>NZ_LMIE01000001.1:0-556199 GCF_001428625.1 Hydrogenophaga sp. Root209
CCTTCTTCCATGGCGATGGGGTTGATCAGCTTCACGGTGATCGACACGTTGTCACCCGGCATGACCAT
This sequence comes from Hydrogenophaga sp. Root209, assembly GCF_001428625.1. Taxonomy (GTDB): domain Bacteria; phylum Pseudomonadota; class Gammaproteobacteria; order Burkholderiales; family Burkholderiaceae_C; genus Hydrogenophaga. Next base: position 69 of record NZ_LMIE01000001.1, read on the forward strand.
TTCCTTGCCTTCGGGCAGCTCGATCGAGCCGGTCACGTCGGTCGTGCGGAAATAGAACTGCGGGCGGTAGTTGTTGAAGAACGGCGTGTGACGGCCACCTTCATCTTTGGACAGCACGTAGATCTCACCGGTGAAGTGCGTGTGCGGCTTGATCGAACCGGGCTTGCACAGCACCTGGCCGCGCTGCACGTCTTCGCGCTTGGTGCCGCGCAGCAAGATACCGACGTTGTCACCGGCCTGGCCCTGGTCCAGCAGCTTGCGGAACATTTCCACACCGGTGCAGGTGGTCTTCTGGGTGTCGGAGATCCCCACGATCTCGATCTCTTCGCCAACCTTGATCACGCCACGCTCGATACGTCCGGTCACCACCGTGCCACGGCCCGAGATGGAGAACACGTCTTCCACGGGCATCAGGAACGCGCCGTCAACAGCACGCTCGGGCAGCGGAATGTAGGTGTCCAGCGCTTCGGCCAGCTTCATGATGGCCTCTTCGCCCAGCGGACCCTTGTCGCCTTCCAGGGCGAGCTTGGCCGAGCCATGGATGATGGGGGTGGCGTCACCAGGGAAGTCGTACTTGTCCAGGAGCTCGCGCACTTCCATCTCGACCAGCTCGAGCAGCTCGGCGTCGTCGACCATGTCGCACTTGTTCAGGAACACGATGATGTAAGGCACGCCCACCTGACGCGCCAGCAGGATGTGCTCACGGGTCTGGGGCATGGGGCCGTCAGCGGCCGAGCACACCAGCACGGCGCCGTCCATCTGGGCAGCTCCGGTGATCATGTTCTTCACATAGTCGGCGTGACCGGGGCAGTCCACGTGGGCGTAGTGGCGGTTGGCCGTCTCGTATTCCACGTGCGCGGTGTTGATCGTGATGCCGCGGGCCTTCTCCTCGGGCGCCGCGTCGATCTGGTCGTAGGCCTTGGCTGCGCCGCCAAACTTGGCCGCCAGCACCGTCGTGATCGCCGCCGTCAGCGTCGTCTTGCCGTGGTCAACGTGTCCAATCGTGCCCACGTTCACGTGCGGCTTGGTCCGCTCAAATTTCTCTTTTGCCATTTTNGTGATCGCCGCCGTCAGCGTCGTCTTGCCGTGGTCAACGTGTCCAATCGTGCCCACGTTCACGTGCGGCTTGGTCCGCTCAAATTTCTCTTTTGCCATTTTTCAGCTCCAAATCAAAACTGCCGAAACAACCAAAAAACCTGCAAGTACAGATCTGCAAACAACTGGTGCCCTTGGCGGGAATCGGACCCGCGACCTCTCCCTTACCAAGGGAGTGCTCTACCACTGAGCCACAAGGGCCAAGGAAGTCGGCAAGCCGACCATCCCGGAACATTCAAAACCGACCATCGACAGGACATGGAGCGGGAGACGGGAATCGAACCCGCGTCATCAGCTTGGAAGGCTGGGGTTCTACCATTGAACTACTCCCGCCAATTCGCCCCACATTTCGCCCCATCCGCTCGAATCCGCCCACAGGGCCTGATTCGTCGGACGCAAAGTCCCGTCGCTTACAAGTCACACATCGATCGCTGGTGGAGGAGGCTGGATTCGAACCAGCGTACGCGTAAGCGGGCAGATTTACAGTCTGCTGCCTTTAACCACTCGGCCACCCCTCCATAGCGCAGCCCGCGATTATGCCATGGTTTTCGGCGGGCGTGCCAGCCTCGCTGCAAGCCCACCGATCACCAGGAGATGGTCGGGAATCCCTGGTCGGCCAACCAGGCATTCGTCTGACTGAAATGACCACATCCGATGAACGGCAGGGGGCCGCGGCGAGCCGACAAGGGTGATGGGTGGTTGGCGAACAGCAGCAGGTGCCTCCCGGCATCGATCAGGGCCGCCTTCTTCTGGGCATGCGCACCCCAGAGCAGGAACACCTTGGGCTGGCCGGTGGCGCTGCAGCGCTCAATCACACGGTCGGTGAACGACTCCCAGCCTCGCCTGGCGTGGCTGGCGGGCTGGCCGTCTTCCACCGTCAGGCAGGTATTGAGCAGCAACACGCCCTGCCGCGCCCAGCGCACCAACGAGCCGTCGATCGGCTGCGGCAGACCCAGATCGCGCTGCAGTTCCTGGAAGATGTTGCGCAGGCTGGGCGGCGGCTTCACGCCCGGCGCCACCGAGAACGCCAGCCCTTCGGCCTGCCCGGCTCCGTGGTACGGGTCTTGGCCCAGCACGACCACTCGCACCGCCTCTGGTGCGGTGAGTTGCAGCGCCCGCAGGGGCTCGGGGGGGTAGACGGTGGCACCCTGCGCGCGTCGAGCCGCCAGGAAAGCGCTCAGCGCCGACCCTTCTGTCGACGACCAGAAATCGGCCGTCAGGTCTGCCCAAGCTTGCGCATCCCGCATGGCCGGGCGCTCAGGCGAAGAGTTCGGCCAGCGCGAGGCCCGGCTCGGGCGCGCGCATGAAGGCCTCGCCAACCAGGAATGCGTGCACGCCAGCCGCGCGCATGGTCTGCACGTCGTCCCGCCCCAGGATGCCGGATTCGGTGATCAGCAGCCGGTCGGCCGGCACGTCGGGCAACATGTCCAACGTGGTCTGCAGCGTGACTTCGAAAGTGCGCAGGTTGCGGTTGTTGATGCCGACCAACGGAGTCTTGAGCCTCAGCGCGCGTTGCAGCTCGGCACGGTCGTGCACCTCGACCAGCACGGCCATGTTCAAACCCAGCGCCAGCACTTCAAGGTCGGCCAGCTGGGCATCGTCCAGGCAGGCCGCGATGAGCAGGATGGCGTCGGCACCCATCGCCCGGGCTTCATAGACCTGGTAGGGGTCGACCATGAAGTCCTTGCGCAGCACGGGCAGGTCGCAGCTGGCGCGGGCCTGCTTCAAGTAATCGGTGCTGCCTTGGAAGAACTGCTTGTCGGTCAACACGGACAGACAGGCCGCGCTCACCTGGCCATCGCCCTCGGCATAACTTTGCGCGATGTCGGCCGGAATGAAGTCTTCGCGCAGCACGCCCTTGCTCGGGCTCGCCTTTTTGACCTCGGCGATCACCGCTGCCTGGCCGGCAGCGATCTTGGCGCGCAGCGCGCCCTCGAAATCGCGCGTGAGCACGCGGCTCTCGGCGTCGAAGCGCACCAGGTCGAGCGGCTTCTTGCGCTGGGCGGCGGCGATTTCCTCGTGCTTGACGGCCACGATCTTCTGCAGGATGTCGCTCATGGGAATGTTCCGGGTCAGGCCGCGAAGGCCTTGAGTTGCTCGAGTTTGGCCAAGGCTGCGCCGGATGCGAGCGTGCGCCGCGCCAGCGCGATGCCCGCGCCCATGTCGGGCACCACGTTCGCCGCGTACAGCGCGACACCGGCGTTGAGCGCCACGATCTCGCTGGCGGCCTTGAAGGTCGGGTCGTCCCGGCCTTCGAGCACGCCCATCAGCATCTGGCGCGAGGCCTCGGGCGTTTCCACGCGCAGCGCGCGGCTGCTGGCCATGGTCATGCCGAAATCCTCGGGATGGATCTCGTATTCGGTGATCTCGCCGTCCTTGAGTTCGCCCACCAGCGTGGCCGCGCCGAGCGAGACCTCGTCCATGCCATCGCGGCCGTACACCACCACGGCGTGTTCGGCGCCCAGGCGCTGCAGCGCGCGCACCTGGATGCCCACCAGGTCGGGGTGGAACACCCCCATGAGGATGTTGGGCGCGGAGGCCGGGTTGGTCAGCGGGCCCAGGATGTTGAAGATGGTCTTGATGCCCAGTTCACGCCGCACCGGGGCCACGTTCTTCATGGCCGGGTGGTGGTTGGGCGCGAACATGAAGCCCACGCCGACCTGCTCGATGCAGCGTGCGATGGCTTCGGGGGAGAGGTTGATGTTCACGCCCAGGCTCTCCAGCACGTCGGCGCTGCCGCTCTTGCTCGAGACGCTGCGCCCGCCGTGCTTGCTCACGCGCGCGCCGGCCGCGGCGGCCACGAACATCGAACAGGTGGAAATGTTGAAGGTGTGCGAGCCATCGCCGCCGGTGCCCACGATGTCGACCAGGTTCGTCTTGTCGGCCACATGCACCTTGGTGGAGAACTCGCGCATCACCTGCGCGGCGGCGGTGATCTCGCCGATGGTTTCCTTTTTCACGCGCAGGCCGGTGATGAAGGCCGCCATCATGACTTGCGACATCTCGCCGCTCATGATGAGGCGCATGAGGTGCAGCATCTCGTCGTGGAAAATCTCGCGGTGCTCGATGGTGCGCTGCAGGGCTTCCTGCGGGGTGATCTTGTGCGCGGCGGCGGTGTGCGGCATGGATGTCTCCGGGTCTCTTTTATTGGGCGGGATTGTCGGTCATGGCCAGCTTCAGGCCGAAGCCGACGAACAGCAGGCCGGCGGCGCGGTCGAGCCAGTGCATGACGCGCTGCACCGTGTGCACGCGCCGTGTGGCCCAGGCGGCGATCCAGGCGTAGCCGAAGTTGACCGGCAGCGAATTGAGGTTGAAGACCAGCCCCAGCAGCAGGAAGACCAGCGCCTTGTTCGGTGTCTCGGGCGCGATGAATTGCGGCACGAAGGCCAGGAAGAACAGCGCGACCTTGGGGTTGAGCACATTGGTGAGGAAGCCGCGGCGGTACACGCGCCAGAGATTCACCTCGGTGGTGCCCGCGCTCAGATCCAGCGGCGTGGCCTTCGACAGCAACAGGCGCACACCCATCCAGAGCAGGTAGGCCGCGCCGATCCACTTGAGCACGGTGAACGCGGTGGCCGACGCGGCCAGCAGCGCGCTCACGCCGATGGCCGCGGCGAACACGTGCACGAAACAGCCGCTGACGATGCCCAGAGCGGCCACGATGCCCGCGCGCACGCCGTTCCTGAGCGCGTTGGTCACGATGTAGAGCACGTCCGGGCCGGGCGTGAGGTTGAGCAGCCAGCCGGCCGCGATGAAAAGCAGGAGTTGCGGCAGGTCGGGCATGGCGCGCTCCGGTCAGTAGACGGCCGTGCCGGCGGCCCGCACGGCGGGCGCGCCGCCACCCAGCGCGAAGAAGGCCCGGGTGCTGGCGATGGCGCGGTCGATGCCGGCCGTGTCCACGTCAAGGTGGGTCACGAAGCGCAGGCCGATCAGACCAGTGGCGAGCACCCCGTCGCGCGCCAGGTGCGCCAGCAGGTCCGGCCCACGCCCTTCGGCAACATCGACGAACACGATGTTGGTCTGCGCGGAGCGAACGGACAGGCCGTCGATGCCGGCCAGCCCCTGCGCCAGGCGTTGCGCGAGCGCGTGGTCATCGGCCAGGCGGCGCACGTGGTGGTCCAACGCGTGCTGCGCCGCGGCCGCGAGCAGGCCCGACTGGCGCAGCCCGCCACCGAGCATCTTGCGCCAGCGCAGCGCGCGACGGATCAAGTCTTTGGAGCCGCACAGCGCCGAACCCACGGGCGCGCCCAGGCCTTTGCTGAAGCAGACCGAGACGCTGTCGAAGCGGTCGACGATGCCGCGCAATGCCATGTACGGATCACCACCAGCCGCCACCGCCGCGTTGAACACGCGCGCGCCGTCCAGGTGCACTGCCAGCCCGTGCTCGCGCGCCAGCGCCGTCGCCTGGTCGAGGTACTCGGCCGGCATGGGGTGGCCGTTCCAGGTGTTCTCCAGGCACAGCAGGCGCGTGCGCGCGAAGTGTGGGTCGTCGGGCTTGATGGCGGCGGCGATGTCGGCCAGCTGCATCTGCCCGCTGGCGTTCTGCACCAGCGGCTGCGGCTGGATGCTGCCGAGCACGGCCGCGCCACCGCCTTCGTAGCGGTAGGTGTGGGCGTTCTGGCCCACGATGTACTCGTCGCCGCGCTCGCAGTGCGCCAGCATCGCGCACAGGTTGCTCTGCGTCCCGCTGGGCATGAAGAGCGCGGCCTCTTTGCCGGTGATGGTGGCAATGCGTTCCTGCAATGCCTGCACCGAGGGGTCATCGCCAAACACGTCATCGCCCAGTGGCGCGGCCATCATGGCCTCGCGCATGGCGGGCGTCGGTTGCGTGACGGTGTCGCTTCTCAGGTCAACGGTTTTCATGCGATCCGGCGCCGGGCCGCCCCAAGCCGGATCAGCCCCCTCGGGGGGCAGTGACCCGCGCAGCGGTGGAACGTGGGGGCTCATATGTTTTGCTCCAGAAAATTCCTGAGCATGGCGTGGCCATGCTCGGTGAGGATGCTCTCGGGGTGGAACTGCACACCTTCGATGGCAAGCGTCTTGTGTTTCACGCCCATGATCTCGCCGTCCGGTGTCCAGGCCGTGACTTCCAGGCAGTCGGGGCAGCTCGAGCGCTTGATGGCCAGCGAGTGGTACCGGTTCACGGTGAACTGTTCGGGCAGGTTGGCGAACACGCCTTGCTGCGTGGTCGTGATCTGAGAAGTCTTGCCGTGCATCAGTTCCTGCGCCCGGATGATCTGGCCGCCGAAGGCCGCGCCGATGCTCTGGTGGCCCAGGCAGACGCCCAGAATGGGCAGCTTGCCGGCAAAGTGCTGGATGGCCGCGACCGAGATGCCGGCCTCGGCGGGCGAACAGGGGCCGGGTGAAATCACCAGGCGGTCGATCTGCCCGGCGGTCAGGCGCTGGTCGATCTCGTCGACCGTGATCTCGTCGTTGCGCACCACGGTCACCTCAGCCCCCAACTCACCGAGGTACTGCACGATGTTGAAAGTGAACGAGTCGTAGTTGTCCACCATCAGGACTTGAAGCGGCTTGTTCATTCCAGACCCTCCTCGACCAGTTCGGCCGCGCGCAGCAGCGCACGCGCCTTGTGTTCGGTTTCTCTCCACTCCATCTCGGGCACCGAATCCGCCACCACGCCAGCCGCGGCCTGCACGTAGAGCGTCTGGTCCTTGATGATGCCGGTGCGGATGGCGATCGCCACGTCCATGTCGCCGGCGTAGCTCAGGTAACCGCAGGCGCCGCCGTAGATGCCGCGCTTGGTCGGCTCCAACTGGTCGATCAGCTCCATGGCGTGCACCTTGGGTGCGCCGGTGAGTGTGCCGGCCGGGAACGTCGCCTTGAGCACGTCCATGCTGGTCATGCCGTCCACCAGCATGCCCTCGACGTTGCTCACGATGTGCATCACGTGGCTGTAGCGCTCCACCGCGAAGGCCTCCGTCACCTTGACCGTACCGATCTTCGCGATGCGACCGATGTCGTTGCGCGCCAGGTCGATCAGCATCACGTGCTCGGCGCGCTCCTTCGGGTCGGTGATCAGCTCGGTCTCGGTGGCCTTGTCCTGCTCGGGCGTGGCGCCGCGCGGGCGGGTGCCGGCCAGCGGGCGGATCGTCACCTTGGTGCCCTCGACCGTGTTCTCCTGGCGCACCAGGATCTCGGGCGAGGCCCCCACCACGTGGAAATCCCCGAAGTGGTAGTAGTACATGTAGGGCGAGGGGTTGAGCGAGCGCAACGCGCGGTACAGGCTCAGCGGCGATTCGGTGTAGCGCTTCTTGATGCGCTGGCCCACCTGCACCTGCATGAAGTCGCCGGCGGCGATCAGCTCCTTGGCGCGGTCCACCGCCTTGAGGTAGTCGGCCTTGGCGAAATCACGCTCGGCGGGGTAGCCCTGGCTGGGCTTGACCACTGGCGCGCTCACCGAGTACTTGAGTGCCTCGCGCAGTTCGCGCAGACGCTTCTTGCCGTTGGCGTAGGCCTCGGGTTGCGCCGGGTCGGCGTAGACGATCAGGTAGAGCTTGCCCGAGAGGTTGTCGATCACCGCGAGCTCTTCGCACTGCAAGAGCAGGATGTCGGGGCAGCCCAGGGTGTCGGGCGGGCAGGTCTTCTCGAGCTTCTTCTCGATGTGGCGCACCGCGTCGTAACCGAAGTAGCCGGCCAGGCCACCGCAGAAGCGCGGCAGGCCCGGGCGCAGCGCGACCTTGAAACGCTGCTGGTAAGCGGCGATGAAGTCGAGCGGGTTGCCGTGATCGGTCTCGATCACCACACCGTCGCGCACCACCTCGGTCTTGGCGTCGGCGCCAAAGCCGGTGGCACGCAAGAGCGTGCGGGCCGGCAGGCCGATGAAGCTGTAGCGCCCGAAACGCTCACCGCCCACCACCGATTCGAGCAAGAAGCTGTGCTTGCCGTCGCCGCGTCCATGCGCGAGCTTGAGGTAAAGCGAGAGGGGGGTTTCGAGGTCCGCGAAGGCTTCGGCCATCAACGGTATGCGGTTGTAGCCCTGCTGGGCCAGGCTCTTGAATTCAAGTTCCGTGATCATGTTCATTCTTTCCGTCGGCCACACCGGGAGTCATCGACACATCGGGTGGGGCGCTGGGTTCCATGCCATCCGGTCAGGCGCGCTGCCGGGCTAGGGTGGGGTGAAACAGCGGCGGGCGCCTGGCCCGTTGAACGCTGTGCCAGCCCCGGGGGGAGTGCACGTTTACGCTGGCTTGCGCCAGGGCCAGGCTCCCCGGCCGTTGCGGCTCGGCAGAACACCTGAGGGGGTTGTGCATGGGTTGAACATGGTGGCGGGAGTGTAGCAAAGGCCTTGTGGCGTGTCGTGGGTCACGCAGAGAAGCTTTGGTTTTACGGCTAAACCCTGTGAGCGCGGCTTTGACCCGAAGGGACAATTGGAAAAATAGAACGACTGTTCTTTTTTTAACCGACCCGGAACCCCATGAAACGCAACTTTCTCTCCCCATCAATCCTGGGGGCGGTCACCCTGTGCACCGCCCTGCTTTTGCCTGCACTGACCCAGGCTGCCACCGTGGACATCAGCGGCGTCAAACTGGAAGACCGGGTGACTGTCGCTGGCCAGCCCTTGCTGCTCAACGGCGCGGGCACTCGCTACAAGGCCGTGTTCAAGGTCTACGCTGCCGGGCTCTATCTCGGTCAGAAGGTGGAGACGCCCGAAGCTGTGCTGGCCGCCACCGGCCCCCGGCGCATGTCCATCACCATGCTGCGCGACATCGATTCGGCCGAGCTGGGCAAACTGTTTTCGCGCGGCATGGAGGACAACATGGACCGCGCTGCCTTCTCCAAACTCATCCCTGGCGTGCTGCGCATGAGCCAGGTGTTCAGCGATCACAAGAAGCTGGTGGCGGGCGACACCTTTCTGATCGACTGGATTCCCGGCACCGGCACGGTGCTCACCATCAAGGGCACTGTGGAGGGTGAGCCCTTCAAGGAGCCCGAGTTCTTCAACGCGCTCATGCGCATCTGGCTCGGCCCCAAGCCAGCGGACTGGGTGTTGAAAGACGCGCTTCTCGGCAAATCGAAGAAATAGAACCCCCACGCTCCGCCGCTGCGCGGGTCGCTGCCCCCCGAGGGGGCTGGGCCTGCCTTGGGGCGGCCCGGCGGCTGGCCCCGCGCGAATCGCTACGCCAACTCGGCCAACGAGCCGATCAGCCTGTCGTGCGGCGCCAGCGCGATCGGCTCGCCGTGGTTGTACCCATAGGTCACCAGCACCACCGGACAACCGGCCGCGCGCGCCGCGATGCCGTCGTTCTGAGAATCGCCCACCATCAGCGTGTTCGCCGGCGGCGTGCCCAGCGCCTCGCAGGTTTTCAGCAAGGGCAGCGGGTCGGGCTTGGTGCGCTCGAAGCTGTCGCCGCCAAACACGTGGGCAAAAAAGCCCAACAAACCTTTGGCTTTCAGCAGTGGCACGGCAAAACCGTGGGGCTTGTTGGTCAGGCAGGCCAGCGGCAGTCCGCGGGCGCGCAAAGCCGTGAGGCCCTCGACCACACCGGGGTACACGGCACTGTGGTCGCCATTGATGGCGAGGTAATGCGCCTGGTAACGCGTCCAAGCATCGGCCTGCAGCGCCGTTGCGCCATCGACCCCGAGCCCCCCCTGCAACAGCGCCGAGCGGATCAGGTGCGCCGAGCCCTTGCCCACCATGCGCTCGATGTCGGCCCGGGTCACGCCCGGCCGACCGAGTTCCTTCAGCGTTTGATTCAGGGAGACGTCGAAGTCGCCCAATGTGTCAACCATGGTCCCGTCGAGATCCACGATGACGGCTTGAACACCATCGCTCATGCCAGCGCAGCCCGCATCTGATCAATCACCGCCTTGTAGTCGGGCTTGCCGAAGATTGCGCTGCCGGCCACGAAGGTGTCGGCGCCCGCATCGGCCACGCGGCGGATGTTGTCGGGCTTGATGCCGCCATCCACCTCCAGGCGGATGTTCTTGCCGCTGGCTTCGATGCGCCGACGTGCATCTTCGATCTTGCGCAGCGCCGAGTCGATGAAACTCTGGCCGCCGAAGCCGGGATTGACGCTCATGATCAGGATCAGATCGATGTCGTCGATCAGCCAGTCCAGCACATCCAGCGACTGGCCCGGGTTGAAGGTGAGGCCGGCCTTGGCACCCTTGGCCTTGATGGCCTGTACGCTGCGGTGTACGTGGGCGCTCGCATCGGGGTGGAAGCTCACCAGGTCGGCGCCGGCGTCGATGAAGGCGCCGGCCAGCGCGTCCACCGGCTGGATCATGAGGTGCACGTCGATCGGCACCGGCGTGCCGTCGGGTTTGATGGCGTGGGGCTTGAGCGCCTGGCAGACCATGGGCCCGAAGGTCAGGTTGGGCACGTAGTGGTTGTCCATCACGTCGAAATGAATCCAGTCGGCGCCTGCGGCAATGACGTTTTTCACCTCTTCACCCAGGCGGGCAAAGTCGGCGGACAGGATGGATGGGGCGATGAACGCGGCGCTGGGGCTGTGGGACATGGTCAACCTGTGATGGATGGGAAGTGGGCGGCGGGTGCATTTTGGCAGGCATCACGGCGCTGTGCAGGCCCGGGGTAACATGCCGCCCATGCCCAAATACCTGTTCACCTGCGAGGTCGAGCCCCAGTACCTCAGCGAACAGTCTTCACCCGAAGAAGACCAATACGCCTTCGCCTACACGATCACCATCACCAACACCGGTGAGGCGACCGCGCAGCTGATCGCGCGGCACTGGATCATCGACGACGAACACGGCCACACCGAGCAGGTCAAGGGCCTGGGCGTGGTGGGCCATCAACCGCTGCTGCGCCCGGGTGAATCGTTTCAATACACCAGCGGCACCCGCCTGAAGACGCCCACGGGCACCATGCGGGGCAGCTTTTTCTGCGTGGCCGAAGACGGCGAACGCTTCGATGCCGAAGTACCCGAATTTGCCCTGCGCGCGACCGGCGCTGGCGACACACCCTCGCGAGTGCTGCACTGAGGCGCAACCCCTCGGATCCAGCCAGCGTCCACCCCTTCGCTGAGCGCATGCAAGCCCTGACCCTTTTCAAGACTCTCGACCCAGACGCGCCCCTGGCGCAGCGCCACCTGTGGCTGATCGACGCCATGCGCTGGGTGCGAGGCGACGAAAAGGACGTGCAGGCCAGCGTGGCACGGGTGCGCGAGTTTCTCGACAGCGTCCAGGCGCAGCCCGAACTGCAACTGCGCTGGAGGCGTTGGTGGCAGCGCTTCGTGGAGACGGTGGACATCACCCCCCTGCTGGCCGACCACGGCTTTGCGCCCCGCACCGCCTTTCTGAGCGAATTTGGCAACCGCCTGCGCAAGAAAGTGCTGCCCAACACGCCTGAGACCACCGATCTTGCCGAACTGTTCGGCCTGCTGCTGCCCACGCGCTTTGACGTGCGCTGGCTCAAGGCGCTGGACAGCGCCACGTTGCTGCGCCTGCGCAACCTGCTGATCGGCGCGGACGACGAGCCCGGTGCCGACACGGCCGACTTCTGGCAGGTGGCGCTGATGGACGCCATGATTTCCTGTGTGAGCCAGGTCAGCGCGACCGGCTTTGCCTCCGAGATCCGGGTGCGCATGTCGCCCGATGCGCAACAACAAAAGCCGTTTCACCAGTTGCCCAGCGATCTGGAGTCGCTGCGCCGCGAGGTGCGGGTGCACGGCGCGCAAAGCCCCGAGGCGCTGGAGGCGGCAACGCGGCTGCGCAACCAGCTCGACGCCTGCCGCCACGCGGCCTACTCGGTGTATTCGCACCTGGAAGAACACGGCGTCTCGGTGGGCATCGTGTTCCGGCTGCGCCAGTTGCGCGAGCGTGTGGTGCGGGTGAAGGAGCTGCTGGACTGCCTGCAGTCCGACCAGCCCGAACGTGCCACCGTGGCGCTGCTGGCCGATCTGGCCCAGGTGGGGCTGGACAACCGCAGCATCCGCGCACTCGTTGCCGCCAGTTCGCAGCTCACCGCGGCCAAGGTGGCCGAGCGCAGCGCCGAGAGCGGTGAACACTACATCACCCGCAACGCCGCGGAATACAAGAACATGCTGGGCAAGGCCGCGGGAGGCGGCGCGGTGGTCGGCCTCACCACCTGGGTGAAGTTCCTGCTCTACAGCCTGGGTCTCTCGGCTTTCTGGGGCGGCTTCGCCGCGGGCGTCAACTACGCGGCCTCCTTCGTGCTCATCATGTTGCTGCACCTCACGCTGGCCACCAAGCAGCCCGCCGTGACGGCGCCGGCGATGGTGGCCAAGCTCAAGGACATCAAGGAGCTCGGCGCGGTCAGGCGTTTCGTGGACGAGGTGGCCAACCTGTTCCGCTCGCAGGTGGCCGCCATCGTGGGCAACATCGGCCTCGTGGTCCCGGCGGTGGTGCTGATCAGCGCGTTGCTGAAATTCAGCACCGGCCGCGCCATGATCGACCCCGAGCTGGCGCGCCACACACTGCACGACATCAGCCTGCTCGGCCCCACGCTGCTGTTTGCCGCGTTCACCGGCGTGCTGTTGTTCGCCTCCAGCATCGTGGCGGGCTGGGCAGAAAACTGGTTTGTTTTCCACAAGCTGCACTCCGCCATGGAGCACAACCCGCGCTTCACCGGCCTGCTGGGCCGCGAACGTGCCGAACGCTGGGCCAACTACATGCGCACCAACATTTCGGGCCTGGTGGCCAACATTTCGCTGGGCTTCATGCTCGGCCTCACACCGGCCTTCCTCCAGTTCTTCGGTGTGGGGCTGGACGTGCGCCACGTCACCCTGTCGGCCGGCCAGGTGGCCGCCGCGGCATTTGCGCTCGGACTGGGCGTGCTGCTGGAGCCCTCGTTCTGGTGGGCCGTGGCGGGCATCCTGGCGATCGGCCCGATCAACCTGGGCGTGAGCTTCTACCTGGCCTTCCGCCTGGCCCTGCAGGCGCAGAACATCAGCGAGGTGAACCGCCTGCTGATCCGCACCGCGATCAAGCGCCGCATCCGCGTGGCGCCGCTGAGTTTCCTGATCCCGCCGCGCCCAAAACGCGGTGCCGGCGAAGAAGCCGCCCCCACCCATGGGTGAGTTCGAACTGATCCGGCGCCACTTCCAGCGCGAAGGCCATGCGGCCCCAACGCCGGTGGTGCTGGGCATTGGCGACGACTGCGCGCTGCTGCAGCCCCGGCCAGGCCACTTGTTGGCGGTCTCCACCGACATGCTGGTCGAAGGCCGCCACTTTTTCGCGGGCGTCGACCCCGAGGCGCTGGGCCACAAGGCCCTGGCGGTGAACCTGAGCGACCTGGCCGCCATGGGCGCCCACCCGCTGGGCTTCACCCTCGCGCTGGCCCTGCCCGAGGCGCAGGAGGACTGGCTCACCGCATTTGCCCGGGGCCTGTTTGCGCTGGCCGACCAGCATGCCTGCCCGCTGGTGGGCGGCGACACCACGCGCGGCCCGCTCAACATCTGCATCACCGTGATGGGTGAAGTGCGCCCCGGCATGGCGATGCAGCGCAGTCAGGCGCAGGTGGACGACGACCTCTACCTCACCGGGCGCACCGGCGAGGCGCGGCTGGCGCTGGAGCTGATGCGCGGCACCGACTGGGCCACATCGGCCTGTGGCCCGCAGTCGCTGTCCCTGCACCCCGAACTGCGCCAGCGACTGGAGCGCCCCACGCCGCGCGTGGCGCTCGGTGCGCTGCTGGCGGCGTTGGGCAGCGCGGTGCACGCAGCCATCGACGTGAGCGACGGGCTGGTGGGTGACCTCGGGCACATCCTGCAGGCCAGCGGCGTGGGCGCCGAGATCGCGCTGCCCGACTTGCCCGTGGCGCCCGCGCTGCTGCCGCTGACACCGGCCCGGCGTCTGGACTGCATCCTCAACGGGGGTGACGACTACGAGCTGCTGTTCACCGCCGCGCCCACCGCGCGCGCCGCTGTGGAGGCGGCCGCGCAGGCCAGCCACACCCCCGTGCAGCGCATCGGCCGCATCGGTGCGGCGCCCGGCCTGCGGGTGCTCGATGCGTCGGGCCACCCCGTGGTGGTGTCAACGCGCAGCTTCGACCACTTCGCCTGAAAAACGGGATCAGCGCTGGTCGCGCAGCAGCGCGCCCACGATCTGCGCCACGCGCTTCTGCTCCAGCCGCCCGGCCTCCACCCACACGACACGCCCTTCAGGCGCACCGACCAGATCGGCCAACGCGGTGTGGCGGTCGGTGTTGCCGTCAAACAGGAGCACCACGCGCTGCAGGTGGGGTGCGGTGGCGAGCACACCGAGCTCGTGGCGGCAGCCCTGGTTGCGTGCCTGGAAACCGCGCAGGTCCATCAGCACCACATCGGCCTGCGCCACCAGCGCGGCCAGCGCCTGCTGCCAGGTGCTGTCGAAGCAATAACACTCGTTCACGCGGTAGCGGCCGTCGGGGTCGGGATCGAGGTCGAAGTCGCGCAATCGCTCGGCCACTTGCGCCTCGTTGGCCACGAAGCGCTCGGCCAGGCGACCGTTGAGGAAGGTGAACACATCGTCCGGGTCGATGGTGCGGCTGAGCAGGTCGGTGCCGGCGATCAGCACCGTGTTGCCCGAGTGGCGCCAGCGCTCGACCACGCGGTCGAACAGAGCCTGCACGCCTGCGTCCTGCTGGAACACGCGCAACACCAGCAGCGTGGGCGGCACGCCTCGTGGCGCGAGCCAGCCACGCAAGCCCCAGGCCACCAGCGGAATCCACAGCCACGGAATGAACTGGGTGAGCGCGATCAGGCCCACCCCCTGCAGCGATGGCAGCGCGGAGGCACCCAACACCACCAGCCAGTACGCCGCGAGCAGGTACCAGAGATCGGAGAAGCGCTTGCCCCGGTACGCGCGCGCCAGTGCACGGGCGATGGCCCAGGCTGGCCAGGCGAGCAACAACCACGGCGCCAGCGCCATCAGCACGATGGCGGGCCAGGCGCCCACGGTGCCGACCAGCGTGATCAACCAGCGCGGCGGATCGTCCACGCCGCTCACCAGGAGCTGCAGGGCCAACACCGACGAGGCCGCCAGCAGCATGAAGATGGGCAGCAAATAGGGCGCCACCGCGCGGATGCGCCCGCTGGCGCCGATCACCAGCGTGACCAGCACCGGGATCAGCACGAGACCACCCAGCCAACCCAGCGAGGTGGTGAGCGGCTGCGGCGAGACGGAGCGCCACCAGGTGAGCGCCAGCATGGCCAGCAGATAGAGGCCGATGGCGCCCAGCGTGCGCAGCCAGGACCAGCGCCGCACCAGCCCCCAGGTGAGCGCCATGGGCCACGCATAGACCGCGCCGAGCGTGAGCGCCCGCCCGACACTGAGCAGCTCGCTGCCGTAGATGAAGAGCAGCGCCAGCACCGACTGGGTCACCCCGATCAGCAGACTCAGCGCACTCACCGCAAACAGGTAGCGCCAGCTCGCACGCTGATTGGCGCCCGCGTCCAGCATGACGGCGGGCCTGGCCGGCGCTGGCGCCCGGGTAGCGGCCACGGGCTGCGCCGGATCGGGCGGCGGTGAACGCCGCATGAGCGCGAGCATGCGGCGGCGGTACAGGCCCGAGACCACCCAGGAAGCGGCGCCCGTGAGCATCACACCCAGCACCATGGCGGTGAGGATGGCACCGGTGTTCATCTCCATGCGGCTCCCTTCGTCGTGCGCACCAGTATCGCGCCGGCATCACGGTCCAACAAGACCACCGGCCGATAATCCGCCCATGCTCGACACCACCGCCGCCCCTGTGGCCCGCCCGACCTGGGCCTTCCTGTTGTCCCACCCGGCCCACTTCATCGCGCTGGGCGCGGGCGCCGGCCTGAGCCGCCTGGCGCCGGGCACCGTGGGCACGCTGTGGGCCTGGGCGGCCTTCCTGCTGCTCCAGCCGTTGATGTCGACCCCCGCCTGGGCGCTGCTGATCGGGGTGGGCACGCTGGTGGGCTGGTGGGCCTGCACCGTGACGGCGAAGCACATGCGCGTTGCCGACTCCGGCCACATCGTGTGGGACGAGGTGGTGGCCTTCTGGCTGGTGCTGTGGCTGATCGCGCCAGCGGGCTTCTGGGCCCAGTTGGTGGCGTTTGCGCTGTTCCGTTTTTTTGACGCGGTGAAGTTCGGCCCGATGGCCTGGGCCGACCAGCGCTTCAAGGGCTTCGGTCCGCGCGGCGGCTTCGGCATCCTGCTCGACGATTTCGCCGCTGCGGCCTGCACGCTGCTGGTGATTGCCTTGTGGAAATTCTGATGATGAAGACACCCGAACTGGTGGAGGCGCTGGCGCGCGCGCTCAAGACGCGCGGGCTGATGATGGCCACCGCGGAGAGCTGCACGGGCGGCCTGATCGCGGGCGCCTGCACCGACCTCAGTGGCTCCAGCGACTGGTTCGAGCGCGGGTTCGTCACCTACTCCAACGCCGCGAAAACCAGCATGCTGGGCGTGCCCGCCGCGCTGATCGCGCAGCACGGTGCGGTGAGCGAGCCGGTGGCGCGCGCCATGGCCGCGGGCGCGCTGGCGCAGTCCGCGGCGCAACTGGCCGTGGCCGTGACCGGCGTGGCCGGCCCCACCGGCGGCAGCGCCGACAAACCGGTGGGCACGGTGTGGTTTGGCTGGGCCACGCCAGCGGGCACGTTCACCGAACACCAGCGTTTCGACGGCGATCGCGCCGCCGTGCGCGCGGCCACCGTGCGGCATGCACTGACCGGTCTGCTGCAGCGATTGCCTTGAGAGTGACATGGAACCGTTCAAGAACCTGATCAACGCCACCACCGTGGCCAACGCCGGCCTGCATCTGCAGCGCGCGTGGACCGACTTTGACCGCCCGCGCTTCGAGGCGCTCGCCAACGACGGTCTGGACGCGCTCGAACTCAAGGCGCGCATGCTGCAACTGGCGGGGGCGATGCACGCCACGCTGCCCGGCGATTTCAAGCTCGCCTGCACCGTGCTTGAAGCCAGCCTGGCTCCACCGCTTCCACTGAACACATTGGGCGAGCCCGTCGGTTTGTCCACGGCAGAGGCCACCACGGGCCTGAGCGGCTGGGTGATCTGGTCGATGGGCGAGTTCGTCGCGCGCCACGGCCAGCACGACGTGCCGAGCTCGCTGGCCTGCCTGCACGCGCTCACCCAGCGCTCCACGGCCGAATTCGCGATCCGCCCTTTCATCCAGCAGCAACCCGAGGCGGTGTGGCCGGTGCTGGCGCAATGGTCCACCGACCCGAGCGCCCACGTGCGCCGGCTGGTCAGCGAAGGCAGCCGCCCCCGCCTGCCCTGGGGCCTG
Organism: Hydrogenophaga sp. Root209; assembly: GCF_001428625.1. GTDB lineage: Bacteria > Pseudomonadota > Gammaproteobacteria > Burkholderiales > Burkholderiaceae_C > Hydrogenophaga. The sequence goes on from NZ_LMIE01000001.1 coordinate 17,359, forward strand.
CGGCTGCACGCGCTGGTGGCCGACCCCACGCCCGCGCTGCCGCTGCTGCGCGCCCTGCAGGACGACGCCAGCAGCTACGTGCGCCGCAGCGTGGCCAACCACCTCAACGACATCGCCAAGGACCACCCGGCCCTGGTGGCGGGCTGGGTGAAAGACCACCTGATCGCGGCCACTCCCGAGCGCAACGCACTCTTGCGCCACGCCAGCCGCGGCCTGATCAAACAAGGCCACGTGGACACGCTCGCCGCATGGGGGCTGGCCAGCGGCTTGAAAGGTCAGGCCCACCTGAGCCTGTCGGCCACCAGCGCAGCGGTGGGCGAATCGATCGGGCTGAACGTGACGCTGCGGTCCACCGCGCGCGGGCCACAGCCACTGGAGATCGACTACGCCGTGCACCACGTGCGCGCCAACGGCGCCACCTCGCCCAAGGTGTTCAAGGGCTGGAAGCTCACGCTGGCAGCCGGCGAAGAACGCACGCTGGTCAAGCGCCACAGCCTCAAACCCGTGACCACCCGCACCCTCTACCCGGGCCCGCACCGCATCGAGCTGCTGGTCAACGGCAAGGCGCTGGCCCAGGCGAGTTTCGACCTCAAGCCTTGACGATGTGCGCGTCCAGCCCACGCCGCGGCGAGGGCTCGATCGTCGGCGCATGGCCCAGCCGCGCCCACATCTGCACCGTGAAACGCGGCGACGGCGCATCCAGCAGTTGGTGAATCGCCGCATAGGTGCCGGCTTGCTCGGGGTACTCCTGCAAGGCCTGCGACAGCGGCTGCATCGACAGGCCCGCCGCGGTGGCGGCCAGCTGGGCGCGCACGTAGGCGCGGCCCGCATTGACCTGCGTGGCGCGGTCATTGCCCTCGCTCACCAGCCAGAAGAACGCGGGCGTGGTGTCGACCTTCGTGTTGAAGTCCTTGATCTGGCTGGTGGTCGCGAAGTCGTCGGGGCCGGGCGCGACGCTGCGGTCGAACAGGCCCACGGCGTCGAGCGCGCGCACCAGTGGAGCGTTGAGCGTGAGGCCGTCGCGGTGTTGCGCGATCTCCTTCGGGCCCACGCGCAGCACCCGGAACGACTCCAGCACCGTGCGCGGCGTCACCAGCTCGATGCGCCAGGCCTCCTTGGCAATGCGACGGTGCTGCGCCAGCGCTTCGGGCTGCGCGGCGCCGACCAAACCCGTGCGCACCGCATGCGGCTGCACGCTGGCGGCGATCGCCTGCAGCGCGGCGGCATCGGGCTCGCGCGCCCCGTAGGCCTCGCGGTTGGTGCGCCGGCGAAAGATCTGCGCAAACAGCGGATCGGGCTGCACCGCCGCGTCGGGCTCCAGGCGGATGCGCGCGGTGGGCCGTGCGTCCACCGTGGCCGGTCCAAAGACACCCTGGGGGAACAGGTCGATCTGCGCGCGCAAGCCCTTCTGCCGCGCGGCCAGATCGAGCAGCTCGATGAAGGTGCCCTGGCTCAACATCATCTGGCGCGAGAACGGATCGGTCTCGGGCAACAGGCGACTGCGGTCGATGAAGAGCGTGATCTCGCCGGGCACGCCCAGGTCCACCAGCCAGGACTGCAGGTTGTGCGAGTGCGGGGCGAGCAGCGCGTGGCCCACCAGCCAGCGCCGCACATCGGCCTGTTCGCCCGGGCCCTGCCAGGCGGCGATGGCCTCGGGCGGCAGCGCGCTGCTGCAGCCAGTCAAGGCGCTGGCGGCGGCGATCGCGCCGCCACCAGCGAGGTGGATGAAGCGTCGGCGGTCCATCTTGGGCTCCTCGCAACGGTGGTGAGGGTCAGGCGCAGGCGGGCGCAGGCAGGGTGGCGCTGGCTGCGTCCTGCGGCAGCAGTTCCAGGCACTGCAGTGTGCGCTGCAACGCCAGCGGCCAGGGCGTGTGCGGCTCGCCGCCGATCAGCGCGCGCAGGTGGCGGTTGTCCAGTCGGTGCGGCTGGTTCCAGAGGTAGCGCAGCGCAGCCAGCGCGCCCAGGGTGGGCATCACCGTGCCCAGCGCGCGGATCGGCAGCCAGGGCATGCCCGCCACGCGCAGCGCCTCGTTCTCGCGCAGCCAGCCCTGCCCGCGGGCCAGCGGCTGCAGCGCGCCCACCCAGTCGTGGCCGGTGAGCGTGTGGCCGCTGAAGTGCAGTTGCTCGAACGCCGGCAGCGAATGGCGCACGCGGGCCACCGCCACAAAGGTCTGCGCCAGGTCGGGCAGGTAGGCCCAGGGCGTGGCGACATCCATGGGGCCGGGGAACACCAGCTTGCCGCGCCGGATGCCGGTGAGCATGGCGCGGTCGAGCCAGGTGCCCTGGCCTTGTCCATAAAAGTTGCCCGCGCGCACGACCACCGCGCGCAGTTCGCCGCGCTGCGTGGCGGCCTCCAGCCGCTCTTCCATGGCGCTGCGGATCTGGCCCATGGCCATGCTGGGGCGGTAAGGCGCACCTTCCATCAGCAGCTCCGGCATGCTCCGACCGAAGTTGTAGACATTGCCCGGCAGCATCAGTGTGGCGCCCAGCGATCGCGCCACGCGCCTCCCGATCTGCAGCATGGGCCAGGCCTCCCGCTGCCATGCCGGGCGCGTGTACTGGTTGGGATTGAGGGCGTGCACCACCACGGTCGCTCCGCCAGACTGCCGCACCTGATCCACCAGCACCTGCACATCATCCGGCGTGCCCAGCGGCAGGGACAACCACTGCACGCCACCGACCCGCGGCGCCTGCGCACCGGGGCGCATCTGGGCCAGCACACGCCAGCCGCCCCGGGCAAACGCCTGCACCGCAGCCAGGCCGAATCGGCCTCGCCCCCCCAGGACCAGCACGGTGCCAGACGAGACAGAAGAAGGGAATGTGTTCATGAAAGGACTCCGGAGAGCACCGACCACCGGCGCCATGCAACGCATTGTGGAAACTGGCGGCCCCATACACAATTGCCTGAATTCAAACACCAGACATGCACAAATGCATACCGGCGATTTCAACTGGGCCTTGATCCCATCGTTCCTCGCGGCCCTGGACCGCGGCAGCCTGATGGCCGCTGCCCGCGCTCTCGACACCAGCCAGCCAACGGTGGGCCGCCACATCGGAGAGCTTGAAGCTCAGCTCGGGGTGGTGCTGTTCGAGCGCACCGGCCGGGGGCTGGTGCCCACCGCGCATGCGCACCGCCTGGCCGAAGCGGCGCGCTCCATGTCGGGTGCGGCCGATCAGCTGGCGCGCCAGGCTGCGGGCGCGCAGGCCGATGCGCGAGGCACCGTGCGCATCAGCGCCAGTCAGCCCGTCACGTGCGTGCTGCTGCCGCCGGTGCTGGTGCAGATGCGCCAGGCTTTTCCGGACATCCAGATCGAGCTGGTGTCGAGCAACGCGGTGAGCAACCTGCTGCAGCGAGAGGCCGACATCGCGCTGCGCATGGTGCGGCCCGACCAGGCCACGCTGCTGTGCAAGAAAGTGGGCCAGGTTGCCCTGGGCACCTACGCGCACCGCGACTACCTGCGCCGCCGCGGCACGCCGCGCGTGCCCGAGGATCTGCTGGCGCACGACCTGGTGGGCAACGACCGCAACACCGACATCCTGCGCGGCTTCGCGGCCATGGGCTACCCAATGCAACGGGAGAGTTTTGCCGTGCGCACCGACGACCTCAATGCCTACCAGGCTGCCGTGGATGCTGGGCTGGGCGTGGGTTTTCTGGCGCGCTATGTGGCGCGACAGAATCCAGACCTTGTGCCCTTGTTGCCCATGCTCGCGATCCCGCCCTTGCCCGTGTGGCTCGCGGTGCACCGCGAGATCCGCAGCAACCCGCGTATCCGCCAGGTGTGGGACTTTCTGGCGGGAGCCTTGCCGCAGGCGCTCGCCTGATGTCGCTCTGACCGACGCCTACACTCGACCGCAGGAGACAACCTCATGACCTCTGACTGGTTCGCCGGATTCGAGCTTCATCAACTGCAAACCCGGAGCGCGCAGGCCGTCGTGTGCGTGGGCGGGCGGGCCGACGGCCCCGCGCTCGTCTTGCTGCACGGCTTTCCGCAGACACACGCGATGTGGCAGCGCGTGGCGCGCGAGCTGGCGCCGCACTTCAAGCTGGTGCTGCCCGACCTGCGCGGCTACGGTGATTCGTCCCACGCGCCGGGTCTGCCCGACCATTCCAACTACAGCAAACGCGCCATGGCGCAGGACGTGGTCGACGTGGCGGACGCGCTGGGCATCGACACGTTCCACCTGTGCGGCCACGATCGCGGTGGGCGTGTGGCGCACCGCCTGGCGCTCGACCACCCCGAGCGGGTGCAAAAGCTCTGCGTGATCGACATCGCGCCCACGCTGGACATGTACGCCCGCACCGACATGGCCTTTGCCCGCGCCTACTACCACTGGTTCCACCTGATCCAGCCCGCGCCACTGCCCGAACTCATGATCGGCGGCAACGCGCAGGCTTACCTGCACGCCAAGCTCGGTGGCTGGGGCAGCGTGGCAGCCAAGGGTGGCGCGCGCCTGCCGCACATCGAACCGCAGGCACTGGCCGAGTACGAGCGCTGCTTCTGCCGGGCGGAGGCCATCCACAGTGCGTGCGAGGACTACCGTGCCAGCGCCGGCATTGACCTGGATCACGACCGCGAGAGCCGCGAGCGCGGTCTGCGCATCGCCTGCGACACGCTCGTGCTGTGGGGCGAGCGCGGCGTGGTGCAGAAGTTCTTCGACCCGCTCGCACTCTGGCAGGCGCAGTGCGCAGGCACCGTGAGCGGCGAAGCGCTGCCGGCGGGCCATTTCATTCCCGAAGAGCTGCCCGAGGCCACGGCCTCGGCGCTGCTCAGCTTCATGACCACCACCGCAGAGGCGTCAACATGATCACCGTCCACCACCTCAACAACTCGCGCTCGCAGCGCGTGCTCTGGCTGCTTGAAGAGCTGGGCGTGCCCTACCAGATCGAGCGCTACCAACGCGACCCCAAGACCATGCTGGCGCCACCTGCGCTGGCGAAGGTTCACCCGCTGGGCAAGTCACCGGTGGTCACCGACGGCAAGGCCACGCTGGCCGAGTCGGGAGCGATCCTGGAATACCTGGTCGAGACCTACGGCGAAGGCAAGTTCGCGCCCGAACCGGGCACACCGAGCTTCCTGCGCTACCGCTACTGGATGCACTACGCCGAAGGTTCGCTCGCCACGCCGCTGCTGCTGCAGCTGGTGTTCGACCAGATCGAGCGCAAGAGCCCATTGCTGGTGCGGCCGATCGCCATGGGCATCTCGTCCAAGATCAAGGGGCTGCTGGTCACGCCCAACCTGAAACGGCACTTCGACTATCTCGAAGCCGAACTGGCGGAGCACGGCCCCTGGTTCGTGGGACGCTCATTCAGCGCCGCCGACGTGCAGATGAGCTTCGGCATCGAAGCCGCCGCCGCGCGCGGCCTGCTCAAGAGCCGCCCCAAGCTCGTGGACTGGCTGCGCCGCATCCACGAGCGTCCCGCCTACCAGCGTGCGCTGGAACAGGGCGGGCCGTTCGACCTCGGAACGTTCTAGCAAACAGCCAGATTCTCTGGCCGTTGGGCTGGGTCAGGCCCCGTGGCACTTCTTGTATTTCTTGCCGCTGCCGCAGGGGCAAGGGTCGTTGCGGCCCGGCGTGGCTTCCTTGCGCACCGGTTCCACGCGCGGCCCCAGGCTCCTGCCGATCTGGGCCAGGTCAACCACCGCCCAGATGGCCGCACCGAACGCGTTGAGGCGTTCGTCGCTCACGCTGGGCGGGCCGTCCTCGGCATGCATGTTCACCGTGGGCGTACCGGTGTCGTCCTCGGTCAGGGCCACCACGTGGTCCAGCGCCTCGTCGATCCAGGCAGCGGTGTCCTTGTCGCGCGGTGGCTCCCAGTCTTCGGGCCAGTTCTCCACCACGAACATGAAGCCCAATGCCCAGACCTGCGCGTAGGCCGGCAGTTCCTGGTCTTTGAAGTCGGCGCGCTCGGCCTCGGGCAAGGCGGCCACGGCACCGCGCACGTCCATCAGCTCGGGGTGGTAGCTGCGCTCGTCTTCCAGCGTCTCCACCGGCGCGGCCAGCGAGGCCGACACCTCGGCGCTGCGACGCGTCCACAGCGTCATGAACTGCTCAAACTGCGCGGTGTTGGCGAAGTGGGTGCCGTCTTCCTGGGGTGCGGTGGGCAGCGGACCGGTGCCCAGCAGCATGGGCAGGAACTCCGCCGGCTCCACCGGGCGGCGCGTGCACAGCAGCGCGGCCATGGCGCCTTCGCAGAACTCCCACTGCGGCACGTCTTCGCCGCGTGTGCGCAAGTCGTCGAGGATGGCGTCGAGTGTGTCGAAGTCGGTGGATTCGAGGGGGGCGGATGTGGGGGTGCTCATGGGCGCGGGGCCTGGCTGAAAGGCTGCCAGTTTAGCCGCGCCTCCTGTATCAGCGGCAGTCGTCGCGGGTCATGTTCGATGGCCCCAGGGTGGGTTCGGTTCAGAGTGCGGGTTTTCGAGCGAGAAGGCGAACTGAATGGCAGCTGTCGGTGGAAGCCCCGGGCGGCAGACGGATGCCACAGTCCACCATCAGCAGGTGTTCGACCACACCCACGGTCCCGATGTCCTGCCCACTGGGCACCCGAGCAGGATCGGGCTGCGGCGCCTGCCGGACGGCTGCCACGGCCTGCGCCAGGCGCAGGGTTCCGGCGTTGGCGGCGGCGATGCGGCTGGCCGCGTTGTCGGCCAGGGTGATCGTGTAGTTGGCCCCGCCGTTGCCGTCGGCCAGCACGACCTCGTTCAGGTGCAGGGTCTTGTTGATACCGATCTCGGCCGTGTCGTAGCTCAAGGTGACGCTGCTCAGTGCGTCGGTGCCGAAGAGCGTGCCCGAACTCAGGTGCCATGTGGTCTGCGCGTCGGTGTTGCCGTCGTAGGCCTTGTAGGCGGCATCGGCCGTGAGCACCAAGGGTGCGGGTGTGATGGTGCTGCCGGCGTTGTCGGCCAGGGTGAGCGTGTAGTTGGCCCCGCCGTTGCCGTCGCTGAGCACCGCATCGCGCAGCAGCAGGCGCTTGCCGCTACCCGCGTGGCGGGTCTCGAAGCTCAGGCCCGCGCTGTCCAGTGTGTCGGTGCCGAACAGGCTGCCCGAACTCACGTGCCAGGTGGTGGTGGCATCGGTGGTGCCTTCGTACACCTTGCTCGTGGGGTCGGCGGTCAGCACCAGTGGCGCGGCGCTGATGCTGCTCGTGGTGTTGTCGATCAGCGTGAGCGCGTAGTTGGCGCCGCCTTGGCCGTCATCGACGGTGATGCCGCCCACGTTCACGGTCTTGCCGGTGCCCACGTGGCGGTCGGTGAAGACGAAGCTGCCACCGCTGAGACTGTCGGTGCCGAAGAGCTGGCCGCTCACGATGGCAGCCGTCGCGCCGGTGGCGTCGGTGCTGCCGTCGTAGACGCGGTTCACGTCGGCGCTGCTCACGCTCAGCAGCGCGGGGGTGATGGTCAGGCCGCCGGTGACTTCTTGGCCGAGCGGGGTCATGTCGATGCTGGCGGCGTAATAGCCGGCGTCGCGCCCGCTGGTTCTGCCTTCGGTCTGGGTCTGGCCGTTGAAGCTGCGCTGGGTCTGCATGTCCACGCGGCGGCGAAAGTCGCGCAGCAGCGGGATGGACTCGCCCTCGTGGATGCGCCAGATCGAATCGCCGTCGGGGTTGCTGTCGATGCTCCAGCCGGCGTAGGTGGCGGCCTGCTTCATCGCGGCGTCGGTGAGCGTGCGCGCGGTGTTGTTGTCGTAGACCTGGTTGTCGGGAAGGATGGCGTAGGTGCGGTTGATGGTGCCGGTGTTGCTGCCCACCAGGCCGATGAAAACGCTGCTTTGGGAGGGGCGGTCGTATGTCCTGATACGGCTGGAACCCACGCTGTCCTCGATCAAGCCCGCGTTGATGCCAGCGACCTGCCCTACGGGACCACCGTCTCCGTTAAGCCAGTTGTTCAAGGGTGTTGTTGAGGTCTGGCTCACGTCAATATCGACTTGAGACTGCCGTATCGTGCCGTTGTTGAGACCCACCAGGCCGCCCGAGGCGGCGTAGTAGCCACTTGTGTTGACCAGGGTGTTGGAGTACACGTTGTAAATCAGGCCGTTGTTGATCGCAGCCAGTGCTCCAAAATAATTGGAGGAGAGTTCTGCGTTGTTCATGGAGACGCCGCCGTTGATCAACTGGAAGTCGCGCAGAACGGACGCTGCGCCCACCCCGCGGAACACGCCCACATGGATATCACGGCCGTTAGCCCCGATACCGTCGGCAAAGATCCTGAAATTCATCAGTTGATGCCCCAGGCCGTGGAACTGCCCGGTGAACTCGCCACCGATGACGTTTTCGGTGGCGGTCACACCGCTGATCGACCCGCCCAGCGCGTAGTGCCCACCGAGGTCGTTGTTGATGCCGACGAAGCCGGCCCCCTGCGTGATCACCTGGTAGGCCTTGTCCGTGCCCAGCCTGCCCTGCTGCAGGTTCAGGTTCTGCCCCTGCGGCAGGTACACGCGCGTGCCGTTGTGCAGGTGGTAGTCGGCCCCCGCGCCGGTGTCCGTGGCCAGGCCGTAGGCCATGGTGAGCTGCGCACTGCCCGAGCCCACCAGGTCCTGGTAGAGGTGGATGTCGCGCTGCGCGCGCAGCGTGAGGCGGTTGGCGCTCCAGCTCACCTGGTCGCGCACGAACAGGTCGCCTACGCCTTCCTGCGCCCCAGCAGTGCTGTCGAGCACCACGTTGCCATCGACCAGCGCGGCGCTCAGCGCCGCGCCGCTGATGTCACCGCCGGTGGCGGCCACGGTGAAATCGGTCGGATCGATGAGCCAGCTGCCGTTGGCGCCGTCGGCGCTGCGCGTGGTGATGCGCGCGCCGTCGGCCACCTTCACCGTGGCCGCGCTGGTTTCGATGAAGCCGCCGTGGCCGCCCTCGGGGGCCGAGGCGTCCAGCGTGCCGTCCACGTTCGTGCGGCCCACGGCCATGTCGCCCAGCAGCACGATGCGGCCTTCGCGCTCTTGCACGGTGAACGCCTGGCTGATGCCGCTGTGGTTGACCACCGCGCTGGCCAGCGCGTCCAGCGCCTGGGCCTCGATCAGGATGGCGCCGCCATCGGCGCTGATGTGGCCGGCCTGTTCGACCAGGGCCTGCAGCGCGCCGCGTTCGATGCGGTAGCCCAGCAGGCCACCGCCTTGGAGCTGCAGCGTGACGTGTTCGCCCGCGGCCAGCACGCTGTGCCCCAGGTGCGTGCTGATGCTGCCGCTGTTGTGCACCTGCGGCGCGGTCAGCACCACGTAGCCTCCTTCGGCGGCGGTAATCTGTCCGGCGTTGCTCACGCTGCCGGTGCTGGTGCCTCTGAGTTGCAGACGCCCGGCGGCGAAGTCTTCGTTGGGCAGCGCCAGCGTGCTGGCCACCAGGCCGCCGACATCGACCCGCGCGCTGGTGCCGAACAGCACGCCATTGGGGTTGAGCAGGAACACCTGGCCGTTGGCGCTGAGCCGGCCCAGGATGTGGCTGGGCTCGGTGCCGAGCACGCGGTTGAGCGCCACCGACTGAGCGCTTGGCTGCACGAAGCGCACCGCCTCACCCGCGCCCACGTTGAAGCTCTGCCAGTCGATGGCCAGTTGCGCGCTGGTCTGGGTGATGGTGGTGGTGCCACCGCCGTGCGCCACGCTGCCGCTGCCCAGCGTGACCTGCCCGTCCTGCGGGCCGGCCAGGGCGGCCGTGCCGGCGCAGGCCAGCGCCAGCGCGGCCAGCCCGCGGGCCTGGCGGCGAACCGTTCGTTGAAGACCTCCGCCTGGGCTTCGCGCGGCAGCGGTTTCGCTCACGGCTTGCCAGGCGCAGCAGGCGGCGTTCCAGACGAGGCGGTGGGTGCGGTTCATGGCGGGTCTTTCGTGAAAACGATGAAACAGGGGGGCGACACGCGCCGGCGCGTTCGAGCAAGAGGTTCAGAAACGCGCGGTCAACGTGAACCAGAGAGCAGGTTCGTCGTTGAGCGTCGGGCGCCCGAGCAGCGGCCAGGCCAGCGTGGTTTGCAAGCTCAGTGGCGTGCCTGCGGCAGACCATTCGGCGTTCAGGCCGATGCCCGCGCCGGAGAGCGTGCGGTGGCTGGCGGCGCCGGGGTCAAAAGGTCTGCGGTTGAAGACCACACGCCCGATGTCGTAGAACACCACGCCCTGCAGCGCGGGTGAGAGGCTTTGCCGCCACTCCAGGGTGAGGCGATCGGCCTCGTCGCCACTGGCTTCACCGCTGGCGTAGGCGCGCACCGCGCGCGGGCCGCCGATGGCGAACTTCTCGGCGCTGTCGAGGTTGCGGCTGGCGCGCTGGCCGGCGTGGGCCACGAAGATCTGCGAATGCGAAGCCACGCGCTGCAGGTGGCTGATTTCCCATTCCCAACGGGTGAAGTGGCCCTGGGTGCGCGCCGTGCCGGCGTCCTGCGCGGCGGCGCCCGGGCTCTGGATGCGCAGGCGGCCGCTCACGATCTGCAGATCGGCGGTGGACAGGCGTTCGCCGGCCCGATCGTTCCAGCTGCCGCGCAAGGCGCCGCTGATCGTTGCCAGCGATTTGTCGGTAACCACCGCGACAGCATCGACCCGGTCGTGCAGCGACTGGTCGGCAGCGGTCAGCGTGGCGCTGATGCGACTGGTGGGTGTGAGCACGAACGGATGGTTCACGAAAGCGCGGCTGCTCCGGGCCCGGCCATTGGCCTGCAGTGCGGCGAAATCACCGCCCAGGCGGTAGCGCGTTTCCTGGTGTGACAGGCCGGCGCGCGTGCCGACACTGGCCACCGGCAGCTCGTAGACGATGCGGCCATGGCGCAGAGCGCGGCCGCTGGTGAGAGCCGCCAGACCGAGCTGATCGCCCAGACCCAGCGGGCTGTTGATCTGCAACAAAGCGGCCAGGCGGGCGCGGCCGGTGTAGCTGCTGCCGTGGTTGTCCAGCACCACGCTGCCCTGTGCCGGTGGCGCGGCATCGAATTCGAGGCCCAGCCGTGAAGTGCCCACGCGTTCACCAGGCTGCAGGGTGGCGCGCGCCGCGCCCACACCGGGCGTGCTGTTCCACTGCAGCAGGGCGCGCTCGATGGGTGCGGTGGCGATGACCTCGCCGACCTGCACATCACCCAGCGTGGCGGACAGGACCGCATCGCTCAGGCGGCTGCTGTTGTTCAGCTCCACGCGATCGATGCGGCCTTCGAGCACGTCGATGCGCACCTCTCCGGCTGTGACGTCTTGCGCCGGCACGAAGGCGCGCGCCACCGGGTAGCCGTTTGCGCGGTAGTGGTCGGTGATGCGCCGCGCGGCGGCCTGCACATCGGCCAGGGTGCGCCCGGGGCCGGACAGGTCGGCCACCAGCGCGAGCAGTTCGTCGGTGGACAACACCGTGTTGCCCTGCAGGACCACGGCCGTGACTGTGAACCGCGCGCCGCCCGCGGCGCCCGCACCATTGGCGGGTTCACGGATGCCGATGGGCGGTGTCGCGGGCACCGGCACCGGGGGCCGTGGCAAGACCTCGCGCTGGATCTGCCCGGCATCGGGCACCGGCTGAGCGGCCGCCATGCTCGCCATGGCCAGCAAGGCGGGTATCGGGAGCCAGGAGGAGTACGGAGCAGAGCGCATGGACGGCCAACCAGGTGTGTGGAAAGTGGGCCGATACCCCGGAGAAAGGGAAAAGTGCGCCACCTTCAAGGCCGAGCGACGGCCGGGAGTGCGAAGATGGCCATTTTTCAATCCGCTCGACACCGTACCAATACCGCTTCCGCACTACTTTGCCCGTACACCTTCCTTTCATCTCCACACACATGCTCGATCGCCTCAATGCCCTGTATCCCGTGCGCTACACCGCGCTTGGCCTGTGTGTGGTGCTGGCACTGCTGAGCCTGTTCACGCTGATCGCGTTCGGCATCGGTGGCTTCTGGTTCCTGGTGTTCGCCGGCCTCTCGGCGCTGGGCATCCACGACGTGCGCCAGACCAGGAGCTCGGTGCTGCGCAACTACCCCGTCATCGGCCACCTGCGCTTCATGCTGGAGAAGATCCGCCCCGAGATCCGCCAGTACTTTCTGGAAAGCGACAACGAAACCACACCGTTCTCGCGCAGCCAGCGAAGCCTGGCCTACGCGCGCGCCAAGGGCGAGACCGACAAGCGCCCCTTTGGTACGCAGGTGGATCAGAACGCCACCGGCCACGAGTGGCTCAACCACTCGATGTCACCCAGCCTGATTGCCTCGCACGACTTTCGCCTCACCATCGGCGGGCCGGGCTGCACGCAGCCGTATGAGGCCAGCGTGTTCAACATCTCGGCCATGAGCTTCGGCGCGCTCTCGGCCAACGCGATCCAGGCACTCAACGCCGGTGCCAAGCGCGGCGGCTTCGCGCACGACACCGGCGAAGGTTCGATCTCCGCCTACCACCGGCTGCACGGTGGCGACCTGATCTGGGAAGTCGGCTCGGGCTACTTTGGCTGCCGCGACGAAAACGGCCACTTCAGCCCCGACCGCTTCAAGGCCAACGCCATGGACCCGCAGGTGAAGATGGTCGAGATCAAGCTCAGCCAGGGCGCCAAGCCCGGGCACGGCGGTGTGTTGCCGGGGCCGAAGGTCACGCCCGAGATCGCGGCCGCGCGCGGCGTGATCGCCGGCCAGGACTGCATCTCACCCGCCGCTCACAGCGCGTTCTCCACGCCGATCGAACTCATGCACTTCATCGTCCGGCTGCGTGAACTCTCCGGCGGCAAGCCGGTGGGCTTCAAGCTGTGCATCGGCCACCCGTGGGAGTGGTTCGCCATCGTCAAGGCCATGCTGGCCACCGGCATCACGCCCGACTTCGTCGTGGTCGATGGCGCCGAGGGAGGCACCGGTGCGGCACCGCTTGAATTCACCGATCACGTGGGCGCGCCGCTGCAGGAAGGCCTGCGCCTGGTGCACAACACGCTGGTGGGGGTGAACCTGCGCGACCGCATCAAGATCGGTTGCGCGGGCAAGGTGATCAGCGCCTTCGACATCGTGCGCGCCATGGCCATCGGTGCCGACTGGTGCAACAGCGCACGCGGCTTCATGTTTGCGCTGGGCTGCATCCAGGCCCAGAGCTGCCACACCGGGCAATGCCCCACAGGCGTGACCACCCAGGACCCGGTGCGCCAGCAAGCGCTGGTGGTGCCCGACAAGGCCGAGCGCGTGCACCAGTTTCACCAGCGCACACTCGTGGCGTTGCAAGAACTCATCCAGGCCGCCGGCCTGCAACACCCTGGCGAGATCACCGCCCACCACCTGGTGCGCCGCGTCAACCAGAACGAGGTGCGCCTGCTCGCCAACCTGCTGCCAGAAACCCTGCCCGGCGCCCTGCTGCACGACCTCACCGGCCAGCACGCGGTGTTCACCATCTACTGGCCGCAGGCGCATGCGGACCGGTTCGCACTGGGCTGAATCAGGCCCCGACCTGCCTTGGGATCGACGCCTTCGGGTGCAAGAACATCACCGGGTCCAAACCAGGATCGCACACACCGCGGACGCCAGGCCAGCCGCGGTACGCACATGGTTCCAGAAGATCCATTCGCGCACATAAACCGGCCAGTAGACCGCCGCCTCCGCAGACGCGGCGTCGAGGCGCGCCAGGCGGTCGTTGCGTGGCACGTTGAAGACCATGGTGACGCCGAAGGTGCCCACGGCGTAAAGCAGGCCGGCCGCGAGCAGCCAGGCCGAGCGCGGCGCGCTCCACAGAAGGCAGGCGACCACCACACACGCGATGGACAGCAGCAGTGTGCACATGAAGGCGCCCATGAACCACGGGTTGATCACCACGACGTTGATGCGCTGCATGGCCGCCACGCCCTGGGCCGCGGGCAACTGCGCCAGCGCCCTCATCACGAAGCTGGAGAAGGCAAAGAACACGCCGCCCACCGTGGCCGCGCCCAAGGCGGTGAAGAGCACCAGAAGGTCGGTCATGCTCATGGTTCCACCTTCGCGCCTTTCTCCAGCAGCAGCTCGCGCAGAACCGAGCGGTGGCAGTGCGATTCGTGCTCGCAGTAACAGCCCATCCTGGGCACGCCGCGCGGCGGGCATCGCACAGTGCCGATGCGGGTGCCTTCGTCCGCCACCCTCTCGCTGCCCAGCCGAACCACGCGAATGACCATGTTGCGCTCCTCGTGTTGTTGCAACCCCGACCGTCGCTGATCAGATGCGCGAACCGTCTTCCAGGAATCGCTCCTCGCGCTCGAACACACCTTGCGCGCCGTAGTGCTTGCGGCGCAGCAACACGCCGCGCTCGCCGTGTTCGTCCTCTCGCGCGAGCACACCCGCTTCGGTGAAGTATTTCTGCCAGCCTTGCAGACGCCCGTTGTGCTCGTTGTTCACCGCCGCGGGCAGGCCGTTGTCCCAGAAACTCTCGGTGGTGCGCTCCTGGTTGCGGCCGTCGCGGCGAATCTGCTGGCGCAGCTTCTGCTTGCCGTTCAGGTACCACTGGTGGATGCGCTGCTCGTGGCCGTCGGCCCAGCGGGTTTCCTGCGTGAGTTGACCGCTCTCGGCCCACTCGCGCGCGATCCCCTCGCGGCCCTCGCGGCTGTTGGGGTCGCGTTCGATGAAGTCGGCCTCGGAGCGCGGCTTGCCCGATGGGTAGAACACCCGCTTGATGCGCCGGCCCTCCTTGAGCTCTTCGGTGCGCACGAGTCGACCTTCGCGGTCCAGCACAGTCAGGCGCTGCAGTTGGCCTTTCAGGTAGCTCACGGTGCCCACGGGCTGGCCCGCTTCGCGGTACAGCGTGACGTCGCTGGCGCGGCCAGCGTGACCACACACCTCGCGGTCTTGCGGCACCAGCGTCACGGCGGCGCAGCGCAGCTCGGTCAAGCGGCCATCGGCCAGGTAGCCGATGGTGAGCACGGTGCGCCGCCCGGCCGCGAAATGCAGTTCCTGCAGATGCCCGGCTTCGGCATAATTTTTCTGCACGCCCACGGCACTGCCGTCTTCCAGGTTCTCTTCCTTGCGCAGCGTGCCCTTGCCATCGAACGTGCGCGCCAGGCCGTCGCGGTTGCCGCGTTCGTTGACGCTGTACTCGCGGCGCTCGCCGTCGGCCAGCTCCATCACCACCGGTCCATGGATGCGGCCATCGCGAAGCGTCTGGTCCAGGCGGCGCACCTGGCCATCGTCGTTGACGCAGCGCATCAAGCCACTCTTGCCGGCGGTGGTGTTGCCGTTGTAGGGGCTCACGCTTTCACCATTGAGTTCGCAGCGCGGGATGGCCCAGGCAGTGGCGCTGCACAAGGCGCAGGCGACGAGCGACAGCAGGCGAATTTCAATCCACATGGCTGGGACTCCACTCTCGACAGACGTTGACGCCCACGCGCGCCAGCCGCCTGGCCATGCACAGCACCGCGTCGTCCTTGCTGACCAGTGTGGCGCGGTGGGCCGTTGCGAGGTCGATGAACTTCTGGTCGTCAGGGTCTTTGCAGGTGTAGGCCGCCTTGGGTGCGTCGGGCACGAGGCGTGTGCAGCGGTCGAAGGCGTCGAGCACATCCTGCGCGGGCCGGGCCTGCGCGCTCAGGCGGCGCGCGATCTGCGGGTAGGCCAGCACGCGCACGAGCTCCTCACGCATCGCGGCGGTGGCCAGCCATTCACCGGGCGTGCGCTCCAGAGCCTTGCGCAGCGGCGCGGTGGCCGGATCCTGGAAAACGAAAAGGTCGAGCGCGATGTTGGTGTCGAGCACCAGCATGTCGGTGGTGTCGGGCACCTCGGCCACGCTCAGGCCTCGGGTTCGGTGCGCGGCTTGCGTGCGGTGAGATCGAAGCGGAACAGGCGGCATTCGATCGGGCCGTTCCACAGCGGCACGCGGCGCGATTCCTTGAAGCGCATCTTGCCGGGCAGCTTGAGATCGGGCGTGAGCAGCCAGGCGGTCCAGCCGGCGTAGTGGCTCTTCCAGTGGGCGGCGAGCTGGTTGAAGAAGTCGCTGCCGTCGCCGCCATCAGGCATCTGCGCGCTTTCCCTGCCGAGTCCGGGCGCGGGTGGCGCCGCCTTGCCGACCGTGAACGTGCGTGGTTCGCGCGGTGCCATGCGCTGGGCGCGGGCGCTGGCGCGGTCTTCCGAGCTTTGCCCGGCTACACCGGCGGCGGCAATGCGCTCGCCATACGGCGGATTGAGAAGCATCACGCCGGGCCGGTCACTGGGCGGCATGCGCTGCAGGGCGTCGCCGCCGCGCAGCTCGATGGCGTGGGCCACACCCGCGCGCTCGGCGTTGCGCTGCGCGAAGTCGACCATGCGGAAGGACACATCGCTGCCGAAGACGATGGGTGCGTGACCCTCTGGCCACTCGCGCTGCTGGCGCTCGGCGTCTTCCAGGATGGGTTGCCACACGTGCGGCTGGAACGGCAGCAGCTTCTCGAAGGCGAAACGGCGCAGCAGGCCGGGCGCGATGTTGAGCGCGATCTGCGCGGCCTCGATCACCACCGTGCCGCTGCCGCAGCAAGGGTCGTACAGCGGCACGATGGCGTCCAGCGGCTGGTCGGCACAGGCATCCCATCCGGTGGCGGCGATCATGGCCGCGGCCAGGGTTTCCTTCAGCGGCGCATCGCCCTTGTCCTCGCGCCAACCGCGCTTGAACAGCGGCTCGCCCGAGGTGTCGATGTACAGGCTCACCGTGTCGGTGGTCAGGTGCACGTAGATGCGCACGTCGGGCCAGGTGGTGTTGACGCTGGGGCGCTCGCCACGCTTCTCGCGGAACCGGTCGCAGATCGCGTCTTTCACCTTCAGCGCGGCGAAGTTCAGGCTGGTCAGCGGGCTGTGCTGCGCGGTGATCTCGACCTTGATGGTCTGCGCCGGCGTGAACCAGATCTCCCAGGCCACGTCACTGGCGGCGTGGTAGAGGTCTTGTTCGCTGCGGTACTCGCCGTGCCAGAGCTGCACCAGCACCCGCTGCGTGAGGCGGCTGTGCAGGTTCAGGCGCATGGCGTCGCGCCATGAGGCGTTGAGCGCTACACCGCCGCGCGCCTTGTGTGGTGCGTCCACGCCGGTGATGCGTTTCACCTCGGCGGCGAGCATGTCCTCCACGCCGGCGGCGCAGGGAAGGAAAACTTGTAACTGGTTCAAAGCGATTTTCTAAGGTTCGCAGGCGCGATGCGCAAGGCTTCTCGATACTTGGCCACGGTGCGCCGCGCGCACTCGATGCCCTGCTCGCGCAGCAGGTCGGAGAGCTGGTTGTCCGACAGCGGTTTGGCCGGCTCCTCGGCCGAGATGAACTGCTTGAGCAGCGCGCGCACCGCCGTGCTCGACGCATTGCCACCGGTTTCGGTGCCCAGCGACGAACCGAAGAAGTACTTGAGTTCGTAGGTGCCGAAGGGCGTGGACATGTACTTCGCGGTGGTCACGCGGCTGATGGTGGACTCGTGCAGGCCGAGCTCGTCGGCGATCTCGCGCAGCACCAGCGGGCGCATGGCGAGCTCGCCGTGCATGAAGAAATTGCGCTGGCGCTCGACGATAGCGCTGGAGACGCGCAGGATGGTGTCGAAGCGCTGCTGGATGTTCTTGATGAACCAGCGCGCTTCCTGCAGGCGCTGCTGCATCGCGGCGTGCCCGGCCTCGCCGCCGTTGTCGCGCCCGCCGCGGTTCTGGCGCATGGCGCTGGCGTACACATCGTGCACGCGCAGGCGCGGCATCACCTCGGGGTTGAGCAGCACCTTGAAGCCACGGCCGGCGTGCGTCACCAGCACGTCGGGCACGACCACGTTGCGTTCCACGTCCACGAAGCGGCGACCCGGTTTGGGCTCCAGCCGGGCAATGAGACCGAGCGCGGCGCGCACCGTTTCGTCGTCCAGGCCGCACAGATTGCACAGGCGCTTCACGTCGCGCTTGGCCACCAGCTCCATGGACTGACCGCAGATGGCCAGGGCCGCGCGAGCCTCGGGCGTGTTGCGCATTTCCAGGATCTGCAGGCGCAGGCATTCGGCCAGGTTGCGCGCGCCCACCCCGGCGGGCTCCATGTGCTGCAGCAGCTGCAGCGCCATGGTCAGGCGTTGTTCCAGCGCTTCGCGCTCTTCCAGCCCTTCGTTGGGGTCGTCGGTTTCCATCGGACCCGACAGGGCCTGCCAGGCCGCGGCCAGTTCGGCCAGGGTGTCTTCGATGTAGCCGTCATCGCTGAGGGACTCGATCAGGAAGTACAGCGCGGCGCGGTCTTCGTCCGACAGGCGCAGGCAGCGGGCCTGGTCGTGCAGGTGGTCTTGCAGGCTGATGTGGGCGCGGGCCAGGTCGGCTGCGCTGGCGGTGTCGTCGTCGCCTGATGAATTGTTGTTGCGCGCGGGTGCGTCACCGCCCCATTCGCTGTCATCCGGCGCCATCTCCACCGTGCCGTCGCCTTCCCAGCTTTCTTCCACTGGCGTGGCGCCGTCGAGCTTTCCCTCGATGGCATCGCCTTCGCCGGTCTCACTGCTGGCGCTGCTGCTCGACTCGGTGCTGGAGAGCATGGGGCCGGGCGACTCGGGCAGCGCGGCCTCGGCGATCTGCTCGCCCGCGCTCACCGGTGCGTCGGTCTGCTCCAGTCCAAAGGCTTCGCGCTCGGCGAGGTCTTCGGAGCGTTCGAGGAACGGGTTCTCGTCGAGCATCTGCTCGACCTCCTGCGCCATCTCCAGCGTGGAGAGTTGCAGCAGGCGGATGGACTGCTGCAACTGGGGCGTGAGCGCCAGGTGCTGCGAGACGCGGAGTGACAGGCCTTGTTTCACAGGCCCTACATCCTGAAATGTTCGCCGAGATAGACGCGGCGCACGTCCGCGTTCTCGACGATCTCGGCCGGAGTGCCGCTGGTGAGCACGTGGCCGTCGTTGATGATGTAGGCGCGGTCGCAGATGCCCAGGGTCTCGCGCACGTTGTGGTCGGTGATGAGCACGCCGATGCCGCGCGACTTGAGGAAACCGATGATGCGCTGGATCTCGATCACGGCGATCGGGTCGATGCCGGCGAAGGGCTCGTCGAGCAGGATGAAACGCGGGTTGGTGGCCAGGGCGCGGGCGATCTCGACCCGGCGGCGCTCACCGCCCGAGAGGGCCGGCGCGGGCGAATCGCGCAGGTGGTCCACGTGCAGGTCCTTGAGCAGCTCGTCGAGCCGGGCTTCGATGGCGGCCTTGCTCAGGGTCTTGCCAGCTTCGTCCTCCTGCAACTCCAGCACGGCACGCACATTGTCGGCCACGTTGAGCTTGCGAAAGATCGAGGCTTCCTGCGGCAGGTAGCCCAGGCCCAGGCGCGCACGGCGGTGGATGGGCAGGTCCTGGATGGCCTGGCCGTCGAGCAGGATCTGCCCGGCGTCCGAGCGCAGCAGGCCGACCAACATATAGAAAGAGGTGGTTTTGCCCGCGCCGTTGGGGCCCAGCAGGCCGACCACCTCGCCCTTGAAGACTGCGAGCGACACGTCCTTGACCACCTTGCGGCTGCCATAGGCCTTCTGCAGGCCCTGTGCCTCCAGCCGGCTGAGATCGGGGGCGGGCAACGGGCGCTTGCCCGGGCTCAAGGCCTGCGTCGCGGGCATCGCCGTCACTGCTGACCCTCGCCAAGCTGGTTGCTGGGTCGCAGGTTGGCTGGCGGCGCCGGCCTGGGGGCGGGGGTGTCGTCCTTGGGCACGGGCGTGAGCATGGCACGCACGCGGCCGGTGGGGTTGTTGGCGGTGCGGTTGGCCACGCCACCGTCCACCGTGAAAACATCGGTGGTGTTGTTGTAAACGATCACACTGCCCGTGGTTTCGTCGTTGAGCTGGGTGCCTTTGAAGCGCTTGAGAATCGCATCGCCCACGAAACGCACGGTGTCGGCCTGGCTGTCGTACTCGATGCGAAGGGCCGTGCCTTCAATGAATTCGTCCACACCGTCGCGCTTCTGGCGGAAAAAACCCGGGCTGCCGTTGACGATGCCGAACTGGTTGCCCTGGGCATCCTGACGCACCTCGACCTTGGCGCCCCGGATGACGATGGTGCCCTTGGTGATGACCACGTTGCCCGTGAAGATGCTGGTCTGGCGAACGTCGTCGTAACGCAAGGCATCGGCCTCGGCATTGAGCGGCAGGTTGCGATCGGCCTTTTCGGCCTGCGCTGCACCGGTCAGGAGCAAACCCACCGCCAGGCAGGCGCCCGGCCAGAACGACCGACGGAAGGAGAAGTGGGGCAAGGTGGAATGCATGGCGTTGTAGGGCACGAAACTTGCATTCATTGTAACGACCGGATGCAGCTTGAGCGGGCCCAAGCGCTCCCTTTACCGACTCTTTTCTCACATGAATTCATGGATGCCGTGGAAGTCGGCCGCACCTCGACACCACACCCCCCAAAGAGAAAGCCCGCACAAGCGGGCCTTCTCTTTGGCATGACGCGACTCAGGCCTTGCGCGCTGCTTCGGCGATCAATGCGTCGGCCACCACCAGGGTGCGGGAGCCCTGACCATTGACGTAGTAGCGACCGGCAACGCCCAGAGAGGGCGTGCCCTCGACCTGGTAGGCCTCCTGCAACTGGGTGGCCTTGGCGGCCAGACCGACCGCCGCGCCGTTGTAGAACTCGTTGAAACGGGCCATGTCCACGCCACCCTGCTTTTCGATCCAGGCGGTGATGACGGGCTGGGTGGTGAGTTGCTGGCGGTCCACATGCATCGCCTGGAACACCTTCGTGTGCAGCCGGTCCACCAGCTTCATGGCTTCCAGCGTGAAGTACAGGCGTTGCATGGGCACAAAAGCGGGGCTGAAGGCCACCGGCATGCGCCGCACGTTCACGTTGGCCGGCTTCTTCTTCATCCATTCGTCGAACGCGGGCTCGAAATTGAAGCAATGGATGCAGCTGTAGGCGAAGAATTCGACCACCTCGACCTGGCTGGCCGGGGTCTCCACGGGCGCGGGGCGACTCAGGCGAACGAAATCGGTGCCTTCCTTGGGCGCCACGCGCTGGGCCAGCGCAGGGGTGAGCGTCAGGCCGCCGGTGGCGGCCAGGGCGGTGGTGCCAGCGGCCAGCAGGGACCGGGAAAAATCACGACGTTGCATGGAATCAGACTCCTTGATGAGGCTTGCTTGGGGCAGCCAGTGCGCTGAAAGTTCCCGATCTGCCTGGGCGGCGGATCAGCGCTGGACGCGCACCAGCGCCGCTTCGACACCATTGGCGGCCAGTTGCTCCTGGGTGAGATCGGCCAGCGCCTTCTGGTTGAACGGACCCACGCGCACGCGGTACACGGTTCGGCCGGATTGTTCGCGCTCGGTCACATCGGCGTTGATGCCCAACATGGCGAGCTTGGCACGTTGGGTTTCGGCGTCTTCCGGCGAGCGGAAGGCGCCGGCCTGCACGAAGTAGGTGAACGGGTCCGCCCCGGGCGCGGGCGCGGCTGCGGGAGGTGTGCCCGCGGGCGCGGCGACCGGTGGCGTGCCCAGCCTGGACTGGACCAGTTCACCCAGGGGGTCGGCGGCCGGCTTGCTTGCGGCTGCGGGCACGGCTGGGAGACCCTTGCCGTCGGCCGGTGGCACCACGATCGCACCTGCTGCCTCCGGTGCCGGCACCGCCGCCGGAGCGGTCTCGCCATTGAGCATCTTGTTGGGGTTCCAGCCTTTGTTGCGCTCGGTTTCCAGCGCGTCCTGGCCGGCGTTGCGCGACACATTGCGGTCAACAAACGGGATCGGAACGCGTGTGACGTAGACCGCCACCGCGAGCGCAATGCCCAGCCCCACCAGCAGACCCACCACGAGGCCGATCAAGGTGCCGCCGAGCGAACTCCGGGATTGCACAGATTTCTTTTTCATCGCTTGTTTCGCCATCACATTTTCTGCGGGGCACTCACGCCCAGCACTGCCAAACCATTGTGCAACACCTGCGCGGTGGCCGCGACCAGGGCCAGGCGCGCCATCTTCACCACAGCGTCGTCGACCAGGATGCGCTCGGCGTCGTAGTAGCTGTGGTAGCTCGCGGCCAGTTCGCGCAGGTAGAAGGTCACGTCGTGCGGCGCGAGGTCGCGCGCGGCGTCGCTCAGCATGGCGGGGTATTTGGCCAGCAGCAGCATCAGGGCCTGGGCCGGCGCGCTGTCAAGCGCGGACAGGTCGGCGTCTTTCAGTGTGGCCACATCGCCGCCCCAGCTGGCCAGCACCGAGCAGATGCGCGCGTGCGCGTACTGCACGTAGTAGACCGGGTTGTCGTTGTTCTTCTGCACCGCCAGGTCCACGTCGAAGGTGTATTCGGTGTCGGGCTTGCGCGAGAGCAGGAAGAAGCGCACCGCGTCCTTGCTGGTCCATTCGATCAGGTCGCGCAGCGTCACGTAGCTGCCGGCGCGCTTGCTGATCTTGACTTCTTCGCCACCCTTGACCACGCGCACCATGGTGTGCAGCACGTAGTCGGGGTAGCCCTCCGGGATGCCCACGTTGGCCGCCTGCAGGCCAGCGCGCACGCGGGCAATCGTGCCGTGGTGGTCGGTGCCCTGGATGTTGATGACCTTGGTGAAGCCGCGCTCCCACTTGCTGATGTGGTACGCCACGTCGGGCACGAAGTAGGTGAACGAACCGTCGGACTTGCGCATCACGCGGTCCTTGTCGTCCCCGTAGTCGGTGCTTTTGAGCCACAGCGCGCCGTCCTGTTCGTAGGTCTTGCCGGCGTCGATGAGTTTCTGCACCGTGGCCTCAACCCGCCCGCTGGTGTACAGGCTGGACTCCAGGTAGTAGTGGTCGAACTTCACCGCGAAGGCCTGCAGGTCCAGGTCCTGTTCGTGGCGCAGGTAGGCCACGGCAAACTGGCGCATGCCGTCGAGGTCGTTGATGTCGCCGCTGGCGGTGAACTCGCGGTCGTCGGCCTTCACCGTTTTCTTCGCCAGGAAGTCGGCCGCGATGTCGGCGATGTAGTCGCCGTTGTAGGCGGACTCGGGCCACTGCGGATCCCCCGGCTTGAAGCCCTGCGCACGCAGGTGGGTGGAGGTGCCCAGCGTGGCGATCTGCACCCCCGCGTCGTTGTAATAGAACTCCCGGTGCACGCTCCAGCCCTGGGTCTGGAACAGGCTGCAGATCGCGTCTCCCAACGCTGCCTGGCGACCGTGGCCCACGTGCAGCGGGCCGGTGGGGTTGGCCGACACGAACTCCACCATCAGCTTCTGGCCGTTGGACTCCGCGATGCCGAAGCGCGCACCAGCGGCCAGCACCTCGCGCACGATCTGCTGTTTGGCCGCAGGTCTGAGGCGGATGTTGATGAAGCCGGGGCCGGCGATGTCGATGTCGGACACCCACTGCGCGTATTCCGGGCGAGCCAGCAGCGCTGCGCGCAAGGTATCGGCCAACTGGCGCGGATTGAGCTTGAGCGGTTTGGCCAGCTGCATGGCCGCGGTGCTAGCGAAATCGCCGTGCGCCGCCACCTTGGGCGACTCGAACGCAGCGCGCGCGCCCGCGCCGGACAAAAGTGTGTCGAGCTCGGCGGCCAGGCCGTCGAGCAATTCCTGTTTGATCTTGAGCATAGAGAGGGGATTTTAGGCGGGGGGCTGCGACAGCCATTGCGCCCAGTGGTCGATGCAGGCGCGCAGCTTGGGCAGGCGGTGGCGCTCGGCCAGCATCACGGCGTAAATCGGGATGCGGCTGTGGTCGAACCAGTCGTCGAGCACGGGCACCAGTTCGCCGCGCGCCATGTGCGGTGCGGACAGCAGGTCGTTCAGGCGCGCGATGCCCACGCCGCGCAGCGCCAGCGAGAGCAGGATCGCCGAGTTGTCGGTGCGCGTGTGGCCTTGGGCGAGAAACACCGCACCCTTGGGCTGGCCCGCGCGGGCGGCCCAGGGCCAGCGGTTGAGCCCCGGGCTGGCGCTGCTGGTGATCAGGCGGTGCGACACCAGTTCGTCCGGATGCCGGGGCGTGCCGAAGCGGGCGAGGTAGCCGGGCGCGGCGCAGAGCCGGCGGCCATGTTCGGCGATAGGGCGCGCCACCAGGTTGTCGCCCAGCACCGCGCCGGTGCGGATGGCGATGTCCACGCCGTCGCGCGCCATGTCGCTGATGCGGTCGTCGGCCAGCACCTCCAGCTGCAGTTGCGGGTGCGCCTCGTACAGCGACGGCAGGCTGGGCACGATCAGGGTCTCGGCCAGCACCGGGCTCACGCTCAGGCGCACCCAGCCGCTCGGGCCGGCGCGCTTGTGGCGGAACGCCGCGGCCAGTTCGTCGCGCGTGTCGAGCAGGCGGCGCGCGTGCGCCGCGAAGGTGTCGCCCTCGTCGGTCAGGCTCAGGCCGTGGGTGCTGCGGTGCATCAGCCGCGCGCCGCAGCGCTCTTCGAGCCGCACCAGCGTGCGCGAGACCAGGCTCACCGGCGCGGCCGCATTGTGCTGGTTTTGCAAAAAACGCAAAGCCATTGAGCAAATCAAGGCGTTTCCGATTCGCGGTCACATCAATACAGTGAATCACCCGCCCCCAGACCCAGGAGATCGCCATGAGCCAGCCCAGCCGCCCCAACCCCCACGACTATGCGAGCGCCCGCCGTGGCGCCGAGCACCTGCGCCGCGAGGCCGTCGACGAACTCTGGCGCGGCGCCGACGCCGTGCTGGACCGCGTCTGCCTCGACGCGAGCGCCCGCCTGGCGCGCAGCACGCAGCGCCTGCAGGCGCGGCTGCGGCGCCACCGGGCTGGCGCTGCGCCAACCCTGGCGGCCTGAGACGCGGGGAGCACGCCATGCCCCTCGTCACCCTCACGGTCCGTCAATCCGCATCCCCGGCGCTCAAGGCCGGCATTCTCGATGCCGTGCATGCGGCGCTGGTGTCCACCGGCGTGCCGCCGGCCGACCGTTTCCAGCGCGTGCTGGCGCTGAGCGAAGAGGACTTCCGCTTCGACCCGCGCTACCCCGACCTGGACAGTGATCGCACACCGGACTTCGCCCTGATCGACATCCTGTGGTCAGCGGGCCGCAGCGTGAAGGTCAAGCGTGCCCTGCTCGCCCACCTCATGGCATCGCTGGCGGTGGCGGGGGTTCAGACCGAGCAGGTCATGGTGTGCTTCCAGGAAACGACCTGGGAGAACTGGTCGTTTGGCGGCGGCCGGATGCCGCACGTCTGAGGTGGCGGGCCCGCCTCAGGCGGGCTGCGCCATCGGCCGCAGGTGCTCGCGCGCCGCGGCCTTCACCGCCGCCGTGAGCCGTTGGGCCGAGAGCGACTCGTGCGCCCAGTGCTGCCAGTAGAGCACCACGTCCACGGTCGCATCGGGCAGCAGTTCCTGCAGGCCGGGGCGCTGCACCAGGTGCTGCTCGGGCACCATGCCCCAGCCCAGGCCGAGCTCGATGGCCGTTTCAAACGCCTCGACCGCCGGCGCGAAGTGGCGTGGGTAATTGGGCTGACGCAGACCAAAGTGCTGTTCGAGGAACGCGTCCTGCAGCGCGTCCTTGCGGTTGAAGATGATGGCCGGCTGCGCCAGCAGCTTGTGCACCGACACCGCACCGCGCGGCGTGCGGCAGCGTTGCACCACGGCGGGCGCGGCCACGCAGCGGTAGCGCATCACGCCCAGCGGCTCGGCCACGCAGCCACGCATCGCCGTGGCCAGCGTGGTCACGCAACCCATGACGTCGCCGCTTTTCAAGGCGTCGTGCGTGTGGTCCTGGTCGTCGATCAGGATCTCCAGCAGCAGGTGGTGGCGCTGCAGCAAGGCGGCCACGCCGGGCAAGAACCAGCTGGCCACCGAATCGGCGTTGATGGCCACGCCCAGGCTTTGCCAGCGCAAGCCGCTTCGGGGCTGCGCACCGCCCTGCAAGCCGTCGAGCAGATCGGCCTCCATCAGGCGCACCTGTTTCACATGGCCCAGCAGCGCCTGGCCGGCCGGCGTGGCGCGCACCTGTTTGCCGCGCACCAGCAGGCGCTGGCCCAGCGTGTCTTCGAGCGACTTGATGCGCAGCGACACCGCCGCCAGCGTGAGCGAAAGGGCCTTGGCGGCCGGGCCGAAACCGCCGTGTTCGATCACGGCGTTGAGGGCCTCCAGTTGGCGGGCGTCGAGCATGGCGCTTGAGAAAAACTCAACCCGAACGGGTTTGGTGAGTTTCAGTTTAAGCCCGGCGCACTCCCTGCTGGGGTGGGCAGACCGGTCAGCGGCAGGCCGCTGTGGTCCTTGAGCCCGACACCGGTGAGCCCCAGGCGGCGGCTCTCGCCGAGCAGCCAGGCCAGGCGGCGCGCGGCGGTGTCCAGGTCCTGCCCGGCGGGGCGCACGTTGGAAATGCAGTTGCGTTGCGCGTCGCTGCAGCCCACGCGCGGCGCGTGGGTGAGGTAGATGCCCACGCTGTCGGGCGAACTCAGGCCGGGGCGCTCGCCCACCACCATGGCCACCGCGGCGGCGCCCAGGCGCTCACCCACCTCGTCGGCCACCGCCACCCGCGCCTGGCGCACCACCACGAGCGGCCCGAGCCGGACCGCGGGGTCGAGCGCGCGGCGGATCGCGCCCAGCAGCGCCGCGCCGTGTTGCTGGATGCCCAGGGCCGAGAGGCCGTCGCCCAGCACCAGCACCAGATCGGGGCTGGTGGCATCGGGCGGTCCGAGCCGCGCCACGCTCTCGTCGTCCAGCCGCCGCCCGAGGTCGGGCCGCAGCAGGTACTCGTGGCGGTCGCGCGCCTGGCTGTGCAGCAGCAGCGGCGACGGCCAGCCCTGCCGCTGCAGGTCCGCGCAGAGGGCCTCGGTGTCCAGCGGCAGGTGGATGGCGTCTCGCGCCTGCGCGTGGGCCAGCGCGAAATCGAGCACCTCGCGCGTGGGCAGGCTCACGCCGGTACGCCCGAGCGCGATGCGCGCCGGGGTGTGCTGGCGCAGGTGCGCCCAGAGGTCGCGGCTGGGTGTGCTCATGCGGGTAGTGGCAGGGTCCACAGCGAAGACGGCAGCGCCGGCTGGCGCGGCGCGGGCAGCAGTTGGCCACGCGCGTCGGTCAGGCCCACGCCCTGCAGCCAGGTCTCGAACTCGGGTGCGCGCTTCAGGCCCAGCATCTCGCGCAGCACCAGCGCGTCGTGGAACGAGGTGCTCTGGTAGTTCAGCATGATGTCGTCGGCGCCAGGCACGCCGATCAGGAAATTCAGCCCCGCGGTGGCCAGCAGCACCATGAGGTTGTCCATGTCGTCGCTGTCGGCCTCGGCGTGGTTGGTGTAGCAGATGTCGCAGCCCATGGGCAGGCCCAGCAGCTTGCCGCAGAAGTGGTCTTCGAGCCCCGCGCGGGTGATCTGCTTGCCATCAAACAGGTACTCCGGCCCGATGAAGCCGACCACGGTGTTCACCAGCAGCGGCTTGTAGCGACGCGCCACCGCGTAGGCGCGCGCCTCGCAGGTCTGCTGGTCCAGGCCGTGGTGGGCGTTGGCCGAGAGCGCGCTGCCCTGACCGGTTTCGAAATACATGAGGTTGTTCCCCACCGTGCCCCGCCCCAGCGCCTGCGCCATGGCGTGGGCCTCGTCGAGCAGCGCGAGGTCGATGCCGAACGAGCTGTTGGCCGCCTGCGTGCCGGCGATGGACTGGAACACCAGGTCCACCGGCGCGCCGTGCGCCATGGCCTGCATGGTGTTGGTGACGTGGGTGAGCACGCAGGTCTGGGTCGGGATCTCGCCGCGCGCCAGCACGTCGGCCAATATGTGGTTGAGGCGCACCAGGTCGGGCACGCTGTCGGACACCGGGTTGATGCCGACCACCGCATCGCCCGCACCGTGCATCAGGCCATCGATCATGCTGGCGACGATACCGGCGGGGTCGTCGGTCGGGTGGTTGGGCTGCAGGCGCACCGAGAGGTGGCCGCGCAAGCCCTGCGTGTTGCGAAAGCGCGTGACCACCTCGCAGCGTTTGGCCACCAGCATCAGGTCCTGGTTGCGCATGAGCTTGCTGACCGCGGCCACCATCTCGGGCGTGAGGCCGGGCGTCAGCCCGCGCAGCACCTCCGGCGTGGCCTGCGCGGACAACAGCCAGTCGCGCAAACCGCCCACCGTGAGCGAGGCAACCGGCGCGAAGGCAGCGGCGTCGTGGCTGTCGAGGATCAGGCGCGTGACTTCGTCGTCTTCGTAGGGGATGAGCGCTTCGTTGAGGAAGACGGACAGTGGCATGTCGGCCAGCACCCAGCGCGCGGCGACCCGCTCCTGCTCGGTGGCGGCGGCCACGCCGGCCAGGCAGTCGCCCGAGCGCAACGGCGTGGCCTTGGCCATCACCTCGCGCAAGCTGGCGAACCGGTGGTTGTGCCCCCCGAGAGTGACAGACAGGCTCACGGTTGCACGCCCCTTGCCCGACTCACTCCACCACGCCGAGCATGGCGTCCAGCGGCGCCGCGCTGCGCTGCGCCGTGGTGAGGCGGAAGTAGAGGTAGGCCAGGGCCATCAGCACCACGAACAGCACCGTGATCATGACGTTGAAGTACACCAGCGCGAACAGGCAGACCACACCGCAGACCAGCGCGATGGCCGGGAACAGCGGGTAAAACGGCGCGCGGTAGGGGCGCTCGAGCAGCGGCTCGCTCATGCGCAGCTTGAACAGCGAGGCCATGGACACGATGTACATCACGAGCGCGCCGAGCACGGCCATGGTCACGATGTTGGCGGTCAGAGGCAGGCCACCGAAGGTGACCCACTGGTCGCTGAACACCGCGATCACACCCACCACGCCGCCGCCCACCAGCGCGCGCACCGGCGTCTTGAAGCGCGGATGCACCTTGGCGAAATAGGCCGGCAAATAACCGGCGCGGGCCAGCGCGAACATCTGGCGAGAGTACCCCAGGATGATCCCGTGGAACGAGGCCACCAGACCAAAAAGGCCAATCCACACCAGCATGTGCAGCCAGCCGCTGGACTCGCCCACCACCATCTTCATCGCCTGGGGCAGCGGGTCGTTGATGTTGGAGAGCTTGCTCCAGTCGCCCACGCCACCGGCCATGATCATGACCAGGAAAGCCAGCACCACCAGCGTGAGGATGCCGGTGATGTAGGCGATGGGGATGGTTCGGCGCGGCTCCTTGGCCTCTTCGGCGGCCATGGCCGCGCCCTCGATGGCCAGGAAGAACCAGATCGCAAACGGGATGGAGGCGAAGATGCCGGCCCAGGTGCCCATGGTGAACTCGCTCGAACCGGCCCAGCCGTTGGCGGTGAAGTTGGCCAGCGACCAGCCGGGTGCGACCACGCCGGCAAACACCAGCAGCTCGGCCACGGCCAGCAGGGTCACCACCAGCTCGAACATCGCGGCAATGCCCACGCCCAGCGCGTTGAGGGTGATGAAGATCACGTAGGCGCCCAGCGCCGCGATCTTGGGGTCGAGCGAGGGGAACTGCAGCCCCAGGTAGGCACCGATGGCCAGCGAGATCGCCGGCGGCGCGAACACGAACTCCACCAGCGTGGCGAAACCCGCGATGAAGCCGCCCGTGGGCCCGAAGGCGCGCCGCGCGTAGGCGAACGGCCCGCCGGCGTGGGGGATCATGGTGGAGAGCTCGGTGAAGCTGAAGATGAAGGTGGTGTACATCAGCGCCACGAACAGCGTGGCCACCAGGAAGCCCAGCGTGCCGGCACTGGCCCAGCCGTAGCTCCAGCCGAAGTACTCGCCCGAGATCACCAGGCCCACGGCGATGCCCCAGAGGGAGAAAGCGCCCAGCACGGGCTTGAGTTCCCGCGATACCTGCTTGGGAGTTGTAGACATGTTGTTGCTCGCATCAAGGATGGATGACGCCCGAAACGGCTCGGGCAGCCCGGTTGGCATCTTGTGCAATCCGGTGCGCGCGGTGGTATCCCGTTTGGGCAAGCGTCGGGGCCCGGGCCGTCTTTTTTCCGATTCGGGATAGCGCAGGGCGGGTTTTCCTGCGGAGCGCCCGGTGGCATGAAACTTGATACTCAGTCCCGGCTGGAACCACGCCCCAAGGAGCACGCCATGTTGGTGCAGTCCGACACCCTCGCCGCCTGCTTCCGCATCAAACGCACGCAGGACGTGGACATCCACGCCCGCAATCTGGACGCGTGGGAGCAGCAGTACGAACAAACGTCACCGGGTGCGTTCCGCGGTGAGGTGCGCGAGCTGCTCGACCACGACCTGCAAGTGTTCGAGGAGGTGGCCAATTGCGCCACCAACCAGCGCTGTCGGCCCTGGCGTGGTGGCGTCTGGGTGGGCCTGGCCGTGCCGGAGGCCGACGGCGGCCTGCGCTTCATGGGGCGTCCCTCGCACGGGCTGCAGCTCATGCTGGCCGGTGGCGAAGAGCCGTTCGACCTGCAGGTGCCGGCCGGCCACGGCCTGTACGGCATGGTGCTCGACAAGGAACAGCTCGCGCGCCACGTGCAGGCCCTGCACCAGCAGCCCTGGCCCGAGCACTGGGCCGGCGTGCCACGCGTACAGCCCGTGACGGCGCGGCAGCGCCACCGACTCGCCGGCATGGTGCGCGAGGTGCTGCGCTGCCTGCACGAACAACCCGAAGCGCTGCACCACGAGGCCAGTCGACGCAAGCTGCGCGAGGCCTTGCTGACCGTGCTCTGCGACGTGGTGATGCCGCAGACGTTGAGCGAAGCCGCGAGCCCGCGCCATCTGCGCCGCCAGGAGCTGGTGCGCAAAGTGCGCGAGTTGGTCTTCGAGCACCCGGAGCAGCCCCTGAGCGTGGCCGAGCTGTGCGCGCGCCTGCACGTCACGCGTCGCACCCTGCAGAACGGTTTTCAGGAAGCGCTGGGCACCAGCCCGGCGACCTACCTGCGCACCGTGCGGCTCAACGCGGTGCGCCGCGCCCTGCGCGAGCAGGCCCCGGCAGTCACCATCGCCGACACCGCGGCGCGCTGGGGCTTCTGGCACATGGGCCATTTTTCGCAGGACTACAAGGCGCTGTTTGGCGAGACGCCTTCGCGCACGCGGCAGCTGGTTTGAAGAGGCGCGGTACCGAGACTACCCACGGACCTTCAGCCACCGGTCGAGGTGCGGGAGCGGTTGCGCAGCGGCTCCATCACCTCGTCGGCCAGGGACTCCAGCAGCTTCGCATCACGCAAGCTCATGGTGCGCGGCTGGGTGTCCAGCAGGCACAGCGTGCCCAGGATGTGTCCTTCCGCATCCCGAAGCGGCGCCCCCGCGTAGAAGCGGATCGCGTTTTCGATCAGCACCGGGTTGGCAGCAAACCGCGGGTCCCGCTGCACGTCGGGCACGACCAGCGCCGCGCCGCCAGCGACGACGTGGCCGCACATCGAGGCACTGCGCTGCGGCCCGCGCTCCGGCTCTCCGACGCCCAGGCGCCCGGCCTTGGCAGAGTCGCCGTGCGTGTACTGCCACTGTTCGTCGATCAGCGTGATCATGGCCACGGGCACGTCAAAGATGTCGGCTGCGCGGCGTGCCGCACTGTCGAACGTGCCGCGCAGCGAAGCGTCCAGCACACCGCTGTCTCGCAGCGCTTGCACCCGCTGTGCGTCGTCGGCGCCGTATTGCGCCGGCGACCAGCCCACCGTTCCTTCGCGTTCCAGCCGGGCGCAGACTTCGGTCACCATGGCGTTGATGGAGCCGACGGCCGCGTCCACCCCCCAGTCGGCAATCGGCAGCGCCGCCAGTTCGGCGCCTTCCACATTCCACAAGGCCAGGATCACTTTCGAGTCGGGCCAGCGCCGCTTGAGCCGGCGTGAGAAGTACTGCGCGTGTTCCTGAGGTTGTGGGCTGAAGTACGACAGCACAAACACTTTCGCGCCTTCGGAGCCCAGCGACGCAATGAGTTCCGCCGTGACCGCGCCGGCTGCCGTCGGCGCTGCCGCAGCGGCCACGCCGTCCAGCGCCAGCGCATGGGCGGCCATGCCCGCGCCCAGGGTATCCACCGTCCAGCGGCTGCCGATGCACAGGGCTTCCAGGGGTGCCTGCGGCCGCTCGGCGGCGTGGCGCATCCGCAGTTCGTCAATCACCGCCGTCATGCCGCTGACGATGCGGTGCCGGTGTTCCGCCGAGGCCTCCTGCAAGCGGTGATCCACAGTGGCCATGCGCAGCACGGGAATGCCGACGTCTTCGTAGAACTGGCGTGGGCTCGACTCGGCCACCGATTCTTCGGCCAGCTCGATGGCATCGGCGCTGTTGCCGGCCAGGAGTCTCTGGTACATGCGGCTGGGGGGTTCCAGGGCGGGCCGGCTACCCAGCATCACGTCCAGGAAAGCCAGTTGCGGCAAGTGCCTTCCGATCACGAGCATGCACACTGTCAGCGGCGTCGACAGCACCAGCCCGATCGGGCCCCACAGCGCCGTCCAGAAGGTTGCTGCAACGATCAACGACATGGCCGACAAGCCCGTGCTCGACCCATAGAGCCAGGGTTCCACGATGTTGTTGCTGATCAGTTCCAGCACCACGATCAGGGCCAGTGCCCAGGCCACCATCGTCCAGCCGGGGTCGACCGCAAAAGCCAGCATCAGTGGAAACGCCGCCCCCACCAGCGAGCCGACGTAGGGGATGAAGCGCAGCACGGCAGACAGCAGCCCCCACAGCAGGGCCCCGGGTATGCCGATCAACCACAGCCCGGCGGCCATGGGAACGGCGTAACAAAGATTGACCACCAACTGCATCGTCAGATAGCGGCTGACGCGCTGGCCAGCGTCGTTGAGCGCATCGGTGGTGCGGTGCACGCTGCCACCGAGCAGACTGACCAGCCGATCGCGCAGGTCACCCGGATTCAGCAGCACCAGGAACAGATAGATCAGGGTGGTGCCGAAGAGCGCGGCGGGTGGGCCGATGCGTTCCAGCCAGCGGCCCACCGCCTCAAACGCCCCGGGTGCCGTCGGAACCAGCTCGACGCGGGCTGGACGCCGACTGCCTGTTGCGGGCTTTTGCTCCAGCTCTCCCTGCGTCTGTTCAATTTCGGATTCGACCGCGTCGATCACCCGGCTGGCCTCGCTGAAGACCCCCGGCGTGCGCAACTGCGCTCGAAACCGGTCGAACTTCGCGGCGATGTTGCTTTGGTAGGTGGGCAGTTCCTTGCCCAGCACGCGGACCTGTCCGGCCATGAACATGCTGAGTCCGATCAAGGCGCCCAGCGTGATCGCGACCACCACCGTCACCGTCACCGCGCGGGGAACGCCCAGACGCCGTATGCGGTCGGTCAAGGGCGCCAGCACGAACGCCAGCAAGGTCGCCAATGCCAGAGGGATCAGCAGGTCGCGCCCGAAGTACAGCGCCGTCACGACCACAGCCACCGCCAGCAAACGCTGGGGAAGCGGCAACGATGTTTCTGGCTCTTGCAAGCTGCACCTCCGGATAGGGAGCAAATAAGTGGAACGCCCATGACGGGCTTCGCCCGTGCAACGCCCCCTCGGTGGCCTGATTCTCAAAGAATACCCGGTGCGCTGTTGGTTGCTCAGCGCACAGTCCGGCGATTTTCGCTGCACGGTCTCAACAATTACTTGATCAACCCAAGTTTGAATTGATTTGGTTTAAATCATGTCCGCCCGCGGGCACACTCCACCCCATTCACCCGCCACCCCGAGCGGGCACCTTTGGTTTCCGGAGCCGCTCGCCATGACCCTCGCTTTCCCCACCTTCACCGCCGGCATGGTGTTGAGCATCTCGTTGATCATGGCCATCGGCCCGCAGAACGCGCACGTGCTGCGCATGGGCTTGCAGCGCCAGCACCTGTGGCTCACGGTGGTGGTGTGCGCGTTGGCCGACATCGCCCTGATCTCGCTCGGCGTGCTGGGCCTGGCGCAGCTCGGTGGTCTGTCGGACAAGCTGATGGGCGCCCTGGTCGGTGCCGGCGTGCTGTTCCTCTCGGTCTACGGCTGGCAGGCGTTCCAGCGCTTCCTGCACCCGCGCGCCCTGGCGCTCGACACCCAGGACGGTGACCAACACGCCACCCTGGTCGCCGAGCCGGTCTCGCGCCGCCAGGCCGTGCTCTCGGCACTGGCCTTCTCGTGGCTGAACCCGCACGCCTGGCTCGACACTGCGGTGCTGATCGGCACGGCGTCGCTGGCCTATGGGCAGGGCAGCACCGTGTTCGGCCTGGGGGCGGCCGCGGGCTCGGTGGTGTGGTTCCTGGCGCTGGGGGTGGCGGCCTTCTGGCTCGGGCGTCGGCTCAACTCCCTGCACGTGTGGCGCGCGCTGGACGGCATGGTTGCGCTCATGATGTGGGGCACGGCGCTCTGGCTGATCAGCAGCCTGGCCTGAACCCTGGAGATGTCCATGTCCCTGCCCTTGCGCAGCGCTGATGCGCCCGTCACCGTTTTCGGCCCTGACTTTCCTTTTGCCTTCGACGACTGGATCACCCACCCGCAAGGCCTGGGCGAGATTCCCGCCGAGCGCCTGGGGCAGGAAGTGGCCATCGTCGGCGCCGGCATGGCCGGCATGGTGGCGGCCTACGAGCTCATGAAGCTGGGCTTGAAGCCCGTGCTGTACGAGGCCTCGCGCATGGGTGGGCGGCTGCGTTCGCAGACTTTCGAGGGCGCCCAAGGCGTGGTGGCCGAGCTCGGCGGCATGCGCTTCCCCGCATCGGGCACGGCGTTTTTCCACTACGTGAGCCGCCTGGGCCTGAAGACCCGGCCGTTTCCCAACCCGTTGACCACCGCTGCCGGCTGCACCGTGGTCGACCTCGAAGGCCAGACGCACTGGGCGCGCGAACTCGCCGATCTGCCGCCCCTGTTCAGCGAAGTGGCCGAAGCCTGGGCGCAGGCGCTTGAAGAAGGCGCGGGCTTCACCGGCCTGCAGCAGGCGCTGCGCGAGCGCGACATTGCGCGCCTCAAGGCGCTGTGGGACCGCCTCGTGCCGCTCTGGGACGACCGCACCTTCTACGACTTCGTCGCCACGTCGAAGGCGTTCGCGAAGCTCTCGTTCCAGCACCGCGAGGTGTTCGGCCAGGTCGGCTTCGGCACCGGTGGCTGGGACTCGGACTTTCCCAATTCCATGCTCGAAATATTGCGCGTGGTGCTCACCGGCTGCGACGAGAACCAGCACCTCGTCGTGGGCGGTGTGCAGCAGGTGCCGCTGGGCCTGTGGCAACACGCACCCGCCGCCAGCGAGATGCGCCACTGGCCCGCCGGCACCACGCTGGCCAGCCTGCACCATGGCGCGCCGCGCGCCGGCGTCACGGCCATAGCCCGTGCAGCGAGCAACGAACTCGCCGTCACCGACACCTGGGGCAACACGCAAACCTACCCGGCCGTGCTCACCACCTGCCAGAGCTGGCTGCTGACCACGCAGATCGCGGTGGAGGAGTCGCTGTTTTCGCAGAAGCACTGGATGGCGCTGGACCGCACGCGCTACATGCAGTCGTCCAAGACCTTCGTGATGGTGGACCGCCCGTTCTGGAACGACCTCAAGGCCAACGGTTGGCCGACCATGGGCATGACGCTCACCGACCGGCTCACGCGCGGCACCTATTTGTTTGACAACGGACCCGACCAACCCGGCGTGATCTGCCTGAGCTACGCCTGGATGGGCGACGCGCTCAAGATGCTGCCGCACGGTACCGAAAAACGCGTGCAGCTCGCGCTCTCGGCGCTGAAGAAGATCTACCCCGACGTGGACATCGCCAGCCACATCATTGGCGACCCGATCAGCGTGTCGTGGGAAGCCGACCCGCATTTCCTGGGCGCCTTCAAGGGCGCGCTGCCCGGCCACTACCGCTACAACCACCGCATGTACAGCCACTTCATGCAGGACGGCTTCGCGATCACCGAGCGCGGCATCTTCATCGCCGGCGACGACGTGTCGTTCACGCCCGCGTGGGTCGAAGGCGCGGTGCAGACTTCCTTGAATGCGGTGTGGGGCATCGTGAAACACCTCGGTGGTCACACGCATGCAGACAATCCCGGGCCGGGCGACGTGTTCGCCGAACTCGGGCCGGTGGCCTTGCCCGACTGAGAAGCCAAGCCCTCACCCACACGCATGACCTCCAACACCCTCACCCTCGCGCTCTGGCAGTGCCCCTACACGGCCAACACCGCCGCAGCCCTGACCAGGCTGGACGCCACCGCCGCGCAGGCGCACGCCCAAGGTGCCGCGCTGCTGGTGTGCCCCGAAATGTCGCTCACCGGTTACCAGATCGGCGCGCAGGCGGTGGCCGCGCTCGCCGAGCCAGCGGACGGCGCACTGGCTCAAGCCGTGAGTGCCATCGCACAACGCCACGACATCGCCATCGTCTACGGCTACCCCGAGCACAACCCAGAGGGCTGGCCGTTCAACGCCGCGCAGTTCATCAGCGCCGAGGGCCAGCGCGTGGCCAACTACCGCAAGACCCACCTGTTCGGCGACATCGACCGCGCCCAATTCAGCCCCGGCCCGCAAGCGCCCGAGGTGTTCGAGTGGAACGGCTGGCGCCTGGGCCTGCTGATCTGCTACGACATCGAGTTCCCCGAGCCCGCGCGCGGGCTCGCGCTGCAGGGTGCCGACGCCATCGTGGTGCCCACGGCCAACATGATCAACTTCGACGAAGTGCAGCGCGTGCTGCTGCCCGCGCGTGCGCTGGAAAACCGGGTGTATGTGGCCTACGCGAACGCGTGCGGGCAGGAAGCCGACACCACCTACGGAGGCCTCAGCACCGTGTGCGGTCCCACGGGTGGAGCCAACCCTTCGGCGGGGCGTGAGGCGGAACTGCTGCTGGTCACGCTCTACCCGGCGGCGTTGCAAAGCGCCCGTGGCGCCGCCCAATGGCCCGACCGTCGGCCTGACCTGTACCCGCAGGGGCGCAGTTGAACCTTAGCAGCCCCGGAT
Organism: Hydrogenophaga sp. Root209; assembly: GCF_001428625.1. Taxonomy (GTDB): domain Bacteria; phylum Pseudomonadota; class Gammaproteobacteria; order Burkholderiales; family Burkholderiaceae_C; genus Hydrogenophaga. The sequence continues at coordinate 53,817 of NZ_LMIE01000001.1, forward strand.
CGGCATCAACCCAAATAGAAATCCATGGGGATCAACTCGATGCCCCACCCGCCCGCCTCACCCAACGAGGCGGCGGGGTGCATGGCCGCGAGGCGCACCGCCTCGTCACGGCTTGCAGCCTCGATGATGAACAGACCACCCACCATTTCCTTTGACTCGGCATAGGGTCCGTCGCTGATCTGCGGCTTGCCGCCGCGCGGGCGCAGCGTCATCCAGTCCTTGGGCTCGGACAGTGACGCAGACACCAGCACCTTTCCAGTGGCACGCATCTTCTCGTCCATCGGCGGGCACTGACTCACCAGCGCCTGCACGTCGTCTGGCGCCATCGCGGCGAATTTGGTGGGGTTGTAATACGCAAGACCCAGGTACTTCATGAGAACATCCTTTTTTGATGGTTGGTGTCTTCACGACGAAGCTGGCGAGTGGCAATCGACAGGATTCGGGATGTTTGTGTTGTGACGCCCCCTTCGGACCCCGCTCAAGACGCGGCTACCATGGCGGGCATCGGCCACTTCCAGTCATCCGATTGACAGGGCCATTGACCGGTTCCAGCGCACAGCCGTCGCAGGCCGATCTTCACTTGAAGGTGCCCGTTCTCCAATGCAGTCGCTCAAGGAATCTCGGCGCTGGTAAGCATCCGACGCAGACCGAGCGAGGTCAGATCAAAAAGCCCGGAGTTGCCAGGCCAGAGCTCAGCCATTTGCGATGCGGCTGACCAGGGCTTTGGTGAATTCCGCCGTGCTCGCCTTGCCACCGAGATCGCCCGTCCGAACTTTGTCGATGTTCAGCGTCGCGCCTAGTGCCTGGCGCAGGGTCGTGGCCTTTTCCGTGAGCTGGACGTGGTCAAGCATCATCGCGGCTGCAAGCAGCAGGGCAGTGGGGTTGGCGATCCCCTTGCCAGCGATGTCCGGCGCTGAACCGTGGACCGCTTCGAAGATGGCTGCGTCTGCTCCGATATTGGCGCCGGGAGCCATGCCAAGCCCGCCCACCAAGCCGGCGACCAGATCAGACAGAATGTCGCCGAAAAGGTTGGTGGTGACCAGCATGTCGAACTGCCAGGGGTTGAGCACCAGTTTCATCGCACAGGCATCGATGATGACGGTGTCCAGTTCGAACTTGCCCTTGTACTTGCGTTCGTACAACTCCAGTCCGGTCTCCAGAAAGATGCCGGTGAGCGCCTTCATGATGTTGGCCTTGTGCACGATCGTGACCTTCTTGCGGCCAGTCGCGACGGCTTGTTCGAACGCGAACTCCAGCAACCGGCGGCTCCCCGCGCGGGTGTTGATGCCGGTGGCCATGGCCACGGCATGTGGATCGTCATCGATCTGCACGAAATGTTCGTGTCCGATGTACAGGCCCTCCAGGTTCTCGCGCACCACGACGAGATCGATCTTGTCGAAGCGACCGCCGGGAATGATGGTCAGGGCCGGCCGCAGGTTGGCGTAGAGCTTGAACTCTTCACGCAGTCGAACGTTCGATGAGCGATAGCCCCCGCCAGAGGGAGTTTCCAGCGGACCCTTGAGCGCCAGACGCGTGCGGCGAATGCTGTCGATGGTGGCATGTGGCAGTGGGTCACCGGCTTGTTTGACGCCTTCGAGACCCGCGATCTGGCGGTCCCAGTCGAAAGGGGCTTTGAGGGCATCCAGGGCGGCCATCGTGGCATCGACGATTTCAGGACCAATACCGTCGCCGGGGATCAGGGTGGCAGGTATCGATGCGGTCATGGCGGAGGTCCTGGAAAGAGGGTTGTTGGGGTGGTTGCCCGCTCATCAGGCAGGCGCGCGGGAAAGATACGCTGTTTCAGGCCTTCTTGACCACGGATGACTTCAGCTGCATCGCCCCCGCGCCGTCCACCTTGCAGTCGATGTCGTGGTCGCCTTCGATACGCCGGATGTTGCGCGCCTTGGTGCCCACCTTGAGCACAACCGAAGAGCCCTTGAGCTTGAGGTCCTTGGTCAGGGTGACCGTGTCACCGTCCTGCAGCACATTGCCCACGGCGTCTTTCCAGACCGTCACCGGCTCGGCGGTCTCGGTGGGTGCGCTGGCGCCCCATTCGTGGCCGCATTCGGGACAGATGAGCAGTTCACCATCAGGGTACGTGAGGGTGGACAGGCATGTCGGGCAAGGTGGGAAGCTCATGAATCGGCAGAAAGAAGCGTCAAGAAAAAGAAATCAGACCGTCAGATCGTCCGGCAGCCGGCGCAGCACACCGGCCAGGTCGTCGGCGTAATCGCCTTCGGCCAAGGTGTCAAGCACGCCGCTCTTCCAGAGCTTGGCGCGAACGCGGTGGTTGGCCTCGCACAGCAGTATGCGCACGCCGCGCTTTTGCAGTTTGCGCACCACGTCCTGCAGCGCCTGCAGGCCGGTGAAGTCCATGAACGGCACCAGCCGCAGCCGCAGGATCAGCACCTTCGGGTCGGTGCGGGTCTGCAGCAGCGTGCGCTCCAGGCTCTCCACTGCACCAAAGAAGAAGGGGCCGTTGATTTCGAAGACCAGCACGCCCTTGGGCAGCGCTGGTCGTCCCAGCCCGTGCAGGGCGGACTTGAGGTCGTCCTCGTCCACAGACTGCACCTCCACCGTCGCGGCCATGCGGCGCAGGAAGTGCAGCGTGGCCAGGATCACGCCCACGTTCACGGCCACCACCAGATCGGCAAACACCGTCAGCACGAAGGTGATGACCAGGATCAGCCCATCGGCCCGTGGCGCGCGCAGCAGGATGTGCAGGAAGTGCGGAATCTCGCTCATGTTGTAGGCCACCACGAACAGGATGGCTGCCAGCGCCGCGAGCGGAATGTTCTGTGCCAGCGGCGCCATGAACAGGATCACCGCCACCAATGTCAGCGTGTGCGTGACGCCGGCCAGCGGGCTGGTACCGCCGTTGCGCACATTGGTCGCCGTGCGCGCGATGGCGCCGGTGGCCGCGAAGCCGCCGAACAGCGGCGCCACGATGTTGGCCAGGCCCTGGCCCACCAGCTCCTGGTTCGAGTCGTGTTTGGTACCGGTCATGCCGTCTGCCACCACCGCCGACAGCAGCGACTCGATGGCGCCGAGCATGGCAATGGTGAAAGCCGGCCCGATAAGCTGAATCAGCTGCGTGAGCGTCACCGTGGGAATGGAGAAGTCGGGCAGGCCCAGCGGAATACCACCGAAGGCGGTGCCGATGGTCGCCACACCTGGAATGTTCCAGACCGACTGGATCACCGTGGCCACCACCATCGCCGTCAGCGGCCCCGGCACGCGCGCCATGCCGCGGATGCGCGACGAATACAGCACCAGCAGCAGGCTCAGCACACCGATCGCCAGCGTCGGCACATGCACCTGCGTGATCACGCCCAGCAGGTGCAGCAGCTTCTCGTGGAAATGCTCACCGCCGGTGGCTGGCAGGCCCAGAAAATCGCGCCATTGCCCGACGAAGATGATCACGCCGATGCCGCTGGTGAAACCCACCACCACCGGCGCCGGGATGAATCGGATCACTGCCCCCATCTTGGCCACGCCCATGAGCAGCAGGATGAAGCCCGCCATCAGCGTCGCCACGCGCAGGCCGTCGATGCCGTACTTGGCCGTCACGCCCGCCAGGATGGCGATGAAGGCGCCGGTGGGCCCGGCGATCTGCACACGGCTGCCGCCCAGCAGCGACACCATGAAGCCACCGATGATGGCGGTGTAGATCCCCTGTTCGGGCCGTGCGCCCGAGGCGATCGCAAAGGCCATGGCCAGCGGCAGCGCCACCACACCAACGATGACGCCAGCCACGATGTTGGGCAACAGCCGCCCCTTGCCGAACTGGCCTGAGCGCTTGGCTTCGAGGATGGTGATCATGCGAACGCCCGGGCGCTCCTGGCCTCCCTGAGCACGTCGAGCACATCGGCCTCGATGTCGGTCCACGCCGGTTCCGACATGCCCGATGGCCGTTGCAAATGGTTGGGCAGGCGCGTGCAGACGCTCAAGTTGTTGCGCCCAAACACCACGCTGTTGCCGCACTCCCTCGTGGCCACCGCCAGGGCATTGCCCTCAAAGTTCATGGCGATGCGCTCCAGATAGGCGCCAAAGTAGATGTCGAGTTCGTGCAGGTTGCAGACCATGACACCGCCGGTGGTCAGCAGGCGGGCGCAATGCCCATAGAAGCTCGGGGTGCCCAGCGCGGGCGCCATGCTCTCGGCATCGAAGCCGTCGACCATGATCACGTCATAGCTCGCATCGTCCATGGCCGCGACGAAGTCCGCCCCATCGGCCTGCACCACCCGGAAATCTTGCTGATCCGGCGGCACCTTGAACTGATCCCGCAGCGCAATCACCCGCGGGTCGATCTCCACCACAGTGATGTCCGTGCCCGGAAAGTGCTGGTGGCAGAACTTGGGCAGCGATCCGCCGCCCAGTCCGATCATCAGCATGTTCAGCGGCCTGGGCTGAAACAGCACGAACCCCATCATCAGCCGCGTGTAGTTAAGCACCAGGCGGTCGGGGTTGCGCAGGTCCATGGCGCTTTGCACGTCGGTCGCGCCAAAGCGCAGCGCCCGCTCGAAACGAGCATGATCGATCCGTACCTGCCGCAAAGTCAGGCCTGCGTTGACCGCGGCCCGTTGCAGTGAGGATTCGAAGTCCCATGTCATGCGGGTTCACCGTTGCCGAGCGTTTCGCTGAGCCCCTCAGCGCGGACACAAACCAGGCCATATTCCGGGTTGGTTTTGCAGGCCGCGATCACTTCTTCCAGGCCTGAGGCGGCGAAGCACACCGAGTCCAGCCAGTTCATGGAGCGCATGAAGGCTGGAAATGTGCAGGCGCAGTCGCCAAATTTGTGCTCGAACGCCTCGACGTTGGCGTGCTCATGGCTGTGGTCCAGACAGGGTGACGACCACAGCACGAAGCGACCGTCCAGCCAAGCCGTGGCGACTGGCCAGGTGCGCACCTCGCCCATGGGCCGGAAGCAGATGGCCATCGTTTCGGACGCTTCGGACGCGTCGGACGCCGGTACGAAGACGCGGGCTGTTTTCACGTGCGGGCGCTTTCCTGCCGGCGCAACCAATCCCCCAGGTCTTGCCACAGCGGAGCCGCCACGGCGCTCAGCACCAGCGCCAGCGGCACCGTGGCCACAAAGCCCACCTGCTTGAACGCCAGCGCGCCCGCCAGGCCCCCGGCGAAAAACAGGCCCAGGATGGAAGCGTGAATGCCCAGCTTGTCGCGGTCGGCTTCCACGAAATGCACCAGGTTGCCCGCGTGGGTGCGGTTCCGGTACAGGAGGCGGCCCAACTCGATGCCCAGATCAGTCACGATGCCGGTCATGTGCGTGGTGTAGCGCTGGATCGCCAGAAAACCGCCTGCACTGGCCGCGCCCGCAACGAACGCCGGCATGCCGCCCCACTGGCGGTTCGCGCAGCGGGTGCGCACTTTGTGCGTCAGGCTTCGGATCATGGGGGTGGATTATGCGCCCTGAGCACATCTATAGATTAAATATGATGTGCCTACAATTTCAATACCATGATCATATGATGATCATGCAAAGCACGCTTGTTGAAGCGTCCCCAGGGCCAGTCCGAACGCCCCGCTCCGCCGCCCCCAGAAAGGTTGAACGCCATGTCCTTGTCCGCCCTTGAACGAAGCCTGCGCGCCAAACACCCGCGCTGCATCCGCGTGAATCTGCGTCTCTGGTATGCGCTGAAGTCCGCCAATCTCATCGAGCAGCGCGAGATATCCCCAGACGCACCCGCGCTGGCCGGGGTGCTCTTGCCGCACTTCAAAGAGGTGTTGGTCGTGCTCGATCCCGATCTGGAAGACCGGGCATTCCGGGTTGAAGACGCTGCCGAGCCGTCCGGGCGATCCGCTCCCGGGCCAGTCCACGCAGCGCCCCGAGAGGCGAAGGCCCAGGCACCCGATAGCGCGAAGCCCGAATTGGCCTCCGACCGCCGCTGGATGGGCCGCTACTGAAGTTCGGCCCTGGCGACACGCACATCCCATTTACATAGAATGCCCACATGGAGCTCAAAACCGCCCGTCTGACAGTCCTCATCGACCCGGCCAAGAAGAAAGCCTTCGAGAGCCTGTGTGCGCGCCAGGACGTGACCCCGTCCCAGGTTGTGCGGCGGCTGATCCGCGACTATCTCGCCAGCCACGGCGAGGGTTTTGTACCCAGCGGTGCGGTTCAAGCCGTCTTGGATGCGGAAAAGATCGAGCAGTCCTGATTCGATTCGGGCCTATTCGAAAGAAACCCCGCAAACATTGGTCGGCGGGGTCAGCGCCATCAGATCGCCAATCGGATGCGACAAGAGCTGAAGGACCAGAACGGGTTGCGGTAGAGCGAGATCGCGACTTGTGGATGAAGCCTTTCGATTGCGAACTTGTCTCGTTGGTCGATTGGCAGGTGCGAACGACCGCAATCGCCACATCGGATTTGCCCTGCGGTTTCGGCGAACGTCAAGTTCCAAGGTGGACAGGTCGTCCACCCAACGAATTTTCTATGGGAATGTGCTTGGCTTCCGGACGCAGCACTTTGAGGGACTTTCGTATGGCATAGCGGTGCGCGGCGAGACGGCGTTGTACTTCTGGGCCTGCAATGACAAGCACATCGCTGAAAACACCTCTTGCTACATCCGCGTGCAGGACATCAGGGGCATGCTGCGGGAACTCAGTCCGAAGCTACCCTCGCTGCAGGCCGTGGTCCGAACGGCATGGGGCATGGATGAACTCTACGTCATCGACCCGGACGGCAACCTCATCAAGTTCGGGCAGGAATCGTCGGCGCAGTAGCGCATAGCACCGGCTGGCGCGCCCCGCTGCTCAAGCCTTCACTTCGACCACCTGTTCGAAGCCGCCGAAGATCATGCGTTTGCCGTCGAAAGGCATGGGCAGGTTGCCAGGTGTGGACGGATCCATGCGCGGGTCTTCCATCATTTTCTTCATGGCCGCGTCACGTGTGGCCTTGTCCGGCCATTCGACCCACGAAAAGGCCACCGTCTCCTCGGCCGTGGCCTGTACCGCACGGCGGAAATCGGTGACTTTGCCGTCGGGGACGTCGTCGCCCCACCCCTCGATCACCCGGATGGCGCCCAGCTCGATGAACATCGAGTCGAACTGGCGCGCGTGCTCGATGAACTTCTGCTTGTTCGCGGTTGGGACTGCAATCACGAATCCGTCGATGTACGACATGTCTTCACTCCTGTTGGGTTGACCGGTCGACGCGCCCCCTGTGGGCGCCTCGTATCCCAACGACGAACGACGGGTAGCCAGATCGACAGGCCCCGAGCGCTCAGGGGGCGGCTGCCTGCACACCGCCACCGAGCACGAACTCACCCGGCAGCGCAAAACCGTCCGCAAGGGCCCAGCGCTGCAGGGAGGCGAGGTACTCGGCGCGCACGGCCGTGCGGGTGGGCGCGTCGAAGTGGTTGTAGGCCAGCGCCACCGGCCCGCCCACAAAAGCCGCGTCGCACGCGGTGGTGGCGTCGGGGTAGTCGATGGTGGTGGTGATGCGCTCGGTGTGCACCTGCTGCAGACCGGCACCGGCCAGCGCGTTGCGCAGGTTGTCGCCCCCGCCCAGTCGGAAAAACATCGGGCAGACCTCGGACTGCACGCGCGCATCGACGATGGGAAAGACGCCGGACCATCCGCAGGCCAAGCGCTCGCCCCAGACCGACACCACCAGCCGCCCGCCGGGTCGCAGGCAGCGCGCCATGGCGGCCAGGCAGGCTTCGGGGTCGGGCATGTACATCAGACCCAGGCCACACAGCACCACGTCGAAATGCGCCGGCGGCAACACCTCGTCCACCGTTTGCGCATCGGTGCGCAGGAAGTGGCAACCAGGCGATGCAGCCTGTGCCACCGCCACCATGCCCGCCGACACGTCGCAGCCCACGGCCTCGCCCCGCGGCCCGACGGCGGCCAGCGCCGCGCGCGTGAGCACGCCCGAGCCACACGCCACGTCGAGCACACGCTCGCCCGGGCGCAGTCGGGCCAGGCGCAACACGCCTTGCGTGGCGGGCGCCAGCGCCTCGCGCCATAGGTCCTCGTAGCGGGCCGAGGCATGGTCCCACCCATAGCGCTGCACGCGCAGTTGAAGCCGCCCGTCCATGCTCAGCCCCGGGGGCCGTACACCACGCTGCCCTGCAGCGGCTGGGGGTCGGCGAACACGTGCAGGTAAGGACTGCAGCGGCGCGCTTCGGCAAGCACCGGCTCCAGCTGCTCGGGCGTGGCCTCCGCCTCCAGGTACAGCGTGTGGCGCACCCCGAGGTAGGCGGGGTAGACGCCCTCCATGCCGAGCAAGCCCCGGTTGTCGTAGTCGGCCGCGACCTCGACCTCCAGGCTGCGCACGCCGATGCCCGCGCGCGCCAGAAAGATGCTGTAGCCGATGGCCAGGCAGCTTGCCAGCGCGGCGCGACCGTGCACACCGGGCGTGGGGCCGGCGCCGATGCCACCCCCCTCCACCGGCATGTCGATGCTGAAGCGCCAGTCGCCCTCCTGGGCCTCGCAGTGCAGCCCCTCCACCACCCGCGCCCGCATCACGCTGGTGTCCTGGGCGGCTTCCGGCTTCTTGGCAAAGACGTGCGCCATGCGGCTGAAGGCGTTGCGGATGTGGTCCTGTGCGTCCATGGCGTGTCTCCGGGTCGGTTCAGCGGCGCGTGACGACCACCTCGAGGTATTCACTGGGCACGACCAGCGAGTGCGCGCCCCCCTGGTTCAGGCGGTTGAGCAGCTCAATGAGATCGCGCTCCAGCAGGGCCGCGGTCTCCGGGGGCAAGGCCGCGAAGGCCTTGTGCACCGGCCCGTACCAGGTGCGGAACACCTCGACGAAGTGTTCAGCCGAACGGTACCGGAAGTTGAAGACTTTGGGTGTGGCCGCGATGGCCGATGCCTGGTCGCCGAACAAGGTTTCCAGGTGCGACTTCACGCCCCAGAGCGACGGCGACTTGACGCCCGCGGGCGGTGGCAGGTGGCGGCCCAGGGTCTTGAACAGCTGGCCAATGAAGCCCTCGGGCGTCCAGTTGGCCAGGCCGATGCGTCCACCCGGGCGGCACACCCGCGCCATCTCGTGGGCCGCGCGCTGCTGGTCGGGCGCGAACATCACACCGAAGGTGGACAGCACCGCGTCGAAACGGGCGTCGTCGAAAGGCAGCGCCTCGACGTCGGCCACCTGGGTGGTCATGGCCAGGTGCTCGGCGCGCGCACGCTCGGCGCCGCGCTCCAGCAAGCTGTCCACATAGTCGGTGGAGGTCACGTCGCAGCCGCGCCGCGCCGCGGCCAGGCTCGCGTTGCCGTTGCCGGCGGCCACGTCCAGCACGGATTCGTCCCAGCGCAGGTCGCAGGCTTCGGCCAGCGATTCGCCCACGATCTGCAGCGTGGTGCCGATCACGGCATAGTCGCCACTGGCCCAGGCCATCTGTTGCTTGTTCTTCAGAGCGGTGAAATCGGTCGGGGTGTCCATGTGTCTTCCTTCGGGTTGGGGTTGAACAATGTCGGTGTCTGGAGACCCGACTGTCTGCCCGGGACGCGCAAGGCGTCCTTGGCTTTTTCTGAAGACTTCCTGTATTTTCTGAAGCCACCGTTCACCGGGAGCCCGCGTGCAAGAGTCCTACCGCTTCGATCGCTTCGAACTCCGGCCGTCCGAGCGCGTGCTGCTGGTCGACGGCGCACCCGCCGCGCTGGGCTCGCGCGCGTTTGATCTGCTGCTGTGCCTGGTGGTGCATCACGACCGCGTGCTCACCAAGGGCGAGGTGCTGGAGCAGGTGTGGCCAGGCCAGGTGGTGGAGGAAAACAACCTCTCGGTGCATGTGTCGGCGCTGCGCAAGGTCCTCGGGGCCGGCGCGATCACCACCATCTCCGGCCGCGGCTACCGTTTCACGCTCGACCTGCTCCCGGCCCCCGGCACCCGCCCGGACGCCGCGCCACCAGCCCCGGAGCAGCTGGCGCAACTGGAGCGCCCCACCATCGCGGTGCTGCCGCTGAGCGTGCTGTCGAACGACCCGCGCATCGGTTTCTTCGCGCAAGGCCTGGTCGAAGACGTCACCGCATTGCTGGCCCGTGTGCCCGGCTTCATCCTCATCGCGCACGCCTCGTCGCTGGCGTTTCGCGGCCTGCAGGCGCCGCTGCAGGACGTGGCGCGGCAGCTCGGTGTGCGTTTTCTGGTGCAGGGCAGCGTGCGCCCCAAGGCCGACGCGCTGCGCGTCTCGCTGCAGCTGATCGAGGCGGCCTCCGCCCGCATCCTGTGGAGCGCGCAGTTCGACAGCCAGGCCGACAGCCTGGCCGATGGCGCCGTGGATGCGCAGGAGAACATCGCGCGCGGCATCATCAGCGAACTGGAGCCCGAACTCACCCGGGCCGAAATCGCCCACATCCGCCGCCAGCGTCCGGAAAACCTCGATGCCTGGGCGCACTACCACGAGGCCGTGGGCGCGCTCGCCGCCCAAGGCTGGAGCGCCGACGGCATGGCCACGGCGCGAGACGAACTGCGGCGCAGCACCGCGCTCGACCCGAACTTCGGCCTGAGCCACGGCCACTACGCGCTGCTCACCATCGTGGCGTCCAACATCGGCATGGTCCCGGACACGCCGGACCTGCGCGCCGACGTGCTGGCCTCGGCCAACTCGGCCATCACGCTGGACGACGGCAGCTCCGAGGTGCTGGGCTATGCGGGTTGCGCTCTGTGCGACCTGGGCCATTACAAGCGCGGCATCGACACGCTGCAACACGCGCTGGAACTCAACCCGAGCAACGCCCAGGCACACGTGGCCATGGGCGCCGCGCTGGCGATGAACCGCAAGTTCGACGAGGGTGTTGAACGGATGCGCTACGGGATGAAGATCAGCCCGCGTGACCGCCGCCTGGGCTTCTGGGGCTGGCTGCTCGGGCGCTTCCTGCTGCGCGCCGACCGCGTCGACGAGGCGCTGGTGGAAGCGCGGCGCTCGTGCCGGGTCGACCCGCGCTTTCACCTCCCGCACCTGCTGCAGGCCGCCGCCCTCGATCGCCTGGGCGCCCCCACCGATGCGGTCAACGCCCTGAGGGCCGCGCGCCAGCGACGCAGCCAACTCTCGCTGGACGAGGTGACGCTGACGCACGGGCGGCGCATCGGCGAACGGATCGCGCTGTTGTGGGATCAGACGGAGTGATCCGACGAGAAGCGGCACACCGCCAGCACCTTCGAGTTACGCCGCTACAATTTTCAACCGCCCACTCCACACCCCATGGCCTGCACGAGCAGGCGCTGAGGGTGCACCCACATGAACAACGACAATCCGGGATCCGAACGCCATGAGTGCGACGTTCTCGTGATCGGCGGGGGGCCAGCCGGCTCCACCATCTCACCCATGCTGGCCGAAAGAGGTCACCGCGTGGTGCTGCTGGAAAAGGCACACCACCCTCGCTTTCACATTGGCGAATCCCTGCTCCCGGCCAACCTGCCCTTGCTGGAACGCCTGGGCGTGGCCGACGCGGTGCGCGCCATCGGGCAATACAAGCCGGGCGCCGAATTCGTCTCACCTCACCATGAGCACACACAGACCTTCGAGTTCGCCGATGCCTGGGACAAGTCCATGCCCTACGCGTATCAGGTCAAGCGCGCGGAGTTCGACGAGATCCTGATCCGCAACGCACAAAGCAAGGGTGTCGAGGTGTTTGAGGGCTGCACGGCGCGGTCGGTGGAGTTCCTGCCCGACCACACGGTGCGCGTGCATGCCGAACACGACGACGGCCGCAGCACCGTGTGGAATGCGAAGTTCCTGGTGGACGCCTCGGGGCGCGACACGTTTCTGGCATCGCGCTTCAAGATCAAGGAACGCAACCCGCGCCACAACAGCGCGGCGGTGTATTGCCACTTCGCCAACGCGCGCCGCAACGAAGGCGAGGCCGAGGGCAACATCACGATCTTCTGGTTCGACCACGGCTGGTTCTGGTTCATCCCGCTGCACGACGGCGCCACCAGCGTGGGCATGGTGACCTGGCCATACAACATGAAGACGCGCAACGGGCGCAGCGTGGAGCAGTTCCTGATGGACAACATCGCCACCTGCAAGGGGCTGACCGAGCGCCTGGAGAAGGCCCACCTCGTCGCGCCGGTCGAGGCCACCGGCAATTTTTCCTACGCCGCCCAGCGCAACCATGGCAACAACTACCTGATGCTGGGCGACGCCTTCACCTTCATCGACCCGGTGTTCTCTTCGGGCGTCTGGCTGGCCATGAGCGGCGGTGAGCTCGGCGCGCAGACCATCGACACCTGCCTGCGCGAGCCCGCGCGCGCGGCTGCCGCGCTCAAGCGCTTCGACCGCCACATGCGCTACGGGCCGAAGGCCTTCTCGTGGTTCATCTACCGCGTGACCAACCCCATCATGCGCGACTTCTTCATGGGCCCGCGCAACATCTTCCGCGTGAAGGAGGCCCTGCTCTCCACCCTGGCCGGCGACGTGTACGGCGGCGCGCCCATCGCGCGCTCGCTGTTGGCGTTCAAGGCACTCTACTTCGCGGCCAACATCATGCAACCCCGGCGCGCCTTCGCCGCCTGGCGCAACCGCCGCGCCAACATCCGGCCGGTGGACGACGCGGCCCTGGCCCGCTCGCCGTGACGCTGCACCACACCACCTCGCCGGCATCCGGTGCGCAGGACGCGGGCGCAGAACTGGGGGGCGCGGTGATCGGCGATTTCAAGGAAGCGCCCACCGTGGCCTGGCCGCAGCAGCACCTGCGCGCACCGCTGCTGAACGCCAGCGCGCCGTGGCTGCAGGAAGTCTGGCGCGCCGACGGCCCGGTGCAGCAGGGGCACAGCGAGGGCATCCACTGGCGGCGCAGCGCCGACCTGCTGTACGGCGTGATCGAGCTGCATGAAAACGACTGCGCTGCCAGCGGGACCACGCCCCTGCAATCCGCCAGCCGGCTGGTCTACGAGCGCCTGTTCGGCCTGCTGCGCGCGCAGGGCACGCCCCACCTGTGGCGGGTGTGGAACTACCTGGGCCGCATCAACGGTGAGTCGCACGGACTGGAGCGTTACCGCCAGTTCAACCAGGGCAGGTACGAGGCGTTCGTGCAGGCCCGGCGCGACACCGGTGGCCAGGTGCCGGCGGCCTGCGCCCTCGGCGTGGCGAACGGCCCGCTGTCGGTGGCCTTCCTGGCCGGCATTTCGCCGGTGGTGCCGCTGGAGAACCCGCGTCAGGTGAGCGCCTGGCGTTACCCGGCGCAATACGGACCGCGCGCACCCACCTTCTCGCGCGCCGCGCTGGCCTACCCACAGGGGCAGGAGGCGCTGTTCATCTCGGGCACGGCCAGCATCGTGAGGCACGAGACGGTGCACCCGGGCGACGTGGCCGCGCAATGCGTGGAGACCGTGCGCAACCTGGAATGCATCGTCCTGGAGGCCAATCGCCAGGCCCGCTCGGCCCAGCCGTTTTCGCTCGAAGGCCTCGGTCATCGTGTCTATGTGCGGCACGCGGGAGATGCCGACACCGTGCAGCGCACGCTGCAGCCCCTGCTGCGTGGCGCGCCGGTGGTGTGCGTGCAGGCCGACATCTGCCGAGCCGATCTGCTGGTGGAAATCGAATCCCAGGCGATCCACCCGATGCCACCGGCATGACCGCGATGGCCCGCCCGACCTCGCTGCTGTGGAGCGTGTACGAGCACGTCGCCATGGTGGTGGGCCTGGGTGCGCTCGCGGTGGTGTGCCTGAGCTGGTCGCCGCTGGCGCTCGCGCTGTACCCGGTGCTGCCAGGCCCGCTGGGGCGCTGGCTGGGCCGCCAGGCCATCATGCGCGGCTTCCGGCTGTACGTCGGCGTGCTGCGCCTGCTGTGTGCCTGCCGCTTCGATCTCACCGCCATCGATGCGTTGCGCGACCAGGGGCCCATGGTCATCGCGGCCAACCACCCTTCCCTGCTGGACGCGGTGCTGATCACCTCACGCCTGCCCAACGCGGTCTGCATCATGAAGGCCAGCCTGATGGACAACCCGCTGTTCGGTGCGGGCGCGCGCATGGCACGCTACGTGCGCAACGACAACCTGCTGGGCGCCGTGCTGAGCTGCCGGCGCGAGCTGCGGCAAGGCGCGCAGGTCGTGATCTTCCCCGAAGGCACGCGCACGCAGGGCTACCCGGCGAACCCGCTCAACCCGCTGTCGAGATCGACCGCGCTCGTGGCCACCCGCGCTGCCGTGCCGGTGCAAACCCTGATCATCGAGTTCTCCAGCCCTTACCTGGGCAAGGGCTGGCCGCTGTGGCGCAAGCCCAGCCTGCCACTGACCTGCCGCGTCCGCCTGGGCAAGCGCTTCGAGGCGCCACGCGATGCGCGCGCCTTCACCACCGAGCTCGAAGCCTACTTTCGCTCCGAGCTCGCACAACCTTCCATGGCATGAACCTTCCCAGCACCACACACCTGGTCCTCATCCCCAGCTTCAACCCGGGCCGCAAGGTGCTCGCCACGGTGCGCGCAGCGCGCGCGCAGTGGACACCGGTGTGGGTGGTGGTGGACGGCAGCACCGATGGCTCGGCCGACTGGCTGAGTGCCGAGGCCGCCACCGACCCCGGCCTGCGTGTGCTGGTGCTGACCGAGAACCAGGGCAAGGGCTCGGCCGTGCTGCATGGCATCACGCTGGCGGCGCAGGCCGGCTTCACGCACGCGCTCACCATGGACTCCGACGGCCAGCACCCCGAGACCCTGATCCCCGATTTCATGGCAGCGTCGCAAGCCGCGCCGAACGCCATGGTGCTGGGCAAGCCGGTGTTCGGGGCAGAGGCACCTCTGGTGCGTGTGATGGGCCGCAAACTCTCCAACGGCTGGGCCAACCTGGAAACGCTGAGCTTGGGCATCGGCGATTCGCTCTACGGTTTTCGCGTCTACCCGATCGCGCCGCTCATGAAGGTGATGCACGGCACGCGCTTCATGCGCCGCTTCGACTTCGACCCCGAGGCCGTGGTGCGCCTGTGCTGGGCCGGCGTGCGGCCGATCAACCTCGACGCACCGGTGCGCTACTTCTCGCCGCAGGAAGGCGGCGTCTCGCACTTCAACTACGTGCGCGACAACCTGCTGCTGAGCGGGATGCACGCGCGGCTGCTGGTCGGCTTTGTGCTGCGCCTGCCGCTGCTGCTGTGGCGGCGCCTCGTCAAATGAGCCCCACGGCATGAACACCACCGAGATTTTCCTGATCGCCATGGCGGTCATCTTCACCCTGCCCTGGCTGATCTGGCGCCTGGGCCGCACCGACTACTGGGCGCCGCTGGTGGTGGTGCAGATCATCACCGGCATCCTGCTCGGGCCCGGCGTGCTGGGCCAGGCGTTTCCCGAGATCTACCGCTTCGTCTTCAACCCCACGGTGATCCAGTCGCTCAACGGCATCGCGTGGTGGGCGGTGATGCTGTTCGTGATGATCGCCGGCGTGGAGCTGGACCTGCGCCAGGCCTGGAAGCACCGGCGCGAAAGCGGCATCACCGCGGGCCTGGCGCTGGGCACGCCGCTGCTGCTGGGCTGCGCCGCCGCGCTCGTGCTGCTGGGCCAGTCCGGCTGGGTCGGCGCCGCCGCGCGGCCCTGGCAGTTCGTGATGGGCGTGGGCATGGCCTGCGCCGTCACCGCCCTGCCCATCCTCATCCTGCTGATGGAGAAGCTGCACATGCTGCGCCAGCCGCTGGGCCAGCGCATCCTGCGCTACGCGAGCCTGGACGACATCGCCATCTGGGGCGTGCTCGCGCTGATCCTGATGGACTGGCAGCGCGTGGGCAAACAAGCGACCTTCCTGTTGGCCTTTGTGGTGCTCAGCTTTGCCTTTCGCCACCTCATGCGCCGCCTGACCGAGCCCGACCGCTGGGCCGTGAGCCTGATCTGGCTCGCGGTGTGTGCCTTCGGCGCCGACTGGTCAGGCCTGCACTACATGGTGGGTGCGTTCCTGGCCGGCGTGGTGATGGACACCGAGTGGTTTGACCAGGAAAAGCTGGATCTGTTGCGCCACCACGTGCTGCTGGTGCTGATGCCGGTGTTCTTCCTCTCCACCGGGCTGCGCACCGAATGGGCCGTGGGTGGCGCGGCGGTGTTCGGCGCGGCGGCCCTGCTGCTGCTGGCCTCGGTCAGCGGCAAGCTGCTGGGCGTTCACGCCGCCGGGCGCTGGCTGCGATGGCCCGCCGGCGAGGCGTCCATCATCGGCTGGCTGCTGCAGACCAAGGCACTGATCATGATCATCTTCGCCAACATCCTGCTGGACAAACAGATCATCACCAACGAGACCTTCACCGCGCTGCTGCTGATGGCGGTGGCCAGCACCATGCTGACGGTGCCGATGGTGGCGCCCAAGCTGCGCGGCATTGTGCGCGGCGCCTCGGCACTGCGCAGCAGCCCCTAGCTCAATCCAGGAACGCCAAAGGCCGAGCTTCCGTGACACCCGGTGCTCCCCGGGCCACCAGCGTCCTCCATTGGTTCAGGTCGTTGGTGAGTCGTCTGCGCAGAGCCTCTGGCGTGTCGGGCTACATGCCGATGGCGTGGGCTTTGTGTCTTGTCTTGGGCTTCGCCGAGAACTCCACGGCCACCGTGCCCACCAGTTCTCCATCGGCAAAGGCGCCAATGGCTGCACTCCTGCCCGATGGGTCCGCGATGCGCTTGATCCAGAAGGACTTCGGCTCGGCGACGCGTTCCTGGGGCGTGGCTGTAAAGGCGTCAGTGGCCAGCTCGCAGGCTTCGAGCATCAGAAGCCGGTAGCGTGGTGCGTCTGATGGTTGCAGGAGGGCGACGTGCATGCCGTCTGCGGCCTGTGATTGGAGCTCACCGATCGCCTTGATCGACGGATCACGCTGTCCGCTGATCAGGGCGCCAGACTGTATTCGAGCACAACCGGACCGCCCGCGAGCGGTTGCGCGGTGGCCAGCGACAACCGGCGCAAACCCAGGTCCGACGGGGCAAAGGATCGGCCACGACCCAGCAGCACCGGCAGCACACGCAGGCGCAGCACGTCGACTTCGCCCGCGCGCAGCAACGCATCGCTCAGACTCAGGCTGCCCCAGATGATCAGGTTGCCGGTGAATCGGTGGCGCAGGTCGCGGACCGCGGCCACGCCGTCGCCCCTGAGAATTTCAGCCGAATCGCTCGTTCCCCAGGGGGCCGATTCGAGCGAGGAGGAAACGACGAACTTCGGGAGTTCCCGGATCGGCGTCGCGACCGGATCGACTGCGGGATCGGCGGTTGGCCAATAGTCGGCGAACATCCGGTAGGTCTTGGCGCCGAGGACGATGGCCGCGACGCCGGACAACATCCGCAGCTGCTCGCCATCCACGCCGTTGATCCACTCCGCATTGGCGAAGAATCCGATGCCGCCATCCGCGTCTTCGGCATAGCCGTCTGCGCTGACGATCTGCTCCACGATGACTTTGCCCATGTGTCGCTCCTTTGATACCGGGAAGACGGCCCGGCTTCCCTGTTCGACGAACAAGGGGACGCGAAATCGACACGGCACCTGCTGGCGACGGCACTCCACTCAGGCGGTGTGGCCTCAGGCCATCCCCCCATTGATCGAAATCACCTGCCCGCTCAGGTAGGCGGCCTTGTCGGAGGCCAGGAAAGCCACCAGCTCGGCCACTTCGTCGGCTCGGCCGGCGCGCTGCATCGGCACCAGGCGTTTGATGGCCTCGGCATCGAAGGCGCCTTCGATCATGTCGGTCTCGATGATGCCGGGCGCCACCGCGTTGACGGTGATGCCGCGGCTGGCGAGTTCGAGTGCGAGCGACTTGCTGGCTGCGTGCAGCGCTCCCTTGGCGGCCGCATAGTTCACCTGGCCCCGGTTGCCCATGACGCCGGCGATCGACGAGATGGAGATGATGCGGCCCCAGCGTTTGCGGATCATGGGCATCGTGAGCGGCTGCGTCACGTTGTAGAAGCCGTTGAGCGAGACGTCGAGCACGCGGTCCCATTGCTCACCGGTCATGCCGGGAAACACCGCGTCGTCGTGGATGCCGGCGTTGTTCACCAGGATCTGCACCGCCCCGGCTTCGAGCAGCGCTTGGAGCGCGGCAGCGGTGGCGGCGCGGTCGGTCACGTCGAAGGCGACGGCCTCGGCGCTGCCGCCGCTGTCGCGGATGGACTGCGCGATGGCGGTGGCTTTGTCCAGCGCGCGGTGCGCGTGCACGATGACGTGATGTCCGTCGGCGGCCAGGCGCTGGCAAATCGCCGCGCCGATGCCGCCGCTGCCGCCGGTGACCAGGGCTCGTTTCATGGGGTTGTGTCCTTGTTCAGCGTGCGTCCGCGTCGAGCACCACGGCCGCGCGCCCTTCGAGCAGGCAGCGTTCGCCGTGGTGGAGCGTGAAGCGGTAAAGCACGTTGTTGGCGTCGCCCGAGACGCGCTCGGCGCGCACGCTCAAGGGGCCTGGCAGGTCGTCGAGCCGTTCGGCGTGCAAGGTGACACCGCGCACGCTGGTGAGGTAGCCCTGGCGCGGCGCATCGTTCGCACCGGCCACGAGCGCGCCATGCACCGCCATGGCCTGCGCCGCGTATTCGATTCCGGTGGACGCGCCCAGGCGACCGGCTTCGCGCAGCGGGTGCGCCGGGTCGGTGTGGCCCACGGCGCGGCAGACGACGTGATCGGCCGACCAGTCGATGACCGCGTCCAGCAGGCACATGCTGCCCTGGTGCGGAATGCGAGCCGCGATCCAGGCGTGATCCAGGGCTGTGGGGCTCACTGGAGGACCTTCGCCCTGCGGGCTGCGGTGCGAGCTGGCTTGGGAACGGCCCGGCGCGGCGCTCACCGGGATACCTTCGCCCTGCGGGCTGCGGTRCGAGCTGGCTTGGGAACGGCCCGGCGCGGCGCTCATACCGGCTCCACCCGCACCACGAGCTGCAGGCCGGGCAGGTAGTCCAGGCACACCTCGCCAGCCTCGCCTTGCGCCAGGCGATCCAGAAGCGGCAACGCGCGCAGCGCGGGGATGGCCGCGCGCAGGGGCTCCAACGCGGCGTGGCCCCAGGGCGGCGCGGGCGCCTCGGTGGTCTGCACCGTGATGCGTGCCAGCGCCTGCGCAGACGGCGCGGGCTCCAGTCGCAGCGCGACGCCCGCGCAGTCGGGCACCGGGCGCTTGGCGCGCAGTGGCTCGGGGTACTCGCTGTCGTAGGCCAGCAGCAGTGTGGCTTGCTGGTCCAGCACCACCTGGCCCAGCGCATCCAGCAGGCCGGCGCCAAAGCTGCCGTCGAAGGCGCACATCACCTGGCAAGGCGCCATCGACTTCGTGGCGATGCCCCAGTAACCGGCGGGCGCGTTGTGCACCGAGTTGTGAAAGCGCGTGGGCGAGACGTGGCGGTCGTCGGTGGCGAGCTGTTCGCACAGCGCGTGGCAGTTGTGGCCGTCAGACCCCGAGGAGCTGAACACGGTGGCGAGGGTGGACACGTCCGCACCCGCCGCGGCCTCCAGACCGATGCCCAGGGTGAGCTTGATCACGCGGCTGGCGCGGCGCCGCTCGGCCGGTGGCAGGATCGCCGGGGCCGGCAGCAGCGAAGGCACCGATACCCAGGCCTGCTCGCCGCGCAGCACAGCGCGCGCGCTCGGCCAGTCGGGCAGGCCGGGCGCGATGAAGCCCACGCCGGTGATCCAGGCGGTCAAGGGCACGCCAGCTGGAATACCTCCGT
The DNA here is from genome assembly GCF_001428625.1 of Hydrogenophaga sp. Root209. GTDB lineage: Bacteria > Pseudomonadota > Gammaproteobacteria > Burkholderiales > Burkholderiaceae_C > Hydrogenophaga. The sequence goes on from NZ_LMIE01000001.1 coordinate 73,364, forward strand.
GCTGCGCACTGCGGTGCGAGCTTGCTTGGGAACGGCCCGGCGCAGCGCTCATGCCGCGCCCCTGCCGAACACCAGGCTGCAGTTGCTGCCGCCAAACCCGAAAGAGTTGGTGAGCGCGTGGCGCAGCGGTGCGTCGGCCCCCTGCAACTGGTAGTTCATCGGGATCGCGGGATCGAGCGCGCGCGTGCCGGGGCTGCCGGGCACGAAGCCGTCGACCAGCGCGATCGTGCACAGCACGGTCTCGACGGCACCGGCGGCGCCCAGCGTGTGGCCGGTGGCCCCCTTGGTGGACGAGCAGGCCACATGTTCTTCGAACACGGCGGACACGGCCAGGCCCTCGGCGCTGTCGTTGGCCGGCGTGGCCGTGCCGTGCAGATTGATGTAGTCGATGGCGCCCGGGCTCAGCGATGCAGAGCGCAAGGCGGCCTGCATCGCCATCTTTGCGCCCAGGCCCTCGGGGTGCGGCGCGGACATGTGGTGCGCGTCACTCGATTCGCCCGAACCCAACAACCACACGGCGTCAGTGGGCGCGGCGTCGGCGCGTTCGAGCAGCGCGTAGGCCGCGCCCTCGCCGATCGAGATGCCGTTGCGGCCAGCGTCATAAGGGCGGCAAGGTTCGCGCGACGTGAGCTCGAGCGAAGCGAAACCGTACAAGGTGGTGAGGCACAGCGAGTCGACACCGCCGACCAGCGCCGCGTCGATGGTGCCCAGCTCGAGCTGGCGCGCCGCCGCGGCAAACACCTTGGCGCTGGACGAACACGCGGTGGAAATCGTGGTGGCCATGCCGGTGATGCCCAGGTGCTGGCGCAGAAGCTCGCTGAGCGCGTAGGGGTTGTGCGTGGTGCCGTAACTGAACGACGCGGGCAATGCGCCGGTGACAGGATCGCGCTCGCGGTAGGCCAGCTCGGTCTGCAGGATGCCGGAGGTGCTGGTGCCCATGAAGACGCCCACGCGCCCCGCACCGTGCTTGGCGACGGCAGCGCGCACGCGATCCTCGAAGCCGTCGGCCCTGAGCGCGAGCAGGGCCAAGCGGTGGTTGCGGCAGTTGTAGGCGCGCAGCGCCGCGGGCAAAGGGTGATCGTCCACCCCCGCGACCTCGCCCACCCAGGTGGGCAGGTCCACGGTCTCGAATGCACAGGGCTGCAGGCCGCTGCGGTTGTCACGCAAGGCCGCGCGGTGGGCATCGAGCCCGACGCCCAGGCAGGTGGTGACGGTGGTGGCTGACAGCAGCAGGGGCTTCACGTGGAGAGGGAGGAAACGGGGTCGGGCATTGTCTCAGATGGTGGCAGGTTCACCGGCGCCGCTCCGTGCGGCACCTTACACACCAGCATCACGTTGGCAAAGGGTTTGCGCCCGCTCATGGGCTCGGTTTCGACCACGAAGCCCAGTCGTTCGAGCTCGGCCACCCAGTCCTGCAGCGTGCGGCAGTACAGGCGGGGCAGACGGTGGCCGCGCGAGTAGGTGACGAGGCGGTCCAGGCCGTTGCAGATGCGGTAGGTGAGGCCGGCGCCGGCGTCGCCGATGCGCGTGAGGAACACGCCGCCGGGCGGCAGCGCCTGGCGGATGCGCGCGAGCACGGCGCGCTGCTGCTCGTGGCTGAAGTAGTGCAGCGCGTCGAGGATCACGATGGCATCGGGCCGACCGAAGTCCACCGCGTTCATGTCGCCCTGCTCCACCCGCACCACCGGGTGCTGCGGGCCGAAGGCGCACGCGGCGCGGTCCACGTCGCGCTGCATCAGTTCCACGCCGCGCAGCTGCTTCGGCTGCGGTGGCGGCGCCCAGCCCGTGGGCCAGTGCCCTTGTTCGTGCAGGCGGCGCGCCGCCAGCAGCCAGGCGAACAGGCTGCCCTGGCCGCAGCCGAGGTCGAGGTAGTGGCCGCCCTCGGGCAGCAGGCCGCGGCGCAGCATCTCGTGAAAGATGCTGTCGTAACCGAGCTTGCCGCGCGCGTAGTGGTAGGCGAAGTGCCCGCTGGCGCGGAAGGTCTGGCTCGCCTCGTGAACCAGCTGTTGAACGGAGTGGCGGCTCATGGGGACAGCGCCTGGGTCAGCGTGACGGGATGCAGCTGGCGTTCGGCAATGGTCTGCAGCAGGCGCGGCAGCACCGCGAGCACCACCGGCTCGCCGGTGGGCGTGCGCGCGCAGTGGCCGTCGTGCATCAGCACGATGTCGCCTGCACCCAGGTGCCGCGCGAGGCGCTGGTGCACGCGCTCGGCGTCGCCGGTGCGAGTGTCGTAGGCGCGGCGCGTCCAGGTGGCGAGCTTCAGGCCCAGGCCGTGCAGCACGGGATCGAGGAAGGGGTTGCGCAGGCCGGCTGTGGCGCGGAAGAACGCTGGCGCCTCACCGGTGATGTCGGCAAGCAGGGTCTGCGCGCGCACGATGTCGCGCCGCATCGCGCCCGGGCCGAACAGCGAGAAGGCGTTGCTGTGTGCATACCCGTGGTTTTCGACGCGGTGGCCGCGCTGCACGATGGAGCGGCACAGCGCGGGATGTTGTTCGGCGATGCGCCCGATGCAGAAGAAGCTGGCGCGCGCGTCCGCCGCGTCGAGCAGGTCGAGCACACGCGGCGTGACCTCGGGGTCGGGCCCGTCGTCGATGGTCAGCGCGATCTCGCGCCGCCGCGCGGCGGCCTCGGGCAGGCGGATCAGGTTGGGGCCGAGCAGCGTGGCGCGCGGCAACAGCCCGGCGCCGGCCAGCAGCACGTGGTTGGCCACCAGCGCGCCCACGGCCCAGGGCCAGGCGGTGGGCACGGCCAGCGTGCCGAGGGCGGCCGCGCCGTGCACGGCGGCGCTCGCGCTCAGAAAGGGGGCCGGGGTCCAGCGCGACATGTCAGCGGGAGAATTGGCCGGCATCCAGGAAACGCTCCCACAGCGGCAGCCAGGCCGCCCAGTCGTGACCACCCGCAACGGTGTGGCGCGAGGCCGGCGGGAAACGTTCGGCCACGCGCTGGATGCGCGCGGCAAAACGGTCTTCGGTGCCGTGGCCGATGAACACCGGCAAGTCGGGTGGCGGGCGCTTGAGCCATTGCCAGACGCGCAGCTCGGGGTCGCGCAGGTCTTCCTCGCTGGGTTGCCATGGGTCCGGGCCCCCGGCGCGCTCGACGATGTTGACGCTGGGCAGGCTGCCCGGGTAGGGCGCGAGCAGGCACAGGCCGTCGGCCACGCCGGGCCGCGCGGCCAGGTGCGCCATGGCCACCATGCCGCCGAGCGAGATGCCGCCCAGCCACACGCGTGCGCCGCGCTCACGCGCCGGCGTGAGGATGTCTTTCTGCAGGGCGTCCCAGGTGTGCACGGCATCGAGCCCGACACCACTGATGTCGACCGCCAGCAGGTCCAGCGGCAGGCCGCGCTGCGCGATGGCGCGGGAAAAGCCGGCGTCGAATATGGCTTCGGGGCGCATGGCCACACCAGGCAGCATCACGAGCAACTGCGGCGCAGCGCGCAAGGTGCCGACGGTGCGCAGCGTGGTGGTCACGGCGTGGGCTTTCTCACCGCGAACGCCGCCGACAGCACCAGCGCCAGCACCGCGCCCGGCCCCACCGTCACGCCGATGGCCTGCAGCACGGGCACCGAGGAAATGGCCAGCACGCCGAAGCCGATCGCGGTGGTGGTGCTGGCCACGCCGATCGACAGCAGGGTTTCATCGTCCAGCGCTTCCCCGAGCGCGAGGCGGTCGAAGAACAGCGCGTAGTTGGAACCCACCGCCACCGTGAGCAACACGCCCACCAGGTGCAGCAGGTGCAGGCGCACGCCACAGGCGTGCAGGCCGGCCACCACCACCATCACCGCCATCACCAATGGCAGCATCACGCCGGCCAGCCGCCGCGGGCTGCGCAGCACGAAGGCCAGCACCACGACGATGGCGAGGAAGCCCGCCAGCGAGAGCAGGATGGCTTCGTCGATGTACTCGCCGTAGAGCGTGTCGAACTCGCCCTTGAGGTCGATGAAGATCGCGCCGCTGCCGGCCAGCGCGGCCCGCACCGCCTCGACCGGGATGTCGGCACCCGCGGCAGCCGGCGCCGGACGCAGCGGCAACAACACGCTCCAGCCCTGGGGACGTTGCAGCAGCAGCGCGTCCACCGCCAGGCCCAGACCGGTGCCGTCCAGGTCTTTGCGGGTGAGGTTGGGGGCGCTGCGAGCGGCCTGCACGTCGTCCAGGAACGGCTGCAACCGATCGGCCGACAGCGGCGCATCGGCCAGCGCGATCCGCAGGCGCGCGCCGAGTTCGTCGGGCGGCGGCAGGCTGGCGCGCCGCGCGTTCTGCATGGCCTCGCTCGGCAGGAAACGCGCCGGGGAATCAAAGCCGCCGATGAGCCCCTGGTCAACCAGCCGGCGCAGCGGCTCGCCGGCGCGCTCGGCCGCCTGCAGCGCGCTCTCGCGGTCGGGTGCGGTGATCACCGCCATGTAGCGCGCGTCGGGCGCGCCGAGGTCGGCGCGCAGGCGGGCGTCCAGCTCGCCTTCGGCTTCGGTGACCGTGGACAGTGCCGACAGGTTGGGGTACCAGAGGTCGTTGCGGTGCTGGGCCAGGTACACGCCGGCCACCAGCACCACCACCAGCAAAGGCCAGCGCAGCCCGCTGGCGTGCGCCACCAGCGGGCGCAGCAGGCGGCCCTGGCGCGCGCCATCGGCCAGATGCACACCGGGGCCCGCCAGGTGCGGCAGCAGGTAACGCGTGACCAGCGCGGCTGTGACCACGCCGCTGATGGCGTACAGGCCGAGCTGCGCCAGGCCGGGGAAGCCCGAGAACAGCAACGCGCCAAACCCCAGCAACGAGGTGAGCACACCCAGGCGAATGGTGGGCCAGTACTGCTCGCGCCAGGACACCGTGCCCATGCGCCCCGACTGCACGAAGTAGTAGATGGCGTAGTCCACCGCCTCGCCAATGAGTGCGGCGCCAAAGCCAACCGTGATGCCGAACACGGTGCCGTGCACCAGCCCCACCGTGACGATGGCGGCCAGCGTGCCGCTGAGCACCGGCACCAGCGTGAGCAGCATGAGGCGAGCGCGGCGGTACACGAAGCCCAGCAGGACGGCGATGATGACCGTGCTCATGATCGACAGGCGCGCGACCTCTTCCTGGATGGTGGCGCGCGCGCGCACCGCAAACAGCCCGGGGCCCGACATCTCCATCGTCAAGCCGGCCATTCCCGGCTGCTGCGTGGCTTGCGCAAAGCGCTCGCGGATCAGCTCCACGGCCGCCGACTGTCCATCGGTGTCGGAGCCGAGCGCGTGCGTCTGCACCAGCAGCATGGCGCGTTCGCCGTCGCGCGAGGCCCACACGCCTTCCATCTCGTTGGGCTGCACCCCGCCGCCCAGGCCCGAGACCAGCTCCACCAGTTCACCGGTGGGGTCGCGCGCGAGGAAGGGCTTGAACAGCAGTCCGGCCGACGAGCTGAGCAGATCGATGCTGTTGTTCACCGCGCTGCGCAGACCTTCCACGCTGAAGCGCTCGGGCGTGACGGCGGTGCTCAGCAGGTAGCGGTGAGCCAGCAGGAAGTCGCGCGTGGCGTCCATCGCCTCGGCTTCGCCGTTCTGCACCGTGGCAAAGGCCTCGTTGCCCGCCAGCGAGGCGCGCAGCGCGCGCGACGCGTCGGCCCGCTGCGCCGCGTCGCCACCGGCAATCGCCACCATCAGCAGACGCGACACCGCGCCCTCGCGCAGCTGGTCCACCATCACCGATTGCTCGGCCGTGGGGTTGGAGGGCAGGAAGAAGGAGACATCCGCGGAGAAACGGGTGTTCCAGAGCAGGCCCAGCCCCAGCGCCATCGCCGCCAGCCAGATCAACAGCGCACGCCAGACGCTCCGGGTCATGGGAAAACCTYCGTGCTTCGCACTGCGGTGCGAKCCCCCTTCGGAGCGGCCGGGCGGGAACATTCGAAAACCTCCGTGCTTCGCACTGCGGTGCGATCCCCCTTCGGAGCGGCCGGGCGGGGGCTCATTGAGGTTTCACCGGCTCGATGGTCATCTCGGTGCGGTCACCGTCGGTCTGCAGGTATTCGATGCCCAGCACCTGCTGGCGCACACCGCTCAAGGTGATGCGCTGCAGCAGCGTGGCAATGCGCTGCTCGATCGGTACCAGGGTCAGCTCCCAGGCGTCGACGTTGCCGGCGAGCTGGAGCGTGTAGTTGCGCTCCAGCGAGGCGCGGTTGCCTTGCAGTGTGCTGCGGATGCTCTCCACGAAAGCGGCGACCTCGGGCCGCTGGCTGAGCTGGATCTGCATCTTTTGGCGCCCGCGCTCCAGGCTCAGCGTGTCCTTGTAGAGCACCATGGTCTCGGCCTTGGGGGTGTAGGTGCGCTTCTCCAGCCGGTCGGGCGCGTTGTAGAACATTTCGCCGGTGGCCACCACCGGCTTGTCGAGCAGCGCGAGATGGCGTTTTTCGACAAACCTGGCGTGGCCGCCGGGGTTGCGCGCCAGCTCGGTCATGAGCTGCTCGATGTCGAACGCGGCGTGGCCCAATGCCGTGTAGCCGAGGAACACGAGGCCGGTGAGAAGTCGTCGAATCATGTGCGTTGCCAGAAATCGAAAAAGTTGAACCAGTTGTACGGTGCCCGGCGACACATGTCCCCGAGCCGGTCGGCGTAGGCCTGCATGGCCTGCGCCATGGCGGCCTCGCGGTCGCCGCGCTCGACGTTGGAGAAGTCCGCCAAGGGTTCGAAGCGCAGTTCGTAGCGGTTGCCACCGAGGTACAGACCGGACATGAAAAACACCGGCCTGCGCAGCATGGCAGCCATGCGCCACGGCCCCAGCGGAAATCGCGCCGGCGCGCCCAGGAACATGCATTCTGCCGTGGAGTCGTTCGCCAGCGACCGGTCGGCCAGCATGCCCACCAGGCACCCCGCATCCAGTTTGTCGCGTGCCCGCAGCATCGAGTCCGGGTGGCCGAGTGCCACCACGTCGTGCTGCGCGCGCGGATTGATGGCGTGCAGGATGGCGTTGATCTTGCGCGCGTTGTCCTCGTACATCAGCATCGCCACCGGCGTGCGCGCGTGCTGGTGGGCCATGGCGCGCAACACCTCGAAGCTGCCCAGATGGGCGCCCACCAGGAACGCCCCCGGCTGGTGGTCCAGTGCCTGTTGCACGGCCTTGTCGCCGGTGATGCGGATGTCGAACAGGTCGAAGCGGTCGTTGAGCAGGTAAATGCGGTCGTGCACGGTGCTCGCAAAGCTCAACACATGCCGGTAGCCGTCGCGCCAGGTGGGCGGACGGTCCAGTGCGCGCGCCAGATAGGCACGCCCGTTGCGACGCGCCGTGGGCGAGAACAGCAGGAAGTACAGCGCGATGCCGCGCAGCACCACACGCCCGGCCGGGCGCCCCAGCCGCAGCGAGATCCAGACCATCAGCCGCAAAGCGCCCAGGTGGCTGCGCTCCTGTTGACGCATCCACTCGGGTGTGGGTTCGCCGGTCATGGGGCCGGGGGCACGAGGCTGCCGGCCGCCACTTCGCGGCCTTCGCAGTTCACGCTGAAGGCGATGGCGCCACGCGGCGTGGTCTGCAAAACGAAGCGCAGCACCTGCGACGGGCCGACCGGCACGAAGAACTTGGCCTGTGCGATCTGCCAGCCAGCACCGGGCACCGCACCGCGCATCTGTGCGGCCAACAGGAGCGCGTGATCGAGCAGCACCACGCCGGGCACGATGGGTCGCGCCGGAAAGTGGCCGGCAAAGGCCGGGTGGTCGGCCGGCAGGCTCCAGGTGAATTCAGCCGTGTCCATGCACCACCTTCTCGGCGTACAGCCCCTGCAGCGCCTGGCGCGTGAGCTTGCCGGTGGCGTTGCGCGGCAAAGCATCCACCAGCACCAGGGGGCGCGGCAGAAAGATCGCGTCGAGCCGCGTGCGCAGCCCGGCGAGCAGCGTGCGCGCGTCCAGCGTGGGCGCCACCACGAAGGCGGCCAGGCGTGTCACGCCATCACCGTCGGCGGTGTCGTCGGGCAGGAAAAAGGCCGCGTCGACCACGCCCGGCAACGCGCCGATCTGGTGGTTGAGGTAAGCCAGCGAGGTGCGTTTGCCCGCGATGTTGACGAGGTCGGCGTGGCGGCCGTGCAGCAGAAATGTGCCGTCGGCGCAGGACTCGATCACGTCGGCCAGCGGCACGCGACCTTCGACGTGTCCGCCGCTGGCCCAGGTGGTGTCGCCCTCGTGCTCAAGACGCACCGCACCCAGCGGATGCCAGGCCGCGCCGTCGAGCGTGCGGCGGCTGGCCAGCGCGGACGACTCGGTGGAGCCATAGATCTCATGCACCGGCGCGCCGCAGCGCGCTTCGGCGCGGCGCGCCAGATCGGGGCTGAGCGGCGCGGTGGCCGAGAGCACGAGGTCCAGCGGCGGCACCGGCAGTTCCGATGCCAGCAGGGCCGATAGGTGGAACGGTGTGGTCACGAGCATGCGCGGGCGCGGCAAGGCCTGCAGCGCGGCAACGATGTCTTGCGGGTAGAACGGTTTGGCTGCCGCGAACTGGCAGCCGCCATGCAGGGCCACGAGGAAGGTCGACTCAAAACCGTAGCTGTGCTGTGTGGGCACGGTGCCGACGATGGCTTGCGGCCGCTGCAACAGGCCCAGGGCAGCGGCTTCCGCACGCCCGTTCTGCACCAGCTTGCCCCAGGTTTTGCAGTGCGGCTGTGGCAGGCCGGTGGAGCCGGAGGTGAACAGGATCGCAACGGGCCGGTCGTCGTCGATCTGCGGCATCTCGTGCACCGCCGGGCGATCCAGGGCGGCGAGATCGGGAAACACCGTGCCGGGCATGCCGGGCAGGTCGGCGGGCTTGTCGGCCAGCCAGGTGGTGCCGGGGTGATCGACGGCCAGGCGCTGCAGCGTTTCAGGCGACTGCGACGAGGGTTGCAAGCTGACCTTGCCAGCCAGCAATCCGGCCACGAAACCGACCGCGAAGTGGTAACGGTCCTCGCACAGGTTGAGCTGCCAGCCGCCGTCCGGCAGCCGGGCGGCGAGCGCGAGCGCGTCGGCGAGGAATTCGCGCACCGTCACCGGCCCCTGCGGGCGCCAGGCCAGCACGTCGTCCAGGCCGCGGCCACTGATCAGCGGGTGCGCACTCACTCGGAGACCTCCGTGCTGCGCACTGCGGCGCGAGCTGGCTTGGGGCGGCCCGGCGCTGCGCTCATGACCGCGGGGGAGGCGCGCTGCGCTGCGCCGATTCGCGCCGGTAGGCGCGCACGACGTCGGCGATGCCGGGACGCTCGTGCGGTGGCAGCACGCACATGCGCCAGAGGTGCTCGACCAAGAACATCAGACCGACCAGCGGGCCGGTCAGCAGGTTGGCGTGGATCGACCAGATGGCCGGCGGCGCCCAGATGAACAGCAGCGTGGAGACCAGCGCGTTGATGAAGAAGAACAGGGTCCAGCCCAGCGTGACGTTGCGCGTGTAGCGCACCTTGCGCTCGGACAGCTCGTGGGCAAAGATGCGCCGCGCCATGCGCGTGATGAGCGCCTCGCCCGGGCCGAGCAGCGACTTGCCGAAGAACACGCCAAGCGCCACGTGGATGCCCAGGTGCTGCAGGTAGTAGAGCAGCGGCACGTTGTGGCGCAGTTGCGGCCAGAGCCAGGCCAGCAGCGCACCCAGGGCCAGCACGCCGGCCGCGCGCAGAAACCACTGCGGCAGGCGCCACAGGGCCATGAGCACGGCCACCGCGATCGGCAGCACACCCACCGCGGCGTTGAAGCTGGCGTTGCCCCAACCCGTGCTGCCCACATGCGCTGCGACCACCCACGCCACCATCAAAAGCAGCAACCCGAGGTCCCGCAGCACCGTGATGGGGGTCATTTCACTGCGTGCGCTGGCTGGCAATGTGGGCCGACAGGGCTCTGGGCGACGAAAAGATCTTCTCGTTGTCTTCGTTGTCCGAGCGCATCTGGAAGCCGTAGCGTTTGGAGATCACGAGCGAGATCTCCAGCATGTCGATGGAATCGAGCCCCATGCCGTCGCCGTACAGTGGGCCGTCGGGGTCGACGTCGCCGGGCACCAGCTCCATGTTGAGGGCTTCGATGATCAAGGCGACCACCTCGGGCCAGAGGGCATCGACGGTGGCAGGGGAAACAGGTTCGGTCATGGCGGTCATTCAAGAAAACAAAAAATCTTCAGCGGGGCGGCGGCGCCCGGAACGCCAACACGGCGTTGCTGCCGCCAAAGGCAAACGAATTCGACAGAGCCGCCTGCAACGGCTCCTGGCGCCTGCCCTGCAGGATGTGATCAACCCCCTCGCAGGCGGGGTCGATGCGCCCGGCGAGGTGGGCGGTCGGCGGCACTGCCTGCTTGCGCAGGGCCAGCGCGGTGACCACGGCCTCGATGGCGCCCGAGGCACCGAGCAGGTGGCCGTGCATGGACTTGGTGGCACTCACGGGCAGGCGCCGCGCCCCCTCGCCAAACACCTCGCGAAGGGCCGATATCTCCACCGGGTCGCCCTCGGCGGTGGCCGTGCCATGGGCATTGACGTAACCGATGTCCGCCGGCACGAGTCCCGCGTCCGCCAGCGCGGCCCGCAGGGCCCGCACCTGGCCGTCGCAACTGGGGCGAACCAGGTGGCTGCGATCGCAGCTGGCACCATAACCGACGATTTCACCATGGATGGGTGCGCCGCGGTCCACCGCGTGGTCCCAGGCTTCCAGCACCAGCGCGGCACCGCCTTCGCCGAGCACCAGACCGGCGCGGTCAGCCGCGAACGGCCGGCAGGCCACCGGCGCGGTCTGCGCGTCGCCCGGTGCCATGACGCGCATGGCTTCCCAGGCACGCACCACGCCATAGGCCTGACAGACGTCGGAGCCGCCGGTGAGCATCACGTCTGCGTCGCCACTGCGCACGCGCCGAAACGCCTCGCCAATGGCAATGGCCGACGAAGCGCAGGCCGCCGTGTGGCTGGTGCTCATGCCCCCCAGGCCGAGCTGGATGGAGATGTGCGCATTGACGGCGTTGTTCATGCCCTGCACCACCGACAGGGGGGAAAGCCGCTCGCGCCCCTTGAGCCACAACTCGCGGCTGCCCCGCTCGTGGGCCGAGAGCCCGCCCAGCGCGGTGCCCCAGATGCAGCCCCAGCCATCGCGGGCATCGGCGGCATCGGTCTTTCGCGGCAGGCCGGCCTGTTCCCAGGCCTGAAACGCGGCGGCCATGCCGAGCTGCGCGAAACGTTCCATCATCAAGGCCAAGGGCTTGCCCAGCACGGCCTCGGCGTCAAAGGCCTGGCAATTCACGAACGGCGTGGACAAGGGTCGCGGCAGGTCCTCGGTCAGCAGGTGGCGCACCGCCGATTCGCCTGCCAGCAGGCGATCGAAGAAGTCGTCGACATCGCCACCATAGGGACTGATCAATCCGATGCCGGTGATCGCGACGCGACGGCGATGCATCGGTCAGCCGGTCTTCAACAGCGTCAGCGAGTCAAGCGCCGCCTGCATGTCAGCCACGGTTCTGGGCAGCGGCAGATCGGACGGAATTTCGATGCCCAGACGGTCTTCGGCTTCGAACATGAGTTCGGCGAGCATCAATGAGTCGACCCCCAGGTCGGCCAGCAAGGACGCCGGCTCAACCTGTGCCGGTTCGATGCCCAGGCGATCGGTGAGAAAGCTGCGGATGAGTTCGGCGGAACTCATACCGGGCATCCGGACACGGGAACGGCGGGGAAAGGCCTGCATTCAGGCCCGGACACAAACGGGAACATGGGAAATCTCCTCCGGGGCAAAGGCCATCTTGTCGTTCTGCAGCGGCCTGGGGCAGGCACACGCCGCCCGCGTTTCGCAGGGCGACGGATTATACAAAGCGTGCGCTCACCTCCTCTGCGCCGCGCGAGCGTGTCGTACATTAGCGCGGCCCGTCGCCGGTCGCACACCCACCCATCTCATGACTCCCTCCCCCGACCGCGCCTGGCCCCGTCAACTCCTGTCCCGGTTCACCCATCTCTGGTACCTCAAGGCCTTCGGCACCATGGCCTTCATGGTGGTGTTCTTCCAGGCCTATTTCTGGGTGCAGCGCCATCCGCTGGCTGAGCCGTTCACGATGCCCATGCTCGCCATCGACCACTGGGTGCCGTTCACACCCGCGGGATTCGCGGCCTATGTGTCGCTGTGGGTGTATGTATCGCTCCCCGCGGCATGGATGCCCAACCTGCGCGCGCTCCTGCATCAAGGCCTCTGGATGGCGGCGCTGTGCATCTTCTGCCTGCTGCTGTTCTGGATCTCTCCCACGCAGACGCCTGTGCTCGACATCGACTGGTCGCGGCATGCCCAGCTGGCGTTCATGAAAGGCCTGGACGCCACCGGCAACGCCTGTCCGTCGCTGCACGTGGCCTCGGCCGTGTACGCGGCGGTGTGGCTGCATCGCATCTTTGTGCAGGTGGGTGCACCGGTGGCGCTGCGCTGGCTGAGCGTGCTGCAGTGCGCCGTCATCCTGTGGTCCACGATGGCGATCCGCCAGCATGTGTTTCTTGACGTGCTGGCCGGTGCGGTGGTGGGCGGCGTGTTTGCCTGGCTCTCGCTGCGCGTGGCACCGTCCGAGGCACTGGCGCGCTGATCAGTTCAGCGGTGCGGGCCTTCACACGCGAGCGCGGGTGAATCCCGGCGCGAGGATGGCCACCACCATCGCGGCCAGCATCACCCAGCCCTGCGCCGATCCCATGGTGCCCAGAGTGGCTGCACTCATGGCGCACCACGCCAATGCGCCCGCGCGCAACGCGCCCAGCAGAACGCGCGTGGCGCGTGTGGCCGGATCGGCGCACAAGAGCACGCCCAGGGTGGCGATGGCGGTGGGGTCGGGTGCGAGCCCGAAGACCTCGGCCTGCGCCCATGGCCGACCCAGCGCCGGGGCCAACACCGGGTGCGCGAGCAACGACCAGAGCACCAGACCGAGGCCCGCCAGGCGGCGGCGCGGCTCGGCCGCCATCAACAGCGAAGGGCGTGTCGACAAAACCAGCAACCCGATCGCCTGCACCCCGAAGCCCCAGGCAACGCCGATCGCGGCCCAGTTGATGGCAGCGTAACGTTGCCAGAGAAACGTCCAGGCCACGAAGGCCCAGCCCAGCGCCAGCGCCAGGGCGGCGCCACGCAGGGCACCCGCCTGGCCACGGCACAGGCCCGCCACGATGGCAAGACCCACCAGCACGGCCAGCACCTGCGCCGGCCACAGCGCCTGGTTGTGCAGCTCGAACAGCCGCCAGTAGGTGCCTGGCGCGAACATCAGGAAGTCCGCCGGGCGGTAGGTCCGCCACTCGCTCACAGCGCGGCGACCTCACGCGCCATGCGCACGCGCAGGGCCGCGTCGGGCAGGGGCCCCAAGGCCGCGCCCATGTTCTGCCGCAGGTGCGCCACCTGGCTCGTGGCCGGGATGGCGCAGGTCACGCCCGGGTGTGACACCACGAACTTCAGCGCCACCTGCGCCCAGTTGTCGCAGCCGATATCGGCCGCCCAGCCCGGCAGCGGGTGGCGCGCGAGCTGGTCGAGCAAGGCGCCCTGGCGAAACGGCCGGTTCACCAGCACCGCGATGCCGCGCTCCTGCGCCAGCGGCAGCAGACGCTGTTCGGCCTCGCGGTCAAGCAGGTTGTGGGTGAGTTGCACGAAGTCGAGCCGCTGCGTGCGCATGATGCGTTCGAGTTCGGCGTGACGCCGGCCTTCGGAGGTGCTGATGCCCACGTAGCGCAGGCGCCCGCTGGCCTTCATCTCGAACAGGCGCGGCAGGTGTTCCTCCCAGGAGAGCAGGTTGTGCACCTGCATCAGGTCGAACCGAGGCACGCCCCAGAAAACGCGCGAAGCCTCCATCTGCGTGGCGCCGCGCGACGCATCGCCGATCCACACCTTCTCGGCAGAGAACAGGGACGCGGGGTGTTTGAGCTTCGCGAGTGCATGGCCGATGACGGGCTGCGAGGAGCCGTACATGGGCGAGCTGTCGATCACGCGTCCACCGGCGGCAAAGAACGCGCGCACCACCTCGGCGCAGACGTCGCGGGCCTGGGGGTCGTTGCCCACATTGAAGGTGATCCACGAGCCCAGGCCGATCACCGGGAGGGCTTCGCCGCTCGAGGGGATGCGGCGCACGTGCATCGGCGGCGCGGCACTCGGCTGCGCCAGCGCGGGCCAGACGAGCGGCGCCAGCGATGCGCTTGCGGTGGCCAGCCACTGGCGGCGGCTGCGCCATGGCGCGGGTGGGATCTGCATGCCTGGCCTCGCGGGGATGAAGAGGCAGGTGGGACGCTGCGCGGTCGGGGGAAGTTCCGACCGCGGCATCTGACGCGCCGTCCAGGCCCACGGCTCGGTGTAGCCTGTGGCCATGGATTCCCTGATCACCGCTGCCGCGCGAGCGCTCGCCGGGGGCGACGCACTCGGCGCGCTCAAACGCATCGCCCTGCGCGACGACCCGCCGGCGCTGGCCTTGCGCGGCATCGCCATGGCCCAGCTCGGTGAGCATGCGCGTGCACGCGAACTGCTGCGACGCGCCAGCCAGGGCTTCGGCACGCACGAGGCGCTCGCACGCGTGCGCTGCGTGGTGGCCGAGGCCGAGGTGGCGCTGGCCATGCGCGATCTCGGTGGTTCCTCCCGCCCATTGGCGGGCGCCGCGGACACGCTCGATGCGCACGGCGACCGCGCAAACGCGCTGCAAGCGCGTCTCATCGCGGCACGCCGGCTGGTGCTGCTCGGCCGCCTGGACGAAGCCGCGCAAGCGCTCGCCCCGCTCGATGCGCGCGGCCTGTCGCCCGCGCTGGCAGCGGTGGCCGAGCTGGTCGCGGCCGAACTCGCGCTGCGCTCGCTGCGGGTCGACGCGGCGCGTGACGCACTCGCACGCGCGCAGGCGGCGGCCGAGCGCTCGGGTGTGCCGGCGCTGCGGGCCGAGGTGGCGCGCGCGCTGGCCACACTGGACCAGCCCGCCGCCCGGCGCGTGGTGGCCGGTGGCGGCGAACAGGCGCTGCGGCTGGCCGAGGTGGCGGCGCTGCTGGCCTCGGACGCGCTGGTGATCGACGCCTGCCGCCGCGGCCTGGGCACGGGTGCCGCGTGGCAAGCGCTGGCGCGTCGCCCCGTGTTGTTCACGCTGGCTCGCGCGCTGGCGAAGGCCTGGCCGGGCGACGTGGACCGCGAAGCCCTGATCGCGGACGCGTTTCGCACCCGCCACCCCGACGAGACGCACCGCGCGCGCCTGCGGGTCGAGATCGGCCGCCTGCGCGCGCTCGTGAAGTCGATGGCGCGCATCGAAGCCACCGGGCGCGGCTTCATGCTCCAGACGCTGGGCGGGCGCGAGGTCGTGGTGCTGGAGCCGCCCATCGTCGGCGAGCAGGCCTCGCTGGTGGCGCTGCTCTCCGACGGCGCGGCTTGGTCGACTTCGGTCCTTGCGCTGGCGCTGGGCGCGAGCCAGCGCACCGTGCAGCGCGCGCTGGCCGAGCTGGAAGCCGAAGGGCGCGTGCGCGCCATCGGGCAGGCGCGCGCACGGCGCTGGCTGGCGCCGACCCTGGCGGGTTTCACGACGATCTTGTTACTCCCCACTGCGCTGCCGATTGAATAGAGTGGACTCCAGGCACCGAGACACGGTGCTGCCCAACAGGAGTCCACCATGACCAGCAAGACCGCAACAACCCCCAAGCGAGCCACCGCGCGCCCCGCCGAGATCGTGCGCGAGTACGGCCCCTTCGCCGGCGCCAACATGATCGCCGGCGTCACCCACGATGGCCAGCGCGTCTGGGCCGCCACCGGCGCGCAGATCCTCGCCTTCGATCCCGCCAGCGGCGAAACCACCCGCACTCTGGAGCGCGCTGGTGACGCCGGCACCGCCTTCGACGGCACGCACCTCTACCAGATCGCCGAGGCGCGCATCGACAAGATCGATCCTTCCACCGGGCAGGTGCTGCACTCCATTCCCGCGCCCGGCGGCGGCAGCGACTCCGGGCTTACCTGGGCCGAAGGCAGCCTGTGGGTGGGCCAGTACCGCGACCGCAAGATCCACCAGATCGACCCCGCCACCGGCGCCGTCCGGCGCACCATCGAGTCCGACAGCTTCGTCACCGGCGTGACCTGGGTCGACGGTGAACTCTGGCATGGCACCTGGGAAGGCGAGGCGAGCGACATCCGGCGCATCGACCCGCAGACCGGCGCCGTGCTCGAACGGCTCGACATGCCGCCGGGCACCGGCGTGAGCGGCCTCGAGTCCGACGGCACCGATCTCTTCTATTGCGGCGGCGGGGAGAGCGGCAAGGTCCGCGCCGTGCGGCGCCCGAAGGCCGCGTGAGCGGCACCTACCTGCCGCATCAACCGTCTCTCAAACCCAGGATCCCATCATGAACACCACCGCTGAAACGAACACCGCGCGCCACGTCATCGTGTCCCGGGACCAATGGCTCACCGAGCGCCATGAGCTGCTGGCGCGCGAGAAGGAACTGACCCGGCTGCGCGACCAGATCGCCCGCGAGCGCCGCGCGCTGCCCTGGGTTCGCGTCGAGAAAAACCATGTCTTCGACGGGCTGGAAGGCCGGTGCACGCTCGCCGAGCTGTTTGAAGGCCGCCACCAGCTGCTGGTGCAGCACTTCATGCTCGGCCCGGACTGGGAACAGGGCTGCCCGAGCTGCTCCTTCATGGCCGACCACACCGACGGCATGTTGCCGCACCTGGCGCAGCGCGATGTGACGATGGTGGCGATCTCGCGCGCGCCGCTGGCCCGCATAGAGCGCTTCCGCCAGCGCATGGGCTGGCGGTTCAAGTGGGTGTCATCGAACGCAAACGACTTCAACTTCGACTTCGGCGTGAGCTTCACGCCGGAAGAAAAAGCGAAGAACAAGGTCACATACAACTACGGCACACGGCCCTACGAGTCGGATGAATTGCCCGGCATCAGCGCCTTCTACCAGGACGACGCCGGCGATGTCTTCCACACCTACTCGACCTACGGGCGCGGTGTTGAGGTGATGATGGGCACCTACAACCTGCTGGACCTCGCGCCCAGGGGCCGCGACGAGCGCGACGTGCCCCACAAGATGGAGTGGGTCCGCCACCATGATCGCTACGCGGCGGCACCTCAGGCGACACCGGCAGCCGGCGCCTGCTGCCATGCGCAGGCCTGAAGCGCAGCGGGCACCGGCACTGCGGTCCCTGGTGCCGATCACGATCGGGCACGTCGCCTCGGTGGCTGTCGTGTGCGCGGCGCTGGTGTCCGGTCTGTCGATGGACCGCCAACTGATGCTGGCGCTGGCGGGCGGGCTGCTGGTGGTGGCCGCGGTGGTGTGCCTCGCGGGCCGCACACCGCAGGTGACCCGCGCACTGGCCGGGAAGGCCGGATGGGGGCTCGGATCTTTCGTGGTGTCCACCGCGCACGGTGCTGGCCTGGCGCTCGTGCCCGCGCTGATGCCGCTGTGCCTGGGCGGCGCGCAGGCCGGCGGGGCCATGGTCTCGGGCGCGCTGTGGCAGGCCATCGGCGCGGTGGTGGTGCACGGCGCGGTCATGGTCGTCGTCACCGGCGCGATCGCCACCGGGATGCGCGCCTGTCGAAACCGCGCACGCTGGATCGTCGTGCATCGGTGGCCGGGCATGTTTCCCTCTGGCTGCGATCTGTTCAGACGAACCTCACCGTGAAAGGACCCCCCGCCATGTCATCCCGCACTGTTCGACTGCACCGCGTGCTCCGCGCTCCGCCCGAGAAGGTCTACCGGGCCTTCCTCGACCCCGATGCGATGGCCCGCTGGCTGCCTCCCTACGGCTTCATCTGCAAGGTGCAACACTTTGAAGCCCGGGTCGGCGGCAGCTTCAAGATGTCGTTCCACAACTTCTCGACCGGCCACGGCCACTCGTTCGGCGGGGAATACCTGGAGCTGGTGCCCAACGAGCGCCTGCGCTACACCGACCGGTTCGACGACCCCAACCTGCCCGGCCTGATCACGGTGGACGTGCAGCTCAAGGCCGTCTCGTGCGGCACCGAGCTCAACGTGGTGCAGGACGGCATTCCGGAAGCGATTCCTCTGGAGATGTGCTACCTCGGGTGGCAGGAGTCGCTGCTCCAGCTGGCCCACCTGGTGGAGCCCGACATTCCGGGCTGAGGCACGTGCCTCAGGCTTTCGCGGCCGCCACGAAGGCGGCGAAACCCTGCACGAATTCGGCCAGCTGCTGGCGCACTTTGTCGTCCTGCAGCGCGCCGTCGGGCGCAAACACCGATGACGCACGCGAGACCATCAACCGCCCGCCGTGCCACTGCCGCGTGCCCAATGTGCGCAGCACCTGAAGCCAGTGGGTCTGCGACATGATGGTGCCGAAGCCGCCAGGAGACGCCCCGATGACGGCCACCGGGCGGTCGTGGAACACGTCGGGCAGGCCGGGCGTGGGCCGCGAGAGCCAGTCCACCGCGTTCTTGAAGACGCCGGGCACGCCGTTGTTGTATTCGGGGGTGACGAGCAGCAGGCCGTCGCTGGCGAGGATGCTCTCCTTCAACGCCCGCACGGCCGCTGGCGTGCCCTCGCTCTGTTCCAGATCGCCGTCGTAGAGCGGAACGCCATGCAGCGTGGCCGCATCGAGTTGAGCCACGCCGCCCGCCAGCGGCTGGGCGGCATGCAGCAGCGCCGTGTTGAAGGACTGCGCCCGCAGGCTGCCGGAAATGCCGAGGAGCTTGATCATGGTGGTGTTCCTTGCAGGTTCAGGTTTTCCAGAAATCGGGCCTCGCGTACTCGTGCTTGAGGAAGTCGATCCACAGGCGCACGCGCAGCGCGAGGTGCTTGCGCTGGGGGAACAGCGCGAAGATGCCGTTGGGCGGCGCGGCGAACTCGTCGAGCACGCTCACCAGCCGCCCGGCAGCGATGTCGGCCTCCACCTCCCAGGTGCTGCGCCAGGCGATGCCGTAGCCGGCCAGGCACCACTCGTGCAACACCTGTCCGTCGGTGCAGTCCAGCGGGCCGCCGGGGCGCAGGTGGGTGATGGTGGTCTCGCCCGCTTCGCTGGGCACGGTGAACGCCCAGCCACGGGTTTGTGATGCGTCGCTGGAGAGCGTGAGGCAATCGAAACGCACCAGGTCGGCCGGGGTTTGTGGGCGCCCGTGGTGCTGCAAATAGCGCGGCGTGGCCACGCACAGGCGGCGGTTTTCGGCCAGGCGCACGCTCACCAGCGACGAGTCGGGCAGGTCACCCACGCGCACCGCGCAGTCGTAGGCTTCACCGGCCACGTCGACCACGCGGTCGCTCAGGTTGAGCGAGATCGTCACCTCCGGATGCAGCTCGCGAAAGTGCGGCACCAGCGGCGCCACGTGGCGGCGGCCGAAGCCGGCCGGTGCCGTGATGCGCAGGTGCCCGCTGGCTTTCACACCCCCGGCGCTCACGCTGGCCTCGGCGTTGGCCAGGTCGGTGAGCAGGCGGTGGCAGTCTTCGAGGAAGGCGCTGCCTTCGTGGGTGAGGGTGATGCGCCGCGTGGTGCGCACCATGAGCTTCACACCGAGGCGGGCTTCGAGGGCGTCGAGCCGGCGCCCGATGATGGCCGGGGCCACGCCCTCGGCCTTGGCGGCGGCGGTGAGGCTGCCACGCGTGGCGACCGATGCAAAAGTTTCAAGTTGTTTGAGTTTGTCCACCGGGGCAGATTACCCCACGAACCGTAACGGATCAATGACGATTGCGCCGGGATTGATGACTTCTCAGGCCGCTTTCGCCACTGTCTGGCTCAAGCGGGTAGCGTCTTCGGCGGTGTAGCCGAGTTCGGCCAGCAGCTCGGCGCTGTGTTCGCCAAGCTTCGGCGGGCTGCGCCGCACGCCCAGGCGTTCGCCATCGAGCGCGAGCGGCAGCAGCACGGTCTGCGCGGTCTGGCCGGCACGCTCGCCGTCGGGCAGGGTGATGGGTGCCAGGCCACCGGTGGCGCAGAGGTGCGGGTCGTCCAGCAGCTCGTGGGGCTTGGTGATGGGCGCGAACGGCAGGCCGTGGCGCTCGAACAGCGCGGCCAGGTCGGCCGCGCTCTGCAGCGCCAGGCGCTCGCGCAGCAGCGGGATGAGCCAGTCCCGGTTGCGCACGCGGTTGTTGTTGCCCAGCAGTCGCGGGTCGGCCTTGAGGTCTTCATAACCGAAGGCATCACAGAAGATGGCCCACTGCGTGTCGCTCACCACGGCCAGGAAGATCTGCTCGTCGTTCTGCACCTTGAACACGTCGTAAATGCCCCAGGACGAGATGCGGTCGGGCATGGGCGCTGCGGGCTGGCCCGTGACGGCGAACTGCATCATGTGCTGCGCCACCAGGAACACGTTGTTCTCGAACAGCGAGCTCTGCACCTCGCTGCCCACGCCGGTTTTCTCGCGCGCGCTCAGCGCGGCCATGACGCCGATGGCACCGAACAGACCGCCCATGATGTCGTTCACCGACGAGCCCGCGCGCAGCGGGTCCCCCGGACGCCCGGTCATGTAGGCCAGGCCGCCCATCATCTGCACCACCTCGTCGAGCGCGGTGCGGTGGTCGTACGGCCCGGGTAGAAAACCCTTGTGGCTCACGTGGATGAGGCGCGGGTTGAGCGTCTTCAGGCTCTGGTAATCCAGGCCCAGCTTCTTCATGGTCTCGGGCTTGAAGTTCTCGCTCACCACGTCGGCGGTGGCGATCAGCTTGAGCACGGCCTCCTTGCCTTCGGGCGATTGCAGGTCCAGCACCAGGCTCTTCTTGTTGCGGTTGAACAGCGGGTAGAAGCCCGCGCCCGAGCCGAGCAGGCGGCGCGTGTTGTCACCGGCCGGTGGCTCGACCTTGATGACCTCGGCCCCCAGATCGGCCAGCACCATGCCGCAGGTGGGGCCCATGACCATGTGGGTGAATTCGACGACGCGCAGGCCTTCGTAGGGGAGTTTTGTCATGTGCGGAGAAGTTGAGAAGGCTTCGACAAGCTCAGCCCGAACGGGACATATTGGACGGCCAGCCCTTGGGCAAGCCGGCTTCGGGCGTCATGCCGTACACCGGTTCGCCGGGCAGTCCGGCCTTGAGAGGTTCGCGCGCGGCGATGAGTTTGGTGATGTCGATGCCGGTGCGCACACCCATGGCCTCGAACATGAACACCAGGTCTTCGGTGACCACATTGCCCGAAGCGCCGGGCGCATACGGGCAGCCACCCAGGCCGCCGAGCGAGGCATCGAACGTGCGCACGCCCACGTCATACGCGGCCAGGCAGTTGGCCAGGCCCAGGCCGCGCGTGTTGTGCATGTGGGCCGCGCCCGCGCGCTCGCCCAGCTCGGCGCGCAGCCGTGTGAACAGGCGGCGCACCTGCGCCGGGTTGGCCATGCCGGTGGTGTCGGACAGGCCGACCTCGTCCGCGCCGGCTTCCACACAGGCCACGGCGAGGCGGATCACATCGTCCTCGTCCACCGCACCCTGCAGCGTGCAGCCGAACGCGGTGGACAAGCCCACCTCCATCGCCACGCCGGGCACGGCGTCGCGCCGCAGCGCGTGCACCTCGCGCAGTTCGTCGAGCATCTGCGCCGGCGTCTTGCGCACGTTGGCCATGGAATGCGCCTCGCTCACCGACACCGGCAGGGTGATCTTGAGCACGCCCGCGGCCAACGCGGCCTCGGCGCCGCGCCGGTTGGGCACGAGCGCCATCACCATCAGGCCAGCGTGCTGCAGGGCGTGTTGCACCACCGCGGGCGCGTCCGCCATCTGCGGCAGCAGCTTGGGCGGCACGAAGGAGCCGACCTCGATCTCGCGCAGGCCGGCCGCCACGAGCGCGTCGATCCAGCGCAGCTTGTCGGCCGTGGGCATGGTTGCCTTGACGGACTGCAGGCCGTCGCGCGGGCCGACTTCGCTGATGAGGACTTCGGGAGTGTTGTGCATGGGAAAAGCGGTTTTTCTTGCGTTTCGCTAGATAGAACGATATTCTTTCTGCTGAAAGAATCGCAGATCGCCCCAACGCTGTCAACCCGAACCCTTCTCATGCCCCGCAAAGCGCAGACCCCATCGCTCGCCGACGCCAACGCCGCCACCGGCGGCACGGCCGCGGTGGACCGCGCGCTCTCGCTGCTGGGTGCGTTCCGCGCGGGCGACGCGGCCTTGTCGCTGGCCGAGCTGGCCGAGCGCACGCAGCTCTACAAAAGCACCGCACTGCGCCTGCTCGCCTCGCTCGAACACGCACACCTGCTGCAGCGGCTGGACGACGGGCGCTACGCCCTGGGCGGTGAGGTGGCGCGGCTGCACGGCATCTACGCCGCTTCGTTTTCGCTGGACCGCGTCGTCATGCCCGTGCTGCGCCAGCTCGTGGCCGCCACCGGCGAGAGCGCGGCGTACCACGTGCGCCAGGGCCAGGCGCCCAACCAGACGCGCCTGTGCCTCTACCGCGTGGACTCACCGCACCCGGTGCGCGACCACATCCGCGCCGGCGACGTGTTGCCGCTGCACCAGGGCACGGGCGGGCGCGTGCTCTCGGCCTTCGGCGCGGGCGACGACAGCCGCAAACCCACACAGGCCGAGAAGCGCATCCACGCGCGCATCCGCGCCGATGGCTTCATGACCGCCGTGGGTGACCGCCTGGCCGAAGTGGCCGGCATCTCGGCACCAGTGTTCCATGCGGACGGCTCGATTGCCGCTGCGCTCACGCTCACGATGCCGGCGCACCGGTTTGATGAGCGGCATGTGGGCAAGGTGCTGGCTGCGGCGCGGGGGTTGGGGGGACGGGTGGGGTAGCCCAAGCGCCGGTCAGTCACTTTTTCACGCCTTTCTTCTTCTCTTTGGTTTTTCTTCTATCTGAATACAACACTTAGGTATTCATTTTTGAGAACGCTCGCCAGAATGCGCGGTGTTTCGAAATGATCACCAAAAAGTATTCAGGCGAGGAAAAGGATGGAACGCAGACAGGCCTTCGGGCCGGTTCGGCGCATGGCCGAGGCGACGCTCCTGATGGGCGCGCTGTGGGCATGGCCAGCCACCGGCCAAACCCCCACCGACACAACACAAAGCACATCGGAGCAACGCCGGGCACAGGAGCGTGATGCACGCCAGCGCGACCAGGCGCTGCGGGAGCGTGAACAGCGCACGCAGGCCGCGCAAGCCACCCCGGCGCGGCGCTTGCTCGACGCCGAGTCACCTTGCTTCCCGATCCACCAGATCGAATTGCGAGGAGAAGATGCGAGCCGCTTCAGTTGGGTACTCGACGCACTCACCGCACCCGACGGCCTGGACGGGCCCCTGCGCCGCTGCCTGGGTGCAGGCGGCATCGGCATCCTGGCCCAGCGCGCGCAACACGCCGTCGTCGCGCGCGGCTTCGTCACGAGCCGGGTGCTGGTCGAACCACAAGACCTGAGCCCAGGCCTCCTGACGCTCACGGTGATCCCCGGGCGCATCCGGCAGGTGCGTTTCGCCGATCCCACGGCGCGAAACGCCTCCGCCCACCATGCCTTGCCCGCCCAAGCCGGCGACATCCTCAACCTGCGCGACATCGAGCAGGCGCTGGAGAACTTCAAGCGGGTGCCCAGCGCCGAGGCCGACATCCAGATCGTTCCGGCCGACGAACCTGGACGGAGCGATCTGCTGATCCACTGGAAGCAGGGCCGACCGGTGCGCATGCAACTGAGCGTGGACGACAGCGGCTCGCGCAGCACGGGCCGCTACCAGGGCGGTGCAACGCTCAGCATCGACAACCCGCTCTCGCTCAACGATCTCTTCTACGTGGGCCTGCAGCGCAGTCTGGGCGGCGGTGACCCGGGAGCACGGGGCACCAGCGGCAGCTCGTGGCACTACTCGCTGCCCTGGGGCCGGGCATGGCTGGGCTTCGACGTCAGCCGGCACCGATACCTGCAGACCGTGGCGGGCGCCGCGCAGGACTATGCCTACCGCGGCACCACCGGTTCACAGGAGGCCACGCTGTCGTACTTGGTGCACCGCGACGCCATGAGCAAGACCACCCTCCACGCCAAGGCGTTCGCGCGGCAGTCGCGCAACTTCATCGACGACACCGAGGTCGAGGTGCAGCGCCGCCGGGTGGGGGGCTGGCAACTGGGCGTCGGGCACCGGGCGTTTGTGGGACCGGGCACGCTGGATCTGAACCTGAGCTACCGGCGTGGCACGGGCGCCTTCGGCTCGCTGCGCGCGCCCGAAGAGGCCTTTGGCGAGGGCACCTCGCGGTTCGCGCTGGTGCAGGCCAACGCCCAGTGGCAGTGGCCCTTCAAGCTCGGCACACAGCCCTGGCAATACAGCGGCCAATGGCGCGCGCAGGCCCACCGCACACCCCTCGCGCCCCAAGAGCGCTTCGCCATCGGTGGTCGCCACACGGTGCGCGGTTTCGACGGCGAATCCAGCCTGAGTGCCGAGAGCGGCTGGATCTGGCGCAACGAACTCGCCACCCCGCTCGGTGCCAGCGGCACGTCGGCATTTGTGGGGTTGGACCACGGCCAGGTGCATGGCCCCAGTGCGCGGCGAATCGTCGGCACCCGCCTGACCGGCGCGGTGGTCGGCTTGCGGGGCAGCGCGGGCGGCGTTCAGTACGAGCTGTTCGCCGGCTGGCCCGTCCACAA
The DNA here is from genome assembly GCF_001428625.1 of Hydrogenophaga sp. Root209. Lineage (GTDB taxonomy): Bacteria > Pseudomonadota > Gammaproteobacteria > Burkholderiales > Burkholderiaceae_C > Hydrogenophaga. Next base: position 97,759 of record NZ_LMIE01000001.1, read on the forward strand.
GCCGGAAGGCTTTCGCACCGCCCACGCCGCGCTGGGCTTCTGGCTGGCCACCGGCTTCTGAGCCCGTCGCCCTCCACCACAACAACGCCTCGAACACCCCATGAACCGCAACCACCACCGCATCGTTTTCAACGCAGCGCGCGGCCAGCTGATGGCCGTGAGCGAAACGGCTTCGTCCGGCACCCGTTCATCGGCCAGCGGCGAAGCCCCTGCCAGTGCCGCCACGCCGAAGCGCTGGCAAAGGCCTGGCATCGCCCTGCTGCTGGCCTTCGCCGCCTGGAGCCTGCCCGCTCATTGCCAGATCACGGCCGACCCCAGCGCTGCGGGCAACCTGCGCCCCACGGTGCTCACCGCGCCCAACGGCGTGCCCTTGGTCAACATCCAGACCCCGAGTGCGGCCGGCGTCTCGCGCAACGTCTACCGCCAGTTCGATGTGAGCGCCCAAGGCGCCATCCTCAACAACAGCCGCACCGATGTGCAGACCCAGCTCGGCGGCTGGGTGGGCGCCAACCCGTGGCTGGCAGCAGGGCCGGCGCGGGTCATCCTCAACGAGGTGAATTCGAGCCAGGCCACCCAGCTGAGCGGCTGGGTGGAGGTGGGCGGGCAGCGCGCCGAAGTGGTCATTGCCAACCCCGCCGGCATCAACGTCAACGGCGCGGGCTTCATCAACGCGAGCCGCGCCACCCTCACCACCGGTGTGCCGGTGATGAACGCCGGGGCGCTGGAGGGCTTTCGGGTGCAGGGCGGGCAGGTGCACATTGAAGGCCTGGGGCTGGATGTCTCAACGAGCGACCATGCCGCCATCCTGGCGCGCGCCGTTGAACTCAACGCCGGGATCTGGGCCAACGCGCTCACCGTGGTGACCGGCGCCAACGATGTGTCGCTGGACGCCACCCACATCACTGCGACGGCACCGCCGGGTGCGGCTCCAGCCTTTGCCCTGGACGTGGCCGCGCTGGGCGGCATGTACGCCGGCAAGATCCGCCTGGTGGGCACCGAGGCCGGGCTGGGGGTGAACCAGGCCGGCCTGATCGATGCCCGGGGCTCCCTCAGCCTGGATGTCAACGGCTGGCTGAGCCAGTCCGCTGGCGCGCGCACCTACGGTGATGCGCTGAGCGTCCGCGCGCAGGGCGTGCGCAACGAAGACGGCGCTGTGATTGCCGCGCGCGAGCAGTTGCAGGTCACAGCCGACAGCATCTTCAACGTCGAGGGCGCGCTGTTGCTGAGCGCGGGCGACATGGCGCTGACGGCCAGCGAACGTATCGAGAACCGATCGGCTGGCATCGAGGCGCTGGGCAACTTGAGCATCACCACACCGGTGCTGGTCAATGCCAACGATCACTTGAGCCACACCGTGGTGAGCGATGCCACCACGAACCACACGGTGTACTTCACACCCTCGGGCGCGCTGGACGCCACCGATGTGGCCTGGAGCGCCATCAAACCGCCGGAGCTGGCGCAGACCGAGTACGACGCGCACCAGCGCGCCTGGCTGCTGCCCGCGACCAGCGCCTACGCTGACCCGGCCTACAGGGACTACTACGTGAACGCGCTGCCGTTCGTGGCCGCGCACACGGTGACCTCGGGGTTCGGGGAATCGACCACCACCGAGTTCGTGGACGACACCTTCACCTACAGCCGCCATTCACCGGTGTGGTCGCAGTTCGGCATGAGCGCCCCCGCCTGGGACACGCCGGGGCCCAAGCCGGGCCCTACCTACGACGCCGACGGCCACCTCATTCCCACCAGCCCGGCGGCCCTGGCCACCTGGGAGGCCCAGGCAGCGCCCTGGATGGAACTCACCGCACACGTGGCCAGCTTCAAGACCGCCGTGGACAGCGAGCTCCTGCGCTTCGATGCATACAGCAGCTACGCGCAGACCACGCAGCGCGCCGTGATGACGCACAGCGAGCCCGCGCGCATCAGCAGCGGCGGCGCCATGATCCTGAACACCAGCCAGAGCCTGATCAACCAGGACAGCGAGATCGTCGCCGGCGGGGTGCTCAGCGTGACCGGTGCGAGCGTGACCAACCAGGCCACCCAGGTGAGCGCGCCCACCAGCCGCAGCGGCACCTTCAGCAGTTGGGGCGTGACGGGGCGCGACTGCGATCTCTTCGGCTGCGACCCCGAATACGGCTGGATCCACACGCCCTACACCGAGACCATCGCAAACACCGCGCCGCTGCCCGCGTTGCACTTTGGCAGCCAAAGCACTGCCGCGCCCACCGAAACCCTCACCAGCGCGATCTCCGCGCTCTCCACCCTGAACCCCGACCCGACCTCGGGCCCTGTCTTCGAGACCGACCCACGCTTCATCGACGAGCGCCAATGGCTGAGTTCAGACCACCTGCTGCGCACCCTGGCCCTGGACCCGGCCACCACCCAGAAGCGCCTGGGCGATGGCTTCATCGAGCAGCGCCTCATTCGCGAGCAGGTGGGCGCGCTTACCGGCCAGCGCTTCCTGGGCGATTTCACCGATGACGAGCAGCAGTACCTCGCCCTCATGACCGCGGGCGCCACCTTCGCGCAGGCCCATCAACTGCGTCCGGGCATCACGCTCTCGGCCCAACAGGTGGCCGCCCTCACCAGCGACATCGTCTGGCTGGAAACCCAGACCATCACCCTGCCCGATGGCAGCACCACGCAAACCCTGGTGCCGCGCGTGTACCTGCTGCCGCGCGCGGGCGATCTGTCTGCCGACGGCGCGCTCATGGCCGGGCGCGACGTGCAACTGAACCTCAGCGGCAATGCGCTGAACACTGGAAGCATCGCCGGGCGAGAGCTGATGCGGATCAGCGCCCAGAACTTGCACAACACCGGACTCATCACCGGACAGACCACCGCGCTCGATGCCCGCGACGACGTGACCAACATCGGCGGCACGATCAGCGCCACCGATGCATTGCTCGTGCAGGCCGGGCGCGACCTGAACGTGCGGACCACCACCGCCAGCGGCCAGGGCGCTGTCGGCGTGGGCCGCTACAGCAGCGAGCAGGTCAACCGCGTGGCGGGCCTCTACGTCTCGGGCCCGGCTGGCGTGCTGCTGGCCAGCGCGGGGCGCGATGTGAACCTGACGGCGGCTGCGCTGCAGGCCGACAGCATTGAGGTGGATGCCGGGCGCGATCTGAATCTCTCCACCGTCAACACCGCCCGACACCTGGACGCCACGCGCGATGTCCGCAACTTCGCGCGCGTGCAACAAAGCGCAGAAGTCGGCACCCGGATCCAGGGCACAACCATCAGCCTGCAGGCCGGGCAGGACATCACCGCACGCGCAGCCAGCGTGCAGGCTCAGGGCGCACTGGCGGTGCATGCCGGGCGCGACATCGCGTTGACCGCAGGTGAATCGAGCTACCAGATCGACCACGGGGTCTACGCCAAGAGCAGTGGCCTGCTCGGCTCCTCCAGCGTTGAGACCCGCACCCACAACAGCCGCACCGATGCCGTGGGCACCTCACTGGGCGGCGCCCAGGTGCTGGTGCAAAGCGGGCAGGACATCACCCTGACCGGCTCCAGCGCCATTGCCGATGACGCCATCAACATCACGGCCGGGCGCGACGTGAGCGTCACCGCCGCGCAGACGCGCTCGGGCAATGGCCACTTCCGCGAAGAGAAAACCAGTGGCCTGTTCAGCTCGGGCGCGGGCTTCACGCTGGGCAGCCAGCAGCAAAGCACCGAGCAGCAGAACCAGGGGACTGGCGCAGCGGCCTCCACCGTGGGGGCGATCGGCGACAACGTGAACATCACGGCCGGGCGGGTGTATGCGCAGACCGGCTCCGACGTGTTGGCTCCGGGCGGTGACATCAGCATCCACGCCCAGTCCATCGCCATCACCGAAGCTCGAACCTCCGAGCGCAACACCACCGAGGAGAGGTTCAAGCAGAGCGGCCTAACACTGAGTCTGTCCAACCCGGTCATCGACGCGGTGCAAGGCTTGGCCAATACCGCCGAAGCGTTGGGCAACACCGGCGATGGCAGAACGCAAGCCCTGGGTCTGGCTGTGGCAGCCCTGCAGGGCAAGCAGGTGTACGACGCAGCGCAGTCCATTGCCAGCAACCCTGCTGCGGCCGCAGGCATCGGCATCAACATCAGCCTGGGCTCCAGCAAGAGCCAGAGCAAAAGCGAAGTCCTGCACGCCGGGGCGCACGGCTCCAACGTGGTGGCTGGGGGTGATGTGACGATGGTCGCTGGCGGCACTGGCACGGCCTCCAACCTACTCGTCCAAGGCAGCGCCATCGAAGCAGGCAACACCGTTCGATTGACAGCCGAGGGCGACATCAACCTGATCGCCGCCAGTCAGACCATCCAGGAGACGAACAGCCAGAGCGGCCAAAGCGGCAGCATCGGAATTGGCTTCAACGTGGGGGGCACGCAGACCGGTATCAGCTTCAACGCGGGCGCCAGCCGCAGCAAAGGCCAGGGCACGGGTGAAGAAATCGCTCACGCCAACACCCGCGTTCAGGCGGGCCAGCGCGTGGAGCTTGAATCGGGCGCGGACACCACGCTGCGCGGCGCCGTGGTGACGGCTCCCAACGTGCAGGCGCGTATCGGCGGCGACCTGCTCATCGATAGCCTGCAGGACCGCGCCAGCTACAGAGAGAAAAGCGAGAGCGCCAGCGCAGGCGTGAGCCTGTGCATCCCGCCCCTGTGCTACGGCGCATCCAGCATCAGCGGCGGTGCGGGCAAGACCAAGATCGACAGCGGCTATGCCAGCGTGAGGGAACAGAGCGCCATCCGCGCAGGCGACGGCGGCTTTGACGTGACCACCCGGGGCAAGACCACGTTGATCGGCGGGGCCATCACCAGCACGCAGGTGGCCGTGGACGCAGGAGCCAACCGCTTCGACAGTCAAGGTGGCACCGAACTCTCCGACATTCAGAACCACGCCGCATACGAGGCCGAGGGCCATTCGGTCAATGTTTCCCTCAGCGCCAAGCTGGGGGATCAGAGCACTGCCGCAACCGCGGAGGAAAAGAAGTCAGCCGCCGCCCACACCAGCCCGGGAGGCAGCGCAGGCGTCGGATCCGACGAGGGCACGGCCTCATCGGTCACCCGCTGGTGGTGGGCGGCGGGAGTACCCGGCTGGTTTACGAGAACCTGGCGGGCACTGAAGAAGCCACGTATCGCCTCAAGACCGACCTCGTGGTTTACCGAAAAAGGGGGGCCGGCGCCTCGATCAAATCCTTGATGGCTCCAAGAACTGTCTCGTGCGCCGACCAGTCTGCGCACGCTTGGCCGCAATCCCGCTGGGCAGAAGGCAACTACCTTCCGGTGAAACAGGAGATGGACGCTCTGCTAGCGGCCTGCGAGACCAAAGTGGTTGCGGCCTTGGACGAGTTGCTTCGCGATTGATTCATAGAAACTGGAAACACCCATGCAAACCAATCCAAAGATTCAGCAAGCCGCCGAGTTCCTTGAAACTGCGGTGAGGCATCACATCATGGACGGAAAGGGAATCGCTGCCGAAACAAGTCTGGCCTGTGCGGGCTGGATGGCGGGCACGCAGCTGTACCGGCTTGAGATCGACCCCGCGCTCGACGTGAAGCCAGGCACGGTGGTGCTGAGTGAACCTGTCAACCAGCGTCTGCCAGGTCTGATGGGCTTGGTGGCTGCGATGGCAGCGCAGGGGGATGCAGCCCCACCGGAAATGGACAACGCCGACACCACCGGCGCGCAACCCATCTATCGCTTGTCCCTTGCCCAGACCCAGGAAGGGCTGGACCCTGTGTACCTGAGCTACGCCAGGCGCACCTCACTCGCGCCCGAGGAGCTGCTGCATGCGGCCACCGGAGCCCTGGGCATTCTGGCCGCCAAGTCGCGCCCTGTGCTCGGGCTTTCATTGGCCAGGTACATCTCGCACTACTGCATGCTCGAAGCCGCCAAGACCGCGGGGCGCAGGCCACAAATGAGTGACTTCTCAGAAGCCCACCTGCGGCCTCTGGCGTCGCTCCTGCCGCCGCAATCCTTGTTGCAACGCGTTTCCAGTTGGTTCGATCGGTCGGTCACCAGGAATTACCTGCATTCAGGTCACAAATAATCGACAAAAAAGCTGATAAATCAGCGCGCAAGTGTGGAATACAGTGCGGAGATGCAAAAACCCCGCGCAGTTCTCTTTGACGCCTACGGCACGCTTTTCGACGTGTACAGCGTGGGCCTGCTCGCCGAGCAGCTGTTCCCCGGGCAGGGCGCGCGCCTGGCCACACTGTGGCGCGACAAGCAGATCGAATACACCCGGCTGTTGACCACCAGCGACCACGGTGCGCACTACCGACCGTTCTGGACGCTCACGCAGAACGCCCTGGCATATGCCATCAAGACGATAGAGTCCCAGGCGCGCAGCGATTGGGCCGCCTATGAGGAACGCGCAGCGCGGCTCATGAACCAATACCGCCACCTCTCCGCCTTCCCGGAAAACCGCGAGGTGCTGCAGGCGCTGCGCGATCGCGGTGTGGTCACTGGCATCCTGTCCAACGGCGACCCCGAGATGCTGGGCATTGCGGTGCGCAGTGCCGGGCTGGAAGGCCTGCTCGACCACGTGATCAGCGTGGACCCGATCCGCAAGTACAAGACCCACCCGGAAGCCTACGCGCTGGGCGAGCAGGCCACGGGTTTGCCACGAGCGCAGATCGCCTTTGTGAGCAGCAATGCCTGGGACGCGCTGGCCGCCACCTGGTTTGGCTACCAGACGCTGTGGGTGAACCGCATGAACCTGCCGTTCGAGGAGCTGGGCACCCAGCCCCGCCACCAGGGAAACAGCCTGCGCGACGTGCTGGCGCTTTTCGACTGATTCCTTTTTTCCTTCTCTTTCACTGACTCACTTCTGCGGGAGCACCTCATGACACAACGCACTTCCATCCACGGCCTTCAGGTCGCCACCGTCCTGGCCGACTTCATCAACCAGAAAGTGTTGCCCGGCACCGGCGTGAGCGAGTCCGCCTTCTGGGCGGGCTTTGACGCCATCGTGTCCGACCTCGCGCCCAAGAACGCCGCGCTGCTCGCCGAGCGCGACCGCCTGCAGACCGAGCTGGACACCTGGCACGCAGCCCACCCCGGCCCGATCGCCGACATGGCGGCGTACCGCGCGTTCCTCGAGGGCAATGGCTACCTGGTGCCACAGCCCAAGAAGGTGAAGGCCACCACCAAGAACGTGGACGACGAGCTGGCTGTGCAGGCCGGCCCGCAGCTGGTGGTGCCGATCCTGAATGCGCGCTATGCGCTGAACGCGGCCAACGCGCGCTGGGGTTCGCTGTACGACGCGCTGTACGGCACCGATGTGATTTCGGAAGACAAGGGCTGCGAGAAGGTCGGCAAGAAGGGCGGCTACAACCCCATGCGCGGCGCCAAGGTCATTGAATACGCGCGCCATGTGCTGGACCGCACCGCGCCGCTGAAGAAGGGCTCGCATGTGGGCTCCACCGGCTACAAGATCAACAAGGACGGCGAGCTGGTGGTGGGTCTGGCCGAAGGCGGCACCAGCAAGCTGGCCAACAAGTCGCAGCTGGTGGGCTACCAGGGCGAGGCCAAGGCGCCCAGCTCGGTGCTGCTCAAGCACAACGGCCTGCACCTCGACATTCAAATCGACCGCAACATGCCCATCGGCAAGACGGACGCGGCCGGCGTGAGCGACCTCGTGCTCGAAGCCGCGCTCTCCACCATCCTCGACCTGGAAGACTCCATCGCCGCCGTGGACGCCGAAGACAAGGTGCTGGCCTACAGCAACTGGCTGGGCATCTTGCAGGCCACGCTGACCGAGTCGGTGAGCAAGGGCGGCACCACCTTCACGCGTGGGCTCAACGCCGACCGCGAGTACACCGCGCCCAACGGCAAGAAGAACGCGGTTCGCCTGCATGGCCGCTCGCTCATGTTCCTGCGCAACGTGGGCCACCTCATGACGAACCCGGCCATCCTCTGGGGCGCTGAAGGCAAAGAGATTCCCGAAGGCATCATGGACGCGGTGGTCACCACCACCATCGCCCTGCACGACTTGAAGCGCACCAAGAAAGACGCCATCCGCAACTCGCGCAAGGGCTCGGTCTACATCGTCAAGCCCAAGATGCACGGCCCGGCCGAGGTGGCGTTTGCCGCCGAACTCTTTGGGCGCGTGGAGAAGCTGCTCGGCCTGCCCGAGAGCACGGTCAAGCTCGGCATCATGGACGAGGAGCGCCGCACGTCTGTGAACCTCAAGGCCTGCATTGCTGCGGCCTCCAGCCGCGTGGCCTTCATCAACACCGGCTTCCTGGACCGCACCGGCGACGAGATGCACAGCGCCATGCTGGCCGGCCCCATGGTGCGCAAGGGCGACATGAAAACCAGCGCCTGGATCCAGAGCTACGAGCGCAACAACGTGCTGGTGGGCCTGAGCTGCGGGCTGCGCGGCAAGGCGCAGATCGGCAAGGGCATGTGGGCCATGCCCGACCTGATGGCCGAAATGCTCAAGCAGAAGATCGGCCACCCCAAGGCCGGCGCCAACACCGCCTGGGTGCCCAGCCCCACCGGCGCCACGCTGCACAGCCTTCACTACCACCAGGTGCTGGTGAGCGACGTGCAGAAGGAGCTGGAGAAGATCGACGCCAACAAAGAGCGCGACGTGTTGCTCACCGGCCTGCTCACCATCCCCGTGACGGCCACACCGAACTGGAGCGATGCGGAGAAGCAGCAGGAGCTGGACAACAACGTGCAGGGCATCCTGGGCTATGTGGTGCGCTGGGTCGACCAGGGCGTGGGCTGCTCCAAGGTGCCCGACATCCACAACGTGGGCCTGATGGAAGACCGCGCCACGCTGCGCATCAGCAGCCAGCACATCGCCAACTGGCTGCACCACGGCGTGGTGACCGAAGCGCAGGTGACCAAGACCTTTGAACGCATGGCCGCCGTGGTGGACGGCCAGAACGCCGGTGACCCGCTCTACAAGAGGATGGCCGGCAACTTCAAGACCAGCATGGCCTACCAGGCCGCGCTGGACCTGGTGTTCAAGGGCAAGGCACAGCCGAGCGGGTACACCGAGCCGCTGCTGCATGCGTGGCGCTTGAAGGTGAAGGCGGGCTGATCCCCGCATCCACGCCCTCTCCCGCTGGGAGAGGTCTGGGGTGAGGGCTTACGCCGGCTGCGGATCGACCGAGTCCGCAATCAACCGCTCCACGATGCGGCGTGCGCGGTTGCCGCCCACGTCCACGTGGATGTCGAGCCAGTTGGGCTTGCCGCCAAAGCGCTGAATGTTGCGGTACTGCTCTTCGATCACCACGCGGTCCTCGTCGAAGGTGAAAGCCGTCTGCTCGATGACCGCCTCGATGTTCTCGGGCATGTCGGGGTGCTTGGTGCTCGACATGCTCCAGAAGTAGTGGCAGGACTCTTCGGTCTCGGGCGTGATGCCGTGCAGGCCGCGCATGTGGAAGCCACCGCGCTCGGGGTCGTCGATGGCGTCGGTGCCCGGCTCCACGGCACCGGTCCAGATCTTGAGGTGCGAGAGTTCGAACTCGATTTCCTGCCAGCGGTCGCAGGTGTCGCCGAAAGGCCAGGCGGCCTTGTAGGTGGGTGGTGGCGTGGAGCCCGGCATGAGGCGCACCACCTTGACCGTGTCACCTTCCTGCGTGACGTTCATCTTGGCGCTCATGTGCAGCTTGGCGTTGCCGCCGATGGTCTTCAGGTGCACATAGCCCAGGTGACTCAGGTCCAGCAGGTTGTCGTGGATCAGTTGCCACGGCGCGTTGTAGTGGTACTGACCGGAGCCGAACTTGTAGCGGGGATCGTCGTGCCAGCGGTAGTCGGGCGCCTCGACCGTGGGCGCGCCGCCTTCTTCCTTCGGCATCCAGATCCAGACGATGTGGTTCTTCTCGGCGACGTGGAAGGTCTTGACCCTGGCCTTGGCGGGAATGCGCTCCTGGCCCGGAATCTCGATGCAGGTGCCATTGGGGGCGTAGAGCATGCCGTGGTAGCCGCAGCGCACACCCGATGTTTCCACCGTGCCGCACGACAATGGCAGCGAACGGTGGCAGCAACGGTCTTCCAGCGCGGCGACCTGGCCCTCACCGGTGCGGAACAGCACGACCTTCTGGTTCAGGAAGGTCCGGCCCACGGGCTTGTCGGTCAGGTCGGTCGAGAAGCCGGCCATGTACCACTGGTTCAGCGGGAACCTGCCGAGGCGGCTGGCGGGCGTCTGGATCGGTTGGATGGCGATGCATTCGGCGTTCATGGAAATCTCCTTGGATGGCGGTCGGGCAGCCCTCACAGGTCGAGGACCAGCGTGGGCGATGTCGAGCGGGAACAGCAGGGCGTGAACTGGTCGTTGGCGGCGCGCTCCGCGTCCGTCAGAAAGGTGTCGCGGTGCTCGGGCGTGCCTTCGAGCACGCGGGTGAGGCAGCTGCCGCAGACACCCGCCTCGCACGAGTAGTCCACGTCAATACCGTGGCCCAGCAGCACCTGCAGCACGCTGTGGTCAGCCGGCACGGCCAGCGTGGTGCCGCTGCGCTGCAGGCGGACCTGGAACGGCCGGTCGCCCGTGGTGTTCACGACGGTCGCGGCGGCAAAGTGCTCGCGGTGCAGGCGTTCTTGCGGCCAGCCCGCGGTGCGCGCGGCCGACAGCACGAACTCCATGAAACCGGCGGGGCCGCAGATGTACAGGTGCGCGCCAGCGGGCACGGCCTTCAACATCGCGTGCACATCGAAGGTCTGCTCGGGCGCTGCATCGTTGAAGTAGAGGCGGCAGTGGCCGGCCAAGGGGCCCGCCGACATCTCGTTGCGGAACGCCATGCGCTCGGGCGAGCGCGCGCAGTAGTGCACTTCAAAGGAACGCCCGCCGCTTTGCAGGTGCTGCGCCATCGCGAGGATGGGCGTGACGCCGATGCCGCCCGCCACCAGCACGCTGTGCGGGGATTTTTCGACGAGTTCAAACAGGTTCCGGGGCGCGCTGACCTTGAGCACCGAACCCACCTGCACCCGGTCGTGCATGCCGGCCGAGCCGCCGCGCGACTGCGGCTCGCGCAGCACGCCGATGCGCCAGCTGCGCCGCTCCTGCGGGTGACCGCACAGGGAGTACTGGCGGATCACGCCGGGCGCGACCTGAACGTCGATGTGAGCCCCGGCGCTGAAGACCGGCAGCTCGCTCGCGCCGACGGGCTCCAGTTCGAAGCTGCAGATGCCATCGGCCTCCTGTTGGCGCGCGCGCACCCTGACGTCCAGTTCCACCATGGTCAATCGGTCTCGTTCGGCGCCCGCTTGCGGGGCTTCTTGGGTTTCGCGTACTTCTGCTCGATGAAGCGCTGGGTCGCGGTTTCCACGGCCGGCAGGTTCTCGTGCAGGCGCCGCAGCAGGTTCAGCAGGGTTTCAGATTCGTCGTCGGACAGCACTTCCAGGAAAGCGCGCTCGCGCTCCAGCGCCACTTCACGGATCTCGTCGTGCAGGGCGCGGCCCTTGGCGGTCAGCACCGCGATGCGGGCACGGCCATCGCGCGGGTCCAATGCGATGCGGATGAAGCCGCTCTCCTGCATGGTCTTGAAGCAGCGGCTCACCGAGGCCTTGTCCATGCCGATGACGCGCGAGACCTGCTGCGCAGAGATCGATCCCTCGATGGCCAGCAGCACCAGGCAGCGCCATGTCTCGATGCCCACCCCGAAGACCTTCAGGTAGTGCTGGGACGCACCACGGGACAGTTTGTTGGACGTCCAGGTCAGGTAGGCCGGGACGTAATGGTCCAGGTCGATCTTCTTGACGGACTCGTTGGTGGCTGCGGTGGAGGGCTTGGAGGTTTTCATGCCTCTATTCTCGGCAAACATCTCAGTGCACCGCCATTCCGACCCAGCGCTCGAGCGTTTCGGTGTCGCTCGCGAGTTCGGCGGCATTCGCACCGTGCACCACCACGCCGTGGTCCAGCACGATGGCACGGCCCGCATAGGACAGGGCCTCGTCCACCTGTTGCTCCACGATGACCACGCCGATGCCGGTCTGCCGGCTCATGGCACCGAACGCACGCAGCAGCTCCAGGCGGATCAGCGGGGCCAGGCCCTCCAGCGGCTCGTCCAGCAGGATCAGTTGCGGTTGCCCCAGAATCGCGCGGGCCACGGAAAGCATCTGCTGCTCGCCGCCCGAGAGCTGCGCACCGCCATTGCGGCGGCGCTCCGCCAGGCGCGGGAAGAGATCGTAGGCATCGCTCAGCGCCGAGCGGGGCCGGTGCTTGAGTCCGGCCAACAGGTTCTCTTCAACGGTCAACGAAGGGAACACGTCGCGGGTCTGCGGCACATAGCCCAGGCCACGCTGCGCGCGCTGGTGCGCGGACAGGCGCGTGACCTCTTCGCCCTGGAAGGTGATGGCGCCCGAGCGCAGCGGAATCAGGCCCATGACGGCGCGCAGCGCCGTGGTCTTGCCCACGCCGTTGCGCCCGATCATGGCCAGGCGTTCGCCGGCAGCCACCTGGAACGACAGCCCGTCAAGCACGGTCGTGGGGCCGTAGCCGGCCGTGGCGTCCTTGACTTCAAGCATCCAGTTCGACATCTCAATTTCCCAGGTAGGCCGCGCGGACCTTGGGGTCGCGGCGGATCTCGTCCGGCGTGCCGTCCGCCAGCACCGCGCCCTCGGCGAGCACCAGGATGCGGCTGGCGAAGCGGAACACCAGGTCCATGTCGTGCTCGATGATCAAGACCGCGAGATCCCTGGGCAGGGCGTCAAGCGCTGCGAGCAGGCGCGCGCCGTCGCCCTTGGGCACGCCGGCCATGGGTTCGTCGAGCAACAGCACCTTGGGCCGCAGCGCCATGGCCAGCGCCATCTCGATGAGGCGTTGTTCGCCGTAGGCCAGGTCCTGCGTGGGTGTGGCGGCCTGGCTGCGAAGGCCGAACCGACCCAGCAGCGCGTGCGCTTCGGCCTTGAGTGCTGGGAAGCTGTCGATGCTGCGCCAGAAGCTGCCGCCGAGGCCTTCGCGTTCGAACAGCGCCAGCTCGATCTGGCGCTGCACCGGGAAGTGCGGTGCCAGTGTGGTGATCTGGAAGGTGCGCGCGAGCCCCGCACGCACGCGCTGGGCCTGGCCCAGGCGGGACACGTTCTCGCCACGCAGCCAGATCTCGCCGCTGTCGGCAGGGAGCACACCACTGATCTGGTTCACCAGCGTGGTCTTGCCGGCGCCGTTGGGACCGATGAGCGCCAGGCGGTCGCCCGGTGCGAGCTGGAACGAGACGTCGCGCGTCACATGGATGACACCAAAACGCTTGTCGAGGTGGCGCAGTTCAAGAAGACTGTTCACGACCTGCTCCCCCACCGCGCACGCAACGAGGCCATCGCCTTGGCAGGCGGCACCAGCACCACCAGCATCAACATGCCGCCCACCACAAACAGCCAGTGGTAGGGGTTGATGGAGGCCGCGGTGTGGTGAAGCATCAGGAAAACCGCCGCACCGACCAAGGCCCCACTCAGACGCCCGGCGCCACCCAGGATCAGCATGACCAGGGCCTCGGCAGACAGGGAGAACGACAGGCTGTCCAGCCCCACCACGGAAGTGACCTGCGCAGACAGCGCACCCGCCGCCCCGGCCAACGCGCCGGCGATGGCATACATGGCCCACAGACGGCGGTACACCGGCGTGCCCAAGGCGGCCATCCGGGCCCGGTTCTCATGGATGCCCCGCACGGCCAGTCCGAAGGGCGAGTCCACCAGGCGGCGAGCGACATAGAAGAAGACCACCAACACCGCCAGCGCGTAGAACGCGGCCAGCCGGCCTTCGAGATCGAACTGGAAGTGGCCCAGCAGCGGGCCCATCACGTAACCCGAGAGGCCGTCATCGCCGCCGGTGAGGTCGCGCGCCTTGTGCGCCAGCGACAGCACCATCTGGGCCACCGCCACGGTGAGCATGAGAAAGGTGAAGCCCTGGTAACGGAGCAGGAACGCACCGGTGGCGCCAGCCAGCACGGCACCCGCCAGGATGCCGACCGCCAGGCCCACCAGGGGGTCGGGCATGACACGCAGGGCGAAGGCCCCCGCGGCGTAGGCGCCGACGCCAAACATGGCGGCGTGGCCCAGGGTGGCCAGCCCCGCAATGCCCACCACCAGATCCAGCGACAGCACGAAGAGACCCATGATGAAGATGCGCGAGAGCAGGCCCAGCTGGTCGGGCAGCAGCAGACAGGCGGCCAGGCCCAAGGCCAGCGTCAGCAACGGCGCGCGCCAGGCCGGCGCGCAGCGCGGCGAGCCGTCGTCGCTTTCGCGCTGAGGCGTGAGCGAACGTGTCTTGAACAAGCTCATGGCGTTCATCGTTTCAACAATCCGTTGGGGCGCCATGCCAGGAAAAGGGCCATGGCGGCGAAGAAAAAGAGGCTGCCCCAGTCCGAGGCCAGGTACTTGCTCGCGGTTTCGATCAGGCCAAGCACGATGGCCGCGCACAGCGAGCCCGCGATGCTGCCCATGCCACCGACTGCCACGACCACCAGCACCAGCACCAGGTACTTCAAGGCGTAGTACGGCTCCAGTGGCATGACTTCCGCCCCGAGCACGCCACCCAGGCCAGCCAAGGCCGCGCCCGCGGCGAAGGTCAGGCACTGCACCAGGCGGATGGGAATGCCCAGCGACGAGGCGGTGCCCGCATGGTCCACCGCCGCCCGCAGCCAGATGCCGAAGCGCGTGCGCGTCACCGTCAAGGCCGCCAGCACAGCCACGGCGATGCCGACACCGATCACGAGCAGCCGCTGCGCCGGCAAGGTGCGGAAGCCCAAGTCCACGGAGCCCGACAGCGAGGGCGGCAACTGGATCATCTGCACCTGGGGGCCGACCAGTGCATTGGTCGACGCAATCAGTACAAAGGTCAAACCGATCGTGAAGAGCACCTGGTCGAGCTCCTTGCGCTGGTACAGGTGGCGCAGGATGACCGCCTCCAGAATGGCGCCCAGCAGCCCGGTCGCCAGCACCGCCAGCGGCACGGCGATCCAGAAGCTCCACTGGAGCTCCCGGGTCAGCAAGGCCGCGCAGTAGCCCCCCACCATGGCGAACGCGCCATGGCTCAGGTTCACGAAGCGCATGAGCCCCAGCGTGACCGACAGGCCGACGGCAATGACGAACAGCACCATGCCGTAGGCCAGCCCGTCGATCAGGATGTTGGAGAGCGTGATCACGTTGGTGCGTCCGTTGGCATCTGCGCTTACGGGGTCAGACCGAAGTCGACCTGCGGTCCGAAGCTCTGCACTTCCTTGTTGACCAGCACGTCACCCACTTTCTCCACCTTGCGCAGGTAGACGTTCTGGGTGATGTGGCGCGACTTGGCGTCGATGCGCACCGGGCCGCGCGGGCTTTCCCACTGCAGCTCGCGCGCCGCCGCCAGTGCCTTCGCGCCGTTCTTCTGGCCACCCGTGGCCTCGATCATCTTGTGGATCACGTACATGCCGTCCCAGGCACCCACGGACGCGTAGTTGGCCACCGCGGCCGGGTTCTGCTTCTTCAGCGCGGCGACGAAGGCCTTGTTCGTTGGCGAGTCGTGCGCGCCGGAGTAGTGGAATGCGGTGGTGAGGCCCACCGCCGCGTCACCGAATTTCTGCAGATCGAACTCGTCCGTTTCGGCGGTACCCAGGAACTGGATGCCGGCCTTGGCCAGACCGTTCTCGTTGTAGGCCTTGACGAAGCCCAGGTTCGGCGGACCACCGGGCAGGAAGGTGTAGACCGCCTGGGCGCCACTGGCTCGGATGCGCTGCGCGAACGGGCCGAAGTCCGTGGTGGCGATCGGCATGCGGATGGTTTCAACCACCGCACCGCCCTGCTTGGTGAACTCGCTCTTGAACGCCGCTTCCGCGTCCAGGCCCGGGCCGTAGTCGGTCACCGCCGTCACCACCCTCTGGATGCCCTGCTTGGCGGCCCACTGGGCCAGCGGCACCGTCACCTGCCACAGCGTGTAGCTGCTGCGGATGAAGTAATCCGACTTCTCGGTGATGGAGGACGTGGCCGCGTTGAAGATGACGGTGGGCGTCTGCGACTGCTGGATCAGCGGCGCGACCGCCAGCGCATTGGGCGTGAAGACAAAGCCACCCAGGTAGTCCACCTTGTCCTTGACGATCAGCTCCTGCGCCAGGACCCGCGTCTGCGCCGGGTTTGGGCCACCCGTGTCGCGGTAGATGAATTCCACGGACTTGCCCGCGAGCTTGCCGCCCTGGCTCGCCACATAGGCTTCCACACCC
This sequence comes from Hydrogenophaga sp. Root209, assembly GCF_001428625.1. Taxonomy (GTDB): domain Bacteria; phylum Pseudomonadota; class Gammaproteobacteria; order Burkholderiales; family Burkholderiaceae_C; genus Hydrogenophaga. The sequence continues at coordinate 113,895 of NZ_LMIE01000001.1, forward strand.
GACTTGAACAAGGTGCCGTAGTGTGCAAACGGACCGGAGAACGGGCCAATGATGCCCACCTTGATGGCCTGGTCCTGCGCGTGAACCGGCGCGGTGGACAGGACGGCGGCCGCCAGGGCCGTGCCGCAGAGAACGCGTCGTGAGATGGACATGTTTGTCTCCTGGTTGTTGCGCCACTCGAGGGGAAATGGCATCGGTATTGATGGGTGGAATTATGGTTGTATTGCCAACCAGTTGCAATACCAACCAAATGCGGGTTAACCCTGAACAGCGTGCGAACCGAATAAGCTCCCGCCATGCCCCTGAACTACTTGATCTTCGACACCAGCGACGACGGCGAAGGCACCGGCACCTGGGACGCCATGGCCAGCGTGCGGGCGTCGCAGCTACCCGAAGTGATGGAAGAAGTGCAGAGCGTGCTGGCCTGGGTCGAGCGACACAGCCCTGGACCACGCGGCCCGCTGGACGAAGGCGGCGCGTGGGACGCCGACCAACTCGTGCAAACCGAGGGCGACTGGACCACCGTGACGCTGACGATCACCGGGCCGTGGGCCTGGGGAGAGGCCCTGGTAGCTCACTTCACAGGTTGATGGGGCCGAGCTTGGTTGGCCGCATCCACCGCCGCCTGGGCCTGCGCCAGCCGCGTGCGCAGTTCCGGGTGCGTGGTGCCCATCAGCAGGTTCAGGGCCGACGGCGTGGTGCCGTGGATCTTGGCCAGCACGCTCACCATGGCCTGCGGGTTGCGCCCCACGCGGCGCAGGAGTTCGATGGCGCGCACGTCGGCGGCGTGTTCCTGCGCGTGCAATTGCTGCTGAGCCTGGCGGGCCAGGCTTGAGCGGGGATTGAACATTTCGAGTGCCATGCGGTCGCGGGCGTCTTCGAATCGCATCGCGGATTGCCCCAGGCGTTGCAGGTTGGCGCAGGCCTCCACCAGCGAGTCCCGGCCCTCGATGTGCGCGAGTTCGTGGGCCATCACCGCGGCCAGTTCATCATCAGACAGGTCTTCTTTTGCGCTCCACATGGCGCTGGTGAGGATGACCATGCCGTGGTCGGCGGCGTAGGCGTTGAGCTCCGCATCTTCGTAGGCCAGCAAGTGCACGGCCGGGCCCTGGCGCAGCTTGGGTGATGCGGCCACCAGGCTGGCGAGCATGGTGTGCAGCCGCCGGGGCGCGGCCACCACCTCGTGGCGCTCCATCAGTTCGGTGATCTGGATTTCGTCAAGCACGCGCAGCTCGTGTGCGCGGGTTGGATCTTGCACACAAGTGCCCTGGGCCGCCGATGCGGCGCCGACCAGCAGACCCGCCAAGGCGAGACCAACGGGCTGGAAAAAACGAACCATACTGTTCATACCGTTTCCTCAACCCGGTTGTACGCCTGTGAACGGGCGATGAACAGCGCAGGGGCACGGCGGGGGCATGCAGGCGACAGGCGGCATGGCGTGCCGGTGGCTTGGCCACCACCGGCAGGGTGCGAAACTTGCGCACTCGATCAACATGAAGCGACTGCGCAAGGTGTCCGCGACGTTTCTCGCACTCACGGCCGCGCGAATGCTTCATGACCTGCTGACCTGACCTCATGACCCACCTGGAGACTCCCGGATGATCCACACCCTCACCGCTCTGGGCGGCATGTTTGTCGCGCCGCACCACCTGGCCGCGCAGGCCGGGCGCGACGTGCTGCGCGATGGCGGCAACGCGGTCGAGGCCATGGTGGCCGCGGCCGCGGCCATTGCGGTGGTGTACCCGCACATGAACGCCATCGGCGGCGACGGCTTCTGGCTCATCCACGAACCCGGCAAGGAACCCGTGGCCATCTCTGCCTGCGGCCCGGCCGCCGCTCTGGCCGACCTGGATTTTTACGCCGGCCACGACGCCATCCCCTCGCGCGGCCCCAAGGCCGCCCTCACCGTGGCCGGCACCATCGGCGGCTGGGCCAAGGCACTCGACGTGGCGACCGCCTGGGGCCCCGCCCTGCCCTTGTCGCGCCTGCTGGCCGACGGCATTCGCCACGCGCACAACGGCATTGCCGTCACCGAAAGCCAGGCCGCGCTCACGCGCGAGAAGTTCGACGGTCTGAAAGATGCGCCCGGTTTTGCGCAGACCCACCTGGTCCATGGCCAGCCACCCGCCGTGGGCCACATCCTCAAGCAGGCCACGCTGGGCCGCACGCTGGAGCAACTGGCCGATCGCGGCCTGGACGACTTCTACCGTGGTGAACTCGCCGCACGCATCGGCGCCGAGCTCGAACGCGTGGGCAGCCCGTTGCGCGCCAGCGACCTCGCGGCCTACCAGGCGCAGATTGTCGAGCCGCTGTCGGTGCGGCTCAACGACAGCACGGTCTACAACCTGCCGCCGCCCACACAAGGCCTGTCGGCCTTGATGATCCTGGGCCTGTTCGAGCGCCTGGGCGTGACCGAGGGCGAAGGCTTCGCGCACGTGCACGGCCTGGTGGAAGCCACCAAACGCGCCTTCCGCGTGCGCGAGCGCGTGGTGACCGATCCGCAACGCCTGCCGGCCGATCCCAGGAGCTTTCTCAAGCCCGCGGCACTGGCCGAGCTGGCCGCCGAGATCGACCGCGGCAAGGCCCTGCCCTGGCCCGACGTGGCCGCGCCGGGCGACACGATCTGGATGGGCTGCATCGACGCGCAGGGCCGTGCGGTGAGCTTCATCCAGAGCGTGTACTGGGAGTTCGGCTCGGGCGTGGTGCTGCGGGACACCGGCATCGTCTGGCAGAACCGGGGCACGAGTTTTTCGCTCGACCCGAAGGCGCTCAACGTGCTCAAGCCCGGCATGCGCCCCTTCCACACCCTCAACCCGTCGCTGGCCATTTTTGACGACGGCCGCGTGATGCCCTACGGCACCATGGGCGGCGAGGGCCAGCCGCAAACGCAGGCGGCGGTGTTCACGCGCTATGCGCGCTTCGGCCAGGGCCTGCAGCAGGCCGTGACCGCGCCACGCTGGCTGCTCGGGCGCACCTGGGGCGATGAGACCACCTCGCTGAAGCTGGAGAGCCGCTTCGACCCGGCGCTGGTCGACGCGCTCAAGGCCGCGGGGCACACGGTGGAGGTGTTTGACGAACCCTTCAGCGACACCATGGGCCATGCGGGCGCGCTGGTGCGCCACCCCAATGGTGTGATCGAAGGCGCGGCCGATCCGCGCAGCGATGGGGTGGTGGCGGGGGTCTGAGGCCGCGCTTTTCCCGAACGCCCAAAGAAAAACCCCGCTGGAGTGCAGCGGGGTTTTTCTTTGGGGGAACCCCGGTCGCTCAGGCAGCGCGGCGACGGCGCAGGCCGAGCGCGGCCAGGCCCAGACCCATCAGGGCCAGCGTGCCGGGTTCGGGCACTTCGGCTGCAGCCGCCACCGAACTCAGGGAGACGTTGTCGAGGATGGCGCCGATGTTGTCGTTGCCGGCGTTCTGGATGAACATTTTGGCCAGCACGTCCGCGTCGGGCGTGAACGAGAACACGAACGTGTTGAATGCGTCGCCCGTTAGCCCCACCGTCTGGCCCGCGAAGCCTTCGAAGCCGAAGGTCACGCGATCGGTGTTGTTGTTGCGCTGGTTGCCCGAGAGATCCAGCGAGAACAGGTAGGTGGTTCCCGCCGTCAGCGCAAACGCATCCTTCGTGGTCATCACGCCGGCATGTCCGGTGCTGCCGTCCAGATCCACGCAACCACCGGCATTGCCGACGCAGTCGATGCCGTAACCGCCCGTGCGGATGTAGTCCACGGTGTGCGGGTTCTTTGCGCTGCCGCCCGTGACGTTCCAGTTGCCGAAGGCATTGAAATTCAGAAGGCTGGAACCCGCGTCGGTGTTGAAGTTGTCACTGAACATCACGGCGGCATGGGCAGCGGGGGCGGCGGCCATCAGGGCGGCCACGGTCAGGGGAGCGGCGAAACGGGTCAGAAAGCGGATCATGGAATGCCTGGGTTCGTTGATGAGTGTGATTTATGTCACGCCCCTGGAGGGCTTGCCAGAACTCACTTCTTTGCTCCAATAAACGGAGCAAAAGTCGAGCCAGGCCAGCAAGGTGTTGATCTCTAAGGGAGTACCCCCAGGAGTTGTAACGAAGTGTCAGTTTTCCCGACACCTTTCGCCACGCCCGCCGTCTCCTTCGGTTCACGGCGACCTCCATCGCCGACGCGTCATACACTGCGCCGATGTCCCCCCCGGTCGATTCCGTCTTCCCTGACCCCAGCCGCTGCCCTCTGTGCGGCGGCGACAACCGCTGCGCGATGGAGATCGAGCGCGACACCGGCGAGGCACAGCCGCCATGCTGGTGCGTGGACGCCAACTTCAGCCCCGAGTTGTTTGCGCGCATTCCCACCGAAGCACGTGGGCAGGCCTGCATCTGCGCGGCCTGTGTGACCGAGGCGCTGCGCGTGCGCGAAACAGATTAGGAATCCCTCGGCGGATCCGCTTCGGGCGGCAACACCCCTGGCAATGCGGACGCCTGGTTCAGGCTGTGCAACCACTCGCGCCAGATCGCCACCAGCAATGCCATCAGCACCGGCCCGACAAACAGGCCGACGATGCCCATGGTCGTCACGCCGCCCACCAGGCCAAAGAACGTGGGCAGAAACGGCAGCTTCACCGGCCCACCGACCAGCCGTGGGCGCAGGGTCTTGTCGACGATGAAGAGTTCGATCGCCCCCCAGGTGAACAGCCCCGCGCCGGCCCACAGGTGCCCCGAGCCCACCAGGTAGAGCGAGACCAGGCTGAACGAGAGCGGCGCGCCGCCAGGAATGAGCGCCATGAAGCCGGTGACCACCCCCAGCAGCACCGGCGAGGGCACACCCGCGATCCAGTACGCCACGCCCAGCACCACGCCCTCGCCCACGGCGATGAGGCCCAGGCCGGTCACGGTGGCGCTGACGGTGGCCGGCACCACGCGCGAGAAGCGCTGCCATTGCAACGGCAGGATGCGCTCACCGATGCCGTCGAGCTGGTCGGCGATGTGGGCGCCGTCCTTGTAGACGAAGAACAGCGTGATCAGCATGAACAGCACCGTCAGCGCGAGGTTGACGATGTCGCCCGTGGCGCTGAGCACCGTGCGGTAGATGTTGCCGATGTGCTGGCCACTGAGGATCTGGATCCAGTCGCCCAGCGCTTGCGGTTCGCCCAGGTGTTCGCGCCAGTAGATGGCCAGCGTCTTGCCCACCCAGGGCAGCGCTTCGATCCAGGGTGGCGGCGGCGCTCCATTGCGGTTGACGTCGAGCAGCCAGGTCACGAAGCCGCTGGCTTCCTTGAGCGCGTAGTGCAGCGCCAGGGTGAGCGGCACGATGAGCACCACGATCACGATCACCAGCGCCAGACTGGCCGCCAGCGTGGTGTTGCCGCCGCAAGCCCGCACACCTCGGCGGTAAAGCGGCCAGCTGGCGAACCCAATGATGAGCGCAGCCAGCACCGGCACCAGAAAGCCCCGGAAGAAGTAGACGCCAGCGGCCACGATCAGCAGCAGCAGGCCGCGAACGATCAGGGAGGCGTGCGGAACAGGGGGCATGGGCAAGGGGCAGACACCGGCAGGAAGGCCTCGGGCAATATACCTGACCCCCTCGCGCGAACGCGGGCCCCCGAGGCCACCGCAGCCCCGCCGAATCCGGCGACACAAAACGGCTAAGCTTGATCGCCGCCCCCGCACCTCCGCTCATGAACCCACCCTCCAGCGACAACACCCTGCCCGCGATGCGCGCGCGCTACGGCGAGCGCTACCGCTGGCTGTTGCTGCTCTCGGTGATGGTGGGCACCATGGCCTCGATCATGTCGTCGACCATCATCAACGTGGCCATCCCCGACATGAGCCAGCACTTCACGCTCGGCCAGGAGCGCGCCCAGTGGGCATCCTCGGGCTTCATGGCGGCCATGACGGTCTCCATGCTCACCACGCCCTGGCTGCTCGCGCGCTACGGCTACCGCAGCACCTACGCCGGTTGCATGTGGCTGCTGCTGGCCGGTGGCGTGGCTGGCGGGTTCGCCAACTCGTTTCCACTCGTGCTGGCCGCACGCGTGGCCGAGGGCCTGGCCGCCGGCGTGGTGCAACCGATCCCGGCCATCATCATCCTGCGCGCCTTCGAGCCGCACGAGCAGGGCCGCGCCAGCGGCATCTTCGGCATGGGCGTGGTGCTGGCCCCCGCGATCGGCCCCAGCATCGGTGGCGTGCTGGTGGACGGTTTTGGCTGGCGTTCGATCTTTTTCATGGTGGTGCCGTTCTGCATCGCCTCGCTGTGGCTGGCGCGGCGCTTCGTGCCCACCACCTCGCCGGGCGGACTCGCGGCCAACCCGCAAGGCGCAGGCCTGGACTGGCGCGGCCTGCTGCTGGCCGCCGTCGGCACGCTGTGCCTGCTCAATGGCCTGGTGGAGTTGCAGGGCGGCACGGTGCTGAGCGCAGCGGTTTTGCTGGGCGGCGCAGCGTTGCTGCTGGTGGCCTTCGTCGTGCTGCAGCGGCGCACGCTGAAACGCCGCCAGCGCCACCCCGATCAGGGCGTGGACCCGCTCATGAACCTTTCGCTCTTCAAGGACCGGCGCTTCGCCATGGGCAGCATCGTGGCCTTCATCTACGGCATCGCGTTGTTCGGCTCCACCTACCTGCTGCCGGTCTACATGCAGATGGGCCTGGGCCTGTCGGCCTCGTACGTGGGCACCATCCTGCTGCCGGCGGGCCTGGTGCTGGCGGTGACCATCGCCATGGTGGGCCGGCTGGCCGACCGGCAGCCCACGCACCGGCTGGTGAGCATCGGCCTGGTGCTGCTGGCCGCGTCGTTCGCGCTCATGGTCACCATCGACCTCGGCCGCCCGGCGCAGATCATCCCGCTGCTCATCACCTGGGCGATCCTGGGGCGCATCGGCCTGGGCTTCATCCTGCCCTCGCTCAACATCGGCGCCATGCGCTCGCTGGACCGCGGCCACATCCCGCAGGGCTCCAGCGTCATCAATTTCCTGCGCATGCTCGGCGGCGCGGCCGGCGTGAGCCTGTGCGGCATCGTGCTCGAATGGCGCGTGGCCGCGCATGGCGCGATGCTCGACACCGGCACCACCAGCCCGGCGCGCATGGCCGCGTTTGGCGAAACTTTCCTGATGCTCGCCGCAATTTGCGCGCTGGCGGTGATCGCAGCGCTGAAACTTCGCACGCCGCCAGACACGAAGAGTTCAAAATAGCCATCATGTGTCAGCTTCTGGGCCTCAACTGCGCCACCCCCACCGACGCGTCGTTCAGCTTCACCGGCTTCTGCCAGCGCGGCGGCAAGACCGACCACCACGCCGATGGCTGGGGCATTGCGTTCTTCGAAGGCAAGGGCCTGCGCCTGTTCGTTGACCACGCCAGTGCCTCCCAGTCGCCCATGGCCACCTTCCTGCAGGGCTACCCGCTCAAGAGCCGCAACATCATTGCCCACGTGCGCAAGGCCACCATCGGCGAGGTGTCGCTGGAAAACGCCCACCCCTTCGTGCGCGAGCTCTGGGGCCGCCAATGGGTGTTCGCGCACAACGGCGACCTCAAGGACTATTTCCCCCACCTGCACAGCCACTTCCGCCCGGTCGGCACCACCGACAGCGAGCGCGCCTTCTGCTGGCTGATGCAGGAGCTGGCCAAGTCGCATGCCGGACTGCCCAGTGTGGAAGAACTCACCCTCACGCTGCGCGAGCTCCTGCCGCAAGTACGCCGCTTCGGCTCCTTCAATTTCCTGCTCTCCAACGGCGAGGCGCTGTGGGCACACTGCAGCACCAGGCTGCACTGGCTGGTGCGTCAGCATCCGTTTGCGCAGGCCACGCTGATGGACCAGGACTGGACCGTGAACTTCGCCGACCTCAACCACCCCGGCGACCGCGCTGCCGTGGTGGTGACCACGCCGCTGACCAGCAACGAGCAGTGGGCCGCCTTCGAGCCCGACGAGCTCAAGGTGTTTGTGGACGGTTTGCCGTTGCCGTGATTTCCCGGGTGGCGCGAGGGTACCCCCCCGGCTACTATGATCGTTGCTCCCCTGCGTCGCGTGCGCCGGTCGGCTCATATCAACAACCCCCTGGAGACAAAGACATGCAAAGACGACACCTCGTGGTCGGCGGCCTCGCCGTCGCGGCCCTGCCCCCATTCGCGTTCGCGCAAGGCATCGAGAAGCCCAAGGTCACCATCGCCGTGGGCGGCAAGAACCTGCTGTACTACCTGCCGCTGACCATCGCCGAGCAACTGGGCTACTTCAAGGCCGAGGGTCTGGACGTGACGATTGCCGACTTCGCCGGCGGCTCGCGCGCGCTGGCCGCGGTGGTGGGCGGCAGCGCCGACGTGGTCTCGGGCGCGTTCGAGCACACGGTCAACATGCAGTTCAAGGGCCAGCCCATGCGCGCCTTCGTGCTGCAGGGCCTGGCGCCGCAGATCGTGCTGGGCGTCAACCCCAAGACCATGGCCGGCTACAAAACGATCGCCGACCTCAAAGGCAAGAAGATCGGCGTGACCGCGCCGGGCAGCTCGACCAATGTGATGGTCAACTTCGTGCTGGCCAAAGCCGGCCTGAAGCCGAGCGACGTGAGCATCGTCGGCGTGGGCGCGGGCAGTGGCGCTGTGGCCGCCATGCGCTCGGGCCAGATCGACGCCATGAGCAACCTCGACCCCGTGGTCACGCTGCTGCAGCGATCGGGCGACATGAAGATCATTTCCGACACGCGCATCGTCGCCGAGTCCGAAAAGGTGTTCGGCGGCCCCATGCCCGCGGGCTGCCTGTACGCGCCCCAGCCCTTCCTGGACAAGAACCCCAACACCGCGCAAGCCTTGACCAACGCGATGGTGCGGGCGAACAAGTGGATCCAGGCCGCGGGTGCGGGCGACATCATCAAGGTCGTGCCCGAGGGCTTCCTGCTCGGCGATCGCGCGGTCTACATCGACGCCTTCATGGCCGCCAAGGGCGCGCTGTCGCCCGATGGCAGCTTCCCGGCCAAGGGCGCCGACACGGCCTTCCGCGCGCTGGCCAGCGTGGACGAGAAGCTGGCGGCCGCCAAGCTCGATCTGAGCGCGGTCTACACCAACGCCTTCGTCCAGAAAGCGAACGCCAAGTACCCGAAAGGCTGAAGTGACGAGTCCAGCGATCGATCTGCAGGGCGTGTCCTGCACTTTCATCAGCAAGGACGACCCCGGCCAGCGCTACACCGCCGTGCGCGATGTGACGTTGACCGTGGGCGCTGGTGAATTCGTGAGCGTGGTGGGCCCCACAGGCTGTGGCAAGAGCACGCTGCTCAACGTCGCGGCCGGCCTGCTCTCGCCGAGCACTGGCACGGTCAACGTGTTCGGGGCGCCGCTGGCCGGCATCAACACCCGCGCGGGCTACATGTTCCAGACCGAGAGCCTGATGCCCTGGCGCACCGCGCTGGGCAACGTGATGGCCGGTCTGTCGTTCCGTGGTGTGTCTGATGCCGACGCGCGCACGCAGGCCGAGGACTGGCTGCGCCGCGTTGGCCTGGGCGGCTTCGGCGACCGCTACCCGCACCAGATGAGCGGCGGCATGCGCAAGCGCGCGAGCCTCGCGCAGACGCTGGTGCTCGACCCCGACATCATCCTGATGGACGAACCGTTTTCCGCGCTCGACATCCAGACGCGCCAGTTGATGGAAAACGAGGTGCTGGATTTGTGGGCGGCCAAAAAGAAAGCGGTGCTGTTCATCACGCACGACCTCGATGAGGCGATTGCGATGAGCGACCGTGTGGTGGTGCTCAGCGCCGGCCCGGCCAGCCACCCCATCGGTGAATTCAGCATCGACATCCCGCGCCCGCGCGACGTGGCCGAGATCAAGACCACCGCCCGCTTCATCGAACTGCACGCCGCCATCTGGGCGGTGATGCGCGAAGAGGTGCTCAAGGGCTACCAGCAACAATTGAAGGTGGCCTGAGCCATGTGGAACCTCATCAAACCGCAGCCGAAGACCCTGCGCCTGTGGCAGATCGGTCTGCTGGTGGCGCTCATCGTGTTCTGGTACGCCATGACCACGCCAGGCCTGCTGCCGAACTTCATGTTCGAGAACGACCGCCAGGCCGCGTTCTTCTTCGGCGAACCATTGCGCGTGACCGAGCGCATCTGGGCCTGGTTCGTCACCGATGCCGACATCTACAAGCACCTGGGCGTGACCCTCACCGAGACCGTGCTGGCCTTTGCCATCGGGGCGCTCGGCGGTCTGGGCGGTGGCCTGTGGCTGGCGCTCTCGCCCATGGCCTCGGCCATCCTGGAGCCCTACATCAAGGCCATGAACTCGATGCCACGCATCATCCTCGCGCCCATCTTCGCGGTGTGGTTCGGCCTGGGCATCGCGAGCAAGGTGGCACTGGGCGTGACGCTGGTGTTCTTCATCGTGTTCTTCAACGTCTACCAGGGCGTGAAGGAAGTGAGCCCGGTGATCCTGGCCAACGCGCGCATGCTGGGCGCGAGCCAGAAGCAGCTGCTGCGCCACGTGTACCTGCCCAGCGCCACCAGCTGGGTGTTCAGTTCGCTGCACACCAGCGTGGGCCTGGCCTTCGTGGGCGCGGTGGTGGGCGAATACCTCGGCTCCAGCCAGGGCGTGGGCTACCTGATCCTGCAGGCCGAAGGCAGCTTTGACATCAACACTGTGATGGCCGGGATCGTGGTGCTCACGGCGTTCGCACTGGTGCTCGACGCGGTGGTGGGCAAGATCGAGAAGCGGCTGATGAAGTGGCAGCCCAAGGTGGGAGAGACGGAGAAGCTCTGAGCGGCCGCGCTCGCAGCCGCATGCGACTCAGGTCGCCCGGTCGCGCACGTAAACGATGGCCTCGGCCCGCGTGCGCACGCCCAGCTTGTCGAAGATGCTCGACACCTGGTTGCGCACTGTCTTTTCGCTCTTGCTCAACTGCTGCGCGATGGCCGGGTTGTCCAGGCCGAGCGCCACGAGACGCAGCACTTCGCGCTCGGCCGGTGTCAGCGCGGCATCGCCGCTGCGCGGGGTGGCATCGTCCCGCGCGGTGCCCAGGAATCCGCGCAGTTCGGTCAGAAACACCGGCCACGCCGGCTCGGTGTCCAGCAGCACGTGGTTGTCGCTGTCCAGCGGCACAAAACGCGCCCCCGGGATCAGTGCCGCCAGCCGAAGCCCTTCGTCGAAGGGCACCCGCGCATCACCACGCGCATGCAGCACCAGCGTGGGCACGCGCAACTGGCGCGCGAGCTCGGTCACGTCGACGCGGTGAAACGCCTCGAGCGTGCGCGCGGCGTTCTCGGGGCTCGCGGTCAGGCGCTCCAGTTCGTTCCACCACTGGTGCTGCGCTGGCGTGCCGCCGGGGATGAACTGGTTGGTGAACACCTGGCGGAAGGCGTCGTTGTCGCGACCCCAGCCCAGGCGGATGAGGTTGACCAGCGTCTCGGCCTCCAGCCGCTCGGCGTCGCTCGTGGCGCGCCGCAGCGCACCGCGCGCGTAGGCACCGGGCAGCACCAGGTGAGACACCTTGTCGGGGTGGCGCACGGCGTAGGCAATGGCCACCGCACCGCCCTGCGACATGCCAATCAGCGGAAAGCGGCGCAAGCCCAGGCTGTCGACCACGGCCTCGAGGTCGCCAACCCAGGCGTCGAGCGAGAAGTCGGCCACCGAGCTGTCGGACAGGCCGCAGCCACGCTGGTCGTAGCGGATGTACTGGTGGTCGCGCGCGAACTCGGCCAGCCAGGGCCGCCAGACGGGGCTGTGCAGATCGTGTTCAACATGGCTCAGCCAGTGCGCGGCGCGCAACAGCGGCGGGCCCGACCCGATCGACGCGATCGCGATGCGGGTGCCGTCGGCCGCGCTGCAGAAGCGCAGGCTCTGACGCAGGTTCCAGGGGGGGCTCGGAACGGCGGGCATGCGCCATTGTCTCGCGCCTGGGTCCTTCGTCCCATGCCTGAGCGCCTGCGATTTCCCCCCGACGGGGGGCTTGGGACATCCGCCCCATGCGCCGGCACGCGCGGCGGGGAATCCTTCGTTCACGTCGATTCGACGGATTCCACCGAGAGGAAACACCATGGAAACCCACCCCACCCCCCTGGACATCCCGCGCTACGCCAAGACCATCGAGGTCTCCAAACGCATCCGCTGGGACATCGACCGCGACGTGATCCGCGGCCGCCATTTCGACCTGGCCCACACCTTCCTGCCTGACGGGCTGTCGCTGGCCGACGAGCTGCCTTTCCTGAGCCCGACCGAGCACTGCTTCCTGAGCCAGGTGCAGGGCCGCACCTACGCCAACATGTTCGGCTTGGTCGAGCGCTTCATCAGCGCGAAGATGCTGGAGGTAAGCCGCGACCACTGGCTCGGCGACCAGACCGCGCTGGAAGCCATCGTGCGCTTCACCGACGAAGAGCTGAAGCACCAGGAACTGTTCCGCCGCATCGAACTGCTGGTGGGCGCCGACATGCCGGCGGGCTACCGCTTCGACGTGTCGCCCAACGACGTGGCCGCGTTCGTGCTGGGCAAGAGCACCTGGGCCGTGCTGGCGCTCACCTGCCACATCGAACTGTTCTCGCAGGCACATTACCGCGCCAGCATCGATGCCGCCGAAGGCCTGTCGCCGTTGTTCAAGGACGTGTTTCTGTTCCACTGGCGGGAAGAGTCTCAGCACGCGATCATCGACGAGCTGGAGTGGGCGCGGGAAGACGCCAAGCTGGCGTCCGATGCACAGCGCGATGCGGCGGTGGACGACCTGATCGCGCTGGTCGGCGGCGTCGACGGCATCCTGCAGGCCCAGGCCAAGGCCGATGCGGCGTACTTCCTGAACGTCAGCGGCATGGCAGCGGAAGGCGAGCGCGCCGAGCAGGTGAACGCCACGCTGCTGAAAGCCTACCGCTGGCAGTACATCGTGTCCGGCACGCTGGAGCCGCGCTTCCAGACCATGCTGGGCAGCCTCGTCAGCCAGGCGCAGATGGCACGCATCCAGGCCGCGCTGGCACCGCTCTGCTACGCTGTGCCGGTGCGCACGGAGGCCATCCGCGCCATGAGCGCGACGGTGCACTGACCGCGCTTCACGGCGGGCTCTTGCCCTGCCGTGCCGCCTCGATCGCCGCGATGTCGATCTTCTGCATGGTCATCATCGCGTCGAAGGCGCGTTTGGCCGCCGCGCGATCGGGGTCGGTGATGGCCGCGATGAGGGCACGCGGGGTGATCTGCCATGACACGCCCCAACGGTCCTTGCACCAGCCGCACGCGCTTTCCTGGCCGCCGTTGCCCACGACCGCGTTCCACAAGCGGTCGGTCTCGGCCTGGTCGTCGGTCGCGATCTGAAAAGAGAAAGCTTCGTTGTGCTTGAACATCGGGCCGCCATTCAGCCCGAGGCAGGGAATGCCGGCCACGGTGAATTCGACCGTCAGCACATCCCCCTGCTTGCCGTCCGGATAGTCGCCCGGCGCATGCAGAACGGCGCCCACCGCACTGTCCGGGAACGTCTGGGCATAAAAGTTGGCGGCGTCCAGGGCAGCGCCGTCGTACCACAGGCAGATGGTGTTCTTGCTCGTCATGATGTGACTCCTGAAGAGTTGAGCACGCAGCGTACGCCACTGCTCCAACAGAGTCCATCAGGGGGACAAACCGCCCCTTCCTGTGGCAGAGTCCTCGTTCCCCGAAAAATGCCGTACCCAAGGAGACCACCGATTGAACGCCTGGATGATGCTCGGACTGGCCATCGTGGCCGAAGTGATCGGCACCACCGCTTTGAAAGCGAGCGAGAGTTTCACGCGGCTCGTGCCTTCGTTGATCGTGGTGGTGGGTTATGGCGTGGCGTTTTACTGCCTCGCGGGGGTGCTCAAGAGCGTGCCGGTGGGCATCGCCTACGCGGTCTGGTCGGGCCTGGGCATCGTGCTGATCACCGCGGTGGCCTGGTTGCTCTACGGTCAACGCATCGACGCGGCCGGTCTGATCGGCATGGGCCTGATCATCGCCGGGGTGGTGGTGCTCAACGTGTTCTCCAAGGCCACGGCGCACTGAGCGCGGCTCAACCCCGGCCGGCCCGGCGCTCCTCGCGCAGCATGAACAGGTAGAGGCCTTCCACCTTTTCGCGCGCCCACGGTGTCTTGCGCAGGAAACGCAGGCTCGAACCCACGCTGGGATCGACGTTGAAGCAGCGCACGGGGATGCGCTGGCCGAGCTCTTCCCAGCCGTAGTGGTCCGCGAGCGCGGTGACGATGGCTTCCAGCGTCAACCCGTGCAGCGGGTTCCTGGGTTGAGCCGGCGCGTCGGCCGCTGCGTTGTCTTCTTCGCTCATGCCATGGCTGCTTCAAGCGCATCCACAAACATCGCCGGCACATCAAAGCCCGTCTGCTGCTGGATTTCCTGGAAGCAGGTCGGGCTGGTGACGTTGATCTCGGTCACCTTGTCGCCGATCATGTCCAGCCCCACCAGCAGCAGGCCGCGCGCGGCCAGCACAGGCGCGATGGCCTCGGCGATCGCGCGGTCGGTGTCGCTCAGGGGCTGGGCCACGCCCTTGCCACCCACCGCCAGGTTGCCGCGCAACTCGCTGCCCTGAGGAATGCGCGCCAGCACGAAGGGCGCGACCTTGCCGGCAATGAGCAGCAGGCGTTTGTCACCGTCCACGATGGCCGGCAGGTAGGCCTGCACCATCACGCTCACGGCGCCGCCCTGGTTGAGCGTCTCGGTGATGGAGCCCAGGTTCATGCCGTCGGGGCCGACGCGGAAGATGCCCATGCCGCCCATGCCGTCGAGCGGCTTCAGGATGATGTCCTTGTGCTCGGCGTGGAAATGGCGGATGGCCTCGGGCGAGCGCGTCACCAGCGTGGGCGGTGCGTACGCGGCGAACTCCATGAGCGCGAGTTTTTCCGGGTGGTCGCGCAGCGCGCGCGGGCTGTTGAACACCTTCGCGCCTTCGCGCTCGGCCTGCTCCAGCAGGTGCGTGGCGTAGAAAAATTCGCTGTCGAACGGTGGATCCTTGCGCATGAGCACGGCGTCAAACGTGTGCAGGGCTTCGCGGCCCTGGTGCAGCACGCGGTACCAGTCGTCGGCCGCGCCGGTCAGCTCGATGCGGCGCACCAACGCGGTCACGGGCTGACCGGTCTGCCACTGCAGGTGCTGCGGCTCGCAGGCCGCCAGCGTGTGGCCGCGCTTCTGCAGCTCGCGCATCATGGCGAAGGTGGTGTCTTTGTAGGTCTTGAAGGTGACCAGCGGGTCGGCGACAAAAAGGATGTTCATGGCTTGCTTTTCTGACGAAGGCCGTACTGTTGCACAAACAGCGCAAGGGCGCCGGCCGCCACACCCCAAAAGGCCGAGCCGATACCGGCTATCACCACGCCGCTGAGCGTGACGAGAAACGTGATGAGCGCGGCTTCGCGGTGCGTGTCGTCCTTCAAGGCCGCGTGCAGCCCACCGCCGATGCTGCCCAGCAACGCGATGCCGGCGATGGCCAGCACCAGTTCGCGCGGGAAAGCGATCAACAGGCCCGTGACGGCCGCGCCGAACAGGCCGATCAGCACGTAAATGGCGCCACAAGTCACGGCGGCGGTGTAGCGCTTCTTCGGATCGGGATGCGCTTCGGGGCCCATGCAGATGGCGGCGGTGATGGCGCTGAGGTTGAGCGCGAACGCGCCAAAGGGCGCGAGCAGCAGCGTGGCCACGCCGGTGAGCGTGATGATTCTGGAGATCGGCATGTTGTAGCCCGCTGCCCGGATCGCGGCCACGCCGGGCAGGTTCTGTGAGGCCATGGTGACCACGAACAGCGGCAGCGCCAGGCTGGTGAAGGCGGCCAGTGTGAACACCGGCATGGTGAACACCGGTCGGGCCAGCTCCAGCGTGAGCGAGCCGGCGTTGAACTGGCCGCGCAGCACCACATACGCCACCGACACCGCCAGCGTGATCACCACCGCGTAGCGCGGCGCCAGGCGACGGCCGAGCAGGTAGGCCAGCAGCATGAGCACCACCAGCACCAGTGCGGTTTGCGCGGCGGCAAAGGCCTGCAGTCCGAAGCGCGCCAGCACGCCGGCGAGCAAGGCAGCTGCAATCGCCATGGGGATCCTGTTCATCACGCGCTCAAACCAGCCGGTGGCGCCCGCCACAGTGATGAGGGCCCCGCACACCAGGAAAGCGCCGATGGCCTCGGCCATGGAGAAGCCCCCCGCGATGCCGGCCGTGGCCAGCACGGCGGCACCGGGCGTGCTCCAGGCCACCATGACCGGCTGCCTGAGGACGAGCGAGGGAATGGCCGAGGTGAGGCCCATGCCCAGGCCCAGCGCCCACATCCACGAGGTGATCTGCGCCGGCGTGGCACCGAAGGCCTGTGCGGCCTGGAAGACGATGGCCACCGAACTGGTGAAACCCACCAGCACCGCGACGAAGCCGGCGGTGGCGGCTGAGAGGTTGAGGTCTTTGAAGAATGGCATCGGGCGATTTTGCCCAGTGCGCCCCAGCTTCCGTTCGCCCTGAGCCTGTCGAAGGGCTTGCAAAGGTGCTGGCGAGGGCTTGTGCTCCGATCATCCTGAGCCTGTCGAAGGACAGGCTCAGCCCGAACGGAGGGGGGGCGTGCAGGACAGCTTCAGATCTCTATTTTCGAACCCAACTCGATCACCGCGTTGTTCGGCAGGTGCAGGAACTGCGCGGCCGCGCTGGCGTTGTGGTGCATCTGGGCAAACAGCTTTTCGCGCCAGGGCGCCATGCCGCCGCCCAGCGTGGGCGTGACGACGTCGCGCGACAGGAAGTAACTGGTCGTCATGGGCTCCATGGCACAGCCGTGACCCCGCATGAGCTGCAGCGCCTTGGGCACGTCGGGCTCGTCCTTGAAGCCGTAGTTCAGCGTCACGGCCCAGCAGTCATGCCCCAATGGTTCCATCTGCAAGCGTTGTCCTGGCGCGATCCAGGGCACCTCGTGGCTGCGCACGGTCACAAACAGGTTCTGCTCGTGCAGCACCTTGTTGTGCTTGAGGTTGTGCAGCATGGCGTTGGGTACGTTGCCCGGCTCGGCGGTGAGAAACACCGCGGTACCCGACACGCGCACCGGCGGGCTCACGAACACCGCCTCCAGAAAGCTCGGCAGGTCCAGCGCCTCGGCCTGCTGGGCCTCCCCCATGAGGCTGCGCCCGCGCTTCCAGGTCATCATGAGCATGAACACCAGGCCGCCGATGAGCAGCGGGAACCAGCCGCCGGCGAACAACTTGAGCAGGTTGGAGGTGAAGAACGCCAAATCCACCATGAAGAAGAAGCCGGTGGCGGCCACGCACAGCCACAGCGGGTACTTCCAGCCGTAGCGGATCACGTAGAAGGTGAGCACGGTGGTGATCAGCATGTCCAGCGTGACCGCGATGCCGTAGGCCGCCGCCAGGTTGGTCGACGACTTGAACATCACCACCGCCAGCACGATGGCGGCAAACAGGCCCCAGTTGACGAAGGGCATGTAGATCTGGCCGGTGTCGTGCTCGCTGGTGTGCTGCACATGCAGGCGTGGCAGGTAACCCAGCTGCATGGCCTGTTTGGTCACGCTGAAGGCGCCGGTGATGAGCGCCTGCGAGGCGATGACGGTCGCCATGGTGGCCAGCAGCACCAGCGGCAGCAGCGCCCAGTCGGGCGCCATGTTGAAGAACGGGTTCTTCACCGCCTCGGGCCGTGCCAGCAGCAGCGCGCCCTGGCCGAAGTAGTTCAGCGTGAGGCAAGGCATGACCACCAGAAACCAGGCCAGGCGGATCGGTTTCTTGCCGAAGTGGCCGAGGTCGGCGTAAAGCGCCTCAGCCCCCGTCACGCACAGCACCACGGCGCCCAGGATGATGAAGGTGGTGCCCGGCTGCTGCCACATGAAGCGCAGTGCGTGGTGCGGGCTGAGCGCGGCCAGGATCTCGGGGTGGTCCACGATCTGCACCACGCCCAGGCCCGCGATGGTGACGAACCACACCACGGTGATAGGACCGAAGAACCTGCCGATGCCGCCGGTGCCGCGCTTTTGCACCGCGAACAGCGCGAACAGCACCACCAGCGTGATCGGCACCACGTACTGGCGGAAGGCGGGGGAGATGACTTCGAGACCCTCGACCGCAGATAACACCGAAATGGCCGGGGTGATGACACCGTCGCCGTAAAACAGCGCGGTGCCGAAGATGCCGATGGCCAGCAGCGTCTGGCGCAGTTCGGGCCGGTCTTTCACCGCGGTGGAGGCCAGCGCCAGCATGGCGATCAGGCCGCCTTCGCCGTGGTTGTCGGCGCGCAGCACCAGCACCACGTACTTGAGCGAGACGATGACGGTGAGCGTCCAGAACAGGATGGACAACACACCGTAGACGTTGGCGTGGGTGAACGGGACGTGGCCGGATCCGAAGACCTCCTTGACGGCGTACAGCACGCTGGTGCCGATATCGCCATAGACCACACCGATGGCGCCCAGGGTGAGCGCTGTGAGAGACGATTTGGTTGCTGACACAAAACAACCCCGGCCTTGCGGCGCGGGGCAGGTTGTCTGGGGATCGCGATTTTGCGCCCCCCTTGGGGCCCGTGTCTGTCGGCCCCGGGCTCTAAAGTGCCTTCGCGGCGCTTATGTTGCGCCGCAGCAACTCACTCGTAGACCTCGGCGTCCGGGTCGGTGGCTTCAAGCTCGTAGCTGGCGGCCAGCATGGCCAGTCGGCCGATCACGCCGTACATGTAGAAGCGGTTGGGCACGCTGGCGCCGGGTTTCACACCGGGCTGCGGCAGCTGAGCGCTTTGCTCGAAGGCCAGCGGCACGTAGCTGGAGCCGGGCGCGTTGAGGTTTTCGTCCACGCCACGGTCGGCGTGCACGCGGTAGAAACCGCCCACCACGTAGCGGTCCATCATGTAGACCACCGGCTCGGCCACCGCGCTGTTGATGCGCTCGTTGGTCAACACGCCTTCCTGGATGATGACCTCATGCACCGCCTGCCCGCCCTGGGCCACGGCCATGCGTTCCCGGGTCTTGGGCGAAAGGTTGTCCAGCTCCTTGGCGTCGCGCACGGTGAGGATGCCCATGCCGCCGGTGCCGTTATCGGCCTTGATGACGACAAATGGCTTCTCGTTGATGCCGTATTCCTTGTACTTGCGGCGAATCTTGCCCAGCAGCGCGTCGGTGTTGCTGCGCAGGCACTCCCGGCCGGCGTCGGTGTTGAAGTCGACCTGGCCGCACTGGTTGAACATCGGGTTGATGAGCCAGTGGTCCATGCCCAGCAGCTTGCCGAATCGCTTGGACACCTCCTCGTACGCCTTGAAGTGGTTGCTCTTGCGCCGCGTGGGCCAGCCGCCGTGCAGCGGGGGCAGCAGGTACTGCTCGTGCAGGTCTTCCACGATGCCGGGCACACCGGCGCTGAGGTCGTTGTTGAGCAGGATGGTGCAGGGGTCGAAATTCTTCAGGCCCAGGCGCCGCTTGCTGCGGATCAGCGGCTCCAGCACCACCTTTTCGCCGCCCGGCAGCTCGATGGTGGTGGGCACCTTGATGTCGTTGGACATGGAGCCCAGCCGCACGTTGAGGCCGGCCATGTAGAAAATGCGCTGCAGCTGAGCCAGGTTGCTCAGGTAGAAGGTGTCGCGCGTGTTCTCGGGGATCAGCAGCAGGTTCTTGGCCTCGGGGCAGATCTTCTCGATCGCGGCCATGGCCGCCTGCACCGCCAGCGGAATCATCTCGGGCGTGAGGTGGTTCCAGCCACCGGGGAAGAGGTTGGTGTCCACCGGCGCGAGCTTGAAGCCGGCGTTGCGAATGTCCACCGAGGTGTAGAACGGCGGCGTGTGCTCCATCCACTCCAGCCGGAACCAGCGCTCGATCACCGGTGTGGACTCGAGAATGCGCTGCTCAAGCTCGTTGATGGGGCCGGTCAGGGCGGTGACGAGGTGGGGAACCATAGGGAAAAGGCCTGCGGTGGCAACGGGTGGGGGTAGTCAGTGTAATGGGGCCGTATGACACCCATTTCAAGGCAAAGACACCTGCTTGCCCGGCTTCTTTCGCGCGACCTTCTGGCCGGAACCGCCAGTGGTCTTACCGGGCAGGCCCGAAGCGGGCGGCCGTGCGGGCGCGGGCCTTGGCCGCCTCCACGTCGCGGTCACGCGGGGCGGCGGTGGTGCGCAGCGAGTGGATCAATTCCCTCGCCGTGCCAGCCACCTGCTCCACCGCCCTTTCGAAGGCGGCCTCGTTGGCCTGTGAGGGCACGTTGAATCCGCTGAGCTTGCGCACGAACTGCAGCGCGGCGTCGCGAATCTCCAGCTCCGTGGCGGGCGGCTCGAAGTTGAACAGGGTCTTGATGTTGCGGCACATGGACATCTTCCTCCCGGTCTGGCATCAGCCCCGAACTTCACCCTCGCCCAGCACCACGTACTTCAGCGAAGTCAGCCCCTCCACACCCACCGGCCCGCGCGCGTGAAACTTGTCGGTGGAGATGCCGATTTCGGCACCCAGGCCGAACTCGAAACCATCGGCGAAGCGGGTGCTCGCATTCACCATGACGCTGGCCGAATCCACCTCGCGCAAAAACCGCTGGGCGTGCATGTGGTCGGTGGTGAGGATGGCGTCGGTGTGGTGGCTGCTGTAGTGGTTGATGTGGGCAATGGCCTCGTCCACACCCTCGACCAGCTTGATGCTGATGACCGGCGCCAGGTATTCCTCGGACCAATCCTGCTCGGTCGCTTCCTTCAACTGGGCGCCTTTCACGGCGGCCAGGATCGTTTTGGCGTCCGGGCAGCAGCGCATCTCCACACCCTTGGCCGCGAAGATCGCGCCGATCCTGGGCAGGAAGTCGGCCGCCACGGCGCGCGCCACCAGCAGGCTTTCGGTGGCGTTGCAGGGGCTGTACTTCTGCGTCTTGGCGTTGTCGGCCACGGTCACCGCCATGGCCACGTCGCAGGGGTCGTCCACGTAGGTGTGGCAGTTGCCGTCCAGGTGCTTGATCACCGGCACCTTGGCCTCGGCGCTGATGCGCTCGATCAGGCCCTTGCCGCCGCGCGGGATGATCACGTCCACGTACTGCGGCATGGTGATGAGATGGCCCACGGCGGCGCGGTCGGTGGTGGTCACGAGCTGCACCGCATCGGCCGGCAGGCCGGCATCGACCATCGCGCGCTGCACCAGCGCGGCCAGGGCGCGGTTGGATTCGATGGCTTCGGAGCCGCCGCGCAGGATGGCCGCGTTGCCGCTCTTGATGGACAGCGACGCGGCCTCGATGGTCACGTTGGGCCGGCTCTCGTAAATCATGCCGAACACGCCGATCGGCACCCGCATCTGGCCCACCCGGATGCCGCTGGGCATCTGCTTCATGCCGGTGATGTCGCCAATGATCTCGGGCATGGCGGCGAGCTGCTCGCAGCCCTGGGCACAGGTCTCGATCACTTTGGGCGTGAGCTTGAGGCGGTCCACCAGCGGCTCGGCCAGGCCGGCGGCCCGGGCGCGCTCCAGGTCCTTGGCGTTGTCCACCTGCAGCGCGTCCACGTTGGCGCGCAGCAGGGCGGCCAGGCCGAGCAAGGCGCGCTGCTTGGTGGCCGCGCTGGCCTTGGCCATGAGCGCCGAGGCCGCCTTGGCCTGCTGGCCCAGGGTGTGCATGAGTTCGGTGGTGTTGGTCGCGTTCATGCACAGGATTTTCGCAGAGGGGCGGCGCTTGTGTCGGCCAAGGGCTCAAGTTGCCGCTGTGCCGGTCGATATGCCTGTTGAGATCCGCGCCCATCCGCCCTCCAGCACCACGCCCACCATGTCCATGTCCGTCTCCTCAGGCACCTCGGCCGTCGCCATCGGCCTGAGCGGCATGCGCGCCGCGCAGCTCAAGCTGGACTCCCACGCCCACAACGTGGCCAACGTGCAGACACCGGACTTCCGGCGCCAGGTCACGGTACAGACGGCGCGGCCCGACTCGGGCGGTGTGGACGCACAGATCGGTCGGGAGACCGAGGTGTCAGCACCCTTTGACCGACTCGCCGAAGACCTGGTGGGCCAGCGCGTGAGCCTCTACAGCTTCGCCGCCAACCTGCGCGCGGTGCAGACGGAAGACCGCATGCTGGGCACGCTGCTGGACACCCGGGCCTGAGGTTCAGAACATGGAGGCCCGATGCGCTCCAAATGCTGCCATCACGCCATCGGCCACCGCCAACGCCACGTTGCCCGCCGCCCGGGCGGCGTCTCCACACGCAAAGACGTTGGGAATGCTGGTGGCCTGCGCCTCACCCGTCTTGATGAACGGACCCATCGGACCCTCGTCCATGGCACACCCCAGTTGCTCGGCCAATGGACTGCTCATCGTCGTCCGCGGCTGCGTGAAGAGTCCGTTCATCGGGAGCTTGCGACCGTCTTTGAGCACCACGTCGGCGAGGCCTTCGATGCGTTCGATCGGCGTGCGCTCAAGCTGGGTGCCTCGACGCGCCAACACCGCGAGTTCGTCCTCGTTCGGTGAATAGGCCCCATTCAGGAAGAGCGTGGTGGCGCCCCAGTCCGGCAGCATGACGGCATGGTGATGGGCCAATGACGAAGTGGCCACGATGCCGATGCGACCCGCATCCATCTCGTATCCGTGACAGTACGGGCAATGGAACACACTGCGCCCCCAGCGCTCTGCCAGACCCGGAATCGGTGGCAGCTCGTCGCGCGCACCGGTGGCGAGGATCAGTCGGGCGGCGCTGATCCTGGTTTCGCCGACGCGAAACGCCAACCGACCGTCAGGCTCAACCCAGGCCTGTTCCGCGACACCGTCCATCCAGCGCACCGTTGCATAGCGCATCAGTTGCTGCCTGGCGTCAGCGGCGATCTCGCCGGGCGCGCGACCATCTTGCGACAGGAATCCGTGTGAAGTCTCGCCCGCCTCATCCACAAAGCGGTTGCGCCGCTGACCCGCATCCACCACCAGAACGTCACGGCGCGCGCGCGCCAGTTGCAGGGCTGCAGAGAGTCCGGCGTAGCTGCCGCCAATGATGGCGAAGTCAACCCGCTTCATGAGCATGCCCTCCGAGATGGTGCGGACCAGATCCTCCGGTTGCCCGGTGGTGCGCCATTCGCTGGTGAAAGTCGTTGGACAGCGTGGCCAACGTCACCGCGCCGAGACGCTTCAACAAAACTGCCTCGGCCGCCAGCACGGCGCCGCTGAGCGATTCTTGAACCGCTTGAGCAACCAGGCATGTTGGCCGGTCCTCGCGAAACCCGAGCGACACGAGCGCCGGTGCGCCCAGCGCCTCGTGAACGTCGCGCAAGGTGATGCGGTCCAGCTCGCAGGACAGCACCCACCCGCCGCCATGACCCTTGGCTGAAGCAACGAAGCCGGCCTGCCGCAGGCCAGACATCAGCCGGCGCAGCACCACCGGGTTGGTCTGCATCGCCGTGGCCAGCATCTCGGAGGTGGCGGGCCCATCGTGTTCTGCCATGTGCAGCAGCACATGCAGGACGTCTGAAAGTTGACTGCTCTTTTTCATGCAACATTATTAGTTGCATAATAAAGGCATTGCCGTCGTCAGGGCTTCTGCTCAGGACATGTTCGTCGATCCAGAAAAAACAAAGGCCCAGGGAGCTCCCGCTCGCGGGCCTTTGCCACATTGGCAAACAGTGTTTTGTTCCGCTCAGCGCGTGCCCGCCCCCACCAGCATCTCGCACGGCCCCACAAAACCTTCCGACGGGGTTTCGAAGCGGAGCAAGGCTTCCTCGATTTCTCTCCACGTGTCGGTGCGCTCGTCGTCGCTCAAGCTGGCCATCATCTGGTGCAGCGCGCCGAAGGATTCCCGTTCGAACCGCACGCACTCGGTGGCCGTCGGCAGACGGACCGGGGAGTTGACCTTGCGCACCTCCACGTCGCGAAAGCCCGCTTGCTCCAGCACTTTCGCCAGCACGCCCTCGCCGCCCAGGGAAAACGGCCCCGGTTGCCCGGGAAGGGGCGGTGGCAACTGCGCGCGGCGCCGGATGATGCCGACCGGCACGGCGAAGAAGGGATTGCGTTCGGCCGTGGAATACACCACGGCGGCGAAACGCCCGCCCGGCTTCAGTGCGTGACGGATGCCGGCGAGGGCGCGCTGCTGGTCGGGGAAGTAGATCAGGCCGACGCGCGACACCGCGGCGTCGAAGGAGGCGCCGGGCAACAGGTCGTGGCGCTCACCATCGAGCTCACGGGTTTCCACGTTAGACAGGCCGGCCTGCTCTGCCGCCTGCCGCGCATGGCGAAGGATCGTCGGCGAGATGTCGGTGGCCAGCACATGGCCGCGCGTGCCCACGCGACGCGCGGCGACCAGGGTTTGTTCGCCCGCGCCGGCCGCCACGTCGAGCACGCGCGAGCCGGGGCCAACGGCCGCCATGTCCAGCATGGCCTCGGTCGCGGGGCCGAGCCAGCGGGCCAGCAAGGGGCCCCATCGGTTCCAGGCTTCAGCGGCGTTCTCCCACTGCGCGCGCGTGGTCTGGCGAAACTTCTCGGCGTCGAAGACGGCCGGGGCAGCGGGGGCGGAAACGAGGGCTTCGGTCATGGCAGTGCTCCTTGGGATTTGACCGGTGCGACGTGCACGGTCGGTCTTCAAGTTAAGCCCCATGCCGGGCGCTCTCAAGTCCAGAATCTGGAGTAGGCGTTCTGCCAGCACACCACTAGACTGGCCCGCATGATCGACTACATGCAGTTCTGTACCGTCGCCCGGGGTGCCGAGGTGTTGGGCGAACTGTGGACGCCCCTGGTGGTGCGCGAGTTGCTCTGCGGCAGCCACCGTTTCAACGACATCCACCGCGGCGTGCCGCGCATGTCGGCCACGCTGTTGACGCAGCGCCTGCGCAAGTTGGAAGAGATTGGCGTCATCGAGCGGCGCCGCGTCGAGAAGACCTGGGAGTACCACCTGACGCCCGCAGGCGAGGAGCTGCGGCCGATCGTCGTGGGCATCGGCCACTGGGGAGCGCGCTGGATCGGCAGCCGGCTGCGGCGCGAGCAACTCGACGCGGGTTTCCTGATGTGGGACATCCGCCGCTTCGCGCGCCTGGACGAATTCCCCGATGGCGAGCGCACCGTCGTGCATTTCCGCTTCAGCGATGCGCCGGTGGCAGAGCGCCAATGGTGGCTGGTGGTGGACCACCACCAGGCCGACCTTTGCCGCGATGACCCGGGTCACGACGTCAGCGTGTTGGTCGACTCGACCGTGCGCGCACTCACCGAAATCTGGACCGGCGACAGCGCCCCGGAGCGGGAGATGCAGTCGGGAGACCTGAAAGTGCAGGGCGCAGGCCGAAACGGCCAGCGGCTCTGGCGCTGGCTGGGGCGCAGCCTGTTCGCGCCGACGCGAATGGCCCAGCAGCGGTGACCGCGGCGAATGCGCACCTTGGCGGTGGCCTCAACGCCTTTGGCGGCCACTTCAACCGCAAGACGGGCGAGTGCCATTGCCACCAGGCGAGGGGTTGTGGGGGTGCGCGTCAGTCTGCGAGTTGTGGGTGAGGGTGATCGCGGTTGAGGCGGCAGCCGGCTCTGCAGCGAACCGAGTCGGTCGATCCTTGGCCTGGTGTTCACGGTAGTGGCCCCCTACCGGTCATTGCCCCGCGCGAGCGAACGCGGTGCGACCGATCCTCGTCTGGTGCGGGGCTAGAGCGGGGAGCCGACCACGCTGTCGGCTCCAAGCGCACCGGCGGCTACGAGAACCCAAGAAACCGCATCGACACGCCGAGCGACAGACCGGGACGACATTGCATCCCGGCATCACGTCGCGCGAGGGCCGATGAGCCGACATTTCACTGCGCTGCACTGCACCATTCCCCGTGAGCCAGCGCGCAAGCGCGCTGGCTTGCGTTGACGGGTTAACGGGTGTACAAGGTTACCCGGCGTTGTTCCGGCGCAGGCCGGACAGCATGGGCACAACTCTCGCACGAGGGGGGGCGCCATGGACACGTTTCTTGGTTTGCGCAGCTGGCACTGGCGTGCGATGGACTGGGTCGCGGCAGCGGTCTCCGGTTTCGCTGCGGGTGCCGTGCTGATGGTCCTGGACCTGGTCTGGTCGGCCATCTTCAGTCCTGACGGCCCCTGGCGGACGTCCCACATGATTGCGCCGATCTTCAGCGGCGTAACCGACAGCCTGCAAACGGGCGATTACCGCTTCAGCGTCGGCGTGGTTTTTATCGCACTGCTCACCCATTACGTGCTTGGCATCGTCTTCGGACTGGTGCAGGCGGTCATTCTGGCGCAGCTGCGGCTCGACACCGAGCCGCTACAGGCGTTGGTGACAGGCGCGTTCATGGGCTTGTTGCTGTACGTGGTCAACTTCGAAGGGCTCACCGCATTCTTCCCCTGGCTGGCTGGCCTGCGTGGCACGGCCACCCTGGCCGCGCACCTCGTCTTCGGCTGTGTGGCCGCCGTCCTCTACTGGCGGCTGAAACGAACTGCGACGGAGTCCTAGCATGGCGGTCGCCCTGGCACTCGTCATCCTGGCGCTGGGCTCGGTCCTCTTCCACTTCCTGAGCCCCTGGTACTTCACGCCGATCGCCTCCAACTGGCGGGCCATCGACACCACGATCACTATCACCTTCTGGGTGACCGGTTTCGTCTTCGTCGCCCTCAGCCTATTCATGGCCTGGGCGGTGATCCGCTATCGCCATCGCCCAGGCTCGCACGCCGAGTACCAGCCCGAGAACAAGAAGCTCGAGTGGTGGCTGCTGGTCCTCACAGCCGTCGGCGTCGCCGCCATGCTCGCGCCCGGCTTGGTGGTGTGGTCGCAGGTCGTCAACGTGCCGCAGGAAGCGCAGGTGGTCGAGGCAGTTGCGCAGCAATGGCACTGGAGCTATCGCCTGCCCGGCAAGGACGGCAAGCTCGGAACCACCCACGCCCGCTACGTGACGGACGCCAATCCCTTCGGCATGAATCCCACTGATGCCGCCGGCCGCGACGACATCCTGCTGACCACCCCGGAACTGCGGGTGCCGCTGGGCAAGCCGCTCAAGCTGCTGCTGCGCTCCAAGGACGTCCTGCACAACTTCGCCATTGCCGAAATGCGGGTGAAGATGGACATGGTGCCCGGCATGGTCACCTATACCTGGTTCACGCCCATCCGTACGGGCTCCTTCGACCTGCTGTGCGAGGAACTGTGCGGCGTCGGCCACTTCGCCATGCGCGGCCGCTTGGTGGTGGACGAGCCCGCCGCTTACGCCGCCTGGCTGGAGAAGCAACCAACCTATGCCCAGTTGCGCGACACGCCAGCCGCCAATGCCACCATCGGCAAGAACTTCTATGCCGTCTGCGTCGCCTGCCACGGCGTCAATGGCGAGGGCAACGTGGCGCTCAACGCGCCCAAGCTCGCGGGTCAGAGCGCGTGGTACCTCGAACGGCAGCTGCACCTGTTCAAGAGCGGCGCCCGCGGGACGCACGAGAAAGACACCTTCGGCAAGATGATGGCGCCCATGGCGGCCACGCTGGCGGATGGCAGCGCCGTCGCCGACGTGGTGGCCTACATCGCCTCGCTGCCCGACACCCGGCCGGCAAGCACCATCAAGGGCAATGCCGACAAGGGACGTGCGCGCTGGGCCACCTGCGCCGCCTGCCACGGCGCCGAAGGCCGGGGCATCGCCGCGACCAACGCGCCGCGGCTGCAAGGCATGAACGACTGGTACATGGCCACGCAGCTGAAGAACTTCCGTGACGGCGTGCGCGGTGCGCACCCGCAGGACATCTACGGCGCCCAGATGGGGCTGGTCTCGGGAATGCTCAGGGACGACGCCGCGGTCGGCGACATCCTCGCCTACATCAACACGCGTTGAAACCACACCGGGGAGGCTGAATGAGCACTCATGTCGCGCACGACGAAACGGAAGTCGCTCCGCCGGCGGAAGTGGCAGAGGCCCACCTCTACCACCCCAAGACCTTCATCGGCAAGTACATCTGGAGCCAGGACGCCAAGGTCATCGCGATCCAGTACGCGCTGACGGCGATGGCCATCGGCCTGGTGGCGCTGGTGTTCTCCTGGCTCATGCGATTGCAGCTGGGCTTTCCGGGCCAAGTCTCGTTCATCGATCCGGCCGTCTACCTGCAGTTGGTGAGCATGCACGGGATGATCATGGTGATCTACCTGCTGACGGCGCTGTTCCTGGGAGGCTTCGGCAACTACCTGATCCCGCTGATGGTGGGCGCGCGCGACATGGTGTTCCCCTACGTCAACATGCTCAGCTACTGGATCTACCTGGCGGCCGTGCTGATCCTGGTGGCCAGCTTTTTCGTGCCGGGCGGGCCCACCGGTGCCGGATGGACGCTCTATCCGCCGCAGGCCATCCTGGACGGCACGCCGGGCGCCAACTGGGGCATCCTGCTGATGCTGATCTCGCTGGGCGTGTTCGTCATCGGATTCACCATGGGTGGCCTCAACTACGTGGTGACCGTGCTGCAGGCGCGCACCCGAGGCATGACCCTGATGCGGATGCCGCTGACGGTGTGGGGCATCTTCATGGCCACGATCATGGCGCTGCTGGCCTTTCCGGCGCTGTTCGTGAGCGCCATCATGATGTTCCTCGACCAGACGCTGGGAACCAGCTTCTTCATGCCGGCGCTGGTCTCCAAGGGACAGCAGTTGGGCCACACCGGTGGCAGCCCGCTGCTGTTCCAGCACCTGTTCTGGTTCTTCGGCCACCCCGAGGTCTACATCGTGGCGCTGCCGGCCTTCGGCATCGTGTCGGACCTCATCAGCGTGCACTCGCGCAAGAGCATCTTCGGCTACCGCATGATGGTGTGGGCGATCCTGATCATCGGCGGCCTGAGCTTCATCGTGTGGGCGCACCACATGTACGTGAGCGGCATGAACCCGTACTTCGGCTTCTTCTTCGCCACCACCACCCTGATCATCGCGGTGCCCACGGCGATCAAGGTCTACAACTGGGTGCTGACCCTGTGGAAGGGCAACATCCGCCTGAACGTGCCGATGCTGTTCGCCATCGCCTTCATCTTCACCTTCGTCAACGGCGGCCTGACGGGGCTGTTCCTCGGCAACGTGGTGGTCGACCTGCCGCTGTCGGACACCATGTTCGTCGTGGCCCACTTCCACATGGTGATGGGCATCGCGCCGGTGCTGGTGGTGTTCGGCGCCATCTATCACTGGTACCCCAAGATCACAGGCCGCATGCTCGACGACACCATGGGCAAGCTGCACTTCTGGGTGACCTTCGTCGGCACCTACGCCATCTTCTATCCCATGCACTACCTGGGCTTCATGGGGATCCCGCGGCGGTACTACGGCTTCGGCGGCACCAACTTCATCCCGGACTCGGCGCACCTGCTCAATGCCTGGATCTCCCTGGCGGCCTTCGTGGTCGGCGCGGCGCAACTAATCTTTCTCTACAACCTGGCGCACAGCTACTTCAAGGGCAAACTCGCGGGCGGCAACCCATGGCAGGCCACCAGCCTGGAATGGATGACGCCCGAGACACCGCCCGCCCATGGCAACTTCGGCAAGGAGCTGCCGACGGTGCACCGCTGGGCCTACGACTACGGCGTTGCAGGCCTGAAGACCGACTACATCCCGCAGAACGTGCCGCCCTCGGAAGTGGCGGCCGAAGCGTGGGCCAGGAACGACCCGCCGGCTGGCGCCTGATGCCATGACCATCGGCCTGATCTTTCTATCGCTGCTGGTGGCCGTCATCGTGGGGTGGCTGATGCGGCAGACCCTGGTGGAGCCCTGGCGCGCCGAGGTGGTGGTGCCCGAGGTGCGCGTGGGCCTGGCGGCCATGCCCACGACCAAGGTGGCGCTGTGGGTCTTCCTCGGCGTGGCCAGTTCCCTGTTCGTGCTGTTCGTCAGCGCCTACGTCATGCGGCTGGACCTGGCCGACTGGAGTCCCATTCCGCGGCCGCGCCTCCTGCTGCTCAACACCGTCTTCCTGATGGGGGCCAGCCTGGCCATGGAATGGACCGTGTACTCCGCGCGCCGTGCCGATGCCGGCAACGTGCGCCGCGGCCTGGCCGCCAGCGGCCTGCTGACCTTCGCCTTTCTGGCCGGTCAGCTCTACGTGTGGAAGCAGTACCACGACGCAGGCCTCCTCCTCTCCAGCAGCGCGGCCACCGCCTTCTTCTACCTGTTCACGGCGGTGCACGGACTACATGTGCTGGGCGGGCTGGTGGCCTGGGCGCGGGCCTCGCTGCGGGTCTGGCGCGGGGCCGACGCCGCGCGCATGCGACTGGCGTGCGAACTGTGCGCCACCTATTGGCACTACCTGCTGGCGGTGTGGGTGCTGTTGTACGCACTGCTGGTGTCGGAAGACCTGGGGTTGGCGATCTGTTCCGCCACGCCCCTCTGACAGGAGCTGAGCCATGGCGAACGAAGCGACGTTGGGGACAGGCGAAGGCTGGCGCGGCGCCGTGCGTGACGTCGCCTCGGACCAGCGCGCCTTCAAGGGCGTGCCCTGGGGCAAGCCGATGATGTGGATCTTCCTGCTTTCGGACACCTTCATCTTCGGCAGCTTCCTGATCGCGTACATGTCGGCGCGCATGGCGACCGTCACGCCCTGGCCCAACACGAGCGAGGTGTTCTCGCTCATGATGTTCGGCAAGAACGTGCCCCTGCTGCTGATCGCCATCATGACCTTCGTGTTGATCTCCAGCAGCGGCACGATGGCGCTCGCGGTCAACTACGGCTATCGGCGCAACCGCCGCACGACCTTCTGGCTGCTGGTGGCCACCGCGGCGCTCGGGGCCACCTTCGTCGGCATGCAGGCCTTCGAGTGGTACAAGCTCATCTCCGAAGGCGTGCGGCCCTGGGGCAACCCTTGGGGCGCGGCGCAGTTCGGCGCCTCCTTCTTCATGATCACGGGCTTCCACGGAACGCACGTGAGCATCGGCGTGATCTTCCTGGTCATCGTCGCCGCCAAGGTGGCGCGCGGCGACCTTGACCACGAGCGGCCCGGCTTCCTCACCCACCGCAAGGGCAACTACGAGATCGTGGAGATCATGGGCCTGTACTGGCACTTCGTGGACCTGGTGTGGGTCTTCATCTTCGCGTTCTTCTACCTCTGGTAGGCCAAGGGAGCCTCACATGGACCACGCAGAACACGGACAGCACGCAGGGCACGGCGGCGGCTCGCAAGACCAGGGCCAGCAGCATCCCCTGGGCATCTACTTCAAGATCTGGGGCTTGCTGTTCGTGCTGAGCGCCGCCTCATACATGGTGGACTACGCCCAGGTGCAGGGTCTGTTGCGCTGGTCGCTCATCATCATCTTCATGCTGCTGAAGGCGGGGCTGATCGTGGCCGTCTTCATGCACATGGTGTGGGAGCGCCTGGCCCTTATCTACGCCATCCTGGTGCCACCGCTGCTGCTGATCACGCTGATCGGCATCGGTGCGCTGGAGGCCGACTACACCTTCCTGTCACGCGGCGAGTTCTTCGCGCCGGTGGAGGAACTGAAGACAAGCGCCAACCATTGAAACCGTCCCAGAGGAGTTGATCATGCGCAAACGCATCTACTGGCTTCTGCCCGACCTGGACAGCGCCCGCACCACGATGAACGACCTGTTGCTGGCGCGTATCGATGTGCGCCACATCCATTTCGTCGCCCGGGAGGACGCCGACATGCGCGGCCTGCACGCGGCCAACGTGCTGCAGACATCCGACGTGGTGCGCTCGGCCGAGATAGGCCTGATCGTCGGCGCGGGCCTCGGCGGGCTGCTGGGGGCGCTGGTGGCCGTGCTCTATCCCATCGCGAGCGACGGGACGCAGTGGGGAATCGTCGCCCCCGGGCTGGCCATCTTCGGCGCGCTGTTCGGCACCTGGACTTCCTCCATGATCGGGATCTCCACGCCCAGCAAGCGCCTGCAGCGCTTCGCCGCCCAGATCGAGCGCGGCCGGTTGCTGCTGATGGTGGACGTGCCCATGTGGCGGGTCGAGGCCATCGAAAAGCGGCTGCAGGAATTGCATCCCGAGGCGTATTTGGAGGGGACGGAGCCGGACATCCCCGCGTTTCCCTGAGCGGGCTGCCACGGCCGGGCGCGCCGCAGTGCCGGCACGGCCAGGAGTAAGCACGTCCTCTCCAGCGGTCGCGGCTGCCTTCATGTGCTCTGGAGCGGGTTCGACCGACAGCGTTGCGGCGGTGCGAGCAGGACCGAGGCGGTCGCTTCAGGGTCGGAAGCTGTCAACCACGCGTCGATGGTGAGCGTCTCAGTCCAGTCTTGAACGGCCCTCCAGCCACCCAACGCAACCTGCGATCCCGACCCGACCACAGCCAAGCAGAACAAAGGCCCTGGAAGCACCGCCTCCAGGCCTTCTCCCTTCTTCCCCTCCTCACCAACCGGAAATCAGAACGGGTAGTGCCGCGGCGTCGTCTGCAAGGTGATCCAACGCAACTCGGTGAACTCGGCAATGCCGGCCTTGCCGCCGAAGCGACCGATGCCGCTGCCCTTCACGCCGCCAAACGGCATCTGTGCTTCATCGTGCACGGTCGGGCCGTTCACGTGGCAAATGCCACTGTCGATCTTGCGGGCCACGTTGAAGGCGCGCGCGATGTCGCCGCCGAACACGGCGGCCGAGAGGCCGTACTCGTTGTCGTTGGCGCAGGCTATCGCTTCTTCCACACCGTTCACGCGCACCACACATTTCACCGGGCCGAAGGTTTCCTCGTGGTAGATGCGCATGGCGGGGGTCACATGGTCGAGCACGGTGGCGGGCATGAGCGTGGTGTCGGCCTTGCCGCCACACGCGAGCTTGGCGCCTTTGGCCAATGCGTCGTCGATCAGCTCGTTGCAGTGGTGCACCGTGTTCATGCCGATCACCGAACCCAGCACCACCGGCTCGGGCTTGCGCGGATCGCCCAGCGGCAACGCCTTGGCCTTGTCGGTGAACTTCTTCACGAAGGCGTCCGCGATCTTCTGGTCCACGATGATGCGCTCGGTGCTCATGCAGATCTGGCCGCTGTTGGCAAACGCGCCGAAGGCCGCGCCGTTGA
The DNA here is from genome assembly GCF_001428625.1 of Hydrogenophaga sp. Root209. GTDB lineage: Bacteria > Pseudomonadota > Gammaproteobacteria > Burkholderiales > Burkholderiaceae_C > Hydrogenophaga. Next base: position 146,650 of record NZ_LMIE01000001.1, read on the forward strand.
CCGCGTCGTCGAGGTTGGCGTCGTCCAGGATCACCAGCGGTGCCTTGCCGCCCAACTCCAGCACCACGGGCTTGAGGTACTTGGCGCAGGTCATGGCGATGATCCTGCCGATCTTGGTGGAGCCGGTGAAGTTCACGCGGCGCACGGCCGGATGGGCCACCATGGCTTCGACCACGGCGCCCGCATCGGCCGGCGCGTTGGTGATGTAGTTCACCACGCCCGGCGGGAAGCCCGCTTCCTGAAACGCTTCGATGATCAACTGGTGGGTGCGCGGGCAGTTCTCGCTGCCCTTCAGGACCACGGTGTTGCCACAGGCCAGCGGCACACAGATGGCGCGCACGGCCAGGATGACGGGTGCGTTCCACGGCGCGATGCCCAACACCACACCGGCCGGCTGGCGCACGCCCATGGCAAGCGACCCGGGCACGTCAGACGGAATCACTTCGCCGGCCACCTGCGTGGTGAGCGCGGCGGCTTCGCGGATCATGCCGGCGGCCAGCATCACGTTGAAGCCGCCCCACATGCCGGTGGCGCCGGTCTCGGCCGACACGGCTTCGACGAACGCGGGCGTCTTGGCTTCCAGTGCGTCGGCGGCTTTGAGCAGCAGCGCGCGGCGCAGGCTGGGCCCCGTTTCGCTCCAGGTCTTGAAGGCTTCGGCGGCGGCTTCCACCGCCATCACCGCGTCGGCCGGCGACGCGGCGGGCGCGCGCGTGGCCACGCTGCCGTCTAGAGGGTTGCGGCGTTCGAAGGTGGCGCCTTTTTCGGCGGTGACTTTGAGGCCGTTGATGAGCATGGACATGTCGGACATGGGGTTCTCCTTTGAAATCAAAAACGAAACCGTTTGGACTGAGCAAGTTCCCTTTCGGGCTGAGCCTGTCGAAGCCTTCACACCACCGTGTGGGTGAGCCCTTCGACAGGCTCAGGGCGAACGGGGTAGGCAGGTATCAAGGGGTCATTGCCACGGCCTTGCGGCGCTGCACGGCATCGGCCGCGCTGGTGGTGCCGGTGGCGGGGTCCTTGTCGGCGCCAAGGTAGGCCTCGCGAATCACGGTGGAGCGCGCGAGCAGCTTGGCCGGACCGCTGGCCACCAGCGTGCCGCGCTCCATCACGTAGCCCCGGTCGGCCACGGCCAGCGCCTTCTTCACGTTCTGCTCCACCATCAGCACGGTGGTGCCGGCATCGGCAATGCGGCGCACGATGGTGAGCAATTCATCCACCATCTTGGGCGCGAGACCGAGCGAGGGTTCGTCGAGCATGAGCAGGCGCGGCGCGCACATCATGGCGCGCGCGACAGCCACCATCTGCTGCTCGCCACCGCTCATGGTGCCGGCCAGTTGCGTGGCGCGCTCCTTGAGCTTGGGAAAGTCCACGAAGGCCCGGGCCAGGCGCTCGGCGCGCAAGGCCTTGGGCACGAGCCAGCCGCCGAGTTCGAGGTTTTCCGCCACGGTGAGTTGCGGGAACAACTGGCGTCCTTCGGGCACCAGGGCCACACCGGCCTGCACGATCTCGTGCGTCTTCTCGGGCATCTCGGTGCCGTCGAGCAGCACCGAGCCGCCGCGCGGGATCAGCCCGTTGAGCGCCTTGAGCAGCGTGGTCTTGCCGGCACCGTTGGGGCCGAGCACCACGGTGAGACCGGGCTGGATGTCGAGCTTGAGGTCGCGCAGCACGAGGAAGGCGCCGTAGCCGGCCGAGAGGCCGTCGACCTTGAGGCGAGCGCGCGCGCCGCCACCGAGCTCGAAGGGGGTTGGGCGGTACCACATCATGCGGTGGCCTCCTCTGTCTCGTTCATCTCGTCGCCCAGGTAGGCCTCGATCACCTCGGCGTTGCGCACCACCTCGGCGGGTGTGCCGTCGGCAATCTTCCTGCCCTGGTGCAGCACGATCACGCGCTCCACATGGCGCAGCAGTGTGGTCACGGCATGTTCGATCCAGACCACGGTGAGGTCGAGCTCGTCGCGCAGGCGGCGGATCAGTCGCGCCATCTCCTCCACCTCGTTTTCGGTCAGGCCGGCGGCCACTTCGTCGAGCAGCAGCATGCGCGGGCGCGTGGCCAGCGCCATGCCGATTTCGAGCAGGCGCTGCTGTGAAGGCGTGATGGCCGCGGCCGGCAGATCGGCCTGGGCACTCAGGCCGATCAAGCCCAGGATGCTCTCGGGCGTGCGCAGCACCCAGGGCACGGTCGACTCTTCGCCCCACCAGATGTACTTGCGCGGCCGGCGGCCGGCGAACTTGAGGCCGAAGGCAATGTTGTCGCGCACCCGCATGTCGGCAAAGGTGCGCGGGGTCTGGAAGGTGCGCGCCAGCCCGTTGGCGGCAAAGCGGTGCGGCCCTTGGCCACTGAGCTCGCGCCCCTGCATCAGCAGCTTGCCGCTGGTGGCCTGGGTGACACCCGAGATGGCGTTGAAAAAGGTGGTCTTGCCCGCGCCGTTGGGGCCGATGATGCCGACGAGTTCGCCGGGCATGAAACGCGCGCTGACCGCGTCCACCGCGGTGAGGCCGCCGAAGCGCACGGTGATGTCGCGGGCGTCCAGGAGGGGTTCGCGTTCAGAAGACATCACGACGCTCTCTCAGGCTCTTCTCACGTTGCTTGCGGCGCTTCGTTTCGCCACTGACATCGTCGCGCGTCTCGACCCACCACGCCTTGGCGCCATCGCGCCAGCCACGGAAGGTCTCGGCGCGCAGCGAAGCCAGGCCACCGGGCAGGTACAGCACCGAGAGAATGAGCAGCAGGCCCAACGACATCATGTAGATCTGCGGCACCTGCAGGCGCAGCGTTTCGGCCAGCACGCTGAAGACGATGGCGGCGATCAGCGGGCCCCACAGCGTGGCCGCACCGCCGATGAGCGCGATCAGCACGGTCTGGAAACCGATGAAGGGGTTGAACACGGTGTGCGGATCGATGTAGGTCCAGCGCACCGACATGGCCGCGCCCACCGCACCGGCCACCGCGGCGGTGAGCGCGAAGCCCGCCACCTTCACCCAGCGCGTGTTCACGCCCAGTGTCTGGGCGCGCTGCTCATCGGCCCCGATACCCAGCATGGCCAGACCAAAGCGCGTGCGCCGGATGGTGATGGACAGCGCCACGGTGATCACGGCGAGTGCGAGCACGGTGAGGTAGATGGTGTCGCGCTCGGGCACCACCATGAGCACGCGGCCCACGGTGCCGGTCACGCTTTTCTCGAAGTAGCTGATGGCGTGGCGGATGAGCTCGGTCATGCCGAAGGTGAGCACCGCGAAGTAGGTGCCGCGCAGGTGCAGCACGGCCGCGCCCATGACCACGGCCACCCCGGCGGCAATCAGCGCACCCAGCCCGATGGCCTGCGCCCACGACACCTGCTCCAGCAGGATGGCGCTGGTGTAGGCGCCGATGCCGAAGAAGGCAGAGGTGGCCAGCGACAGATAGCGCGTGGTGCCGCAGAACAGCGCCCAGCTCGACGAGAGCGCGATGTACATCAGGCAGGTGAGCGCCATGGACACGGCGAACTCGCTGGCGAAGCCCGGCAGCGCCAGCGCCCAGCCGGTGAGGCCGAAGAGGACCAGCAGGTCGCGGATGAGGAATTGTCTTGAATTCATGATTTGCGGCTCTTGCGAGTGAAGAGCCCTTCGGGTCGCAGGAGCAATACGCTGATGAAGACCACGTAGCTCAACAGGGCCTTGAGCGATGGGTTGGTGAAGTGCATGCCAAGGGCTTCAATGACGCCGAGCAAAAGACCACCGGCGAGCGCACCGCCCATGCTGCCGAAGCCGCCCAGCGTGATGACGATGAGCGCGGTGATGGTGTACGGCTCGCCCATCGAGGGAGAGATGGTGTACGACATCGAAATCAGACAACCCGCCACACCCGAGAGGCCCAGGCCGATGCCGAACATGAGCGGGTGCAGGCGTTGCGTGTTGATGCCCATGAGCTGCGCGCCGGTGGGCGACTGCATGAGCGCGCGCACGCCCTTGCCCAGCAGCGTGGTGCGCATGAGCACGATGAGCGCGCCCGAGAACAGCAGGGCCAGTGCAAACACCAGCAGCTTGTTGCCCGCGAACTGGGCCGTGCCGTCGGGCAGCGGAATCTGCACCGGTTCGGTCAGGAAGTCGTAGCCGCGCAGGTCGCCACCCCACATCCACGAGGCGAAGTTCTGCACCAGGAACATCAAGCCGAAGGCGACCATCAAACCGCGCGCCTCGAAGATGTCGAGGTTGGGCGAGGTGGCGTTGAGGTGGCGAAAACACAGACGGTGGATCACCCAGCCCAGCACAAACAGCATGGCAAACGACACCGGCACCATGAAGAGCGGGTTCAGGCCGAGCGATGTCTGCGCCATCCAGGTGAGGTAGGCCCCCACCATGAGGAACTCGCCGTGCGCGATGTTGAGGATGCGCATCAGCCCGTACTGCAGGTTCAACCCGAGCGCGACGAGCGCATAGATGCCCCCGGTGATGAGACCGGAGGCGAGGAGTTCGAGCCAGGCGGAGAAGGACATGTTCAATGCGGAATGGGACAACCACCGTTCGCCCTGAGCTTGTCGAAGGGCTCACCCAGACGGGTCTGGAGAGGCTTCGACAGGCTCAGCCCGAACGGGTCTGGGCTCAGTGCGAACGGATGAGCTGGTAGGCGAGGTCTTACTTCCAGGCGGGCTTGTTGGGATTCAAGGCTGCGGTTGCGACCGTCTTGGGCCACACCACCTCGAACTCCCCGTTCTGCCACTGACTCACGGTGCCCGGCGTTCCCACGTTCTCGCTGCCGTTGAACTTGATGTCGCCGATGATGGTCTTGTGCGTGGTGCCGGCCACATAGTCGCGGATGGCCTTGCGGTCCAGGCCCTGGGCCTTCACCGCGTTGGTGAGGATCTCCAGGCCGGCCCAGCAGGCGCCACTGGCCCAGCGGTCGGGTTCCTTGCCGGCGAACTTCTTGGTGTGTGCGTCGAAGTAGGCCTTGGCGGCCGGGCTGGTCTTGCTGTTCCACGAGCCCATGCCCAGCACGCCTTCGGCACCGGCAGGCGTCATCACGTTGCGGTAGAGCTGGAAGGCCGTGCCCACCGAGGCGTAGAAGAACTTCGGGTTGAAGCCCACTTCCTTGGCCTGGCGGCTGGCCAGGATGGTGTCGGGCGGGTAGGTGAAGCCGACAAACGCGTCGGGGTTCTTGTCCTTCATCGAGCGCAGCACGGGCGAGAGGTCTTTCACGCCACCGGGGTAGCTCTTGTCTTCCACCAGCGTGATGCCGCTGCCCTGCAGCGCCACCTTGAAGGCGGCGAAGTTCTCCAGGCCGAACAGGTCGTCCACGTAGATCAGCGCCACGGTCTTCACGCCGTTGGCTTTCAGCATGTCGACCAGCGCATTCGTCATGGGCGCGGGCTGCTGCAGCAGCAGGAAGAAGTACGGCAGGCGCATCTCGACCAGGCGGCGCGAGAGCGCGGTGGGCGCGAGGAATGGGTACTGGAAGCGGTTGGCCAGCGGAGCCACGGCGAAATTGGCGTTGGAGCCCCAGGGTGGCAACACCAGGTCGACCTTGTCGCTGCCCATGAGTTTTTCGTAGGTACGCACCACGGTCTCGGTGTCGCTGCGGTCGTCACTGCTGATGAGTTCGATCTGGCGTTTCACGCCCTTCACATCGAGGCCGCCCGCGGCGTTCTGCTGCTCGGCCCAGAGCAGGTAGTTGGGCTCCTGGCTCACCTGCGCGCCACCCGTCCAGGGGCCGGTGCGCGACATCGAATACCCGATGCGCACCGGCGCGGACTGCGCCAGGAGCTGGGGAGCGAAGGACATGGCGCCCACCGCGGCGGCGGCGCTCTTGATGACCAGACGGCGATTGGCTTGAACCATGTTGTGTCTCCTGCGGGTATGGGTTGGCTGAGAGCCGAATGGTAGGCACGACCGCAATCGCGCGCTGTGCTGTGGGTGCACTACCTGCTTGCCGGAACGTGCATGACGCCCCGGGTAAACCCTCAACCTTGGGCACAGCGAGGGCTCGCAGGGCGGCCGATAATTTGTGTCCCAGACCACCCCCGGAGACCCCCATGGCCGTTGCCTCCGTGATGAGCACCGACAGCGTTGCGCCGATCGAGCGCGCCGCCATCTGGCGCGACTGGGTGTGGACCCATTTCGGCGGCCTCGAATCCGACCTCTATGGCGACACCGGGTTCGACGGCCACATGAGCGCATCGGCCGCGGGCGACGTGGTGCTCACCAAGCTCGAAGCGAACCGCCACCGCGTGCTCAAGAGCCCACAACTGGCGCGCGCCAACGACCGTGCCTACCTCAAGATCGTGGCGCCCTGGCGAGGCAGCGCGGCAGTGCAGCAGCAGGGGCGCGAAGCCTGGGTACGCCCCGGCGACTGGGCCATCTACGACACCACCGGCAGCTACGAAATCGCCAATCCCGAGCGGGTGGAACACCTGATCGTGATGCTGCCCAAAGATCAGCTGACCGAGCGTGGCCTCAAGCTCGAACCGCTGATGGCGCGGCATGTGGGTGGCGTGAGCGGCATCGCGCGCGTGGCGCTGGAGACCATGCGCACCACCTACCAGGAACTGCCGCAGATGAGCGAAGCGGCGGCCCGCGGCGCGGGCGAGCTCATTGTGGAGTTGGTGCGTTTGTCACTGCAGGAGCTCGCCGGACGCGAGAGCAGCGTCACCCAGCTCGAGGCCTTTCGCGACCGCATCCGGGTTCACATCGGCCAGCACCTGCGCGATCCCTCGCTCACGCTGGACCACATCGCCCAGGCGCTGAACTGCAGCAAGCGCCATTTGCACAACGCCTTCAGCGCCGACGAAGACACGCCCGCCCACTACATCCAGCGCCAGCGCATCCAGGCCTGCATGCGTGAACTGCGCCAGTCCGGCGGCACGCAGCGCACCATCACCGACATCGCTTTTTCCTGGGGCTTCAACAACACGGCGCATTTCAGCCGCGTGTTTCGTGAGCACACGGGTGTGTCGCCGAGCGACTTTCGTGAAGCGGCCCAGCAGCGAGCCTGAACTGTCAGCGCAGGCTGCAGCCTTGCGTCACCTTCATCGCCATCTGCTGCAACGCCTGCCACGGGTCAGCCGGCCAGCCCGGTGACTTGAGGCCTTTGACGATGCCGTCCACCGTGTGCGCGTCGTCCAGCCATTTCGTGAGCGTGGCCACGGAGAGCAGCGGCAGGGCGCGCTCCATGAGCTTCTCTTTGACACCCCACACGCGGTTCTCGCGCAGCGCCATGGGCAGCGGGCGGCCGGCATCGAGCGCGGTGCGCACGCGGTGCAGCGTGCGGATGTCTTCAGACAGCGCCCAGTGCACCAGCACCGGCGCTTCGCCCTCGGCCTGCAGGCCATCGAGCATGCGCTGCACGCGCACGCTCTGCCCGCCCAGCACTGCTTCGGCCAGCTTGAAGGCGTCGTAACGCGCCACGTTGAGCACGGCCGACTCCACCTGCTCCAGCGACAGCTCACCCGCCGGGTGCAGCAGCGCGAGTTTCTGAATTTCCTGGTGCGCGGCGAGCAGGTTGCCCTCGACCCGGTCGGCGAAGAACTGCAGCGTGCGCTGGCCCTCGTCGCCCGCCACCACCCGCTGGCCTTGCTGCTGCAGGCGCTGCGCGATCCACTGCGGCAGGGCCTTGCGGTCCACGGGCTCCACGCGCACCGTCACGCCAAAGCTGTCGAGCGCGGCGAACCAGGCGCCCTTCTGCGTGGCCATGTCCAGCCGCGGCAGGATCACCACCGTGACCGTGCTGTCGTTGTTCTCGGCCTGCTGGGCGATCTGCTGCAGCACCTGCGAGCCGTCCTTGCCGGGCTTGCCCGAGGGGATGCGGACTTCAATGAGCTGCTTGTCGGAGAACAGGCTCATCGAGCCGCCGCTGGCCAGCACCTCGCCCCAGTCAAAGTGCGCGCCAGCCACGGTGTGCACCGTGCGCTCGCTGCAGCCCTGCGCGCGTGCCACCGCGCGGATCGCGTCGGCCGCCTCCTGGATCAGCAGCGGCTCGTCGCCGTGCAGCGTGTAGAGGCTTTTGAGGCCGCGCTGCAGCTGGGCGGCGAGTTGGTTTGCTGCGACCTGCATGGAGCGATCAGAGCGACTTCACGGCCGCCAGGCGCCGCACCACCTGCTGCACGATGTCGCTGCGCATGTCGCGGTAGAGCATCGCCTCTTCGGCGTCCTTGGCCAGCACCTGGGTTTCGTTGAAGCTGATGTCGCGCTCGAGCAGCATCTCGACGTCGTCGATCAGGATCTTGTCGGTGGGCGTGCGCAAGCGAAACACAAAGCGTGTGCGCAGTTGCAGTTCACGCACCTGGCCGGCCGCCGTCTGGCCCACCACCACGCGCTCGCGCTGGTCCACCAGCACGGTGAGGATGGCCTGGGCGGGCGGGACACCGGCGCCGCTGGCCGGCGTGGCCGAGGTGAGCACGCGAAGGCCGTTGGCCTGCAGGGCATCGCGCAACTCCCGGCTCACCTGGGTGCCCTCCATGCCTTGAATGCGCACCGTGTCGAACGCGAAGGTGGGCGCCTTGCGCAGTGCGAATCCGCAGCCCGACAGACCGAGCACGGTCGCACCCAGGGCCAGCTGCAGCAAGGCGCGGCGGCGCGGGATCGTGAAACGAGGGAGTGTCATGCTGGGGCTTTCAAATCACCACGTTCACCAGGCGGCCGGGCACGACCACCACTTTTTTCGGCGGCGCACCGGCGGCTTGCTTGACGAAGGCCTCGCTGGCCAGGGCCGCCGCTTCGATGGCGGCCTTGTCGGCATTCGCCGGCACCAGCACGCTGCCGCGCAGCTTGCCGTTGATCTGCAGCACGAGTTCGATCTCGTCGCGTTGCAGGGCGGCCTCGTCGGGCTGGGGCCAGGGCGCGTCGAGCAGCTCGCCCGTGTAGCCCAGCTGGGTCCACAGCGTGTGCGCGATGTGCGGCGTGGCGGGATAGATGCAGCGCAACAGGATGCCGAAGCTTTCGGCCAGCGCGGCGTTGTCGCCATCCGAGCCGTCGGGCTTGAAGTCTTCCAGCGCGTTGAGCATCTTCATTGCGCCCGAGACCACGGTGTTGTATTGCATGCGCTGGTAGTCGTAGTCCACCTGCTTGAGCACGGTGTGCATCTCCAGCCGCAGGGCCTTCGCGCCTTTGGACACCGCCTGACCCGACACACCGGCCGCCAGTGCGCCCAGGCCGCTGGTGGCCGAGAGCTTCAGGCCGAAGGCCCACACGCGGCGCAGGAAGCGGTAGCTGCCTTCCACCGCCGCGTCGTTCCACTCCAGCGTGGCCTCGGGCGGCGCGGTGAACATGGTGTACAGGCGCGCGGTGTCGGCACCGTACTTCTCGATCAGGTCTTGCGGGTCCACGCCGTTGTTCTTGGACTTGGACATGGTGCCCACGCCCTCGTAGTCGATGGGTGTGCCCACGGGCAGCATGCCGTCGCCGCTGGTGGCCGGGTTCTTGAGCTTCGCACCCACGACCTTGCCGGTCTCGTCGAGCACGTTCTCCACGTCGTGCGGCCAGAAGTAGTCCTTGCCACCCTTCTCGGTGCGCCGGCTGTAGAGGTGGTTGAGCACCATGCCCTGCGTGAGCAGGTGGGTGAAGGGCTCGTCCACCTTCACCAGGCCGAGGTCGCGCATCACCTTGGTCCAGAAGCGCGCGTAGAGCAGGTGCAGGATGGCGTGTTCGATGCCGCCGATGTACTGGTCCATCGGCATCCAGTAGTCGGCTCCATCGGCGACCATCTTCTCGCTGTTGCCCGGATCGCAATAGCGCATGAAGTACCACGACGAGTCCACGAAGGTGTCCATGGTGTCGGTCTCGCGGCGCGCGGGCTGGCCACACACCGGGCAGACCACGCCGGCGTGAAAAGCTTCGTGTTTGTGCAGCGGGTTGCCCGAGCCGTCGGGGATGCAGTCCTGCGGGAGCACGACCGGCAGGTCTTGCTCGGGCACCGGCACCGCCCCGTGTTCGGCGCAATGGATGATGGGAATGGGCGTGCCCCAGTAGCGCTGGCGGCTCACGCCCCAGTCGCGCAGACGGAAGGTGGTCTTCTTCTCGCCCAGGCCCTTGGCCGCGAGCTGGGTGGCCACGGCATCCACCGCCGCCTTGTAAGGCAGGCCGTCGAACTCGCCCGAGTTGACACACACGGCGCGCTGCTTGTCGCCGTACCAGTCGGCCCAGGCCTCCAGGCTGAAGGTCTCGCCTTCCACCGCCACCACGGGCTGGATCTTCAGGTCGTATTTTTTCGCGAACGCAAAGTCGCGCTCGTCGTGCGCGGGCACACCCATCACCGCGCCGTCGCCGTAGCTCATGAGCACGTAGTTGCCCACCCACACCGCCACGGCTTCGCCGGTCAGCGGATGCGCCACGGAGAGGCCCGTGGCCATGCCCTTCTTCTCCTGCGTGGCGAGCTCGGCTTCGGTGGTGCCGCCGGTCTTGCATTCTTCAATGAAAGCGGCCAGTGCCGGGTTGTTCGCGGCGGCGTGCGTGGCCAGGGCATGCTCCGGCGCCACGGCGCAGAAGGTCACGCCCATGATGGTGTCGGCGCGCGTGGTGAACACGTACATCCTGCCGTCGCCAATGAGCGCTCCCGATGCGTCCTGAATGGTGTGAGGGAACGCGAAGCGCACGCCCTCGCTCTTGCCGATCCAGTTTTCCTGCATCAGCCGCACCTTGTCGGGCCAGCCGTTGAGGGTGGCCTTGGGGTTGCCGATCTGCACGTGGTCGAGCAACTCTTCGGCGTACGAGGTGATGTTGAGGTAGTAGCCCGGGATCTCGCGCTTTTCCACCACCGCGCCGGTGCGCCAGCCCTTGCCGTCGATCACCTGCTCGTTGGCCAGCACGGTCTGGTCCACCGGGTCCCAGTTGACGACCTGCGTCTTGCGGTAGGCGATGCCCTTCTCCAGCATCTTCAGGAACAACCACTGGTTCCACTTGTAGTAGCTGGGGTCGCAGGTGGCCACCTCGCGCGACCAGTCGATGGCCAGGCCCATGGCCTGCATCTGCTGCTTCATGTAGGCGATGTTTTCATACGTCCACTTCGCCGGTGGCACACCGTTCTTCAGCGCCGCGTTTTCCGCCGGCAGGCCGAACGCGTCCCAGCCCATGGGCATGAGCACGTTGAAGCCTTTCATGCGCAGGTGGCGCGTGAGCATGTCGTTGATGGTGTAGTTGCGCACATGGCCCATGTGCAGCTTGCCGCTGGGGTAGGGCAGCATGGAGCAGGCGTAGAACTTCTTCTTGCTCGCGTCTTCCGTCACGCGGTAGGCGTCAGTGGCGTTCCAGTGGGCGTGCGCTTCGCGCTCGACTTGCCTGTGGGCGTATGTTTGTTGCATGAACCAGGGTCCGGACCAGCCGGCGACGGTGAGGGTAGAGGCTGCGCGCGGTGGCGCGGGGGAATGGCGGATTTTAGGCCTTGGGCCGCAGGCCACCCGCCGGCCCGGCCATTCAGCGCGGGGCTGTCGACTCGGCCACGAAGCCAATGCGCGAGAGCCCGGCCGATTGCGCCATGCCGATCAGCGAGACCACGCGGCCGTAGGGCACGCTGGCATCGGCGCGCAACTGGAGTTCGGTGGCGGGGTTGCGCTGTGCGGCCTCAAGCAGGCGCTGGCGCACGGCGGCATCGTCCACGGGCTGCCCGTCCCACTGCATGCGTCCCTGGCCGTCGACCGACAGCGACACGAAAGGCCCGGGCTCGGTGGGGGTGGCGGCCTTCGGCAGTTCGGCCTTGGGCAATTCCAGCGCCAACCGGTCGGCCATGAAGGGTGCGGCGATGATGAAGATCACCAGCAGCACCAGCATCACGTCCACCAGCGGCGTGACGTTGATCTCGCTCATGGGTTTGTGGCCAACCGGTTTCTCCAGCCGACCAAAACTCATTCCAAACCCCTGTGCACCAGCAGTTCACGCAGGTCGCGCGCGAAGCCTTCGAGGTCGGCCTCGATGCGCGAAATCTGTCGGCCCAGCACGTTGTAGGCCAGCACGGCGGGGATCGCCACCACCAGGCCGGCGGCCGTCATGACCAGCGATTCGCCCACCGGGCCGGAGACTTGCTCGATGCGGAAACCGCCGTCCAGCCCAATGCCGGCGAGCGCGTTGTAGATGCCCCAGACCGTGCCCAGCAGGCCCACGAAGGGCGCGGTGGAGCCCACGGTGGCCAACAGCACCTGGCCGAATTGCAGGCGATGCAACACGCGGTGCAGCGCGTCGCGCAGCACGCGGGTGAGCTGTTGTGAGCGGTCGCCGGCGGCGGCCAGGGTGTGCGGCAGGGCGTTGGCCAGGCCAAGTGCTGCCTGCAGCAGCGGCAGCACGAGTTGCTGCGCGTCAAAGGTGACCAGCCGGCGCTGCGCATCGTCCAGATCGGCAGCCTGCCAGAAGGCGGCGGTGCTCAAGCCCAGGTCGCGCGCGGCGCGGCGCAGCAACCAGCCCTTCCACAAGATCACCACCCAGCTCGCCACCGACATGGTCAGCAGCAACAACGCTACTGTGCGGCCCAGCGCATCGGCCTGCGCCAGCGTCTGCAGGAGACCCTGGCCCGCGTTGTCCATCATTTCAAGCCGAGCACGTCGAACATGTCGTACAGGCCATGCGTCTTGCCCGAGAGGAACCGCACCGCGCGCAGGCTGCCTTGCGCGTAGGTCGCGCGGCTGCTCGACTTGTGCGTGATCTCGATGCGCTCGCCGGTGCCGGCGAACAGCACGGTGTGGTCGCCCACGATGTCGCCACCGCGGATGGTGGCAAAGCCGATGGAGGACGGATCGCGCTCGCCCGTCACGCCTTCGCGCGCATAGACCGCGCAATCCTTCAGGTCGCGACCCAACGCGTCGGCAATCACCTCGCCCATCTTCAGCGCGGTGCCGCTGGGCGCGTCCACCTTGTGGCGGTGGTGCGCTTCGATGATTTCGATGTCGTAGCCGGTGGCCAGCGCCTTGGCCGCCATTTCCAGCAGCTTGAGCGTGACGTTCACGCCCACGCTCATGTTGGGCGCCATCACGATGGCGATCGACTTGGCGGCCTCGGCGATCTCGGCCTTCTGTTCGTCACTGAAACCGGTGGTGCCGATGACCGCATTGACGCCGTGCTTCGCGCATTCGCGCAGGTGCGCCAGCGTGCCTTCGGGCCGGGTGAAGTCGATCAGCGCCTGGCTGCCACCCAGGCCCTGGGCGAGGTCGGCGGTGATGAGCACGCCGCTGGCCTGACCGGCAAAGCCGGCAGCGTCCTGGCCCAGCATCGGGCTGGCGGCGATGTCGAGTGCACCGGTGAGCTGGCAGTCGCCGCTGTTGCGCACCGCCTCCACCAGCATCTGCCCCATGCGGCCACTGGCACCGGCCACGCAAACGCGGTGCAGGCTCGCTGCGCCGCTCATCGAGCGGACCCCGAGGTCTCCAGGGGTGGGTAGCTCGCGGCAGGTGCCGCAGCGGGAGCGGCCGGCGTGGTGGGAGCGGTGGGAGCGCTGGTCTTGTTGCGTTCGTCAAATGTCTTGAGCTGGGCCTCGGTGGCCTGCAAAGGCGGCGCCTTGTCGAACTTGCGCCCTGCGTCGAGCGAAGCCACGAATTCCGCCTCGGTGGGCAGCTCGTCGGCCTCGAATCTCTCGAGCACATCGGCCTTGAAGAACGCGGTCAGGCGACGCTGCTGCGGCGCCTGACCCTGGCGACGGAAAGTGAAGACATAGTCCCAGCGATCGGCGTGGAACACGCTGGCGAGCAGCGGCGAGCCCAGGATGTCGCGCACCTGATCGCGTGTCATGCCGGTCTGCAGGGCAGCGGCCTGCTCGCGCGTGACCACGTTGCCCTGCAGGATGTCGATCTTGTACGGGCTGACCAGACTGGTGATGCCCGGCATGCGGTTGGTGATGCTGGAGCAAGCCGACAGGGTCACCAGCGCGGCGAGCACGCAGACCGCCTGAAGCGGTCTGCGCGGGCGCAGACCCGGGGTGGGCAGGGAGGCGCAATCGGGTGTGTGTTGGAGCATGGGATCTGACCGTGAAGGGGGCGCGCGCGCAAGCGTTGCCGGGGCAAAAATGCAGCGTGCGCCAGACGCTGACGATATGATCCTTTCATTGTAGTCTTGGGGCCCGAAGACACTGCAACCACACCCGCCCGCCCGATTCAGCGCCCTGCGCGCTCACCGCCATGACCAACATCGAAGAACTCAAGAGCACGGGCCTGAAGGCCACGCTGCCCAGGCTGAAGATCCTGGAGGTGTTTCAGAACGCCAAACAGCGCCACATGACGGCCGAAGATGTGTTTCGCGTGCTGCTGGAAGAACGCTCCGACATCGGTCTGGCCACGGTGTACCGCGTGCTCATGCAGTTTGAGCAAGCCGGTCTGCTCACGCGCAGCAACTTCGAGTCGGGCAAGGCGGTGTACGAGCTCAACGAAGGCCAGCACCACGACCACCTGGTCTGCCTGGACTGCGGTCGCGTGGAAGAGTTTTTTGACGCGGAAATCGAGAAGCGCCAGCAGATGGTGGCCAAGACGCGTGGCTTCGTGCTGCAGGAGCACGCGCTGTCGCTCTACGCCAATTGCACCAAGACCGACTGCCCTCACAAGGGCCAGGGCCACACGCACCGGATCTGAGAAAGCGCGTTGCGCATTGAGCAAGGTGGTCGCAAGCCCGGAATGCCGCGGGTCCGGCTCTGCCGGCCCGCTGGCATTGCCCCCTTGAGGGGGTGACGCCGCAGGCGGCGCGGGGGTGCACCCTACTCTCCGCGCGACATGGCTGCGCGGTGGCGCGATACAAACTCCTGATAGGTGTCGATGCCGCGCAGCTGCAGGATGGTGTTGCGCACCGCGGCTTCCACCAGCACGGCAATGTTGCGGCCGGCCACCACCTGAATCACGGCCTTGCGCACGGGCACGCCCAGCACGTCCTGATACAGCGGTTCGTGGGGCATGCGCTCGTAGTCGCGTTCCATGGTTTCGCGGCGCACCAGGTGCACGATGAGCGAGAGCCGCATCTTGCGGCGCACCGCCGTCTCGCCAAAGATCGCCTTGATGTCGAGCAGGCCGATGCCGCGCACCTCCAGCAGGTTCTGCAACAGCTCGGGGCAGCGGCCTTCGATGCTGGTCTGGTTGATGCGGTAGAGGTCCACCGCATCATCGGCCACCAAGCCATGGCCCCGCGAGATGAGTTCCAGCCCGAGTTCACTTTTGCCCAGGCCCGACTCGCCCGTGATCATCACGCCCATGCCGAGGATGTCCATGAACACGCCGTGCATGGAGGCGCGGTCGGCGAAATGGCGCGAGAGGTAGGCGCGCAACACATCGATGACGAACGCCGCCGACTCGTGCGTGGAGAACATCGGAATCTGAGCACGCTCGCACATGGCGGTGAGCGCATCGGGCGCGGCCTGGCCATCGGCCACCACCAGCACCGGCGGCTCCAGCGTGACGATGCGCGCCACACGGCGCCTGTTGTCGTCCTCACTCTGGCTGGTGAGGTAGGCGACTTCGCGTTCGCCAAACACCTGGACCCGATAGGGGTGGATGTAGTTGAGATAACCGACCAGGTCAGCACCTGAACGTGCGGCGCGGATGGCCACTTCGTCGAACCGCCGCTCGGAGGCCCCCAGCCCGGCAATCCATTGCCACTTCAGGGCGTCTCGATGGTCCTCGAACAGGACATCGGCGCTGACGACGGTGGGTTTCAAGAGAGATCACTCCGATAAGCAGCGGGGGACTGGACGATCCGCCGCCGGGCCGCCCCAAGGCGGATCAGCCCCCTTGGGGGGCAGCGACCCGCGCAGCGGTGGAGCGTGGGGGCCAACAACCTCAGGCAGCGGCGTGGGCCGATTGCCAGGACGTGATCAGTTTGTGCAGTGCGGCTGCGTCGACGGAGGTCTTCATCTGCTCGCGCAGACCGCTGTCGCTCAACAACTCGGCGATCTCGGAGAGGATCTCCAGGTGTTTCTGCGTGGCCGCCTCGGGCACCAGCAGAAAGATCATCAGTTGCACCGGCAATTCATCGGGGGCGTCAAAGCCGATCGGGCTGGCCAGCTGGAACACCGCCGCCAACGGCTGCTTCAAACCCTTGATTCGCCCATGAGGGATCGCCACACCGTGACCCAGACCGGTCGAACCCAGACGCTCGCGGGCGAACAAGCTGTCGGTGATGAGCGCGCGGTTGAGTCCGTGAAGGGTCTCGAAAAGCAGGCCTGCTTCTTCGAATGCGCGTTTTTTGCTGGTTGCGTCCACGCTGACGAGCACTTGCGCGGCAGGCAATATGACAGATAGTCGGTTCATGTGAGCCCTCTTGGACCGCAAATTATGACCAGTTGAGCGGTGTTGGCTAGACTGCGGGCACAAAAAAGCCGCTTGACTTTCCAAGCGGCCTGCTGCAGTGCAGCATCGGGTTTTCCCTCACGGACCGCAGCCCGTGACATTCATCACATCAAACGCTTGACCGTGTCGTGGTGATGGTCTTGCGCCTTGTCTTTGTAGCGAAGAACTTGCCGATCCAGTTTGTCGGCCAGTTCATCGACGGCAGCGTAAAGATCGGCGTGGGCGCTCTCGGCGAACAGGTCGCGGCCCTTGACGTGGATGTTGCATTCCGCTCGCTGCCTGAGGTCCTTTTCCTTGAGGTTGTCCACCGTCAACAGCACCTTCATGTCGACCACCTGGTCGAAGTGTCGGGATATGCGTTCGAGTTTGCTGGTGACGTAACCGCGCAGGGCGGGTGTGACCTCAAGGTGGTGACCGCTGATCGTCAGGTTCATAAAAGAGCCTCCATATGCTCCGGGTTGAGACAAGCCGCCTGGGGCAAGACCTCCCGACGGCCACGGGGATGTCTTGAGCTCACTATGCACACGAAACCTCTGAGGCGCAAGCCGGCAAGGGCAACAAAGCGTGCGAATGCCGGTGAATGCAGGTGAATGTGACCGTTGTCATTCATGCCAACGCGCTCCGCGTTCATGGTGGTCCGGCATGTCCTATGCTCACGCGCATGCTCAGCGTCTCAACCTCGCAAGACCGGCTGCTGCACGAGCAGGTGCGGTTGCTCGCGCGCAATGTCCCCGCCCTGATCGTGGGTACGTTGATGCTGGCCATCGGCACCGCCGCACTGCTCCTGATGAACGGGCAGCCTTCCCGATGGGTGCTGATCTGGCTGGGAGCCGTGGTGGCTTTGTGTGCCGTGCGGTGGTGGGGCGCACGGCGCTACCAACGGTCACAGCCAGACCAGACACAGGCACGAGGTTGGGCCCGCTGGTTCATTCTGGCGTCGTTCGCCGCCGGATTGCTGTGGGGCTCGTTGACGGCTCTGTTCTTCAGCCCCGACGATCCGTACACGCAGGCGGTGCTGGTCATGATCCTCGCGTCCATCGTCGCCAGCGCTACCCAGTCGCTGGGGCCGTATTTCCCGGCGCACCTGGCTTTTGGCGTGCCCGCCATCGTGCCGCTTGCGTTGCGCAGCATGTTCAGCGGCGATACGCGCACGATGACCGTGGGCCTGCTCGCCCTGGTCTTTCTGTTGATGGCAGAGCTGTTTGCGCGGCGCATCGCCTCGGCCATCGAAGAAGCGCTTCGCCTGCGGTTCGAAAACGACGCATTGGTGGCCGAACTTTCGCAGGCCAGAGACGCAGCCGAGGCCGCCAGCAAGGCCAAGACACGGTTTCTCGCGACCGCCAGCCACGACTTGCGCCAACCGATCCACGCCATGAGCATGTTCGTCCCGGCCCTCAAACGCATGGCACAAGAGGGCAGACTCTCTGCGCCGGCACTGGGCGACATGGCCGACCGCATGCAGTCGGCGCTGGGCACCATGGGCCAGTTGCTCAGCCGCTTGCTGGATGTCTCTCGACTGGATGCCGACGCGGTGCGCGTGACCACCGAGGACTTCCCACTGGAGCCATTGCTGTCCGCGGTGGTGGACGAGGTGGCGGCGCAGGCCGAGGCGAAGGGGCTGCGGCTGCGCATGCACGATGGCGGCCTGTGGGTGCACAGCGATCCGTCGGTGCTGCACACGATGCTGAGCAATCTCGTCAGCAATGCGGTGCGCTACACCGACCGTGGCGGCGTGCTGGTGTCGGCGCGCTCGCGGGGCGACAGTGTCGACATCCAGGTCTGGGACACCGGCATCGGCATCTCGTCGCACGAGTCGTCGCGCATCACCGAGGAGTTCTACCAAGGCAGCAACGCGCATGTGGACGGTAGCCAGACACGGGGATTCGGACTGGGCATGGCGATCGTGCACCGCTCGGCCCAATTGATCGGCGTGCGCCTGAGCTGGCGCTCCGCGCTGGGCAAGGGCTCGATGTTCTCCATCCGCACGCCGCGCGCGCAAGCCGGCCATCAACCAGCCACGCTGCTGCCATTTGAAGCCTCCGCATCGAAAGCTGTCGGGGCATGCATCGTGCTGGTCGTCGAAGAGAACCAGGACATCCTGGCGGCCATGTCCATTCTGCTGCGGAGCTGGGGGCATGTGCCCCTGCAGGCGTCAAACGCGCAGGAGGCGGCCCGCATCGCCTTGGACCGTGGGGGCCTGCTGGACGCCGCCCTCGTCGACTTCCACCTGGCGCGGGACAGCAACGGACTCGCCGTGGCCCATCTCTTGCGCCAACACGCCAGACCAGACCTGGCTGTGGCCATCGTCACTGGCGACACCAGCACCGAGGTGATGAGCGCCGTGCTGGCGGCCGGCCTGACCGTGATGCACAAACCGGTGGACTCCGCAGAGCTGCAGCAGTTCATCGCACGCGCGCGCCGGGCCGTCTCCGCTCCAACCCTGTAATCCCATGTCCCTCGACACCATCATCACGCACAACATGCTGGCGACTTCTTCATACGAAGTAAGGCCCGATGCGTGTGCACTGGTGTTGATGGGCGGTGGCGCGCGCACCGCCTACCAGGCCGGTGTGCTCAAGGCGCTGGCGGCCATGCAGCCACCGGGAAGCCACGCGTTTCCGTTTCAGTGGTTGTTCGGCACCTCGGCAGGCGCACTCAATGCGGCCTACCTGGGTAGCATCGCCCTGCAAGGCCTGCCTGCACTGCCGCAGCTGGCAACGTTCTGGATGGGACTGCGCTCGGAGCAGGTCTATCGGCTGGAGGCGCCAGGCTGGGTGCGAGCCAACCGCCTGGTGGCGGGCTGGACGCTGGCGCGTCAGGTCAAGCGCCACCGCGCCCTGCTCGACACGCTGCCGCTGGTGAACACACTGCACCGGGCGATCGATCTGCCGGGCCTGGAGTACGCGCTGGAGCAAGGCGCCATCCACGCGCTGGGCGTGACCGCCTCCAGCTACACGAGCGGCGAACACTGGACCTTTTGCCAGACCAGCACCGGCCACACCGTGCAGCCGTGGCACCGCCCGGGACGCCGGGCCGCTTTCCAGCCCATCACCATCGAGCACCTGATGGCGTCCAGCGCCATCCCGTTCCTCTTTCCGTCCGTGCCGCTGTGGGTCGAAGGCCACAAGGAGCATTTCGGCGACGGCTCGATGCGCCAGCTCTCGCCGCTGTCGCCGGCCATCCATTTCGGCGCGCGGCGGGTGCTGGTCATCGGCGTCGGGCAGCCCCAGCGCTCTGGCATGGTGGCGCGCACGGCGGGCGACCCCACGGCCGGCACCATCGCAGGCCACGCCATGGCCAGCGTGTTCCACGACACCCTGCAGGCCGATGTGGAGCAGGCCCAGCGCGTGAGCCAGACCCTGTCGCGCCTGCCTGCGGCCCTGGCCGCGGCCCTGCCCTACCGCCCGGTCGATGTGCTGGCCATCCAGCCGAGCTTTTCGCTCGATGAACTGGCGCGCAAGCACATCGGTGAATTGCCCGCGCCCACCCGCAATACCCTGGCCGGGCTGGGCGCGCTGGACACCGCGCGCGGTGCGGCCGGCAGTGCGGCATCGCTGGCCAGCTACCTGTTGTTCGAGCCGGGTTTCGTGCATGCGCTCATCGAGCTCGGCGAACACGATGCCTGGCGCCGGAAGGACGAACTGATGCGCTTCATGGCGCCTCACGCACCGCTTCCAGAAGCAGTGTCGGTGCCATAATTCGCCGGTCGAATCCACCCACGGAGAGCCTCATGGACAGCACGCCCCCCAGTTGCGTGCTTTCAGCCACCCCTGTCACCGTCTGACCGCTGCGCCTGGCGCGGCCATCTGGGTCGGGCGGTCCGCTGGCTGAAAGCACCCTACCCCGCCTTCGGGTCCGCCTGCGCGGCCCCGCCCTTTCAGACAGCAGACTTCGCCGGGAGCGCTCCATGCTCAACGTATTCACCCTGGCCAATGGCCGCCTCTTCCAGGAAGAGATCGAGTCGCTCGAAGAGCTGGCTCAATTCAAGCCGATCTGGGTCGACCTGGAAGACCCCACCCCCGAAGAACGCCGCTGGGTCAAGCAGCACTTCGGCTTGTCGATTCCCGAAGACGCGATGGACGAGGACATCGAGGAGTCGGCCCGTTTCTTCGAGGAAGACAACGGCGAACTGCACGTGCGCTCCGACTTTTTGATCGACGACGAGGAAGACCCGCGCGCGGTGCGAGTGGCCTTCATCCTCAACGAGCACAACGACACCTTGAAGAGCCAGGGCGTGCTGTTCTCCATCCACGACGAGGACGTGCCGGTGTTCCGCCTGCTGCGCATGCGCGCGCGCCGCATGCCCGGCCTGATCGAGGATGCCAAGGACGTGCTCCTGATGCTGTTCGACGCCGACGCCGAGTACTGCGCCGACACGCTGGAAGACATTTACGACGAGATCGAAACCGTGAGCAAAAAGGTGCTCAACAGCAACGCCTCGGACAACCTGCTGAGCGAGGCGCTGTCGGCCATCGCGCGCCACGAGGACATGTCGGGCCGCATCCGCCGCAACGTGATGGACACGCGCCGCGCGGTCAGCTTCATGATGCGCAGCCGACTGCTGAGCGCCGAGCAGTTCGAGGACGCGCGCCAGATCCTGCGCGACCTGGACTCGCTCGACAGCCACACCGCCTTCCTGTTCGACAAGATCAACTTCCTGATGGATGCGACGGTCGGTTTCATCAACATCAACCAGAACAAGATCATCAAGATCTTCTCGGTGGCCAGCGTCTCGCTGCTGCCTCCCACGCTGGTGGCCAGCAGCTACGGCATGAACTTCGCGTTCATGCCCGAGCTGCAGTGGCACTACGGCTACCCGTTGGCGCTGGCGCTGATGGTGTTGTCGGCCGTGGTGCCGATGCTGTACTTCCGGAAAAGAGGATGGCTGCGGTAGCCCGGATCAGCGCTGCGTCAAGAACGCGTCGATGATCGCGCTGCTGTAGCGGCTAGCCACCTCGCGCAGGAAGCGCGGAAAGTCCACGTGCGCGGCGTCGTCGGCGCGGTCCGAGATGGTGCGCACCACGGCCAGCGGCACACCGTAGTCGTGGCACACCTGGGCAAACGCCGCACTCTCCATTTCCACCGCAAGCGCCTCGGGCAGGGCCTCGCGCAGGGCCAGGCTTTCGGCGGTGGTCGAGACGAAGCGATCGCCGCTGATCAGCAGGCCTTGGTGGCAGCGCGGCGCTTGCAAGCCGAAGGCATTCAACACGTCGGTACCGAGCTGCGATGGCAGGGCACGCAGCACTTGCTCGCTCGCGCGCACCAGTTGCGCGGTGATCACAGCGTCGGCCTCAAAGGTGGAGCGGCCATAACCGGGCACCTCGTGACGTGGAAAGATCGGCGAGGCGTCCATGTCGTGTTGCAGAAACCGCTGTGCCACGACGACATCGCCCACATTGACGCCGTCACCCAGGCCACCGGCCACGCCGGTGAACACAATGCGCTGCACGCCGAAGCGTTCGATCAGTGCGGTGGCCGTGGTGGCCGCGGCCACCTTGCCAATCCCCGAGAGCACGGCCACCACGTCGTGACCGTGCAGATGGCCGCGCCAGAAGGCCCGACCTCCGATGGTCTGCTGCTGCTCGTCGGGCATGAGCGCCAGCACGGCGGCCAGCTCTTCATGCAGGGCGCTGACGATCGCAACGGGGGTCGTCAAGCGCAGGCCTCCTTCACTTCTTGTCACGCAACTCGCGGCGCAGGATCTTGCCCACCGGGGTCTTGGGCAGCTCGGTGCGGAACTCCACCACCTTGGGCTGCTTGTAGCCCGTGAGGTTGGCCTTGCAGTAGTCGCGCACCTGCGCTTCGGTCAGCGCCGCGTCCTTCTTGACGATGACGAGCTTGACCGCTTCACCCGATTTGTCATCGGGCACACCGACCACGGCGCACTCCATCACGCCGGGCAGTTGCGCCACCACGTCCTCCACCTCGTTGGGGTACACGTTGAAGCCGCTCACCAGCACCATGTCTTTTTTGCGGTCGACGATTTTGAAGTAGCCGCGCTCATCCATCACGCCCACGTCACCGGTCTTGAAGTAGCCATCCGGCGTCATGACCTTGGCGGTCTCGTCGGGTCGCTGCCAGTAGCCCGCCATCACCTGCGGGCCCTTGATCGCGATCTCGCCGGGCTGACCCAGCGGCACTTCGTTGCCATCATCGTCCAGGCACTTCATGTGGGTGTTGGACAGGGGCAAGCCGATGGTGCCGCTGTAGGCGGCGCTCGTGGTCGGATTGCAGGTGGCCGACGGGCTGGTTTCGGACAGACCGTAGCCTTCGCAGATGGGGCAGCCGGTCTTCTCCAGCCAGAGCTTGGCCACGGCGCCTTGCACCGCCATGCCGCCGCCCACAGACACCTTGAGGTTGCTCCAGTTCACGGTGTTGAAGTCGGGGTGGTTGGCCAATCCGTTGAACAAGGTGTTGACCGCGGGGAAGCTGTGGAAGGTGTGCTTGCTCAGCTCTTTCAACACCGCCGGCAGATCGCGCGGATTGGGGATCAGGATGTTCATGGCGCCGGTGCGCATGCCCAG
Organism: Hydrogenophaga sp. Root209; assembly: GCF_001428625.1. GTDB lineage: Bacteria > Pseudomonadota > Gammaproteobacteria > Burkholderiales > Burkholderiaceae_C > Hydrogenophaga. The sequence goes on from NZ_LMIE01000001.1 coordinate 169,384, forward strand.
CATCATGTTCACTGTGAACGCGAAGATGTGATACAGGGGCAAGGCACACACGCTGGTGGGCTGCTCGCCTTCTGGCACACGCTTCATCACCGGCTCGTTCCAAGCGTCGGACTGCAGCAGGTTGGCGATCACGTTGCGGTGCAGCAGCACGGCACCCTTGCTCACGCCGGTGGTGCCACCGGTGTACTGCAGCACGGCCATGTCGTCGGGCTTGATGTCGGGGCGCTTGAGCGTGCCGCGCGTGCCCTTGGCAATGGCTTCGTTGAAGCGCACGGCCTGGGGCAGGTTGAAGGCGGGCACCATCTTCTTGACGTTGCGCACCACATAGTTCACCAGCGCGCCCTTGAGCAGGCCAAGCTGGTCGCCCATGGCGGTGAGCACCACGTGCTTGACCGGCGTGTTGGCGATGCACTGCTGCAAGGTGCTGGCGAAGTTCTCGATGATGACGATGGCCTTGGCGCCCGAATCCTTGAGCTGGTGCTCCAGTTCGCGCGGCGTGTACAGCGGATTCACATTGACCACCACCAGTCCCGCGCGCAGGATGCCGGCCACCGCCACCGGGTACTGCGGCACGTTGGGCATCATGATGGCCACACGATCGCCCTTGACCAGCCCCAGGCCCTGGAGATAAGCCGCAAAGGCCAGAGACAGGCTGTCGGTCTGCGCAAACGTGATCTGCTTGCCCATGAAGCTGTAGGCTGGCCGGCTGGCGAACTTGCCGAAGCTCTCTTCCATGAGGTGCACCAGCGAGCTGTATTGCGTCACGTCGATGTCGGCGGGCACACCGGGTGAATACGAGCCCAGCCAGGGACGGTCGGCCGTTGAGTCGGTCATTCGGAATTTCCTCATTCTTGTGGATACAGCTGCCGCGCATTGTCTGTGGAAAGCAGGGCACGGGTCCTCGTGTTTTTCCCTTACGCGTGGCTGGCAGGCTACCTCAAAACCGCGTGGCAGGCTGTCGGGCTGCTACAAGAACCAGAGGGCCGGTGTCACGACCGGCCCTCAGTTTGCCCGTGGTGTGTCGAGGTGCTCGCTGATGGCTGCGCAGGTGCGCCCGATCTCTGAAGCAAAGCGCGCGATCTCATCGGGGTCGCGCACCCCCGTTCGCAGGTGCTCCTCCAGATGGCTGGCGACCTTGGCCGCCGCCATCAGCGCCAGTGCCGAGGCGCTGCCTCGCGTCTTGTGCACATGACGGATGAGGTCTTCATTGTCCAACGCATCGGCACGCTGCGCCTCGTCCTCATGCTCCTGCACAAAGCGGTGAAGATGGTGACGATAGTGCGCAAGGTCTTGCCACAGCTGCAACCCCACATTGAAGTCCACCAGCATCAGTTCGCCCGAAGACTCGGTCGGCGTCCCGGGCGACGGTGCATCGCTGGCCATCCCTTCACTCTCGGCAAGACCTCTGCCGAGGCGGAACAGCAGTTGGACAAGGCCATCAACATCAAACGGCTTGGTGACCACGGCGTCCATTCCGGCCGCCAGTGCGGCATCTCGCTGCTCGTTGAAGGCACTGGCCGTCAACGCCACGATGGGCAAGGTCTCGCACCCTGGCAGCTGGCGTATCCGCGACGTCGCCTGCATACCGTCCATTCCAGGCATCTGCAGGTCCATGAGAACGATGTCGCACACACTCCGGTCGACCTGCAGCATGTCCACCGACGCCTGTCCGTCGGCAGCCGTGATGACGGAAGCCCCTTGGCTGGCCAGAATGCTGCTGGCCAGCTCCCGGTTGGTGTCGTTGTCATCCACCACCATCACGCGGATGCCCCGCAGGGGCGTGGACTCACTTCTGGTCTTGCCATCCAACTCCGGTGACCGACCGCAGCGACGCATGGCTCTGTCGACGCTCTCTCGAAGCGTCGACGGCGTCACGGGCTTGACAAGCAAGGCGTCGAGCACCCCTTCGTCCACCAGCGACTCCAGAGAAAGCGTCTCACGGGCGCGAACCACCGCCACCAGCCCCAAGCTCCGTCGCGCCGTTGCCTCGCGCAGCTGTCGTGCCAGCGCAGGACCCAAGCCGTCGTCCGACCCCCATTCGATCAGGACCACATCCACCACGGGTTCTGCGCCGCTCCCGGCCACGGCAGTGGCAGCCGTCTCGCCGATGGCCGCGCTGGACACGCACCAGTCGAGCCCACGACAGATTTGAATCAGGTTGTCTCTGGTGCGCTCACGGGTCATCGCGAGCAGCGCATGCCGCCGCGCAAACGCCTCGGGCGCCGGCCACTCACCATCGTTGCCCAGCCCGACCTCTACCGTGAACCTGAATGCACTGCCACGCCCCTTGGTGCTTTCCACAACGATCTCGCTGCGCATCAGCTCCACCAGTTGTTTGGAAATCGACAGGCCCAGCCCGGTACCACCAAAGCGTCGCGAGGTCGACGCTTCGGCTTGCATGAATGGCTTGAAGAGGCTTGCCACCTCTTCGCGGGTCATGCCGATGCCCGTGTCTTCCACCGAAAACCTCAGGGTGACGCGGTCCTGAGCCCTGTCAACCACCGCGACCGACAGTTCAACGTGACCTTCGTGGGTGAACTTCAACGCGTTGCCCGCCAGGTTGATCAGGACCTGCTCGATCCGGAACGCGTCGCCCACCAAGTGCTGGGCTCCCATGGGCAGTGGAGCGACCAGCACCTCCACGGCCTTGCTCGACACCACCGAACCCATGATGACGGCGACGTTGTCGAACACCTTTTGCAGATCGAACGGGGCATTCTCGATCTTGAGCAAACCCGCCTCGATCTTGGAGAAGTCCAGAATGTCGTTGATCAGATTCAGGAGCGAGTGGCCGGCGCGCGCGATCTTTTCGAGTTTTTCTCGCGTGGAAATTTCACGGGTTTCGCGCTCCGCCAGATACGCCATGCCCAGCACCGCATTGAGCGGGGTGCGAATTTCATGGCTCATGTGGGCCAGAAATTCGCCTTTGGCCCTTGATGCCGCCTCGGCTGCCTCGCGCGCGCGCCGCTCGACTTCGGCTCGCCGCCTTTCCGTCTGGTCCAGCACGTAGGTGACCCGCAGCTGTTGCTCGCTGTCCAACATGGCCGACCCCACCAGCACAGGAACCCGCCGTCCGTCACGATGGAGCAGTTCCTTTTCGTACGGGCCGCACGCTCCCGTGAGGCGGATCTCGTCTGCGGTACGTGCGTCGGCCTCTTCATGCCCTTGCGGCGTCAGGCGGTCCCAATGCAAGTGGCCGGACAGCACATCCGAGCGCGAATAGCCCAGCATGTCGAGAAAGGCGTCATTGGTCTCTTCGATGCGCCCGTCGGCATGCCAGAACAGCACACCGATGATGTTGGACTCCACCAGACGATGGATCCTGTCCTGGTGTGCGCGCAATTCGCCGATGTCCCGCCCGACCAGCAGCACGCTGCCGACAAGATTCTGGGCGTCGAGCTCGGGCGTCAGGCTGACCAGGAAGTACGCCGGGCGACCTCTTGCGTCGGTCCAGTTCAGCTCAAAGTGCTGCGGCTCGCCACCTTGCAGACAAGCAAGCATTCGGTGCCTCAGCTCTTCACCCGGGTCCGCTCCCAAGCACTCCGCCGGCGTCATTCCGATCAGCGCGCCAGGTTCGCTGTGCGTGCGCTGGGCGAGCGCGGGATTCGCGTAAAGGCAGCATGAAGCCGCGTCGAACCGCGCGATGAGATCAGGCGAGTTCTCAACCAATGTGCGGAACTGGCGCTCCTTCGCCTCAAGCGCCTCCTGCAGGGCCAGCCGGGCCGAGACATCACGCGAAACCGTGATGAAGTGTGGCGCCTCTCCCTCGCCCATCGGCATCTTGGAGACCGACAGCTCGTACCAATGACGTCCTTGGGCGGTGTCGACGGAGATCACCTTCCCGAACGAAAGGCCCTTTTCGTCGGCCTCGCGAAACGCCGCCTTGGCGATCGCTGCGCTTGCGGGTGAAAGCACCTCGTCAAGCGTGCGCCCCAGCATGAAATCCCGCGATGCCGCGAGCAGTTCCGGATTCTTCGTCCACGTGTTGAGGTAGCGCCCTTCGGCACTGCCCTCAAACAGAAAGTCCGGAAAGGCATCGACAATGCCCTGCACGAAGGCGAGGGTTCGCTTCAACTCCTGCTCGACATCCCCTGGAGGATTGAGTTCGCCGGAATACAGCACCAGGAAGCGCTGGTCGCGCAAACTCAACGCCTGAAGACGGAACTTCGTGGCAACACGACGGCCGTCGACGGCCTCGTGCCACGACTGCCATTGAGTGGAACCGTCAGGTCGCCAGCGGGGGTTCGCAACTTCCGACCATTCCTGCCAGAGAGCCGCGTCGATGTCCTGAACGCACATCTGCAAAAGCTGCTGGCGATCACAGCCGCGCCATTGGCACGCTGCGTCGTTCGCGAACACCACTCTGCCGGCTGCGTCGGCGATCATGACCACCGAAGGATAGGCGCTGAGCCACCCGAGCAGCAACGCCGGCACCGGGTCGGACATGGCTTCTGCAGAGGTTGGCTCTTTCCAATGTTCCACAGTCCCTCGCGTCCTGCGCTTTTGGAATTTTCAGTTTAAGTCAGCTGGGAGCCAGCCGCTATCCCGTGTCCTCCCTGTGCTTGAGGCCATGGTCGCCGTGACCGGGGTCGTCGCTGATGAGCCAGGCAATGCCGCTCCAGAGACCCCCGATCAGGCCACACTCACTCGATCGCCTTGGTCATGTCCTCGACGACCTTCTTCGCGTCACCAAAAACCATCATGGTCTTGTCCATGTAGAACAGTTCATTGTCCAGGCCGGCATAGCCCGCGGCCATGGAGCGCTTGTTCACGATGACTGTCTTGGCCTTGTAGGCCTCCAGAATCGGCATGCCGTAGATGGCGCTGCCCTTCTGCAGCGCAGCCGGGTTCACCACGTCGTTGGCGCCCAGGATGATGGCCACGTCGGCCTGTCCGAACTCACCGTTGATGTCTTCCATCTCGAACACCTGGTCGTACGGCACCTCGGCCTCGGCCAGCAGCACGTTCATGTGCCCCGGCATGCGCCCGGCCACCGGGTGGATGGCGTACTTCACGGTGATGCCTTTTTCGGTGAGCTTGTGCGCAAGCTCTTTCACCGCGTGCTGCGCGCGCGCCACCGCCAGGCCGTAGCCCGGCACGATCACCACGGTCTCGGCGTTGCCCAGCACAAAGGCCGCGTCGTCGGCACTGCCACTCTTGACCGGCCGCGCCTCGGCCTTGGCGCCGCCGGCTGTTGCCGCCTCGCCACCGAAGCCGCCCAGGATCACGTTGAAGAACGAGCGGTTCATGGCCTTGCACATGATGTAGCTCAGGATCGCGCCCGAGCTGCCCACCAGCGAGCCGGCGATGATCAGCATGGAGTTGTTCAGGCTGAAGCCGATGCCCGCGGCCGCCCAGCCCGAGTAGCTGTTGAGCATGGACACCACCACCGGCATGTCGGCGCCGCCGATGGGGATGATGATCAGCACGCCCAGGATGAAGCCCAGAGCGATCACCAGCACGATGTCGATCCAGCTCTGCGAATGCCAGAAACCAAAAATGAAGAAGACGGTGGCCAGGCCCAGCAGCAGGTTGAGCTTGTGCTGGCCGGCGAACTGCACCGGCGCGCCCTGGAACAGGCGGAACTTGTACTTGCCCGAGAGCTTGCCGAAGGCGATCACCGAGCCGCTGAAGGTGACCGCGCCGATGAAGGCGCCCAGCGCGAGTTCGATGCGGTTGCCGCCCGGGATGGCCTCGCCCTTGGCGACGATGCCGAAGGCCCAGGGCTCGGCCACCACGGCCACGGCGATGCAGACCGCGGCCAGGCCGATCATGCTGTGCATGAAGGCCACCAGCTCGGGCATCTTGGTCATCTCGACCCGGTTGGCCATGATGGCACCAATGGTGCCGCCCACCAGCAGCCCGCCCAGCACCCAGACCATGCCTTCGGCCTTGCCGCCGGCAAGTTCCACGATGAGCGCGGCCGTGGTGAGGATGGCGATGGCCATGCCGGTCATGCCGAAGATGTTGCCGCGGATGGAGGTGGTGGGGTGGCTCAGGCCCTTCAAGGCCTGAATGAAGAAGACGCTGGCGACGAGGTACAGCAGCGTGACGAGGTTCATGGACATTATTGGGCCCCCACGTTTGTCACTGGCGTGTACTCACTGCCCCCCAAGGGGGTGCGAGCTTGCTTGAAGCGGTTCTGCGCGGCGCTCATTTGTGCGCTCCTTCTGCAGCCACAGGCGCCTTGCGCTCTTTTTTCTTGAACATCTCCAGCATGCGCCGCGTGACCAGGAAGCCACCGAAGACGTTGACCGCGGCCAGCGCCACGGCCAGCACGCCCATGGTCTTGCCCAGGTTCGTTTCGGTGAGCGCGGCGGCCAGCATGGCGCCGACGATGACGATGGCGGAGATCGCGTTGGTCACGGCCATCAGCGGCGTGTGCAGCGCGGGCGTGACGTTCCACACCACGTGATAACCCACGTAGATGGCGAGCACGAAGATGATGAGGTTGAGAACGGTGGGGGATACGGCGTCCATGGTCTTGTCCTTGGTGTCTCTGCGCTGGGTTCAGCTCTTGCGTTTCACTTCACCGCCCTGCGTCATCAGGCAGGCCGCGACGATGTCGTCTTCCATGTCCACGTGCAGCGCACCGTCCTTGTTGACGATGAGCTTGAGGAAATCGAGCACGTTGCGCGCGTACAGCGCCGAGGCGTCGGCCCCCACCATGGCGGCCAGGTTGGTCTCGCCGACGATGGTCACGCCGTGCTTGACGACCGTGCGGTCGGTCTCGGTGATCGGGCAGTTGCCACCGACGCCGTTGGCACCCTTGCCGGCGGCGATGTCCACGATCACGCTGCCCGGCTTCATCGACTGGACCATGTCTTCGGTGATGAGCACGGGCGCAGCACGCCCGGGAATGAGCGCGGTGGAGATGACCACATCGGCCAGCGCCACGCGCTTGGCGACCTCTGCCTTCTGGCGCTCCAGCCAACTGGGTGGCATGGGCCGGGCATACCCGCCCACACCTTCGGCGGCTTCTTTCTCTTCGGCGGTTTCGTAAGGCACGTCGATGAACTTGCCACCCAGCGACTCGACCTGCTCTTTCACGCTCGGGCGCACGTCGGACGCTTCGATCACCGCGCCCAGGCGCTTGGCCGTGGCAATGGCCTGCAGGCCCGCCACGCCCACACCCAGAATGACCACCCGCGCGGCCTTGACCGTGCCCGCCGCCGTCATGAGCATGGGGAAGAAGCGCTGGTAGTGATGGACCGCCAACATCACGGCCTTGTAGCCGGCGATGTTGGCCTGCGAGGACAGCACGTCCATGCTTTGCGCACGGGTGGTGCGGGGCGCCGCTTCCAGTGCAAAAGCGGTGAGACCGGCACGCGCCATGCGCTGCAGGCCATCGGCATCGAAGGGATTGAGCATGCCGACCACGGTGGCGCCGGGCTTCATCAGGGTCAGCTCGTTGTCGAACGGGGTGCGCACCTTGAGCACCAGGTCGCAACCCAGCGCGCCCGGGGCGTCGGTGATCTCGGCGCCCACCGCGGTGTACGCCGCGTCGGTCACGCTGGCGGCCACGCCGGCCCCGGATTGAACGCGAACCGTGTGGCCCTGCGCCACGTATTTCTTCGCCGTCTCGGGTGTGACGGCCACTCGGGTTTCGCCCACTGTGGTCTCAGTGGGTACGCCAATCATCATGAACGTCTCCTCGCTCGCGGGTTGGGAATTCGACGGCCGAGCTTAACTGAAAGTCTTGTCCAGCCCAGTCTTTCAAGGGCAAGCCAGCGGTGGCACGGGTGGAGATAATCGGCTCATGCCCATCCGTTGGAAACCCAGTGTCACCGTGGCCGCCGTCATCGAGCGCGATGGCAGGTACCTGTTGATCGAAGAGCACACGCCTGAGGGCTTGCGCCTGAACAATCCAGCCGGCCACCTGGACCCTGGTGAAAGCCCGGCCGAAGGTGTGGTGCGCGAGACGCTGGAAGAGACCACTCACCGCTTCACGCCCACAGCGCTGGTGGGCGTGTACCTATCGCGGTTTCAACGGGCCGGCCAAATCCCCGCCGAGGACGAGGACATCACCTACCTGCGGTTTGCGTTCTGCGGCGAGTTGGGGGATGTGGTGCCGGGTGTCAGCCTGGACACCGGCATCGTCAGGACGTTGTGGCTCACGCCCGATGAGATCCGTCGCAGCGCGCCACGCCATCGCAGCCCCCTGGTGCTGCGCTGCATGGAAGACCACCTGGCGGGTCAGCGCTACCCCCTGGCCCTGGTTCAAACCGATCTCTCCGTCAGAGAGGCTGGCTGAAGGTCAACCGCCCTGGCCAGGCTCGCCGACTGTGATCGCGTCAGCGGGATGCGCAGCGAAAAGCAAGAGCCGCGGCCCGGCACGGATCGCAACGACAGACCGATGTCCAACATCGCGGCGCAGCTCTTGACGATGAAGAGGCCCAGCCCGACACCGTTGTCGCTCTCGGTCTCGGGCTCCCCCCGAAAGTATTCGGTGAAGATGGTTTCGTGGTGAGCCGGAGCTATGCCCGCACCGGTGTCCCAAACCTGCAGCAGCAGACACGCCCCGCTGAGACGACAAGACACCACCACGCCACCGGACTGGGTGAAGCGCACGGCGTTGGACACCAGGTTGTTGACCATGCGTTCCAGCAGCAAGGGGTCGCTGTGCACACAGGCGATGCTCGGTGTGACCACCCAGCGCAGCCCCTTGGCCGTGGCCTGGGGCGCGAAAGTCAGGTCCACCCGATCCAGCAACGGCTGGATGGAGAAATCGGACATGTTCGCTCTCAGTGAGCCGGTTTCCAGACGTGCCATGGTCATGATCGAGTCCAGCAATCCGTTGGCCGACACGAGTGCAGATTTCATCTGCATCACGGTGGGGTCGTGCCTAGGCTCGCGCGCATGCAGGCTCTCAGTGGCCAGGCCCATGGCGAACAGCGGCTGCCGCAGGTCGTGGCTGACCGCCGCGAGAAACCGCGATTTTTCGATCGATTGACGCTCAGCCTCCTGTTTCTTCACCTGCTCACGCAAGCCCATGGACAGCGCCAGATCCTTCGCTTCGCGATCGGCCTTGATGCGATCGGCCAAGGCAAACGACAGCAGCAGCATCTCGACAGCCGAGCCGACCATGACAGGATGCGCCAGCAGCGTGTTCGCCGGCAACCAGCCCAGCGAAATCAGGGACTCGGCAACACCGCACACCATCAGCAGAGCCCAGGCCAGCAAGAAATAGCGTGCGCCCCGGCGTCGGGCCATGAGCCGATTCCACCCCGCGAGCATGAGCGGCAGGATGGTGGCAATGACCATGGCGATCAGGACATGAGCCGCCAGCTTGTAGTCCATCCATGGCCGAAGCACGATGTAGATGGACCAACAGACCAACAGCCCGCGCAGAACGCGGTCCAGCCACGGCAACTCATCGGCACTGTGCAGGAACCGGCGCCCGAAGAGGAGGGCCGCGAGGCCGCACGCTGCGTAGCCCAAATGCAGCGCGAGGTTGTTCCAGTCCGGTCGCTCCGGCCAGAGAAACTGGGCACCGAAACCGGAGGTGGTGAGTTGGGCCACACCCATGGCGGCGACGAACGCAATGTAGTAGAGGTATACCCGGTCGCGAACCGCCACATAGAGCAGCAGGTTGTAGGCGAACAAGCCTGTCAGCAGACCGAAGTACAAGCTCAACAGCGAATACAGGCGGTGGTCCTGGCTCAAGAGGGCCTGGGGCTGCAGCAGCGTGACGGGGATTTGCAAAGAGCTGGAGGACTGAACGCGCAGCACCACGGTGCGTGGACCGGCCCCGTTGAAAACCAGCGGGAAAACCAGATGTCTGTGTGGGACAACGCGCGCCGAAAACGGCAGCTCATCGCCGCCCATGGACCGGCTGAGGCGACCACCGGGCTCCACGACAAACACCTCGACACGATCCAGTTGCGGGTTGGCGACCTGCATCAACCAGTGATCGGGCGCATGCGCAGAGACATCCAGTTCAGCTTTGAGCCACAGGGTGGCGCTCTGGTAACCGAAGTTCGGTGTTGCAGCGCCTTGCCGCAGAGGCGTCAAGCGCCACGCTTCATGGCGAGCCAGCACCTCGCGCACGGACAGCGTCCCGCTGTCGTCAAGCCGGTAGGTGAACGCCGTGGACAAGTCGTAGGCCTCAGCTTCTCCCAGCACAAGTGCCTGGGCCGGAGCGCACAGGAGCCAGATCGACCAGAGCAACGCCCGGACCCACCTCCCCCCCTCCTGTGCGCGTTGGCGAAACGTCATGACTCCCGCGACTCCCTGTTCGATTCAGTAGGTAGGTCTGAAATGCGCTCCAAGGGCCATCGTCTCGCGTCACGGCGAATCATCCGGTTTCCATACGGCGATTTCGATCTGCATTCTGCAAATGGGGTCGATTCACCGCCAATACTGCATCAGCACTATATTGATTTCCAATTAGACGCAGCCGTGCGTTCTGGAATGGATGCATCGGCCATCAATTGAATCTTGCGTATTTTCAGTCATTGAGAATTGATATTGAAAAGGATTGATCGCGAACAACTGCTCAAGAGGCTGTCGGGGCTGCATTCAAAATACTGCCATCGCGGTATGTGGCCATTCCTCGATACTGAATACGATCAATCTTTCAGCGATCGCCACACAATCCGGAGTCAATTCTTCAATGAATCCGAAACGATGTATCGAGACGCTATCAGAAAATTTTCCGCCCTGTCTCATTTGATCAATATCATGCAATCCCGATTCAAACTGATTAGATACTTCAGCATCACCAGTTGGGTTGCATTTGGCTGTGTGGCCGCGGCATTGATCCACTTCCACGCCAGCGAATCGAAACTCGTGAAGTCCGTGCAGAACCAGGACGCTCAGACCATTCATGAGATGCAGACCTTGTTGGTGAACCGCGCGGAGGAGGTCGCGCGCCGCGATCTGTTGACCGCGCACGAGGACAGCAATGTCCAACTGGCTCGCCTCCTGTCGAATGCGCTGTGGGAAGACCCGCTGGCGCCGTTTCTTGCCGCGGCCCGAGCCATCGATTTCACCCACTGCCTGAACCTGAGCAAACACGAAGGCACGGTCCCCGCGCCCATGCCTTCAGCGCAGACGCGGGCATGCTTGAGGCAACTAGGGGCACGCGTTCGGGCACTCCCCCAGTTCGCCGCGCTCGACACCCGGTTGCTCGGCGCCATGCGCGGCAGCCGGGTCGTGAAGATCCGGATGCACGACCTTCAAGGCATCACCCTGTATTCCACCGACCACCCCCAAGTGGGTGAAGACCAGTCGGGCCATCCCGGCTGGCGGCGCGCAGCACGCGAGGGGCAACCCGCCAGCGAGCTTTCATTCCCGGATCGGTCCGCCGCCTTGCGAGACTTGGTCGACAACCGCGATGTCATCGCCAGTCATTGGCCGGTTGTTGATCCACGCACGAACAAGACCATCGCTGTCTTTGAAGTGCATTCCGATATCACCGCCGACCTCAACCAGATCCAACAGACCTCCGCCGATGTCCGTCGGACTGCCGCCGACAACCAGGCCGGCCTGGAACGGCAGATGCAGGACAACCGCGACCAGGTGCAGCGCTCGGAGCAGATGCAACTCGTGATGCTGGCGGGCCTGCTCGTGCTCCTGTACGCGGTGCTCCACGCCATCGTGCGGCGGGCTCAGGCGATGCTCGAAAAGCAGGCGCAAGAGAGCGAGGCGAACAAGCAGCGGCTCGCGCAGTCCGAGAAGATGGCCTTGCTGGGACAAATGGTGGCGAGCGTTGCCCACCAGCTCAACACGCCGCTGGCATTCTCCAAAAGCAACGTGTTCATGGCCATCCAGGCGCTGGACGACATGGCGCCCGGCATCCGCAGCGCATCCCGGGCGCTGGAGCGTGCGACCACCAGCGCGGGAGACACGGCGGCATCCCGGCCACTGGAGCTCGACACCGATTCGGTGCGATCGCGTCTGGACCAGTTTCCCGACGAACTCCGCATGACGCAGGACATGCTGGGTGATGTGTTGATGGGTCTGGACCAAATGAATGAGATGGTGGACAACCTGCGCAGTTTCACCCGGCTGGATCGTTCGCGCACCGCGGTTGTCGACCTGAACGCCACCCTGGCCAGCGTGATCTACATCGCCAAGGCCGTGATCTCCACCAAGATCCGGGTGGTCCACAAGTTCTCCAGGCTGCCCAGGCTGGCGTGCCACGCCTCGCAGCTCAACCAGGCCTTTCTGAACCTGATCCTGAACGCGGCCCATGCCATCGACGGTGCCGGCGTGGTCACCGTGTCCACCGCCGCGGGCGGTCAACGCATACGCATCACGGTCGAAGACACCGGCAACGGCATTCACGATGACGTCCTGCCGCGCATCTTCGATCCCTACTTCACCACCAAGCCCGTGGGTGCGGGCACCGGGCTGGGCCTGGCCATCGCCCGGGACATCGTGACCGAACACGGCGGAACCCTGACCGTGAAGACCCAGGTGGGCGTCGGCACCACCTTCCAGATCGAACTTCCCATCCCAGCAGGCCAAGCCGCATGAATGCCCTCAGCAAGCCCCGTGTCCTTTGTGTGGACGATGAACCCAGTGTGCTGCGCTCGCTCAACTGGCTGATGCAAGACCGCTTTGACGTGTCGTCGGCCACCGACGCCTGCGAAGGCCTCGAGCTCGTTTGCAACAGCGATTTCGACGTGGTGATCAGCGACCAGCGCATGCCGGGCATGACCGGCACCGAGTTCCTCAAACGGGTCAAGGAAGCGTCCCCCAACACCATGCGACTGCTGCTCACCGGGTACTCGGAATACGCCGACGTGCTGCGCTCGGTCAATGACAGCGAGGTGTTCCGCTTCCTCAACAAGCCCTGGAACAACCAGCACCTGATCGACACGGTCGCCTATGCAGCGACGGTGGCGCGCGAGGTCCCCCTGCCCCGACCTTCGAACCCGACGAGCACCACGGAAATCGACATGGACGGCCTGCGTGGCAGGCGCACCGAAGCCGTGCTCTTGATGGACGAAGACCCTGCCATCGAACACCAGCTCCGAGCCATTCTGGGCGACGAGATGTTGCTGTTGTGGGCGCGAAACCCGAGCGACGCGATCAGGCTGCTCCACCGCCACAAGGTGGCCGTGATCGTGGCCGACACCCGCGCGGGCTACGGCTCCACCCTGGATCTCATCCGGGCAGTGAAGCGCTGCAGCCCGAACATCGTCCCCATGATCTACACCACGGAAGGCGACGGCGGCAACATCGGCCGACTGATCAACGAAGGTCAGATATTCCGCTTCATTGCCAAACCCGCGGGCCCGAGCTACGTGAACCGCATGATCAGATCGGCACTCCAGAAGCACCGGGATCTCATGGCACAACCTGCCCGCATCGCAAGGCACGCGGTGGAGGTGTCGCACAGTCGGGAGCTCGAACACGCCGTCGATGGAGCGACTGGGTGGAATCCCACCGAAGGGGCTCCTCGGGGCGCATCCTTCGACCTGGTCATGGCTGCTCGCGAGACGACGAGCACCGCGCCCGTCTCCGGCGTGGCCTGGCTCAAGCGCCTGTTCGGCAAATCCTGAGCGGGCGCTGCGGGTGCGGCGCTCCCGCCTTGGCATACAGTTGACGGCAGCCCCAAATCCTGGAGTCCACGCGCCGATGAATTCGCCCACACAAGCTGCCGACAGTCCCGTCCCGCCCAGTGCATTGCCGCCCGACGACGCCCTGCGCGAAGAGCTGCACAACGAAGTGCATGCGCGGCCTTCCGCGCGCATCCGCCTGCCGGTGCTCATCGTCTTTGTGGCGGTACTCAACGACGGCGTGAGCCGCGAGCAGGAATGTGAGCATCTGCGCCGACTGCCCGGGCAGGACGCCCTGACCCCCGAACAGTTGCGCGGCAACTTTCTGCGCCTGCGCTTCGAGGGCTACACGCTCAAATGGGAGCGCCACACCGAGTTCACCCGCTACTCCATCGTGCAGCCCCTGCCCGAAGGCACGGGCCTGGGCACGAGCGAGCCGGCACTGCTGGACGCACTGGTCACGCCGCCGGGCTGGCTGAGCGAGATTCCGGGGCGCACGGTGGCCGCGATCAAGATGGTCATGCTGCAGGCCGTGCTGCCCGATCAGAGTCCGGCGGCCCAGGCCGCCCTGATGGGGCCCGCGCAGCGCTGGTTCGGCGGACGCACCGTGGTCGCCTCACAACTGGGTGGCGGCCATTCCTGGGCACTGACGGACTTCCACCTGCGGCCCTCGGGTTTCGAGCGCATGCTGGTCATCACCCCGCAAGACACGAGCGAAACCCGGGCCGGTCGCATTTCCCAGCGCCTGTTCGAAATCGAGACCTACCGCCTGATGGCACTGCGCGGCCTGCCCGCGGTCAAGACGCTGACGCCGATGCTCGCGCAGGCCGAAACCCAGCTGGCCTCCATCACGGCACAACTGGAGAACAAGTCCACGTCCGAGCAGGAGCTGCTGGACCAACTGATCTCGCTGGCGGCCCGGGTGGAGCGCGCCACGGCCGAGAACACCTACCGCTTCGCGGCCACGCGCGCCTACGACGCGGTGGTCACGCAGCGCATTGCCGAGTTGCGCGAGAAGCCGATTCCGGGCACGCAGACCATCGGCGAGTTCATGCAGCGCCGGCTCTCGCCAGCCATGGCCACGGTGGCCGCGAGCGCGCAGCGCCTGGCTTCGCTGTCCGAGCGCGTCTCGCGCGCCAGCGCGCTGCTGCGCACTCGGGTCGACATCGTCACGGAAGCACAAAACCAGCAGTTGCTGGCCAAGCTCACCCGGGGCCAGGAACTGCAGCTGCAACTGCAGGCCACGGTGGAAGGCCTGTCGATCGCGGCCATCTCGTACTACGTGATCAGCCTGCTGCTCTACATCGCCAAGGGCGCCAAGGCCGCGGGTCTGCCGATCCAGCCGGAGATGGCCGCAGGCGCTCTGGTGCCACTCGTGCTGTGGGTCGTGTGGCGCACCACGCGGCGCATTCACGCTCGCCTGGGCGCGCCCGCGCATTGAGCCGCTTCAGGCCGGCACGGGCCCCGAGCGGGCGAGTGTCTCGGCGGCCATGGACGCGGCATCGGAGGTGATCACACCGCCGCCCAGGCACACCTCGCCGTCGTACAGCACCGCGCTTTGCCCGGGGGTCACGGCCCACTGGGGGTCGGTGAACGCGAGCGCGAAACCGGTGTCACCGTCGGCCTCGAAACGGCAGGGCGCATCGGCCTGGCGGTAGCGCGTCTTCGCGGCCATGTCGCCGGTGGCCGGCGCGTGGCCCGAGACCCAGCTCGCGTCCTGCGCGCGCAACCGCGGCGTGAGCAGCCAGGGGTGGTCGTGGCCCTGCACCACCCACAGCGTGTTGGTCTTGATGTCCTTGCGTGCGACGAACCAGGGCGCGTGTTCGTTGCCGCCCTTTTGCGCGCCCTTCTCGCGCACCCCCCCGATGCCCAGGCCCTGGCGCTGCCCCAGGGTGTAGAAGCTCAGGCCCACATGCTGGCCGAGCACGCGGCCCTTGTGGTCCTTGATCGGCCCGGGTTCCTTGGCGATGTAGCGGTTGAGGAAATCCCGGAACGGCCGCTCGCCGATGAAGCAGATGCCGGTGCTGTCCTTCTTCTTCGCATTGGGCAGGGCGATCTCGGCCGCGATGCGGCGCACCTCGGTCTTGGGCAGCTCGCCCACCGGAAACAGCGTCTTGCTCAGTTGGGCCTGGTTCAGGCGGTGCAGAAAGTAGCTCTGGTCCTTCAGCGGATCGCGTCCCTTGAGCAGCTCGAACGATCCATCGCGCTCGCGCACCCGGGCGTAGTGACCGGTGGCGATCTTCTCGGCGCCCAGGCGCATGGCGTGGTCCAGGAAGGCCTTGAACTTGATTTCGGCATTGCACAGGATGTCGGGGTTGGGCGTGCGCCCGGCCTGGTACTCGCGCAGGAACTCGGCGAACACGCGATCCTTGTATTCGGCAGCGAAGTTCACGTGTTCGATGTCGATGCCCAGCACGTCGGCCACGCTGGCGGCGTCCAGAAAATCCTGCCGGGTCGAGCAGTATTCGCTGTCGTCGTCGTCTTCCCAGTTCTTCATGAAGATGCCGATGACCTCAAAGCCCTGTTGTTTGAGCAGGTACGCGCTCACCGCGGAGTCCACGCCCCCGCTCAACCCGACCACCACCCGTTGTTTGTTTGCCATCGAGGGATTATCCCAGCCACGCACATGGCCCCGCGCGTTGCGGGGCTGTCACCGGACCGTCACCCGTTGGACGTACGCTGATGTCGGCTCGCTTCGTGCCTGCTGTCTTGACAAGCCATGCCGTTGGACCATAGTGGCGCTTCGCCTGTCACACCCGGTCCATCCCGTCGTCACGCTGTCTTCATTGTTCTGTCACCTTTGAAAGTGAGTCACCACATGAGCCGACCCCTCCACCGCATGGCCCTGGCCACCCTGGCGTTGTGCGCCGCCACCGGCGCCAGTGCGCAAGACAAGACGCTGCGACTGCTCACCTGGGGCGGTTACGCGCCCAAGGAAGTGGTCGAGCAGTTCACCAAGGAAACCGGCATCAATGTCGAGGTCACGCTCTCGAACAACGAGGAAATGATCTCCAAGCTGCGCGCCACCGCGGGCGCCGGCTTCGATCTGGTGCAGCCCAGCCAGGACCGCATCGCTGGCCCGCAGACCGAATTCAAGATCTACAAGCCCATGGACCTGAGCAAGCTCAAGTCCGAGCTGTTCATCCCGTCCATGCTTGACGCCACCAAGAAGAACACCACCGTGGCCGGCAAGGTCTATGGCGTGCCGCACATCTGGGGCACCGACGGTCTGGTCGTCAACACCAAGACCTCCAAGGCCACCGATTACGCCGACCTGTGCGCCGCAGAGAACGCCGGCAAGGTCAGCATGCGCCTGAAGCGACCCACACTGATTGCGATGGCGTTTGCATCCGGCAAAGACCCGTTCAAGCTCTACAACGACCCCAAGGCCTACACCGCCCTCATGGATGACATGGGCAAGAAGCTCGCCGAGTGCAAGAAGAACGTGAAGTTCTACTGGGACGGCAAGGACCAGCTGCTCGCGGGCATCCGCTCGGGTGAGCTGACCACCGCCATGATGTGGGACACCGGCGGCTGGGAACTGAACAAGGCCAACCAGGACATCAAGTTCATCGCGCCCAAATCCGGTGCGCTGGGTTGGGTCGACACCTTCGCCCTGCCCGCCAAGGGCAAGAACGACGAAGCGGCCTACGCCTGGATCAACTTCAACATGCGCCCTGAGGTCGCCGCCAAGGTGGCCAGTGCCGCAGGCAACTTCACCGCCAGCAAAGGCGCCGACCAGTTGGCCGACGCCACACTCAAGAAGCAGTTCGCCGACAGCTTCCCCGAGGCCGCGCTGAAGAACATCAAATGGTACCCCCCGGTGCCCGCCGGCATTGAAGACATCGAAGGCCGCGTGCTCGACCGCGTCAAAGCCGCCAAGTAAGCGGTGCCCACACCCGGCGCCGGATCCCCCGGCGACAACGATCTCGAAGTCCTGGCCGTCGACAAACGCTATGGCGCGTTTGCGGCGGTGCAGGCCTTGAGCTTCAACGTCCGCCGCGGCTCGTTCTTCTCCATCCTCGGCCCTTCGGGCTGCGGCAAGACCACGCTGCTGCGCATGATCGCGGGCTTCATCGCGCCCGACAGCGGGGACCTGCGCATCAAGGGTGCGTCCATGCTCGGCGTGCCACCCAACCGGCGGCCGGTGAACATGGTGTTCCAGCACCTGGCCCTGTTCCCCATGATGAGCGTGGGTGAGAACATCGCCTACGGCCTGGAACGCCGCGGCGTCAAAGGCCCGACCATCCAGGCCAAAGTCACCGACATGCTGCAGCGCGTGGGCCTGCCCGGCAGTGCCGACAAGCGCATCGACCAGCTCTCCGGCGGGCAGAAACAACGCGTGGCCATCGCGCGCTCGCTGGTGCTGGAGCCCACCCTGCTGCTGCTCGACGAGCCGCTGGGCGCGCTGGACCTCAAGCTGCGCGAGCACATGAAGGTCGAGCTCAAGCAGTTGCAAGCCGAGATCGGCACCACCTTCGTCTACATCACGCACGACCAGTCGGAAGCACTGGTGATGTCGGACCAGGTCGCGGTGATGAACCAGGGTCGCTTCGAGCAGCTCGGCAGCCCGCAGCAGCTGTATTACGAGCCGGCCACGTCCTTCGTGGCGGGCTTCGTGGGCAACAACAACCGTTTCGAGGGCCACGTGGAGCAGCTCAACGGTGCCCAGGTGCAGCTGCGCACCGGCAGCGGCATGGCCCTGTGGGCGAAGGCCGTGGGCACAGTCACCGTGGGCCAGACCGCGGTGCTCTTCGTGCGACCCGAGGCCATCGAAATCGGGCGCAGCCCGAAAGAGCTGCCCGCCGGCGACCCGGCCTGGAGCGCTGTGGTCGACAGCGTGCTGTTCGACGGCGGCAACTCCACCGTGCAGGTGCGCGAGGCGCGCAGCAACACGCCGCTGCACATCGCCCTGCCTCTCACCGGACGCCTGGCCGATCTGAAGCCGGGTGAGACGGTGCACTTCGCCTACCAGAGCGCACAGGCCTGGTGCTTCGCGGCCTGATCACCATGACCCCGAGCACCCACCGCCGTTTCTTTCTGGGCGTGTTGTTCGCGCCGGCGCTGCTGTGGCTGCTGGGTCTGGTGATCCTGCCGCATGTGGAACTGCTGGTGCTCTCGCTGCAGGCGCGCACCGGGCCGGGCAAGTACGGCTTCAGCCTGGCGCAATACCGCACCTTCGTGGACGAGCCGCTGTACTGGAACACCTTCGTGCGCACCGCCACGCTCTCGGTGCTGGCCACGCTGCTCACGCTGCTGCTGGCCTTTCCGGCCGCCTGGTACATCGCCAAGGTGGCACGCGGCCGCGCCAGGGCCATGCTGCTGGTGCTGTGCCTGCTGCCGTTCTGGGTCAGCGAGTTGGTGCGCACGCTGGGCTGGCTGATCCTGCTGCGCGAAACCGGTGTGGTCTCCAGCCTGCTGCAGAGTCTGGGCCTGGCCAGTGCACCGGTGGAGCTGCTCTACCGCGACACCACCATCCTGGTGGGTCTGGTCTACGCCTCGTTGCTCTTCATGGTGATCCCGCTGGTCAACAGCCTGGAGAGCCTGGACGACAGCCTGATCGAAGCCGCCTACGACCTAGGCGGCAGCACCACCAACATCGTGCGCCGCATCGTCATTCCCCACGCGGCACCGGGCATCGCGGCCGGTTGCATCGTGGTCTTCATGCTGTGTCTGGGCAACTACCTCACGCCCACGCTGCTGGGCGGCAAGAACTCGCTGTGGTTCACCGAGCAGATCTACACGCAGTTCATCACCCGCTTCAACTGGAACCAGGGCGCGGCCTTCGGTTTCCTGCTGCTGTTTCTGTCCACCGTGCTGGTGTGGGTGGGCCTCAAGCTCACCGGCCAGCGCTTTGGCGCGGTGATGAAGACCTGACGACATGAAGCCCCCACGTTCACTTCGTTTTCTGCCCCCCGAGGGGGCGCTCAGTGTCCTTCGGGCGGCCGTGCGGCCACTGACATGATCCCGAGCCTTCCCCGTTCCCTCACCCAGCGCATCGGCCTCAACACCTTCGTGGTGCTGTTCTTCGTGTTCCTGTTCGTGCCGCTGCTGGTGGTGGCGCTGTTCGCGTTCAACAACGCGCCTTACCCCACACCGCCCTGGATGGGTTTCACGCTCGACTGGTTCGTGGCCAACAACGACAGCCGCACCGGCCTGCTGGCCGACGGCGAGCTGATCCAGAGCCTGGGCACCAGCGCCTGGGTCGCCATCTGGGTCACGGTGCTCTCGGTTGGCGTGGGCACCTGCAATGCCTTCCTGCTGGAGCGTTTCGACTTTCCCGGCAAGAACGCCATCGCCCTGCTGAGCATGCTGCCGCTGGTGATCCCGGGCGTGATCCTGGGCATCTCCATCCTCGCGTTCGCCAGCCGCATCGCCAACTTCGCTGACGAGACCTGGGGCCTGGAGCTTGACTTCCTGCGCCCGGGTCTGCCGCTGGTGATCCTGGGGCAGTTCTGCTACATCGTCACCATCGCCACGCTCACCATCTCGGCCAGCCTGCGCCGCTTTGACCGCACGCTGGAGGAAGCCGCCTACAACCTCGGCGCCAGCCGCGCCGCCGTGCTCTGGACCATCACCCTGCCCTACCTGCGCCCGAGCATGATCGGCGCGGCGGCCATGGCCTTCCTCATGTCGTTCGAGAACTTCAACACCACGCTGATGCTCGTGGGCTCGGACTCGCCGCTCACCGTGCTGATGTACAGCCGCATGCGCGAAGGCGCCACACCGGTGCTCAACGCGATCAGCCTGTTCCTCATGATCGCCTCCGCCCTGCTCGCGCTGATGCTGTTGTGGCGCAAGGCGCCCGATCGCGCCAATGGCCACTGAGCGGCTGCGTTACCGCTGCTGACATTCGTCACAAAGCGGTTTAAGCCTCATTTCAAGTTCGTTCGTTTCAATGCCTTCACCAGTAACCGCTGGCATCGATACACAAGGAAACGAATCATGAAATCTGTTGTTCTCTCCGCTCTTCTTCTCGCTGTGGCCGGTGCCGCTGTCGCCGGCCCGGCGTGCAACGCACCGAAGGAAAAGTGGATGCCCGAAGCGGCCTTCAAGAAGGATGTGGAAGCCCAGGGCTACCAGATCAAGACCTTCAAGGTGAGCAAGGGCCAGTGCTACGAGATCTACGGCACCGACAAGGCGGGCAAGAAGGTCGAGATCTACTTTGATCCGGTGAGCGGCAAGCCGGTCGAGCAGAAGTGACCACCGTCGCATCGAAGCGGGTCTGGGACCCGCTGGTGCGCGTCTTCCACTGGTCGCTGGTGGCTTGCGTGCTGCTCAACCTGTTCGTGGTGGAGGACGGCGAAGCCCTGCACCAGTGGCTGGGCTACGCGGCCGCCACGCTGGTGGGCGTGCGCGGGGTGTGGGGCTTCATCGGCCCGCGCCACGCGCGCTTTGCCGACTTCTTCCCGACGCCGCGCCGCATGGTGCGGCACATCCGCGCCTTGGCAACGGACGAACCCGAGCGCCACTGGGGCCACAACCCGCTGGGTGGGCTCATGGTGCTCGGCCTCATGGCCATGGTGCTGGCGCTGGGCCTCACCGGCTGGATGCAGGGCCTTGACGCCTTCTGGGGCGAGGAGTGGCTGCAAGACCTGCACGAAGGCCTGGGCGAGTGGTTGCTGCCGATGGTCGGCTTGCACGCAGCAGCGGCCATCGTCATGGGCCGCATCGAGCGCACGCGCCTCGTCAAGGCCATGGTCACCGGCGTGAAGGAACGCTACTGACTCGGCACTGCATGGCACACTGCGCCGATGCCGATCACCATCGATCCTGCCGAGGTCGAGTTCACCGCCATCCGCGCCCAGGGCGCGGGTGGACAGAACGTCAACAAGGTCTCCAATGCAGTGCACCTGCGCTTCGCTGTGCACGCCTCCTCGCTGCCCGACGCGGTCAAGGAACGGCTGCTCGCGCTGAGCGACCAGCGCATCACCACCGAGGGCGTGGTGGTCATCAAGGCGCAGACCAGCCGCAGCCTGGAGCAGAACAAGGCCGAAGCGCTGGAGCGCCTGCAGGCGCTGGTGGACAGCGTGGCCACGTTGCCCAAGGCGCGCAAGCCCACCAAGCCCACCTTCGGCTCGAAGCAGCGCCGGCTGGAGGGCAAGGCCACGCGCGCCACCGTCAAACAACTGCGCGGTCGTGTGCGCGGACTCGACTGAAACAGCTGCCGCCCGCTTCGCTTAAGGTTTTTTTACGATTCCTTTAAGCGCTATTTAGCAGCGCGCGCCGCGGTGGATTCCTAGACTTGCCTCCATGATTCGCTGCACATGGGGTGCTGCGGTCATCACGAGACAAGCCGGGCTCTGCCCGCCCAAGGAACCACCATGCAATCCCACGCACTCGAAATGGCCCACGTGGCCGCCACCGCCCGCACCCACCTCGGCCGATTCAACATGTACGCCGGCATCCACAAGGCCTTGCGCGCCTTGATGGCCGACACCCTGATCACCGTCGGGCGCACCGACCCCACGGACGCCGCCGATGTGGCGCATGCCTCGACCCGGGTGGGTGAACTCATGGACCTGTGCGCCAGCCACGTCGTCCACGAAAACAACTTCGTGCACCCCGCACTCGAGGCGCGTTGCCCCGGCGTCTGCGGGTCCGTCGCGCGAGACCACGAAGGCCATCTGCACCACATCGCCCACCTGCGCGACGCCGCCCAGGCCCTCGTCGGCCTGGAGGCCGCCGAGCGCGAGGCCGCGCTGCAGGCGCTGTACCTGGCGCTGGCGCTGTTCGTGGCCGACAACTTCCAGCACATGCATGTCGAAGAGACGGTGCACAACACCGCGCTCTGGGCCGCCTACAACGACGCCGAACTGATCGGCATCCACGACGCCCTGCTCGCCACCATCCCGCCGGCCGAGATGATGCTGGTGATGCGCTGGATGCTGCCGCAACTCAACGCGCCCGAGCGTCTGGGCGTGATGCAGGGCATGCGCGCAGGTGCACCGGCGCCGGTGTTCGACGGCATGCTGAGCGCAACGCAAGGACTGCTGAACCAGCGCGACTGGACCAAGCTCGCGCGCGGCCTGGACGTGCCGCCCGTGCCGGGTCTTGTTGTCGGCTAAGCGGCCATCTCTTCGAGCTCGACCGGGCCGTTCGCCTCGAAGCGAAAACAACCGCGCCCGGTCTTCTGGATGCGCAGTTGCGGGCATTGCTCGGCCAGCCGGCGGTGCAGCAGCAGCAAGCGGGCTTCGAGGTTGTCGGCCACGTCGGGCAGGCGCAGCGAGCGGTCCAGCCGCAGTTCGCGGTTGGTGAACTCGCTGCGGCCCTGCTGGCTGTGGCGCAACAGCTTCCACAGGATGGCGCCCGCCACACCTTTGATCAGGTAGGCGTTGTTGATGAACACGCTGTCGTTGCTGCGGTAGTGCCGAACGCACAGAGCCGGGCCAGCCGCGACCGGGAGAGCTTTCGCCGTGGCGGCCTGCGCCTCGTCCGCGGAGCACGGTTCTTCGGCCTCCTGCATGACGTCGATGACCGCGCCCAGCTGGCCGCCCAACGCCACCAGCAGATCTTCGTCTTCGAAGCTGAACTGCATGTCCAGCGGACTCTCGACAAACAGCACACCCACCACCCGACCGGCCGAGCGCAGCGGCACCGCCAGCTGGCTGTGCGGCTCGGGCAGGCCGGGGTAGGGGATGTCGGTGTTTTGCGGGTGCGCATCGCCCAGGCTGTTGCGCATGGCGCGGCTGTAGAGGTAGGCGCTGGTCATGTGGGTGATGCGCACCGGCGTGCACTCGCGCGCGGCCACACCGATCACGCCATCACCCAGTGCGATCTCGGAGCCCACGCCCGAGGTCTCGTAGCCACGGCTGGCCACGGTGTAGAGGCGCTGCGTGGAGGCGTCCAGTATCAACACCATGGCGTGACGCACGGCCAGGCCTTGCTCCAGCGTGTCCAGCGTAGCCTCGAGTGCCGCGCCCAGGCTGCGCGCGGCCGAAAGGCGCGCACTGCCGCGGCGCAGGACGGCGAGAAAGTTGGGCTTGGGCGGCGGCGGCGACAAAGCTTCGGACAGCGGCTCCTGCGGCAAGCGCTCGACCTCCATCACCTCGTGGATGTCCGACCCGCGCAGCCGAAACACGTCGGCCATGCCGGTGTGCGAGGCAATGCCGGCCAGCTGCGCTTTCATGCTCTCGAACACCGGACCGGCATCTTCGGTGCGCAGATAGCGCAGGTGCAATCGGTAGAAAACGGCGTTGTGCGGGTTGAGCACCAGCACGGTCGAGCGCGGGTTGGCCAGCAGGTTCTGTCGCGTCTTGTTGAAAAACTGGAACGACAGCGCCACGTGGCCTTCGTCCACGTAGTGGACCTGCGAGATGTAGGCCACGTTGGGCGTGCCGTCGGCCGCGCAGGTGGCCATGATGGCGGGGATGGCGCCTTCCAGACAGGGTCGCACCTCACCCAGGTCCACCACGGGCACAGAGATAGCCGCCGTCACGGCGTCCCCGCAATGGGCTGGCCCGCCTTCGAGCCGGGTGTCTGGTCGAAGGCCAGCTCAGGCTCGAACTCGATGGCCACCACGTCGTCGAGCCGGTGCGCGAGCATGGCGCGCGCATAGCGCGGGCCGAAGCCGATCTGGGTCAGCTCGCGCTCCATGCCGCGCAGGTAACGCTGCAGCGCAGGCGCGTCGTCCTCGCGCGCCTCGCGCAGCCTGGCGCCACGTGTCTTGAGCTGCACGGTCTTGTGGCTGCTGGGCTGGCTGAACACCACCGCCAGGCGCCCACTGCGTGCGACATCGCCGAGCAACTGCGCCGCCTGACTGCGGCAGACGTACACGGTGATGTGGCGGCCCTGCGCCTGCACAAGGCTGCCGACGGCGCGCATCACGCTGGGCGTGAGATCGGGGCCGCAACTGCTGGCGATGACCGAGACGCCCCCGTCCATCATGGCCAGGTGCGCCGGTGTCAACAGGGGTGGGCTGGGTTGTTCCAAGGGGGCCGGCGTCGGTGGACGGGACGCCGCGATCATAGCCAGCAGGTGCCGCAACGCCAAGCGCCCAGGCACGCGACACGGCCCGCGCGACATCCGTTGCTTGCTTTTTCGCACGATCGTGCCAAAATGCCGCGCATGGATGCCCGAACCCAGAAAAGTGAAATGACGCGCGCCGCCATCGTGGGCGCGGCGCTGGACCTGGCTTCGTCCGACGGGCTGGAAGCCATCACGCTGCAGGCGGTGGCCGACCGCATCGGCGTTTCCAAGAGCGGCGTGTTCTCGCGCGTGGGCTCGCGCGAGGCCCTGCAGAAGGCGGTGATCGAGGAATTCGGCCGCCGCTTCCTTGCCGACGTGTTCGTGCCGGCGATGCAGGCGCCCAAGGGGCTGCCGCGCCTGAGCGAGATCGTGCGGCGCTGGTTCATCCGCCTGCGCGATGTCGAGGCCCACACCGGCTGCCTCTATACCTCGGGCGCCTTCGAACTCGACGACCGCGAGGGCGAGCTGCGCGACCTGTTGCTGGGCGAAGTCACCCGCTGGCGCGCCGCGCTGCGCCGCACCGTGCTGCAGGCCGTCGAGCTTGGCCACCTCCAGCCCGGCACCGACCCCGAGCAACTGGTGGGCGAGATCTGCAGCCTGGCAATCGGGCTGGTGCACGACGTGCGCTTTCTGCGCGACCCCCGCGCCACCGAGCGCGCGCAGGCCACCTGGGCGCGGCTGGTCAAGACCTATCAGACCTGATCCCTTTTCTGCTCGGACTTTTTTTGAACCAATTTCGCACAACTGTGCGATTACAGGAGCATTCCATGACCACCAACCCACTTCAGACCGCTTCCGCCTACTACCAGGCCAGCCCCGGCACGCGTTGGCTGCGCTGGGCGTTGGGTCTGTCCGAGCGCCTCTGGCCGGCGCTGGCCGTGCGCGGCGCCTACCGCCTGTTCGGCACCCCGCTGCCACCGAAATGGTTGCACCGCCGGCAGCCCGCACTGGCCACCTGGCAGGCCACACCCTGGCCGTTCGAGCAGGCCAACCTCACGCTGTACCAACCACCGCCCGGCCCACCCGGCCCGGTGGTGCTCCTGCTGCACGGATGGGGAGGCCACGCCGCGCAGATGCTGCCACTGGCGCAGGCCCTGATGACCCAGGGCCTGCGGCCCATGCTGGTGGACCTGCCCGCCCATGGCCGCAGCCAGGGCAGTACCAGCAACCTGCCGCAGTTCGCGCGCGCCATCGAGTACGTCACCGCCCGCCTGCAGCAACAAGGCCATGAGGTGCGCGCCGTGGCGGCGCATTCGCTGGCCGCCAACGCGCTGGCCTACGCCGCCGCGCGCGGCCTGCCGGTGGCACGGCTGGCGCTGCTGGCGCCACCGGCCTCGCCCCACGCCTACACGCGCCTGTTCGCCATGGTGTTCGGCCTGAGCGAGGACACGCGCTCGCGCATGCAGCAACGCGTGGAAGCGCGCGAAGGCATTCTGATGCGCCAGTTCGAGCCGGCCGCGGTCGGCCCGCGCGTGGCCGTGCCCACGCTCATCGTGCACGACCGCGAAGACCGCATCAACCGCTTTGCCGACGCCGAGGCCTACCGCGATGCGATCGCTGGCGCGCAGTTGATGGAAACCAGCGGCCTGGGCCACACCCGGCTGCTGCGCGACGAGCAGGTGCTGCAGGCGGTGGTGGCACACCTGCGGAGCTAAGAGCCTGCTCTAGCCCCACCGCGCTCACTTCATCGCTTCGCTCGGCGCGCGGCTGTGTTCGTTGTTGGTGTCCACCAGCAGGCGCAGCAGCTTCATGAACTGGGCGCGCTGGCGCTCGGAGAGCGGCCCCAGGATCAAGTCTTGCGCGCCCAGCATGGCCGGCACCGCCTCGCCCAACAGTTGCACGCCGGCGTCGGTGAGCGCAAGCTGGCGGGCCCGGCGGTCTTCGGGCGCGGTCTTGCGCTCCAGCCAGCCACGTGCTTCCAGCCGGTCGACCACACCACCGGTGGTGGAGGCGTCCAGCGCGATCGTGCGCGCCAGCGTGCGCTGGTCGATTCCAGGGTGGTTGGCCACGGTCTGCAGGGCGGCGTATTGCACCGGGGTGATGCCGATCTCGCCCAGCTCCTGCAGGAAGATGCCCACCGATATCTGGTGCAGCCGGCGGATGTAGTGGCCGGGCTGGTGGTCGATGTCGACGGCGGGTGGGCTGCGTTTCATGGAGAAGAGGCGTCGAGAGCGGGGGGGGTTGCGGGAATCCTAGCACCGGTCATACAATAAGTACACTGATCATCAGCATACGATGCATATCGAGGAGACACCGATGAGCGCACCCCCTTCAGACCTGCCCGTCATCGTGGCCGGCGGCGGCATCGGCGGCCTGGCCGCCGCCCTGGCCCTGGTGCGCCAGGGCTTTCGCGTCCAGGTGCTGGAGCAGGCGGCCGAGCTGGGCGAGATCGGCGCGGGCATGCAGCTGGGGCCCAACGCCTTTCACGCGTTTGATGCGCTGGGCGTGGGCGAGGCCGCGCGCAAGCGCGCTGTGTACACCGACTTCATGGTCATGCACGACGCCATTGACGAATACCAGGTCGGCAAGATCCCCACCGGCGAAGCCTTCCGCCAGCGTTTCGGCAACCCCTACGCGGTGATCCACCGGGCCGATGCGCACACCTCGTTGCTGGAGGGCGTGCAGGCCAGCGGGCAGATTCAGTTCCACACCTCCACCCGCGTGGCGCGCGTCGAGCAGGACGCCGATGGCGTGACAGTGCACGACCAGCACGGCAACGCCCACCGCGGTCTGGCGCTCATCGGCGCCGACGGCGTGAAGTCGGTGGTGCGCCAGCAGTTCGTGGGCGACGAGGCGCGCGTGACCGGCCACGTGGTCTACCGCGCGGTGGTCGACAAGGCCGACTTCCCCGAAGACCTGCGCTGGAACGCGGCCAGCATCTGGGTCGGGCCCAATTGCCACCTGGTGCACTACCCGCTGCGTGGCGGCGAGCAGTACAACGTGGTGGTGACGTTCCACAGCCGCGAGCCCGAAGAATGGGGCGTGACCGAAGGCAGCCAGGCCGAAGTGCAGAGCTACTTTCAAGGCTTGTGCCCCAGGGCGCGCCAGCTGATCGAGCTGCCCAAGAGCTGGAAGCGCTGGGCCACGGCCGACCGCGAGCCCATCGGGCAGTGGAGCTTTGGCCGCGTCACGCTGCTGGGCGACGCGGCCCACCCCACCACGCAGTACATGGCGCAGGGCGCGTGCATGGCGATCGAAGACGCGGTGACGCTGGGCGAGGCCTTGCGCGTGCACAGCAACGACATCGAGAAGGCCTTCGACCTCTACCAGCGCTCGCGCGTGGCGCGCACCGCGCGCATCGTGCTGAGCTCGCGCGAGATGGGCCGCATCTACCACGCCAAAGGTGTCGAGCGCCTGGTACGCAACGACCTTTGGAAGGGCCGCACGCCCGAACGTTTTTACGACGCGATGGAGTGGCTCTACGGCTGGAACGTCGAAAACTGCCTCGCCCCGCACTGAACACAGGAGACACCATGAACGACCTCGGACGACTCGAAGACCTGCCCGCCGACTACGTGGCCGAGCTGCGCGCGCTCAACCTGGTGCCGCTGTGGCCCAGCCTGCGCGGCGTGTTGCCGCCCAACACGCCCACGCGCCAGACGCAGGCCACGCACTGGCCCTACAAAACCATCAAGCCGCTGTTGCTGAAAGCCGGTGAACTCACCCCCATCGAGAAGGCCGAGCGCCGTGTGCTGGTGTTGGCCAACCCGGGCCACACGCTGGAGAAGATGCAGGCCAGCGCGGCCATGTACCTCGGCATGCAACTGCTCATGCCCGGCGAGTGGGCACCGAGCCACCGCCACACGCCCAATGCCGTGCGCATGGTGGTGGAAGGCGAAGGCGCCTGGACCACGGTCGACGGTGAACGCTGCCCCATGTCGCGCGGCGACCTGATCCTCACGCCCACCGGCCTGTGGCACGAACACGGCCACGACGGCAGCGAGCCGGTGATCTGGCTCGACGTGCTCGATCTGCCGCTGGCTTACTACCTGGAGGTGAGCTACCACCTCAACGGCGCCCGCCAGGACACCAAGCCCGGCCAGGGCGACCGCGCCTATGCGCGCGCCGGCGTGGTGCCCACGCCCGTGTTCGGCCGCAGCGGCAAGCGCTACCCCATGCTGCGTTACCCCTGGGCCGATGCGAAGGCCGCGCTCGAATCGCTCGCGGCCGACCGGCCCGACGTGGACGCGGTGCAGGTGACCTATGTGAACCCGGAAACCGGCGAAGACGTGGAGAACATCCTCGGTTTCCACGCCATGATGCTGCGCCCGGGCCAGACGCTGCAACTGCCCGCGCGCTCACCGGCCGCCGTCTACCACGTGATCGAGGGCGCGGCTCGCGTGGCCACCGAGGCGCAGGGTTTCGACCTCGTGGCCGCCGACACCTGCTGCATCCCCGGCTACACCGCCACCACACTCACCAACGCCTCGGCCAGCGCAGCGGCCTTCCTCTTCATCGCCGACGAATCGCCGCTGCACCGCAAGCTCGGCGTGTACGAAGTGCGTCCCGACAACCAGCCCCACATGCCCTGAGACGGCCTTGAGCCCCGCCATGACCACCTACCTCTTCCCCCCACCCCCCGTCGCGTCCGTGCCCGTGCGCGGCAAGACCGAACTCTTCCCCGTCAACCGCCTGTTCTTCGTCGGCCGCAACTACCACGCGCACGCGGTGGAAATGGGCAAGCCGGTGGACAAGTCGGTCGAGCGGCCGTTCTACTTCACCAAGGCGCCGCAGACGCTGGCGCTTTCAGGTGCGACCACGCCCTACCCGAGCGAGACGGCCAACTACCACTTCGAGATGGAGCTCGTGCTGGCGATCGGCAAACCCGGCTTCCGCGTGAAGGCCGAAGACGCCCACGAAATCATTTACGGCTATGCGGCCGGCCTGGACATGACGCGGCGCGACCTGCAGCTGGTGGCGCGCGACAAGGGCCGCCCCTGGGACCTGGGCAAGGACGTTGAGGATTCGTCGGTGTGCAGCGAGATCGTGCCCATGCCGGGTGTGGTGATCGAGCACGGCGCGATCGAGCTGTCGGTCAACGGTGCGGTGAAGCAGAAGTCCGACGTGAACAAGCTGATCTGGAACATCCGCGAAATCATTGCCGACCTCTCGCTCTTCTACCACCTGCAACCTGGCGACCTGATCTACACCGGCACGCCCGAAGGCGTGGGCGCGGTGCTGCCGGGCGACCGCATCACGGGCTCGGTGGAAGGCGTGGGAGAAGTCTTGCTGACGGTCGGACCGAAGACCTGACAAGGCCCGACGTTCAGGCGGGCTCCAGCCCGCGGCGGCGCATCATGTCGGCGCTCATCGATTGCATGGCATCGGCAGACAACTGGGCCTGTGCGACCGGGTACACCAGTCCTTCCTCCTCACGCAGGTGGTGGTCGTACAGCCGGGCGAAGCCGATGAGCGCGGCCTCTTCCTGCGGGCTGAAGTGGGCCCACCCCGGGGGTGGCGCCTGCGCCACAGACGCCAGCGCTGCACGCACCGTCACCCAGGCCGCCTCCATGTCGCGGTGGTCCTGCTGCAGGCCTTGCACCACCTGGCGCAGCGCCGCGTCATCGCCGGCCAGCAGAGGCGGGAACACATGGCGCTCCTCGTCTTCGTGGTGCAGCGGGGCGGCCAGATCGAAATAGCGCATCACGTCCAGCGCGGCGCTGGCCACGCTCTCGTCCCAACCGCGCAGCAGCACGTGTCGCTGCAGCTTGGTCAACAGGCTCAGCATGCGCTCGACGCGCTCGTGGCAGGCGCCCAGCATGTCGAAGGGCGCCTCAAAACCGGCGGCGGGCGCGCGGTGTCCGGGCAGGGTGATGGACGTGAGGGGGATCGACGTGGCCATTTCAACCCAGGGCCACGGCCTGCCCTTGGGGGTCGAACGGGATGAAGGCCTGCAGCTGGCCCTGGCGGATCGCCTCCACCATGTCCTGCAGCGGCTGTTCGGCCTCGGCGCTCTCGGGCTGTCGGCCCGGCGTGCCCGCCAACGCAGCAGCAAACACCATGCCCCAGGGCTGACCAAAGGCCTCGGCCTCTTGCACCAGTTGATCAAACGAGTGGAGTTCGTCCAGCCCCTTGTCCACGCACATCTGCGGCACCAGCGCGCCGCCCTCGCCGCGTTCGAATTCGAGCCGCTGGGCCTCGGTGGCGTCGTCTGGCAGCTCCACGCCGGCAAATACGAACAGCAGGCGCTGGGGCAGGGGTTGCAGGCGCGCGGCGCTCAGCAGGTCGTCGAAGGTTTGAATGTTCATGGGTTCTCCAGATTCAGTTGGCGTTCACTGGCGCGGGGCCCAGCGTGCTGCAGTAGTCGGCCACGGTCGGGCGCGCGCGCGCGGGCCGGCGCGCCGCCACCGTGCCCACGCTCATAAAACACAGGGCATGTTCGCCCGCGCTCAGGCCGAAGCGCTGGCGCAAGGCGGTGGCGCCCAGCGCCTTGCCGCTGGTGAGCGCCGAGCCAAAGCCCATGGCGGTGGCCATGAGCAGCATGTTCTGCACCGCGCACCCGGCCGAGAGGATGCGCTCGGACAGGTCCACCGCCGGGTCGCCGCGCTGCCCGTCGACCACCACCAGCAGCAGGAAGGGCGCGCGGTGCGCCTTCTCGCGCGCCTGGTCCAGCTGCTCGGGCGTGGCGCTGGCATCGCGCTCGCACAGGGCCTGCGCGAACACCTCGGCCAGCGAGCCGCGTTCGCTCCGCGGCACGATCACGAAACGCCAGGGCAGCAACTGACCGTGGTCGGGCGCGGCGGCGGCGGCCCCCAGCAAGGTCTGCAGCTGGTCGGCATCCGGTCCCGGCGCCAGCAGGCGTTTGGGCAACACGGTCTGGCGCGCGTGGATCAGGTCGGCCGCCGTGCGGGCGCATTCACGCTCGACCCCATCGACATCGAACGTCGCCTGCGTTGGCCTGTTGCGCAGCACCGTGGTCATCCGCACACCCCGAGATGGCCGCATTGCGTGCAGTAGTCGCAGCCGTCCTTGCGGATCACCGCGTGCGCGCCGCACTCGCCGCACTTCTTGCCCGGCATGAGGCCCGGCGTGGCCGCCACCACCACCGGCGGCGGGGGCAGGCCCGCGGGCGTGACGCCGGCGCGCTGCGCGATCAGGGTCTGCACCGCGTAGGCGATGGCCGCGACCACCGAGTCGTGCCACATCGGCACGTGCGTGCCATCGGCTTTCTGGTGCGTGCCCATGCGCACCGGTCCGCGGTCCCAGGCCACCTTGCGCATGTCGCGCAGGGCGCGTTCGAGGAAGCCGCCGCGCGCGGCCAGCGAGAGCAACCGCATGCTGGACGACACCCACTGCTGCGACTCGCCGCTCTGCCCCACCGGCATGAAGAACTCGATCGCGCGCTCGACCGTGCCCGAACCGTCGGCACTCGGCACCGGCAGGAAGGACACCAGCAGGTACAGGGTCTGGTGGCCTTCCTGCGTCCAGTACTCGATCTTGTCGGCCACCGCCGACAGCGCGCCCGGTGGCCTGCTCTCGATCACGCTTCGCATCGGGTCCACGGTGGCCACGCTCGCTGTTGTCTCGGGCGTGGGGCCGGTGTCGAGCACCGAGCCCAGGATGGCGTTGGGCCGGTAGGTCGCCAGCCCCTTGAGCTGTGCACGCCAGGCCTGGCGGTAGAGGTCCTTGAAATCGTCGTACGGGTAGTCGGCCGGCACGTTCACCGTCTTGGATATCGCCGTGTCCACGAAGGGCTGCACCGCCTCCATCATGGCCAGGTGGTCGGCCGCCGGCATGGACAGTGCGCTCACGAAGAATTCGGGCAGCTGCGCCATGTCGCCACCGAGCTCGCGGTAAAGCCGCCAGGCGTGGTCTTCAACCGCGTAGTCGGTGGTCGTGCCGTCGGCCTCGCGCTTCTTGCGCCGGTACATCCAGGAAAACGGCGGCTCGATGCCGTTGGACGCGTTGTCGGCAAAGGCCAGGCTGACCGTGCCGGTGGGCGCGATGGAGAGCAGGTGGCTGTTGCGGATGCCGTGCGTGCGGATCGCCGTGCGCAGCGCCTCGGGCAGGCGGCTGGCGAAAGTGCCCTCGGCCAGGTAGCCATCGGCGTCGAATCTGGGGAACGCGCCCTTCTCCTGCGCCAGCGCCACCGAGGCCGTGTAGGCCGCGTCGCGCATGCGCTCGGCGATCTGCGCCGCCAGGGCGCGGCCTTCGGCGCGGTCGTAGCGCACGCACAGCATGGCCAGCGCATTGCCCATGCCGGTGAAACCCACGCCAATGCGCCGCTTGGCCGCCGACTCTTCGCGCTGCTGCGGCAGTGGCCAGAAGGTCAGGTCCAGCACGTTGTCGAGCGCGCGCACCTGCAGCGCCACCGCCTGCTCGAAGGCTTCGAAGTCGAAGCTGGGCAAGCCGCCGAAGCCGAAGGGGTGGCGCACGAAACGCGGCAGGATCACCGGCCCGAGGTCGCAGCAGCCGTAGGGCGGAAGTGGCTGCTCGCCGCAAGGGTTCGTCGCCTCGATGGTCTCGCAGTAGCGCAGGTTGTTGTCGCGCTGGATGTGGTCGAGAAACAGGATGCCGGGTTCGGCGAAGTCGTAGGTCGAGCGCATCACCGTGTCCCACAGCTCGCGCGCGGACATGCTGCGGTAGACCCACAGGCCGTCGGTGCGCTGGTGGGCGCCCTGTGCCAGCAGCGCCGCGCCAGGGCGCGCGCGGTGCACCAGCTCCCAGGGCTGGTCGTCGGCCAGCGCGCGCATGAAGGCGTCGCTCACGCCCACCGACACGTTGAAGTTGTTCCAGCGGCCGGGTGTGCGCTTGGCGGTGATGAACTCGATCACGTCGGGGTGGTCGATGCGCAGCACGCCCATCTGCGCGCCGCGCCGCGCGCCCGCGCTCTCCACCGTGGCGCAGGACTGGTCGAACACGTTCATGTAGCTGCACGGACCCGAGGCCAGCGAGGCCATGGCCTTGACCTCGGCGCCGCGCGGGCGGATGCGCGAGAAGTCGTAGCCCACGCCGCCGCCACGGCGCATGGTTTCGGCGGCTTCGCGCAGTGCTTCGTAGATGCCGGGGTAACCGCCGTCGTCCACGCCCTGGATGCAGTCGCCCACCGGCTGCACGAAGCAGTTGATCAGCGTGGCCTGGATCGCCGTGCCAGCCGCGCTCATGATGCGGCCAGCCCCGATGGCGCCGGCCTGCAGGTTGTCGAAGAAGCGCTGTTCCCACAGCGCGCGGTCGGCCTCGGGCTCCACCGAAGCCAGGGCGCGCGCCACGCGGCGGTAGATGTCCTGCTCGCTGGTCTCGCCGTCCTTGAGGTACTTCTCCTTCAACACGTCCAGCGTGATGGGTTGCTGGCCGATGGTGGTGCTGGCCGATTTCAGAGCGTCGCGTTTCATGTTCAGACTTTCTTTTCAATCAGTTGCCACACCGCACCGAGCGGCGTGCCTTGTTCCAGAGACACCGAGGAGCCGGCTTTGCCGGGCCTCAGGTGTCGCCCCCCTTCAGGGGGGTGGCGCCGAAGGCGACGCGGGGGGTCCTCCCAGCAGCCACAGCATGAGGTCTTTGACCGGGCGGATCTGCTGGCCGAACGGCAGCACACCCGCACCCCGGAAAAACAGGCCCTTCTGCGCGTCGCCGTCGAGCGCGTGACCGAGTTGCTGGTCGATGCAGAACTGCCCCATCTCGCCCTTGCCGTCTCGCAATCCGCAATGGGCCAGGCAGTCAAACGCCATGTTGCACTTTTTCTTCACATGCGCAACCGCCTTCAGTCGCGGCTCCAGGCGCAGGTATTTCTCCAGCCAGGGCGTGCGCACGGCGCGCGCGGGCAGGCCGGCCACGCTGATGAACTCCACCAGGTCCTCGGGTCGGGCCTCGGCCAGCACGCGCTTGAAGGCGGGGTCGGCGTCGCATTCTTGCGTGACGGCGAACGCCGTGCCGAGCTGCGCCGCGCTGGCGCCCAGGGCCTGCAGGCGCAGGATGTCGTCGCGGCAGCCGATCCCGCCGGCCGCGATGAGCGGGATCTCGCGCTCGATGCCGGCGGTCTTGAAGAACTCGAGCACCTGCGGGATCACGACCTCGAAATCGAACCGGGTGTCCTGCAGATCGGCCACCTTCGCCGCGCCGAGGTGGCCACCGGCCAGCCGGGGGTTCTCGATCACGATGGCGTCGGGCAGGCGGCCTTTTTTCTCCCACTTGCGCACCAGCAGCTGCACGCCGCGCGCGTCCGACAGGATGGGGATGAGCGCGGTGTCGGGGTGGTCGCGCGCCAGTTCGGGCAGGTCCAGCGGCAGGCCCGCGCCCACCACCACCGCGTCGGCGCCGCTTTCCAGCGCCAGCCGCACGTACTGTTCGTATGCGCTGAGCGCCTTCATCACGTTGACCGCGACCAGGCCGCGGCCCTGCGCGATGGCCTTGGCGCCACGGATCTCGCGGTCCAGCGCGACCAGGTTGGCGGTGTCGATGCGCGAACGTGCGTCGGGCTCCTTGTCCAGGTGGGCGGTGGCGGCCATCAGGTCGGGGTGGCGGCGGCGCAGATCGACCGCGGAGATCGTGCCCAGGCCACCGAGGCCGGCCACGGTGCCCGCCAGCGAGGCCGCCGACACCCCCACGCCCATGCCGCCCTGCACCACGGGCAGCAACTCGCGCCCGCGCAGGCGCCAGGTGCGCAGGCCGCCATCGCGGGCCAAGGTCTGGAGTTCGGCCGCCAGTGCCACGGCGTCTTCAGTAACTGATGACTTGTCCATCGTGTTCCACATAAGGTTGGTACGGCCCGGTGCCGCTGTTGGAGGCTAACGAAGCCGCGATGAAGTCACCTTGTTGTGCATCAAACACATGCACTTCTCCTTCTTCGATCACGTAGTGCCAGCCATGCAACGTGAGCCGGCCGGCCTCGACCTCGCGCCGCACCATGGGGTAACCCATGAGGCGTTCGAGTTGCAGCACCACCGCGCGCTGTTCGGTGCGGCGCATGGATTCGGCGCAGGGTTGCACCGGCAGCAGGGCCTCGTCCACCAGCTTGAGCCACGCGGTGAGCGCCACCGCCTCGGCGGGCGCGCCTTCGTAGGCGGTGCGGATCGCGCCGCAGTGGCTGTGGCCGCAGACCACGATGCGCTCCACGTGCAGGCTGAGCACGGCGAACTCGATCGCGGCCATCGTTCCATGCAGGCCGTGCGATTGATCGTAGGGAGGTATCAATGCTCCAACATTGCGCACGATGAAGAGCTCACCCGGACCGGCGCCGGTGAGCAGGTAGGGCACGAGGCGCGAGTCGGAGCAGCCGATGAACAGCGTCTTGGGGTGCTGGCCCTCGGCCACCAGGTCCTGAAAGCGCTGCTGGTGGCGCGGGAAGTAGTCGGAGCGGAAATGCCGCAGGCGCAACAGCAACTCGTCCGCTGATGCGCCTGCGGCCGGTTCGTTCATTGCACCAGCGGGGTGTCTGCCCCCTCCAATTCGACGCCCTCAAGTTGTGCCTGTCCCACCAGCAGCTGCATGTACTGGCGAAGCGCCGTGGCCTGCGACTGCAGGGCCAGCCGCGCGCCGATCTGCGCCTGCAGCTCGGTGAACTCGGGCAGGCGCCCAGCCTGGCGCTCCAGCACCTCGACGATGTGCAGACCGAAACGGCTGTGCACCAGGCGCGGGTGCAGGCCCACGGCCTGGATGGCGTCGTTCTGCAGGAACAGCGCCTTGGCCAGTTCGGGCGCGCAGTCCTGCGGCGTGATCCAGCCGAGGTCCCCGCCCTGGGCGCTCGATGGGCAGTTGGAGAGCTCGGCCGCAAGCTGCGCAAAACGATCAGCGGACACGCCCTGGCGCGAGAGCTCCAGCAGCGCGGCTTCGGCGCGCTGGGCCAGTGCGTTCACCGGCACGCCCGGCGTGACCGCGAACAGGATGTGCCGCACGTGCAGCGCCTGGCCAACCACGAAGCGCGGCTTGTGGGCCTCGTAGTGGCGCCGGCATTCCTCGGCGCCCGGCTCGGGCGAGTGCACCTCGGCTTCGAGCAGGGCCTCGATCGCGCGGCGCGTGGCGTCGTCGGGCTCGGGCGCGGTCAGGCCGGTGAAACGCGGCAGCAGGCCGGCGTGCACCGCCTGCTGGCGCAGCAGCTCGGTGCAGGCGCGCTCGCGCAGGGTCTGAGCGTCCAGCACCTCGCCAGCTTCGTGCAGGTGGATGCCATTGACACTGGCGATGTTGACCGGGAGCGCAGCGGCCGCAGGGCCTTTGCACGCGCAGGCGCTGCTGCCGCAACCGGTGGAGGGCGATGTGGAAAGGTCTTGGCTCATGGGGGCTCCCATCGGTGGGGTGGATCAGCGGGGCTGGGTCGGGTGGGTCGGATTGGTCGGGTTGGCCGGCACGCCCAGGCGGCGGCTGCGCACCACCTGGTAAGGCCGCACGAGGTAGGCCACGCTGGCAAAGCCACTCCACACATGCACCAGCCGGGAGAACGGGAACAGCAGGAAGATCGTCATGCCCAGCACCAGGTGCACCTTGTAGGGCCAGTCCATGTTGACCAGGGCCGAGGCATCGGGGCGGAAGGTGACGATGCGCTGCGCCCACTCGGCCAGCACCAGCATGGCGCTGCCGTCGGCGTGCGAATACGAGTACGGCAGCGTGATCAGGCCCAGCGTGAGCTGCACCCACAGGATGACCAGGATGGCGATGTCGGTGCGGTGGCTGGTGAGGCGGATGCGCGGGTCGAAGATGCGCCGGTGCAGCAGCATGGACAGGCCCACGAAACAGATCACGCCGGCGGTGCCGCCCGCGTAGATGGCAAGGCGTTGCTTGACCGCGGCGTCCAGGAAGCCTTCGTAGAAGAAATGCGGCGTGAGCAGGCCCACGGCGTGGCCGAAGAACAGGAACAGGATGCCGATGTGGAACAGGTTGCTGCCCCAGCGCAGCTGGCCCTTGCGCAGCAGCTGCGAGGAATCGCTTTTCCAGGTGTACTGGTCACGGTCGAAGCGGGCCAGGCTGCCCATGAGGAAGACCGCCAGGCAGATGTAGGGATAGACGCCGAAGAGGAAGTGGTGCAGTGAGGTCATGCCTGTGCTCCTGGTGGGGGGGATGGGTGGCGGCCGGTGGCCGCCTTCACGATGCGGATGGGTTGCGGCTGGCCGGGCCGGGCCTGGCCTTCGGTGGAGCAGCCACCAAAGACTTCGGGTTCGGCCCAGCTCTCGTCGATGCCGGGGTCGGCGGCCACCGGCACCGGCTCGGCTTTCTCACCGGCGATCTCGAGCACCGCGGCCAGCACGCTGGCGTACGGGCTCTCGCGCTTCTGCAGCGCGCTGAAGATCACCCGCACGATGTGCGCGCTCTCGCCGAGGAATTCGCGCGCCACCGCAGCGGGCTGGGTGGAAGCGAATTCGAGCAGCACGCTGAGGTGGTCGGGCAGCTCGGCCGGGCCGAAGAAAAGGCCGGCCTTTTCGTAGGTCTGGATCAGGTCGATCATGGCCGGGCCACGGTCGCGCGAGTCGCCCAGCACGTGCTCGAACAGGTGCAGCGCGGTGCTGCGCCCGCGGTCGAACAGCTCGACATAGTCGGCCTCGACGTCGAGTGCCGGCTGCTGGCTCAGGTGCACCAGCAACGCGTCAAGCTCAACCAGCCGCGTGGGCGGCAAGGCGGCCTCGGCGCGCAGCGCGTCGCGCAGTTCACCGGCGTGCTCGCGCAGCTCGGGGGTGGGGTAACGCAGCAGGTGGGCGAGCACGCGCAGCGTGTGCACGGCGGGCTTTTGGGGGGAAGAGAAAAATGCCATGTCAGTGCTCCATCGCGCCGAAGAGCAACCCGCGACGAATGAGAAGGTCCAGCCGGGAGATACCGTCGAGCCGGCTTTGCCGGACGACAGGTATCGCCCCCTTGAGGGGGTAGCGCGAAGCGCTGCAGGGGTGTTTCATTTCTAGACCCCCGCCTTGATCGGAATCGTTCGTTTTTTCTCGCTGCCGAACAGGCTCGTTTCCGTCTGCCCTTCCGAGCAACCGTTGCCGAAACTGAAGCCGCAGCCGCCCTTGATGTTGAAGGTGTTCTCGGCGTATTCACGGTGGGTGGTGGGAATCACGAAACGGTCCTCGTAGTTGGCGATCGCCATGGTCTGGTACATGTCCTCGACCTCGCGCACGCTCAGTTGCACCTGATCGAGCACGTCCTGGTTGATCACGCCGTCCACGTGCTTGGCGCGCTGGTAGCTGCGCATGGCCAGCATGCGTTCGAGCGCGCGCACCACGGGGATCGTGTCGCCGGCGGTCAGCAGGTTGGCGAGGTACTTCACCGGGATGCGCAGCTGGCTCACGTCCGGGATCTCGCCGTTGTCGCCCAGGTGCCCGGCGTTGGCCGCGGCGGTGATGGGCGAGAGCGGCGGCACGTACCAGACCATGGGCAGCGTGCGGTACTCGGGGTGCAGCGGCAGCGCCACTTTCCAGTCCACCGCCATCTTGTAGACCGGGCTGTGGCGCGCGGCCTCCAGCCAGTTGTCGGGGATGCCGTCGGCGCGCGCCTGCGCGATCACCGCCGGGTCGTGTGGGTCCAGGAAAAGGTCGATCTGCGCCTTGTAGAGGTCCATCTCGTTGGGCACGCTGGCGGCTTCCTGGATGCGGTCGGCGTCGTACAGCAGCACGCCCAGGTAACGGATGCGGCCCACGCAGGTCTCGCTGCACACGGTGGGCTGGCCGGCCTCGATGCGCGGGTAGCAGAAGATGCACTTCTCGGCCTTGCCGCTCTTCCAGTTGTAGTAGATCTTCTTGTAGGGGCAGCCGCTCACGCACATGCGCCAGCCGCGGCACTTGTCCTGGTCGATCAGCACGATGCCGTCTTCCTCGCGCTTGTAGATCGAGCCCGAGGGGCACGAGGCCACGCAGGCCGGGTTGAGGCAGTGCTCGCACAGGCGCGGCAGGTACATCATGAAGGTGTTCTCGAACTCCCCCACCATGGCCTTCTGCGCGGCCTCGAAGCCGTTGAAGTTGGCATCCTTGCTGCGTTTTGAAAACTCGCCGCCCAGGATCTCTTCCCAGTTCGGGCCCCACTCGATCTTCTCCATGCGCTTGCCGGTGATCAGGCTGCGCGGGCGCGCCGTGGGCGTGTGCTTCATCTCGGGCGCCGACTGCAGGTGGTCGTAGTCGAAGGTGAAGGGTTCGTAGTAGTCGTCGATCTCCGGCAGGTGTGGATTGGCGAAGATCTTCATCAGCAGCTGCCACTTGCCCCCTTGCTTGGGAACGATGGAGCCGTCGGCGCGGCGCGTCCAGCCGCCCTGCCACTTTTCCTGGTTCTCCCACTCCTTGGGGTAGCCGATGCCGGGCTTGGTCTCGACGTTGTTGAACCAGGCGTATTCCACCCCGGGGCGGTTGGTCCAGACGTTCTTGCAGGTGACCGAACAGGTGTGGCAACCGATGCACTTGTCCAGGTTGAGCACCATGCCGATTTGCGCGCGTATTTTCATGATTCAGGCTCCTTCGGTTCGGCGGGTGTTCAGGGGTTCTCGCCCTGGGACTGGTAGGCACGGATCAGGTGGTCGTCGGCCGGTGTGTCGAGCCAGTCCACCTTGTCCATCTTGCGCACCACGACGAACTCGTCGCGGTTGGTGCCGATCGTTCCGTAGTAGTTGAAGCCGTAGCTGAGCTGCGCGTAGCCGCCGATCATGTGGGTCGGCTTGAGCACGATGCGCGTGACCGAGTTGTGGATGCCACCGCGCACGCCGGTGATCTCCGAGCCCGGGGTGTTGATGATCTTTTCCTGCGAGTGGTACATCATCACCATGCCCGGGTTCACGCGCTGGCTGACCACCGCGCGCGCGGCCACCGCGCCGTTGATGTTGAACAGCTCGACCCAGTCGTTGTCCTCGATGCCGGCGCTCTTCGCGTCGTCCTCGCTCAGCCAGACCACGGTGCCGCCCCGGTTGAGGGTGAGCATCATCAGGTTGTCGCTGTAGGTCGAGTGGATGCCCCACTTCTGGTGCGGTGTGATGAAGTTCAGCACGATCTCCGCGTTGCCGTTGGACTTGATGTTGTGCACACCCGAGGTGGCCTTCAGGTCCACCGGCGGGCGGTAGCTGCCCAGGCCTTCGCCGAAGGCAATCATCCAGGGGTGGTCCTGGTAGAACTGCTGGCGCCCGGTGAGGGTGCGCCATGGGATGAGTTCGTGCACGTTGGTGTAGCCGGCGTTGTAGCTCACCGTTTCGCTCTCGATGCCGCTCCAGGTCGGGCTGCTGATGATCTTGCGCGGCTGGGCCTGGATGTCACGGAAGCGGATCTTCTCGTCCTCTCGGTGGATCGCCAGGTGCGTGTGGTCGAGCCCCGTCTGCTTGCCCAGCGCCTCCCAGGCCTTCACCGCCACGTGGCCGTTGGTCTCGGGCGCCAGGTGCAGGATGACTTCGCAGGCGTCGATGTCGGTCACGATCTTCGGCATGCCCTTGGTCACGCCCTCGTCGAGCGTGGTGCCGTTGAGCTGGCCGAGCTGTTCCACCTCGGTGCCGGTCTTCCAGCCGATGCCCTTGCCGCCGTTGCCCAGCTTGTCCAGCAAGGGGCCCAGCGCCGTGAAGCGCTTGAAGGTGTTGGGGTAGTCGCGTTCCACCACGGTGATCTGCGGCGCGGTCTTGCCGGGGATGAGTTCGCAGTGGCCCTTGCGCCATTCCTTGACATCAAACGGTTGCGCGAGTTCGCCGGGGGTGTCGTGCATGATGGGCGTGAGCACCACCTCTTTCTCCACGCCCAGATGGCCCACGCAGACCTCGCTGAAGGCCTGCGCAAAACCCTTGTAGATCTCCCAGTCACTGCGGCTCTGCCACACCGGGTCCACCGCCGCCGACAGCGGGTGGATGAAGGGGTGCATGTCGCTGGTGTTGAGGTCGTTCTTCTCGTACCAGCTCGCGGTGGGCAACACGATGTCCGAGTACAGGCAGGTGGTGCTCATGCGGAAGTCCAGCGTGACCAGCAGATCGAGCTTGCCTTGGGGCGCGTGCTCGTGCCACACCACCTCTTCGGGTTTGGCTTCGTCGCGGCCCAGGTCCTTGCCCTGCACGCCGTTTTCGGTGCCCAGCAGGTGCTTGCAGAAATACTCGTGGCCCTTGCCGCTGGAGCCCAGCAGGTTGCTGCGCCAGACGAACATGTTGCGCGGCCAGTTCTGCGGCGCGTCCGGGTCTTCACAGCTCATGGCCAGCGTGCCGTCCTTGAGCGCGCGCACCACGTAGTCCTTGGCGTCGAGCCCGGCGGCGGTGGCGTCCTTCACCACCTGCAGCGGGTTGGTCTTGAGCTGGGGTGCACTGGGCAGCCAGCCCATGCGCTCGGCGCGCACGTTGAAGTCGATCATGCTGCCGCCAAACGCGGCCTTGTCGGCCAGCGGGCTCACGATCTCTTCCATGCCGAGCTTCTCGTAGCGCCACTGGTCGGTGTGCGCGTAGAAGAAGCTGGTGCTGTTCATCTGGCGCGGCGGGCGGATCCAGTCCAGCGCGAAGGCCAGCGCGGTCCAGCCGGTCTGCGGGCGCAGCTTCTCCTGGCCCACGTAATGCGCCCAGCCGCCACCGCTCTGGCCGATGCAGCCGCACATCATCAGCAGGTTGATCACGCCGCGGTAGTTCATGTCGGCGTGGTACCAGTGGTTCATGGCCGCGCCGATGATCACCATCGATTTGCCGTGTGTCTTGTCGGCGTTGTCGGCGAACTGTTGCGCCACGGTGATGACCTGATCGCGCGGCACGCCGGTGATGCTCTCCTGCCAGGCTGGGGTGTAGGCGGCGTTGTCGTCGAAGTCCTTCGCGCCACTGCCCAGACCACGGTCGATGCCGTACTGCGCGACCTGCAGGTCGAACACGGTGGCCACCATCGCATGGCGCTCTTCGCCGGCCTTGCCCAGGCGCAGGCGCACGGCCGGCACGCGGGCGTGGTTGATGGCGCCGTTCTGCGCGTTGGCGGTGAAGTGCGGCGCGGCGTTGCCACCGAAGTAGGGGAAGGCCACGTCCACCACCTGGGTGTCTTGCTCGCCGTCCTCGATCACCGAGAGCTTGAGCTTCACCTCGGTGTCGCTGCGGGCCTCCTTGGCTTCCAGGTTCCACTTGCCTTCGTCGGCGCGACCGGCCTCGCCCCAGCGGAAGCCGATCGAGCCGTTGGGCAGCACGGCCTTGCCGCCGGTGTCGAAGGCCACGGTCTTCCACTCGGGGTTGTTCTTCTGGCCGAGCTGGCCGTTGAAGTCGCTGGCGCGCAGGTAGCGGTCGGGCACCAGGGTCTTGCTGCCGTCGGCGAGAACGTGTTCCTTCAGCATCACCAGCAGCGGCAGGTCGGTGTAGCGGCGCGCGTAGTCGTCGAAGTAGCTGCTGCGTGGCTTGCCG
This sequence comes from Hydrogenophaga sp. Root209, assembly GCF_001428625.1. Taxonomy (GTDB): domain Bacteria; phylum Pseudomonadota; class Gammaproteobacteria; order Burkholderiales; family Burkholderiaceae_C; genus Hydrogenophaga. The sequence continues at coordinate 212,092 of NZ_LMIE01000001.1, forward strand.
CCTTCGGGGAAATAGAAGTTCTTGAGCACCACGTGGCCCATGGCCATGGCGAGCGCGGCGTCCGTGCCCTGCTTGGGGTGCAGCCAGAGGTCGGAGAGCTTGGCCACCTCGGAGTAATCGGGCGTGACGGCCACCGTCTTGGCGCCCTTGTAGCGCACCTCGGTGAAGAAGTGGGCGTCGGGCGTGCGCGTCTGGGGCACGTTGGAACCCCAGGCGATGATGAACGAGCTGTTGTACCAGTCGGCCGATTCGGGCACGTCGGTCTGCTCGCCCCAGACCTGCGGGCTGGCCGGCGGCAGGTCGCAGTACCAGTCGTAGAAGCTCATGCACACGCCGCCGATGAGCGAGAGGTAACGCGAGCCGGCGGCGTAGCTCACCATGCTCATGGCCGGGATCGGGCTGAAGCCGATGATGCGGTCGGGTCCGTGCTGTTTGATGGTGTAGACGTTGGCCGCGGCGATCAGCTGGTTGACCTCGTCCCAGCTGCTGCGCACGAAACCGCCCATGCCGCGCACCTGCTGGTAGTCGCGCCGGGCTTCGGGGTTCTCGACGATGGAGGCCCAGGCGTCGACCGGGGTCTTGGCCACGTTCAGCGCGGCGCGCCAGCGCTCCAGCAGTCGACCGCGCACCATGGGGTACTTCACGCGGTTGGCGCTGTAGAGGTACCAGCTGTAGGAAGCGCCGCGCGCGCAGCCGCGTGGCTCGTGGTTGGGCATGTCCCAGCGCGTGCGCGGGTAGTCGGTCTGCTGGGTTTCCCAGGTGACGATGCCGCCCTTGACGTAGATCTTCCACGAGCACGAACCGGTGCAGTTCACGCCGTGCGTGCTGCGCACGATCTTGTCGTGCGCCCAGCGGTTGCGGTAGGCGTCTTCCCAGGTGCGGTCTTCACCGGTGGTCTGGCCGTGGTTGCCCGAGAAGTTTTCGCGCGGCAGCGAGAAGTGGGAAAGGCGGTCGAGGAAATGGCTCATGGCTTGCTCCGTGAAAATGGGATGCGCGACAGCGTGGGTGCGGCGTCAAGGGTTGTGGATTTCAGAGCCCTTGCGCAGGTAGAACCACCAGTTCAAGACCAGACAGACGGCGTAGAAGATGGCGAAGCCGTACATGGCTAGCTGGGGTGTGCCAGCCTTGATCTGCGCACCGATCACCACCGGTGCGATGAAGGCGCCGTAGGCGGCCACGGCCGAGGTCCATCCGAGCACGGGGCCGGCCTGCTGGCGGTCGAAGATCACACCGATGGTGCGGAAGGTGGAGCCGTTGCCGATACCGCTGGCGGCAAACAACACCATGAACAGCGCCAGGAAGATGAAGAAGTACGTTTCCGGCGTTGCCGACTGGTAGGCGAGTTGCATCACATAGCCCACCGCCACACCAGCGACCACCATGACCGCGCACACCCATTGGGTGACGATGGAGCCCCCAACCTTGTCGGCGATCCAGCCGCCCAGCGGCCGGATCTGGGCCATTGGGGTTGACCAAGGTGTGCTTGAGGATGCCGCTGGCGTCCTGCACGTGGCTGACGCTGAAAATCACCTTCATCGAGAGCGGCAGCGCCATGGAGAAGCCGATGAACGAGCCAAACGTGACGATGTACAGGATGGTCAGCGACCACGTGTGTTTGTTGCTGAAGATCGCGAACTGTTTCGCGACGTTGTCTTTCATCGCACCAAACGCGGTAATCTTCATCACCATCAAGGTGCTCACGATGATCAACGGCATGGCCAGCCACATGTTGAGCACACCCAAGCCGCTGGGCGCGGGCAGGTAGAGGTACAGGCCAACGCCGGCCGGAATGAACGACAGGGTGTAAAGCCAGATGATCTTTAGAAACGCCGTGATCGGCCCGCCGGTGTCGGGCGAAACAGTCTTGAGGTTGTTCATGCCGAACCAGCACAGGATGGACAGGGGAACGAGCGACAACACCCAGGCAAAGCCGGCGTTCTGGATCCAGGTGGGGGTACCGGCCGGGATGGCCCCAAAGATCCACCCGCTTTCCTTCTGCAAGGTCATGGATTGACCCCCCACGTCGCCGAAGATGCTCACCGTCATCACCAGGGGGATGACGATCTGCATGGTGGTGACACCGAAATTGCCCAGTCCTGCATTTAGTCCCAGGCCGGTGCCTTGCAGGCGTTTGGGAAAGAACGAAGAGATGTTGGACATCGAAGAGGCAAAGTTCCCGCCCCCCACACCCGACCACAAGGCCATGAGTTGGAATGACCACAGCGGCCACTCGGGATGCTGCAGTACGATGCCGGTGCCGATGGCAGGGGCCAGCAACATCGCGGTGGTGAGAAAGATGGTGTTGCGCCCGCCCGAGAGCCTGATCAGGAATGAGGCCGGAATGCGCATCGTCGCGCCAGCCAGACCGGCGATCGCGGTCAGGGTGAAAAGCTCGGCCTGGCTGAAGGGGTAGCCCAGGTTGAGCATCTGCACCGTGATGATTCCCCACATGCCCCACACGGCGAAGCCGCACAGCAGCGCCGGCACCGAGATCCAGAGGTTGCGGTAGGCGATGCGTTTACCGGTGGTGTTCCAGAAGGTTTCATCCTCCGGGCGCCAGTCCACGATGTCGGGGCCGATCTTGTGTGTGTTGCTCATGGTGTTGTGAACCGACGCGTGGGGTCAGCTTTGAAGTGAAAAGGGTTTGGCGTTGGCGCCCATGACCTCGGTCTGGCGCACTTCGGTCCAGTACATCCAGATGAGCGAGACCCAGACCACGCCGTACATCAACATGAAGGCGCTGGAGCGGATGCCGGTGATGTCCATCAGCGCGCCGAACAGGATGGGCAGCACGAAGCCGCCGAGGCCACCGGCCAGGCCCACGATGCCGCTGATGGCGCCGATGTTTTTCGGGAAATCGTCGCTGATGTACTTGAAGACGCTGGCCTTGCCGAAGGCCCAGGCGATGCCCAGGATGAACATCAGCGCGGTGAAGAGGTAGACGTTGAGGCCAATGTGGAAGGTCCTGGGGCCGTCCACCGTGGCCACGGTGAAGTCGGTCTGCGGGTACGACAGCAGGAACAGGCAGATCCAGCTCACCCACAGCACCCACCAGGTGACCTTGTGCGCACCGAACTTGTCCGACATCACGCCGCCCACGGCACGCAGCACGCCACCGGGCAGCGAGAAACAGGCCGCCAGCAGCGCGGCCACGCGGATGTCCAGACCGAACTCGCCCACGTAGTACTGCACCATCCACAGCGAGAGCGCCACGTAGCCGCCGAAGACGATGCTGTAGTACTGGCAGTACTTGAGCACCTTGGGGTCTTTCAGCGCCTTGAGCTGGTCCATGAAGGACACGTTGCTCGGCACCAGGTGGGCGGGGTTGCTGTAGGTGAAGAGCCAGAACAGCACCACCGTGCCCAGCATGATGGCCGCGTACACCTGCGGCACCATGGTCCAGCCGAAGGCCACCAGCAGCACCGGGGCGACGAACTTGTTGACCGCCGCGCCCGAGTTGCCCGCGCCGTACACGCCCATGGCCATGCCCTGGCGGTGCTTGGGGAACCAGCGCGCCACGTAGGGCGTGCCGACCGAGAAAGAACCGCCCGCCAGGCCGACGAACAGGCCGATGGTGAGGAAGTGCCAGTAGGCGGTGGCGTAGCTCATGAGCCAGATCGCCGGCACGGTGATGGCCATGAGGATGGCCATCACGATGCGGCCGCCGAAGCGGTCGGTCCAGATGCCCAGCGGCACGCGCACCAGCGAGCCGGTGAGCACCGGCGTGGCCATGAGCAGGCCGAACTGGGTGGAGTTGAGGTCGAGCGCCTTCTTGATCGGGATGCCGATGACGCCGAACATCATCCAGACCATGAAGCAAACGGTGAAGGCCAGCGTGCTGACGAGCAGCACCGACCAGGCTTTTTTGTCGTTGTTCAGTTCAGAGGCCATGTTGTCTTTCTCCACGCGGGGCATGGCAAGACTGTCGGCGCTGAGCGCCGTCGTGGCTATCCGCCACCCGGGTGCCGGGGGCGGCTCTGAAGAACGATGGTGGCGGGACGCGGTGCGTCCGGAAGAACTAGCGCGGCCGGTTTGTGGCCATCACTTGATCTGGATCAAGGCCTCAGGGCCGATCCCCCACCCCCAGGACGATGGTGACCAGCACGCTGGCGTCTTCTACCGCGAGCAGGCTGTGCGGCACGCCCCCGCGCAAGAAGAGCAGCTGTTCGGCCTGCAGCCGCTGCACGCCCTCGGGCGTTTCAAAATCGATGGCGCCTTCGAGGCACTGCACGGTGATCTCGCCAGCGACCTGGTGCATCGGCATGGAGCGGCCCCGCGGCAGCATCAGCCGGATGACCTCGAGCTGCTCGGACTTGAACAAGGCGATGGACTGGGTGCTCAGCGCGTCGCCGCCCAGGTGGCGCAGGTTGGCAATTTCACCCGATTCGAGGTGGTGCAGGGCCATGGGGGTCTCCTGGTTAGGCGTGACGGGCGGCGAACACCGCCGCTTGCACACGCGAGGTGAGGTGGAGTTTGCGCAGGATGTGTTGCACGTGGATTTTGACCGTGGTCTCCGCGATGTCGAGCTGGCGGGCGATGTGTTTGTTGCTGTCGCCGCGTGCGATCAGGTGCAGGATCTCGAGCTCGCGCACCGAGAGCGAAGCAAGTGCGGCGTCGGTGGTGGCCACCGCTGCACCAGGCGCCTCACCCTGGGCGGGCGGCTGCGACCGCAGGGCCGACACCAGCTTGGTGGTCATCTCGGGGCTGACCACCGACTCGCCGTCCATCACCTTGACGATGGCCTCGCACAGGTGGTGCGACTCGACGGTCTTGAGCAGGTACCCGTCGGCGCCGGCCTTGAGCGCGGCCACCAGGTCGGCCTCGTTCTCGCTCACCGTGAGCATGAGGACGCGGGTGCCTGGCGCGGCCTCGCGCAGAGAGGGGATGGCGTCCACCCCCAGCACGCCGGGCAGGTGGTTGTCGAGCAGGATCACATCGGGCCGTTGGCGCGCCAGGCAGCGCAGCGCCTCGCCCACGTCGCCGGCCTCGCAGCTCACTTCGAAGCGCGGGTCCTGCGAGAGCAGCGCCGTCAGTCCGCGGCGGAACAGGGAGTGGTCGTCGACCACGAGCAACTGGATCGGGCGGGCGGATGGGTCGGTCATGAAACGGTGGGTTCGGCGACGGGGGCGGGGGTGGACGTGGCCGCCACCGGATGGGGTGGCAGGGTCAGGGTGACGGTGGTGCCCTGGCCGGGCTCGGAGCTCACGTCGACCCGTGCGCCGATGAGCTTGGCGCGCTCGCCCATGATCTTCAGCCCCACGTGGGAGGCATCGGGCGCGTCCAGCGCGTCAAAGCCCGCGCCATCGTCGCGCACGCGAAACAACCAGTGCGATCCCTTGACCACGTCGAGCTGCACGTGATTGGCGCCGGCGTGTTTGCGCACGTTGGACAGCGACTCCTGCAACACGTGCAGCACCTGCACCTGGACATCGGCCGGCAAGGGCAGGCCATGGCCTTCGACGTGCAGCCTGGCGGGCAGACCGGTCTGGTACTGGAACTTCTGCAGCGTCTCCTGCAGCGCGCGCTCGATGTCGTCGGTGTTGGTGCGGGTGCGAAAGTGCACCAGCAGTTCGCGCACGTCGTTGATGCTTTCGCGCAGGCCCTCGTCGAGCTCGTCGAGCGTGCTCAACACCCTCGCCTCCTGGCCCTTTTGCGCCGCGTTGCGCAGCAGCTGGACCTGGATCTTCAGGAAGGCCAGCGACTGCGCGATGGAGTCGTGCAGTTCACGCGCGATCAGCGCGCGCTCCTCGCCCACCGCCGCCTCGCGCTCCAGCGCGGAGGCGCGCAGGCTCTCCAGCGCATTGGCGAGGTGGCTGGCCAGGGCATCGAGCAACTCGGTCTCGCCCGTGCTCAGGCTGGCCTGCGAACGGTAGAACAGGTCGATTTCGCCAAGCACGCGGTTTTGAAGCCGCACGGGCACGCTCACCAGTGTCTCGAAGCCGGCGCGCGCGCAGTGGCGCACCGGGGCCTCGTCGTGGCTGTGGATGGGGATGACGCGCGTCCGCGCGTCGGGCTGCAGGCTGCCGCAAGCGCAGGCTCCGGCCAGCAGGCTGCGCTCTTCCTCCACCATGTCCTGGGGAAAGCAGTCGGAGGCCAGCATGAGGTAACGCTGGCTGGCCTCGTCGCTCCAGCGCACCGCGACCGCATCGGCCTTCACCACCGAGCGCACGCGCTGGGCAAATCCGCGCGAGAGCTCCTCGATGGAGCCGGCATGGGCCATGAAGGCACTGACCTCATACAAGGTCTCCAGCCGCGCGCGCTGCGCCTCGATGTGGCGCGTCTTGGTCTCGACCTGGCTCTCCAGTCCGGCGTACATCGACTGCAGCGTGGACGCCATGCGGTTGAAGCCGCCCGCCACCTGCCCGAATTCGTCCAGCGTCTCCACCTCCACCCGCGCCTTGAAGTCACCCGACTCCAGCCGTCGCAGGCCCTGGCGCAGGTGCACCAGCGGGTTGATCACATACATGTAGCCGGTGTAGAGCATCACCACCGCGCCGACGATGGCCAGCGCCATCATGAGGAACTGGAACAGGTTGAGGATGGCGGTGAAGCCCGAGAGCTGCTTTTCGATCGCGAGCACCAGGGCGTCGATGGCCTCGACGAAGGCGTCGGCCGCGGCCAGCGCCTGCGCCGGTTCGGGCGGGCCCTCCTGCAACCACAGCGGGCGCTGGTTCTGCCACAGCGCCTCCACCGTGGCGAACTCGCGGCCGACCGCGTCGTCCCAGGGCACGAAGAGTGGCCGGCTGGCATCGCCCTGGCGCAGCAGGTCCAGGCTGCGGTCGAACTCCTGCACCAATGCCGCCACATCGGCCGGTGCGCGCCCGGCCTGCGCCACGCTGGTGAGCCGCCAGGTCTGCATGCGCATGCGCCCGGCTTCGTTGACCGCGGCCGCACCGCCTTCGAGCTGCCAGGTCACCCACAGCGTGAGACCGATGGACGCCAAGGCGACGAGCAGCAGCCCGGCGCCAATGCGCACCAGCTTGGTCGACAACGATGCGGTGGACACCATGACGCGAGGTTAGCGGCTTTCGTCGCCGGCAGATACCCGCGAGCGACGGACCGCGACGTCGATCGGGCGCGGCAGGCCGGGCACAAAATGCAGCCGCTGGCCACCGCGCGCACCCGCGGCGGGTGCCACCAGGTCGGCCAGCGTGACCCCGTCGAGCACCTCCAGGTAGCGGTCCATGGCCTCGCGCAGCGCACCCTTGAGGCGGCAGTGGCCGTCCAGGCGGCAGCTGTTGTGTTCGGCGTCGAAACACTCCACCAGGGTGAAGTCGCTTTCGGTCTGTCGGACCACCTCGCCCAGCACGATGGTGTGCGCCGGCTTGAGCAGGCGCAGGCCACCGCCGCGGCCCCGCGTGGTCTCCAGCAGGCCCAGGCCGGAAAGCGTCATCACGATCTTGGTCAGGTGGCTGCGCGAGATGCCGTGGGCCTCGGCGATTTCACCGATGGTGGCGGGTTGTTCGCGCTGCTCGCTGGCGGCGCAGTACATCAGCACGCGCAGGCTGTAGTCGGTCCAGTTGGTCAGTCGCATGCCGCATCCTCCTGATGACCGATGTCCGTGTGGACGGTCTGAATATTCATGTTGCGTGCATTTTATGCGCTAATATATTCATTCCAAATGAATCTTTAAGGACCTTCAACCATGGACACCACCTTCGCCCCTGCAGACACCCTCGGACTCGGACGCGCGGACCAGCCCATCGGACAGATCGCGGTGGATCTGCCCGGTGCCACCGCCGTCTTTCGCCGTCTCAAGCTCGACTTCTGCTGCGGCGGCCAGATCGCCCTGCAACAGGCCTGCGAGAACAAGGGCCTGTCGGTCGACGCGGTGCTGGCCGAACTGGCGCTGCTGGAGCGCCCGGGAAACCAGGCCGTGCCGCAGGCGCCCGCCGAGATGATCGACCATATCCTCACGCGCTACCACGCCGTGCACCGCGAGCAGTTGCCCGAACTGATCCGCATGGCGCGCCGAGTGGAGGCGGTGCACCGCGAGCACCCCGATGTGCCCGCCGGCCTGGCCGAGCACCTCGAGGCCATCGAGGCCGAGATGCTGGAGCACATGGCCAAGGAAGAGAACATCCTGTTCCCCATGCTCAAGGCGGGCGGGCGCGGCATGGCCGTGCACCCCATCGGCGTGATGCGCGAGGAACACACCAGCCATGGCGAACAGCTCGACCGCCTGATGGCCATGACCCACGACGCCACGCCGCCCCAAGACGCGTGCAACACCTGGCGCGCGCTGTACGCGGGCGTCAACCAGTTCGCGGACGACCTGATCGCCCACATCCACCTGGAAAACAACCAGCTGTTCCCGCAGTACGAGCCAGCGCGCGCGGCCTGCTGCTGAGCCGTGCGCGGCATGGCGCCGCGGTGGGAACCGCTATGCTGGCGGTGACATTCCCCGACCGCGCCGCCACCACCCCATGCCAACACCGGACATCGCCTGGGCCTACCCGCTGCTCCTCAAGACCCATGTGAGCCTGGTCGCGGGCAGCGCGGGCCTGTTCGCGTTGCGGGGTCTGGGTGGGCTGCTGGGCCATGCCTGGCCCATGCGCCCGGGCTGGCGCCACCTGAGCGTGGCGATCGACACCGCCCTGCTCGCGGCGGGCGCCAGCCTGTGGTGGCTGCTGCAACTCAACCCGCTGCACACGCCCTGGCTGGGCACCAAACTCGCGCTGCTGCTGGTCTACATCGCCCTGGGCTCGATGGCACTCAAGCGCGCTCGCTCCACGCGTTCGCGCGCCTTGTTCCTGCTGGCCGCGCTGCTGTGCCTGGCCTTCATGGCCTCGATCGCACTGGCGCGGCACCCGCTGGGCTGGTGGGCGCCATGACCCATCCCCAACCGACAGCGCCAGACAGCGCCGCGCTGCACCGCTCGCGCGTGATGCGCTGGCTGTTGTGGCTGGCCGGCAGCGTGTCGCTGCTGCTGGGCCTCATCGGCGTGGTGCTGCCGGGTCTGCCCACCACGCCCTTCGTGCTGCTGGCCGCCGCCTGTTACGCCAAGGCTTCGCCGCGCCTGCACGGCTGGTTGCTCAACCACCGCTTCCTCGGACCCATGGTGCGCGACTGGGAGACCCACCGCAGCCTCACGCGGCGCAGCAAGACGGTGGCCCAGGTGTCGATGGTGGTGATGGTCGGCCTGTCGGCCTGGAGCTTTCGCGGCCAGCCGGTGGTGCTGGGGGTGTTGCTGGTCGCCGCCGTGATCGGGGTGCTGGTGGTGGCGCGCATCCCGACCCGCGGGCCGGATCGACGCTGACGATCCGGCGCCGGGCCGCCCCAAGCCGGATCAGCCCCCTCGGGGGGCAGCGACCCGCGCAGCGGCGCAGCGTGGGGGCTCGTTCAGCCTTTGGCGCGGCGCGCGAGCACCTCAAACGCCGGCAGCGTCTTGCCTTCGAGCACCTCGAGGAAGGCGCCACCGCCGGTGGAGATGTAGCCCACGTCCTTCTCGATACCGTACTTGGCAATGGCCGCCAGCGTGTCGCCACCGCCCGCGATGCTGAAGGCGCTGCTCCTGGCGATGGCCTCTGCGATCACCTTGGTGCCGTTCTCGAACGCCGCGAACTCGAACACGCCCACCGGGCCGTTCCACACGATGGTGCCGGCCTGCATCAGTTGCGCGGCCAGCTTCGCGGCGGTCTCGGGTCCGATGTCCAGGATCAGGTCGTCGTCGGCCACCTCGGTGGCCTTCTTCACCGTGGCGGGTGCGTCGGCGCTGAAGGCCTTGGCGGTCACCACGTCGGTGGGGATCGGCACCTCGGCGCCGCGCGCCTTCATGGCTTCGATCACGGCTTTCGCCTCATTGACCAGGTCGGCCTCGGCCAGGCTCTTGCCGATCTTCAGGCCGGCGGCGAGCATGAAGGTGTTGGCGATGCCACCGCCCACGATGAGCTGGTCCACCTTGCTGGCCAGGCTTTTCAGGATGGTGAGCTTGGTGCTGACCTTGCTGCCGGCCACGATGGCCACGAGTGGGCGTTTGGGCGCGAGCAGCGCGGCGGCAATCGCGTCCATCTCGGCGGCCAGGAGCGGGCCGGCGCAGGCGATGGGCGCGGTCTCGGCGATGCCATAGGTCGTGCCCTCGGCGCGGTGCGAGGTGCCGAAGGCGTCGTGCACGAAGATGTCGCACAGGGCGCCGAGCTTCTTCGCGAGTTCGGGGCTGTTCTTCTTTTCGCCCACGTTCAGGCGGCAGTTTTCCAGCAGCACGACTTCACCGGGGCTCACGGAGAAATCCCCATCGATCCAGTTGGCCACCAGGCGCACCGGGCGGTCCATCAGCTCACCCAGGCGTGCGGCCACGGGCTGCAACGAGTCTTCGGGTTTGAACGCTCCTTCGGTGGGACGGCCGAGGTGCGAGGTGACCATGACCGCCGCCCCCGCGTCCAGCGCCATCTGGATCGCCGGGATGCTCGCGCGGATGCGGGTGTCCTCGGTGATGTGGCCGGCGTCGTCCTGCGGCACGTTGAGGTCGGCCCGGATGAACACGCGCTGGCCTTTGGCCTGGCCACTGGAGCAGAGATCGGAGAAGCGGATGAAGGACATGGTGCTGTTCAGGTGGGGGGTGAAGGACAAACCCACGCATTGTAGAAAGGCCCCGCGCCCTGCGAAACGCCACAAACCCTCACACGGCCTGCCTTTCAGCTGGCGGGACGGCGCGGGGCCTCACCGGCCCGGGCGTACGCCGCAGCGCACGGCGCCAACATGTCCAGCGCCTGGTCGTGCGCCTGGGTCTGCACATCCATGAGACCCAGCACCGAGTGAAACAGGTGATCGTGCGAGACCGGCTTGTCGGCCTGGGCGCGCAGGCACTTCTCCCCCACGCCGCTGCGCTGCTGCAGGCCCGGCGAGAGCCAGGCCACCATGGGGACATGGGTTTGCTGCTCGGGTGCCAGCGCGTACGGCACACCGTGCAGGTACAGACCGCTCTCTCCCAACGATTCGCCGTGGTCGGACATGTAGATCAGCCCGGTCTGGAAGGCACCGCTCTGCTCGCGTTCCTTCAGCCACCGCAGTGACAGGTCAAGGAAGTGGTCGGTGTACGCGATCGAGTTGTCGTAGGCGTTCACCAGCTGCTCGGGCGGGCAGTCGGACAGCGTGTTGCTGGTGCACTCAGGCATGAAGGGTTTGCGCTCGGCGCTCGAGCGGTGCGAGTAGGCGGGGCCGTGGCTGCCCATCTGGTGCATCACCAGCACCACGCCGCGCGCGCGGCGCACCGGGTCGAGCGCGGCGATGCGCGCGTCCAGGCCGTCGAGCATGGCGGGGTCGAGGCACTCGCCGCCATCGCACAGGCCGGGCAGCTTCAGGTCCAGCGTGCTGGCGTTGGGCACCCGGGCGCACACGCCCTTGCAGCCCGCCTGGTTGTCAATCCACAGCACGGCCAGACCTGCGCGCTGCAGCACGTCGAGCAGGTTTTCGTGCTCGGGTGTCTGGTCGCCGCCCTGCGTGCGCGTGAGCGGCGAGAACATGCAGGGCACCGACACCTTGGTGTTGGTGCCGCACGAGTGCACCTGGCTGAAGTTGACCAGGCCTTCCTCGGCCTGCCAGCGCGCGAGCGCCGGCGTGGTGTTGCGTGCGTAACCATTGAGGCCGAAGTTCTGCGCGCGCGCGGTCTCACCCACGACCACCATCAACAGTGGCGGTTTGCTCTGGCCGCTGTAGCTGGCGCCGAGCCGGGCGTCCTCGCCCACGGGCTTGAGGGCCTGAACCTGACGGGGCAGCTGGTCCACCGCCAGGCGGCTGGCGGCATACACGGTGTTGACCGGGTTGACCATGTAGCGCAATTCCTTGTGGTTGCGCATGAGCGAGGCCAGGTCCTGGTAGGTGAGCAGGGTGGCGGCCACCACCGCGACCACGCCGACCAGGGCGCCCAGCGCGTTGCGCCCGGTCTGGGGCAACCAGCTGCGCATGGCCAGCGGCCGGCGCCAGATCACCCACAGCGGCAGGCCCGCCACCAGCAGCACGGTCAGCGGCAAGGCCCACGACATCAGGTCGCGCACCTCGCGCACGTCGGTCTGCACCACGTTGGCCAGCATGGTCGGGTCGATCACCGCGCCGTACTGCAGCATGAAATGCGTATTGAAGGCGCTCACCAGCACCAGCGCGGTGGCCACCGGGCGAAACACGCGCGGCCAGGCCAGCAGCGAGAGCAGGGCGGCGGTGATGCCGAGCACCACCAGGCCGAACCCCCCCAGCAGCGCCAGGCGTTGCGTGGGGGTACCGGCCAGTTCGTTCACCCGCAGCCACAGCGGCAGGTTGCCTGCCACGGCCAGCCACAGCGACAGCAGCCACACGGCGGTGGCGGGGCGCCAGGTCGGGCGGGGAAGTCGGATGCCGGCTGGCGGCGTCAGGGCTGGGGACGAAAGCATGGGCGAAACCTCGGGGTCGGCACATGCCGACCTGTGAAGCCTCGCGCTCGCGGGTTAAGTCAACCTTATGGCCATCAGCGCGGCCACCGAAGCCTGAAGCGGGTCGTCATGGGCGCCTCTGCTGTGTCACGCTGCAGCGTGGCGCCCAGCTGCTCGGCGATGCGCTCAACCAGGCGCAGGCCCAGGCCCAAGCCCCGCGGCACCTGCGCCTGGGTGGAAGGCAGCGCGTCGGCACGCTGGCCGTCGTCGCTGACCGACACGCCCACCTCGGTTGGGGTCTGCCAGACCTCCACCACCACCTGCGTGCCCGGCGGGGTGTGGCGCAAGGCGTTCTCGATCAGGTTGCGCAAGGCCAGCTCCAGCAGCGTGGGCTGCACGTGCAGGATCACCGGCGCATCAGGCTGCTCCAGCGACAGCTCGTGGCCGCGCTCAAAGCTTTCCTGTGCGTGCGAGGCGATCAAACCGGCCGCAACATTGCCCACCGACACGTCCTTCCAGGCCTCACGGCCCAAGCCGTCGCGCTGAGCGCGCGCGAGCTCCAGCAGCTGCGAGAGGATGTGGCCGGCCCTCAGCGCGGAAGCCTCCAGCTGCGCCAGCCGCTCGGGCGAGGGGTCGTGCTGCGCCGCGGCCGCCTGCAGCGACAGGGCCGCCAGGGGCGTGCGCAACTCATGCGCCACGTCCGACGCAAATTCCCGTTCGCGCCGGGCCTGTGTCTGCAGGGAATCCACCAGCGTGTTGATGGCGTGCACCGTGCTGGAGAACTCGTGAAAGCGGTGCTCGGTGTCCAGGCGCTGGCCACCGAGGCCGTCGAGCGCGGCCACGTCGCGCGACAGGCGCACCAGCGGGCTCAGGCCACGGCGCAGCGCCCACCAGAGCAGCAGTGCCACCAGGGGCAACACCAGCAGGGCCGGGCGTGCGAGCTTGAGTGCCATGTCGCGACCGAGGTCGACGCGGTGGTCCATGTCCATCAAGACAGCGACAAAATCGGCCGCGTGCTCACCCTGGCCCGCAGCGGCATACACGCGCCAGCGCACCTGGCCGCTGGGTGTGTTCTGCACCCGGTTGGAGAAGCCGACCGAAGGCGCGAAGTCCAGGCCCACGCTGGCGGCGAGCGTGTGGGTGTCGGTGAACAGCTGGCCGTCGACCCAGTGCAGCACGGCCACGTCCTGCACATAGGCGCGCGTGCGGCTGGAGGCGATGGGTTCGGGTGTGGACAGGGTCTGGTCGGGTTCGACCGACAGCCACAGGCGCGCCACCGCCTCCAGTTGCCCGTCCGTGATCTCCTCGGCCTCGTGGTGGCCTGTGTACCAGGCCACGATCAGCAGCGTGGTCCACACCACCAGCAGGGCGCCCATCACCCAGCTCCAGAGGTAGCGCCACAACGTGGGCAGGCGTGCCGTGGCGGTGTGCGCCGTCATGCGGGTGGGTCCTGCTGCGGCACGAAGTAGCCCACGCCGCGCACCGTCTTGATGAGCGACTCGCCGAGCTTGCGGCGAAGGTGGTGGATGTGCACCTCGATCGCATTGCTGTCCAGCGCTTCACCGAAGCCGTACAACGACGACTCCAGCCGCGACTTGGACAGCACCTGCGGGCGCGCCTGCAGCAGCGTCATCAACAGCGCGAACTCCTTGCCACCCAGCGGCACCGCCTCACCGGCGCGCAGCACCGTGTGGGCCGCCGGGTCCACCACCAGATCCCCATGGGTGATCACCGGACTGCTGCGCCCCACCGCACGGCGCAGCATGGCGCGCAGTCGGGCCAGCAACTCGTTGGCGTCGAAAGGTTTGACGATGTAGTCGTCGGCACCGCTGTCCAGACCGCTGACGCGGTCGCTCACGCCATCGCGTGCCGTCATGATCAGCACCGGCAGGTCGTTGCGGGGCATCGCTGCGCGACCGGCCACGGGGGCGGTCTGGCGGCGCAGACGGGCCAGCAGGTCCAGGCCATCACCATCGGGCAGGCCCAGGTCGAGGATCAGCACGTCGAAGGGCTCCACCGACAGCGCGTGCCACGCCGCGCCGAGCGTGCCACACAGGTCCACCGCATAGCCCGCCTGCCTGAGCGAGGCCTGCAGACCATTGGCGATGCCGGGATCGTCTTCCACCACGAGTGCGCGCATTGACGAATCGGACCTTGGGTCCGTTGGTTGGGGATCGCGCCATTATGAGTTTGCCGCTTAAGCCGCACTTAACCCAAGCGCCCGACACTGCGGCCATGCACGATTCGCGCTGCGCTGCAGCGACCTTCAGCACCGCCGTCGACACCCCGCCGCTGGCCTCGAACGCCTCGGCCTGGTGGTTGGGTGCGCTGCTGCTCACCGGCCTGTGGGACCTGAGCGGGCTGGACCTGGCGTTCATGCAGCAGTTCGGCACGCCGCACGGTTTTGCCTGGCAACACAGCTGGGTGCTGGAGCGCGTGCTGCACGAGGGCGTGCGCCAGGCCGCCACGGGCTTTTTCCTGTTGATCGCGCTCTGGACGCTGTGGCCCACGCGCTGGAACCAGCCCCGGCTGGTGGCTCTCGCCTTGCCACGGCGCGAGCGCCTCGCGGTGCTGCTGTCCGTGACGCTGTCGCTGGCTGCGGTCAACCTGATCAAGAACACCAGCCAGACCAGCTGCCCCTGGGACCTGCAGGCCTTCGGCGGCACCGCGGTCTACGTGTCGCACTGGACCTGGGGCCTGACCGACGGCGGCACCGGGCGCTGCTTTCCCGGTGGCCACGCCTCGAGCGCGTTCGCCTTTCTGGCGCTCAGCCTGCCCTGGCTGCTGCCGCACGCAGGCACGCCGCGCCGCCGCGCGGTGGGCCTGCGCTGGCTCGCCGGGGTGCTGGTGGCCGGCGCGCTGGCCGGCGCGGTGCAGACCGCGCGTGGCGCCCACTACCCCAGCCACACCCTGTGGACGATGGTGATCTGTGGCGGCGTGTCGCTGGCGCTCTGGCGCTTGATGCGGCCCCGGCGGGGGACCGCCTGAGTCTCACCAGCCAACCACCAGGCGCAGCGGCAGGTACACCGCCATGCCGCAGACGATGGTGCCGAGCACGCCGCGCTTCCAGAAGAACCACGCCGTGCCGGCGGCTGCGGCAAACAGCCGTGCGTCTTTCCAGCTGGCAATGAGCGCGCCGTGGCTCATGACGATCTCCGGAATGACCACCGCCGCCAGCGCCGCGATCGGCGCGTATTGCAGGCCGCGCTGCGCCCAGTGCGGCAGGCTCCAGGGTTTGCTGGAAATGAAGAAGAAGCCGCGCGTGATCACGGTGATGCAGCCCAGCAGCACGATGGTGAGCAGCGTCCAGGGATCGACATCAAACATGGTGCACTCCCTGTCCCTGAGTTGGAGGCCTGAGTTTTTCAAGCACCAGGCAGATCGCCACCGCGCTGGCGATCGCCACCAGGATGTTGAGCTTAAGTGGCAACGCCCAGGCCGCCACGGCCGCAGCACCGGCCACGCCCGCCGAGACCATGCGAAGCTTTGACGATGCCAGTGAACACAACACGCCCAGCAGCGCCAGAATGCCCGCGAAGCCCAGACCCCATTCCAGGGGAATCGCGTTGGTCAGCGAAATGCCGGCCAGGCTGGCGCCCATCCAGGCCACGTAGTTCACCGCGCAGTTGCCCATGAGGTAGGCCTGCTGACGCTCCAGCTCGTCGCGCGTGGTGCCCGGGTGCGGAAAACGGCGCGCAAAAAACACGTAGCTCAGGTCGCCGGTGATGTAGCCGCGGACCAGGCGCTCCCAGCGTGGCAGGTGCATGAGGTAGGGCCGCAGGTGGGCAGAAAACACGACGAAGCGCAGGTTCACGCAGAAGGCCGCCGCCAGGATCACCCACAGCGGCGCACCGGCGGCGATCATGGGCACGGCGGCCAGCTGGGCGCTGCCGGCATAAACGATGAGCGTCATGAGCACCGCCTCCAGCGGCGACAGGCCCGACTGCACCATGGCCACACCGGTCATCAGACCCCAGGCGCCGATGCCCATGGCCACCGACACCTGGTCGCGCGCGCCCTCCCAATACTCGGGGCGCTCTCGGTAGGCACGGCGATGGAACATCAGGCCCCCGCTTTCGACGAGGGCACTGCATCCAGCACCTGCCCGCGCGCCAGCGGGAAACCGCGCAGAAAATCCGCCACCGCCAGGCGCTTGCCACCCGCGCGCTGCAGCTCGGTGAGCACCAGCACGCCGGCGCCGGTGGCCACGCGAATGCCGTCGGCGTCGGCCGCCATCACCTCACCGGGCTCACCACCCGATGCCGTGTCGTCGGCGTGGGCCGCCCACACTTTGATGGCCTCACCGGCCAACGCGGTGGCTGCACCAGGGAAGGGATTGAAGGCTCGCACCCGCCGCGCGAGGCTGTCGGCGCTGGCGGTCCAGTCGATCGCGGCCTCCGCCTTGTCGATCTTGTGCGCGTAGGTCACGCCCTCGGCGGGTTGCTTCTGCCCGGTCAGGCCGCCGCAGGCCGCGATCTCCAGCGCCTCGACGATCAGGCGTCCACCGAGCACGGCAAGGCGGTCGTGCAGGCTGCCGGTGGTCTCCATGCTGCGGATCGGCAGGCGCTCCACCAGCAGCATGTCGCCCGTGTCCAGGCCGGCGTCCATCTGCATGATGGTCACGCCGGTCTCGGTGTCACCGGCTTCGATGGCGCGGTGGATGGGCGCAGCGCCGCGCCAGCGTGGCAACAAGGATGCGTGGATGTTGAGACAGCCCAAACGGGGCACGTCGAGCACCCACTGCGGCAGGATCAAGCCGTACGCGGCCACCACCATCACGTCGGCTTGCGCCGCTTCAATGGCTTCGCGCGCGGCGGCAGCGTCATCGGGGTACTTGCCGTCCAGCCGCAAGCTGCGCGGCTGCGCCACGGTGATGTGGTGCTCCAGCGCCAGTTGCTTCACCGGGGACGCGTGCAGCTTCATGCCGCGGCCTGCGGGACGATCGGGCTGGGTGAGCACCAGCGGCACCCGGAAGCCGGCGGCCAGCAAGCGGGCCAGGGCCACGCTGGCAAATTCCGGCGTGCCGGCAAAGACGAGTTTCATGACGGAAGGAGCTGAGGTCGGGCGGAATGCGGACCCGCGAAACGACCGGTGTCAGGGATGGGTGACGTCGACAGCGTCGTCGCCATGCGGCTGGTTGCATACCTTCATGCCTTCATCGCCTCCCGCTGGGCCTTGACCATCTTGGACTTGATGCGCGTGCGCTTGAGCGGGGAGAGGTATTCGACGAACACCTTGCCCAGCAAGTGGTCCATCTCGTGCTGGATGCACACGGCCAGCATGCCGTCGGCTTCGATCGTGCGATCGGCGCCATCCAGGTCCTGGGCCCGCACACGCACGGCCAGCGAGCGCTCCACACCGTCGTAGATGCCCGGCACCGACAGGCAGCCCTCTTCGCCCTTGCGCGTCTCGGGACTGGCCCATTCGAGCACCGGGTTGATCAGCACCAGGGGCTGGTCGCGCGTCTCGCTCACGTCGATCACGATCAGGCGCTCGTGCACATCCACCTGCGTGGCGGCCAATCCGATGCCGTGGGCGTCGTACATCGTTTCCAGCATGTGTTGGCTCAGCGTGCGGATGCGATCGTCCACCGCCTTCACCGGGCGGGCCACGGTATGCAGTCGCGGATCGGGGTAACAAAGGATGGGCAGCAGGGTCGGCGAGTTCATGAAAAACGGGTCAATCGAGGGGCTTGCAAGGAACCGCCCACTGTACCCGGGCGACGGCTGGCGGCAAGCTGGGGACGAGCGGAATGCGGTGTCGACATTTTCGCCACTTTTGCCACGACGCGTGAAAGCCCCCTGCCATAAACATTGCCTAATCAAAGGCTTGGGCGCAAAATCAAATGCGATTTGTCAAGACACGAGCGCCACCGGAGGGCAGTTGCGGTTTCCTGGAAACTCCCGCTGACAACCGGCCATCGCCGCCCCAGGGGCCACCACATGCCATTGAAGAACCGCTTGCCTGCCAACGTCCATCAAACGCGCCCCACCAGCCATCTCAGGCCCGCGGTTTGCGCCCTTGCCCTGTTCGCTGCTGCCTTTGCAGGCACCGTGTCGGCACAGAACTTCCCCATCACGCCAGGCCAGCGCGCCACCGCCAACCAGGTGGCCCAGACCGGCGTGCCGCTGTCCGAACTCGCATCCAACGCGCCCGACAGCTACACCATCAAGCGCGGCGACACCCTGTGGGCGGTGTCGGGCATCTTCCTCAAGACACCGTGGCGCTGGCCCGAGCTCTGGGGCATGAACCTCGAGGACATCCAGAACCCGCACCGCATCTACCCCGGACAGGTGCTCTTTCTGGACAAGTCCAACGGTCGCGCCCGCCTCACCACGCGCCAGCCCGGCAGCGGCGACACGACGACCGTGCGCGTCTCGCCGCGCACCCGTTACGACAGCCTGGGCGATTCGGCCATTCCGCCGGTCAACCTGCAGGCCATCGAGGCATTCCTGACCGAGCCCCTGATCGTCGACGAGGCCACGTTCTCGCGCGCACCACGCATCGTCGCCACGCAGGAAAACCGCGTCATGCTCAGCCGTGGTGATCGCGCCTATGCCCGTGCGCAGTACGCCGAAGGACCGGAATCCGAGCCGCTGGTGGTGATCGATGGCCGCTCCACCCAATACCGCGTGTTCCGCAACGCCACGCCGCTGCGCGACCCCACGACCAACGAAATCCTGGGCTATGAGGCGCAGTACGTCGGCAAAGCCAGCGTGGTCAGTGGGGAAACCACCCGCCCGGGCATCGGTCCCAAGGGCCAAGCCACGACCGAAGTGGTGCCCGCCGCCATCGACATCGTGGCCGCCAAGGAAGAAATGCGCGTCGGCGACCGGCTGCTGCCCGAGCCGCCGCGCGAGCTGACCAACTTCGTGCCGCGCGCCCCCCAGAGCACCCACACCGGACAGATCGTCTCGGTGTACGGCAACGCGGTCAACTTCGCTGGCCAGAACCAGGTGGTCACCATCAACCGCGGCAAGGACCACGGAATGGAGCGCGGCCATGTGCTTGCACTGCAGCGCGAGAGCGACCTCATCACCGACACCACGGACACGTCGCGCCCCCAGCTGCGCCTGCCCGGCGAGCGCAACGGTCTCATGATCGTCTTCCGCACCTTTGACAAAGTGTCTTACGCCCTGGTGCTGCAGATCAGCGACCGCGTCAAGGTCGGCGACCGCTTCATCAACCCGTAAAGGCGATGCAGCGCCAGGAGTTGGCCGCTTGGCTGCGGCTGCTGCTCACGCCTGGCGTGGGCAAGGAGACGGCTCGCAAGCTGCTGGCCGCCTTCGGCCTTCCCGAGGCCGTCTTCGCACAATCTCTTGCCGCCCTGCAGACCGTGGTGGGCCCCAAGACCGCCCACGCGCTGCAACAAGCCCCCGACGCACTCGATGCCCAGGTGGAGCAGGTGCTGGCCTGGCTGGCCGAGGGAGCCAACCGCCACGTGCTGACACTGGCCGACCCGCGCTTCCCCAGCGATCTGCTGCAGATGGACGACCCGCCCGTGTTGCTGTACGTGATGGGTGACCTGGAGGTGCTGGCGCATCCACGGCGCCTGGCCATGGTCGGCAGCCGCAACCCCACGCCCCAGGGCGAAGCCAACGCGCACCAGTTTGCACGCGCTCTTGGCCAGGCCGGCGTGTGCGTGGTCTCTGGCCTGGCGCTGGGTGTGGACGGGGCGGCCCACACCGGTGCGCTCGAAGGCGGCGCACCCACCATCGCCGTGGTGGGCACCGGGCTGGACCGCGTCTACCCCAGGCGCCACCTCTCGCTGGCCCACCGCATTGCCGCGCACGGCGCCATCGTGAGCGAGTACCCGCTGGGCACGCCCCCGCTGACCGCCAATTTCCCTCAGCGCAACCGATTGATTGCGGGTCTTTCCCAAGGCACGCTGGTGGTGGAGGCCACCTTGAAGTCGGGCTCGCTGATCACCGCCCGCCTGGCGGCCGAGCAGGGACGCGAGGTGTTTGCCATCCCCGGCTCCATTCACGCACCGCAGTCGCGCGGCTGCCATGCGCTCATCCGTCAGGGCGCCAAGCTGGTCGAGTCGGCACAAGACATCCTCGAAGACCTGCGCATGGTTGGTCCACGCGATCTGTCTGCAACGCCGGCCGACGCCGATGAAGGCGACAGACCCGACAGCCTGCTCGATGCAATGGGTTTCGACCCGGTCAGCCTGGACGCGCTGCAAGCCCGCACCGGGCTGGACACCGCGCACCTGCAGGCCCGCTTGCTCGAACTTGAGCTCGACGGCATGGTGGGGCGCCTGCCCGGCGGCCTGTTCCAGCGCCAGGGCCAGGCCTGAGCCCTGGCTTCAGGCGTCCCGCACGTGCGGGTTGTGCCGGCGCTCCGCGCCGAAGCTGCTCTCCGGACCATGGCCCGGTATGAACACCGTCTCGTCACCCATGGGCCACAGCCGTTCCCTGATGCTGCTGATCAGCTGCGCGTGGTTGCCCTGCGGGAAATCGGTTCGGCCAATGCTGCCGGCAAACAGCACGTCGCCCACAAAAGCGCGCTTGGCCTCGGTCGAGTGAAACACCACGTGCCCCGGTGTGTGGCCCGGGCAATGGCGCACCTGCAGGACGCTGTGCCCGATCTGCACGGTGTCGCCATCGGCAAGCCAGCGCGAGGGCGTGAACGCGCGCGCTGGCGGAAAGCCGAACATGGCGCCTTGTTGCGGCAGACCGGTGATCCAGAACTGGTCGCCCGGGTGCGGGCCGATGATGGGCAGGCCCAGCTGTTCGGCCAGATCGGCCGTGCCGCCCGCGTGGTCGATGTGCGCGTGCGTGAGCCAGATCGCCTTCAGGTTCACACCCAGGCGTTTCACTTCGGCCAGCAGCCGGTCCAAGTCGCCTCCGGGGTCGATGACGGCCGCATCCTTGGTTTCATCGCACCAGACGATGGAGCAGTTCTGGGCGAAGGCAGTGACGGGGACAGTGAGATAGCGCAGCATGGGAAGGTGTAGTTTGTTGCTAACAAAGATTGAAATTTGCTAACAAGGATTGAACAGAATATTCTCACGCGAGAAAGAAGGATCTCGTCCTGACAGCAGGCCGCAGAGGTGCCGAGATGGGGCGCCAGTTTGAGCAGGCCGCCCAGGATGCCGCTTGTTCTGTACGAATGTCTTGCAGGATGACTGTGTTGATGGCCGCTTGGAACAGTGCACAGTTGCCCGGAGTGGGTTGCAAAAGAGCTCCCAAAGTCGACCCTTTCGCGGCCGCGCCTTTGGGCCTAGTGGCTGCAAAGCCAGCGATTGCGGTCCTTCGCGGCCGAGGTCCGAACTGCCATTTCTCAGCAGCATGCGGCTCTGTTCAGCGTGGTTTCGTGGGCATTTGCGGAGCCGCGAGGAAAAAAGGAGCCAACGGCTGACCGATGCACGAGCGCCGAGGAGGAACAGGAAGACATAGGGGGCGAAATAGCCCAACTGCAGCCCCAGCACGTTCTGCCCGACCGGGAACCACTGTCGGATGGTCAATGCCGCCACGCCGACAAGCAGGGCGGCACTCAAAAGCCAGGCTCGCCCGCGCGGAACTGGCGCTTGAGGACTCGCGCTGCGCGGGGCGGCCCGCGACATCGTTCCTGTCCAGACGACCCAGACAAGCGTCAACAGGATCAGTGCCCAGGCAAACCACAGCGGCCCCATCACGAAGGTGCTTGAATGAACGAGGCTGGCGTGAAGTATCCGGCCAGCAGGAAGAACATACCCATGAAGAAGGACTGGTTCACTGCGCAGAAGAGCGTCAGGAGAAAGCTGCTGGGCCGTCCGCTGTCGGTCACTTCGCGATAGAACCAGAAGCCAGAGCCGCCGTAAGTGATAGCCGTGTGGTGCGAGATGACCAGCACCGTGAGCGCCACGCGCAGTCTGTCAATGAAGTCGGCTCGACCGCTTTCGCCTGCTTACCTTGCAGTGGTCATTTCAGACCGACCCCTTCTTCTCCACTACAAGTATCCGCGCCGCCCCCTGGGGATGCGCGACATGTTCGCAGCCAACGCCGGCATAGAACACGTCACCCGCCTCCAAGGCCACGATTTCAACCCCATCGGCCCCACGAACATGCATATCGACGCGTCCATCGAGCACCGCGAACACTTCGTCGCCGTCGTTCACATGCCACTTGTAGGGCGAGTCACTCCAGTGAAGGCGTACTGTGACGCCGCCCATCTCCGCGATGTCAGCAGCACCCCAGGCCCGCTCGGCCGTGAACTCACCAGCACGCGTCACGCCGTATGTCGTCTTCCCCGTTGCATTCATTGTTTCAAATCCTTCGGTTAAATCTCCACTTCCAGGAAAGTGGATCTCATTTTGGTTGACGGATAGCATGAACTCCCTTCATGCGCCAAGCATTTCGATATGGCCAGAACAGACCTCAAACCGCTTGCGCACCACTCACGACGAAACACCTCGCGGCAACTCAGTTTGAACGTCCAGTATGCGGTCTTGGCGTGGAGGATGACGCACCTGAACGGCCAAGTTCAACGGCTGCGCAGACTCAGGACTCTCCTAGAGGGCAACTTCAGGGCCCTCTTCTTGTTTTCATTGGAAAACAACGAAGGCTGACCTTCCTCTAAGCCCGAGCGGTCTCGATCGAGGCCAGATCTCTTGCGAGCGTCTTCGCTCGCTCGTGAGCATTCACCAAGCTTGTCGCAAAGCGTTCGTCTTTGAACTCCTGGTACTCCACGATGACGTTGTGGATCTCGTCCCGCGCAACACCCCAATAGTGGGCGCACGCCGCCAAAAGTGGGTCCAACGTATTCATCTTCTCACGCATCCCACCCGCGCCAAACCCGAACTCGCCCCTCGCTGAGAGAACGACCAGTGATTTTCCGGAAAGAATTCCTTGGATAGGGACGTCCCCGCGCGCAAGGTCGAACGAGAAAGTTTTACCAATTCTCGCGGTCTGATCGATCCAGCACTTGAGGGCTCCCGGCGCCCCGTAGTTGTACATGGGAACACCGACCACGATGAGATCAGCTGCCTCAAGCTCAGCAATCAGACGATCTGAAAGGGCAAGCCGCTCTTGCATTGCGGTGGTGCGATCCGAAGGTCGCGTGAAGGCAGCTGCGATCCATTCCGAATCAACAGGAGCCACCGGGTTAATGGCGAGATCGCGATAAGTTATTTGGGTGTCGGGAGCTGCACGAAGCAATTCCTGCAAAAAGACCTGTCCGAGTTGCCGGGTGATGGAACGTTCAATGGTCTGTGCGCTTGCGTCGATATGAAGAATGTTCATGATTACTGGTGGTCGCGATAACAAAAGTGATTAGTGATGCACCGTCTCTTTTGAGGTGCTTAGGTGCTGCATCAGATGGCAGTCTTCAGGGTGCCAGGAGGCATAGAACTTACGCCCCACCTCGAGGTCGATACTCTCCAGGTCTTTTGCTTGGAGTTGAATAACAATTCGATTGCCGTCTCCGGTTTCCAAATAGCCGTTGATCACAGAGCCGACGAACTCTTCGCTCACGAAGCTGCAAGCCACTTCGTTCGTTGCCCAGCCCGATTGGGGCGTGAGAGAGATCCGATCAGCGCGAACCACCATGTCGAGCTTGTCGCCGAGGTGCACGTTGATCTGAGGCGGAAGCATGGCGTGAAAGTCACCCTCCGAGGAGCGAATCACGACCTTGCCATCCTGGCAGGCCACAACCCGCGTGCTGAAAATGTTGTTTCCCCCGAGGAATTCAGCGACAAAGCGTGATGCGGGTCGGTTAAAAACTTGCAGAGGGGCGTCAATCTGCTGAATCTGCCCATCTCCCATGATGACCACTCGGTCCGCCATTGCGAATGCTTCCGAATGGTTGTGCGTTACGTAAATGAAGGCAATGCCAAGTTCGCGCTGGAGACGCTTGAGCTCGCCCTGCATCTTTAATGAGAGATGAGCATCCAGAGCGGACAGTGGTTCGTCCAGCAACAGCACAGGAGGCTCGGTGATCAGCGAGCGTGCGAGCGCAACACGCTGGCGCTGTCCGCCGGAGAGGTCCGCCACGTTGCGCGTGGCATAGCTCGACAATCCAAGACGTTCGATCCAGTCCTGCGATTTGCGGCGCCTCTCTGAAGAAGAGACCCCCCGCATCTTCAAGCCGAACTCCACGTTCTCGACCACGTTGAGGAAGGGAAACAGCGCGAGGCTCTGCCAGACAAGAGGCGTATTGCGTTGCCAGGCTGGCAGTTCGTTGATGCGGCGACCGTCCAGCAATATCTCCCCCTCACTGGGGACCTCAAGTCCAGCAAGCATGCGCAGAGTGGTCGTCTTACCGCAGCCGCTGGGGCCCATGATGGCGACAAACTCGCCGCGGTCGATTTGAAGGTTGACATCGCGCACCGCTTGCGCGCTGCCATAACGTTTGCCAACCTGGCGGAGTTCGATAAGTGGGGTCGAGTTCATACGTGTTCCTTCAAAAAGTCGGGAAACCAGGTGCTCACGGTAAGGTCCTGCGACGCAGTGCCCCCTTGTGAGCGAGCAACATCTGGGCAAGGACAATCAAGACGATGCTGACAACAAACACCACGGTGCCGATGGCATTGATACGTGGGCTCACCTGACCTTGCAGAAAGCCGAGCACTCGCACTGGAAGGGTTTCATTCAGACCACCAACGAACCAGGCGATTGCGAACTCGTCGAAGCTCACCGCGGCCGTGAGACATAGAGAGGAGACGATCGCGGGGGCCACAAATGGCAAGATCACTTCGCGCAGCGCCACCCACTCGTTTGCCCCGAGATTCCAGGCAGCTTGTTCAACCGAAGGGTCGATCTGAGAAAGTCTCAGGCGAATCAAAGCCATTGCAAACGGCGTGCAGATCACACTGTGTGCAAGGACGATGCTGTACAGCTGGTTTGCCAGCCCCAGGCGCGAGAGGTAGGCGAGCATGGCCAAACCAAGGATGATTGCAGGCACTGTGGGCGGCAAAAGCCCGAGCGCCAAGTACGCACGCTTTCCAAAGAACTTGTACCGGTAGTCAGCGTAGGCTGCACCAACGCCCAACAGGGTCGCGATCAAGCTGGTGCAGGCACTGACTATCAGCGAGTTCAGAAACGCTTCACGCACAAGCTCATCGTCAAGGATTGCTACGTACCAATCGAAGGTAAAGCTGCCAAGAGGCAAGGTCGGAAAGCGGTCGGAGTTGAAGCTGAAGACCACGCTGGCAGCAATAGGAGCAAAGACAAAAGAAAGAAGCAGTAGCAGGTACGCAATCAGTAGTCGCTTGGCCATCTCATCGTCTCCTGTAGGCGTAAGTGGTGGCGGCAATCGCTACCGCCATAAGGGTGGCAATCATCACGATGGAGACGACTGCGGCCCGCGGCCATTGCTGGCCGGCCTTGGTCGCATCGATGATCAGCATGGAGAGAGTTGGCGCAGTGCCGCCGCCCAGATACATGGGGCTGATGAAGTCACCGAAGCTGAAGATGAAGCAAAAAAGCGCCGCGATCGTGAGCCCCGCACGAGCGGAAGGGATCGTTACCTTGAACACGGTGCGAAATGGAGCGCAACCCAGGTTGTGTGCGGCCTCGATGTGATTGCGATCGACCATCGAAAGAGCCATGTACTGAATCAGCACGACCAGTGGCAGGCTCAGAGTGAGGTAGCCCACCATCGTGCCAAACGGAGTATTGAGCATTGGCACGGGTCCCACGCCAAACAATCCAAGTGCACCGTTCACGATCCCCTGATCACTCAGGAAGGTCTGCCACGCGTACACGCGCACCAGGTAGCTTGTGAAGAAGGGTGTCACAAGCAGGAAGCCCACCAGGCGGCGGCGTTGAGCGCTCAGAAAAAAGGCCATCGCGTAGGCGGCCGGAAAAGAAACTGCGCTTGTGATGACTGCTGCCGCACCGGCCTGGACCAACGTGCGTAAAAAGCTGCCACGGAAATGAGGCTGCTCGAACATGCGAATCCAATTCACCGTGTCGAAGGCCGGCATCAGCTGGAAGTTGCGAACCAACCAGAAGCTGAGGCCGATCAAGAAGACAAGTGGGCCGAGAAACAAGGCGATTTGGCATATCGCCATGGGTGCAGTCAGTACAACCGCGTATCCAGTGCGTGACCAACGAGCTCTGGCCAGAGGGTTCGAGCCGCATGGATCGGGTTCGCTACGGAACCCGTCCTTCCCGAGCGTGGGTGAGGGTATGGTCGACATGCTGTCTCCGTATCGTTTGAAGGCCGCGCGGTGATTGATTCGCTGCAGATGCTGCTTCACGCGTTTTTGTAGCGGCCCCAGAAGTCCACCCAATCCTGCAGGTCCTGCTGGCTCGGTTGGGCACGCGGTGTGATGCGTCCTTCGCGGATCTCGTGAAGCGCATTGCGCTCCTGAAGCAACATGTTCGAGCGCCGCGCTTCAGCAGGATCGCTGCGCGCAAGAAGTTCCCACGCCTTGCGGTTCGGCACCATGGCGGGATAGGCAGCCATACGTGCAGATCGAATCTGGCCCTGCGGCGACGTCATGTAACGAATGAAACTGCGAGCCAGCTCTGGACGGCGCGATCCGCGCCCAATGGACAACGACTCGGTCCACTGCAATCCTCCCTCTTCGGGAATAACACTGCGCACCGGCGCTCCGTTCTTCTCGAGTACTCCCGTGATCCAGTCCCCGATTCCAGCCATGAGGACCATCTGCCCGTTGCGCATCGATGAAAAGGTGCCACCGTAGTCGAAGAAGCCGCCCACGTTGGGGCGCAGTTGCGCCATGCGCTGCTGCACCTGCGCCCAGCGCGTGGCATCGATATCGAATGGTTTGCGATTCCCGGCAAGCAGACTAATCTGACCGATGCTGGGAAGGTGCCAGTCAAAGTGACCCACTCGACCCTTGTACTTGGGGTCGAAGTAGACCTTGTAGCTGCGAGCGTCTTTCTCACTCACAGCCTGGGTGTTGTATGCAACACCCAAGAAGCCGAAGCGCAGAAACACAGAGTAGAGCGCATCCCCGCGCCAGTGACCTGTGTACTTCTGAAACTCGGGGAAGAAGTCGTCGAAGGGGTAGTGCCGTGGGTCGAGAGGCTCGACCCAGTTGCCTGTGACGAGTTGCTCGACGTACTCGCTATCAGAAAGGATGACGTCGTAGGTGCCCGGGGGAGACTGTGAGATGAGCGCGAGCATGCTGTCGCCGCCTACGTAGTACTTGGGTCGAATACGCACGTTGTGCTGTTGCTCGAACTCGCCCACCACATCCTTTTCGGCATGGCCCTGCCAAGCCAGCATGGTCAGTTCTCTCGGGCTGTCACTGGCACGTGCTGAGGGCGAAAGCAGCGGAAATGACATGCCCAATGCAGCACTTTGCTGCAGGAAGCGACGGCGGGTCGGGGTAGTTCCCGGGGGCTTTGTCTCCATATTCATGGCTGTACCTCAATCAAAGTTTTTGGATCGGGTGTGACGCCATTTCCGAGAGAGTCGGTAGGCGCTGGTCGTAATGTGTCTTTGGATGTGGCTGCTGACAAACGCTGTTTTTGCGCGCGTCGCATGAGATTTCTTTTTGGAAGTTCTCTACCAGGGAAGGTGGTCCCTCGGATGAGGTCAGCTCATGCCACGAGCGAGAAATTCCCATTTGTGCGCTGCGTGCCACCTGACCACACTTCCTCTTCTTCCAAACAGGAGCGCATATGGACTGGGTCAATCCGGGTTACCGCAGCAACTCACAGTTCGATGGCATCAATCCATCTCTGCACGAACCAATATCCACTGATGGGATACCCGCATATGGGAAACGGTACGTCGTCCCGGCGCGGCAGGGACGCGCCGTGCTGGTGCGCGCAGGCGAGCAGCTTGAGCTCATCAACCCTCATGGCTCACAGGTCTGCGACCTCTGGGCTTTCTGTGCAGACGGCATGCACGAACACCTCTCAATGGAACACGTACGCGCCCACTTGGACCGGACCATTCCCCGAGTTGCCGATGCCCTGGTGACCAATCGCCGACGCGCCATCCTTACGCTTCTTGAGGACAGCTCTCCGGGCATCCATGACACGCTCATAGCAGCCTGCGACCTGCCCCGCTACCGCTCACTCGGAGTTAGCGGGTACCACGACAACTGTTCCGACAATCTGCGGATGGCGTTGGCTGCAATCGGGCGCCACGCTTCTGAAGTTCCAGCGCCCTTCAACGTGTGGATGAACAATCCCGTAGGCGTCGATGGAGGCATCAGCTGGCTGCCTCCTGTCAGCCGCCCTGGCGACCACGTCACACTGCGCGCCGAGATGGATGCCATCGTCGTGATGTCTGCATGCCCTCAGGATTTGGTACCCGTCAACGGTGAAGACTGTGTGCCTCGAGAGCTGATCTTCGTGGTGCATGCAGTCCAACGCCCGGGAGAGGCGTCATGACCGGCAAGGAGATTCTTTGCGCCTACAGCGTTGACTTCGATGCCGTGTCGGGCTGGCTAGGCAGCTACGGGGGAGAGCGCTCTCCATGCGACATATCGCGCGGCTTCTTCGCGGGCGAGATTGGTGTGCCACGGCTGTTGCAGCTGTTTCGTCGCAAGAACATTTTGACCACCTGGTTTGTGCCCGGCCATTCGATCGAAAGCTTTCCAGAACAGTCAGCGCAGATAGTGAGCGAGGGCCACGAAATCGGCTTACACGGGTACACCCATGAGAACCCGAGTGCCATGTCCCGCCAACAGCAAGCTGATGTTCTGGACAAGTGCATCGATCTGATAACGCGTCTTAGCGGACGTGTGCCGGTGGGCCACAACGCGCCCTGGTGGGAGTTCAGCGAGCACACGCACGAGTTGCTTCTCGAGCGTGGAATCCGATACGACCACAGCTTGATGCACCGTGACTTCGAACCCTATTTTCTGCGTCAAGGCGATCAGTGGACTGCAATTGACTACGAGTGCCCGGCGTCACACTGGATGTCGCCCGTAACGCGCGGCGAGGTCAGCGACTTGGTCGAAATTCCAGCCAGTTGGGACCTGGACGACATGGAGCCACTGCTCTACATCAAGGGCTTCGCCAATAGCCAGGGATATGTCGGTGCACGCAACGTTGAGCAACAATGGCGAGATCAGTTCGACTTCATGTACCGGGAGTACGATTTCGCGGTTTTTCCCATGACGATACATCCCGACGTATCGGGAAAGGCGCAAGCACTGCTGATGCACGAGCGGCTGATCGACTATTTCCTTTCATTTCCCGGGGTGCGCTTTGTCACCTTTGCCGAGATCGATGGCATCTTTCGCGAGCGGCAAGCCGCATTGCGCGATGACACCTGACCCCCATCTCGATGGCCTGTTGGCTCACGCAGTCCGTCGCCCGGATGTGTTCATCCGGGTAACCGCGGCATTGGCGCGGCACCAGGCTGCCGCCAGTGCCGCGCGTGCTCGGGAGGGTCGTTCGCTCGGTCCTGTAGACGGTCTGCGCGTGAGTTGGAAGGATCTCTTTGACATAGAAGGCACCGCAACCACATGCGGATCGCGTCTCACCACGCGCCAGCCTGCCAGGGCCGACGCCGCAGCTGTGGCCCGCTTGGCCGCAGCGGGTGCGGTGTGTATAGGCAAGACCAACCTAAGCGAATTTGCCTTCAATGGCCTGGGCACCAATCCCAACTTTGGCACGCCGCGCAATCCCGTCTTCCCCCGAAGCGAGGACCGGCTCTGCGGCGGTTCCTCAAGTGGAGCGGCAGCGGCAGTTGCGTTGGGCCTGTGCGAGCTCGCCATCGGCACCGACACGTCGGGATCGGTGCGCGTGCCCGCAGCCTTGTGCGGTCTGCTCGGGTTCCGGGCCAGCGGGCATCGCTACCCCCAAGCAGGACTATGGACCCTCTCCCCGACACTTGACACCATCGGTCTGATCAGTGGGCAAATGGCTTGGATTCGTGCGGTGGATGAAGCGCTCACTGATATTGCGGACAGAGACGAGCCATGCAGGGGTCCCTACGAGGCCCCTCAGTTCCTGCTCGACGTCGATCCCCATCTTGAACCAGCAGTTTCAGCGGCGTTGGTGCGTTTCGCTGGGGCACTTCGCGACGCAGGGTATCGGGTGGAGCATGCCCCCCATGCGCACCTGGCAGCGGTGCAAACGCTTTTCGACAAGCACGGTACGTTGGTGGGCTATGAGGCGTTGGACAGTATTGGTCACCAGGTTGCACGGGGCCAAACCGCTTTGCTTGATTCGCGCGTCGGGGAGCGTCTTCATGAAGCCCAGCGTCGGCTCACGCCAACTGCGTTGGAAACGCTCCATGCCGAGCGCCTCTCACTGATGCACAGGCAAGCGCAACTGTCAGAAAACGTTGTGTTCTTGGCCGCCACCACGCCAATGCCCGCGCCAAGGATGGGCGAACTCGCCAGTGCACGGCACTTTCATGCCCACAATCGACGCATACTGTCACTGACCATGCCGGCGAGTTTTCTAGATATGCCGGCAATCTCGGTGCCGATCGGACGTGACGAAGAAGGGGCCCCGATCGGGGCTCAGATGAGCGTGCCACAAGGCCGTGACAGATTCTTGTTGCACCTTGCAGCCTCGCTGGAAAATGATGGTCTGTTTACCGTGTCGAGTTCACCCGATGACCACACCGCGTCGCAAACTCCCTCCGCTCAATGCTTTGCGCGCCTTTGAGGCTGCAGCCCGGCACCTGAGCTTCAAAGAGGCGGCCGATGAGCTCTACGTGACCGCCACGGCTGTGAGCCATCAGATCCGTCATCTGGAAGGCTTGGTCGGTACGCGGCTCTTTGAGCGCCGGGCCCGCTCCATCTCGCTGACAACTGCGGGCATGCGCTTGTACCCCGTGCTGCGTGACAGTTTTGACCGCATTGCCGCCGGAGTCATCGAGCTATCGACTGCCAACCAGCACTTGCGCGTGAACACGACGCCCGCGTTCGCATCCAAGGTGATCGTGCCGGCGCTCGCCGAGTTCTACTGTAGTCACCCCGACCTGCTGCTCTCGTTGGACGCCACTGAAAAGGTGGTGGACCTGCGCCGCGGTGATGCCGACCTCGCGATCCGCTACGGTCGTGGAGACCACAGCCCTCTGAGTTCCCAAGCGCTGGCCGCTGACTGCTATCTGCCTGTATGTTCTCCGCAACTGACCAAAGGGCGACCCTTTACACCTGATGAAGTTGCAGGGAGCAAGTTGCTGCAGTTCGCATGGAGAAACGAACACCTGGGCGGACCCACCTGGGGTCGATGGATGGCGGCCGCAGGCGTTGATGGGTTTGAAGAGACACGGTGTCTCACGCTCAGCGAGGAGAGCTTGGTCATTCAGGCTGCTATCGAAGGCGCAGGCGTCGCCTTGTTGAGCAGCGTGCTGGTCGCTTCTGATCTTGCCAGTGGGCGACTGGTCCAAGTGCATCCGCTCAAGGTAGCCGGTCTCACATTCACAGCGGTATGGGCAACCGACAGCCCGAAGACTGCGTTGATTGAAACCTTTCTTCGGTGGCTTCGAGTACGCATAAGCAATGAGGGGAATGTGCCGCCTGACATTCGCCCTGAAAAAGGGTAAACGAAGGGTGACTTCAGGCTCAACGCCCCTTCGGCTTGTAGTTGGATAGCGCTCCAATCAAGAAGGCATTCACAAGCGCGCGGATGTAGCCGTTGACGTCGTTTGGATTGGTTGAGCTCACGTCGAATTTGGAAGGCTGCTCCCGAGGTGCTCAAACGGCTGCTCTCCGCCACCGGCGCGGCGTTTCGCTCACGCGACTTCGAACGGGACTGTCAAGCGCTGCGCATCGCGCACAAGTTGACCAGAGGCAACCAACCCATTTCGCATGCCATTGCATGGTTGCTCCCTGCAATGTGGGCATAGGCGGACATCACAAGGCTCATCTTGGTTAGTTCGGTGTGAGAAGTTCAAGCGAGCAGGTGATCCGGCTCGTTGAGGCTCTGGTTGATGGTGGCAACCAAAGCGTCCTTGGACTGGTAGATTGGGACGGATCTTGATCTGCACGAGAGCGAGTGCATGTGCTGTCTCCAACGGAGCGCGACGGACTTGAGTCACTGCTATTTGACCCTGTGCTCCTCTTTGCTTTGGTTGTAAGGGAAAAGCCTGATTTTGCTCAGAATAAAGGTCTGGTGAACAGTGGAGCGTCGTGCGTCAAGTTGCCGAATTGGGCGCTTGCTCGTTGGCAATTGGCGGTCGATTCGATCCAATCGCTTGTCCTTGGACCGCCGGGGAGCGCAATCACGCAGTCTGTCGAATACCTTAGCGGCCTGAAGCTGGGCTGCCTTTGGGCTCGGCATACGGATTGCTCGGAGCACATCGACGATCCGAAGATGAATACATTGCGCGTCGATGTAGCCCTGCAAAATGGCCTCTTGCAGCTCGGAAGCTGCCTCGGAGGATATTTCAATCTTTGTTAGCAAAAGGAGCGAAGTCCACGATTTGTTCAATCTTTGTAGCGAACATGCGTGCGGCCATAGGACTTCAAACCCACGTCTGACGACGCCGCTCGTTCAATCTCTGTTAGCAACAAACAGGTGCGTGATGTTTACCAACAAAGATGGAAAGACAAGCCTGATGCCATCATTTCGCCACAGTATCGCGCTGGGACTCGCTGGAGCCGACGCGAACGTGCTGTCGTGGTGGCGCGCGCTGTGCGCGCTCGCGGCGCTGAATGTGTGTCTGTGGCTGGCCGTGTGGCATTTCGGACCTGTCAGCGGTGTCCACGGGGGTCTGCAGCTCGCGCTGTCCGGCGTCTACGTGCTGGTGTGCGCTTACCGTTCGGTGCTTCCCCGGGTGGACCTCGAGCGGCTCGTGGTCGTGGACACGCGTCTGTCCAGCATCTTCCTGGGCCGCGCCGCAGCCACGGTGGCCGAGATCTGCTTTGCGGTGCAGCTGGGGCTGCTGGTCCACCAGCTCGGCGTGCACGCCGGCCTGCCGTGGGTGCAAAGCGCCGCCTGGGCGATACCGATCTTCATGGTGGTGGCACAGGGTTTCTGCTGGCACAGCGTGCTGACGCTGAATCACATCACCCAGGCCGCCGAGTCCTTGCTCTGGGCGGCCGGCTTTTCCTGGATGGCTGCCCTGTTGGGCGTCATCGCCATGGACAGCAGTGGCTGGGTCAACGCGTTGGCGATCTTCGGATTTCTCTGCTCGATGGTTTTCGTTGCCTATGTCCTGGGCGTGGACGCGCCGATGTACTGGCGCCGTTACCAGCACGGGCGCGCGTGCGGGCAGGCCTACATGCGCCTCGACCATGGCGCGCGCGACGCCTGGCACCGCCGCGTGCGCAGCGGCAGCTGGGCCGCGTGGAGGGCCGATGCGCTCTGGCTGACGCCCTACTTCAGCTTCGGTGTCTGGGTCAGCATCGCGATGGCGTGCGTTCCCGGCGCCTAGGGGCGGCACGGGATGGTTGGTCAGAACGATGACGCGCCGACGCCTTCGGCGGGCTGGTGCCGCATGCGCTTGATGTCGCGCTGGGGCGGCGCGCCAAACAGGCGGCTGTAGTCGCGGCTGAACTGCGAGGCGCTCTCGTAGCCCACGCGCGCCGCGGTGCTGCCGGCGTCCAGCGCCTGATGGAGCATGAGGTGTCGCGCCTGCTGCAGACGCAACTGCTTCTGGTACTGCAGCGGGCTCATGCCGGTGAAGTGGCGAAAGTGCAGCCGGAAGGTTGAAGGGCTCATGTGCACGCGGGCAGCGAGTTCGTCCATCAGCACGTCTTGCACGAAGTTCTGCGTGAGCCAGGCCATGGCATGTGCGATCTGGTGGCTGGGAGAGCCCGCCGACACGAGCTGGCGAAGGTACGGTCCGTGCGGGCCCGACAGCAGCCGCACCATGATCTCCTGCTGGATCAGGGGCGCCAGGCTGGCCACCAGCGCGGGCTCGTCCAGCAGGCGCACGAGGCGGATGGCCGCGTCCAGCAGCGATGCATCGAGCGTGTTCAACGAAAGGGCGCGCGGCGCTTCTTCGCGCGGCACGGGCGGCAGCTCCATCTCGGCCGCCTGCTGCATCAGGGCCCGCGCGTCCAGCGCGAGGAACAGGCACATGAACGGCCGGGCCGCGTCGGCCCGCGTGACGTGCGCCACCACGGGCAGATCGGCGGTGATCAGCAGGGACTGGCCCATGCCGTAGTCCAGGACCTGTTCACCCACGGTGACCTGTTTGCCGCCCTGCGCCACCACGGCCAGGCCCAGGCCGTAGATGCAGGGCATGGGGTCGGTCCTGCCGCTGCGCCGGTGCAGCGAGAGCTGAGGGATGGCGGTGGTGTGGTCGCCATCGATTCGGGCAATCCGGCCGATGTCGTGAGCCAAGGTTTCAATGGACATGGCCAACTGTAAAGCGGGCGGATTCGGGTCCAGCATCCGACGTCGGAAAAACATCGAAAAAGGCAAAACAAGCATCAGAAACGGCAAACACATCCGGCGCCGGGCGCCGACACTTCCGTTCACCGATCCGATCCCGGCCCACCCCACGGAGAACAGACTACATGAGCACACTCAACGTCAACGGCAAAACCCACACGGTCGACGCCGACCCCGGCACCCCCATCCTCTGGGCCTTGCGGGACACGCTGGGCATGACCGGCACCAAGTTCGGTTGCGGCGCTGCGCTGTGTGGCGCCTGCACAGTGCACCTGGATGGCCAGGCCATCCGCTCCTGCATCACGCCCATTGCCGCCGCCGAAGGCAAGAAGATCACCACCATCGAGGCCGCCACCAACGGCAGCGACCGCGTGGGCGCGGCCGTGCACAAGGCCTGGGTGCTGCACGACGTGGCGCAGTGCGGCTACTGCCAGAGCGGCCAGATCATGAGCGCCACCGCCTTCCTCAAGTCGCTGCCCAAAGGCAAACAACCCACCGCCGCCGAGATCGACTCGGCCATGGCCGGCAATGTGTGCCGCTGCGGCACCTATGCGCGCATCCGCGCCGCCGTGACCGACGCCGCCAAAGCCATCGCCTGAAGGAACACACCATGCTGAATCACATCGATCCTGTCGAGCTGCCGCGCGCCCTGCAACACATGCTGGAGCGCGAGCACGCTGACACACCCACCGCCCTGCCACGCCGCAGCTTCCTCAAAGTGGTGGGCGCCGGCGGCTTTGCGCTGGGCGCCTTCCCGCACCTGGCCACTGCGCAGACCACCCCGGCAGCCACCGGCCTCAAGCCGACCGAACAACCCCTGGCCTTCGTGCAGATCGCGCCCGACGGCTGGGTCACGGTCACCATCAACCGGCTCGAATTCGGCCAGGGCGTGCAGACCGGCCTGCCCATGATCCTGGCCGAGGAGCTGGACGCCGACTGGTCCAAAGTGCGCAGCCAGCACGGCAATGCTGACGCGGCCTACCTGGACCCGCTGTTCGGCATCCACCTCACCGGCGGCTCCACCGCCATCAAGCACAGCTACACGCAGTACCGCGAGCTGGGCGCGCGCGCCCGGGCGATGCTGCTGTCGGCGGCGGCCGCGCGCTGGAACGTGGACGT
Organism: Hydrogenophaga sp. Root209; assembly: GCF_001428625.1. Lineage (GTDB taxonomy): Bacteria > Pseudomonadota > Gammaproteobacteria > Burkholderiales > Burkholderiaceae_C > Hydrogenophaga. The sequence goes on from NZ_LMIE01000001.1 coordinate 247,772, forward strand.
GTCCACCCTGCGCACCCAGGCCGGTACCGTCATCGGCCCCGGCGGGCGCAAGGCCGGCTACGGCGAACTGGCCCAGGCCGCCATGGCCTTGCCGGTGCCCGAGAAGGTCGTGCTCAAGGACCCCAAGAATTTCAGCATCATCGGCAAGCCCACGCCGCGCCTGGACGCTCGCGCCAAGAGCAGCGGGCAGCAGGACTTCGGCATCGACGTGCGCCGCCCGGGTCAGCTCACCGCGCTGGTCGCCCACCCGCCGGTGTTCGGCTCGAAACTGAAGGCGGTCGACGACAGCGCGGCGCGCGCCATCAAGGGCGTGAAGGCCGTGCTGCGCGTGCCGCTGGACCGCGGCGCCGAGGGCGTGGCCGTGATCGCCGACGGCTACTGGCCCGCCAAACAAGGGCGTGACGCGCTCAAACTGACCTGGGACGACTCGGCCGTGGAGAAGGTCGACAGCGCGCGCCAGCTGGTGCAGTACCGCGAACTGGCCAAACAACCCGGACCGCGCGCGTTTGATGCCGACATGGCGCCGCTGGCCAACGCGCCGCGCACGATCGAAGCCGAGTTCGTTTTCCCCTACCTGGCCCACGCGCCCATGGAGCCGCTGAACTGCACGGTGCAGCTCTCCGAGGGCCGCGCCGAGCTGTGGGTCGGCACCCAGTTTCCGGGTGTGGATGCCGCAGCGGCCGCGCGCGTGCTGGGCCTCAAACCCGAGCAGGTGGCCATGAACGTGCAGATGGCCGGTGGTGGCTTCGGCCGGCGCGGCCTGCCCAGCAGCGACTACGTGGTCGAGGCCTGCGAAATCGCCAAGGCCGCGCGCGCCGCCGGCATCAACGCCCCGGTGCGCATGGTCTGGAGCCGCGAGGACGACATCAAGGGCGGCTACTACCGCCCCATGCACCTGCACACCGCGCGCATCGGCTTTGACGAACGCGGCAACGTCCTCGCCTGGGACCATGTGCTCGTGGGCCAGTCCATCGTCTCGGGCACCTTCTTTGAAGGCGGCATGGTCAAGAACGGCATCGACGCCACCGCGGTGGAAGGCATGCGCGAACCCTACGGCCTGCCGATGCGCCTGACCGTGCACCACCCCAAGGTCAACGTGCCGGTGCTGTGGTGGCGCAGCGTGGGCTCCACCCACACCGCCTTCGTCATGGAGACCCTGCTCGACGACATCGCGCGCGCCACGAAGCAGGACCCGGTGGCCTACCGCATGCGCCTGTTTGGCGACAAGCACCCGCGCCACCGCGCCGCGCTGCAGCTGGCCGTGGACAAGAGCGGCTACGGCAAGAAGCAGTTGCCCGCCGGGCGCGCCTGGGGCGTGGCGGTGCACGAGTCGTTCAGCTCGGTCGTGGCCTACGTGGTCGAGGCCTCGGTGAAAGACGGCAGCCCGGTGCTGCACCGTGTGACGTCCGGCGTGCATTGCAACCTGGCCATCAACCCGAAGAGCGTGGAAACACAGGTGCAAGGCGCGGCCGTCATGGGCCTGTCCATGTGCCTGCCGGGTTCGGCCATCACGCTGAAGGACGGCGTGGTCGAGCAGAGCAACTTCGGCGACTACACCGTGGCGCGCATCACCGACATGCCCGAGATCAACGTGCACGTGGTGCCCAGCGCCGACCCGCCCACCGGCATCGGCGAACCAGGTCTGCCGCCGCTGGCACCCGCGTTTGCCAATGCCATCGCGCAACTCACCGGCAAGCCGCTGCGCGAGCTGCCGTTCAAGCTCGCCTGAGGCCAGCGTGGAAGATCTCGACACGCGCGTGCTTCGCACCGCGGTGGGCTGGCACGGCGCCGGCCTGCCGGTGGTGCTGGTGACGGTGGCGCGCACCTGGGGTTCGTCGCCCCGGCCACCGGGCTCGCTCATGGCCATCAACGGCCGCGGCGAGACGGTGGGCTCGGTCTCGGGCGGCTGCATCGAAGACGACCTGATCCACCGCATCCGCGAAGGCGGCGTGCAGGCGGCCTGCGCCACCGACACCCCCGCCGTGCTGCGCTACGGCATCTCGGCCGACGAGGCCCACCGCTTCGGCCTGCCCTGCGGCGGCACGGTGGAGCTGGTGCTGGAGCCGGTCTCGGCCCGCAGCCGGCTGCCCGAATTGCTGCAGGCCTGCCTGCAGCGCCGCAGCACCGAACGTGTGCTGAACCTGCACACCGGCGAGGTGGAATTGCAAGCGGGCCAGCGCGACGGCCTGCCGCAATTCGACGATCAACACCTCACCACCCACCTCGGGCCGCAGGCGCGGCTGATCGTCATCGGCGCGGGCGACCTCTCGCGCTTCTTGTGCCAGATGGCGCTGGGCCTGGGTTTCGAGGTGATCGTGTGCGACCCGCGCGAGGAGAGTCGCGCGAGCTGGCAGCTCGACGGCGTGGAACTCAGCCACGAGATGCCGGACGACCTGATCCTGCGCCTGAAACCCGACGCACGCACCGCCGTGGTGGCCGTGACGCACGACCCCAAGCTCGACGACCTGGCGCTGATCGACGCGCTGCAGTCGGACGCCTTCTACGTGGGCGCCATCGGCTCGCGGCGCCACAGCGAGCTGCGCAAGACGAGGCTGCACGAACACTTCGACCTGTCGCCAGACGCACTGCAAGTGCTGCACGGGCCGGCCGGTCTGTACATCGGCAGCAAGACCCCGGCCGAGATCGCGCTCTCGATCATGGCCGAGGTGGTCGCGGTGAAGAACGGTGTGGGGTCGTCTGCGGTGGTGCCGGTTGCGGAAGGCAAAGCCCGGGTCGAACACCCCGGTCGCGACGCGTTCACGGCACCGGTCTGCGCGGTCTGACGCTCACAGGCTCAGGTCGTACTCGATCGTGATCGGCGCGTGGTCGCTGAACTTCACGTCCTTGTAGATGTGCTCGCTGCGCGCCAGCGCCGCCAGGGCCGGTGTGGCCAGGTGGTAGTCCAGTCGCCACCCCACGTTGTTCGCATAGGCCTGCCCCCGATTGCTCCACCACGTGTAGCAGGTGTCGGTGGTGTCGGGCTGCAGGCGCCGGTACACATCGACCAGGCCGCCGTCGTTGAGCAGCGCCGTCATCCAGGCGCGCTCTTCGGGCAGGAAACCGCTGTTCTTCTGGTTGCTGCGCCAGTTCTTCAGGTCGGCCTGCTGGTGGGCGATGTTCACGTCGCCGCACAGGATGAATTCGCGCTCGCCCTTGAGCGCCATGAGGTGGGGGTGGAACGCCCCGAGAAAGCGGTACTTGGCCTCCTGCCGCTCGGGGCCGGATGACCCGCTGGGGAAGTAGGCGCTGATCAGCGAGATCTTGCGGCCCGGTGTGTCGAAGCGCAGTTCGGTGTAGCGGCCCTCGGCATCGAACTCGTCGCAGCGGAAGCCGGTGATCACGTCGCTGGGCTCGTGGCGCGTGTACACGCCCACGCCCGAGTAGCCCTTTTTCTGGGCGAAGTGGAAATGGCCCCGCAGACCGGCGAGTTGCTCGAAGCGCCCGCTGACATCGAGCTCCTGCGCCTTGACCTCCTGCACACAAATACAATCCGGCTGGTGCTCGGTCAGCCATTTCTCCAGCCCTTTGGTGGTGGCGGAGCGGATGCCGTTGAGGTTGAGGCTGGTCAGTTTGAACAAGGAAACCCCCATGGTGTTGGATACAGGCGCGGCCCCTGCGGGCGCCCCGGACGCTGCGCTCGCGCAGGAATTCGTGCAATTCTGTGTGGACGCTGGCGTGCTGCGCTTCGGCGAATTCAAGACCAAGGCAGGCCGGCTCTCGCCGTACTTCTTCAATGCCGGTCTGTTCGACGATGGCGCCAAGCTCGGGCGACTCGCGCAATTCTATGCAAAGGCCCTGATCGCCAGCGGCGTCGAATTCGACATGATCTTCGGCCCGGCCTACAAGGGCATTCCGCTGGGCGCGGCACTGGCCATCGAGCTCGCGCGCCTGGGCCTCAACGTGCCCTTTGCCTACAACCGCAAGGAAGCCAAGGACCACGGTGAAGGCGGCTCGCTGGTCGGCGCACCGCTCAAAGGCCGCGTGCTGATCATCGACGACGTGATGTCGGCGGGCACCGCGGCGCGCGAGTCGATCGCCCTGATCCGCGCCGCTGGCGCCACGCCCCACGCCGTGACCATTGCGCTGGACCGGCAGGAAAAGGCAACCGAGGTCGGTCCGGACGGCACCGTTCGCGACGTGGATCACAGTGCCGTGCAATATGTGCAGCAACAGCTCGGCCTGCAGGTTTGCGCAATTGCCACCCTGGCGGATTTGCTGCAGTATCTGAGCGTTCACACCGGGGGGGAGCTTGATGCACACCGCCAGCGAGTACAGGCCTACCGCCTGCGCTACGGCGTGAACTGACTCCCCAAACCATGAACATCGCCCGACCCCCCATCCTCTCCTGGCCACGCACAGCGCGCTGGAACGCGTGCGCCATGGTGATGGGCGCTGGCCTGTGGGCCATGGCCAGCGCGCAGGCACAGGGCATCTACACCTGCATCGACGGCAAGGGCCGGCGCATCACCTCGGACCGTCCGATCGTGGAATGCCTGGACCGTGAGCAGCAGCAGTTGGGCAAGACAGGCATCGTGCGCCAGGTGGTGCCTCCGAGCTACACCGCCGACGAGCGCGCCAGGATCGAAGAAAAGCAACGCGCGGAGAACGAGATCAAGGCCCGCGCAGCCGAGGAGAAACGCCGCGAGCGCGCCCTGCTGATCCGCTACCCGAATCAGGGGGTGCACGACAAGGAGCGCGCCGAAGCCCTGGCCCAGATCGACGAGGTGATTGCTGCCGTGAACAAGCGCGAAGTGGCGCTGAAGCAGCAGCGCAAGGAAGTCGACGTGGAGATGGAGTTCTACCAGGCCGACCCGAGCAAGGCGCCGTTCTGGCTGCGCCGCAAGCTCGAAGACAGCGAGAAACAGATGGTGGTGCAGAAGCGGTTTCTGGAAGAACAGGCCCAGGAGAAACAGCGCATCAACCAGCGCTTCGACGAAGAGCTGGCCAAGCTGCGCCAGCTCTGGTCGCCCACCTCGGCCGCCGGCAACGCTGGCACCATCAAGCGCTGAAACCCACCCTCTGGGGGTGGGTTCAACTCACTGCAGTTTCCGGCGCAGCACGTCGTTGACCTGCTGCGGGTTGGCCTTGCCCTTGCTGGCCTTCATGACCTGCCCCACCAGGGCGTTGAACGCCTTTTCCTTGCCGGCTCGGAACTGGGCCACGTTGTCGGCGTTGGCGGCCATCACCTCGTCGATGATCTTTTCCAGCGCGCCGGTGTCGTTCATCTGTTTGAGGCCCTTGGTCTCGATGACAGCGTCCACGTCGCTGCCGTCCCCCGTCCACAAGGCGTCGAAGACCTGCTTGGCCGCGTTGTTGGAAATCGTGCCGTCGGCAATGCGCGCGATCAGCGCGGCCAGCTGCGCGGCGCTCACCGGCACGCTGGCCATGTCGCCTTCGTCGGCGTTCAGCCGGCGAGACACCTCGCCCATGATCCAGTTGCTCACCAGCTTCGCCTGGCCACTGGCTTTCGCAGCCGTCTCGAAGTAGGCGGCCATCGCCGGGCTTTGCGTGAGCGTGGTGGCGTCGTATTCGGGCAGGCCGTAGTCGCGCACAAGGCGCTCGGCCATGGCGCGTGGCAGCTCGGGCATGTTGGCGCGCACCTGCTCCACCCAGTCGCGCGCGATCACCAGCGGCGGCAGATCCGGGTCGGGAAAGTAGCGGTAGTCGGCCGCGTCTTCCTTGGTGCGCATGGCGCGCGTCTCGCCGGTGTCGGGGTCGAACAGCACCGTGGCCTGCTGGATCGCGCGACCGTCCTCGATCTCCTCGATCTGCCAGCGGATCTCGTAGTCGATCGCCTGCTGCATGAACTTGAAGCTGTTGAGGTTCTTGATCTCGCGGCGCGTGCCCAGCTCCGCGCCGGGTTTGCGCACCGAGACGTTGGCGTCGCAGCGGAACGAACCTTCCTGCATGTTGCCGTCGCAGATGCCGATCCAGGTGACGATCTTGTGGAGCTCTTTCGCGTAGGCCACGGCCTCGGCGCTCGAACGCATGTCGGGCTCGGTCACGATCTCCAGCAGCGGTGTACCGGCGCGGTTGAGATCGATCCCGCTCTGGCCAATGAAGTCTTCGTGCAGGCTCTTGCCGGCGTCTTCTTCCAGGTGCGCGCGCACCAGCCGCACGGTCCGTTTTTCCGATTGCCCTGAGCCTGTCGAATGGGCGCCGAGGAAGAAGCTCACCTCGCCGCCCTGCACCACCGGGATCTCGAACTGGCTGATCTGGTAGCCCTTGGGCAGGTCGGGGTAGAAGTAGTTCTTGCGCGCGAACACGCTCTGCTCGGCGATGTGTGAGCCCAGCGCCAGGCCCAGACGGATCGCAAGCTCCACCGCGGCTTTGTTCATCACCGGCAGCGTGCCCGGCAGCGCCAGGTCCACCGCACAGGCCTGCGTGTTGGGCTCGGCGCCGAAGGCCGTGGGCGCCCGGCTGAAGATCTTGGATTGCGTGGCGAGCTGGGTGTGGGTCTCGAAGCCGATGACGACCTCGTAACCGTGAACCAGCAGGGATTTGCTTGTGTTGCTCATGATCAGAATCCCGAGGGCGAACGGGTGTGCCAGTCGGTCGCCTGCTGGAAGGCGTGCGCGGCCTGCAGCAGCGCGCCCTCCTGGAAATAGTTGCCCACGAGTTGCAGGCCCACCGGCATGCCACCGGCGCCAAAGCCCGCCGGCACGCTCATGCCGGGCAGGCCGGCCAGGCTGGTGGACAGGGTGTAGATGTCGGCCAGGTAGTTGGCCAGCGGGTCGTCGCTCTTCTCGCCGATCTTCCACGCCACGGTGGGCGCCACGGGGCCGGCGATGAGGTCACAGCGCTCGAACGCGGACTGGAAGTCCTGCGCGATCAGGCGGCGGATCTGCTGCGCCTTGAGGTAGTAGGCGTCGTAGTAGCCATGGCTCAGCACGTAGGTGCCGATCATGATGCGGCGCTGCACCTCGGGGCCAAAGGCCTCGCTGCGCGACTTCTTGTACATATCGAGCAGATCGTCGTATTTCGCCGCGCGGTGGCCGAACTTCACACCGTCAAAACGGCTGAGGTTGCTCGATGCTTCGGCCGGCGCAATGATGTAGTACACCGGGATGGACAGTTCGGTGCGGGGCAGCGAGATGTCGACCAGCGTGGCCCCGAGCTTCTCGTATTCGCCCAGCGCGCCGTGCACGGCAGCCAGCACATCGGGCGCACAGCCCGCGCCAAAAAACTCGGTGGGCAAACCGATGCGCAGGCCCTTGAGCGGCTGGGCGGCGGTGGCCCCTTCGCGCGGGTCGTGGATGGCTGCGCTGTAGTCCTCGGCGGGGTGATCGAGGCTGGTGGAATCGCGGTCGATGTCGGGCCCGGCCATGGCGCTGAGCAGGGCGGCGCAGTCGGCGGCGCTGCGCGCCATCGGGCCGGCCTGGTCGAGGCTGGAGGCGAAGGCCACCATGCCGTAACGCGAGCATCGGCCGTAGGTGGGCTTGATGCCGGTGATGCCGGTGAAGCTGGCGGGCTGGCGGATCGAGCCGCCAGTGTCGGTCCAGTGTCGGTACCGGTGGCCGCGGGGATCAGGCGTGCGGCCACGGCGGTGGCGGAACCGCCCGACGAGCCGCCTGGCACGCGTGTCGCGTCCCAGGGGTTGTGCACCGGCCCATACGCGGAGTTGTCGTTGCCCGAACCCATGGCGAATTCGTCGCAGTTGAGCTTGCCCAGCGACACGGCGCCGGCCTTGGCCAGATTGGCCACCACGGTGGCGTCGAACGGGCTCTGGTAACCGGCGAGCATCTTCGAGCCAGCGGTGGTGGGGAAATCTTTCGTGACGAAGATGTCCTTGTGCGCCAGCGGCACACCCAGCAGCGGCGTGCGCTCGCCGGCGGCGATGCGTGCGTCCGCCGCGCGGGCCTGGACCAGCGTGGCTTCTTCGTTGAAGGCGAGGTAAGCGCCCAGCGAGGCGAACTGTTTCGCGCGGGCCAGCAGGTGCTGTGCGGCTTCGACGCTGCTGGTCTGCTTGTGGCGAATAGCGGCGGCGAGCTCGGTGACGCCCAGGGTGTGCAGATCGTTCATTCGATCACCTTCGGCACGAGGAACAGGCCTCGCTCAACCGCCGGGGCGCTTTTCTGGTTGGCTTCACGGTTGTTGGGTTCGCTCGCCACGTCGGGGCGCAGGCGCAGCGAAACGTGGTCGATCACGGCGGTGGGGTGGGCCAGTGGCTCCACGCCGGTGGTGTCCACCGCGTTCATTTGTTCCACGGTATCGAAGAAGCCATTGAGCTGGGTCAGCATGCGCTCGCTCTGCGGCTCGGTGAGCTCCAGGCGCGCCAGGTTGGCGATGCGACCGATATCGGACAGGGTCAGGGACATGTCGAGGTGGTTCCGAAAGGATGGATCTGCGGTGCCCCAAGAGCCGTCATCAGCGCTGAAACGCCGTGTAAATCGCAGAAATGGGGCCTGCTTGCATGCAGTTATGCACAGGGGATACGGTATTATCCAAGGTTTAACGGCAGACCCCGTGCCGCCACGGTTTTTGCCTTGGAATCAAACACTTAGAACCGATGTCCGGCCTCCCTTCTGGCTCCATCCCAGGTCCCGCATTCGGCCTCATTTCCGGCTTGGAGCGCGCCATGCCGCGCCCCGGCTCCACAGGATCCATCCACCATGTTTGAAGCTTTCCGTCGGCAATTCTCGACCGACCTGGCCATCGACCTCGGCACCGCCAACACCCTCATCTACGTTCGCAACAAGGGCATCGTGCTCGACGAACCCTCGGTGGTCTCGATCCGCCACGAAGGCGGGCCCCAGGGCAAGAAGACCATCCAGGCGGTCGGCCACGAGGCCAAGGCCATGCTGGGCAAGGTGCCCGGCAACATCGAAGCCATCCGCCCCATGAAGGACGGCGTGATCGCCGACTTCACCGTCACCGAGCAGATGCTCAAGCAGTTCATCAAGATGGTGCACCCGCGCTCGATGTTCAAGCCGAGCCCGCGCATCATCATCTGCGTGCCCTGCGGCTCGACCCAGGTCGAACGCCGTGCCATCCGCGAATCCGCCCTGGGCGCCGGCGCCTCCGAGGTCTACCTGATCGAGGAACCCATGGCCGCGGCCATCGGCGCCGGCCTGCCGGTGTCGGACGCCTCGGGCTCCATGGTGGTGGACATCGGTGGCGGCACCACCGAGGTGGGCGTGATCTCGCTGGGCGGCATGGTCTACAAGGGCAGCGTGCGCGTGGGGGGTGACCGTTTCGACGAAGCCATCATTGCCTACATCCGCCGCAACTACGGCATGTTGATCGGCGAGCCCACGGCCGAGGCCATCAAGAAGCAGATCGGCTCGGCCTTCCCCGGCTCGGAAGTCAAGGAAATGGAAGTCAAGGGCCGCAACCTCTCCGAGGGCGTGCCGCGCAGCTTCACCATCTCCAGCAACGAAATCCTCGAAGCGCTCACCGATCCGCTGAACAACATCGTGACCGCCGTCAAGATGGCGCTGGAGCACACGCCGCCCGAGCTGGGCGCCGACATCGCCGAGCGCGGCATGATGCTCACCGGCGGCGGCGCGCTGCTGCGCGACCTGGACCGCCTGCTGGCCGAGGAAACCGGCCTGCCGGTGCTGGTGGCCGAAGAGCCGCTGACTTGCGTGGTGCGCGGTTGCGGCATGGCCCTGGAGCGCATGGAGCGCCTGGGCACCATCTTCACCAGCGAATAAGGCACGCGCCGCACTCCGGCGCACGTTCACCCACACACCACCAGACCCACCCCGAGCGTCATGCCACTGGGCACCCTGGACCGCACTCCGCCCCCCTTCTTCAAGCAGGGGCCGTCGGCCCTGTCCAAGCTGGTGGTGTTCAGCGCGCTGGCGCTCTTTCTCATGGTGGCCGACCTGCGCTTTGAAGTGGCGCGCCCGGTGCGTGCGTCCATCGCCGCAGCGCTCTACCCGGTGCAGTGGCTGGTGTTGCAGCCGGTGCAGGCCATGGCGGGCGTGGGCGGGTATTTCACCTCGCTGCACAACGCGCAGCAAAGCGAAGGCGACGCGCTCAAGCGACTGGCCACCCAGGCCGATCGCACCTTGCAACTGGAGCAGATGGCGCTGGAAAACCAACGTCTGCGCGCTCTGCTGGCCATGCGCGAGCGCACTGGCACACAGGCCCTGGGCGCGCAGGTGCTGTACGACGCTGCCGATCCGTACTCGCGCAAGATCGTGATCGACCGGGGCCAGACGCAAGGCGTGCAGGCCGGCTCGCCCGTGATCGACGAAAGCGGCGTGCTCGGCCAGGTCACGCGTGTGTACCCGCTGGTGTCCGAGGTGAGCCTGCTGATCGACCGCGACATGGCCATTCCCGTGCTCAACACCCGCACCGGCGTTCGCAGCGTGGCTTACGGCCAGCCGTCGACCAAGGGCGACGGCATGGAACTGCGCTACACCCTGGCCAGCGCCGACATCGCCCAAGGCGATCTGCTCACCACCAGCGGTGTGGATGGCGTGTACCCGCCCGGCCTCCCCGTGGGCCGCGTGACGCTGGTGGAGCGCCAGGCCGAATCGTCCTTTTCGCGCATTGAAGCCGAACCGCTGGCCCAGGTGCAGGGCACGCTGCATGTGCTGGTGCTCACGCCGACCGGCACCACGCTGCCGCCCCCCCCGATGTCCGGCCCCGCCCGTGCGGCCAGCCCGACCGATCGCCCGGGTGTCCGGAGCAACGCGCCATGATCATGCGTCCCGGCCAGCAGCTCCTGCTGCCCGCCAACCCGGCCTTCATCTGGTTCAGCCTGATCGCTGCACTGATGTTCAACATGCTCATGAACATGGGGTTGTGGGGTCGCGCGGCCTGGGTGCCCGACCTGCTGGCGGTGGCGCTGGTGTTCTGGAGCGTGCACCAGCCGCTGCGCATTGGCGTGGGCGTGGCGTTTGCCTTCGGGCTGGCCATGGACGTGCACCAGGGCTCTCTGCTGGGCCAGCACGCGCTGGCCTACACGGCGCTCGGTTTTCTGGCCATTTCCATGCACCGCCGCCTGCTCTGGTTCGGTGTGCCCAACCAGGCGGTGCAGGTGCTGCCGTTGTTTGTGGCTGCGCACGTGCTGGAGCTGCTGGCTCGCATGGCTGCGGGCGGCAGTTTCCCGGGCATGCTGTACTTCCTGGCGCCCGGCATGGAGGCGGCGCTGTGGCCGGTGGTGAGCGTCTTGCTGCTCGCACCGCAACGGCGCGCTCCCAACCCCGACGACAACCGACCCTTGTAGCCATGACCGAACTGCGAAACGTCGAAGCCGATCTGGCTCAGTTCCGCACCCGCTTGCTGGTGATCGGGCTGGCGGTGGTGTTCGCGTTTGGCCTGATCGCGGCGCGCATGGTGTACCTGCAGGTGGTGCGTCACGACGATCTGCTGGCGCAGGCCGAGAGCAACCGCACAGCAGTGCTGCCGGTGGTGCCCAACCGGGGCCAGATCGTGGACCGCAACGGCCGCGTCCTGGCCACCAACTACTCGGCCTACACGCTGGAGATCACGCCCTCGCGCGTGCTCGACATGGAAGCGACCATCGCCCAGCTCGGCGAGCTGATGGAAATCACTCCGCGCGACCAGCGCCGGTTTCGCAAACTGCTGGAAGAGTCGCACAGCTTCGACTCGCTGCCCATCCGCACCCGCCTGACCGACGAGGAGGTCGCGCGGTTCACCGTGCAGCGCTACCGCTTTCCCGGTGTGGACGTGCGAGCACGGCTGCTGCGCCAGTACCCCAATGGCGAGATCGCCAGCCACGTCATCGGCTACATCGGACGCATCAACCAGCGCGAGAAGGAAGCGATCGCCGACTGGGACGAGGAAGAGCAGGCCAACTACCGCGGCACCGAGTACATCGGCAAGCTCGGCGCGGAACAGAGCTACGAACAGACGCTGCACGGCACCACCGGCTTCGAGCGGGTGGAAACCTCGGCGGGCGGCCGGGCAGTGCGCTCGCTGGCCAACACGCCCGCCACGCCCGGCGACACCGTGGTGCTGTCGATCGACATCCAGTTGCAGAAACTGGTCGAGGACATGTTCGGCGAGCGGCGTGGCGCGCTGGTGGCCATCGATCCGCGCAGCGGCGAGGTGCTGGCATTTGTGAGCAAGCCCACCTTCGACCCCAACCTGTTCGTTGAGGGCATCGACGTGGAGAACTGGCGCGCACTCAATGAGTCGTTGGACAAACCGCTGCTGAACCGGGCCCTGCGCGGCACCTACCCACCAGGCTCCACCTACAAGCCCTTCATGGCCCTGGGCGCGCTGGAGACGGGCACCCGCAGCGCGAACTTCGTCATGAACGATCCGGGCTTCTGGATGTTCGGCAACCACCGCTTCCGCAGCCACGGCGACGGTGGTCTGGGCGCGGTGGACATGAAGCGCAGCATCGTGAAGTCGAGCAACACCTACTACTACTCGCTGGCCAACGAGATGGGCGTCGACGCCATGCACGACTTCATGAAACCGCTGGGTTTCGGGCAGATCACCGGCATCGATCTGCGTGGCGAGGTGCGCGGCGTGCTGCCCAGCCAGGCCTGGAAGCGCAAAACCTACAAGCGCCCGGACCAACAGCGGTGGTATCCCGGGGAAACGATTTCGCTGGGCATCGGCCAAGGCTACAACAGCTTCACCATGCTGCAACTCGCCCACGCCATGGCCACGCTGGCCAACGGCGGCGTGAAGTACGCGCCCCACCTCACCATGGCGACCGAAAACGTGATCACGCGCGAGCGCAGCCCGCTGCCCACGCCGCCGGCGGTGAGCCTGGGCTACAAGCCCGAGCACGTGCGCACCGTGCTGGAAGCCATGCAGGCCGTGACCACGGAGGGCACCTCCACGCGCGTGTTTGCCGGCGCCGGTTACGCCAGCGGGGGCAAGACAGGCACCGCGCAAGCCGTGACCATCGGCCAGCGCGACCGCTACGACGTGCGCAAGCTGGAAGAATTTCAGCGCGACCATGCGCTGTACTTGGCCTTCGCTCCGGTCGACCAGCCGCGCGTGGCGATTGCGGTGGTGGTGGAGAACGCGGGCTTTGGCGCGGCGCACGCAGCGCCCATCGCGCGGCGTGTGTTCGATTACCTGCTGCTGGATCAGTATCCGAACCCGCAGGACCTGGCGGCAGTGAGCGTGGGCCAGGCCAGCGCCCCCATGGGCACCCCGCTCAAGGCCAGCGAGATGCCCTGGCCACCGTTGGTGGCCACCCCCGCGCCGCTTCGCGTCACCCCGTAGAGCAAGCCCCCTCCGGGGCGAAATGTCCGAACCGGGAACGCCGCGGAACTGGCTTTGCCAGTCCGCAGGCGTTGCCCCCTTGAGGGGGTGACGCGAAGCGGCGCGGGGGTGAGCCTTACCTGATCCAGGCGTCGTAGGTCGTCTTCAGGATCAGCGCCGAGACCACCACGATGAACGCGATGCGCACAAACCCGCTGCCGTGTTTGAGCGCCAGGCGCGTGCCGAACAAGCTGCCCACCACGTTGGCGGTGGCCATGGCCAGCACGAAGTGCCACCAGACGTGGCCCTTCCAGGCGAAGAGCATCAGTGCGGCCAGGTTGGTGGCGGTGTTGATGAGCTTGGCGCTGGCACTGGCGTGCAGGAAGTCGTAGCCCAGCCAGCGCACGAACAGGAACACGAAAAAGCTCCCGGTGCCGGGACCGAAAAAACCGTCGTAGAAGCCGATCGTCAAGCCCAGCACGCAGGCGGCGGCGGCCTCTTGCCGGCCGCTGAAGCGTGGCGCGTGGTGGCGCCCCAGATCCTTGCGCGCCAGCGTGTAGCCCAGCACGAGCACCAGCACCAGGGGCAGCGCGCGGCGCAGGAAGTCGGGCGAGATCACGGTCACCGTCCAGGCGCCGGCCATGGACCCCACAAAGCCCACGGCCGCGGCCGGCAGCAGGGCATGCCACGGCATGTTGACGCGCCGGGCGTATTGCCATGTGGCCGCTGCGGTGCCCCACACCGAGGCCCCTTTGTTCACGCCGAACAGCGTGGCCGGGTGGGTGGCGGGAAACATGGCGAACAACGCGGGCACCAGGATGAGGCCACCGCCACCCACGATCGAATCCACGAAACCGGCGAACAACGAGGCCAGCGAGACAAGCAGCAATTCCATTCCGGGATTGTCACCTCACGCACCGGCGAAAAAAAACCGACCCTCTCGGGTCGGTTTGAGCAATCGGGCATCTCTGGAGGACGCTGAAACACGTTTTTGTGATTGGACTGGGTTGTCTCCTCGGTCCCCCGCGGTCACCAGCGCAGTGCGCTTGAGCGAGTGCATGCACTGTAGCGGCCTGCACCAGTGGTGTGCATCCGGGCTTTCCCTTGGCCGGGAGAACCCTTGGCACAGCTTATGCACTGGCCTCGGGGTCGTTGGAATCAGGTAACAAAATGCACCATAACCGTGTAACGGCCCTTCTTCGCCCACCCCGCCACCGGAGAAACATTCTTTCACCGCCCGCGCTGCTCGCCCTCCTGCTCGGACCGCTGACATCTGCTGCACAAACCGCCCCCGCCGCCACACCACCGGCGGCGGCCCTCACTGCACCCGGACTGCTGGCGGCCAGCACGATCCAGGGCGCAGACACCGCCTGGCTCATGGTGAGCACCGCGCTGGTCCTGCTCATGACGCTGCCGGGCATCGCCCTTTTCTACGGCGGCATGGTGCGTCGCTTCAACGTGATCAACACCATGGCCAGCGTGGTGGGCATCGCTGCGGTGGTGAGTCTGCTGTGGTTTGGCGTGGCGTATTCGCTGGCGTTCACGCCCGGGGGTGCCATGGGTGGCTTCATCGGCGGCGTGGAGCGCATCGGCTTCTCGGGCATGGAGTTCCTCGGCTCCACCGGACAGGTGGCGGTGAGCCACATCGCCAAACACCTGCCCGAGTCGGTGTTTGCCATGTTCCAGCTCACCTTTGCCATCATCACCTGCGCGCTGGTGGTGGGCGCACTGGTCGAGCGCATGCACTTCGGCGCGTTGCTCACCTTCACGGGCCTGTGGCTGCTGCTGGTGTACGCGCCCGTTGCCCACTGGGTGTGGGAGCCGGGCGGCTGGCTGGCGCAACTCGGCGCGCTGGACTTTGCCGGCGGCTCGGTGGTGCACGTCAACGCCGGCGCCGCCGCGCTGGTCTGCGCCTACGCCCTCGGCCCGCGCGAGGGCTATGGCCGCGAGCCGTTCATTCCCTTCAACCTGGGCCTCACCATGGCTGGCACCGGCCTCTTGTGGGTGGGCTGGTTCGGCTTCAACGCCGGCTCCGCGCTGGCGGCCGACGGCCGCGCCGGCCTGGCCATGCTGGTCACGCACATCGCGGCGGCCGCGGGCGCGCTCTCGTGGATGGGCGCGGAGTGGCTGGCGCGCAAACGCGCGTCGCTGCTGGGCCTGTGCTCGGGCGTGGTGGCGGGCCTGGTGGCCATCACGCCGGCGGCGGGCTTCGTGACGCCGCGCAGCGCACTCGTCATCGGCCTGGTGGCGGGTGTGGCCTGCTACTGGGGCGCCACCGCCCTCAAGCGCAAGCTGCGCGCGGACGACTCACTCGACGTTTTTGGCGTGCATGGTGTAGGCGGCCTGGTGGGCGCATTGCTCACCGGCTTGCTGGCCGACCCGGCCATCTCCGGCGTGGAGGCCAGCTTCATGGCGCAGGTGATCGCGTGTGTGGCCGTGCTGGCCTACAGCCTGGTCATGACGGCCGTGGTGCTGTGGATCACCTCGCGCTTCACCACACTGCGCGTGCGCGAGTTCGAAGAACGTGCCGGGCTCGATGTGTCCTTGCACAACGAAAGCTTGAGTTGACCCCCTGCGCGCCTGCCGCGCTTCCCCCAAGGGGGACGCCGCCTGGGGCCGGCGGAGCCGGAACCGCAGCGGCCCTTGACGAAGACCTGGCGCGCGCGTCGTGCCGTGATGAAGGAGCAGGCCATGAGCACCACTGATGTCTTTGCCATCGCAGCCCACCTGCATGTGTTGCTGCGTCGCAAAACCGGCCGGGTGACCGACACGGAGTGGCTGGCCAGCAACGCGGACTACGCGCGCGAGATCGTGCGGTTCACACGCGAGAAGGCCACGGCAGGCGAACACGCCGACCTGCTGGCCCTGGCCGACAAACTCGAAGCGGCCATCCCGCTGATCGCCGCCCCCGGGCGCAAGCCCTTGCTGCAGGTGGCCGCCGACACCTTGAAGGCGGGCCAGGTCAGCGCGGCGGCAGCGCAGCGCGCAGCCACACCAAGATCAGGCGGGTTTGCCCATTCGGTGCCCGGGCAACACAGTGGCTTCATCGAATCCGCTCTGATCTCGGCCTTCGGCGGGCCGCGCAAGGAAGGCGATGACCCGGATGCCCGCTACGTCGGCGGCATCCGTTAGTTCCCAGCCACCAGCCAGCGAGCCGCCTTCTCCGCAATCATGAGCGTGGGGCTGTTGGTGTTGCCGCTGGTGATGGTGGGCATCACGCCCGCGTCCACCACACGAAGGCCCGCCACGCCGCGCACGCGCAGGTGGCTGTCCACCACCGCCATGGCATCGTCGGCGCGGCCCATCTTCGTGGTGCCCACCGGGTGGAAGATGGTGCTTGCAATGTCGCCGGCCAGGCGGGCCAACTCTTCGTCGCTCTGGAACTGCACGCCGGGCTTGTGCTCTTGCGGCTGGTATTTCGCGAGTGCGGGCTGGGCCACGATGCGACGGGTCACGCGCAGGCTGTCGGCGGCCACCTGGCGGTCTTCGGGTGTGCTCAAGTAGAGCGGCGCGATCGCCGGGGCGGCGTCGGCCTTCGCCGAGGTGATGCGCACATGGCCACGGCTGGTGGGGTTGAGGTTGCACACGCTGGCGGTGAAGGCCGGGAAGCTGTGCAACGGCTCGCCAAAAGCGTCCAGGCTGAGTGGCTGCACGTGGTATTCGATGTTGGGCCAGGGCTGCGCCGGGTCGCTGCGGGTGAAGGCGCCGAGCTGGCTGGGCGCCATGCTCATGGGACCGCTGCGCTTGAGCGCGTACTCCAGCCCGATCTTCGCCTTGCCCCACAGGCTGCCGGCCAGCACGTTGAGCGTGGGGGCGCCCTGCACCTTGAACACCGCGCGGATCTGCAGGTGGTCCTGCAGGTTCTCGCCCACGCCGGGCAGCTCGTGCTGCACCGCAATGCCGTGCTGCTGCAGCAAGGCGGCCGGGCCGATGCCGGAGCGCTGCAGGATGGCTGGCGAGCCGATGCTGCCCGCGCTGAGCACCACTTCTTTCGAGGCCGACACGCGCACCGTCTGCCCGCCGCGCAACAGCTGCACGCCGGTGCAGCGCAGCTGGCCGCCGGGGTCGCGCTCCAGCACCAGTCTGTCGGTGGCGGTTTCGGTCCACACGGTGAGGTTGGGGCGGCCTTGCGCCGGCCGCAGGAACGCTTTCGATGCGTTCCAGCGCCAGCCGCTTTTCTGGTTGACCTCGAAGTAGCCCACGCCTTCGTTGTTGCCGGTGTTGAAGTCGGTGCTGGCGGGCACGCCGGCCTGCTGCGCGGCCTGCGCGAACGCGTCGAGCACGTCCCAGCGCAGGCGCTGCTTCTCGATGCGCCACTCACCGCCATGCCCGTGCAACTGCGCAAAGGCCGGGTCTTGCGCTGCGTCGAGGCGGTGGTGGTCTTCGTGCGCCTTGAAGTCGGGCAGGCAGTTGTCCCAGCGCCAGTCGTCGTCACCGGTGAGCTGCGACCACTGGTCGTAGTCGCGGCTCTGGCCACGCATGTAGATCATGCCGTTGATGCTGGAGCAGCCGCCCAGCCCCTTGCCGCGCGGGTAGCGCAGCCGGCGGCCGTTGAGGCCGGCGTCGGGCTCGGTCTGGTAGAGCCAGTCGGTGCGCGGGTTGCCGATGCAATACAGGTAGCCCACGGGGATGTGGATCCAGTGGTAGTCGTCCTTGCGGCCGGCCTCGACCAGCAGCACGCGTTTCGTGGCGTCGGCCGAGAGGCGGTTGGCCAGCAGGCAACCCGCGGTGCCGGCGCCGATGACGATGAAGTCGAAGCTCGTGTTGTTCATGAGGGCGTCTCCTCGCCAAGGTGGTCGTCGCTGAGTCCGTAGTCGCCGCGCTCGAACGCCACCAGCACCGCCTCGGCATGGGCGCGGCGGTGCACGGGCACCTGCACACGCACGGGGATCGCTCCGGCGAGCAGCGTGTAGGCCTGCACCAGGTGCGCATCGGCCACCGCCGCCGGCACTCCGGCGGCTTGCAGCACCCCGCGAAGCAGGTAGGCCTCGGTCGGGCTGAACACGGTGATCAGCGTTTGCCAGTCACCGTTGTCCGGGTCGTAGGGACTGTTGCCGTCGCTCACGCCCGGCCCTGTTTCACTTGGCGGTCGGCATGACGAATTCAGCACCTTTGGAAATCGATTCCGGCCAGCGCTGCATGATCGATTTCTGCTTGGTGTAGAAGCGCACGCCCTCTTCGCCATACGCGTGCATGTCGCCGAACAGGCTCTTCTTCCAGCCGCCGAAGCCGTGCCAGGCCATGGGCACCGGGATCGGCACGTTGATGCCGACCATGCCCACCTGAATGCGCCGCGCAAATTCACGCGCCACGTTGCCGTCGCGGGTGAAGCAGCTCACGCCGTTGCCGAACTCGTGGTCGTTGATGATCTGCACCGCCTTCGCGAAATCGGGCACGCGCACACAGCTCAGCACCGGGCCGAAGATCTCTTCCTTGTAGATCTTCATGTCGGTCGTCACGTGATCGAACAACGTGCCGCCCATCCAGAAACCCTTGCTGCAACCCTCGCCGGTCTTCGCGGCGTCGAAGCCGCGGCCATCCACCACCATCTGCGCGCCTTCTTGTGCACCGGCTTCGATGTAGCCGGTGATGCGCTGGTGCGCGGCGGCCGTGACGATGGGGCCCATCTCGGCGGCCAGGTTGGTGCCGTTGAGCACCTTCAGCGCCTTCGTGCGTTCGATCAGCTTGGGCATGATCTTGTCGGCCACATCACCCACCAGCACCGCCACGCTGATGGCCATGCAGCGCTCGCCGGCGCTGCCATAGGCCGCGCCGATCAATGCATCCACCGCCTGGTCCAGGTCGGCGTCGGGCATCACCACCATGTGGTTCTTCGCGCCGCCCAGGGCCTGCACACGCTTGCCGTGGTGGGCGCCGGTCTCGTAGATGTAGTTGGCGATCGGCGTGGAGCCCACGAAGCTGATGGCCTTCACGTCGGGGTGCACCAGCAGCGCGTCCACCGCTTCCTTGTCGCCCTGCACCACGTTGAACACGCCATCGGGCAGACCGGCCTTTTTCAGCAGATCGGCCATGAAGAGCGAGGCCGACGGGTCGATCGGGCTGGGCTTCAAGATGAAGGTGTTGCCCGCGGCGATCGCCACCGGGAACATCCACATGGGCACCATGACCGGGAAGTTGAACGGCGTGATGCCGGCCACCACGCCCAGCGGCTGGCGCAGCGTCCAGTTGTCCATGCCGGTGGAGACCTGGTCGGTGAAGTCGCCCTTGAGCAGCTGCGGGATGCCGCAGGCGAATTCGACGATGTCGATGCCGCGCGCTACCTCGCCCTGAGCGTCGGTGAACACCTTGCCGTGCTCCGCGGTGATCAGGTGGGCCAGCTCGTCCTTGTGCCGGTTCACCAGCTCCAGGAACTTGAACATCACGCGCGCCCGACGGATCGGCGGCGTGTCGGCCCAGGCGGGGAACGCGGCCTGCGCGGCGGCCACGGCGGCGGCCACATCGGCATGGTTGGCCAGCGCGACCTTGCCGGTCACGGCCCCGGTGGCGGGGTTGTAGACGTCCTGGTGGCGCGGCGACGTGCCGGCAGTGACGCCGCCCTGGATGAAGTGGTCGATCGGGATGGGAGCGTTCAACATGGGATGACCTGTTCAGCAAGTGGAATCGGGCCAGTTTAGGCCGACCCGTCCTTCACGCATAGTGCGCAGACTTGAACGGATTGTTCGATATGGTGAACAATAGACGCATGAATTCCGAAAAAGTGGAAACCCTCTGGGTGCACCTGCACTGGCTCACCGTGCTCGCGCAGCAGGGCAGCTACACCGCCGCCGCGCAACGGCTGGGCGTGAGCAAGGCCGCCATGAGCCAGCGCATCAGCGAGCTGGAGCGGGCTGCCGGCGTGCCGCTGGTGCAGCGCACCACACGCAGCGTGCGCCTCACCGAAGCCGGGCAGCAACTGGTGGATGGCATGCGCGAACCGTTCGAGCGCATCGCGCAGAGCTTCTCCAGCGTGCGCGACCTCGCCGAACTGCCGGCCGGGCGCGTGCGCGTGACCGCACCGGTGGCCTTCGCGCGCCAGCAACTGGTCCCGCGCATCGCGGAGTTCCTGCGCGCCCATCCCCAGGTGCGGCTCGAACTCGAACTCTCGGACCGCCTCAGTTCGCTTGCCACCGAAGGTTTCGACCTTGCCATCCGCCACACCGCCACACCGCCCGACACGCACGTGGCCTGGGCACTGTGCGCCACCCGTTCGGTGCTGGTGGCCAGCCGTGCCTACCTGCGCCGCCGTGGCACCCCCACCGCGCCGCAAGACCTGGCACAACATGACTGCCTGCACTACCCGCGCGGACAGGACACGCCCGCCTGGCACTTCCAGCCGACCGACTCCCGCCGCAAGGGCGGCACGCAGCGCACCACCGTTCCCGTGTCCGGACCCTTCAGCGCCAACAACAGCGAGGCCTTGCGCGACGCGGCCATCGCCGGTCTGGGCATTGCACTGGTGCCCGACTTCAGCGCCCAGTCCGCGCTGCAGGCGGGCAAGCTGGTCGAGGTGCTCGATGACTGGGAGTCGGTGGGCGGTTTCAGCACGCACCTCTACGCCATCCGGCCCTACGCCAGCCATGTGCCGCGCGCGGTCGCGGCCTTCGTGGCCTGGCTGCGCGGGGCGCTGGCGGAAGGGTTCCCGACCCGCGCGTGAGGCCCGGTCTTGCGCCTGAGCTGGCTCAGTCGATGCGGATCTTGTTGCGCGCAATCAGATCGCGGTAGGTGGCGGTGTCCTGCGCGATGCGCGCGCTCAGGCTTTTGGGGCTGGGATCGTCCACCCGCCAGCCTTGCTGGAACAGTTTCTGGCGCATCTCGCGCTGGTTGAGGATCTTGCCCAGTTCGCTGCTCAGCAGCGCCTGGTGGGCCGCCGGCATGCTGGACGGGGCCATCACGGCGTTCCACACCTCGATGTTGACGCCCTGGGCACCAATGTCTTCCATGGAGGGCAGCGTGGGGGCGAGCGGGCTGCGCCGGGCCGAGGTGACGGCCACGGCCTCGAGCTTGCCGGCCTGCACCAGCGGGTTCACGGTGGAGGCCGGCAACAAGCTCATCTGGATGTGCCCGCCCAGGATCGCGTTGATGATCGGCGGCCCGCCATTGAAGGGCACGTCCAGCGGGTTGATGCCCACCGCCTGCTTGAGCAGTTCCATGCCCAGGTGCCCGCCCGACCCCGGCCCGATGGAGCCATAGGACAGCTTGTCGCCGTCGGCGCGCATCTGCTTCAACACCTCGGCGATGGGCCGCTCGGCACCCGCCTTGTTCGTGACCCAGACCAGGGGCGCGGCGCCGATCAGCGCGATCGGTGCGAACGCGGTGGCCGGGTCGTAGGGCAACTTCGTGTACAGGTACTTGGAACTGGTCAGTGGCCCGTTGCCGATGACGCCGATGGTGTGGCCGTCATCGGCGCGCGCCAGCAGATCGGCGCCGATGTTGCCGCTGGCGCCGGGCCGGTTCTCGACCACCACCGGTTGCCCCAGCGCGCGGGACAGCGGATCGGCAATCAACCTGGCCTGCATGTCGGGCGAAGAACCGCTGGGGTAGCCCACCACCAGACGGATCGGCTTGGTGGGCCAGGGCGCGGCGGACTGCGCCGAGGCGCTCAGGGGCGGGACAGCAAGGCCGAGTGCGAGCAGGCCGGCTCGGGCAAGAAAGGTGCGCTTGGGGTGGGTGTTCATGGTGTCTTGTCTCCTGGGTTGAATGCATGGAACAGGTCGCCGCGCGCCGGTTGGCGGCTGGAGAGCGGCGCCTGCAGCGCGCTCTGGCGAACCTGGGTGAGCTGCTCGAAATACGCCGGCCCACCCAGCGTCCGGAAGTCGGGGCCGAGCGAGCGCAACAGGGCTTCGGTGCCGTGGCGCAACGCGGACAAATCCCCATGCTGCAACAACACCACCAGGCTGGCCGCGCCAGACGCGCCGCCGAGAGGCGGGTTGGCGAGGGGATGGTCGTCGCTGGGTCGGCACAGCCCCCAGTGTGCGCACACCAGGTTGGCCCCGTCCACCTGCCGCTGCAGCAGGGTCCGCAGGCGGGCGGCCGCCTCCGACGTGTGTGCCTCCAGGTGCAGTGTGGCCAGGCGGCTGGCCGACGAGACGCCGATCGTTGCGCCAAGCTCGCACGGCAGGCGCAGGAAGCCGCTGAGTTGGCTGCGCATGCGGGCCGACCACGGCGTCGGATGGTCCACCAGCGCGCGGTATTCGGGTGTGGTCAAGGCGTCGAGCGAGCGCAACCAGTAACAGGTGAAGTAGCGCACGGGGCCGTCCACCGATCGGTAGCGGATGCCCTGAACGAAGCCGGGCGAGCCGACGCGCTCGGGCACGTGTTCGAAGGTGTGCCAGACCTCGTACTCGGGCACCGCGCCCGCATCGGCGACGCCGTTCCACAGCGCGAGAAAGGCCGCTGCCGGCCCGACACTCATGGCGCCACGCTTTCTTCGGCCCATTCGGCGTCGGGCTGCACCATGACCTTGGTGGCGGTCCGGTTGCGCGCCAGGGCAAAGCCCTCTCCCGCACGGGAGAGCGGCACGCGGTGCGTGATCATGTGGCGCAACAGGGCCTGATGCCGGCCCATGAAGGCCACGACATCCGGCCAGGCGCTCTCGGGCGAACGGTACGAGCCGCGCAGGGTCTGGTGCCGGCGCACGAGGGCGGTGAGATCGATGGCCACAGGGGCCGCATGGATGCCGGTGATCACGAGAACGCCATGGGCCTTCAAAGCCTTCAGAGCGGGGGCCACGACGGCCGACGCGCCCGTGGCCTCGATGACGACATCAAAATGCCCTGCGTCGAGGTAAGGCGCCAATCCCCGCTCCAGGCCGATGTCGGCCACGTCGACGAGGTCGTCGAAACCCAGGCGGCGCAGCACGGCCATGCGCGGCGCATCGCCGTGCCCCGCCACCACGACCTGTGCCGCGCCCGCCTCGCGGGCGAACAGCGCGATGCCCTGGCCGATGTTGCCCGGGCCCAGCACCAGCACACGGTCGTCGGCCTTCACGCCCCCGGTGCGCACCGCCTCCAGGCTCACCGACAGCGGCTCGGCCAGCGCGGCCACCAGCGGGTCCATGCCCGCAGGCACGGGCACGCAGTTGCGCGCTGGCACCACGACCCAGTCGGCGAAGGCACCGTGGCGCATGACGCCGATGCCCTGGCGCGTGGTGCAGGCGTCGAAGTCCTGGGTCAGGCAGGCGGCGCAGCGGCCGCAGACCACCGAGGGACGCACGGTGACCAGCTGGCTGGGAGCCAGGCCCGTGACGCCCTCGCCCCACGAAGCCACCTCACCGCTGAATTCGTGGCCGATGGTGACCGGCAGGGCGCTGGTCATGAAGTGGTAACTCGGCGTCCATTCGTCGATGTGCAGGTCGGTGCCACACACGCCGGTGGCCTTGATCCGGATGAGCACCTCGCCCGGGCCGGGCGCGGGCGGCTCACTCTCGTGCAGTTCCAGGCCGGGGCCCGGGGCAGGTTTTCGCAGGGATTTCATGGGCGCCATTCAAGCTGTGTTGGCCCGCAGTCTCGGCCGTCCTGACATATACGTCAAATACTCATTTCATATGAAAAACATACGCATGAAGTATGCTTTCGAGACACCGCCGGAGACACCCCATGGAACTCAGACACCTGCGCTATTTCGTGGCCGTGGCCGATCTCGGCAGCGTGAGCCGCGCGGCGAGCAAGCTGTTCATGGCGCAGCCCCCCTTGTCAGCCCAGATCCGGCAACTGGAGGAAGAGGTCGGCGCCAGCCTGCTGGTGCGCCTGCCACGCGGCGTGCGCCTCACCCCCGCCGGCGAGTCCTTCCTGGTGGATGCCCGGGCGATCCTGGCGCGGGCGCAGCAGGCATCGTCGCGCGCCCGCGAGCTGCAGTCGGGCCAGCGCAGCATCCTGCGCGTGGGTCTCATGCCCTCGGCCACGCAGACCGTGTTGCCGGGCCTGCTGAAACGCCTGTGGCGCGATGGGCTGGAGGTGAGCGTGGAGGCGCACGAGATGATTCCGTCGGCGCGCCAGCTGCAGGCCCTGCGCAACGCCGAGATCGACCTGGGCTTCATCCGGCCGGGCACGAGCACCCCGCCTCCCGAAACAGTGGCGGGCATCGATGACCCCTACTGCCTGGCCTTTGCCGCCGACCACCCCCTGGCCAGCGCCGCCGGGGCACTGGCACTCAAGTCGGCGGCGCACGAGCCCTTCGTGAGCTTCTCGCGCTACGCGGAGAGCGACTACTTCGACCAGACCGCCGCGCTGTGCGAAGAGGCCGGCTTCGCGCCCGACCTGCGGCACTCGGCCGGGCAGTTCGTCAGCGTGCTGGCCATGGTGGGCAGCGGCCTGGGCGTGGCCATCGTGCCGGCGTCCTGCATCCTGATGGCACCGCCCCAGGTGGTGATGCGCCGGCTCAAGGGCACGAGCCGCAAGAGCCGGCTGGTGATGGTGCGCGGCGAGCACCAGATGCAGGACGAGTGGGGCAGCCAGGTGGTGCGCGCCGCCACGCTGGAGCTGCAGGCGCTGGAGGCCCGGGTGAAGAAGAAGATGCCTTGAGCCCTGCGGTGCCCGCCCTCATCGCCCGGGCGGGCCACCCGCCTGCTGCGCCAGGAACCCGTACAAGGCCGCCGCGCCCGCGCCCGGCGGCGCGTCGCCCGCCGTGCACAGCAGCAGTTGCCGCGTGGCCCAGGCGTCGCTGAGCGGGCGCACCACCACGCGCTCGTTGACCAGCCGCTGCGCGGTGGCCAGCGGCACCACCGCCACGCCCACGCCCTCGCCCACCAGCTGCATCACCGCATCGAGCCCGCGCACGCGCACGCGGTGGTGCAGGCCTCGGCCGTGTTGCAGGGCCCTGTCGTGCAGCAGCCGGCTGATGCCGCTGTCGCTCGGCAGACCGACGAAGGCGTGTTCGAGCAGGTCCACGAAGGGCATTGCGCGCCGCGTGGAGCGCGCGCCCAGCTTCGGCAACACCGCCACGAGGCGGTCCTCGCGGAAGAAGCGCGTGCTCAGGCCTTCGGTGCCCACGTGGTCGGCGACGATGCCGATGTCGGCCTGCTCCTGGCGCATGGACACCAGCGCGTCGCGGCTGCCGAGTTCGCGCAGCTCGATGTCGATGTCCGGGTGCGCCACCAGGAAGCGGCCGAGCAGCGGCGGCAGGTGCTCGGTCATGGCGGCGGTGTTGCACAACACCCTCACCGTGCTGCGCACGCCGTGCGCGTGGGCCGCCATGTCGGC
Organism: Hydrogenophaga sp. Root209; assembly: GCF_001428625.1. Taxonomy (GTDB): domain Bacteria; phylum Pseudomonadota; class Gammaproteobacteria; order Burkholderiales; family Burkholderiaceae_C; genus Hydrogenophaga. Next base: position 273,115 of record NZ_LMIE01000001.1, read on the forward strand.
GTGCAAGGCCTCCATGTCACGTTGCAAACGGCCGGCGTGCAGCAGCAGCGTGCGGCCGGCGTCGGTGGTGCTCACGCCGCGCTTGGAGCGCAGCAGCAGGGTGGCGCCGATGGCGTGTTCGAGCTGCTGCAGCCTCGTGCTGGCAGCGGCGAGCGAGAGGTGAATGTGACGTGCGCCGGCGGTGATCGAACCTTGTTCCACGATCGCGGCAAACAGGCGCAGGTCGAACGGATCGATGCGGTAGGTGGGTGTGGCACGTGGGGCTGTCATGGGGCTCGATCCTCCTGAATGGGCGAAGGATACCTCTGGCGGTGCGCGATGGACGCGGCCGCGGACGCCCTGCACGATAGGCCCATGAACAACCCCCTCTTCTGGCTGATCGGCGCCGTCTTCGTCGCGGCGGGCGCCGTCAAGGGTGTCTCGGGCATGGGTCTGCCGACGTTCGCGATCGCACTGCTCGGACAGGCCATGCCACCGGCCACCGCCGCCACGCTGGTGCTGCTTCCTTCGCTGTTGACGAATATCATGCAATGCATCGGGCCACACGCCCGCACACTGGTTCGGCGCCTCTGGCCGCTCTGGCTGGGCGTGGCCGGGGCCACGGTGGGGAGCCCGCTGCCCGACCTCGGCACAGCGGGCAACGACGCGCGCATCATCCTGGGCGCGGTGCTCGTGGTCTACGGCGCATGGGGCCTGGCACGCCCCGCGCTGCCAGACCTTGCGCGCCACACACGGGTGCTCGGCGGGCTGGCCGGTGTGTTGTCGGGCGCGTTGACCGCGGCCACCGGCGTGTTCGTGATGCCGCTGGTGCCCTACCTGCAATCGCTGCGGCTGGAGAAGGACGCCTTCATCCAGGCCCTGGGCCTGAGCTTTCTGGTGGCCACGCTGGCGCTGGCGGTGCGCCTGGGGCACATGGCGAGTTCGGGTGTTCCGGTGCCCGCCATTGGCCACGTCATCGCGTTGGCCGCGGCCTGCCTCGGGTTGTGGATCGGGGCGCACTGGCGCCAACGCCTCCCGGCCCCGATGTTCCAGCGCGCGCTCTACAGCGTGTTTCTCGGGCTGGGCGCGCTCATGCTGGCGCGCGCACTGGCGGCGTGAAGACCTGGCATGCCGCCCGAACCTCGTTGCTGAGGCCTCGTTGTGACCGACGGCCGCAAAACGCTCGCTTGTGATGTTCTTCTTTTTACGAACCTGATGTCTCGTTATTTCTGCTTTTTCGGAATCATCAGTGCCTGTACCCTGCGGCGTGTTTTAACTTCTATTGACGGAGACTCTGATGAAAAAGTGGCTTTCCCTTCTTGCCGTGGTCATGACCCTGGGTCTGGGCGCGGCTCATTTCGATGCGGAAGCGAGACGCATGGGCGGTGGCAAGTCGTTCGGCATGCAACGCCAGTCGGCCCCACCGGCCAAGGCGCCCGCACCCACCGCGGCTCCTGCTGCAGCGGGAGCCGGCGCCGCTGCGGCCAGCACCGGCCGCAGTTGGATGGGGCCGATCGCCGGTCTCGCCGCCGGTCTGGGCCTCATGGCGCTGGCGTCGCACCTGGGTTTTGGTGAAGGCATGGCCAACATGTTGATGATCGGCCTGTTGATCGCCGCCGCCATCGCCGTGTTCGGCTTCATCATGCGCAAACGCGCCATCGCCCAGCAGGGTGGTTCGGGCGGTCTGGCCTACGCCAGCGCCGGCGCCAGCCGCCAGCGCACGCCCGACGTCCATGCCTTGCGCACGCCTGTGAATGCTGGCGGCGGTTCGATGATCGGCAGCTCGTTGGGTGGCGGCGTTGCCAGCAGCATCCCGGCTGACTTCGACGTGCAGGGCTTCGAGCGCAATGCCAAGGTGAACTTCATCCGCCTTCAAGCCGCCAACGACGCCGGCAATCTCGACGACATCCGCGCCTTCACGACGCCTGAGATGTTTGCCGAGTTGCAGATGGATCTGAGCGAGCGGGGAGCGACCAGTCAGCACACCGACGTGGTGCAGATCCACGCGGAGGTGCTCGAAGTGGAAGAAGGCGACAGCCGCTACGTGGTCAGCGTGCGCTTCACCGGCGAGACGCGCGAGAACGGTGCCGAGCTGGCCGAAAGCTTCGACGAAATCTGGCACCTGACCAAGCCGCGCCAGGGCAGCGGCGGCTGGCTGCTGGCCGGCATCCAGCAAAGCGCCTGATGCCGCTGCGGGTCGTCCCCCGCTGCTGACATGGCGACTGGGCCCTGGCACTCACGTGTCAGGGCCTTTTTCGTCAAGTCGGCTTGAACGGCACCGCTTGCCGCTGCAGCCGGTCCCAGTCCTTGAGGGCCTGCTGCAGACGGTTCTTCGAGTCGGGGTGGCCCTTGCTGAAGGTCTTGGTCAGGAACGAGCGCAGACCTTCATCGGGCGCGGGCGCACCGGTGGCCTTGAGTGCGTCGATGAGCATCATCACCACCTGAAAACTCTTCGAGCGGGCCGCCATGTGCAGCATGCCCTGGCCGGTCGGGGTTCGGTCCTGCACGTTCGCGCCGTGCTCGATCATGTAGCGCACCAGACCGGCCTTGCCTTCGCTGCAGGCCCAGTGCCACGGCACGAGGCCTCCCTCGGCCGGGGCGCTGAAGTCGGCGCCGGGCGCGAGCAGCTCGGGCGCCAGCGGCCAGCCCGAGGCCTTGATCATTTGCTGGGTCTTCCAATCGGTCATCTGTTCATGTCGTGAGTTGAAGTGGGGTTATCGCACGATTCCACCCGCAGCCCGGCCGATCGCAGTCGCTCGGTGATGTCGCTCGGGTCCGGCTGCACCACCAGCCAGCGCACCGGGTGCAAAAACCGGGGTGATGAACGCGCCATCCCGGTGATGGCATCCAGCAACGCCGCCTCGGGCCAATCCACCGCCACCACGAGCGTGGCCCGGCGCGGCTCGAACCGCGCGAGTGCCGCGCGTGCGGCGGGCTCGTTCAGCGCGTAACCGCAGTCCCACGGATCGGTGGGCCGGCGTCGGCGCCACCACGCCACGTCGCAAGCCTTCACGCGCAGTCGCAGCAGCAAACCCGCCCAGGCGCCACCGGCCGCCAGCAGCTGATGGCTGCCGTCGAGGTGTCGGCTGAAGGCTTCGATCACATCGCGCCGCGCGCTGTTGGCCGCAGCCGGCCACACCGCCACCGAGAAGCGTTGCTCCACCCGTGGCGCTCGCGTGGGCTGCAGCAGCGGGCTGCTGCCGTCGCCAGCGCCCAGAAAACACCAGGCCTGCAGCGGCGCCCACTGCGCGGTCTGCGCGGCCGTGGGCGCGCACGCGGCCTGGATGGGCTGGCCCGGGAGCGCCACGCGCAAGGCCGCGCCGTCAAAGCGCGCACTCAGCGTGGCCAGCAAACGGCGTGCAGGCGGTTGCACCGAGACCACCTCAGCCACGCGGCGGCTGCGCCAGGAAAAAGCGCAGCATCTCGGCCGAGGCGTCGGGCCCGGCGTTGTCGGTGTAGGAGCCTGCGGCGTCCCCGCCCGACCACGCGTGCCCGGCGCCGTGCACGGTCCACTGCTCCACCCGGACCCGGCCGGCGGCATCGGCATGCACTTCGCGCGTGTAGCGGCGCCCGCCAGCGGCGGTGCCGGTTTCGCTGCGAGCGTTCAGGGGCGGCTCTGCGTGGCGCGCCTGCTGGGTGATGTGCTCGCCGTTGCTGTGTTGCACGGTGTGGTCGCGGTCGCCGTGGAACACGATGGTGGGCACGGCCTGCGTGGCGCTGCGCCGGGGGTCGTCGGCGGTGCCGGGAAAATGGGCCCGGCCCATCACGCCGCGACCCTTCATGGCGGCCATGGCCGAGGGGATGTCGTGCGCGGCCGCAAACGGCAAACCCGAGTGGGCGCCCACGGCGGCAAACACATCCGGCCAGGTCTCGCCGAGGATCACCGCCATCGCCGCGCCGGCCGAGAGCCCGGCCACGAACACGCGCCGGGGATCCACCGGCGGGTCGGTGGCGTGATCGCTCATGACCTCGCGCACCATGGCGGCGATGAGGGCGGGCTCGCCGCCCTCGCGCACCTGGTCTTGCGGGCGAAACCAGTTCCAGCAGCGCGACGTGTTGGCGCTGGCCGACTGCTCGGGGTAGAGCACCAGAAAACCATGCTCATCGGCCAGGCGGTTCATCTGCGTGCCGGCGGCAAAGTCGTCGGCCGACTGGGTGCAGCCATGCAGCATCACGACCATGGGCCGTGGGCCGCCCGGTGTGCCCGCCCGCACGGCGGGCCGGTAGAGCTTGTAGTCGCGAACGCCAACTGGGTGGTTGAGCGTGCGGGCCAGAAACTGGCCGACGCCTGGCGCCGTGGGCTGGGCGGAGATGTCGCGCGCGGTCACCTCGATCGCGTCGGCATCGGCTGGCATGCCCACAGGCCCACCCCCCAGGCCGGCCGAGGCCAGCGCCTTGCGGATGGTGTCCGTCACGCCTTTGAGCGGTCCGCCGCGGGTGTCGAGTCCAGCCTGCGCAAGCGCCTTGGCGATGGTGTCGTTGATGTTCATGGCCAGGGTTGGCGGAATGGGCGTTTTCAATGGGGGGTGTTTCGTCATGGAAAAAAGGAAGATCAAACGGTGCGAGGCGCGAGCGCTTGGCGCACGGCGGGGCTGGCGTGGAAGGCACCCAGCACCGACACGGTTTCGATGGCGGCCAGGGCGAGCTCGGGCGTGACGTCGTCGTCGATGCGGGCCAAGCCCACCACCTGGATGCGCAATGTCTCACCGGCGGCCACGGTCCGTTCCAGTTCGGCGCGGGTGAGGTGCTGCAGGCCCAGCGTCAGCGTTTTGCGGGCCACGGTTTGCTTGAGCGTGTCGGCATGGGTGGCGAGGAGGTTGCGCACCGCCGTGCGCACCAGGTCGGAGCGGTTCGAATAAAAGCCCTCCTGCACCAGCAGGTCGACCTGGCCCAGGTCGACCACCCGAGATTGACCGTCATCTTCTCGGAGTCGCCCACTCGAGGGCGGGCTTCGGGCATTCGGTTTGTCATCTATTTGCCATCCATGTGGAATCCATATGGATGGTATTTAAGCACGATTTCTCAGAATGCAAGGGCGTGGCTTCAACACAACCCGCTGGTGCGCTGGCGAACAGCGCCATACTCGGCGCGCCCTCAAACTCCTGGCCGTGAACATGACAACACCTGCCACACCCGACCCCGTTGAATCCGCTTCCGGTGAGCCACAGGTGCTCTCACCCCTGCCCATGCCTGCGGTCTCGGCGCCACTCACGCTGCGCCTGATGCTGGCCGCCGTGACGGTGGCGTTCTTCTGGATCCTGCTGCCCTTCTTCGGCACCATCCTGTGGGGCTCGATCGTTGCGCTGATGTTCACCCCGCTCTACCGGTGGCTGCTGCCGCGCATGAACCATCGGCACACGCGCGCAGCGCTGGCCACCATGGGCGCCGCGCTGGTGGCCGTGGTCATGCCGGCGGTGCTGGTGCTGATCTCGCTGGCGCGCGAGGCGGCGCAGATGTACACCCGCATCCAGTCGGGCGAAGTCAATCCGGCGGTGATGCTGCGCGGACTGTTCAACGCCCTGCCCGATGGCGTGATCTCGCTGCTCGGGCGGTTCGGTCTCGGCAACTTCGACCGCGTGCAGCGCAAGTTCAATGCGTTGCTCACGCAAGGCAGCGAGCTGATCGCCACGCACACATTCAACTTCGGCCAGGACCTCTTCACTCTGGTCGTCAGCGTGTTCATCACGCTCTACCTTGCGTTTTTCCTCATCCGCGATGGCGCCAGCATCGTGCGCAGCGTGCGCCTGGCCATCCCGCTGCCGCCCGACCACAAACAGGAGTTGCTGGATCGCTTTGGCACCGTGCTGCGCGCCACCGTCAAGGGCAATCTGGTGGTGGCCCTGGTTCAAGGCATGTTGGGTGGTCTGGCGTTCTGGGCGCTGGGGGTCAACGGGGCCTTGCTGTGGTCCGTGTTGATGGCCGCGCTCTCGCTGCTGCCCGCCGTGGGTGCGGGCCTGGTGTGGCTGCCGGTGGCGCTGTACCTGTTTGCCATGGACCAGGTCTGGCAGGGCACGGCCCTGGTGGCCTACGGCGTGCTGGTGATCGGGCTGGCCGACAACGTGCTGCGCCCGCTGCTGGTGGGCAAGGACACCGGCATGCCCGACTACCTGGTGCTGATCACCACGCTGGGCGGCATCGCGGTGATGGGCATCAACGGTTTCGTGATCGGCCCGACCATCGCGGCCATGTTCGTGGCGGTCTGGCACATCCAGACCACCACTCGACCCCTCATCGCGCCGCACCGGCCACCCGTGGTGGAAGCGCCGCCAGAGCCAGGGGCGCCGGTCGACCGCCCGGCGCCCTGAAGCCCGGGCGTACCGCCTCATTCGAAGTTCTGCAACTCCTGCAGCAGGCGAGGACGCACTGCGCGCATGCCGCGGTAATGCGCCACGGCGTCGGTCATGGAGTACAACGCCTCCCGCAGTTCGGCCGACCGGCCGGGCACCACACGCAGCACGTCGGCCAGCCCGCACACCAGCACTCGGATGAAGAACACGCCACGCAGCAGAGACGGCAGCGGCAGCGTGGTCTGGCGCTCCACGCGAAAGAACACCTGATCGAGCAGCCGACCCGAAGGCGACGTGTCGGCCTGTTGAAGCGCGTCTTCCCAGCGGATGCGGCGGGCCTCGGGGTGTTGCGACAACTCGGCGCCCGGCGTGAGCAGCCACACATGGCGCAGCATGGACGCCTTGCGAAACGCCATGTCGACGATGCCGTGCGCGCCGGCCTGCAGCAGCGCGTTGTCGGCCACGGGCGCGTGGATGGCGGTGAAGTCCAGGCCGAGCTTCTCGGTCGGGTTCCAGTTCGACGGAAAACACACGGCCAAGAATCGCGTGCGCATGCCGGCGGGTTCGTCGTGCAGGATCACGAAGTCCTCCTGCATGCCATGGACCAGCGCGTCCACGGTGGCGCTCAGGTGCACGCCGGTCTGCAGCTCGTAGGCCTGGGCGATGGCCTGCAACACCTGGGCGCCGGGCTCGCCGGGCAGGCCGTTTGTCCCCAGGGCGTGCAGCGCGGCGGCTTTGTGTGCGGCGTATTCACCGGCCAACGCGTCGCGCAAAAAGAGCGGTGGCCCATCAACCACGGATGCAGCGGGCAAGCGCCTGAGACCGGGCTGCATGCGAAACGGGCTGGACACGGTCCAGGGCATCTCGGGAGCGGGCGTGAGGGTTCGCATGGTCACCCCCGATCTTCAGGCAAGTCCGCGTGGCGCGTTGGCGCCACTTTCTGCTCACAATGCAGTCCATGAAAAGCCCGCGCCTGACGATCCTCGTGGCCGTGGTGGCCTGGTTCGGCGTGCTGCTGCAGCTGGTGCTCTCGCTGCAACTGGCCATGGCCAACGGCAAGTCGGCTGGTGACGGCGTGGTGGCCTACCTCGGCTACTTCACGGTGCTCACCAACCTGCTGGTGGCCATCAGCCTGAGCTGGCCGCTCTTGCGCCCGCACAGTGCAGCGGGTCGATGGTTCCAGCGACCGGGCGTGGCTTCGGCCGTCACGGTGAGCATCCTGATCGTGGGACTGGCCTACCACCTGCTGCTGCGCCACGTGTGGAACCCCCAGGGCCTGCAGTGGCTGGCCGACGTGACACTGCACTACGCGACGCCGCTGCTGTGCCTGGTGCACGGGTGGCTGGCGGTGCCGCCCGCCCGCATGGCCTGGCGCGCGCCGCTGGCCTGGGCCCTCTGGCCATTGGCCTACGTCGTCTGTGCGCTGCTGCCCGGCGTGTGGCTGCAGAGCTACCCCTACCCGTTCATCGACGTGACCGCGCTCGGCTACCCACAGACGCTGCTGAACTCGGCGGGCCTGCTGATCGCCTTTCTGCTGCTGGGCAGTGGGCTGGTGGCGATCAGCCGCGCGCGCCTCAGACCGCTGCCGCGCTGAGCAGGCGCTGCACCAGCGGGTGTTGCACCTTGCGCGCGGTGCCAATGGCGTAGAAGTGCTCGCGCACGCCGTCACAAGGACCGATCCACTGCAGGCCATACGATTTCGACAGCTTCTCGCGCAGGCCTTCGGACGCGGGGAACACTCCCATGCCGGACGCACCGAACGTGGCAAGCAGCGCGCTGTCTTCAAACTCCCCCACCACGCGCGGCAGCACACCATGCCCCTCGAACCACTGGTCGATGCGCAGGCGCACCGAGGCGTGGGCCGTTGGCAGCAGCACCGGCACCGTGGCCAGGCTGTGGGGGAAGCCCTGGCGCGCCTGGGCCAGCCAGGCCTTGGGCGCGTACCAACCCAGAGCCGATGAGCCCAGTGCGTGGCTGTAGAGCTTGAGGTTGGGGTTCGCTGGAGCAGGCCGGTCGGCAAGCACCACATCAAGTCGGTGCAGGGCGAGGTCGGCCAGCAGATCGTCGAATTCGTCTTCGTGGCAGAGCAGGCGCAGGTTCGGCTCGGCCAGCGCCGGCTCCAGCAGGTCGCGCACCGCCAGCTTGGGCAAGCCATCGGAAATGCCCACCACCAGGCGCACCTCGCTGGCGCGCGTGGCGTCGCGCACCGCAGCGGGCAACTGCCCACCGAGGTGGAAGATCTGCTCGGCCACCTGCAGTGCGGCCTGCCCCGCTTCAGTGAGCGCCAGGCCACGACCCGCGGGCTTGAAGAGCGCGTGGCCCAGCGACTGCTCGAGCAGACGCACCTGCGCGCTCACGGTCTGTACCGCCAGTCCCAGGCGCTCCGCCGCGTGCGACATGCCGCCTTCCTTGGCCGTGACCCAGAAGTAATACAGGTGCTTGTAGTTGAGTTCCGCGTTCATGCTTCGATTTTTCAGGATGGTATCGCAGTGATTTTCTGCTTTTTCAAAAACCCTTGCACGCCTATCCTCGCGGCTTCCTTCCACTCTGGAGCCTTTCATGGAAAACGCCTCGCGCAATTCCGCCCTGTCCCGCCGCATGGCCGTGGCCACCGCCACCGACGCCACCCCGGCACAAACCACGCGGGTGCTCAAGAACACCTACGCCCTGCTCTCGCTCACGCTGCTGTTCAGCGCTGGCGTGGCAGCCTTGGCTGTGGCCAACAGCTGGCCAGCTCCGGGCCTGGTGATCACGCTGGTGGGCTACTTCGGTCTGCTGTTCGCCGTGCACAAGCTGCAGAACAGCGGCTGGGCGCTGCCCGCGGTGTTTGCCCTGACCGGCTTCATGGGCTACACGCTCGGCCCCATCCTCACCCACACGCTGGGCCTGCCCGGCGGCGCTCAGACCATCGTGGCCGCGCTGGGTGCCACCGGCGCCACGTTCCTGGGTTTGTCGGCCTATGTGCTCACCACGCGGCGCGATTTCAGCTTCATGGGCGGCTTCCTGTTCGCCGGCATGGTGGTGGCCCTGGTGATGGCGCTGGCCGCGTTCTTCTTCAGCGTGCCCGCTCTGGCGCTGGCCGTCTCGGCCCTGGTGGCCCTGCTGTCGGTCGGCATGATCCTGTTCGAGACCAGCCGCATCGTCAACGGCGGCGAGACCAATTACGTGCTGGCCACGGTGGGCCTGTTCGTCTCGCTGTTCAACCTTTTCACCAGCCTGCTCAGCCTCATGGGCCTGGGTGGCAGCAACGAGTGACATCACACGCCACCCCCATTCAGGATCACACCATGCGCACCTATCCCGTGAACAGCCCGCAAGCCGCAGCCCGTCTGCTGGCCATGGCCCTGGTGGCCGACGGCAACTACGCGCTGAGCGAGATCAAGGCGCTGGACCGACTGGACGCCGCCCGCCAGCTCGGCCTGCCGCCGCAGGACCTCAAGACCGTGATCGAAGCCTTCTGCGAAGACCTGCTGATCGGCGCCCAGGGAGAGTGGCTGGGCTCGTCGCAGCTCGACACCGCCACCCGTCAGGCCCTGCTGGCCGAAGTGACCGACACCGCCCTGCGCACAAAGATCGTGGCCTTGTGCGAGGCCGTGGTGGAGGCCGACGGCCATCTCGCCGACGGTGAGACAGCCATGCTCGACAGCCTCACGCGGGCCTGGCGCCAGATGCCCGATCGCCACCGCACCCGGGAAGGTGCCTTGCCATGAGGACCATCGTCTGGGGCGTCTTTGCGCTGCTCACCGTTTGCTGGACCGCGCTGGTCGCGCTGTCGGTGCAACTGACCGGCTGGCTGCTCGGCGCCGCCGGCTCGGGTCAGGCCACGGCAGCGGCCAATTCGGTGGGCCAGTGGCCCATGCCGACCTGGGCGGCGGTGTGGGTCGATCCTGCCTGGCTGCAGGCGCTGCAAGCCATGTGGCTCGACCTGGTGCAGTGGCTGGGCCGGGTGGCGCCTTCGAGCGATGGCCTGATGGGCTGGATCACGCCGCTGCTGTGGACCGGCTGGGGGTTGGGCATGTTGTGCCTGCTGGTGTCTGCCATCGGCCTGCACTGGCTCATCGGCCTCGTGCAGAAGCCCGCCGCGCTGCGCAGCAGCGTGACCACCTGAGGGCGGGGGTGCGGCGCCTAGAATCGGCGCACACCCTACCGGACCCTTCGTTTGACGACTGCCGCCACCCACGCCCGCCTCGCCGACACCTGCCCGCTTTACGTGGATATGGACGGCACGCTCACGCCCAGCGACACGCTGTACGAGTCGGTGATGCTGTTCATCCGGCGCAACCCGCTCAACCTGCTGCGCCTGTTCGCGTGGCTGCTGCTGGGCAAGGCCGGCTTCAAGCTCAGACTGGCCAACGCCGTGCGCCCCGATCCGGCACGTCTGCCCTACCACGAGCGCTTCGTGCAGTACCTGCGCGAGGAACGCGCGCGCGGCCGCAGTCTTGTGCTGGCGAGTGCGGCGGACTCGCGCATCGTGCGCGACGTGGCGGCGTACCTCAAGCTGTTTGACGACACCCTGGGCACCAATGCCCGTGCCGACGGCGTGAACCTCAGCCGAGGCAACAAGCGCGACGCCATCGCCGCGCACGCGAAGGCGCGCGGCCACAGCAGCTGGGCCTATGCCGGCAACAGTGCCGACGACCTCGCCGTGTGGCAGGGCAGTGCGCAGGCCGTGGCGGTGAACGCACCCGCCAGCGTGATCAGTGCGCTGCAGCAGGTGCACCCCCAGGCACGCGTGTTCGAGCGCGAGCCGCTGCGCCTCAAGACCGTGCTGCGCGCGATCCGCATCAAACAGTGGTCGAAGAACGCGCTGCTGTTCCTGCCCTTGCTGGCCTCGCACCGGCTCGACCCCCATCTCTGGGCATTGGTGCTGATGGCCTTCGTGGCCTTTGGCCTGTGCGCGTCGGCCACCTACCTGTTCAACGATCTGCTGGACCTGCCCAACGACCGCGCGCACCGCCTCAAGCGCCACCGGCCGCTGGCCGCGGCCACCATCAGCATTCCGCTGGCGGTGGTGCTGGGCAGCGTGATGCTGGTGCTGGCCTTCGTGCTGGCCTGGACCGTGTCCCCGGGCTTCAGCGCCATGCTGTTGGTCTACACCGTGACCACGCTGGCCTACTCGCTGGTACTCAAGCGGCTGGCGCTCATCGACGTGCTGGTGCTCTCGGGTCTGTACACGCTGCGCATCGGCGCCGGCGCCGTGGCGGCACAGGTTGAGCTGTCCAACTGGCTGGCCGCCATCTCGATCTTCCTGTTCCTGAGTCTGGCCCTCGTCAAACGCTGCGCCGAACTCGAGGAACTCGACGACGAGCGCATCACGCTGGCTCCCGGTCGGGGCTACCAGCCGCGCGACCTGTCCTCGCTGCGCGCCATGGGCATGGCCAGCGGGTTTCTGGCGGTGATGGTGCTGGCCCTGTACATCGACAGCCAGAACAGCGAGATGCTCTACGCCAACCCCGAATGGCTGTGGGCCGCGGCGCCCGTGCTGCTGCTGTGGATCATGCGTATCTGGCTCAAGACCGGCCGGCGCGAGCTGCACGGCGAAGACCCGCTGCAGTTCGCCTTGAAAGATCCCTTCAGCTGGATGACGCTGCTGGCCATGGGCGGCATCGGCATCGCCGCCACCCTCGGACTCTGAGGCTCCCCCATGAAATCCATCGCCATCGGCCTGGCCGTCTTCTGTGTGCTGCTGTCTTCGGCGGCTCAACTCGCCATGAAACGCGGCATGGGCGCGCCCAGCGGCGCCGACGTGGGCGCCACCTATGTGCACGCGCTCACCAGCCCCATGGTGTGGCTGGGCCTGGTGCTGTACGGCGCGAGCGCCGTGCTCTGGCTGTGGGTGCTTTCGCGGCTGGACGTGAGCCTGGCCTACCCGCTGGTGAGCCTGGGCTTCGTGGTGACGATGGCGCTCGGTGTGCTGTGGCTGGGCGAGCCCTTCTCGTGGCTGCGCGTGGCGGGCTGCACGCTGATCGTGGTGGGCGTCTCTCTGTTGGCCCTTGACGCCTGACGCTGCCGATGCGCGCCTCCGAATTCTCCGCCCACGCGTCGCGCCAGATCTTCTGGTCCGCGTTCGCCATCACCCTCGTCCTGAAGATCGCCATCGCGGCGGGCTTTCCGTTCACCGGCGACGAGGCCTTCTTCTACCAGTGGGGCGTGTTCCCGGCCTGGGGCTACTCCGACCACCCGCCCATGGTGGGCTGGCTGCTGGCGGTGCTGCGCCAGATCAGCGACCACCCGCTGGTGCTGCGCAGCTTCACGCTCATCGTCACCAGCGTGATCGCGCTGGGCATCGTCGATGCGCTGCGCCGCTTTCTGCCGGACGAACGCGAGTCCAGCGCGTGGCTGGCCGGCGCGGTGTACCTGGCCATGCCGTGGAGCTGGATGTTTGTACTGGTGACCACCGACTCGCCACTGATCTTCTTCATGGCGCTCTCGGCCTGGGCCTACCTGCGGGCCGACACCAGCGCCACGCGCAGTGCGCCCTGGTACGCGCTGGCGGGCTTGTTCCTGGGCCTGGCGTTTCTCTCCAAATACTTCGCCGCGCTGCTGGGTTTTGCGTACGCGGCCCACTGTTTCGGCTGGCGTCGCGAGCGCTGGTGGGCGCCGTTCCTCATTTTCACGCTGGCGCTTCCGTCGATCGCGATCAACGTGGCCTTCAACGCCACGCACGGCTGGACCAACGTGATGTTCAACGTGTTCAACCGCAACGAAGGTTCGGCCTGGTCGCTCAAGACCTTCGGGGTGTACGTGGGCATGGCGGTTTACCTGCTCACGCCCTGGTTGCTGTGGCGTGGCGTCAGCTCGCGAGCGGCACCAGGCACCTCGGCGACCACGCGCACGACGCTGGCGGTGCTGTGGCTCTTCCCCATCCTGGTGTTTGCACTGCTGAGCACCCGCCGCACGATCGGCCTGCACTGGGTGCTCGGCTTCGTGCCGGTGTTTGTGGTGTGGGCCGGGATGCGGCTGGAGGCCAGGCCGTTGCGCAGCGCGCTGAACTGGACGGTGGCGCTGTCGGTGCCGCACCTGCTGGTGGTCGCGGCCATCGCCTGGGCGCCACTGGCCTGGTGGCAACCCTTCAAGATTCATGACCGGGCTGTCTTCCTGCGCGAGACGCCCGCGGTGGTGGCCGCGCTGAAGCAAGACCTGCCGGCCGGTGCTGCGCTGATGGCACGCACCTACAACCCGGCGGGCATGCTGGCGTTTCACCACGGCGCCTACGTGCCGGTGTTCGGCGTGGGCCGCCACCACGCGCGCCAGGACGACCAGATCATTGACTTCCGTGTGTACGACGGCAAGCCGATCCGGGTGTTTCTCTACGACGAACCGGTGCTGGCCGAGTTCGCGCCGTACTTCGAGCGGGTGAGCGTGAAGCGTTTCGAGGTGGAGGGCGTGCCGTTCTTCGCGGTGGATGGCGTGGGGTTCCGCTTTCAGGCGTATCGCGATGGGGTGCTGGCGGAGGTGGCGCGGGAGTATCACGACGTGCCTTCGTGGCTGCCGGTGTTGGGGAGTCCGTTTTGTGAGCGGTATGGGTTTGTTTCCTGTTCGCCTTCTGCTCGGTCGAAGTGATGTTGTTTCTGTCGTGGCGAGCCGGGTCTCGGCCCGGCGGCCGACTCACTTTCTTTTGCTTCGCCAAAAGAAAGTGAGCAAAGAAAAGGCGAGCCGAATTCGCTGGCCCTTCGGGCACGCTGCGTTGCTCGGATCGCCCGGGGTGCGCACAAACTTGTCTGCTGCGCAGCCTTCGGACATGTGCGCCCCTTGTCCGGGCGCCCCTGCGCTACTCGCCAGCGAATGACGGCGCAAGCGGGAGCAAGACACGCGCACCGGAAGGGAAACCCGATCCCGATTCCGCTTGTTGCCGTGTGGCCGGGCTGAGCAGCGCAGGGGCGCTCGGACAAGGGGCGCGCATTGTCTGAGCGAAGCGAGTTTGCGCGCACCCCGAGCGAACCGAGCAGCGGAAGGAAGCCCGCAGGGCCCCGGACTTCGGCTCGCCTTTCTTTTGCTTACTTTTCTTTGGCGAAGCAAAAGAAAGTGAGTCGGCCGCCGGGCCGAGACCCGGCTCGCCACGACAGAAAAAACCTCACATCAAAAAGCAAGATCAAGAAGAAAACGGAACCCGCTGAGCCACAGCACACATCAACTCATACCCAATCGTCCCCGCAGCCGCCGCCACCTCATCCACCGGCAACACCGCTCCGGCAGAAGACCGCCCCCACAACACCACCTCAGACCCCATGCCGGCAGCATCGAGGCCCGAGAGATCCACCGTCACCATGTCCATGCTCACCCGCCCCACCACCCGGGTTCGCACCCCATCCACCAGCACCGGCGTGCCATTGGGCGCGTGGCGCGGATACCCATCCGCATAGCCACACGCGACCACGCCGATGCGCATCGGCTTGTCGGCGGTGAAGGCCGAGCCGTAGCCCACGGTGTCACCTGCCTGCAGCGTCTGCACGCCGATGATCCGGCTCGACAAGGTCATGGCCGGTTGCAGGTTCCAGTCGGTCGATGAACGCAGGGGAAAGTCGGGCGCGCTGCCATACAGCGCGATGCCCTCGCGCACCCAGTCGCCGGCCAACGTCGTCGCGCCCTCGCCACGCAGCGCAACCGACGGATGCCGCAGCAAAGCCGCGCTGTTGCACAGCGTGCGTTCGCCCGGCAGGTCGGCGGTGGCGGCTTCAAAAGCTGCCACCTGGTGCGCAATGCCGCGGGGGCCGTCGGCGTCGCTGAAGTGGGTCATGAGAGAGATCTCGTCGACCTGCGGCAACGCGTTGAGCCGCGCCCAGGCGCTGCGAAAGCCGTTGGGGGTGAAACCCAGGCGGTTCATGCCGCTGTTGAGTTTGAGGAACACGCGATGCGGCGCCAGCGTCTTGTGCGCGGCCAGCCAGTCGATCTGCTCCGCGCAATGCACCGTGTGCCACAGGTGCAGGCGGGAACACAGCTCCAGGTCGCGCGGCTCGAACACGCCTTCAAGCAGCAGGATGGGGCCGCGCCAGTCGAGCGCCCGGATGCGTTCGGCCTCGGCCAGATCCAGCAGGGCAAAACCATCAGCAGAGCGCAGGGCATCGAAGCAGCGCTCGATGCCGTGGCCATAGGCATTGGCCTTGACCACTGCCCACACCCGCGCATCGGGGGCGCATTCGCGGGCGCGTTGCAAGTTGTGGCGAAGGGCTTCGGGGTGGACAGTGGCGAGGATGGGGCGGGGCATGGGTGCGGTCGGGCGTGAGGTCCGTCATCGAACGGTGTTGCAAGCGAGGTCAACACCCGTGAATTCGGCGTCGTCCGGGGGTGGCGTGCTATAACCCCGCATCCCCTGGAGACACCTGTCAACTGTCGCATAAAAATGCCGCTGCGACCCGCTCAGCCTCTCTCTGCTGAAGCCACTCGGCGCTCAAAATCATCGCCATGAAGCGCGGCTTCTACACCATCATGACGGCGCAGTTCTTCAGTTCGCTGGCGGACAACGCGCTGTTCGTGGCCGCCATCGAACTGCTGCGCACGCGCGGTGCTCCTGAGTGGCAAAGCGCTGCCCTCGTTCCCCTGTTTGCCCTGTTCTACGTGGTGCTCGCGCCCTTCGTGGGTGCCCTCGCCGACGCCCGACCGAAAGGTCAGGTCATGTTCATCAGCAACGCCATCAAGGTGGTGGGCTGCCTGCTGATGCTCACCGGCGTGCACCCGCTGCTGGCCTACACGCTCGTGGGCCTGGGCGCAGCGGCCTACTCACCGGCCAAATACGGCATCCTCACCGAGCTGCTGCCACCGTCGCAGCTGGTCAAGGCCAACGGCTGGATCGAGGGCCTGACCATCGCTTCCATCATCCTGGGGGTGCTGCTGGGTGGCCAGCTGGTCAGCCCTTGGGTGTCGGCCCAGTTGCTGTCGATCGACATCCCCGGCTTTCACACCGGCATCCACCACCCCGCGCAAGCCGCGGTGGCTGCGCTGATGCTGGTCTACATGCTGGCGGCGTGGTTCAACACGCGCATCCCGCTCACCGGTGTGACCCCGCGGCCCATGCCCACGAACCCCTGGGCCCTGTTGCCCGATTTCTGGCGCTGCAACAGCCGTCTGTGGCGCGACCGCCTGGGCCAGATCTCGCTGGCCACCACCACGCTGTTCTGGGGCGTGTCGGGCAACCTGCGCTACATCGTGCTGGCCTGGGCCGGTGCGGCGCTGGGCTATGGCACCACGCAGGCCTCATCGCTGGTGGGCGTGGTGGCGCTGGGCACCGCAGTGGGTGCGGTGGTGGCGTCGATGCGCATGCGGCTGGACCAGGCCACGCGCGTGATGCCGCTGGGCATTGCCATGGGGGTGCTGGTGATCCTCATGAATTTCATCGACAACGTGTGGGTGGCCGCGCCCTTCCTGGTGCTGCTCGGTGGCCTGGGCGGCTTCCTGGTTGTGCCGATGAACGCGCTGCTGCAGCACCGCGGCCACAACCTCATGGGCGCGGGCCGCTCGATCGCGGTGCAGAACTTCAACGAACAGGCCTGCATCCTCACACTGGGTGCGCTCTACAGCTTCTACACCGGCATGGGGTGGTCGGCGTTTGCGGCCATCACCGCCTTCGGTCTGCTGGTGGCCGGCTTCATGGGCCTGATCGCGCTGTGGCACCGCCACAACCAGCGCACGCACCCGCACGAACTGGAACGGCTCTTGGAGATCGCCCGCCGGGACGACCTGCACGGCTAGAACCCGACGTTCGTCGGTGCGAAGCCGTCCAGGCTCACGAGGCGATGCTGCGCCAGCACCTTGTACAGATCACCCTCGCTCACCGAACGCGAGAGGTAGGCGTCGCTGCCGGCGAGACCCGCCTTCATGCGGTCCATGCTGCCGGCGGTGGGCGCGAACATGATCACCACCGGCGCGCCTTTCGGGCCCTTGGTCTGTTTCGCGGATCGGCAGATCTGGTTGGCGTCGGGCTCTCCTTTGAGCCGGTCGATCACCACCAGCCGGTAGGGGTGGGCCTTGAGCATCACGAGCGACTGCGCCGCTTCGCGCGACCAGTCGATGGTCAGGCCATAGCGCTTGAACCGTTTGAGCAGGATGCGGCCTTCCACGAGACTTTCGGCCACCAGCAGCATGTCGCCGCGCGGCACGTCGGGCACCGCGGCCTTCTCGGGGCTGATCCTGGAACGCGGTGAGCGGGTGGAGCGCGGTGCAGGCGGCGACGGCAGATCGTCCAGGCCGCCGAAGTCGGTCAGGCGCATGGTGCCCTGGCGGTTGGCAGCAGCAGTCCGCTGCACGGCCACCGGTGCTTGCGATGCTTGCGGTGCCGAGGCAGCCAGAGACCGCAGCTCGTCACGCTCCATGGGCCGGGTGGGCGGGAACTCGGTGTCGGACGTGCGGCGCCGGCGCGCGCTCACGGCTGGTGCCATGGGGGGAGGTTGCTCTTCAGGTGGCTGGGTGGCGGAGAAGCTGCGGTCGGCGCCAGCGCGATAGGCCACCGCAGGCCCGTGGTCGGGCGCGGCGAGGCGGCCGCTGGCCAGCCGCATGCTGGCGTCCAGCCCCTGCAACTGGGAACTCTCATAAGGCTGGGTGGCCATGAAACCAGTGGCGGGTGCGCGCCTTTCTGCGGGGGCCGAAGGGCGCACGCCGACGAGGACGTCCAGCGCGTTGAGCACCGCGACCAACTTGACGGGTTTGCGCTGCAAAGGCCAGCCGGTGCCGCCGTCGGACTGGCCCACCAGCAGGATCTTGCCGGGCAGTTCGGCATCACGAACCAGGTGCAGGGCCTGGGTGTTGTCGGCATTGACGATCAGGATCTGGGCGTCCATCACTTCGTCCTGCACCATGTAGCTGGGCGGACGGCGCGCGGCCATGCGGAAGAAGGACTCGAACGTGGCGGACTCGGCTTGCGTGAAGCCCACCAGCGCCACCGAATATGCTGCCACCATCGATTTGCCCCGCCCGCTGAGATTGTTGGTTGATGCCGCAAGACCTTGATGAGTATGCCTTTTTTGCAACGGAGTACGCTGTCTTCCGTTCATCTGTCATTTGAAATGCGACACCTGTTGCGCGGCAACGATCACGGATTCAGCCCTAACTTTCACCCCACCTTTGCCCAACGGAGACCTCCATGTCCAGCATTCACGACTTTGAAGCTTTGTCCATCGACGGCAAGCCGGTGTCACTTGCGCAGTTCAAGGGCAAGCCCATGCTGATCGTCAACACCGCCAGCGCCTGCGGCTTCACGCCGCAGTTCGGCGGCCTGGAAAAGCTGCACAAGACCTATGGCGAACGCGGGCTCGTGGTGCTGGGTTTCCCGTGCAACCAGTTCGGCAGCCAGGACCCGGGCAGCAACGACGAGATCGCCAGCTTCTGCCAACTCAACTTCGGCGTGACCTTTCCCATGATGGAGAAGATCGACGTCAATGGCGCAGAGGCCCACCCGCTGTACCAATGGCTCACGGCCGAGGCGCCCGGGCTGCTGGGCAGCAAGGCCATCAAGTGGAACTTCACCAAGTTCCTGGTAGGCAAGGACGGGCGCGTGATCAAGCGCTATGCGCCGCAGGATGCGCCGGAGAAGTTGGCGACAGACATTGAAGCCGCTTTAGCCTAGATCCGGCGCCGGGCCGCCCCAAGCCGGATCAGCCCCCCCTGGGGGCAGCGACCCGCGCAGCGGCGGAGCGTGGGGGCAGGCTCAAATCCATTTCAACAACAGGCCTGCCACCAGCGGCAGCGCGACGGCGCTGAACAAGGCCGACAGCCCCATGGCCAAGCCGGCGAAGGCACCCATTTCCTCGCTCACCTGAAATGCCCGCGCGGTGCCGATGCCGTGCGCGGCGGTGCCCAGCGCAAAGCCGCGCACGATCGGATCCTTGATGCGAAGGGCATCGAACAGGAAGCGCGCGCTGGCCGCACCGATGATGCCGGTGGCCGCCACCAGCACGGCAGTGAGCGAAGGAATGCCACCGATCTTTTCGGCGATGCCCATGGCCACCGGGCTGGTGACCGACTTGGGCGCCAGCGACGCCAGCGTGGCCTTGGACGCCCCCAGCGCCCAGCCCACGCCGATGGCCGTGACGGTGGCCGCCAGCGTGCCCACCACCAGCGCGCCCACGATGGGCAGCCACAGGCGCTTGAGCCGCGGGAGTTGTTCGAACAACGGGATGGACAAGGCCACCGTGGCCGGTCCGAGCAGGAAGTGCACGAACTGCGCGCCTTCGAAATACGTGGCGTAGGGGGTGCCCGTGGCCCAAAGCAGGGTGGCCAGCACCGCGATGGCGATGGCCACCGGGTTGGCCAATGGGTTGAAGCCGCTGCGCTGGTAGAGCAGGAAAGCGCCTTGGTAGACCAGCAGCGTGAGCGTGAGGCCCAGCAGCGGCGTGGCCGAAAGGTAGACCCAGATGTCGGCCAGCGCGCCGGACAAGGGCAGCGCGGGCGTCATCGTGGGGTCCGCTTCATCAACCAGGCCATGGTGAGCGCCGCACTCGCCAGCCCCACCAAGGTGCTTACCACCAGCGCCACACCGATCGCCAGGGCTTCGTTGCCCAAGCGCTGCAGGTGCAGCATGACGCCCACACCGGCGGGCACGAACAGCAATGAGAGGTGCTGCAGCAGCGTCTGTGCGGTGGGCTTGATGGCGCCCAGCACGGAAGGCCGCAACACCAGCGTCAACAGCAGCAGGGCCAGACCCACCACCGGTCCGGGCACCGGCGCGCCCGTGGCGAGCACAAGCGCTTCGCCCAGCAACTGAAAAACGAGCAGGGTGGCGAGCGCTGGGATCACGGCGAGGAGCGACTCAAGTGGACAGCGCTTCGTCGAGTACCTCGACCCAGTGGCGCACCGGCGTGCTGGTGCCGCTCTGCAGGTGCGTGATGCAGCCGATGTTGGCGCTGGTGATCACGCTGGGCTGGAGTTCGCCCAGGTGCCCGAGCTTGCGGTCGCGCAGCTCGAAAGCGATCTCGGGGTTGAGCACCGAGTAGGTGCCGGCCGAACCGCAGCACAGGTGCGCCTCGTTCTTCGCCACCTGCACGGTGAAGCCGAGCGCGGCCAGGTGCTGCTCCACACCGCCCTTGAGCTTCTGGCCGTGCTGCAGGGTGCAGGGCGGGTGGAAGGCGATCACGCGCGATGCGTCGGGTTGGTGTTTGAGCAAGGGCCGCAGCGTGGGCACGAGCGCGGGCAGCAGTTCGCTGAGGTCCTGTGTGAGCTCGCTGATGCGCGCGGCCTTGGCGGCATAGGCCGGGTCGTCTTTCAGGATGTGGCCGTACTCCTTCACGGTCACGCCGCAGCCCGAGGCGTTCATCACGATGGCCTCGACACCGTTGGCGCCATCGACCAGGGGCCACCACGCATCGATGTTGGCGCGCATCTGGGCCATGCCCCCGTCCTGGTCGTTGAGGTGGAACTTCACCGCGCCGCAGCAGCCCGCGGTCGGCGCCAGCACGCCCTGGATGCCGGCGGCGTCCAGCACGCGCGCGGTGGCGCTGTGGATGCTCGGCATCATGGCCGGCTGCACGCAACCCGCCAGCAGCAACACGCGACGCGCGTGGGTGCGGGTGGGCAACTGGCCAGCGGCGCGGGGCGCGGGCACCTTGTTCTGAAGCGAAGCTGGCAGCAGCGGGCGCACCAGTTGGCCGAGCTTCATGGCCGGACCGAACAACGGGGAAGGCAGGCCTTCCTTGAGCAGCCAGCGCAACGTTTTCTCCATCACCGGGCGCTGCACTTTTTCATCCACCAGCTTGCGGCCGATGTCGATCAGGTGCCCATAGTCCACCCCGCTGGGGCAGGTGGTTTCGCAGTTGCGGCAGGTGAGGCAACGGTCCAGGTGCATCTGCGTCTTGCGCGTGGGCTCGGCGCCTTCGAGCACCTGCTTCATCAGGTAGATGCGCCCGCGCGGGCCGTCGAGCTCGTCACCGAGCAGCTGGTAGGTGGGGCAGGTGGCGGTGCAAAAACCGCAGTGCACGCACTTGCGCAGGATGGCCTCGGCCGCGCGGCCGTCGGCGCGGGCCTGGTATTCGGGGGAGAGCTGGGTTTGCATGGTGTGTGTGGCGAGGGTTCAAGGGCGCACGATCCGCCGCCGGGCCGCCCCAAGGCGGATCAGCCCCCTCGGGGGGCAGCGGACCTCGCGCAGCGGGGGAGCGTGGGGGCTCATGCTCTGCCGCGGTTGAAGATGCCGGCGGGGTCAAATGATTCGAGGAGGCGGGACTGGATGCTTTGCAGTGCCGCGCTCTGGCTTTGAAAACGAGACACGCCAGGCGCGCCATCGGCTCCTGCGCGGAACAGGGTTGCGTGTCCGTTCACCGCACTGGCCGCCGCGCGCAACTCGGCACCCGCCGAGGCTGGCGCCCACAGCCAGCGCTGCGCTCCCTGCCACTCGATGAATTGCGCATGGGGCAGCGCCAGCACCGGCGCGGTCTGCGGCACCGAGAGGCGCCACAGACACAGCTCGGGCGAGGGCGCGGTGAAGAACGGCAGGCGCTGGTCGCGGCAGGCGTCCCAGTCGGGCCCGGCTTGCGCGTTGTCCATGCGGGTACCGCCAGCTTCGCTGGCCATGCGTTCGCAGGCCGCTTCCACCGCGGCCACCGCGCCACGCAGGCGCACAAACAAGAGCTCGGGTGCGTCTGGCTGGGTGTCGTCCTTCACCCAACAAGAGGCGTTGATCGGCAGCGGCTGGCCGCCCCAGCGGTGCAGCTGCTCCAGGGCTTCGTGCTGTCCGAGCGTGAACACCAGCGTGGCTTCGGCCAAGGCCATGGGCAGCACCTTCAGACTCACCTCGCTGATCAGGCCCAGGGTGCCCATCGACCCCGCCATGACGCGACTCACGTCGTAACCCGCCACGTTCTTCATGACCTGACCGCCGAAGGTGAGCAGCTCGCCGCGGCCGTTGATGAAGCGTGCGCCCAGCACGTAGTCGCGCACCGAACCGGCGCTGGCCCGCGCCGGACCGGCCAGGCCCGCGGCCACCATGCCCCCCACGGTGCCGCCCGGGCCAAAACGGGGTGGTTCGAACGGAAAACACTGGCCCTGCCCGGCCAACAACGCCTCCACCTCGGCCAGGGGAGTGCCTGCGCGCACGGTGATCACGAGCTCGGTGGGCTCATAACTGACGATGCCGGACCAGTCGGTGGTGGAAAGCACATCGCCCTCGGTGGGCGTGCCGTAAAACGATTTCGTGTTGCCGCCGACGATGCGCAATGGCCTGCGGGCAGCGGCGGCTTCTTTGATCTGGTCGATCAGATGGCTGGGTTCTTCGATGGTGCTGGCTTGCATCCAATCGATGGTAGTCGCCGATACCAAGCCCGACTTTGATTTTTTTGCACAGTCCGCTGCAAACGAGCCGCGATCCGCCGCAGGGCCGCCCCAAGGCGGATCAGCCCCCCCGGGGGGCAGCGGACCACGCGAAGCGGGGAAGCGTGGGGGCCTTTTTATCGGGTGTAGCCCAGGCACATGCCGGCATTCGACCGGCCTTTGCATTCGCGCTTGAGGCGCTTCTCACGCGCCGCCGGACTTTCTTCGGACGGCGACTTGTGGAAGGTGACCGAGGTGGATTTGCGCTGGGCGCCGGTGTCGCTGCCTGGCGAGGCAGCATGAGCAATCAGGCAAAGGCTGGCGGTTGCAGCCACCAGGATGCGGAGCAAAAGCGCTGGAATCATGAGTCCTCCCGAAAAGCATGTTGATGGGCCTGTAACTATAAAGAACTCAACAGGCACCAAAAAACCCGCGTGCCTGGCGGCAACGCGGGTTCAACTTCCACAGGAGATTCTCAGCAACGGCGCGGTGGAGACATTCCGTGAAGAACGGACCGCACCGCGCGGTGAGACCTGCAGGGCTTAACGGTTGTAGGCCGTCTCGCCGTGAGCGGTGATGTCCAGACCTTCGCGCTCGGCTTCTTCCGAGACACGCAGACCCAACATCATGTCAACGATCTTGTAGCAGATGAAGGCGATCACACCCGACCACACGATGGTGATGAGCACGCCCTCGGCCTGCACCACCATCTGGCTGGCGATGGAGTAGTCGTCACCCTTGATGCCACCGAGCGAGCCGGCCGAGAACACACCGGTGAGCAGCGCGCCCACGATGCCACCCACGCCGTGCACACCGAACACGTCCAGCGAGTCGTCAGCACCCAGCATCTTCTTGAGACCGGACACGCCCCACAGGCACAGGAAGCCAGCGATCAGGCCGATGATGATGCCGCCCATGGGGCCCACCGAGCCGCAGGCCGGGGTGATGGCCACCAGACCGGCCACAGCGCCGGACGCAGCGCCCAGCATCGAAGCCTTGCCCTTGGAGAGCGCTTCACCGACACACCAGGCCAGCACCGCAGCGGCGGTGGCCAGCAGGGTGTTGATGAAGGCCAGGCCAGCACCGCCGTTGGCTTCCAGGTTGGAGCCGGCGTTGAAGCCGAACCAGCCCACCCACAGCAGCGAGGCACCAACCATGGTCAGCGTCAGGCTGTGAGGCGCCATCGATTCCTTGCCGTAGCCGATGCGCTTGCCCACCATGTAGGCACCGACCAGACCGGCCATGGCGGCGTTGATGTGCACCACGGTACCGCCGGCGAAGTCCAGCGCGCCCTTGTCGAACAGGTAGCCCCCGGCGCCCCAGACCATGTGGGCGATCGGGATGTAGCTGAAGGTGAACCACAGCGCGCAGAACAGCAGCACGGCGCTGAACTTCATGCG
Organism: Hydrogenophaga sp. Root209; assembly: GCF_001428625.1. Lineage (GTDB taxonomy): Bacteria > Pseudomonadota > Gammaproteobacteria > Burkholderiales > Burkholderiaceae_C > Hydrogenophaga. Next base: position 297,008 of record NZ_LMIE01000001.1, read on the forward strand.
CTCGGCGAACGAGCCCACGATCAGCGCGCAGGTGATGCCGGCGAACGTGGCCTGGAAGGCCACGAAGATCAGTTCGGGAATCATCACGCCGGGGGTGAAGGTGGCGGCCAAGGTGTCCATCTTGATGCCCATCAGGAACACCTTGTCGAGGTTGGCGACGATCAGGCCCTCACCACCGAACGCCAGGCTGTAGCCGTACACGGCCCACAACACGACGATCAGCGAGAACACCACCATCACCTGCATCAGCACCGACAGCATGTTCTTGCTGCGAACCAGGCCGCCGTAGAACAGCGCCAGGCCCGGCACGACCATGAGCACCACGAGGATGGTGGAGACCATCATCCAGGCCACATCGCCCTTGTCCATGGTTTCCTTGACCGCTTCTTCAGCGGGCGCAGCGGCTTCTGCCGGGGCGGCAGCAGCCGGTGCTTCAACAGCCGCGGGTGCGGCGGCGGGAGCGTCTGCAGCCGGCGCGGTGACGGCTGCAGGCGCTTCGGTCGTGGTCTGCGCGGTGGCGCTCAGGCCTGCAAAGGCCAGGCCGGCGCCCAGCAGCAGGGTTGCAATCAGTTTTTTCATGTCTGTGATCTTTCTTGTTCAGTGGCGATGATCAGAGCGCTTCTTTGCCGGTTTCGCCGGTGCGAATGCGAACCACCTGTTCGAGCGAGGTGACGAAAATCTTGCCGTCGCCGATCTTGCCGGTGCGCGCGGCACCTTCGATGGCTTCGATCACGCGATCGACCAGGTCGTCAGACACGGCTGCTTCGATCTTGACCTTGGGCAGGAAGTCGACCACGTACTCCGCGCCGCGGTACAGCTCGGTGTGGCCCTTCTGACGGCCGAAGCCCTTGACTTCGGTCACGGTAATGCCTTGGACGCCCATGCCGGAGAGTGCTTCACGCACTTCGTCCAGTTTGAACGGCTTGATGATGGCTGAAACCATTTTCATGCTGCTATTCCTCTTCTTGAACAGGAGGGTGATGAGACCGGATGGCCGACACCGGGAGGTGAAACGAGTTCGGTATGCCCGGGAGCAAACCAATCACGGTGGGCTGACTGCCGCATGGAAAACCACGCTTCGAATCAATCGCTTACAAGACCTAGCAGGGAATATGCCAACTTTGCGACCCCCTACCCGGTGGGGTTTGTTGGTCCCATGGCCACTACAGTGGCCGGCGCGGGACGGCGCCATCCACCCCACCGCGCATGCCCGCACCTTCCGGGTGCGCACCAAACGAGTGCCCACACAAAAAGCCGTCCAGCCCCTGGGACGACGAAAAACACGCACCGAAACAGGGAGTGAATTGCGATGAGTCTGTCTTTGGTGCGCAGCCGCGCCCTGCTCGGCCTGGACGCGCGGCCGGTGCAGGTCGAAGTCCACCTGGCCAACGGCCTGCCCAGCTTCACGTTGGTGGGCCTGGCCGACACCGAGGTGAAGGAAGCCCGCGAACGCGTGCGCTCGGCCATCGCCAACGCCGGGCTGGAGTTCCCGTCCAACAAGCGCATCACGGTGAACCTGGCGCCGGCCGACCTGCCCAAGGACTCCGGCTATCTTTGAGGTGATGCCATTGACATGCTACGGTGCAGAGTCGATCCTATGGACACTGACCACTGGGAGTCCAAATGGCTACTCTTGAATGGATAACGTATCAGCAACACCAAGCCTCCCTAAAAGATGGAACTGTTGTCTGGAAGGTGCGGAGTGCTGCGCCAAAGATTGAACGTTTTCCTCAAATTTATTGGAAGGATAGTAGTCCATGGAGAGAGGCTAATCTTTGGGCTCAAGCTCGCGCAACAAGTAACGACGTTGATATTTCAACTATACAAACGGCGGCGACATCCCTACATGCATACGCTAATTGGTTGGAGACGACGGATACAAACTGGTGGGACTTTCCACTACGTAAATCAGAACGTTGCTTAGTTAAATACCGCGGGGCGCTTATCGAGATGCGGAACGACGGCCACCTTGCACCTTCAACTACCGCTCAACGAATGCGAGTTGCTATTGCTTTCTACCGATGGCTAAACGGTGTGGGGCTCTTAGACTCAAATTGGCCACTCTGGCAAGATAAACAAGTTCAGATTCGATTCATGGACAAGGTGGGATTCGAACGTTCAGTTCTTGTTACAACGACCGACTTGCGAATCCCCAATAGAAGAGTGATTCGAGAGAATCTTGAAGGAGGACTGCTTCCCGTCACGATAGAAGATCGAGATATCATCCTTCAATTCGCCTACGCCTATGCGTCTGAGGAGTTGTTCCTAATGTTAGTTCTTGGCTTTTTTACAGGCATGCGACTGGGTAGTATTTGTGACCTTAAAGTTGCTACGCTGTCGCAAGCATTGCGTGATCCAACGTCAAACGAACTCTTTAGAATTTCTATAGGACCAAGGGCCCGTCCGCCAGTCGCAACCAAATTTGGTGTAACCGGTCAAGTATGGTTAACAAGATTACATCTTGAGCGAATGATTGAGTATGCCCAAAGTTCTCGGAGATTAAAGCGAGAAGCTGAGGCATGCGCCGATAACAAAGATCTCTTGTTCCTGACAAGATTTGGTAACCCATATCACCAGAGTGGGACACAGAAGAGTGCCGCTCTTAATGTTGAGATTTATTCCCTAAAAAAATTAGCAGCTAAGCACGGAATCAGTTCTTTTGAAAATTTTCATTTTCACCAGACACGCGCTACTTACGCAACTGAGCTTGCAAAGATTGCACTGGCAGTGAGCGATACAGCGGGTGCAGTAGCATTCGTTAAGGATGCATTGATGCACAAAAATGAAGAGACTACACTTCAATATATTCGCTTTCTGGAAAAGGCACCAATTAAATCCGCAGCTTCGAACGCCTTTACTCGAAGTTTTCTCGGTCTTCTAGCAGGCCAAGTAAATGGAGAATAGAAATCCTGCCATTCCAGATTTAACAATCGTAGTAAATAGAAGTCGGACAAGTGCAGTGTGGAGCCTGCACCCTCTTCTTTATCGTGGGGGAGCAGCGATTGACATGCGTAAAGTTGACCATGCAATTGATAATGGGACTTTGGGTTGCTATATTGATGAACGCCTACCACTTGTGTTGAAAATCCATGAAACGATGGAAGATATGCTAGTTGGCGGGTGTAGTAGATTGACTATTCGATCATCTCTCGCATGCCTAAAGAATTTCTTTTCTTGGGCGGATACCAATGAAAAGTCTTTGAATCTACAAAATGTTGAAGTTTGCTTCCTTGAGTGGACAGAAAGCTTAATTCATCGCCAAGGCACACATGGCGGTCTAAAACCAATTTCTATCTATTCAAAAGCAAGCAACGTCGCCTCTTTATTAGACCGAGCACTTTCGCTCACCGGTGGAATGATGCGGCGGACTAGGATTAAGAAAAGGTCCTCGGCCTTAGATTCCATTAGTCGCACCGATAGAGTATCAATTTCTGATTTACAGCGTTTTGGCCCAACGCTTGTTGACATATGCGAGGCACTTTCAATGGAGGCAATATGCGGACGCCTTCCTGTCAAAATTGCGCTACGTGACGGTAAGTCAACTCTTGATTGGTGCGGACTGCGAAGCCTTGAGAGTCTAAAGAGTTTTTCATCTACGAATGTCCGGGAAAGTAGTCGCACTAGCATTCAAGACACTCGGGACGCCTACATAGCGAATGTCTCATTGCGCACGAGATATTCATTGCTCAATCTTAGAATTGAGGCAGAGTTGTTAATATTTATTGCCCAAACCGGAATGAATTTGTCTCAGGCCTTCAAACTCAAGTTTGGAGACTTTTCATACCAGAGTCATTCACACGGCTACAGAGTTAGCAGATTATATAAGGGGAGACGCAAGGGCGAGGTCGAGTTTGAGATCTACAGTGAGTACCGCCCCTTTTTTGAGCGATATTTAAGATGGAGAAAGTCTTCAATTTTCAATCCGTCCGGAGACAGGCTTTTCCCATTGTGGTCGCCCCAACTACGCTCCGAAGATGTAGCACCTACATTCAAGGCAGTAAAGCGTCGTTGCGACTTATTCGGAGTGCCCTATATTGGCCCTATGGCTCTAAGGAAGGCACGGATTAACTGGCTAGCCAATTATACTGAGGACATTCACCTCACCGCTCAGATGGCTCAGCATACGGTGAGCACATTGAGACAGTCCTATCTGTATATTAGTTTAGAAACTGTTAAAGCTGAAATTAGTAATTTTCATGCAATAACAGAAACGGCAATAGCTGCTCCAGGCCCTGTAGATTGTAATGGCTGCTCACCACAGGCAGATTACAACTCTCCTCGTGGTGCGCCAGAACCTGATTGTATTAGTCCCAGTGGCTGTCTATTCTGCTTGCAGCACAGAGACATTGATAGCGAAGATCATGTTTGGTCACTTGCTACATTTCGCCATCTCAAAACAATTGAATTGAGTGGCTCCAAACCAATTGTTGGCGGGGGAATTCATCCGGCAACTCTTGTAATCGATCGTATAACGTCAAAGTTGAATGAATTCTTTGGCCGCGAAACGAGTACTGCGTGGGTTCTTGAAGCAAAAGCTCGCGTGTTAGAAGGGCATTACCATCCCAAATGGGATGGATTCATACGTCTGATGGAGGAAGGAGTTTAGTTTGGCGTCCCACTTTGTGCTCGGAATCAATTCGCCATTGGTGTCTCAGGAATCTCTTAATTACAGACTACCATCCTGGCCGCCCTCAGTTGACTTTCCTGTGGTCATTGATGCAAACGATCGTATTGTGAGTCGCTTCGGTGATTCATCATGGGACATCTCACATTGGTTGGGGGTTAAAGAAGTAATCTCATTTGACGGAAATGATTCGTCACACAAATTTCCGCTGTCCACCGAAAATGCAGACTTACTTCGAAAGATTGCAGGTTGGTGGCTCTGGGGCCCGCGGGCAGTGTCCGCGCCAAGAACACTTCTCGCAAGAGTTAAGTGGATCCGCCCAGTTTTCGCTCTGTGCACCAAGCATAAAATTTGTGCTTCCTCTCTTTCGGAGCATCCGGAAATTGTGGATGACAACCGACAGAAGCCTCGCAAGCATCGTCAGGTCAGTTGAATGTTCTGCAGAACTCGCTTAGGAATCGCTCGGTAGTGAGGTCGCAGCAACTCGTTAAGCCTGTTAGCGCTGCCTAGTGTCCATAGGGTTCACCTAACACATACCGGGCCGCTTTGACCTGCCGATCGCCCTGGGCATTCTGGCGGCCAGTGGCCAGATCAGCGCAGCGCGCCTGGCCGACTGGGAGTTCGCCGGCGAGTTGTCACTCGGCGGCGAACTGCGCCCGGTGCGCGGGGCACTCGCGATGAGCCTGGCCCTGCACCGCGACGCTGGCGTTGACGCCACCGCCCGCCTCGTGCTGCCGCCCGGCAGCGCCGAAGAAGCCGCGCTGGTACCGCAGGCCCGGGTTTACCGGGCTCGCCATCTGCTGGATGTGATTGCCCGCTTCGCGCCCGAGAGCGCAGCCGCGACCGAACCACCCGATGACGAGGGCTGGGCGCGCCTGAGTGCCCAGGCCATCGCCCACGCCCCATTGACCACCGATCTGGCCGACGTCAAAGGCCAGGCGGCGGCCCGGCGTGCGCTGGAGATCGCCGCGGCCGGTGGGCACAGCCTGCTGATGCTTGGGCCGCCCGGCTCGGGCAAATCCATGCTGGCCCACCGCTTCGCGGGCTTGTTGCCACCCATGAGCACGCTCGAAGCGCTGGAATCCGCGGCCGTGGCCTCCCTGGCCGCGCGCTTCGAGCTGGAGCGCTGGGGCCAGCGCCCCACCTGCGCGCCGCACCACAGCGCCAGCGCTGTGGCGCTGGTGGGCGGCGGCTCGCCGCCCCGGCCGGGTGAAATCTCGCTCGCCCACCACGGCGTGCTGTTTCTCGACGAACTGCCCGAGTTCCCCCGCGCTGCACTCGAAGCCCTGCGCGAGCCACTGGAGAGCGGTCACATCCGAATCTCGCGCGCGGCCATGCAGACCGAATTCCCGGCGCGCTTCCAGCTGGTGGCGGCCATGAATCCATGCCCTTGCGGTTTTCTGGGCCACCCCACCCAGGCCTGCCGCTGCACGCCCGACCAAGTCTCGCGCTACCAGGGCAAGCTGAGCGGCCCGCTGCTCGACCGCATCGACCTGCATGTGGAAGTGCCGGCCTTGCCGTCCGAGCACCTGTTGACCCACCGCATGGGCGAATCCAGCGCAGCCGTGCGCGAGCGTGTGGTCGCCGCGCGGGAGCGGGCGCAGGCCCGGCAGGGCATGGCCAACCAGTCATTGGCCGGCCGGGCGCTGGATCAACACGCGCTGGCAGATCCCGCCGCGCTCCAGTTCCTGCACACCACGGCCGCGCGCCTGGGCTGGAGCGCGCGCGGCACGCACCGCGCGCTGCGTGTGGCGCGCACCATCGCCGATCTGGCGGGGCTGGAAGGAGTGGAGGTGGCCCAGGTGGCCGAGGCAGTGCAGTACCGCCGGGTGTTGCAAAGGAATGGTTGAAGCGGCGCGGAGAAATACTACGAAAGAAGTATGGTCCACAGCCTGCAGCCTTGACTAGAGTCGCGCGACCAAGGAGGCAGGACAAGATGACCGTGAAAAAAGGGGCGCGCGCAACAGGGTGGTGGGCTCGTATGGCCGTGTTGTGGTTCGCACTGGTGCCGATCCAGCTGCTCGCAGAAACCAGATGCTTCGACGTACCCTATTTCGTGTACACGATGCCGGAAACCTTCACCCCGGCCGAACAACGCGCACACGAGTTCATTGGCCATTTCCGGTATTACAGGGGCCATGGCACGCTGGAAGAAAACACCGCGGCCAGCCTGGCCGAGTTGCCGCCGCTGGACCAGGGCACGCTGCCGAACGGTGGCTCCCTCGTGCAGTGGCTTTCGCCCGACATCACCATGTCCACCGACCTGTATCTTGACTACGACCAGCACCTGTACACGGCAGAAGTGCACGCGGTCAACCTCAGCTGGACCGGATGCACAGCGCAGGGAAGCTGCCGCCATTCTGAATACGTGAACTTCCATCGCGGCTGCGTCACCGCCACCTACACCCCCTACCTCATTTCGCTCGACGGCTCCTCGAGAACCATCGACAAGGACCTGACGCCCATCGACCTCACGCTGAGCCTCAGCCTCAACGGGCGCCCCGCTGCCCACAAGCCGGTCAGCATCGTGGCCTCCGATCAGGGGCGACACGGCTTCCTCAGATGCAAGGGAACATGTGCCGGATTCATGTGGCAAACAAATGATGAGGGCCTGCTGCTGCTCGAATACGTGCCCACACAGCCCGCCAGCGAACGCATCGAGTTCGTCGCCAGCTGTGCGAATTGCGGCAACACCGCCAACTGGGTGGTGCAACCCCAGCGGGACATCGTCATCGGGTTTTTCAATGGGGTGGCGAATACGCAGGAAGCCGCGCTGGACAGCCTGGACCGCCTTGAAGAAGAGTTCGGCCCTCAGTACAAGGACACTCCGCTCAAGTACGACTGGTTTTACAACCAGACCGCTTGCGGCGAAGGCGTCTTGGGCAAGCCGTCGTGCCTTGAGGACGTGGCCGAGGTGTTCGACCAGCGCACCCGAGAACTCGGTGGCGTGTTCGCTTCACGATGGGAAACCTTCTGGGACATCCTGGCAGGTAGCTACCAGCAAGAGACGTCCTTCACCGGCCGGTTGCTCGACCGACTGGGCAACAGCGGCAATGCCCTCTTGCAATGGCTGGACGCCGGCCTCAATGCGATATTGAACCAGTTGGCGCGCGACACCTTCAAGCTGATCACCCTGTTCAAGGACTCGCCCACCTACGAAAACCGGGCCAGCCACATGGAACGCCTGTGGCGCTACGCCGATGAAGGCCACGGCATGGTGCTCGTGGCCCACTCGCAAGGCAATTTGTTCGTCAATAGCGCCTTCGATGCACTCAAGGCCTTCAAACCTGAGGCGCAGGCCCAGGTGGTGCACGTTGCCCCGGCCTCACCCACCCTGCGCGGCGACCACGTGCTCGCTGACATCGATCTGGTCATCAACGCGCTGCGCGTCACCGGTCTCAACAGCGTGCCGGATGTCAACATCAATCTGCCTGTGAGCAAGATCGATCGCAGCGGTCACGGCTTCGAGCCCACCTATCTCGACACGGCGCGTGCGGCCTACGCGCGCACCCGAGGCCTGATCGTCCAGTCGCTGGACGCACTCGTTAACTGATCCCACAGGAGCACACCCATGAGAAGACACTCCCTCACTGCGCTGTTCCCGCTGGCACTCGCCGGCTGGCTGTCGGCCTGCGGCGGTGGTGGCACATCGTCCGGCAACACGGGCACGCCATCGGCCACACTGGCCGAGCAAATCAAGGCCTTGGAAGAAAGCAGCCAATTGCCCAAGCTGGACCGCTCCAGTGACATTCGAGGTCCGGACGCGGACAACAACGGCATCCGCGATGACATAGATGCCTGGATTGCCGCCCAACCTATCTCGGATGTGCAGAAGAAAGCAGCGCAACAAATGGCTCGTGTGCAGCAGGCCAAGTTGCTGGCAGACCTCAATGACAAGGAAGCCCTTCAGGCTCTGGGGGAAAGATCCGCTGCTGGAATCGTGTGTCTAGGAGATGTATTCATGCCGGAACGCCAGAAGGGCCGTGATCTACGAAGTCAGCTCGAGGCCATCATGGCCAACACCAAGGAACGCGCCAGGCAGTACATCGCCTACAACCGGGCAGTGTCGGGCAGCTCCGGCCGATTGCCGGAGGGAAACACCTGCGAGCCATGATCCACCGCTGCTCACTACGTGTGAAAAGTTGCCTGCTCGTCCCGTTGGTCTTGGTCTTGTTTGCCTGTGGCGGCGCGGCTTCGTCCAACGAATTGGGCGCATCGCCGACCGCTAGAAGGGTTCTGATCTTATGGGCCATCTTGAAGCGATGATGGCCAACACCAATGAGCGTGCCAAACAGTACCTCGCCTACAACCGCGCACGCTCAGGCAGCGTTACCGAGCTGCCAGCTGGCAACACGTGCGAGTCCTGATTTACGGTGGATTTGATGCGAACGTCCATCAAGGTTGCCTTGTGGCTCATCCTCATCAACTTCGGTACGATGACCGCGCTCGGCATGCTCGTCGTGGGCCTTGCGGGCCCCATCGTCGACATGTGGTGCTCGCCCAGTTCCGACGACCTCGATTTTGCAATCACCGGCGTTGCTGGCCTGTTGTGGCCCTTGGGTATCCCCTTGGTCATGCACGGATTGGACCGCTGGAAGCACCGCTGGAGTGCTCCTCTGTTCTTGACGGTGGTTGTGGCCTCGCTCTATTTCTGGGCGGTGCTCGTGGTCTGGATGACGCTGCTCCTGCTGGAGCAACCCTCTTGATGCCCCCTGCTGCCGCGCGCCATGCACCAACTGGTATGGTTTCCGGTTTCCCCCTTTGCAAGCAGGAGACCACATGACCTACCCCAACACCCAACTCTTCATCCACGGCCAGTGGCGCGACGCCGCCGCTGGCGAAACGCTGGCCGTCTTCAACCCGGCCACCGGCAAGGAGATCGGGCGCGTGGCGCACGCCCGCCAGGCCGATCTGGACCTGGCGCTCGACGCCGCGCAAAAAGGCTTCGAAGTCTGGCGAGACAAGCCGCCCATCGAACGCGCCAAGATCATGCGCGCCGCCGCCGCCCTGATGCGCGAGCGTGCCGGCGCCATTGCCGCGCTGTTGACGCAGGAACAGGGCAAGCCGCTGGCCGAGGCCAAGGGCGAGGCCATGGCCGCTGCCGACATCATTGAATGGTTCGCCGACGAAGGCCTGCGTGTCTACGGCCGCATCGTGCCCTCGCGCCACAACCTCGCGATGCGCCAGATGGTGTTGAAAGACCCGGTGGGCCCGGTGGCCGCGTTCACACCCTGGAACTTCCCCATCAACCAGGTCGTGCGCAAGCTGGCCGCGGCGCTGGCCACGGGTTGCTCGATGATCGTCAAGGCACCCGAAGAAACCCCCGCCGCACCCGCCGAACTGGTGCGCGCCTTTGCCGACGCCGGCTTGCCACCTGGCGTGCTCGGCCTGGTCTACGGCACACCGGCTGAAATCTCCAGCTACCTGATTGCGCACCCGGTGATCCGCAAAATCACCTTCACCGGCTCCACGCCGGTGGGCAAGCAGCTCGCCGCGCTGGCCGGCCAGCACATGAAGCGCGTGACCATGGAGCTGGGCGGGCACGCGCCGGTGATCGTGGCGGAAGACGCAGACGTCGCGCTGGCCGTGAAGACCGCGGGCGGCGCCAAGTTCCGCAACGCAGGCCAGGTCTGCATCTCGCCCACGCGTTTCCTGGTGCACGAGAGCATCGCCAAGGAATTCTCGGCGGCGCTGGTGAAACACGCCGCCGGCCTGGCCGTGGGCGACGGATCCACCGAGGGCACGCAGATGGGCCCGCTGGCCAACCCGCGCCGCGTCACGGCCATGGCCGAATTCACGAAGGACGCGGTGGAACGCGGTGCGACGCTGGCCTCGGGCGGCGAACGCATCGGTGACGAAGGCAACTTCTGGCAACCCACCATCCTGACCGACGTGCCGCTTGACGCGCGCGTGTTCAACGACGAGCCCTTCGGCCCGATGGCCGCCGTGCGCAGCTTCAAGACGCTGGACGAGGCCATCGCGGAAGCCAACCGCCTGCCCTACGGCCTGGCCGGCTATGCCTTCACCAGCTCATTGAAGAACGCGGACCTGCTGGCGCGCCGCGTGGAGGTGGGCATGCTGTGGGTGAACATGCCCGCCATGCCGTCGGCCGAAATGCCCTTCGGCGGCCTCAAGGACTCGGGCTACGGCTCCGAGGGCGGCCCGGAGGCGATGGAGGCTTACCTGAACGCGCGCGCCATTTCAATCATGAACGTCTGAAGCAGAATCGCGTTCGAGCCGCGGACCCCGTTCGCACTGAGCCTGTCGAAGTGCTTGCGCTCGCAGGGCTTCGACAGGCTCAGCCCGAACGGTACTGGCGCAGGATTTAGCCTGCGGGCATCAGCCTTTATTTGGGCCCAGCTTGTTCGTGAACGCCACAACGAGCGCGGTCATGAAGAACAACGCCTGCAGCTCCAGCCGCCAGCCACCACCCGCGCCCAGGTCAAGGAACTGGCCCATGTGGGCCAGGCCCACGGCAAACGCCATGTTGGTCGCGATGATGAGCGCCGCGGGCACCACCCACACGCCAGCCAGCAACATCAGCGGCGCCACCAGTTCGCCCAGGTACACGCCATAGGCAAGCCAGCCGGGCAGGCCCTGGCCGACCAGCATGCCCTCGATGCCGCCCACACCACCCATCACCTTGGCCCAGCCGTGAAAGATCATGAGGATGGCCAGGGTCCAGCGAAGCAGGATCACGCCAAGGCGGGGTTGGTTGAACAGGTTGTTGAGTGCGTTCATGTGTTTGAAGTCCGTTGAAGGGGGAAGAAAGGGTTCCCCAAAGCTGACCTGCAAGGTCGCCTTCGGTTCCGCTCGCCGTTGAAAAAGGCCTACAGATTCGGCGCCAGCCAGCGCTGCAGTTCCTTCTCGGCCACCGCGCTGCGCTGCGCCAGATCGGCCACCTGGTCGTCGCCGATCTTGCCGACGTTGAAGTAGGTGCTCTCGGGGTGGCCCAGGTAGAAGCCGCTCACGCTGGCTGCCGGTGTCATGGCCAGGCTTTCGGTCAGCGCCATGCCGATGTCTTCGCACTGCAGCAGTTCGAACATCGGGCGCTTGACCGAGTGGTCCGGGCAGGCGGGGTAACCCGGCGCCGGGCGGATGCCCTGGTACTTTTCCTTGATGAGTTCCTCGTTGCTCAGCGCCTCGTCGGCCGCGTAGCCCCAGAGGTCGGTGCGCACGCGGTGGTGCATGCACTCGGCCAGGCCCTCGGCCATGCGGTCGGCCAGGGCCTTGAGCATGATGGCGGAGTAGTCGTCGTGGTCGTCGATGAACTGCTTTTCCTTCTTCTCCACGCCCAGGCCCGCAGTGACGGCAAAAACGCCCACGTAGTCGTTGGCCACACCCTTGGGCGCCACGAAGTCGGCCAGACACCGGCTGGGCCGCATCACGCCGTCGACCTCGAAGCGCTCCGTCTGCTGGCGCAGGCCGTGCCAGGTGAGCGCCACCTCGCTGCGGCTCTCGTCGGTGTAGAGCTCGATGTCGTCATCGTTCACGCTGTTGGCCGGGTACAGGCCCACCACCGCGCTGGCGCTGAGCCAGCGGCCTTCGATCAGGCGCTGCAGCATGCGCTTGCCGTCGCTGAACACGCGCCGCGCCTCTTCGCCCACCACCTCGTCCTTGAGGATCTCTGGGAACGGTCCGGCCAGGTCCCAGGTCTGGAAGAACGGCGCCCAGTCGATGTACTTCACGATCTCGTTGAGATCGAAGTTCTTGAACACACGCTTGCCGATGAAGCGCGGCTTCTTCGGCTCGAAGGCGCTCCAGTTGATGGGTGTCTTGTTGGCGCGCGCCTTGGCCAGCGGCCACAGCGGCACCTGCTTCTTGTTGGCGTGCTGGGTGCGCACCTTGTCGTAGTCGGCGTTGAGTTCGGCGATGTACTGCGCTGCCTGGTCAGACAGCAGCCCCTGCGCCACGCCCACGCTGCGCGAGGCGTCGGGCACGTAGACCACCGGGCCGCTGTAGTGCGGCGCGATCTTCACCGCGGTGTGCACGCGGCTGCAGGTGGCGCCGCCGATCAGCAGCGGGATCTGCCTCTCGCGGAAGTGCGCGTCCTTCTCCATCTCGCCGGCCACGTACTGCATCTCTTCCAGGCTGGGCGTGATCAGGCCCGAGAGGCCCACGATGTCGGCGCCCTCGGCCTTGGCCATGGCCAGGATCTCGTGGCAGGGCACCATCACGCCCATGTTCACCACCTCGTAGTTGTTGCACTGGAGCACGACGGTGACGATGTTCTTGCCGATGTCGTGCACGTCGCCCTTCACGGTGGCGATCACGATCTTGCCCTTGGGCTTCACGTCTTCACCGGCCGCCACCTGGGCCAGCTTCTCGGCCTCGATGTAGGGCAGCAGGTGCGCCACGGCCTGCTTCATCACGCGCGCGCTCTTCACCACCTGCGGCAAAAACATCTTGCCCTGGCCGAACAGGTCACCGACCACGTTCATGCCGTCCATCAGCGGACCTTCGATCACATTGAGCGGGCGGCCACCGCCGGCCTCGATCTCGCGCCACATTTCTTCGGTGTCTTCGGTGATGAAGTCGTTCATGCCGCGCACCAGCGCATGGCTCAGGCGCTCGCGGATCGGCAGGGCGCGCCACTCGTTTTTCTTGCTGTCGTCCTTGGCCGCGCCCTTGGCGTTCTCCGCCACGTCCACCAGGCGTTCGCCAGCGTCCGCGCGGCGGTTCAGCACCACGTCTTCCACCCGTTCGCGCAGCTCGGGCTCAAGCTCGTCGTACACACCCACCATGCCGGCGTTGACGATGCCCATGTCCATGCCGGCTTTGATGGCGTGGTACAGGAACACGGTGTGGATGGCCTCGCGCACCGGGTCGTTGCCGCGGAAGCTGAACGACACGTTGGACACACCGCCGCTGACCTTGGCGCCGGGCAGGTGCTGCTTGATCCAGCGCGTGGCGTTGATGAAGTCGACCGCGTAGTTGTTGTGTTCCTCGATGCCGGTGGCGATGGCGAAGATGTTGGGGTCGAAGATGATGTCTTCGGGCGGGAAGCCCACCTCGTCCACCAGCACGCGGTAGGCGCGCTCGCAGATCTCGACCTTGCGCTCGTAGGTGTCGGCCTGGCCTTTTTCATCAAACGCCATCACCACCGCGGCCGCGCCGTAGCGCTTGACCAGCCGCGCCTGGCGCTTGAACTCGTCCACGCCCTCTTTCATGCTGATCGAGTTGACGACGCCCTTGCCCTGCACGCAGCGCAGGCCGGCCTCGATCACCTCCCACTTGGAGCTGTCCACCATCACCGGCACGCGCGCGATGTCGGGTTCGCCCGCGATCAGGTTGAGGAACTTCACCATCGCGGCCTTGCTGTCGAGCATGGCCTCGTCCATGTTCACGTCGATGATCTGGGCGCCGTTTTCCACCTGCTGGCGCGCCACGGCCAGCGCCTGCTCGTACTCGCCGTTCAGGATCATGCGGGCGAAGGCCTTGGAGCCGGTGACGTTGGTGCGCTCGCCAACGTTCACGAACAGGCTGTCGGGGCCAATGCGCAGCGGCTCCAGGCCGGAAAGCACCATGGGCGGAACGGAAACGGAAACGGAAGGGGAGAGAGATTCGGACATGCGGCTCACCAAGGCAGTTTTGCAGACAACAGACTGGTGAGCGCCGTTTTGGGCCTGTTCATGCCCACTCAAGCCTGACGCACGGTGGGGGCTGTGAAAGCCCGCCGGCGCTGCAACGCTCCTTGAGAGGGGTGGATTTTAGCGTGCGGGGCCTCCGGGCGGTTTCTGGTGCGATGCTTGCTTACCCGGCACCCATGCCGCCGAACACCAACGACCCCCTGGCCGAAGCCCTGGAAGCCAGCACCGACTGGCACGCCCAGGAGCTGCTGCTCATGCGCGAGGTGATGAAGCTGGTGGGCCGCAGCCTGGCGCCGGCCTTCGTGCTGCGCGAGATGCTGCACCTGATGAGCGAGCTGCTCGGCTTGAACCGCGGGCGCATGGTGCTGGCCGACGACGCGCCGCACGAGGCTGAGCGCACGGCCTCCATCCGCCACGCCTACGGCCTCACCGCCGGCCAGGTGGCCAGCGGCGTGTACCGCTGGGGCGAGGGCATCACCGGGCGCGTGCTGCAGACCGGCCTGCCCGCCATCGTGCAGGACGTGGACGCCGAACCGCTCTTTCTGTTTCGCTGTGTGCCGCGCAGCCAGCTGCCACCGCAGACCGTGGCCTTCATCGCGCTGCCCATCGAGGTGAACGGCGCCACCATCGGCGTACTCGCCTGCCACCGCATCCGCAGCCGCCAGCGCCACTTGAACGACGACCTGGCCGTGCTGCGCATATTGGCCACGCTGGCCGGCCAGCTGCTGCAGCTGGAGCAGCTGGTGGCCGAAGAAACCCGCCAGCTTGAAGAACGCAACGCCGCCCTGGCCCGCGCGCTCGACACGAGCACCGCGCGCTACGGGCTCATCGGCCGCTCGCCCGCGCTGCTGCAGGCGCTGGGCGAGCTGGAGCGCGTGTCGCAATCGCAAGCCACGGTGCTGCTGCTGGGCGAGTCGGGCACGGGCAAGGAGCTGTTTGCCCGCGCCGTGCACCTGGCCAGCGGCCGGCACGACCAGCCCTTCATCAAGGTGAACTGCTCGGCGATTCCCGAGACGCTGTTCGAGTCGGAGCTGTTTGGCTACGAGCGCGGCGCCTTCACCGGCGCCAACACCGCGCGCGCGGGCTGGTTTGAGCAGGCCAACGGCGGCACCATTTTTCTGGACGAGATCGGCGAGCTGCCGCTGGCCATGCAGAGCAAGCTGCTGCGCACGCTGCAAGAGGGCACGCTGGTGCGCCTGGGCGGCACGCGCGAGCTGAAGGTGAATGTGCGACTGGTGGCCGCGACCAACCGCGACCTGGCGCGCGAGGTGCAGGCCGGGCGGTTTCGGCAAGACCTGTACTACCGGCTCAACGTGATCCCGATCCGCCTACCCAGCCTGCGCGAGCGGCGCGAAGACATCCGCGCGCTCGCGCTGCATTTTGTGAACCGCGCCAACCAGACCCACGAGCGCAACGTGCACCTGGCCCCCGAGGCCATGGCGCGGCTGGAAACGCACGACTGGCCCGGCAATATCCGCGAACTCGGCAACCTCATCGAACGCCTGGTGCTGCTCACCGACCACACCCGCGTGACCGCCGTGGCGCTGGAGCGCTTCATGCCCGAGTCCTTGACGCCGCTGCCCGCCGCCGAACCGCCGCCCGGCCGGCCCCTGCCCGCCGGCACCGTGCGCGAATACCTGAGCGCCCGCTCACACAGCCCGCAGGCCCTGCAAGACGCCCTGCTGCGCCACCAAGGCAACCAAACCCAGGCCGCCCAAAGCCTGGGGCTCACGCTGCGGCAGTTCAGCTACCGGCTGCGCAAGGCGGGGCTGCGATGAAGGGTGGGGTTGAACGGTTGCAGTGAAAACCGGCGCAACGGATGTGTGACAGCATCAGCGCCATTGACCAAGACTTGCGAGAAGCCGCCATGAAAACCATCGACGAAATGCTGAACCTGGCATTGCTGACCCCCGACGAGCACCAACAAATCAGCAGCTGGATTGCGCAAGCCGACACGCCCGACGAGATCTTGAAGATGCCGCCCCTGCTGTGGCGGGCGGTGGAGCGGGCGAGCGCGGTCATGGGGATCGATGAGGACCTGCTGCGGCCGCCTGCGCTGGATGGGGATGATCTGATTGGACGATAGGGCCGGGCGATGCGGCTAAACGGCCTGCCATGCAGTCTTGGCCGTTTCGAGATAGTGAGTGCTATGGGGATGGCTGCCCATTAAAGATGCAGAAAAAAGCGCAATGGATGCTGCGTATAGCGATTCAGCGGAAATACTTACTTTGCGCCCTAATAATTTTGCCTGTTTCACTATGAATCGATGAATGGCAGAAGCGAGAAAATGTCCTCTAAGATAGACGAGGATGTTCTCTGTTGTATCGCCTACCTCAGCGTTAGCCGATGAGATTGCACTCCCAGGTATTTTTGAAATTATTCCTGAGACCGCCTCATCAATTTTCTGTGGACACAAGGCGGCAGAATTCAAACTAGTCATAAATCTGCTGCAGTTATCTCCTATTGTCGCCAAGCCGGAGGCGGAAATGGTATTTGCTACATCAAGATGGACAAGTGGTGCAATACATTTGGCAAATTCTTCGATCCAGGATTGGCAAACGCTAGCCGAGATATCGCTTGTTTTGCACCACGCACGAGCTAGCTTCGTAACTGATTCGGTAACATACAGGCTATTTTCAACAGAGTACCCGCGCGTATAGACAATTCGTGGATCTTGAGAGCAGGTCCCCAATATGCGCAAAAAATCTGCGTCTCTGGCGGCAATAGCTATAAGTTGTCCTGATGAAATCTTTCGAATGTAGTCATCTAATGTCGGCGCTCCTCCAACTGGCTCTACTTCAAAATGTTCGTCAGCCACTTGAGAAAACACCTCGTGCCAGAACAGTACGTCATCATCACCCTCAACATAAATGATGGTTTTGGCACCAAAAAAGGCGTTGCGTACGTTTAGTGCATCGTCCGAATATGAGAGATCAGGCATGGAGTATGTCTTCCATGTCCAACAAGCATTGCTTGAATTTTCCGGCGATTTCAGGGGAATGCGTGGCTACAACTATTTGGGCGTTTGGATTCAAAGCTCGAATCGCAGTAAGGATGCTTCGTTGCCAAGCAATATGCAGAGAAAGTTCTGGCTCATCAGCGAGGAAAATGAAAGGGCGTTGTCGCTGTAGCAAGGCTTCAATAAATAGAATTAAAAGCTGCTTTTCGCCCGACGAGAGTTTCGCAAGAGGTACAGACCCCTCAGAAATAACGACTAATTCACCGCCGCTAAACGAAAATTCTTTATCGGCAATGAATGATTTCAATGTCGAAATAAATAGGGTTACTTGGCTAAAGATATCATTTGTTCTGGATTCTGCATCAAGTGATTTGGCTACTACAGCTCGAGTCAGTTTAAATGCTTCAAGAGCTGCGAAATCAATTTTGAGTTCGCGAATCGCTTTTTCATCACCTTTCTTTTCCGAAGCGATTTCGATGTTTTTTATAGTAGTTCCAACTGCAGAAATGTGATCCTGTATCTTCTTTGAGACTTCAGCGCCGCCAACGCCAAGTTGTCTGTAGGCCGAAACAAGATTTTGTCGTTCCGTTGTTTCATCAAAATCAAGAATGTAGCCTCTGTCTCGCTCTTTTATCTCCGTATAGAGCAAAGAGGTTAAAACATCTCGTTGAAGCTTGATGGATACTTCTCTTGCGGCATTGGATAGTTCTAGTTGGTACTGCGTGAGGCGCTGCATAAGGCTTTGCAAACGTACGTCTACTGTGGATGCATATCTTCTCGGAGCTCGTTCACGAGCCTCGGGATCAGGTTCACCACCGATTCGATAAACGGAAAGCGAGGCAACAGATACCAACCTGCCCAGTTCAGCCTTGATTCGCTGAATATCTTCGGTAGCTCTTCTACGCAGAGCTAGGGGCATTGCCCTACCGTCGTCCGCTCCAATCAAAACTGCAGAGAAGCGACGATTTGAGATGTGATAGTCAACCGTGGGGTAAGGCGAAGATTTTGAGTCGACCCGAGCAGCGCGGACTGTCCGAGTTCGCTGTCCATCACTCAAAGTAAGGACGACTTTTTTGAATGGATTTTCATACATGGCTTCTACGTCAACTGCGAGAACTGCATGAACGATGTTCATGAACGTTGTTTTCCCCGTGCCGTTTTTTCCGATGATGATGTTCACGTCATCGCGGAAGTGAGCTGAAGCAGTTCTCGACTGCCAAAATCCTGAGACTTCAATTGAGCTAAGTTTGAACATTGAGTAGAACCCGAAGTGAAGTGCACTGAGATAAAAATGCAGCCTTGAGACCATTGCTCTTGGTTTCAAAGACAGCTTGAGCGATTGTGTAAAGATTTTCTGGAATCACTATAGCGTTCAAGTGCTATGCGACGAGGAGATTCGGTGATCGCCTTTGGCCGCATACGCCACTGTGTTGACATTGTGTCGACACAGTGGCGCACCTAGGCATCGCCGGGCAGCTATCGCCTCCCCGCCCCTACTCCCAATAAACCCAACAAATTCAACGCCCTTCCAGCGTTGACACACCCGCTTGCCCCCCTGGCACGCAGGTTGCGCTAGAGACCTCAGGCAATCCCGCCTGCCGCCACTTCCGCGAGGTCTCCATGAGCATTGAAGCCACCCTGATCGCCCCCGCCCAGCTTGCTGCGCTGCAGTCGTCCGAACCCGTCGTGGTCATCGACACGCGTGACGCCGACACCTTTGCCGCCGGTCACATTCCCGGTGCCGTGAACCTGCGTGAGGTGTTCACGTATCTCGCCACCTCCACGCCCGAAGGCCTGCAGGCGCTCAAGGCCACGTTTGCCGAAGCGCTCGGCGCGGCCGGTTTGTCGGGCAAGGAAACGGCGGTGTTTTACGAAGACGCGATGAACAGCGGCTACGGCCAGTCGTGCCGGGGCTACTACCTGCTCACCTGGCTGGGCTACCCCAAGATCAAGGTGCTCAACGGCGGCTTCAGCGCCTGGAAAGCGGCCGGCCTGCCGGTCTCCACCACGGCGGCCACGCCCACCCCCGCCACCTTCCCGAGCGATCTGCCCACGGCCGACGTGATGCTCACGCAGGACGACGTGAAGGCCGCGCTGGGCACCGACACGGTGTTGCTCGACGTGCGCGACATCGACGAGTGGATCGGCGAATCGTCGTCGCCCTACGGCAAAGACTTCGCCCCCCGCAAAGGCCGCCTGCCCGGGGCCAAGTGGCTGGAGTGGTACCGCTTCATGAAGCCTTCGGCGCAAGGCCCGGTGTTCAAGACGCCCGACGAGGTGAAGGCCGAGTGCGCCACCGCCGGCATCACCACCGACGACACCATCTACCTCTACTGCTTCAAGGGCGCGCGCGCGTCCAACACCTTCCTGGCGCTCAAGCAGGCCGGCTTCTCTGACGTGCGCATGTACTTCGGCTCGTGGAACGAGTGGTCGCGCGACGACAGTCTGCCGATCGAGACTGGTCTGCCGCTGGCCAAGTCCAGCAAAAAGCCCGCGCTGGCCCTGGCCGCCTGAGCCTTCCCTTTTTCCCCGCCCCCTGAAACCCTGGAGACACCATGTCCGTTACCGACACGCTTGAGCCCGTAACCACTGTGAAGGCTTACCTGCGCCCCATCGACAGCGAGGGCCTCGCGGCCTTTGCCGCCAAGGGCAAGGCCAACCCCGCCAGCCGTGGCACCAACAAGGTCCACACCGTGATGGAGGGGCAGTACCGGTCCCTCTCCACCGTGGGCAACCATGCCCCGGTGGTGGTGGACGAGCCGCTGCACCTGTTTGGCGAAGACACGGCACCGGCCCCGGGCGAGATCGTGCTCTCGGGCCTGGGTGGATGCCTCGCGGTGGGCATCACGGCGGTGGCCACCTGGAAGGGCGTGAAGCTGAGCAAGCTGGAGGTGTTCCTCGAAGGCGACATCGGCAACCCCGCCGCGTGGGGCGCCGGTGGCGCGCTGGAGAAGTTGCCGGTCGAGATGGGTTTCCAGGCGATCCGGGTGAAGGTGGTGGTGGAGGGCGACGCGCCGCGCGAGGTGCTTGACGAGATCGTGCAGCACGCGAACTTCTACTCGCCGGTGGCGAACAGCATGCGCAATCCGATTCCGTTTGAGATCGCGCTGGCCTGAAGGCTTCGGCCCCTTCGACAGACTCAGGACGAACGGAGCTCAACCCGAACGGAGGTTTTCTCGTTCGAGCTGGGCTTCGACAGGCTCAGCCCGAACGGGATTTTCCGTGCACCCCAATCTCCTTCTCCGTCCGCCCTGAGCACCCCCTCCGTTCGCCCTGAGCCTGTCGAAGGGCCTACCCCCATGTTGGAGTCCGAATGAACCCGAATGACCTCCCCCGCGAACTGACGCTAGAGACATCGGCCAACGCGCTGCTGGCCGCGGTGCGCGAGGTGGCGCAGGGCCCGTTGGCGGCGGTGGTGGAGTCCATCGACCGCACCGGCTACTACCCGCGCGCCGAACTGCAGCAGCTCGCCGCGCTGGGCGCCATGAGCGCGCACCTGCACGGCGAGGCCGGCCCGGGTGATTTCGGGCTGTCGATCCGCGCCATGGCCGAGGCCTCGCGCGTGTGCGGCGCCACCGGCTTCATGATGTGGTGCCAGGCCGTGTGCGGCCTGTACATGCAGCAGTCGGGCAACCCCGCGCTGAACGGCGAAGCGCTGATGGCGCATGTGCGCGGCGACACGCTGGGCGGCACGGCCTTGTCCAACCCCATGAAGAGCTACGCGCAGATCGAAAGCCTGCTGCTCAAGGCCACGCCGGTGGAGGGTGGCTACATCGTCAACGGCGCGCTGCCTTGGGTGAGCAACCTCGGGCCGGGCCACGCCTGCGGCGCCATTGCCGCGGTGGTGCATGGCGACGAGCTCATCGGCCGCGAGGTGATGTTTCTGCTGCGCTGCGGCGCGCCGGGCGTGGAGCTGCGCGAATGCCCGAGCTTCTCGGCCATGGAAGGCACGGGCACCTACGCGCTGCGCCTCAAAGACCATTTCATTGGCGCCGACGACGTCATCGCCGACGCCGCCAAACCCTTCATTGCCCGCATCCGCGCGGCCTTCGTCATGCTCCAGTGCGGCATGGCGGTGGGTGTGACGCAGGGCGCCATCGATTCCATCTGGGAGGTGGAGGCGCAGCTGGGCCACGTGAACCAGTTTCTGGAAGACCGGCCCGACGCGCTGCAGGCCGAGCTGGATGCGCTCGCCGAGCGTGTGATGAAGCTGGCCGAGACACCCTACAACCCGTCGGTGGAATTCTTCATCGACGTGCTCGACGCGCGCGCCCACGGCGCCGAGTTGAGCCTGCGCGCCGCGCAGTCGGCTCTGCTGCACCAGGGTGCGCGCGGCTACCTCATGAGCTCGGCCGTGCAGCGCCGCGTGCGCGAGTCTCACTTCGTGGCCATCGTCACGCCCGCCATCAAACACCTGCGCAAGGAGATTGCGCGGCTGTCTGCCGAGGTGATGCCGGCATGAACGCCCTTCTGCCCGTGGCCCTGCCCACCCCTCCGTCCGATCTGCACACCCCACCGTTCGGGCTGAGCTTGTCGAAGCCCTCACCAGAAGCCTCCGTGCAAGCCCTCGCACCCTGGCAGCAGTACATCTGCGACGCCTGCGGCTACATCTACAACGAAGCCGACGGCGACCCCGACGGCGGCCTGGCCCCCGGCACGCGCTACGCCGACATCCCCGACGACTGGGCCTGCCCGCTGTGCGGCGTGACCAAAGCCGATTTCACGCCCTACACACCGCCCAGCCTGGACGCGCTGCGCGCCAGCATCCAGGGCAGCGCCCCGGTGGCCACACGCGGCGCGGCGGGTGTGGTCATCGTTGGCGCCGGGCGCGCCGGCTGGCAGATGGCAGAAGCCCTGCGAGCGCTCGATGCCGACCTGCCCATCACCGTGGTCACGGCCTGCGCGGGCGACGTGTACGACAAGCCCATGCTGTCGATTGCCATGGCGCGCAGCACGGCACTGGACCAGCTGGTGAAGGAAAGCGGCGCGGCAGCGGCTGCGCGCCTGAACGTGCGCCTGCTCAGCCACACCCACGCCGTGCGCATCTGCGCCGACACGCAGCAGCTGCGCACCACACGCGGCGTGCTGCGCTTTGATCGGCTGGTGCTGGCCCACGGCGCACAGGCCAATTTGCCAGCCGCGCTGCCAGCGGCGCTGTGCTGGCGCATCAACCACCTCGCCGCGTACCAGAGGCTGCGCGCAGCTTTGGGAGACACACCGAAGGACGTGACCATCGTCGGCGCCGGCCTGATCGGCAGCGAACTCGCCAACGACCTCGCCCTCGGCGGCCACCGCATCACCCTGCTCGACGTGCAGGCCGAGCCGCTGGCGCGCTGGAGCGCCGAGGGCGCGGGCGGCCAACTGCTCGACGCCTGGAAAGACCTGGCCATCCACTTCGTGGGGGGTGTGCAGGTGGCGCAGCTGGAGCAGCTGGCGGGCCGCTACCGCATCACCACCACCTGCGGCCAGCGTTTCGCCGCCGACCAGGTGATCGCCGCCGCCGGCCTGGCCACACCGCCGCGCCTGGCGCAGAGCGCGGGTCTGAAGTGGGACAACGGCATTGCGGTGGACCCGGCAAACCTGAAGACGAGCAACGAACTCATCCACGCCATGGGCGACTGCATCGCCATCAACGGCCAACCCAGCCGCTTCATCGAACCCATCGCGCGGCAGGCGAGGGCCATCGCAGCCGACATTTGCGGCACCACGCCCGCGCCTTATGAGCCGCGCGCAGCGGTGGTGCGGGTCAAGACGACGTCACGGCCGTTGACGCTGCACTGAGCCTCGCGCTCAGCCCTTGCGCTCGGCCTGCACCTGCGCCAACGCCAGGATGACTTCCCGCACCAGCTTGCGCTGCGGCGCGGGCAGGCTGAGGAAGGCGTCGAACACCTCGCGCTCCTGGTAGCTCACGCCTTCGTCCCACCGTTTGCGGCTCTCCTGCACCCGGTGGCGCACGGCCTGGCCGAAGCGCAGCACCTCGGGCTCCACCCGCAGGATCTCGGCCAGCACCAGCAGCTTGTCCTGCGCGGGAATCGCCTCGCCACGCAACCAGCGTGACACCGCCTGGAACGACACCGAGCGCCCCCAGTACTGCGCGTTGAAGAGGTTCAGCAGCACGCCGGGGCGTGGCTCCAGACCGGCGGCCGCCATGGCATCGCGCAGCCGCTGGGCGAATTCGAGCTTGTGTTCCATGCACCGAACGCTAGTTTTCGGCTGCGTTTCGAATCAACATCGTGTTGTATGCTGAATTCACTTGTTGATTGAATCGCTCACCCAAAACCACAACCGCAAGGAGGACAACATGAACCCAACCGTGTCGCAGCGCGTCACGCCCACCACCGCTGCGCTGCTGCAATGGTGGTTTGACCCACCGTGCACGCAGGCCCGGGGCGGGCTCGGCTTTCACGACGAGCAGCGTCGCGCCATCCTGGCCACGATCACGGCGCACGAGGCACTGGATGGCGATGCGCCGCCGATCGAGCGGCCGGTGCACCGCGTGGCGATGACCATCGGCATCGACCAGACGCGGGTCATGCTCGCCCTGCTGATCTGGCAACTGCTCAACCGCACCGATGCGCTCGCCGCCGGCATTGACGACCCCCGTTTCACCAACCGCTTCCTTGCCGTGGCCCACCACGCCCGCGCCCGCGACCGCCTGCTCGGCACCTTTTGCGGCATGCCGGTGCCGGGCGGCCTGGGCGCCCGCGACTTCGGCACATCCGGCCTGGTGCGGCTCGCCGAAATGCTCATCCCCACCAACCGCCGCGACGAGGTCTATGGCTTCGTGTGTGCCCACGTGTGCAGCGGCGCGCAGTTCATGCGCCAGCCGGTGCGCGAGGGTTTGATCGCCATCACCGACGGCCGCCTTGAAGCCTTGGAGTGTTTTGCGCGCCTGCCGCGCGTGATGGTGTTCGACGACGAAACGCGCCCGCCGCTCTGGGCCCACAGCCACAGCGGCGTGAGCAGCCCGGCGTGGCGACAGCACCTGCGCCGCATCGCCTCGGCGCGCGACGAGCTCTGCGCGCAGGTGGTGTTTGCGCAGCACCGGCCCGGCGAAGGCCCGGCCCTCGGCAGGCCTTGAGAGCCCTCAGGCGTTGGCGCCCTGCACCCGCAGGGGAATCACCCGCCTCGCGGGCTTCTCGGCCCGCGCACGCAGCTGCCCACAGCCGCCCTCCACGTCCTGCCCGGCCGACTGCCGCAGCTTGGTGAGGATGCCGCGGCGGTGCAGGCGGCGGGCGATCGACGCGGCCTGTGCCCAGCTGGGGCGCTGGTAGGGCAGGTCGTCCACCGTGTTGTACGGAATCATGTTGAGGATGGCGTGCTTGCCGTGCAGCAGGCGCACGATGCCCTCGATTTCGTCGTCGCCGTCGTTGATGCCTTCGAGCAGCGTCCACTGGTACTGGATCGGATACCCGGTGGCGCGTGCGTAGCGCTCGCCGGCGGCCACCAGTTCGTCGGGTGTCATGCGCGGGGCGCGGGGCAACAGCTGTTCCCGCAAGTCGGCTTTGGTGGTGTGCAGCGAGAGCGCCAGCGCGGGTTTCACACGCGCCAGCGGCAAGGCCTCGAACACGCGCGGGTCGCCCACGGTGGAAAACACCAGCTGCTTGTGCCCGATGTTGCCGATGGTGCCGAGCAGGTCGATGGCTTCCATCACGTTGTCCAGGTTGTGCGCTGGCTCGCCCATGCCCATGAACACCACTTTCTTCACCGGCCGCAAACCGCGCGCCAGCGCCACCTGCGCCACGATCTCGGCGCTGCCCACCTGGCGCACCAGGCCGCCCTGGCCCGTCATGCAGAACACGCAGCCCACCGCGCAACCGACCTGTGTGGACACGCAGAGGCCGTCGCGCGGCAGCAGCACGCTCTCCACCGTCTGGCCGTCGGCCAGCGCCACCAGCAGGCGGGCCGAGCCGTCTTCGCCAGGGTGTTGCGACTCCAGCCGCGCCAGGCCCGCGAGCTCGTCGGCCAACGTGGGCAGCGCCGCCACCAGCGTGGCCGGCAGGAAGTGCGCGAGTTCGCGCCGCCCGCTGTGCTGCGGCAAGGCCTGCGACCACAGGCGCAGCACGCGCTGTGTGTGGCGCGGGTTGGCGCCCAGGGCGTGCAGGCGTTGGCGGAGGTGTTCGATGCGCATGGGGGGAGAAGCTTACAGCCATGACGGCGTTGAAAAAGGCGCGTGAACCCCCTCCCCGTTCGGGCTGAGCCTGTCGAAGCCCTCTCACCCGATCATCCTGAGCTTGTCGAAGGGGCAGGCTCAGTCCGAACGGAAACAAAGGCGCATTACCGGTCAAACAAGGCCGAGAGGGCCGGCCCTGCCTCATCGATGAAGTGACGCAGCTTGGCCGGCACGAAACGCTGACCCGGGTAGACGAGGTGGATAGGGTCGGTGCGCGCGTACCAACCCGGCAACAGCGGCACCAGGTGCCCGTGGTCGACCTCGCGCCGGCACACGTAGTCCGGCAGCAGGGCCACGCCCTGGCCATCGAGCGCGAGCTGGCGAATGAGGCGCATGTCGTTGGCGGCAAAGGCGCAACGCAGCGGCACTTGCGCGCGGGTCTTGCCCCGCGTGAGCGTCCAGCTGTCGCGCCCGAGCGGGCTGAAGCACAGCGTGGCGTGTTGCGTCAGATCTTTCGGCACGCGCAGCGCCGGCGCACGCGCCAGGTAGTCCGGATGCGCAAACGGCGCCCAGCGCGCCTGGCCGATCTGGCGCGCCACCAGGCTGGAGTCGGCCAGTTCGCCGGCGCGCAAGGCGAGGTCCAGACCTTGCGCCACGAGGTCGAGCCGCGCATCGGAAAACACCAGCTCGACCGCCACACCCGGGTGGCGCGCGCGGTAGCCACTGAGAATGCCCAGCAATTGGTCGTCGCCCATGTCGATCGGCAGCGTGATGCGCAGCAGGCCCTGGGCCTCGTGTTTGCCGGCATCGAGCTGAGCCTCGGCTTGCAGGATGTCTTCGAGCCCGCGCGCGGCCTGGTGCAGATAGGTCTGGCCCGCTTCGGTCAGGTGCAGCCGGCGTGTCGTGCGCTGAAGCAGCGTGACGCCCAGGCGCTTTTCCAGCCGCGACACGCGCACGCTCAAGGTGGACGTGGGCATGCCCAGCAGCCGCGCGGCGGCACTGAAGCCACCGGCCTGCGCCACGCGCACGAACACCAGGGTGTCGTTCAAATCGGGGTTCTGCGGGTTCACCGGATTGTTCATCTCATTGAAAAATGATTTGTGATCTTACCGACTTATCACGCACGCATGACCCCGGTACAGTGGACGTTCACAAGGAGAACACCCCCATGAAAACCGTTTCTTTCATCCAGCGCAGCGTCGGCGGCCATTGGGTCGGCGACGGCTTTCCGGTGCGCAGCATGTTTTCGTACAACGACCGGCCCGAGCGCTTCTCGCCCTTCCTCATGCTCGATTACGGCGGCCCGACACGCTTCGAGCCCACCACGAAGCAGCGTGGCGTGGGCCAGCACCCGCACCGCGGCTTCGAGACCGTGACCATCGTCTACGACGGTGAGGTCTCGCACCGTGACTCCAGTGGTGGTGGCGGCACCATCGGCTCCGGCGAGGTGCAGTGGATGACGGCGGCCAGCGGCATCGTGCACGAGGAGTACCACGGCGAGCGTTTCGCGAAAGCCGGCGGGCCGTTCGAGATGGTGCAGCTGTGGGTGAACCTGCCGGCGCGCGACAAGATGGCCGCGCCTGGCTACCAGGGCATCACGCGCGACCAGATCCCCGAGGTGGCACTGCCCGATGGCGCAGGCACGGCGCGCATCATCGCGGGCGAACTGCTCGGCGCGAAAGGCCCGGCCCACACCTTCACGCCCATGCAGGTGTGGGACCTGCGCCTGAAGGCCGGTCACACGGTGACCCTGCCGGCCGCCGCAGGCCACACCACGGCACCGCTGGTGCTGCGCGGCCGCCTGCGCCTGGCCGATGGCCAGGAAGTGGTGGCAGCGAATCTGCCCGTGTTTTCGCGTGAAGGCGAGGACGTGACGCTGGAGGTGCTGGAGGACAGCACCGTGCTCTGGCTGACCGGTGAACCGATCGACGAGCCGGTGGTGGGTTATGGTCCGTTCGTGATGAACACGGAGGCCGAGATCCAGCAGGCCTTCACGGACTTTCAGAGCGGCCGCATGGGCCGCATCACAGCCGACGCTTGAGCAGGAGAACACGATGCTTGAAATGGTGATCACCGCGCGCGCCGCCGACCTGGGCCACGGCCTGAAAGTGCGGCGCGTGCTGCCCTACGCCAAACGACGCATGGTCGGCCCGTGGATCTTCGTGGACCACGCCGGGCCGGTGACGCTGGCGCCGGAAGACACGCGCGCGGCCGACGTGCGGCCGCACCCGCACATCGGCCTGTCCACCGTGAGCTACCTGCTCAGCGGCCAGGTGTTGCACCAGGACAGCCTGGGCGTGCACCAGCTCATCAACCCCGGGGACGTGAACTGGATGACGGCCGGGCGCGGCATTTCGCACTCCGAACGGTTCACGCACCCCGACTCGTTCGCCGGCGGCGGGCTGGAACTCATGCAGCTGTGGGTGGCTCTGCCCGAGAAAGACGAAGAGACCGACCCCGCCTTCACCCACTACCCGGCAGCCGACCTGCCGGTGCGCGACGAGGGTGGCGTGTGGATGCGCCTGATCGCGGGCGAGGCCTACGGCATGAAGAGCCCCGTGAAGACGCATTCACCCCTCTTCTACCTGCACACCGAGTGGCAGGCCGGCGCGAGCCTTGCGCTACCCGGTGGCCACAGCGAGCAGGCGGTTTACGTGGCGCGCGGCGAGATCGAACACGCCGGCGAGACGTATGAGCCCGGCCAGCTGCTGGTGTTCGGCGACGACAAAGACGCGGTGATCACCGCCCGCTTGAGAAGCACGCTCATGGTCTTCGGCGGCGAGCCGCTGGGCGAGCGCCACGTCTTCTGGAACTTCGTGTCCTCGCGCAAGGACCGCATTGAGCAGGCCAAGGCCGACTGGGCGGCGGGGCGCTTTGCACTGCCGCCGGAAGACAACCAGGAATGGATTCCGCTGCCGGGATAGGCTGGCTGCATTCGGACAGAGTTTGGTATATTCTTACCGTTCGTCTATCGATAGATCCGGAGCCAGACATGTCCAGTACCGCCACACTTTCCAGCAAATTCCAGATCTCCATTCCCAAAGCCGTTCGCGACGAACTGCACTGGGAGGCGGGCCAGGAGTTCGTGTTCATTCCCAAGGACAAGGGCGTGCTGGTGATGCCGGTGCCCGAACTCAAGCAACTCGCCGGCATTGCCAAAGGCGCAAGCACGGCAGGGTACCGGGATCGCAAGGACCGCTTCTGATGGCGGCGCCCTTGCGCGTGGTCGACACCTCGGCCTGGATCGAATGGCTGATCGCCTCGTCGGTCGGCAAGAAGCTCGCCAAGGAGATCCCAGAGAAGGACCTGTGCGTTGTGCCGACCATCGTGCAGTTGGAGCTGTCCAAATGGTTGTGGCGCGAACTCGGTGAATCGCAGGCCGATCAGGTGATCGCCTACACGATGAAGTGCCTGGTCACACCGTTGGACACGGCCACCGCGCTGCTGGCAGTCGATCTGCACCGCCAGCACAAGCTGGCCACGGCCGACGCCATTGTGTACGCCACGGCCGTGCAGAAAGGCGCCGAACTGCTCACCTGCGATGCCCACTTCGAAGGTCTGCCGGGCGTGGTCCTGTTTCCGAAATCGCCAGCACACTGACCCGGCATCTTCAGACCCGAGCCAGCAAGCGCCCCACGCTGGCCAGCGCTGCATCGCGCGTCGCGCCATCGGTGGCGCTCTCGGCCAGGTAGGCCGTCACGATCAGCGGCGCACGTTGCGGTGGAAGCGCGATGCCGATGTCGTTCGCATCGTCGCCGGCGGTGCCGGTCTTCTCACCCACGCGCCATCCTGCGGGCGCCCCGGCCCGCAAGCGCTTGCCGCCGGTGGTGTTGGCCAGCAGCCATTGCAGCAGCCGCTCGCGCGAGGCCGGTGCCAGCGCATCGCCCAGCAGCAGCTTGCGCACCGTGTGCGCCATGGCGCGCGGCGTGGTGGTGTCCAGCGGCTCACCGCTGGCGGCGCGGCGGTTCAGCTCGGGCTCGGTGCGGTCATGCCGTGTCACGGTGTCACCGAGGCGGCGGGCAAACGCGGTGAGCGCCGCCGGGCCGCCGTAGCTGGCCAGGATGAGGTTGGCGGCTGTGTTGTCGCTGGTGGTGATCGTGGCTTCGCACAGCTGCGCCAGGCTCAGGCCCTCGCCGCCCACATGTTTCTCCGTCACGGGTGACCACGTCACCAGATCCTGCTGGCGAAAGCGGATGCGCCGCTCCAGCGACTCTTCGCCCCGGTCCGCCCGGGCCAGCACCAGGGCGCTGGCCAGCAGCTTGAACGAGCTCAGCATGAGGAAGCGCTCGTCCGAGCGCCAACCGTGTTCGCGCCCGGTGGCGGTGTCGATGATGTGCACGCCCAGGCGGCCCCGGGCCATGGCCTCGATCTCGCGCAGGCTGTCCTGCAAAGGGGTCGTGTCCGCCCACGCATTTTTGATGGGCAATCCCGCCAGGCTGCATGCCAGCCCGGCGCCGGGGGTCAGAAAGAAAGTGCGTCGATCGATCATGGGTTCTCCTTGAAAAAGGCCCGTATCGTAGGCAGGGCGGGCCCGACATTCAAACGGGAATAATCAAGGACTGACCACAGAAAAACTTGGGGATCCCATGGACCTGCCACTCAACGCCCTGCGCGCCTTCGAGGTGTCGGCGCGGCACCTGAGCTTCACGCGCGCGGCGCAGGAGCTCAATCTCACGCAGACCGCCGTGAGCCAGCACGTCAAGAACCTGGAGCAGCGCCTGGGCAAGCCGCTGTTCCGGCGCGTGCCGCGCGGGCTGGCCCTGACCGACGAGGGCATGGCCCTCTTGCCCACGCTGGTGGACGCGTTCGCGCGCGTCTCGGCCACGCTGGAGAGCTTCAAGGGCGCGCACAAGCGCGAGGTGTTGTCGGTGGGCGCCGTGGGCACCTTTGCGGTGGGCTGGTTGCTGCCGCGCCTGCGCGACTTCCAGGCGCGCCACCCGCTCATTGAGTTGCGGCTGTTCACGCACAACAACCGCATCGACCTCGCCGCCGAGGGGCTGGACTGCGCGATCCGCTTTGGCGACGGCCAGTGGCCCGGCATGCAGACGCGCCACCTGCTGGCCGCGCCACTCGCGCCGGTGTGCGCGCCCTCCCTGGCACACCGCATCCGCGCGGTGGCCGACCTCGGGCGCGAGACATTGCTGCGCTCCTACCGCTCGGACGAGTGGCCTCAGTGGTTCGAAGCGGCCGGTGCGCACTCGCCCCTGCTCACTGGGCCGATGTTCGACTCGTCACTGGTGCTGGCCGACGCGGCGGCCCAGGGCGCGGGCGTGGCGCTGCTTCCGCTGGCGCTGTTCAGCCGCGACCTGCAAAGCGGGCGGCTGGTGCGCCTGTTCGACGTCGAGGTGGACGTGGGCGGGTACTGGCTCGCACGCTTGAAGACGCGGCGCAAAAGCTCGGCCATGAAGGCGTTCCAGGAGTGGATCGAGCAGCAGACGCCGGAAGCGCAGCGCTGAACGAGCCCATCGACGGCGGTCACAACACGGTGCCGTCGCCGATGCTTTCGATCACAAGGTCCAGAAATGCGCGCAACCGCGCGAGCCCCCGCAGGTCCTGGTGATAGGCGAACCAGACATCACGGCCTGGCGGAACAGGATCGATGTCGTGTCTCTCGAGCCCGGGAAAGGCGTCTCCCAGCAGCGTGGGCAGCACGGCAAAACCGACCCCCAGGGCGCACAGGCGGGCCTGCACATCGCGGTTGTTGCTCCCCAGCGCGAAGGTGGCCGCTGGAAACGTGGTCTGCAACCAGTGCACATCCGGGAGGTCTTCGAGCGCCGTGTCCAGTGTGATGAGCCGGGTGCCTTCGCCGTTGCCTGCGATCGGCGGCGGCGCCCCGGCAGGCCCATACAGGGCGTAGGTCATGTGCAGCAACTGCCGCTGGACCACCTCCGGGCTCTCGGAAGGCCGGATGCGGAACACCAGGTCGGCCTCGCGTCGCGCCAGATCGAGAAAGCGCGCGTCGGTGATGAGGTCGATGCGCACGCCTGGGTGGAGCGCCGCGAATCGCGCCACGACAGGCGAGAGCACATGGAGTCCAAACCAGTCTGAGGACGACACGCGAAGAAGGCCCTGGAGTTCGGCGCCTTGTCCGGCGAGCTGTCTTTCGATGGCGAGCGCCTCTTCTTCCATGCGCTCGGCGTGCCGCAGTACCGACGCGCCTTCATCCGTCAGTTGAAACCCCTCGCGTCCACGTTGAAACAGCCGTTGACCGGTGGACTCTTCCAGCGCCCGCACGCGGCGTCCCATCGTGGGCTGAGACAGGCCCAGACGCTGCGCCGCGCCATTCAACGAGCCCGAGCGGGCCACCGCCAGAAAGATGCGGACATCACTCCAGTCCATGGTCACATTCAAAAATGAATTTATAGAGTTCAGTTTTGTGAATTTACATGCAAATGTGAATTCGGCACAGTGGAATCCCAGCATCACCCACTGTGAATAAGGAGCTCATCATGTCCCTCTCAACGCTTCCCGCCACCATGCAGGCCGCCCTCGTCCGCGAAACCAACGGCCCCTTCAGCATCGCCGAACTCCCGCTTCCAGACGTCCCTGCGGGGCATGTTCTGGTGAGCATTGCCGCCAGCGGCGTCAACCCGTTGGACGCCAAGATTCGCGCCGGGACGGCGGCCCATGCGAAGCACCCACTTCCCGCGATCCTCGGCATGGACCTGGCCGGGGTGGTCGTTCAACTCGGTGTCGGCGTGACTCGCTTCCAGCCGGGCGATGAGGTCTACGGCCTCGTGGGCGGCGTGGGCGGCCTGCAAGGCACCCTGGCCAGATACGCCGCCGTCGATGCCGACCTCCTCGCGCACAAGCCAAAGACCCTGTCCATGCGGGAGTCGGCCGCGCTCCCTCTGGTCTCCATCACCGCTTGGGAAGGTCTGGTGGACCGCGCGCGCACGGACGCTGGTCACCAAGTGCTCGTGCATGGGGGCGCGGGCGGGGTCGGAAGCATCGCCATCCAGATGGCCCGCGCGCTGGGCGCCGAGGTCTTCACCACCGTGAAGCCGGCGCAGTTCGATCGGGTCCGAGCGCTGGGTGCCACGCCCATTGACTACACGGTTTCAACGCCAGCCGACTATGTTCTCGAGCACACCGCCGATGAGGGATTCGATGTGGTGTACGACACCGTGGGCGGCGCCACGCTCGATGCGTCCTTCGTGTCGGTGCGCCGGTACACGGGCCACGTGGTGAGCGCGCTCGGCTGGGGTACCCATGCGCTGGCGCCGCTGTCCTTCCGGGGCGCCACCTATTCGGGCGTGTTCACGCTGATGCCCATGCTCAGCGGCATGGGCCGCGCGCACCACGGCGACATCCTGGCCCGGGTCGCCGAGTGGGTCGATGCGGGTCGGCTCCATCCGCTTGTGGATGACCAGAGGTTCACGCTGGACTGCGCCAGCCAGGCACATGCCCGCATGGCGAGCGGCCGCGCCGTGGGCAAGGTGGTGGTTGACGTCGCCTGAGCGGAGAGCGTTGTGCTCAAACGTGCCGGTGGATCGGTGCTCAGTGGGTCCGCGCCGAGTTGGCACCGTGCCAGCCGCTGCGGTAGGTCTCGTATCCGGGCGAGGCGGCGTGAGCGACGCAGGTCTCCCGGCCTTCGATGCGCAGGACGGCCGAGCTGGGGGGCTGCTTCAGCAGCGCTTTCCACACGCTGATGTCCAGCTGAGATGTGCCGTCCTGCATCGAGTCGGCCAACACGCGGCCGGTGTTGTCGATGATGCAGACGCGGGTGCGGGCCCATTCGTCGGCTGTCAGCGGCGTGCGACGCACGATGGTCCCCGCCAGCGCGTCCCAGTCGAACAGGATGCCCAGCACGCCCAGCAAACGGCCATGCACGTCGACCAGCACGAGGTCGCTGTACACGGTGTAGGAATCGAGGATCTGGCCGAGGCGGCGCTGGGCATGCTGGCGGTGAGGCGCGCTCGGATCGCGCACGCAATCCACCGCCGCCGCATCGGTGGCCCACCAGCGCACGTCGCAGCTGCGCTCGTACAGGTTGCGGTCGATGAGGTCGATGTTGGTCAAGGCCAGTTCGCACAGGCGCGCGTCGCGCACCTGACGGCCGGTTTCGTGGGCGTCGCCACGCAGCCGCGCGGTGAGGGACTTGACCTCGCTCGAGAGGCGGTTCATTTCGGTCGCCACCACCGCGAAGCTGCCGCCCGCCGCGCCGGC
The DNA here is from genome assembly GCF_001428625.1 of Hydrogenophaga sp. Root209. Classification (GTDB taxonomy): domain Bacteria; phylum Pseudomonadota; class Gammaproteobacteria; order Burkholderiales; family Burkholderiaceae_C; genus Hydrogenophaga. The sequence continues at coordinate 330,463 of NZ_LMIE01000001.1, forward strand.
GCGCGCGGCTTCAATGCGCGCGTTGACCGACAGCAGCTGGGTCGAGAGGTTGACGTTGCTCACCTCATCCAGCGCCGTGTCGACCCCCCGCAAGAGGGATTCCGAAAGCGAGGCGATGGCAGCAATCTGCTGCTCGACCGCCGCGCCTCTGTCGCGCGTCTCAGCGGCGCCGTTGGCCGTCCCGATCTCACCGTTGCAGCCCATCATTGAACTCCTTGCCCGTGAACCATCCAAGGTTTTTCGACACAAGGCGGCCCGGCTTGAGCCCGGGCGCTCAAAGTCCGAGGACGCTCAGGCCGGGATGGTCGTCGGGCCGCCGACCCAGGGGCCAATGAAACAGGCGCTCGCTCTCGTGGATGGGCCGGTCATTGATGCTGGCGTGGCGCTGCTCCATGTAGCCGAGTTCGTTGAACTGCCAGTTCTCGTTGCCGTGCGATCGGAACCACTGGTCCGAGTCGTCGCGCCATTCGTAGACGAAGCGCACGGCGATGCGGTTGGCATTGAACGCCCACAGTTCCTTGATGAGCCGGTAGTCGAGCTCCTTCGCCCACTTGCGCACCAGGAAGGCGTGCACCTGATCGCGGCCCACCGGAAACTCCGCGCGGTTGCGCCAGCGCGTGTCTTCGGTGTAGACCTTGACCACACGGTCCGGGTCGCGGCTGTTCCACGCGTCCTCAGCCCCGCGCACCTTCTGCGTGGCGGACTCGGCGGTGAAGGGCGGCAGTGGCGGGCGCGGCTCCATCAGTACTGCTTGTACGGAAGAAATTTGCCCGACATCACGATGTTCACGCGGTCACCGTTCGGGTCGGCCTGGCGCTGCATGTCCATCTTGAAGTCGATCGCGCTCATGATGCCGTCGCCGAACTCTTCGTGGATGAGTTCCTTGAAGGTGGTGCCGTACACGCTCACGAGTTCGTAGAAGCGGTAGATCAGCGGATCGGTCGGCACCGAGGTGGGCAGCGAACCCTTGTACGGCACGACCATCAGCCACTTCTGCTCGTCGCTGGAGAGGCCGAAGATCTTGCCCAGCACCTTGGCCTGGGCGGGCGTGGCGGTCATCTGGCCCAGGCACAGCGCGGTGGTCCATTCCTTGGACTGGCCCACCTTCTTGGCCACGTCGGCCCAGCTCAGGCCCTTGGTGACTTTGGTGGTGATGATTTTTTCGGTGACGTCGAGTCGACTCATGGTGTTGCCTCGTTGCTGATGTTGAAGAAAAGGAAGGGGGAAACCGTCAGTGCGCTTTTGCGCGCGAAACCAGGAAGTCCACGATGTGGTTTCTGAGGTCGTAGTAACCATCGAGGTGGTGCAGCTGCGCGCGTGTGCGGCTGCGCGGCAGCGGGTTGACCACCACCTCGGCCATGCCGCCGGGCTTGTAGCCGTCGGGCGTCTCGGTTCCGTTGCTCATGAGCAGGATGCGGTCGGCCAGCAGGATGGCTTCGTCGACGTCGTGCGTGATCATGAAAACGGTCTGCTGCGTCTCGCGCACGATGCCCATCAGCTCGTCCTGGATGGTGCCGCGCGTGAGCGCATCGAGCGCGCCAAAGGGCTCGTCGAGCAGCAGCATCTTGGGCTGGATGGCGAAGGCCCGCGCAATGCCCACGCGCTGCTTCATGCCGCCCGAGAGCTGGCTGGGCTTCTTGTCGATGGCCGGGCTCAGACCCACCAGCGCCACGAATTTTTCGACGTGCGCATTGATCTGCGCACGGCTCCAGTCGGGCCAGCGCGACTTGACGGCAAACGCGATGTTCTGCCGCACGGTGAGCCAGGGCATGAGCGCGTGGCTCTGGAACACCACGCCGCGCTCCAGGCTCGGGCCGGCGATCTCGCGGCCGTCCATGAAGCAATGGCCCGAGGTGGCGGTGTCGAGCCCGGCGAGCACGTTGAGGATGGTGGTCTTGCCGCAGCCGCTGTGGCCGATGATGCAGACGAACTCGCCCTTGTCGATGGCGAAGGACACGTCGGCGAACACCGGCTTGTCGGCCTGGTAGGCCTTGGCGAGGTTTTCAACCTGGAGGAAACCGGTCATCTTGGGCGCTTTCGTTGGGGCCGGTACAGAGGCTTGGGACAGGGTGGCGGTTTCGCGCACGCTGGTGTCACTCCACATAGGTCACCGCCTTCTGCAGCTGGGCGAACATGAGGTCGAGCAGCATGCCGACCACGCCGATGAGCAGCACGGCAAAGATCACGTTGGTCAGCGAGAGGTTGTTCCACTCGTTCCACACGAAGTAGCCCACGCCGGTGCCGCCCACCAGCATCTCGGCGGCCACGATCACCAGCCAGGCGATGCCCATGCTGATGCGCATGCCCGTGAGGATGGTCGGCGCGGCGGCGGGCAGGATCACCTGGAAGGCCTTGCGGATAGTGTTCACCTCCAGCGTGCTGGCCACGTTGAGCCACTCGCGCTTGACGGCGGACACGCCGAACGCGGTGTTGATCAGCATCGGCCAGACCGAGCAGATGAAGATGACGAAGATGCCGCTCACGTCCGAGTCTTTCAGCGTGTAGAGCGCCAGCGGCATCCAGGCCAGCGGGCTGATGGGCTTCAAGACCTGCACGAAAGGATCAAACGCCTTGTGCATCAGCGGCGACATGCCGATGAGAAAACCCAGCGGAATGGCCACCGCCATGGCCAGCAGAAAGCCCAGGCCCACGCGGCCCAATGAGTGCGCAAGCTGGATGCCGATGCCCTTGTCGTTCGGCCCCTTGTCGTAGAACGGATCGGACAGATGCCCCCAGCTGGCCTTGGCCACTTCCATCGGCGGCGGGAAGCCGGTGCTCTTTTCGGCACCGGGGTCCTTGCCCATCATCTTGGCGTACTCGATCTCCTCGGCCGTCATGCCGCTCGACGAGCCGCCGATCGACGGCCCCGAGGTGGACAGCTGCCAGGCCCCGATGAAGAGGCAGAAGATGATCAGCGAGACCAGGGCTGCGCGCAGGTTGAGGGAGGCCGTCTTCATCTTCAGGCCGCCTTGCTGATGGCGAAGCTCTTCAGGTATTCAGCCGGCTTGGCCGCGTCGAACACCTTGCCCATGATGGTGTGCTTGGTGTAGCCACCGCCCGCGGCGAACGGTTGACCCAGGTCCTTCATGTGCTTGCGCGCGTCGGTGATGAGGAACACCTTCTCGGCCACGGCCTTGTAGTCCACGTCACCCTTGACGTAGCCCCAGCGCTGCATCTGCGTGAGCATCCACACGGCCATGCTCTGCCATGGCATCGGATCGAAGTCGGCGCGCTCGGGCACGTTCTGGATCTTGCCCAGGCCGTCGGCAAAGCGGCCGGTGAGCACCTGCGTGAGCACGGCCTCGGGCTGGTTGAGGTACTGGCTGGGCGCGATCACCTTGGCAATCAGCTCGCGGTTCTTCGGGTCGCGCGCCATGGCGGCCGAGGTGAGCACCGCGCGGTAGAGCGCTGCGAAAGTGTTGGGGTTCTTCTGGATGAACTCGGTGCTGGTGCCGAAGGCGCAGCAGGGGTGGCCGTTCCAGAGGTCGCGGGTGAGCACGTGGATGAAGCCGACCTCATCGAACACCGCGCGCTGGTTGAACGGATCGGGGCCGAGGAAGCCGTCGATGTTGCCGGCGCGCAGGTTAGCCACCATCTCGGCCGGCGGGATCACGCGCAGCTGCACGTCGGTGTCGGGGTTCAGGCCGTTCTCGGCCAGGTAGTAGCGCAACAGGAAGTTGTGCATCGAGTAGTCGAACGGAATGCCGAACTTGAAGCCCTTCCAGTTCTTCGGGTCGCGGTTGTTCTTGTGCTTGAGCGCCAGCGTGATGGCCTGGCCGTTGATGTTCTGGATGGTCGCCACGTTCATCGGCACGGCGTTGCTGCCCAGGCCCAGGCTGATGGCCAGCGGCATGGGCGAGAGAAAGTGGGTGGCGTCGTATTCCTTGTTGATCATCTTGTCGCGCACCAGCGCCCAGCCCGCCGTCTTGGTGACTTCGACGTTGAGGCCTTGCTTCTGGTAGAAGCCCAGCGGCGCGGCCATGATCAGCGGCGTGGCGCAGGTGATCGGGATGAAGCCGATCTTCAGGTTGGTCTTCTCCAGCGACCCCTGTTTCTCTTGCGCCATGGCCTGCAGGCTGGCCACAGGCAACACGCTCGCAATGGCGGCCATGGCCGTGCCCTTGCCGACCGCGCGCAGGAAGCGGCGGCGCACCTCGTCGTGCGGGAACAGCGCCTTGACCAGCGTGGCCTCGATGAACTCGTTGCTGTAGGCCTCGAACTCGGCGGTCTCGCTGCGCCGGCGCAACTCAATGGCCGCACCATCGGCGGCCACCTCGGCGTGGTGGTCGGCTACTGAGTGGTCGCGCCCGCAGCTGCACTTGAGCATGAGCGGGCGGTCGGCGTTGTAGGGATCGAAGAATTCGGACATGGCGCGCACCTCGTGTGTTGATGAACGAGGTGGTCATTGCAAGCACCGGGCCAGATGCCGTGCCGGCGGCGTCTGTGGCCGCAGGGCTGCGCAAGTCGCGGGGCGCTGACCGACGCTGTGTAGGGCCAGCCCTACACAGCGTCGGCCTTCAGGTGGGCATTCAGGCGGATTTGGGCGCGCGCGCGTGGCGTTCGGCGTAGAGCGCGAGCTCCACGTCGTTCTTCGCGCCGGTCTTGTCCAGCACGCGTGCACGGTAAGTGCTCACCGTGTTGGCCGCCAGGCCGAGTTGCGCACCAATTTCGCTCACGGTGCGGCCCTGGGTGAGCAGGCGGTAGACCTGGTACTCGCGGTGCGAGAGCGCCTCGGGTCCGGTCTGCGCACCCGCGCTGCCCACCGCGGCGGCGAGCGCTTCGGCCGTGGCCTGGCTCACGAACACCGCGCCGCCCGCGGCCTTGCGCACCGCCGCAATCATGTCGTCGGGGTCGGCGCTCTTGTTGAGGTAGCCACACGCACCCAGGCGGATGCAGCGCACCGCGTACTGTTTTTCGGGGTAGGTGCTGAGCATGAGCACCGGCAGGCGCGGGTGCTCGCGCTTGATGGCCTGCAGCACGTCCAGCCCGTCGAGCCCGGGCATGGCGATGTCGAGCAGCACGAGATCGAGTCCCTCGCTGCCGTGGAAGGCCCTCACCACGTCGAGCACCTCGGGACCGGTCTGCGCCTCGGCCACCACCTGAACGTCGGGCGCGTCTGCCAGGATCTGCTTGAGCCCCTCGCGCACGATGCGGTGGTCGTCACCGATCAGCACGCGGATGGTTTCGGTCATCAGGTCGAATTGCGTGTTCAAACCAGGTCTCCAGGGGGCAGTGTCACCGTCAGGCCCATGCGCGTGCCCTGTCCTGGTGCGCTGTCGATGTGAATGTCGCCGCCAAAATGCCGCGCCCGCTCGCGCATGCCCATCACGCCATAGGCATCGGCCGCCTCAAACGCCTGGGCCGGCGCGCCCACGCCATTGTCTTGCACGGTGAGTCGCAGCGAAGTCCCCTTCACGACGATGTGCACGCCCAGGCGGTCGGCGCGCGAGTGGCGCCCCACGTTGCTCAGCATCTCCTGGAAGATGCGGAACACACCCATGGCCAGCGGCTCGGGCGGGTCCGGCACGTCGTCCACCTCCATGCACCAGTTCAGGGACATCTCGGCCGACTGCACGAATTCCTGCGCCTGCCATTCGAGCGCGGCCCACAGGCCCTGGTGGTCCAGGATGCTGGGGCGCAGGTCGGTGATGATGCGACCCACGTTGTCCACCGCGTTCTCGATCAGGCGGCTCATGTTCTGGCACTTGCAGCGCATGCGCTCGCGCATGTCGCCGGCGGCCTCCAGCGTGCGCTGCTCCTGCTCGGAGAGGCGCTTGTCCAGCCAGTTCACGTCCATCTTGAGCGCCACCAGCAGGCTGCCGAGCTCGTCGTGCACCTCGCGCGCAATGCGCGTGCGCTCTTCCTCGCGCACGGCTTCCGAGCGTGCAGCCAGTTCACGCACCTGCTTGAGCGCTGTGGCCAGCGCAAGCGTGCGCTCACCTACGCGCTCCTCCAACTCGTCTTTGGCGCGCTGCAGGGCGTCGGCCGCGCGCTTGCGGTCGGTGATGTCGACGAAGGTGACCACCGCGCCGCGCACGGCGCCGCCGTCGACGATGGGGTGGCTGGAGTACTCGACCGGGAAGCCTGAGCCGTCGCGGCGCCAGAACACCTCGGTGTCGATGCGGCAGGGCAGGCCTTCCAGAAACGCCTTGAAGATCGGGCAGTCTTCCACCGGGTAGTGCGCGCCGTCGGCGTGCGAGTGGTGGGTAAGGTCGTGCATGTTGCGGCCCAGCAATTCGTCGGGCTCAAAGCCGATCATGCGGGCGCCGGCGTGGTTGATGAACACGCACAAGCCGTCCAGATCAATGCCGAACACGCCTTCGCCGGTGGAGGCCAGCAACAGCGCCAGCGGATCGCCCCAGGCACGGGTGGGCGGGGTGGGGGCGTCGATCTGCATGTGGCGGTGGCACGCAATGAATGTGCCAAAGCGGTGCGTGGTGCGGTGGGCGCCCGGGGTGACAATGCGCAGCACAACCCCCCGCAGCACACCGGTATCTCCCATGGCCCTGTTCGACAAACTCTTCGGCGAGCGCTACACCGCCGCCCGGGCGCGCCAGCGCCGCCACAGCCGCGTGACTGTCTCCACCACCGCCCACCGGGCCGCCGAGTTGCTGCGTTCGACCAACGCACTGATCCAGCTCAGCGCGGCCGAGGCGCTGACGGTGGTGGGCTACATGGCGTTGCGGCGCTGCGCCGAGGGCGAAGCCATCATCCGCCAGGGCCACAGTGGCGGGGAAGACGGCTTCATGGCGCTGGTGATCGAGGGTGAGGTCACGGTGGAGGCGGTGACGGTGAGCCGCACCGAGCCCCACACGGTGAACGTGCTCGGGCCGGGCCACCTCATGGGCGAGATGTCGCTGATGGACGGCGAAGCCCGCTCGGCCACCTGCACCGCCAGCACCGAGGTGCGCTGCGCCGTGCTCACCCGGGCCGCCCTGCAGACCCTGATCGACGAAGAGCCCACCACCGCCGCCAAGCTGCTCAGCGCCGTGGCCCAGCGCCTGAGCCAGCGGCTGCGCGAGAACGACACCAAGCTGCAGTTGTACGGTCAGCTCGTGCTGTCGATGCAGCAGGAGATTGACCGCTTGATTCCCGAACAGTCTTAGGTGTTCGGGGCAGTCTTCGCGCTCCAGATCATGGTGATGGCCAGGATCGACAGGACGACGCCCAGCGACACCGCCACCGGAATCTTGAACACATCGATCAACAGCATCTTGCTGCCGATGAAGACCAGGATCACGGCCAGGCCGTAGTTCAGCAGGTGGAAGCGGCTGGCCGCGGCTTGCAGCAGGAAAAACATGGCGCGCAGACCCAGGATGGCGAACACGTTGCTGGTGAGCACGATGAACGGGTCCTTGGTGATGGCAAAGATGGCGGGGATGGAGTCGACCGCGAAGATCACGTCGGTCAACCCCACCAGGCAGATCACCATGAGCAACGGCGTGGCGATGCGTTTGCCGTTCTCCACCGTCCAGAATTTCTCGCCGTCGAACGATTTGCTCACGGGCAGCAGCTTGCGCAGCAGCTTGAGCGCGGGGTTGTCGTCCAGGCTGGGCTCCTGGCCCGCGGCCCACCACATCTTCACGCCGGTGAGCAGCAGGAAGGCGCCGAACACATAGAGGATCCAGTGGAACTGCGCCAGCAGCCAGCCGCCCACCAGGATCATCACGGTGCGCAGCACGATGGCGCCCACGATGCCGATCATGAGCACGCGCTTCTGGTAGGCCGCGGGCACGGCGAAGTAGGTGAAGATGAGCAGGAAGACGAAGATGTTGTCGACCGCCAGGCTCTTCTCGATCAGGTAGCCCGTGAGGAATTCGAGCGACTTCTCGTTGGCGATCGCACTCGAACCGGTGCTGTCCTTCACGGCCCACCAGAACAGGGCGTTGAAGACAAAACTCAAGCCCACCCAGAGCAGCGACCAGTTGACCGCCTGCCTGACGCCCACCTCGTGCGCGCCCTGCTTCTTGAGCACGACAAAATCGACAAACAGGGCCGCCACGACGAACACGACGAAGACGACCCACAGCCACAACGGGGCAATGCTTTCCATGAAAAACCTCAGCTTGGTGTTGAAAGAACACCCCAAGGTCTTGCCACGGCCGCGCATGGTGCGGTTGGGAGTTTCCGGCGGCCGACAGGTCGCGTATTGACGAAAACCCCACCCACCGAGCCCGGCTTGGCGCCGGGTGGCAGGTTGACTACTCCCCTTGAAGGGAAGCGCGATTGTCAGCGGGAAACGCGGGCCCCGCAAACTGAAAGACCTTCAGGTTTTTCCTGAAGGTCTTGTCATGATCAGGCCGCTTCCCTGTAAAAGACATCGCGCTTGAGGCTGCGCGGCGCCAGCGGCTCCACGCTCTGGTGGATGGCCGCGATGTGCTCGGGCGTGGTGCCGCAGCAGCCGCCCACGATGTTGACCAGGCCCTCGGCCGCGAACTCGCGCAGCAGGCGGCTGGTGTCCTCGGGGGTTTCATCAAAACCGGTATCGCTCATGGGGTTGGGCAGGCCCGCGTTGGGGTAGCAGCTGATGAAGGTATCGCCCGCGACCTTGGCCAGCTCCTGGATATAGGGGCGCATGAGCGCAGCACCCAGCGCGCAGTTCAGGCCCACGGCCAGCGGCTGCAGATGGCGCACGCTGGCCCAGAAGGCGCTCACCGTCTGGCCGCTGAGGATGCGGCCGGAGGCGTCGGTGACGGTGCCGCTGATGATCACGGGCAGGCGCTCGCCACTCTTCTCAAAAAACTCGTCGATCGCGAACAGCGCGGCCTTGGCGTTGAGCGTGTCGAAGATGGTCTCCACCAGCAACACGTCGGCACCGCCCTCGACCAGCGCCTCGATCTGCTCCAGGTAGGCCGCGCGCAGCTGCTCGAAAGTCACGTTGCGCGCGCCGGCGTCGTTCACCTCGGGGCTGATGCTCGCGGTCTTGGGCGTGGGGCCGAGAGCCCCGGCCACGAAGCGCGGCTTGTCGGGCGTGCTGAACTTGTCGCAGGCCGCACGGGCGATGCGCGCCGAGGCCAGGTTCATCTCGCGCGCGAGGTGCCCCATGTCGTAGTCGTCCTGCGCGATGGTGGTCGCGCCAAAGGTGTTGGTCTCGATCAGGTCGGCACCGGCCGCCAGATACCCCTCGTGGATGTCCTGGATCACGTCGGGGCGCGTGAGGCTGAGCAGCTCATTGTTGCCCTTCACGTCCTTGTGGAAGTCCTTGAAGCGCTCGCCGCGGTACTGCGCCTCGCCCAGCTTGAAGCGCTGGATCATGGTGCCCATCGCGCCATCGAGGATGGCGATGCGGTGTTTCAGGATCTCGGGCAGCGCCTGGGCGCGGGTGTAAGCGGGGGAAGTCATGCCGGGATTGTAAGAAGCGACACGGGTCCGGGCCCGCCGGCAGACGGGTGGCCTCAGGCTTTCCCCGACAATAGGCGCCATGAAACACCTCACGCCCCAGCAGGCCTGGGCCTGGCTGCAGGCCGAACGCGAGCGCCGCGAAGCCATTGGCGAAGTCGCTCCGCTGTTTGTGGACGTGCGCATGGAAATCGAATCGCTCTACGTGGGCCGCCCGCCCGGCGTGGAGAACATCCCCTGGTACGAATACCCCGACCTCACGCCCGACCCGGCGCGTTTCGCGAAAGCCGTCGAGCAGGAAGCGGGCGACAAGCAGCGCCCGGTGCTGCTGATCTGCCGCAGCGGCAAACGCACACTGGACGCCGGCCAGGCGCTGGAGGCCGCCGGCTTCACCGAGGTGGCGCACGTGGTACACGGCTTCGAGGGCGAACTCAACGAAGATTTCAAACGCTCCAGTCTGAACGGCTGGCGGCATGACGGTCTGCCATGGGAGCAGATGTGATCGACATCGCGCCCGAGAGCGAGATCCTGGAAGCCAGCGTCGGCGTTCTGCAGGAGGTCTTCGGCTTCGACGCTTTTCGTGGCCCACAGGCCGAGATCGTGGCGCACGTGGGTGGCGGTGGCGACGCGCTGGTGCTCATGCCCACGGGTGGCGGCAAGTCGCTGTGTTATCAGGTGCCGGCCATCGTGCGCGAGCGCAGCGGCCAGGGCCTCACCGTGGTGGTCTCGCCGCTGATCGCGCTGATGCACGATCAGGTGGGCGCCTTGCTCGAAGCGGGCGTGGCCGCGGCCTTCCTCAACTCCAGCCTCTCCAGCGAAGACGCGCAGCGGGTGGAAAAAGAGATGCTGCGCGGCGACCTCACCCTGCTGTACGCAGCGCCCGAGCGCCTGACCACGCCACGTTTCCTGGCCTTGCTCGACTCGCTCCGTGAGCGCGGCAAGCTCGCCCTGTTTGCGATTGACGAGGCGCACTGCGTGAGCCAGTGGGGCCACGATTTCCGCCCCGAGTACCGTGGTCTGGCCGTGCTGCACGAGCGCTTTGCCGGCGTGCCGCGCGTGGCCCTCACCGCCACCGCCGACGACCTCACGCGCGCCGACATCGTCGAGCGCCTGCAACTGCAGGAAGCCCGCACCTTCATCAGCAGCTTCGACCGACCCAACATCCGCTACCAGCTGGTGGAAAAGAAGGACGCCACCACCCAGCTGTTGCGCTTCATCCGCGACGAACACACCAGCGGCGACGAGCACGACGCGGGCATCGTGTACTGCCAGTCGCGCCGTCGGGTGGAAGAGGTGGCCGCCATGCTGTGCGAAGCCGGCCTGCATGCCCTGCCGTACCACGCCGGCCTGGACGCCGCCGTGCGCCAGCGCCACCAGGACCGCTTCCTGCGCGAGGAAGGCCTGATCATGGTCGCCACCATCGCCTTCGGCATGGGCATCGACAAGCCCGATGTGCGCTTCGTCGCGCACCTGGACATGCCCAAGAACATCGAGGGCTACTACCAGGAGACCGGGCGCGCCGGGCGCGACGGCGAGCCCGCCAACGCCTGGATGGCCTACGGCCTGCAGGACGTGGTGAACCAGCGCCGCATGATCGACGAAAGCCCGGCGGCCGACGAGTTCAAACAGGTGCTGCGCGGCAAGCTCGACGCATTGTTGACGCTGGCAGAAGCGAGTGATTGCCGGCGCGTGCGGCTGCTGTCCTACTTTGGTGAACACAGCGAACCCTGCGGCAACTGCGACAACTGCCTGCACCCGCCGCAGCTCTTTGACGCCACCGAGTCGGCGCGCAAACTGCTCTCGTGCATCTACCGCGTGCAGCAGTCCAGCGGCATGGCGTTTGGCGCCGGCCACATCATGGACATCCTGCGCGGCAAGGTCACCGAGAAGGTGACGCAACACGGGCACGACAAGCTGTCCACCTTCGGCATCGGCGCCGACCTGTCCGAGACGCAGTGGCGTGCGCTCTTGCGCCAGCTCATCGCCCGCGAAGCGGTGCAGGTGGACGCGGCGCACTACAACACCCTGCACCTGCAGGATGCAGCACGCGAGATCCTCAAGGGGCAGAGCCCCGTGTGGCTCAAGTCGCTGGCCGAGAAGGCCGCCGGCTCCGGGCGCACCAGCCGCCAGCGCAGTGCCCGCGCCACCGTGGCCGACGACGGCCAGCCGCTGACCCTGGCGGCACGCGACAGCCTGGATGCGCTCAAGGCCTGGCGCGCCGGCGTGGCCAAGGAACACAACCTGCCGGCATTCGTGATCTTTCACGATGCCACCCTGCGCGCGATTGCCGCGCGCCAACCCCGCACGCTGGCCGATCTGGACGGCATCGCCGGCCTGGGCGTGAAAAAACGCGAGGCTTACGGCGAAGAGGTGCTGCGGGTGGTGAGTGCTTTCGGGTGATCGCCTGACCGGACTTGACGCCCCGACCACCACCATCGGCTGACACGCCCGACCGCTCATCGCAACAGGGCTTTCAGGCCCCTGTCGTTGCTCAAGAATGCCGCCCATCTGACGATGCTTGAGGTGTACCCGGGGACTTCCCCCAACACCCCGAACATCTCGAACGGAGCACTGCATGTTTTCCTGGCTGCCCTGGATTGGCAAAAGCAAAAGGGTTCAGTACCACGACACGCAGGTGCTCGAGCTGGACTTTCTGGTGGACGAGTTTCACGCCGCGATGGCCGACATCCAGGACCCGATCCGCGTGCGCATCCACGCCGCGCTCCTGTCCTGCCAAAGCCCCAAGGATCTCTGGTTCCTGCGCAGCAAGCTGTTCGGCCTGATCTCCAAACACCACTGCGAGAGCGTGGCCAACACCCGCATCGGCCGACTCGACCAGAAGCTGCGCTTCTTCGTGAACAACCACCCGGACTATTCGGCCGACGAACTGCCCAGCAAACCCATGCTGCTCGTGCATTAGAAGGCACCCCCGCGCCGCCTGCGGCGTCACCCCCTCAAGGGGGCGGTGCCAGCGGCCCGGCAAAGCCGGTTCCGCGGCACCTCTGGAAATGCAAAGGCCACCTCGCGGTGGCCTTTTGCATGGAGAGCGCGTGGGCTCAGTGCACGAAGCCCATGCCGCGTGCCTCGCGCACCTCGGGTTTGATGCGGTGCTCGGCCTCCAGCTGGGCGATGAATTCATCGGGCTCCAGCGCTTCGGCGAGGATCTCGACCTGCCGCTTCACCGCGGCAAAGTCGCCCGGGCAGAGCTGGTCGAGCTTGGTCAGCCGAGCGGCGTGCGCCGCGCTCAGCCGCGTGGCGTCGCCACCCAACGCCTCCACCACGAACATGGTCTCGCGCTGCGCGGCCGTGAGCGGCTTGAAGCGGATCTTGAAGGTGAAGCGACGCAGCGCCGCCTGGTCGATGCTGTCCATCAGGTTGGTGGTGCAGATGAAGATGCCGGAAAACCGCTCCATGCCCTGCAGCATCTCGTTGACCTCGGTCACTTCGTAGGTGCGTTGCGCGCCGCGCCGGTCCTGCAGAAAGCTGTCGGCCTCATCCAGCAGGAGCACGGCCTTCTCGGCTTCGGCCTCGCGGAACATCGCCGCCATCTGCTGCTCGGTCTCACCCACGAACTTGCTCACCAGGTCGCTGGCACGGCGGATCATGAGCGGGCGCTCCAGCTGCTGCGCCAGGTGTTCGGCCAGCGCGGTCTTGCCGGTGCCGGGCGCGCCATGGAAACACAGGCAGCCGTGGCCGCGCGCCTTCAGCGCGGCAATCACGCGCGGCAGTTCGTAGCGCGACTCGACGTTGAGCATGTCCAGGCTGTACTGCGTGACGCTGGGGCGCTGCACCAGGTCGGGCTTGCGACCCAGGGCCAGGTCGGCGTTCTTCAGTTGTCGTTCGATCAGGTCGTCGAGCACCGGTGCCGCTGCGCCGCGCGCCTTGGCGCTGCGCCGCGCTGCGGGCTTGGCCGGGCTGGCCGCGAGTTGGGCGAAACGCAAGGCCGTGCGGATCTGCGCCGGCGTGAGGCCCTTGCGCTCGGTCAGGCGCGCCACCAGCGCGTCGGACACCGGCGCGTCCTCCAGCGTCTTGCGCACCAGCTGCTCGCGCGCGCCGGGCGGCGGGCTCTTGAGCTCAAGGTGGTAGGCGAAACGGCGGCGGAACGCCGGGTCGATCTGCTCGATGCGGTTGGTCACCCACAGCGTGGGCACGGCGTTGGTCTCCAGGATCTGGTTGACCCAGGCCTTGCCGCTGACGCTGCCGGTGTGCGAGGCCGCCACGTGTTCGGCGCGCGCCATGATCTGCGCGGCCTCGCTGGAGATCGGCGGGAACACGTCTTCCACCTCGTCGAACAGCAAGGCCGAGTGCGCCGTGCCTTTCAGGAACACCTGGGCGATCTGCAGCGAGCGGTAGCGGTCGCGGCCCGAGAGCGCGTTGCCGTCGCGGTCGGCGTATTCCACCTCGAACAGCTCCAGGCCGGCGGCCTGCGCGACCACGCGCGCCAACTCGGTCTTGCCGGTGCCGGGCGGGCCGTACATGAGTACGTTCACGCCAGGCTCCTTGCGCGCCACGGCTTCGCGCAGCAGGCCGCAGAGCAGGCGCACGTCTTCGCCCACGTAGTCGAAGTCTTTCGGGCTCAGCATGGAACGGGCCGCCGGGCGGGTGAACACCGCCATCAGCTCGCTTTGCGTGCGGTACTCGCGCATCAGCACCGGCGGCAGTTTTTCGCTGACCTTCATGAGGTCGGCCAGGTCGGTGATGTTGTGCTCGGAGATGAGGTTTTCCACCATGCCGATGCGCTCCAGCCGCGAGCCGGCGCGCAGCGCCTCGCCGACCTCGCTGGCTTTCACGCCGGCCACGTCGGCGATCGCCGCGTAGGCCTCGGGCGCGTTGTTCACCTTGAACTCGACCAGGATGGAGCGCAGGTCGCGCTGGTAGCGCGCGAGCGTTCCGTAAAGCAACAGGGCGCGTTCGGCGCGGTTGAGCTGCAGCAGACCGGCGAGCGCATCGATGTTCTTCTCGACCAGCGTGGACTGCTTCTTCAGCGAGTGGCTCAGCCATTCACCCGTGACGGCCAGCACCGAGAGCAGGTCCTTGGGCGATTCCTTGGCGTATTCGTCCAGGTAGAAGAACAGCGTACCTTCTTCGTACGGACCGCGCCAGACACCGTAGCGCTCCATGAAGGCGTTGGTGGTGAGACCGTCGTGGCCGCTCCAGAGTTCGTTGTCCTTGCAGCGGCGCTGCAGGAATTCGCGCAGGCGCAACAACACGGTGTGCGGCCACACGAGGTGGCGACCGGCCAGCGAGAGCAGGGTGTTGAGGTCGCGCCGCACGTTGAAGCGCGGGCCCTGGCGCGCGGCCAGGGTGAGCACGAAGTGAGAGCACATGAGGTCGAGCACCGGCGCCTGGCGAAGGCCGTGCGGCACGAACACGCGCCCTTCGCCCAAGAAGGCGGTGCGGCCCTCTCGCGGGTCGGTCGGGGTGCGGACCGCAGGGATTGCGGACTGCACGGAACGCTTGCTCATCCAGACACCTCCAGAACGTGCTTCCAGTGACGCCGTACCGGGACATCCGGCATTCAAATGGACCATAACCCAGCTTGATGAATCATGGAAGAGAGTGATGAACCGTGTTTGTGGGATTTGTCCGGCTTTAAGGTGGCGCGCGGTCCGGCCCGCCAGTTCACAATCGCGCGATGCTGGAACTCAAAGACATTCAAGCCGCCGCCGCCCGCCTGGCCGGGCAGGTGCTGGACACCCCCTTCGTCGAATCGCGCACCATCTCGCAGCTCACCGGCTGCCAGGTGTTCCTGAAATTCGAGAACCTGCAGTACACCGCCTCGTTCAAGGAGCGCGGTGCCTGCAACAAGCTCGCGCAGCTGAGCGCCGACGAACGGGCGAGCGGCGTGATCGCCATGAGCGCGGGCAACCACGCGCAGGGCGTGGCCTACCACGCGCACCGCCTGGGGATTCGCGCCGTGATCGTCATGCCGCGCTTCACGCCCGGGGTGAAGGTGGAGCGCACGCGCGGCTTCGGTGCCGAGGTTGTGCTGCACGGCGACACGCTGGACGAGTCGCGCACCCACGCCCGCGAGTTGGCAAAGCAGCAAGGGCTGGTGTTCGTGCACCCGTACGACGACGAAGCCATCGTGGCCGGACAGGGCACAGTGGCGCTGGAGATGCTGCGCGAGCAGCCGGACCTGGACACGCTGGTGGTGGCCATCGGTGGCGGTGGCCTGATCGCCGGCATGGCCACCGCGGCCAAGGCGATCCGCCCGGACATCGAGATCATCGGCGTGCAGACCGAGCGCTTCCCCGCCATGGTCAACGCCATCAAGGGCACCCACCTGCCGCAGGGCACGAGCACCATCGCCGAGGGCATCGCCGTGGGCACGCCGGGCGTGATCACCGAGGCCATCGTGCGCCAGAAGGTGGACGACCTGCTGCTGGTCGACGAGGGCGACATCGAGCAGGCCATCGTGATGCTGCTGGAGATTGAAAAGACGCTGGTGGAGGGCGCGGGCGCGGCCGGTCTGGCCGCGCTGATCAAACACCCGGAGCGCTTTGCCGGCAAACGCGTGGGCCTGGTGCTGTGCGGCGGCAACATCGACCCGATGCTGCTGGCTTCCATCATCGAACGTGGCATGGTGCGCGCCGGTCGGCTGGCGCGCATCCAGGTCAACGCGCGCGACGTGCCGGGCAACCTGGCCCGCATCACCGCCACCGTGGCCGACGCCGGCGCCAACATCGACGAGGTGCACCACCAGCGCGCCTTCACGCTGCTGGCCGCGCAGAACGTGGCGATCGAACTCGTGCTGCAGACGCGCGGGCGCGAGCACATCGCGCAGGTGATCGAACGCTTGCAGCAAGCGGGCTTCGACACGGCACTGTTGTGAACTCCGGTGCCAGCCGCGGTTGACGCTGGCCGAGGCGCTCTGCATCATGGCCCCGTCCTGAAACACCAACCAGAGGAACGCCATGAACACCAATGCCCTGTGGGATTCGCTGCAAAACAACCTGGGCACCCACATTCCGCAGTTGCTCGGCGCGTTGGCCATCTTCATCCTGGGCTGGCTGATCGCGGTGGTCGTGCGGGCGGCCACACGCAAGAGCCTGGGCTTCATCGGCGTCAACCACCGCTTCGGCAAGCTCACCGGCACGGGCGTGGACATCGAGGGCGCCGTGGCACTCGGCCTGTTCTGGGTGGTGATCCTGCTCACGCTCATGGCGGTGTTCAACTCGCTGGACCTGGCCATCGTCTCCGGTCCGTTCTCGGCTTTCGCCACGCAACTGTTTGAATACGCACCGCGCCTGCTCGGCGGCCTGGTGCTGGCGCTGGTGGGCTGGCTGGTGGCCAGCGTGGTGCGAGCCCTCACGCAGAAACTGCTGGACAAGACCACGCTGGACGACAAGCTCTCGCAACACGCCGACATGGCGCCCATGAGCGAAGGCCTGGCAGGCGCGTTGTTCTGGCTGGTGATCCTGCTGTTCGTGCCGGCCATTCTGGGCGCGCTGCAGCTCGAAGGCCTGCTGGATCCCCTGCGCAACATGGTGACCAAGACCTTGGACATGCTGCCCAACGTCGTGGCGGCCTTCGTGATCGGCAGCGTGGGCTGGATCGTGGCCACCGTGCTGCGCAAGCTCAGCACGCACCTCAGCCGAACGGCGGGCATCGACAAGCTGGGCGCCCGCGCAGGCCTGGTCGAGACCGTTCGCGTGTCCAGCGCGATCGGCATGCTGGTCTTCATCGCGGTGTTCCTGCCCTCGCTCATCGCCGCGCTGGACGCCCTGAAAATCGAAGCCATTTCGCGCCCAGCGACCGACATGCTGGGCACCCTGATGCAGGCCGTGCCCAACATCATCGGCGCAGGCCTGATCCTGGTGATCACCTGGCTGGTCGCCAGCTTTGCCAGCCAGTTGCTGGCCAGCCTGCTGGCCACGCTGGGCTTTGACACCTTGCCTGCACGCGTTGGGCTGGCCCACGCGTTCGAGAAGACCAGCGCCTCCCGGGTGGTCGGGCGCGTGGTGCTGTTTTTTGCCATGCTGTTCGCCACGGTGGAGGCGGCCGCGCAACTGGGCTTCGCCCAGGTCAGCGACCTCGTGACCAGCTTCATCCGCTTCGGCGGTGACATCCTGCTGGGTTCGGCCATCCTGGTGATCGGCTTCTGGCTGGCCAACCTGGCCCATGACGCCATCGACCGCGCCAGCGGCGCGCGCACCCAGGGGCTCGCACGCATCGGCCGCTACGCCATCCTGGCGTTGGTGATCGCGATGGGCCTGCGCGCCATGGGGATCGCCGACGACATCGTCCACCTCGCCTTCGGTCTCACGCTGGGCGCGGTGGCGGTGGCGGTGGCGCTGTCGTTCGGTCTGGGCGGACGCGAGGCAGCTGGCAAACTGATGGACCACTGGCTCGCCCGTTTCCGCAAAGAGGACTGAATGACCCATGCTCCGTCGCCCCCCATCTCCGTTGAATCGCTGCAAGGCCTGCTGTCCGCGTGGTTTGCGCCCTGGATCCAGGCGCTGGGCTTGGAGGTCGAGTCGTTTGCCGACGGCGAAGTGACGCTGCGTCTTCCGCAGAACGATCAACTCTCGCGCGTGGGCGGCATGCTGTGCGGCCAGGCCATGATGTCGGCCGCGGACACCGCCATGGTGCTGGCCATCGTGACCCAGCTGGGGGATCAGCGCCCCATGACCACGGTGCAGCTCAACACCAGCTTTCTCAAACCGCTCTCCGGCCAGGACGCCCGCATCACCGCGCGTGTGATCCGGGCCGGCAAGAGCCTGGTGTTCGGTGAAATCGACATCGCTGGCGCCACCGACGGGCGCAGCGTGTGCCGCGCCAGCACCACCTACGCTTTGCTCTGAAGCGTCTGCCTTAAAATCGCTGGAGTTTTGAACCACCTTGCGGAGAGCCCATGTCCCAGCACAACCACGACACCCCCAGCGACCAGCCCCAAGACGTGGTGGAGTCCATCGTTCCCCTGATGCCCATCGTGCTGCCCATCGCCGGCGCCGTGCTGATGTTCCTGCTGGCCTTCATCGCCGTTTTCATGGCCTGAGCCAGCGTGCTCCGGTTGCACGGCCGAACGCCCGCAGGGGCGTTCGGCCGTTTTGTTTGGCGGCGCGGGTCCTCTCCGCTGACTGTTTAATGCATCACGTTATGCAGGTTTTGCATGTAACCGATTCGTAACCCGCCGCCCACTTTCATAAAATCGGGGCAAGGACGACACACGGACCGAGCCGCGGGCACACCAACCCGCCCCTTGTCCCTCTTGCTGCCGGGCGCCAACCGCTCCACAGCCACCAGCGCCGACCGCCCCTTTCAAGCACAGGGGACCCTGACAGCCGCCCAGCTGCACCTTCTGCAGCCCGCGGCTGTCGGCGTCTCTGGTGCGCACCGGTTATCAACTTCTGGAGCCTTTTCCATGAACTCTCCCGTGATGCAGGGCCTGACCCTCAACACCCCGTCCTACGTAAAGAATGCCCGGCTGATCGCCTGGGTGGCCGACATGGCCGCCTTGTGCAAGCCCGACACCGTGGTCTGGTGCGATGGCAGCAACGAGGAATACGCGCGCCTGTGCGAGCAGTTGGTGAGCGCCGGCACGATGAAGCGGCTCAACCCGATCAAACGCCCCAACAGCTTCTTGGCCTGCTCCGACCCGTCGGACGTGGCCCGCGTGGAAGACCGCACCTTCATCTGCAGCGAACTGCAGGAAGACGCCGGCCCGACCAACAACTGGATGGCACCGGCCGAGATGCGCGCCACCCTGCAACCGCTGTTTGATGGCTGTATGCGCGGGCGCACCATGTACGTGGTGCCGTTCAGCATGGGCCCGCTGGGCAGCCCGATCGCCCACATCGGCATCGAGCTCACCGACAGCGCCTATGTGGCCGTCAACATGAAGCTCATGACCCGCATGGGCAAGCCCGTGTTCGACGTGCTCGGCACCGACGGCGAATTCGTGCCCTGCGTGCACACCGTGGGCGCGCCACTGGAAGCGGGCAAAACCGACCAGACCGGCTGGCCGTGCAACCCGACCACCAAGTACATCGTCCACTACCCCGAGACGCGCGAGATCTGGAGCTACGGCTCGGGTTACGGCGGCAACGCGCTGCTGGGCAAGAAGTGCTTTGCGCTGCGCATCGCCTCCACCATGGGCAAGCAGCAGGGCTGGCTGGCCGAGCACATGCTCATCCTGGGCGTGACCAACCCCCAAGGGAAGAAGTACCACGTGGCCGCCGCCTTCCCCAGTGCCTGCGGCAAGACCAACTTCGCCATGCTGATCCCGCCCAAGGGCTTCGAGGGCTGGACCGTCACCACCATCGGTGACGACATCGCCTGGATCAAGCCGCACGCCGATGGCCGCCTCTACGCGATCAACCCGGAAGCAGGCTATTTCGGTGTGGCCCCGGGCACCAACACCATGACCAACCCCAATTGCATGGCCAGCCTGGACCGCGACGTGATCTTCACCAACGTGGCCCTGACCGATGATGGCGACGTGTGGTGGGAGGGCATGAGCGACGCCCCCGCCCACGCCATCGACTGGCAAGGCAAGGACTGGACGCCTCAGATGGCCAAGGAAACCGGCGCCAAGGCCGCCCATCCCAACGCCCGATTCACTGTGGCCGCCACCAACAACCCGGCGCTCGACCCGGCCTGGGACGATCCGGCCGGCGTGCCGATCGACGCCTTCATCTTTGGTGGCCGCCGCTCCACCACGGTTCCGCTGGTGACCGAGGCCCGCAACTGGACCGAAGGCGTGTACATGGCCGCCACCATGGGGTCGGAAACCACCGCCGCCGCCTTTGGCGCGCAGGGTGTTGTGCGCCGCGATCCGTTCGCGATGCTGCCGTTCACCGGCTACAACATGAGCGACTATTTCCAGCACTGGCTGGACATGGGCAACCAGCTCACCAACCAGGGCGCCAAGCTGCCCGGCATCTTCTGCGTGAACTGGTTCCGCAAGGACGAGGCTGGCAAGTTTGTCTGGCCCGGTTTTGGCGAAAACATGCGCGTGCTCAATTGGATGATCGATCGCCTGGAAGGCCGCGGCCAGGGCACCGAGCACGCCTTCGGCGTGAGCCCGCGCTATGAAGACATCCACTGGGATGGCCTGAATTTCTCGGCCGACCAGTACAAGACCGTCACCCGCATCGACAGCGCCGCCTGGATGAAGGAACTCGAACTGCACAGCGAGCTGTTCACCCAACTGGCGCACCACCTGCCACGGGAACTCGAGGAGACAAAAGCGAAGATCGAGAAGCGCCTGGCCGCATGAGGCCACAGCCCCGACTGGGTGCGCTGCACGATCTGCGGCGCACCTGAAGCCTCCCGGGTCAAGAAGCCCGGGCGAAAAAAAAGCCACCGGACCCGGTGGCTTTTTTGTGGGCGCGAGCCCGGGGCGCGTTGGCGCTCAGAGGTAGCGATTGTGCAGGTGGCGTGCAGCGCGTGCTTGGCCCAGACGTTCCCAGTACGACCCCGCGGGCGCTGCGGCTTCAGCCCGCACGGGCAGACCCAGCGGTGCCAGTGCAGCATCGAACGTTTCGACAGGCTCATCCAGCTCGGCGCGGTTGCGGGCCAGGGTCAGCTCGCTCATCAGGCGGGGGTCGAGGCGGGCCATTTCCCACAGGCGGGTTTCCGCACGGGCTTCGGCCATCGACTGCGACCAGCTGTCGAGCAGCACGATGCCGCGGCGAGCAAGGCGGCGGGCCGAGTCGGCAAACAACGCCATGCCGGCAAACACGACCACCCACAGGAACACCCAGGCGAGCAAGAGATGGCCATCGGCCCAGGTGCTGACCACGCGATCGGCCAGGATGACCATGGCGGCGACCACGGCGGCCAGCAACAGGGCAGCCAGGCTGCGCGAGCTGTCGGTGTGGCGAGGGGCCTGCCTGGCCGACGGTGCGCGGCCGAGGCCCAGTGAAACGGAAGAAGGGGTGGATGCGAGGGTGCTCATGGCGAACTCCTAAGGAGGGGTAAATGTCTTTTGGACAACGCAATACTAGGGTTAACCCGCAGTTATTGCCAATTTATCTTTGTGATGCTTTACATTCATCATGGTGATGAATAGCCTGAACTTCCGCACCCTCGATCTGAACCTGCTTCGGGTGTTCGACGAGGTGATGACCGAGCGCAACCTCACCCGCGCAGCGCACAACCTGGCCATGACGCAGCCCGCAGTGAGCAACGCGTTGCGGCGGTTGCGCGAGGTGGTGGGCGACGATCTGGTGCGCCGCTCCGGCTACGGCGTGGAACCCACGCCGCTGGCGCTGAGCCTGTGGCCGTCGGTGCGAGACGCCCTGCACTTGCTGCGCGAATCCCTGGCGCCGGGCACCTTCGACCCTGTGAGTGCGCACAACGCATTCGTGCTGGCCATGGCCGATGCCACGGCGGCCAAGCTGGTGCCCGGCCTCATGGACATCTTCGAGACCGAAGCCCCCGGGGTGAACCTGCGGGTCGTGCCGTTGACCACCCGCGACCCACGCGATCTGCTGGAAAACGGCTCGGCCGATCTGGCTATCGGGCATTTTCCGGGCGCGCTGGCTGAGCTCGGAGCCCTGCATCTGCAGGAGAACAACCCGCAGTTCCTGCACCAGCGCCTGTACGACGGCGAGTACGTGGTGGTGATGCGCAAGGGCCACCCCCTGGCCGGACAGCCGTTGAGCCTGGACGCCTACTGCAACGCGCGCCACCTGCTGGTGAGTTTCTCGGGGCGCCCTTTCGGCTTCGTGGATGAATCCCTGGCCGCGCTCTCCCGCCAGCGGCGCGTGGTGCTCACGGTCAACCAGTTCTTCACGGCCGGGCGCGTGGTGGCCACCACCGATTTGCTCACGGTGCTGCCGCGGCACTTTGTCGGCGCCACCGGCATCGAGCACGAGCTCGCCCTGGTCGACCTGCCCTTGCAGGTGCCGGCCGTGCATGTGGACGCGCTGTGGCACCGACAGGCCACCCACAACAGCGCGCATCGCTGGCTGCGGCAAGCGGTTGAGCGGGCGTCTGCGGTCGGCTTCCGCAATGTCAAGGCAGTGCCGGAGCACACGGGGACGCGCAAGGTCAAAAATGGGGGTTGACGGTCTCTGGCCGACAATGACCGCATGAACATCCAGTTGCTCAGCGACCTGCACCTCGAAGCCAACCCCGCCTTTGAGCCGGTGCCCGCGGGAGACGCCGATCTGCTCGTGCTGGCCGGCGACATCGGCTCATACCAGGTGCGGCGCGATGGCAGCGTGATGGGCGAGCCGGACTGGGGTCTGCAGCGCTTTTCTCCCCTGCCCCAATACGCGGGCTGGCCCGCGCCGGTGGTGTACGTGCCCGGCAACCACGAGTACGACGCGCTGGACCTGGACAAGGCGCATGCCGAACTGCGCAAGGTCTGTGACCGGCTAGGCATCCAGTGGCTGGAGCGTGAAACCCTGCAGATGCAGGGCGTGCGCCTGATCGGCACCACGCTCTGGAGCGACTACGACGCACTGGGTGACCATGCCCCGACTCCGACGCCCGCTCGACACGGCCGGGCCGCTGCGGTGCCACCGAAGCGGGCGCCCGATCCGCTGACCCACCGTCTCCAGCAGCGCGAAAAGGCCTTCCGTGCCGCCAACCACTACCTGGTGAAGATGGGGGGCCAACGTCATGGCCGCCTGTTCGACGCCGAGGCGATGCGTGCGCTGGGGCTGGACTGTCAGGCCTGGCTGCGCGATGCGCTGGCCCAGCCGTTCGACGGCCCGACAGTGGTCATCACCCACTTCGCACCCACGCTGCACAGCATGGACCCGCGCTACGGCAGAAGCCCCGGCACGGCGGGCTTCTGCAACGGCCTGGACGAACTGCTGCCGCTGGCCGACTTGTGGCTGCACGGCCACCTGCATTGCCCGACCGATGTGCAGGTGGGGCGTTGTCGCATCGTGGCCAACCCGCTGGGCTACCAAGACAAGAACGAACAGGCCGGCTTCATCCCCGCGTTCTGCATCCGCGTGAGCGCGAGCGCAGCGCCGCACAGCCAGGTGCAGGCTGTTTGAGGCAGCGCAAATCGCAGCCCTGCGAAAACCCTACACTCGCTCATTCACACCCTGACCCAACAAGGAGAACCTCATGAAGATCCTGCTCGCAGTCGACGGCAGCGCGTACACCAAAAAGATGCTGGCCTACCTGGCGACCCACGACGAGATGTTCGGCAGCAGCAACGCGGTGACCCTCATCACGGTGCAAGCCCCGCTGCCTCCACGGGCGCGCGCTGCGGTCGGCGCCGAAGTGGCCAACGGTTACTACGCCGATGAAGCCGCCAAGATCACCGCACCGGTGGTGAAATTCCTCAAGCGCCATGGCATGGACGCCACCGTCGTGGCGAAGGTGGGGTCCCCTGGCGAAGTCATCGCCAAGACCGCTGACAGCGGCAAGTTCGACCTGCTGGTGATGGGCTCACACGGCCACAGCGCACTGGGCAATCTGGTGATGGGCTCGGTGGCCACCAATGTGCTGGCCCATTGCGGCGTGCCGGTGCTGTTGGTTCGCTGACCTCACCTGTGCTCCATGAAAAAGGCCGCAGATGCGGCCTTTTTTTTGTTGGCGAATGGATCGAAATCAGCGCGACTTCAGTCCGTCGAAGCAGGTGCTGAGCACCATCTCGATGATCTCTTCATTGCTGTGTTGCCCCGAACCCTTGAGAAAGCCCAGCACCGGATCGCAAGCCCGTGCGTACAGCGTGTAGAGCACCGCGATGGCGGGCAAGTTGCTGTTCAGGCTGCCGTCGGCCTGGGCCTGGGTGATCCAGCCACCCAGGCGCTCGCTCACGTCCATGAGGCCGTCCACATAGGCCTTGTTGTTTGTCAGGGAGGCACGCAGGCTGGAGTTGGCGCTGGGCAATGAAGGCATTTCACCAGCGAGCTGCACCTCCATCGTCCAGCGGGCCACGGCCCGGAGCTGTTCGATCGGCTGGCTGCCGGGGCGGCCCTCAAGGCTGTCGAGGAATGCTCGCGCACGGTCCATGACCCGCACCATGGCAGCAGCGGCCAGATCTTCCTTGCTGGGAAAGTGCTTGTAGAGACTGGCCTTGGCGATGCCGACTTCGGCTGCCACCTCGTCCACCGTCATGGCATCAAACCCCTTTTCAGCCAGCAGGCGGTTCACCGCCGAGACGATGGCGTCTTCCCGGACCAGATGCATCTGCTGGCGAAAGCTGCGTTTTTGAGGGGCTTCGGGAGGTGATTTGTGAACTGCGCTGGTCATGGAAAACCTTTGGATGGCCCTGGAATTTTGCTTCACTTTGACGAATCCGTCGATATCACTACCGAAAAGTAGTGTTTAAGACCCGTCAGTCACTGCTTGGGCAGTTTGGCGTCGGTGCCAGTGCGCAGGTTGAGCGCTGCCGCGGTGCGCAAGGCCATGCTCAGGGCGTCCAGCACGTCGGAGCTCAGGTTCCAGCAATGCCAGTACAGCGCCACCCCCAGGTGGTGGCGTGGCGCCAGATTGATCAGTTCGCCCGATGCGATCAGGTCGCGCACACGCAGCGCGGGCAGCACGCTCACCCCCCAGCCAGCCTGCACGGCGCGAACCTGGCCCTCGCTGGAGGGCACGAAGAGCTGCTTGAGCATCACCCGTGGCAGGCCGAAAGCCTTCATCACGAAGCCATGTTGCAGGTTGTCCTTGCGGTTGAAAGCCACGAACGGGACCTTGTGGAAGTTGTGCGCGTTCAGGCCCTTGGGCAGGTGCTGCGCAGCGAAATCGGCCCGCGCCACGGCCACGTAGTCCATGGTGCCGAGCGCCTCCATCTTGCAACCCCGCAGCGCTTGCCCGAGCGAGGTGACGCAGCCCAGTACCTGACCTTCACGCAACCACTCGTGGGTGAACTCCTGGTCGTCGGTGATGATTTCGATCGGCAGGCCGTTTTGCGCCAACGCATCCAGCGCGGGCAGCGCCCAGGTGGCGATGCTGTCGGCGTTGATGGCCACCGAGATGCGCTCCTCTTCGCGACCGCTGCCGGTGGAGCTGGGCGCGAGTTCCTTGAGGTCCTTTTCCAGATCGGCACGCAGCAGCCGCATCATCTTGGCGTGCTTGAGCATGAGCTGGCCGGCCGGCGTCGGCTTGAGCGGCCGGCTGCGCACGATCAGCACGGTGCCGACCTGCGCCTCCAAGGCCCGCAACCGCTGCGACACGGCCGACTGCGTGATGGACAGGCGCTGAGCGGCGCGCTCGAAGCCGCCCTCCTCAATGATGGCGGCCAGGCATTCAAGGGCGTCTGGATCGAAAGTGCTCATGAGGTATATAAGCTGATCTGATGCCCAAAATTTTAGTTTAATTTCGCTTCACTTCGAAGCGCCTTCTTTCGATACTGCCTACCAGTTTCATCGTTTGAAGGAGTGAGTCATGCAAGTCACCGTTCTGGGCGCGGGCATCATCGGCGTGAGCACGGCTTGGCACCTGCTGCAGCGCGGGCACGAGGTCACCCTGGTCGACCGGCAAACCGACGCGGCGCTGGAGACCAGCTTCGCCAACGCGGCACAGATCTCGGTGAGCTACTGCGAGCCTTGGGCCAACAAGGACGCGCCGCTCAAAACGTTGAAGTGGATGTTCTCCGACGAATCGCCGCTGCTGTTCCGTCCGCAGCTCGACTGGGCGCAATGGCGTTGGGGACTGCAGTTTCTGGCGCAATGCAACGACGCGGCCTTCGAGCGCAACGTGGCACAACTCGTCGCGCTCGGCTCATACAGCCACGCCGCGCTGAAGGCGGTGGTGGCCGACACCGGCATCGAATACCACCGGTTGGAGCGCGGCATCGCCCACTACTACACCGATCAGAAATCCTTTGACGGCGCCGCCGAAGCCGCCGCCGTGATGCAGCGCTTTGGCGTCAAGCGCCGGGTGGTGTCGCGCAGCGAGCTGCTCACCATCGAGCCCGCACTGCGGGCCTTTGCCGATCGCATTGTGGGCGGCACCTACACCCAGAGCGACGAGTCGGGCGACGCGCGCACGTTCACGCAGAAGCTGGCCTCCTTGTGCGGCCAGCGCGGCGCGCGGCTGATGTTCGGTCACGACATCGAGCGTCTGGACAGCGATGGCCGCGAAATCCGCGAGGTGCGCGTGCGTGACCGCCACAGCGGCCAGGCGCGCGCGCTCAAGGCGGACGCCTTCGTGGTCGCCTGCGGCTCGTACAGCACACCGCTCTTGAAGTCGGTCGGCGTGGACGTGCCGATCTACCCGGGCAAAGGCTACAGCGCGACGCTGCCCTTGCTCAAGCCCGAGCAGGCGCCCAGCGTGAGCATGATCGACGACCAGCTCAAGATCGCGGTTTCGCGCCTGGGCAACCAGCTGCGCGTGGCGGGCACCATCGAACTCGGCGGCTTTGACCTTTCGCTGGACACGCCACTGGCGAAGAAGCGCTGCGAGATGCTGGTGCGCCGCATCGAACAGGTGTTCCCCGGCGTGGCCGACACCCGCACACCCGAGCAAGGCGGCGACCCGCAGTTCTGGTGCGGCCTGCGCCCGGCCACGCCGACCAACATTCCCCTGATCGGTCGCACGAAGCTGCGCAAGCTGTGGATCAACGCCGGCCACGGCACGCTGGGCTGGACCCACGGCGCGGGCTCCGGCAAGGCCCTGGCCGAGTTGATTCACGGCGAGCAGCCGGCCATGGACTTCGGCTTTTACGGCATGCCGTCCGCCGCGCAGACTGCGCCGGTCTCGACGCGATTGCGGGTTGCCCAGCCGCCCGGCCAGGCCTGAGCAGGCTTCAAGGACGCAAGCGCTCCACCATCCAGCGCTGCAGATCCATCCACATCTGCCGCATTTCGCTCTCCAGCGGCGCTCGAAAGGCGTTGGGCAATTCGATCGTGACCACCGGCATGCCGCGGTGCACGCCGCCGTAATTGCCCAGGCTGCCCGGAAAGATGCCCACCTGGTCCAGGTAGAGGCGTCCGAGCTTGGGCGGTGGCGCGCCCGGGCCGTCGAAATCGAGCACACCGTAGGGCGCGTGGATGCTCACGATCAGGTGCGGCTGGAAGCGCGCCATCTCGTCGTGCAGAAAGCGCGACTCGGGCTCCGACAGCGGGCTCGGACCGGGCCAGCGGCGCGGGTCCTTGCGGGTGCGCTGCTCCCAGTACACCGGTGCGTCGCGCTCCCAGTTGGGCGTGGGGAAGTTGCGATTGAGGTCCACACCGCGCGCGTTCACGCGGCTGGCGGGCCGCGCGAGCAGGCCATCGGGGTTGAGCACCGGAATGAAACGCCAATGGGTGTCGGCAGTCTCTTTCAGCGCGTGCTGGATCCAGTGCAGCGCCACCGAAGCGGACGACATCTCGTCGCCGTGCATGGCGCCCACCACCAGCACGCGCAAGCGCACCTGCGGCGCGACCACGTCGCGCGCGTACAGCGTGCGGCCCTGCGTTGAACGGCCCTCGGTGGGAACAAGACCGGCGGCATCGCACAGCGCGCGCCCCATGTGCGGCAGGCGGGCCGACAGTTGCACACAGGGTGCGGCGGCGGCTGGCACGGTGGTGCGGTGGTGCGGTGGTCCGCGCAGCGGCGAAATGGCCTGCACGCTCGTGGTCAACACCAGCCCGACGACCAGCGCGAGCACCCGCGACAACGGTGGACGAGGCTTCGCGCGAAACAATGGGCGGCGTGACATCACGGCATTCTAGGGACGGCACCGTGCAAAGACAGCGATCGCCGAGAATCAAGCCTTCATCGCCGCACGCTCTGGATCCACGTTCACCATGTCTTCTGCCCGCCCTCCTGTCCTGCAGGCCCGCGCGCCCGATTTTTCGGCGCGAGAGTTCCGCGCCTCGCTGGGCATGTTCGCCACCGGCGTGACCATCGTCACCGCGCGCACCGACAGCGGTGAACTGGTCGGGTTGACGGCCAACTCATTCAACTCGGTGTCGCTGAATCCACCGCTGGTGCTCTGGAGCCTGGGCAAGGCGGCGGGCTCCATGGCCGCGTTCTCCAACGGCCGGCACTACGCCATCAACGTGCTGGCCGCCGACCAGCAGGCACTGGCCGAACAGTTCGCCGCCAAGGACACCGACCGCTGGGCCGGGGTGGCGTTTCGCGAAGGCGGCAACGGTGCGCCATTGCTCAACGGCGCGGCCGCCTCCTTCGAATGCTTCAACCGCAGCCAGTACGCCGAAGGCGACCACGTGATCTTCGTGGGCGAAGTGGAGCGCTGCAGCCACCGCGCCGAGGCCTCACCGCTGCTGTTCCACGGTGGGCGGTTCTACACCGAACATCCGCTGTGAGATGAGCCCCACCACCGTCCGAAAAACCCACCTCGACTCGCTCGCCATCACCCTGCTCGTGGTGTGCTGTGCCTTCTGGGGTTTCCAGCAGATCCTGATCAAGGACACGGTGGCCGAAGTGCCGCCGCTGTGGCAGGCGTCGCTGCGCTTCTGGGGTGCGGCCGTGCTGATCTGGCTGTGGTGCGCGGCGCGGGGCGTGCGCCTCTTCGAACGCGACGGCACACTCAAGGCCGGCCTGCTCGCGGGCTCGCTGTTCGCGGGTGAGTTCGCCTTCATCTACCTCGGCTTGCTGCACACGACCGCGTCACGGCTCACGGTGTTCCTCTACACGAGTCCGTTCGTGGTGGCGCTGCTGCTGCCGCGGGTGGTGCCGGGTGAAAAACTGCGGCGCATCCAGTGGATCGGTTTGACGATCGCATTCGCCGCGGTCGCGGTGGCGTTCGGCGAAGGCTTCATGCAAGGCTCACCGGTGGCGGGCCAGTGGCTGGGCGACGCCATGGCGCTGGCCGCGGGCACGCTCTGGGGCCTGACCACGTTGACCATCCGCGCCACCAAGCTGTCCACCGCCAGCGCGGAAAAAACGCTGTTCTATCAAGTGGCGGTGACGGCGGCGGTGGCGCCTTTCATCTCGCTCGCGCTGGGCGAGGCGTGGTCGCTCGACTACTCGGCGCGCGCCTGGGGTTCGCTGGGCATCCAGACCGTGGTGGGCGCCTTCGCCAGCTACCTCACCTGGATGTGGATGCTGCGCGTGTACCCCGCCACCCACATGTCGACCTTCACCTTCCTCACGCCGGTGTTCGCGCTGGTGTTCGGCGTGGTGCTGCTGAGCGAGCCGCTCACGCTGCAGCTGGTGCTGGCTTTGATGGGTGTGGCGGTGGGGATCGTATTGGTGAGCAAACGCTAGAGTTGCCCGCGAGCCCTTCGACAGGCTCAGGCGAACGGAGGGCAGGCACACCCACAACTCCGTCGGGCTGAGCTTGTCGAAGCCTTCAGCGCTTCAGTTCTTCTTGCTCAATCCCAGGCGCTCGATCGTGTTCTTCTCCGCCGCAAACGTGCGCGCCGCGTAGGCCGTGTAATCGGCGGTGTTCATGTAGATCGTAGGCTGGTAGAACTTGTCGAAGGTGGCCTTGACCTCGGGGTCGTCCAGCGTGGTCTTGAACGCGTCGTGCAGCACCTTCACCACGGCCGGGTCCATGCCCTTGGGGCCGCCGATGCCAAAGGGCGACTCGGTGATGGTGTCCCAGCCGCTTTCTTTCACCGTGGGCACGTCGGGAAACGCCTTGTTGCGCTCCCGGCCGAGCGTGGCCAGCAGCCGCAGCTTGCCGCTCTGAACATGCGGCGCGAACTCCGTGGTGCCGCTCATCATGCGGATGTGGCCCCCCAGGATGGCGGTCATGATTTCCGCCGAGCCTTTGAAAGGAATCGGGTTGAGCTGGATGCCCGCTTTCTCGCTGAATTCCTCGATGGCCAGGTGCGGTGTGGTGCCGGTGCCGGTGTGGCCGTACTCCAGCTTGCCCGGATTGGCCTTGGCGTAGGCCACCATCTCCTTGAGCGTCTTGAACGGCGCATCCGCCGTGCAGGCGATGCCGAAGGTGTAGCCGGTGAGGCAGACGATGTGGGTGATGTCGGTCACCGGGTTGAAGGGCATGGCCTGCATGTGCGGCAGACGGTAGATGCCCAGCGGCAACTGCGTGAGGGTGTAACCGTCGGGCCTGGCCTGCACCATGGCGCTGGCGCCCAGCGTGCCACCCACACCCGGCTTGTTCTCGATCACCACCGGCACGCCCAGCGCCTTGCTCGCACTCTGGGCGAGCGCGCGCATCACGCCGTCGCTGCTGCCGCCAGCGGGCCAGGGCGCGATCAGCGTGATGGGGCGCGAGGGAAACCTGTCCTGGGCCCGCAGGCCCACGGGCAGCAGCGCGGGGGCTGCAACGGCGGCGGCAGCGCTCAGCACCTGGCGGCGGCTCAAGGAACGGTCGGTGAGGCGCATGCGGGTCTCCTGTGGGTGGACGGTCCCGCAACGTAAACAATGCGCGCGCCAGTGAACAGCGGGCAGTCCCGGGGTGGATGGGCTGTTCAGTCGCGCACGCGACTGCCACCGGGATGGGTGGCAAAGTGCGCCTGCAGCGCCGCCAGCGTGTGGCGCACCTTGGCCGGCAGTTCGTCGCGCGTTGGCGTGACGGCAAACACCGGCACCGGCCCCAGGGTCCAGCCCGGCAGCACGGGAACCAGCGTACCGTGCGCCATGGCTTGGCGCGCATCTTCGGCCACCGCCACCTGGATCCCCCAGCCTGCCTCGGCCATGGCCTGCAGGGCCAGCACCTGGCTGGCCAGCACGCGGGCCTGCAGTCGCACCGTCTCGCGCTCGCCCTGCGGCCCCGCCAGCTCCAGCACCTCAACGCTGCCCTGGCGCGGCGGCAGGCCCAGCCAGTCGTGTTGAGCGAGGTCGCGCGGGTGCTGCGGCCAGCCCCGCTCGGCCAGGTAACGCGGGGCGGCGCACAGCTGGCGGGGCAGGCTGCCGAGCGAGCGGGCCACCAGGGACGAGTCGGGCATCTGGCCGGCGCGCAGCGCCAGGTCCACCCGCTCGGCAATCAGGTCGATCGGGGTGTCGTCGAGCAGCAGGTGCAGCCGCAACCTGGGGTGGCGGCGCAGCGGCTCCAGCGCGGTGGCCAGCAGCTCGCCGAAGCCGATGGGCGCGGCCAGGCGCAGTTCGCCCTCGGGCTCGTCGCGCAGGCGCTCGAGCGCGCTGTCGGCGCTGCGGGCCTGGGCCACCATGGCGGCGCAGGCCGGGTAGTAGCGCTCGCCAGCCTCGGTGAGGGTGATGCGGCGGGTGGAACGGTGCAGCAGCACCAGCCCGAGCGATTGCTCGAGCAGCCGCAGCTGCTGGCTCAGGGCCGAAGGCGTGCTGCCGACGCGGCGCGCGGCGGCGCTGATCGAGCCGCTGTCGACGATCTCGGCGAACAAGGCCATGCGCTTGAGCTTGTCGCTCCAGCTGGCGGCGTCACTCATTCATTAGATTTTCTACAAGAAGAATGCCGAAATGGCCATCTATTGCGCATTTTATGCAGCAGAGACACTAAATGCCATCTGCAACCCCCCTTGAAAGGACCTCGTCATGAAGATCGCCCTCATCGGTGGCACCGGCTTTGTCGGCAGCGCCGTGCTCACCGAACTGCTCTCGCGCGGCCACGCCGTGACCGCGCTGGCGCGCCACCCTGAAAAACTGGTCGCACAAGCCGGGCTGGAGGTGGTGAAGGCCGATGTGGCCGACGCGGCCCAGGTGGCGCGCGCTGTCGCCGGCCACGACGCCGTGGTCAGCGCCTACAACCCCGGCTGGGGCGAGGCCGAGATCCACCGACTGTTCGGCCTGGGTTACGACGGCATCCTCGCCGGCACGAAACAGGCCGGCGTGAAACGCGTGCTGGCGGTGGGCGGCGCGGGCAGCCTGGAGGTGGCGCCCGGCCTGCAGCTGGTGGACACGCCCGAATTCCCGGCCGAATGGAAACAGGGCGCGCTGGCCGCGCGCGACCTGCTCACGCGCCTGCGCGGCGAGACCGCGCTGGACTGGACCTTCGTGTCGCCCCCGATCACGCTGGCGCCCGGCGAGCGCACCGGCCGCTACCGCGTGGGTGGCGACCAGTTGCTGCCCGGCACGGGTGAGGCGCCTGCCGGCATTTCGGTGGCCGATCTGGCGGTGGCGATCGTGGACGAAATCGAAAAACCTGCACACATCCGCAAGCGCTTCACCGTCGCGCACTGAAGTTCAAGCGGCGGCGCGAGTCGCCGCGAACTTCACATACCAGTCCAGGCAGCCGGGGTTGGCCATCGCTTCCTTGTTGATCACCTTCTCCAGCGGCTGGCCGAGCAGCAGCTTCTTGATCGGCAGTTCCTGCTTCTTGCCCGAGAGCGTGCGCGGGATTTCGGGCACCTGGAACACCTCGTTGGGCACGAAGCGCGGCGAGAGTGCGGTGCGGATGCTCTCGTTGATGCGCGCGCGCACCGCCTCGTCCAGCGCCACGCCTTCGCGCAGCACCACGAACAGCGGCATGTAGCTCTCGCGCCCCAGGTACTCGAGGTCGACCACCATCGAATCCATCACCTCGGGCAGCGCCTCGACCGCGCTGTAGAGCTCGCTGGTGCCCATGCGCAGGCCGTGGCGGTTGATGGTGGCGTCCGAGCGGCCGTAGATCACGCAGGAGCCGTCGGGGTGGATGCGCAGCCAGTCGCCGTGGCGCCAGACGGCGCCGGCGCTGGCATCCAGATCACCACCATCCGGTTTGCGGCCGTGGCCAGGTGGGTACATGTCGAAGTAGCTGCCGAGCAGGCGCTTGTTGTCGGTGTCGCCCACGAAGTACAACGGCATCGACGGAATGGGCTGTGTGCACACCAGTTCACCCACCTCGTCGGCCACCGGCAGGCCCTGCTCGTTCCAGGCCTCCACCGCGCAGCCCATCAGACGGCACTGCATGCGCCCGGGCGTCTGCGGCAAGTCGCGATTGCCGCCAATGAAGGCGCCGGCGAAGTCGGTGCCACCGGAAATGTTGCACCACCAGATGCCTTGTTCCTGCTCCGGCTGAGCCACCCCCCGTTCGGGCTGAGCCTGTCGAAGCCCCGCGTGGGTGAGCCCTTCGACAGGCTCAGGGCGAACGGATTTGGCTTGGCACTCTCGCAATATCCGAAACTGCTCCGTCCCCCAGTTCTGCGCGTCTTCCGACAACGGGGAGCCCGTGGTCCCCAACGCCCGCACCGCCGACAGGTCCCCGCAGGTAGAGAGGTCCACACCGGCCTTGAGGCAGTTCGCAAAAAACGCCGCGCCCGCGCCGAAGAAGGTCACGCCCTGTTCGGCCGCGAAGCGCCACAGCGTGGTCCAGTCGGGCTTGTCGCGGGAGCCGCCGGGATTGCCATCAAAGATCACACAGGTGGTGCCGCCCAGCAGGCCACCGGTCTGCGCGTTCCACATCACCCAGCCGGTGGAGCTGTACCAGTGGTAGCGCTCGCCCCAGCTGTTGGGCTCGTAGCTGCAGCCAATGTCGTTGTGCAGGATCTTGAGCGCCAGCGCCACGATGGTGGCGCCGCCGTGGCCATGCACGATGGGCTTGGGCAGGCCGGTGGTGCCGCTTGAATACACGATCCACAGCGGGTGGTCGAAGGGCAGCCAGAGCGGTTCGAACTGCGCCACGGCGGCGTCCATGCGCGCCGTGGCCTCGGCAAACGAGGTGCAGGGTGCAGCGGCCTGCAGCGCGCGGTCTGCGGCAGCGGCGGCATCTTCGGCGTCGGCGGCCAGGTTGGTGTGCAGCACCACGTGGCGCACCGTGGGCAAGGCCGCGCGCAGCTCGGCCACCACGGCCAGGCGGTCAAAGTCGCGCGCGCCGTAGGTCACGCCATCGCACGCAATCAGCGCCACCGGTTCGATCTGGCGCAAGCGGTCGAGCACGGCGCTGGTGCCCATGTCGGGCGCGCAGATGCTCCACACGCCGCCGATGCTCACCGTGGCCAGGAAGGCCACCATCGCCTCGGGAATGTTGGGCAGGTAAGCGGCCACACGGTCGCCGGGCTGCACGCCCTGGGCCTGCAGGTGCAGCGCGAGCGAGGCCACCTGGCGGCGCAACTCGGGCCAGCTCATCTCGACATGGCGACCCTTCTCGTTGCGGCTCACGATGGCCATGAAACCGGCCTCGTGCGCGGGCTGCACGTGGCGAAACACCTGCTGCGCGTAGTTCACCTGCGCGCCCGGGAACCACTTGGCGCCGGGCATCACGTTGCGCTCCAGCACGGCGGTGTGCGGCGTGGGCGAGCGCATGTCGAAGTAGTCCCAGATGCTTTGCCAGAACGCTTCGAGCTCGGTGGTGGACCAGCGCCAGAGTGCGTCGTAGCTGTCGAAATGCAGGCCCCGCTGCTCGGCCAGCCATTGCTGGTAGAGCCGGATCTGCGGGGTGAAGGGGGGTGGGTTTGTCTCGTTCACGTTGTTGTCCTTTTTGGCCACAGATTAACAGCGCAGGCCAACTCCAACGACCGGTTTTGCACAGGGTTTGTACGCATGTTCAATTTTCTTGTACAACCGTTCAATACCGCCATGCCCCGCAGCTCAAGCCCGCCCACAGACGCCCCCAGCGCGCGCAAGCGCGCAGCGACGCCCCGCGGTGCCCAGCGCCCCGACCGCCAGCACGCCATCCTGCTGGCGGCCGAGAAGCTGTTTGCACAACGCGGCTACCACGCGGTCACTCTCCGCGAAATTGCCGAAGAAGCTTCGGTGCCACTGGCCTTGGTCGGCTACTACTTCGGTCCCAAGCACGAGCTGTTTCACGCCATCTTCGTGCACTGGCAAGCCACCGCCGAGCAGCGGCTGGCGCTGTTGCACGAGGCCACGCAATCACCGAGCAAGCGCGACCGCCTGCGCCAGGTGGTTGAAGCCTTTGTGCTGCCGGTGCTGGAGCAGCGCGCCAGCGCCGAAGGCGAGTACTACGCGCAACTGGTGGCCCGCGAACTGGCGCACCAGACGCCGGAGACCCAGCGTGTGCTCAGCGAGTTCTTCGACCCCTTGGCGCACCGCTTCATCGACGCGCTGCACGCAGCAAGGCCTGGCAATGACCGGGCGATGGCCGCCTGGGCCTACCAGTTCGCCCTGGGCGCGCTGCTGCACCACATCAGCGATCACCGCATGCCCGAGCTTTCGCTCGGGTGCAACCAGGACAACGACCCGGCCGCAGGCGCCCTGCTGATCAACTTCATCGCAGCCGGCGTGTCCGCGCTGCTGCCCGTTTCCCGCACCCCGCGCCGCAGAGCGCCCACTTCTTCCACCCCCAGGAGACAACCATGAACCGTCGAATCTTTCAGACCACGCTGCTCGCTGCCGCCCTCACGCTGGGCGGCCTGAGCGGCGCGCAGGCGCAGCAGGTGATCAAGCTCACGGCCGCAGGCGGCCACCCACCGGTGTTCCTGTGGGTCAAGCTGCTCGACGAGTTCTACATCCCCGAAGTGGACCGCCGCCTGGCCGCGGCCGGCAACGCGCACAAGGTGGAGTGGACCAAAGCCTGGGGCGGCACGCTGATCAAGATCGGCAGCGAGTCCAAGGGCATTGCCGATGGCGTGGCCGACTTCGGCTTCGTCGGCACGCTGTTCGAGGCGGCCCGGTTTCCGATGCAGAACGTGAGCTACGTGACGCCCTTCGGCACCGAGAACCTGGGTGCCGTGGGCGCCATCGTGGGCGACATGCAGAAATCCATCCCGGCCATGGGCGACACCTGGACGAAGAACGGGCTGGTGTACCTGGGGGGCACGGCGCTGGACACCTACCACCTCTGGACCAACTTCCCGGTGAAGTCGATCGACGACCTCAAGGGCAAGAAGATCAGCGCGCCCGGCCCGTCGGCCAACTGGATCCGCAACACTGGCGCGGTGGCCGTGGCCGGCTCGCTGCCCACCTATTACGAGGACATCAAGTCCGGCGTGTCCAACGGCGCCATCACCTTCAGCACGGGGGCCTGGGGCGCCAAGCTGCACGAGGTTGCCCCGTACATCACCAAGGTGAATTTCGGCTCCATGTTCGCTGGCGCCGTGGTGATGAACAAGCGCCGCTTCGACGGCTTGCCGCCCGCGGTGCAGCAGGTGTTCCGCGAGGTGGGTGTTGAGTACGACAAGCGCTTTGCCGAGGCGCAGAACGCCACCGCCAACGCGCTGCTGCAGAAGATGGGCGAGGCCGGCGCCACCATCAGCGAGCTGCCCGCTACCGAGCGCAAGCGCTGGGCCGACACCATTCCCAACGTCGCGCAGACCTGGGCCGCCGACCTGCAAGGCAAGGGCGCGCCCGGCCCGGAAGTGCTCAAGGCCTACATGGACGGGCTGAAGAAGAGCGGCGCCAACCTGCCGCGCGACTGGTCGACCAAGTAAAGCCGGAGCCTGCATGACCGTGCCCACGCCGATCCCCGGCGAGGCCGCGTCCACCCCGGACGCCACCTCGCAGGACGCCTACAACCACCCGTTGCCCTTCGGGCTGCACCGCCTGACCCAGGCGCTCAATGCCCTGGGCACGCTGATCATCATCGGGCTGATGCTGCTCATCAACGCCGACATCGTGGGACGCACCGGATTCGACGCGCCAGTGCGCGGCGTGACCGAGCTGGTGTCGCTGTCCATCGTGGGCATCGTGTTCCTGCAACTCGCCGACACGCTGCGCAGCGGACGTTTCACCCGCGCCGACATGCTGCTGGACCGGCTCAAACGCACCCGTGCGCCGCTGGCCGCGGCCTTGCAGGCGGTCTACCACCTGCTGGGCGCTGCCCTGATGCTGATCATCCTCTGGGCCGCCTGGCCTTCGCTGGTGGAGTCCATCCGCCTGCGCGAATACGTGGGCGCGCTCGGTGACTTCACCGCGCCGGTCTGGCCGGTGCGACTGATGATGCTGGTGGGCCTGTGCGTGACCGCGCTGACCTTCGTGCTGCTGGCGGCCATGGACCTGAAGCGCGCCCGGCACCTTGCCGCCCAGGCCGGGGGGGTGCCTTCATGAGCGCAACCACCGTGGCCGTGCTGTCGCTGGCGCTCATGCTGCTGCTGATCTGGGGCGGCCTGCATGTGGCGGTGGTGCTGGGCCTGGTCTCCTTCGTCGGCATCTGGATCATCCGTGATGACGTGGGCGTGGCGGCGAACCTGCTGGCCCAGGCCTCCAGCGACGCCATCGCCAGCCACATCTTCGGCGTGGTGCCGCTGTTCGTGCTGACCGGTTTTCTGGTCGCCAAGGCCGACATCGGCAAGGACGCGTTCGAGGTGGCCAACCAGTTGCTGCGCCGCCTGCGCGGCGGGCTGGGCGTGGCCACCGTGGCGTCCAACGCGGTGTTCGCCGCCATCACCGGCATCTCCATTGCCTCGGCCGCGGTGTTCACCCGCGTGGCCGTGCCGCAGATGATGCGTTTCGGCTACCAGCCCCGCTTTGCGGTGGGTGTGGTGGCCGGCTCTTCGGTGCTGGGCATGCTGATCCCACCCAGTCTGCTGATGATCCTCTACGGCTTCCTGGCCAACCAGTCGGTGGGTGACCTGTTCACCGCCGGCATCGTGCCCGGTCTGTTGCTGGCAGTTGCGTTCGCAACCGGCATCGTGCTCGCGGCGTACTTCAAACCGTCCATGGTGTACGCCGGCGGAGAAATGCCGGTGCCCGACGGCGTCGACATGGGACCCGGCACCCTGCTGCTCAAACTGGTGCCCATCGTGGTGATGATCGGCGGCGTGCTCGGTGGCCTTTACGGTGGGCTGTTCACGGCCACCGAGGCCGGGGCCGTGGGCGCTGCGCTCGCCTTGTTGATAGCCGTGCTGCGGCGCAAGCTCACCGCGCGCAGCTTCTGGGAAGTGCTGACCGAGACCGGCCACGTCACCGTGGCAGTGAGTTTCCTCATCATCTGCGCCAGCATCTACACCCGCATGCTCGCCATGTCGGGCATGCCGCAGTTCCTCATGGAGATGATCGGCCAGGCCGGCTTCGGGCCGTTCGCCTTCCTGCTGGTCTACGTGGCCGTCATCATCCTGCTGGGCACCGTGATCGACTCCTCGTCCATCCTGCTGATCGTGCTGCCGCTCATGTTGCCGATCGCCGAGCAGTTCGGCATGAACCTCATCTGGTTCGGCGTGGTCACGGTGGTGGCGGTGGAGATCGGCCTGCTCACGCCGCCGTTCGGCCTCTCGGCCTACGTGGTCAAGAGTTCGCTCAACGATCCGCGCATCACCCTGGGCGACATCTTCCGTGGCACCGCGCCGTTCACCTTGATCATGGTCGGCGTGTTGCTGCTGCTGATGGTTTTCCCGCAACTCAGCCTTGTGTTGCTGAAATGACCGCGCCCAATCCCCTGGACGGTTTCACGGTGGACTGCTCGGCCATCCGCTATGTGGGCCAGGACCTGCAGCGCCCCGAGTGCATCCTGGCCGAGCGCGACGGAACGCTGTGGGCGGCCGATGCGCGCGGCGGTGTCATGCGCATCGCGCCCGACGGCGCGCAGCAGTTCGTGGGCCAGCGCGTCGACGACCACTTTGCCACCGCAGCCGCGACAACCACGGACGCGTTCGAGGCCAAGTTCACCCAGGGCACGCTGCCCAACGGCCTGGCCTTCGACGCCCAGGGCGACATCCTGATCGCCAACTTCGGCACCGACTGTCTGGAGCTCATGGCGCGCGACGGCCGCACCCGCACACTGCACGACCGCATCGACGGTCTGCCGATCGGCAAGGTCAACTTCGTGCTGCGCGACCGCAAGAACCGCATCTGGCTCACCGTCTCGACCCGCGTGAACCCCTGGACCACCGCCGCCGCGCGGCGCGTGAAGGACGGCTACATCGCGGTGGTCGACGATCACGGCCTGCGCGTGGTCGCCGACGGCTTTCACTTCACCAACGAGGTGCGGCTGGACGCGCGCGAGGAATGGCTCTACATCGTGGAGACCACCGGCCCGCACATCACGCGCATGCGGCTCGACGAATCGGGCCCGGCCGGCGTTC
The DNA here is from genome assembly GCF_001428625.1 of Hydrogenophaga sp. Root209. Lineage (GTDB taxonomy): Bacteria > Pseudomonadota > Gammaproteobacteria > Burkholderiales > Burkholderiaceae_C > Hydrogenophaga. The sequence continues at coordinate 369,453 of NZ_LMIE01000001.1, forward strand.
GACTGGTCGATCGCGAGTTGTTCGGCCCCGCCCACCTGGGCGGCCCACCCGACGGCATCGCCTTCGACAGCTTCGGCAACCTCTGGTGCACGCTGGTGATGGTCGACCGGCTGATCGCGCTCACACCACAAGGCGACCAGCGCCTGCTGCTCGACGACAGCAACGGTGAGCCGGCGCGCACGCTGATGCAACGCATGGACGACGGCAGCGCCACCGCCGAGGACATGCAGCGCGCGCACGGCGGCATCGCACCCTGGATGGCCAGCGTCACCTTCGGCGGGCCCGACCTGCGCACGGTCTACCTCGGCAGCCTGCTGGGCAAGCGCATTCCGTACTTCCAGTCCCCGGTGGCGGGGCTGCCCATGGTGCACTGGTAGCACCCTCCCTTGATCATCCCGCTTCAGAAAGACGCCCCCATGCCACGCACCTTCGTCGACCTGTCCATCTACCTTGAAAACGACGTGCTGAGCGATCCGCCCGCGTTCGCGCCCAAGATCCAGTACTTCACGCACGAGCACACCTTCGAGCAGATCGAGCCCTTCTTCCCCGGCCTCAAAAAGGAAGACCTGCCCGACGGCGAAGGCTGGGCGGTGGAGCTGGTGCAGCTCTCCACCCACAACGGCACGCACCTGGATGCGCCCTACCACTTCCACTCCACCATGGACAAGGCGCTGGGCGAGAAGAAGCCCGCGATCGCGATCCACGACGTGCCGCTGGAGTGGTGCTTCCAGCCCGGCGTGAAGCTGGACTTCCGCCACTTCGCCGACGGCTACGTGGTGACCGCGGCCGATGTGGAGGCCGAGTTGACGCGCATCGAGCACACCATCAAGCCGCTGGAGATCGTGGTGGTGAACACGCGCGCCGGCTCGCGCTACGGCCACAACGACTACGTGTCGGCCGGCTGCGGCATGGGCTACGAGGCCACCATGTATTTGCTGGAGCGCGGCGTGCGCCTGACCGGCACCGACGCCTGGAGCTGGGACGCGCCCTTCGTGCACACCGCGCAGAAGTACGGCGAGACCAAAGACGCCTCGCTGATCTGGGAAGGCCACAAGGCCGGGCGCGACATCGGCTACTGCCACATCGAGAAGATGCACAACCTCGAAGCCCTGCCGGCCGACGGCTTCTTCATCAGTTGCTTCCCGCACAAGATCCGCGGCGCCTCGGCGGGTTGGACCCGTGCCGTGGCCATCTTCGACGACGCCCTTCAAGCAACGGCCTGAACACCATGGAACTGAACCACACCCACGACCCCGAAGCGCGCAGCTGGCTCGAATCGGCCAACGCGCCGGGCACCGATTTCCCGATCCAGAACCTCCCCTTCGGTGTCTTCCGCCGCAAGGGCTCCAGCGAGGCCTTCCGCGGTGGCGTGGCCATCGGCGACCAGGTGATCGACCTCGCCGCCATCGCCCGCGACAACGCGGTGTCGGGCCCCGCCGCACAGGCCCTGAATGCCTGCACCGGCGACGCGCTCAACGACTTCCTGGCCATGGGGCCCACGGCCTGGCGCGCGCTGCGCCATGCGCTGTTCGACCTACTCAAGACAGGGGCCAGCGGCCCCGGCATGAACGCGCTGCGCGCCAGCCTGGTGCCGCAGGCCGAGGTGGAACACCGCGTGCCCACGCGCATCGGCGACTACACCGACTTCTACACCTCCATCCACCACGCGCGCAACGTGGGCCGCGTGATCCGGCCCGACGACCCGCTCACGCCCAACTTCCAGTGGCTGCCGATCGCGTACCACGGCCGTGCCTCCAGCGTGGTGGTCAGCGGCACCGCGTTCAAGCGCCCCATGGGCCAGGCCATGCCGCCGGGCGCCGCCGCACCGGTCTACGGCCCCTGCCGTCGGCTCGACTACGAGCTGGAGATGGGCTTCTACATCGGCCCGGGCAACGCCATGGGCGAGACGATTCCGATCACGGAGGCTGAAGCGCACATCTTCGGCATGTGCCTGCTCAACGACTGGTCGGCGCGCGACCACCAGTTCTGGGAAATGGCGCCGCTCGGCCCCTTCCTGGGCAAGAACTTCTGCACCACCGTGTCACCCTGGATCGTGACGATGGAAGCGCTCGCGCCCTACCGCGCGCCCTTCGCGCACCCGGCCGACGAACCGCAACCGCTGGCCTACCTGGACAGCCCCGCCAACACCGCCAGCGGCGCGGTGGACGTGCAGCTCGAAGTGCGGCTGGAAGCGCGCGAGCACCGCGAACGCGGCATCGCCCCCGACCGCCTCTCGGCCACCAGCTTCCGCCACCAGTACTGGACCATCGCGCAGATGCTGGCGCAGCACACCGTGGGCGGCTGCAACCTGCAACCGGGCGACTTGCTGGGCACGGGCACCATCTCGGGCCCCACGGCGGCCGAGGCAGGCGCCATCGTGGAACTCAGCGTGGGCGGCACGAAGGACGTGCCGTTGCCGGGCATCGGCGCGCAGCGCCGCTTCCTGGAAGACGGCGACACCGTGATCCTGCGCGGCTGGTGCGAAAAGCCGGGTACGGCGAGGATCGGATTTGGGGAGAGCCGGGGGGAGGTGCTGCCGGCAAACGGGTGAAGTGGGCTGGCCAACCAGGTAGGGCGATGATCGCGCGTTGGCCAAGCGGCCCCGGATACACCGATGGTCAGAGGTCGTCGTTGTCCGTTCCGGGCGCTTTGGCGCGGGATTTGTCCCAGGCCTCTGCCGAGCGAGACAGCAGTTGCCACCATTCGGAACCATCGTCTCTGATGTAGCGCACCGCGCCGGCACGAACGAGAATCCGTCGAAGCTCGTCATCGTCGAAACCACCCAGGCGCTTTCTCAGAAGATCAAAGGAACGGTCGGTGTAGCCCTTGTGGCTCAGGTAGTACTGAACCGTCTTTTCCGCCATGTGTTCGGTCTTGATGGACTCCAACGCAATCTGCAGATCGGTGGATGCACGATCCTTCTGCAGCCACCAGGAAAGCAGGCCGCCGACAAGGACGCCCAACAAGCCAAAAAGTCCAGCCGTTATCTCAGGGCTCATCGATGTCTCCAATGATCTCTAACGCTTGACATGAGCGGCGGGTGGAAACGTGTGAAGCAGCTGGAAGCCGTCCGCTCGATGGATGGGTTATTCCTCAACAGCGCAAGCACTACGAGTTTGACCATGAAGAAACAACCTGCTTGTACGTGCTGTCGAGAACACCCGTGCGGTCGTTGGCACTCAGGTAGCAGATTGCCAAAGCGTTGTACTGATTTGGATATTCGGCGACCTTGCGCATGAGGCGCACAGCCTTGGACTGACTCAGAGCTCTCCCAGAGATGTGTGCCCGTATAGCAGGCTCGGCGACGCGGTAAAGCGGGTGGCGGAACCTGCGCCGAACATGCCGAACGATGGCCTGTGCCTCGACCGAAGCAAGGACCGTATCGCGCGGCGGGCGGCAAGCCTCGTGGATGACCATGAACGCCGCGTTTGGAGAAAGACGAGCTGCACATGCAGATAGACGGTGCCACTCTAACGGCTTGCCGTACGGAAACCGACAGTCGATCAGCTCAACGAACTCGGACTCGCTCATGACGCCTAACTTTGGTTTAAACGACAAAACGCAGGATACCCACAATCTCAGTCGTTGAACAAAGTCGCGGCATCGATGCGCGCGGTCGGCGGTCCGCGGTGCCGGTAGCGCCCGGCCCGCGCGCAACGGTTTTGCCGGCACAATGCCTGCCAGCCGGTGCGGCCGGCCTCGACAACCACCAAGGAGACCACCCGATGGGCCTGTTCAACTGGACAGAGAAGACATCCACCACGCTCGACAACGGCGGCGTGATCGCCCCCGACGAGCGCCTGCCCTGGCCGCAGACCACCATGATGGGTGTGCAACACGTCATCGCCATGTTTGGTGCGACGGTGCTGGCGCCGCTGCTCATGGGCTTCAACCCCAACGTGGCCATCCTCATGAGCGGCATCGGCACGCTCATCTTCTTCTTCATCACCGGCGGCAAGGTGCCGAGTTACCTCGGCTCCAGCTTCGCCTTCATCGGCGTGGTGATCGCCGCCAGCGGCTACGCCGGGCCCGGCCTCAACGCCAACCTGGGCGTGGCACTGGGCGGCATCATCATCTGCGGCCTGGTCTACACCGTCATCGGCGTCATCGTGCACGCCACCAACGTGAAGCACCACAAGACCACGCCCATGGCCGGCATGGAGGTGGACGAAGTGGACGAAGGCGCGGCGGTGCACTGGATCGAGCGCCTGATGCCCCCAGTGGTCACCGGCACCGTGGTGGCCGTGATCGGCCTGAACCTCGCGGCCATCCCGATCAAGAACATGGCGCCCACCGGGTTCGACGCCTGGATGCAGGCCATCACCTTCATCAGCGTGGCGCTGGTGGCCGTGTACGCGCGCGGCATGACGCAGCGTCTGCTGATCCTGGTCGGCCTCATCGTGGCCAGCGTGATCTACGCCGTGCTCACCAACGGCCTGGGCCTGGGCAAACCCATCGACGTCTCGGGCATCGCCAACGCCGCGTGGTTCGGCCTGCCGACGTTTGCCGCGCCGGTGTTTGAGGCGCAGGCCATCTTGCTGATCGCGCCGGTGGCGCTGATCCTGGTGGCCGAGAACCTGGGCCACATCAAGGCCGTGAGCGCCATGACCGGGCGTGACTTGAATCCCTACCTGGGCAAGGCCTTCATTGGCGACGGCGTGGCCACCATGGTCAGCGGCGCGGCGGGTGGCACGGGCGTGACCACCTACGCCGAGAACATCGGCGTGATGGCCGCCACCAAGATCTACTCCACCGCCATGTTTGTGGTGGCAGCAATCATCGCCATCGTGCTGGGCTTCAGCCCGAAGTTCGGCGCGCTGATCCAGGCGATTCCGCTGGCCGTGATGGGCGGTGTGTCCATCGTGGTGTTCGGCCTCATCGCGATCGCCGGCGCCAAGATCTGGGTCGACAACAAGGTCGACTTCTCGGACAACAAGAACCTGCTGGTGGCCGCCATCCCGATCATTCTGGGCACCGGCGAATACACGCTGAAGTTCGGCCAGTTCGGCCTGGGTGGCATCGGCACCGCCACCTTCGGCGCGATCTTTCTCTATTGGTTGCTCAACCGCGGCGCGGCGCCGCAAACCCGCCCCGCAGCCTGACGGACACAGCGCCCGCGTTCACCGCCGGGGCGGCCGGACCGGCGCGGGCTTGTCGGGTGGCTCCGGCGGCGCGTTGAGCATGCCGCCGATCTTGGCGCCCAGCACCGTGCCGATGCCCGGCAACACCGCGGTGCCGACGGCGGCGCCCGCCAGGGTGCCCCAGGCCATTTCAAACTCGGGCTTGCGGGTCGGCCCATGCAGCGAGAACGGCACCTCGAGCACCCCGCCGCCCAATTCAAGCGTGCCCTGGGCGTTGATCTGCCGGCGGTACACCGTGGCCCGGCCGGTGCCGGCGTAAGGGCCCGCCACGGCTTTGACGCCGGTGAACTCGGCCTTCAGGCCATGCTCGGTGTTCTGCGTCTCCACGACGCCGGAGAGGCTGTCCAGCGGGGTCTCTCCCTCGCGCTCCTTGCCGACGGACTTGATCGCCTTCTCCAAATCGAAGCGCAGGATCTTCGCGCGCTCCACCTGGAACACGCTGTGCGTGCGCAGGGAGCGGAACAGCTCGCTCACGGTGTCGCCTTGCGCGCGCAGCTCGGTCTGGCCGGACGCAAGTCCGCTCACGGGCGAGCGGCGATGGAAGGTCTCCAGCAGCGCACTCACCTCCACGTTGCGCGGCGCGAGTTCGCCCGTGAACACCATGCGGCCCCCGGCCGACGAGGCCAGGCGCGCCTGCCCGTTCGCCGATCCGCCGGCACCCTGCAGGCGCATCTGGTAAAGGTCTGCGCCGCTCCCGGTCTTGCCGTCGCGCGTGGCGTCCAGCGAGGCGGGCGGTTTCACGCCTGGGCGGCGCAGCTGCACCCGTTGCGGCAGGCGGTCCTCGTCAAACCGGACCTCGCCCTCATAGACCACAGGTACGCCGCTGTAATTGATGTAGGTCGTGTCCGTGAACGCCAAGGCGCGCAGGACCAGCGAGCCCAACCCGTCCTGCACTTTGTCTCGGTAGGCCGCCAGGGCACTGCGCGGCACCACGGCGCCATCGATCTGCAGGCGGGTGATGACGAAACGCTTGCGCAGCAAGGGCAGCAGTTCGGGGTAGATCGTGACGCGGCGAACGCGAATGGCTTCGGGCTGCTGCGTGCGCGCGTCCCGCACCTCGACCATGGGCAGGCCGAGCACCCGCCAGTGCACGGCGCCGACCACGAGTTTCTGGCCCAGTCGCGCCTCGAACTCCGCCTCCACGCGCCGCGCGAGCTCATCGTCGCTGGGCACGAGCGCCCACACCACCAGCCATGCGGCGGCCAGCAGCCCCACCATGGCGGCTGATGCAACGGCCCAGCGGCGTGTGCGTGTCATGGTTGGGTGTGCTCCACAGCACATCTTGGGGGCAAGCGGCGCTCCCGTCTGTCAGCATTTGCCGCATCTGCATGACGGCACCTGGCGCGCGTTCCGCGCGGGTCTCGGGCGTCTCCGTATAGTGGCGCCTACAACGACAGGAGTCCGACCTTGCCCATCTGGAAAAAACCCATCTCCATCGAAGAACTCACCACCATCCACAAGGACACCGCCGTGCAGCACCTCGGCGTGGAGTTCCTGGAGGTCGGCGACGATTTCATCCGCGCCCGCGTGCCGGTGGACACACGCACCAAACAACCCTACGGCCTGCTGCACGGCGGCGTGAGCGTGGTGCTGGCCGAAACCCTGGGCTCGTGCGGCGCGGCCTACAGCTGCCCCGAGGGCCACCGCGCCGTGGGCCTGGACATCAATGCCAACCACCTGAAGGGCGCCACCAGCGGCTGGGTGACCGGCATCACCCGCCCGGTGCACATTGGACGCACCACGCAGGTGTGGCAGATCGACATGACCAACGACGCGGGCGAGCTGACCTGCGTGTCACGGATCACGATGGCGGTGTTGGCGCCGAGGTGAGGGGCTTGAGCAAGCCCGGGGTCACACGCGAAGCAGCGCGCGAAAGCCCCGCGCCGCGTAATACGACTGGGCCCCGTTGTGGTACGTGAACACCCGGCCATAGCGTCGATCGCTGAAGAGTGCCCCGCCGAGTGAGCGGACGTCCTCGGGCGTTGCTATCCAGCTGGAGGTCTTGGTGTCGAACTCGCCCAGCTGCTGCAGCATTCGGTACTGTTCTTCCGACAGCAGTTCGACGCCCATGTCCGCGGCCATCTGGACCGCGCTGCCGGGCGGCTTGTTCTCTTTTCGCGCGTTCAACGCCTCGCCGTCGTAACAAAGACTGCGGCGCCCCAGAGGGCTCTCGGCGGCGCAATCACAGAAGATGATCTGCCCCGTGGCCTTGTCCTGACCGATCACGTCGGGCTCACCGCCCGAGGCCTCCATCCGGGCCAGCGCCTTCAACGCCGCGGCGGACGCGTCGATCCTGGCAAGCACGTTCGCCCAGGTGACCCCCTTGTGGCGATCCGCGTTCTGCTCGAAGCGACGCATGAGCAGCGCCAGCAGGTGGTCCCGTTCCTGTGCTTTCATCTTGCGCCTCCCATGAGGTTCACGAGGTCCGCTCGCACCGCCCCTGCGCCGTGGCCTGCCCCCGGAAGTCACTGCTCCAGGTCTGCGCCGCCGTGTCGATCTGGATGCGTTCGTTGTCCACCGCCGTGAGGATCAGCGTCTCCTGGATCGCGAAGGTGTAGACCGGCACGCCGTCGATCTTCACCGAGCGCACGCGCTTCTTGTCGTAGCCGATGCTCACCGTGCGGGTCCAGGTGGTGCGCGCGGGCATGTAGACCGCTTCGCAGACCAGCGTCACTTCGGTGGTCTTGGCGGCGGGTTTGACTGGCGGTTTGGTTTGCGCCGAGGCGGTGGACGACAGCGCGGCAGCCATGCAGGCCACCGTGATCAGCGCTGCTTTCATTCGGCTGCGCCCTGGGCCATGCGCTCGCTTTTCCAGTACACGTCGTCGCCGCCGTTCATGCGGTTGAGCACGCGCGCCAGCACAAACATCAAATCGCTCAGGCGGTTGAGGTACTGACGCGGTGTGTCCTTCAAGGCTTCTTCGTTGCCCAGGGCCACCACCGCGCGCTCGGCGCGGCGCGCCACGGTGCGGCACACGTGGGCCTGGCTGGCCGCGCGGGTGCCGGCGGGCAAGATGAACTCCTGCAGACGCGGCAGGGTTTCGTTGTAGGTGGCCAGGGCTTCGTCCAGCGCGAGCACGGCCTCGGGTTTGAGCAACTCAAAGCCGGGGATGGACAGCTCGCCGCCCAGGTTGAAGAGCTGGTGCTGGATCTCCACCAGCAGGGTGCGCACGTCGGGCGCCATCTCTTCGCAGAGCAGCACGCCGATGTGGGAGTTGAGTTCGTCCACGTCGCCCATGGCGTGCACGCGCAGGTGATCCTTGGAGACGCGGGTGTTGTCGCCCAGCCCGGTGGTGCCGGCGTCGCCGGTGCGGGTGGCGATCTGGGTGAGGCGGTTGCCCATGGGGGGTCCTTGAATTTGAATGGGTGTTGCTGGATTGTGCAACTTTGACCTGGCGTAACGACGTGAAGGGAAATGTGTCTGAGGCAAGCGAGTTGTCCAGCAGGCAACCGCAAGCAAAAGCGCTGGCGCCAAGCGCGGAGACGGGCGGTAATGAACCCCTGTTCCACCTCTCAGGAGACACCGATGACGCAACGCCGACAACGACTCGCCGACTTCGAAGCCCGCAGCGTGCAATTGATCGCCGCCTGCACCCTGGGGCTGGCCGGCATGGCGAGCGCGCCGCCGGCCCACGCAGCCCGCATCACCGGGCAAACCAGCAGCCAGACGGGCGCCTCGGGCAACACCACCTCCGACGGCGCCACGCGGGTCCATCGCACCCCACCGGCCCTGCTGCAGGCCGGGAAAGCCCGCAGCTGAGCACGTCCGCAAGACACCACGCCCGGGGGCTGCGGGCTTAAACTGGCCGGCTGCACAAAAACAGCCTGGAGACCGCCCATGAACGCCCCCACCGCCCACAGCCACCTGGCCCCGCAAGTCCTCCAGCGCGTGGTGCCACCCGAACTGCTCGCGGCCCTGCAGGCGCGCTTTGGCTCGCAGTATTCCACCGCCCTGGTGGTGCGCGAGCAGCACGGCCGCGACGAGTCGGTGTACGAGGTGCCGCCGCCGGCCGCGGTGGTGTTTGCCCAGAACACACAAGACGTGGCCGACGCGGTGAAGCTGGCCGCGGCGCACCGCGTACCGGTGATTCCGTTCGGCGTGGGTTCGTCGCTCGAAGGCCACCTGCTCGCGGTGCAGGGCGGCATCAGCATCGACGTGAGCCGCATGAACGAGGTGCTCGCCATCAACGCCGAAGACCTGACCGTGACGGTGCAGCCGGGCGTGACGCGCAAGGCGGTCAACGAAGCGGTGAAGAGTGAAGGCCTGTTCTTTCCGATCGACCCCGGTGCCGACGCGTCCATCGGCGGCATGGCCGCCACGCGCGCCAGCGGCACGAACGCGGTGCGCTACGGCACCATGCGCGAGAACGTGCTGGCGCTCGAGGTGGTCACCGCCAGCGGGGAAGTGATCCGCACCGGCACGCGCGCCAAGAAGAGCAGCGCGGGCTACGACCTCACGCGCCTGATGGTGGGCAGCGAAGGCACGCTGGGCGTGATCACCGAGGTCACGCTCAAGCTCTACCCGCTGCCCGAGGCGATCTCGGCCGCGACCTGCTCGTTCCCCACCATCGAGGCCGCCGTGCGCACCGTGATCCAGGTGATCCAGCTCGGCGTGCCGATTGCGCGCTGCGAGCTGATCGACCACAACACCGTGCGCATGGTCAACGCGCACAGCAAGCTCGGCCTGCGTGAAGAAAACATGCTGCTCATGGAGTTCCACGGCTCTCCCGCGAGCGTGAAGGAGCAGGCCGAGACGGTGCAGGAGATCGCGGCCGACTTCGGTGGCCAGGCCTTCGAATGGGCCGTCACCCCCGAAGAACGCACCCGCCTGTGGACCGCGCGGCACAACGCGTATTTCGCCGCCATCCAGAGCAAGCCCGGCTGCCGCGCGATCAGCACCGACACCTGTGTGCCCATCAGCCGCCTGGCCGACTGCCTGCTGGACTCGGTGACCGAGGCCGACGCGGCCGGCCTGCCCTACTTCCTGGTCGGCCACGTGGGCGACGGCAATTTTCACTTCGGCTACCTGATCGACCCGACCAAGCCGGAAGAACACACGCTGGCCGAAGAGCTCAACCACAAGCTGGTGGCGCGCGCGCTGAGCCTGGAGGGCACCTGCACCGGCGAGCACGGTGTGGGCCTGCACAAGATGGCGTTTCTGCTCACCGAAGCCGGCAGCGGCGCGGTGGACATGATGCGCACCATCAAGCGCGCCCTCGACCCGGACAACATCATGAATCCGGGGAAGATCTTCTCGATGTGAACGGGCACCGCCTGCGGTGCCGCGCCTGCGGCATCAAAGGCCGCACAGCCGCCCTGGCCTGGGTACGATGGCCCTCTCTTTTCACCACGGTACGGAGGTCACATGGCGGGTTGGTACGAAATGAAAAAGAACGACAAGGGTCAGTATTCGTTTGTCCTGAAGGCGGCGAACGGCGAGGTCGTTTTGCGCAGCGAGCTCTACGAGTCGCGCGCGGCCGCGGACAACGGGATCGCGTCGGTCCAGAAGAACAGCCCGGTTGATTCAGCCTACACGCACAGCGACGCGTCGGATGGCCGGTTCTATTTCAACCTCAAGGCCGCCAACCACCAGATCATCGGCACCAGCCAGATGTACAAAACAGCGGCCGCCCGACGCGCCGGCATGGAGTCGGTGCGCACGAATGGGCCGACCACGGCGGTCAAGAACGAGGCATGAGGGGCCGATCGGACGATTGCCCGATCGCTCAATGTCCGCCGCGCAGCTTGTCGATCAGCCCGTTGAGGGCGTCCAGCGATCCGAACTGGATGGCGATCTCGCCCATCTCTTCGATGCGGCCGTGCCGCTTGACGCGCTTTTTCACACGCACCTCCACCTCGGCCATCAGCAGGTCGGCCAGCTCTTCTTCCACGCGGCGGATGTCGCGCGACTTGTCTTTCTTGAGCTTTTGCGGCGACAGCGCGAATTCGGCGCCCAGCTTCTTCACCAGGCTCTCGGCCTCGCGCACCGACATCTTTTTCGCCGCGATCTGGTTGCCGGCGGTGATCTGGGTGGCTTTGTCCAGCGCCAGCAAGGCGCGCGCGTGGCCCATGTCCAGGTCGCCGGCCATCAGCATGGTCTGCACCGGATCGGCGAGTTGCAGCAGGCGCAACAGGTTGCTGGCGGCGCTGCGCGAGCGGCCCACAGCCTGGGCGGCTTGTTCGTGAGTGAGCCCAAACTCCTTCACCAGGCGTTGCAGGCCGTGGGCTTCCTCCAGCGGGTTCAGGTCTTCGCGCTGGATGTTCTCGATCAGGGCCATGGCCGCGGCCGACTCGTCGGGTACGTCTCGCACCAGCACCGGCACGCTGTCCAGCCCCGCCAGCTTCGACGCGCGGAAGCGGCGCTCGCCGGCAATGATCTCAAATTTGCCGGCGTTCGGGCCGGCGGCCAGCTGGCGCACCAGGATTGGCTGCATCACACCCTGGACCTTGATGCTCTCGGCCAGTTCGTACAGCGCGCCCTCGTCCATGCGGGTGCGCGGCTGGTACTGGCCCGCCACCAGCTCGGTGAGAAGCAGGCTTGACGGCAAGCTGCCGGTGTCCGCCGGCGCGCTGTCCACCACCTTGGGGCCCAGCAGGGCTTCGAGTCCACGGCCGAGGCCCTTGGGTTTTTTGGTGACCATGGGTCGTCTTTCGAAAGTCAGAGGTTCATGAGTTCGGCGAGCACCGCGTGCCCGGCAGGCCAGTCGCCCAGGCCGGACTCGGCGTTGATGTGGCCGGCCTCGCCCAGGTCCACAAAGCGCGAACCCCAAGCCATGGCCAAGGCCTGCGCACGCTCGAAACTGCAGTACGGGTCGTTGCGGCTGCCCACCAGCACGCTGGGGAACGGCAAGCGCTGCATGGGAATGGGCGACCAACTGGGCAGCACGGGGCGCATTTCCTCCCGCTCGGCGTCCCCTGGCGCGACCAGCAGCGCCGCTTTCACGCGCGCCGTGTTCTGTGAATGCGCGGCCCACGCCGCGGCGTGCAGGCAGCCCAGGCTGTGCGCCACGAGCACGGCGGGTTCGTCGCAGGTGAACAGCACTTCTTCCAGCTGGGCGATCCAGTCACCACGGCGCGGTTGCATCCAGTCGTGCTGGTCCACCCGTCGGTAACCATGGCTGTTTTCCCAAAGGCTTTGCCAGTGGTCGGGGCCGCTGTTCTGCCAGCCGGGAAGGGTAAGGACGTTCTGAGGTTTCACGTGAAACAACCTGGAGTTCAGAGCTTGCCGATGCGCGCCACCATCTCGGACGCGAAGGCCACAAAGGCCTGGCTGCCCCGGGCGGCTGGATCAAAGATGACGCCGGGGAGGCCATAGCTCGGCGCTTCGGCCAGGCGCACGTTGCGCGGGATCACGGTGTCGAACACCTTGTCTCCGAAGTGGGCCTTGAGCTGGTCGCTCACCTGTTGCTGCAGGGTGATGCGCGGGTCGAACATGACGCGCAGCAGGCCGATGATGGCCAGGTCCTTGTTCAGGTTGGCGTGCACCTGCTTGATGGTGTTGACCAGATCGGTCAGGCCCTCGAGCGCGAAGTACTCGCACTGCATGGGCACGATCACCCCGTGGGCGGCGCACAGGCCGTTGAGCGTGAGCATGCTCAAGGATGGCGGGCAATCGATCAGCACGAAGTCGTAGCTGTCCAGCACCTCGGCCAACGCGGTCTTCAGGCGCTTCTCGCGCCGCTCGACCTCCACCAGCTCGACCTCGGCGCCCGCCAGCTCGCGGTTGGCGCCGAGCACGTGGTAGCCGCACTTCTCCGAGAACACCGCCGCCTCGGCCACCGAGGCCGACTCCAGCAGCACGTCGTACACCGACAGCGCCATTTGCCGCTTGTCCACGCCCGAGCCCATGGTGGCGTTGCCCTGCGGGTCGAGGTCGACCATCAACACACGCTGGCCCACTTTGGCCAGGCCGGCGGCCAGATTCACCGTGGTGGTGGTCTTGCCGACGCCGCCCTTCTGATTCGCCACACAAAAGATCTTGGCCATGCGTGCTTACTTTGAAATGGCCAGCTTGATGCCGAAGCCGATGAGGAAGACGCCCGCGACCTTCTCCAGCACCCGGCCGATGATCGGGTTGGCGCGCATGCGCTCGGCCAGAAAGTGGGTGAGCAGGGTCACCGCCAGGCCGTAGGCGAAGGTGAGCACTGCGATGGTGGCGGCCATAGCGCCGAAGGTGACCAGACCCTGGTGGCGGGCCGGGTCCACGAACAGCGGGAAGAAGGCCATGTAGAACACGATGGCCTTGGGGTTGAGCAGGGTGATGACGAGGGCTTGCTGGAAATACTGGCGCGGGCGGATGTTGAGGATGGGTGCGCCGCCGGGCTTGGCGGTGAGCATCCTGAATCCCAACCAGGCCAGGTAGGCGGCGCCCAGCCACTGCACGGCGCTGAAGGCCGCCGGGTAGGCCGCCAGCAAGGCCGCCACACCGGCCACGGCCAGCCACATCAGCACCTGATCACCGGCGATCACGCCCAGGGTGGCAGCCAGCCCGCCTGAAATGCCGCCCTTGCCCGTGGAGGTGACCAGCGCCAGATTGCCCGGTCCGGGAATGAGCAGGAACACGACGATGGCGGCGACGAAAGCGCCGTAGTCTGCAATGCCGAACATGGAGAACCCCCGGGAAGTGGAGGGTCGAGTTTACGTGAAGGGTTTTGGAGTCACGGCGGCGATCGGCGCGCCGTGTTGCTCAGGCCACAGCCATGGGCCCTGGGCGCATCCAGACGATGCAACGCTCGGCGTCCAGCCCGGGCACCTGGAGCTGTTCCACGTGAAACACATCCACCCTCCCGGCTTCGGACGCCAGTGTGGCGAGCTCGTCGCCAGGGTGTTTTCCCTTCATGGCCATCCAGATGCCACCGGGCATGAGCGCGCCTTGTGACCAGTTGGTGAAGTCGACCAGCGAGGCGAAGGCCCGCGAGCACACGACGTCAAAGCCCTGCCCCGACAGGGCGTTGAGACTCTCCACCCGGGCGTGCAGCCCGCGCAGGTTGGGCAACTTCAGGGTGGCGGCCGCCTGCTGGATGAAGGCTGCCTTTTTGGCCACCGTGTCCACGCAGGTCACGTCCATCTGTGGGCAGGCAATGGCGATCACCACGCCGGGCAAGCCGCCGCCGGAGCCCACGTCGAGCAGCCTGACCGACCGATCGCCCACCTGTTGAAGCAAAGGCTTGATGGCCGCCAGGCTGTCCAGCAGGTGGTGGGTCATCATCTCTTCGGGCAAGCGCACGGCCGTGAGGTTGTAGACCTTGTTCCATTTCTGGAGCAGGCCCAGGTAGTCAAGCAACAGGTCGACCTGGCGCGCGTCGAGCGCGAGCTGGAGCGACTGCAGGCCGGCCTGCAGGGTGGTCCTCAAATCGCTCATGCTTCCAGATCCGCCGCCACGGGCAAGGTGGCAAAACCCTTGAAGCCACCCTTCTTCAAATGGATCAGCAGCAGAGAGATGCTCGCGGGGGTGATGCCCGAAATCCGCGAAGCCTGACCCAGCGTCTCGGGCCGGTGTTTGGCCAGCTTCTGCCGCGCCTCGAACGACAAGGCCGTCACCTGCAGATAGTCCAGATCGCTCGGCAGCTTCAAGCCCTCGAAGTGCGAGGCCCGCTCCACTTCGTTCTTCTGGCGGTCGATGTAGCCCGAGTACTTGGCCGCAATTTCCACCTGCTCCACCACCGGCTCCAGCAGATCGCCCAGTGTTTCACGTGAAACATCGGGGCCCGCGTACTTGCCGGCATCGAGCCCCACCAGCTCGGCGTAGGCCACACCGGGGCGGCGCAGCAGGTCGAACAGGTTGTGTTCGTGTTCGATGGCCTTGCCCAGCACCCGCTCCGATTCGGCCGCGGGCAAGCTGCGCGGGTTCACCCAGGTGGCTTTGAGGCGTTCTGTTTCACGTGAAACAGCATCGCGCTTGCGACAGAAGGCGTCCCACTGTGAGTCGCCCACCAGGCCCATGCGACGACCCGCTTCGGTCAGGCGCATGTCGGCGTTGTCCTCGCGCAGCTGCAGGCGGAACTCGGCCCGGCTGGTGAACATGCGGTAAGGCTCGGTCACGCCCTGGGTGATGAGGTCGTCCACCAGCACGCCGAGATAGGCCTCGTCGCGGCGCGGCAGCCAGGCGTCCTCACCCCGGCACTGCAGCGCGGCATTGATGCCGGCGAACATGCCCTGCGCCGCCGCCTCTTCGTAGCCCGTGGTGCCGTTGATCTGGCCCGCGAAGAACAGGCCCTGGATCTGTTTGGTCTCGAAGCTGCTCTTGAGCGAGCGCGGGTCGAAGTAGTCGTATTCGATGGCGTAGCCCGGACGCAGGATGTGCGCGTTCTCCAGGCCCTTCATGCTGCGCACCAGTTGGTACTGGATATCGAACGGCAGGCTGGTGGAGATGCCGTTGGGGTAGACCTCGTGGGTGGTCAGGCCTTCGGGCTCCAGAAAGATCTGGTGGCTGTCCTTGTCGGCAAAACGGTTGATCTTGTCTTCCACGCTCGGGCAATAGCGCGGGCCCACGCCCTCGATCTTGCCGGTGAACATGGGGCTGCGGTCGAAGCCGGAGCGGATGATGTCGTGCGTGCGCTCGTTGGTGTGCGTGATCCAGCACGGCACCTGCCGCGGGTGCATGGCCGTGTTGCCCATGAAGCTGAACACCGGCACGGGTTTGTCGGCATTCATGCCGCCGGGCACGCCGTCGCCGGGCTGTTCGGTGCACTGGCTGTAATCGATGCTGCGGCCGTCCAGGCGCGGCGGCGTGCCGGTTTTCAGGCGCCCCTGCGGCAGCTTGAGCTCTTTCAGGCGCGCCGAGAGCGAGACCGCGGGTGGGTCACCCGCGCGGCCGGCCGCGTAGTTGTTCAAGCCCACATGGATCTTGCCGTCGAGGAAGGTGCCGGCGGTCAGCACCACGGTGCGGCTGCGAAAGCGGATACCCACTTGCGTCACGGCGCCCACCACGCGGTCACCTTCGACCATCAGGTCGTCCACCGCCTGCTGGAACAGCCAGAGGTTGGGCTGGTTCTCCAGCATGCGGCGGATCGCGGCCTTGTAGAGCACGCGGTCGGCCTGGGCGCGGGTGGCGCGCACGGCCGGGCCCTTGGAGCTGTTCAAGATGCGGAATTGGATGCCGCCTTCGTCGGTGGCCAGCGCCATGGCGCCGCCCATGGCGTCCACCTCTTTCACCAGGTGGCCCTTGCCGATGCCGCCGATGCTGGGGTTGCAGCTCATCTGGCCCAGGGTCTCGATGTTGTGGGTCAGCAGCAGCGTCTTGCTGCCCATCCGCGCAGCCGCGAGCGCGGCTTCGGTGCCGGCGTGGCCGCCGCCAACGACGATGACGTCAAATTCCTGGGGGTACAACATGGTGGTGATCGCTTCCGGGGGTGCAGCCAGCCCGGCGCCCCGGGCAACCCGGGATTGTCCCACCGTTGCGCCTTTTCTGCCCTGCCCCGCCATCCGGTCAACGCAGGAGGTGCGTCGGCACCAGCGCGACGCCCGGATGGCGGTGACGCCAGCGAATTCCTAACCTGAACGCCAGCCCATTCCCCGGGCAGACCACAGGAAGGATTCGCATGAAAACACACTGGCTCGCGGCCTCCGCTGCGCTCGCCTGCTTCAACGCTCAAGCCGGCGCCGGCTTCATGTTCGGCATCAGCCACAACTTTGGCGGCGACACCAGCGTCACCTTCAAGATTCTGTCTTCGGACCGCCGCAACAAGCCGGTGCTGGCCGCGGGCGTGAGCTTCTTCCCCGGCGACGGCCGCCGGATCGGCCTGGACGTGGGTGTGGGCTACAGCTTGCGGCGCACCACCGTCACCTTCAGCCGCGACCTGGTCATGGAGCGTTTCCAGGTCGCTTGGGGACTGTCAAGCACCCGCTGCCCGCCCGCACCCGCCCCTTCGCCGGCCCCGGCACTGGCAGCATCCCCGTCTCCACCACCCCCTGAGCCCGAGGACGACGGATTCTTCAACAGCGTCTTCTGATCGAAGGCCACGACAATGGGCGGATGAGCACACCCCTACCTCTCCTCGTTTTCGCAGGCAGCACCCGCAGCCAATCCTTCAACCGAAAGCTGGCCACCGTCGCCGCCGACCGTGCCCAGGCCGAAGGCGCCCAGGTCACCCACATCGAACTGGCCGACTTCGATCTGCCGATCTACAACGCCGACCTGGAAGCGCGCGGCACGCCCGCGGCCGCCGTCAAGCTCAAGGAGCTCTTCCACGCCCACCCGGCCTGGATCATCGCTTCGCCCGAGTACAACGGCAGCTACACCGCGCTGCTGAAAAACACCATCGACTGGGTCTCCAGCCCCATCAAGGGCGACCCGCTCTGGTCCAGCGGCACCAAGCCGTTTACCGGCAAGGTGGTGGGCCTGCTGAGCGCCTCGCCCGGCGCCCTGGGTGGCCTGCGAAGCTTGTCGCACCTCACTCCCTTGCTCCTGAATCTGGAGTGCTGGGTGGCGCCGAAGCAGTTTGCGCTTTCTCGGGCAGGTGAAGCCTTCGACCCCGACGGCCAACTGGCCACCGAAGCTGCGCGCAACGCCGTGCACGGCGTGGTGGACCAGGTTCTGTGGGCCGGTCAGCGCCTGCGGCCCTGAGGACGCAGGCTCAAGGCGATCTGGTTCGCTGCAGGATCTGCTCGGTGAGCTTCTGGTAGATGCCGTCAAAGTGGTGGCCCCCAGCCATGGGCACCGTGGTCACGAATGCGGTGGGCACCCGCGGGCAGAGCGTTTCGCGGTCGTCGGTGCCGTAGATGCACAGCGTTCTGTCGGCCGCCATCCTCTGCAGCTCGGGCATCAGCGGCAGGCCTGCGGTGTTCGGGGTCATCCAGTTGGCCAGGCGGAACTCGAATGAGGCTTTTTCGCCCGGCCCGATGAGCACGGTGTGAGCCAGAAGCCCGCTGGCCGTGGCTGGCAGCCGGTTGACCGCAAACGGCAACACGTCGGCGCCCTGCGAATAGCCGATGAGCACGACGCGGGACTTCTTCCACTGCGCTGCAAAGCTGCGCATCACGCGGTCCAGGTCCTGCGCCAAGCCGTCGGGCGTGCGGGCCGACCAGAAATAGCGCAGCGAATCCAACCCAACCACCGGCACCCCGGCCGCCGCGAGCTTGGCAGCAAGCTGCTTGTCGATACCGGCCCAGCCCCCGTCACCCGACAGCAGCACGGCCAAGGTGTCCGACGGCACGGTGCTGGGCACGAGCACCAGCGGCAGGTCGGCCACACCGCTGTCGGGCGCCACCGGTGCCACCACCAAGTCCTTGGTGAGCTTCTGGTGCGCGGCCAGCAGTGGGGTCAGCGCGGCGGGACCCGGGGCACCGACGTGTTCCACGCCCGGCACCAGCACCAGCTCGGCACCACCCACCTGCGCCACGAACTTCTGCGCCGCCGCCGGGCTGCACACCTTGTCTTCGCTGTCCTGCAGCGCCATCCAGGGCGCGCGCAGTTTGGGCGCGGGCAGCAGCGTCAGTCCCGCACTGCCTGCGCGCTGGGTGAAGTGCACACCCTCGCCCTTGCACAGCGGCTTCTTCAGGGCCAGCTCTGGGCAGAAGCCCATGGAGATGGCGCCGGCAAAGGTGTCTTCAGGCGCCTGCGCGAGCATCGCGTAGGCCAGCGTGCCGCCCAGACCCGGGCCCACCAGCAGCGGCGGGAAATACGCCGGCAGGCGCGCATAGCCCTGCAGGAAATGCGAGAGGTTTTCCAGGTCGCCATCGGGCAGCAGGCAGTCGCCGCTTTCCTTGCCGATGCGCGCCAGCATGTTCGGCGTGTGGATGCCCGCCACCGCAGCGCCGTGCTCGGCCAGGGCCTGCGCCTGGGCGCCCAGTGCGGGCGTCCAGCCCGCGTCGCCCGAGAGGAACAGCACGAACGACGTCGCCTCGCCCTTGGGCCGGTACAGCGACACATCGGCGAAGCGGCCGTGCGAAATCTTCTCCTGCGCGAGGGCCGGCGCGGCGGCGCCGAGCGCCAGCGCTGCAATCACGAGGGTGGTGGCGATGAGGTTCATTTGGTGATCACGCGACGCAAGCCGCCGGCGATGAGCGCGGCCACATCAGCCAGGATGAAAAAGGGCGCAAAGCCGCCCGGGCAAGCCAGGTAGCGGGGCTCCCAGGTGGGGTCGAATTTTTCCTTGAAACCCCGCAGACCCTGGAAGTTGTAGAAGTTTTCGCCGTGGTTGAACAGCAGGCGGCCCAGCCGGTGCCAGTTGGGCGCCAGCGGGTGCTGCGCCATGCCCGAGAGCGGCACCATGCCCAGGTTGAAACGCTGGTAGCCCTCGGCCTTGAAGTGCAGCAGCGTCTGCGCAAACAGAAAGTCCATCGCGCTGCGCGGTGCGTCGGGCAGCTGGCGCATCAGGTCCACACAGGCCTCCTGCTTCTGGTCGGTGCACAACAGCGTGGCAAAGGCCACCAGCCGCTCGCCCTGGCGCACCACGGCGATCGGCTGGCGCAGCACGTAGTCACGGCGGAAGGCGCCCAGGGAGAACGATTTTTCGGCCGTGTTGTGGTCGCTCAGCCAGGCGCTTGAGATGGCCTGCAGATCGGCAAAGAGGCTCTCGGCCTGGCCCGGGGCCAGCATCTCGAAGCTGAGGTTTTCGCGCTGCGCGCGCGCCACGCCATGGCGCAGGTTGGCGCGGCGCTTGCCCTCCAGACTGAAGCCGGGCAGGTCCACCAGCGCACATTCGCCGAGCTTGTAGACGCGAAGGCCCGCGTCCAGGTACACCGGCAAGCCATCGGGGCGCACCTGGTAGAAGGCGGCGCGCCCGCCGGCTTCACGCGCCTGCTCCACGAAGCGCCACACCAGCTCGCTCCACTCGGCCGCCGGGCCCACCGGGTCGTACAGCGCCACCCACGAGCGCCCGCGACGTCCGAACATGATGAAGGCGCGCTGCGAGTCCGACACCATCAAGCTCTTGTCGCCCATCATCACCAGCCCGGCACCGGCCGAGCCCTGCGCGCGCACGATGCGCTCGGCCTGGTCAAGCGCGCCCGGGTCGGGCCTGACGAGCGCCGTGCGCGGGCGGCGCAGCAGCTGGCTCAAGGCCAGCATCAGCGTGATGAGCGCCACCGCCACCATGGCGCGCAGCGAGCGCGGTGCAAAGCCGTCGAACTCGAACTGCCACCACACCTGGTTCACGTACTCCACGTCGCGGTAGACAAAGAACAGCAGCGCCGTGAGCGCAACCAGCACCGCCGCCACCGCCGCCAGCCAGCCCCAGGTGAAGGCCTGGGAGAACAGCGCGGCCTTGCGGTTGAAGTGGCGGCGCGACAGCACCAGCGAAGTGCCGAGCACGATCAGCAGCACCGCTTCGGACACCGCGATGCCCTTGGGCAGGCACAACACCAGGCTCAACAGCACCAGCACCAGACCGGCCCACCACGAAGCGTCCAGCCGCAGGAACATGCCGCGCGCCACGAACAGCAGGGCCAGGCCCACGATGCTGCCCAGAAAATGCGCCGCCTCCACCACCGGCAGCGGCATGTACCGCACCAGCAGGTCGGTCGCGTCCTGCGTGGCCGGCGTCACGCCCGACACCAGCAGCGCCACACCCACCACCCAGGTGAAGGCCGAGAGCAACAACGGCGACAGGCTGGTGGCCGCCTTCACCACCGGTGTCGCCACGCCCCGGCGCAGCTCGGTGGCCGCCAGCCAGGTCATCGCCAGCGCCAGTGGCAACAGGTGGTAAACCACGCGGTACAGCACCAGCGCGCCCGCCAGTTGCTCGGCCGGCACCCGCTGGCCCAGCGCCAGCAGCATCACCGCTTCAAACACACCCAGACCGCCCGGCACATGGCTGATCACGCCCAGCGCGATGGCCAGCGCGAAAAACCCCACAAAAGCGGGAAACACCACCGCATCCGACGGCAACAGCACCCACAGCGCCGCGGCCGCGGCCACCACATCCACCGCGGACACCAGCAGTTGCTGCGCGGCAATGGACGCGCTGGGCAGGCGCAGCAACAGGCCGGGAAACACTTTCTGCTCACCGCCGCGCATGCAGATGCCCAGGAAAACGCCCGCGGCCACCATCACAGCCACGCCCGCGAACTTCAGCAAGTCGGCGGGCAGTCCCAACATGGCTTGCACCGTGGCCGAGCCCCACACCAGTGCGGCCGCGCCCACCACGGCAATACCCAGCGTGAAGCCCACCGCATTGAAGACGATGGCGCGCGAAATCAGGCCCGCCTCCAGCCCGGCTGCCCCATACAGCCGCAAGCGCACAGCGCCGCCCGTGAGCACACCCAGCCCGATGGTGTTGGACAAGGCGTAAGCGATGAACGCGGTCTTGGCAACCACCGGGTAGGGCAGGCGCGCGCCAGCGTAGGCCAGCGCAGAGCGGTCGTAAAAAGTGAGGGCCAGGTAGCTCAGCGCTGTGGCCAGCACCGAGAGCAGCAGCACCGACAGCGGCGTGGCCCGCACCGCCGCCACGATCTGGTCGTAGCTGAGCTCGGCCATGACCTTGTGCGCCGCCTCCACCACCAGCGCACCCATCAACAGCGTCAGCGCGGCATACACCCACAGACGCCACTGACTGAGCCGGGAAATCAGGGTTTCGGGAGCGGGAACATTCACTAGCGACATGGCTGGAGCGGGAGTCTGCAACCCGGCTGCGCACATGCGCAGGTCCCGGCCGCACAAAGCGGGTGCGGCAGTTTAGCGCTGGCCACTGCGCAGGCCCGACAATCGCCGGCATGCCCCAGGCCCTGCGCTCCCTTCCGCCCTTCGCATGCCGCACCGGTTGTGCGGCCTGCTGCACCGCGCCCTCCATCAGCAGCCCCTTGCCCGGCCTGCCGATGGGCAAACCCGCCGGCATGGCCTGCCCGCAGCTTGACGCCGAACTGCGTTGCCGGCTGTTCGGTCAGCCCGAGCGCCCGGCGGTGTGCAGCTCACTCGCCCCCGGGCCCGAGATGTGCGGCAACAACCGCGAACACGCCATGGCCTGGCTGAGCCGGCTGGAACGCGACACCCAACCCCACCACCCATGAACACCACCGACTGGCACAGCCTCAGCCACCTCTACCCGGCGCTCGGGTCAGCCGTGTCGGCCGCCGACGCCGAGGCCCTGGGGGTGATGGACGTGCCCGCCGGCACCACCCTGTTTCGTGAACAGGAGCGCTGCGGCGGCTTTCCGCTGCTGCTCAGCGGCGAGGTGCGGGTCTCACGCTCGGCCAGCAGCGGGCGCGAGCTGGAGCTCTACCGCGTGGTGCCGGGCGAGATGTGCCTGGTGTCCTCGTCGTGCCTGTTCGTGGACCAGCCGCTCAGCGCACACGGGGTCACGGTCAAGCCCACCCGGCTGGCGCTGCTGGCGCCCGCAGCGTTCCGCGCCGCGCTGGCCCACACCGACTTTCGGGACTTCGTGCTCGGCCTGTTCGCCGCGCGCCTGGCCGATCTC
Organism: Hydrogenophaga sp. Root209; assembly: GCF_001428625.1. Classification (GTDB taxonomy): domain Bacteria; phylum Pseudomonadota; class Gammaproteobacteria; order Burkholderiales; family Burkholderiaceae_C; genus Hydrogenophaga. The sequence goes on from NZ_LMIE01000001.1 coordinate 391,947, forward strand.
ACCGGCCTGATCGAGGCCATTGCCTTCCAGCGGCTCGACAGCCGCCTGGCCGCCGCCCTGCTCGGCCACGGCACCCAGGTGCACGCCACCCACCAGGCGCTGGCCGACGAACTGGGCACGGTGCGCGAAATCGTCACCCGCCTGCTGCACCGCTTCGAGCGCGACGGCTGGGTGGAGCTCTCGCGCGAGCGCATCACCGTGCGCGACAGCGCCGCCCTGCGCGCACTCGCGGCCCTGCAACCCCGCTGACAGCCGCCCTATGTGACCCAGGTCACATACCCGGCCTGCGCCCGCGAGCCCAATGGCTGCACACCACCCCGCTGCGGGGCGGCCCAGTCAACGGAGAATCACCATGACCAAAAACGTCGGCGGCATCGACCGCGCCCTTCGCATCGCCATCGGTCTGGCCCTCATCGCCGCGGCCGCCACCGGCACCGTCGGCCTGTGGGGCTACATCGGCGTGCTGCTCCTGCTCACCGGCCTGGTGGGCTGGTGCCCGCCCTACGCCATGCTGGGCTTCAACACCTGCGCCATGAAGAAGTGAACTGTCGGGCGCTTCTGTCCTTGCTGGGACACGACAGACGCGCCCAAGCGGCATAAAGTGCAGGGCTCGCGCCCGGTCGAGGCGCGCCAGGAGACACCCCATGCACATCCCGTCCCTCAGAGAAGTCGTCAGTGCCGAAGAATGGGCGCTGCGTTGTGACCTCGCCGCCTGCTACCGGCTCGTCGCCGCCTACGGCTGGAGCGATCTGGTCTTCACCCACATCAGCGCCAAGCTGCCCGATTCGGTCACCGGCGGCGAACACCACTTCCTCATCAACCCCTATGGCCTCATGTTTGACGAGATCACGGCCAGCAGCCTGGTCAAGGTCGACATGGCGTGCAACAAGCTGCTCGACTCGCCCTTCCCGGTGAACCCGGCCGGCTTCGTGATCCACAGCGCCGTGCACGAAGCGCGGCCCGAAGCCGGCTGCGTGATGCACACCCACTCGCGCGCCGGCGTGGCCGTGAGCGCGCAGAAGGCCGGCATCCTGCCCATCAGCCAGCAAAGCACCTTCGTGCTCGCCTCGCTGGCGTATCACACGTACGAGGGCGTGGCCCTGCGAGCGGAAGAAAAGGTGCGCCTGCAGGCCGACCTGGGCAAAGCCAACCACCTCGTGCTGCGCAACCACGGCCTGCTCACCGTGGGCAAGACCATCCCCGACGCCTTCCTGGCCATGTACACGCTGGAGAACACCTGCCGCATCCAGATCGACGCCCTGGCCGGCGGGACCGAACTCACCCAGGTCGACCCCGCCATCCTGGCAGGCATGGCCGACGTGATGCGCGTGGCCACGGCCGGGTTGGGTTCGCAGCTGGCTTGGCCGGCGTTGTTGCGCAAGGTCGAGAAGCTGGATCCGGGGTACAGGACTTGAGCGTCTCTGAACGGCCAGGAGCAGCCGGTGGGGTACTTCCGAAGCGGACGTTCAACGCTTGACATGAGAGGCGGCCGAGTGCGTTAGCTCTCGGACGTCCCTCTCGATGGGAGGGTCAGGCGTTACTTTGCTTGCGCCGCAAGATTGGCTGCCTCATGAAGGACCAATCCCTTTTTGGAACCGCCTGATTCCAGATAGCGCCGTATGCCAGAGAGAGTGGCCAGGTCATTTAGCCAAGCTACTCCATCTATGAGAATCGCTTCGATGAGTGCTTGAGTTGGAACTTCGTTTGCATTTGCAGCGACAACGCATTGCTCACGCTCTGATTGCGTTACTCGTTCCAGCCGGACTTGGACGTGACACCGGTTTTCGGGTGGATTTTGTTCTTCACCAAGCGACCTGACGTAGACGCCAAGGTTCACATACATGTTGTCTCCGTATGGGCTCTTCTGCAGATTCAGAACTTGTATGACGTCAGGACAGTGGCGCCTCCAAGTCTTTGCCTTCTTCTTGAAGCCGCTGACTTTAAGAAAAGGTGCGATGGCTGTTTCTAGAGGGAGCATTAGTGACGCCTAGCGTTTGAGCTGAGCGGGTCCGCTCGAGCGAAGGGGTAGGCCGTGCCGCGCGCGTTGGGTAATTGTTTCCGGGCTACAGGGTATGTTCGAGTAGCTCATGTCGCAGCCAGTGCTGAACGGGCCAAGAGGGATTGCATGCGGATGTTCATTTCGAGCATCGTCTTCGAGAACTGTTGTACCGCGGCAAGTTTCAGAACTGGCTGTCCGGGCTCGTGAGTGAGGACAATGCCCGCATCTTCATCGTGCAACTGCTCGCCGAGCGCGAGGCTAACCGAAAGCGGGTTGTGCAAGATCTTGTTTCTCATTGGTGCGGTGGCGCGGGCTTCTTCGAGAAACACCGTCCACTCATCTGCGAGTTCGACTTCTCCTCGCGCCTTCAGGTGCTCGCAGACGAGTTCTCTGGCTTTCTCAACTCGATCCTGATAGGGGAGTTTCGCCATTTTTGCTCTGTCTTGAGGGCTCCCCAGCATTTCGACGAGCGCGTAACTCAGACCTTCTAGTTGCGCGAAGTAGCAGGCGATCCAGCCATACGCGTCAAGCCAAAAGCCACTGAGATCGTCTGTTGACACTTTGATATAGCGCTCAATCGACGGAATGGGGACTTGTGGGGTGCTCATTGCGTGGCCTAACTTAATGTACCCCGCAGAGCCTGTGGGATAAGCTGGGTGGTGCGGGATATTCTGGTCACGGGGTCTTCCAGAAAATGGCTTGAAGCCTGATTCAAGGCGATGCACCGCCTGAAAATCCAAGTATAAAAATCCTTGAAACCAGGCACGCGTGCCCTGACGCAAATATAGCTTCCGAACAGACGCAGTTCGTGACCGTCAACTGCCCATCCCTTGGACAGCAGAGCAAGCTGTACCAATGACCGGTTTGGGACGGGATGCCCACCGTCGCCTCAGGGCCCAACTCAGACTTCCGTTGCCACCAGTCCTATCGGGGGCCGCCGTCGTAAAGACGTTTCAAGCAGCCCGCCCCACGAACGCGGTCATACCCTCCAGCACTGTCCGCAACCGCATGAGCTCGCGCGAGCCGTCCAGCCGGGGTGACAACGATGCCAGCTTCGACACCCAGCCCAGGCGCGGCAGCAGGTGCGCGATGAAGCCGCGCAGGGTGGGGCCGCCGGTACCCGCGTCGGCGTAAGCCTGCAGCACCGCGCGCACCGCGTCCGGCCCCTGCGGCTGCAGGTAGCGCGCCAGTGACAACAACAGCTGCAGCGCGTCGTACACCTGCACCGTGGCCAGCGCCATGCCGGGTTGCAGGCGCTCTTCAAAGTCGAGGCGGGCGAAGTGTTCGCCGTTCCAGGTGAGGTTGCGGGTCTGGGCGCCGCCGTGCCAGTGGCCGCGGGTGTGGAAGCTGGCCAGGTCGGCGCTGGCGGCGCACATCAGCGCCAGGTGTTCACCGTCGGGCAGGCGGTGCAGCACATGGTCCAGCGTGTCGCCAATGTCGCTGGTGGTCAGTGAAAACCCGTCGAAGGCCAGCACGGTGGGCACGTGTTCGCCGGCGGCCGCCAGAGCCAGCAAGCGCTGGTGCTCAAAGGCCAGCAGCTCGGCGCCATCGGTCTGGCGCACCGCGTGCCACGGCACCGGCACACCGACGAAATGCGCGAACACCCAGATGCTGACGGACTTGCGCCAGCTGCGCAACGGCCGGTCGGCGGTCTTGGTCCAGGTCTTGGCGGACGGGGTGGGGGCGGCAGGGGCGGTGGGGGTGTTCAAGCAGCCGGATTATCCAGAAACCCGGGCACCCGCGGAACTGGCTCTGCCAGGCCGCAGGGTGCGCCCCCTTGAGGGGGTGACGCCGCAGGCGGCGCGGGGGTGCCTTCGATCAGGCTGCGTTGCCGTAACGATCCAGCTCCCAGTCGCTCACCTGCTGGCTGTAGCTGGCCCATTCAGCGTGCTTGAGCGCAAGGAATTCGGCACAGAACGCATCGCCCACGGCAGCACGCAACGGTGCGTCCTGCTCCAGCGCCTGCAGCGCGGCGAACAGGTCGCGCGGCAGGCGTTCGGGCATGGCCTCACCGCGCGCATGCACCTCGTACAGGTCGTCGGCGCAGGGCGTGGCGGCGGGCAAGGCCTGCTCGATGCCCGAGAGGCCGGCGGCCAGCGTGCCGGCGATGGCGGCGTACACGTTGCACGACGGGTCGGGCAGGCGCCACTCGATGCGCCCGGCCACGGTGCGCACGAGGCAGGTGCGGTTGTTGTCGCCCATGGCCTTCCACACCGGCGACCAGGTGGTGCCGGATGCGCTGCGGCTGGCCGCCAGGCGCTTGTAGCTGTTGACGGTGGGCGCGCACAGGGCGGCCAATGCGTCGGCGTGGTGCAGCAGGCCGGCGGCGAACTGGTGGCCGGCGGTGCTCAGGCCCAGCGCGCCGGCCGGGTCGGCCATCACCGCGTTTCCCTTGCTGTCGGTCAGGCTCAGGTGGAAATGCAGCCCGCTGCCCGGCGCGTGCGCCAGCGGCTTGGGCATGGTGGAAAACACCGCGCCGTGCTGCGCCGCCACCGCCTGCGCGGCGAGCTTGAAGAGCTGGTAACGGTCGGCGGCGGCCAGCGCGTCGTCGTGCTGGTAATTGATCTCGTATTGGCCACACGCGTCTTCGTGGTCGATCTGCTGCAACCCGAAGCCCAGCGCGGTGAGCGTCTGGCGCATCGCATCGAGAAACGCGTAGTTGCGCCCGATGGCCTGCAAGTCGTACGAGGGTTTGGCGAGGCCGTCCAACGCATCGGCCACCTGCCAGCGGCCCTGGGCGTCGCGCTTGAGCAGGAAGAACTCGGGCTCGATGCCGACCCACAGCGTCCAGCCGCGCGCGTTCAGGCGCTCGACCTGGCGCTTGAGCACCTGGCGCGAGCAGGTGTCCAGCGGCTCGCCGCCGGCAAAACCGTCGCACACCGCGTGCGCCACGCCGGGCATGAAGGGCAGCGGGCGCAGGCTCTCGGGCACCACACGGCCCATGTACTCGCTGCGCGCGCCCATGCGCGGCAGGCCGGTGCCGCTGATGCTCGGGCCAGAGAAGCCGGCACCGCTGCTCACCGCACCAGGCAGGCCTTCGAGCGGCACCAGCTTGCCCTTGGGACCGCCAGGCAGGTCGGTGAAGGTGGTGAGCACCGAGTGGATGCCCTGCGCGCGCAGGGCGTTGATACGTTCGTCTAATGACAAGCTCAAGCGAGCACCTCGGCCAGCGCGGCATCAAACGCGGCCAGGCCTTCGGCGAACACGCTGTCTTCGATGGTCAACGGAAAGAGGAAACGGATCACGTTGCCGTAGACGCCGCAGGTCAGCAGCAGCAGGCCACGCTGGAGCGCGGCGGCTTGCACCTGTTTCGTGGTGTCGGCATCGGGCGCGCCGGCGGGGTCGATGAACTCGCAGGCCACCATGGCGCCCAGGCCGCGCACGTCGCCCATGCGCTTGGGGTACATGGCGCTCTGGGCCGTCAGGTGGCCGATGAGCTGGTCACCCAGCTTCTGCGCGCGCTCGGGCAGCTTTTCTTCTGCCATCACGTCAAGCACCGCATGCGACGCCGCGATGGCCAGCGGGTTGCCGGCGTAGGTGCCGCCCAGGCCGCCCGGGGCCGGGCCGTCCATGATGGCGGCCTTGCCCGACACGGCTGACAGCGTGGTGCCGCCGGCCATGCTCTTGGCCATGGTCATGAGGTCGACCGACACGCCGAAATGCTCCATGGCAAACATCTTGCCGGTGCGCGCAAAACCGGTCTGCACCTCGTCGGCCACCAGCAGGATGCCGTGCTGGTCGCAGAGCTCGCGCAGCCACTTCACCGCTGCGGGCTGGATCACGTTGAAACCGCCCTCGCCCTGCACCGGCTCGAACACGATGGCCGCCACGCGGCTGGGTTCGATGTCGCACTTGAAGAGCTGCTCCATCGCGCGCTTCGTGTCGTCCAGCGAACTGCAATGGCAGGGAAACGGCACGTGGAAGATCTCGGACGGGAACGGGCCGAAGCCGGCCTTGTAGGGCTGCACCTTGCCGGTGAGCGCCACCGCGAACATGCTGCGGCCGTGGAACGCGCCACCGAAGGCGATGACGCCAGTGCGCCCGGTGCTGTAGCGCGCGATCTTCATCGCGTTCTCGATCGCCTCCGCGCCGGTGGAGAAAAACGCGGTCTTCACGGGGCCGTCGATCGGCACGATGGCGTTGATGCGCTCGGCCAGCGCCACGTACTCGGTGTAGGGCACGACCTGGTAGCAGCTGTGCGTGAAGCGCTGCAGCTGCGCGGCGATGGCGGCCTGCACCTTGGGGTGCACGTGCCCGGTGTTAAGCACCGCGATGCCGCCGGCGAAGTCGATGAAGCGGCGGCCCTCGATGTCCCAGAACTCGGCGTTCAACGCCCGGTCGATGAAGAAGTCGCCATACACACCCACGCCGCGCGGCGTGGCAGCCTGGCGGCGCGCGTGCCAGGCGGCGTTGGTGTTGTCGGTCTTGATGTCGTTCATGGCGTTCATGGGTGTCTCCTTATACGGGGCTGTCGATGCGAATCCACGTCGTCTTCGTCTCGGTGTACTTGTCGAACGCATGCAGCGACTTGTCGCGCCCCACGCCGCTCTGCTTGAAGCCACCAAAGGGCACGGTGATGTCGTCCTCGTCGTACGAGTTCACGTGCACCGTGCCCGCGCGCAACGCGCGCGCCACACCGTGCGCCTTGTTGATGTCGCGGGTCCACACGGCTGCCTGCAGGCCATAAATGCTGTTGTTGGCCTCGCGAACCACCTCGGCCGCGTCGGTGAAGCTCAGCACCGAGAGCACCGGGCCAAAGATCTCCTCGCGCGCGATCGTCATCTGCGGTGTCACGCCGTCGAAGATGGTGGGCAGCACGTAGTTGCCGCCAGCCACCGGCATGGCCGCCTCGCCGCCGGCCAGCAGCGTCGCGCCCTCGGACTTGCCCGACTCGATGTAACGCAGCACCGTGTCCATCTGAACCTTGTCGACGATGGCACCCATGGTGGTGGCCTTGTCCAGCGGGTTGCCGGGTTGGTAGTCGGGCACCAGCTTCAGGGCTTTTTCCAGGAAGGCGTCCTTGATCGACGCCTCGACGAACAGGCGCGAAGGCGCGTTGCAACTCTCGCCCTGGTTGAAGAAGATGCTGCTCACCGCCGCGTCCACCGCCTTGTCCAGGTTCGGGCAGTCGGCGAACACGATGTTGGGCGACTTGCCGCCCAGCTCCGTCCAGGCGCGCTTCAAATTGCTCTGTCCAGCCATCACGTGGATCTGCTTGCCCACGCGGGTGCTGCCGGTGAAGGCGATGCAGTCCACGTCCATGTGCAGGGCCAGCGGGCTGCCGGCCTCGGGGCCGTAGCCCGGCACCACGTTGAACACGCCGGGCGGGATGCCGGCGGCCAGCGCCAGCTCGGCCAGGCGCAGCGCTGTCAGCGGGCTCTTTTCGCTGGGCTTCAAGACCACCGAATTGCCGGCGGCCAGCGCGGGCGCGATCTTCCACGCCGCCATGATCAGGGGGTAATTCCAGGGCACGATCACGCCCACCACACCCACCGGCTCGCGCGTGATCAGCGCCAGCGCAGTGCGCCCCGTGGGCGCGATCTCGTCGTACACCTTGTCCACCGCCTCGCCGTACCAGCGGATGCAGTTGGCCGCGCTGTTCACGTCCACGCTCTTGGCGTACCTGATCGGCTTGCCCATGTCCAATGTCTCGGTCAGCGCCAGTTCGTCCGCGTGCGCGGCAAGCTGCTCGGCGAACTTGATCATGATGCGTTTGCGCTGCGCCGGCGCCAGGCCGCTCCAGCGGCGGTCTTCAAAGGCGGCGCGGCCGGCGGCCACGGCGGCGTCGATGTCGGCCTCGCCGCAACGCGCCACGGCGGTGAGCAAGCGGCCGTCCACGGGAGAGATGCAGTCAAAGGTCTGGCCATCGCGCGCGGCGACGCGTTCGCCGTTGATGAATGCGCGGCCGTCGAAGCTCGGTTCGGTCATGGGATGTCTCGGGAGGTTGCAAGGCGGGAATTGGCCCCATGCTACGCCCGAAACTACAACCGCTGCAAAGCCACTTTCCCCGGTGGCCAGCGATCCAGTGGGTTCAACTTTTTGCGGCCGCCGCGATCTCCCGCTCGCGTTTTTTGGTCGAATGCGCCACCCACACCGCATAGCTCACGATCACCACCGTCACCGTCACGATCAGCAGCGTGGCCGCGGCGTAGACGGTGGGGTTGATGCCCCGGCGCGCGTAACCGAAGATCACCTGCGGCAGCGTGTTCACGCCCGGGCCCGAGAGGAATTCAGCGATCACCACGTCGTCGAACGACAGCGTGAACGCCAGCAGAAAGGCCGCCAGGATGGCCTGGAAGATGTTGGGCAGCGTGATCAGGAAAAACACCTGGTGTGGCCGAGCACCCAGGTCCATGGCCGCCTCTTCGATCGAGCGGTCCATCTCCAGCAGGCGCGACTGGATCACCACCATGCCGTAGGCCATGCCCAGCAGCGTGTGGCCCAGGATGATGGTGAGCTGGCCGCGCTGCGGCCAGCCAAAGAAGTTCTGCGCGCCCACGGCCAAGAGCAGCAGCGACAGGCCGATGATCACCTCGGGCATCACCAGCGGCGCATTGACCATGCCGGAGAAGATGGTGCGGCCGATGAAGCGGCGGTAGCGCACCAGCACGAAGGCGGCGAACGTGGCCAGCACCGCCGAGAGCACCCCGGTGACCGCCGCCACCTTGAGCGAGAGCCAGAAGGCCTCGACGATCTTGGTGTCGCGGGTGAGGGCTTCGTACCAGCGCAACGAAAAGCCGGTGAAGCGCGCGTCCTGGCGTGTGCTGTTGAACGAGAACACGATCATGAACAGCAGCGGCAGGTAGAGGAAGGCGAACACCAGCGCCAGCCAGGCCTTGCCGAAGTGTTTTTCAAACAGTGGTTTCATGGTCTGGCCTTGTTCACTTGCGAGGTTCGGCGGCGTCGGCGGTATGGTGGTAGTAGAGCGCCAGCGGAATCACGATCAGCGCGATCATGATCACCGCCAGCGCGGTGGCGCGCGGCCAGTCGTTGGCGGTGAACATCTCGTCCCAAACCACGCGCCCGATCATCAGGTTCTCCGGTCCGCCCAGCAGCGAGGGAATCACGAACTCGCCCACGCAGGGGATGAACACCAGCATGAAGCCGGCCACGATGCCGGCCTTGGACAGCGGCACGGTGATCAGCCAGAAGGCCTTGAACGGTGTGGTGCCCAGGTCGTAAGCGGCCTCCAGCAGGCGGAAGTCCATCTTCACCAGGTTGGCGTAGAGCGGCAGCACCATGAAGGGCAGGTACACGTAGGTCATGCCGATGAGCATCGACACGTTGGTGTAGAGCATCTGGATGGGCTCGTCGATGATGCCGATCGACATCATGAGCCGGTTGAGCACGCCCTGGTCGGTGAGGATGCCCTTCCACGCGTAGACGCGCAGCAAGAACGAGGTCCAGAACGGCAGCATCACCATCAGCAGCAAGGCGGGCCGCACACTGGCTGGCGAGCGCGCGATGAAGTAGGCAAACGGATAGCCGATCACCAGGCAGAAGAAGGCCGTGCTCAGCGCGTACCCGATGGAGCGCAGGTAGGCGTCCACATAGAGGGTCTTGAACAGCGGCGCGCCTTCTTCCGTGCGGAAGATCGCGAGGTAGTTCTCGTATTTCAGGCGCAGAACACCGGCCACGGGGTCCCAGATCGGCTTGAACGGACTGATGTCGCCGCCCATGTCCACAAAGCTGATGTAGAGCAGGATCAGGAACGGCAGGAAGAAGAAGACGATCAGCCAGACAAAAGGCACGCCGATCACGAAGCGTTTGCCGGGGACGGGAATTGAAGATGCCATCGTTGTGCTCCAGACTGCAGTCGGCAAAAGGGCTGGTCAGTCGCGGAGGACGATGCCAGCAACGTCGCTCCACCAGAAATACACCGTGTCCTCCCAGGTGATGTCCGACAGATCCTGCCGCGAGGTGTTGGCCTCGGTGATCTTGAGCTTGCTGCCGTCGCTGGCCTGCACGATGTAGGTGTTGTAGGAGCCGAAGTACGCGATCTCCTTGACCTTGCCGGTGAACAGGTTGGTGGACACCCCGTCGGGGCGCTGCTTGCTGATCTCGATCTTTTCGGGCCGCACGGCCAGCGCCACCGGCATGTTGAGGTGGCCCGGCACGCCGTGACCCACCTGGATCTCGCCAATGCCGGTGCTCACCGCGCAGCGGTCGGGCTCGTCCACGCTGAGCTTGCCCTCGAACAGGTTCACGTTGCCGATGAAGTCGGCCACGAACCGGTTGGCCGGGTGCTCGTAGATCTCTTCGGGCGTGCCCACCTGCAGCACACGTCCCTTGCTCATGACGGCAATGCGGCTGGCCATGGTCATGGCCTCTTCCTGGTCGTGCGTGACCATCACCACCGTCACGCCCACCTTCTCGATGATGTTGACCAGCTCGAACTGGGTCTGCTCGCGCAGCTTCTTGTCGAGCGCGCCCAGCGGCTCGTCGAGCAGCAGCATCTTGGGGCGCTTGGCCAGGCTGCGCGCCAGCGCCACGCGCTGCTGCTGCCCGCCCGAGAGCTGGTGTGGCTTGCGCTGGGCGTAGGGCGTGAGCTGCACCAGGGCCAGCATTTCATCGGTGCGCTGCTTCACCTCCGCCTTGGGCAGGCCTTCGCGCTTGAGGCCAAAGGCCACGTTCTCCCAGATGGTGAGGTGGGGAAACAGCGCGTACGACTGGAACATCATGTTGACCGGCCGCTCGTAGGGCGGCATGGCCGCCACGTCCTGGCCACCCAGCAGGATGCGTCCGGAGGTCGGCTTCTCGAAGCCGGCGAGCATGCGCAGCAGGGTGGACTTGCCACAGCCCGAGCTGCCCAGCAGGGCGAAGATCTCACCCTTGCCGATCGAGAGCGACACCTCGTCCACCGCCGTGGCGTCGTCGAAGCGCTTGACCAGTTTCTCGGTCACCAGGAAACCCGTTGTGTCTGCCATCTTGAAGTCCGTTTCTTCGCTGAAACCAACAAAAAGGGCTGTTCAACCCAGGAGGATGAACAGCCCTTGGCCCGTGCAGCGGCGCTTTACTTGCCGCGTTTGAAGGCGTTGTAGGTGTCGTTGAGCGTGCTGGCAATCTCGTTGGAGTAGCCACCGGTGGCGATCAGGCGCGCCGTGTCGGCATCGCTCAGGAAGATGGTCTTGTTGTTCTTGACCTCGTCCTTGATGTCGGCCAGGGCTGCCTTGTTGCCGGTGGGGTAGTTCAGCTCGTTGGCCATGGCAGCGCCGTTGGCGGCGCGCAGGTAGAAGTCGATGAAGGCGTGCGCGTTGTTCACGTGCTTGGCGTCCTTGGGGATGGCCATGGTGTCGATGAAGACCAGACCGCCGCCGGTGGGCAGCAGCGGGATGATCTCGTCCTTGCCACCGGTTTCCTTCACACGGTCACCCGCGATGTTGATGTCGCCCGACCAGCCGATGAAGGCGCAAGCCTTGCCGCCGGCGATGTCGTCGATCATGGTGCTGGAGAACAGGCGCACGTCCTTGCGCACCTTCTTGAGCATCTCGCCGGCAAGCTTGAAGTCTTCCGGGTTCTCGCTGTAGGCGGGCTTGCCCACGTAGTTCAGCGCCACCGGCAGGATCTCGCTGGGCGAATCCAGGTAGGCGATGCCGCACGACTTGAGTTTGCTGGAGTACTCGGGTTTGAACACCAGGTCCCAGGCGTTCTCGGGCATGGGCATGCTGCCCAGCGCCTTCTCGACCTTCTGCTTGTTGATGCCCACGGTGGTGAAGCCCCAGGCCCACGGCACCAGGTGCTTGTTCTCGGGGTCCACGCCGGCGATCTTGGCCATGAACTCGGTGTCGAGGTTGGCGTAGTTGGGGATCTTGCTCTTGTCAATCGGCTGGTAGAGGCCGCCCTCGACCTGCTTCTTGGCGAAGCCGGCGGTGGGGATCACGATGTCGTAGCCGGAATTGCCCGCGACCAGCTTGGCGTGCAGGGCTTCGTTGTTCTCGAAGGTGTCGTAGTTGACCTTGATGCCGTACTCCTTCTCGAAGTCGGCCACCAGGGTTTCGGTGATGTAGTCGGGCCAGTTGTAGACGTTGAGGACCTTCTCGTCGTCCAGCACCGGGCCGGCCGGCACCGCAGGAGCGGCAGGGGCAGCAGCCACCGGAGCCGGCTCGGCCGGAGCGGCCACGGGCTCTTCCTTCTTGCCGCACGACGCCAGCAGGATCGCCGACATTGCAATAACCAAAACGTGTTTCTTCATGGTGGTGCTCGCTCCTGAGAGGGGTTGATCAATGACAACTCGAACCGAAAGGCATGGAAAAGACTGGACAACAATCTAGCAAGTTCCAGACCCGCCGCCGCCAAAAACTCACCCCATTGGCGCGTTCCGGCGTACTGCAGAGGGCATTCTATTCACGCGTGCTGGCCAGCGGCCTGCAGCTGGGCCAGGGTGGCATCCAGGCAGGTACGGATCAGCACCATCATCTCGTCGATCTGGGCGCGTGTCATCACCAGCGGCGGCGCGATGATCATGCGGTCGCCCACGGCGCGCATGATCAGGCCGTTCTTGAAGCAGTGGGCGCGGCACATCATGCCCACACCCAGGTCCGGGTCGAAGGTGGCGCGCGTGGCCTTGTCCTTCACCAGCACCAGCCCGGCCACGAAGCCGCAGGTCTCGGCCACTCCCACCAGCGGATGGTCATTGAGTTCGGCAAAACGCTCGGCGAGATACAGGCCGGTGTCGTCGCGCACCCGGCCCACCAGGTTCTCTCGCTCCATCAGTTCGATGTTGGCCAGCGCCACCGCGCAGGCCACCGGGTGGCCGCTGTAGGTGTAGCCGTGGTTGAACTCGCCGCCCTGCTCGATCAGCACCTTGGCCACGCGGTCACCCACCATCACACCGCCCAGCGGGATGTAACCGCTGGTCACGCCCTTGGCAAAGGTGATGAGGTCGGGCCGGATGCCGAACTTTTCGTAGGCGAACCAGTGCCCCAGGCGGCCGAAGGCGCAGATCACCTCGTCGCTGATGAGCAGGATGCCGTGCTTGTCCACGATGCGCTGGATCTCGGGCCAGTAGGTGGCCGGCGGGATGATCACGCCGCCAGCGCCCTGCACCGGCTCGGCGATGAAGGCGGCCACCTTGTCGGCGCCGAGTTCGAGGATCTTCTCCTCCAGCCAACCGGCCGCGCGGATGCCGAACGCGTCCTGGCTCTCACCCGGCAGCGCGTTCTCGAAGAAATAGGGCTGGCCGATGTGCGTGATGTTGGGAATCGGCAGGTCGCCCTGCGCATGCATGCCGCTCATGCCGCCCAGCGAAGCGCCGGCCATGGTGCTGCCGTGGTAAGCGTTCATGCGGCTGATGATGACCTTGCGCTGGGGCTGGCCGAGCAAGTCCCAGTAGCGGCGCACCATGCGCACGTTGGTGTCGTTGCTCTCACTGCCGCTGGAGCTGAAGAACACGTGCTCGAAACGGCGGCCGCCGACCTGGGGGGCGAGTGCCGCCAGCTTGGTCGCCAGCTGCACCGCCGGCACGTTGGTGGTGTTGAAAAAGCTGTTGTAGAACGGCAGCGTCATCATCTGCTGGTAGGCGGCGTCGGCCAGTTCCTTGCGGCCATAGCCGGCGTTCACGCACCACAGACCACTCATGGCATCGAGGATCTTGTGGCCCTCGGAATCCCACACGTAGATGTTGTCGGCCCGCGTGATCACGCGTGAGCCGCGCGTGGCGAGATCACCGTGGTCGGTGAACGGGTGGATGAAGTGCGCGCTGTCCAGCGCCTGGATGGCCTGGGTGTCGTGCTGCTCGGCGCGGCGGACCAGGGCGGGCGGGGCGATGAGGGTCGAGGTGTTCATGCGGACGTCTCTTTCAATCAAACATGCAGCAGCAGGTGTTCACGTTCCCAGGGCGATATGACTTTCATGAACTCGTCGAACTCCAGCTCCTTGATCTCGGTGTAGATGGTGATGAATTCCTTGCCCAGGACGTCGTGCAGGTCGGTCTCGCGGCGCAGCCAGTCCAGCGCTTCGCCCAGGCTGCGGGGCAGCGCGTAGGGCGAGAGGTAGGCGTCACCCTTCATCTCGGGCTTGGGCTTGATCTTGTTCTTCAGGCCCAGGTAGCCGCATGCCAGCGTCATGGCCATCGCCACATACGGATTGGCGTCGGCACCGATCACGCGGTTCTCCACGCGGCGCGCCTCGGGGCTGGAGATCGGCGAGCGGATGCCCACCGTGCGGTTGTCGTGGCCCCATTCGATGTTGATGGGTGCCGCGGTGTGGCGCGAAAGGCGGCGGTAGCTGTTCACGTACGGCGCCACCAGCACCATGGCAGCCGGGATGTAGCGTTGCAGGCCACCGATGTAGTGGTAGAAGGATTCGGACGGCGTGCCATCGTCGTTGCTGAAGATGTTCTTGCCGGTCTTCTTGTTCAGGATGCTCTGGTGCACGTGCATGGCCGAGCCGGGCTCGCCGGCGATCGGCTTGGCCATGAAGGTGGCGTACATGTCGTGGCGCAGCGCCGATTCGCGCACCGTGCGCTTGAAGAAGAACACCTCGTCGGCCAGGCCCAGCGGGTGGGCGTGGAAGAAATTGATCTCCATCTGCCCCGCGCCAGCCTCGTGGATCAGCGTGTCCACGTTGAGCTTCATCTTGTCGCAGTAGTCGTAGATCTCCTCGAACAGCGGGTCGAACTCGTTGACCGCGTCGATGCTGTACGACTGGCGCGAGGTCTCGGCACGGCCGCTGCGCCCGATCGGTGGTTTCAGCAGCGTGTTCGGGTCGGTGTTGCGCGCGGTCAGGTAGAACTCCAGCTCGGGCGCGACCACCGGGTCCAGGCCCTCGGCGTCGAACAGCTCACACACGTGGCGCAGCACGCTGCGCGGCGCGAAGGGCACCAGCTTGCCGTCGTGGTCGAAGCAGTCGTGGATCACCTGCGCGGTGGGGTCGGTGGCCCAGGGCACGATGCGCGCGGTGGTCGGGTCCGGGCGCAGCTGCATGTCGCGGTCGGTCGGCTCGATCACGTCGTAGTACGGCCCGCTGGCCGGAAACTCCCCCGTCACCCCCATCGCCACGATCGCCTGCGGCAGGCGCATGCCGCGGTCCTCGGTGAACTTCTCACGCGGCAGGATCTTGCCGCGCGCCACACCGGTCAAGTCGGGCACCAGGCACTCGACCTCGGTCACGCGGTTCTGGTTGAGCCAGTTCTCCAGATCGTTGAAGGTCATTTTTTTGTCAGTGGCTGTCATGTGCCATCTCCTGCTGTGTGTTGTGTGAAATCGATCTGGGGAAACAATCAGGCGCCCGGATGGGCGGCGCTGCGTGCGAGGTCGGCCGCCTGCAGGCGCAGGCTGTGGCGCGAGCGGCAGGCGCGCCCGAAGGCCTCGAAGATGGCGGCGTAGAACGGCGTTTCCCAGCAGCGCCATTCGGGGTGGAACTGCACCGCGTAGGCAAAGGTGCGCGCGCCGCGCACGCCAAAAGCCTCCACCACGCCGTCGGGCGCATGGGCCAGCGCCTCCAGGCTGTCGGCCAGGCGGTTGATGCCCTGGCCGTGCAACGAATTCACCTCGGTCTCGGGGCCGCCGGCCCATTCTTCGAACACGCTGCCCGGTGCGAAGCGCACGCTGTGGCGCGGCGCGTACTGCTCGTCGGGCGGCGCACCTTTGGGCTCGCGGTGGTCCCTCAGGCCGGGCACCTCCTGCACCCTCTGGTGCAGCGTGCCGCCCAGGGCCACGTTGATCTCTTGAAAGCCGCGGCAGATGCCCAGCAGCGGCACACCCTCGTGCACGCAGGCCTTTACCAGCGCCAGCGTGAGCAGGTCGCGGTCGGCGTCCAGCGGCAGGCTGGGGTCGGCCACGTCCTCGGCGAAATGGGAGGGGTGCACGTTGGAGGGCGAGCCGGTCAGCATCACGCCGTCCACCAGCGAGAGCAGGTCGCTGATCTGGTCGGTGTCGGCCAGTGGAAACATCACTGGCTGGGCCTGTGCCCCAACCTTCACCGCCCGGGCGTATTTGTCACCCAGCAGCAAAAAGGGCATCTGATGACCGTGGTCACCCATCAAGCGGTGGTCGGCGGGCAGCCAGACCATGCACGGCGGCTTGTTCATGTTCTCTCCAGGCAATGGATGGCATTGTGGCCATTGAAGTGGATCACAATCAGAGCCAGTTGAGCCCACACCGTGGTGCCAATTGAAAGCCCCCCCTGCGCCGCTTCGCGGCTTCCCCCCGCTGGGGGGACCACACCTGCGGCCTGGCAGAGCCAGTTCCGCGGTGTGTCTGGAAGGGGCACGTCGCTCCGGCTTCTGAATTGGAATCCTCTAGATGCTGTCCGAATTCCTGCTCGCCGAAATGAACCGACTGGGCACGCAAGACGCGCTGCCCTTGCACCGCCAGCTCTACGAGGCGCTGCGCCGCGCCATGCTCGACGGCAAGCTCGGCGCTGGTGAACGCCTGCCCTCCAGCCGCGACCTGGCCGAAGACCTCTCGCTCTCGCGCAACACCGTGGTGGCCGCGATCAACCAGCTCAGTGTCGAGGGCTACCTGGCCAGTCGCGTGGGCAGTGGCACCTATGTGAACGACAACGTGCCACGCGCCGCGCCCAGCCGGGGCACACGCAACAGCGGCCAGCCCGCCACCCTGCAGGCTGGGCGCCTGTCCACGCGCGGCATCGCGCTCTCGAGCACCTTTTGCGCCACCGAGCTCGAGGTGCAGCCCTTCACCCCCGGCATGGTCGACTTCAGTGCCTTTCCCGTCGCGCTGTGGCAGCGGCTGCAAAACAAGCATTGGCGCATGACCTACCCGGACATGCTCGACTACAACACCTCGGGCGGCTACGCGCCGCTGCGCCGCGCCGTGGCCGACTACCTGCGCGTGTTCCGCAGCGTTCAGCTGGAGGCCGACCAGGTCGTGATCACCAGCGGCACGCAGCAGTCGCTCGAACTCTGCGCACGCCTGCTGGCCGACCATGGCGACACCGTGTGGGTGGAAGACCCGGCCTACTGGGGGGCGGTCAAGGCCTTCATGGCCACGGGTCTGGCCATCCACCCGGTGCCGGTGGACGAGCAGGGCATCAGCCCGAGCGCGGGCGACAGCACCCACCCACCGCGGCTGATCTACGTGACGCCCTCGCACCAATACCCCACCGGCGCGGTGATGACGCTGCCGCGGCGCCACCAGCTGCTGGCCACGGCGCGCGCGCACGACGCCTGGGTGTTGGAGGACGACTACGACAGCGAATACCGCTTCAGCGGCCCTCCCATCTCCAGCCTGGAAGGCCTGGACACCGACGGCCGCGTGCTCTACATGGGCACCTTCTCCAAAGTGCTCTACCCCGGCCTGAAGCTGGGTTACCTGGTGGTGCCCAAGCCGCTGGTGGCGGCCTTCAAGCAGGCCCACTACGACCTCAACCGCCCCGGCCAGATGCCGGTGCAGGCCGCGTTGGCCGAGTTCATTGAAATGGGCCATTTCGCCAGCGCCCTGCGCCGCGCGCGGCAGAACTACGCCGAGCGTCGCCAGTGCCTGCTCGAAGCCCTCAAGCCGGTGCTCACCGCCGGAGGCCCCTACATCAGCGGCGCAGAACAAGGCCTGCACCTGTGCCTGCGCCTGCCCGGCGACATCGACGACAGGGCCCTGGCCCAGCGCGTGGCCCAGCAAGGCATGACGGTGCGTCCGCTCTCGGCCTATTGCCTGCAACGCCAGGACCTCAAGGGCCTGGTGATCGGCTACGGCTACGCGCCGCTGGCCGACATTGCGCGCTGTGGGCCGGTGCTGGCCGGCATGGTTGAACAGGCGCTGCAGGCCTGACCGAAGCGGTCGGAAATCACGCTTCCTGTATCTGTCGGGTAAAGGCCTCTCAAACCCGAGGTTTTGCAACACACGGCGGTGCGCCAACGCACAGACCGCCCCCTGGCCAGACCTCAATCTCGACGTCACCCCCCACAGGAGACGTTGACATGAAACACTTTTTCGGCCTTTTGCTCACCACCACCACCCTGGCATTCAGCACGCAAGTCGCTGCCCAGGCCACCCTCTACGCCAACGACAACTTTGGTGGACAGTCGCTGCGCATGACCAGCCAGATCCCCAGCCTGCAGCGCCACAAATTCAACGACCGCGCCTCGTCGGTCGTGGTCGTCGGCAACCGCTGGGAGCTGTGTGAGGACGACAACTTCCGCGGCCGCTGCACCGTGCTGCGCCCGGGCCGCTACACCGCGCTCTACGACATCGGCCTGGAAGACGGCATTTCTTCGGCGCGCATGATCGCCGCCAACGAGCGGGTGGCCGACCACCGCTATGCACCGCTGCCGGGCGCTACACCGGCCGCTGTGAACATCACCTTTTTCGACGACGAGCGTTTCCAGGGCCGCTCCTACACCGCCACGGGTCAGGTTCCCAACCTGCGCCGCACCGGCTTCAACGAACGCGCCTCCTCGGCCGTGGTCTCGGGTGAGCGCTGGGAGGTCTGTGAAAACAACCGCTACCGGGGCCAGTGCATGGTGCTGCGTCCGGGCCAATACCCCTCGCTGGCCGCGATGGGCCTGAACGACGAGATCACCTCGGTGCGCGTGCTGCCCCGCAACACCCGCGTGTCCGACAACCGCTACGCGCCCGCCCCCATGCCGGTCTACGACGGCCGCCGCCGCAATGGCGAACGCCTGTATGAAGCCGACATCACCTCCTCGCGCGCCGTGCTGGCCACCTCGGGCCAGCGCTGCTGGGTCGAGAGCACGCAGGTGCCGGCCGAGCGCAGCGGTGCCAACATCCCGGGCGCCGTGGTCGGCGCCTTGCTCGGCGGCATCCTGGGTCACCAGGTGGGCAACGGCTCGGGTCAGGACATCGCCACCGTCGGTGGCGTGGTGGCGGGCGGCGCCATCGGCGCGCAGTTCGGTCGCGACGGCAAGCCCACGACGCAGGACGTGCAGCGCTGTGAAAACGTGCCCGGCGGCGCACAACCCGCTTACTGGGACGTGACCTACAACTTCCGCGGCACCGACCACCGCATCCAGACGGCATCGGCGCCCGGCAACCGCATCACGGTCAACGAACGCGGCGAACCGCGCGAGCAAGACCAGCAGCGCTGAACCCGGCTCAGAGCGCGTCGCGCAAGCGGTGCCAGAGCATGCCCAGCGCCAGGCTGGGCGTGCGCAGCAGCGGCCCGCCGGGAAACCGGTGGTGCTCCAGCCGCGCAAACACATCGAAGCGGCCGGCCTGCCCGGCCACCGCCTCGGCCACCAGCTGCCCCGCCAGCCCGGTGAGCGCCACGCCGTGGCCGCTGAAGCCCTGCAGGTAGTAGACGTTGTCACCCAGCCGCCCGAAGTCGGGCGCGCGGTTCATGCTGATGTCGACAAACCCGCCCCACACGAATTCGATCGGCACCTGCGCCAGCGCCGGGAACACCTCGGCCATGCGCCGCGCCATCAAGGCCGACAGGTTCGTCGGCGTGCGCGTGGTGTAGCTCACGCGTCCGCCGAACAGCATCCGGTGATCGGCGCTGAAGCGGAAGTAGTCGAGCACGAAGTTGTTGTCGCACACCGCCGCGTTGCGCGGGATCAGGCGCGCGCAGAGCTCGGGGTCCAGCGGCGCAGTGCCCACGATGTAGGTGCCCACCGGCATGATGCGCGACGCGATCTCGGGCGCCACCGCCGGGCCGTGCTCGGCCAGCATGCAGTTGCCCGCCAGCACGCCGAAGCGCGCCCTCACCTGGCCCTGTGCGGTGCTCGCCAACAGCGTGGCACCGCGCTGCAGACTGGTCACGGGGGAGTGTTCGAAGATGCGCACACCGGCGGCCTGCGCGGCGCGCGCCAGGCCCAGTGCGTACTTCAGCGGGTGCAGGTGGCCCGAGCGCTGCTCACGCGCGGCGGCCACATAGCGCGGGCTGTTGATCAGGCGGGGCAGGTCGGCGCCTTCGGCCCAGTCCACCTCGATGCCGCGCCGCTGCAGGCCTTCCATCTCATCGAGCAAGGCCCGTTGCTTGCGCGCGGAGTCGGCCACGTACACATAGCCATTCACCCGGTCGCAGGCCATGCCGTGCTGCTGGATGCGCGCATCGATGAGATCAATCGCTTCCAGCGACATGTCCCACGCGCGCTGCGCATCGGCCGCACCGAGCTGGTCTTCAAACGGGCCCTGACCGCTGGCAAAACCGACGATGGCCTGGCCGCCATTGCGTCCGCTGGCGCCACTGCCGATGCGGTCAGCCTCCAGCACCACCACCGAGAGGCCACGCTGCGCGAGTTCGAGCGCGGCGCTCAGGCCGCTGAAGCCCGCGCCCACAACCACCACGTCCACGTTCAGCGATTCGGCCAGCGCGGGACACACCGCCGGGCGCTGCACGCTGGCTTCGTAGTAGCTCTTCTGGTTGAGCTGGGTGTCGGAGCGCACAAGCGAGGCCATGCTCAAACCCTCTTCTGTTTCGCGACTTGCCCACTCAGGTAGGTCCACACGAAGGTCGCGGCTGCGTTGCTGGTGAGTTCGGCGTGGTCGTAGGCCGGCGCCACTTCCACACAGTCCATGCCCGCCCAGTTCAGCTCGGCCAGTTCTTCCAGCAGGGTCAACACCTGCGAGCTCGTCAAACCACCGGGCTCGGGCGTGCCGGTGCCCGGGGCGAAGGCAGGGTCCAGGCAGTCGATGTCCAGCGTGAGGTAGACCGGGCGCTGGCCGATGCGCGTGCGTATCGCGTCAATGGCGGGCAGCAGGCCTGCACCATCGAGCCCACGCAAGGCGCGTGCGGTGAAGATCTGCCCGCCCTGGTCGGCCACGTACTCGCGCGCCGCCCGCTCACCGCTGGAGCGGATGCCGATCTGCACCGTGTGCGCCGCGCTCACCAGGTCTTCCTGCAAGGCTTCATACGTCCAGGTGCCGTGGCCCGAGGGCTCGCCGAAGTGGTCGGCCCAGGTGTCGCAGTGCGCATCGAAATGCACCAGCGCCAACGGCTCGCCCCCGTGCCGGGCTTTCGCCGCGCGCAACAGCGAGAGCGTCACCGAGTGGTCTCCGCCCAGAAACACACAATGGTGCCGCGCCATCAACGCAGCGGCCTGCGCCTCGATGTGGCGGCGCACCTCCGGCAACGGAGAAGCGTTGGGCAGGCGCATGTCGAGCGCGTCGCCCAGGTGGGCCAGCGGCGAGACGTTGAACACCGGGTGGATGCCGTCGCACAGCATCAGACTGGCCGAGCGGATCGCCTGCGGGCCGAAACGCGCGCCGGGCCGGTTGGTCACCACGCCATCGAATGGCACACCGGCCACCGCGAACGGCTGGTCGGCCAGCGGCGCGCAGCCCAGAAAACGGTTGCTGTTGTTGGCGTAAGCGAACTGACCCATGGCCATGGCAGGTCCTCGGTGGGGTGGGGCGAAGTGGAGCCAGAAGATACCCCCGAGGGGCCGGGCGCGTGAGTCCAATTCAGGCCAGCGACCGGCGTCCACCGAGCGCCTGACTCACTTGCCGAACAGGTCTTTCAGGCCTTGGCCCAGACGGTCACCCAGGTTGGCCCCCGCGCCCGTGCCCACACCCGGCATGAGCGCGGTGCCGATGGCCGCGCCCAGCAGGGCCGAGCGGCTCAGGCTCACCGAGGGGTCGTCCAGCGTGCCGCCCACAACCAGCGGCACACCCACCACGTCCCCGCCCGCGCCGCGCGTCACGTCCACGCGCACCCGGCCCGACAGGGCTTTGGACGGCGCCACCGTCACCTCGCCGGTGGTGGCCAGCACACCCGAGCTGGCCACCAGGTTCGTGAGTTCGATCAGCTGCCCACGCGTGCGCACCTGACCGGCCAGCGTGTCCAGCGCGGTGCTGCCGCCGCGCGACAGGCCCACCGTGGCCACCGCCCTGGCCAGGTCCACGCCGTGGAGCACCGCGTTGTTCACCGTGAAGCGGGTCTGACTGCGCAGTGCGTCGGACACGCTGGCGGTGCCGCCACGCGGGTTGATGCGGGCTGACAAGGTGGTGCTCGCGTCGAGTCGACCGGTGAGCGTGCGGCTGGGCGCGGTGAGGGCCGAGACCTCCACGCCGCGCGTTTCCAGCGAGGCGTCAAACACCAGGTCGCGCACCGGGGCCGAGGCCGCGGGGAGCTTCACCGTCAGCGGCCCCTGCAGCGTGCCGCCACCCACGTGCACCTTCAACGACCACGCGGTCTGGTTGTCCGCCCCGCGTTGGAGCACCGCCTTCGCGCCCTCCAGCGCGCCGCGGATCACCGCCACCGTGGCGTTGGCAGGCCAGCCGTCCTCGTCCAGGGTGAGCTCGGCTTGCACCGTGCTGCTGCGGCCCTGCCCGCCGATCCAGGTCACGTCGTCCAGCACCACGCGGCGCGGCAGCCAGCTCAGGTCGGCGGCCTCGTCGGTGGCGTCGGGCTCGGCGAGTTGCGTGGCCGGGTCCTGCACACGCGCGCCCAGCAGCACGATGGTGGCCTGCGGCAGCACCGCCTGGCGAACGATGAGGGTGGAGACCGCCAGCCGGCCCCGCAGCAGCGCTGACCACACCGGGCGCGCTTCCACACGCTCCAGCGTGAGGGCTGGTCGGGCCTGGATGTGCAGTCCCTCCAGCGCCACCGCCGGCAACGGATACACATCCACCGTCACGCGCGACAGGCTCACCGGTACACCGAGCGCCGCCGAGGCATCGCGCTCCAGGCGCTGGCGAAAGCCCTCGCTGCCGGTCCACTGGTGCAGGGCGACCACCACGGCCGCGCCCAGCAGCAGGAGCAAGGCGGCCAGGATGCCCAAGGGTCGAAGAAGGCGTCGCATGGCGGCATTGTGCCGACGCAGTCGATGCGCAAGGCCTGATCTGACCTTCAGAGCGCGCGCTGGCGCCATGCCAGCGCCGCGCCCACCCAGAGCGCGACGGCCGAGAACACCAGGCCGCGCGCCAGGCCCCCGGGGCCGTCGGCGATGAAGCCCACCACCGTGGGGCCGACGATCTGGCCGGCCGCGAACACGATGGTGAAGGCGCTGATCCCCGCGGCCCACTGCGCGGGCGGCAGGTTGTGCCGCACCAGCGCGGTGGTCGAGGCCACCACCGACAGGAACACGCCACCAAACAGCAGGCCCGAGGCCAGCACCAGCGGCCAGCTCGCGGTGAGCGCGGGCACGATGGCCGCCACCCCGAGCAGCGCGGTGAGCCGCGCCAGCGCCTGGCCGTCGCGGTGCCGGTCCAGCAGACCGGCCCAGATGCGCGAGGACGCGATCACCGCCAGACCCAGCAGCGCATAGAAGCCGGTGATCGCCGCCGGCGAACCGCCCTGCTCGCGCAGCAGCGCGATCACGAAGGTCATGTAGCCGATGTAGCCCACACCGAAACCGGCGTAGCCCGCCAGCGCAAAGCCGAAGTCGCGCAGCCGGAACACGCGCTCACTCCCCGCCGCCGTGCGGGTCGCCGGCGCCGGCAGCGTCGCCAGCAGCCGCGCCGGCCAGACCATGAGCGCGGTGGCCAGCAGGCACACCCCCGCCAACGCCCACCAGGCCCAGGCCCAGCCGTGCGGTTGCGCCGCCGCCGCCAGCACCGGTGGCACACCCAGCGCCGAGATCACGATGCCCAGCCCGGTGCCGCCGTAGTAGATGCCGAGCAGGAAGCCGCTGCGCTCGGGCTGGCGCGCGCCCAACCGCGCCGCCAGCAGACCGCCCGCGATGAACACCAGCGCACTGGCCACACCGGCCAGCAGGCGCTGCGCCAGCAGCGGCGCGGCGGCTGTGAAGAAGCCGCTCAGGCCCATGAACAGCGAAGCCCCCAGCGAGCCGGCGATCAACAGGCCGGTGGGCGAGAAACGGCGCATGAGCCAGGGCGTGGCCAGCGCGCCGAGCAGGTAGCCCAAGGCGTTGAACGTGTTCATGGCGCCGGCCAGCGTGTAGCTCCAGCCCAGGTCCTCGCGCATGGGCGGCAGCAGCAGGCCGTAGGCAAAACGCGTGATGCCCAGCGAGACCGCCGCGCCCAGCGACAAGGCCAGCGCGAGACGGATGTAGGGCGTGCGGTCGATCGTGGGGGCGGGTCGGTTCATGGCCGACCCATTGTCGGTGCCAATTCGGCGGGCGACGACCCAGCCACCGCACCGAGTGCGCTTCGCTGCCCGGCCGGCGGCTTAAGCTGGTGGCCATGAACGACATCGCCCCGGATCAGATCCGCGCCCTGCAGCACACCGAGCGCGAGCGCTTCATCACCAGCCATCCGAAGTCGATGGCCCTGGCGCGTGCCGCGCAACACCACTACCTCTTTGGCGTGCCGCTGCACTGGATGCGCGACTGGCCCAGCCCCGCCACGCTGTTCGTGGCGCAGGCAGAGGGCGCCACGCTCACCTGCGCCGACGGTGTTCGGTACAAAGACTTCTGCCTGGGCGACACCGGCGCCATGTTCGGCCACAGCCCGGCACCGCTGGCGCGCGCCATTTCCGAGCAGGCGGCACATGGCCTCACCTGCATGCTGCCGGCCACCAACGCGGTGGCCGTGGGCGAGGCCCTTTCAACCACCTTCGGCCTGCCGATGTGGCAGATGGCTCTGTCGGCCAGCGACGCCAACCGCTTCGTGCTGCGTTGGGCCCGTGCCATCACCGCCCGGGCGCAACTGCTGGTGTTCGACGGCTGTTACCACGGCGCGGTGGACGACACGCTGGTCGACCTCGACCTGGCCAGCGGCACCACCTTGCCGCGCGCGTCGGTGCTGGGCCAGGTGCACAACCACGCCGCGTTCACGCGCGTGGTGCCGTTCAACGACCTGCCCGCCCTGCGAGCGGCACTGGCAAGCGACGATGTGGCCTGCCTGCTGGCCGAGCCCGCCCTCACCAACTTCGGCCTGGTGCCGCCCGCGCCCGGCTTCTGGGACCAGGCGCGAGCACTGTGCCGCGAGCACGGCACGCTCTTCGTGTGCGACGAGACCCACACCATCTCCACCGCGCTGGGGGGCTACGCACGAGCCCATGGGCTCGACCCGGACTTCATGGTGGTCGGCAAGGCGGTGGCCGGTGGCCTGCCGTGCGCTGTGTATGGCTTCACGCGGGCCGTGGCCGAGCGCATGGTGCAGGCCAAGAACGCCGCCGCCGAGGGCCACAGCGGCATCGGCACCACGCTGGCCGGCAATGCGCTCACGCTGACCGCGCTGCAGGCGTCGCTGCAACACCTGCACACCGCCGCCAACTACACGCACATGCTGGGCGTGGCTGCGACCCTGGAGCGCGGTTTGCGCGAGCGCATCGAAGCCGCGGGCCGACCCTGGACCGTCACCCGTCTGGGCGCGCGCATGGAACTGCAGTTCATGCCGCACACGCCTCGCAACGCGCAGGATGTGCGCGACCACGCACAAGGTGATCTGGAAGCGCTCACCCACCTCTTCATGTTCAACCGCGGCGTGCTGCTCACGCCCTTTCACAGCATGATGCTGATCTCTCCGGCTACCACGCGGAATGACGTGGCGCACCTGCTGGAAGTGTTCGACGAACTGCTCGCTGCGCTCAAGGCTCCCCCAGCCCAACAGGCGCAGGCGCCCGCATCACGATCCGCGTGAACAGCCGATCGAACTGGGGGTCGCGCGCGCCCTTCTCGTTGAGCGGATCGCGGTGGGTCGCAAACGCCACGTTGAGCGCATGCCAGTCGGCTTCAGTGAGGCTCTTCTCGGCCTCGGGCAACAACACCGTTTCCTCCAGCCGCATGTGATCCAGATAAAACTGCACGTATCGCGTGGCCTCCGCTTCGAACGTCGCGCGCCGTGTCTCGCCCAGGTATTCCCAGGCCATCAAGAGATGCGTGAGTTCACGCACCCGCACCTCGCCGGTCATGTGATCGCTCTCCAGCCGCTCGATGGTCGCCATCACGTGCGGTGCCGCGCGTGCCAGGCGCGGAAACAGCAGGTCCGATTCCTTGGGGTGGTGCAGCTTCTCGGGGAACTCGTCGATGTAGAACAGCATGGCGCGCAACACGTCGAAGTACTGCTCGGGCGCGTGTTTTCCGTCGGCCTCCGGCCCGCGTTTGATCATCTGCAGCATCGACTGCAACATGGCGGCCAGGCTGGCGTGTTCGTCGCGGATCACGCGCAGAGCTGAATGGTGCATGGGGTGTCTCCTCGGGCCTCGTTCGGGTCACTCAAGCTTCGCTCAAGACCATGACAGGGGCATTGACCTGCATCAACAAGTGGCAGGGCGCGTTCAGCGCTGCGGGGGTTTCCAGCGCTTGAGCAGCAAGGCGTTGCTCACCACGCTGACCGAGCTCAGCGCCATGGCCGCGCCCGCCACCACGGGGCTCAGGAAGCCGAGGGCCGCCAGCGGAATGCCCGCCACGTTGTAGGCAAAGGCCCAGAACAGGTTCTGCCGGATCTTGCTGACCGTGCGGCGCGAGATGTCGAGCGCGGCCGCCACCATCAATGGATCACCCCGCATCAGCGTGATGCCGGCCGCATGCATGGCCACATCCGAGCTGCTGCCCTGGCTGTGGCTCATGGCCATGCCGACATCGGCCGCTGCAAGCGCAGGCGCATCGTTCACGCCATCCCCGACCATGGCGACCACGTGGCCACCTTCCTTCAAACGCCGCACCACCGCGGCCTTGTCGCCCGGCAACACCTCGGCAATCACTTCGCCCTCGTTTGCACGCAAACCCAGGCGCGCCGCCATGGCCATCGCGGCTCCCCGGTTGTCGCCCGACACCATGAACAGCCGCATGCCGGCCGCGCGCAATTCGGCGATGGCAGCGGCGGCTCCGGCCTTGGGCTCATCACCAAAGGCCAGCAAAGCCAACGGTGACCAACCCGGCGCGCCAGCGGCCTGGCTGACGAGCGCCGAGACGGTCGATCCTTGTTGTTGCAAGGCCTGCGCACGTTCGGACAGCGGTCCCAGATCCACACCGAGTTCGTCCATCCAGCGCAGGCTTCCCAGCGACAACAAAGCCCCTTGCACCGTGCCCTGGCTGCCCCGGCCCGACACCGCCTGCACATCACTGGCCGCGTCGGGCAGCACCACCAGCGAACGCGCCGTGGCAGCCTCGACCACCGCACGCGCCAGCGGGTGCGCGCTCTGCGCCTGCAGGGCCGCAGCAGCCTGCAGCACCGCCAGTTCGTCCACACCAGCGGCGGCTTCGATCACCAGCAGCCGCGGGTGGCCTTCGGTCAGCGTGCCGGTCTTGTCGAACGCCACCGTGTCCACCTTGTGCGCGATCTCCAGCGCCTGCGCGTCCTTGATCAGGACGCCGTGCTGCGCGGCCACGCCCGTGCCCGCCATGATGGCCGCTGGCGTGGCCAGGCCCAGCGCGCACGGGCAGGCAATCACCAGCACCGCCACCGCGTGGATCAGGGCCACTTCCATGGCCGCGCCGGTCCACAGCCAGCCCAGCATCGTGACGAACGCGATCACCAACACCACCGGCACGAACACGGCCGCCACCTGATCAACCATGCGCTGCACCGGCGCCTTGCCGGCTTGCGCGTCCTGCACCAGCGCAATGATCTGCGCCAGCACGCTCTGCGCACCGATCGCGCGCACCTTCACTTCGACCGCACCTTCGCCGTTGAGCGACCCGCCGGTCACGCCGTCACCCACCTCCTTGGGCACCGGCATGGCCTCACCCGTGAGCATGGATTCATCGGCCTGTGTGCTGCCTTGCACCACCGTGCCGTCGGCCGCAAACCGTTCCCCCGGCAACACACGAACCACATCACCCGGCAAAAGCTCGTCCACCGCCACCTCGGTGATCTCGGTGCGGCGGATGCCGTCGGGCAGCAGGTGGGCGCGCTCGGGCCGCAAGGCATGCAGCGCGCGGATGGCGGTGGTGGTCTGGCGCTTGGCGCGCGCTTCCAGCCACTTGCCCAGCAGCACCAGCGTGATCACCACCGCCGAGGCTTCGAAGTACAGGTGCAGCATCTCGCCCGGCTCCGAGCGCCACCACAGCCAGGTGGACAACGCCCAGGCCGCCGTGGTGCCGATGGACACGAGCAGCTCCATGTTGCCGGTGAACGCCTTGAGCGCATGCCAGCCCGCGCGATAAAAGCGCGCACCCAGCACAAACTGCACCGGCGTGGCCAGCACGAACTGCATCCAGGCCGACAGCATCCAGTGCTGGCCGAACAGATCGCCCACCATGGGCAACACCAGCGGTGCCGACAACACCATGCCGATGAGCACCGGCAGGAAGTCAACCGGCACACCCATCCAGCGCGCGTCGGCGACATCGTCCATGGCTTCCATCGTGCGGGGCTCATAACCCGCATCGCGCACCGCTCGCTTGATACGCGCCAGCGCCTCGGGCGTGTCGCCCCCGGCGATCAGCACCCGCGCCGATTCGGTCGCCAGGTTCACCGTGGCTTCAGACACACCGGCTTGTTTTTTCAAGGCCTTCTCGACCCGCGACACGCAGGAAGCACAGGTCATGCCGCCAATGCCCAGGTCGATCTGGGTGGGCGGAAGGGAAGCAGTGGCAGTGGTGATCGTGTTCATGGGCACAGCATAGGCTTTACCACCATGGGAAGGTCAAGCGCAAAACATCCTTGACCTTCACACCGTGTCAAGGATGACAATGGATTCTTTTCATCCATCCCACAAGGAGTTTCCATGAACGAAGTCTTCACCGTGCAGGGCATGACCTGCGGTCATTGCGAAAAATCCGTGACCACCGCCATCAAGCTGGTCGACCCGCAGGCCCAGGTCACCATCGACCGGGTTCAGAACCGTGTTGAGGTGAACAGCACACAGCCACGCGCCACATTGGCCGCGGCCATTCGCGAAGAGGGTTACCAGGTCGCTGCCTGACAGCATGGCCCAGAACACCACCAGCGACACGGACATCGACCGGCTCACCGCCTGGCCGGTGAACATAGGCAAAGCCGCCGAACTCAGCGGCATCTCGCCCAAGATGCTGCGCCACTACGAAACACTCGGGCTGCTGGGCGACGTGGTGCGCACCGACAGCAACTACCGCCAGTACAGCCTGGCCGACGTGCATTCGCTGCGCTTCATCCGCCGCGCACGCGACATGGGCTTTGGCCTGGACGCCATCGCCGAACTGGTGAGCCTGTGGCACAACCGCAAGCGCAGCAGCGCCACCGTCAAGCGCATCACCCAGAAGCACCTGGACGAACTTGCTCAGCGCATCGAGGCCTTGCAAGCCATGCAACGCACGCTGGGCGAACTGATGCACCTGTGCCCGGGCGATGGCCGGCCGGACTGCCCGATCCTGGACGACCTCGCCCACCCTGCAGCCGTGGCGAAAACCGGCACAAAACTTTACAAGCCAGCCACATCGGCCCCACCGCGCAGAAACACCCCCCGACCACACTGAAGCCATTCCACAGCCCACCGACCCAAGCTGTGGTGAATCTTCCTCAACGGTCACAAGGAGTGAACATGACATCGATTCCCAAACGCGCCCTGATGGCCGCCGCCCTGGCAGCCGCCTTCGCCGGCCTCTCGGCCACCGCCATCGCCCAAGGCACCACGGCAGCCCCCACGGCACCAACCACCACCCAGCAGGCCCAGGAAGGCGCCAAGGAAGGTCAACGCGACGCCAAACGCGCCGAGCGCATGGCCAGCATGCAAAAGCGCATGGCAGAGCGCCAGGCGGCCCTGAAAGCCGAACTGAAGATCACCGCCGAGCAAGAACCCGCCTGGAATGCCTTCGTGGCACGCACCCAGCCAGACGCTCGCCCTGCCCGCCAGGGCCCCCGCGAAGACTGGTCCAAGCTGACCACGCCCCAGCGCCTGGACAAGATGGCGGCCATGAAAGCCGAACGCGACGCCCGCATGGGCCAGCGCCATGACGCCATCAAGAGCTTCTATGCGGTTCTCAACGCCGAACAGCAGAAGGTGTTCGACGCGAAACAGATGCAGGGATTTCAGCGCGCCGGCATGAAAGGCCACGGCAAAAACCATCACCACGGGGGTGGCCACCACCGCATGGGCGGCACGATCTGATCGGCTCCCAAGCCGATGGACTTCTCTGCGTCTTGTTCTTATAGATTCTTTTAATACAAGATAGCAGTAGTAGTAGAGGGCGCTGTCCGCTGTGGACAAGCGCCCTTTCTCTTGTCCGATCAAGGACTTGCACCCGCTCAAACGCTGTGTGAAGCACCCGGGGCCCGATCGGCTGAAAAAAGGATAACTGCCCAAAATCCGCTGAGCCTGTGGATAAGTGAGGGTTTGTTCAAAAGATATACACAGAGTTGTCACGTCGGGCACGGAAACATGCTCTGACAGCTGGGCACAACCGCTTGCCGGTCGTGATGTTCCCGGCTGTTAAACTGCGCCGCTTCATGACCGACCCCGATGCCGTGCATCGCCTGCGTCGGCAGCTTTTTTTGTGAGCCTGTTTCGCCCATGTCTGTTGCCCTCGCGGGAAGCGCGCCCACCACCTTCGAAATCAAGAGCGCGCACCTGCCCCTGGTGGCGCTCATGCTCAAGTCGTCCGATCTGGACCGCCTGGCCCAGGAGCTGACCCAGCGGTTCGGCGACATGCCCGATTTCTTCGACAACGACCCGCTGGTCATCGACCTGCACCCGCTCAATGTGGCCGAGGCCAACGCCCTGCCCGATTTCGGCGCCTTGCAAACCCTCTTGCGCCAGTACCGGTTGGTGCCCCTGGCCGTGCGAGGCGGCACCATCGAACAGACCCGCCTGGCCCTGGCCGCGGGCCTCACGAATGCGCCTGACGCATCGGTGCAGCGTGCCGCTCCTGCCGTTGTGCCCACCGAGATCACCACCACCCCGGAACCCGTGGCGCCATCGGCACCCGCTCCCGCACCTGGTGCCCTCGTCATCGACAAGCCCTTGCGCTCCGGTCAGCAGGTCTATGCGCGGGGGCGTGATCTGGTCGTCATGGCCATGGTCAACCCGGGCGCCGAGGTCATTGCCGACGGTCACATCCATGTGTACGCACCGCTGCGCGGCAAGGCCATTGCCGGTGCCCGCGGCAACGCCGATGCGCGCATCTTCGCGCTCAGCATGGCGCCCGAACTGATCTCGATCGCCGGCATTTACCGCACCAGCGAAGTCGCCCTGCCCGAATCGATCCTGGGCAAGCCGGCGCAGGTGCGCCTGGTGCCCGGCCCCGACGGCGACAAGCTGGTGATCGACGCCATCGGCGCCTGATCCGCCACCATTTTCAGAACAGAAGGACCTTCACCATGACCAAAATCGTTGTCGTCACCTCCGGCAAGGGCGGTGTGGGCAAGACCACCACCAGCGCCAGCTTTGCATCGGGGCTCGCCTTGCGGGGCCACAAGACCGCCGTCATCGATTTCGACGTCGGCCTGCGCAACCTCGACCTCATCATGGGCTGCGAACGCCGCGTGGTGTACGACCTGATCAACGTGATCCAGGGCGAAGCCAACCTGAACCAGGCGCTGATCAAGGACAAGCAGTGCGACAACCTGTTCGTGCTGGCCGCCAGCCAGACGCGCGACAAGGACGCGCTGAGCCAGGAAGGCGTGCACAAGGTGCTGACCGACCTCGCCGCCATGGGCTTCGAGTACATCGTGTGCGACTCGCCCGCCGGCATCGAGACCGGTGCGCTCATGGCCATGCACTACGCCGACGAAGCGCTGATCGTGACCAACCCCGAAGTCTCCAGCGTGCGCGATTCCGACCGCATCCTGGGCATGCTGGGCAGCAAGACCCAGCGCGCCATCGACGGCAAGGACCCCATCAAGGAACACCTGCTGATCACGCGCTACAACCCCACCCGCGTGGCCGACGGCCAGATGCTGTCGCTCGAAGACATCCAGGACATCCTGCGCATCAAGCTCATCGGCGTGATTCCGGAGAGCGAAAACGTGCTGACCGCCTCCAACCAGGGCACACCGGCCATCCACCTCAAGGGCACCGACGTGGCCGAGGCCTACAGCGACGTGATCGACCGTTTCCTGGGCGCCGACAAGCCGCTGCGCTTCATCGAGGCCAAAAACGCTGGCTTCTTCAAACGCCTGTTTGGGGGGAAATGACGCATGTCGATCTTTTCCTTTCTGCTCGGCGAGAAGAAAAAAACCGCCAGCGTTGCCAAGGAGCGGCTGCAGATCATCCTGGCGCACGAGCGCAATGGCCGCAGCGCCTCCGAGCCCGATTATTTGCCTGCGCTGCAGCGTGAGCTGGTCGCCGTGATCAGCAAATACATCAAGATCAACCCGGACGACATCAAGGTCCAGCTCGACCGCCAGGACAACCTGGACGTGCTCGAAGTCAAGATCGAACTGCCCGACCGCAAGTAAGGCCCCCACGCTCCCCCGCTGCGCGTGGTCCGCTGCCCCCCAGGGGGGCTGATCCGGCTTGGGGCGGCCTTGCGCCGGATCGATTTTGCCGCCTCACTTGAGGTGGTGTTTATGATCATTGATGCTGATCGAAACGCTGGGCGCGGCCCGCGACATGGGCCGACTCAACACCATCCTGGGCGTTCTCATCCGCCATGGGTTCGGCGACAGTGTTCGCCGCCTTGGCTTGGCCGACTCGCTCGAGCGTGCCGGACACGCGCTGAAGTGGGACCACGCGGCCGATCTCGCCCGTCTGGCACCTCCGGTGCAGGTTCGTCTGGCGCTCGAAGAGCTTGGCCCTGCGTTCGTGAAACTGGGCCAGATCTTCGCGGGCCGGGCCGACCTGTTCGGTCCCGAGTGGATCGCCGAGTTCGAGAAGTTGCACAGCCGCGTGCCCGCTGTGCCGCTGGAGCTCCTGCGCCCCCAGTTGCGTGAAGACCTGGGCGGCGATCCCGAGGCGGTGTTTGCCCGCTTCGACACCGAACCGTTGGCCGCCGCTTCCATCGCGCAAGTGCACCGCGCGCAATTGCACGACGGCACGGAAGTTGTCGTCAAGATCCGCCGACCCGGCATCACCGAAACCATCGACGCCGACCTGCGCCTGCTGGCCCGCCTGGCCGCCCTGGCCGAAGTACAACTGCCCGCGCTCAAGCCCTACCGGCCGCAGCAACTGGTGCGGGAGCTCGCGCGCTCGCTCAAGCGCGAGCTCGACCTGGTCACCGAGTGCCGCAGCGCCGAGCGCATCGGCGCCAACATGGCGGCCCTGCCCTGGATCGTGGTGCCGCGCATGCACTGGGCTCACACCAGCGCCCGCGTCAACGTGCAGGATTTTGTGGCCGGCGTGCCGGGCGACGCGCTGGAACAACTGGATGAGCAAGGCCTTGACCGCCAGCTGCTGGCGCGCCGAGGTGCCCAGGCCGTGCTCAAGATGATCGTGCAGGACGGCGTCTTCCATGCCGACCCGCACCCGGGCAATGTGTTCTACCTGAGCGGCAACCGCATCGCCTTCATCGACTTCGGCATGGTCGGGCGGCTCTCGCAGCGCCGCCGCGAGGAACTGCTCCAATTGCTGCTGGGCCTCGTGGGGCACGACCCCCGGGGCGTGTCGGACGTTCTGATCGACTGGACCGGCGACGAACACGGCATCGACCTTGCCGTGCTCGAGACCGAGATCGAGGCCTTTGTGGACCAATACCAAGGCGTGCCCCTGGCGCAGCTCAGCCTGGGCCAGATGCTGGCGGACGTGACGGCGATCTTGCGCGAACACCATCTGGCGCTGCCGCCCGATCTCGCCCTGTTGATCAAGGCCTTCATCACGCTGGAGGGCATGGGCCGTGGCCTGGACCCGGACTTTCACATGGCCACCGAGGCCTTGCCCCTGCTGCGTGAGGTGGTGCGCGCGCGCTACCGGCCCAAGGCCATGGGCACCCGGGCCTGGCAGACGCTGCGCCGCACACTGAGTCTGATCGAACAGCTGCCCCACGACCTCTCGCGCCTGCTGCGCAGCGCCCGGCGCGGCCGGGTGCACGTGGGCATCGAGCTGGCCCACCTCAAGCGCGTGGGCGACCAGATCGACCGCGCCGCCAACCGCCTGGCCATGGCCCTGGTGATCTCGGCGCTCATCATCGGGGCATCCATTGTCATGACAGTCCAGGGCGGACCCACCCTGTTCGGCCTGCCCGCCTTTGGTTTCCTGGGTTTTCTGGGTGCCGTACTCGGCGGGCTCTGGCTGGTGCGCGCGATCTGGCGCAGCAGCCGGGGGCGTGATGCCGGGGATGGGCTCTAGCAACAGTGTGTTGCCCCTGAACCGCGGATTTCAGGCCCAGCAGCATTTCTCGCTCCGTGTTATCATGCGCAGTCGCCTTGAGCGACCAGCCGCGCCCGGGCCCACAGCCCAAGCGCACCGCCCCCGGCAGAGGGGCTGCTGGTCCAGCCCCTCCAAGGTGCGCCACCCCGCTTTCTCACAGCACCGTGGCCTTTCCCTCCCTGCTTTGCCTGAACCCCTGCCGTGGTTCGTGCGCCGGTCTTGGTCGTTTGCTGTGCGCAACAACCAATGGCCGGATCAAGCGGTGAGACACCCCGGCGCTGGGGCTGCCAATGGTTTTTGATTTTTGATTCGGGTCTTTCCGACGCTGCGGCGAACGCCGCGCGCCCCGGCCCACCGATGTTTTTGATGATTCACACGACTTCCACGATTCCAACCACGAATCCTTCTCCCCTCACCTTGGGCAAATACCGCATTGCGGCAACGCCTCGCCCGTTGCCGGGCGGCCAGTTCGCTGCGCAGGTGTCCATCGCCAGTGGATTTGGCAGCGCTTCCACCGCCCGCGTGATGCGTTTTGACAGTGCCTTCCCCACACACGCCGCCGCGGCCGACTACGGCCTGGCGCAGGGCATCGACTGGGTGCACGACACCACCCGTCTGGCGGCCCGCCCGAACTGACCGATACACTTCAAGCAAAGGAAACACCATGGCCAAAGAAGAACTGATCGACATGATGGGCATCGTCAACGAGGTGCTGCCCGACACGCGCTTTCGTGTGACGCTGGACAACGGTCACCAGCTGATCGCCTATTCCGCCGGCAAGATGAAGAAGAACCACATCCGCATCCTCGCGGGTGACCGTGTCTCGCTCGAGCTCTCGCCCTACGACCTGACCAAGGGCCGCATCAACTTCCGCCACATCGAAGGCCGCGGCCCGATGGTGCCGCGCAAGCCGCGCTGAGCCTTCAATAGAACAAGGCTTCGAGGTCGACGCTGCTGCGTTGGCCCACGTCGGCGTGGTGCGCCGACAGCCACGCGCTGCCGTGCTCACGGCCCAGCGCGAACAGCATCTCGAAGAAGCGCATGTTCGCCGCGGCCTTGCTCTCGGCGCTGAGCGCACCCAGCACTTCGCTGGCTTCAATCACGTGGAAATGCGTGCCGGCCAGGCGCCGGTCGAGCTCGCCGCGCTGCCACCACGAGCTGCGCGCCGCGCGCTCGCGCAGGTGGGCAAACATGCGCATCTCACGCAGGAACGTGGCGTTGAACGCCAGCTCCATCATCCGGCTCTTGATGTCCACAGCCGATTGCGGTGTGGCGGTGTGCTTCAGTGGCGCCAGCATCACCAGCATGATGTCGCGCGCGCTGCACTCGTGAAACAGCGGAAACACCGCCGGATTCGCTGCATAGCCCCCATCCCAATAAGTTTCCCCATCGATGACCACGCCGCGGTGCATGGTGGGCAGACAGGCCGAAGCCAGCACCGCGTCGGGCGTGAGTTCGGCCGCGCGAAACAGCCTGAGCTTGCCGGTGTTGACGTTGGTGGCCGCCACGAACAGTTTCACCGGGCTGTGCGTGCGAAGGCGCTCGAAATCAACCTGGCTTGAGAGGATCTTGCGCAGCGGGTTGAGGTCGAACGGGTTGAGCTGCTCGGGTGAAAAGTAGTGCGTCCATTGCAGCATCAGCTGCATCGCCGGTGCCAGCCGCATGTCCTTGCCGTCGGCCGTGGGCCGCGCCACTTCGAACGGCATGCTGGCCGCCACGGCACTCCAGAACTCGCGCAAGGCGGTGCGCGCACCCTCCCGTCCTCCCGCCATCAGGCCTTGCGCCAGCATCACGGCATTCATGGCGCCCGCGCTGGTGCCGCTCACGCCATCGAAGCGCAGGCGCCCGTCTTCCAGCAGGGCATCGAGCACGCCCCAGGTGAAGGCACCGTGCGCGCCACCGCCTTGCAGTGCGAGGTTGATGGCCGGCGGGCCGCGCCAGGGCAGGTTCATGGCGCCGGGCTGCGCAAACGCCGCGCGCGCACCGCGGCCGCCAGGCTTTGCAGCACGGGAACCGTCTGCTCGAAGGAGATGCAGGCATCGGTCACGCTCACGCCGGTGGTGAGCGGTTGGCCGGGCACGATGTCCTGCCGGCCCTCGTGCAGGTGACTCTCGATCATCACGCCGATGATGCGGCTGTCGCCCGCTGCCACCTGCGCGGCCACGTCGGCCGCCACCTCGATCTGTCTTCGGTGTTGTTTGCTGCTGTTGGCGTGTGACACGTCCACCATGACCTGCTCGCGCAGGCCTGCCTTTTTCAGCAGCGCACAGGCCGCGCTGACGTCGCCCGCGCTGTAGTTGGGCTGCGCGCCGCCGCGCAGGATCACGTGGCAGTCGTCGTTGCCGCGCGTCTCGAAGATCGCGGCCTGTCCCATCTTGGTCATCCCCATGAAGGCGTGTGAGGCGTGCGCCGCCTGGATCGCGTCGGACGCGACCTTCACCCCGCCGTCGGTACCGTTCTTGAAGCCCACCGGACACGAGAGGCCACTGGCCAGCTGGCGGTGGCTCTGGCTCTCGGTGGTGCGCGCACCGATCGCGCCCCAGCTCACCAGGTCGCTGATGAACTGCGGGCTCAGCAGATCGAGAAACTCGGTGCCCACCGGCAGGCCGAGCGCCAACACGTCGAGCAACAGCGCGCGCGCCATCTCCAGTCCTTCGTTGATCGCGAAGCTGCCGTCCAGGTGCGGGTCGTTGATATAGCCCTTCCAGCCTACGGTGGTGCGCGGCTTCTCAAAGTACACGCGCATCACCACCATCAGGTCCTCCTGCAGTGCGTCGGCCTGTTCCTTGAGCAGGCGGGCGTAGTCGATGGCCTGTGCGTGGTCGTGGATGGAGCACGGCCCGACCACGACCACCAGGCGGTCGTCCTGTCCGTGCAGCACGCGGGAGATGGTTTCACGGCTGTGCTGCACCAGGGCCTGGGCGGCATCCACGGCGGGCTGCCATTCCTGCAGCAGGGCAGGCGTGATCAGCGGGCGAACCGCACCGATGCGCAGGTCGTCGATGCGGGTGGTGTCCAGCGTGGTGGGTGGCGTGGCGTGGGTTTTCATGGGGACAGGAGGGCGGAAAAAGAGGAAGAGCGGCAAAGGCCGCAATTGCGTGGCATTGGGCCGCCATTTTGCGGCTTGCCGGATTCAAGAAGCACCCGGCGAGCACCGAAATACCAAACACGCGCTGTTGTCAGCGCAATGACGGAAAGATCGCCATGACCAAAACGCCCATCGCCTGCGCCCTCTGGGCCGTGCTCGGCTTCGCCGCACCCGCGGCCTTTGCCGAATCGACGGCCACCACACTGGATCTGGAGCCTGTGTCCAGTTCACAACTCTGGCTCAACGTGGGCGGCTTCTCGCGGCATTTCAAGCGGCAAAACGGCTACAACGAAAACAACCTCGGCTTGGGGCTCGAATACCGCACCAGCCCCGAGATCTCGTTCATGGCCGGCAGCTATTACAACAGCGTGCGCAAGAACACAACGTACGCCGCGGTCAACTGGCAACCCTGGTCCATGGGAGGATTCAAGCTCGGTGCGGCGGTGGGCTTGATGAACGGCTACCCGGCGATGAATCGAGGCGGCAATTTTTTCGCCGCTTTGCCCATGGTCACCTACGAGGGGCGGCGCTTCGGCATCAACGTCGGCCTGATCCCGTCGATCAAGAACGTGGACGGTGCCGTGATCGTGCAGTTCAAAGTGCGCATCAACTGACCGCCACAGGCGATCGCTGTGCGCTGAAGAAGCGCGGCAACTGGTTGCGCGCGCAGCGCTGCAACCCCATCAGGAAACCGTGATCCGGCCAACCCACGCCGTGCTGTGTGCGCAGGTCGTGCTGGATGCGCGCCAGCAGCTCGGCAGCCATTTCGGCATCGGCCATGGCGCGGTGGGCCTGACCCGTTCGCGGCAAGCGGAAGAAGTCCACCAGCGAGCCCAGCTTGTGGTTGGGCGCGTGCGGGTAGAGCCGGCGCGAGAGCAGCACGGTGCAGGCAAAGGCGTGCGATGCGGGCTCACCGACCAGCGCCAGCTCGGCCTGCCAGTAACGGCGATCAAACGACGCGTTGTGGGCGACCATGGGCACCTGACCCACGAACCGCGCCGCGTCGCGCATCACGTTGGCGGCCGGTGGAGCGCTGGCCACCATGTCGTTGGTGATGCCGGTGAGTTGCGTGATGAACGACGGGATGCGAACGCCCGCATTCATGAGGCTCTGAAATCGGTCCACCACCCGGCCTTGTTCGGTGATGACGATGGCCACCTCGGTGGCCCGGTCGCCCATGGCGGGCGAGATGCCGGTGGTTTCGAAATCGATGACGGCGATCGGGGAGGGCATGGACGGCGGGCTGGTCAGGTGCATCAAGGGATGCAACGAGCTTAGCTCAGCGCCGGCACCTCCGGCTCGCACGAATCCCCCTCAGTTTGCGCCCTGCAAGGCAGCTCCGCGACGATGTGCGTGCCCTGCCCGGGGCTGCTGGTGATGGTGAGGTGGCCGTTGTGCGACTCCACGCGCACCCGCATGCCGATCAGGCCATGGTGGCTGGCAGGCACGCTGTGGGTCTGAAAGCCGCAGCCGTCGTCCTTCACGCTCACCCGCACCCAGTCGCCCTTGGCCTCCATCTGCACCGTCACCTGCCGGGCTCGCGCATATTTGCTGATGTTGGTGAGCGACTCCTGCACCAGGCGGAAGACGGTGAGCTCGCACTCCTTGTCCAGGCTCACGGTCTCCAGCTGGGCGCTGACGGGAATGCCCAGGCTGCTGGCCGCTTCCTGGCACAGCACTTCC
The DNA here is from genome assembly GCF_001428625.1 of Hydrogenophaga sp. Root209. Lineage (GTDB taxonomy): Bacteria > Pseudomonadota > Gammaproteobacteria > Burkholderiales > Burkholderiaceae_C > Hydrogenophaga. The sequence goes on from NZ_LMIE01000001.1 coordinate 430,643, forward strand.
AGGGCCGAGGCCAGGCCCAGCTGGTCGAGTGATGAAGGCCGCAGGTTTTCGATGATGCGGCGCTTCACGGCAATGCCTTCGTTCAGGCGCTGCTCGATGCCGCTCATGCGCTCCAGCGCGGAGGTGGGCATGTCGGTCACGCGTCGCAGACGGGCGAGCTCGAGCTTCATGGCGGTGAACAGTCCACCGAGTTCGTCGTGCAGTTCGCGCGCCAGTCGGCCGCGTTCGTCTTCGCGGGTGTTGACCAGGTGGCCGGCCAGTTCGCGCAGCTCGGCGGTGCGCAGGGCCACCTGCGACGCAAGGTATTGGCTCTCGCGCGCCTTCTGCTCGTCGCTGTAGCGCAGCTGCCGAGTGAAGAGCACCAGGCCCAGGACCGACATCAGCACCAGCAGATGCAGCGCCACCCGGTTGATCATGATGGCGTCGGAAAGGGATCCACGCGCGCGGTCCTGCAGCGCGGCCGCGCGCCCCAGCACCAGATCGAACTCCCTGCGCAGCTCGGCGTAGCTGACGCGGCCGCGGTCGCTGCTGGCCATCAGGCGGGCCTGGGTGCGCCGGCCTTGCTCGGCCCTGTCCATCCATTCCTCCATGGCGCTCACGCGCGCCTGGATGCGCATGCGCACGGCCTCCACCGAGACGGTGCGCTGGGGGTCCACGTCGGCGATCAGCTGGAAAGCGCCGCGTTGCGCTTCGGCCAGGGCGGTGATGGATTCGCGATACGCGTCGCGGTCGGCCGTCTGACCGTTGATGAGGAAGGCGCGGGCCGCCAGTTCAGCATCGGTGAGGTTTTGCAGGACGCGCCCGGCCTGAAGACGCGCATCGGTCAGCGCAACGCCCTGCGCCAACGTGGAGCGCGAATGCTGGAAGGCGCCTTCGATGACCACGACGGCGACCACCGCCAGGGCCAGCACCACCGGCATCACGTACCGCGTGCGCGCCACGCGCTCGATCGACGACTTGATCATCCAGGCTCCCGGTGGCTGCGCGTGGCGCAGGCCATGTTGTTGTCAGTTGCTACCGCAGCTCGCCCGGCCGCGTGGCCGAGCCGTCCGACACCCGGGCGCAGTAGGCAATCAGGTCGTCGAGTTCACACGACTTGTCGAACACCCGGTCGGCCCCCAGCACGGCGCAGCGCTTGCGGATGTCGGCGGTGGCGTAGTTGGTGAGCACCACGGTCCTGGAGGGCAGGTGCGCATCTTGCGCCGCTTTGAGCACGCCCAGACCCGAGCCGGACATCAGGAATATATCGACGATCAGCAGATCAAGCGAAGCGCCCTCGCTGCGCAACCAACGCACGGCACTGTGCTCGTCGACGGCATGCCCGACCACCTCGACGGCGGTGAGCTCCTGCAGCGTGGACACCAGGTTCTCGAAGATGACTTTGTTGTCTTCGACGATGAAGGTCTTCAGCGCTGCCATGGTGTGTGTGGTGTGAAAACGAAGCCGGGGCGCCGATGCATTGCTGCGTCGTGCGCCCCGTCGAGCGTCGTTGAATATGCCCCTGGCGTCTGTAGGCGGCGTCCTACACCGCTCGAGGCGGGGGTGCTGTTCAGCGCACCACGATGTCGTTGCGCACCGCCTGCACACCCGGGGTGGACCGGGCCAGCCGCTCGGCAGCCGAGCGTTCTTCGGCAGACTTCGCGAAGCCCGAGAGCTGCACCGTGCCCTTGAGCGTTTCCACATTGATGGACATGGCGCTGACCGTCTTGTCCTCGGCCATGCGGGCCTTCACTCGGGTGGTGATGGCGGCATCATCGATGTAGGAGCCTACGGTCTGCTGATCGCGGGCGACCGCGCAGCCGGTGAGTTGAACGAGGGTGAGGGCGGCGGCTGCGGCCAACACGGCGTGTGCGAGTTTCATGATGTCCTCCAGCGTTTGAATGGTTTGGGGGTCAGCGTTTAGCTGTTCTTCTTCTCGATGGTCAGGCGGTTGTCCACCGTGACCACGCCATCGACGGCTGCGGCCAGGGTGGTGGCGCGCTGGCGTGAGGCTTCGTCGGGAGCGGTGCCGATCAACGCAACGTTGCCGGCTTCGGTGTCGACGTCGATCTTCAGCGAGCTGAGTTTGTCGTCGGCGGCCAGGGCAGCATTCACCTTGGTGGTGATCGCCATGTCGGTGGCGTTCTCGGCCACCGTGTCGGCGGCTTTCGAACCCGCGGCCTGCGCGTCGGCGGCGGCCACCTGGGCGTCGTTCTTCAGTTCGGCGCCGGCGGACTGGACCGTGGCTGCGGAGTTGTCGATTTTCTGACCAACGGTGGCATCGTCAACCTTCTCGCCGCAGGCGGCGATGAGCACGGTGGCTGCGGCGGCGGCGAACAGGGCGGAGTAGCGATGTGTGGTTTTCATGTCGATTCCTTTGAGAGGGGGCCGGACGCATCCGGCGAATGTCGGGGACTGAGCTGGTTGGCTCAGACCTTGTCGGTCGGTCGCTTCTTGGGGCTGTCGAACCAGTCGTCGCCGGCGTGGCGCTCCCAGGCGGCCACCTGGCGTTCGGCTTCGTCCTTGGCCACGCCATAGCGTTCCTGGATCTTGCCGGCGAGCTGTTCGCGGCGGCCGTCCACAACGTCGAAGTCGTCGTCAGTGAGCTTGCCCCACTGCTCGGTCACGCGGCCTTTGAGTTGCTTCCAGTTGCCTTCGATTCGGTCCCAATTCATGTGTTTCTCCTGTTGAGGTTGCTGCGGTCTGGGTCGGTGTCGTACCGTCCCCGGCTCGGTGCTGAGGTCAGCGTCAAGCCGTGTCTTCACTGTAGGTGGGGGGATGCGCCCGGGGTGTCGGGCAGCGTGCCGTCGCCGTGTAGGACAAGGCCCCACATCCAGACGGCCGTGTGTAGGCGTTGTCTGACGTTGCCCTGGGCGGGGGCCTGTTAGATTTCCGCATCTGCCCACGGGCTCAACCCACCGAAATTCCCATGATCAGAATCGGCATCGTCGACGACCACGCCATCGTGCGCACCGGCCTGCGGCAGTTTCTTGCCGAACATGTGGACCTGCGCGTCACGGGCGAAGCCAACAACGGGCGCGAAGCGCTGGAACTGGCGCGCGGCGGTGAGGTGGACGTGCTGCTGATGGACATCTCCATGCCCGAGCAGGGCGGCGTCGATGCGCTGCAGGCAATCAAGGCGCGCTTCCCCGACCTGGCGGTGCTCATCCTCAGCGGCTTCCCCGAAGCGCAGTACGCCACCACCCTGTTGCGCTATGGCGCCAGTGGTTACCTCAACAAGGATTGCGCGCCTGAAGACATCGTCAATGCCATCCGCACCGTGGCGCGCGGCCGACGCTATGTGAGCCCGGCGGTGGCCGAGTTGCTGGCCGACGGCGCGGCCGGCGCGACCGAACAGGCGCCGCACGAACTGCTGTCGGAGCGCGAGCTGCAGGTCTTCCTGCGACTGGCCCAGGGCGAGACCATCGGTCACATGGCCGAACAGATGTTCCTGAGTGTGAAGACCGTGAGCACCTACCGCTCGCGTGTGCTGGAGAAGCTCAAGCTCACCAGCAACAGCGACCTCACCTACTACGCGCTCAAGAACGGCCTGATCCAGTGACCTGGGCCTGAGCGCCTCAGAGGAAGCGCTCCATCAGCCGGCCCAGCGTTTCCATCGCGCGGTCGCTCAGGCCGCGCCGACGCCAGGCCTCCAGCGTGATGGCCCTGGAGGCTGCACGGTCGCGTTCGAACAGCGCGTTCATCTCGCCACCAAAGTCGTCGCCCAGCACGATCACGTTGAGCTCGCTGTTGGCCACGAAACTCAGCCAGTCCAGGTTGCTCGAACCCACGGTGGAGAACACGCCATCGATCACCGCCGTCTTGGCGTGCATCAGGGCGTGCTCCATTTCGTAGATGCGCACACCGGACGCCAGCAGCTGGTCGTAGTACGACCGCCCGGCGTGAAACGCCAGCGACGAGTCGCTGCGCCCGGGCAGCACCAGTTCCACCGCCACACCGCGTGTGGCGGCGTTGCGCAGGGCGTTGACGAAATCGGCGCCGGGCGCGAAATACGCCATCGTGAAACGCACGTCGACCTGGGCGGCGTCGACTGCGGCGAGCAGGGCGCTGTAGATGCGGTTTTCCTTGTCGCGAGGATCGCTGGCCATCACCTTCACCACACGCTGACCGGGCTCGTCCGCGGCCTTGTTCGCGACCTTCTGGCCGAGCGAACCCTTGCATCCCTGTTCCTGCCAGGTGGCCTCGAACACCCGGGCCAGCGCCGGCACCACCGGGCCGCGCAACTCGATCTGCGTGTCGCGCCAACCGTCGTCGAGCGCGGCGCCGGCCCGGGGCTTGCCGCTGCGGCCGAACGAGCTGGAACCATAGACGCGGCTGATGTTGATGCCACCGGTGAAGGCGACCTCCTCGTCCACCACCAGCAGCTTGCGGTGGTCGCGGTGCGTCAGGCCCCAGTAACCCGGGCGCTTGGTCGGGTTGATCGGGTTGAAGGCACAGACCGAGACGCCACCGTCGACCAGGCGCTTGAAGAAGGCATCGGGGGTGGTGATCGAGCCCACCGCGTCGTAAATCATGGCCACCGTCACGCCCTGCGCCGCGCGCGCAATGAGCAGATCGGCCACCTCGGCGGCCACACCCTGGTCTTCGACGATGTAGCTCTGCAGCAGCACGCGGCCCCTTGCCTGCGCGATGGCCGCCTTCATGGCGCCGAAGGTGGCCGGTCCGTCGATCAGCAGGCGCGTGCGGTTGCCGCGGTACAGGTCCGCGTCGCCGCTGGCGGTGAGCGTTTTCAGGTGGTGGATCAGCAGATCCTTCTTGCCCTCGTTGGCCAGACCCTGCAGCGCCTTGCGCTCGGCGACGGCCGACACTGGCCCGGCGGCGCCGCTGACGTTGACCGTGCCCGCTTGCGCGGCCGGCATGTCCTCTGTTTTCGGCGGCAGGCTGGAGCATCCCGCCGCCACCAGCAGCAACCCCGAGAGCGCAAGACCGCACAGCCGGCGCAGCCCGGTGGTCTTCGAGGAATGTGGCGAGTTCATGGCTTCAACCGGTGATGGGGAGACCCCGATGCGTGGGTATACAGGCGAGTGTGCTCGAAGCGGTCGCCCAGGTGTGTCGGCGGGGGCTCTGTGCGACTGTCGGAGACCTCTGACAGCACGCGCCATCCCGGGCGCGTTCATGGAGCGGCGGTGATGCGCTGCGCCAGGCGCCAGATGGCCAGGCGGTGGGCTGCGGCCAGCGCGTCAACCGAGCGGTCGGGCAGTTCGATCCGGATGTCCGCCATCTCCATGGTGGGGGGTGCGGTGGGGGTGGCGCTGGCGAACCACCAACGTGCCCGCAGGCGCAGGGTCTGGCGCGCCTCGTCGGCCACCAGCGTGTCGATCTCCACCCGCAGGCGGCGCGCCACGCTCACGCCCGGGGGCGCGGGCGACAACCACACCAGCCCTTCGCCGCGCAGCAGCGCGAGATCGGCCGCGAGCCGCACGGGAATGCTGTCGCGAAGCGGTTCGACCCAGCGATGACCCTCCAGTGGCAGCACACCCGCCGCACCGCTGGCGACCACCAGCGTGTCGCGCTCCAGCGGGCCGGGCAGTCGCATGCGCCCCGACAGTTCCCAGACCGCCCCGTCGCCAGCACGGGCTGCGGGCGGGGCTTCGGGCGGCGCGCTCTTGAGTTCGTACCAATGCATGGGCACCGGCGTCGACGCGCAACCCGCCAGCAGCACGGGCACCACGCCCACGAGGATCAGCGTGTCGCGGCGCTTCATGGTGTCCCCTTGCGCCCGCGCAGCACGGCGTCGGGTTGCTGCTCCAGCGTCTCGGCCAGATCGCGCATGGCGCGTGCGGCGCGCGAAAGGTCTTCCAGTGCGCGGTCGGCGCCCAGCCGCAGGCTGGAGTCGTTCGCGGTGGCCTCACGCAGCGAAGCGGCGCTGCGGGCCACCTCGTCGGCCGCCCGCTGCAGGTTCTGCACCAGCGGCGCGTCCGGTGCCAGCACGGACGACACACGATCGGAGGTGTCGTTGACCGAACCCGCCGCGCGGCTCAGGTCGTTCATTGCGGTGCGCGTTGAAGAGAGCGAGCGCTGCAGTTCGTTGGCCAGTGGGTCGATGCGTTTGTCCAGCCGCGTGGAGACGCGATTGATGGTGGCCGTGATCTCGGCCAGATCGGCCAGCGCCTGCTTGAGCTCCGGGCCCGAGACCAGGGCGCGGGCAGATGCCGCGATGGCCGAGACGTCTTCGGCGATCTTGCGGAAATCCATGCCCTCGAGCTGGTTCTTCAGGGCCTGGATGGCCGTGGCGGTGGTGGGTATTTCAGGGACGTCCCGGTAGGTGCCGCGCAGCTTGCCCGGGCGCTCGGGGCGCAGGTCCAGGTCCACGTACAGCTGGCCGGTCAGCAGGCTCTGCATGGAGAGCTGGGCACTGAGCCCGCGCTCCACCAGGGCGGGCAGCGCCAGCTCCACGCCCTCGGTCCTGCGGCCATCGAGTCCGCTGACCGCATCGCTATCGAGCGCCACCAGCACCGGGATGGAGAAGTCGTCGGACCTGCGGTCATAGAAGACCGAGATCGACTCCACGCTGCCCACGCGCACGCCGCGAAACACCACCGGCGCACCCACCTGCAGTCCATAGACCGAGCCACTGAAAAACATGACAGCTTTCTCCTTGCGGGTGAACAGGCTGTTGCCCGCCAGCGCGATGATGGTGGCTGCAATCAGCGACAGACCGACCACCACGAAGGCGCCGATCAAGGTGGGGCTGAGCTGGCGCTTCATGCCGGCTGCGTCTCAGGTTGAACCGCGCCACGGCGCAAGAAGGCCTGCACGCCGGGCGGACCGTGGTGCAACAGTTCGTCAGGTGGGCCGAGCGCGGTCATGGTCTTGGCCTGCGCGTCGAGAAACAGCACGCGGTCGGCCAGCGCGAAGATGCTGCCCAGTTCGTGGCTGACCATCACCACGGCGGTGCCCAGGTCGTCGCGGAGGTGGCGGATGAGTTCATCAAGGTGGGCGGAGGTGAGGGGGTCGAGGCCAGCCGATGGCTCGTCCAGAAACAGCAGCGGTGGGTCCAGCGCCAGCGCGCGGGCGATGGCGGCGCGCTTGCGCATGCCGCCGCTCAGGCGCGCGGGCTCGGCTTCGAAGCTCTCGCTCAGCCCCACCAGCGCGAGCTTGAAGCGCGCGGCCTGTTCGCAGGCCTCTGGGCTCAGGGCGGTGAACAGTTGCAGCGGCAGCATCACGTTCTCGCCCACCGTCATGCTGCTCCACAGCGCACCGGCCTGAAACGCCACGCCAAAGCCCTGCCGCAGCGCGCCCAGGGTGCTGGCGTCGGCGGTGTAGAGGTCTTGCGTGCCGTGCAGCACCTGGCCGGCGGCGGGCTTGTGCAGGCCGATGAGGTGGCGCAGCAAGGTGCTCTTGCCGCAGCCGCTGCCGCCCGCGATCGCCAGCACTTCACCGGGCAGGATGTCGAACGTGAGGTCGCGCTGCACGATCACCTCGCCGAAGGCCATGGTCAGGTCCTGCACGCGGATCAAAGGGGCGTTCATCGCGTCACCATTCCAGCCGTTGAAAGACCACGGTGAGCACCGACGCCGCCACCACGATCCACACGATGGCCTGCACCACGGCGGCGGTGGTGGCGTCGCCCACGGCCTGCGCGCTGCGCCCCGCCGACATGCCTTGCAGGCAACCCGACAGGGCCACCAGCACGGCGTACACCGTGCCCTTGAGCAAACCCACCAGCACGTGCGGCAGGGTCAGCGACTGGGCGCTGGCGTACACATATTCCAGCGAGGTGACGCCGTAAATGCCCACGGCCACCAGCCAGCCCACCGCCATGCCCACCAGCGCGGCGAACGCGGTGAGCAGCGGCCCCACAAACAGCAGCGCCAGCACGCGCGGCAGCACCAGGAAATCGATCGGATTCACCCCCATCGTGGCCAGCGCGTCGACTTCTTCGTTGGCCCGCATGCTGCCGATCTGCGCCGCGAAGGCCGCGCCCACGCGGCCCGCGAGCACGATGCCCACCAGCAGCGCCGCCACTTCGCGCACCACGCCCACCGTCACCAGGTCGGCAATGTAATTCTGGGCGCCGAAACGCTGCAATTGGGCTGCGCCCATGTAGGCCACGATCAGACCCACCAGAAAACTCACCAGCGCCACGATGGGCAGGCTGCGCGGGCCGGTCTGCTCGATCTGCCACGCCAGGTCGCCCCAGCGCATGCCGCTCTTGCCACGCAGCAGGCGACCCACCGACAACAGCACTTCGCCCATGAAGGTGAGCGAGCGACGCCCCTCGGACCACCAGGCCTGCGTGGACGCACCGAGTGCCGCAATGCGGCCCACGCGGGGTTGGGGCACATCGGTCGTCGGTGCGTCGGACAGCGCCAGCGAGACGATCTCGCGCAGGCCCGCGGGCAGGCCGCTCAGGTCCAGCTGCACCGGTGGGCGGGCCAGCGCGTTCAAGCGTTGCCACAAGGTGGATGCGAGCGCTGCGTCCCATGAACGCAGTGCGGCGGTGTCGAAGCGAACCTCGCCCTGACGGAGCGCGGCGGGCACGTCGGGCAGGGCGCCCCGGTATCCCCGCCACTCGCCGCCGATGCCCAGTACCCAGGCGTTGTCCTGCTGCAGCCACTGCGCGCTGGCGACTTGCGTGGACTCAGGCCGCACCATGGCATTCGATGCGATGGGAGGGGCAGCGTCGGGATGCCGGGCATGCGGGCAGCAACTCGTTCATCGCCATATCCTAGTCGCATGCACGCGATCAGGTCCGTTCGTTGTCACACACTTCGCAGGAAATATGACCTTGCAAAAAGGGGAACGCCGCGGTCGTGACAGGTTCCAATGGGGGATGAACGCAAACCCAGTCACGCCCCCTGCTTCAACCCGCTTGACGCGCCGTGCGCGCGTCGCGTTGGCGTTCGGCGGCGTGGTGGGCCTCGTGTTGCTGGGCGTGGTGTGGGGCGAGGTGAGTGGCTGGCCCGTGTTGCGCCAACCGATGGAGCGCGCCATGACGCGCAGCGCGGCCGTGCCGGTGCAGCTGGAGGGCGACGTGAAGCTGCACCTGCTGTGGCGTCCGCGACTGGAAGTCGATCATTTGCGCATCGCCTCCGACGATCGCTTCAAGGTGCCGCACCTGCTGGATGCCCGGCGCGTCTCGCTGGCGTGGACCTGGGGCGATGTCTGGCGCTGGCGCCAGGGTGAACAGTTGCGGGTGCAGGCCCTGCGCGCCGGCGAGCTCGACGCGCACCTGGTGCGCCTGGAGGATGGCGTTGCCAACTGGCAACTGGGCGCGCCCGCTGCACCGAAAGACCCGGATGCGCCGCTCGGTCTGCCGCGCTTTGGCTCGCTGGTCACGGACCAGGGACGCATCACCTGGAACGACGCGGTGCAGGACGTGGACCTGAAGGTGGCGGTGCAAGGGCGCGAAGGCGAAGCCCTGCAGGGCGCGGCGTCGGGTTATGTGGCCACTTTCAACGGTCGCTACCACGCCCTGCCGATGAAGCTGCAGGTTGAAGCCGGCAGCACCTTGCCTTTGCTGCAGGACGCCGACGCCACCGCCACGGCGCCCTGGGTGCCCATGCGCGTGCAAGGCAGCGTGGGTTCGTCGCGTCTGCTGTTCGACGGTCAGGCCGCCGCCCTGCTGGGCACGCCGCGCCTGGAAGGCAAGCTGCAGTTCAAGGGGCGTTCGCTGGCCGATGTCGGTGATCCGCTGGGCGTCACCTTGCCGCGCACGCCACCCTTCGATCTGCGCGGCACGCTGGCGCACGAGGGCGGAGCCTGGCGGCTGCAAGCCACCAGCGCTGCCATCGGCAGCAGCCGGCTCGCGGGTGACCTGCTGTTTGACCGGCGCGTGACACCGGCCAAGCTCAGCGGCCGGCTCACCGGCTCCAAGCTGGCGTTTGCCGATCTGGGTCCGGCGATCGGCACCCAGGGGTCGGCAGCCGCGGAACCGGCGACCACCCCGCCGGGACGCGTGTTGCCACAGCGCCGCTTTGACCTGCCCTCGCTCAAGGCCATGGACGCCGACGTGCAGGTGAACATCGACGAAGTGGACTTCGGCACGCCCGCGATGGCGCCCATGAAGGCCCTGCAGACCCGTCTGCAACTGGACGACGGCGTGCTGCGCCTGGGCGCGTTGCAGGCCGCGGTGTCGGGCGGGTCCATCAAAGGCTCCACCCAGCTCGACGCCAACGCCAGCCCGGCGGCCTGGGCCGCCGAGCTCGACTTCAACGGCATCGACATGGCCGGCTGGCTGCCCGGCATGCGCACCGGCGATGCGCCCGCCACCCCGCCCGCGACCAAGGGCGCGGCCACGCTCAAGCGCGAGCGCAACCAGGCCCGCCAGGGCGGCGACCAGGCGGTGCAGTCCTACCTCACAGGGCAGCTGTTCGGCCGCGTCAACGTGCGCGGCGCGGGTCGATCCACCGGCGAAATCCTGGCCAGCCTGAACGGCCCGGTGCAACTGACCCTGCGCGACGGCACGCTGTCGCACCTGGCCACCGAGGCCATGGGCCTGGACGTGGCCGAATCGCTGGGCGTGCTCATCCGGGGCGACCAGCCCCTGCCCCTGCGCTGCGCGCGCTTCGACTTGACGGCACGCGACGGCGTGCTCACACCCACGCTGGCCGTGGTCGACAGCGCCGACAGCACCATCCGCATCACGGGCCAGGTCAGCCTGCGCGACGAGTCGCTCGCGCTGCGTTTTGTCACCCGCTCCCACGACTGGTCCCCGCTGTCCTTGCGCACGCCGGTCACCGTCGCGGGCACGTTGGGTGATCCGCAAGTGGGCATCGAGGCAAAGGGCCTTGTGGGTCGAGTGCTCGGCGCCGTCGCCCTGGGCGCCGCGGTGGGCCCGGCGGCGGCTTTGCTGCCCCTGATCGAACGGGGATCGACCAGCGCGGTCGATCCCTGCACCGTGGCAGCGGCACCCGCAAAAGCCGCCACCCAGCCGGCCGCTCCGGTCGCCCCGCAGAAGCCCTGAGCGTCGGCGTTTTCCTACAATCCGTCAGGGCTTCGGCTTGCAGAAACCCCGGGTTGGCCTGCCTACATTGGAGCCATCGCAACGGCCGTCGTTGCGACCCAACCCGCCCAGGCGCCCAGCGTCCAGGCACAGCCAGGAGCCCGTCATGCTGCATTACGCCGTGGTCTTTTTCGTCATCGCCCTGATCGCCGCCGTGCTGGGCTTCGGGGGCCTGGCAGCCGGTGCGGCAGGCATCGGCAAGGTGCTCTTCGCCATCTTCATCGTCATGGCCATCGTGACCATCGTGGTCGACTTCGTGCGTCGCCGCTGAGGCCACAGCGGCGGGCCTTCGCGATCAGGCAGAGCCGCGAGGGGTCTGAGACAACAAGGCCTTGGCCGCCTCGATGCGCAGCGCCAGCGGTGCTGACGCGTCGTTCATCACCGACATCAGGAACTGCCTGGGCTCCATCGGCGCATCGCCGGTGGGCGCGGGCGGTGTCGTTTGTGTCGGCGCGCGCGTGGGCGGGGCGCCTGGAACCTTGGCCGGTATCAGGCGCTCAAGGGCATGGGTCCATTCATCGGGTTGGATGCATTTCAGCCGCGACAGCAATTCGGCTTGAGCGTCCTGGCCAGGCGCCATGTCCAGCCACGGGTCTTCTCCAAACACCGCGGGCAGGTCCGGGCTGACAAAGGCCGACCAGTTGCCCGTGGCCTCCTGCAGCGCCGGCACTGCGGGAGCGCGGTGCACGGACCCCGCCACAGCCACGTCGGATGGTGGCCACATCAGGATGCGCGAGCGCGCGACATCGGGCAGGTAACGCTGGCGCAGCTGCTCCAGGAAGCGCTGCGCCTGTTCCAGCGCCACCGGTTGCGCCAGCGAGAACCACAGCTGGTAGCTGTCGGTGCCGGAGACCGCGATGGCCGGGGCGGGCAGTTCCAGGTCGGCCTGCACGCCTTGCCAGACCGCGCGCAGCAAGGTCCAGTCGGCGGGCCGGGCCAGGCCCAGCACCAAGGCCCGCGTGTGCCCGTCGGCGGCGTCGGGATAGAGGCGCTGCTGCTCGGTGTCGAGCCGGGTCACAGGAAGCGCTCCAGGTAGCGGCGCGACACCCGGTCCAGCTGGTTGCGATCGGGGATGTCGAACACCACGCCGTGTGCGCTGGTGATCAGCAGGCGGCGCTGGCCCGGCAGGCGGCGGATGTCTTCCTCCACCTTGAGCACGAGCTCGGTGGGGCCACGGTCGGTGTCGACCTGCCAGGTGCTGGGGGTGCTGAAGGTGCTCACCTCGCGGATGCGCAGCACCACCGGCGAGAACTCACGCTCCGACATCGCCTGCGTCACCGCGGCCCGACGCGGCTCGTCGAGCGCGTCCAGCCGTGCCACGAACACCAACTCATGTCCGTCGGGGTCGACGATGGAAATGGCCTCGTCGGGCGCGCTCAGCGGGAAGGAGCGCACCAACTGCACACCCACCCGGGGCTCACCACCGGCCAGGCGGCAGACCCAGCGGCCCTGGCTGTCGCGGTGAAGATCGAAGTCGTCCATGGAGCGGGTCGTAGTGTTCATGGCGGGAGGGCACCGGTGTGCGCCGAGGGCTGCGGCAGGTGGTGGGCCAGGGCGTTGTCGATGTGGTCCGGGTCTTCGGCCGCGGCCTGGCGGGCCTGGGCCTCGTGCAGGCGCCAGTAGTGGCCCTGGCGCGCCATCAGCTCGTCGTGCGGCCCCACCTCCACCACCTCGCCGCGGTCCATCACCACCAGCCGGTCGGCCTTGCGCAGCGTGGACAGGCGGTGCGCGATCGCAATCGTCGTGCGGCCCTGCACCAGGTTGTCCAGCGCCTTCTGGATTTCCTTTTCGGTCTCGGTGTCCACGGCCGATGTGGCTTCGTCCAGGATCAGGATGCGCGGGTCGATCAGCAGCGCGCGCGCGATGCTGATGCGCTGGCGTTCCCCGCCCGAGAGGCCCTGACCGCGTTCACCCACCAGCGAGTCGTAGCCGTGCGCCAGGCGCAGGATGAAGTCGTGCGCGTGGGCCGCGCGCGCGGCGGCCACGATCTCCTCGCGCGTGGCGCCGGGCTTGCCGTAGGCGATGTTGTCGGCCACGGTGCCGAAGAACAGAAAAGGCTCCTGCAGCACCAGGCCGATGTGGCGGCGGTAGTCGGCCACGCGGAAACGCCGGATGTCGGTGCCGTCGAGTTCGATGCGGCCTTCGCTCACGTCGTAGAAGCGGCAGATCAGGTTGACCAGTGTGCTCTTGCCCGAGCCGCTGTGGCCGACCAGCCCGATCATCTCGCCGGGGCGGATGTCCAGGTTCAGGTCGCGGATCACGGAGCGGTTGCCGTAGCGGAATGCAATGCCGTGGATGCTCAGGCCGCCGCGCACCGGCACGTCCTGCACCGGCTCGGCGGGTTCGGGCACGTTGGACACGTGGTCCAGGATGTCGAAGATGCGCTTGGCCCCGGCAGCGGCCTTCTGCGTCACCGAAACGATGCGGCTCATGGAGTCGAGCCGGCCGTAAAAGCGGCCGATGTAGGCGATGAAGGCGGTGAGCACACCGACCGTGATGTCGCCCTTGGCGATCTGCCAGATGCCGAACGCCCAGACCACCAGCAGGCCCACGTCGGTGAGCAAGGTGACGGTGGGTGTGAACAGGCTCCAGGTCTTGTTGATGCGGTCGTTGACCACCAGGTTCTGGTTGTTGGCCTCGTGAAAACGGCCCGACTCGCGCCGCTCCTGCGCGAAGGCCTTGACCACGCGGATGCCGGGAATGGTGTCGGCCAGCACATTGGTCACATCGCCCCACACGCGGTCGATTTTTTCGAAGCCGGTGCGCAGGCGGTCGCGCACGCGGTGGATCATCCAGGCAATGAAAGGCAGCGGCAGCAGCGTGACCAGCGCCAGCCAGGGGTTGATGGAGAACAGGATGGCCGAGGTCATGAGCAGCATCAGCACGTCGGTGGCGAAATCGAGCGCGTGCAGCGAGAGGAAGACCGAGAGCCGGTCGGTCTCGGAGCCGATGCGGGCGATCAGGTCGCCGGTGCGCTTGGCGCCGAAGTAGTCGAGCGAGAGGCCCAGCAGGTGGTCGAAGGCGCTGGTGCGCAAATCGGCGGCGATGCGCTCGGACACCAGCGCCAGCAACCAGGTGCGCGCCCAGCCCAGCCCCCAGGCCACAAGACCCGCGCCCAGCAGGCCCGAGAGCAGCAAGGCCACATAGCCGGTGTCGATCTGCTTGCCGTTCTGGAACGGGATCAGCACGTCGTCCATGAGCGGGATCGTCAGGTAGGGCGGCACCAGCGTGGCGGCGGTGGAGGCCAGCGTGAGCAGGAAGCCCGCCAGCAGCTGCCAGCGGTAAGGCCTCGCGAAACGCCACAGGCGCAGCAGCACCCAGGTGGAGGGGATGTCGGCCAGCTGCCGCGCGCAAACTTCGCACTCCTCGCTGTCGGGGTTCAGCAGCGACTGGCACGACGGGCAGCGCAGGCCCGCTTCGGGGGCGGGTGCCGCCCCGCCCTGCAGGCGACCCATGGCCAGGTCGAACTGGCGCACCAGCCGCAGCGCGGCGGGGTTCTGAGCGAGGGTGAAGCGCCAGCGCGTGCGCAGGCCACTGTCGTCCAGCAGGTCCAGCGTGGCCACGCCGGCCAGGTCGGTGTGCTGCAGGCGCAGCGCGCGCTCCAAGGGCCAGGCCTGCCGGCTGCCGTGCGCGGGCAGCTGCACCAGTTCGGTCGGGGTGAGCAGCAACTCGCCGCTGGTGAAGTGGCCCTGCTCGTCCAGATCGAGGGTCATGCGGGCCAGCACGTCCGGTGGGGGGGTGTCGGCCGAAGACGGGCCGAGGGGGGTGGGACGGGGTGTGGCAGCGGTGGTTTGCATGAACCGGAAATTGTGCGCCAAGTCGCCAGCGTTGCTGGCGTGACATAGAGCCACAATTTGTCGTGCCCGGCTCAGTCGCACCGCCTCGGGACGGCGCAGAATGCGGGGTGCGGGTGCATCAAGCACCCGCACCGGGCGGCGCTTGAGGGCGTGCGCCCACCGTTGACAGCCGGGCCCACTGCCCGGCTTTTGTGCGTTCAATCCCGGGTTTTATGGATTCAAACCGTTTTGCGCTGACTGTGCTTCGCCACCGTTTCCTGGGTGGGCCCAACATCTGGACCTACCGTTCCGCGATGGAGGTCTGGCTGGATCTGGGGGCGCTGGAGCAGCGCCCCTCCCACACCATCGAAGGCCTGACCGAGCGGTTGCTGGTGCTGTTGCCGGGCCTGGCGGCGCACCATTGCGGCGTGGGCGAGCCCGGTGGTTTCCTGCAACGGCTGCGTGAAGGCACCTGGGCCGGCCACGTGCTGGAGCACTGCGTGATCGAGTTGCTCAACCTGTCGGGCATGCCCACCGGCTTCGGCCAGACCCGCAGCACCAGCCAGCCCGGCGTCTACCGCATGGTGTTTCGCGCCCGCAACCGCGCCACCGCCGAGGCGGCCCTAAGCCACGGGCATGCACTGTTGCAGGCGGCGATGAACAACGAAGCCTTTGACGTGGCAGCGGCGGTGAAGGCCTTGCACGATGTGGTCGACTCGACCTGGTTGGGCCCGTCCACCGCGGCCATCGTGAACGCGGCCACCGAGCGCGGCATCCCGCACCTGCGCCTGACCGATGGCAACCTCGTGCAACTCGGCCAGGGCGCGCGCCAGCGCCGCATCTGGACCGCAGAGACCGAGCTCACCAGCGCGATCGCCGAGAACATCGCCGGTGACAAGGACCTCACCAAATCGCTGCTGCTGAGCTGCGGCGTGCCGGTGCCCGAGGGCCACATCGTGGCCAACGCGCAAGAGGCCTGGGACGTGGCTCAGGACATCGGGCTGCCGGTGGTGGTCAAACCCAGCGACGCCAACCACGGGCGCGGCGTGTCGCTCGAGCTGAGCGAGCATGCCGACATCGAGCGCGCCTTCGCCATTGCCGATGCCGAAGGCAGCGACGTCATCGTCGAGCGCTACATCCTGGGCAACGAGCACCGCGTGCTGGTGGTGGGCGGGCGCGTGGTGGCGGCCAACCGGGGCGAGAGCCTGTGGGTCACCGGCGACGGCGTGGCCGACGTGAAGACCCTCATCGACCTGCAGCTCAACAGCGACCCGCGCCGCGGCGAGGCCGAAGAGTTTCCGCTCGAGACGATCCGGCTGGAGCGTGAACCGGCCATGGCCCTGCTGCTGGAGCGCCAGGGCCTGGGGCCCGACGCCGTGCCCGCCGTGGACCAGCGCGTGCTGGTGCAGCGCAACGGCAACATGGCCTACGACTGCACCGACGAGGTCCACCCCGAGGTGGCCTACATGGCCAGCCTGGCGGCACGCGCCGTGGGCCTGGACATCGCCGGCATCGACATGGTCACGCAGGACATCGGCCGTCCGCTGCACGAGGTGGGCGGCGCCATTGTGGAAGTGAACGCCGGCCCCGGGCTGCTCATGCACCTGCGCCCGGCCATCGGCCAGCCGCGCCCGGTGGGTGAAGCCATCGTGGCCCAGCTGTTCGACCCGGCCACACCCATGGCCGGGCGCGTGCCCCTCATCGGCGTGAGCGGCACCCGGGGCACCGCCCTGCTGGCCCGCGCCGCGGCCTTCCTGCTCGACCTGGCCGGTGCCCCGGCCGGCCTCGCATCGAGCGAAGGCATCCACATCGGGCGCCGCCGCATCGAGCGCGCCGGTGCCGACTACTGGGAGCAGTGCCAGCGCCTGCTCATGAACCGCGAGATCCAGGGCCTGGCGGTCGAGACCGCGCCCTCGCTCATCCTCGACCACGGCCTGCCCTACGACCGCTGCCTGGTGGGCGTGGTCACCGACCTCGGTGGCTGGGAAGGCCTGACGCACCACGACATCTTTGACGCCTCGGGCATGCCACGGGTGCTGCGCACCCAGGTCGACGTGGTGCTTGAGCAAGGTGCCTGCGTGCTCAACCTGGACGAGCCCGGTGTGGCCGATCTCGCGCGGCATTGCGACGGAAGCAGCCTGGGGTACGGCGCCGGCCCGGTGCCGGCCGATGTGACGATGCCGCGCACCGTGCGCTGGCAAGGCGAGGCGGTGTGCCTCATCGACAGCGGCGAGGTGATCGCCCGCGCGCCACTGACCGGCATTGCCGACGCAGCAACGGCCCACATCCTGTGCGGTGCCGCGGCAGCAGCCTGGGCCGCCGGCATGAGCCCGGTGCTGGTGGCCGCCGGCCTGCAGCGCTTTGACACCCTGCCGCGAGCCTGAAGCACCCCACCCCCGTTTCCCGACCGAACTCCAACCGAATTCCGCCCTCCGCCATGGACATTTCCCGCATCCGAGCCTTGCGTGGTCCCAACCTCTGGACCCGCCAGACCGCCATCGAAGCCATCGTCCACTGCCCGCCCGACGAGCGCTCCCTGAGCGCCCTGCCCGGCTTCGAGGTCGCGCTGCGCGAGCGCTTCCCGCAGCTTGGTCGCTGGCCGCGTCCGGCCAGCGACCTCTCGCTGGCCAATGTGCTCAAGCTGGTGGCGCTGGCCCTGCAGGCCCAGGCCGGCTGCCCGGTGAGTTTTTCACGCTGCACCGAAACCGTGGTGCAGGGCACCTACCAGGTGGTGGTGGAGTACACCGAGGAGGCCGTGGGGCGCGAGGCCCTCAAGGCGGCCGAGCAGCTCATCGCGGTGGTCCGTGGTCAGTGCGATGAGGCGTTTGATGTGCAGGCCGTCATTGCCCGCCTGCGCGAGATCGACGAAGACGTGCGCCTGGGCCCGTCCACCGGCTCCATCGTCAACGCGGCCGTGGCGCGCGGCATTCCGTTTCGCCGCCTCACGCAGGGCTCGCTGGTGCAGTTGGGCTGGGGCGCGCACCAGCGCCGCATCTGGGCCGCCGAGGTCGACACCACAAGCGCGGTGTCGGAGAGCATCGCGCAGGACAAGGACCTCACCAAGAACCTGCTGCGCGCCGCTGGCGTGCCGGTGCCCCTGGGTCGCCCGGTGGACAGCGCCGAAGAGGCCTGGGCGGTGGCGCAGTACGTCGGCCTGCCGGTGGTGGTGAAGCCGCGCGACGGCAACCAGGGCAAGGGCGTGACGGTGAACATCGTCTCGCGCGAACACCTCGAACTGGCCTACCGCGCCGCTGTTGAATACGGCCAGCCGATGGTGGAGAAGTACCTGCCCGGCAACGACTACCGACTGCTCGTGGTGGGCGATCGGCTGGTGGCCGCGGCGCGGCGCGATCCGCCGCAGGTCACGGGCGACGGCGTGCATACCGTGGCCGAGCTGGTGGAAGCGGTCAACGCCGATCCCCAGCGCGGCGACGGCCACGCCACTTCGCTCACGCGCATGCGCATCGACGAGATCGCCTTGGCCCGCCTGCAGATCCAGGGGCACACACCGGATACCGTGCCGGGCAAAGGTCAGCGCGTGGTGCTGCGCAACAACGCCAACCTGTCCACTGGCGGCACCGCCACCGACGTGACCGACGACGTGCACCCCGAGGTCGCGGCGCGCGCCGTGGCCGCAGCGCGCATGGTGGGGCTGGACGTGTGCGGCGTGGACGTGGTGTGCGAGACCGTGCTGACGCCGCTGGAAGACCAGAGCGGCGGCATCGTGGAGGTCAACGCCGCCCCCGGTCTGCGCATGCACCTGAGCCCCTCGTACGGCAAGGGCCGCGCCGTGGGCGAGGCCATCATCGACCACCTGTTTGCGCCCAGCCAGAACGGCCGCATTCCCGTGGTGGCCGTGACCGGCACCAACGGCAAGACCACCACCGCGCGCCTGATCGCGCACCTGCTGCACACCCAGGGCCTGCGCGTGGGCATGACCAACACCGACGGCGTGTACGTGAACGGTCGCCAGACCGACAGTGGCGATTGCGCCGGCCCGCGCAGCGCGCGCAACGTGCTCATGCACCCCGAGGTGGATGCCGCGGTGTTCGAGACCGCGCGCGGCGGTGTGCTGCGCGAAGGTCTGGGCTTCGACCGCTGCCAGGTGGCGGTGGTCACCAACATCGGCTCGGGCGACCACCTGGGTCTGAACTACATCACCACGGTGGAAGACATCGCGGTGCTCAAGCGCGTGGTCATCCAGAACGTGGCGCCCACCGGCTACGGCGTGCTCAATGCGGCCGATCCGCACTGCGTGCGCATGGCCGAGGTGTGCACCGGCAAGGTGATCTTCTTCTGCAGCGACGCCCACAACCCGGTGCTGGCCACGCACCGGGCGCAAGGCCGCCGTGCGGTCTGGGTGGAGGGAGAACACATCGTCGCCACCCAGGGCGAACGCCGCCACGAGGTGGCGCTGGCCGACATCCCCATGACCATGAACGGGCGCGTCGGCTTCCAGGTGGACAACGCCATGGCCGCCCTGGCCGCGGCCTGGGGCCTGGGCATCCCGTGGGCCCGCATCCGCCAGGGCCTGGCCACGTTCCAGAGCGACGCCGCCAGCGTGCCCGGCCGCTTCAACCTGATGAGCCTGCGCGGCGCCACCGTGATCGCCGACTACGGCCACAACCCGGATGCCATGCGCGCCCTGGTCGCGGCCGCCGATGCCATGCCCGCGCAGCGCCGCCTGGTGGTGATCAGCGGCGCGGGCGACCGGCGCGACGAGGACATCCGCGAGCAGACGCGCATCCTGGGCGCGGCCTTTGACGAGGTGATCCTGTACGAGGACGCCTGCCAGCGTGGCCGCACCGAAGGCGAGGTCACGGGGCTGCTGCGCCAGGGGCTCGAAGGCGCCACGCGCACCCGCCGCATCGACACCATCCAGGGCGAGTTCGTGGCCATCGACGCCGCGCTGGATCGTCTGCAGCCCGGCGACCTGTGCCTGGTGCTGATCGACCAGGTGGAGGCCGCGCTGCGCTACCTGCGCGAGCGCTGCAAGCCTGCCCCCACCACCACGGCCTGAGTCAAGTGGGCGCGGCGATCGGTCGCGCCCGGCCCAGCCGGCCCAGCTGCAACTCCACCCCGTGGTGGAAGGCCGCGCCGGCCAGGTTGCACGCCAGCCAGGCCACGCACACCCCGAGCGTCTGCACCCAGGCGTCGGGGCTGGCGTAACGCGTGAACCAGGCGTTCACCACCAGCGCCACCGGAAAGTTCAACAAGAACACCCCGTATGAGATGCGGCCCAGGTAGCCCAGCACGCGGCTGCGTGGCCAGGTGAACAGCCACCCGCTGCGGTGGGCCCAGGCCAGCGTCAGCGCCACGCCCAGCGCCAGCGCGATGCGGGTGCGCCAGTCCAGGGCGAGCGCGAGGGCGGTGAACAACACCATGCCCGCCAGCCACGCCGGCGCGCTGCGTCCCGCTTCTGCGCGGCTCGCCCAGAAGGCCAGCGCCCCCAGACCGTAGGCGCCGAAAAAGTAGATCGCCCAGTTGTCCCAGTGGCTGTCGCGGTTGAAGTGAAAGAGCGAAGCCAGCACCACGGCCACCACCAGCAGCGGCGCCAACGCGCCTGACCGCCGAGTCGCCCGTTGTTCCAGCCACAGCAGGCCGAGCAGCAGCGCGTACAGCTGCACGTCGATGGCCACATACCAGACCCCCGCCGACAGCGAATCCACCCCGAGCAGGCTGTGGATCAGCAGCGCGTGCGCCACAAACTGCCACAGCGTGGGTGGCGCGGGCAGCGAGTCGTGCGTCATCCAGTACCGGGCGATCTCGGTGCACACCATGGCCAGCAGCAGCGCCGCCATCAGCGGCAGGCTCACGCGCAAGAAGCGTTGCCACAGCAAGGCCAGCGGGCGCTCGGTGCGCAAGCGCCCGCCAGGCGCCAGGCTGCGCGCGGCCAGAAAGCCCGCCACCACCAGAAAGATCTGCACCGCCATGCGCGCGTGCTGGCTGAACCAGCCCACCAGGCCCGGGGCGAGCTGGTGCGTCCAGTCCGACATGGGGCCGTAGAACGCCAGGTGGTGCAGCACGATGAGCTGTGAACCGACGGCCTTGAGCGCGTCGATGAAGGGCATGCGCTCGCCGGTGGGCGCAGGACGGGTGGAGGTCGGCATGGTGCGGGTTCAAGAGGAGATCAGGTCGGCATCATCGCCGCTGCGCGCTCAGCTGCGTTCCGCGTTGCACGCCGCGCAGCAACGAAGGACCCGAGAAGGCCGTGGATGACACGGCAGTTCGTGTCTTGCGCGCGTTTTCAGAAGCACACACTTTGCAGCTCCTCACCCCCGAGCGCAAACTCCATGATCACCTTCGAAAAACGCAGCAGGCGCCTCAGGCCAGTGGAGCGGTTGGCGGCATCCGCCACGCCCCGTCTGAGCATCGTCGCGGCTGCGGTGATGCTGTGTGGTTCGGGACTGGCGCAGGCCCAGCAGACCATCTCTTCCAGCACCACCTCGACCGTCACCGCCACCGGCGGTGACATCGTGGTCAACGCCGGCGTCACCGTTGGCAGTGGCTCGGGCGTACCGACGCCCATCGTTGTTGACGGTGTCGATGTCGGCAACCTGACCAACCACGGCAACCTGCTCAGCAGCACGAGCGGCGGAACGGGGCTGTATTTCAACAGCACCGCCAGCCTGGCGAACATCGTCAACAACGGACAGATGACCAGCAAGGGCGGCATCCAGTTGCGTTCGGCCGCATCGATCGTCAACAACGGGTCGATTCTGGGCACCGACCGCGGCATCACGGTCCACGCCACCGCCACCGGTTCGAGCATCACCAACAACGCCTACCTCAATGCCTTCACGCAGAGCTTCTCGGCGATTGCGAATCAGGCGGGCAGCACGCTGGTCTCGGTCACCAATGGCGCCAGCGGTCTCATCAGCGGGCTGTACGCGGTGGAGAACCACGGTGTCATCACCACATTGACCAACCACGGCTCCATGTGGTCCCGGCACTGGGTGCCGCTCGCCGCCATCGGTGGTGGCGGCAGCATCACCACATTGATCAACCTCGGCAGCATGTCCGGCGCCGGCTCGGCGGCTGCCATCGACCAGACCGTGGTCAACCTGGTGAACGCGCAAGGGGGTGGCGCACCCCTGAGCATCACCATCCAGCCCACCAACTATTCCATCGTCATCCAGTCACCGACGGCCTACGGCAAGTTGTCGGTGCGCAGCGCCAACGGCGCGATGAATTTCGGCATCCACACGGGCTCGTCGGTCACCTCGGGCTACTACTACGGCGCCGTTCTCAGCGGTGTCACGGGCAGCTACCTGGCCAGCACCTCGGGCACCTACGGCAGCACCGCCTGGAACCTGAGCCTGGCCTCGGGCAGTGACAACATCTGGAACCTCTGTTTCGGCGGCGGGGCCTGCTCTTACACGCTGTCGAGCGACATCCTGGCGGGGCAGACCTTCGCGTCCTCCGGTCTGGGAACGTCGGTGAACAACAGCTTCGACGGCGGCACGCTGGAGATGTCCAGCGCCTCCACCGTCGCGGGTGATTTCACCATCAGCGCGAACGACGGCACCATCGACCAGCAGGCCCTGGACTCGACCTTCTCGGGGAATTTCTCCGACGCGACCGCAGGCGTGGCCGGCAAGCTGATCATCAGCAACAGCGGCACCGCGCGCCAGGGCTCGATCACCCTGTCCGGCGTCAACACCCACACCGGCGGCATCGAGGTGCAGGCCGGCGCGATGCTGGTGATCTCTGCGCCCTCGGCGCTGGGCACCGGCACGCTGGCCCTGGTCGGCTCGGCCACGGTGCCCGCTTCCCTGGGCACCACCCAGACCATGACCATCACCAACGCCATCACCGTGGCCGGTGACCCGGTCTTCAACGTGGCCCCTGGCACGACGCTGACCGTGAGCAGCGCCATTGCCGACGGTGCCACGCCGGGCGACATCGAGATCGAGGGCGGCGGCACGCTGCTGCTGACCGCGGCCAACACCTACACCGGCCCGACCCTCATCGACTTCGGCTCGACGCTGGCGCTCGCGGGCGCCGGATCGATCACCCCCACATCAGCCGTGAGCAACAACGGAACCTTCGACGTTTCCGCCGCCAGCCAGACGGTCAGCCTGGGTGGCAGCCTGGCCCAGTCCGCGACCGGCAACCTGGTCGTGCGGGCCGAGCCCACCAGCTTCCAGCGGATCGACGTGGCCAGCACGGCCGCGCTCGCCGGAACCCTGACACTCAACGCCGCCGCCGGCACCTACCGCATGGGCCGCTACACCCTGCTCACCGCCAACGGCGTGGGCGGCCGTTTCTCCACGCTGTCGACCAACCTGGGCTCGGTCACGCCACTGGGCTATTACCTGAGCTACGGCGCCAACGACGTGTACCTGACCCTGGCGCCCTCCGCGGCCCACACCTTGCAGGATATCGAGGCCAACGCCCGGCAGATGGCCACGCTCTACAGCCTGCAGGGCGCGGCGCTGCAGGCCGGCTTGTCGTACGACTGCAGCAGCTACGACCGACGCGGCATGTGCGTGGGCCTCGGGGGCCGCCGCAGCCAGACCACCGGCAGCCAGGCGCGCCACGGTCAGGCGGCCCAGGTCGTCGTCGCCTACCGCGCGGCCCCCGGGCTGCAGGTCGGCGCTTTCGCCGACTGGTCCACCAGCACGAACCTGTCCGACCAGATCCGCCTGCGCGGCACCAACCCCATGGTGGGCATGTTTGGTCAGTGGAACCACAGCGCCGACAGCAGCGGCTGGGCGGTGCGGGCCTCGGTCGCCTTCTCCGACAACGCGCTGGCCATTGAGCGCAGCGGCGGCGACTACAGCGAAGCCGGAGAAGGCCGCACGCGCGTCAATGCGCAGGCCTACCAGCTGATGGCGAGTTACACGCACGCACTCGCAGGCCTTGTGATGGCCTCGCCCTACCTCGGCGTGCGCCATTCCCGCATCCGCACCCGCGGCTACACCGAAGCCGTGAGCAGCGACGTCGCCAGTCCGCTGAGCTTCGACGCACAGAGCCAGCGCGCCGTCGTCGCCCTGGTGGGCGTGGGAGTGCGGGCACAGCTCGCCGAACAACTCGCCCTCAGCGTCGCGGCAGGTGTTCAACACGATCTGAGCCGATCGATGGGCAACTACGCCGGCAGCAGCGAGATCCCCGGCCTGAGCAATTTCAGCGTTGCGATGCCGCACGCGCAACGAACCCGGCTCACGGCCTCGGCCGGCCTGGCCTACCTGTTCAAGAAGAACGAGCGTCTGGGCCTGAACCTGGTCTGGCAGGAGCAACCCATCGGCCAGAGCGTGCTCACGGTCTTCACGGGCTACACCCTGGGCTTCTGAGTTCGACGCAGCCGCTCACCCGTCGAGGCTGCTGGTGATCTGCAGGCAGAGTCCTCGCAATGGAACCTACGCCTTCACCAGCCGCTGCATCCAGTCCAGCAACACGGTCGGCAGCGCGCCCGGCGTCGACAGCAAGGCGTGGTGATGGGCACCGAACACCGTGGGCAGGTAGCTGGCAGCCTGCCGGTCCACCGCCAGGCAAAACGGCGAGATGCCCTGCAGCCTGGCTTCGGTCACGGCCTGGCGGGTGTCTTCGATGCCGTAGCGGCCTTCATAGACGTCGCAATCGTTGGGTTTGCCGTCGGACAACAGCAGCAGCAGCCTGTGGGTGGCGTCTTCGCGCATGAGCGTGGCACTGGCATGGCGCAAGGCGGCGCCCGTGCGCGTGTACTGATCGGGCTCCAGCGCCGCGATGCGCAGCGCCACGGCGGGGCTGCAGGGCTCATCGAAGCGCTTGATGTCCCACAGGCTCACCGCCGCGGGCCCATTGCCGGAGAAGGCCTGCACCGCGAAGGGTTCGCCCATCGCGCCCAGGGCAATGCACACCAGCAGCAAGGCTTCGCGTTCGACGTCGATGACCCGGCGGCTGTTCGAGATCCAGCCATCGGTGGAGCCACTCACGTCGATGAGGATCAGGATGGCCATGTCGCGCCGGGATCGCTGTTGCGAGCAATACAGGTCCTGGGCCATGGGCCAACCGGCGCGCAGATTCGCAAAGCCTTCGACGCAGGCCTCCAGGTCGATGTCGTCGCCATCCGTCTGGCGGCGCCGCAGCGTGCGCTGGGGGCGCAGTGCCGCGAAGCGCTGGCGTATGACGCCGAGCAACGAGCGGTGCTCGACCAGGGTGTCGTCCACCCACTGCTGCGCACCCGTCGGTGCCGCCCGCAGCCGCACCGTGGCGCCGGGGTGGCGGTAGGCCTGGATCCGGCAATCCCACTCGGGGTAGCAGAACGCTTGCGGTGCGTCTGACGCGGCGGCGTTCGTGTGTCTGGGCCGCACGGCAGGCGGGTCGTCGGACAGCAGCACCTCCGGGGCCTGGCCCGGGGTCCAGACCAGCCGCGCCTGCGCGAGCTCGGAGACCAGGTCGGCGAACTCGTCGGCCGCCGCAGACTGGTCGCGATCGGTGGGCCGCTGCATGCCGAACGGATCCTCGGCCTGTTCGTGGGGCACGTCGGGCGGGATCATCCACGCGCCCGGCGTCTTCTCGTCTTCCTGCTCGGCGCCTTCGCGCACCTCGGGGCGGCGCGGCAGGCGTGCACTGCGCGGCGCGCGGGGGGCGGGGTCGTCGACCACGTCACTGCCTGCAAGACCCGCGCCCATGGCCGCGCCAGGCTTGCGCAAGTCACCGGTCCAGCTGTCCCGGAACAGGGGAGACGGGCCCAGGCGCCCCGCGCCGGGCAGGTCGCGCACCATGTCAGCCGCCAGACGGTGAGCGACCTGGGCCGAACTGTCTGGCGAGGCACCGTGGGGTGCGTGCGGATGCGGCTTGTCGACCGGCTGCGCCATCAGGGCGCGCACCAGAACCTCCAGCGGGCGGCGCGACGCGGCGAAGTGCGTCAAGGGCGGGCGCGCCGCGAGCGCTGCGCTGCGCAAGCTGTTCAGGGAGTGGGTCATGCCCGGCAACAGGTGCGCCAGCGCCGCATCAGCCGAGACGGCTTCCATCAAGAGGTAGATGTCGAGCACCAGCGGCGAGGCACAGCGGTCCAGGCCGGCGGCGCTGCCCCGGCTCGCTCGCAGGGCCTGCACCAGGGCCATGGTGCGAAAGCGGTCCATGGACCGCTGGGCATCGGCGAGGCCGGTATCCGATGGCAACCAGATGCACTGGCCATCGGTGGCTGGCAGCGCGACCGTCGCCCGCGGGAACGCATGGCGCTGGAACGTGTGGGCGAGCAAGGTGGGGCGTGCCGGCGCTTGCGCCGTGCGCAAGCGGTAGGAGGTGCCGAACACCGCCTCGATCAGCAGGTCCAGACGCGGCGCCACATCCGACAGCAGGGTCACCGGCCGGGCGGGCGCCTTGGCCCGATGCCGCTGCCACAGGGTTTGTGTGAACACGGTGGCGTGGCGGGCCACGTCGGTGATCACGTCCTCGGCTTCGGCCATCGGGCGGTGCCTCGGTCAAACAAAGGTGGCGTCGACCAGATCGCGCATCGCGTCCACCAGCGCTTCGTCATCCGACAGTGGCGACACCACCGCGCTCAGGCAAGCCTGCCGCATCGGAATGCCACTGACCACCAGCGCGGCCGCGGCGATCAACAAGCGGGTGCTCGGTACCTCGGCCAGTCCGCGGTCGCGCAGGGCGCGCAAGCGTTGCCCGAGCGACACCAGCGCCATGGCCGTGCCATGGTCGGCCCCGGATTCGCTCTCGATGATCGCCGCCTCACGCACGGCCGGTGGAAAGTCGAAGTCGAGCGCCACGAAGCGCTGTCGCGTGCTGGGCTTGAGGTCCTTGAGCATGCGCTGGTAGCCCGGGTTGTAGGAGATGACCAGCTGAAAACCGGGTGCGGCCACCAGCGTCTCGCCCGTCTTGTCGATCGGCAGGATGCGGCGGTGGTCGGTCAATGAATGCAACACCACCATGGTGTCTTGCCGGGCTTCGACGACTTCGTCCAGGTAGCAGATGGCGCCTTCGCGCACGGCGCGGGTGAGCGGCCCGTCCTGCCAGGCGGTGCCGTCGTGCCGGATCAGGAAACGGCCGATCAGGTCGCTGGCGCTCAGGTCGTCGTGGCAGGAGATCGTGATCAGCGGGCGCCGCAGCTTCCAGGCCATGTGCTCGACGAAACGCGTCTTGCCGCAACCGGTGGGGCCTTTGAGCATCACGGCCAGTCGCAGGGCGTGGCAGTGCTCGAAGACGGCCACCTCCGCACCCGAGGGCAGGTAATACGGCTCGCTGGCGGTCGACCGCTCCGAGCCGTCCAGCGGGCCAACGGTGTGGAGCAGCGCAGCAGCCAAGGGGGTGCTCACGAGGTGGACAAGACAGGCTCGGTGGGAGAGCGTGCCGCAGGGGTGTCCGCCTCGACATCGAAGCGAGGCGCATGGCGGAAGAAGTCGTAGATGAACAGCCCCACGCCGATCGCGAACAGCGATCCGGTGGCGATCAGCATCACGAAGTGCACCTGAATCTTCAACTGCGCATCGAGATAGCCCATGCCCATGATGCGTTCCAGGTAGACCTGCGCGATGCCGGCGGTGGCAAACGACAGCGTCATGCCGAACATGCCGCCCAGCTGCATCCAGAACGCCCAGTAGCCCAGGCTGCTGCCTTTCTCGCTGCGCCCCGGTGCCATTGCCGGCAGCGCATAGGTGATCATCGCCAGCACGATCATGGCGTAGGCCCCGTAGAAGGCCGCGTGTCCGTGCATCGCGGTGATCAGCGTGCCGTGGGTCCACTTGTTGACGTCCGGAAACGTGTGCGCCAGACCCAGCAGGCCGGCCCCGAACAGGGTGAACAGCGCGCTGCCGATGGTCCAGTGCAGGGCCAGGGTGTTGGGGTGCGAGAAGCCTGCGCGGCGCATGGCCGAATACGCGAACATCGCCATGCCCACCAGCGCCGCGGGTTCCAGCGCGCTGAAGATGCCGCCGATGGGCAACCAGTACGACGGAACGCCCACCCAGTAGTAGTGGTGCGCCGTGCCCAGGATGCCGGCGATGAAGACCAGACCCACGATCACGTACAGCCACTTCTCCATCACTTCCCGGTCGGCGCCGGACAGGCGGATCAGCAGGTAGGCCAGGAAGCCGCCCTGGATCATCACCCACACGCCCTCGACCCAGAGGTGGATCGTCCACCAGCGGTAGTAGATGGACACGGTGTAGTTCTCGTACTCCAGCAGCGCGGGCAGGTACAGCAGCGCGGCCAGGCCGAGGCCGAGCACGAGCACGCCCTCGGTGGTGGTGAAGCGTTTGGAGCGCCAGATCGTCATGCCGATGTTGTAGAGAAAGATCAACATGCAGATCACGATCACGATCTTGTGGGGCAGGGGTTGCTCCAGCAGCTTGTTGCCGGTGCCGTAGCGAAACAGATAGCCCACCACGGCGGTCACGCCCATCAAGGTCCACAGAACCAGCTGAACATAGGCGAGCTTGACGCTGTAGAGCTCGGTGCGCGATTCGTCGGGCACCATCCAGTAGGTGGCGCCCATGAAGCCGGTCAGCACCCACACGATCAGCAGGTTGGTGTGGATCACCTTGGTCACGTCGAACGGCAGGATGTTCAGCAGCGGATCGGGGCCGAGGTACTTGGTTGCCGACAGCAGCCCGAACACCAGCTGCAGCCCGAACAACACCATGGCCACGGCGAAATACCAGTAGGCAACCGATTGAGACCTGTAGCGCATGTCGAAACTCCTTCAGGGGTGGCGGCGGGGGCCCGCTGCCTGTGTGGGCTGGACGGCTTCGAAGCCCGTTACTTGAAGGTCGCCAGGTAGGCCGCGAGGTGGGCGATCTGCTCGGGCGTCAGGTCCTTTTCGTAGGTGTTCGGCATGAACGAGACCCCGTTGGCCGAGTACATGGCACCAGCGATCAGGTGAGCGCTGGGCTGGGTGATGGACTCGCGGATGTACGCCTCCAGATCTTTGGCGGAGCCCTTGTAGCCCGGAGACGCCAGGGTCTGCTGCGTGCGCGTGGCGATGCCGGCCAGCGAAGGGCCCGCCATGTCGGCGCCCGCCGTGAGCGAATGGCAGGCGGTGCAGGCGGGTGCGGCGGTCCGGAACACGCGCTCTCCCAAGGCCACCGGGTCCTTGTCGGACGCGGCTGCGGTCGATCCGGCTGCGGGAGTGGATGCTCCCGCCACAGCGGCCCCGGGAAGTGTGGCGTTACCACCCGTTGCGCCCAGGCCGGTGACCATGATGGGCCGCGGTGGCCAGCCGTGGTTGTCCACCTTGCTCACCCAGTCCAGAAACGCGATCAGGCCGTCAATGTCGGCATCGCTCAGGTTCTGCTGGGGCATCAGCCTGCGATGGCGCTGCTCGTCGTAGAACTTCGAGGGGTCCTTCAGGAAGGCCCGCAGGTAGGGCGCACCGCGCTGTTGCGCGATCTTGGTGAGATCGGGTGCGTAGTACGCACCCTCTCCGAACAGGGTGTGGCAGTTGATGCAGTTGTTCTTGTGCCAGACATTCTTGCCCAGGGTGACCGCGGGCGTGATGTTCTGTGCGTTCGTCAGTTTTGGAAACTGGCGATGGCTGTCGACGGTGAGACCCAGAAAGACCAGCGTGGCGAGCAGGGTCGAACCGATCGCGAAGTAACGTGCCTGGCGCTTGTTCATAGGTGTGCACCGGCGTCAGACGCTGATGCCCGTCCAGTAAATGACGCTGATGGCGCCTGCATAGGCGATGCCGGTGAGCATCAAACCGAGCACCACGTGGCTGAACACCTTGAGACTTCGGTACGCGGTCATGGGCAGCACCTCGACGGTTGTGTCGGCGTTTTCTCAAGAGCAAGAAAAGCAGGCAGACGGCGCATATTGATGCGTCCGCCGGTCTCGGTCCGTGCGCAAACGTACGCAGGGTGGGTGTGTCTCATCGCTTCAGCTCGCCGAGCTTCGATTCGATGTGGCTCCATTCTTCGGCGTCCGGCAGTGGCAGCTTGGTGCGGACGATGGGTTTCCATTCGCGCGCCAGCTCGGCATTCAGGGCCGTGAAATGCAGCTGATGGCCCGGCACATCCTCTTCGGCATAGATGGCATTGACGGGGCACTCCGGAACGCACACGGCGCAGTCGATGCAGTCGTCGGGATCGATGACGAGGAAGTTCGGCCCTTCGCGAAAGGCGTCGACCGGGCACACGTCGACGCAGTCGGTGTATTTGCAGCGTATGCACGCTTCAGTGACGACAAAGGTCATGGTGGCTCAGCCGTCCTTCCCGTCGAGGCGGGTGGCGACCAGCCAGGGCGCAAAGACCAGCAGGTACAGCGCGAATGCCAGGCCCCAGGCCAGGGCAGCGGCCACCAGCCAGATGGCGAGGTGCTGTGGCGCCAGCAGCGGCAGCAGGACCCGGGCGACGGCCGCGCCGGCCACCAGCAGGTAGGCGCTCACCTCAAGACGCGACACCTGCAGCGCCCGCCCGGTGTGACCGCGCGCGGTGCGGGTGATCATGCCGATGATGAGCCCGCCGGTGGCGCCCACCGCCAGGGCGTGGATGCCCGACGAAATGCCCACCACGCCGAGCTGCGACAGCGCGAGCAGCACAAGGCCGACGGGCAACCAGGCATAGGCGAGGTGCAACACCCACAGGATAGGGCGTGATCGCGTGCGAAGCGGTTTCCAACACCACAGGCGAAGCACATGCAGCAAAGCCGCAGCACCGAGCGCCGTGGCGCTGAAGATGTTGGCCGGAGCCAGCACCCACAAAGCCAGCGCGATGGCCGTCGTGCCGAGTGTGGCCTGCTCCAGCCAAGGAGGCACCTTCAACCTCACGCCTGGCAACGCCGACTGGGTGAACGCCGGGATCACCCGCCCGGCGATCACGCACTCGATCATCACGATCAGCGCCAGCCCCGCGTGCAGGGCACGGACCGGTTCGATGTTGAGGACCCCGCTCACCGCTCCGTGAAACGCAGCATTGGCCAGGGCGAGCAGCAACAGGATGGCGCCCAATGGCAAGTTTCGCCCGCCGCCCGCCCGCAAGAGCACCGCGATGAAGATGCCGGCCACCAGTGGCAACAGCAGCAGGTCCAGCAACGCGTAGACCACATACGGCGCGAACACGGCCGCGAGCCGGGCGGCCAGCCACAGCCCGGCGAGAGCGGCCAGCACGGCGCCGCGCGGTGTGTCCAGGCCGGTCCATGCCTTGCCCGCCGTCAGCAGAAAACCCACGATCACGGCCACCGTGAAGCCGAACAACATTTCATGGGCGTGCCAGAGCACGGGCGAGACCGTCAGGTTCAAGGAAACCTGCCCCAGCAGGAGCGCGATCCACAGTGGAATGGCCAGCATGCCGTAAGCGGCGGCGCCCAGGTAAAACGGACGGAAGCCGAGCCGCAGCAGTGGCCACCCCTGGGGCGATGGCACGGGGGTGGCCGCACGGGCTGCGAGCATGGCGGGTGGCGTTGTCATGGGAGGCACAGGGCTCATGAGCGATGCATATCCCAGGAGCGGGATAAACATTCATTCTGAATGCATCTTAAAGACATCCGCTCATGAAAGCAAGCTGTCGCGTGCACCTTCAGGGGGAATGCCCGCCGGCCCGGGTGAGCCGCGTGACGATCGTCAAGCTCGATCGGCCTGAAGCGGGTTGCCCGCCGTTTGATCGGCGGGTGGATCGATCGTGATCTCTGCCCGCTGGCGCGGGAGAAAGTGGACGTATTCGCGTTGCATGAAATCGAGAAGGCCTTCGCGCACCTCGCAGCGCAGATCCCAGCCCGCTGGAGCCGACGCCGATGTCACCAGGCAACGCAACTGCATCGCATGCGGGCCGGCTTCCGTCACCTGGATCATGGCCAGGCGCTTGTCCCAATGCACCGACGCCTCGCAAAGCCGTTGCAATTCGGCGCGCAAAGGCGCCAGCGGCATGCGGTAGTCCACCCAGAGAAACACCGTGCCGATGAGCTCCGAAGTGCTTCGGGTCCAGTTCTGGAACGGCTTCTCGATCCAGTACTGCAGGGGCACGATGAGGCGGCGCTGGTCCCAGATCCGCACCACCACATAGGTGCCCGTGATCTCTTCGATCACCCCCCACTCGTTTTCGACAATGACCACGTCGTCCAGGCGAATGGGCTGGCTCAGTCCGATCTGCAGCCCGGCGATCAGATTGCCCAGCACAGGGCGTGCCGCAAAGCCCGCCACGATACCGACCACCCCGGCCGACGCCAGCAGACTCGCACCGATCTGACGCGCCGCGGGAAAGGCCATCAACATCATGGCCAGCCCGATCAACACCACCAGGCCTTGAAGCGAGCGCGCAAGCACGCGCGTCTGCGTCTGGATCCGGCGCGCCTCCAGGTTGTTCGCCACACCCGTCGGATTGGCGGCAATCACGCCTTGTGCCAGGCCCCGGATGGCGTTGGACACCATCCATGTCAGGCTTGCGATCAGCAGCAACGCCATCAGACGCTGAACACCCGCCAGCCCCAGAGCGTCTTCGGGCGCACCCTGCAACACAAGGTTGACGAACAGCATCGGCAACAGCCACTTCGCGGGTGCGCGGATGCTGGATGCCACGCTGGCGGCAATGGGCGCCTCTCGTGTGGCACGGCGCACGACGCGCTCTCCCAACCGGAAAACGAGACTGGCGGCGAGCACGCCAACCAACATGCTGCCCAGCATGGGCAGCCAGGTCACGAGCGCGGGTGGAAACCAGTGGGGGTAGTCCATGCGGCAGCGTAACGCATGCACAGACAGGCGTGAGCGGGCGCGCCGCGCGCCTCAACCAACGTCGGGCGCGAGTTCGTGGACGGCCTGGTAGTGGGTGAGAAACACCCGACCGCTCAGGCCGTGCAGGAATTCCGTGTTCTTCAAGCGGTCCATCACCGGCCCCTTGACCTCGGACAGGTGCAGACGCAGGCCGGCGCCGCGCAAACGCAGGTCGATGGCTTCCAGGCTTTCCAGCGCGCTGGCATCGATGTCGTTGATGGCCGAACACTGCAGCACCACATGTTCGAGGCCGGGGCGATGGGCCACGGCGTTGTTGATGCGGTCTTCCAGCGCGCGTGAGTTGGCGAAGTACAGGCTTTCGTCGACCCGCAGGCTCAGTACCCGCGGACTCACCAGCACGGCGTGGCGCTGCACGTTGCGGAAATGCTCGGTGCCTGCGACCAGGCCCACCTCGGCCATGTGCGGGCGGCTCGTGCGGTAGAGGTACAGCGCCAGCGACACGCCCACACCCACGACCAGCCCCGTCTCCACCCCGACCGTGAGCGTGGCCACCAGCGTGGCCGCCACCGCCAGGAAGTCCGATTTCGCGTAGTTCCAGGTTTTGCGCAGGATGCTGAAGTCCACCAGCGACAGCACCGCCACCACGATGGTGGCGGCCAGCGTGGCCTGGGGCAGGTAGAACAGCGCAGGCGTGAGGAACAGCGAGGCCAGCGTGATGCCGGCGGCGGTGAACACGCCGGCCGCCGGCGTCTGGGCACCGGCGTCGAAATTGACCACCGAGCGCGCA
Source organism: Hydrogenophaga sp. Root209 (assembly GCF_001428625.1). Taxonomy (GTDB): domain Bacteria; phylum Pseudomonadota; class Gammaproteobacteria; order Burkholderiales; family Burkholderiaceae_C; genus Hydrogenophaga. Next base: position 463,756 of record NZ_LMIE01000001.1, read on the forward strand.
AAACCACCGGTGACCGGGAAGCCGCCGCTGAAAGCCGCGCCCAGGTTGCTTGCGCCCAGCGCCACGAGCTCCTGGTCGGGCTCGATGCGCTGGCGCCGCTTGGCGGCCAGGGTCTGCCCGACCGACACCGACTCGACGAATCCGACCACGCTGATGAGCAGCGCCGGCACCAGCAGTTGCTGCCACAGGCCCAGGTCCCACAAGGGCAGCGTGAACGGTGGCAGGCCCTGAGGCACGGCACCCACGATCTTCACGCCCTGCGCCTGCCAGTCCAGGCCCCAGGTGAGCAGTGTGGTCACCGCGATCGCCGCCACCGGGCCGGTCTTGGCCACCATGTCGGCCGCTCGCGGCTTCATGCCGACCCGCTGCAACAGCGGCTTGAGGCCGCTGCGCACCCAGAACAGAAAGGCGACCGTGGCCGCGCCGATGGCCAGGGTGAGTGTGTGGACCTGACCGAGCTGCGAGAGCAGCGACAGGCTCAGATCGACGAAGTTGTGCCCTTCGGCTTTCACACCCATCAAGGTCTTGAGCTGGCTGGCCGCGATCAGCAGACCCGAGGCCGAGATGAAACCCGAGATCACCGGGTGGCTCAGGAAGTTGGCGAGGAAACCCAGGCGCAGCAACCCCATGGCCAGCAGCAGCAGGCCCGACAGAAAGGCCAGCGTGATGGCCACCGCCCAGTACTCGGGCGTGCCCGCCACGGCGTGCTGGCCAATGGCCGCGGCCGTCATGAGAGAAACCACCGCCACCGGCCCCACGGCCAGCACGCGGCTGGTGCCAAACACCGCATAGAGCAGCAGCGGCGCCACGCTGGCGTAAAGGCCCACCTCGGGGGGCAGACCCGCGAGCATGGCGTAGGCCAGGCTCTGGGGGATCAACATGATGGTGACGATCAGCGCCGCCACGCCGTCGCTGACCAGCGTGTCGCGGTTGTACGCGCGACCCCACTGCAACACGGGCAGGGAAGGCAACAGCTGACGCCAGTTGGACGATGGATGCATGCTGGGGGTGTTCAGGTTGCGGGCGTCACAGGGACGAAATCGGCGGGGGCGGGGCCACGCCGCTCAGGTTGAAACCGGCCTGGGCCGCGCGTTGCGCGAGCTCGGGCCAGGGTTGCGAACCCGCTTGCGACAGCGCCCACAACGTCGCCGAACGCATGCCGCTGCGGCAGTACGCCAGCGCGGGCGTGGGCAGCTGGTTCAGCAAAGCAGCGAACGCCTGACCGTCTGCCGGGGTGACCCGACCCGAGACCACCGGCAGGTAGGCCAGCGCCAAGCCGGCCTGGCTGGCCGCGGCCGCCAGATCGAGGTGGTTGAACTGGCCCGGGCTCTCGCCGTCCGGCCGGTTGCAGATGACGGACTTGAAGCCGGCGCGCGCAAGCCCGGAGAGGTCGGCGGGAGAAATCTGCCCCGCGACCGACAGCTCGTCCGACAGGGGGATCACGGTCAATGGCCGCATGTCAGGCCCCCACGCGCCGGCGCAGACCGGTGCGCTCGGCGACCTCGAAGATCACCATGCCGACGACCATGGCCGCCACGAACACCGCGGCCTTCACCTCGCCGGAGGCCATGGAAACGATGCCCGGACCCGGGCAGAAACCCGCCAGACCCCAGCCCGCGCCGAAGGTCAGGCCGCCGATCACCAGGCGCTTGTCGATCTGGCTCGACTTGGGCAGGTGCAGCGCTCCCCCCAGGAAGTTGGTGGTGCGCTTCCTGGCCAGTGCGAAGGCAAAGAAGCCCACGGCGATGGCGCCGCCCATGACGAAAGCGAGCGACGGGTCCCAGGTGCCGAACAGGTCCAGGAAACCGAGCACCTTGCCCGGGTCGGTCATGCCGGAGAGCAGCAGGCCCAGGCCAAACAGCAGGCCCACGAAGAATTCGGTGATGCGGTGCATGTGTGTGCTCCTTACAGAACGTGGCGAACCACGAAGACCATGACGAAGCCCGCGCCCATGAAGGCGAGCGTGGCAACGAGTGAGCGGGGCGACAGGCGCGAGAGCCCGCACACACCGTGCCCGCTGGTGCAGCCCGAGCCGTAGCGCGTGCCCAGGCCCACCAGCAAGCCGGCAACCACGATGGTGGCGAAGCCCGCGTCAATGCGCGGCGCCTGTGCGAAACCTTCGGGCGCCAGCAGGCCATACGCCAATGGCGCGGCCAGCATGCCCAGCAGGAACGCGATGCGCCAGCCCGCGTCGCCCGTCTTCGGGGGCAAGAGGCCACCCAGAATGCCGCTGATGCCCAGCACGCGGCCGTTCACCAGAATGAAAAATGCCGAGGCCACGCCCAGCAAGATGCCGCCGGACAACGAAGCCCACGGCGTGAAATTGACCCAATCAACCGTCATGACTCACTCCTTTTCACAGACACAAAATTGTTCGTAGAGCACCTGCATCACGGCCAGCGCCTTCGGGCTGGTCAGCGCGTAGTGGATGTTCTTGCCCTCGCGGCGCGTGCTCACCAGGTCCTCGTCGCGCAGCACGGTGAGCTGCTGAGACAAGGTGGGTTGCACGATGCCGAGCAGCTCTTCAAGCTCCCCCACGCGGCGCTCACCCTGAGAGAGCTGACACAGGATCAACAGCCGATCCGGGTTGGCCAGCACCTTCATCAGGCGGCAGGCTCGGCCTGCGGCCGACTGCATTTCTTCCAGGTCCATCAGGACGCTTTTCATCGATGTTTCCTTCCAGTTCGTTGAGGCTGCTCAGCGCTGCCTCGAAGCATGGTGAGAATATATTGACAAACATTCTATTTGTCAATATATTGTTATCAGCTTATTTAAAGGAGTCCTCCATGACATCTCTTTCGACCACCCCCGTCCAACCCCAGGTCCATGGCATGTTCGACCCCGCCACCTGGACCGTGACCTATGTGGTCCACAACGGCCCGGGCAGCGACTGCGCGATCATCGATTCGGTGCTCGACTACGACCCCAAATCGGGCCGCACGCAGCACGCGTCGGCCGACAAGGTGATCGAGTACGTGCGCGCCAATGACCTGCACGTGAAGTGGATCCTGGAGACCCACGCCCATGCCGACCACCTCTCGGCCGCGCCATACCTGCGGGCCCAACTGGGCGGAAAGATCGGCATTGGCGGCAACATCACCCGCGTGCAGAAGGTGTTCAAGGGCGTGTTCAACCTGGAGCCCGAGTTCAAGCTCGACGGCTCGCAGTTCGACCACCTGTTCCAGGAAGGTGAAGCCATCCCGTTGGGCGCCCTCGCTGGTGAAGTGATGTACGTGCCCGGCCACACGCCGGCCTGCGCGGCCTACCGCTTTGGCGACGCGGTGTTCGTGGGCGACACACTCTTCATGCCCGACGTGGGCACCGCACGCTGCGACTTCCCCGGCGGTGACGCACGCGCGCTCTACGCCTCCACCCGCAAGCTGCTGAGCCTGCCGCCTGAAACGCGGCTGTTCATGTGCCACGACTACCCACCCACCGACCGGGAAGTGGCTTTCGAGACCACCGTGGCCGAACAGCGTGCGAAGAACATCCACGTGCACGACGGCGTGAGCGAAGACGAGTTCGTGGCCATGCGCACGCAGCGCGACGCCACCCTGGAGATGCCAACACTGATCCTGCCCTCGGTCCAGGTCAACATCCGCGCGGGCGAACTGCCACCCAAGGAAGACAACGGCGTGGCCTACCTGAAGATCCCGCTCAACGCGCTCTGATCCACCAACCACCCTCGCCCAAGGCAGCACCATGACCACCGTTTCCGTATCGCTCCAGCAGCAAACCGACTACCGCTTCGAGATCAACTTCGGCGAGAACATTCCGACGCTGATCGCCGACGAGCCCGCACCGCTGGGCAAGGGCGAAGGCCCCGCCCCTGCACAGTTGCTGTGTGCTTCGGTGGGCAACTGCCTGAGCGACTCGCTGCTGTTCGCTCTGCGCAAGTTCAAGCAGGCGCCGGAACCCCTGCGCTGCGGGGTGACGGCCGAGCTGGGCCGCAACCCGCAAGGTCGGCTGCGGATCCTGGGCATCCACGCCACCATCACCCTCGGGGTGGTGGCGAGTTCGCTCGAGCACCTGGACCGGGCACTGGCGCAGTTCGAAGAGTTCTGCACGGTCACACAAAGTGTGCGCCAGGCCGTGCCCGTGCGGGTCACCGTGGTCGACGCCGATGGCCTGACGCTGCGGGATCAGACCTGAGTCGGTCCATCCCGGCAAGCGGGGCGCTGCGCGGGCCAGGTCGGACGCGCGATGACGCACGACGGGCTACACCGCCTCGCGAACCGCTGCTTCGATCAACGCGATATCGATCTTCCTCTGCTTCATCATCGCTGCCATTGCCGAGGCCGACACCTTCTTGTCGGCACTCGTCGTCAATTCCGTCAGCCGCCGAGGGAAGATTTGCCAGGACACCCCGTAGCGATCCTTCAGCCAGCCGCAGACGCTCTCCTCGCCGCCATCCGCCGTCAACGCCGCCCATAGCCGATCGGTCTCGGCCTGGTCATCCGTCGCGACCGATATCGACACCGCCTCGGTCAGCGTGAAGACCGGCCCGGCATCGAGAATCTGGTAGGGCACCCCGCCCAGCGAGAAGTCGATCACCGAGAAGGTGCCGTGCCCGGCATCGCCAGAAAAGCTCGTCTCGACCCGGCTTCCCGGGATCAGAGAACAGTAGAAATCAGCGGCCTCGCGGCCCCGCCCGTCGCGGAACCAGAGGCAGGTACGGATGGAACTGGTCATTTTGTAGCTCCTTGTTGAGTTGATTGGATGGGTTTACCGGTTTCGCCGGGAAGGCAGGTGCCTCGGAATTCGCTTGTTCGGCACCAGCTCCCGTCATCACGACGATCGGCAACGGCCGGAATCGACAGACGCAAGCGCACCGGAGTACTCCATCTCAAGCACCACCCACTCGCGACGCGACGATCCGAAGCGCTCCGCAATCTGGCACAACGTGGCGTCGAGTTGCTGCAAGGGCTTTATCGTGGCCGTGAGGGGCAGGCGTGGCAGCTCGTGGCTGGCGCGTTCCGCGACGAGCTTCATCCCGCTGCGCAGCGCGACGGAGCCCGGCGACGCTGATTCCGCGAGCACGCTCACCCGGCCGGTGCGCGACCAGGCGTCCGCGGTCAGCGCCAGGGTGATGCCGTCCATGCCCTCTTGCACATCCACGCCCCAATCCTCATGCGACCAGACGCCCACCCATCGCCTCCACGAGAGCCAGGGCAACCGGGATCGATGCCGTGATACCGGTCGTGGTCGCCACGTCCCGATCCACCAGGTAGCGCTGGTGCGGCACATGCGTCGAGCCCGGATGGCGCTGCCGACCACCAAGGTGCCGTTGCACACACCGACGATGCGCGCGCCGCATTCGGCCGGCGGGATCGGCATCATTGATCAACGCCGGCATGATCACATAGTCAGCCCCCGAGGGGTGAACACGGTCGAAACCATCGAAGTCTTGCGGCACGTCCACTTGAAGCGCAGGGAACTGCTAACGAGCTGGCACTGGCCTTGGTGGAAGACGACGTCGGGCGCGACGTGGCGATGGGCATCGCGCGCACGCTGGCATTGCCACTGCTTCGCGCTGGCCGAGCGGGCGCACCTATCGCGAACGCGCTTGAAACTTCGTTCGGGCGAGCGCCACGAGACTTGTCGAAGAACGAGCTCTGCGGTGTACTGCGGCAACGTGCGGTCGCAGCTTGCCCCTGGACATACGGATCTCACCTGTTCAGATCCGAGGGACTGCTGGCAATGGCGCCATCGCACCAGAATTCGATCAACGAAGCAGGCCGCAGCTGTTGCGGCGGGTAAGGACCTCATGCAAGTGAAACCAAAGCCATATGCGATCCAGATGCTGCCTATTGGGTGCGTGGTGGGCGGTCGACGAGAGGCCACGAAAAAAGACGGCTGGGGGAACAACCGCTGCACACTCGTACTTGACCCTACCCGCTTCGGCCCCGACGCGTTGAGTGGGCTGGCAGCACTCTCTCATCTTCAAGTGCTGTTCTATTTTCACGTGGAGGCGGAAGAACCAGAGGAGGTCGGTGCGCGCCATCCCCGCGGGCGCACCGATTGGCCTTGTGTGGGCATCTTCGCGCAACGCGGCCGCATGCGACCCAACCGCATCGGAACGTCTTATTGCCGCATTCTTGCCGTGCGTGGTACAGAAATCGATGTGGTCGGTCTCGATGCGGTTGATGGGTCTCCGCTGCTCGACCTGAAGCCAGTTTGGGAAGAGTACTTGCCTGGCGGTGAGCTGCGGCAACCGGATTGGTCGCACGAGCTGATGGCGCTCTATTGGTAGCACAGTGTGTTGACTGGCTGTTTGGGAGATAAATTTCGAACTGCACCATGCCGTGGAGATCGATGTCTGCCAAGGCTTTATCCAACCGACCCAGATCCAGGAAGCGTTTCACATGTCGATGCTCACAATTCCATCATCTGCGCCACTTCCACCACCCGTCAGGCGCGCCGACGGAAAGAACGGGCCGCCCACAAGACAGAGGGCAACGACCATGAGAGCACCCATTTTGATGGCTGTCGCAACGCTGCTGCTGGCCGCCGGCTGCGCCACAGAGACGGCTCCTGCGTCAATGCCCGCTCCCAAGAGCGGTGCCATCAGCGACATCACGGTGCGCGTGGAGCCGACCAGGCTCGCGCCGCAGGCGCAGGGACTGCCGCGGGTGGCGAAGGTGGAGGTCTCCGACATCCGCCAGAGGGTGCACAGCGAGCGCACCACGATCGGCGGTGTCTCCATGGGACGCATCGTCATCGAGCCCGATGAGCTGGAGATCGTGCGCGCGCTGGTGCAGGCGAAGGCGGATGCGGCGCTGGCACGGCTCAGGCCCCGGTCCGTGCCGACCATCTATGTCGGCGTCCGCGAGTTCGGTGTGCTGACCCCGGCCACCGTGCTTTACTGGGACGTCACGGCGAAGGTGGACCTGGTGCTGCGCGTGGGAGGGCAGGACCGTGTGGCCGCCGGAGCGAAGACCGAGCGCACCTACTGGTGGCCGAGCGAGGAGCTGGTGCAGGGCGTGACCGACGAGGCGCTGCGGCAGGTGGCGGCGCAAGCCGAGAAGGCGCTCGCCGAGCTGCTCTCCGGGGGATGAGCGTCAGCGCGGTGGCGTGCCTGGCTGCGGCGCGGGCTCGCCGAGCACGTCGCGGGCAACCTGAGCGCCGAGTTCCTGGCAAGCGGCGGTGTGGGTGTCGGCGATCAGCGGAATCGGCAACAAGAACGCCGGCACGATGGTGGTGCCCTCGGAGCGGGACTGCTCGTGGGCGACGCTCTCGCGCCGCTCCAGGTTCCACAGCGCTGCAGCGAGCGTGGTGGTCTTGTCCTGCCAGGCGAAGCCCAGGCAGCCTCCGCCCCCGTAACCCGCGCCGCACAGGATGCCGCCCTGGAACGGAGCAACGTCGGTGCCGCCGGTGAACGCCACCAGGTGCGTGAGGCCGAGGCCGCGCAGCCGCTCCTGCACGGCGGGGCGGGCGAGCAGCTCGGCGAAGGCTTGTTCGTTGGGCGGCTGGGTGGCAGGCTCCAGGCGCGGGTAGAGCGCGTCGCGGATCACGCCTTGGTGGACGACGCGCACGCCTGGCGCCCGCTCGCGAAGCGTGGTGGCAAGGCACTCCTCGGTTTCGCGGGCGAACCTGTGGCGGGGATCGGCCGGATCCGCTGGCCACCACACCAGGCCGACGACGGGCGGCTGTTCGGCAGCCGGCGCGAGCGGTGCCATCAGCACGATGAGAAGCGCGGCGAGCAGGCGCTTCATCGCGCCTCCTGCTTGCGCGCAGCCCAGCGCTTGACCTCGGGGTCGGCCTCGAACTCGAGCAGGAAGCGCGCGACCGCCTCGCGCATCACGTGGTCGGCCTGCTGGCCGATGCAGGCGCCGATGTCGGGCAGGCACTCGCCGATCTTGCGCTGGTCGGTGGATTCGGCTTCTGCGGTCCAGCATTTGACCGGCGTGGCGTCGGGCTCGTAGAGGCAGATGCGATAGCGCGCGCGGATACGGTCGGGTCGGGTGGCGTCGTTGCCGAGCGCGACGTCCATGTCGGCTTCGGCGAGCTCAATCACGCCCTCGACCGCGGGTGGCTGCGAGCGCCATGGCGGCCAGTCGGGCAGGTCGACCACCCTGGCGAACAGCGCGTCCCACGCTTGGCGCAAGCGCGCTGCGCTGGACTCGCCGACGTGGATGCGCACGATCGGTGTAGGCAGCACATAGCCGCGCGCCTTGCCGGGGAAGGATGCGCCGACGGTCACGTCGAGCTTATCCACCAGCGCCGGCTGCTCCATCCTGCCGGGCAGCTCGACAGCGCCGCCCATGCAGCCGACGAGCAGGGCGAGCAGGGCGAGCAAGGCAAGAGGGCGGATGGTGCGAGACATGGTAGGGCGGTGGGGTGGGCGCGGGGCACGGAGCCGGCCGGCAGCCGCCTCATGAGAGCCTGGTGAAAACGCCGCTTCGTGAGATCGCGTCAAGCGCTGGTCCGTGCATGGGACTGTATATCGCCATCAGCATCAATGCCCGCGGTCGGAAGGTCCAGCGACTGCTTGGTTTCAGCCAGTTTGAGTGCGCTCCCCGCTGACCAACGACAGCACTCGCTGCCAAGCGGCTCTCTGGTGGACAGCTACCAACCAGTCGGTGTGATTGAAGCGCCGTGAACTTCGAGAAACCGACATTGCGATTGGGCGCAGCGACGCTTGTCACGGCGCCTGGTTCGCACACGCACCAGTGCCCTCAACCTCTGCGCTTCCAACCCCGCAGCAGCAGCGCATTGCTCACCACGCTCACACTGCTCAATGCCATCGCAGCACCCGCCACCACCGGGTTCAGCAAACCAGCCACCGCCAGCGGGATCCCGATCACGTTGTAGGCAAAGGCCCAGAACAGGTTTTGCCGGATCTTGCGGTAGGTGCGGCGCGAGATGTCGATCGCATCGGCCACCAGCGCGGGGTCGCCCCGCATCAGGGTGATGCCCGCGGCGTGCATGGCGACGTCGGTGCCGGTGGACATGGCGATGCCCACGTCGGCCAGGGCCAACGCCGGTGCGTCGTTGATGCCGTCCCCCACCATGGCCACCGCTCGGCCACCTTCCTTGAGCCGGTTCACGATGGCTGCTTTGTCTGCGGGCAACACCTCGGCTTCGATGTGGTCAATGCCCAGAGCACTCCCGACGGCCATCGCGCTTCCCAGGTTGTCGCCAGTGACCATCACGGTGTAAATACCCAAAGCCTGCAGGCTCCGAATGGCTGTCATGGCGCTGGTCTTGGGAGCATCGCCAAAGGCCAGCATGCCCACCAGAGCAGGTGCTTGCGTCACGTCGGCGAGCCATGACACCGTGCGTCCTTCGTCTTCAAGCCGGCGCGCTGGCTCGGCCATGACCGATGTGTCCACGCCCAGCTCCTGCATGTAACGCGGGCTTCCGAGCCGCAAGGCACGACCCTGCACCTCGGCCGACATGCCGCGCCCAGGCACGGCACTCACCTTGGCGGCCGATAGCAAAACAAGACCAGCCTCTTCGGCGGCGTTCATCACGGCACGTGCCAGCGGGTGTTCGCTGCCCGCCTGAATGGCGGCGCTCCAGGACAGCAACTGGTGATCATGGCCGGGAGCAGCGACCGCCGCGACCAGCGTCGGCTTGCCTTCGGTGAGCGTTCCCGTCTTGTCAAACGCGACGGTGTTGATGCGGTGCGCGATCTCCAGCGCTTCAGCATCCTTGATCAGGATGCCCTGGCGAGCGGCCACCCCGGTGCCGGCCATGATGGCAGTGGGGGTCGCCAGGCCCAGGGCACACGGACAGGCGATGACCAGCACCGCCACCGCGTTCAGAATGGCCTGCTCCCAATGGCCGGTGGCCAGGCCCCAGCCCAGCAGGGTGAGTGCGGCGATGAGCAGGACGACCGGAACAAAGACGGCACTCACGCGGTCCACGATGCGCTGAATCGGGGCCTTCTTCGCCTGAGCCGATTCGACCATGCGCACGATGCGCGAGAGCGTGGACTCGGCGCCCACCGCCGTGGTTTCCACCAACAGCAGGCCCTCGGCATTGACGGCGCCGCCTGTGACCTTGTCGCCCGCGTGTTTGACCACGGGCAGGCTCTCACCCGTGATCAACGATTCGTCCACCTGGCTGGACCCGGTGGTGACCACGCCATCCACCGGAATGCGCTCACCCGGGCGAATCACCACGGTGTCACCCACCTTCACCTGGGCAATGGCGACGTCCACATCGCCATAGGACATGCGCACGCGCGCCACCTCGGGCTTGAGGGCATTGAGGGCTGCAATGGCGGCGGTGGTCTGGCGTTTGGCGCGCGACTCCAGCCATTTGCCCAGCAACACCAGCGTGATGATCACGGCAGAGGCTTCGAAGTACAGGTGCGGCGTGCCGTGTTCGAGGTGCTTGAACAGCAGATACACACTCAGACCGTATCCGGCGCTGGTACCCAGTGCCACCAGCAGGTCCATGTTGCCTGCGCCGGCGCGAGCCGCCTTCCAGCCCGCGCGGTAGAAGCGCGCGCCCAGCCAGAACTGCACCGGTGTGGCCAGTGCCAGCTGCAGCCAACCGTTGATTGTCCAATCGACGCCGAAGACCATGGCAAACATGGGCAGCACGAGAGGGAGCGACAGCAAAGCGGCGAGCGCGACAGGCCACCAGGGCTCGCCTTTGCTTCTTGTGGGCTGTGTGCCTTGTTCCTCACTCGGTTCTTTGCCCACGCTGTAGCCGGCCTTGTGCACCGCGGCCACCAGGCTGGCCGGCAGTGTGGAAGCAGCAGCGTTCACCGTGGCCCGTTCCGTGGCCAGGTTGACGCTGACTTCCTTCACGCCGGCAACAGCCTTCAAGGCCTTCTCGACGCGGCCAACGCACGAGGCGCAGGTCATGCCTTCGATGGGAAACTGATGCTCGATGAGCGACAAGGTGGCGGTGTTCATGAGGCACTCCAAGGGTTGAGGGTGGAGCGAATGGTTGGCCTTGCCACGGTGGCAAGCGCAACGGCAGATGCGACTTGACATTGCCACCGTGGCAATACCCACAGTGCGGGTTCCCTCAACCCTCTTACGGAGTCATCCATGCACGAATTCCACCTCCCCGACATGACCTGCGGCCACTGCGCTTCCAAGGTGAACGTCACCCTGAAACTGGTTGATCCAGCATGCGAGATACAGGTCGATCTTCCGCGACGTCTGATCACTGTGAAAAGCGGTGAAGACCGCGATGCTCTGGTCGAAGCGCTGGCTGACGCTGGCTACCCAACCCTTTGAACCCCGCTCCTCAGGGCTCTCCCGGTGAGGGCCTTGACCTTCCCACCATGACAAGCTACATCCTTCGACCGTTGGAGTCATTCAAACCCCGGAGCGCACCATGACCACTCTGATGAACATCGGCGAAGCGGCTGCCGCCGCAGGCGTTTCCGCGAAGATGATCCGCCACTATGAACAGATCGGCCTGCTGCCCGAGGCAGAACGCAGCGAGGCGGGCTACCGACTCTATGGCGATCGGGAGGTCTCGGTGTTGCGGTTCGTCCGGCAGTCGCGCCACCTGGGGTTCTCGGTGGCACAGATCGCCGAGCTCATGGGCCTGTGGAGCGATTCACAGCGCACGAGCCGCGAGGTGAAGGCCGTGGCACAACGTCACCTGGCGGACCTTGAGGAGAAGCGGCGAGAAATCGAGCAGATGATGGACGGGCTCTCGGTCTTGGTGACAGCCTGCCACGGCAACGAACAGCCGCACTGCGCGATCCTGGACAAGCTCTCGCGCGGCACCTTGACCCAGCACCAACCCCGGCAAAAGCCGCAGCTCAAAAGGTCTCGAGCTCTGACCGAGGTAGCCAGCACCGGCACTTCCGGCCCCATCGATCTCATGGCCTGGATGCGGGGGGTCCACGTTCACCACCATGGCCGCTGACCAAGCTGTTGCGACCGGTGATGATCTGCCGGGTCCATGCGATACCTTTGCACGCCAGAGTGGACGCAGGTGTGCACCAGTCGGTCAGGGCAGTGGCCCAGAGGCCAACGGGCGTGTGTCGTCGCTGCACCACTCGCTCCACGAGCCCGGGTAGAGACGGGCACCCGGGAGGCCGGCAAGTTCCATGGCAAGCAGGTTGTGGCAGGCGGTCACGCCGGAGCCACATTGCGCCACGACCTGCCCGGGCGGCTGGCCACCGGTCACGCGGTCGAAATCGGCCCGCAGCCGGGCGGCCGGATGGAAGCGGCCGCTGGCGTCCAGGTTGTCGGTGAAGGGCCGGTTGTGCGCGCCCGGGATGTGCCCCGCGCGCGGGTCCAGCGTTTCGCCCTCTCCGGCGTAGCGGCCGGCGCCTCGGGCATCGACCACCAGGAATTGCGCCTGCTCCAGGTTGGCCTGGACGTCGGCCGTGTTCACCATGTCCACCAGGGGCTCGCGGCGCTCGAAGCGCGCGGGTGTGCGGTCGACCACGTCGGTCACCAGCACACCACCCCCGGCCTCCCAGGCTGGCAGACCGCCGTCGAGCACCGCGACATCGCCGTGACCGAGCCAGCGCAGCAGCCACCACAGGCGTGCTGCGTAGGCGCCGCCTGAAGCGTCGCAGGCGACGATGACATCGCTGTCGTGCACGCCCTGGGCGCGCAGCCACTCGCAAAGTGCGTCCGGATCGGGCAGCGGATGGCGGCCGTTGCGGCCGTTCGTGGGGCCGGAGAGCACACGGTCCAGGTGGGCGTGCACCGCGCCGGGGATGTGTCCCGCGGCAAACTGCTGCGCCCCGAGTTCGGGGTTGGCCAGGTCGTGGCGGCAGTCAAACACGCGCCATTCGGGGTGGGCGGCCAGGTCGGCCGCAGACACCAGGGGGGATTTCAGTGACATGGTGGGCAGGAGGTTGACAGGGTTCAGACCACGCCGGCGGCCTGCAGGGCCTGCCAGCGGGTGTCGTCCACGCGCAGGTGCTCGCGCAGCACCGCTTCGGTGTCGGCACCCAGCGCCGGCGGCGGGCGGTGCACGACGGGCGTGCGCGAGAAGCGGAACGGGCTGTGGATGACCGGCAGCTTGCCCAGGCGCGGGTCGTCCAGTTCCACGCGCAGGCCGCGGTGGCGTACCTGCGGATGCTCGAAGGCTTGCGCCATGTCGTTCACCGGGCCGCAGGGCACACCCGCTTCGCCCAGCATCTGCGAGAGCGCCTGTTTGTCCCAGGTGCGGGTGATCTCGGCGACCGCGCCATCGACCTCGGCCTTGTGGCGCATGCGCTCGGCGTTGGTCGCGAAATGCGGGTTCTCCAGCCAGTCGGTGCGGCCCAGGCATTTGCTCAGGCGCTGCCACTGGTTGTCGTTGCCGATCTGGATCAGGATGTGCCCTTCCAGGCAGGGGAAGCAGTTGGACGGCGCGAACAGCAGGCTGCCATTGCCCGCGCGCTGCGGCACGCGCCCGGTGGACAGGTAGGTCTGGCCCAGGTGCACGCTGGCGGCCAGCGCCACGTCGAGCAGCGCGATGTCCAGGTGCTGGCCCTCGCCGGTGCGCTCGCGGTGCAGCAGGGCGGCGAGCACGGTCGATGTGGCGACCATGCCGGTCATCACGTCCACCAGCGGCAGCATGGAGCGCATGGGCCCGGCGCCGGGCTCGCCCTCGGGCAGGCCGCAGGTGCTCATGATGCCGGAGATGGCCTGGAACACCGGGTCGTAGCCGGGCAGCGCGGCCATGGGGCCGTCCTGTCCGTAGCCGGTGATCGAGCAGTACACGAGGGACGGGTTGATCGCCCGCAGGCTCTCGTAGTCGAGCCGGTAGCGCTGCAGGTCGCCGGCCTTGAAGTTCTCCACCACCACGTCGCACTGGCGCACCAGTTCGTGCACCAGGGCCTGACCCGCGGGCTGGGTGAAGTCGATGGTGAGGGAACGCTTGCCGCGGTTCACGCACACGTAGGACGTGCTGTCCTTCGTGGGCTGGCCGTCGGCGCCGCGCAGGAAGGGCGGCGAGTGGCGCATCTCGTCGCCGGTGCCCTGGCGCTCGATCTTGAACACTTCGGCGCCCATGTCGGCCAGGGCCTGGGTGCACCAGGGACCGGCCAGCACGCGAGAGAGGTCCAGAACCTTGATGTGGGGAAGGATGGTGGGGGTCAAGGGGTGTTCCGGCGGGGGGGGATCATTCGACGACGATGCGCGCACGCTGCTGGATGGCGTCGTAGCGCTTCACGTCTTCCTTGATCAGGTTGCTGAAGGCCGCACCGGGCAGGTGGGCGGGGACCAGGCCGGCCGTGGCCAGCATCTTGCGGGCCTCCGGGTCGCTGGCCATGCCTTGCAGCACGCCATTGATCTTGTCCACCACCTCGCGTGGCAGGTTGGCCGGGCCGAAAAGGCCGAACCAGCCGGTGATGTCCAACTCGGGTCCGCCGGACTCTTTGATGGTCGGGATGTCGGGGTAGGCGTCGACGCGGCTGGCGTGCGTGGTGGCCAGCACCTTGATGCGCCCGCCATTGCGTTGGTTGAGCACCAGTGGGTCGATCATGAGTTCGATGCGGCCGGCCACCATCTCGTTGAGCGCCGAGGCGCTGCCCCGGCCAGGGATGTGCACGATGTAGGTGCCGGTCTGCTGCTTGAAGTATTCGCCCATGAAATTGCCGAACGAGCCGCTGCCCGCGGAGCTGTAGTTGAGCTTGCCCGGGTTGCGCCTCGTGTAGGCGATGAACTCGCCCACGGTGTCGGCCGGCACGGTGCTGCTGATGGCGATGTAGTTGGGCGCGTCGGCCACCTTGGCCACGGGCGTGAAGGCGGTCGCAGGGTCGTAGGGCGAAGGCTTCTTGACCACCGACTGCACCACCATCGAGCCGTTGTTGCCCGAGAGCAGGGTGTAGCCATCGGGCGCGGCGCGCATCACCCCGCCGGAGCCCACGATACCGGCCGCACCGGGCTTGTTCTCCACCACGAAGGGCTGGCCCAGCGCTTTCTGCAGCCGGTCGGCCACCAGGCGCGCCACCACGTCGTTGGTGCCACCCGGGTTGTAGGGCGAGACGATGGTGACGCTGCGGGTCGGCCATTTGTCGACCTGGGCCTGGGCTGCGGGCAGCAGGCAGATGGCGCAGGCTGCAGTTGCCGCACCGCGCAGCAGCTGGCGCCGCGTGGTGCGCGTCGCGGCGAAAGGTTTGAGCGATTTCATGGTGTCTCCTTCTGTTGTGGTGGCTGACTGGCTTGGCGCGGCCGCCGTTCAGGCGCTGGCCGCGTCGGGCAGGGAAAAAATCTTGCCGGGGTTGAGCAGGTTCAGCGGGTCGAACGCCTGCTTGATGCGCTGCATGAGGTCGATGCCTTCTTCGCCGGCTTCGCGGCGCAGGAAGTCCATCTTGTGCAGGCCGATACCGTGTTCGCCGGTGCAGGTGCCGCCCATGTCGATCGCCAGATCCACGATGGCGGCGTTCAGGTGCTCGGCCTCGGCCATCTCGGCGGGGTTGGTCGGGTCCACGACAAGCAGGGCGTGGAAGTTGCCGTCGCCCACATGGCCGAACAGCATGGTCGGAAAGCTGGCGTCTTTCAGGATGTCGGCAGCCCCTTGGAGCGAGCTGGCCAGTTGCGAGATCGGCACGCAGGTATCGGTGGCAATCACTTCGCTGCCCACGCGTGTGGCGCGGCAGGCGTAGTACGCGTTGTGCCGGGCCTTCCACAGCCGGGTGCGGTCTTCGGGCCGCTCGGCCCACTCGAAGCCCTCGCCGCCGTTGTCGCTGCACAGGGTCTGCATCAGCTCCACCTGTTCTTGCAGGCTGGCAGGCGTGCCGTGGAACTCCAGGAACAGCGTGGGTTGCACGCGCAGACCCATGCCGTGCACGAGGTTGATGGCTTCGATGGAGCGTGTGCACAGGTACTCGCAGCGCGCCAGCGGCACGCCCATCTGCATCGCCTGGATCACCGTGTCCACCGCGCCGCGCGAGTCGGGAAAGGTGACCACCGCGGCACTGATGGCCTCGGGCAGCGGGTACAGGCGCAGCGTCACCTCGGTGATGAGGCCCAGCGTGCCTTCGGAGCCGACGAACAGGCGCGTGAGGTCGTAGCCTGCGGCCGACTTGCGGGCCCGGGTGCCGGTGTGCACCACGCGGGCATCGGCCGTCACGGCGGTGAGCGAGAGCACGTTCTCGCGCATCGAGCCGTAGCGCACCGCGTTCGTGCCGCTGGCGCGGGTGGCCGTCATGCCGCCCAGCGTGGCGTGGGCGCCGGGGTCGATGGGGAAGAACAGGCCGTGCGGCTTGAGCGCGTCGTTGAGCTGCTCGCGCGTCACGCCGGCCTGCACCGTGGCCGTCAGATCCTCGGCGTTGATCGACACGATCGCGTTCAGTCCCGTGAGGTCGATGGACAGCCCGCCTTCGAGCGCCAGCAACTGCCCTTCGAGCGAGGAGCCGGCCCCGTGGGCAATCACCGGCAGCCGGTGTTCGTGGCAGATCCGCATGGCGTCGACCACATCGTCCAGGTGGTGGGCCATCAGCACGGCCTGGGGAGGCGCCGGCGGAAACGGTGACTCGCCGCGGGCGTGGTTGTTCAGCGCGGAGTCCCCGGTGTTCAACTGGGCGTCGAAGCGCTGACGCAAGCGTTCGCGCAGCTCGTCGGTGAAGGGCTGGCGCAGGCTGGGCGCGGCGTGCTGTTGGGAGGTGATGGTCATGGCGGTGGTTCAGTGGCCGGTGAAACGGGGTGCACGCTTTTCGCGGAAGGCGGCCAGACCCTCTTTCGCATCCTGGCTGTGGAGCACGCGCTCGGCGTCTGCCTGGGCCAGGTACATGGCTTCGATCGGGCTGCGCGGCAAGGTCTCGCGCACCATCTTCTTGAGCAGTCCCAGCACCAGCGGCGCGGACTGCGCCAGCACCGCCGCCATGCGCAGGGCCTCGGCCAACTCGGCGCCGGGCTCGGTGACGCGGTTGACCAGACCAACCTCATAGGCGCGCTGAGCGCTCAGCGGCTCGCCCAGCAGCATCAGCTCCAGCGCCACCTTGTGCGGAATGCGCGCCGTGATCGACGAAATCAGGCCGGCCGCCACGCCCACGCGGGCTTCGGGATAGACGAAGCGGCTGTTGCTGGATGCCACGCACAGGTCGCAGAACGCCACGATCGCCACGCCCAGTCCGATGCAGGGGCCGTTGAGCGCCGCGATCACGGGTTTGCCGATGTCCACGCCCACGTCGGGCAGGGCCTTCCAGAACTGCGAAGGCGGGCTCGTCAGGTCGGCGCCCGCGGTGAAGATGTCGCCCGCCGCGGTGAGCACGGCCACCCGGTCACTGCCGTCGCGGAAGTTCTCGAAGGCGGTGCGCAGACCGGCGCACATCGCGGCCGTCATGGCGTTGCGCTTGGTCGGTCGGTTGAGGGTGATGACGGTGATGCCGTCCTGCGATCGTGTGTCGATCGAGCCTTCGCTCATGGTCAGTCTCCTGTGTCGTGGGCCCTTTCTGGAGGGGCGATCTGCACTTTAGGGGCGATCACTGACAAGGAGAAGCAAGACTTATTAACCGATTCATTCGATTTCAGATAACAATGGCCGGCATGCAGATTTCTGTCCGCCAGTTCAAGGCTTTCTCGGCCATTGCCCAGCTCGGCAGCTTTGTCGAAGCGTCCCGCTCGCTCCATGTGACGCCCGCCGCGCTCAGCCTGCTGATCCGCGACATGGAGACCGAACTGGGGTTCCGCCTGTTCGACCGCACCACACGGCGCGTGGTGCTCAGCCATGCGGGCCAGCAGTACTTCCACTATGCCGAGCGCGTGCTGGCCGACATGCGGCGCGCCGAGCAGTTCGCGCACGACCTGCGCCTGCATCGCACGGGTGTGGTTCGCATCGCCATGACGCACGTGATGAACTGGGTACTGCTTCCACCTGTGTTCCGTGCCTTCCAGCAGCAATGGCCACAGGTGCGCATCGAACCGGTGGACGTGCCCACGCACGAGATCGTGCAATCGGTCGAGACCGGGTTGGCCGATCTCGCGGTGTCGTTTCGGGTGCCGGTGGGTGACGCATTGGAGGTCACCCCCCTGTTCACCTCCCGCGCCCACGCGGTGCTGCCCCACGACCACGCCTTTGCCAGGCGCAAGCGCCTGCCTTGGAAGGCACTGCACGATCAGCCCATCATCTTCATCGGGCAGGGGTCTGAACTGCGCATCCGCGCCGAGCTGCCCGAGACCATCGAACTGCATGCGCGCTACGAGGTGAGCAACACCATCACAGCCCTCGGTTTGGTGGCCAGTGGCGCTGGAGTCGCCATCTGCGCCGGCTATGTGTGGCCCATGGCGCGACTGCATGGCCTGCACTGCGTGCCGTTGGAACAGCCGGTGGCCAACCGCCCATTCGTGTTGTACAGAAACCCGCAACGTGCTGACTCTCCAGCGGTCCAAGCCTACCGGGAATTCTTGGTAGCGCACTACGCAGGTTTGGGTGCAGATCCAGTTGAGAAAGCGCTGACTGCCGAGGCGTTTTGACAGCAGCTGCCAGTGAATGCTGGCATGCATGCATCAGCCGGGATATGTTTCTCGCAAAGCCAGCCGCTGCTTCAGTCAGCCCCTTCGCTGCAGCCATGGCACCCGGGATGTGGTCCTTGGCGAACTGCCCCGCATCGCGCACGGCGAGCACGAGCAACTTCTTGTAGTCCTCGGCAGCCAGCCGCCGCAAAGGCAATAGTCAGGGTCAGTCGGCGCGCGTTCATGGTTGTCTCCAGCGTGGTTGAGGAAAATCTGGTCGCGGGATTGAGCCGGGGGTGCTTCAGCGATGGTGGCCGTTCGACATCGCCAGCGTCCACCAAGGTCTCGGGTGGCATGACGCCAGTGGCATTTATGCGGCTTCGTCCAGCGAAGCCTTCGGGTGGTGCAGCCCTGTTGGGTTGCCTCTCGCAGAGCGAGTGAAATGGGCGTATCATGGTAAGTGCTTAATTACTTACCAGTATCACTGCGGCGGATTCAACATGACAACCAGACTACCGACCGAGGAGCGCAAGACGGAAATCGTCGCGGCTGCGTTGAAGCTGGCCCGGGTAACCAGTCCAGGGTCGATCACCACCAGCGACATCGCTGCAGCGATCGGCGTAACCCAGGGGGCAGTGTTCAAGCACTTCGCAACGAAGGACGCCATCGGGCTGGCGATCATGCAATGGGTGAGGGAACAGTTGCTGCAAAAGCTGCAAGAAGAAGCCAGCTCAGCGGCGTCGTCGACGCAAGCCCTGGAGGCTGTTTTTCGCGCCCATGTTGCTTTCGTGATTGCCCATCCCGGGGTGCCTCGAATCATCTTTCACGAGTTGCAGCAACCCACAGACTCCCCCATCAAGCAGGAGGTGCGCGCGTTGCTGCAGGCCTACCGGCAGCTCTTGCGGGGGTTGCTCAAGAGCGGCGTCAACGCGGGTGAGTTTGTGGCCACGCTCGACCAAGAGGCTGCCGCCACACTGTTCGTCGGCATCGTCCAGGGGCTGGTGATGCAGTCCATGCTGACGGGCAAGCCTGCGGGCATGAAGGCCCAGGCAGATGGTGTTTTCCGTCTCTTCATTCGTGGCCTGCAGGAGGCTCCATGAAATTGCCATCGAACCTCCGAAGCCGGCTCGGTCTGGGTCTTCTGGGTGTGATGCTGATCGCCGCACTGGCCTATGTGGTCATGCGTTCCGGTCCACTGGCGCCGACGCGCGCGACGGTGACCCAGGCCACTGTTGGCAGTCTGTCACCATCGTTGTTCGGCATCGGTACCGTGGAGGCACGCCGGGCCTACTTGATCGGGCCGACCGCAGCCGGCCGTGTCAGCCGGGTTTTGGTCGATGTGGGCGATGCGGTGAAGGCAGGTCAGTTGCTGGCCGAGATGAACCCGGTGGATCTCGACGAACGTGCGGCAGCCCTGGAGGCTTCAATCGCGCGTGGCGGCAGTGCCATCGTTGCAGCGCAAGCGCAGCGGCGCGACGCCCAGGCCCGGAGCGAACTGGCGGCCACCACGGCGCAGCGCTACGTCCAGCTGGGCGCGCAGAAATTCATGAGCGTCGGCGCCGTGGAGGCCAAGCAGCAGGAACAACTCTCTGCCCAGGCGGCGGTGGCCGCTGCCGATGCGAACCTGGCAGCCACGCGCCAGGACGTCCGGCGTCTGACGGCCGAACGAGCAGGTCTGAAGCAGCAGCGCGACAACGTGTTGCTGCTGGCTCCAACCGATGGTGTGGTGATCAGCCGCGACGCCGAGGCCGGCTCCACCGTGGTGGCGGGACAAGCCGTCTTGCGACTCATCGAGCCGAGTTCTCTGTGGGTACGCGTGCGGCTCGACCAAGGCCGCTCGGCCGGTTTGATAGAAGGGCTGCCCGCGCGGATCATGCTCCGCTCGAACCCAGACGCGTCATTGGCAGGGAGGGTTGCACGTGTGGAGGCCACGAGCGACAGCATCACCGAAGAACGCGTGGCCCTGGTGTCCATGGACACACTGCCCAGCGGCCTGACCACAGGCGAACTGGCCGAGGTGACGCTGACACTCCCGCCCACGCAGGCCTCGGTGCTGCTGCCCAACCCGGCGCTTCAACGTCAGGCCGATCGTGTGGGTGTGTGGCGCATCGAGGATGGCAAGCCCCGGTTTGCACCGGTGCGCATCGGGTTGAACAGCCTCGACGGGATGGTGCAGGTGCTCGAAGGGCTGGAGGCCGGAGACGAGGTGGTGGTCTACAGCGAAAAAGCGCTCACGGACAACAGCCGCGTGAAGGTGGTTGAAACGCTCACAGGACGTTCGCCATGATCAGCCTGGCCGGGCGCGACATCCTGCATTCCTGGGGAAAGTTTGTCCTCACCGGCATCGGCCTGGGCTTGCTGATCGGCGTGACGCTGACAATGGCCGGCGTCTACCGGGGCATGGTCGACGACGCGCGCGCCTTGCTCGACAACAGCGGCGCCGACCTGTGGGTGGTGCAGCAGGACACGCAGGGGCCCTACGCCGAATCGTCCAGCCTGCGCGATGACGTGGTGCGCAGCGTGCTCGGCTTGCCGGGCGTGGCCCGAGCTGCCAACGTCACCTACCTGACGATGCAGGTGCGTGAGGGCCTCGGGGCAGACGTGGGTGGTGGAGGCCGTGAAGTGCGCGCAATGATTGTCGGCTTTGAGCCGGGGCAGCCCGGTGAACCGGGCTATCTCCTGGCGGGTCGGCACATCACGCGCAGCCACTACGAGGCCGTGGTCGATGTTCGCACCGGCTTTGCGCTGGGGCAGCGCCTTCGCATCCGGCGGCACGACTACACGGTGGTGGGCCTGACCCAGCGCATGGTGTCCTCCGGCGGAGATCCGATGGTCTTCATACCGCTCAAGGACGCTCAGGAAGCGCAGTTCCTGAAGGACAACGACGCGATCCTGAACGATCGCGCCCGCACCGCCGCCAACCCGGCGCTCAACCGGCCGGGTGTGCCCGGGCTGTTGGAGGCGATTCAGGCGTCGCAGGCCGCCAACCACAACGTCAACACGGTGCTGGTGCAGGTGCAGCCCGGTGTGCCGGCAGAGCAGGTGGCCGAGCCGATTCGCCGATGGAAACACCTGGAGGCCTACACCCGCGTGCAGATGGAAGACATTCTGGTGGCCAAGCTGATCGCCACTTCGGCGAAGCAGATCGGCATGTTTCTGGTCATCCTGGCCATCGTGAGCGCAGCTATCGTGGCTTTCATCATCTACACGATGACGCTGGGCAAGATCCGCGAGATCGCCGTGCTCAAGCTGATCGGCACACGCAACCGCACCATCGCCGGCATGATCCTGCAGCAGGCCCTGGGCCTGGGCCTGATCGGCTTCGTCGTCGGCAAGGTGTCTGCGACCGTCTGGGCGCCGATCTTTCCGAAGTACGTGCTGCTCGAGTCGGGCGACGCGGTGCGCGGCCTGATCGCGGTGATGGTGATCTGCGCACTGGCCAGCACCTTGGCAATCCGGGCGGCCCTGGCGGTCGATCCAGCAGCAGCCATCGGAGGCTGAGGGAGCACGACATGAGTGAAACCGGCATCCGCATCGAAGGACTTCGCAAGCGCTACGGCGAAGGCGACACGGCGGTGGATGCGCTGAAAGACGTCAACATGGTCGTCGCACCCGGCGAAGTGGTGGGGTTGATCGGCCCGTCCGGCTCAGGAAAAAGCACCTTGCTCAAATGCCTGGGCGCGGTGATCGAGCCGACGGCCGGGCGCATGATCCTCGGCGGGCAGACCATCTACGACAACGGTTGGACGATCCCTGACTTGCGCGCGCTGCGCCGCGACAGCATTGGCTTCGTGTTCCAGGCACCGTACCTGATTCCGTTTCTGGACGTGACGGACAACGTCGCCCTGCTGCCCATGCTGGCCGGCCGCCCCAACGCCGAGGCCCGAGAGCGCGCGCTTGAACTGCTGGAGGCACTGGACGTGGGTCACCGCGCCAAGGCGCAACCGTCAGAGCTCTCCGGCGGCGAACAGCAGCGCGTGTCGATTGCGCGTGCGTTGGCGAACCGCCCGCCCGTGATCCTGGCCGACGAACCCACCGCTCCGCTGGACAGCGAGCGGGCGCTGGCCGTCGTGCGCATCCTCAACCAGATGGCCACGCAGTACCACACCGCCATCATCGTGGTGACCCACGACGAAAAGATCATCCCGACCTTCAAGCGGATTTATCACATCCGGGATGGTCGGACCGAGGAAGAGGCGGGACAGGGCTTGAGCCTCTGACCTGTTTCATTGAAATTCAACCAGGAGTGGTGTCATGAATGCATCAAGAGACGGCGTTGTGCTGAAGTCATTGGCCGTTACGGCGGTGATTTTCGGGGTGTTGACGGTCCTCTCGGGCGGTCGTGCACTGTTCGGCGGTGAAGAGGCAGCCCGCGCTGCCGGGGCCATCGTGTCCTTTGTGCTCTGGTTCAACTTCGCGGCCGGGTTTGCATACGTCGTCTGCGGTCTGGGGCTGTGGCAGCGCAAACGCTGGGCCGCGCAACTCGCGGTGGCCATCGCAGCGACAACAGCCCTTGTGTTCGCGGCTTTCGGTGTGCATGTCCTCACGGGCGGTGCCTATGAAGCGCGCACCGTCGCAGCCATGACACTGCGCACGCTCGTCTGGGGAGGCGTGGCATGGGCAGCTTGGAGAATGATTCGACACCACAGGTCGGATTCACGACTGAGCCATTCCAGATAGACGTCAACCGAGCAGCAAGCCTGCTTCTTCCAACGAACCCAGGGAGTCTGTCGCTGATCGCAGAAGTGGCCCGAGTCGGCCTGGATCAGGTCACGGGCCGGTTTTCCCCGTCAGCTGATCCGCATCCTCGTAGCGTCGGCCCTGCGCCAGCAGCTGCGGGGTTTCAATGGCCGCGTTCAGGCCATCAAAATCGAGCATCCTTCCTTGCCAGGGCCGCGTGGTCTGGTGCGCCTGCAGGCTGGCGTAGTAGCCCTGCAAGGTGTGCAGCACCGCGCGCGCGGTGCCGCCCGGAAAGATCACGATCCTGAACCCGCGCGCACCCAGCTCGGCAGCACTTTGCACCGGTGTCTGCCCACCCTCGACCATGTTGGCCAGCAGTGGCACGCGCCTGGCGAATTGGGCACAGGTGCGGTCCATCTGCTCATCGGATCGCAGGGCTTCGATGAACAAGGCATCCACCCCGCACTCCAGATAACGCTCGGCCCGCTCCAGGGCCGCGTCCAGCCCTTCGACCGCCACCGCGTCGGTGCGCGCCAGGATCAGCGTGTTCGGGTCGTGCCGCGCATCGAGCGCGGCGCGCAGCTTGCCCTGCATCTCGGCCACCGGCACCACGCTTTTGCCGTCCAGGTGGCCACAGCGCTTGGGAAAGGTCTGGTCTTCGATCTGGATCATCGCGGCGCCGGCGCGTTCGAAGTCGCGCACCGTGCGCTGCGTGTTGAGCGCGTTGCCGAATCCGGTGTCGGCGTCCACGATGACCGGGATGTCCACCCGGTCGGTGATGTGGGCCAGCGTCTGGGCCACCTCGGTGGCGGTGGTCAGGCCGATGTCGGAGCGGCCGAGTCGGGTGTACGCGATGGACGCGCCCGACAGGTACACCGCCTCAAACCCGGCCTGCTGCGCCACCAGCGCGGTCAGGGCGTCGTACACGCCCGGTGCCAGCAAGGCCTTGGGCTGTTGAAGGCGTCGGGGCAGTGTGTGGGGCTGGCTCACGGTGCCGCTCCTGGTTGAAGGGTTTGAACACAGTGGGCGGCGGTGTGGGCAGCGATGTGACCGCCTGCGATGGCACTGAGCAAACCATTGCCCGACAAGTAGCCCCAGACCGCGCCGCCCGACACGCCGCGCGCCGCGCCGCCGGCGGCCAGCAGATTGGGCAGGGGCGTGCCGTCCTGGCGCAGCACCCGGGCCTGCGCGTCGATGTCGAGGCCACCCTGCGTGTGGAACAGGGCGCCGGTGACCTTGACGGCATGAAAAGGCGCCTGCAAGGCGCGCTTGAAGCTGCGCCCGGTGAGCGGGTCGCTCCCGGGCTGTACCGCGTCCAGGGTGGCCTGCAAGGCTTGCGGCGGGCAAGCCATGAGCCGCGCGAGGGCAGCGGCATCGCCGGCGTGCTGCACCGCGCCAGCGCCTTGCGCGGCCACAAAATCGGGAAAGCCCTGCGCGAATTCCAGCAGCGTGTCGTCAAACACGTTCCAGGCCACACCCCCGGGCTGCGCCAGCACGTGCACCGCGGCCTCTGAATAGCCCTGGGTCTCGTCGTGAAAGCGCTGTCCCAGGGCATTGATCTGGACACCGCCTTCCATCATCAGCGCCCACGAAATCAGCGCGCCCTGCGGGACCGCCCAGGACCCGTGACCCTGGTACGCGCCCAGATCGGCCAGGCGGGCGCCCAACTGCTCGCCCCAATGGATGGCGCTGCCATCGTTGCCCGCGTGCCCGGCGTAGGTGGCATCGGCCATTTCGGGCAGCAGGTTCCTGACCATGGCCGGGGCGCCGCCAAAGCCGTTGCAGGCCAGCACCACCACGTCGCAGCGCAGGCGTTCCACCTCGCCGCCGGGGCGCACGAAACCCACGCCGTGGACCCGCTGTTGATCGTCGGCCCACAGCTCGGTCACCTGCGCCTGCGTGAGCAGGACCACACCGGCGGCATCGGCGGCGGCCTGCAGGCGGCTCATCAAACCGGCGCCGGTCTTCTCCGGCACGGCGTGCATGCGGTGGGCGCTGTGGCCGGGGTAGAGAAAGTTGTCGAGCACCTGCCAGGGCACGCCGTGGTGCTCTTCGAGTGCGTCGAGCGCCGGGCCGATGTGGCTGGCGTAGGCCTGCACCAGGTGCGCTGCGGCCTCGCCGTGCGCCTTCGCCTGGATGTCCCTGGCGAACAGGGCCACGCTGTCGTCGATGCCCTGCGCGGCCTGCACGCGCGTGCCGGGCGCGGGAACGAAGCCCGACGACAAGGCGGTGGAACCCGCCGGGAACGCGTCGCGCTCCAGCACCACGCACTCCACCCCCAGGCGGTGCAAGGCCAGCGCGGCCGTGAGGCCGCAAGCGCCCGCGCCGATGATCACGACCGGCGTGTGGTCGTCGGCTTGCAGTTCGTGGGCAGGGCGCAGCTGCGTCAACGGTGTGGTCATGCGCTCAACCCAGTTGCTTCAAGAACGTGGCACTGTCCACCACCTCGGCCACCGAGGCCATGTCGGCCAGGGCCGCCTGGTGCGCCGCTTCGCCGAACGCGGCGCAACCATCGGACAGCACGATGACGCGGTAGTCGCGCACATGCGCATCGCGCACCGTGCTGGCCACGCCGCCGTTGGTGACGATGCCGCACACCACCAGGGTGTCCACGCCCGCTTTCTTGAGCACCCAGTCAAGCTGGGTGTTGAAGAAGGCCGAGTACGCCACCTTGAACACCGACACATCGACCAGCGGCGCCAGCACGTCCACATTGGCCTGGCCGCGGCTGCCGGGCGCAAAGTCGCCCTTGCGCAGGAAGGGGCGGCGCTCCTTGAGGTGGGCCGAGATCATGGGCTCGCCGTGTGCATCGGGCCAGAGCGTGAAGAGGCTGGCGGTGACGAGCCCGCCGCGCGCCTTGATGGCACGCGCCACCGGGGCCATGCGCGCCGGCAGCTGCACGGCCTCGGCGCTCAGCGTGTGGCCGCGCGCGTAGGCGCCGTCGGGCGCCAGAAAATCGTTCTGCAGGTCGACGATGACCATGCCCAGCCGGGCGCCTTGCAGGTTCATCTCCAGGTTCATGCGGCGCGCTCCACCAGCAGGTTGCCGAGCTTGTCGACCCGGCCTTCAAAACCCGGCTCCAGCCACACCGTGGTGTCGGGCTGTTCCAGAATCGCCGGGCCCTGCACCACGGTGCCCACGGGCAGGCTCAGGCGATCAAAGCGCTTTGCCGTCCACCACTTGCCCTGGTGGTACACGGGCTGCTCGCCCACCGGGATCGTGCGGCCCTCGCCCTGGGGTGCCAGCACCGCCAGGTCGAACTTGGGGCGGCGTCCGATGCGTGCGTAGCGCAGGTTCATTACACGGATCACCGGACCTTGCAGGGTGCGGCCAAATGCCTGTTGGTAGGCCACCTCGAACGCCGCGAGCAAACCCGCGGCGTTCAACTGCTCGCGCTTCACGGGTACCTGCAGGGTGTGGGTCTGTCCCATGTAGAGCATGTCGAAGCTGATGACCTCGTCCACGCGCACAAAGTGCACGCCGGCCGAATCCAGGCGCACCTGGCAGGCATCGGCGAGGTCGTCCACGCGCTGCAGCAGCGCCGGCCAGGCCAGGTCGGCCAGGCCCACGTTGAGGGTCTGCACCGCGTCGTGGCGCATGTCGGCCATCACGCAGCCCAGGGCCGATGTGACGCCTGGGTAACGCGGCACGATGCCGGTGGTCACGCCCACCTCGCGCATCATGGCGCAGACATGCAGGCCGCCACCACCACCGAACGGCATGTAGGCGAACTGGCGCGGATCGTGGCCGCGCTCGATCGACACCACCCGGATGGCGCCCGCCATGCGGGCATTGGCCACCGTGAGGATGGCCTCGGCCGCGGCCAGCGCCGTCAGCCCCAGGGGCTCGGCCACGTGCTGCTGGATCGCTTGTTCCGACAGACCGGCATCGAGCGCCTGCAACAGGCCACCACCCAGGGGCCGGTCGGCGGCGATGCGGCCGAGCAGCACGTTGGCGTCGGTCACGGTGGGGCGCGTGTTGCCGCGTCCATAACAGGCAGGACCGGGGATGCTGCCTGCCGACTCGGGACCGACCTGCAGCATGCCGCCCGCATCGACCGAGGCGATCGAGCCGCCGCCCGCGCCGATGGTTTCGATCTGGATCATGGGCGAGCGCACCACCAGGCCGAATTCAATGGAAGTCTGGGCCGCCAGCGCGGCTTCGCCCGCAGCCACCAGGGACACGTCGAACGAGGTGCCGCCGATGTCACCGGTGATGACGTTGGCAAAACCCGAAGCGCGGGCGATCTCGGCGCAGGCCATCACGCCCGCTGCCGGGCCCGAGAGCGCGGTGCGCACCGGCACGTCGCAAGCGGTTTGGCGCGACATCACGCCGCCGTTGCTCTGCACGATCAGCAACTCACCCGCAAAGCCCTGGGCCCGCAGGTCGCCATCCAGCCGTTGCAGGTAGCTGCCCACGACGGGCTGCAAGGCCGCGTTCAGGGTGGCGGTGGAGCAGCGTTCGAACTCGCGAATTTCCGGCAGCACCTCGCTGGCCGCCGTCACACAGTTGTTGGGCCAGATCTCGCGCACGGCGGCGACCGCCGCCTGCTCGTTCGACGGGTTGGCGTAGGCGTTGATGAAGAAGACACACACCGCTTCACAACCCTCGGCCAGCAGGGCGCGCGCCTGTGCACGCACCTGCTCGAGGTCCACGGTGGTGTGCAGCTGACCATCGGCCAGCACGCGTTCGTCCACCTCCAGGCGCCAGGCGCGCGGCACCACCGGCGTGTAGCTGCCGCGCAAACCCCAGGTCTGCGGGCGGTCGCGGCGGCGCATCTCGAGCACGTCCCGGAAGCCCCTCGTGGTGATGATGCCGGTGCGTGCCACCTTGCGCTCCAGCAGGGCGTTGGTGCCCACGGTCGTGCCGTGCACGATGGTGGCGATGTCCTTCGCGCCCCGCGCGCCGGTGGTGCCCGTGACCTGGGCAATGCCGTTCATGAAGCCGCGGGCTTCTTCGCCCCGCGTCGACGGCACTTTGACAATGCGCGCCTGACCGGTTTTTTCATCGAGCACGAACAGGTCGGTGAAGGTGCCGCCGACATCGACGCCGACCACCCAGTGCGGTTGGTTCAGTGTGGAAGCGCTCATGCAGGTTCTTTCGTGTAGCCCAGCGCGGCGTCGCGCTGGCGGTCTTCGATCGATCGGTTTGCCGGCGTTCCCCATCCGCCGCCACCGGGGGTCTGCAGGCGCACACGGTCCCCTTTTTTCAGCTGGATGCCCAGCATCTTGGACACCATGGGCGGGGTCTTCCACTCGCCGTTCTGGCGGTACTCGAACACGTTGGGCATGGCGGGCTGGCCACCGTGGATGCCCTTGGGCGCGGACTTGCCGCGCTCACCGAAGATGAAGGCTTCGGCGCTGTCTTCCAGCAGTTCGATTTCATAGATCGCGCCCAGGCCACCGCGGTGCTGGCCATCGCCACCCGAGCCCGGGCGCAAGGCCCACTGCGTGAAGCGCACCGGGTAGGCCGCCTCCAGAATTTCCAGCGGCGGAATCGTCGCGGTGGAGATGGGCGCGTTGCCGTGGGACAGGCCGTCGCCATCGGAATGGCCGCCGTGCCCGCCGCCGAAGAAGCTGAACATCACCCAGCGCTGACCCTTGCGTTTGTCGTCGGTGCGGTGACCGGCGATCGACAGGGCGTTGATGGTGCCGTAGGCATGGGCCACAGCGCGCTGCGGATCGGCCAGCGCCGTGGCGCTGAAGATCACGTCGATCATGCGCAGGATGGTTTCGGTGTATCCCCCCACCGGACGCGGGCGCGCCGCGCTGATCACCAGACCATCGGGCATCACAAAATCCACCGCGTCGAGCACGCCCGCGTTGGCCGGCACGTCGGGGAAGATGTGCTTCAGGGCCACATAACAAGCCGCCACCGCCGTCGCGCGCGAAATGTTCACCGGCCCCGCGCATTGCGACGAGGTGCGCGAGAAGTCCAGCGTGAGCCGGTCACCGGCCACGGTCATGTCCAGCGCAATGGTCAGCAACTCGTCCTTCACGCCGTCGTTGTCCAGCACGTCTTCGAAGCTGTAGCGCCCATCGGGCAGGCTGGCGATGTGCGAGCGCATCAGGCGCACGGCGCGGCTGCGCAGCTCCACCAGGGCCTGGGCCACTTTGGTTTCGGTGTATTCGTCGAGCAAGCCGTCCAGCCGGCGCGCACCGAGTTCCAGCGCGGCCAGCTGTCCGTTCAGGTCGCCCCACAGGCTGTCGGGCAGGCGGGTGTTGGCCCGCAGGATGGCCAGCACGTCGTCGTCGAGCACGCCCGCGCGCAGGATGCGCACCGGGGGAATTTGGACCGCCTCCTGCCAGCACTCGGTGGCCGCCGGGTTGTAGTTGCCCGGCACCGCGCCGCCCACGTCGTGCCAGTGCGCGGCCGACGCCAGGAAACAGAACAACTGCCCGTCGCGGAAGCAGGGTCGCACCAGCTTGAAATCGTTGGCGTGCGTGCCGCCCTCGTAAGGATCGTTGAACAGCCACACATCACCGGGCTGCATGCCGCCGCGCTCCGCGGCCACGCGCATGGCGGCGCGCACGGCAAAGGCCATGGCACCCACAAACACCGGCAGACCCGACTTGCCCTGGATCAGGGTGTCGCCGGTGGTGGCGTCGTAAAGGCCGTGGCAGGCGTCGTGGGCCTCGGCAATGATGGGGTTGAACGCGCTGCGGTAGAGCGTGGCGTCCATCTCGTCGGCGATCTGCTCCAGCCGGCCGCGCAACACGGCCAGCGTGACCGGGTCCATCGCGGTGGGGGTGGTTGTTTCTGAAACCATCGGGTTCATCCTTGCATGCGTTGTTTGAGCACGGGCAGCAAACCGCCCGCATCGACCATGTCCATCAAAAAATCCGGGATCGCGTGGCACGCGAGGCGCTGGCCGTTGGCGCGCACCACCTCGGGGTTCGCACCGTCGAGCTGCAGTGCAATGCGCTCGCCTTCGTCGATGTCGCCGGCCTGCGGGCAGGTGAGCAACAGCAAGCCCAGGTTGAAGGCGTTGCGGAAGTACAGGCCGCTGTAGGACGGCGCGATCACCGCGGCCAGGCCCAGATGCCGCAACACGCCGGCGGCCTGCTCGCGCGACGAACCGATGCCGAAGTTGGCGCCGGCCACCAGCACATCGCCCGGGCGCATGCCCGCTGCAAAGTCGGGGCGCAAGGCTTCGAGGCAGTGCAGACCGATCACGTCCAGGCCGTGTTTCATGTAGGCGCCCGGTGCCAGGGCATCGGTGTCCACGTCGGCGCCCAGGCGCCAGGCGCGGGCATGCTCGACACTGCGCCGGGTCATGCCAGGATCTCCCGCGCGTCGCTGATGTGGCCGCGCAAGGCCGACGCGGCCACGGTGTAGGGTGAGGCGAGGTACACGTTGACACTGGCCGGGCCCATGCGACCCTTGAAGTTGCGCGCGGTGCTGGAGATGACGGTGGCGCCTTCGGGAAACGTGGCGCCGTACCCGGCGCAGGCACCGCAGCTGTTGGGGAGCAAGGTGGCGCCGGCGTCCAGCAACACCTGCATCACGCCCTCGGATTCGGCCTGCGCTTGCTCGCGCGCACTGGCGGGCGCCACCAGCAGCTGAACGCCCGCGGCCACGCGCCGGCCCCGGAGCACCGAGGCCGCGGCCCGCAGGTCTTCCAGCTTGGCGCCGGTGCAGGCGCCGATGTAGGCAATGCCGGGCTTCACGTCGGCAAACTCGGCCACGTCGCGGGTGTTGGCCGGGCTGTGCGGCGCGGCCACCTGCGGACTGAGCCGCGAGGCATCAAAGCTGTGCTGCTCGAACTCGGCGTCTTCGTCGGTGAACCACTGTTCGGCACCTTCGAGCTGGTCGGCCGGCACGCCCACCGACCTCAGCCAATCCAGGGTCGTTTCGTCGGCCGCGATCAGGCCCGCCTGCGCGCCCAGCTCGGCGCTCATGTTGGACAAGGTCATGCGCTCGGCCATGGACAAGGCCCGCACGGCGCTGCCGGCAAACTCCACCGCCTGGTACTGGCCGCCGTTCATGCCCAGGCGGGCAATCGTGTGCAGCATCATGTCCTTGGCCGACACACCGGGCTGCAAGCGGCCCGCCCAGTGCATGCGCAAGGTGCGCGGCACCTGCACCCAGATCTGACCTGTGACGCACACGCCCAGCATTTCGGTCGCGCCGATGCCGAACATGTAGCTGCCGAACGCGCCACCGGTGGGTGAATGGGAGTCTCCACCCACGCCGAACATGCCGGGGCGCAGGTGGCCGCGCTCGGGCAGCACCACATGGCAGATGCCCTCACTGTCGATCACATGGGGCAGTTTCCACTGCCGGGCGGTGTCGCGCGTGAACTGCACGATCTTCTGCGCGTCGGCATCCTGTGCCGGCACGTAGTGGTCGAGCACCAGCACCACCTTGTTCGTGTCCCAGATGGAGGCGCCCAGCTCGTCGAGCATGGGCTTGAGTCGGCGCGGACCCGACGAGTCGTGGAACATGGCCAGGTCTACCTCGCAGGTGACCACCTCGCCCACGGCGACCTGGCTGCGGCCGGCGGCACGGGCGATGAGTTTTTGCGCCAGGGTCTGAGGCGGCAGGTTGTGCATGCTCATGGCGCCTCACATGCCCAGATAGGCTTTGCGCAGGGTGTCGCTGGCCAGCAGCTCGGCCGGGGTGCCGGTGAAACGGATGTGGCCGTTCTCCATCACATACGCACGGTCGGCGATGTCCAGGGACTGCCCCACGTTCTGCTCGACCAGCAGCACCGCCAGGCCACCGCTGCGCAGTTGCGAGATCAGGCCGAACATCTCTTCGACGAGCAGCGGCGACAGGCCCAGCGAAGGTTCGTCCAGGATCAGCAGGCGCGGCTCGGCCATGAGGCCCCTGCCGATGGCCAGCATCTGCTGCTCGCCACCACTGAGCGTGCCCGCCAGCTGGGCCATCCGTTCTTTCAGGCGCGGGAAGGTGTCGTACACCTTCTCCAGATTCTGGATGCGGCGCTCACGCCCGCGGGTGAAGGCGCCCAGCTCCAGGTTTTCGTGCACGCTGAGGTTGGGGAACACCTTGCGGCCCTCGGGCACCTGGATCAGGCCATGCATGACCACCTTCTGGTAATGCAGACCGGTGATGTCGTTGCCGTCAAACTGCACCCGCCCTGCCCGGGTGTTCACCAGGCCGCTGAGCGTGAGGTTGAGCGTGGTCTTGCCCGCGCCGTTGCTGCCCAGCAGCGCCACGGTCTCGCCGGGCATCACATGCAGGTCGACACCGCGCAGGACTTCGATCGCACCATAGCCCGACTTGAGGCCTTGCACATTCAACAGGGCGGTCATGACTGAACCTCTTTACCGGCTTCGCCGCGAACGGTGTCGCCTGCCACGACTTTTTGCAAACGCTCGGCCGCACCGTGGCCCAGATAGGCCTCCACCACGGCCTTGTCGTTCGTCACATCGGCCGGTGTGCCGTGTGCAATGAGTTGACCCTGTGCCAGCACCCAGACCTCTTGCGCCAGACTCATCACAGCCTGCATGACGTGTTCGATCATGAGGACCGTGACGCCACTGTTGGCAATGCCCTGTACCACCGGAATCATGTCGGCAATTTCCTGCGGGTTCAGCCCTGCGAGCACCTCGTCGAGCAACAGGAGGCGCGGTCGAGTGGCCAGAGCCCGCGCCAGCTCCAGCCGCTTGCGTCCGGCCACGGTGAGGTCGCTGGCCAGCTTGTCGAGTTGGGCCGTGAGCCCCACTTGCTGCGCCACCGATTCGGCCCGGGCCAGTGCCTGCGCCCGGCCGGGCACATGCAGGTGCGCTCCAACTGCAATGTTCTCGCGCACGGTCTGGGCCGCAAACGGCTGCACGATCTGGAAGGTGCGGGTCATGCCCATGCGGGCATTCAGGTGGGGGGCCTGACCGGTGATGTCACGCCCGGCAAAACTCACGCGCCCGGTGTCGGGTTTGATGAAGCCCGACATCAGCGCGAACAAGGTGGTCTTGCCAGCTCCGTTGGGACCGATCAGGGCACTCAGGCGCCCCTCGGTGACCGACAGACTGACGTTCTGCACCGCCCTGAGACCACCGAAGGATTTGCCCACACCTTCGATCTGCAGAATGGCGCTCATGGCTTGTCACCGCTTGACGGTTTGTTGCCGCGCAGCCACTGCAAGGGCGTGATCGCGCCCAGGCCAGCGACGCCACGCGGCAGGAACATCACGATGACGATCAGCACCACGCCGTAGATGACCATGTTGATCCCGGGCAGCTGACCGAACAGGTTGCGCGTGAGGTCGGCCAGGATGTGCAGACCCACCGCCCCGAGCAGTGGCCCCCACAGCGTGCCCAGGCCACCCACGATGGCGCCCACCAGCGCCTCGACCGAGGTGTGCGAACCGAATGCGATGGAGGGGTCGATGTACTGGAACACCTGCACATAGAACGCTCCGCCCGCGCCCATGAGGCCACCCGAGATGATGGTGGCCACCAGCTTGACGCTGAATGGGTTCACGCCAATGGCGCGTGCGGCGTCTTCGTTGTCGCGTACCGCCTGGAGGTAGGCGCCAAACCGGGAGTGGCGCAGCCAGGCGGTGATGCACAGCGCCAGCGTGACCAGACCCAGCATGAGCCAGATGAAACCCGACCGGTCAACGAACTGCATGTTGGAGGCCGACGCATCGAGTGGCAGCATCAGCCCCACACCGGCGCCTGTGAAGGGAACGGACGTGGCCAGGATGCGAAACACTTCGGCAAAGGCCAGCGTGACCAGCGCGAAATACGATCCTTTGAGGCCATATCGAAACGAGGCCGCACCCACGAAGGCGCCCACCGCGGCGGCAAAGGCCATGGCCAGCGGCAGGGCCACCCATGGGCTCATGCCCCACTGCATCTGTGCGATGGCCTGCACATAGGCACCGGTGCCAAAGAACAGCGCGTGGCCAAACGAAAACTGGCCTCCAAAACCACCCAACACGTTCCACGCTTGCGAGAGCAGGCAGGCGTACAGCGCGGTCATGACGAAGTTGAGCAGCACACCAGATTCGGTGAAGAAAGGCACCGCGCCGACCAGCAGGACAAACAGCGCTATGTTGCGAAGGTCTTTCATGCTTTCGCTCCAAAGAATCCTTGAGGCCTGAGCATGAGCACCGCAATGAAGATGACAAAAATGCCGACCTGCCCCAGCGACTCACCGAGCAGCAAGCCACCCAGCGACTCCACCACGCCAATCAGCAAACCACCGAGCAAGGCGCCGGCAAAACTGCCCATGCCGCCGAGCACCACGATCGTGAAGGCCACCAGCACGAAGCCGTTGCCCACCTGCGGGTTGACGTAGTAAGCCGGCATCAGGAAACAGGCCGCCGCGCCCAGGCTCGCCAGCCCGAGGCCGAAGCACATGGCGTACACGTGGTCCACATCGATGCCCATGAGGCGAGCGCCCTGCTTCTCTTTGGACACCGCGCGAATGGCGCGGCCCAGGTCGGTTTTCTGAACGATCAGCAGCAGCACCGCCGACACCACCAGCGCACCACCAAACGCCACCAGCTTGGGCAGCGCGATGAAGGCGGGGCCGATCTCCACCGTGGTCAGCGTGTAGGCGGTCTCGATGGTGCGCGTGTCCGATTTGAAGAACAGCAGCGCAAGGTTCTCCAGCACGATGGACACGCCCAGCGTGACGAGCAGGATGTTTTCGTCCCGCCCGTGGCTGGCGCGGTTGATGACACCGCGTTGCAGCGCATAGCCCAGCACGAACATGGCCGGCACCATGATCGGCAAGGCCAGGTAAGGATCCACCCCGAACTTGTGCTTGAGCATGTACACGCCATACAGCGCCACCATCAAGGCCGCGCCGTGCGCGAAATTGATGATGTGCAGCACGCCGTAGATCAGCGTCAGGCCCAGTGCAATCAGCGCGTACACGGCACCGGTGGTGATGCCGTTGAGCACCGATGGGAACAGGATGTTCAGGTCAAGCATCAGGGGATCCTGGCGATCAGGCCTTGAGCGGGAAGATCGGCTCCACTTCGCGGAATTCGCGCGGCACGATCACCTTGATGTCGCCCTTCTGCACCTGGGTCATCAGAGGCCGCGCGCCGGTGTTTTGTCCATTGACGAACTGCGTCGGGCCGTACGGCATGATGTGATCGGCAAACTTGCTGGCGGTCAGTGCATCGATGATGGCGGCTCGATCGGTCGACTTGGCGCGCTCGATGGCATCGGCCAGCAGCTTCATGGCCGTGTAAGTCATGAACACTTCGTAGCTGAAGAACTGGCCCTGCGCTTCAACGCGCTTGCGCAGGTCGGCCGAGCGCTTGTCTTTCGGGTTGAACCAGTGGTTGCAGTCGATGATGCCGTTGGCCGCGTCCGGGAACTCCTTGACGAACTTGTAACTTGACGCAGCACCACCCAGCACCGAATAGATCGCCTTGGGCGTGATCTTCTGCTGCTGCAGGGTGCGCACCAGCAGCGCGTACTCGTTGTAGTAGTTGGCCGGGATCAGGATGTCGGGATTGACCTGCCGGATGCGCAGCGCGATGTTGTTGAAGTCGCGCGTGGGATTGGCGTGCTTGATGATTTCCTTCACCTCGTACCCGTAGCCCGGCAGCTCGGCGGCCAGCAGGTTGGCGGTACCGGTACCGAACAACGACTCCTCGTGCACGATCATCACGGTGCGGGCAGGCTTGCCCGCTGCTGTGTTCAGCGCGTGCAGGCTGGCCACGGCCGTCTGGGCGCACATCTTGTAGCCCGGGCCGAATCGGAAGGTGTTCTTCAGGCCGCGCTCGACGATCTGATCGGCCACCCCCACATCCACCACATGGGGCAGGTTGTATTTGGCCGCTGCCTGCGTGGTGGCCAGGCAGATGGCCGAGGCAAAAGCCCCCACCACGGCGCTGACACCGGCTTCGTTCATCTTCTCGATTTCGGCGGTGCCCGCCTGCGGGCTCGACTGCGCGTCGCCCAGCATGGCTTCGATTTTGGCGCCTCCGAGCGACTTGATGCCGCCGGCGTTGTTGATGTCCTCAATGGCCAGCATTGCACCCAGGCGACACTGCTGGCCCGAATAGGCCAGGGCGCCCGTGACAGGGTGCAACACACCGATCTTGATGGGCCTGGGCTGTGCCCCGGCGACCAGAGGGAACGCGAGTGCCGAGGCCGCAGCAGCGGACTGGCTCATGAAGTTGCGACGTGTGGTCATCGGTACATCCTTTATGAAAGTCAATGAAAGTTGGCAGACAGCTCTCGGCTTACCCACACTTTGGCGTCAATGTCGCCAACACGGGATAACTGCATCTGGTACTCGTACCGGTCTGGTCGGTACAGTCCGTGCAGCCATTGGACGGGACGTTCGTCCTCGTCGTAAATCAGACGCCGCACCGCCAGCAAGGCCGATCCGACGGAAACATCGAGGTGCTGGGCCATGCTGACGTCGGCCAGGCGCGCCGAGATGGTCTGCTCGGCCCTGCCCACCTTCACGCCCGACTCTTCCAGCAGCACCAGAATGGGCTTTTGTGCCAGCTCGCGCTTGCCGAAGCTTGACGAAATCGCGTCGGGTACCCAGGTGGTGATGTGCGACAAAGGCCCGTCGGAAGTGCTGCGCACGCGCGCGGCTTTCTGCACCAGGTCGCCGCGTTGCAGCCTCAGAGCCTCGGCCACATCCGCCGGAGCCCGCATGCGCTCCACCGACAACACCTTGACCTTGGTGCGCATGCCCATCGCCACCAGGTTTTCCAGCAGCCCCGTCAAACGCACCTGCTTGCCCGAAGCCAGGGTCGAGGCCTGCATGTGGGCCTCCTGCCCGTGGGCCACGACAGGGCGAGTGCCGCGCCCGGGCTCGCGCAAGATCAAACCTTCTTCTGCCAGTTGCAGCAGTGCCCGTCGCACCGTGACACGAGCCACGCTGAACTGTTCCATCAAGGCCAGCTCCCCCGGCAAGCCGGCTTCAAACTGACCATCGCGCAACTGTTGGCGCAACACCAAGTAGATCTGGTGGTACTTGGGCAGTGGCAATTGTGTGTCCATGCCGCTATCGTGAGATAGCCAGAATGTTCCGTCAATAGAACATTCAAGTCTTATTGATGGGACATTTGATTGGGGGTTTCCCGAGGGTGCCCATCGCCGGCTGGAGACGCTGCGCTGGGCCTTCTGCGGCGGGGCCGACGTGCACATTGCTGGTCGCCAGCCTGGCGGTGGTGTGGTGGGTGTTCAAGACCGGATGGCGGATCTGGCGCTGAGTCTGCGGGTTGGAACAGGCGCTAGGGCCTGTTCACACTATTTTCCAAGTGCGAATGGGTTGAAAACAGCGCCAATCGAGGCGCGCGACGACGGCCAGACTGGGTGTCTGGCCTAGGAGTGCAACGACGAGTGGCGCTGTTTTCAACCCATTCCCTTCGGGTTGCNAAAAAGGCCATGCGCCGCGTTGCGAAGCCTCGCCGGGCCACCGGCCCGTCTGCGTTTCGCGCCTTGCGCATGGCCTTTTTGATCCGCAACGCATCTTGGAAAATAGTGTGAACAGACCCTAGTCCTTGTCCGGGCCACCCTTGTGCTTCTTGTAGCTGTGGATGAAACGCCCGAACGCCTTGTCCTTGTTGCGTCGTTCGGCCAGTGACAGGTCGTGGAACTCCGACTCCTTGCGCAGCTTCAGATAGTTCTGCAGGTGCTTTTCACTGGTCTCGTTCCGTTCAACCGCCGCACGCACCGCGCAACCCGGCTCACTGTCGTGGGTGCAGTCGGGAAAGCGGCACTGGCTCGCCAGCGCAGCGATGTCGGCAAACGTTTCTTCGATACCAACGCCTGCGCCCAGCATGCCCAGTTCTCGCATGCCGGGCATGTCGATCAGCAGCGCACCGTTCGCCAGCACGATCAGGTGGCGCCGCGTGGTGGTGTGGCGCCCCTCCCCCGTGTGGCTGACCTCTCGGGTTTCCAGATCCCCGTCGCCCAGCAAGCGGTTGATCAGCGTCGTCTTGCCCACGCCCGATGAGCCCAGGAGGCAGTAGGTCTTGCCCGGCGTCATGAGTGCGCGAACCTGGTCCACGCCCTCACCCGTCACGTTGCTCACGCAGACCACCTGGGCATCTACGCCCACCAGCCGTATCTGCGCGATCTGGCGCTCCAGCGCTTGCGGGCTG
This sequence comes from Hydrogenophaga sp. Root209, assembly GCF_001428625.1. Classification (GTDB taxonomy): domain Bacteria; phylum Pseudomonadota; class Gammaproteobacteria; order Burkholderiales; family Burkholderiaceae_C; genus Hydrogenophaga. Next base: position 501,814 of record NZ_LMIE01000001.1, read on the forward strand.
ACCAGGTCCGTCTTCGTCAGCAGCACCACGGGCTCGATACGGCCATCCCGAGCCATCACCAGGTAGCGCTCGAGCCGGGGAATGTTGAAGTCGAAGTGGCACGACTGCATGATGAAAGCCACGTCGATGTTGGCGGCGATCATCTGGAACTCGACGTCCCGCCCCGCAGCCTTGCGCCGCAGGAAAGAACGCCGCGGCAGCACGCTGTGGATGCTCGCCTGGGTGCCGGCATCGCGGTAGCGCACGCCCACCCAGTCGCCCACACAAGGCAGATCGACTGAAGACTCGGCCAGATGCAGCAGCTTGCCCGTCAGCTCGGCGGGCACCTCGCCCTCCTCGTTGCGCACAAGGTAGCGACTGCGGTCGACAGCGGTGACCCGGGCAGCAGACAGTTCCAGCGCCGCCAGTTCGCTGGCTTGGCCCGCCAGCCAGGGATCCAGACCCAGTTCACTCAGGTTCATGTTCAAAGTGTAGCCAAGGCGTGGTGCCGCAAGCAGCTGGCGATCCCCTCTTGACGGGTGGCTGCTCGCGGGCGTGAAGGCCAGACTTCGGCTATCGGCTGAGAGCAGCCGTCGGTGATGAGCAACTTTTTTTCATCAGACTCGCGGGCGGGTTGAGAAATACAACGGGCTGATGCGGATCGAAGAGGCGCCGGGTGTCACGGCCTTCCATGCAGGCTGCAGAGCGTTTGTGCGCTGACCTGGCATGTGGTCAATGGACCATCCGTGAAACGGGCGTCCCCGACTTCAGCCGTCAACTTGCGGATCGGAAATGGCGACCATCGTTCTCTCTTCCAACGGGTTCACCTGAGCGCTCTTCGCTGCAGTGTTCGCGGCGCTCACGGCGATCTTTGCCATCGGCAAGTGGTCGAGCCCCTTCGAACTGTCGGGCCTGGCCACGGTCGTATCGTGGGCGTGCTATTTCCGGGGGTTCAAAAGGCGGGCGGCTCTTGAGCCGACGTTGGGGGGCGGCAGCCGATGGTCGACAGCAGAATCTCGACCTGACGTGCTGATTTGCCGCAGCACCGCTTCATGAAACTACAATAGTTGCATGAAAAGAGATAGCCGCCTTTCCGGCGTCCTCCACTGCCGGCTCGCCGCTAGCAGCCATTCCCTTTTGGAGCTGTCTCATGCCGCTTGACGTCACCATCATCGGCGCCAGCCTGGCCAGCCGTTCCGCCACGCTCTTTCCTCATCAGTGAGAAACTGAAATGCACGGTAAGCCCTCGCACTTCTCGGACCCGGGCGCTGTCGCGTCCTATGCGACAGACACACCGCGCAAGGTGCCCGGGCTGGCCGATCTCCATCGGATGGCCGCGCTTCTACTGGCCGAAGCGGCGCCAGCTTCGGCAGATGTGCTCGTCGTCGGTGCTGGCGGTGGGCTGGAGCTCGCAGCCATGGCCGCGCTTGAGCAGCGCTGGCGCTTCGTCGGCGTGGACCCCTCACCCGCCATGCTGGACCTCGCGCGGCAGGCCGTCGCACCTTTTGCGCAGCGCGTGCAACTCGTGACGGGGATCGTCGACCAGGCGCCTGCCGGTCCGTTCGATGGTGCGACCTGCCTTCTCACGCTGCACTTTCTGGAGCACGACGAGCGGCTGCGAACGCTGCGCGAGATCCGTCGCCGCCTGAGGCGAGGTGCACGGTTCGTGATGGCGCATCACGCCCCGCCCGAAGGACGCGCCGAGCGATGGATGGGTCGATCGATCGCTTTCGGCGCTGATGGCCATTCCGCTCCGGCGAGCACCCTGGCCGCGGCCCGACGGATGACCGCAGGCCTGCCGCTGCTCGCGCCATGCAAGGAAGAAGCGCTGCTGCACCTCGCTGGCTTTGCAGACGTCGAGCTGTTCTACGCTGCTTTCTCCTTCCGCGGATGGGTCGGGACTGCGGCCTGAAGCAACTCGCGCAGCTGTTCTCGAACTCGCGCTTGCCCGGATCGTAGGCCGTCAGTGTTCACGCTCACGCGGCTGCGCGCGCAATGCATTGACCTGTCTCAAGCGGCCATCAAGTAAGCCACCAGCGCGTTCAAAGAGTCGACGCGGCCGTAGTCAGCCTCCGGAATGTCCACGCCCACGGTCTCCTGCAGAGTGATGAGCACGTTGAGAAAGTCAAACGAGTCCAGGTCGAGTTGTTCTCGCAATGAAGCTGCGGGGTCGATGCTGTCGATGTCGGCCTCCGGCGCGATGCCGCGCAAGGCCGACGCCACCGCCTGATGCAATGCTTCGGCGGTTTTCATGGGCCCGGCTGCGTGTTGGCCAGCTGTGCAGCGAGCGACGCCAGGAAGCGCGAGCCCACCAGGCCGTCGCTCACCCGGTGGTCTCCCGTCAGCGTGGCGCGCAGCGTGCGCGCAGCGACCACCTGACCGTCCACCACCGCCGGGCGCAGCACCACGCGGCCCAGGCCGACCAGAGCGACCTGCGGCGGATAGATCACGCCCATCACGGACTCGGCGCCCATATCACCCAGGTGGCTCACGCTCAATGTGGAGTCGGCCAGGTCGGAGCTGCGCAACTGGCCGCTGCGAGCACGCGCGAGCACAGCGCGCAGCGCTGCCATCAGCTCAGGCAGCGAAAGGCGCTGCGCATCGTGCACCGTGGGCACCACCAGACCGCCGCCTCGCAGCGCGGTCACCACACCCAGATGCACCGCAGCGGCGGGCTGGAAGCGGCCGTCTTCATACCGTCCATTGAGCGTGGGCGTGTCCGCCAGCGCCAGCGCCACGGCGCGCAGCAGCACCGCCGCGAACAGCACCCGCTCGGCGACGGGGCGTTCCCGGTTGAAGGCCTCAAGCGACTGCAAGGCTGCTTCGACCACGATCTCGCACCCCACGTGGTAGTGCGGGATCTCGCGCCAAGAGCGCGCCATGGCCGCGCCGATGGCCGAGCGCATGGCCTCGGCGCGGTCAGGGGCTGCGGTCGTGGAGCCCGCCACAGCGCGTTCCACGTCGGCCAGTGTGATGACACGGTCACCCACTTGTGCCGCCAGCGCGGCCAGGTCGACACCGAGCGCCTGGGCACGCTGACGTGCCGCTGGCGACATGCGTGCGTGCCGGTCCGCGCTGGGCGCGGTGGGTGCGACAGGCGCTGCTGCTGGCGCTGCGGCGAGCGCCTGCCAATCCTCGCCCGCGTCCGCGAGCACGGCGAGCATGTCGCCCACGGGAATCTGCTGTCCGGGCTGCGCGATCAGGCGGGCCATGGTGCCGTCGTGCCACAGTTCCACGTCGATGGCTCCTTTCTGGGTCTCCACCACCGCCACCACGTCGCCGCGCTTGAGCGCCTGGCCCGGCTTCACATGCCACTGCACGAAGCGCGCGGCTTCCATGTCGGCGCCGAAGGAGGGCATCCGCAGTTCGATCAAGGCCGCATCAGCGCACGCGCTGCCTCGACGATGCGTGCGGCGTTGGGCAAGGCCGCGTCTTCCAGGTGCTTGGCATAAGGCATGGGCACTTCTGCACTGCACACGCGCGCAGGGGGTGCATCGAGCTCGAAGAAAACTTGCTCGATCAGCAGCGTGACGATCTCGGCCGCCAGGCCACAGGTCTTCCAGCCTTCGTCGACCACCAGCGCGCGGCGCGTTCGACGCACGCTGCCGGCGATGGCGGCCACGTCCAGTGGCCGCAGGCAGCGAAGGTCCAGTACCTCGGCCTCGATGCCCTCGGCGGCCAGTTGCTCCGCTGCCACCAGGCAGCGGGGCAGCGAGCCACCGTAGGTGATGAGGCTCAGGTCGGTGCCGATGCGGCGCACGGCCGCGCCCTCAAGCGCCACGGCAGGTGGCGGGTCGGGCAGTTCGCCCTCGGTGTTGAGCAGCATCGCATGTTCGAAGATCACCACCGGGTCGGGACAGCGCAGAGCCGCCAGCAGCATGCCGTGCGCGTCTTCCACCGTGGCAGGGGCCAGCACGCGCAGGCCGGGAACGTGCGCATACCAGACTTCCAGGCTGTGCGAGTGCTGGGCCGCGAGTTGCCGACCGGCGCCACTCGTCATGCGCAGCACCACCGGCACGGCCACCTGTCCGCCCGACATGTGGCGCAACGTCGCCGCGTTGTTGACGATCTGGTCCAGCGCCAGCAGGCTGAAGTTCACCGTCATCACTTCCACGACCGGACGCAGGCCGTTGATCGCAGCACCGATGCCGCAGCCCACGAAACCAGACTCCGACAGCGGCGTGTCGCGCACGCGGTGCGGGCCGAACTCGTCGAGCAGACCCTTGCTCACCGCGTATGTGCCCCCGTAGCGTCCCACGTCCTCACCCATGAGGAACACGCGCGGATCTTCTTGAAGGGCCTCGCGCAATCCTCGGCGCAGCGCCTCGCGGTAGCTGGTCAGCATGGTGCCCCCGTGCCCACATCGGTCGGGGCGAGAACGTGCCGGGTGAGCTCTTCCAGCGGCTCCAGCGTGCCGGCTTCGGCGAAGGCCACGGCGTCGTCGATCTCGGCCAGGATGCGGGCCTCCAGGGCCGGGCGGTCCAGCGTCAGGCCCAGCGAGGTCGCGTGGGCCAGCAACGTGTCAATCGGGTCGTGCTGTTTCCAGGCGTCCACCTCGGCCTTGCTGCGGTAGAGCTCGGGATCGAACATGGAGTGGGCGCGAAAGCGGTAGGTGCGCAGTTCCAGGAACACCGGGCCCTTCTTGCCCCTGGCGTGCGCCAGCGCATGGCGCGTGGCCGAACTCACCGCCGAGACGTTCATGCCGTTGACCGTGATCGCCTCCATGTTGTAGCTGCGGGCCTTGGCGCAGAGGTCGGTGCTCGACTCGGAGCGGGCCAGCGCCGTGCCCATGGCGTACAGGTTGTTTTCGCACAGCATCAGCAGGGGCAGGTGCCACAGCGCCGCGAGGTTGGCGGTTTCGTGGAACTCGCCCTCTGCCACTGCACCCTCGCCGAAGAAACACGCAGTGACGCGGTCATTGCCGAGCAACTGGTCGGCCAGCGCAAAACCGGCGGCCAGCGGCAGCGCTCCGGCCACGATGGCGTTGCCTCCGTAGAACCCGCGCGAAACGTCGAAAAGGTGCATCGAACCACCGCGCCCGTGGCTGCAGCCTTCCTGTTTGCCGAACATTTCGGCCATCACAGTGCGCATGGGCACGCCGCGCGCGAGCGCGTGGCCGTGCTCGCGGTAAGTGCACAGCAGGTGGTCGTCGGGCCGCAGCTCGGGTATGGCGGCCGCGGCGATCGCTTCTTCGCCGATGTAGAGGTGAAGGAAACCGCGGATCTTGCCCGCGCCGTACAGTTCGGCGCAGCGCTCCTCGAAGCGGCGGATGCGCAGCATATCCTGCAGCCAGGCGGTGGCATCGGCAGCGCTCAGGCTCACGCGGCCTCCAGCGTGGAGATGTCGCCTTCGGGCAGCCCCAACTCGCGAGCGCGCAGCAGCCGGCGCAAGATCTTTCCGCTGCGCGTCCTGGGGAGCATGTCCACCAGTTCGAGCTCCTTCGGTGCCACCGCAGCGCCCAGTCTCTTGCGCGCGAAGCCCAGCAGATCACGGCGCACGTCCTCGCTGGCCTTGGTGCCGGGGCGCAACACCACGAAGGCCTTGACGAGTTCGCCCACCAAAGGGTCGGGCTTGCCGATCACGCCGGCTTCAAGCACGGCGGGGTGTTCCATCAGCGCCGACTCGACCTCGAATGGACCGATCAGATGGCCGGACGACTTGATCATGTCGTCGATGCGCCCGACAAACCAGTAGTAGCCGTCCGCGTCGCGCCGAGCCCGGTCGCCGGTGAGGTACCAGTCACCCGCGAAGCATTTGCGGTAGCGCTCGTCTTCGCCCATGTAGGCGCGGAACATCGAGGGCCAGCCGCGTCGCAGTGCGAGCTCGCCTTCGGTGTCGGACTGCTGGATCTCGCGCGCGCTGCCGTCCGCGAGCCGCTCCACGATGGCCGCCGTGATGCCCGGCAGGGGCTTGCCCATCGAGCCCGGCTTGATGTCCATGCTGCGGAAGTTGGCGATCATGATGCCGCCGGTCTCGGTCTGCCACCAGTTGTCGTGGATCGGCAGGCCGAAGGCCTCGAGACCCCAGCGCACCGCCTGCGGGTTGAGCGGTTCGCCCACGCTGGCGATGAAGCGCAGGCAGGGGCAATGGTGAGCGCGTGCTGCGCTGGTGCCGCTTCGCATCATCATGCGCACCGCCGTTGGCGCGGTGTACCAGACGCTCACGCGTTGTTCCTCAAGGATGGTGTACCAGCGCTCGGCATCGAAGTCGGCCTCGTCCACGATCATCGTCACGCCCAGCGCCAGCGGCGCCAGGATGCCGTAGCTCGTGCCAGTGACCCACCCCGGGTCGGCGGTGCACCAGTACACGTCGTCGTCCTGCAGGTCCAGCGCCATGCGCGCAGTGGCGACATGGGCCACGATCGCCTCGTGCACGTGCATGACGCCCTTCGGTTGCCCGGTGGTTCCACTGGTGAAGTGCAGCAAGGCGGGTGCCTGTGCATCGGTGGGGGGCACGCTGTACGGTGTGAATGCAGCGTCGAGCAAGGACCGCAGGTCCAGTGTGTCGGGCGGCAGCGGACCATCGTCGTCGGTGATCAGCAGCACGTGTTGCAGCTCGGACAGGCGGGCCCGCATGGCCTGCACCTTGCGCCGGTACAGAGAGGTGGTGGTGACCAGCACCCGCCCGTGGCCCAAGCTGAGGCGAGTGGCGATGGGCTCAGGCCCGAAGGCCGAGAAAAGTGGCGTCACCACGCACTCGCGCTTGAGCGCACCGAGCAGGGACACGTACAGCTCGGGCAGGCGCCCGCACAGCAGGAACACATGTTCGCCCGCGTTCACCCCCAGGTCTTCCAGCACCCGGGCAAAGCGGCTGCTCAGGTGCGCCAGCTCGGCGTAGACCAGATCGCGCCGCGCGCCCGATTTTCCCAGCCAGCGCAGCGCCAGTTTGGCTGCGCGTGGGCCGTGGGCGTGGCGGTCCACCGCCAGCGTGGCCATGTTGAAACCTGCCTTGCCCTCGAGGCTCTCGTCCAGCGCGTGCCGCGCGTGCGCCCAGCTGAACGCCGCGCAGGCCAGCCGGTGGTCCTCCAGGTTGGGCGGGCGGACCGTCTCGGGTTTGTGGATGATTTCGGCGAAAGAGGCCATGGCCGGGTCACCGAGCGGCACGCCCGATGTCGCGCAGACGGGTCTCGAGGGTTCCCACGCCATTGGCAACCAGAATCCACTGCATTTTCATGACGGGCCCCTTTTCGGTTTGAGAGCACTCAATCTATGACGGACGCATGGACCCCCTGTTGAGTTCGATCAATGTCGGGGAAAGACGCTGCACGCCAAGATGGTGGTTGCGCTGAAGAACCCCATGCACGATGTGACGCTTGACTTCCATTTGTGGCTGACGATGGAAGTGGGCGACTGTGCCTGTCTCGAGCGCTGGCTCGTGCTCGAGTCCATCGAGGTGGTCGCGGGCGAGCGCTTTGTGCGCGGTGCGGTGCTGGCCCGCCTCATCCCTTTGTGAACGCCCAACCTGTGCGGTGATTGAGCGCGCTCAAAGTGGAATTCACCACCGCTGTTGCGAACTTGTTCATGGTGACCCCTTTGTCTCCTCTGAGTGGGTCGTATTGGGCCTTCGTGCTGCAGCAGCAATTGGCCACCCAGCTATGAGCGCACGGCTTTCGAGCTATGAGCCGCGCAAGCTTTGAATCAGAAGTTGCGTCATTCCATCGAGGGCCGCGTTCGTGTCCTTGCCGGCCTTCGTGATGCGGAAGTAATCGATGCTGACTGCGGGGTAGATCTCACTGGCGCGCACGCTGTAGCGCCGCCAGGCGGCCTGGGCGAACGACGGAAACACCGCCACTCCGAAGCCCTTCTCCACCATGCCGAGCGCGGTCTCCAGGTGATTGACCACCATCGGCGCGCGGATCTCGGCGCTGTGCTGCCGCGCGATCCTGGTGACCTGTTGCGCAATCGGGCTGCGGTCCGTCAACGAGATGAGTGGATAGTCGAACACCTGCGCCCACGCGATGCGTTCACCGATGGCAGAGAACTGGCCAGAGCACACCAGCATCAATGTGGCCGGCGCGATCTGCAGTTGCGACAGGCCCGAGCGCTTTTGTGAGAAGGCCCCGAACGCGGCATCGAGTTGGTCCGACTCCAGCTTGTCGAGCAGGTCGGCCGGGCCCGCATCCACCACGTCGACCTGCACCATCGGGAACTGCCGCTGAAATTCCTCGAGCAACTCGGGCACGACATTGGAAGCCAGGATCGGCGTGAACCCCAAGCGCAGCCGCGCGACACCGTGCTCCCCCATTTGATTCAGCTCGCTCGCCACTCTCTCCAGCGATTCGATCATCTGCTGCGCCACCGGCAGCAGCTTGCGTCCCGCGCTCGTGAGTTCGACGCTGCGTGTGGTGCGCTCGAAGAGGCGGCAACGCAGCTGGCCCTCGAGCTCGCGGATGCTGGCGGACAGCGCTGCCTGGCTCAGGTGCAGCTTCTGCGCGGTCTTGGTGAAGTTGCTGGTCTCCGCGACGCCGAGGAAGGCCGTGAGCTGCCGAAAGTTGAGGTTGAGGTTCATGGTGTCCGGCAGCGGCCGCCATCAGGGTTCGGGTCCGAGGCTTCGCGCCGGCTCACTCGCCTTTCATGCCGGTGGACTTGATCAGCTTTTCGTAGCGCTTGAGTTCTTCAGCCAAGGTCTGGGTGAACTGCGTGGCGTTCTCGTAGGCCGGCGTCAGCCCGGTTTCGCGGAGCTTTTGCTGCACCTCGGCCTCCGCGAGGACGGCACCCAGTTCGCGCTCCAGGCGCTGCACCACCGCGTCGGGGGTCTTGGCCGGCACCATGATTCCCTGCCAGGCCTTCAACTCGAAGCCCGGCAGCGTCTCGGCGGCCGTCGGCAGATCGGGGAACAGCACGTCGCCACGCTTGTTGTTGGTGGAGGCAATCGCGCGCACACGGCCTGCGGCCACCTGTGGCTTGGCAACACTCACAACGTCGAACAGCACATTGATCTGGCCACCGATCAGATCGTTCATGGCGGGCGCGTTGCCCTTGTAGGGCACCACCGTGATGTCGACCTTGCCCAGGATCTTCAGCAGCTCGCATCCCATGCCGGGCGTGGCGCCGGCCGACCCACAAGTGACACTGCTGGGGCGTTCGGCGGCCAGCTTGAGCAGCTCGGGCAGCGAACGCGGCGCGAACGCATTGCTCGCCAGCAGCACGAAGCTCACTTCGGTCAGCTTGGCCACCGGGCGCAGGTCGGTGCGAGGATCGAACTTCAAGCTGTACAGGAACGGGTTCTGCGCCACCGTGGGCAGCGCGAAGAACAAGGTGTAGCCGTCGGCCGGCGAGCGGATCACCGCCTCCATCGCGATGTTGGTCGCAGCGCCCGGCCGGTTCTCGACGATCACAGGCTGGTTCAGGCGCTGCGAGAGCTTCTGGCCGATGATGCGCGCCGTCATGTCGGCGCCAGCGCCCGCCGAGAATGGCACCACCAGCTTCACCGGCCTTTCGGGCCAGGCATCGGCGGCACGCGCCACGGGCGCCATCGCCAGGCAGGCGACGGCCAGCGACGCAAAGGCGGTGGCCAGCGCGCCACGGCGGCTCGCACCGCTTCGGACAGGGATGTTTCGGATGTCTTGGGTCATGTCATGTCTCCTTGTGTTGAATGAAACGGGTGCGAAAGCCTGGCACTCAGGTCTTGAACAACCAGCGACCGTGCTCGTCGCGGTGAATGCGGCCGGCGCCGTCCTGCGACTCGAGCCAGCGCACCAGCTCGCGGCCGTCACGGCTGCCGACCGCGCGCATCAGCTCGGCGAAAGTCTTGGGGCCGGCGGCCAGGGCGGCCTCGGGGCTTGCCACCTCGGCGCCGGCCTGGGCCGGCACCGGAGGTGTGGGCACCTGGTGCTCCATGCTGCGTTGCTGGCCCGGGGCCAGCAACGGCAGGGTCAGGTCGAAGCCCAGCTTGCTGCCGGTGCGCGCCCCTTCGAGCGAAGGGTCCAGCGGCATGGCGCGCATGCCGGCCATGGTGACCAGGTCGCGGTTGGCCTGGAACCGCGTCGCCAGGGCCCACTCCATCTGGCTGTCCGAGAAGATGTCGATGTCCGGGTCGACCACGAAGACGTGCTTGATGTTGGCCTGGCACGAGAACGCCGCGGCAATCGCGTTGCGGGCCTCGCCCGGCACGCGCTGCTGCATGGAGACACGCAGGTTGAACATGCCGCCGGTTGCAGCGCTTGCATAGACCGCCTTGAGTTCGCGCACCGCCAGCTGGATGGATTGCCACGCAGCCACTTCGGTGCGCAGCGCGCACAGCTGGGCGGTGTCGGTGCGGTCCATCTGGTTGCCGCCGATCGTCAGCGTCTGGAACAAAGCGTCGCGGCGGTGCGTGATCGCGGTGAGGTGGAATATCGGATTGCGCTTGACGCCGCCGTAGTAGCCCAGGAACTCTCCATACGGACCTTCCGGCTCGACATGGCCGCGTTCGTCCAGGTAACCTTCCAGCACATATTCGGCGTCGGCGGGAACCATCAGGTCGTTCGTGATGCATTTCACGAGACCAAGCGGCGCGCCGCGCAATGCCGACAGCAGCGGCATCTCGTCGACCGGCAGGCGCATGGTGGCGGCCACGTAGTCGATCGGGTGGGCGCCGACCACGAAAGAGACCGGCATCGGTTCCTTGCGCTGCACGTGCCCCAGGTAGAGCGCACGCATGTCGGACGGCGCGACCAGGTCGACGCCCGCGGTGCGGCGGCCGCGCAACATCAGGCGGCGCACGCCGATGTTGGCCCATCCGTTGGACGGATCGCGCGTGAAGTCGATCGACGCCGAGATGTAGGGCGCGCCGTCGAGCTCGTGCTGAAGGTGCACCGGCAGCTGCGTGAAGTCGACGTCCTCGCCCTGCAGAACCACCTGCTGTACGGGGGCCTGGCCGCGCTCCACGGTCACCACCGGTTGCGGCGTGCCAAGCCGCTTGAGCACTTCCGGTACCAGCCGGTCCGGGGTGGTGCCGAAGGCTCGGGCCAGGCGCTCGCGGCTGCCCATCACGTTGCCCACGAGCTCGGGGCCTGCGCCGCCGGGATGCGAAAAGAAATGCGCCTGAGCCGCGCCATCGAGCAGGGCCGCGATGTCGCACAGCTGCGTTGAGCCGTCGTGGCGTTGCACTTGTTGGTCGCCCAGCGACTGGATGAAGTTGCGCAGGCGGAAGCGTTCGAGATCGACTGTCATTCGGGTGTGATTCCTGCGATTTTGACCAGCTTGCCCCAGCGTTCGGTGTCGGTGGCGACACGGCGGGCGAGCTCGTCGGGGTTGGAAGATTCGGGTTCGCAGCCGATGCTGCGCAAGGATTCGATGAGCGCGGGGTCGCGCATCGCGCGCTGCACCAGCGTGGCCAGTTTCGCGTTGTGCTCAGGCGGCACGCCGGCCGGTTGAAACACGGCGAACCAGCCCGTGAGGTCGTAGTTGGGCACGCCCGACTCCATCATCGTGGGGACTTGCGGCAGCGCGGTCATGCGGCGCGAACCGGTCACGGCCAGGGCCCTCAGCCTGCCCGCGCGCACCAACGGAATGGCCAGCGTGGCGTCGGCAAACACCAGCTGAACCCGGCCGCCGAGCAGGTCGTTCATGGCAGGCGGCACGCTCTTGTAGGGAACGGCGAGCATCTCGGTGCCGGTCTGCGTCGTGAACATCGCGCCGGCCACCAGACCGGTGGCGTTGCCCGTGCCGTAGGCCCAGCGCCCGGGCTCGCGCTTGATCGCGGCCACCAGTTGCTGCACCGTGGTTGCTTCGACGGCCTTGGGGTCGCACACCAGCACGAAGCCCAGCGTCAGGATGCTGCTGACGGGTGTGAAGTCCTTGACGGGATCGAAGGGCAGCTTCTTGAACAGGTGAATGTTCGCCGCGTGCGTGGAGTTCGGCGTGAACAGCAAGGTGTTCGGGTTGCCCTTTGCCGCGGCGACCGCCTGGGCCGCCAGGTTGCCCAGGGCCCCGGCGCGGTTGTCCACGATGACCGGCTGGCCGGAGACAACTTCGAGTTGCCGCGCAAACTGCCGCGCCGCATTGTCGATTCCGCTGCCTGCGCCGTAGCCAACGAACATGTGCAGCGGCTTGTCCGGCCAATCGCCGGCACGCGCTGCCTGCGCACGGGCACTGATCGGGGGCAGCATGCCCACGCTGGCGGCGGCAGCCAGCCCCAGCAGATGGCGGCGGGGAAATCCCGCGCGGTTGAAGTCGTTCATGGGTGCGTCCTGTGGTGTGGTGGTTTGGGTCGAAGCCGCGTGCGGTGGCGCTCAGTAACGGGCCGACAGCGCGGTGCCGGCCAGGTGACCCGCGAACGCGCTGGCTGCTTGCGGGCTCATCGTCGGGGCATGCGTGAGGTACTGCTTGCACGCCCGCAGCGCGACGGCCGAGCAGCCTGCGAGCGTCGCAATGAGTTCGTCGGCCTGCGTCTCCAGCTGCGCGGCCGGTACCGTCCAGCTCACCAGGCCGCACGCCTGTGCTTCGCGGCCGGTCCACTCTCGACGGCTGAAGACGAGGTAGCCCAAGGCCTTGAGGGGGACGCGGTCGCACAGTGCGGCCATCACCAGCGTCGGCGGGATGTCGCGCTCCATCTCTGGAATCTGGAAACGGCTGTCATCGGCGGCCAGCGTGATGTCGCACACCGCCGCGAGCGCGGTGCCGACGCCGGTCGCGCGGCCCTGCACGATGGCCAGCGTGGGCACCGGTGCGGCCTTGATGGCGTCGTAGAGATCGAGGGCGGGCTGGGCCACGAGCTGCCGCAGCCGTTCCGCCGACGGCGGCGGCGCGCCCTTGGCCGGCGTGGGCGAGATGCGCCCGGCGCAGAAGTCGGCGCCGGCGCCGCGCAGGCAGACGACGCGCACCTCGGGGTCCAGGCCCGCCAGCGCGCCGATCACGGCCGTGCCCATCGCGGCGCTCATCAGGTTGCCGTTGTCCGGCGTGTTGAGCGTGATGTGCAGGACCGGCCCGTCGCGCCGCACGATCACCACGTCTTGCGTGGCGTTGGGTTGGTCATTCATGGATGGCGGGCTCCGGGCGTTGAATCAGCTTCCACAGTGCGAGTGCCGTGGCGGGCATGGGAATCTCTTCTCGCGTGTGCGCCGACAGCGCATCGGCCAGGGCGTTGAAAGTCGTGGCGGTGGCGGGCGTGATGCCGCATTCGCCGCCACCCTTGACGCCCAGCGGGTTGCCGTGCGTCGGGTCGTTGGTGAGCTCCACCGTGAGCGGCGGCAGCAGGCCGGCGCGCGGCAGGCGGTAGTCCATGTAAGAACCGGCCAGGACTTGTCCGCTGCCGTCGATGGCGTAGTGCTCGCCCAGCGCCTGACCCAGCCCCTGCGCCAGGCCGCCGTGGATCTGCCCTTCGATGATCAGCGGATTGATCGCGCGCCCCACGTCGTCCACCGCCGCGTAACGAAGCAACTCGACGTCACCGGTGTCGGCATCGACCTCCAGTTCGCACACGGCGGCGCCGGTGGGGTACGCCGGCATGCGGCCGAAGAACTCGGCCTGCGCTGCGAGCTTCTTTTGCGAGTGGTCGTCCGGCAGGCCATGCCTTGCCACGTGGGCAGCGATCTCGCTCCAGCCCACGACGCGGTCGCGCCACCACTTGCGGTGGAGGATGAACCCGCTCGCGTGCCGCTCCAGTCGATCTGGATTCACCTTCAGCAACTGCGCAGCCGCGGCGCGGGCGCGCTCCAGCAGTTGCGCGGAGGCCTGCACCAGCAGCGTGCCGCCCAGGCGCATCGAGCGATCGGAGTGCGTGCCACCGCCGGCCTTCACGAAGTCGGTGTCACCGGTGCGTAGACGCATGCGCTCGGGCGGCAGCCCCAGGTGCTCGGTCAGCACTTGAAGGAAGGTGGTCTCGTGGCCCTGTCCGGTCGATTGCGTTCCCGCCACGATGTCGAGCTGTCCATCGAGCCTCATCTCCAGTTCGATGCGCTCGCGCGGTGCGCCGACCGGCGACTCGATGTAGTTGGCCAGGCCGATGCCGCGCAGCTTGCCGCGTGTGGCCGATTCGGCCCGGCGCGCCGCGAAGCCATTCCAGTCAGACAGTTGCAGCACGCGCTCCATGTTGGCGACGAAATCGCCCGCGTCGTAGGGCAGGCCCATCGGGCTCAGGCGTGGCAAGGTATCGCGCTGGATCAGGTTGCGCCGCCGGATCTCGATGCGGTCGATGCCGAGTTCATGCGCAGCGATGTCGAGCACGCGCTCGATGGCGTGGATCGTTTCCGGGCGCCCGGCGCCACGGTAGGGACCGGTGGGCACGGTGTTGCTCATGGCCGCCGAAATCTTCAACGCCACCACAGGCACGTCGTACACGCTGGTGGTCACGCGCGACGCGTTCGCCATGGGAACGTAGGAAACGGCGTGCGCGCCGACGTTGCCGATCAGGTGGTTGTCCAGCGCGAGGATGCGGCCGTCCGCGTCGAAGGCCATCGCCGCACGAATGAGCAGGTCGCGGCCCTGGTAGTCGCTGACGAAGGCTTCGCTGCGGTCGCTGGTCCACTTGACCGCACGGCCGACGCGACGCGCCGCCCACAGCACGGCAACCGGTTCCATGTTGAGGGAGCTGCGCGGGCCGAAGCCACCGCCCACATCGGGCGACACCACACGGATGTGCTCGGCCGGCACGCCCAGCGCGTCGGCCAGGCCCAGCTGCTGGCGTGTCACGCCCTGGCTGCCGGAGATCAGCAGCCAGCGGTCCTTCGCCGCGTCGTGGTGGCCGATGGCGGAGCGTGGCTCCATCTGGCAGTTGACGATGCGGCTGCCGCGGAACTCGCGCCGCACCACGCAGGCAGCCTGGGCGAAGGCCGCGTCGGTGGCCACGCGATCGCCCAGCTCGGTTTGGAAGCACAGGTTGTGCGGCAGGTCGTCGTAGAGCTGGGGTGCACCCTGCGCGAGGGCATCGTCGCCGCGCACGACGGCCGGCAGCACCTCGTAATCCACGCTCACGGCTTCGGCCGCATCGCGCGCCTGGAGCGCGGTTTCGGCCACCACCATCACCACCGCTTCGCCGACGTGGCGCACCTTGTCGGTGGGCAGCGGCACTTGGCGGCGCTCGTATATGCGGCCGGTGGTTGATGTGGTGAAGGCCTTGGCCTTGGCATCCACCGCGTCGATCGGGTTGGGCACATGGTCGATGCCGCGCAGGCCGTCGGCAACGTAGTCGTGGCCGGTGAGCACCGCGATCACGCCGGGCATGCCGTGCGCGGCGCTCGAGTCCACCGCGAGGATGCGGGCATGCGCATGGGGCGAGCGCAGGAACGCCGCCCAGGCCTGGCCGGGCAGGTCCATGTCGTCGGTGTACTGGCCGCGGCCGGTGATCAGGCGCTGGTCTTCGTGGCGCGGCAGTGGCTGACCGATCATGATGCAACGCCCTCCCCGGTCGGGCGGCCCATTTGCCGGGCGGCATGCTTCACGGCGTCGATGATGTGGACGTAGCCGGTGCAGCGGCACAGGTTGCCCTCCAGCGCGTGCTCGATGGCCGCATCGTCG
This sequence comes from Hydrogenophaga sp. Root209, assembly GCF_001428625.1. Lineage (GTDB taxonomy): Bacteria > Pseudomonadota > Gammaproteobacteria > Burkholderiales > Burkholderiaceae_C > Hydrogenophaga. Next base: position 517,230 of record NZ_LMIE01000001.1, read on the forward strand.
ACCGCGCAGCCGCTGCGCAGCAGGCCGTCGGCGGCCATGATCATCCCCGGCGTGCAAAAACCGCACTGCAGCGCGTGGCAGTGGTTGAACGCCTGCTGCAGCGGGTGCAGACCGTCGGGCGGCGCCAGCCCCTCGATCGTGACGACCTGGCCGCCGCTGGCCTGCGCCGCCAGCACGGTGCACGATTTCACGGCCAACCCGTCAAGGTTGACCGTGCAGGCGCCGCACTGGGTGGTGTCGCAGCCCACATGCGTGCCTGTCAGGCCGAGGTCCTTGCGCAGGAACTCCACCAGCAGCGTGCGCGCTTCGACCCGCCGCTCGACGGGCCGGCCATTGACCTTGAGTTGCACCAGGGCGAGCTCTTCGTCGGGTGCGCTGCTCGCTGCCTCGGCGCGCACGGGAGCGAAAGCCACCAGGCCACCACCGCTCAGCAGGGCATTGAAGGCCGAGAAGAACTGGTCGGCCATTTTCTTGGCCGCGCCACTCACCAGCCGCGAGCCGATCTGCGCCAGCTTGCCGCCCACCTGCGCTTGGGCGGTGTAGTCCAGCCGGGTGTCACCACCTTCGTCGCTCAGCCGCACCCGGGCCTCGAGCTGTCCAAAGCCGGCGACGCCGCCCTGCCCCTGACCTCGAAGGCGATAGCCCGCGAGCGGCTCGATGTCGTGCAAGCTGACGGTGCCGGTGAAGCGCGCCTTGACCGGGCCGACGGCAGCCATGACGACGGCCAGCCACTGGCCCGGCCCCATGGCCTCGAAACGCTCGCAGCCCTGGATGCATTGCTGGAGCGCGGCCGGGTCGTTGAGCGCTGCCCAGACGGCGGCGCGCTTGGCCGATATGAGTTGGGTTCCCGTGATTTCCATGGTGTTCGGTTCAGGCTTGCGCCGTGGGCGCAGACAGTTGCGCGAGCGCGCGGCGCAGCAGCACGCCCGCCAGGTGCGCGCGGTAATCGGCGGTGGCCGCGAGGTCGTCGTTGAGGGACTCGGCGGGCAGGACCAGTCCACGCGCCAGTTCGGGCGACCAGCGTTCTTCGCCCGTCAGCCGCAGCTCGGCGTCTCGCCAGCGCATGACACAGGGCCCGGCGCCAGTGAGCGCGACCCGCACGCCAAGCGGTGTGTCGGCCACGAAAACGCCAACCACGGCATAGCCGGAGGACGGATGGCGGTGCTTGAAATAGGTCGCGCGCAGTGGCTGCGGAAACTCGATTGCCACGACGATCTCGTCGGCCTCGAGTGCCGTGGTGAACATGCCGGTGAAGAAGTCGTCGGCCGCGATGCGGCGTCGGTCCGTGACCACCGTTGCGCCCAGGCACAGAACCGCGCAGGGGTAGTCGGCCGCCGGATCGTTGTTGGCGATCGAGCCACCAAGGGTGCCGCGCTGGCGCACCTGCTGGTCGCCGATCAGTCCAGCCAGTTCCGCCAGCGCCGGGATCGCCTGACGCACGACACGGGAGGCGGCGACCTGCGCATGCGGCATGGCAGCGCCGACGTGCAACACGCCGGCCCTGAAGTCGATGCCTTGCAGCGCCGCGAGGCGCGACAGGTCGACCAGGTGCGAAGGCCGCGCGAGCCGGTGCTTGAGCGCTGGCACCAGGGTCATGCCACCGGACAAGGGCCGCGCCTGCGGATGCGCCTGCAGCAGGCTCACGGCTTCCTGCACGTCGCGCGGTCGTTCATAGCGAAATGGGTACATCGCGATCAGCCCTGCGGCAAGGGATAGGGCACGGCCGGCAGCACGCGGGCGCTGCACGGTCCGAAGCCGATCGGCACGCGGCCGTCGACGCTGGCGCGCGCATGGAAGCTCACCTCGTCACCGTCGTGCAGCCAGCGGCGCTCTTCGCCGTTCTGCAACCGCAACGGCTCGCGCCCGGCACTGGTGATTTCCGTCATGCAGGCGCGCTCATCGGGCCGTTCGCCCGATACGGTGCCGCTTCCCATCAGGTCGCCCGGGCGCAGGTCACAGCCGTTCGAGCAGTGGTGCGTCAACATCTGGCCGAAGGTCCAGGAGAGATGGGAAAGGTGCGTGGCGCACAGGCGCTGCGGACCGGCGCCGGCCTCTCGCATGGCCGACGTCGAGAGCCAGGCTTCCATCGCGATGTCGAGGCCGCCGTGTGTGCGGTCCCGCGCGGCGTTCAGGTAGGCCAGCAGCGGCGGCGAGTCGGGCCGGCGGGCCGGGGCGCGGGTCGCGAACGGCGCCAGCGCCTGTGCCGTGATGACCCAGGGCGAGATGCTGCTCATGAAGCTCTTGCCGAGGAACGGGCCGAGCATCTGCTCCCACCACTGCACCGACTTGGCGGACCAGTCGTTGAGCAGCACGTAACCGAAGATGTGGTCGGGCGCTTCGTCCAGCGACACCGGCTGGCCCAACGCCGTACCCGCACCGACGATGGCCGCCAGCTCCAGTTCGAAGTCCATCGCTTCGACGGCGCCGAAATGCACGCTGTCGTCCGCCGCCTTCCACTGGCCGTTGGGACGGCGCACCGGCGTGCCGGCGACGCGGATCGAGGACGCGCGGCCGTGGTAGGCCACGGGCAGCGAATGGAACACCGGCGTCACCGGGACGGCGAGGCCTTTGAACTTGCCGTGCCGCTCGGTGTGGGGGTAAGACGTGAGGAAGTCGGTGTAGTCGCCGATCTGGCAGGGCATGTGCATGCGCACCGCCGCCTGCGGATGCAGGAGACCCGCGCCTTCGCGCAGACCGGTGGATCCGCCCTCGCGCAGCAGGTCCGAGAGTTGCTCGCGCAGGGCCGATGCCGGGCGGTGTCCCAGCGCCATCATGGCGTTCAAGCCCGCCTGGCCCGGTGCGACGGCACGCACCGCGCGTGCCGCGTCGCCCTGCAGCAGGCTGGCGGCATCCAGCGCGCGCAGGTCTACCACCTGATCACCGATGGCGACACCGGGGCGCGGCGTCGCGCCGTCCGGTTCCGTCGCCAGCGTGAACATGCCGAACGGCAGGTTCTGGATGGGGAAGTCGCAGCCGGCTTCGTTGGCCGAGGCCACCCAGCTTCTGCGCGCGGCATCGTGCGTGGCGTTGATACCGATCATGCCGGCACCTCCGCACGCGCGCCGTTCCGGCGGAAGGCGGTCCATGCGTCCAGACCCGCGCGGGCGCTCTCGCGGTGGGCACGCGCCTCGTCTTCGGTCTGCGTCGCCACGGCAAATTCAAGCCGCAGACCGTTGGGATCGAAGAAGTAGATCGACTTGCACATCTTGTGGTCCGTGACGCCGAGCACGTTCACGCCGTGGGCGATGAGTTTCTGGCGCATGGCTTCGAGCTCCTCGAGCGTGTCCATGTGCATGGCGATGTGGTTGACCCAGTCTGGCGTGTTGGGAGAAGGCGCGGTGGCCTGGCCGTCGCCGAGATCAAAGAAGGCGATGCACGAGCCGTCGGTCATCTCGAAGAAGATGTGGACATAGGGGCAGTACTCGCCCGTGCTGGGCACGTGGTCCAGGCGGATGAGGTGGACCAGCGGCAGGCCCAGCAGGTCTTCGTAGAAATGGCGGGTTTCTTCGGCATCGCGGCAACGCCAGGCGAAGTGATGCAGGCCGCGGGCGGGGTTGGCAGCGTTCGTCATAGCGGCACCGTGTCGGCCTTGTATTCGAAGAGCCATTCGTAGCGCTCTTTCACGCGCTCCTCGCTCCACTGTTCGTCGACATAGCTCGCGGCACCATCGGCATGGGCGAGCTGCGGGTTGTGGAAGCGCTTGGCGTTGGCGGCGGATCCGTTGACGATGCGGCTGGTGCGGTCGATGCGTGCCCGCTCGAAGTGCTGCAACCCGAGCTCGGGGTCGCTCTTCCACGCTTCGAGGCAGCGCGCCAACACCAGGCCGTCTTCGAGGGCCATCACGGCGCCCTGCGCGAGGAACGGCAACGTGGGGTGGCAGGCGTCTCCCAACAGCGCGACGCGGCCGTAGCTCCAGCGCGGCAATGTTTCCCGGCCCATCAGCGCCCAGCGGTAGGGCGTGTGCAGCGAACGGATCAGGGTCTGCACGTCCTCGTGCCAGCCCTTGAAATCGGACAGACATTCTTCGACGCTGCCCACTTCGGACCAGGACTCCACTTCCCAGCCCTGCTGCTCTACGGCACCGACGAAGTTCACGAGTTCGCCGCGGCGCATCGGGTAGTGGATGACGTGGGCGCCCGGGCCCACCCAGTTGTAGCCGTAGGGCTGGCGCAGGTGGTCGGGCAACCGGCTGGCCTCGATCACGCCGCGCCAGGCGATGATGCCGGAGAAGCTCGGACGGTCCTCGCCGATCAGGCACTGGCGCACCTGCGAGTGCACGCCGTCGGCACCCACCACCACGTCCGCCACGGCGACTGTCGCGTCACCGCTGCGAACGATCACCTCGGCGCCGCATTGTTCTACATGGTCGATTCGCACGCCGGTCTTGATGGCGTCGGGCTTCATGGCCTTGACACCGTCGATCAACGCACGGTGCAGATCGGCCCTGTGCACCGTCAGGTACGGAAAGCCGTAGCGTTCGCGTGAAGTCGCGCCGAGGTCGAACAGGTTCCGGGTCTGGCCGGTGTTCCACAGCCGCACCTTCTTGCCCGCGGGTTCGGCGGCGATGCGCGACAGGGCGGGTGTCAATCCCAGCGCGTCGAGCACACGGTTGCCGTTGGGGCTGATCTGCAGACCCGCGCCGACTTCGCGCAGCTCGCGCGCCTGCTCCAGCACTTGAACGTCGAAGCCTCGGCGCATGAGCGCGAGCGCGGCCGTGAGACCCCCGATTCCTGCACCAACTACAACAACCCGCATGACTGCTCCTGTCTGAAAACGTTCGGCACTTTAAGTGGGTGGCGCATTGAGGGGAAACTCGAAATTTCTTTCAATTCATCGACAGCGGTTGTGAATGTTCCGCCGTGTGAATTCAGGCCACACGCGGTGCGCTGGCCGCGGCGCCGATGCCGGCCCACCGCCGCACCAGCTGCGTGTCGATGTCGAACAGGTCCAGGCAACGGCCCACCGTGTGGTTCACCATCTCATCGAGATCTTTTGGTCGCGCGTAGAGCGCCGGCACCGGCGGCATGATCACCGCGCCGTTTTCACTGGCCTGCAGCATGGCTTTGAGGTGGCCGTTGTGCAGCGGCGTCTCGCGCAGCATGAGCACAAGCCGGCGCCGCTCCTTGAGCACGACGTCGGCTGCACGGGTCAACAGGCCCGTGGTGTTGCCATACGCGATCTCCGACAGCGAGCGGACGGAACATGGCGCGACCACCATACCCATGGTCTTGAAGGAACCCGACGAGATCGTCGCGCCGATGTTCTTCGCGTGGTGCACCTCGGTGGCCAGCGCCTCGACATCCTTGATGCTGAAGTCGGTCTCCGCGGCCAGCGTGAGCTTGGCCGAATCGCTGATGACCAGGTGCGTCTCAACCCCCGAGCTCTTCAGCACCTGCAGGATGCGGATGCCGTAGACCGCGCCCGAGGCGCCGCTGATGCCCACGATCAGCCGGCGCGGAACGGCGCGCGGGTCGATGTGTTGGGACGATGAAGGGTTCATGGCGGTTGTTGGCGATGCGCGTGAAGCAAGTGCTGCACGATGATGGCGCCGCCACGCCGCCGGGCACCGCGGGTTCGCCCCAATGCCCATGAGAAATGCTCACATGGTCAGCTAAGTCGGCATCAGCGTTTTCGCCAGCTGCGACACCAGGTGCTCGGTGTCCCGCCCTTCCTTGATGAGCCAGTCGCAAAAGCGCTCCGCCACCGGGTTGCCGTGCCAGCCCGGAGCGATCAGGGCGAAGTACTGGCGCTTGCGGGACAGGGCTATGTCGAAGGGCACGCACAGCTTGCCGGTGATGATGTCGTCGGCCACCATCGACAGCGGCAGCAACACGACCCCCAGGCCTTCGGTCGCGGCTTGCAGCGCCAGGAACATCTGCTCGAACTGGAGCGCATGCGCGGGCCGCAACATCGGCTTTTGCGCCAGGGCCAGCCACTCCGACCAGGGCATCGGCTCGCTGTCGTAGCTGAGCAGCGTCTGCCGCTCCAGGTCCTGCGGGCGCCGCAGCCGGCCGCCCTCGAGCAGGTCGGGATGGCAGATCGGAAGGATGGTTTCAGTCATGAACGGGATCGCCACCACACCCTCGGGTGGCTGATACGCGCCGCGAATGGCGATGTTGTAGCCACCCGCTTCGAAATTGAGTGGTGCCGCGGAAGCGGTGAACCGGATTTCCACCTCGGGCGCGCGACGCTGGAAGCTCGACAGACGCGGAATGAGCCAGCGGATCATGACCGTGGGCGGCGCGTGCACGATGAGGGTGCGGGTGTCTCTCTGCTCGAGCAGGTGCGTGGCGGCGACTGAAATGCGGTCGAGCGCCGGCGTGACTGCAATCAGCAACGTGCGGCCCGCATCGGTCAGGGTCAGCTGCATGGGCGAGCGCAGGAACACCGGCGTTCCAAGCCAGGCCTCCAGTGCCGCGACCTGTTTGCTGATCGCGCCGTGCGTGACACCCAACTCGCGCGCCGCCTGCGTGAAGCTCACGTGGCGAGCCGCCGCCTCGAAGGCGCGCACCGCGTTGAGGGGTGGCAGCTTCCTCATGGAGCCCTGTGAGTTTCTCTCATATGGCAGCGATTTTAGAGCGTTGCCGGACGCGAGGCGCGGGCCACACTCCAGCAGCGAAGCGCTTTGTCTCACCATCCATGCGCGCGGGCATCACAAGGAACCAAGACATGAACGATCAACCTCGGCTGCAAATGATTCCGGGCCCCGCGGCCCGATTGGCTGTCCATCGCTGGGGCGATGCCGCCGCGCCGGCCGTGCTGATGAGCCATTCCATCCTGGCGTCGAGCCAGATGTGGCAGGCACAGGCGGCGCTGCTGGCCGAGCGCGGCTGGCAGGTGTTGTGCGTGGACACGCGCGGGCACGGCCAATCCAAAGCGCCGCCGCCGCCCTACAGCATGGAAGATCTGGCCGCCGACAACATCAGCGTGCTCGATGCACTGGGCATCGCCAAAGCGCACTATGTCGGCCTGTCGCTGGGTGGCATGACGGGCTTCGGCCTTGGCATCGATCACGCAGAGCGGTTGCTGAGCCTGTGCCTGTGCGATGCCCGCGCCGACAGTCCCACGGCCACACGCGGCATGTGGAATGAACGCATTGCGGCGGCGCGGGCCCATGGCTGCGCGAGCCTGGCGGCCGTGACGCTCGAGCGGTGGTTTGGCCTCCCGTTCATCGCGCAGCACACCGAGCGCGTGGCGCCACTGGAGGCCGCCATCGGCGAGACGGCGATAGAAGGCTTTGTCGGGTGTGCCCAGGCGATCCAGGGCCTCGATGCCCTGCCACGCGTCGGGCAGATCCGGGCACCGACCACCTTCATCGTGGGCGCCAACGACGGGCCGTTCCCGGAAGCCATGCGTGCGTTGCAGGCCCTGGTGCCCGGCGCCAAGCTGGAGGTGATAGCCGATGCCGGCCACCTGCCCAACATCGAACAGCCCGAGGCTTTCAATGCGGCGCTGCTGCGCCACTTCGACAGATAGCCGGCAACCTATGTCCTCATAAACCGTAGGGCGCCAGAGTAGTTGCTCTGGCGCATCCTGGAAATCAAGGACTTACAAGACCTCGTGCCACATGGGGGGCCCTGCCCTGGCCAAAGTTGACGCGATTGGCCTACTTCGCTGACAAAGTTCTTGCGACTTGGCTTGCGGCGCGGAGGCTTGGGTCCACAAAGCAGTTTGGTCCCGTGGCCATCAACCGCGCCTATGGCAACTGGCAGTATTTCGGACGCTACCGAGATGCCTTGCTCCAGAACGCCGTCGAGCTGATCCAACTCTTTCCCCCCCGGAACATCGGCCAAAAACGGCGCCGACATCAAGCTCTGTCTTGACGCAGCAGAAGACATCGGGCGCTTTGGTCACATTGGCACAGTCATCATCATTGGTGGTGACAGCGACTACATGCCTGTTGCGCAGAAGATCAAGGCTGCCGGCCGCACGTTCATCGGCATCGGTAACCGCAAGAACACGAACAAGCACTGGGCCAAGAGTTGCCATGAGTTCCGGTACTACGAAAGCCTCGTCGAGCAGGAGGCATCCGCCGAGACAGGGCCGGACGAAACTCCCGATCCTGTCGCCGAGACCCCGGCCAACCAGGCAGCAGACTTGTTGCGCCGAGCGGTTCACCTGCTCGCTGATTCCAAGGGCGAGCCATGGGTCAACAAAGCGACTGTCTTGCCGATGGTCAAGCGCCTCGACCTCACCTTTGACCCGAAGGACCACGGCCATGCAAGTTTCGCTGAGCTGTTGAAATCCATGGATGCAGTGATCGAACTGAGGAAGGGTGAAACGGATCACAAGATTCGTCTCCGATGTTGGCATCCGACCAGCAGTCGTTCTGGGCGTGCTGGGATGTGGTCGCTGGTTATGAAGCCTCGCCCAACGCCTCCAGCGGTCCGAAGAACTCATAGCGCAGCTGGGCATCCGGAATGCCCAGCGCGCGGCCGCTGGCATACACCGATTGCATGAACGGCTTGGGGCCGAGGAAGTACAGGTCCACATCGCGATCTGGCGGCAGAAGTTCGGCCAGCAACTGCTGGGTCACGAAGCCCACGGCGTGCGGACTGTCCGTGTCGCGCGGCTCGTCGTATACATAGAACGGCTGCACGTTGGTGTGCGCCGCCGCCAGACTTTCGACACGGTCACGGAAGGCGTGGATGCCACCATGTCGAGCCGCATGAATGAAGTGGATCGGTCGACCACCTGCGGCGCTCGCTTCCAGCATGCTCATCGCGGGCGTGATGCCCACGCCGCCTGTGACCAGCACCAGCGGTCGCTGCGTTTTCGTGTCAAGAAGGAAATCGCCGCATGGCGCCTGGGCCTGCACGTCCATGCCCACTTGGAGGTTGTCGTGCAGCCAGTTGGACGCATGGCCGCCGCTTTCGCGCTTGACGCTGATGCGGTACCACGGCTTGCCCGGCGCATCCGACAGCGAGTAGTTGCGCCGCAAGGTTTGCCCATCGATCTCGAGCACGAGCGTCAGGTACTGCCCAGGCGTGAACGTGAGCAGGGGCTGGCCATCGATAGGTTCCAGGTAGAAGGAGGTGATCAGTTCGCTTTCCACCACCTTGCGCGCCAGCCGCAGCGTGCGCGTGCCGCGCCAGCCGCCGGCGCGCGCTGCGTTGGCGGCATACACCTGCTCCTCGGCGTCGATCAGCAGTTGCGCCAGCGTGCCATAGGCTTCGGCCCAGGCCGCAATGATGTCGTCGCTGGCGACTTCGCCCAGCACCTCGCGGATGGCTTTGAGCAGACACGCGCCGACGATGGGGTAGTGCTCGGGAAGCACGCCCAGGGCCGCGTGTTTCTGCACGATGCCCGGCAGGGCCGGCGCAATCGCATCGAGTTGGTCGATGTGCGTAGCGTAGGCCAGCACGGCGCCCGCCAAGGCGCGCGCCTGAGTGCCCTCGGCCTGGTGGGCCTCGTTGAAGAAGGCCTTGACCTCGGGGTGGTCGCGAAACATCAGCGCGTAGAAATGCCGGGTGATGTCTTCGCCCTTCTGTTTGAGCAGCGGCACGGTGGCCTTGATGAGGGCGATGGTCTGAGGCGAGAACTGGGACATGTTTGGGAAACGGTTTGAAGTGGAGAGGCCTCTTCCACTTCAATAAACGTGCCAGTCGGTTTGCACCCGCAAGTGCTTGATTCACATGAGGGTTTTTTCGTATGTGGTTACTATGACCACATTCAGTTGATGTCCGATTGACCACACGTTGTTTCCATGACCACACACGCCACCGCCGAAGACCGGCATTTCAAGTCGCTGCTGGCCGCCGTGCGTGGCCTGGTGGCCTGCGACGCTGCGGTGCTGTTGCGGCTGCAGGAGGACGTCCTGGTGCCCGTCGCGGTCGACGGCCTCACAGACGAAGCCCTGGGCCGGCGCTTCCAGGTCTCGGCGCACCCGCGCCTGGCGCAACTGCTGGGCAGCACGCAGGGCCTGCGGTTCGCGGCGGACTGTGGCTTGCCCGACCCCTACGACGGCCTGGTGGCCGGGCAGCGCGAACTGCTGGCGGTGCACGACTGCATGGGCGCGCCGCTGCGCCATGCCGGTCAGTTGTGGGGGCTGGTGACGCTGGACGCGCTCAACCCGCAATCCTTCGACGCCGTGGCCAGGCCACAGGTGCTGGCCATCGTGTCCCTGCTGGAAGCCGGCATCGAAGCGAGCGAGGCCTTGCACGCACTCCACGAGCGCGCCGCGCACGAACAGGCCCTGGCGCGCGAGCGGCACGCGGGTGTGGCGGCGCCGCGCGAGCTGGTGGGCAAGAGCGCGGCGATGCAGCAGCTCAAGCGCGAGATCGACACCGTGGCCACATCCGACCTCACGGTGCTCATCCTCGGTGAGACCGGCGTCGGCAAGGAACTGGTGGCGCAGCGCCTGCATGTGCGCTCGTCGCGCGCCGACCAGGCGCTGGTGCAGATCAACTGCGCCGCGCTGCCCGAGAGCCTGGCCGATAGCGAACTGTTCGGTCACAAGAAAGGTGCCTTCACCGGCGCTGTGCAGGACCGCGTGGGCAAGTTCGAGCTAGCCGATGGCGGCACGCTGTTCCTGGACGAGGTGGGCGAGCTGCCGCTGTCGGTACAGGCCAAACTGCTGCGCGTGCTGCAGAGCGGCGAATTGCAGCGCCCCGGCAGTGACAGGCAACTGAGCGTGGACGTGCGCGTGCTGGCGGCCACCAACCGCGACCTGCGTGGCGAGGTCGCGGCCGGGCGCTTTCGCGCCGACCTCTACCACCGCCTCTCGGTCTATCCGTTGCAGGTGCCGCCGCTGCGCGAGCGGGGCCGTGATGTGCTGGCCCTGGCCGGTGGATTCCTGGAAGAAAACCAGCACCGGCTGGGCGCGCGCAACCTGCGCCTGACGCCCGAAGCCAGCGCCGCGCTGCTCGCCCACAACTGGCCCGGCAACGTGCGCGAACTGGAACACTTGCTCAGCCGCGCGGCGTTGCGCGCGCTGTCCGAACAAGGCCGCGGTGGGCGCTGGATCGGCATCGGGCCGCGTGACTTGGCGCTGAAGGCGGTCGGCGGGCCATTGGCGATGGCGGACATCGAGAACCCCCTGGGCGACGGCCTCGGCCTGCGAGAAGCCACCGAGGCCTTCCAGCGCCGCTGGGTCGAGGCTGCACTGGCTCGCCATTCCGGCTCCCTGGCACGCGCCGCGCAAGAGGCCAGCATGGATCGCAGCAACTTTCACCGAATGGTGCGCCGCATGGGTCTGGTGCCAGGTCGCGGCTGAGCCATTCGTAGGGCGCCAGAGTAGCTGCTCTGGCGCTCTCGAAAAATCATGGACTTACAAGCTCGTGTGCCACAGGGATGAACCGGGTGTCGCCAGATTTGATGCAACTGGCCTATTTCTCTGCCAGAGTTGTTGCAGCCGGGGATGCGCTGAGTTCGAACAGGCGAATCTGGTGGGGAACACTCAACTCGCGCAGTGCGATCGCGACACGCTGCGAATTTGGTGTCTGCGCCGCATACAGCGTCGTCGTCTGCGGTTCGCTCATGCGTCCTCGAAGCGATCGAAGTTGGCAAACTCGTGCACCTCGCGGCGGGGCATGGACATGCAGTTAACTGGCTCATCGCGATCCGGATACCCCAGCGACATACCGCACACCGTCAGCTCGTGCTCCTTGAAAGACAGGTGCTGTGCGATGACGGGATGGAACCGCGCGAAGGACACCTGGGGACATGTGCCCAGTCCGCGCGCGCATGCGGCAATCATCACGTTCTGGACCAGCAGGCCGAGGTCGAGCCAGCTGTGTGGTGCCAGGCGCCGGTCTATGGTGAAAAACAGGCCGACCGGTGCACCAAAAAACCCAAAGTTCTTTTCGGTCTGCCGCATGCGGTTGGGCATGTCGGCGACGTCCACACCAAGTGCCTTGTAGTAAATCGCGCCGAAATCCCGCTGACGCTGGGCGTACTCGTTGGGCAGCGGGTCGGGGAAGTGGGGCGAGGGCGGCAGCTTGTTCTCGCGATAAGCGGCCAGCAACGCGGCCCCCAGCGTCGCCAACGGCTCGCCGGCGATGGCGTGCACTTGCCAGGGCTGGGTGTTGGAGTTGCTCGGGGCGGTGGCGGCGACATTGAGGATCTCTTCCAGCACCGCACGCGGCACCCGGTCTGGCTTGAAGGCGCGCAGGCTGCGGCGCGACCGCAGTACGCCATCGACCACACGCGTTGTGGTCCCAATGTCGAACTGCGTCATGACCGCTCCTCGACCCGAGATTCGGTTGGCGGCGGGTGGTAGGCGATGCGCCCGGCGGGTAGGTAGAAGAGCGCGATGACTGCACCGCCCCGGGCCTCGGGATAGTGGTGGCTGCCAGGGCCCGGTGCGGTCCAGCCGCCTTCGCACCAGCCGTTGGGACCGGCCAGCGCGGCGCCGGGATTGAGCGGGATCACCATGTTCAGCTCGCCATAGGGGTGCGCGTGGTACTGCCCGCGAAAGGTGTCACCAGGATTGCCCTGGGTATTGCCCGTGCTGTCCATGTACACGGTGGTGATGCTGAACCAGTGCGTGCGTTCCGAAGGCTCCACGAGACGGCTGCGGCGGTAGTGCGGGCCGGTGATCTCGACGTTGGCGGCCCAGCCGTCACGCACACCGGCCTTCACCAGGCGCGCGAGGTTGTCGTACACCTCGCTGCCTGGGCCATGGGTCTGGTTCAGCCAGCGTTCGACGTCCGTGCCCGCCGTCATGTCCTTCACGTCGCCGAGAAAGGCGATGCTGCGCTCAATCAATTCTTCCCGGTCACTGATGCGTTGCTCTTGCATGGTCACTCCTCTGATTTGAAGCCGGACGCCCGAACCACCGGGCTCCATTTGTCTCGTTCCGTCTGGATATAGCGTTCGTAGGCCTTGGGCGTGAGCGTGAACAGTTCGAGCCCGACCTCTTCGAAGCCAGCCACCAGGGCGGGATCCCGGGTGGATGCCAGCACTTCGTCGTGCAGTGTCTTCACCACGCCCTCGGGTGTGCCGGGTGGTGCAAAGATGCCGTAGGACTCGACGCCGGTGATCGCGCCGAAGCCCTGTTCCGGAAAAGTCGGCACGCCGGGGATGAAGCGCGAGCGCTTGTCACCGCTCACGGCCAGGATGCGCAGCTTGCCGCTCTGCAGGTAGGGCAGGAAGTCGGCGACGAAGCCCAGGTAGGCCGGAATTTGGGCACCCAGGAGGTCGTTCATGGCAGGCGCAGAGCCGCGGTAGCCCACGTGCTGCAGCTTGAGCTTGGCCGCCTCGGAGAATTGGAAGCCGAGGAAGTGCGCCATGGACCCGGCGGCCGGCGACGCGTACATGGCGTTGGAGGGCGACTGCTGAACCCACTTCACATAGTCGGCGAGGGTCTTGACCGAAGCCGGCACCGCGCTGCTGACCGCCAGGGCACAGGTCGCAGAGACCACCGGTGTGATGGGCACGAAATCGGCCACCGCGTCGTACATGAGCTTGGTGTAGACGTGTGGGTAGATGCTCAAGGCCGAGGTGTGCGTGCACAGCAGCGTGTTGCCGTCTGCGCGCTCGCGTTTGAGTTGCGAGTTGGCCAGACGGCCTGCGGCGCCCGAGCGGTTGTCCACCATGGTGATGGTGCCTTGCTTGCGCCATGCTTCTGCCACACGCCGCGCTGTCTGGTCCAGGGTGCCGCCGGCGGGGTAGCCCACGATGATGCGTCGGGGCGACCCTGAGGCTTGCGCCCAGGTCGTAATCGGCAATGCCGAGGTGGTCAGAGTGGCGAGACTGAGGGCGCCAAAGCGCCGGCGTGAGAGTGTTTTCATGTGGGGCTCCGCGAGGTTTCAGGGGGGTGGCTTCACAATGATCGTCATCCCTCGTCGTCAACGGAATCGCTCGTTCTGCAAGAGCAAAATGCACACCTTGCAACATGAAAGGGGCGCGCGATGAGCATCGGACGCATCGACCTGAACCTGATCAAGGTGTTCGATGCGGTATATGAAGACCGCAACCTGCTGCGCGCGGGCAAGCGCCTCAACCTGAGCCAGTCGGCGGTCAGCCATGCGCTCACGCGGTTGCGCGAGGTGGTGGGGGACGAGTTGTTCGTGCGCACGGCCAAGGGGATGGTGCCCACGGCCAGAGCGGCCGCCATGGCCGACGGTCTGCGCGATTCGCTGCGCCGGATCGAGGCCACGCTGGGTGTGGAGCCGTTTGATCCGGCCAATTCGATCCGCCGCTTTTCTATAGCTGCCAATGACCATTTGACGGCGGTGATGGTGGCGGAGCTGAGCCGGCTCATGGGGGTGGAGGCACCCGGCATCGACCTCGTGGTCCGCCCATCGACGCGCCTCGATCTCGCCGAGCAGATCGACGTCGGAAAGATCGATATCGCGGTGGGCATCTTCGCGCAGGTGCCGTCTCGCCTGAGCTCGCGCACGCTGATGACGCAGGGTGAGCTGATCGTGATGCGCAAGGGGCACCCGGCTTCACGCCGCAAGCTGGCGCTTCGCGACCTTGCGCGTTACCCCTTGGTGACGGTGTCGGTGGGTGGCCAGGAAGAGGGTGCTGTCGGCGGCTTCATCCTGGAGCGTGGCCTGGCCAGGCAGGCCGAAATGTTTGACCGCCATGCGCTCGAAGAGGCTTTGTCGGCCGAAGGTTTGTCGCCTCGATATCGCACGACTGTTCCCCACTCGCTGGCAATTCCCGCCCTGCTTCACGGCTCTGACATGCTGTCCATCATGCCGTCGTCGCTGGCTCGCAACCTGGCAGCCGCCGGTGATTTGCTGATGCGTGAGCCGCCCTATCCGTCAGCCTTGTCCACTTTTCGCGCGGTCTGGCACAGCCGCAATGACCACGACCCCGCGCATGTGTGGTTACAGGACTGCGTGGCGCGGGTGGCGGAGCGGGTGGCTTAGCCGTTCAGGGCTTTGAGAGGTTATGCACGTGATGGTGACAGCCACCCGCGACATTGCAGCCGGACCGTCGGGTCCACTCTGAAGCCAGGATGATGGTGCACATGTCCACTCTCTGAAAGCTGGGATCCTTGAATGCCAGGACATCGTCATTGAAGGTTCCGAACGTGCTCGTCGGGCGGTGTTTCATGCCCTCATAAAAGGCGTCGATGATCCCGTGTGCGAAGTTCGGCTCTCGAGGGTAGGCGGCGACGACGGCCTCGCGCTGAACTTCGGAGAACTGGTCGTAGCCGCGGCCCGCCACGTCCATGCCGGCGCCTGCCTGCACCAACGCGATCTCCGGGCGCATGAATTGCGGAATGCCGGGCGTGGTGTGCAAGGCAACCGCATTCCAGACGGTTTCAATATCGCTGTCTGATACGCCGTGGCCCCGAAGGAAATCACGCGCGGCATTCGCACCATCCACCTCAAAGCGCAACTGGCTGTCTTGGTAACGTGCGGTGAGACCGATGTCATGAAACATGGAAGCCGCGTAGAGCAGCTCGGGGTCAAACTTCAAACCTGTCCGGCTCCCCGTCAACGCGCCCCAGCAGTACACCCGGATGGAGTGGTGAAAGAGCAGATCGCTCTCGGTGTCGCGGATGAACTGGGTCATCTCCCGTGTGAGTTGGCTGTCGGGTATGACCACCCCGGGTACTTGTGCATGCATCATGGTTTGCTCCTGCATTGAATGAACGACCTGCGCAGCTGATCCGATATGCGCCCGCATCCGAAGATGGGGTTCGCAACGGGAGAGAGGATCACACCGTGACAGCCTGCGGTGTGTTGCGAAAAGCGATGGCCATGCGGTTGTAGGTGTTCATCAGACCCACCGCGAGGGTCAGATCAACCAGCTCGAGTTCGCTGAACACGGCGGACGCGGCATCAAAATCGCTGTTGGGCACGCCGGTCTCCGTCACACGGGTCACCGATTCCGCCCATGCCAGTGCTGCGCGCTCATGTTCATCAAACAAAGCGCCCGCCTCTCTCCAGGCTTGCAGCAACGCGATCTTTTCGATCGACTGCCCCTTTTTTAGCAGGTCACGCGTGTGCATGTCCAGGCAGTAGGCGCAGTTGTTGATCTGTGACACGCGCAGATAAACCAGATCGACAAGAACCGGCGAAAGGCTGCACTGCGAGATGTACCCATAGACACCGCCCAATGCCTTGATGCCGGCTGGCGCTGTCTTGTTGTAGTTGATGCGATGGCTCATGGTCAGAATCCTGATGGTCGGTTCATTGAACGGGAGTGGTGAGTGCGGTGTCGTCGGTGTCCACCACGAACACAGCCAACAGCTTGGCCGGCTGGGTCTTGCTGGCATTCCTGCTGACCGGGTGTCGCGCGCCAGGAGGTTCATAAAAGCTCTGACCCGCACGCAGAATCTGTTTGGGACCTTCATTCACCTGGGACTCGATCGCGCCCGAGATCACGTAGCCGTGGATGAATGCCGACTTCGCGTGCACGTGGGAGGGGGATGCGGCCCCAGGTGCGTAGTCGACGACCACGGCAACCAGCGATTTGCCGGGGATGTTCGATATCTCTTGTCGCATCGAAGGGGTGACCTTCTCTCCCAAGCCATGTGCATTTGCAAGGGGGGTCGCCAGCGAGCCGATGGCGGCGGCGGCGAGTGCGATGGTGGAACGCCAAGACGTTTTCATGAAGTGTTCCTTAAACAAGTGGATAAACGCGGCGTGTCGTGAGCGATTCGTCGGTGGAGCCTGGAGTGCGATCCGATGGCTTGCGCTGCGTCACGCGATGGTTGAATCGACAGAAGTTCAGCCCGGAAAGCCGAGGATCTGTGCGAACTCGGTCAAGCCCGCTCGGGGCATGCGTGCTTGATTCACCGGGGCCTGTGGGTCGCCATATCCCATGGACATACCAAAGGCAGTGATCTCCTCGGATGGCATCTGCAGATAGGGCGCAATCTGATCGTGGTATTGCGCGAACGCGACCTGTGGGCAGGTGTCGACGCCCCGTGCTCTTGCCGCGATCATCACCGTTTGTGCGAAGAGGCCGAGGTCGATCCAGCTGTGTGGATTCAATCGGCGGTCAATGCTGAAGATGAGACCGACCGGGGCGCCGAAGAAAGAAAAGTTGCGTTCGGTCTGTTGCGTGCGCGCGGCGGCGTCGGTTCGTTCAATGCCGAGCGATGCGTAGTACCGAGCGCCGAAGTCCTGCAACCTGGCTCGGAACAGATCGGGCAACGGTTCGGGGAAGTGAACCGGTGCGGGAGCGGTGCCCGCGCGGAACGCAGAGACCACTGCGTCTGTCAGTCCCGCCTTCACCTGGCCGCTCACCACGTACACGCGCCAGGGTTGTATGTTGGCGCCGCTGGGGGCACAGGCGGCATCGGTCAGTATCTGCTCCACGACTTCACGAGGAAGAGGTTCCTGCTTGAATGAGCGAACCGCTCGGCGCGAACGCACGACTGAGGAAACGCAGTTGGCGATGGTCTCCTGGGAACACTCAGGCATTGTCTTGCCCACCAAGTGCTGTTTCTGTGTGGGGTGATGAACACTGCCACCAGAAAGGTGCAACGCTGCAGACTCGTCAAGGAATGACTTGCAATGTTTGATCAGGAAATCTCTGTCATTGGTTGGGGTGAAAGCCATCGTGATCTCTCGTCTGCGAAATGGAGGATGTGATCTTGGTGGAGGTCTCACCGGAATGGAACTGATGAGTTTGCAGTTGCATGTTGCAAGCCATTCAAGTGAGCGCTTTTTCAGGTACTTGTCCGAATGCGCACCCCACTGGCAGATGCTGGCCAGCGACGAAGAGCGTGGCTGTCTCCGATCCGGAGGCTCGGCGCATCCGGTCCCATGACTCCCTCGCTTGTTGTGTATGCGGCGGTACGCAAGCTCCTCGCTGCCAACACCTTTTGTGCTCAGGTGGTGCAGCGCAGTCGGTGGAGCGATTACCCGTGCCAGTGCGAGCAGCGGATCAGGCTGCAAAAGTTGCCGCGATGGAAATGCGGTTCCTTGTCGGCGATGACATCTGCCTTGACGTTGCCGAAGGTCGTGGCGGGCTTGTGCTTGATGCCCTCGTAGAACGCCTGGATGATGTCTTCCTTGAACAGGGGGGTGCGCGGAAATGCGCGCGTCACCGCGTTGCGTTCGGTTTCCGAGTATTCGCCGTAGGTGAGTCCCAGCACGTCCATCTCCACGCCAGCGGTGACCAGCGCGACGACAGGGTGCATGTGCTGTGGCACGCCGGGCGTTGTATGGAGCGCGATGGCGGTCCATACGGTGTAGGCGTCCGCCTCAGGGATGCCATGGCTGCGCAGGAAGTCGCGGGCGGCATGTGCGCCATCGACCTCGAAGCGCTCCTCTTTGCTGCTGTGGCTGGGCATCAGGCCGATGTCGTGAAACATCGCACCCGCGTAGAGCAGTTCGCGATCGAATTTCAAGCCGCGTTTCACTCCGGCCAGCGCGCCGAAGTGGTAAACGCGACTTGAATGGTTGAAGAGCAACTCGGTTTCGTTGTCGCGGATGAATTCCGTGATGGCTTTCGCCAGTGTGGAGTCGGGAATGGCCGCCTCTTGGATCAGTGACATGTGTGTTCCTTTGCTGAGTGGAGGCTGGAAGGATAAGATCGCTGTCTCTGTCTAAAAGCAGCGTGAGACGTCAATTTCAGACATTTCAAGACCGAGAGAGCCTTGGATGAGCAAGCAGTTGAAAACCATCGTCGTGTTGGCATTGCCGGGCGTGCAGCTGCTGGATGTATCTGGTCCGCTGGACGTCTTCGCCGAAGCGAACACGCAGGCCGGACGGGAGGTGTACCGACTGGTCGTTGCAGCCGCAGGGCGTGGGCCCATCCGCAGTTCATCCGGCGTGCGGTTGATGCCGGACTGGACCATCAATCGCGACACCAACGAGCCCATCGACACCCTTCTCGTTGCCGGCTGCCCTGACAAAGTCGACACCCCGGAGTCACCGGGGGTGGTGGCTTGGCTCAGGCACTGTGTTCCGAGCACAAGGCGCTTCGGCTCCGTCTGCAGCGGCGCTTTCGTCCTGGCGGCGGCAGGCCTGCTGAGCGGAAAGCGGATCACCACACACTGGGCGGTTGCCGAGCAACTGGCCCAGCGATTCCCCGACGTGGTGGTCGAAGCAGATGCGATTCATGTGCGCGACGGGCGGCTGCGCACGGCGGCCGGCGTGACCGCAGGTCTGGATTTGGCGCTTTCGTTGGTCGAGGAGGATCTCGGGCACGACATCGCGGTCAAGGTCGCCAGCCAGCTGGTCATGTTCTTCAAACGACCTGGGGGCCAGATGCAGTTCAGCCGGCAAGGGGTCGCAGCGCCAGCTGGCCGTGCTGCGTTACAGGATCTCCAGCGTTGGGTCGCCGCTCACCCAGGGCTCGATCACAGTGTTGCGAGCCTCGCCGAACGCATGAACATGAGCCCACGGCACCTCTCACGGCTTTTTCGAAGCGCGGTGGGAATGACGCCCGGGACGTGGGTAGAAGAAGTGCGCGTGGGCACCGCGCGTCGCCTGCTGGAGGAAGGTCACTTCGCGCCTAAACAGGTCGCCGCTCAGTGCGGTTTTGCCGATGCTGATGTTCTGCGGAGAGCGTTCGTGCGGCAAGTGGGCGTGACACCTGCGGAATACCGCAAGCGCTTCGCCATGGTTCAGAGGTGATCGACCTTGGGAGCATCGCGTCGGGTGAGCCACTTCACCCCAGCCGCTGCACCGTCAACGCCGCCAACCAATTCATGAACACCTGAGCCCGCATGGGCAGATGGCGGCGGTGTGGGTACACCAGAGAAACGGGCATGGACGGCGGCCGCCAGGTGGGCAGCACTTCAACCAGGCGGCCTGCCGCCAGGTGTTCGCGCACACCCACTTCGGGCACCTGGATGATGCCCAGCCCAGCCAGCGCCGCGCCTTCGTAGGCGATGGTGCCGTTGACCGTGAGCGCGCCCGGGATGGCCACCGTGTGCAGAGTGCCCTGCGCATCGGCATGCTCGAACCCGGCGGAGCGCGCGCCCAGGCTCGGCACGTAGTGCACCAACCGGTGGTGGGCCAGGTCGTCCAGTGAGTGGGGTATGCCGTGTGCCACCAGATACGCCGGGCTGGCGCAGTTGACCATGAGGTATTCGCCGAGCGGACGCGCGATCAGACTGGAGTCGGTGAGCTTGCCCACGCGCAGCACACAGTCAAAACCTTCGGCGACCAGATCGACCCGGCGGTCGACGCAGGAGAGTTCGATGTCCAGCAAGGGATGTTCGGCCAGAAAGGCGGGCAGGGCGGGCAGCACCACGTCGCGCGCAATGGGCTGTGGCATGTCTACACGCAGGCGGCCGCGCAACTGCGCCGGATTGGCACGGAACAGCCCGCGCAGGTCGTCCAGGTCGGCCAGCAGATCTTGTGCGCGTTCAAACACCACCTGTCCGTCCTGCGTCATCTGCACGCGGCGGGTGGTCCGGTGCAGCAGGCGCACGCCCAGTTCCGTTTCCAACTGGCGCACTGCTGCCGACACGCTGGCCCTGGGCAAACCCAGCTGGTCGGCGGCCAAGGTGAAGCTGCTCAGCTCGGCCACGCGCACGAACACCTTCATGGCCTCGGGCAAGTTCATGTTCATGGGATTGATTGGTCTGTTTTGCTGGATAGTTTGATCAGATTCTGACGGTTTATTTGACTTGAGCCGATCAATAGACTGCTTCTGTCCTTCAAACCAACCCTCAGGAGCCCCTCATGAACCGCAAGATCGCCCTCATCACCGGCGCCAGCCGTGGCCTTGGCCGCAGCGCCGCCTTGAAACTCGCCGCCCAAGGCACCGACCTCATCGTCACCTGGCACAGCCAGTCCACCGAAGCCGAAGGCGTGGTGCAGGAAGCGCAGGCGCTGGGTGCGCGCGCGGTGGCCTTGCAGCTCAACGTGGACGACAGCGCCAGCTTTGCCGCGTTTGCCACCGCGGTGCGCGAAGCCCTGCGCACCCATTGGCAGCGCGAGCGTTTTGACTACCTGCTCAACAACGCTGGCGTGGGCTTGCACGCGAACTTTGTCGACACCACCGAGGCGCAGTTCGACCAGATGTTTCGCATCCACCTCAAAGGCCCGTTTTTGCTGACGCAGGCGCTGCTGCCGCTGATGCAGGACGGCGGGCGCATCCTCAACGTCTCGTCGGGCCTGGCGCGTTTTTCAATGGCAGGCTACTCGGCTTATGCGGCCATGAAGGGCGGCATTGAAGTGCTCACGCGCTATCTGGCGCTGGAGCTGGGGCACCGCCGCATCGCGGTGAACACCATCGCCCCCGGCGCCATCGCCACGGACTTCGGCGGCGGCACGGTGCGCGACAACGCGCAGGTCAACAGCTTCATCGCCTCACAGACCGCGCTGGGCCGGGTGGGCGAGGCCGACGACATCGGCAATGTGATGTGCGCGCTGCTCTCCGACGACATGGGCTGGGTCAATGGGCAACGCGTGGAGGTGTCCGGTGGTATTCATCTGTGACACGAAGACACAGCGCGGGAGCGGGGTTCAATGTGGGCTGTCGGCGTACCCAGCCTCATCGATCTCGAACGCTCTCCCGCAGTGCGGGCAGATGATCTCGTGCATGTTTCAAGTCCCCTAGACCATGCCGCCTGAGATCCAATACTCGCGATCTCATCTGCTGACGGTGATTCGCATCATGCAAACGAATGCGCTGCGCGGCATTCTTGCCGAGTTTGGAATTGCATTGCCAGTAGGGCACAACCAGCTGCTCAAGTCGATCCATGGCGAGTTGGCCAAGGCACAACAAGATGAGCAACTGCCTACAGACCTGGTTGTCAGCGTGCAGGAGCAACTCAAACGCATTGATGCCTTGGTTGCTGACATTGACCACATTGGCCAACGGCTGCGGGCAATGATCTGCGAAGATCGACAGATGCAGGCGATCCAGCAGATCCCCGGCATCGGAGACTTAACGGCCTCCGCTCTGGTAGCAGCCGTGGGCAACTTCTCGACGTTCAAGTCTGCGCGCCAATTTGCATCGTGGGTTGGCTTGACACCACGGCAGGTGGGCACCGGGGGCAAGACCCAGCAACTGGGCATCTCCAAGCGTGGCGACACCTACTTGCGCACCCTGTTGATCGCGGGGGCCAGAGCCGTGATTGCCAGGGCGGAGAGATCGGGTTGGATCACACGGCTGCTGGAGAGGCGCCACTACAACGTGGCGGTGGTCGCGTTAGCCAACAAGATTGCGCGCACAGCGTGGGCAGTCCTGGTCAAATGGCATCCGCTTGAACAAGCAAGCACCTGATCAACGAACGCTTGAGCATCAAACCGGCAAGCGACTGACCAGAACCGCTTTGAAGGAGAACCTGCAAGAAGCGAAGTGATGGGATGAAGGTCAAACCGGGTTGGAGACATTCCGATGAACCGCCAGTACCTTGAGTACAGCCCGGAGGTAGGAGCTCCAACCGCGAACAGCCATCATGGGCAGCAGCATCGACTGCAAAAACAGCCCGAAAGTAAGGCAGCAAACCTTTCAGACGATCACGACGCGGAAAACTTGTTCTCCTCGGGCGGACCATGTAGGCGGTTCAGAAAAGTCTCGCCCTCTAAGACTCAGGATCTGCAATCGATGGCTTGCTTCGTGAGGCCACCTTCTGAATTTGCTGTCGGACCCAGCGACGCAGCGGGTCTGCGTCAGTACGTTCGTGCCAGATTTGCTTCACCTCAACCCAAGGCAGGTCGATGGGCAACGGATGGATCTGAAGGTCGGGGTCGCGTTGTGCCGCTTCTTCCGCCACGGAGCGTAAGCAGGTCAAGAGAAAGGCCGTGTCCCGGACCAAGCGTGTCGGGGCCAGGAAGCTGGAGAGACCCGCAGCGACGCGCCGACGCAGGCCCCGCGCCTCCAGTGCTCGGTCGACCCGCCCATGGAGATCTCCCGTGAGCGTGGTCAGAAGGTGCTCGCACGCCAGAAACTCGTTCAAGCCCAGCTGGCCATTCAGCCGGGGGTTGTGGCGCGAGGCGAGCACCACAAAGTCCTCGCTGAACAGGCGTTGCTGGCGCAGCGTGTCGGGCAGTTCGTCGAAGAAACCCGCAATGGCGAGATCACAACTGCCTTTTTCCAACTCCTCGCGCGGCAACTGCCCGCGCGTGTTGTGCGTGATCAGGGTCACCCCAGGCGCCTGCGCGCGCAGCCTTGGCAGGAGCCCCGGCAGCAGAGACTGCTCGAGATAGTCGGTGGTGAAAATGTGCAAGCGCTCTTGGCGCGCGAGGAAATCGCTGCCTTCGCTGCGGTGATAGAAGGCCTCAATGTCGCCCACCAACGCCTGCACCTGCGGCGCGAGTTCATGTGCTCGCGGTGTCGGCGTTAGGCCGCGCGGCGCGCGGACGAATAGCGGGTCGCCCATCTCATGGCGCAGCTTGGCCAACTTGTGGCTCAGGGCGGGCTGACTCAGCGCCAGGCGTTCGGCCGCGCGCGACGCGTTGCGCTCTTGATAGACGACATGGAAGACCCGCAGCAAGTTGAGGTCCTTGTTGTCGATATTCATTTATTGAATCTCACGTATCGAATCTTTCGACTTTTCGAATCATAGGAGAGTCCCGATCATCGTGCTCAACCGTTTTCAACCATGGCCTTCGGGCCTCGAAAGGATGAGTGATGAAGAAGATCTTGATGGTGCTGACGTCCCATGACCAGTTGGGCAACACCGGTCACAAAACCGGCTTCTGGCTGGAGGAGTTCGCCGCGCCCTACTACCTGTTCAAAGACGCCGGCGCGCAGGTCATGCTGGTTTCCCCGTTGGGAGGCCAGCCACCGATGGACCCCAAGAGCCATGCACCCGATGCGCAGACCGACGCAACGCGCCGGTTCAACGCAGACGCACAGGCCCAGGCCGCCTTGTCCAACACCCTGCCTCTGGGTCAGGTGAGTGCACAGGACTTCGACGCCGTGTTCTACCCCGGCGGCCATGGGCCGTTGTGGGACTTGGCGGAAGACGCCCGGTCCATCGCACTGATTGAAAGCTTCCTGCGGCAGGACAAGCCGGTGGCGGCCGTGTGCCATGCGCCCGCCGTGTTGCGGCACGTAAAGGCCCCCGACGGACAACCCGCCGTGCGCGGCCGAAAAGTCACCGGCTTCAGCAACAGTGAGGAAGCTGCGGCACAGCTCACCGACGTGGTGCCTTTCTCGCTGGAAGACATGCTGACAGGCCATGGCGGCGACTACAGCCGAACCGCTGATTGGCAGAGCCATGTGGTGGTGGCCGGACGGCTGATCACCGGGCAGAACCCGGCCTCTTCGGAAGCCACGGCCGAAGCCTTGCTCGCGCAGCTGTGAAGCCTGCAGAGACGTCTCGACACCTCAGTTCCATTCCCATGAAACCACTTCACAACCTGATGCCCGCTGCGGCGCTTGCACTGGCTGCGCTGATCGCCTTCCCGACGACCTCCCACGCTGCCGACCCGTTGCCCCTTGAGCGGTGGCGCAGCTACCAGGGCGTGAGCTGGGAGGTGCCTGCTGCCGGGCAAGTCGCTGCGCCGTTTGCGCAGTCGGTCAACGCACCCATCGCGGGCTTGCACTTCGATGCCCAGGGCGGTGCCTACGTCAGCACGCCGCGCCTGCTTTCGCGCGCCGCGCCGGCCACACTCAGCAGGCTCGACACCACGGCAGAGGGCGGGCCGGCGAGGCTCACGGCCTTTCCGTCCCTACAGGGCAACGATGTCTCGGCCCCGCCCCATCAGGCGCTGCGCAATGTGCTCGGCTTCCATGTGGACCGCCGCAACGGCTGGCTCTGGGCGCTGGACATGGGTTTCGTGGCAGGTGAGGCGGAGTCTCCGGCCGGCGCCCAGAAGGTGATGGTGCTCGACCTCGTCTCGGGCAAACTCGTCAAGACCATTGCGATGGACGGCGTGGCCGATCGTGCGGGTAGTTTTCTCAACGACATCGCGGTCGACGAGCGCCGGCGCGTGGCCTATGTGTCCGACAGCGGTTTTCGCAGCGCGCCCCGCAACAAGGTCGGCCTGATCGTGGTGGACTACGCTGCCGGCACGGCCCGGCGCGTGCTGGACGGGCATGCCAGCCTGCAGGTCGAGCCTGGCGTCAAAGTCTTGTCCGGCGGCAGCGAGGTCTGGCCGGGCAACCCTTTGCTGATCGGCGTCAATGGCATCGCCCTTTCACCCGATGGGAAGACCCTGTACTGGACGGTCACCACCGCCACGCAAGCCTGGTCGGTCCCGACCGCCGTGCTGCGTCGGGCGGGCGCGGGCGACGGTGACATTGCACGAGCCGTCAGGAGCCTGGGCGCTGTCGGTGGCAACACCGACGGCATCGTCACCGACACGGCGGGCCAGCTCTACATCACGGATGTCACCCGGGGCGGCATCGTGCGCTACGACCCCAAAACGCAGAGCATGGCCTTGATCGCAACGAACGACTCGGTGCATTGGCCCGACACGCCGGCCTTCCATCCTGGTGGGGACCTGATCTTCACCGCCAGCTCACTCAATCAGCACTTCGCAGGTCAGGTCAAGGCCGGCGAGGAGCGGTATGAGCTGTGGCGGCTTCGAACGGGCGTCCAGAAGTCGGCGCGCCGCTGATCCCGCTGGGGGCTGTCTCCTGCGGTGTACCGCAGGAGACAGCTTTGCGCTTTTCGCATCGGGCAATTTGCCCTTTTCTGCTACATTCCATACAGGATATATGATGTAAAAAGTAAGGTGCGGAGATGGCTGAACTGGGCCGAGTGGAAAAGCAGAACCTTTCCCAGCGTGTGTACGTTGAGATTCGCAATGCATTGATGAACGGGCAGTACGCGCCGGGCTCAAGGCTGCGGATCGCCGAACTCTCCGAAGCGCTGGGCACCAGCATCACCCCGGTGCGGGAAGCCATCTTCCGTCTGGCCAGCGAGCAGGCACTGGATGTGACCGCAGCCACTTCCATCGCGGTCCCCGAATTGGACCTGGAGACCGTGCGCGAGATCCAGCTCATGCGAGGCCTGCTCGAAGGTGCTGCAGCAGCCCAGGCCGCCCGGCAGATCACCCGCAAGGAGATCGAGCACCTGGAAAAAATCCAGGAGCAGTTCATCAAGGCCTCGGCCACCAACCCGAAGGACGCCGCCAGGCGCAACCGGGACTTTCATTTCGAGTTGATGGCCGCAGCCCGGCTGCCCAGCCTGTCGGCCGTTGTCGAAACCATGTGGGTGCGCATGGGTCCACTGCTCAACACCTTTCACGCCAAGGTGCCCAAGCGCAACATCTTCAACAGCAACCACCCGCACTACAAGGTGCTGGAAGGCCTGAAGGCGGGCGATCCGGAGATGGCGTCCAAGGCCATCCAAGAAGACATCCGATGGGGTGAGCGGGTGTTGACCGAGTGGATGAACGGGCGCTCGGTCGAAGAGATCTACGCCTAGTTCGCGACACTCAGCCGGTGTGGCCAGTCGTGAAACCCACCAGCAGTTTGATTTGCGTCGTGACCATGTGCACGCCCTTGTGGATGCGCTGCCCATTCTCGGACGCTCTCTGCAACAAGGGTGTGATGTCGGGCTGCATCACGACCTCGGCCACGACCGTGTCCTGACGCAGTGTCGACGGGTCGAATGGCAGCGGGTCGTCGGGGTGCAGACCCAGTGAGGTGCCGTTGACGGCGATGTCATAGGCCTCCACGCGCTGCGGATTCAGCTCGATGTCCAGACCCGGAAAATGGCGCGAGAGTTGCTCGGCCAGTTCACGCCCTTTGTCCAGAGATCGGTTCTGGATGCCTATGCGGCGCACTTGCGATCCGGCCAGTTCAAAAGCGATGGCGGTGGCCACGCCACCCGCGCCCGCGAGCAGGACGGACGTGCCGGCCAGAGGGATGCCCCGGTCCTGGAGGCCTTGCACAAAGCCCCGGCCGTCGTACATGCGGCCCGCCAGCGTGCCGTCCGCGTTCTTGCGCACCGCGTTGCAGACACACATCACCTCCGCCAGCCCTTCCAGCGTGTCGCAGTGCCGACAAACTTCCTGCTTGTGCGGAATGGTGATGACGAAGCCCGGGATGCTCTCGATCTGCCGGATGGCTTCGATGGCCGCGGGCAGACCGGAGGGCGACACTTTCCAGGGCACCATCACGGCGTTGATGCCGTGCTCGCTGCAGTACTGGTTGAAGAATCCGGGCGTGCGCACGTGCTCGCTCGGGTAGGCCAGCAAGGGCACCACGGCGGTTCGGCCATTGATGGCGGGCGTCGGTGGGAGGTTCAAGATCGGCTCCGATGCGGGGTCAGGCGATGCCGAATCCGCCATCCACGGGCATGACGATGCCGGTGACGTAAGCGGCCTCGGCCGACAGCAGGAAGCCCACCACGCGGGCCACGTCCGCCGGCTGCCCCCAGCGCCCCAACGGAATGCGGCCCAGGATCGCCGCGCTGCGCTCCGGATTGTGAATCGCGCCAGAGGCCAGGCGGGTGTCGATCCAGCCCGGTGCAATGGCGTTGACCCGGATGCCGTCCGCGGCGAAGGCCACAGCATGGGAACGGGTGAGGGAGGTCACGCCGCCTTTGCTGGCCGAGTACGCCGGGTTGCGGGCCGAACCGAACTGGCTCCACATGGACGCAACGTTCACCACTGCACCCCGGGCTGCCCTGAGTCCGGGCAGGGCCGCTAGCGTCATGCGATTGACTGCGTTGAGGTTGATCTCCACCACCTTGCCGAAGCCATCGGGCGTGAGCTCCTTCTGGTCGTGCAGGATGATGCCGGCCCCATTGACCAGCCCGTCAACGTGAGGGAGCTTGTCAAACAGAGCCGCAATCGAGGCGGCGTCGGTCACGTCCAGGCGGGTGAATTCGATGTTGCCGGGCAGGGTGGGCTCGGTGTCCAGACCGGCGCAGACCACGCGCCAGCCCTTGGCTTGCAGCTCCTGGGCGCAGGCCAACCCGATACCCGTGCCCCCGCCTGTCACCACCGCCACCTTTTGCCGTTGAGTCATGAGAGTGTCTCCTTGTTGATAGAGGACGCATGATATATCATGCATCTAAAGCTCAACAACCCATTTTTGGAGACAACCATGAAAAATTTGAAGGATTCAGGACTTTTTGTGCAACGGTGTCTGATCGACGGCATCTGGCAGGATGCGTTGAGTCAGAGGGTGCGGGAGGTTGTGAACCCGGCCACCGCAGAGCGCGTGGGCACGGTGCCCAACATGGGCGAGGCGGAAACGCGCATGGCGATCCAGGCTGCCACCCGGGCCTTCCCGGCTTGGGCCGCACGCAGCGCCAAGGAGCGCGCCGCGTTGTTGCGCCGCTGGTACGAATTGATGATGGAAGCCCAGGACGATCTGGCGCGCATCATGACCATCGAGCAAGGCAAGCCGCTGTCCGAGGCGCGCGGCGAGATCGCGTATGGCGCCAGCTTCATCGAGTGGTTTGCCGAGCAGGGGCGCCGCAACAACGGCGACGTGATCCCGGCGCCGCAGTCCGACAAGCGCATCGTGGTTTTGCGCCAGCCCATTGGCGTGTGCGCGGCGATCACGCCCTGGAACTTCCCCAACGCGATGCTCACGCGCAAGCTCGCCCCCGCGCTGGCCGCCGGCTGCACCATGGTCGTCAAACCTGCTACCCAGACCCCGTTCTCGGCCCTCGCAATCGGCGTGCTCGCCGAGCGCGCGGGCATACCGCGCGGTGTCATCAACGTCGTGACTGGGGATGCGGCTGAGATCGCGAAGGAGCTCACCGGCAACCCGATGGTGCGCAAACTCAGTTTCACGGGTTCGACCGAGATCGGGCGCGTGCTCATGCGCCAATGTGCCGAACACATCAAGAAGGTCTCGCTGGAGCTCGGCGGCAATGCGCCATTCATCGTGTTCGAAGACGCGGATGTGGATGCCGCCGTGAAGGGCGCGATGATCGCCAAGTTCCGCAACAACGGACAAACCTGTGTGTGCGCCAACCGCATCTATGTGCAGCGTGCGGTGTATGACGAGTTCGCCCACAAGCTCGCACACAGCGTGCGAGCGATGAAGATGGGCAATGGTCTGGAGCCTGAAGTTATCGTCGGTCCCATGATCGATGGCAAGGCGCTTCTCAAGATGGAGGAGCACATTGAGGATGCGCTGGCCCAAGGCGCCGAGTTGGTGACGGGTGGGCGTCGCAGCGAGGGCAACTTCTTCGAACCCACGGTCATGGTCGGCGTGACGCAGCAGATGCTGGTCACGCGCGAAGAAACCTTCGGGCCGTTGGCGGCGCTGATTGCCTTCGACAGCGAGGACGAGGTGATACAGATGGCCAACGACACCGAGTACGGGCTGGCGTCCTACGTGTACACGCGTGACCTGTCGCGCAGTTGGCGGGTGTCGGAGAGCCTGGAGTACGGCATGGTCGGCGTCAACACGGGTCTGATCTCCACCGCCGAAGCCCCTTTCGGTGGCGTGAAGCAGTCAGGCCTGGGCCGCGAAGGGTCGCAATATGGCATGGATGACTACACCGAGCTGAAATATGTCTGCGTCGGTCTCGACTGAGCGCGTCGACGCAACCGACGAAGGGTGCTGGCACTGGCGCATGCCGGTGCGCATCCGCTGGTCGGACCTTGATGCCCTTGGGCACGTGCACCACCTTGCCTACTTGCGGTGGTGCGAGGACGCGCGCAACGAACATGCCGTGGCCATCGGCTTGCCGGTGCCCGGCACGGGGTTTCGTTCGCAGGTCGTCGTGGCAATGGCTTGTGATTTCAAGAAGCCGCTGGACCGCGCCACCAACCCCGTGGTCCATCTGCGGGTGATCCGCGTGGGCAAGGCCAGCCTGGAGGCACGGTTCAGCATCGCGTTCGGCGTGGTGGAGCACTTCTGCGCGCGCGTCACCACCGTGATGTGCAGTGACGAGAGCGGTGCGTCTTCGCCATGGACGGTTGAGGAACGGGAGCAGCTCAAGGCGGAGCCGCTCCCTGCCTGACAGCGCTCAGCGCGTGCGTTCGGCTTCTACCGAGCGGATGGCCAATGCGATGCGCTCGGCGCTCAGTGCCGTGGGGAAATTGCGCACGTGTGGCGCTGTCATCGTGAGCCGCGAAATCGTCTCGATCTCCTCATCGGTGGCGGCACGCGCCAGACCAAGTTCACCCAGGTCCTGGGGCAGGCCGATGCGCGAATAGAAGCCCCGCAGTTCGGCCATGAACGTCGGCTCGCGTTCTTCCAGCGTGAGTTGCACCAGCAGGCCATAGGCCACCTGAAGGCCATGCAAGGAAGTCGCGGTGCCCGCGATCGCGGACAAGCCGCGCGTCATGGCATGAGACACCGACAGACCACCGTTCTCGAAGCACAGCCCGCTCAACAGGACGGTGGCCTCCACCAGCGACTCCAGATGGACATCGGGCGTGCCTCGTTGAACGGCTTGAATCGCCGACTCGGCGTGTTCGCGCACGCTGCGGTAGCTCAGATCGGCCAGCGCCAGCGCTGCCTGCGTACCTAGCCCGCCATAGATGTTCAAACCACCTGCCGCGGCGCAACGCTCGACCTCGAACTTCTTGGACAGCGCATCGCCGATCCCCGCGAGCAGCAGCTTGACCGGCGCGGCGGCGATCAGGTCGGTATCAACGACCACAGCAGCAGGGTTGTGAGTCATGTGCTCCACCGACAGCAAGCGGTGCTGTTCGTCATACAGCACAAAGATCTTGCTGGTGGGCGCGTCGTTGGAGGCCACCGTGGGAACAGTGACGACATGGGCGCCCAAGACTTTGGCGACAGCCTTGCCCACATCGATGCCCTTGCCGCCACCGGCCGCGATCACGACACCGGGCTTGTCCTGTGCGAGTTGCCCCGCCAGCCGCTGCACCTCAGCGGGCGTGATGTCTCCGGAGAACTCACAGGTGCTCAGCCGCACGCCCGCAGCTTTGCATGAGGCCGCAACGCGATCACCTACCAGGTCGAGCACAAAACGGTCGGAAATCAGCGCAGCTGAGGGGGCGAGCGAGGCGACTTGAGCACCCAGCTGATGGATGGCGCCAGGGCCCTGCAGGTAGCGAAGTGGGGCGCCGAAAACACGCAATAGAGGTGAGGACTCGGGAGTGTTGGACATGTTGTCTCCTGTGATGAATCTGAGGTCTTGGGCCAGCAATGTGATCGTCTTTATCCGGGAAAACCCGAAGCATGATGCACGGTGCATCATATATCATGCGTCCAATCGGAAGCGGAATCAAGGTGTCATGAGACGGCTTGAACACCGTCATCACCGATGCGCAGCCGGCGCGTTGGACAGCTGGCTTACCCATTCCTCAATTTGGAGACAACACCATGAAAGCAATCCCTACCAGTCGACGCCACGCGTTGCTTCGCGTGGGCGCGGCCTGCCTGCTCGGGCTGAGCACGCCGGCGTTTGCGCAGTCGAATGACATCAAGATCGGTTTCGTGCTGCCCCTGTCGGGTGGCACGGCGACGATCGGCAACCAGACCAAAGTCGGCGCGGAGATTGCGATCGAGCAGATCAATGCCGCGGGCGGAATCAAGTCCATGGGCGGGGCCAAGCTGGTCGCGGTGTTTGCGGACAGCCAGTCCAAGCCTGACGTGGGGGTCGCCGAGACAGAACGCCTGATCACGCGGGAGCAGGTGTCGGTCATGGTGGGGGCGTACAACAGCGCCGTCACGTTCCCGGCCACGGAAGTTGCGGAGCGGTACAAGACGCCATGGCTGGTGACCGGATCGGTAAAGGACGAGATCACAGAGCGGGGATTCCGCTACATCTTCCGCCCGAACAACAAGGCCACATTTGATGCTCGCGAACAGATGGACGCAATCGATCTATTGGCAAAAGAAACCGGCAACAAGCCACAAACGATCGGGCTGTTCTACGAAGGCACGGACTGGGGGCGTTCGCACACCGCCAACATCAAGAAGATGGCATTGGAGCGGGGCTACAAAATTTCGCTCGACGAGTCGTACCCGCCGAACCAGTCCGACTTTTCCGCACAGCTGTTGAAGATTCGCGCGAGCAAACCCGATGCTTTGATCGTCGTGGCCTACACGCCCGACCATATTCTGTTCACGCGCCAGTTCGCTGAAAACCGCCTCAACGTTCCTTACGGAATCCACTCCGTCGGTGGAGGTTCGGAAGACCCATCGTTCTACAAATCGGTCAGCCCCAAGGCGTACGACCTGATGTTCGTGCAGGACGATTTTCAAGTGGACATCATGCAGGCGATCAAGGATCCGAACGCATTGGACGCCGACAAGAAGTTTCTGGCACGGATGGGCTATGGGCTCAATGCCTACGGGGCGCAAGGTGTCTCCAACGCATACATCCTGCGCGACGTGCTGGAGCGTGCCGGATCTGCCGATCGGGAAAAGATCCGCGATGCATTGGCCAAGACAGACATCAAGAGCGGGCCTGCGTTGATAACCGGCTACAGCCGGATCATCTTTGACGAGAAGGGCCAAAACCCGCATGCCCACGGAGTCATCACGCAGAACATTGGCGGAGAGCGTCGCACGGTGTGGCCTGCCGCCAACCGCCTGGCAGGCACCAAGCCAGTCTGGCCCCTGCCTGAGTGGTCCAAGCGCTGATCCTGTCCGCGGCTTCAACCCGGGTGCCCTCCGCCACATGCGGCGGGCACCCTCATCACGGAAACCGGTATGGATCCCCTCATCTTCTTCTACGCGCTCATCAACGGGCTGCTGCAAGGTGCCATCTATGGCGGCATTGCCCTTGGCCTGAGTCTGATCTTCGGTGTCCTGCGCGTCATCAACTTCGCGCACGGCTCCTTCCTCATGTTGGCCATGTACGCGACCTACACGCTGTGGTCTGTCTTCGGATTGCATCCCTACGTCGCAGCGGTGGTAACCATGCCGCTGCTGTTCGGTATTGGCTACTTCACACAGAGCGTCATCATTTCTCCGCTCTTCAAGCGGGAGTCAACCCTCGTGGTCGAGCCACTGGGTGCGCTGTTGCTGACCACTGGCGTCTACCTCGTCATGGACAACCTCGTCCTGATGGGATACGGGCCGGATGTTCGATCGGTGAGCGTGGACTTCGCTGGCGGCACGTTTGAAGTTGCGGGGCTCCCCATCAGTATTCCCCGCTTCGTTGGTTTCGTTGCCGCCATTGCCGTGGCATGGGGCTTGTGGTGGGGACTGAAACACACCGACGTGGGGCGCTCGATCCGCGCAACGGCTCAGAACCGTGATGCCGCAGCCATGAGTGGCGTGAACGTCTATCGGGTCTACAACCAGACATTCGGACTGGGTGCGGCCATCCTCGGTCTCTTCGGCGCGCTGCTGGTGCCCTTCCTCTCGATCACTCCGACTGTGGGTCTGATGTTCGGCGTCAAGTCGTTTCTGGTGGTGGTGCTCGGTGGCATCGGATCGATTCCTGGGTCAATCGTGGGCGGACTGCTGCTGGGCGTCTTCGAATCGCTGATTTCGCAGTTCGTCACAGCCACCTCGGCGGCCATGTTCTCCTTCCTCATCTTCATCGTTGTCCTGCTGGTCCGCCCCAATGGCCTGCTGGGCCGCAAGGCATGAGGGCATCGCTATGTCAAGAATGAATTCGTTCTCAAGCTCTCCTTCCACGGTGATCCTCGGCGTGCCGATGATCGCGATCGCGGCCCTGCTGCCGCTCTTCGTCAGCGACTCGTACACGATGCACTCGCTGACCATGATCCTGTATTTCGCGTACATGGCCACAGCGTGGAACTTTGTATGCGGATACGTAGGCCAGCTATCGCTGGGCCATGCTGTCTTCTCGGGCATGGCGGGCTACGTGACGGTGCTGCTGTTCACGATGTTCGGCATCTCGCCCTGGCTGGGCATGCTTGCGGGCGGGGGCTTCGCAGCGCTCTTGTCGCTGGCCATCGGCTACCCGACGTTCAAGCTCAAAGGCCCGTACTTCACGCTGACCACCATCGCCTTTGCCGAGATCGTGCGGATCTGGTTCGAGAACACCGACGACTTCCTGGGTATCCCGCTCAAGGGTGCGCAAGGGCTCGTGGTGCCACCGAGCGAGCTGGGCGGCCTGGCCTACCAGTTCGAAGGAAAGATGCCGTACTACTACATTGCCCTGGTGATGTTGGTGCTGGTTCTGCTGGCCACGATCGCTCTGGAGCGATCACGCCTGGGCTACTACCTCAAGGCCATCCGGGGTGATCAGAACGGTGCCGAGGCGCTGGGCGTCAATCCCACACGCTGTTCGCTGATCGCTCTCGCGGCAAGTGCGTTCATGACCGGTCTCGGCGGGGCCTTCTATGCGCAGTTCTTCCGCTACATCAATCCCGAACGCAACATGAGTATCGAGTTCTCGCTCGATGTGGCCCTGATGGCGATCGTGGGTGGGCAGGGGACGGTGCTGGGCCCCATGTTGGGCGCCTTGGTACTGCACCCCATCGCTGAGTTCTCCCGCACATACCTTGGGGGGACCTTTCTCGGCCTGCACCTGGTCATCTACGGCGTGATCCTGATCATCGCGGTTCTGTATTTTCCCAAGGGCATCATCGCGCCCATCGATCGGTGGTTTCGCAAACGCCTTGCTCAGGGAGGGGCGAAGAAATGAGCGAATCCAAGAATCCTCTGCTCCGAGTGCAGGGACTGTCAAAGCGCTTCGGCGGCCTCAAGGCTGTCAATGAAGTCTCGTTCGATCTCCAGCAAGGTGAAATCCTCGGGTTGCTCGGGCCCAACGGCGCAGGCAAGACCACTGCCTTCAACTTGATCGCCGGCTTTCATCGCGCCGACCAAGGCCGCATCCTGTTCGAGGGGGCAGACGTGCTCGGCATGGCGCCCAGCGACATTTGCCGTGCAGGCATCGCACGCACCTTTCAACTCTCGCGGCCTTTTGGAGGTTTGTCAGCGGTGGAGAACGTGATGGTCGGGGCGTTCGCGCGGCTGAAATCCACCACCAAGTCGCGAGACCTGGCGATGGAGTTGCTCGACTTCCTGAACATGAGCGACCGCTGCACCGCGGACGCGAACGACCTCACAGCGTTCGACAAGCGAAAGATCGAACTGGGTCGAGCACTGGCGACACAGCCAAGGCTGTTGCTCATGGACGAGGTGGTGGCGGGGGCCACGCCCAGTGAGGCGGCCGAGATGGTGGCGCTGGTGCGCAGGGTGCGCGACCGCGGCATCACGGTCCTGATCGTGGAGCACGTGATGAAGGTGATCATGGGTCTGTCCGACCGTGTGATCGTGATGGATCAAGGCTGTCTGATCGCCAATGGTGAACCGCAGACTGTGGTCAAGGATCCGCGAGTTCTGACCGCGTACTTTGGAGAAGGCTATGTCGGCACCGATGTTTAGTGTGAGGGATTTGTGGGCCGGCTATGGGGAGCAACAGGTGCTCAGGGGCATCAACCTCGACCTTCAGCCCGGCACCATCACTGCCCTGATCGGCGCCAATGGCGCGGGCAAGACCACTTTCCTCAGAGCCGTCTCCGGCTTGGTGAAAACCACCAAGGGTTCGGCCACTCTGGAGGGGTGCTCGCTCACCGGCCTGGCACCGCACCGGATCGTGGATCAGGGCTTCGTGCAGTCGCCCGAGGGCAAGCAGCTCTTCCCGGCAATGACGGTGATGGAGAACCTGATGGTCGGCGCCTCCACCCCAAGAGCGCGGGCACGTCGACCTAAGACGATGGATGAGATCTTCGCCCTGTTCCCCATCCTGGACGAGCGACGCCATCAGTTGGCCGGCACCATGTCGGGTGGTCAGCAGCAGATGGTCGCCGTGGGGCGCGCGCTCATGGCCTTGCCTCGAGTGCTCGCGCTTGATGAGCCTTCGCTTGGTCTAGCACCCATCATGGTTGATCGACTTTTCGAAGGCATTCGCAAGATCCGCAGCATTGAACTCGCGGTCCTGGTCATCGAGCAAAACGTGCAGATGGTGCTGAACATGGCCGATCACGGTTTCGTGGTCGAGAACGGAACCATAGCCATGAGCGGAACTGGTCGCGAACTGCTGCACAACCCGCAGTTGAGGGCCAGCTACCTCGGTATTTGAAACCCGGACCTGGCCAATCGGGCCGGGTCACGTTCCACCCTCGCATACCGTCTGATTTGAAAATATATGGTGCATCACACGTTCATTGAAAGGAACACATCCATGCCGCAGCCCAGTCCTGCCCGCCGAGCGGACATCACGGATTTCACACCCACCGCCGAGGAGGTGGCCCGCCTGCGCGAGAAGGCGCAATTCGTTCGTCTGGAGACGATCCGGCTGATCGAGATCGCCAAGGTCGGCCACTACTCCTCGGTCTTCTCCGCCGCCGAGATCTTTGCCTCGCTGTACTACGACGTCATGGCCCTGCGCCATGGCGAGCCGGCCTGGCCAGACCGCGACCGCTTCCTCATGGGCAAGGGTCACGCTGCGGTAGGGCAGTTTCCTATCCTGGCGGAGTGGGGCTTCATCAGCAAGGCGGACCTGGACGGCTACACCCGCTTGGGCAGTGCGCTCGGTGACCATCCCGACATGACCAAGGTACCCGGTATCGATTTCAGTTCGGGCTCGATCGGCCACGCGCTGTCGGGCGGATGCGGCATGGCCATGGGCGGGCGCATGTCCCGGCGCGACTTCCATGTCTTCGTGATGCTGGGTGATGGCGAAATGCAGGAAGGGCAAGTCTGGGAGGCCGCGTTGTTCGCCGCCCACAACAAACTCTCGAGGCTGGTCGCCATCGTGGACCGCAACGGATACCAGCTCGACGGCAAGGTGGATGACGTGATGGGTGTCGAGTCACTGCCCGAAAAGTGGCGCGCGTTTGGCTGGGAAGTGCACGAGGTGGACGGGCACAGTGTGAGCGACCTCACGGCCCTCATGCGGCGCCTCAAGGCGGACACCGGGCGCGACAAGCCGGTGTGCGTGATCGCCAAAACCATCAAGGGCAAGGGCGTCTCCTACATGGAGACTGAACCCGGCTGGCACCTGGGCTACCTGGCACCGGAAGACGCAAAACGCGCCGTCGAAGAAATCATGAGCAAGGAGATCTGAACCATGAACCCCCAACCGCTTTCCCCCGATTCCTGGCAGTACCGCGCGCTGAACCAGATCACCCCGGGCCTGAACCACTTCTCGGACGCGCTGATCGAACTGGCTGAGCAGGGCTATCCCGTGATGGCGGGCTCGGCCGATCTGCAGTACTCCAACGGGCTCAACAAGTTCGCCAACGCCTACCCGGAGCGCTACGTGCAGTTCGGCATCTCCGAGCAGAACATGGTGACCGCAGCGGCCGGCCTGGCGACGACGGGCCAGATTCCCTTCGTTGCGACCTTCGCGTCCTTCCTGGGTCTGCTCTGTTGCGAGCAAATCCGGATGGACGTGGCCTACAGCAAGCTGCCGGTCCGGCTGGTGGGCCACCACACGGGCATCTCGCTCGGCTTTTATGGCACCTCACACCATGCGACCGAAGACATTGGCACCATGCGCTCCATCGCGGGGTTGACGGTGATCTCGCCGGCCGATGGCCCGCAATTGGCCAGCGCCATCAAGGCATCGATCAATTGGCCCGAACCGATCTACTTTCGCATCGGCCGGGGGCGTGAACCCGATGTGTACGAGAAGGGCGCGGCGTTCGAAATCGGCAAGGCCATCGAGCACAGCCGCGGCACCGACCTGACCATCATCGCTTGCGGCATGACCGTGAAAGGCGCGCTTGAAGCCGCAGGGGCTCTGGGCAGCGCGGGCTTCTCGGTGGGCGTGATCGACATGGCTACCATCAAGCCGCTGGACCGCAACGCGGTTTTGCAGGCCGCGGAGCGCTCGCGGGTGCTCATGACGGTGGAAGAGCACAACGTGCTCGGTGGTCTGGGCGCGGCAGTGGCCGAGGTGCTGGCCGACGAAGGCGCGGGCGTGCGCCTGGTGCGACACGGCATTCATGACGAATACAGCCTGATCGCACCCCCCACCCACCTGTACGCTCACTACAAGCTCGACGGCCCAGGCATCGAAGTCGTGGCGCGTCAGGCCATGCAGGGCAAGAAGTCCACGGCCAGCCCGGCGCCACAGTTCGCTGTTACCGGTGGAGGTGCCAAATGAGCACTCCCACCACGATGCGTTTCATCGACCATGGCCAGGGCGGCGGCCCCGAGGTTCTCGTTTCGAGAACCTGTCCGGTGCCGACACCCGGAGAGGGCGAAATCCTGGTCCGGGTCGCCTACGCGGGCGTCAACCGCCCGGAAGCGCTGCAACGCAAAGGGCTCTACGCGCCGCCACCTGGCGCCTCGACGATTCTGGGCCTCGAGGTATCGGGCGAGGTCGTGTCGTTGGGCGGCGGTGCCACCCGATGGTCTGTCGGCGACAAGGTCTGTGCCCTGACCAACGGTGGCGCGTATGCCGAGTACGTGGTGGTGCCCGAAGGTCAGGCCTTGCCCGTGCCCGCGGGACTCTCGATGCTGCAGGCAGCGGCGCTGCCGGAAAACTTCTTCACCGTTTGGGCCAATGTCTTTCAGCGCGGCGGCCTTCGCCGTGGAGAGAGCTTTCTCGTGCATGGCGGTTCGTCGGGCATCGGTCTGACCGCCATCCAGTTGGCCAAGGCGTTTGGCGCCAGCGTGTTGTGCACGGTGGGCAATGCCGAGAAGGCTGCGGCATGCAAGGCAGCGGGCGCCGATATCGCCATCAACTACAGGGATCAGGACTTCGTGGACGTGGCGCTGAAGGCGACGGAGGGCCGCGGCATGAACGTGGTGCTCGACATGGTCGGCGGCACCTATGTCGAACGCAACCTGCGCGCATTGGCCGTCGAGGGTCGATTGGTGCAGATCTCCTTCTTGGAATCGTCCCGGCCGGAGCTGGACTGGACGCCCTTGATGGTCAAACGCATCACTTTCACCGGGTCCACCTTGCGCCCGAGAAGCCTGGCGGACAAGACATTGATCGGCCAGGAACTGGTGGATCAGGTCTGGCCCTTGCTGAGCGCGAAGCGCATTGCGCCAGTGATCCACAAGGTGTTTCCGATGGATCAGGCATCACATGCGCACGCTCTGATGGAGTCTTCCGAGCACATCGGGAAGATCATGCTGGAAGTCTAGAGCCAGGAACCAGGGGTCGAGCACGGTGTGGCCGGTCAGACTTTCTGGGCTTCTCCCGCACCGCAGGACGCCGACGCTAAGTTGAGTACCCTTGCCAATTATGTCTATGGCGTGTTAACACTAATTCCAAGATCAGCAGATTTCCAAGAAACTGGTGCCATGGAAATCACACCTGAACAGTTCTCGCGCATCGAACATTGTTTGCCTCTGCAGCGCGGC
>NZ_LMIE01000001.1:556208-556672 GCF_001428625.1 Hydrogenophaga sp. Root209
TGTTTGCCTCTGCAGCGCGGCAATGTCAGCCTGAGCAATCTGCAAGTGGTCAACGCCATGTTGTATGTGGCCGAGCACGGCTGCAAGTGGCGCGGATTGCCCAAGCGGTTTGGCAACTGGCACACCATCTACACACGCATGCGTCGCTGGACCAAGGCGGGCGTGCTGGACAGGATGTTTGAAGAGCTGCAACGCGAGCAGGTCATCCGCATCAAGATCGAGGCCGTTTCCCTTGACAGCACGAGCATCAAGGTTCATCCCGATGGCGCGGGGGCYTTAAAAAAAACGGCCCGCAATCCATCGGCAAGTCCCGAGGTGGATGGAACACCAAGATTCATATGGTTGCCGCGGATGCTCGAACGGCCGTGACGTTTTKCCTGTCGYCGGGGCAGGCGCATGACGCACCCACAGGTCGGCGGCTCATTGAAAGCCTTGGGCAGACCAGCAGACCTGTGCACTTGCTC
>NZ_LMIE01000002.1 GCF_001428625.1 Hydrogenophaga sp. Root209
AGATTTGAAAGTGAACAGGAAAGTCAATGAAATCAACGATCTACCAACACCACCTCCGCGCCAGTGCTAGCTTTTCGTACCGTCACTTATTGCACTGAAAACGAGGAGACCCCGGGGAGCTCCGCTCGATCTTGCGGGAGTCGCTGCGTGGCGGATTCACCCGCGCGACCAGGCGAGGATTGCCGATGCATGCCGGGGGATCCTGCAGGGTGGGGATCCGCATTTCGTGTATGAAGCACTGGCCATGCTGGCCCTGCAGCTGGGACGAGCGAGCGGGCGTGCAGCGGCCAGCGATCCGGCGGGCGCCGTCGCCCACGATGCACGCTTTCTGATCTGCGCCGTGGCCGAGGCGATCGGGTACCTCGGTTCAGGCAGGGTGCCGACGCGGCCGAACCCCTCGGAGCCGATTGCTTCGAACCTGCTCCGGGCATTCGGACGCGAGAGCTCGCCGGAGCGAGTCCACGCCATGAACGCGGCGCTCGTGCTGCTCGCCGACCATGAATTGCCGCCGGGCACGCTGGCGGTCCGCGCAGCCGCCTCGGGCGGTGCGAGCCTGTTCGACTGTATCGCGGTGGGCATCTGCGCGAGCGCCGGGACGGAGATTGCCCGTCACTACGAGGTCGTGGACCGGTTCATCACTGCTAGGCCCGCCGCAGCGGCATTGCGCGAGAAGGCCTTGCGCCTCCATGCACACGGGCAGCGCATCCCGGGGTTTACCCATCCCCTCTACCCGCGCGGCGACCCGCGCGCGAGGTGCTTGCTGTCCCTCGCCGCCGAGCTGTCCGGCAACGCGTTCAACATGGATCGGGTGGCCGCCTTCGTGCGATGGGCTCAAGAGGAGCTTGGCGATCACCCGCGGCATGAGTTCGGGGTCGTGTGCCTGGTGCGCGCGCTCGGGCTGCCGGTCTGGTCCGCGGGCGTGATCTTCCTGGTGGCGCGCATGGCCGGGTGGGCGGCGCATGTGCAGGAGCAGCGCGGCGCGACCGGGCTCTGGCGACCGCGCGCCCGGTACGTTCCGACGCCGGAGCGCGGCAGCTAGCCGGGCTCTCCTCAGCCTGCTGCGGGCGAAGCGCGGTCAAGGGCAGGGCCCCGGCGTGCCTGCAGTGGCCCCTACTAGCGGAGCTTCACGTGGACGTTCTTGAGTTGTGTGAACTCCAGCAGCT
The DNA here is from genome assembly GCF_001428625.1 of Hydrogenophaga sp. Root209. Taxonomy (GTDB): domain Bacteria; phylum Pseudomonadota; class Gammaproteobacteria; order Burkholderiales; family Burkholderiaceae_C; genus Hydrogenophaga. The sequence continues at coordinate 1,164 of NZ_LMIE01000002.1, forward strand.
CTTCCTTGGACTCCTCCCGGCCGACACCGGACTGCTTGTAGCCGCCGAACGGCGCGCCCGGAATGTGGATCGAGCATTCGTTGATCCACAAGTACCCCGCCTGGATGCGCTTGGCCGCACGCAGACCAGTGTTGAGGCTGGTGGTCCAGACCGAGGCCGTCAGCCCCAGCTCGATGGCGTTGACATCTGCGAACAACTGGTCTTCGTCCTCCCAGGAGAACACCGAGAGCACGGGCCCGAAGATCTCCTCCCGAGCGATGCGCATATTGGGACGCACATCGGTGAATATCGTGGGTTCGACGAAGAGGCCGGCCTGCAGATGCGCCTCGCGCGCCGCGCTGCCGCCAGTGAACAGCGTGGCCCCGTCCTCGATGCCCGCCTGTATGTAGTGCAGCGCGCGTTCGTACTGAGCACGGCTGGCCATCGCCCCCATGGTCGTGTCCGAGTGCGTCGCAATGCCCGGCCGATGCTTCTGCGCGAGTTCCCGCGCGACGCTCTGCATGAATTCGTCGTGGATGGACCGGTGCACATACAAGCGGCTGGTGGATCCGCAGGACTGCCCGCACCACGTGAAGTTCATGCCGCGCACGGCGCCCTCTGCCGCGCTGCGCAGATCGGCATCCGGATAGATGACCATCGCGTTCTTGCCGCCGAGTTCAAGAAGCGTGTGCTTCATCGTGTCGGCGGCGGACCTCAGGACCGCTTTGCCCGCGCCGACGCTTCCGATCAACGCAACAGCGGCGACATCCGGATGCGCCGAGAGCGCGGCGCCGGTCTCCCGGCCACCCGTGACGCAGTTCAGCACGCCGGGAGGGAACAGGCCGTCCAGGATCTCCATCAACCGAATGGTCGACAGCGGCGCCTGTTCCGGCGGCTTGATGACGACCGTGTTGCCCGCCGCGAGCGGCGCGGCGATCTTCCCCGCAGCGAACATGAACGGATGGTTGAAGGGAAAGATCCGGGCCACGGGGCCGAGCGGCTCCCTCAGCGTGTAGTTCAGCGCACCGTTCGCGGTCGGGATGGTTTCTCCCTTGATCTCGAGAACCAAGCCCGCGAAATAGTCCAGTTGGGTGGCTGCGATCTCGGCGTCCATCTGCATGGCGCGCACCGGGTTGCCGCAGTTGGCGGCGTCCAGCAGGGCCAGCTCGCGCGCGTGCTGCCGCACGCGGCGTGCAGCTTCCCGCAGCAGCGCGCCGCGCTGGAGCGGGGGCGTGTCGGCCCAGGCCGCAAAGGCGGCCTTCGCCGAGGCGACCGCGGCGCCGACCTCCGCCGCCGCTGCGGCGTTGACCTCGGCCAGGAGCTCGCCCGTCGACGGATTGAAGGTCGGGATGGTCTGCCCCGAGCCCCCTTGCCACTGGCCCGCCCAGAAGAGGCCACTCGACCGGGGCAGGATGCCCTTGACGTAGGGGCTCAGGTCGCCGCTGTCCGGCAGGACGATGGCATCCGTGCTCATACTCCACCTCCTTGCGCATCCTCATGCGACCGTGTCATGCCCGACGCCATGGCGGCGCTGTAGCCCGGCGTCACCCGCACATCGACGACCACGGTCGAGCCTTCTCGCACCGCAGCGACGGCGCGAGCCAGGACCTCGTCGAGCTCGGCGGGGTCAGATGTCGGTCCGAAGCCCTGCAGTCCCAGGCCCTGCGCCAGCTGGGCGAGGTCCGGGTCCGGGTCTCCGATCCGCTGCCCGATCCAGCGGTTCTGCACCGGGCGGTCGCGGTCACGCGCGACGCGCTCCTGGTGCAATTCGTCATTGAAGAACGAGCGGTTGTTGCAGACGATGGTGAGCAGGGGGATGCCGGCGTTCGCTGCCGTCCAGAGCGCCGTCAGACCCATCAGGTAGTCACCATCGCCCGTCATCAGCACGGGCAGGCGATCACTGGCGCGCAGCGCCAGCGCCGCGCCGACCGCCATGCCCGGACCGGATCCGATGCCGGCGCCGCCATCCATGCCCAGGTAGTCCAGCGGATCCCGGAAATGGCCCATCTCTCCGCTCCAGCCCAGCGGCACGCGGATCAGCGTCACGGGCTGACTGCCGGCCGCCCGGCGCAGGGCATCCGCGACCATCGCGATGCTGATGGTGCCGTCCTCCGGCGATGGCGACCTGGTGACCGTGACCGTCACGGCCTCATTGCGGGCCGGTCGGCTCGCGCAAGCGGTACACAGCAGCGGAACAGCGACGTCGGGTTCGACCGGCATGAACACGTCGACCGGCGGCAGGCCCTGGTGGTCCATGCTCCAGCCGCGATGGCTGTAGTGGTCGAGCGAGATCTGGATCACCTTGGCGTCCACGTCCTCGTTGCGCCACGCCTGCTGTAGCGTCCCGCTCAGGTCGTACCAGTCCAGACTCAGGACGACGTCGGCCGCACGCAGCGTGCGGGCCGCGTCCGGCGTCAGGAACACGCCCGGCACCGCCGCGTGCAACGGGTGATCCGTGGGGAACGCAGCGCCGGCCCGCAGATCCGTGAGAACCTGCGCGTTGAGCTTCTCGGCCAGTTCGATGCGTTGACGCCAGGCCTCGCTCGACCTGGAGACCCGACCCATGAGGATGACCGGACGAACCGCAGAGGAAAGGAGGTCCGCTGCCCGTGCCAACGCTTCCTGCGCGGGCGCCGCAGGCGAAGGAACCGGATAGCGGCTGACGTCTGGCAGCGGGGGGATCGCGTCGATCCGCGTTTCCTGGAGGGAGACATCGAAGCACACGTAGGTCGGACCTGCGGGCGCAGTCAGTGCGATCTGTTTGGCCCTTAGCAGCGCTTCGTAAGACGCGCCGACGGAGGCCGGCTGCGCATCCCACTTGCTGAAGTCGCGGATGAGCGCGCCCTGGTCCTGCGCGGTGTGCATCCAGTCGATCCAGGGGCGCCGCTTGGCGGCATCCACCGGGCCGGTGGCGCCCAGGACCACGACCGGCACACGGTCCACCCACGCATTGAAGATCGCCATGGATGCGTGCATCAGACCCACGTTGCTGTGAACGATGGCCGCGAGGGGCTTTCCGGTCACCTTCGCATAGCCATGGGCGATGGCTACCGCATGCTCCTCATGGAGAACCACGAGCATCTGGGGATCGACGTTCCCGAGATGGTTCACCAGGCTGTCGTGCAGTCCCCGGAAGCTAGAACCAGGGTTCAGAAGGACATAGGGGATGTCGAGCGCGCGGATCATCTCCGCGATCGCGTCGCTGGCCCACAAGCTACCGTAGCCATGGCCATGGCTAGGGACAGGCACGTCGCGGCGCAGTGGGGTTGGTCGCCTGGAATTCAATTGAGTGCTCCGTTCATTCGGCTTTGATGCCTGCGCTCTTGATCACGCTCGCCCAGCGCTCGGTGTCCTTCTCGACGAGCTTGGTCATCTCCTGAGGAGTACTGGATCGCGCTTCGATGCCTTGCTCGGCGAGCTTTTCCTTCACCGCGGGTTCCGCCAGGACTCCGATGACATCGGTGCTGATCCGCTTGATGACCGCAGCAGGCGTCCTCGCAGGAGCAGCAAGGCCGAGCCAGATCTCGCTGTCGTAGCGGGGCAGTCCTGCCTCAGCGACAGTGGGCACATCGGGCAGCAGGCTCGCGCGCCGGGCGCCGCCGACGGCCAGCGCGCGCAACTTTCCGCTACGGATGTGCGGCAGCAGCGAGTTGATGGCACCGAACTGCAGATCCACCTGGCCTCCCAGCAGGTCAGTGATCGCCGGCGCCGCGCCTTTGTAGGGGACGTGAATGATGTCGGTGCCCGTCATCGACTTGAAGAGCTCTGCTGACAGGTGCTGCGGGCTGCCCGTGCCCGAAGAAGCATAGGACAGCTTCCCAGGCGCGGACTTTGCAAGGTCGACGAGCTCTTTGACGGTCTTGGCTTTCACGTTGGCGTTCACAACCAGAACAACGGGAACCACGCCGAGCTGAGTGATCTGGGTGAAATCACGCGCGACGGCGTACGGCGTGTTCGGCAGCAGTACCGGATTGATCGACATGGTGTTGTTGTTGGTGATCAGCAGCTTGTAGCCGTCCGCAGTGGCCTTGGCCACATGGTCGGTGCCAATGCTGCCCGCAGCGCCAGCTTTGTTTTCCACGACAACCGGTTGCTGCCAGATCTGGCTGAGCCGCTGACCAATCATTCTGGCAATGACATCGTTGCTGCCCCCCGGCGTGAACGGTACGACCAGGGTGACGGGCTGGCTGGGGTAGTTGTCTTGCGCGATGGCAGGGTGGCCCATGATCGCGGCGAGGATGGACGCAGTCGCGAGGAGTGAGCGACGCGAAGGTATCGATAGTTTCATGGTGTCTCCGGTGGTGGGTAATTCGAGGCTTCCTAAGAAGTCTCGAATCCTAGGAACCACTTTGGATGTCATCAAGCTTGAATGCACTCTCAACCAACGAAAAATGCTGTGGAAAGTGCCTGCATCCACAGGGGCATCAGTGCAATTCCTAGGTTGATTGGAGACTCAATCCGCGTTGTTGAAACCGGCAGCAGCACAGTTACTTGAGCTTTGCCTAGCTGCATCGACGCGGAAGTGTGTATGCGCGGCGCCGGTCCGCAAGGCATACCGAGCAACCCTGGCAGCCTGCTAGCGTTGCGGTACGCGGTACATGGCGTGCTGCGCACCACAACTGCTACCCATGTCTGCATGCGAGAAGCGGCTCTGCATTCATTTCTTCGATACAGAGAATTGATTGCACCGCATTGCCTTGCCTGCAACGGCCCAACAGAATTCACTCGGAACAGGAAGCCACCGTGACAACGAATCGCGGTTACCGGAAACAGCCACAGGAGACAACACTATGAAGATTTCCAAGGTCGCAGCCACTTTTGTCGCGTCGTTTTGTTGCGCCGCCCTACCGGTCCTCGCGCAAGCGCAAGGCCCTCGCGATTTTCCCGATCGACCCATCAGACTGGTCGTGCCTTTCCCTGCCGGAGGTCCCACCGACTTGTTGGCCCGCTTGGTGGGGCAGCGCATGGGTCAGGCGATGCGTCAGACCATCGTTGTGGACAACAAGCCAGGCGCCAACACCATCATCGGCGCGGATGCCGTCGCCAAAGCCCCTGCGGATGGTTATACGCTGCTGATGGCAATCGACAGCACGCTGGTAATGAATCAGTACCTCTATGCGAAGCTGCCCTACGACCCCATCCGAGACTTCGAGCCGATCGGCAAAGTGGCCACCACCCCGTTGGTGATCGTGACCCATCAGACCGGACCGCAGTCGATGCAAGCGCTGGTGGCGCAGGCAAAGGCCGATCCCTCCGCGCTGAGTTATGGTTTTGGCACATTTACCTCGCAGCTCTCTGGAGAGCTGCTTAAACGCACGCTGGGCAAGGAGGTCGTCTCTGTGCCATACAAAGGCAGTGCGGGTACGACGCAGGGTCTGCTGTCCAAGGACGTCACGTTCACCATCGACGGTATCACGGCCGCTATGCCCCATTTTGAAAAGGGCACCTTGCGCCCGTTGGCACGGCTGAGCACCAGGTCCATCCCGTCGCTTCCGAATGTGCCGACATTGGCCGACGTGGGCGTCAAGCTGCCCGATATTGATGTCTGGATGGCATTGCTCGCGCCCAGGGGCACGCCGGCGGACGTGGTGGACAAGCTCAGCCAGGCGTTGTCGCAGGCGCTCGCCGCCAAGGACGTACAGGAAAAGCTCCTGGCCGCGGGCCTGCTGGCCGACGTCAGTTCGCCCCAGGCACTGCGCAGTTTCATTGCCTCAGAGGCCGCGCGCTGGCGTCCCGTCATTGCGGACGCCGGTATCAAGATCGATTGACTTTCTCCACTCCTGAAGGAACCAACCATGAGCACCACTTCTCTTTCTCGCAGCTTTGCTCCGATCGTCCACAGTGCAGCTGAATGGCGCGCGGAGATGGCACGTCTCACCCGGCCGGGGCAGCCCAGCTTCTTCCATATTCGTGCCCAATTGCCGATGCAGGGGCGGACCAACCAGGTGCTGGGCGCCTCGCGCTACATGAACGTCGTGCTCAAGACCTACGCCAGCGGCGGCGAAAACGAGATCCACGCGCACTCCAACGAGGACCATGTGTTCGTCATCCTGCAAGGCCGAGCGACATTCCATGGGCCGAACGGAGAGGCGCGCGAAGTGGGCAGAAACGACTGCGTACTGCTACCTGCGGGAGTTTTCTACTGGTTCCAGGCCAAGGAAGACGACGAACCACTTGTCATTTTGCGCATCGGTGCGCATATCGACCCAGACAGCGATGTGCTCGCTCGCATCGACTTGGAGGGCAAACCCTTCGACGGCTACTCGGAGAAGAACAAGGAAGTGCCAGTGGTGCTTCACGAGGATCGCATCTTCGAATGATCGCGTATTGGTAGTCATCCCCGCTTCGTCGATTTTGCTCAATCCCTCCATGATTCCGCTCTGTCAGCCTCCCGATCCAGTTTTCCGCCGGCCCCAACTGGCCTGTCCGCCAGGTGCGACGGATTGCCATGTGCATGTCTACGGACCCGCCAGCCGCTATCCTGTTGCAGCGACCCGTGCCTTCGACGTGCCCGACGCACTGCCCGCCAAGCTGAGGGAACTGCACGACATCCTTGGAGTCCAGCGCCTGGTCTTGGTGCAGCCCAGCGGCTACGGCACCGACAATCGCCGGCACCTAGAGGCTGTGGCCGAACTTGGACGTCCGGCGCGTGTCATCGCCGCGTTGCGGGCCGAGGTGCCGGATGCCGAGTTGGACCGGATGCATGAGGCCGGAGTGCGTGGCGTGCGTTACAACATTGGCCATGCAGGTGCCGTACCGTTGGCTGAGATGCCAGCGCTGGCGGCACGCATCGCCCGCCTGGGCTGGCATGTGCAACTGCATGTCATGGACGACCAAGGCCGCGTCCCCTTGGTTGACATCGAGGCGACGCTGCGTGAACTCCCTACGGACGTCGTGATTGACCACATGGGCTCGTTGAGGCCAACTGAAGGGCTGGATCAACCCGGGTTCCAAGCATTGCTGAGGCTGGTGAACACCGGGCGGTGCTGGGTCAAGCTCTCGTGCGGTTACCGGATGTCAGCCTTGCCGCCGCCCTACGATGACATGGTGCCCTATGTACAGGCGTTGCTCGCCGCGCGAGCGGATCGCCTGGTATGGGCCAGCGACTGGCCTCACGTGTCCTTCAAGGGGCTGATGCCCAATACCGCTGACCTGCTAGATCAATTGCTAACTTGGGTGCCGGACGAGCGGCTGCGCCACCGGATCCTCGTGCTCAATCCCGAACAACTCTACGGATTCTGAGCGGGCTGTCTGCTCCCTCGACACCGTAGCCATTCCATCCCAAGGAGAACCCATGTCCATGATCCGATTGCTGCGCCGTGCGGCGCTGCTCGCACCGTTCCTGGCCCTCGCCACTTCGGCTGTAGTGGCACAGGATCAGTCTGCCTCCGACTTTCCGTCCAAACCGGTTCGCTTGGTCATCCCGTTCCCCCCGGGCGGGCCCGCCGACGTGCTGGGTCGCGCGATTGCACAGCGCTTGTCGGACAAGTGGGCCCAGCCCGTGGTCGTCGACAACAAGGGCGGCGCCAATACGCTGATTGCCGCGCAGGAAGTTGCCCGAGCAGCACCCGATGGCTATACGTTGTTCATGCCCCTGGATTCGACCTACACCCTGAATCCGGCTCTCTACTCTCGGTTGCCCTACGATCCTGTCAAAGACTTTGCATCCATCTCGATCGTGGCTCGGCAGTCACTGGTCCTCACTGCGACCGACCGCACGCCCTTCAGGACAGTGGCCGACGTGGTGGCTGCGGCGAAGGCCAACCCGGGAGGCATCAACTACGGGTCGAGCACCACGTCCACGCAGCTTTCGGGCGAGCTTTTCATGCGACAGACTGGCACCCGCTTGGTCCACGTACCGTACCGAGGTGCCTCAGAGGTGCTCAAGGGCATGTTATCGGGTGACGTCCAGGTCAGCTTCGACGGAATCGCCTCAAATATCCCGCACTTTCAGTCCGGAAAGATCCGCGCACTCGCAACAACTGGGCCCCTTCGCTCGCCGGCACTGCCCGACGTGCCCACGCTGGCGGAGGCAGGACTCAAGGGCTATGAGGTCGTGATGTGGAACGCCTTGTCGGCACCCGCCGGTACCCCAAGGCGAGTCATCGACAAGATTAACCGAGATGTGGTGGAGGTGCTGCGCCGCAAGGATGTCAAGGAGCAGCTCATGGCGTTCGGGCTTGAGACAGTCGGGACCAGCCCGGAGGAAATGGATGCCACCATTCAACGGGAAACAACACGATACGCTCCTCTGATCAAGGAACTCGGCCTGAAATTGAACTAGGGAAGAGGGGGCCGAAATGGAAACACCCGTTCTCGACTATGGATCGCGCGGGCGAATCGGTCTGCTGCTGCCTTCCGTGAATCAGGCCGCCGAGCCCCAGATTCGGGCGATGCTGCCCAGGGACGTCGGCATCGCCGTCACGCGACTGAAGCTGGTGGACAGTTCCGAGCTGGGCTTGCTCAGCATGACGCACGATGTCGAAGCTGCGGCCGCACTGCTTGCGGACGCGGGCGTCGATCTCGTGGTATTCCATTGCACCGCGGTTTCGACCTACAGCGCGGAGCTGGAGGCGTCAATCCTGGAGCGCATCGGTGTTGCCACGGGACTCCCGGCTACGGCGACATCGCAATCTCTGGTGGCTGCGCTGGATGCCATGCGGGCACGCCGGGTGGTGCTGCTCTCACCCTACACGGAAGAGGTCAACAAGCGAGAGACTGCCTACTTCGTTCGACGGGGGTTCGATGTGTTGGGAAATGTCGGCCTGAATTGCAGTACTGGCCGAGAGATGATGGCCGTTACGCCTGAGGCATGGCAAGCCTTTGCCCTGTCACAGGTCCAAACCGAGGCTGAGGCGTACGTACTTAGCTGCACGACCGTACGGACAGCCGAAGCTATTGAATCTCTGGAGTGCTCCCTTGGAAGCCCTGTCATCACCAGCAATTCGGCAGTTGCCTGGGATTGCATGCGTAGGCTCGGCATAAGCGCGGTTGTGCCCGGCTATGGCCGCCTACTCGGACACGTTGCAGGCCACTGAAGCGGCTGTCGTCTCCTTATTGGCAGATTGCCGCACCATCACATCCGCAACGAGTGGCAGGTCCACGGCTCCCAGAGCTTGACGTAGATCGTGTCGATGTGCGGGCGATGTCCTCGCGGTGCAGCATTAGGCCAGTGTAGTGGGAGAAGCCTCAATTTCAGTTCTGACGTGTCGGTACCTATCAGGTAATCATCGTTGATCTATATCACTGTCCCCAACTGCCGCCTGAACTCCCAGGAGACTTGGTTGCCGTGCACAGACACTGCGAGTTTCTGTCCTAGCCAAGGCTCGATTACCGACCTCCACGGCACCAAACTGAACCCCACGCCGTCATCAAGCATCGCGAAGCGCCCGCTGGCGAGCATGATGCTGCGGCGATAGATGCCAGCAACGCGGTTGCCATCTGTCACCGGGCGATGTTCCCGTCCGGTTTCAGCCGCAATGTCCTGTGCGGCCTTTGCCAACTCGCGTCCGCGTAACGTCGCCAACAGATTGCGCGCCAAAATCACACGCTTCCCGCGTCGCTCTGCCAGCCCCTGTTCGACCAAAAACTCGGCACGCTGTTGCAGTGCATCCTTGACCTCGCTGCCAAAGCCCACGTCGCCCAGCCCATTACCGCCACCGATCAATTGCTGGTCGAGCCAAGTAGCGCCGATCGCGTGGGACTGCTGCTCGATCGGGAGATGCGATTTCAGCTCCACCACCACGCCACCGCCCAGGCGCTGGGCATCGTATTGGCGGCCTCGCTCGACCAGGTCATCAGGTACTCGCCAGGCGCCTTCGACCATGCGCTCCACGATGCCGCCGCGGCGCAGGGCTTCCAGCCGACGGATGTGCGCCGCCACGACCTCGCGCGGGTCACGGTCGGGTGGGGCTTGGCTCTGCGCAAGCGCAAGGTGATGGTCGGTGCGATAGATGCCGCCCACCGCGAGCGAGGCGATTCTCTGGTCGGCGGCGCGCACTTCGGTTGCACCTTTCACCTCCACCACGGCGCCGCTCGGGTACTGCTCCAGTTCCGACTGCGGCGGCAGAGCGATGTAGTGCGCTTTGCCGTCGGTCCCGTCGATGACCAGATAGCCCTTGTCGTACAGCTCGTCTGCCAGCCCTTTGGCGGCCACGCGGCCGACGATGGAACGGCCTCCCTCCCCGGGCTGGAACACGGCCAACTCACGCTGCTTGCCGCTCATGGCGCGCTGCATGGTGCGGATGATGTCACCGCGCTCACCCATGGCCCGTAGTGTCGGCTCGGTCTCGGGATGAATGGCCCACACGCCGGGCTTCTGCTCAGTCGCCAGCCCCATGCGCTGCAAGCGCTGTAGGCGTCCGATCAGCATTTGCCGCTGACGTTGCAACCGGGGATCGGCTAGCGTCTCCGGCAGCACCAGACCGTCCTTGGCCACGCGCTGCAAGGTACGATCCAAACTCGTCCACCGCTCCTGGTCGACTTCGCGTTGCATGGCGTGCTGGATCTCCAACTCGGTGCGCGGCCCCAGCCACTCGGTTGCCAGTTCAGTGGCCCGGTAGCGCATCCCCACAGCGATGTAGTCGCGGGAAATGACGAGGTCTTTGCCGGTGTCGTCCTTGCCGCGCAGGACGACGTGCGTGTGCGGGTTGTCGGTGTTCCAGTGATCCACCGCCACCCAGTCCAGTTGGGTGCCCAGGTCCGACTCCATGCGCGCTATCAAGTGCCGGGTGTAGGTGCGCAGATCGTCGAGCTGTTCGGCGTCCTCGGGCGAGACGATGAAGCGGAATTGGTGGCGATCCTCGCGTCCGCGCTCCTCGAAAGCGGCGGTGTCCGCCGCGCCAGTGGTCGGACCATAGGCGTGGCCCGGCCCGCCTTGGCGATCAACCCCTTCGCGTTCGATGTAGCGCAGGTGCGTAACGGTTGAGCGCGGCCCGACCTTGGCCAGATGGAGCAGTCGCGCCTTGATCGTCACGCGGCGGGCGTTGGGCGTGAGCGAGGCCCCGGCGAACCGGGCCGCGACATGGCCGCGCCCCAGCCGGGAACCGGGTCGCTGACCGGTTTCGCCGACCCGCTTGCCGAGCTTGGCGCCGGCCTTGTTGGTCTGGCGCAGCACCTTGTTGATGAAAGCGTCGCCGCGCTGTTTCGGCGTGCCGGGACGGAGCCGAAAGGGGTCGTCATTGCTGTGGCTCATCGGGCGACTCCATCCAAGACCGGCGCAGTCAAGCGGGCGAAGCACGCGCCTTCTCCAATGCCGATGCGGCATTGCGCACTCTCGCGGCACGCCGCTACCCCTTGGCGCGTGCCGCGCCAACCCCTTGTGCAGACAGGGTTTTCAAGCGGCCGGGTGCCGCGACCTTTTATCTTGCCCTGCATCTTTCCCCGTGCATTCACGCGGTCCACCGGGCCGGTGGGCACGGTGAGGCGATGCACCGGTGGCAGCGACGACTGCCGTCGTGCGGCCGTCATGGCTGCTCCTGCAGCCACAGCGGCTGCGCAATGCCGATCACATCGACGGCGCGCACCGGCCCGAAGTAGCGGCTGTCGAACGACGCCGGATTTGCCGCGCTGAGCAGGAAAACCTCGTCAGCCTGCAGGCGGCGGCATTGCGACCAGTCTTGCAGCGGGCGGCCCATACGGTCAACGCTCAATGCGGTGGCCACGGTGTGCCCGTCGATGCGCACAACCTGGCCGGTGATGCACACGCGTTGTGGTGCCACGGCGCCCACGCGCTTGAGCAGTGGCACGTGCAGCGGCAGGTAGCCGCGCTGCGCGGCCAGTGCAGAGGCTTCGGCAGGCAGGTGGACGAGCACGATGCTTCCGACCTGCAGATCAGCTGGCTGCGGAGTGGGGTCCTGCTCCAGCGGCTTGACGCTGTACCAGCCCATCTGCACGCTGTCTGACGGGTTGTAGACCAAGCTTGGCAAAGGCTTGGCGAAGGAGGCCCAGGCAAGTGCTGCCAATGCGACGGCCGTCGCGCTGCCGAGCGCAAGGATGGAAGCACGCGAGCTGCTCATTGCAATTCCCCCGTGGTCAATGCTGCGGCGTGACGTTCGGCGGTGTAGGCAGGCAATTGAAGCGGTGCAGACGACGGACCAGCAGTCCACGCTGCGAGCCGGTTGCCCAGCGTGCACCAGTACGCGGTGGCGACCGTACAGGCGTCGATGCCCTGGGCCTCGATGGCGTCGATCTGCTGCAGCACGGTGCGCACCTTCAGTTCGCCTTCGGCGTGCAGCAACAGGCGTGCTCCCGGGCGCACGCCGGGCAGGCGCTGCAGGGTGTCCAGCGGAGCGCCGGCCTGCAGCACCATCAACTGCCACAGCGTCGTGCCATGGTCATTGGCTTGCCAGCGCACGCGGCAGAACGTGGCCAACGGTTTGAAGACGGCGCAGCGCCGCCAATGGTCGAGCTGCAGGGTGTGTTCCGGTTGGCCAAAGCGCAGGTAGAGGTTGAACCGCTGGTGGACATAGGCCAGCGAGACGCGGGTCAGCGGCGGGGTGCCGGCCGGGTTGCGCTGCAGCGCAAGAGGCTGCGGCAGCGGCGAATGTGCTGCGCCGTGCGCGACCGTGCCGTCGGGCGTGGATTGCATGTTCATGGGGATGTCTCCGAACGGGATTGAGGGAATTCGCGCTCCAGCAAGGCGCGCAGCAACTCGGCCACGGTGGTGCCTTGGGTGAACGCCGAGACCTTGATGCGCGCGCGCATGGCGGGCGTAACGTCCAGCGTCAGGCGGGCGGTGAAGAGGTCGCCTTTCTGCAGGCTTTCGCCGTCGCCCTGGCGCACCCAGGCCTCGGCCTGTGGGTTGGCGGGCGGACGCGAGCCAATGGCGATGCGTTTGCCACGCTGCGTGCGTTCTTCCGTCATGACGGCCACCGAAGCAGTTCATCGACCAGCGCGGCCACCTCGCGCGCAGCGGCGCTGTCGGGCGCGGTTTCGCAAGCCAGCCGGCCGGCGGCCACGCTGTCGGCGAACACGATGCGTTGGTGCACTTCCGAGCGCAGCGCGGGCAGCGGCTGCTCTGCCAGCGCCTGGCGCGCTTCGCGACCAATGACGGTGGTGCTGACGCGCCGGTTGATGACAAAGGCCGCGCGCAGCGTCGGGCGGAACACTTGGGCTTCTTTGATCAGCGCCACCATCTCGGCGCTGGCCCACAGGTCGTAGGGACTGGGTTGCACCGGGATGATCACGCGGTCGGCCGCCAGCAGCGCGGAGCGCGCCAGCGCCGCGATGCGGGGTGGGCCGTCGATGACGACGTGATCAACCCGGCGGGCGAGCTCAGGGGCTTCCTGGTGCAGGGTTTCGCGGGCCAGGCCGACGACGCTGAAAAGCCGGGGCAGACCCTGCTGGCTGCGGCGCTGGGTCCAGTCCAGTGCCGAGCCTTGCGGATCGGCATCGAGCAGCACGACCTGCTGACCGCGCAGCGCGAGCTCGCCCGCGATGTGGGTGGCCAGCGTGGTCTTACCCACGCCGCCTTTCTGGTTGAGCAGGGCCAGGATCATGGGGTCGCTCCTCCTGCTCGTAGCGTGGCGCATGCGGCGTGCCGACCGTCACTTGTCCACCGAAACGGCGCGCTCCCACTACCAGTTAGATGATTCTGGTTAGAGCAGTTACGGATGGTGCAAAGCCGCGCCGCTATTGGGCTGGCGGCCGATTGGCACGCCTGATGGCACGATAGACACACGCCTGATGGCACGTGGCTGCACACGCCCGATGGCACGAGCCCGTCCACAAGCCATGAACCGCTTATCCCCGTGCCGTGGGCGGCACCGGCCGAAACGTCAGCACTTCGGCGCCCGTGCCCGACATGCGGACGATGCCCAGGCGGTAGCCGGGCATGGACTGCCGCGCCACCAGGGCGCGCAGGTCGCAGGCGAAGTCGTGCGGCTTCGCCGTGCTGCCCGATTTGCGGTGCAGGTGCTTGAAGTCGAACTGCCAGCCAGCGGGCTGGTGCCCGCCGTGCTTGCGCACCAGGCGGTAGAGCCAGCGCTCGATGCCACCGGTGAGGTCGAAGTAGGCCGGGTCGATGGTGAGCACCAGGGTGGCGTCCAGCACGCCCGCGTAGAACCAGTCCGGCAGGATCAGCTCGATGCCCAGCGGCGTGCCGCGAGCGTCGGCCAGTTCCTTCCACTCGTTGATCCACGAAAACCGGTGCAGGCGCCGGCCGGTGGTTTCGCGGATGGACGTGGCCACGGTGGTGGACTGCAGGCGATCCAGCGCGGCCTTGAGGCGCTGGTAGTCGCGCAGCGAGACCCCGCGCCCGATGAAGCGCAGGATTTCGTAGGGCCGGGCGCGCATGAGGCGCGAGGTGGTGATGCCGGCGTCGCGCGCCTCCACAATCTGGCTGGCAGCCCAGATGAGGATGTCGGCGTCCCAGATGGTTGCGATGCCGTGTTCCTGTGTGCCTTCCACGCGGATGGCGACGTTGCCGCTGCGAAAGTCGATGGGCTTGGTGCGACGTGACTTGGCCAGCGAGAAGAAGGGGTAGGCCATCAGGTCCTGGCTGTCGCGCGGTGCCATGTCGCCCGGCAGCGCGCGGAACAGGTCGAGCTGTTCCGCCGGGCGCTGGGGACGTGGCGCTGGCAAGGTCATCAGCCGTTGGCAAGGGAGAGGGCGCGCAGCGCCCCTCAGCGCGCACGGCTGTCGGCCGAGTGGTGCTCGGCGTACTCGGGGTCGGACGTGGCCTCGAAGCTGCGCTGGTCGGCCCAGGTTTCGAGGTCGGTGACGGCGTACATGACGCGCCGGCCGAACTTGCGGAAGCGCGGTCCGCCGCCGATGACGCGTTGCTTTTCCAGCGTGCGCGGCGACAGGCGCAGGTAGTCGGCGGCCTCGTCGTTGGTGAGGTAGCGCGGCGGTTGCGGCTTGGCCGCAGCTTGTGCGGAGGCCTGCGGCGAGTGAGCGGATGCGGCGGCAGGCCGCAAGGGAAAGGGTCGCATGTGAGGCGCCTCCATCGGTCAGGAAGGCCCGCCTGCGGGGTTGCAGGCGGGTGGAGGCAGTCTCAGGAAGCGCGGGCGTTCTGCTCAGGGACGATCTGAAGTGGGGCTGTTTCGTCCCAGGGGCGGAGGGGCGAGCGGATCGAGACCCGCCAGCTCACGGTAGCCGCCATCCAACAGAGAACGGCCACGCTGCACCAGGCGCCGCACGCGGGCACGCAATGCGCTGTCGGCGTGCCAGTCGGATGCGACCTCGGTCGAGCCGAACAGCCCTTCGGCAATCTCGCGCAGCGAGGCGCCTGCCTGGCTGGCGTCCAGTGCCTGCAGGGTCAGCAGCGCCTGCAGGGCACTTTGGCTGGGCCGTGGACAGGTTGCGGCTGAGGGCTCGCAGCGACTGGCGGCGGCCAACTGGTCCAAAGCGTTCGCCAGGTCACGGTAACGTGCACCGGGTTCTCGGCAGGCGCGCATGGCAAAGGCGTGCGGCATGCCATCGTGCAACTCGGGCGACAGCATCAGGCGCACACAACAGCCGGGCCAGCGCGCGGCGAGCACGAGGCCTCGGCCATCGTGCTGCAACTGCTTGCGACCCGGTAGGCGCCAGAGCTCGAAGGGGGAGGTCTCGGGGATTAGGTCATCGTCGGGTATCACGCGAATGGTGCAGGCCCGGGCGTTGAGCCAGTCGGGCAGCGCTTCGCGCGCATCCAGCGCCGGGTCTTCCAGTGTGCGCAAGCCCCAGGTGTTCGCTGTGCCGAAGTCCTGCGTGTGCCAGGCCAGACCGTAGCCGGGATGGCGCCGCAGGTACTCCCAGGCCAGCGCAGGGCCATCGAGATGCAACACGTAGAGGTAGGCCGCGCTGGCGTGCCAGGGCGGCGGCCGGGCGGCCAACTGGCCGTCGTCGAGATGGACCATGTGCGAACTCCCTGTTCTTGTGCAGGAACGTCGCATCGGCCGGCAAGGGCTACGGGTTCATCGGTCAACGATCCGGTCGTGAAGGGCTGCGCGGGGGGGAGCGTCCGATGGTGGCCGGGCTCGTCAACAACGGGCCCAAAGCGACGGCCACGTGGTGGAAGATGGTGGAAGACCATCGCGGCAAAACTGACCATGGCGTGGTGCAGCGTGTTTGTCATGTCCATTTCGGTCTGGATCGTGACCGGGAATGGCATCAGCAGCAGTCGGACCCATGGGGTCTGACGCGCACGGCGATCCTTTGCTCAATCCGTGATCGAACCGTTGGCCTGTGCCAGCCGCAGGGATTCCGACATCGGCCGCACGGCATGGAAGTACAAGTCGCGCCGCACCGGTATCCGCTGAGGGCCGACGATGGTCGCGAGGTCCGACAGCTTGATGCTGCCCATCTCGGGCATGCCGATACCCACGTCGCACAGCCCCCAAGCGGTGTCGCCATCGGCTGGGTCGAGCGCTGCGAGCAGCCAGGTCGCGTGCGCGTCCGGCGTGAAAAGACGGACCACGGGCCACAGGTCGACCTGCGCGTCAGCGGCGCGAGCACGTCCGTTCTCCAGCAACTGCGCGCGCTGCTCGTCGGTCACAAGGGGTTCAGTCGGCATGGTCAGGGTGCGTGGCGCTGTGCGGAAACACGTGTTGCATCAGAAGCACCGAATCGCAAAGCCGCTTTCGTGCCTCCCCGGAAAGACGCAGAGGCGCTTTTGCAGAAAAGCACCCTTGCACGAAAGCTGAAAGTCGGCATGACGTGAATGCTCGATTGAGCCAATGTGGCTTTGAGGCTTTACGTAAATACACGAGTGTTACGCAAAAGCACGAAAACACCCATACGGAGATTCACCAAAGCGGCAGCGCAAATCGCGAATGAGTTAAAGATAACGTGGTTTTAATTGTCTCTCGACAGGACGCTTCTGTCCATGCAGAAGCGTCCTGTCCAAGCTGGCCGTCCGGCCGGCGCCACCACCTTCGATGCCGAACTGGCGCAAGCCTTCGGCGCGGCGGTGCGTGCGCTGCGCTCGGAGCAGGGCATGGCCCAGGAGGCGCTGGCGCACCGCGCGGGCATCGAGCGCTCGCACATGGGCAAGATCGAGCGCGGCGAGCACATCCCCTCGCTGCCGCTCATCTTCAAGATCGCGGCAGCGCTGGAGTGCGGTGCGACCGACCTGATGGCCGCGACCGAAGCCCAACTGGGTTCGACCGCGGCCTGAGACTGCAGGCTCGCCTGCAGCAGCGATCCCGCCAGGGCGGCGGGATCGGACCGGCCGTCAGGCCGTCGGCTTGCTGCGCGACCAGATCAGGTTGTGCGTGCCGTCCTCTTCCTCGATCAGGCGGGCGTAGATGGTGGCCGGAAACGAAGGATCGTCCAGCGTCACCGACAGGTAGGTGCGTTCGGACTGGCTGACCTTCTTCCAGGCGGCGCCGATGTCGTAGCCGGTGCCGGCCTGGATGCGGTAGTCGGGGGCGTTCTCGCTGCCCTTGTCGTTGCGCACGAACTTGACCTTGACGTTGAGCGTGAGGGTGCGAACGGTGCCGATGAAGCCGTCGTTCTGAGCGGTGAAGGTGCCGATGTTGGCCATGATGATTTCCTTTCGGGTTGCCAAGGTCGCGCCCATCGCGTCCTTGTTGTGATCCGTTAGGCGGGGGACAGGCGAGCCGCACCCCACAGCGCAGCGAAGGGGCCGCAACAGCGTGGAGGACCGGCAGGCACGGGAAATTTGCCTCGCGAGGAATCCGCGCAGCGGAGGGGAAATTTCTTGGGCCGTACGGTTGCGGCCATCAAGCCCGAGGCGCAGCCGCGACCCCGCCAGGATTCACAACGAGACAAGGACGCTTGGGACGCGCCTGTCACGAAAGGCCTCGTGGCCGAGCACTTTCACCACGCTTCCGGTAAGACTTCAACGGCCATTACCCTTGCGCCATTGGTCAGAGTCGCAACGACGCGAGAAGCCACTGCAGCATCCACCCGGCGCCTCGCATCGCACGTCGCCTGTCAGGTTCGACCAGTACGGTGCCAATACCCATGCGGTATGTAGCGATCACCCCGGCCAACTGCCCGCCAGCGTGAGGGAGAACGGCATGCCAAGCAACCCAGCGCAGCGAGCAAGGGCGTAGCACCCGGCTCATATGGCGGGTCATGCAGAGCCGGATGCCGGCGCACGAACACTTCCGCCCCCCAGGCAAGCGCAGCGCGCAGGCGTGAAGGATCGAAGCCGAAGGGCCGTGACGGCTACGACGGCACGGGGCGCAGCCCGAGAGCCTGGCGGCGCAGGGCGCCGACACGCCCGGCCCCGGGATTCACTGTCACCAAAGTCACATGAAGAAGCTGCCCTGGTCCGAGTAGCCCTTGGTGTCGATCTTCAGTTGAGCCAGCCAAGGTTGGACCGCCCGTTTGCAGGAAAAGTCCTCACCGCCGTCCTGAACCCACGCGCCCAGGCGGCGCTCCACCCAGGCGTGTGCATGGGCGTCGCCATCGCGCAGACCATTGAAACGGTCGGGCTCAATGCCCTCATGCCGCGGGTCGAGCACCACGTGGATCGACAGCTCGTCGCCGCTGATGGCATCCACACTGGCCACGGCTGCATGGCCGTCCTCCAACTCGAAGCGATAGACGTGCCGCTTGCAGAGCTGACTGTGTGGGTTGCCGCCAGGCCACCAGTTGTCGCTGGGCTCCAGGCCGAACAGTCGTTGTTCCAAGCCTGCATTGATGGCGGCGACCACCAGGTTGCGCCAGCCCATCCATCGCACACCGCGCTTCTTGTTCAGCGGGAAGTTGCGAAATGGCGAGTACGAGTGTTCGAACTCCGGGACAAGGCGCAGATCCGCCGTGGCGTTGTAGCCCAGCTCCTTAAGTCGGCACACCATGCGCGCATTGTTGGGCTTGGGGACCTCAACGGTTACACGACCGTCCAGCGCAGCGCGAAGTGCCGCATGCGTCTTGAACCCGAGCGCCGACGCGAGGGCTTCGCTGAGATGAGCGGAAGGGACACCGCTCACGCGGTGCTGGGCACTGTGCTTGAGATTGCGCAGCGCCGCTTTGGAGACGAAGAATGTCGAATCAGACATGCCAAATTCCTTTGTGCATGGTCGATGACTGCCGATTACGCACCGACCGGAGGAATGGACACGGTCTGCGATCAGAGGAGGGAAGCGAGAAACGTCGTTTAACCCGGCAGCAGGTTCAGCGTGACGCGGCTGTGTTGGCATTCTATGCGCTGACATAGGCTGCGTTGGCAGGAAGCGCCCGCGCAAGCCCTTGCGCGCCGCCACGCCGCCGCCTGACCGAAGGCGGCGGCGTGGCGGTTTTGTGTGAACGCGTTTTGCACGAACGGTCGCGAGCCTGCGCGCATACGAAAAGGCCCCGGGCGCAAAGCGCCGGGGCCATGAGAGGGCCGTGGGTGTTTCCTCTGTCAGTCTGCCGAGCCTGGCGCATCCGCGCCATTCGCCGTTGTCGGCATCTGACGACCGAACACGGCAGGCATCCAGCCACTGCCCTCGGCCAGTCTCTCGGCCTCCTGCGCAATCTCGGCCTTCTTGAGCTTGGACAGGCGCTGCACCTCATTCGGCGCGAACTGCTCCACCGCGTCCAGGATCGCGGCCTTGGGCACGTGCTGGAAATAGCCGTCGGCCGTGGGCTTCCACCAAGCGGCCATGTCCACGCCCAGCGCCTGTGCCAGTTCGGCGCCAGGCTGGCTGGCGGTCGCGCGGGGCGTCACCACGTCCACCGCCGGGGCGGTGCACAGCGCCAGCAGCTGGACCAGTTCTTCTTGAGACTTGTCCAGAAGCACCGTGAACAGTTCACCCGGTTCCTGTGGCAGCTTGTCGGCCCAGGTTTGTCGCAGTTCACGCAACGCGAGCGCCGCAGGCGACTCGGGCCAGTCGGGTGCCAAGTCTTCCAGACGATCGCGCAGACTCAGGCGCACGCCCAAGGGCAGGGCGTTGCGGTAGCCGCCTTGCAGGGCCTGCTGCACCATGGCATGGACCAGCACAGCCAGCGCCACCTGCGGTTGTCGCGCCATTTCGATCTGCAGGGCGGCTGTGCGGTGCGCGCTCAGGCGCTGCGCCAGCCGGTCGGACAGGTGTTCGGCGCCGTGCGGTGCATCACCCGTGGTTGATCCGTCCGAATCGCCGCCTTGGTCACCAGGGGGTTGGCCGTTGGCGGCGCGTTGCCGCGCAGCGTCCAACGCGCGCAGGGCCTTGGCTTCGGCGTCGCGCAACAGTCCCCGGTGGATCAGGGGCTGCCCCTCACGGTCCAGCGTGACGATGACCCCGGCCATGGCGCGGACCTCGGGCGCGTGGTCGCTCAGTTGAGACTGCACAGTTTCCAGCTCGACCACCAGGGCCTCGCGCCGCTCGTGCAGGGTTTCGGCCTTGTCCTCGTCGTCGGCGTCGTAGGCTTCTTCGAGCGCGGCATCGGTGCGGGCGATGCGGCCTTGCAGCACCTCCATGCGCCGAACCTCGCGCGCCGTGGGTTCGCGGCGCGTGCGCGGTGCATTCTGGAATGCCTGCCACTCGGTCGGGCGCAGGTGCGGCACCGCCTCCACCCATGCCCAGCCCTCGGCGCGCACAGGCTCGGCCAGTGACTCCAGCTTGTCGCGCACCAGCCGTTCCAGCAGCGCGGCATCGGTCAGGGTGGTGCCGGTGGCCTCGTCGTCGGCGAACAGGTCGCGGCGGATGCCACCACCGGCAGCGGTGTAGGCGTCCAGGCCGACAAAGCGCACCAGCGCATGGTCGGCGCCGATTTCCCGCTCGGTCAGGCGCTGGCGCAGTGCAGCGGGCGAGCGCTGCCATTCGGGCGCGTCGTAGAACGCAGCTTCCTGGGCGGCATGGTCGTCGGTGACGGCCAGCGCCATCAACTGGTCCAGGCTGACCGTGTCGGCGCGGTAGTCGGCCATCAGGCGGGGCGAGACATTGGCGAGCCTGAGGCGGCGTTGCACCACCAGCGGCGTGACGCCGAAGTCGGCCGCGATGTCTTCCACCGGGCGCCCCTCGGTCACCAGGGCGGCGAAGGCCTCGAACTGGTCGGCCGGGTGCATGGCCTCGCGCTGCACGTTCTCGGTCAGACTGGCGGTGCGCGCGCTGCTGTCGGCCACCAGAAGGCAGGGCGCGTCCCAATCCTTGGCAATGCGGCGCCTCTTGGCCAGCAGCTTGAGGGCCGCAAAGCGACGACCTCCGGCCACCACCTCGTAATGCCCGCCGTCCGCAGCCAGGGTGACAGTGAGGTTCTGCAGCAGACCCACGCGCTCGATGCTGGCGGCCAGCGCTTCGATGGATGGGCCCACCGTCTTGCGCACGTTGCGGCGCGACGGGCGCAGCCGCGACAGCGGCACGAGCAGCATCTGCTGCGAGGGCTGGGCGGGCACCTGCGGTGCGGGGATGGCGTGCAGGGCCAGGGCTTCGGAATCGGTGAGTGCGTTCATGAAGAAACTCCTGTCGGTTGAGATGTGAAACGGGGTGAGTGGTGAGGGGAGGGCGGCGGCAGGGCCATTCCCTGCGGGCCGCCAGGGTTCGGGTTCAGCCCTTGAGCTGGCGCATGCCATCGGCCAGCAGCCACAGGGCGCGGTTCAGGCGCAGGTTCTGGTCGATGCCCTGGACGGGACGGGTGCTCTGGCGGCGGCCGTTGGCGCTGCGGCCGCTCAGGCCGCCCTTGATCAGGTTTTCCTGGGTGCGGTTGAACACGCTCCACAGGTCGCGCCGGTCGTCGTCGTGGCGGCGCGGCATCAGGATTTGCGACTCGGTGACGGGCGCGGCCTTCTCGGTGTCGTCGTACTTGAGTGCCAGCGCGGCGCGCGCGAACACCTCGGATTCGCCAGCGTCCAGCGCCACGGCCTGCATGGCCTCGCGCGACTCCTGCGCCTGCCCGAAGCCTTGCAGCACGGTGTAGGCGCCTTCGATCACCTGGGCGGCCACGTCGCCCTTGTGCGGCACGCGCACGTCGGCCACGGTGTCGCCGCACACCAGCCCGTTCTGGCAGACGAAACGGAACATGCCGGCCAGCATCTGGTAGCTGCTGGTGCCGTCGTGCGAGTTGAGCAGGATGATTTCGTTGGCCTCGCGGCCGTTGATCTGACTGGCGTGGCGCAGCCGGATCAGGTGCTTGGTGAATTCGCGCCGGTCGTCGTGGCGCACGCGGGTCTGGCACACCATGAAGGGCTGGAAGCCCTCGCCGCGCAACTCCTGCAGCACGGTGGCGGTGGGGATGTAGCTGTAGCGCTCGGAGCGGCTGCCGTGCGGCGCCTCGGCAAAGATCGATGGCGCCACGGCGCGGATCTGTTCATCCGACAGCGGGGTTTCGGAACGCAGCACCGGCGAACGCGGTGCGAAGCGGGAAGCAAGTTGCATGGTCATTTCTCCAAATGAAGCTGGCTGTTGAAAACCCCCACCGGATTCCTAGATTCGGAGCCCTCTTCGGGTCTTCCGGTGGGGTCGGCGCAAAGACCTGGGCCGGTCCCGTCGCCACCGTCTTTCCTGAGTTCATCGCCCGCGACCCAAGGAGCGCGCCACCCGGTGCCGTCAAGGAGGCAAGCGCCAGGGCTGGTGCGCCAGTGGCCCCTGGCCGCAGATGGCGCCGACCCCACGCAAGCGCAGCGCGCAGGACCGGCCGCAAGGCCGGGCCGAATGCGTCAGCCGACCGGAGGGAAGGGAACGATGGAAGCCCGCCAGGGACGAGACCGCGGGACTGCAGGGACCGGGGGCTCGGTGCGCAGCACGACAGCGCGGCCGGCCAGACTCACAGGGCCGGCGACGCCCAGTTGCATTGAGTTGTCTACGATGACGGCATGACCGAGAAAGACGAGAACCACCCCGATCCCCTGGAGCAGATGCTGCTGCGCTCGGATGCCTTGCACGAACGGCTGAACGAGCTGCTCGACGACGCCGCGTTCGATGGATCTGCGCGTGGCGAGGCTGCACTGGGCATGTGCGTGGTGGCCATGGAACACGGGACCGCCTTGCGCGCCTTGATGGCACTGGGCATGCCCACCTCGGCGGTCAGTCTGATGCGGCTGCAGTTCGAGGCCCTGACCCGCTCAATGTGGCTCATCTATGCGGCCAGCGATGCCGCCATCGAGAAGCTGTCGGCCCCGCTCACGCTCGAAGCCGAGCAGGCCGCCAAGAACCTGCCCAGTGCAAAGGAGATGATCGATCAGATCGGCAAGCGGGTGGGGCAGGGCGTGCCGGCTGCCGCCCACGGGATGCTGATCCAGTTCAAGGACGTGTCCTGGAACGCCATGAACTCCTTCGTGCACGGCGGCATCCACCCGCTGCGGCGCAGCGCCGACGGCTTCCCCGTGCACCTGGCCCTGCAGGTGCTGCGCAACTCCAACGGTCTGAGCACCATGACCGGTATGACGATGGCCGTGCTCACCGGCGACGAATCCATCGCCACGCCGATGAGCAAGATCCAACCAGCGTTCGCCGACTGCCTGCCGGATCTGCTGAAACCCTGAAAGCCAGGGCGGCAACGACGCCCTGGCTGCGGGATCAGACGACGATGCGCCCGGCCAGCCGCGCGCCCCGCGCGTAGGCGCTCAGACGCTTTTCGGCGCGAAAGTGCAGGTCGCGCTCAACCGGCAACCCGAGCCGACCACGTACCGTCGTCAGTTCCTGAAGACTGACCCAGCCCAGCTCGGGCGCACCCAGGCCCAGGTCGCACAGACCGAAAGCATGGTCATGGTCGTCCGGGTCGATCTCGGTCAGCAGCCAGGTTGCGCCGGCGTCAGGTGTAAACAGCTTGACCACGGGCGCCGGGTCGAAGTCAGGGTTCTGCAGCGTTTGGCGGCCGTTGGCTAGCAGCAGCAAGCGCTGCTCGTCGGTGATGAGTGCATTCATGATGAACTCCAGAAGGAATGCCGGGCGGGATTGCCCGCAGCCTCCGGGTCACGGCGCAGCGCAGCGGTCAAGGTTCGAAGACGGCCGCCGAGGCCGCCAGCGCATCGCAGATGCGCGCCGACCTTGACGGCGAGAACGGCGTGGCACGCTGGGTGCAACAGCAAGCCAGCCCCACTGCTCAAATGTTCCGATTGGGCGGAGCGCGTTCAGGAAACCTGCGACTCCTGGTGACGGAACAACGGTGGTGGCACATACCGGCCGAGAGCATCCTCAACCATGCCACCGTCTGATTTCGTCGCGAGCGCTTCCACTTTCACGGCAATGCGCGACTCCAACGACATTCGCGGCGCCACCACCAGAATGACGGAGCCTTCGCAAACCACTTCGTGGTCGTCGGATGCCTGAACACAGAACTTCGCGCTTCGCTCCCCCAGCCGTTCAACCCATCCCTGCAGCTTCAGGGTTGATCCGGGCGGGATCGGCCCCTTGTGCTCCAGCTCGATCGTCCGGCCCACCACGACCTCCGAGACGGCATCCACGTGCCGCTGCATCTCACGGATGCAAATGGACTCGACCACGGCGACCAGATACCCGGTCGCCAGGCATTCGATCAGCCTCTGCGCATAGTCGCTCCCATGCGGGAGCCTGGAAAAGAGCGCCCGGGCTGTCTGTTCGGGCGGCACGTTGTAGGTTTCTTCAAAGGAGATTTCACTGATGCCTTGGTGGTTCATGGAATTGGGAAATGGGTTGACGACGTGCGTTCGCTCTTCGAAACCCCGCGTCAAAGCGGAAGGGCGGGAACAGCGTTCGATCCTCGTTCGGATGCATCGCGTCTTCAACCCAGCCAGGCGTTCTCCAGCGTAGCTGGCTCAATGCGGATGTCCGCGTGGGGCCGACGGAGGAAGCCCCACCGTCTCAGGCTTCGAAGCCATGAAGTGCTCGTGCCACTGTTCGGTGGCACGCTGTTGGGCAGGAAACGAAAAACCGGGAACCGTTGTTGCCCCCGGTTGTGTGGGATCAGATCAGCCCGCGTTCGGCGAAGGACAGGATCGTCGGCCCGGCCACGATCAGGTGATCGATGACCCGCACGTCCACCAGCGACAGCGCGCTCTTGAGGGTTTGGGTCAGATGTTCATCGGCACGCGAGGGCTCGGCCACGCCCGACGGGTGGTTGTGGACCAGGACGATGGCCGCCGTGTTGTGTGCCATGGCTTCCTTGACCACCTCGCGCGGATAGACCGATGTCTGGGTCACGGTGCCGCGGAACATCTCGACGTACTCGATGACCCGGTGTTGGGCGTCCAGGTGGATCACCGCGAACACCTCGTGCTCCAGCGTGCCCAGCTTGATGCGTAGGAAGTCGCGCACAGCCTGCGGCGACGACAGCATCTCGGTACAGCGCAACTGGCTTGCCAGCACCCGCAGCGCGGCCTGCAGCACCTCAGCCGGTTCGGCCGGCCGGTAGCTGCCCGCGACATCGCGAACGAGCAGGGAGGAATCGGTGAAAGAAGTGAACGACAGGGAAGACAGCTGCGACATGATCGGCTCCGGTTTGGAATCGGGCGGGATTGCCCGGAACCGGCCACCCACGCCGCAGCGCAAGCGGTCAGGGGTCGGAGGCGCAGCCAGAGACGGCCGCCAGGACGCCAGCGTGCAAGGCACGCGCAGCCCTTGACGGCGAGAACGGCGTGGTAGGTTGAAAGGGCACAGCAAGACCGCCACTCCACGCACGCCACCACAGCCCTGGCAAGCGGAGCGCGCAGCGGCAACGCCGCGGAGACGTCAGGGATCAAAGCCGGATGGCCGGGATTCGGCACGAAGCCCGGGGCGCAGCCCACGAGCCCGGCGGCGGGACGCCGAGACGTCAGTGAACTTGCATCTTTTCTGAACAGTAAATATTGCTATTTTCTGGAAAATTCGATAGAGTGCGGAAATTCACTGTGCAGTAAACCGCCCAAAAGCATGCTTGAGCTGACCATGACCGAACACCAGTTGGTCTCGCGCCTCGTGGATGCGTTGCGCGAGCTACCCGACGTCCATGCGGATGTGGTGCGTGGGGAGCTTTCAGGCGGACGATCTGATCGGGGCCTGGATGCTGCGGTCGATCTGCACGTGGCTGGGAAGTCGCTGGCCGTGCTGGTCGAAGCCAAGAAGGCGGTCTACCCCCGCGATGTGCGCCAAGTGATCTGGCAGATCCGGGATGCCAGCCGCGCGTGGGCAGGCAACCATCCAGGCGAGGTCGTGTCAATGATTGCGGCGGAGTCGATCTCGCCCGGCGCCAAGGAACTCCTCAAGAGCGAGGGCGTGGGCTACTACGACAGTGGTGGAAGCCTCTATCTGCCCGCGCCAGGCATCTATCTCTACATCGACAAGCCTCCACCCAAGACGCTGGTCAAGTCGATCCGCTCTCTGTTTTCTGGCCGACGCGCCCAGGTGTTGCATGCGCTGCTCGTTCATCGCCAGACGTGGTTCGGCGTCACCGAGCTGGCACAGTTGGCGCAGGTGTCGCCAGCCACTACATCGCAAGTGCTGACTGAGTTGGAGCGCTTCGATTGGCTCGAAGCGAGAGGGCAGGGCCCCAGTAAGGAGCGCCACCTTCGCGAACCTGCGGCTTTGCTTGATGCCTGGGCCAAGCAGGTGAAGGGCGATCAAGCGTATTCGCTGAGCAGGTACTACGTGCCTGCGACCAAGCCGGACGCATTGCCGCTGCGTGTTGTCGAAGCCTTGGAAGGGCGAGGCGTCGAGTACGCGATCAGCCACGAGGCTGCGGCCCAGCGGCTCGCCCCTTTCCTGTCCAGCGTGTCCCAGGTGCGCCTGCGGCTGTTGCCCGGGCAGGCCGTTGACTCCGCCCTGAGCGACCTGGGAGCGCGCTTGGTTACCGAAGGGGCCAATCTTGCCGTGATCGAGACCAAGTCGGCAGGTGAACTGCTGTTCCGCGAGCGTGTGGAAGGATTGTGGCTGGCCAGCCCGATCCAGATATACCTCGACCTACTGTGGGGCGAAGGCCGTTCGAAAGAGATGGCCGAGCACTTCCGCAAAGAAAGGATCGGCTTCTGATGGCAAAACCCGCAACGCTCGACGGCTACAGCGACGAGTACACGCTCGATTGCGAACGCGTCCTCGTGACGCTGCTGCGCGGGTTGGGGCCATGGAAGGATTCGGTCTATCTGGTCGGCGGCCTGACCCCGAGGTATCTGGTCGCCGCCCGACCGCCCGCGGTCCCAGCGCATGCGGGCACCCTCGATGTCGACATCGTGATCGACCTGCAGATCTTGGCCGACACCGAGGCGTATCACACGCTGGAGGACAACCTCAAAAAAATGGGCTTCGAGCGCGCCGAAAACGAGGCCGGAAAGAAGCTCTCATGGCGTTGGCAAGCTCGCACCGAACACGGTGCGCTGATGGTGTTGGAGTTGCTCGCAGATGCGCCTGATATGGCCGGTGGCAAGGTGCAGCCGTTGCCGACCGAGGGCACGATCTCCGCGCTGAATATCCCGCACTCGTCCATCGTTTTTGACCTCCATCAGGTCACCGAGATCCAGGCCGAACTGCTGGGCGGCAACGGCGTCGCGACCGAGAAGGTCAAGCACGCCAACCTTGTGAGTTTCACCTGCCTGAAGGCGTTTGCTTTCGATCAGCGTTTCGAGCGCAAGGATGCGCACGACCTGATCTACTGCATCGAGCACGCCCCCGAGGGATCGACTGCCGTCGCCGACGCGTTCCGCAAGGAGCTGGCTGGCAAGCACGGCGCAGTGATCCAGGCCTCGCTGGCAATCTTGCGCAACCGATTCGCCCAGGACGAAAAGACGGAGGGGTATCGCAAGGATGGCCCGGTGTCGGTCGCCAAGTTCGAACTTGGCGAGAGCGACGAACCCTCGCAGCGCGAGGCGAGGGCGTTGCGCCAGCGCCAAGCCAGCGACGTAATCGAGCAGCTCCTTGGGCGAGTTGAAAACCCGAAGGAGAGCACTACATGAGCTTTCCCGCCGATATCAAAGGGTGCATGAAGGACTGCATCTTGTCGTTGTTCTGGCCGCGCAAGGACATCGTTGGTTTCTTTGAGAAGCACGGATGTACGAAGGCCGAATTGAGTGGCTTGCAGATCGAAGGCGAGGGTGGCCTCAAGCGACACGAGATCATCGATGTGCTCTTTGGCAAGCTGGACGCGCGACATGACAGCGGACTTGGCCCGCTTCGCGCCATGCTGCAGTCGCTGTTGGCGTGGTCCCACTTCGATCCGTACTACTTCGACAAGTTGCGCAAGCTGGATCGCGCAGTAGCGACCAGAAATCTCGAGCATCTGAAGCAGCTTCAGGAAATCCGCGATGCCAAGATTAAGTCGGATCGCGAGCGGCGAGTCATCCACGAAGCCGCGCGGCAGAAGCCGACGGTGACCTTGGAAGTCCTGCGCGCCGAGTACCTGGACCTATTGGCCAACAAGACACCGCGACAGCAACGCGGCTACGCTTTGGAACGCATCTTGGCTGAACTTGCCAGGCTCTCGCGCCTAGAGACGACGGAAGCATTTCGCGTTCAAGGGGAGCAAATCGATGGTGCTGTGAAGTTCGATGGAGAGCACTACCTGATTGAGGCGAAATGGCAGGAAAAGTCGGCAAGCAATGAACCTGTCTACCAGTTCGCGGGCAAGGTTGCGGGCAAGCTCTACGGACGCGGCCTATTCATCTCGGTCAACAGCTTCAGCGCCGATGTGGTCCGCAGCCTGGTTATGGGCAAGGATATTCAGACGCTTTTCGTTGACGGTGAAGACCTGATCCTCGTGCTTGAGGGGCACCTGAACTTTCGCGAGATGATCGACCGCAAAGTGAAGGCAGCGCAAACGAAGGGGCTCATCTACGTGCACCCCATCTCCGGTGCGGAGAAGAAGATCTAAACCCATGAACAACGAGAGATGCCTATGCGACTTAGCCGGATCGTCATCAAGAATTTCCGCAACTTCAAGTTGTTGGATGTTCGCTTAGGCGAACATGCCGTCGTCCTCGGAGAGAACAAAGTCGGCAAGACCAACCTGCTGTTTGCGCTGCGACTGATCCTCGATCCCTCACTTCCCGACTCGTTGCGTAAGCTGCGCCTTGATGACTTTTGGGATGGGCTGGTGCGGCCACTGAAGGCGGAGGACGTGATTGAGGTGTCGGTCGAGTTTCGAGATTTCGATGACGATGAAAATCTGTTGGCGGTGCTGGCGGATCACCTTGTACGGCCGGACCCGATGGTGGCGCGAATCACGTATCGTTATCAACCCGTGCCTGGTATTGAACGTGCCCCGCGTAGCGAGGCAGACTACGAATTCATTCTGTTCGGCGGAGATCGCCCCGACAACGCGGTTGGCTACGACCTGAGGCGTTGGATGCCGCTGGATCTATTTCCGGCGTTGCGTGATGCCGAATCGGACCTCGCGCGCTGGGCGCGCTCTCCGCTGCGTCCTCTGCTGGACCGTGCTGCAAAGACGGTGGATGTGAAAGCGCTCAGCACGATCGCCGGCGAAGTTCACAAGACTACCTCCAAAATTGCTGCACTACCGGAACTCGCAGGGGTTGTGGACCAGGTCAACAATCAACTCACGGCCATGGTGGGGGATAAGCATGCTGTCGAAACGGCACTAGGTTTCGCGCCTACAGAGCCGGACCGTTTGCTCCGCGCGCTTCAAATGATGATCGATGGCGGCAAGCGCGGTGTGGCAGAGGCCAGCCTCGGATCTGCCAATGTGCTTTACCTCGCACTGAAGCATCTGGAGCATCAATACCTGGTGGACGAGGGGGAGCGTCAACACACGTTTCTGGCGATAGAGGAGCCCGAGGCCCACCTGCATCCTCATCTGCAGCGGCTTATCTATCGAAACTACTTGCAAACGCGTGACGACGCGCAAGCTGGACCCGGGCCGCGCAGCATTTTCCTCACCACGCATTCGCCGAATGTGGCCAGTGTGGCTCCGCTCGCCAATGTTGTTGTCCTGCGTCAGGTTGCTGGCGAAGGGCATACCGTCGGGCGCTCTCTAAAGGGCATCAAACTCGATGCCACCGACCGCGAAGATCTAGAGCGCTACATTGATGTGACACGTGGAGAGCTGTTTTTCTCAAAGGGCGTCATTCTCGTGGAGGGCGACGCGGAGAAGTTTCTTCTGCCGACGCTGGCCAAGCTGTATGACGAGACCCTGGATTTCGATGCGATGGGCATCACCGTCTGCTCCATCGCTGGCACCAACTTCGCTCCATATGTCAAATTGTTGGGGCCGAAGGGGCTCGATATCCCATTTGTGGTGCTGACCGATTTCGATCCGAAGAAGGAAGAAGTAAGTCAGGAGGATGCCGATCCGGATGACGGAGGTGTGACAGATAGCTATGGCAAGAATCGCGTCGTCAATCAGATCATGGAACACATATTGGATGAGGACGTTTGGGAGAAAAGCGACTTTGCGCAGGTGATGGTGCTCGCTCCAAAGCACGGTGTGTTCTTGAACGAATTCACGTTTGAGATCGACGTTTTCCGGGCAGGGGCAGAGGATCATTTCCTGACAGCCATCAAGGACCTCACCACCAACAAGAAGATGCATGCGCGCTTCGCCCGCCTCGCGACCGATGCTGATTCGCTCGATCCCTCGCAATTTCTCAAGGACATCGACTCCATCGGCAAGGGTCGAGTGGCGCAAAGGCTGGCGTCCGTACTGATAAAGGAGGGGGTGGATGTATGTCCTGAGTACATCGAATCTGCGCTGGACTATCTGAAGGCCAAGCTGGGATGACCTCCACTGCGCCCCCGCATCTCAAAGCCGCAGAAGATTTGCGCGGGAACGACGATCAATGGCGCGCGTACCAATCAACAGGGAACTGCGTGATCTTGGCCGGGCCCGGCAGCGGCAAGACCAAGACGATCACCGTCAAGATTGCCCGGCTGCTTGCTGAGGATGTACACCGTCCACGGCGACTGGCGTGCATCACTTACAGCAATGCTTGCGTTGGCGAACTGCGATCAAGGCTAAGCAAGCTCGGGGTGTACGACGGCGATCGTCTCTTGCTCTCCACTGTGCACTCCTTTTGCCTGACAGAGCTGGTGTTGCCCTACGCCGCACTGGCAGGTCTCGACGTGCCGGATCCGCTCGTCGTGGCTTCACCGGCGCAGGCGCGAAAGCTCTTTGCCGATGCCTATCGCGAGCAGTTGGGGGGCAATGCGCCGAGTTGGTTTCGCATGGCTTGCGACAAGCTGCGGCGTACCGTCCCGGACAAGAGTAGTGACGAGTGGCGTGCATGGTCCGCCCGTGAGACAGCGGTGGTGGAGGCCTACGAAACATTGCTTCTGAAAAATGGCCTGATCGACTTCGACGGCCTGGTCCTTGCCGGACTGCAACTTGTCGAGAAGCATGAGTGGGTTAGACGTGCCATTCAGGCCAAGTATCCGGTGATCGTGATCGATGAATATCAGGATCTTGGCCTTCCACTGCATCGCATCGTGTTGGCATTGCTTCGGGCGGGCAACCGGATCGTTGCCGTGGGGGACCCAGACCAGTCCATCTATGGGTTCACTGGTGCCAAGCCGAGCCTGTTGCGAGCATTGGCCCGCCTCCCACAGATGGAGCACATCAGACTCAAGTTGAATTATCGGTGCGCCGACCGCATCATCGCTGCTTCCATGGCGCTTTTGCCGGAACCCGCTGAGTTTCGTTCTCATGATGGGCGGACGGGCGAAATCCTTATCCACCGTTTGGAATGCAATATCCGCGAACAGGCGGACTATGCGCTGGGGACGCTGGTGCCGGCGCTCCTCGCGGCAAATCCGTCTTGGACTCACGGGGACATAGCGCTGCTGTACCGCACGCTCAACGAGGGGACACCGATTGCTCAGGCAGCGGATGCCCTCGGCTTGCGGTACTTCCGGCTTGACAATGGATCGCCGATGAAGCGTACCCGTCTGACCGAGTGGCTCACCGATGCTGCGCGGTGGTGTGCCGGTGGCTGGCAGACAGGGTCAGTGCCTCTTTCGCAGCTGCTCAAAGCCTGGCGACGGTTGCGCCGCTCTGTCACGCGTGAATCCGAACTGCTGGCCGCACGCAAGCAGTTGATCTCGGCCTTGTTCTCACTGCGGGACGGTGCGCAGCCTCTGCATCGATGGCTCTCGGTATTGCGTCGCGAAGCGTTGGATGAACTGCTTCGAGAGGAGCCTGGTCTCGCCGATGAGGGAGACAATCTGAACGACCTGATGGAGGCTGCTGCTGGCGGACTCTTGCAAACATTCACGGTAGAGATCTTCGGGAATCAGGGCAAGAGTCCGGACCAGATCAATCTGATGACACTGCACAGCTCGAAGGGGCTGGAGTTCCAGGCCGTCATCATGGTTGGGCTGGAGAACGGTGTATTCCCCAGCGGCTACGACAAGACCGATGAGCAGTTGGAAGAAGCAGCTCGACTTTTCTACGTCGGCGTGACGCGCGCAAGAACTCAGATCCATCTGACATACGACGCCGACGAGTCACCGCTGATTACGTCCATTCGGGAGGCGAACTAGATGTGCGGGTTGCCAGGAACTTCCCATGCGCTGCCAACCGATCGCGAATGGTTCTTCAACGGCCCGGCAATAGCCGGGTCAATCGATCACAAGGCGGTGCGCTGATGGTGGACTACTTTAGCGACCGGGAGAACGGTCCAAAGGCTCGAACCGAGCAGTCGATCTCACCTGCGGTTTGGGCCGGCTTGGTCGCCTCGGTGCAGGGGTTGATCAACAGCGGTGCCTTCGGATTTCGGTTCCCCGAACGGTGCCCAGATGGGCAAGCTATTTGCGGGTGCGATTCCGACTCACTGGCTGCGGCTGTGGTCGCGGAGATGCCAGGCCTGGCATGGCCGCTGGAAACCACTCGTGACGTGGCCGAGGGATTTTTCTCTCAACGAGAGCCCTTTGCGCCGGACACGTTGTTGGTTCTTGACTTCATTGAGTTCGTTTATTCAGCCTTGGCGAAGCCAATTCCCGGCAAGTACCACGATTTCTTCAGTCACCATCACCTGACTTTCGACCAGCAAGCCGGACAAGACGAGTTTCGGGCGACCATCAATCGCATTTTCGCGCGCAACGGCCTGGCCTTTGAGATGCTTGGGACAGGACGCATTGTTCGAGTTCTGCCACTGGTTCTGGGTGACGAACTGAGACGAACAGCGTTCGACACCGGAGACCGTACTCTCGACAACATGCTGGACGAGTGCCGCGTGAAATTTTCAGATCGGAATCCTCTCGTTCGACGCGAGGCGCTGGAGCGTTTGTGGGACGCGTGGGAACGGCTCAAATCTGTTGCCGATCCTGGCGACAAGAAGCGGTCGGTCCAGATCATTCTGGACGCTGCAGCATCGGAATCGACTTTGCGGACTAGGTTGGAAACGGAAGCACTGGAGCTGACCTCCATCGGCAACAGCTATCTGATTCGCCACTCAGAGGTTTCACAAGTGCCTGTTATCGATGTGGACCATATCGATTACCTCTTTCATCGTCTGTTCGCGATGATCCAGTTGATGCTGAGGAAAAAGGAGCGAGCATGAGTGGTCGTAGTCCACACCGTGATGCGATGCGCATACTCTTCATTTTGAACGCGGGCGGCGTGCCGCTGAGCGATCCAGACGATGTGACGGTCGCCAAAATCTTTAGAGGCGAAGCGCGATTGCATGCTTTCGATTTTTGGATGCGCAATCCAGACTACCTGGCAAGTGAGTTGTTGGACTCTTTTGTAGCAACCGGCAATGCTGATCACCGTCTCGCAGCTGAGGCGATATTCGAAAGCGATGAGCCGGATCTACGGCGCATCCCGATGATTCGCTACCTGTTTGGGGCGTATGAACGACTCGATGATGCGCTGTCATTACTACGGTCGCGCGACCTCGTGCGGATCACGGGGACCAAGGGAAAAGTAAAGGTTCACGAAACAGACTTCATCCTCACGGTCCAGGGCGCTGGAGTGTGTTCGAAGGCCGTGGTACAGGAGCCTGTTCTCGGGTGGTATGCAGATCGGGCAGCATTGGTCGCTGACATTGCGGGCACCCGTGGTGGTGGTGCCCTCAAGGAAAAGCAATACGAGCAAGCGACTTACGCCGAGACTCAACTTGGCGGAATCATTCCACCAATCGGACCGCAGGTGCAGAAGAGACTTGCTCAGCTCAAGCAAGCTGCCTAAAGGAGGGGACATGGCAAAAGAGAGCATGGAATGGCTAGAGGCCATCGCAAACAAGGCAAATGTCGACGTAGCTCGGGTTGAGCAGGTCTTGACAGCGCGACATATAGTGCCAACGCCGGTACTACCGGCTCCGCGAAGGCTGAAGCTCCTGAGCATTTCCTTCGGTGGCGTGAAACGCGAGGTAGTGGACGAAGGCCCTTATACGTTCGAATGGAACGATCTCAGCGAAGGGTTGTGGGGGATGATGACTGATCGCAATCTGCGCGGAAAGTCGTCAATCATCGAGGTCGTGCGCTGGCTAATCAGAGGAAGACCTTCGCCGAATCTGCAGGATGACGTGAGGGCCTGGATACATACCGCCTGTCTGCGCCTCGATCTAGATGGTCTTGAGTATGAGATTCAGGTGGATTTTCGGGACGGGGCCAAGGGAACGCTGAGCCGACGAACATCGCCAACAGCCAACGCCACGGTTATCGCCACGTTCAGCAGCGAGAAGCAGTTCGAGATGGTGATGTCCGACTTTTTTCTGCGAGCGTTCTCTATGGAGAGCATCGCAACCTGGCGAGAAAGTGACTCGGAAGACAAAAGCGGCCAAACCGTCGTTCACGGCTGGCCAGCTCTGTCCGGCGCGATGTTCATCGGTACCAACTATGACGTCGTGCTGGGCGATCTTCCCTTCACCACGGGAACGCAGGCGCGGCTCATGCAGATGTATCTCGGCGTGCCTTGGGTGTCCACCCACGCTTCGGCACTTGCCGCACAGAAATTGGTCGAGTCTGGCAATGACCTGGAGGCACGTCGGCGAGGTCAGTCAGCGCGCGCGAAACAGGCGCGTGTCGGAGAGATTGAGACACAGCTCGCCGAGAAGCGAGCAAGCCTGGCTGCGCTTCCTTCGGACGAGGCTATTCAAGCCGAACTCTCGCTACTCAGTGGCAAGTATGCGGAAACAAAGCGCCGTGAAAAGGCGATGCAGGAACGGGCCGATCGGGAAGCGGCTGCAGAGCAGCAAGCAAATGCAGCCTATCTGCAGGATCGCAGGGAGCTTCAGGCACACAAGGACTCCGCAGCTGCTGGATCAATCTTCCGCATGCTTGACCCGACATGTTGTCCGCGTTGCGATCATGAAATCGACAAGGAGAGAAAGAAGAAGGAGGCACTGAGCCATTCGTGTTCAGTGTGTGGTGAGAGCATCGGGAGCAGCGAAGACGCCGACCTTCTGAAAGCGGGGCTTGAGTCAAGCGTTAAGGCATCGAAGGCGGCCTTCGACAAGGCTGAGAAGAATAGAAAGCTGGCTGAGGAGAGCCTTTTGACATTGCAGACGGACTTGGAAGGCATCCAATCCAAGACTCAAGAGTTGACGGAGCAGTTGGGGACGTTCGATTCACGGAAGCTGCTGTTGAACGAAATTGCAATGCTTGAAGGGCGTCTGGAAGAAGCCAGGTTCGATCCTGGCATCAGTGAAGTGGCGGATGATGAGCCAACAGTACTGAAGGCAATCGTCAGTGAGACTGAGTCGAGATCCAAAGCAGTTCGCGACGAATTCCTTGAAGAGGTGTCAACCAGCCTCCTGCACTATGCCCAGAGCTTTGGAATGCACAGCCTGTCGAAGGCGCAGCTTCGTGGAAATGCGAATCTCTTGCTCGTAAAAGGAGGCGCCGACACTTCTTTCAGCAAGGTGACGAAGGGTGAACGTCTACGTCTCAAGGTCGCTACGGTGCTTGCCATGATTCAGGTGGGTGAGCGCCGCAGTATTGGAAGACATCCCGGTCTGATCATGATTGATTCACCCGCAGCCCAGGAAGTTGCTCCAGAAGATCTCCGCGGTCTACTTTCAGGCCTGACGGTGGTGCGAGAAGAACTCCCACACCTTCAGATCTTCGTCGCAGGAATTACTTCCGCGGCGATGGGCGAATTCATCCCTCCCAATCGCCGCAAAGAAGCCTCTGATGGAGGCTATCTGTGGTGAGCAACCTTGCAGGAGCTCTGTTCCACCCGCTGGAGAGAGCTCTGCAGACATTGTTGGTACAAGGCAAAACGCCGCGCGTAGAAGACCTTGGTGGGGTGGATGCAATTGCCAAAGCCGCCCCGTCGCTGATGACGTCGCCGTTGGCGGGCGAGATTCTTTCGGCGCTACTCCGCATGCCGAGCGAAGCGCTTGGAGATGATACGCATGCATGGATGGACGCCATTGGGTGTCTGGTACGCGGGGCGACCAGCGACGTCGTACTGATTGAGATGGTCGATGCCACTGTTTCTCATGGAGAGTTGCCGGAGATTGCTGTTGAAGATGTTTTCATGGCCTTTCTGCACAAGGCGGCCGACTTGTCAGGGCGCGTCTCGGGCTACGCTCGTGCGATCGCTCTCGAAGGTGCCTTCCGCTTGGCAGCATCCACTCGCCGGTTGCAGTTTCGTCTCCTTGACGTCTTGCTTGGTATCAAGGCGTCCGACGAGCCGACTTTTCTCCGCTACGCAGCGAAGATTATGGGCGTCGCGCATTCGCACTGGCGGGAGGTAGAACTGCTCTGCATCCTGAAAGGTCTTGCAGAGTGTGAGGAGGCCGCATATGACGCAAGCTTTGAAATGGGGATGGCAGGGTTGACCTCCGCGCTCGACGAATCTCGTCGCGATGTAGCGGATTCCCTATTCAAAGATGCGCTATTCTGGTTCAAGAAGGCCGAGGCAACGCGAGAGACAGCACCAGAGGCAGTGCTGTATGGTGAATGCCTTACGCTGCTGACGGATTTCGAAGCGCACAGGAGCAAGCTCGAACTGAATCGACGCAGCGCCTCAGTTCACAAGGCCGCCTTTGAATTGCTCGCCTGGCATACGGATGCCAGTGCGCCGGCTTGGCTGGGTGCACGGCACCTGCAAGCTGCTTGTTGGAATGATCTCGCAAACACTTTGGCGTCCCTTGCCGAAAGTCTTGACGAAGTTAGCTGGTGGGAACCCAAGGTCGTGATCGAGAGCCAAGTTCTGGCCGCGTACAGTGCGGGACGAACGATCCTCAAGCGAAATCGCGACGGTTACCTTGAGACTTTGGTCAGGCCCAGAATCGAGTCCTCTATCAGCGGACGCGAAGGGCAAGCTCATCTTTTGAAGCGCTGGCTGGTGCAG
Organism: Hydrogenophaga sp. Root209; assembly: GCF_001428625.1. Classification (GTDB taxonomy): domain Bacteria; phylum Pseudomonadota; class Gammaproteobacteria; order Burkholderiales; family Burkholderiaceae_C; genus Hydrogenophaga. Next base: position 38,133 of record NZ_LMIE01000002.1, read on the forward strand.
AATCGCGGGCACGAATTGGTTCCGGAGGCCAATGCCGTCCTAGAGGGCATAGAACGCGCTATGCCGAAGCGCGCCGAAGTCTCGCGAAACCCCATTGAGGCAGCCGCCGTTTGGGCGCCGGTTGCTGCCGTACTCTCACAAGCCCGCTGCAGTGAAGACACTGAACGGAGAGTAAGGGAAGTCATTTCCAATGCATTCGCTTCGAGCATCGAGAATCTGAGCGGGGCGGAGATTGATATCTTTGACCATTGTCGATCGGCAGTTGAGAACCATCCAGATCACAGCAAAAATATTCGTGGCGCCAAATTGTTCGACACCGTACTGCTATGGACGGTGAGGTTTCTGAAGAACCGTCTTGAAGTGACCAGAAAGGATGATCCTTCAGTTGCCTACCTCTTTGAAAACGAAGACGGCACGGTTCCGCCAGAAAGTGCCCTGCAGGAGGACTATTTTCGTTGGTTGTCTACCCAAGCTGCCGTCGGAGAAATCGAGGCAACGAATCTTGGCGGTGGCCGGGCGGATGTGGCGCTCAAGACGACTGGTGAGCGGATCGTAATTGAGGTCAAGCGTGAAACGCAGGACGCATCGTTCGACTTCTTGGCGAAGAGCTACGCCGGGCAAACCACCGATTATCAGAACGTCAGTATCCGATTGGGGTTCCTGCTGGTACTTGACCTGACCGAGGCGAAGCGCCAGGGCACCCCGCATATTCGATCCCTTGTAGAGTGCCGCTCCGTGCTCAGAAAAGACGAGGCGGAACCGCGGCATGTTGTCGTCGTGAAGGTGCCAGGGCGGAGATACTTGCCCAGTGCGATCAGCGCGAGTGCAAGGGGCGCGACGGATCCTGCCACGCCACGAAAGCGTGCAAGGAATCAGAAATGAGCCTGTGTATAGGAGACTTCGGCTTAACGCTCGCGTTGTCGACGAGCAGGTCCTGGAGATTACAAAGGCGGATTTCCGTGGATCAGATCTAAAGGCATTTCGCCGCTAGCCAAGCTGGCCATGACGGTCCAGCATTCGCATCAAAATGCGTAAGCGTCCGGGCACCCCACCCTGATCTACCGCTGGAAGTCGCAGAGGTGGAGTGACCCCTACGTTTTGGAGCCGCAGCAAGCTTCGTCGCCACCGGCCTGGATTGGAGGGCACGGCACCGAACCGAACGAGCAGAACACACAACAATGGCCCGGTTTTGGGCGCAAGACCGTGTGGCAACTTTCGCACTCGTAGAACCATTGGCACGCGTCCGTCGGCATTGTTTCGTTCTTGGCATGCCCACACTCAGGGCACGTCAGAACAGAGTCCAAGATCAAATCCATTACGGCTTTGCCGGGGCAACAGATGACGGGAATCCAGCTTCCGTGGTGGCCTTGGTCAGCACGTCCACCTTGACCTTGGTGTCATCAAAGACCACCGTGGTCTCTCGTTTGGCCAGGTTGGATTTGACGCCAATGACTCCGTCGATCTGGGTCAGTGCCTTCTTCACCGTGATGGGGCAAGTGGCACAACTCATGCCGGGCACCGACAGAGTGACGCTTTGTTGGGCAGCCCAGCCGGGCGTCAGCAGCAAGAGTGCTGCAGTGGTCATGATCAACCGCTTCATGTCGGAGCCTTTCATCAGTAGAACCAGTGGGCGAACAGGGGGAACACCAGCGCGGCCACCAGCAACAGGGTCACCAGGGCAAACAGCACCTTGTAGGAGAGGCTGACCATCGGCCGCTGACATACCTGTCCCGCTTCACAGGCCACAACCGGGCGCCATATCCGGCGCGCCGCAAAGATCAAGGCGATAGTGGCTGCACCAATGAACAGTGGTTGGTACGGCTCCAGCAGCGTCAACGTGCTGATCCATGCTCCAGAGATGCCCAGCATGATCAGCACCAGAGGGCCAAGGCAGCAGGCGGACGCAAGGAGCGCGGACAGGCCACCCGCGATCAAGGCCTTTCCACCGCCAGTGGCACGGGCAGAAATGTCTGTAGATTTTGTTGACATGGCTTAAGCTTAGTCCCGTACATTGGTACGGAGTCAAGCACCATGAGCCTTCCTCTTCCGCATGCCCACCCCGGCTTGACCATTGGTGATCTGGCCAAGGCGGCCGGTGTCAATGTAGAGACCATACGGTTCTACCAACGCAAGGAGCTGATGCCCGAGCCAGAACGGCCCCAGGGCAGCATTCGGCGATATGACCAGAATGACCTATCGCGATTGCATTTCATCAAGACTGCGAAGCGGCTGGGGTTCAGCCTGGATGAGACCGCGCAGTTGCTGCAACTCGACGATGGTGCGAGCTGCGCTCAAGCCCGTACACACGCAGAGTCCAAGCTCGCCGAAGTTCAACTCAAGCTTGCAGACCTGCACCGAATGGAAGCCGTACTCTCTGAACTGATCGATCTCTGCAGTTCTGGGAGAGGCAAAGTCCGTTGCCCGCTGATTGCGGCAATGGAGAGGCAGTCGCCTCCGCTACAGATTTGAAGCAGTGGTGGACTGCCAGCGATGTGGCAAAAGATCATGGATGCGGCTGGCGCGCTGCATGGGCAGACGTGCCATCACATCGCGCAGGTAGGCGTAGGGGTCATGCCCGTTCATGCGCGCTGACTGGATCAAGCTCATGACGGCGGCGGCGCGTTGGCCCGCGCGCAGGCTGCCAGCGAAGAGCCAGTTGTTGCGACCAATGGCAATGGGCCGGATCTGGTTCTCGATCCAGTTGTTGTCCAAAGGCAGTTGCCCATCGTCGACGAACCGGGTCAACGCCACCCAGCGCCGCAGGCTGTAGTCCAGCGCCTTGGCGCTCGCTGAACCTTCGGGCACCTTCTGGCGTTGCAGCAGCATCCACTGGTGCAAGGCATCGAGCAGCGGCTTCGTTTGTTGTTGCCGGATGGCCCGGCGCTGATCGGCGCTGAGCTCCTTGACCTCGCGCTCGATTTCGTAGACCCGACCGAACTGCTGCAGCGCGAACTCGGCGATCTGGCTCTGGTTAGCTGCATGCAGATCGAAGAACTTGCGCCGCGCGTGCGCCAGGCAACCGACCTCGGTCACGCCGCTGGCGATCAAGGCTTTGTAGCCGCTGAAGTCGTCACAGGTGAGGCTGCCTCTCCAGTCGCCCAGGAAGCGCCGGGCATGTTCGCCCGAGCGTGATTCGCAGAAGTCGTAGACGATCACCTTGGTGTTCTCGAAGGCACCCGTGGCATAGGCCCAGAGGTAGGCCCGGTGCGTCTTTCCGTTGCCCGGCTTGAGCATGGACACCGGCGTCTCATCGGCATGCAGCACGCGGTGCTGNGTCTTTCCGTTGCCCGGCTTGAGCATGGACACCGGCGTCTCATCGGCATGCAGCACGCGGTGCTGCAGCAGCTCGTTTCTCATGGCATCCACCAGTGGCTGCARCTGCACGCCRCACGCGCCCACCCACTGAGCGAGCGTGGAACGCGGGATCGCGAGACCAGCTCGACCAAAGATCGCTTCCTGGCGGTACAGCGGAAGGTGATCGGCGTACTTGGCCACCAGCACCTGCGCCAGCAGCCCGGTGGTGGGGATGCCCTTGTCGATGATGTGCGGATCGACGGGGACTTGGGTGAGCGTCTCGCACTTCGCACAAGCCCACTTGCCCCGGATGTGGCGCTCGACGCTGAAGACGCCAGGCACATAGTCCAGCTTCTCGGCCACGTCCTCGCCCACGCGCTTCATCTGGCAACCGCAGGCACAGGTGGTCGAGTCGGGCTCGTGGCGGATCTCGCGCCGCGGCAGGTTGGCTGGCAGCGGCGCGCGCTTGGGAACCTTCTTCTCTTCAACNGCAGGCACAGGTGGTCGAGTCGGGCTCGTGGCGGATCTCGCGCCGCGGCAGGTTGGCTGGCAGCGGCGCGCGCTTGGGAACCTTCTTCTCTTCAACCTTGGCGGGCGCCTGCGCTTCTTGCAGCGCATCGATCTCGGTGGCCACGGCTGCCAGGTCGGCCTCGATCTCGTCTTCGAGCAGGCTCTTCTGTTCGGGGTTGAAGCGTTCGGATTGAGCTGCGAACTTCATGCGCTTCAAGAGCGCGTTCTCGTGCGTGAGTTTGTCCAGCAACGCGCTCTGGTGGCGCAGCTGCGTCATGAGGCGCGTGGTCAGCTCACGCAGCTCTTCTGCGCTCAGGCTCTGCAGGGATTGAGGNTCCAGCAACGCGCTCTGGTGGCGCAGCTGCGTCATGAGGCGCGTGGTCAGCTCACGCAGCTCTTCTGCGCTCAGGCTCTGCAGGGATTGAGGCTCGACCACCATGGGCATCCACTGTGCCAGCACTGGCACACGCGCACCATTGGCGCATGCCCCAATTGGCAAGCACCGGTCTGCGCTTCAGAGTCAGACCACGGTGATGACACCACCGTTGCCAAGGCGCTGCCAGGGCAGGCCCAGCACCAGCGCATCGAACTGGGCTCGGGTGAGCGAGGCGGTGCTTGCCGCATCACGCGGCCAGACGAACTTGCCGCTGTTGAGGCGACGCGCTGCCAGCCACACACCGATGCCGTCGTGCACCAGCACCTTCATGCGGTTGGCGCGTCGATTGGCGAACAGGTAGGCGTGGTGCGGGCGCGCTGCGCCGAAGACCGACACCACGCGAGCCAGCGCCGTCTCGGTGCCCGATCTCATGTCCAGCGGCTCAGTGGCCAGCCACAGCGCATCAACCCGGATCACTTGAGCAGCTCTCGCATCCACACGGCGCACTGGTCGGCCGCATCCAATGGCCAGGTCACCGAGACGGTGGTGGCGCCACGGCGCAGCTCGATGCGGATGTCTGGTGCAAGTGCAGGCCCTGGTGAACATGCCGCTGGCGGCAGCGGCACTGGAACGAATGCGGGGGCCTGGAGTGCAGGCAGCGCGCCACCCGCTTCGCGGCGCCACTTGTGAACGACGTTGGCGTTGATGCCGTACGACAAGGCAATGCTGGCCACCGATGCACCCGGCTCGGCGCACTGAGCAATGATCTGCTGCTTGAGCTCGGCGCTGTGCCGCCGGCGGGTCTTCTTCTTGGCTTCATTCATGGTGTCCACCTAAATCTTTGGTGGACACCATCGTTGCCGCTTAGACCAATCCCTTCAAGGGTGGGATGACCGTGCGCTTACCAAAATGCAGTTCGCGTGCGTGAAATTGTCCCGCTGGCCGCGAAGCTCGTAGGCCCATTTTGCGCCGTGGAAGAGATTGTTGCGCAGCCGCCAGATGATCATAAGCAGACTCAACACCCGGTCGCGTGGGTCGTCATTCGTGCCCTCGATGACAGCTTGCACGAGATCAGGGTGGTCTGAAGGGCGAAGATTGAGGAAAGGGAAGTGATGGGTCAATGCCCCATTGGAGAAGTAGCGGGTCCGAAAGTAGGCAAGTTCCGCGTTGTAGATATCTGCCCCAAGCGAACCGTCCGCTGCCCAGCGATCGACCTGCTCCCGGATACGGTCGGCACGAGCGAAATTGCCCATGATCTGTGCCTCGAAAAGACTCCAGAGAAAAGCGAAGTCAAAGATGACGCGTCGGTCTGGATCAGGAAGATCCCGAAAGCCGGGCGCGCGCGCTTCCAGCCATAGCTCGCTTGCTGTCTGTCCGTTGTCGGCCATGGCTCAGTCCTCAGGTTCTTCGTTACGCGGATCGAGCTCCGAAAAGTCGCTCAGCATGTCACAGTTGAGGCAGTGGTACATCTGCGAAGCCTCCTGAAAATGCATACCGCAAAAGCACCCGCAGAAGGGACAGCATTCGTTGATTTCAAGGTCTCCCCATTCCCATACGCCGAGGTACTCGGGGACTGCGTCACGGTCATAGCCGACGATCTGGAATGCGTCAGCGTTCTTGGCGACAAACCCATTGCGGCCAGCGCGCATGAGAATAAGCAGGATGTCCGCCGGCTCGATAGAGAACCACTCTCCCCGTACACGGGTCGCCTCAAAGTGTTGTTGTAGGTGCCGCTCAAGCTGGAACGAGTCGACAGCGACGATCCAACCGAGCAGACGAAGTTCCAGGGGATTGCCGGTCTGAAGGTTGCGTTTGCGCACCTCAATATTCTTTGCGACCCCAATCTTGATCGGTGAGCATCCATTTTCCTCCTCGCCAATGAAGTAGACCGGCACGTCGTGCTCCCTGCGGTGTTAGCGGAGCCGGTCGAGCAGCATCTCGACCATCTCTTGGCTTGAGTTCGCGACGATGTCGAGGGGGCGATTTTCCTGCCGCATGAGTGCAATTAGGAGGCAGGCTGTGACAAGCCAAAAGGATGAGCTTGCGGACAGACTGTAGCCGCTGATCATCGCCGCCAGCCGCTCAGCGATCGGTGGGTATTGTCGGTTGCCCCAATGTGCGTGTGTCGGTGTCATCGCATGGATGATCAATGCGGCGAACGCTATTCCGGTCGCACGCTTTTGCTGAACTTGAGCGAAGTTGTGGCCATGCGCTCTGGCGTAGTCCGCGAGGCCGCTCATCATGAAGTCGCGAGCCCAAATATCGCATGCGATCTCCTCTTCGGCCAACGTCGATGGTGCATTGTCGTCAACGCAATACATGACGTGTCTGAACTCGTGCAAGAACGCGAAGGCCAGAGCGAACGCTACCAGGTCGAAGGCGGCTTTGTGCTGATCGTCGCCCAAGCCGTCACGATCAGCGGTCGGCGTAGGGATGTCCGCTGGCCAACGAATGTCGCCCGTCTGCTCGGCAGCGATAAGCGATTGAGCGCTGGCGATACGCTGCTTGTAGTCAAATTCGTACTGCCCGCGGGCGTCATCGATGTTGAGTGCCTGGTCGAGTGGCACCCCGGTTAAGGTCGCAATTACCAACGCAGGAGAATAGACCTCGATTGCGCGCCATGCACTGAAGCCGAGCAGCCAGAAGGAGTCGATCGTTTTCGTGTCGAACTCGATGCGTGTGGCATCGGCATTCATCGTAACGCCTTTGGTGCTCGGCGCGACTTCGACAGCATGGCCGTACTGGCGCCATAGACCGCTGATCTCGTCGGCATGCTCTGGTACAGCCCCGCGTAGTAGATAAAGGACGATTGTGCGGTCCGATGGCGTGGTCGTCATAGTCGGAGCCTCGTCTATGGTCAGCGGTGAGTTTCGAGGCGTGGCTGGTGGGCTGGTCATGATTTCTCGATTTCGCTTCGCGCGCTGCTCGGGCTGCCGCCCCTCACTTGATAGCTCCCGAAAATATGCGCGGGATCGAAGTTTGGGCCGCGTTCGAGGGAGAGCGCATAAAGCTCGAACTGCCGTTGGGTGATCGGCGCGATCAATCGCTGTTCATCGGCCACGGCCATAGACAACCCTCATGATCGTGCAGCGCTCAGGTACGCGGGCGTGATCGCATCGTCATGACTGATCCGCCGCGACTGCATTGGCGAGGATGTCGTTGGTCTCCCATTCGTCACCGTGCCGGGTCGTCACGAACTCTCGATCCCAGACGCCCCAGTTCGGCGGCAGCGGAGTCCGTGCCAAGGGATTGTGGACATAGGTGATAGGCCGGACCTGGCGTGACAGGTTGCCGATGCCGATCCGCGACCAGATCACACCCGAGATGTTTGCGAAGCGCTCGTCGAGAAATGCCGTGCGCGTGATCGGATCGCGCTCACGCTGGATGAAGGGCGCGGCGTGAAAGCCCTCTTCGAGGACGGCGCCGGTCTCTCGGTCGATGGTGACGTATGCGTCCCCGATCGGAAACAGCGTCGTCATGATGAGGGGCAATGGCCGCTCGGCAACGTAGACACCGAAGCGGCTGGCGCTGATCGCGATGATGCGGGTGTCGTCCGGCGCGATCACGCCTTGTTCGATGTAGCGGCCGATCTTCCGTGCCTTGGTCCAGAACGCGCCGGAAGTTCGAAGCTGTGCCTGCCGGATCGGTGCGGCGACGAGACCTCCGCCTTCGTTAATCGGAACGGGCCGCACGATCTGGTCTGGGCCTGGAGTGCCTTCGTCCGGGGTGATGGCCTCGATCCAAATACGGTAGCCGTCTTCGAGGACGCACAGGTCGGGCTGCCCGCCGTCGCGTTGGCGCTCAAGCACTGGAAGTAAGGTGCGTCCCGCTTCGAGCAGCGTGCAACCCAGGTACATCTCCCAGAAGCGGCCATCGACGTCGCGCGCAAAGCCATGGCGGAAATCGGAATCGGCATAGGGCTCGTAGCGCAACCACATCTCCTGCAGCCTGGCGCGGATCCCCTGCTCGAAGGGAGACTCGGCGGCCTTCAGGTTCTCGAACCCGAGATCGAGATTGGCACCATCAACGTCGAAAAGGTCGCTCATAGTCTGCGCGCCTCATTCTCCACTTGATATCTGCTCTCCTTCTGGGGGCCGTGGGGACTTGATGCCCACGGCCGCAGGCTTCTAATGCTTATAGCCGTGCTGCTTGGCGACATACAGGCAGCCATAGGTGGCGTGCAGAATGCCGTAATGAGGGATGATGGCATTGACGATTTATTGCGAGCGGTATGCATCTGAATGGCACAGGTCTGGCGTCCTGCATACTGGCGAAAGGGCCGCTCGTCCGGTCATGACAAATTTCCCTTTTGGCTGAACAACGGGGGGAGCTTCGCCGCATTGCTGACCAGTAATTGGTAGTCCGGCGGCGCCTGCCTAGATGCGTCCAGTGCGAGGCGCAAGTCCTGGATGGCATACGAGGCAAGACATTCGCGCACTCGCAGGCGCATGGCCCGGGCGCCGGGAAAGTATTCATGCGCGATCATCTCTTGCTGTGCGATGGACAGGGCAGGGTGGGCAACGACCACGAGCTCCAGCATGCGCAACCACTCCGCGTCACCATCTTGCGGATTCATGTTCGGGGTATCCACGAGTTCGGCTGACGCCATGCGACCCAGTGTGAAGTCGCGATAGCTCAGACGCTGTGCGCACCAGGCGCGCACATGCCAGCGCCGGGGTGCGCGCACGAATGCGTGGGGAAAGATGATCCGTTCCGAGCCTGCTGGCGAGGACATGGACCTGTAGATGATTTGGACGCCGGTCTGCTGCTTGACGGCGCGGAACAGGGTCGAAAACACCTGTGGAGCTACCGCTGAGAGATCGATCCGGGCATCCTCCACGAATCCCCCGACCAACCGGTCCTGGTGATGGCTCACGATCCGCAGGTACTCGTCGGGCGAGCGTCTTGCGGACCGTGGATCAGCGAATTCGAGTGGGGCATGAGCCGACGCGCGTCGGGCGCGGCGTCCCATCCGTTTGACCAGTTCGCCCATAAGGCGGCTCGCCCACACGGCTTTGACGTCCAACAACTGTCGAATGCGCTCGTTGTCGATCGCGCCTTCCCAGGTCAGTACGGTTTCGAGATTGCTCAGGTGGGACACGGAGCCGATAAGTCGAATTGCGATGACCGAAGCATACTGCAATTTAGCTTGCAAGCTAAATTAGCTTGATGTATAAATTTGTCATGAACCTGTTCGATCGCCTGCCCAATGGACTGTTCGGTCCGCTCACAGGGCGCTACAACCGCCGAGCCTGGGAGTTGCTGGTCCGGTTGTCGGAGCGCTTCTTCGGCGCGGACTGCGTGCCACCGTATGCCGAAGGCTATCTGCACGAGCAGGTGACGAAGGAGATAGAACGCTTCCTGCTTGACGATCAATGGGAGGAGGAGAGTGCGGATGCTGCGGCGACACCGATCAACGTGCAGGCCAACCAATGGCTGGCGAGGCTGGCTGAGACCGGTTGGCTGATCGAGGACCGCGTTGGACTACGGGTCTTTGTCAGCATGCGCCCGGTGGTGGCCCGATTTTTCGATGCCTTGGAGCAGTTCGCGCTCGACGGCCCTCAACTGGTCGGCGGCAGCATTCAGATGATCTACAACCAGCTGAAGGCAGCTCAGTCCAATCCAAGGGAACAAGCGGCCGGCTTTCAGACGGCCGCCCAGTCTTGCTCGCGACTGATCAATAGTCTGAACGCCACCACCTTGAGGGTGAGGGACCTCATTCGAGATCTCACGCAGGAGCAGGCCACGCCTGTCTTTGTGAAGCGCTTCTTCAGTGAGCACATCGAAGAACTCTATGTTCGTGACTTCCGCCAGATGCGAACGGAGAATCATCCGCTGATGCTGCGTTTCGAAATTATCGAGCTCGTTGATACGGTCGCGACCACGGCGCCGTCTCGTGAACAGCTGTTGGCCGGCTACCGTGCACTACCCGGTGCTCGCCATGAAGCGGTTGAGGACATGTTGGCTCGCGACGTTTCGAGATTCCAGCGTCTACTGGACGTTGAGAAATTCCTGGAGCGGATGGACCGCGTCATCGATTCGGCGACACAGCGGGCGCTGGCCTATCTTGGCTATCGCCTCAAGGCGTCGGAGCGGCTCGAGGACGTTTTGGCGGATGCTGTCGCCAGTGCCTGCCGTTTGGCTGATCAGGGCCAGGTCATTTCCGGCAGGCTGCTCTCCCCGTCGCCGGTGGTGGCGGACTACCGCCTCCGGATGCCCAACCTGCCGGTGGCCAAACCAGACCGGCGCGCGATGGTCAAGCGCGAGATGACGTCGCGCGAGCGGGCTGAGCTGATGCTTCGTCGGGCCATGGTGCGTCACCGGGACACCACTCCCGCGGCGATCAGGCGTTATGTGCAGGCGCATGTGCCCGTGGGCGCGGAGATCGAGGGAGCCCATCTTCCCGTACACGGGGTGGATGACGCAGTGGCGGTCCTGGTGTTGATGCGGCTAGCCGCCATCGGTCGCGTTAACCCGAAGGCGCTGCGCGCCAATCCGCTGCTGCGGAACCTCGATTTCGAAGCAGTCATGGATGAAGGTGGACGGGTGAACACAGAACTATTCGAACTACCAGGATTCAAGGTGAGAAGGAGGTCCACCAATGCCGCGTGATTGGAATGCCCTTGCAGCAAACTCCGATGGACTGTACGAGTCGAGCGACTTTAAGCACGCCATGTACCAACTGGTCGTCCAGCAGTGCATCTATCTGCGGCAGCGCGACCAGGCTGTCGCCTATCGCCTAATCTCGGCGCACCGCGATGCCTTTGCCGAGGCAGTCGCGTTGATGGGGTTGCGCCTGGGCTTCGTCGATCGGCACGAGCTCTGCTATGTGACACAGGATGGCGGCACGCAGAGCCCGATGGACCTGCAGGAGACGCTCTTTCTCCTGACGTTGCGACACGTCTACCACACCCGTGCAAGCGCCGGCGACCTCACGCCGGATGGTGATGCGTTGATCGATATTGCGGAGTTCGAGGAAAGCTACAAGAGCTTGTGCCACCGGGATTTCGACGGCCGCGTGGACACCCTGCGCACCCTGTTGAAGATGTCGGCGCGGCACGGCGTCGCGAGGGCCGTGGATGCGCCCGAAGGGGATCCGCAACCTTTTGCCATCATGATATGGCCGGGCATCGTCGAAGTACTGAGTGAGTACGCGTTGAATCGGTTCGGTGCCGACCTGAAGGCTCGTGCGGTCAATGCCGAAGCGGCGCCGGCGGCGCAGGAGTCCACCTCATGAAGACCCTGATCGCCGTGCACGTCGTGCAGTTCTCATTGTGGGATTACGAGACATTCCAGATCAGTCCGGGCGGGACCGGATTCATCGGGCCCAACGGTGCTGGGAAGACAAGCCTGGTCGATGCCGTCCAGATCGCGATGGTCGGCGGGCACGGCCAGCATCTGCACTTCAATGCGCAATCGGTGCACAAGGACTCTCGGTCGATCCGGGCTTATGCGCTCGGCACGATGCGCTCTGGAGAAGGCGAGCAAGGTGTGGTGTCGCGCAAGCGGGACGCGGCGCTGTCGTACATTTCGCTGGTTTTCCGCGGCCAGGAGCCGGGCGATGTGCTCAGTGCCGGCATATGCATACATGCGACAACGGTTGATCAGCGGGTGATGGGTTTGTACGTCTTGCCCGGCGTGGAGCTGAAATTAGAGCACCACCTGGAAGACCTGGGCGATCGAGGCAAAGCCCCGATTGATTGGGAACTTTTCGCCGAATTCGGGCGCTCGCATGTTCGCTATGCCGGACGCACTCCCACGATCACGACGCGTCCTGAAACCTACATGCAGGAGTTGCTGCATAACGTCCAACAGGGGGTCGATGTACGCAAGTTCCTGCGCGCCTTTGGCCACAGCATCAATCTCAAGGCTGTCAGCAGCGTGGGAGACTTCCTGCGCGGATACCTTGTCGAAGCCACACCGATCGACAAGCGGGGGACCCTCCAACACATCAAGACACTTCGCAGCCTGGGTCGGCAGATCGAAGACGTGACAGCGCAAGTGGCACGGCTCGAAGTGATCGAGAAGCGCTACGCGAAAGTGGCCGGCCTGCACCGCCAGACAGCCGTCGCCCGAGCGGTCGGTCTGCAGGTTCGACTGGAGGCCGCCGACGAGAGCGCCGCCAATCTGGACGAGGAAATCACCGAGCTTGAAAGGCAACTGGCCAAGGCCCGCCAGGACCTGCCGCACCTGGCGCAAAGACACCAGACGTTGCACGCGGCGTATGAGAGCTTGCTTGCTCGGCTGGGCGCCGATCCCGAGGCCCAACAACCCGCACAACTGGAGCAGTTGCGCAAGGCACATGGCGCGACCGTCCAACAGGCGCGCAAGGAAGTGGAGCGCTTGGCGCTGCAGCTACGTGAAGCGATGCTGGAAACAGCGGTGGCTTTGGAGGCGCGGCACGCGCAGAAGGCGAGCGCGGTGGAAGAGGAGATGAAGCGCTGGGAAGGCTGGGCCAAGGCAGGACACATCGCGAACCAGGAGCAGTTGAAGACTGCGCTTGACATTCTGACGGCGTGCGAGACGCAGTTAAGCGGCGAACGCTCCCTGGCCCGTCAAGAGGAGCAGGACGCGAAGGCTGCGGCGCAGTCCGCCAAGGCAAAGCTGCAGGCCGTCAACCAGGGCAAGAGGATCACCGATGGCGATGTGGCAACGGCCGCAGCCTTATTTGAGCAGGCCGGGATCGCCTATGAACCCGTGGCCAGCTTGGTGCAGGTGACCGATCCACGTTGGCGGGGCCCCATCGAGACATTCCTCGGACCCCATCGGCTGGCACTTGTCGTGGAGGCAGGGAGGGAGGATGAGGCAGTCGATCTGATCCGGCGGCAGCGGGTCAACAACGTCACGGTGGTGCAACCAGAGCACTTGCGTGCGGACATCGACCGTGCAGCGGCACCAGACAGCGTCGCGGCGCTGCTGGACAGCACCAATGCAGTCGCCTTGGCTTATCTGCGCAGAATTCTGGGCCGCATGAAGCGAGTGGACTCCACCGAGCAACTACGGCATGAATCGCGCGCCATGACGGTCGACTACATGCTCAGCGCCAATGGTGGAACCAAGCGCATTCGTCCCCTCGATGAGCAATCCTGGATGCTCGGTGTGAAATTGACTAACGAGGACCGGGTCGCCGCCGTCAATGAGAGCCGCAACGCAGCTAACGCGGAGCGCAGCGCCAGTCTGTACCTCGCCCAAGTCGAAGGGGCATATGCCAAGGTTCAGTCCGCCGTGCTGCAGGTCACTCAGGTGTCGTATGCGGCAGCTTTGGCGCAACATGCGTCCGCAATGCGGGACCTGCAAGCGACGACCGACCCGGCGGCAGTGCCAGTGTCCGAGCGGCTTAAGGCTCTGCGCTCCGATGTCGAGGAGGCGCGTGGGCAATCGGTCGAGGCCGGAAATGCGCTGCATGACCACAAGCTTGCCATCAACGGCAAGGAGACGAGGCTGTCCATCTTGTCTCCACAGCTGAGCCGAGCGCGGGATGACCTTGCGAAACTGGAGGCATCGCACGCGCAAGCCATCCGCGATCCGGACTGCGACCACGACATCCTGCCCCAGGAGTACGACCGGCTGCAGGCGGCGATTCTGTCGGCTGGGCTCGAGCAGGCGCTAGTGGAGCTAGAGCAGCGTGCTCGCCAGTTGGATTCCAACATCCAGACAGCGCTCGGGGTAGCCCGTGACGGCTTCGTCGATTTCATCAATGAATACTCAATCGGCTTAGTGGACGAGCGCAGCGACTGGCGCAAAGCCCATGCCTGGATCGGACGGCACATCAGGAAGCTGAATGATTCGACGCTGAAGGATTACCGCAAGCAGGCAGATGATGCACGTGAGGCGGCTGAACAATCGTTCCAGTCGGACGTCAAATTCAAGATGCGCGAGGCCATCCAGCGGGTCAGGCAGGAGATTCGCGACTTGAACGCGATCCTGCAAACCTGCCCCGCCTTCACCAATGGAGAGAAATACCAATTCTTGGCAAAGCCCTCGCCAGCGCACCGCGATCTGTACGAACTCATCGTCGCAGCACCCGATGCAGGCGGTGAAGATCTGTTTGGACAGCAGGGCGTTCAAAACAACCTCATGGCTCTGCTGGAGGACAGCGAAAGCGGCAAGGACCGAGGCAACAATCCGCTGGAGGACTACCGTTTGCTGTTCAATTTTGACCTGCAGATCATCCAAGACGGCAAGGTCGTAGACCTATTGAGCAAGCGAATGGGCGTGGCTTCCAACGGAGAGCACCGTGTGCCCTTCTACGTCATTGCAGGCGCTGCGTTAGCGACGGCCTACCGTATTCGGCCGGGAGCCTCGCACGTCGGTGCGGGCTTGATGATCCTCGACGAGGCCTTCTACGGTATGGATGCCCAGAACACCTATGTGACCGCAACCTTCTTGAAGAGCCTGGGGCTACAGCTGATGATGGCGGGCCCCGATAGCGATGTCGGCAAGCTCGTTCCCCTGATGGATAACTATTACGATTTGGCTAGGTATGGCGCGGACGTGTTTGCCGAACATGTGGTCGTAAAAGAAGCGGCGCACGCGTTGTTTTCGAGCGATATCCCGATGCTCCATCCGGAACTGATCGATGTTGCGGAATCGCAGCTGCTTGCCGCAGCAGGGGGCGGGTGAAGGCGCATGACGGAGGATGACGACAAGAAGGCCGGGCATGGTGCGGCGCTGGCGCGCAAGGCGCTGGAGCGGCTGCTGGCACGAGCGGAGAACGCCGCCTCAAAGGGGCCGGCGCAGACGGACCGCGCCGGTAGGTCCGTGACGCTCCCCCTGTCCGAGAAATCCTTTCCCGAGTACCTGCGCCTACATCGTCATGCCGATAAGGCCGTGTGCAACGCCAACCTCCAACTGGCCGAGCGGGATGGTGCGATCAGTATTGAATGGGACAGCCGGGCGGGTGAGCGAGCGCATGTCCAGCGCATCGTGTTGTGCGACGGGGCTAGATTAGCCGAGCACCTGGGTATCGAGCCGCGCTGGGACGTGGTGGCGCAGGCTGAGCGCCAGTTCGAACTTCACGTCACCGAGCACCCGGTACTAACGCATGTGCTCGAAGCCTGGCGCAAGGGCAATTTGGTTCGCGGAACTCGGCCTGGCGATGTGGCTTCATGGCTCGACGCCATCCGGGTGATGGAGTCTTGCGCGCCTAGGGGCGGCGATGACATCGCCATTCGAAGGCTGAGCGCTAGTCTGTTTCGCGACAGCAAGCGCATTGAGGCAATCTGGCCCGCGCTCGACGCCCTGGTGCAGGGCGACGCCACCATGGTGCAAAGCGAAATGGAGGATCTGTTCTCCGAACTTGGACTGGTCAAGTTTCCGCCGACTCTGCTTGTCGCCGGTAACGCAGCAGTGATGTACGGAAATGAAACCGTTAGGGCATCGCGGCCATATGTCGGCTTTGCGCCTTCAGTCCTTCGCTCGGTACAAATCGATCCAGGTTTCGGCCAGCGGCTGTTGACAGTCGAGAATCTGACCACGTTCCACGAAATGGCCGGGCAACGGCCGGACGATGCCATCGTCATCTACACGGGCGGCATGCCGAGTCCATCGTGGAAGCGAGCCTATGCCGTGTTTCTGAAGGCGCTTGCGCCGACCGCGACCCTCCATCACTGGGGCGACATCGACTTGGGCGGATTCCGCATTGCGTCGCACATCGCTAAGTGCTGCGAACAAGAAGGGCGTTCGCTCCGTTTGCATGGCATGCGCGCTGATGCCGTGCTACCTGGCACCGTTACCCAGCGTGAATTGGCACCCTCTGCACGGCGCGAGATTCTCAGGGTCTGTGAACGCTGGGGGTGGGGTGAAGAAGCTGCAGCGCTCGGGGCGCTCGCGGTCGAGCAGGAAGCGATGGAGCCATGCTGGCCCGAGTGATCACGGCAGCGGCGCAAGTACCTGTCGATCTATTGAGACTGTCCGAAGGTTTGCAGCTCGCGTGCGTGGGATCCTGCCACTCCGACACGCTCATGACCGTGGCCGTTGGCAACAACCCGTCAACCATGAACGTCTCAGATCAGCCCCAGAAACGGTCATGAAGCCGGTGAGCCCGAAAGGTTGCTCCTGGCCGATGGAGCGGAAGTTGATAGCCATGGCTGCGTGCCATCACCGGACAAACAGAAGCCCGCTTGAGCGGGCTTCTGTTGCTTATCTGCTACGCGCTGCGTAGCGGATCGATGTTTTTGGCGTCCGATTGGCGTCTGTCGTCGTAAGTTGTTGATTCTCTTTGTATTAATTCGATCTTGTAGTGATCAGAGACTTCGCCATATCCGACAGAATCACCTTGCGGTGCAGCAAGTCATCAGGCTGCACTGAGGTCGACGCCCGTACGCTGCAATTGGGCCCGTCGATTGAGCTCCTGGCATTTCGCCGTAGGAGTATTCCTCCAGGTGCTGAACTGAAGCTCATGGGGAATGGCACATCTCTTTCGAAAGCACTGAAGGCGATGCCAAGTGACACTGCATGGGCTTACCGTACTTCCGGCTCGACAGGGGCGTTGCGAGTTCAGGCAGGCCGGCCCTCTGACGTGGATGACATCGTGCAGCAACAGTTCTTGATGGATATTCGAAAGCGACTTGAGCAGGAAGGTATTCCGAGATCATCGGCCCAGGCATTGACGGGTGCCGCGGGTGAACTCATTGACAACATTGGCCAGCACGCAGGCACTCGATGTGAGGCGTTGGCGGCCTTTGACATCACCCCCGGAAATCTTTGGCTGGCTGTTGGTGATTCGGGTGTTGGCGCGCTGGCGACGTACCGCGCCATGCCAGAGGTGCAGTCGGCCCGTCAAGCATTGGAGGTGGCCGTCGTTGAGCATCGTTCTTCTACTGGCGATCCGGCCCGCGGTCTTGGCTTTCGGCAGGTGCTTGGTGCATTGCGCTCCATGGATGCAGCGCTCAGGGTTAGAAGCGGTGACGCGAGCCTTGAAATCGAGGGCATTGGTGGTTCAGGGAACTGGGTGTCACGGGAACAGCAACAGCTGTGCGGCTTCGTTGTCAGTGCTCATGTCCGATGGGGTGCTCAGCGGTCTTAGATCGAGGGGTCGCTGAGCTGGAATCGAAATCACTGATCGACAGGTGTGATATCGGCGTTGCGCAGCCATGGCCAGGCTTTTGAATAGCCCACCAATCGGGGCTGCTGCATCGCCCCCACGTGGTGCATACCGCAAGGGGCCTGTGGGATTCGGGACAGCGACATGGCGATGCATGGCTCGAAAATAGGGCGTCGCGTCGAGCCAGACGACTTGGTCAAACACGGCTTCAAGTCGCTTGGCGATTTGCATCGAACCACGCAGCACGAGTGACAATGGCCGCTCAACCCGTTGGGCCAGTGTGGTGAGGCGATCGACATAGCGTTCGCTATCGTCGACGAGCTTCGCGCCAGTGAGAAATTCGAAGGCTATTGACGTGACTTCAGGATGATCGATGATGAACTGCGTCCATCGGTCGAAGTCGTGGCTTGTTCTGCCATTGACATGCAGCGCGGTGGGAAGTCCTGCTTCGTTCATTACGTACCACATCCAAGCGATGCGCTTCATCGCATGGAGGTTGTCATGCCGTGGAGCATCTGCGTACAAGCTGAAGTTGGGTGACGTGGCGAAGACGACGCCGGCCTCCCGCAAGCTCTTGAACACCTCACGATGCTTCGGGAGCCGCCATGCACGCTCTACGTAACGATCGTCCTCAATACCCGTGACGATCCAACCTCTTTGGGGTAGCACGCCGTGGTCGCGCACCAGTTCATCTCGCGTCTTCGCGCGCTGCTGGAGCCCCCGACCGGTAATGGCCCTGGACAGTGGGATGGCAGCGTAGTCGGGTAGTTCGATGGGCCGCCGGCGAGAGACTCGGCCCTCGATCAACGTGACGCAGCCAGCGTGCGCCGGTTGAGTATTAAATTCCCTGCGTGGTATGTCATTGAGCTGAAACCCGCGGACTTCATGCACCCGCCTTGCAAACCTGGTCGGTGCCTTCGGGCAGACCATGTCGCACGCGCTTGGGTCAGCGCAATGGCACAAGTCCATGCAGGTGAGCATGGCGGACCCGTTGGGCAGATGTAGTCCGCCGCATGCTTGGCGGTCCAGGCATGAGCCGCAACCCAGGAGCGCCGTTGGTGAATCGACGTCTTTCAGAAGCCAGACGCCGCTATGTGCTTCCTGGGGCAGCATGGATCAGAGCTCCGCTTCAATGTCGACGATGCCGAGATCGTCAAAGCACTCATACACGCGGCCAGCCAAGATGCCGTTATGTGTGTCGAGCGCTCTCAACAGGTCACTGGCGGGGCGGTCGATGCCGCCGACCAGGCTGACGTCCTGTGAGATGACGACGTTGCCGTCACTCAAGCGGCGGATGAGAACTTCGCTTCCATTGCAAAGGCTTGCCGCACCTTGCAGAGAGGACCGGAACACTCGATATGGGCGCTTTGGCTCGTCGGCGAAGAGGTCATCTGTTTTCCGCAGCATCTGAAGGTTCCATGCTTTTTTGTGCGGTTGGCGCTTGTTGCGCAGAAAATCAACTCCCATACGTGAGACCCCCTATGACAGGTGAATAGAACTTGCGTTTGCCGGCTTTGCGCTCACGCAGCAGGCCCATCGATTGCAATGTCACCAAGCGGTTGTTCCATGCGGTCACAACACCAGGTTCGTTCGAGAGTTGACAGACGGTCTGCGCATCTGCCTCGCCAGCTTGGATGACGAGTTGAAGGGTGCGGGCGACCTTGGGATCGAGCGGGCCGCGCAGTTCGGCCTGAGAGAGTTCGTCGACAGAGTACTTTGCGCTGATGTATGGGGTGCGCACGGCCTCCGCGACCAGATCTGCTTCTTCCTTATTTGTCTCGGAGAGGTTGGCCAGCACGACTGCGGCTCGCTCGCATTGAGGATGACGGCGAATGCCCTGCAGGAGATGTCGAAGGGCGCTACCTCCCAGGACTTCCACCGCATGAAAGTCAAGGACAACGGGCGTGTCTGGGACGTGCTTCGCAAGCTCATCGGCAAGGCAGGTCAGAGCGCGTTCGCCACCGGATACACCAGTGAGGACTGGCTTTGCTGCTAGCGCGCCGACATCAAGCGTGTTCATTTCATTCATTCATGTGAGTGAATGAAATATACATCATCGGCGAGGTATGTCAAGTAGCAGCAATGCTCAGCAAACAGGGGCGTAGCCGATGAGCGCGTGAGGCGGTTGACGCCCATGCATGCAGAGGCTTTCGCTCTGCCATGAGGCTCGATCCATCCGTATCGGTAGGAAATCGATCCCGGGTGCAGCACCTGCTCGGGCAGTTAATCGGCCGCGATACGCGTCTCCATTCGCGGTCGGCCTGACCATGCGTCTACACGCAGCCCTCGGTGGCGTCATAGACCAGCTTGTAGGGTAGGTTTGCGGCTTCACGCGTGGCGCGCGCGAAGTGCTTGTTGCAAGTCGCAGCATCGTGGAGCGAAGCCGGGCGAATGAGTTGCCGCTGCGGCCCGCGATGGCTCCATGGTTGGCTCCATGGAGCATTGCCAGCGCAACGCCGTGCCGCGGCCTGCGCAGTGCTGCAACCGCTTGAGGACTCATGATCGACAACATGTGATCGCGCTGCGCCAAGATGGTGCGCAGTGAGATTTGGCGTGTAGAACGGGGGGCAATTGCAGGCTTGAGCGGATTCAAGCGCTTGGCTTCGGTGTCGAAACAAGGGAGGCCTTCGTCGCCACCACCGCCGCTCGCCTGCAATCGTCGCTGCCTCAGGGCGAGGCGCACCAGTTGGTCACTCAGTTCCTCCAGGCTCACGCAGCCATGGGCGAGGGCTACCGCAAGGGTTTTGCGGCCTTCCCGGCGGCTGGTTTTGATGCCGCCGTGGGCGATGGGGCCGTCAAAGGCATGGACCGCGCGCCCTCCGAGCTCCTTGACAAGGCCGTTGGCGAGATCGCCGCACGCTCCACAGCATCGGCTGCTGCCGCGTCCAAGGACAGCCAGCGCGCGAGCGCGCTGAGCCTGGGCCTGATGCTGATCGCCACGCTCGCGGGCATCGGCGCGGCCGTGCTCATCGGCCGAAGCATCACGCGGCCGATCAATCAGGCCCTTCGCGTGGCCCAGACAGTCGCGGCCGGCGATTTGAGTTCGACCATTCATGTCACGAGCACCGACGAGACTGGCGAACTGCTGCAGGCTCTCAAGGCCATGAACGAGAGCCTGGCTGATGTGGTGGCCCAGGTGCGCCAAGGCAGCGAGAGCGTGGCCACCGCCAGTTCGCAGATTTCTCAGGGCAACCATGAGCTTAGCCAGCGCACCGAGGAGCAGGCCAGTTCCTTGCAGGAAACCGCTGCATCCATGGAGCAGCTCGGCACCACGGTCACGCGGAACGCCGACAATGCCCGTCAGGCCAACCTGCTCGCGCAGGAAGCCCGTCGCGTGGCCACCGAGGGCGGCCGGGCGGTGTCGGACGTGGTGCTGACCATGAAGGGCATCAACGAGAGCAGCCGCCGCATCGGCGACATCATCGGCACCATCGACGGCATCGCTTTTCAGACCAACATCCTCGCCCTCAACGCCGCCGTCCAGGCGGCGAGGGCAGGCGAGCAGGGCCGAGGCTTTGCGGTGGTGGCCGCAGAGGTGCGCAACCTGGCGCAACGCAGCGCGCAGGCGGCAAAGGAAATCAAACTCCTGATCAATGCCAGCGTGCAACAGGTGGAACAAGGCACGGCGTTGGTCGACCAAGCCGGCGCGACGATGCAGAAGACCGTGAGTTCCATCGGGCGTGTCACCGACATCGTGGGCGAAATCAGCGCGGCCAGCACCGAGCAGAGCTCCGGCGTGGCTCAGGTGGGACAGGCAGTGAGCCAGATCGACCAGGTCACACAGCAGAACGCTGCATTGGTTGAGGAATCGGCGGCCGCGGCAGCGAGCCTGAAGCACCAGGCGCAGCAACTGGTGCAGGCGGTGGCCGTCTTCAAGCTGGCCTGAACCCGGCACCTGGGCTCAGCGCGCTACCGATGGGCAGGCGCGTGAGCAAACCAACGAAAAACCGGCAAGAAGGCACCCAGCTTGGCGGTTTTCATCCGGGCTTTCGCCTCACAATGAGGCATGGAAAAGACCTTCCTCCAGCGTTCGACCTCGCTATCGGGGCGGGGCGTGGTCTTGAGTGAGAAGTCATACCTATTCCCGCGTGGCGATGTGGGCAGATGGGCGCCGCTAGAATGGTTTTCATGGCCACCCAGAACCCCAAAAAACCCGAAAACCCGACGGCGCCACCCAGCGTCAGCAACGACGAGTCGGTGGTGCTCGAACGGCGCGCCCAGCGCACCCAGCCACCCCAGATGTTTCAGGTGGTCTTGCTCAACGACGATTTCACGCCCATGGAGTTCGTGGTGCACGTCATTCAGGAGTTTTTCAGCAAGGACCGTGAAACGGCCACCCAGATCATGCTCAAGATCCATCTGGAGGGAAAAGGCATTTGCGGCGTGTATTCGCGTGACGTGGCCAGCACCAAGGTGGATCAGGTTCTTCAGGCCGCACGGGCTGCCGGACACCCGCTTCAATGCATGAGCGAGCCAGTTGAATAAAGCACAACGCTCCCCATCTGCCCCTTGATTCATTTCATTTTGTTTTTCAGACGTTTGCTTCTCCGTTCACCCAAGCCCAAAGGACGTGCCCAATGATTGCCCAGGAACTTGAAGTCAGCTTGCATATGGCCTTTGTCGAGGCCCGGCAGCAGCGGCACGAATTCATCACGGTCGAGCACCTGCTGCTTGCGCTGCTGGACAACCCCAGCGCCGCCGAAGTGTTGCGCGCCTGCTCAGCCAACATCGACGACCTCCGCAAGTCCTTGACGAATTTCATCAAGGACAACACCCCACAGGTGGCCGGCACCGACGAGGTGGACACGCAGCCCACGCTGGGTTTCCAGCGTGTGATCCAGCGCGCCATCATGCATGTGCAGTCCACCGGCAACGGCAAAAAGGAAGTCACCGGCGCCAACGTGCTGGTGGCCATCTTCGGCGAGAAGGACTCGCACGCCGTGTACTACCTCCACCAGCAGGGCGTGACCCGCCTGGACGTGGTGAACTTCATCGCCCACGGCATCCGCAAGAGCGACCCTCCCGAGCCAACGAAGTCGGGTGAGAGCGCGGCCGAGAACGAAGAGGCTGGTGAAGCCAAGAGCAATGAAAAGGCCTCGCCGCTGGAGCAGTTCACCCAGAACCTCAACCAGATGGCCAAGGACGGCAAGATCGATCCGCTCATCGGGCGCGAGTACGAAGTCGAACGCGTGATCCAGATCCTGTGCCGCCGCCGCAAAAACAACCCGCTGCTGGTGGGTGAAGCCGGTGTGGGCAAGACCGCGATCGCCGAGGGCCTGGCCTGGCGCATCACGCAGGGCGACGTGCCCGAGATCCTGGCCGATTCAAGTGTGTTCTCGCTCGACATGGGCGCCTTGCTGGCCGGCACCAAGTACCGCGGCGATTTCGAACAGCGTCTCAAAGGCGTGCTCAAGTCGCTCAAGGACCGGCCCAACGCGATCCTGTTCATTGACGAGATTCACACCTTGATCGGTGCGGGCGCTGCCTCCGGCGGCACGCTGGACGCGTCCAACCTGCTCAAGCCAGCGCTCTCCAGCGGTCAGCTCAAGTGCATCGGCGCAACCACCTTCACCGAGTACCGCGGCATCTTCGAAAAAGACGCGGCCCTCAGCCGCCGCTTCCAGAAGGTGGACGTGGTCGAGCCGACCGTGCAGGAAACGGTGGACATCCTCAAAGGCCTGAAGTCGCGCTTTGAAGAGCACCACGGTGTGAAGTACGCCGTGGCTGCCCTGCAGGCCGCGGCCGAATTGAGTGCCAAGTACATCAACGACCGCCACTTGCCCGACAAGGCGATCGACGTGATCGACGAGGCGGGCGCCGCCCAGCGCATCCTGCCGGTGTCCAAGCGCAAGAAAACCATCAGCAAGACCGAGGTCGAGGAAATCGTGGCGAAGATCGCGCGCATTCCCCCGGCCAACGTTTCCAACGACGACCGCAGCAAGCTGCAGACGCTGGAGCGCGATCTCAAGAGTGTGGTGTTCGGCCAGGACAAGGCGCTGGAGATCCTCGCCTCGTCTGTCAAGATGGCACGCTCCGGCCTGGGCAAGAGCGACAAGCCGATCGGGGCCTTCCTGTTCAGCGGCCCCACGGGTGTGGGCAAGACCGAAGCCGCCAAGCAGCTGGCCTACATCATGGGCATCGACTTGATCCGCTTCGACATGTCGGAGTACATGGAGCGCCATGCGGTGAGCCGCCTGATCGGTGCGCCTCCCGGCTACGTGGGCTTTGACCAGGGTGGTCTGCTGACCGAGGCCGTGACCAAGAAGCCGCATTGCGTGCTGTTGCTCGACGAGATCGAGAAGGCGCATCCGGACATCTTCAACGTGCTGTTGCAGGTGATGGACCACGGCACGTTGACCGACAACAACGGACGCAAGGCCGACTTCCGCAACGTCATCGTGATCATGACGACGAACGCGGGCGCCGAGACCATGAACAAGGCGACCATCGGCTTCACCAACCCGCGCGAGGCGGGCGACGAGATGGCCGACATCAAGCGCCTGTTCACGCCCGAGTTCCGCAACCGCCTGGACGCCACCGTGAGCTTCAAGGCGCTGGACGAGAACGTCATCATGCGAGTGGTCGACAAGTTTCTGCTGCAGCTGGAAACGCAACTCAGCGAGAAGAAGGTCGAGGTCACGTTCACCGATGCCCTGCGCAAGCACCTGGCCAAGAAGGGTTTCGACCCGCTGATGGGTGCGCGTCCGATGCAGCGCCTGATTCAGGACACGATCCGTCGCGCCCTGGCCGACGAACTGCTGTTCGGTCGCCTGACCGAAGGTGGCCGTCTGACGGTGGACATCGAGACCAAGAAGGACGAAGCCGGCAAAGAGGTGCAGGAAGTCCTGCTGGACATCCAGCCGCTGTCGAAGAAGGAAGGCAAGGCCAAGCCCGAAGAAGCCACGGCGGGTTGAGTCAGCTCGTCCCCCAGCAAAAAGGCCCGGTGATCCCGGGCCTTTTTGTTGGGTCGCAACGCGGCTCAGGGTGCCGCGAGGTAAGCGGCGCGAATGGCCTCGATGCGCTTGCGGTTCACGCCGAAGTCTTCCCGTCCCAGCCGGCTGGCGCTGCGCAGCTCGACCACGCCGCTGGCGGGGTTGGCCCAGAACTCCACGTCATCGACGAACTTGAGCCAGCGCGTTTGCGCCTGCGCGTAGAGATAGTCGGGGCGCTGCGCGACGATGGTCACGCCGGGCATGTCTCGCAGCACGGTTTCCAGCGCCTTGAGCGAGGCAGCAGCGCCGGCCGCCTTGAACGGCAATGGATCGATGGTGGCGTAGGCCCGCTGTGGGTGGTCGGGCACCAGTTCGGCCTGGCTGCTCACGCTGTTGCGGGTGCGCGAGGGCGGCTTGAGGCGACCGTCCTTCACACCGAGGTCTGCGGGCTGTTGACCGCTCAACAGGCCGACCTGCGCTGCCACGAGCGCCAGCACGATGGCGGCCAGGACGAGGTAGAAGGCGAATTTCATCGTGGTGACGCCGATCAGCGTTTGCCGCCCAGCAGCCCACCCAGCACGCCGCGCAGGATCTGCCGGCCCAGGCCGCTGGCCACCGTGCGCGCCGCCGTCTTGGCCATCGTCTGCACCAGGCCGTCGTACTGGCCGCCGCGTGGACCGGTGCGGCCGAACAGGGCTTCATTGACCATGCCGCCAAAGCCCCCGCCGGCGGCTTCGGGTTCCTGCTTCGCGGCGCCAGGAATGCGGGGTGCCCTGGGCGCGTCCTTGGTGGCTTCGGGCTCGGCTTCCACCCCGCGCCTGCCCGCATGGTTGGCGAACATCTCGTAGGCGCTTTCTCGGTCAAGCAGTTTTTCGTAGACACCGGCAACCAGCGAGTCCTGGCGCAGCTGCTGGCGCTGTGCATCGGTGATCGGGCCGAGCTGGCTGCCTGGCGGGATGACGAACACTCGCTCGGTCTCGCTGGGCCGGCCCTTGGCGTCGAGCAGGCTCACCAGCGCCTCGCCCACGGCCAGTTCTGTGATCGCGGCCTCGATGTCCAGCCCGGCTTTGGGGCGCATGGTCTGCGCGGTGGACTTCACCGCCTTCTGGTCGCGAGGTGTGAAGGCGCGCAGCGCGTGCTGCACCCGGTTGCCGAGCTGACCCAGCACGCTGTCGGGGATGTCCAGTGGGTTCTGGGTCACGAAATACACCCCCACGCCCTTGGAGCGCACCAGGCGCACCACCAGTTCGATGCGCTCGATCAGCACCTTGGGTGCCTCGTTGAACAACAGGTGGGCCTCGTCGAAGAAGAACACCAGCTTGGGCTTGTCGGGGTCGCCGATCTCGGGCAGGGTCTCGAACAGCTCGGAGAGCATCCACAGCAGGAAGGTGGCGTACAGGCGCGGCGCGTTCATCAGCTTGTCGGCTGCCAGAATGTTGATCACACCCTTGCCGTCCACCGTCTGCATGAAGTCGCTGATGTCGAGCATGGGCTCGCCAAAGAATTTGTCGCCGCCTTGCTGCTCGACCTGCATCAGTCCACGCTGAATGGCGCCGATGCTGGCCGCGCTGATGTTGCCGTACTCGGTGGTGAACTGCTTGGCGTTGTCGCCAATGTGCTGCAGCATGGCCCGCAGGTCTTTCATGTCCAGCAGCAGCAGGCCGTTGTCGTCGGCGATCTTGAACACCAGGTTGAGCACGCCGGCCTGGGTGTCGTTGAGGTTGAGCATGCGGGCGAGCAGCAGCGGGCCCATGTCGCTGACCGTGGCGCGCACCGGGTGGCCGAGTTCGCCGAACACGTCCCACAGCGTCGTGGGGCAAGCCTGCGAGGCGGGCAGGGTGATGCCGCGGTCCTGCAGCACCTTGCTGATCTTCTCGCCGAAGCTGCCCTTCTGGCTGATCCCGGAGAGGTCGCCCTTGACGTCGGCCATGAACACCGGCACGCCGATGTTGGAGAACTGCTCGGCCAGCGTTTGCAGCGTCACCGTCTTGCCGGTGCCTGTGGCGCCGGTGATCAGACCGTGGCGGTTGGCCAGTCCCGGCAGCAGCTGGCAGGTGGTGTTGGCGTTCTGGGCGATCAGCATCGGTTCGGCCATGGCGGAGGTTCCTTGTGTGCGGGTTCGGAGCAGGGCGGGTGAAAACGTAAAATCGCAGGCTTATTAGATCAAAGCCAGAACGGGCAAAAGGACAATTTCGTGGCCGGACACAGCAAATGGGCAAACATTCAGCACCGCAAGGGCCGCCAGGACGAAAAGCGCGGAAAGATCTGGACCCGCGTGATCCGTGAGATCACCGTGGCCGCGCGCCAGGGTGGCGGGGACCCCGCCATGAACCCGCGCCTTCGCCTGGCCATTGACAAGGCCAAGGCCGCCAACATGCCGGCCGACCGCATCAAGTACAACGTGGAAAAGGCTTCCGGCACGCTCGAAGGCGTGAGCCTGGAAGAGATCCGCTACGAGGGCTACGGCATCGGCGGCGCGGCGGTGATCATCGACACCATGACCGACAACAAGGTCCGTACCGTCGCCGAAGTGCGCCACGCCTTCAGCAAACACGGCGGCAACCTGGGCACCGACGGCTCAGTGGCGTTCCAGTTCAAGCACTGCGGACAACTCGTGTTCGCGCCCGGCACCTCCGAAGACCATGTGATGGAAGTGGCGCTGGAGGCCGGCGCCGACGACGTGATCACAGACGCGGACGGCGCCATCGAGGTGCTGACCTCGCCGACCGAATTTGAAGCCGTGAAAGACGCCCTGGAGGCTGCCGGTCTCAAGCCCGAGATTGCCGAGGTGACGATGCGCGCCGAGAACACGGTGGTGCTGACCGGCGACGATGCCGTGCGCATGCAAAAGCTGCTGGACGTCCTTGAAGATCTGGACGACGTGCAAGGCGTCTTCCACAACGCTGAAATTCACGAATGAAAGTCCTCGTCATTGGCGGCGGTGGCCGCGAACACGCGCTGGCCTGGAAACTCAAGCGCGACGAGGGCGTGAGCCAGGTCTTCGTGGCCCCCGGCAACGCCGGTACGGCGCGCGACCCGGGCCTCATCAACCTCGACATCACCGACAAGATTGCGCTGCGCGAATGGGCACAGGCGCAAGAGGTGGCGCTCACCGTGGTGGGCCCCGAGGCGCCGCTGGCAGCCGGCGTTGTGGACGAGTTCCGTGCGAACGGCCTGTCCATCTTCGGTCCCACCAAGGCCGCCGCACAGTTGGAAAGTTCCAAGGCGTTTTCCAAGGCGTTCATGCAGCGCCACGGCATTCCGACTGCGAAGTACCAGGCCTTCACCGACCCGGTTCTGGCGCACGCCTATGTGGATGCCGAGGGTGCGCCCATCGTCGTCAAGGCCGACGGCCTGGCGGCCGGCAAGGGCGTGGTGGTGGCCATGACCGCGGCCGAAGCGCACGAAGCCATCGACTTCATGCTGCTGGACAACAAGTTGGGCGTGGCGCACAACGAAGGTGGCGCGCGAGTCGTCATTGAAGAATTCCTCGAAGGAGAGGAGGCCAGCTTCATCGTGCTGTGCGACGGCGAACACGCTCTCGCCCTGGCGACCAGCCAGGATCACAAACGCCTGATGGACGCCGACCAGGGCCCCAACACCGGCGGCATGGGCGCGTATTCTCCCGCGCCGGTGGTCACGCCCGCGGTGCACGAGCGCGCAATGAACGAGGTGATCTTGCCGACGCTGCGTGGCATGGCCGCCGACGGCATTCCGTACACCGGCTTTCTGTACGCGGGCCTGATGATCACGCCCGATGGACAGGTCAAGACGCTGGAGTTCAACTGCCGCATGGGCGACCCGGAAACCCAGCCGATCATGATGCGTCTCAAGAGCAACCTCACCCAGGTGCTGCTCTCGGCCACGCGAGCCGAGCTGGACCGCGTCACACTCGATTGGGATTCGCGCGTGGCGCTCGGTGTGGTGCTGGCCGCCGCTGGCTACCCACTGAGCCCGCGCAAGGGCGATGCGATCACCGGCCTGCCGGCCGATGCCGCTGACCGCATGGTGTTTCATGCCGGCACAGCGACGGTCGGCGAAGAGGTACAGGTCTCAGGTGGGCGCGTGCTGTGCGTGACGGCCTTGGCCGACACGGTTGCTCTCGCACAACAGGGCGCCTACGAGGTAGTGAATGGCATCCATTTCGACGGCATGCAATGCCGCCGCGACATCGGATACCGTGCGTTGTGAATCCGGCTCGCTTCGCCGGCTGAACCGCCGGCCCCCTCGCAGCCTTCTGCCCACCTCCGTCGAACCGGTTTGACCATGAAACAGACTTCTCTGTCCTCTGTACGTGAGTTCCTCATCGACCTGCAGGACCGCATCACCTCCACCGTGGCCATGGTGGACGGTGGCAGCTTCGTGGTGGACCGCTGGACCAAGCCGTCCGGCGAAACACTGCAAGGCAACGGCGTCACCCAGATCCTTGAAGATGGCGCCGTGTTCGAGCGGGCGGGCTGCGGCTTTTCACATGTCACTGGCCCTCGCCTGCCGCCTTCGGCCACCCAGCACCGGCCCGAGCTGACCGGCGCGCCGTTTGAAGCCATGGGGGTCTCGCTGGTGTTTCACCCGCGCAACCCCTATGTGCCAACGGTACACATGAATGTGCGCGTGCTCGCGGCCACGCCGGCGGGTGGCGAACCTGTGTGCTGGTTTGGCGGCGGCATGGACCTCACGCCGTACTACGGCTTCGAAGAAGACGCGGTGCATTTCCACCAGTCGGTGAAGAACGCGCTCGACCCGTTCGGCGTCGACAAATACCCACGCTTCAAGACCTGGTGTGACGAGTATTTCTATTTGAAGCACCGCGATGAGCAGCGCGGCATCGGGGGTGTGTTCTTTGATGATTTCTCCGAACTCGGTTTCGACGGCAGCTTCGCCATGATGAGCTCGGTCGGTGATGCCTTCCTCGACGCCTACCTGCCCATCGTCGACCGGCGCAAGAACACTCCCTACGGCGAGCGCGAACGCAGCTTCCAGCTCTATCGCCGCGGGCGCTACGTCGAGTTCAACCTCGTGTGGGACCGCGGCACCCATTTCGGCCTGCAATCGGGCGGGCGCAGCGAGTCCATCCTGCTGTCCATGCCGCCGCTGGTGAGCTGGGCCTACAACCGCAAGACCAAGAAGGGCACGCCCGAGGAGCGGCTCTACAAGGATTTCCTGGTGCGCAAGGACTGGCTTTGAACACCGGTGCTGCTGGCCCGCGGCGCGTGGGCATGTTCGGTGGCGCGTTCGACCCACCGCACTGGGCACACCGCGCACTGGCCGAAACCGCGCTCAAGCAGCTCGGGCTGGACGTGCTGCACATCCTGCCCACCGGCCACGCCTGGCACAAGACGCGGGTGCTCTCGTCCGCCGCTGATCGGGTGGCCATGTGCCATCTCGCGTTCGACGACCTGGACCGTGTGAAGATCGACCGGCGCGAAATCCACCGCGAAGGCCCGAGCTACACCGCCGACACACTGCACGAACTCCAACGCGAGTACCCTGGCGCTCAATTGTTTCTCGTGCTCGGTGCCGACCAGTTGCTGGCCTTTCGCACCTGGGTGCGCTGGCAGGAGGTGCTGGACCTGGCCACGCTGGCAGTAGCCAACCGCGCCACCAACATCGGTGCTGACGCCCCGCTGGACCAAGAGGTCGAGACCGATCTCTCGCAGGTGGATCTGCCTTTCGAACGGTTGGACATGCCACTCAAGAACATCAGTGCGACCGCCGTGCGGGCCCGGCTGGAACAGGCTACGCAGAGTGCCCGCGCCCTGGAGGTTCTGGTGCCAGGGCCCGTCGCAAGCTACATTTCAACCCATCACCTTTATCAGAATCCCACATGACCAGCGAAACCATTGCCAAAAAAGACATCCAGAGACTCCAGCGCGCCATCGTCGACGGACTGGAGGACGTCAAGGGTCAGGACATCGTGGTTTTCAACACCGAACACCTCTCACCGCTCTTCGAGCGTGTGATCGTCGCCAGCGGCACTTCCAACCGCCAGACCAAGGCACTGGCCGCCAGCGTGCGCGACGCCGTGCGCGAAGCCGGCTTCGACAAACCCCGCATCGAAGGTGAAGACAACGGCGAATGGATCATCGTGGATTGCGGCGCTGCCGTGGCCCATGTGATGCAACCCGTGATCCGCCAGTACTACCGGCTCGAAGAGATCTGGGGTGCAAAGCCCGTGCGCCTGAAGCACGGTGCCGAGAAGCCTGTGGTGGCCGAGGTCAAGCCTGCCAAGACCAGCCGCAAGAAGCCGGTGGCCCCTGCCGCCGCCCAACCTGCCAAGAGCACAGCGCGCAAGGCTGCACAGTCGGCGGCGCGCACCGCTGCTGCAGCTCCAGCCAAGACCGCTGCCAAGAAGCCTGCGGTGAAAACAGCGTCCAAGTCGGCACCTGCAAAGACCACCCGCAAACCTGTCGCCAGCGCACCGAAAACCGCACTGCAGAAACTCGTGGTCAAGCCCCGCTCGGCCACCAAACCGGGCGCCAAGACCGCGGCGAAGCCAGCGGCCAAAGCAGCACCGAAGGTGGCCGCCAAGCCGGCCGTCAAGGCGCCCGCGCGCAAAACCACCAAGGCTGCAGCCCCCAGAAAGGCATGAAGCTGCTGATCGTCGCGGTCGGGCTACGGGTGCCCGACTGGGCCCAGACCGCCTACGACGATTACGCCAAACGCTTTCCTCCCGAGCTTCGGGTGGAACTCAAGGCCGTCAAGACCGAGCCGCGCGGCTCCAAGACCCTGGAGACGCTGCTCGCGGCCGAGCGCGAGCGCATCGAAGCCGCCATCCCGCGCGGCTCGCGCATCGTGGCGCTGGATGAGCGCGGCACCACCCTCACCACCAAGGCGCTGGCTCAACAGTTGAACGACTGGCAACTGGAGAGCGATGACGTGGCGCTCGTCATTGGCGGACCCGACGGCCTGGACCCGGCGTTTCGCGCCGCGGCGCACCAGCGTATCCGCTTGTCTGACCTGACACTGCCACACGCCATGGTGCGGGTGTTGCTGATCGAGCAGCTCTACCGTGCGTGGTCCGTCAATGCCAACCACCCGTACCACAGAGAATGACTGCCCCCACGCTCCGCCGCTGCGCGGGTCGCTGCCCCCCGAGGGGGCTGTTTCGCCTTGGGGCGGCCCGGCGGCGAAACTGCATATGACCGACTTCATCTATCTCGCTTCACAGAGCCCACGCCGCAAACAGCTTCTCGAGCAGTGGGGCGTTCGTTGCGAACTGCTGCTGCCCGATGCCGGCGAAGACGCGGAATCGCTGGAAGCCGTCTTGCCGAGTGAAGCACCTGCTGCCTATGTACAACGCGTCACCGGGCTGAAGCTGCAGGCATCGCTGACGCGTTTGAAGCACCGTGGCCTGCCTCCCGCACCCGTGCTGTGCGCCGACACCACCGTGGCGCTGGGCCGGCGCATCCTGGGCAAGCCGGCCGACGCGCAAGAAGCCGGAACCATGCTCGCCAGCCTGGCCGGCAAGCGCCACCGGGTGCTCACCGCGGTGGCGGTGGGTGTGCCTGGCAAACGCAGCTCGCGCCTCCATGCAGCTCTGTCCACCTCGTGGGTCACCTTCGAGCCGCTGACGGCCCAGCAGATCGCACGTTACGTGGTCAGTGGCGAGCCCATGGGCAAGGCCGGCGCCTATGCGATCCAGGGCCGTGCCAGCCTGTGGGTGAGCCACATCAGCGGCAGCTATTCGGGCATCATGGGCTTGCCCGCGCACGAGACAGCGCAGGTGCTGCAGGCCGCCGGTGTGCGGCTGATCTGAATCGCAACGCGCCACGGAGAAGGGCCCCATGAGCCAGGACATTCTGATCAATTGGTCGCCGCAGGAAACGCGGGTGGCCGTGGTGGAGCAGGGGGCGGTGCAGGAAGTGCACCTGGAGCGCACGCTGGAGCGGGGCCTGGTCGGCAACATCTACCTGGGCAAGGTGTCGCGTGTGCTGCCCGGCATGCAGTCGGCCTTCATCGACATCGGTCTGGACCGCGCAGCCTTCCTGCATGTGGCCGACCTCATGCCTAACATCGCCGCCAAACACGCGGCCCCACGCACGAACGCGCCTGTGGCGGCTGAATCCGAGCCCGCGGCGCCAGCGCCCGGCGCCAACGGCAAGCTGCTCACGCCCAACCCGGTGCTGCCGATCGAGCGCCAGATCTTCGAGGGCCAGGCGCTGATGGTGCAGGTGCTCAAGGATCCGATCGGCACCAAGGGCGCCCGCCTGACCGCGCAGATCAGCATCGCGGGCCGTTTGCTGGTGTTTCTGCCGCAGGACAACCACATCGGCGTCTCGCAGAAAATTCCACCGGCGCAGCGCGAGGTCTTGCGCCAGCGGTTGCTGCGGTTGACGGCCACCACCGATGGCAGCGCGGCGGGTGGGTTCATCCTGCGCACCAATGCCGAAGACGCCACCGACGAAGAACTGGCAGATGACACGGCCTATTTGCGCAAGACCTGGTTGCGCATCAAGGAAGCTGCCACGCGCCAGCCTTCGGCCACGCTGCTGCACGAAGACCTGAACCTGATGCAGCGCGTGCTGCGCGATCTGGTTGGAGCCGGCACCCATTCCATCCGCATCGATTCGCGCGAGCAGCATGGCCTGCTCACCGCATTTGCCGCCGAGTTCATGCCCGACACGGTGGCCAAGCTGCAGCACTACAGCGGCGAGCGACCGATCTTTGACCTGTTCAACGTGGATGAAGACATCGTGCGCGCGCTCAGCCGGCGGGTCGATCTGAAATCGGGCGGGTATCTGGTGATCGACCAGACCGAGGCGCTGACCACGGTGGACGTGAACACCGGTGGTTTTGTGGGTGCGCGCAATTTCGACGACACCGTGTTTCGCACCAACCTGGAAGCGGCCCAGGCCATTGCACGCCAGTTGCGCCTGCGCAACCTGGGCGGCATCGTCATTGTGGATTTCATCGACATGGTGCGTGAAGACCACCGGGATTCGGTGCTCAGCGAGTTCCGCAAACAGCTCGCGCGCGACCGCGTGAAAACCATGACCGGCGGCTTCTCGCAGCTCGGTCTGGTTGAGATGACGCGCAAGCGCACACGCGAATCGTTGGCGCACATGCTCAGCGAGCCCTGCGAAGCCTGTAGCGGCAAAGGCGTGGTGAAAACCGCGCGCAGCGTGTGCTACGACATCTTGCGCGAGATCCTGCGCGAAGCCCGCGCCTTCAACCCGCGCGAATTCCGCGTGGTGGCCTCGGCCAAGGTGGTGGAGCTGTTTCTGGACGAAGAGCGAGCCCACCTGGCGGGACTGTCGGACTTCATCGGCAAGCCGATTTCGCTGCAGAGCGAGAGCTCGATGACTCAGGAACAATACGACATTGTCCTGTTGTAAGGGGCCTCTTCAGGCCTGGGCCTCCGGCCTGAAACTTTGGGCGTGCAGTCGGGCGTAGAGCCCATCGGCCTGCAGCAGCTCGCGGTGCGTGCCTTGTTCGCTGATGCGCCCATCGGCCAGCACGACCACGCGGTCGGCGTGTTCGATGGTGGAGAGGCGGTGCGCAATCACCAGCGTGGTGCGGCCTTTCATCAGCCGGGCCAGTGCGTCCTGCACCAGCCGCTCCGATTCGTTGTCCAGCGCCGAGGTGGCTTCATCCAGGATCAGGATGGGCGCGTCCTTGTAGATGGCGCGTGCGATTGCCAGCCGCTGGCGCTGACCGCCCGAGAGCTCGGCTGCGTTGTGCCCCACGGTGCTGTGAATGCCTTGGGGCAGGCGTTCGATCAGCTCGCCGAGGTTGGCTGACACCAGTGCTGCGCGCACGCGGCCTTCATCGATCTCGTTGCCCATGGCTCCCAGGGCCACATTGGCCGCGAGCGTGTCGTTGAGCATCACCACGTCCTGGCTCACCATGGCGTACTGGCGACGCAGGCTGGTCAGGTTCCAGTCGGTCAGCGGCACGTCGTCAAGCCGGATGTCGCCGCGCTCGAATTCCACGAAGCGCGGCAGCAGGTTGACCAGGGTGGTCTTGCCCGAGCCCGATGGCCCGACGAAGGCCACCGTCTCACCGGGGTGGATGTTCAGCGA
The DNA here is from genome assembly GCF_001428625.1 of Hydrogenophaga sp. Root209. GTDB lineage: Bacteria > Pseudomonadota > Gammaproteobacteria > Burkholderiales > Burkholderiaceae_C > Hydrogenophaga. The sequence goes on from NZ_LMIE01000002.1 coordinate 72,312, forward strand.
GATGCCGCGCAGGGCCACGAGGCTGTCGTCATCGCTGTGCACGATCTGATCATCCTTGGCGGGGTAGCGCACCCACACGTCGGTCAAGGCGATGGAGCCGGTCACGCGGTCGGCCGTGTGCGTGCCGCCGGGCTGCTCGGGCGTGTTCTCGATGAGTTCGAGGCCACGCTCCAGTGCCGCCAGACCGCGCGTGATCGGCGCGCTGATTTCCGCCAGGTGCCGGATCGGCGTGATCAGCATCAGCATCGCGGTGACGAAGGCCACGAAATTGCCCACAGTGACACCACTGCTGTTGCTTTGCCACAGCGCCACGGCGATCACGGCGGAGAGAGCGGCCGAGGCCAGCAACTGGGTGAGCGGCGTCATGGCCGCCATGGCGACGGTGGACTTGAGCGCCAGCCGGCGCAGCGCCACGCTCAGCACATCGAAGCGCTCGGTCTGGCGTGCCTGGGCGCCGTGCAGCCGCACCATGCGGTGGGCCAGGGCGTTTTCTTCCACCACATAGGCGAGTTCGTCGGTGGCGGTCTGGCTGTCGCGGGTGAGCTTGTAGAGGCGGCGCGAGAGCACCCGCATGATCAGGATCAGGCCTGGAAACACGGTCAGCACGATCAGCGTGAGCTTCCAGTTCAGGTAGAACAGGTAGCCCATCAACGCGATCACCGTGAGGCTGTCCTTGGTGAGCGTGAGGAAGGCCGACACCAGCATCTGCGAGCCGGTCTGCACCTCGTAGACCAGTGTGTTGGACAGTTTGCTTGCGCTCTGGCGGGCAAACAGCGTCATCTGGGCATCGTTGAGCTTGACGAACATGGCCCGGCGCAGGTTGAGCAGGCCCAGGCTGGCGGTGTAGGACAGCGTGTACTGCGCCACAAAGCCCGCCATCCCACGAATGCCGAACAGGCCCATGAGCGCCACCGGCACCATCCACAGGTCGATGTTGCCCTCGGCAAAGCCGCGGTCGAGCAAGGTCTTGAGCAGGGCAGGGATGAGTGGCTCGGTCAGCGCGCCGATCAGCGTGCTGACCGCCGCCAGGGCGATGCCGGTCTTGGCCGAGCGGAAATAAGGCCACAGGCGCAGCAGGCGCTGGGTCAGCGTGCCAGCCAGGGGCGGATTGGAGCGGTTGGATGCGGTCAAAAGCGGATCGGTCCCAAAATGTGCGGGCTTGCGGAACATTCCGCACGGCGCTGAATCAGCCTTGCACCACAAGCGCCGGCCCCGCGCGCACACATCTTGTCACGGAAGGGCCGGATGCCTCCGTTATTATCGGTCGGCTGTGCAGGGCGTTTTGCCCCTGCTGCGACCTCAGGACAAGCGACACACACAGCATGCTGGATTTGACCCGACACAACGCGCTGCCCCTGATTCCGAGACGCCGCGCGCTCGGCCTGGTTTCCACACTGCCGCTGCTCGGCTGGCCCTTGGCCTCGCAGGCCCAGTTCCGGGTTGAAGTGGCGGGCGTTGGCCTCACCCAGTTTCCATTCTCTGCCGTGGGTTTCCGCGGCAACGACGTGGCCAGCGAGAACATCGCCGCCATTGTTCGAGCCGACCTCGAACGCAGTGGCCAGTTCCGTTTTGTCGAGCCCGTTGCGGGCGGACTGGACGAAACCTCCCGCCCCGATCTCGGTCCCTGGCGCGAGCGCCGGTCCGATTCCTTGCTCACTGGCAGCGTCACCAAACTGGCCGACGGCCGCTTTGACGTGCGTTTCCGCCTCTGGGATGTCGTGCGTGGTCAGGATCTCGGTGGCCTGAGCTACCCGGTGGGTGCGCAGGACTTGCGACTGGCCGCCCACCGCGTCGCCGACTTCATCTACGAGAAGATCACCGGTGAGAAGGGCGTGTTCTCAACCCGCATCGCCTATGTCACCAAGACCGCGCAGCGCCACAACCTGTGGGTGGCCGACGCCGATGGCGAAAATGCACGTGCGGCCCTCACGAGCCCCGAACCCATCATCTCGCCGAGTTGGGCACCGGGTGGCGCACAGTTGGCCTACGTGTCGTTCGAAGCCCGCAAACCCGTGATCTACGCACACGATGTGGCGTCGGGCAAGCGGCGTCTGCTGGCGAACTTCAAGGGCTCCAACAGCGCGCCGTCGTGGTCGCCCGATGGCCGCTCGGTGGTGGCCACGCTCTCGCTCTCCGGCGGTGCACAGATCTACATCATGGATGCCAACGGTGGTGAGCCCCGCCGCCTCAGCCAGTCGGCCAGCATCGACACCGAGCCGGTGTTCAGCCCCGACGGCAAGACCATCTATTTCGTGAGCGACCGCGGAGGCTCGCCGCAGGTGTATCGCATGGGTGCGCAGGGCGGCGGTGCACAACGCCTGACCTTCAGCGGCAACTACAACATCTCACCAGCACCCAGCCCAGATGGCCGTTGGCTGGCTTTCGTCTCGCGGGTCAATGGTGCGTTTCGCCTGCACGTGATGGAGCTCTCCAGCGGCAATGTGACAGCGCTGACCGAGTCCAATGCCGACGAGAGCCCCAGCTTCGCGCCCAACAGCCGCATGATCATTTATGCCACCCGGGAAAGGGGCCAGGAAGCCCTCATGACCACCACGGTGGACGGGCGCATCAAGACCCGCCTGGCCGGCGCGCAGGGCGACATCCGGGAACCCGAATGGGGCCCGTTCCTGCGCTGATTCACACGTGGAGCCATCCAGCTCCCTTTCGCATTCATCTTTTCAATTCCAAGGAATCTTCACATGAACAACATCCAGAACACCTCCGCCGTCCGAAACAACTGGGCCCGGCGTGGCATTCGCCTGGTCGCCGGCCTCGGGCTGGCCGCCGTGCTGGCCGCTTGCAGCTCCGGTGTGAAGCTCGACGATGTGCCGGTTGAAGACCGCTCCGGTTCAGCGCTCAATTCCGGCGCTGCCGCAGGTGGTCAGGGTGGCGCGGTTGATCCGCGCGGCGTGTCCGGCGTGGCCGTGGGTGGTGCCGACTCGGCCCAGCCTGCAGCCGTGGCCCGCATCATCTATTTTGACTACGACAGCTTCGAGGTGAAGGCCGATTCGGCCGCCACCCTGGAAGCCAACGCGCGCTACCTCAATGCCAACCGCACCCGCCGTGTGAACCTCGAAGGTCACACCGACGAGCGCGGTGGTCGTGAATACAACCTGGCGCTGGGCCAGAAGCGCGCCGAAGCCGTGCGCCGTGCACTGGGCCTGCTGGGCGTGACCGAAACACAGATGGAAGCCGTGAGCTTTGGTGAAGAAAAGCCGGCGCAAGCGGGGCTGGATGAAGCCGCTTTCGCCAAGAACCGCCGCGTTGAATTGACCTACCGTTGAACATGAAGTTCTCCACCGCAGCGCCCTGGGCGCTTTCCCTGGCGGTCCTGTGGCCCTTTCAGGCCCATGCGCTGTTCGGCGACGACGAGGCCCGCAAGGCCATCATCGAACTGCGCCAGAAGGTGGATGCCAACAAGCAGGCCACCGACGCTGCAGCCGCAGAGGCGCGGGAAGGTGATGCGGGCACGCGGCGCAGCCTGCTCGAGCTGTCCAACCAGATCGAGCAGCTGCGCGCGGAGCTGGCGCGGCTGAGGGGCCAGAACGAACAGCTGGCGCGCGAAGTCTCCGAGCTGCAACGCCAGCAGAAGGATGTGCAATCGGGCATCGACGAGCGACTGCGTCAGGTGGAACCCCTGCGCGTCGAGTACGACGGTCAGACCTTCACGGCAGCGCCCGCCGAGAAGAACGACTTCGAGGCCGCGATGGCGCAGTTGCGCAAATCCGAATTCCAACCCGCGTCCGCTGCCTATGCCGCCTTCCTGCAGCGGTATCCGGCGAGCGGCTACACACCGTCGGTTCTGTACTGGTTGGGCAACGCCCAGTACGCCAACCGTGCCTACAAGGAAGCCGTGGTCACCCATGGCCGGCTGGTGCGCGAGTTTCCTGCCCACGTGCGCACGCCCGAGGCCATGCTCGCCATGGCCAACAGCCAGATCGAATTGAAAGACCCACGCACCGCCAAACGAACGCTGGAAGACCTCGTGAAGGCGCATCCAAACTCCGAAGCCGCGGCAGCGGCGCGCGAGCGGCTGGCCCGCTTGCGCTGACGCCAGACGCGCGCTTCGGCGCGTGTTCGTTCATGAGGGGCATGGGCGGCCTCCTACAATGGCGGCCATGGAAATCGCCGACCTTCTCAAACTGAACGCCCTTGTGCTCTGGGCCGCCTTCGCGGTGGCCCTTGTTTTTGGGTTCATCGCACAACGCACCCATTTCTGCACCATGGGCGCTATCAGCGACATCGTGAACATGGGCGACTGGACCCGCATGCGCATGTGGGGCATGGCAGTGGGCATTGCCATGATCGGCTTCTACGGCATGGCCTGGCTGGGCTGGATCGATCCGACCCAGAGCATCTACACGAGCAGTCGCGTGATCTGGCTCTCGGCCATTGTGGGTGGGCTCTTGTTTGGCTTCGGCATGGTGCTGGCGTCGGGCTGTGGCAGCAAGACCTTGGTGCGCATCGGCGCGGGCAGCTTGAAGTCGCTGGTGGTTTTTTTCATCATGGGCATTGCAGCTTTTGCCACCTTGCGTGGCGTGACAGCCGTACTGCGGGTCAACACCGTGGACAAGGTCAGTTTCGACATGGCCTCCGGGTCTGCGCTGCCGGCCTGGCTGGCCAGCGCAATGGGCATGGAGCCGGCACTCACCGGTTTGGTCTTCGCGCTGGTGGTGGGTGGAGCCCTCGTGGTGTGGGCTCTGGTGGGCCGGGACTTTCGCACCGGGAACAACCTGCTCGCCGGTGTCGGGCTCGGGCTGGTGGTGATCGCGATGTGGTGGGTCAGCGGCCGACTGGGTTACGTGGCCGAACACCCCGAGACTCTCGAGGCCGTCTACCTGGGCAGCAACACTGGTCGCATGGAGGCGCTGACCTTCACCGCACCGATGGCGTTCACGCTGGACTGGCTCATCTTTTTCAGCGATTCCTCCAAGGTCCTCACCTTCGGCATCGTCACGGTGGCGGGCATGGTCGTCGGAGCGCTCATCTGCGCCTTGTTCGAAGGCAGCTTCCGCTGGGAGGGTTTCCGCACCACGCAAGACACGGCGCTGCACATGGCGGGTGCCGTCTGCATGGGTGTGGGTGGTGTCACAGCGCTGGGCTGCACGGTGGGGCAGGGCATGTCGGGCCTGTCCACGCTCAGCCTGACGAGCATCATCGCCGTGACCGGGATCGTGCTGGGTGCCATCGGTGGCTTTCGATTCCAGATGTGGTTGCTGGACCGCGAGTGACGCACGACGCCAGCGAATCCTTCGAGCGCCGCTTTGGCGGCCTGCGTCGACTCTATGGCGTCGACGGAGCGCAACGCGTTTTCGACGCGCATGTGGTGGTGGTGGGCATCGGCGGAGTCGGGTCCTGGGCGGTAGAGGCCCTGGCGCGCAGCGGCGTTCGGCGCCTCACGCTGATCGACTTGGACCATGTGTCTGAATCCAACTTCAACCGGCAGATCCATGCCCTGGAGCCTACCCTCGGCCAGGCCAAGGCCGAAGCGATGCGCGAACGCATTGCGCTTTTTCACCCTGCTTGTGTGGTCGACGTGGTCGACGACTTCGTGACGCCTGACAACTGGCCCGCCTTGCTCGATGCTGTGCCGGGACTTGCAAGTTTGCCCTCGGCCGTCATCGATGCCTGTGACCAGGTGCGCGCCAAAACGACCTTGGCTGCCTGGGCGGCCGCTCACTCGGTGCCCTTCATCACGGTAGGTGCCGCCGGCGGCAAGCAGCTCGCTCATGCGGTTGATGTTGCTGATCTGGCCGAGGTCACGCACGATCCCTTGCTGGCTCAATTGCGCTACCGCTTGCGCAAGCACCACGGTGGCGCGCGCGCGGGCAGCATGGGTGTGGGCTGCGTGTTCAGTCGCGAAACCGTGGCCCCGCCCGATGCTTCGTGCAACATGGAGGGCGCTGATGGTTCGCTCAATTGCCATGGTTACGGCTCGGTGGTGAGTGTCACGGCGACCTTCGGTTTTTGTGCCGCCGGGTGGGTGCTGAACACCGTGTCGAAAGATGCGAAAGCAATCTCGACAAGGCCTTCAAAAGTCACCAAAAAAGAAGCTATAATTTGAGGCTTCGCAGGAAGCACATTGTGCAGAGCGCGAAAGCATGATGGGACGTTAGCTCAGTTGGTAGAGCAGCGGACTTTTAATCCGTTTGTCGTGGGTTCGACCCCCGCACGTCCCACCAAAATAATGGCCTATGGCCTGGAAAGCCTGCTACTTAATCGGTAGCAGGCTTTTTTATTGCGCTCCGTGGTGACAGTCTGGTGACAGTTCGCATAACGTGCAGAATGCTGTCTCCAAATCCAACTAAGGGGACTCCATGTCGATGACTGAAAAAGAAGCCACGGGGCGAGCTGACGAAGTTTTGCTTGCGATCCTGACGAATCATCCGACGCTTTTTGGCGGTAGCGCGTTGAATACCCCGAACAGCGCAAAGCAGATGGCTCTTTCTGTCGCAACTTTTCGCCAGGAGCTGATTGCGCAGTACCAAACGCAGCCAGCGTAGCGCGTCCATGCCGGACGTTAGTTCCCCACAACGTCACCCCATCGAAGGGCGCAGGCCGTAGCCGCCCTCAAGTGCGCGCGGCAGTCGCCCGCCACGGGCGGCGACCTTGCCAGGTTGTCCCCTCGGGCAGAATTGCTGGACAAAACCCTGGAGACGATATGAGTGACGGTTTCAACTGGACTTGCCCAAGCTGCGGAACGCACACCACCATAACTTCGCCGAACATAGCCAGTGGCAGCATTGAGCTGATCACAACGAAATCTCCCGACGTGATGGGGATTCAGGTAAGGGCGCAACTCATCGATTGTCCGAACCAGAGTTGTCGAGAGCAGGCGTTCAAAGTTTGGGCTCATCGTGGAACGCGTCATGCGACTGCGGTTCGAGGCTTGGGCCAAGTGCAACCCGACATGCCAGTAGGAATTGGCAAATTCACGTTCTTGCCGACAACCGCTAACCCGCTTTCGAAGCATGCACCCGAACAAGTCAAAGAGGACTACAACGAGGCCTTCCTCATCTCAACATTGAGTCCCAAGGCTTCTGCGACGTTGGCTCGGCGCGCGCTGCAGGGAATGGTCCGGGACTTTTTCAACGTTCGAGACAAGAAGACGCTTCATCAAGAATTGGAAGCCATCAAAGACAAATGCGACTCTGCGCTCTATGACGCCATGATGGGGGTAAAGAGCATCGGAAACATCGGCGCCCACCCAGAGCAAAATGTGAATTTGATCGTCGATGTTGAGCCGGGCGAGCCCGAGGCGCTGCTGCAGCTCATTCACTTGTTGGACCGCGAGTGGTACGTGGATCGAGCCGACCGCCTGGCACGGATCGAAAAAATGAAGGCGCTTGCCAGCGGCAAGGCAGCCGCACGAAATGGCAACCCGCCTACGTCGACTGACGGCAATCAAGTCATCGCCGGCCGCACTCCGTAGTCTTCCCAACGCCCTACGGGCATGCCGCGTGAGACGGGGAAATCAGTTCCAGCCTGGCCACTTGGGCACGGCCTTTTCGCAGGCGGTAACCCAGTCGGCCACTTCCTGGATCCGCTGCTGCGCTTCAGCTTCGTTCCAAGCACCGTTGTTGATCTGATCCCATACGTATTCCAGTGTGCGATCCATAGTCTGCGGATAAGCCACAGAATCTTGGTCGAAGTTGCCATACAAGAGTGGAGCACCGGTCCGATCACACTGGCCCGTGTACGCGATAGCCCCAAGGTGCCAGCCCTCTGTGTTGTGGGTCAAGTGAACCGTGGTGGGCCCGAAGCCCCAGCGATTGGTGCTGTAGCTGAAATTCAGTCGCATGATGTCCTCCTGGCAGGATTATCTGCCACGCCCCACCTTTGCGCCCGCTCCCTCAATGGGTTGCCCACCCACACCAGGCTGCCCCGATCGGCCTTTCTTACACCCATGCGTAAGGCAGCACTCGCGCACCACGGTATCCCGCAGCGCGTTCATTGAGTCGAAGCCCTGCACCTGAGCCATGCGCTCGAAGTCGAAGGCCATAGCGGCTTTCCATGGCACGCGTGATCGCACCGGGCCCTGCGCAGAAGCGGTCAGCCCGTGCATTCCTAGAATGGGCGCACCCATTTAGGAGCAGACCAATGTCCGAGCGCCCGTTGTTCAACAGTCCAGAGCAAGCCATCACAGTGACCTTTCACGCCGTTGGGCGAATGCTTGTGTTGATGTCGTGGCTGGCGCTGGTGTGCCTGCACCTTGCTGCGGGCCTGCTGGGGGCGCTGCTGATGTGGTGGTTTCAGGTGACGCCAGAACAAGTCCGGATGGCTGTCGCAGGAACGCTTTCGTCAACGACGCTCGCAGTCGCTGGTGCTCTTGGGCTGACAGGGCTGGGCATATTGACGGGCTACCTGTTTGCAATTCGTTGGCTGTGGGGAAAGACCTATGTGTCTTGGCAGTCTGAATACGTGCTCCAAGACTCGCGGCCACGCGACTGATGTAGGTACGCACCAATTCCCACCCTGCCTTCGAGTTCCAGACGCTTGAGCGCGTCCACAATTCGCCAGTCCTAGATTTACTCGCCATGGCTCGTTCCCTTCAAATGGAATGAAAGAGGGGCCCGAAGGCCCCCCGGTGATCAGGCGAATTTGAGGAACTTCAGAGCCTCGGTGTTGTTCACTCCACCGCCGACGCGACGGTATGCGTACAGGCGCACATTCGGCTTGTCGGTGTAGGGGTCGGTGAGGAACTTCGTGCCCGGCTGCTCGATGATGGTGTAGGTCTTCTCGACGTTGCCGAAGGCGATCGACAGCGAGTTGGCCGCGATGTCGGGCATCTCTTCGTCGATCTCTACCGGGTAGCCCAGCAGCATGGCGGGCTGGCCCTGCACCAGCGAATCTACCCACACGTGCCGGCCTTCGGCGTCCTTCAATTTGCGCACGGCGCCCGCGGTGAGGCGGTTCATGAGCCAGGCCGCACCTGCGCGGTACTGCGCCTTGAGCGCCATGGTCACGTCCACCAGCACGTCGGCCGGGTTGACGGTGGCCGACGACGTGGGGAATGCTCCGCTGGCACCGGTGGCGATGTGCTGGAACGTGCCCCAGGCGCGTGAGGCGTCCGTGGTCAAGGCCGTGGCGTAGCTCAAGATGCCGCGCGGCTTGGCAATACCGTCACCCGTGTGGAATGCGGTGCCTTCCTTGACGGCGAAAGCATCGCCCACCTTGGCGTTCAACCATGTCAGCGGGTTGATCGACGCCACGTCGAGCAGTTTCTGCGTTGCCTTGGGCATGGCGTAGATCTCGTGCAGGTCCACGCGAAACAAGCCGAGTTGCGGGGTGTCGGTGTCGGGTCGCGATGTGGTCTCGCCCACCCACTGCGCTTCTGCTGATTCGCGGTCGATGGGTTCTTCGAAGCCGCCACCGGTGGTCATCGGGATCTTGCGGGCCAGGCGGTAGATGGGGCTGATCTCGGCCATCACCTTGGTCATGCCGGTGCTGATGACGTCGTGGACCACATAGCCGCCGTCCGGGTCGGAGCCGACAGACATCGCCTTGGCTTCGACGAAAAGGGCGTTGGCCTTCTCCTGATTGCCGCTCAGCAGAGCGCGAGCAGCGCCGGCCAGGGCCTTGAGTTCGGGAGTGTCGAGCTTGGTGTCGGTGCTGACCAAGCCGGGGCGGCCGGACTTCTTCTGCATGTCCTCGATGGCGGCTTCGATCGCATGGTTCTTGGCGTCGTAGCGTTCCCGAAACTCGGTGAAGGCCTTGCCCTGCTTTTCGAGCACTTCGGCGATGTCACCCAACGTGTTGCCAACGGCTAGAGGGGCCATGCTGAAGCCGGCCAGGGCATCGGGCGGGATGATGGGGTGCCCCATGAGGGTGAATGCGGCCAGGACGGCCAGGACGGACACGATGGCCCAGGTGAAGGTGTGGCGAGTGAGGTTCACGGTAGTTGCCTTTCGATGCGTTCGAACAGTTTTGAATTGCGCTCGATGAGCGCGGTCAGTTCGGACAGGTCTTCGGCGGAGTCGGCATCTGCCAGGCCCTTGAACCCATGGGATGCAATCGTGCGAGCCTCGGTTTTGGAGAAACCCAGCTCGCGCAGGGCATGCTCAAACTCGCGACTCGTGCGCGGCTTCGACTTGACGGGGGGAAGTGGCAGCGTTGCTGCTGGCTCGCCGGGTTGGGTCATTGCATCGCTCACGGAAGGCACACCACGTGTCCGAAAACACGTCCGCTTCTCGCAAGCTGCATCCCACAACTGGCTTTCTGAAGGTGCGTTTGGGCATCCCACCCAAACGGCACACGCATATTGTGCCACTTCATTGGCGACCTTTCAAGGGATTTCCGAAGTAGTGAGAGGCGATCACCTTTGCCTGCTGGCGCGAACAACCGGCCTTGCGGGTGGCCTCGTCCAGCCGCCTCTTTTGAAGGGCGATGCGCAGCGCGCGCGGCTGGAAGATGCGGCGGAGCCAGGCGGTCATTCGCGATCCCCAGGAGCGATGAACTTCATGAGCGCGCCCTGCGCCGCGATGCTGCTGGACATGCGCGCAATCACGGTGCCCATGGCTTTCAAGCCAAGGTTGATCAGCTCTTTGTCGCTGGCCCGTTTCTGGATCGCGCGGATGGCATCGGCGATGCGCTGCTCGTCGGCTGTGCCCGCCGGCGGTGCTTGGTCGCCATCCATCTGGCTCGAAATGAAGTCGATCAGGGTGTCGGTGTCGGTGGTGTTCATGGTTTGCTTTCTTCGGTCAGGTTTGGAGGTGGGAGGCTGGGCAGGAAATGCGGCTTGCGCGAATAGGCGTCGAAGATGCCCGCGGCTTCCACGGGCTTGCGTGCGCCCGTCGTGAGGGTGCGGATGGCCTGCGGTCGCAATGCAGCCCAGGCCTGGGGATCGGTCCCGGCGGCGTGCATGGCGCGCAGTAGCTCCAGGCTCCCAAGCTCGGCTTCCTGTTGTTTGCGCCGGGCGCGAGGTCTGCGGTCAGGTGTGGGCATGTCAGATCTCCAACGTTGAGGTGAGGCGCAGGGCTCGGACGTGCGCCAGGATGGTTCGCCGTGCCGCTTCCTCGGCCTGCAGCAGTGGGTTGACGCGCATCTGGCCTTGCGAGCCGGCGACCATCAGCCCGCCGGTTTTGATCGCCACCTGAATCTCGCGCAGGCGGTCCAGGGTCTCGCAGAGCTGGCGCAGCAGCGCAAAGTCGGCGGCGGTCTCGAATGAGTACTCGTCATTCGTCGCCACCCAAAGGGCGCGCGCCTCCGAACTCAGGCCCGTGGGCGGCTTCGGCTTGGTGGGTCGCTTTCTCATGTCATGCTCCAAAAATCAGGAAAAGTGCCCACTGCAGTCTCTGCGTGAGGAACCGAGCGGTCCGAGAGCAGAGGGGTTGCAGAGATCGAGGCGCCCGGGGTCATACAGGCCAGCCATCGGGGCCGATCGCTCTCCGCGGTCGCTTGCCCTGCTGTTCGAGCGTGATGCGCTTGTGGCAGTCGGCATTGACTGCGCGCAGGTTGGTCTCGTCGTCCGTGCCGCCCTGTGCCTTGGGCTTGATGTGGTCCACATGGGTGGCCACGGTCAGGCGCTTCTCGCCACCCAGGCACTCAGGGCACTGGCAAAGGCCGCAATCGCGCTCCAAGATGCGCAGGCGCAGCTTGTCCCAGGCGGTGCCGTATCCACGCTCGTGGCGACTGCCTCGATTGGGGTCGCTGAATGAGCCACCGTTGATGGTGCGGAGCTTGCCACCGTTCAGGGTGGCCACGCCGGGCTTGAGGGTCTTAAGCTTGGTCACTTGCCCACCTCCTGCCCGATGGCTGCGCGAATGGATGCGATCGCGGTGTGCAGGCCAGCCTGCCATTGCGCCTCCATCTCAGAGGTCATGTGATCAGGGATTTCAGGATCCCAGTCGCACGAGCTCGACAGCTTCCCATCCACCATGCGGTGCACGGTGAGGGTGACGGTGCAGTGGCCCACCTGCCAGGTGCGGATGTGGACGTCGCGGCGTTCGGTCATGGTGTTTTCCTTTTTTTGGTCAGGTTTAGCAAAGCCGACCTTCACCGTCGGTCCTGTGCTGGAAGGCGGGAAGACGGAGGCCGCCCCCTGTCCAAGCGCCGAAAAAAAAGTTTTCAACTTGCGGGTGAACGCACGCGGAGTACCAGTCGGTCCGGGAGGCAGAAGGTCCAAAGGCTGAGGGGGTGGGGGTGCCTCGGTCAGTCTGGTCAGTGAGATCAGTGGTTTTGCATCCTGCTCACGGGAATTCGAAACATCTCTCGATCGATCAAGAAGCGCACACATGAGAGAAAGCTGGTGATGGGGATAGGTTTTCACTGACTTCACCTACTCAACTGACCGCACGGGCCGCCTTGATCTGGCTGGCCAGGGTGAGAGCGCGCTGGGCGTAAACCGTCTGACGCTTGCCTTGGATCTTGAAGAGCCCATCGTCGGCGTCGGGGTTGCGCACAGGTACATAGCCCACACGCTCCAGCTTGTGGGGCAGGGCGCGGCGGTTGCGGCGGTCCTTGAGCTCGCTGGCCAGGTCGAACAGCTTCAGGCTCTCAGAGCCACAGATCAGATCGAGCAGGGTCAGGCACTCGGGGTTCTCGCACTCATCAATCACGTCGCGCAGCTCACCAGACTCGGGCGCTTCACCGGCCTGCACTGCAGCCCAGAACGCCGCGGTCTTGGGTGGTGGCGCCTTGGGGTCGAAGGTTTCCAGGTTGAGCGTGCGCAGGTAGGCCACGACGTGCTGCATGCCACCATCGGCGTACCAACCGTACAGCCGGGTCCAGTAGTCGGGGTCGAATTCCTCGCGCTTGGCCTCACTCCACGCCACGAAGTGCCGGCGGTCATCTGCAGGTAGGTACAGGCCATCGGTCTTGTGGTTGGTGGTGATGATCACGCCGCACACGTTGGCCACGTAGTGCTCCCGCAGGTTCTTCTCGTCCACGCGGATCACGTCAGGAGGCGCGGCGATGTAGGTCTTGCTGTGGTCGTAGAAGGCGAAGCGATCCACGTCGCCCAGGTCGCGCGCCTCGTTCACCCGCACGACAACAGCCTTGGCCCAGCCGTTGAAACGGCCAAGCATCTGCCCGGGGTTCACGTCCTGCCAGTTCCACGGCCCCACGCCCAGCTTCAACGGCTCAAGGATGGTGTCCTTACCAATGCCTTGCGAGCCTCCCAGCACCAGCGCGTGGTTGCACTTGTCGCCTGGGTACTGCACCCGGTGCGCGAGCCACTGCGTGATGTGCAGGCGCTCGTCGGGGTAGACACGGTGCAAGTGGTCGATCCATGGTTTGGCCAGGCTGGGATCCCCGTCGCTGTGCTCGGGTGCCCGGTACAGGTTGAACACCGTGGCGCCCTCGTGCTGCGCCCATCCTGAAACCTGCATCACGCGGTCGTGCACCAGCATTTCGCAAGCCGGGTGCCAGGTCATCTGCTCGATGGGGCGATTGCGGTCAAGCCAGTCCGAGGGGCGGACTTTCTTCGCGCCGTTCTTGGGCCACTGGACGCGCCCGTTCACGCTGCTGGCCGGCCACAGTTCACGCGTGGGCACGAACAGGTAGCTGTGGCTGGGCATGTATGCGTAGAAGTCCCCCAGCGAGATCCCTGCGGTGGGCTGCTCGTATGCCTCTGCAGGTGGTCGCTCTCTGCGTGGGCGTGACTTGCGCGGTGTGGTGACAGGCCCAGGCTCAAGGCCGAGCTCATCAACGATGCTCACGATTTCGGCCTCCATCCGTTGGCGATGAAGCGCAGCCGGAGTTCCTCCTTGAGATAGTCCTCAAGCCACTCGCGGTGGGCCGGCCAGCTTGGCCCGTGCGCCTTTTCCAGAATTGCGAGCTGTTTCTGATACCAGGCTTCGCCGGCCGTGACCATTTCCTCGTGGCTCATGGTCTTGGCGATCATGCAGCCTCCACCTGTGCCGCGAAGCTCTCCAAGTCGGCCAGGGCCGGGCAGAACTTGGTGAGGTTCCACTTGGCAACGAACCAGCCCCCGGTGCTCACGTCGTGGACTGCAAAGCCTTTCAGTGCAAACAGCGCCTTCAAGTTGGCGAGTCGTTTTTGGTCCGATGGTGTGGTGACGGCACTCATTGCTGAGCCTCCACGCGGGCCTGCAGGTAGTCCAGTACGGTGCCCGCTCTCCAGCGGCTGCAGCGTGGGCCGTCGCGCTCAGGCGCTGGGAACTTGCCAGCCGCGATTGCCGCGTAGATCTTGGATTTTTTGGTGCCGGTCAACGCCTCGACGGCGGCCAGCTTCAGGCGCTGCTCGGGGTGCAGCGTGGTTGGCAAAACGGTAGGGTTCTTTTTGATCACAGCATCACCACCTTTCAAATACGGTGGGTTGCTGCTTTCCGGCTTCTGCCGTTTCCCACCGTGCTGGTTCACGATGGACGAAGTTTCAAGCCGCGTTTGGCGCGCAGTTCAGGTCTAAGAGGTCACCTTAAACATGAGGTTTTGCGCCTGCTCCCAAAGCTGGTGGCCAGCAGCGGGTGTGTTCCCGTCGACACGTCTATCGTGCTCTTCCACCAGCAGCACGGACCCCACTATTGCGCTCCAAAGTTGCTCAAATGTGGCGCCCTGATCTCTGGCATCAAGGGCCCGCAGGTAGTTCGGCCATAGGCTGACGTGCTGCCTCTGCGGCTTGAGGACTCCGCCACGTTCCTCACGCTGGCGGGCTTCGAAGAAGTGCTGCACACGCTCAGCCTGTTCCTTAAAGGGGCGGTTGATGTCGAAGGCAAACAACATGATTCCCTTGTACTCGAGTTCGTTGTGGCGATCAACGATCGACTCGATCGGGACGTCTAAGGAGGGCGCCCCCATTGCCCATCCATAGGTGGTCCGCCAGAAATGAACACCAGGCTCTGCCAGCCATGGAGCTGCAATGCGCTCGACGCCGAAAGGTTCGCACACGTCGCGCCAGGTTGAACCGACCCCCCGATATTCCTCTCGTCTGTCTTTCAGTAGCCCGTCCTTGTCCATCTCGTCATAACGAGCTTGGCACTTGTCGAAGTGGTCCACCCACGCCTTGCGGTAGTCCGGCCGGCGGCGCAGGAATTCCCAGCGCCACTGGCTGGCACTGAGAGGACGATCGCTAGGGTAGGCCTTCGCGTCCATCCAGCGAGGCACCCCCAGGGAATTTTTCGGGTCAGTGATCAAGGCCATGTTTTTGAGTGCCACGCCCGAAGGCGTGGCTGTGGTTCAGGCAGGCTCGGGCACGACAAGCTGCTCGTTGGCAAGATGCAGCAGCACCGAGGCCGCGTGCAGCAACTGGTCGTCGAGATCCACATTGACCTTGTCGATCAGGTCGGCCAGGCAGCCAATCCGCACGAAGGCCTCGTCCTGCGCATCGACCGCTGCCAGCGCTGCTTCAGCGTAGGAAACGAGTCCCTCTGCGGCGTGATGCAGAGACATGACGGCGTCAACGTCGCTGTCACGCTCGAAGGCTGCGGCTTTGAGCACTGCGGTCGCGTTGTAGATGTTGCTCATGCAGTCGAGCAAGGCCGCGTTGTTGAAGGTTTGCTCAGCCATGTTGCACCTCCACGCCCTTGCGCGCCAGACTGCGCGTGGAGAGTTCGTCCAAGCTTGTGAGGATGGCATTTGACATGTCTGCGCAAGCCCACATGTAAGCATCCTGCGCTTCATCGCTCATGTTGCGAAAGCTCTCACCGCTTTCGCCGTAGGTGTTTGCGAGCAGTGCGGAAAGTTGTGCTGCGTTCTTGTCGATCACATTCCGTAGATCAAGATCGGTTTGTGTGGTCATGCTTGCACCCCCGTATTCAGGGCGACCCCGTGCACGGTCAAGTGCAGGTCCGAGACCTCATGCATCTCGTCATCCAGCGCGCTCATCACCACCTTGCTCAGGTCGCGGATTCTGATCACTGCGGCCTTGATGCCTTCGTCACCCGAAATGTTGATCTTGGAGATCTCGGACAGGATCATGTGACTTAGCGCCTCTACCTGCCAAGCAGACTCAAGCGCCAGTCGATTCCTCGGGGAGTGGTCATCACCGTTGGGGATAATGGGATCAGCCATTTTTGAACTCGCTTTCATTGATGGTCAGGGTGGCTGGTCGGTTGTATCGACCGGCTACCCGCCTTTTTGCCCTGCATAGACCGGCGCAGGGCTTGCCGGTATTCATGCGCGCTTGAACGCGATCACCTTGCTGCCTTTGACGGGCTGCAGCAGTTGATAAAGCCTCTTCAGCGCTTCCAATTTCTCTGTCATGTAGTCGTGGCCGTCATAGTGGCGGGCCTGCACGCCAGCCACGCCATGCGACTGCAGACGGCCCCGAATTTCGGAACTGATGCGCGCGCCGGCCAGCACCGTCTCAACGCCTGAGCGGATCCGCTTGGCCTGAAAGTCAGGGATCAGATCGCCCACGGCTTCAACCGCCCAGGCGCTCAGCGTGGTAGCGCCCAGGTGGGTCTTTCCGCCGTCCGTGGAGATTGCAAACTCGCCGGCTGGGGCGCACTGCTTGAGCGCTGCAGCGGCTTGGGTGGTCAATGGGATCGTGTGGGGGCGCGGCGCGCTGCCCGGGCGGCCCTTGCCGTCGTGCAAGGTGATGGCATTCGCCGCAATGTCGGCGGTGCGCAGGTTCACCAGTTGCTCGATCCGCTGGCCACCAGTGAGCAGGTGCAGGCGCAAGGCGGCCCCTTTGAAGCCTTCAATGTCTTTGATGGTCTGCCAGTAAGCCCGCATTTCATCCGGATTCAGCGGGCGCTTGTCGGGCTTGTTGGCCGATTCATCCGGGCTGGTGTCGGCGGCGGGGTTCAGGGTGATGTTGTACGCCTTGAACTTCATCGGGATACTGGCCTTGGACCGCGAAGCCTTGGCGGTCTGGTACGCGGCGCGCACGTAGCTGCGCAGCTTGTTGGCGGTGCGGCCTTTGCCCATCTCAAGCGTGCGGCGCATCATGTCGGCCACTTGCTCCATGGTGACGTGCTGAGCGGGCAGGGCGGCAACGTCTGGCCAGGCCTCAATCACATGAAGCTTGAAGATTGACCGCGCGTCCTTGTGAGCCTTCCGTCCCAACGCCTCAAGGTGGTCGGCGTAGTCATCCAGCAAGCTCTCAAGCGTGTACTTCCGTTCATCAGCGGCTGTGGCCACCGCCTTGGCTCTGGCGACCTTTTCAGCCTGCTTCAGTACCGCGTGCCCGCCATCTGCTTTGTGGGTGTCGTGACGCTGAGCCAGCACCTCGGCGGCACGGATGGCGGCCTGCACCGAGTAACCGCGCTCTGAGGGCTTGAGGGATTTCGGGCTGGCTGTGGAGTCATAGGTGCCGATCGGCTCCCGCAGGGTCTTCCCGCCTGCGGTGACGCGCCAGTAGAACGACACGGCCCCGCTGGAAAGCTTGCGGGCTTCAAGTGACCCGTGGGGGATCACCTTGGTGATGCGGGAGAACTTCCCGGCCTCCAGCTCAGCGATCACTTGTCCTGCGGTTTTCATAGTCCGTTGATTCTCGTGGTGACAGTCTGGTGACAGTTTAGACGAGGATCACTTTGTATGTCAACGGACTAACGTGGACAACAAGACCATGAAAATCAACGAGTTATGGTGCTGGTGACAGTCCGGGGTTGTCCATGGTTTTCCGGTGTTTTAGGACTTTTAATCCGTTTGTCGTGGGTTCGACCCCCGCACGTCCCACCAAAACATGTGAAGCCCTGATCGAAAGATCAGGGCTTTTTTGTTGCCCGCTGCATGTCATGCGGCGGGCGGCGCCGCGCAAAAACTCAGCGTTTCTTGAAGAAGCCGTAGATCACCAGCAGGATGATCGCGCCGACCACCGAAGCCAGGAAGCCGACCGGATCGCCCTGGCGGTACAGACCGAGTGCGGCGCCGAGATAGCCGGCCAGGAACGCGCCGGCGACACCGAGGAGAGCGGTCATGATCCAGCCCATGCTGTCGTTGCCAGGCTTGATGGCGCGTGCGATGAAACCGGCGATCAGGCCGATGAAGAGGGTGCCGAGGATGGACATCATTCGCGAGGCTCCTGAGAGTTGGGGTTGATACAAAAGCAATAGAGCATGCACTCTAGCTGCTTTTTACCCTCGTTCCCCGCCGAGCCTGCGACGGCCCACCAAACGATCAGGCGCTGACGGCCTCGATGGCTTCCGTGAGCTCCAACCAGCGCGCTTCGAGCGCTTCGTTTTCGTCGTTCAACGCCTTGAGCTGCTTGCCGTTGTGGGCCAGGTCGGCCGGGCTGAGAGGTTGGCTCATGCTGGCTTCCAGCCGAGATTTTTCCTGTGCGAGTTGCGCCATGCGTTTCTCGGTCTGCTCGAGCTCTTTCTTCAGCGGCCTGGCCTTCTCAGCCAGTTGCTGGCGGCGCTGGGCATCGCTGCGTTTCTGCTCGGGCGAACGGTTCGGCTCGACCGTCCTGGTCTTCTGCTCGGGCGCGGCCACGGGGGTCGCCACCGGACTGCGCTGTGCGTCGCGTTGTTCCTGGCGTTGTGCCTCGCGCGATTGTTTGGCCATGTCCAGCAGGTAGCGCTGGTAGTCGTCTAGGTCGCCATCAAACGGCTCGATGCCGCCGCGCGAGACCAGCCAGAACTCGTCGCACACCGCGCGCAACAGGGCACGGTCGTGGCTGACCAGCATGACGGTGCCTTCGAACTCGTTGAGTGCCACCGACAAGGCCTCGCGGGTGGCGAGATCCAGGTGGTTGGTGGGCTCGTCGAGCAGCAGCAGGTTGGGGCGCTGCCAGACGATCATGCACAGCACCAGACGGGCTTTTTCGCCGCCACTCATGCTGCCCACGCTCTGCTTGACCTGGTCGCCGGTGAAGTTGAAGTTGCCCAGAAAACTGCGCAGGTCCTGCTCGCGTGTGGGCTGGCCGCTCAGTCGGCCCTCGGCGGTGCATTCGCGAACCAGGCGGATCATGTGTTCGAGCGGCGTGTCGGCCGGGCGCAGCACGTCGAGCTCTTGCTGCGCGAAGTAGCCGATGTTCAGGCCCTTGCCCTCGGTGATCTGGCCGGCCAACGGCTGCAGGTCGCGCGCGATGGTCTTGACCACGGTGGACTTGCCCTGGCCGTTGGCACCCAGGATGCCGATTCGCTGGCCCGCGAGCACCGAGCGGCTGATGTTCTTGACGATGATGGTGGGCTCACTGCCTTCGTCCGGCGGCGGATAACCGAAGCTGGCGTCGCTCATGGCCAGCATCGGGTTGGGCAGGTTTTGCGGCTCGGTGAATTCAAAGGTGAAGTCGGCATCAGCCAGCACCGGGCCGATCTTCTCCATGCGCTCCAGCGCCTTCACGCGGCTTTGCGCCTGCTTGGCCTTGCTGGCCTTGGCCTTGAAGCGGTCGATGAACTTCTGCAGGTGCGCCATCTTGTCCTGCTGACGGGAATAGGCCGACTGCTGCAACGCCATCTGCTCGGCGCGCATGTCTTCAAAACGGCTGTAGTTGCCGCCATAGCGCGTGAGCTGCGCGGTGTGGATGTGGATGGTGACGTTGGTCACCGCGTCCAGAAACTCGCGGTCGTGGCTGATGACCAGCATGGTGCCTTCGTAGCGCTTGAGCCAGGCTTCCAGCCAGACCAATGCATCGAGGTCCAGGTGGTTGGTGGGCTCGTCGAGCAGCAGCAGCTCGCTGGGGCACATCAGCGCGCGCGCGAGTTGCAGGCGCATGCGCCAGCCGCCCGAAAAACTGTTGACCGGGCGCTCAAGTTCGTCGGTGCGAAAACCCAGGCCGAGGATGAGGGCCTGCGCGCGGGCGGGCGCGTCGTGTGCGCCGGCGTCGTGCAGCGCCATGTAGGCGTGCGCCATGCGCTCGCCGTCGCCGCTGTCTTCCGAGGCGGTTACTTCCTGCTGGGCCGCCAGCAGTGTCACGTCGCCCTCGATCACGAACTGCGTGGCCGATTGGTCGGTCTCGGGCATGTCCTGCGCCACCTGCGCCATGCGCCACTGCGGAGGCACGTAGAAGTCGCCCTTGTCTTCGTGCAGTGTGTGGTTGAGCAGCCCGAACAGGCTGGACTTTCCCGCGCCGTTGCGCCCCACGAGACCGACTTTTTCACCCGGGTTGATGGTGCAGGACGCGTTGTCGAGCAGGACCTTCACACCACGGCGAAGGACAAGGTTTTTCAAAGTGATCATGGAGCGGGCGTCTGCGAGGTGGGCAGCGCCAAAAGGGATTCAAGGGTGAGCAGGAGAACCTGGTCGTCGCCGGCGCTGGTGGCGAGCCAGACGGTTTCCAGGTGGGGGAACGCAGCTTCAAAGTGCTCGCGTTCGTTGCCGATTTCCAGCACCAGCACGCCCTGGGGCTTGAGCCGTCTGGGGACGTCGCGAATCAGCTGGCGCACGAAGTCCATGCCGTCCACATTGCCGGCGATGTTGCCGTCCAGAGCCAGGGCGGGTTCGGCGCGGTATTCGGGTGGGAGCGCGGCCATGCTGCGGGCGTTCACATACGGCGGGTTGCACAGGATGAGGTCCCAGGGGCCGGGGCATTTCTTCAGACCGTCGGACACCACGAGCTTGATACGGTTCTGCAGTTCGTGACGCGCCACGTTGATACGCGCGACTTCCAGTGCCTCGATCGAGATGTCGGCGCCGGTCACGCGCACGTCGGGGTAGGCCATGGCCGCGAGCACGGCCAGGCTGCCGTTGCCGGTGCACAGATCGAGCACGTCGCGCGTCTTCTCGTCCAGCCAGGGGTCGATCGAGCCCTCGGCCAGCAGTTCGGCGATGAAGCTGCGCGGCACGATGGCACGCCGATCCACGTGGAAGGGAACACCCTGCAGCCAGGCTTCGCCGGTGAGGTAGGCCGCGGGTTCGCGGGAGTCGATCCGGCGCTGGACCAGCGCCTCCACCTCGGCTTGTTGCTGCGCCGTGATGGGTTGGCGAGCCAGGGCGTCCAGGTCGCTGTCCAGCGGCAGGCCAAGCTGCCACAGCACGAGCCAGGTGGCTTCGTCGCGCGCATTGGTGGTGCCATGGCCATAGGCCAGATGGGCCGCATCCAGGCGGCGGGTGGCCGCAGCCAGCAGGTCTTTCAGTTTCACGGGGCGCTCAGTCGGGAGAGCCGGCAAGGCGGGACAGGTTGTCCAGCGTGCGGCGGTAAATGTTCTTGAGCGGTTCGATGTCGGCCAAGGCCACGTGCTCGTCGATCTTGTGGATGGTGGCGTTGGGTGGGCCGAGTTCGATCACCTGCGGGCACACCTGGGCGATGAATCGCCCGTCGCTGGTGCCGCCTGTGGTCGAGAGTTCGGTCTCGATACCGGTTTCGCCGCGGATGGCGTCACGCACCGCGTCCACCAGCGTGCCCGGTGGGGTGAGGAAGGGCCGCCCGCCCAGCGTCCAGGCGAGGTCGTAGTCGTCCCCGGCCTGAAGACCATGGCGCGCCAGCATCCCGACCACGCGCTGCTGCAAGCTTTCGGGCGTGGACTCGGTGGAAAAGCGGAAGTTGAAGTCGATCACCACCGTGGCGGGGATCACGTTGCTCGCGCCGGTGCCGCCGTGGATGTTGCTGATCTGCCAGCTGGTGGGCGGGAAAAACGCATTGCCCGCGTCCCAGCTGGTGGCGGCCAACTCGGCCAGCGCGGGGGCGGCGAGATGGATCGGGTTCTTTGCCAGGTGCGGGTAGGCGATGTGGCCCTGGATGCCCTTGACCGTGAGCTTGCCGCTCAGGGTGCCGCGGCGGCCGTTCTTGATCATGTCGCCGGTGCGTTCCACCGACGTGGGTTCACCCACGATGCACCAGTCCAGCCGCTCGCCGCGTTGCTTCAATTGCTCGCACACCACCACCGTGCCATCCAGCGCAGGGCCTTCCTCGTCGCTGGTGAGCAAGAAGGCGATGTCGATGACGGGCTTGGGATGGGCGGCCACGAACTCTTCGCAGGCCACCACCATGGCTGCCAGCGAGGTTTTCATGTCGCTGGCGCCTCGGCCGTAAAGCTTGCCGTCGCGGTGCGTCGGAGCGAACGGATCGCTGCTCCACGCGGTCGAGGGCCCGGTGGGCACCACGTCGGTGTGGCCGGCAAAGATCAGCGTGGGCTGTTGGCCGGTGCCCAGCCGGGCCCACAGGTTGGTCACCCGGAAATCGTCGGGGCCGCTTTCGATGGTCTCGCAGACAAAGCCCAGCGCCGAGAGGCGCTGCGCAATGATCGACTGGCAGCCCTCATCGCGCGGCGTGACAGACGCGCGGGCGATGAGCTGTTCGGTCAGGCGCAGGGTATCGGTCATCGGGTCAATATTTCACGTCGAGCGTGAACTCGGTGAAGGTGGCGTTTTCGGTGGTGTCTTCGTCGCTCGCGTTGGCCGCATCGTTCGACTTGCTCGCGTGGAAGTCGTTCTGCAAACGCCACAGCAGGTTGTTGGGCGAGTCGGCCTGTGCCAGGCCTTCGTTGCGCGTGACCAGACCGTCGTTGATGAGGCGGGCCAGATCCTGCTCGAAACTTTGTGAACCATCGGCCAGCGACTTCTCCATGGCTTCGCGAACGCCGGAGAAATCGGCCTTCTGGATCAGGTCGGCGATCAAGGAGGTGTTGAGCAGCACCTCCATGGCCGGCACGCGGCTGCCGGTGTGGGTGCGCAGCAGCCGCTGCGACACGATGGCGCGCAGGGCGGCTGCCAGGTCACCCAGCATGGTGGGGCGCACCTCCACCGGGTAGAAGCTCAGGATGCGGTTGAGGGCCTGGTAGCTGTTGTTGGCGTGCAGCGTGGCCAGGCACAGGTGACCCGACTGGGCGTAAGCGATCGCGGCCGACATGGTCTCGCGGTCGCGGATTTCACCGATCAGGATCACGTCGGGCGCCTGGCGCAACGCGTTCTTCAGCGCGATCTGCAACGAGGCGGTGTCGGGCCCGATCTCGCGCTGGTTCACCACCGACTTCTTGTTGCGGTAGACGTACTCGATCGGATCTTCGATGGTGAGCACGTGACCGCTGGCGGATTCGTTGCGGTGATCGATCATGGCCGCCAGCGTGGTGCTCTTGCCGGCACCGGTGGCGCCCACCATGAGCACGAGGCCACGCTTTTCCATCACCAGATCGGCCAGCACGGGCGCCACATTCAGCGAATCGAGCGCCGGAATGTCGCCCGGGATGTACCGGATCACCACGGCCACCTGGCCGCGCTGGCGAAACGCGCTGATGCGGAAGTTGCCCAGCGCTTCCAAGGGCACCGCCATGTTGAGTTCGCCGGTTTCCTGGAGCTCTTCCATGCGGGTGGAGGGGACGATTTCCGAGAGCAGGTTGCGCGGAGCCTCGGGCGGCAGTACCTGGCTGTTGATCGGGATGGTCTGGCCGTTGATCTTGATCATGGCCGGCGCATGCGCCGTCAGGTACACGTCCGAGGCCTTCTTCTCGGCCATCAGGCGCAGGATGCGCTCCATTGTTCCGCTGCTCATGTCGTGCCTTTCCCTTGGAGTTCCAAAAACCGGAGATTCAGTCTCTGAGGAGGTCGTTCAGGCTGGTCTTGGAGCGGGTCTGCGCGTCCACCGTCTTGACGATGATGGCCGCGTAGGTGCTGTAGTCCTTGCCCGATGCCGTTTTCTTGGGCAGGCTGCCACTGATCACCACGCTGCCGCTGGGCACGCGGCCAAACACCACCTCGCCGGTGTCGCGGTTGAAGATGGGCGTGCTCTGGCCGAGATAGACGCCCATGCCCAGCACGGAGTTCTCTTCGACGACGACGCCTTCAACCACCTCGGAGCGCGCGCCGATGAAGCAGTTGTCTTCGATGATCGTGGGGCCGGCCTGCAGCGGCTCCAGCACACCGCCGATGCCGACACCACCCGAGAGGTGCACGTTCTTGCCGATCTGCGCACAGGAACCGACCGTGGCCCAGGTGTCGACCATGGTGTTTTCATCGACGTAGGCGCCGATGTTGACGTAGCTGGGCATGAGGATGGCGCCCTTGGCAATGTAGCTGCCCCGACGCGCCACGGCAGGCGGCACCACGCGCACACCGCTGGCCTTCATCTCGGATTCGCTCAGGTGGGAAAACTTCGTCTTGACCTTGTCGAAGAAGCCCAGATCACCCGCGCGCATGATCTCGTTGTCCTTCAGGCGGAACGACAGGAGCACCGCCTTCTTGATCCACTGGTGCACCGTCCACTGGCCCACGGCCTCGCGCGTGGCCACGCGCAGGCGGCCCTTGTTGAGCTCGGTGATCACGTGCTCCACCGCGTCCAGCACTTCCTTGGGTGCAGAGGCTGGTGAGAGTTCGGCGCGGTTGTCCCAGGCGTTGTCGATCAGGGTTTGCAGTTGTTGTGTCATGAGGCAGGTCGAAGGAGGAGAAAAGAAAAAGGGAAGTCAGGCGTGCCCGGCCATGAAGGCCCTGATGCGGTGGGCTGCCTCCAGGCATTCGGCGGGTTCGGCCACCAGGGCCATGCGCACGCGGCCCGTGCCCGGGTTGGATCCGGCGAAAGTGCGGGCCAAGTAGCTGCCGGGCAGAACCGTCACATTGTATTGAGCCAGCAGGGCGCGGGCGAAGGCTTCGTCGGCGCTCAAGCCCGCGCTGGCATCGGCAAAAGACGCCGGCACGCCGGCCCACAGGTAAAAGGAGGCATCGGGCAGGGCCACATCGAGCACCTCGGACAGCAGGGGGGTGACCTGGGCGAACTTCTCGCGGTACTGGCGCCGGTTGTCCACCACATGGGATTCGTCTGCCCAGGCGGCACGGCTGGCTGCCTGCACCACCGGGCTCATGGCGCCGCCGTGGTAGGTGCGGTAGAGCAGGAAAGGCTTGATGAGCGCTGCGTCACCGGCCACAAAGCCGCTGCGCAGGCCCGGCACGTTGCTGCGCTTGGACAGGCTGGTGAAGCTCATCAGGTTGCGAAAATCGGTGCGGCCGAGCGCTCGCGCCGCCTCCAGCCCGCCCAGCGGCGGCTCGTCGCGGAAGTAGATCTCGCTGTAGCACTCGTCGGAAGCGATCACGAAGCCGTGCCTGTCGCTCAGGTCGAACAGCTTGCGCCACTCATCCAGCGGCATCACCGCGCCGGCCGGGTTGCCCGGCGAGCACACAAACAGCAACTGGGTGCGGGCCCAGACCTCGGCCGGCACGGCGGCCCAGTCGGCCGCGAAATTGCGCGCCGGGTCACTGGCCACATAGAACGGCTCGGCGCCGCCCAGCAAGGCTGCGCCCTCGTAGATTTGGTAGAAAGGGTTGGGAAACACCACCGTCGCGCCCGGGCGGCTCGGGTCGATCACGGTCTGGGCAAAGGCGAACAGGGCTTCTCGCGAGCCGTTGACCGGCAGCACCTGGGTGGCCGGGTTCACCGTCACGCCATAGCGCCGCTGCACCCAGGCCGCACAGGCTTCGCGCAGGGCGGGCTCGCCGGCGGTGGCGGGGTAACTGGAAAGGCCTGTGTCCAGCGCGGCGGCCAGGGCCTGTTTCAGGAAATCGGGGGCGGCGTGTCTGGGCTCGCCAATGCCCAGGCTGATGGGGCGCAGCGCCGGGTTGGGGGTGATGTCGGCAAACAGCCGACGCAGACGTTCGAAAGGGTAGGGCTGCAGGCGGGACAGGAGCGGGTTCATCCCCCGATTATCCGTTTGCCCCGCATACCCCCGCCCCCAGGGGACGTTCACCGCTTTGGTGATCGCCGCCCCGGGCAGGCCCGCAGGGGCAGCGGGGTATCATTTCGCTCGCGTCGTCGGCCTCGGGCGGGCGTTTCTCATCCAGTCAGTCATCGGGCAGCGCCGTGCGTCTCAACTCCATCAAGCTCTCCGGCTTCAAGTCCTTCGCCGAACCGACCAATTTCATGCTCCCGGGCCAGCTGGTGGGCGTGGTTGGGCCCAACGGATGTGGCAAGTCCAACATCATGGACGCCGTGCGTTGGGTGCTGGGCGAGTCCAAGGCCTCCGAGCTGCGCGGCGAGTCCATGCAGGACGTGATTTTCAACGGCACCAACACGCGCAAGCCTGCCAGCCGTTCCAGCGTGGAGCTGGTGTTCGACAACAGCGACCACCGCGCAGGCGGCCAGTGGGGCCAGTTCGGCGAGATCGCGGTCAAGCGCGTGCTCACGCGAGACGGCACCAGCAGCTACTACATCAACAACCAGCCGGTGCGCCGCCGCGACGTGCAGGACGTGTTTCTGGGCACCGGTCTGGGCCCGCGCGCCTACGCCATCATTGGCCAGGGCACCATCAGCCGCATCATCGAGAGCAAGCCCGAAGAGCTTCGCCTGTTCCTCGAGGAAGCCGCGGGCGTCTCCAAATACAAGGAACGCCGCCGCGAGACCGCGCACCGCCTGGCCGATACGCGCGAGAACCTCACGCGGGTGGAAGACATCCTGCGCGAGCTCAATGCCAACCTCGACAAGCTGGAGAAGCAGGCCGAGGTGGCCGCGAAGTACAACAACCTGCAGGCCGGCGTCACGCTCAAGCAGCACCAGCTCTGGTTCATGAAGCGCGGCGAGGCCGAGGCCGACCAGGCGAAGGTCAAGACCGACGCGGCCCAGGCGATCAACGATCTGGAATCGCGCACGGCCGATTTGCGCCGCATTGAGAGTGAGCTGGAAACCATCCGCCAGGCCCACTACGCCGCGGGCGACCAAGTGAACCAGGCACAGGGCAAGCTCTACGAAGCGAGTGCCGAGGTCGGCAAGCTTGAAGCCGAGATCCGGTTTGTGGTGGAAGGTCGCACCCGCGTGGAACAGCGTCTGGTGCAGCTGAAAGAACAGATCGCCTCGTGGTCCACCCGCAGCGAAGACGCGGCGGTGGAGCTGGAGCAGCTGGCCGAATCGATGGTGCAGGCCGAAGACCAGTCGGTGGTGTTGGCCGCGCAAGGCGAAGAGCAATCAGGCGCATTGCCCGCGCTCGAAGACAGCCTGCGCCAGGCCCAGGCCCGCGCCAACGAGCAGCGCGCCAGCGTCACGCAGGTGCAGCAGCAGATCCAGGTGCTCGCGGCCGAGCAGCGCAACATCGAAGAACAGAGCCGTTCGCTCAACCAGCGCCGCGAGCGCCTCACGGCCGACCGCAACGCGCTGGCGGCGCCCGACGAGGCGCGTCTGCTGAGTGCGCAGACCCAGCTCGCCAGTGCGCAGGAAACCGCCGAGCTCAACGAAGCGGTGCTGCACGAACTCCAGGACAGCGTGCCCCAGCTTGACGACGCGCGCCGCACCGCGCAGCAGGCCGTCAACCAGGAATCGGCCCGGCAGGCCGACCTCTCGGCCCGCATGGAAGCGCTCAAGGCGCTGCAGGACAAGGTCAAGACCGACGGCAAATTGAAACCCTGGCTGGCCAAGCATGGGCTCGATGGCTTGCAGGGCCTGTGGAGCCGCATCCACATCGAAACCGGTTGGGAAAACGCATTGGAAGCCGCGCTGCGCGAGCGCCTGGGTGCGCTCGAAGTTTCACGCCTGGACATGGTGCGTGCCTTTGGCAACGACGCACCACCGGCCAAGCTGGCCGTCTACAACCCGCCATCGGGCGGCGCTGCCGCCGTCAGCACCACCGGCCTCAAACCCCTGGCCGCCTGGCTGCGCCTGAACGACGCCAGCCAGCAGGCCCTGCTGGCTGAGTGGCTGCACGGCTGCCTGACCGCGTCCAGCCTTGAAGACGCGATGGCGCAGCGCGCCCAGTTGCAAGCCGGCGAGGTGATCTTCGTGGCCAGCGGCCATGCGGTGACGGCGCACAGCGTGAGCTTCTACGCGCCCGACAGCGAACAGGCCGGCCTGCTGGCGCGCGCGCAGGAAATCGAGAACATCGACAAGCAGCTCAAGGCGCAGGTGCTGATCAACGAACAGGCACGCTCAAGCCTGATCCGCGCCGAAGCCGCCTACACCGACGCCTCGCAGCGCCTGGTGAGCGCCCGGCGCGATGCCGCCGAATCGCGCAGCCGCGCGCACGAACTGCAGGTGGAGGCCCTGCGCCTGACCCAACTGGCCGAGCAGACCCGCGCGCGCAGCGAGCAGATTGCCTCCGATCTGGCCGAGGTCGACGCCCAGCTCGACGAATTGCAGGAGCGCCGCGTGACCGCTGAGGCGCGGTTTGAAGAGCTCGACATGCAACTGGCCGACAGCCAGGAGCGCCACGCGCAACTGGACGACACGGTGATCGCGGCCGAGCGTTCGCTGAACCAGGCGCGCGAACAGCAACGCTCGCTGGAGCGCACCGCACAAGAAGCCACGTTTGCCTTGCGCAGCCTGCAGGCGCGTCAGGCCGAGCTGCAGCGCTCGCTGGAGACGGCCGCCACGCAGGAAAAGTCACTCGCGGACGAACAGCAACGCGCCGCCGAAGAGCTGGGGCGCCTCAACGACGCCGCCGCACAGGCCGGCCTGCAGAACGCGCTGGCCATGAAGCTCGAACGCGAGCAGGCGCTGGGCGCGCTGCGCAGCCAGTACGACGACCTCACGGCCAAGCTGCGGGCCAGCGACGAGCGCCGCCTGCAACTGGAGCGTGAACTCGATCCGCTGCGCAACCGCATCACCGATTTCCAGCTGAAAGAACAGGCCGCGCGCCTGGGCGTGGAGCAGTACAGCCAGATGCTCGAAGAAGCCCAGGCCGATCTGGCCGCCGTGGCGCAAAGCATCACGGAGAACAACGTGCGCCTGCCCGGCATGCAGGGCGAGATCGACCGCCTGCACCGCGAGATCCAGGCCCTGGGCGCAGTCAACCTCGCCGCGCTGGACGAACTCACCGCTGCGCGCGAGCGCAAAACCTTCCTTGATGCGCAGACGGCCGATCTGGTCGAGGCCATGAACACGCTGGAAGACGCGATCAAGAAAATCGACAACGAAACGCGCGATTTGCTGGGCAGCACCTTCGAGACCGTCAATACGCATTTCGGCAAGATGTTCCCCGAGCTCTTCGGCGGCGGCAACGCGCGCCTGGTGATGACGGGCGAGGAAATCCTGGACGCTGGCGTGCAGGTGATGGCACAGCCACCGGGCAAGAAGAACCAGACCATCCACCTGCTTTCGGGCGGCGAGAAGGCGCTCACCGCCATCGCGCTCGTGTTCGCGATCTTCCAGCTCAACCCCGCGCCGTTCTGCCTGCTCGACGAGGTGGACGCTCCGCTGGACGACGCCAACACCGAGCGCTACGCCAAGCTGGTCACCCACATGTCCAAAGAGACGCAGTTCCTGTTCATCAGCCACAACAAGATCGCCATGGAAATGGCCGAGCAGTTGATCGGTGTGACCATGCAGGAGCAGGGCGTCTCCCGCATCGTGGCGGTGGACATGGAATCGGCCGCCGGCATGCTCGAACCCACCTGAACACAAACACCATGAGCACTCTGCAAATCGGTCTGGCCATCATCGGGGGGCTCGTGCTCGCGGGCGTGGTGGCCTACAACGCCTGGATCACGCGCAACAGCGTGCCGCGACTGGCGCGCGACCGCTCGGCCCACGCTCCGGGCGACTCTGCAGAAGACGAAACGGTGCCGTATTCGCCCGAAGACCTGACCGGCCACGAGATCCAGCGCATCGATCCGGTGCTCGGCGACATGCCCGGTGCCACGCCGCAACCCGATCCGGCAGCGATTGCCGTGGCCGCTGCTGCGGTCAGTGTGAACCCGCTGCTCCACCAGCCGGAAAAACGTCCCGGCCTGGACGCCTTGATCGACGTGATCACACCGCTGGTGCTCGATCACCAGGTCTCTGGCGACGCTCTGCTGGCCGCATTGCCCGGCACCCGCCGCGTGGGCAGCAAGCCGTTTGCGGTCGAAGGGCTTTGTGATGCGAGCGGCGAATGGGAAACCCCGCGCCTGGGGCAGCGTTACCGGGCACTGCAGGCGGGCGTGCAACTGGCCAACCGGGCCGGGGCGCTCAACGACATCGAGTTTTCCGAGTTCGTGGTGAAGGCGCAGGCCTTTGCCGACGCGGTGGGCGCTGCCCCCGAGTTTCCCGACATGCGCGCTGAAGTGGCACGCGGGCGTGAACTTGATGCCTTCGCCAGTGGGCATGACGCGCAACTGGGCTTCACGCTGCGCGCGCGCCGTGCCGCCTGGAGCCCGGGCTACGTGGCACAGCACGCTTCCAAGCTGGGTTTTGTGGCCGGCGCCTTGCCCGGGCGCATGGTGCTCTCGGGCAGCGAGAGCGGTCAGGCACCGGTGTTGAGTCTGGTGTTCGATCCGCAAGCCGCCATGGCCGACGATCCCGAGCAGAGCGCGCTGCGCGAGGTGGCGCTGTCGCTGGAAGTCACGCACGTGCCGCGCAGCGAGCAGCCCTTCGTGCGCATGCGCCAGGCGGCCAAGGCACTGGCCGAGGCCATGGATGGCGTGGTGACCGACGACGCGGGCCAGCCCCTGTCCACCGACACCATGGACCGCATCGGTGCCGACCTGGAAAGCCTGTACGACGCGCTGGACAGCCGCGACCTGTCGGCCGGCTCGGCGCAGGCCCGGCGCCTGTTTTCTTGACCTGACTGTCATGACACCCGATCTTTTCGCTGCGGGGCCGGGCCCCGCCGAGCGAGCCGCCGAGTTGCGCGCTCAGCTGCACCACCACGCTCACCGCTACTACACGCTCGACGAGCCGGAGATTCCCGACGCCGAGTACGACCGACTGTTCCGTGAGCTTCAGTCCATCGAGGCCGCGCACCCCGAATTGCTCACGCCCGACTCACCGACCCAGCGCGTGGGTGGCCGCGTGCTCGACGAGCTGGTGGCCGTGCGTCACCGCTTGCCCATGCTCTCGATCAACACCGAGACCGACACCGAGCCCAGCGGCGCGCGCAACTTCGACACCCGCGTGCGCAGGGCCCTGGGCCTCGCCGAGGTCGATCCGCCGGTGGAATACGTGGCCGAACTGAAGTTCGATGGTCTTGCCATGAGCCTGCGTTATGAAGCCGGGTTGCTGGTGCTGGCCGCCACACGCGGTGACGGCGAGGTGGGTGAGGATGTGACGAACAACATCCGCACCATTCGCAACATCCCACTGCGCCTGCCCGCCGACGCGCCGCCCGTGCTGGAAGTGCGCGGCGAGGTCTACATGCGCCGCGCCGATTTCGAAGCGCTCAACGACCGGCAGCGCGCGAAGATCGCCGCTGGCGCCAAGGGCGAAAAGACCTTCGTCAACCCGCGCAACGCCGCTGCCGGTGCCGTGCGCCAGCACGACTCGTCCATCGCAGCGCAGCGGCCGCTGAGTTTCTTTGCCTACGGTCTGGGCGAGATCACCCCGCCCGAGCAAGACGGGCCGGCTTTCGAAACCCACTACGACATGCTCATGCAGCTCAAAGCCTGGGGTTTTCCGGTGGCCGAGCAGACCACGCTGTGCAGTGGCGCCGACGCGCTGGTCGCCTTCCACCACCGCATCGGGAGCAGCCGCGACCAATTGCCCTACGACATCGATGGCGTGGTCTACAAGGTCAACGCGCTCGCGCTGCAAAGGCGACTCGGATTCGTCACCCGCGAGCCCCGCTGGGCCGTGGCGCACAAGTACCCCGCACAGGAACAACTCACGACCGTGCTGGCCATCGATGTGCAGGTGGGCCGCACCGGCAAGCTCACGCCGGTGGCCAAACTCGCGCCGGTGTTCGTGGGTGGCGTGACAGTGACCAACGCGACGCTGCACAACGAAGATGAAGCACGCCGCAAGGACGTGCGCGTGGGCGACACGGTGATCGTGCGCCGTGCGGGTGATGTGATCCCCGAGGTTGTGTCGGTGTTGCTCGACAAGCGCGTGGGCAACCCCGAGCCGTTCAGCCTGCCGCGTCAGTGCCCCGTGTGTGGCAGCGACGCCGTGCGCGAAGAGGGCGAGGTGGACTACCGGTGTTCAGGCGGGCTCTTCTGCGGCGCCCAGCGCAAGCAGGCCTTGCTGCACTTCGCTCAGCGTCGCGCGGTGGAGATCGAGGGCCTGGGCGACAAGCTGGTGGAGCAGCTGGTGGACGCCGGCGTGGTCAAGATACTGCCCGATCTGTACCGCCTGGGCCTCACGTCCTTGCTGGCGCTGGACCGCATGGCCGAGAAGTCGGCACAGAACATTCTGGCCGCGCTGGAGAAATCCAAGCGCACCACCTTGCCCCGCTTCCTGTTTGGCCTGGGCATCCGCCACGTGGGCGAAGCCACGGCGAAGGAACTGGCGCGCCATTTCGGTCAGCTGGACCGCATCATGGACGCGAGCGTGGAAGCCCTGTCGGAAGTCAACGACGTCGGCCCGGTGGTGGCGCAGAGCATCCGCACCTTCTTCGACCAGCCCCACAACCGCGAGGTGGTGGAGCAGCTGCGCGCCTGCGGTGTGAGTTGGGAAGAAGGCGAACCCGCCGAGCGGGCGCCCCAGCCGCTGGCGGGCAAGACCTTCGTGCTCACTGGCACCTTCCCCACGCTCAAGCGCGAAGACGCCAAGACCATGCTCGAAGCCGCCGGCGCCAAGGTGGCGGGCTCGGTGAGCAAGAAGACCGACTACGTGGTGGCCGGCGCCGAGGCCGGCAGCAAGCTGGACAAGGCGAACGAGCTGGGTGTGGCTGTGATCGACGAGGCCGGCATGCTGGCTCTGCTGACCTCCTGAAGACATGCCTACTTGAACTTGTAGTGGTCCCGGTTGAGCACCGCCGCGATGGCGGTGACTTCTTCGGGAAAGAGTTGCAGGTTCAGCTGCGTGCTGCAGTTCTCCACCATGCCGCGCAACAGGCTGGCGTTGTTGATGCGGCCTTGCGGGCGGTAGATGGCGCTGCCGTCGCCGCCGACCTTGCTGGCGTGGCATTGCGCGCATTTGTTGTCTGCAATGAGCTTGGTGCCCAGGGCCAAGTCGGCGCCTTTGAAGATCTCGGCGCCCTGGGCCTGCGCCAGCGGGGGCACGAACAGGGCGAGGGCGAGCAGGGTGGTCTTCATGGGTTCTCCTCGGGTGGTCGCGTGGGGTGTCGTGATCAGCGAAACTAAACCCATCTCCCCCGCTTGTCCAACCCATGACCATTCACACCATTCTGAAAATGGGCGATCCGCGCCTGCTGCGCCATGCCCAGCCCGTCACCCACTTCGACACGCCCGAGCTGCATCAACTGGTGACCGACCTGCAGGACACCATGGTGGCGGCCAATGGCGCCGGTCTGGCCGCGCCGCAGATCGGCGTGGACCTGCAGGTGCTCATCTTCGGCAGCGGCACACCCAACCCGCGCTATCCGGAGGCGCCCGTGGTGCCTCGCACCGTGATGGTGAATCCGGTCATCACGCCGTTGGGTGACGAGGAGGAAGAGGGCTGGGAAGGCTGTCTGTCGGTGCCGGGCTTGCGTGGCGTGGTGCCGCGTTGGCGCCGCATCCGCTATCAGGGTGTCGACGAGTGGGGACGGGCCATTGACCGCGAGGCCGAGGGCTTTCATGCACGGGTGGTGCAGCACGAGTGCGACCACCTCTGGGGCACGCTCTACCCCATGCGGGTGCGCGACTTCACCCGTTTCGGTTTCACCGAAGTGCTCTTTCCGGGCCTGGACGCAGGTGACGACGATTGAAACAATTCGTCGCGCGATTGAAATGAATTGAAATGTTCGTGCGGGCAAATCAACTAGAGTCATGCCCGGCAAACCAACGAACAGGGACTCCCATTTCATGAAGCACATGCTTGCCGTGGCCGCCTGCGCCGCCTTGCTGAGCGCCTGCAGCGTGACCAAGCCACCGCCCGAGGTGGCGGTTGACCTGGCCAGCACCTGGTACGCGCCGCCCCTGGCCCACCAGGGCAACACACAAGAGCTCACCCGCTGGTGGGAGCGGTTTGACGATCCGGTGCTCACCGACTGGATCGCCCGTGCGCAGGCACAGAGCCCGACGATCGCCACCGCCCGTGCGCAGGTGTTTGCTGCCCGCGCAGCAAGATTCGGCGTGGAGGCGCAGAACGGGCCGCAGGTGAATGCGGTGGCCAACGCCACCCGTGGCATCACCGATCCGACCGTTCCCTTGGGCACAACGCTCAGCGCAGGCCTGCAGGCCTCGTGGGCCATTGGTCTCTGGGGCGAGCGCCAGGCCCGCCTGGGCAGCGCTCAGGCACAGCAAGACGCGGCTGGAGCGGGTTGGCACGAAGCCCGCGTGCTGGTGGCCTCCGAGCTGGCGCAACTCTATTTTTCGCAACGCCTGTGCCGCGAACAGCTCGCGGTGGCCTTGCGTGACCGCGATTCGCGCGCGGTCACCTCGCAGAACAACACCACGTCGGAGCGCGCAGGCCTCACTGCGCCGGCGGTGGCTGCGCTGGCCCGCGCCAGCGCGGCGGAGAGCGCGGCGCGTCACCGGCAGCAGAACGAGACCTGCGAGCGTCAGGTGAAGTCGCTCACGGCGCTCACCGGCGTGCCTGAGCCCGAGGTGCGCCAGCGGCTGGCCAGTGCGCCGGCCTTGCTGTCGTCGCAGCGGCTGGCCAGCATGCTCTCGGTGAGCGCCGTGCCCGCCGAGGTGATCCGCCAGCGGCCCGACGTGTACCGCGCCCAGCGCGAGCTGGTGGCCGCCAGCGAAGACGTGGGCGTGGCGAAGGCGGCGCTGCTGCCGGGCCTCTCGCTCTCCGGCAGCCTGCTGCGCAACCGTTTCTCGGGCGGCGGCACCGAAGGCACGTTCAACACCTGGGCCATCGGCCCGCTCAGCCTGAGCCTGCCGCTGCTCGGGCGCGACAGCCTGCGCGCCAGCACCGACAGCGCGCAAGCCCGCTACGAAGCCGCCGCCGTGGCTTATGCCAGCACCCTGCGCCAGGCCGTGGCCGAGGTGGAGCAGGCGCTGGTGACGCTCTCCAGCCTGCGCGAGCGCGAGGCGTCCACCGAGACCGCGGTGGCGGGCTACGAGCAGTCACTCAAGGGCACCGA
Organism: Hydrogenophaga sp. Root209; assembly: GCF_001428625.1. Classification (GTDB taxonomy): domain Bacteria; phylum Pseudomonadota; class Gammaproteobacteria; order Burkholderiales; family Burkholderiaceae_C; genus Hydrogenophaga. The sequence continues at coordinate 106,894 of NZ_LMIE01000002.1, forward strand.
GGCGCGGTACCGCGTGGGCCTGGCCAACCTCAACGAGCTGGAGGAGGCCCGCCGCCTCAAGCTCAACGCCGACAGCAGCGCGGTGGCGCTGCAGCAGGAACGCATCAACGCCTGGATCCAGCTCTACGTCGCCTTGGGCGGTGGCTTCGATCCCGTGAACAACCCCAACGCACTCAAAGACCCCGCATGAATGCCACACCTTCGCAATCGCGCAAACGCTGGCTCTGGCTGGCCATCGCACTGGCCCTGGTGCTGCTGGTGGTGTTCTGGATGTTCATCAAGAAGCCGCCGGCACCCGAGGTCGATGCGGTGGCCGCCGACGCCGGGCCCAAACCTTCACTCACCGTGACGGTGGCCCGGCCCGAACGCAGCAGCCTGCCGATCCGCCTGCAGGCCAACGGCAACATCACCGCCTGGCAGGAAGCCAGCGTGGGCGCTGAACTCAACGGCCTGCGGCTGGCGTCGGTGAACGTGAACGTAGGTGATGTGGTGCGCAAGGGCCAGGTACTGGCCGAGTTCGCCCGCGAAACCACGCAGGCCGACAGCCTGCAGAGCCGGGCCAGCCTGATGCAGGCCGAGGCCAGTTTCGAGAACGCCAAGGCCGACGCCGACCGCGCACGCTCCATTCAGGACAGCGGCGCGCTGTCGGCATCGCAGGTGGCGCAGTACCTCACGCAGGAGAAGGTGGCGCGCGCGCAGCTGGAAGCGGCCAAGGCTGTGTTGAGCGCGACCGAGGTGCGTCTGGGCAACACCAAGGTGCTCGCGCCTGATGACGGCGTGATCTCCGCGCGCGGCGCCACCGTGGGCGCGGTGGTGAGTGCGGGGCAGGAGCTGTTCCGCCTGGTGCGCCAGAGCCGCATGGAGTGGCGCGGCGAGGTCACGCCCAGCGAGGTGGGCCGCATCCGCACCGGCCAGAAGGTGCAGGTCACCGCGGCCAGCGGGTTGGAGATCACCGGTCAGGTGCGCGCGATCGCACCCAGCGCCGACCCGCAGACGCGCAACATCCTGGTGTTCGTGGACCTGCCCCGTCATGCCGAACTGAAGGCGGGCACCTTTGCCAAGGGCTTCTTCGAGCTGGGGCAGAGCGAAGCGCTCACGGTGCCGAGCGAGTCCATCGTGGTGCGCGACGGCAGCAACTACGTCTTCGTGATCGACCCGCAAAACAAGGCTGGCCAGCGCAAGGTGCAGACCGGCCGACGCGTGGGCGAGCGGGTCGAGGTGCTCGAAGGCGTGAAGGCCGACGAGCCCGTGGCAGTGCACGGTGCCGGCTTCCTGAACGAAGCCGACCTCGTCAAAGTGGTGAAGTGAGGACCGGGCCATGAACGTTTCAGCCTGGTCCATCAGGAATCCGATCCCGGCGGCGATGCTGTTCTTCATGCTCACGCTGGCGGGGCTGTTCTCGTTCCAGCAGATGAAGGTGCAGAACTTCCCCGACCTGGACGTGCCCAACATCACGGTGAGCGCCAGCCTGCCGGGTGCCGCGCCCAACCAGCTCGAGAACGACGTGGCGCGCGTCATCGAGAACAGCCTGGCCTCGCTGCAAGGCATCAAGCACATCACCACCAAGGTGCAGGACGGTTCGGTCACCATCACGACCGAGTTCCGCATCGAGAAGAACACCCAGGAGGCGCTGGACGATGTGCGCTCGGCCGTGGCCAAGGTGCGTGGCGATCTGCCGGCCGATCTGCGCGAGCCCATCATCAACAAGATCGAGCTCGCTGGTGGCGCGGTGTTGGCCTACACCGTGTCGTCCGACAAGATGGACGCGGAAGCCATCTCCTGGTTCGTCGAGAACGACATTGCCAAACTGCTGCTGTCGGTGCGCGGCGTGGGTGCCATCAACCGCGTGGGTGGCGTGGACCGCGAGGTGCAGGTGCTGCTGGATCCGCTGAAACTGCAGGCCCTGGGCGCGAGCGCGGCCGATGTGTCGCGCCAGCTGGCCAAGGTGCAGATCGAAAGCGCCGGTGGCCGGGTGGACCTGGGTGGCAGCCAACAGCCGCTGCGCACGCTGTCGTCGCTGCAATCGGCCGAGGCCATCTCACGCCTCGAACTGTCCCTGACCGACGGTCGACGCATCCGGCTGGACCAGATCGCGGAGATCAAGGACACCGTGGCCGAACCGACCGCTGCGGCCTTCCTCGATGGAAAACCCGTGGTGGGTTTCGAGGTGGCGCGCAGCCGCGGCGCGAGCGAGATCGAAGTGGGCGATGGCGTGCGCGCCAAGCTCAAAGACCTGCAGGCCGCGCGGCCCGATCTGCGCATCACCGAGTCGTTCGATTTCGTCACGCCGGTGAACGAAGAGTTCGACGGCTCCATGACACTGCTCTACGAAGGCGCCATCCTGGCGGTGCTGGTGGTGTGGCTCTTCTTGCGCGACTTCCGGGCCACGGTGGTCTCGGCCGTGGCGCTGCCGCTGTCGGCCATCCCGGCCTTCATCGGCATGCATTACATGGGCTTCACCATCAACGTTGTCACGCTGCTGGCCATGTCGCTGGTGATCGGCATTCTGGTGGACGACGCCATCGTGGAGGTGGAGAACATCGTGCGCCACATGCGCATGGGCAAGACGCCGTACCAGGCGTCGATGGAAGCCGCCGACGAGATCGGCCTGGCCGTGATCGCCACCACCTTTGCGTTGATCGCGGTGTTCCTGCCCACGGCCTTCATGTCCGGCATTCCGGGCAAGTTCTTCAAGCAGTTCGGGTGGACGGCCTCGTTTGCCGTGTTCGCCTCGCTGGTGGTGGCGCGCGCGCTCACGCCCATGATGGCGGCCTACCTGCTCAAGCCGGTGGTGCTGGCCAAGGACATGCCGCGCTGGGCGCGCAGCAGCCGCGTGACGGGTGCGATCTGGCGTTGGATGACCAACCAGGACGAACCGGCCTGGCTCGACACCTACCGGGGCTGGGCCGCCTGGTGCATCCGCCACCGCTGGATCACCATGATCGGCGCCGGCGTGTTCTTTTTCGCCTCGCTGGCGCTGATCCCGCTGCTGCCGCAGGGCTTCATCCCGGCCGACGACAACTCGCAGACGCAGGTCTACATCGAGTTGCCGCCGGGCGCCACGCTGCAGCAGACCATCGCCAGTGCCGAACGCGCGCGTCTGCTGGTGGTGGCGGTGCCGCATGTGAAGTCGGTCTACACCACCATCGGCTCGGGCTCGGCCGGCAGCGACCCGTTTGCGCCACAAGGCACGGCCGAGTCGCGCAAGGCAGCGCTCACCATCCAGCTCGACGCGCGCGGCACGCGGCCACGCAAGCAGGTGATCGAAAACCAGATACGTTCGGCCATGTCCAATCTGCCGGGCGTGCGCAGCAAGGTGGGGCTGGGCGGTTCGGGTGAAAAGTACATCCTGACCCTGACCGGCAACGACGCCGCCGCACTGACGACGGCCGCCACCGCGATCGAGCGCGACCTGCGCACCATCGGCGGTGTGGGCAGCATCCAGTCGACCGCGTCGCTGGTGCGCACCGAGATCAGCGTCACGCCCGACCTCGCGCGCGCCGCCGAGATGGGCGTGACCAGCAGCGCCATCGCCGAGACCCTGCGCATCGCCACTGTGGGCGACTACGACACCGCCCTGCCCAAGATGAACCTGCCGCAGCGGCAGATCCCCATCGTGGTCAAGCTTGATGCCGCGGCGCGCCACGACCTGGACTTGCTCGGACGCCTGTCGGTGCCGGGCAGCAAGGGCCCGGTGATGCTGGGACAGGTGGCCACGCTGAGCTTTGGCGGCGGCCCGGCCGTGATCGACCGTTACGACCGCTCGCGCAACATCAACTTCGAGGTGGAGCTGGCCGGCATCGCGCTGGGCGACATGAAGACCGCGGTGGAGAAGCTGCCCAGCATCAGCAACCTGCCACCGGGCGTGTCGGTGCTGGAGATCGGCGACGCCGAGGTGCAGGGCGAGCTGTTCGCCAGCTTCGGCCTGGCCATGCTGACCGGCGTGCTGTGCATCTACATCGTGCTGGTGCTGCTGTTCAAGGCTTTCCTGCATCCGGTCACCATCCTGGCGGCGCTGCCGCTGTCGTTGGGCGGCGCGTTTGTGGCGCTGCTGGTGGCGGACAAGAGCTTCTCCATGCCGTCGCTGATCGGCCTGATCATGCTGATGGGCGTGGCGACCAAGAACTCCATCCTGCTGGTGGAGTACGCCATCGAGGCGCGGCGCGAACACGGCATGAACCGGCTCGACGCCATCCTGGACGCCTGCCACAAGCGCGCGCGGCCCATCGTGATGACCACCATCGCCATGGGCGCGGGCATGCTGCCGATTGCCATCGGCTGGGGCGAGGCCGACAGCAGTTTCCGGTCACCCATGGCGGTGGCGGTGATCGGCGGCCTGATCACCTCCACATTCCTGAGCCTGCTGGTGATCCCGGCGGTGTTCACACTGGTGGACGATGTGTCACTGTGGTTCGGGCGGCTGTTTCATCGCAAGCCGGCGGACCCGGGCTTAGCCGAAACAATTCGCGCCTAGCGCTTGCCAGATATGAAAAGCCATTGCATCAATTGATAAGTTCCCGCTACAGTGCGTTACATCTAACGCTTTGGGGGGTACTTCCGTATGCGTTCTACAACTCTTCGGGTGCGGTGGCTCTACCCCGCAATCGCATGCGCGGCGTTGTCAGATGTGGGTCTGGCGCAAACCCTTCGTTGGGCATCTCAGGGCGACTTGTTGACCCTGGACCCCCACTCGCAAAACGAGTTGCTCACCAACGCCATCAACAGCCAGGTGCATGAAACCTTGGTGTCGCGCGGAAAGAAGCTTGAAATCGAGCCTGGCTTGGCGTCTGCCTGGCAGCAAATCGGTCCTCTGCACTGGCGCTTTCAGTTGCGCCCGAATGTGAAGTTTCACGATGGCAGCGTCCTGACTGCGGACGATGTGACGTATTCCATTCTGCGGGCGAAGGACCCGGCATCGGGGATTCGCGTTTATGCCAACGCGCTGGGAGAGCCGCGCAAGGTCAACGATCTCACCGTCGATTTCCTGCTGACAGAGTTCAACCCCATCTTTCTGCAGCACCTTTCGTTGGTGCACATCATGAACAAGGCGTGGTCTGCCAAGCACAACGCATTGCGGCCGCAGGACTTCAAGAATCGGGAAGAAAAACACACCGCGCTCAACGCCAACGGCACGGGCCCCTTCATGGTGGGCTCGCGCGAGGCCGATGTGAAAACCGTGTTTCGACGCCATGCCGGGTGGTGGGGCAACTTCGAAGGCAATGTGCGGGAGGTGATCTACACGCCCATCAAGAGCGATGCCACACGCTCGGCTGCTCTGGTGGCCGGGGAACTCGATTTTGTGCTCGATCCTCCGCCCCAGGACCTGGACCGACTGCGTTCAAGTCCCGGACTGAAAGTGGTTGACGGCATGGAGAATCGCATCATCTTCATTGGCATGGATCAGGGCCGCGATGAACTTCTCTACAGCACTGTCAAGGGCAAGAATCCGTTCAAGGATGTGCGCGTGCGCCGTGCACTGGCGCAAGCGGTGGACATCGAGACCCTGCGAAGCAGGCTCATGCGAGGGCAGGCCGTGCCCACGGGTGCCCTGGCGTCCACGCCTCTGAGTGTCTTCAATGACCCCGAGCTGGAAAGGCGTTTGCCTTTTGACCTGTCGCGCGCCAGGTCGCTGATGGCGGAGGCGGGCTACGAAGACGGCTTCGGCGTGACGCTGGACTGTCCCAACAACCGCTATGTCAACGACGAAAAGATCTGCGTTGCACTGGCTGCCATGTGGGCTCAGATCGGCGTCAAGGTCACGGTCAATGCGCAACCGCGCGCGATCTATTTCCCCAAGGTGGAGAAGCTGGACATCTCGATGTACCTGCTCGGCTGGGGCGGGAGCATCACCGACGCGGAAACCACGCTCACACCGCTCATGCGCAGTCGCGGCGAAGGTGGTGTGGGACAGTTCAATTTCGGCAACTTCAAGAACCCCCGGCTGGACCAATTGGCAGCTCAAAGCAGCAGAGAGACCGATCCCATCCGCCGTGAAGAGCTGATCAAGGCAGCGATGAGGGAGCACAACGAGCAGGTACACCACATAGCCTTGCACCGCCAGGTGATTCCCTGGGCCATGCGCAACAACGTGGAGGTCGTGCATCGACCGGACAATTGGCTGGAGTGGCGTTGGGTCACCGTGGGCCACTGAGACCTGCGGCCATTCCGTCATCCGTACCCTGCCATCCCCATGGGCTGCTGCGCCGGGCACGAACAACCTACCCGTTCGGGTAGGGTGCCCAATGGGTGGGTGAAGCTAGCCTTCAACCCATGCCAGCCCGCCCCTTGCCAACGCGCTATCGCCCCGTCGCCGTGCACGGATTTCCGGCGCATTGGGGCAGGCGCAGATGCTTCAACCCGCTCCGAAGCCTCAAACGGGAGGGCATCGTGGGCGACGAGTTAGGTGCAGACCTCGCACTGCAGGCCATTTCGGCCACGGTGATGTTCGTGGATGTGGTCGAGTCGGTGCGCCACATCCAGCGCGACGAAGCGGGCTCCGTGCGGCGCATGCGTGCACTGATGGCCGATGCCGCGCAGCTCGTGTTGCGGCACAAAGGGCAGGTGGTGGAACGGCTGGGCGATGGCCTCGTGCTTCGTTTCGAGCATGCACGGCACGCCGCGCAATGCGCAGTGGCGCTGCATGCACTGGCCGCGCACGCCGGTACAGCCCATTCAACCGAAGAACAGATGCACCTGCGGGCGGGCATTCACAGCTCACCGATCTGGGCCGACACCCAGGGCATGTATGGCCTTGGGGTGAATCTGGCCGCGCGTGTGGCGGCGGTGGGAGGGCCAGGCGACACCTTGCTCACCGCGCAGGCCCGCGACCAACTCGTGGTCGGTCTGGACGGGGACTTGCACGATCTCGGCACCTGCTATCTCAAACATGTCGATGAACCGCTGCGCTTGTTTCGCCTTGACGCGCAGAGCACACCGCTGCCGTCTTCGCTTCGCCAGGCCATCGCTGCGCGCATGAAAACCAGGCCCACGCTGGCGGTGCTGCCCTTCGGGTTGGCGCAATCGGCGGGACCGAGGGGGTGCCCTATCGGGGTGGCCGACATCCTGAGCGATCAGATCATTCGTCAGCTCAGTCGCTCACCCATGCTGCACGTCATTTCTGCGCTCTCGGTCAACAGCCTGCGCGGACACGGCGTTGAGTTGGAAGCGATGTACCGAACCCTGAGAGCCGACTATGTGTTGCGGGGAACGCTGCACACCCATGACCCCGCAGGCGGCCCAAATGCGCAGCTTGGTCTGGAGGTGGCGCTCTGGCGCGCGGGCGCGGGCGAGCCGGTGTACGCCGAGGTGTTTCAAGGCACGGCGCTCGATGCGCTGTCGCCAACCAGCGAGCTGCTGGGCCGTCTGGCCCATGGTGTGGGTGCGCGGATCCTGGCAGTCGAGCAGCGCGCCGCGCGTGGCGCGCAAGCATTGCCCAACCTCGCCAGCCACACCCTCTACCTCAACGCGGTGGACCTGCTGCACCGCTTCTCGCTGTCAGACTTCGAGCGCGCGCACCAGATGCTGCAAGCCCTGAGCGAGCGTGCACCCCGCCATCCCGAGCCCTTGGCCTGGCTGGCGCGCTGGCATGTGTTCAAGGTGGTTCAGGGATGGACCGACGACAGTGAGCGGGACAGCGCACAAGCGTTGGCTTTCAGCGAACGCGCGCTGGAGCGCGACCCGGAATCCGCACTGGCTTTGACCATGGCTGGATCGGTGCATGCGGGCGTCAAGCGCGACCCGGTCACCGCGCAGCAGTACTACGCCCAGGCGCTTGAACACAACCCCAACGATTCATTGGCCTGGTTGATGAGCAGCGTTGCCCATGGGTTCGTGATGGAGCGCGAACCCGCGATCGCCGCGAGTGAAATGGCCCTGGGCCTGTCGCCCATCGATCCCGCGCGCCACTTCTACGACTCTCTGGGTGCAACCGCTGCGGTCATGGCAAGGGACTACCCGCGCGGCGTGGCCTTGGCCCAACGGGCGATTCACGCCAATGCGGCCCATGGGTCCTCGTACCGTGCTCTGGCGACGGCCGAGGTCATGCTGGGCCAGATTGACCAGGCCAAGGACACCATTGCGCGTTTGCTCGCCGTCGAGCCCCAGTCCACCGTGCAGACCTACCTGGCCCGCGTGGGCCCCCCCAACGTGCAGAACCTGGAGTTTGCAGCAGCCCTGCGAACGGCAGGTTTGCCCGAGCGCTGAGTCAACCACACCAACGAGGAGACACACATGAGTGCAGCGATCTATTTGCAAGGCATGCAGGGCATGCAGGGCATGCAGGGCATGCAGGGCATGCAGGGCATGCAAGGCATGCAAGGTATGCAAGGTATGCAGGGGATGATGCTCACGCCGGGCGCCGACCCGGGCACGTCCTGGGGCCTGATCCTCAACCGCGAGGCGGTGATGCAGCCGCATGGGAAGGAGCCGCCGCTCGCTGACCTGAGGGCCGAGTTCCGCACCCCCGACGGCGACGGCTTGCCCGTGGTGGGCGATCCCTTGCGGCTGGACCGATGGTCCCTCGACGTGCGCTTCGAGAACCTCAAGGCCGAGTTGTTCCGCCCGCTGGTGCTGGTGGCCGATGCGTCCACGCGCGCCTTCAAGGTGTCTCACATGGAGTTGAACTGGGATGAGCTGGAGGACGACGCACCGAGGGTGAGCCCCATCTTCGAACTCGTGCGCCCGGGCAGGGCGGTGTTCGAGGCCCAGCTCAAGCAGGTGGCCGACTGGACCGAGCTGCGCGCCGAGCGCATGCCCGAGATCATGAGCCAGCTCGGCGTGCCGCTGCAGTACTGGAGCGCGATCGTGGACCTCAACCCCACCACGTTCCGCTACACGCTGGAGCTGCTGCACCTGGCCCTGGCCCTGGCCGCGCACCTGGTGCAACCCGCGAAGCACTACCTGGCCTGCCCACGGCCGGTGGCGTATTCGCCGGGCATCCAGCCCATCATCAACGCCGGGCGGTTCGGTGTCTTTCCCAGTGGTCACTCCACCGAGGCGTTCCTGGTGGCACGGCTGCTGCAGTTGCTGAGCGGCCATCGAAAGCGGGTCACCGTGCTCAAGCCCGATGGCACCTCCTTCGAAAAGGAGCATCCCCTGGAAGCGCAGTTGCAGCGCCTGGCCGCGCGCATTGCCAACAACCGGGTGGTCGCCGGTGTGCATTTCCCCATCGATGCACCCGGGGGGCGCATGGTGGGCGAAACGCTGGCGGAATACCTCGCATGCCGGTGCCGGTGTCGGGGCCTGTCGGGCTGGACGCCCCGGCATTTCCGGGGCGATGCGCTGGCGGCTGCCGATCCGGAGGTGCTGCGCGGCTTCAGCCGCCACGAGCCCCTGGACGCCGTACAAGCCCAGGTCCTGGGCAAGCCACTGCCGAAACATTTCGCGACCAACACGATGCCACTGGAGAGGCCCACGCTCACGCACAGTCTCGTGCTCGGCGACACCCAAGGCCTGCTGGACCACTTGTGGGACAAGGCCAGCCAGGAGTGGGCTTGACGGCCCGGGGGAGCACACCATGCCGAACCCCATACAACCGCCGGTCCTGGGCCTCTTTGATCTGTGGCGTCGGTTTTTCGCCGAGGGGCTGGGGAACAAGCCCCTCGACCCCTACACAATCTGGGCCTTGTGCACCCAGCTCCGTGCCTTGGGCGAGGGCCGGCGCGCACCTTCGGTGTTGAGCTTCTCGGTGGAACTGGATCAACCCTACGAGCCTGCCACTCACACGTTCGAGCCGTTGGCCCGCATGGGCGTGGCTGGAAGGCCGCCCCATTTCCAACATCTGCCGGTGCATGTGCCTTCGGCGTACGAGCGCGGGTCGCCCTGGGATGAAAACGCCCCGGGCCCCATGTTCGTGACGCTGCGGCTCGATGTGCATGACAGGACTTGGGAAGATATCCAGAGGGACGTCCAGGCCTTGATCACGATCCACTACGTGAAGCGGCTGCAGATCGGTCAGCAGCGCGGCGTGAACAACCCCGATCTCGGGCAGCGGGGCAAGCCCGCGCCGGACCTGCCCCGCTGGGCGCACAAGGCGACGGTACTCATCGGTGCGCTGGAAGACGCCTGCCCGTTCGCTCACCGCGCGCTGCGCCGTGCGGACGAGCCCCTGGCCACGCGGGTGGTGGAGCTCTGGGACCAGACCACGCTGAGTGATGGCATGGCGGTTGCGCCGCGACCGAACGGCTTTCCCTACGGCCGGTACTGGACAGGCGACGCGCTTGACGGCTTTCTGCTTGCCCATACTCACGCACGGGAGGTGGACGAGGCGGCGGTGTACGCCAGTGCCGAGATTGACAGCCTGCCGCTGGCGGGGCGTGCTTCGCACGCGGCGGCGGTCATGTGCCTGCTCGCGGGCGCAGGGCGCGCCGCGCCCCGCATGCCGCAGCCGATCGACGAGGGCAACGCCGCACATCCCTTCGGCGATCCCCAGGACGATGCCGCTGCGCGCGCGCCGCTGGCCGTGGTGCAACTGCCTCGGGAGCAGACGGCGGTGCGCGCAGGACGCTGGCTGGCGGTGAACGCGCTCGACGGCCTGCACCACCTCATCGACGTGGCGCGCCGGCTGGGCCAAGAGGCCGGCACGGCATCGCCTCCTCTGGTCGTCAACATGAGCTACGGCGCCATGGCCGGCCCGCACGATGGCAGTGGCATGCTGGAATCGGCCATCGACGAACTCTGCCTCGCATCGCAGGGCAAGCTCGCCGTGGTGATGGCCGCGGGCAATGCGCATGGCACCCAGCGCAACGGCGAAGATGCGCGGGGTTATCTGCCCGGCGGCCTGCATGCCCGGCAGGCACTCGAACCTGGGGGCAGTGTCAGCTTCACGCTCTTCATCCCGCCCGACAAGCAGTTCGAGACCTACCTGGAGTTCTGGTTCTCGGTGCAGGGCAAAGCGCAGGACGAGGACCAGTTCCTGTACCTCGACGCGGACGGCCGCCACGGCGAGGTGGACATCGTGGTCGAGCCCGCAGTGGGAGCCACCTGGCCTGCCTTGCCCTGCCCGGGACTGCATGTGGTGCCGCAGGGGGGGGCTTCCGCGCAGGTCGAGGCCGGTCTGTTCTTCATGCGCAGACCCACCCAGGGCCGGCACCGCTCCATGGCCCTGCTGGTGGTGGCGGCCACGCAAGTGGCCGGCTGGTACGCGGCGGCGCCGTCCGGTCGCTGGCGCATCACGCTGCGGCACAAGAAGGCCTCCAGCGACGCCGCCGCACGCTACTTTTTCGTGGACGCCTGGGTCGAGCGTGACGACACCGAGGTGGGCGCGGTGCGCCCGCAGAGCGCACGGTTGGTGGAAAACGAGGACGGCACGCCCTCCGGTCTGACCGATGCCGACACCTTCACGAGCATCGCCACAGGCAGCAAGACCTTCCGTGTTGGCGCGGTGATGGACCGGGGCGAGGGGCTCGCCACAGAGCAGGTCAGCGCCTACAGTGCCGCTGCCGTCAATTGCAAAAAAGGGCCCGAGTTTTCCGCCATCGCCGACGCGCACGCGGCGCTGCCGGGGATCCGTGTGAGTGGCTCGCAAAGTGGCATGGTGCTGCGCGCCAACGGCACCAGCATGGCGGCTCCGCAGGCCGCGCGCTACCTGACCAATCGATTGGCAGTCGGTGACACGCTGAGCACTGTGCGGGCGGAATTGGCAGCATCCATGCAGGGCACCGCAAGGCTCGGCAAGAAGACCGCATGAGCAAGAGCTCGGCGCGCGTCACGCTCCGTCAGCTGTGCCGGCTGGGCCTGCCCGCGCCACTCTTGCTGCCTTCGCTCCTGCCGGTCCTGCGCGAGCTGATTCCCGCGAGCCACGGTGCGTTTTTTTTCTGCGACGCCCGGGGCAGCATCACCAATCTGTATGCCGAACGGATGTTGGCTCCCCAGGCCATGGCCTCGTACCACGATCGGCACAACGATGAGCACTTTCGCCATCAGTACCTTCGGCGCGTGGCGGACGCCAGTCCCGTGAGTCGGCGCAGCGCGAGCTCGTCTGAAAAGGAGGGCGCGTACTTTCGCGAAGTCCTCTCGCCTCTGGGGGTGGAGCACTTCCTGTACGGCGTCGTCCGGCACCATGGCAAGGTGTTGGGCCAGCTCAGCCTCTACCGTGGCGGCGATGCTTCACCGTTTTCGTTGGCCGATGAGCAGGTGCTGCTCGGCGTGATGCACTACCTGGGGGAGGCGTTGGGGATGCCGTCTCCCGTGGCGCTGCTGGAGCTGCAGGAGCACACGGTGGAGGAGGGCCTGGCGCTGCTCGACACCCAGGCCAACGAACTGTATGCCGACGACAACTGGCCCCGCTTGATCCGGCTGGCAGAGGGCAATGCAATTTCACCGGCCACGGCCATGGCGGAGAGCGAGTCGTTGCCGCGGTTCGTGCAAGCCATGCTGGCTGCCGTGTTGAGCGCACCGCACGCGATCCATCGGGTCGATTCGGTGTGGGGCAACTTTGCATTCCGGCGCCATGCCATGGCATCGCAGCAGGGTGACCACGCCGTGGCACTGCTGGTCTCGCGCCTGGCCGCGCAACCCCTGCGCCTGACGGAGGGTGCAGCAGCCCTGGGCCTGTCTCCCCAGCAAAGGGAGGTGGCAGTCCTCATCGCCCAGGGGCACAGCAACAGCGACATTTCCCAGCATCTGGGCATCACGGTCAACACCGCCAGCTACCACGTCAAGCAGGTGTTTGCGCGGCTGAATGTGCACGATCGCAGTGCTGTCGCCAGGGTGCTGTGCGACGCAGCAGCGCGCTGACGTACCGCACGATCCGTGCTGGGCCTGCACGGCCAGATTCGGTTCCTTTTTGACTCACTCCCACCCGGTTGCGTAGTACCGGCGATGGGTTGCGGCTTCCATCATGGAAGCGCGCGGCAGGTCCGTAAAGAGACCTTGCCGCACACCCGCAATCCCACCACTTTTGAGGAGTCATTCATGAAACACTCGAACGCCTTTGTGCCCACTGCGTTGGCCAGCGCAGCCATGCTGGCTCTTGTTGCCTGCGGCGGTGGCGGCGACGATGCCCCGACCTCGCTCACCGGCATGGTGGCGGTGGATGGCCCGGTCAGAAACGCGGTGGTCTGTCTGGACCTCAATGCCAACAACGTGTGTGATTCAGGGGAACCCGCTTCGGCACCCACCGGCGCCGACGGGACTTACAGCGTCGACCCGTCAACCGTCACCGAGCAGCAGTTGGCCAGTTCGTCACTGATCGCTCCCATGGTGCCTGGCGGTCTTGCCGATCCGGGCACCACCATCGACATGGCTGACGACGAGGCAACGACCGAGACCTCCTACGTTCTGAGACAAGTGCCGGGCAAAGCCGGGCCGATCAATCCTTTGACCACCCTGGTCGCAGAAGGAGTGCGCAATGGCATGACCGAAGCGGTGGCGCGGACCAACGCTGCCGAACAGTTGGGCATTGAGGAGGCCAAGATCGACAACTACCAGGACGACCCCGCTTTCGACGACGCTGTGGTGGTCGACAACGCGCGTCTGATGGCCTCGGCTGTGGCCACCACGCTTGAAGACGGTGTGCCACTGGTGGTGGGCGATCAGAGAGCCGCCATTGCGGAGGCAGTGCAAAACGATTTGCGACTCTTGCGCTACACCGACGGCAGCAACTTCAACTACCAGGACTTCATGTTGTCCGCCAAGGCGGCAGGCGAGGCCGGCCTGTCGTTGGTGGATGGCCGAGTAGGCCAGGTTGGAGGCGTGGCCACCGATGCCAGCGTTCTCTACAACCAGGCGTACCTCACGTCCAACGGCTGGTTGCGCTGCGACAGCACGGTGCTGGTGACCGCCACACAAGGTGTCCCCAATCGCAGCACCTTTTGCAACGCGCAAACCGCGGTGAACTACCGCAAGAATGTCAGCGTGGCTGGCCGGCCCATGGCCGATGTGGTGAGCGAACTGCAATCCGATAGCGAAAACTTCATCAACACCGGCCTCTCCACGACAGGCTTGTTGGCCGCCCTCGGCGCTGCGCAGTTTCCGGCGGGCAGCAACCTGCGACCTGGACTGATGCTGACTCTGACACAACCGATCTTCATCAACAGCCTCAACACCGATGGACGCCCGCAGGCCGAGGCGACTTCGCTGGCGCAACTGATCGCGGCCAAACCGGCCGCAGGTGTGAATCTCGCCACCGCGGCCGGCAGCCTGAGCCTGGGCATTAGCAGCGACGAATCGCACAACCTGCGCGTGGCCTTCACCGACGGTAGCGACCCCACCCAAGGCTCCGTGCAGTACTACGACTGTGACCTCGCAGGGAACGTGGCGTCCAACTGTGAAGCAACCCGGACCGGCAGGTACATCGTCGAAGAATACGCCGATGGCAAGGTGAAGGTGATGAGGTTCACCGGGTTCACACCGACGGTGATGGACCACGTGCGCCACTACGTCGAAGTCAACACAAACAACCAGGTCAACGGTGTGACCGGTGGCGACTGGGTGTTCGTGGCGAGGCAACGCAAGCCGGATGTTGATTCCAACCTCAGCTCCAACAAGCGCCTCAACGGGACGGCATGGACGGCGATGAAGGCGCTGCTTGGAATCTGATGAATCCGGCGCGGCACGGGTTTGTGCAGGGGGACGTTGTCGGGATCGGGGGGGAAGGCCGCCCTCCGATCCCGCCAACCACTCAGCCCTCCAGTGCCTCCAGCAGTTCCGTCTCGATTTCGATCTGTCGCTTGTTCATCTGCAACTGCGCGCCGCTGATGAGGAAGGTGTCTTCCACCCGCTCGCCCAGCGTGGTGATCTTGGCCAGCTGCACGTTGATGTCGTAGCGCGCCAGCACGCGCGAGATGCCGTAGAGCAGACCAGCGCGATCGCTCGCCGAAACCGACAGCAGCCAGCGCTGGGCCTTCTCGTCGGGCCGCAGGTCCACCCGAGGCGTGACGGGGAAACTCTTCACCCGGCGCGAGAGCCGGCCCTTCATGGGCGCGGGCAGCGGTCCACATTCATCAATGGTTTGCGCCAGGTTGTTCTCCACCATGGCGATGAGTTCGCGGTAGTGATCGGAGAGCGTGGGCGCCACCACCTGGAAGGTGTCGAGCGCATGGCCGGTGAGCGTGGTGTGCACGCGGGCATCGAGGATGCTGAAGTTGGAGCTGTCGAAGTAGCCGCAGATGCGGGCAAACAGGTCGTGCTGGTCGGGGGCGTACACGAGCACTTGCAGGCCTTCGCCTTCGGGCGACAGGCGAGCGCGGACGATGGCACGGTCCGGGGCGTCGCCTTCGGGCACCGGTTTGCCGGCCGCCTTGGTGGCGGTCTGCGCGATCTGCCGGGTCAACACGCGCGTGTGCCAGGCGATCTCGTCGGCCTGGTGGCGCATGAAGTAGCTCACGTCCAGCGTGTCCCACAGCGCCTTGTGCGCCATGTGGGGCAGCGCGTGCAGCGCCAGCATGGACAGCGCCTCGCGCTTGCGGGCTTCGATCACGGCGCCCGGGTCGGGTGCGCGGCCGCCGAGCGCGCGCAGCGTGTAGCGGTACAGGTCTTCCAGCAGCTTGCCCTTCCAGGCGTTCCACACCTTGGGGCTGGTGCCGCGGATGTCGGCCACGGTCAGCA
Source organism: Hydrogenophaga sp. Root209 (assembly GCF_001428625.1). Classification (GTDB taxonomy): domain Bacteria; phylum Pseudomonadota; class Gammaproteobacteria; order Burkholderiales; family Burkholderiaceae_C; genus Hydrogenophaga. Next base: position 122,440 of record NZ_LMIE01000002.1, read on the forward strand.
GGTACAGCGCGGTGAGGTAGCGCTCATTGCCCACGCGCTGGGCAAACGCCGCGATCACGTCCGGGTCGCTCAGGTCTTCCTTTTGCGCCATGCGGCTCATGGTGAGGTGCTCGGCGACGAGGAACTGGATCAGCTTCATGTCATCACGGTCGATGCCGTGCTGGTGGCAGAAGGTGCGCACGTCGCGCGCGCCCAGGTCGGAGTGGTCACCACCGCGGCCCTTGGCGATGTCGTGAAAGAGAGCTGCGATGTAGAGGATCCAGGGCTTGTCCCAACCAGCGGCCAACTGCGAGCAGAACGGGTATTCGTGCGAATGTTCGGCAATGAAGAAGCGGCGCATGTTGCGCAACACCATCAGGATGTGCTGGTCGACCGTGTAGACGTGGAACAGGTCGTGCTGCATCTGCCCCACGATGTGACGGAACACCCAGAGGTAGCGCCCGAGCACCGAGGTCTGGTTCATCATGCGCAGCGCATGGGTGATGCCCTCGGGCTCTTTCAGGATCTGCAGGAACTGAGCACGGTTGACCGGGTCGGCACGAAAGCGCGCGTTCATGACCGGGCGGGCGTTGTAGAGCGCGCGCAGCGTGCGCGCCGAAAAACCCTTGATGCCCACCGTCGTCTGGTAGATGTGAAAGGTTTCCAGGATCGCGTGCGGCTGCTGCACGTACAGGTCGTCGCTGGCCACTTCCAGCATGCCGCCCTTGTCGAAGAAGCGCGCATTCAACGGGCGCAAGCGATCCACGCCAGCCATGTCGTCCTGCAGACGCTCCTGGATGTTGAGCAACAGGATCTGGTTGAGCTGGGTCACGGCCTTGGCCGCCCAGTAGTAGCGCTTCATGAGCGCCTCGCTGGCGCGGCGTGTGCCTTTGGCCGTGGGGGCTGCGTGGGGCTGCCCTGGGGGGCCGGCGGTGATGACGGCGGGCACCTGCGCCTTGAAGCCGAACGACTCGGCCACGGCGGTCTGCAGGTCGAACACCAACCGGTCTTCGCGCCGGTTGGCCAACAGGTGCAGGCGGGCGCGGATCAGGCTGAGCAAGGCCTCGTTGGCCTTGATCTGGCGCGCCTCCAGCGGTGTGGCCAGGCCTTTGCGAGCCAGCTCGTCCCAACTGCGGCCCAGGCCAGCGGCCTTGGACACCCACAGGATGATCTGCAGGTCGCGCAGACCACCGGGCGACTCCTTGCAGTTGGGCTCCAGCGAGTAGGGGGTGTTTTCGTACTTGGTGTGGCGCTGGCGCATCTCCAGCGTCTTGGCCACGTAAAACGCCTTGGGATCCATCGCCTCGTCGAGCTGGGTCACCAGCCGGTTGAAGGCGCTCTTGCTGCCGCAGATCAGGCGGCTCTCCAGCATGGAGGTCTGCACCGTCACGTCCTTGGCCGACTCATCCACGCAGTCGGTTACCGAGCGCACGCTGGAGCCGATCTCCAGGCCCAGGTCCCAGCAGGCGCCGATGAAAGCTTCAAGCTGCTTTTTCAGTTCGGCGTCTTCATCGGGTTGCGCGCCGTCAGGCAGCAACACCAGCACGTCCACGTCGGAATAGGGAAACAGCTCGCCGCGGCCGTATCCACCCACCGCGATCAAGGAGAAGCCGGTGCCGAAGCCGGCCCGGCCCCAGAGTTCGCGAAGGGTCTGGTCCGTCAGCCGCGAGAGCTGCTGCAAGGCCTGGCGCACGCCACGGGTGGAGGCACCCTGATCGCGCAACAGCGCGAACAGGGCGGTCTTGTCGCCGCGGTATCGCTGGCGCAGCGCGCCAATGTCGCCCGCCGGCGCCAGGGGGGCGTCCATGGGCTCAGACGGCCACGGCGGCCGCTGGCTTCACGAAGGCCGGCGGAGGCAGGCTGCCGGCCGACAGGGTGAGCACCTCGTAGCCGGTCTCGGTGACCAGCACGGTGTGTTCCCACTGAGCCGAGAGCGAACGATCGCGCGTGACGATGGTCCAGCCGTCACCGGCTTCCTTGATGTCGCGCTTGCCGGCATTGATCATGGGCTCGATGGTGAAGGTCATGCCGGGTTTGAGCTCTTCGAGCGTGCCCGGGCGGCCATAGTGCAGCACCTGCGGGTCTTCGTGGAACTTCTGGCCGATGCCGTGTCCGCAGAACTCGCGCACCACCGAGAAGCCATTGCCTTCGGCAAAGGTCTGGATCGCATGGCCGATGTCGCCCAGGCGGATGCCGGGCCTGACCATCACGATGCCTTTCCACATGGCCTCATAGGTCACCTGCGTCAGCCGGCGTGCCTGCACCGAGCAGGCGGCTTCGCCTCCGATCATGTACATGCGGCTGTTGTCGCCGAACCAGCCGTCGGGTGTGATGACGGTGACGTCGACGTTGAGGATGTCGCCCTTCTTGAGTGCCTTCTCGTTCGGAATTCCATGGCAGACCACGTGGTTGATGGAGGTGCACAGGTGACCGGGGTAGGGCGGGTAACCGCTGGGCTGGTAGCCGATGGTGGCCGAGACCGTGCCCTGCTGCTTCATGAACTCGGCCGCAAGGCGGTCGATCTCGAGGGTGGTCACGCCCGGCTGGATCAGCGGCGTGAGGTAGTCCAGCACTTCGGAGGCCAGGCGGCAAGCCACCCGCATGCCTTCGATGCCCGCTTCGTCTTTGTAGGTGATGCTCATGGGCGCAGATTATCCCACCGGGCCATGCGGCGCAGGGTATCGGCGGCGATGACTGGGCGGGCCACGCGGGTAAAATCGGCGCTCCGCCCACCCCCCGGGTCTACGCACCTCAGGCTCCCAACGTGTCCCTGCACCTGCGCACTTTTGATGGCGGCAATGCCATCAGCGACTTCAAAGTCCAGCAACTCCTGCCCCGACTGGCAGCCCTCTCCGACAAGATCACCGGCCTCTCGGCCCGCTTCGTGCATCTGGCCGCCTTCGACGGCGAGCCCGACGCGGCCCTGGTGGCACGCGTGGGCGAACTGCTGACCTACGGCGAGCCCGCTACCGAGGCGCACGGCAAGCTTGAAACCGCCGGAGCGCCGGCCCTGCTGGTGATGCCGCGCCTGGGCACGGTGTCGCCCTGGGCTTCCAAAGCCACCGACATCGCGCACAACTGCGGCCTCGCCCTGCACCGGGTGGAGCGGCTGGTCGAATTCCGCCTGCAGCTCAAGAGCGGCCTGCTGGGCAAGGCCAGCCTGTCGACCGAGCAACTGCGAGCCGTGGCCGACCTGCTGCACGACCGCATGACGGAAAACGTCTCGCTCGACCGCACGCAAGCCCAGGCCCTCTTCACCGAGTTGCACGCCGCTCCCATGGAGCAGGTCGATGTGCTGGGCGGTGGACGCTCGGCCCTGGAGCGCGCCAACACCGACTGGGGACTGGCCCTGGCCGACGACGAGATCGACTATTTGGTGACCGCCTTCACTGGCCTCAAGCGCAACCCGACCGACGTCGAGCTGATGATGTTCGCGCAGGCCAACAGCGAGCACTGCCGCCACAAGATCTTCAACGCGCAGTTCACCATCGACGGCGTGGCGCAGGACAAGAGCCTGTTCGGCATGATCCGCCACACCCACCAGCTCGCGCCCCAGCACACGGTGGTCGCCTACTCGGACAACGCCTCCATCATGGAAGGCAGCGTGGTCGAGCGCTTCGTGGCGCGAGCGGGTGTGGGTGCGTCCCCGGCCTATGTGGCCGAGACGGCGACGCACCATGTGCTGATGAAGGTGGAAACGCACAACCACCCGACCGCGATTTCGCCATTCCCCGGTGCCTCCACCGGCGCGGGCGGCGAGATCCGCGACGAGGGCGCGACCGGCCGCGGCTCCAAACCCAAGGCCGGCCTGACCGGCTTCACCGTCGGCAAGCTCTGGGGCGGCCTCTCCGACCAGCCGGGCGGCAAGCCCGAGCACATCGCCAGCCCGCTGCAGATCATGACCGAAGGCCCGCTGGGCGGCGCGGCCTTCAACAACGAATTCGGCCGGCCCAACTTGCTGGGCTATTTCCGCGAATACGAACTGTCGGTGGACGGCGTGCAGCGCGGTTACCACAAGCCCATCATGATCGCCGGCGGCGTGGGCGTGATCGACGCCACCCAGACGCAGAAGATCGAGTTCCCGGCCGGCTCGCTGCTGATCCAGCTCGGTGGCCCGGGCATGAAGATCGGCATGGGCGGCAGCGCGGCCAGCTCCATGGCCAGCGGCACCAACGCCGCGTCGCTCGACTTCGATTCGGTGCAGCGCGGCAACCCCGAGATCGAACGCCGCGCGCAGGAGGTCATCAACCACTGCTGGCAACAGGGTGCGAACAACCCCATTCTGGCGATCCACGACGTGGGCGCGGGTGGCCTGTCGAACGCCTTTCCCGAACTGACCAACGACGCCGGTCGTGGTGCGCGCTTTGACCTGCGCGCCGTGCCGCTGGAGGAAAGCGGCCTGGCGCCCAAGGAAATCTGGTGCAACGAAAGCCAGGAGCGGTATGTGCTGGCGATCGCGCCCGAATCGCTGGACACCTTCAAGGCCTTCTGCGAGCGCGAGCGCTGTCCGTTTTCCGTGATCGGCGTGGCCACCGAGGAGCGCCAGCTGGTGCTGGCCGACACTCCCGTTCGCCCTGAGCTTGCCCTTCGACAAGCTCAGGAAGAACGGGAAACCACCGCTGGAGGGGCTTCGACAGGCTCAGCCCGAACGGGGATGGCAGTCGACATGCCCATGAACGTGTTGCTGGGCAAACCGCCCAAGATGCACCGCGACGTGAAGACTGTGGCCCGCACACCGACACCGCTGGACCTCACCGGTGTGGACCTGCAGAAGGCCGTGATCGACGTGCTGAGCCACCCCACCGTGGCCTCCAAGCGTTTCCTCATCACCATCGGCGACCGCACCGTGGGCGGTTTGAGCCACCGCGACCAGATGGTCGGCCCATGGCAGGTGCCGGTGGCCGACTGCGCCGTCACGCTGGCCGACTTCCAGGGCTTCGCAGGCGAGGCCATGAGCATGGGCGAGCGCACGCCGCTGGCCGCGCTCGACGCCGCCGCCTCGGGCCGCATGGCGGTGGCCGAGGCCATCACCAACCTGCTGGCCGCGCCGATCGAACTGCCGCGCGTGAAGCTCTCCGCCAACTGGATGGCCGCCTGCGGCGAACCGGGCGAAGACGCCGCGCTGTACGAGACGGTGAAAGCCGTCGGCATGGAACTCTGCCCCGCGCTGGGCATTTCGATTCCCGTGGGCAAGGACAGCCTGTCCATGCGCACGCAGTGGAAAGAGGGCGTTGACACGAAGAAGGTGACCTCGCCTGTCAGCCTGATCGTGAGCGCCTTCGCCACGCTGGCCGACGTGCGCGGCACGCTCACGCCGCAGTTGAACAACGCGCTGGAAGACACCACGCTGGTGCTCATCGACCTGGGAAAAGGCCGCCACCGCATGGGCGGCAGCGTGCTGGCCCAGGTGCTGGGGCAGGGCGGTGGTGAAGCGCCCGACCTCGACGAGGCGCAAGACCTCATCAGTCTGGTGAACGCGGTGAACGCGCTGCGCGCGCAGGGCCAGATCCTGGCCTACCATGACCGCAGCGACGGTGGTCTGCTGGCCGCTGCGGCCGAGATGGCCTTTGCCGGCCATGTGGGCGTGGCGCTCAACGTGGACCTGCTGGTGACCGAAGGCGACGGCATCAGCGACAGCCGCGCCGAGATGGGCGACGCCAAGAACTGGGCCGGCCAGGTCAGTGCGCGGCGCGAGGAACTCACGCTCAAGGCGCTGTTCAGCGAAGAGCTGGGCGTACTGCTGCAGGTCAAGACCGAAGACCGCAACGCGGTGATGCAGACCCTGCGCGAGCACGGTTTGAGCAAACACAGCCACTTCATCGGCAAGACCCGCCCGGCCAGCTCGGCCATGGACGCGGGCAAGGGCCAGCTGCAGGTCTGGCGCGACACCAAGGCCGTGTTCTCGGCCAGCCTGTTTGATTTGCACCAGGTCTGGGACAGCGTGAGCTGGAGGATCAACCAGCAGCGCGACAACCCGGTCTGCGCCGACGCCGAGCACGCGGCGGCCGGACGGCCGGACGACCCGGGTCTGCACACGAAGCTGACTTTCACCCCGACTGACGCCGTTTCCGTTCGGGCTGAGCCTGTCGAAGCCCTCGCCAGCCAGCACCTCCTGAGCCCTTCGACAGGCTCAGGGCGAACGGGAGTTTTGTTGTCCCGCCCCAAGGTCGCGATCCTGCGCGAGCAGGGTGTGAACTCGCATGTGGAGATGGCCTACGCCTTCACCCAGGCCGGCTTCGAGGCCTTCGACGTGCACATGACCGACCTGCAGACCGGCCGCGCAAAGCTCGCCGATTTCAAGGGTGTGGTGGCCTGCGGCGGCTTCAGCTACGGCGACACGTTGGGCGCGGGCATCGGCTGGGCGCGCAGCATCACCTTCAACCCGGCGCTGTCCGACCAGTTCAAGGCCTTCTTCGCCCGCACCGATACGTTTGGCCTGGGCGTGTGCAATGGCTGCCAGATGTTTGCCGAGCTGGCGGACATCATCCCCGGCGCCGAAGCCTGGCCTCGCTTCACCACCAACCAGAGCGAGCGCTTCGAAGCGCGTCTGTCGATGGTGGAAGTTCTCGAATCGCCCAGCCTGTTCCTGGCCGGCATGGCCGGCAGTCGCCTGCCGATCGCGGTGGCCCACGGCGAGGGCTATGCCAACTTCCACCACCGCGGCGACGCAGCCAAGGCGATTGCCGCGATGCGCTTCACCGACAACACGGGTGCCGCGACCGAGGCCTACCCGTTCAATCCCAATGGCAGTCCGGGCGGCCTCACGGCAGTGACCACGGCCGATGGTCGCTTCACGGCCATGATGCCGCACCCCGAGCGGGTGTTTCGCAACATCCAGATGAGCTGGACCGACCAGGACCCGGCGGCCCACAGCGCCTGGATGCAGCTTTGGCGCAACGCGCGCAAGTGGGTCAAGTGAACATCCCCCTGCGCCGCTGCGCGGCTTCCCCCCTCTCTGGCGCGCCTTCGGCGCTTGGAGGGGGGACGACAGCTTGGGCCTGCGGAGCCGTCCCTCGCTGTCTCTGGACGGGGACACTTCGCGCGTTGCGTGTCTTCACTCCCTCTCCCTCTGGGAGAGGGCTGGGGTGAGGGCGGCGGCGCCCAGCCATGTCTGATTCAAGGAGCGGAACCATGCCGCGCCCGCACAACCTCGATGCCGAAACGATCGCCGCCTACGCACACGATGGTGCCATCGTGCTGCGCGGCGTGTTCGACCAGCGCGAGCTGGCCTTGCTCGAAGAGGGCATCGAGCACAACCTGGCGCATCTGAGCCCACTTGCCCTGGAGGCCAGCGAGGCCGACGACCCGGGCCGTTTCGTCGAGGATTTCTGCACCTGGCAGAACAACCCGGACTACGAAGCGATCCTGCGCCACTCGGCGCTCCCTCACATCGCTGTGCAGCTCATGCAGAGCCGCAGCGCCCGGCTCTACCACGACCACCTGCTGGTGAAGGAGCCGGGCACGCGCCAGCCCACGCCCTGGCACCAGGACCAGCCGTACTACAACGTCAGTGGCCGCCAGAACGTGAGCTTCTGGATTCCTGTGGACCCGGTGCCACTGGCGAGCACGCTGCGCTTCGTGGCAGGCTCGCACGCCGGGACCTGGTACATGCCACGCACCTTCCGTGATCAGCAGGCCCGCTGGTTCCCGGAGGGCACGCTGGCCGAGCTGCCCGCGATCGACGCCGAGCCCGAACGTTTCCGCCAACTGGCCTGGGCGCTGGAGCCCGGCGACTGCGTGGCTTTCCACATGCTCAGCCTGCACGCCTCCAGCGGCGTTGGCCCGGTGCAGCGCCGGCGGGTGTTCTCTGCCCGCTACCTGGGTGACGATGCGCGCCACGCGCCGCGGTCCTGGCGCACCTCGCCTCCGTTTCCCGGTCTGACCGATCGCCTGGCCGATGGCGCGGTGCTCGACGATCCCCTTTTCCCATCCGTCTGGCCTGTGCGCTGACACCACCCACTCCCAAGGAATCGACCCATGGCCGGAAGCAGCTTGCTTTTGTTGATCGACGACATCGCCACCATCCTCGACGATGTGGCGGTGATGACCAAGGTCGCGGCCCGCCAGGGCATGGCGGCGGCCGATGACGTGGCCGCCATGACCCAGTTGGCCGCCAAGAAGACGGCCGGCGTGCTCGGCGACGACCTTGCGCTCAACGCACAGCAGGTCACCGGCGTGAAGGCCGATCGCGAACTGCCGGTGGTCTGGGCGGTGGCCAGGGGTTCGTTGATCAACAAGGCCATCCTGGTGCCGGCGGCACTGCTCATCAGCGTGGTGGCCCCCTGGGCGATCACGCCGCTGCTCATGCTCGGAGGTTTGTTCCTGTGCTACGAGGGCGTGGAGAAGCTCGTGCATGCGTTCGGCGCCCACAAATCCGAAGACGAGGCCGAGCACGCCAAGCTGCTGGACGCCGTGGCCGACAAAAACGTGGATCTGGTGGCCTTCGAGAAGGAGAAGATCAAGGGCGCGGTGCGCACCGATTTCATTCTCTCGGCGGAGATCATCGTGATCAGCCTGGGCACGGTGGCCGCTGCCAGCATGGGCCAACGCGTGGCCGTGCTGGTGGGCATCTCGCTGCTCATGACCGTGGGCGTGTACGGTCTGGTGGCCGGCATCGTCAAGCTCGACGACCTGGGTCTGTACCTGAACCAGCAGATACAGGGCTGGAAGCAGGCGATCGGGCGCGGCATCCTGGCCGCAGCGCCCTGGCTCATGAAGACACTGTCGGTGGTGGGCACTGCCGCGATGTTTCTGGTGGGCGGCGGTATCCTGGTGCACGGCGTGCCTGCGGTGGGTCATGGCATCGAGGACTTCGCCGCGGGCCTGGGCTGGATCGCGCCCGTGGTGACCAACCTGGCCGGCGCACTGGTCGGCGTGGTGGCCGGCGCGGTGGTGCTGCTCGTGGTGGGACTCATCGGCCGGTTGCGCGGCGGCAAGCCCAAGGCGGCTTGAGCCATATGTCCCCCCGGCTGGGGATGGCACGCGCTGGGGTAGCGTCCTAGAATGATCCGGTCGGTCCGGGCGCCTTGGCGCTTGCCGGACCACGCCGGACACCGCACCGCCTTGCGGTGACACCTGGGGTCTTCGCCACATGGACGGGATCTTCATCAGCTACCGCAGGGACGATTCGGCTGGCTACGCCGGGCGCCTGTACGACCGGTTGTCAGCCCACTTGGGAGCCGAGCGGGTGTTCATGGACGTCGAGGGCATCGAACTCGGCACCGACTTCGTCACCGCGATCGAGCAGGCGGTGGGCTCCTGCAAAGTCTTGATCGTCGTCATTGGTGACGAATGGTTGAGCACCACCGACGCTGCCGGTCGACGGCGACTCGACGATCCCCACGATTTTGTGCGCCTGGAGACCCGCGTGGCGCTGGAGCGCGAGATCCGCGTGGTGCCGGTGCTGGTGGGTGGCGCACTCATGCCGCGCGCGGACGAGCTGCCCGAAGAGCTCAAACCGCTGGCGCGACGACAAGCCATCGAGATCAGCCACAAGCAATGGGAGGCGTCCACGCGCGAATTGATTCGGGCGCTCAACATCATGCTCGGGCAGCGCGCGGACACCGGGATCACCGTGCCGGGTGACGTGCCCGATGCGCAGCGTGAACCCCTGGCGGTTGCCAGCATGGCCCAACCGGCTTCGTCGATGGCTGCATCAGCCAGGCGCGGTGGGATGCTGTGGGCGGGTGTGGGCGCCGGCGTGCTGGTGGCGGCCGTCTGGGTGGGACTGCGGGGCGAGGACGAGCCTGCGCCCACCGTGTCCTCCACAAACATGCTCACCGCGGCGGCAACGCCTCCGCCGGAAACCCCGGTGGTGGTTGCCGCCGCGACGACCACGCCAGTTCCGGCTGCCGCGGCACCGGTTCCCGTGACCGCGCCCCCTGTTGCACCGGCACCAGCACCGCCACCGGCACCAACTCCGGTGGTCGTGGCGGCGGCGCCAGTGAGATCGCCTGCGCTGGCGGCATCCCGGCCTGCAGCGCAGGTGGCCGCCGCGCGAACCCGGCCTGCAGAGCCGGAGCCGGTCGCGGTGGCCGTCGCACCTGCGCGCACCCCGGATGTTGCGAGCCCGGTCAACGCCGCCTTGCCGCGGCCGGGCGAAAGCTGGACCTACCGCACCAGCGGCAAATGGCCCACCAGCCCCCGTCGCGACATCGTGATCTCGGTGCAATCGGTGCGTGATGGCCTGGTGACGGACGCGCTGCGTGCCGATGCCGAATCGCGCATCGTGGGCGACTCCCGCCGCGCTGTGGGCAGCCGCCCGGGATTTCTCAAGTGGGATCAGCTCGGTCTTGAGTACAGCCCCTATCTGGGTGCCTTCCGTGACCTGAGCACCCTGGGCGCCCTGAGCGATTTCGCCACCCCGGACGTGGACACCTGGGGCCAGTGGTATTCACAGGCCAAGGTGTTGGGGCGGGAGACGGTGAATGTGCCGGGTGGCAGCTTCGACGCCTTCAAGGTCGAGGTGTGGAGCAGCCGCAGCGCCACTGGTGGAACCACCCTGGCCGCGATCGAACCGGTGCGCATCCACTACCTCGTCTGGTACGCGCCGCAGGTCAAGCGCTACGTGAAGATGCAGCGGCGTGTGATCAGCGCGGCCAACCGTGAAATGGAGAAAGATCTGTTCGAACTGGTGGCCCACCGCTGAACGGGCAGCGCTTGACCTGCATCAATGCGCCGGGCTGTCGTCTGCCTAGACTGGCCGCATGCGCCGGGGTTTCGCCCGGCGCGCCGACAGGAGACACCATGGCCACCCCAGCCCAACCCACGCATGGCGAGCACACGCCACTGACCACCTTCACCGACTGCCATGCCGGGATCCTCAAACGCCTCAAGGCGCTCGACGGTCTGCCAGCCCTGCTGGAGCCCGCCGCCCAGGCCCGCCAGATCGCCACGGACTCGCTGGCATTCTTTCGCGAGGCGATCTTCGAGCACCACCTCGACGAGGAGCGCGACCTGTTTCCGGCTGTGCTCGCCAGTGCCCAGGCGGGCGCCGAGCGCGACCGCGTGCAGGCCATGACCGAACGCCTCACGTGTGAGCATCGCGCGATCGAATCGCTCTGGAAGAGTCTGGAGAAGGCACTCAAACGCGTCGGCAAGGGCCAGGATGCCGACCTGGATGTGGACGAGTTGCACCAGCTCGTGGCCGCCTATGCCGCCCACGCGGGCTACGAGGAAGCAGAGTTTCTGCCGCTGTCGCAGACCATCCTCGGACGCAACAGCAACCACATGGCCGCGCTCGGCCTCTCGCTGCACATGAGACACGTACCGCAGCCGACCGCCTACATCTGACGCGCCGGCGCGCGCAGGGCAGAATCCGGTGGAATTCCCCCACCACTGGAGATTGCCCTTGACCGAAGCCACCGACCCCGCGACAACCTCCATCGTGCTCGTGCACGGGGCCTGGCATGGTGCCTGGTGCTGGAGCCGGGTGCTGCCGCTGCTGCGCAGTGCGGGTTTGGACAGCCACGCCGTCACGCTCACCGGCGTGGGTGAACGGGCCCACCTGATGTCGCCCGGCATCGATCTGCACACCCACATTCAGGACGTGATCGGATTGATCGAAGCCGAAGAACTGCGGCGCGTGGTGCTGGTGGGGCACAGCTACGCGGGCATGGTGATCACCGGCGTGGCCGACCGGCTGCAGCGGGAGCGCGGCGGCTTGCTGGCGCACCTGGTGTACCTCGATGCCGCGCTTGCGTACCCCGGCGACAGCTGGAGCAGCCACCACTCAGCCGAGACCAGGCAGGCGCGCACCGACGCGTCGATACCCAGCGGCGGTCTGAGTTTTCCGCCGCCCGATGCCGCCTTGTTCGGCCTGAACGGCGCCGATCGCGACTGGGTCAACCGGCGCCAGACACCGCAGCCCTTCAGGCTGTACCAGCAGCCGCTGGACTTCGACGCCGACCGGGTTGCAGCGCTGCCGCGCACCTTCATCGACTGCATCCAGCCGGCGCTGGCCACCATCGCGCCATCGCGCGCACGGGTGCGCAGCGAGCCGGGCTGGAACGTGGTGGAGATGGCCACCGGCCACGATCCCATGGTCAGCGAGCCCGTGGCGCTCAGCCAGATCCTGCGGAACATCCACGCTGGCGCCTGAGATCGATCGCCATGGCGCAACCGATGACACAGCGCCTGGACCGCATCGACCTGCTGCGCGCCAGCGCCATGCTGTGGATGACGGCCTACCACTTCTGCTTCGACCTGAACTTCTTTCGCCTGATCCGCGAGGATTTCTACCGCGATCCGTTCTGGACCTGGCAGCGCACCGCCATCGTGAGCCTCTTTCTGTTCACGGCGGGCTTGTCTCAGGCCGTGGCGGTGCACCAAGGGCAGATCTGGGCGCGCTTCTGGCGCCGCTGGCTGCAGGTGGCGGGTGCCGCATTGCTGGTGACTGCGGGCTCGCTGTTGGTGTTTCCCGGCAGCTTCATTTACTTCGGCGTGCTGCACGGCATCGCGGTCATGCTCATCGTCGTTCGCCTGACGGCCGGGTGGGGTGCCTGGCTGTGGCTGCTCGGGACGCTGGCCATCGGTCTGAAGTGGGCCGCACCATCGATCATGGTGGCCTGGCCCGCGCTGGAGGTGTTCAACACGCCTTGGCTGAACTGGCTGGGGGTCATCAGTCGCAAGCCCGTGACCGAAGACTACGTGCCCCTGTTGCCGTGGCTGGGTGTGATGTGGTGGGGTGTGGCGGCGGGGCGCTGGGCGTTGCGCAACCACCCGCAGTGGCTGGGCAACGATGCACCGGCCCGGGGTGTCAACAAGGCGTTGGTGCTCATGGGGCGCTGGAGCTTGAGCTACTACCTGTTGCACCAGCCGGTGCTCATGGGCCTGATCTGGCTGGGTATGCAGCTCACATGAAACAAAAAAAGCGCGGAAGACCGCGCTTTTTTTGATGGCCGAAGGCCGCCGCGTCGGGGGCTTGTGTTATTCGATCTTTGCCTTCTCGCGCAAGGATTTCTGGAACTCGGTGAGTTTTTGTTGCTGCATCTGCTGGGCAATCTGCGGCTTGATGTCTTCCATCTTGGGCAGTTCGGCCTGGCGGATGTCGTCCACTCGGATGATGTGCCAGCCGAACTGGGTCTTCACCGGCGCCTGGGTGGTCTGGCCTTTTTCAAGTTTGACCATGGCTTCGGAGAACTCGGGCACGTAGCTGGCCGCGGCGGCCCAGTCGAGGTCACCACCGTTGGCGCCGGAGCCCGGGTCCTTGGACTGCTTCTTGGCGATGTCCTCGAACTTGCCCTTGCCCTTGAGCGACGCGATGATGGCCTTGGCTTCGTCTTCCTTTTCCACCAGGATGTGGCGGGCGCGGTATTCCTTGCCTCCGTTGGCCGCGGCAAATTTGTCGTACTCGGCCTTGATGTCGGCGTCCGTCACCGGGTTCTTGGCCTGGAAGTCGGCGAAAAGCGAGCGAATCATGATGGTCTGGCGGGCGAGTTCGAGCTGGTTCTTGAACTCGTCCGTGGCACCGATGCCGCGCTTCTGGGCTTCCTGCATGAAGATCTCGCGCAGGACCACTTCTTCCTTGAGCTGGGCACGCACGGTGTCGTCCACCGGACGGCCTGTGGCGGCGATCTGCTTGGCCAGCACCTCCAGGCGCTCGGTCGGCACGGCCTTGCCGTTGACGATGGCGATGTTCTGGGCAGATGCACTGAACGCGGTGGCGATGAGCACGGCCGCGGTCAGGGCCGAGAGGGAAAATTTCATGGTGTTCCTCGGGGTGTAAAAGAGTTTGGAGCTGCGGGTGCCAATTGGGTTCAGCAGACTCGTATCAGAACGTAGTGACAGGCTGGCAAGCCGCTTCAGGCCTTGATTTCAATGGCCAACGCATGCAGTCCCGCGTCGGTGAATTTTTGCAGCGCATCATACACAAGGCGGTGCTTGGCGACCCGGCTCAGACCGGCAAAACCAGGGACCGCGATCCGCACCCGGAAGTGGGTGCCGAAGCCCAGTCCATTGGACCCCGAATGCCCCGCATGGGCGGCGCTTTCGTCCAGCACTTCCAGTTCGGTGGGGGCCAGCACGGCGCGAAGTTGCGCCTCGATCGCGGCCGCGGTGGGCGTTGCAGCTTCGCTCATGACTTTTCCACCGGGTCGTCTTTGAGGAAGCGCGAGATGTACAGGCCCTGACCGACGATGAAGACCACCGGGAAGATGTAGCCCCAGAGCTTGAAGTTGACCCAGTCTTCGGTGGAGTAGTAGGCCGCCACATAGGCGTTGATGGCTGCCATGAACAGGAAGTAGCCGACCCAGGCCACGGTGAGCCTGGACCACACGCCATCGGGCAGGCTCAACTGGCTGCCCAGCAGCAGTTTCAGGAAGTTCTTCTTCCAGATCCAGAGGGCGGCCGCCAGCACGATGGCCATGCTCGCGTACAGCACGGTGGGCTTCCACTTGATGAAGCGCTCGTCCTGCAGGAAGAGGGTGAGGGCGCCAAACACCAGAATGAGCACCAGCGTCACTTTTTGCAGCGTCTGCAGCCTGCGGTCGATGGCGTAGATGATCCCGGTCTGCACCAGCGTGGCCACCATGAGGACGGCGGTGGCGGTGTAGATGTCGGCCAACTTGTAGGCCGCCACGAACAGGGCGATGGGAAAGAAGTCGATGAGGAAACGCATCGCAGGATTATCCGCTTTGCTCCCGGCCTCCGCCTGGCGGGGTCAAGCACCCGGAACTCACGGCGCATCCGGCGGCTCCATACGGATCGCTCATTCACTTTTGGCCTCAAGGAGTTCCACCGTCATGTCCCCTCAAGAACAACAATCCATCCTCACCATCGCTTTGCTGGCGGGCTTTGCCGATGGTCACAAGGACGACACGGAGCGCGAGGCCATCCGGCGCATGGCCGAGTCGCTGGGGCAGGAAGACGCCGGCGCCGGCCTGCCACGGCTGTATCAGGATGTGCTGCTCAAGCGCGTGTCGCTGGCCGACGCGGTGTCGGGTCTGCAGGACCCTGGGCAGCGCCAGCTGGCCTATGAAATGGCGGTGTGTGTCTGCGATGCCGACGGCCGGCAGAGCGAACCCGAACGAACCTTCCTGGCGGATCTGAAGACGCGCCTGAAGCTCGATCCCGTGGAGGCGGCGGCGTTCGAGCGCGAGGCCGATGCGATCGTGGATGCGGCGGAGAAAGCCGTGCCGGTCGCGGTGCCCGCGGCAGTTGCCGCAGCTCCGGTGGTGGCGGCCACTGCGATGTCTGGGGTTGATCTCGACAAATCGATCCTGAATTACGCGCTGCTCAACGGCGCGCTGGAGTTGCTGCCGCAGTCCTGGGCGTCGATGGCCATCATTCCATTGCAGGTAAAGATGGTCTACGCCATCGGCAAGGCGCACGGCGTGGAACTGGACCAGGGCCACATTCGCGAGTTCATCGCGGCGGTGGGCGTGGGCCTGACTTCGCAGTACCTGGAGCAGTTCGGGCGCAAGTTGCTGGGCGGATTGCTGGGCAAGGTGGCGGGCCGCGCCATCGGCGGTCTGGGCGGCGCGGCCACCGGCGTGGCGTTTTCGTTTGCCACCACCTACGCACTGGGCCAGGTGGCCAGACGCTACTACGCAGGTGGGCGGGTCATGAGCACCGCGCTGCTGCAGGAAAGCTTTCAGAGCCTGCTCGGCCCCGCCAAGCAGATGCAGACGGAGTACCTGCCGCAAATCCGGCAAAAAGCGTCCACGCTGGACGCGGGACAGATCATGAAACTTGTGCGGGGAGGCTGACTTCGTGTGACGCCATCGCTTCGGCGGTGATCGTCAGCGAGCGCAAGCGCAGCGCCGGGTCGAACAGGTCGCTCACGATCATGAATTCGTCGGCCTGCGTGGCGTCGGCCAACGATTGAAGTCCTTCGCGCACCGTGTCCGGTCCACCGATCACGCCGGCGGCCAGGAAGTCGGCAATGGCGGCCTGTTCCTGCGGGTGCAGTTGCTGCATGAAGCCCTGCACCGGTGGCGGCAACTGGCCGCGCTTGCCGGTGAGGATGCCCAGCACGCGCTGGTAGGTGCTGCTGGCCAGGAATTCCGCTTCTTCATCCGTGGGCGCTGCGATCACCGGAACGCCGACGATGGCATAGGGCTTGTCCAGCGCGGCCGAGGGCTGGAAGTGGCGGCGGTACACGTCCAGCGCCTGCAGCAGCATGCGGGGTGCGAAGTGCGACGCAAACGCATACGGCAGGCCGCGCTCGGCCGCCAGCTGTGCCGAAAACAGGCTCGACCCCAGCAGCCAGATCGGCACGTTGGTGCCGGCACCCGGGTTGGCGATCAGGCGCTGACCGGGCGTGGCGGGGCCCAGCAGGTGCTGCAGCTCGGCCACGTCGCGCGGGAAATCGGCCTCGGTCTCCACGCGGTCGCGCCGCAGCGCGCGCATGGTGTGCGGGTCGGTGCCTGGCGCGCGGCCCAGGCCGAGATCGATGCGGCCGGGGTAGAGCTCGGCCAGCGTGCCGAAGGCTTCGGCCACCACCAGCGGCGCGTGGTTGGGCAGCATCACGCCGCCCGAACCCACGCGCATGCGCTTCGTGCCCCCCGCGATGTGGCCTACCAGCACGGCCGTGGCCGAGCAGGCGATGCCGCTCATGTTGTGGTGCTCGGCCAGCCAGTAGCGGGTGAAGCCCAGCGACTCGGCGTGCTGCGCGGTGCGCAGGGCCACGGCGAGGGCGTCGGCCACGGTGCCGCCTTCGCGCACGGCGACCAGGTCGAGCATGGAGAGACGGATGTCTTTGAGTTGCTTCATGCGGGGAGAAAACCTTCAATGGAGAGATAGCGCTCCCCGGTGTCGTAGTTGAAGCCCAGCACCACGGCATTGGCCGGCAGGTCGGGCAGTTTCTGTGCAATGGCCGCCAGCGTGGCACCCGAGGAAATGCCGACCAGCATGCCTTCTTCGCGCGCGCATCGGCGCGCCATCTCGCGCGCCGGCTCGGCGTCGACCTGGATCACGCCGTCGAGCACGCTGGTGTCGAGGTTGTTCGGAATGAAGCCCGCGCCGATGCCCTGGATCGGGTGGGGCGAGGGAGCGCCGCCGGAGATGACCGGCGAGGCAGTGGGCTCCACCGCGAACACTTTGAGCCTGGGCCAGCGCGCCTTGAGCACACGCGCGCAGCCGGTGATGTGTCCGCCGGTGCCCACACCGGTGATGAGCACGTCGATGCCCTCGGGGAAATCGGCTGCGATCTCTTCGGCCGTGGTCTGCACGTGCACCGCCACGTTGGCCGGGTTGTTGAACTGCTGCGGCATCCAGGCGCCTGGCGTGCTGGCCACGATTTCTTCGGCGCGTGCGATCGAGCCCTTCATGCCCTTTTCGCGCGGCGTGAGGTCGAAGCTGGCACCGTAGGCCAGCATCAACCGGCGGCGCTCGACCGACATGCTGTCCGGCATCACCAGAATGAGCTTGTAGCCCTTGACTGCGGCCACCATGGCCAGGCCGATGCCGGTGTTGCCCGAGGTGGGCTCGACGATGGTGCCGCCGGGCTGGAGTTCGCCGCTCTGTTCGGCCGCTTCCACCATGGACAGGGCGATGCGGTCCTTGATGGAGCCGCCGGGGTTGCTGCGCTCGGATTTGATCCACACCTGCTGCGTGGCCGCTCCATACAGGCGTTGCATGCGCACGTGGGGCGTGTTGCCGATGGTCTGGAGGATGCTGTTGGCCTTCATGGTGTGTCCTTGGTGGGTGAGTGCTCAAGTGAAGCCGAGTTCATGCAGTAGCGCAAGCCTGTGTCGGTGGGGCCGTCGTCGAACACGTGGCCCAGGTGGGCGCCACACTGGCTGCACACGGTCTCCACCCGCACCATGCCGTGGGTGCGGTCGGTGATTTCGGTGATGGCACCGGGCACGGCCTGCGAGAAGCTGGGCCAGCCGCAACCGGCGTCGAATTTGGTCTGGGCGTCAAAGAGCGTGTTGCCGCAGCAGATGCAGTGGTAGCTGCCATCGGCCCACAACTGTTCGTACTTGCCGGTGTAGGGCCGCTCGGTGTGGGCGTGGCGGGTCACGTCGAAGGCGCGCGGCTCGGCGCCTTTGGCGGCAAGCACCTCGCGCCACTCGGCTTCGGTTTTCTGGATGGGGAAGTTCATGTGTTCTCCTTGGTGCTCATGATGAACAACTGATTTCGATCTGGCTGGCCCAGTCCGGTGGAAAGGCGGCGAGGTCGTCGTGACCGGCAATTGCCTCAAATGGGCGCTCCAGTGCGTTTTGCAACCTGGCCAGTTCACTGAAGTCGCCTTGCTTCGCGCGCTGGATGGCGACTTCGCCGAGGTGGTTGCGCAGCACCACCTGCGGGTTGGTGCGCAGCATCCGCGCTTGCGTGGCGGAGGCGTCGAAGCCGGGCTGGCCTTGCAGGCGCTCACGCCAGCGCGTGGCCCAGGCGTCGAAGGCCTCGCGCTGCAGGAACAGGTCGCGCACTTGACCCTGTTCGCCTTGAGCTTGCCCTTCGACAAGCTCAGGACGATCGGGCAAGAGGGCTTCGACAGGCTCAGCCCGAACGGATATTTCTGCAGCCACATGGCTCAAGCGACGCCAGAAGATGGTGAAGTCCACCGCATCGGCGGCCATGAGCTTCATCAGCGACTCGGTGAGTTCGGCATCGCCGTCTTCCACCCGGTCCAGGCCCAGCTTGGCGTTCATGCGCCGCTGCAGCGCGGCCGGCATGTGGGCCTTGTAGGGTTCCAGCGCATCCAGCGCCTGCTGCTGGTCGTCCATGAGTGGCAGCAGCGCCTGGCCCAGGGCAAACAGGTTCCAGTAGGCGATGTTGGGCTGGCGGTTGTAGGCGTAGCGCCCGCCGGTGTCGCTGTGGTTGCAGACATGGCCGGGGTTGAAGGCGTCGAGGAACTGGAACGGGCCGTAGTCGATGGTCAGGCCCAGGATGCTCATGTTGTCGGTGTTCATCACGCCGTGGCAGAAACCCACGGCCTGCCACTGCGCCACCATCTCGGCGGTGCGCGCGCTCACGGCTTCCAGCAAGGCGGCGTAGGGATTGCCCGTTGCCTCGCGGCAAGCCGGGTAGAAGTGGTCGATGACGAAGTCGGCCAGGGTGCGCAGCTGGGCGTGCTGGCCACTGTGCGAGAAGTGTTCGAAGTGGCCGAAGCGGATGAAGCTGGGCGCAACGCGCGTGACCACCGCCGCGGTCTCGATCTCTTCGCGGCGCACCGGCGCGGGCGAGCCGGTCACGCACAGCGCGCGGCTGGTGGGAATGCCCAGCGCGTGCATGGCTTCGCTGCAGAGGAATTCGCGGATGGAACTGCGCAGCACGGCGCGGCCATCGCCCATGCGCGAGTATGGCGTGAGGCCGGCGCCCTTGAGTTGCACTTCCTGTGGGCCTGCAGGCGAGTCCACCTCGCCAAGCAGGATGGCGCGGCCGTCGCCCAGCTGGCCGGCCCAGTGGCCAAACTGGTGGCCGCTGTACACGCTGGCCAGGGGCTGCGCGCCAGCAATGGGAAGGTTGCCGGTGAAGGCATCGAGCGCGGCCGGGGACGCGAGCCAGGCGCGGTCCAGACCCAGCAGGTCGGCCACCGCCGGGCTCGTGCCCACCCAGTGGGGCGCAGGCAGCGCGGTGGGGGAGAGCAGGGTGTAGAAGGCTTCGCCCAGACTGGCGAAGCGGTTCTGCCAGGCCAGTCCAAGATCCAGGCTGGCGGCCATGTCGACGGGTCGGTTCATGTCCGCCATTGTCCCCATAGCGCCCGACATGGCGTGGCGCAGGGTCAATCCGGCTCGGTCAGCGGTTCGGGGAAGATGAATTCGGCGGCCCGCGGCTGCACATCGCGCCGCGTGATCCAGCGGCACAGCGTGGTCCGGCCAGTTGCGCTTCGATGCGTCACTCACCGACGCGCAGATCAACACGGTGCCGTGATTGGCCCCATTCCCACCGTTTGCCGCAATGCTGCGTTGAGGCCGAACGAAAGACCGTGTCCCGCAATGGACACCGAGGGCGTTCCTCCCGTGGAAGCCCTCGGTCACCGTGCAGAGCAAACCGCTACGATGAAGTCGATTCCCCAAAACTTCATCGACAGGAGACTTCCCATGCTGGGCCAAATGCAGAGCCAACCCCTTTTGATTTCGACACTGATCGTGCACGCCGAGCGGCACCACGCCAGCGGCGAGATCGTGTCTCGCCGTGTCGAGGGGGACATCCACCGCAGCAACTGGGGCCAGATCGCCGTGCGCTCCCGCAAGGTGGCCAACGCGCTGAACAGCCTCGACCTGGCCTTTGGCGACCGCGTGGCCACCCTGGCCTGGAACGGTTACCGCCACCTGGAGCTGTACTTCGGCGTCAGCGGCACCGGCCACGTGCTGCACACGCTCAACCCGCGCCTGCACCCCGACCAGCTCACCTGGATCGTGAACCACGCCGAAGACAAGGCCATCTGCTTCGACATGACTTTCCTGCCGCTGGTGAAGGCGGTGGCGGCCAAATGCCCAACGGTCAAGCACTGGATCGCGCTGTGCGACGCCGACAAGCTGCCCGCCGACAGTGGCTTGGCCGGCCTGCAGAGCTACGAAGCCTGGATAGCCAACCAGCCCGACACCTACCACTGGCCCACGTTCGACGAGAACTCGGCCTCCAGCATGTGCTACACGAGCGGCACCACCGGCAACCCCAAGGCCGCGCTGTACTCGCACCGCTCCACCATCCTGCACGCGTTCACCGCGGCCCTGCCCGACGCACTGAGCCTGAGCGCGCGCGACAGCGTGTTGCCCGTCGTGCCCATGTTCCACGTCAACGCCTGGGGCCTGCCGTACTCGGCCGCAGCCACCGGCTGCAAGCTGGTGTTCCCCGGCCCGGCGATGGATGGCAAGTCGATCTACGAACTGCTGGAGTCCGAGAAGGTGACCATGGCCGCAGGCGTGCCCACGGTGTGGCAGATGCTGCTGGGCCACCTGCAGGCCGGGGGCCTGAAGTTCAGCACGCTCAAGAGCACCGTGATCGGGGGCTCGGCCTGCCCACCGGCCATGATGAAAGCCTTCAACGACCAGTACGACGTGGCCGTGATCCACGCCTGGGGCATGACCGAAATGTCGCCGCTGGGCACCGTGTGCTCGCTGAAAAACGCCCAGCTGGCGCTGCCGCCCGAGGAGCAACACAAGATCCTGCTCAAGCAGGGCCGCGCGGTGTTCGGCGTGGACATGAAAATCGTCGACGACGCCGGAGAAGAACTGCCCTGGGACGGCAAGAGCTACGGCGACCTGCTGGTGCGTGGCCCGTGGATCATTTCGAGCTACTACAAGGGCGAGGGCGGTGACCCGCTGCGCTACGACGCCCAGGGTCAGGGCTGGTTCCCCACCGGCGACGTGGCCACCATCGACCCCGACGGCTTCATGCAGATCACCGATCGCAGCAAGGACGTGATCAAGTCGGGCGGCGAGTGGATCAGCTCGATCGACGTGGAAAATATCGCCATGGCCCACCCGGCCGTGGCCATGGCGGCCTGCGTGGGCATGCGTCACCCCAAGTGGGACGAGCGGCCCATCGTGGTGGTGGTGAAGAAGCCGGGTGCCGAGGTCACGCGCGAGGAATTGCTGGCGTTCTTCGAGGGCAAGACGGCGAAGTGGCAGATCCCGGACGACGTGGTGTTCGTCGACGCGATCCCGCTGGGTGCCACCGGCAAGATGCAGAAGATGACGCTGCGCCAGCAGCTCAAGGACTACGTGCTCCCGGGGATCTGAGCCCACCTTTCCGACGGGTGGGAGTCGCCACACCACCACCCTTCATCCCCCACAGTCGCCAGTGCGATAGACCCTAGGGGCTATCCCTGAGTGCTGCACCGCAGCAGGCTTGTAAGCTGCAAGCGGATTCCCAAACCAACAGGAGACAAACAATGCATTTCGCCATCAAGAGCCTCACCGCAGCTTCGCTGCTCGCCTGTGCCCTTGCCGCGCAAGCCCAGAAGGGCGAGACCGTCAAGATCGCCCTGATCGACCCGCAGACCGGCCTGATGGGTCCGGTGGGCAACAACCAGCTCAAGAGCTGGCAGTTCTTCGCCGAGAAGTTCACCCAGTCGAATCCGGCCGGTGTGAAGTTCGAGGTGATCGGCTTTGACAACAAGCTCAGCCCCGCCGAGAGCCTGAACAACTTCAAGGCCGCGCTCGACCAGGGCGTGCGCTACATCGCCCAGGGCAACGGCTCCTCGGTGGCCGGCGCGCTGATCGATGCGGTCAGCAAGCACAACGAACGCAACCCCGGCAAGGAGGTGATCTTCCTGAACTACGCCGCGGTCGACCCCGATTTCACCAACAGCAAGTGCAACTACTGGCACTTCCGCTTCGACGCAGACACGTCCATGAAGATGGAGGCCATGACCACCTTCATGAAGGACCAGCCCGACGTCAAAAACGTCTACCTGCTCAACCAGAACTACTCGCACGGCCAGCAGGTCGCGCGTTTTGCCAAGGAAAACCTCTCGCGCAAGCGCCCCGACGTGAAGATCGTCGGCGAAGACCTGCACCCGCTGGCGCAGGTGCGTGACTTCGCTCCTTACGTCGCCAAGATCAAGGCCTCGGGCGCCGACACCGTGATCACCGGCAACTGGGGCTCCGACCTCGCGCTGCTGGTGAAAGCCGCCAACGAAGGTGGCTACACCGGCAAGTTCTACACCTACTACACCGGCGTGACGGGCACCCCCACCGCGCTGGGCACCGGTGGCGAAGGCCGCGTGTACCAGGTGGCCTACCAGCACTACAACATGGGCGGCCAGATGGGCAAGTGGGCCGACGAGTTCAAGGCCAAGTACAAGGACGACATGTACACCGGCGCGATCCCGCTGGCTTACTCCGCGCTGTCTGAAGCCATGGCCAAGGCCAAGTCGACCGACCCGGTGAAGGTGGCGGTTGCCCTGGAAGGCCTGAAGTTCAAGGGCTTCAACGGCGAAGTGGAAATGCGCAAGCTTGATCACCAGTTGCAGCAGCCGCTGTTCGTTGCTGTCTGGCAGAAGGCAGGCGGCAAGTTTCCCTACAGCCCGGAAAACACCGGCATGACGCTGGCACCGGTCAAGGAGTACCCGTCCTACGTGTCCAGCACGCCGACCAGCTGCCAGATGAAGCGGCCGGGCTGATCGACAGGACCCCGCGCACGAGCCCTGTTTCGTGCGGGGTGGTCCTCATGGGTAGAACCAGCGCCGTTTCAGGCGCTGGTTTGTTTTCACCGTGCTCCGAAGGCTGACACACCAGCCACGAAAGGCGAACTTCATGGAGTTCTTCATCATCTCCATGCTCAATGGAGTCAGCTACGGCCTGTTGCTGTTCATGTTGAGCTCGGGGCTGACCCTCATCTTCAGCATGATGGGCGTCCTCAATTTCGCACACGCCAGCTTCTACATGGTGGGGGCCTACATGGGCTACACGCTGTCCAGCTGGATCGGCTTCTGGCCCGCGCTCATCGTGGCGCCCGTGCTGGTGGGTGCCATGGGGGCGCTGTTCGAGCGCCTCACGCTGCGCAAGGTGCACAAGTTCGGCCATGTGCCCGAGCTGCTGGTGACCTTCGGTTTTTCCTACATCCTGCTCGAGGTGGTGCAACTGGTCTGGGGCCGCACGGCGCTGGACTTCGCCCCGCCCGAGGCATTGCGTGGCCCGGCCTTCACGCTGGTGCACCTGGCAGACGATTCCCTGCAAATGGTCTGGGGCGCGGCGACCAGCGACGTGTGTTCGGCCGCCGGCGTGATCTGCTCGCCGTTTCCGGCCACGCGCGGTTTCATGATGCTGGTGGCCCTGCTGATGCTGCTGGCGCTGTGGTTGCTGCTCACGCGCACCCGCATCGGCCTGGTGATCCAGGCGGCGCTCACCCACCCTGAAACGGTGGAGAGCCTGGGGCACAACGTGCCGCGTGTGTTCATGCTGGTGTTTGGCGCGGGCACCGGCCTGGCGGGCCTTGCCGGGGTCATTGGCGGCAGCACCTTCGTGACCGAGCCGGCCATGGCCGCCACGGTGGGTTCGGTGATCTTCGTCGTGGTGGTGGTCGGCGGCATGGGATCGCTCTCGGGCGCCTTCCTGGCCTCCCTGCTCATCGGCGTGATCCAGACCTTCGCGGTCGCGTTCGACTACTCCTTCATCAGCCTGGCGCAACAGCTCGGGCTTGAACTCTCGGACGCCACCAAGGAGAACTCGGTGGTCAAGCTCACCCTGTCGCAGGTGGCGCCGATCCTGCCCTACCTGTTCCTGGTGCTGATCCTGATCTTCCGCCCCAAGGGTTTGCTTGGCACGCGAGAGGGCTGACCCGAGATGAGCAACATGCAACACACCACAACCGGCTTCAACAAGGGCCGCTGGACCGTCTGGTCTCTCTTTGCCGCGGTCCTGCTGGTGGCACCTTTCGTGTTCAGCAGCAACCTCGCGGTGACCATGCTGTCGCAAATGGGCATCGCCATCATTGCCTGCCTGTCCTACAACATCCTGCTGGGGCAGGGCGGCATGCTGAGCTTCGGCCACGCGGTCTACACCGGGCTGGGCTCCTATGTGGCCATGCACGCGCTCAACGCGGCGGCGGGTGGGCAGTTGCCCATTCCCGTGACGCTGCTGCCGCTGGTGGGCGGCGTGGCGGGCCTGTTCTTCGCCATCCTGTTCGGCTACGTCACCACCAAGAAGGCCGGCACCACCTTTGCCATGATCACGCTGGGCATGGCTGAGCTGGTGTTTGCAATGTCGCTCATGTTCTCCGAGTTCTTCGGTGGCGAAGCGGGCGTGTCGGGCAACCGGGTGATCGGCGAGGCCTTCATGGGGATCACCTACGGCCCGCCGCGGCAGGTGTACTACCTGATCGCGGTCTACACCTTCATCTGCGTCGGGCTCATGTTCGCCTTCACGCGCACGCCGCTGGGCCGCATCCTGAACGCCGTGCGCGACAACCCGGAGCGCGTGGAGTTCATTGGCTACAACACGCAGAAGGTGCGCTATCTGTCGTTCATGATCGCCGGCTTCTTCGCCGGCATCGCGGGCGGCCTGGGCGCGCTCAACTTCGAGATCGTCACCGCCGAGGTGGTGGGCGCCGGACGTTCGGGCGCCTACCTGCTGTTCACCTTCCTGGGCGGCGCCACCATCTTCTTCGGCCCCATCATCGGCGGCATCCTGATGGTGCTGGCCTCGGTGCTGCTGTCGGAGCTCACCAAAGCCTGGCTGCTCTACCTGGGCCTGATCTTCCTGTTCATGGTGATGTACGCGCCCGGTGGCGTGGCCAGCCTGATCATGATGAATGTGCGCGTGGCGGCATACGGTCTGCTCAAGCGCGTGCTGGGCAGTTATGCGTTGCTGGCCGTCGCGGGGCTGATCATGCTGGCCGGTGCCGGCGCCATGATCGAAATGATGTACCACCTGCAGCTCAATGCGGGGCAGGACACTGCCTTGCGCTTTCTGGGGGTGAACCTGGACGCCCGCGGCGTGACGAGCTGGGTGGGCGCGTTGGTCATGATGCTGGTGGGCCTGGGCTTGTTTGAACTGGTGCGCCGGCGCTTCATGCTCCAGTGGCACGACATCCAGGTGACGATCGAACAACACACACAACAGCGGGATGCAATATGACGACACCCGCCCTCGAACTGCGCGACCTGCGCAAGAGCTTCGGCAAGACCGACATCATTCGCGGCGTCAATCTGGTGGTGAATCCGGGTGAACGCGTGGCCATCATCGGCCCCAACGGCGCGGGCAAGTCCACGCTGTTCAACCTGATCTCGGGCCGTTTCGAGCCCAGCAGCGGCGACGTGATGCTGGGCGGCCACCGCATCAACGGCCTGAAGCCGTTCGAGATCAACCGCCTGGGCCTCTCGCGCAGCTTCCAGATCACCAACATCTTTCCCAAGCTCAGCGTGTTCGAGAACCTGCGCTGCGGCGTGCTCTGGAGCCTGGGCTACAAGTACACCTTCCTGAAGTTCCTCGCCAACCTCAAGGACGCCAACGACCGCGCCGAAGAGCTCATGCGCATGATTCGTCTGGAGCGCAAGCACGACACGCTGGCCATGAACCTCACCTACGCCGAGCAGCGCGCGCTGGAGATCGGCATCACCATCGCCGGTGGCGCGCAGGTGATCCTGCTGGACGAACCCACGGCCGGCATGAGCAAGAGCGAAACCAGCCGCTTCATCGACCTGATCCGCGAGGTGACGGTGGGCAAGACGCTGCTGACGGTGGAGCACGACATGGGCGTGGTGTTCGGCCTGGCCGACCGCATTGCGGTGGTGGTGTATGGCGAAGTGATCGCCTTCGACACACCCGAAGCCGTGCGCGCCAACCCGCGTGTGCAGGAAGCCTACCTGGGCTCGGTGCTGGCGGATCAACAGGCGGCAGGCCACTGAGGACACACCATGCTTGAGATACAAGACCTTCACGCCTACTACGGCAAGAGCCACGTGCTGCACGGCGTGCAGTTTTCGGTCGGCAAGGGCGAGATCGTGGCCCTCCTGGGCCGCAACGGCTCGGGCCGCTCGACCACTGCCAAGGCCATCATGGGCCTGGTGGAGGCCACCGGCAGCGTGGCATGGCAAGGCAAGCCCATCCTGGGCAAGAAGCCATTTGAAATCGCGCACCTGGGCATCGGCCATGTGCCCGAAAACCGCGACATCTTCCCCAAGCTCACCGTGCACCAGAACCTGCTGCTCGGCCAGAAGGGCAAGGGGCTGGGTGCCCGCTGGAGCTTTGACGACATGTACGCCATGTTCCCGCGCCTGAAGGAGCGCGAGCACACCGAAGCCGGCGTGCTCTCGGGCGGCGAGCAGCAGATGCTCACGCTGTGCCGCACCCTCATGGGCGACCCCGACCTCATCATCATCGACGAGCCCACGGAGGGCCTCGCACCCAAGATCGTGGAACTGGTGGCCGAGTACCTCCAGAAGCTCAAGGCACGCGGCGTGTCGGTGCTGCTGATCGAGCAAAAGCTCACCATTGCCCTGAGCATTTCCGACCGGGTGCTGGTCATGGGGCACGGCAGCATCGTGTTCCAAGGCACGCCCGAGACGCTTCGTGCCGACGCTCAGATCCGCAAAGAATGGCTTGAGGTCTAGACACATGGCCCCCACGCTCCGCCGCTTCGCGAGTCGCTGCCCCCCAAAGGGGCGCTCCCGGCTTGGGGCGGCCCGGCGCCGGGAGTGCGCTCCGCTACCTGACTCACTGGCGACAATTGGGTCTTGCGGCAGCGCAGCAAGTTCCTAGAATCGAACGATCGTTCTTTTTCGGGAAGAACATCACAGTCAATGCCCCTGGGCACCCGTTTCCGCCAACAACGAAGGAGATTCCATGACCGCTGAGTACCAGGTCCACGGCGATGTCGCCGTCATCGCCATGAACAACCCGCCGGTCAACGGTCTGGGTCTTTCCACGCGCCAGGGCATTGCCGCTGGCCTGGAGAAGGCGGAGGCCGATCCGGCCGTGAAGTCCATCGTGATCACCGGCGCCGGCAAGGCGTTTTCGGGCGGTGCCGACATCCGCGAATTCGGCTCGCCCAAGGCGCTGGCCGAGCCCAACCTGCTGTCGGTGATCCTCGCCGTGGAAAACACGTCCAAGCCCGTCATCGCCGCCATCCACAGCGTGTGCATGGGTGGTGGCCTGGAGCTGGCCCTGGGTTGCCACTACCGCATTGCCGCGCCCGGCACCAGCATTGCGCTGCCCGAAGTCAAGCTCGGCCTGATTCCCGGCGCCGGTGGCACGCAGCGCCTGCCGCGCGCCCTGGGTGTGGAGCCCGCGCTCAACATGATCGTGAGCGGTGAACCGGTGAAGAGCGAAATGCTGGCCATGCTGCCCGGCCAGAAGCTGTTCGACAAGATGGCCGCTTCGCCCGAAAGCCTGGCCGAAGAAGCCCTGGCGCTGGCGCGCGAGATGGCCGCCAAACACGCCGACGGCA
This sequence comes from Hydrogenophaga sp. Root209, assembly GCF_001428625.1. GTDB lineage: Bacteria > Pseudomonadota > Gammaproteobacteria > Burkholderiales > Burkholderiaceae_C > Hydrogenophaga. The sequence goes on from NZ_LMIE01000002.1 coordinate 150,202, forward strand.
GCGCGCTGCCCAAGGTGCGCAACCTGCCGTGCAAGCACCCGCTGGGCGACGCGTACTTTGCTTTTGCCCGCAACATGGTCAAGGGCATGTCGAAGAACTTCCCCGCGCCCGCCAAGTGCGTGGACGCGGTGGAAGCCGCCACCAAGAAGAAATTCGACGACGGCATGGCCTTCGAGCGCGAGATCTTCATCAACCTGATGTGGACGCCCGAGTGCCGCGCGCTGCGTCACCTGTTCACGGCTGAACGCGCCGCGAGCAAGATCCCCGACGTGCCCGAAGACACGCCCAAGCGCGAGATCGCGTCGGTCGCCGTCATCGGCGCCGGCACCATGGGCGGCGGTATTTCCATGAACTTTCTCAACGCCGGTATCCCGGTGAAGATCCTGGAGATGAAGCAGGACGCGCTGGACCGCGGCATCGCGACCATCCGCAAGAACTACGAGGCCCAGGTCAAGAAGGGCAAGCTCAAGCAGGACAAATACGAACAGCGCATGGCGCTCTTGAGCACCACGCTGAGCTACGACGACATCGGCTCGGCCGACCTCGTGATCGAGGCCGTGTTCGAGGAAATCGGCGTCAAGGAAGCCGTGTTCAAGGAACTCGACCGCGTGATGAAGCCCGGCGCGATCCTGGCCTCCAACACCTCGACGCTGGACGTCAACAAGATCGCCTCGTTCACCAAGCGTCCGCAGGACGTGGTGGGCCTGCATTTCTTCAGCCCGGCCAACGTGATGAAGCTGCTGGAAGTGGTGCGCGGTGAGAAAACCGCCAAGGACGTGATGGCCACCGTGATGACCGTGGCCAAGAAGATCAAGAAAACAGCCGTGGTCTCCGGCGTGTGCGACGGCTTCATCGGCAACCGCATGATCGAACAGTACGGCCGCCAGGGCGGCTTCCTGCTCGACGAAGGCTGCACGCCCGAGCAGGTCGACAAGGCGATGGAGAAGTTCGGCATGGCCATGGGCCCGTTCCGCATGGGCGACCTGGCGGGCAACGACATCGGCTGGGCGATCCGCAAGCGCCGCTACCAGGAAAAGCCGGACATGAAGTACAGCAAGACGGCCGACCTGCTGTGCGAGAAGGGCCGCTACGGCCAGAAGACCGGCGCCGGCTGGTACGACTACGTGCCGGGCAAGCGCGACGCGATCCCGAACGCCGAGGTGGTGAAGATGATCGAGGACCACCGCGCCTCGCTCGGCATCACGCCGCGCAAGATCTCCGACGAGGAGATCGTGCAGCGCCTGGTGTATTCGCTGGTGAACGAAGCCGCGCACATCCTGGAAGAGGGCATTGCCAACAAGGCCAGCGATATCGACGTGGTCTACATCTTCGGCTACGGCTTCCCCGCGCACCGCGGCGGCCCGATGATCTACGCCGACACCGTGGGCCTGTTCAACGTGGTGCAGAGCATGAAGCGCTTTGCGAAGAACCCGCTGGACGACGCGAAATTCTGGGAACCAGCCCCGCTTCTCAAACGCCTGGTCGCCGAAGGCAAGACCTTCAACTGATCCCACAGCACAAGACCGAACAGGAGAACATTTCATGACCAACGCCGTCATCGTTTCCACCGCCCGCACACCCCTGGCCAAGAGCTGGAAGGGCGCCTTCAACATGACCCACGGAGCCACCCTGGGCGGCCACGCGGTGCAGCACGCCGTTGCCCGCGCCGGCATCGAAGCCGCCGAAGTCGACGACGTCATCATGGGTTGCGCCAACCCCGAGGGCGCCACCGGCGCCAACATCGCGCGCCAGATTGCATTGCGCGCAGGCCTGCCCATCACCACCTCGGGCATGACAGTCAACCGCTTCTGCTCGTCGGGCCTGCAAACCATTGCCATGGCCGCGCAACGCATCATTGCCGGCGAGGGTGATGTGTATGTGGCCGGCGGCGTGGAGAGCATTTCTTGCGTGCAGCAGGAAATGAACACCCACATGCTGGCCGACCCATGGCTCGCGAAAAACAAGCCCGAGATCTACTGGAACATGCTGCAGACCGCGGAGCAGGTGGCCAAGCGCTACAACATCGGCCGCGATGCCATGGACGAGTACGGCGCCGCCAGCCAGCAGAAGGCCACGGCCGCGCTGGAGGCGGGCCTGTTCAAGGCCGAGATCGCCCCCATCACCGTGACCGCCGGCGTGGCCGACAAGGTCATGGGATTGACGACGAAACAGGTGACCGTGGAGAACGACGAGGGCATTCGCGCCGGCACCACGTTTGAAGGCATCCACGGCCTGCGCTCGGCCCTGCCGGGCGGCCTGGTCTCGGCCGGCAACGCCAGCCAGTTCAGCGACGGCGGCGGCGCCTGCGTGATCATGAACGAGACCATGGCGGAGAAGCGTGGCCTCACGCCCCTGGGCCGGTTCCTCGGCTTCGCAGTGGCGGGCTGCGAGCCCGATGAAATGGGCATCGGTCCGGTGTTCGCCATCCCCAAAGTGCTCGCGCGCCTGGGCCTGAAGGTGAGCGACATCGACCTGTGGGAACTCAACGAAGCTTTCGCCGTGCAGGTGATCTACTGCCGCGACAAGCTGGGCATCCCGGGCGACAAGCTCAACGTCAACGGCGGCGCCATTGCGGTGGGCCACCCCTACGGCGTGTCGGGCCAGCGCCTGACCGGCCATGCGCTGATCGAAGGCAAGCGCCGTGGCGCCAAGCGCGTCTGCGTGACGATGTGCATCGGCGGCGGCATGGGCGCCGCTGGTGTGTTCGAAGTTCTCTGACACCGGGGCGCAACATGACTCTGCGCCCGACCGTCGACTTCCTGCTGCACGACTGGCTGCACGTCGAAACGCTGCAGCAGCGCGAGCGTTTCGCGGATCACAGCCGCGAAACGTTTGATGCGGTGCTGGACACCTGCGAACGCATTGCGCGCGAGAAGTACGCGCCGTTCAACCGCCTGGTGGACACGCAGGAGCCGCACTTCGACGGCGAAAAAGTGATCCTGCCGCAGGCCACCCACGATGCGCAGAAGGCTTACGCCGGCTCGGGCATGTTGAGCGCTGCGCAGGACTACGAGGTGGGCGGCATGCAGTTGCCCTACACGGTGGAGGCCGCGGCCAACGCCTTCTTTGCCATGGCGTCGGTCAGCATCGGCAGCGGCATGCTCACCACCGGCAACGCCAACCTGCTCATGGTGCACGGCACCGAGGCGCAGAAACAGGTGTTTGCGCTCAACGAATTTTCGGGCCGCTTCTCGGGGACCATGTGCCTCTCGGAGCCGCAAGCCGGATCGAGCCTGAGCGACGTGTCCACGCGCGCCGTGCCCGATGGCGCCGACTTTGCCGATGACCCGCTCGGCCCGCGCTACCGCCTCAAGGGCAACAAGATGTGGATCTCGGCCGGCGAACACGAGCTGACCGACAACATCATCCACCTGGTGCTGGCCAAGATTCCCGATGAGCATGGCAAGCTCGTGCCCGGCACGCGTGGCATCTCGCTCTTCATCGTGCCCAAGAAAATGGTGAACGCCGCGGGTGAGTTGACCGGCGAGCGCAACGATGTGGCGCTGGCCGGCCTGAACCACAAGTGCGGCTGGCGCGGCACCACCAACACGCTGCTCAACTTCGGCGAAGGCAAGTACCCCGTTGGCGGAGAGGCGGGTGCCGTGGGCTACCTCGTGGGCCAGGCCGGCAAGGGCCTGCACTGCATGTTCCACATGATGAACGAGGCCCGCATCGGCGTGGGCATGGCCGCGACCATGCTGGGCATGGCGGGTTATCTCGCCAGCCTTGACTACGCGAAGAACCGCCCGCAGGGTCGCCCGATGGGCCCCGCCGGCAAGGACCCCGCCCAGCCACCGGTGCGCATCATCGAACACGCCGACGTGAAACGCATGCTGCTGGCGCAGAAGTCGTATTGCGAAGGCGCGCTCGCGCTCGAGCTGTATTGCGCGCGCCTGGTGGACGAACAACACACAGCCGATGCGGCCACGGCCGACGACGCGCGCCTGTTGCTGGAGGTGCTCACGCCCATCGCCAAGAGCTGGCCCAGCGAGTGGTGCCTGGAGGCGAACAGCCTCGCGATCCAGATCCACGGTGGCTACGGCTACACGCGCGATTTCCCGGTGGAACAGTACTGGCGCGACAACCGCCTGAACATGATCCACGAGGGCACGCACGGCATCCAGGCCATGGACCTGCTGGGCCGCAAGGTGCTGATGGAAGGTGGCAAAGGCCTCACGCTGCTGGCCGGGCGCATCAACGGCGCCATCCAGCGCGCGATCCACATTCCCGAATTTGCGGCCCATGCCAACGCGCTGGGCCAGGCGCTCGCGCAGGTGGGGGCTGCGACCAAGGCCGCCTGGGCCACCGGCGAACCGACCGATGCGCTGGCCAATGCCGTGCCGTATCTGCAGGCCTTTGGCCACACCGTGCTGGCCTGGGTGTGGCTGGACGTGGCGGTGGCCGCGCACGCAGCGCCCGAGTCGAACGCACGCACCGGCCGGCTGGCGGCCATGCGCTTCTTTTTCCACTACGAGCTGCCGAAAATCGGCGCCTGGCTGCAGGTGGTGAGCAGCCGCGACCAGACTTGCGCCACCCTGCCGGAGGAGGCTTTCTGATGCTGCAGCACATCGTCATGTGGAAGATCAAGGACCTGGGCGCCGAGGGCGACAAGGCCACCAACGTCGCGAAGGCCAAGGCCCTGCTCGACGCCTGCGCGCACCTGGTGCCCGGCATCGAACGCTTTGAAGTGGCCACGGCCCAGCCGGGTCTGGAGGGCACCTACGATCTGGTGCTCAACAGCAGCTTCACCGACCGCGCAGCACTCGCGGCGTACCAGACCCATCCTTCGCATGTGGCACTCAAGCCGTTCATGCGCAAGGTTGTTCAGGAGCGCCAGTGCATGGACTATGAGACATGAAACACCCCCTGCGCCGCTTTGCGGCTTCCCCCTCTCTTGCGCCTTCGGCTTGGAGGGGGACGGCACCTTGGGCCGGCAAAGCCGGACCCTCAGTGCCCCTGGCCTGTGCTGCTTCATGCGTCGTCTGACATACCCAAACCAAAGGAGAACAACATGACCCGAACCATCCACCAACTCTTCGACCTCAAGGGCAAGACCGCCCTCATCACCGGCGGCTCGCGCGGCCTGGGCCTGCAGATGGCCCACGCGCTGGGTGAAGCCGGTGCCCGCGTGGTGATCAGCTCGCGCAAGACCGAAGACCTCGAAGCGGCCACCGCCGAGCTGCAGGCCGCCAACATCGACGCCCGCTGGATCGCCGCCGACTGCTCGAAGGAAGAAGACATCCAGCGCCTGGCCGACGAGAGCCTGCAGCGCCTGGGCGACATCGACATCCTGATCAACAACGCCGGTGCCGCCTGGGGCGCCCCCGCGGAAGACCACCCGGTGGATGCCTGGGACAAGGTGATGAACCTCAACGTGCGCAGCTACTTCATCCTGAGCCAGATCGTGGCCAAGCGCAGCATGATCGCGCGCAGAACCGGCAGCATCATCAACACCGCCTCCATCGCCGGCCTGGGCGGCAACCCGCGCGACATGAAGACCATCGCCTACAACACCTCCAAGGGTGCGGTGATCAACTTCACCCGCGCGCTCGCCGCCGAGTGGGGCGCTCACGGCATCCGCGTCAACGCGATCTGCCCCGGCTTCTTTCCGAGCAAGATGACCATGGGCACGCTCAAGGCCATGGGCGAAGAGCGCCTGGCCGCGCACGCACCGCTGGGCCGCCTGGGCGATGACGAAGACTTGAAAGGCCTCACGCTGCTGTACGCGAGCGACGCCGGCAAACACATCACCGGTCAGTGGCTGGCGGTCGATGGCGGCGTCAGCATCATCACCGGCGGCTGACCACACCCATACCGTTCGGGCTGAGCTTGTCGAAGCCCTCGCACACACATTGCAAGAACCCTTCGACAAGCTCAGGGCGAACGGATATCTCTTCAAGGCCATGAAATTCAGCGTCCGCATCCCTTTCGTCGAACTGCTCGGCTTCGAACTTCAGAAGTTCGAAGGCGGTGAGGCGGAGATCGCCTTCAAGCCTTCCGATGACCACCTGAATTCCTTCGACGTGGTGCACGGTGGCGCCAGCATGACGCTGCTGGACGTGGTGATGGCGCACGCCGCGCGCTCGGTCGAGCCCGACATGGGCTGCGTCACCATCGAGATGAAGACCAGCTTCATGCGCGCGGCCAAGGGGCCGCTGCTGGCCAAGGGCAAGCTGCTGCACCGCACCGCCACCATGGCCTTCACCGAAGGCAGCATTTTTGATGCGGCGGGCAAGCTTTGCGCGCACGCCACCGGCACCTTCAAGTTCGTCGCCCGGCTACCTGTTGGCCCTGGAAGCACCCAGGCCTTCAACCGCATTTCCACAGACTGATATTTCCACAGGAGTCACACCATGCCCACCAACCACCAGATCGTGCTCGACAACCGCCCACAAGGCGAAGCCACCGTCGACAACTTCAAGCTCGTCACCACCGACACCCCCGCGCTCAAGGATGGCCAGGTGCTGGTGCGCCACCACTTCCTGAGCCTGGACCCCTACATGCGCGGGCGCATGAACGACAGCAAGAGCTACGCGGCCTCGCAGCCGCTGGGCGAGGTCATGATCGGCGGCACCGTGGGCGAGGTGGTCGAGTCCATGCACCCCAAGTTCAAGGCCGGTGACCAGGTCGTGGGCATGGGCGGCTGGCAGGAGTTCAGCGTGGTCGACGCCAACCAGGTGGGTGCCTTGCGCAAAGTGGACACGACCCACGTGCCGCTGTCGTACTACCTGGGTGCGGTCGGCATGCCCGGCGTGACCGCCTGGTACGGCCTGGTGAAGATCATCAACCCCAAGGCCGGCGACACCGTGGTGATCAGCGCGGCCACGGGCGCGGTGGGCAGTGCCTTTGGCGCACTGGCCAAGGCGCGCGGCTGCCGCGCGGTGGGCATCGCCGGGGGCCCCGACAAATGCAAGTACGCGGTGGAAGAGCTCGGCTTTGACGCCTGCATCGACTACAAGCTGCACAAGGACGCGTGGTCGCTGGCCAAGGCACTCAAGGAAGTCTGCCCCAAGGGCATCGACGGCTACTTTGAAAACGTGGGCGGCATGGTGCTCGACGCGGTGCTGCTGCGCATGAACGCCTTCGGCCGCATCGCGGTGTGCGGGATGATCGCCGGCTACGACGGGCAGCCCCTGCCGCTGACCAACCCGGCGCTGATCCTGGTGAACCGCCTGAAGATCGAAGGCTTCATCGTCAGCGAACACATGGAAGTCTGGCCCGAGGCCCTCACCGAGCTGGGCACGCTGGTGGCCACCGGCAAGCTGCGCCCGCGCGAGACCGTGGCGCAAGGTCTGGCCGCTGCGCCCGAGGCCTTCATGGGCCTGCTCAAGGGCAAAAATTTCGGCAAGCAACTGGTCAAGCTGGTGTAACCCCCCGCGCCGCCTGCGGCGTCACCCCCCAGGGGGGGCGCCACTGGCGGCCCGGCAAAGCCGGTTCCGCGGTGGCCTGGTTTGAAGGCGCCGCTCTCGTTGGAGGTGTTGTGATGAATGCGACGCATGAAGTGTTCAACCAGCCTGCGCCGCTGGTCGATACCAACCTGTTCAGTACCAACCGGGCGATGCAGTCGGCGCTGGCGTTCAACGCGCCCGCGCTCGACACCGCCCCGCTGCATGCGCTGGGCGCTGTGGTGGGCAGCGGCGAGATGCAGACCCACGCGCGGCTGGCCAATGTGCACACGCCGCAGCTCAAGACGCACAACCGCTTCGGACAGCGCGTGGACCAGGTGGAGTTCCACCCGAGCTACCACGCGCTGATGACGGAGGCTGTTGCGGCCGGGTTGCATGGTGCGGCTTGGGGCAGCCCTCACCCCAACCCCCTCCCGCCAGCGGGAGAGGGGGCCAATACCGACAACCCTTCAGGCGCGCGTGACTTGCCCCCTCTCCCGCTGGCGGGAGAGGGTTGGGGTGAGGGTGCAGCGAGTTCACACCTCCTGCGCGCCGCCGGTTTCATGCTCTTCACCGAGCTCGAGCCTTCCATCCTGTGCCCCATCTCCATGAGCTACGCGGTGGCGCCCGCGCTCAAGGACAACCCGGCCATCTACAAAGACTGGGAAGCGGGCCTCACCAGCCGCGCCTACGACCCGCAACTCAAGGTCTGGCGCGACAAGGCGGGCCTGACCATGGGCATGGGCATGACGGAGAAGCAGGGCGGCTCCGACGTGCGCGCGAACACCACGCGCGCCGAGCCCGCCGGCAGCGACGCCTGGGGCCAGCGCTTCAGCGTCACCGGCCACAAGTGGTTCTTCTCCGCGCCCATGTGCGACGCCTTCCTGATCCTCGCGCAGACCGCCAGCGGCCTGAGTTGCCTGTTCCTGCCGCGCGTGCTGCCTGACGGTTCGATGAACCAGCTCTTCATCCAGCGCCTGAAGGACAAGCTGGGCAACAAGGCCAACGCGAGTTCCGAGGTGGAATTTGTGGGTGCCAGCGCCTGGCTGGTGGGCGAGGAGGGCCGTGGCATCCCGCAGATCCTGGCCATGGGCACCATGACGCGGCTCGATTGCGCCCTGGGCACCAGCGGCCTGATGCGCCAGGCGCTGAGCATCGCGCTCAACCACACGGCACAACGCAAGGCCTTTGGCAAAACGCTCATCGACCAACCGCTGATGAAGAACGTGCTGGCCGACCTGGCGCTCGAATCCGAGGCCGCGACCGCGCTCGCGCTGCGTCTGGCGCGCAGTTTCGACCGTGCCGGCGACCCACACGAACAGGTGATGAACCGCCTGCTCACGCCCGTGGCGAAATTCTGGATCTGCAAGCGCGGCAGCCACTTCGCGCAGGAAGCCATGGAGTGCCTGGGCGGCAACGGTTATGTGGAGGAGGGCGGCGAGGGCGTGATGGCGCGCATCTACCGCGAAATGCCGCTCAATTCGATCTGGGAAGGCGCGGGCAACATCATGGCCATCGACCTGTTGCGCGCGCTGCGCAAGGCCGACGCGGCCGCCGCCCTGGCGCACGAGATCGCACCCGCCCGGGGCATGCACCCGGCGCTGGACCGGCTCGCCGCGCAACTGCCCATCCGCGTGGAAGAGATGGCCACCGAGATGGAAGCCCGCCGCCTGGCGCAAGACGTGGCGCTGGCGGTGCAGGCCGCCTTGCTGGCCCAGACCGCACCCGCCGCCGTGTTCAGCGCGTTTTGCGATTCGCGCATCGGCGGTGAGTGGGGCCACAGCTTCGGCTCGCTGGGCGCCGGTGTCGACTTCGACGCCATACTCCAGCGCGCCAGACCCTCATGACCGCCCAAGTTTCCGTTCGGGCTGAGCCTGTCGAAGCCCCCGCCAACACCTGGGCGAGCCCTTCGACAGGCTCAGGGCGAACGGACATCACATCACACGGAGAACGCTGAACCATGTCCGACCTCATCCTGCACCACTACCCCACGTCGCCGTTTTCGGAGAAGGTGCGCCTGATCCTGGGACACAAGAAGCTGGCGTGGCAGAGCGTGAACATCCCGCGCATCATGCCCAAGCCCGACGTGATTGCCCTCACCGGTGGTTACCGACGCACACCCTTCCTGCAGATCGGCGCCGACATCTATTGCGACACCGCCCTCATCTGCGACGTGCTCGAACACCGCGAGCCCGAACCCACCCTTTACCCCGAGCACCTCAAGGGCATGGCGCGCGTGTTGTCCCAGTGGGCCGACAGCACGCTGTTCTGGGCCGCCATGGGTTACAGCCTCAGCCCCAAGGGCGCCGCTGCGCTGTTCGCCGGCCAGCCGCCGGAAGCGGCCCAGGCCTTCGCGGCCGACCGTGGCGCCATGCGCGGCGGCATGACCAGCCTGCGCGCGGGGGACGCGACTTCCGCCTGCAGGAGCTACCTGCGCCGCCTCTCCACCATGGTGGAAATGCACCCCTACCTGCTGGGCGACGCGCCCTGCGTGGCCGACTTCGCGGCCTACCACCCGCTGTGGTTCAGCCGTGTGGTCAACCCCGCCATGGCCGATATTCTGGACGCCACACCACACGTCATCGAATGGATGGACCGCATGGCCGCGATCGGCCATGGCAGCTTCAGCAAACTCACGTCCGAGCAAGCCATCGCCATTGCGGCCTCCGCACAGCCCGCGCCGCACACCGACGACACCTTCCAGGACGACCACGGCATTGCGCTGGGCAGCCGCGTCACCATCAGCGCCGAGACCTTCGGCCAGGAACCCACCGAAGGCATCCTGCGCGCGGCCACGCGCACGCGCTACACGCTGGAGCGCACCGACGAACGCGCTGGCCTGCTGCACGTGCACTTTCCGCGCATCGGTTTCGTGCTGAGGGAAGTGCGCGCTTGAATTCGACCTCACTGAACTGGCGCTGCCTGCCTTTTGATGCCCTGCATGCCCGCACGCTCTATGCCCTGCTGCAACTGCGCACCGAGGTCTTCGTGATGGAACAGAACTGCGTGTTCCAGGACATGGACGGCGCCGACGCGCGGTGTTTCCACCTGCTGGGCGAAACGGCGGACCAGACCTTGGTCGCCTACGCCCGCCTGGTGCCGGCCGGCCTGAAATTCAACGAGGCCAGCATCGGCCGCGTGGTCACGCTGCCGGCGGCGCGCGGTGGTGGCCTGGGCCATGTGCTGATGCGCGAAGCGGTGCAGGCCCTGCACGGCCTGTGGGGTGTGCAGCCCATCCGCATCGGCGCGCAGGCGCGGCTGGAAGCCTTCTACCGGCAACACGGCTTCGAGCCCATTGGCCCGATCTACATCGAAGACGGCATCGACCACATCGAAATGCTGCGCCCGGCCTGATTTTTTGACATACGCAAAAAGGAGACACAAATGATTCAGGACTTCAAAGGTAAAACCGCGGTGCTCACTGGCGCCGGTTCGGGCTTCGGTCTGGAGTGCGCGCGCATCGGTGCGAAGCTGGGCATGAACCTGGTGCTGGTGGACGTGCAGCAGGATGCGCTGGACGCGGCCACGGCCGAGATCGAGGCCACCGGCGTGAAGGTGCTGTCGCGCAAGGTCGACGTGTCCAGCCAGACACAGATGGAAGCGCTGGCCGCCGATGTGGAGAAGACCTTCGGCGCGCCACATTTCGTGTTCAACAACGCCGGTGTGGGCTCGGGCGGCCTGATCTGGGAAAACTCGGTGAAGGATTGGGAGTGGGTGCTGGGCGTGAACCTGTGGGGCGTGGTGCACGGCGTGCGCCTGTTCACGCCCATGATGCTCTCCGCCGCCAAGAAGGACCCGGCCTGGCGCGGCCACATCGTGAACACCGCGAGCATGGCCGGCTTGCTCACGCCACCCAACATGGGCATCTACAACGTGAGCAAACACGCCGTGGTGAGCCTCACCGAAACGCTCTACCAGGACTTGAAGCTGGTGAGCGACCAGATCAGCGCCAGCGTGCTCTGCCCGTACTTCGTGCCCACCGGCATCAGCCAGAGCCACCGCAACAAGCCCGCCGAGCTGGCTGACGAAAAGGCCACGCAAAGCCAGCTGATCGGCCAGGCCATGAGCGACAAGGCGGTGGGCTCGGGCAAGGTCACGGCGGCCCAGGTGGCGCAGCTGGTGTTCGACGCGATTTCAGCTGACCGCTTCTACATCTTCAGCCACCCACGCGCGCTGGGCAATGTGCGCGCGCGCATGGAGGGCATCGTGAACATCACCAACCCGGCCGACCCCTTCCTCGAGCGTCCCGAGATCGGCGAGGGTTTGCGCGCGGCGCTGCGCGCCGTGTGAGATCGAGATGGCCATGGGCGAGGGCGGCCACACCCTGTTCGACACCGCCATCGGTGTCTGCGGCATCGCCTGGGGCGCGGCGGGTGTGGTGGCGGTGCAGTTGCCCGAGGCCGACGCGGCCCGCACCCGTGCGCGGCTGCTGAAGGGTTTTCCGCCACTGCCCGAGGTCGCTCAGCCGCCGGCGCCGGTGCAGACGGCCATCGAGGGTGTTCAGGCTTTGCTGGAGGGCCGGTCGCGCAGCGATCTGCGCGAGATCGAACTCGACATGTCCCGCCTTACGCCGTTCCAGCGCGAGGTCTATGCGATGGCCCGCGCGATACCGCCCGGCCAGACCCGCACCTACGGCGAGATGGCCCAGGCCCTGGGCGATGCCGGCCTGGCCCGTGCCGTGGGGCAGGCCATGGGCCACAACCCGTTTGCCCCCATCGTTCCCTGCCACCGCGTGCTCGCGGCGGGCAGCCGCTCGGGCGGTTTTTCCGCCGCCGGCGGCGTGGCGACCAAGCTGCGCATGCTGCAGATTGAATGCGCGCAAATCGGCAGCGAGCCCGGCCTGTTCGATGGAGACGGCAGATGATCACTGCCACCGAACTGCTGTCTGGCGCCATCCGGGTGGTGGACTACCGCTGCAGCGCCGGCCCGGCCGAGAAGCCGTTCACCGAGGTGCACACAGGCCACTCGGTCTCCTACGTGCGCAAGGGCACCTTTGGCTACCGGGTGCGGGGCGCGTCGTATGAACTGGTGGCCGGCTCGGTGCTGGTGGGCCACCCGGGTGACGAGTTCATGTGCACGCACGACCACCACGTCTGCGGCGACGAATGCCTCGCGTTTCACCTCTCGCCAGGTTTCGTGGAGCTGGTCGGCGGCGACAAATGCACCTGGCGCACCGGCGGCCTCCCGCCGCTGCCCGAACTCATGGTGCTGGGCGAACTCGCGCAGTCGGTGGCCAATGGCCGCAGCGATGCCGGCCTGGACGAAGTGGGCCTGTGGTTCGCGTCCCGTTTCGTCGACGTCGTGACGGGCCGCAACCTCGCGCCGCAGAGCACGAGCGAGCGCGACCGCCGCCGCGCCGTGGAGGCCGCGATGTGGATTGCCGCCCATTCGCACGAGGACATCGACCTGGACCGGGCCGCTGGCGAAGTGGCCCTGAGCCCGTTCCATTTCCTGCGGCTGTTCTCGCGCGTGCTCGGCGTCACGCCGCACCAGTACCTGGTGCGTTCGCGGCTGCGCCACGCGGCACGGCTGCTGGCCGACAGCGAGCAACCGGTGACCGACGTGGCCCTGGAGGTGGGCTTTGCCGACCTCAGCAACTTCGTGCGCACCTTCCACCGCGCGGCCGGCGTGTCGCCGCGCGGCTTTCGCCAGGCCGCCCGAACGGGCCCGAAAAATGACCGCAAGATTCTCCAAGACCGCTTGAGCGCTTTGATCGACGATGACCGCCTGATCCACCCATCGAGCAGGAAGTCATCACCATGTACGACCACATCGGACTGAAAGTCAAAGACCTCACCGCAAGCCGCCGCTTCTACGAAGCAGCGCTCGCACCCCTCGGCCACGTGCTGGGTGCCCACGACGACACCTACGCCGGTCTGGGCCCGAAGGGCGCGCCGGCGCTCTGGCTCTACGCGACGAAGGGCTCAGAAGGCCCGGGCACGCACGTCGCCTTCCGCGCCGCCGACCACAAGGCGGTGGACGCGTTCTACAAGGCTGGTCTGAAAGCGGGCGCCCAGGACAACGGTGGCCCCGGCCCGCGCCCCGACTACAGTCCGACCTATTACGCGGCCTTCCTGATCGACCCCGACGGCAACAACGTCGAGGCTGTCTGCCCCTGAACAGGAGAAGCAGCATGGCCACCATCCACCACGAGATCGTCATTGAAGCCGGCCTGGACCAGGTCTGGGACGCGCTGCGCGACTTCAACGCCGTGCACCAGCGTCTGGCACCCGGCTTCGTGACCGACTGCCGCGCCGAGGAGGGCACCCGCGTCGTGAGCTTCGCCAACGGCATGGTCGCGCGCGAGCGCTTCGTGGGACTCGACGAAAAAATCCATCGCCTGAGTTACGCCATCGCCGGTGGCCAGCTCACGCACCACAACGCGTCGGCGCAACTGTTCGCGCAAGGCCCACAGCGCACCCGCTTCGTCTGGATCACCGATGTGCTTCCGCACGAGATGGCAGATTTCATTGGCGCCATGATGGCGCAGGGAGCGGTCGCGATGAAGCGGACGCTGGAAGTTGAAGCCCGACCCTGACTGAATCTTCAAGCGGGTTCTTGCGCTACCGGATGTGCGGCGGCCTTCTTCACCTGATTGCCCAGCACCAGCGCGCGTCCGGCAAAGATGCCACCGGCAGCTTCCATGTCCATGCGCTCGGCGTCGCGCCGGCGCAAGTGCTCCATCACCTCGTCGGCTTCTTCTTCGGCGGCGCCCAGGGTCAGGATGGCCTGGCGGCCCATGGCCATGGCGGACTCGAAGGTTTCGCGCACGAGGTAGCCCACATCGGCCTTCTTGCGCAGCTCCAGCACGTGTTCGCGGTCGAAGGCCCGCACCAGCAGCTCGGCCTGGGGAAACTCGGTTTGGGCCAGTTCGGCGAGGCGCGTGGCGGCTTCCTTGTTGTCCACACACACCAGGATGGCGCTGGCCGAGTGCGCGCCGGCCGCATGCAGCACGTCGGCGCGGCAGCCGTCGCCGTAGTACACCTTGAAGCCGTAGGCCTCGGCGTCGCGGATCATCTGCACGTTGTTGTCGATGATGGTGATGCTGGCGCCGCGCGCGATCACGCCCTGGCTGGCGATCTGCCCGAAGCGGCCGAAGCCGACCACCAGCACGCTGGCGGCCTGACCGTCGACGGCCTCGATGCCGTCCATGGACACACCCGGCTTGGTGGCCAGGCGCCGGTGCACCAGCACCACCAGCGGGGTGAGCGCCATCGAGAGCACCACGATGGCGGTCATGTTGGCGTTGACCACCGGGTCGATCACTTTCGCGCCGAGGGCCGCCGCGAACAGCACGAAGGCAAATTCACCGCCCTGGGCCATCAGCACGGCGCGGTCCAGCGCGTCGGCGTGTGAGCTCCTGGCAAAGCGCGCCACACCGTAGATGCACAGCGCCTTGACCAGCATCATGGCCACCACGCCGGCCACGATGATGGGCCAGTTGCTGGCCACCGCGGCCAGATCGAGCGACATGCCCACACTCAGGAAGAACAGGCCGAGCAGCAGACCGCGGAAAGGCTCGATGTCGGCTTCAAGTTGATGGCGGAAGGTGGATTCGGACAGCAGCACGCCGGCCAGAAAGGCCCCCATGGCCATGGACAGGCCGCCCACCTGCATGAGCAGGGCCGCGCCCAGCACCACCAGGAGGGCGGCGGCGGTCATGACCTCGCGCGCCTTGGCGTTGGCCAGCACGCGGAACAGCGGATTGAGCAGCCACACGCCAGCCGCGACCAAGGCCACCAGTGAGCCCAGGGCCAGGCCGATGGTGCCCCAGCGCGACGACGTGGCTGCCGCGGTTCCGGCCAGGTCGGGCGGCGCCATGAAGGTCACCACGGCCAGCAGCGGCACGATCAGCAGGTCTTCAAACAGCAGGATGGCGACGATCTTCTGGCCCCGTGGCTGGGCCATGTCGCCGCGCTCGCCGAGCAGCTGCATCACCACGGCGGTGGAGGTGAGCACGAAACCCATGGCGCTCACAAAGGACACGCCCAGCGGAAAACCGAAGGCCAGGCCCACGCCGGTGAGCAACAGGCCGCACACCACCACCTGCAGGCTGCCCAGGCCGAAGATCGCGCGGCGCAGGCTCCACAGGTGCGAGGGCTGCATCTCCAGCCCGATGACGAAGAGGTACATGACCACGCCGAGTTCGGCCGTGTGCAGGATGGTGGCCGGGTCGCTGAAGAGGCCCATGCCGAACGGCCCGATGGCCAGCCCGGCGGCCAGGTAACCCAGCACCGAGCCCAGGCCCAGGCGCTTGAACAGGGGCACGGCAACGACCGCTGCGCCCAGCAGGGTCACGACTTTGAGCAGATCGCCTGCGCTGCCTTCAACGGCCATGGGGTTTCTCCAGTGAAATGAACGGGGCTCGCGGTGGCGAAATTGTGACGCACGCGCACGACCTCGCGCCAGCGCGGCCATTCGCGTCTGACGACAATCGCAGGGATGTTCTTCACTCGCTACCTCAAGATGGCCCTGATCCTGGGCCTGCTCTCCGCCATCGGCCCCTTCGCCATCGACATGTACCTGCCGGCATTGCCCGACATCGGCCGCAGTCTGGGCGCCGAGGTCGGTCCCGTGCAGTTCAGCCTGACCGCCTTCTTCCTCGCGCTCGGTGTGGGCCAGTTGCTCTACGGGCCCGTGTCCGACATGGTCGGCCGCAAGCCGCCGCTGTACTTCGGCCTGGGCCTGTTCACGCTGGCCAGCATCGGCTGTGCGCTGGCCACCGACATTCAGACCCTGGTGGCGCTGCGATTCCTGCAGGGCCTGGGCGCGGCCGCCGGCATGGCGATCCCACGCGCCGTGGTGCGCGACCTGCACACCGGCGCCGACGCGGCGCGCCTGATGTCGCTGCTGATGCTGGTGTTCAGCGTTTCGCCCATCCTCGCGCCGCTGGCGGGCAGCGGCGTGATCGCGCTCACCGGCTGGCGCGGCGTGTTCTGGGCCGTGGCCCTGGCCTCGGTGGCTGGCCTGGCCCTGGTCTACGGAGCGCTGCAGGAAACCCGGACCGAGGCCGAGCGCGTGGAAAGCAGCTTGGGTAGCGCACTGCGCGCCTACGGTCTGCTGCTGCGCGACTGGCACTACCTGGGTCTGGTGGGCATAGGCGCCACGGCCATGGCTGGCTTCTTCGTCTACCTGGCGGGTTCGCCCTTCGTGCTCATCAACCACTACGGCCTCACGCCCGTGCAGTACAGCCTGGCGTTCTCGTTCAACGCCATCGCCTTCATCGGGGCTTCGCAGTTCACCGGCATGCTGGGTCACCGCTTCGGGCTGGTTCGGCTGGTGAAGGTCGCGGCCACGGCGTCGGGCCTGACGATGACCGCGATGCTGGTGTACTACCTCATGGGCGGCGACCAGCTCGCGGTGCTGATCGCGCTGTATTTCGTGGCCAGCGGCTTCATGGGCCTGGTGATCCCCACCACCTCGGTGTTGGCGCTGGAGAAGCACGGCGCCATTGCCGGTACCGCATCGGCGCTGCTGGGCACGCTGCAGATGCTGGGCGGTGCGGCCGCCATGGGCATCGTGAGCCTGTTCGCCACCGGCAAGCCGCTGCCCATGGTGGTCGGCATGGCTTCGGGCGCGCTGATCGGTGTGGCGCTCACCTGGATCACCCTCTCGGGCGATGCGCAAAGGCATCTGGCCGCCGAGGCGCACGGGTGACGGTCCCGGACGGTCTGCCTTCGCCCCAGCGCGGCAAGGCCGTGCTGGTGATCGTGCTGGGCATCGCCATGGCGGTGATGGACGGCAGCATCGTCAACCTCGCGCTACCGGGCATTGCGCGCGAACTGAACGCCGGTGCCTCGCAGGCCATCTGGGTCGTCAACGCTTACCAGATCGCTTCGCTGGTGATGCTGCTGCCGCTGGCCGCGCTGGGCGACCGCCTGGGCTACCGGCGCGTCTACCTTGTGGGCATGTCGCTGTTCGTGCTGTCGTCGATCGCGGCCATGCTCGCGACCTCGCTGCCCATGCTTACCGCGGCGCGTGCGCTGCAGGGCCTGGGCGCGGCCGGCATCATGGCCGTGAACACCGCACTGGTGCGCCTGATCTACCCGAGCTCGCGCCTGGGGCGCGGCATCGCGATCAACTCCATGGTGGTGGCTACCTCGACCATGGCAGGGCCGGCGGTGGCCGCGGCCATCCTCTCGGTCGCGTCGTGGCCCTGGCTGTTCGCGTTGAACGTGCCGCTGGGCCTGCTCACGCTCTGGATGGGTCGCCGCGCGCTCCCCACCAACCCGCCGCGCACCGAGGCGGCGCCGCAGTTCTCGCTCATCGACGTGCTGCTCAACGTGCTCATGTTCGCGCTGGTGTTCATCGGCGCCGACTACCTGGGCGTGCGCAGCGGCGCGGTCCACAGCGCCCCGGTGTTGGGCTGGGCTTTGCTGGCCGCCGGGGTGGCGGTGGGCATGGTATACATGCGCCGCCAATGGCACCTGGCCGCGCCGCTGTTCCCGCTGGACCTGCTGCGCATTCCGGTGTTCGCGCTGTCCATGGGCTCGTCACTGGGCGCGTTCTGCGCGCAGATGCTGGCTTTTCTCTCCTTGCCTTTCCTGTTGCTCGAAGTGCAGGGCCGTTCGCACATGGAGGCCGGCCTGATCATGACGGCCTGGCCGCTGGCCACCGTGCTGGTGGCGCCGATCGCGGGGCGCCTGATCGGGCGCTATCCCGCAGGCTGGCTGGGCGGCATCGGCATGGTGGTGTTCGCCACCGGCCTGCTGCTGGTGGGCCTGCGGCCCGAACAGACCACCGTGCTGGACATGGGCTGGCGCCTGGCGCTGTGCGGCGCGGGCTTCGCGCTGTTCCAGTCACCCAACAACCACACCATCGTGACCACGGCGCCGCTGCACCGCAGTGGCGCGGCCAGCGGCATGCTGGGCACAGCAAGGCTCACCGGCCAGACCTTGGGCGCGGTGATGCTGGCGGCGATCTATGCGGTGTGGAACCAGCACGATGGGCGGGGTGAGACGATTGCGCTGTGCCTGGCGGCGGGTTGCGCCTTGCTGGCGGGTGTCAGCAGTTCGCTGCGCGTCAGGCACTGAGCGCATGGGCAGCTCATGGGATTGCCATGGACGGGGGTGCCTCCACGGCCGTTGAGCGTGGTCCTGCTTCGACTACGATGTCTCTAATCGGCCAGAAGCGGACGTTGCAACGGAGCGGCATGCGCATCAAGTACACACGCTTTTCCCTTCTTGTCTGCCTTGCGGTTGGAGGTGCCGTCGCTGCGTTTTCCTCGCTCCGTTGGTTAGCTGCGACGTGCTTCGTATTGGCCGCACTTCTCATCAACGGCGCACTAGCCACATGGGAGGATTCACGCCCTGGCGGATTCGACAACCCTGATGGCACTGGTGGGCGCGTGCCAGTGGGGCCCATTCTGACGACGGTCGCGATAGCGGTCGGGGTCTTGCTAATGGGGGCGTGGATTCAGATTGGCTAGGGTCTGCCCTGGGCGCCGAACGGAACTTCACCCACAATCCGCAATGCGGTCCTTCAAGCCCCCGTTGTCTATGATCCATCGCACGGACCAAGCTGTTGGCGGTCCTCTCAGCTCATACGTTGGACGCAAAGACGCATGACCCAGAGTCCCGAATTGCTGCGGCGGTTGCTGCGTGCGAAAGATCGGATGGATGGCGCGTCCCATGAGGAATGGCCCATTCACCGACTTGCGCAAGTGAGCGCTGTTTCGCAAGCACACTTCTCGCGCTCGTTCAAGGATGCCTTCGGCATCCCTCCACACCGTTACCTGCTCACACGTCGTATCGAGCGAGCCGTTGCGCTGCTCCGTGACACAGATTTGCCCATCACGGAGATTGCGTTTCAGACTGGCTGGAAGAGCCTTGGCACTTTTGGGCGAATTTTTCGAGACATCACTGGCGAGGCCCCGGGAAATCTTCGAGCTCACGAACAGTCTGCACTGCACTTGCATGAATATGTACCGGAGTGCGTCGTGCGCGCAGCCCACCGGCCAGACCTCAGGATCGCAGTTTCGGAGAAGCGGCGAAAGAAAGCCGCTGAGAAAATCGAACCTCCATCAACGGAGGTTCTATGACTCAAGGTGTAGATGTGGTCGGTCTGTATGTGCGGGACCAGGGTGAGGCACTGGCGTTTTACGTCGAAAAACTCGGATTTCGCGTCCACACGGATGTTCGCAACGGTGACTACCGCTGGCTCACGGTACAACACCCGGAGCAACCCTCGTTTCAACTCGGCCTGTTCAAGCCGGGCCCGCCGGTGCATGACGCCGCAACGGCACAGGCTCTGCGCGAGGTCGTGGCCAAAGGTGCCATGCCACCGCTGGTGCTCGTGGTGGATGACTGCCGTGCCGCCTATGAACGGCTGAGGGGGAATGGCGTGGAGTTCACGCAAGAGCCTGTCGATCGCTACGGTGCTGTAGACGCGGGCTTTCGTGACCCGTCGGGCAATGGATGGAAGATGATCGAAGCCAGGTCAAAGTCACCGTCGCAGAGGTCGAAATGAGCTGGAACCTCTGGATGCGGCAAAGCCACCGGTGGATATCCATCGTTTTCACGCTCACGGTCATCGCCAACTTCGCGTACAGGGCGATGACATCGGGCGAGCCTCCGACGTGGCTGACCTACTCGCCGCTGCCATTGCTCTTTCTTCAGCCGTTTTCCGGCTTGTACCTGTTCGCACTTCCGTATACGGCCAAATGGCACATCGGCAAACGATCCTGACAAGTCCACCCGATGCCCCGAGGCGTTGTTACCGCAATGCCAACCCCTCGGCCAGCGCCCGCACCGACAGCGGCGCACACCCTTCGGCCTTGTTGCTGATCGTCACGTAGGCGTTCTGCCCGGCGCCGGTCACGCCGGCGATGGTGCGCACCAGCAGCGCGCGGGTCTCGTCGTCCGCGTCATGAATGCGGTCGTAGGGGCTGTACTCCTTGCGCGCGTCTTCGTAACCGTAGGCGCCGTGCAGCGGGTTGAGGTTCCAGCGGCAGACCATGGGGCCGGGCCAGAGCGCGCGCAACAAAGGCAGCTGTTTATCCAGCCGCGGCATCTTGGCGTGCAGGCACAGGCACCAGGTGGCGCCAGCTTCGCGCAGCACGGCAGCGAGCTCGTGCACAAAGGGTTCGTCCAGCCACTCCGGGTCGCGCACCTCCACCGCCAGCACGCCGTCGGGAGCGGTGGGTGAAAGTGGTGGCTGGGCCAGCAGGAGCTTGCGCAGGCGCTGCAGCACCAGCGGCAGGTTGTGAAGCAGGTGCCGTGGCATCGGGCTGAGCTGGAACACCAGTGCACCCACCTTGTGGCCCAGCCCTGCGAGCGCGGGCGCCACGAAGTCCTGCGTGGCCAAGGCTGGGTCCAGAAACGCCGGGTTGGGTTGGCGGCCTCGGTCGTCCTCGCCGCGCACCAGCGCATCGGTCACGTGGCTGGGCGCCTTCACCACAAAGCGGAAATCGTCCGGCACCTGGGCCGCGTAGCGCGCGTACTGGCCTTCGGTGAGCGGGCGGTAGAAGCCGCGGTCCAGGCTCACGGTTCGCATCAGGGGATGCTGAGCGTAAGCCGCCAGTCCTTCTTTCGAGAGTTGCGCATCGGGGTAGTCGCCATCCCACACCAGGCCGGCCCAGCCAGGGTAGGTCCAGGACGAGGTGCCCAGGCGCAGGCGCGTCGGCATGGCCGAGGCCAGCGCCTGCAGGGCCGCGTCGGGTGGGGCGGCGCTGACGCCCGTTCGCTGTTTGCGCGCGGCTGGGGCAGCGGGTGGCGCAGGTGTGGGTGGGTCGCCGAAGAGGTTGTCTTGCATGGTGGACGGGCGCCGGAGACCTGGCCAAACCGCCACCCGGATGGCACCGATGGTAGCCCGGCGTGCTCAGTGAAACAGGCGCTGCAGCCAGCTCCGCGCGCCCGTGAGCGGTTTTCGCATGGCCAGTGGCAATTGGCCGCCAGCCGATGCAAAGTCGATTTCAAAGTCGAGATCGTCCGACACCTGGGCCCGGTGTCGCGTGGTGCGCTCAGGCACCGCCAGCAGCTGCCGGTGGCGGGTCAATGCGGATCGCAGCGTGCGGTTCAGGTATTCAGGGCCAGCGGGTTTGGCAATGAAGCGGTATATCTGGCCTTCGTTGATCAGCCGGCCAATGACTGCGCTGTCGCGCTCCTGGCTGTAGACCAGCACGACCACCTGGGGTTGGTTGCGGCGTACGGCCCGGATCAGATCCATCTGTTGCGAGCGCGCGCCCTGGATGTCGGTGATCAGCACGGCCATTTTCTGTCGCGTCAACTGGTTCACCGCTTCTCCGATGTCAGTGGTGCAAACGATGTTGGTCGCGGTTTTGATGGAGGCCTGCCACTGGGCGGCTGCTTTGCTGTCGTTGTCGAACACCAACACCCCCTCGTGAAAGGTGTCAGACCCGTCGGCGTCCAGGGTGTCCTGGCAATCGACCCAGGACGTCTGCGTCATCCGGGCCACCCTGGCTGCATCGCTGACAGTGTCCAGCAGCTTCTGGTTGTCCCAGGGTTTGGAGATGAAGCGGAAGACCTCGCTCTCATTGACCGAACTCAGCACGGCGTTGAAGTCGGAGTACCCCGTGAGCAAGAGCCGGATGCTGCGCGGCGATACCTGCTTGGCCCGCTCGAGAAATTCGGTACCGGTCATGCCCGGCATGCGCTGATCGCTGATCACCACGTCGAAGTTCTCGGCACTCAGCAAGGCCAGCCCGTCGAGCCCGCTGCCCGCCACGGCCACCTCGTATTGGCCGCGCAGGAGCCAGCGCAAGGACCGCAGCAGGCCGGGCTCGTCGTCGACGCACAGCACCCTGGGCAGTGAAGCGTTGCTCATGGTCATGCCGCCTTGTCGACAGGCAGCCGCACCCGAAACTCGGTGCCCAGTCCAACGTCGCTGCTGACCTGGATGTCGCCGCCGTGTTCTTCCACGATGTTGCGAGCGATCGCCAGACCCAGGCCCGTGCCCTCGCCGTCGGGTTTGGTGGTGAAGTACGCCTCGAAGATGCGGGGCAGCACATCTGCCGGAATGCCGGCGCCGGTGTCGCGGATGCTCACGGTGATGAAACGGGCGTCGGCCTGGGTGGACACGGTGATCGTGCCCGCGCCCTGTATGGCCTGAGCAGCGTTGTTGATGAGGTTGAGGAACACCTGATTGAGCTGCGACACGTTGCATTCGATTGAAGGCAAGGGCTTGAATGACCGCTCCAGGGTGATCTTGGTCGAAATCACCGTCTTGGCGATGTAGCACACGCTGCCCAGCGCGGTGTTGAGGTTGACCTCCGCGGTGTGCGCACGGTCCAGACGGGTGAAGCTGCGCAGGTTGTCCACCAGCTCGTTCATCTGTTCCATGCCCATGAGCACGTCGCTGAGCATCTCACGCGCTTCGCGCACCTCCAGCATCGCGGAGGCGAGTTCTCTCGCCTGGTGCTCATCATTCAGGGGCTCCATCAGGGCGTCTGGTTCGCTGGTCACCACGTCAGCGCTGCAGATCGAATGACGTATCTGTCGGTGCACGGCGCCCTCCAGCTGATCCAGCGCCTGGATCGACATGAGCACGTTGTTTTTGGAGAAGGCCAGGGGCGTGTTGAGCTGGTGCGCCACGCCTGCCACCATCTGCCCCAGCGACGTCATCTTTTCCGACTGGGCCAGGCGCTGCTTGGTGGCGTCGCTTTCACGGGCTTGGCGCTCGATGACGGTCTGGGCGCGGCGCACGATGCTCAACAGAACGACATACAGCAGGGCCAGCAGGCCTGCCACGATGACCAGTTGCTGGTTGGAGCTGCTCTGCACCTGCTGGTGGTTGCTGGCGGCCTGATCGGCCAGGCGGCTCTGGTTGGCCTGCGCGACCTGCTTGAATTCGCTCGATGTCGCCTTGATCTGGCCCAGGAAGGATGTCACGTCGGCGTACACCTCGAACACGCCCACGACGTTTTGACTTCCCGGCTCGATGACGGGCAGGTAGCTGGCGATCAGGTCGCGGTTTTCCACCACACCCTGCAAAGCGCTGAACTTGTCGCGGAAGGTGAGCTCGCTGATGGACTTGCCCTCGCTTGCCGCACTCTTCCAGCCGGCGCTGCCGGATTTGTCTTCACCGATCTGACCAAGCTCGGTGGAATAGACCGTGATGCCGCTCATGTCGTACACCTTGATCTTGAAGATGGTGCTGCCTTGCATCGCTTCACGCACACGCGCATCCAGCGGGCCAAAACTGGGCAGTGTCTGAAGCCGTGCGCCGGCCTCCTTGAAGCATGCCTTTTTCTCCGCAGTGGCAACCGCTTTTCCTTGTGCGTCCACGGCATCGACCAACGCCTTGCATTGTGCTAAGTCGACCGATCCGATCTCGGCCAGATAGGGCGTGAGGTCGCTCGCCCACAGGGCATTGGAGAAGAGCCGCGTCAGGTTCACGTTCCCTTGTTCGTTCACCGCGAGCAGGTCGCGGCGCGCCACGGCATCGGCTCGGGTCACGAAGTCGGACTGGATGTCGCTCAGCGTCTGCGCCTCCTCGGCTTGCACCTCTTGAAAAAAATTGGACTGGCGCTGTTCGAAATACATCAGGGTGGCGGCGACCACACCGAAGGCGACCAGACTGGTGGCTGTGAAGTAGCGGGTCAAGCGGAAATAGTTGCTCATGGGATCTCCGGCGGAGGAATGGAAACCGACGCCATCAATTCAAGGGGACCGCATGTTGATGGCCTTGGCGGGCTGGCTGCGATACTAGGTAGGGGTATGAAAACGACCCATACTCCAAGGGAAGTATTTCGTCCTCGAACCAAGATCCATCGGTGACAAAAGTCATGGCCGCATCAGAAAAAAGTTCTCTGATGGCAGCCTCGCCTGACGAAAAATCAGCTTGCAGGCGTGTGGCAAACTCCCTCGCTTTTTCAACCTCCTCAGACATTCGCCCCAGAGGCGAGAAGAGCCACAGATGCAGAACATCGTTGCGCAAATCGCGCAGGAAATCCGGGTTGGCGTTCACCAGGTCCAGGCCGCCGTGGACCTCATCGACGGCGGGGCCACGGTGCCCTTTATTGCGCGCTACCGCAAGGAAGCCACCGGCGGGCTGGACGACATCCAGCTGCGAGAACTGGCCTACCGGCTGGACTACCTGCGCGAATTGGAAACCCGCCGCGAAACCATCCTCAAGAGCATCGATGAACAAGGCAAGCTCACGCCTGAATTGCGCGCGGCCGTGATACTGGCGCCCACCAAGCAGGAGCTGGAAGACCTCTACCTGCCGTTCAAGCAACGTCGGCGAACCAAGGGCCTCATCGCCCGGGAGTTCGGCATCGAACCCCTGGCCGACCAACTGTTCGCCGATCCGACGCTGGACCCGGCCACCGAGGCCGCAGCGTTCACGCGCCCGCCCGAGGTGCTGGACGACGGCAAACCCGGCGCCGACTTCTCCACCGTGCCGGCCGTGCTCGACGGCGTGCGCGACATCCTGAGCGAGCGCTGGGCCGAAGACGCCGCGCTGCTGCAGAACCTGCGCGAGTGGCTCTGGAGCGAGGGCCTGCTCAAGAGCACGCTCGTGGCCGGCAAAGACGAAAACGCGCCCGAGGTGGCGAAGTTCCGTGATTACTTCGACTACGACGAACCCATTTCGCGCGTGCCCTCACACCGCGCGCTGGCGGTGTTTCGCGGGCGTTCGCTGGAGATCCTGGACGCGAAGCTGGTGCTGCCGGAGCCTGAGGTGGCGGCTTCGACAGGCTCAGCCCGAACGGTGGTGCCGTCGCTCGCCGAGGGCCGCATCGCTCTTCACCTGGGCTGGAGCCACAAGGGCCGCGCGGCCGACGACCTGCTGCGCAAGTGCGTGGCCTGGACCTGGCGCGTGAAGCTCTCGCTCTCCAGCGAGCGCGACCTGTTCGCCCGCCTGCGCGAGAGTGCCGAGACGGTGGCGATCAAGGTGTTCGCCGACAACCTGCGCGACCTGCTGCTGGCCGCACCGGCCGGCCCCAAGGTGGTGATGGGCCTGGATCCGGGCATCCGCACCGGGGTGAAGGTGGCGGTGGTCGATGCCACCGGCAAGCTGGTGGACACCGCCACGGTGTACCCGCACGAACCCCGGCGCGACTGGGATGGTGCCCTGCACACCCTGGCCCAGCTGGGTCGCAAGCACGGCGTGAACCTGATCGCCATCGGCAACGGCACCGCCAGCCGCGAGACCGACAAGCTCGCCGCGGACCTCATCAAGCTGCTGGAGAAGGCCGGGCAGGGTGGGGTGCAGAAGGTGGTGGTGAGCGAAGCCGGCGCGTCGGTGTATTCCGCGAGCGAATTCGCTTCGCAAGAGATGCCCGACGTGGACGTGAGCCTGCGCGGCGCGGCCAGCATCGCGCGCCGTTTGCAGGACCCGCTGGCCGAGTTGGTGAAGATCGATCCCAAGAGCATCGGCGTGGGCCAGTACCAGCACGACGTGAACCAGAGTGAACTGGCCCGCACGCTGGACGCGGTGGTGGAGGACTGCGTGAACGGCGTGGGCGTGGATCTCAACACCGCCAGCGTGCCGCTGCTCTCCAAGGTGTCGGGCCTCTCCGGCAGCGTGGCCAAGGCCGTGGTGCGCTGGCGCGAGGCGCATGGCGCGTTCCGCAACCGCCAGCAGCTGATGGACGTGGCTGGCCTGGGCGCCAAGACCTTCGAGCAGAGCGCGGGTTTCCTGCGCATCCGCGGTGGTGACAACCCGCTGGACATGACGGGTGTGCACCCCGAGACCTACCCGGTGGTCGAGCAGATCATGAAGAACACTGGCAAGCCGGTGGCCGAACTCATGGGCCGTGCCGACATGCTCAAGACCTTGCGACCCGAGCTGTTCGCCAACGAGCGTTTCGGTGTCATCACGGTCAAGGACATCCTCGGCGAGCTCGAGAAACCCGGTCGCGACCCGCGCCCGGACTTCCAGGTGGCGCGCTTCAACGACGGGGTGGACGACATCAGCGACCTGCGCGAGGGCATGATCCTGGAAGGCACGGTGAGCAACGTGGCCCAGTTCGGCGCCTTCATCGACCTGGGCGTGCACCAGGACGGGCTGGTGCATGTGAGTCAGCTGGCGCACAAGTTCGTCAACGACGCGCGCGAGATCGTCAAGACCGGCGACATCGTCAAGGTCAAGGTGATGGAAGTGGATGTGGCGCGAAAGCGCATCGGCCTGTCGATGAAGCTGGGCGAGGCGCCAGGACGCGGCGCAGGGCAGGGTGGGGGGCCGCGAGACAACCGCTTCGAGCCGGTGCGCGCGGGTCGCCCGGAGGGGCGACATGCCCCTGGTGGATCGTCGGCCGCGGCCCCCTCGGCCATGGCCTCGGCGTTTGCCCGACTCCAGGGCGCGAGCAAAGACCCAAAGCGGTGACAAGGGCCGGTGCAAGGGCGGGGTGAATACCGGCCGGGGGAGGCCTCGGGCAGGGCTCAAGTTGGGGGCGTTGGAGCCGATACAGGAGAAGACATGCCTTCACATGCCTTCATCACGCCCAAAGACCCAAAGTCTCCATCGGACTTCATCCCATGCAACTCGAAGCCCTGCTGAACTTTCCCCGCGCGCTGCCTGCCATGTCGCGCACCGTGTCCGACCTGCTGGCGGAGATGAACAAGGACGACCCGAATCCCAAGCGGGTGTCCGACCTGATTTCCCAGGACCCGTCGCTCACCACGCGGGTGCTGCGCCTGTCCAATTCGGCCTTCTTCCGGGTCAGCCGCAAGATCGGCAGCGCCGAGGAAGCGGTGGCGATGCTGGGCATGACGCATGTGCGTTCGCTGGTGATGGCCGCGGCCCTGGGGTCCAGTTTCAAGAACGTGCCCGGCGTGAACCTGCCGCAGTTCTGGCGCTACAGCCTGCGCGTGGCCGACATCTCCAAATCCCTGGCGGGCGTGCTGCGCCAGAACGAGAGCAATGCCTTCACCGCCGGCCTGATCCACGCCATCGGCGACCTGATCATGCACATCGCCATGCCCGATCTCATCGCGCCCCTGGACATGGGCACACCACCGCTGGACCTGCAGCGCGCCCAGGCCGAGTTGTCGGTGTTTGGCTATACCTATGCCCAGGTGGGCGCCGGCATGGCAGAAAAATGGCAGTTCCCCACGACCATCGTCGCGGCCCTGAACAACCAGATCAGTCCCTTCGAGGGCGAGTCCTACGATCCGCTGGGTGGTGTGCTGCACCTGGCCTCGTGGCGCGCGCGCGCCGAGGAAATACAGCTCGACGAAAACGGCCTGGTTGCCACCTTTCCGGACCTGGTGGGCCTCTCGCTCGGGCTCGATCTGGACAGCGTGCTGGGCAAGGACCCGTCGGAGTGGTCGTTCAGCCAGGCGCTGGGGGCATTCATTGACTGAAAAAGACCTCAAGTGCGGAGGCTTTGAGGCGATAAAAAGTACAGCAAACCCCATTCGGGTGGGCACCTAAGGCGGGGAAAAGACATGCAACTCGACAAGCTTCTGAAACGGCCCGATGCCTTGCCCTCGGCCCCCAAGGTGGTGCGAAAACTGATCGAGACCTTCGACCAGGAAAGTGTCGATGCGATGCAGGCTGCGTCGTACATCGAAGACGATCCGGTACTCACCGCCAAGTTGCTCAAAACGGCGAACTCGGCCTTTTTTGGCCTGCACCGCTCGGTGTCCAGCGCACGCGAAGCGATCCAGGTGCTGGGCCTGATCAAGGTGCGTGCGCTCGTCATTGCCGCCTCGCTCGGCGAGGGCTTTCACGCGGTGGGTGGCGTCAACCTCAACCAGTTCTGGCGCTACAGCCTCAACACAGCCAACCTCTCGCGCTACATCGCGCTGCCAATCCGGATCGACGAGAACACGGCGTTCACCGCGGGCTTGATCCATGGCATCGGCGAGCTCGTGATGCACGTGGGCATGCCCGAGGCCATGATCGATCTGGACCGCAGCGTACCCATGCTCGACCTCAAGCGCTCTGCGGCGGAGCGTGGCCTGTTTGGCTACAGCTACGCCGAGGTGGGTGCCGCCCTGGCACGCGAGTGGAATTTCCCCAAACGCATGATCAACGCCATCGAACACCAGACAGCACCGTTCGAGAACGAGGTGTACGAACCGATTGCCGGCGTGATCCACATCGGCTCCTGGCGTGCCCGCGCCGAGGAGCAGTCCATGCGCTCCGAACTGTTGATCAACACCTACCCCGATCCGGTGGGCCTGGTGCTGGGTATCGACCCCGACACCGTGGTGGCTGAAGAGATCCCTTCCATCTCCCGTCACACCGAGATCACCGAGGCCGAAGAAACCCCGGGCGACCAAGTCACGTCGTGAGGGCGTGCTGCGACACAATCGCAGCCCATGCAAGCCCTTCGCCTCTACGCTGGCCCGCGCGCGCGCCAGCACATCCAGCAACACGGTTTGCACCCGCAACACGTGGGTGTGATCCCCGCCGCCGCCGGTGGGCCCAAGGGCCTGATCCTGGGCTCCCTCGACCGCTTCCTGTTTGGCCACTGGTTGCCGCGCAGCAGCCAGCCCGTGCATCTGGTGGGCGCCTCCATCGGCGCGTGGCGCATGGCCACGGCCTGCCTCGGTGCCTCGGTGGCGGCTTTCGAACGGCTGGAGCGTGACTACATCGCACAACACTACGTCTTGCCCGCAGGCCAGAAGCGGCCGACGCCTGACCAGGTCAGCGAGCAATTTGGTGGCAGCTTGAAGCTCTTTTATGGTGGGCGCGTTCAGGAGGTGTTGAACCACCCGCGCTACCACCTCCACATCGTCACCTCGCGCGGGCGCCACGTGCTGGGTCGCGAGGGCCGCGTGCGAACACCTTTGGGCTATCTGGGCGCGTTCGCGGCCAACGCGCTGCACCGCAAGGCGCTGGGTGCCTGGCTGGAGCGGGTGGTGTTTTCAACGGCCGCCGAGTTGCCGTTTTCAACACAGGACTTCCGCACCCGCCAGGTCCCACTGAGTGGGGCCAACTTCATGGATGCGCTGCAGGCCAGCTGTTCCATTCCCTTCGTGCTGCGCCCGGTGCATGGCATCGAGGGGGCTCCGCCCGGTGCCTACTGGGATGGTGGCATCACCGACTACCACCTGCACCTGCACTACCAACCGCCCGCCACGGCACCGATCGTGCTGTATCCCCACTTCCAGCAAGCGGTGGTGCCGGGTTGGCTGGACAAGGCCTGGAAAGGCCGGCACCGCAGCAGCGCGGCACTGGACAACTTGCTGGTGCTCGCGCCCGATCCGGCCTGGGTGAAAACGCTGCCCAACGCCAAGCTGCCGGATCGCCAGGACTTCACCCGATACGGGTCCGATCTCGCCGCGCGCATGAAGGCCTGGAACGCCGCGACCTCCGCCAGCCAGCAATTGGCCGACGAGTTCGCGCAATGGCTGGAGCGACCCGACCCGGCTCGGGTGCTGCCGCTGTGAAGCAGCGGGGCAGGGGGATAATTGCGACCATGTCCGCCGAGCCTTCCGCCACCATGTACCTCACCGCCGCGCTCTACCAGTTCGTGGATCTGCCCGACTTCGCCGGCCTGCGCGAACCGCTGCAGGCCTGCTGCGACGCGCACGGCGTCAAGGGCACCCTGCTGATCGCCAGCGAGGGCATCAACGGCACCATTGCCGGGCCCGAGGCCGGTGTGCGCGCCGTGCTGGCGCACCTGCGATCCGACGCGCGCCTGGCCCGTCTGCCCCACAAGGAATCCTGGAGCGACCACCCGCCGTTTCACCGCATGAAGGTGCGGCTGAAGAAGGAGATCGTGACCTTGCGCGTGCCGGGTCTCGATCCGAACAAGACCGTGGGCCAATACGTCAAGCCGCAGGACTGGAACGCCTTGCTGGCCGACCCGGACGTGCTGGTGATCGACACCCGCAACGACTACGAGGTGGCTATCGGCACTTTCTCGGGCGCAGTCAACCCCAACATCAAGACCTTCACGGAGCTCCCCGCCTGGCTCGACGCCCAGCCGGCCTTGCATGGCGGGAAGAAACCCAGGGTGGCGATGTTCTGCACCGGTGGCATCCGCTGCGAAAAGTCCACCGCGCTCATGAAGATGCGCGGGTTCGACGAGGTCTACCACCTCGAGGGCGGCATCCTCAAATACCTCGAGGAGATCCCGCCCGCCCAGAGCACCTGGGAAGGCGAGTGTTTTGTGTTCGACGAGCGTGTGAGCGTGGGCCACGGCTTGCAGCCCGGCCCCCACGAGCTCTGCCGCTCGTGCCGCTGGCCGCTGAGCGCGGCCGAGAAGGCGTCGCCGCTGTACGCGAAGGGGGTGAGCTGTCCCCATTGCCACGACCAACGCAGTCCGCAGGAAAAGGCACAACTGGCCGAGCGACAGCGCCAGGTCGAACTGGCGGAGTCACGCGGGCAGGTGCATGTGGGCGCGCGGCAGGGACGGCCCGACGACGCCCCGCAAGGGCCGGCTTAGCTGCAGGCAACTGACCTGGCCACGGAGCAGGGCGGCTGGTGTGGCCCAGCCTGCGGCCTTGAAACCAGCGCGGCGCAACAGGTGCAGTGACACGAGGTTGTCACTGGCGATCATCGCCTCCACCCTGAGCATCCTCAGCGCCTTCGCCTCTTGAATGAGATCTGCCAGAAGAACGCTGGCGGCACCCTGTTTCCAATGGTGGCGATCCGTCTGGTAGACCAACATGGCGAAGTCACCCTCGTCTGTGCCGTGCACGGTCAGGCTGCCCCGGCCCACCCACTGCGGGGAATCGCCTCGGGTGGTCACCCGGGTCAGGAACTGCTCGCGGTGCTGGCACGCCAAGAGCATGTCGAAGGCCTGCTCAAGGCCGACATCGCTGTAGTAGCGAGGCAGGTGCGGTTCATTGAAATGCTCAAACGGTTCACGGTTGTTCCGTTCGAATTCCACGAAGGAGGCACGATCCGTCGGCGCCAGTGCTCTGGTGAAAAACCGTGACATCACACAGGCAGCGGAAGGTAGTGCGCGTAGCTTGAATGACCACCTTCGCCCACATCGGTCACCCGGTGCGCCATGGGGCGGGCAGCCGCCTCCAACAAGACCGGATGGTGCCGTTGCGCGATCGCCCAGTAGGGCTTGTTCAGCAGCATGGTGCGCAGGTGCCGGCCTTCGCGCGTGGCCTCCACCCACTGCCCGGCGGGTGCCAGCTGAGCGGGCGACGGGTTGCGTCCATCGATCAAGGCCAGCCATGTGTGACCAAACAGGAGGATGTTGGCCATCAGGGAGCCGCGCGCCAGACGGCAGGCTTGTTCTAACAACAACAGGGCCTTGCTCGCGTTGCCCTCGGCGTATTCCACCATGCCCTCCACGGCCAGGGCCGTGGCCTGCCGCGTCTGAAGCGGGCGGTGTTCGTGGCGTGCCTGCAGTCGCTGAAGCAGGGCGCGAGCCGCACGCCGGTTGCCTGCCACCAGGGCCAGCTGGGCCACAAAGAGCCAGTGGTCCTCTGCACACCAGATACCAAAATCGGCCATCTCCTCCATGGCTTTCTCGGCCAGCGACAGTGCCTGGACCGCGTCTCCCGCCAGATAGCACCGACGGGCCTGCAACCAGCGAGCCACCGCGCTGCCCATGGGCGCCGAGCGCAATGCCGGTTGGTCGACCGCGTTCATGCAGGCGACCAGACCGGCCTGGTCGTCGCAACGCGCGTGAAAACTGCCCAGTTGAAGATGGGCGAACAGTTGCGCGAGTGCAGATTCTCCCTTCTCACTCGCATGCAGGCCGGCTTCAAGTTGCCGTCGACAGGTCGCCCACTCTCCTCGCGCACAGGATTGAAGGCCATGCAACACCTGTATCCAGGCGGTCATGGGTGTCAGACCCAGCCAGCGCGCTGTAGCCAATCCGTCGATGGGGTTTTCGGCACCACCGGTTTGCCCCATGCCCATGTGGTCCAGCTCGCATCGCAGCAGATGCACACGGCACACCATGTCAGGGGAGGGCACCTGGCTCACCAGGGTGGCGGCTTCTCGCCACAGCACGGAGGCCTCGCTGGACTTGCCCGCAAACGCCAGCACGTGAGATGCAAGCAGCAGTGCTCTGGCGTGGCATGCATGCGGCGCCGCATGGCGCACCATGGCCACACCATTCATGGCCTGCTCGACGGCCTCCGCTGTGCGGTGCTGCAGCAGCTGGTACTTGGCACTGCAGAGAAGCGCCCATCCTTCGTGCGCGCAGTCCTGTGCCAGGCGAGCCAGGTGTGCCATGCGCTGGGTGAGCACGGGAGTGGCCTCGTCTGCTCGCTGAGCCATCACCAGCACAAACTCGGCCCAGATGTGCAGAGGACACTGCGGCATGTCGACACAGATCGCCATCAGTGGCATGGCCTTGACGGTCTGATCAAGAGACACCGACAGCGAGACCAGCTGGCTCGCGTCCTCCCAGAACGTCGCCTCATGCCCCGGGGTGAGCTGCACCCCCGATCGCGTGCGAGCAATGAGCGCGACTTCTCGCGCCGCACGCAGGGCCAATTCGGCCGGGGCAGGACCTTCGATCTGGTTGCCATGACCGATGCCGTCGATCTGCATCCACCATTCAAGGCGGAACTGATCGCCCAGTGCCGTCATTCGGCTTCGCACCATCGGTATGCCGATCTCCCGGATGCTGGGTCTCTGATCTTCAGCCCAGTGGGTGCCATCTTCTTCCAGCGATTCATGCAGCCGGATCGCTTCGCTGGCCGGGACGGTGGGCACGCCATGCCCATGCAACACGTGGGTCGCTACCGAGATCAGGCCGTATCGGACCCAGGACAGGTCTGCGCGGGGAAGGGCGCAATCGGTGGGTAACCACAGGATGCGGGTGGGGCCCGGTGGGCGCGCCGGGGGCGTAGCGTGCGGCGAGTGGATGGCCTTTCGCACTTCACTGGCAAACCGATAGCCCACCCGGTGAACGGTCTTGATCGGGCCGGGCTCCTTGCCGGTGATCCCCAGCGCCTTGCGAACCTTCATGATGCTTTGCGCGATGACCGATTCGGAAACGAAGTGGTTGCCCCACACGTGCTCCAGCAGTTCGTCCTTGCTGGCGACCCGCCCTTCAAGCTTCAGGAGGTACAGAATCAGGTCGAACGAGCGGCGCTCGATCTTCTGGGCCACCCCGTCGCGCAGCAGTTCTCGCGTGTCGCTGCGAATGACGCAATTCGCGAAGTGATACTCCTCCCGCCAGGCACTGCTTTTTTCCGTCATCTTGGATTCCTTGTGGGCGATTCGCCATGCCATGTCTCCACTTCTTCGAGTTTTCGAGCCAATCAGTTCAGAGGCCCCCACCGCCTGCCATCTGCGCTGGGAGCTGCCCCGGCCTGGACAGCCAGCCTGCGGCGACGTTGCCAAACCACCATAAATACGAGGTAAGTATTAATTAATTCGAATAGATGCGACTTTATAGAACGTTGGAACGACGAGCACCATAGGTTCGTCGACCTAGGCACCGACCCGTTTTGGAGCTGAAAAATAAAAAGGCCCCGACATGGGGGTGTCGAGGCCTGCTACCTGCAGGGCTCACCGAAAAACGGCGGCCCTTGTCGGATGCGAAATGGGCGGTTCGGACGCTATCGAAAACTTCTCAGGTCTTCAATGGTCTTGCCATCCTTGGGAAGGGTGCCGGGAGCGAACAAGGCGACTTCGGTGCGGAGTTTGGTGATGTCGCGCACCGCGTCCTGGATACGCCGCTCCAAACCTTCGGAAGGGTGGGTCACTTCTGCTTGAAACACCATGTGGTCCGAGGCCATTTCACCACTGACAACCAGTCGGGCGCCGCAAATTTCGGTGAATCGCGCCGATACCGCCTTCACCTGTGCTGGGTGGACGAACATGCCGCGCACCTTGGTGGTCTGGTCGGCGCGGCCCAGCCACCCTTCAATGCGCATATTGGTTCTGCCCGTCGGGCATTGACCTGGCAAAAAGGCAGAAAGGTCGCCCGTTGCAAAGCGCACCAAGGGGTAGGTAGGGTTGAGCGTGGTCACCACCACTTCCCCGATTTCTCCGACGGGCACCGGTTCACCGGTCCCAGGCTGCACGATCTCAAGGATCAGGTTTTCATCCAGCACCATGCCTTCCAGTGCGGATGTTTCGTACGCCAGCAAACCCAGGTCGGCCGTGGCGTAGACCTGATAGACTTGGATGCCTCTGTCCTTGAACCACTGTCGCAGGCTCTCCGGGCAGGCCTCTCCACTGAACAGGGCGCGGGTCAGGGTGGGCAATGCCTGCCCCATGTCGGCCGCTCGCTCAAGAATGATCTTCAGAAAACTGGGGGTGCCGGCATAGACGCTGGGCCCGAGGTCGGCCATGGTGCGCACCTGGAGTTCGGTCTGCCCAGTACCGGCCGGCAACACGGTGCACCCCAGCGTCAAGGCGCTGGACTCAATGATCGCGCCGGCTGGCGTGAAGTGGTAGCTGAAGGCGTTGTGGATCAGATCGCCGCGCCTGAAACCTGCCGCATGCATCGCACGCGCGACGCGCCAGTAGTCCTTCAAGTGCCCTTCGGGTTCGTAGATTGGTCCTGGGCTGGCAAAAACCCGCGACATGGCGGGTCCAAACCGGGCGCTGCTGAAGCCCCCGAACGGATCGGATCGGGCCTCACGGCCTTGCTTTTGCAAGGCCACCAGGTCATGTTTGCGGGTGACGGGCAAGTCCGCGAGGGCCTCGCGCGTGCACACGGTGGCCGGATCCACGTCTTTGAAGATTTCGGCGTAGGCCCAGGTGTTGCGCTTGGCGTGGGCAACCTGCCGAGCCAGCTCCTGCATCAATTGCGCCTCGCGCACGGCAGGGGCACGGGTCTCCAACGCATCAAAGTATTCGTTCATACCGGTCCCCTATGCCAACCAGCGCTTCCTGCGCTTGTAGCTTTTCACGTCCTTGAAGTTCTTGCGCTCGCCACCGCCCATGCCCAGGTAGAACTCTTTCACGTCCTCGTTGTTGCGCAACTCGCTGNCCAGCGCTTCCTGCGCTTGTAGCTTTTCACGTCCTTGAAGTTCTTGCGCTCGCCACCGCCCATGCCCAGGTAGAACTCTTTCACGTCCTCGTTGTTGCGCAACTCGCTGGCCAGGCCGTCCATCACGATGCGCCCGGACTCCATGATGTAGCCGTAGTCGGCGTACTTCAGCGCCATGTTGGTGTTCTGCTCGGCCAGCAGGAAGGTGACCTTCTCCTTCTGGTTCAGGTCTTTGACGATCTCGAACACCTCTTCGACGATCTGCGGGGCCAGGCCCATGGAGGGCTCGTCGAGCAGCATCACGCTGGGGTTGGTCATGAGGGCGCGGCCGATGGCGCACATCTGCTGTTCCCCGCCCGAGGTGTAGGCGGCCTGGCTGGTGCGCCGGGTTTTCAGGCGCGGGAAGTAGGTGTAGACCTTCTCCAGGTTGCGCGCGATCTCGCCCTTGTCCGTGCGGGTGTAGGAGCCGGTCATGAGGTTTTCCTCGATGGTCAGGTGGGCGAAGCAGTGCCGACCTTCCATGACCTGCACCACGCCGCGGTGCACCAGGTCGGAGGTGCTCAGGTTCTCGATGCGCTCGCCGCGCAGCTCGATGCTGCCCTTGGTGACTTCGCCGCGCTCGGCCTTCAGGAGGTTGGAGATGGCGCGCAAGGTGGTGGTCTTGCCCGCGCCGTTGCCCCCGAGCACGGCGGCGATCTTGCCTTCGGGCACGTTGAGCGAGACGCCCTTGAGCACCAGGATCACGTGGTTGTAGATGACCTCGATGCCGTTGACGTTGAGGACGGTGTTGGGGGTTGTCATGGTGT
>NZ_LMIE01000003.1 GCF_001428625.1 Hydrogenophaga sp. Root209
GCTGCTGGGCAGGTCTGTGCTGGAGCTGGTGCCGCCGGAGTACCGGGCGCGCGCGGCCTCTGTCATTGCCTCCGGGGCGGACGCCTCCTACGAGAGCGAAGTCTTCAACGTGCACGGCGAGCGCATTCCGGTGGAGATCATCGGGCGCTCGATGATGCGCAACGGCGAGCGCCTGCGCATGGCCGTGGTGCGCGACATCCGCGACCGCCGCGAGGCCCAGGCCCGCATCCACGAACTCATCGAAGGCCTGCGCTCGGAGAAAGACAAGGCCGAGGCCGCCGATCGCGCCAAGTCCGTCTTCCTGGCCGCCGCCAGCCACGACCTGCGCCAACCCATCCACGCCCTCAGCCTCTTCCTCACCGCCCTGCGCTCCATGTCCCAGGCCAGGAGCGTGCGCACCGCCGACCTGGCCGAGATCTGCCGGCGCATGCAGGCCTCCCTGGACGGCCTGGGCCAACTCCTGAACATGCTGCTGGACGTCTCCCGCCTGGACGCCAACGCCGTGCAGGTCGAGCGCGCCCCCACCAGCGCACAGCGCCTGCTCGAAGACATCGATCAGGACTTCCACCAACTCGCCACCGAGAAAGGCCTGCAACTGCACGTCTGCAGCTCGCGCCTGTGGGTCGACACCGACCCCACCGTGCTGCGCCGCATCCTGGTCAACCTGGTCTCCAACGCCGTGCGCTACACCTCACGCGGGCGCGTGCTCATCGGCTGCCGCCTGCGCGGCCCCGAGGTCGAGTTCCAGGTCTGGGACAGCGGCATCGGCATCCCCCCCGAGCAGCGCGAGGCCATCTTCGGCGAGTTCTTCCAGATCGGCCAGAGCACGGCCGCGCGCCACGAGTCCCACGGCCTGGGTCTGGGCCTGTCCATCGTCAAGCGCTCCGCCCTCTTGCTGCACGCCCCGCTGGACCTGCGCTCCACCCCGGGGCGTGGCTCCATGTTCAGCATCCGTGTGCCTCGCTGCGAGCCCCCCGAGAACACTGAAGCCCCCGTGCAGGAGCCCTCCTACTCCCAGTCCGCCTCCCGCATGGGTGTGCTCGTCATCGACGATGACGAGCAGGTTCTCGCCGCCATGCGCAGCGTGCTCGGCATCTGGGGCCACCGCGTCTTCTGCGCCACCTCCCCCGATGAGGCCGTCGTCATGGCCATCTCCCACGCCCCCGACATCGATCTGCTCATCTCCGATTACCGCCTGGGYGGCAACGTCACCGCCGTGGACGCCATCCGCGCCGTGCACGCATGCCTCCCACGATCCATCCCCACCTACATCCTCACCGGCGACACCTCCCCACAGCGCATCCAGGAAGCCTCCGAACTCGGCTTCCCCATCCTGCACAAACCCATCGACGCGCTCGCCCTGCGCTCCATCCTGGNCGGCGACACCTCCCCACAGCGCATCCAGGAAGCCTCCGAACTCGGCTTCCCCATCCTGCACAAACCCATCGACGCGCTCGCCCTGCGCTCCATCCTGGAGACGTGAGGGACGGCGCTCACGGCCATCAGTCGATCAGGGTGGCGACCCGATTGCGCAAGACATCCAGCGTCACCGCCGAGGCCGCGAGGGGACTGCCCACCTGAAGCCCGACACGGCTGAAGAAACCTCGGCGAAACGGCCTGACCATGGCCACTGCTTCACCGTTGCGCACCTCGACCCGGCTGAAGTACGAGCCCCACAGGTTGCTCAGCCCCATAGGGATCACGCTCAGGTGCAGGCCCTCGCGGTCGGCCATATCCAGGATCTTCACCACGCCTCCCTTGAAGGCCTGCAACTGACCATCGCGCGTGATGCCGCCCTCAGGGAAGATGGCCAGCAGGTCGCCTTCGCGCAACACCGCCACGGCTGCGTCGAACGCAGCCTCATAGGCCTGCGGATCCTCCTTCTGCGGCGCGATTGGAATGGCCTTGGCCAGTTTGAACAGCCAGCCCAGCAGCGGCACCTTGAAGATGCGGTGGTCCATCAGGAAACGGATCGGCCGCGGGCTGGCGGCCATGAGCAGCACGGCGTCGACAAAGCTCACGTGGTTGCACACCAGCACGGCCGCGCCGTCTGTGGGAATGTGCTCGTCGCCCCGCACCTTGAAGCGGTAGACCAGGCGCGACGCAAACCAGGCCACGAAGCGCAGCAGGTACTCGGGGACCAGCATGAAGATGTAGAACGCCACCACCGCATTGGCCAGACCCACCAGCAGGAACATCTGCGGGATGGTGAAACCCGTCGACAACAAGGCCCCGGCGATGACGGCGCTGGCGATCATGAACAGCGCGTTGAGGATGTTGTTGGCCGCGATGATGCGGGCGCGGTGCGTGGGCTGGCTGCGCATCTGGATCAGCGCGTACATGGGCACGCTGTACAGACCGGCAAACAGGCTGAGCAGGGTGAGGTCGGCCAGCACCCGCCAGTGGGCAGGCAGGGCGATGAACTCGCCCAAACCGAGCGCACTGGCGGGCGGCAGGCCGCTGGACGCGAAGTAGAGGTCGATGGAAAACACGCTCATGCCGATGGCGCCCAACGGCACCAGACCGATCTCGACATGCCGGCGCGAGAGCACTTCGCACAACAGCGACCCGGTGCCGATGCCGATGGAGAACACGATGAGGAGCAACGAGGCCACCTGCTCGTTGCCGTGCAGCACCTCCTTGGCGAAGCTGGGGAACTGGCTGAGGAACACGGCGCCGAAGAACCACATCCAGCTGATGCCCAGCACCGAGCGGAACACCACCGTGTTGCCGTGCGCCAGCTTCAGGTTGCGCCAGGTCTCGGTGAACGGGTTCCAGTTGATGGTGAGCCCGGGGTCGGTGGCCGGCGTCACGGGCACCGCCTGCGCCGTGATGCGCCCGATCACGGCCAGCGCCACACAGCTGAAACCCACGTGGTGCGCACCGATCTCGGGCACGGCAATGATCAATCCGCCGGCCAGGTTGCCCAGCAGAATGGCCACGAAGGTGCCCATTTCCACCATGCCGTTGCCACCCGTGAGCTCACGCTCGCTCAGGTGGTTGGGCAGGTAGGCGAACTTCACCGGGCCGAACAGCGTGGAGTGCAGCCCCATGAGAAAGGTGCACAGCAACAGCAGCGCAATGTTGGTGGTGAAGAACGCCCACGCGGCCAGCGCCATGATTCCTATCTCCAGCCGCTTGACGAAGACGATCAACGTCTTCTTGTCCAGCTTGTCGGCCAGCTGGCCGCTGGTGGCCGAGAACAGCAGGAACGGCAGGATGAACAGCGCACCGATCACCAGCCCGGCCAGCGATGGCGGCAGCCAGCTCACCTGCAACTGGTACGTGACCAGCACGGTGAAGGCGAACTTGAACAGGTTGTCGTTGGCAGCGCCCAGGAACTGCGTCCAGAAGAACGGCGCGAAGCGGCGCTGGCGCAGCAGGGCGAACTGACCACCCTCGGCGGGGTGCGATGGGGACAGGGACATGGCTGACTTCTCCAGTGTTGAGGGGGCGGGCTTGAGCCCTTCACCATCGGACGGACGGGCGCATTGTCACCGAGCCCGTGTTGCCTCAAGGCCCACGGTATCGGAACGGGCGAGCCGAGTGTCCGTCCTCCCCCACTAGAAAAGGATCGCTTTCCGATACAGTGGCTTGACTCAGATCAACAGGTATCGATCCTCGAGACTTATGTACTTAACAAACCATAGAGGTTGTATCAGTTAACTATCCGATCGACGGTTAACGGGTGGAGTTGACGGGTAACGGGTGAGCGGTTAATAATCCAACAGCGTTCAGCTACAGGAGTAACCGAAATGGCCGTCGAAAACATTAACCCGCAAGCCGTCCCATCTCCGGCCGCACAGCCGCGCGGCACGGCCTTTCCAAGCTACGATTTGGCCAGCACCGTGGAAGTCCCACGCGTTTTGCACGTCAAAGGGGGCGGGCAGGCAACGCCGGATCAACTCGCGGCTCATCTTGGGTACAAGGGGACGAACAACGGGGCGTACATCACACGCGTGGCGGCAGCGCGAGCGTTCGGTCTGATCAACAAGGCGGGGCCTGTGTTTATACCTACGCCATTGGCTCATCAAATCTTGTCCCCTGTATATCCGCACGACGTCAAAAAAGCATTGGTCGACGCCTTTTTGAACGTTGAGCTTTTCCGCCGCATCTACGAAGACTTCAAGGGCAAAGAGCTGCCGCCTGAGTTCGGGCTGTTGAACGCCCTCCGCAATCAATATGGGGTGGTGCCTGGGCGCATTAAAGACGCATACCGGATCTTGATGGAAAGTGCCGACACGGCAGGCTTCTTCTCGACCAAAGCCGGTGCGCGGACTCATCTGATCATGCCGTTGGTTACACCCGTTCCCGGCGCCGCAATGGTCGCGCCTGCAGAAGTTCAGTCCGACGTTACGCCTCACGATTTCGGAGGCGGTGGTGGCGGTCAAACTCCACCGCCGCCTCCGCCGCCAAGTGGCACCGGGGCCGTACAACATTTCCCTCAAGGTTCTCTGTCTGACGTGAAGGCTCAGTACGTGTCTACGTTGATCAAGCTGTTTCACGCAAAGAGTGAAAAGGGCGAACTCGACGAAAAGCTCATGGAGCGCATCGAACGCCTACTGGACCTCAAGGGCCAATGATGTCTGCCCTTTCCGGCTTTGGCTCAGGCTTCTTAAGTGGCTTCGGGGGCGTGGAAAGCATCCGCCTCAACACGTCGTCTGGTGCTGGTGCTGGTGCTGGCGCCGGTGAGTCGGGTTCGGGCTTTTGCATGAGGCAATTGTCCTACTTGGAGAACGACATGAGGAGATGATTTTGAGGACGGGTAAGCCATCGCCGCCGGCACCCGCCCCAAATGGAAAAGGCCTGCACCAGTCCTGACTTCGCGGGACGAACTGGATGCAGGCCGGAGTGGCGCAGTAACGCTCAAGTGTGGGGTACGCAGGTCGCCGCTGACTGGATTCCGACCCGACGGCGCGGGGCTCGATTCCCCGGTACTCCACCATTTTTTTGTACCACAAATCTTATCACTATGCCGCCCAAGGCGCTCCCGTACCATCCCAAGCAGGGTGAAGTTCTCCGCTGCGACTTTTCCGGTTTAGTGCCGCCTGAAATGGACAAGGTGCGATGGGTAGTCGTGCTGTCTCCAAAATTCGTAGGCCGTCGCAATCTCGCCACGGTTATCCCTCTTAGCACTACGCCGCCGCCAGCGATCGAGGCTTTTCACGTCAAGTTGGACAAAGATCCGGCGCCAAATGCCAGTGGCGACGATGTTTGGGCAAAGTGCGACATGGTGATGACCGTATCGTTCGCAAGACTGAGTGCATATTGGACGAGCAAGGACGGAGGCCGGCGCAACTATGTTTCGCTGCACATTTCCCCTCTGGAGCTGGGGAAAATTAGACAGGCAACTCTTGCGGGAATAGGGCTTGGCTACTTGTGGAAGTAGCTCGCAGCCTTTATATTCGACTTGTTCCCAGCTTGCTGGGCTTCAAGTCTCTCGCAAGAGAGCCGACCTCGACATAGCGATGACAAGCATCCGAGGGCGAGGTTGTCAGTCAGCAAGCGCCACCTACGGGTGGCGTTTGTCTTTGCGAAGCAGGACAGCAAGTACCTGCTCTTGCGTCGGGAATTTACTCCCCACCAATCCGCCGATAGGTCAGGCGCTTGCCTGCGATGCCCTTGAGCGCGATTGCAGCGCGGTCAGCATCGCTGAAGCCCAAGGCGGTGCGGGTGTTGTAGCGGAAGCTGAATTCGTCGCTGTAGCGCTGGAGGTGCTTCGGTGCTACATGGTGGAACGTGCCGATCAGGCCGCGCTTCAACACTGAGAAGAAGCCTTCCACGGTGTTGGTGTGAGCGATGCCGCGCACGTACTCGGCCTTGGAGTGGTTGACCTGCTCGTAAGCCTTGAAGCCGTGCTCGCGCTTCAACAGGTTGTAGCGAGGGCTGCTGTCGGTCATGACGTGGGTCTCAGGGTGGATCTGTGACTCCAGAACCATCTTGAGGTTTTGACCGGTGACGCTGGGCACATGGAACGCGCGAACCTTGCCGCCGCGCTCGACCAGTGCAACCACCTTGTTGGAGTCCTTGAGGGCGCCGCCGCGCTTGCGTTGACCGTCCTTCTTGGAAGCGGCCTTGCTGCCACCTTCGGAGCCCCAATAGGTTTCGTCGGCCTCAACGATCTTGCCGGATCCACCAAGAGGGCCAGCCATGTTCTCGGTCATGGCTTCGCGGATGCGGTGCGACATGAACCACGCTGTTTTGTAGGTGACGCCAAGCATGCGCTCCAGTTGCTTGGCAGAAATTCCCTTCTTGCTGGCGCACATCAGGTGCACCGCCTGGAGCCACACGTTGAGCGCAATCTTGGAGCGCTCGAACACGGTTCCCACGGTCACGGTGAACTGGCCGTAGCAGTCATTGCACTTGAAAAGACCCGGGCGATACGACTTGCCCTCCAGCTTCAATGGAGCGCGAACCGAACCGCAGTGGGGGCACACAGGGCCATTGGGCCAGCGCAGTGCTTCAAGGTGCTCGCGCGCCTTGTCTGCGTCTTGAAAGTGCGGTTGGTTAAGAATCGGTTCAGCCATGTCGTTCTCCGGTATGGCTGCAGTATCCGAGACTTATCAGGGTTTGTCAAGTATATAAGTCTCGATCCTCAATACCAACGCCCGAATCCCATGAGCACCACCAACGACCTCGTCACCGCCCTCAAGCACGAACTCAAGACCGCGCGCATGACCTACGCCGATCTGGCACAGGCCATGGGCATGGCCGAATCGAGCGTGAAGCGCATGCTGGCCAAGGGCGACATGTCGCTCTCGCGGGTGGACGCGATCTGCCGCGCCCTGCGGCTGGACTTCGCCGACCTGGCGCGCCGCGTGGCCGATGCCCAACCCCTGCTGCGCGAGATGACGCAAGAGCAAGAGCGCGCGGTGGTGGCCGACAAGAAGCTGCTGCTGGTGGCCATCTGCGTGCTGAGCCAGTGGACGCTGGAGCAGATCACGGCACGGTACCGCCTGAGCGAGGCCGACTGTGTGAAGTGCCTGGCCCAGCTCGACCGTATCGGCATCATCGAACTGCGCCCGCTCAATCGCTACCGCCTCAAGCTGGCCAAGACCTTCCGCTGGCGCCCGCACGGTCCGGTGATGAACTTCTTCCGCGACCACGCCCTGCTCGACTACTTTCGCGGCGGCTTCGACGGCACAGGCGAGGGCCTGATGCTGGTGCACGGCTCGGTGAGCCGCACGCTCGCGCCCATGT
The DNA here is from genome assembly GCF_001428625.1 of Hydrogenophaga sp. Root209. GTDB lineage: Bacteria > Pseudomonadota > Gammaproteobacteria > Burkholderiales > Burkholderiaceae_C > Hydrogenophaga. The sequence continues at coordinate 7,201 of NZ_LMIE01000003.1, forward strand.
TCATGGAGCGCCTGCAGCGCGTGGCGCAGGACTTTGCGCAGCAGCACCAGACCGACCAGAAACTGGCCGAGAAAGACCGCGAGGGCTACACCCTGGTGCTGGCCATGCGCAGTTGGGAATTCGAAGCCTTTGGGCAACTGCGGCGTTAGAGCGGCCCGGCTGGCATGATGTCGGGCTTTGCTCGACCGCCTGAATGCAGGAAACCATGAATCCGAACGCCTCCGAACCCACCGACGCTGCAGCGACGGCTCCCACCGAATCCGATACCGGGAACCGCCCACCGGCACGCGGCGGGCGCAACCGCCGCGGCCAGGCGCCACAACGCGCGCAGCGAGGCGGCGCCAACCAGCCCGCCGGCGGCCCGCCCTCGCGTCACCACCCCATGCTCGACCAGCTCGCACAGCTCTACCCGGCGCTGTTCGGTGAGGTGTTTCTGCCCATGAAGCGCGGCATCTTCCAGGATCTGCTGGAAGCACACCCCGACACGCTGGACAAGGATGGTCTGAAAGCCGCGCTGGCCTTGCACACGCGCTCCACCCGTTACCTCACCGCCGTGGCCAGCGGCCAGCCGCGCTGCGACCTGAGCGGCCAGCCGGTGGAAGATCTGGCCCCCGAGCATGTGCACCACGCGCTGGTGGAGGTGTTTCGCCGCCGCCAGGGCCGCGCACCGCAAGACCTGCGGCCCAAGCTGCGCCAGCGCATCGAGCAGGCATTTGAAGCCTCGGGCCTCGGTGCCGAAGCCTACGCCGCGCTGGTGCAGACGCGCGACGAAGCCGTCAATGCGCTGACCCAGGATGCGCTGGACGCGGTGGTGAGCCGCGCGGCCAAAGACGCGGCGCTGCTGCGCGCGTTTGAAGCCAGTGGCAAGACGGTTGAGGAGTTTGCCGACATGTACGGCATGGGCGTGGCGGACGCGAACCGCACGCTGGAGCGGGCCCGCGCCCGTGTCGTCAAACCCGCCTGATGATCAGGCTGCCGGCATCGTGAAAACGGTCAGCACGCCGGTGTAGCCATACAGCCGGTGGTGCGCGATCTCGCCACCGGCAAAAAACCCCACCAGCGGCACATCGCCCAAGGCGCGTCGCACCACCTGCAGCTCGGCACTCGGGCTGCCGAAGTGCGGACCACCGCGGCCCGCGCAGCTCACGTAGATGGCGCCCGCAATGCGCCGCCCCGGGTGCGGCGCGGCGTCCGCTTCGGCCGCGGTCAGGGCACTGGCCATCGACAGGCTGAGCTCTTCGGGTTCCAGCTCCTCGCGCACCTCGGAGCACACCCGCACCAGATCCGCCCGCGCGGCCTGCACGTTGCGCTCGCAAAACGCCAGCCGAGTGCCCTCCGGTGCCACATCGCCAATGGCCACGCCCCGGCGGCCCGGATCCAGGCCGATCAGGTGTCGCACCATGACCTCGGCGCCGAACTGCCCGCGCAGCTGCGGGCCACTGGCCGGCAACACGAAGTCGACCTCAGGGTGGGGCTGCGTCAGGCCCACCAGCGTGGCGCGCAGGCGCGGCATGGCCTGCTCGGGTTGCTCCAGCGAAATGTCGAGTTCACGCAGCAGCACGTCCAGCGCGGGCTCGCCGTCCAGCTGGAGCACGAGGTTGCCGTCGGAGGCGGTGACCGTGCGCTGCCGGTCCACCGGCTGCGCGCCCTGCGTCACGCGCGAGACGATGCCCACGTCGGGCCCGAAAGCCACGCCGCTCAAGCCACCGTGAAACACGCCGCTGGCGGCCCCCTGGCCGCTCAGATTGCCCGCGCTGCCGAGCGAAAACTGCACGCTCTGCCCACGGCTGCCGGCCAGCCCGCCGAACACGTATCCGCTGGTGGTGCGGTCCGCCACTTCGGCAATCAGTTCGTTGAGCTCGGGGGTGCTGCCATCGGCGTGCACCAGGGCCGTGTGGGCCACGAAGCCAGCCGTGCCCACCGCACGGCCGCTGGCCGAGAGCGGCGCCACGCCGCTGAACACGCGGTATTGATCCGGACTCAGATCACACAGCATCACGCTGAGCGCAGGCTCGTCGAAATACTCGACGTTGTTGGCCGACACGCCCACCCCCACCGTGCCCGCCCAGTCGGTCACTTCAGGCAGTTCCGCGCTCAGGTGCTCCAGGATGGCCTGGGCTTCAGCGGCGTAGTGGTCGGTGATGTAGAGCAGGGCCAGCGCAGGCGCCTTGGCGTAGTCGGGCAAGGCCATCTGGCCGCGCAGCTGCGCCAGCGCCAAGGCGGCAGCCATGCGCCATTGCGGATGGGTGGCGTGGGCGTAGGGAAAGAGTTTCATCGGGAGTCGACTCACCAGAGGCGCACAGGTTCAGCGTCGGCGAGCGGATTTGGCCGCCGCGGTCTTGCGGGCAGCGGGTTTGGGGGTGGCGGCCTTGCTGGCCCGGCCTTTTTTGGCGGCAGCCTTCCTGGGCTTGGTCGACGCTGCTGCAGCGGGCTGCAGCGCGGCGAAGCCGGGGAAGAACGCCGTGGGCATGGTCCAGTCGCCCGCCGCCATAGGCTGCGCCGATGGCGCGCGCGCCGGGGCCTTGGCCGCGGGAGCACGGGTGGGAGCCTTCTTGGCTGCAGGGCGAGGCGCCGCCTTTTTCGCTGGCGCAGTGACGGCCCGCGCCGCCGCGCGGCCCATGCCGGCAGCGGTGCCCACGTTGCGCGCCACCGAGCCGCCGATGCTGCGCGCGGCCTTGCCGGCCATGCCGGTGGCGGCCTTCACGGCCTGGTCGGTCAATCCCGTGGCCACCTGGCGCGTGGTGTCCAGCGCGGTCTGTTTGGCCACGTCCTTCATCGCATTGCTGGCAATCTGCTGGAACTGCTGCGAGATCGCACCCCACCACTGCATCGGGTCGACCACGCCGCCAGAAGCCGGGGCGGGCGCCGCGGCGCTCGACTGGCGGACCTTGCTCTTGCGTGTGGGTTCGGGCGCCGGCTCGGGTTCAGCCATTTCCTCCTCCTCGGCCTCCTCTTGCGGTTCGGCCACTGGCGCGTTGCCGTAGGTGCGCTCCGGAATCTCGAGCCCCGCAAACTGGGCCGCCGGAGCGGCCGGCGCTGCACCGGTGAAGCTGGCCAGCGTGTCGGCCGCCTTGATCTTGAGCGCATTGGCGACATCGCCCATGCTGAAGTTCATGCTCTTGAGCGTGGACAGTGTCATCTTCTGCACTTCCAGCGCCTGGATGGTGGCACCCAGCGCCTTGGAGTTCTGGTCAAGCCAGAAGTGCACCGCCTTGAGTTCCTCGATGCGTTTTTCGAGGTCCTCCACGTTGAAGGTGGGGGCCACCCAATGGCCCAGGCTGGGCAACTGCGGGATGTTCTGCCCGATGCCCTGCGCCACACCCCCGGCGGCCTGGCCCGCGAGGTTCTGCAGGAACTCGAAACCGGGTACGAACTTGCCGAATCCGCTGCTGGGCGCGTCGCTCATGGGTGTCTCCTGTGGATGGTCAGGGGCGACTGCCGTGCTGCCGGTTCTCAGCCGTCCACGCCGTAGCGGGGAGCTCGGCGTTCACGCAAGGATGCCACACCTTCGCGCACGTCGGGACCGGCAAAACCCATGAATTCCAGCGCCAGCGAGGTATCGAATGCGGGGCCGGCCTGGCGCAGCCAGTTGTTGAGCGAGTACTTGGTCCAGCGGATCGCGGTCTGGCTGCCGCTGGCCAGCCGGTCGGCCACCTCAAAGGCCTTGTCGATCAGTTGATCGTTGTCCACCGCGAGCGACACCAGCCCGATGCGCTCGGCTTCTTCGCCACTGATGGGGTCGCACAGCATCAGGTAGTACTTGGCCTTGGCCAGCCCGCACAACAGCGGCCAGACGATGGCCGCGTGGTCCCCGGCGGCCACGCCCAGGCGCGTGTGGCCATCGACGATCTTCGCGCTCTTCGCGGCGATCGAGATGTCGGCCAGCAGGCCGGCCACCAGGCCCGCGCCCACGGCCGGGCCGTGCATGGCGCTCACGATCGGCTTGTCGCAGTTGATGACGTTGTAGACCAGATCACGCGCCTCTTTCCACACCCGCGTGCGCACCTCGAAGTCGGTCGCCATGTCCTGCACCAACGCCAGATCCCCGCCACCCGAAAACCCCAGGCCACTGCCACGCAGCACGGCGCAACGCACGCTGTCGTCGCGCCCCACGTCGCGCCAGATTTCGCTCAATTCCCAGTGGCCTTCGTGGCCGGCGGTGGGCAGCTTGCCGTTGCCGCCGGGTCCGTCGGCGCGCATCTGGATGTCGAGTACCGAGGGCACACCACCCACGGCGGGGCCGCGCCGGGTGATGGCCAGGGTCTGGTAACGGCTGTAATCCACGGTGGTCATCAGGGTCTCCTCGAAGAATCGGTTTATGAATCAGGGACGCGTCGCGCGCCCACGCCTTCGGGTGATTGTGATTGACGTGCATCAACACACCACGGCGCCGAAAGGCGCACCATGGACCCGTCCAGAAGGGTCACCGAACGACCCGCAATTTTCCGAGGAGAACCGAATGACAGCCCACATTTCCGACACTTTCGCCACCCAGCTCAAGGAGATGCGCACCGATGTGCTCGCGCAATTGCGCGCCCAGCACGGCGGCGCGATGAGCCGTGCCGAATCGGCCGCCGAAGCACTGGGCAACGCCAGCGACGACCAATCCCAGGCCAACACCGAGCGGGAACTGTCCTTCGCCCTCGAAGAGCGCGAATCAGCCGAGCTGGTCGAGATCGACGCCGCGCTCAAGCGCATCGACGACGGCAGCTTCGGTCTGTGTGTCGACTGCGGGGTGTCGATCCCCGCCGCCCGGCTGCACGCCAACCCCACCGCGATGCGTTGCATCGACTGCCAGACCAAAGCCGAAGTCTGAGGGCGCACTCGGTATGCTGATGGCATGAACGATCAAGCCACCCTCCTGTCCACGCGCAGCCTGTTCCACTTTGCGTTCCACGTGACCGATCTGATGGAGGCACGCCGCTTCTATGGCGACGTGCTCGGCTGCACCGAAGGCCGCAGCACCGCCACCTGGGTCGACTTCGACTTTTTCAGCCACCAGATCTCGCTGCACCTGGGCGAGCCGTTCAAGACTTCACGCACCGGGCGCGTGGGTGACCACCTGGTGCCCATGCCGCACTTTGGTCTGATCTTGTTGTTGCCCGAATGGAAAGCGCTCGCAGCCCGCCTGCAGGCCGCAGGGGTCGAGTTCGTGCTGCCGCCGCAGGTGCGCTTTGAAGGGCAACCGGGCGAGCAGTGGACGATGTTCTTCTGCGACCCCTTCGGCAACCCGATCGAGGTCAAAGGCTTTGCGTCGCTCGAAGCGGTCTACGCCGCTTGAGCTCGTTCAGGCCGACGGCGCAATCTTCTGATCTATTGCTCCGAAGATGCTCTGCCCATCCTTGCCCTTCATCTCGATGCGGATGGTGTCGCCGAACTTCATGAACGCGGTCGACGGCTGGCCATCCAGGATGGTTTCGATCGCGCGCTTCTCGGCAATGCAGCTGTAGCCCTTGGGCCATTCCTTGCGGCCCTCCACCTCCACGCTCTTGTTGCTCACCGTGCCGCTGCCCACGATGGAGCCGGCGCGCACGTTGCGCGTCTTGGCGATGTGCGCGATCAACTGACCGAAGTGGAAGGTCATCTCGGGACCGGCTTCGCACATGCCGACCTTGCGGCCGTTCCAGGTGCTCTGCAGCGTGAGGTGCACGCGCCCGCCCTGCCAGGCGTCTCCCAGTTCGTCGGGCGTGATCGCCACCGGGCTGAACGCGGTGGCCGGCTTGCTCTGGAAGAAGCCAAAACCCTTGGCCAGCTCGGCCGGAATCAGGTTGCGCAGCGAGACGTCGTTGGCCAGCATCAGCAGGCGGATGCCCTCCAGCGCCTGCTCGGGCGTGGCGCTCATGGGCACGTCGCCGGTCACCACCGCGATCTCGGCCTCGAAGTCGATACCGAAGTCTTCGCTGGGCACCAGCACGTCGTCGCACGGACCAATGAAGTCGTCGCTGCCGCCTTGGTACATCAGCGGGTCTGTGTAGAACGACTGCGGCACCTCGCTGCTGCGCGCCGCGCGCACCAGCTCCACGTGGTTGATGTAGGCCGAGCCGTCTGCCCATTGGTAAGCGCGCGGCAGCGGGGCCATGCACATCGCCGGATCGAACGGAAATGCGTGGCGCGCCTTGCCCTGGTTGAGGGTGACGTACAGGTCGTGCAGCTGGGGGCTGATGAAGTTCCAGTCGTCCAGGGCCTGCTGCAATTTGTGCGCGATGCCGGTCGCATAATGCGCCGTGCTCAGGTCGCGCGAGACCACGACGAGCTGTCCGTCGCGCGAGCCGTCCTTGTAGGTGGCGAGTTTCATGAGAGTCTCCTGCTGGTTACGCTGGTGGTTGCGTCAATGGTTACGATTAGTGAAATCGATTAACCTATTCGTAAAGACAGGATTCTAGGCGATGACCCGGGAACGCGGGCACCTGGAGTCAATCGGACACACATCGCGTTGAACCTGTCTGTCCGCCGACCCTCCTACTGTTCCACGCCGCCCATGTCCACCGCCCAACGCAACGCCCTCACCACCCCAGCCGTCACCGATGCGGACGAGGACGAGCCGCAGCGCGCGGGCATCCAGTCGGTGGAGGTGGGTTTCGAGTTGCTCAATGCCTTGTCGGAAGCACCGGGCGCGCTGATGCTGCGCGACCTGGCCGCCGCCGCCGGCATGAGTGCCGCCAAGGCGCACCGCTACCTGGTGAGCTTCCAGCGCATGGGTCTGGTGGTGCAGGACCCGGTGAGCACCCGCTACGACCTCGGCCCGGCCGCGCTGCGCCTGGGCTTGGCCAGCCTCTCGCGCATCGACGCCGTGAAGCTGGCGCGCGAGCGACTGGACTCGTTGATCAACGAGACCGGTCACACACTGGCCATCGCCGTGTGGGGCAACCAGGGCCCGACCATGGTGCATTGGATCGAAGCTCCGCAAACCGTGCCGGTGACCCTGCGCCTGGGGGACGTGATGCCGCTGCTCACCTCGGCCACCGGCCGCTGCTTTGCCGCCTTCATGGGCAGCGAAGGACGTGACGCCCAGCGCATCGGCCCCATGGTGCGCGACGAACTGGCCCGACTGAAGAAGCTGCCACGCAGCGGCCTGCCGCTGGTGGACGTGCCGCACACGCTGGCGGACGTGCAGGCGTTGCTGGACGAGACCCGCCGCCAGGGGCTGGCCCGCGTGGTGCACAGCCTGCTGCCCGGCGTGGGCGGCTTCTGCGCGCCGGTGTTCGATGCACAAGGCCGCCTCGCGCTGGGCCTGGTGGTGCTGGGCTCCGTGGCCACGCTGGACACCGAGTGGTCGGGTGCCCCCGCCCATGCCGTGCTCAGAAGCGCGCGCCAACTCAGCGCCGATCTCGGCCACCGGCCGCCCGCCCCCAGCCCATGACACCCCTGAGCGCACCCGCCCCGGCGCCACGCTGGCCCACCCTGGCCGCGCTGATCGCAGCCGTGCTGGGCGTTCACGTGGCGTTGTTGCTGGGCCCGCTGCCATGGGCCTCTGCGACAGCAGCGTCGACCGACGCGCCGTCCCTCGCGGTGGCACCCCTGCTGGTCGACCGCAGCGACGGCGCGTCGGCAGCGCCCACCGCTTCGGATCTGCCGATGGCCCGCGTGAGCACCGTGCGCTGGATCGTGCCCGCGGCCGCTCTGGAACCGGCCGCCGCCCCGGTGCCCCGACCGCTGCCGCGCCCGGCACCCGTGGTCCGCCCCGCAGCGCCGAAACAGCCAGTCCCGCCCGCCCCACCCACGGTGATCGTGGTGGAGACACCCATGGAGGAAACGGTGGCCCTGGACGCAGCGCCGGTCGACACCATCACCCCACCCGCCGAGCCGGTGGAACTCACCGAGTTCATCGCCCCAGAACCAGCACCAGCACCAGCGCCTGAAGAGGAAGAAAAAGCCGCGCTCGATGCGCCCGCCGCAGCGCCCGATGAGGTATTGCTCGCCGCCGCAGCCGTGAAAAAACGCGCCGCGCCGGCGGCCGCTCGTGCCCTGCCGCCGGCACAACCTCCCGCCAGCACCCGGCTCGACTACGCCGTGACCGGTCGCATCAAGGGCATTGCCTACAACGCCGAAGGCAAACTCGACTGGATGCTGGCCGATGGCCGGTACAGCGCCCGCATGGAGATGCGCGTTTTCCTGCTGGGCAGCCGGGTGCAGACCAGCACCGGCCGGGTGGGCCCGACCGGCCTGAGCCCTGAGCGCTTCGCCGACAAGAGCCGCAGCGAAAAGGCGGCCCATTTCGACACCGAACAGAACCGCATTCGCTTCAGCAACAACGCACCCGACGCCGCGCTGCTGCCCGGCGCGCAAGACCGCCTGAGCCTGTTCCTGCAGATTGCCGGCCTGCTGCAGGCGCGCCCGCAGGCCTATGCGAGTGGGCAGACGATCGAGATGCAGGTGGCTGGCACCGGGGACGCCGACATCTGGCGCTTCAAGGTGGGCGACGAAACCACGCTGGCGCTCCCGGCGGGCGAGATGCGTGCGCGACAGCTGGTGCGCCTGCCACGCAAGGAATTCGACAGCACGGTGGAAATGTGGCTGGCGCCCGACCTGCAGCACCTCCCGGTGCGCCTGCGCATCACCCAGTCCAACGGCGACGTGGCCGACCAGCAACTCAGCCGGATGCCGTAGCCCTTGCACTTCATTTGTGCCCAAAAACACACGCATCTTGAAACGGGACTGAACGTTGCCATGTAAAGAGCACTCAGAACTTCAAGACCGCCAACTTTTGCCGATATAAGTGACAACAGAAGCCGGTTTTCCCAACACAAGGAATTTCAGTCATGAACATGCTCTACGACTCGGATGCCTTCGCTGTGGTCCACATCCTGGCCAACGCACCGGCGGAGGGTGAAGACGTTTCCGCGCAAGGCCCGCAGATTCCGCGCCACGGTTTTGAAATCGTGGACAAGCGCTCAGGCAAAGAGGTCTACCTCGATGGCTCCTGGGCCGAGATGTTCCAGATCCAGATCACCGCCTGGCAGCAAAGCACCCCTTCGCAGGAAGAGGTGGAAGACACGCTGGAAGGCTATGCCGAGCTGGCTCAGATGCCGGTCGTGATGCACTGATCCCCCGCGCCGCGCCTGCGGCGCGTCACCCACCAGGGGGCAACACCTGCGGCTTGGCAAAGCCAGTTCCGCAGTGTTCTGGTCAACTCCCCCTCGCTCCTCTGCCCGGCTTGCCCGGGCTTTTTCATGTCTGGCGGTAGCGCCAGCGGTACACCGGCTCGGCCAGCACCAGCACCGCCACCAGGCGGCAGACCTGGAAAGCGGTGACCACGGGCACGCCGAGTTGCAGCACCTTGGCGGTGATGGCCATCTCGGCAATGCCGCCAGGGGCGGTGCCCAGCAACAGCGTCGCGGGATGCAGGCCGGTGGCTTTCGACAAGACCCAGCCGAACAGCGCGCAGATGCCCATCATGAAAAAGCTGGCAAACGCCACCGAGGCCAGCCAGCGCGGCGCCGTGTGCACAAACGCCGGCGTGAAGCGCACCCCCAGACTCACGCCGATGACCAGCTGGGCCGCGTTTGAAAGCGGCTGCGGAATGGCGGAGAAGGTGACACCCGAGAGCGTGACCACCATGGTGACCACCAGCGCGCCCATGAACCACGGGTTGGCGCGGCCCAGCCTCTGCATGAGCAGCGCCCCCACCAGCGTGAGCCCGGCCAGCGCGAGCAAGCCGGTGAGGTGCACCTCACGCGGCCCCAGCGTGAGCGTGTCCAGGCCGTTCACGCCCCAGAACTGCAGCGCAAACGGGATGGTGAGGGTGACCAGCAGCACACGCAAGCTGTGCGCCGCGGCCACCAGGTCGGTGCGCGCGCCCTGGCGCTCGGCGATCAGCGTCATCTCCGACGCCCCGCCAATGGCGCCGGCAAAGTAGGTCGTGCTCAGCAACTGCGCAGGCGTGAGGTGCGCCAGGTGCCCCGCATGCAGACGGCGCAGCCAGGCGCCAAAGCCCAGACCCAGCAACAGCGCCCAGGCGATGCCCAGCGCAATCGCCCACCACAGGCTGGCCACCAGTGCGCCCACCGCGGGCGTGAAGTACAGGCCCAGTGCGCTGCCGATCACCCACTGCCCGCTGTTGCGCAGCGGGGTCCAGCTCTCGGTGGGCACGCCCAGCACCGAGACCAGCGAGGTCGCCAGCAGCGGACCGATCATCCAGGGAATGGGCGTGCGCCACCACACGCACAAGAGCGCGGCAGCCAGGGCGAGCAACAGGGTGAGGAAGACGTGCCGCCACGAGGTGGGGCCGAAGGCGGGCAAGAGAGGCACTCGGGTACTGGTGTGATGCACCCGCCACGACCGGCGGGCCACGTAGTATCCACGCATGACCTGTCGACCCGCTGTCGCACTGGCAGTGAGCGTGGCCCTGTTGGGCGCCTGCGCTCACCCGCCCCCCACCACCGTGCCCGCCCTGCTCGAACGCGTGATGCCCACCCCGGTGCTCATGCTCGGCGAGCAGCACGACGCGCCCGAGCACCAGGCGCTGCAGCGTGATGTGGTGCTCTCGCTGGGCGCGCGCGGTCAGCTCGGCGCGCTGGTGATGGAGATGGCCGAGCAAGGCCGCCAGACCACCGGCCTGCCGGCCGACGCCAGCGAAGCCCGGGTGCGTGACGCGCTCAACTGGACCGACGACGCCACCACCGGCTGGCCCTGGGCCACCTACGGCCCGGTGGTGATGGCCGCCGTGCGCGCCGGTGCACCGGTGCTCGGCGGCAACCTGCCGCGCAGCCAGATGCGTGCGGCCATGGGCAACACGGCACTGGAAGACCGCATCGGCAGCACAGCGCTGCAGGAGCAACGCGAAGGCATCCGCAGCGGCCATTGCGACATGCTGCCTGAGGGACAGATCGCGCCGATGGCCCGCATCCAGCTCGCGCGGGACGACGCCATGGCCCGAACCACCGTGCAGGCGGTTGAACGGGCGGGGCCCGGCAAGACGGTGGTGCTGGTGGCCGGCAACGGCCACGTGCGGCGCGACCTGGGTGTGCCGCTGTACCTGCCCAAAACGCTCGCGCACCGCGTGGTGATGGCGCAGGCTGGAGTACCCATGTCGTCCGCACCGGCGGACGCGGTCTGGCTCACACCCGCACAGCCCCCGCGCGACCACTGCGCCGACCTGCGCCAGCAGTTCAAGCGCTGAGGGCGGCGCTCAGGCCGCGCGTTTGATGGCGTCGGCCAGCGTGCCGACCATGGTCTCGATCTGGGACTTTTCCACGATGAAAGGCGGGGCGAGCACGAGGTTGTCGCCCGCGTTGCGCACCAGCACACCCCGGTGGTAGCAGTCCATGAACACGTCGAAGGCGCGCTTGCCGGGCAGGCCGGCGACGGGAGCGAGCTCCACCGCAGCGGCCAGCCCCAGACTGCGAATGCCGATCACGTTGGGCAGGCCCATGAGCGCGGCGTGCATCGCATCACCCAGCACAGGGCCCATCTCGCCGGCGCGCTCGAACAGCTTTTCCTCGCGGAACAGGTCGAGCGTGGCGATGGCCGCAGCGCAGGCCACCGGGTGGCCCGAGTAGGTGTAGCCGTGGAAGAACTCGATGGCGTGCTCCGGCGCATTGCCGTGCGCGCCCATCATGGCTTCGTAAATGCGGTCGGTGCAGACCACGCCGCCCAACGGGAACACGCCGTTGGTGACCGCCTTGGCGAAGTTCAGCATGTCGGGCTGCACGCCGTAGTAGTCGGATGCGAACGCCGTGCCCAGGCGGCCGAAGCCGGTGATGACCTCGTCGAAGATCAGCAGTATGCCGTGCTTGTCGCAGATCTCGCGCAGGCGCTTGAGGTAGCCCTGCGGCGGCACGTACCAGCCGGCGCTGCCCGCCACTGGCTCCACGATCACGGCCGCCACGTTGCTCGGGTCGTGCAGCGGCAGGATGCGGTTTTCCAGCTCCAGCAGCAGGTCTTCGTCCCACACCGGCTCGGTGTTGTGCACATAGGCGTGTTTCACCGGGTCGTGGATGAAGCGCAGGTGGTCCACGCGCGGCAGCAGGCTGGAGCCGTAGACCTTGCGGTTGGCCGGAATGCCCCCGACCGACATGCCGCCGAAACCGACACCGTGGTATCCACGCTCGCGGCCGATGAAGACGTTGCGGTGGCCTTCGCCGCGCGCGCGGTGGTAGGCCAGCGCAACCTTCATCGAAGTGTCGGCCGCCTCGCTGCCGGAGTTGCAGAACAGCACCTTGTTCAGGTCGCCGGGCGCCATGGCAGCGATCATCTCGGCGGCGCGGAACGCCTTGTCGTTGCTGACGCTGAAGGCGGTGCTGTAGTCCAGCGTGTCGAGCTGCTTCTTGATGGCTTCGTTGATCGGCTTGCGGTTGTGACCCGCGCCCACGCACCACAGGCTGGAGATGCCGTCGATGACCTGGCGGCCGTCGTGCGTGGTGAAGTGCATGCCGTCGGCCGCCACGAAGATGCGCGGGTCCTTGGCGAAGCTGCGGTTGGGTGTGAAGGGCAACCACTGGTTGTCCATGCGAAGGTCGTTGTAGGCCATGGCGGCGTCTCCGGCACAAGAAGGAAGCCGGAATTGTGGCACCGGCACGCCCACGCCGGGGGTTCCACTGACCCGACCCTGCGCAGGCCCACCCGGGCCCATGCTGCGACAATCGGCCCGCCATGAACCACACCCACGTCCTCACCCTCTCCTGCCAGGACCGCCCCGGCATCGTGCATGCCGTCTCCGGTTTCCTGTTCGAACACGGCGGCAACATCGAAGAAGCCGCGCAGTACAACGACCACGCGACCGGCCTGTTTTTCATGCGGGTGCAGTTCGCCTGCAGCCAGCTCACGCAGGACGACCTGCTGTTGCGCCTGAAGCTGTTCGCCGAGCCGTTCGGCATGCGCTGGAGCCTGCACCCGCTGGCCGAGCCGGTGCGCACGGTGATCTTCGTGAGCAAGGAAGGCCACTGCCTCAACGACCTGATGTTCCGCTGGAAGAGCGGGCTGCTCGCGCTGGACATTCGCGCCATCATCAGCAACCACCGCGACTTCTACCAGCTCGCTGCCAGCTACAACGTGCCGTTCCACCACATCCCGGTGACCGCTGCGACCAAAGCGCAGGCCGAGGCGAAGCAGCTCGACATCATTCGCACCGAAGGCGCCGAGCTGGTGGTGCTGGCGCGCTACATGCAGGTGTTGAGCAACGACCTGTGCCGCGAACTGGCGGGCAAGGCGATCAACATCCACCACAGCTTCCTGCCCAGCTTCAAAGGCGCCAAACCCTACTACCAGGCGCACGACCGTGGCGTGAAACTGATCGGGGCCACCGCCCACTACGTGACGGCCGACCTCGACGAGGGCCCCATCATCGAGCAGGACGTGGCCCGCGTGGACCACACCGACACGGTGGAAGACCTCACCGCCCGCGGGCGCGATACCGAGAGCCAGGTGCTGGCGCGGGCCGTGAAGTGGCACAGCGAGCACCGGGTTTTGCTGAACGGGCACAAGACGGTCGTGTTCAAGTGACCATCAGGATTCCGCCGATCCAGTGTTTGTTGACATTCGAGGCGCTGGCGCGCCTGCGCAGCGTGACCCAGACGGCGGACGAGCTCAATGTGACGCCCAGCGCGGTGAGCCACCGCATCAAGCAGCTGGAACAGATCCTGGGCACCAAGCTGTTCGGGCGGGCCGACTTCTCTCTCACCACCGAAGGCAGCGAATACCTCGCCCATGTGCGCGACGGTCTGACCACGTTGCAGAAGTTCCCCAGCAACGCGGCTGCGCCGGGTCGGCGCAAGCTGCGGGTGGCCGTCACGCCGACCTTTGCGCGTTCGGTGCTGCTGCCGCGACTCAAACAGTTCAGCGACGCCTACCCCGAGATTGACCTCACGTTGCAGGTGAGCATTCCGCTGCTGGACGTGGTGGCCGAAGACGCCGACCTCACCGTGCGTTTTGGCACCGGTCGCTACGCCGATGTGGAACACGTCTGCCTGATGAAGGACGAAGTGACGCCGCTGGCTTCACCCACCTTCGTCCGCGAACACGGACCGTTCGAGAGCGTGCAGGACCTCGAAGGCGTGCCGCTGTTACGCAGCCCACTGGAGCCCTGGCGCACCTGGTTCGCCGCGCACGACCTCGATTGGCCCGAACCCAACGAAGGCTCGCAGTTCAACGACATCGGCCTGATGTGCGACGGCGCGGCCGCCGGCATGGGCGTGGCCCTGGTGCGGCTCAAACTCGCCGCGCCCTGGCTGGAGCACGGCACCCTGGTGCCGCTGTACAGCCGCCGCGTGCCCAGTCCGCACGCGCACTACCTGTGCTGGCGCACCGGCACCATGGACCGCTGGGAGTGCGCGGCGTTCACCGAGTGGCTCAAGAAGGCCGTGAGTTGATCACTCTATGGTCAAGCGCTGGCCTGAGGTCGGTAGTTTTTTCGGCAGCGTCAGTTGCAATACGCCGTTCTCGTACTTCGCCTTCGACGTCGCGTTGTCGATGTCCTGCGGCAACTGAAAACTGCGCGAGACCGCACCGAAATAGCGCTCGCTGCGCAGCAGCTTTTCGCCATCGGACTGACTGTCCTGCTGCTTGATTTCGGCGCGCAGCGTGACCACCGGGCCGTCAATCGTCACGTGAATGTCTTCTCGCGACACACCAGGCACCTCGGCTTCCACCGCATAGGCCTCCGGCGTTTCCTTCACGTCGATCTTGATCTGCGCGGGCACGCCCTCGCCGTGCAGGGGTTTGACGTAAAAGCCGGGGGCGACGTCCTTGAAAAAGTCGTCAAACAATTGATTGCGGGCGATCAAACGGTTCATGACAAAAGCTCCTGAATGAGGGGTTGAGCAGTCGCGCCCAAGGGCGCTTTTCGGTGCTCTTCAATTGATGCCGCCTGCCGGAAATTTCAAGAGGGCTGCAAGTTTCTTCAAACCACAGACGGGGCGTTGTCCTAAACTGACCCGGCCACCTTGCAGTCCATCCCGAGTCCGCCATGAACGCACCCGCCTCCCCCGCCCAGGCCACCCAGCTCCAGCGCGCCGCGCGCCAGGCCGAGGTGGTGCGTGCCCTGCAGGCCGTGGTACCCGCCCACGCGCTGCTCTGGCAGTCCGAAGACACCGTGCCCTACGAATGCGACGGCCTCACCGCCTACCGCGAGCGCCCGCTGGTGGTGGTGTTGCCCGAGACCGAAGACCAGGTGGCCGCGGTGCTCAAGGTCTGCCACGCGCTGGATGTGCCGGTGGTGGCGCGCGGCGCGGGCACGGGTCTCTCGGGTGGCGCCATGCCGCATGCCCTGGGCGTCACGATGTCGCTGGCCAAGTTCAACCGCATCCTGACGATCGACCCGCGCTCGCGCACGGCGGTGGTGCAGGCCGGCGTGCGCAACCTCGCCATTTCGGAGGCCGCCGCCCCGCACGGCCTGTACTACGCGCCCGATCCGAGCAGCCAGATCGCCTGCACCATCGGCGGCAACGTGGCGGAAAACTCCGGTGGCGTGCACTGCCTGAAATACGGCCTGACGGTGCACAACGTGCTGCAGGTGCGCGGTTTCACGGTGGAAGGCGAGCCCATCACCTTCGGCGGTGAAGCACTCGACGTGCCCGGTTTCGATCTGCTCTCGCTCATCATCGGCAGCGAAGGCATGCTGGCCGTGACCACCGAAGTCACCGTGAAGCTGGTGCCCAAGCCGCTGCTCGCGCGCTGCATCATGGCCAGCTTCGACGACATCCGCAAAGCCGGCGACGCGGTGGCCTCCGTCATTGCCGCCGGCATCATCCCGGCCGGGCTGGAGATGATGGACAAACCGATGACCGCTGCGGTCGAGGATTTCGTGCATGCGGGCTACGACCTGAACGCCGAGGCCATCCTGCTGTGCGAGAGCGACGGCACGCCAGAGGAAGTGGAAGAAGAGATCGGCCGCATGAGCGCAGTGCTGCGCCGCTGCGGCGCCACCGCCATTGCCGTGAGCCAGGACGAGGCCGAGCGCCTGCGCTTCTGGAGCGGGCGCAAGAACGCCTTCCCGGCCAGCGGGCGCATCAGCCCCGACTACATGTGCATGGACTCGACCATCCCGCGCAAGCGCCTGGCCGACATCCTGCTGGCAATCGCCGAGATGGAGAAAAAGTACGGCCTGCGCTGCGCCAACGTGTTCCACGCGGGTGACGGCAACCTGCACCCGCTGATCCTGTTCGATGCGAATGATGCCGACCAGTTGCACCGCTGCGAGCTCTTCGGTGCCGACATCCTGGAGACCAGCGTGGCCATGGGCGGCACGGTCACGGGTGAGCACGGTGTGGGCGTGGAGAAGCTCAACAGCATGTGCGTGCAGTTCTCGCCCGAAGAAAACGAACAGATGTTCAGCGTGAAGCGGGCTTTTGATACCAAATCGCTACTGAATCCGGGCAAGGTCATTCCCACCCTGCAACGTTGTGCTGAGTACGGAAAAATGCTGGTGCGCGGCGGGCGTCTGGCGCATCCCGATCTACCCCGGTTCTGAGGGTCAAATATCACGTTCGGCGGGATGCCCCGTGGGGTACAGTTGATCGGATGAGCGCTCTCTTCCCCCCGAAAGACAGCCGTCTTGATGCAAACCGAACCGAGGCAACGGTTTCGGCGCGGGAACGGGCGCTGTTGCTGGAGATCGAGACCCTCAAGGCGGAAAACCAGCACCTGCGCCAGAACTACGCCCAGCACATGGGCGGCAGCCTGCATGAAGACTCCTCCATTGATGTGAGTCTTCGCGCCGATCTGCCGCTGTCGCTTGAACTGGCGCTGGATGCGGACAAAGGCTCGCCCGTGGCGGCCGCGCACCTCGAATACGAGGCCCTCTTTGCCGCTCTGGGCAGCGCATTCCCCATCGGCATCTTCCGCACCGACCAGGCCGGCGTGCTGACCCATGTCGACGCCCGACTGCAGCAGATCTTTGCGCTGGGCAAACACGACTTTCCAAACTTCGGCTGGCTCGACCGCGTGCATCCCGACGATCTGCCGCGGGTGCAGGAACACTGGGTCCGCGGCATCGCCACTGGCGAGAGCCTGAGCGTGGAATTCCGGTTGATCCGGCCGGGCGACGAGGTGGTGCATGTGCTGGCGCGCAATTCACCGCTGCGCGACGAGCACGGCAACGTGACCAGCCAGTTGGGCTTCATTCAGGACATCACGCCCATGCGTGTGCTCGAAGCCGAAGCCCGCATCAAGGACGAGCTGAACCGCCAGATCATTGCCAGCAGCCCCGATTGCACCAAGGTGCTCGACCTCGATGGACGGGTGGTGCAGATGACGGCGCAAGGTTGTCGCCTCCTGGAAGTGGACGATTTCGAGGAAGTGCGCATGGGCGCATGGGCCGACTGGTGGCCCGATGATGGCGTGCTGCTGGCGCTGGAAGCCATCGAATCGGCCCGCAGCGGCGAGAGTTCAAGGTTCGTGGCCTACGGCCCCACTTTCAAAGGCACGCCCAAGTGGTGGGACACCGTGGTCACGCCGATCTGCGACGCCCATGGCCAGGCGGTGATGCTGCTGGCGGTCTCGCGCGACATCACCGAACAGCACCTGCAGCACGAGAGCATCCAGCGCTTCAATGCCGAGCTGGAGAGTGCCGTGCAACAGCGCACCGAAGAGCTGGCCGTGGCCAAGGACCGGATTCACTCCGCCTTGCGAGAGGCCCAGATCGCCTACAACCAGGCGCCCTGTGGCTACCACTCGGTTGACGCCAGCGGTCTGTACGTGCTGATCAACCAGACCGAGCTCAACTGGCTGGGTTATGAAGACCGCAACGAGGTGGTGGGCAAGAAGCACTTTCGGGACCACGTGCAACCAGCGTACCTCGACGATGTGCTGGAGCGCCTGCAACGCCTGCTGCGCGGCGAGACACTGGAAGCCGCCGAGATCGGCATGCTGCGGCGCGACGGCACGGGCTTCATCGGCCTGCTCAACACCACTGCGGTGCACGATGCGCAGGGACGCTTCCTGCGCACGAACAACACGCTGGTGGACATCACCGAGCGCAAGGCGGCCGAAGTGGCTCTGGCAGCGCAGCGCAATTTCCTGCAGACCGTGGCCAGCAGCGTGCCCGTGCAGCTCGCGTTCTTTGATCGTGACCTGATCTGTCGCTTTGCCAACGCCAGCTACGCGCGCTGGCTCGATGGTTCACCCGAGAAGCTGGCGGGGCTGCACCTGAGCCGCATTGCACGAAGCCAGGACTTTGAAGCAGCACGCCCGCGCCTGGACAGCGCGCTCGCCGGTGTGGCACAGCGTTTCGAAGGCGAGCGCGTATTCCCGGACGGCACGGTGTTTTACGCCAGCATCGACTACACCCCCTACTGGCACGACGGCAAAGTGGCCGGCCTGTTCATCCAGATGCTCGACATCACCGAGCGCAAGGCGTCCGAAGACCTGGTCAACCAGACCAACCGCCAGCTCAATCAGGCCCTGAGCCAGGCACAGGCGCTCTACAACCAGGCGCCCTGTGGCTACCACTCGCTCGACACCCGCGGTGTCTTCGTGTCGGTCAACGACACCGAGCTGGGCTGGCTGGGCTACCGCCGCGACGAGGTGGTGGGCAAGATGGTCTTTCGCGAGGTGCTCTCGGCCGCCGACCTGCCGCTGTTCGAGTCCCGCATGCGCAAGATTCTCAAGGACGATGCGCTGGAAGGGGTCGAATACCAGATGCGCCGACGCGATGGCAGCACCTTCTACGCGCTGCTGTCCTCGTCGGCGGTGCGCGACGAGGACGGGCGCTTCCTGCGCAGCAACACCACCGTGGTCGACATCACCCACCGCAAGGCGGCCGAAATGTCCCTGCGCGACAACCAGCGCTTCCTGCAGACCATCACCGACCATGTGCCAGGCCTGATTGCCTACCTGGACGCCGGGCTTCGCTTCCGCTTTGCCAACGCCGAACACCTGCGGGTCTACGGCATGAACCCGGTGGACATCCTGGGCCAGCACATCAGCCAGTGCGTGCGCCCCGATATCTGGGCCGACATCAAACCCCGCATGGAGGCCACGCTGGCTGGCCAGGAGCAGAATTTCACCACCTGGCGCCCCACGGTTGATGGCAAACACATCTTCGTGAGCTCGCGCTACCTGCCCGATGTGCAGGACGGCAAGGTGAGGGGCCTGTTCGTCCAGATGATCGACATCACCGAGAGCAAGCTCATCGAAGAGCGGGTGAGCAACCTCAATGAAGAGCTCGAGCAGCGCATCCGCGAGCGATCGGCGGAACTGCTGGAGGCCGAGCAACGCTTCCGCCTGATGGTGGACAACCTGCGCGACTACTGCATCTTCTTCATGGACGCCGACGGGCTCATCACCGACTGGACCGACAGCGCCCAGCGCATGGACGGCTACTCGCCCACCCAGATGCTGGGCCGGCACTACGGTGTGCTGTTCGACCCCGCCAACCCCGAGCACGGACGGGTCCGCGCCGACCAGATGCTGCGCCTGGCCGCCTCGCGGGGTCAGCACGAGCTGCACAACTGGCACACGCGCAAGGACGGCACGCAGTACTGGTCGCACTCGGTGCTGATTGCCCTGCGAGACGACAGCGGAGAGCTGCGCGGCTTCGCCAAGATCAACCGCGACATGACCGACGCCAAGCGGCTCGACGATCTGATGCGCAACATCAACGACGAGCTGGAGAACCGCGTGGTCGAGCGCACCGAGCAATTGCTCTCGGCCAACAAGGACCTGGAATCCTTCTCGTATTCGGTGTCGCACGACCTGCGCTCGCCGCTGCGCCACATCTCCAGCTTCGTGAGCCTGCTTGAAGAACACATGGGCGGCCAGTGCGACGAGGTGAGCGCGCGCTACCTGAACACCATTGGCAACTCAGCCCGCCACATGAGCCAGCTCATCGACGGCCTGCTGGCGTTCTCGCGCCTGGGCCGCGCGGCGGTCAACGTGACGCCGGTGGACTTCCAGCTGCTGGTCGAAGCAGTGGTGGCCCAGATCGGGCACGACACCGAAGGCCGCATCGTCGACTGGGTGGTCGCCCCCGACCTGCCGGTGGTGCAGGGCGACGCCTTGTTGCTGCGCGAAGTCTGGGCCAACCTGTTGGGCAACGCCTACAAATACAGCCGGCCACGTGAACGAACGCGCATCGAGGTGGGCTGGAGCGTCGACCCGGTGGTGGGCTACACCTTCTTTGTCCGTGACAATGGCGTAGGTTTCGACACAAAATACGCGCAGAAGCTGTTTGGCGTGTTCCAGCGATTGCACCGCGCCTCGGAGTTTGAAGGCACAGGCATCGGACTGGCGCTCACACGGCGCATCATCGAGCGGCACAGCGGCAGCATCTGGGCCGAAAGCGAGCTTGGTATCGGCAGCGTTTTTTACTTCTCCCTACCTTTTGAGGGCCCTGGTTTTTCGGACTCCATCCTGGACTCGATGCCCGCCCCCCTGGAATCATGAGCAAAAACGCCGACGCAATCCTTCTGGTCGAAGACAACCCCGACGATGCCGAGCTGACCAAGCTGGCTCTGTCGCGCCATGGCCTGGACGGGAGGGTCACCCACGTCTCCGACGGCATGCAGGCGCTGGACTACCTGTACCGGCGCAACGGCTTCACCAACCGCTCCGGCAGCAACCCCGTTCTTGTGCTGCTCGACCTCAAGATGCCTTTGCTCGACGGCATCGGCGTGCTCAAGGAAATCAAGGGCAGCGACCTGTTGCACAACATTCCGGTGGTGGTGCTCACCTCATCCACCGAGCCAAGCGATCTGCTGCGCGCCTACGACGCCGGCACCAACGCCTACATCGCCAAGCCGACCGAGTTTTCCCAGTTCCTCAGTGCCATGAAGCACGTGTGCGAGTTCTGGATCAACATCAACCAGACCGCGCCACAAACCGTCAACGCAACGGTGCGCAACACCGGCTTCGGCGACCTCATCTGAACCTGTTCACCAGGCATCGATGAACCGGCGGGCTGTGGGCTCGCCAAGCTTCGCGCCGGCCAGCCCACGCACCAGCCACTGGCGGGTTTGCGCCGGATCGATCACCGCATCGATCTCCAGCGTGGTGGCCATCTGCTCGGCCGATCCCTTGGCGTACTGCTCGGCCACCAGGCGCTCGTACAGCGCGTCGCGCTCGGCGCCTTCAGCCGCGGCCTGCAACTCCTTGCGATAACCCAATCGCACGGCGCCTTCCAGCCCCATGGCGCCAAACTCACCCGTGGGCCAGGCCACGGTGAACACCGGCGCGTGAAACCCGCCGGCCGTCATGCCCATGGCGCCCAGGCCGTAGCCTTTGCGCAGCACCACGCTGAAAAAGGGCACGCGCAACTGGGCCGCCACCACGAACAGCCGGCTCACGTGTCGCACCTGCGCTCGCGCTTCCATGGCCGGACCCACCATGAAGCCTGGCGTGTCGACCAGACTCACGATGGGCAGGCCGTGCGCGTTGCACAGCTGCATGAAGCGCGCGGCCTTGTCGGCCGCGTCCACGTCGATGGCGCCGCCCAGGTGCAGCGGGTTGTTGGCCATCAGACCCACGGCACGGCCCTCGATGCGCGCCAGCGCCGTGTGGATGCCCGCACCAAACCCGGTGCGCAGCGGCAGCAGGCTGCCCTCGTCGACCAGCCCCTGCATCACGGTCCGGGTATCGTAGGCCCGCAGGCGGTTCTCGGGCACGGCGTCGCGCAAGGAGAGCGCGTCAGGCGCGGTCCAGCCGGGCGCGTTCCCCTGGAAGAAGGACAGGCAGTGCCGCGCCGCCGCCACCGCCTGCGCTTCGTCGTCCACCAGCACATCGATCACGCCGTTGGCGTGCTGGATGTCGCCGGGACCGATTTCCTCGGGCCGGAAACTGCCCAACCCACCACCCTCCACCATCGCCGGACCGCCCATGCCGATGTTGCTGGCCCGCGTGGCAATGATCACGTCGCTGCAGCCGAGCAGCGCGGCATTGCCCGCAAAGCACCGTCCCGCTGCGATGCCGATCACCGGTACCTGGCCGGACAAGCGGGCAAAGGCGGCAAACGTGCCCACATGCAGACCCGCCACGATGGGCATGTCGGTGTCACCGGGCCGCCCACCCCCACCCTCGGCAAACAGCACCACCGGCAATTTCTGGCTCAGCGCGATGCCCAACAGGCGATCGGTCTTCTGGTGGTTGCGCATGCCCTGGGTGCCGGCCAGCACGGTGGCGTCATAGGCCATGACGACGGTGCGCGATCGCTCAGGGCCACAGGCCGCCCCATTGACCGATCCGATGCCGGTCACCATGCCATCGGCTGGTGTGTTGGCCACCAGGTCCTCCTGGCTGCGCCGGGCACGCTGCGCGGCCACCGCCAGGGCACCGTACTCGATGAAGCTGCCCTCGTCGCACAGATCGGCCAGGTTTTCGCGCGCGGTTCGCAGGCCCAGGGCATGCCTGCGCGCCACGGCATCCAACCGCGCGGCATCTTGCGTGAGCGCATCGCGGTCCAGCATCGCCTGCAGGTCGGGGCGCACTTGGCCTGGCGCATTCGGGCGGGCCGACGCCTCGGTCACCACGGCAGGGCTGGATGTCAGCGGTTCGGAGCGCAGCAACACATCGTTCGTCTGCACCGACTCTTCGGCCTCGAACAACAACTCCAGCACCCGGGCGTCCGACTCGGCACGCAGTTCGTGCTCCATCTTCATGGCTTCCAGCACCACCAGCACGTCGCCGCGCCGCACGGAGTCGCCCGGTGCCACAAGCCACTGAACGATCCGTGCCTGCAAAGGAGAGCGCAAAAAATTCATGGCGGGATTCTGCGCTTCGTGACCGCCGACAACGGTCGATGACGCGACACTCACCACCATGCAAACAGGCCCTGAAAAGGGCCTGCGACGGGGTAACAGCAGCCAGGAATCAATAAATGTCGGAATCAGCCCACTGGGAAGACGGACCGAAGTCGTTGGCCGTGACGGGTGTGTTGAGGTTGAGGACAAACACCACCTCGCCACCAAAACGACCCACGCCCAGGCTCTTCATGAGCTGCTGCTCCTGCTCGGGGCGCTCCATGCGCAAGAAGCAGATGGCTTGTTTGGTTCCTTCGTGCATGGCGGTCAGGATGTCCAGGCGCGTGATGCGACCGAATTCGCTGCACAGCTGGTGCAGCGCCGATTTCAAGCTCGGCACATCGCTGTGCTGTCTGAGTTCTGCAAGTGTGCTCACAATCGACTCCCAAGTTCGTTTCTGTCGTTTGCGTTTTTAGTCTGAGCCAGGGCCCCAGGCGCTGGCGAGCGTGAATGTTAGCCCAGATGCCAGGAAAACTAACAGTTTTGTTACAACTTGACTTGGCAGCACCGCCTGCTGTGCGCTAGATCACATTCCACCTGTGATCAGAGCACCAGTCTGTGCAAACGCGATGACAACACTTCTGTATTCTCGAACCACCCCATCACCGGAAGTTCCTCATGCGACCCGCTTCCCCAGCACCCACCGCCACCGTCCTCAACGCCGCAGAAACGATGCCAGAGGGTGACTCGGGGGAGTTCGCGCAGAGGGGGGGATTTGATCGGCTGGCCAGCTGGGCGGCCCGCACTGCGGGCGTCAGCGCCTCGGTGTTCTTCGACACGGCGCAGTGGCCGCCTCGGGTGTTGGGGTCCCATGGACTGGCACCGTCGACCCTCGCTGACGCACCCCAGGCAGTTGCCGCGCTGTTCGCTGACGGCACCCGGGAGTGCCGCTTGACGGACCCGCTCAACGATCCGGCCGGGACACACCTGCAGGCCTGGGCTGCCTTGGCGTCTCCGAACAACCTTCTCTGGTGGCCACTGTCGGCGGCCGGTGGACGAACCGCGTCGGCCGTGTTGCTCCTGAATGAGGATCCCGATCGCCCCTGCGACACCAGCGCCCCGGCCATGCAGGAACTCGCCGCTCACGCCATGGACACGGTGGCGCTGGCGCACCGGTGCGAGCAGAGCGAGCTGCGCAATGTGCAGATATTGCGTGAAAGCGAGAGCCGCCTGAACCTCACGGAGCACACCGCTGGCGCGGGCAGCTGGTCGATGCAGGTGGCCAGCGGCGAGCTGGTGCACTCCGACGAGTTCGCCAGCATCCTGGGCTTGGCGGATCACCGCCAGGTCACCTCGCTCGACACCATGGTGCAGCGCTACAACCCGGAGTGGCGCAGCGGGATTCGTCAACGGCTGGAGCGCTGCGCGAGAAGCGGCGAAGGCTTCGACGAAGAAATCCAGATCATGGTGGACGGCGGCGTGTCGAAGTGGGTCCGCACCGTCAGCTCGGCCGTGCGTGGCGTCGGCGGCGAGATCGTTCGCATCCAGGGAGCGATCCAGGACATCTCGGCGCAGAAGCAGGCGCAACAGGACACGCTGCGCCTGGCGATGCGCCTGACGACCACGCTGGCCAGCATCACGGAGGCCTTTGTGACGCTGGACCGCCAGTGCTGCTTCACCTATTTGAACCAGGAGAGCGAGCGCCTCCTGCAGAAAACCACCGCCGACCTGCTTGGCCAGGAAGTCTGGCACGACTTCAGTGGGGGTCTGGCCGAGCGGCTCAAGGACAAGCTCACCCGCTCGCTCAACACCAACCGCCGTGTGGAGCTGGAGGACTTTTTCCCCACACTGGGCAAATGGATGGAGGTGCGGGCGTATCCGTTTGCGGAGGGTCTGGCGGTGTATTTCCGCGATGTGACCGAACGCCGGCGCTCGCAAGAGCAACTGATGCTGCTGGAGACCAGCGTGTCCCGGCTCAACGACATCGTGGCGATCGCAGAAACCGGTGCGGGCAGCCAGGAGCCGCGCATCGTCTTCGTCAACGACGCGTTCGAGCAGCAAACGGGGTACACGCGCGCTGAAGTCATCGGGCAGACGCCACGCATCCTGCTGGAGCTCGATCCGGCCATGACCCAACTGAACACCCTGGTCGCCAGTCTCCAGGACAACCAGCAGGCCCGCACCGAGCTGATGGTGCGGCGCAAGAACGGCGCGCTCTTCTGGGTCGAGCTGGAGGTGGTGACGGTGCAGGCCACGGCCGAAGAAGTGACGCACTGGGTGGCCGTGGGCCGCGACATCACGCAGCGCAAAACAGCCGAGGACATGATCCGCCACCTGGCCTTCTACGACGCACTGACCGACCTGCCCAACCGCCAGCTGCTGTTGGACCGCTTGCAGCAGGCGCTGGCGGCCAGCGCGCGCACTGGTCAATTTGGCGCGCTCATGTTCATTGACCTGGACAACTTCAAGATACTCAACGACACGCTGGGCCACCACATGGGCGACCAGTTGCTGCAGAAAGTGGCCTCGCGCCTGACACAGAGCGTGCGCAAGAGCGACATGGTCGCGCGCCTGGGCGGTGACGAGTTCGTGGTGATGGTCGACGACCTGAGCACCGATCCCGAGGCGGCGGCCTACAAGGCGCGCGCCCTGGGCGAGAAAGTCCTCAAAACCCTGCGTGAACCATTCCAGCTCAACGGCCACCAGCACTTCGCCACACCCAGTATCGGCGTGACCTCGTTCAACGGCGACCAGAACGATGTCGGCGAGCTGCTCAAGCAAGCGGATCTGGCCATGTACCAGGCCAAGTCGATGGGGCGCAACACGCTGTGCTTCTTTGATCCGGACATGCAGGCCACCGTCAGTGTCAATGCCGCGGTGAGCTCCGATCTGCGGATCGGTCTGCGCGAAGAGCAGTTCATCCTGCACTACCAGCCGCAGGTGGATCGGGTGGGTGTCGTCACCGGCGTGGAGGCGCTGGTGCGCTGGAACCACCCCACACGCGGTCTGACCTGGCCAGCGGAGTTCATCCCGGTGGCCGAAGACACGGGCCTGATCCTGCCGCTGGGTCAGTGGGTGCTGGAAACCGCCTGCGAGCAGCTCGCCATCTGGGCGCACCGCCCGCAGACCGCCAGCCTGAGCATCGCCGTCAACGTGAGCGTGCGCCAGTTCCGCCACCCCGATTTCGTGGACATGGTGATGGCCGCGATCACGCGCACCGGCATCCGGCCGCACCGCCTCAAGCTCGAACTCACCGAGAGTCTGCTGGCCGATCGCATGGAGATCACCATCGACAAGATGGGCATGCTCAAGGCGCTGGGCGTGACGCTCTCGCTTGACGATTTCGGCGTGGGCTACTCGTCGCTCTCGGTGCTCAAGCGCCTGCCGCTGGACCAGCTCAAGATCGACAAGGGCTTCGTGGCAGACGTGCTGACCGACCCCAACGACGCCGCGATTTCGCGCGCCATCATCGCGCTGGCGCAGAGCCTGAGCCTGCAGGTGGTGGCCGAGGGCGTTGAAACGCAGGAGCAGCGCGACTTCCTGGCCTACCAGGGTTGCGACCAGTTCCAGGGCCACCTGTTCTCCAGACCGCTACCCATCGAAGAGCTGGACGCGATGCTGGAGAACCCGACCTCGGGCATGGTCGTGATGAGCTGATGCCTCAGCCTGTGAACAGCGCCACGTTCCCACCAGCAGCGGTGGTGTTGATGGTCAGGGTCTGCTCGGCGCAGAAGCGCAGCAGGTAGTTGGGGCCGCCCGCCTTCGGGCCGGTGCCGCTGAGGCCTTCGCCACCGAAGGGCTGCACACCGACGACCGCTCCGATCATGTTGCGGTTCACGTAGACATTGCCCACGCGCGCCGCTCCAGCCAGCGCCAGTGCGCGACTGTCGATGCGTGTCTGGATGCCCAGCGTGAGGCCGTAACCCAGCGCATTGATCTGCTGCATCACGGCCATCGGGTCGCCGCTCCAGCGCACGACCTGCAGCACCGGGCCGAAGATCTCCTGCGTCACCTCGGCAATCGAAGCCACCTCGAACATCTGCGGTGCGATCACGTGCGCCAGCGCAGGCACGGCACGGCGGCTGCCCAGCAGGGGCCTGGCGTCGGTGTGCAGACGCTGGACGTGGCGGGTGATGCCCTCGAAGGCTTCGGCGTCGATCACGGGTCCCAGGTCGGTGGTGAGTGCGGACGGGTCACCCGCCACCAGCTCCTTGGCGGCACCTTCAATCATCTCGATCACACCGTCGGCGATGGCCTCGTGCACGCACAGCAGACGCAGCGCCGAGCAGCGCTGGCCCGCGCTGCGGAAGGCACTCTGCACCACCGCGTCGGCCACCTGCTCGGGCAGCGCCGTGCTGTCCACCAGCATCGCGTTGATGCCGCCCGTCTCGGCGATCAGCGGAATGATCGGGCCGTCCTTGGCGGCCAGCGCGCGCTGGATGATCTTCGCCACCTGGGTGGAGCCGGTGAACACCACACCGGCGATGCCGGGTTGTGCCACGAGCGATGCGCCCACGGTCTCGCCCGGGCCATGCAGCAGTTGCAATGCGCCAGCGGGCACGCCGGCGGCGTGCAGCAGCTTCACCGCTTCGAGCGCGATGGCAGGCGTCTGCTCGGCCGGCTTGGCCAGCACGGTGTTGCCGGTGGCCAGGGCGGCCGCCACCTGGCCCGCGAAGATGGCCAACGGGAAATTCCAGGGGCTGATGCAGACCCACGCGCCGCGGCCCTCCATGCGCAAGGTATTGCTCTCGCCGGTGGGGCCGGGCAGCGTCTGCGGCGCCATCACGCGCTCGGCATCGTTGGCGTAGTAGCGCAGGAAGTCGATGGCTTCGCGCACCTCGGACACCGCGTCATTCCAGCCCTTGTGCGCTTCCTTCACCAGCAAGGCACACAAACACGGCAGTTGCTGCTGCATGGCATCGGCCGCGCGGCGCAATGTGGCGGCGCGCTCGGACACCGGCGTGTGGTTCCAGCCAGCGAAGGCCTGCACGGCCTTGACCACGGCAGCCTGCGCTTGTGCGGCGGAGGCTTCGGGCACGGGGGGCACCACCAGCGCGGCATGCGCGGCCAGCAGTGGATCGCGGTGCGCGACCACGGCCAGGTCCAGGCCCTGGCTGTTGGGGCGCGTCGGGCCGTACAGGTCTGGAGGCAGCGGCAGCGTTGATGACATCCTCTCGGGCTTCGACTGCTCCAGCGGCGAGAGCAGCAACTCGTCCATGCCCACCGATTCGTCGGCGAGCTGGTGCACGAAGGAGGAGTTGGCGCCGTTCTCCAACAGGCGGCGCACCAGGTAGGCCAGCAGGTCGCGGTGCGCGCCCACGGGCGCATAGACGCGGCACGACACGGCCGGGTTCTTCAACACCTCGCGGTAGATGCCCTCGCCCATGCCGTGCAGGCGCTGCAGTTCGAACGGGGCACCCTGACGCGCTGCCAGTTGAAGAATGGCGGCGATGGTGCCAGCGTTGTGCGTGGCGAACTGCGGGTAGATGGCATCGGGCGCGTCCAGAAGCGCACGCGCGCAGGCCAGGTAGCTCACATCGGTGTGCGGCTTCTGTGTGAACACCGGGTAGGCCGGCAGCCCTTGCTCTTGCGCGCGCTTGATCTCGGCGTCCCAGTAGGCGCCTTTGACCAGGCGGCACATGAACTTGAGTTGGTATTGCCGCCCCAGCAACGCCACATGTTCGATAAGCTCCACCGCGCGCGTCTGATAAGACTGCAGCGCAAGACCAAAACCCTGCCACTGCGGACAATGTTGCGCCACGAGCTTGGCGAGCGCTTCGAACACCTCCAGTGACAGTTCGAGCCGGTCAACCTCCTCGGCGTCAATGGTCAGGTTCAGGTTGGCAGCGGCAGCGCCTACACACAGTTGCCACACGCGCGGCACCAGTTCACGCATCACGCGCTCGTGTTGCGCGTCTTCGTAGCGTGGGTGCAGGGCGCTGAGCTTGATGGAGATGCCGTCGTTCTGGCTCGGTGCACGCTGGGGGTCGGCCGTGCGTGCGATCGCGGCGATCGCGTTCTGGTAGCTCGCGAGATACCGCAACGCATCGGCGTCGGTGCGCGCGCCCTCGCCCAGCATGTCGAAGCTGAAGCTCAGGTTGGCCTGGCGCTTGCGCGCCGACGCCGCTTCCTTCATGCCCTCTTCGATCGTCTGCCCCAGCACGAACTGGCGACCCAGCAGTTGCACCGCGCGCAGCGTGGCGGCCACGACCGTGCGCGCGCCGAGCTTGGCCATCAGGCCGGGCTCGTTGCCCGCTTCGGGCAGGAACCTCTTCGACATGGCAATCGCCGTGGAGGACAGGCGAGCCAGCGTGGAGTCGGCGGCGCCATCGAAATCGGCACGACCCAATTGGTCGGCCGTGAGCGCGATCGCGGTCTCGGCGTCGGGCACACGCAGCAGCGCCTCGGCCAAGCGCATCAACGCCAGACCCTCGGCGCTGGAGATCGGGTATTCCTTCAGCAGGCTTTCCATGGCCCAGAACGGCGGCGGGTTCTCACGCACCGAGCGAACCCAGGGCGCGGCGTGCCTGGCCGCGGCAGCCCAATCGAGTGCGCCCTGCAGCGCGCTCAGGCGGTGGGCCAACACCCCGGCTTCTGGGCGGTAGGGGAAGGGCAGGCGGTCGGTGGTGCGCGGCATGAAAAGCTCCAGAGCAGACATTGATTTGCGAATCTGCGTATGTTCTCGCCTTCGAAGCCGAACTTTTCACTAAAAATATCGCTTCAACTGGATAATTCACGCCCATGAATCCCCATGCCGCCGAACCGGACCGCATCGACCTCAAGATCCTCAAGCTGCTGCAGGCCGACGGCCGCCTCACCAACCTCAAGCTGGCCGAGGCGGTGGCGCTCTCGCCCACCGCCGTGCTCGCGCGCACCCAGCGCCTGCAGCGCGACGGTTTCATCCTGGGTTACGAGGCGCGGCTGAACCCGCTCAAGGTCGGGCGCGGAATGATGGTGTTCGTGGAGGTGCTGCTCGACCGCACCACGCCCAACGTGTTCAACGAATTCAAGGCCGCGGTGCAGGTGCGCGACGAGATCATGGAATGCCACATGGTCGCCGGCGGCTTCGACTATTTGCTCAAGACCCGCATGGCCGACATGGCCGCCTACCGCGACTTCGCCGGCAGCGTGCTGTGGCAACTGCCCGGCGTGCGCGAGACGCGCACGTATGCGGTGATGGAAGAGGTGAAGAACAGCTCGCAGCTGCCTTTGTAAGCGGCCTCAATCGCACCGGGGTGCTGTGTCACGCAGATGGCACCATGCAGCGTCGGCGCATTTCTTCGTACTCGTTTCTTTCTGCTTCATACCTTTCGTAGCGACGAAGATCTTCTTGTCGATATCCTTCGTGGACGGCATCCCATGCCAGGATTGGAGTGACTATTCACATGTCTCTCCCTCGGGCAAGCGCGATACGGATCCACTGCGCGCCTTGTTGTACGCCAAGTAGGCGAGCAGCCGCTCCTTGGTGTTCGTCGTCAGAGCCCTGATTTCTGTCCGAACAAGCGAGCTGTTGCTGGCATCCGGGCCTGCAAACGTGCTTCCCAAACACACAATTGCGCGAAAGCTGCCTCCGGACACTCGATCTAGCGCAATTTCATTGCTTTTGTCCACCAACAACATCTGTTGGTGTGCCCGCGCCATCTGCATCGCCGCCGCCCGCTCCGCCGACACGGTGTACTTCTTCTCGATGTACCGCTCAATGTCGTCCCGCACGCCGTTCGCATTCGCATCGATCCCAGCGACGCTGCCGCCGCGATCAAGCGCGGGCAATACGCCAGTGGCTTCCAGTTGGGCAAGCTGTTCGTGCGGTGTGAGCGCAGCCGCCGAACCAGCGCTCCCGCCTCCACCGCAGCCTGTCAAGGCCAATGCAAGCACCAACGGAAATTCACACGTGCGGAATCTCTTCAGTTCATTCATGGGGCCTCCTCCCTGAGTCGATGCAATCGGAGAGCCCCTGGGTGTCGTTGCAATCAACTCCATTGAAAAACCCGAAGACCTCGCCGGTACTGCAACTTTCCCCTGCGGACCCTGAGAGGGGAAACAACAATGCGACGCATGCGATAGACCGCGAGAACGCTGCGCACGTTCGGCAGAAAGTGCTCTCAATCACAAACTGCTCCCTTCGGCATTGTTGACACCGAACCGCTCCGCGCCTTGTTGTATTCAAGATAGGCGAGCAGTCGCAACTTCGTGTTGGTGGTCATGCTTTCAAGCGATGTCGTCATTTGCGAAAGCTCTACAGAGGCAGCGGGACCAGCAAAGACCGAACTCCCACACACAATTGCGCGGGAACCAAGTTCAGAGACTGCCTCCAGCGCCGCCGCGTCTTGCTTGTTCACCAGCAACATCTGCTGAAATGCCCGGGCCATCTGCATCGCCGCCGCCCTCTCCGCAGCCACGGTGTACTTCTTCTCGATATACCGCTCGATGTCGTCCCGCACACCGTTGGCATTCGCGTCAATCCCCGCGACGCTGTCGGTGCGATCGAGCGAGGGCAGCGCACCGCTCGCTTCGAGCTGGGCAATCTGTTCCTGTGGCGTGAGCGCCGCCCCCGAACTTGCGGCTCCCCCGCCACCGCAGGCAGTCAGCGCCGACGCGAGTGCCATCGACGCGCACAGCGCGCGAAATCTCTTCAATTCATTCATGGTGTTTCTTCCCTGTGTCGATGGGCCGCCGTGTTCAGCGCTGCGCTGCCGGCGGCGAGCAGTGTAGTTTTAAAGAACTACAAAACGGACACTGGGGGGAGGTACGAAATCACTCAACCGCGTACTGGTGATCCATTGACACAGCCGTTGACAGCTGGGGCGGCCTTCGCACAATGAGTGCACCACCTCAAGGAATCCACATGTCACGCATTTCGCTGGTCTTGCTGCTGAGCAGCCTCTGCGTCACCACCGTGCACGCCCAAAGCACCAAACCCGGGTTGTGGGAAATCAACCAGAAGATGGGTGGCGGCGTCGAGATGGACCAGGCCAAGGCGCAGATGCAAAAGCAGATGGCCGGCATGTCGCCCGCAGAGAAAAAGATGATGCAGGACATGCTGGGCAAGCAAGGCATGACGATGCCCACACCCGGCGCCGGAGGCGGCATGGCCATGAAGGTCTGCATCACGCCAGAGATGGCGGCAAAGCAGGACATGCCGGTCCAGTCAGAGGGCGAATGCACCACCACCATCACCTCGCGCAGCGCCAGCACCCTCAAGATGAACTTCGTCTGCAAGAACCCGCCGTCCACGGGCGAAGGCACCTACACCTTCAGTGGCGACACCGCCTACACCATGAAGATGCTGATGAAGACCACGCAGCAGGGCAAGCCAGTGAGCACAACGCTCGACGGGCAAGGCAAGTGGCTGTCGGCCAACTGCGGGGCCGTCAAGCCGCTGAAGTGACTTTGGCTGGTCGGCTACCGAACACGGCTCGCCCCACGCGCACCATCGTCGAGCCGGCGGCCACGGCGGCCTCCAGATCGTCGCTCATGCCCATGGACAAGGTGTCGAGACCCATGCCCTGTGCGTTGAGCTGATCGAACAAAACCTTGGCGCGCAGAAAGAGGTCGCGCTGGGTCTGAAAATCCGGCGCGGGTTCGGGAATGCACATGAGTCCGCGCAACTGCAAGCGGGGCAGGCGCGCCATCGCCCGTGCCAGATCTGTCAAGGCTTCGGGTGCCACGCCCGACTTGTTCGCGCCCCCATCCACGTTGACCTGCAGGCAAACCTGAAGCGGTGGAAGCTGGGCGGGCCGTTGTTCGCTCAGGCGTTGGGCGATCTTGAGTCGATCCACCGACTGAACCCAGTCGAAGTGCTCCGCCACCGGCCTCGTTTTGTTGCTTTGCAACGGTCCGATGCAATGCCATTGCAGTGCAACATCAGGACGGAGTTGCCGCAGGGCCTCGATCTTTTCCGTGCCTTCCTGCACATAGTTCTCACCAAATGCATGCTGACCGGCGGCCAGGGCCAGACAGACGGCGTTTGAGTCGAACGTCTTGGAAACAGCGAGCAATGCAACCTCGTTCACATCCCGATCCGCCGCCTTGCAAGCCCGCGCCAAACGCTCGCGAACCTGTTGGAGATTGCCTTCAATGGTCGTCATAATCAGTCGTCATACCTCAACACCGCACGGGACCCCGGGATGGATATCACCCAATTGCTCGCCTTCAGCGTCAAGAACAAAGCATCCGATCTTCACCTCTCGGCCGGTCTCCCACCCATGATACGGGTGCATGGTGACGTGCGACGGATCAACGTCGAACCGCTGGACCACAAGCAGGTCCACGGCATGGTGTACGACATCATGAACGACAGCCAGCGCAAGCAATACGAAGAGTTCCTGGAGTGCGACTTCTCGTTCGAGATCGAAGGCCTGTCGCGTTTTCGCGTCAACGCCTTCAACCACAACCGCGGTGCCGGCGCGGTGTTCCGCACCATCCCGAGCAAGATCCTGACGCTGGAGCAACTCAACGCGCCCAAGATCTTCGGCGACCTTGCCTTGCGCCCGCGCGGCCTGGTGTTGGTGACCGGCCCCACGGGTTCGGGCAAGTCGACGACGCTGGCCGGGATGGTCAACCACCTCAACGAGACCGAGTACGGCCACATCCTCACCGTGGAAGACCCGGTGGAATTCGTGCACGAGTCCAAGAAGTGTCTGGTGAACCAGCGTGAGGTCGGTCCGCACACCTTGAGCTTTGCCAACGCGCTGCGCTCGGCCCTGCGCGAAGACCCGGACGCGATCCTGGTGGGCGAGATGCGCGACCTGGAAACCATCCGCCTGGCCATGACGGCGGCAGAGACCGGCCACCTGGTCTTCGGCACGCTGCACACCTCGAGCGCGGCCAAGACGATCGACCGCATCATCGACGTGTTCCCGGCCGAAGAGAAAGACATGGTGCGAGCCATGTTGTCCGAATCGCTGGTGGCCGTGATCTCGCAGACGCTGTGCAAGACCAAGGACGGCACGGGCCGGGTGGCGGCACACGAAATCATGCTGGGCACCAGCGCGATCCGCAACTTGATCCGCGAGGCCAAAGTGGCGCAGATGTACTCGGCCATCCAGACCGGCAGCAACGTGGGCATGCAGACGCTGGACCAGAACCTCTCGGAGCTGGTCAAGCGCAACGTGATCAGCCCGGCCGAAGCACGCGGCAAAGCCAAGATCCCGGAAAACTTCCCTGGCTAGTCATGACGACCCCCACGCTCCACCGCTGCGCGGGTCGCTGCCCCCCGAGGGGGCTGGCCTTGCTTGGGGCGGCCCTGCGCGACGGCCGCCTCTGCTGATCTAAAGGACTTTCAATGGAACGCGACCAGGCATCGAAATTCGTCAACGACCTGCTGCGCCTGATGCTCAGCCGCAGCGGCAGCGACCTCTTCCTCACCGCCGACTTCCCGCCGGCCATCAAGGTGGACGGATCGGTGGTCAAGGTGTCGCCACAACCGCTGAACGGGTCGCACACGCTGGCGCTGGCGCGCGCCATCATGAACGACAAGCAGGCCGCCGAGTTCGAGCGCACCAAGGAGTGCAACTTCGCGATCTCACCACCCGCCATCGGCCGCTTCCGCGTGAGCGCGTTCATCCAGCAGGGCAAGGTCGGCATGGTGATGCGGACCATTCCCGCCGTACTGCCCACCATCGACAAGCTCGGCCTGCCGCAGGTGTTGAAAGACGTGTCGCTGTCCAAGCGCGGGCTGTGCATCCTGGTGGGCGCCACGGGTTCGGGCAAGTCCACGTCGCTCGCCGCCATGGTCGACTGGCGCAACGAGAACACGCACGGCCACATCATCACCATCGAAGACCCGGTGGAGTTCGTGCACCCTCACAAGAACTGCGTGGTGACGCAGCGCGAAGTGGGCCTGGACACCGACAGCTGGGAAGCCGCGCTCAAGAACACGCTGCGCCAGGCGCCCGACGTGATCCTGATGGGCGAGATCCGCGACCGCGAAACCATGGAACACGCGATCCAGTTCAGCGAAACCGGCCACCTCTGCCTGGCCACCCTGCACGCCAACAGCGCCAACCAGGCGCTGGACCGCATCATCAACTTCTTCCCCGAAGAGCGCCGCGCTCAGTTGCTGATGGACCTCTCGCTCAACTTGCGCGCCCTGGTGTCGCAGCGACTGATTCCACGCCAGGACAACAAGGGCCGCCACGCCGCCGTGGAGATCATGTTGAATTCACCACTGATCTCCGACCTGATCTTCAAAGGTGATGTGGCCGAGATCAAGGAGATCATGAAGAAGAGCAACCAGATGGGCATGCAGACGTTTGACCAGGCGCTCTTCAACGCCTTCGAAGCCAACCTGATCACGTTTGAAGACGCGCTGCGCAACGCAGATTCGCTCAACGATCTGCGCCTGCAGATCAAGCTCAACAGCCAGCGCGCCAAGACGCTGGACCTGGCTGCGGGCACCGAGCACCTCACGATCGTGTAACCCCCCCCGCGCCGCACCTGCGGTGCGTCACCCCCTCAGGGGGCAATGCCTGCAGCCTGGCAAAGCCAGTTCCGCGGCATTCTTGAAAACACCAAAGAGACCATCTCATGAGCAACATTGCAGAGAAAACCTACGAATCCGTGGCCCCAAAGAAGGTGGCCTTCATCGGCCTGGGTGTCATGGGCTACCCCATGGCTGGGCATCTGGCGCGGGCCGGGCATTCGGTGACGGTCTACAACCGCTCCAGCGCCAAGGCCGCCGCCTGGGTGGCCGAATTCGATGGTGCGCACAAGCCAACGCCGCGCGAAGCGGCGCAGGGCGCCGACATCGTGTTCGCCTGCGTGGGCAACGACGACGACCTGCGCTCCATCACGCTGGGTGCGGACGGTGCGTTCACCGGCATGGCTTCAGGCGCGATCTTCGTCGACCACACCACGGCCTCGGCCGACGTGGCGCGCGAGCTGTACCAGGCCGCCAAGACCCTGGGCCTGTCGTTCGTGGATGCCCCCGTGTCGGGCGGTCAGGCCGGTGCCGTCAATGGCCTGCTCACCGTGATGTGCGGTGGTGACCCCGCGGCCTTCGATGCGGTGAAACCTGCGGCCATGGCCTTCTCGCGCGCCTTCACGCTGCTGGGCGAAACCGGCGCCGGCCAGCTGACCAAGATGGTCAACCAGATCTGCATCGCTGGCCTGGTGCAAGGCCTGTCGGAGGCCATCGCCTTCGGTCAGAAGGCCGGACTGGACATGAACCAGGTGCTGGACGTGATCGGCAAGGGTGCCGCGCAGAGCTGGCAGCTCGACAACCGGGGCAAGACCATGGTGGCCGACAAGTTCGACTTCGGCTTTGCGGTGGACTGGATGCGCAAGGACCTGGGCCTGGTGCTCGACGAGGCCAAGCGCAACGGTGCGCGCCTGCCGGTCACCGCCTTGGTGGACCAGTTCTACGCCGACGTGCAGGCCATGGGTGGCAACCGCCTGGACACGTCCAGCCTGATCAAACGCCTGAAATAGGCCCCCCCCGCGCCACGCCTTCGGCGTGTCACCCCTCAAGGGGCAACACCTGCGGCCTGGCAAAGCCAGTTCCGCGGTGTTCTTGCCCGAGATAGTGCTATCGGGCTGGCGCAGGCTGGGGCTGCATGTTGGCGAGTTCCTGCTCGGTGATGATCTCGAACACACGCACCACGCGCGACACACCAGGTGTGTTGCGCGCGAGGTCGGTCGCGCGGTCGGCTTCGCGCTGAGTCACGCGGCCCATCAGGTACACCGTGCCGCGCTCGGTCACCACCTTGAAGGCGCTGGCCGAGAGATCTTTCGCATCCACCAGCGAAGCCTTGAGACGGCCGGTGATCAGCGTGTCTGTCGCGCGCTCCTTGAACGACGGGCTGCTGGTCACGCCGAGTTCGTTGATGACCGCACGGACGTTCTCAACGCCGGTGACGATCTGGGTGATCTGCGTTTTGACCGCTTCGCTGGACGCTTCGCCAGTGAGCAGCACGCGGCGGTTGTAGCTGGAGACGGCGACGCGCGCCTGCGCATCGCCCAGTTCGTCCTTGAGGCGGTTGGACGCCCGCAGTTCGATGCCCTGATCGTCGAGCTGGGCGCCCGAGGTGCGGCGGTCCACCGCCACCAGGGCGCCCACGGCCGCACCGCCAACCACCAGGGGGGCGCAGGCGCTCAGCGTGGCGCCGATCGAGGCCACGACCAGGGCAGCGGCGGCGATGCGGTGCAGGGAAACGGTTTTGATCGGGTTCATGAGGCACTCTCCATGTTGGGGTTTGACACGTCGGGCAGGCCCAGCAGCTGGGCATCCACACCGTCACAAATGCAGTGCAACACGATGTGATGCACTTCCAGAATCCGGGCGGCGAGGTCGTGTGGCACGCAGATGTGCACATCGGTGTCGCGCAGCAGCAGCGCCAGCTGGCCACCGCGCGCACCAGTGAGGGCCACCACGGTCATGTCGCGCTCGTGCGCGGCCTCCACCGCCGCCAGCACGTTGGACGAGTTGCCGGACGTGGTGAGCGCCAGCAGCACGTCGCCGGCCTGGCCGAGCGCGCGCACCTGGCGCGCATAGACCGAGCGCACATCGAAGTCGTTGGCGATGCCGGTGAGCACCGCGGCGTCGGCCGAGAGCGAGAACGCGGCGAGCTCGGGGCGTTCACGGTCGTAGCGGCCAACGAAGCTCGCGGCGAAATGCTGAGCGGCGGCAGCCGATGCGCCGTTGCCGCACGAGAGCACCTTGCCACCGCCGGTGACGCTGGCCAGTACGGCGTTGGTCGCGGCCTCAACAACCGGCGCGAGCGACTGCGCGCACTGGTACTTCAGATCGGCACTGTCGATGAACTGTTGCTGGATGCGTTGCAGAAGCATGGGGCGATCATAGCGGTGGGGTCTGTATCAAATTGCGCCGGAGGCATCGAAGGCCGCCCGCAGCCAGTCGATGTGGCCGCTGGCGCCGTCGATCAGCACCGCGTCGAAACGGCATGGGGGTTCTGAGCCCAGGCGCAGCAAAAAGTGCCGCGCGGCGAACACGATGCGGCGCTGCTTGAGGGGCGTGACGCTGGCACCCGCGCCGCCCTGGCGCTGGCTGGCGCGCTGACGCACCTCAATGAAGACCAGCGTGCCGTCGGGCTCACGCATAATCAAATCGATCTCGCCACCGCCCCGTCCCGGGGTCTTGAAATTGCGCTGGACCAGCTTCAAGCCCTGGCGCTGCAGGTGCAGCAGCGCGGCGTCTTCGGCCGCGTCACCCCGGGCCTTGGTGGTCGGTGCAGGGGCCATTGGCGCCCGGTCTTTTCTGGAACTCCACATTGTCTGCAAGCTCTCCATCCCTGTTGGCGGCCGCGCGCGACGCGGCGGCGCACCAGCATTATCCGCAGGGCGCGCTCTACATGGTCGCGACACCGATCGGCAACCTGGCCGACATCGGGCTGCGCGCGCTGCAGGTGCTCTCGCTGGTGGACTCCGTGGCCTGCGAAGACACGCGCCACACCGCCGCGCTGCTGCAGGGCTACGGCCTGCACAAGCCGCTGCTGGCCCTGCATGAGCACAACGAGGCCGAGGCTGCGCAGACGGTGGTGCAGCGCCTGCAGGCCGGCCAGCGCGTGGCCTACGTGAGTGACGCCGGCACGCCCGGCGTGAGCGACCCGGGCGCGCGCCTGGTGGCGGCCGTCAACGCCGCTGGCTTGCGCAGCGTGCCGATCCCCGGCGCGAGCAGCATCACTGCCTTGCTCAGTGTCTCGGGCACGGTGGCGGGCATGGGGGGCTGGGACGGGCGCTTCGTGTTCGCCGGCTTTCTGGCCAGCAAGGCAGCCGAGCGCCAGCGCGAGGTGCAGCTGATGGGCTCCGATGCCCGCGCCTGCGTGTTGCTCGAAGCGCCGCACCGCATCGAGGCATTGGCCAAGGACCTGGGGCTGCTGGGCGAACGCATGCTCACCGTGGGCCGTGAACTCACCAAACAGTTCGAGGAAGTGGGGCATCTGAAGGCGCAGGACTTCACCGCGTGGTTGCAGGCCAACGCCAACCGCACACGCGGTGAATTCGTGCTGCTGGTGCATCCCCAGCCAGCCACGACGCAGGCCGAAGGTAGCGTGGACGCGGCTGCGTTGCGCACGCTGGACGTGCTGTTGAAAGAACTGCCCTTGAAGACCGCGGTGAAGCTGTGCGCCGAGATCACCGGCCAGCCCCGCAACGCGCTCTACGACGCTGCGCTGGCGCGGCGCCAGGACGGCGCCGGTTCAGACGACTGAGGTCAGCGGATCACGCGCGCCATCGGGTCCTGCCCGGAACGCGGAGCCGGTGCATTCGGTACCTCGTGGGCCTGCACGTCGACCACATCGCCCATGGGCTGGGCAGGGCCACGGCCCGGCCACACGCCCTGGGTGTAGCGCTGCGAGGTCTCGCGGAAGCGGTTGAACACCACCAGGGGCGCTGGCTTGCGGCCGGTGATCAGCGCCCAGAGCGAGATGCCCAGCACCACCACCAGCGTGGCCAGCAGCAGGCTGAGCACGAACGCCAGCGCCATCACACCGAGCGCGAGCTTGAGAACACCGCGCACCACGCGGGCAAAAAAGTCGAATAAACCGTTCATATGAGTGACTGAGCCCCAAGGGCCGATGTTGGTTCCGCGGTCAGGCTGTGCACCGATTCAGCCCACACCGGCGTCCGGGCCAAACATGTTGCACATGGAGCCATTGTCCCCGCATGCAAGGTCTGCCGGCGCACCGACGGTCGTCACACCGACCGGTGACACTGGCTGATATGCTGACCGCTGCTCGCGCGCGCAGCCCGCGCGAGGTCCATCCAAGGCCCCCATGAAACCGATATACCAGTACTTTTTTCGCGGCCTGATCACGTTCCTGCCGCTGGCCATCACGGTCTATGTGCTCTACCTCACCGTGGCCTGGATCGAGTCGATCGCCATGTGGATGATCCGCCCCTTCATCGGCGACTTCTACCTGCCCGGCCTGGGCATCGTGCTGGGCGCGGGGCTCATCCTTGGGCTGGGTTTCCTGATCTCGCAGCCCAATGTGGCGCGCTGGCTCTCGTGGATCGAACTGCCGTTCACCAACCTGCCGGTGGTCAAGAGCATCTACTCATCGCTCAAGAGTTTTGCCGACTACTTCTCGCCCCACAAGGACACCCCGCAGCAGGCCGTGGTCGTGCTGCGCATGCCCGGCAACGAGATGTCCATCGTCGGGCTGGTCACGCGCCAGAACATGCAGGACCTGCCGCCCGGACTGGCCGAGCTGGACCAGGTGGCCGTGTACCTGCCCATGGGCTACATGATCGGCGGCTACACCGTCTTCGTGCCGCGCAGCTGGATCACGCCGATCGAGATGTCGGTCGAGGAGGCGATGCGCTCTTCGTTGCTGGCCTGGATGGCATCGAGCCGCAACGGCGACAGGACCGCCGTCCCGGAGCCCACCGAGCTCACCCGCCCCGCCCCATGAGCGCCGCCCGGCCGTTCCGAAGGCGCTCAGCCCCGCAGTGCGCAGCACGGAGGGTAGTCCAGTGAGCATCCGCCACCTCGACGCCCTCTTTTCACCCGCCTCGGTGGCCGTGATCGGGGCCTCAATGCGGCCCGCCAGCGTGGGTGGCACGGTGTGGCGCAACCTGAACAACGGGGACTTCAAGGGCGCGCTGTACGCGGTCAACCCCAAACACGCCGAGCTCGACGGCGTGAAAGCCTGGGCCTCGGTGGCCGCGCTGCCGGCAGCCCCCGAGCTGGCCATCCTGTGCACCCCGGCGGCCACCATCGTGGGGTTGATCACGGAGCTGGGCGCACGCGGTACCCGCGCGGCGATCGTGCTCACCGCCGGGCTGGACGCCGCGCAGAAGCAGGCCATGCTCGATGCGGCGCGCCTGCACACGCTGCGCATCCTCGGGCCCAACTGCATCGGCATGCTGGTGCCGCACCTGGGCCTCAACGCCAGCTTCGCGCACACCGGCGCGCTGCCGGGCGAACTGGCCTTCGTGTCGCAGTCGGGCGCCCTGGTCACGGCCATGCTGGACTGGGCGGGCTCGCGCGGCATCGGCTTCTCGCACTTCGTTTCGCTCGGCGAACGCGCCGATGTCGACTTCGGCGACATGCTCGACTTCCTGGGCAGCGACCCCAAGACGCGCGCCATCCTGCTCTATATCGAAAGCATCGAAGAGCCGCGCAAGTTCATGTCGGCCGCGCGCGCGGCGGCGCGCAACAAGCCGGTGATCGTGGTCAAAGCCGGACGTTCGGCCGCGGGGCAACAGGCCGCCGCCTCACACACCGGTGCGCTCGCCGGGTCCGACGCGGTGTTCGACGCGGCGATCGCGCGCGCCGGCATGCTGCGCGTGAACACCTTGCAAGACCTGTTTCTCGCCGCCGAAACCCTCTCCCGCTTCCACGGCAACCGGGCTGATCAACTGATCGTGCTCACCAACGGCGGTGGCGCCGGCGTGATGGCGGCCGACGCCGCCGCCACCGAAGGCGTGCCACTGGCCACGCTGGGCGACGAACTGCGTGCCCAGCTCGACGCCGTGCTGCCCGCCAACTGGTCGCACGCCAACCCGGTCGACATCATTGGCGACGCACCGGCCACGCGCTACGTGCAAGCCCTGCAGGCGCTCGAGCAGGACACCGGGAGCGCCGTGCTGTTCATCCACGCGCCCACCGCCATCGTGCCCAGTCTGGAGATTGCTCAAGCGCTGCTGCCGCTGGCCAGCGCCAGCCCGAAGCGCGTGCTGGGTTGCTGGCTGGGAGACGGCGCGGTGGCGCAGGCCCGCGCGCTGTTTCGCGGCGCGGGTGTGCCCGACTTCAACACGCCCGAAGACGCGGTGCGCGCCTTCTCGCTGCTGCGCACCTACCGCGAACACCAGGCCGAGCTGCTGCAGACGCCGCCGGCCCGCAGCGCGGCCCACGCGGCCGATCTGCCGCGCATCCGCGCCATCGTGGACGGGGTGCTGGCCAGCGGGCGCGAACTGCTCACCGAGCCCGAAGCCAAGGACCTGCTGGAAGCCGCCGGCCTGCCGGTGGTGCCCACGCGTGTGGTGGGACCGCTCGCGCAAGAAGCGCAGACAGCCGCCGACGCGCTGGGCTACCCGGTGGCGCTCAAGATCCTGTCGTTCGACATTTCGCACAAATCCGACGTGGGCGGCGTGCGACTGAACCTGGGCAGCGCGGCCGAGGTGGGCGAGGCCTGCGCGACCATGCTGGCGCGCGTGCGCGAACAACGCCCCGATGCCCGGGTGGAAGGCTTCACCGTGCAGACCATGGTGCGCAAGAAGCACGCGCACGAACTCATCATCGGCGCCAGCGTGGACCCGGTGTTCGGCCCGGTGATCCTGTTCGGCCAGGGCGGTGTGGCGGTGGAGGTGCTGGCCGACACCGCCCTGGCCCTGCCGCCACTGAACACCACGCTGGCACTCGCCCAGATGGCGCGCACCCGCGTGGCGAAACTGCTGCGCGGCTACCGTGACGAACCCGCCGCCGATCTGGATGCCATTGCGCAGGTGCTGGTGAGCGTGTCGCAACTGCTGGCCGACGTACCCGAACTCGCCGAGCTTGACATCAACCCGCTGCTGGCCAACCACGAAGGCGCGGTGGCGCTGGACGCTCGCGTGCGCGTCTCGGCCAGCCGCCAGGCCGGCGCCCACCACTTCGCCATCCAGCCCTATCCCCAAGACCTGGTGGAAACCTGGAACTGGCAAGACCAGCCCGTCACGCTGCGCCCGATCCGCCCCGAAGACGAGGCCCAGCACCGCAGCTTCCTGGAAAAGCTCGACCCGGAAGACATCCGCCTGCGCGTGTTCTACAGCCGCCGCCACATCGAGCACAGCGAGCTCGCGCGCCTGACCCAGATCGACTACGCACGCGAGATGGCCTTCATCGCCACCCGCCTGGGAGCAGACGGCGTGGAGGAGACCCTGGGCGCGGTGCGCGCGGCGGTCGATCCCGACAACGACACGGCCGAGTTCGGCGTGATCGTGCGCTCAGACCTCAAGGGCAGTGGGCTTGGGCACAAGCTCATGACCAAGCTGATCGAGCACCTGCGCGCTCGCGGCACGCGGCGGCTGGTGGGCACGGTGCTGCGCATCAACCACGGCATGCTGGAACTTGCGCGCTCGCTGGGTTTCCAAGAGACGACCAACCCCAGCGATCCGGGCGACCACGAAACGCGGTTCGTCGCGCTGGACCTGCCCACCCCAGCCGCGCCACCACCATGAACAACCCATCCAACCGCCGCCACCTCTTGATCGCCAGCGCCGCGGCCCTGGCCGCGCCTGCCTGGTTGCCCTCCGCCCTGGCGCAGGCGAAAAACCTGCGCCCCACGCCCAGCCAGACCGAGGGCCCCTTCTACCCTGTGACCCTGCCGGCCGACAGCGACGCCGACCTGCTCAAGAACGGCAACGTGAACTACGGCCAAGGCCAGCCGGCCTGGGTCGAGGGCACGGTGGTCGATCTGGCCGGCGTGCCGGTCTCGGGCGCGGTGGTCGAGATCTGGCAGTGCGACCATGCAGGCCACTACCACCACCCGGGCGACGGCGGCCGGGCCGACCCGGCGTTTCAGGGCTTCGGCAAGGTCACGGTGGGGCGCGACGGGCGCTACCGCTTCCGCACCATCCGCCCGGTGCAGTACACCGGGCGCACGCCGCACATCCATGTGAAGGTGCGGCTGGACCGCATGGAGCTGCTCACCACGCAGCTCTATGTGGCCGGGGATCCGGGCAACGAGCGCGACGGACTCTGGCGGCGGCTGAGCGAAGAAGGTCGCGCCGCGCTCACCGTCCCGTTCACACCCGGCAATGACGGCGTGCGCGCCACCTTTCCCATCGTTGTTCAAGCCTGATGGATTCGCTCACCCAGATTGCACTGGGTTCTGCGGTCAGCGTGGCCGTGATGGGCCGGCGCACGGCGGTGTGGAAGGCGGCGCTGTGGGGTGCCATCGGTGGCACCCTGCCCGATCTCGATGCCTTCATCGACCATGGGGACGCCGTCCTCAACATGACGCGCCACCGCGCCGAGAGCCATGCGCTGTTCTTCCTCACGCTGGCCGCGCCGGTGCTGGCCTGGATCGCCTCGCGCATCCACGGTGAAGCGGCGCTGTTCAAGCGCTGGTGGCTGGCGTTGTGGCTGGTGCTCATCACGCACCCGCTGCTCGACGCCATGACGGTGTACGGCACGCAGCTGCTGCAGCCGTTCACCGATCACCCGTATGGCGTGGGCAGCATTTTCATCATCGATCCGCTCTACACCGTGCCGCTGATCGTGGGCGTGGTCGCCGCGCTGCGCCTCAAGAACACGCGTGGACTCGGCTGGAACCTGGCCGGTCTGGCGTTCACCACGCTCTACCTTGCCTGGAGTGTGGGCGCGCAGCAGCACGCCACGCAGGTCGCTCGCGCCTCGCTGCAGCAAGACGGCATTCCCGCCACCGGCCTGCTGGTCACGCCCTCGCCCTTCAACACGGTGCTGT
This sequence comes from Hydrogenophaga sp. Root209, assembly GCF_001428625.1. Lineage (GTDB taxonomy): Bacteria > Pseudomonadota > Gammaproteobacteria > Burkholderiales > Burkholderiaceae_C > Hydrogenophaga. Next base: position 51,176 of record NZ_LMIE01000003.1, read on the forward strand.
GGCGGCTGGTGGCCACCACGCCGACGCACTACTTCGAGGGTCATTACTCATTGCTGGACGACGACCAGCGGATCGTCTGGACGCGGCACGAGCGCGGGGCCGGTCTGCTGGAACGGCACGCTGACGAGCCGTCGGTGGCGCGCATGGCGGCGTTCACCCACGGTTTCTACAGCGTGTCGCAAACGGGTGGGCGCCTGTTCGTGACCGACCTGCGCATGGGCCAGGAGCCCAGCTACACCTTCCGCTTCGATTTGGGCACGCAGGCCGCGCGCGCCAACGGCGGGCACCGACCCACGCTCAACGGGCAGCGGCCCGACATTGGCGCAGCGCTTGACTGGTTGTGGCGCCGGATGTGGGGCGAGCGCATTCCCTCGCCTGGCCCGGGTACTTGAGCGGCCGCCGGTTGGGACGCTCGCTCAACCCAGAACGACCGTCGCCGCAATGGTCGCCACACCCAGGATCAGGTTGACGCCGACCCAGGTGCGGATGGAAGCCAGTGCAGCGCCGCCGGCGGGCCAGTCGCTCGCGCTCACGGCGCGTGTGAGGCGTTTGAACAGCGCGAAGCGGATGTGGCCGAAGATCACGACCATCAGGATGCCCAAGGTGGCCATCACGGTCCAGCCCAGTGGCATGTTGAACGACAGACCCGCCTGCACCGACTCCTTGGCCACACGCCCGATCATCCAAAGGCCCGTGACCAGCACCAGCACCGCCACGACCAGCACGACGGCGAAAAAGCGCTTGAGCACGTCGTGCATCAGACGGACGCGCAGCGGGGGTTCGAGAAATTGCACGGACGGACGCAAGAAGGCATGGGCGAAGAACATGCCGCCGATCCACAGAACGATGGACAGGACGTGGATGAGCTTGAGGCTGGCGTAGATCATGGGGCGCTTTCGTTGGAGAGAAAAATCAGACGTCGGACAGCACGCCGTTCACGCGGCGCTGCAGGCGGTAGGGCGGCAAGCCTTGCAGCATGCGCCGGCCGTAGCTCTGGCGCAGCAGGCGCGCGTCGTAGCAGACCACCACGGCCTCGTCGGTTTCGCTGCGCAGCGCGCGCCCGGTCCACTGCAGCAGGCGCGCACCGGTGGCGGGCACCACCAGTTCGCTGAACGGGTCGCGGCCCTGCGCCTTGAGCCAGTCGGCGCGCGCCTGGCCCACGGGATCGCTGGGCGAGGCGAAGGGCAGCTTGGTGATGAACACCCACTCGCACAGCTCGCCCGGCAGATCGAGCCCTTCGCCGAACGACTGCAGCCCGAACAGGATGGAGGATTCACCCTCGGCCACACGCTCGGCATGGCGGCGCAGCAGCACGGTGCGCGAGGCCTCACCCTGCACCAGCACGCGCTCGCGCAGCGCGCCGTGTTCGCCGCGCTCCAGCAGGCCCTGCGCCTGGCGCATTTGCGCCCTGGAGGTGAACAGCACCAGCGCGCCGCGCTTGACCTCGCGCAGGTCGGCCATGAGCGAGGCCAGCATCTCGCGCGTGTAGCCCTCCACGTCCTTGGGGTCGGCCACGGTCTGCACCACCACCAGCCGGCCCTGGCGCGCGTGGTCGAACGGGCTCTGCACCTCGCGCGCGGCCACCGCTTCGTCGTAAGCCAGACCGGACTCGTGCAGGAAATGGTCGAAGTTGCCGCAGGTCACCAGCGAAGCCGAGGTGACCACGGCCGCGCGCACCTTGTTCCACAGGTGGTTGCGCAGCAGGCTGCCGGGTTGCAGCGGGCAGGCGTGCGCAGTGAGCGTGACCAGGCCGTGGTGGATGCCGGCCTCCAGCCACTTGGCCAGCGGCGGCTGGCCGTCGGTGGGGGCCTGCATCCACAGCGTGGCGGTTTCCTGCGCGCTCTGCAGACGTGGCGCGAGCACGCCCAGGCGGCTGTAGAGCTTGGCGCAGCGCGCGGCGTCGCTCGGGTTTTCACGCGCGTTGGCCTTGAGCTGCGTGGCCAGGGCTTCAAACACCTTGAGCAGCGCGCTGGCGTTGGCGTGCATCTGCGCCACCACCTCGCTCCAGCCGGGCGGCAGCACGCCGCCGTCGAAGCGGTCGACGATGGGCGGGGCGTCACCCCACCGTTCGGGCTGAGCTTGTCGAAGCCCCGCGCGCGCAGACCCGGAGAGCCCTTCGACAGGCTCAGGGCGAACGGAAGTGTGCGTTCGCCCAGTCAGCTGAGCCCATGCCGGCAACGCGCCGATGCGCTGCATGGCCAGGCGCGCGAGTTCTCCCTGCGCGGTCTTGAGGTCCTTGGCGAGTTGCGCCACGTCCGAGGTGGGACGGGCATCCAGCGCACCGGCCACCTCGTCCACCGCGCGCGGCAGCTTGTCCAGCCATTGGCTGCGCATGAGGTCCATGGACGCGGTGAACTGGCCTTGCGCCACCGCGCCCAGATGGTGCGCCTCATCGAACACCACATAACAATCCTGCGGCGCAGGCAGCGCGTGCAGGCCGAGCGTGGAGAGCAGCAGGTCGTGGTTGACCACGATCACCTGCGCCTGCGCCAGCCTGGCGCGCGCCTGGTAGTAGCTGCAGCTGTTGTAGCTCGGGCAATGGCGCGCGGTGCAGGTGTGGCGCTCGGCGGCCACGGGGCCCCACAGGCTGCCGTCGGGCGGTTCATCGAGCCGGTCGCGATCCCCGTCCCAGCTGCCGCCGTCCAGCGCGTTGGCCCAGGCGGTGTACTGCACGCCGCGCTCCTGCCAGCGCGCCGCTGCGGAAGCCGAAGCCACGGCGCGCGCGGCCACGCCCGAGGCGCTGGTGTCGGTGGGGGCGTCGTCGCTCTCGAACAGGTCGGCGCTCGCCGCGTCGCCGCCCGAGAGCTGGTCGAGCTTCAAGCGGCACACGTAGCGCCCACGCCCCTTGGCCAGTGCAAAGCTGAAGGGTTGGGGCAGCGTGGCGGCCAGGGCCGGCAGGTCCTTGGCGATCAGCTGTTCCTGCAGCGCCACGGTGGCGGTGGAGATGATCACGCGCTTTTGCTGCGCCAATGCCAGCGGGATGACGGTGGCCGCGTACGCCGCCGATTTGCCCACGCCGGTGCCGGCCTGCACCACCGCGATGCCGCGCGCGGGCAGTGCCGCGTCCGAGGCCACCGAGTCGTCGCCCGGCGTCACGCCAGCGAGCGTGTGCGCGATGTGCGCGGCCATCTCGCGCTGGCCCGGTCGGGCGCGGTAGCCGCCCGCGTGCGCCACCACGTGGTCGAAGGCCGCCAGGGCCAGCGCCTCGCGCGCCAGCGGGCCGGTGGGCAGCGCGGGTGTTTCGTCAGCGATCGGCTCGAGGATGGTGGACATGCGGGGAGGGGAGGCGAGAAGGCAAAGCGCGATTGTCCCAGACAGCATGCCTGCCCCGGGGTCAGGGCGCCTGGGTGGTAGCCTGACGGTTCGTCCAACACCGGAGATCGTCATGGCCCATTCCATCGAACACCAGGACAACGGCTCGCGCGGCGCCTTCTACATCCAGCGCAACGGGCAGCGCACCGCCGAGATGACCTACAGCCGCACCCACCCGTCGCTGGTCATCGTCGACCACACCTATGTGGACCCGAGCCTCAGGGGGCACGGCGTGGCACGCCAGTTGCAAGACGCCATGGTGGCCTGGGCCCGTGGGACCGAGACGAAAGTCATCCCTGTCTGTTCGTACGTGAAAGTCCAGTTCGACCGGGATCCATCGATCCGCGATGTTCTGGCATAACCGCCCCTTCACCGACACCCTCGCCCTGGCGCCCATGACCACCACACCCCGCCCGAAACGCAAGCCCACCCCCCGCACCGCCAGCGGCAAGTTGCCGATCGATCTCGCGCTGCAAGGCGGCGGCTCGCACGGCGCCTTCACCTGGGGCGTGCTCGACCGCTTGCTGGAAGAAGAATCGCTGGAGATCTCGGCCATCAGCGGCACCAGCGCCGGCGCCATGAACGCGGTGGCCCTGGCCGCTGGCCTCATGGAAGGCGGGCGCGACGGCGCGCGGCGCGTGCTGCGCCAGTTCTGGACGCGGGTGGCCGAAATCTCGCCCTTTCACAAGCTGCAGAGCAGTCCGCTGAGCGCGGCGTTCGGCCCGGCGCAGGCGCTCATGGCGCCGTGGCTGGCGCCGTTCAAACAGTTCAACGCGGCGCTGGGCAGCCAGCTCTCGCCCTACCAGCTCAACCCGCTCAACCTCAACCCGCTGCGCGACATCCTGGTGGAGACGGTGGATTTCAAACGCGTGTGCGCCTGCCACAAGACGCAGCTCTTCATCTCGGCCACGCAGGTGCGCACCGGCGCACTGCGCGTGTTCGGCCAGCACGAACTCACGGCCGACATGGTGATGGCCTCGGCCTGCCTGCCGCTCCTCTTCCAGGCGGTGGAGATCGACGGCGAGGCCTACTGGGACGGTGGCTACGCGGGCAACCCCTCGCTCATGCCGCTGATCACCGACACGCCGGCCGACGACCTGCTGCTGGTGCAGATCAACCCGGTGCTGCGCGACACCGTGCCCCGGCGCGCCAGCGACATCCTGGACCGCATCAACGAAGTGACGTTCAACGCCAGCCTGCTCAAGGAGATGCGCAGCATCGCGCTGCTCAAGCAACTCATCGAGGGCGAAGGCCGCGCCGGCCAACGCCACCGCCAGCCGCTGTTCAAGCGCGTGCAGGACCTGCGCGTGCACCTGATCGACGGCGGCGAATCGCTCAGCCCGCTGGGCGCGGCCAGCAAGACCGAAACGCAGTGGTCCTTCCTCTCCAAGCTGCACGAACTCGGCCATGCCTCGGCCGATCGCTGGCTGCTCGCCCACGGGCAGCACCTGGGCGAGCGCAGCAGCTTCGACCTGGCCGGTGTGCTCGACGGTTGAAGGCCCAGGCCCCTGTCTTCAGTAGAATCGCCGGCCCGATGACGACGTGCGCGCAAGCCACCCCGTCACCCCACACATTCACTGGACAGCCATGCCTTATTCCGTCTCCCACCACAAGCTCACCCAGATCCTGTCGGCCCATGGCCTGAAGGCCGGCGACGCTGGAGGCATCGACAAGCTCTTCGGCGGCAACGACGGCTACTACTGGTTCGGCACCCTGCGCGACCTGTGCCCGCCTGGCAAGACGCTGGTCTGGGAAACCCAGTACGACATGGTCAACGCCATCCAGGCGCACGAGAACGCGACCGCCGCGGAGGACGAGATGAAGCCGCAGGTGCCCAGTGCGGCCAACATCGCGGCGCTGTCCAAAGCGCTTCACGACCCGCTCTGAGCGGCAGCACGTCCACCAGGGCATCCAGAAGATCCTGGCAGACTCAGCGGTGATGGTCTTCGCCGCTGGAGCGCAGGCCATCGAAGGGCGCGACCAGCACATCGCTGTCGTTCCACTTGGCCAACCGCTGGGCCACGCTGCCGGTGAGGAATTGCGCCAGCGACGAACTGCGCCGCTTGCCCACCACGACCAGCTCGGCGCGCGTGGCCTGTTGGTGCAGCGCGGTCGAATAGGCCGGGTCGCCATTGCCGACGTCGAAAGCCAGCGGGTGCCGGCCGTGGTCCAGCCCGTCGATGAGTTGCGCGAGGCGGTCCCTGGCTTGCTGGCGTGAGCCCGACCGGTTGGCCTGGATCGTTTCTCGCGACACGTTGACCGAGCGCAACTTGGCGTCCTCGATCGTGTCGATCGCATGAAACAGCTTCAGCACGGTGGGGGTTGAAAACCGGCGTGCGAAGTCGATCAAGGGTTTTGAGCGTGGCGACAGGTCGATGGCCACGAGCACCCGTTCATAGGGTCCGTGCGGCGCCTGCTTGACCACCAGCAGCGGGCAAACGCTGCCGTGCACGGCCTGGTCGAGCGTCGTGCCGCGGTGAAACCGCTTCCAGCTGCGCTGGGACAACGCCCCCATCACCAGCAGGGTGGAAGCACGGACCTCGACCAACACGTCCTCCAGCGACGCCGATCTCTCCAGGACGTGCACGGCGATCTCGTGGCGCCGGGCCAGCTGCCGCGCACGCTGCGCCAGACGAGCGACGGGATCGGCAAGGAAGGTGTTCGGGCCTTCGGCGAAATGGACCAACCGCAGGGTGGTCCGGTGTTGTCGGGCCAGCAGGGCTGCGCGCTCCAATGCGTGCGCTGACAGCGCCGTGAGGTCGGAGACGGCAAGGATGGAATCAAAGTGCATGGGAATTCCTGGACGAACGAGGGCCCGCCCCGCAGCACAAGGCCAGCGGGGCGTGATCGGTTGCGATGGAGCGGCTAGGTGGTGTAGTCGCCGCTGGCTTCGGGCTGGAACAGCAGCGAGACGATCTCGGCCGCGCATTCGTCCCCGTTGGGCGTTCGCCAGCGGGCGGTGGCGCCCATGCGCTGGCCGAGCAGGCTTGTCCCCACCGGCGAGAGCACGGAGATGAAACCAAGGTGTGGCTCGGCGTCAGCGGGGTAACACAGCGTGAGCTTCTGCCGCTTCCTCGACTCGAGGTCTTCGACGATGACTTGCGAATACATCGTGACGACGTCGGGCGGGATCTCGCGCGAGGGAACGAGGTCCAGGGTGTCGAGCGCATCAACCAACTCAGGCGGGAGCTGTGCGCCGCGCAGGTTGTTCAGGCGTGCGAAATCGATCTCGGTGAGCAGCCGCTCACCAGCAAGGGTCTTGTGCATGGTGCACTCCAACTGGTGCAGGCACGCCGGGAAAAGGCGGCGCCCGCGATCGCGCTGGGCTGGGGCCCGGCGATGGTTGGATTGCGCAAAAAGGGAGGAAGGGGTATCGCCGGGCTTAAGAATGTGCGGCCGGCTGGCGCAGTCCCGCCGAACCCATCAGCTTGCGACCGGCCACGGCGCCGCCTGCCGCGAGGGGCATGCAAGCTGCCGGGTGGGCAGTGATGGTGGGGTGGAACGCCATGACGGCATTGTAGGCCGCGCTCACCCCGCGGGCAGCTGGAAGCAGAATGCGGCCCCACGCCCCACGGTGCCTTCACCACTCACCCGACCGCCGTGGCGTTCGATCACGCGGCGCACCGTGGCCAGGCCCACGCCAGAGCCTTCGAACTCGTGGTGGGCGTGCAAGCGCTTGAACGGCTCGAACAGCTGGTCGGCATAGGCCATGTTGAAGCCGGCGCCGTTATCGCGCACGCAGAACTCCACCACACCATGGGGCCGTTCGGCTTGCGTGAACGCCACCACGGCGTCGGGCGTCTGGCTCGTGTACTTCCAGGCGTTGCCCAGCAGGTTCTGCAGCACCACCCGCATGAGACCAGGGTCGGCGATGACCTGCATGCCGTCGTCGATGCACCACCGCACATGGCGGCCAGGATCGGTGCTGGCCAGTTCCCGGACAATCGAGTGGGCCATGCGCGTGAGGTCCACCGGTTCGCGGCGCAGCTCGGCGCTGCTCAGGTGCGCCAGGGTCAGCAAGTCGGAGATCAGCCGGCCCATGCGCCGTGACGACGTGCGAATGCGACCGACGTAGTTCCGGCCGTCTTCGTTCAGCACCGCACCGCACTCCTCTTCGAGCAAGCTGGCAAACCCCTCGATGCTGCGCAACGGGGTGCGCAGGTCGTGCGAAACACTGTAGGCAAAAGCCTCCAGCTCGCGGTTGAGCACGGACATTTCCCGAGTGCGCTCGGCCACTCGCAACTCCAACTCCTCGTTCAGGCGTTTGAGCGCTTCTTCGGCGGTGTGCACTTCGGTGATGTCCTGCACGGTGCCCACGCTGTGCAAGGGGCGGTCGCCGTCGAACTCGGTGAAACCCGAGACCCGAACGTGTTTGATGCGTCCGTCGGCCATGAGCAGGCGGTGCACCAGGTCGTAAGGCTCGCGCCGGTCGAACGAGCGCTGGTAGGTCTCGGTCACGAGAACACGATCGTCCGGGTGCACGCGGGTGATGAAGGTCTTGTAGGTGGGCCTGACCGACGTCTCTACCTCGAAGATGCGGAAGATTTCGTCGGTCCAGCTGAGTTCGTTGGTGGCGAGATCGCGTTTCCAACTGCCCACGCGGGCCAGGCGCTGCGCCTCTTTCAGCCGCGCTTCGCTCTCCTGCAGGGCAGCTTCGGTGCGCTTGCGCAAGGTGATGTCCTGCATGGTGAACTGCATCAGCGGGCGCCCGTCGAGTTCGAACGCCATCAAATGACCCTCACCGTCCCACTCGCTGCCATCGGGGCGCCGCTGGCGCCATTCGAAGACCACCACACCTGAACGCTGGGCCTGTTGGAAATACGCCGCGCCCTTTTCGGCCGAGGTTCGACCATCGGGTTGCACCCGGGTCGAGACGCCCAGCGGCGACTTGCTCAGCAGCGCTTCGCGCGTGGGATAGCCGTAGAGCGCCAAGGCCGCCTCGTTGCAATCGACAAAGCGATTGGTCCGGATGTCCATCACCAACATGGCCAGTGGCGAGCTTTCGAACTGCCGCAGCCGCAGCACCTCGCTGGCTTCCAGCGCAGATGCCTTGCGCCCCACGTGCAACAGCAACGCAATGATCAAACCGCCGCTCAACAGCAGAAGCACGATGAGCGCAGCGGTCACCCGGCGGCTGTTCTCGAGGGCCGGCGCCAGGGGTTGCAGCACCGCTGCGTCGGCAATGCCGATGGCCACCACCAGACCGGATGCGCGCAGCCGGTACCAGCCATAGGTGCGGGGAATGCCGTCCAGCAGGCCGCGGGTGTGAAAGCTTCCGCTGCGGGCGGTGCGATCGGTGAGGAAAGGCCGGTCCGCCGGCACGCTGGTGCCCATGGCTCCGGCGTGGTCCAGGCTGCGCGCGAGGAAAGTCCCATCGGGCGCGATCAAGGACACCACGTCCTGATCTGAGAGCTGCAGGGCGCCCAGCCTGCGCGCGATGAATTCGGTGGACACCACGAGTTGCATGGTGCCGTCGAACACGCCATCGCGCATGATGGGGCGGTTGACCACGAGCGCCCAGCCCCGGGCAATGCGCGATTCAACCGGCTGGCTGATGAAGAGGCGGTCTTCTGCGGCTGCATCACGCTGGGTCTGGAAATGCGCCCGGTCGCCCACGTACGTGGCGAGCGGCCTCGCCAGGCTGTCGTACACCACATTACCCTCAGCGTTGGCCACCGAGATGTGGGTCACGAAGTCCGGGGGCAAGCCCTGCAACACGCCCAGCGCGAACTCGTTGAAACCCAGTGGGCCACGCAACCACTCGCGACGCAGGTCGCGCAATTGCAGATCGAGCGTGGCCAACAGGCCACTGACCTGCCCGCCCATGGCGTCGGCCAGATGCACGCTGCGCTTTTCCGCCTGCAGGAGCACCTGCTCGCGCACCAGTGCCTGTGAACGCTCCGACTGCCACCACAGAAATGCCGCGGCCACCACCGTGAGCAGCGCCACCAGGGCGGGCACAAGACGGGCGCGGGTGCTCACGGAGCGGGCTTGGACGCAGAGGGGATCGACACGGCGCAGTGAACTCTGAACGGCATGGGTGGGGGGTCGGTGACGTCAGCTGGTGCCGATGTGTCAAAAATATACCTCGGGGGGCAACACCCTGCGCAGCGGATTCACCCTAATTCAGACCCACAAGCCCCGCAGCAATTCGCTCAGTCCGTCCCAGACAATCTGCACACCCAGGCAGAGCAGGATGAAGGCCGACAGGCGCAGGAAAATCACGCTGCCAGCCTCACCCAAGGGCTTGAGCAACTGCTGGGCATAGCGGAAGGCCAGGTACAACAGCAACCCGATGGTGACCAGCGCGAGCACGCCACCGCCCATGCGGGCCAGCGACAGCGACAGCCGCGTGTCGTTGAGCGCCACGCCCACGGTGATGGCCGCGGCGATCGAGCCCGGCCCGCAGCTGATGGGAAACGTGAGCGGGTAGAAGGCCTGGCGGCGCGCCTGCTCGGGCGTGAACGATTCGGCCAGCACGGTGCGGCGATCGTCGCCAGCGTGGCTGGCGTTGAGCAGTCGCCATGCCGCCGCAGCCACGATGAGCCCGCCACCCACCCTCACGATGGGCAGCGAGATGCCGAAAAAGTCCAACACGTAGGAGCCCACCAGCATGGACCCCACCATGAGCGCAAACATGTTGCGTGCGATGCGCCGCGCCAGCAGCGCGCGCGTGCTGGACGAAGCGCCTTCGGTCAGACCCAGGAAGATGGGCGCGGTGGCCGCCGGGTTGAGGATGGGCAGGATGGCAGCGAACACGAACAGGTAGCTCTTGCCCACCGCCAGCAGCAGTTCGGAGGTCATGCCACAGGCGGCTGTTCCAGCAGGTTCTTCATGCGCCGGCGCAGTGCCTTGTCGCGCTTCTGTTCGTCGTCCCAGTCTTCGCGCACGCCGCGCCACAGGGCCACGGCCATGAGCACGATGACCAGCGTGAACGGCAGGGCAAACACGATGGTGGCGGTCTGCACCGCCTTCACACCGCCGGCCAGCAGCAGGCTGATGGCGATGCCCGAGACCAGCAGGCCCCAGACAATCTTCACGCGCGCGCTCGGATTGGCCTGGCCGCCGGTGCTCATCATGCCCAGCACCAGCGTGGCCGAATCACCCGAGGTGACGAAGAACACCAGCACCAGAATCGTCGCCACACCACTGAGCAGGCCGCTCATGGGCAGGGCATCGAACATGGCGAACATGGCGGTGGACACATCGGCGCCCACGGCCTCGGCCATCGGCAGGCCCTGCATGATTTCCTGGGTGAGCGCGGTGCCACCGAACACCGAGAACCACACAAAGGCGGCCAGCGTGGGTGCCAGCACCGTGCCCAGGATGAATTCGCGGATGGTGCGCCCGCGCGACACGCGCGCGATGAACAGGCCCACGAACGGCGACCAGCTCACCCACCAGGCCCAGTAAAAAACGGTCCAGCCGCTGACCCAGCCGCTGTCGCGGAACGGCGTCATGCGCAGGCTCATGCGAACGAATTCGCTCACGTAGCTGCCCAGCGTGCTGGTGAAGGTGTCGATGATGGCGACAGTCGGCCCCATCACGAAGACCGCCAGCGTGAGCAGCGCGGCGAGGATGAGGTTGATGTTGGAGAGCCACTTGATGCCCTTGGTGACGCCGGTGACGGCGGAGGCCAGGAACAGCACCGTGGTCACCAGAATGATGCCGACCTGCGAGGCCTCGCCCACCGGCAGGCCCAGGAGCGAATTCAGACCGCTGTTGATCTGCAGCGCGCCCATGCCCAGCGAGGCCGCCACGCCGAACGCGGTGGCGATCACGGCCAGCACGTTGACAACCGGCCCGAGCTTCTTCAGTGGCGCCCACGGCAGCGATTCGACCGCCGTGCTCACCAGCGCGGAACCGCCCTTGCGGAACTGGAAGAAGGCGATGGCCAGTGCCACGATGCTGTAGACCGCCCAGGGGTGCAGGCCCCAATGGAAAAAGCTGTAGCGCATGGCGGCATTGGCCGCCTCGGGCGTGTGGGCCGCGATGCCGGGCGGCGGCGCGCCGTAATGTGAGATCGGCTCGGCCACACCCCAGAACACCAGGCCGATGCCCATGCCGGCGGCAAACAGCATGGCAAACCACGACCCGATAGAGAACTCCGGTTCGTCGTCTTCGGCGCCCAGCTTGAGATCGCCGTAGCGGCTGAAGGCCAGCACCATCGCCAGCACCACCAGGCCCAACACGACCCACAGGTAGAGCCAGCCGAAGTCGCGCGTGATCACGGCCAGCAGGGTGTCGAACACGCCGCCCAGCAAATCCGGGGCAACGACGCCCCACAGGACGATGGCCAGGATGAGTCCGGCCGAGAAGATGAGTTGCATGGGAATGGTCCTCCAGTGATGGGTATGCGCCGCAACGCGGGGAATGGCCTGTCTGGCCGAACACGCAAGGGGCAGGGTCCAATGCCGCCCACCCCGACGGACCCAACCGCGCGGGGGTGGGGAAATACGGGGTCAAACCCACCCATTTCCAACTACAGCCTGGCGGCAGGGCGCCGATACAACCGGGACCTCCTCAGCATTTCCCGACTGGATCTCCCCATGTTCAAACTGTCTTCACTCGGCGTCTCCAAACGACTCGGCATCCTCGTGGCCAGCGCCGTGGCCGGCCTCGCCGTGCTGCTGGCCATCTTCCTCACCTCCGAAAAAGCGCTGATCCTCGAAGAGCGGCAGGCCGGCGTGCGGCAGACGGTGGAGACCGCGCACGGCCTGGCGGTGCACTTTCACGGCCTGGCCACACAGGGCAAGATGACCGACGAGCAGGCCAGGGGCCTCGCGCTGGACGCCATCCGCTCCCTGCGCTACAGCGGCACCGAGTATTTCTGGATCAACGACATGCAGCCGGTGATGGTGATGCACCCGATCAAGCCGGACCTTGAAGGCAAGGACCTGAAGGGCAACAAGGACCCGACCGGCAAGCACCTGTTCGTCGAATTCGTCGAGACGGTCAAGAAGTCCGGTGCGGGCTATGTGTCGTACATGTGGCCCAAGCCAGGCAGCGAAGCACCGGTGCAGAAGGTGTCCTATGTGAAGGGTTTCGCGCCCTGGGGCTGGGTGATCGGTTCGGGCGTGTACGTGGACACCGTGACGGCGACCATCTGGGAACGCACCCTGATGATGGGTCTGAGCTCGCTCGCGCTGGCCGTGCTGCTGTTGGTGGCGGGTCTGGTGGTCGCGCGCAGCATCCTCAGGCAGCTCGGCGGTGAGCCGAGCCACGCCGCCGCCATCACCGACCGCATCGCACAGGGCGACCTGAGCGTGAGCATCGACCTCAAGCCCGGCGACACGCACAGCCTGCTGCACGGCCTGCGCGCGATGCGCGACAACATGGCCGGCATCGTCGGCCGCGTTCGCCAGGGCAGCGAGTCGGTGGCGCTGGCCAGCAACGAGATCGCACAGGGCAACCACGACCTGAGCGCGCGCACCGAAAGCCAAGCCAGCGCGCTGGAGCAGACCGCCGCCAGCATGGAAGAACTGGGCAGCACGGTGCGCCAGAACGCCGACAACGCGCGCCAGGCCAATGCGCTGGCGCAAAGCGCCTCGTCGGTCGCCGTGCAGGGCGGGGAAGTGGTTGGGCAGATGGTCGACAAGATGCGCGCCATCAACGATTCCAGCAAGAAGATCGCGGACATCATTTCGGTCATCGACAGCATCGCGTTCCAGACCAACATCCTCGCGCTCAACGCCGCCGTGGAAGCGGCGCGCGCGGGCGAGCAGGGGCGCGGCTTTGCCGTGGTGGCGGGCGAAGTGCGCCTGCTGGCCGGGCGCAGCGCCGAGGCCGCCAAGGAAATCAAGGGCCTGATCTCCGACAGCGTGGACCGCGTCGATCAAGGATCGGCCCTGGTGGACCAGGCGCGCAACACCATGAACGAGGTGGTGCAGAGCATCCGCCGCGTCACCGACATCGTGGGCGAGATCAGCTCGGCCAGCACCGAACAGAGCAGCGCGGTGGCGCAAGTGGGCGAGGCCGTCACCCAGATGGACCAGAGCACGCAGCAGAACGCCGCCATGGTCGAGCAGATCGCCTCGGCCGCCAGCGGCCTCAAGAGCCAGGCCAACGAGCTGGTGCAGACGGTCGCGACCTTCAAGCTGGCTGCAGCGCTGGCCTGAGACCGGCGCGCAGAGAGCCGCCACGAAGAAGTGACGGCAAACGGCGGGCCACGCCTTCAGTCGGCGCGAATGCCGTTGGCTCGGAGCACCGGCTGCCAGTACCGCTGCGCCGCCGCCCAGTAGCGTGTTCCGCGTGGATCGAATGTTTCATGGCGCCGCCTCGGGGCGGCGTCCCGCCGTCAACAGCAGCTCGTTGGGACCTTCCCAACCTGTCTGCGTGGTGAATGCCTGCAACCGATCCCGCATCTCGCTCCAGGCCGCTTCGGCCGACGCCGCGTCGAGATGACCGAGGATCTGCAGGATGGGACTCGCCGAGCTGCGAACGAAGGCGAGGTAATGCTCGACCGAGGGCAGGCGGAACACCGCATCGACTGCCGTTGTCGCGACGTCCTGGAATCCGGCTGATCTGAAGAGTGCGTCGATCCGGCCCGGCTGGCCCAGGCTGAGCAGCCCCCCGGGTGAAAAAGGGTCGCGCGCCGGCAGGCCCGCGTGCTTGAGCGCCGTCGACATGAGGATCGTCAGGCAAGGATTCTTTTCAGGGCGGGAGAACACCATCGTGCACACGCCACCACCGGGCCTCAGCGCGCGATGCATCTCGCGCAACCCCCGCAGCGGATCGGGAAAGAACATCAGCCCGAGCCGACATACCGCGGCATCGAAGGAGGCCTCGGCGACGCCCAGATCTTCGCCATCGGCCACCCGGGTCTGGACATGGCCGAAGCCGGCGCGGACCGCGTTGTCCCGAGCCAGCGCCACGATCGCCGGCGACAGATCGGTGGCGAGCACGCGGCCCTGTGGGCCGACCTGCGCCGCGATGTCAAGGGTCTGGTCGCCCGCCCCGGCCGCGACGTCGAGCACGCGCGAGCCCGCCGTCACCCCGGCCATGCGGCACATGGCATCGGTCGGCTTGCGCAGCCATGCGCGGATGTCCGCCGCGTGCGCGTTCCAGCCCGCAGCGGCCGTGTCCCACTGAATGCGCATGCCCGCCTTGAAGGCCTGTCCGTCGGTGATGGATGAGTTCATGCCGTCAGCTTAGGCTCACAGGCTTTGCAGCGTAAGGCGCAAAACTGCACAATGGGGCCGCAATGGCGCATACCCCCCACAGCTTCGACTGGGACGACCTCAAGCATCTGCTTGCCGTCGCGCGCCACGGCAGCACGCTGGCGGCAGGTCGTGCGCTGGGCGTCGATCAGTCGACGGTGCAGCGACGGCTCGTCGAGCTCGAAAGGCGCATCGGGCAAGCGCTGGTGCAGCGCGAGCCGAGCGGGTATCGCCTGACCGAGTTCGGGCAGGCGCTGCTGCCACACGCCGAGCGCGTCGAGCACGCCGTGACGGCGTTCGAGCAACAGATCGCGACCGCCACCGCCGACGTGGCTGGCGTCATCCGCGTGACCTGTCCCGAACCCATCGTGTTCCGGATCACGCAATCGACCTTGCTGGAACGGTTCCACGCACTGCATCCGGCGTTGCAGGTGCATTTCGTCATGAGCGACAAATACATCGACCTGATGAAAGGCGAAGCCGACGTGGCCCTTCGCTCCGGCGACACCGATGACGGCGAGCTCGTCGGACGAAAGATCGGCGACTCGATCTGGGCGATCTACGCCAGCCGGGCGTACATCGAGCGCCATGGCCGACCGGAAAGAATCGAAGATCTGGCGCAGCACGCGCTGGTCGGGTTCGACGACACGATGGCCAGGCACCGAATCGCCGCGTGGCTGCACAAGGTCGCGCCGAACGCCACCCTGGTCGCGCGCAGCAACAGCGTGTTGGGCCTGGTTTACTCGGCCAAGGCGGGGGTCGGCGTGGCGCCCCTGCCCATTGCCCTGGGCGATGCTGAACCGGATCTCGTTCGAGTGATCGAGCCCGTCGCGGAACTCACCCGCATCTGGCGCGTGCTGACGACGCCGGAATTGCGGCGCACGCCGCGTGTGTCCGCGTTCTTCGATTTCATCGTCAGCGAAATCGAGACACTTCGACCGATCATCACGGGCTGAGGTTTCACTCCCCGCCGTCCTGCGGCAGCGGCGCTTCGGGCGTCGCCGCCACCATGCGGCTGGCCTGCGCCTGCAACATGTCCACCATGGCGTCGAGTTGCTGGCGCTCAGCGGGCCCCAGCCCCGAGGCCAGCTCGCGATTGATCGCCGCCACGCGCGGAAAGATCGCACCATACAGGCGCCGCCCTTCCTCGGACAGGAACACGTGCACCTCGCGCCGGTCCGAGGGCTTGGGCTGGCGCACGACCAGCTTTTTCGACGCCAGCGTGGTCAGCGTGCGCGAGGTGCGCGCCCGGTCGAGCATGGCGTGTTCGGCCAGTTGCGACGACATGGCTCCCTCGCGCTCGGCCAGGAACGACAGGATGCGCCACTCGCGCCGCGTGATGCCGAACTCCGATTCGCACATGTGCACCACCAGGCGGCCCGCCGTGATGTGGATGCGGTAAAGCCGGTACAGCAGCAGGTCGGCCTGGTGCTGCGGCTCGATCAGTCGGTCGTGAGAGCTTGTGTCCGGCATGTAGGGAAAACACCCGCAATGATTGATTTCTGCAATTGATTGTGCGTGCATAGCATGGTGGGCTGCACCGGGAATCACCCGACAACCCAGGAGACACAACATGCAAGCACGGTGGATGGCGGGCACCTGCCTGGCCCTTGCGGCCCTGGTCAATCCTTTGAGTGGTTTCGCGCAGGACAAGCCGCCGCTGAAGATCGTGGTGGGCTTTCCGCCGGGCGGCTCGGCCGACACGCTGGCGCGGCTGCTCGGCGAGGCACTGCGCAACGATTTCAGCCCCGTCGTGGTGGAGAACCGCCCCGGCGCGGGCGGCCGCATTGCGCTGCAACAGGTCAAGCGCTCAGCACCCGACGGGCAGACCGTGATCGTGCTGCCCAGCGGCCCCATGGTGCTCTTCCCCCATGTCTACAAGAAACTGGACTACGACGCGGTGGCGGACTTCACGCCGGTTTCCCTGCTGGCGCGCTTTCAGTTCGGCGTGGTGGCCGGGCCGGCCAGCACGGCGAAGAACGCGAAGGACATGATTGCGCAGGCCAAGGCGCAACCCGGGAAGGCGACCTACGGCACGCCGGGCCTGGGCACGCTGCCGCACTTCATGGGCGTGTTGTTCGAACAGAAAGCAGGCGCTTCGCTCAACCATGTTCCGTTCCAGGGCGGCGGTCCGGCCAACACCGCGCTGCTGGGCGGGCACATCGACTACAAGTTCGACGTGGTGTCCGAGACCGCCGAGCTGCACCGCTCGGGCAAGGTGCGCATCATTGCCGTCACGGGCAGCCAGCGCGATCCGCAGGTGCCCGAGGTGCCCACCTTGAAAGAAGCGGGCATCGACATGGACGCCACCGCCTGGTTTGCCATGTATGGCCCGGCCGGGCTCAGCCCCGGCGTGCTCGCGCGCCTCAACACCGCTGTGGCCAGTGCCATGCAGCGGCCCGAGATGCGCGAGCGCATGCGCGGCCTGGGCTACGACCCGGTGGGCTCCACGCCGGGCGAACTGGCCGCCGAACAGAAATCCGACCTGAAACGCTGGGAAGCCCCGATCAAGGCCACCGGCGTGCAACTTGACTGATCGACCTCTGAAAGAAATACCACCGATGAACACCCTCTGCATCTCGCGCCGCCGTCTGGGCGCATTCGCATCCCTCACGCTGGCCGCCGGTCTTGCACTGGGCACCACCACCGCCTTCGGCCAGGACAGCTACCCGAACAAGCCGGTGCGCTTCGTCAACAACTTCCCCGCTGGCGGCCCGTCCGATCTGCTGGCCCGCTCCGTGGCTGCGGTGCTGCAGGACACGCTCAAACAGCCCTTCGTGGTCGAGAACAAGGCCGGCGCGGCCGGCAACATCGGCGCGGCCGACGTGGCCAAGAGTGCGGCCGATGGCTACACCGTGCTGTTCGGCATCGACACCATCTTCACCGTCAACCCGCACCTCTACCCAACGATGCCGTTCAAGCGCAGCGACTTCAAACCGGTGGTGGTGATGGCTTCGTCCGGTCTGCTGGTGGGCGTGAACCCCGCCACCGGCATCAAGGACCTCGCCGGCATGATCCAGGCCGCCAGGACCAAGGGCCTGAACTTCAGCTCGGCCGGCAGCGGCAGCCCGGGCCACCTCGCGGTGGAAGTGATCAAGGAAGCCACGCAGGCCAGGATCACCCACGTGCCCTACCGCGGCAACACGCCGGCCGTGACCGCCGTGCTTTCGGGCGAGGTCGACGGCGGCGTGCTCGCCACACCCGGCATGCTGCCGCACGTGCAGGCCGGCAAGATCACCGCGCTGGCTGTCACCAGCCGTCAGCGCTCGCGCCTGGCGCCCGAGCTGCCGACGGTGAGTGAAGCCGGCCTCAAGGCGCTGGAGCAGGAAGTGCTCTACCTGGTGATGGCGCCCGCCGCCACGCCCGACGCGGTGGTGCAGGCGCTGCAGAAACACATCATCGACGCGCTCAAACGCCCCGACCTGCAGACCCGCATGGCCACCCTCGACCTGTTCTTCGAAGGCCTCACCGGTGCGCAGGCCGGCCAGCGCATCGACGCGCTCTACAACCGTTACGGCCCGATCGTGAAAGCCACCGGCATGAAGGTGGAGTGAGTCGTTCATGACCCAGCGCCCCAACATCATCTACATCGTCTGCGACGACCTCGGCTATGCCGACCTCGGCTGCTACGGCGGGCGCAAGGCCGACTTCGGCGCCGTCTCGCCGAACATCGACCGCCTGGCCCAGGGTGGCGTGAAGTTCACGCAGGGCTATGCCAACTCGCCGGTGTGCTCGCCCACGCGCTTCGCGCTCATCACCATGCGCTACCAGTACCGGTTGCGCGGCGCGATGGAAGAACCGATCAACAGCCGCAGCAAGGGCAGCACCACGCTGGGCCTGCCACCCGAGGTGCCCACCCTGCCCTCGCTGTTGAAGAAGGCCGGCTACCACACGGCCCTCATCGGCAAGTGGCACCTGGGCTACCCGCCTTCGTTCGGGCCGCTGCGCTCGGGCTACGACGCATTCTTCGGCATCATGGCCGGCGGCGTGGACTACTTCACCCACTGCTCGTCCAGCGGCGAACACGACCTCTACATCGACGAAGACGAACACCACGAAGTGGGCTACCTCACCGACGTGCTCTCGCAGCGCGCGGTCGATCACATTCACCAGCGCGCGGCCGATGCGAAAGCCGGCCAACCCTTTCTGCTCAGCCTGCACTACACCGCGCCGCACTGGCCCTGGGAGACGCGCGACGACGCTCACGTGGCCTCCGACGTGGCGAAGAACCTGTTCCACCTGCACGGCGGCGACGTGCAGACCTACCGCCGCATGATCCACCACATGGACGAAGGCATCGGCAAGCTGATGGCCGCGCTGCGCGAGCACGGACTGGAAGACAACACGCTGGTCGTCTTCACCAGCGACAACGGCGGCGAGCGCTTCTCCGACAACTGGCCGCTGGTGGGCGGCAAGATGGACCTCACCGAAGGCGGCATCCGCGTGCCCTGGATCGCCCACTGGCCCGCCGCCATACCCGCCGGCACCGTGAGCACGCAGCACTGCATGACCATGGACTGGTCGGCCACTCTGCTGGACGCCGGCGGTGGCCAGGCCGATCCGGATTGGCCCCTGGACGGCGTGAGCCTGCTGGGGGTGCTGCGCGACCCCGCTCAGCAATTTGAACGACCGCTCTACTGGCGCATGAACCACCGCGGCCAGCGCGCGCTGCGCGAAGGCGAGTGGAAATACCTGCAGGTGGACGGGCACGAGTACCTGTTCAACATCGACAAGGACGAGCGCGAGCGCGCCAACCTCGCCCCGCGCGAGCCCGAGCGGCTGGCGCGCATGCGCGCGCAGTGGCTGGCATGGAACGAGACCGTGCCGCCGATCCCCGACGACGCCAGCGTGAGCCTGGGCTACTCCATGAAGGACATGCCCCAGCGCTGAGGCGGACACCACCCAAGTAGGATCGGGGTATGTCCCGCGCCAAACGCCTGCTGCCCTTCCTCGCCTGGCCGCGCCCCGACGCGACCTTGTTGCGCGGCGAGGCCATGGCCGGACTCACCGTGGGCCTGATGGTGGTGCCGCAAGGCGTGGCCTACGCCGCGCTGGCCGGCATGCCGCTGATCACCGGCATCTACGCCTCGCTGCTGCCCGCGCTCATCGCGGTGCTGTTCAGCGCCTCGGTGCGCCTGTCGGTGGGGCCCACCGCGCTCACCTGCCTGCTCATCAGCGCCTCGCTCAGCGGCCTGGCCGAGCCGGGCAGCGCGCAGTGGATCGCGCTGGCCGTGTGGCTGGCACTGCTCAGCGGCCTGCTGCAGATCGTGCTGGGTTTTGCGCGCTTCGGCTGGTTGCTCAACCTGGTGAACTCACCCGTTCTCATGGCGTTCACCCAGGGCGCGGCGGTGCTCATCATTGCCTCACAGTTGCCGGCCCTGCTCGGGTTGGGCAGTTGGGACAGCCTGTCATGGCCTGCGCAGATGCATCTGCCCTCGCTCGCCTTCGGACTGGGCAGCCTTGCCGCGCTCATGCTGGCGCGGCGCTGGCGTCCGGGCTTTCCCACCGTGCTGGCGGTGGTGGTGGCCAGCGCCGCCATCAGTTACGGCGTGGGCTTTGAGGCAGCGGGTGGCGCGGTGATCGGCACGCTGCCGCAGGGCCTGCCCATGCCCTACCTGCCCACCTGGCCGGGCTGGAGCGTTCTCGGTCAGCTGGTGCTGCCCACGCTGGTGATCACGCTGGTGAGTTTTCTGGAGACGGCGTCCAGCGCCAAGGTCGACAGCGGGCAACGCGGCCAGCGCTGGGATCAGGATCAGGACCTGATCGGCCAGGGTCTGGCCAAGCTGGCCTCGGGGTTCTGTGGCGCGTTTCCCACCAGTTCGTCGTTCTCACGCTCAGCGCTCAACCTGTACGCGGGGGCCAGGACCGGCTGGGCCACCGTGTTCTCGGTGGTGGTGGTCGTGGTGGCGCTGCTGGTGCTCACTCCGCTGCTGCATCACGTGCCGATGGCGGTGCTGGCGGCCATCGTGCTGGTGGCCATCCTGGGCCTCATCAAGCCGCGCGCCTTCGTGCAGCTGTGGACGGTGTCCCGGGTGGAGGCCGGCATCGCGGGCGTCACCTTCGCCGTGACCTTGCTGGCCGCGCCGCGCCTGTACTGGGGGGTTCTCGCGGGTGTGCTGATGGCACTCTCCCACTTCCTCTACCTGCGGCTGCACCCGCGCATCATCGAGGTTGGCCTGCACCCGGACGGCAGCCTGCGCGACCGCCACCTGTGGCTGCTGCCACCGCTGGCGCCCGACCTCTTCGCGCTGCGCATGGACGCCGCGCTCGATTTCGCCACCGCCAATGGTTTCGAGCGCGCGGTGGCCGAGCACATCGCGGCCCATCCCGGCACCCGCCACGTGATGTGGATCGCGCACCCCATCAACTGGATCGACGCCACTGGTGCCGAGGCCTTCGGTCGCCTGCGCGAGCACCTGGACGACCTGCGCATCGAGCTGCATCTGGTGGGCATCAAGCTGCCGGTGGAGGAGGTTCTCAAGCGGGCCGGCTACCTGGACTCAGGTCCAAGGCTTCACCTCTACCGCACCGAAACCGAGGCGCTGCGCGCCACGCAGGCGCTGTCCAGCGCGGCCATCTGAGCGTCCCGCCCGGCCAACGGGGTCAAGAAACGCACGGTTCGCGCCGATATCTCGGCAGACCCCCGTCGTTGCCCTGCATGTTGGGGTCAAATGTGAACCGTTGCCGTTACCGTTGGCATGCACACGGTTGTGTCAGCCAGGATTAAGCACCCGCGACGAACATGGCGCTGCGTGCCCCGAGCACCGCAATATCAGGGTTGAACAAAAAGTGCTTTCTGGAGCCTTGATGAGTTGCCGCGTGTTGATGATTGACGACAACGAGAACGACCTGTTGTTCACCCGCATCGCCTTGCAGCGCTGCGGAGTTCACTATGAGGTTCGCACGTTCGAGCGGGCGCAAGAGGCGCTCAGCCTGCTGGCCACCGATCCCGCGCACGGCATCGACCTCATCCTGCTGGACATCAACATGCCCGTCATGGACGGTTTCAGCTTCCTGCAGGCCTTTGAAGCCTTGCCTGCAGAGCAGCGCGGCCACACCGTGGTAGTGATGCTTTCGTCTTCGTCCGACCCGGCGGACCGCGCCCGCGCAGCGCGTCACGGCTGCGTCCGGGGATTCATGAACAAGCCGTTGGACAAGACGGCCGCCGCCAGCCTGATCCATTTGGTCCGCACACCATGACACCCGGTCAGACCAGCCGCCGATGGGCGCTGGCACTGTGGTGCGCGGGTGTGCTGCTCAGCGCACTGGCCGCCGGGCAGGTGCAGCGCGACAACCACCGGCGGTTGGTGGCGAACACCGGCGCTGCCGCCGATGCGCTGGGCGCCGCGATCCAGGAGCGCTTCAAGCAGTACGAGTATGGCTTGCGAGGCGCTCGCGGAGCGGTGGCCGCCAGCGGTGGAGACAAGGTCACGCGCGAACAATTCAAGGCCTATGTGAACAGCCGCGAGACCCGCGAGTTTCCCGGCGCGCGCGGCTTCGGTTTCATCCGGCAGGTACCGCGTGCCCACGAGGCCGCCTTCGTGGCCCGTGCACGCAACGAGGGTCCTGCCGACTTCAGCATTCGCGAGCTGGCGCCGCACACACACGACCGCTTCGTCATCCAGTACATCTATCCCGAGGATGCCAACCAGGGCGCCACCGGTCTGGACATCGCCTCCGAACCCAATCGCCGCGCGGCTGCGCTGTCGGCCGCGCGCGAGGCCGAGGCCCGCCTGACCGCACCCACCACCCTGGTGCAGGCCAGCGGGCTGGCACGCCGTGGGTTTCTGATGCTGCTGCCGGTGTACCGCGACTTCCCGCCCAGCCCGGAACCGGCGGCCCGCGAGGCCGCCACGCTGGGCTGGACCTACGCGCCCCTGGTGGTCGACGAGGTGCTGGCCAACCTGGCGCCCCAGTTGCGCACGGTGGCGATCTCTCTGACCGACGGTGCCGAGCAGGTGCCATTTTTCGAATCGCAAGATGCGTTCCGCTCGGACGTGGAGATCATCCGTCCGCTGGATGTGCAGGGCCGCCAGTGGGTGATGCGCGTGACCCCGCTGCCGGTTCTGATCGCGTCGACCCACACCGGCTCACCCGCATCAACCCTGATGGCGGGGCTGGCCTTGAGCAGCCTGCTGGCCGTGGGCCTGGCCTTGCTGCTGGAGCACCGATGGCGCACGCGCGAGCACACCCCACCAGCGACGGTGATGCGGCAGTTTCGCCGCCAGCCCGTGCACCTGGCGGCATTCCTGCGCAGCCGGCTCGCCCTGCGCGCCGGCATCGGTTTTGCCGTGGTGCTGGCGCTGCTGGTCACCAACGACTACTTTCAGCAGCTCAAGGCACAGCACCAGCAAGCCGAACTGGCGCTGCTGGGTGCCGTGGACTCGCTGGCGCGCACCGCCGAAAGCAAGTACGCCGAGCGGCGGCGCAGCGTGCTGTTTCTGGCCAACACGCCACCGGTCAAGGGCCTGGTTCGAGCCCTGCAGCAGGGTGGGGTGGATACGCAGGAGGCGTCCACCTCGGCGCTGTGGCGGCGTCGCATGGAGCAGATCTTCACCGCCTACCTGGCCGCCACGCCCGAGGTGTTCATGGTGCGTTTCGTTGGCGCCGCCGATGAGGGCCAGGAAATCGTGCGGGTGGCGCGCCAGGAGGGCCACATCGTGGTGACAGCGCCCGATCGCCTGCAACGCAAGGGCGACACGCCGTACATGCGAGAGGCGCTGCGCCTGGGGGACGGCCATGTCTTCGTGTCGGAGGTGAACCTCAAGCGGGAATACGGCCCGGTGGATCTGCCGCACCGCCCCACCATCCGCTACGCCACACCCGTGCGCGACCCCCAGGGCCGGGTGTTTGGCGCGATCGTGATCAACGTGGATCTGACCGGGCGACTGGGTGCGCTGCCGGCTGGCGCAGGCCCCAGGCCGGATGTCTACGCGACCAATTCGCAAGGGGATTTTGTGGCCCACCCCGATCCATCAATGACCTTTGGCTTCAACCTGGGCCAACGCCACCTGTGGAGCGACGTGTTCCAGCCGGCAGTGCCCCCCGATGCGTCCACCGGGGAGCGCGTCACGTGGTGGACCGGCCCTCAGGGCCTGGTGATGGCCGCGCAGGCCAGCGTGATCGGCAACCCCGATTCGTCCATCGGCGTCCTGCGCTACACAGCCACCCGCCTGGAGAGCGACCTGAAAGCGGCGGCACTGGCCAACGCGCGTGGGGGCCTGCCCCCCATGCTGGCCGCGGGCCTCGTGGGGGCCTTCATGCTCTATCTGTACTGGGTGGGCGTGCAGCGCAGGTTTCAGGCGCGCGAGGATCGCCTGCAGCTTGCCGCCATCGTCGACCAGTCCCCAGATGCCATCGTTGGCCTGGACACCAAGGGCCGCGTGACATCGTGGAACCGGGGTGCGCAGCGGCTCTTTGGCTACGCGGCGAAGGAAGCCATGGGGCAGGGGCTGGATGCGCTCACCATGCCACCGGGCCAGCCGAGCGACACGGTGCGGGCGATCGGGACGCTGCCCGATTCGGGTGATGCGCCCCCGATGGAACTGTGGCGCCAGACGCGCACCGGCCAGGCCGTGCTGGTATCGATGACCCTTTCGCGGCTGGACGACGAGGCGGGCTCGCCGATGGGCGCATCGGTGATCGTGCGCGACGTCACGGCCGAGCGCGCGGCCCAGCGCAAGGTGGTGGAGCTCAAGGAAGGACTGGAGACGCAGGTGAAGGACCGCACCGCCGCCCTGGCCGAGGAGCACGAGCGGCTCGACAACATCCTGCGTGGCACCGACGCCGGCACCTGGGAATGGAACGTGCAGACCGGAGAGCTGCGTGTCAACGAGCGCTGGGCCAGCATCATCGGCTACCGCATCGACGAGCTCGCGCCGCTCTCCTTGGACCGTTGGCTGGAGCGCCTCCACCCCGGCGACCAGACACTGACCAACGAGATGCTGCAAGGACATTTCCGCGGCGCTTTCGACATGTACGAATGTGAGGTGCGCGCGCGCCACCGGGACGGTCACTGGGTCTGGGTGCTCGACCGCGGCCGGGTGCGCAGCTGGACCGCCGATGGACAGCCCGAGTGGATGTACGGCACACACCAGGACATCTCCGCCAGCAAGCAGGCGCAAGAGAACACCGTGCGCAGCGAGGCCTTGCTGCGGGGCGCGATCGACGCGGTGGATGAAGCATTCGTGCTGTTCGATCCCGAAGACCGGCTGGTCTTCTGCAACGAGAAATACCGCCAGATCTCCCCCAGGATGGCCCACCTCATGGTGCCGGGCGTGCGGTTCGAGGACATCCTGCGCGCCAGCATCGCACTGGGCGACCATGAAGACACCAGCGGGCGCGAGGAAGCCTGGGTGGCCGATCGGCTGGCGGCCCACCGCTCCGGCAACACCGAGATGCTGCAGCAGCTCACCAACGGCCGCACGCTGCGCCTGGTCGAGCGCCGCATGCCCGATGGCCACACCGTGGGTTTCCGCATCGACATCACCGACCTCGTGCAGGCCAAGGAACAGGCGCAGGAAGCCTCGCGCATCAAGGGCGAGTTCCTGGCCAACATGAGCCACGAAATCCGCACGCCGCTCAACGCCATGATCGGCATGACCCACCTGCTGGGCGACACACCACTGACCACCTACCAGACGCAACTGCTGTCGAAGTCGCGGGTGGCCAGCCGCTCGCTGCTGGGCCTGGTCAACGACGTGCTTGACCTGGCCAAGATCGAGGCCGGGGGTTTCGATCTGGACCAGAGGCCCTTCAGCCCGCAGGACATGCTGGGCGAGATGGATGCGCTGTTCCGCCCCCAGGCCGAGGCCGCCGGCATCCGCTACCTGATCACGGTGGCGCACGACGTGCCGCGCGTGCTGCTGGGCGACGCCCTGCGCGTGCGGCAGATCTTCATCAACCTGATCGGCAACGCGCTGAAATTCACGCAGGCGGGCAACGTGTGGGTGACGCTGGAAACCGTGGCGATGGACGATGCCCAGGTGCGCCTGCGCAGCACGGTGCGCGACACCGGCACCGGCATCGATGCCGACACGCAGTCCCGGCTGTTCACGCCGTTCACCCAGGCCGACACCTCCTCCACCCGCCGCTTCAGCGGCACCGGTCTGGGCCTGTCGATCGTGCGCAAGCTCACCGAGATGATGGGCGGCGAGGTGGGTCTGCGCAGCGAACCCGGACACGGCAGCGAGTTCTGGTTCGAGCTGGTGTTGCAGCGCCCTACGGCTGCCACGCTGCAGGCCCTGGGCGCCGCCGCTCGCGACAACGGGGAGCGCCTCGAGGCGCCCGGGCAGGCGCTGCGCCACCTCAACCTGCTGCTGGTGGACGACAGCGAGATCAACCTGGAGGTGGCCTCCGGCCTGCTCGGACGCGAAGGGGCCCGCGTGTGCCTGGCGCGCACCGGGCGCGAGGCCCTGGAGGCCTTACGCGCAACGCCCCAGGCCTTCGACGCGGTGCTCATGGACCTGCAGATGCCCGAAATGGACGGCCTGGAGGCCACACGGCGCGTGCGCGGCGAGCTCGGATTGATGAATCTGCCGGTGATTGCGCTCACGGCAGGCGCGCTCGCCGAAGAACGCCTGCACGCCATGGAGGCCGGCATGAACGGTTTCCTCACCAAACCGCTGGACCCCGAGCGGCTGGTGCGCATGGTGCGCGAGTGCGTCGACCAGGCGAGCGCAAACGCAGTCCACGCACCAGATCCACCGGGCGTGCCCACGGCGTTTGCACCACCGGACGGCGCCTGGCCGCAGATCCCCGGCCTGGACAGCGCGCTGGCCCAACACCGGCTGGGGGGCGACCTGGAGCTGTGGCTGAAGTCGCTTCAGCGTCTGCAGGACGAGTTCGGCGACCTCGCGGTGCGCGCCCTCGCCCTGCCCGAGGCCGACACCGAGCGCCAGAGACTCGCCGCGCGGCTGCACAAGCTGCGCGGCAGCGCCGGCACGCTGGGCGCCACCGAGCTGATGCAGCTCGCCCAGGCACTCGAAACCGGCCTGGTCGACAACCGCCCCCCTGCGCAGCTCGACGCGCGTTGGCGCGCGCTGCAGAACGCGCTGGAGGCGCTGCGCCGCCACAGCGAACCGGTCTTGAAGGCCGCTCGCCGCGCCGCGCCGAGCAACACAGCCCCGGTTCCCTCGGGAACAGCCGAGGCCGACATCCCGCACTTTCTGGAGCTGCTGCAGCGCCAGGACCTCGACGCACTGACCTGGTGGAAGCTGCACGCCAGCGGGTTGAGGGTTCGACTGGGTGCGGCCACAGTGGAACGCGTGGGACACTGGCTCGACGAGCTCGACTTCGCGAGCGCCAGTGCAGCCTTGACCGAGGAACTTCCACCATGATCAGCCCCACCACCGGGCTTGAGACCGCCGCCGCGCCGCCGCTGCTGCCCGACATCCTGATCGTCGACGACGATCCGGGGATGGTGCAGGCCCTGGCGCGGGTGATCCGCCCGCTGGGGCGCCTGCGCTTTGCCACCCAGGGTCTGGACGCGCTGCGGCTGATGGCCGAGTCGCCGCCCGACCTGGTGCTGCTTGATGCCCAGATGCCGGGCATGTCCGGCTTCGAGGTGCTGGAGGCCATCAAGGGCGATCCGATGCTGGCCGACATCCCGGTGATCTTCGTGACCAGCCACGCCGAAGCCACCTTCGAGCAAACCGGGCTGGAGAAGGGCGCGGCCGACTTCATTGCCAAACCGATCCGCCCGGCCATCGTGCAGGCACGTGTGCGCACCCAGCTGCGGCTCAAGCAGGCCAACGATGCGCTCAAGAAGGTGGCCGCCACCGACCGCCTGAACCTGGCCGAGGCCCTGGTTGAACTGCGGGAGAGCCATGCCCAGCTGCTCAAGACCGCCGAGGAACTGCAGCTCGCCAACGAAGGCCTGCTGCAGTTCGTGCGCATCTCGTCCCACGACCTGCGCGAGCCATTGAACACGGTGGTGCAGTTCATCGGGCTGGTGGAAGAAGACCACGGCGCCGACCTGCCCCCGGACACACGCCACTACCTCAAGCTGGTGCGCAACGCGGGCGAGCGCATGCGCACGCTGCTTGACGATGTGGTGCGCTATGCACGCCTGCAGCATGGCGAGACCGAGCCGCGCACGCCGGTGGCGCTGGCGCCACTCATGGCCGAGGTGTGCGATGCCCTGGCCGCGCAGCTGGACGCCACCGGTGCGCAGCTGCACATCGGCGAGCTGCCGGTGGTCATGGGTCACGCGAGCCTGCTCTCCCAGCTGTTCCAGAACCTGGTGACCAACGCACTGAAGTTCATGCCGCCGGGCCGCGCGCCCCGCATCGAAATCACGGCCGAGACCCACGCCGACATGACCATGGTCAGCGTGAAAGACAACGGCATCGGCATCTCGCCCGAAGGCATGGACAAGCTGTTCCAGCCGTTTTCACGGCTGAACCTCCGGCGCGAATTCGAAGGCTCGGGGCTGGGGCTGGCGATCAGCCGCCAGATTGCCGAGACACACGGCGGCACGATCACCGTGCGATCGCGACCGGACGAAGGCTCGGCGTTCGAAGTGCGACTGCCGCTGGCCTGAACCCGTCCAGATCAATCCACCATCCTGAACACCGCGCGCAAGGCCTCCAGCCGCGGCGGTTTGCTGAGCAGGTGGTCCACGTGAGGCGGGCACTCGCCCTCTTCCCGCATGCGCCGACCCCAGCCCGTGAGCATCACCACCGGCGTGCCGGGCGACGCGGCCTTGACGGCGGCCGCCACGGACCGGCCATCGACCTCGGGCATGCCGAGATCGGTGATGACCACGTCGAACGCCTGCGCCGACAGCGCCGCCTTGAACGCCGCGATGCCCTCGCCGCCCCCGGCCGCCGTGGCCACCGCGTGTCCTTCCGCGGCCAGGGTGTCGGACAAGGAACGCAGCAGCAGGGGATCGTCGTCCACCAGCAGGATCTTCAGCACCCGGCGCTGGGCGGGTGCTGAAATTGGCGCTGCGTCGATCGAGGCTGGCTCGGCGTGCGCGGCAAAGTCCAGACAGATGGTGGTGCCCTCGCCCGGCGCGCTCTCAATGGTGATCTCCGCGCCGTGGCGCTGCATGCTGCCGTAGACCATGGCCAGGCCAAGCCCGGAGCCGCGCTGGCCCTTGGTGGTGAAGAACGGCTCCAGGCAGCGCCGTTGCGTCTCGGTGTCCATGCCGATGCCGGTGTCGATCACTTCCAGTTGCACCCGCAGCGCTCCGTCGGCGAGCACCGCGCGCCGCGTGCGCAGCGTGAGCGTGCCGCCCTCGGGCATGGCGTCCACCGCATTGAGCACGAGGTTGGTCACCGCGTCGCGGATCTCGCCTTCCATGACGAAGACCGGGGACAACAGGTCTCCCAGGTCGAGCGCGATGTCCACGGAGATGCCCGCTTGCTGCGGCATGTCGCGCCAACGCGCGCGCGTGAGGTCGAGCACCTGCCTGACGAGCTGGTTGAGGTCCACCGCGCGACGCCGCACGCCGGCATCGCTGGGCCGGTAGAAATCGCGCATGCGCGCCACGGTTTCGGCCACGTCGTCGATGGCGATCTGCACCGTCAGCAGCTGGGCGCGTCCACGCTCGCTCAACGCCGGTTCGTTGGCCAGCAGCGATTCGGTATAGAGCACCACCGGCGATATGGCGTTGTTGATGTCGTGCGCAATGCCGCTGGCCATTTGCCCCAGCACGCGCAGCCGCTCCTGCTGCAGCACCACCTGTTGCGCTTCGCTGAGCTCGTCGTAGGCCTGCTGCAGCGACCGGTGCAGCCGGGCCTGGCTGGCGGCCAGCGCCACGTGCTCGGCGAGCTGGCGCATGAACTCGCATTCACCGCTGTCAAAGCCGTGGCTCTGCGCGCGCGCGGCCACCAGCACGCCCAACACCTCGCCCTGCGCATGCAGGGGCGCAAACACCGCCGATCCCATGCCGGTGTGTGCCAGCCGCTGGAGCCAGGAAAACGGGGTGTCGGCCAGCACCGGCTCGTGCACGAGTTCGCCGCTCGCGCAGCGCGCCAGACCGCTGTCCGCCAGGGGCAGCACATCGCCCTCGCGCAGCCCGATCACCTGCCCACGCCTGGTGGCCTTCGCACTCAGGTGGGCGACGGTGAAGGCCTGGGTGGGCAGGTCGAACAGCAGGGCTGCGGAAAACACGGTCGAAAACCGGGACTCGATGTTGTCGCAGACCACGCGAAAGATGCGGTCCAGGTCGAGGCGTTCGTCGGTGGCGCGAACGATGTGGTTGAGCAGCTCGGTGCGCGAGAGCTGCAACTGCAGCCGTGCTTCGGCCTCGACGCGCTCGGTGACGTCCTGCACGGTGCCTCCGATCGACACCATCGCACCGCTGGCGTCGCGCCGGGGTTCGTCGATGTTTTCCTCATACCAGCGGACCTCTCCGCCGGGTTGGACACAACGGTAGGTCCAGCGTCGCGAGGTACCGTCCCGAAGGCACTCGGTCATCGTCCGCAGGTAATCGGCACGGTCGTTCGGGTGGATGCGATCCATGGTCTGCTCCACGCTGGGCGGGCCGTCGGCTGGATCGCGGCCCGTCAAGGCATAAAGGTTGGCCGACCACACGGCCGAATGGTCCTGGGCCAGGCGCTCCCAACTGCCCATGCGGGCCAGCGACTGCGAGCGCGCCAGGCTGACCTGCGAAGCCTGCACCGCCATCAGCGCCTGCGCGCGTTGCTGCTCCAGCGCCACCTGGTCGGTGATGTCCATCGCCACCACCAGCTCGGCATCGCGACCGTTGTAGTTCAGGCTCTGGGTGGTGATGTCCACCGCGATGGATGTGCCGTTCTTGCGCAAATGCACCCAGGTGCCCACGCGCTCACGGCCATCGGGCGACACCACGGAAGCGCGGCTGCGCAGGCGATGTCTTTCGCCCGCGGGGCGGATGTCGTCGATGGACAGTGCGAGGAACTCCTCGCGGCTGTAGCCGTACTGTTCAATGGCGGCGTTGTTCACTTCAAGGAACGCACGGGTGGCGCGGTCGAACACCCACATCGGGTGCGGATTGCCCAGGAACAGCAGTTGGAAGCCACCGCGCAGTCGGGCTTCCTTCTGCTCGGCCAGCTTGCGCTGGGTGATGTCACGCTCGGTCGCCACCCAATGGGTGAAACGGCCTGTGCCGTCGGTGATCGGCACCATGTCCAGCTCCAGCCAGAACTCGCTGCCGTCCTTGCGGTAGTTGATCAACTCCTCGCGAACCGGCTCCCGGTGCTCGATGCTGCGGCGGATGCGTTCGAGCGCATCGGGATCGGTCATGGGGCCGTGCAGCATGCCCGGGGTCTGTCCGATCGCCTCCGCCGCGCTGTAACCGGTCAGGCGCTCGAACGCCTGGTTGACATACAGGATGCGCGGACCCAGCCCATCGGACGACTCGACCCCGGTGATCAGCACGATGTCGTTGACCCGCGCCACGCAGGTCTCCAGCAGCTTGAGCCGGGCTTCGCTGGCGTGGCGTTCCTGTGCCTTCTGCAACTGGTCCAGCGCCGCGGACAGGCTCTCGCCAATGGCCGTCAACAGCTGGCTCTCCTCCTCCCGGAAGTACATCGGCTCATCGGCCATGAGCACCAGGGCCAGAGGCAACTGCCCCTGCGACGCGATGGGCACCACCGCCAACGCCTTGAAGCCACGGTGCAAGGCCGTGGCAGCCCAGCGGCCCATGCTGGCGTCATTGGCAATGTCGTTGGACACCACCAGCTGCAAGGTGCGAAGCGCGGTGGGCACGGGGGAAGCGTAGGTGTCCACGTCCACCGCCGCGCGGTTGAGCAGGTCGGTGTAACCGTCGTCCGCGCCCGCATTCATCAGCGCCGTCATGGTGCGCTTCTGCGGGTCCATGCTGGCCACCCAGGCCATGCGCAGTTCGCCCTGCTCCACCGCGATGTCGCACACGCGCTGGAGCAGACCGTCCCTGGAGTCCGCCGAGACGATGGCCGCGTTGATCTGGCTCTGCACCTGGTACATGCGCCGCAGCCGGTGCTGCTCGGTGATGTCTTGCATGGCGCCGGCGTACACCACCGGCTCGCCGGCTTCGTCGCGTTCCAGGAAGGCAAAACTGTCGACCCAGCGCACACCCCTGTCGGTGCGCACGATGCGGTATTGCTGGCGCAGCGGTTTGCCCCCCTGAAGCAGGCTGTCGCGCTGCGCAATCACCCGATCCATGTCGTCGGGATGGATCATGTACTGGTACATCTCGGCAGTGACCGGCCCTATGGCGGGATCCAGTCCGAACAGCTCGTAGACAGTGTCAGAGGCGCTGTACTGCCGGGTCTTGAGATCAAGCTGGTAGAAGCCCACGCGGGCGATCTGCTGCGCCTTGATCAGTTGGACCTGGTTTTTGGTGAGCTCGCGCAGCATGGCGTCCAGCCCGGTTTCAAGCTCGGCGAATTCGCGGCCCGTTGCAGCCGGCAGCGGTCCGTCCAGCGGTTGGTTTCGAGCGGCCGCACGCATGCGCGCCAGCAGATGCGACACCGGGCGTGCAATGTGTTGCAGGCCCAGTTGCCAGGCCAGCACCAAGCCCACCAGAGCGGCCAGCGCCATGACGGCCAGTTGCAGTTGCAACTGGCGGGTGGTCGAGGCGAGCACGTCGTTGCGCTGTCCACCCGCGATGACGAACAGCCCGTCGCCACCCTGGCCATCGATCGGAACGAACTCGTACAACCAGTCGATGCCCTGGGCATCGCGCAGATCGAGGCTGCCCGTTGTCCTGGCCAGCACAGCCGCTCGCAGACCGTCGTGGTCGATGGTGGTGCCGATGCGATCCGGGCCGGGCCGGCTGGACGCGAGCAGCGTGCCTGTCGCATCGGTGATGTCCACGTGGATGGAGCCCGGCAGAGGCAGGGATTGCAGCTTCTGCGCGGAGGGCAACAGATCCACCGTGGTGAAGGCCACACCCACGAATGCGTTGCCATCGTCGAACACCGGCATGCCGAAGCCGAGCTGGCGCTTGCCCGAGACCCGCCCGATCAGGTATTCACCCATGGAGAACTTCCGCTCACGGACCGTGTTGCGGAAGTAGGCTCGATCGGCCACGTTCAGGCGCTGCTGCCCCTCATTGGCCAGGCATTGAATGTCGCCCTGCAGATCGACCACACCTATGTTGCCGTAACCCGGCGTGGCGGCCGAGACGTTGCGCAGGAACTCGTAGCAGAGCGCGCGCAGGTCGTTTCGGCGCACCGAGGGACCGGCCGCCACCGCGGCCAGGATCTGGCGCGCCCCTTCAATGACTTGCTCCTGGTTGGCTGCGGCCAGCACCCCCACAGCCCTGATTTCCTGGCGTCCGCGCTGCACGGCAGCCTGGCTGGTCATGTTGTAGCTGACCCACAGCATGACCAGACCCGGCAGGATCGCCACGACCACCAACATGAGCAGCAGGCTGCGGATTCCCCTCTTGTGACGCAAGGCGTTGCCCCTGTTGAATAACCAGAAATAAATCACCGTTTGCCGCTGAGCCGCATGCTCGCACAAACGCGGTAGGTGGTAGGGTATGCGTCAAGATCCGATCGTGAAAAATCCCCACATATGGCAATGACCTGCCACTGATCGACAACTGGCACCCCACCATGCCACTGCGCAGTTCCGCCCAGCACCGTCCACGCCCACGTTTGCTCGTGGTGGACGACGAAGCTCCCCAGCAACGCGCGCTCTGCGAAATCCTGGTCGATCAGGGCTATGAGGTCGTGGGCTGCACCGATCCGCAGGTGGCCCTGAACAAACTCGATCAGTCCACCTTCGAACTCCTGCTCACCGACCTGCAGATGCCGGGCATGGACGGCATCGAGCTGACCCGCCGGGCCCAGGCGGTGGCGCCCGACATGGTGATCGTGCTCATGACGGCGCACGGCAGCATCGGCAGCGTGGTGGACGCCATGAAGAACGGCGCCATCGACTACGTCCAGAAACCCTTTCGCATCAGCGGCATCG
Source organism: Hydrogenophaga sp. Root209 (assembly GCF_001428625.1). Taxonomy (GTDB): domain Bacteria; phylum Pseudomonadota; class Gammaproteobacteria; order Burkholderiales; family Burkholderiaceae_C; genus Hydrogenophaga. The sequence continues at coordinate 84,541 of NZ_LMIE01000003.1, forward strand.
TGCCCGCCGTGGAGCGCGCGCTCGAGGTACAGCGCTTGCGGGTGAACAACCGCCGGCTCGAAGCCGAGGTGTCTCAACAGTTGAAGGAACTGGTGGCGGTCAACCAGGAGCTTGACGCGTTTGCCGCCCGGCTCGCGCACGACTTGCGCGGACCCCTGGTCAACATGCGCAGCATCCTGGAGCTGACCTTGCAGGACTCGGGCGATCAGCTCGACGCGCAGCAGGCCGAGATGGTGCGCCTGGGCGTGCAGTCGGGTGACCTGGCGCTGCGCATGGTGCGCGACCTGCTCGATTTCGCCCGCCTGGGCAACCAGCCACTCACCATGGCACCGCTGCAACTGGACGATGTCCTGAAGGCGGCGCTGACCACCGTGCAACCGTCCAGCACAGACCGCGTCATCGAATGGAGCATCGGCCCGCTGCCGGCCATCAACGGGCACGCGGGCCTGTTGCAGCAGGCGTTCGTCAATCTGCTGGGCAACGCGATCAAGTACACCTCGGCGCGCGATGTGGCGCACATCAGCGTGACGGCCCAGGCGCTGCCGGGCGGCGGTCACCAGATCGTGTTTGCCGACGACGGCGCGGGCTTCGACCCCCGGCAGACGGACCAGCTCTTCAAGCCATTTCGTCGCCTGCACACGGCCGACGAGTTCGTGGGCGAGGGCATGGGCCTGGCCAATGTGCGGCGCATCGTCGAGCGCCACGGTGGCACGGTGATGGCGCGCGGGCGGCTGGGCGAAGGCGCCAGCTTCACGATCGTGCTGCCGGCCACTTAGAACTTGTCCGCGAATTACTTGGGGCCGCGTTGGGACGCAATCGGGATGAGTTGTCCGCTCACACCACGCCGCATGGGCTCATGCCCATGCAAGGGGTTGGGTGGGCAAATCGCCCGATTTCGTCCCAACCCGAAGGATGATGGGCGGCATGACGCCCCTGTTGAACGCCCGACAAACCGCCGACGCCCTGCCCTACCCGGCACTGGCCGACGAGATCCAAGCCCTGCTGCGCGACCCCGGCGTGGTGGTGCCGCCGCGCACCGTGCAGCCCCTGGCCGGTGGTGGCAGCCTGTTCGTGATGCCCGCCGCCGATGCGCGCGTGGCCATCACCAAACTCATCACGTTCATTCCCGACAACGCCACCCGCCACCTGCCCGCGATCCAGGGCGACATCGTGGTGTTCGATGCCCTCACCGGCCAGCGCACCGCCCTGCTCGATGGTCCGACGGTGACGGCGCGGCGCACGGCGGCGGTGTCGCTGCTGGCCGCGCGGCTGCTCGCGCCGCGCACCGACGGGCCTCTGCTCATCGTCGGCGCGGGCGTGCAGGGGCGCGCGCACCTGGAGGCCTTTCAGGCCGGGCTGGGCGTGCGTGAGGTGTGGGTGGCCTCGCGCAGCACGGCGAGCGCCGACGCGCTGGTGCAGCATGCGCGCAGCCTCGGCATGAACGCTGGCCGCGCGATGGATGCCGACGCCGCCCTGGCCGATTGCCCCCTGGTGGTGAGCTGCACCTCGGCGCAGGCCGTGGCCCTGCGCGCGCGGCCGCGCACGGACGCCTTCGTGGCGGCGGTGGGCGCCTTCACACCACGCATGGTGGAGTGGGCACCCGAGGTCTGCCGCTGGTTCGCCGCCGACGGCCTGGTGGTGGTGGACACGCGCGACGCCGACCACGAGGCCGGCGACCTCTTGCAGGCCGGCATCGACGTGCCCGCACTGGCCACGCTGGCCGACGTGGTGCGCGAGCCGCCAACGCACCGCCGGGACAGACCGGTGTTCTTCAAGAGCTGCGGCTGGGCGGGCTGGGACCTGGCCGCGGCGCGCTGCGTGTTGAGTGGCCAGGCGCCTCAGCGGTGACGGTCAGCGGTAGGTCGCCAGGTGGATGCTGGTCTCGGTGCCCTGGATGCCCTTGATCAGGCGGATGCGCTCCAGCACCTGCGAGAGTTCGGTCATGGAACCTGCACTGAGCTCGGCCAGCAGGTCCCAGCGGCCATTGGTGTCGTGCAGCGCGGCCACGCCGGGCTCGCCCAGCAGGCTGGCGATCACCGCGCGCGTCTGGTTGCCGTCCACCAGCACCGCCATCCAGGCGCGGATGCGCTCGGGCTCGGCCTCGGGCCGCAGGCGCACCGTGTAGCCCACGATCAGCTGCTGGTCTTCAAGCTTGCGGATGCGGTTGGTGACGGTGCCGCGCGAGACCTTGAGGCGGTGCGCGAGCTCGGCCACGGTGGCGCGCGCGTTCTGGCGCAGCTGGGCAATCAGAGCCTGGTCAATGTCGTCCATGTTGATCATTTTGTCATTCATGGCTGACTTTTTGCTGCATCTACTCTGAATATGGCAAGTTTTTGCCGATTCACATTGCCACGCGGCTGCGGGACACTGTTTGTCATGACTTCGAGCACCACCATGAACCCCGCACACACCCTGTTTCTGAGCGCCCCCGCCGCCGCCGACCTCATCAACCGCCACGGCATCCCGCAGACCCTGCGCGGCATGCGGGATGCCATCGTTCAAGACTTCGCGCGCTGGGCCGATTTCGACAAATCGGCCCGCGTGGCCAACCACAGCGCCGACGGCGTGATCGAGCTCATGCCGATCGCCGACGACACGCTCTACAGTTTCAAGTACGTCAACGGCCACCCCAAGAACACCCGCCTGGGCCTGTCCACCGTGATGGCCTTTGGCGTGCTGGCCGACGTGGCCACCGGCACCCCGCTGCTGCTGTCCGAACTCACACTCACCACCGCGCTGCGCACCGCGGCCACCTCGGCCATGGCCGCCCAGACGCTGGCCCGGCCCGACAGCCGTGTGATGGCGCTCATTGGCAACGGCGCGCAGAGCGAATTCCAGGCGCTGGCCTTCCAGCACCTGGTGGGCATCACCACGCTGCGCGTGTTCGACGTGGACCGGGACGCCACCGCCAAGCTGGTGGCCAACCTGGCCGGCAGCGGCCTGGAGATCGTGGTGTGCGAGAGCACCGCCGAGGCCGTGCGTGGTGCCGACATCGTGACCACCATCACCGCGGACAAGACCAACGCCACCATCATCACGCCCGAGATGCTCGAACCCGGCATGCACATCAATGGTGTGGGCGGCGACTGCCCCGGCAAGACCGAGCTGCACGCCGAGGTGTTGCAGCGTGCCAGCGTGTTCGTGGAGTACACGCCGCAAACGCGGGTGGAAGGCGACATCCAGCAGATGCCGGCCGACTTCGCCGTGACCGAACTGCACGATGTGCTGGCCGGCCGCCAGAGCGGGCGCACCCACGCCGAGCAGATCACCGTATTTGATTCTGTGGGTTTCGCGCTGGAGGACTACTCCGCCCTGCGCTTCATGCACGCCCTGGCGATCGACCAGGGCATGGGCACCACGGTGTCGCTGATCCCCGATCTGATGGACCCCAAGAACCTGTTTGGCGCCCTGCGCCCGCAGGTGGCTGCGGCCGGGCTGCGCCTGGTGGCGTGAGCGCGCCGGGCCGCTCCCAAGCGCTCGTCCCGGAGCGCGCAGCGCGCAAGGTAGTCCAGTGAGCCACCAGGATCGCGGGCAGTGGATCAGACCCGCGCGAGCCTGCGCTGGCGGCGCGCCAGCGCGATGCCCAGCAGTCCCAACGCCAGCAGGCTGAGCGAGATCGGCTCGGGCACCTCGGCTCGCAGGAAGGGCGTCACGTCGGCGTAGGTTTCGCCCCAGCGCAGCTCGTCGAAGGCACCCGGAAGATGTCCAGCGCCGGAGAACGTGAACTGGGTAATGGCACCATGGTGGGTCACGAACAGGTCGGAGGCGGCCACGGACAGAGAGGCGTTCGACGCGATGGGCTCGATCGAATCGGTCGGATCCAGGTACAGGGTCAACACGTCTGCGTCGATGGGGTTGAAGTCAAACCGCAAGACCACGAGATGCACGCCCGCCAGCGCTTCCAACGTCAACCCACCGCCATCCACCAGCATGGAGTCGGTGCCGCTGTCGGTGGTCACCGCCAGCGTCAGCTCGTTGACGCCGGAAAAGTGGTTCACGAAAAGGTCCACCGCGAGGAACGAATCGCCCACACCGCCGTTCCACATCTCGTAGCCGCGCTTGCCGAAGTCCGTCACGGTATCCGTGCCCTGGGTACCGAAATCGATCAGGAAACTTTGGTAGAGGGTGAGCGGATCAAGGCCACCCCCCAGCCCGCCGGCAATCGGTCGCCCGGTGCGCCCGAAGGTGCAGCAACTGAACTGCAAAGTTTCCTGTATCTGGCCGCCGCTGGAGGGGAACAGCGGATAGGCCAGACTGCCGATGTCCTTCACGGCCTGCGCATCACCACCGCTCTGGACCCAGGCGCCTGAATAGAAAGCGGTCGGGCCGGTGGCCGGGTTCTGGCCACCCAGCGGGTTGGTGCCGGCGTCTTCGTCGCCGGCCGTGTAGTCCGCTGGCCCGGCACCCACCGCGAACGGGTCGTACACGAGCAAGGCGGCGCTCGCGGGTGAGATGAAGAAGGGAGAGACGGTGATGACAACCGCGGCGGCGAGGGCGGCGGTGCGGCGGAACAGGTGGGATCGCAACATGGGAAAGCCCTCCATCAGTGGTTCCCCGGTGCGGGGGATCGGGCGCCTGCAAGAGATGTGCCGCAACATGCACCGCGGCCAAAATCAAGCACTTGCGCGCGCCAACCCTCACCCCGACGGAGGAATGTGTAAACGAAGCTGACACCACCCAACCCGGTACCCAGGGGCCCGACTTCAAGCCGCCTGCGCCTGCACCCACTGCACGAATGCCACCACCGGAGCCCGCGCCCGGTCGGTGGCGCGCACGCTCAGAAAGTGCACCGGCCGCACGATCCTGCGCAGGCTGCGCTCACCCAGCACCACCAGTTCACCGCGCTTGATCTCGCGCGCCGCCAGGCGCGTGCTCTCCAGCGCCACACCCATGCCGTCGACCGCGGCCGCAATCGCCATGGCCGCGCGGTCGAACGACGGCCGGGGGCGCACGGGCAGCGCCAGACCGTTGAGCTCAAACCACTCGGCCCAGCCGACCGGGCTGAGCTGCGAGTCGATGAGCGACAGGCGCCGGATCGCCTGGGCGGGTCGCTCTTTGGCCACCAGCAAGGCGGGTGACACCAGGGGTGCGATGCGCTCGCCGCCGAGCGAGATCACATCCAGCCCGGGCTTGTGGCGAGCCACACCGTAAGAGAGCGCCACGTCGATGTCGCGCACCACCGCCAGATCGACCGGATCGGCGCCCGTGGTCAGGCGGATGTTGATCAAGGGATGCCGCGCCACGAACGCGGGCAGGTGCGGGCCCAGCCACTTGAGCGCCAGGCTGGGCGCGCAATGCACCGCCAGCACCTCGTCGTGCGTGGGCAGCTGCACCTCGGCGCAGGTGGCCTCCAGCGCGTCGAACAATCGGCCCAGGCTCTCGAACAGGCGGCGGCCTTCCAGTGTGGTCTGCACCTGGCGGTGGCGGCGCTCGAACAACGCGCGCCCGAAATGCCGCTCCAGGTCGCGGATCTGGTGGCTGATGGCCGAGGCGGTGAGGTGCAACTCTTGAGCGGCCAGCGCAAAACTCTGCAGGCGCGCGGCGGCCTCGAAGGTGCGAAGCCGTGCCAGTGGTGGAAGATTCCTCATGCATTTGGCTTTCAGATGAAACTGACTCATGTTTCCATGAGCATTCATCGTTTGTCAACGCGCGTGCACCGGGCCACCATGGCGGCTCATCACCACCCGAGGAGACACCATGTCCGCCGTGCTTGAAAAGCTCTCGAAGCTGGGCCAGAAGGAATACCGGCACGACCCGCTGACCGATCCCAAGGTCTCGATCTACCAGCCCGACCAGCCCGGCCTGATCTACCCCGGCATCCCCACGTTCGACAACGTGGCGCAGGAGCGCCAGTACCTGAAGGAGCGCCTGGCGGGCGCCTGCCGCGCGTTTGCGCGCCAGAGCTTCGACTACGGCTTCGCCGGCCACCTGACCATCCGCGACCCCGAGCACCCGCACCTGTACTGGACCAACCCGATGGCGGTGCATTTCGCGCAGGTGAAAGTGTCCAACCTGATCCTGGTGGACCACCAGGGCCAGGTGGTGGAAGGCCGCCACGCGGTCAACCGCGCCGGCTTCGTGCTGCATGCCGCGGTGCACGAGGCGCACCCGGACATCATCGCCATGTGCCACGCGCACACGGTCTACGGCACGGCGTTCGCCTCACTGGGTCAGCCGTTGCAGCCGATCTCGCAGGACGCGGCCGCCTTCTTCGAAGACCACGTGGTGATTGGTGACGAAGCCGGCCAGGTGGCGGTGGAGGTGAAGGCCGGCCTGAAAGTGGCCGACTGGTTCAAGGGCGTGAAGGCCGCGATCCATCAGAACCACGGCCTGTTCACGGCCAGCCGCCACAGCATCGAGGCTGCGGCGTTCTGGTTCATCGCACTGGAGCGCTGCTGCCAGCAGCAACTGGCCGTGATGGCCACCGGTGCCACGCCGCGCCTGGTGCCGGCCGAGCGCGCGCGCTACAGCCGCGAACACGTGGGCAGCGAGTACATCGGCTGGCTGCACTTCCAGACCATCTGGAACGACCTGGTGCGCAGCGAGCCCGACCTGTTCGACTGAAACAGGCCGGCCCGCGTGCCGATCAGCGCTGGCCGTGGGCGGTCTTGGCGGCCTTGATGCAGGCGTCCTTGGCGTCACCGCTCATGGCATCGCATTTTTCAGCCGCTGCCTTGTACTTGGCCTCGTTGACTTCCTCTTTGCTGTCGGCTCGGGCCTCGGCCGTGGCTTTCGAGGTTTTGGCGGCGGCGAGAGCGGCCACGTGCGCTGCTTTCGCTTCCTTGTTGCACACGTCCTTGGCGTTGCCGTTCAGGTCGTCGCAGCGCTCCTTGGCCACCTCGTAGACGCCATCGGCCTTGACGGTCTGAACCTTGATGCCATCGGCCGGCTTGCCGCTGGCCTTGAACTCGAGCTCGGCGCGAGCGTTGTTTTCCTTGGCCTTGGCCTCTTCCATGCAGATGTCCTTGGCATTGGCCTTGAGGCTGTCGCACGCGGCCTTGTCGGCCTTGTAGTCCGCGCTGATGGCGGTCTTGGCTGCGGCGTATTCGGCCTTGGAGGGTGGTGCGGCCTGGGCGGCCAGCGGCGCCAGCAGACAGGCGCTGACCAACAACATGGCGCGGGAATGGGAAGTGGTTTTCATGGGGAGCCCTTTCAAAGTTGACGGAGTTGCGTGGAGCGGCACCAAGCCGCTTGAGGGATCCACGCCCACAGCATCGGCCAATCAGCGCGTGGGGTCTGTTCGGTTTCCAACGTTGCCCAACGCACACAAGGCAGCAACGCGCGTGACAAGCGCGCGCAGGCGCGCGGCGTAGCATCGGGCGCCATGCCCCACACCCCTGCCGACCCCAGCCTGATCGACTCGCGCGTGGCCATGCGCCGCCTGCTCACCACCCTCGCGCTGGTGACGCTGGGCAACAGCGGCATGTACGTGGTGGCGGTGGTGCTCCCGGCGGTGCAGGCCGAGTTCGGCGTGGGCCGGGCCGACGCTTCCCTGCCCTACACGCTCATGATGGTCTGCCTGGGGATCGGCGGCTTGTTCACCGGAAAGCTGGCCGACCGCCACGGCATCACGCCGGTGCTGCGCGTGGGCGCGGTGGCGGTGGCGGGCGGATTCATCTGGGCGGCCTGGTCGGGCAGCATCTGGACCTTTGGCCTGGCGCACGGGCTGCTGCTCGGCATGCTGGGCAGCTCGTCCACCTTTGCTCCTTTGCTGGCCGACACCGCCCTCTGGTGGAACAAGCGCCGCGGCATGGCGGTGGCCATTGCCGCCAGCGGCAACTACGTGGCCGGCACCGTCTGGCCACCGCTGGTGCAGTGGGGCATATCGACCATCGGCTGGCGCCAGACCTACATCATTCTGGGTGTGGTGTGCGGCACCGGCATCTTCTTGCTGGCCTCGCTCATGCGCCAGCGCCCACCGCTGGTGGTGACCGCGCCGGTGAGCGCGGGTGAATCAGCGCCCGATACCAGTCGCCCGTTCGGCCTGAGCCCGAACCACGCGATGGCCCTGCTGTGCGTGGCCGGCGTGGGCTGCTGCGTGGCCATGTCGATGCCGCAGGTGCACATCGTGGCCTATTGCACCGACCTGGGCTTTGGCGCGGCGCGTGGCGCCGAGATGCTCTCGCTCATGCTCTTCTGCGGCATCGCCAGCCGGCTTATCTCGGGCTGGATCTGCGACCGCATTGGCGGCATCCGCACGCTGCTGCTGGGCTCGGCTCTGCAGTGCGTGGCGTTGCTGCTGTTCCTGCCGTTCGACGGGCTGGTCTCGCTCTACTTGATTGCCGCACTGTTCGGCTTGTTCCAGGGCGGCATCGTGCCCTCATACGCCATCATCGTGCGCGAATATTTCCCGCCCAAAGAAGCCGGCGCGCGGGTGGGCGCGGTGATCATGGCCACGCTGGTGGGCATGGCGCTGGGCGGCTGGATGTCGGGCTGGGTGTACGACCTGACGGGCAGCTACCACGCGGCCTTCCTGAACGGCATCGCGTTCAACCTGCTCAACATGAGCATCGCGCTGTGGCTCTACTTCCGGGTGCGCCGCATCACCCGCGGGCAGCTGGTCGGCGCCTGATCACGGCGGCCTTGCCGGGCTTCGCGTCCTGACGGCGCACGCCGTCCAGCAGCTCCAGGAAACGCCGCGCCGCCACCCCCAGCGGCTGCGCCTTCGCCCAGACGGCGTCCACCCACAGCGGCATGGCATTGCTGAAGTTCTCCAGCGGGATTTCCACCAGCTGCCCGGCGGCCAGGGGCGCGCGCACAAAGCCCTGCGGCAACCACGCCCACCCCAGGCCGGCGATCACCAGACCCATGGCGGCCACCGGGGTGTCGGTGCGCCATTGGTGGCGCGACATCACGATGCGCTCGTCCACGTCGCTGGTGTGCCGACCGGCCACGATGATCTGCCGCTCCACGGCCAGGTCGTCCTCGCGCACGCCGCGCGTGGCCTTGCGCCCCCGCAGCATCGGATGGGTGGGCGCCGCCACCGCCACCAGGATCTCGCGACCGACCTCCTGAAAGCCCTCGCGCGCATCGAGACTGGCGCGTTCGAACACCAGGGCCACGTGTGCCCGCCCGCTGTGCAACATGCCCAGGGCGTCGGTTTGCGGCGCCGCCAGCACCTCCACCTCCAGCAGCGGGTGTTCGGCCGACAGCTGCACCAGCGCCGCGCTCCACGGCGTGGCCGCCAGCAGCTCCGGCGCCACTGCGATGGTCAGGCAGGGCTCCAGCCCCTGGGTGAGCGAGAGCGCATGCGTGTCCAGTTTGAGCAACTGCTCCGCCAGCAGCCGCGCCTGCGGCACCAGCGCCGTCGCCTGCGGCGTGGGACGCGGCTCGCGCCCGCTGCGGTCAAACAGCACCAGGTTCAGGTCGGCTTCGAGATGGGCGATCGCCATGCTCACCGCGGACGGCACCTTGCCCAGGGAGCGCGCCGCGGCCGAAAAGGAGCCGTGGTCCAGCACCGCCAGAAACACCTTGAGGGATTCGAAGTCAAATTTCATCTGTCAGTTCTCCTGATAGAAGCTGACTTTTAGTATCAGTCATAACGACATACAGTGCCCCCATTGAAACAACGGAGACAAGCTGTGCAGGGAATCTGGAGACGCGTGGTGTACATCGGCCTGTACGAAGTGGTGGCCATCGCACTCGCTGGCTGGGGCTTGATGCTCATGTCCGGCCACAGCTTGCTGGACAGCAGCACGCTGGCCATCGCCACCTCGTCCGTGGCGGTGGTCTGGAACCTCGTCTTCAACACCTTCTTTGAACGGTGGGAAGCCCGCCAGAACACGAGCGGGCGCAGCGTGAAACGGCGCATCCTGCACGCGGTGAGTTTCGAGACCGGACTGGTCGCCATGCTGGTACCGCTGATCGCCTGGTGGCTGGGCGTGAGCCTGTGGCAGGCCCTGGTGATGGACATGGCCCTTGTGGTCTTTTTCCTCGTCTACACCTTCGCCTTCAACTGGGCCTTTGACGAAGTGTTCGGCCTGCCGGCCTCGGCCACGAAAGGCGTGGCGATCCAGGCGCCTTGATGCCTCGCGCTCAGCGCACCGATCGGGCCATCTCGGTGGCCAGTGCGCCCAGTGTGCGCAAGGCCGCGTCCACACGATCGTCGCCGGGATGCCCGACATTGAGGCGCAGGTGGTGGGTGAAGCGCCGGTCGGCTGAAAACAGCGCGCCGGGCGCCGTGCTGATGGACTGGGCGCGAGCCCGGTGGTGCAGCGCGAGGGCGTCCACCGAGGGCGGCAGTTCGAGCCAGATGAAGTAGCCACCGTCGGGGCGCGTGGTGCGCGTCCCCGGCGGAAAGTGACGCTCGATCAGCCGCAGTGCGTGTTTGCGCTGCGCCGACAGCGCCTCCCGCAGGCGCCTGAGGTGGCGGTCGTAACCGCCCTGGGCCAGGTAGTCCGCCAGGGCCAGCTGCGTTGGCAGCGCGCTGGCCAACGAGGTCGTCATCTTCAGCCGCTCCACCCGGGACGCATGGCGCCCGGCAGCGGCCCAGCCGACCCGGTAGCCCGGCGCCAGGCATTTGGAGAACGACGAGCAGTGCAGCACGCCACCCTGCTGATCGAACGCCTTGGCCGGTGGCGGGCGCAGCGAGCCCGCATACAACTCGCCATACACGTCGTCCTCGATCAGCGGCACACGGTGGCGCGCGAGCAGTTCGACCAGCGCCTTCTTGCGGGCCGGCGACATCAGCGCGCCCAGCGGGTTCTGAAAGCTCGGCATGAACCAGCAGGCGGCCACCTTGTGCCGATCCAGCAGCACGCTCAAGGCCTCCAGGTCCACACCGTCTCGCGGGTCGGTGGCCACCTCCACGGCCTTGAGGTGCAAGCGCTCCAGCGCCTGCAAGGCCGCATAGAACGTGGGCGACTCGACCACCACCACATCACCCGGCCGGGTGACCGCCTGCAGGCAGAGGTTGAGCGCTTCCATCGCGCCGTTGGTGACGATGAGTTCGTTCTCCGCCAGCGCCATGCCCTGCAAGGCGCAGCGCCGACGCAAGGCCTGGCGCAGCCCTTCGTCGCCAGCGGTGAGCGCACCGGTGATCTGGGTCGGTTTGAGGCCACGCATGGCGCGCGCACCGCAGCGGGCCAGCTCGTCGAACGGGAACAGGTGCGAGGCCGGGAACGCCGAGCCCAGCGGCACCACATCGGCGTCGCGCGTGGTCTCCAGCAGATCGAACACCAGTTCGCTGATGGCCACCGGTGTGGCCTCGCTGCGCGGCGCGGCCACCTGGGGGCCGCCCCGCACGGCCCGGCGCGTGGCCCGCACATAAAACCCGGAGCGCGCCCGCACCTCGACCAGGCCCTCGGCCTCCAACTGGCCATAAGCCTGGAACACGGTGGACGGGCTCATGCCGCGCTGCTGGCGGGTCTCGCGCACCGAGGGCAGGCGCTCGCCCGGGCGCAACAAACCCCCGCGGATGGCCGTGGCCAGTTCGTCGGCCAGTTGCTGGTACCGGGGCACGCGAAAGCTGTTCATCGGATCACACCATCTGATCTGGTCAATTTTCAATTCATCTGAGTCTTGCAGATCAGATGAATTGTGTGAGGATACCCACATGCTCCCCATTCCACCCCTGATCGCCCTGTTGCTCGCCGCATGCATCCCGTGGCGCGCCGCCGCACAACCCGCCCCCCGTTTTGAAGACACCCTGGCCCAGCGGGTGCAGGCCTGCGCCAGTTGCCACGGCCAGCAGGGCCGCGCGCGCCCCGACGGCTACTACCCCCGCATCGCCGGCAAACCGGCGGGCTACCTGTACAACCAGCTCAAGCATTTCCAGACCGGCCAGCGCCAACACGCGCTGATGGCGCGCATGGTCGATCCGCTGAGCGACGCCTACCTGTGGGAGATCGCGCACCACTTCGCATCGCTGGACCTGCCCCACGCGCCCGCCCTCCCCGCCCGCGCGCCCGCCGCCGTGTTGCAGCGTGGCGAGCAGCTCGCGCTGCGCGGTGATGCATCGCGGCAGGTGCCTGCATGCACCGCCTGCCACGGCGCCGCGCTCACCGGCGTGCAGCCTGCCGCGCCGGGGCTGCTGGGCCTTGCGCCGGACTACATCAACGCGCAGCTCGGTGCCTGGCACAACGGCACCCGCAAAGCCCAGGCGCCCGACTGCATGGCCACCATCGCGCGCACCGCTGGAGTGCGGCAGCTTCACGCCACCGGTGGCGCCGGCCTCGGTGAAGGCGGCACGGCCATGAGCGCGCCGGGTAGTCCAGTGAGCGCGCATCTCTCCCGACAACGCGGCGCCCTGGCCATGGGTCTTGTGCTGGTCTTGCTCATCTGCGCTGGCGCCTGGCTGCTGTGGCCGTCCCAACCCGTGGCCGTGCCAGCCCTGAACCCCACCGCCCGCCTGGACGACACCGCCACCATCGAACGCGGCCGCTACCTCGCTGTGCTGGGCAACTGCCAGACCTGCCACACCGAGCGGGGCGGCGCCGCATTCGCCGGCGGGCGCGGCATCGGCACACCGTTCGGCACCGTGTACAGCAGCAACCTCACACCCGATGGCACCGGTCTGAAAGACTGGAACGCCGACGACTTCTGGCGCGCCCTGCACCATGGGCAATCGCGCGACGGGCGCCTGCTGAACCCGGCCTTCCCGTACACCAACACCACCCACGTCACGCGGCCCGACAGCGACGCCCTGTTCGCGTTCTTCCGCAGCCTGGCGCCGGTGGCATCGACCGTGCCGGGCAACGACCTGGGCCGGTACCTGGGTTCGCAAGCCGCGCTCAAGGCCTGGCGCGCGCTGTACTTCCGGCCCGACGACACGGTGACTGCAGCACCGGTGGACGAACTGCAACGCGGTGCCTACCTGGTGAACGGCCTGGCGCACTGCAGCGCCTGCCACGTGCCGCGCAACGCCCTGGGTGGCAGCAGCGACATGCTGTCGCTCGCCGGCGGGTTCATGTCGGCGCAGGGCTGGTACGCGCCCTCGCTGCTCGACCCCGCCGAGGGCGGCGTGCAGGAGCGCGAGCTGGCCGACATCGTGGCGCTGTTCCAGACCGGGCGCAGCGGCACGCACATCGTCACCGGACCCATGGCCGAGGTGGTCCAGCACAGCACGCAGCACTGGGAGAGCAGCGACCTGCGCGCCATGGCGGTGCACCTCAAGGCGCTCCCGGTGACACGCAGTCGCGTGCAGGCCACGACCGAAGCGCGGTCCGACAAGGCGCTGAACCAGGGCGCAAAGATTTACGAGCAGCAGTGCGCGCAGTGCCATGGCGCGCAGGGGCAAGGCATTCGCGGCAACGATGGCGCCTGGGCCTACCCGGCACTGGCGGGCAACAGCACGGTGCTGCAGGGCGTGCCGGCCAATCTGGTGCAGGCGGTGCTCTACGGCGGCTTTGGCCCCAGCACGGCGGGGCACCCGCGCCCCTTCGGCATGCCGCCCTTCGTGCTCGACCTGAACGGCCAGGACATCGCCGACCTGCTGACCTATGTCAGGAGTGCGTGGGGCAACGACGCGCCGGCGGTTTCCGTGCTCGACGTGCAGCAGCTCCGAAACACGGCAGGAAAGTAACCCGCATGCAGACGCCCTGGATCGTTGGCCTCTGCGCTCAGTGGTGCCATGTTTGCCGCGGCCTGGCGCCCGACTTCCAGGCCCTGTCGCTGGAGCACCCCTCGGTCACCTGGTTGTGGATCGACGTCGAGGACCATGCGGAACTGGTGCAGGCGCTGGACATCACCACCTTTCCCTCCGTGCTGGTGGGCATGGGCGAGCAGTTGGTCTTCTTTGGCGAAGCGCCCGGCAACGCCGCGCGGTTCAGGGCGTTCCTGCAACCCTTCGCGCTGGGCCGCGTGACGCGCGCGCCCCAGGCGCCCGACGAAGCCGCGGCCGAGGTCTTCGCGCGGCTGCAGCAGTTGCCCGCGCCGCCGGGCCGGTTGCCGGGCTGAGCCGGCGATCCTGCGTCAGCCCTTGGGGTACAGCACCATCTGCGTGCAGCGGAACAGCGCGATGGTCTTGCCGGTTTCGCGGTGCGTGACCACCGCGTCCCACACCTGCGTGGTGCGGCCGATGTGGGCGGGCGTGGCCACGCAATCAATGGTGCCTTCCAGCGCCGTGCCCAGGTGGTTGCTCTTGAGTTCGATGGTGGTGAAGCCCTTGGCATCTTTCGGCAGGTTGGCCACGCAGCCATAGCCACAGCTGGTGTCGGCCAGTGTGACCACGCTGCCCGCGTGCAGGAAACCGTTGGGCGCCATGGTGGTCGGCTTCACCGCCAGCTCGGAGCGAACCTCCTGCGGGCTCACGTGCGTGATCACCAGACCCAGGTGGCCGGGCAGAGCGCCGGCGCCGCGCTGGTTGAATTCGTCGGCAAGCGTGGTCATGAAAGTCTCCTGTGGTGGATGTGAATGGCAAGGGCCTGTTCACACTATTTTTCCAAGTGCGAATGGGTTGAAAACAGCGCCAATCGAGGCGCGGGACGACGGCCAGACTGGGTGTCTGGCCTAGGAGTGCAACGAAGAGTGGCGCTGTTTTCAACCCATTCCCTTCGGGTTGCGGTCAAAAAGGCCATGCGCCGCGTTGCGAAGCCTCGCCGGGCCACCGGCCCGTCTGCGTTTCGCGCCTTGCGCATGGCCTTTTTGATCCGCAACGCGTCTTGGAAAAATAGTGTGAACAGGCCCTAGCGTCATCGGGTCCAGCTGCCCAGGCGGATGGCGATGGCCAGCGTGGAGCCGTAGACCACCAGGCTGAGCGCAATGACAGCAAAGAGGCCGCTGGCCGGGGTCTTGAACACATGCACGCAAAGCCAGCCACCCACCACCAGGATCATCAGGCGGCCCATGCTGCCGGCCAGCGGCCAGAACATGCGGCCCGCGCCCTGCGACGCAAAGAAAAGTGCCAGGCCCAGGCCGAAGAAGGCATAGCAGCCACCCACGATGTTGAGGTAGGTGGAGCCCACTGCGAGCACCTCGGCGTCGGTGGTGAACAGGCCCATCCACAGCGCAGGCGCCAGGGCGGTGACCACGCCGATGGCGCCGGTGATGGCGGCCACCACCGCACCGCCGGCCCAGGCCACGCGCACCGCGCGCGCCGACTGCCCCGCGCCCATGTTGGTGGCCACCATGGCGGTGAGTGCGGTGCCAAAGCCGAAGGCGATCGGCACCAGGATGTACTCCAGCCGCGCCGCCACGCCATAGCCCGCGAGCGCGGCCGTGCCATAGCTGCCCACAAAAGCCGTGGCCACGGCGATGGAAGCGTTGCTGATCACCGGGCTCAGCGACGCCGGCAAGCCCACGCGCAGGATGTCGCGCAGCAGCGGCAGATGCAGGCGCCAGGGCGAGCGTTGCAGGTGCACGGCACCATCGCGGCGCAGCAGCCAGGCCACCATCACCCCGGCAGACAGCGCGTTGACCACCAGCGTGCTGACAGCGGCACCCGCCACACCCATGCCCGGCACGGGCCCCCAGCCGAACACCAGCAGCGGTGCCAGTGCGAGGTGCAGCAGCGCCGTGCCCAGCAGCAGCACCGAGGGCAGCACCATGTTGCCCGCGCCGCGCACCACGGCGGCCAGCACGTTGGTGAACCAGATGATCAGTGCGCCGCTGAACAGCACGTTCGAATACGCCAGCGCCGCCTCCAGCGCGGCGCCGCGCCCGCCCATGCCACCGAAGATGCTGCGCCCGAAGCCGAGCAGGGCCAGCATGAACAGCGCTGCCAACGCCGCCGAGATGAACAGTGCCTGCTGCGCCAGACGGCTGGCGTCTTCGCTGCGGCCCGCCCCCAGCGCGCGCGCCACGGCCGCGGTGGTGGCGCCACCAATGCCGCCGGCCGACATCTGCAGCATCAGCATCGACAGCGGAAACACCAGCGCGATGCCGGCCAGCGCATCCGCGCCCACGAGCCCGAGGATGTAGCCGTCGTAGCCGATCACGATCGTGGCCGCGAACAGGCCCATCACGTTGGGCGTGGCCAGGCGAAACAGCGTGGGCAACAGCGGCGCGTGCAGCATCTGCTGCAGGCGGGTCTGGGCAAGCACCGAACTCATGGCGTGGGGTTTCGCAGGTAAACACCCGGCTCGGCCGACAGGCCGCGCTTGACCTGCTGCGTGATCTCGTCGCCCAGCACCTCTTCGGCACCGGTCTCCAGCGCGTCGAAGGCGCGGCGCACGATGTCCTCGGGTGTTGACTTCGGCATCTCCAGGCCCTGCGTCAGGTCGGTGTCCACAAAGCCCATGTGCAGGCCGAGCACCTGCGTGCCCTGCGCGCGCAGCTCGTTGCGCAGGCCATTGGTCAGCGCCCAGGCGGCGGACTTGCTCGCGCCGTACGCGGCCAGCATCGGCGAGTTGATCCAGCTCGCGATCGACAACACATTGAGGATCGCGCCACCGCCATGCGACGCGAGCACGGGTGCGAAGGCCTGGCTCACGCGCAGCGGGCCGAAGAAGTTGGTCTCCATCTGGCTGCGCGCCGCCTCGAGGCTGTCGGCCGTGAGGAAGCCGCCCAGGGAGGCGATGCCGGCGTTGTTGATCACGAGCGTCACATCGCCAGCGTGCCGCGCGGCCGCGGCCACCTGCTCGGCGTTGTTCACGTCGAGCGCGATCGGCTCGACGCCGGGCAGTGTCACGCTGGCCGGGTTGCGCGCGCCGGCGTAGACCTTGCGCGCGCCGCGCGCCAGCGCCTCGCGGGCAAAAGCCAGGCCAATACCTCGGTTGGCTCCAGTGATGAGAACGGTGGCGTTGTGGAGTTGCATGGTTCAGGTTCCAGATTGACTGCGGTGGCGGGCTTGATTATGACGACCGTCATATTCAAGAACGAAGAAAAACGCTTTGAGATGGCACATGGCTCAGGCCGGGGGAGAGACGTCGTGCTGCGCCAGCAGGGCGCTGCGGTTGGCGGCCAGCAAAGCCTTGCCTTCGGCGTTGTCGCCCAGGGCGCGGGCGAGCTGCAGTGCACCCACCATCTGGCTGGCGATGGCAGCGGCGATGCCGGGCTCGGCATCGGCGGGCAGGGATTGTTCGACCAGGGCCATCAGGCTGCGCACGCGCTGGGCGGCGGCGGCGCGCACCTCGGGCGACTGGCGCGGCATCTCGGAGACGAGCGCGGCCACGGCACAGCCGTTTTCGGTGCCGCTCAAATGGCGGTCCGACAGGTAGCCCTCGATGAGCGCCTTGAACGGGCTGGCGCCGCGCGCCTGGCGCGTGGCGCTGCCCTTGGCGATGCGGCTGGCGCTTTGCTGCCCGGCGTGCTCCAGGGCCTCGACCAGCAACGCGTCGCGCGAGGCGAAGTGGGCATAGAACCCACCGTGGGTCAGGCCCGCCTCTTTCATGATGTCGGCCACGCCGACCCCGTTGAACCCGGCGCGCCGGATCACGCGCGCGGCCGTGTCAAGGATGCGTTCGTGGGTCAGGGCCTTGCGGCTGGGTGCGATTTCCATGGGCGCATTGTAACCACCAATATGACGAACGTCATATTGTCAAAACCCTGCCGCGGATGCGGATTTTGTGTTGCGCCCGATCAGGCGTGGGCCAGCTTGAACACCGCCACCGCCTGCACCATCTGCGCAGCCTGCGTCTTCAGGCTGGAAGCCGCGGCGGCGCTTTGCTCCACCAGGGCCGCGTTCTGCTGCGTGGCCTGGTCCATCTGTGTCACGGCTTCGCCCACCTGCGCCACACCCGAACTCTGCTCGACGCTGGCCGAGCTGATCTCACCCATGATGTCGGTCACGCGCTGGATCGCGCCCACCACTTCGGCCATGGTCACACCGGCACGGTCGACCAGCGCCGTGCCCTGCGCCACGCGGTCCACGCTGGCGTTGATCAGTTCCTTGATCTCCTTCGCCGCGCCCGCGCTGCGCTGGGCCAGGTTGCGCACCTCACCGGCCACCACCGCAAAGCCACGGCCCTGTTCGCCGGCACGCGCGGCCTCCACGGCGGCGTTGAGCGCCAGGATGTTGGTCTGGAAGGCAATGCCGTCGATCACGCTGATGATGTCGGCGATCTTCTTCGAGCTGTCGTTGATGCCCTTCATGGTGTCCACCACCTGAGCCACCACATCGCCACCTTGCGTGGCCACGGTGGACGCGCTCAGGGCCAGCTTGTTGGCTTCCTGCGCGTTGTCGGCGTTCTGGCGCACGGTCGAGCTGAGCTCTTCCATCGAAGCAGCGGTTTCTTCGAGAGCGCTGGCCTGTTGCTCGGTGCGCGCGGAGAGGTCGTCGTTGCCTTGCGAAATTTCGGCGCTGGCGGTGGCCACGCCCTCGGCGTTGCCACGCACGTTGGACACCACGCGGGCCAGGCTGTCCTGCATGCCCTTGAGGGCCTGCAGCAACTGGGCGGCTTCGTCGCGGCCATCGGTGTCGATCGGCTGCGTGAGATCGCCTGCGGCAATCAGGCGCGCGCTCTCGGCGGCCTTGCGCAAGGGCACCGTGATCGACCGGCTCAGCATGAAGGCCGCAGCCGCACCCAGCAACAGGGCCAGCACGCCACCGGCGATCAGGATGACGCGCCCGGCGGCCGCCTCTTTCTCAGCGTTCTTCAGCATCGTGTCGTAGATGTCTTGCTGGCGCTGCTCGAGCTTGAAGATCGAGTCGAGGTAGGCATCGGCGAGGGGCCGAAGATCGCGCTCCAGCGCCGCGCTCACATCTTCTCCGGCCATCCGGGCTTTCATCAGATTGGCGCGGGGTGTGCGATAGGCCTCGCGTGCGGCGTCGATGCCGGCCAGCAACCGCTTGCCTTCTTCCGACTCGATCAGCTCGATGATCCGCTTGCGCGAGGCCAGCGTCACTTCGGAGGTCTTGTCCATGTCGGCCTGCCACGCGGGAATGCGGCTGGTGTCGGAATCAAGGATGGCGGCGCGGGTGCGCACCCAGTTGACATCGATGGTCTGGCGCCACCGCACGGCCAGTTGCAGCTTTTCGTTGTCCACCGTGGCCAGTTTGCGCGTGGTGTTGCTCAGTTCCTGAAGGCGCCAGACGCCGATGCCAGCCATCATCGCGGTGATGAGCAGGACGATCCCGAATGCAAGGGCGAGTCGGCTGCCGACCTTGATGTTGTTGAGTTTCATGCGCAAGCTTTCCGGCAGGTGATAAAAGAGGTCGAGACAAAATTGTGAGGCGCGCCTCATCGAGAGGCGACCCTGCACATCCAGACATTGAATCGTCGGTTTTGCCGAATTCTTTAATCAGCCGGGCTCAGCGCTGGCCGTCGTTCACCGGCCAGCGGGCAAGGGCCTACAGCCCCCGCTGTGACACCTCCCCCGATCTCGCCGAGTAGCGCACCCGGCTGTCCAGCGCCTCGATGTCCACACGTGCGCTGCGCCGCCCGTACACCTGCGCCTTCAGCCATTCGAGTTCGGCGTCCAGATGCTGCGCGTCGGGCACGGTGCAAAACCAGACCTTGGTGTCCGCATCCCAGCGGTAGCCCCGGCTTTTGAGCTGGTCCTTGGACTCGAACGGCGAGCCGGTGGCACGCAGCTTGAAACGGGGCAACGAGGCGGCCGTGATCAGCTGCGAGAAGCCCGTGGTCGCGCTCCCGGCCACTTTCTTCGACAAGACCTGCAGCAAGGCATGGCAATCCACCTGGGCGCGGTGGGCGTCGAAGAACCAACCTTGGTCCTGGGCCAGCGCGCTCAGCTTGGACGAGCCCGCGCCGGCGGCCTTCCAGTCGATGTCGGCAAACGAGCACGCCCAGGCTTTGGCGGCAAAACAGGGGAACCGGGTTTCCACAAACGGGCGGTCGAAACCGGCGTTGTGCGCCACGATCAGATCGGCCCTCAACACCATGGACTCGACCTGCGCATCGTCCAGGCGATGCCCCTGGACCATGTCATCGCTGATGCCAGTCACCTCCCGCGCCACCGCTGGAATGGGCATGCCGGGGTCTTCGAATCCTTCAAACAGCTCGACCGGCCCGAACGGCAAGCCGGTGGCCATGTCCACCTGCACCAGCAGCATGGCCAGTTCGATGATCTTGTCGGCCGGGTGCGAGAGGCCGGTGGTTTCGGTGTCGAGCACCAGCACGCGCCGACAGGTCGGGATGGTTTGCCCCGAAGCCACGGGCAGGGGTCCGAAATCCGTGACGGGGACGAGACGCCGCAGAACGCGGAAATCAGGATGCCGCTCCAACCGCTGGGCGATCTTCTCCAAGCTGGACAGGGGCGATGGACGGGTGGGTTCAGCGGACACGCTTTGTGCCGGACCCGGTGAATCGAATGCAAAACTGGACTGGTTCATCGAACAAGCCTACCCGACTCGCAGCCCCTTGATCGCCCAGGCAGCGGCCTGGAGATGAATGCTGCCATCGGGTTGTGTCGGCAGTTCGCGCTGCAACAGATCCCGAATGGCGTCCTGCTCGTGCGGCGCCAACCCGGCCAGCCAGGTCGGCGCGGCGCCCTGGCGACCGAGAAAGGGTTGCCAGTAGTCGTCGAAGCTTGAGAAACGGGTCGGTATGTCGATGGCGCGGACTTCGACCTGGGTCAGGCCCGCGTCAACCCACAAGGATCGCAGCGGCTGCGGCGCACACACGGGAAAGCGGCTGGCCTCGTCCGGCACCTCGGCCGGGCCGCACACGGCGATCGCAGCATCCCAGAAACGCCGCATCATCTGCATGCCGCCGGCGTAGTCCCAGACATAGGCGGCCACCTGTCCGTATGGCCGCGTGATCCGCGCCATCTCGGCCACCATGGTCGCCGGCTGAGCCACGAAATTGAGCACGAGCCCGGAGACAGCCGCATCGCAACTGGCGGTCTCCATGGGCAACGCGAGGGCATCGGCGACCGAGAAGCGCGCTCGAGCGTCGGCGATGTTCGCCGATGCGAAACCGACGAAGCCGGCCGACTTGTCGATCGCGTGGATGGATCGGGGGTTGCAGTGGCTCAGGATGGCGTGTGTCAGCGCAGCTGTTCCGCAACCGATGTCGGCCCAGTCCGCGCCCGGCCTGGCGGCCAGCCAGCGGGTGAATTCCGTCGCCACCCGTCGGCTCCAGCGCCCCACGTACAGCTCGTAGGGACCGGCCTCGCCCCAGCGGTCGTTTGTGGGCACTTGCTGATGAGTCATCTGCTTCTCCACCATCTGATGAGAGCGCGCCAGTCTGGCAGAGGGGACGTGAGGAATCAAGCGGTGGGCCCGGCGCTCACGCCACCTTGCGCAGAAAGCCCTGCTGGCGGCCGGGTGCGTTGGGCGCGAAGCCGTTGGCGGCCAGGGTTTCTTCCACCGTGTCGTAGAACACGCCGATCTTGAGGATTTCGCGTGCCTGCTTGCCATTGGCCACGGGCCGCCCGAATTCGTTGGCCATGCGCACCAGCTGTTCAACCTGCCGCGCCGTGCCCATCTTCTCGGTGCGCGACTGGTTCCAGATGTTGTCCTCGATGCCGCAGCGCACATGCAGGCCCATGGCCATGCCGATCATGTTGATGGGCAACACGTTGCGCATGCTGCTTTCCACCGTGAGCATGGTGCCGTCGGGAATGGCGCGCACGAAGTTGGCCAGGTTGTAGATGTTGGGGGCGTCCATGCCGCCGCTGATGGCCACCCAGTTGCACACCAGCGGCCCCTTGTAGATGCCGCGGCGGATCAGGCGCTCCACGGTTTCGAAACTGTTGAGGTTGTAGAACTGGAAGGCGCTCTGGATGCCGGCGGCGCTGAGGCGGCGCACATGCTCCTCGACGAAGCTGGGTGTGGAAGGCACGACCATTTCGGTGTAGGCGCGGCGACCCTCGGGCGTGGCCATGGAGGTGCCGGCGATGTCGGCATCTTCCATGTGCTCGGTCACGTTCATCTGCGTGGTGTTGACGGTGACCGTCACCTGGTCGGGCTGGGGATCGAGTTCGGCCAGCATGTGGCGGGTGTCGTCCGAAAGCCACTTGGCCAAGGCCCCGTCGTTCTCGGGCGCAAAGCTGATGGAGCCACCGACCTGAATGATCATGTCGGGCACCGCCTTGCGCACACCGGCGATCAGCTCGTTGAACATGGACAGGCGTTTGCTGCCCTTGCCGTCGAGTTCGCGCACGTGCAGGTGCAGCACCGAGGCGCCCGCGTTGTAGCAGTCCACCGCCTTCTGCACCTGCTCTTCCATGGTCACTGCAACGTCCTCGGGGAAGTCCGAGGGAATCCACTCCGGGCCGTAGGGCGCGGCGGTGATGACCAGGGGTTGCTGGTTCTCGGTGAAGAGGTGGCCGTCGAGAAAGTTCATGGTGTGTCTCCGGGGTGAATGTGAAGAGAGTCAGAAGGTGGGCGTGCCCACGATGCCGGCGCGTTCCATCTTGCGGTGGCAAGGCGGGTAGTCCATCACCGCGTAGTGCTGCGTGGACCGGTTGTCCCAGATCGCCATGCTGCCGGGCTTCCAGCGCCAGCGAACCTGGTATTCGGGGATCAGTGCCTGGTTGATCAGGTACTGCAGCAGCGCGCTGGCGCCCTGCGTGTAGTCCTGTCCCACACGCACGTTGTCGGGCGTGTGGAAGTTGGTGAAGTGGGTGGTGAAGGCATTCACGAACAACACCTTCTCGCCGGTCTCGGGGTGGGTGCGCACCACGGGGTGCTCGGGGTCCGGAAACTGGGCCTTGAGCGCCAGGCGCTTTTCCATCGGCATGGCGGCCCCGAAGCTGGCTTCGATGCTGTGGCGTGCGCGCAGATGGGCGATCTGCGCTTTCACCGCGTCGGGCAATCGCTCGTAGGCCAGCGCCATGTTGGCCCACATGGTGTCACCGCCCACCGGTGGGCATTCCACGCAGCGCAGCACACAGCCCATGGGCGGGCTTTCGCGCCAGGTGGCGTCGGTGTGCCAGGCGTTTTCGTAGCGGTCGTTCGGTGCGTCGGGTGTCTTGTAGATGCGCACCAGGCCGGGGTGGTCGGGGTCGCTGCCGGCCACCGGGTGGTCTTCCAGCTCGCCGAAACGGCGTGCGAAGGCCACATGGTCGGCGCGACTGATGGCCTGGTCGCGCAGGAACAGCACCTTGTGCTTCAGCAGCGCCGCGCGGATCTCGGCGAACAGGCCGTCGTCGCGCACCGCATCGGCCAGGTTGAGGTCGGAAAGCTCCGCGCCAATGGCGCAGGTCAGTGGTTCGATCTTCATGATCCGGTCTCCTGGTGTGTATGGGGGCGGCGTCAGACCACGAAGATCGACGAGCCGGTGGTCTTGCGCGACTCCAGGTCGCGGTGTGCCTGCGCCGCGTCTTCGAGCGCGTAGTGCTGGTGGATGTCGATTCGGATGCGGCCGGCAGCCACGTGGCCGAACACCTCGGCGGCGAGTTCGGCCTTCTCGCGCGGGTCGGCGATGTAGTCGGCCAGCGCGGGGCGCGTGAGGTAGAGCGAGCCCTTCATGGCCAGCAGGTTGGGGTTGAAGCCGTCGATGGGTCCGCTGGCCGTGCCGACGCAGACCATGAGGCCGCGGCGTTTGAGCGCATCGAGCGAGGCCATGAAGGTGGTCTTGCCCACGCTGTCGAACACCACGTCGGCGCCGCGGCCATCGGTGAGTTCACGCACACGCGCGGCCACGTCTTCGTGGCTGTAGTTGATGGTGTGGGTGCAGCCATGGGCCCGGGCCACCTCGGCTTTTTGATCGGTGGACACGGTGCCGATCACGTTGATGCCGAGCAGCCGTGCCCACTGCGACACGATCAGGCCCACGCCACCGGCCGCGGCGTGCAGCAGCAGCGTGTCGCCGGCCTTGAACGGGTGGATGCGGCGCATGAGGTAGGCCGACGTCAGGCCACGCATGGTCATGGCGGCGGCGGTCTCGAAGCCGATCGATTCGGGCAGCTGGATCAGCGGCGCGGCGGCGATCAGGCGCTCGGTGCTGTAGGCCCCCAGCGTGTTGAGAAAACCGGTGTAGGTGACGCGATCGCCCACCGACACCTGGGTCACGCCCTCGCCCACCGCCTGCACCACGCCGGCCGCTTCCACGCCCATGCCGGCGGGCAGCGGGACGGGATAGGTGCCGTTGCGGAAATAGGTGTCGGCGTAGTTGAGGCCGACCGCGACATGGCGCAGACGGACCTCGCCGGGGCCGGGTTCGCCCACGTCCACCTCTTCGAGGCGGAGCGCGTCCGGGCCGCCGGTTTCGTGGATGCGCACTGCTTTCGCCATGGTCTTGTCTCCTGTGTGGGGGCCCGTGAAAGGGCCGCTGTCGAGAGCTGCAATGTAGGGATTTGCCCGCTCCGTCGCTGTGCATGGCACGCCATGGACTTATCATTTCGTGCCAACTCGGGCAAACCCGAGCCCTTCAACGCAACCGGATGCCCCGCCGATGCCGACCCTGGTGCGCGCCGCCGTACTCACCAACTTCACCGAGGTGGCACGGGAGCGTGGGCTCGATCCGCACGCGCTGCTGCGCAGCGTGGGCCTGTCGCACGCGCTGATCGACGACCCCGAGCTGCGCATTCCCGCCGAGGCCGCCGTGACCGTGCTGGAGCGCGCGGCGCAGGCCGGCAACTGCCTGGACTTCGGGCTGCGCATGGCCGAGTCGCGTCAGCTCTCGGACTTCGGCGTGATGAGCCTGCTCATCAGCCACCAGGCCACGCTGCGCGCAGCGCTCAACATCACCATCTCGCACCGCCATCTGCTCAACGACACGCTGGCGATGCAGATCGAGGACGCCGGCCCGATGGTGATCGTGCGCGAGGAGGTGGTGGCGCAGGTGCCCGCGCGCCAGGCCAACGAGCTGGCCATCGGTGTGCTGTTCCGCATGTGCGCGGCGCTGCTGGGCTCGCGCTGGCGGCCGCACAGCGTCAACTTCAGCCACCAGGCGCCAGGCGACCTGCGGCTGCACAAGCGCCTGTTCGCCTGCCGGCTCGAGTTCGGCAGCGAGTTCAACGGCATCGTGATCCCCGCGGCCGACCTGGAGGCGCCCAACCCCGCGGCCGACCCGGTGATGGCCCGCTATGCGCAACGTTTTGTGGAGACGCTACTGCCGGTGAGCGATGCCTCCATGGTGCTGGAGGTGCGCAAGGCGGTGTACCTCATGCTGCCGGCCGGGCGCGCCACCATCGAATACGTGGCCCAGGGGCTGGGCCTGAGCGTGCGCACGCTGCAGCGCCAGCTCGACATGGCCGGCGTGAGTTTCAGCGACGTGCTGGGTGAGGTGAGGCGCGAACTGGCGCAGCGCTACATCGAGAACCCGCGCTACTCGATGGCCCGGGTGTCGGAACTGCTGGGCTACAGCACGCCGGGCTCGTTCACGCGCTGGTTCAGCGGGCAGTTCGGGACCACGCCGCAGGCCGCGCGCCGCACCCACGAGGCCCGAGCCGCGTCCGCCTCAGGCTGAGCGCGCCGCCCGCTGCTGGCGCCAGCGCGTGACGCTGCTGCCGAAGGTGCTGCGAAACCAGTGCGAGAACGCCGCGGGTGAGGCAAAACCCAGCAGCGCGGCCACCTCGCTCAGGGGCAGGTCGCTGTCCTGCACCTGCCGCATCACCAGTTCCGAGCGCACCGACTGCAGCAGCTTGGCAAAGGTCTGGCCGTCGCGCGCGAGGTGGCGGTGGACGGTGCGGCGGTCCACCCTCAGGTGCTGCGCCACCTGCTGCGATGTGCAGCGCCCGCCGGGCAGCAGCGCCGCGATGAGCTGGCGCACCGTGGCCTGGGTTCCCTGGTGCTGGCCCGACAGCGCACGGTCGAGATACTGCCGAGCGAACCGGGCCATCTCGGGATTGGCGCCCTGTTGCGGCGCCAGCAGGTCGGCCGCGTTGCAGACGATGCCGTTGAACTCGCTGTTGAAGTCCACCGTGGTCCCGAAGAACGCGCGGTGCGCGCCGGCATCGCGGGGCGGCCGGTGGTTGAAACACACGCGCACCGGCTTCCACTGGGGCCCCAGCAGCTCGCGCACGATGCGGTACATGACGCCCACCGCCAGTTCCATCGACTGCCGCGTGCTGGCGGCCTGCGCCACCAGGATCTCTTCACGGATCACCAGCAGGCTGCCATGCTCCTCGATCCGGGTGAGCAGCGAGGCATTGAGCAGGCGCAGGTATCGGCACAAGGTATCGAGCGCGGCGCGCGCCGTGGGCTCCTCCTTGAGCACCAGGCTGATCGGCCCGAGGTTGGAGAGCTGGCGCCGGCTGGCCAGGCGCAGCGCGAAATCCTCCACGCCGCTGGCTTGCGCGCTGTCTTCGAGCAGCGCGCGCACGGCCACCGTGCTCAGCGGGGTTTCAGGATCTTCCAGGCTGCGCTGCGAGAGCCCGGCATGGCGCAACATGGCCTTCGCGTCGAGCCCCACCGATTGCGCAAGATCGACATATCCAGCGAGGCTGGCACTGCGCACGACGGGCACGTAGGGGTAATCCATGGGTGTCCCAAATTCGAAAATCGGTGTCTCACATTATCAAGCAGGGCGGGCGATCAAAACCTAGGATTCACCCCACGGTCAGGCCCCCAGACCGCAGTGGACACCTCCGCGGTCCACCCATCCAACGACTGGAGACAGACATGACCCCATCCCTCTTCTCGCCGCTGCGCCGCACTGTGTGCGCAACCGCTCTTGCACTGGCCCTCCCGGCCGCGATGGCCTGGACCGACAAGCCCGTGCGCATGGTCGTGCCCGCACCGGCCGGCGGCACCATGGACGTGGTGGCCCGCATCGTGGCCGAACAGCTGCAGGCGGACATCGGTCAACCGGTGGTGGTGGAAAACCGCGCCGGTGCCGGTGGTGCCATCGCGGTACAGGCCATGATCTCGGCGCCACCCGACGGCAACACCATCATGATGACGGCGAGCAACATCCTCACCGAAATCCCGCACGTGATGAAGACCGCCTTCGATCCGCTCAAGGACGTCAAGCCGGTTACCGCCATCGCCCGCGCCACCATGGTGATGATCGGTGCGCCCAACCTGCCAGCCAAGGACCTCAAGGGCGTGATCGCGTGGGTCAAGGCCCATCCCGGCACGGTCAGCTTCGCCTCCTACAGCGCCGGCACCAGTTCCCACTACGCCGGCATGATCCTCAACCAGAAGGCCGGGCTGGACATGCAGCACGTGCCCTTCGCCGGCTCGCCACCCGCGCTGGCCCAGGTGATGGGCAACCAGATCCCGCTGATGTTTGACGGCATGGCCACGGCTCGCAACATGATCAACTCAGGCAAGGTGCAGGCCTACGGCGTTGCTTCAAAACAGCGTTCGCAGCACCTGCCCAACGTGCCCACGCTGGCCGAACTGGGCTATCCGGAGCTGGACTTCAGCAACTGGGTCGGCATCATCGTGTCCGCCAGCGTGCCCGCCGCCATGGTGGACAAGATCAACGCCGCCGTGGACAAGGCAGCTGCTTCGCCCAAGGTGCGCGACCGCCTGCTGGGCGCTGGCTTTGATGCCGGTGGCGACGAGACGGCCGAACAGATGGCCCGGTCGCTGCGTGCCGACTTCGAGCGCAACGCCACGATCGTCAAGACCTTCGACATCAAGCTCACCCAGTGATGCAACGCCGCGGTTCGTGCCTTGCGAACCGCGGCCCTTCTTTCCGTTCCCGCTCCCTTCCTGGGCCGCAGTCACGCTGGCCAGGACCTGTCGCGTTCCGACCCTCCGCGCCCAGTTCACCTGAAGACATCCGATGAAAGCCTCCGTCAAATCGACCTTGCGCCGCCGTTCCATGGCGGTCTTGCGCACCACCTGCCTGACCACCGCCCTGGCGCTGGGCGCCGCGAACCGGGCCACGGCATCATGAACGGCCTCATGATGGATCAGCCGCTGCTGATCTCGACTCTGCTGCGCCACGCCGAGCGCCACCACGGCACGCAGGAGGTGGTGTCGCGCCGCGTCGAGGGCGACATCCACCGCTGCACCTATGTCGAGCTGGCTGCGCGATCGCGCCGCATGGCCCGGGCCATGGCCGCGCTCGGCGTGGCCGCAGGCCAGCGCGTTGGCACCCTCGCCTGGAATGGCTACCGCCACCTGGAGCTGTACTACGCGGTTTCGGGTTCGGGCGCGGTGCTGCACACGCTCAACCCGCGCCTGCACGCCGACCAGCTGGCCTGGATCGCCGACCACGCCGAAGACCAGGTGCTGTGCTTCGACAAGACCTTTCTTCCCCTGGTGGAGTCGGTGGCGCAGCGCCTGACCACGGTCAGGCATTTCGTGCTCATGGTCGACCACGACCACATGCCGGCATCCACCGCCATCCCGGGCTTGCTCTGCTACGAAGACCTGATCGATGGCCAGGCGGACGATGGCTTCGAATGGCCCGCGTTCGACGAGAACACGGCGTCCAGCCTGTGCTACACCAGCGGCACCACCGGCCACCCCAAGGGCGTGCTCTACAGCCACCGCTCGACCGTGCTGCACACCTTCGCCTCGGCCCTGCCCGATGCGCTCAACCTCGGTGCACGCGACGTGATCCTGCCGGTGGTGCCGATGTTCCACGTCAACGCCTGGGGCCTGCCGTATTCGGCCTGCATGGTCGGCGCCAAGCTGGTGCTGCCCGGACCGGGGCTGGGCGGCAAGAGCCTGCACGAACTGTTCGAGACCGAGGGCGTGACCCTCTCGGCCGGTGTGCCCACGGTGTGGCAGGGCCTGCTGGCGCACGTGCAGAGCCAGGGCCTGACGTTCAGCACCATGCGCCGCACCGTCATCGGCGGCTCGGCCTGCCCCCCGGCCATGATGGAAGCCTTCGAGGACACGCACGGTGTGCAGGTGATCCACGCCTGGGGCATGACCGAGCTCAGCCCCATCGGCACGGTCGGCATCCTCAAGGGCCACCAGCAAGACCTGCCGCGCGAGCAGCGGCGCACCATCCAGGCCAAGCAGGGCCGCGGCGTCTTCGGGATCGACATGAAGATCGTCGGTGACGACGGCGAAGAACTGCCCTGGGATGGCCGCGCCAGCGGCGAGCTGCTGGTGCGCGGTGCCTGGGTGGTCGATCGCTACTTGAAGGCAGACCACGATGGCCAGCCCGGCCCGCTCGTGCACAGGAACGGTCAGGGCTGGTTCCCCACCGGCGACGTGGCCACCGTCGACGCCGACGGCTTCATGCAGATCACCGACCGAGCCAAGGACGTGATCAAGTCGGGCGGTGAGTGGATCGGTTCGATCGACCTCGAGAACATCGCCATGGCGCACCCGGCCGTGGCCATGGCCGCCTGCATTGCCGCGCGCCATCCCAAGTGGGACGAACGCCCCCTGCTGGTGGTGGTGCGCAAGCCCGACGCGAGCCTGGAGCGCGACGAACTGCTGGCCTTCTTTGAAGGCAAGATCGCCAAATGGTGGACCCCGGACGACGTGGTGTTCGTCGACGCCATCCCGCTGGGCGCCACAGGCAAGATGCTCAAGAACCGTCTGCGCGAACAGCACGGCGGGCATCTGCTTCACAAGGACTGACCATGCACAAGCTCCAGGCCCAGGCGGCTCTCTGGTTTCCAGGCCTGCTGATTTGTGGCATCGCGGCCATCGCTGCCATGTTCCTGGGTGCGCACTATGGCGCGCCGGTGATGCTGTTTGCGCTGCTGCTGGGCATGGCGCTGAACTTCCTGTCACAGGAGGGCCGCAGCGCGCCGGGCATCGACCTGGCCGCCCGGCAGGTGCTGCGCCTGGGCGTGGCCCTGCTGGGCCTGCGCATCACCACGGCCCAGGTGATGTCGCTGGGCTGGGAGCCGGTGGCCATGGTGGTGCTGGCGGTGGTGCTGACCATCGTTGTGGGCATCGTGCTGGCCAAACTGCTGGGGTTTCAGATGTTCTTCGGTCTGCTCACCGGCGGGGCGGTTGCCATCTGCGGCGCCTCGGCTGCGCTGGCACTGGCCGCGGCCATGCCCGCACACCCGCAAAAGGAACGAGCCACCCTGTTCACCGTGATCGGCGTGAGCACGCTCTCCACCCTGGCCATGGTGCTTTACCCGATGATCACGCGCGCGCTGGGCATGGAGCCTGTGGCCGCTGGCCACTTCATCGGCGGCACCATCCACGACGTGGCGCAGGTGGTGGGCGCGGGCTACAGCCTTTCGCACGAGGCCGGCGATGCGGCCACCCTCATCAAGCTCATGCGCGTGGCCATGCTGCTGCCCGTGATAGCGCTGGCCTCCTGGCTGACGCAACGCCATCTGGTGGCCCAGGGAGACGCCGCGGCCATGGGCCCGCGCCCGCCGCTCTTGCCCTGGTTTGCCGTGGCGTTTGCGCTGCTGGTGCTGATCAACAGCACCGGCTGGCTGCCTGAGCGCGTGGTGCAAACCGGTCAGGGCTTGTCGCAGATCTGCCTGGTGGCGGCCATGGCGGCCATCGGCATGAAGACGCACCTGAAAGACATCCTCACCGTGGGATGGAAGCCCGTGGCCCTGATGGTGGCTGAAACCGCCTTTCTGGCGGCTCTGTTCTACGGCATGCTGGTCGTGCAAGGCGCCTGAGCCACGCAGAATCAGCACGCTGAGGCCGGTTCGCGCTCGACCTGATCGAGCAGGCGGACGCTGCCCTCGCGCAGTTCGTTGCCCGTTGAATTGCGAGCGCTCGGACGCTCGTAAGCGAACTCGGCCACACCCTGGATAACGTCCCGCGAGGCGACCAGGAAAGACGGCCGCGACACAGTCGTCTCATTTGCGCAAAGACGGTTTGAGTTCGCTGGCCAGGCGGGTGTGCCCGTCTCAGGCTCGATGCCCACCGCGGCGAGGTTCGAAACAAGTGCATTCACTTGCTGGCGTCACCTGTGGGCCGCTGATGCGCGACCGACTTGGGCGGAAAAATGCACCAATCTGAGACGCTCCTACCAGCCTGATGCGGTTTGCGCATAATCTCATGCACAGTTTTGGAGCACGATAGATGAAATACGCCTCAGCGCAACACTTCCTTGAAGACGTCACCCGGCGCAACCCTGACCAAACCGAATTCCACCAAGCCGTCTCTGAAGTGATGGTGAGCCTCTGGCCCTACATCCAGAAACACCCCAAATACGCCGAACAAGGCCTTCTCGACCGGCTTGTGGAGCCCGAGCGCGTGGTGATGTTCCGCATCTCCTGGGTCAACGACCACGGCGATGTGCAGGTCAACCGGGGCTACCGCATCCAGCACAGCTCGGCCATCGGCCCCTACAAGGGCGGCATGCGTTTCCATCCTTCGGTCAATCTGTCGATCCTGAAATTCCTAGCGTTCGAACAGACCTTCAAGAATGCGCTGACCACCCTGCCCATGGGCGGCGGCAAAGGCGGTTCCGACTTCGACCCCAAAGGCAAGAGTCCGGGCGAGATCATGCGCTTTTGCCAGGCTTTGGTGAGCGAGTTGTTTCGCCATGTCGGGGCCGACACCGACGTGCCGGCAGGCGACATTGGCGTGGGCGGCCGTGAAGTCGGCTTCATGGCGGGGATGATGAAGAAGCTCAGCAACCGCTCGGACTGCGTGTTCACTGGCAAGGGCTTGTCTTTCGGCGGCTCGCTGGTGCGACCTGAGGCCACTGGCTACGGCACGGTGTACTTTGCTCAGGAAATGCTCAAGCAGCAGGGCCGCAGTTTCGACGGCTTGCGCGTGAGCGTGTCGGGCTCGGGCAACGTGGCCCAGTACGCGGTGGAAAAAGCCATGGCGCTGGGCGCCAAGGTGGTCACCGTGTCCGATTCGAGCGGCACAGTGATCGACGAAGACGGCTTCACCCCGGAAAAACTGGCCGAGCTGATGGAAGTGAAGAACCACCTGTACGGGCGCGTGAGCGAATACGCCACCCGAACGAAGAGCCGATTCGAGGCCGGGGTACGCCCCTGGGCCGTTGCAGTGGACGTGGCGCTGCCTTGCGCGACCCAGAACGAACTCGACGCAAACGATGCCGACACGCTCATCAGGAACGGCGTGATCTGCGTGGCCGAAGGCGCCAACATGCCGACCACCATGGACGCTGTGGAGCGCTTTGAAGCGGCGGGCGTGCTGTATGCGCCCGGCAAGGCCAGCAACGCCGGAGGCGTGGCAACCTCGGGCCTTGAGATGAGCCAGAACGCAATGCGCCTGTCCTGGCCGCGCGTCGAGGTCGACGAACGCCTTCACACCATCATGGTGGGCATCCACGAGGCGTGCCGGCTGCACGGCCGCCGTGCCGATGGCTCGGTGAGCTACGTGGACGGCGCGAACATCGCCGGTTTCGTCAAGGTGGCCGACGCCATGCTCGCGCAGGGCGTGGTCTGAAGCGACACCCGGCGACGCGGCCAGAAGGGTGACGCTGGTGTGAAGGCCGCTTCGACAAGCGCGACTTCATCTACAACCGTGAGCGCGACGAGTATCGATGCCCTGCCGGGCAGACGGTCATTCGCCGCTTCACCACCGTCGAGGACGGCACTCCGGCGGCCCGACGACGCATCAGCCGTTGGGAGCATGAAGACGTTCCAGAGATCGTCCAGGCACGCCGTGACGGGGCGCCCGAAGCCTCTCGACTTCGACAGCGCAAGGTGGAGCACTTGTGATTGCCACTTCGCTGCCGTCAAGCCACTGCAATTGCTACGGGGTGTTCGGCCGAGCACCGAAGTTGTTTGCGCACAGCCTCGACTGGACTCGGACATTCGTCGTTGAACCGTACCTCTGGTTTTGAAAAGTCCGGAAGTCGGGGAAGTGGCTGTTGGGTACAGCCACCGATGCAGTCCGAAAGGCGGCTGTATTGAGGTGCTGCGGTCATGGGGCTTTCACGACGCGGCTGGCGCCGCGCCACCAACCGCTTCCCCATCACGGAATCCACCCCTGAACACGATGCACCGCTCAGGAGGCCCCCGCCGTCGTCTCCATCAGGCTGCGTGTGACGCGCGGCGGCTCCTCACCGAGGTGAAAAGCCAGCTTGCGGTCACGCAGCGCGACGTCGGCGGCGGTGACGCGGTCGAAGCGCCGCAGGTGATCGGTCCAGGACTCGTCGATGATGACCTCGACAAAACGGCTGGGTTCGTGGATGTCGTGCAGCAGCTCCCACGACAAGGCCCCGTGGCGCAAGCGGCTGCGGCGCCCCTCGCCCAGCATCAGGCCGCGGAAGTCGGCCGCGCGTGCCGGATCGATGCGGTACTCCACCATCACCATCACATGGCCCCGGGGCGGTGGTTCTGTGATCTGGGGCGCCGGAAAAATGCGCTTGGGCGTGAGGTCGTCTTCCAGGCCGGAGTCGGGCATCAGGCGGTTGGCCAGAAACATGGAAAGCAGCCCGGTCACGGAAGCGATGCCCAGGCTGACCGGCACGCTGGTCCAGGTAGCGACTTGCCCCCAGATTGCAGCACCCAGGGCGCTGGCGCCCATGATCGCCATCTGGTACATGGACATGCCGCGCGCGCGCACCCAGTCGGGCAGGCCCATCTGGATCGAGACGCTGAGCGTGTTGGCGGAGGTGATCCAGGCCGCGCCGCCCAGAAACATCGCGGGCACCGCCACCCAGACCTGGTCGGTCAACGCCATGGTCGCCATGGCGCCCGCCTGCAGGGCCGTGCCGCGCAGGACGAGACCGTCGCGCGGATACCGGCGGCGCAAGGCGGGCAGAAACGCCGCAGAAGCGATGGCGCCCGCGCCCATGGCGGCCAGTAGCAGGGTAAAGGTACCGGCACCGCCGCCCTGCATGCCTCGCGCCAGCAGGGCCAGCAGCGCCAGCAGTGCGGTTGAGTGGAAGAAGAAGATCGAGATGCGCAGCAACACGCCCTTCAGGTGGTAGGACTGGGCCACGTACTGCAGGCCCACCCGCATTGCGGTGCCCAGGCGCTCGCGCCCCAGCGGGTGCGGCTTGTGCTCGTGCTTCCAGCGGCTGATGATGACCGCGGCCACCACAGACAACACCGCGTTGAGCAGGAACACCCAGGCGCTGCCGGCGCTGGCGATCAGCGCGCCGGCCAGCAGCGGGCCGATGATGCGCGAGGCGTTCATCGACACGCCGTTGAGTGCCAGCGCCGCAGGCAACTGATACCGGGGAACGATCGTGGGCACGATGGCCGAGAACACCGGCCAGCGCATCGCCATGCCGATGCCGTTGAAAAACGTCAGTGCCAGCAGCAGGGCCGGGGTTATCGCGCCCAGAAAGATGAAGGCGCTCAGAATCGACGCCACCACCGCCACCCACAGTTGGGTGAAGAGGAAGAAGTGCTTGCGGTTCAGGCCGTCGGCCAGCGCGCCGCTGGGCAGACCCAGCAGGAACACCGGCAAGGTGGACGCCGTCTGCACCAGCGCGACCCACAGCGGTGTTGTGGTGAGCGAAGTCATCATCCAGGCTGCCGCCACATCGCTCATCCACATGCACACGTTGGCCATGAGCCAGGTGATCCACAACATGCGGAAGAGTGGCTGGCGCAGCGGTGCGATGGGAGACAGATCGTCGTCGGAGCGGGGCATAGGGGCACTAATGTAGAGGCCGGGATTCCTTTCTGGTGGGAAAGGCTTGAATCACCCCGTGAAATTGAGTGCCGCCAAGGACGCACAGAGTGACTCAATCGTCCAGCAGAAGCATTGATCGGCCCTCTATCCATGCCCCTATGTTTTCAATCACACCCGCATAAAAAGCTGCCAGATTTTCCTGCGTGGCATAGCCCAGATGGGGTGTGAGAACCACGTTGTCAAGTCGACAAATGGGGTGCTGCTTTGGCAGTGGTTCCTGCCAGAACACATCCAGCCCGGCGCCACCGATGTGACGCTGAGACAACGCATCCAGCAGAGCGAGCTCATCGACCAGACCCGCTCGCGCGGTATTGATGAGATAGGCGCCCGGTTTCATTTGCGAAAGTCGATGAGCAGACACCAGGCCGGCCGTGCTTTCACTGAGCACAAGGTGCAGGGACAACACATCCGACTGGTCGAACAGGGCGTCGCAACTGACCAAACTCGCTCCTGCTGTTTGCGCGCGCTCCTGGGTGAGGTGGGGGCTCCAGGCGATCACCTTCATGCCCATGGCCCGACCCACCTGTGCCATTTGCCGACCAATGTTTCCCAAGCCTGCGAGCCCAAGCACACGACCGGACAAGGTCTCAGCCAACACAGGTTGCCACTCTCCGCGCAAGAGCGCCTGGTGTGATGGCAAGACGTTTTTTGTCAAAGCCAGGATGAGCGCCCAAGCCGTTTCGGCTGTGCCGGTGCGGCCGGTGCGACCTCCGAGAGCGCCCGTGACCACGATGCCACGACGGCGACACGCGTCCAGATCGATCGCCGCGTTGCGTTGGCCGGTGGTGGCCAGCAAGCGCAGCCTTGGAAGCCGCTCAATCACACGCCCTGGGAATGCCGTTCGCTCTCGCATGGCCACCACCACGTCCGCGTCTCGCAGCCACTCGACCAGCTCGTCTTCGCTGCGCGCTGACCGTGTTTGAAATCGCAGTTGAGGCTCACCAGGCAGAGCGTCCCAGTTCGCCAGACCCCGAGCAACCCCCTGGTAGTCGTCGAGAACAACAATTACCAGGGAAGGGGCGCGGCCGGTCATCTGTAGCAACGCGTCAGTTGAGCGTGATGTTCGCCTTCTTCACCACGGCACCCCACTTGAGGGACTCCTGCTGCATCAGCGCACGGTATTCCTCGGGGGTCGTTGACGATGCCTGAGCGCCCATGGTGGCGATGCGTGCAACCACCTCGGGCGTCTTGAGCGTGGTCACGAGTGCGGCGTGCATTTTCTGCGTAATGGCCTGAGGTGTCCCTTTGGCAGCAATGATGCCGTAGCTGGATTCCGAGACCACACCAGGCAATCCCAGTTCAGCGGTGGTGGGCACATCGGGCAAGGACTCGTTTCGACGCGGTGCGGACACCGCCAGTATCTTGATCCCACGGCTGGTGAACGGTTTCACCGCCGACAAGTCTGCAGCCAACACCTGAATTTCCCCACTCAGCAACGCAGTGATCGCAGGTGCCGCGCCTTTGTACGGCACATGCATCATCTTGATCCCAGCCTCTTGCGCAAACAATTCGGCGCCCAGGTGGGGCGTGGTGGCATTGCCGGCCGAGCCATAGTTCATCGCACCAGGATCTTTCTTCGCCAAAGCCACCAGCTCTTGCAAGGTATTGACCGACACCTTGGGGCCCACTGTGATGACCTGCGGAACACGGGCTACCAGCGACACGTAGTTGATTTCATCCACCACGTAGGGCATTTTCTGCAGGTGAGGCAACACGGTGATGCCACCCGGCACGCCGAAGCCGAAGGTGTAGCCGTCTGGTTCCGCCTTGATGGTGGCGTCCATACCGATCACACCACTGGCCCCTGCCTTGTTGTCCACCACGATGCTCTGCCCCAGCACCTCACCGAGACGGGGAGCAATGGCTCGCGCAAGTTGGTCCACCGGGCCTCCGGGTGGATAGGGCACGATGAGTTTGATCGGGTGGGCTGGCCAGCTGGTCTGAGCCTGCACAGGTGCCACGAGGCCAGCCAAGATGGCCGAGCCGAGGGTGAGAAGGAATCGTTTGTTCATGTCATGTCTCCTTGGATGGTTGAACAGGGTGAGGGGTGAGTGGCTCATTCGTCCTGCATCAGCAGGATGAATTCGGCCACGAGCGCCGGGCGCTCGCTGCCTTCAATTTCAAATTCGCACACGGTGGCCATGCGCGTGGCCGCGCCCACTCGCTCAGCGGTCTTCAGCGTCTGGTGCAAGCGCACCCGTGAACCGACCGGGACGGGTGCGGTGTAGCGCACCCGATCCGATCCGTAGTTCAGACCCTTGCCTCGGCGCTCGACGCGAAAGATGTCGCGTTGCATCCGGGGCACCAGCGACAACACGAACAACCCGTGGGCAATGGTCTTGCCATGAGGCATCTCCCGGCTCGCCCTCTCGGTGTCCACGTGGATCCAGAAGTCGTCACCCGTGAGCGCGGCAAATCCATCAATGTGGCGCTGTTCGATGGTGAACCAGTCGCTGGTGCCGAGCTTCTGGCCGACATGGCCCAGCAACTCGCGAGGGGTTTCAAGTTCCAGCATGGCGCTGCCCGGCCCGCTCAGGTGGCGTGCCGGCGCAAGAAGGCCAGCACCGTTCTGTTGAACACGGCGGGTTGCTCCCAGTTCGCACAGTGCCCGGCTTCGGGCACGATCACCGCCTCGGCATGAGGCATGTGAGAGGCCTGCATGCGCAACAGGGCCGGCGGGGTGTAGAGGTCACCATCACCCGTCATCAGCAACGTGGGTGTCTTGATGCTTTCGAGCCGTTCCCAAGTCAGTTCATGGGGTCGCTTGGCGCTGATGCGTGGGCCGACGCTGGCCTCCTTGGACAGCTTGACCCATGCCGCCACGCCCTCTGGGTTTCCGGCGCGGTACGAAGGATGCAGCTCCTTGACCTCCACCGGCAAGGCGTTGAATTCCTTGGGACGCAGGCGGCGGTTGGCCTCCAGGTAGTCCTTTTCCGAGTCGGCAATGCCCAGGTAGGAAGAGGCAATGGTCAGGCTGCGCAGCTTATGCGGATACACCAGCGCGAAATCCAGCGCGAAGAAGGCACCATGGGCAATGGCCACCAGATGCACTTTGTCGAGCTTGAGGTGTTCGATCAGTTGATTCAAGTCTTCGAACGCAGCGCCAGGTTCTTGCGGATTGCCGGATTCGGACCGGAAATAGCCGCGTCGCGAATAGCCGATGGCACGGTAGCCCGCCGCAGCGAATACAGGTTGCTGGTAACCCCAGCCGGCACCGCTTTGCGAGCCCGCATGCATGAAGATGACCGGCTGGCCATTGCCGCCCGTGTCCCAGTACCACAGCTTGGCTCCACCCACATCGACCGTGCCTTCAAAGCTCGGGGCAGGGTTTGGCATCTCGGCCGGCACCCACACGGGCCCTGCAGCGGCGGAAGCAGGCAAGGGCAGCGCCGCAGCACCCGCCGCACTGCCCGCGACGGCCATCAACTTGAGCCAATCCCGGCGCTGGACGCTTCCCGTGGTGCTTGCGCCGAAGGTGAGGTTGGTCATCCTGTTGTCTCCTTGTCGTGGCGGGGTTCAAATTGCTTCAATTGAGAACAGATGCCTGCTCAGCTGGGCAGGTCGAGCACGACCTTGGCCAAGATGTTTCGCTGAATCTCGTTGCTGCCTGCAAACAGCTTGGCGTTCATCGCGTTGAACAGCGGCGCCATCACATGCATGTCGATTTCGTCGGTCAATGCCCTGTCGCGCATGGACCCGTAGTCCTGCGCCGACTCGATCAACAACAGCGCCAGGCGTTCGTAGGTCTCGGTGGACCAGATCTTGAGCATGGAAATCGATGGCGGGATCGGCTCTCCGCGCTTGGCAATCTCTGCGAAGCCGGCGTAGGCAGCGCCCAGGTCGGCGGTGTCGAGTTGCAACTCGGCAAAACGGGCAACAAAGGCCGGGTCATCGAACAAGCCGCGCTGGCGGGCCAGCTTCTCGACCTGGTGCAAGGTGTGCTGCGAATGTTTGGGGCTGCCGGTGAACAGGCGCTCGAATCCCAGCAACGCCTTGGCCACGGTCCAGCCTTGGTTGAGTTCGCCCACCAGGTTGTCGCGCGGCACACGCACGTTGTCGAAAAACACCTCGCAGAACTCGTGTTCAGCCGCAATGTTGCGAATGGGCCTAACCGTGATGCCCGGCGTCTTCAGGTCCACCAGCAGAAAGCTGATGCCGGCTTGCTTCTTCACCGTTTTGTCGGTCCGCACCAGCATGAACATGTGGGTGCCATCAGAGCCCCAGGTGGTCCAGGTCTTCTGCCCGTTGACGACAAAATGGTCTCCCTCCGATACCGCCTCGGTGCGCACAGCGGCCAGATCGGATCCGGCATTGGGCTCCGAATAGCCCTGCGTCCAGACATGTTCGCCGGACAGCACCTTGGGCAGAAAGCGCTGCCGCTGTTCCTCTGTTCCAAACCGCATCAGGATGGGCCCAATCATCACCAACCCCTGGTCGGGCGGTCGCGCCACTCCCCATGCCTCGGTCTCCTCGATGTAGGCGATCAGTTTGTCGGCCGGCAAACCCATGCCGCCGTGCTCGCGTGGCCACGCGGGCGCCAGCCAGCCCAGCCGTGAGAGCGTCATGTACCACTCGCGCGACTCTGCCCAGGTCTGCCGGTACGGCAGGTGACGCCTGTGTTCGGGGTAGTGCTGCGCGAACAGCTCGCGCACCATGGCGCGAAACTCGGCCTCTGGCATGGTCTCCCAAACCAGATCGTTCGGAAACTCGCGGCGATGAAGGTGAGCAACATCGCTGAGAACAGGCTCGGACCGGTTGGCACTTGATGTAAGCGACATCCAGCGACGCCGGTGCGACGCGGCATTGCCCCAGCGGCTGGCCAGGGTCATCGCGCGCTTGAAGTACAGGCCGACGTCGTACTCGTTGGTGGTGCCAATGGCGCCGTGCAACTGGATGGCCATGCGGGTGGTCTCGGTCGCGGCCTGGGCACACCGGGCCTTCACGCGGCTGGCCACCGAGGCCAGGTTTCCATCGTTTACCGTGCCCAGTCCGTCACGCAGACAGGCTGCCGCCAGTTCGACCTGGATCAGCCCATCCACCAGTCGGTGTTGCAAAGCCTGAAAAGTCCCGATCGGTTTGCCAAACTGCACACGGGTGGTGAGGTAGTCGCGCGTCAGCTCCAGGGCGCGGCGGGCGATCCCCAGCAGCTCGGCCGCTTGCGCGATGCGCGCAAGGTCGTTGGCATGGTGCAGAGCAGCCAACGCGTCGTCGCCTTGTGCGAGCAACTGCGCCTCGGCATTGTCCAGGCCCAATGTGGCGATGGCGCTGCCATCAACACCAGCGTCGCACGCCAGTGAGAGGCCTGCCGCACCGGCCGCCACCCAGAACAGGCCCATGCCGTCTTCGACGACGGCACAAACGATCCAGCCATCGGCGCCCGGGCCGGGCCTCACAAAACGCTTCTGGCCGGTAAGAGCAACACACCCACCATCCATGCGAGCGCTGGTCATGCCCAGACCGGCCTCGACTTCACCGGCACTCTCCTGCCAGGCGAGTCCGGCCACCGTGGCGCCCGACTGAATGCTGTTCAGCAGCTCATCCCTCAAGTCTCCAGGTGGCAGCCGTGCCAACAAGGCCAGGGGCTGCACCCCGGCGTCCACCAGCGGCTCCGGCAACAAGTGGCGCCCGGCCTCTTCAGCAATGGCAGCCACCTCGGCAATGCCGAGACCGAGGCCACCATCTGCCTCCGGCACGAGCACAGACAGCCACCCGAGTTCGGCCAACTGCAGCCATACCGCGCGGTCAAAACCACCGCCAGCGTCTTCAAGCGCCCTCACCCGCTGGCGCTGGTCCTGGGCGCCCAAGTAGCCACTGGCGCTGTCCCGAAACATGGTGATCGACTCCATGTCGTTCATTTCAGATCACCCCTTTTTGTCGGAGCTCGGTCAAGCGCGCTTCGCTCAGAGACAACCGCTCGCGCAACACCTCTTCGGTGTGCTCCCCCAGCATCGGCGGTGCTCGGTGGTATTGCACGGGTGTGGCCGAGAACTTCACCGGGTTGGCCACCTGTGGCACCGTGCCGGTCGCCGCGTGGTTCATCTCCATCTGCATCCCCCGGTGAACGATCTGCGGGTCGGAGAACACGTCAGCAAAACCGTTGATGGGCCCACTCGGCACACCAGCAGCCTCGAAGGCTTCATGCCAATGGCGCACATCACGCCGTACCAATTGTTCGGCCAACATGGGCACCAGCACCAGACGGTGTTGAGCCCGCAGGGGGTTGGTTCTGAATCGTTCATCACTGGCCAGTTCAGGCACGCCCAGCACCCGACAGAAAGCGACAAACTGCGTGTCATTGCCAACCGCC
Source organism: Hydrogenophaga sp. Root209 (assembly GCF_001428625.1). Lineage (GTDB taxonomy): Bacteria > Pseudomonadota > Gammaproteobacteria > Burkholderiales > Burkholderiaceae_C > Hydrogenophaga. Next base: position 125,049 of record NZ_LMIE01000003.1, read on the forward strand.
ACCACGATCTGGCCGTCAGCGCATTCAAAGGATTGCCAAGGGCAAGTGATGGGAGATGCATTGCCCAGGCGGGGTGGCTGCTGCCCCGACAACAAATACATCATGGCCACATGCGAAATGGAAGCCACCTGGGCATCGAGCAGCGCAAGGTCGATATGCTGCCCCTCACCTGAAACCATGTCCCGGTGGCGCAGGGCAGCCAGGATGGCGCTCACAGCGTAGAAACCCGCGGTGATGTCGCCCACCGAGTAGCCCACGCGCATGGGACCACCGCCTGGTTCACCGCCGGCGTGACCGGTGATGCTCATCAGTCCGCTCATCGACTGAAAAAGGGGGTCGTAGCCCGGCAGGTGGCTGTAGGGGCCGGACTGACCGAATCCGCTGATCGAGCAGTACACCAGCCGAGGATTCACCGCGTGCAAGGCAGAAAAATCCAGTCCGTATCTGGCGAGATCACCAGCCTTGAAGTTCTCGATCACGATATCGCTGCTGGTCGCCAGCTCGCGCACCAGCGCCTGGCCAGCGGGTTGGGCGATGTCGATCGTGATGGAACGTTTGCCGCGGTTCATTGCCAGAAAAGACGAGGTTTCAGAGGTCTCGTTGCCTCGCGCGTCGCGTGCCCTCAAGCCTTGATGTCTTACATCGTCGCCACGGCCGGGACGTTCAACCTTGACGACGTCTGCGCCAAAGTCGGCCAGCATCTGCGCGGCCCAAGGGCCGGAAAAAACGCGACTCAGATCCAGCACACGTACGCCATTCAAACTGCTCATCGCATCGATCCTCTTGTGTATTGCCATCGTCTGTGCATGGATCGGAATTTAGATGCGTGCGCACCATCGAGCCAGACACCCGACAGGCAAAGCAGCTATGCGCCGTCCGCATGCGGCGCCTGAGCGAAGCGCAGAATGTCCGCGCGGTGTTGGTCAAGCTGCGGCACAGCGGGCAACCGGGCCGGGTAGCCACATGTCGAGAGCAGAATGGGTGTCACGGGCGCACGTTGTCCGCCCGCTCCCTCGATCTCGGCCATGACGCCACGACTGACGACCTGCGAATCCGCCAACATGGCCGCCACATCGTTGAGCGGACCAGCGGGAACGCCAGCAGCATCGAGCAGGGCGAGCCAATGTGCCACTGGCGCAGTGACCAGCACGCGCTCGATCACCGCCTTGAGATCGGCCTGGTGGCGAACACGCTGCGCTCTTTCAGAGAACCGTGCGTCCTGCTGCAGCTCGGGCTGGCCCAGCACTCTGGCGAGGCTGGCGAACAGGTGGTCGGAGCCCGCCGCAATCACCAGGTGCCCATCGGCCGCATGAAACGAATCAAAGGGAGCGGTGCCCGGGTGGCGCGAGCCGAGCGGTCCAGGTGAAACGCCCGAACACCAGTACTCAGGAATGGCCCCTTCAAGCAGGGCAATCTGGGTCTCCAGCATCGACACATCGACATGGCAGCCTCGACCCGTTCGTTCGCGTTGCAACAATGCCGCCTGTATGCCGTTGCAGGCGAACAGCGCCGCAGAAAGATCACCGATGGACGAGCCCACCCGCACTGGCTCCGCGTCCGGGTGGCCCGTGATGCTCATCATGCCGCTCATGCCCTGCACCACCACGTCGTACGCTGCGCGGGTTCGGTAGGGGCCGGTCTGCCCGAAACCCGAAATGGACGCCAGCACCAGTGCCGGGTGCCGCGCTGACAACCACTCGTATCCGTAGCCCATCTTGTCCAGAACGCCCGGTCGGAAATTTTCCACCAGCACGTCGGAACGCGGCAGCAACTGCTCGAACACAGTCCGATCGGCGGGCTGCTTCAGGTCGAGCGCAATCGATTCTTTGCCCCGGTTGATGGCCGCAAAGTAGGCCGATCTGCCGTCAGCACCCATGGGCAGAAAATGCCGGGCCTCGTCACCGCCGTTGGGCAGCTCGACCTTGATCACGCGGGCGCCCAGGTCGCAAAGCATCATCGTGCAGTACGGCCCTGACAGCACCCGGCTCAGATCCAGCACCACCAGGCCGGCCAACGGTCCATCGCCTTCGCGATTCTTCAACATGCTGTGTCTCCAATATCTGGGGGCCATGCTCACCAGCTATCGGCTGTGCCACAACATCCATGAGCGCAAAGCTGTTATGTCGGCATCGCGAGGTCGTCCATTCACTCGACATGCGACATAGCAGGTTTGCCAAAGCGCCCAACACGGCCGCCATGGCGCTTCCTACACTGAGCACCATGCCGATATCCTCAGAGACCATCAAGACCGTCACCGCACAGCTGTACGACCGTGCGCTGCGCGGCATTCCCGAGGACGCCGAAGCTGCCCTGCGCTCAGCAAGCCTCAGCGAACGCAACGAAACCGCGCGGCACACGCTGAGGCTGATGCTGGAAAGCGCCGACGCAGCCCAGCGTCAGCAGCATTTCGTGTGCTCTGATGCAGGGATTCCGGTGTATTTCGTCAAGGTTGGCGCCCAGGCAAATTTCGCGGGCGAGGTGCGTCGCGCCATCACAGAAGGCTTCGCTGAACTCGTCGCCAGCATCCAGCCGCCACTGCTGCCCCACGTGACCCATCCGCTGACCCTGGAGCGTGGGTACCAGGGAAAGGGCATGCCCATCGTCACCTTCGATCTGGTCGACGACTGCGACTTTGTCGAGATCATCTGCTCGCCCAAGGCGCTGGGCTCGGGCCGTTGGGCAGCGCTGGAGATCTTCACCCTGCCAGACCTTCAGGTCATCGAAACCTTCGTCATCGATACCGTGATCAAGGCGGGCGCCCAGCCCTGCCCGCCGGTGGTGATCGGCGTGGGCGTGGGTGGCACCTTCGACTACGCCGCGAAGATGGCCAAGGAGGCCACCCTCCGTCCCATCGGCCAGCGCCACTCCGAACCCATGGTGGCCGCCATGGAACAGCGCTTGGCCGAGGCCGTGAACATGACGGGATTCGGTCCCATGGGTACCGGTGGCGACAGCACCGCCATGGCGGTCAACGTGGAGTACTGCGCTGGCCACGGTTTCACCCCGGTCGCTGTCGCCTTCAACTGCTGGATCAACCGCCGCACCCGTGCCCGCCTGTACAACGACGGTCGGGTCGAGGTGCTTGAGTGACGCCATGACGCTGCGGACCCATCAACTCAACTTTCCTTTGAGTCGCAGCGATGCACTCAGCCTGAGGGCGGGTGACCAGGTGGTGCTCGACGGCGAGATCGTTGTGACCGCGGGCTTGCCCACCCACCAGCGGCTGTTGCGTTGCCTGGACGGCGAGGAACTTTTGCCCATGGATCTTCGCGGCGCCTCGGTGTTCCACCTGGGCAGCTTCACCCGCGAGGTCGAGGGCCGGCTGGAACTGCTCTACCTGAATCCCACCACCAGCACGCGCTTCAATCCCTATATGCCACGTCTGGTGCGTGGATTCGACTGGCATGCCGTGGGCGGTAAAGGCGGACTGGACACCGCCTGTTCCCAGGCTCTGCAGGAAGTCGGCTGTGTCTACCTGTCGTTCCTGGGTGGCGGATGCACCCTGCTGTCACAGGCCGTCACCGAGATTCTGGAAGTGGGCTGGAGCGACATGCTGACGCACTACCGACTGGTGCGTCTGAGGGTGAAAGATCTGGGCCCGGCCACTGTCGCCATCGACGCCCACGGCCGCAGTCTCTACGACGAGGAGCATGCGGCTGCCCGGCAACAACGCGGCCAGATTCTGGACCATCTTGCCACCCAGCGGAACAAGGCACGCCAGAGCATCTCATGAGCCCCTGATTGCCTGCGCAGCGACAAGGCGGGGGACGACCCCCACGGGCTCATCACCCCGCGCCAGTGACCGAAATCAACGTGATCTTGCACCGTGTTGTGCCAACCCAGGAGTCGTGAAACCATGCCAACAGAAAATGGCTTTACCTGCATCGACGGCGACCGCCTCGACACCGAAACCGCCTACCGCCTGCTGGTCGGCTGCGTCGTGCCCCGGCCCGTGGCCTGGATCACCTCCGTCAACGGCGATGGCCTGGTGAATGCCGCGCCCTTCAGTTCCTACAACTACGTGGCCACCAGCCCTCCCATGCTGGCGGTGAACATCGCCACGCGACCTGGCAGCGGTCTGACCAAGGACACCGCCTTCAACATCGCCCTCACCCGCGAATTTGTCGTCAATGTCGCGACCGAGCACGACATGGAATTGATGCACCGCAGCGCGCAGGAGTTCGGGCCCGAGGTGAGCGAACCAGAAGCCCTGGGCATCGCACTTTTGCCCAGCCACCATGTGAGGGCACCTCGCATCGCCAGTGCACCGGTGCAGATGGAATGCCGACTCGACCAGATCATCACCCTGGGCAAGGGCATCAACACGCTGTACATCGGGGAGGTGGTGGCCTTTCACCTGTCTCATGCGGTCTACGACGGCAAGCGGGTCGACTCCGTCGCGATGCGTCCGGTGGCCCGTCTGGGCGGTCCGTTCTACGCGGGCCTGGGCGAGATCCATCACCGCCCCATGCTGCAGCGCCCCCCCGGTGGTGAAGGCTGGGCGGATACCGCAAGAGCGTCAAGAGACTGATTCCCCACAACCATACAAACTGGAGACACCCATGTACATCAAATCAAGCACCACCCGTCGCACCTTCGTCATCGTGGGCGCACTTTGTGCGTTGCCGATGGCCCACGCGCAGTCCGTGTTTCCCGCGCGGCCGATCACGCTGGTTCACCCCTACGCTGCCGGTGGCCCGGCCGACACCATGGCCCGCGCGCTGGCCAAGCAAATGGAATCCCGGCTGAAGCAGCCTGTCATCGTCGAGGCCAAGGCAGGCGGCGCAGCCACCATTGGCACTGGCCACGTCGCGAGGTCCAAGCCAGACGGCCACACCTTGCTCCTCGGCACCTCGGCAGGCCATGTGGTGACGCCGCTCATGCAGCGAATCCCCTACGACGGGATCGGCGACTTCTCATTCATCGCCGTGGTGGCCAACCAGCCCAACGTTCTGGTGGCCCACCCCTCGCTGGGCGTGGAGAAGCTGCAAGACTTGGTGGCCCTGGCACGAAAACAACCCGGCACCCTGAACTACGCATCCGCCGGCACGGGTGGCGCCACCCACCTGGGCGCCGAAGCTTTCGCTCAGGCGGCCCAGATCAAGATCACCCACGTTCCTTACGGCGGTGCTGCGCCGGCCCTGAAAGATCTGCTGGGTGGCCAAGTGCAGTTGGGCATGCTCAACCTGGCGGCCACCAAGGCCTTCATCGCTGATGGCCGACTCAAGGCCCTGGCCTACGGAGGAGCCATGCCCTCCCCTTTGATTCCCCATGTGCCAACCTTGTCGCAAGCCGGCTACGCTGCCACCGCAACCTCCACCTGGTACACGCTGGCGGCCCCCAAGGGCACACCCGCCGATGTGATCGAGACGCTGCACCGGGTCGTGGCAGACGCCAGACAGGACCCGGCCTACCTCGCGGTTCTGGATGGCATGGGCGCCGAGCAGATGGACCTTTCGCCGGCAGAAACCACCGCCTTCGTGAAGCGGGACCAAGCGGCCATGACGACCTTGCTGACCCACTTGAACCTGCTCGCCAAATGAGTGACCGGCTTGCATCGATCTGAGTGAATTGCGTGAGTCCGCATCTCAGGATTGCTTCGCAGCCTATAGCCCCACGGCGCGATGCGGCCTAGAGTCGAACCGAATCTCATCGACACATTCCCATGCACATGAACACCTCCACCGGCCCCTTGTCACACGTGAAGGTCCTGGACCTCAGCCGCATTCTGGCAGCGCCTTGGGCGGCCCAGGTTCTGGCGGACCTGGGCGCCGACGTCATCAAGGTTGAGCGCCCCGGTGCCGGCGATGACACCCGCTCCTGGGGCCCCCCTTTCCTCAAGAGCGCCGATGGGCAGAACACCAAGGAAGCGGGTTACTACCTCGCTGTCAACCGCGGCAAGCGCTCCATCACCTTGAGCCTGGACAAGCCCGAGGCCCAGCGCATCGTGCGCGAGCTTGCCCAGCAAGCCGACATCGTGCTTGAGAACTACAAGGCCGGCACGCTGGCGCGCTATGGGCTGGACGAAGCTTCGCTGCGCCAGCTCAATCCACGCTTGATCTATTGCTCGGTCACAGGCTTCGGGCAAACCGGCCCACGCCGTGACCAACCGGCTTACGACTTCCTGATCCAGGCCATGGGTGGCCTGATGAGCATCACCGGAGAAAAAGATGGCAAACCCGGTGGTGGCCCCCAGAAGGTGGGTATTCCCATCGTCGATCTGATGACCGGCATGTACACCGCCGTGGCGGTGCTGGCAGCAATGGCTCGGCGCAACGAAACCGGCGTCGGCGACTACATCGACATCGGCATGCTGGACGTGCAAGTGGCGACCCTGTCCAACCAGGCCATGAACTACCTGGTGTCGGGCAAGGTGCCGGCGCGCAACGGCAACGCGCACCCCAACATCCAGCCCCAGGACGTATACGGCTGCGCCGACGGGGACGTGATCCTGGTGGTCGGCAACGACGGTCAATTCGCGAAACTCTGCGAGGTGCTCGGGCACAACGAATGGCCCCTGGACGAACGGTTTTCCACCAACGCACAGCGGGTGCGCAACATCGCCGAGCTGTCGGCCATGTTGCGCGAAGCCTTCGGGCAGCGGCAGCGCGACGACATGATCGACGCGCTGGACAAGGCCGGCGTGCCCTGCGGCCCGATCAACAACGTGGGCGAGGTGTTCAAGGATCCCCAGGTGGTGGCGCGGGGCATGCTCAAACACGTGCCCCACCCCAGTGGAGTGGATGTTCCCCAGGTGGCCAGCCCGATGCGGTTTGGCAATACCCCGCTGCAGACACTGTCGCCGCCACCGCTGCTGGGCCAGCACACCGAGGCCATCCTGTCGGAGCTGGGCTATGGTCACACCGACATTGAGGCCTTGCAGGCCGCAGGGGTGGTTTGATGATGCAGCTTCACTGGTCCCCCAAGTCACCCTACGTGCGCAAGGTCATGGTGTGTGCCCACGAGCTCGACCTGCTGCCCCAACTGGAGCTGGTACGTTCCGTGGCCGCCATGCTCAAGCCCAACGAACGCCTGATGCGGGACAACCCCCTGTCCAAAATTCCCACGCTGGTGCTGGACAACGGTTTCACCCTGTTCGACTCGGGTGTGATCTGCGAGTACCTGGATGATCTGGCCAAAGGTTCGCTGTTCCCCAAGGACGGGACCTCCCGATGGCCGGCGCAGCGCTGGCAAGCCTTCGGCAACGGTCTGCTGGACGTGCTCATCCTCTGGCGCAACGAACGCGAACGCGAGACACCCCTGCAGCCGCTGCTGGATGCCTTCGCGCTCAAGACAGAGGCCTGTCTGCGCCAGCTGGATGCCGAAGCGGCGTCCCTGACCGATGCGCCCCTTACCATCGGGCACATTGCCATCGGCTGCGCCCTGGGCTACATCGACTACCGTTTCGACAGCCTGGGCTGGCGTGCCAAAGCCCCTCGGCTCGCCACCTGGCACCACACGCTGCGTCAGCGCCCATCCTTCGAGGCCACGGAGCCCATCGATGGCTGAACATGGTGATCCTCAGGAGACAACGGCATCGGCCGTCGTCTGCAGCCGACACGGTCCGGTGGGATTGCTCAGCATTTGTCGGCCTGAGCGCCGCAACGCCCTGAACCTGCGCGTCAAGCGCGCCATCGTCGAACATCTCCAGCGCCTTGGCGCAGACGCGGCTGTGCGCGCCGTCGTCATCACCGGCTCGGACGGCTACTTCGTGGCCGGCACCGACATTGCCGAGATGGAGCACATGTCACCCACCGACCACGTGCTGGGCGCCACGGATGAGGTGTTCCATGTCATCCGGCGCTCGTCCAAACCCGTCATCGCTGCGGTCGAAGGCTACGCACTGGGGGGAGGCTGTGAACTCGCGTTGGCCTGCGACATCGTCATCGCCGCCGAGGACGCCCGTTTCGGACAACCGGAGATTCGTGTGGGCATCATGCCCGGCGCAGGTGGCACTCAACACCTGCTGCGCGCGGCCGGCCGCTACAAGACGTTGCTGTGGTCCTTGACCGGCGACATGATCCCGGCGCGCGAGGCTTACCTGGCCAACCTGGTCAGCGAGTTGGTACCCAAGGGTGAAGCACTCACACGGGCCATGGCCATTGCCGAGCAGATCGCCGGCATGCCACCCTTGGCGGTGCAATCCATTCGCGACGCCGTTCGCTGGGGAGGTGACGCGCCGCTGGAGTCGGCCCTGGCCATCGAGCGTCGCTTGTTCGAGCGCCTGTTCGACAGCCGGGACCAGAAGGAAGGCATGCGCGCCTTTCTGGAGAAGCGGGCTCCCGCGTACCAGGGCCGCTGAACGGCGGCGCCGGTACGCCGTTCAGCCGTACAGCGCTGCCGGATTGGTCTGCAGGATCTGATGCACCATCGCGTCACTGCCGGTCCAGGCCTTGAAAGTGGTCAACAAGACGGCGGTGTCCGGCTCGGGATGGACACGCAGATGAGGCCAGTCGCTGCCCCAGACCAGCCGCTCCGGATGGGCCTGCTGCAGCGCGCTGTGGAACGGGCGCCCCAGTTCGAAGTCGGGCGCATTCAACAGGTTGCGATACGCGCACAGCTTGACCCATGCCCGACCACTTTCAACCAAGGACAACAGGACACGAAAGCCCGGTGCATCCGTGCCCGCATGCACGTCAAAGCCGCCCATGTGGTCGATGACCACCGGGACCGGCAAGGCACTCAAGGCATCGGCAATGTCGGGCAGCACCTGGCAATCGGTCCACAACTCGGCGTGCAACCCGGCATCTGCCAGTTTCGGAGCGAGCGCGAGCAGATCGTCCATGGCGGCGCTGCCAGCGAAGTTGGTACCGGCGCCACTGCGGTGGCTGAAGCGCGCAGCCCGCACGCCCTTGCCGCGCAACAACTTCAGATCAAGCGCCGTGTCTTTTCGCAGGACCACCACGCCGCGCAACTGGTCGTGGGAAGCCAGCACATCCAGCAACAGGCTGAAATCGTCCCCATAGGCGCTGGGATGCACCAGCACGCCATGGTGGAGCCCCAGCCGGTCCAGATGCGCCAGGTAGGTACCCACCGGCGCCTCGGGAGGTGTGTAACTGCGATCCGCCGCCAGCGGAAAGGCGGCGTACGGTCCGAACACATGCGTGTGGCAGTCCCAGCCGCCGATCACGACAGGCTCCTTTGCGGCAAAGGAAATGCGGGTGCCACACCTTCAGGCAGCGGTATTTCATGCGCGTTCAGCGTCATGGCCACCATGGTGTAGTAACCGACCAGTGCCGTGAGTTCAACCACCGTGCGTTCGCCGAAGCGCTCCAGTGCCTGCGCATAGGTGGCGTCGGAGACGGAACGAAAGCGGTTCAATTCGGTCGCGAACTGGATGATGGTGGACTCGTCGTCGGTGAGGCCCACCGGCATCGATTGCACCAACAACGCGTCAATGATCGGTGCTTCGATACCAAGCTTTTCGGCCTCGACGCGGTGGGCATACCACTCGAAGGGCGACTGACAGGCGCGGCCGGTCACGAGAATGGCCAGCTCGGAAAGGCGTGGTGTCAACGAGGTGTTGTATCGCAGGAACTCGCCAAGTGCCTGCCAGCGATCGGCCAGCTCAGGGCTGTGCAACGCGGCACGCAACGGGCCCACGATCTTGCCGCGCCGGCCGGAGACCACTTTGTCGTGGACGCGCCGCTGGTGCTCGTCCATAGTTTCTGATGTGGGAAATGAAATTCGTGACATGGTGGCTTGAATCCTTGTGGAGTGTTCAAGCTTAGACCGACCATGAGCGATCGGCCAGCGCACGACGCGCATCTCAGCTATGTGTCCCGGATCACGACGACGCCGACTCGGAGCGCCACATGCCCTTGCGCGCCATGTCGTCGACGATATCGACAATGCGCGATGCCACCGCTGAAACAGCACGAGGCGGTCCCTTGAACTTGGCCGTGGCCATCACCACCGTGCGTTGAAATGGTGGATTCACGATGTGCGCAGCCTGCACACGACCTTCGGCCACTTCGGTCCAGACCGCATGAAGTGGCAACACGGTGTACAGCCGCTCGCGCTCCACCAGCAATTTTTGCAACGGCAGCGAATCCGCCTCGATCACAGGTGCCAGGTTCAGGTGCTCCCGGCGCGCCACGGCGTCGAGTGCGGTGCGCAGTCCATTCGGTGCGCTGGGCAGGATGAAGGGCAATCGGTCGAGTGCCTTGAACGGCACCTCGGAAGCGGCCGTCAACGTGTCGCCGCGCGGGCCGATGAGATAGCTGTCAACCGTGGCCAGGACCTGCTCGTGTTCCGACACCGTGGCGCCGTAGCGGTAGAGGATGGCGATGTCGACACGTGCGTCGGACAACCACTCTTCCACCTGGCCGCTGGAGCCTTCCAGCACTTTGAGATTGACTTGCGGGTGGTGCTCCCTGATCTCGGTGAACAGGCGGCCAACCAAAGGGTTCGCTATCGATGGCAACGAACCCACGGTGACGCGACCGGTCGGTTCGCGAGCGCCCCCACGGATATCGGTTTCCAGTTGTTCGGCCGCCTCCAGCAACGCCTTGACCTGCGGAAACAACGTTTTCCCCGAGTCAGAGAACTCGACGCCACGACCGGTGCGGTTGAAAAGGCGCAAGCCACACTCGCGCTCCAGGGCATTGATCTGTCGGCTCAGCAAGGACTGGTTGCTGTCCAGGAAGATCGCGGCACGGGTCAGGCTGCCCAGTTCACCAATCGCCACGAAGGCGCGCCACTTGTGCAGGTCCGCGGCGATGTTCAGTTTGAATTCGGTGGCTTTGGGAGTCTGCATGGGTGAACGTGGACAAGGCGCAGGGTGCGGATTCGGACATTTTGCCCAGATTGAATCCGGGGTCAAAAATGCCGGGATGTGCCAGCGCCCATCAGCGGCTGACCGGTTCAAGCACACGCCGGATGGCGCCACGATGAACTTCCCGTTGAAGCCATGCCGAGGCGCGGTACCGGTCTTCGCCGCAGGTGGGTTGCAAGTTCGACAACACCTGAAGCACCAGCGGCAGCCCGACCTGCCGGCCCCATGCAAGCGGTCCAGCAGCGGTTCGGCCACACCAAGACGCCCTTCAATGCAGATGCGATGTGGCGCCGGACCGGCACCAAGTTCGCTGACATGAACCGACTCGGAACCTTCGCGATAGACCGCATCCAGCGTTGCAGGAGATCCAGCACCCTCCTGCAGCAACCTCAGGGCTTCACCGCAATAGGGTCGTGCGATGCGGTTGACGATGAACCCTGGGGTAATGCCCATCCCCATGGTGCCCGCGCCGATGACCCACACGCTTCGATCTTGAGCTACCGCGGGAATTGTCTGGCTGCTCTCCATCATTGCTCGGGTATCTCCTGTGTACCCGAGCATTCTGAGATTCCCGCTGTGGTCTGACTACGGGCTGCAGGGCAATCCTGTCATGCGTTCTTTCGCATATCGACGGCTGCGCGCTTGGCCAGTTCGAGCTTGGCAATGGCATTGCGGTGCACCTCGTCGGGACCATCGACCAGACGGACCGTGCGCTGGTGCGCATAGGCCTCCGCGAGCCAGAAGTCCTGGCTCACACCTGCGGCGCCGTGGGCCTGGATGGCCCAGTCCACCACCTTGCAGGACATGTTGGGCGCGACGACCTTGATCATCGAAATTTCCGCCCTGGCCTCCTTGTTCCCTACCGTATCCATCTTCCACGCGGCATTGAGCGTCAGCAGTCGCGCCTGGTCGATGAGACACCGGGACTCGGCAATGCGTTCATGCCAGACAGATTGCTCTGACAGAGGCCGACCGAAGGCGACGCGCGAACGCAAACGATCACACATCATCTCCAGCGCCCGCTCGGCCGCTCCGATGGACCTCATGCAGTGGTGAATGCGTCCGGGACCCAGTCGGCCTTGCGCAATCTCGAACCCCCGGCCTTCCCCCAGGAGCACATTGCTGACGGGCAAACGAACGTTCTCCAGCAGAACCTCCATGTGGCCGTGCGGTGCGTCGTCGTAGCCCAGTACCGACAAGTGGCGAACCACCGTCACGCCGGGGGTGTTGCGTGGAACCAGCACCATGGATTGCTGAGCATGCCTCGCTGCGTCCGGATCGGTTTTCCCCATCACGATGAATATCTGGCAAGCCGGATTGCCTGCGCCCGAGGAAAACCACTTGCGACCATTGATCACATACTCGTCGCCTTCGCGCTGAATGGAACACTGTATGTTGGTTGCATCCGAAGAGGCCACCGCGGGTTCGGTCATCAGGAAAGCCGATCTGATCTGCCCGGCCAGCAGCGGCACCAACCAGGCCTCTTTCTGTTCTACGGTCCCGTACCGCTCCAGCGTCTCCATGTTGCCCGTATCCGGCGCGGAGCAATTGAAGACTTCACCGGACCAGGTCACACGCCCCATGATCTCGCAAAGGGGCGCGTAGTCCAGATTGGAAATGCCTCCCTGCCCTTTGTACGGGTGCGGCAGGAAGAGGTTCCAGAGGCCAGCAGCCTGAGCAAGCGGCTTGAGCTCCTCGACCAATGGGACCGCCTGCCAGGGGTTGCCGGTACGACGCAAGGTCTCCATCTCGTGGTGGTGGCGAGCCTCATTGGGGTAGATGTGCTGGTCAAAAAAAGATCGAAGGCGATCGATCAAATCCTGTGACTTCGGTGATGGTTCGGCAAACATTGTTGACTCCTGGGAGGGCTGTGAGACGCGACTGCGTGTGCTCGATTACACCCAGTGCGCGCTCGGCCGACGATCACCCGTGAGACATCTCGGAATATTTCTCAGCGACCGACAAACACCGGTGGACGCTTCTCCGCAAAGGCGCGTTGTGCTTCCTTGGCGTCTTCGGTTTTGCCGATCTGAGCGGTCATGTCCTGCTCGTAGCGATAACCATCTCGCAGGCTCATGCCTTCGATGACGTTCATGGTGTGTTTGCCCATGCGCGTGGAGACAGGACTCTTGGATGCGACCACCCTTGCGATCTCCAAAGCCGTTGGCATCAGCTCTTCGGGAGCAACACACGCCTCGACAATACCCAGCCGGTAAAGCTCCGCACCATCCACGCGCATACCGGTCAAGGCCATGCGCCGAAGTCTGGAATGGCTGAACAATCGCATGGCGTGGCTGCACCCACCCAGAAGCCCGACATCGACCTCGGGAAGACCCAGACTCGATTTTTCAGAGGCCACCAGGATGTCGCTGGATGCGGCCATGGCCAGCCCGGAACCCAGGGCTGCGCCATTGATGGCGCAAATGACAGGCTTTGCACACTCGCGAATGGCGTGAAAACACTCACGGGTTCGACGCGAGTGCGCCGGCAGATCACCGGGCCCCTTGATGACCGAAGCACGCCCCTTGAGATCGGCGCCCGCGCAGAAAACCTTGCCGGCACCCGTCAAGACCACTGCACGAACCTCATCCATCTCCGAGATGCGATCGAGTGCCAGCATGAGTTCGTCATTGAGCGTCCGCGTCAGTGCGTTCACGGGAGGCGCATCCATGGTCAATGTGGCGACGTAGTTGTCGAGGTGGAAGTGAAGCTGGGTCAAGTCGTTCATGGGCACTCCTTAGGTCGAATAGATGGCAAAAAGTCAGACACGTTCCAGGACAACCGCGATGCCTTGGCCAACACCAATACACATGGTGCAAAGTGCATATTGGCCACCGCTGCGGTGCAACTGGTTGATGGCGGTTGTGACAAGGCGGGCGCCTGAAGCGCCCAGCGGATGCCCCAACGCGATGGCGCCTCCGTTGGGGTTGACTCTCGGGTCGGTGTCGGAGAGCCCAAGCAAACGCAATACCGCAAGGCCCTGAGCAGCAAAAGCTTCGTTCAGCTCGATGACATCCATCTGGGCCAGCGATAGTCCCGCCAGCGCGAGCACCTTGGTCGTCGCAGGCGCGGGACCGATGCCCATGACCCTCGGCGGCACACCGGCTGTTGCCATGGCGACAACCCGGGCGCGGGGGGTCAGCCCATGACGGCCCGCTGCGCGCTCGTCGGACATGAGCAGCGCGCACGCACCATCGTTCACCCCGCTGGCGTTGCCCGCAGTCACCGACCCGTCAGGTCGTACCACGCCTTTGAGTTTGGCGAGCGCCTCCATCGTGGTGTGACGGGGGTGCTCATCCTTCTCGACAACAATTGGCCCCCCCTTTTTCTGTGGCACGAAAACCGGCGTGATCTCAGAAGCGAAGTAGCCGCCTTCCTGTGCGGCGAGGGCTTTCAGCTGAGACGACAAGGCCATCAAATCTTGGTCCTCACGCGAAATGCCGTGCTCCTGCGCAACGTTTTCAGCAGTCTCCGGCATGGTGTGAACACCGTGCGCTGCCTTCATCGCGGGGTTGATGAAGCGCCATCCGATCGTGGTGTCTTCAACACGGTTGGAACGCGAAAACGCACTCTCTGCTTTGGGCATGACGAACGGTGCACGGCTCATGCTCTCCACCCCGCCGGCAACCATCAATCCGGCCTCGCCCGATTTGATGGCGCGTGCCGCTGTGCCAATGGCGTCCATGCCCGAACCACAGAGTCGATTGACCGTGCTCCCCGGGACCGATACCGGCAAGCCGGCGAGCAAACTCGACATTCGAGCGACGTTCCGGTTGTCCTCCCCTGCCTGATTGGCACAGCCGAAGATGACGTCGGTCACGGCTTCCCAGTCCAAAGCAGGATGCCGCTCAAGCAAAGCCCTCAGGGGAACTGCTCCCAGATCGTCCGCCCGGATCGACGAAAGAGCTCCCCCGTGTCGTCCAAAAGGTGTGCGCACCGCGTCGCAGATGAATGCATGGCTTGCCATGGGTTGCTCAATCGATTTTCGCGCCCGAATACCGGATCACAGCCTGCCACTTCCTTGACTCGCTCGCGATCAGGGCGGTCATTTGTGCAGGCGTGTTGCCTTGAGGAATCACGCCCACCTTCGCCAGTTGCTCAGTCACTTCTGGCGACCGGAGAACCGCGTTGATCTCCCGATTCAAGCGTTCGATCACAGACGCCGGTGTCTTGGCGGGGACCGAGATGTAGTTGATCGGCGCAGCGTCAAAGCCCGGCAGGGTTTCGGAAATGGTGGGTGTGCCGGGCAGTCGATCCGAGCGCTGGGTCGTGGCAACGCCCAGCGCCTTCAATGCGCCCGAATCGATGTGGGGCTTGAACACCGCGATGCTGTCTATCGCCATCTGCACATGTCCAGCAAGCAGATCCGAAACAGCTTGCCCTGTTCCACGGTAGGGAATGTGGACGACATAGACACCCGCAGATTGCTTGAAAAGCTCACCGGCGAGATGACTGCTCGCACCCGTCCCGGCGCTGGCGTAGTTGACCTTTCCGGGCCGGGATTTCGCATACTGGATCAGATCCTTGACTGAGGCGACGGGAACATCTTTGTGCACAACCAACACGTTGGGCACCACTGCCACCGACGACACAGGGAGCAGATCGGTTTTGGGGTCGTACGGAAGTTTGGCCATGAGATAGGGATTGCTCATCTGCGGACCAGGCGTGGTGTACAGCAACGTGTGGCCATCTGCCGGCGCCTTGGCGACAAGATCAGCACCCAGCGTTGCACCACCACCAGGCTTGTTTTCAACCACGACCGGTTGCCCCAGGCGCGTTGAAAGTGGACCTGCCAACGCACGGGCAACAATGTCTGACCCCCCACCCGCGGCAAAGGGAACGATCAACCGAATCGGACGCGAAGGAAAGTCCTGTGCCGATGTGGCAGCTGTCCCTGTCACGAAAATGATCGCAAGTAACTGTTTGATCATGGCGGGGCTCCTATTGAAGTTGAAAAGTGACGCCACAGCCTGGACCGTCGGGCAGCGTGAGGGCGCCGTCCTGAACCGGCAGCGGCGCAAAGGGATCGTTCTGGAGGTGCAAGTGTTCGTCCAACTCGCACGCATGCGGCAAGCGCCATATCACCGTCGCGGCCTGCAGACTCATAGCCTGCAACAACGAAGGGCTGGCGCTCCAGCACCGTGGGTAGAGATCGCCGGAATGGCGTGGCAGTATCCCAACCCCTGCACACCCGATTCATCTTGAAGCCGGACAACCCGGCCTTCAAGCTCCGGTACCTGGGCTCGCGCAAACTTCCATGTCGGATCGTTCAGCGCTTGCCTGCAACTGTCAAATGTGGCGGCGGCAATGATCACGTCAGCGTCAGTTCAACTGCCGTCGACAAAAGTCCGCAGGCAACAGCGATCGCAAAGCCCGTAGAGAAGAAGCGTCGACCACAGGTCATCATTCATGTCTCCCATTTGTCTTGTATGCAGCAGAGGGCGAAGCCACGCTGCTGAAAGTCTAGGGTGACCATGAAAATGGAGCTATGCACGATTCCGACAAGGCTGCTATGCGGGCAGTCGCCCGCATTGAACATGATCCTGTCCGCAAGACAAGCCACATTGAATGTCCCACGGCGAACGCGGGTCGAGAGCAGCAATTCATCCCTGACGTGAGCCGTCGTTTCTGGGACCTGGTCTGGCTGGCCTTGATTGAGCGACAGGCCTGGATGGTCGAGCGGTCGCTTGAGGCATTGCTCGCCGAATAACCGGTTGGGACGCTCGCAAGCCTTCAAGCGTCAGTGTCGAAAGTCCGGGCCCAGTCTTGAGCTGCGCTCAGGATCGCAGTGGCGGCTCGGAAGCAATTGCCACCCGTGATCGCGAACGCGCGTACGCGCGCTGTTTGGGGTTGAATCCGGTGACTGGCTTTGGCTCACACGCCCGCCTTCTGAGTTGCTGCGGTCATGCTGGGGCGCACGCAGCGCCCAGCAACGCTCTCAGAAGCCCACGTCCACGCTGGACGCCAGCATCACGGCTTCGACCAGCGCGGAAAGCTGGGCCGAATGCTGTGCCGCCAGCCGCGCCATCTTGCGCCGGGCGGCGGGCAAGAGATGCACCTCGACCTGGCGACGATCGTGTTCGCTGGGCTTTCGCCGCACCAGGCCGGCCTCCTCGCAACGTGTGACCAGCGCCACCGCGCCATGCACCTGCATCTGCAGGCGCTCTGCAATCTCGGAGATGCTGGCCCAGTTGCGGCCCTCAAAACCCTGCGTGTGCAGCATGAGCTGGTACTGCAGCGCTGTAACGCCTTCCTCGCGTGCCGCGTCCTCGCTGAAGCGCAGAAAGCAGCGCAGCATGTAACGGAAGTTGGACAGCGCTTCGTAGCGGCGCTTCTCGTCCGACTCTGTTGTCTTGGTCATGTCGCATTTCCCCCTCATGACGCCATGAGGCAGAGGGACTATATCAGCGCGCCCGGTTCTCCTTGATGATTCTTGTCATCAGGGAAATTACTCATGTCATGATCTAATTTACTTCATAACATGATGCATCTGATCGGCAACCGATCCCTCTCGGACCTTCTCCCTGTGCCGGTCATGTCCCGTGAATTTCTTGCCCGTTGATGGGTGAGAGGTTTTGTCATTTCCGCTTCACCACCACCTTCACGATGCAGATCAAGAGTCGCACGGATTTCGTTTCCGGATTGATGTTCATGGCGATCGGCACGGCCTTCGCCGTGGGCGCAACCAACTACACGGTGGGCTCTGCAGCCCGAATGGGGCCCGCCTACTTTCCGCTGATGCTTGGCATCCTGCTGGCCTTGATGGGGACGGGTGTCGTCGCCTCTTCCATGGCCAGCGGCCGGCCCGACGGCGGACCCATCGGGCGCATCGCCTGGAAGCCGCTTCTGTTCATCGTCGGCGCGAACCTCCTCTTCGGCATCTTGCTGGGCGGTGTGCAGACACTGGGCGTGCCGGCCATGGGGCTGATCGCGGCCATCCTCGCGGTGGTGGTCATTTCAAGCATGGCCGGCACCCAGTTCAGATTGCGCAGCGCGCTGATCCTCGCGCTGATCCTCGCGGTGAGTAGCTACCTCGTTTTCGTCCTTGGCCTGAGCTTGCAGTTCCAGGTCTGGCCCACCTTCATCGGCAACTGAACCACCATGGAACTACTTGACCATCTGAGCCTCGGCTTCGGCACAGCGTTCACGTTGCAGAACCTGCTCTACGCCTTCATCGGCTGCATGCTGGGCACGCTGATCGGCGTGCTGCCGGGGGTTGGCCCGACGGCGACCATCGCGATGCTGCTGCCCGCCACGTACGGGCTGCCGCCGGTGGCCGCGCTGATCATGCTCGCCGGCATTTACTACGGTTCGCAGTACGGCGGCTCCACGACCGCCATCCTGGTGAATTTGCCGGGTGAAGCGTCGTCCGTGGTAACGGTCATCGACGGCCACAAGATGGCCCAGAACGGCCGCGCGGGGGCCGCACTGGCGGCAGCGGGCCTGGGCTCGTTTTTTGCCGGCACCGTGGCTACGCTGGTGCTCGCGGCATTCGCGCCGCCGCTTACCGAGATCGCCCTCACATTCGGGCCCGCCGAGTATTTCTCCCTGATGATCGTTGGCCTGATCGGCGCCGTGGTGCTGGCCTCGGGCTCGCTCCTCAAGGCGCTGTGCATGGTGGTCACCGGCCTGCTGATCGGGCTGGTGGGCACGGACGTCAATTCCGGTGTGGCGCGCTTCTCGTTCGATATCCCCGAGCTCACAGACGGCATCAGCTTCATCGCGATCGCGATGGGCATCTTCGGCTACGGCGAGATCATCGCCAACCTGGCCAAGCCGGACCAGCAACGGGAAGTGTTCACCGCCAATGTCAGCGGGCTGTGGCCGACAGCGCAGGACTTCCGCGACATGACGCCCGCGGTGCTGCGCGGCACTGCCCTGGGCTCGGCGCTGGGCATTCTTCCGGGCGGGGGCTCGCTGCTGTCGGCTTTCGCGTCGTACACGATCGAGAAGAAACTCAAACCACGGCCAGGGGAAGTGCCGTTTGGCCGCGGCAACATTCGAGGCGTGGCGGGCCCCGAAGCGGCCAACAACGCGGGCGCGCAGACTTCGTTCATTCCGCTGTTGACGCTTGGCATCCCTGGCAATGCGGTCATGGCGCTGATGGTCGGCGCGATGACCATTCACAACATCCAGCCGGGTCCGCAGGTCATGACCAGCAACCCTGAACTGTTCTGGGGGTTGATCGTCTCGATGTGGGTCGGGAACCTGATGCTCGTCATCCTGAACCTGCCGCTGATTGGTCTGTGGATCAAGCTATTGACCATTCCGTACCGCTGGCTCTTCCCGGCCATCGTGCTGTTCTGCGCCATCGGCGTCTATTCCACGAACAACAACACCTTCGACGTCTGGATACTGGGGTGGTTCGGCATCGTGGGTTACATCTTCTACAAGCTGGAATGCGAACCGGCACCCTTGCTGCTGGGTCTGATTCTGGGTCCGATGATGGAGGAATACCTGCGCCGCACGCTGCTGATTTCGCGGGGCGACTGGGGCGTCTTCGTGTCACGCCCGATCTCT
Source organism: Hydrogenophaga sp. Root209 (assembly GCF_001428625.1). Taxonomy (GTDB): domain Bacteria; phylum Pseudomonadota; class Gammaproteobacteria; order Burkholderiales; family Burkholderiaceae_C; genus Hydrogenophaga. The sequence goes on from NZ_LMIE01000003.1 coordinate 144,346, forward strand.
GCCACGTTGCTCGTTGCGGCCTTGGTGCTGCTGGCTGTTGTGTTGCTGCCAAGTGTGAAGAAGGGTCGCAAGGAGGCCTTTGTCGAAGAGGGCTGATGGTGCGCCTGTTGGCTTCCGTTGAGAACTGACCCACTGGGTGTTCCACTGTTGATTCATCAGCACAACTGAGCCAAAAGTCCAAGGGTCAAAAATGACGGCATCAGAACGTCGAGCGATCAATGGCGGGCCATGAGTGGGCCATGGATGGGCCATGGATGGGCCACAGGAAATGTTCAAGAGGGCTTCTGACTCTTGCCCATCGAGCTTCTCGGGGCCCAATGCTCTTGCCGAATGAGTGGCATCGGATTCACGCGACTTCGGCATGGGCCACGAAAGGCTGACGTAAGTCGATGATTTTGGTGCGGCTGGCGGGGATCGAACCCACGACCCTCGGCTTCGGAGGCCGATACTCTATCCACTGAGCTACAGCCGCAACCACCTGAATTCTATCAGGCGAAGGATATTTGAAAGGTCTGTGCAGAGGGGCTTGGCTATAATCGAAGGCTGTTCCGACCCCTTCCACGCGGGCAAGCTCCGTCGGTTTGTTGACCCGCCTTGCCACCCCTTGAGGACACCATGAGCGACCACGCGCACGAACACCACACCGGCCCGATCAAGACACCTTCGCAGTTGCTGTGGACGTCGTTCTTCGCATTTGTCGCTCCCATCTTCATCATCATCGGCCTGGTCTATTTCGTGACCACGGGCAACAAGCCCGCCATGGGCGCGGGCGACCCCGAACTGGCCATTGCGCAGCGCATTCAGCGCGTGGGCACGGTTGAACTGCGCGACGCCAACCGTCCACTGGCCACGGGTGAGGCGGTTTACGCCGCCCAATGCGTGGCCTGCCACGCCGCCGGTGTGGCTGGAGCGCCCAAATTCGGTGACGCAGCCGCCTGGGCGCCTCGCATCGCCACCGGGTACGAAGCCTTGCTGACGTCAGCACTCAAGGGCAAAGGCGCGATGGGCGCTCAAGGTGGTGGCGCCTACCGCGACGCGGAGATCGGCCGTGCCGTGGTGCACATGGCCAATGCCGCTGGTGGCAAATTTGCTGTGCCCGAGGCGGCCCCCGCCGCCGCGCCGGCTGCAGCTCCCGTTGCGGCACCGACTGCCGCGCCAGCACCAGTTGCTGTGGTCGCAGTTGCGCCAGCGGCTCCAGCGCCGGCAGCCAGCGCCACGGTGGCCGCTGGCGCGGGTGAAGCGCTCTACAAGCAAGCATGTTCGGTCTGCCACGTGGCCGGTGTGGCTGGTGCGCCCAAGTTCGCCGACAAGGCTGCCTGGGCTCCACGCGTGGGCCTGGGTCTTGAGGGTCTGACTGCGAGCGTGATCAAGGGCAAGGGCGCCATGCCGCCCAAAGGAGGCACCGCCGCATCCGACGCAGACATCAAGGCGGCCGTGCAGTACATGCTGGCTGCGGTGAAATAGATCCGCAACCTCGGTGCAACTGAAAAGCCGGCTTCAAGCCGGCTTTTTTGCGTGTGGTGGTTGGGGGCTGCGCACGAACCGGCCCCGGGTGGGCAAATCGGCGGCCAACACGCCCTGCGGGGACCACAAACGGGCATCCACAAGATCGGCGGCCTGCACCATGTCGGCGCTGTGCACCAAGCCAATGCCGAGATCGGTCACCAGGTACAGCTTGCCGGTTTCGTCGAGCAGACTGTCCTGCACATGCACCAACACGCCGGTGTGGCTGAGCACGCGTCCATCGGGCTGAAGACGCCAGATCCACGGTGTGGCTTCGAGCTCCACGTAGACACGCTGAGGTCCGTTCTGGAAGTACCACTGCCCTTCGTCATCGGGCGCGTAATTGCGCTGAATGAAGTCGATCAGTTTTTCATGCCGCAACAGCGAGCCCTTGCTCGCGGGAAACGCGCCGGCGGCCTGCACGCGGTCGTCGCGCATGTACCAGTTGCCACGCGCATCCAGTCCAAGCCAGCCGAAGCAGTTGGGTACGTTGGGCCACTTGGCCATGGCGGCCTTGACGATGTCGTCCATGGATGTCCGATCAAAGGTGGGCGAGCAACCAGTGTCCCACGGCTTCGGGCATGGCGCGCACATGGCCAGGCACGCCGAGCGCCCCGTGCGAGACGGGAAAGCCCACATGACCTCCCTGCGCCGGCTGCCACAAGGTCACGTGCCGGCCGACTTGTTGCGGTGTCGGCAGGGACACCGCAGGAACGAAAGGATCGTTGCGTGCATTGAGCGCCAGCGCGGGCACACGGATCTGGTGCAACACAGGTTTGGCCGAGGCCCGCGACCAGTAGTCCTGCGTGTCGCGAAAGCCGTGCAGGGGCGCGGTGAACAGGTTGTCGAATTCGAAGAGATTGCGCGCGGCCAGCAGTGCATCGCGGTCAAACAGACCGGGATGCTGTTCCAGTTTCTTCAAGGCCTTGGGCACCATGCTGCCCAGGAACATGCGGGTGTAGACCAGTCGGTTGAAACCGCGCCCGATGGCGTGGCCGCCAGCGGCCAGATCGAGCGGAGAACAGACAGAGGCCACGGCCCGGACATGCTGACTGGCCGACGCTCCCATTTCGGCTGCCCAGCGCATGAGCGCATTGCCACCGAGCGACACACCGACAGCAAGCAGGGGCCGCCCGGGGTTTTCGGCGGCAAAGCGCTTGAGGATCCAGTTGATCTCTTCGAAGTCACCCGAGTGGTAGGCCCGCGGCGCGCGGTTGAGCTCACCCGAGCAGCCGCGGAAGTGGGGCACGGCGAAGGCCAGTCCGTTGGCCGCTGCAAAGTCGGCGAAGGCCACCGCATACTGGCTGGCTGACGAGCCCTCGAGTCCGTGGAACAGCACCAGCAAGGGCGCACCCGTGGGTGAAGCGTGCTGCGCCTGATCGACGTCGATGAAGTCGCCATCGGGTGCAATCCAGCGACTGCGCGTCCACCGGGGCACGGGGCCGAAATGTCGACGGCTGGCCAACGCGGCCCACAAGGTCTGCGCATTGCCACCGGGCAGCCACCACGGTGCGGCGTAGGGAAAGCCGTCAGGTTTCAATGCAGTATGGGCTTGGCGGTGAGGACTTCGGGTGGCTCGGTGCGCATGCCCGGGCTGGCGTGGTGCGCCACCATGCGCCAGCCTTGCGCCGTCTTGGCATACACGTTGGTGGCCACCACCCAGGCATGTTGAAAGCCATCGTCGCTCATCACGGCCACACGCTCGACCACGCTGTGCACACTGCAGGCACCTGCGTCCAGGCGCCGCACTTTTTCGGGTGTGGCCTGCACGCTGCCATTGGAGAACATGGCCTCGAACGCCGAGCGCACCGCTGCGTGGCCCACCATCCGTGGTCCGCCTGGGTGCACGCACACGATGTCGTCCTCGTCGGCCCAGCAGGCCATGAGGCGTTCGATATCGGCGTGTTGCAGAGCGTCGTAGAACGCGGCTTCCGTGTCGTCGGGGGAGCCCGGCGGGAGTTTGGGTTTTCGCATGCGCCGTATTTTGACGGCAGCGCCGATCTTGCGCGAACGATCGCACCGCCCAGTGCCACGCCGCGGGGGTATAGTCCCGCAGATTCAAGGCTCGACCAGAGCCTCAGCATGAACGGCCCGCCGGCCATTGGAGGTTTTATGCACACATCCTTGCGCTCCGTCACCACCTGGGTTGCCGCCCTGTTGCTCTCGTTCAGCCTCACGGGCTGCGGCTACAACGACTTCCAGAGGCTGGACGAACAGACGCAATCGGCCTGGTCCGAGGTGCTCAACCAGTACCAGCGCCGTGCCGACCTGATCCCCAACATCGTGGCCACGGTCAAAGGCGAGGCCAACTTCGAGCAGGAGACGCTCACGCGCGTGATCGAGGCGCGCGCCAAGGCCACCAGCATCCAGGTGACGCCCGAGACACTGAACGACCCGGCCGCCATGCAGCAGTTTCAGAACGCGCAGGGAGAGCTGGGCAGTGCGCTGAGCCGCCTGATGGTGGTGGTGGAGCAGTACCCCAACCTCAAGGCCAACCAGGGCTTCAGCGACCTGCGCGTGCAGCTGGAAGGCACCGAGAACCGCATCACCGTGGCACGCAACCGCTACATCCAGACGGTGCAGGAATACAACGTGCTCTCGCGCAGCTTTCCCACCAACCTCACCGCCATGGTGTTCGGCTATGGTCCCAAGGCCAATTTCCAGGTGGCCAACGAAGCGGCCATCTCCGCACCGCCCACGGTGGACTTCAAGAAGCCATGACGCGCTTCTGGGCCCGGTGCCTGATGGCGCTGGGACTGTGGTGGGTGGTGGCCTTCGCGTCGGCCCAGGGTCTGGTGCCCGTGCCGGCGCTGACTGCGCGTGTGATCGACCAGACCGCCACGCTGGACGCCGCGAGTCTTGCCGCCATCGATGCCAAGCTGGCAGCGTTCGAACAATCCAACGGCTCGCAAGTGGTGGTGTTGATGGTGCGCACCACCGCCCCCGAAGACATCGCCGATTTCACCCAGCGCGTGGGCGATGCCTGGAAGATCGGGCGGGCCGACGTGGGGGATGGCGCGTTGTTCGTGATTGCCAAGGACGACCGGCGTTTGCGCATCGCCACGGCCAAAACGCTCGAAGGTGCGATCCCCGACCTGATGGCGCGCCGCATCCTCGACAGCGTTGTGACACCGGCGTTTCGCCAGGGCGATTACGCGGGCGGCATCCATGCCGGCGTCGACCAGATCCTGGCGCGCATCCGCGGTGAAGAGCTGCCCCTGCCCGATGCGGCGGCGGCGCAACGAGCGGCGGGCTCCAGCAATTTTGAGTGGATGGACGCACTGATCTTCCTCGTGTTTGCCGTCCCCATGCTCTCGGGCTTGCTGCGTGGCATGTTCGGCAACAAGCTCGGCACCGTGTTCACCGGAGTGGGCGCGGGTGCGCTGGCCTGGGTGCTCACCACCGTGCTCTGGGTGGCCATCGGCGCCGGCTTGCTCGGCATGCTCGCGGCGCTGTTCATGCAGTTCCTGCCAGCGGCTTCCATGGGCAGCTCAGGCCGTGGGGGCCGCGGCGGGGGTTGGGGTGGCGGTGGTTTCGGCGGAGGTGGTTTTGGTGGCGGCCGCGGTGGCGGCGGATTCAGTTCCGGGGGTGGCGGCAATTTTGGAGGCGGTGGCGCCTCGGGCGGCTGGTGAACATGAACAAGCTGCTGCGCATCTTCAAGCACCGCTGGATGGACCGCTCGGACACCGTGCGCGCGGTGCCCGACGACATGGCCGAACGCATCGCACGCCGCGTGGCGGCCAGCGAAGGGCGTCACACGGGCGAGGTCCGACTGTGTGTTGAAGCCTCGCTGCCGCTCAGCTACCTTTGGCGCATGGGATCGGCAACACCCCTGCCCGCCGTGGTGCGCGAACGAGCCCTGACCTGGTTCGGGCGTCTGCGCATCTGGGACACCGAGCACAACAACGGCGTACTCATCTATGTGCTGCTGGCCGAGCACGCCATCGAGTTCGTGGCCGACCGTGCGCTCTCGCGCCGCGTGAGCCCGGTGGAGTGGCAGTCCATCGTCGATCGGCTCGCTTCGCGCCTGCGTGCGGGGGAATTCGAGGACGGCCTCACGCAGGCGCTGGAAGAGGTGTCCGCCTTGCTGGTGGCGCATTTTCCAGCCGATGTCGGGACCGAGCGCCCCAACGAGCTCCCCGACGCGGTTGTTCGCCAGTAAACCGAGCCAGCGGCTCAGCCGCCCATGCGTTTGTCCAGCGGACTGCGGCTGTTCATCACCACCTGCAGCTCCTGCTGCAAGGCCTTGTTCATCTGGGCAAAGGTCTTGAGCTTGCGGGTGGTTTCGCGCAAGCGGTCGGCCATGCGCTTGGAGATGGCCAGCAGCAAGCGCGACCCCAGGCGAGGATCTTCCTTGAGCAGTCGCATGAGCGCGGTGCGCGAGAGCACGGCGGCGGCGATGTTGGTGTTGGCGGTGCAGGTGGCCGAGCGCGGCGCACCGTCGAGCACACCCATCTCACCAATCAGGTGGCCCGGTCCCATGATGTTGACCACCATGCTTTCGTGCAAGCCAGGCAACTCGTTCTCCACGGCGATGTCACCTTCGAGCACCAGCAGCATGTAGTCGGTCTGCCGGACCTCCCCCTCCTGGATGATCACCGTGCCCGCCTTGATCAGCTTCGGTCGCATGTAGCCCACCACCTTGAGGGCATCACCCAGCGTGAGGTCGGCCAGGGCCGAGGGTGTGACCAACAACCGCGCGGCCACCTCTTCGGGCGCCAGTTCCGGACTTTGAAAAATCGATGACATCGTCTGCCTTTGTTCGCACTCACATGGTATTCGGTTACATGTTGCAGCGAACAACAGGCAAAAAAAAGACCGGCCTGCAGCCGATCTTTTCACGCGGAGCAGACCGAGGCCTGCGCGCTCACTTCTTCTGCCGATATTTGCGCAGTGCAGCGATCTGGGCCGCCATGACCGCCAGCTCCGAAGTGGCCTTGGCCAGATCGATGTCGCTCTTGGCGTTCTTCAAGGCTTCTTCAGCCTGCTTGCGGGCATCAAGGGCCTTGGCTTCGTCGAGGTCCTTGCCACGGATCGCTGTATCGGACAACACCGTGATGTGGTGCGGCTGCACTTCCAGAATGCCACCGGCCACGAACACGAACTCTTCTCCGCCGTCGGCTTTTTCGATGCGCACGGCACCGGGCTTGATGCGGGTGATGAGCGGAATGTGACCGGGCAAGATGCCCAGCTCGCCCGCTTCACCCGGCAGGGCCACGAACTTGGCTTCGCCGGAAAAGATGGAAGCTTCGGCGCTCACCACATCGACGCGGATGGTGCTCATAGGGTCTCCTGTTGAAAATGGCTGGAAAGCAAGCAGCGGGGCGACCGGCAAAAGCCAGTCGCCGCCTTAGCTGGCTCAGGCCATCTTCTTCGCTTTCTCAAAGGCTTCGTCGATGGTGCCGACCATGTAGAACGACTGCTCAGGCAGGTGATCGCACTCGCCAGCGGTGATCATCTTGAAACCACGAATGGTTTCGGCCAGCGTCACGTACTTGCCGGGCGAACCGGTGAACACTTCCGCCACGTGGAACGGCTGCGACAGGAAACGCTGGATCTTGCGCGCGCGGGCCACGGCCAACTTGTCTTCCGGTGCCAGTTCGTCCATGCCCAGGATGGCGATGATGTCGCGCAATTCCTTGTAGCGCTGCAGGGTGTTCTGCACGGCGCGGGCGGTTTCGTAGTGCTCTTGACCCACGACCAGTGGATCCAGCTGGCGGCTGGTGGAGTCCAGAGGATCGACCGCGGGGTAGATGCCCAGCGAAGCGATGTCACGGCTCAGCACCACGGTGGAATCCAGGTGAGCGAAGGTCGTGGCGGGAGACGGGTCGGTCAAGTCATCAGCTGGCACGTACACGGCCTGGATGGAGGTGATCGAGCCGACCTTGGTGGAGGTGATGCGCTCCTGCAGACGGCCCATCTCTTCGGCCAGCGTGGGCTGGTAGCCCACGGCGGAAGGCATGCGACCCAGCAGGGCGGACACTTCGGTACCGGCCAGCGTGTAGCGGTAGATGTTGTCCACGAAAAACAGCACGTCACGGCCTTCGTCGCGGAACGACTCGGCGATGGTCAGACCGGTCAGGGCCACGCGCAGGCGGTTGCCTGGAGGCTCGTTCATCTGGCCGTACACCATGGCCACTTTGGACTCACCCAGGTTCTCCAGATTCACGACGCCGGAGTCGGCCATCTCGTGATAGAAGTCGTTGCCTTCGCGGGTGCGTTCACCCACACCGGCGAACACCGACAGACCGCTGTGGGCCTTGGCGATGTTGTTGATGAGTTCCATCATGTTCACGGTCTTGCCCACGCCGGCGCCACCGAACAGACCCACCTTGCCGCCCTTGGCAAACGGGCAGATCAGGTCGATCACCTTGATGCCGGTTTCCAGCAGCTCCTGCGAAGGCGACAGCTCGTCATAGGCCGGGGCCTTGCGGTGGATGGAAGCGGTGAGCGCCTGGTCAACCGGACCGCGCTCGTCGATGGGCGCGCCGAGCACGTCCATGATGCGACCCAGCGTGGCCTTGCCCACGGGCACCATGATCGGCTGGGCGGTGTTGGTCACCACCATGCCGCGGCGCAGGCCGTCGGACGAGCCCAGCGCGATGGTGCGGACAACGCCGTCGCCCAACTGCTGCTGGACTTCCAGCGTCAAGGCAGAGCCTTCCATTTTCAGGGCGTCGTACACGCGGGGCATCTGGCTGCGTGGGAATTCCACGTCCACGACGGCGCCGATGCACTGAACGATCTTGCCCTGAACACCGGTGTTCATTTGTGCGGTAGCTTGAGACATGATGGGTACCTTTTCGTTTCTCGGATTCTGTTGGGCAGCTGCTTCAGACCGCTGCGGCGCCGGCTACGATTTCCGAAAGCTCTTTCGTGATCGCAGCCTGGCGCGTCTTGTTGTAGACCAGCTTGAGTTCGCTGATGACGCTGCCGGCGTTGTCGGTGGCGGCCTTCATGGCCACCATGCGCGCGGACTGCTCGGACGCCATGTTTTCGGCCACGGCCTGGTAGACCTGGGCTTCCACGTAGCGCAGCAACAGCTCATCAATGACGGCCGGTGCATCGGGTTCGTAGATGTAGTCCCAGTCGCGGCCACCGGCCCCGTTGTGCAGCGTGCCCGCATTCAGCGGCAACAGCTGCTCGACCACCGACTCCTGCTTCATCGTGTTGATGAATTTGGTGTAGCACACGTAGACGGCGTTGACGCGACCTTCGGTGTACGCATCCAGCAGCGTCTTCACCGGGCCAATCAGCTTGTCCAGGTGCGGGGTGTCGCCCAGACCGGTCACGCTGGAAACCACCTTGGCGCCGATGCGGTTCATGAACGCCAGGCCCTTGTTGCCGATGGCGACCACTTCAGCCGTCTGTCCCCGGGCTTGCAGGTCCTTGAGCTGGGTGGTCACCGCACGCAAGACGTTGGTGTTCAAACCGCCGCAGAGACCCTTGTCGGTCGTCACCACCACGAAACCGGCGACCTTGGAGTCGTTGGTCTGCATGAAGGGGTGCGTGTACTCGGGGTTGGCTCGGCTCAGGTTGCCGGTGATCTGGCGCACTTTCTCCGCGTAAGGCCGGGCCGCACGCATGCGTTCCTGCGCCTTGCGCATCTTGGAGGCGGCGACCATTTCCATGGCTTTGGTGATCTTCTTGGTGTTCTCCACCGATTTGATCTTGCCGCGTATTTCCTTGCCTGCTGCCATTGTGTTTCCTCTAAGAAGTCAATGGGCCGGATCAGTAGGTGCCGGTTTTCTTGAAGTCAGCAATGGCTGCTGCCAGTTGGGCTTCCGCGTCCTTGTCCATGGCCTTGTCGTTTTCCAGCTTGGCAAGCAGGGCTGCATGCTTGTCCTTGAGGAAAGCGTGCATGCCGTTTTCGAACGAGAGCACCTTCTTGACTTCGATGTCGTCCAGGTAACCCTTGTTCACGGCGAACAGCGTGGACGCCATCAGACCGATCGACTGTGGGCTGTACTGGGCCTGCTTGAGCAGTTCGGTCACGCGGGCACCGCGGTCGAGCTGCTTGCGGGTGGCTTCGTCCAGGTCGGAAGCGAACTGCGCGAACGCAGCCAGTTCACGGTACTGGGCCAGGTCGGTACGGATACCGCCGGACAGGCTCTTGATCAGCTTGGTCTGGGCAGCACCACCAACGCGCGACACCGAGATACCGGCGTTGATGGCAGGGCGGATACCGGCGTTGAACAGGCTGGTTTCCAGGAAGATCTGGCCGTCGGTGATGGAGATCACGTTGGTCGGCACGAAAGCGGAAACGTCACCGGCCTGCGTTTCGATGATGGGCAGTGCGGTCAGCGAGCCGGTCTTGCCCTTGACTTCACCCTTGGTGAAGGCTTCGACGTAGTCGGCGTTCACACGAGCGGCACGCTCGAGCAGACGGCTGTGGAGATAGAACACGTCGCCTGGGTAGGCTTCGCGGCCTGGTGGGCGGCGCAGCAGCAGCGAGACTTGGCGGTAAGCCACAGCCTGTTTGGACAGGTCGTCGTACACGATCAGGGCGTCCTGGCCGCGGTCGCGGAAGTACTCGCCCATGGTGCAGCCAGAGTAGGCCGACAGGTACTGCATGGCAGCGGATTCGGAAGCCGAAGCGGCCACGACGATGGTGTATTCCATCGCGCCAGCCTGCTCCAGAGCGCGCACCACGTTCTTGATCGACGAGGCCTTCTGGCCGATCGCGACGTAAACGCAGGTCATGTTCTGACCCTTCTGGTTGATGATCGCGTCGATCGCCACAGCGGTCTTGCCGGTCTGGCGGTCGCCGATGATCAGCTCGCGCTGGCCACGGCCCACCGGCACCATCGAGTCGATAGACTTCAGGCCGGTCTGCACCGGCTGGTCCACCGATTTGCGGGCGATCACGCCGGGTGCCACCTTCTCGATCACGTCGGTCATCTTGGCGTTGATCGGGCCTTTGCCGTCGATCGGAGCGCCCAGGGCGTTGACCACACGGCCAATCAGCTCGGGGCCGACCGGCACTTCCAGGATGCGGCCCGTGCACTTGACGGTCTCGCCTTCGGAAATGTGCTCGTACTCACCCAGAATCACGGCGCCCACGGAGTCGCGCTCCAGGTTCAGCGCCAGGCCAAAGGAAGGCACGCCGTCCTTGTTGGCCGGGAATTCCAGCATCTCGCCCTGCATCACATCGGACAGGCCGTGGACGCGGACGATACCGTCGGTCACCGACACCACGGTGCCCTGGTTGCGCACATCGGTCGATGTGCCCAGTCCCTCGATGCGGGACTTGATCAGTTCGGAAATTTCGGCGGGATTGAGTTGCATGACTCTTTCCTTCTTTCGTTAAATGGTGAGCAGGCGGGCGCGGGGTGACAGCGGTCAGGCCGCGGTCAGGACGGTTTTCATGTGTTCCAGGCGGGCTTTGATCGAGGTGTCGAGCACTTCGTCGCCCACCACCACGCGAATGCCGCCGATCAGCTCGGGCTGCAGTTCGACCTGGAGGTTGAGCTTGCGGGCAAAGCGCTTTTCCAGCACGCCGGAGAGATCGGCCAACGCGGCGCTGTCGATCGCAAAAGCGCTGTAGACCACCGCATCAAAGGCACCTTGCTGCGCGTTCTTCAAGGCGCGGAACTGATCCGCGATTTCAGGCAGCGCGGCCAGACGGCCGCTGTCGATCACGGTGCGCAGGAAATTCTGCGCCATCGCGGGCAGGCTCGTCTTGATCACACCGGTGACCAGGCTGAACACCTGTTCGGGCGTGGTCCTGGGGTTGTCGGCGTATTGGCGAAGCTGCTCATCGGCAGCCACCGACGCCAGCTCGTCGAGCCAGGCGGCGGTGCCTGCCGCACCAGAGCCAGAGGCCTGGAACAGCGCTTCCGCATATGGGCGGGCAATGGTGGCGATTTCGGCCATGGTTTACCTTTGAATGCCGTGTCGGTGGATCAAAGCTCGGTCTTCAGGCGACCCAGCAACTCGGCGTGAACGCCGGCGTTGACTTCGCGCTTGAGGATCTGCTCGGCACCCTTGACGGCCAGCGCGGCGACTTGCTCGCGCAGGGCTTCGCGGGCCTTCACGACCTGCTGCTCGGCCTCTTGGTGAGCGGCAGCCACGATCTTGGTGGCTTCATCGGTCGCACGCGCCTTGGCCTCTTCGATCACGGTTTGCGCACGGCGCTCGGCATCGGCCAGACGGGTAGCGGACTCGTTGCGCGACTTGCTCAACTCCTCTTCCACCCGCTTGTTGGCCACGGCCAGTTCGGACTTGGCTTTTTCAGAAGCCGCCAGCCCTTCGGAAATCTTCAACGCACGCTCATCGAGCGCTTTGGCAATCGGGGGCCACACGAATTTCATCGTGAACCACACCAGGATCGCAAAGACGATGGCTTGCGCAAAGAGGGTTGCATTGATGTTCATCGCAACGCCTTTCTGTGTGTTGACAAGAGTGGTGACGCACTTGTTGCCCAAGAGCGCGGAGGAAGGCCAGACAGATCAGGGGTTCTGATCACGGCCCACACACGCGCCGCCTCGGGCAGCAAACCCGATTACAGCGTGAAGGGGTTGGCGAAGGCGAACAGCAGGGCAATGGCCACGCCGATCAGGAAGGCGGCATCGATCAGACCGGCCAGAATGAACATCTTGGTCTGCAGGTCGTTCATCAGCTCGGGCTGACGGGCCGACGATTCCAGAAATTTGCCGCCCATCAGCGCGATGCCGATGGATGCGCCGATGGCGCCCAGACCGACGATGAGACCGCAAGCCAGTGCGACAAGACCCAGAACGTTTTCCATGATGACTCCTATGAGATGAACGAAAGTTGAGAAAAGGAAAGAGAGAAACGAGAACTCAGAGCGAGGACAGGCCGCGCAGATCAGTGAGCGTCATGCGCCTGCCCGAGATAAATCAGGGCCAGCATCATGAAAATGAACGCCTGCAAGGTGATGACCAGAATGTGAAACAAGGTCCATACCGTGCCTGCGATCACATGTCCAACGAAGAAAAGTCCACCACCGAGCGACAGAGAAGCAAAGCCTCCCAGCAACGCGATCAGCATGAAGACCAACTCACCCGCGAACATGTTTCCGAACAACCGCATGCCGTGGGAGACCGTCTTGGCCACGAACTCGATCATTTGCATCAGGAAGTTGACCAGGCCCAGCAGCACCGCCCAGATGGGGTTCTTGCTGGTGCCGAAGGGTGCGGTAACGAGTTCGTGCGTCCAGCCGCCGATGCCCTTGATCTTGATGTTGTAGAACAGGCACATCATCAATACGGAAACGGACAGGCCGAGCGTGGTGGAGAGGTCGGCGGTGGGCACCACGCGCAGGTAGTCGGGGTAGCCCATGGCAGGGCCGGCGGCATGCCAGATGGAAGGCAACAGGTCAACCGGCAGCATGTCCATGAAGTTCATCATGAAGATCCAGACAAACACCGTCAGCGCCAAAGGCGCCACCAGCTTGCGGCTGTGCGCGTTGTGAATGACCGCCTTGGCCTGCGTGTCGACCATTTCAACCAGCATCTCCACGGCCGCCTGGAACCGACCAGGAACACCGGCGGTGGATTTGCGAGCGGCAAGCCACAGCACGAAGCAGACCAGAGCACCGATCAAGGAACTCACGATCACCGAGTCGATGTTGATGATCGAAAAGTCGACGATCGACTCTTGCTTCTTGTTGGACAAATGAACCAAGTGGTGGCGGATGTATTCGCCAGGGGTCAGAGCGCTGCCTTCAGTTGCCATGTTCGTTTGCACCGATTTGTCGGAAATTCAACCGTTTAGATTTGCGCGCCGGGTCTGGATCCAGAATCCAAACCAGTACACCTTGAGAACCAACACCAGGCCTGCCAACAGGCCCATCCAATTCAGCTCGGGGACGATCCAGGGGGCCGACCACAACATGGCCACCACCAGCAGAACTTTGACCCCCTCCCACAACAAAAAACCAGCAAATGCAGCCTGCGCATAACCCGCCAACAGGCGGCTCAACGCACTGGAAGTCAGGCCGTAGGCCATCAAGGCCGAGGGCACCACCACCGCTGCCGCGCCGTACAGGACCGACCACGCCACCGAAGCCGATTGCGTGAACAACCCAGCCAGCGCGCCAGCAGCCAACCCCACCAGCAACTGCACGACCACCAGACGCCACAACGAGAAGTGCGGCTGGCTGGCTCGCCACTGTTGCGCTTCCTCGCGCGTCAGCGGCTTGAATTCGGGCTCTTGCGCACCATCTTCCCAATCAGCCGGGCTCTCGGCCGGGCTTTGGGTCTGCGACTCCGGGTCGACGCGTTGCATTGTCGACATGGAAGGTTACAGACAGGTTACGGTTGGGCGACGTTCGCAAAGCCGCTGATTATACGTAGAAACCCCATGGCTCCGTCAAGGCTGAGCAGCGCTTGCCTGTGCATCGCTGGCGCTGCCACCGATAATCTTTTGATGAATGCTGCGAACTGGGGCACACCTCCCGATCTGCCCGACACCCTCTGCTACCTCAACGGGGAGTTCACCGCGTTGCGTGATGCTCGGGTCAGTGTGCTGGACCGAGGCTTCATATTTGGCGACGGTGTGTACGAGGTGCTGCCCTGTTACGCCACTCGACCGTTCCGGTTCGAACAGCACATGGCACGCCTGGACCGGTCGCTGGCCGAACTGCGCATCGCCAATCCGTTGCCTCGCGCCGAGTGGGCGTCTGTTGCGCAGCACCTGTCGCAGTCGCTGCGAGACACCCAGGGCGCAGTCAATCAGTTGATCTACATACAGGTCACCCGGGGCGTGGCCGTGCGAGATCACGCCATGCCAGCCGGTCTCATGCCAACCGTGTTCGTGATGGCCAGCGAAATGAAGCTGGCCACCCCTGAGCAACGCGAGCACGGCGTGGCCTGTGTCACGGCCGACGATTTCCGCTGGGAAAAGGCTCACATCAAAAGCACCAGTCTGTTGGGCGCGGTGTTTGCGCGCCAGATCAGCGTGGACGCCGGCGCCGTGGAAACCGTGATGTTCCGCGGCGAGCACCTGAGCGAGGCCGCTTCGAGCAACGTGTGGGTGGTGAAGAACGGTGTGGTCATGGGCCCGCCCAAAGACAACCTCGTGCTGGAGGGCATCCGCTTCGGGCTGATCGAGGAGATCTGCCGGGCTCAGGGTCTGCGGTTCGAGTTGCGCCCCATCACGCGCGCCGAGGTGCTCGATGCCGACGAGCTGCTGCTGTCATCGGCCACCAAGGAAGTGCTGCCCGTCACCCGCCTGGATGGTCAGCCTGTGGGTCAGGGCCGACCCGGCCTCACCTACACACGCCTGTACGCTGGTTACCAGCACGCCGTTGCCGCTCTGACGGCATGAACTGGAGAAACACCATGGAACAACCCCGCGAGATTCCGCCCGAACAATCGCTCATCGAGTACCCCACGCAATTTCCCATCAAGGTGATGGGTGCGAATGTGGAGGGCTTCATCGATGCCATGGTGCACGTGGCCAAGGCGTTTGATGCCACCTTTGACCCCGGCACTGTGGAGCAGCGCCCCAGCAAGGCGGGCAACTACATGGGACTGACGTTGAGCGTGCACGTGACCAGCCGCGAACAGCTCGACGAGCTCTACCGCACGCTGACCACACACCCGATGGTCAAGATCGTCTTGTGAACATTCGTTCACTCGGTCAGGTGCCGTACGACACCACTTACAAAGACATGCAGGCCTTCACGGCCGAGCGCAGGTCCGAAACCCCCGACGAACTCTGGATCTGCGAGCACCCGCCCGTCTTCACCCAGGGCCTGGCCGGGCGCGTAGATCACCTGCTCGCCCCGGGCACCATCCCCGTTGTGCAGACCAACCGCGGCGGACAGGTGACCTACCACGGCCCCGGTCAGGTGGTGGCGTATCCGCTGATCGACCTGCAGCGCGCGGGTTACTACGTCAAGGAGTTCGTCTACCGGGTCGAAGAAGCGGTGATCCGCACGCTGGGCGCGTTCCAGGTGACGGGCCACCGGGTGGCGGGAGCGCCAGGCATCTACGTGCGGCTGGACGATCCGTTCAGCCACGCCATGTTGCCGCAGCGCCCACAGCGGCGCGTGCCCGGGGAGCCAGCGCCAGAGCCCGACTTCACCGGGTTGGGCAAGGTCGCCGCGCTCGGCATCAAGGTCAGCCGGCATTGCACCTACCACGGTGTGGCGCTCAACGTGGCGATGGACCTGCAACCCTTCGAGCGCATCAACCCCTGCGGCTACATGGGCCTGCGGACGGTGGACCTTTCTACAATCGGGGTGGCGGTTTCCTGGGACGAGGCCGCGCACGTGCTGGGCCAGAAGCTCAGCGCCACCCTCTCACCCTGACTTCAAGCGCGATCCGCGCCGCCGCCATGAACCGCACCGACACGCCCGCCCCTGAAACCGCCGCTGCCACCGCAGACACCACGGTGCGCGAAGCCCAGCCCGCCGCCAGCTACGACGCCACCGCCAAACAGAAGAGCCAGGCCAAGACGGCGCGCATCCCCATCAAGATCGTGCCGGCCGAGGTACTGAAGAAGCCGGAGTGGATCCGCGTCAAGGCAGGCAGCCCGACCACCCGGTTCTACGAAATCAAGGACATCCTGCGCGCCAACAAGCTGGTGACGGTGTGCGAGGAGGCGAGTTGCCCCAACATCGGCGAGTGCTTCGGCAAGGGCACGGCCACCTTCATGATCATGGGCGACAAGTGCACGCGGCGCTGCCCGTTCTGCGACGTGGGCCACGGGCGCCCCGACCCGCTGGACGTGAATGAGCCCGACAACCTCGCCAAGACGATCGCGCAGCTCAAGCTGAAATACGTGGTGATCACCAGCGTGGACCGCGACGATCTGCGCGATGGCGGTGCCGGCCATTTCGTGGCCTGCATCGAGAAGACGCGAGCCCTGTCGCCGCAGACGCAGATCGAGGTGCTGGTGCCCGACTTCCGCGGCCGCGATGACCGCGCACTTGAGATCCTCAAGGCAGCACCGCCCGATGTGATGAACCACAACATGGAGACCGTGCCACGCCTGTACAAGGAAGCGCGTCCGGGCTCGGACTACCAGTTCAGCCTGAACCTGCTCAAGAAGTTCAAGGCGCTGTTCCCCGACGTGCCGACCAAGAGCGGCCTGATGGTCGGCCTGGGCGAGACGGACGAAGAAATTCTGGAGGTCATGCGTGACATGCGCGCGCACGGCATCGACATGCTCACCATCGGCCAGTACCTCGCGCCCAGCGGCCACCACCTGCCGGTGCGCCGCTACGTGCACCCGGACACCTTCAAGATGTTCGAGGTCGAGGCCTACAAGATGGGTTTCAGCCACGCCGCTGTGGGCGCGATGGTGCGCAGCTCGTACCACGCCGACCAGCAGGCGCACGACGTGCTCAACACCGCACGCTGAGCCGGTTCAGACCACCGCAGGCTGCAGGGCGGGGGCGGTGCCCAGCACCTTGGCAGCCGGCTGGCTCGGCAAACCCGACCAGTCCAGGATTTCGAGCCGACCATCGGCGTGTTCGACCAAGGCCGTGAGGCTCTCCACCCAATCGCCGTCATTGCAGTACAGGATGCCGTCGATCGTGCGGATCTCGGCGTGGTGGATGTGCCCGCACACCACGCCGTGCACGCCTCGCTCACGCGCCTCGCGCGCCACCGCGTCCTCGAAGTCGCTCACATAGCTCACCGCGCGCTTGACCTTGAGTTTGAGGTAGCGCGACAGGCTCCAGTACGGCAGCCCAAGACGGGCGCGCGTGGAGTTGAGGTGTCGATTGATGCGCAAGGTGAGCTCATAGGCCCAGTCGCCCACATGGGCCAGCCACTGGGCGCACTGGATCACGCCATCGAAGTAGTCGCCGTGCGTGATCCACAACAGACGCCCGTCCGCGGTCTTGTGGATGGCTTCCTCAACCACTTCCACACCACCGAAGTTGTGCCCCAGGTACTTGCGTGCGAACTCGTCGTGGTTGCCCGGCACGAAGACCACCCGCGTGCCTTTGCGCGCCTTGCGCAGCAGCTTCTGCACCACATCGTTGTGGGACTGCGGCCAGTACCACTGTCGTCTGAGTTGCCAGCCGTCGATGATGTCGCCCACCAGGTAGAGCGTGTCGCACTCCACGCGCTTGAGGAAATCCAGCAGTGGAATCGCCTGGCAGCCCGGCGTGCCCAGGTGCAGGTCCGATATCCACACGGTGCGCACGCGCAAACCATCGGGCGCATCCACATCGGCGTCCGTTGAGTCCGCAGGGCCCAGCAAAGGAAGGAGATCTCGTCGCATGGAGGTTCAGTTTGAAGATCGCTTGCGACGCGTCAATGAAGATTCGGCGTCAATCGCATGACAGCGCGGGCTCGGCCAATGGTTGCGCCACGGCTGCATGCCGCGCCTTCAGGATGGCCGCCAGACGCTGCGGCACCTCCAGCGCTGCGCGGTTTTCGACGGCGGCGACGCGGCGCTGAAATTCCGCCAGCCGGGGCAGCAGCTGGCCCACCGCGACACCAATCTGGCTGAAACTGCGCAGGGTCAGGCCCACGCCTTGCTGACGCACCCACTCGGTGTTCCACCGCTCCTGCGGCATGGTCCAGGCGTTGCGCGCAACAATGACGGGCAACCCCATCTGCACCGCCTCGCTGATGGCACCAGGACCTGGTTTGCCGACAAAAAAATCGGCCAGCTGCATCCAGCGCGCCACATCGGGCGTGAAGCCCACCACCACGCGCGGCGCCACCGCAGGCATGGCACGCAGCGACTGGGCCAGCGCCTCGTTGCGGCCGCACAGCAGGATCAGCGGCACATCGGGCAACGCCGCAGCGATCCGCTTCATGGCGCGTGAACCCTCGCCACCGAACATCACCAGCCCCACCGGCCGTGCAGGGTCCAGCCCCAGGGCAGCCCGCTCGCGGGCGCGGTCCAGCGGCGCTGGTGCGTGGAAAGTGGGGCGCAGCAGCATGCCGCTGACACGGTGCACCTGCGCCGAGGGAACCCCGGCCTGCAGCGCCTGCGCGTGTGCATGGGCCGTGCCGCAAACAACATACTGTCCGGTGCCCGGCTCCACCCAGAACACAGGCGGGTGATCGGCCATGTCCGTCAACACCGTGACGAACGGCGTCTGCGGTTGAGCCAGGGCCAGGCTGTCGTGCAGCGCGCGGTTGAAGTTCGGAATCAGCGAGACCACCATGTCGGGCTTCGTCTCGCGCCAGTGAGCGGCCAGCCGCTCCACCAGCAGGGGGTGGCTCCAGCGGATGGCGCGCTGCAGCAGCTTGAGCTCTTGCGAGAGACCCAGCGTGAAGCCGCTGGCCAGGCGCTTGTTGTAGAGGTCTTCGGGATCGAAGCCCATGACGCGGCGGAACCGACCCGCCGGGTCGATCACTTCGGTGAAGTTCACCTTGCGCACACGCCAAGGCAAGCCTTGGGCCTCGATGGCCAGTGACAGCGCCTCGGCGGCGGCACGGTGACCGCCACCTGCGTTGAACCAGACCAGATCGACATTGAGCATGCGGCGATGGTGCGATGCCGCTGCGACGACCGCATGACGACACAATGACGTGCGTGTGACGCCGCACTCACGTCAATGCACGCACGGCGCGGTAACCTATCCGCATGAACGCCAACCTCCTTGCCCTGGGCGCGATCGCGCTGTGGGCCTCCCTCGCCGCACTCGGTGTGGCCCTGTCGCACGTGCCGCCCTTTCTGCTCACCGGGCTCTCGCTGCTGGTCGGCAGCCTGATCGCGTTGCCGCTCTCGCGCTTCGACTTCCGCCAGTGGCGCGTGCCCCTCAGCACGCTGGCTCTCGGGGTCTACGGCCTGTTCGGCTTCCACTTCCTGCTCTTCATCGCCCTGCGCCATGCGCCGCCGGTGCAGGCCAACCTGGTCAACTACCTCTGGCCGCTGGGCATCGTGGTGATGGCGCCGCTGTTCCTGCGGGACGTATCGCTCACCGGCCGGCACGTCTTTGCCGCCCTGCTGGGTTTTGCTGGCGCGGCGCTGGCCATCCTCGGCGGCGCGGGCGATGCGGGCGACACCCGTTGGGCCTGGGGCTACATCCCGGCGCTGGCCTCGGCCTTCATCTGGGCCAGCTACTCACTGATGACGAAGCGTGTGCGCGCCTTCCCCACCGCTGCCATCGGCAGCTTTGCGCTGCTCTCGGGCGCGCTCTCGCTGCTGTGCCACGCGCTGCTGGAGCCCGCCGTCTCGCTCTCGACCCAGGACATGCTGCTCATCGCCGTGCTGGGCCTGGGACCGCTGGGTGGTGCGTTCTTTCTGTGGGATGCGGCACTCAAGCGTGGCGACGCGCGTCAGATCGGCGTGTTGAGCTTTCTCACGCCGCTGCTCTCCACGTTGACACTGCTGCTGGTTCGCTCAGAGATGCCGAGTCCGGCGATCGGACTGGCGGCGCTGATGATCGTGGGCGCGGCGGTGATCGCCACGCGACGCTGACTGACGATTCGGCGTCGGGCCGCCCCAAGCCGGATCAGCCCCCGGACCCGGCAAGGACCGGGGCCCTTCCCCGTCCTGGGGCAGCGACCCGCGCAGCGGCGGAGCGTGGGGGCCAACGTTCAGTCGGTCATCAGTGCTGCGGGATCTTCCGCCGCCAGCACGGTCTGCGCCCACGTCTGCAGCCTTGTCGTGTCGCAACGCAATATCTGTTGCTTGACCGCAAGGATCTGCGAAGGGTGCATGGAAAAACTGCGCAGGCCCAGGCCGAGCAGCAGGCGCGTCATGGCCACGTCGCCCGCCATTTCACCGCACACGCTCACGCCCTTGCCCTGCTCGTGGCACTGCGCGATGGTGTTGGCCAGCAGGTGCAGCACGGCAGGGTGCACCGGGTCATAGAGGTGCGAGACGGCTTCGTCGGCGCGATCGATCGCCAGCGTGTACTGGATCAGGTCGTTGGTGCCGATCGACAGGAAGTCGAAGTGCTTGAGAAACAGCGGAATGGTGAGCGCCGCCGCGGGCACTTCGATCATGGCGCCCAGCTTCACCACCCCCTGGCGCACACCCGCGGCCTCCAGTTGTTCGCGGGCGCGATGCACCAGAGCGAGCGTCTGGCGGATTTCGCTCGCGTGCGCGAGCATGGGAATGAGCAGGTGCACCGGCCCGTGCGCGGCCGCGCGCAGGATGGCGCGCAACTGCGCGAGAAACATGGCCGGATCCGCCAGGCTCCAGCGGATGGCGCGCAGGCCCAGTGCCGGGTTGAGGTGGTCTTCGCCAGCGCGTTGGGCCACACGGTCCAAGGGCTTGTCGGCCCCCACATCCACCGTGCGAATGGTCACCGGCAAGCCCTGCATGCCCTCGACCGCGCGTTTGTAGGCCTGGTACTGCTCTTCCTCGTCGGGCAGTTTGCCGTTGCGCCCCATGAAGAGGAACTCGCTGCGGAACAGGCCCACGCCCACGGCTCCGGCCTTGAGGGCGCCCACGGCGTCCTCGGGCTGTTCGATGTTGGCCAGCAGTTCTATCTTCTGTCCGTCGAGCGTGACGGCGGGCGTGTTCTTCAGGCGCGACAGGCGCTCGCGCTCGACTTCGCCCTGGCGCTGCTTGAAACCGTATTCGGCCAGCAGGATGGGCGAGGGGTCGATCACCACCACGCCGGCATCGCCGTCGATGATGACCCAGTCGTCCTGCTCAATCAACTGGCTGGCCGAGCGCGCGCCGACCACCGCCGGGATGTCCATGCTGCGCGCGACGATGGCGGTGTGGCTGGTCTTGCCGCCCACGTCGGTGACGAAGCCGGCAAACACGCTCTGCTTGAACTGCAGCATGTCTGCCGGCGAGAGATCGTGCGCAATGAGCACCAGCGGCACGTCGACCGCGCTGTCCTGCCCGGGGCGCGGCTGGCCCACACCCACCGGGGACGTCACGCCGCGCATCACCCGCAGGATGCGCTCGACCACCTGCTCCAGATCGGCCTTGCGCTCTCGCAAGTAGGGATCTTCCATTTCGTCGAACTGGCGCGCGATCACCTCCAGCTGGGTGGTGAGCGCCCATTCGGCGTTGTAGTGGCGCTCGACAATCCAGTGCTTCACGCCGTTGGTGAGCTGCTCGTCCTGCAGCAGCATCAGGTGCACGTCGAGCAAGGCGGTGAGTTCGGGGTGCGCGTCCGAAGGACCCAGGTCGTGCAGGCTCTGCTGCACCTTCAGGATTTCGGCTGCGACCTCGTTGCGCGCATGGCGCAGCCGCTCGATCTCGCCGTCGACCTGCTCGGTCTGCACGAAGTAGTGCGCCACGTCGATGCGGCTCGACGCCACGATCACCGCGCGCCCGATGGCAATGCCCCGGGAGACGGCCAGACCGTGAACGCTGAAACTCACTCACCCTCTCCGAACTTGTCGTTGATCAACGCGATGAGCGCATCCATCGCGACCTGTTCATCGGCCCCGATGGTCTCGACCTCGACCGTGCTGCCCAGACCCGCCGCCAGCATCATCACGCCCATGATGCTTTTGGCGTTCACGCGGCGGTCGCCGCGCGACATCCACACATCGCTGGCAAAGCTGCCAGCGAGTTTGGTGAGTTTGGCCGAGGCGCGTGCGTGCAGCCCGAGCTTATTGCTGATGGTCACGGTGGTCTTGATCATGGGTGGCTCGTCTGGCCTGGTTCTGCGGAGCGGTCACCGCCACCTGAATCACCCCCTGCGTGGCGCCGATCATGGCGCGCGAGATCAGCGCGTCCAATGACTCGTGGCGGTACGACACGGTGCGCAGCAGCATGGGCAGGTTCACGCCCGTAATCAACTTGGAGTTGATGCCGTCGATCAGTTTTTGCGCCACATTGCACGGCGTGGCGCCGAACACGTCGGTCACCACCAGGATTTGCGGCAGGTGCATCTGGCGCATGAGCGCGCGCGCCTGTGCCAGCGATTCTTCGGGCGGTACGTTGGGTTGGACATCCAGCGCCGAGATAGCCTCGGTGCTGTCGGGGAACACATGCATGACGCACTGACGCAAGGCCGAAGCCAAGGGTGCGTGCGCGATGATGAGGATGCCGTTCATGGATGCAGTTTAGCCGGCCTGCGCTCTGGGGCGGGTACGCCAGGCGCGCCAGAAAGCGAGGTAGGCGAAGACGCAACACACACCAAAGATCGCAATGGCGCCGCGGTAGCGATCGGCTTCGCTCCAGCCGAACACCATGAGTGCTTCGATCAGCAGGCCAATGCCCCATTGCACACCAAACACCCCGCCGAAGATGGCCAGGTTGTAGGCCGACAGCGCACGACCCGCCGCCTCGGCGGGCAAGGCCAGCGCCACAGCGGGCTGAGACAACGACACAAAGGTGCTGGTCACGCAGAACAGCGCCCACAACTCCCAGCCCGCGTCCGAGCCCAGCAACACGATGGCCGTCAGCACGGCGAAGCTCGATGGCAGACCCCAGGCGATCAGCCGCTCGGGCCGCAGACCGCGGCGCGCCAGGTTGGGGCTGACCACGCCCCAGAGCCAGAAGGTGCAGAGCATCGACAGGTTGATGCCGAACAGGCCGGTGGCCGCTTGCTGCGGGGTGTAGCCCGCCACTTTCACCATCCACGGCCCCGCCCACAGGGTCTGCACCGCCACCATGCCGCCGTAATTGACGAAGCCGATCGGCAGCATCTGGCGGAAATAGGCGTTGCGCCAGATGAAGCCGTAGCCCTTTGAATCCGACGGTGGATCCTGCAGCGAGGGCGGCGCCGCCTGGCGCCAGCGCGGCACGATGAGCGCGATGCCCACCATCGACAGCCCAATCAGCCCGGCCAGCATCCAGAACAATCCACGCCAGCCGGTGTAGGGCATGAGCCACTGCACCGGCAAGGTGGCGGCCACCATGCCCAGCGATCCGGTCATGAGCATCCAGGAGTTCGCCCGCAGCTGCGTGGCGGGCGTGAGCCAGCGGCGAAAGCCGGTGAGCGGCGCCATCAGGCAGGCGCTCACGCCCATGCCGGTAAGCATGCGCGCGGCCAGCAAACCCGAGAAACTCGTGGCCAGCGCAAAGGCCATGCAGCCGAGCACCGCCACGGTGAGAAATGCCAGGATCACCTTGCGCGGACCGTGGCGGTCCAGCCAGTTGCCCAGGGGCAACTGGGTCATTGCGAAGCCCAGAAAGTAACCGCCGGCCAACAACCCGAGGTCGCCAGCGTTCAGGTCCAGTTCCGCGCTCAGCGTGGGCGAGAGCGTGGCCGTGATGGCTCGCACCAGCGCCGAGAAAAAATACGCGATCGCAAAGGTCAGGAAGACGATGATCGCGGCCCGCGTCCCCAGCGCGTCGCCGGCGGCGTGTGTCGGTGCGCGGGTCATGGCAGCTTCAGTCCATCAAAAAACGTGGTGCTCACCTCGTCACTGGGCGCAACGCCATACATCGCCGCCTGGAACACCTGCGAGCCCCGCGCGAAGTACACCGCGCGGCTCTGCACCGGCTGACCTTGCGGATCGATGCCCAGCGCGGTGATGCCTTGCGCCAACGTCGAACCGGCCACAGTGGCTGCCCAGCGGTGCGCCGGATCGGCCTGCAGTGCCGGGTCGACGCGGATGGCTGCGAGCGCGGCGCGTTGCCAATCGGTGAGCGTGGCGGGCACTGCAGCGGCGTCTTGCACATCGGCCCAGGCCAGGGCAAAGGTGAGGCCCCCAGCCTTGCAGCTGTGCATGTGCAGCACCGTGGGTGCGCCACCCAAAGGCACCGAGCGCTCGGCAGTCTCGGGCTTGCACGGCATGAGCGCCTGCACAGGCGTGCCCTCGGGGCGCAGTTCACGCCAGTTGAAGGTGGGGTTGCAGGCGGTCAGCGCCAGGGCCATCAGCACGCCGATGGGCCAAGGTCGGCACATGGCGCGGTGGGATGCAGGTGAAGACATGGGATGGAGAGAGGCACGCCACAGCGGGGACACCGCGGTGCCCACAGCGTCGAGCACAATGGCAAACATGAATGCTCTGGATGGTATCCGCATACTCGATTTGTCCCGCGTGCTCGCCGGCCCCTGGTGCACGCAGACGTTGGCCGATCTGGGCGCCGATGTGGTCAAGGTTGAACGCCCGCCCGGCCACAACCACCCTGGGGGTGATGACACGCGTGGCTGGGGCCCACCTTTCCTGCGCGGGCGCGACGGCGCCGACACCGCCGAGGCCGCCTACTACCTGGGCGCCAACCGCAACAAGCGCTCCATCACCTGCGACATCGCCACGCCGGCAGGCCAGGCGCTGATCCGTGAACTCGCCGCCAAGGCCGACGTGTTTGTCGAGAACTACAAGGTCGGCGACATGGCGCGCTACGGTCTGGACTTCGACAGCCTTCGCGTCCTCAACCCCCGGCTGGTGTACTGCTCCATCACCGGCTTCGGCCAGACCGGCGCCTACAAGGAGCGCGCGGGCTACGACTTCGCGATCCAGGCCATGGGCGGTCTGATGAGCGTGACCGGCGAGCGCGACGACCTGCCCGGCGGTGGCCCACAAAAGGTGGGGGTCGCGGTGGCGGATCTGTTCACTGGTTTGTACGCGACCGTGGCCATCCAGGCCGCGCTGCGCCACGCCGAGCGCACGGGCGAGGGCCAGCACATCGACATGGCGCTGCTCGACACCCAGGTGGCCATGCTGGCCAACCTGGGCGCCAACTACCTGGTGCGCGGCCGCGACGACGGCAAGGTGCCGGGTCGTGCGGGCAATGCCCACGCCAACATCGTTCCTTACCAGGTGTTCGAGGTCGCCCCCGATACCCAGGGTCTGGCGCAACACATCATCCTGGCGGTGGGCAACGACGGCCAGTTCGCCAAGTTTTGTGCCGTGGCGGGCCAGCCCGAACTGGCCACCGACGCGCGCTTTGCGCAGAACCAGAACCGGGTGCGCCACCGCGCCGTGCTGGTGCCGCTGCTGGAAACCATTCTCAAGACCCGCACCAAGGCCGACTGGCTCGCCGCACTGGAAGCGGCCAAGGTGCCCTGCGGACCCATCAACAACCTGGCCGAGGTGTTTGCCGACGAACACGTGCTCTCGCGCGGCATGGTGCAGCGCTGGTCGCACCCGCTGGCCGATCAGGTTGATCTGGTCGCCAGCCCGCTCAAGCTCAGCGCCACCCCCGTGCGCAACGACCTGCCGCCACCGTTGCTGGGCCAGCACACGGCCGAGGTGCTGGGCGACTGGCTGGGCAGCACGCCCGAACAACTGGCCGCGCTGCAACGCAGCGGCGCGGTCTGACCCAGGCGACCATGGCCACCGCTGCACCGACCTTGCCCACACCCGTCTCGCTGCGCGGCGCCGCCCAGGCCGCCGCCGCACGCGGTGAGCCGCTGGTGGTCATGACCACGCTCAAAGGCTGCGTGTACTGCGAACTGGTGCGCAACAACTACCTGGCACCCATGCGCCGCGACGGCGAGCTGGTGGCGGTGCAGATCGACGTGCAGGACCGGCAGTCCAACCTGCAGGGGTTTGCGGGCGACACGACGACACCGGCCGATCAGGCCCGGGCCTGGAAGGCGCGTTTCACGCCCACCGTGATGTTCTTCGGCCCCGATGGCCAGGAGCTCGCCGAGCGCCTGGTGGGTGTGGCCGTGCCCGACTTCTACGGCGAGTACCTGAATGCACGTCTGGCCGAGGCGCGAGCCAAGCTCAAGAAAAACTGAACACGCGACGTCAGCAGGCGCTTACTTTATTGCACCGAACACCTTCTTGAGGATGGCGCTGCCGGTGCCCACCGGGTCTTGGCGAATCTTGCGTTCTTCCTCGCCGATGATGGTGTAGAGGCCGTCGAGCGACTTGCCGGTCACGTATTTCTGGATGTTGGCGTCTTCGGCCTTGACCAGCCCGATGCCCGCCGCTTTGCCCGCCACCTTGTTGTACTGGTTGGCCAAGCCCACTTTTTCGGTGGCCCGGGTGACGATGGGCAGGAATTTTTCGCCCAGTGGCAAGCGCGTCTTGTCGGCAAAGAACTGGGTCACCGAATTGTCGCCACCGCCCAGGATGTTCTTGGCGTCCGAAACGCTCATGGACTTGACCGCGTTCACCAGCAGATCACGCCCCATGGGCACGGCGGCCTCGGCCGCGCGGTTCATGCTGGTGACCAGTTCGTCCACGCGCTTGCCTTGGCCTGTGAGTTTCAGGAGCTTGGACGCATCTTCCAGAAAACCGGGCAAAGGAATCCGAACTTTCGGGTTGCCGAGGAATCCATCGGTCTTGCCCAGCAGCGCCACGGCCGCCAAAGCACCTTTTTCCAGAGCCACCTTGATGCCCTTGCTGGCATCAGCTTCCGTGAGATCGCCCAGCGACAAGGCCCGCGCCTGCTGGTGGGCGGCCAGGATGAGGAGGCCGAGGGCGGCGGTGGACTGGGTAAACTGGCGGCGCTGCATGCGGTGTCTCCTGAGATGCTGATGAACGAACGACGTGGGGCAATGTAGCCCCCGGGAAGTGAAAAAACAATGACCGAACTTGACCGACCCGGCCTCTTGCGCCGTCGCAGCCTGGCCACCGCCGCCGCGCTGGGTGCCGCCGCCGTGCTGGGACTCGCGGGTTGCGCGGGCGGCGAAGCTGCCCCCAACTCCACCTTCGTGCTGCTCGACGGTTCCAAGGCCACCACCGCCGACCTCCAGGGCAAGGTGACCCTGGTGAATTTCTGGGCCACCACCTGCGTCTCCTGCGTGAAGGAAATGCCGCAGATCGTGGCCACCTGGCACAAGTACCAGGCCCAGGGATTCGACACCGTGGCCGTGGCCATGGAGTACGACCCACCCAACTGGGTGCTCAATTTCGCGCAGAGCCGCCAGCTGCCCTTCAAGGTGGCGCTGGACAACACCGGTGAGATCGCTCAGCAGTGGGGCGACGTCAAGCTCACGCCCACGACTTACCTGGTTGACAAGCAGGGCCGCATCGTCAAGCGCTTTGTGGGCGAGCCCGACTTCGCCGCCCTGCACCAACTCATCGAGAAACTGCTGGCCCAGACCTGAAACTTGCCAGGCGCCAGACAACAAAAAGCCGGGCCCCAAGACCCGGCTTTTTGCATGGCGGTTCAGACCGCGATCGAGATCAATCCTTGCGGTAGGCGTCGTGGCAGGCTTTGCAGGTTTGACCCACGGCGCCGAAGGCCGTTTTCACGGCGTCCAGGTTGCCCGTCTTGGCAGCAGCGCTCAGCTTGGCCGTCTCCACCTGCAGCTTGTCTGCGCCTTCCTTGAACTTCGCCTGCTCGGTCCAGATGGCGGGGAGCGCGCGTATGTCACCCTTGTCGGTGCCCGGGCCAAACCCCTCCCACGGCAGCTTGCTCATCGTCTCGACAATGGCCGCGCTGTCGGCCGCCACCTTCGGGTCGAATGGCACGCGGCCGTTGACCATGGCGCCAACGCGTCCGAAATGGCTGGCCATCACGGTGAAGGCGGCCTTGCGGTACTTGACAGCATCCTCGGGCTTCTGGAACTGGGCGAATGCCGGGGCAGACAGGCTGGTGATCGCAACGGCCATGGCCAACGGGGCGAGAAACTTCATGAGCACTCCTGAGCGTGGTTGAATTTTTGATACAAAACGTAGCGAAACCGCTACCAGCGGGTGAGTGTCCGGGCCGGCGTTAAGTTCCGTCGGAACTGTCTCGACGTCCGCGGCTCCACTCCTCTTTGAACTCCCTCCACTCAACCATGCAAACCATTCGCGTCTGGGACCTGCCCACCCGCTTGTTCCACTGGCTGCTCGCCGCCGCCGTCGTGGGCCTTGTGATCACCGCGAACATCGGCGGCAACTGGATTAACTGGCACATGCGCCTGGGCTACGCGGTGCTGGCACTTCTGCTGTTCCGCGTGGTCTGGGGTTTCGTGGGCGGACACTGGTCGCGCTTCGGCAGTTTCCTGTTTGCACCATCGACGGTCATTGCCTACCTGCGCGGGCAGGCACAACCCGAGCACCGGGTGGGTCACACGCCCTTGGGCGCACTGTCGGTGTTTGTGCTGCTGGCCGTCCTCCTGGCGCAGGTGAGCACGGGACTGATGAGCGACGACGAGATCGCCTTCTTCGGCCCGCTCGTGCGCTTCGTCTCCGGCGACACCGTGGCCTTGGCGACGAGCTACCACAAGAACGTGGGCAAGTTCATCGTGATCGGTTTGGTGATCCTGCACGTCGCCGCCGTCTTCTTTTACAAATGGGTGAAGAAGGACAACCTGATCCGTCCGATGGTGGTCGGCGACAAACAAGTGACCCGCGCCGTGAGCGTTCCCGAGACCCATGATTCGGCCTCTTCGCGTGCGCTCGCGCTGTTGGTGCTGGCACTGTGTGGTGGCGCAGTGACCTGGCTGGTCAGTCTGGGAAACGCGTTCTGACGCGCAGCGCCTGTCGTATAGTGGGCGCCCTGCCGCTCATTCAGCCCAGCCCGCTCTTCCCCGCATGAAATCTTCCGAGACTGCCAGCGTCACGCTCAGACTGGCCCGGTTTCCCGACGACCTGACCACGGTCAGGTCGCTGTTCCTGGACTACCAGGCCGACATGGGCATCGATCTGTGCTTTCAGGGTTTTGAAGCCGAACTGGCGGGTCTGCCTGGCGAATACGCGGAGCCTGCAGGCTCCATCTTTCTGGCCAGCGTGGGCGGTGAACCCGCAGGCTGCTGCGCCTTTCGCGCCCTCACCAACACCGACCACCTTGACGCGTGCGAGATGAAGCGCCTGTTCGTGCGCCGTGCGTTCCGGGGCTTCGGACTCGGCCGCCTGTTGGTCGATCGGGTCATGAGCGACGCACGGCTCGCTGGGTACACCACCATGCTGCTGGACACGCTCAGCGACATGGAAACCGCGCGCGCCCTCTACCAGGAATCGGGCTTTGTCGAGGTGGCGCCCTACTATCACAACCCCATTCCAGGCGCCCACTACCTCAAGGTCGATCTCTGAATCGGCACCGCGTGCGGGCGCCATGAAAAAAGCCGCCGGTGTTCCCACCGGCGGCTTTTTTGCTTCAGCCCACGATCAGACGCCGGCTTTGACCTGGGCCAGCAGTGTGGCGGCATCGCTCACCTCGAACTTGCCTGGACCTTCAACGTTCAGTGCCTTGACCACACCGTCCTTGATCAGCATCGAGTAACGGTTGCTGCGCAAACCCATACCGCGTCCTGTCAGGTCCAGCGTCAGGCCCGTGGCCTTGGCGAAGTCGGCACTGCCATCGGCCAGCATGCGCACCTTGTCGCCGGTCTTCTGATCGCGCGCCCAAGCGCCCATCACGAAGGCGTCGTTCACGCTCAGGCACCATATCTCGTCCACGCCGGCCGCCTTGAAGTCGGCCGCGTGCTCGACAAAACCGGGGACGTGCTTGGCCGAGCAAGTCGGCGTGAAGGCACCCGGCAAAGCGAACACCGCAATCGTCTTGCCCGAAGAGGCCTTGTGCGCGTCAACGGCGTTGGGGCCGATGCTGCAACCGTTGCCTTCAACTTCGCTGTACTCCATCAACGTCGCCGCCGGGATTTTGTCGCCAACCTGAATCATGCTGTGCTCCTCATGGTTTTGGGCCTGTGGGCCGTGGTGTGGGGGCCCGGAAAATCGAGCCCGGAAAAAGAAAAAGCGACCGGCATTGTCGGTCGCTTTTCAGTTCGGCGCTGCAAGCAGCGTGAATCGCGCTTAAACCAGCTCGGCCTTTTGGACCAACCGGGTGGCGACCCAGTTTTTCGTCTTCGACAGCGGACGGCTCTCGGTGATCTCGATCGTGTCGCCGGTCTTGTACTCGCCCTTTTCGTCATGGGCGTGGTACTTGCTCGACTTGGCAACGATCTTGTCGTAGAGCTCGTGCTTCACACGGCGCTCCACCAGAACCGTCACGGTCTTGGTGCGCTTGTCACTGACGACCTTGCCAATCAAGGTGCGCTTGAGGGATGTTTTAGCTTCCGTCATGGTCACTCCTTATTTGGCCGAAGCCGCGGTGCGCTGCTTCTCGGCCAGGATGGTCTTGGCACGAGCGATGGCGCGGCGGGTGTCGCCCAGCACGGCGTTGTTGTTGAGTTGTTGCGTGGCTTTTTGCATGCGCAGACCGAAGTGGGCCTTTTGCAGCGATTTCACTTCGGCTTCGAGGCCGGCCACATCCTTTTGGCGCAGTTCAGCAGTTTTCATCTTGTGTTCTCCTGAATCACTGACCCAACAAGCGCGTCACGAACGTGGTGCGCAAGGGAAGTTTGGCAGCGGCCAGCTGGAAGGCCTCACGGGCCAGCTGTTCCGGCACGCCGACGATCTCGTACAGCACCTTGCCAGGCTGGATCTCGGCGACGTAGTACTCCACCGAACCCTTGCCGTTGCCCATGCGGACTTCAGCAGGTTTCTGGGAGATCGGCTTGTCCGGAAACACGCGAATCCAGATGCGGCCGCCACGTTTGACGTGACGGGAAATCGCGCGACGCGCGGCTTCGATCTGGCGGGCCGTCAGGCGGCCGCGGTCGGTGGACTTCAGACCGAAGTCACCGAACGCGACGGTGGCTCCGCTGGTGGCGACACCGGTATTGCGGCCTTTTTGTTCCTTGCGGAATTTTCGGCGAGCAGGTTGCAACATGGTTATTCTCCTTTGCCGTCCGCAGCTGCAGATGCGGGCGCGGCGTCTTTGCGAACGCGCTTAACGGCGGGTTTGGTTTCGGTACCGGTCGTGGCTTCGGCAGGTTTGTCGCTGCCATCGGCCGGAGCAGCGTTCGCACCAGGGCGACGAACCGCAGCGCGGGCAGGAGGACCTGCTGGACGCTCACGGCGCGGACCACGTGGGCGGCGCTCTTCTTCAACACGGGGCTCGGCGGCCACGGGCGCATCGTTGCGACCCAGGGTGTCGCCCTTGTAGACCCAGACCTTGACACCAATGATGCCGTAGGTGGTCTTCGCTTCGGACGTGCCGTAGTCGATGTCGGCGCGCAGGGTGTGAAGCGGCACGCGACCTTCGCGGTACCACTCGCAACGGGCAATTTCAATGCCGTTGAGACGACCCGACGACATGATCTTGATGCCCTGTGCACCCAGGCGCATCGCGTTCTGCATCGCGCGTTTCATGGCGCGGCGGAACATGATGCGTTTTTCGAGCTGTTGCGTGATGCTGTCGGCGATCAACTTGGCATCGATCTCGGGCTTGCGCACTTCTTCGATGTTGACCGCAACCGGCACGCCCAGCTTGGCGGTCAGTTCCTTCTTCAGCTTCTCGATGTCTTCACCCTTCTTGCCAATCACCACGCCCGGACGTGCCGAGTAAATGGTGATACGGGCGTTCTTGGCGGGCCGCTCGATCACGACGCGCGAGACGGCGGCGTTCTTCAGCTTGCCCTTGAGGTACTCACGCACCTTGATGTCTTCGGCCAGCATGCCGGCGAAGTCACGGTTGCTCGCGTACCAGCGGCTGGCCCAGTTGCGCGAAATGGCGAGGCGGAACCCGGTGGGGTTGATTTTTTGTCCCATATTCCTGTGACCTCTTCAGTTGCCAACCGTCACGTAGATGTGACACGTGGGTTTGCTGATGCGGTTGCCGCGGCCTTTGGCGCGGGCCGAGAAGCGCTTGAGCGTGGTGCCTTGCTCGACGTAGATGGTCGTGACCTTCAGTTCGTCGATATCGGCGCCGTCGTTGTGTTCAGCATTGGCGATGGCGGACTCAAGAGCTTTCTTGACGATGCCAGCGGCCTTCTTCTGCGTGAACGCCAGGATGTTGAGAGCCTGGTCGACCTTTTTGCCACGAATCAGGTCGGCAACCAGTCGGCCTTTGTCGACCGAGAGGCGAACGCCTCGAACGATTGAACGGGTTTCCATGGTTGTTCCTTACTTCTTCGCTTTTTTGTCGGCCGGATGGCCCTTGAACGTTCGCGTCAGCGAAAACTCGCCGAGCTTGTGTCCAACCATCTGATCGGTGATGTACACGGGCACGTGCTGCTTGCCGTTGTGCACGGCAATGGTCAGACCGATGAAATCGGGCAGGATCATCGAGCGACGCGACCAGGTCTTGACGGGCTTTTTGTCCTTGGTGGACACGGCCTTCTCCACTTTGGCCATCAGGTGATGGTCAACGAAAGGGCCTTTTTTCAGTGAGCGAGTCATGTTGTCAACCCTTTACTTCTTGCGACGCGAGACGATCATCGACTGCGTGCGGCGGTTGTTGCGGGTGCGGTAACCCTTGGTCAGGTTGCCCCACGGATCCACCGGAGCGCGGCCTTCGCCGGTCTTGCCTTCACCACCACCGTGCGGGTGGTCGATTGGGTTCATCGCGGTACCGCGAACGGTTGGGCGGATGCCCATGTGACGCTTGACACCGGCCTTGCCCAACTGGCGCAGGCTGTGTTCCTGGTTGGACACTTCGCCGATGGTGGCTCGGCAATCCACGTGGACCTTGCGGACCTCGCCGGAGCGCATGCGGACCTGGGCGTAGATGCCTTCGCGGGCCAACAGCACGGCCGAGGCGCCAGCGGAGCGCGCAATTTGCGCGCCCTTGCCGACCTGCAGCTCGATGCAGTGAATGGTCGAACCGACCGGGATGTTGCGGATCGGCAGGGTGTTGCCCACGCGGATCGGCGACTCCGAGCCGGACAGCAGCGTTGCACCCACTTCAACACCGCGCGGGGCGATGATGTAGCGGCGCTCGCCATCGGCGTAGCAGACCAGCGCGATGTGCGCCGTGCGGTTCGGGTCGTACTCGATGCGCTCGACCTTGGCCGGAATGCCATCCTTGTTGCGACGGAAGTCGACAACGCGGTAGTGGTGCTTGTGACCACCGCCCTTGTGGCGGGTGGTGATGTGGCCGTTGTTGTTGCGGCCAGCCTTCTGGAACTGGGGTTCCAGCAGCGGCGCGTAGCCCTCACCCTTGTGCAGGTGGTCACGCGTCACCTTCACCATGCCACGACGGCCTGGTGAGGTGGGTTTCATCTTGATGACTGCCATGATTAAACGCCCTCCCCGCCGAAGTTCAGCTCTTGACCCGGCATGAGGGTCACATACGCCTTGCGAACGTGGTCGCGGCGACCCACCGTTTTGCCAAAGCGTTTGGCCTTGCCCTTTTGGTTGAGCACGGACACGCCCTTGACCTGGACCTTGAACATCAGTTCAACAGCGGCCTTGATCTCGGGCTTGGAAGCATCGCGCAACACCTTGAACATCACGGCGTTGGTCTGCTCGGCGACCTGGGTGGCCTTCTCGGACACGATAGGTGCCACGAGGACCTGCATCAGGCGGCCTTCGTCGTATTTTGTGACGCTCATGCGAACATCTCCTTGAGCTGGTCGATCGCCGCCTTGGTGACGATGACCTTCTTGTAATGCACCAGCGACAGCGGATCGGCGTAACGCGGCTCGACCACCAGCACATTGGGCAGGTTGCGCGAGGCGAGGTACAGGTTCTCGTCGACTTCTTCGGCGATCACCAGAACCGATTGCAGGTTCATGGCCTTGAACTTGTCGGCCAGCTGCTTGGTCTTCGGCGAATCCACTTTCATGGAGTCAACCACGGCCAGACGGCCTTCACGCACCAGCTGCGAGAAGATGGACGCCATGCCGGCGCGGTACATCTTCTTGTTGATCTTCTGGGTGAAGTTCTCGTCCGGGCTGTTCGGGAAAATCCGACCACCGCCACGCCACAGGGGCGAAGACGTCATACCGGCGCGGGCGCGGCCCGTGCCTTTTTGCTTGAACGGCTTCTTGGTCGAGTGCTTGACCATCTGGCGGTCTTTTTGTGCACGCGTGCCTTGACGGGCGTTCGCCTGGTATGCCACCACGAGTTGGTGGATCAGCGCTTCGTTGTAATCGCGACCAAACACGGTCTCAGGCACGTCCACGTTGGACGACGACTGACCCTGGTCGTTCAGGAGTTCAACTTGCATCAGTTTGCTCCCTTGGATTTGGCCTTGATGGCAGGACGCACGGTCAGGAAACCGCCGTTCGAGCCGGGCACAGCGCCGCGGATCATGAGCAGCTGACGGGCTTCGTCCACGCGCACGATGTCGAGGTTCTGAATGGTTTTGGTGTCATCGCCCATGTGACCGGTCATTTTCTTGCCCGGAAACACGCGGCCCGGATCCTGGGCCATGGAGATGGAACCTGGCACGTTGTGCGAACGGCTGTTGCCGTGCGACGCGCGCTGTGATTTGAAGTTGTGGCGCTTGATGGTGCCGGCGAAGCCTTTACCGATCGAAGTACCTTGCACATCAACCTTCTGACCCACCGCGAAGATCGCGTTGGGGGCTACCACGGCACCGGGCTGGTACTGGGCGGCGACGTCAGAAGCGACGCGGAATTCCTGGATGATCTCGCCCGCTTCGACACCGGCCTTGGCCAGGTGGCCCGCTTCGGGCTTGGTCACGCGGGAAGCACGGCGGGCACCAAAGGTGACCTGCAGCGCATCGTAGCCATCATGGGCCAGGGTTTTGACCTGTGTCACACGGTTGTTCGACACATCGACCACCGTGACAGGAACTGCGTCCCCGTCATCGGTGAACAGACGCATCATGCCCACCTTGCGACCCAACAACCCGAGGGAGTTGCTAAGACTCATTGTTTTCTCCGTTCCCGACTTCAATTGGCCGGGGCTGATGGTGCATCGACTCTCCCCGGAGGGCGTCGACACGTTTTAAAAATACGACCTGCATCATTGACAGACCGCATCGGCAAAGCCGAACTCCCCAGACCTAAATCCGGGAAAGCCCGCCAGTATAACCAGCGGGCTTTGTTTGCGCAAGCCGACCGACGCGCAAAGCGTCGATCGGCTTGGGAATCGCAATTACTGCAGCTTAATTTCGACGTCCACGCCAGCCGGCAGGTCGAGTTTCATCAGGGCGTCAACCGTCTTGTCGGTAGGGTCCACGATGTCCATCAGACGCTGGTGCGTGCGGATCTCGAGCTGATCGCGGCTGGTCTTGTTGACGTGCGGCGAGCGCAGGATGTCGAAGCGCTTCATGCGGGTCGGCAGGGGCACGGGACCCTTGACAATCGCGCCCGTGCGCTTGGCGGTGTCGACGATCTCGGCAGCCGAACTGTCGATCAGTTTGTAGTCGAATGCTTTCAGGCGAATCCGGATTTTCTGCTTGGTAGACATGTCGGCTCCTTAAGCAATGATCTTGGCAACGACGCCGGCGCCAACGGTACGACCGCCTTCGCGGATGGCGAAACGCAGACCTTCTTCCATGGCGATGGGGTTGATCAGCTTCACGGTGATCGACACGTTGTCACCCGGCATGACCATTTCCTTGCCTTCGGGCAGCTCGATCGAGCC
>NZ_LMIE01000004.1 GCF_001428625.1 Hydrogenophaga sp. Root209
ATCGCCGCCGTCAGCGTCGTCTTGCCGTGGTCAACGTGTCCAATCGTGCCCACGTTCACGTGCGGCTTGGTCCGCTCAAATTTCTCTTTTGCCATTTTCAATTCCTAAAGAACAAACCCGTGTCACGGTTTAAGGTCTGCACCACACTGCTGGTTCGCCCCGCACGGGGACAGGGCGGCGCGTGATCGCAGACCGGCTAAAACTTTGTTGGCCGAGGGCAGAGCACCTGTGGTGACCTGCCCTCAACTTTCTCACTTCGCGCGAGCGGCAACGATGGCTTCAGCCACGTTGCGCGGTGCTTCGGCGTAGTGCTTGAACTCCATCGAGTACGTGGCACGGCCTTGCGACATCGAACGCAGGGTCGTGGAATAGCCGAACATCTCGGACAGGGGCACTTCTGCCTTGATGGCCTTGCCGCCACCGACCATGTCTTCCATGCCCTGCACCATGCCGCGGCGGCTGGACAGATCGCCCATCACGTTGCCGGCGTAGTCTTCTGGCGTTTCCACTTCCACGGCCATCATGGGCTCCAGGATCACCGGGCTGGCCTTGCGGCAGCCTTCCTTGAAACCGAAGATGGCAGCCATCTTGAAGGCCATTTCAGACGAGTCAACGTCGTGGTACGAGCCGAAGTGCAGCGTGACCTTGACGTCCACCACCGGATAGCCGGCGAGCACGCCCGTGGTCAGCGCTTCGATGACGCCCTTTTCCACCGCAGGGATGTATTCGCGCGGCACCACACCACCTTTGATGGCGTCAACGAACTCGAAGCCCTTGCCGGCTTCGTTGGGCTCGATCTTGAACACCACGTGACCGTACTGACCCTTGCCGCCCGACTGGCGAACGAACTTGCCTTCGGCATCCGGCACTTCCTTGCGGATGGTTTCGCGGTAGGCCACTTGTGGCTTGCCCACGTTGGCTTCCACGCCGAATTCGCGCTTCATGCGGTCCACCAGAATTTCGAGGTGGAGCTCGCCCATGCCGGCGATGATGGTCTGGCCCGACTCTTCGTCGGTCTTGACGCGGAACGAAGGATCTTCAGCGGCCAGGCGTTGCAGGGCGATGCCCATCTTTTCCTGGTCGGCCTTGGTCTTGGGTTCCACGGCCTGTGCAATCACGGGCTCGGGGAAGACCATGCGCTCCAGCATGATGATGGCTTCGGGATCGCACAGGGTTTCGCCCGTGGTCACGTCTTTGAGGCCCACGCAGGCAGCGATGTCACCGGCGCGGATCTCTTCCACTTCCTGGCGGTTGTTGGCGTGCATCTGCACGATACGGCCGATGCGCTCCTTCTTGCCCTTGATGGGGTTGTAGACCGAGTCGCCTTTCTTCATCACGCCGGAGTACACGCGCACAAACGTGAGCTGGCCCACGTACGGGTCGGTCATCAGCTTGAATGCCAAGGCAGAGAACTTCTCGTTGTCATCGGGCCGGCGGCTGGTGACTTCCTCGTCATCATCCGTGCCCTTGACGTCTTCAATGTCCACAGGCGAAGGCATGAGTTCGATCACGGCGTCCAGCATGCGCTGCACACCCTTGTTCTTGAAGGCGGTGCCACAGAGCATCGGCTGGATCTCGACCGCCAGCGTGCGCACGCGCAGGCCGCGGGTGATCTCTTCCTCGGAGAGGTCGCCCTCTTCGAGGTACTTGTTCATCAGCTCTTCCGACGCTTCCGCAGCGGCCTCGACCATCTTCTCGCGCCAGATCTTGGCGGTTTCGAGCAGTTCGGCCGGGATTTCCTGGAACTCGAACTTCATACCCTGGGATGCTTCGTCCCAGATGATGGCCTTCATCTTGCGCAGGTCAACCACACCAGTGAAGTTTTCCTCGGCACCGATCGGGATCACGATGGGCACGGGATTGGCCTTCAGGCGCAACTTCATCTGCTCGACGACCTTGAAGAAGTTGGCACCGGTGCGGTCCATCTTGTTCACGAAAGCCAAGCGGGGCACCTTGTATTTGTTGGCTTGGCGCCAGACGGTTTCCGACTGGGGCTGAACACCGCCCACTGCGCAGTAAACCATGCAGGCGCCGTCCAGCACGCGCATGGAACGCTCCACCTCGATGGTGAAGTCCACGTGGCCGGGGGTGTCGATGATGTTGATGCGGTGCTCGGGGAAGGACATGTCCATGCCCTTCCAGAAGCAGGTGGTGGCAGCCGAAGTGATCGTGATGCCGCGCTCCTGCTCCTGCTCCATCCAGTCCATGGTGGCAGCGCCATCGTGAACTTCACCGATCTTGTGATTCACACCGGTGTAGAACAGGATGCGTTCGGTGGTGGTGGTCTTGCCGGCATCGATGTGCGCGGAAATACCAATGTTGCGATAGCGCTCGAGGGGCGTGATGCGGGACATGGAAATACTCCGAAAAGGGGTCGAGCCCGCCACCCTTGGGACAAGGGATGCGGGCTCTCGGTTCTGGATGCTCTAAAGGGCTGTAGCCCGGATCAGAAGCGGAAGTGGCTGAAGGCCTTGTTGGCCTCGGCCATGCGGTGCACTTCATCGCGCTTTTTCATGGCGCCGCCACGGCCTTCGGTGGCTTCAATCAGCTCGTTTGCCAGGCGCAGGGCCATGGACTTTTCGCTGCGCTTGCGCGCGGCTTCCTTGATCCAGCGCATCGACAGCGCCAGACGACGGACGGGGCGCACTTCAACGGGCACCTGGTAGTTGGCGCCACCGACACGGCGGGACTTGACCTCCACCATGGGCTTGACGTTGTTGATGGCGACCGAGAAGATTTCAACCGGGTCTTTGCCGCTCTTCTTCTCAATTTGCTCCAGCGCGCCATAAATGATGCGCTCGGCGACAGCTTTCTTGCCGCCCTCCATGATCACGTTCATGAACTTGGAGAGCTCGACATTGCCGAACTTGGGATCCGGCAGGATTTCACGTTTAGGGACTTCGCGACGACGTGGCATTTTTTCACCTCATATTGCTTCAGTTGGCACCTGGGCAGGCACCGCGGAGGTCATTGGAACCCCCACTTACTCGACCCACACGGACAATTCCGCGCTTCGGGTCACTACGCTGATTCACCGCGCCACGCGGGAAACAGCACCTTGAATTCGAACCAGGATTACTTGGCCTTGGGCTTCTTCGCGCCGTACTTGGAGCGAGACTGCTTGCGGTCTTTCACGCCTTGCAAGTCGAGCGAGCCACGCACGATGTGATAACGCACACCGGGCAAATCCTTGACACGACCACCGCGAACCAGCACGACGCTGTGCTCCTGGAGGTTGTGGCCTTCGCCGCCGATGTAGGAGATGACCTCAAAACCGTTGGTCAGGCGCACTTTGGCGACTTTACGCAGAGCGGAGTTGGGCTTCTTGGGGGTCGTGGTGTACACACGGGTGCACACACCGCGACGCTGCGGAGAGTTTTCCATGGCCGGGCTCTTGGATTTGGTCTTTTCGACCTCCCGGCCGTGGCGCACGAGTTGATTGATGGTTGGCATTGAAAACGTCCCTAAACGTTTGAAAAAAGCGAAAACGGAAAGCTCTTCGGAAAATTCCGAAAAGCCGACTAATGTAGCACGGGGCCGGCCCCCTGGCAATTCAGGGCCACAGAAGGATCACTGGATCCAGAGGCGGATGGCGTCCCAGGCACGGCCAAACACGCCACTTTCTTCCACCGTGTCCATGACGACAAGGGGA
Organism: Hydrogenophaga sp. Root209; assembly: GCF_001428625.1. GTDB lineage: Bacteria > Pseudomonadota > Gammaproteobacteria > Burkholderiales > Burkholderiaceae_C > Hydrogenophaga. Next base: position 3,653 of record NZ_LMIE01000004.1, read on the forward strand.
ATTTCGGCCACTTTCGTGCCGTTGGCCAAGCTCACGCGCAGCGTACCCAGAGCGTCGCCCCGGTTGAACGGCGCCACCAGCGGGTCGGGGCGAACCACCTCGGTCTTGAGCTTCGAGCCTTCGCCCGCCGGAACAGAGACAACCACGCCTTCGGGACGACCCAGGCGGACTTGTTCGGACTTGCCCTTCCAGACTCGGGGCGTGGCCACGGGGCCATCGGCAGGAAACAGGCGCACAGCCTCAAAGGCGGTATAGCCCCAATTCAGGAGTTTCTGGGTCTCTGCAGCACGGGCGTTTTCGCTGGACGCGCCCAGCAGGATGCTGATGAGACGTCGCTGGCCCTGTGCGCCTTCACCCAGACCTGGCACCTGACGCCGCGCCGACGCGACCAGGCAATATCCCGCTGCGCTGGTGTGCCCCGTCTTCAAGCCATCCACGCTGGGGTCGCGAAACAACAGCAGGTTGCGGTTGGTGTCGTTGGTCGCAGGCGTGCCGGGATAGCGGTAACGCTGGATCGAATAGTACGGAACGTACTGCGGGAAGTCGGTCATCAGGCGGTTGGCCAGGATGGCCAGGTCACGGGCAGTGGTTGTATGACCTGCCTCGGTCAGACCCTCCGCGTTGCGGTAACTGGTCGAATTCATGCCCAGGGATTTGGCTTGCGCATTCATGAGTTCCACAAAACGCTCCGCCGAACCGGCCACGCCTTCGGCCAAGGCCACGGTGGCGTCGTTGCCCGACTGCACGATCATGCCTTTGATGAGATCTTCCACCGGCACCTGCATCTTGGGGTCGATGAACATGCGTGAGCCGGGCATCTTCCAGGCGCGCTCACTCACAGGCATGGTCTGCGTGAGGCTGATCTTGCCGGCCTTGAGCGCGTCAAAAACAATGTAGGCCGTCATCAGCTTGGTCAGCGATGCGGGCTCAACGGACTGATCGGGGTTCATGGCTGCCAAGATCTGCCCGGACGTCACATCCATCAACAGATATGCCTTGGCCGCCACCTCCGGGGCTTGAGGCATCTGGGCCGAAGCAGGCAACACCGAGCCTGCCATCAGACAGGCAGACAGAAAAACAGAAGAAAGGCGACGCAACAAAATCCGGTCCTTAGAGAAGGGGGTCAAAAAAACGCCTGCGCAGCCTCAGGCGCGCAGGTGACGCAACACCAATTCCCGCAACATAGGGAGCTGGCCGTGAAAAAAATGGCCTCCGCCGGGCACCACCAACACCGGCAACACCTGGGGTCGGGCCCAGTCCATCACGCTGGACAAGGGAACAGTATCGTCCTGCTCCCCATGAACGACCAAGGTTCGGGCGTGGAGTTCCGCGGGCACGGGCGCAGCGTCGAATCGGCTGGCTGCCGTACCGATGAGCACCAGGCGCTGGATGTCGCGCGACGCGTGCAACCTAACGGCCGCGTGACTGGTGACGAATGCCCCGAACGAGAAGCCAGCCAGAAACAGAGGGCCTTCGGCGGCATGGGCGGCGACCACGGCCAACAGATCATCGAGCTCGCCCCGGCCTTCGTCGTACACGCCCTCGCTGGCACCCACCCCCCTGAAGTTGAACCGCACCGCAGTCAAACCCGCCTGCACACAGGCCCGAGCCAACGTTTGCACCACTTTGTTGGTCAGCGTGCCGCCATGCAGCGGATGAGGATGCGCGATCACCGCCACGCCTCGCGAGGCAAGCTCGGGCCTGTCAACGGCCAGCTCAATCTGCCCCGAAGGGCCCGTCATCGTCAGGACTTCCGTTTGGGCGTTCATACTCCGGCCTCGGGGTCTGGATTCACCACGTGATTTGCGTGCACTGGAAGCTCAGCGCCCCACATCGGCCGGCGTCACCAGCCGTTGCACCACCACGCCGTCGCGCAGGTGCGATTGCACGATTTCGTCGATGTCGTGCTCATCGACGTAGCTGTACCAGACGGCTTCCGGGTAGACCACGGCGATCGGGCCACCTGCGCAACGGTCCAGACAACCCGCCTTGTTCACGCGAACCTTGCCCGCGCCCAGAAGGCCGAGCGACTTGGCTTGTGATTTGCAGCGGTCGAATGCAGCCTGCGCTTTGTGATCGGCGCAGCAGGCTTCGCCGTTGTCCCGCTGATTGAGACAGAAAAAGATGTGGCGCTCGTAATAAGACTTGTTTTCAGTCATGAATCGATTTTAGAGGCGCGTGCGGACGCAGACGCTGAACGGGAGACCGCCAACAACCCGAACACGAGCGCGGCGAAGGGCCACAACCAGCCCAGCCATTGGGACAAGCCATGGAATCGGATGAAACGCCCTTGCTCCCAGACCTCCAGAGACTGGGCGAAATAGGGGCTGACGGGCGCGCCATTGAGCAGGCTCAGCGACACCGCCAAGCACAACAGCATGACCACGTTGCACATACGGCGTGGCAGGGCCACAAAAAGCACTCCCGCCACCAGGGCCGCTGTCAGGCCGAGCTGGGCCTGCGGCGTGATCCATGCCCACGCATGGTCAGGGCCATAGGTCAGTGCGGCCGACAAGCCTGCCACGCACACGGCGCCACCCAGCAGCAAGCCGCAGAAGACTATCCGACGGGTCCGCGAACGCATGTCGGCGTAGCCCATGAGCAGGGGTGCCAACACGCTCAGGCCAATGCAGAACGCCTCGGCCAGCGGGCTCAAGGGTGCGGGTGCGAACTCACGCACGGGCACCCACTCCAGAAACGGCGTGTCGACCAGCAACGCGGTAAGGCCCGACTCCAGCCGGTCCCAGACATGGCCCAGGCCGAATGGAACCGGCTGGGGGTACAGCAGGGCACAAGGCCACAGCGCCAGCAGAACGAGGCTCCCATGGGCAGAGGGCTCGAACCAGTTGGCGCGGATCTGGCTCCAGCGGCGCAGCGCGCCCAGGCGCTCGATCAGCAGCGCCAGCGCCACCCCCAGCGCTGCGCCTGCCACATTCAAGACCAGATCCACATTCGACGACACCCTCATGGGCAGGTAGCTCTGCAACATCTCCACCGTCAAGGACAGCAACGCCGGCAAACCCAGCGCCACCACCCACGACCAGTGAGAGGAGCCGGAGCGTTGCAAGGCGAGCGCCAACAGGAAGCCCAGCGGAGCGTAGCCCACCAGGTTGGAAGCGACATCGAAACCAGTCCAGTACTGGGGGAAAGGCGCCTGCAAGAACGCCAGCGGCACCACGCCTTGATCACGCCACCCGGTGAAGGGGTACAGGCTGGCGTACGCCACCAGACAGGCGAACAGAAACGCCAGAGGCCAGGCGGATGAGCGCGCTTTCAAAACGTCAGAAGGGCTTGACGACCACCAGGACCACCGCGGCCACCAGCAGGATCACCGGCGCCTCGTTGAACCAGCGGTACCAGACATGGTTGCGACGGTTGGCGCCTCGGGAGAACTGCCTGAGCATCACGCCGCAGGTGTGGTGATAGCCCAGTGCCAGCAGCACCACGAACAGTTTGGCGTGCATCCATCCATTGCCCGCTCCCCAGCCGATCCCATAGCCCAGCCACAACCACAGCCCCAGGATCAACGCAGGCACAGCCAGCAAACTGGTGAACCGCATCAGCTTGCGCGCCATCAAGAGCAAGCGCTCACGTTCGGCCACGCTCTCGGGCGGCACCATGGCCAGATTCACAAAAATTCGGGGCAGGTAGAAGAGACCGGCGAACCAGCTGGCCACGAAAACGATGTGAAAGGATTTGACCCAGAGCATGCGGTCAGTGTAGTGCGCGCCACAGTCATTGACAGGGCGCAGTCTGCGGGCTCTGTCAGCTGGCAACCAAAAAAAACCCGGCCAGATGGGCCGGGTTGGGAAGCCTTTTTGCTGTCACACACTAAGGCACCCGCTCAGGGAGGAAAAGCGGGGAGCCACCTTTCAGCGGCCCACTTAAATAGTACACCAATAAAAACGGATATCCAACTTTGACCTGTCAACTTTGACATTGAATCTGCTGCCGAGATGATGTAGGCAAATTGAGTTACATCATCTTGGCGAGTTCGAACATGACCGCTGTGCCCAGCGCCTCACGGATGTTCCCGCGCCCGACTTTGGCCATGGAAAGTTCACCGAAGCCCGACATGTCGAACGAGCTGTCGTCGGGCGAGATCTCAATGAAGGGGAACTCGAAGACCTCGCGAAGCAGTTCGCGCCGGAAGAGATCGAAAGCGTCGCCCTTGATCCCTGCGTCCACGACGATCAGGTTCGGCATTCGGCTGCGAATCGCCTCACGGGCTTGCTCGAAATCGACCACGCTGTCAGACAGGACACCAATTTCGCGCAGAGCGTCTCGCACATCGGCACGAATCTGCAGCGCTGGCGAAATCGTCAATACATAGATCCCGGAGAGCGACTTGAACATCGATGAATGGTCATCGGAGAGCTCCACGGCGGAAATGCCGTCCACGGCCTGGACGGTGCGCGTGAACATGGCCGTGAAATTCACACCATCGTCGGTGGTCTCTCGGGCGATTTCGATACCGCCAGCGGTCTGTGCAATCTGACGGATGAGCACCCAGCTCAAACTGTCCAACATGGCGGTACTGGATGGCGGCAGGCCATCGTTGGACACGCGAACCTGCAAGCGAGCGTGCCTGGGCCAGGCGTTCAAGTCCATGCGCACGTCGATGCGACTGCCAAACGGCAATCCCCAGTCGAGCACCGCGTTCACGAAGGCGTAGGCCACCGTGGGGTCCACCAGCACCTCCACCGACTTGAGCTTTCGGCGCAGCTCGATACCGAGCACGCTGAGTTCGTTCTTGCGCTCCTGTAGCACACCCTCGACCAACTGGGCCATGTCGACCTTTTCGTGCGACTGGCGAATGCGGCCACCGTAGAAGCGGTTGATTTGCTGAGCACTGATGCCGGCGACCTTCAAGCGTTCGGTGGGGATGCTCAGTGCCCGGTGTTCCAAGCGCGTGATGCGCTCCTTCGAAAGCAACAGATCGATGCTGTTTTGAAGCGCGCTGACGCCCTCGGTAACCTGGTCGGCCAAGCGCGCCACCAGGGCGGGCCAATGCTCGTCCAGCGACCAGGGCAAATCGGCCTGGCCGCCCGACTTCGCGGCGGCAGGCACGCTGGCAATGTTCTTTTTGACTGAAAGCATGGTCGATGAAATGGGGCCGCACGCGGGCTGGGACCCGAAATTATCACCATCGGGTCCGTGGGAACCGTAGGGAGGTACCAATCATTTCTTCTTACTGTGGAGTTCAACACAATGCTGCCTAATTTCAGATCGCCCAAGCCCGCACCCTACCCGGAGCAAGGGCACCGAGCGTCACACGCAACGGTTTGCCGTTTGCCACAATAGGCCGATGCACAACCCCGCACCCTACCCCTTCAGCCGCCCCCGTCGCCTGCGCCGGGATCCGTTCACCCGCGATCTGGTGCGCGAGCATCGGTTGAGCCCGGCCGACCTGATCTACCCCGTGTTCGTGCTCGACGGCGCGGCTCGACGCGAAGCGGTGGGCTCGATGCCGGGCGTGGAGCGCCTGAGCCTGGACCTGCTGCTGCCAGTGGCCGAGGACTGTGTGGCGCTGGGCATTCCGGTGATGGCGCTGTTTCCGGTGATCGACCAGTCCCTGAAGACGCCCGACGGCCAGGAAGCACTGAACCCCGACGGCCTGGTGCCGCGCGTGGTGCGCGAACTGAAAAAGCGCTTTCCGCAGCTTGGCGTGATGACCGACGTGGCGCTCGACCCCTACACCAGCCACGGCCAGGACGGCCTGCTGGACGAGCACAACTACATCCTGAACGATCCCACGGTGGAGATCCTGGTGAAGCAGGCGGTGACCCAGGCCCAGGCGGGCGTGGACATGGTCGCGCCCAGCGACATGATGGACGGGCGCATCGGCGCCATTCGCGCGGCACTCGAAGCCAACGGTCTGGTGCACACGAAGATCATGGCCTACAGCGCCAAGTACGCCAGCGCGTTCTATGGCCCGTTCCGAGACGCGGTGGGTTCGGCCGCCAACCTGGGCAAGGCCGACAAGAAGGTCTACCAGATGGACCCGGGCAATTCCAACGAGGCGCTGCGCGAGGTGGCGCTGGACCTGGCCGAGGGCGCCGACATGGTGATGGTCAAGCCCGGCATGCCCTACCTGGACATCGTGCGCCGGGTCAAGGACGAGTTCGCCGTGCCCACCTTCGCCTATCAGGTGAGCGGTGAGTACGCGATGCTCAAGGCCGCGGCCATCAACGGCTGGCTGGACCACGACGCGGTGATGATGGAAAGCCTGCTGGCCTTCAAGCGCGCGGGTGCCGACGGCGTGTTGACCTATTTCGCGCGAGACGCCGCCCGGCTGCTGCGCGGCTGAACCCACCCCATGCGCATCTTCCACATCCTGCCCGGCTCGGTGAGCGAGTCCACGAGCCTGCCGATGGTGCTGCCCGGAAAAGGCTACGTGTGGATCGCCTGCGGGCGGCGTGAGTTCGAGCTGGAGCAGGGCGCCGTGCAATCCACGCTGCAGGTGCTGTGCGGCATGACACTGGTGGACCTGCACACGTCTGACCTGCTCAACAACCAGCTGCCCTCGCACTACGACTACACCTCGCAGTACGACATCCTGGTGTTTCGCCGGCTGGCGGCCGGTCACACCGAAACCGATCTCGCTCACCCGGGCACGTTCCTCACGCAGTCGACCAAGCGTGGCGGCCCGCCGGTGCTGCGGCGCATCGACACCAGCCCGGTGGGCTTCGCGGTGTTCGACCGCGTGTTGCTCACCGTGCACCCCGCAGGCTGCCAGGTGCTGGACCAATACACCACCCGCTTGATGTCCGCCGCCAGCGCAGCCTCGCGCGCCGCAGGTGTGCACCTGCCCCCCAGTCCGGCCGACCTGATGTTGCGGATCGTCAACCAGATGGTGGATGGCTACCTGGATCTTCGGCGCGAACTCACGCGCCAGCTCGATCACTGGCAAACCGAACTCCTGCAACCCAAGGCCCGTTTCAGCAACTGGGGCTCGCTGCTGGACGCGCGCATCTCGCTGCACCAGCTCGACGAGATCTGCGAAGACCAGCGCTCGGCCATCCAGGACTGGATCGAAGCGATCGCCACCTGGGAACCGAACGAGTCCATCGGCGGACAACGCGGGCTGGAGTTGCTCAAGGTGCGATCGCGCGATGTGCTTGAGCACATCGAACGCGTGGTGCACCACGTGCGCCGGCTGGAGCAGAACGCCGAGACCGCGGTGCAGATGCATTTCTCGGCGCAGAGCAACCGCACCAACGACATCATGCGCACGCTCACCGCGCTCACCGCCATCTTCCTGCCGCTGAATCTGATCGCTGGCATCTTCGGCATGAACTTTCAGTTCATCCCTCTGCTTCACCAGCAGACCGGCTTCTGGTGGGCCATTGGTTCAATGGTGCTGACCGCCGTGGTGCTGGGCGTGCTGTTCTGGCGCAAGCGGTACCTGGTGCGATCGGGGCGCTGACGTCCCTCTCAGGGTGTGGGCGTGGCCACGCCAAACAGCCGGGCGCCGTTGTCCCAGGCGATGCGCCGCGCCACATCGATGGGCAAGCCGCCGAGCCAGGTGCGGTAGCCCTTCATGAGCTCGTCGTAGTACTGCCAGCGCTGGTTGATCCAGGTGTCCGAGCCGATGAGGAAACGGTCAGGGTACTTGAGCAGCAGCACCCGCCACTCGGGGCAGAGCTGGCCATCGGCGCATGTCAGGCCCGGGCGGTAGGAGAGTTCGCCCATCAACTTCGGATACCGCGCGAACAACTCGTCCACCCGGGCAGCGGGCGTGCCACCGATGCCGGTGTGCGCCCAGATCAAACGAAAGCCCCCACGCTCCGCCGCTTCGCGGGTCGCTGCCCCCCGGGGGGGCTGATCCGGCTTGGGGCGGCCCGGCGCCAGATCGGCGCTGCCAGCTCTTGTGTTCGCCATCAACAGGTCGATCGCCACATCGTCCACATGCGCCAGCACAGCCAGGTCCTTCGCCTCGGCCAGCGCCATCAGCTGCTTCGCTACCGGGCCGTTGGCGTTCGCACTGTCGTACAGCTGAAACTCACCCAGGCCACGGTAGGGCCCGGCCGGAGTGCAGCGCGCCAGCTCGGTGTTCACCATGTCCACGATGGTGGGGTCGCGGAACCAGTTGCTGTAGTCGGCGCGGTTGCGGTAGAGGCGCACGAAGGGCACCACGGCCACGCCGGCGGCGCGGGTCTGCTCGCGCGCGGTGGCCAGGGCTTTGGTGCCGTCGTTGGGCCGCGAATTGGCGACGATCGCGCGCACACCGATCTTTTGCATGCGCCCCAGCACATCGGCCATGGGGTGTGGGCAGCCCGGCGCCGGCGCGTCGTGGGTGCAGGCCTCGTCGTTGTAATGCAGGTGGGCGTCAAACAACGGGCCGCTGTAATCGGTCGCCGCTGCGGCCGTGCACACCGCCATCAGACCGCTGAGCAGGCCCACGCGCCGCATCGCCGTCAGCCGATGTGCTGGGCGAAGAAAGCCAGTGTGCGTTCGCGTGCCAGCTTGGCGGCGGCCTCGTTGTACGAGCCGCGCTGGTCACAGTTGAAGCCGTGGTTCGCTTCGTACACGTGCACCGTCACGTCGGGTTGCGCCTTCTTGAAAACCTCTATGGTGTCCATCGGAATCCAATGGTCCTGATCGCCGAAATGCACCATCACGGGCACGGTCGGCTCACGCGCGGCTTCGGCAGCCGCGGTCATGCCGCCACCGTAGTACGGCACGGCGGCCGACAAGCCCGTGAGCGTGCAGGCCGCGCGCCAGGTGAGCAGGCCGCCCCAGCAGTAGCCGACGATGCCGACCTTGCCGGCCTGGGCCGCGTGGTCGATCGCGGCCTGGATGTCGGCCATCACGCCGGGCGCGGGCAGGCCCTCCACGGCGGTCTTGAAACCGAAACCGGCGTTCATGTCCGCCTCGGTGTAGCCCAGGTCCACACCGGGCTGGACGCGGTGGAAGGTGGCGGGTGCCACGACAAAGTAACCATCGGCCGCGTAGCCATCGGCCACAGAGCGGATGTGTGAATTCACGCCGAAGATTTCCTGCAGCACGACCAGACCACCTTTGGCTTTGGGGTTGCCCGCAGGCCCAGCCACGTAAGCCGGAAAGGTGGTGCCGTCAGCGGACTTGAGTTCAATCATGTGTCCCATGGGATATCTCCTGTTGTCGGTTGAGAAAATTCAAGTGCGCAGTTTGCGCGCCACGAAGTCGAGCCGGTCCTGACCCCAGAACAGCTCGCCGTCGATCACGTAGCTGGGTGCGCCGAACACGCTGGCGTCGATGGCCGCTTGCGTTTGTTCGTCGTAGCGTGCCTGCACATCGGGCTGCTCCGACTGGCCCAGCCGCGCCGCATCCAGACCGCACTCGGCCAGCAAGGCCGCCAGCGTGCTTGTGTCGGCGATGTCGCGCTCCTGCGCCCACACGGCAGCGGTCACGGCACCGGTCAGCTTCATGGCCGCATCGGCGCCGTCGTGCATGGCCACCGCGGTGATCAGGCGCGCGGCCGGATCACCCGCCACGGGGAAAAAACGCGGCTCGGGATTCAGCGGCAGGCCCAGCGCGTCGCTGAAACGACGCAGCTCCAACAGCCGATAGGCCTGGCGCTGCGGCGCCCGCTTGGGCAGCGGCAGGCCGCCGGAGAGCGGGAAGATCTTGCCCAGGTCCATGGGCAGCACGCGCACAACAGCGCCGGTCTCGCGCACCAGGGTGGCAAAGCGCTCGTGGCCCAGGTAGGTCCAGGGGCTCTGCGGTGCAAAAAAGTAGTCGACTGTGCGACGCATGGTGATCTCCTGACGCTGTTGTAATGACCGGCTGGTGGCGAGCCCGTGTTGTACGCGATGCCGCCACATTCTGCAGGAGGCGGGTTATGGACAAGGCGAGTGGGCGGGTGCTGTTGGTCACCGGCGGCGGGCGCGGCATCGGTGCGGCCACGGCGCGGCTGGCGGCCTCGCAAGGCTGGGCGGTGGCGGTGAACTACACCACGAACTCGCTGGCCGCCGACGAGGTGGTGCGCGGCATCCGCGAGCTGGGCGGCACGGCCATCACGGTGCAGGCCGACGTGGCCGATGAGGCCCAGGTGCTGGCGATGTTCCAGAAGATCGACGCCAAACTCGGCCGCCTCACCGGACTGGTGAACAACGCGGGCGTGGTCGATGTGAGCGCGCGGGTCGACGAGATGAGCGTGGCGCGCTGGCGCCGCATGTTCGACATCAACGTGATCGGCTCGATGCTGTGCGCGCGCGAGGCGGTGCGCCGCATGAGCACGAAACACGGCGGCGAAGGCGGCTCAATAGTCAACGTGTCGAGTGCCGCATCGCGCCTGGGCTCGCCAGGGCAGTATGTGGACTACGCCGCGGCCAAAGGCGCCATCGACGCCTTCACCATCGGCCTGGCAAAGGAGGTGGCCGCCGAAGGCATTCGCGTGAACGCGGTGCGACCCGGCCTGATCGAGACCGAGATCCACGCCTCGGGCGGTCTGCCCGACCGCGTGCGCGACCTGCAGCACCTGGTGCCGATGCAGCGCGGCGGCCAGGCGGGCGAGGTGGCGCAGGCCATCGCCTGGCTGCTGTCCGACGCGGCCAGCTACACCACCATGAGTTTGCTCGACGTATCCGGAGGACGCTGAAGATGACCAACACACACATCAAGTACTGGTGGGAAGACCTGCAGGTCGGTGAGACGCGCGACCTGGGCACGATCACGCCGACCGAAGAGGAAACGGTGGCCTTCGCGCGCCAGTTCGACCCGCAGCCCTTCCACCTTGATGCCGAGGCGGCCAAGGCGTCGGTGTTCGGCGCGCTCAGTGCCAGCGGCTGGCACACCTGCGCCATGGCCATGCGGCTGATGGTGACGAACTTCCTGCATGAGAGCTCCAGCCTGGGTTCGCCGGGTCTGGAGAGCCTGAAGTGGCTCAAGCCCGTGTTCCCCGGCGACACGCTGCGTCTGCAACACACCATCCTGGAAAAACGCCCCATGAGCAAGCGGCTGGACGTGGGCCTGGTGCGCACAAGCTGGGAGATGTTCAACCAGCATGGCGACAAGGTGCTGTTCATGGAGGGTTACGGCATGTTCAGAAGACGCGAGCCGGGAACCCCCTAGCGCGCTTGCTTCGCCAGTCCCCGAAAGGCACTGTCACCGGCGCGAAGTGCACCATCCAGGGCGCGCGAGGATCCGGCTCCGCCGGTCCCAGCGTGCGCCCCCTTGAGGGGGACGCGCGCAGCGCGGCGGGGGTGGGCCACAATCACTCATGGACTTCAAGCCGCTCATCACCCTGCTGGCCATCGTCAACCCGCTGGCGATCGTGCCTTTCTTCATCCACTACACGCAGGGCTTTTCGCGCAAGCAGCGGCGGCGCACGGTGATGATTTCTGCGTTCAGCGCCTTCGCGGTGATCGCCACCTGCGCCATCATCGGCCTGCAGATCCTCGAGTTCTTCAGCATCTCGCTGGCCAGCTTCCAGGTCGGTGGCGGCATGCTGCTGCTGACCTCGGCGCTGTCCATGCTCAACGCACAACCCGCCGAAGCCAAGACCAACGAACTGGAGGTGAGCGACGCCTCGGCACGGGCCTCCATCGCGGTGGTGCCGCTCACCATTCCGCTGCTCACCGGCCCGGCCACCATGTCCACCGTGGTGATCTACGCCGACCAGGCCAAGACCTTCTTCCAGCACGCCGCGCTGGTGGGCTACGGCGTGGTGATCGCGCTGGCCACCGCGATCTGCTTCACGCTGGCCGAGCCGATCGCGCGTTTCCTGGGCCAGACCGGCATCAACGTGATGACGCGGCTGATGGGCCTGATCCTGGCCGCGCTGTCGGTGGAGGTGATGGCCACGGGCCTGGTGAAGCTGTTCCCAGCCCTCGCGGGCTAGGATCTATTCACTTCAACTTTTGTGTTTCGGCGCGAAACTCCGCCAGCACACCGCGCGCGTTCTTCAGGCCCCGCGCCTCGGCGGCGGCCACCCACTTGTCTTCCAGCGCGGCCTGCCTGGCCTTGACCTCGCTCACGAAGGCGTCGCTGGCCATCTGGCGCTGCACGCCGGTGGTCTTCTGGATGTCTCGCGACGCCGCATCGGTGCGGTCCCAGCCAGCGGCGAACAGGCGCGCCGCGGCCTCGCCCGAGACCTTGTCGACCGCCGCCTTGTCGGTGGCCGACAGCGCGTCGTACTTGGCCTTGTTCATCATGAAGACGAAGCTGATGTTGTAGAGGCCGCCCGGGAAGGTGGTGGCGTACTTCACCATCGACAGGCGCATGGACTGCAGCGACTCGTCGGGGAAGAAGGTGCCGTCCATCACACCGGTGGACAACAGCTCGAACGATTCGGTGGCGGGCTTGAGCGTGGTGTTCCAGCCCATGAGCTTGGAGAGCTCGTTGATGTTGCCGCCACCGATGCGGAACTTGAGCTTGCCCGCATCGGCCGCGCTGGTCACCGGCTGCTTGACGGTGAAGATGATGCCCGGGCCGTGCGTGAACACCGCCAGCGTCTTGATGCCGCGGTGCTCGCCCAGCGGCGCGAAGTACTTGTCGTAAATGCGCTGGTAGGCCACCGAGGTGGCGGTGGAGCTGTCGCCCAGGAAGGGGAACTCGGCCACCTGCGTGAAGATGAAACGACCCGGCGTGTAGCCGTCCACCGTGAACGAGACGTCGGCCAGGCCATCGCGCACCGCGTCGAAGGTGCCGGGTGGTGCCGACACCGCCTTGGGCAGCAGGTTGCACTTCACGCTGCCCTTGCTCTCCTTCTCCACCGCCTCGCACCACTGGTTCTGCGCCACGGTGGCGCCGTGGGCGGGCGGCAGCCAGGTGGAGACGCTGAGCACGGTCTGGGCGCCAGCCAGGCCCGTGGTCAGCAGCGCGGCGGCGGCCATGGAAGAGGACAGGAAGGTCTTGCGGGTCATCGAAGGTCTCCGGTGTTCTAGGCCGTCACGGCCGGTTGAGGGGAAGCGGTGGCGGCGTTGCGCTCGGCCTGGACACGGGCTTCGAGCAGGCGCCGGAAGGCGATCAGCGCGGCGTCCATGGCCAGCGGCATCATGGGCAGCGCGGGGTTGAGCTGGATGTTGCGGTGCTGCGCGGTGATCATGTCGCGGTCTTCGTTGAACGCGCCAACCAGGCTGTTGAAGATGCTCTCGGTCACGCTGTCGTCGCCCTCGTTCACCGGGTGCGACTGCTGGAAGAAGTAGTGCGTGGAGGTGGTGGTCTCGGGCGTGAGCGTCTGGCAGCTGTGCAGCCGCACCGAGGGGCCGGGCGCGTCGGGCGCGGTGCCGGTGGGGCGCCCGCCCGAGTGCATGAGCAGCGTGCCGGGCAGCAGGAATTCGTAGACGAACCAGCGGTCCAGGTTCGTCTCGAAGCGGCGGAAGCGCTGGTAGAACGGCGGCGGCGGCACGTCGTTCACGTGGCGCGAGACCTTGATGCCCATCTGCGGCCAGTCGGCCGTGGCGCCGGGCACCGGCTCGATCACCGGGCGCGACTGCGCGATGCGGGTGGAGCCGCCGAGCGACTTCTCGTGCACGTAGCTCAGGTGCGAGAAGTCGAGCAGGTTGTCGCAGATCAGCAGGTAAGGCGTGTCGTAGTGCAGGTAGCCGGGTTGGTGCCGCCATTCGGGGCTGTCGCAGCTGAAGTTGTCGGGCAGCAGCGCTTCGTCGGCCCCCGCGGGGTCGCCCATCCAGACGAACACCCAGCGGTTCTTCACGGCCACCGGGTAACGGCGCACGCGCGCCTTGGCCGGCACGATCTCGATGCCGGGCGCCTCCACGCACTGCCCCCGGGCGTCGAACTTCAAGCCGTGGTAGCCGCATCGCACGCAGTCGCCCTCGCGCCGCCCCGCCGACAGCGGCGCGTGGCGGTGGCAGCAGCGGTCTTCCAGCGCCACCAGCGCGCCGGCCTGGGTGCGGTAGACCAGCACCGGCTCGCCCAGCACGGTGCGGGTGAAGAGCTGCGGCGCGTCGGCCGCGGGAATCTCGTGGTCCCAGGCGATCACATACCAGCAGTTGCGCAGCCACATGGCCTGTCTCCTTTCGTATCGGGACAGCCCATGCTAGGCGGGGAGGTGCCGCACCCCGTCCCCTTCGAGGGGGATGGATAGGGGTATGCCGCTATCCACTGGCTCGTCTCGGTGAAAACATGTACAGTTTCGCGTACATATCTGGAGCTTTCAACATGGACGCCATCACCTATACCACCGCCCGCGCCAATCTCGCCCACACCATGAACCGGGTGTGCGAGAACCACGAGCCCTTGATCATCACCCGCAACAGCCAGCAGTCGGTGGTGATGATGTCGCTCGAAGACTTTCAGGCGTTGGAAGAAACTGCCTACCTGTTGCGCGTGCCCCGGAACGCCAGACGCCTGCTGGAAGCCGTCGCCAGCCTAGAAGGAGGGCAAGGCAAGGAGCGGGGACTGGTCGAATGAAACTGGTCTTTGCGGAGCAGGCCTGGGAGGACTACCTGTACGGGCAGGACACCGACAAGAAGATGCTCAAGCGCATCAACGGCCTGATCAAGGAGACTTGCCGCACGCCATTCGAAGGCACCGGCAAACCCGAAGGACTCAAGCACGCGCTGGCAGGCTACTGGTCACGCCGTATCAACGACGAGCACCGCATGGTCTACAAAGTAGAGGGGGATGCGTTGCTGATTGCTCAGTTGAGATATCACTACTGAACCGACGAGGTTATCGCAGTGCGGCCTCGACGAGAGCACTAGGATCAGTGGCGGCAGCACACCAATCTGCAATGCTTGGGTGCATGGCGACCACGACCTTCAGACCGGAGGTGCCATCAAAGACTTGGCTCTTCCAGCGACGGTTGTTGACTTCAATGAACTGTCCAACAAGTCGCGTCGCCAGCAATCGTTCTCGCACAAAGTTTCCTGCGGTTGCGCCGAGGCACAACACCACACGCGGCCGGAGTTCAGCGATCACCTGCGCGTGGAACGGCCAGCAAAGCGCTGCCAGCCCGCTCTTTACCTCTTTGATGAACTCCTCTCGTCGAGAGCGCACAAAGATCAGGTTGCTTGCCGGTACCTTCCCGTCCAACAGTCTCATCGCCATGATCTTTGGCGTCACCGCCTGGATTCAAACCCAGCACATACAACGGACGCGGCTCCGAAAAGGCCCATCGCCCGGAATAGAACACCTTGCCACACTCACCTAGAAGAGGACTCGGAACCAGGGTCGCGAAATGCTCAAGCATGGCGATCATTTGCGAATGAGTACCGAACTTCGCTCTTGAACTACCCCAGCCACCGCGCCAACCGCAGCCGATCCGCCGGCAGGCCGGCCCCAGCCAGCTTGAGGTAGGCGCGCTTGCGCAGCGTCACCACGGTCGACGGCGCCACGTCGAGGTCGGCCGCGATGCCGTCGGCGCTGAGGCCGCAGGCGATGCGCGCGCACACGGCGCGCTCGCGCGGCGAGAGCGCGGGCGCCAGCCGCTCCAGGCGCTGCGCGGCCTGCGCCACCTGGGCCTGGCGGTCGGCCACCACCGCGCCCAGCTGCAACGCGGCCTGGTGGGCCTGGCGCAGCAGCGGCGCCAATGCCAGCAATTGACCGATCTCGTCCGGCCGGAACAGGCCCTGGCGGTCGTCGCGGTAGAGGTGGATGGCCTGCACCGCGCCAGGCGCGGGTGCGTGCAGCAGCGTGAAGCGCTCGGTGAGGCGCTCGCGCACATAGATGTCGTCACGCCAACCCGCCACGGGCAGCTCGTCGGCGCGGCAATGCAGCACCGCCACCTCGCGCGCCGGGCGCCCGGCCACCTGGTCGGCGATGCGCATCACCGCGTCGCTGCGAAAGTAGCTGCGGCGGTAGATGGCGAAACACTCGGCCACCACATCGCGGCCCTGCGTGTCGCGCGAACTGCCTTCAACCAGTTCGGGGGTGTCGCGGCGGAAGGCCACGAGCGAGAGGTATTGCACCGGCACCACCGCCTGCACGGCCTGCAACAGGCGGGCCGCGCTCAGCGGCGCGCTGGCCACCTCGAGCAGGCCCTGAACAACCGGCGCCGGCACGGCGAGGCCGGCAGCGGGTGTATCGAGCGTCCAGGTGGAGGGCATGGGCGGATTCTTCAGCGCCGGGCCGCGAACCGCCAGCGGGCTAACCCTGTCGGGCCGGTGCGTCCGGGTACAGCCCCAGCGTCTGCGCCTGCAGGCGCGAGAGGCCGAGCAGCGCGTCGGTGAACGGCGTGGGCACGCCGGTGAGCTGGCCGAGCTCGCGCACCACGGTCACCAGCGCGTCGAGCTCCACCGACTTCCTGGCCTGCACATCCTGCAACATCGAGGTCTTGAAGGCCCCCAGCTTGAGCGTGACCGCATGGCGGTCTTCGGGCTGCTGGTCGATCGGGATGCCAATGCGCGCACCGATGGCCTTGGCCTCCAGCATCACGCTGCTGATGAAGCCGCGCACCAGGTCGTCGCCCAGGATGCGGTCGGTGGTGGCCCCCGTGAGCGCGCTCACCGGGTTGACCGTCATGTTGCCCCAGAGCTTGTACCAGACGTCTTTCTGGATCTGCGGCGACACCGTGGCGTTGAGCCCGGCGCGCTGCAGCAGCGCGGCCAGCGCCGCCACACGCTCGCTCGCTTCGCCCGAGGGCTCGCCGATGATCAGGCCGTTGCCGAAGTGGTGGCGGATGACGCCGGGCGAATCGACCGAACAACTGGCGTGCACCACGCCGCCAATGACATGGCGAGCGGGAATGGCGCGATCGATCTCGCCGCCGGGATCGACCGACTGCAGCCGCGTGCCGGCGCGCTCACCGCCGAACTCATTGAAGAACCACCAGGGCACGCCGTTCATGGCGGTGAGCACCACCGTGTGGCGACCGATCAGGGGTGCGATGCCGCGCGCCACTTCAGCCAATGCCGGCGCCTTCACCGCCACGACCACCAGGTCCTGAACACCGAGGGCCGCCGCGCTGGGCGAGGCCTCCACCGGCGCGCCGATGAGGCGCCCGTTCTCGTGCAGTTGCAGCCCATCGCGCCGCAGCGCCGCGAGCGTCTCGCCGCGGGCCAGTGCGCTCACGATGCAGCCGGTGTGCGAGAGCAGCACGCCGAGCCACCCACCAATGGCGCCGGCGCCCACGATGGCCACACGCTGGAAATCCGGGTTCGTCACAAGCTCACTCCAGGTAGCTGCTGTCCAGGCGATTCACCTGCCGCACCAGTGCGTCGAAGACGTCACGGCCTGCGCCGTGCTGCGGGTTGAACTGCAGCGCGTCGCGCGTGCATTGTGCGGCCACCGCCTCGGGCACCGGCAGCGCGGCAGCGGCTCCCCCCATGCTGAAGGTGGCGAGCTGGATTTCGCAGGCGCGCTGCAAGGTCCACAGAATGGCAAAGGTCTGCGGCACCGTGGCACCCCAAGCCAACAGGCCATGGTTGCGCAAGATCACGGCCGGCTTGTCGCCAATGCTTCTGAGCAGGCGCGGCGTTTCTTCGGCGTGGATGGTGATGCCTTCAAAGTCGTGGTACGCCAGCATGCCGTGCAGCTGCGCGGTGTAGAAGTTGGTCTGCTGCAGACCGTCCTTCAGGCAGGCCACGGCCACGCCGGCGGTGGTGTGGGTGTGCATCACACAGTGCGCGCCGGGCAGATCGTCGTGGATGGCGGCGTGCACCGTGAAGCCGGCCGGGTTGACCGGGTGGACCGAACCGTCGAGCACTTCGCCCCGAAGGTTGATCTTCACAAGGTTGCTCGCAGTGACCTCGCTGTAATGCAGCCCGAACGGATTGATCAAAAACTGCTTCTCGCCAGCGGCCACCGAATCGGGCAGGCGCAGCGTGATGTGGTTGTAGATCATCTCGGTCCAGCCCAGCATGGCGAAGACGCGGTAACACGCGGCGAGTTCGACGCGCGCGGCCCATTCGTCGGCGTGCATGCCGGCGGGTGCGGCGGCGGTGGGTTGCAAGGCGGCGTTCATCGGTGTCTCCTGGTGATCGGTTCAGTACACGCTGCCCTTGGCGGGTGCCGGCACGGCCGGCGCATCGGTCTTGAAACGCGCGGCCAGTGCGCTGGTCTGGCGCGCAAGGATCTGGGTGTCCAGCCCCACGGCGACGAACACCGCGCCCAGCGCCAGGTAGTGGCGCGCCTGGGCCTCGTCCGTGGTCAGGATGCCCGGCGCCTTGCCGGCGCGCAGGATGCGCGCAATGGCATCCTCGATGGCCGCCTGCACCTCGGGATGGCCCGGGTTGCCCACGTGGCCGAGCGAGGCCGACAGGTCGGCCGGGCCAATGAACACGCCGTCCACACCCGGTGTGGCGGCAATGGCGTCAAGCTGCTGCAGGGCCGCGCGCGTCTCGGCCTGCACCAGCAGGCAGACCTGGGCGTTGGCCTCTTTCGCGTAGTTCGGGTAGCGGCCCCAGCGCGAGGCGCGTGCGCCGGCCATGCCGCGCATGCCGCCCTGGCCGCCCTGGCCGCCCTGGCCGCTCACGTCATCGTCCTGCGGGTAGCGGCAGGCGCGCACCAGCTGCGCCGCCTGCTCGGGCGTGTCGACCATGGGCACCAGCAGCGTCTGCAAGCCGATGTCGAGGTACTGCTTGATGAGCGCCGTGTCGCCCACCGGCACGCGTGCAATGGCGTGCGAGCCCGGGTAGGCCGCGATGGCCTGGGCCTGGGCCAGCAGGTCTTTCAGGCTGTTGGGCGAGTGTTCACCGTCGATCAGCAGCCAGTCGAAGTCGGCGCCGGCGCAGATTTCCGCGCTGTAGGGATTGGCCAGGCCGAGCCAGAGGCCGATCTGCACACGGCGCTCGGCGAGGGCTTGTTTGAAGGGGTTGGTGGGGGTTTGCATGGTGAGAGGAAGTTCAGACGAATTTGAAAGTCAGGCAACCCAGCGCGCCGTAGTCGGCTTCGAACAGGTCACCCACCTTCGCGGCCACCGGCCGCGTGAACGAACCGGCCAGCACGATCTGGCCAGCCCGCAGCGATTCGCCCCAGGGCGCGAGCTTGTGCGCCAGCCAGGCAATGCCGACGGCAGGGTGGCCCTGCACGCCGGCGGCCAGACCCGTTTCTTCCACCACGCCGTTCTGTTTCAGCACGGCACCGCACCAGGGCAGGTCGGTGGTGAGGGGGTCGGCGCGGTAGCGCTCGTCGCCCGTGCCCAGCACGATGCCGGCATTCGCCGCGTTGTCGCTGATGGTGTCGAACACCTTGCGCATCGCTTTGCTGTGGCGGTCGAGCTGCTCGATGCGCGCGTCGATGATCTCGATGGCGGGGGTCACGTATTCGGTGGCGTTGATCACATCGGCCACCGTCACGCCGGTGCCCTTGAGCGGGGCCTTGAGCACGAAGGCGAGTTCCACCTCCACACGCGGTGCGATGAAGCGGCTGGCGGGAATCTCCAGAACCTGCCCGGCCTGCGCGGTGAACAACATGCTCTGCAGCAAGGTGCCGAAATCGGGCTCATCGATCTGGCTGGCCATCTGCATGGCGCGGCTGGTCAGGCCGATCTTGTGGCCGATGACCTTGTTGCCGGCGGCGATCTGCAACGCGACCCAGGCGCGGCCGATGCGGTAGCCGTCCTCCACGGTCATGCCCGGGAATCGTTTGGAAAAGTGCTCCAGCGGCACGCGGGTTTTCTCGGACTGGTCGAGCTCGGTGGCGAGTTGCTGGATGAGGGTGTCGTCGAGCATGGGGTCAAGTCCGGTTGAACAGCGGGTGGATGGAGCTGTTCTTGGCGTCGAACACCTCGTGGCCTTCGTCCACCTGCACGGTGATGCCGATCGGGCGCGCGGCGAGTTGCGCGGCAAAGTTCGTCTTGACGCAGGCCTGCAGCGCGTCGCCCACGCGCTGGTGCGTCACTGCGCTGCGGCCCTTGGCCATGCGCACGTTCATGTAGACGAAGGCGTAGTCGCTGCCCAGGCCTGCAGCCTCGCCGGCGGCGCCACCGTCGGCCACGGCGCTGTGCGCGGCCGGATAGGCGAGCACGCGCGTCCCACCGGTTGGGAAGACCTGTTTGTCGGCCTCATCTCGCACGGCCAGCATGGCGTCGCAGAGGACGCGGCACAGCCGGCTCATGTCGATGCCGCCTTGCGCTTCGGGCTTGTCGAGGTTGGGGGTGTAGAGGATGACCAGGTGGGGCATGTTGTTCAGAGTCGGGAGACGGCTTGGTAGCCTTTGGCGGCCGAGGCCTGTGCGGCGGGAATGGTGGCGCCGGTCTGTGGCGTGACGGGGAAGATGGCGTTGATCTGGCCGGTGCCGGAGGCGCCGAAGTACGGCGTGATGACTTCGGCTTTGCCGGTGTAGTCGCTCCAGCCGAGCGCGCCCAGCATCATCGCGGTATCGTGCATGAAGCCCTCACCGTGGCCCTTGGCGGCGTACTCGGGCAACATCTCGCAGAAGGCTTTCCATTCACCCTGCTCCCACATCTGCACGACGCGTCGGTCCAGCGTTTCCAGAAAGGGGCTCCAGATCTTGAAGGCGTAATCGGGTGCGAGACCGTTCTGCGCGAAGCGGTGGCTCAAACTGCCGCTGGCCAGAAAGGCGACGGTGCCGTCGTAATGGTCTTCCACCGCGCGGCGCATGGCCCAGCCCAGGCGCACGCTGTCGTTGAGGTAGTGGGCCTGGCACAGCGCGGAAACCGAGATGGCCTTGAAGTGCTGGTCCGCGTTCATGTAAAGCATGGGTACGAGGGTGCCGTACTCGGGGCCGAGGGTGGTGGCGTCGTGCGCCAGGGTTTCCACGCCATGTTCGTTGCACACCCGGGCCAGGATCTGACCGAGTGCGGGATTGCCCGGGATCTCGAACGGCAGGTTGCTGATGAAGTGCGGCAGTTCGTTGCTGGTGTAGCGGCCTTCAAAGTGCGGTGCGCAGTTGAGGTGGTAGCTGGCGTTGACGAGCCAGTGGGTGTCGAAGACGACGATGGTGTCCACACCGAGTTCGCGGCAGCGGCGGCTGATCTCTTTGTGGCCGTCGATGGCGTCCTGTCGTGTTCCCTTGCGCGGTCCGTCGAGTTCGCTGAGGTACATCGAGGGGACGTGGGTGACCTTGGCCACGAGTGCTAGTTTTCCCATGTCTTTTCCCTCTGCTGTGTGTTGGTTGCTCCGTGGCATGAGGCCTTGGGGTGTCCACCTCCGCGAATGTCCCCCGGGGCCTGCGGCCCCTCCTCCTTGATTTCGCTGCGGTGGACACCCCAAGGCCTCATGCCACTGCGGACCGCGCATGCGAACGGACCGGCGCCAACGTGCCACTTCAGATCGAGAAGGCCGGGCGTTCTGCGCAGCGAAATCAAGGCCCGGACCGGGGGACATTCGCGGAGCAGAGCGCCCGGCCTTCTCGATCCCGCCAACCCGCTGGAGCGAAAGCATTTCAAACCCCCCAATGCGGAATGTGATGCGACCCCAGAGACACGGCCACGTTCTTCGGCTCCAGAAACACCTCATAGCTCCAGGTCCCGCCTTCGCGCCCCGTGCCACTGGCCTTGGTGCCGCCAAACGGCTGGCGCAGATCCCGCACGTTCTGTGAGTTGACGAAACACATGCCCGCCTCCACAGCGGCCGCCACCCGGTGCGCACGGCCGAGATTCTCCGTCCACACATAACTGGAGAGGCCGTATTGAATGTCGTTGGCCAGCTCGATCGCGTGCGCCTCGTCACGGAACGGAATGAGACAGGCGACAGGGCCGAAGATTTCTTCTTGTGCGATCCGCATGCGGTTGTCCACATCGGCAAACACGGTCGGCCACACGTAATTGCCCTTGGCCACGCGTGATGACAACTCCGCCGCATACGACGGACGATCCAGCCCGCCGCACAAGAGCGTGGCGCCCTCCTTCGGGCCCAGCTCGATGTAGCTGCGCACCTTCGCCAGATGCGCCCGGCTGATCATCGGACCCACGATGGTTTTTTCATCCAGCGGATCGCCCACGGTGATGCGCTTGGCGCGCTCGGCGAACTTCTGCGCGAAATCTGCGTAGATGCTCTGCTGCACCAGGATGCGGCTGCCCGCCGTGCAGCGCTCGCCGTTGTTGCTGAAGATCATGAACACCCCGGCGTCCAGCGCGCGGTCCAGGTCCGCGTCGTCGAAGATCACGAACGGGCTCTTGCCACCCAGCTCCATGCTGAACTTCTTCAGTCCAGCGCTCTGCACGATGCGGTTGCCGGTGGCGGTGGACCCGGTGAAGGAAATCGCGCGCACGTCAGGGTGCGCGCACAGCGGCTCGCCCGCTTCTTTGCCCATGCCGTGCACCACGTTCAACACACCCGCAGGAATGCCCGCTTCCAGCGCCAGCTCGCCCAGACGCGCGGCCGTGAGCGGACTCAGCTCGCTCATCTTCAGCACCGCGGTGTTGCCAAAGGCCAGGCACGGCGCGACCTTCCATGTGGACGTCATGAAGGGCACGTTCCACGGGCTGATGAGGGCGCACACGCCCACCGGATGGAACAGTGTGTAGTTCAGGTGCGTGGGCGTGGGGTAGGTGTGGCCGTCCACGCGCGTGCACATTTCGGCGAAGTAGTGGAAGTTGTCGGCCGCGCGCGGAATAAGCTGTTTGCCGGTCTGCGCGATCACCTGGCCGCTGTCGTTGGTCTCGGTCTGTGCGATCTCGGGCACGTGGGCCGCGATCAGCTCGCCGAGCTTGCGCATGAGCCGGGCGCGCTCGGTGGCGGGCAGGCCGGCCCACTTCGGGAACGCGTCTTTGGCGGCCTGCACCGCTGCGTTGATCTCGTCGGCGCCTCCGGCGCTCACCTCGGCCAGCACGGCCTGTGTGGCGGGGTTGATCGTCTCGAAAGTGGTGGCGCTGGCCACGGACTGGCCGTTGATGAGGTGCTGGATCGTCGTCATGCGGATTCGGAGGGTGAAGTGATGGTGCTGACCAGGTCGCCGATGCCTTCGATGGACGTGACGATCACGTCGCCGGGCTGGCAGTCGACCACGCCGTCGGGCGTGCCGGTGAGGATGAGGTCCCCTGGTTGCAGGGTCATGAAGGCGCTGAAGTATTCGATCAGCGTGGGCACGTCGAAGATCATGTCGCGCGTGCTGCCTTGCTGCGTGACTTTTCCATTGACGGTGGTCTGCAGCGCCAATGCCATCGGATCGCGCACATCGGTGGCGTCCACCAGCCAGGGGCCGATGGGCGTGCAGGTGTCGCGGTTCTTCACGCGCAGGTTGGGGCGGTACCAGTTTTCCAGGTAGTCGCGGATCGCGTAGTCGTTGGCCACGGTGTAGCCGGCCACGAAGTCCAGCGCATCGGCCTTTTTCACGCGTTGGGCGGTGCGCCCGATCACCACCGCGAGTTCACATTCGTAGTGCATGTGCTGCACGCCCGCCGGGCGCACGGTGAAGCCGTTGTGACCGGTGAGGCTGGCCTCACCCTTGAGGAACGCCAGCGGTTCCTCCGGAGCCTTGAAGGCGAGCTCTTTGGCGTGGTCGGCGTAGTTCAGGCCGAGGGCGAGGATGGTGCGCGGGCGCGTGGGCGGGTTGGGCGCGAGCGGGGGCAGCCACACCACCTCGCCGAAGGCCATGCGGCGACCCTTGAGCGCGGGGGTCAGCAGTTCGAGCTGGCCGCCAGCCTCTACGGCGTTGTGGACCGCGCCGGCCCAGGCGATGCGGGCGTGTTTCATGCCTTCACCTCCGCCTGGAAACTGTGCACGACAGGCTTGAAGCCGGTGGCGCTGATCTCCACCGTGTCGCCTGCGTGCACCAGCGGACGTGTGCCGTCCGGCAGGCAGTCGCTGCCCAGCATCAGAACGTCACCCGTGCGCAGCGACATGAATTCACCCACGTCGGCCAGCAGCGTGGTGGCGTCGCGCACCAGCTCGGCCAGCGCCGTGGTCTGGCGGTGCACGCCGTTGATGCGCAACTCCAGATGCAGGTCCGACAGGCCCACCAGCCCACCTAGGCGCTGCAGCGGCACACACTCGGGGCCGACCCCGAGAAAGCCGTCCACACACTGGAACTTCACCGGCGGGCGGTAGTAACTGTCGTGCGCGATCGCCACGTCGTTGAACAGAACGGCGCCGGCCACCCCCGTGTCGCCCATCACCAGCCCCAGCGTGGCGGCCACCACCACCGGCTTGCCGGCGGGCAGGGCGATGCCGTGACCCGCGGCGGTGAAGGTGTTGGCGGTCTTGATGTAGAGCACCGGCGCGCTCGGGGGCGCCTTGTACGGGGCTTCGTTCATGCGCGGCGCCCACAGCGCGTGCTCGCGCTGGAAGTTGAGCAACGTGCCGTAAACCGTGCCCTCGGGCATCCAGTGGGTGTTCATCATTCGATGTCTTCCTCCAGGGCTTCGACCTCGCCCGGCTGCTCCAGGGCAATCACCTCGTCGAGCAGGGCGTAGAGCTGGGCCAGCCGCGCCTTGCCCAGGCGCTCTTCCATCCACGCGTAGTGCGACTCGATGGTGCTGGAGAGGCGCTTGACCAGCTTCAGCCCCGCGGGCGTGGCGCGCACCACCGTGCGGCGGGCGTCCTGCGGGCAGCGGCCGCGCGCGATCAGGCCGTCGCGCTCCATGCGCGTGAGCACACCGGTGAGGCTGGGACCGAGCAAAAAGGCCTCGCGCGCCACGCGGCCGGTTTCCACACCACCGGGCAGGCGGGCGTGTTCGCCGAGCACGCGCAGCACGCGCCACTGCTGGTCGCTCAGGCCGTGCTCGCGCAGGCTGGGCCGGGTGTGCAGCATCACGGCCTCGCGGGCTTCGAGCAGCAGGCGCGGCAGGTTGCGGTGGATGAAGGGGGTGGGTTCGCTCATTTAGTTAACATGTTAAATGATTGCGCTGTTACACGTTTGAGGGTTTACCCGGCGGAGGGCCGCGCGGAGAATGCGCGCATGAACGCACTCACCTCATTGCTCGGAACCGACGTCCCCTTGATCCAGGCGCCCATGGCCGGCGTGCAGGGGGCCGCACTCGCCGTTGCGGTGAGCAATGCCGGCGCACTGGGCTCGCTGCCCTGCGCCATGCTCACGCCCGAGGCGCTGGAGCGCGAACTGAGCACGCTCACGGCCGGCACCACGCGCCCCTACAACGTCAACTTCTTCTGCCACACCCCGCCAGTGCCCGACGAAGCACGCGAAGCGGCATGGCGCGCCTGGCTGGCGACCTACTACCGCGAGGCAGGGCTGGACATCGACGCCGTGCCGGCCGGCCCGGGTCGCGTGCCCTTCAACCGCGCGGCGGCCGACCTGCTGGAGCGCTTCAAGCCCAAGGTGGTGAGCTTCCATTTCGGCCTGCCCGACCTGGACCTGCTGGACCGCGTGAAAAGCTGGGGCAGCGTGGTGCTGTCGTCCGCCACCACGGTGGAAGAGGCGCGCTGGCTGGAAGCGTTTGGTGTCGACGCGATCATTGCCCAGGGCGCCGAGGCGGGCGGGCACCGCGGGATGTTCCTCACCGACGACCTCACCACGCAGGTGGGCACCTTTGCGCTGCTGCCGCAGATCGTGGCGGCCGTGAACCTGCCGGTGATTGCCGCCGGTGGCATTGCCGACGCCGCTGGCGTGGCCGCGGCCATGGCGCTGGGCGCCTCGGGCGTGCAGGTGGGCACGGCCTATCTGTGCAGCACTGAAGCCACCACCAGTGCGCTGCACCGCGCCGCACTCCAGAGCGAGGCCTCGCACCACACGGCCTTGACGCACCTCTTCACCGGCCGCCCCGCGCGCGGCATCGTCAACCGCGTGATGCGGGAACTGGGCCCGATGAACCCGGTGGCGCCCGCCTTCCCGCTGGCCGGCGCGGCCATGGCGCCGCTGCGCGCGCACTGGGAGGCCAAGGGCAGCGGCGACTTCTCACCCCTGTGGTCGGGGCAGAACACCAGCGGCTGCCGCGAACTGCCGGCGGCGGAGATCACGCGCGCTCTGATCGAGGGCTTCAGCGCTCGCGCATGACGGCATCGCGCTGCGCGTTGAGCCAGCGCTTGAGCCGCACGCCATTCGTCACCTGTTCCAGGTCGTGTTCGACATCGGCGAGTTCAGCCTCCAGGGCACGCGCCTGATCGATTCGGTTCTGCAGCAACGTGTTGGCGTTGGGTGACAAGCCCTCGGGCAGATCGAACTCGTCGGCCAGCGCGCTCTGCCGCCCCGCTCGCTCGCGCTCCAGCTCCGCCACCTGCGCTTTCAGCAGCAGCGTGAGCGAAGCCAGGCGCTCGTCGGAGAGCTTGTGCACCGCTGCCGGATCGGCCAGTTCGGCTCGGCTCTGTATGTGCAGCAGCGTGACAAGGTCGCGCTTTTCATAGGCTGCATTGGCCTCGCTCATCAGCGCCGTCTTGCGCAGGCGGGCCTGCGGGTCAGTTTCGCGGTCGGGGTGCAGAGCGCTGGCCAGCTGGCGGAACAGGCGGCGCAGCAGTGTGTCGGCGTCATGCTGCTCGGTCTGGCGCAGCGCGGCGCCGGGTTTCTTGCGTTCGCGTTTGGCCTGCGCGGCCTCGCGCTTCTTGTCCTGCTGCTCTTCCTGCGCGCGCCGCAGGCGCGACATGCCGGCGCGAAGCAACTGCTCGGCACTGAGGTCCTGGCCTTCGTCGTCCAGCGTTTCGCCCAACACCGACTCCAGCCGCGCGCGCAGGGCGTCGGCGGCGTCCTGCCGGATCTGGGCGAGCGTGCGCGGGCTGTGGCGGTCGTGCAGTTCGCGCATGCCCTCGCTGCCCGGCCCACCGGCTTCGGCCAACGTGCGCGCGAGCTGGCAGAGCAGCACTCGCGCCACGTCGGCCTGGCCCCGGCTGAGCTCCTTGCCCTGCAGAAAACCGTCCAGAGCCAACGCGAGTTCGCGCTGGCTCTGCGCCAACTGGCGGCGCAGCGGGTCGATGGCGCCATGCAGCTCCTGGCGGTGCAACTGGCCCAGGGCATCGAGCTCGGCGAGCTGGCTCTTGAGTTTGTCAATGCGGGTGAGCTGCAGGTTGTAGGCGCGGGCCGCCGCGGACAGGGGCTGCGCGCTGGGCGGCAGGACGAGCAAGGAGGCAGCAGGGCGGCGTGAGGGCATGAGGGTGTCGACTATATTGCCCAGCACCATGGCCAAAGACAAAACCCAATTCACCTGCAACGAGTGCGGCGGCTCCAGCCCCAAGTGGCTGGGCAAGTGCCCGCACTGCAACGCCTGGAACACGCTGGTGGAATCGGTGGCCGAATCCCCCGCGCCGTCGAAGAACCGCTTTGCCTCGCTGGCCAAGACCGCCGAGGTCACCACACTGGCCGACATCGACGCCACCGACGTGCAGCGCACGCCCACCGGCCACGACGAGCTCGACCGCGTGCTGGGTGGCGGCATCGTGGAGGGCGGCGTGGTGCTGATCGGCGGCGACCCGGGCATCGGCAAGTCGACCCTGTTGCTGCAGGCACTGGACTCGCTGCAGCGCGCGGGCGTGAAGACGCTCTACGTGACCGGTGAAGAGAGCGGGGCGCAAGTGGCGCTGCGCTCGCGCCGGCTCGGGCTGGACGGCTCGCAGGTCAGCGTGCTGGCCGAGATTCAGCTGGAGAAGATCCTGGCCACGCTGGACCATGTGAGGCCCGGCATTGCGGTGATCGACTCGATCCAGACGGTGTATTCGGAGCAGCTCACCTCGGCGCCGGGCTCGGTGGCGCAGGTGCGCGAGTGCGCGGCCCACCTCACGCGCGCGGCCAAGGCCAGTGGCACGGCGATCGTGCTGGTGGGCCACGTGACCAAGGAAGGCGCGCTGGCCGGGCCGCGCGTGCTGGAGCACATGGTGGACACGGTGCTCTATTTCGAGGGCGACACGCACAGCAGTTTCCGCCTGATCCGCGCGATCAAGAACCGCTTTGGCGCGGTCAACGAGATCGGTGTGTTCGCCATGACCGAAAAAGGCCTGAAGGGCGTGAGCAACCCGAGTGCCATCTTCCTGTCGCAACACAGCGAGCCCGTGCCGGGCAGCTGCGTGATGGTGACGCTGGAAGGCACCCGGCCCATGCTGGTGGAGATCCAGGCGCTGGTGGACAGCGGCGGACCATCGCCCCGGCGCCTCTCCGTGGGCCTGGACCGCGACCGCCTGGCCATGCTGCTGGCGGTGCTGCACCGCCATGCGGGTGTGGCGTGCATGGACCAGGACGTGTTCGTCAACGCGGTGGGTGGCGTGCGCATCAGCGAACCGGCGGCCGACCTCGCGGTGATGCTGGCCATCACCTCCAGCCTGCGCGGCCGGCCGCTGCCCAAGGGCTTCATCGCCTTTGGTGAAGTGGGCCTGGCCGGTGAGGTGCGACCGGCGCCCCGCGGCCAGGAACGGCTGAAGGAGGCCGCCAAGCTGGGCTTCAGCGTGGCGGTGGTGCCCAAGGCCAACCTGCCCAAGAAGAACGACAAGTCCTTCGAAGGTCTGACCGTGCACGGCGTGGACCGCATCGAAGAGGCCATGGAGCTGGCCCGCAGCCTGGCCTGACAACGCGCGACCTGCGTACAAACCGCAGCGGCGCGCCCGCCGCGCCGAAGGACAATCGCCCCATGCAATTCAAGAAATATCTCGTTCCCCTGGGCTGTGCGGCCCTGTTGGTGGTCGCGCACCGCGCCTCCGGCTGGCCCGGCGTCGCCGCTGTCGGTGGCGGCTTGCTGATGTGGCTGCTGCTGCACGTCACCCGGTTGATGACGGTGCTCAAACGCGCCGCCCACCGCCCAATCGGCCATGTGGACAGCGCGGTGATGCTCAACGCCAAACTCAAACCCGGCGTCACGCTGATGCACGTGATTGCGATGACGCGCGCGCTGGGCGAGCGCATCTCGGATGAAGGCGCCGAGCCCGAGGTGTACCGCTGGACCGACAACGGCCTGTCCACGGTGCAAGCCGAGTTCAACCACGGCAAGCTGGTGCGCTGGCAACTGACCCGCCCCGACCCCGAGGCGACACCCCCGGTACCGGACCCGACCAGCCCGGCGCCGTAAAATCGCCGGTTTGGCGGCCATTCCTGTCGGTTGGGCGCCCCTCACGAACAATCCAAAGGACCCCCATGAGCCCCATCGTTCCCTCGATGTCCGACCGCGACGGCAAGATCTGGATGGACGGCCAGATGGTGGACTGGCGCGACGCCAAGATCCACGTGCTGACCCACACGCTGCACTACGGCTGTGGTGCTTTCGAGGGCGTGCGGGCCTACAACGCGGTCGGCGGCACGGCGATCTTTCGCCTGGAAGAGCACACCGAGCGCCTGTTCAACAGCGCCAAGATCCTGCGCATGAAGCTGCCCTTCACCATGGAAGAGGCCATGGACGCGCAAAAAGCCGTGGTGCGCGAGAACAAGCTCGAGAGCTGCTACATCCGCCCGCTGACCTGGATCGGCGACAAGAAGCTGGGCGTTTCACCGAAGGGCAACACCATCCACCTGATGGTGGCGGCCTGGGCCTGGGGTGCCTACCTGGGTGAAGAGGGCCTCAAGCGCGGCATCCGCGTGAAAACCAGCAGCTACACCCGCCACCACGTCAACATCACCATGACGCAGGCCAAGGCAGTGAGCAACTACACCAACAGCATCCTGGCCAACATGGAAGTCACCGACGAGGGCTACGACGAAGCCCTGTTGCTCGACGCCTCGGGCTTCGTGAGCGAAGGCGCCGGCGAGAACATCTTCGTCGTCAAGAACGGCGTGATCTACACGCCCGACCTCTCGGCCGGTGCGCTCAACGGCATCACGCGCAACACCGTGTTCCACATTGCCAAGGACCTGGGCCTGGAGATCATCCAGAAGCGCATCACCCGCGACGAGGTCTACATCGCCGACGAGGCTTTCTTCACCGGCACCGCCGCCGAAGTGACCCCCATCCGCGAACTCGACCGCATCGAGCTGGGCAAGGGCGACTACGTGGGCAGCCGTGGCCCGATCACCGAAAAGATCCAGAGCGCCTTCTTCGACATCGTCAACGGCCGCAATCCCAAGTACGCCCACTGGTTGACCAAAGTCTGACCCCCATGAGTACCTCCGCCATCGAACTCAAAGCCAGCGACCTCAACGCCCAAGGCGGCGTGTTCTGCCCGAACAAGCTGGCCGACATGAAGCTCTGGAACAGCCACCCCAAGGTGTATCTGGACGTGGGCCACACCGGCGAGGCCAAATGTCCGTATTGCGGCACGGTTTACCGCCTGAAGCCCGGCGAGACGGTTTCACACGGACACTGATCCGGGACGGGTATCTGCCGGAAACGGCGGTTTGGTGAAGATAATGCGTGGTTCATGGCGGCCCTCGGGTTGCCCCAAGATCGCCACCTTTAGGGAAGTTTCATGATTCTGGTCACTGGCGGCGCCGGCTTCATCGGCGGCAATTTCGTGCTCGACTGGCTGGCCCAGTCCGACGAGCCCGTCGTCAACCTCGACAAGCTCACCTACGCGGGCAACCTGGAGAACCTGGCCAGCCTGCAGGGCGACACGCGCCATGTGTTCGTGCAAGGCGACATCGGGGATGGCGCCCTGGTGGCCCGGCTGCTGGCCGAGCATCGGCCCCGCGCGGTGATCAATTTCGCCGCCGAGAGCCATGTCGACCGCTCCATTCACGGCGCCGAAGACTTCATCCAGACCAACATCGTCGGTACCTTCCGCCTGCTCGAATCGGTCCGCGCGCACTGGTCGGCCCTGCCGGCTGAGGAGAAATCCGCGTTCCGCTTCCTGCACGTGAGCACCGACGAGGTCTACGGCAGCCTGGCGCCCGACGCGCCCGCCTTCACCGAAACGCACGGCTTCGAGCCCAACAGCCCCTACTCGGCCAGCAAGGCGGCCAGCGACCACCTGGTGCGCGCCTGGCACCACACCCACGGCCTGCCGGTGCTCACCACCAACTGCAGCAACAACTACGGCCCGTTCCATTTCCCCGAGAAGCTGATCCCGCTGATGATCGTCAACGCACTCGCGGGCAAGCCCCTGCCGGTGTATGGCGACGGCATGCAGGTGCGCGACTGGCTCTATGTGAAAGACCACTGCAGCGCGATTCGCCGCGTGCTGGAAGGCGGCCTGGTGGGTGAGACCTACAACGTGGGCGGCTGGAACGAAAAGCCCAACCTGGACATCGTGCGCACCGTCTGTGCACTGCTCGACGAACTGCGCCCGCGCACCGACGGCCAGCCCTACGCCAGCCAGATCAGCTACGTGAAAGACCGCCCCGGCCACGACCGCCGCTACGCCATCGACGCGCGCAAGATCGAACGCGAACTCGACTGGAAGCCCGCCGAGACCTTCGAGAGCGGCATCCGCAAGACCGTGCAGTGGTACCTGGACCACCCCGAATGGGTGGCCAACGTGCAGAGCGGTTCGTACCGTCAGTGGGTGCAGGCGCAGTACGAGGCGCCGGTGTCCGCATGAGGGTCTTGCTGCTGGGCAAGAACGGGCAAGTGGGCTGGGAACTGCAACGCAGCCTGGCGCCGCTGGGCGAGCTGGTGGCGCTGGACCGCCACAGCACGCTGCCTGACGGTGGCTGTGGTGACCTGAATAACCTGGACGGCTTGCGCGAAACCGTGCTGCGGCTGCGCCCAGACGTGATCGTGAACGCCGCGGCCCACACTGCTGTGGACAGGGCCGAGAGCGAGCCCGAACAAGCGCGCACCGCCAATGCGCTGGCGCCTGGCGCGCTGGCACAAGCCTCCTGTGAAGTGGGTGCCTTGCTGGTGCACTACTCCACCGACTACGTATTTGACGGCGACGGCACCACGCCATGGAGCGAGGACGCAGCCACCGGACCCTTGAGCGTGTACGGGCAGACCAAACTGGAAGGCGAGCAACTGATCGCGGCGGCCGGTGCGCGCCACCTGATCTTTCGCACCAGCTGGGTCTACGCCGCGCGCGGCGGCAACTTCGCCAAGACCATGCTGCGCCTGGCGCAGGAACGCGACCGCCTCACCGTGATCGACGACCAGTTCGGTGCGCCCACCGGGGCCGAGTTGATCGCCGACGTGACGGCCCACGCCATTCGCCAGACCCTGCGCGAGGAAGCGCGCGGCGGCACCTACCACCTTGCGGCAGCAGGTGAAACCACCTGGAACGGCTACGCCCGCTTCGTGCTTGAGGCAGCGCTTGTCCTCAAACCAGACCTCGCGATCAAGGCCCGGGAAGTGGCGCCCGTGCCCACCAGCGCCTTCCCCACCGCCGCCCGCCGGCCGTTGAATTCGCGCCTGGACACGGCCCGCCTGCGTGAAAACTTCGGCCTCACGCTGCCCGACTGGCAGCACGGCGTGCGGCGTATGCTCGCCGAAATTCTCTGAGACAAAACGCATGACACTACGCAAAGGCATCATCCTGGCCGGCGGCTCCGGCACCCGCCTGCACCCGGCCACGCTGGCCATCAGCAAACAGCTGCTGCCGGTGTACGACAAACCGATGATCTACTACCCGCTGACGACGCTGATGCTGGCCGGCATCCGCGACGTACTCATCATCAGCACGCCGCAGGACACGCCGCGCTTCCAGCAACTGCTGGGCGACGGCAGTGCCTGGGGCATGAACCTGCAGTACGCCGTGCAACCCAGCCCCGACGGCCTCGCGCAGGCCTTCATCATTGGCGCCGACTTTGTGGGCAACAACCCCAGCGCCCTGGTGCTCGGCGACAACATCTACTACGGCCACGACTTCACCACGCTGCTGGCCGACGCCGACACACAGGCCAGCGGCGCCACCGTGTTTGCGTACCACGTGAACGACCCCGAGCGCTACGGCGTGGTGGCCTTCGACGCACAAGGCAAGGCCCGCAGCATCGAAGAAAAGCCGGTCAAGCCGCAGAGCAACTACGCGGTGACCGGCCTGTACTTCTACGACCAGCAGGTGGTGGACATCGCCCGTGCGGTGAAGCCCAGCGCGCGCGGCGAACTCGAGATCACTGCCGTGAACCAGACCTACCTGGACCTCGGCCAGCTCAACGTGCAGATCATGCAGCGCGGGTATGCGTGGCTCGACACCGGCACCCACGACAGCCTGCTCGAAGCCAGCCAGTTCATCGCCACGCTGGAACATCGC
This sequence comes from Hydrogenophaga sp. Root209, assembly GCF_001428625.1. GTDB lineage: Bacteria > Pseudomonadota > Gammaproteobacteria > Burkholderiales > Burkholderiaceae_C > Hydrogenophaga. The sequence continues at coordinate 36,430 of NZ_LMIE01000004.1, forward strand.
CAGGGGCTGAAGATCGCCTGCCCCGAAGAAATTTCATGGCGGCACGGATGGATCGACAGCGCCCAAGTGGAAGCACTGGCACAGCCCATGCTCAAGAATGGGTATGGCCAGTACCTCGTGCGTCTGCTCAAGGACCCGGTGCTCCGATGAAAGTCACGCCCACCGCCATCCCCGACGTGCTCATCATCGAACCCAAAGTGTTCGGTGACGAGCGCGGGTTTTTCTTCGAAAGCTTCAACCAGAAGGCTTTCAATGAAGCCACGGGTCTTGATGTGAACTTCGTGCAGGACAACCACAGTCGCAGTGCCAAGGGGGTGTTGCGGGGGCTGCACTATCAGGTGCAGCAGCCACAAGGCAAGCTGGTGCGCGTGGTACGAGGCAGCGTGTTCGATGTCGCCGTGGATATTCGCAAGGGATCGTCAACCTTGGGCAAATGGGTGGGCGTGGAGCTTTCTGAAGAGAACCACAAACAGCTCTGGGTACCGGCCGGTTTTGCGCACGGGTTCCTGGTATTGAGCGAATCGGCTGACTTTCTCTACAAAACCACCGACTACTACGCGCCCGAGCACGAGCGGTGCATTGCATGGAACGATCCGGGCATCAACGTCGCGTGGCCGGACACAGGCGCGGCTCCAACGCTCTCTGCCAAAGACAGCCATGGACAGCATTTCTCACCTTCAGCGATGTTCAACGACTGCGTCGTCACCGCTTCGGCAGCGTGCCTACGAAATCGACCAAAACAATGAAACAAGTTCTTGTCAGTGGCGGTAGCGTCCGCCTGGAGACCGTGCCAGCACCATTGGTTGAAGCAGGCACCGTGCTTATCCGCATGGATCATTCGTGCATCTCGATCGGCACCGAAATGTCGGGCGTCAAGTCGTCTGGAGTGCCGCTATGGAAACGGGCAATGCGCCAGCCACAACATGTCAAGAAGGTTGTGGACATGCTTATGACCGACGGCTTGGCGCAAACGCGCAGGCTGGTTCAGGAGCGTCTGGCGGTGGAGTCGCCCACAGGCTATTCAGGCGCAGGCATCGTGCTGGAGGTTGGTGAGGGCGTGGACGAATTTGCCCCCGGCGACCGCGTCGCCTGTGCTGGCGCGCAGTGTGCGTTTCACGCCGAAGTGGTGCGTGTCCCCAAGAACCTGGTGGTGTCCGTGCCCGATGCCGTCGGATTCGATGCAGCGTCCTCGGTCGCACTCGGCGCCATTGCCATGCAGGGTGTGCGCCGCGCATCACCCACGCTGGGTGAAACCTTCGTCGTCATCGGACTGGGCATACTTGGCCAGCTCACCGTTCAGATGCTCCGAGCAAACGGATGCCGGGTCATTGGCGTCGATCTGGACAGATCCCGAATCGCGCTTGCCGAGAAGCACGGCATGAGTTGGGGCGTGCACCCAGACGATGCCGATGACGTGGCGCAGGTGGCACGGATCACCGGCGGGACCGGCGCAGACGGTGTCATCATCACTGCGGCCAGTCCGTCCGACGCCATCGTGTCGGCGGCATTTCGCATGTGCCGCAAGAAGGCCCGTGTGGTCCTGGTGGGCGATGTGGGCCTGGATCTTCAGCGCGCCGACTTCTACGCCAAAGAGCTGGACTTTCTGATTTCAAGCTCCTATGGGCCTGGCCGCTATGACGCCCAGTACGAGGAAGGTGGCCTTGACTATCCGCTGGCCTACGTGAGATGGACCGAAGGCCGCAACATGGCCGAGTACCTGAGGCTCATTGGAGACGGTACGCTTGAAGTGAAATCCATGATCGCTGCAGTGCACCCCATCGACAACGTGGATGAAGCTTATCGGTCACTGCAGTCTGGAACCGCGAAGCCTTTGATGGTGCTGCTCTCTTATCCGCGCAGCAACGAAGCCATGCCACGGCGAATGCCACTGACGCCGCAGCGCCCGACAAACACAAAATCCGGCGCCATACGCATCGCCCTCATCGGTGCCGGCGGCTTTGCCAAGGGTATGCATCTGCCCAACCTGCAGGAGCTCAAAGAAGAATTCATCTTGCGCGCGGTGGTGAGCCGAACGGGGCACAACGCTGCGACTACGGGCAAACGCTTTTTGGCAGAGTACTGCACAACCGATCATCAGGAGGTCTTGAAGGATCCTGATATCGATGCGGTGATCATTGCTACGCGCCACGATACACATGCGACTCTGGCCTTGGACGCGCTTCGGGCGGGCAAGCATGTTCTGCTCGAGAAGCCGATGGCGCTGGATGAGACAGAGCTGAGGGCCATTGAGGCGTTCTACCAAGAAGGCTCCGGGCCCAAGCCTGTGCTTCTGACAGGATTCAATCGGCGCTTTTCCCCCTACGCTCAGCGCATCGCTTCCCTGGTTCAGAAGCGCTCCAATCCAATGTTGATCAACTACAGGATGAACGCCGGGTACATACCCTTGGACCACTGGGTTCACGGACCCGAGGGCGGCGGACGCAACCGGGGCGAGGCTTGTCACATCTACGACCTATTCACGTTCCTGACCGGATCGCAAGTCAAGTCGGTCCACGCCACGGCCCTCACACCCACCACGGACTACTACTCGGCGACAGACAACTTTACAGCCACGATCGGCTTTGATGACGGGTCGGTGGCCAGTCTCAGTTACACGGCGCTGGGCAACACCGACTTCCCCAAGGAGTCCATGGAAGTTTTTGTGGACGGCATGGTCATTTCGCTCAACGATTACCGGGCTTTGACGGTGACGGGCGGTATCAGTAAGCCCTTCGAAACTCGAGCTTCGCAAAAAGGCCAGAAAGAGGAGTTGCAAGCCTTTGCAGCAGCAATTCATGGAAAGGCAGAATGGCCGATTCCTTTGTGGCAGCAAGTGCAGGCCACCCGAATCAGCTTTCAAATTAATGAGCTACTCCAATCGATGTCAAACAGACATTGAAGGTGAATTTGAGATAACACAATCAATGAATTCTATTCACCTCGAAAGTATCCACGATCATATTCTTCGATTCTTAGGGTGCAGCGAAATTCTCCGAAATCAAGACACTTACCTTCCAACGTCAAGGCAGAAATAGAATGTGCGGAATCACAGGGTCGCTAGCAATTGGCGATAGTTCATTTGTTATCTCCAAAGAATTTATCGAATCGATGCGAGATGCCATGAAGCACCGTGGTCCTGACGGCTGTGGCGTTTGGGTGTCACCCGACAGCCGCATCGGTCTAGGACATCGTCGGCTGTCCATCATCGATCTTTCCGATACAGCGGCTCAACCAATGAGCAATGAAGATGGTAGTTTGCAGGTGGTGTTCAATGGTGAGATCTACAATCATGCTGCAATTCGTGAGGAACTCGAAGCGATTGGCGGACATGTGTGGAAGACCGATCATTCAGATACCGAAGTCATTTTGCACGCCTTTGAGGAATGGGGCATTGAGTGTCTTCATAAATTTCGAGGCATGTTTGCTATTGCACTCTGGGATAGCAGAGAGCAGGAACTCTGGCTGATTCGTGACCGCATGGGTGTTAAGCCGCTTTACTATAGCTTTCACAATGGGCGTGTCAATTTCGCCTCAGAGATTAAAGCTCTGCTTAAAGATCCGCAACAGGAGCGTGCGGTCAACGAAGAAGCGCTGTATCACTACTTATCATTCCTGACAACGCCCGCCCCTTCCACGCTGTTTGCGGGTATCAAAAAACTCCCGCCAGCGACTTGGATGAAGATCTCCTTGGACGGAAGTCTGCAGGAGCATCGTTATTGGGACGCCTTGGATCATTGTGTGGACGTCAGTCACTTAAACGATGAACAAATTGCCACGAAGATTCTCGACGAACTGAAGGTTGCAGTTCGGTTGAGGAAGGTCAGCGATGTACCCGTAGGCGTCTTTCTTTCTGGCGGCATCGACTCCAGCACGAACGCCGCACTTTTCTCTGGCGGATCCGGCGAACACGTCAAGACATTTTCCATCGGCTATGAAGGGGCGTACGACAGCTACCAAAATGAGCTGAACTTTGCCCGGCGCGTGGCAAAGGACGTGGGTGCTGAATATCACGAAAAGCTGCTTACGGTAAGTGATTTGATCGACTTTCTGCCTGAAATGGTACACCTTCAGGACGAGCCGATTGCTGATCCCGTATGTGTGCCTGTTTACTATGTGTCCAAGCTAGCCCGTGACAATGGCGTTATCGTCTGCCAAGTGGGTGAGGGTGCTGACGAATTGTTCTGGGGCTATCCTGGATGGAAAACCTCCTTACGCCTGCAACATCTCAACGACCTTCCTATACCGAAGGTCTTCAAACGGATTGGTCTGTCCGTCATGCGAGGGATCAACAAACAGCTCTCCTTTTCATACGAATGGTTGCGCCGCGGGGTTGAAGGACAACCTGTGTTCTGGGGTGGTGCAGAGGCGTTTACGGAGGCACACAAGGCCCAACTACTCTCACCGAGGCTGAGGAAGGCACTCAAAGGACTTTCCTCGTGGAACGCGATCGAACCCTTTCATCAACGATTTAAAGCAAAAGCAAAGGGTCAGCATGCATCTTGGCTGAACTGGATGACCTATCTGGATCTCAACCTTCGATTACCCGAACTGCTATTGATGAGGGTGGACAAGATGAGCATGGGGGTCAGCCTTGAGGGACGAGTGCCCTTTCTTGATCACAAGCTTGTGGAACTGGCTATGAGCATCCCTGAATCTGTCAAGACGCGAAACGGCACACTCAAGCACATTCTCAAGAAGGCCGTTCGCGGCGTAATCCCCGACGAGATCATCGATCGGCCTAAACAAGGCTTTGGTGTACCGATACACGAATGGCTTTTGGATAAGCTGGGAGATGAAGTTCGCAAAGAACTGGCGGAATTCTGTAAAGACACCGATTTCTTTGACAAGGCTGAAGTATTTCGACTGATCGAAGAGCGAAAAGCTGCGCAGGTATGGTATTTGTTTAATTTCGCCTTATGGTGGAAGACCTACATCAAAAATCAAATAGTCAGTACGGAGGATGGAAAGCGACTCAATGAAAGCACGCAATTTGATCAGGCTTCCTTATGAAAATTGAGGCGGCTGCTGCCAACATCTCGTTGAAGGATAACAATTTTGATCTGATTCGACTGGCGGCAGCATTGCAGGTCGCGGCGACACATCTTGCGCATTATCTCAAAATTGAATCTCAGTGGATAGCAATTTTAGAGTATTTCCCCGGCGTACCTATTTTTTTCTTCGTCAGTGGATATTTGATATTTCAATCTTACGCAGAAACTGAAAGTACTCAGCGACATTATTTCTTTCTAAATCGTGCGTTGCGACTGGCTCCAGGGCTATTGGCCTGCACAGGCTTAACACTTATATCCGTAGAGCTTAGTGGCTATCATATATTTCGGAAAGAGTATTTCGACGATCTGGTAATCTTAATTGCTGCCCACAATAGTATTGCTCAGTTCTATAATCCCGAATTCTTAAGAAGTTATGGCTCGGGAGCACTCAATGGCAGCTTGTGGACAATCGGCGTAGAAGTTCAGTTCTATTTATTGATGCCTTTTCTTTTTGCACTCTCGACGAAACACAAAAAAATTGCACTTAGCCTGCTGAGCATCGCTGTTATTGCAAACATTGCAAACAACCACATAAATGACAGAACGTCAATTGCAAAGCAATTAATTGACTACTCCTTCATTCCTTGGGTCTACATGTTCGCATTTGGAGCCTTCCTGTCAACACAACGACGTCTGCGCTCACAAATCATCAAAACGAAATTGCTCTATCTTCTACTGCCATATTGTTTTTGCTACTTCATCTCAGACGCAATAAAGTTCGGAAGTGGAAATTCGATAAATCCAATATGCTTTATTTTATTGAGTACACTAATAATCAAATGCGCATACTTAAACCCAAAACTTTCCGATAAACTTCTTAGACGAAATGATATTTCTTACGGAGTGTACATTTACCATATGCCGGTCATTAATTTTTTGCTACAGACAAATTTAATGATTGGAAGCAATGCATTTATTCTTGGGATGCTCTGCACGACAGTAATCGCCGGTCTTTCTTGGATGGTGGTTGAAAAGCCTTGTATCAAATTAAAGAAGCGACCGAATAGAGAAATTGTGCCACTCGAAATATAATGTATTCGCAACCGACGATTACATAATTGGAAATTTATTCAGAATGTTAAAAGGTGCAATCGCATCGACTTTTGCAGCCAACTTCGTCACCAATCTGCTGGCGTCTGGCAGTGTGCTGGTACTTGCAATTTTTCTACAAGAAACCGATATCGCCCAAGTAAGATTGATACAGGCATACATTATTATCGGCATTACGATTGCGAGTCTCGGATTCACTACTGGCGTCCTTAAGTATTGCGCAGCATCTGATAAGCAGATAGATAATTGGGCGTTACTCAACAAGACGATTATCTTGACTTCATATGCCTCTTTGGGTTATATCGCAGTCGTATCAGTAGCGATATTTACGACAACTACAAATTGGGACGACCCAAGATTAATAGTACTTCTTCCTCTGGCATTAATATCTGTCCCTTTGGGTGTTGTTGTTGAATTGTTTCGTAATTTTTTATACGCAAAGAATCAGTTCGCAACTGCCGCATCTGCACAGATCTTTGTAAGAATCTGGACTTTCGCAATCACAATCACGCTAGCCTATGCATATGCTCTATCTGGTTATGTTGCCGGCACCGTCATATCATTTCTCTTCGGCGCACTGCGATTTGCTAGAGAAGTCTCTTTTAAATTTCGAGAAGCTGGAACAGCTCCCCACACCGAACTGCCCTCTGGATTCTTGAAATTTTCTGCATTTGCAATGTTGGGCAACTTATTTGTCATTGCAGGAAGCTATGGAGATATCCTGCTTTTGGACTCGTTGGATATTGATCGAAATATCCTTGGTGCTTATGCACTTGCATCTGCTCTGGCCGGCGGAATCATGGTTATTACAACATCAATTCAAACGGTGATTTCACCGGATATGATTCGTAGCGTCGCCTCCCCTGATCGATTGAAGAAGGCATTTATACGAGCGCAAGTTCGACTTGCAATTTTAAGCATTGGTGTTGCGGTATGCACCATTTTTTTTGTTGCATTCGTTTTTCCCATCATATATGTTGACAAATATCGATTAACTCCCGAACTGTTTGCAGGACTGTGCATCAACTATGTGTTGGTATCTTGCGGGACATTGGGCGGAAGCGTTTTGATTGGTTATGGCAAAACCTCCATAAACACAATCATTGCGGGGTCTGCACTCATCGCGGGATTTATCTGCGGTTATCTGCTTGTCTTAGAGTTTGCTGTTTGGGGAATGGTTTGGGCCAAACTAATTTATGGGCTGGTTTTTGTGCTTTTGAGCAATTCATTAGCACTCAAACAACTGAGGACTCAGTCCAACAAGGAATTTAAATGATTATCAATAATCCGGCATGCATTATTTGTCACTCAACCAAGACAATGCCCATCTTAAATGTGCCGAGTCCTGTTAACGGATCGCTTGCATACACGCTGTATCAATGTGCAGCTTGCGATTCGAGGTTTTTTGACCCAAAAGAGCATGAAATAGATATCCGAACTGCCAATGAAAAGTTCTCGCTTGCGGAGCCATACATTAAAGTCGCCTTCACTCAGAATCCGTATTGGCAGCATCAGGTGCAAGTTATTACTGCCTTACACCAAGGCAAGATACGGTCAATATTAGACTGTGGCTGCAGAACGGGTGATTTCTTGATGCATTGGCCTATGAACATTGCTCGGACCGGGATAGAGGTTGTTGACGACGTTGCAGTCGTTGCAAGATCCAGGGGGTTGAATGTAATTAATACGCCGCTTGAAGAATCCCACCTGGAATTACAATACGATGTGGTTAGTTGTTATGCGATCTTGGAGCATCTAACCAAGCCAGAACAGGTTCTAAATGCATTGGCAAATTCAGTTGCTCCATCTGGAATACTTGCGCTGATGGTTCCATCGCATGAAAGTGTCAAAGCCAGATTACAAGGGCCTAGTTGGCATCAGTATTACCCACCATTTCATCTTGGATTTTTCTCGCGCAGGTATTTGGACGAATTCATGAAGAAACGGGATTTCGAGATGGTGTCAACAACATTCACGAGCGGAGGAATGTTCAATCCATTCTCAAGAATTCCATTGGCCGCAAAAGCCTGGTCAAAACTAATGTTTCTATTTGATAGATTTAGCCCTACGCGATATACGCCGCTGTTTGACCACATGTATATTTATTATCGGAAGATCGATAATGCACAAACTTGATTCAATAAAGCGCTGGTTTTTTGTCGGAGCGTCACCTCCCCCATTTGGCGGAGTGACGATCTTTGCAAAACGGCTTATTGGACTTTGGCGAAAGCAGGGGAAATTTGTTCTCCAGATGGATTTGCTCCACGCCTCTAAGACGCAAAAAATTTTATATCTATTGAAACTAGTATTCGCGCCTGCAAACAATGGTATCTATATCAATGATTTAAGTGGCATCGGACTGGTTGGAGCAACATTCAATTTGAGAAATGCCAGCATCTTCTTTCACGATCATAATTACGATCTTTCAAAATTGAATGGCTTCCAGGCTTTAGCATTGAAACACTGCCTGTCTAAATGTGCGACGGTTTTTTTTGATGGATTGCACTCGAGGCACAATTACATCTCCAGGGGATATCTCAGAGAATCAACGGTATACCAATTCTCCTCTCCATTTTTACCGCAAGATCTTTCGGAAAAGAATGACATTATTTCCAAGTACCCTTCCGAACTCAACAAATTCATCACGAATCACTCGCCGTTGCTGTCAGCAAACGCATTCAGAATTATTTTGACTGATGCTGGGATTGATTTATATGGATTGGACATGTGCATTTCATTGCTGGCTGCAACAAGGGAAAGAGCACCAAACGCTGGATTTGTTTTCGCGCTTTCAGACAGTACGCCGTCAGAATATTTGCGTTTAATGCAGAAGAAACTCGCTTCAATGGGTCTCGATGAACATTTTTTCTTTTTCACCGGAACGGGAGAAGTGTGGCCACTATTTCAATTGTCTGACATTATGGTACGTCCAACTTCAACTGATGGTTATGGAATAAGTATCGCTGAGGCTATATATGCTGGCACCCCTGCAGTTGCCAGCGATGTGTGCGACCGCCCAGCCGGAACCATCACATTTAAGTCACGTGACCAAGATGATTTAAATAAGAAAATTTTTAATGCCTTGAAACTGGATTCATAATTGGTATTCTTTTGATTAATTTTCAGAAAAACCTGCCATCAAGGTAAATCGTTCGATGAGGCTCAGAAAATCTCAAATTGCATCTACTCTTATCGTTGCGAGCTTTATCGCCTCCGGTCTAGATGCGTATCAGTTTTTCAACATTCCAAGCACTTGGTATTCTTACTTAATAGCATTGATCGCAATGCTGTTTTTACCTCAACGTCTGTCGAATCATAGAGCCATCACATTTTATTTACTTTTTTTCGCTTGGGCAATGACAACCACCTGTGTCGCCCTAGTCAACCTGACTTCATCATTAACCCTTCAAGATTTGATGTTTATCTTAATTAGGTTTTTGAAGCTGTTCTTTTTTATATCGACGTTGTTTATTTACTTCAATTTTTTTAACTCGCGAGAAGATATTATTCCATTTATCTCTGCGGTGATTTATATTGGGGCAATATTTGCGGCAATTGCACTTTACATCTATGTCGCGCAAGTGGCCGGATTACCCGAATTTGAGCGCAACAGGATGGGGACGGGTGGCGATTTAGTGGCAAGCAAACCAATATTTACGTATCCATTTCACCGACTTCTAGGAACCTTCCGCGAGCCTGGACTGTACGTCGAATGGATACTGCTTCCTTATTTTCTTTCAGTTCAGTTTATTTGGCGATCAAGAATAATTGCACTTTGCTCCGGCCTTATGTTGGGATCAATTTTTCTCACTGGAAGCCTACTGGGAATAGTAATTGTAGCCTCTACCGGGGGACTGGCAATTCTGAGCTGGACAATTGACTCTCGTAAAATCGTTAACTATCGATATTTCGCGTCCATATTTATCGCACTCAGTATTTTTTCGGTGTTAGTTGATGGTCAAAAAGATACCCATGGATACAGGATAGCTGATACCAGTCATATGCATGCAGGACAATTAGTCATGCTCATCATTGAAGATCGCGTCAAACCACTTGCTCAATCAGGCATGCAAGCAGAAAATCGAGCTTACTTATCCAAGGCAATCGATTTTTACACCGTAAATCTTACTGGTATCGGACTTGGCATTTCTAATCTTCAGTTGGCGAATGCATTAAAGAGTAAACTACCGGGCAGCTTCCTTAGTCTGTATACAAATGCCCTTGTATCCACCGGAATTATTGGAATATTTTTGCTATCCGTTTCATTGGTATTTCCCCTACTTGAGAAGAAGATCGGTGAAACCGCGAAAATTCTGTACCTAAAGGATAGCGCGATCTGGTTACTCTGTCTTTATGTGGCATATTTTCTGACCTTCTATGCAACGATCGAAGAATTATCCTACGGATTTGCAATCACCACGGCATTGATTCTTCAAATTGCACATATCATCACTGACCGCGCTTCTCTCCGGTCTATGAAATCACGTTCATTGACTTCATGCAAATGATTGCTTGGCAGTTTATATAATAGACAGAGCGTATTTTGGCCACGCCTCAACTTTTATCTACGTTTCTTTGCGCTCATTTATTTGGTTAAGCCTCTTACTTGACAAGTGAATCAAGTCCAATATGATTGTGTATGAGGATATTCAGTATCATTACGCGCCTAATCCGAAGATCCAATCGAGAATTGAGAAGCATAGCCGCACAATTGTTTAATCAATTTGCATCCAGCTATCCAGAAAATAATTCCGCGCATCCATTCGTAACAGCAAGTTATTTTGCATCTTTTGATCGCTCTTGCATCAAATATCTCGCTATTCGATATCCTCGTTTCCCCTTATTTCTGCGTGAACAGGCCGAGTTTGCGCTTACTCATTCTTTTAACTTGCTCGGATCTGGCAGATGCGTTGTATTCCACGGAATGGCCTCAAGAGGGAATGTTGCAGTAACCTATCCCGCCTCCAGGCCAGTTCGTGCGGATACTGCCGGACGTTGGTTGACCGGGCGAATCAACCGCACAAACTTGATTGAATCCCAACGCATTTGGCAATTGATCGGCCCGAACTACGTGCCCATCGACTGGCAGCTGGATTTCAAATCGGGCTACCGTTGGCGTGAAAACATCTGGCATCGAAGTATTTCTTTTGGGCGATTGCCCGGTGTGGACATCAAAGTGCCCTGGGAGTTGGGGCGCATGCAACACCTGCCCACCTTGGCGCTGGCTTGCCATTTCGCGCGTACGGAAGCCCCTGGGTTTCGTGTAGCAGCAGAGTACGTCCAAGAGTTTCGCAACCAAGTGCTTGACTTCATCGCAACGAATCCCCCCGGTTTCGGCGTGAACTGGAGTTGCGCGATGGACGTGGCGATACGCTGTGCAAACCTGCTCGTGGCACGCGACATCATCATGGCTTCTGGTGAGCATCTGGATGACGTCTTTGAGCGCGTGCTCACCGCAAGCATCCTTGCTCACGCCAGGTACGTCGTCAAAAATCTAGAATGGTCACCCGTGTATCGCGGCAACCACTATCTGGCCAACATCGTCGGGCTACTCTTTGCCGCCACCTACTTGCCAAAGAGCGACGAGGTCGATGGATGGCTGGCATTCTCGGTGCAAGAACTCGTGGCCGAGGTTGACTATCAATTCCACGAGGACGGTAGCAACTTTGAAGCTTCGGTGTGTTACCACCGCTTGTCCGCAGAAATGGTGCTTTGGGGGTTTGCACTCTTGAGCAATCTGCCTGCAGAAAAACTCGCTGCTCTGACACAACAAGACGTCCACCACCGCAAGAAGGTGTCGCGATTGCGCTCAGGAAGCTGGGAGATGCATCCCGTTCCGGGCAGTGATCGGGTGTCGCCAGTGCCGTCTTGGTGTTGGGAGCGCCTCGCCAAGATGGCGGATTTCACCCAAGCCTTGACACGGCCAGATGGGGCCGTCACTCAGTTTGGGGACAACGACAGCGGGCGTTTCTTGGTCATTGGCAGTGGCGAGCAGATTCGAGCAGACAACGACCCTGCAGCCTGCGCGTGGTCTCTGGACCACGGCTCGCTGTTGGCAGGGATTCGAGCAATCTTGGCCGACGGGTCTCACAACACCGCTTACGACGACCCCGCTGCTCACATCATTCGGGCGTTTGCGGGGCTATATCCAACAGATCGAACCGCGACCTTTGCCCTCCCAGCAACGGACTCGTCTGGCGGTAGATGTGTGGGCGACGCGCAGGTATGGGCAGACCACATGCGACGATTCGAAAACACACCTCAAACAAGGCGCTGGAAATCTCACTTCTCAGCCAAACCATCGGGCTTGCTCAATGAAATGACGTACCAAGCTTTCATGGGCATGGGGTGTTTTGTGTTCCGCAGCCCTCGCGTCTATCTTGCGGTTCGCTGCGGTGAGATCGGCATCTCTGGGCTGGGCGCGCACGCGCATTGCGATCAGCTCGGTATCGAACTCGTGCTGGATGGAGTCGACCACGTTCGTGATCCGGGAACCTGCATCTACACCGCGTCGATGGAGAAACGAAACGCATACCGATCAGCCACGGCACACCATGTTCCCAGGGTGAAAGGCCGCGAACCCGCAAACCTGAACCTCGGTCCCTTTGACTTGCGTGGAGGCGCTGAAGGCGAATGCCTGTATTTCGGAAGCAAGGGGTTCATCGGTCGACATTCAGGGTATGGCGCTTGGGTCTATCGCATCGTCGCGCTTGAGGATGATGGGATTTCGGTCCTGGACTTCACCGAAGGCGAACTATTGCTTGCCGACCCGACCCCACTGCCACTGCCTTTTTCGTCTGGTTACGGATATCCAGTCAGCCATGCGCCTTCACCACCGTGAAAATTCTCATCATCACGTATTCGTATACGCCTGACCTGACGCCCAGAGCATTCAGATGGTCTGCATTGGCCCAACAGTTCTTGCAGTTGGGTCATGAAGTGCACGTTCTTTGTGCAGCACGTTTGTCTCAAGAACCGGCCGTATCAGATGACGGCGTGAAGGTGCACCGCGTTCAGGACTGGCTCTTGAATGCATCTCGGCGAGTGACTCCAACGAGCACCAGCACCACGAATCCTCCACAGTCCACATTCGTGCACAAACTCAAAGCAACGCTGCGAAAGGTCGCAAGAGCGGTCTGGCGAACGACGTATTGGCCAGACTTTGCATGCGGATGGATCGTTCCCGCCACGGCCGCCGCCAGGCAGCTGTGCACTCACCACGATTTTGACTGGGTGATTTCTGTCTCTCATCCTTTCACCGGCCACGTCGTGGGTCATCGGGCTCGGACGGGTGCGGGCAAGGCGAAATGGTTGGTCGATATCGGTGATCCGTTCCACCTCATGTCGGAACCTGCTCCGAACAACCAGCGGTTCTTCTCGCGTCTGAACCGATTTGTCGAGAGTCGCATCCTCGCGAACGCAGACGCGGTGTGCGTGACCACCGAGTCCACACGACAAATGTACAAAGTGCACTTTTCGGTTCCGGACGAGAAAATCCGTCTGGCGCCACCCCTGTTGTCCCTGCCGGCGCTGCCGCTGGGAGCGCCGCCGTCCACACGCCCGGTATTGCGGTTGGTGTTTATAGGCACCCTGTACCGCAAGCTGCGCAGTCCGGGCTATATGCTGGCCTGCTTCGAAGCCCTGCTCTCTACCATTTCTGACAGACAACTGGAACTGCACCTCTACGGCGCCGTCAACGATTGCACTGAGGAGTTGGCGGCGTGCCCTGTTCAGGTCAGAAGCTCGCTCTACGTACATGGCATGGTCAGTCGGACTCAAGTCCATGAAGCCATGCTGGACGCGGACATTCTCGTCAACATCGGCAACGACTCTGCTTCGCAACTGGCGAGCAAAGTCATCGAGTACATGGCGGTGGGGAGGCCGATCCTGAATCTCATCAGTATTGAGCGGGACACCTCAGTACAGGCGCTTCGTGAATATCCCGCCACGTTGACGCTCATAAGAGCCTCCGAAGGGCCCACATTGAATGAGCTGGAAAAGCTACGAGCGTTCGTGCTTAGCCCGCCCGAGGTCTCCTTCTGTGAAGTTGAGAAAATCAGGGCGCGTTTTTCTGCAGCACATGTGGCAAATCTCTACATTGCACAAATGACGGGACAACCAGAACCATGAACAAGAAGCTGAGCTCGTTCGGAATGCCCAGTGAGTACCGCTGACATGCCGCCGGTTGTACTGACCGGCGCCAGCGGCTTCGTGGGTCGCCACTTGATTTCTTTGCTGTTGGCCGAGGGCACGCCGGTGCGGGCGCTGTCGAGGGCACCACGTGCCAGCGAGGGCAGCGGCATTGAATGGATCGTGGGTGACATGAAAGACCCGTCAGTATGGGAGCGGTTGCTGGTGCCTGACTGCACGGTGGTGCATCTGGCGTACGTGCCGCAACCCTCCATCAATGACGCTGTCGAGGTAACCCACACCATGGTGACCGGGTGCGCGAAGGCACGTATCCGCCGCCTGATCCACTGCAGCACGATCTCGGTTTTCGGAAGAACCGCCGGAGGCTCCATCAACGAATCGACTCCCTGCAATCCCATCGATGACTACGGGCAACAGAAGCTGGCGATTGAACGTACCTTCCTGGGGGCGGTAAACGGCCGTTTTGAACTGGCTGTGCTGCGGCCTGCCGCCGTGTTCGGACAGGGTGGGCAAGCACTGCAAACCTTGTGCAAGAGCCTCGTGTACAACCCCGGGTGGCTGAACTACGCTCGCTCCTCCCTGTTCGGACAACGCAGCATGCATCTCGTGCCGGTAGAGAACGTCGTGGCAGCCCTGAGTTTCTTGTGCCAGGCACAGCGCACCCTCCAAGGTGACGTGTTCATCGCCTCTGAAGATCACGATTCGTCCAATACGTTTCGCTGCGTCGAGCAGTTGCTGATGAAAGCGTTGCAGGTTCCCGACTACCCCACTCGCCCGCTCCCGCTGCCCAAGTCGTTACTGCCGGCAATCCTTCGTCTGCGAGGTCGCAGCGAGATTGATCCGTACTGCACCTACGGGTCGACCAAGCTGCGGGCGTGGGGATTCGTTCCGCCATTGGAACTTGTCCCCGCATTGCAGGCGTTTGGAACGCGCTATCGAGACGGCTTGTCAACCAGAGAATCGATATGAAGGTGCTCCTGGTCAACCATTTGCTGGACACCGTCACGGGTGGCGGAACCGCCGAGCGCACATTCCAGATTGCGCGGTT
Organism: Hydrogenophaga sp. Root209; assembly: GCF_001428625.1. Lineage (GTDB taxonomy): Bacteria > Pseudomonadota > Gammaproteobacteria > Burkholderiales > Burkholderiaceae_C > Hydrogenophaga. Next base: position 51,730 of record NZ_LMIE01000004.1, read on the forward strand.
CCTCCAGCGTCAGGGCGTTCAATGCACCATCCTGACACTGGACATCGGCAACACGGCCGACAGGCAGCAAGAACTCGCAGACGTCAGGATGGTGGCTGCTCCATGCATCAACCAGCGGTTCTTCATACCGAAGTTGTCTTCCAGCGAGCTTCAGGCGTTGGTGGCCGACGCCGATGTGGTGCATCTCTCCGGACACTGGACCGTGTTGAACGCTCGGGTTTTCCTTGCTTGCCGCAAGCTGGGCAAGCCGTACCTTTTTAATCCGGCCGGGGCGCTGCGGCCATTTGGACGATCGCTTCTGATCAAGCGCCTATACAACGCCTGGGTGGGCAGCCAGATCGCCACCTCGGCAGCAAGGTGCATCGCCATTACACAAGACGAGCGCGCCGACTTCCTGGCCTTCGGCGTACCCGATGAGCGGATATGCGTCATACCCAACGGCATCGACCTAGAGCAATACGCGCACACCGTCCGAAGTCGCGACGCGGCCTGCGCCGATATCGCCTCCGGTTTGAAAGGAGCCCCCTACGTTCTGTTCCTCGGACGGCTCAACCACATCAAAGGCCCAGACCTGTTGCTGGAGGCCTTTGCCGCCATTGCCAGCCGATTTCCAGAGCACCACCTCGTGATGGCCGGGCCGGACGGTGGCCTGCTGGAGACGCTGCGGGCGAGAGCTTTGGCTCACAGTCTGCAAGACCGGGTGCACTTCTCTGGTTTCATCAGCGGGGCGAAGAAGTCCGAGGCCTTGCGCTTCGCCAGTTTGCTGGCCATCCCTTCACGACGCGAAGCCATGTCCATCGTGGTGCTTGAGGCAGGTGCGTGCGGATGTCCGGTGCTGTTCACCGACGCGTGCGGACTGTCGGAAATCGCACAGGCCGGGGCCGGGATCATGGTGGCCGTCAGTACAGACGCGCTGATTGCAGGGCTGGCACAGGCACTGGATTCGCCTCAGCAGCAACGGCATAGCGCACAGGTACTCGCGCACATCGTTGCCGACGAGTACCTCTGGCAAGTCCAGGCTGCGCGCTACGCCTCGCTGTGCAACGACATCTTGTCGGAGCGTGCATGAGGGTTTTGCTGGTCAGCCAGTATTTTTGGCCTGAAACCTTCGGCATCAATGCATTGGCGAGGAGCCTGCAAGAACGCGGCTTACACATCACCGTGCTGACCGGCAAACCCAACTACCCCGAAGGGCACATCTTCAAAGAGTACTCAGCCTGGGGCGTGCAGCGCGAGCAGCACATGGGTGTGGAAATCATTCGTCTGCCACTCGTTGCGCGTGGCGTGCTCTCGCCGGGCCGTCTGGTGTTGAACTACCTGTCATTCATTGCCTCCGGTACCGTGATCGCGCCGTGGCTGCTACGCGATCGTCGCTTCGACGTGGTTTTTGTCTACGCTCCATCGCCCTTGCTGCAAGCCTTGCCTGCCGTGTTTTTGGCCTGGCTCAAGCGCGCACCGCTGGCGGTATGGGTTCAAGACCTCTGGCCGGAAAGTCTGTCCGCGACGGGGTTCATCAAGAACCGCATGGCTCTGGGTCTGGTCGCGCGCGTGGTGCGCTTCATCTACCGACATACCGACCGTGTGCTGGTGCCCTCCGAGGCATTCAGGGCGCCGATCCTCGCGCTGACAAACGGCACCGCCAACATCCACTACTACCCGAACGCATGGGTCGAAGAAGCAGTGTCCGAAGCCCCCGTCGACGTGGATTCCTTGGTCAACGACATCGCCTCGGGCTTCTCGATCGTGTTCGCCGGCAACCTCGGCGCCGCCCAATCCCTCGACACCATCCTGGATGCGGCCGAGCGGCTTCAGAACGCCAAATCGCACGCGCGGTTCTTTCTGATTGGCAGCGGCAGTCTCTCCAACTGGCTAAGCGACGAGATCCAGCGCCGCAACCTGCGCAATGTGACGTTGCCCGGGCGGTTTCCACCCGCCGCCATGCCTCGGCTGTACGAAGCGGCGTCAGCTTTGCTGGTGTCGTTGCGCAACGAACCGATCTTTTCGTACACGATTCCGAGCAAGGTGCAAGGCTATCTGTCCGCCGGACGGCCTGTCGTCGCCTCGCTCAACGGCGAGGGCGCCCGGGTGGTCACAGAAGCCGGCGCGGGCATAGCGTGCGCCGCCGGTGATGCCCAGGCACTGGCCGAAGCGGTGCAGGTTCTGACACAAATGGACAGCAGTTCACGCACCAAAATGGGCGAAAATGCCCGCCGGTATGCGCTTGCTCATTTCTCTCTGGACCGGTTGGCCAGTGATCTGGTGGGGCAGTTCGAAGAACTTGTGGCCACACACGCCATTCAAAATCAGGAGAAATCACGGTGAGAGTTTTGGTATTGGGTGCCTCGGGCATGCTGGGCAACGCCATGCTGCGCACCCTGACGCAATCGGATGCCTTCGAAGTCTGGGGAACCGCCCGGTCGGCCAGCGTGTTGAAACACTTCGACGCCACCTTGGCGCAGCGCATCGTCACAGGCATTGATGTCGAGAACGTCGACGCACTGACCGCCTTGCTGGCCCAGGTGCGCCCTGAGGCGGTGATCAACTGCATCGGCCTCGTGAAACAACTGGCGCAAGCGGACGACCCGCTGTCCGCACTGCCCATCAACGCCCTGCTGCCTCATCGACTGGCGCGTCTGTGTGGGCTGATGGGTGCGCGCTTTGTGCACATCAGCACCGACTGCGTCTTCAATGGCAGAAAGGGTGACTATCACGAGTCCGACCCGTCGGACGCGGAAGACCTGTATGGCCGCTCCAAGTACCTGGGCGAAGTGACTTACCCGCATGCCATCACGCTGCGCACGTCCATCATCGGCCACGAGTTGAGCAGCGCACACGGACTGGTCGGCTGGTTTCTCGCGCAGGAAGGCTCCGTCAAAGGCTATCGGAAGGCCATCTTCTCGGGCCTTCCCACTGCGGAACTCTCGCGCGTCGTGCGCGATGTCGTGCTACCCCACCCTGAACTGTCAGGCCTCTACCATGTGGCGGCGCAGCCCATCGCCAAGTTTGCCCTGCTGCAACTGGTGCGCGATGCCTACGGCAAGCATATCGACATCAAGCCCGATGACAGTGTCGCCATCGACCGGTCGCTGAACGCCGAGCGCTTCCGGGAAGCCACCGGGTATGTCGCTGCGCCTTGGCCCGAACTCATCACGCGGATGCGCGATTTTCACTGAAGGACTTTAGATGTTTGCTGGCAAGACCCTGCTGATCACCGGAGGTACCGGCTCTTTCGGCAACGCGGTGCTGAGTCGTTTTCTCGATACCGACGTGCGAGAGATCCGGATCTTCAGTCGCGACGAGAAAAAGCAGGAGGACATGCGCATCGCGCTGAACAACGAGAAGCTCAAGTTCCATATTGGTGACGTCCGCAATCTTGATAGCGTCGCCCAGGCAATGCATGGCGTCGACTACGTGTTTCACGCCGCAGCGCTCAAGCAGGTCCCGTCCTGCGAGTTTTATCCCATGGAGGCGGTGCGCACCAATGTGCTGGGCACGGAAAACGTGATGAACGCGGCCATCTCCGCGGGCGTGAAGCGCGTTGTGGTGCTCAGCACGGACAAGGCGGTCTACCCCGTCAATGCCATGGGCATCTCCAAGGCCATGATGGAGAAGCTGATGGTGGCCAAGGCCCGCTCGCGCCTGGAAGACGAAACCGTGCTGTGCGCCACCCGCTATGGCAACGTGATGGCATCGCGCGGCTCGGTGATCCCTCTGTTCGTGGATCAGATGCGGGTCGGCAAGCCGCTGACGGTGACTGACCCGAACATGACGCGGTTCCTGATGTCGCTGGAGGATTCGGTCGATCTCGTGCTGCATGCATTCGAGCACGCGGTGCAAGGTGACATCTTTGTGCAGAAGGCACCCGCCTCGACAGTAGGCGACCTCGCCCAGGCACTCATTGCGCTGTTCAAGAGCGAGAGCGCCGTGCGCGTGATCGGCACGCGGCATGGCGAAAAGTTGTACGAATCGCTGCTATCGCGCGAAGAGATGGCGCGCGCCGATGACATGGGCCGTTACTACCGGGTACCAGCCGACGACCGCGACCTCAACTACAACAAGTACTTCGTCGAAGGCGAGACCCGCGTGTCGACCCTGGAGGACTACACCTCGCACAACACCGAGCGCCTCGACATCGAACAGGTCCAACAATTGCTGCTCAAGCTCGACTTCATTCAGGACGCGCTCCATGCTTAAGGTGATGACCATCGTGGGCACGCGACCCGAGTTGATCAAGATGAGCCGCGTCATCGCCGAGTTCGACCGTCACACGCAGCATGTGTTGGTGCACACCGGACAGAACTACGACTACGAACTCAACCAGGTCTTCTTTGACGACCTGGGAATTCGCAAGCCCGATCATTTTCTGGCAGCCGTGGGCGAGAACGCGGCGCAGACCATCGGCCAGGTGATCATCAAGTCCGACCAGGTCATGGAGCAGGAAAACCCCGACGCGGTGCTGCTCTACGGTGACACCAACTCATGCCTGTCGGTGCTCTCGGCCAAGCGCCGCAAGATCCCTGTCTTCCATATGGAGGCCGGCAACCGGTGCTTCGACCAGCGCGTACCCGAAGAGCTCAACCGCAAGGTGCTGGACCACCTCAGCGACATCAACATGGTGCTCTCCGAACATGCCCGGCGCTACCTGATCGCCGAAGGTGTGCCGCCCGAGACCATCATCAAGACTGGTTCGCACATGCGTGAGGTGCTGGACCACTACCGACCGAAGATCGAAGCTTCCGACGTGCTGAATCGCTTGGACTTGAACAGCGGACGCTATTTCCTGGTGAGCATGCACCGCGAGGAAAACGTCGATGTGCCCGCGAACCTGCGCAACCTGCTCGACAGCCTCAATGCCCTGGCCGATGCCTACGGCTTCCCGGTGATCGTCTCCACCCACCCCCGCACCGCCAAACGGCTGGAAGACATCGACCACAGCGCGCCCCATGCGCTGGTGCGGTTCGTCAAGCCTTTCGGATTTCTGGACTACAACAAGCTGCAGATGGAGGCCGCGTGCGTGGTCTCCGACAGCGGCACCATCACCGAAGAATCCTCGCTGCTGAACCTGCCCGCCATCACCATCCGCAATGCGCACGAACGCCCCGAGGGCATGGACGTGGGCACCTTGATCATGAGCGGCCTCGATCCCGAACACGTGCTGGACGCCGTCAAGGTGGTGATGGACCAGCATCAGCGCGGGCCTGTGTCCAAGCGACCCGTGCCGGATTACGAGGCCGTGAACGTGGCCCAACAGGTGCTGCGGGTCGTCATGAGCTACACCAGCTACGTGAATCGAACCGTGTGGCGCAAACCGTGAACGTCACAACGGCGACCTTTGCCGGGCCAATCCTCGTCACGGGCGCCAACGGCTACGTCGGCCGCGAGCTTTGTGCGCACATGGCAGCGCAAGGACGCCTGTTTCGTGCCTGCGTACGGACGGCCAAAGATGTGCCCCACGACGCTTCCACCGCGGCCGTGGGCGACATCCATGAGGCGACCGACTGGAGCACCGCACTCAACGGCTGCTCGACGGTGGTTCACCTTGCCGCGCGTGTCCATGTCATGAGCGAGAGCGCCAGCGACCCTTTACGCGAGTTCCGTCGCACCAATGTGGAGGGCACCATCCACCTCGCGCGGCAAGCCGCTACTGCCGGCGTGCGCCGCTTCATCTTCGTGAGCTCCATCAAGGTCAACGGCGAATGCACTGTAGCAGGTCAGCCCTTTACCGCCGCAGACGCGCCCTCCCCACAAGATCCCTACGGCATCTCCAAGATGGAAGCCGAGCTGGGCTTGCGCCAGATCGCTGCAGAAACGGGCGTGGAAGTCGTCATCGTCCGCCCGCCGCTCGTGTACGGTCCTGGCGTCAAGGCCAACTTCGCATCGCTCATGCGTGCGGTGCAACGCGGCATTCCCCTGCCGCTGGCAAGCGTCACCAACAACCACCGCAGCTTCGTCGCCATCGACAACCTTGTTGATCTGCTCATGACCTGCCTTGACCATCCCGCCGCAGCCAATCAGACCTTTCTGGTGAGTGACGGTGAAGATCTGTCCACGGCCGATCTGCTGCGGCGTCTTGGTCTGGCCATGGGCAGGCCGGCGCGGCTGATCCCGGTATCACCTTCGCTGCTCCAGCTCGGAGCCAACATTCTGGGCAAGGGCGACATGGCGCAGCGTTTGCTCGGCAGCCTGCAGGTCAACATTGATCACACACGCAACGCACTGAACTGGAGTCCCCCCATTTCGGTGGACGAAGGCCTGCGGCGTGCGGTGGCAGGACTCAAGTCGTGATCAAACGCCTGTTCGACTTGGCGCTGGCGATCCCCGCGGCGCTGGTGCTGCTGCTGCCGGTTGCGAGCATCGCACTGACCGTGCGGCTCACTTCGCCGGGCCCTGCGCTGTACTGGAGCGACCGTGTTGGCCGCCACAACAGGATCTTCAAGATGCCCAAGTTCCGCAGCATGCGGATCGACACACCCGCCGTGGCCACCCATCTGTTGGCCGACCCGGCGAAGTACCTCACGCCGATCGGCTCCTTCCTGCGCAAGAGCAGCCTGGACGAGCTGCCCCAACTTTGGAGCATCATCAAGGGCGACATGAGCTTCGTCGGGCCGCGGCCTGCGCTGTTCAACCAGCACGACCTGGTCGCGCTGCGCACCGAGCACGGCGTGCACGAACTGGTGCCGGGCTTGACGGGCTGGGCGCAAGTGAACGGCCGCGATGAGTTGCCGATTTCGCAGAAGGTGGCGCTGGACGCCGAGTACCTGCGCCGTCAGACTCTGGTCTTTGACTTGCGCATTTTGTGGATGACGTTTGTAAAGGTGTTGCGTCGCGACGGCGTGACCCACTGAGAACAATGAACAACAGGGATTCGGAGAATTTCGCTGCGGCAGCACTGCTGGACATGCCGCGCCTCGCCAAACGGCTGGTTGCGCTGTCGGTAGACGTGTCGCTGTGCGTGCTGAGTGTTTGGCTGGCGCTGTGTCTGCGGCTGGAGCACTGGGTGCGGTTGGAACCAGTACACGGGTGGGCGATGCTGAGCGCGGTGCTCTTGGCCCTGCCGCTCTTCATGAGGTTCGGCCTGTACCGAGCCATATTCCGGTATGCAGGCTGGAACGCCATGGTCAGCCTGGTTCAGGCCATGGCCTTGTACAGCCTTTTCTACGCCATGTTGTTCACGGTCATCAGCGTGCCGGGCATACCGCGAACGATCGGTGTCATCCAGCCGATGTTGCTGATGGTCTTCGTGGGATCCAGCCGGGTCTTGGCGCGCTATTGGCTTGGCGGTTTGTACCGGTCCGTGTTGCACCGCAAAGAACTGCCGGGCGTGTTGATCTACGGCGCCGGCGCGGCCGGCCGCCAACTCGCGGCGGCACTTGCCCGCGGCACCGAACACCGGTTGCTGGGTTTTCTGGACGACGACAAGCAGTTGCACGGCAACAGCCTGGATGGGCGCACGGTGTATCCACCGGCGGCATTGCCCGAGCTGATCCCCGAACTGGGCGTGACCGATCTGTTGCTGGCACTGCCTTCGATCACCCACCAACATCGCCTGCAGGTGCTGGAATCGTTGCGCCATCTGCCCGTGCACGTGCGAACCATGCCCGGCATGTCGGATCTGGCCGCCGGCCGCGTGAGCCTGAACGACGTGCGCGAGCTGGAGATCGAGGACCTGCTGGGTCGCGAGCCGGTGACGCCCGATGCGTCGCTGTTGCTGCGGCTGGTGCACGACAAGGTGGTGCTCATCACCGGCGCCGGGGGCAGCATCGGCAGCGAACTGTGTCGGCAGATCGCGGCCTGCCGGCCGCACACCCTGCTGCTGGTGGAAAATTCCGAATTCGCGCTCTACCAGATCCACCATGAGCTCACCGCCCTGGTGGGTAGCCAGACCGATCCGCTGGATGTGGAAGAAGGTGACGTGGATGCACCCATGGCGGTCACGCTGGTGCCGTTGCTCGCCTCGGTGCAGGACGAAGAGCGCATGGCGCAGATCATGCAGACGTGGCGGCCGCACGCGGTGTACCACGCCGCCGCCTACAAACACGTACCGCTGGTGGAGCACAACCCGGCCCAGGGGCTGCGCAACAACGTGTGGGGCACCTTGGTCTGTGCACGCAGCGCCCAAGCTGCAGGCGTGAGCCACTTCGTGCTGATCAGCACCGACAAGGCCGTGCGCCCGACCAACATCATGGGCGCGAGCAAACGCATGGCCGAACTGGTGCTGCAAGCCCTGGCGGCCGAGCCGGGCGTCACCACGTTTTCCATGGTGCGGTTCGGCAATGTGCTGGGCTCCAGCGGCTCGGTGGTGCCTTTGTTCCGCCAGCAAATCAAGGACGGCGGGCCGATCACGCTCACCCACCCCGACATCACCCGCTACTTCATGACCATCCCCGAAGCAGCCCAGTTGGTGATACAGGCCGGTGCCATGGCGCAGGGCGGCGATGTGTTCGTGCTGGACATGGGCCAGCCGGTGCGCATCATGGATCTGGCCCAGCGCATGGTGGAGCTCTCCGGCCTGCAGGTGAAGACGGCCCTCAACCCCACTGGCGACATCGAGATCCAGACCACCGGTTTGCGCCCGGGCGAAAAGTTGTATGAGGAACTGCTGATCGGCGACAACCCCCAACCCACACAACACCCCCGCATCCTGCGCGCCCGAGAAGAGTTCCAACCGTGGCGCGAGTTTCAGCAAACCTTGCACGCACTGGACTCCGCGCTCGCCGCCCAGGACATTCCAACAGCGCGTGCTCTGTTGCAGCGCTGCGTGCAGGGCTACCAGCCCACCGGTGAGGTCGTGGATTGGGTCCACATCTCGGCTGTCCGTGACGCCGAACGCTCGATCACGCGACTCCAGCGCTGAGCGCGGGCAAAAAAAAGCCACCTTGCGGTGGCTTTTGAAAGTCCTTGAAGGGACGTCGTTGGGAGACCAGTTTCAAACGCGCTGAGCGACGTGTGGGATTTGCCGGGTCTGATTTTTGAGATGTTGTGACAGCAACGGGTCCTATTGTGCGTTGCAGCGGGCGGCTCGACCATCCCCAACATGGGGGAGTTGGTGATTTTCTGAATACAAAAGTTGCAATGTGTTTGGGCAATCTTCACCAATTGAATTGGTTCGGACATTTGACCCGCCCAACTCTGCGAATTCACAACAAAAACCCCACCGATGCCCGCACCTCAGAGCGGCAACCGCACGACAAACCGGGCACCGCCCCCGGGTCGGTCTTCACAGTGCACGCGTCCGCCATGCCGTTCAACGATGGTCTTGACCAGCGACAGGCCCAGGCCCACGCCGCCTTCGCGCTCGCTCGCGCCAGGCAAGCGGTAGAAGGCCTCGAAGATACGGGTGCGCAGCTCCGGCGGCACGCCCGGGCCTCGGTCTTCAACCCAGAGCACCGCAGCGCGCTGGCCACCCGCCTGATCGATCGAGAGCCTCAAACGCACATCGGGTTCAGTCCCGTCCAAAGCCAAGGGTGCCGTGCTGTGCCCGTAGCGGCGCGCGTTTTCCAACAAGTTGCGCAGCACACGCCTGAGCAGTTTGGCGTGGCCCTGCACGAGCGCGGGTGAAGCCCCAGGGGCAATGTCCAGGTCGGCGCCCGTGCGGGCGCATTCCTCGGCAGCCAGCCCCACCAGATCCACTTCTTCGGTCGACCCCAGCGCCGACACGTCGCTGGCGTCGCGCAGATCGAGTCGGCTGGCCAGCAGTATTTCGTCGATCAGCTGATCCAGCTCGTCAATGCTGCGCGCCATTTCACGGCGCTGCTGCGCGCTCACGCTGTCGTGCCCCAGCAGCTCCAGGCCCATGCGGATGCGCGCCAGTGGAGACCGCAATTCGTGCGACGCATTGGCCAGCAGGGACTTGTGCGACTTCACCAGCGTCTGCACGCGCTCGGCGGCCGCGTTGAAGCGCTCGGCCAGAAAAGCCACCTCGTCCTGCCCTTGCACCGGCAGGCGGGTAGACAGATCCCCGTTGCCCCAACGCTCCACGCCCTTTTGCAAAATTTCCAGTCGTTTGGTGAGACGCCGAACGATCGGGTAGGCGCCGGCCGCCACGGCCAGTGCCACGAAACCCAGCAGCCAGGCAAACCCGGTGGGTGTCTGCAGCCAGGCGGGCGCGCGGCGGCCGGGGTTGTTCGAGCCCTCGGGACGGTTGGGACGTGGCAGCAGCACGAACAGCTTCTGCCCGTCTTTCATGAGCACTTCAAATTCCCAGCCACCGCCCGGAATACGCACGGCTCGTGCGGGAGCCTCACCAATGACCTCGCGGGTCGCATCACGAACCACGATCGTGCGGGTCACCCGCGCGTCGCGCTCGGCGCGGTCGTCGTCCAGCGCCTGTTGCCACAACCAGCCCACCACCAAGGTGAGCACCGTCACGGCGGCCACCACCGCGAGCCAGATGCGCAGGTAGAGCTTGGAACCGAAGAATGCTTTCATTCCTGCTGTTTCGCAAAGACATAGCCCACACCGCGCACGGTGAGGATGCGTTTGGGGTCCTTGCTGTCGACTTCGATCGCATTGCGGATGCGGCCGATGTGAACGTCGATCGAGCGGTCGAAGGCTTCCAGCTCTCGTCCACGCACCGCTTCCATGATCTGGTCGCGCGTGAGCACGCGCCCGGCTCGCTCGGCCATTGCCACAAGCAGGTCGAACTGGTACGACGTGAGCTCGCACGCCTGACCCGACACCACCACTGTGCGTGCATCGCGATCGATGTCCAGCGAGCCGAAGCGCATCACGGGCGTGCTGCGCGACACGCTGGCGCTGCCCGTTTCACCGCGGCGGCGCAACACGGCGCGCACGCGGGCCAGCAACTCGCGCGGCTCGAAGGGCTTGGGCAGGTAGTCGTCGGCGCCGAGCTCCAGCCCGATGATGCGGTCCATCGGGTCACCCTTGGCGGTGAGCATGAGCACGGGCACTCGAGCCACGTCGCCCTGGAGGGCACGGATGCGCCGGCAGACCTCCAGTCCGTCGATGCCGGGCATCATCAGGTCGAGGATGACCAGCTCGGGCTGGATGAGCTGCAGTTGCTCCAGACCGGCTTCGCCGTCGGCGGCATGGGTCACTTCGAAGCCCGATTGGCCGAGGTACTCGACGACCATCGTGGCCAGACGGGCATCGTCTTCAATCATCAACAGCTGGGATGTCATGGGTGTTTTTGTGGTGGCTTGGGACGGCAATCCCATAGGGTGGGGGCCAGGTGTGAACACGGGTTGTGGAAGGCGTAAAGAAACGTGAACACTGCGTTCACTCTGAAGGGGTGCCCACCGGTACCACACGGGTGGCCAGCCAGACCAGCAACAGCACGGGCACGCCGAGGCAGGCTGTGGCGGTGAAAAAGGTGGCGTAGTCGTAAGCGTCAACGAATGCACCCGAATAGCCGGCAAGCCACTTGGGCGCGAGCAGCATCATGGAACTGAACAGCGCGTACTGCGTGGCGGAGTAACTCACGTTGGTCAAGCCCGAAAGATAGGCGATGAACGCAGCCGAGGCGACGCCCGCGCTCAGGTTGTCAGCGGAGATCACGAACACCAGCGCGGTCACGTCGTGGCCATGCCCGGCCAGCCAGGCGAAGAGCAGGTTGCTGGCCGCCGAGAGCACAGCCCCCAGCATCAGCACGCGCATCACGCCAAGTTTGAGCGAGAGCGCGCCTCCGATGAAAGCACCCACCAGGGTCATGATCACGCCGAACACCTTGGTGACCGCCGCCACCTCGTCCTTGGTGTAGCCCATGTCCACATAAAACGGGTTGGCCATGATGCCCATGACCACGTCGCTGATGCGGTAGACCCCGATGAGCGCGAGGATCAGCACCGCTTGCTTGCCGTAGCGCTTGAGGAAGTCGGCGAATGGCTCGACCAGCGCGCTGCGCAGCCACTCGGCCGCGTTCTTCGACGGTGGCAGCACCACCCGGACCGGTTCACGCGAGAACAGCACGGTGAACACGCCCACCAACATGCTCGCCGCCATCACCAGATAGGCCGTGGTCCAAGCCGCCTGCTGGTACAACACGCCGGGCGCAGCACCCGTCACAGCAGCCACCGGGGCCACCTCGGCACGCGCGGCAATCCAAAGCACACCGGCACCGGCCCAGATCATGGCCAGGCGGTAACCGGTCTGGTAAGTCGCGGCCAGGGCGCCCTGGTGGCGCACGTCGGCCGACTCGATGCGAAATGCATCCAGCGCAATGTCCTGCGTGGCTGAAGCGAACGCCACAGCGAGCGCACACCACACCACCGTGGTCAGCCCCGTGCGTGGATCGGACAACGCCATGCCCACCAGTGAGGCCATGATGAGGAATTGCGACAGCAGCAACCAGCTGCGCCGCCGCCCTAGCCAGCGCGTGAGAAACGGCAGCGGCAAGCGGTCCACCAGCGGTGCCCAGCACCACTTGAATGCGTAGGCCAGGCCCACCCAGCTCAGGTAGCCGATGGTCGTGCGGTCCAGCCCCGCTTCGCGCAGGCGAAAGCTCAGGGTGCCCAACACCAGCAGCAACGGCAGCCCGGCGGAAAACCCCAACGCGAACATGCGCAGGCTGGCCGGCTCCAGATACACACGCAGGGTTTCGCCCCAGCTCGGGCTGGGCTGCGGCGTCGGCTCGGCGGCCGACGGGGTTGTCACGGACGTGGGTGGGGACATCGGCAGGCCGTTGAGAGGGTAGGGTTCGCTGGGGTGGGCACACCCGCTTGGCTTTGACTATTATTCACGCATGTGTTTCATCTGCGACTTCAAGTCTGACCCATCCCCCTTGCCGCGGCCCGATCACGTCTGGTCGGCCCGCCGCGGCTTCCTGCTCGCGGGCACTGCAGCCGCTGTGGGCACTGTGCTGCCAGCCGCCGCACAGGTGGATGTGGGCCAGGCATCGGCCCTGCGCAACCTGGTGCCGGCCGAAGAACTCGAGAGCGCTGCGAACCAGCAATATGCGCAGACGATGAGCGAAGCCAACGCCAAGAAGCTCCTGCTGCCGTCCAGCCACCCACAAGTTCAGCGGCTGCGCAACATCGCGCGCCGCATCATTCCGCACTCCTCGCAATGGAACAAACGCGCCGCCGACTGGAAGTGGGAGGTCAACCTGATCCGCAGCGATCAGGTGAACGCGTTCTGCATGCCGGGCGGCAAGATCGCTTTCTACACCGGCATCCTGGAGAAGTTGCAGCTCACCGACGACGAGACCGCCATGATCATGGGCCACGAGATGGCCCATGCATTGCGCGAACACGCACGTGCCCGTGTGGCCAAGAGCAGCGCAACTAGCATCGGTCTGTCCATTGCTGCGCAATTGTTCGGGCTGGGCCAGCTCGGTGATGTGGCGGCCAGCCTCGGCACACAGCTGCTCACGCTCAGGTTCAGCCGGGACGATGAGACCGAAGCCGATCTGGTGGGTCTGGAGCTCGCGGCCCGCGCCGCCTACCAGCCGCGGGCCAGTGTGAGCTTGTGGCAGAAAATGACATCGGGCGGTGGCGGCGCCAACCTGGGCTTTCTCTCCACGCACCCCAGCGGCCCCAACCGCATCCGCGAGCTTGAAGCGAACGTGCCGCGGGTGCAGGGTCTTTACGAGCAAGCCCGCAAGGGTTGAACTGCCTCAGTTGAGCAGGCGTTCTGGATTGGCGTCGAGCTTGGAGAGCGCGTCGCGCGTGGCGCGCACCGTGAGCGCCTCTTCCTCGCTGGGCACCAGCAAACCCGCCTGCAGATACGAGGCGACACGCGTTGCCTGAATCAGGAAACAACGACCACCGTTGGTGACGAACAAATACAGCTGGCCCCGCTGGCTGCGCCAGGCGAGCTGCACACTGTTGAGCTTGCCGTTGTGGTCCAGGCCAAACCACGAACCGATCTGCAGCTCGATCGCCCACGAGCGCATGGCCTCGTTGGGTTGGCTGCCGCCCTGGTTGATCACTTCGATGTTGCTGGCATCCACGCCAGTGATCATCTCGATGCTCTCGTTGTTCAGGTCCAGATCGCCCAGACCATTGGCCGGCAGGTAGTCTTCCAGGTTGGCCAGTCGCTCGGACAGGTTGTCCAGCTGCTCCTGCGAGATGGCTTCGGTGCGGGACATGAAGGCGTCGGCCAGCGTGTCGCTCACCGCCTTGATGTGCTGATCCTGCATGCCGGTGGTGAACCCCAGCAGTCCCATGCCTTGGCGCAGGCGCTGCAGCAGCGCCGGCAGTTGCTGGATCACGCGGGCGCGGTCGTCGCGGTTGGGCTTGGCGCTGGCCGCCCACAGCAGGTCGGATGCCACCTGCTTGAGCGCGCTGGTTTCTTCATGTCGCAAGCCGTACTTCACGCTGGACACGGCGAGCACGTCCACCCACACCTTGAACAGAAAGTCACGCACCTCGTCGCGCACCGGGACGTCGTCGAGCAGCTTGCGCAACTCGATCGTGTACTGCACCGACAGGGTTTCCTTCTGCTCGACCTGCTGCGCCACGCTGACGAAACGGCTGGCGCTGCCCTGCTCGCTCAGGTAAGTCGACAAGAACTTCTGGAACTCGTCAAACACCAGTTGGAATACGCGGCGGCCCGTCTCCGGATACTGCTCGATCACCTGCACCACACGCTTGATTTCGGCCTCCAGTGCGGCCGAACTCACGTTGGACTCGAAACCCATCACGCACGACCCCATGCGGTCAATCAGGCGGCGGGCCGGGTGCTGCAGAGCGCTGAAAAACTCGGGTTCGGCCAACGCCACGCGCAACACCGGGATCTGCAAACGGGCGAACCACACGCGCACGCTGGGCGGAATGCGTTCTTCGGCCAGGATGCTTTGAAACATCAGAGCCACCACCTCGATGGTGGCCTTCTCGGTCGGGGTGCTGGCGGCCTGCTTGAGTTCGGCTGTGCGTTGACGCAGGCTGGTGGCCGCCCTCTCCACATGGGTGGCGTCCATGTAGACAGCGCCTGGGCGGCTGTTGCCCGAGACGTAAAAGCCCGCGCCTGCGCTGTCGCCTGGCGTAACCCTCTGCATGGCCTGCTGCAGGCCAGGGGAGGGGGGCAGGATCTGGGTGGCTTCGAAGTCACCACCCACCTTGTCGATCAGCATGCGCCGAAGCCGACCCACGACGCCCTGGGCACGCATGCGGGCGCGTGCCAGCGGCGAGGCGTTGGTCATCATGCGGGTCTCGTCCTGCACGCCCATGCCTGAAGAGCCTGTGGCACGCGAGCGGGCCCCGGCGCCACCGGTGGTCCCAGCTTCACCCGGGTCTGCGCTCGAACCGCGGCCCTGACTCGAGTCCAGACCGGTGCGAGCAGGGCGGAAACCGGCCCCACCCCTCGATCCCTGGTCTGCGGCAGAGGCAGGGACACGGGCGCCCACAGGACGGGACTGCGGCGGCACAGCGGGCGGGCCGTCCGTGCGGGAGCCGGGGGTGCGCCTGACGAGTGCCTGCAGGTCGATCTCTTTCATCACGCCACTGGCCACGAGAAACTCGTTGGCGGCCTTGTAGGCGTCGTGCAACTTGGTGGCCATCACTGGTGCCAGTGCGTCCTGAACCAGGAGCCAGGCATCGCGGGTCATCTGTGTGTCCAGCCATTGATCCACCAGGATGCGGGCGGTCACATCGGGCAACAGCACGTCTCCGCGAGGCATCTCCTGGCGCTGCTCGAGATGCTGGATGCGCAAGCGCAGTTCGTTGAGTTCGGTGGACGATTTTTCCAACACCTTCATGGCCAGACGCGACGCCATGATCTGGTCGTCGATGGCGCCCTCGGCCACCAGTTCGAGCGCGCCCGACATGCTGACGGGCTGGCCCGAGCTGGACACACGCGGGAGCAAGGTTCGCTGCAAAGCCTTGCGGCTCTGGTTGAGCCAGGTGGTCTGGTTTTTCTGGAAGGCGGTCCAGGCATCGCGCCTGGCCTGGGTTTCGCGGGCCGGGCCGGCCTGGTCGAGGATGGAGGTCAGGCGGGTGTCGCAGGCCTTGACCATTTCGGGAAGGGCACGGCCCACATGAACCACGAAGAGTTCACGTGCCTGTTTGGCCAGGGATGAGACGTGCTGATCGGGTGACGACACAATACTTTCAGTATGACATGAAAGGATTTAGCCACCCGATGCGAAACGGCTCTGCAAGGGTATGCCTGTACCGACGTTCGCGCTTAAACCACAGCGCCTGCGTTCGGGTCGTCCGGATCGCCTTCGTTCTTGCCGGTGGACTTGATCAAGTCCTCGCGTTTGATGCCCAGCCACATCGCCATGGCCGCGCCGACGAACACCGACGAGTAGATGCCGAAGCAGATACCGATGGTCAAGGCCAGCGCGAAGTAATACAAGGTCGGGCCACCAAACAGCAGCATGGACAGCACCATGATCTGGGTGGAGCCGTGGGTGATGATGGTGCGGCTGATGGTGGACGTGATCGCATGATCAATCACCTGTTGCGGCGCCATCTTGCGCTGCTTGCGGAAGGTCTCGCGAATGCGGTCGAAGATCACCACCGATTCGTTGACCGAGTAGCCGAGCACGGCCAGCACGGCGGCCAGCACAGCCAGCGAGAACTCCCACTGGAAAAACGCAAAGAAGCCCAGGATGATGACCACGTCGTGCAGGTTGGCGATGATGGCCGAGACCGCATACTTCCACTCAAAGCGGAATGCGAGGTAAATCATGATGCCCACAATCACCAGGCCCAGGGCCTTGAGGCCGTTGGCGACCAGCTCCTGCCCCACCTGCGGACCCACGAACTCGGTGCGGCGCAGGGCCACGGTCGGGTTCTGAGCCTTCAACGCCGCCAGCACCGTCTCACTTTGCTGACCGGATGACTGGCCGGCCTGCACGGGCAAGCGCAACAGCACGTCGCGCGAAGTGCCGAAGTTCTGCACCGGCACGTCGGCGTAACCCAGCGATTCAATGACCTTGCGGACCGACTCCAGGTCGGCGGGTTGCTCGTAGGCGACTTCCATCACCGTGCCGCCGGTGAACTCGACCGACAGGTGCAGACCGCGGGTGGTCAGGAAAAAGACGGCGAGCAAAAAGGTGATGGCCGAGATCGCGTTCAGCACGATCGCGTGCCTCATGAACGGGATGTCTTTGCGGATGCGGAAGAGTTCCATGCTGCGATTCCTCGTTCAATCGGCCTTGACGGCGGGGGTCTGGTCTTCGGGACGCCAGACGGTGCCGATCGACACGGTCTTGAGTTTCTTCTGCCGGCCGTACCAGAGGTTGACCAGGCCACGCGAGAAGAACACCGAGGAAAACATGCTGGTCACGATGCCCAGGCAGTGCACCACGGCGAAGCCGCGCACCGGGCCCGAACCGAAGATCAACAGCGCCAGGCCAGCGATCAGCGAGGTCACGTTGGAATCGAGGATGGTGCCCCAGGCGTGGTCGTAGCCGGTGTTGATGGCCACTTGCGGCGAAGCGCCCCGGCGCAGTTCTTCGCGCACACGCTCGTTGATCAGCACGTTGGAGTCGATCGCCATGCCCAGCGCCAGCGCCATGGCGGCGATGCCAGGCAGGGTCAGCGTGGCTTGCAGCATGGACAGCAGGGACACCAGCAACAACAGGTTGAAGCCGAGCGCAATGCTGGAGAACATGCCGAAGAGTGCGTAGTAGATGCACATGAAGAACACAATGACCGCGAAGCCCCACATCACGCTGTTGAAGCCCTTGGCGATGTTCTCCGCGCCCAGGCTCGGGCCGATGGTGCGCTCTTCAACGATTTCCATGGGCGCGGCCAGCGAGCCCGCGCGCAGCAGCAGGGCGGTGTCGTTGGCCTCGACCGTGGTCATGGCGCCCGAGATCTGCACGCGGCCGCCACCGATTTCACCGCGGATCACCGGCGCGGTGACCACTTCGCCACGGCCTTTTTCAAACAGGATGATGGCCATGCGCTTGCCCACGTTCTCGCGTGTGACGTCGCGGAAAATGCGCGCGCCTTTGGCGTCCAGCGTCAGGTGCACGGCGGCTTCCTGGGTCTGGCTGTCGAAGCCGGCCTGGGCGTCGGTGAGGTTTTCACCGGTCAGCAGCACGTCACGCTTGACGACAACGCTTCGGCCTCCGCGCTCGGGATAACGCTCGGAGCCGAAGGGCACCGCACCGGTGCCGCGCTCGGCCGCCTGGCCATCGGTGGATTCGTCCACCATGCGCACTTCCAGCGTGGCGGTGCGGCCCAGGATGTCCTTGGCCTTGGCGGTGTCCTGCACGCCGGGCAGTTGCACCACGATGCGGTCGGCACCCTGCTGCTGGATCACCGGCTCGGCCACGCCGAGTTCGTTGATGCGGTTGTGCAGGGTGGTGATGTTCTGCTTGAGCGCCTGCTCCTGCACGAGGCGCGCGGCTTCGGGTCGCAGGGTGGCGATCAGGCGGAAGTCGGGGGTGTCGGTGAGCACCAGGTCGGGAAACTGGGTCCGGATCAGGTCGCTGGCGGCGCCCAGGGTCTGCGCATCCCCTGCGCGCAACTCCAGGGTCTGGCCGTTGCGGCTGATGCCGCCGTGGCGCACGCCCTTTTCACGCAGCAGGGTGCGCAGGTCGGCCACCAGCACATCGGCGCGACGCTCCAGGGCCGCGGCCATGTCGACCTGCAACATGAAGTGCACGCCACCGCGCAAGTCCAGACCCAGGTACATGGGCGAAGCGCCCAGCGACGCCAGCCAGGCCGGCGTGCGCGGCAACAGGTTGAGCGCGACCACGTGCCCGGCGTCGGCCGGGTCGGGGTTGAACGCCTTCTCCAGCGCGTCGCGCGCCTTGAGCTGGTCGTCGGTGCTGTTGAAGCGGGCCTTGACCGAGTTGGCGTCGAGCTGGATCAGTGCAGCTTCCACACCTTGCGTCGCCAGAGCCTGCTCCACACGGGTGACGGTGCCGCTGTCGATACGCACCGTGGAACGCGCTGCCGACACCTGGACGGCGGGAGATTCGCCGAACAGATTGGGCAGCGCATAGATCGCACTGATCAGCAGAGCGATCAGGATGATCGCGTACTTCCACAGCGGGTAACGGTTCATGGTATGCCGGCCCTGGAGGCCGCAGGTGTGTCAGCGAGGTCGGGAGTGGTGGGCCGAATCAGAAACGGGGCGGGCGGCCGCTCGCCCCGTCGCAGGAACTCAGACGTTTTTCAGCGTGCCCTTGGGCAACACCTGAACCACTGCGGTGCGTTGCATCTGGACTTCCATGCCGTCGGCAAGTTCCACACCGACATAGATCTCACCGATCTTGGAGACCTTGCCGAGAAAGCCACCAGCGGTCACGACTTCGTCGCCTTTGGCCAGGGCTGCGACCATGGCCTTGTGCTCCTTCTGGCGCTTCATCTGGGGACGGATCATCACGAAATACAGCACCACGAACATCAACACCAGCGGCAGCATGCCCAGGATGGTGGACTGGGTGTCGCCACCGGCGGCGGCTTGGGCGTAAGCGGAGGAAATGAACACGGGCGGTCTCCAACAGGTTCGGGATCAAGAAAAGGCCGAGCGCCCGGTCCGCTGCAAGCGGCGCCCGGGCGCTGGAACACAACCGGCGATTGTATGCCGGGGGGTGTTGAAGAGCGATCTGCTGGGCGAGCGCTCAGGCGGCCTTGGCCAGACTGGCCTCGCCCGCTGGCTGACGCCATTGAGCCAGCAGACCATCGCGGCGCGAACGGGCCGCTGCCAGGTTGCGTTCCTTCACATGTCCGAAGCCCTTGATGTGCTCCGGAATGCGCGCGATCTCCGCCGCCAGCTCCAGGTTGGTGCTGTTGAGCCCGGACAGCACCGTCTCGATGTCGGCGCGGTATTCGCCGATCAGCGCGCGCTCGGTGCGACGTTCCTCGGTGCGGCCGAAGATGTCCAGCGCGGTGCCACGCAGGACCTTGAAGCGGGCCAGCCATTTGAACGCGGTGAACATGTAAGGGCCAAACGGCCGCTTGACCAGTTCGCCACGCTCGTTCTTCTTCGCGATCAGCGGTGGCGCCAGGTGCACATGGAGCTTGAAATCACCCTCGAACTGGCTGGCCAGGCGCGCGTGGAAGGCCGGGTCGCTGTGCAGGCGGGCCACCTCGTACTCGTCCTTGTAGGCCATGAGCTTGAAGAGATTGCGCACCACGGCCTCGCTCAACGTGGTTTTGCCCAACGGCGCCTCGGCCGCGCGTACGCGGGTGACAAAGCGCTGGTAGTCGGCGGCATACGCCGCGTTCTGGTAGCCGGTGAGGAATTCGACCCGGCGCGCAATCAGGTCGTCGAGCGAATCGCGCTTCTTGAACTGGATCACCTGTTCGCCGGAGCCGGCCTTCTGCCACAGCGAGGCCACAGCCTGCGGGTTGTGCGCGGCGCGACGGCCCCATTCGAACGCCGCCTTGTTCTTCTCCACCTGCACCGCGTTGAGCTCCATGGCGCGCATCAGTGCGTCCAGACCGAGCGGCAGCCAGCCCTTTTGCCACGCGTAGCCCAACATCATGGGGTTGGTGTACAGGCTGTCGCCCATCAGGCGCGTGGCTGCGGTTTCGGCGTCGAACGCCCCGACGGCTTCCACACCCAGGTTGTCCACCAGCGCGTCCACACAGGCCTGCGCCGGGTTCTGCCAGTCGGGGTTTTTCACGAAGGCTGCCGTGGGCGTGGCGCTCACGTTCAAGGCCACATGGGTGCGGCCGGCGCGCAGGCGCTGCCAGGTTTCCTTGTTGGCGCTCACGATCGGGTCGCAACCGATGATCAGGTCGGCCGAGGCGGCCGAGACGCGCGTGGTGCGGATGTCGTCCTGTTGCGCACCGATCAACACGTGGCTCCAGGTGGCGCCGCCCTTTTGCGCCAGACCTGCCGCGTCCTGTGTGACGATGCCCTTGCCTTCCAGGTGCGCGGCCACACCGAGCAGCTGGCCAATGGTGATGACGCCGGTGCCGCCAACGCCGGCCACGATCACGCCCCAGGCTTCCGCGCCCAACACCGGCAACACCGGTGCTGGCACGGCGGCGCCGGTCCATTCGGGCGCGGCGCCCTTCTTGTCCTTCTTGCGCAACTGGCCACCCTCGACCGTGATGAAGCTCGGGCAGAAGCCCTTCACGCACGAGTAGTCTTTGTTGCAGCTGCTCTGGTTGATGGTGCGCTTGCGGCCGAACTCGGTTTCCAGCGGCTCGACCGACAGGCAGTTGGACTGCACGCCGCAATCGCCGCAGCCCTCGCACACCAGCTCGTTGATGACCACGCGTTTGGCCGGGTCCACCAGGGTGCCGCGCTTGCGGCGGCGGCGCTTCTCGGTCGCACAGGTCTGGTCGTAGATGATGACCGTGGTGCCCTTGATCTCGCGGAATTCCTTCTGCACGGCATCGAGCAGGTCGCGGTGCTGGATCGCAATGCCCTCGGGCAAGCCCTTCACGCCGTCGTACTTCTCGGGCTCGTCGGTCACGATGGTGATCTTGACGGCACCCTCGGCGCGCATGCTCTGCGCGATCTGCACCACGCTGTGGCCCTCGGGGCGCTCACCCACCTGCTGGCCGCCGGTCATGGCCACGGCGTCGTTGTAGAGGATCTTGTAGGTGATGTTCACGCCGGCCGCGATGCTCTGGCGCACCGCCAGCAGGCCGCTGTGGAAATAGGTGCCATCGCCCAGGTTGGCGAACATGTGCTGGTCGTGGCTGAACGGCTGCTGACCCACCCACGGCACGCCCTCACCCCCCATCTGGGTGAAGCCCACGGTGGCGCGGTCCATCCAGATCGTCATGAAGTGGCAGCCGATGCCGGCCATGGCGCGCGAGCCTTCGGGCACGCGGGTGCTGGTGTTGTGCGGGCAGCCCGAACAGAACCAGGGCTGGCGCTCGGCACCGGCCACGCCCTGCGTGAGCAAGGTCTGCATCGACTGCTCCTGCGCGGTCAGGATCGCGAGCTGCGCGTCGATGCGCGCCATCACGTCCTCGGGCACCTGGCCCATCTTCTTCAGGCGCTTGGCAATGGCGCGCGCGATGATGGCGGGCGACAGGTCGGCATTGGCGCGCAGCAGGGTGCGCTCGCTGGGGTTGGGCATGGACCACTCGCCGCCGCTGAAATCGCCCTCGACTTCTTCAAATTTGCCCAGCACGTTGGGTCGCACGTCGGGGCGCCAGTTGTAGAGCTCTTCCTTCAACTGGTATTCGATGACCTGGCGCTTCTCTTCCACCACCAGGATCTCGCGCAGGCCGGTCGCGAATTCGCGCGTGGTCTGCGCCTCCAGTGGCCAGACCACCGCCACCTTGTGCAGGCGCAAGCCGATGCGGCGGCAGGTCTCGTCGTCCAGACCCAGGTCCAGCAAGGCCTGGCGCGTGTCGTTGTAAGCCTTGCCGCTGGCGATCAGGCCGAAGCGGTCATTCGGGCCGGCGATCACGTTGTGGTTGAGCTTGTTGGCACGGATGTAAGCCAGCGCGGCGTACCACTTGAAGTCGAACAGGCGGGCCTCCTGGTCCAGCGCGTGGTCGGGCCAGCGAATGTGCACGCCACCGGGCGGCATGACGAACTCGGGCACCACAATGTTCACGCGGTCCGGGTCGATGGTGGCGGTGGCGCTCGATTCCACGATCTCCTGGATCGTCTTCATGCCGGCCCACACGCCGCTGAAGCGGCTCATGGCGATGGCGTGCAGGCCCAGGTCAAGAATGTCCTGCACAGAGGTCGGAAAGAACACCGGCAGACCGCAGGCCTTGAAGATGTGGTCGCTCTGGTGCGCGGCGGTCGAGCTCTTGGCCACATGGTCGTCGCCGGCCACTGCGATCACGCCGCCCCAGGGCGTGGTGCCGGCCATGTTGGCGTGCTTGAACACGTCGGAGCATCGGTCTACGCCCGGGCCCTTGCCGTACCAGATGCCGAACACACCATCGAACTTGTTGGTGCCGGGCGGTGCAAAGCCCAGTTGCTGCGTGCCCCACAGCGCGGTGGCGGCCAGTTCCTCGTTCACCCCGGGCTGGAACACGATGTTCTGCGCCTTGAGGTAGGGCGCGGCCTTCTGCAGGGCCTGGTCGTAGCCACCGAGCGGCGAGCCGCGGTAACCGCTGATGAAGCCCGCGGTGTTCTTGCCCACCAGGGCATCGCGCTGGCGCTGCAGCATGGGCAACTTCACCAGCGCCTGCACGCCACTCATGAAGGCGCGCCCCTGATCGAGCGCGTATTTGTCGTCCAGCGTCACGGTTTCCAGGGCGCGGCGGATGTGTTCGGGCAGGGGGGCGTTCATCGTTTTTGTCTCCGTGTGAGCGGGTCGCCTCTTGGGCGGTTCGTGGGCAAGCGGCACGGCGGGTAGGCGCACCGCTCCAGTGTGGCGCACAGTGTATGCCCCGTCGCGTGACAGGTGTTTGCGTTTCATGCCCGTTTTATCGATGATTGAGCAACTTTCTTTCTTCAATCACATGTCCATGGAAACACTCGACAAATTCGACATCACCATCCTGCAAGAACTGCAAAGCGATGGCCGCCTCACCAATGCCGAGCTCGCCCAGCGCGTGGGCTTGTCGGCAGCGCCCTGTTGGCGGCGCGTGCGCGCCCTGGAAGAGGCCGGGTTCATCCGGGGTTACCGCGCCGAAATCGACCGCGAGAAGATCGGCCTGGGCGTGCTGGCCTTCGTGCGACTGGACGCGGACCGCAACAGCGGTGACGTCACGCGCAGCCTGGAGAACGCGATCCGCAATCTGCCGGAGGTGGTCTCCTGCCACTACATCAGCGGCTCGGGCACGTTCGAGCTGCAGGTGGTCAGCCGCGACCTCAACCACTTCAGCCAGTTCGCCCGCGAGGTGTTGATCAACCTGCCCAACGTGAAGGACCTGCACACCAGCTTTTCGCTCGGGGAAGTGAAGTCGGGCAGTGCACTTCCGTTGTCGCACCTGTTGGCTAAAAGTACGAGCTCGGCAAAGAAGTCCGGAACTTGAACATTTTTGTAGCCATTCATCCAAACATTTAGACCGCTGGGTAACAAAGTCGCCGTAAGTTGTTGAGATATGTGAGTTTTTTCCGATTTTTGTCTTGCCATCAAACGTGTCGTTTCGTAACATTGGGCCATCAACCCCCGTGGAGCAGGTACCTGAAAGTGCTCAGCCCACACTTCTCACTTCAATCTGAAGGAAACGTCGTGAAAAAAGCCCTGCTGCTCAAAACCACCCTGGCCCTGGCTCTGGCCACCCCCTTGCTGGCTTCGGCCGAATCGCAGCTCGTGGTGGGCGCCGGTTCGGCGACCGCCCGCCTGGACGTCCGCGTGATCATCCCGCGCGTGCTGTTCCTGGCCGTGGGCACCGGAGAAGCCGGCACCACCACCGATTCCACCATCGACACCCTGACCTTCGACCTCACTCCCACGCCCGGCTCCGTGGGTTCGGGCACGCCAACTGCCGGCCAGAACGTGAACGTGCGTGTGCGCGGCAACAACGGCCAGGTCGCCCTGACGGCCGCCACCACCGGCGCCCTGACCAACGCCACGGCGGACACCATCCCATGGTCGGAAATCGCCGTCTCCAGCGACCTGCCGGCTCTGCCCAGCCCGGTGATTCCCCTGACCGGCACCGGCGCAGGCAGCAACGTCACGCTCAACACAGGCAAGGTCACCGACCGCGCCGCCGTCTGGACCTACGCCTACCGGAACACCGCCGTGGTGGCCCCCGGCACCTACGCGACCAACGGCCGCGTGACCTACACCGCCTCCATGCCCTGAGCCCCTGCGCAGCAGCACCGCTGAAATGGCGGCCTCATCGCCACCATTTCCCACACGGAGGGTTTGCGCACAGCAGCCCTCCGTGGCCATTTCAGGCCCAAACCCTGCACCGCAGACAGGGAAAGCCAGGGAGCTCAACCGGATTCCGTTGGTGACAATGACCCCATGAAGCGCGCCGCTCGTCCCAGCACCTTGAAAAGCCTTGCCAGCGCGTGCTTGGTGCTGCTTTGCTGCGCGGAAATGGCCAGCGCCCACGCCTGGTCGCTCACGATCAACGCCGCCTCCCGCCGCGTGTACCTGCACGTGGGCAATGGCACGTTCGAGGGCAACAACGGCACCATCAACCTGGTGCAGGTCGCGGTGCCGTTCAACCTCGTGGGCAATGGCGCCGCCCAGGCGATGACCAGCAACAGCACCCAGAACATCAGCCTGCAGGGTGACGGCTACAACACCTGCCCGACACCCACCAGCCAGGTGATGATCGGCGCGTCCTACCGCCGCAGCAACGGTGGCAACGGGCCGGCCAGCGCCACCCTCAGCGTCACCTCACCGGCCAACCTGGTCAACGCCGCCGGCGACACCATCCCGTTCTCGCAGATCAGCTGGACCGTGTCCGCGCCGGGCAGCAGCGTGCCCAACGTGATCCCGGCCGGTACCTTCAACGGTGGCACCCAGACACTCGCCACCGTGCCGGCCAACCGCTACATCGAGAACTGCCACACCTACAGCTACGCCAACAGCTCGGTCGTGGCCGCTGGCACCTACAACGGGCGGGTGACCTACACCCTCAGCAGCCCATGAGCATGCGCAGACGCCTGGCCACTGCGGCGGTCTGCGGTCTGATGGCCGCGTCCGCCTGGGCCAACCCGCACCGCCTGGACGATTCGCTGAGCCACACGGTGCCGCCCAACGTGCAGATGCAGTGGCGTCCCGTGCCGCCAGGTCAGAGCGATGCCGGTGGGATGGAAGCCTGGCTGCGGGTGAACGTGCGCATCAATACCCGCGACTGGGCCGGGCGCAACGGCCGCGTCTACATGGTGCTGCCGCGAGACCAGGCGTCCAACATCGAGGCCGTCTGGACCACGCAAGGCCGCCTGCAACCTGGCCGGCTGGTGTCGGGCGAGCGCACCCTGGTGTACGCAGGGCAGTTGCCCGGCGCCACACTGGACGACCAGTTGCAGGTGCGCCTGCGCTCCGGCCCCGACTGGTTGAGCAGCAGCCGCCGTCTGAATTTCCACTTCGAGCTGGACGTCGACTGAGCTTTCCGACATGACCGCATTTCCGCCCTTCTTTCGCCGCTCCCTGAAAACCGCCTGTTTGCGAGCGCTGTGCGCCGTGGCCGCTCTCGGCGCCCCGCCACTGGTGCAGGCCCAGGGCTTCGCCGCCTACATCACCCCGCCGCGCTTTGAAGTGAGCGTGGCGCCTGGCGCCAATCTGCGTCAGGTTCTGGAAATCCAGCACGTGGGCCAGCAGAAGGGCAACTACCGCATCAGCACCAACGACTGGGTGCTGATGCCCGACAACTCGGTCACCTTCAGCGAAGAACTGACTGCCGACAGCTGCCGGCCCTGGGTGGCGATCGAACGGCGCGAGCTGACGATCGAACCCGGCGCGCGCTACCGCTACCGTTTCGAAATCACGCCGCCGCCGGGCACACCGCCGCGCGAATGCCGCTTCGCGCTGATGGTGGAGGGGCTGGATCCTGCGCGTGTGCAAGGCGCCTTCAACTTTCCCGTGGGAGGCCGCATCGGCGTGATCGTGTACGCCGCCATCGGCGATGCGGCGCCCCAGCTGGAGATCGCCGGGACGCGCGTGGCCACCGTCAACGGCAAACCCACCGCCATGGTCGACGTGCGCAACCGCGGCAACGCACATGGACGCCTGGAAGGTTTCGTCAACGGCACCGATGCCAGTGGCGCGCGCTTCGAGATGTCGCCCGCCGACCTGCCCATCCTGCCCGGCGAGACGCGCGGCATCGCGATCGGCCCGGTGGTCGACGATGGCAAGCCCGCCCCTGACATCCGCTTCCCGCTGGTGATCAAGGGCAACCTCGAATGGGGCAAGAACCGCCTGCCGTTGGACGCGAGCTTCGCTCCATGACGGGGCTGGTGCCGCGCCCCACCCGCTGTCTGCTGGCCATCCTGGGCGTCTGCGCCCCACTGCTGACCGCATGGTCGCAGACCACGCCCGCCACCCCGGCCGCCGCACCCGCGCCCGCCTATGTGGACCGGGTGATCGAGAACCTTCCGCCCGAGCCGACGGACGATGCCGAGGCCTACCCTTACGATCGCGAAGGTTGGCCGCGCTTCCTGCGGCTGGAGACCCGCCTCGGAACCCAGCCGTTCGACCAGGCGCGCAAGACCCGCATCGGCTATGGCATATATGGTCTGCTGGAAACACCCAACCACGGCACGCTCTCGATCGACGGCACCTATGCACCGAGCGACAGCAGTGGCACGCTCACGCTGCGCCAGCGCGCGATGCCGCTGGCCGGTGGCTGGCTGGTCAGCAACGAACTCGGCGTGATCAACCCACCCGCGCCCGGCATCACGCGGCTGCCCTCGCGCGTGTTCGTTCCCTCGGCCATCCTGCAGGGCGTCAGCACCGAATGGGAAAACCCCGGCCACGGCGTGCAACTGCAGGCCGCCACCGGCGAGCCCGGCCGGCTTGACTTCCTGCCCGCCAGCGGCTTGCGGCGTCTGCCGGGCCGACGCACCTCGTTCGGTGGGCAGTGGCGCATCAACGCGGATGACGCCCAGCCGCTTTCGAACCAGGGCTGGACGGTGGCGCTGCAACACGAGGACGCGCGCGGCGTCTCCAACCTGGATGTGCCGCTGCAAGCGGGCGACATCATCGACGCCAACTCCACCTTGCTGGCGCTGCGGCACGAGAGCGGGGAGCACCGCATCCAGGGCCAGGTGGTGAGCACACAGGCCAGCAACGTGGCCGGCACGCGCAGCGGCTTCTGGATCGACGGTGAGTGGGACGATGGCCCGCGCCGACACGGCGCGGGCGCCTACCGGCTCGACC
Organism: Hydrogenophaga sp. Root209; assembly: GCF_001428625.1. Taxonomy (GTDB): domain Bacteria; phylum Pseudomonadota; class Gammaproteobacteria; order Burkholderiales; family Burkholderiaceae_C; genus Hydrogenophaga. The sequence continues at coordinate 79,310 of NZ_LMIE01000004.1, forward strand.
CCGACCTCACCTGGGCGCAGCTGCCACTGGCCAGCGACATCATGGGTGCCTACGTGCGCTCGAGCTGGCGCACACGCCAGTGGTCGGCCGAAGGTTCGGTCGACTGGCTCGACTCGACCAGCGGGCGCAGCGGCAGCGGCTACTACGCCACCGGCTCGGCGCGCTGGCGTCTCAACCGAGACCACACACTGGGCGCCGGCAGCACCGTGCGGCGCTTCGACGGCAACGCCTGGAGCACCTACGGCGACTGGCGCTTCCAGAACGGGTGGGGCACCAGCGGCCTGCGCCTGGAGTTCACCGCAGGCGACAACCAGGCCGACTCGCGCTGGCTGACCTGGGATCAGGACTGGCTCGCGCCGCAAGGCTGGGCCCTGTCCACCAGCCTGGGCACCGGCACCTATGCCGCCACGGCCAGCCAACCGGAAGAAACGGCCTGGAGCGCCGCGCTCAGCGTGTCGGCCCCGTTGAGCAGCAAGGCCAGCCTGCGCGGCAACTTCAACACCGAGCGCAACAACGCCGGCCAGGAGCGCCACAGCCTGAACCTGGGCGCCAACTGGCGCATCGACACACGCTGGAGCCTGGAGGGCAACTTCAACCGCTCCACCGGGCGCAGCCGCTTCAATCCCTCGCTTGACCCGTTGGCGCCGCTGCCGCTGGTGGTCCCCGAATCGGACCGCTCGTTCTACGCCGTGCTGCGCTACGAACTCGAAGCAGGCAGCCGCAACGTGCCACTGGGCGGCAAGATCGCCGATGGTGGTGGTCGCATCGAGGGCACGGTGTACTTCGATGCCAACCGCAGCGGCACCCAGGAGGCCAGTGAAACCGGCGTGCCCAACGTGACCGTGTACCTGGACAACCGCTATGCCGTGCGCACCGACAGCCAGGGCCGTTTCGAGTTCCCGTTCGTGGCCAGCGGGCCGCGCACGGTCACCGTTCGCCCCGACACGCTGCCCCTGCCCTGGAATGTGGTCGATCAAGGCCAGGTGAAGGTGGACGTGCGTCTGCGCGAGAGCGTCTCGCTGAGCATTCCGGTTCAGCGCAGCGAGTGACAGAGAGCGCGTTTTCGGGCTCGCGGCCCCGGCGGCCTACATGAAATGGGGATTCAAGTTCGGGGGCGGCAGGCCGATAGTGGGACATGTCCCGCTCATTGCGCCCCCTTCTTGCCTGCCTGACCTCCAGCGCGCTGCTGTTGGTCCCAGCGCCCAGCATGGGCGAGAGCGCGGTGGTGATCCAGAGGAATGCAGGCGCATCGCTGGACTTCCGCATCATCATTCCGCCCATCATGCGGGTGCTGGAGAACAGCCACCCCCGGCAACTCGATACCTTCGCCGATGGCAAGGTGAGCGCCCAGCAACGCCTCGTGGTGCTGTCCAACATGAGGGGAGGGTTCTGCGTTTCGCTGCGGCGCGCTGCGCCCCAACTCGGCACATGGGAGCTGCAAACCGCCCCACAAAACGGCATCCAGCTCAGCCCGACGGCAGACGGCTACAGCCTCTGTGGCACCCGCCCGGGACGCTACACCGTGCTGCTGCAGCACCGCTTTGGCACCAACGACAGCAGCGCCAACGCCCTCAACTGGCCGGTGCAGACCGATATCTCGTCCATCTGAGCCCTTGCGCCGTGGCGGCTCATCCACGAAATCGGGTTTCGGGATGTAAGAACCACGTTAGTGCCCATGCACCCGTTACATGGCCTACGGGTGGGGTGCGCCAGTATGTTCTGCACTTATCGCCCAGTGCGCCAGCGCGGCCTTGGTGCGGGTGACTTGAGCGGTGTCCGGATCGCTGGCAGCCCAGTTGAACGGTATGGGGCTTCTGTTGGGATGTTCGATGTACTGCGCGATGGCTTGCTGAAGTTCGGCCACGCGGGTGAAGCTGTCGCGCCGGATCCCGTGCTCGGCGATATCGCAAAAAAAGCGCTTGACCATGTTCAACCACGTGCCGTTGGCAGGGGTTGAGTGCACGACAAAGCGCGGGTGTTGGGCCAGCCAGGCCTGGACCTTGGGACGCTTGTGCGTTGCCTGGTTTTCAACGATCAGGTGCACCTGCAGATGCTTGGGCGTCTTGCGATCGATCAGGCGCAAGAACTTGAGCCAATCCTCGTGGCGATGCCGGTCATGGCACATCGAGATCACGGTACTTTCCAGCTTTCTGAGCGCGGCAAACAGCGTTGCCGTGCCATTGCGCCAGTGGCCGTAATTCAAGATGCCGGTGCGTTGGGAATGGGTGCCGTTGAGATTCTGAATCTGGCTCTTGTCGGCACAGCTGAGCACCAGCGCACGCTCGCGCGGGTTCATGTACAGCCCCACGATATCCACCAGCGCGTCCTCGAAGCGCGGGGGCGTGTCCCGTGACACCGTGGAAGTGCCGAGCAAGTGCGGCTTGATGCCGTTGCGCCGCCACACCCGGCGGATGGTCGTGGCGCTCAGGCCCAGATACGAGGCCAAGGTGCGTGTGCTCCAGCGCGCGGCAGCAACCGGCTGCTCGTAAAGCGTCGTGCTCAGGATGTGCGACTCCACCGCGGAGGTCACGCTCGGTGCGCGCCCCGAACGCGAGGCGTCCTGCAGCAACGCCTGGACACCGCCTTCAATGAAGCGCCGTCGCCACAACGCCACCTGACGCCGGTCGAGCTTGACCTCCTCGGCGATGTCCTTGTTCTGCCAGCCTTGTGCCGCCAGCAGGATGACGCGGGCGCGTTGCTGCACGCGAGCCTCCACCCGCCTGCCTTTGGACAGCGTGAGCAACTCGGACGTGGTCTTCGCATCCGGCTCGATCGCTTGGGCAACTCGCATTGTTTCAACCTCCTTGAAAAGCGGTGTGTGTCTGAGATCACTAGATCCATCAATTAAGGCGCATGCCACCAACTCACCCTGAGCGAGCGTGTCGAAGCAAGGTTCGATCCAACGCAATCCTCGTGGCTTAACTCAAAGCTCGTTACATGTCGCTCTCGCACCTGCCATAAGAATGAAAAAACAAGTGCGCGACTGTTCGTCAGCGCACACACGCAACGAACTCAGGGTGTCCATTCATGTCGTGCCTCAATCACCAGACGTCCCAGCGCTTCATGCAAGTGCATCCCAGGCACCCGCATGGGGCCTGCCCAGTGACCAACCCCATCCGTGGTGGGCTTTGACATGGACCGCGCACGCGCCCGTCCAGTTGAGAGACCCCCGCCTGCCGAAGTCGCCCCGGGGATCGTCGTCCCGCTGTACAACGAACATGACCTCGCACGCAGCCTCTCCCCGTGGGTCAACCTCGCCCGACACCAGCAGACGGTAAAAGCCTGGCTGGTGCTCACCGATCTGTGCGTGCTCTGGCTCTGCTTCGTCGCCGGGCGACTGCCCGCGTGGCTTCGCGACGAAATGAGCCTCTCGCAGGCCATGAACGTCTGGTGGGCGGCCCATGGTCACCTGCGCCTCACGCTGTTCGCCGCCATTGCCCTGACCATGGTGAGCTGGATGTGGACCGTTCAGGGCCACTACACCGCCCACCGCCGAAAACCCTGGTGGGACGAAGCCCGCCAGATGATCCAGGTCATCGTGCTCGCAGCGCTGCTCGACGCGATGGTCATGTACCTCGCCAAGTGGCCGCTGTCTCGCTTGTGGACCGGCGCCACCTGGGGCCTCGTGCTCGTCTGCCTGCCGCTGGCCCGCCTGGCCATACGCACCTACTTGCTGCGTGCTGGCCTGCTCACCCAGCCCTACGTGCTCATCGGCCATCCCGACGACGTTGAAAAAGCCGCTGCCGCCCTGGCCAGCGAACCGCTGCTGGGCTACAAGCCCGTGGCCGTCGTCTGCCCCGACCCCGGCGCGCGTCTGGTCAAGCTCGGTGAGCATGTGGCCGCGCCGACCGCGCTCACCCCCGGCGTGCGCGAATTTCTCGCCCGGCCCGGGCCCCACCAACTTGTTGGTGTGCTCGGCATTCGGGACAACAACTGGCTGCGCGAACTCGCGCAGGAGCTCATGCTCACCCGCGACGACCTGGTCATGGTGCCCGCGATCGGCGGCCTGCCCATCTACGGCATGGAGGTCTCGCACTTCTTCAGCCATGAGGTGTTGCTGCTGCGCGCCCGCAACAACCTCAACCGCCGCGGTCCACAAGTGCTCAAACGCGCGCTCGACATCGTGGGCGCCGCCGCCCTGCTGGTGCTGCTGGCACCCTTGTTTGCCTGGGTCGCGTGGCGCATCAAGCGCGACGACGCCGGCCCCGTGTTCTTCGTGCAAAAACGCGTGGGTGTGGACGGCCAGCTGTTCGACTTCATCAAATTCCGCAGCATGGTGATGGACGCCGATGGCGCTCTGGAGCGCTGGAAAATCGAAAACGAAAAGCTCTACGTGCAATACCTGGCCAGCAACTTCAAGCTCGCCAACGACCCCCGCATCACGAAGATCGGCAACCTCATCCGGCGCACCAGCATCGACGAACTGCCCCAGCTCATCAACGTGTTGCGCGGCGACATGAGCCTGGTCGGCCCGCGCCCGCTGCTGGCCCGCGAGCTGGGCGAGTACGGCAAAAGCATCGCCGCCTACGGCAAAGCCCGCCCCGGCATCACCGGCCTGTGGCAGATCAGCGGCCGCAGCACCAGCACTTTCCAGCACCGCATCAACATGGACCTCTGGTACGTGCGCAACTGGTCACTCTGGTACGACCTCGTGATCATGCTGCGCACCGTTCGCGTTGTGCTCAGACAAGAAGGTGCTTGCTGATGCCACTCCGACCCATTCCCTCACCACTTCCCACGCATGAACAGCACTGAAACCATCTACGTCGCAGGCCACCGCGGCATGGTCGGCTCGGCCATCGTGCGCCAGCTGCTCGCCGCCGGCCACCCCGCCAGCCACATCGTCACCCGCACCCACGCCGAACTCAACCTGACCGACCAGGCCGCCGTTCGCGCCTTCTTCGCCCGGACCAGGCCGCAACAGGTGTACCTCGCCGCGGCCAAGGTGGGCGGCATCCACGCCAACAACACATTCCCCGCCGACTTCATCTACCAGAACCTCATGATCGCGGCCAACGTGATCGAAGCCGCCTTCTGCAACGGCGTGCAGAAGCTGCTGTTCCTCGGCTCCAGCTGCATCTACCCCAGGCTCGCTCCGCAGCCCATGAGCGAACAAGCCCTGCTCACCGGGCTGCTCGAAGCCACCAACGAGCCCTACGCCGTGGCCAAGATCGCGGGCATCAAGCTCTGCGAAAGCTACAACCGCCAGTTCGGCGCCAGCCACGGCGTGGACTACCGCAGCGTCATGCCCACCAACCTCTATGGCCCGGGCGACAACTACCACCCTGAAAACAGCCACGTCATCCCAGCGCTGATCCGCCGGTTTCACACAGCCAAGTTGTCTGGCGCGCCCGAGGTCGCCATCTGGGGCAGCGGCACGCCCATGCGTGAGTTCCTGTTTGTCGACGACATGGCCGCCGCCTGCGTGCATGTGATGAACCTGCCCAAGGCCAGCTACGCGCAACACACCCAGCCCATGCTCAGCCACATCAACGTGGGCTACGGGTCGGACATGACCATCGCCGAACTTGCCCACAACGTCGCCCGCATCACCGGCTTCGCTGGCGACATCAGCTTTGACGCCACCAAACCCGACGGCACGCCCCGCAAGCTCATGGACAGCAGCCGCCTGCACAGCCTGGGCTGGCAAGCCAAAGTCGATCTGCCTTCCGGACTGGCCCTGACGTACCAGGACTTCCTGCAGCAAACCGCCCAATGACGGAACCCAGCACCATGACCCAAAACCCGCCCGCCCCCAACGTCAAGCCCAAAGTCGCCCTCATCACCGGCGTCACCGGGCAGGACGGCTCCTACCTCGCCGAACTGTTGCTCGAAAAGGGCTACATCGTGCACGGCATCAAGCGGCGCAGCAGCCAGTTCAACACCCAGCGCGTGGACCACATTTACCAGGACCCGCACATCGACGACGCACGCTTCCACCTGCACTACGGCGACCTGAGCGACACCAGCAACCTGATCCGCATCGTGCAGGAAACCCAGCCCGACGAGATCTACAACCTGGGTGCGCAAAGCCATGTGGCGGTGAGCTTCGAAAGCCCTGAATACACCGCCGACGTGGACGGCATGGGCACGTTGCGACTGCTCGAAGCCATCCGCATCCTCGGGCTGGAGAAAAAGACCCGCTTCTACCAGGCCAGCACCTCCGAGCTTTACGGCCTGGTGCAGGAAATCCCGCAGAAAGAAACCACGCCGTTCTACCCGCGCAGCCCCTACGCCGTGGCCAAGCTCTACGCGTACTGGATCGTGGTGAACTACCGCGAGGCCTACGGCATGTACGCCTGCAACGGCATCCTGTTCAACCACGAATCGCCCCGCCGCGGTGAAACCTTCGTCACCCGCAAGGTCACGCGCGGCCTGGCCAACATCGGCCAGGGACTGGAGAACTGTCTCTACATGGGCAACATGGATTCGCTGCGCGACTGGGGCCATGCCAAAGACTACGTGCGCATGCAATGGATGATGCTGCAACAGGAGCAGCCCGAAGACTTCGTCATCGCCACCGGCGTGCAATACAGCGTGCGCCAGTTCATCGACATGGCCGCCAGGGAACTGGGCGTCACCCTGCGCTTCGAGGGCGAGGGTGTGAACGAACAGGCCATCGTGCAGTCGATCGAGGGCGACAAAGCCCCGGCGCTCAGGCCGGGCCAGGTGATCGTGAAGGTGGACCCGCGCTACTTCCGCCCCACCGAAGTGGAAACCCTGCTGGGCGACCCCTCCAAAGCCAAAGCCACGCTGGGCTGGGTGCCGCAGATCGCGCTGCAGGACATGGTAGCGGAGATGGTGGTCTCCGATCTGGCCGACGCACAGCGCCACGCCTTGCTCAAGACCCACGGCTACGCCGTTGCAGTGACCGGCGAACACTGAGCGCCGGTCACCCACCCAGATGTCTGTTCCACACCCATTGCGCACCCCCACCCTCGGACTCTCGTCGATCGCCGGGCGCATCGCCTCGGGCGCCGGCGCCTACGGCTACGCGCAGGCGGTCAGCATCGGCACACAACTGGTGTCGCTGCCGCTTTTCCTGCACTACTGGGACATGGCCACCTACGGCTACTGGCTGGCACTGACGGCACTGCCCTTCTACCTGTCGCTGGCCGACGCCGGCATCTCCACCGCCTCGAGCAACCAGATGATCGGCCTGATCACGCAGGGCCAGAAGGCGCGTGCTGGCGAGGTGTTCCAGAGCGCCGTGGCCTTTCTGTTGTCCGTCTCGCTGCTGGTCCTGCTCGTCGTCGGCGCCACCCTGCTGCTGCTGCCCTCCACCGCGCTGCAAGCCCCACAGTGGAAAACGGTGCTCATGCTGCTGTCCATCAGCGTGGTGCTCGGCCTGTTCTGCAGCCTGGCCGAAGTGATCTACAAGTCCACCGGTGGCTACGCAGCGGGCACCTACCTGGTCACCACCGGCCGTCTGGTCGAGTGGGCCGGCGGCCTGAGCGGCCTGGTGCTCACACAAAGTTTCATCGGGGTCGCCGCCACGGCACTGCTGGCGCGTCTGGGCTACACGCTGCTCTGCATCTGGTTGAGCCGGCGACGCACCGACTTTCTGCGCTGGGGCGTGCGGCGCGCCAGCCTGGCCGACATCCGGCAGGCCGCAGCGCCCGGCGCGCTGTTCTTCTCGCTCTCGCTGACCAACGCGCTGAGCCTGCAAGGCTTCACCTTGCTGGTGGCGGCCACCCTGGGACCAGCCGCCACCGCCGTGTTCAACACCTACCGCACCGTTGCGCGCATCGTGGTGCAGATCACCAACGCCCTGAGCAATCCGCTCTGGCCCGAACTCACCGCTCTCAAGGGCCAGAAGGACGACGGCGCCTTCTGGAAGCTCTACCGCCGAGCCAACCGCCTGGGCCTGCTCATCGCCGCAGCAGGGGCACTGCTGGTGTACCTGGTCTCGCCCTGGCTGCTGGACGTCTGGACCCACGGCCACATCCCCTTCACCGCCACCAGCATGGCGCTGTTCCTGCTCTACGCGGCCGTGTGTTCGGCCGCCCAGGTCCCGCGCGTGGTGCTCATGGCCATCAACCGCCACGCCGGTCTGGCCTGGCAGAGCCTGGTGGCCGCCGTGGTCTCGCTCGGGGTGGCGTGGCTGGTCTGGGGCAGCGCCGGCATGACCGGCGTGGTGGGCGCCATGTTGTTGGGCGAAGCGCTGGTCTGGCTCACCGCCACGCGCGCCGTGCACCGCCTGCACACCACGAAGGTCGCCCCATGATCATCGACCTGAACCACAGCCCGCCACCCGACACGCCGCACGACGTCGTCATCGTCGGCGGTGGCACGGTGGCTCTGTTGCTGGCCGTGCTGCTGGAACGCCAGGGCCAGCGCGTGCTGGTGCTGGAGACCGGCGGCGGCAGTTTTGAAGCGCCTGCGCAGGAACTCAACGACGCCTCCGTCATCGGGCGGGCCCACACCGGCATTTCCGTGGCCCGGGGGCGCGCCCTGGGGGGCACATCCAACCTCTGGGGTGGCCAACTCACCGGCTTCGTGCCATCCGACTTCGAAGCCCGCGCGGGCGTCTCTGACGCCCCCTGGCCCATCACCTACGAGGACCTGCTGCCCTGGTACGAAGCCGTGGCCAAGGAACTGCGTCTGGCCGATGTGCTCGACGAAAACACGCCGCAGGCGCACAAACTCTTCGGCGACGGATATCCCGACATTTCCGGCTTCACCCTGTTCCTCACGCGCTGGCTCAAGGAGCCTGCCCTGGCCCGGTACTTCAAGGAACGCCTGCAGAACGCATCGAGACTGACCGTGCTGCTGCACGCCCATGCCACGGGCCTGGACCTGGCGCCCGATGGCGAGCGCATCGCCTCGGTTCGCGTGGCGCGACCCGACGGCACATCGACTGCCCTTCGCGGCAAGCGTTTCGTGCTGGCCAACGGCACCATCGAAATCTCCCGCCTGCTGCTCGCCTGCGCGGCAGAACAGCCCCAGGTGCCCTGGGCGGGCAACCCATGGGTGGGCGCCGGTTTTCAGGACCACCTCGAAATGCGCGGCGGCCGGGTGCACCTGCTGGACAAACCCCGCTTCCTGCGCACCTTCCAGAACATCGTGCTGGGTGGCCACAAATACCAGCCCAAGCTGCGGCTGAACACCGGCGCGGGCGACGCCGGCGCCGACGCGGCGCTCAATGTCACCGGCTACTTCGCGTTCGAGTCCAGCATCAGCGAGCACCTGCAGCACCTGAAAGTCATGGTCAAGTCGCTGCGGCGCGGCGGGCTCTCGCACCAGGGTATGGGCGACATGCTGCGCCACCTCCGGGGCATGGGCAGCGCCTGGGTTCCGATGATCGTCCAGTACCTGCGGCATCACCGCATCTACAACCCGGCCGACCGGGGCGTCTGGCTCGTCATGCACGCCGAACAACTGCCGCGCAACGACAGCCGCATCACGCTCGACCCCCAGCGCAGAGACCGCTTCGGCATGCCACTGGCCGCGCTGGACTGGCGCATTGGCGGCCAACCCGAGGTGCGCGCCATGGCCGCCTTTGTGCGTCGAGCCGGTGAAAGCCTGCAGGCGGCGGGGCTGGCGCGCGTGGAGATCGACGCGCTGCTCGACGCCGAAGATGCGCGCGTGCTGGAGCAGGCCACCGACACCTACCACCAGTGTGGCGGCGCACGCATGGGCCACCACCATCGCGACGGCGTGGTCGACAGCGAGCTGCGCGTGTTCGGCACCAGCAACCTCTACGTGGCGGGTGCCGCCGTGTTCCGCACCTCCAGCTACGCCAACCCCACCTTCACCGCCATGGCGCTGACGGCCCGTCTGGCCGAGCGGCTGCACCTCGAACCGGTGACCGCATGACGACGGACAGCCACACCGACCTCATCTCGCAACGGCTGGGCTTTGGCTGCGGCCGGCTCAAAGGTGGCGTCGAGAAGGCCCAAGCCCTGCGGCTCGTGCATGCCGCGCTGGATCTGGGTATTCGCCACTTCGACACCGCGCCACCCTACGGCCTGGGCTCGTCCGAATCCGTTCTGGGCGAAGCCCTCAAGGGTCGGCCAGAGCCCGTCACCGTGTTCACCAAAGCGGGGCTGGCCCGCCCCGCATCCCCCGGCCTCATGCAGACGGCGCGGGCCATCGTCAAGCCCCTGGCCCACCGTATCCCCGGTCTGCGCCAGGCCGTGCTCAAAGGCATGGCCCACCGCGCCGCAGCCGCCAACTTCAACCCGGACTTCATCGCCCAGTCCTTCGAAACCAGCTTGCGCCTGCTGCAGCGCGAGCGGGTGGATGGCCTGCTGCTGCACGAGGCGCACGCGCACGACACGCTGGCCCCCTTGAAGCCGCTGTTCGAGCGCTACGTCGCCCAGGGCCGCCTGGGCGCCTATGGCAGCTCGACCGGGGACGCACGGGGCCGGCTCGTGCGCTTCGGCACGGTGCTGCAATACCGCTGCCCGGTGCCCGGCATGGACGAGGCGCCGCCCGCACCCACCGACATCCTGCACGGCGCGTTCCGCTTCATTGCACCGGCCATCGCACAGCAGATGGCGCGGGACAGCCAGCTCAAGGACCAACTGGCCAGCCTGCTGCCCGCCGGCACCGACCCGGCCGCGGCCACCGGCGCACTCGCCTTGGCCTACGCGCTGGACCAGTTTCACAACCGCCTGCTGTTCTCGACCAACCAGCCGCAACGCCTGGCCACCACGCTTCAACACGTCCGGCACGCCACGGGTTCGACCGAATGGCGGCCTGCCATGCAAGCCCTTCATGCGTCCTTCGCCCAGACAGGTGTCCCATGCGCGAATTGACCTCGAAGCTGTCTCTCTGGCTGTTGGGCGGCTCCATCTACCTGACAGGGTGGTACTACGAAGGCCCGGCGCTTCAGGCGGCCCAGATGGGGGCCATCAGCCTCCTGCTCCTGGCGGGCTTCTTGTCTGCGCTGTCCGGCGACACCCGGCGCATCCGGCCCAGCCTGGTCGAATGGGTCTTCGCCATCGCCTTCCTGTTTGCCATGCTGGTGGCCTGGATGACGGGCAACGTGCTGTCGACGATGTACGGCGCCATGTTGCTGCTGGTGCTGGTGTCCATCGCGTTCCTGATCCGCCACCGTGGTGCGGCCGAGCTGATCGCCGTGTTTCGGTGGGCCTACGTGGCGCTCGTCGGCACGCTGCTCCTGCTGGAACACCAGGCCCTGTTCGCATCCCTCTCGGGCAGCGTGGAGTACGGCCTCGGACTGGTTCGCTACCAGCCGCTGGGCATGAACCCCAACCTGAGTGGTCTGGTGTACGGCGGTGGTGCCCTGCTGTTCTTTCAGCGCTATCTGGCCGCTCACAAAAGTTCCCAGAAAGTTTTCGCGCTGGCCATCGTGGCGATGTGCCTCTTCGTGTTGCTCGCCGCGTCGGCACGCGCCAGCATGTTGGCGCTGGCCGTCGCCGGCGTGACGGGCGTCACCTTGATCGCCTTGCGCGGCTCCCGCCGTTCGCGCATGAGCCTGGTGTTGGCCGCGTTCGTCGGCCTGATCGTCATTCTCTACAAGTGGGCGGACATCAAGGACTACCTGTCGCTCATCCTGGACATCGACTCGCCCACGCGCGGCGTGGATTCCGGCGCCACAGGGCGCACCGAGATATGGCGGGCGGGCTTTGCACTGGTGTTCTCGGACCCGGTGCTGCTGTTCACTGGCCGGGGCATCCGCTCGGCCCTGCCGGAAGTCATCGGCTTTCCGGTCGAGAGTTCGTACATCAACCTGGCGCTGGAGCACGGGGTGTTCTTCGGCTCACTCATCACGCTGGTGTTCGTCGTCACCGCCTGCCGCGCGCTTCAACAGGGGCTCAAACCGGGCCAATACCGGTACCAACTGTTCATGGTGGGGCTGATGCTGGTCTTCATGCTGGCCCAGTCCTTCTTCAACCGGTACCTGATCGGCGTCGGCAATCCCTATTCGCTGTGGATCCTCGTGTTGATCCTGCAAGTGAACCTGCGCAGCCGGGCGCCCGGCTCTTTGCCCATCGGGCGCGAGACCATCTCCCATCTGAATACACATCGCACCACCCGGATCGGAGCTTGATATGACACGCAGACCCACAGACACCACCCTGATGCTGTTCATGGCAACCGCATTGATCACCTTGTCGCATCTGGACGCCTTCGTTCCGGACCCACGCATCGCCACGGGCGGCGCGATCGGCAACTCGCTCTTCTTCTTTCTCTCGGGCTTTGGCTTGACCATGAGCTTGAATGCCACAGGCCAGGGCGCATCGACGCCGTCGCTGCTGGCCTACCTCAGGAAGCGTGTTCTGCGCCTGTACCCCGCCGTCCTCATCGTCGCCTGCGCGATGCTCGCGGTCGGCATGATCCGCATCACAGACATCGCCGACCTCGCCAGGATCTTTGTCTGGCCCACGCCGTTCTGGTTCGTCTCCGCGGTGATGGTGTTCTACGTGCCGGTCTTCTACCTGGCACGCCTCAAGCCCGCCGGCATTGCCACCGCCATGGCGTTGCTGCTCATTCCATACGCCGTCTTCTACAGCCAGCTGGACTTGTCGACCTTTGTCGTGGAAGGCGACGACCACTTCAAGTGGATCAACTACTTCGGCATCACCCTGCTGGGCTGCCTGGTCGCCCGTCTGAAACTGACGCCCAGGTTCAACCTCTTTGCCATCGCCTCGCTGCTGATCTCGTTGCTGCTGTTCCTGGTCACCAAGCTCACGATGTTCCGCTACGACATGGGTCACCTGCAGTTCGTGTTCCATGTGCTGCTGTACCCCATTGTCTATTTCAGCTTTCACCTCTTTGCATCCGAAACGGTGCTCAGGCCCCTGCGGGCCACACCCCTGTTCCCCGGCATTGCGCTCCTGGGTGGATTGACGCTGGAGATCTATCTCACGCAAACCGCGTGGATCCATTGGCTGGAAGCGCAGAACTACCCGTTCGGCCACGCCGTGCTCCTGACCCTGGCCCTGGTGCCCCTGCTGGTGTTCTCGCTCTTGACCCAATGGCTGTCCCACCGGATGACGGCGGGCGCATCGCGCCTGTTCCACCCGGCAACGGCCTGATGAACCGAAACGGCTCGACCTGACATGACCATCGTCTTCTGGCATTCCTACCTCATGTTCCACCAGGCCGCGTACATCCGCGAGCTGGCGAACATCCCCGGCAACACCGTGCACTGGTGCGTGACGCAGGACCTGCCCGCGCACTACCGTGACCGCGGCTACCCTCTCCCCGACACCGGCAAGGTCCAGGTCCACCAGGCGCCCACGCCCGAACAGATCAGCGAACTGGCCACGCTGCCCGACTCGGTGCAGGTGTTCTTCGGTCTGCGCGGTTTCGCGCTGCCACTGGCCGCCTTCAAGGCCAGCCTCGGCGCCCCGGTGCACCGTTTTCTGATGACCGAAAACCGCTATGAGCCGGGCGTGCAATTGCTTCCTCGCTGGCTCATCTACACCTGGGATGCGCTGCGCTACCGCCGCCACCTGCGCGGTGTGTTCTGCATCGGCCATTCGGGCCGCTACGGTGGCGCGCGTTTCTTCTCGGCCTGCGGTTACCCACGTGAGCGCATCGTGCCCTTCCTGCACGTGGTGGATCGCTCGCCGTTGCCGTACACGCCGGTGTCGCGTGGTCACCTGCAAATGCTGTATGTGGGCCAGCTGATCCCGCGCAAGCGCGTCGATCTTCTGCTGCAGGCCTTCAGTCAGCTCGATGTGCCCTCGGCCCACCTTCGACTGATCGGCCAGGGCCCGGAAGACAAGAGGCTTCAAGCGCTCGCGGCCCGGCTCGGCATCGCCGATCGGGTGAGTTTCTCTGCCAGCATGCCCAACGCCGAAACCGTCGCGGCCATGGCCGACGCCGACGTGCTGGTGCTGCCCAGCCGCTTCGACGGCTGGGGTGCGGTGGTCAACGAAGCCTTGATGGTGGGCACCCCGGTGATCTGCAGCAACCGCTGCGGGGCCAGCGACGTGATCGAGAACGGCCGCAATGGCTACGTGTTCGAGGCCGGCAGCGTCCCCGCGTTGCTGGAGCGCCTGCGCAGCTTCTGCGAGGACTTCCACTGGGACCGTGCCGAACTCGCGAGGGCCGAGTCCACCCACCTGGGTGGGCCGGCGGTAGCCGCCCGCTTACAGCAACAGCTCACGCGTCTGCTGGCGCCGCCTCGGGCGGCCCGGCGGCCCGTCGCGCAAGGCACGGCAACCACGGTGGTGAAGCGATGAACGTCGGCATTCTCACCTTTCACTTCAGCGACAACTATGGTGCCGCGCTGCAAGCCTATGCCTTGCGCCGCTGGCTGATGGAGCAAGGCCATCACGCCAGCTTCATCGACTACCGGCCCGCGCACATCGAACACGGTGGCCGGCTTTGCCTGCCCACGTCGCCCGCCAGGCTCAAGGCCAATCTGAAGGTGGTGTATCTGGCGGTGTCGTCGTTCATCCACGAGCACTTCGGCAACCGGAGCCAGAAAGAAAAGTTCGTCCGCTTCAGGGAGCAGTTCCTGGATGTCGGGCGCGACGCCGCACCCACCGACAACGGTGCATCGCTCGCCGCGGCGCAGGCATACGACCTGATCGTGGCGGGCAGCGATCAGATCTGGAGTCCTTCCCAGCATTTCGGTTTTGATCCGAACTACTTTCTGGCCTTCGCCAAACGGTACCCAGCCAGAAAGATCTCCTACGCCGCCAGTTTCGGCCGGGACCGGGTGTCCTCGTCGGAGGCGGCGCAGCTGCCACAGCTGCTGCGCAACTTCGATGCCATTTCCGTTCGTGAAGCCTCCGGCGTCACGCTGGTCGAGCGGGCCACCGGGCACAGGCCGGCCAACGTGCCGGACCCGACACTGCTGCACTGCGACTACGGGGAACTGACCGACCGGGCGCCGCCCGAACACGACGATCCGTACATCTTCTGCTACGGCCTGCGCTCGCCCGACAACATCCGTCAAACGGCCGATCTGATTTCAAAGCAGCTGAGCTGCCCCATCCTCTCGCCGCACAACCCCCACCGGCGCTGGGTCGAGATCGGCGACACGGTCCACCCCGATCCGGGCGAGTGGGTCTCCTTGATCAGGAACGCGCGGTTTGTCGTGACCAATTCTTTCCACGGCACCGTGTTCTCGCTGTTGTTCAAGAAGCCCTTCATCGTGGCCGGGCTGACGGGAGACAAAGCGCCCGCCAATGCCCGCGCCATCAACCTGCTGCGGGCTGTCGGTCTGGAAAGCCGTTTTGCGCCGTCGTTCTCGGCGCAGAACACCCAGGCGCTGATGGCCAGGGAGATCGATTGGGGCGACGTGGACCAGCGACTGGCGGACCTGCGACAGGCCGGCAACGCGTTTCTGAGCATGCAACTGAAGGCGGTGACCCCATGAGCCCCATGAGCGATTTCGGTTCACTGAGGTACCGCAACGGGTTCACCGCCGCGGCCAAGCTGCGGCGATTCGCGTGGGAAGTGGTCTGGCTGCTGGCCTTCAGGCCAACCCCGCGCTGGGCGCTGCATGGGTGGCGGCGCTTTTTGCTGAGATCGTTCGGGGCCCGGGTGGGCGCCGGATGCCGGATCGCGCCCTCGTGCCGCATCTGGGCACCCTGGAATCTCGTCATGGGCGAGTTCTCGGCGCTCGGCGATGGCGTGGACTGCTACAGCATGGGCCGCATCACCATCGGCTCCAAGGTCGCCGTCAGCCAGCGCTCCTTTCTGTGTGCCGGCTCGCACGACGTCCATTCCCTGTCCAGGCCCCTGGTCACCGGCACCATCGTGATCGAAGACCATGTGTGGATCGCTGCGGAGTGCTTTGTCCATCTGGACGTGGTGATTCGGGAGGGTGCCGTCATTGGTGCGCGCTCGGTCGTGCTCAAGGACATGCCGGCGTGGTCCATCTGCGCCGGCCATCCGTGTCGAAAGATCAAGGACCGTGTGCTGAGGGCGGGCCATGTTTGACAAACTGTTCAAGGTGATCGGCATCTTCAGCGAGGCCCTGCGCGACGCGGTCTTGTTCCTGCGCTTCAACTCGTATTCGCCGTGGGTGGACAAGTCCAGGCGCGCGTTCTACAAGATCATCATCGAGGCCCACACGATCGAGAAGGGCCTGTCCCTGCCGAATCCGAAGCTGCTGTTCGGCAAGGACAAGATCCGTTTCGTCATGAACGCGCTGTCGCGTTACGACATCCAGCACTCATCGGTTCCCGCCCACATGTCGCTGGGCGCCCTGGATGCCTATGTGAACTTCCATGCGAGAGCGGGCGCGTCCGACCCCCTGCTGGACGATATCTCCCGCTACTTGAAAGCGTGGGAAGCCAAGCTGCCCAGGCCCTGGAAGGGTGGCACGCGGGACTATTCGTTCAATGGCCAGCCACCCAGCAACCTGCAGCACCTGATGGCCAGCCGGTCGAGCATCAGGACACTCCAGTCCGCGCCGCTGAAACCCGAACTGATCTTTGAAGCGATCTCGCTTGCGCAGCTCGCACCCTCCCAGTGCAACCGCCAGTCCTCCCGGGTGCATGCCTACCAGGACCCTGCCCGCATCCAGGCGCTGCTCGCGTTGCAGGGCGGCTCGCGCGGCTTTGCGGAATCGGTCGGCAATCTGTTCGTGGTGAGCTCGGAGATCTGCGCCTGGGGCGGCCCGGGGCAACGCAACCAGGCCTATGTCGACGGCGCGCTGTTTGCCATGTGCCTGATGTTTGCCTGCCGATCGATGGGCTGGGGCGCCTGCCCGCTCAACCTGGCCATCGACCACAAGACCGAATCGGCGATCCGCCGCGCCGGCGACATCCCGGCCGGCGAGCGACTCATCATGATGATCGCCTTCGGCGAGCCCGTCGCACCGGACACCCGGGTGGCTTTCTCGCCGAGAAGGCCCGCGGCGGAAATCGTCACCTTTCATGCCTAGGAGGTTTCGATGAGCATCACCGCGATCATCCTGACGTACAACGAGTCCATCCACATCGAACGCGCCATCCGGTCCATCCAGGCGTTCACGGACCAGATCTGCGTGGTGGACTCCGGTTCCACCGATGGCACCACCGACATCGCGAAACGGCTCGGTGCCGAGATCCACACCCACGCCTTCGTCAACCAGGCCAGGCAGTTTCAGTGGGCCCTCGACACGCTCGACATTCGTGGCGAGTGGGTGCTGCGGCTGGACGCCGACGAAATCATCGAGCCCGAACTCGCCCGCGAGATCACCGAGAAGCTGCCGCAACTGCCGAGCGACGTGGTGGGCGTCAACCTCAAGCGCAAACACATCTTCATGGACCGCTGGGTGCGCCATGGCGGGCGCTACCCCCTCGTGATGCTGCGCCTCTGGCGCCATGGGCAGGGCCGCATTGAAGACCGCTGGATGGACGAACACATGGTGGTCTGGGGCGGGCGCACGGTCACTTTTGACGGTGGCTTTGCCGACCACAACCTCAACGACCTGAGCTACTTCACGACCAAGCACAACCAGTACGCGACGCGCGAAGCCATCGAGGTGCTGAACCAGCGGCTGGGCCTGTTTGCTCGCGACGACGCGCTCAACGCTCGCAGCGCCTCGTTCCAGGCTTCGTCCAAGCGCTGGGTCAAGGAGCGCCTCTACAACCGCATTCCCTTCACCGTCAGCGCCACCCTGTATTTCCTGTGGCGCTACGTCTTCCAGCTGGGATTCCTGGATGGCCGCAGCGGGCTGGTTTACCACTTCCTGCAGGGCTACTGGTACCGCTTTCTGGTGGGCGCCAAGGTCATGGAGCTGGAGCGGGCCGTGGCCCCTCTCCGTGACAAGGCAGCCATCTGCGCCGAATTGACCCGGCTGACGGGGCACAAGCTGGTGGCACAGAGCGAGCCATTGGCGACCTCGGGCGTCAACGAAAGCCAGCTGGCGCCCCGACTTTGACCAAAGGATTGTTCGTGCGCACCAACAACGCTCTCCCGTTGACCCCGCGGGTTCTTGCGGCCTTGTGCCTGGCATGGCCGTCATGGGCGCACGCCAATGACAGCTTGATCTGCAAGGATGCAGCAACGCCGGATGGCGCCACCCAGGTGGGGGCTCTTCAACCCTTGTTCCGCGATTGCCCCCGGATCGCTGACGTGGACTTCACGGGACGGGCCGACGGGAGCAAGTACTACGCCGGGTTCTATTCCACCAAGCCCAAGGACAGCAGCTTCTACGAGCCGGCGGACGATGGCGTGGTCATCAAGCGGGGGGGCTTGCTGACCACAGTGAAGATGACCTCCTACCCCGGACTGTTTCCGTTGCTGAGCGGCGCGCGTCCGTTTTACATCGAAGCCCAGGTCGCGACGTCGTCCAACCACCAGGACAATTTTCCGGCGGTCTGGCTCATGCCGATCGAACACAACCTCCGGATGGAAGACGTGTACGAAGGCGATCCGAAAAGTTTCGAGCGCTGGTTCGAGCTGGACATCGACGAAGGCGGCTTCGGACCCGGTGGCCACCACACCGCCATCTCATGGTCCGGCATCTGGCCCAACTACAAAAAGATCCAGAACCCCAACCCGACGTCGAAGGTCCCGCTGGACAGAACCCAGCCCAACGTCTTCGGGGTGTCGTACTCCCCCGACACCCTGACCGTGCGCTGGTGGCTGAACGGAAAGCAGGTGCTGGAAGCGACCCAGCCCTACGTGCCCGAGATCGCGCGACGACAGAACTTCTACCTGATCGTGTCGGCGCAAAGCCACAAGAACATCAGCGACTACCAGATGAAGCTCATGGGCGTTCGCGCCTTTGTGGGTGACGCGGTGCAGAAAAGCGGCGGCGCTGCAACGCCCGCGGCGTCAATCAAGACAAAAGGCCCACCGTGAAACTCCTCTTCTACGGCATCAACTTCGCGCCCGAGCTCACCGGCATCGGCAAATACACCGGCGAGATGGCGCGGTGGCTGGCCCAGGCGGGGCACGAGGTGCGCGTCATCACCGCGCCGCCTTACTACCCGGCGTGGAAGGTGAGCGCGGGCCACAGCGCCAGCCACTACCGCACCGAGTCATGGCATGGCGTTGAAGTGATGCGAACGCCGCTGTGGGTGCCGAAGCAGCCGGGTGGGCTCAAGCGCCTGCTGCACCTGGCCAGCTTTGCGCTCAGCAGCCTGCCGGTGCTGTGGGCCCAATGGCGCTGGAAGCCCGATGTGGTGTGGGTGGTGGAGCCGCCCTTGATGTGCGCGCCCGCGGCGGTGGCGTTTGCCTCCCTGCGAGGTGCCAGAAGCTGGCTGCACATTCAGGATTACGAGGTGGACGCCGCGTTTGATCTGGGCCTGATCCAGGGCCCCACGCTGCGCCGCTGGGTGCAGCGGGCCGAGCGCTGGCTGATGCGCCGGTTCGACCGCGTGTCCACCATTTCCGGCCGCATGGTGGACCGCGCCTTGGCCAAGGGCGTGGCGCCCGAGCGGGTGGTGCACTTCCCCAACTGGGTGGACATCAGCGGCATCACCCCGCTGGCCGCGCCCAGCGCCTACCGGACCGAGCTGGGCCTGGCGCCAGACGCCGTGGTGGCCTTGTACTCCGGCAACATGGGCAACAAGCAGGGGCTGGACATCCTCGCTGACGTGGCCCGTCTGCTGCAGGACGAGCCGCACATCCAGTTCGTGCTGGGCGGCAACGGCTCGGGGCGGGCCGACTTGCAGGCGCGCTGCGCCGGCCTCACCAACGTGCGCTTTCTGGACCTGCAGCCGCTGGAGCGGCTCAACGACTGGCTGGGCCTGGCCGATGTGCACCTGCTGCCCCAGCGGGCCGATGCGGCGGATCTGGTGATGCCCTCCAAGCTCACCGGCATGCTGGCCAGCGGCCGCGCCGTGCTGGCCACCGCGTTGCCCGACACCGAGTTGTGCCGGGTGGTGGTGCAGGACGCCGCCTGCGGCCTGGTGGTGCCGCCGGAGAACCCGGCCGCCATGGCCGACGTGCTGCTTGCGCTGGCGGCCGACCCGGCCCGCCGCGCCGAGATGGGCGCCAACGGTCGCCGCTATGCCGAAGCGGAGATGAGCCAGGACGTGATCCTGCGCCGGTTCGAGACGCAGTTGCTGGCCTTGGTGCAGGGGAGCCAGCGTGAAGCCAGCTCCAGCCGCACGGCATCGACTCGCCTGGGTGGCGAGCGTTTGAAGTAGGACGTTACATGATCGATCCATTCCACACGGACGCCCGGCCCCTGTTCGTGGAAACTGGTTCTGTCGGGCAGGCCCTCATGGTCATGGCACTGACCCTGGTGACCAGGCTGCCACACGCCTGGGACCACCCGTTTCGCCTACCGGCCAGCCCCACGCGGGCCTCGTTTTTGCCGGTAATCAAAGGTAACTTTTTCACCTCCCTCCAGAGCCGGCAGGGTGATGTGTCATGCGACAGGAGGTCATCATGAAAAGCAAACAAGGGGTCCTTTGGGGCCTTGTGATCATGGCGGTGGTGGCGGCCTTGCCGCTCCATGCACAGACGGCCAGCAATGCCGTCGCGACGCCCGCTTCGGTGGACGCGCGCAGCGCCGCCTCTCCCCTGAACCCGCTGAACGCCGTGGGCACGGACTACCGCATTGCGCCCAACGACCTGATGGAGTTCAACGTGTTCGGCGTGCCCGACATGAAGCGCGATGTGCGCGTGAACGCGTCGGGCGAGGTTTCGCTGCCGCTCATTGGCCAGGTGCCGGTGGCGGGGCTCACGTCGCAGGCGGCGGAGCAGCTGATCGCCACACGGTACGAGGAGAAATACCTGATGGACCCGCAGGTGTCGCTCTTCATCAAGGAATTCACCACGAAGCGCGTCGCCATCGAAGGCGCGGTGCTGCGGCCAGGCATCTATCCGATGGCGGGCGAGCTCACCCTGTTGCGCGCCCTGGCCCTGGCGGGCGGCTTCGCGCCCTACGCCGACATCACGCAGATCGTGGTCTACCGCGGCGGCACCAGCGGTGCGCGCGAGCAGTTCACCTACGACCTCGACAAGGTGCGCGCCGGCCAGGAGAAGGACCCGGACATTCGCTCGGACGACGTGATCGTGGTCCAGCGCAACGCCCGGCGGGCCGCCCTGAGGGATTCGCTCTTCAGCGACATCCTGAGCACGCTCAACCCATTCAAATAAGGGCGCATCGCCATGGCCAACACCGACCGACACCCATTGCCCGCCGTGCCTGGCTCCCGCGACGCGCTGGTCTCGCGCCGCGAACTCGCCCTGTCCGAGCCGATGCTTGTCCAGGGTGAGCCCGGGACACTCGCGGAGGACCGCCTCGACATCAAGACGCTCTGGCGCGCTTTGCTCCGCAACAAGGGAACCATCGCGGGCATCGCCGCCCTGTGCACGCTGGCGGCCAGCGTGTACACGCTGCGGATCACCCCGCAGTACGAGAGCGCGGCCCTGCTGCAGATCGACCGCATGGCGCAAAAGGTGGTGAACTTCACCGCCGAGGTCGAGGTGGATGAAGGCCCTCAGGCCGATCAATTGCAGCTGCGCACGCAGATCGAATTGCTCAAAAGCCGCAGCCTGGCCGAACGGGTGATCGAAGAACTGGGCCTGTACAAACCCTCCGTGTCCTCCGCCCCGCCCGCCAAGGCGGGCGATGACGGTGCTGCGTTGGCCAGCGGCATGGAGCCGCTCGACAAGGCGATGGCCTTCATCGGCGAATGGTGGGGCAAGCTGCACGAGCTGATCGCCCCATCGCCCACCGACAAAGGCACGCTCAGCCGAGCGGCCACGGTGGCGCAGTTCCAGCAGGCACTCAGCGTGGAGCCCATTCGCAATTCGCGCCTGGTGGAGATCCGGGTGCTCAACCCCGACCCGGAGCTGGCCGCCGGCATTGCCAACGCCATGGCCAAGGCCTTCATGGCCACCAACATCGAGCGCAAGCTGCATTCGTCGATCTACGCGCGCGAGTATCTGGAAGAACAGATCCGCCAGACCAAGACCAAGCTCGAAGAAAGCGAGCGCGTCATCAACAACTACGCGAAGAAAAACGAGATCCTGAACCTGGGTGACAAGGGCAGTGCCGCCACCCAGACTTTCGTGGACTTTTCCGCCGCGCTGACCAAGGCGGAGCAAGACCGCATCCGGGCCGAGACGCTGTACAACCAGGTCAAGCTCAACCCCGAAAGCGCGCCCCAGGCCGTGGTCAACGAGGCCATCCGCGCCTACAAGGAGCAGCGCGCCCGGCTGGAAGCCGACTACGCCAGGAACCGGTCCATCTTCAAGCCGGAATACCCCGCCATGGTGGCGGCGCGGGCCCAGATCGCCGATCTGGATGCGCGCATCAAGACCGAGGTGAACAACATCCTGTCCAGCATCGAGGGCCAGTACATCGCCGCCAGAAAGGCGGAAGAGCTGATCAAGAACAAGGTGGCCGGCAGCCGCAGCGAGGTGCTCAGCGTGCAGGACCGCAGCGTGGACATGAATCTGCTGAGCCGCGAACTGGACACCAACCGGCAGGTGTACGACAGCCTGCTGCAGCGCCTGAAAGAGGTGAGCGTGACCGCGGGAATCACCGCCAACAACGTGAGCATCGTGGACGAAGCGTCGGTGCCGCTGTTTCCGGCCACACCCAATCTGAAGGTCAATGTCGGTCTGGGCATGATGCTGGGCCTGTTCCTGGGCATGCTCACGGCCTTGCTGCGCGAGCAGATGGACGATTCCGTGAAGCACGCCACCGAGATTGAAGCGCTGTACCAGTTGCCCCTGCTGGGTCTGATTCCGTTCACCAAGCCGGGGAAGCGCAAAGAGCCCGTGGCCCTGTTGGCCCACCACGAGCCGCGCAGCACCTTTGCCGAGTCCTACCGCTCCATGCGCACGGCGCTGCAGTTCAGCACGGCCGAAGGCGCACCCCAGCGCTTCATGGTGACGAGTTGCGGCAAGAGCGAGGGCAAAACCACCACGGCGCTCGCGCTGGCCATCAACTTCGCCCAGCTGGGCCAGAAGGTGTTGCTGATCGATGCCGACATGCGCAAGGGCTGGATGCACAAGATGCTCAACCTGCCCAATGAGCGCGGCTTGTCCAACCTGCTGAGTGGAGACCGCGACGGCGAAAGGCTGATCCGGGAAACCGCGGTGCCCAACCTGGCCGTGCTCACCGCAGGCCCCGTGCCGCCCGACCCGGTCGAACTCCTGATGGGCCCCAAACTGGGTGAGCTGCTGGAGAAGGCGCAAGCCCTGGGCTACAACCAGATCGTGATCGACAGTCCGCCGCTGCTGGGCATCGCGGATGCCATCGTGCTGGGCAACCAGATCCAGAACATCGTGCTGGCCGTGAAGGCCGGCGACACGCGCAAGGACAGCATCAAGGACGCACTGCGCCGCCTGCGCAACGCGGGCCTGGCCCCCATGGGCATGGTGCTCACGCACGCTCGAAACGAGCACGCCGGCGACTACGCCTACGCGGCCTACTATGGCCATGGCTACGAGGACGCGAGCCCGTCGCGCGCCGCCAGACCGGCTCCGGCCTCGAACACGCCGCCGCTCCCGCTGGCGGCCAGCACCCGCATCGAGCCCACACTGGACCCGTCTTCTGCCTGACATGAAGCGCCCATGACGCCGCCCAACTGGAGCCGCCTGATGCCCGCGCTGCTGGACTTCGAGCGCGTGCCCGGGCGTTACCGGGTGGCGCTGCGCGAGCCGCGCCCGCTGTTCGAACACATCGACAGCGTGATGCTGCTCGCTGCCGGGCGCCCGGTGGTGGGCCTGCCTGCGACGCCGACGATCGGGCCGGAGTTGCACCGCGCGGCGCGTTTTTTTGTGCGCACCGTGATGCTGCGCCCGGGCTCGGGCCCCTTCACCCTGCTGGGTCTGAGGCCGGGTTTTGAGCCGGCGCAGTTGCGCCACCACTACCGGTTGATGATCCGCCTGACGCACCCGGACTTCGAGGTCGCGGGTGAGCGCTGGCCCGCCGACGCGGCCACGCGGATCAACCTGGCCCACGACCTGCTCTCGTCGGCGCAGAAGCGGGCGGACGGCACCTTGGCACCCACGGCCCTGGCCGGCGTGTCGATGCGTCCGCGGCCCCTGCTGCCCAGGCCGGCACCGGCACGCGAGAAAGCGGGCGCGCGTGGCTGGTCTGCCCGCGCCCGGCTGGCGCTGGCCGGCACGGGCGCCTTGTTCATGGCGGGCGCGTTCCTGCTCATGGGTCCGAGGGGCCATGAGGGTTCCTTGTCGGTGCGCCGGGTGTCGCCGGACGGCAGGCCCGCCTCGACCCCGCCCGGGACCGAGACGCCAGAGCGGGAGGGGCCACCGCCATGATCGATCTGCACTGCCACATCCTGCCGGGCATCGACGACGGGGCGAAGACGATGGACGAGTCGCTGCAGATGGCGCGCATCGCTGTGGCCGACGGCATCCACACCCTGGCCTGTACACCGCACATCTACCCCGGCATGTACATGAACGATGGCCCGGGCATCGCACACGCGTGCGCTCGCCTGCAGGCGGAACTGGACCGCCATGGCATAGCGTTGAAGCTGGTGGTGGGCGCGGACGTGCACCTGGTGCCCGGCCTGATCGAAGGGCTCAAGAACGGGCGGGTGCCGACGCTGCACGGCTCGCGCTACCTTTTGCTGGAGCCTTCGCACACCATGCCGCCGCCGCACCTGGAGGCGTCGGTGTTCAACCTGATCGTTGCGGGCTACACGCCCATCATCACCCACCCGGAGCGGCTGACATGGGTGGAGAGTCACTACCCGGTGTTCCAGCAGCTGATCGCGCAAGGTGCCTGGATGCAGGTGACGGCGGGGGCGCTGACGGGCGTCTTTGGCAAACGCGCTCAGTACTGGGGCGAGCGCTTCATTGGCGAAGGCCACGCTCACCTCCTGGCCACCGACGCGCACTCCACCGGCCGGCGCTTGCCACGACTGAGCGAGGGACTTGAGGTGGCACGCCGC
Source organism: Hydrogenophaga sp. Root209 (assembly GCF_001428625.1). Classification (GTDB taxonomy): domain Bacteria; phylum Pseudomonadota; class Gammaproteobacteria; order Burkholderiales; family Burkholderiaceae_C; genus Hydrogenophaga. The sequence continues at coordinate 104,068 of NZ_LMIE01000004.1, forward strand.
CTGGTGGGCGACAGGGAGGCCAGCCGTCTTGTGACCGAGCGGCCGACCGCGGTGTTGAAAAACCTGTCTCCGGAAGACTTTGAACCGACCCAAAAGGAAGCGGATCGCCCCTCGATGATCGGCAGATGGTTCTCAAAACGGCGCCCGTCGCCCTGAAACAGGAGTGCATCGCACCAGCCGCGCGCAACGCCCTTCCCACCGCATCCCTGCGCTGGCCGGTGCAGACCGACATCACGGCGCTTTGAAGCGCCCTGGCCCTAACGAGGCACCAGCACCCACATCTGAAGCGGCTGCTTGAGCGCCGCAGCGGTGATGTAGGCCTCGTCGCTCCAGCCGCCCCAGCCCGTGAACAGGTCGGCGCGCACCGCGCCCACGATGGCGCCGCCCGTGTCCTGCGCCATCACCAGCTTCTGCACGTTGAGCGTGGGGCCTTGCGAGGCAAGCCACACGGGTGTGCCGTAGGGAATGCTCTGCGGATCCACCGCGATGGAGCGGCCAGGCGTCAGCGGCACGCCCTGTGCGCCGCGCGGGCCAAACCGGGCGTCAAATTCCGACAGCGCCTCCTCGCGGAAGAACACCGTGCGTGGGTTGCTCCACAGCATCTCGTTCAGGCGTTGCGGGTTTTGCGCCGCCCAGGCCTTGATGGATGCCCAGGAGGCTTCGCGGATCGCGCCCTGATCGAGCAGCCAGCGGCTAACGCTCTTGTAGGGATGCCCGTTGTGTTGCGCATATGCCATGCGAACTTGGCGAACGCGGCCATCCGGCTCAGTGATATTCAATCGACCGGTGCCTTGAATTTGGAGAATCAAGGCGTCAATGGGGTCTGCCATCCAGGCCACAACACTGCCCTGCAACGCGGCCTGCGCGGCGGGCAGGGTGTCGATCTCCTGGCGGCTGTACCAGGCTTGCCCGCTGCGCAGCCCCGCGGGTGGCGCATAGAGCGGCGTGCGGTGGGTGGTGGTGGGCACGCGGCTGGCCGCCATGATCGGTTCGTAGTAGCCGGTGAGCAACCCGTCGGGCAGGCCGCCATCGGGCTCGGTCACCCGGTACGGCACGAAGCGGCGCATCACCCAGGCCTGCTGCTCGGCTGCGGTGGCGATGGAGAGCTGGCGCAGTTCCGCGCACGGGCCGGCCTGACCCTGGGCGGGGCGTTCGCAGCCGCGGACCCAGGCGTTCCAGGCTTCGTGCAGGCTGTCTTGTCCCCAGCCCGGCAGCTCGCTCCAGCGCGCTGGCGTCCAGCGGCTCTTGCCGCGCTGGATCGCGGGGGGCAGGGCTCCCGCATCGCCCGGCATGTCGGCCACCGGGGGGCTGGGCGCCGTGACGGGCGCCGGGCCTCGCACCGGCCCAACCGCGCAGGACAACAGGCTTCCTACAATGGCCACGCTCGTCCCCACCTTCATGACCGCCCGAGAAACCTGACCGAATCGATCCATGACCTTGTTGTTGCTTGAAGCGCTCGGCGCGCTGGTGTTGCTGGTGTTCATCGTGTGGTGGACCATGTTTTCAGGACGCAAGGGAGGCGAGCTGCCCGAGGACGTGGAGCGCCAGAAGCGCGACCCGCCCGAGGACCGCTGAGGCGCCGCGGAGCGGTCAGGGTCGCAGCGCATTGGCCAGCTCCACGGCCGACTTCACGCCCATCTTGTCGAACACGCGCGAGCGGTGAACCTCCACCGTGCGCACGCTGATGTTGAGTTGATCGGCCACCAGCTTGTTGGGCAGGCCGGCGACCACGAGATCCATCACGTCACGCTCGCGATCGGTGAGACTGCTCAGGCGCTGCTGCAACTCGCGCTGCACGCGCCGTCGGGCCAGCACCTGGGCCGACTGGTCCAGCGCACGCTCTACCCGATCGACCAGCGCATTGTCGGAAAAAGGCTTCTCGCAAAAATCGAAGGCGCCGCGCTTGACCGCGTCCACCGCCGTGGCCACATCGGCGTGGCCCGACAGGAAGATCACCGGCATGGCCTCTTGCCAGGGCAAGGCCTGCAAACGCTCGAACAGGGCCAACCCGCTCATGCCGGGCATGCGCACATCGAGCAGCACACAGCAGGGCGTGGTGGGCTCGTTGTTCCAGGCGTGGGCGTCGCCCAGGAACGCCTCGGCGCTGTCGTACCCGTCGCTCACCAACCGGCGCGTGCGCAGCAGCCAGGCCAACGCGTCGCGCACGCCCGCGTCGTCATCGACGAGGTAGATCTTGGCGTCGAGGTGCTGGGTCATGCGCGAATGATAAAGGCGGCTCGGAGCGAGCAACGGGCCAGCCGCCGGGCCGCCCCAAGGCAGGCCCAGCCCCCTCGGGGGCAGCGACCCGCGCAGCGGCGGAGCGTGGGGGCCACGGTTTCACTCCGCCCGAGGCAGCGTGAAGCGAAACACGGTTCCCCTCGGCTGGTTCGGCTCGTAGGTCAACGCCCCGCCGTGCTGCTCGATCACCGTGCGGCACAGGCTCAGGCCCAGCCCCATGCCTTCGGCGCGGGTGGTGAAGAAAGGCGTGAAGAGTTTTTCCTGCACCTCGGCGCTCAGGCCCAGGCCGTGGTCGCTCACCTCGAAGGTGATCCATTCCTTGTGCTGCTCGCCACCCGGACGCCGGCCCGAGTGCAGCCGCGTCTGGTGCACCGCAATCCTGAGCACGCGCAAACCGGTGTCCAGCGACAGATCGTCCAGGGCCATGGCCTGCATGCCGTTGCGCGCAAGGTTGAGCAAGACCTGCTCGACCATGGTGCGGTCGCACTGCACCGGCGGGCAACCGGGCACGATGCCGATCTGCAGCTGGATGCCCTGCTTCTTGGCCTGCAACACCAGCAGGGGCTGGATGGCATCGATGAGCGTGCGCGGGGACACCGCTTCGCGCACATGCTCGCGACGCCGCACGAAATCGGTCACGCTCTTGATCACGCGCCCCGCGCGCTCGGCCTGCTCACTGATGCGGCGCATGGCCTGCGACAGGTCGGCCTGCGGCAGCGCACCGGCCGGTTGGTCCAGCAGGTTGATCGCACCGCTGGCGTAGCTCGATATCGCCGCCAGCGGCTGGTTGAGCTCGTGGCTGAGCAGTGAGGCCATTTCGCCCACCGTGGCCAGACGGGCCGTGGCCTGCATGCGCTCCTGCGACGTGCGGTTGAGGTCCTCCACGCGGCGCTGCTCGGTGAGGTCGAGGATGGCGCTCATGAAGCCGGTCTGTTTGCCCTGGGCATCGATCAGCGGGGCTTCGATGATCAGCACCGGAAAGCGCGTGCCGTCGGAGCGCTGGAACACCGACTCGTAGCCTTCGCGCGGCAGCGTCTGCCCGGCCAGACGAACCAGCTGGCGTTGCTGGTATTCGTCCACCAACTCGGGCGGCCACCAGGGGGCGGGCAGACCAGTGCCGATCAATTGTTCGGCGCTCAACCCCACCATTTCGCAGAACGCGGGATTGACGTAGGTGATGCGCCCGGTCATGTCGCGCGCGCGCAGGCCGGTCACCAGCGAGTCTTCCATGGCCTTGCGAAACGCCAGCGCGTCGCCCACCTCCAGTTCGGCGCGCTGGCGCAGGCGTGTGTCGCGCGCGAGCAGGGCCAGCACGGCCAGCAAGGCGAGCGACAACGCGCTCACCACCGCGGTGAGCACGTTGGGGAACAGACCACCCACCAGACGCGGCCTTTGCAGTTGCAGGATCAGCGTGTGTCCCGGGAGCTCGAGCACCGCGTTGGCGCTGAGGGTGCGGCGCGTGCCCGGCACCATGCGGTGCAGCGCCAGCCGCGTGCCATCGGCGTCATTGAACGACAGGCCGCGGCCACGCAACTCGTCACCATTGGTGAACTCGGACAATATGCCGGGCAACGAATAGGTGGCCACCAGAAACCCGTTGGGCACGCCCGATCGCACCACCGGCATGCACATTTCCATGAGCTCCATGCCCAGGCCGTCGCGCATGGGCCAGAAGTAGCTGGACGAGTACGCGGGGCCCGACAGGCGCTGCGCGTCGTCGCAAGCCAGCTTCACATCGGCCACGGCGCGCGTGCGATCCAGGTAAGTGAAAACATCGCTCAGGTATGGCGTGTCGCGGTGGCTGATGAGGCGCTGCGCGGTGTCGCGCCACTCCAGCCGCACCAGCTCGCGGTGCTGCGACAGCAGCTCGGCGGCGGGCGCATTCCAGCTGTCGGCCGTGGGCGCCACGCTGTTGAGCGATTGCAGGGTCTGCACATTGCGCACGAGCGCATTGCGGATGTCGCTGACCACCGCCGCGGCTTCCTGCTCCAGCGCCTGCTGGTCGCGTCCTTCCTCGTACTCGCGGGCCAGGAACACCAGCACCACCAACAGGACCAGCACCAGCAGCACCAGGGCGGCCCACAGGCTCCAGCGGCGCGAGCCGGGGTCGCTGTGTTCGTGCGGCGGGCCCTCGACGCTCACTGGACTACCTTCCGTGCTGCGCACTGCGGGGCTGAGCGCCTTCGGAACGGCCGGGCGGCGCATGCGCTTCAGAGGCGCCGGTGCTGCAGCGAAGGGAGCTGCTCGCGCACGCTGCGCAGCTGCTCGAAGTCCAGCTCGGCCATCACCACGCCCGGGCCTTCGGCCTGCAGGGCCATGACACCGCCCCACGGGTCGATGATCATGGTGTGGCCCCAGGTGCGTCGGCCGTTTTCGTGCAGGCCACCCTGCGCGCTGGCGATCACGAAGGCCTGGTTCTCGATCGCCCGCGCGCGCAGCAGCACTTCCCAGTGCGCCTGGCCGGTGGTGTGGGTGAAGGCCGACGGTACCAGCAGCACATCGGCGGCCAGCATGCGGTAGAGCTCACCGAAGCGCAGGTCGTAGCACACGCTCTGACCCACGCGCCAGTGCTGCCCGCTGGTGTCGCGGCAGTCGAACACGGTGGGAGTTTCACCTGCGCGCAACACGGACGCCTCGTCGTAGTGTTCGCGTCCGTTGTCGTATCGGAACAGGTGGATCTTGTCGTAGCGGCTGGCGCATTCACCGCGCGGGTTGTAGGCCAGCGATGCGTTGGCGGCGTGCGTGGGATCGTCGGTGGCCATCGGCAGGGTGCCGCCCACGATCCACATCTTCAGGTCGCGCGCGCAGTCCGACAGGAAGTCCTGCACCTTGCCCAGACCGGGGGTTTCGGCCAGCACCAGCTTGTCTTCGTCCTTGGCGCCCATGAAGCAGAAATACTCCGGCAGCACGGCGAGCTCGGCGCCGGCGTTGGCGGCCTGGCGCAGCAGCCGAAGGGCATCGCTGAGGTTGGCGTCCAGGCTGATGCCGGAGACCATCTGGATCGCGGCGACCTTCATGCGGCCTGGCGCCGGGGGTTGGTGAAGCAGTGTCATGGCGTGTCTTTCGGTGGGCCGCGGTGCGCGAGCGGTGCGCTCGGGTGGATCAGCTTACTGCAGTGTGCGGGGCGGTGCGGTGGGCGGCTCGCGCTCGACCTTGGCCACCTGCGGATCGGCCCAGCTGCCGGTGATGTGGAACTGTTGCGTGCCGGCGCTCTGCAGCGGCTGGCGCAAGAGGAACTGCGCGAGGAAACTGCCCAGGCCGATGGCGGGATTGATGGCGGTGGCGATCAAGGATGCGGTGCCTGCGTTGATCTCGGGCACCACCACCACCTTGAGGTCTTGCTGTTCGCGCGCCAGATCGGCCGTGCCTTCCATCAGCACGGCGGCGTTCACGCCCTTCATCTGCAGGTTGTTGGTGAAGAGCACGCCCTGCTCGATGCGCGCGTCACCGCGCACGAAGTCGAATGCGAAGCCGTCGGAGAACACGTCGCGGAAATCCAGCGCCAGGCGACGCGGCAGCGCCTGCAGGCTGAGCACGCCGAGCAGGCGGCCCGCGCCAGGCTCGACCTTGAGGAACTGGCCGCGTTCGAAGTCGGCTTGCAGCTGGCCCGAGAGCGTGGGGTAGTCCAGCGCCAGCGGCGAGCCAATCCAGCCGATGCTGCCCTCGATGTGGCCCTTGCCACCGCGCACCAGCCCCGGGCGGTTGAAGCGGGTGAGCAACGCGCCGGAATCGTCCACATCGAGCCGGAAGCTCAACGCCGTGCGGCGCTGCTCCTGCGGCGGGCTCGCCGAGGACAGCGGCGCCCAGTTGCCGGTGGCGCTCAGCCGGGCTTCGGGCACGCCGAGTTTGAGCTTGGTCAGCCGCCATTCGCCCGCGCGGGTCGGCCCCCCGCGGTTGATGGCCTCCACCTCGACACGGCCCAGGCGGCGCCCGGCGTACTCCAGCTCCTCGACCGCGATATCGAGCGCGGGCACGCTGGTGGGCTGGCGCAGCAGCTGCTCCACGTCGGTGGCCGCGGTGGGCTCCAGCTTGAGGCGTGCCAGCCGGGCATAGACGCTGCCGGCGGTGTTGGCTCCGGACTGGCGCACTTCGACATAACCGTTGAGTTCGTCGGCAGTCACGTTGGCCCGCCACTGCGTGCCTTCGCGCGAGCCGCCCACCACCACGTGGTTGAACGTGCGGCCTTCCAGCGTCAGGCGGTTGGCGCGAAGCGCCAGCGTGGTGGGCAGGTAGGCCAGCTCGGCGTCTTGGTCGATCGCGCTTGGCGCGGTGGGCGTGGGCACGCGCACACCCGCATGGCTGGCCAGCTGCGACCACGCGTCCACGTCAAGTTGGTCGAACCGCAGGTTGCCCACCACGCCCGCCGCCGGCATCGGGGCCAGTTCACCGCCCTCCAGCCCCAGCGCCACGCTGCCGCGCAACACGCGGGGCGCCTGACCGGAGAGGTCGCGCTCGTACTGCAGCGCCACCAGCGGCGCCAGCGCCGAGCCCAGCTCCAGCGCGACGCGGTCGGTGCGGGCGACACCGTCCAACACCGTCAGCACCGCGCTGTCCAGCCGCAGCGGCAGACTGGCCTCGGCCGTCTTGCCCAGTGGCGCGGGCAGGTTCAAGACCATGCCCTGCAGATTGCTGCTCACCTCCAGTTCGGGCATGCCGCCGCGAAACCCGAGCTGCGCCGTGTACGGCGCGGTGCCCGAGGCGTTCTGGAACAGGCGCGAGACAGCACCCAGATCAGCGTCGCGCAAGCCCTCCGCACTGGCCACGCCCTGGCCATGAAACTGCAGACGCGCCGTGCCTTGCGGGTTGGTGCGCAAGCCGCCCTCGAACTTGAGATCCCCACCCAGGAGGCGCGTATTGCCCCCCAGCACGACGAACCCCTGCTCGGTGAACGCCAGGGTGCCGCGCGTGCGCGCCAGCAGCGGTGCGGCCGGGCTCATCTTCAGGTCGTTGCCTTCGAACTGAACCGTGCCCGCCACTGTGGAGGCCTCCAGTTTGAACAAGGGCAGCTTGAGGGCCAGACCCACCTCTGCGGTGCCACCCACCTTGGCCTGGGCCAGGACGGTGTCGGTCATCGCATTGAGCGGCGAGGTTTGCACGAAGCCCAGCATGTCGCTGGCCAGCCCTTGCGCCTTGGTCTTGACGGTGAGCGTGGTGTCGCCGGCCAGATCATCGAGTTCAACCACGCCTTCGCTCAGACGCACACCTCTGGCGCCCGCCAGCCCGGAGGTGCCTCCCGTCACTCTCAAGGTCAGGTGGTCCAGCACCAGCTGGCCCGAGAAGCCCCGCAGACCCGCCCAGGGTGCGGAGCCGCTGGGCTGGAAACTGGCGGGCAGGTAGTCGAAATCCACGTCGCTCAAGTCGGCCGAGATGCGGAATTCGCTCGGCGACGCGGCATTCCGGAAGGGCATGCCGTCCATGTCGCCCTGCATGCGAAACGTCACCTGCCGGGCATGGCCAGCGCGTGCGGCTTCGCGCACATAGCGCCTGGCCTCGGCGTCGATCGTCAAGGGAAGGTAGCGGTACACCCGGGTGCCGTCGGCCCGGGAGAGGTTGGCCGTGAGGTCGAGCACGCCGGGAAAGCGCGACTTCGACGGACTGGTGGCGGGGTCGCTGGTGTGCCACTTCACCTGGCCCGTGCCTGCGGCATCGGCGTTGGCCATCGTCAGGTTGTCCAGCTGGGCTTCGATGCGCTCACCCTGCACCCGCCAAGACGCATCAGCCTCCAGGCTCTGCAGCGGGATGCGTGGTTCCTCGAACACGTCGGGCAGCTCGATCGAGCCGTCGGCCACGGTGACGCGCGCGCGCCCACCGTCCTGGGTGAGTGTGAAGTCGACCGTGGCCCCGCTGATGCCGGGTCGCCCGGGCAGCGGATAGTTGCCGCGGGCCGACATCTGCCCACTGGGTTCACCCGTGAGCGTCAAGCCCTGCACGCGACCGCGCGCCTCGTAGGTGCCCTGCGCCCAGTCGATGGCAGTGTCGGGGTTCTCGTTGATCGCCGTTGCAAGACCTTGCCAGCGCGCCGTGAATCCGTCCATCTGGCCCGCAGGTTTCAGGCGTTGCAGCAGGCCGCGCGTGGCCTCGGGCAGTGGCAGGCGCTCGGCAATTGCCGCCAGCACCGCCAGATCGAGCTGCTCGGCGCTGAGCGCCACGCTGCTGGCCCGCTTGGGCTGAGCCGCGGTGTACTGCAACGCCAGGAGCCCGCCCGGCCAGGTTTCACCCTCGCGGGTTCGAAACCGCAGGTTCTCGGAGGTCACGCCAAAGCCGTCGGAGCTCCACTGCGCGGCCAGCCGGCCTTGCACGTTCTCCAGCGCCAGCGGCGGCAGTTGGGGACCGAGCTGGGCCTCCACGTTCTGCAGCGCCAGATCGGCCGTGACACCGGCCACCTGCCCCTGGTCCACCTGGGCCCAGGCGCGCAATGCGCCCTGACCGGCGCGCACGTCAACACCCCAGTCGGACAGGTCCACGTAGCTGCGCAAGCGCGCCACGTCCACGTGGGTGAAATCGGCAAACAGCTCGCCACTCCAGTCGTGCCACACCGGCTGCTCGGGCGCGCGATGGCCCAGGCTGATCAGCCGCTCGCGCATCTGGCCGCGCAGGCTGATGCGCTCACCCCATTCCGGCGGCGGCGTGGCGTCGACGCGCCAGAGGTGGGTGCGCGCGGTGTTGCGCGCCACGAAATCGAGATCGCTCAAAGCCAGCGCGGGCTGTTGGCGCAGATCGTCGGTCCAGCGCACCGTGCCGTGCCGGATGACGAACTCGCTCTGCGAGAAAAACCAGTCGAGCGCGGCGTTGTCGCCTGGTTTTGGTCCGGACATGTCCAGCCCCGCCACCTCGATGCGTCCTTGCGCGGTGCGGCGCACGTCCAGCACCGGTGTCTCGATCACGACCTGCTCGAAGCCCCCTCGCCAGAGCGAGCGCACCGACACCGCCGTGCGCACCAGGGGCAGCTGCAGCGCCACGCGGCCCTGCGCATCGATCAGTTGCACGTCGCGCAACTCGAAGGAGGGCACCAGGGCCGGCAGGAAACCCATGGCGCTGCTACCCGATTCCGCCCGAATCTCACCGATGCGAACCGGTACCCCGACCGCCCGGGTCGCCCACCTTTCCAGGTCGGGGCGCCATTCGCCGATTCGGGGCACAATCGCGCCATTCAAACCGGCCCAGGTGAGTGCGAAGAGCCCCCAGACAGCCAGCAGCAGCCACAGCAACAGACGGCTGGCCACAGCGAGTGTCTTGAGGGTTCTCGAGGCTCTTGCGTGTGACGCAGAGGAGGCACTGGGCGCCGGGCTTTGATGGTTCATGTCCAACGCAAATTATGACGGCCAGTCATCTCACGGGTTCCACCACGGGCGTTTCCGCTTTGTCATCAAATGTGAATGCATTGCCTGGCTTGACGCTGGCTGATCGCCGGGCGGACCACTCGCGTTTCGTGCAACGCGTGCGCCGACGCTACCCCGACGAGCTCGTCTGCCTGCCCGAGGGTGTCCCGGAACGCACGTCCATGCAGGCGGGCCTGGCCACCCTGGTCCAGCGCGGCTTGCCTTTGCCGGCGGCGCTGCGGGTGCTGCGTCAGCTGGTGCTCGAGCGCTTGGTGGTGCTGGACTGCGAGCAGGGCGCGCCGCTGCAGGCGGTCACGCGGGCCGTGACCGAGCTGGCCGAGATCGCCCTCGATGTGGCCTGCGAGCTGGCCTTCCTCGAACTCGACGACCTGTTTGGCGCACCCCAGCACACAGACGCCCAGGGCCAGACCGTGCGCGCCCAGCTGTGGGTGGTGGGCATGGGCAAGCTCGGCGCGCGCGAGCTCAACGTGTCGAGCGACATCGACCTGATCTACGTGTACGACCACGACGGCGAGACCGCCGGCAATGCCCAGGGCCGCAACCGCATCAGCAACCACGAGTACTTCGGCAAGGCGGTCAAGCACATCTACAACACCGTGGGTGAGACAACCGAACACGGCAACGTGTTTCGCGTCGACCTCGCGCTGCGGCCCAACGGCAACTCCGGCCCGAGCGCGGTGTCGCTCGGCGCGCTCGAAGAATATTTCCTGGTGCAGGGCCGCGAGTGGGAACGCTTCGCCTGGCTCAAGAGCCGCGTGATCGCGCCAGCAGCCTGCGTGGCATCTGGCGGCGCCAACGCCTTGCGCGGCTCGGTGCTGCCCTTCGTGTTTCGCCGCTACCTCGACTACGGCGTGTTCGAGGCACTGCGCACGCTGCACCGCCAGATACGCGAGCACGCGTCCAAGCGCGCCGCCGGCAACCCGGGGCGCGCCAACGACGTGAAGCTCTCGCGCGGAGGCATCCGCGAGGTGGAGTTCACCGTGCAGCTGCTGCAGGTGGTGCGCGGCGGCCAGTTTCCCGAACTCCGCACCCGGCCCACGCTCGATGCCTTGCCGCGCCTGTCGCGCGCCGGCCTCATGCCCCAGACGTCGGCCGATGCGCTGGCCGAGGCCTACCGCTTTCTGCGCCGGGTCGAGCACCGCATCCAGTACCTGGATGACCAGCAGACCCACGTGATGCCCATCCGCGACGACGACCTGGCCTGGATGGCGGCCACCATGGGTTGCGCGAACGTGTGCGAGTTCCTGCACGCGCTCGATGCCCACCGCGAACTGGTGGCTCAAGAGTTCGACACGCTGCTGGGCGGCCCCACCAAAGGAAACTGCAACGGCAAGGGCTGCAACGGCAAGAACGGCGTGGCCCCGCGCAATTCGGTGGACGACCTGCACAGTGTGCTGGCACAGCTGCCCGTGGCGTTTGCCAACAAGGTGGCGCAGTGGTGCGAACACCCGCGCGTGCTGGCTCTCAAGGAAGACAGTCGCATGCGGCTGGTGCGGCTGGTGCAGCGCACCGGCGCATGGCTCGAAGAAGGCCGGGTGAGCGAAGAGGCCGCGCTGCGCATGGCCGACTGGATCGAGCCGCTGCTGCGCCGCGACAGCTACCTCGCATTGCTGCAGGAACGGCCCTCGGTGCACGAGCGCCTGCTGCGCCTGCTGGGCGCGGCCAAATGGCCCGCGCGCTACCTGCTGCAACACCCGGGCGTGATCGACGAACTGGCCAGCCAGCAACTGCTCACCGACCGCTTCGACGCGGCCCAGTTCGAGGCGGAGCTCGAATCGCGCCGCGCCGCGTTGCACTCCACTGGCGAAGATGACGACGAAGCGCTGCTCAACCTGCTGCGCCGGGCGCACCACGCCGAGGTGTTCCGCACGCTCGCGCGCGACGTTGAAAAGGTGCTCACGGTCGAGCAGGTGGCCGACGACCTGTCGGCCATGGCCGACTCGGTGCTGCGCCTGACCGCGCGCTGGTGCTGGGCGCGCCTGAAGAACCGCCACCGCGACGAGCCGGCGTTTGCCATCATTGGCTACGGCAAACTCGGCGGCAAGGAGCTGGGCTACGGCAGCGACCTGGACATCGTGTTTGTCTACGAGGACGAGCACGAGAACGCCGGCGAGATCTACGCCGCCTTCGTGCGCAAGATGATCAACTGGCTCACGGTGAAGACCGGTGAGGGCGATCTGTTCGAGATCGACACCGCGCTGCGACCCAATGGCAATTCAGGCCTGCTGGTCACCAGCTTCCAGGCCTACACCAACTACCAGCAGCAACGCGGCAGCAACACCGCCTGGACCTGGGAACACCAGGCCATGACGCGCGCGCGCTTTGTGCTCGGCGGCGTGTCGCTGGCCGGGCGCTTCGATGCGGTGCGCGAAGACGTGATCACCGCGCTGCGCGACGGCGATTCGCTGGCGCGCGAGATCGTGGCCATGCGCGAGAAGGTGCGCCAGGCGCACCCGGTGCGCGGCACCCGGTTCGATGTGAAGCACAGCCCCGGTGGCATGGTCGACGTGGAGTTTGCCGTGCAGTACCTGGTGCTGCTGCACTCGCGCACCCACCCCGAGTTGCGCTTCAACACCGGCAACATCAACCTGCTGCAGCGCGCCGAGGCCACCGGTCTGCTCACGCCCGGCATGGGCGAAGCTGCGGCCAAGGCATACCGCGAACTGCGCCAGATCCAGCACCGCGCGCGGCTGGACGAAGCCCCCACGCAGGTGGATGCGGCGCTGGTGGCGGAGTCCGCCGCCGCCGTGCGCGCGCTGTGGAACCACGTGCTGGGCCCGACCAAGAACGCCTGACAGCCCACCGGGTGCCCAGCAAAAAGCCCGTCTTCAAGACGGGCTTTTTTGTTGGAGCGCAGTGCCCTCAGACGGGTGCAACGACTGCAGCAGGCGCCAGCGATTTGCGGAAGCGGTTGAGCTCCTGCACCGTCTTGAAGCTCTGCTCCATGAGCAGGCTCATGTTGTGCAGGATGCGATCGACCACGCGGTTCTCCCACACGGCATCAAAGTCGATCTGCTTGTCCAGCCAGTGCTCCAGCCACTCCGGGTTGGGCAGGCGGCTCTGGATCGTGTCGTTGGGGAACAGGTCCTTGTTCACGTGCAGGTTGGTCGGGTGCAAGGCTTGCGCGGTGCGGCGCGCACTGGCCATCAGCACGCCCACCTTGGCGAAGGCCAGACGCGCCTCGTCGCCGAACTTGCCGATGGCGCGCTTCATGTAGCGCAGGTAGGCGCCGCCGTGGCGGGCCTCGTCCTGGCTGAGCGTGGCGTAGATCTTCTTGATGACCGGCTCCGAGTGCCATTCGCTGGCGCGGCGGTACCAGTGGTTCAGTCGGATCTCGCCGCAGAAATGCAGCATGAGCGTTTCCAGCGGAGGAGCCGGGTCGAACTCGAAACGGATGTCGTGCAGCTCTTTTTCGGTCGGCACCAGTTCGGGCCGGAAGCGGCGCAGGTACTCCATGAGCACCAGCGAGTGTTTCTGTTCTTCGAAGAACCAGATCGACATGAAGGCCGAGAAGTCGGAATCGTCGCGGTTGTCGCGCAGGAACATCTCGGTGGCCGGCAGCGCCGCCCATTCCGTGATCGCGTTCATCTTGATCGTCTGCGCCTGTTCGTCGGTCAGCGCGCTGGCGTCGAACTGGTCCCAGGGGATGTCCTTGTCCATATCCCAGCGCACGGATTCGAGTTGTTTGAAGAGTTCGGGATAGAGCATGGTGGCCTTTCGGTACGGCCGCATTCTATGCGGCAGGGGTGCGACTCCGCTGAAAAGGCGCTGAGCCGCGCAAGGACTCGCTGCGAGTTCGGTCTCGTGGCGGTCGAGAAAGTTCCTGCAGAGCGAGTCCGGGAGCGGCGCGCTCACTGAACTGCCCTCCGTGCTGCGCACTGCGGGGCTGAGCGCCTTCGGAACGGCCGGGCGGTGCTCACTTGACTACCTCCGTGCTGCGCACTGCGGGGCTGAGCGCCTTCGGAACGGCCGGGCGGTGCTCAAGCCGCCACCACGTGGGCGCGCGCCCGCCAGCGGATCACGCCGTGCTGGATGTCCTGCAGCCGCTCCATGGGGAAATACACCGGGCCGGCGCCAGCGGGCCGACCACGCTGTGGCTTGTAGAGCGCCGGGCACTGCCCCCCCGCCCAGATTTCCACCCGTGGCGGCAAATACTCACGCAGCTGGGCGAGCGCGGTGCGCACCTCGCGCGGGTTCTGCGAGGCGGTGAAACCCAGCGCCACGACGTCGGCGCCGCTCTTGCTCACAGCGGTCACGATGTCGGGCAGCGGCGTCTGCACCCCCAGCGGGATCGTGTGGCAACCCTCCAGCACCATGAAGCATTCGGCCATGAGCAGGCCCAGACCGTGCGCCTCGCCCGGCAGCGTGGTGAGCAGGATGCGCGGCGGCAGCGGTGCGCGGGCCTGCGCCAGCTGGCCCAGTGCCTGGCGCATCACCGACTGCACGATCTCGGTGTAGAGATGCTCCTCGTGCACCGCCAGCCCACCTTCGAGCCAGGCCTGGCCGACCTGAACATTCATGGGTGCAACGCATTCGATGATCAGGCGCGCCAACCCGCGCTCCATCTGCACCTGGGCCAGGGCCTGACGCAGGCCGTGCGCGTCCTGGCCGCGCAGCATCTGCATCCAGCGCTCGATGGCTTCGTCGCAGGCAACGGGTGCCGCAGTGGCACCCGATCGGCCGCTCGAGAGTTGAATCCGCTCGGCCCGCCACTGCGTATCCAGTGCAACGAGTTCTTCCAGCGACAGCGCCACCACCCGCCCGGGCCGGTGCCCGGCATCGATGAGCCGGCGGACGTGGCGAAGGCGGACGAGTTGGTCGTTGTCGTACTGGCGTTCTCCCAGGGCATCGCGCTTGGGCATGGGAAAGCCATAGCGCCGCTCCCACACCCGCAGCGTGTCCTTGGACAGGCCCGTATCGCGTTCGACATCCGCGATCGCGTGCCAGCCAGGGTTTTTGGTACTTGTCATGGACAAATGATCCGATATGTTCGTCAGATTGGGGAGTTTTTGCCATGAATTCTGCGCTTGTCCACGGCAATGTCCGATTCTTCCAGCGCTGGGAGCATGTTCTGCCTGACCACCCGGGTGTTTGTCAAAGACCTTTCGTGAGTCATGGCCATTGAACAACTTGCTTAGGCCAAATAGTGACCGTTCGGTCACAATAAAACTGTTCAGTCTAATTTGATCCATTCCACCACCATGTGCGCCCCAGCTTCCCGCCCGAAAAGTGCATCCCGAAGAACCGTCCGGAACTTTCTGGCGCCCGCTTTTCTCTCAGCTTCACGGGCGGTCCACGGACTGACAACCGAATTCCGTTTTGCACTGCGAAGCCTGCCGGGTCCCCGCGATCCGGCTGAAATCCCGAGGCGCTTCTCCTCCTCCTCCCTCCCTCCCTTGTTCGTTTCGGGGCGCTTCGCAGGCTTTTGTATCCCCACCAGCGACGCTGGCGCGCGCTGAGGTCCGACGATGTACACGGACCTCCACAGCGCTTCCCCGGGCTCGGCTGCGCACACCGCCAGAGTGCCCCGCGTGGCCATCATCGGCTCCGGCATCTCCGGGCTGGCAGCGGCCCACACCTTGCAGGGGCTGGCCGACATCACGCTCTTTGAAGCGGGCGACTATTTCGGCGGACACACCCACACGGTCGACATGACCCTGCCCAATGTGCAGGGCGTGCCCACCACGTTCGGCGTGGACACCGGCTTTCTGGTGCTCAACGAACGCACCTACCCCAACCTTCTCGCGCTGTTCGCGCAGTTGGGCGTGCCCATTGCCAAGTCGGACATGTCGTTTTCGGTGCAGGCCCCCGGCGCGGCTCCTGGCGGTGGCCCGCTGGAGTGGAGTGGCTGCAACCTCTCCACGGTGTTTGCCCAGCGCCGCAACCTCTTGAACCCGCGCTTCCTGCGCATGCTGGCCGACATCGTGCGCTTCAACCGCATCACGACCCGGCTGGCCGAACAGGGCGAAGACTTGCGCGACAACAGCCCGCTGCTGCAACCGCTGGGCGACTTCCTGAAAACCCAGGGCTTCTCCGACGAATTCCGCGACTGGTATTTCCTGCCCATGATGGGCTGCATCTGGAGTTGCCCGACCGACCAGATGCTGGCCTTCCCGGTGGCCACCATGGTGCGCTTCTGCCACAACCACGGCCTGATCCAGGTGACCAACCGACCCCAGTGGTACACGGTGGCGGGCGGCGCTCGCCAGTACGTGCAGAAGATCACCGACAACATCGCCGACAAACGCTTGAGCACGCCGGTGCAGCAGGTGCTTCGCGACGGCCAAGGCGTGCGCGTGGTCACCGCGGGGCAGGTCGAGCGGTTCGACGCCGTCGTGCTGGCCTGCCACAGCGATCAGGCTTTGCGCCTGCTCGGGGGTGAAGCTTCGGCCAACGAACGTGAAGTGCTGGGCGCCATCCGCTACCAGCCCAACCGCGCCGTGCTGCACACCGACCGTTCGGTGCTGCCGAAGAGCGAGCGCGCCTGGGCTGCCTGGAACTACGAGCGCTCGGCGAGCACCAGCGTGGAATCGGCCCGGGTCTGCCTGCACTACCTGCTCAACCGCCTGCAACCACTGCCGGTGGCGCAACCGGTGGTGGTCTCGCTCAACCCGCAGCGCGAGATCGCAGCGCGGCACGTGGTGGGCGAGTACGCCTACGACCACCCGGTGTTCGACCTGGCCGCCATCCGCGCGCAGGCGCGCGTGCCGACCCTGCAGGGCCAGCTCAACACCTACTTCGCCGGTGCATGGACTGGCTACGGATTCCATGAAGACGGCCTGAAGTCGGGCCTGCACGCTGCGCGGGCGCTGATCGATGCACACCGGCTTGCTCCCCGCACGAACCCCGCCGATGCCCAGCGTGCGGCTTTGCCCGGGGTGTTTGCGTGAACACCGCGCCGGTGGCGCAGATCGGATTCGGTCAGGTGCGCCACACCCGCCACCGCCCGCAACGCAACGCCTTCGCCTACCCCACCTATTTTCTGATGCTGCCCATGCGCAGTCTGCGCAACCAGGGCCCCGGCGCGCTGGCGCGCAACCGCGGCGCGGCGCTCAGCTTTCACGATGCGGACCACGGCGATGGCCGCGCCGACAGCCTGCAGTGGCTCGACGAGTTGCTGGGACAACACGGCATCGAAGACGCGCACGGCGAGGTGTGGCTGCACACCTACCCGCGCGTGCTCGGCTACACCTTCAAGCCGGTGAGCTTCTGGTACTGCCATCGGGCCGACGGCACGCTGCGCGCCGTGCTGGCGGAGGTGAACAACACCTTTGGCGAACGCCACTGTTACCTGCTGGATGCGCCGCGCTACGGCCAGCCCAGTGAAGCCACCAAGGTGTTCCACGTCTCACCGTTCTGCCCGGTGCGCGGGCGCTACCGATTCGTTTTCATGCGCAGCGATCACCCGAGCCCGCGCACCGTGGCGCGCATCGACTACTTCGACGATGAGACCCTTGAGCAGCCCCTGCTCAACACCAGCGTGAGCGGCGAATTGCAGCCGCTGGATGCGCGCAGCCTGCGCCGCGCGCTGTGGCTCTACCCCGCCATGACCTTCGGCGTCATGGCCCGCATCCATTGGCAGGCCGTGCGCCTGTGGATCCAACGCGCGCCCTTTTTCCGCCAGCCGCCCGCGCCGGGCGAATTCGTCACCGCCGCTCCCATGCCCGCGACTTCCGTGAACGCCGACCACAGCCACCCATGAACAGCTCCACCGCCTCCACCAGCCCCGCCGGTTTTTCGCTGCCGCGCAACGCACCGGCCGCCGCGCGCACCACGCTGCAACTGCTGCAACGCCTGGTGCACGGCAGCCTCACGCTGCAACTGCCCGACGGCTCGGTGCAGCGCTTCGGCCAGGTCGACGGGCCACACGCAAGCATGAAACTCAACAACTGGAGCGTGTGCTCGGCCGCGCTGAAGTCGGGCGACATCGGTTTTGCCGAAACCTACATTGCCGGCGACTGGACCACCTCCAACCTGCCCGCGCTGCTCTCATTGCTGGTGGCGAACCGACGCGAGGTGGAGGACGTCATTTACGGCTCCTGGCTGGGCCGCTTCGCCTACCGGATCAAGCACCTGCTCAACCGCAACAGCAAGACCAACAGCCGCAGGAACATCCACGCCCACTACGACCTGGGCAACGCGTTCTACGGTCTGTGGCTGGACGACACGATGAACTACTCGTCGGCCTGGTTCGAGAGCCCCGAGCAGACCCTGGAGTCCGCGCAGCATGCCAAGGTGCGCCGCGCACTGCGCATGACCGACGTGAAGCCCGGAGACCGCGTGCTGGAGATCGGCTGCGGCTGGGGTGCGCTGGCCGAGAAGGCCGCCACCGAGTTCGACGCCCATATCACGGGTGTGACCTTGTCCACCGAGCAGCTCGAGTTTGCCCAGGAACGCATGCGGCGCATCGGTCGCGAAGACCGTGCCGACTTGCGGCTGCAGGATTACCGCGACATCAACGACGCACCCTTCGACGCGATCTGCTCGATCGAGATGGTGGAGGCCGTGGGCCGCGAGTACTGGCCCACCTACTTCCAGACCGTCTCGCGCCTGCTCAAGCCGGGCGGCAAGGCTTGCGTGCAAAGCATCGTGATCGACGACGCGCACTTCGAGCGCTACATCAAGGGCACCGACTTCATCCAGCAGTACGTGTTCCCCGGCGGTTGCCTGCCGTGCCCGAGCGAGTTCCGTGCGCAGGCCGCCAAGGTCGGCCTGGAGGTGGTGGACGAACTCGCTTTCGGGCTGGACTACGCACGCACGCTGGCCATCTGGCGCGAACGTTTTCTGCACGAGCAGGAACGCGTGCTGCAACTCGGCTTCGACCAGCGCTTCCTGCGCATCTGGGAGTTCTACCTGGCGTACTGCGAAGCCGCGTTCGAGCAGGGCAGCACCGACGTGGTCCAGTACACCTTGCGCAAGCCCGCCTGAGGCCGACGCCGTGAAACGCCTTGTTCTGCGCACACGCCCGGCGGCCCTCATGCTGGCACTCTGCAGCCTCGCCGGGCTGCCCGCGACCGCACAAACAACACCGCCCGAACCCACGCTGAGCGCGGCCCTGCGGGACAAGACGCCGATGGGCAAGGCACGCCTGCGCTACTGGGGCTTCGACGTGTACGACGCGAGCCTGTGGGCGCTGCCGGGTTTCGACGCCCGCCAGTTCGAGAACCAGCGCTTCGGCCTGGAGCTGGCCTACCTGCGCGACTTCAAGGGCGCCGACATCGCCGAGCGCTCGATCGACGAGATGCAAGGCCTGGCCACCATTGAGCCCGCACAGGCCACGCGCTGGACGCAGGCCATGAGCAGCCTGTTTCCCGACGTGAGGCGCGGTGACCGCATCACTGGTGTGCACGTGCCCGGCAGCGGCGCGCGCTTCTACTTGAACGGCAAACTGCTCGGCGAGGTGGCGGACGACGCCTTCTCGCGCCTCTTCTTCGGCATCTGGCTTTCGCCCAAGACCTCACAACCGCGCATGCGCGAGACGCTGATCCAGGGCCTGGGCGGAACGCCCCGATGAGCCTTGCTCCGGCTTCTGCCCACGAACCAGCCGCGCGCTTCATCGGCGCCGGTGCCTGGCGCCGGGGGGTTGCCTACGGCCTGCTCGGCCTGCCGCTGGCCTTCGTCGCGCTGCCGCTGTATGTGATCCTGCCCAACCACTACGCTCGCGAGTTCGGCGCGCCTCTGGCCCTGCTCGGCCTCGTGCTGCTGGCCGCGCGCCTGGTGGACGCGGTGCTGGACCCCATCATCGGCCGCTGGTGCGACCGCCTGTTCGCCCGCTCGATGGCCGCCGTGCTCGGCGCATCGGCCGTGGCCGCGATGGTGCTCGCACTCGGCCTGTGGGGCCTGCTGTTTCCGCCTTCTTCGGTATGCGAGGCCGGCACCACAGTGCTGCTGTCCTGGGCCGGGCTTTTGATGGCCATCACCTACACCGCCTACAGCGTGGTGGCGGTGGCGCACCAGTCGTGGGGCGCGCGGCTGGGTGGCAACGAGGCGCAGCGCAGTCGCGTGGTCGCGTGGCGCGAAGGCTTGTCGCTGCTGGGCGTGTTGATCGCCGCCGTGCTGCCCACCACGCTGGGCCTGGGTGCCACCGTGTCCACCTTCGCCGTGCTGCTCACGCTCGGCTGGTGGGCCTGGAGTCGATCGGCCGCGCCCATTGCCTTCAAGGCCACGGGGCCAAACCTGCACCTGGGCGCCTCGCCCCTGCGCCAGCCCGCCTTCCTGCGCCTGCTCGCGGTGTTCGTGATCAACGGCACCGCCAGCGCCGTGCCCGCCACGCTGGTGCTGTTCTTCGTGCAGGACCGCCTGCAGGCATCCCCATCGGTGGAGCCCGCTTTCCTGGCCACCTACTTTCTGTGCGCGGCGCTGTCCATCCCGCTGTGGGTGCGGCTGGTGAGCCGCCTCGGGCTGGCGCGCACCTGGCTGGTCGGCATGGCATTGGCCGTGGTGGTGTTCATCTGGGCCGCCTCCCTCGGCGCGGGCGACGTGGTTCCCTTCCTCATCGTGTGCGCGCTCTCAGGCATCGCCCTGGGCACCGACCTCACCCTCCCCAGCGCCATGCTCGCGGGACTCATCGGCCAGCTGGGCGAACGTGGTCAACGCGAAGGTGCTTACTTCGGCTGGTGGAGCTTCGCCACCAAGCTCAACCTGGCCCTGGCCGCCGGCCTGGCGCTGCCCCTGCTCGCGCTGTTCGGCTACGAGCCCGGCGCGCGCGACCCCGCTGCATTGCAAACCCTCACCATCGCCTACTGCCTGCTGCCTTGCGCGCTCAAGCTGCTGGCGGGCGGCGCGCTCTATGCGCTCGTGATCCGCCCCGAACGCGCCGGCCTCGTGCCGCACACCTCCATTCCTTCCTGAGACCATCCCATGCAAAGACGATTGCTGCTCGCCGCCGGCATCACCTCCGCCGCCGCCCTCGCGGGCTGTGCCGGCCCTCAGGTTGGCCAATACGCCAGCGAAAAGCCGGTGCTCGATCTCCGCACCTACTTCAACGGCACGCTCGACGCCTATGGTGTCTTCACCGACCGCTCGGGCGCGGTGGTCAAGCGCTTCACCGTGGTGATGGTCTGCAGCTGGAACGGCGACGACGGCGTGCTGGACGAAACCTTCAACTACAGCGACGGCACCACCGGCAAGCGCATCTGGCGCATGAAGCATCTGGGCAACGGCCGGTTCAGTGGCACGGCCGACGACGTGGTCGGCACCGCGCTGGGCGAGCAGAAGGGCAACGCCTTCCGCTGGGGCTACACCTTGCTGTTGCCGGTGGATGGCAAGACCTACGAAGTGCAGTTCGACGACTGGATGTACCTGATGGACTCGCGCGTGATGCTCAACAAGGCCGAGATGAGCAAGTTCGGCGTGCGCCTGGGCGAGGTCACGCTGTCGTTTGTGAGGCGCGCGACATGAACACGCCGCGCGCCTTCGTCGAAGCGCCGACGCAAGCTGCTGCGGTGGCCACCGGGTCGCGCGGCTTTTCGCTGTTCAAGCCCATGAACCCACCCATCACCGACTGGCGCGGCCTGCGCGTGTGGCTGGTCGGCGCCTCCAGCGGCATTGGTGAGGCCACCGCCTCGGCCCTGCATGCACTTGGCGCGCAGGTGCTGGTGTCCGCCCGCAGCCGCGAAGCGCTGGACCGCTTCGTGCTGAACCACCCACCGCAGCGCGGCGTGGCAGCACAGGCCTGGCCCCTGGACGTGACCGACGCTGCCGCTGTCACGAACACGGCGCGCGAGATCCTGGCGCAAGGACCCATCGACATGGTGCTGTATTGCGCCGGCCACTACCGCGAGATGCGCGTCACCGATATGGACATGGCCGACCTCAAGCGGCACATGGACATCAACTACCTGGGTGCGCTGCACGTGCTCGACGCCATCGTGCCGGCCATGATCGCGCGTGGCCAGGGTCACATCAGCCTCATCAGCAGCGTGGCGGGATTCCGCGGCCTGCCCAAGAGCCTGGCCTATGGCCCGACCAAGGCCGCACTGACCAACCTGGCCGAGAACCTCTACCTCGATCTGGAACCTCTGGGCGTGGGCGTGAGCGTGGTGCACCCGGGCTTCGTGCAGACGCCGCTGACCGCGCAGAACGACTTCACCATGCCCGCGCTGATCACGCCGCCGCAAGCCGCGCAGGCCATGATCAACGACTGGGGCCGGGGTGTGTTTGAAGTGCATTACCCCAAACGCTTCACACGCTGGATGAAGCTTCTGCGCCTGCTGCCTTACCGCGCCTATTTCCCCGCGGTGCACCGGGCCACCGGCCTGTGAGCACCGACGGCGTGCTCAGTCGGGTCTCGTGTCGATGAAGCTCGGGCGTTGGTTCAGCTTTTCGGCCAGACGCGCCAGGTTGGGGTACGGCGTGCGCCAGTCGATCACCGGGAAGCGGAAGTCCAGGTAGCCCAGCGCGCAGCCCACGGCCACGTCGGACAGGCTCAAGTGGATGCCCGAGCAGAACGGCTTCTCGCCCAGGCCCTGGCTCATGCTTTTCAGGCTCGCTTCAATCTTGACCATCTGGCGGTCGATCCAGGCGCTGCAGCGCTCCTGGTCAGCGCGCCCGGGCCAGTTGGATTCGAGGCGGGCGAGGATGGCGGCGTCGAGCACACCGTCGGCCAGCGCTTCCCAGGTTTTCACTTCGGCGCGTTCGCGGCCTTGGGTCGGGATGAGCTTGCCCACCGGTGAAAGCGTGTCGAGGTATTCGACGATCACGCGGGAGTCGAATACCGCCTCGCCACCTTCCATGACCAGACAGGGCACCTTGCCCAGCGGGTTGGAGGTGCCGATCTGCGTGTCGGCCGACCACACGTCTTCCTGGACAAAGTTGTAGTCCAGCTTTTTCTCGGCCATGACGACGCGCACTTTGCGCACGTAAGGGCTGGTGATGGCGCCGATGAGTTTCATGGAGGACTGATGGGTGAAGACGGTTGCCCGTGGGAACGCGATTTTAGCCAGCCCGGCCCCCGCGCCACCTGACAGGGCCCATCAAAAGTCCCGGCCTCCTACAATCGCCGGATGCGCCCGACCACCCCCTCTCCCTCCGCCGCCGCCCCCTCGGCTGCTGCCGCCTCTGCCGCCCTGTCACCCATTTCCGCCCTGTCCCCGCTGGACGGCCGGTATGCCGGCCGCCTGGGCCAGTTGCGCCCGTTCATGAGCGAACTGGGCTACATGCACCGCCGCGTCCAGGTGGAAATTGCCTGGTTCATCGCGCTGTCGGACGCCGGCCTGGCCGAATTCAAGCCGCTGTCGCCCGGCGCGCGCACCTACCTCATGGGTCTGGCGAAAAACTTCAGCGAAGCCGACGGCCAGGCCATCAAGGACATCGAGAAGGTAACCAACCACGACGTCAAGGCGGTGGAGTACTGGATCAAGTCCAAGTTCGAGGCGCGGCCCGAGCTGGAGAAGGCCGCCGAATTCGTGCATTTCGCCTGCACCAGCGAAGACATCAACAACACCAGCCACGCGCTGCAGCTCAAGGGCGGACGCGACGCCGTGCTGTTGCCCGCACTGGATGCAGTGATCATCAAGCTGCGCGAGATGGCCCACGCCTTCGCCGCCGTGCCCATGCTCAGCCGCACCCACGGCCAGACCGCCAGCCCCACCACGGTGGGCAAGGAAATCGCCAACGTCGTGGTGCGCCTGGCCGCCGCGCGCGACAAGATCGTCAGTGTGAAACTGCTGGGCAAGATGAACGGCGCGGTAGGCAACTACAACGCCCACCTGAGCGCCTGGCCCGACTTTGACTGGGAAGCCTTCAGCCGCAACGTGATCGAGCAGCCGGAGCCGCTCGGTCTGGGTCTGACCTTCCAGCCCTACAGCATCCAGATCGAGCCGCACGACTACATGGCCGAGCTGTTTGATGCCATTGCGCGCACCAACACCATCCTGATCGACCTCTCGCGCGACATCTGGGGCTATGTGAGCCTGGGCTATTTCAAGCAGCGTTTGAAGGCGGGCGAGATCGGCTCGTCGACCATGCCGCACAAGGTCAACCCGATCGACTTCGAAAACGCCGAAGGCAATCTGGGCCTGTCCAACGCTCTCCTGCGCCACCTCAGCGAGAAGTTGCCCATCAGCCGCTGGCAGCGCGACCTGACCGACTCCACCGTGCTGCGCAACATGGGCGTGGCGCTGGGCTACGCGGTGCTGGCCTATCACTCGATGGGCGTGGGCTTGGGCAAGCTGGAGCTCAACGAAGAAGCGCTGGCTGACGACCTGGACCAAGCGTGGGAAGTGCTGGCAGAGCCGATCCAGACCGTCATGCGCCGCTACGGCGTGTCAGGCGCCTACGAAAAGCTCAAGGAAGTCACGCGCGGCAAGACCGTGACGGCCGAGGCCTTGCACGGTCTCATTCGCAGTCTCGAGATTCCGGAATCGGAGAAGGAACGGCTGCTGGCGATGACGCCGGGCAGCTACACCGGCAAGGCCACCGAGCTCGCCAAGAGGGTCTAGGAAAAGGGCCCCCACGCTCCGCCGCTGCGCGGGGCGCTGCCCCCCAAGGGGGCTGAGCCTGCCTTGGGGCGGCCCGGCGGCAGTCTCGGTGCTCCCTCAGCGCGCCCGCTCTGCGTAGCGGTTGAAGCGCCAGGCGTCGTCTTCGATGGTGATGCGCCGCCAGCTGGCGCGTTTCTCGCCAGGCGTCATCTCCGTCCAACGCTGCACTTCATCAAAGGTGCGCCCGCAGCCCTTGCACACCTCGTCGCCCTGGCTGGTGGAGCAGATGGCGATGCAGGGCGTGTCGGGCGTGGTGTCGTACCAGGCCAGCCAGGCCTCTCGCGCGGCGGCCGGCAAGGTCGCCTCGTCGGCCTCGGTCTCGCGGAAAAACACCATCAAGGCATACACCTCGGCCAGGGCACGCGTGGGCTTGGCCAGCGAGATGCCGTCAGGCGAGGGTGAGCGCTCACGCCAGTGATTGATCGCGGCTTCGATGTCGGTGATGTGGATGCCGGCCATGGGGGGTCTCTTGAGGGAGGCCGATCATAGCCAGATTGGCTGGGTCCGGAGCGCTGCGCGGGCGATCACGCACCGGGCGCTGTGGGAAGTGCGTATCGCGGCCAACAGGCGCAGGCCGGTACAATCGCGGGCTTCGAAGGGGAGTAGCTCTCCGCTCCAGCGCAACATGGCCTCGTGCCCGACCGCTGGACATTCGGTTTGTCGTCAATACGAAGCCCCCGACTTCCGGCAACCCGGGCTTGGTGACCTTGTCACCCGGTCGAGCAAGACCTTTGATGGACTCTCCGGGTCGATCAAGGCACTGTTCTCCCCCTTCGCAAGCGCAGCGCGCCCGCAGGCGAGAAAGACAGGCGCCAGTCGACCACGAGATGTCTCACGCCTTGCTCTTTTGAACATACGACAACGAGGAATTTATGGATTTCCTGACATCGCCTGCGTTCTGGATCGCCCTCGGGCAGATCATCATGATCGACATCCTGCTGGGCGGCGACAACGCGGTCGTGATCGCGCTCGCCTGCCGCAAGCTGCCACCCGCGCAACGCACCAAGGGCATCATCTGGGGCACCGCCGGCGCCATCGTCCTGCGCGTCATCCTGATCTTTTTCGCCATGACGCTGCTGGCCCTGCCGTGGCTCAAGTTCGTCGGCGCGCTGTTGCTCGTGTGGATCGGTATCAAGCTGATCGCCCCGGACGAGGACGGTCATGGCGATGTGGCCACCAGCGACAAACTGCTGGCCGCCATCAAGACCATCATCGTGGCCGACCTGGTGATGAGCGTGGACAACGTCATCGCCATTGCCGGCGCCGCCCAGAACGCCGGCGAACACTCGCTGTTGCTGGTGGTCCTGGGTCTGCTGATCTCCATCCCGATCATCGTCTGGGGCAGCCAGCTGGTCATCAAGCTCATGGCGCGCTTCCCGATCATCATCACGGCCGGCGGCATGCTGCTGGGCTGGATCGCCGGCGGCATGCTGGTGTCCGACCCAGTCCTGGCCAATCCGGACAGGTGGCAGTGGATGCTCAAACTCCCGCAGAACGACATGGTGAAGTACGGCGCTTCGGTCGCTGGTGCCCTGTTGGTGCTGGCCATCGGCAAGATGGTGGCGGCGCGCCAGGCCAAGACGGCAGAGGTTCACTGAAAGCTCCCCCCGCTGCGCCATGCCCTGCGGCGCTGCTATGCTGACTGCATGAAACTCATCGTCAAATGGCTGTTGGCAGCCTGCGCCCTGCTGCTGGTGGCCTACCTCTACCCGGGTGTGCAGATCCAGAGCTTCACCGCCGCGCTCATTGCCGCGGCGGTGATCGGTTTGTTCAACGTGGTGCTGCGCCCGGTGCTCGTGATCCTCACGCTGCCGGTGACCGTGATCACCCTGGGCCTGTTCCTGTTCGTGATCAACGCCCTGTTGTTCTGGGCCGCAGCCAGCCTCATGAACGGCTTTGGCGTCAACGGCTTCTGGGCCGCGATGCTGGGCTCGCTGATCTATTCCGCGCTCATGCTGGTGGTGGACGCGGCGGTCAAAGCCATCCTCTGATCCACGTCAGGGCAGCAAGTCCGCTCAGCGCTTGCTGGCCTCTTCCTCAAGCACGCTCTCGCGCAACAGCGCTTCCACATCGCGTCGGCGGCTGTCCACAATCGCCAGCTCCATCGAGTCGGCATTGCGCTGGGCCGCCGGCAAGGATTGCGCCGCCCGGAAACGGTCCACGGCGCCCGCGTAGTCGAGCTGGGCTGCACGGGCCTCGGCCTCGGCCCGCACCGCGCGCAACGACTGCCCCTGGGCCTGATAAGCCCGCGCCAAGGTCTGCCAGGCCAGCGCGTCGCGCGGCTGCAGCACCACCCAGCTTTGCAGACGGCCCACCGCCCGCTGCGGCTCCCCGGATGCAATCGCGGCCTGCGCGCCGAGCATGACGCCGGCACGCGAAGCGCTGCCCAGAGAGCGGTCCCGCAACTCGGCCAACAAAGTGGTCTGCGCCGGTGTCGCAGGCGTTGTGGCCGGCGACAACAGCAGCTCCAGCATCAAGGCATCGGCCACAAACCGGGCGTCGGGTGTCACCGTATCGC
This sequence comes from Hydrogenophaga sp. Root209, assembly GCF_001428625.1. GTDB lineage: Bacteria > Pseudomonadota > Gammaproteobacteria > Burkholderiales > Burkholderiaceae_C > Hydrogenophaga. Next base: position 130,644 of record NZ_LMIE01000004.1, read on the forward strand.
GCAGCTTCTGCGCCAGCTCCAGAGCGCGGTCGCGCTGACCCAAGCGCGAGGCCGACAACGCGGCCGCGTAACGTTCGCCCGGCGTGGCATTGGGGCCCTGTCCAATCTGCAACCAGCCGCGCATGCGGTCGGGCCCGTTTTCGGCCAGCACCCGGGCGCGGGCGGACATGAGGGTGTGCACCGCCACGCTCGGGCCAGGCCGCCCAGCCACTGCGGGCAGGCTGGTGCCACCCGAGCCGAAGCCGGGCAGATCCAGCTTGAGGCCCACCCCGCCAGCAGGCGCAGCAGGGCTCGACGCGGTCGCGGGGTTGGTCGCCGGCGCAGTCGCAACAGGCCCTTGCGGCAGTCGCGCCCGCATGTCGGCGATCCGCTCGCCACTCAGCGGGTGGCTGCGCAGATAGGGAAATGAGCCGTCGTCGTTCAGCCGCGCAGCCTGCTGCAGCTTGTCGAACATCGTCACAAAACCCTGGCCGTCGAAGCCGGCACCCGAGAGCACCCCGAAGCCCACACGGTCGGCCTCACGCTCCATGTCGCGCGAGAAGTTCAATTGCGACTGCGCGGCCACCGCCGTGCCACCCGCGATGGCCGCGCTAGCCACCTGCGGGTTCGACCCGGCCGCCAAGGCGCCCAGGATCATCGCGCCCATCATCCAGGGCGCCATGCGCTCCTCGCGCGTCATCAGGCGCGCGATGTGCCGCTGCGACACGTGGCTGAGCTCGTGCGCCAGCACCGAGGCCACCTCTTCCGGCCGCTCGGTCACCGCCAGCAGGCCCAGGTTCACACCCAGATAACCACCCGGCAAGGCAAACGCATTGACCGTGCGCTCGCGCGAAATCATCAGCTCCCAGGCCATGCGCTCGGCCAGCTCCGGCGGCACGTCACCCCGCGCACGCGCCGAGCCCAGCAGGGGCTGCCACAGCGCCTGCAGGTAGTCCACCAGCAACGGGTCGTCCAGGTAATCTGGATCCTGGTAGATCGACCGCGCAATCCGGTCACCCAGTCGGCGCTCCGCCGAAATCGACATGCCTTCGGCGCCGCCCAGGCCGGGCAGGGCAGAGGCATTGGTCGAGTCGGGCATGCCCTGTGCGCTGGACAGGGCGGTCGGCAACAGCGTCGCCGAGGCCAGCATGAGCGCGACCACGGCCGAGGGCCGAAGCCGGCGCGGGGGCGTCAGGGTTGCCGGCCGTGCGGCAGAGGGAGTGAAACGCATCGCCGTATGATGCCGCCAAGCCGCTCCGGTTCAGTCAAGCACGTGCAAAACACACCCATGTCCGTTACAAATCAGCCCCCATCCGGCACGCTCACCCACTTTGATGCGCAGGGTCAGGCCCACATGGTCGACGTGGGCGACAAGGCCAACACCCGCCGCGTGGCCGTGACCGAAGGCCGCATCACCATGCTGCCCGAGACCCTGGCGCTGATCCAGGCCGGCAACGCCAAAAAAGGCGACGTGCTCGGCATCGCTCGCATCGCGGGCATCCAGGCGGCCAAGAAGACCAGCGACCTCATCCCCCTGTGCCACCCGATCGCCCTGACCCGCGTGGCTGTGGAGTTCGAGATCGAGCCCGCCACCCACAGCGTGCTGTGCCGCGCCACCGCCGAATGCACCGGCCAGACCGGCGTGGAAATGGAAGCCCTGTCTGCTGTGTCGGTGGCGCTGCTCACTATTTACGACATGTGCAAGGCGGTGGATCGGGGGATGGTGATTGGGGGGGTGCGGTTGATGGAGAAGAGTGGGGGGAAGAGTGGGCGGTTTTTGGCGGAGTGAAAAACCGGCACTGCGCAATCAAAGCGCCTTCGATTTGCGTAACGCTGACTTGGATTTTCGCCGTTTGATGAACTGCACGCCCGGCGCGATGTCATCCAGACGCTCAGTCAACGGTACGGAGCACGCCGCATTCGCGTGCTCGACTCACTCGTCGGGAAGAGCTCCCAGGCTGCGATGTGGATTTTCTGGTGGACTTTCGGCGCGACAACGACCTGTTCGCTCAGCGCATGCCGCTGACCGATCAACTGGCCTTGCTCCTCGATCGCCGTATCGAACTGGTGCCAAAACAGGAGCTCAGCCGCTATATCCGCGCGCGCGTCTTGCGGGAAGTGGTGGATCTGTGAACAAATCGTGGCCAGCGGAAAAGTAGTGGGTTTCCTGCGGCGCTGTGAATCTCGTCGAGGTCGCCGAGGCTGTGCCCTGCCAGGATCAATCAAAACCATCGACTGGCACGTGCCCGACGATTTCACCTGACGTGTCAAGCAAGACCACCCAACCTATATCCTTGCTTGAAGTCAAAGGCAGGTAATACAGATTGTCCACTTTGTGCCTTGTGCGTTCGGCAGCCTCATGGATTTCGTCGATTTGCTTAGGCCGTTTGCCAATCAGTTCGGCCAAAGGTTTGGCTTTTTGGCGCAAGGCAGTTTTCACCTTGTCATCGAAGGGGCTCCACCAATTAGGGCGCATCGCCTGCGTGACGCCTTGAATCGACTGCTCAACACTGCTTAGGTATTCCTGTGGGGATGTTGATTGACGAAGGCCCACTCGAATTACCCCGGCCCAAGGCAATGTTTGCAGTTGTTGCGGAGCTTGGCCGAGAAATTCTGTTTGCACCTCGTTCGCCGTGACGACGAACAGTCGATCCACTTCGAAGGCAAGAACTACAGGTCGCGCTTCATAAACCGACCAAAGCCCGTAGCCCAATGCGCTCAATTGAATGAGCGCGATCAAAGTGAGGTCCACCCATCGCTCGCGCCTCGTCTTCCGTGGGCTCGCCAATACAAATGTCAGCATCGGGCCACAAACCAAGTCCACAGCCACCACGACTCCAAAGATGGCAGCAACACCCAACATCTGGCGCCAAGGAGCTGGGTACCAAGCGAGAAAAACCAAGCTGGCCGCCAAGGCCACCGCAATGGCGCTGACCACAAAATGCCCCAACGCCCAACGCGTTGCGAAGCGCAAACGTGCCATGTTTGACAGCGTGATTCCTTGAGCTGCGTTTCGAATTGTCATGATGATTCAAAGCGGTAACACGAAGTGGCAAACCTTGATATACGCTCGTCCCTGTCGATGAGGGAAGGGCCTTGAACGGACTCCTGCGCATCAGGTGACCAAGCACGACTATCGGCACTCCGCTGGTGCAAAACGAACTGGCAATGTTGGAGCGCCAGCCACAGGCAGCGCGAGTCGGGCACCTACTCCAGCAGCGTAGCAATCCCATCTTAGGTTGACAGTTGCGGGCGTGCTGCCGGTGGCAGTGCCAACCAAAGCTGTGCCATTGTCAGTCACATTCAACACAAGGCGGTTCGTTGCGGCCGGTTGCACGACGGGCGAGTATCCAATGGAGACGTGGCCCGCAGTCTGCGATATGCCAACCCCAAGACTATTTGCTGTGGTGAAGGCCAAGTTGAGTTCAGCCACGGTACATCCCCCGGGTATTGCGCAGGCTGTCGCCCCGACCGAGCGGGCCGCCACGGTACCAGCATACTCCGCGCCGAACGCATTGCTGGCGGCATTGTTCTCGACCACAGCCAGCTTGGCCGCAACCGCGAGTGCCAAGCCTTCTGTCACACGCGCGCGCACGGTGTAGTCCTGATACGCGGGAAGAGCGACAGCGGCCAGAATGCCAATGATGGCTACCACAATCATCAGTTCGATCAGGGTGAAACCGCGTTGTAGTGAGTGCTTCATGGTCGGATCGTTGTTTGAAGGAATAGAGGGCGGGACAGTGGAATCCTCGCAAGGAGCGGACCAAGCTCGTGATGCAATGCTCTGAGCAGTTTGTCACGCTCTTTTGGATGACAACAACCAAAAAGTGTCATGGCTCCTCACAAACATATCAACTCTTGTCTTGACTCATCGACGCACGCAACCCCCCTAGCGGCAGCGCGCCCACCGTTGCTAGTAGCATCTATCGCTTCGGCGGTGCGCACGCATGAACAGTGGACGTCCAGTTCGCTCGCGTTCGTAGCTTGCAACACCAAAACAAAAAAAGAGCGCTAGAGCGCTCTTTTTTTGTAGACCGGTCGTTTAGATCAACGGCATTCTGCAGGGGCAAAACGAACTGGCAGAGTCGGGCCAGCAGCACCACCAGTCACTGCAGCAGTGGCGCGGGTTGCAACACCAGCCGCATAGCAATCCCAGCGCAGGTTTACAGCCGCCGGGGTGCTAGCCGTTGCAGTACCACCTGCGAGCGCTGCTCCGTTTGCGGTGACGTTCAGCACGAGTAGGCTCGTGGCTGCTGGTTGCACTGCAGGCAGAAAACCGATGGTAATGTTGCCGGTTTCCAGATCAATCCCGATGCCTGCGGCGCCAGCATCGAATGCCGTGTTGAGTTCTGCCACAGTACATGCACCAGCTGCCACACACGTAGTGGCGCCCACCGACCGCGTAGCCACAGTGCCGCCGTAGCCTGCACCGAACGCATTGCCGTTGGCATTGTTTTCACCGACAGCCAGCTTGGCGGCGCCTGCAAGGGAAAGACCTTCCGTTACGCGAGCACGAACCGTGTAGTCCTGATAAGCCGGCAGAGCCACAGCAGCCAGAATACCGATGATGGCCACCACGATCATCAGTTCGATCAGGGTGAAACCTTTTTGCATGGAACGCTTCATTGAGAAAACTCCTTGGGGGTTTGGGTTGGGAACGCATGTCTATGAGCAGACGGCGTGCCAACTCGAACTGGGGTATTTTCCGCATCCTTTTTCACGCTTAACCGCCCCTCAGTGACGGTTTGTGACATCTGGTCGGCTGTTGACCGACATTTTTTGTCACCCTCAACGACAAGAACCGTTTTTGTCACCTCCTTAGAGGTCGAACGTCTGCCCCGCGCTGAGCCAACGGATGTCGTGGTGGATGGTGCCCGCACTCTGCGGCGCATCATCGAAGCGGCGGATCTCGTCCATGATCAGCCCGGTTTCGGCAGGCTTGGTGTGGGTGATGTAGATGGGATAGTGCTGGCTGTGGTCGATCTGCGCCAGTTCCTCGGCCAACAGGCCTGGCGCCAGATGCAGACTGCGCCGGGCGAGGGCTTCTTCGCGGTCGCTGAAGGCGGTCTCGATGACCAACAGGGCTACGGGCAATTGGTTGACGCGCTGCCAGAAGGCGGGGTTGCGTCCGGTGTCGCCGCTGAACACCCAGTGGCCCGATGGCGAGGCGGCGGCAAAGCCCACCGCAGGCACGGTGTGCACGGCCGGCAGCACTTCGACCGCCTTGCCACACACCTGCAACACCTCTCCCACGGCAATGGGCACGAAGCGCATGAGCGGGCGTTCGGCACTGGGGATGGCGGAGAAGTCGGGCCAGATCAGGTTATTGAAGATGTGGGCCTTGAGGGCAGCGATGGTGCCGGGCAAGGCGTGCACTTGCAGGGGCCGCGCGCCTGCGGACAGTCGGCGGGCAGCCACGGCGTCCAGCATGAGGGGAAGCGACGCCACATGATCCAAGTGCGAGTGCGTCAGCAGCACGTGGTCGACTTGCGCCATCTCGTCCAGGGTGAGGTCACCCACGCCGGTGCCGGCGTCGATCAGAACGTCGTGGTCGAGCAGGAACGAGGTGGTGCGGCAACCATGGGCAATGGCTCCGGAGCACCCCAGCACGCGTACCCTCATTGGCTGTTTGGCATGGTGTGGCCGGCCGAGCCGGTCCTGGGTTGCGAGGCTTGAATCGATTCGATGGATGTGTCACGCCGTCCCACGCGGGATCCGGCGGCAACTGCCTGCGCGAGGCTACCTTTCCGCGTACACGCGGTAAAGGACTTTTTTGGCATTTTGGTGGCGCACGAGGTGACAGGGTTCAGCGCTGTGGGCCATCCCATCAAGGCGCTGCCTGCCAGCGACAACGCAAGCCCTGGAGGGAATGAAGCTCAGAGCGTGCTCAGGCGCCGTGGGCGTTCGTGACGAAGGCGAGGCGTGCGGGGAATTACTGCTGCACGAACTGCATCTTGGTGCCGGCCAGTTCCAGCAGGTCACCGTGGCGCAGGTTCACTGCGTCGGTGCCGATGGGGTTGCCGTTGATCGTGGGCTTTTGCACGCCTTCGACCATCGCGACTACAAAGCCGTGCGGGCGGCGGGTGATGGCGGCCACGGCCACACCCGGTTTGCCAATGGTGGTGACGACTTTCACCAGAGGCACCTCGCGACCAGCTGCCGTGCCCGACATGACCTTGATGGCTGCATTGGCCACGACCATGGCCACCGTGGGCTCGGGGGCAACAACGGAGCCGGCGTTGATCACCATCGTCTTCTCGTGGCTCTCGCTGGCGCCTTCGTGCACGAACTTGATCTTGTACTTGCCGATCTCGACCGTGTCACCGCTTTGCAGCTGCTGCTTCTTGATCGCCTTGCCGTTGACGTAGGTGCCGTTGGTGCTGTTGAGGTCTTCGAGGAAAACGTCCATGCCGGACATCTGCATGACGGCGTGCTCACCGCTGACGGCCAGGTTGTCGATCACGATGTCGTTGTAGGGACGGCGGCCCAGCGTGGTGCGGTCTTTGGTGAGCTGCACTTCCTTGATGACGACACCGTCGATGGAAACGATCATTTTCGGCATGGCCGACTCCTCTGGAACCTGTAGATTTGTTGGTCGAAGTCTGAATTACTTGCCCAGCATGCGCGAGAGTATTCCCTTGCGCACGGGCCTGGAACGAGCATACGCCAGTATCACCGATATGTTGTCCCGCCCCCCGCAGTCGTTGGCGGCGTCTACCAGGGCCTGGGCTTTTTCTTCCAGCGTGCCGGCGGTGATCAGTATGGCGGCGATGCGCTCGTCGCTCATCATGTCGCTCAGTCCGTCTGAACAAAAAAGGTAGAGATCTTCATCCTCTACCCGGTATTCGTTGACTTCGAGCAACACCGTGTCTTCCACGCCCAGCGCGCGCGTCACCAGGTTCTTGTGGGTGGCGTATTGAGCCTGCTCCAGTGAGATCAGGCCGGCATCGATCTGCTCTTGAAGCAGGGAGTGGTCGCGCGTGATTTGCGCGAAGCTGCCTTCGCGAAGGCGGTAGCAACGCGAGTCCCCCACGTGACCGATCATGGCTCGCGTGCCCAGAAACACGCCCATCACCAGCGTGGTCCCCATCCCGGCGTATTGCGGATTGGAGTTGGCGGCGTTGAAGATGGAACGGTTGGCGTTGTCGATGCAGATTTCCATGGCGCGGCGCAACTCGCGCACGCTGGCATCAACGCCGCCCTCGGCCATCCAGCGTCCCAACTCGGTCTTGATGAAAGTGGTGGCCATGGCGCTGGCCACTTCGCCTGCGTTGTAGCCACCCATGCCGTCGGCCAACACCACAATCTGGTTCTCGATATCGAGCGATACCGAGTCTTCGTTGTTGTCACGAACCAGACCCGGATCGGTCAGACAAAAATACTCAAAATTCATAGAGGTCAAGTTATACCCGCAGAACGATGTTGACTTTTCAGGAACCACGTGCCGAGTCGTGCTGCGGCGTGACAAGCGTGGCAGCCAGGGCGTTTTCAGCATCGCGTGGCAAGGCATGTGTCGCTTCAAACATGTCTTCGCCAGTTTCGGCCTGACTCGCCTGAGGCAGGGCGGCATCGACCCCGGGGTGGGCGCAACGCCGCAACTGGGCGGCCAGTTCAGCACCCGTCTGGTAACGATCCCCCGGCGACTTGGCCAGGGTGCGTTCCAGCACGCCGGCCAGGGCCTGGGAGAGTTCTGGCCGCAGGCTGCGCACACTTGGCGCGGGCTGGTTGGCGATCTGGTACATCAGCGCGGCCATGGATTCACCCTTGAGCGGCAGCGCGCCCGTGAGCAGCTGAAACAGCATCACACCCAGCGAATACAGGTCAGAGCGGCCGTCCACGTGCAGGCCGGCGAGCTGTTCGGGCGACATGAAACTGGGCGTGCCCAGCACCATGCCGGTCTTGGTCTTGCTCGACCCGGTGATGCGCGCGATGCCAAAGTCGGTCACCTTGACCGACCGGGTTGCTGCGTCGTACATGACGTTGGCAGGCTTGATGTCGCGGTGCACCACCTGTTGACGGTGCGCATGATCCAGCGCAGCGGCCACCTGTTCGCCGATGACGAGCACGGTGGACACCGGCAGCAGGTTGCCAGCGCGGGTGAACGCCACAAGATCACGACCGGGCAGGAATTCCATGGCGATGAAGGCCAGATCGTGCTCTTCACCGGCATCAAAGATGGTGACGATGTTGGGGTGTTGCAGCCGGCCCGCCGTCTCGGCCTCCCGGAAGAAGCGTTCACGCACATCGACCAGTTCGGCGCCTTCGAATTCGGCACTGAGCGCCAGTGTCTTGATCGCCACCGTGCGGCCGATCTTGGGATCTCGGCCCTGGTAGACCACGCCCATGGCGCCCTTGCCCAGCTCCTTCTCAACCTGATAGCGCCCCAGCATGGGTTTTTCCACGCCGCCGTTGTCCAGCAGCAGGGTGCCACCCGGGTGCGAAGAGCCGCCCCCGAGCACCACCGTCTCCGACAGGCTCTTCGCTCGCTTCAAGCGCCGCTGCACGTCGGCATCGTTGCGGTCCAGCCTGGCCATGTGCTCGTACACCGCCTCGGCCTTGTTGAACTGGCGCTTGCGCTCGAAGTCCAGCGCCAGGTGCTTGAGGTTGTCCATCAGTGCGTCGCTGAAAGGCACGCGGCGCATGCGGTCAAAGGCCATGTCCAGTTGCCCCTGCCCTTGCAGCGCCAGCCCCATCATGCGGTTGGTCTCGGCCGACTCCTCATCGGACTTGGCCTTGCCCGCCTCGGTGACCAGAAAACGGCGCGTGGTCAGCGCCAGATGACCGATGAGCAGGAGCGCCGCCGGGAACACCAGTTGCAGCCAGGTGGCCGCGACCGACAACAAACCAAATTCGATGCCCAGCAGCGCCACAAACAGCACCGCCGTGCAGGCCGCGCCCGCAGCCGCCGACACGCGTGGCAGGACGCCCACGACGTAGCCCACGACCAGCAACAGCGCGCCGAGCACCGCCAGACCACCCCAGACCGGCTGCACGATGTGGTGACCACTGAGGATGCTGGAGGTGATGTGGGCCAGGATGGCGGCCGGCGACATGGCGGCCGCCACCGGCGTGGTGAACAAGGTGCCCACGCCAGCGGCCGTGGCGCCAATGATCACGATCTTGTCGGTGTATTTGCTGGCCGGGATGCGGCCAGAGAGCACGTCGTAGAACGAGTCCACGGCAAACGCGGGTTTGCCATCGCGATCGGGATAGAACTGGGGCAGCAGGCGGGCAGCGCCGTCGGTCGGAATCAGGCTGCGGCCCAGTTGCACACCTTCGCCGGGCACCATCAGCATGTCCTTGGCCGTGAGGTTCAGGCTGTTGGCGGCGATGGCGAGGCCCATGGAGGGCACGGCAAAACCATCGAACTGGACCAGCAAACCCTCCTGGCGCACCGAGCCGTCGACATCGGGCAACTGATTGAGATGGCCAACGGCTCGAGCGGCTTCGCCAATGGCCGGCAACGGCTGTTGCGAACGCAGGGCGGACACGCCAAAGGCAGCGCTGTCGGCAATGGCGCTGCGCTGCGCAAACGCAGGCAGGGGTTGATCAGCGCGGCCTTGCAACTCACCGAGCTCAAACACCGACGGCATGATGACGTTGCCAGCGCGCGCCATGCTGGCCACCAGGCGGGCGTCGGAGTCGAGCTGTTGCTCGGCTTGGCCGATGAAGCCCTGCAAGCGTCGGCGCCCGTCCTCGCCGAGGTCGGTCAGTGGCGCGCTGCCAGCGGCAGATCCATCGAGCATCCCGCGCAGTTCGCGCAATTGCACCAGTCCGCGGTCGGTCTGAGGTTCGAAGAAGAAGGCGGTGTGAGCGACGGTCTTGGCCCGGGCGGCACTGAGCTGGTCAATCAACTGGGCATGCACTTCGCGCGGCCATGGCCAGCGGCCGATGTTGGCGATGCTCTGGTCGTCGATCGCGATGATGGCGATGCGATCGCTGGGCTGCCGGGCCGTCTGGGTGCTGGCCACGTCGAAAAAGCGGCGCTCCAGCCCACTGAAAAAATCGGTGACGGCGTGCAAGGCAAAGACAGACGCGACGACCGCCAAGCCCATGGCGGCGTCCGAGCGCCACAGAGGGCGTATGCGCTTGGGCCGACTCTGGCGTTGGCTGGTGGACACGGATGGGGAAGACCGGGTTGGTTTCAATGCGGGCTGTGTGACTCGCCATACAGCGAGTCTTCACATGGCTCATCGGGCATCTGCGACTGGCATTGAACCCAAGGTGTTGCATTTTGTTTCAAGGCGCGCGTTAGGAGCAAGCAGATCTGTGTGTTTGATGTCGCACACAAGCCGCGGACGAAAAAAAAGGCAACGCAAGCGTTGCCCTTTTCACGATGCGCGCCTCTGTTTACAGGAGCGCCTTCAGCAGCTTGGCCATTTCGGACGGGTTGCGCGTGATCGTGAAGCCGCAGGCTTCCATGATCTCCAGCTTGGCATCGGCCGTGTCGGCGCCACCCGAGATCAGGGCACCGGCATGGCCCATGCGCTTGCCAGCGGGCGCGGTCACGCCGGCGATGAAACCCACGATGGGCTTCTTCATGTTGTCCTTGCACCAGAGAGCCGCTTCGGCTTCGTCCGGGCCGCCGATCTCACCGATCATGATGACGGCGTCGGTGTCGGGATCGTCGTTGAAGGCCTTCATCACGTCGATGTGCTTCAGTCCGTTGATGGGGTCGCCACCGATGCCCACGGCGCTGGACTGGCCCAGGCCGATTTCGGTCAGCTGTGCCACGGCTTCGTAGGTCAGCGTGCCCGAGCGCGAGACCACGCCGATGCGGCCTTTGCGGTGGATGTGGCCGGGCATGATGCCGATCTTGATCTCGTCGGGGGTGATCAGGCCGGGGCAGTTCGGGCCCAGCAGCAGGGTGCGCTTGCCACCAGCGGCTTCCTTGGCCTTCATGCGGTTGCGCACTTCGAGCATGTCCTTGACCGGAATGCCTTCGGTGATGCAGATCGCCAAGTCGAGGTCGGCTTCAACGGCTTCCCAGATGGCAGCGGCAGCGCCTGCGGGCGGCACGTAGATCACCGACACGGTGGCGCCGGTCGTTGACGCGGCTTCCTTCACGGAGGCGTAGATCGGGATGTTGAAGATCGACTCGCCGGCCTTCTTCGGGTTCACGCCGGCCACGAAGCAGTTCTTGCCGTTCGCGTATTCCTGGCACTTTTCGGTGTGGAACTGACCGGTCTTGCCCGTGATGCCCTGGGTGATGACCTTGGTGTCTTTGTTGATGTAGATCGACATGGTGGATTCCTTTTGGCGCGTGCGGGGTGTTAAGCGGCTTTGACAGCAGCCACCACTTTTTGAGCGGCATCGGCCATGGTGTCGGCGCTGATGATCGGCAGACCGGACTCGGCCAGCATCTTCTTGCCCAGCTCTTCGTTGGTGCCCTTCATGCGCACAACCAGCGGCACGTTGAGGTTGGTCGCCTTGCAGGCGGTGATCACGCCGGTGGCGATGGTGTCGCACTTCATGATGCCGCCGAAGATGTTGACCAGGATCGCCTTGACCTTGTCGTTCTTGAGCATGATCTTGAAGGCTTCCGTGACCTTCTCGGGGGTGGCACCGCCGCCCACGTCCAGGAAGTTGGCCGGCTCGGCGCCGAACAGCTTGATGGTGTCCATGGTGGCCATGGCCAGGCCGGCACCGTTGACCAGGCAGCCGATGTTGCCGTCCAGGCTGATGTAGGCCAGGTCGAACTTGCTGGCTTCGATCTCGGCCGGATCTTCTTCGTCCAGATCGCGGTAGGCCACGATTTCGGGGTGGCGGAACAAGGCGTTGGCGTCGAAGTTGAACTTGGCGTCCAAAGCCAACAGGTTGCCCTTGGAGTCGCAGTTCAGCGGGTTGATTTCCACCAGGGATGCGTCGGTGTCCATGTAGCACTTGTAGATCTTGGAGAAGATCTCCACGGCCTGGTCGACGGAAGCGCCGGTCAGGCCGATGGCGGCCGCGACCTTGCGGGACTGTGCTTCGGTGATGCCGGTCAGCGGGTCGATCATCTCGGTGATGATCTTCTCGGGCGTGGCGTGTGCCACTTCCTCGATGTCCATGCCGCCTTCGCTCGATGCGATCAGCGCCACCTTCTGGCTCGCGCGGTCGGTGACGAGCGACACATACAGTTCATTCTTGATGTCGGCGCCATCTTCAATATAGAGGCGACGCACCTTCTGGCCTTCGGGGCCGGTCTGGTGGGTCTTGAGCTGCATGCCCAGGATTTCGCCCGCGATGCGCTTGACGTCTTCAATGGTCTTGGCCACCTTCACGCCACCGCCTTTGCCACGGCCACCGGCGTGGATCTGGGCCTTGACCACCCACACGGGGCCGCCCAGCTTCTGGGCGGCTTCCACCGCCTCCTGCACCGTGAAAGCCGGAATGCCGCGGGGCACCGGCACACCAAACTGGCGCAAGATTTCCTTGCCTTGGTATTCGTGGATCTTCATGAGGGCTCTCTCAGGAATGGGTAGAGGAATCGTCGACCGACCGCAGCGGGCGGGCCGAAAGGCGGGCACTGAAAATCAGCAACCGAGGACTGTATCATGGTGCATCGCACCAAAATCGCGCACTGCGGACACGCGGCGCACAACGATTGTTGGACGCCCTCCTGAATCCTCACTGACAAGGCAGATCGGCCATGGCCAAGGTTTTCATCGACGGAGAAGCAGGCACCACCGGACTTCAGATTCGCGAACGGCTGCAGCGCATGCCCACCATCGAGGTGGTGAGCATCGCGCCCGAGCGCCGCAAGGACCCGGAAGCCAAACGTGAGCTGATGGCGCAGGTGGATCTGGTCATTTTGTGCCTGCACGACGACGCAGCGCGTGAGTCGGTGGCCATGGTCGATGCGATGGTCGGCCACCAGCCCAAGATCATCGACGCCTCCACCGCGCACCGCACGGCTGCGGGCTGGGTGTACGGCTTTCCCGAGCTCGCTGCCGATCAGCGCACGGCCGTGGTCAGCGCGAACCGTGTGGCCAATCCTGGCTGCTATGCCAGCGGCGCCATTGCCATGCTGCGCCCCTTGATCGACGCCGGCGTGCTGCCCGCCGATCACCCGGTCTGTCTGCCGGCGGTGAGCGGTTATTCGGGTGGCGGGCGAACCATGATCGAGGCCTACGAGAAGGGCGAAGCGCCGGCCTACGAGCTGTACGCGCTGGGCCAGCAGCACAAGCACATCCCGGAAATCATGGCCTACACCGGCCTCACGCGCCGCCCCATCTTCATCCCGGCGGTGGGCAACTTTGCCCAGGGCATGCTGGTGGAACTGCCGCTGCACCTGGACACCCTGCCTGGCCAACCCACGCTGGCCGACCTGCACGCGATCTACGCGAAACACTACGCCGGCAGCGAGTGGGTGAGCGCCGAAGCCGCCAACGAGTCCGGCAAGCTCGACGCGCTCGCGCTCAACGACACGAACAAGCTCGAGATTCGCGTCTTTGGCAACGAGCAGGCGCACCACGCCGTGGTGGTGGCGCGGCTGGACAACCTGGGCAAAGGTGCCAGCGGCGCCGCGGTGCAAAACCTGAAGCTGATGCTCGGTTTGTAAGGCGTCCGCGCAGACTGTCGAAAGGCAGGGGCCGCGTTCGTCGTGTGCATGGATGGCCTCGACGTTCTGACGGAGCCACCGCTCGACGAACGCCGAGGAGACTCACATGGCCGCTGCGCAACGCTTGATCGACATCGCCCCGCCCAAGGCCACACGCCGCGAATGGGTCGCTTTGGCCGTGATCGCTTTGCCGTGTCTGGTCTACGCCATGGACCTCACGGTGCTCAACCTGGCCCTGCCCGCCATCAGTGCCGACCTGCAGCCCACGGCCGCGCAGTTGCTCTGGATCATCGATATCTATGGCTTCATGGTCGCGGGTTTCCTGATCACCATGGGCACGCTGGGCGACAAGCTGGGCCGCAGGCGCATGCTGCTCATCGGTGCTGCCGCGTTCGCAGCGGCCTCGGTGGCCGCCGCCTTGTCCACCACCGCCCACGCCCTGATTGCCACCCGCGCGCTGCTCGGCATCGCCGGTGCCACGCTGGCGCCTTCTACGCTTTCGCTGATCTCCAACATGTTCCGCGACGAACGCGAGCGACGCGTGGCCATCGGCATCTGGATCTCCAGCTATTCGGTGGGTGGCGCGATCGGTCCGTTGGTGGGTGGCGTGATCCTTCAGTACTTTGCCTGGCCGGCGATCTTCTGGGCTGCGGTGCCGGTGATGGTGCTGCTGCTCATGGTGGGGCCGTTCCTGCTGCCTGAGTACCGGGACGCCCACGCCGGTCGGCTGGATCTGGGCAGCGTCGCACTGTCACTTACCGCAGTGCTGGGCGGTGTGTTTGCTCTCAAACAGGCGGCGGAGGGCCACCTGGGGCCCTTGACCGGGGTGGCTCTGGCCTTGAGCCTCGTTGCGGGTGTGACATTTGTGCGCCGCCAACGCCGCATCGCGTACCCGTTGCTGGACCTCCAACTGTTTGGTCAACCCCGGTTTGCCGCGGCCATCTGCACGTACGCGCTCACCTCGTTTGCCATGTTCGGGGTTTACATCTTCGTCTCGCAGCATTTGCAGCTCGTGCTGGGTCTGTCGCCACTGATGGCGGGCCTGTGCACCGTGCCGTGGGCACTGTCCTTCGTGGTGGGCTCCATGCTCACGCCAGCGATCGCGCAGCGGCTGCGCGCACCGCAAACCATCGTGGCCGGTCTCGTGGTGGCGGCCGTCGGCTTTGCCGCCATGGCGCTGGTGGACAGCGAGCATGGACTGGCCTGGCTGATCGGAGGCATGGTGCTCATGGGCCTGGGCATGGCGCCAGTGTTCACCCTGGGCAACGACATCGTCATCAGCTCGGCGCCACCCGAGCGCGCGGGCGCCGCTTCGGCGCTGTCGGAAACCAGCTCGGAGTTGTCAGGCGCCTTGGGCATTGCCGTGTTCGGCAGCCTGGCCACCAGCCTCTATCGCAGCGGCTTGCAGGCTCGGATGCCTTCCGGGATGTCGACCGACGCGGTGGCGGGCGCCTCCACGCTGGGGGGCGCACTCACCGTGGCCGAGGCGTTGCCTGCGCCAGTGGCCGAAGCCCTTCGCAGTGCCGCTCGCATGGCCTTTGTCGATGGCATGCAGGCGGCTGCATGGTTGGGCACGGCCATCATGGTCGCGAGTGCGCTGCTGGCCTGGCGCATGCTGCGCGGCCCGATCGCGCCCGCCGTCGCCTCGCCCTCCAGACCTGGATGAGGTCAGCTTTCGTCGTCGTCTGGCGTTGATCCACCGCGCACCACGCGCCGCACAGCCTCAGCACTGAAGCCGCGCGTGAGCAGGAAGCGCATCTGCTTGCCGTACTCGGCCGCGTCGCGCGGGGGAGCGCCGAATTTCTTGCGCCAGACCTCGTGGGCCCGCGCCTGTTCGGTGCCTTGAAGATCGGCCACCGCTTGCGCAACGGCCTCTGGGTTCAGACCCTTGGCCTGCAGCTCCTGGCGCACGCGCGAGGCACCCAGTTTCACCGAACGCTGGTGCACCACGGATTCGAGCACGCGCTGCTCGTTGATGAAGCCCTTGGCTTCCAACTCGTCCAGCGCCCGGGTCAACTCACCCGGTTCGGTTTCATGAGCACTGAGCTTGCGCTGCAGCTCGGCCCGCGAATGTTCGCGGCCCGAGAGCAGGCGCAACGCCCGGCCTTTGAGGGAAATCTGGTTGAAGCCCATGTCAGGACCTCCGCCGGGCCGTCCCAACGAGGGCCAGCGCCCCCTCGGGGGGCAGCGACGACACGAAGTGCGGAGCGTGGGGGCGCATCGCGTCACACGCTCACGGTTGACACCGTGAGTGCACCGCTCACTCGGCCAACGGCGAAGTGTCGGCTTCGCGCGCCTTCTCGGCGGCTTCGGCCTTGGCCGCCTTGGCAGCTTTGCCGCCCTTGGCCGGCGCAGGCGCCTCTTCCACCGGCAGCAGCGGCACGCCCAGCTCGGTGCGCACCTTGTTCTCGATCTCGACGCGCAACTCGGGGTTCTCACGCAGGAATTCGCGCGAGTTGTCGCGGCCCTGGCCGATCTTCTCGCCGTTGTAGGCGTACCAGGCGCCCGACTTCTCGACGACCCGATGCACCACGCCCAGGTCGAGGATCTCGCCCTCGCGGCTGATGCCTTCGCCGAACAGGATGTCGAACTCGGCCGTCTTGAAAGGCGGCGCGACCTTGTTCTTGACCACCTTGACCTTGGTTTCGTTGCCGATCGCGTCGTCGCCTTTTTTGATGGTGCCGGTGCGGCGGATGTCCAGGCGGACCGAGGCGTAGAACTTGAGCGCGTTGCCGCCGGTGGTGGTCTCGGGGCTGCCGAACATGACGCCGATCTTCATGCGGATCTGGTTGATGAAGATGACCATGCAGTTGGTCTTCTTGATGTGCGCGGTGAGTTTGCGCAGCGCCTGGCTCATCAGGCGGGCCTGCAGGCCGGGCAGCGAATCGCCCATTTCACCTTCGAGTTCGGCCTTGGGCGTGAGCGCGGCCACCGAGTCCACAACAATCAGATCCACCGCGCCGGAACGCACCAGGCTGTCGACGATTTCGAGCGCCTGCTCGCCGGTGTCTGGCTGGCTGATCAGCAGGTCCTGCAGGTTCACACCGAGCTTCTGCGCGTACTGGATGTCCAGCGCGTGTTCGGCATCGACAAATGCGCACTGGCCGCCGAGCTTCTGCATCTCGGCGATCACCTGCAGCGTGAGCGTGGTCTTGCCCGAGGATTCCGGGCCGTAGATCTCCACCACACGGCCGCGCGGCAGGCCGCCGACGCCCAGCGCGATGTCCAGGCCGAGCGACCCGGTGGACACCACCTGGATGTCCTCGATCACCTCGCCTTCACCCAGCCGCATGATGGTGCCCTTGCCGAATTGCTTTTCGATCTGGGCCAGCGCGACCTGCAGTGCCTTGGCTTTTTCGCTGTTGAGGGGGTTGGGCTTGACGGGTGCGTCCATGGGGGCTCCTGGGCTGGGTTGGAAGGGTTGGCAAAACCTGTGTGGTTGTGTACAGGCTGGATGCTTGAACAGCAGTTTACAGCCGGGTTGAAATCAAACGAGGCATTATTTGGTCAGTTTGCCTTACCATTAACGGATGCCGCAAAACACCCCGCAAACGCCCGCAGAACCCGACGACCGCTGGCGAGGCGGCCATCTCGGTCGGCTGATGGGCCTGGCGCTGCGCCGCTTCGACGAGCGCGTGCTCAGCCTGATGGCGCACGACGCCAATGTGCCGCTGGCGCTCTCCCACCTCGCCGCGCGCGCGCAGGTGGGCGCGGCGCACATCCACATCACACGCCACCTGGGCCTGCACGGCTCGCGCCTGACCGAGCTGGCGCACCAGGCCGGCATGAGCAAACAGGCCATGGGCGACCTGGTCACGCAGTGCGAGGCCTGGGGATTGGTGCGTCGCGAACCCGACCCGCGCGACGCCCGGGCCCGTCGCATCGTCTTCACCGACACCGGCCTGCTCTGGCTGGACGCCTTCCGCGCCGCGGTGGCGCAAGCCGAGACCGAGTTCCGATCGCAGGTGGGCGATGCGGTCGCCACCGTGGTGGCGCTGGGCCTGGAGGCCTATGGGTCGGAAGCACCCGGTGCGCGCGCGGCCGTGCCGCCACGGTGAAAGCCCGCCACCCGACAGGCTACGGCGTGGGGTATGAGACCTAAAATGGACCTGGCTTGAATCCCGCGCGCACCCGCGCCGCGGCTCCATAACAATGCTGCCCGATCAGCACAGGAGACTTTCCCATGCGCATCCTGATTGCAGAAGACGACCAGGTCCTGGCCGACGGCCTGTTGCGCAGCCTGCGAGCGGCTGGCGCCGCGGTGGACCACGTGTCCAGCGGCAGCGAAGCCGACGCGGCCCTGATGACCAACAACGAGTTCGACCTCTTGATCCTCGACCTGGGCCTGCCGAAGCTGCACGGCCTGGAGGTGCTCAAGCGGCTGCGTTCGCGCGGCTCCACCCTGCCGGTGCTGGTGCTCACCGCGGCCGACAGCATCGAGGAGCGCGTGAAGGGACTGGACTACGGGGCCGACGACTACATGGCCAAACCGTTCTCTCTGCAGGAACTCGAAGCGCGGGTGCGCGCGCTCACCCGCCGCGGCATGGGCGGCAGCACCAACACCATCCGCCACGGCCCGCTCGAATACGACCAGGCCGGGCGCGTGGCCACCATCGACGGCAAGATGGTCGAACTCTCGGCGCGTGAACTCGGCTTGCTCGAAGTGCTGCTGCAACGAGCCGGGCGCCTGGTCAGCAAGGACCAGCTGGTCGAGCGGCTGTGCGAATGGGGCGAAGAGGTGAGCAACAACGCCATCGAGGTCTACATCCACCGCTTGCGCAAGAAGATCGAAAAGGGTCCGATCCGCATCGCCACGGTGCGCGGCCTGGGCTACTGCCTTGAAAAAATCGCCAGCTGACGGCCGGACTTTCAGCGAGCCGCTGCCACCGGCGGACAGCCGGCTGGCGCCGAAGGGGTTCGGCCTGTTCCAGCGCGAGCAGCGCAGCCTGTTCGGGGAAATTCTCGACTGGATGCTCACGCCACTGCTATTGCTGTGGCCGCTGTCGCTGGCGCTCACCTGGTTCGTCGCACAGGGCATCGCCAGCAAACCGTTTGACCGCGCGCTCGAGTTCAATCTGCAGGCACTCACCCAGTTCGTGGTGCGCGAGAACGATCAGATCACCTTCAAACTCAACGCGCAGGCACGCGACCTGCTGCGCGCCGACGACAGCGACCTCGTGTACTACCAGGTGCTCGATCCGCGCGGAACGCTCATCAGCGGAGAGCTGGACTTCCCGCCCCCACGCGACAACGAAGCACCCGAGCCCGGGCGCGTGCTGCTGCGCGACGACGTGGTGCGTGGCGACGAAGTGCGTGTGGCCTACACCTGGCTGGCGCGCCACGATCCCCAGCGCCTGGTGTTGATGCAGGTGGCCGAGACCAAAGGCAAACGATCGACGCTGGCCACCGAGATCATCAAGGGCGTGATGGTGCCGCAGTTCGTGATCCTGCCGCTGGCGGTTCTGCTGGTGTGGCTGGCGCTGGTGCGCGGCATCCGTCCGCTCAACGAACTGGAGCAGCGCATCCGCGCACGCAAGCCCGACGACCTGAGTCCGATCGAGGAGTCGTTCATCCCGCAGGAGGTTGCGCCATTGGTGTCGTCGATCAACGACCTGCTGACCCGGCTCAAGACCTCACTCACCACCCAGAAGCGCTTTCTGGCCGACGCCGCCCACCAGCTCAAGACGCCGCTGGCGGGCCTGCGCATGCAAGCCGAGCTGGCACAGCGCGAGACCGATCCGGTGGAGATTCGCGGCTCGCTGCAGCAGATCGCGCGCTCCAGCGCGCGCGCCACGCACACGGTGAACCAGCTGCTCGCTCTGGCCCGCGCCGAGACCACCGGCCGCACGCTGCCCAGCGCGCGCATTGACCTCGCCCGGCTGGTGCCCGACGTGGTGCAGGACTCGGTGCCCCGCGCGCTGGAAGCCGGCATCGACCTCGGCTTTGAAGGCCCGGACGACACACCCGACGACTGCTTGATGGACGGCAACCCGACGCTGCTGCAGGAAATGGTGCGCAACCTGGTGGACAACGCGATCCATTACACCGGGCAGGGCGGCGTGGTCACGGTGCGCGTGCTGCTGGACCGCTTCAGCGGGGTGCAGATCCTGCAGGTGGAAGACGACGGCCCCGGCATTCCGGAGAACGAGCGCGAGTTCGTGATGCAGCCGTTTTACCGGGCGCTGGGCACCAACGTCGACGGCTCGGGCCTGGGCCTGGCGATCGTGCTGGAAATCGCACAGCAGCACGGCGCCACGGTGTCGATGGAAGACGCCCACCCGGAACGCAGCCGGCGTGGCCTGCGGGTGTCGGTGCGATTCACACCCACCAAGCCGCAGGTCGTGCAGGAATAGTGTGCCGACCGTGACGCCGGCTCAGGCGGGCTTGTACACGTTGAGCTGCAGCTTCTCGCGCTCGATCGCACGGGCCACGCCGGGCAATTCGGCGAAGCGCTGCACCAGTTCCCAAGTGGCGGGGAAATCCGCTGGGTTGATGCCGGCATAACCGCCCCAGCGCAGCAGCGTGAGGGCGTATGCATCGAGCGCGCCAGGGCGCGCTCCCACCATCCAGGGTGCGGCTTGGGAGGCCATGGCTTCGATCTCACCCAGCAGACCGCGGTAGCTCGCCGCGCCGAAGTCGCGGATCGCCTTTTGAGCGGCCTCGTCGTCGGTGAACTTGTGCGGCATGAACACATGGGTGAAGGTGGGGTGCACGGTGTTGTTCATCCAGGCCAGCACCTGCAGGGCGCGGGCGCGCTCCAGGCCTGCTGGCGGCAGGATGCCGGCCATGGGCAGCTTCTCGTCCAGGTACAGCAGGATCGCCACGATCTGGGTGACAACCTCGTCGCCATCGACCAGCACGGGCACCTGGCCGCGCGGGTTCAACGCCAGGTAGTCGGGCGAGCGCTGCTCACCCTTGTGCAGTTTCACCATCGAGGGCTCAAAGGCCACTTCGGCGAGTTCGAGCATGGCGTGCGGCACGAAGGAGCAGGCGCCGGGGGCGAAATAAAGTTTCAGGCTCATAGAGTTGTATCCAAGCGAGTGTCAAGAATCCGGCGCCGGGCCGCCCCAAGCCGGATTGCGCCCCCTCGGGGGGCAGCGACCCGCGAAGCGGCGGAGCGTGGGGGCTAGTTCAGATGTGGGCTCAGCAGCCCGGCAATTTCAAACATGGTCACTTGTGGCTTGCCGAACACCGCCGCCAGCTTGGCATCGGCGTTCACGCGGCGCTTGTCACCAGCATCCTGCAGGCCGTTGGCCTTGATGTAGTCCCACAGCTTTTTCACCACCTCGGGGCGCGAGACGGCGCCTTCGCCGATCACAGCAGCCAGCGCGGCGCTGGGCTGTTTGCCGGTGGCGGTGGTGGTCTTGCGCGGGGCTTTCGGCGTCTTCACGGCAGCGGTCTTCTTGGCCGCAGGCGCCTTCTTGGCGGGCGCGGCTTTCGCAGCGACCTTCTTCGCCGGTGCGGCCTTGGCCGGCGCGCCAGCCGCCGTCTTGCGTGGCGGGAACTTGGACGGCGCAAACTCGAAGTTCACCTTGCCCGCCTCCTTGTCCCAGGCCAGGAAAGCCTTGAACGCGCGGCGCGTGCGCATGGAGACGAACTTGTCGAGCAGATCGGTCTTGCCGGTCTCCAGCAACTTGCTCATCTGCTCGCGCGCCACCGGCTGCTGCAGGATGATCTTGCCGCTCTTGAAGTCGCAGGTGGGCGTGGGCTGCTGTTCGGTGGGCACCGAGCGGATGCAGACGTAGTTGGCGCCGTGCTCATGCACCGCGCCACCACACTTGGGACAGGCGCCCAGTGCCTCGCTGCCGGTGAAGTCCACCAGCTCGCCGCTTTCTTCGCCCTTCTTGTCGTCCCCGAAGTCGAATTCGAGCTTCCAGTTCTTGTCGTCCTCGCTGTACTTGAGCACGATCTCCGCCACGAAGGGCCAACCCGCCTTGGAGCGGAAGCCATCGAGTGGGCCGATCTTTTTGTCACGCAGGAGCTGTTCGGACTCGTCGGGCTCGAAGGTGCGGCCCGCCGGTGACTTGCCGAACGAGAAGCCACAGCCTTCGCTGGCGCCGTCCTTGCCGGTGCAGGTGTAGCGGCGGTAGTTTTCCTTCACCACGCCACCGCAGTTGGGGCAGGGCGTGGCCAGCGTGGCGTAGTTGCCGGGGATGGTGTCGCGGTCGTATTCCTTGGCCTTCTTGACCATGCGCTCGGTCATGGCCGCGATCTCGGCCATGAAGGCGGCGCGGCTGAGCTGGCCGTGCTCCATCTGCGCGAGCTTGTATTCCCACTCGCCGGTGAGCTCGGCCTTGGAGAGTTCTTCCACGCCCAGGCCACGCAGCAGCGTCATGAGCTGGAACGCCTTGGCCGTGGGGATGATCTCGCGGCCTTCGCGGAACATGTACTTCTCGGTCAGCAAGCCTTCGATGACGGCCGCGCGCGTGGCTGGCGTTCCCAGGCCTTTTTCCTGCATCGCTTCGCGCAACTCGTCGTCGTCGACCAGCTTGCCCGCGCCTTCCATGGCGCCCAGCAGCGTGGCTTCCGAATAGCGCGCGGGCGGCTTGGTCTTGAGGCCCTTGGGCTCGACCGTCTCGGTGCGCACGGTCTCGCCTTCGCGCACCGGCACCAGGTTCTGGCCCTTGTCGCCTTCCTTCGCATCGGTGACGTCTTCGGCCGCTTCCTTGCCATAGACGGCCATCCAGCCCGGCTTGACCAGCACCTTGCCTTCGGTCTTGAAGTGGTGTCCCACCGACGAGGTGATGCGTGTGGTCACCATGAACTCGGCGCTGGGGAAGAACACCGCCAGGAAGCGACGCACCACCAGGTCGTACAGCTTCTGCTCGGCGTCGCTCAGGCCGCTGGGCGCCTGCAGCGTGGGGATGATGGCGAAGTGATCCGACACCTTGCTGTTGTCGAAGATGCGTTTGCTCGGGCGGATGTAGCCGTTGCCGAGCGCGGTCTGCGCGTGTGGCGCCAGGTGCTTCATGCCGCTGCCGGCCAGCATCTCGAAAGTTTCCTTCACCGTGGGCAGGTAGTCCTCGGGCAGGGCGCGCGAATCGGTCCGCGGGTAGGTCAAGGCCTTGTGGCGCTCATACAGGCTTTGCGCGAGCTGCAGCGTGGTCTTGGCCGAGAAGCCGAAGCGGCCGTTGGCCTCGCGCTGCAGGCTGGTCAGGTCGTACAGCAATCCGCTGGCCTGCGTGGTGGGCTTGCTTTCTTCCTTGACGCTGGCGGCCTTGCCGCGCACCGCCTCGGCAATGGCCAGGGCTTCGCGCTGGCTCCAGACGCGGTCGGCGCGCTGTTCCAGGTCGGCGTCCTCGCCGGTGGGTTTTTTCCAGGCCGGGTCGAACCACTTGCCGGGGTACTCGCCGGCTTCGGCCAGGAAGCTGGCGTGGATCTCCCAGTAGTCGCGGCTGCGGTGGGCGCGGATCTTTTCTTCGCGCTCGACCACGATGGACAGCGTGGGCGTCTGCACCCGGCCCACCGTGGTGAGGAAGAAGCCGCCGTCGCGCGAGTTGAACGCCGTCATGGCTCGCGTACCGTTGATGCCGACCATCCAGTCCGCCTCGGAGCGGCTGCGCGCGGCGTCGGCCAGGCCCTGCATCTGCTCGTTGGTGCGCAGGTGCTCGAAGCCGTCACGGATGGCCGCGGGCGTCATGGACTGCAGCCACAGGCGCTGCACCGGTTTGCCCAGGGTCTGGTAGCTGCCGCCCTTCAGGCCACCGGCGTACTGCTCGATCAGGCGGAAGATGAGTTCACCTTCGCGGCCCGCGTCACAGGCGTTGATGAGGCGGGCCACGTCCTTGCGCTTGGCCAGCCTGACCACCGCCGACAGGCGCGACTTGGTCTTGTCGATCGGCTTGAGTTCAAAGTAGGGCGGCAGCACGGGCAGGTGGGCAAAGCTCCACTTGCCGCGCTTGACGTCGAATTCTTCGGGCGCGGCGATCTCCACCAGATGCCCCACGGCGGAGGTGACCACGTATTGATCGTTCTCGAAGTGGTCGTCGTGCTTGTCGAACTTGCCCGCCACCGGGGTGAGCGCACGCACGATGTCCTGGGCCACGGATGGCTTCTCGGCAATGACCAGGGTTTTGGCGAAACCTTCAGCAGTTTTCATCTCTACAATCAACTTTCCACGCGCGTGTACACGCGCACATGGGCACGCGCACACTCGCGCGCACCTGCATGAAACAACCTTACCAAATATTCCGGCCGTGACGAAAAGCCCCAAAAAGTCGAGCGCGCCCGCCGAAAAACCAGCCTTGGCCCTGAAGCCGAATGGTGCCGGCCGGCGCATCCAGACGCGCAAGTCCGGCGTGCACGGCCGCGGGGTCTACGCTGTGGTGGACCTGGCCGAGGGCGAAACGCTCATTGAATATGTGGGCGAGGTCATCACCTGGGACGAGGCCCTGCGCCGCCACCCGCACGATCCGACCGATCCGAACCACACCTTCTACTTCCACATCGACGAAGAACACGTGATCGACGCCAAGCACGGCGGCAACTCGGCTCGCTGGATCAATCACAGCTGCGCGCCCAACTGCGAAGCCGAGGTGGACGAGGGTCGGGTGTTCATCCGGGCTCAACGCAACATCCAGGCGGGCGAAGAACTGTTCTACGACTACGGCCTGGTGATCGACGAGCCCTACACGCCCAAACTCAAGGCCGAGTACCCCTGCTGGTGCGGCGCGAAGAAATGCCGCGGAACGCTGCTCGCACCCAAGCGCGCGGGTCGCGCGTCCAGACTGGGCTGAACGGCCCATGGCCGACTCCCTGATCCGTCACGCCGAAGCCGTCTGGCAAGCGGTCGAACCCACCTTGCCCGGCTTCACCGTCGAGGTGCTGCCCAGCATCGACTCCACCAGCAGCGAGCTCATGCGCCGCGCGCGCAGCGGCCTGATGGAGCCGGTGTTGCTGGCCGCCGAGGACCAGACCGCCGGGCGCGGACGGCTTGGAAAGGGCTGGCACAGCAAAGTGGGTCAATCACTCACGTTCTCGTTGGCCATGCCCCTGGCACCCACGAGCTGGTCTGGCCTGTCCTTGGCGGTGGGCGTGAGCCTGGCGCGCAGCCTGCACCCCGACGTGCGCCTGAAGTGGCCCAACGACCTCTGGCTGCACCAGCGCAAGATCGGCGGCATTCTGGTGGAGACGGCCAGCACCGGTGAGGCCGGTCAGGGCCAGCGCATGGTGGTGATCGGTGTGGGCATCAACGTGGCGCGGCCCGAGGTGTCGGCGGTGGCCGCGCTGGTGCCCGACGGCTCGGCGGTCACGGCCATGGCCCCGGCCGGCCTGGCCGAGGTGCTTGTAGGCATCACACCGGGGGAGGTGCTGGAGCGCGTGGCACCGACGCTGGTGGGCGACATCCAGGCGTTTGCCTCGCAGGGTTTTGCCGCGTTTGCCCAGCGCTTTGCACAACTGGACGCCTTGCAGGGCCTGGCGGTGCAGCTCTCAGACGGCACGCGCGGCACAGCCTGCGGCGTGAACGACGAGGGCGCATTGCAGGTGCTCACCGAGCACGGCATGCAGACGGTGAACAGCGCCGAAGTGAGTGTGCGCCCGTGCTGAGGTGGGTCATCTGGTTGCTGGTGCTGGCCAACGCGGGTTACTTTGCGTGGTCGCAGGGCTACCTGGACACGCTGGGCCTGAAGCCCGCGGAGCAACGCGAGCCTGAGCGCCTGACACAACAGGTGAAGCCCGAGGTCTTGCGCCTACTCAACGGTCCCAGAGCCGAGCCCACGCCGCAGCCGCCGGCCTCACCGGTGGCGGCCACCGTGGCCGCAGCACCCGAACCGGTCCCCGCACCGACACCCACACCCCCTGAGCCTGCGCCCGTGGCTGCACCGCCGGTCGACAACGGCACGCGCGCGTGCTGGCAGGCGGGTGGGTTCACCGAAGCCCAGGCCGAGTTGCTGCGCGCCGAACTGGCGCTGCTCGGCCTGCCCGCATCCGGCTTTTCCTTCACCGAGGTGCGCAGCGGTGGTCGCTGGATCGTCTACATGGGGCGCTACGACAACCAGCAGCAACTCGATCGCAAGAAAGATGAGCTGCGTGCGCTGGGGGTGACGTATCGCGAGATCACGGCGGTCGGGCTGGCGCCTGGCCTGGCACTCGGCACGTTCTCCAGCGAAGCCGCCGCCCAGCAAGCTCGGCAGCAGACCGAGCGCGATGGCATCCGTACCGCCAAGGTGGCGCAAGAGCGCGCCGAGAGTGTGAGCACCAACCTGCGCCTGCCGTCGATCACCGAATCGCAACGCGCTGCCATCGACGCTCTGGGCGATGCGATGGCGGGCAAACGCCTGCAGCGCTGCACCTGAGCCCCTCCGCAGCGTGGGGGCTCAAGCCCCTGCGGCGCGGTGCTGCGAGAGCTTGGAAAACCAGTCCAGCGCCTCGTTCCACAGCGGCTGGGCCTTGGGCCGGAAATAACCCATGTGGCCCATGGCACCGAGGCCCGCGCGGTGGGAGTCGAGCGTGACGCTGCGCACCTGGGCGTTGCGGTAGCCGGCCATGAAGGCGTCTCGTGAGGCCGGCGGCGCCCAGGCGTCGTCCAGCGCATTGAGCGCGACGATGGGAAAACGCACCTCGTCAAAACGCGCGGTAGTGGCTTGCATTTCCGGGTCGTCAAAGAAGTAGCGTGGGAAGCGGCACCACTGGCGCCACTGGCGGTACACGTCGATCGGCAGGTCTTCGCCCATGCCCAGCCGGCTCCACGGCAGGTACCCATTCATGCGCGTCCACACGGGGCCCAGCACGCGCCACATGAAGAGCACGCGCAGGCGCTCCAGCGGCGGCATCCAGCCGTGCCAGCCGGCGCCGGTGGCGAAGGTCCAGGCGCCATCCACCGCGCCCGGGTCGGGCAGCAGGCCGAGCGCATGGCCGCCGTAGGAGTGGCCCACCAGGTACAGCGGCACACCCGGCTGGCGCATGGCTTCCACGGCCGCGGCCAGGTCCAGCCGGCCCCAGTCGAGGTAGTCCATGCGAAAGCCCTTCAGCGTGCGGGGGGCCGACTGGCCGATGCCGCGGTAGTCCAGCGTGAGCACGTCAAAGCCACGGCGCGCGGCGTGTTCGGCGAAGCGCTTGTAGAAGCCCTGCGGCACGGCGGTCGCGCCGCCGATCACCAGGTGGGCCTGTGGCGGCATGGGGCTGTGAAAGCGGTGTGCCACGAGTGGATAACCGTCGGCAGCGGTCAGGGTGAGTCGCTCGGTCCGCACGGCCTGGTTGTGGGCGTCGGTGGGCGGGAAGGTGTTCATGACGGTTCTCCGGTTCGTGCTGCCGTTGGGCCGCGAGCGGCCAGCAGCGACAGCAGGGTCTGCGTGGCCAGGTTGATCGGATCGCTGCTCTGGGCCACCCGCGCCTGCAGCAGGCCGCCTTCGTAAGTGGCCACGATCAGCGCGGCGATGCCCTGGGCCTGCGCGCGCGGCTCGCCGTGCTGCTCCAGAGCCAGTGCGATGCGCTCGCGCAGGGTGGCGAAGGCGCGGGCCAGGGCTTCGCGCAGGGCGTGGTCGTCGGGCGTGCTTTCCAGCGCCACGGTGGCCAGCGGGCAGCCCGACTCGAAGCCGGTGTCGCTGAGCCGCGCGGTGGCGCCCGCCATCCAGCGTCGGGTGGCCTCGATGGGATCGGCGTTCTTGGCCAGCAGGCCGTCGAGCCAGCCCAGCATGCGCGCGACCACATCGTCGATGGCGGCCACCGCCAGCTCCGTCTTGCCACCGGGAAAGTGGTGGTACAGCACGCCCTTGGGTGCGCCGGCCTGGGCCAGCAGTTCGGTCAGGCCGATGCCGTGCAGGCCACGGCGACGCAGAGCATCGGTCATCGCGGCGATCAGGCGTTCGCGGGTGCCGGGCGTGGTTGTTTCGGTCATGGGCTTGAATCTATAGACCGGTCGGTCTAGTGTCAAGCATCTGGGCACCACTGCATTGTCCATTTCAGACTAATATGGACAATATTTAGACGACCTGTGGATGTCCACCCATGCAGCAGTTTTCTTCGACACAAGCCAAACAGAACTTCGGCCAGCTCATGAAGGCATCCGCGCTCGCGCCGGTGGCCATCGAGCGGCACGGCAAGGTGCAGGCCCTCGTGATGTCGCCCGCTTTCCTTGGGGCTGCAAGGGCAGCACAGGATCCCATGGCCGAACGCCGCCTCGCGCGTCTGCAGCAGGCGGGCATCGAGAAAGACCGGCTCATCCGCCACCACCGCATTGCCCTGGACCTGTTGACAGTAGAGCCCGCCCAGCGCGAGGGCCTCATCCAGCGGGCGCGCGACACGGTCGATCGCTGGCGGCGTGAGCAGCTCAGCAGCCGAGACTATGTGGATCGCTGGGCGGCGCTGCTCGCTTTGCCAGTGCAGGAGCTGGCGAAAGAGATGGTTGCGGATGCCGACGGATGGGGCACGGCCCTGCGCCAGAATTCGCCCTGGGTGGGGCTGCACACATGAACCTCGACGCACTCTTCGCCTTGCTAGCCAAGGCTCGCGAACTCTCGGGCCACAGCGACTACGTGGTGATCGGCAGCCTGTCCATTCTCGGACTGGAAGACCATTTCGATGTTCCAGAGGACATGACCCTGTCCAACGACGTCGACTGCTACACCCGCGACGACCCCGACCGCACCTTCGACCTCGTGGCAGCGCTCGGAGAGAACTCGCCATGGCACCAGGGTCACGGGTACTTCCTCGACGCCGTCACTCCCGCCCTGCCGACCCTCCCCGAAGGCTGGCGAGCCCGCCTCATCCCGGTGTCCCGGGACAGCCTCACCGCCTGGTTCCTCGACCCGAACGACGCGGCCATCTCCAAGTACGCCCGGGGCGAGCCACGCGACCGCCGCTGGATACGCGCCGGCATCCGGTCGGGCGTGGTCTCGCTGCCCATGGTGCGATCACGCCTGCGCGGCGTGACGTTTCTTGACAACGAAGAGTCGCAGCGCACCCGCAGATTGATCGAAGAAGACCAAGCCTGGTGCGACCGCTCCGTAAGCTGACTGATCCAACAAAAAAAGCGCCCGAAGGCGCTTTTTAATGAAGAGAAGCTTGCGCTTACTTGGCCACCACGCGCACCATCTCCAGGCACTTGTTCGAATAGCCCCATTCGTTGTCGTACCAGCTCACGACCTTGATGAAGGTCTTGTCCAGCGCGATGCCGGCGTCGGCGTCGAAGATGGAGGTGCGGGTGTCGCCGCGGAAATCGGTGGCCACCACCTTGTCCGTCGTGTAGCCCAGCACGCCCTTCAGGGCGCCTTCGCTTTGTGCCTTCATCTCGGCGCAGATCTCCTCGTAGCTGGCTTCCTTGCTGAGTTCCACCGTGAGGTCGACCACCGACACGTCGGAGGTCGGCACGCGAAAGCTCATGCCGGTGAGCTTCTTGTTCAGCTCGGGGATCACCACGCCCACGGCCTTGGCGGCTCCGGTGCTGCTGGGGATGATGTTTTCCAGGATGCCGCGGCCGCCGCGCCAGTCCTTGTTGCTCGGACCGTCCACGGTCTTCTGGGTGGCGGTGGCGGCGTGCACGGTGGTCATCAGGCCGCGCTTGATGCCCCACTTGTCGTTGAGCACCTTGGCGATGGGCGCCAGGCAGTTGGTGGTGCACGAGGCGTTGGAGATGATGGCCTCGCCCTTGTAGGTCTTGTCGTTGACGCCGAAGACGAACATCGGCGTGTCGTCCTTGGAGGGCGCCGAGAGGATGACCTTCTTGGCGCCGGCGTCCAGGTGCTTCTGGGCGGTGACCTTGTCCAGGAACAGGCCGGTGGATTCGATGACGACGTCGGCGCCGACCTCGTTCCACTTCAGGTTCGCGGGATCGCGTTCCTGCGTGAGGCGGATCTTCTTGCCGTTGACCACCAGCGTGTTGCCTTCGACGCTGACGTCACCCTTGAAGCGGCCGTGCACGCTGTCGTACTGCAGCATGTAGGCCAGGTAGTCGGGCTCCAGCAGGTCGTTGATCGCCACGACCTCGATGTCGCTGAAGTTCTGGATGGCGCTGCGCAGCACGTTGCGGCCGATGCGGCCGAAGCCGTTGATGCCGATCTTGATGGTCATGTCTCGTCTCTCCTGGAAGGTTTCAAAAAAGGATGAACAAACTCATTTCGCCAACACGGCGCGCACCGTGTCGGCCACATTCGCGGGCGTGAAGCCGAAGTGCTCGAACAGCACCGGGGCCGGCGCCGACTCGCCGTAGGTGTCCAGACCCACGACCGCGGCCACGCCGTATTTCCACCAACCGTCGGTGGAGCCCATCTCGACGGCCACGCGCGGCACGCCGGCGGGCAGCACCGAAGCCTTGTAGGCGGCGCTCTGGCGGTCGAAGGCGGTGGTGCTGGGCATGGAGACCACCCGCACGGCGATCTTGTGTTCCTTGGCCAGCAGCTCCTGTGCTTTCAAGGCCAGCTGCACTTCGGAGCCGGTGGCAATGATCACCGCCTGCGCCTTTTTCTTCAGGCCGACTTCGCCGGGCTCGGCCAACACGTAGGCGCCCTTGCTGATGTCACCCAGATCGCTCTTGGGCGCGTAGGGCAGGTTCTGGCGGCTGAGCAGCAGCGCGGTGGGACGCGTGGCGTTTTGCAGCGCCACGGCCCAGGCCACGGCGGTCTCGGCGGTGTCGGCGGGGCGCCAGACGTCCAGGTTCGGAATGAGCCGCAGGCTGGCCGCGTGCTCGACCGACTGGTGTGTGGGGCCGTCTTCGCCCAGGCCGATGCTGTCGTGCGTGAACACGTGGATCACGCGCAGCTTCATCAGCGCGGCCATGCGGATGGCGTTGCGGCTGTAGTCGCTGAAGGTGAGGAAGGTACCGCCGTAGGGAATGAAGCCGCCGTGCAGCGCCACGCCGTTCATGATGGCGGCCATGCCGAATTCGCGCACGCCGTAGTTGATGTGGCGCCCGCCCTGGCCCTGCTCGTTCTTCACCACGTCGCCGGCCAGGTTGAAGCGCAGCGCGGGCGTGCTCTTGGTGTTGGTGAGGTTGGAGCCGGTGAGGTCGGCGCTGCCGCCCAGCAGCTCGGGCAGGGCGGCGGTGAAGGTTTCCAGCGCGAGCTGGCTGGCCTTGCGGCTGGCCACGGTCTCGGCCTTGGTGTGCGCGGCAACAGCCGCGTCCACCGCCACCTGGGCGAAGTTCTTCGGCAAGTCGCCCTTCATGCGGCGCACGAACTCCTTGGCGAGCTCGGGGAAAGCGGCCTTGTAGGCAGCGAACGTGGCGTTCCACGCGGCTTCCGAGGCCTTGCCGGCCTCCTTCGCGTCCCACGCGGCGTACACGTCCTTGGGGACAGCGAAAGGGGCGTGCGGCCAGTTGAGCGCTTCGCGGGTGAGCTTGATTTCCTCTGCGCCCAGCGGCTCGCCGTGGGCCTTGGCGGTGTTGGCGCGGTTCGGACTGCCCTTGCCGATGTGCGTCTTGCAGATGATCATCGTTGGCGCATCGGCCTTGTTCTTCGCATCGGCGATCGCGCGGTCCACGGCGTCAGCGTCGTGGCCGTCGATCGGGCCGATCACGTTCCAGCCGTAGGCGGCAAAACGCAGCGCGGTGTTGTCGATGAACCAGGGCGTGACCTGGCCGTCGATCGAGATGCCGTTGTCGTCGTACAGCGCGATCAGCTTGTTGAGCTTCCAGGCGCCAGCCAGTGCGCAGGCCTCATGGCTGATGCCTTCCATCAGGCAGCCGTCGCCCAGGAACACGTAGGTGTGGTGGTCGACCACGGTGTGGCCTTCGCGGTTGAACTCGGACGCGAGCAGCTTCTCTGCCAGCGCCATGCCCACCGCATTGGTGATGCCCTGGCCCAGCGGGCCGGTGGTGGTTTCCACGCCCGGGGTCACGCCCACTTCGGGGTGACCAGCGGTCTTGCTGTGCAGTTGGCGGAAGTTCTTGAGTTCTCCGATCGGCAGCTTGTAGCCGGTCAGGTGCAGCAGCGAATAAATCAACATCGAGCCGTGGCCGTTGGACAGCACGAAGCGGTCGCGGTTGGCCCACTGCGGGTTCGTCGGGTTGTGGCGCAGGTGCCGGCCCCACAGGGCAACCGCCATGTCGGCCATGCCCATGGGCGCGCCGGGGTGGCCTGAATTGGCGGCTTGCACCGCGTCCATGGCCAGAGCGCGGATGGCGTTGGCCTGGGTCTGTGGCGACACGGCTTGGGCGATGGGGGTGGGGGTGCTGGCGGTGTCGGACATGCTGGGAGGTGCTGGAAAGTGGGGGAGGCGGGGATCTGCGCGATGGCGCAAAACAACGGATTTTATCGGCCAGCCCGTCGCCGGCCGCGCTGTCCCGCATCGAGCTGGCGCGTCGGCCCATAATTCTTCAACGCGTGCGGCCCTGCGCGCCCGGCACGCGCACCCCCTGGCTCCCCATGACCCGACTCGCCACCGCACCACCCTCCACCCCTCCCCTGGCATCGGCCATGGTGCTTGCCGCCGGGCGCGGCATGCGCATGCGCCCGTTGACCGACGTCACACCCAAACCCCTGCTGGTCGTGCAGGGCAAGCCCTTGATGCAGTGGCCCATGGAGGGCTTGGCCGCGGGCGGTTTCCAGCGCTTCGTGGTCAATACCGCGTGGCTGGGAGAACAAATCGACGAACACTGCCGGGCCTGGAGCCAATCCCGTCCGGGTTGCGACGTGGTGATGTCGCGCGAGGGCACCGACTTCGGCTACGCCCTGGAAACGGCCGGCGGCATTGCCCGGGCACTGCCCCTGCTGGCTGATGTGTTCTGGGTGCTGGCGGGCGACGTGTACGTGCCCGACTTCGAGTTCAGCCAAGCCAGCGTTGACCGGTTCGAGGCCAGCGGCCTGCTCGCCCACATCTGGCTGGTGCCCAACCCCTCGCACAATCCGCTCGGAGATTTCGGCCTGAGCGCGGACGGCCTCGCCGTCAGCCGGGCCGATGAGGCCTACACCTTCAGCACCATCGGCCTGTACCGGCGCGAATTGTTCGAACTGCCTTGGTGCGAGGTGCTGCCCGGCAACCCCCAAGGCACGGCCGAGCCGCTGGCGCCGCTGCTGCGCCGCGCGATGGAAGCGGGCCAGGTGAGCGCAGAAATCTACAGTGGCACCTGGGTCGACGTGGGCACGCCCGAGCGGCTCGAAGAGCTGAACAGTCAAAGCTGATTCCCTCGGACCGCAGGTGCTCGCCAAAAGTCAGAGAATGGCGACCATGGACTCCACCACCCACACCCACCTCTACGCCGAACGCCGCGCCCGTGTGGCCGCATCGCTCGGCGCCGGCGGCATCGCCATCGTGCCCACCGCGCTCGAGCGGCCGCGCAACCGCGACACCGACTTCATCTACCGCCACGACAGCTACTTCTACTACCTCACCGGTTTCACCGAGCCCAACGCCTGGCTGGTGATCACGGCCGAAGGCAGCACCACCCTGTTTTGCCAGCCGAAAGACCTGGAACGCGAGATCTGGGACGGCATCCGCCTGGGTCCGGACGCCGCACCCGAACACCTGGGCGTGAGCGAAGCTTTTTCCGTCACCGAGCTCAACACGCGCCTGCCCAGGCTGCTGGAAAACCGCCAGATCGTGTGGTACCCGTTTGCCACCCACGAGGGACTTGAGAGCAAGGTCAATGGCTGGTTGCAACCGGTACGCGCCCGGGTGCGCTACGGCGCGCTGTGCCCGGAGTCGCAACGCGACCTGTGCGGCATCGTGGACGAATTGCGTCTGGTCAAGGACGCCTTCGAGCAGGACACCATGCGCCGTGCTGCGCAGATCAGCGCCAAGGCCCACATCCGCGCCATGCAACGCAGCGCGGCCATGCTGCGCGCTGGCCAGGACGTGCGCGAATACCACCTGGACGCCGAGCTGCTGCACGCCTTCCGCGAACACGGCTCGCAGTACCCGGCCTACGGCAGCATCGTGGCAGCGGGTGCCAACGCCTGCGTGCTGCACTACCGCGCCGACGCCGCGCCCATCCGCAGCGGCGAACTGGTGCTGATCGACGCCGGTTGCGAGCTCGACGGCTATGCCAGCGACATCACCCGCACCTTCCCGGCCAACGGCACATTCACCGGGCCACAACGCGAGTTGTACGACCTGGTGCTGGCCAGCCAGATCGCGGCGGTCAGCGCCACCAAGGCCGGCGCGCGCTTCGTCGATCCGCACGAGGCCACCGTGGCGGTGCTCGCGCAAGGCTTGCTCGACGTTGGCCTGCTGGATGCGAACAAGGTGGGCAGCGCGCAAGACGTGATCACCGACCGCGCGTATTTCCAGTTCTACATGCACCGCACCGGTCACTGGCTGGGCATGGACGTGCACGACTGCGGCGGTTACGTGGAGCCGTCCGAACTCGGCACGGTGAACGAGCGCAAGGACCCCTTGAGTGGCGAAACCATCAAGGACCGCCCCAGCCGCATCCTGCGCCCGGGCATGGTGCTCACCATCGAGCCTGGCCTCTACGTGCGCCCGGCCGAAGGTGTACCCGAGCAGTTCTGGAACATCGGCATCCGCATCGAAGACGACGCCATCGTCACCGAGACCGGCTGCGAGCTGATCTCGCGTGGCGTGCCCGTCGAGGCTTCCGAGATCGAAGCGCTGATGCGCGGCTGAGGCCGACACGCCGTCAGCGTCAACACGGTTGCCGCGCACGCCCGGCGTGTGAGTGGAGTCTTCGCGATCAGACGCCTCCAACACTTGCGCTGAAGCCGTGCGCATGGAGTACAACGCAGCATGACTTCCCTTGCGGGCACCGCGCTGTGTCTCACCATGAACCCCTCGGTGGACGTGTCCACACACACCGATCGGGTCGTGCCCGCCGACAAGCTGCGCTGCGGCCCGGCCCAGCGCGATGCCGGTGGCGGAGGCCTGAACGTGGCCCGCGTGGTGCACAGGCTGGGCGGGCGCGGCAGTGCACTCTTCCCGGCCGGCGGCGCAGCTGGCCAATGGCTCACGCAGCATCTCGAGCAGGCCGGTTTGTTCGCACACGCGCTGCCGATTGCGCAGGACACGCGCGAAAACTTCACCGTGCAGGCCCAGGACACCGGCGCCGAGTACCGGTTCGTGCTGCCGGGTCCCACGCTGACCGAGGACGAATGGCAGGCCAACCTGGACGCGGTTGACCAATGGTCCAGCGAGCTGAGCTTCGTGGTGGCCAGCGGCAGCCTGCCGCCCGGCGTGCCCGCCGACTTCTACGCCCGGCTGGCCCGCGCGGCCCGCCAGCGCGGCGTGCGGCTGGTGCTCGACAGCTCGGGGCCCGCGCTGGCCGCCGCGCTGCAAGCCGGCGTGTTCCTCGTCAAGCCCAATCTGCGCGAATTGCGCGAACTCACCGGCCTGCCTCTGGCCACGGCCGTGGAGTGGCGAGCCGCCGCGCAGGCACTGGTCGACCATGGCCAGGCCGACGTGGTCGCTCTCACGCTGGGCGACCGCGGTGCGCTGCTGCTCTCGCGCGACGGCGCCTGGCAGGCCGAGGCCTTGCCGGTCGAGGTGGCCAGTTCGGTGGGCGCGGGCGACAGCTTCGTGGGTGCGCTGGTCTGGTCGCTGCAACAAGGAGACCCGCTGCCCCAGGCCTTCAGTTGGGCCGTGGCCGCCGGGTCGGCCGCGCTGCTCACACCGGGCACCGGCTTGTGCCAGCCCCAGGATGTTCGCCGTCTGCAACCCCTGGTACAGGTGATTGCGGCCTGAGCGCTTATGCATTTCGCACATTGCCGCTGAAAAAGTCAGCATCGCCACAACCGTTTACGCAGTTCTACCGACTAGGGTTTTCCCGGCTGCAGAATTAGAATGCGCAATTGCCTTTCACATAGCAAGATTTCAGAACGAACGGAGACAAGATCATGACCATGGACAACAGCCCAGAGAACAAGCGCGCCGAGCTGCGCCGTGCCGCCCTCGAATACCACGAGTTCCCGACGCCCGGCAAGGTGGCCATTGCGGCCACCAAACAGCTCACCAACCAGCGCGATCTGGCCCTGGCCTACTCGCCCGGTGTGGCCGCTCCGTGTGAAGAGATCGTGGCCGACCCGGTCAATGCCTTCAAGTACACCGCCCGCGGCAACCTGGTCGGCGTCATCACCAACGGCACTGCCGTGCTGGGCCTGGGTGACATCGGCCCGCTGGCCGCCAAGCCGGTGATGGAAGGCAAGGGCGTGCTGTTCAAGAAGTTCGCCGGCGTCGACGTGTTCGACATCGAGATCGACGAGAAGGACCCGGCCAAGCTGGTCGAGATCATTGCCGCGCTGGAGCCGACCTTCGGCGCGATCAACCTCGAGGACATCAAGGCACCGGGTTGCTTCTACGTGGAGCGCGAGCTGCGCAAGCGCATGAAGATTCCCGTGTTCCATGACGACCAGCACGGCACGGCCATCACGGTGGCGGCGGCGATGCTCAACGGCCTGAAAGTCGCGGGCAAGGACATCGGCCAGGTCAAGCTGGTCACCTCGGGCGCGGGCGCGGCGGCGCTGGCCTGCCTGAACCTGCTGCTCAAGGTGGGCCTGAAGCGCGAGAACGTGTTCGTCACCGACCTGGCCGGCGTGGTCTACGAGGGCCGCGAGGAACTCATGGATGACGACAAGCGCCAGTACATGCAGAAGACCGACAAGCGCAAGCTCGCTGAGGTGATGGAGGGCGCCGACGTGTTCCTCGGCCTATCGGCCGGCGGCGTGCTCAAGCCAGCGATGGTGGCGTCGATGGCACCCAGGCCGGTGATCTTCGCGCTGGCCAACCCCAATCCCGAGATCGCGCCCGAGGACGCGCACGCGGTGCGTGGCGACATCATCATGGCCACGGGGCGCACCGACTATCCGAACCAGGTCAACAACGTCCTGTGCTTCCCCTATATCTTCCGCGGCGCGCTCGATTGCGGCGCGACCACGATCACCGACGAGATGGAGATCGCCGCGGTGCACGCGATCGCCGAACTCGCGCAGGCCGAGCAGAGCGAGGTGGTGGCTGCCGCCTACGCCGGCGAGAAGCTGGCCTTCGGCCCCGAGTACCTGATCCCCAAGCCATTCGATCCGCGCCTGATGATGAAGATCGCGCCAGCTGTGGCCCAGGCTGCAGCGGACTGTGGTGTGGCCCTGCGGCCCATCACCGACATGCCGGCCTACCGCCAACGGCTGCAGAGCTTCGTGTTCGCCTCGGGCACCATCATGAAGCCCATCTTCGCGGCGGCCAAGATGGCCGAGCGCAAGCGCGTGGCCTATGCCGAAGGCGAAGAGGAGCGCGTGCTTCGCGCCTGCCAGATCGTGGTGGACGAAGGCCTGGCTCGTCCCACGCTGATCGGCCGCCCGGCCATCATCGCCCAGCGCATCGAAAAGTTCGGCCTGCGCCTGCGTGAAGAGCTCGATTACGACATCGTCAACGTCGAACAGGACAGCCGCTACCGCGATTTCTGGCAGACCTACCACCGCATGACCGAGCGCAAGGGCGTGACCCAGCAGCTCGCCA
The DNA here is from genome assembly GCF_001428625.1 of Hydrogenophaga sp. Root209. GTDB lineage: Bacteria > Pseudomonadota > Gammaproteobacteria > Burkholderiales > Burkholderiaceae_C > Hydrogenophaga. The sequence goes on from NZ_LMIE01000004.1 coordinate 167,500, forward strand.
AGATCGAGATGCGGCGGCGCCTCACCCTGATCGGCTCGATGCTGCTGCACAAGGGCGAGGTCGACGGCCTGATCTGCGGCACCTGGGGCTCCACCCACCACCACCTGAAATACATCGACCAAGTGATCGGCAAGCGCGCCGGCGGCAGCCCCAGCACCGAGCAGGACGTCCGTATCTACGCGTGCATGAACGGTCTGATGCTGCCGGGTCGCCAGGTGTTCCTGGTCGACACGCACGTCAATTACGACCCCACGGCCGAGGAGCTGAGCGAGATCACCGTCATGGCCGCCGAAGAGATGCTGCGCTTCGGCCTGCAGCCCAAGGCGGCCCTGCTGTCGCATTCCAACTTCGGCTCCAGCGACGAACCCAGCGCCATCAAGATGCGCCGCACGCTGGAGCTGTTGCGAGAGCAGGCGCCCTGGCTGGAGGTGGATGGCGAAATGCACGGAGATGTGGCGCTGGACCCAGACTCGCGCGCCACGATGATGCCCAACTCCACCCTCAAGGGTCCGGCCAACCTGCTGGTGCTGCCCAACATCGATGCCGCCAACATCGCCTACAACCTGCTCAAGACGGCTGCAGGCGGCAACATCGCCATCGGCCCGGTGCTGCTGGGTGCCGACAAGCCGGTCCACATCCTGACGGCGAGCGCCACCGTGCGTCGCATCGTCAACATGACAGCCCTCACCGTGGCCGATGCCAACGTTTCCCGTTGATGCATAGAGAAAAAGCAAGCGCTAACTCTTTCACACATCTCAGACGGCTGGATTTGCCTTCTTTTTCAGCAACCGCTTGCGTTTTCAGCCCACCTCAGGCACACTAGCTGGCTTGGAATACAGGGTTAACCCGCCCGCGACACCTCCCGCAGAAGCCGTGCAAACGAATACTTTTGTGGTGTGTTGGTGGCGGGTTGATTGCATCAGGAGCAGGGAATTTCATGGACCTGAAGCGGATCGGGGGTGCCAAGGGCGTGGCAACACTGGCCTTGGTTCTGGTTCTGACGGCATCGCTGGGCACCTTTATGGTGCAAGCTCGAACACCGCAAGACCAGGCGCTTCCCGACACGAACGCCGCCGCCCTCGTCGAATCCGGCTTGCCCGTACAGGGCAGACAAGTGATGGAGCTGATCCGGCAAGGCGGGCCATTCCGGTACGAGAAAGACGGCACGGTGTTCGGCAACCGGGAAAGGTTGCTACCGAGCCAGCGGCGTGGGTTTTACCGGGAGTACACGGTGCCCACGCCAGGTTTGAGTCATCGGGGCGCCAAGCGGATCGTGTGTGGTGGATTGCAGCCCAGGGTGCCTGACGCTTGTTATTACACCGAAGACCACTACAGCAGCTTCAAGCTGATCGTGCAGTGAGTCTTGGGTGATGTGAACGGTTTTTTAACTTGAACTTTGAAAGAGACGCGGAGATGGACACGCCACTTCGTAACGTACGACCCAATATCGTTCAGTCGATTCGCGCCCACGGCGTGAAAGACCTGCAGGCCGCGGCCGAGCATTTGGGGCATCACTTCCTGTACGCCAACCTGGCCAAAGCCCAGAGCAAGCAGGACGTGCTGGAATTGATCGCTGCGCAATACACCTTGCCCTCGCACTTCGGCAAGAACTTCGACGCGCTCTACGACTGCATGACCGACATGGTCCACAAGTCGGGGCCGCAGACCGGTTTCATCGTGGTGCTGGAGCACATCCCTGCGCACGCCAAGTTCGACAAGGAAGCGCGCGAGCAGTTGCTGGACATCTTCCGCGATGCCGCCGACTACTGGTCGGACCGCAAGATCCCGTTTCGCTGCTTCTACTCCTTCTCGGTGGCACGCTCGCCCAAGGGCGAAGAGCCGATCGAGGTGCAGAGCGATGAGCCCATGCCCACGGACAAGATCCTGGACGTGAGCCCGATGGCGCTGCGCATGAGCAGCCCGTTCAACGCCGGATATTGGCTGGCCGCAGCCTGAGCCAGGGCACCTTGAGAAAAGCCGCTGCGCTCGCAGCGGCTTTTTTCATGCCCGCAGTTGTTTGATCAGGCCAACGTATTCGTTCACGGGCACTTCTTCGGCCCTGCGCTGCAGGTCGAACTCACCAGCAAAGCCTTGCTCGTCGAGCCAACGGCCCAAGGTGTTGCGCAGGATCTTGCGGCGCTGGCTGAAGGCCACCTGCACCATCGTCGAGAAGCGTTCAATGTCGATCGTCGGCGGTTCGGCCAACGGGACCATGCGCACGATGGCGCTGTCCACGCGCGGCGGCGGGTCGAAGCTCTCGGGCGGCACGAACAGCACGTTGTCCATCGCATAACGCCACTGCAGCATCACCGAGAGGCGGCTGTAGTCGGACGTGGCCGGGCGCGCCACCATGCGGTCGATCACTTCCTTCTGCAGCATGAAATGCTGGTCCTGAACCACGGACACGTGGTCCAGGAGATGAAACAGGATGGGGGTGGAGATGTTGTAGGGCAGGTTGCCCACCACGCGCAGTTTGGGCGCTGCCAGTTGCGCGGCGAGCGCGCTGAAATCCACCTTCAGCACATCGGACTCCACAACCTGGAGTTGGGCATGTGCGCGCAAGCGCACCGCCAGATCACGATCCAGCTCGATGACCGTGAGGCGGCCCAGACGCTCCACCAGCGGCTGCGTCAGCGCCGCCAGGCCGGGGCCGATCTCCACCATCGCGTCGCCGGGCTGCGGCGAGATGGCATCCACGATGGCATCGATGATGGCGCCATCGGTCAGGAAGTGCTGACCGAAACGCTTGCGGGCAATGTGCTTCATGCGCAGGCCGCCGAGGACGCCTGCCGCATCACAGCTGGGGCGGTTCGCGGTACTCGACGTAGGCGCGACCGCGCACGTCCTGCACCCAGGTGCGCGTGGCCTCGTTGATCTTTTGCTCGCGCACCAGACCGCGCACCATTTCGCGCTGATCGCGCGCCGATAGCGTGCTCTGCCGACGTTCCTCCACGCGGATCAGATGCACGCCGAAACGCGACACCACGGGCGGAGACACCTCGCCCGGGCGCAAGCGCCCCATGGCGGCTTCAAATTCGGGCACGAACTGACCGGCTTGCGCCCAACCGAGGTTGCCGCCGTCTTTCGCGGAGCCGTCCTGGCTGTGTTCGCGCGCCAGCGCTTCAAACGTGACCTGCCCACTGGCCAATTGTTGGCGATAACCGGCCAACCGGGCCACGGCGTCGGCTTCGCTGAGCTGAGGGCCCAGGCGCAGCAGGATGTGGCGCACGCGGGTTTCGTTGACGGCGACATCAGGCAGTCCCGCCTGGCGCTTCTCGATCACCTTGAGGATGTGGAAACCCGCCGGGCTGCGCACCGGGCCCGCAACCCCGCCAGCGCTCAGCGAGCGGGTGGCCTCCACGAACAGCTCGGGCAGACGATTGGCCGGGCGCATGCCGAACTGACCACCATTGGCGCGCTCGGGGCCATCGGAGAACTCGCGCGCCAGTTCGGCGAAATCGCCGCCTGCGCGCGCGCGATCGGCCACACCCTGGGCGCGCGCCTGCAGCGTCTGCACACGATCGGGCGCCGCGTCTTCAGGCACGGCCACGAGCACCTGCGCCAGATTGAGCTGCAGGCTGGACACATCGTTGCTGCCTTGACGCTCGCGGATGAAGTCATCGATGTCGGCTTCGGTCACACGCACCTTCGAATCCACCTCGCGCTCGCGCAGGCGCTGCAGCAGGATCTGGTTGCGCAAGTCGTTGCGCAACTGGTTGATGTCGACGCCGTCGGCCGCGATGCGGCGGCGGAATTCTTCCGGCGTGAGCTGGTTCTGCGCAGCGATGGACTGCTCGGCCTGCGCGAGCGACGCTTCATCGACGCGGATGCCGAGCTCGGCACCGAGCTGCACCTGGGCGCGCTCGCTGATGATCTGCTCCAGAACCTGACGGGCGAGTTGGTCGCGTGGGGGCACGGGCGCCGACTGCTGGGTGAGCTGCTGCTCCAGGCGCACCATGCGCTGGCGCACTTCGTTGTTGGTCACTGGCTCGGAATTGACCAGCGCCACGATGAAATCGGCGGTGCGCGACGTCGAGGCAGAGGTGACAGGCGCAGCAGGCACACGCAACCCGCTGGAGGGCCGCAAAGCCTGCGCGTGCACGGCCGCAGCGCCGAAAAGCGAACTGCACAGCAACCAGACGGCCAGGCGGGGGAAACGGGAGGAGCGGTCAGTCATATTGTTGGAACCGGCTGGGCGGGTTGATTTCTTCGCGCAGGTACTGGTAACGCGGCACGTTGTCTTTGAGGGTTTTCAGCGGGTTGGAGCCAATGCGGGAAAAGCCCGTGAACTCCAGCTGGAACAGGATACGCTGGTTGGCCACCGCGGTGCTGCGCTGCAGGCGCTCCAGCACGATGCGGCCGACCCAGCAGCCGGCATCGTACTCAAAGCCCGCCACGAGATCGACCACCTTGCGATCGGGCACGCTGTAGTTGATGCGTCCCACGCTGTACCACTGACCTGGGCCGAGCGCACGGCCAGGCACTTCGGTGCGCGCAGGCTCGCCGAAGAGATCGTTGAGTGGCCACTGCCAGCCCACGTCGAACTGTTCGCTGCTGCCACGCTGCAGGCGGTAGGCAGCGCTGAGCACGCGGTACTTGCTCGGCGTGTAGCGGCCGCTGAGCGTGGTGCGCACCGATTCGCGGTTGCCCGGGCTGTACTGCACGTTGGTATCGGTCAGCCAGCGCGGGCTCCACTGCACGCGAGCGGCCAGCAGGATGTCGCTCAGGCGCTCGTTGACCGGGTCGCCACCGGACAGGCCGCTGGAGTTGGGCAGAAAGACGTTCTGGTCGCGGAACAGATAACGCTGGGCCACGCCCAGGCGCACCACCTCCGCGCCGCTGTCGGGATCCAGCAGGCGGGAACTCACGCCCACCGTGAGCGCGCGGGTGTCGGAAATGCGGTCGTTGCCGCCGAAGACGTTCTCGCTGTAGATCGAGGCGAGGTTGAAATCGTTGGCGGCCGAGTCGTAGTTGGGCAGCAGGCTCTGGTCGCGGTAGGGCGTCCAGGTGAAGAAGGCGCGCGGCTCCAGCGTTTGCGTGAAGCCGCGACCGAAATAGCTGGCGTCCCGCTCGAAGATCAGGCCGCTGTCCAGGCTGACCGTGGGCAGCACACGCGAGGCGCTGCGCGAGCCATTGGCCAGGGCGTTGTCAAAGCTGTACTGCGTGGCATGCAGCTGGGCGCGGGGCTTGATGAACCAGCCCGGCGCCTGAAACCTGCGGCTGATCTCGGCCACTGTCAGTGCACGCGAACCGTTGGTTTGCCGGGTGAGCGAGGGGATCGACTGAAAGCGCGTGTACTCGGTGAGCACCGACCAATCGACGCCGCTGAGATTGGCCACTTGTGCGTCGCTGCGGCCATAGCGCACGGCCACCGACGGCAACCGGTCGTAGGGCGGGGTGATCGGCGCGTCGATGTCCTGCAGTGTTTGCCAGGTGTAGGCGCCCGCGCTCACCGACCAGGGACCCTTGCCCCAGCTGTACACCGCGTCACTGGCCAACAGGCGGGTGGTGAGCGAGGAGGTGGCGCGCGGGAAATCGCGCCAGTAATCGTCGTCGCTCACACGGTTGAGGTTGAGGTACAGGCCCGCAGAACCGCCGAACGCCAGCCCAGTGCCGGTGAGAGTCTGGCTGTGTTGGGCTGTGTAACCCCAGCGGTTGGCATCGCGCAACTGGTCGGACGGCATGAAGGCGCCGCGTACCTGGCCCACATAGGTGGGCTGCAGGTAGCGCACTTCGGCGCCCAGATCCACGCCACGCTTGCTCATGAGCGTGGGGTAAAGCGTGGCATCCAGGTTGGGCGCGATGTTGAGGTAATACGGCAGCGTGACTTCAAGGCCGCTGATGTTGTCGATGTTCAGCGTGGGCGGCAACAAGCCTGACTTGCGCGCGTCGGTGAGCGGGAACGAGAAATACGGCCATCCGAGGATGGGCACGCCCTTGAACTCCAGCACGCCATTCGTCGCCGTGCCCATCTCGTTCACGTTGTCGAACTCGATCTTCGTGGCGCGCACCATCCAGTCGGGCATCCAGCTCGCGCCGGGCGTGCGCGGGCAGGTGGAGTAGCGGGCGTCGTGGGCCACCGCATGGTCTTCGTCCAGAAAGTCAACGCGGCTGGCGTCTCCCGTCCCCTCGTTCTTGAGCAGGTTGAATGTGGGCTGGGTGAACGTGCCTTGGTAGGTCTCGACGTTCATCTGCAGTTCGGGGCCTTCGAAACGGTCGCCGCTGCGGTTGATCAGCACGTTGCCCTTGGCCTGCGCCTCGTTGTTGCGCTGGTCGAGCTGCAGGCGATCGGCACGGATCACCGTGTCGTGGCGGCGCAGTTCGGCATTGCCCTCCACCGCCGTGATGCTGTCGGTCTGGCCTTCGATGCGGTCGCCCGAGACGAAGGTGGGTGCCTGCTGCTTCGCGTCTTCGGGCAAGGTTTCCAGCAGCATGCCGCTGGAGCGCAGCGACACACCGGGCCGGGGCACTTCGTCACCGTCGCCTGACTGAGCCTGCGCCAGGGTGTGTGCACCCAGCGCACCGCAGGCCAGCAACGAGAGCAGGCCGCGCACCGCCAGCACCACGGGGGCCGCCTTGAGACGGGGTTGCGCATGCCCAGCGGGCAAGGCTGGGACACGGGGCTGGTGAGTACGGCGATTCAAGGAGAGGAAGTCGTTGACCGGGCCGATCAAAAGCGTGCGACGAGCCGCGGATCAGCACAGGGGGTTTGTAGAATCAACGGCCATTATCCACTGCGCGATCCCGCGCGCGGCCCATTGACAAGCGGCGCAAAGACACCCACCACCATGACCCTGTCCAACCCCGCCGTCGAGTGGGCCGATCCTCAACGTGAAGCCGCCTTTGCCACCTGGCTGCGCCCGCTCGCCGAGCGGTTGGGGCTGAGCCCTGACACACTGCGCGCGGCCTCGGCCGATGCGAGCTTCCGGCGCTACCTGCGCATCGACTCGCAGACCGAGCAGAGCTTCATCGTGATGGACGCACCACCGGCGCACGAAAACTGCCAGCCGTTCGTGCACGTGGCCACTCTCATGCGCGAGGCCGGTCTGCTGGTGCCCGAGGTGCTGGCCTGGGATGAGCCGCAGGGCTTCATGCTGTTGGGTGACCTGGGTCACCAGACCATGCTCGACGGCATCGACCCGGACAACGCACAAGCCAACCACGGGCGCTACATGCAGGCGCTGGACGCACTGCTGGCCTGGCAGCTGGCGTCGAAACCCGGCGTGCTGCCGCCTTACAACGAAGCCCTGCTGCGCCGCGAGCTGCAGCTGTTTCCCGACTGGTACCTGCAGCAGCACAAACAGTTTCAACTGAGCGACACGCAGGCCAACACCCTGCAGAAGGCCTTCGATTCGATCGTGGCGCACAACCTCAATGCCCCGAGCGTCTATGTGCATCGCGACTACATGCCGCGCAACCTGATGCTGCCGCGCCATCCCGGCGAGACACCGGCACAACAACTCGGCGTGCTCGACTTCCAGGACGCGGTACACGGCCCCATCACCTACGACATCGCCAGCCTGATGCGCGACGCCTTCCTCACCTGGGACGAGGACTTCGTGATCGACGTGACCGTGCGTTACTGGGAAAAGGCGCGCAAGGCCGGTTTGATGGACTTTGAAGACTGGCACAGCGACTTCGGCGCTTTCTACCGTTCGGTCGAGTGGATGGGTCTGCAGCGCCACCTGAAGGTGGCCGGCATCTTCGCCCGGCTCACGCTGCGCGACGGCAAGCCCAAGTACCTGGCCGATGCGCCGCGCTTCATCGGCTACATCCGTCACACCGCACACCGCTACCGCGCGCTCGGCCCCTTCCTGCAACTGATCGACGAGGTCGAGGGCCTGCAGGCCGCATCGGGCTACGCCTTCGGGCGGGTCTGAGCATGCCCCGCTTTCACTGCCCCGCGCCGCTGCTCGCCGGCCAGAGCCTGAGCCTGCCCGCGTCCGCGGCGCGCCATGTGCAGGTGTTGCGCCTGCAGCCCGGCCAGACCATCACGCTGTTCAACGGCGAGGGCGGCGAGTGGAGTGCCACCATCACCCGCATGGGTCGCTCCGACGTGGACGTGAGCCTCGGCGCGCACCACGCCACCGAGCGCGAGCCACCACGCGCGGTGCATCTGGCCATGGGCATGCCCGCCAACGACCGCATGGACTGGCTGGTTGAAAAAGCCGCTGAACTCGGCGTGGCCAGCCTGCAGCCGCTGCACACCGCGCACAGCGTGCTGCGCCTGGCGGGCGAGCGCGCCACGAAGAAGCTGGCGCACTGGCAATCGGTGGCGATCGCGGCCTGCGAACAATGCGGCGGCAACCGCGTGCCCGCCGTGCACCCGGTGAGCGACCTCGCGACCTGGCTCAAGGCGCTGCCGCCGACCGGCACGGCGTCGCCGGTGTTGCGCTGCCTGCTGTCGCTGGCCGAAGGCACGCAGCCACTCACCCGCGCGCTGGCCCAGGCGCCGGCGAACGCTGCCGTGCTGTTCCTCAGCGGCCCGGAGGGCGGGCTCAGCCCGGCGGAAGATGCGCTGGCGCGCGAGGCTGGATTCGTGCCCGTCACGCTCGGTCCGCGCGTGCTGCGAGCGGAGACGGCCGCGCTCGCGGCGCTGGTGCTGGCCCTGGGCGGCTAAGGCCTCACGCCCCGCTCGCGGCGACGCCGTCAGCGCGCGGTGCCCCCATGGTCCATGCGCAAGCGGCAAGGGGCCTACATTTCCGTGGCCCGCGCCAGGGCCGCGCGCGCGAGCAGGCGGGTGGAGTCCAGCGTGGGCAACGGTGAATTCGCGTCGCTCATGATCAGGGGAATCTCGGTACAGCCCAGCACCACGGCGTCGCAGCCATCGTCCCGCAGGCGTGAGAAGACGGCCTGAAACCGGGCCACACTCTCGGGCTTGAACACACCACAGACCAGTTCGTCCATGATGATGCGGTCGATCTCGTCGCGCTCCACCACGCTGGGGCGCACCGCCTGCAGGCCCAGGACCGCCAGCTTCTCGGGATAGACCTCGCTGTCGACCAGCCAGCGCGTACCGGTGATGCCGATGCGCCGGTGGCCGCGCCTGGCGGCCGCCTGCGCCACCACTTCGGCGATGTGCAGCCAGGGCAGCGGCGAGCGCGGCTCGACGTGGTGAAACGCCTGGTGAATCGTGTTGTCGGGGCAGATCAGGAAGTCGGCGCCGGCCGCCGCGAGCTTGGTCGCGGATCTCAGCATCAGGTCTGCCACGCCGCGCAGATCGCCGCGGTTCAGGCAAGCCACGTAGTCGGCCAGGGACAGTGAATGCAGGGAGATTTCGGGATGCGCGTGAGGCCCGAGCAGGGCGGCGCCCTCGGTGCAGAGGGTGCGGTAACACAGGGCGCCCTCGGCCGAACAGGCCACGATGCCAATGTGCAGGGTCATGGAACCGAGGGTAGGAAATGGACAGGATGGGCACTATAGCCCTGCGCACCAGAGGCCCACCCGAAACACCATGTAGCGTCCTTGCGTGGCCTTGTATAAACAACGACTTATGAACAAGAACCTCTGGCTGCTGGCCGCCGCGCAAGGCCTGTTTCTCACCAACAACGTGGTCTTCATCGCCATCAACGGCCTGGTGGGGCTGTCGCTGGCGCCGCTGGGCTGGATGGCCACGCTGCCGGTGATGGGCTACGTGGTGGGCGGGGCGCTGTCCACACCGCTGGTGGCCCGCACGCAAAGCGCGTTCGGGCGCCAGGTGTCGTTCCAGATCGGATTGCTGGTGGCGCTGGGCTCGGCTCTGCTGTGCGCCTGGGCGGTGATGGACCGCAATTTCTGGTTGCTCGTGGCCGCCACCGTGGTCGCTGGCTACTACAGCGCCAACGGTCAGCTCTACCGCTTCGCCGCGGCCGAGCTCAGCGCGCCAGCGTTCCGGGAAAAGGCCGTGTCGCTGGTGCTGGCGGGTGGGTTGGTGGGCGCGGTGCTCGGGCCCAATCTGGCCAGCCGCACCCGAGGCCTGTTCGACATGCCGTTCGTGGGCGCCTACCTGTCGCTGGCGGTGGTGGCCTTGCTGTCCATGGTGGCCATCGCCTTCATGCGATTCCCACCGGTGCCCGCGAGAGCGGCGCACGCCGACAGAGGTCGACCCTTGAGCGTGATCATGCGCCAGCCCGTGTTCATCGTGGCCACCGCAGGCGCAGCCCTGGGCTACGGCGTGATGAACCTGCTGATGGCGGCCACGCCGCTGGCCATGCAGGTCTGTGGTTTCCCGTTCGAAGACGCGGCCCTGGTGCTTCAGTGGCACGTGATCGGCATGTTCGCGCCGGGCTTCTTCACCGGGCATCTCATCAAGCGCTTCGGCGTGCTGAGCATCATGGGCACGGGCGTGGCGCTCAACGTGGCCTGCGTTGCGATGGCGCTCTCGGGTGTGGAACTGCATCAGTTCCTGATCGCGCTGTTCCTGCTCGGCGTGGGCTGGAACTTCCTTTTCACCGCCAGCACCACGCTCTCGCTGCAGTCGTACCGGCCGGAAGAAAAAGACCGCGCGCAGGCGGCCATCAACTTCTGCGTGTTCACCACCATGGCCCTCACCTCGTTCGCCTCGGGAGCCCTGGTGACCACGCAGGGCTGGCACTGGCTGAACGTGGGTTCGCTGCTGCCGCTGGCGCTCACCGCCATGGCCCTGGTCTGGCTTGCGTGGCGCGGCGCGCAAGCCCACAATCCAGCCTGAACACACACAACCCAAGGAGGAACGACATGGGACTGCTGGATTCGCTGCTCGGGGCAGCCACAGAGGCTGCGATGGGTTCTCAGCGCGATGGCGGCGTGGCACCTGCCAACGCCGCTGGCGGCCTGAACCCGCAACTGCTGATCACCCTGGTGAGCACCTTGCTCAACAACGCCGGCGGGCTGCAGGGGCTGTTGGCCAAACTGCAATCGGCCGGGCTGGGGGAGGCGGCTCAATCGTGGGTGGGCACCGGTGCCAACCAGGGGGTGAATCCCGATCAGCTCGGACAGGCGCTCGGTCCCGACCTGATGGGCATGATCGCCGCCCAGTTCGGTGGCAACACAGCCCAAGCCTCAACCGCCCTGTCCGACCTCTTGCCGAGCCTGATCGATCAGCTCACGCCACAAGGCCAGGTGCCCGCCGACAACGGCCTGGGCGCACTCGGCGCCTTGCTCGGCGGGCAAGACAGCCCCGCGCCGGGCGATCTCATGGGCATGCTCGGCGGCTTGATGCAGCCGCGCCGCTGAAACCTCAGACGGCCCGGGGCAGCGGGGCGAGCATGTCCAGCCACGCCTTGAGCGTGCCGAACACCGCCGAAGGGTCCGCCTCGTTGAAGATCTCGTGGTACAGCCCCTCGAAGGCCTGGACATGCACCTTGTCGCGCGGCGCGGCCGCCGCAAACGCGCGGCTGCCCTCGGGCCTGACCAGGTGGTCGTCACCCGCGTACATGAGCAGGGTCGGCACGCTCCAGCGGGGTGCCGCCGCCAGCACGCGCGGCCCGTTGCTGTCGATGAAATGCGCCAGCCGCGCCGAGATGCGGTCGTGCACCCGGCGGTCTCTCTCGTATGCCGCCACCGTGGCCGGGTTGTGCGAAATCTTTTTCGCATCCAGGCCGTTGGACAGGGTCTTGTTGGGTGCGAACCGGTACATCAGATCGATCAATCTGCGCTGCACCAGGCCCAGCCCGGCCTGCAGCGCAGGCGATGACAGCACCAGACCATCGACCTTGGCGACGCCGCGCTGTACGAAGGTGGCCGCCACCAGTCCACCCATGCTGTGACCCATGAGGATCAGCGGGCACGCCCAAGGCTCGGCGATGTGGCGGCGCGTGTCGTCCAGCACCTCGTCCAGGTCGTCCAGCAGCGCGTCGTCGGCGGGCAGCACGCCCTGGGCACCGCCCGAGTCCCCATGACCGCGCTGGTCAAAGGCGCGCACGCAGAAACCCCAGTCGTTGAGACGACGCGCCACCGCGTCGTAGCGCCAGGCGTGTTCGCCCAGGCCGTGCACGATGAGCACCACGCCGCGCGGTCGCCGGCGCATGGGCAGGGGCCAGTCGTACAGGGCCAGATTGAGGCCGTCGCGCAGGGTGAATGGGGCCTGGGTCGTGTCGGTCATGTCGGCGCAGGGAAAGGAATGGCGTGGGTCGTGTTCAGGGCATGCGTGCGATCACCTGCGCCACGGTGGCGGTCAGGCGTTGCGCGTAGTCCAGGTGCAGAAACTCGTTGGGGCCGTGCGCGTTGCTCTTGGGGCCGAGCACGCCGCACACCATCATCTGCGCGGTGGGAAAGCCCTTGCTGAGCATGTTCATGAGCGGAATCGTTCCGCCCTGGCCAATGGTGCCGCAGCCGGCGCCGAAGTGCGCCTGCGAGGCGTCCTGCAGGGCTTGCTCGAACCACGGCGTGGTGGCCGGCGCGTTCCAGCCGCTGGCGGCCCCTTCGCCTTCGAACGTGACCTTGGCCTGGTAGGGCGCGTTGTCTTCCAGCAGGACCTTGAGTTGCTGCACGGCGGCCGGCGCGTCCACCAGCGGGGGCAGGCGCAGGCTCAGCTTGAACGCGGTGTAGGGCCGCAGCACGTTGCCGGCGTTGCGCATCTCGGGGAAACCGTCGGCACCGGTGACGGACAACGTCGGCCGCCAGGTGCGGTTGAGCAGCGCGTCCACCGGATCGGTGGTGGTGGGCAGGGCAAACACGGTGGAGCCGCCGCAGTCGTGATGCGCCCAGGGAAAGCGCTTGTAAATTTCGTCGCCCAGGATGGCGGCGGTGGCGCGCGCCTGCTCGATGCGCTCGGCCGGCACCTCGCAGTGGAAACTGGCCGGCAACAGATGCCCGGTGGCGCTGTCTTCGAGCCGGTCGAGCACCTGACGCATGATGCGAAAGCTCGACGGCACCAGGCCCGAGGCGTCGCCCGAGTGGATGCCCTCGGTGAGGATCTCGACCTTGAGCACCCCACTGGCCATGCCGCGCAGGCTGGTGGTGAGCCAGAGCTGGTCGTAGTTGCCGGCGCCGCTGTCCAGGCAGATCACCAGGCCCACGTCGCCCAGGCGCGCGCGCAGCGCGTCCACATAGGGCAGCAGGTCGCCCGAGCCACTTTCCTCGCAGGTTTCGATCAGGCCGACGATGCGCGGGTGCGCGGCGCCCTGGGCCTTGAGCGCCTGCAGCGAGGCGATGCTGGCGTAGACCGCGTAGCCGTCGTCGGCTCCGCCACGGCCGTAGAGCTTGCCGTTGTCGATCTTGGGCGTCCAGGGTCCGAGGTCGCTGCGCCAGCCGGTGAATTCGGGTTGTTTGTCCAGGTGGCCGTACATCAGCACGGTCTGGCCGGACGCTGGTGCAGGCGTTCCGTCCTTGCCCGCGCAGGCAGGCACTTCAAAAAACAGCACGGGTGTGCGCGGCACGCCGTGGGCGTCGTTGAGCTGGATCACTTCGAGCGTGAGGCCTTCGACCTTCTGCGCCATCACCCAGTCGGCCGCTCCACGCAACACACGGTCCAGCAGGCCGTGGCTGGCCCAGTCGGGGTCGAACGCGGGCGACTTCGCCGGCACCGCGATGTAGCGCTCCAGCTCGGGGATGATGGTCTTCGCCCAAGCGGATTCGATATGGGCCTGCAGCGCCACGGGGTCGAGCGGCGGCAGGGCATGGGGCAGGCGAGCATTCATGGCGACGGTCTCCGGGCGGGGCGCCCGGCGAGGTCCGGGGCTCTACCCGCCGCAGTATAGGCAGAGCGGCGCATTCGTGCGCCTGCGAACGGCCATGCCCAAGGGCGCGCGTCGACTCAGGCGTGTGCCGAGTCAGCCAGGCGGAACACCCGCACCACCTCGGCCAGGCGGCTGGCCTGGTCCTTCAGGCTTTCGGCGGCCGCGGCGCTCTCTTCGACCAGCGCGGCGTTCTGCTGCGTCATCTGATCGAGCTGGCTCACGGCGGCATTGACCTGGCCGATGCCTTGTGACTGCTCCTGGGCGGCGGTCGTGATGTCGCTGATGAACACCGAGACCTTCTCCGCGTTGGCCACGATCTCGCCGATGGTGCTGCCGGCCTGGGCCACCAGTCTGGATCCGGTTTCAACCTTGCCCACGCTGGCTTCGATCAGCACCTTGATTTCCTTGGCGGCCTGCGCACTGCGCTGGGCCAGGCTGCGCACTTCGGCGGCCACCACCGCAAAGCCACGGCCCTGTTCGCCAGCGCGCGCCGCTTCCACTGCGGCGTTGAGCGCGAGGATGTTGGTCTGGAAGGCGATGCCGTCGATGACACCAATGATGTCGCCGATCTTCTGGCTGCTCTGGTTGATCTCGTTCATGGTCGTGACCACCTGACTGACCACCTGACCACCACGCACCGCCACCTCCGCATTGACCACCGCCATCTGCGTGGCCTGGCGCGCCGAGTCGGCACTCTGGCGCACCGTGCTGTTGATCTGGTCGATGCTGGCGGCCGTCTGCTGCAGGTTGCTGGCCGCCTGCTCGGTGCGTGCGCTGAGATCCTGGTTGCCGCTGGCGATCTGCTCGCTGGCGGTGCCGATGCTGTCGGTGCTGTTGCGCACCTCACCCACGATGCGCGAGAGCGAGTCCTGCATGCCACCCAGGGCTCGCATGAGGGCGGCCAGTTCGTCCTTGCCGGTGACGTGCACCGATTGCGTCAGGTCTCCGCTGGTGATGGCGGCGGCCAGGCGCTGGGCTTCGTCCAACGGTTGGCAGATGCTTTGCATGTTGGACAGCGTGGTGGGGACCACGATCAGTGCCGCCAGCGCCACCGCCACGCCGAAGATGAGCAAGGTCTGGGCGCTGATGTCTTTCTCGTCCTGCTGCAGCGTGGTGGCCTCCACCTTGAGCACTTCTTCAACGCGCTTGAGGTTGCCCAGGATGCCGGTGTACTGCTCATGTGCGCGCGCGAGCATGCGGTTGGCCACGGTGGCCGTGTCGTAGCCGTTGTCGGCCAGTTGGCGAATCACCGGCTCCGCCGCTTTGCCGTACGCGGTGAGCTGCTCCTTCATCTCGCGCACGATGGCGGCATCGCCACCCTCATCGCCCACCAGCATGTGGTCCATCTGCTGCAGGGCGATGTCGCGCGCACCCTCCCATTGGGCCTTGGCCTTGAGCACGGCCTCGGGCTTTTCGTAGCCGATGATCATGTCTTTCTCATAGCGACCCATGTCGCCCAGCGCTACCTGAAGGCGGGACAAGGTGAGCGTCTTCTCGAAGGCGTGATCCACAAACTCCACGCTGAGTTCGTGCAATCGGCTCATGCCCCACAAGCCGGCGCCACCGATCATGCTCAGCAGGATCAGAACGACGCCGATGGCACCCATCATTCGGGTTCGGATGGAGAACTGGCGCATCATGGTTTGCATGGTCGGAAGTCTTCTTTGAGTTGAAAAGGAATTCGATGGCGCGGATCGGCAACAGACCGGTCACGCACCGCTTGTGCGGAAGACCTTGATGACCTCGGTGAGGCGGCTGGCCTGGCCTTTCAGGCTTTCGGCGGCCGCGGCGCTCTCTTCGACCAGCGCGGCGTTCTGCTGCGTCATCTGRTCGAGCTGCGTCACCGCCACATTGACCTGGCCAATRCCGTCGCTCTGYTCRCCMGCCGCCGCCGTGATCTCGCCAATGATGTCGGAGACACGCTGCACCGAGCCCACGATCTCGCTCATGGTCTGGCCCGCATCGGCCACCAACCTTGAACCCGCTTCCACCCGGTCCACGCTGGCCCCGATCAGGTTCTTGATCTCCTTGGCCGCCTCGGCACTGCGCTGCGCCAGGTTCCTCACCTCACCAGCCACCACCGCAAAGCCCCGGCCCTGCTCTCCGGCCCGCGCGGCTTCCACCGCGGCGTTCAGGGCCAGGATGTTGGTCTGGAAGGCAATGCCGTCAATCACGCCGATGATGTCGCTGATCTTCTTGCTGCTGTGGTTGATCTCGTCCATGGTCGTGACCACCTGGCCCACCACCTGACCTCCGCGCACMGCGATCTCGGAGGCCGAGGCAGCCAGCTGGTTGGCCTGGCGTGCCGCATCGGCACTCTGGCGCACCGTGGCAGTCAGCTCTTCCATGCTCGCCGCCGTCTCCTGCAGGTTGCTCGCCGCTTGCTCCGTGCGCGCGCTCAGGTCCTGGTTGCCCGAGGCAATCTCGTA
>NZ_LMIE01000005.1:0-52500 GCF_001428625.1 Hydrogenophaga sp. Root209
GACGTGACCGGCTCGATCGAGCTGCCCGAAGGCAAGGAAATGGTCATGCCGGGTGACAACGTGTCGATCACCGTGAAGCTGATCAACCCCATCGCCATGGAAGAAGGCCTGCGCTTCGCCATCCGCGAAGGCGGTCGTACCGTTGGCGCCGGCGTCGTTGCCAAGATCATTGCTTAAACGCCCTCAGGGGCATCGCCAGTAGGGGTATAGCTCAATTGGCAGAGCGTCGGTCTCCAAAACCGAAGGTTGTAGGTTCGATTCCTACTGCCCCTGCCACCCAGCAGGATATTTCCGGGAGCTGGATCCGGATCTGTTGAGTGGTTGACAAGCCCACCGAAGTCGATAAGACCTCTGGTGGGCTTGCGTGTCTCAAGCTTTCGGGTTTTGAGCGCGTTTTTTGAAAAGTTTTGTCTGGATTTTCATGGCCACCTCCGAAGTACAAACCGTCCACACCGGCGCCGACAAGGCCAAGCTGGCGGCTGCCATCGTGCTGTTGTTGGGCTCGTTTGTTGCCTTCTATCTGCTGTCTTCCCGTGGCGCGCTGGCCCAATGGGCGGTCCTGATCGTTGGTATCGCGGCGGCGGTGGTGGTGTTTGGCGTGTCCGAGTCGGGCAAGCAATTGGTTGCTTTCGGCCGTGACTCCTGGCGCGAAGTGAAGAAGGTTGTCTGGCCTGCCCGCAAGGAAGCGATCCAGATGACGGCATATGTGTTCGCCTTCGTGCTGGTGATGTCGCTCTTTTTGTGGCTCACCGACAAGACGGTCGAATGGCTGTTCTACGACCTGATCCTGGGCTGGAGAAAATAATGACCGAGCAAAACAGTCCCGTGACCGACGGTGTGGCCGCAGAGGGCATGCGCTGGTATGTGGTCCATGCCTACTCGGGCATGGAAAAAGCCGCTGAGCGAAACATCGTCGAGCGGATCAACCGCGCCGGGATGCAAGACAAGTTCGGCCGCATCCTCGTGCCCACCGAGGAGGTGGTCGAGATGAAGAACGGCCAGCGCCGCACCACCGAGCGCAAGTTCTTCCCCGGCTATGTGCTGGTGGAAATGGTGATG
The DNA here is from genome assembly GCF_001428625.1 of Hydrogenophaga sp. Root209. Lineage (GTDB taxonomy): Bacteria > Pseudomonadota > Gammaproteobacteria > Burkholderiales > Burkholderiaceae_C > Hydrogenophaga. Next base: position 1,060 of record NZ_LMIE01000005.1, read on the forward strand.
GACGACGACACCTGGCACTTGGTCAAGCACACCAACAAGGTGACCGGTTTCGTGGGAGGTGCCAAAAACCGCCCGGCACCGATCTCCGAGGAAGACGTTCAGAAGATTGTCAACCAGATGCAGGAAGGCACCGACAAGCCGCGCCACAAGGTGGAGTTCGTCGTCGGCGAGTACGTGCGCGTCAAGGAAGGCCCGTTCACCGACTTCAACGGCACAGTCGAAGAAGTCAACTACGAGAAGAACAAGATGCGCGTGTCGGTGACCATCTTCGGTCGCGCGACGCCCGTCGAGCTCGAATTCAGCCAGGTCGAGAAGACCTGATCGTTTCAGGTGCTGGCGGGTCGGCCCGACGCCAGCGCTGTTGAAGTTCTCCGGGTCCCCAACCGCGAGGAGGTTGTCCACCGTGGCAACCGTCTGCACTCGCAGGAGCTAAAAAATGGCGAAAAAAATCGTCGGCTTCGTCAAGCTGCAAGTCCCAGCTGGCAAGGCCAACCCATCCCCTCCGATCGGCCCGGCACTGGGTCAGCGCGGCCTGAACATCATGGAGTTCTGCAAGGCGTTCAACGCCCAGACCCAGGGCGTTGAGCCAGGTCTTCCGTTGCCCGTGGTCATCACGGCGTATGCGGACAAGAGCTTCACCTTCATCATCAAGACGCCTCCGGCGACCACCTTGATCAAGAAGGCGATCAAGCTCGACAAAGGCTCTTCGGTGCCCAACAAGAACAAGGTCGGCAAGATCACGCGCGCACAGCTCGAAGAGATCGCCAAGACCAAGATGAAAGACATGACCGCTGCCGATGTGGACGCTGCCGTGCGCACCATCGCCGGTTCGGCCCGCTCGATGGGCGTGATTGTGGAGGGCGTGTAAATGGCCAAGCTGACCAAAAAACAGAAAGCCTTCGAAGGCAAGGTCGACAGCAACAAGCTGTATGCCCTGACTGAAGCCATCGCCATCATCAAGGAATGCGCGAACGCCAAGTTTGACGAATCCATCGACGTGGCCATCCAGCTCGGCGTGGACGCCAAGAAATCCGACCAGGTGGTGCGTGGCGCCGTCGTGATGCCCAACGGCACCGGCAAGACCAAGCGCGTGGCCGTGTTCGCCCAAGGCGCCAAGGCCGAAGAAGCCAAGGCCGCTGGTGCCGACATCGTCGGCATGGACGATCTGGCTGCCGACATCAAGGCCGGCAACATGAACTTCGACGTGGTGATCGCCTCGCCGGACGCCATGCGCGTCGTCGGTACCCTGGGTCAGATCCTGGGTCCGCGCGGTTTGATGCCCAACCCGAAGGTCGGCACCGTCACGCCCGACGTTGCACAAGCCGTGCGCAACGCCAAGGCCGGTCAGGTCCAGTTCCGTGTCGACAAGGCCGGCATCGTGCATGGCACGATCGGCCGCCGTTCGTTCGAAGCCGACAAGCTCCAGGGCAACCTGGTGGCGCTGCTCGACGCGCTGACCAAGGCCAAGCCGGCCACCAGCAAGGGTGTGTACCTGCGCAAGGTGGCTGTGTCGTCGACCATGGGCGTCGGCGTTCGCGTGGACATGCAATCCATCTCGGCTTAACTCACGAGAGAAGCGCAGAGAGAAAGAATTCGGGGGACTCAGGTCGCCCGGGTGTGGTGGGCCCAGGAGGCGGTTGTCATGACCAGCTCCTGGGGCCATCCAAGACCGTTGGTGTCGGGTGAAACCCTCCGGGGTGGCCCTCGACTTAATTGTGACAAGCCAACGCAGATGGCGATCCCGCTGCAGATGGAATTCGTTCCGAAACAGTTGATCGCTGCAATGAGGCGTGCCCCAGGTCCCAGGACCGCGGGCACATTTAAGGAGTAGACCTTGAGTCTGAATCGCAGTGAGAAAGAAGCGGTCATTTCCGAAGTGACCAGCCTCGCCGCAAAAGCTCAAACGCTCGTGATGGCGGAATACCGTGGCATCACGGTCGCGAACATGGACAAACTGCGCGTCACAGCCCGCAGCAATGGTGTGAGCCTGAGCGTGTTGAAAAACACCCTGGCCCGCCGTGCGGTGGCTGGCAGCGCATTTGAAGTGGCCGCCGACCAGATGACCGGTCCGCTGATCTATGGATTTTCTGTTGACGCCGTGGCCGCCGCGAAAGTGGTGGCCGAGTTCGCGAAGACCAACGACAAGTTGGTCATTCGCGCCGGTGTGTATGCAGGCAAAGTCCTGGACGTCAATGGCGTGAAGCAGCTCGCAAGCATCCCTTCGAAAGAAGTGCTGATGGCTCAGCTGTGTGGCTTGCTGATGTCGCCCATGTCGCGTACGGCCGTTGTGCTGGGCGCGCTGGCGGCCAAAAAAGGCGAAGGCGCTGCCGCTCCGGCAGAAGAAGCGGCCGCCGCCTGATCGGCGCGGTACGTTCGTTCAACCAATTGTTAGGAAATCAAAATGGCATTCGATAAAGACGCATTTTTGACCGCGCTGGACAGCATGACGGTCATGGAACTCAACGACCTGGTGAAAGCCATCGAAGAGAAGTTTGGCGTGAGCGCAGCCGCCATGGCCGCACCCGCAGCCGGTGGTGGCGGTGCCGCCGCTGTGGCTGAAGAGAAGACCGAATTCAACGTCGTGCTTCTCGAAGCCGGCGCCAACAAGGTCTCGGTCATCAAGGCCGTTCGCGAAATCACCGGTCTGGGCCTGAAAGAAGCCAAGGACCTGGTCGACGGCGCCCCGAAGAACGTGAAAGAAGGCATTGCCAAGGCCGACGCCGACGCAGCCCTGAAGAAGCTGGTGGAAGCCGGCGCCAAGGCCGAGCTGAAGTAATTCGCTTGGGCCACCGAGGCTGGAGTGCCCGAAAGGGCCTCCAGCCTTCTGTGCTTTCAGAGCACACCCTCGCCAGCGCCTTCGGCACTGGCGGAGTGTCTTGATGAAACACCGCTAAGCAGATTTTTCAAGTCTGCTTAGCAGTGTTTTCTGACCCCGACTGCAGAAAACGACTTGGTTCGGGCCTGTGTGCAACGCACAGGCCGTCCGCCAATGGTTGGTAGAGGCCAGCCACCAAGAAAGCCACCAGGAATCTGTCCTCCTGGTAGGCAAGACAGTCGCCGCAGACCTCAAGCCCGGAGATCTCATGGCCCCAGCATCGAAATACTCATACACCGAACGCAAACGCATCCGCAAGAGCTTTGGTACCCGCGAAAACGTTCTCGCGATTCCTTACCTGTTGCAGATGCAAAAGGACGCCTACACCGCGTTCCTGCAAGCCGACAACGCGCCAAAGAAGCGCACCAACGAGGGCCTGCAGGCGGCGTTTGAAGCCGCTTTCCCGATCGTCTCCCACAACGGTTTTGTGGAGATGAAGTTCGTTGAGTACAACCTGGCCAAGCCCGCCTTCGACGTGCGCGAATGCCAGACCCGTGGTCTGACCTTCGCCTCTGCAGTGCGCGCTCGCGTACAGCTCATCATCTATGACCGCGAGTCCTCGACCGCGCAGTCCAAGGTGATCAAGGAAGTGAAAGAGCAAGAGGTCTACATGGGCGAAGTGCCCCTGATGACCGAGAAGGGCTCCTTCATCATCAACGGCACCGAGCGTGTCATCGTGTCGCAGCTGCACCGCTCGCCCGGTGTGTTCTTCGAACATGACAAGGGCAAGACGCACAGCTCGGGCAAGCTGTTGTTCTCGGCTCGCATCATCCCTTACCGCGGTTCGTGGCTCGACTTCGAATTCGACCCCAAGGACGTGCTGTTCTTCCGGGTTGACCGCCGCCGCAAGATGCCGGTCACCATCCTGCTCAAGGCCATCGGCCTGACGCCGGAAACCATCCTGGCCAACTTCTTCGTCAACGATCACTTCCGCGTGATGGACAGCGGCGCTCAGATGGCCTTTGTGCCCGAGCGCCTGCGCGGTGAAGTGGCCCGTTTCGACATCACCGACAAGGCCGGCAAGGTCGTGGTCGCCAAGGACAAGCGCATCACCGTGCGCCACACCCGCGAACTCGAGCAGTCGGGCACCACGCACATCAGCGTGCCTGAAGACTTCATGATCGGCCGCGTGGTTGCGCGCAACATCGTGGACGAGGACACCGGCGAGATCATCGCCAAGGCCAACGAAGAGTTGACCGAAGTGCTGCTGAAGAAGCTGCGCACCGCCGGTGTGCAGGACCTGCAGTGCCTCTACACCAACGAACTCGACCAGGGTGCGTACATTTCGCAGACCCTGCGCATCGACGAGACCGCCGACGAGTTTGCCGCGCGCGTGGCCATCTACCGCATGATGCGTCCCGGCGAGCCGCCAACCGAAGACGCGGTGCAGGCCCTGTTCCACCGCCTGTTCTACAACCCGGACACGTACGACCTGTCGCGCGTGGGCCGCATGAAGTTCAACGCCCGCGTCGGCCGCGACGAATCCACCGGCCCCATGGTGCTGTCCAACGAAGACATCCTGGCCGTGGTCAAGATCCTGGTGGACCTGCGCAATGGCCGTGGCGAAGTCGATGACATCGACCACCTGGGCAACCGCCGCGTGCGTTGCGTGGGCGAGCTCGCCGAGAACCAGTACCGCACTGGTCTGGCGCGTATCGAAAAGGCCGTGAAAGAGCGTCTGGGCCAGGCCGAGCAAGAGCCACTGATGCCGCACGACCTGATCAACTCCAAGCCGATTTCCGCGGCCCTCAAGGAGTTCTTCGGTGCCTCGCAGCTGTCGCAGTTCATGGACCAGACCAACCCGCTGGCCGAGATCACCCACAAGCGCCGCGTGTCGGCCCTGGGCCCGGGCGGTCTGACCCGCGAACGCGCCGGCTTCGAGGTGCGCGACGTGCACGTGACGCACTACGGTCGCGTCTGCCCTATCGAGACGCCTGAAGGTCCGAACATCGGCCTGATCAACTCGCTGGCTCTGTACGCTCGCCTGAACGAGTACGGTTTCATCGAGACCCCGTACCGCCGTGTGATCGAAGGCAAGGTCACGAATCAGATCGACTACTTGTCGGCCATCGAAGAAGGCAAGTACGTCATCGCGCAGGCCAACGCCACGCTCGACGGCGAAGGCCGCCTGACCGGCGACCTGATCTCCGCGCGAGAAAAAGGCGAGTCGATCCTGACCCCGTCCGACACCATCCAGTACATGGACGTGTCGCCGGCGCAGATCGTGTCGGTAGCCGCTTCGCTCGTGCCGTTCCTGGAGCACGACGATGCGAACCGCGCGCTGATGGGCGCCAACATGTCGCGCCAGGCCGTGCCTGTGCTGCGTCCTGAAAAGCCGTTGGTGGGCACCGGTATCGAGCGCGTTGCCGCGATCGACTCGGGCACCGTGGTGACCGCGACCCGCGGTGGCAAGGTCGACTATGTGGACGCGACCCGCATCGTGGTTCGCGTGAACGACGCTGAAGCGGTGGCCGGCGAAGTGGGTGTGGACATCTACAACCTCATCAAGTACCAGCGTTCAAACCAGAACACCAACATCCATCAGCGTCCCATCGTGAAGAAGGGCGACATGCTGGCCAAGGGTGACGTGATCGCCGATGGCGCATCGACCGACCTGGGCGAGATCTCGATCGGCCAGAACATGCTGATCGCCTTCATGCCCTGGAACGGCTACAACTTCGAAGATTCGATCCTGATCTCCGAGAAGGTCGTGTCCGAAGACCGCTACACCTCGATCCACATCGAGGAACTGGTGGTGATGGCGCGCGACACCAAGCTGGGCGCGGAAGAAATCACCCGCGACATCCCCAACCTGGCCGAGCAGCAGCTCAACCGCCTGGACGACTCCGGCATCATTTACGTGGGCGCCGAAGTGCTGCCCGGCGACGTGCTGGTCGGCAAGGTCACGCCCAAGGGTGAGACCACGCTCACGCCTGAAGAGAAGCTGCTGCGCGCGATCTTCGGCGAGAAGGCTTCCGACGTGAAGGACACCTCGCTGCGTGTGGATCAGGGCTCACAGGGCACCGTGATCGACGTGCAGGTGTTCACCCGCGAAGGCATCACGCGCGACAAACGCGCCCAGCAGATCATCGACGACGAGCTCAAGCGTTTCCGCCTGGACCTGAACGACCAGTTGCGCATCGTGGAGGCCGACGCCTTCGACCGGATCGAGAAGCTGTTGATCGGCAAGCTGGCCAACGGCGGTCCGAAGAAGCTCTCCAAGGGCACGACCATCGACAAGGCCTACCTGGACGACGTCGAGAAGTACCACTGGTTCGACATCCGCCCGGCCGACGAAACCGTTGCTGCCCAACTGGAGTCGATCAAGAACTCGATGGAGCAGACGCGCCACAGTTTCGACCTCGCGTTCGAAGAAAAGCGCAAGAAGCTCACGCAGGGCGACGAGCTGCCTGCGGGCGTGCTCAAGATGGTCAAGGTCTACCTGGCCGTCAAGCGCCGCCTGCAGCCGGGTGACAAGATGGCCGGCCGCCACGGCAACAAGGGCGTGGTCTCCAAGATCGTGCCCGTGGAAGACATGCCCTACATGGCCGACGGCACACCCGCCGACATCGTGCTGAACCCGCTGGGCGTGCCTTCGCGCATGAACGTGGGTCAGGTGCTCGAAGTCCACCTGGGCTGGGCCGCCAAGGGTCTGGGTCAGCGCATCGGCGACATGCTGCAAGCCGAAGCCAAGGTCTCCGAGCTGCGTGGCTTCCTCGACACCATCTACAACCAGGCCGGCAAGAAAGAGTCGCTCGGCGACATGAGTGATGCTGAAGTGGTCGAGATGGCCGAGAACCTCACCACCGGTGTGCCGTTTGCGACCCCGGTGTTCGACGGTGCTTCGGAAGACGAGATCCGCACCATGCTCAAGCTGGCTTATCCGGACAACATCGCCGAGATCAAGGGGCTCACCGCCACCCGCACCCAGGCGCAGCTGTACGACGGCCGCACGGGTGACGCTTTCGAGCGCCAGACCACCGTGGGTTACATGCACTTCCTGAAGCTGCACCACCTGGTCGACGACAAGATGCACGCCCGTTCGACCGGTCCTTACTCCCTCGTTACCCAGCAGCCGCTGGGCGGCAAGGCGCAGTTCGGTGGTCAGCGTTTCGGCGAGATGGAGGTGTGGGCGCTGGAAGCCTACGGCGCCTCGTACATCCTGCAGGAAATGCTCACCGTCAAGTCCGACGACGTGCAGGGCCGCACCAAGGTCTACGAGAGCATCGTCAAGGGCGAGCACACGATCGACGCCGGCATGCCCGAGTCGTTCAACGTGCTGGTCAAGGAGATCCGCTCGCTGGGTATCGACATCGAGCTCGAGCGCTCCTAATTCACCGAAAAGGAAAGAGTCACATGAAATCTTTGCTCGACCTGTTCAAACAGTTCACACCCGACGAACATTTCGATGCGATCCGCATCGGTCTGGCCTCGCCGGAAAAAATCCGCTCGTGGTCCTTCGGTGAAGTCAAGAAGCCCGAGACCATCAACTACCGCACGTTCAAGCCCGAGCGTGACGGCCTGTTCTGCGCCAAGATCTTCGGCCCCATCAAGGACTACGAATGCCTGTGCGGCAAGTACAAGCGTTTGAAGCACCGCGGTGTCATCTGCGAGAAGTGCGGCGTTGAAGTCACGCAGACCAAGGTGCGCCGCGAGCGCATGGGTCACATCGATCTGGCCGCGCCTTGCGCCCACATCTGGTTCCTGAAATCGCTGCCATCGCGTCTGGGCCTGATCCTGGACATGACGCTGCGCGACATCGAACGCGTGCTGTACTTCGAAGCCTACGTGGTGACCGACCCCGGCATGACCCCGCTGAAGAAGTTCGGCATCATGAGCGAGGACGACTTTGACGCCAAGCGCAAGGAATTTGGCGACGAATTCGTGGCCAAGATGGGCGCCGAAGGCATCAAGGAACTGCTGCAGGCCATCGACCTCGACATCGAGATCGAAAAGCTGCGCAACGACCTGACCGGCTCCGAGCTCAAGATCAAGAAGAACGCCAAGCGCCTGAAGGTGCTGGAAGCCTTCAAGAAATCGGGCATCAAGCCCGAGTGGATGGTGCTCGACGTGCTGCCCGTGCTGCCGCCGGACCTGCGTCCACTGGTGCCGCTGGACGGTGGCCGCTTCGCGACCTCCGACCTGAACGACCTGTACCGCCGCGTCATCAACCGCAACTCGCGTCTGCGCCGCCTGCTGGAGCTGAAGGCGCCTGAAATCATCGCGCGCAACGAGAAGCGCATGCTGCAGGAAGCGGTGGACTCGCTGCTGGACAACGGCCGCCGTGGCAAGGCCATGACGGGCGCCAACAAGCGCGCGCTCAAGTCCCTCGCCGACATGATCAAGGGCAAGAGCGGTCGTTTCCGCCAGAACTTGCTGGGCAAGCGCGTCGACTACTCGGGCCGTTCGGTCATTGTGGTCGGCCCAACGCTCAAGCTGCACCAGTGCGGCCTGCCCAAGCTGATGGCCCTGGAACTGTTCAAGCCTTTCATCTTCTCGCGCCTGGAAGCCATGGGCATCGCGACCACCATCAAGGCCGCGAAGAAGGAAGTTGAAGCCGGCACGCCGGTGGTGTGGGACATCCTGGAAGAGGTGATCAAGGAGCACCCGGTGATGCTCAACCGCGCACCGACGCTGCACCGCCTGGGCATCCAGGCGTTCGAGCCCATCCTGATCGAAGGCAAGGCGATCCAGCTGCACCCATTGGTCTGCGCCGCGTTCAACGCCGACTTCGACGGTGACCAGATGGCTGTTCACGTGCCGCTGTCGGTGGAAGCGCAGATCGAAGCGCGCACCCTGATGCTGGCGTCGAACAACATCCTGTTCCCGGCCAACGGCGAGCCTTCCATCGTCCCGTCGCAAGACGTCGTGCTGGGTCTGTACTACGCCACCCGCGAGCGCATCAACGCCAAGGGCGAGGGCATGATCTTTGCCGATCTGTCCGAGCTGCAGCGCGCACTCGACAACGCGGTGGTGGAAATCACCGCCAAGATCAGCGTGCGCCTGACCCAGCAGACGCTGGACAAGGCCACGGGCGAGTGGACGCCATCGACCACGCTGGTGGACACCACCGTGGGCCGTGCTCTGCTCTCCGAGATCCTGCCGCGTGGCCTGCCTTTCGACGTGCTGAACAAGGCGCTGAAGAAGAAGGAAATCTCGCGCCTGATCAACACCTCGTTCCGCAAGTGCGGTCTGAAGGAAACTGTGGTGTTTGCCGACAAGCTGTTGCAGAACGGCTTTCGTCTGGCCACGCGCGCCGGTATCTCGATCGCCGTGGACGACATGCTGGTGCCCAAGGAGAAGCCGGCCATCATCGACCGCGCCGAGAACGAGGTGAAGGAAATCGCCCAGCAGTACGCTTCCGGTCTGGTGACCGCGGGCGAGCGCTACAACAAGGTGGTGGACATCTGGGGCAAGGCCGGTGACGAGATCTCCAAGGTCATGATGGCCCAGCTGGCCAAGCAGAAGACCACCGACCGCCACGGCAAGGAAGTGGACCAGGAGTCGTTCAACTCCATCTACATGATGGCCGATTCGGGTGCGCGTGGCTCTGCCGCGCAGATCCGCCAGCTGGCCGGCATGCGCGGCCTGATGGCCAAGCCTGACGGCTCCATCATCGAGACCCCCATCACGGCGAACTTCCGTGAAGGCCTCAACGTGTTGCAGTATTTCATCTCGACCCACGGTGCTCGTAAAGGCCTGGCCGACACCGCGCTTAAGACCGCGAACTCGGGATACCTCACGCGCCGCCTGGTGGACGTGACGCAGGACTTGGTGGTCAACACACAAGACTGCGGCACCACCAACGGCACGTTGATGCGCGCCATCGTTGAAGGTGGTGAAGTCATCGAGTCGCTGCGCGACCGCATCCTGGGCCGCACCACGGCCGAAGAAGTGACCCACCCGGAAACGCGCGCCCTGCTGGTGCCGGCCGGCGAGATGCTCGACGAAGACATGCTCGACATGCTCGAAGCCGCCGCGGTGGACGAAGTGAAAGTGCGCACCGCACTGACCTGCGAAACCCGCTTCGGCATCTGCGCCAAGTGCTATGGCCGCGATCTGGGACGTGGTGGTCTGGTGAACATCGGTGAAGCGGTTGGTGTGATCGCCGCCCAGTCCATCGGTGAACCCGGCACGCAGCTGACCATGCGCACCTTCCACATCGGTGGTGCGGCGTCGCGTGCGGCGGTGGCCTCCAGCGTGGAAGCCAAGTCCAGCGGTGTGATCGGCTTCAACGCCACGATGCGCTACGTGACGAACACCAAGGGCGAACTGGTGGTGATCTCGCGTTCCGGCGAAATCATCATTCACGACGAACATGGCCGCGAGCGCGAGCGCCACAAGGTGCCGTACGGTGCCATCCTGTCGATCAAGGCCGATCAGAGCATCAAGGCCGGCGCCATCCTGGCGAACTGGGACCCGCTGACCCGCCCGATCATCACGGAATTCGCCGGTCAGGTGCGTTTCGAGAACGTCGAGGAAGGCCTCACCGTGGCCAAGCAGGTGGACGATGTCACTGGTCTGTCGACCCTGGTGGTGATCGATCCGAAGCGCCGCGGCGTGGCCAAGGTAGTGCGTCCACAGGTCAAGCTGATCGACGGTTCGGGCAACGAAGTGAAGATCCCGGGCACCGACCACTCGGTGACCATCGGCTTCCAGATCGGTTCGCTGATCCAGGTGCGCGACGGCATGGACGTGGGCCCTGGCGAAGTGCTGGCCCGCATCCCGGTTGAAGGTCAGAAGACGCGCGACATCACCGGCGGTCTGCCGCGTGTGGCCGAGCTGTTCGAAGCCCGAAGCCCGAAGGACAAGGGCATGCTGGCCGAGATGACCGGTACCGTGTCGTTCGGCAAGGAGACCAAGGGCAAGGTTCGCCTGCAGATCACCGACCCCGAAGGCAAGGTGTGGGACGACCTCATCCCCAAGGAGAAGAACATCCTGGTGCACGAAGGCCAGGTGGTCAACAAGGGCGAGAGCGTCGTGGACGGCCCGGCCGACCCGCAGGACATCCTGCGCCTGCTGGGCATGGAAGAGCTGGCCCGCTACATCGTCGACGAAGTGCAGGACGTCTACCGCCTGCAGGGCGTGAAGATCAACGACAAGCACATCGAGGTGATCGTTCGCCAGATGCTGCGCCGCGTGGTCGTGGACAGCGTGGGTGATTCGAACTACATCGCCGGTGAACAGGTCGAGCGTTCGGAGATCCTCAACACCAACGACGCGCTGCGTGCCGATGGCAAGCTGCCGGCGGTGTTCAGCAACATCCTGCTGGGCATCACCAAGGCGTCGCTGTCGACCGACTCGTTCATCTCGGCGGCTTCCTTCCAGGAAACCACCCGGGTGCTGACCGAGGCGGCCATCATGGGCAAGCGCGACGAGCTGCGTGGCCTGAAGGAAAACGTGATCGTGGGTCGTCTGATCCCGGCCGGTACCGGCATGGCTTACCACGAAGCGCGCAAGGTCAAGGAAAAGATGGACGACGAAGAGCGCCGTGCCATCGCCGAAGCCGATGCCGTGTCGCTGGCGGCCGATCAGGCCGAGCAAGCCGACGCGTCAAGCACCAACGAGTCGGCGGAATGAGGTTCACCCCCGCGGCGCTGCGCGCCACCCCCTGAAGGGGGCAACACCTGCGGCCCGGCGGGGCCGGTTCCGCGGTGTTTCTGGTCAGCTCCCCCGCTGGCTTACAAAAAGCCCCCGGTCATCCGACCGGGGGCTTTTTTCATGGTGATGTCTCGCGCGCGCGCGGTGTGCCGCAGGTATATTGGCCCCGCCTGCCGGGGGGCGGGGTCACATACAAGGAGTTCCGAACATGTCCGTTTCGCTGTGGGTCATGCTGGCCGTGGGGTTGGTGGTGTTCTTCTGGGGTGTCGGGGCCTACAACCGCCTGGTGCGGCTGAAGAACGGCATCGCCAACGCATTCGGTCAGATCGACGTGCAGCTCAAGCGCCGCTACGATCTGATTCCCAATCTGGTGGAAGTGGCGCGCAAGTACCTTGCACACGAGTCCCAGACGCTGGAGGCCGTGATCGCCGCTCGCAACCAGGCCCGCACCGCCGAACAGACTGCGGCCGCCAGCCCACTCAACGCGGGAGCGCTGGGCGCACTCGCGGGCGCAGAGCAGTTGCTCGGTGGCGCGCTGGGCCGACTGTTCGCCGTGGCCGAGGCTTACCCCGATCTCAAGGCCGATCAGACCATGCGCGACTTGAGTGAAGAGCTCTCCAGCACCGAGAACCGCATCGGTTTTGCACGCCAGGCCTACAACGACAACGTGCTCGAATTCAACGACGCGGCCGCACAGTTCCCCGCCCTGATCGTGGCGCGCCTGTTTGGCTTTCTGCCGCAAGCCATGCTGGAGTCCACCACCAGTGACGCCGAGCGCCAAGCCTTGCGAATCGAGATCTGACCCTCGATTCAAAGCGCGGCCCGGCCATGCGGTTCTTCGAATTCCAGCGCGAAGCACGGGGCGAGACCACGCGCCTGTTGTTTGCCTTTGGCCTGACCGTGGTGCTGCTGGTGGTGGCGGTCAACGTGGCCCTGGCACTGGCCTGGGGCCTGACCTGGGGTTTCTGGATGCCGGGCGCGCTCACCTACCCGCGCCATTTCTTCGCGGTCAACACCGGCGTCACTCTGCTCTTTGTGCTGGGCGGCTGGTGGGTGGAGACCTCGCGCCTGAGCGAGGGGGGTGGCGTGCGCCTGGCCGAGCAACTGGGCGCGCGACCCGCACAGCCGTCGGGCAACTTTGACGAGCAGCGGTTCTGCAACATCGTCGATGAGATGGCCATTTCTTCCAATGTGAAAAGGCCACAAGCCATGGTGGTGGCTCGCGACCAGGGCATCAATGCGTTCGCCGCCGGGTGGGACGAAGACGACGCGGTGGTGGCGGTCACCCAGGGTGCGCTCGACCACCTCACGCGCGAGGAACTGCAAGGACTGGTGGCGCACGAGTTCAGTCACATCGGCGAGGGTGACACGCGGCTGAACATGCGGCTGGTCGGCATGGTGTTCGGTCTGGAGATGCTCTACCGCATGGGCCAGACCCTGTTCGAGCCGGACACCCAGGACCGGCGCATGGCCGCCTCGCTCATCGGGCTGGCCATCATGGCCGCAGGCTGGCTGGGCTGGGTGGCCGGGCATGCCTTGCAGGCCGCTGTCTCCCGTCAGCGCGAGCACCTGGCCGATGCACGCGCGGTGCAGTGGACGCGCAGCCGCGATGGCCTCGGCGGCGTGCTGCGCAAGATCCTGACCCAGCAGCAAGCGGGTGTGGAGACGCGCGCCGTGGGTTCGGTGGTGCAGCACATGCTGCTGGTGGCCAACGAGTCGGGCAAGGTCGCGGGCTGGTTTGATTCCCATCCGCCCCTCAACGAGCGGATCCGCCGCATCTACGGCCGTAGCCTGGGCCCGCTGCCGCTGCAACGCGAGACAGAGCCCGAGGCCGTTCCGCCAACCGCAGCCCCCGGCGCCGACGCCCCGGGCTGGACCTTGGTCTGAGGTGGCCGCGCCGGCGAGCGGTGCTGGTACCCTCACCGCTCCCACCCACCTTTTGCCCGGAACCTGATTGACCGCCTCGGCCGCTTCTTCCCCAACCGCCTCGCGTCCATCCGGCGCGCCCTTCGGGCCCAGCCTCGCCACCCAGCTGCGTCATACCGCGCGCTGCGTGCGGGCGGTGGAGCAGGGGCAGTCGCTCAGTGACGTGCTGCCACAGGTGGCGCCCGAGCTTCGACCGGGCGTGCAGGCACTCACTTTCCATGTGCTGCGCCATCTGGGAACGGCCCGCGCACTGGTGGAGCAACTGGTGCAACGCAAACCCGACGCTGCGGTGCAGGCCCTGCTGTGCAGCGCCCTGAGCCTGATGCTTGAAGACATCGAAACGGGTTCGTCGAGTGGCCTGCACTACGAGGCCCACACGGTGGTCAACCAGGCGGTGGACGCGGCTCGGCAGGACCGCGGCACCGCGCGTCAGGCGGCGTTCATCAATGCCTGTCTGCGCCGCTTCCTGCGCGAACGCCCGGCGCTCATGGCTGCGGCCATGCGCCAGCCGGTGGCGCGCTGGAACCACCCGCTGTGGTGGATCGAGCGCCTGCAGCGCGATCACCCCGAACATTGGCAGGCCATCCTGGAGGCCAACAACCAGCCCGGTCCCATGACGCTGCGCGTCAACCGCCGCCGGGTTGAGCGCACTGCCTACCAACGGGATTTGCAGGCGATCGGCGTGGCCTCCACCCCGGTGGGCGACGACGGGCTGGTGCTCGACGCGCCGCAGCCGGTGGAACGTCTGCCCGGCTTTGCGCAAGGCCACTGCTCGGTGCAGGACGCCGCGGCCCAGCTGGCAGCAACGCTGCTGCTGGACGGCCGGGACTGGAGCTCCGCGCACCGCGTGCTCGACGCCTGCGCCGCGCCCGGCGGCAAGACCGCCCACCTGCTGGAGCGTGCCGACGTGAGCTTGCTGGCCCTGGACGTGGACGCCCGCCGCTGCGAACGTGTCGACGACACCTTGAAGCGCTTGGGGTTGAGCGCCGAGGTGCGCTGCGCCGATGCGGCCAAGCCCGCCACCTGGTGGGATGGGGAGCCGTTCGACGCCATCCTGCTCGACGCTCCGTGCACCGCCTCCGGCATCGTGCGCCGCCACCCGGATGTGCGCTGGTTGCGCCGCGCCAGTGACGTCGACCAGCTGGTCAGGGTCCAACGCGGTTTGCTGGAAGCGCTCTGGCCGATGCTCAAACCGGGAGGGCGCCTGGTCTACGCCACCTGCTCCGTGTTCCGCGCCGAAGGGGCTGAACAGGTACAAGCGTTCCTTGAGCGCCACACCAACGCTGTGCATCGGCCCTCTCCAGGTCATTTGCTGCCCGGTTCGGCTGCCCCGCAGGGACAGTTCAACGACAATCCGTTGGGTGGATATGACGGATTTTTTTACACCTGCATCGACAAGGCCCAACCTTGAACTGTCGCCGCGCCAGACGCGGTGGGTGGGTGGCGTGATCCGTTGGCGCGTGGCTGTGTGGGTGACCAGGCTCATGGGTCTGTGGGTGCTCACCCTGGGCCTCCTGGTTCCGGCGCAGGCCCAGAAACCGCAGGTGTTCCAGCTCAACCTGCAGCGCACGCCCGAGGCGCTGTACCTCTCGGGACGCATGGAGCTGTCTCCCGACCAGGTCGTGGAGGAGGCGCTGCTCAAGTCGGTTCCGCTGTATTTCGTCTGGCAGGCCGATGTCTACCGTGAGCGCTGGTATTGGGCCGATCGGCGCATCGCCAGCGTCACCCGCATCTTGCGTCTGGCCTACCAGCCCCTCACCCGGCGCTGGCGTGTGAGCCTGGCGAACGACGCGGGCGCCAGCGCCGGTGGGGCCGGACTGCAATACGCCTTGCACCAGAACTACGACTCCCTGGCCGACGCCTTGGCCGGGGTGGCTCGCGTTACCCGGTGGAAGATCGTCGAGGCCGCGCGCCTGCCCGATGACGAGCGCCACTACGTCGACTTTGCCTTTCGCCTCGACCTGTCCCTGTTGCCGCGACCGTTCCAGATCGGTGTGGGCACCCAGCGGGAGTGGAACATCGAGGTTCGCGACCGGATCGAGGTCTCCCATCGGGCCGAGCCCGACCGACCGCCAGCGCCCGCGGCCCCGGAGGTCGACAGTATGGAAGTCCCGGCCAGTGCCCGGGTCGATGCGGAAACCACCTCCCCGGTCCGCTGAAGTCCCTGTGCGCCAGCGCGCCCACCCCACCTCACCGTGAACCCAGACCCCACGACCTCCACGAATCGCAAGCGGCCAGGCGCTGTGCGCTGGGCTATCGGTGCGGGTCTGGTTTTCATGACCGGCGTGGGCATGGTGCTGCTGTTTCTGCTCACCCTGGCCACGCGCAACCGCGCCCTCTACGAACAGAACTTCGGCTGGTTGGTGGCCATCAATGTGGCGGTGGCGGGCTTCCTGCTGCTGGTCATCGTGTGGCTGGGCGTACGGCTGGCCATGCGTTTCAGGCGCGGCAAGTTCGGCAGCCGCCTGCTGATCAAGCTGGCGGCCATCATTGGTCTGGTCGGCGTGCTGCCCGGCTTGTTGATCTACACCGTGTCGTACCAGTTCGTCTCGCGCTCCATCGAGAGCTGGTTCGACGTGCGCGTGGAGTCTGCGCTGGCCGCAGGCCTCAACCTCGGCCGCACCACGCTGGACACGCTCACCGCCGACCTCAGCAGCAAGACCCGCGTGGCCGCCGAAGGCCTGGGGCGCACACCCAATTCATCGGCCGTGCTCGCGCTGGAGCGTTTGCGCGAGCAACTCGGCGTGACCGATCTCGTGCTCTGGAGCGCCTCGGGCCAGGCGCTCGGCAGTTCTGGTCTCTCGCGTTTCGATCTCAGCCCCGAGCGGCCCAGCGCTGCCCAGTTGCGCAGCGTGCGCAACTCGCGTGTGGTGGCGCAGATCGAGGGGCTCGACGAGGGCGCCGATGGCGAAATGGAGGCCATGCTGGCGGCTGGGCAGGCGCGCATCAAAGTGCTGGCGCTGGTGAGTCCGCCCAGTTTCGGCTTCGATGCCGAGCCACGCTTCCTGCAGGTGGTGGCACCCCTGCCGGCCGCGTTGGTGGCCGACGCGCTGGCCGTGCAGGTGGCCAACCGCGAGTACCAGGAACGCGCGCTGGCCCGCGAGGGGTTGCGGCGCATGTACATCGGCACGCTCACACTGGCACTGTTTCTGGCGGTGTTCGGCGCGGTGCTGCTGGCGGTGCTGCTGGGCAACCAGTTGATCCGTCCGCTGCTGGTGCTGGCCGAAGGCATGCGCGAGGTGGCCATGGGCGATCTCTCGCCCAAGAAATCACTCCCGTCGCGCGACGAGCTCGCCGGCCTCACGCGCACCTTCGCTCTCATGACGCAGGACCTGGCGGACGCGCGTGCCGCCGTGCAGCAAAGCATGGAACAAGTGGACGCCGCGCGCGACAACCTGCAGACCATCCTGGACAACCTCACGGCGGGTGTCGTGGTGCTTGACAGCCAAGGCCGCCTGCAAAGCGTCAACCCCGGCGCCGCACGCATCCTGCGCACGCCACTGGCCCTTCACATGGGCGAGCCGTTGGCCGAAGTGCCCGGGCTGGAGGCGTTTTCCACCGGTGTGCTGCAGCAGTTCGAGCGGTTCCTGTCCGATCAGACGCCGCACGAAGGTGGGTACTGGCAGCAGTCGTTCGAACTCAGCGCCAACGGCACCACCCCGTTCGACGAAGGCATCACCTTGATTGCGCGCGGCGCGCTTCTTCCCAACAGCGAGCGCCTGCTCGTGTTCGACGACGTCTCCGAAATGGTCTCGGCCCAGCGCGCCAAGGCCTGGGGTGAAGTGGCTCGGCGCCTGGCGCACGAGATCAAGAACCCGCTCACGCCCATTCAGCTGTCTGCCGAGCGCCTGGCCATGAAGCTCGACGGCAAGGTGCAGCCCGCCGAGCAGGCCATCCTCAACAAGTCGGTGCGCACCATCGTCGATCAGGTCGACGCGATGAAGCGGTTGGTCAACGAATTTCGCGACTATGCGCGACTGCCCGCCGCGCAGTTGCAGCCGGTTGACCTCAACGCCCTCGCGCGCGACATCCTCTCGCTCTACGACAACGCCGCCGTGCCCGTGCACCTGGAGGCCGCCGACGATCTGCCCATGGCCCAGGCCGACCCCCAGCAGGTGCGCCAGATCCTGCACAACCTCGTGCAGAACGCCCAGGACGCCATGGCCGGTGTGCCCGATGCGCAGGTGGTGCTGCGCACGCGCCGCTCCGATTCCGGCCAGTGGGTGCGCTTGTCGGTGCTGGACCAAGGCCCCGGTTTTGCCGAGCACATTCTCAAGCGCGCGTTCGAGCCCTACGTGACCACCAAGGTCAAAGGCACCGGGCTGGGCCTGGCCGTGGTGAAAAAAATCATGGATGAACACGGCGGGCGCGTGGACCTCAGCAACCGCGTGACCGAAGGCAAGGTGATCGGCGCGCAAGTGTCGTTATCATTCGCAGTTGCCAATTGACAACAAGTACCGAGGGAAACACACCACGCCATGGCAACAATTCTGGTTGTAGACGATGAACTGGGCATCCGGGACTTGCTTTCCGAAATCCTGAACGACGAAGGTCACACAGTCGAACTGGCCGAGAACGCGGCCCAGGCCCGCGCCGTGCGCGCCCAGTTGCGCCCCGACCTCGTGTTGCTCGACATCTGGATGCCCGACACCGATGGTGTGACGCTGCTGAAAGAATGGGCCAGCACGGGCTTGTTGTCGATGCCGGTGATCATGATGAGTGGTCACGCCACCATCGACACTGCGGTCGAAGCCACGCGCATTGGCGCCACCGCCTTTCTTGAAAAGCCCATCACCATGGCCAAGCTGCTCAAGGCGGTGGACCAGGGCCTGAACAAGGCGCCACCCAAGGCCAGCCCCATCGCTGCGCCCACTCGTCTGGTCTCGGGCCTGTCGATGGACCTCACGGTTGAAGCCGCCATGACCGGCAGCACCTTGCCCGAGCCGGTGATGGACATGGGACCGCAGTCATCGCAGTCCTTCAACCTGGAAGGTCCGCTGCGCGAAACCCGCGACGAGTTCGAGAAGGCCTACTTCGAATACCACCTGGCCAAAGAGTCTGGGTCCATGACCCGCGTGGCCGAGAAGACCGGTCTGGAGCGCACCCACCTCTACCGCAAACTCAAACAGCTCGGCGTCGATCTGGCGCGCAGCAAACGCAACGCGCTTTGAGTGCTGCAAGGCTCGAAATCGAGGTCTCGGAAGCTGATACAATCTCGCTTCTCTCGAAGGCCCGGTAGCTCAGTTGGTAGAGCAGCGGATTGAAAATCCGCGTGTCGATGGTTCGATTCCGTCCCAGGCCACCAAACTTCTCGCAAAAGCCCATCCACCGCGATGGGCTTTTTCGTTTCCGGATCGGCCAGCACGGCATTGATCCAAGGCCTGCGCCCCTCCTGACGATTGGACTCCCCATGACCCATGCCAACCCGATCACCGGGCTTGATGACTTGCTGGCCCGCTTCACCCAGGGGCTCAGCACCCGAACACTGCGTCATGTGGCGGAGGAGGCGCGGCTCGATGGTGAGAGCCTGAAGGATGCCGTGGAACGGTATGAAATCGACTATGCGTGGCATGTGCTCGGATCGCAGCGCTTGCTGGATGCCTGCGTCTATGCGTTGGGCACCGCGTTCGGCCAGCCGGTGAACGGCACGCAGCACAACAGCGTGCGCGAGATCCTGCAAGCCGCAGCGGCCGCGCAGCCTGCGGACAACCTGATGAGTTTCGACAACGACGTGCCAGCACTGTTGGCGGCACTGATGGCCCCCCGTTTGGCCATCCGGGAATCACCCCTGGCCGAATCCACTTGAGCGACTGAGCCGCGCGGAACCAGTCCGCAGATGCGCGCTCAGGGCGTGCCGAGACTGTCGAGCAGTTTCTGTGCGTCGGCGGCTGCGGGGAAGTTGGGCGTCAGCGACAGCGCCTCCTGCAGTGTCTTGCGTGCTTGCGCCTTGTCGCCGGCTTCGGCGAGGGCCTTGCCGAGGTGGTAGCGGATCGATGGATCCTTGGGAGCCAATTCCGTTGCAGTCTTGAATGAGGCGATGGCCCCTTTGCGGTCGCCCTGCGTAAGCAACACGGTTGCCAGCGTGTCATGAAACTGCGCCGCGCGCGGCACCGCTGCAACTGCGCGGCGTGCCCAACCCTCGGCCTGCTTCAGGTTCTGCTTGCGCTCGACGGCCAGCGCTGCGAGGTTGTTCAGTGCAACGGGCTGCTTCGGGTCAAGCACGATGGTCCGTTGATATGCCTGTGTCGCGGCATCGAGTTGGCCGCGCTGCTGCTGGATCATGCCGGCGCGCAAGTGCGGCAGTGCCAGCTTGGGCGCCAGCTGTGCGGCTCGCTCGTAATGCTTCAGGGCTGGCTCGGGCAAGCCTCGGCTGTCCAGCAGATCGCCCTTGAGGATGAGCGCTTCGACGAGGCTCGGCTGAATCCTCAGTGCCTGGTCCACGGCTGCCATCGCTGCGTCAGGTTGTTGTCGCGCGAACTCGGCGCGTGCCAATGCCACCAGCGGGAGCGGATTGCCCTTGGCCAGTGACACAGCCCGAGTCAATTCCGCCGCCGCCGCCGCCGGGTAGCCGGCTTTCAGCAGCGCCTGCCCCAGTGCATAGCGTGCGCCCGGGTGCTCGGGCGAGATCGTGAGCGCCTCGCGGTAGAGCACGATGGCGCCTTCAGCGTCACCGCGCGAGAGCAGCATGTCTGCCAGATCGATGCGCGGGCGCAAAGCCTTCGCATCCAGCGCAGCCGCCTGTTTCAAGGCCACTTCAGCTTCGGCGTGTCGGCCCTTGAGTGCCAGAAACCGGCCCCAGGACGCTTGTGCATTGGCGTCCTTCGGGTCGGCTTTCACCGCCTGTTCGATCCATCGGCCGGCGTCATCGACTCGCCTGGAGAGGAACGCGACCTCGCCCAGACCCAGCAGCGCCGAGACCATCTTGGGGTCCTGTCGCAGCGCGCTGCGAAAGTTGGACTCGGCGACCTTCAGATCACCCTTGCCCAGGGCCTCGATGCCGCGCTGATAAGCCTCTGTTGTCGCACCGCTGCCTGGCTTGGATATGTCGTTCACCACCGGCGCTGCCACGAGGTCGTCGGTGGTGCCTGCCAGCAGGACAATCACCAGCGCCACAACGGGCAGTGGCCGAAAAGAAGCAAAGCGGAGCTGGTGTTTCATGAAGTGATCTTAGCGGCATGCCCATGAAAAAACCCCCGAACCGGGGTGGTGCGGGGGTTTTCTGCCAAGACGCTCCAGGCGCCTCAGGTGCGAGGTTCAGGCTTGCTTGCGACGGCGTGCGTAGCACAGACCAGCCAGCGCGAGGCCAACCAAGGCCAGCGAACCTGGCTCGGGCACTTCGCCGACCGGGATGCCGCCCACGCCACTGAAGCCGAAGATGAAGGTTGCTGGGGAGCCCGTGATTTCTCCACCGCGCGATGACTGACCGAACGAGTAGAGCTCGATGTCTGCAGCGGCCACTGCGGCCAGTGCATCGGCCTCGTTGCCTGCGGCGCCGTAGAAGACTTCGAAGGTGTAGCTTTCGCCATCTTCCAGCGTGCCGAAGTTGAACCGGAAGTAAGCGCCATGATCATCGATCCCGTTGTCGGTGAAATCAACATCGACAGTGGCTGGGTCGCGCGCGCCAAAGTCGATCAGTGGGTTCGCGGTGTTGAATCCGTTGTTGTGTGATTTCTCGAGCAGCGTGGTCGTGGCCGTGCCCTTGATGGTGACGTATTCATCGAACTCCGTGGGAGGAATGTCCCAGTCCATCACGCGAACGTACTTCACATCATTCACGGCGGCGCCGGTGTTGTTGGTGATCGTCACCGTGTTCTGGAACAGCGCACTGGTGGCACCCGACACGGCATACGCCTGGGTCACGGTCAGGCCAGACAGGCTGGTCAGGGACGCCATGGTCGTCACGGTGGTGGTGCTGACACCCGTGGCGGCGCCAAAAGTCAGGTTGGTGGCGCCACCGTCGGTGGACACGTTGGCGTAGCCGCTCGTGGTGCCGTTCACCGACACGCCCCAACCTTCGCAAAAGCAGCCGGGGGAAGTCGAGTCACGCCAGTCGGAGGCTGTAGGGCTGCCAAAGTTGTAGGCAAGGCCCGTTGCGCTTGAGTTCGAGACGATGTTGCCCGTCGTCGTGTTCAACGAGCCATCGTCGTTCACGCCCAGCGCCACCGTTGCGTTGGCGGGAACGGCGTTGTTGTAGATGACGGTGCCAGCATGTGCCGCGCCCGCCGCGATGCTGCCAATGGCCAGAATGGCCGCGGCAACGGAGGAGTTGATGAGTTTCATGGGAACGTCCTTTTAGCTATACATACGGCGGTATTGCCCCGTCGGATCACCTGATAGCAAAGGTTGGGCCAGCTTTTGAAGCCAAGCAAAATCAATGACTTGTAATGATTTTTGGCAACTTGCCCTTCCGGGCTGTAAAGCCGTTCGACATACATACCTGGGTATCAGGCGAACTCGATCACAGTGCCGGGAACGAACGCTCAGCGCCAGCCAGGCGCCTTTTTCAACACGAAGTTCATCACCGGCTCGCCCGCAGGCCGGCCTTCGGCGGGGCGGCGGATGCCGCGCAGTTCCTGGCCGCAGCCGGAGGCAGTCACGTTGCCTTCCCACACGGCGTCCATGTTCACGCCATCGGCCGATTCGTCGAGGTTGAATTCGCCGCTGGTCACATCGCCTGAGACCAGGGCCTGTCGATCGTTGCCGGGGGTGGAGCGCTTGAGGCTGCCTCGCACACTGCCCGGGTACTCGGGGTGGCGTTCGAACAGGAGCGCGCCGGTGGAGGCTGGCGCGGCTTCGCTGCCGCTGGTCTGTGGCCACAGCACAAGCTGCCACAGACCGTAGAGCTGGGCCGGCGCCATGTCGGCGGGCGAGGTGCAGCCCACCGCCGGGGTTTGGGCCGTGGCAGGCAGGCTGATGGCGAGCGCCATAGCGGCTGTTGCGAGCCCGTGGTGCCGACGTGTCTTCATGGAGCGATGTCGGCCGCCTTTTGCGCGGCCTGGTCGGTGGCTCGCTGGGCGAACTCGGCGCGCAGGGCGCGCAGTTTCTCGCGCGGGTCTTCTTTGGTGGTGGCCTGGTCCAGCGCCATTTCCTTGATGAAGCGGCTGGCCTGGCCCGGGATGCTCTCGCGGCCCTTCTTGCGCCGCTTGAGCCAGCTCACCGCGAGCGTGCGTTGCGCGCGCGTGATGCCCACGTACATGAGGCGGCGCTCTTCCTGCAGGCGCTGCGCCATGCTCTCGGCGGCGGCGTCGCTCTGGCCGGGCTCCTCGTCCATCTTGAACGGCAGCAGGCCTTCGTTCACACCGACCAGCATCACGTGCGGCCACTCCAGGCCTTTCGATGCGTGCAAGGTGGAGAGCGTCACCACGTTCTGGTCCTTCTCGCGTTCTGAGAGCGTGGAAAGCAGCGCAATCGTCTGTACGACTTCCATCAGGCTCTTGCGTTCACTCTCCACCTGCACGCCGGCTTCGTCCTCGATCTGGCCTCCGCAGCGCCCGGCGACCCAGTCGCAGAAGTCCATCACGTTGGTCCAGCGGGCTGCAGCCACCTTCTCGTTGTCCTCGCTGTCGTACAGGTGCTTCTCGTACGCGATGTCCTTGAGCCATTCGGTGAGGAAGGCTCGCGCGGCCTCGTGACCCACCGTGTGCTTGGCGCGGTATTCCAACTCGTTCACCGCACGGCCGAATTCGTGCAGCGTGGCCACGGCGCGCGCGGGCAGGGCGCTGCTCAGCGAGTTTGAGAACAGCGCCTCGAACAGACTGAGCTTGTATTGGGTGGCGAAGGTGCCCAGCGCCTGCAGCGTGGTGTGGCCGATGCCGCGCTTGGGTGTGGTGGCCGAGCGCAGGAAGGCCGGGTCGTCGTCGTTGTTGACCAACAGGCGCAGCCAAGCGCACAGGTCGCGGATCTCGGCCTTGTCGAAAAAGCTTTGCCCGCCCGAGACCTTGTAGGGAATCTGCGCGCGGCGCAGCGACTGCTCGAACGAGCGCGCCATGTGGTTGGCGCGGTAGAGGATGGCAAAGTCGCGAAACTCCTTGTGCTGCGAGTTCGAACGCAGGCTCTGGATGCGTGCCACGGCTCGCTCTGCCTCATGCTCTTCGTTGTCGGCGTCCACCACTCGCACCGGTTCGCCTTCGCCCAGGTCGCTCCACAGCGTCTTGGGAAACAGCTTGGGGTTGGGGCCGATCACGTTGTTGGCCGCGCGCAGGATGGCGCTGGTGGAGCGGTAGTTCTGTTCCAGCTTGATGACCTTGAGCTCGGGGTAGTCCTGCGGCAGGCGCTTGAGGTTGTCCAGCGTGGCGCCGCGCCAGCCGTAGATGGACTGGTCGTCGTCGCCCACCGCGGTGAAGCGCGCGCGCTCACCCACCAGCAGCTTGAGCAGCTCGTATTGCGTGGCGTTGGTGTCCTGGTACTCGTCCACCAGAACGTGGCCCATTTTCTTCTGCCAGCGCTCGCGCACATCGAGGTGCTCGGTGAGCAGCTTGAGCGGCAGCGAGATCAGATCGTCGAAGTCCACGCTCTGGTAGGCCGTCAGGCGCTCTTCGTAGCGGCCCATGATGGTCGCGGTCACGCGCTCGTTCTCGTCCTTGGCCTGCGCGAGCGCCTGCGACGAATTCAGGCCTGCGCTCTTGAGCGCGCTGATGGCCCACTGCCAGCCGCGCGCGGTGGCCGCGTCGGTGGTGCCGCCGCAGTCCTTCAGCAGGCTGGTGATGTCGTCGGTGTCGAGGATGGAGAACTGCTTCTTCAGTCCCAGCGCCGCGCCGTCTTCTCGCAGCAGGCGCACGCCCAGCGCGTGGAAGGTGCAGATCAGCACCTTCTTTGCGTCACGCCCCACCAGTTGCTTGGCGCGTTCGCGCATCTCGGCGGCGGCCTTGTTGGTGAAGGTGATGGCGGCGATGCGATCGGCCGCCAGGCCGGCCTGAATGAGCCGGCCGATCTTGTGCGTGATCACGCGTGTCTTGCCCGAGCCGGCACCCGCGAGCACCAGGCATGGCCCCCCCAGGTGGTTCACGGCTTCAAGCTGGGCAAGGTTCAGGCCGTTGGACATGGAAAAGGGGACGGTGAGCGCATCGAAAACAGAGCGGTGAATCATACCGGCAGGGGTTGGGGCCGCATGGGAAGCCTCGCCTGACACAATGGCGCCCGTGCTCAATATCCTGCTCGTCACATTTCCGTTTTTTGCGCTGGTGCTGGCCGGCTTCGTGGCTGCCCGCCGCAAGATGCTGCCGTTGGAGGCCATCCCGGGGCTCAACGGATTCGTGTTGTTCTTCGCATTGCCTTGTTTGCTGTACCGATTCGGTTCCACCACGCCGATCGCTGAATTGCTCGACCCCTCGGTCGTGGGTGTCTACCTGCTGTGCGCCTTGGTGATGGTGGCGTTCGCGGTGGCCATGACCTTGAACACACGCATCCGCTGGAACGACGCTTCGCTCGGCGCCTTGGTGGCGGCCTTCCCCAACACCGGCTTCATGGGTGTTCCGTTGTTGGCCGCGCTGCTGGGCGCGCAGGTGGCCGGCACGGTGATCGTGACCATGCTGGTCGACATGGTGATCACCAGTTCGCTGTGCATTGCGCTTTCGCGCCTGGACGAGGGCGAAGGGCATGGTGGGCAGGCCATGCTGGACGCGGGCAAGAAGGCCTTGCGCGGTGTGCTGGCCAATCCGATGCCCTGGTCCATCATCCTGGGCGCGGTGGCCTCTGCTTACGCGTTCACCTTGCCCAAACCGGTCGAGCAGACCGTCTGGCTGCTGGCCGATGCAGCCTCGCCGGTGGCGCTGTTCACCATCGGCGCGGTGCTGGCACGCGCGCAGATGCAGTCCAGCCACCCGATGCCGCTGTCGGATTACCTGCCGGTGGCGCTGATGAAACTGGTTCTGCACCCGCTGCTGGTGCTCGCGGTGGGGTCGGCGGCGATCCAGCTCGGCGTGCCGCTTTCGCCGGCCGCGCTCACGGTGATGGTGCTGGTGGCGGCTTTGCCGAGCGCGAGCAACGTCTCGTTGCTGGCCGAACGCTTCGGCGCGGACAACGGGCGCATCGCCCGCATCATCCTGGTGACGACCGCCGCAGCCTTCTTCACGTTTTCGGGCGCCGTGTCGTTGATGACCTGAAGCGTTGGGCTTCAGTTTTTCGGCGCAGGGGCCGATACACAGTGAAACCCGCGGCTCGATGATCGGTTGAAGGCCTCAGCCGGCGACGCGTACGGAGAACACCATGATTCTGGCCCCTTTGCCCCACAACGAGAAGCAGCGCCTGCAGGCCCTGCGAGAGCTTCTGATCCTGGACACACCACCCGAGGAGCGCTTCGATCGCATTTCGGCGTTTGCCGCGAAGGAGTTCGACGTTCCGATGGCCTTGGTCTCGCTGGTGGATCGGGATCGACAGTGGTTCAAGTCGAGTTTCGGCATGGACTTGTGCGAGACCTCGCGTGACATCTCGTTTTGTGGCCATGCGGTCAACATGTCCGAGACGCTGGTGGTGCACGATGCTTTGAAAGACCCGCGTTTTGAAGACAACCCCATGGTGATCGGGGAGCCGTATGTGCGGTTCTACGCCGGGGCCTTGCTGCGCCTGCCGTATGGCCAGATCGTCGGTACCTTTTGCATCATGGACCGACGTCCACGGGTGTTCGACAAGCTGGATGTGGCGATCCTGGGAGGGCTGCGCGACCTGGTGGTGGAAGAGATGTTTCGCCGCGAGGAGGCTTTGACGTGAGCGCGGCCGGTGCCCCGTCCATCCATGTTTTGCTGATCGAGCCCGACGGACTCGTGCGAAGCACCGTGGCTTCCGTGTGTCGAGAGCTGGAGATCGTGCGCATGCACCAGGCGACCAGCCTGGTGATGGGCGAACAGTGGTTGCGAACCTGGGAGGCCGACGGGTTGATGTTGTCCCTGGCCGATCCGGATGCGGCTCTGGAACTCCTGGGCCGTCTGCGCGCCGGAGACTTCCGTTGCGAAGCCGGCATTCCGGTGGCGGTGATGGCGCCGGCGTGCGACGCAGCCATGTTGAAGCGGCTGAAGGAGCTGGAGGTCCGCCGCTTCTTGCTGCAGCCTTTCAAGTTGCGCGACGTGGTCCAGACGGTCGAGCAGCTGTGGCCCGCCGAGGAAAAGATCGACGCCTGAAGGGGTGCCTCAGATCACCAGCGGATCCACATCCACCGCAAAGCGGATCAACCCCCGCGTCTCGGGCAGACCGCGGCTCTCCAGCAGCACCGGCTGCCATGCGGCCAGAAAGCGCTGCAGCGCGCCGCGCGAGGCGGCTTCCACCAGCAACTGGGCACGTTCCACATTGGCCACGCGCTGGATGGTGAGTGGCACCGCCGGGTAGAGGGTGACGTCGTCGAAATGCGGCAAACCCACGGCCGCCTTCGCCGCCGCGTTGAGGTAGGCCTGGGCAGCCTGCTGGGTGCGCGCGTCGGCGCGCAGCAGCGCCTGGTGTCCGTAGGGCGGCATGCCGGCGCTCAATCGTTCGGCCAACTGGGTGGTGGCGAACGCGGGAAAGTCGTGTTGCTTGAGCGAGGCGAACAGCGGGTGCTGCGGGTACCAGGTCTGCACCCACATTTCACTCGCCGCACTCTGGGCCGCGTCGCGCCCGGCGCGCCCGGCCGCCTGCATGAGCAGCGCAAACAGGCGCTCGGGCGCCCGATAGTCGCTGGCGAACAGGCCCGAGTCGGCGTTGATGCTGGCCACCAGGGTGATGCGCCGGAAGTCGTGACCCTTGGCGATCATCTGCGTGCCCACCAGCACGTCGACTTCGCCACTGTGCATGGTGGCCAGCTGCATCTCCAGGCTGCCCTTGAGGCGGGTTGAGTCGGCGTCCATGCGCGCAACGCGCGCGGGCCCGCCGTCGGGGCGTTTCACGTCGGCCAGCAACCCGGCGAGCTGTTCTTCGACCTGTTCGGTGCCGCGGCCCACGGGCGCGATGTCGAGGTTGCCGCAGTCGGGGCAAGCGCGCGGCACGCGTTCGGTGAAGCCGCAATGGTGGCAGCGCAGTGTGCGGTCGAGCTTGTGGAACACACGAAAGGCGCTGCAGTGCGCGCACTGGCTCTTCCAGCCGCAGTCGTGGCAGGCCAGCACCGGGGCATAGCCGCGCCGGTTCAGCAGCACCAGGCACTGCTCACCACGCCCGATGCGCTCGGCCATCGCAGCAATCAGGGGCGGGGCCAGCACGGCGCCCTTGGGCTGGTGGTTCATGTCGACCAACCGCAGGCGTGGCAGTGCGCCGCCGCCGATACGCGCCGGCATGGCCAGCCGCAGATAGCGGCCCTGGTCGGCCGCGTGCCAGCTCTCCAGCGACGGCGTGGCCGAGCCGAGCACCACCTGGCAGCGCTCATCCGCTGCCAGTGCCTCCGACTCCACCTTGCCCCGGTACACCGCCAGATCGCGCGCCGAGTAACGCGCGCCTTCCTGGCTCTTGTAGCTGGGGTCGTGCTCCTCGTCGACCACGATCAAACGCAGCCCGGGCAGGCTGGCCAGAACGGCCATGCGCGTGCCCAGCACGATGCGCGCCTGCCCCGTGTGGGCCGCAAGCCAGCTGGACAGGCGCTGCGCCGGCGTCATGCCGCTGTGCAGGCACACCACCGCGCCTGCGCCGCACAGGGGCTCGAAGCGTTCGCGAAAACGCGCTTCCAGCTGCGGTGTGAGGTTGATCTCCGGCACCATCACCAGCACTTGAGCGTCGGCATGGGCCTGCAGCGCGCGCTGCGTGGCCTGCAGGTAGACCTCGGTCTTGCCGCTGCCGGTGGCGCCAAACAGCAGCACGGGCGCCGCCGCCAATGCCAGGGCGTCCAGTGCCAGGCGCTGTTCGTCGCTGAGGTCGTGGCCATCCGCCACATCGCCTGCCGGGAGGCTCCCGCCCACGCCCGCCTTCGACCGGCGCTTGAGCCGGCGCGCCAGTTGCACGTTGCTCAGGTCGCGCAGCTGCGGTGGCAGCGCGGCGAGCGCCACCTCGCCCAGGCTGCGCTGGTAGTACTGGGCGGCAAATTTCACCAACTGGCGCCAGCGCTCGTTGAGCGGCGGCAGGCCTTCAAGCATGCCGGCCACCGCTTTGGTCTGCGCTTCGGTCAGTCCCTCGGGCGAGGTGGTCGGGCAGTCCCACACCACACCGAGCACCTCGCGGGCGCCCAGCGGCACCCGCACCAGCGTGCCGGGAGCGAGCGGCAACTCACTTCGGTAGGTCAGGCTGGCGCCCACCCCGCTGTGGGCGGGGGTGGCCACCACGACGCTGGGCCAGAAAGCCATGGTTAGCGGTTCTTCCTCAGTTGAACTGTCGGAATGCGGCGTAAGTCGTTGATTTGGCTCAGCATCGGGACATATCCAGATTTTCTGTGGATAACTTTGTTGATAGATTCATTTTCCGACGCCGCAGCCCTTGAGAATCAAGGCTTTGCTTAAACTGCCTTCAAAAAAAGCAGATTGCAAAATCTATATGAATCAACAACTTGCAAGAGAATCCACCGTGAGGAACGGCTTGCATGGGTGTTCGGGGTTCATGGCGCACCGCAGCAAAAATTTTGTGCATAAGTAAAGCTTGTCAAGTGCGTTTTTCGGCATGTTTTGTGTTAATGGCCGGCATTGCGCCGGGGTCATGACGGTTTCATGACGCCTTTCGGCCTACCTGAAATCCTTCGGGCGTTCGCCGTATCCCGCGCCAAAACTGCGGTTGAGGCTCTGAAAACCGGAGCAACAACCGGAGCGCTTGTCCGCCATGGACCGGCTCAGCCGGCCGCGCGCAGGCGCTTCGAATGGGTGTGCACCGCGTCCACCAGGGTCGACACGTGCTCTGGAGGCGTGTACTGACTGATGCCGTGGCCCAGGTTGAAGATGTGGGTGGCGCCGGTGCCCGGGCCTTGGTGGGGCGGGCCGAAGCTCTCCAGCACGCGCGCCACTTCGGCGTCGATCTGCCCGGGCTGCGCAAACAGCACGTTGGGATCGATGTTGCCCTGCAGGGCTTTGCCGTCCGGGCCTTCGCCCACTTGCGCGCGGGCTTTGGCCAGATTCACGGTCCAGTCCAGGCCGAGTGCGTGGCAGTCCAGGGTCTTCATGTCGTCGAGCCAGAGGCCACCACCCTTGGTGAAGACGATGCGCGGAATCACCACGCCGTCGTGTTCGCGCTTGAGCTGGGCCAGCACGCGCTTGGTGTAGGCCAGGCTGAATTGCTGGAAGTTGCCGTCGGCCAGCACGCCGCCCCAGCTGTCGAACACCATCACGGCCTGCGCGCCGGCGTCGATCTGCGCGTTCAGGTAGACCGCCACCGAATCCGCGTTGATGGCCAGGATGCGGTGCATCAGGTCCGGGCGGCTGTACATCAGCGTCTTGACCGCGCGGTAGTCATCGGAACCACCTCCCTCGACCATGTAGCAGGCCAGCGTCCAGGGGCTGCCCGAGAAACCGATCAACGGCACGCGGCCGTTCAAGGCCTTGCGGATGGACGTGACGGCGTCGAACACATAGCGCAGTTTGTCCATGTCGGGCACGGCCAGCGAATCCACGTCGGCCTCGGTGCGCACCGTCTTCGCGAACTTCGGGCCTTCGCCCAGCGCGAACGACAGGCCCAGGCCCATGGCGTCGGGCACCGTGAGGATGTCACTGAACAGGATGGCCGCGTCCAGCGCGTAGCGCTCCAGTGGCTGCAGCGTCACTTCGGTGGCGTGGTCCACATTCGTGGCCAGTCCCATGAAGCTGCCGGCCTTGGCGCGCGTGGCGCGGTATTCGGGCAGGTAGCGCCCGGCCTGGCGCATGAGCCACACCGGCGTGTGATCGGTGGACTGGCGCAGGCAGGCGCGAAGGAAGCTGTCGTTCTGCAGAGGAGCAAAGGGCATGGGGTGACGGTGTCGGGAATAGTGGCAGGGGTAAGGGGATTATCCCGGTCTCAGGAAACCGTGCCGGAGCGCGACCCGCACTGCAAGACGCGACACCCACCCAGAGACACCGCGGGCCCGGCTCCACCGGCCCCAGGTGTCGCCCCACTCCCAGGGGGGGGCGCCGAAGGCGACGCGGGGGGTACGGCGTTTACGCCGTCTGGTACTTCACGCTACAGCCGTAGGCGCGGCTCGTGGCCACGCTCACCGGTTTGCCGGCCTGAATCTCCGCCATGGCCTGGCGCACATAGTTGGTGGCCTTGGGGATATCGTCCACCCGGGCCGAGGCGATGCTGTCGATGCCGCCGGCATACACCAGCACGCCCTGCGCGTTGACGATGTACATGTGTGGCGTGACACGCGCCGCATAGGCCTGGCCCACCTTGCCGTCCTCGTCCATCAGGGCGGCGGTGGGGCTGTCTTTCTGCTCGGTCATCCAGCGGCCGAGTTGGGCGGGCGCCATGTAGTCGCTGCTGTCGTCGCGCGTGGAGTTGATGGCCAGCCAGATGGCACCCTGACCCGTGACTTCTTTTTGCAGGGCCTGCATGTTGCCCTGGTAGTGCTTCTTCACGAACGGGCAGTCCGGGTTGTTCCACTCCAGCACCACCGGCTTGCCCTTGAACTGCGACAGTTTCACCGGCTTGCCGGTGGTGTCCATCAGGGTGAAGTCGGGCGCGGCCTGGCCCACGCTGGCGGCCCGGGCGGTGGCGGGCAGCAGGCTGGCAAAGGGTGTGAGCGCGGTCAGGGCAATGATGGGGCGGCGTTGCATGGCGATGTCTCCTGAAGACGTGTCAATGACGGACGAAACGACGACCGCGCAGGTTCAAAGCCTGGACAATGCCGCTCGGACCTCCTCCACGCTCAGCACTTCGGACAGCACCTGCGGTGCTTGTCCGTTCTTGTAGATCGCATACACCGGCACGCCGTTGCGGCCCAATGTGGCCAGCGCGGCGGTCACCGCCGGGTCGCGGCGCGTCCAGTCGGCACGCAGCAGCGCCACGTTTTTGCCGGCGATGTCGCCGAGCACCGCCGCATCGGCCAGCGTGGTGCGCTTGTTGTACTGGCAGGTCACGCACCAGGCGGCGGTGAAATCGACGAACACCGGGCGGCCCGACGCCACCAGGGTGGCTTGCGCCTCGGGGCTCCAGGTTTGCCAGCTCACGCCATCTTGTGCGGTCGCCACGGCTTGGCCGGGCGCGGACTCCTGCAGGCGTGTGACGTTGGGCCCGATCACCCAGCCCAACCAGGCCAGACCGGCGAGGGACAGACCGGCGAGGGCCGTGCGGCTCCTGCCGCGCAGGCCGAGTGACCAGACCAGCAGGGCCAGCACGACCAGCAGCATGAGCAGCCCGGCCGCGCCGTCGATGCCGCTTTGCTGGCCCAGCACCCACAGCAGCCAGACCACGGTGGCAAACATCGGGAAGGCCATGCCGCGGCGGAAGGTGTCCATCCAGACGCCAGGGCGAGGCAGGGCGCGCGCCACCGCCGGAATCCAGCTGGCGGCGAGGTACGGCAGCGCCATGCCCAGGCCCAACACCGCAAACACGGCCAGCGCCTGCGCAGCGGGCAGGCCGATGGCCAGGCCCAGCGAGGCGCCCATGAACGGCGCAGTGCACGGCGAGGCGATGGCCGTGGCCAGCACGCCGGTGAGGAAGGCGTCCACCGTGGGGTTCCTGGCCTGCAGGCTGGCCAGGCGGCTGGGCAGCACGTTGCCGACCTCGAACAGACCGGCCAGGTTCAGGCCGATCAGGGTGAACAGCACGGCCAGACCCGCCACCACGGCCGGGCTTTGCAGCTGGAATCCCCAGCCCAGCTGCTCGCCTGCGGCGCGCAGGCCCAGCAGCAAGGCGCCCAGCGCGGTGAACGAGAGCACCACGCCCGCGGTGTAAGCCAGTCCGTGGGCGCGGTGGGCATGGCGGTCGTTGGCGTGTTTCGCGAAAGCCATGACCTTGATCGCCAGCACCGGGAACACGCAGGGCATGAGGTTGAGGATCAGGCCGCCGAGCAGCGCGCCCAGCAAGGCCGCGCCCAAGGTGAGCGCGGTGGCGCTGTTCACCGGCGCGGCGGCGCGCGCGGCGTTGGCGTCCAGCGCGGCCTGCAGCGCGTCGGGCACGGCGGCCGGCAGGGGAGCCGGTGCGGGCCAGGCGCCCTGCACCGGCACCTCCAGGCGGACACCAGCGGCACCCGGCCCCTGGCCGGGCGGGTTGGCTTGGGCCACCACCAGCGCGAGTTGGGCCGGACTTTCACTGCGGTGCGGCGACAGCGGCACACGGGCGGTCCAGCGCGTGCCGTCCCAGGCCTGGGTCCAGGGGGCGCCGGGTTCGATCAGGCCGGTGGTTTCGGGATAAAACTCCAGCGTCTTGCCGCGCCAGGCGGCGGGCAGATTCGCCAGCGACACGTTGACGAAACCGGCTTCGGGCTGCAGCTGGCTGCCCGCAGCGGGTTGGTCTTTGGGCGCGGCCTGGAAGCTGGCCTCGAAGGCGGCACCGTTGCTCCCGGTCGAGCCTTGCACGGGGATGCGCAGCGCGAAGTTGCCCTCTTCCGGAATGCACTCCTTGCGGCAGACCAACCACGCGGCGTAGAGCTGCACGTCGATCGCGTCGCCTTTGAAGTCCGGGCTCACGGTCAGGGGCACCGGCAGCACCACGGTGCCGTCAAAGCCGTAGTTGGCCAGGTTGCCGATCGGGAACTTGCGTGGTGTGGGCCAGGCGATCTCGCCGGCGCTCACACCGGGCGGCAGCGTCCAGCGCAGTTCGGTGGGCAGGCCGGAATCACCCGAATTCTTCCAGTAGGTGTGCCATTCGGGGGCGTGTGTGAGCTGCAGGCCGACCCAGACGGGTTGGCCCGGTCCGGCGCCGTCCGGCGCATGCGCCACCAGTTCGGCACGCGCCTGGTCGCTCTTCACCACCGTCACGCTGGCCGCGCTGCCTCCGAGCAAACCCTGCGCGGCCACACCCCAGGGCAGGGTGGCGGCGAGCAGCCAGGCGCCCAGCAGGCGCAGGGCGGCGGAGATTCTGAATTCGGTGGGGAACTGCATCGGGATCGGGTGTGGACAAGAGGCGGCGAACGGTGTGAGCGGCCGGGCTCGCCCAAGTTCCTCGGACTGCCGTGCGCGGCGGCTTTTGAATATAAGTCACCGCTGTTTTTCTGTCTTGTCGACTGTGCGTGAGCCCCGGGCTCTTCACAGCTTCTGCTCAATTGGGTACAACCCGGATCACAAGCTGGGTCAGGCCCGCATGGAGGTGTGCATGGGATCGATCGTCGAACGCGCGCTGCTGCCTTGGGCGCAACGCATGAAAACCCGGGTGAACCTGCCGGTTCGCCTGAGTTGGGGTGAGCGCGGCGCCTCCTCGCTTTCGCTGGGCGATTTTGAACAACCGCAGGTGGAGATCCGCGTGCGCGATGCCTCCGCCCTGCCGCTGCTGATCGACCCGGGGCTGGACACACTCGGCCAGGCCTATGTGGAAGGGCTGATCGACGTGGAAGGCTCGGTGCCGGACATCCTGGCTGTGGCGCACGGTCTGGCCGAACACGCGCAACCCGAGGGTGGGCTGCTCGGCCGGCTGCGCCGGCGCTTCGGCCACACGCGCGAGAGCGACAGCGAGGCCATCCAGTACCACTACGACGTGTCCAATGACTTCTATGCTCAGTGGCTGGGCGAAGGCATGGTGTATTCGTGTGGGTATTTCGAGCGAGGCGACGAAACGCTGGACCAGGCGCAGATCCAGAAGATCGATCACATCCTGAACAAGATCCGCCTGCAACCGGGTCAGCGTCTGCTCGACATCGGCTGTGGCTGGGGTGCGCTGGTGCTGCGCGCGGCAGAGAAGTTCGGCGCGCAGTGCGTGGGTGTCACGCTGTCGCAGAACCAGTTCGATCTGGCGCGTGAGCGTGTGCGCGCGGCCGGGCTTCAGGACCGCATCGACATCCGTCTGCAGGATTACCGCGACGTGCAGGACGGACCTTTCGACCGCATCACCAGCGTGGGCATGTTCGAGCACGTGGGCCTGGACCATCTCGTGCCGTACTTCACCCGCATCCGCTCGTTGCTCAAGCCCGACGGCTGGGCCATGAACCACGGCATCACCAGCACCGATGCATACGACGGCGAAACGCGCCATGGAGGCGGCCATTTCATCGACCGCTACGTGTTCCCGCGCGGCGAGGTGCCGCACATCAGCACCGTCTTGCGTACCCTGCAGGAGGGCGGACTGGAAGCCTTCGATGTGGAAAACCTGCGCCGCCATTACATGCGCACCACGCAGCTCTGGAGCGAGGCCTTCGAGGCGAACACGGCGCGGATCAAGCCGCTGGTGGACGAGAAACGCTGGCGCATCTGGCGCATCTACCTGGCCGGATGTGCCTGGGCGTTCGAGCACGATGAGGTGGCGATCTACCAAGTGCTGTGTCGCGCGGCCGGGCAGCCGGCCACCGAGTTGCCCTGGTCGCGTCACTGGATGTATGCCGATCGTAAGATCGGCACATGACAAGCCCCCTGCGCCACTGGTCCGACCTCACCACCGCCGACTTTGACTTGCTGGACAAGGCGCGCGCCATGGCCGTGCTGCCCGTGGCCGCGATCGAGCAGCACGGCCCGCACCTGCCTCTGTCGGTGGACACCGACATCGCCAACGGCGTGGTCGCCGCGAGCATCCCGCACATCGCGCCGGATCTGCCCGCGCTGTTCTTGCCCACGCAAGCCGTGGGCTACTCGCCCGAACACACGCGCTTCGCCGGCACGCTCACGCTGAAAGCCGAAACGGTGCTGCGCCTGTGGACCGAGATCGGCGAGTGCGTGGCGGCCAGCGGCGTGAAGAAGCTGGTGCTCTTCAACGCGCACGGTGGGCAGGTGGGCCTGATGGATGTGGTGGCGCGCGACCTGCGCGCCCGGCTGGGCATGCTGGTCTACAGCGTGAACTGGTTCCATCTGCCGCTGCTGGATGAGGCCGGCCGCGACTTGAATGCGATGTTCAGCAACGAGGAACACCGTTTCGGCATCCACGCCGGGGAGATTGAAACCTCGCTGATGCTGGCGCTCTCACAGGACAGGGTCCGCATGCAACACGCCGCCAACTTCGCGTCGAAGTCACAGGACCGCGCCGGTCAATTCAGCATCCTGGGCAACGGCAAGAGCGCCAAGCTGGGCTGGCAGATGCAGGACTACAACGCCCATGGCGCGGTGGGCAATGCGACCTCGGCGACGGCCGAGAAGGGTCGCGCGGTGTTGGCGGCGGCGGGGCGTGCGCTGGCGCGCCTGTTGAGCGAGATCGACCAGTTGCCCGAGGACACCCTGACTGATCGCACCGCGTACCCACCCGCCACATAACGCAGCCGATCCGCCGCCGGGCCGCCCCAAGGCGGATCAGCCCTCACGGGGGGGCAGCGGACCTCGCGCAGCGGGGGAACGTGGGGGCAACAGACTTCAGGCGTAGGTGATCCAGGACTTGAAGTCCTGATGAT
The DNA here is from genome assembly GCF_001428625.1 of Hydrogenophaga sp. Root209. GTDB lineage: Bacteria > Pseudomonadota > Gammaproteobacteria > Burkholderiales > Burkholderiaceae_C > Hydrogenophaga. Next base: position 36,771 of record NZ_LMIE01000005.1, read on the forward strand.
CGAGGTGCGGCAGCGTGTTGTAGGACAGCAGCGTGTGCCGCTTGGGGTTGAACTGGAATTCGGTCACCGCACTGTTGCGGATGCGCAGGTTCAGCTCGATCGTGGCCTCCGGACTCAGGCCCAGCACCTGGCCCACGGCGGTGGAGATCGGCCCGCCGCTGGACACCAGCAACACGTTCTGCCCGTGGTGTTTCGCCCGCACGTGGTCCAGCGCGCTGGTGACGCCGTGCACAAAATCGATGTAGCTGGGCATGCCCTGCGGGCTCACGGTGCCCGCCATCCACTGGGTGAGTCCATCGCGCAGCAGTCGGAAATGGTGACGGTAGAGCTCGGGCGCTTCTTCGGCCGAACGCGGCTTCTCCAGTGGATGCGGGTGGATTGCGCGAATCACGGCTTCGCTGTCGTACTCGTTGAGGCCTGGCCAGGCCAGGGCCTCTTCGCTCAGCTTCGCTCCCTCGGCGATGCCGGCCCAGGTCTGGGCGTGGCGCTTGAGCGTGCCAGTGATGACGGCATCGAAGACCACGCCGCGTTCGGCCCAGTACTCCCCCAGCCGGCGGCTCTGTCGGTGGCCCATCTCGCTGAGCTGGTCGTAGTCGTCCGCGCCAAACGAGGCCTGGCCGTGGCGCACAAGGTAGAGCGTTCCCATGACGGGCATTCTGGGTCCGCGCCTCAGTGGTGCTTTGTCCCGACAGCGACTGCGGGTGCCTGCGGAGTCGCGGAGGCGTCTGTCCAGCAAGGATTGCCGACCGTTGCGCCGAACACCGGGGCCTTTGGGGTGTTTATCCAGACGATGACCCGGGCGCGCTGTGCTTCAATAAATGCAATGTTGGCCTTGCTCCCCTCCCATGACTCTTGACCTGCCGACCCTGCTGGCCTTGCGGGTGGGCGTCGACTTTCTGATTGCACTGGCCTTCTGGGCCCAGATGCGTCGTTATCCCGCCATCGGTGGCCCGGGGTGGTGGTCGCTGTCTGCCGTGCTGGGCATCCTGGGCTCGCTGATGCTGTGGTCGCGCGATGCCTTGCCCGATGCGGTGAGCTTTCCCGTGGGCAACACCGCGCTGATGGTCAGTGCCTTGTGCGGCTGGCTCGGGTTCCGGAGCTATGTCGGCACGTCTCGACCGCTGCTGCCCATCCTCGCCGGCACCCTGGCGTTCTTCTGTGTGACGCTCTTCTTCCTGATCGAGTGGGAACTGCACGTAGCTCGACAAACGGTGTTCACCACGTCGATGCTGATGATTGTGGTCTGCTCGTACCTCGAAATCCGGCGCGCCGACCCGCGGCGCCGCGTGCCCGAGATGCAAGCGCTCAAGGCGCTCACAGTGCTTGAGTTCTGCGGCGTGGTGAGCTTTGCCGTCAGCTTGCAGGTGCTCGGCATGTCTCAGGACGCCATGGCGCCGTCGTTCATCTTCTTCTTCCTGCTCACGAAACTGCTGCGGGTGGTGTTGTATGGCGCGCTGGTGTCCTACCGCCTGCGCATGGACGGCGACAAGGCGCGCCAGGGCCTCCAGCAGCGGGAGGCCGATTCACGCGCCCTGATCGACAACCTCAGCGCGGGCGTGATGGTGTTTCGGCCCGATCACACCTTGTCCAGCATCAACACCGCCGCCCGGCGCTTCCTGGGTTGGAGCGAAGGGGGTGCGAACCGTGCCTTGGCCGAACCTTCGGCGGACGGCTGGCAGATGCTTCGAGAGGACGGCCAGCCGATGCGCCGGCACGAAATGCCGTTCGAGCGCGTTCTCGCCACGGGCCAGCCGGTGCGCAGCGTGGTGATCGGCATGCCACAGGCGGCCGGCGAGGGCGTGCACTGGGCGCTGTGCAATGCCTACCCCGAGAACAACGCGCAGGGTGGATTGCGCCATGTGGTTCTGACCTTCATCGACATCACCTCGCTGAAGAACGCGCAGGCCCAGCAAAAGCACCTGCAGTCGCAGCTCGCGCAGTCCCAGAAGATGGAAGCGCTGGGCACGCTGGCCGGGGGCGTGGCGCACGACTTCAACAACATCCTGGCCGCCATCCTGGGCAACGCCGATCTGGCGCGACAGGACTTGCCGCCCGACGCCGCCTCGTGCGAGAGCCTGCACGAGATCAGCACCGCCGCGCGCCGCGGGCGCGAACTGGTGCGCCAGATCCTGGCGTTCAGCCGCCAGCAGCCGGTACAGCGCATGCGGGTCAACGTGTGCACCATCCTGGCAGAGTCCTGCACCCTGTTGCGCGGGGTCATGCCACCCCAGGTGGAGCTGGTGCAATCGTGCGCGCCCGACAACTTGTCCATCGAGGCCGACGCGACCCAGATCGGCCAGGTGCTCGTCAACCTGTGCACCAACGCCATTCATGCGCTGGACGGTCAGCCCGGTCGCATCGAATGCCGCATCGACGGCCTGGCCAACACCTCCTCATTGTTGCCCGCAGAGCTCGCCCAGACCTGCGCCCGACTCGATGTGGGCGCCGTGCGTTTGCGCGTGACGGACAACGGCAGCGGCATGACCGAGGCCGTGCGCAACCGGATATTCGAGCCCTTCTTCACCACCAAGGCGGTGGGCCAGGGCACGGGTCTGGGCCTGCCGGTCGTGCTGGGCATCGTGCAGGTGCACGGAGGCGCGATCGAGGTCGACACCCACCCCGGTGGGGGCACCACGTTCACCCTGTTTTTTCCCGCTGCCCCTGGCGAGCCCGAATGCCAGGGTGAAACCACCCCTGCCCTGAGGTCGCTCGAACCCGTCACAATGGGTTTCGAACCGCCTTTATCCCCAACCGTATCCAGCACCACATCTGACCTCGCCATGGCCGACGACCCTTCCGTGGTTCCACCTCACATCCTCTACCTGGACGACGACGATACGTTGGTGTTTCTCGTGCGCCGCCTGCTTGAGCGCCGGGGCTACCGCGTCACGGCGTTCACCTCGCAGACACAGGCCATCGACGCGGTGCGGGCCTCGCCCACGGGTTTTCAATTGCTGCTGACCGACTTCAACATGCCCGGCATGTCGGGTCTGGAAGTGGCCAAGGCGGTGTTGGAGATCAACCCGCAACTGCCCGTGGCCGTGGCCTCGGGCTACATCACCGACGAACTGCAGGCCGAATCCAGGGCCGCCGGGGTGCGCGAGGTGGTGTTCAAGACCGACGCGGTCGAGGCCTTCTGTGAAGTGGTGGCGCGGTTGGTTCGCTCAGAACCCGTTTGACGCTTTGAGGACGGTGGCCAGCGTCGCGCTGTCCACATTGCCACCACACAGGGTGGTGCCCACCACCTGTCCTTTGAGCGCAGCGCGCTCCTGCCAAGCTGCCGCAAAGCTGGCAGCGCCCGCGCCTTCGGCCACGTTGTGCGTGTCGGCAAACAACATGCGCATGGCCTCGGCCACCTCGGTGTCGCTCACCTGCACGATGTGATCGAGGTGCGGTGCGAGCACGTCGAGCGCGGCCTGGTCAGCCACGCGGCAGGCCATGCCGTCGGCCAGCACGGTGGTCACGGGCGAGGCCACCACGCGACCCGCAGCCAACGAGTCGGCGTAGGTCGTGGCGTGGGCGCTGATCACGCCCACGATGCGCACCGGGTGGCGCAGCGCGAGCTTGGCGGCGATGGCCGAACACGCGCCCGAACCCTGGCCCACCGGCACATAGACCACGTCCATCTGCGGCACGGCGCGAAAGAACTCCCACCAGGCGGTGCTCACACCGCGCAGCAGGTCGGCGTGAAAACTCGGCACCATGTGCGCGCTGCGCTCGGCGGCGAGTGCGATGGCGTGTTCCCTGCTTTCCTGGAAGTCCTCGCCATGTTCGATCAGCGTCGCGCCCAGGGCGCGCATGGCGGCATTCTTCTCCACCGAGTTGCCGCGCGGCACGACGATGGTGCAGGCCACGTCGTGCATGCGCGCCGCCCAGCCGATGCTCTGGCCGTGGTTGCCGCGCGTGGCGCTCATCACCTCACGCGGCAGTTCGCCGCGCTGCTTGAGTTGGTCGAAGTAGGTGAGGCCGCCGCGGATCTTGAATGCACCCACCGGCGTGTGGTTCTCGTGCTTGACCCAGCAATGGGTGCCCAGGCGCGCGCTCAGCGTGGCCCAGCGGTACTGCGGCGTGGCCTGGAACGAGCGGTAGACCACCTCGGCGGCGGCTTCGATGTCGGCCAGGCAGGGCAGGTTGGCGTTCATGGAGGTGACATCAGGGTGAGGCGGCCACAGGCCGGGGTGTCGAGTTCAGCGGTGAGGCCGGCGGGGCCCTCGTGGCCTTCCATCACGCTCATCCCCTCCAGGCCCAGCGCCTGAAGCGCCGCGCGCAGACCAGCCGCACCCGCGTGCCGCAGGCGCAACTGGCGAAGCGTGATGCCGCTGGGCGGCATGTGTTGGGTGGGGTGCGCCGAGCCCCACTGGATGAGCGTGGGCAACACGCCGTTGAACAGCCGCTGGCCGTCGTCACGCACGCTGATGCGCCACTTCAGCAGGCCGTGGGCTGTCTGGCGCGAGGCGCTGACCACCGGCCCGCGCTGGATGCCGATGGCCTGCAAGGCCACCAGCGACGCGTCGATGTCGGGCACGCTGGCCACCCAGTGCACCAGCTGCGGGCCGTCGTGCGCCAGCCGGGTCTGCAGGGCCGGGTCGTCCAGATCGAACCAGCGCCTGAGTCCGCTGGCGCGCGTGGGCGTGGCCTTCGGGTCGATGGCGATGATCTCCAGGTACGGTGCCTTGTCGCTGCCATCGTCCAGCTTGAGCAGCCGGTTGTGCGTGCCGAACAAGGGGTGTTCACCGCCGGGGCCGGGCGGCATGCCCAGCGCGGCTTCGCACCAGCTCACGCCGTCCTCGATGGTGCGAGCGGCCACCACCAGGTGGTCGATGCGGGGCGTCACACCGTGACCTGACCGCTGATGCAGGTGACAGAAGCGCCGCCGACCCAGATGGTGCCGTCGACATCGCGCTCGATGTACACGCGCCCGGCGCGGCCCATCGCCGTGCCTTGCGCGGCCACGTAACGATCGGGCGCCAGACCCGCGCCAATGAGCCACTGCGCCACCGCCGCGTTCAGGCTGCCGGTGACCGGGTCTTCGCTCAGTGCATTGACAGTGTGGAAGAAGGCGCGCACCTCGAACGCCGTGTCCGCGCCCGCGGGCTGCGGCGCGACCACGCCGACGTCCAGCCCGGCGAGCATGCTGGCGTTCGGCTTCAGGGCCAGCACCTGCGCGGCCGTGCGCAGCATCACGCCGCGCCAGGGCGGGCCGTTTTCGCACCACGCGTGCGCCACGACGTCGTCGCGCGCCAGGCCCAGGCCACGCGCGATCAGCGCCACGTCGGCTTCATCCAGCGGGCCGCTGCGGCGCAAGGGCGGCGCCGCAAAAGCCAGCCGAACTTGGCCCCCACGCTCCGCCGCTTCGCGGGTCGCTGCCCCCCGAGGGGGCTGATCCGGCTTGGGGCGGCCCGGCGCCGGATCGATGTGCCCGTCGCGCCTGATCGGCACGAGGCCCACGCCGCATTCCTGCACCACGTGTTCACCGCGCGGTTGTCCACCGGCCTGCAACCACGCGTGGCAGGTGCCCAGCGTGGGGTGGCCGGCGAACGGCAGTTCGCGCCCCGGGCAGAAGATGCGAACGCGGTAGTCGGCTCCATTCGCCAATCCTTCGTTCGTGGGGGGCAGCACGAAAGTGCATTCCGAGAGGTTGGTCCAGTCGGTGAAGCGCTGCATGGCTTCGGTGCTCAGGCCGCTGCCGTCGAGCACCACGGCCAGCGGGTTGCCGAAATACGGCGTGTCGGTGAACACGTCGACTTGTTGAAATGCGCGTTGCGTCATGGGGGGTTCCGGTTCAGGACAAAGGCAGGTCGAGCACACCCCGGCTTGCGGGCAGGGCCAGCCAGCCGGCGTACCAGCGTTCGAGGTGGGGCCAGGCGGGGCGCGGCTGCGGCAGGCCCCACCAGCGGTGCACTTCGCAGGCGATCGGGATGTCGGCCATGGTGAGCGCATCGCCCGCCATGAAAGCCTGGCGCGACAGGTGTTCGTCGAGCATCGCAAACAGCGGTTCGGTGGCTGCGACGGATTGCGCGATCACCTCGGCGTTGCGCTGTTCGGGTGCGGTGCGTATCCATTGTTTGAAGCCCGGGCTGCCCGCCGGGTTGAGCGTGGTCTGTTGCCAGTCCATCCAGCGCTCGGCGTTGAAGCGTTGGTGCAGGTCTGATGGGTAGAGATTGCCCTCGCGTGCACAGAGGTAGCGCACGATGGCATTCGATTCCCACAGCGTGAAGTCGCCGTCCCTCAGCAGCGGTACCAAGCCATTGGGGTTGTTCGCGCGGTAGTCGGGGGTGTTCACCACGCCGTGGGTGAGCCCCGCGTCGGTTCGCGGCAGGTCGATCTTGAGCACCTGCGCGCACAGAACGACCTTGCGCACGTTGATCGAACTCCGGCGGCCCCACAGGTGCAGCATGCTCAGGCCCCTTGTTGCTCGCGGATGGCTTTGGCCAGCGCCCCGATGCCGACCGCGATCTGCTCGACGCTGGCCGTGACGAAGCTCAGGCGCAGGGTGCGTGGGTCGGCGTGATCGGCGTAGAAGGCGCTGCCGGGCACGAAGGCCACACCGTGCTCCACCGCCCGGGGCAACAACTCCACAGCGTTCATGCCCTCGGGCAAACGCACCCAGAGGAACATACCGCCGTCGGGCTCGTTCCATTGCACGTCCAAGCCCGTCATCTCGGCATCCAGCGCGGCCAGCATCGCCTGGCACTGGCGCTTGTAGAGCGCGCGGATGGTCGGCACATGACGATCCAGAAAACCGTCCTTGAGCACCTCGGCCACCACGCGCTGGTTGAAGCTGGGGCTGTGCAGGTCGGCCGCCTGTTTGGCCTGCAGCAGCTTGGGGTAGATGCTCGCGGGCGCCACCATGAAACCCAGCCGCAGACCGGGGGCGAGGATCTTGGAGAACGAGCCCAGATAGATGCAGCCCTCGGGGTTGAGCGCGGTCAGCGGCGTGGGCGGAGCCTGATCGAACCACAGGTCGCCGTAGGGGTTGTCTTCCACCAGCGGCAGGCCCACGCGTGCCGCTGCGGCGACGAGTGCCTGGCGCCGGGCCAGGCCCATGCTGCGGCCGGTCGGGTTCTGGAAGTTGGGCAACACATAGAGAAAACGCGGTGCGGCCTGCGGGCTGCTGGCCGGGTCAAGGTCGAGCGTGAGGAGGCGGCGACGCTCCATGCTCTCGGGCTGGTCGTCGCCAGCGCCCAATTGCTGCAGCAGCGCATCCACATCCACGCCTTCGGCGTCGCTGGCCACGCCTTCGATCTGCGGCTCCATGGGCGCGAACGCCTGCAGGGCGCCCAGGTAGGTGGGTGTTTCCACCAGCACGCGGCTGCCGCTGTCGATCAGCACCTTGGCCACCAGGTCCAGGCCTTGCTGGCTGCCGGTGGTGATGAGCACCTGGGCCGGGTCCACCGCCCAGGGCAGGCTGGCCGCGACCCACTCGCGCAGCGGGCCGTAGCCCTCGCTGGCGGCGTACTGCAGCGCGCTGCGGCCGTCCTCGCGCAGCACGTGGTCGCAGGCTTCACGCATGGCCTCGATGGGGAAGGTGTCGGGCGAGGGCAGGCCGCCGGCGAAGCTGATGATGCCCGGGCGCTCGGTGAGCTTGAGCAGCTCGCGAATGACCGACGGGTTCATGCGCTCGGCGCGGCGCGCCAGTGTCCAGGGCGTGGCTGTGGCCGGGGTGGTGGGCAGGTCGTTGGGCTTCATGGCTTTTCTCCGTTCTATTCCGTTCAATTCCGTTTGTTGGGCGCTGTGGCGTGTACCGGCATTCTCTTGCCAATGAAGACGGTGGCGATCACAGCCGCGGCAAAACCCAGCGTGACCGCGTCCAGCCGCTCGCCCAGCAGCGGCACCGCAAACAGCATGCCCAGGAAGGGCTGCACCAGCTGCACCTGGCTCACGCGCACCGTGCCGCCGAGCGCCAGGCCACGGTACCAGGCAAAAAAACCAAGCCACATCGAAAACACGGCGGTGTAGGCGAAGCCCCACCAGGCCGAGGCTTGCACCGCGGCCTGCGGGCGGGTGAACGCGGCCAGGGGCAGGGTGACCGGCAGCGCGATCACCAGCGCCCAGCAGATCACGTGCTCGGCGCGCATGTGTTGCGACAGGCGCGCACCAAAACCGTAGCCCACGGCGGCGCACAGCATGGCCGCGAGCAGCAGTGCGTCGGCCGGGTGGATGGACAGGCCCGCGCTGCCCGAACGCAGCACCGCAAAGCCCACCACGAGCGCGCTGCCCAGCGCCGCGCACACCCAGAAGCCGGTGGATGGGCGCTGGCGGTGCAGCAGCGCGCCCACCGCCGCCGTGGCCAGCGGCAGCACGCCGACGATGACGCTGGCGTGCACCGCTTCCACGTAACGCATGGCCACCGATGTGAAGAGCGGAAAGCCAAACACCACGCCGGCTGCGGTGATGGCCAAGGGCAGCAGGTCTGTGCGCCGAGGCAGGGGTGCGCGCGTGGCGACCAGGAGCGCAACGGACAGCAGTGCGGCGACGACCGCGCGGCCGAGCGCCACGAATATGCCCGACATCTGCGGCGCGTCCACCGTGCCCACGGCCAGCCGCGTCATGGGCAGCGTGAGCGCGAAGATGGTCACGCCCAGCAGGCCAAGCAGCAGGCCCTGGTTGGCGGGCTGGTCGATCCAGCGCGGGGTGGTGAGGGTTTGTGTGGTCATACCGTGAGCATCCAGAGGGCCGTGGCCACCAGCACAGCAGCCAGCACCCGGTTGAACCAGACCAGTCGCCGCCCTTGCGTGAGCCACTGGCGCAGCAGCGAGCCGGCCACTGCATAGGTGAAGTTGCTGATGAAGGCAAAGAACACCATCACTCCGCAGATGATGGCCAGACGTTCACCCGGATTGCTGGCGGGTTGCCCGCTGGCGTTGACGACCCAGCCTGCGGTGAGCGTGAGCGCCAGCATCCAGGCCTTGATATTGAGGAACTGCAGGCCCACCCCTTGCAGGAACGTGACGTTGAGGCGCGACGCGTCCACGTCGGACAGCTTGGCCGCACCCGCCAGCTTCCAGGCCAGCCACAGCATGTACACCACGCCCAGCAGCTTCACGCCCCAGCGCAGCGCGGGCACGCCCATCACCAGCGCGCCCAGCCCAAGGCCGCAGGCCAGCATGAGCAGCGTCCAGCCGGTGGGCACGGCGAAGCAAAAGCGCAGCGCGCGCCGCAGACCGAGGTTGGCCGCGAGTGCGGTGGACAGCGTGGTGTTCGGCCCAGGCGAAAAACTCATCGCTGTGCAGAACAGGAGCAGGGCAGTCAACTCGGTGGCGCTCATGGAGAGAGGGGTGTGGAACTTGTCGGTTCGGGAAGATCAATGTAATCTTTGCGCCAATACACAACCAATACAGTTGGCCAGCGCAGTTGGATATCTGTATTGGTCGCCTCGACAGTACAGACCCGCCAGGAAGGATGCGTTCCCCATGCTGATGAAGACCTCCGCACAGTCCCTGACCGAGCAACTTGCCGTGCGCTTTGCCGACCGCATTCGCAGCCGCCTGCTGGCGCCTGGTGCGCGCCTGCCCTCGGTTCGTCAGTGCGCGGAGCAGCACGGGGTGAGCACGGCCACCGTGGTCTCGGCGTACGACCAACTGCTCGCCCAGGGCCTGGTTCAGGCGCGCAAGAACCGGGGCTTTTTCGTGCGCGAGATGCCCACCGCGCGCGGCGATGTGGCGGCGCCCGAGGCCAAGGCCGCGGCTCGCACCGGTGCCTCGCCCATCAACGCCACGGCATTGATCCGCGGCATGTTTCACAAGGTCAGCAACAAACCGCACCCCGGCATGGGCGTGTTCCCGCCGGACTGGCTGGAATCCACCTTCATGCCGGCGGCGGTGCGCAAGGTCACGAGCACGCGCGCGCTGCAGGACTTCTCGCTCCAGTACGGTGAACCGCTGGGCGACGGCGGCCTGCGCCGGGTGCTGGCGCAAAAACTCGGCACGCTGAGCATTCACACCGAGCCCGATCACATCATCACCACCGTGGGCGCCACGCACGCACTCGACATCGTGAGTCGCACGCTGCTGCGCGCTGGCGATCCGGTGATGGTGGAGGAGCCGGGCTGGGCGGTGGAGTTTGCGCGCCTGGCCGCGCTGGGCATGCGCATCCTGCCGGTGCCCCGGCGTGCTGACGGGCCCGACCTGGAGGTGATGGCGAAGTATTGCGAGGTGCACAAGCCCAAGCTGTACGTGAGCGTGAGCGTGTTCCACAATCCCACGGGCTACTGCCTCTCGCCCGGCAGCGCGCACCGTCTGCTGCAACTCGCCAACCAGCACAACTTCCACATCGTCGAGGACGATACCTACAGCCACATCGCGCCCGAGCACGCCACGCGGCTGAGTGCGCTCGACGGCCTGCAACGCACGATCTACGTGAGCGGCTTCGCCAAGATCCTGGCGCCCAACTGGCGCATCGGCTATCTGGCCGCCCCGCCCGACCTGGTGGAGCCCTTGCTCGACACCAAACTGCTGAGCACGCTCACCACGCCCGCGCTGCTGGAGAAAGCACTGGCGCTGTGCATCGAACAAGGCCAGTTGCGCCGGCACGCCGAGCGCATCCGCACCCGGCTCGATGCGGCGCGCGCGCGCAGCGTGAAACTGGCGCTGGCGGCGGGTTGCACGTTCGCGGCCGAGCCGGTGGGTCTGTTTGGCTGGGTCGACACGGGGGTGGACACCGACGCGCTGGCTCAGCGCATGCTGGATGAGGGCTACCTGATCGCGCCCGGCGCCCTGTTCCACGCCGCGCGCGCGCCGAGCACGCTGATGCGCATCAACTTCGCCACCACGCAGGACGCCGCATTCTGGCGTGTGTTCAGCCGCCTGACCCGGGACGCCAATGAGCCAGCCGCCGGGCCGCCCCAAGGCAGGCTCAGCCCCCTCGGGGGGCAGCGGACCACGCGCAGCGGGGGAGCGTAGGGGTAACAGACCAGCCGCCGGGCCGCCCCAAGGCAGGYTCAGCCCCCTCGGGGGRCAGCGGACCACGCGCAGCGGGGGAGCGTGGGGGCCCCAGGACCTCAGTACACCGTGGCCGGAGGTTCGGTGCTGCCGAACAGGTCGCTGCCGCTGGCGTCGAGGATGCGGGCGAGGATCCGGTCAATCTGGCGCGCTTCGGTTCGCATCAGCGGCAAGGCGCGACCAAACAAGCCCCAGTCGCCCCCCCGTGCAGCCAGTTCCAAGCCCTTGGCCAGTCGCGCGCCGCGCTCGGCCGTCATGCTGCCCAGCGAGCCCTTGAGCCCATGGGCATGCGCCACTGCGGCGGCGGCGTCCTTGACCTCGAAAGCGCGCTGCATGTCGGTCAGTCTGGAGACCAGATCGCTGCGCATGGCCAGCGCCAGCTGTCGCAGGGTTTCCTCGTCGCCGTCCAGGCGTCTGCGCAGCTTGTCCACATCCAGCGCATCGGGGGAAGCGGCCGGGCGCTTGACAGGGGCAGCGGGAGGGGGGAGTGCGCTGGGCGCAATGGCGGGCACGGGTCCGGATGCCAGCAACGCCAGCACCCGATCCATTTCCTGCATCAAGGCTTGCGGGCTGACGGGCTTGGGCGTGTAGCCGTCCATGCCCGCGGTGAGGCAGGCCTGGCGATCACCCGGCATGGCGTTGGCCGTCACCGCCACGATCGGGGTGCGCTTGAGGCGCCGCTTGCTTTCTGCCTCGCGGATCATCTGCGTGGCCTGCAGGCCGCTCATGCCCGGCATCTGCACGTCCATCAACACCATGTCGACACCGCCTTGCTCCCACTGCGCCACGGCCTGCGCTCCACCACGCGCCACGCGCACGATGCAACCCAGGCGCAGCAGCAGCTGTCGCAGCATCATTTCGTTGACCGGGTGGTCTTCGGCCAGCAACACCACCATGCCGGCGTAGCGCGGGCCGGCGTCGGCGATTTCCAGCAGCTCCATGGGAGCGCTGAGGGCCCCTTCATTCACCGTGGGGGATTCCTGCAGGGGCAACGTGAGCGTGAAGGTGCTGCCCTGGCCCAGTTCGCTCTGCAGGTCGATCCGGCCGCCCATCAGGCTGGCCAGGCGCGCGCAAATGGCCAGTCCCAGACCGCTGCCGCCGTGCCGGCGCGCGGTGGATGCATCGGCCTGGGTGAACGCTTCGAAAATCGTGGCCTGCTGCTTGCGCCCGATGCCCACCCCGCTGTCCTGCACCTTCAGCTGCAGTTCGCGCGGACGTGAGCCAGCCGCCTCGGGACTGGACACGGTCACGTCGATGCGGCCGTTGCGCGGCGTGAACTTGATCGCGTTGGACAGCAGGTTGCCGACCACCTGTCCCAGCCGCCCCGGGTCTCCCTGCACCCACTGCGGCAGGTCCGGATGCAGCACAAGCTGGAAGGTCAGGGGTTTGGCCCGAGCCTGCTCGGCGTGCGGCCCCGACGCATCCCGCAGCGCGCGATGAAGGTCGAAACGCGTGTGTTCGATGTCCAGCTTGCCCGCCTCGATGCGAGAGAGATCCAGGATGTCGTTGAGCAAGGCCAGAAGGGCGCGCGCCGAACTGTCCATGAGCGAGAGCCAGTTCGCCTGTTCCGCATTCAGCGGTGAGTCCATGAGCATGCGCGTGAGACCCATCAGTGCGTTGAGCGGAGTGCGCACCTCGTGGCTGATGTTGGCCAGGAACTCGCTCTTGGCCTGGCTGGCCTGCTCGGCCATCTCTCTGGCCTGTGCGCCGTCCTGTTCGATGCGCTTTCGCTCACCGATGTCGGCCAGCGTGCCCATGAGCCGAAGGGGCATGCCCCGGGCGTCGTGCTCGGCCACCATGCCGTGGGTCTCAACCCAGAGCCATCCGGTGGAAGTGCGCACCCGGTGCTGCACCACGGCCCGCTGTTCGCGGCCTTCCAGCAAGGCAGTCATCGCGGTCTGCAGCAGGCGTGCGTCTTCGGGATGCAAGCGCGACTTCAACTCTGCCACCTCCCAGTAGGCGTCCCTGCCGATGTCACCGATCAGCTCACCCCAGCGCGCCGTGAGGAACATTTGCCGCGATGGCAATTGCCAATCCCACAAGGCCAAGCCCGCGGCGTCCACCGCCATTTGCAGCCGGTCGCGCGTCTCGTCCAGCGCTTCTTCGGCCAGCAGGCGGCTGTTGGACTCGCGATGAACCGAACTGCGCAGCCGGTCGAGTTCCCGGTTTTGATGCTCGACTTCGGACAACAGCTGCTGCGTACGCGCCTTCTCCTGCGCAAGCTCGTTGAGCGTGCGCTGCAGGTCCATAGCCAGGCGGTCAGGTGTCATGAGCCATTGTGAGGTTGTGCGCAGCTTCCGCTCACACCGACAGGTGCATCAGCTTCCGCCAAGCACCTCCCAGCGCTCCATTGCCCGAAGCCATTCAGCCTCGATATCGGCATGGCGTGCGCCAAGTTGAGCCGCCCGCGTCGGATCGGTGTTGAATAGTTGACCACCACCCAGTTCGTTGTCGACGCTCGCCTGCTCAGCCTCCAGCGCAGCGATGCGCTCCGGCAGGGCGTCGAACTCGCGCTGTTCCTTGTAGCTGAGCTTCTTCTTGTTGGCCGTGGCGCCCGGAGGGCTCGCCGGCGCCGCAGCAGGCGTTGCCTTGACCGTGGGCGCAGCCGTCTGGGCGTCGCGCTCGCGCTGCAGGGCTTCCGAGCGGGCCGACTGCGTGAGCCAGTCCTGCACGTCGCCCACGTACTCGCGCCAGCGGCCATCGCCTTCGAACACCAGCGTGCTCGTCACCACGTTGTCCAGGAACCGGCGGTCGTGGCTCACCAGGAACACCGTGCCTTCATATTGTTGGAGCAGGTCTTCGAGCAACTCCAGCGTGTCGATGTCCAGATCGTTGGTCGGCTCGTCGAGCACCAGAACGTTGGCCGGGCGCGCAAACAGCCGCGCCAGTAGCAAGCGGTTGCGCTCGCCCCCCGAGAGCGTGCGCACCGGCGCATTGGCGCGTGCCGGTGAAAACAGGAAATCACTCAGGTAGCTCTTGACGTGCGTGCGCTTGTTGCCGATCTCGATCCACTCACTGCCCGGGCTGATGAAATCCTCCAGCGTGGCGTCCAGGTCCAGTTGATCGCGCATCTGATCGAAATACGCCACACTGACCTTGCTGCCTTGGCGCACCGAGCCACCGGTGGGCACCAGGTCACCCAGGATGATCTTCAACAAAGTGGTCTTGCCTGCGCCATTGGGGCCGATCAAGCCGATCTTGTCGCCACGCAGGATAGTCGCGGAAAAATCTCGAATGACCGTGCGCAATCCACCGCCAGCGGTCGGGAACGATTGCGTCACTTTCTCCAGTTCGGCGACGATCTTGCCGCTGGAACTGCCGCTGGCCACTTCCAGCTTCACGCTGCCCAGTGCGTCGCGACGCTGCGCACGCTGCTCGCGCAAACGCTCCAATCGTGTGATGCGACCTTGTGCCCGCGTACGGCGCGCCTCCACGCCCTTGCGGATCCACACTTCTTCCTGGGCCAGCAGCTTGTCGGCGCGCGCGCTGATCACCGCCTCTTGCGCCATCTGCTCTTCCTTCAGGATCTGGTACTGCGCAAAGTTGCCCGGATAGCTCAGCAGCCGCCCGCGGTCCAGTTCCACCATGCGGGTGGCCACGCGGTCAAGAAATGCCCGGTCGTGGCTGATCGTGACCAGACTGCCCTTGTATTCCAGCATCAGGTCTTCCAGCCAGGTGATGCTGTCCAGATCCAGATGGTTGGTCGGCTCGTCGAGCAGCAGCACATCAGGGCGGCTCACCAGCGCTTGTGCCAGCGCCACGCGCTTCTTGTTGCCGCCCGAGAGCTCCCCCACCTTCACCGCGCCGTCCAGGTGCAGACGATGCAGTGTTTCCTCCACCCGCTGTTCCCAATTCCAGGCATCCAGCGCCTCGATGCGGTTTTGCAATGCGTCGAGGTCGAGTCCCTCTGCCCCGCTCAAATACAGATCCCGCGCCGCCCGCGCGTCCGCCAGGCCCACGCTGGCCGCCTCAAACACAGTGGACTGCAGATCAAGAATGGGCTCCTGCGGAACATAGGCAATGCGCAAGCCGGTCTGCACTTGCAGTGTTCCGTCATCGGGCTTCTCCAGGGAAGCAAGAATCTTGAGCAGGGATGACTTGCCGGTTCCGTTGCGTCCGATCAGGCCTACTCTCTCCTGGGTCTCCAGCGCAAAGTCGGTGTGATCGAGGAGCGCCACATGGCCGTAGGCCAACTGTGCGTTCTGAAGGGTGATGAGTGCCATGCAAAGCCCGAAACAAAAGAGCCGCGATTATCCCTGTCGCTCTATGTGCGCGCTTGCAGCCTGCCTATAGGGATCCGGTGGACCGCAGAGCCTTTCCATATAGAGCAGGCATCGTATGCGCCACCTTGTGCTAAGCCGTGCTCTGTCGCATGACATCAAAAAACTTTTTCAACCGGTTTGACGAGAGCTCAAAATCTGGCATATACTGCAAGGCTCCGCTGAACACAGCAGCCGCCCACCGGGAGGCCAAAGAAGACAGTGGAGACGCAGCCAAGGCGGCGCGAAAAGATCAAATAAAAATCAGATTTTTTTGACAACGCTCTAAAAACTGTGTCATAATACGAGGCTCAGCTGATCGCAGCTAAGCAGGCAGACGAAGTCGGTGAAGGCCGGTGAGTTTGCAGAGATCATTAAAAATATACAGCCGATAAGCGTGGGCGTTTGAAGGCGATTGCGAAGCGGACTCGAAAGAGTCCAAGTCGCAGGACTTTAAACGCTCATGAGAATAGAAGTGAAGTTCACTTCAATTCCGTTTTTATGAGTAATTTTCAAGATCGAACTAAAGAG
>NZ_LMIE01000005.1:55000-283102 GCF_001428625.1 Hydrogenophaga sp. Root209
TAGCCCCGTACGTGAAAAGACCTGTGTGGTACTGAGCTAACGACAAGTAGGGCGGGACACGAGAAATCCTGTCTGAATATGGGGGGACCATCCTCCAAGGCTAAATACTCATCATCGACCGATAGTGAACAAGTACCGTGAGGGAAAGGCGAAAAGAACCCCGGGAGGGGAGTGAAATAGATCCTGAAACCGCGTGCTTACAAAAAGTAGGAGCCTCGAAAGGGGTGACTGCGTACCTTTTGTATAATGGGTCAGCGACTTACATTCAGTGGCAAGGTTAACCGAATAGGGAAGCCGTAGAGAAATCGAGTCCGAATAGGGCGATTCAGTCGCTGGGTGTAGACCCGAAACCAAGTGATCTATCCATGGCCAGGATGAAGGTGCCGTAACAGGTACTGGAGGTCCGAACCGACTAGTGTTGCAAAACTAGCGGATGAGCTGTGGATAGGGGTGAAAGGCTAAACAAACTTGGAAATAGCTGGTTCTCTCCGAAAACTATTTAGGTAGTGCCTCAAGTATTACCGTCGGGGGTAGAGCACTGTTTTGGCTAGGGGGTCATGGCGACTTACCAAACCAAGGCAAACTCCGAATACCGACGAGTACAGCTTGGGAGACAGAGCACCGGGTGCTAACGTCCGGACTCAAGAGGGAAACAACCCAGACCGCCAGCTAAGGTCCCTAAAACGGGCTAAGTGGGAAACGAAGTGGGAAGGCTAAAACAGTCAGGATGTTGGCTTAGAAGCAGCCATCATTTAAAGAAAGCGTAATAGCTCACTGATCGAGTCGTCCTGCGCGGAAGATGTAACGGGGCTAAGCCAGTTACCGAAGCTGCGGATTTGCAATTTATTGCAAGTGGTAGGAGAGCGTTCTGTAAGCCTGTGAAGGTGTCTTGTAAAGGATGCTGGAGGTATCAGAAGTGCGAATGCTGACATGAGTAGCGTTAAAGGGGGTGAAAAGCCCCCTCGCCGTAAGCGCAAGGTTTCCTACGCAACGTTCATCGGCGTAGGGTGAGTCGGCCCCTAAGGCGAGGCAGAGATGCGTAGCTGATGGGAAACAGGTCAATATTCCTGTACCGATTACAAGTGCGATGTGGGGACGGATCTTAATAGGTTATCCGGCTGTTGGATGTGCCGGTTTAGACAGATGTAGGCGACACGTAGGCAAATCCGCGTGTCATATACCGAGGCTGTTGATCGAGCGAGCTTGCTCGCGAAGTAACTGAACGAGGTCCCAGGAAAAGCCACTAAGCTTCAGCTTGTAATTGACCGTACCGCAAACCGACACTGGTGCGCGAGATGAGTATTCTAAGGCGCTTGAGAGAACTCAGGAGAAGGAACTCGGCAAATTGACACCGTAACTTCGGAAGAAGGTGTGCCCTAGTAGTGTGATGAGAACATCTGAGCACGAATGGGTTGCAAAAAATTGGTGGCTGCGACTGTTTATTAAAAACACAGCACTCTGCAAACACGAAAGTGGACGTATAGGGTGTGACGCCTGCCCGGTGCTGGAAGATTAATTGATGGGGTGCAAGCTCTTGATCGAAGTCCCAGTAAACGGCGGCCGTAACTATAACGGTCCTAAGGTAGCGAAATTCCTTGTCGGGTAAGTTCCGACCTGCACGAATGGCGTAACGATGGCCACACTGTCTCCTCCTGAGACTCAGCGAAGTTGAAATGTTTGTGATGATGCAATCTCCCCGCGGAAAGACGGAAAGACCCCATGAACCTTTACTGTAGCTTTGTATTGGACTTTGAACAGATCTGTGTAGGATAGGTGGGAGGCTTTGAAGCAGGGTCGCTAGATCTTGTGGAGCCAACGTTGAAATACCACCCTGGTGTGTTTGAGGTTCTAACCTAGGTCCATTATCTGGATCGGGGACAGTGCATGGTAGGCAGTTTGACTGGGGCGGTCTCCTCCCAAAGTGTAACGGAGGAGTTCGAAGGTACGCTAGGTACGGTCGGACATCGTGCTAATAGTGCAATGGCATAAGCGTGCTTAACTGCGAGACTGACAAGTCGAGCAGATGCGAAAGCAGGACATAGTGATCCGGTGGTTCTGTATGGAAGGGCCATCGCTCAACGGATAAAAGGTACTCTGGGGATAACAGGCTGATACCGCCCAAGAGTTCATATCGACGGCGGTGTTTGGCACCTCGATGTCGGCTCATCTCATCCTGGGGCTGTAGCCGGTCCCAAGGGTATGGCTGTTCGCCATTTAAAGAGGTACGTGAGCTGGGTTTAAAACGTCGTGAGACAGTTTGGTCCCTATCTTCCGTGGGCGCTGCAGATTTGAGGAAGCCTGCTCCTAGTACGAGAGGACCGGAGTGGACGCACCTCTGGTGTACCGGTTGTCACGCCAGTGGCATTGCCGGGTAGCTAAGTGCGGAAGAGATAACCGCTGAAAGCATCTAAGCGGGAAACTCGTTCCAAGATGAGATCTGCCGGGGCCTTGAGCCCCCTAAAGAGTCGTTCAAGACCAGGACGTTGATAGGTCAGGTGTGGAAGCGCAGCAATGCGTTAAGCTAACTGATACTAATTGCTCGTGAGGCTTGACCCTATAACTTTGATAAAATCTCAAAGTCAAATGTCAAACGACAGAAATGTCATGTGTATGCCGATATGGATCAATTGATTGGTCCAGCTCGTTGGCAGCAATCAAAAATCAGCTGATTCGAAGCTCTATGAATTCGTTAGGTTTGTGCATTTGTACAAACCCGACAACAAGTTATGCCTGACGACCATAGCGAGGTGGTACCACTCCTTCCCATCCCGAACAGGACAGTGAAACGCCTTTGCGCCGATGATAGTGCGGGTTCCCGTGTGAAAGTAGGTCATCGTCAGGCTCTTACCCAGCCCCCAAACCCCCTCGTGCCTCATGGCGCCTGGGGGTTTGGGCTTTTCGGATCTGAATCTCGGATGGCATCCATCGCCTCGGGAGCGAAGTTTGGTTCAAACGTTGTAAATGTAGCCAGACTCTATGCGCAGGGCGTGGCTCGCAATCAGTTCGCTGATCAAGGTGTCGAGTGATTCGCGGAGAAGGTGCTCAGCAGTGGGGTTCGACCGTTGCTCGATGGAGGCGATGTAGGGGGTGTTCCGGTACCAGTCAAAGAGTTCTTGAATCGACACGGATTGCCACTCGAGCAATTTGAACTTGATGAGGACTTTGAGCGCATGCCGGCGATGCTTGGCCGGATGTCGAGTGAATTGGTCGAGACGGCTTCTGGCGCGCTGCAGTGCCCCAGTGATTCCCTCAAATACCGAGCCGTGACCAGGAATGATGATGTTGGGAGCCAAGCGTTCGATCAGGTCCAGGGTATCTGAAACTTCGTTGAATGCGTCGATGCCTTCCAGTTCCGGGAAAACGATGCCAAACCCGTTCTCCCACAGCGCATCGGCCGAGATGAGGATGCGTGACTCGCGTTGAAAAAGGACCACGGAATGCGGATCGTGACCTTTGGCGGCGTGTATTTCCCAGGTGTCCCGGCCCAATCGCATGCTGGTGCCAGGGCTCAATACGCCTTGATGGATGAACGGGGGACATGATTGGCCAGTGGGGACGTAGGTCAGCGCAACAGGATCCCATGTTGCGACCGACGCCGCCTGACCCGGAGGAATCAGGGTGTGCAGATGGGGAAACACACTTTGCAGTTGAGCATTGCCACCGCAGTGATCGCTGTGAAGGTGGGTGTTCAACAGCAGGTCCAGAGGACGTCCGTGCAAGTCGTCCCGCAGCAAGGCGAGCGTTTGTTGCGCGTGTGTGCAGTAGCCCGAGTCAACCAGCGCGCTGGGGCCATCGCCTTGCAGCAGGATGTTGTTGGACGAAAGCCAACCACGTTCAAAGACGGTCACACCTTTCTCGGCCAGGTTTGAAATGACGGTGGGCTTGTCGTGGAGGGGAGGCATTCTATGCACCGCTTGTGTTGAAGAACAACTTTGGAAGGCGGCCGTATGGCCAGCGATCACCCGTGGCGCACCAACTCACGGCTCAAGGCCGCGCTGCAGGCTTCCAGTGGTTGGTCGAATAGCGCGGCTATCCACCGCGACTCCCGCTCCTGGATTGTGTCAAGAAATGCGCGCGCATCACCCAGTGCGGAGAAAGCGTCAAATCCGCTTTCGAGAAAGTGCTGCAATGCGTCCAGTCCAGCCAAGTGCGCTGGGTTGCGCATCATCCGCAGTCCCAACCGCAGGCTTTTCAGGCGCGTGAGGCGCTGCAATTCAAGCCCCATGTGCTGGACGACAGAAAGTTGTCGATCTCGAGCAGCCCGCGAATCGGTCAGCCGCCAGCTCAGGATGTAGCGCGTTGCCGTGGGCATCGCGCTGTTCAGCGTGAGCCAGTGTGTGGCGAGTTGTTGATCCAGCACCTCGGTCAGCGCGTGGGTCTCGGCCAAGTCGACGGCCAGTTGCGCAACGGCTTCGGGAAACAAGCGCTCCAGGGCTCCGGCAATTCGCGAAAATTGGGCATCGCGCTGCATGAAGTCGTGCACGCCGTAGAGTTCGTCGAGGAAAAAACGGGTGGCGGGAGCGTATCGCGCTTGCCCCAGAAAGTCGGCGTACGTTGCGCGAAACCGAAGGGCCTGCAATCGCTTGATATCGTCAACAGCCGACTTCAGTCCTTCAGCTTGTGCCCGCACACGCAGTTGCTCCACGCGCGCCAGATGCGCTCGTATCAGGTCTGCGGCGAGGGGATGTTCACTCATGTGGGACAACAGGCTTTTGAAGAGTCTAGACGGAGAGCCTCGGACCAGGTGTCGCGGATGATGACCGCGTGATCCGCCCAGGTGGGGGCAGGCATGCGATAGTTTGAGGATGAAATCGCCGACTCCATCCTTGGCTGCTGCAGCCCGCCCAGTCTCTTCCTCGCTCGCCAGGCTCCAACAGTCGATGGTCCTGATGGCCTTCGCGGTGGCCGGGGCATGGTTGTGCTGGATGGGGCCACGTTCTGCTGCTTGGGCTGCGGCGGGTGTGGGTGCCGTGTTCTTGGGGTATGCCGTCATTCTGGCGGTGGAGATGGTCGCTGCCGCGATGGTCAACCGCCATGATGCGGCGCCCAGGGCCAATGCCGCCCAGTGGATGGCGGCTTGGCGCCAAGAGGTGCGGGTGGCCCCGCTCGTGTTTGCATGGCGGCAGCCATTTTGCTGGAGGCAACTGCCGGACAGCGCCGAGGGGAGGGCCTCTCAACGGGCGGTGGTCCTGGTCCATGGGTTCGTCTGCAACCGCGGGTTCTGGTTGCCATGGATGAAGCGACTGCGAGCCCTCAACGTGCCCTACGTGTCGCTCAATCTGGAGCCGATCTTCGGCTCGATTGACGAATATGTGCCGCTTATGGACGCAGCTGTGGCGCGGGCCACAGCGCTGACAGGCCTGGCGCCAACGCTGATCTGCCACAGCATGGGCGGACTGGCCGCGAGGGCATGGCTGGCCAGTTCGCCGGGCGCAGCCTCACGTATCGACAAGGTCATCACGATTGGAACGCCGCACCGCGGCACCTGGCTGGCCCGATTCAGCCACCTGAACAATGGACGCCAGATGCGCCACGACTGTGACTGGCAGCAAGACCTGCTGTCGCGCGAGCTGCTGCTCCACGCCGAGCGCAACGCCGATCGGTTTGTCTGTTGGTACAGCAACACCGACAACATCGTCTTTCCGGCCTCGACGGCCACACTCCCCGGCTCCGACAACCGTCTGGTGGCTGGTGCTCCCCACGTTGCGTTGGCGTTTCACCCGAGGGTGATGAACGAGTCGCTGGCGATGGTGGCATCGGGTCCCAGCTCGCCGAGCGAGCGCACCGCCTCATAGATTGGCGCAAAGTCGGGCGCAGTCATCTCGAACAGCTGCTCGAAGCTGTCGATGACGAAGTAGGTGGCCTGGTAGTCGTCGATCTTGTAGCGCGTGCGCATGCAGCGCAGCAAATCCAGCGCAATGCGCTGCGGCTGCGGGCTGGTGACGCTGTGGCGCAGCTCCCCCGATGAACTGAGGATGCCGGCGCCATAAGCCCGCAAGCCGCCAGCCTGGCGGATCAGGCCGAATTCAATGGTGTACCAATACAGCCGCGAGAGCAGTTCGCCCGCACCCAGGTCGTGTGCCTTCAGGCCACCTGCGCCGTAGCGCTGCACGTAGTCGGCAAACACCGGGTTGAACAGCAAAGGCACATGGCCGAACAGATCGTGGAACACGTCGGGTTCGACGATGTAGTCGAACTCGTCGGGCTGGCGAATCCAGTCGGTGACGGGAAAGCGCCGGTGGGCCAGCAGGTCGAAGAACGGACGTTCCGGAATGAGGCCGGGCACGGCCACAATTTCCCAACCGGTCGCGGGCCTGAGGCGCTCGTTGATTTCCTCGAAGCGCGGAATGCGGTCCTTCACGCCCAGCGAGGGGAGCGCCTCGATGAAGGTGTCACAGGCCAAGCCTGGCAGCAGCGCGGTCTGGCGCTCGTAGAGGCGTTGGTAGGTGTCATGGTCGGCCTCGGTGTAGGAGGCCCAGTTCTGTGGGCAGGTGTAGTCGACCTGCGCGCGTGAGTAGTCGCCGCGCGGTGGGCGGTCGCTGGCGCCATAGACGACGGGTTCAACGGCCATGGCGTGTGCCCTCAGGCCTTGAGCACGCCACGGCGCACCTGGTCCAACTCCATGGTCTCGAACAGGGCCTTGAAGTTGCCTTCGCCAAAGCCCTGGTTGCCCTTGCGCTGGATGAACTCGAAAAATATCGGGCCGAGCTGGTTCTCGCTGAAGATCTGCAGCAGCAGCTCGCCGGGCGCGCCATCCACCAGAATGTTGCGCTGCTTCAGCGCCTCCACATCTTCACCGTGATTCGGGATGCGGTTGGGCAGCAGCTCGTAGTAGGTGTCACTGGTGTTGAGCAGCTTCACGCCACTGAGCTCGAGCGCGTCGACCGTGTTGTACAGGTTGGTCGAGCCCATCGCGATGTGCTGGATGCCTTCGCCGTGGTAGCGGTCCAGGTACTCCTGGATCTGCCCCGCCTTCTCGTTGCCCTCTTCGTTGATCGGGATGCGGATCTTGCCGCAGGGGCTGGTCATGGCCTTGCTCTTCACCCCGGTGGCCTGGCCTTCGATGTCGAAGTAGCGCACCTCGCGGAAGTTGAACAAGCGCTCGTAGAAGCCGGCCCACTCGTCCATGCGGCCGCGGTGCACGTTGTGCGTGAGGTGGTCAATGTAGGTGAGGCCATGGCCCACGGGGTTGAGCTCGGCACCGGGCAGGGGCTCGAAGTCCACATCGAAGAAGCCGATGTTGCCGATGTCGCCCTCCTTGGCGCCGTTCTTGCCACGCCAGCGGTCGATGAAATAGATGATGGAGTCGCCGATGCCCTTGATGGCCGGGATGTTCAGCTCGCCCGGACCGGCCGACTGCGCGTAGCCCCAGGCGCCCAGCGAAATGGCGCGCTCGTAGGCGGCCTTGGCATCGCGCACGCGCAACGCGATCGCGCACACACTGGGGCCATGCAGGCGTGCGAAGCGTTGCGCAAAGCTGTCGGGCTCGGCGTTGATGATGAAGTTGATCTCCCCCTGGCGGTACAGCGTCACGGCCTTGTGGCGGTGCTTCGCGATCGGTTTGAAGCCCATGCGCTCGAACAGGGAGCCCATGGCCACCGGGTCGGGCGCGGCGTATTCGATGAACTCAAAACCGTCGGTGCCCATGGGGTTCTCCCATTCGGAGACGGCGTTCTGGGCGGCAGTGGGCAAGGCGTTGTTCATGGCAGTCTCCGTTGGGCGAGGGTGATTCGCCACTGTATCGGCGCAGCGTGTCACGATTCCGGCGTTTTGGGGCGCTCCACTTGTCCTTCTTGCAGGAAACATGCATAGTTCAAAGAATGGAAGCACTGGACAAGCTTGATCGACACATTTTGCGCAGCCTGCAGGCCGACGGCCGCGCCACCTACGACCAGATTGCCGAATCCGTCGGCCTGTCTCCCAGCGCTGTGTTGCGACGCGTGCGCCGGCTCGAAGAGGCGCACGTCATTGACCGCTACGTGGCCCTGGTGCGCCCGGAAGCCGTGGGCCTGGGTCTCACAGCGCATGTGAACGTGCGACTGGAGAAGCACGCCGGCAGTGCAAAGCGCAACCCCATGGACCAGTTTCGCGCCAGTGTTCTGTCGTGGCCCGAGGTGGTGGAATGCGCGGCGCTCACTGGCGAGATGGATTTTCAGCTGCGCTTGGTGGTGGCGGACATGGCGGCCTATTCACGCTTCATGATGGACACCTTGCTCAAGCACCCGAGCGTGCAGGACTGCAAGACCAGTTTCGTGATGGACCGTGTGAAAAGCACGACCGCTTTGCCGCTTTAGACCATGACGCGAGGCGACCAGCAGTCGCCTGCAGTCCGCCCATCGGGTGCCTGAGGGTTTAGGGGCATCAGTCCTTGTGAATATAGGGATAACCCTTACATTTCTGCCATGGTCGATCCCACCCGTTGGTTCAAGTCTGCAACACCGCCCGCCCAGGCGCCGGTCAGCGCAGCTGCGAGCGGGGCGCGTGCGCCCACTGACCACAGTTTTCCGTCCACCAGCGTGGTGGTGCCCATCCGATCCATCGGCCCCGGCCAACGCGACCGAATCCTGGACCACCTGCTGTCGCTGGAGTCGCACGACCGCTATCTGCGCTTTGGATACGCGGCCAACGACGAGCAGATCACCCGCTATGTGGATCAACTCAACTTCGAGCGCGACGAACTCTTCGGCATCTTCAACCGCAAGCTCGACCTGATCGCCATGGCCCACCTGGCGTTCTCGATCGACCCGCAGTACACCAGTTGTGCCGAGTTCGGCGTGTCGGTGGCCAAGAGCGCACGCGGCCGGGGCTATGGCAGTCGGCTGTTCGAACGCGCTGTGATGCACGCTCGCAACGAAGGCGTGACGCAGCTGTTCATTCACGCCCTTTCGGAGAACACCGCCATGCTGAAGATCGCGCGCCACGCTGGCGCCATCATCGAGCGCGACGGCTCCGAGTCGGAAGCCCACCTGCGCCTGCCACCAGCCAATTTCGATTCGCGCATGACCGAGTTGGTCAACCAGCAGGTCGCCCTCACCGACTACCACCTCAAGGCCCAGGCCAAACAGTTCTGGAGCCTGCTTGCCGTGTTGCAAGACATTCGTCAGGGTGTGCGCGAAGCACGCGAACGCGTGCGCGGCTGACGCTGTCCGTGAGAGCGGTGGCGGCCTGACCGCCTTTTTGCTCCGAGACACCGGCTTGGGGTATCCTTTCGCACCGTTACAACTCCCCCCAACCTTCAGTGGCCGAATCCCCTCCCAGTAGTGGGCCGCAGCGCAGCCTGCGGCATGCCGACAAACGTGGTTTCCTGCAAAAGCTCGCGGAGTTCATCCACCCCGGGCCGGACTCCAAGGATGAACTGATCGAGACCCTCGCCGACGCCGAGGACAACGACATCATCAACGCCGAGTCGCGGGTGATGCTCGAAGGCGTGATCCGCATCGCCGACATGACTGCTGGCGACGTGATGGTGGCCACGCCACGCATGGATGTGCTGGACATCGATGCACCCTACGACGAGTTGCTTCATCTGGTCATCGACACGGCGCACTCGCGCTTTCCGGTCTTTGAGGGCGAGCGCGAAAACATCATCGGCATCCTGCTGGCCAAGGACCTGCTCAAGCTGCAGCGCGCCCCTGAACTCAACATCCGTGCCTTGCTGCGCCCGGCCACCTTCGTGCCCGAAACCAAGGGGCTCAACGACCTGTTGCGCGAGTTCCGTGGCAACCGCAACCACCTGGCGATCGTCATCGACGAGTTCGGCCGCGTGGCCGGCCTCATCACCATCGAGGACGTGCTGGAGGAAATCGTCGGTGAGATCGAAGACGAATTCGATGTCGCCGAGGACGAGGGTGACATCTTCGGTCTGGCCGACAGCACCTGGCGCGTGAGCGGCGACACGCCGATCGAGCGCATCAACGAATCCTTCGGGCTGAAGCTCTCGGAGGACGACTTCGACACCATCGGCGGCATGATCGCCCACGCCATGGGCCATGTGCCCAAACGCGGCGAGGTGTACGAGCTCGAGGGCCTGCGCTTCACCGTGCTGCACACCAAGGGCGGTGCCGTGAAGTGGTTCAAAGTCGCGCCCGTACCGGCCGAGCCCTGAAGCCGCCCGGTTTATGCGCAGCCTGTTCGGATCGCTTCACACGCCGTCGAGTTTCAACCCGATGAGCCGCCGTCCTCCGGGGCGCAGCGCTCGAGGCAGCGGCTATTTCTGGTGGTGGATCTGCCTGGCAGGCGGTGTCCTCCAGGCGGCCTCCGTCGCGTGGCCGTTCCCCGGCTGGAGCTTGCCGGGCATGAGTGCGGGCCAGCCCAGTGGCTTCTGGCAGATTGTTTCGTTGTCCATGCTGGTGTTGGCCCTGCAATACGCCACACGTGTGGGGCAGGCGGCTTGGCGGGGCTGGGTGTTCTCCACGGCATGGCTGTCCGGCACCTTCTGGTGGTTGTTCATCTCGCTGCACACCTATGGCGGTCTGCCAGCCTGGTTGGCGGTCGTGGCGGTGTTGACGCTGGCGGGCTTGCTCTCCATCTACTACGCCGTGGCCGTGGGCTTGTTGTGCAGCTGGGCGCCGGTTTCTCGGACCGCCCAGGCGCTGCTGTTTGCGTCGCTCTGGACATTGGCCGAACTGGCGCGCGGCCATTGGTTCACTGGTTTCCCGTGGGGCGCCGGAGGTTACGCCCAGGTGGACCTGATGGCGCCGTGGGCTCCGCTGGTGGGCGTGTACGGCATGGGTTTTCTGGCCGCCATCCTGGCCTATGCGTTGGCCTCGCTGATCTCGGGTTTGTGGCGGCGCGTGAGCACCTGGATGCTGTCGCCGGTGAGCCGTCCGGTCGGACGCACCGCAGTGGGTTCGCGCATGGCCGCGCCAGGCCCGCGTGTGCAGGCCCGCGTGGTCCCCGGGCTCACGGATGGCTGGTGGGGCCTGGCACGCACGTGTCTGCTGCTGTTGGCGGTGGCGGCCTTGCTCATGAGCATGCTCGCAGGCGGCCAGGCTTGGCGAACTCTGGGCCACCGCGGAACCACCGGCGCGGGTGAACTGCGGGTGTGGCTGCTGCAAGGCAACATTCCACAGGATCAGAAATTCGAGCCCGGGACCGGCATCGCCCAGGCCCTGTCCTGGTATCCGCAACAGATCGGTCTGGCGGTGGATGCTGCGCGCGCCAACACCGCCACCGGGCCGCAGCTGGTGGTGGCGCCCGAGACGGCCATTCCCCTGCTGCCCGACCAGCTGGGTGCCGAGTTCTGGAAACCGCTGCTCGGCAGCCTGGCGGATCAACCGGTCGGTGGGGTGAGCACCCTGGTCGGCCTGCCCCTGGGCAGCCTGGAAGAGGGTTACACCAATTCGGTGTGGGGGTTGAACCCCGAAACCGCAGCGAAGGAGCGAGACCGGGTCGATGTGCCTGGCGCGCTCGGCTCAGGGATTTACCGGTATGACAAGAATCACCTGGTGCCGTTTGGCGAGTTCATTCCGCCGCTGTTTCGCTGGTTCACCGATTTGATGAACATCCCCCTGGGCGACTTCAACCGGGGCGGCCTGGCCCAACCGTCGTGGCCGGTGGCCGGGCAGCGCCTTGCACCCAACATCTGCTTTGAAGACCTCTTTGGCGAAGAGCTGGCGGCGTCGTTCGGCAGTGCGGCCACCGCCCCAACCGTGCTGATCAACCTCAGCAACATCGCCTGGTTCGGGGATTCTGTGGCCATCGATCAGCATCTGCAGATTTCCCGGCTGCGCGCCATCGAACTGGGCCGACCCATGCTGCGGGCGACCAACACCGGCGCCACGGCCGTGATCGACCACAACGGAGTGGTCACGCACCAGCTTGAACGCCTCACACGTGGTCGGCTCGAAGCCACAGTGCAGGGGCGCAACGGCATCACGCCCTACGCCCAGTGGACCGCGCGCTGGGGACTGATGCCGATGTGGGTCGGCTGCCTGGTGCTCGTGCTCGTCATCGCGTCGCTGCGCAGCCTTGGCCGGCGTGGCGGACGTACCCGACGGCGCTGAGCCACCGCGCGCGGCATCAGCGATTCGGCAGGAATCGCTCAGAAGTCCATCAAACGCCTCGCCAGATGCCTTGATACAACCCAAGGTGCCCCACCAATTCGGCGGGAAATTCTTGCGGGAGTTCTCCATGGCGTCATCCATTCCGTTCGATCATCCCTCGCTGGTGCTGGGTCATGTTGTCAATACCGACCTGCTCAACCTCCTGGAAAAGATCGCCGGCCTGCAGGCCAAGACCGATGCCGCTTTCGAGCGGATGAACTCGTTCATTGCCATGCGGCGGGGGCTGAGCATGACCATCAATGAACTGGTCGGCCTGGGCGTGGACATCACGGAGCTCAAGGAAAGGATCGTCGACCTGAACAAGAAAGTGAGCGACGCGGCGCGCGACTACATGACGGCGCGCATCACGAACGACACTGGCGTGCAGCAACTGCGCGAAGAGGTGGCGTCCATCGAGAACGTTGCGGGGCTGGAGAGTCCGCTGGATTTCACGGGAGTGCAGGTCGCGCGGCTGTCGCTGGCCTCCGATTCGATCAAGATCGACCTTCAGTATTTTTTCTACGGAAGCAACGACGACACCCAGACCGCCGCCATCTCGGGCATCGAGAGTGCGATCCGCGAAACCACCTCGCCACTGGGCCCCACCGCCCGGGAGGTGCCCAAGGCCGCCGCGGCCCAGATCAGCCAGCAGCTCAAGAGCCACAACCTGGTCGGCACGCTGGTGATCACCGCCAGCGCCACACACCGATCATCAGCCATGCTGGAGCCGCTCAAGCTCGATGTGGACAAGGCGGTGGAGGTGTGGAACAGCGTGCACAGCGGTGCTGGCGACGGCATCAACACCTCCGACCTGGCGGCGATGATTCAGGCGTCCGAAGCGCAGGAGGGCGCTGCCAATGCCCGAACGCTCACCCTGCTCACGGGGGCGAACTACGGCTCCAGCTTCATCGGCATGGTGCACATGGTCAACAGTGAAGCCACCGGCACCGGCTTGGGCGAAGAGCAGGAACAAGCCTTGCAGGAACAGATGCGCTTGGGAGGGTGGATGAAAGCGGCCACCGGGGGTTTTGGCATCGATGAATCGGTGCTCGACAACGTGCGCAAGCTCCTCAGCACCCAGAGCGTGTCCACACATGCCAACCTCATCGTGTTGGGGGCAGTGCCGACCCTGTCGTCATCGCAGTTGCGCCTGGGCGTGGCCACCTTGCTGGACGATCAGTCGCGCGCGTTTGCGGGCTCGCAGGGCCAGCAACACGAGGCACGACAGACTCCCAGTTCCATGGCGGATGCATCGGTCAAAGGCGGGCAACAGGTGGCTCGGCAAAGTGGCCTGATGCAAAGCGTGATTCAGGGGCTGGGCGCTATCGACCACGGAAGCAACAAGGTGGTGGACCTCAGCACCTTGATGAATGCCTTCGACAACTACATCACTCAGGTCTCGGACACCCAATCCGTGGGTATTCCGATCAGCTTCTTCTTCAAGAAAATTTCCAAGAGCCACATCGCCCGCCTGTGGCTCGACAAGTACTTCTCCATGGCCAAGGCCAAGGGGGACCCCGCTGCGGCCAGGAGCACCGCAGTGAAGTGACCGGCTGCACCGGGTCGGGCGGGGCGCGCCCGTAAAATCGGGTGTTTGCGCAGCCGTGGTCGGCGCGCTCCTTCCCCATCCTTCGCGGCCCGCGCGCCAGCCCCATGTTGACCTTCCAGCAAATCATCCTGACCTTGCAGTCCTACTGGGACAAGCAAGGCTGCGCCCTGCTCCAACCCTACGATATGGAAGTGGGCGCCGGCACCAGCCACACCGCCACCTTCCTGCGCGCGCTCGGCCCCGAGCCCTGGAAAGCCGCCTACGTGCAGCCCAGCCGCCGCCCCAAGGACGGCCGCTACGGCGAAAACCCCAACCGACTGCAGCACTACTACCAATACCAGGTCGTCTTGAAGCCGGCGCCCAGCAACATCCTGGAGCTCTACCTCGGCAGCCTGGAAGCGCTGGGTTTCGACCTGAAGAAGAACGATATCCGCTTCGTGGAAGACGATTGGGAGAACCCCACATTGGGCGCCTGGGGCCTGGGCTGGGAGGTGTGGTTGAACGGCATGGAAGTCACGCAGTTCACTTACTTCCAGCAAGTGGGTGGCATCGACTGCAAACCCATCACCGGCGAGATCACCTACGGCCTGGAGCGCCTGGCCATGTACCTGCAGGGCGTGGACAACGTCTACAACCTCAAGTGGACCGACACGCTCAGCTATGGCGACGTCTACCTGCAGAACGAGAAGGAGCAGTCGGCCTACAACTTCGAGCACAGCGACGCCGACTTTCTGTTCACGGCGTTCACTGCGCACGAGAAGCAGGCCAAGCACCTGATGGAGCAGCAGCTCGCGCTGCCCGCCTACGAACAGGTGCTCAAGTGCGCGCACAGCTTCAACCTGCTGGACGCGCGCGGCGCCATCAGCGTGACCGAGCGCGCCGCCTACATCGGCCGCATTCGCAACCTAGCGCGTGGCGTGGCCCAGAGCTACTACGAGAGCCGCGAGCGCCTGGGCTTCCCCATGGCGCCGCGCGAGTGGGTGGACCAGATGGTGAAGAAGGCTGCGTGAGCGCCCGGAGAAAGAACAAGAATGACTGCACAGAACCTGCTCGTCGAGCTGTTTGTTGAAGAGCTGCCACCCAAGGCATTGAAGAAACTGGGCGACGCATTTGCCGCCGTGCTGGCCGACCAGCTCAAGGCCCAGGGCCTGGCGCCCGCCGACGCGGTGGTGACGGCGTTCGCCTCGCCTCGCCGCCTCGCCGCACATGTCACCGGGGTGCTGGCCCGCGCGGCCGACAAGGCCGTGTCGCAAAAACTCATGCCGGTGAACGTGGGCCTGGACGCCAGCGGCCAGCCCACCCCCGCACTGCTCAAGCGCCTGGGTGCGCTCGGCGCCGATGCGTCGGCGGTGGCGGGCCTCAAGCGTGCGCCCGACGGCAAGGCCGAGGCGTTGTTTTACGAGAGCGTGGCGCCCGGGGCCGCACTGGCCGCGGGACTGCAGAAGGCGCTGGACGAAGCGCTGGCCAAACTGCCGATTCCCAAGGTCATGAGCTACCAGCTGGAGACCGATTGCGAGCTGCCCGGCTGGACCAGCGTGAACTTCGTGCGGCCGGCGCACGGACTGGTGGCATTGCACGGCAGCACCGTGGTGCCCGTGAAGGCATTGGGACTGAAGTCGGGCAACACGACGCACGGTCACCGCTTTGAAGCGACCGTCTCACCCGTGGTGCTCAAGGATGCGGATGGCTATGCACTCACGTTGCTGGGCGATGGCGCGGTGATCGCCTCGTTCGCCGAACGCAAGGCCGAGATCGCACGCCAGCTCGCCGCAGCTGCTGCCAAGGTGGGTGGCGGCTGCAGGCCCATCGAAGATGACGCACTGCTCGACGAAGTCACCGCATTGGTGGAACGACCCAACGTGCTGATCTGCGAGTTCGAGAGTCAGTTTCTCGACGTGCCGCAGGAGTGCCTGATTCTCACGATGAAGGCGAATCAGAAGTACTTTCCGATGCTCGATGCGCAGGGAAAGCTCACCAACCAATTCCTGGTGGTCAGCAACATCAGCCCCACCGATGCGAGCGCGGTGATCGGCGGCAACGAGCGCGTGGTGCGCCCGCGCCTGGCCGACGCCAAGTTTTTCTTCGACCAGGACCGCAAGAAGACGCTGGCCTCGCGCGTCGAGGGCCTGGGCAAGGTGGTCTATCACAACAAGTTGGGCACGCAGGGTGAGCGCACCGAGCGGGTGCGCGCGATTGCTCGCGCAATCGCGCAACTACTTCGCGATGTCACCTCTCAGGTTGATAAAGCAGCACAACTCGCCAAAACCGATCTGCTGACCGACATGGTGGGCGAGTTCCCCGAACTGCAAGGCACCATGGGCCGCTACTACGCGCTGCACGATGGCGAATCTGAAGAGGTGGCGTTCGCAGTAGAGGATCACTACAAGCCACGTTTTGCGGGCGATGAACTGCCGCGCAACACGACAGGTGTCGTTGTGGCACTCGCGGACAAACTCGAAACTCTGGTCGGCATGTTCGGTATCGGCAACGTGCCCACCGGAGACAAAGATCCGTTCGCGCTGCGTCGTCATGCACTGGGCGTGATCCGGATGTTGACCGAGAAAGATCTGCGGCTGGAACTGTCAACGCTGCTCGATGCGTGCTACAGCGTGTTTGGCGACAAACTCCCAGCCGTTCGGGCTGAGCCTGTCGAAGCCCTCTCCAGCTTCATCTACGACCGCCTTGCCGGCAGCCTGCGCGAGCAGGGCGGTACCGCGCAGGAGGTCGATGCTGTGCTCGCCTTGAAACCCCAGCGTCTGGGTGATGTGACCAAGCGGCTCGCCGCCGTGCGCACCTTCGCCGCCCTGCCCGAAGCCCCCGCTCTCGCCGCCGCCAACAAACGCATCGGCAACATCCTCAAGAAATCCGAAGGCGAGGGCGCTGCGGTTCAGCAAGCATTGCTCGTCGAGCCTGCCGAGCAGGCGTTGTTCGCCGCCATGCAGACCACCGTGCCCGCCGCCAACGCGAAGTTCGACGCCGGCGACTACACAGCCAGCCTGCAGTCGCTCGCCGCGCTGCGCGCCCCTGTCGACGCTTTCTTCGACGGTGTCATGGTCAACGCCGACGACCCCGCGCTCAAGGCCAACCGCCTCGGTTTGCTCAAGCAATTGCATGTCGCCATGAACCGCGTCGCCGACCTGTCGCGCCTCGCCACATGAAGACCCCCACGCTCCGCCGCTTCGCGGGTCGCTGCCCCCCAAGGGGGCGCGGCCTTGCTTGGGGCGGCCCTGCGCTGCGGTCTTCCCTCGGAAGCCACTCATGAAACTCCTCATCCTCGACCGCGACGGCACACTCAACCGCAGCCGCGACGACTACGTCGCCTCGCCGGACGAGTGGGAGGCCTTGCCCGGCGCGCTCGAGGCGGTGGCGCGGCTCAACCAGGGCGGCTGGCGCGTGGTGCTGGCCACCAACCAGTCCGGCATCGGGCGGGGCTTGTTCGACATGGCCTCGCTCAACGCCATCCACGCCAAGATGCACCGCCAGCTGGCGGCCGCGGGCGCTCGTGTGGAGGCTGTGTTCTTCTGCCCCCACGCACCCGACGAAGGCTGCAGCTGCCGCAAGCCGCTGCCAGGCCTGTTCAAGCAGATCGGGGATCGTTTCGGCGTGTCCCTGGCGACGGTTCCGGCGGCCGGCAATGCGTTGCGACATGTCCGCGCGGCCGCAGCCGCCGGCTGTCCGGCTCACCTGCTGCTCACCGGCCAGTCCGAACACCTGCGCGGCCGTGTCGGCCAGGGCTCGGGCGGCGATCTCTCCGTGCTGGCACCCGACCTGCCGCCCGGCATCCACGTACACGACGACCTCGGCGTGTTCGCCGACTGGCTGCTCGCGCAACCCACGACCTGAACGGTTTTCATGCTTCTCATCAATCTTCTTCGTTCGATCGTGCACACGCTGTTCATGGCGGTGACGGTGGTGCCGTGGGCGCTCGCGGTGCTGATCGCCGCCCCGTTCCTCAACAGCACGCAGATCTACTGGATGTGCGCCGGCTGGCTCAAGCTGGCCGTCAACAGTGGCACGGTGATCCTCGGCATCAAGAACCACGTGATCGGGTTCGAGAACCTGCCCGTGGGGAGCACCGCGCCCGCGGTGTTGCTGGTCAAGCACCAGTCCACCTGGGAGACCTTCTGCATGCCCGCGCTCATGCCCCACCCGCTGGCCTACGTGTTCAAGAAAGAGCTGCTCTACGTGCCGTTCTTCGGCTGGGCCATGGGTCGCATGGACATGATCCACATCGATCGCAGCAAGCGCGCCCAGGCTTTCAACAAGGTGGTTGAACAGGGCCAGCGCCTGCTCAACCAGGGCACCTGGGTGATCATGTTTCCCGAGGGCACGCGCATCCCGCGTGGCCAGAAGGGCAACTACAAAAATGGCGGCACGCGCCTGGCGGTGGAGACCGGCGCGCCGGTGATCCCGATCGCGGTGACCTCGGCCAAATGCTGGCCGCGCAAGGCCTTCATCAAGAAGTCCGGCACGGTGGAGTTTTCCATCGGCAAGCCCATTCCCAGCGCGGGCCGTGAGCCCGATGAGCTGATGCGCGAAGTCGAGGCCTGGATCGAAGCGGAAATGCGCCGCCTCGACCCCACGGCCTACCCCCAGGGCTGAGGCTGGCCATGCAGCGCTTTCTCCAGCTGGCGCTCGACTTCCTCGGTGGACCCGATCCCGAGCCACTGCGCCCGGCTCCCCCGCCGCCGGTGGTGGCCGCTGCACCGGCACTGCCGATGAACCAGGTGTTTCAGCCCGCTGCCTGGCACCACCCGCGCGCCAACCGCATGCTGAGTCTGGGCTCGTGCGAAGTGGCTTACGAATTCAAGCGCGGCAAGCGCCGCACCATCGGCCTGTCGGTGAGCCCGGACGGACTGAGCGTGAGTGCGCCGCGCTGGACGCCGGTGGGTGAGGTCGAAGCCCTGCTGCACGACAAGTCGGCCTGGGTGCTGGAGAAGCTGCAGAACGCGCGCGAACGCGCCGGCGAGATGGCGCAGGCCCGCATCACGTGGGCCGATGGCGCCGAGTTCGACTACCTGGGTGAGCGTCTGCGCCTGGTGCTCGACCCGGCACACGGTTTCACGCAGGTGGGGGCGTTGTTCGAGGCCGCGGCCGCGCCCGCTGGCCTGGCCACACTGCGCCTGGGGCTGGCGCGCAACGCCGTTGAGTCGCAGATCCGCGACGCGGCGCAGGCCTGGCTGATGAAGCAGGCCAAGGTGCTGTTCGCCCAGCGGCTGGACCACTTCGCCCCGCAGCTGGGCGTGCGCTATACCAAGCTGCGCCTGTCCAGCGCGGGCACACGCTGGGGCAGCGCCAGCGCTGACGGCACCATCCGCCTCAACTGGCGCCTGATCCACCTCAAGCTGGAGATGGTGGACTATGTGGTGGTGCACGAGCTCAGCCACCTGCACCACATGGACCACAGCCCGCAGTTCTGGGATGTGGTGGCCAGTGTCATGCCCGACCATGCGCAGCGGCGCAAGGCGCTGCGCAGCGCGGCCGTGCCTCTGGGCGAGTGACTCGTCCAAGGCGTGGGTGCTGGCGACGGCGATTCCGTTAAGATCGCCGACTGACGTTGACGTAAACGTCAATTACAGGGCACGAACCCATGGCGACGAACCCGACTTACACCATCAGCGACCTGGCGCGCGAGTTCGACCTCACCACCCGCGCCATCCGTTTCTACGAAGACATGGGGCTGCTGCAACCGCAGCGCGAAGGCCCGGGCGGTCGCAACCGGGTCTACACCTCGCGCGACCGCACGCGTCTGAAGCTCACGCTGCGCGCCAAACGCCTGGGCCTGTCGCTGACCGAGGCCAAGGACATCATCGACATGTACGACAGCCCGCGCGACACCGGTCCGCAGCTGCGCAAGTTCCTCACCGTGCTGGCCGACCACCGCCGCCAGCTCGAAGAGCAGATGGCCGATCTGGTGGCCAACCTCGATGAGGTGAAGGTGCACGAAAAGGAAGCCCGCGCCCTGCTGGGCAAGGTGGAAAAGAAAGCTTGAATCCGTCCATTGAAGGAGTTGTCATGTCCCTGATCGCCAACATAGTCGTCGCGCTGGTTGCGCTTCTGCACTTCTACTTCCTGGTGCTGGAGATGTTCCTCTGGGACAAGCCGGCCGGGCTGAAGGCCTTCGGTCAGACGCCTGCATCGGCCGCCGCCACCAAGGTGCTGGCGGCCAACCAGGGGCTGTACAACGGCTTCCTGGCCGCTGGCCTGCTCTGGGGCCTGTGGCTGGGCCCCGCGGGGTTTGGCGTGAAGGTGTTCTTCCTGTTGTGCGTGCTGGTGGCGGGCCTGTATGGCGCGGTCACCGCGAGCCGCAAGATCCTGTTCGTGCAGGCGCTGCCGGCGGCCGTGGGCCTGGTGCTGGTGTACCTGAGCCGAGCGGCCTGAAGCGTCAGCCCGTGTCGGCGTCGTCGACGTTTCGCCACACCACCCGGCCTTGCCCGGCGTCGTTGATGCGCGCCACCAGCGCCGCTGCGCGTGGCTGGGGCACGCGCAGGGTGGCGTCCACCCCGTCGCCGTGTTGCACCTCGGCCAGCGTGGCGCCGAAAGCGCCGAGTTCGCGTCGCAACCAGCCTTCCAGCGCATAGGGCAGCACACAGCGCAGCAGCTGCCAGCGGATCACCGGTACCTTGTCCGCCGTCAACAGGGCCTGGGCCACGCTGTCGGTGTAAGCGCGCACCAGCCCGCCCGCGCCCAGCGGTGTGCCGCCGTAGTAGCGCACCACCGTGGCCAGCACACCTTCCAGATCCTGGTGGCGCAGCACTTCCAGCATCGGCCGTCCGGCCGTGCCACCCGGTTCTCCATCGTCGTTGGCCGCCGAGTGCCCGCCCGCCATGAGCGCCCAGCACACGTGGGTCGCGCCAGGGTGTTCTGCGCGCAGCCCGGCCACGCGCGCCAGAGCGGCAGCGCGGTCGGCCACCGGCTCCACGCAGCCGATGAAGCGGCTTTTCTTGAGGGTCAGGTCGCTGTGGACGGGGGCGGTCAGGGTGAAGGGCATGGCCGCTTGAGGATAGCCTTGGCCGGTGGTCCCGAAGCTGGCTTGAAGTTAACGTTTACGTAAACGTCAACGTAGAATCCAGGGCTTCCCCCACGCACCGAGAACGCCGTGAGCCTGCCCACTTTCGATCCCCGCAACCCCGACTTTGAAACCCGCGTGCGCGAGAGCTTCGCCCGCCAGGCCGCCATGCGCACCTTGGGCGCCACGCTCGCCGTCGTCAAGCCCGGGCGGGTGGAGATCACGCTGCCGTGGGCCGAGCCGCTGACCCAGCAACACGGCTTTCTGCACGCCGGCATGGTTGCCACGGGGCTCGATTCGGCCTGCGGTTACGCCGGGTTCTCACTGATGGCATCCGACGCGGCGGTGCTCACGATCGAGTTCAAGATCAACCTGCTGGCACCCGCCCAGGGCCAGAGCTTCCGCATGGTCGGCACGGTCATCAAACCCGGGCGCACCGTCACGGTGTGCGAGGGGCATGCTTACGCTATTGACGGCGGACGCGAAAAACTGGTGGCCACCATGGGCTGCACGCTCATGGCCGTGGTCGGTCGCGACAACATCCAGGGCTGAAGCCCGCTTCCTTTTTCATCGGAGACAACACCCATGACCAACCTGCCCGGCCTCGATTTCCAGCTCGGTGAAGACATCGACGCCCTGCGCGACGCGGTGCGTGATTTTGCTCAAGCCGAGATCGCACCGCGCGCGGCCGCGATCGACCAGAGCGACCAGTTCCCCATGGACCTGTGGCGCAAGATGGGCGATCTCGGCGTGCTCGGCATCACCGTGAGCGAGGAATACGGCGGTGCCAACATGGGCTACCTGGCCCACATGATCGCCATGGAAGAGATCTCGCGCGCTTCGGCCAGCGTGGGCCTTTCGTACGGCGCGCACAGCAACCTCTGCGTGAACCAGATCAAGCGCAACGGCAGCGACGCGCAGCGCCTGAAGTACCTGCCCAGGCTGATCAGCGGCGAACACGTGGGTGCTCTCGCCATGAGCGAACCGGGCGCCGGCTCCGACGTGATCAGCATGAAGCTGAAAGCCGAGGACAAGGGGGGCTACTACCTGCTCAACGGCAGCAAGATGTGGATCACCAACGGGCCCGATGCCGACACCATGGTGGTCTACGCCAAGTCGGAACCCGAGATGGGCGCGCGTGGCGTCACGGCCTTCATCGTCGAGAAGGGCATGAAAGGCTTCAGCACCGCGCAGAAGCTCGACAAGCTCGGCATGCGCGGAAGCCACACCGGCGAGATGGTGTTCAACAACGTGGAAGTGCCGGTCGAGAACATCCTGGGTGGCCTGAACAATGGCGCCAAGGTGCTCATGAGTGGCCTGGATTACGAGCGCGCCGTGCTCACCGGCGGCCCGCTGGGCATCATGCAGGCCGTCATGGACAACATCGTTCCCTACATCCACGACCGCAAGCAGTTCGGTCAGAGCATCGGTGAGTTCCAGCTGATCCAGGGCAAGGTGGCCGACATGTACACCGTGCTGCAGGCCGGCCGCTCGTTCGCCTACACGGTGGCGAAAAACCTCGATCTGCTGGGCGCAGAACACGTGCGTCAGGTGCGCAAGGACTGCGCCTCGGTCATCCTGTGGTGCGCCGAAGAAGCCACCAAGATGGCGGGCAACGGCATCCAGATCTTCGGTGGCAACGGCTACATCAACGAATACCCGTTGGGTCGCCTCTGGCGCGACGCCAAGCTCTACGAAATCGGCGCCGGCACGAGCGAGATCCGCCGCATGCTGATCGGCCGCGAGCTGTTTGCCGAGACCTGCTGAGCCACGACCCCACCCCCTAAGATCGCGCCATGACTTCCGAACTCAAAGATCTTTTCGAGCGCAACCGCGTCTGGGCCGCCGACATGGTGGCCGCGCGCCCCGGCTTCTTCACCGACCTGCTGGCCCAGCAGAGCCCGCAGTACATGTGGATCGGCTGCTCCGACAGCCGCGTGCCCGCCAACCAGATCACCGGCCTGGACCCGGGCGAGGTGTTCGTGCACCGCAACGTGGCCAACGTGGTCGTGCCGACCGACCTGAATTGCCTATCCACCATCCAGTACGCGGTGGACATGCTCAAGGTGCAACACCTCATGGTGGTGGGGCACTACGGCTGTGGGGGTGTGCAGGCCGCGCTGCGCGATGTGCGCGTGGGCCTGGCGGACAACTGGCTGCGCCACATCAAGGATGTGCGCGACCGGCATTCAGCCTTGCTGGACGCCACACCCGAGCAGCACCGCGCCGACGTGTTGTGTGAACTCAACGCCATCGAACAGGTGATGAACGTGGCGCAAACCACGGTGGTGCAGGACGCCTGGGCGCGCGGGCAGGCGCTCACGCTGCACGGCTGGGTGTACGGCCTGCGCGACGGCCTGCTGCACGACATGCACATGACGGTGGACAACAAAGACCAGATCGACGCCGCCTACCGCAAGGCCGTGGCCGGCGTGGGCTCGGTGCGCCAGAGCTGAGCGGCGGCCCCGCCATCCGTTGACACACCGACGGGACGCACCGCAAGGTCAACCCATACGGCAGGCCCACCCCATGCTTCCCCAGCGCCTCGACTCGACTCTGGCCTACGCCATCGCCAAGGCCATGATGGACGGCTTCAACCGGCACTACCGGCTGTTCCGCACCGAGTCGGCACGCGCCAAACACCGCTTCGAGACGCGCGACTGGCTTGGCCAGCAGCGCGCACAGCGCGAGCGCATCGAGTTCTACGACTTGCGGGTCAAGGAATGCGTGATGCGGCTCATGAAGGAATTCGGCGCCGACGAACAGCCCATGGACGTGTGGGAGCAGGTCAAGCTGCACTACATCGGGCTGCTGGTGAATCACCACCAGCCCGAGCTGGCAGAGACCTTCTTCAACTCGGTCACCACCAAGATCCTCCAGCGCGCCTACTTCCAGAACGATTTCATCTTCGTGCGCCCGGCGGTTTCCACCGAGTACATCGAGAACGAGGAACCCAGCGCGAAGCCCACCTACCGCTGCTACTACCCCACCGCAGAGACCATGCAGGCTGAGGCCTTGCGCATGCTCCAGGACTTCGCCCTGCGCGTGCCGTTCGAGAACCTGGAGTGCGACGCCGAGCTGGTGCTCGGCGCCATGAAGCAGCATTTTGATCATGTGAAGCTGCGCGCCAACTTCCAGTTCCAGGTGCTCTCGGGCCTGTTCTTCCGCAACAAAGGCGCGTACGTGGTCGGCAAGATCATCAACGGCTTCCAGGAGGTGCCGTTTGCCCTGCCCATCCTGCACAACACCGACGGCAAACTGGTGGTGGACGCCGCGCTCTTCGGCGAGGACGACCTGCTGATCCTCTTCAGCTTCGCGCGCGCCTACTTCATGGTCGACATGGAGATTCCGAGCGCCTACGTGCAGTTTTTGCGCAGCATGATGCCGCGCAAGCCGCGCGCCGAGTTCTACAACGCGCTGGGTCTGGCCAAGCAGGGCAAGACGCTGTTCTACCGCGACTTCCTTTTCCACATGCGGCACTCCACCGACAAGTTCCGCATTGCGCCCGGCATCAAGGGCATGGTCATGCTGGTGTTTGATCTGCCGAGTTTTCCGTTCGTGTTCAAGGTCATCAAGGACTACTACCCGCCGCAGAAGGACACGTCGCGCGAGCAGATCCGCGGCAAGTACCTGCTGGTCAAGCAGCACGACCGCGTGGGCCGCATGGCCGACACGCTGGAGTTCTCCGAGGTGGGTTTTCCGCGCGACCGCTTCACAGACGAACTGATCGCCGAGATCCAGAAGTTCGCGCCCAGCCAGCTCGAGATCAGCGACCGCGACGGTGATGGTGACATCGAGGTGGTGCTCAAGCACTGCTATATCGAACGCCGCATGATTCCGCTCAACATCTACCTGCGGGAAGCGTTCGACGCGCTGCAGGTGCAGGCTGCCGACCCCACGGCCCTGGCGCAGATCGAGCGCGCGGTGGTCGAATACGGCAACGCCATCAAGGATCTGGTGGCTGCCAACATCTTTCCTGGCGACATGCTGTGGAAGAACTTCGGCATCACCCGCCATGGCAAGGTCGTGTTCTACGACTACGACGAGATCGAATACATCACCGACTGCAACTTTCGCCGCGTGCCCGAGCCGCGCAACGCGGAGGATGAAATGTCGGGCGAGGTCTGGTACCCGGTCGGCAAGCGCGACGTGTTCCCCGAGACCTTCGGCCCCTTTCTGCTCGGCAACGATGCCGTGCGCGAGGTGTTCATGAAGCACCACGCCGACCTGCTCGACGCCGCCTTCTGGCAGGCGCACAAGGAGCGCATCGCCGCTGGCCATGTGCACGACGTTTTCCCCTACGAGCGCGATCGGCGTTTTCTTGCCCACGCGCTCGCCTGAAACCCATTCGTCCTCACCCTTTCAAGGAGATTCACCATGTCCCAAGACCCCGTCGTCATCGTTGGCGCCGCCCGCACCCCCATGGGCTCGTTCCAGAGCGACTTCGCCAGCCTCTCGGCCCACGACCTCGGTGGCGTGGCCATCAAGGCCGCCGTGCAACGCAGCGGCGTCGACCCCGAGAAGGTCGATGAAGTCCTGTTCGGCAACTGCCTGATGGCTGGCCAGGGCCAGGCCCCGGCGCGCCAGGCCGCGTTCAAGGGCGGGCTGCCGAAATCGGCCGGCGCCGTCACGCTCTCCAAGATGTGCGGTTCGGGCATGAAGGCCACCATGCTCGCGCACGACATGCTCGTCGCCGGCAGCGCCACCGTGATGGTGGCCGGCGGCATGGAAAGCATGACCAACGCGCCCTACCTGCTGCAAAAGGGCCGCGGCGGATACCGCATGGGCCACGACAAGATCTTCGACCACATGATGCTCGACGGCCTGGAAGACGCCTACGAGGCCGGCCGCTCCATGGGCACCTTTGGTGAAGACTGCGCGGCCAAATACAGCTTCACCCGCGAACAGCAGGACGCCTTCGCCATTGCGTCGGTCTCGCGCGCCAAGGCAGCCACCGAGAGCGGCGCGTTTGCCACCGAGATCACCCCGGTGACGGTGAAAGACCGCAGCGGCGAGCGCGTGGTGTCCACCGACGAAGGCCCGGGCAAGGTCAAGCTCGACAAGGTCACCAGCCTCAAGCCCGCGTTCAAGAAGGACGGCACCATCACGGCGGCATCGAGCTCGTCCATCAACGACGGCGCGGCTGCGCTGGTGCTCATGCGCCAGTCCACTGCGCAGGCCCAGGGCCTGAAGCCGCTGGCGCGCATCGTGGCCCACAGCACCCACGCGCAGGAGCCCAACTGGTTTGCCACCGCCCCGGTGGGCGCCACGCAGAAGCTGCTGGCCAAGACCGGCTGGAGCGTTGCCGATGTGGACCTGTGGGAGATCAACGAAGCCTTCGCCGTGGTGCCCATGGCGCTCATGACCGAACTGAACATCCCGCACGAGAAGGTCAACGTCAACGGTGGTGCCTGCGCGCTGGGTCACCCCATCGGTGCCAGCGGCGCGCGCATCCTCGTTACGTTGCTGCACGCACTGCAGGCGCGCGGCGGCAAGAAGGGCGTGGCCACGCTGTGCATCGGTGGTGGCGAGGCCACAGCCATGGCGATTGAATTGATGTAACACCCCCGCGCCGCCTTCGGCGTCACCCCCTCAAGGGGGCGCCACCAGCGGCCCGGCGAAGCCGGTTCCGCGGTAGCCTTGGTGTAAACACCCGTCACTCCATGAACACCATTCTTGTGATCGGCGCGTCGCGCGGCATCGGCCTCGAGTTCGCGCGCCAGTATCTCGCCGCAGGCGAGCGCGTGATCGCCACCGCGCGCGACGATGCCAGCCTGGAACGCTTGCGCGAGCTCGGTGCCGAGCCGCTGCGCCTGGACGTGGCCGACCCGGCCAGCGTGAGCGGCCTGGCCTGGTCGCTCGATGGCCAGGAGATCGACGTGGCGCTGTACGTCGCGGGCGTGTACGACACCAGCGACGCGCAGACCCCACCCACCCGCGAAGCCTTCGACCGCGTGATGCACACGAATGTGCTGGGTGCCATGCAGGCCATGCCGCAGGTGCTGCCGGCGGTCGAAGCGGCCCGCGGCGTGTTCGGCGTGCTCTCCAGCGGCATGAGCCAGATCGGCGACGTCTCCGCCAGCAACGCTTGGCTCTACCGCGTGAGCAAGGCCGCGCTCAACATGGCCCTGGCCAGCGCTCGCCACAGCTACCCCGCGGCCACCTGCGTCGCGCTCGACCCGGGCTGGGTGCGCACCGACATGGGCGGCGACTCGGCACCCTTGACGGCCGAGCGCAGCGTGGCCGACCTGCGCCGCACGATCGCCGCCCTCACACCTGACGACAACGGCCGCCTCATCCACCGCGACGGCCGGCGTGCCACCACTTGGTGAACCCCCCGAAAGACGCTTCCATGCCACTCAACCAAGACCAACTCATGATCCGCGACGCCGTGCGCGCCTTTGCCCAGGAGCAGCTCTGGCCGAACGCGGCGAAGTGGGACAAGGCGCACCACTTTCCGACAGACGTGCACCAGGGGCTGGCTGAGCTTGGCGCCTACGGCATCTGCGTGCCCGAGGCGCTGGGTGGCGCGGGGCTGGACTATGTGACGCTGGCCGTGGTGCTGGAAGAAATCGCGGCCGGTGACGGCGGCACCAGCACCGCGATCTCGGTGACGAACTGCCCGGTCAACGCCATCCTGATGCGCTACGGCAGCGCGCGCCAGCAAGAGCAATGGCTGCGCCCGCTGGCCGCCGGCCAGATGCTCGGTGTGTTCTGCCTGACCGAGCCGCACGTGGGCTCGGACGCATCGGCCTTGCGCACGACGGCGACCAAAGAGGGCGATGAGTACGTGCTCAACGGCGTCAAGCAGTTCATCACCAGTGGCAAGAACGGGCAACTGGCGATCGTGATCGCGGTGACGGACAAAGGCGCCGGCAAGAAAGGCATGAGCGCCTTCGTCGTGCCCACCAGCACCCCGGGTTATGTGGTCGCGCGACTGGAAGACAAACTCGGCCAGCACAGCAGCGACACCGCGCAGATCAACTTCGACAACTGCCGCATCCCGGCCGACAACCTGATCGGCGCCGAGGGCGAGGGCTACAGGATCGCGCTCTCGGCGCTTGAGGGCGGACGCATCGGCATTGCCGCGCAAAGCATCGGCATGGCGCGCAGCGCCTTCGACTGCGCACTGGCCTATTCGAAAGAGCGCGCAAGTTTTGGGCAGCCGATCTTCAACCACCAGGCGGTGGGGTTTCGACTGGCCGACATGGCCACGCAGATTGAAGCGGCGCGAGCGCTCACGCACCACGCCGCCGCCTTGCGCGACGCGGGGCAGCCCTGCCTGAAGGAAGCCGCGATGGCCAAGCTGTTTGCCAGCGAGATGGCCGAAGCCGTGTGCACTGCCGCCATTCAGGTGTTCGGCGGCTACGGCTATGTGAGCGACTTTCCGGTGGAACGCATTTACCGGGACGTGCGGGTGTGCCAGATTTATGAAGGCACTTCAGACATTCAGAAAATCATCATTCAGCGCGCTTTGGCTTGAGTTCCTGGCGGTTCTCTCCGGTGAGGCCGGTCATCGACGGCCATGGGGCACGGCTCCGCGAATGTCCCCCGCGGCCTTCGGCCCTCCTCCTTGATTTCGCTGCGCCGTGCCCCATGGCCGCCGATGACCTCGTTGGCGCTCGGTCCGCAGACGCGCAAACATCACTTAAGGCTCGCGGGCGTGGTGTGTTCTGCGCAGCGGCATCAAGGAGGAGGGACGGCGAAGCCGGCCCGGGGGACAGTCGCGGAGCAGAGCACACCGCGTCCGCGAGCCCGCGATGACGCAGCGCGCGGAGGGGTAACATCCCGCCACCATGAACATCATCATCCTGGGTGCCGGCCGAGTCGGCGAAAGCGTCGCGGAGAGCCTGGTCTCCGAACAGAACGACATCACCGTGATCGACATGGACCCGGCCCGCCTGCGGCTCCTGGAGGAGCGGATCGACCTGCGTGGCGTGGTGGGCAACGGCATCCAGCCCTCCGTGTTGCGCGAGGCGGGCGCGAAGGACGCCGACATGGTGATCGCCTGCGCCGCCAACGACGAAACCAACCTCGTGGTGTGCAAGGTCGCGCACGACATCTTCAACGTGCCCAGCACCATCGCCCGGCTGCGCTCACCCGAATTCGCCGAGGGCGACGAACTGCTGGGCCGCAACGGTTTTGCGGTGGACCATGTGATCTGCCCTGAAGAGTCGGTCACGCGCTACATCCACCAACTCATCAGCTACCCCGAAGCCCTGCAGGTGCTGGAGTTCGCCGACGGCCGCGCCAGCCTGATTGCGATCCGTGCCACGCACG
This sequence comes from Hydrogenophaga sp. Root209, assembly GCF_001428625.1. Classification (GTDB taxonomy): domain Bacteria; phylum Pseudomonadota; class Gammaproteobacteria; order Burkholderiales; family Burkholderiaceae_C; genus Hydrogenophaga. The sequence continues at coordinate 83,883 of NZ_LMIE01000005.1, forward strand.
GCGGCTCGCTGGTGGGCCACACCATCGGCGAATTCCGCGAACGCTTCCCCCACGCCGAGATGCGCGTGGTGGCGCTTTACCGGCTCGACACCGAGATGGAAGCCACCAAGACCACCCGCATCCTCGCGGGCGACGAGGTGTTCGTGCTGGCCGACACGCAGAAGATCCGCTACGTGCTGGGCGCCATCCACAACATCGACAAACCGGTGCGCCGCATCATGATCGCTGGCGGCGGCAAGGTCGGGCTGCGCCTGGCGCGTTCGCTGGAAGGCCAGTGCCAGGTGAAGATCATCGAGCACTACAAGGCCCGCTGCGAATACCTGGCCAGTCAGTTGCCCTCCAGCATGCTCATCCTCAACGGCGATGGCGCCGACGAGGACCTGCTGCTGGAAGAAAGCGTGGGCGAGATGGACATGTTTCTTGCGCTCACCAGCGACGACGAGGACAACATCATGTCGGCCATGCTGGCCAAGCGCATGGGCGCCGGGCGCGTGATGGCCCTGATCAACCGCCGTGCCTACGCCGACATGATGCAGGGCAGCACCATCGACATCGCGATTTCGCCTTCCCAGACCGTCATCGGCGAACTGCTCACGCACCTGCGCCGCGGCGACGTGGCGGCCGTGCACAGCCTGCGGCGCGGCGCGGCCGAGGCGCTCGAAGGCATTGCGCGTGGCGACGTGAAGACCAGCAAGCTGGTGGGTCGCAAGGTGGAAGAGCTCAAGCTGCCCAAGGGCGTTCGCATCGGCGCCATCGTGCGTGGCGAAGGGAGCCGGTCGGAAGTGCTCATGCCCCACCACGACACCGTCATCGAGGCCGATGACCACATCATCATGTTCATCCCGAACAAGCGCCTGGTGCGCGAGGTCGAAAAGCTGTTCCAGGTCGGCGCCACCTTCTTCGGCTGAAGCCGGAGCCTGCCTTCATGCCGTTGCTGCGCATCTTCCCTGTGCTGGGAGCCATCGTGATGGTGTTCTCCATCACCCTGCTCGTCCCCTGGCTGGTGTCCTGGCTGTCGCAGGACGGCGCCCAGGCGGCTTACTTGCCGGCCGTGGCAGTCACCTTTGTCGTTGGCCTGCTCATGCGCAGCGCCGTGTTCAAGGTTGGTCGCAATGTGGAATTGCAGACGCGCGACGGCATCTTGCTGGTGGGGCTGGTCTGGACGCTGCTGCCGCTGTTTGCCAGCCTGCCGCTGCGGCTGTATTTTGGCCAGACGGCCACCCCCATCAGCTGGACCGACGCCTACTTCGAGACCATGTCTGGCCTGACCACGACCGGTTCCACCGTGATCACCGGGCTGGATGCATTGCCCGGTTCGATCAATCTGTGGCGTTGTTTCCTGCAGTGGCTTGGCGGCATGGGCATCCTGGTGCTGGCCGTGGCAATCCTGCCCATGCTGGGCGTGGGCGGCAGCCAGCTGTTTCGCGCCGAGGCCACCGGCCCGATGAAAGACGCCAAGCTCACCCCGCGCATCACCGAAACCGCCAAGGGCCTGTGGACCGTCTACTGCGTGCTCTCGTTGCTTTGCGTGCTGGGCTACTGGCTGGGCGGCATGTCTGCGCTGGACGCCTGGGCCCACATGTTCACCACCATGAGCCTGGGTGGTCTGTCAACGCACGACAGCAGCTTCGGTTTTTTCCAGTCACCCACGCTGGAGTGGGTGGCCATTCTCTTCATGCTGGTGGCCAGTTGCAACTTTGCGCTGTATTTCGTGGCCTTCGCCAAACGACAACCCGCCCGCATCTGGCGGGACGCGGAGTGGCGCGGTACCGTGGGCCTGCTGCTGGGTTCCAGCGTGTTCGTGGCCGGGTTGTTGCTCCTCAAGGGCACCATGACCGACCCGCTTGAGACCCTGCGGGTGGCCCTGTTCAACGTGATCTCCATCGGATCGACCACCGGTTTTGCCACGGTGGACTACACCACCTGGCCCGTGTTTGCACCGCTGTTCATGATCATGCTGTCGGGCGTGGCCACCAGCGCGGGCTCCACCGGCGCTGGTATCAAGATGGCACGTGTGCTGATCCTGCTCAAGCAGGCGAAGCGCGAAATGTCGCGCATCATCCACCCGCGCGCGGTGTATCCGGTGCACCTGGGCGGGCACGTGGTGCAAACCGGCACCTTGCTGTCGGTGCTGGGCTTCATGCTGGTGTACGGTGGCACCATCATCGGGTTGACCATGCTGTTGCTGCTCTCCGACCTGCCGTTCGACACCGCGTTCTCGGCGGTGGTGGCCAGTGTGAACAACATGGGCCCGGGGCTCAACGAGGTGGGGCCGGCGGGCAACTTCCAGGGATTGACCGATTTCCAGACCTGGGTGTGTACCGTGGCCATGTTGCTGGGCCGGCTGGAAATGCTGTCGTTCCTCGTGCTGTTCACCCCCGGCTTCTGGCGCAAATAGACTGCCACATGCTGTTCACCCTGTTGCCCGTTCTCTCGGTGTTCTCGCGCGTCTTGCTGGCGTTTGCGCCGGCCTTTCTGGTGCCGCTCGGCTGGGCGCTGTTTCTGGACGCGCAGGGCCATGCGGCGGTGTGGGCCGTGGGCTTCGTGGTCACCATCCTCAGTGGCGTGCTGCTGTGGCAATGCACCAGGCAGCACCGCCGCGAGCTGCAGACGCGCGACGGCTTCCTGCTGGTCAACCTGGTCTGGCTGGTGTTGCCGGTGTATGCCGCGGTGCCCTTGCTCTACACCGTGCCCGACATCGGCTGGACCAGGGCCTACTTCGAGGCGATGAGCGCGCTCACGGCCACCGGGGCCACGGCGCTCTCGGGCCTGGACACGCTGCCCGTATCGGTCAACGTCTGGCGGTGTTTCCTGCAGCTCGTCGGCGGGCTGGGCATCATGCTGCTGGTGGTGGCGGTGTTGCCCCTGCTGGGGCTGGGCGGGGTGCAGCTCTATCGCGCCGAGACGCCCGGACCCATGAAAGACACCAAGTTCACCCCGCGCATTTCCGAAACCGCGCGTGGCCTGTGGGGGGTGTACGTGCTGTTTTCGGTGGCCTGCATGCTGGCCTACCGCTGGGCCGGCATGAGCTGGGCCGACGCCTTCATGCACATGTGCACCACCATGGGCCTGGGCGGTTTCTCGTCGCACGATGCCAGCTTTGGCTATTGGGATTCGCCGAAGATCGAGGCCGTGGCCACGGTCTTCATGGCGCTGGCCGGTGTGAGCTTCATGCGCTATTTCATCGTGTTGCGTCATCGTTCGCTGCGCCCGCTCACCCACGACCGCGAAATCCGCACCTACGTCAGCGTGCTGGTGGTGTCCGTGATGCTGGTGGCCATCCTGCTGACGGCGCATGGCGTGATAGGCAGTTTCCCCGAGGCGCTGCGAACCAGTGCGTTTCATGTCGTGTCGGTGGCCACCACCACGGGCTATGCGTCCACCGACTACGCGCAGTGGCCAGTGTTTGCGCCGGTGCTGCTGATGTTCCTGGGCTGTTTCGTGTCGTGCGCGGGTTCCACCGGCGGCGGCATCAAGCTGGTGCGCATGGTGCTGCTGATCAAGCAGGCGCGGCGTGAACTGGTGCGCATCGTGCACCCGCGCGTGGTCAACCCGGTCACGCTGGGCGGCGCCATCATGCCCCCGTCCGTCATGACCGCCGTGCTGGGCTACATGCTGATCTATGGCGCGGCCACCATGGGCCTGACCATGCTGCTGCTGTTCACCGGACTGGACATCGTGACCTCGTTCTCGGCAGTGGTCGCCACGGTCAACAACATCGGCCCCGGTCTGGGTGATGTGGGGCCGGCGAGCAATTTCGGCGTGCTCAACGAGTTCCAGATCTGGGTGTGTACCTTTGCGATGCTGCTGGGCCGACTTGAGCTGTTGACGGTGTTGGTTTTGTTCACGGGCCACTTCTGGAGGAAGTAGGCTCACCCCCGCGCCGCGCTTTCAGCGCGTCACCCCCTCAAGGGGGCGATGCCTGCGGCCTGGCAAAGCCAGTTCCGCGGAATCCTTGGTTGGGGGCACTTCGCGCGAGGAGTTTCAGCCGCGCGCTGGAATGTTCAGGCCGCGTTGCACGGCGGGGCGTTGTTCAAACGCTTGCAGCACGCGCGGCAGTTCGGCGAAGTCGCTGAAGCCCACCAGATCACCCGCGCCATAAAAGCCCACCAGGTTGCGCACCCAGGGCCAGATCGCGATGTCGGCGATGGTGTAGTCCGTGCCCATGATCCACTCACGCCCGGCCATGCGCTGGTTCAGCACAGCCAGCAGTCGCTTGGCTTCGCTCACGTAGCGGTCGCGCGGTCGCTTGTCCTCAAAGTCCTTGCCGGCGAATTTGTGGAAGAAGCCGAGCTGCCCGAACATGGGGCCCACGCCACCCATCTGGAACATCAGCCACTGCAGCGTCTCGTAGCGCGCGGCCGGGTCCCGCGGCAGGAACTGCCCGGTCTTCTCGGCCAGGTACACCAGGATGGCGCCCGACTCGAACAACGCCAGCGGCTGGCCGCCCGGGCCGTTGGGGTCGAGGATGGCCGGGATCTTGTTGTTCGGGTTCAGTGAAAGGAAGGCCGGCGACGTCTGGTCGTTGGTGTCGAAGCTCACCAGGTGCGGCTCGTAGGGCAGGCCGGTTTCCTCCAGCATGATCGAGACCTTCACGCCGTTGGGCGTGGGCAGCGAATACAGCTGCAGGCGCTCGGGATGCTGTGCGGGCCACTTCTGCGTGATGGGGAATTTGTCGAGAGATGTCATGAATGTCTTTCCTCTGAATGAGAGCCGCATTGAACACCCGTCCCGCATGACCCGGGCACTGCAAGGGCATCGATAATTCCGTATTCACCGGAGACAAGACATGCCGATCACCAAAGGCTCCCAGGCGCTCGTGGCTGAAGCCAGCGCACAGATCACCACCTACAGCGTGGCCGAGATCCAGGCCCGTCTGGCCGCGGGCGATGCGCTCCTGCAACTGGTCGACATTCGCGACGTTCGCGAGCTTGAGCGCGAGGGCACGGCGGTGGGTGCGCTGCACGCACCGCGCGGCATGCTCGAGTTCTGGGTCGATCCGGCCTCGCCGTACTTCAAGCCCGTGTTTGCCGACGAAGACCGGGAGTTCGTGCTCTATTGCGGCGCCGGCTGGCGCAGTGCGCTGGCCACCAAAGCCTTGCAAGACATGGGCATGACCAATGTGGCCCACATCGACGGCGGCTTCACCGACTGGGTGAAGCAGGGCGCGCCGGTGGAGACGCTGGAGCAGCGTCGCGCGAAGAAAGCCGGATGAAGAACCTGTGTGCCTGCGGGCGCGGTGCAGCCTTTGACGCTTGCTGCGGTCGCTACCTCGGCACCGATGTGCCCGCGCCCGACGCCGAATCGCTCATGCGCTCGCGCTACACCGCCTTCGTGCGCGGCGACGCGGCGCACCTGCGGGCCACCTGGCACGCCAGCACACGCCCGACCTCACTCGAAGTCGACGCGGACGTGAAGTGGTTGGGCCTGGAAGTGAAGCAGCACAAGCCGATCGACAGCGCTCACGCCGAGGTCGAATTCGTCGCGCGCTCCCGCGTGCAGGGCCGCGGACAACGCCTGCACGAGCGCAGCCGCTTCGTGCGCGAAGACGGCCAGTGGTTTTACCTGGATGGCGACATCCTGAGTTGAAGGACAACATGTTTGAAGCGGTTTTGTTTGATTGCGATGGCGTGCTGGTGGACAGCGAACCCATCACCAACGGTGTGCTGCGCGAGGTGCTCAACGAGAGCGGCTGGGCGCTCACGCAGGCCGAGTGCATGCAGATATTCATCGGCAAGGCGGTGCGCGACGAGCGCGCGCGCATCGAGGCCGAGACCGGGAAACCACTCACGGAAGACTGGATGCGCGCCTTTTACGCCCGGCGCGACGCGCGGCTTCGCGCCGAGCTGCAGCCGGTGCACGGTGCGATCGATGTTGTGATGGCCGCGCACCGTCACGCGGGTGGCCGCATCGCCTGCGCCTCTGGGGCTGACCGACCCAAGGTCGTGATGCAGATCGAGATGGCGGGCATGCAGCCCTACTTTGGCGACCGTATCTTCAGCGGTCACGACCAGCCGCGCTCCAAGCCGGCGCCCGATGTCTACCTGGCCGCAGCGGCACACCTGGGTGTCGACCCGGCGCGCTGTCTGGTGATCGAAGACACAGGCACCGGCGCGCTGGCCGGCCTGGCGGCGGGCGCTACCGTGTGGGGCTATTGCCCCGAAGGCCATGGCCGTGCCTTTGAAGGACTGGCAGTGCACCGGGTGTTCCACCGGATGCACGACCTGCTTGAATTACTGCCCTCGCCACTCGCCCGGTGACTTTCCCGTCCAGCCTTTGAAGGCGCGGATGAAACTCTTCTCGTTCTGAAAGCCCGCCGCCTCGGCCACCTGCTTGATCGGACGCTTCGTGCGCAGCAGCATCTCGGTCGCGCGTTGCCGACGTGACTCGTCCTTCAGGCTTTGCAGCGATGCGCCTTCGTCTCTCAGCTGGCGGTGCAGGGTGCGCGGTGAGGTGTTGAGCAGCGCGGCGAGGTCGTTGGCGTTGTGCGCGTCCTGCGGGCGGCTGGCCAGCACCTGCCGCACGCGCTGCACCAGCAGGCGGTCGCGCCGATAGGAACGCACGGTCAGTGGCAGGGCGCGCTGCAACAGCTGGTTCATGGCGGCCTCGTCGCGCCGCACCGGCAGGCTCAGGTAGCGGGCGTCGAAGTGGATGGCCGCGTGCTCCGCATCGAATCGGGTGGGCCCGTCAAAAAGAACGGCGTAGGCCTCGGCATGCGGCGGCGCGGCGTAGGGAAACTGCGCACCCAGCAACGCGATGCGCGAGTCCACGTACCAGCTGGCCAGGCCGTGGATGTTGCGCAGCAACGAGACCGCGCAGAGCTCGGCCATGGGCCCGGGGTCGCGGTGCAGATGCAGCGCGACGCTGACCACCTCGCCCGACTCCTCCACGGCCAGCGTCGCATCGGGTGCCAGCAGGCCGTGGTGGCGGCACCAGCGTTTGAGCGCCACCCCCAGCGTCGGGCTGGAGAGCGAGGCGCGCGCGAGCAGGCCGTAGCTGCCCCAGGGCAGCGGCCGGGCAAAACAGCCCAGCGCTTCGTCGTCCAGCTCTCGCATGGCCGCTCCCGAAATCACCTCCATCTGTGTCGCGGTGATCCGCCCAGCCGGATTTCTCAATTGTGCTGGCGTTATTTGTGCCTGCGCCAACGCGGCTGACGGGTCCATGCCGCGCGCATCGAAGGCCATCACCATGGCCCTGATGAGTGCAATGGGCGTGAGCGCAGGCCCCGCTAACAGCTGAGTGGCGTCGGGCGGGGCCGGCAGGCGGCGCGGAGTGGCTTGGGGCATACCCTGATTTTCGGTGGCATTGGCAGCATTTGCAACCCAACTGACCGACAGTGCCCCGCGCGCATCCCTATCCTCCACAATGACCCGAAACCCCCACAAGACAACCTGACAGGACCGCGACATGTCGACCCTGGAGACACAACTCAACGCCCGCTCTGCCGACTTTCAGGCCAATGCCGCCGCCATGCGCGCGGTGGTCGACGACTTGCGGGCGCAGGTGGCCAAGTCCACCTTTGGCGGTGGCGACGTTGCCCGCGCCCGGCACACCAAACGCGGCAAGCTGTTGCCGCGCGATCGCGTGCAGATGCTGCTGGACCCGGGCGCGCCCTTCCTGGAGCTGAGCCCGTTGGCCGCGCTCAACATGTACCCCGACCGCGACGGCACCGACAGCGCGCCCTGCGCCGGCGTGATCACCGGCATCGGGCGCGTCAGCGGGGTTGACTGCCTGATCGTCTGCAACGACGCCACCGTCAAGGGCGGCACCTACTACCCGATGACCGTGAAGAAACACCTGCGGGCGCAAGAGGTGGCGATGCAGAACAACCTCACCTGCATCTACCTGGTGGACTCGGGCGGTGCCAATTTGCCCAATCAAGATGATGTGTTCCCCGACCGGGACCACTTTGGCCGCATCTTCTACAACCAGGCCAACATGAGCGCCAACGGCATCGCGCAGATCGCCGTGGTCATGGGCTCGTGCACGGCCGGGGGCGCTTATGTACCAGCCATGAGCGACGAGACCATCATCGTCAAGAACCAGGGCACCATCTTCCTGGGCGGCCCACCGCTCGTGAAGGCCGCCATCGGCGAGATCGTTTCGGCCGAAGACCTGGGCGGTGGCGACGTGCACACCCGCCTCTCGGGCGTGGCCGACCACCTGGCGCAGAACGACGCGCACGCGCTGGCCCTGGCGCGCCAGGCCGTGGCCACGCTCAACAAGCGCAAGATCGCCACGCAGGCGCTGCGCGAACCGCGCGCACCGATCTATCCCACCGAAGACATTTACGGCGTGATCCCGGTGGACACGCGCAAGCCCTACGACGTGCGCGAGATCATTGCCCGCATCGTCGATGGCAGCGAGTTCCACGAGTTCAAGGCCCGCTATGGCGCCACGCTGGTGTGCGGCTTCGCGCACATCGAAGGCATGCCGATCGGCATCGTCGCCAACAACGGTGTGCTGTTCTCCGAGAGCGCGCAGAAGGGTGCGCACTTCATCGAGCTGTGCTGCCAGCGCAAGGTGCCGCTGCTGTTCCTGCAGAACATCACCGGCTTCATGGTCGGTAAGAAATACGAAAGCGAAGGCATCGCTCGCCACGGCGCCAAGATGGTCACCGCCGTGGCCACGGCCCAGGTGCCCAAGTTCACCGTGATCATCGGCGGCAGCTACGGCGCCGGGAACTACGGCATGTGCGGTCGCGCCTACAGCCCACGCTTCCTCTGGATGTGGCCCAACGCGCGCATTTGCGTCATGGGCGGCGAGCAGGCTGCCGGCGTGCTGGCCACCGTCAAGCGCGACGGCATCGAGGCGCGGGGAGGCACATGGAGTGCCGAGGAAGAGGCGGCTTTCAAACAGCCGGTGCTCGACCAGTTCGGGCACCAGTCGCATCCCTACTACTCCAGCGCCCGCCTGTGGGACGACGGCGTGATCGACCCGGCTGACACGCGCCGTGTGCTCGGCCTGGCGCTCTCGGCCGCGCTCAACGCGCCGATCGGCGAACCGAAGTTTGGTGTTTTCAGAATGTGACGCCATGCAGGCGCACCAGCATTTCACCCAACTCGCCCGCTACAACGTGTGGGCCACCGAGCGGCTGCTCGCTGCCATCGAACCGGTCAACGAGTTCGACTACCGGCGTGACCTGCGGCTGTTCTTCAAAAGCATTCACGGCACGCTCAACCACCTGCTGGTGGGCGAGCACATGCTGTGGCAGCGGCGCTTCGCGCGCGGGGAATCGCCGAAGCTGGAACTGGACATGGAAGCCGAGCCCGAGCGCGCCCGTCTGGCCCAGGCCTTGAAGGGCGGCGCCAAGGTGTGGGAGCCGTTGATTGCCGGCTGGCCCGCCGAGCGCTTCGACGGCAAGCTCGACTACACCAACATGCGTGGCCAGGCCATGAGCCTGCCGTTCGCCGCCACGCTGGCCCACGTGTTCAACCACGGCACGCACCACCGGGGCCAGATCAGCGCAGCACTCACCATGCTGGGCCAACCCGCGCCTGAGCTGGATCTGGTGTATTTCCTGCAGCAGACGGCTTGAGGATCACGACAACAACAAACGAGACAAGACCCATGAGCGCCACCATCTACGACAACCCCGACCACGAACTGCTGCGCGACCAGGTGGCGCGTTTTCTCGAGCGCGAAGTGGAGCCGCACGCCGCCGCGTGGGAAGAGACCGGCATGGTGCCGCGCGACGTGTTGCGCCGCATGGGCCAGGCGGGGTTGCTGGGCATTGCGTTCGAGGGCGAGTACGGCGGCGCCGACGCCGACGCCATGACCAACCTGGTGTTCGCCGAGGCGCTGTCGCAAAGCACCTTCGCCGGTTTCATCATCACCGTGCTCGTGCACACCGACATGGCCGGCCCGCACCTGCACCACGCCGGCACGCCAGCACAGAAAGCGAAATACCTGCCCAAGGTGACTTCGGGCGAGCTGATCACCGCGGTGGGCATCAGCGAACCCGGCGCAGGGTCCGACGTGGCCGGCATGCGCACCACGGCCCGACGCGATGGAGATGAGTGGGTGATCAACGGCACCAAGATGTTCATCACCAACGGCGTGCACGGCGACCTGTATTTCGTGGCCGCCAAGACCGGCACAGCGCGGCACGACATGTCGATGTTCATCGTCGAAAAAGGCACACCCGGCTTCACGGTCGGCCGTGCGCTCAAGAAGACTGGCTGGCTCTCCAGCGACACGGCTGAACTGGTGTTCGACAACGTGCGCATCCCCGCCGGCAATCTGCTGGGCGAAGAGGGCAAGGGCTTTTATTCGGTGATGAAGAACTTTCAGACCGAGCGCATTGCACTGGGTGCCATGGCCATCGGTCACTGCACGCAGGCCCTCAAGATCACGTTGGACCATGTGCGCCAGCGCCAGGCCTTTGGCGCCACGCTGTGGGATCAGCAGACCATCCGCCAGCGCATCTCGATGCTCGACGCCAAAGTGCGCGCGGCGCGGCAGTTCATGTACCACTGCGCCTGGAGCGTGACCCAGGGCCACGACATCGTGCAGGAGGTCTCCATGCTCAAGGCGCTCACCGGCGAGCTGGTCAACGAGGTGGTGCAGACCTGCCAGCAGTTCCACGGCGGCATGGGCTTCATCCGCGAGACGGCCATCGAGCGTCTGTGGCGCGATGCGCGTGTGCTCGCCATCGGCGGTGGTGCCACCGAAGTGATGCTTGAAGAAGTTGCGAAGAGGTACTGACCATGACGAACGTGCTTGATGTGACCCGCCCCAGCGCCCATGTGGCGCGCGTGTGGCTCAACCGCCCCGACGTGCGCAATGCGTTCAACGACGACGTGATCGCCGCGCTCACCGAGACCTTCACCGGCCTGTCGAAGGACGAAGAACTGCGCGTGGTGGTGCTCGGGGCGCACGGCAAGGCCTTCTGCGCCGGCGCCGACCTGAACTGGATGAAGGCCATGGCCGGCTACAGCTGGGACGAGAACCGCGCCGATGCGCAAAAGCTCGCCGACATGCTGTGGACGCTGGACCAGTGCCCGGTGCCGGTGGTGGGCCGCGTCCAGGGCGACTGCTACGCCGGTGGCATGGGGCTGGCCGCCATCTGCGACGTGCTGGTGGCCGTCGAGGGCGCAACCTTCTGCCTCTCCGAGGCACGCCTGGGCTTGCTGCCCGCGACCATCAGCCCCTACGTGGTGCGCGCCTTGGGGGAGCAGGCTTCGCGCCGCTACATGGTCACGGCCGAGCGCTTTTCGGCGGTGCGCGCGCACGCGCTGGGCATGGTCCACGAACTCGCCACGCCCGAGACGCTGGACGCCCGGGTCGACGAGATCGTGGCCACCCTGGTGGCCAACGGACCGAAGGCAGCGCGTGAATGCAAGCGCCTGGTGCGCGACGTGAGCGGTGTGCCCGTCACCGCCGAGCTGCGCGGCGAGACCGCGCGCCGCATCGCCGACATCCGCGCCAGTAACGAGGGCCGCGAAGGCCTTCAGTCCTTCCTGGGCAAACGCGCACCGGGCTGGTTGCCACAGGCCTGAGCGACCATGACGGAAACCCTCGCCTCCCTGGGAACGCCCGAGCTGCTGGCTCTGGCCGGGGCGCTCGGCTGGGCCAGCGGGTTCCGTCTTTACGCGGTGGTGTTTCTGGTGGGCGCGGCTGGTGCGCTGGGCTGGATGGAACTGCCCGCCGGTCTGCAGGTGCTGCAGCACCCTGCCTTGTTGGGGGCCAGCGGCTTCATGCTCTTTGTCGAGTTTTTTGCCGACAAGATTCCCGTGGTCGACTCGTTGTGGGACATGGTCAACAGCGTGGTGCGCATCCCCGCCGGCGCCGCGCTGGCGGCTGGCGTGTTCGGTGCCGACAGTGGTGCCATGGCCCTTGCCGCCGCCTTGCTGGGCGGCTCGCTCGCCGCCACGAGCCAGGCCGCCAAGACCACCACGCGCGCAGCCATCAACGCCTCGCCCGAACCTTTCTCCAACATCGCCATGAGCCTGGTCGAGGACGGCCTGGTGGTCGGCGCGGTGTGGCTCGCCACCCACCACCCCATTGCCTTCGGCGTGCTGCTCCTGATCACCGTGGTACTGATGTGGATCGTCACCTGGATGCTGTTCCAGTTCCTGCACGCGGTGTTTCGCCGCGCGCAACGTTTCTTCTCCGGACCTGTCAAGGAAGCCTGATGTTCACAAAAATCCTGATCGCCAACCGTGGTGACCAGCGGCAAAGCCGCGCAGCAGCGAAGCTACATTGCATGGCACGCATAGCGTGCGCAGGCGATTTCACCTCGGGAGTCCGTTATGTTTAAAAAGATCCTCATTGCCAACCGAGGTGAAATCGCCTGCCGTGTGGCTGCCACTGCCCGCCGACTCGGCGTGCGCACCGTGGCCGTGTACTCCGACGCCGACGCCAGCGCCAAGCACGTGGCCGCTTGCGACGAGGCGGTGCACATCGGCGGCAGCGCGCCCAAGGAGAGTTACCTCCAGTGGGAGCGCATCATTGAGGCCGCGAAGGCCACGGGTGCACAAGCCATCCACCCCGGCTACGGTTTCCTGAGCGAGAACGACGCCTTTGCCAACGCCTGCGCCAACGCCGGCATCGCCTTCATCGGCCCGCCGGCCTCCGCCATCCTGGCCATGGGCCTGAAGGCCGAGTCCAAACAACTGATGGAAAAAGCCGGCGTGCCGCTGGTGCCCGGTTACCACGAGGCCGACCAGGACCCCGCCATGCTGCAGCACGAGGCCAACCGCATCGGTTACCCGGTGCTGATCAAGGCCAGCGCGGGCGGCGGCGGCAAGGGCATGCGCGCCGTGGACAAGGCCGAGGACTTCGCCGCTGCGCTCGCGAGCTGCCAGCGCGAGGCGCGCAACAGCTTCGGCAGCGACGCGGTGCTGATCGAAAAGTACGTGCAGCGCCCGCGCCACATCGAGATCCAGGTGTTCGGCGACACGCACGGCAACTGCGTGTACCTGTTCGAGCGCGACTGCTCGGTGCAGCGCCGCCACCAGAAAGTGCTGGAAGAGGCGCCCGCGCCCGGCATGACGCCCGAGTTCCGCGCGCAAATGGGCGCGGCGGCTGTGGCAGCGGCCAAGGCGGTGAACTATGTGGGCGCCGGCACGGTGGAGTTCATCGTCGAACAGCCACCCGAAGGCGGCATGCGCTTCTACTTCATGGAGATGAACACGCGCCTGCAGGTCGAGCACCCGGTGACCGAAGCCATCACCGGGCTCGATCTGGTGGAGTGGCAGCTGCGCGTGGCCAGCGGCGAGCCGTTGCCGCTGAAGCAGGAGGACCTGCGCATCCACGGCCACGCGATCGAGGCGCGCATCTGCGCCGAAACGCCCGACAACAACTTTCTGCCGGCCACCGGCACGCTCACGGTGTACCGCAAGCCCGACTGCACCGCGTTTGAACGGGGCGTGGTGCGTGTGGACGATGGCGTGCGCGAGGGCGACACCATCAGCCCGTTCTACGACTCCATGGTGGCCAAGCTCATCGTGCATGGCGCCACGCGCGCCGAGGCGCTGGCGCGCATGGACGCGGCCCTGGCCGAGACGCGCATCGTCGGCCTGTCCACCAACGTGCAGTTCCTGCGCCACGTGGTCAACAGTCCGTCGTTCGCGCAGGCCAACCTGGACACCGCGCTGATCCCGCGCGAAGCCGCGGTGTTGTTCCACCAGGACAAGGTGGGTCTGGCGCTCGCGGTGGCCTCGGCCGTGGCGCAAACGCTGGTGGTCGAGCGTGCCGTGGAGGCCGTCGACCCGTTCTCGCGCCGCGACGGCTGGCGTCCGCACGGGCTCACCGTGCGCCGCTTCGACTTCGAGTACCTGGGCGAGCCCCTGCTTGCGCACCTCACCTACCTGCACGACGGCGCGTTGCAGCTCGCCTTTGGCGAGGTCAGTGGCGTGCTGCAGTTCGAGACCTTGCCCACCGAGGGCGGCGCCCGCATGGATCTGCAATTCCAGGGCCAGCGGCAGACCGTGCAGACCTGGCAGTTGGGCGAGATCGTGCATGTGTTCTGCGCTCTGGGTGCCACGCAGATCACCGAGATCGACGCGCTGGCCCACGCCGGCGTGGCCGCGGCCGACGGTGGTCGGCTCACCGCGCCCATGCCTGGCAAGGTGCTGTCGTTCGCGGTGAAGGCGGGTGACGTGATCAAGAAGGGTCAGGCCCTGGCCGTGATGGAGGCCATGAAGATGGAGCACACCATCGCCGCCCCCGCCGACGGTACCGTGGCCGAGCTGTTGTACGCGCCCGGCGACCAGGTGAGCGAAGGCGCCGAGCTGCTCAAGATCACCACGGCGTGATCGAGGCGATGGCCCCGTGACAGCGCGCGCGGGCCGCTTCTTTTAAGCTCGACGCATGAACATCACCATCTGCGTTGCCCAAACCAAAGCCGCCCCCTGGGAAGAGGGCTTTCGCGCCCAGCTGCCCGGCGCCCACGTGAGCACCTGGAAAGCCGGCGATCCGCAGGCCGACTACGCCATCGTGTGGTCGCCCCCGCAAGCGTTTCTGGACGAACAACCTGGCCTCAAGGCCATGTTCAACATCGGAGCCGGTGTGGACGCGATCATGAAACTGCGCCTGCCGCCGCAAGCCCAGGTGGTTCGGCTGGACGACGCCGGCATGTCGGTGCAGATGGCCGAGTACGTGTGCCACGCCGTCATCCGCCATTTCCGCGAGTTCGACGGTTACGAGGCCGACATCGCGGCCGGCCAGTGGTCCTACCGCAAGCCGCGCAGCCGCGCCGACTGCCCCGTGGGCGTGATGGGCCTGGGCGTGCTGGGCGAACGCGTGGCGCGGGCCCTGCGTGTGTTCGAGTTTCCCGTGCATGGCTGGAGCCGCAGCCCCAAGCAGATCGACGGCATCACCTGCCATTCAGGCACCGAGGGCTTCAACGGGTTTCTCGCGGCGAGCAAGGTCCTGGTCAACCTGCTGCCGCTCACGCCCGATACGCAGGACATCCTCAATCGCGAAACGATGGGCCGCCTGCAGCCCGGGGGCCATGTCATCAATGTTGCGCGTGGCGCGCATCTGGTGGAGGACGACCTGATCGCCCTGCTCGACAGCGGGCATCTGTCGGGCGCCACGCTCGATGTGTTCCGCACCGAACCGCTGCCGGCCGAGCACCCCTTCTGGCAACACCCCAAAGTCACCATCACCCCACACACCTCGGCCCGCACCCTGCGCGACGAGAGCATTGCGCAGATCGCCGGCAAGATCGTGGCGCTGTCGCGCGGCGAGCCGATCGCCGGTGTGGTGCACCGCGACCGCGGTTATTGAAAGCTGAAAGCGAGTCCCTCATGAACATCCCCACCCGCGTTCAACTCATCGACGTCGGCCCGCGCGACGGCCTGCAGAACGAAAAGCAGCCGGTGCCCGCCGCCATCAAGATCGAGCTGGTGCACCGCCTGCAGGCCGCGGGCCTGAAAGAGATCGAGGTCACCAGCTACGTGAGCCCGAAGTGGGTGCCGCAGATGGCCGACAACCACGACGTCATGGCCGGCATGTCGCGCCAGCGCGGCGTGCGCTACTCGGTGCTCACGCCCAACCTCAAGGGCTTCGAAGCCGCCGTGCTCGACAAGCCCGACGAGATCGTGGTGTTCGGCGCGGCCAGCGAGGCCTTCAGCCAGAAGAACATCAACTGCTCGATCGCTGAGAGCATCGAGCGCTTCGCGCCCGTGGTGGAGGCAGCCAGGGCTGCCGGCATCGCCGTGCGCGGCGCCATGAGTTGCACCGTCGGTTGCCCGTACGAAGGTGAGATCGCGCCCGAGCGCGTGACCTACCTCGCGGGGCTCATGAAGGGCATTGGCGTGCAACGCGTGGATGTGGCCGACACCATCGGTGTGGGCACGCCGCGCAAGGTGCAGGCCGCGCTCGAGGCCACACTGCAGCACTACGGCATCGACGAGGTGTCAGGCCATTTCCACGACACCTACGGTCAGGCCCTGTCCAACACGCTGGCTGCGCTGGAGATGGGGGTCTGGAATTTCCAGTCGTCCGTCTCGGGCCTGGGTGGCTGCCCCTACGCCAAGGGCGCCACCGGCAACGTGGCCACCGAAGACGTGGTCTACCTGCTGCACGGCATGGGCATAGCCACCGGCATCGACCTGGACGCGCTGGTCGACGCCGGCGTGTACATCAGCGAGCAGCTGGGCCGTCCGAGCGGCTCGCGCGTGGCGCGCGCCTTGCTGGCCAAGCGGGCGGGCTGACCTATGGAACTGCAAGTCTGGCTCGCGTATTTCCTGGCTTCCTGGGCGATTGCCCTGTCGCCGGGGTCGGGCGCGGTGCTGTCGATGACGCACGGCCTGGCCTACGGGATGAAGAAGACCAGTGCCACCATCGCTGGCCTGCAACTGGGGCTGGCGGTGATCCTGCTGGTGGCCGGTGTGGGCGTGGGCGCGCTGCTGCTGGCCTCGGCCACGGCCTTCACGGTGGTGAAGTTCGCGGGCGCGGCCTATTTGATCTGGCTCGGTCTCAAGCAATGGCGGGCGCATGCGGGGGCGGATGCCGTGAAGGGGGAGGCAGTGCCGACGCCCACCGGCGTACCTTCGGCGCGCGAGCGCTTCGTGATCGGCTTCTTCACCAACGTGACCAACCCCAAGGGCATCGTGTTCATGGTGGCGGTGCTGCCGCAGTTCATCGATCCGCAGCGCCCGCTCTGGCTGCAACTGCTGGTGCTGCTGATCACCACCATTGCGGTCGATCTGGTGGTCATGCACGGCTACGCGTTTCTCGCCTCGCGGGCCAAAGCCTGGCTGGCCACGGCGCGGGCCCGGCGCGCGCAGAACCGTGTGTTCGGCGGCGTGCTCATGGCCATGGGGGCCAGTCTGCTGCTGGTCAAGCGCGCGGCCTGACGCTGGCCCCACTCCGCAAGCTCGGGGTGGAGCTCAGCCGGCGGACGGCACGTGCAACACGGTGCACGGGATCAATGTGTCGATCCAGTCTTCCGTGTTCATGGGCGCGTACGGTGCCCTGCCGGTGCCCGGTGCACTGTGTCGCCCTGGCTTGCGTTGCCACAGGTGCACCGACACGTCAAACTCATGGCCGCTGAGGCTTTTGCCTGTGACATACAGACCCAGCGCCTGGTCGGGCTGCATGGGCTGGGGCACCCCGTCGATCGTGATCTGGCCGGTCCAGGGCAGCCAGCGCCGGTGGTACTGCTCGGCCACCCAAGGCCAGTCGCCGCGACTGAGACGACAGCCGATCACGCCGCCATGGCGCTTGCCTTCCACCATCTGCTCCCTGGTCAGCGCCATCTGCAGTTGCTCGGCAAAGCGTTGACGGGTGCGCGCATCGACCGCCATGACATGGATGTCTTTGCGCAGCAAACCGATCGCCACGTCCGCCCGATACAGAAGGCTGCGGACCTTTCGATCGTCGGGCTCGAGGCCATCCCTCACCCTTTGAAGCGGGGCCAGCAGGTCCATGCAGGCGTGCATGGCCGTCGAGTCGTTGATCAACGACTTGCTCCGCTCGATTTCCCAGATGCAGAAGTCGGCGTAGGTGCCGAGCCCGTTCTGCACCGTGAATCCGATATCCGCTTCGGTCAGGTCCAGATCGGTGCGTGCGATCTTCTCCGGCATCCTGGTCTTCACGCGCGCTTCCTGTCGAGCCGTTTTCTCCTTGGCCACAATGGCCTTGCGGTCCAGTGGCTGCGGTTCCTTGTCGCTGATGGGTCCCCCGATCCATTGCACCAGTTTGTTCACGGACCACGTGTTGACCGGGTCGAGATCGGGTGGGCTGGATGTGTCGTCGTTTTTGCGTTGATCCGGCGCCTGTGGCAATGTGTTTCGAAGCCGAAGGCGCTGCGGTGTCATGCGAAGCAACTGCTGCGACCAGACCTGATTGGCTGCCGCGATCGCAGCCTGGTTGCACTCCTGCACCTTGGCACCCAGGGGCACCCCGGCGCGAACGGCATCGATGGTGGCCTCGATGACCATCTGGGCCCGCGCGCTGTCGGTGGCGCGGCCCAGGGCCACCTGGTTGGCCACGATCTGGTCAATGTCTGTTTGCATCGATCCATCCAGATTGGCCGCCGTGCAGTCCTGCAACACGCTCACCAGAATGTCGCCCTCGGAGGCCACCAACAAGCCAGCGTTGAGCAAGGCGGCCCCGGTGCTGCGCACGGCGCCAGCGAGACGGTGTCGAGCGGCCAGCGCCAGCAGTTCGAGAAACATCGGTCGTTCTGCCTGTGGGCGCGTGAAACAGGCGCTGAGCAGCAGATGTTCTTCTTTCGTCTGCGTTTCGATGCCCAGAGCGCCCATCAGGGTGTCAAGGCTTTTCACGAGTTCAGCGCAGCAGGTTGCCCATGGCGGCTGGGCCATGGACACCATGTGCAGCCGGGCGGCCTGGCTGCGGACCATGCTTTCCAGAAAGGCATCGGGCACCAGTGGTGCCAACAGGCTGATGTGGCTGATGCCGGCAGTCACACCGGGCAGCGCAGGCGTTCCCTGGAAGTAGGCATCCAGCGTCGTGGTGATCAGGGCCTCGCGCTCCTTGCGCTGCGCATCGGGCAGGCGGAGGTGGGCCAGGGCGATGTACAGATCGGACACCAGGTCGACCGTGTCGGCGGGCAAGCCCCGGGCGATGGCGCTCAGTATTTTGAGCTGGGCGTCTGTGAGGTCATGCACTTCGTTCTTCATTTGCTTGAGTGCCTGGCCTCGTGCGGACGCTTGTGCAGGGGTCAAGTCCGGCAACGCAAGATCACGGCACAGGAAATAGCTCACGGTCCAAGGGGCTTGAGCGTGTTCGGGTTTGTAGTCCAGTTGGCCGTACATGGGTTCTCCTGGGTGGGGTTGGGGCTTGAGTGGCGCGATCCGGCCAGGTGGCGGACGGAGGCAAGTCTGTGCGCTTGCCCGTGCGCCGACCATCGCTTCGCCAGCCCATGGCAGCAGCGTCACGCGAGGGCCGATACCATCGGTGTCCATGAGCGATGTTTCCAGTTTCAGCACCCCGTCCGTTCAACGCGTGGCCGAGCACCTGCGCGCGCTGGGCCACCCCAACCCACCCCACATGCTCGACGACGCCGCGCGCACCGCGCAGCAGGCGGCCGACGCGTTGGGCGTGGGGCTCGGGCAGATTGCCAAGAGCATCGTGTTTCGCCGCAAGCCGGACGGCGTGGCAGTGCTCGTCGTCACCTCGGGCGATCTGCGGGTGGACGAGAAGAAGGTGCAGGCCCTCGTTTGCGCCGAGGGCAGCAAACTCGGTCGCGCCGATGCCGATTTTGTGAAGAGCGCCACCGGCTTCTCCATCGGTGGCGTCTCGCCGCTGGCGCATGCCACGCCGGTGGTCACACTGGTCGACCAGCAACTGTTCCGCTTTGACGAGATCTGGGCCGCCGCCGGCCATCCACACGCGGTGTTCCGCCTCACGCCCCACCAACTCCAGACCCTGACGGGTGCGCCCGTGCACGACGTCACCGTGGTCTGACAACCTCTCCCACCATGTCCCAGCCCTCCCGCCCGCCCGTCACGCTCTATGCCGCCCGCGCCAAAGCAGGCATTGCTCCCGGCGTGCCCTCGCCCTGCATCTCGGTCTGCGAGATGGACGAAAGCACGAAGTCGTGCAAAGGCTGTTTCCGCACGCTGGCCGAAATCTCGCAATGGAGCCGCATGGCCGATGCGGACAAGCTGGTGGTGTGGCAACAGATCGAGGCGCGACAGGTGCAGGTGGTCGCTCCATGAGCGCGCCCGGCGCCGCCCTGCGCGAGATCACGTTCCACTACGACCCCATCTCGCCCTACGCGTTTCTGGCGTTCGAACGCCTGCCGCAGGCGCTCATGGGCCACAGCGTGGCCGTGCGCTACAAGCCGGTGCTGTTCGCCGCGCTTCTCAAGGCCCACGGTCAGCTGGGCCCGGCCGAGATTCCCACCAAGCGCAACTGGACCTACCGCCAAGTGAGCTGGCTCGCCCACCACCACGGTGTCCAGCTCGATCTGCCGGCGGCGCACCCGTTCAACCCGTTGCCCCTGCTGCGCCTGGGCCTGGCCTGCGCCACCGATGACGTCCCCGGCGAGACCAACCGGTATGTGACAGAGCAGTTGTTCCACCACGTGTGGCACGGCGGCCTGGACGCCACCGATCCGGCTCGTCTGGCCGAACTGCAAGGCCGTTTGCAGAACCACATGGCCCAGCGCGACAAGCCCTGGAACACGCCCGACAGTGACGTGGTGAAGCAGCGCCTGCGTGCCAACTCCGACGAGGCCATTGAGCTCGGCCTGTTCGGCGTGCCGGCGATGGTGGTCGAGGGCCGCGTGTTCTGGGGCTTCGACGCGCTGCCGATGCTGCGTGCCTACCTCGATGGCGATGCCTGGTTCGACGCGCAGTGGGAGGCCACGGCGGACCGCCCTCAAGGCGCGCGCCGTCCTCAGGCCTGAAAGGCTTCGCCCACCGTAGTCACCTGTCCGGTGCTGGCGGCCTCGTAGCCCTTGAGCGCCGCCACGCGCGAGCGGAACGCGGGTGAGCGCAGCACGGTGAGCACCGGGCGCAGCTCCGCGCGGTCCATCGCGTCGGGCGGCAAGGCGAAGAAGTAGCGCTCCTTCAGCAGGGGGATGAAGTGCAGGCCGAAGCGGTGTGCGGCGGTCTGCACGCCCAGCCCCAAGTCGGCCATGCCGCTGGCCACATAGGCCGCCACGCCAGCGTGGGTCAGCTCGGTGTTCTCAAAGCCGGCCACATCGCGCGGCGCGATGCCGTGGCGCTGCAGCAGCAAGTCGGTCAGCACCCGGGTGCCCGAGCCCTCAGGCCGGTTGACGAAGCGCAGGCCGCGCCGCGTGAGGTCGGTCAGGCCATGAATGGCCAGCGGGTTGCCGGGCGCGCAGAACAGGCCCTGGGTGCGCACCGCCAGGTGCACCAGCAGGTGCTGGTCGGGCTTGAGCCATGGCAGATAGCGCTGGGCCGCCGCGGCCTCGAATTCGCCCAGCGGTACATGAAAACCGGCCAGTTCGCAGTCGCCCTGGGCGAGCGCGGCCACGGCTTCCTGGCTGTTGCGGTAGCGCAGCTCCACCGGCACCTGGCGCGCGGCGAGCTGCTCGCGCAGCGCGGCCACCGCAAACCCGTGGCTGGCGTGCAGGCGCGGCACGGCGCGCTGGCGGCGCTGCACGCGACCGAGTTCGCCTTCGAGCTCCGAGGCCAGCGACTCCAGCAGCGGCTGCAGCCGGGCGCCAATGCGGGCGTCGGCCCAGATGAGTTTTTCGCCCAGCTCGGTCAGCACCGATCCGCGACCCCGGCCGCGCACCAGCAGCGCCTGGCCAAACAGCAGCTCGGCTTGCTGCAGCAGGCCCCAGGCATGTCGGTACGACAGGTCCAGCTCCCGGCCCGCCTGCGAGATGCTGCCCGAGGCCTGCACGGCCGCCAGCAGGTGCAGCAGGGTGTTGGCGTCCAGCGCGGCGCCGTCGTCCTGGCTGACGCGCCATTGGGGTTGCAGGGTGATGCGCAGCATTGTGACCGTGGGGGTTTATGAAATGGTGAACATATTAGATCGGACCTGCGGTGCTAGGCTGACGCCATGAGCACCGTGATCCCCATCCACCCCCTGAACGACCCCGTCCGCAGCCGCCCACGCCACGCACCCAAGGGCCGGCAAGTGCAGCCCGTCGCGCGAGAGCGGGTGGCCTTCTTGTGTGCCGGCCTGGCGCCGCGCGCCGACCTGCTGATCGAACACCTGCACCGCCTGCAGGACGGCGAAGGCGCGCTGCGCCACGGGCACCTCGCGGCGCTGGCCGAACACCTCAAGCTCAGCCAGGTCGAGGTGTTCGAGGTCGCGAGCTTCTACCACCACTTCGAGACCGTCGACGACGACGCGGCCGTGCCCGCCACGGTGGTCCGCGTATGCAACAGCCTCTCTTGCACCCTCGCCGGCAGCGAGTCCTTGATGAACGACCTGAAGGCTGCCCTGGCGCACGACAGCTCGGTGCGCGTGCAGGCCGCGCCCTGCATCGGCCAGTGCCACCGCGCGCCGGCCGCCTGCGTGGGCCAGCGGCAGTTGCCGCATGCGAGCGTGGGCGAAGTGAAGGCCTTGCTGGACAGCGGCGACACCGGCCCGCGCGAGCTGCCGGTGCCCGAGGCGTCTGAACTCAGACAGTTGCAGCGCCTGCTCTCTGGCGAGCTCAGCGCCGAGGCGGTGCTCGCCGAGCTCAAGGCCTCCAACCTCCGCGGCCTGGGCGGGGCGGGCTTTCCGGCCTGGCGCAAGTGGGAGACGGTGCGCGCGCAACCTGGCCCGCGCCACATGGTGGTCAACATCGACGAGGGCGAGGTCGGGACCTTCAAGGACGGCCATGTGCTCACCAGCGCGCAGGCCGGCGCGCCGCAGGTGCTGGAAGGCCTGCTGATCGCCGCGCAGGTGGTCGGCATCGAACACGTGTGGCTGTACCTGCGCGACGAATACCACGACGCGCGCGTGCTGCTGCAGCGCGAGCTCAACACGCTGCAAGCGCGGCTGCAGGCGCTCGCCGTGCAGTACCCGAGCTATCGGCCACCGCGCATCGAGCTGCGCCGTGGTGCGGGCGCCTACATCTGCGGCGAGGAGTCGGCGCTCATCGAATCGGTGGAAGGCAAGCGCGGCCTGCCACGGCTCAAACCCCCCATCGTCGCGCTGCACGGCGTGTTTGGCCGCCCCACACTGGCGCACAACCCCGAAACCCTGTGGTGGTTGCCCGAGATCCTGGCGCACGGCGGCGCCTGGCTGACCGCGCACGGGCGCGCCGGGCGCAACGGCCTGCGGCGCTTTTCGGTGTCTGGCCGCGTGAAACAGCCGGGGGTGTATCTCGCGCCCGCCGGCATCACGTTGCGCGAACTGATTGACGAACACGCCGGCGGCATGGCCGAGGGCCACACGCTGTATGCGTACCTGCCGGGCGGCGCCTCCGGCGGCATCCTGCCGGCAGCACTCGCTGACGTGCCGCTGGACTTCGACACCCTGGCCGAGCACGGCGCTTTTGTGGGCTCCATGGCGGTGGTGGTGCTGGGGCAGCACGACAAGGCGCGCGACGCAGCCCTCAACCTCATGCGT
Organism: Hydrogenophaga sp. Root209; assembly: GCF_001428625.1. Lineage (GTDB taxonomy): Bacteria > Pseudomonadota > Gammaproteobacteria > Burkholderiales > Burkholderiaceae_C > Hydrogenophaga. The sequence continues at coordinate 106,845 of NZ_LMIE01000005.1, forward strand.
TTCTTCGAACACGAATCCTGCGGGCAGTGCACGCCGTGCCGCGCCGGCACCACCAAGGCGGTGGAGCTGATCCAGGCGCCGGTGTGGGACGCAGCCCTGCTGGCCGAACTGTCGCAGGTGATGCGCGACGCCAGCATCTGCGGCCTGGGCCAGGCCGCGCCCAACCCGGTGGACAGCGTGCTGCGGTTTTTTCCTCACGAGGTGAGCGCATGAAGACCAACGACCTGCCGGACCACGCCACCCCGATCGCCTTCACGCTCAACGGCCGCGCGGTGGAAGCCGCACCGGGCGAAACCTTGCTGAAGGCCGCACAGCGCGCCGGTGTGGCGGTGCCGCACCTGTGCCACAAGGACGGCCTGCGCAGCCCCGGCAACTGCCGGGCTTGCGTGGTGGAGATCGAGGGCGAGCGGGTGCTTGCGCCTTCCTGCTGCCGCGCGCCCACGCCGGGCATGGTGGTCACCACCGACAGTCCGCGGGCGGCGGCGGCGCAGAAGACGGTGCTGGAGCTGCTGTTGTCGGACGCACCCGATACCGCCGCGCTCAAGTTCGACAGCGAGTTGGCGCATTGGGGGCAAGTTGCCGGTGCGCAGGCAAGGCGTTTCCCCTCGCGCACCCACTACCCCGTTCGGGCTGAGCCTGTCGAAGCCCAGCGCACACCACCCGTGGATGCCCTTCGACAGGCTCAGGGCGAACGGGTATTGGCTCAAGGCGAACGGATGTCCGCTCAGACCGAACGGTGGGGTACCGACACGTCGCACCCGGCGATGACCGTCAACCTCGACGCCTGCATCCAGTGCACCCGCTGCATCCGCGCCTGCCGGGAGACGCAGGGCAACGACGTGCTGGGTCTCGCGTTTCGCGGCGGCCACGCGCAGATCGTGTTCGACCAGAACGACCCCATGGGCGAGAGCACCTGCGTGGCCTGCGGTGAATGCGTGCAGGTCTGCCCCACGGGCGCGATCGCACCGGCCAACGGCGCTTACGCCAAGGCATCAGACAAGCAGGTGGATTCGGTCTGCCCGTTTTGCGGTGTGGGCTGCCAGCTCACGTACCACGTGACCGACGAGAAGATCGAACATGTCGAAGGCATCAACGGCCCTGCCAACGAGGGCCGGCTGTGCGTCAAGGGTCGTTTCGGCTTCGACTACGCGCACAGCCCCGAGCGGCTCACGCGCCCGCTGATCCGACGCGCCGACGCACCGAAAGATCCGCAGGCGGTGATGCTCCGCGACTGGCGGGAGTTGTTCCGCGAAGCCAGCTGGGACGAAGCGCTCGACGCCGCCGCAAACGGCTTCAAGCAGGCGATGGCCAGCACCACCGCGCGCGGCCGCCAGGGCCCGGTGGCGGGCTTCGGATCGGCCAAGGGCACGAACGAAGAGGCCTACCTGTTCCAGAAGCTGATCCGCACCGCGTTCGACACGCACAACGTGGACCACTGCACGCGCCTGTGCCACGCCTCCAGCGTGGCCGCGCTCATGGAAGGCCTGGGCTCGGCCGTGGTCACGAACCCGCTGCGCGACGTGCAATACGCCGACTTCGTGCTGCTGATCGGCGCCAACCCGGCGCAGAACCACCCGGTGGGCGCGACCTGGATCAAGAACGCGGTGAAGAACAACGGCATGAAACTCGTGCTGGCCGATCCGCGCCGCACCGAGCTCGCGCGCCACAGCTGGAAACACCTGGGCTTCAAGTCGGGCACCGACGTGGCGCTGCTCAACGCGCTGCTGCACACCATCGTGTTCGAAGGCCTCACCGACCCGGCCTACATCGAGGCCCACACGCTGGACTTCGCGCAACTCAAGGCGCACCTGGTGGACTTCTCGCCCGAAGCCATGGCGCCGGTCTGCGGGATTGAGGCGGGCACGCTGCGTGAGGTGGCGCGCGCCTACGCCACGGCGAAGAACGCCATGATCCTCTGGGGCATGGGCATCAGCCAGCACACGCACGGCACCGACAACGCGCGCTGCCTGATCGCGCTCTCGCTCATCACCGGCCAGATCGGTCGGCCCGGCACCGGGCTGCACCCGCTGCGCGGGCAGAACAACGTGCAGGGCGCGAGCGACGCGGGGCTGATCCCCATGGTGCTGCCCGACTACCAGAAGGTGGGCGATGTGCATGCGCGCGAGAAGGCCGAGCACCTGTGGCACCTGCCGCCCGGCACGCTGGGCAGCGAGGCGGGCCTCACCGTGGTGGAAATCATCGACGCGGCCCACCGCCGCGAGATCCGCGCCATGCTGATCCAGGGCGAGAACCCGGCCATGAGCGACCCCGACGCCACCCATGCGCGCGAAGCACTCGCCGGGTTGGACCACCTGGTGGTGCAGGACATCTTTCTGACCGAAACCGCAAGCCTGGCCGACGTGGTGCTGCCCGCCACCGCCTGGCCCGAGAAGACCGGCAGCGTGACCAACACCGACCGCTGCGTGCAGCTCGGCCGCAAAGCCGTGCGCGCGCCCGGCGAGGCCATGGCCGATGCGTGGATCACCGAACAGCTGGCGCGCCGGCTGGGCCTGGACTGGACCTACGGCGTGGCGGCCGACGGCAGCGCCGCGGCACACGCGCAGGGCGGCATCGGCGCGGTGTTTGAAGAGATGCGCGCCATGATGCCCAGCATCGCCGGCCTTTCGTGGGCGCGGCTGCAGCGCGAAGGCGCGGTGACCTACCCGGTGAGCAGCGAGGACGACCCCGGTCAGCCGGTGGTGTTCACCGACGGTTTTCCCACCGCCAGCGGGCGCGCCTCGCTGGTGGGTGCCAGCGTCACGCCGCCGGCCGAGGTGCCCGACGCCGCGTTCCCGATGGTGCTCATCACCGGGCGCCAACTCGAGCACTGGCACACCGGCAGCATGACGCGGCGCAGCGAGGTGCTCGATGCGCTGGAACCCGGCCCGGTGGTGAGCCTGCACAGCACCACCGCGCGGCGGCTGGGGCTGAGGGCGGGCGCGGTGGCGCAAGTGCGTTCGCGCCGCGGCGAGGTGGCGCTGCCGGTGCGACTGGACGATGCGATGCCGCTGGACACGGCCTTCATCCCGTTTGCCTACGCCGAAGCGGCGGCCAACCTGCTCACCAACCCTGCACTGGATCCGGTAGGCAAGATCGCCGAACTGAAGTACTGTGCTGTGGACGTGCGGCCCGCGGTCACCACGCAGGAGTCGGTCCGGGTTTGATCTGACGCAAGGTCTCTCAGTCCGGCCCTCCTTACCATGGAAAGATGCGGCCCGAGCGGCCTTGTTCATTCATCACCTGGAGGAGATCGACCATGTTCAAAAAAATCCTGCTGCCCACCGACGGTTCCGAGCTCGGTGTCTTTGCCACCCGCGCGGCCGTGGGCCTGGCCAAGAGCCAGGGCGCGCAAGTGGTGGGCGTGTACGTGATCGATCCGTTCCCCTACATCGGCATCGGTGACGCCTCGGCCATTGGCTTGCAGTCCTACCTGACCGAGGCCAAGGCGGCGGCCGGTGTGGCGCTGGATGCCGCACGCATGGCCTGCGCGGCCGCCGGTGTGCCGTTTGAGGGCGACACCATCGAGCGCAACGTGGTCTATGAAGGAATCATCGAGACGGCCGAGGCCGAGGGCTGCGACCTGATCGTGATGGGCTCACACGGCCGCCAGGGCGTGAAGGCGCTCATCCTGGGCAGCGTGGCGCAGAAGGTGCTGACCCACGCGAAGATCCCCGTGCTGATCGTCAAGTCCTGAGTTCAGCGCATGAACTTGCCTGAGGCGTTCACGATGGAGAGATCCGAGAAGTCCAGACCGGTGTGGTCCGTGGCGCTGTAGTTGATCTGCAGACCACCAATGTCGTAGTTGCGCATGCCTTCCAGCGCGTCGCGCAAGGCCACCGGTGTCGGGTTGGGACCGGCGCGCTTCAAGCCCTCCGCCACCACCTTGGCGGCGGCAAAGCCCTCCATCATGGCCGGTGACACGCCCTCCAGGCCCTTGGCCTTGGCCAGGTCCTGCGCTTCCTTGATCAGCGGGTAGGCCACAGAACGTTCGTTGGGGAACACCTGCGTGACGATCACGCCGCGGGCGTGTTCGCCGAGCAGTTTGATGAAGCCGTCGGAGGCGTTGTTCGACAGCGTGACTGCCTGCGCCCGCGAGCCTGCTGCGCGGATCGCCTTGACCGCGTTGGCGGTGTTGCCGGCCGAGCCGATGACCACCACCGCCTGGGCATTGCTGGCGTTCACGCGTTTGGCCTGCTCGGTGAAGTCCGGCTTGTCGCGCGGGAACTTCTCTTGCAGCACCGGATTGAGCTTGGTGTCGGTGAAGCCCTTGAGCGCGCCCTCGGCGCCGTCGGCTCCAAAGGTGTCGTCGGTGGCGAGCAGTGCGATACGCGTGATGCCGATGCTGGCCAGGTGCTCGATGGCCTTGGCCGCTTCGCGCTGGTAGGTGGCGCGCACGTTGAAGACCCAGGGGTTCACCGGCTCGTGCAGCACCATGGCGCCCGTGCTCGGCCCCACCAGCGGCACCTTGTATTCGGCGAGCAGGGGCAGCAGCGCTTGTGAATGTGGCGTGCCCCGGTTCAGGAACAAGGCCAGCACCTTCTGCTCGGTGATGAGCTTTCGCGAGACCTCCACCGTGACCTTGGGGTCGAACTTGTCGTCGATCGAAACCAGCTCGATCTTCTGCCCGTTGACACCGCCGCGCGCGTTCACGGCATCGAAGTACAGCCTGGCGCCATCGATGTTCTCTTTCACACCGGCCGCCACCGAGCCGGTGATGCCCGTTGGATTGCCGATGCGCAGTTGCGCCGAGGCGGGCGCTGTGAAGGTGACGAGGGCTGCAAGGCCCAGCGTGGTGAGTCGAACTGACAAGAAGGGACGGTTGTTTTTCATGAGGGTGTCTCCAGAGTTGGGCAGAGTCTAGGCAGTGCAGTCAAACGGGAAATTGTGGATATGACGTAGTCGCCGACGCCTTTGTCACGTCGCTCCGTAGAATCTTCGCGTCCCCCTCTGGAGCCCCTGCATGTCCGATGCTTTCCTGCCCGCCGAATCACCTGCGGTAGTTATTTCAACTTCATCCGATGCGCAGGAACCCGACCGACCGACGGAAGGTGGCACCGGGCTGATCCGCATTCGTGGCGCGCGCCAGCACAACCTGAAGAACATCGACCTGGACATCCGCACCGGCGAGCTGACGGTCGTGACCGGGCCCAGCGGTTCCGGCAAATCGAGCCTGGTGTTCGACACCCTGTTCGCCGAAGGCCAGCGCCGTTACGTGGAAACCTTCAGCGCCTACGCGCGCCAGTTTCTCGACCGCATGGACAAGCCCGCGGTGGACCGGGTGGAGGGCGTGCCACCAGCGATCGCGATCGACCAGACCAACCCGGTGCGCAGCTCGCGCTCCACGGTCGGCACCATGACCGAGCTCAACGATCACCTGAAGCTGTTGTTCGCGCGCGGCGCCGAGCTGTTCGACCGCGACACTTCGGCGCTGGTGCGGCATGACTCGCCGGAGTCGATCTACCTGGAGTTGACACAGCGCGCGCAAGAGCGGGGTGATCCCCGGCTCGTCGTCACCTTTCCGGTGGAGCTGCCGGCCAGCACCACGCCCGAAGAAATCGAGCAATGGCTCTCGGCCAGCGGCTACACGCGGGTGCAGGCCGAGCGTGTCGTGCAGCGCGCCGCGCCCGCCGTGGACGACAAGGCCAAGACCAAAGGCAAGGCCAAGGCCGCGCCCATGGAGGCCATCAAGGTGCTCGACGTGGTGGCCGACCGTTTCCGCATCGGAACCACCGAGCCCGCCCGCGTGATGGAAGCCATCGAGGTCGGCTTGAAGCGTGGCGGCGGCAAGCTCATGGTCTATGCCTTGAAATCGGAATCCGACCCCCAATCGGGTGCGGCGGTCGAGCCCGAGATCTGGAGATTCAGCACCGGTTTGCATTGCCCCGAGAGCGACATCCGCTACAGCGAGCCCACGCCGTCGATGTTCTCGTTCAACTCGGCCGTGGGGGCTTGCGAGGCCTGCCGGGGGTTCGGGCGGGTGATCGGGGTGGACTACGGACTGGTGATTCCGAACGACAAGCTCACGCTGCGCGCCGGTGCGATCAAGGTGTTCCAGACGCCGGCCTGGAAAGAGGCGCAGGACGACATGATGCGCCACGCCGAGGCCGCTGGCATCCCGCGCGACACGCCCTGGGCCAAGCTGACCGACGAACAGAAGCACTGGGTGCGGGCCGGCTCGCCGCAGTGGAACGGCAAGTGGAACCAGCACTGGTACGGCGTGGACCGCTTCTTCGAATACCTGGAGAGCAAGGCCTACAAGATGCACATCCGCGTGCTCTTGTCCAAGTACCGCAGCTACACCGAGTGCCCGAGCTGCGGCGGCGCGCGCCTGAAGACCGACAGCCTGCTCTGGCGCCTGGGCTCGAAGGCGCAGGCGGATGCTGTGCTGCCCGCCACGAAGCGCTACCTGCCACATGGCGTGAAGTGGAGCCGTGCGCAGGTGGAGGCTTTGCCGGGGCTGTGTCTGCACGACCTGATGTTGTTGCCGCTGGACCGGTTGCGGGTGTTTTTTGCGAGCCTGGAGCCCTCACCCCAACCCTCTCCCGCAAGCGGGAGAGGGGGCAGTTCACTCCCTCTCCCGCTTGCGGGAGAGGGTTGGGGTGAGGGCCAGCGTCAAGCGCTCAAACTCCTGCTCGACGAAATCAACACCCGCATCCGTTACCTCTGCGAGGTCGGCATCGGCTACCTCACGCTGGACCGCCAGAGCCGCACGCTCAGCGGCGGCGAGGTGCAGCGCATCAACCTCACCACGGCCCTGGGCACCTCGCTGGTGAACACGCTGTTCGTGCTCGACGAGCCCAGCATCGGCCTGCACCCGCGCGACATGGCGCGCATCAACGACGCCATGCTGCGCCTGCGCGACGCGGGCAACACGCTGGTGGTGGTGGAGCACGACCCGGCCGTGATGCTCGCGGCCGACCGCCTGATCGACATGGGACCGGGCCCGGGTGAGCGCGGCGGGCAGATCGTGTTCGACGGCACGCCCGAGCAGATCCGCTCGGCCGACACGCTCACCGGCGCCTACCTCGGCGCGCGCAAGACCATCGGCATGGGTTTCAAGCGCGCGGTGACCGACAGCACGCCGCGCCTCATTCTTGAAGGCGCGCGCGAACACAACCTGAAGGACGTCTCGGTCGAGTTCCCGCTGCAGCGCCTGGTGGTGGTCACCGGCGTCTCGGGCTCGGGAAAGTCGAGCCTCATTCAAGACGTGCTGGCCCCCGCGCTGTTGCGCCACTTCGGCAAGTCCACCGACACGCCCGGCGCGCACGACCGTTTGCTGGGCGCCGACCTGCTCTCCGAGGTGGTGTTCGTCGACCAGTCACCCATCGGCAAGACCGCGCGCTCCAACCCGGTGAGCTACGTGGGTGCGTGGGATGCCATCCGCGCTCTGTTCGCCGACGCGCCGCTCTCGCGCCAGCGCAGCTACACGCCGGCCAAGTTCAGTTTCAACAGCGGCGACGGGCGCTGCCCCACCTGCGGTGGCTCGGGCTTCGAGCACGTGGAGATGCAGTTCCTGAGCGACGTGTATTTGCGCTGCCCGGACTGCGACGGCAAGCGTTACCGGCCGGAGATTCTGGAGGTCAAGATCGAGCGGCTTTGGCCCGCGCATCTCCCCGTTCGCCCTGAGCTTGTCGAAGGGCTCACCCAGGTGTTGGCAGGGGCTTCGACAGGCTCAGCTCGAACGGTGGTTTTGAACGTGGCCGATGTGCTCGACCTCACCGTGAGCGAAGCCGCCGCGCTGTTCGCGAACGACCGCGAAGTCATCCGCGTGCTGCAACCCATCGTCGACGTCGGTCTGGAATACGTGAAACTCGGCCAGCCCGTGCCCACGCTTTCGGGCGGCGAGGCGCAGCGCTTGAAGCTCGCGGGCTTTCTGGCCGAGGCCTCGAAAAGTGCGAGCACCAGCCGCCAGGCGCTCTCGCGCAAGGGCACGCTGTTCCTGTTCGACGAGCCCACCACCGGCCTGCACTTCGACGACATCGCCAAGCTCATGCGCTCGCTGCGCAAGCTGCTCGACGCCGGCCACTCGCTGGTGGTGATCGAACACAACCTGGACGTGATCCGCTCGGCCGACTGGCTGATCGACCTCGGCCCCGAGGGTGGCGACGCCGGGGGTCTGGTGGTGGCCGAGGGCGCGCCCGAGCAGGTGCGTGAACACGCCAGCAGCCACACCGCCAAGGCGCTGCGCGAGTACGCGCTGTCCATGGGCGAGGTGCACGCGGTGCGCGAAGGCCGCGTGTCCGACTACCTGGGCCAGTCCAGCGGTCTGGCCGCCGCCGCCCGCCGCAGCGACCAGCACGGCCACGCCATCCGCATCGTCAACGCCAAGGAACACAACCTCAAGAACCTGAGCGTGAACATCCCGCGCGGGCAGTTCAACGTGATTTCGGGTGTGAGCGGCTCGGGCAAGTCCACGCTGGCCTTCGACATCCTGTTCAACGAAGGCCAGCGGCGCTACCTGGAGAGCCTGAACGCCTACGCGCGCAGCATCGTGCAACCGGCGGGCCGGCCCGAGGTGGACGCGGTCTACGGCATCCCGCCCACCGTGGCGATCGAGCAGCGCCTCTCGCGTGGCGGGCGCAAGAGCACGGTGGGCACCACCACCGAGGTCTGGCATTTCCTGCGCCTGCTCTATGTGAAGCTGGGCACACAGCACTGCGTGCACGACGGCGCGGCCGTGATGCCGCAGAGCGCCGACAGCATCGCCGCGGCCATCCTCAAGCGCTACGCCGGCCAACACATCGGCCTGCTCGCACCACTCGTGGTCAACCGCAAGGGCGTCTACACCGAGCTGGCGGACTGGGCGCGCCCGCGCGGTTACACGCATCTGCGGGTGGATGGCGAGTTTTTGCCCACCAGCGGCTTCCCGCGCATCGACCGTTTCAAGGAACACACCATCGAGCTGCCGGTGGCCGACTTCGTGGTGAGCGCCGACCAGGAGGCTCAGCTGCGCAGCCAGCTCGCCAAGGCGCTGGAGATCGGCAAGGGCGTGGTGCACGTGTTGCACCCGCTCGATGGTCTGGCGCGGGCGCTGGCCGACGGCACATCGACGCGTGACCTCGGCCGGCTGGAGGTCTTTTCCACCACGCGCGCCTGCCCGGTCTGCGCCACCAGTTACCCCGAACTCGACCCGCGCCTGTTCTCGTACAACAGCAAACACGGCTGGTGCCCCGACTGCGTGGGCACGGGCCTCAAACTCTCGCGCGACCAGCGCACTGTGCTGGACGATTCGGTGCGCGACGACAAGGAGCGCGGGCGTGAACAGAGCTTCGCCGAGCCCGAGGTGGAAGACCTGGTCGACGAGGTCTGCCCGTGCTGCGAAGGCACGCGCCTGAACGCTCAGGCCCGCGCGGTGAAGTTCAGCGCTGTGGGCATCACCGATGTGGCGCGGCTGTCCGTTCGTGAGGTTCGACTCTGGGTGCAGGGCCTGATGAAAGACGCCGTGATGTCCACGCGCGAGACCGGCATCGCGCGCGACCTGCTGCCCGAGATCGAAAGCCGCCTCGCCTTCCTGGAAGAGGTGGGGCTGAACTACCTCACGCTGGACCGCGGCGCGCCCACGCTCAGCGGCGGTGAGGCGCAGCGCATCCGCCTGGCCGCGCAGCTCGGCAGCAACCTGCAAGGCGTTTGTTACGTGCTCGACGAACCCACTATCGGCCTGCACGCGCGCGACAACGCCATCTTGCTCAACGCGCTGCACAAGCTCGGCAACATGGGCAACACGCTGGTGGTGGTGGAGCACGACGAAGACACCATCCGCCGCGCCGATCACATCATCGACATCGGCCCCAGCGCGGGCAAGCGCGGTGGGCGTGTGGTGGCCCAGGGCACGGTGGACGACCTGTCGGCGAACCCCGAGTCGGTGACCGGGCGCTATCTGCTGCATGCGATGAAGCACCCGCTGCAGCCGAGGCGCGAAGTCTTGCCCCCTCTCCCGCCTGCGGGAGAGGGCAGGGGTGAGGGCTCCCCATGGCTCCACGTCCACCGCGCGCAACTCCACAACCTCAACCAGCTCGACGCCGCAGTCCCGCTGCAACGCCTGGTGGTCATCACTGGTGTCTCGGGCTCGGGCAAGTCCACGCTTGCTCGCGACGTGCTGCTGACCAACGTGGCCGCCGCCGTCTCCCAGCGCAGCACGAGAGCTGGCCGCGACGCGATGGACAAAGGCGAATACCCCGCGTGGTCCGGCTGTGCCGGCGTGAGCGGTTTCGAGACCGTGGACCGCGTGCTCGAAGTCGACCAGACACCGATCGGCAAGACGCCGCGCAGCTGCCCCGCCACCTACATCGGGTTCTGGGACACGGTGCGCAAGCTGTTCGCCGACACGCTCGAAGCCAAGGCGCGCGGTTATGGCCCGGGCCGTTTCAGCTTCAACACCGGCGAAGGCCGCTGCCCGGGCTGCGAAGGCCAGGGCATGCGCACCATCGAGATGAGCTTCCTGCCCGACGTGAAGGTGCCCTGCGAGGTCTGCCACGGCGCGCGTTTCAACCCCGAGACTCTGGCCGTGACCTGGAAGGGCAAGAGCATCGGCGACGTGCTGCAGATGGAAGTGGACGAAGCGGTCGATTTCTTCGCCGCCATGCCCAGCATCGGTCACCCGCTGCAGTTGCTGAAAGATGTGGGGCTGGGCTACCTCACGCTGGGCCAGCCCAGCCCCACGCTCAGTGGCGGCGAGGCGCAGCGCATCAAGCTGGTGACCGAACTCAGCAAGGTGCGTGACGACATCACGCGCCGAGGTCAGAAGCCGCCGCACACGCTCTATGTGCTCGACGAGCCCACGGTGGGCCTGCACATGGCCGACGTGGAGAAGTTGATCCGCGTGCTGCACCGCCTGGTGGACGGTGGCCACAGCGTGGTGGTGATCGAACACGACCTGGACGTGATGGCCGAAGCCGACTGGATCATCGACCTGGGCCCCGAAGGCGGTGGCGGTGGTGGCCTCATCGTGGCCGCCGCGCCACCCGACGAGGTGGTGCGGCTGGACACGCACACCGGGCGCGTGCTGGGACCGGTTCTGGCGCGGGCCTGATGCCACGCGATCAGGTCATCCACATCCACCCGGCCGCGCCGGCCCAGCCCGCGCTGGGTACACCGTGCAACGGCTGTGGCGTCTGCTGTCTGGCAGAGCCGTGCCCACTCGGGCAGGTGCTCTCACGCAAGCGCCATGGCGCCTGCGATGCCTTGCGTTGGGTTGAGGTGCAAGCGGTCTACCGCTGCGGCGCCATCACCGATGCCGCCGGTGTGTTGGGCCCGCGATGGCGCTGGGCGGCCCCGGTGCTGCGAAGGCTGGCAGGTCGCTGGATCGCAGCCGGCGTGGGGTGCGACGCCCACCTGAAGAGCGAACGGGGTTGATCAGCGCACGAACAGCACGATCACGCCGGCGACCAGCGCGGCGATGACGAAGATGAACACGCGGGTGCGCACGCGCAGCAGCTCCACGGCCGCCACCAGGCGCGCGTTCTGCTCGGCCAGTTCGGCCAGGGTCTGCGCCATCTGGGTCTGTGTTTGAGCCTGCTGGTCGATCAGTTGCCGCGCTTCGATCAGGCGGCTGCGCAACTCACCCAGGCTGGGCGGCGCGTCCGACACCAGGTCCATGGGCGTGGTGGAGGCCGGGGGGCTCTCGGGCGATTTCTGTCGCTCCATCAGCTTGCGAGCGGCGTTGAGCACCTTGGGCGCATGTTCGATCACGTCGCCCCAGGGAATCACTTTGAGGGCGAGCAGCCAGGGAATGGCCATCGGGGGAGTCCTTTCGCTTGTCGGGGAGAGCCGGAGGGGTCTGCCCCGTGGGAGCAGCTTAACCCTGCGGGGTTCCCGCAGATGGGGACGGCGCCGCGCGTCTCAACAGCCACCAGCCCAGCCCGGCCACCGACAGCAGCAGCACCGGAAACCCCACCGTGGGCGCCCACTGCAGCGCCGCGGCGCCCAGCGCCGGCGCCAGCACGCCGCCCAGCGTGTACGAGAGCACCAGCACAGCGGTGCTGTTGACCAGGGTGATGCCGTCCTCGCGCGAGCCGATGTCGATCATGGCCAGGGTGTAGAGGCTGCCGCCAGCGCCGCCCCACAGAAAGGCCACCGGCGCGGCCAGCCAGGGTGTGCCGGCCACGAAGGGAATCACCAGCGTGGCCAGCAGCGTGATGAGCGCGCACACCCGCATGATCTTCAGACGCGTGGCGCCGGCGTTGCCCCAGCGTTGCGTGGGGTGGTGGGCCAGGCGGTCGGCCAGCAGTCCGGCGGGCAGCATCATGAGCGCGCTGCCCAGGCCGCTGGCCGAGACCAGCAGCGCGGCCGCCGTGGCGCCCAGGCCGAGCGCCAGGCCGTACAGCGGCAGGATGGAGGTGAGGCCGCTCTCGAAGAAACCGCCGACGAAGCCCACCGTCATGATCAGCGGATGCGCGAGCAGTGCGTGCCACACGCCCGACAGGCCCACCTGTGCACTGTGCGTGTCGGCGGCGGCGGGCATGCGCGGAATGAGCAAGCTCCAGCCCAGGCCGAACACGGTGAGCGCCAGCGCCAGCCAGAGCGCGGCATCGCTCCGCGCGCCCAACCAGGCCAGCACCAGCGGGCCCAGCACGAAGGTGGTGCCCACCATGGTTTCGAAGATGCCGACATTGCGCCCGCGTTGGGTGGGCGGGGAAAACTCGGCCACCACCGCCTCGGCCAGTACCCAGCGCAAGCCAGCGGCCATGCCTTCGATGAGGATGCAGACGAACCACAGCACCAGCGAGTTGCTGAACAGGAAGCCGCAGATGGCCACCACCGGCACGAAGGCCGCGAGCCAGAGCGAGGGCCGCCGGCCCAGCCGCTGCGTGATGGCCGAGGCGAACGGCGTCATGGCAAACACGCCGAGCCAGCCGGTGGCCACGAACACACCCGCGAGCGCGGTGGACACGCCGTCGCCCTTGAGCCGCAACAGGAGCAGCGGCATGAGCATGAAGTAGCCCACCAACTGGAAGAAGGTGGAGCCGAAGATCGCCACCAGGCCAAGGCGGGCTTGCGTGGGCGCGGGCGTGCCGGGTGCGGTGCCCGTGATGGCATGGCTGTGCTGGGGTGGCAGCGGGTGTTCGCTCATGCTGCCCTCGCCCCCAGCACCGCGTCCGCCACCTCGGTGAAACCCGCGCCGCGCTCACCCTGCGCCACAAAGCGCGGGTGGTGGCTCAGCGCTGCCCAGAAGCGCGCCACATTGGCCACGCCCACGCTGTGCGGGAAGTGGTCGAACATGCGGGCGTCGTTGGTCGAGTCGCCCACGTAGACCCAGCGGTCGAGCTCGGTGTCGAGATCGCGCCCCAGGCGCGTGCGCACGATCCAGCGCGCGCCGGCGAGCTTGTCGTGCTCGCCGATCCAGCCGTTGATGTGGATCGAGCTCACGGTGGCGTTGAGGCCTTCGTTCTTCATGAGCTGCACCGCGCGCGCGATGACGGCTTCGCTCAGGTGCGCGAATTCGCTGTGGTCGATGGCGATGTCGGTCTCGCGCCCGGGGCTGTCGGTGGACAGGCGCGTCTGCGGCAGCTCGGTCAGCACGCGCTGCGCCACGGCCTGCAGTTTCTGGAAATTTGTCGCGCGCGTGGCCGCGTCCTGCAGGTAATCGCGGCAGAGCTCGCCCGAGGCACCGCGCCACAGCGCCACGGCGCCGTTTTCCGCCACGATCGCATCCACCGGCCAGGCCAGGGCAAAGGGCTCGCTCCAGCCGGCCGGGCGGCCGGTGATGGCGAACACCGGCAGGCCGGCGGCGCGCAGGCGGTGCAACGCGTCCAGCGCATCGGCGGTGATGGCGCCGTCGGTCGTCAGGGTGTCGTCGATGTCGGTCAGCACCCCGTGGATGCGCTCGCGCGCTGCGGTGGGCCACAGGGCAAGCGGGGAGGGCGCGGGGATGGTCGGCATGGGGCCGGCAGTGTCGCACAAGCTTACAAAAGGACGGGTCTCCTGCTTCGCAGACCACACAGCCGGCGGCATGCTGGGCTAAAATCTCGCATCCGAGGAGCGTTGCAGCGTCCCCACTTGCGGGGCGTGAGGCTCGGACCATCCATGCAACGACGCTCATCCACATCCCGTGCGATGAGTGCCGACATCACCCTGGCCGATTGGGGCCGCAAGGAAGTCAAGATCGCCGAGACCGAAATGCCTGGCCTGATGGCCATCCGCGAAGAGTTCGCCAAGGCGCAGCCGCTCAAAGGTGCGCGCATCACCGGCAGCATCCACATGACGATCCAGACCGCGGTGCTGGTCGAGACCCTGCAGGCGCTGGGTGCCAGCGTGCGCTGGGCGTCGTGCAACATCTTCTCCACCCAGGACCACGCCGCCGCCGCGCTGGTGGCGCAGGGCACGCCGGTGTTCGCGCACAAGGGCGAGACCCTCACCGAGTACTGGGACTTCACGCACCGCATCTTTGAGTTCGGCGCCGCCGGCACCGAAGGCGAAGGCCCGAACATGATCCTGGACGATGGCGGCGACGCCACGCTGCTGATGATCCTGGGCCAGAAGGCCGAGAAGGACATTTCGGTGGTGGCCAACCCGACCAGCGAAGAAGAAACCTGCCTGTACGCGGCCATCAAGTCCAAGCTCGCGCAAGACCCGACCTGGTACAGCCGCAAGGCCGCGCAGATCATCGGCGTGACCGAAGAGACCACCACCGGCGTGCACCGCCTGAAGGAAATGAGCGCGAAAGGCACGCTGCCGTTCCGCGCCATCAACGTCAACGATTCGGTGACCAAGAGCAAGTTCGACAACCTCTATGGCTGCCGCGAATCGCTGGTCGACGGCATCAAGCGCGCCACGGACGTGATGATCGCCGGCAAGGTCGCCTGCGTGGCCGGCTACGGTGACGTGGGCAAGGGTTCGGCCCAGGCGCTGCGCGCGTTGTCGGCCCAGGTCTGGGTGACCGAGATCGACCCCATCAACGCCCTGCAGGCCGCGATGGAAGGCTACAAGGTCGTGACCATGGAGTACGCCGCCGACAAGGCCGACATCTTCGTGACCACCACCGGCAACAAGTCCATCATCACGCACGACCACATGGCCGCGATGAAGGATCAGGCCATCGTGTGCAACATCGGCCACTTCGACAACGAGATCGACATCGCCTCGATCGAGAAGTACAACTGGGACGAGATCAAGCCCCAGGTCGACCACGTGACCTTCCCCGACGGCAAGAAGATCATCATGCTGGCCAAGGGCCGCCTGGTGAACCTGGGCTGTGGCACCGGCCACCCCAGCTTCGTGATGTCGAGCTCGTTCGCGAACCAGACCATCGCGCAGATCGAGCTGTTCTCGCACCCCGACAGCTACGACATCGGCAAGGTGTACGTGCTGCCCAAGCACCTGGACGAGAAGGTCGCGCGCCTGCACCTGAAGAAGGTCGGCGCGATGCTGACCGAGCTGACCGACGAACAGGCGGCCTACATCGGCGTGCCCAAGCAGGGCCCGTACAAGCCCGACACCTACCGGTACTGAGCCCCATGCGGGCAGACCAACTGCTCGTCGAGCGCGGGCTGGCGGCTTCCAAGTCGCAAGCCCAACGGCTGATTGCATCGGGCGTGCGCTGGCGGCTGCTGCCGGGCGACTGGAAAACCGTCTCGAAGAACGGCGAAGAGCTGCGCGAGACGGTGGAACTGCAGGCGGTGGACAACGCCGAGACAAGGTTCGTCTCGCGCGGCGGCCTCAAGCTCGACGGTGCCCTGCAACGCGTGGCACTCGACGTGCGCGGCCTGCGCTGCCTCGATGTGGGCCAGAGCAGTGGGGGTTTCACCGACTGCCTGCTGCAGCGCGGCGCGCTTCAAGTGGTGGGTGTGGACGTGGGCCAGGGCCAGTTGCATCCGCGCCTGCGTGCTGACGCGCGGGTGGTCTGCATCGAGCGCTGCAACGCGCGCGAGCTGACCGCCGAAGCCCTGACCGACGCCGGTGGCGAAACCGCAACCGCACCGTTCGATCTGATCGTGGGCGACCTGTCGTTCATCTCGCAGACGTTGGTGTGGCCGGCGCTCATGCCGCTGCTCAAGGCGGGCGGGCATGTGCTCATGCTGGTCAAGCCGCAGTTCGAGCTGCAGCCCGAGCACATCGGCAAGGGCGGCCTGGTCAAGAGTGAGGCCAGCTACCCGCTGGTGCGCGAGCGCATCGAGCAGGTGGTCAAGGACAGCGGCCTCGTGCTGCTGGATTACTTCGAGAGTCCGATCACCGGGGGTGACGGCAACCGCGAATTTCTGGTGTTCGCCCGCAGCCCGGCCTGAAGCCGCTGGCGGTGTCGAACCCGCACATTTCTGGAGAACCCCATGGGCCTGCCCGTGAGTCTTGAATTTTTTCCGCCCAAGACGCCCGAGGGCGTGGACAAGCTGCGCGCGGTGCGCCAGCAGCTCTATGGATTGAAGCCCGAGTTCTGCTCGGTCACCTACGGTGCCGGTGGTTCCACGCAGGAAGGCACCTTCAACACGGTGCGCGACATCCTCGCCGAGTCGGTGCCCGCGGCCTCGCATTTTTCGTGCATCGGCGCCACCAGGGCATCGGTGCGGGAGCAGCTGGCCACACTCAAGGCCATGGGCGTGAAGCGCCTGGTGGCGTTGCGCGGTGACCTGCCCAGCGGCTACGGCGCAGGTGGCGAGTTCCACTACGCCAGCGACCTGGTGTCCTTCATCCGCAGCGAAACCGGCGACGACTTCCACATCGAGGTGGCGGCCTACCCCGAGGTGCATCCACAGGCGAAGTCGCCCGAGTCCGACCTGCAGGCCTACGCGACCAAGGTGCGCGCGGGCGCGCACTCGGCCATCACCCAGTATTTCTACAACAGCGACGCCTACTTCCGCTTCGTGGACGACGCCTTCAAGCTGGGCGCCGATGTGCCGGTGGTGCCCGGCATCATGCCCATCACCAGCTCCACCCAGCTCATGCGTTTCTCGGATGCGAGTGGCGCCGAGATCCCGCGCTGGATCCGCCTGCGGTTGCAGGCTTTTGGTGACGACACCGCGTCGATCAAGGCCTTCGGCCTGGACGTGGTGACCGACCTGTGCGACCAGTTGCGCAACGGGGGTGTGCCGGCGCTGCACTTCTACACCATGAACCAGAGCGTGGCCACGCTGGAAATCGCGAAGCGGCTGCAGTTGTCATGAGCTTCAAATCCGCGTTCACGCTCGCACTGGCCACCGTGTTGTGGCTCGGCGGCTGTGCGACGCGGGCGCCCTCGGTGTCGCCCACGCCCGAAGGGGATGACCCCGGTGCGGTGCTGGACGCGCGCGAGATCGAACGGGGCCTGGCCTCGTGGTACGGCGAGCCCTTTCATGGACGACGCACCGCCAGCGGTGAGGTCTTCAACATGAACGAGCTCACCGCTGCCCACAAGACCCTGCCTTTCGGCACGCGCTTGAGGGTGCGCAACCTCGCCACGGGCCAGGATGTGCTGGTGCGCATCAACGACCGTGGCCCTCATGTCAGGGGCCGCATCATCGACCTGAGCCGCGCCGCCGCCGCGCAAGTCGGCCTGCTGCGCACCGGCACGGCGACGGTGGTGCTGCTGGCCGAATGAGCGCCGAGTTGCCGGCGGGTGCCCCGGGCGGGCCCTTGGTGCTGCGCTGGCTGCACGTGTTGACGGCCGTGGTCGCGCACGGCAGCGTGGCCCGGGCGGCCGCCGAACTCTGCCTGTCGCCCTCGGCGGTTTCGCGCGCGGTGCGCCAGACCGAGGCCGCCATCGGCATCGACCTGTTCGAACGCGGCGCGCGCGGCATGACCGCGCTGCCAGCGGCGCGCCAGCTCGCGCTGCGTGCGCAGCGGGCCCAAGAACAACTGCTCAAGGCCGATGCCGCCGGGCGGGCCAGGGCGGCCACCCCGCGTCGTGCGCTGCGCGTGTCGCAGATCACCGATGGCATGCTGCACGCGCTGGTGTCCATCGCGCGCAGCGGCAACGAAACGCTGGCGGCTGCCGCACTCGGCGTGACGCAGCCGGCCGTGCACCTGCGCCTGCGCGGGCTGACCCACCTCGCGGGCACGCCGCTGGTGCGCCGCACCGACCGGGGCGTGCGCCTCACCGATGCGGGCGAGCGCTGGGCCGCCGCCGCCGAACTGGCCCTGAGCGAGTTGCGGGTGGCCGAGGAAGAGCTGGCCGGCTGGCGTGGCCTGGCGGTGGGTCAACTGGCGGTGGGTGCCCTGCCCATGGCCGGCACCGAGCTGGTTCCACGCGCGCTTGGTCGGCTGCTGGAACGCCTGCCCGGCGTGCAGGCCACGGTGGCGGACGGCACCTACGAAACGCTGCTGCACCTGTTGCGCCATGGCGAGATCGACCTCGTTGTGGGCCCATTGCGCGGCGCGCTCGCGGCGGCCGACATCGAGGAGCAGACGCTGTTTGTCGACCACCTGGTGCCGGTGGTGCGCGCCGGGCATCCGTGGCTGGGCCGCTCGAAGGCGGCGCTGCGCCGGGACCTGTCGGGTGCCGACTGGATCTCGCCGTTGCGCGGCTCGCCCGCGCGCCTGGCATTCGAGGCGGCGTTTCGCGCCACCGGGCACGAGCCGCCAGCGGCGCGGCTGCACGCCAACAGCCCGTCGGCGGTGCGCGCCTTGTTGCTGCAGTCCGACCGGGTGGCCCTGCTGTCGCCACTGCAGGTGCTCAGCGACGTGGCCGGCGGTGTGCTCGCCGTGCTGCCCCTGCCGCTGGCGGGCACCGAGCGGGCCATCGGCATCACCACGCGGCGCGCTGGCCTGCCGTCGCCGGCCGGTCGGGTGTTCATGGACGAACTGCGCGCGGTGGTGGTAGGTCTTCAACTGACGGACGCGACGCCGGTATAAGCAATACGGCAGGCTGATGTGGGCAATTGCAGCCCGAGCGGTCAACACGGTGGCGATACTGGAAAGCCACCTCCGGGCAAGTCAGCGGCGAGCACGCTGCGCGCCCCCGCATCAGGAAATCGCATGCACTCTCCTTCTTCATTGACCCGCCGCACCGTGCTGTTGGCTGCGGCAGCCAGCGTGGCGGCGCCCGCGCTGCGGGCCCAGACCCTGCCCCGCACCATCCGGCTGGTGGTGCCGTTCCCGCCCGGTGGTTCGCCCGACATCCTGGCCCGCGCCTTGCAACCCCGGCTGGCCGCCGCGCTCGGTGTGACCGTGGTGATCGACAACAAGCCGGGGGCCGGTGGGTCGCTCGGAGCGACCGATGTCGCGCGCTCTGCGCCCAATGGCGCGACCTTGCTCATGGGCCACACCGGCACGCTGGCCGTCAACCCGGCGATTTACCCCAGCCTGGCCTACGACCCGCAAAAGAGTTTTGCACCGATCGCCTGGGTGGCTCGCGTGCCCAACGTGCTGGTGATCAACTCGTCGCTGCCCATCACCACGTTGAAACAATTGATTGAGCGTGCCAAGGCACAGCCCGGCCAGCTCACGCACGCGTCGGGCGGCAACGGCAGCGCCGCCCACATAGCCTTCGAATACCTCAAGCAGCGCGCGGGCATGTTCATGCTGCACATCCCTTACCGCGGCACGGCGCCCTCGATCACCGATGTGATCGGTGGACGCGTCGATTGCACCTTCACCGGTGCCCCGGCCGTGTTGCAGCACGTGCAGGGCGGGCGTCTGCGTGCGTTGGCGGTGTCCAGCCCGCAGCGCCTGCCCATCCTGCCCAACGTGCCCACGGTCGCCGAGAGCGGTTACCCCGGCTTCGAGGCCGATCAGTGGTACGGCGTGGTCGGCCCGGCTGGCATGGCGCCCGAGCTGGTCGCGCGGCTCAACGCCGAAATCAACGCGGCGCTGGTCCATCCCGATGTGCTGGAGCCGCTCACCCGCGAAGGTGCCACGCCCATGCCGTCGAAGCCGCAGGATTTTGCGGCGTTGATCGCGCGCGAGATTCCGCGTTGGGCCGAGGTGGTCCGGGTCGGCAACGTCAAGCCTTCCTGAGCGGCGTTGCCGGCCAGCCCACCGCCTGAGGGCGCGGCCATTGCGCAAGACTTCACCGCGGGCTCGCTGCTGGCGCGCGCTCGCGCTGTTCACCTGGACAGCGCCAACAAGGACAGCACCGGCCTGAAGCTGTCGATCAACAACAAGACGCTGCCCGAAGTCGACTTCACCGATTTCTTCAGCCCCAATCTGGCCGTCGAGCTGGTGTTGACCGTGCCGCAAAAGCATCGCGTGTACGCCGGCGCCGCGCAGATCGGTAACTTGACGCACCTGCCGCCCACGCTGACGCTGCAGTACCACGTCAACCACAGCAGCGGCATCAAGCCCTACGTGGGCGCGGGTCTGGCCTTCCAGGCGGGTGTTGACTTCCCTCTGTCCAAAAACCTGTACTCAACGTCGATGTGAAGAAGGTCTACATCAAGACCGACGTGATCGCTGGCGGCACCAACATAGGCACTTTCAAGGTCGATCCAGTGCTGGTCGGTGTGGGGCTGGGCTGGTGCTTCTGAAGCGGCGCTTCAGCGCTCGTCGTAGCTGATCACCAGGCGTTCGCTCGTGGGGCGCGCCTGGCAGCTCAGCACGAAACCCTTGTCGGTTTCCCAGGGCTCCAGCGTGTAGTTCTTCTCCATTGCCACCGAGCCCTCCACCACCTTGGCGCGGCAGGTGCAGCACACGCCCCCTCGGCACGACCAGGGCAGGTCGAGCCCGGCATTGAGTGCCACGTCGAGCACGCGCTCGTTGCGGTTCATGCGCAGTTCGTGTGGCTTGCCGTCGAGCAGCACGGTGAGCGCCACGTCGCCCTCGGTGCGCACGGCCGCATCGGCATGACCGAGCACCGCTGCCCTGCGCGCTTCGGCCGTCAAGGCTTCGAGCGTGGGCGAAGTGAAACGCTCGGTGTGCACGCGGTCGGGACGAACGCCTGCATCGAGCAAGGCTTTCTCGGTCGCTTCAATCATGGCTTCGGGCCCGCAGATGAACACCTCGTCCATGCTGGCCACCGGCAGCAGCGTGGCAATGAGCGCTCGCACTTTGTCGCCGTCGATGCGGCCTTCGAGCAGCGGCACCTCCTGCGCCTGCCGCGAGAGGATGTGGATCAGCGTGAGCCGCCCGGCGTAGCGGTCCTTCAGGTCCTGCAGCGCTTCGTTGAACATCACGCTGTCCATGCGGCGGTTGCCATAGACCAAGGTGAATTTGGCCTGTGGCGATTCTTCGAGCGTGCTGGCCATGAGCGAGAGGATGGGCGTGATGCCCGACCCCGCTGCGAAGCCCACACGGTGCAGCGCGCGAGGCTTTTGCACGGTGAAGCGGCCGTCCGGCGGCATCACCTTCAGTGTGTCGCCGGCCTTCAGCTCGCTGGCGGCCCAGTTGGAAAACACGCCGCCGTCCACCGGCCGGATGCCCAGCGTGAGCTCACCGCGTTGCGTGAGCAGGCTGCGTGGGCTGCTGATGGAATAGCTGCGTCGCACGTCCTGCCCGCCAATGGTGGCGCGCACAGTGAGGAACTGGCCGGGCTCGAACGCAAACGCCGCGTGCTGCTCGGGCGGGATGGTCAGGGTGATGGCCACCGCGCCAGCGGCCTCGGGGCTGATGCGGGCGATGGGCAGCTCGTGGAAGCGGGGTGCGGTGCTCATGGCATCAATAGGGTTTGAAATAGTCGAAGGGTTCGAGGCAGTCGAGGCAGCGGTACATGGACTTGCATGCTGTCGAGCCGAAGGGGGAGGTCTCGGTGGTGTGGGTGGAGCCGCATTGCGGGCAGGGCACGTCCACACGTTGCAGGGCCTGGCGAGAAAACTTCAGCACGTTGGTGCTGCTGCCGCACTGTGGCGGCGCGATGCCATAGGCGCGCAGCTTCTCGCGCGCGACCTCGCTCATCCAGTCGGTCGTCCAGGCCGGCGCGAGTTGCGTGACCACGCGCGCGCTGATGCCGGCCTTTACCAAGGCGGCGCGCACATCGTCCTCGATCTGGCCCATGGCCGGGCAGCCACTGTAGGTGGGCGTGATCACCACCTCGGGTGTGCCGTCGCACCCTTGACGCACCTCGCGCAGGATGCCCAGTTCGCTCAGGTTGACCACTGGAATTTCGGGGTCGCTCAGGTCGGCGAGCGCGGCCCAGATATCGGCGTGGTCGTGAACGGCGGCCATAGTCATGGTGCTGCTCACCAGACCGCTTGCGGATGCGCGCGCGCCAGGCTCTGCATCTCCGCGAGCAGGAAGCCCATGTGTTCCGAATGCACACCCAGCTTGCCCTGCGGCACGTAGCCTTGCACGGCCGGGCGCTTGAGCGTGGCCTCGTTCACGGTGTCGTCCACCAGCGCGTCCCAGTCGGCTTTGAGGGCGGCCACATCGACGCCCGTGCCGCTGTTCACCGCCTGCGTTTCGGCCTCGCTGCCGATCCAGAATTCCTGGCAGTAGGGCAGCAGGTGGTTGAGCGCGGCTTGCGCGCGTGCGTGCGATTCGTCGGTGCCGTCGCCAAAGCGCACCAGCCAGTCGCTGGCGTGGCGCAGGTGGTAGCGCACCTCCTTCAGCGACTTGGCGGCGATGGCGGCCAGGTGCGCGTCGGCCGAGGTCTGCAGCCTGTCCCACACCAGCACCATGAGCGCGCTGTAGAGGAAGTTGCGGGCGATGGTGGTGGCGTAGTCGCGGTCGCCCGACGCCGTGCTGGCCAGAGGCCCGCTGTGCGGCAGCTCCAGCAGCGTGAGGTTGCGGAACTCGGCGGTGTCACGGAAATAGGCCAGCGTGTCCTCGGTCACGCGGCCATCGGAGCGTGCACCCTGCAGATGCTGGAAGCGCTGCGCGAGGTCGGCATCGTCGTTGATGAGCGCGGCGGCGTGCTGGTACAGCATGCGGGCCTGGCCGAGCAGATCGAGGCTGTTGTTGGCCAGGGCAAGGTCTTCTTCCAGCACGGGCCCGTGGCCGCACCACTCGGCGTTGCGCTGGCCGAGCACCAAGGCGTTGTCGGCCAGGTGCAGCAGGTAGTTCACTGGTGCGTGGGTAGGAGCCGACACCATCACATGTGCCCCACTTTGTCGGGGATCTCGTAGAACGTGGGATGGCGGTACACCTTGTCGGCCGCCGGATCGAAGAAGCTGTCCTTGCTGTCGGGCTCGCTGGCCGTGATGCTGTTGGACGGCACGACCCAGATGCTCACGCCTTCCTGCCGGCGTGTGTAGACGTCCCGCGCCATCTGCAGTGCGTGGGGCGCGTCGCTGGCGTGCAGGCTGCCGCAGTGCTTGTGTTCCAGACCCTGCTTGCTGCGCACGAAGACCTCCCACAGGGGCCATTCCTTCAGTGAAGTGTTCGGTGTGCTCATGCGGCCTCCTTCATGGCGCGTGCCTGTTGTTTGGCCGCATGGGCCAGGGCCGCGTCACGCACCCACTGGCCGTCGCTCCAGGCCTTCACGCGCGTGGCCAGGCGTTCCTTGTTGCAGGGGCCATCGCCATTGACCACGGCCCAGAACTCGTCCCAGTCGATCTGTCCGTAGTCGTGGTGGCCGCGTGCCTCGTTCCATTTCAGTTCGGGGTCGGGCAGGGTGACGCCCAGCACCTCGGCCTGCGGCACGGTTGCGTCCACAAATTTCTGGCGCAGGTCGTCGTTGGAAATGCGCTTGATGCCCCAGCGCATGCCCTGCACGCTGTTGGGGCTGTCGGCGTCGGGCGGGCCGAACATGGCCAGGCACTTCCACCACCAGCGGTTCACCGCGTCCTGCACCATGGCCTTCTGCTCGGCCGTGCCCTGCATCATGGCCATCAGCGACTCGAAGCCCTGGCGCTGGTGGAAGCTCTCTTCCTTGCAGACGCGGATCATGGCGCGCGCGTAGGGGCCGAAGCTGCAACGGCACAGCGGTATCTGGTTCATGATCGCCGCGCCGTCCACCAGCCAGCCGACCACGCCGACGTCGGCCCAGGTCAGGGTGGGGTAGTTGAAGATCGAGCTGTACTTGGCCTTGCCCGAGTGCAAGGCATCGAACATTTGGTCGCGGCTGGTGCCCAGGGTTTCGGCCGCGCTGTAGAGGTACAGGCCATGGCCACCTTCGTCCTGCACCTTGGCCACCAGGATGGTCTTGCGCTTGAGACTCGGTGCGCGGCTGATCCAGTTGCCCTCGGGCAGCATGCCCACGATCTCGCTGTGCGCGTGCTGGCTGATCTGGCGCACCAGCGTCTTGCGGTACGCATCGGGCATCCAGTCGCGCGGTTCGATCTTGCCGTCGGCGTCGATCACGGCGTCAAAGTGCGCCTGCAGGGCGGGATCGTGTGGCACCGACTTGAGCGGGTTGCCGGCTTTGGTGTCGGCATCCGGAACGTTGAACGACTGGGTGTACATGCGCGTCTCCTGCGCCACGGGCCGGGCGCGTGGATTGCAGTATATCCAATTAGCCGACCGATCGGTCGGCTAATTTTCCTGCACAAATTCAACGTGTCTCCGCACCGCACCGATGCAGATCAATGCGGCGCGCTCGGTGGCCCGCACCTGCGGCAGTGCCGCGATGGCGGCCACCGCACTCCTGACCTGGAACGACCGCCTGTTTTCCGCCGCTGCGCGCCATTCGCGCGACACGGCGACCAGAAACTACTTTTCCCACATCGGTCTGGATGGTCGCAACCCGGCACAGCGCGTTGCCCACGAAGGCTGCGCATGGTCCTGGGTGGGGGAGAACATCGCCGCAGGGCAAACCGCCGTGTCGACGGTGATGGGCAGTTGGCTGGCCAGTCCGGGCCATTGCGCGAACACCATGCGACCCGAGTTCCGGGAGGTGGGCGTGAGCTGGGTGCAGCAGCCGGGACGTACCTATGGTCGTTACTGGACCATGGCGCTGGGCCGTCCGCAGTGATCGCTTCAGCCGCCCGATTCCAGGGTTTGTGACTTGCCGCGACCACGGCCCAGGTGTGCCAGCAACTGAGGCAAGGCCGTCTGCAACACGGCCTTGAGCGTGTGGGGCGGGTTGATCACGAACATGCCGCTGGCGGTCAATCCGGGCCGGTCTTCAGGACCGTGCGTCGGGTCCTGGCCGATGGCCAGCGCGGCGTTGAGCCACGGCTTCTGCGCTTGATTGGCCAGCGTCTTGAGCCGGCGCGGCAAATCGTGGGCCTCGGGTCGCGGAATCACCGGGTACCAGACCAGGTAGGTGCCGGTCGGAAACCGTTTGATGGCTTCTTGTATGCAGGCGCTCACTTTCCCGTAATCGCTCTTGATCTCGTAACTCGGGTCGATCAGCACCACGGCGCGTTTGGAGCCGGTGGCAGACGGCGGTGGCGGCAGCAGGGGGCGCAGGCCCTCAAAGCCGTCTTCGCGCGCTACCGCAATCTGCCGCCCGGCGTCGAGTTGGGCGATGTTGGCGGCCAGTGTCTTGCTGTCGGTGGGGTGCAGTTCAAACAGCTTGAGCCGGTCGCGCGATTCGGTCCGCATGAGCTGCTGCATCACGAAGGGCGAGCCGGGGTAGACGCGCAACGCGCCGGAGGGGTTGAAGCCCGCGATGATGTCGAGATAGTCGTCGATCGCGGGCGACACGTCCTTGGCCGGTGGCTGGTCGGCGGCTCGAAGGGCCGCCATCAGCTTGACCACGCCGTCCTTGGCCTCGCCCCCGGTCTCGGTGTAGTCGCCATCCAGACGGTACAGACCGGCGCCGGCATGGGTATCGACCAAGGTGATGCCGGCCTCTTTCTGCATCAGATGGCGCAGCGTGGCGATGAGGGTGGTGTGCTTGAGCACGTCGGCGTGGTTGCCGGCGTGGAAGGCATGGCGATAGCTGAACATGCACGGATGGTAGCCGTTTGGCCACATCGCCAGACCCCCGGCGCGAACGATTTGCCATGCAGGGCGGTAATTTCGTACAATCGAAGGCTTCGCAGCGAACTGCTGGCTCCGCGGCGAAGTATCCAAAACCCACCTAAGAGCGTTCCGTCAGAGAACGACCGACCGTGGAAAAGAGCCGCCAAACCACCTCTTCAAGAGAAAACTCATGACCAAAACGTTCAGCGCAAAACCCGCTGACGTGACGCACGAGTGGTTTGTGATTGACGCGACCGACAAGGTCCTCGGACGAGTAGCCAGTGAAGTTGCTCTCCGTTTGCGCGGCAAACACAAGGCCATTTATACGCCTCACGTCGATACCGGTGACTTCATCGTCATCATCAACGCAGCCAAGATCCGCGTCACGGGCAACAAAGCCCTCGACAAGGTGTACTACCGCCACTCGGGTTACCCCGGCGGTATTTATGGCACCAACTTCCGCGACATGCAGGCCAAGCACCCTGGCCGCGCACTCGAAAAGGCCGTCAAGGGCATGCTGCCCAAAGGCCCGCTCGGTTACGCCATGATCAAGAAGCTCAAGGTGTACGGCGGTGCAGAGCACCCGCACACCGCCCAACAGCCGCAAGTGCTGGAACTCTAAAGGAGCCTTGAGATGATTGGTGAATGGAACAATGGAACCGGCCGTCGCAAATCCAGCGTCGCCCGTGTTTTCCTGAAAAAAGGCAGCGGCCACATCACGGTCAATGGCAAGGACATTCAGGCCTACTTCGGCCGTGAAACCTCCATCATGATCGCCAAGCAGCCCCTGCTGCTGACCAACCACGCCGAGACGTTCGACATCCAGGTCAACGTGCACGGTGGTGGCGAATCCGGTCAAGCTGGCGCCGTGCGCCACGGCATCACCCGCGCCCTGATCGACTACGACGCCACGCTCAAGCCGGGCCTGTCGCAAGCCGGTTTCGTGACGCGCGATGCCCGCGAAGTGGAACGGAAAAAAGTCGGTCTGCGCTCTGCGCGTCGTCGCAAGCAGTTCAGCAAACGCTAATCTGTCTGGCCTCAACTGCAAAAGCCGCCTTCAAGTCGAACTTGGGGCGGTTTTTGCTTTCTGGGACTGGGTTGCGTTTGCTTTCATTTTGAAAGGTTTGCATGCGGTTTCGGCTTCTGCGCAGAAAACTCACCGTCAGCGCGCCGCGTATGGCGGTGCGCAGCGCGTTGCCGTGGCCGTTTCGCTGGCTGCTCGGTGCGGTGGTGCTCGGCTTTTCCGGATCGCTGGCCATGTGGGCGTTCGAGTTTGGTCGCGACATCGCCGGCCTGGATCGAGCGTCCAAGCAGGAGCTCACCCAGCTGCGTTCCGAAGTGCAAGCCTTGCGTGTCGAACTGCTCAACGCTCAGTCGGTGGCCAACACCTCCGAGAGTCTGCTCACCACCGAGCGCAGCCTGCAAGAACAGCTGGCCATGCGCATCCGCCAGCTCGAAGCCGACAATGAACTGCTGCGCACCGATCTCGGTTTCTTCGAGCGCCTGATCCCGGGTTCGGGCGGAGATGCCTTGAGCATTCGCAGTCTGCAGGCCGAGCGCGTGTCCGACACCCAGTGGCGGTGGCAGGCGCTCATGATGCAAGCCACCAAGAATGCACCGGACTTCAAGGGCGCACTTGCAATCACTTTCACCGGTACGCTTGACGGCAAGCCCTGGTCGCTGGCGCAGGCGCCCGTGCCGCAGCCCGTGTTGATCAAAGGCTATCTGCGCCTCGAAGGCATCGTCGACGTGCCCGCGCAGGCCATGGTAAAAAACGTGACGGCCAAGATTCTTCAAGGAAGCTTGGTGCGGTCGGTACAAACATTCCAGCTGTAGCAGCAGCGATACGTCGTTCGGAGAAGCCCATGTTCGGCAAGAAGAAACAGCCCCCCATCAAGAGCCTGATCGCCCAAGGCACGCGCATCGAGGGCAACGTCTTGTTCCACGACGGGCTGCGTGTCGATGGCGAAGTGGTCGGCGATATCCGTGCCAGCGACGAGCACCCCAGTATTCTGGTGATCAGCGAGGTGGCGGTGATCACCGGCCAGATCCTGGCCGATCACGTGATCATCAATGGCCACGTCAAGGGCCCGGTGCAGGCGTTCGAACTGCTGGAGCTGCAGCCCAAGGCGCGCATCGAGGGAGACGTGTCGTACAAGGCGCTTGAAATGCACCAAGGCGCCACCATCACCGGTCAGCTCAAGCCCATGGTTGGCGGTTTGGAGGACAAACCCACACTGAAACTGGCGGCAAACAACGGTTGAGCGCATTTCCGAGCGATTTGATTTAGTATCTTTCTCATCTTCCGGAGCGCAGTGCGCCCGGTCTTTCTCCGTGGACCTGATTGAGGGCCACATCATCCCAAGAGGTCATCCATGAGTGCAGTGGCAGAAAACATCCAGACTGAAATGCCGGCGCCGCTGGTGTTCACCGACAGCGCCGCCGCCAAGGTGGCGGAGTTGGTGGCTGAAGAAGGCAACCCCGACCTGAAGCTGCGCGTGTTCGTGCAGGGCGGCGGATGCTCCGGCTTCCAGTACGGTTTCACCTTCGACGAAGTGACCAACGAAGACGACACCACCATGACCAAGAATGGCGTGTCGCTGTTGATCGACGCCATGAGCTACCAGTACCTGGTGGGCGCCGAGATTGACTACAAGGAAGACTTGGAAGGCGCGCAGTTCGTGATCAAGAACCCCAACGCCAACAGCACTTGCGGTTGCGGGTCCAGCTTCAGCGTCTGATTCGCCCAAGCCATTCGCGGCAACAAAAAAGGGGAGCTTCAAGCTCCCCTTTTTTGTTGCCTGCGTGTTGCTGGCCTATTCGGCGCTGGCCTGCTGAACGCTGGCTGCGGCGTTGAGCTGCACCCGCTGCAGTTGGGCCACGGCATCGAAGCGGGCACGGGCCGACGGATTGATTGGAATGGACTCGCTCTGGCGAGCGATGGCCAGGGGATCTTGATGAACGCCGTTGTCGCGGAACTCGAAATGCAGGTGTGGGCCGGTGGATGCACCGGTGGAACCCACGGCGCCAATCCAGTCGCCCTGGCTGACCTTCTGGCCCTGGCGCACGCCAATGCGGCTCAGGTGGGCGAATACCGTGGTCTGGTTGCTGCGGTGGCGAATGTAGATCACGTTGCCATAGCCGCGCTGCACGCCGGCGAATTCGACCACGCCGTCGCCGATGGTGCGCACCGGCGTGCCGGTGGGCGCGGCATAGTCCACGCCCATGTGGGCCCTGCGCCCTCCCGTGATGGGGTGAAAGCGCATGCCATAGCCGCTGCTCACGCGTGAGAACTCCAGCGGGGAAGACAGGTAGAACTTGCGTGAGCTCTCGCCATTGAAGCCATAGTAGGCGCCGCGCTGGCCGGGTTCTTCAAACCACACGCCTTCGTGCTTGCGGCCGTTGTTGACGAACTCGGCGCTGAGCACACGGCCGGTGCGCATGCTCTCGCCATCGGCCTCCAGGCTTTCATAAACCACGCTGAAGCGGTCGCCCTGGCGCAGGTCGCGGCGGAAGTCGATATCGCTGGAGAACATCTCGGCCAGTTGCACGGCGACTGGGTCGGGGATGTTGGCCGCGTCGGTGGCGGCGAACAGGGAGCTGCGGATCACGCCACTGGCCAGGCGGGCCGAAGCGGTGAGGTCGCCGGTTTCGAGCCGTGACTTGAAGCCCTGGGGGCTGTTCTCGATCACCAGGCGGGAGAACTTGCGGTCGTCGCCGGCGAGCCAGCGCGAGGTCAGGCGTTGCAGTTCCTGGCGGTCGTTGGTTTCAACGCTCACCAGGCGACCAGCGCGGCCTTGCAGCAACTGGCGGGCCGTGGGGTCGTTGCGCAGGAAACCCTGAGCTTCGGAGTCGACAACGCCCAGACGCTGCAACAGGCTTTGCGCCGTGTCGTCGCGCCGCGTCATTTCGCTGCGGAACAGCACGAAGTCGGTGGCGGGGGCACCGAGCAGGCCTGCAGAAGCGAATGCGGAGGGGTCGAGGGTTTCGACGATCTGGCGCACGGGGAGGTTGGAGGCGTCGGGTGCGAGCGGCGCGATACCGAAGGCGGTGACGCCAGTGCCCAGCAGCAACGCGCCGATGCCGCCCATGATGCGGCGGGGGTGCCTGGCGAGGCTCTGACGGGTGGCGTCGGTGACCTGGGTCAGCGAGTGGAGCAGCGAGCGGATCAAAATCGTTGTTTCCTGGGAAAAGTTCCAACGGTCCGTTGGATGGCACACACAGGCTGACAGGCCCAGCCGGAACAAGTTCACATGAAATGTGCCGAGGCGATGAGCTGGGTCTGAGATGTGCAAAAAACGCGCCAACTAAAATCCGTCACTCGGCGCGAAGTATAGCCAGCGCCATGTAGCCCGCATCTGAGAAAACGCGTATGAAACCCAGCACCCAAGAAGCACAAAGTACTCACCAAAACCCTCCTGTTGAGAGCGTACTGACAGACGGTGTGAAAAATGCCTTGAGCGTGACACTCAGAGGGTGCGAAGAATTGATCCCTCAGGCCGACTGGGTCAAAAAATTGTCACAGTCGGAGAAGAGCGGGCAGCCCTTGCGCATCAAGTTGGGGCTGGACCCGACGGCGCCCGACATTCACATCGGCCACACGGTGGTGCTCAACAAGATGCGCCAGTTGCAGGACCTGGGGCATCAGGTGATCTTTCTCATTGGTGACTTCACCAGCCTGATCGGCGACCCCTCGGGCCGCAACAACACACGTCCTCCACTCACCACCGAGCAGATCCAGGCCAACGCCGAGACCTACTACAAGCAGGCCAGCCTGGTGCTGGACCCGGCGCGCACCGAGATCCGCTACAACAGCGAATGGAGCCTGCCGCTGGGCTCGATGGGCATGATCCAGCTGGCGGCCAAGTACACGGTGGCGCGCATGATGGAGCGCAACGATTTCCACGACCGCTTCAAGGCCGGCACACCGATCAGCGTGCACGAGTTCCTGTACCCGCTGATGCAAGGCTACGACTCGGTGGCGCTCAAGAGCGATCTGGAGTTGGGCGGCACCGACCAGAAGTTCAACCTGCTGATGGGCCGGCACCTGCAGGCCGAATACGGCCAGGAGCCGCAATGCATCCTGACGATGCCGCTGCTCGAAGGTCTCGACGGTGTGGACAAGATGTCCAAGAGCAAGAACAACTACATCGGCATCACAGAGACCGCGAACTCGATGTTCGCCAAGGTGCTGAGCATTTCCGACACGTTGATGTGGCGCTGGTACACGCTGCTGTCGTTCCAGTCGCTGGCGCACATCGAGTCGTTGAAGCAGGCGATTGCCCAGGGTGCGAACCCGAAGGACGCGAAGGTGGCGCTGGCCAAGGAAATCACCACACGGTTCCACAGCGCTGCCGCGGCCGATGCGGCCGAGCAGGACTTCATCAACCGCAGCAAGGGCGGTGTGCCGGACGAGATTCCCGAGGTGTCTTTGTCGGGCGCGCCGATGGGCATTGGTTCGTTGTTGAAGTCGTCGGGCCTGGCACCTTCCACCAGCGAGGCCAACCGATTGATCGAGGGCGGTGGTGTGCGTGTGGATGGGGCTGTGATCAGCGACAAGGGCTTGAAGCTGCCTGCGGGGACGTTTGTGGTGCAGGTGGGGAAGCGGAAGTTTGCTCGGGTTTCGCTTGCCTGACTTCCGTTTCGTTCATTGACCTCGCGGGATCGGAGCGGCACGGCGCTCTGCTCCGCGAATGTCCCCCGGGGCCTGCGGCCCCTCCTCCTTGATTTCGCTGCGCAGAGCGCCGTGCCGCTCCGATCTGACGAGATGTGGGCACACCGACGTTGGCGTGCTGAGATGTTGGCTGCTGGCTGAATCGGGGTGGACGGCGCAGCGAAATAAAGGGGGAGGCGGCCCCAGGCCGACGGAGGACATTCGCGGAGCTGTCCGCCCCGGTTCGGCCAGCGAAGAAGCTACCGGCCCCCAGCCTTCTCCAACATCAAAACCATCGCCGAGTAACCACGCGACCGCGCCAAAGCCAGCGGCGTCTGACCATGCCGATCCGCCAGTTGCAGGTTCGCACCCGCATCGATCAAGGCCTTGAGGGTGGCCTGGTGGCGCGGGCCGCCATCGCCCAACACAACGGCCTCGATCGCGGCCGTCCAATGCAGGTTGTTCACATGGTCCAGCGGTGCACCGGCAGCGATCAATTGGCGCACCACGCCATCGTGGCCGAGATGCGCCGCGGCGATGAGGGCGGTGCCGTCGTAGCGGCTGGTGGTCTGCTTCGCGCTCGCACCCAGGCGCAGCAACACACGCAACGTTTCCTCATCGTCGGCGACCGAGGCGATCGTCACCGCGTCGTAGCGGTCGTTCTCGAGCCGGTTGATGTCGGCACCCGCCTTGACCAGGGCAGCAATCGCATCGCGTTGGCGAGCAAAGGTGGCCACGTGCAGCGGCGTGCGGCCGTGCGTGTCGGTGGCGTTCACCGCCGCGCCACCCGCCACCACGCGCGCGATCTTTGCTGCATCATCTTGGAGGGCCGCTGCGTGCATCCCGGTGTAGGTCGCCGCTTCGGTCGCGCTGGGGGCGACCTGGGCTTGAGCAGTTGCACCATTGAACGCCAGTGCAAGAACCAGCAGCAGCGTCTTCATTTCAGCAGCTCGGCCACCTTGGCAATGCCCGCGTTCGCGCATTGCTCGTCCAGATGACCACCGGGCGCACCGCCCACACCCACCGCGCCGATGACCTCGTTGCCCACCTTCACCGGCACACCGCCGCCCAGCACCAGGAAGCCCGGAATGTCCACCAGCGTCGCGGCACCGGGATTCTTCTGCACGTTCTCCAGCATGGCGCCTGTGGTGTTGCGCGCCGAAGCCGAGGTGTAGGCCTTGCCTTGCGCGGCTGCCAGGGTGTGCGGGCCGGCGTTGTCGGCGCGCTGCAGGGCCCGCAGGGTGCCGGCGCGATCCACCACGGCGGCCGTCACGTTGTAGCCGCCAGCGCTGCACGACGCGACGGTGGCGGCGGCGATCTGGTTGGCCAGGTCCAGCGACATGTTTTTCTCCACGCGCACGGCCTGGGCGCTGGCGGCGGTGGCGATCAGGGTCATGGCGAGGAAGGACGTCTTTGCAAGGAAGGTCATGGTGTTCTCCGGTGGTGTTGAACGGTTCGATCAACCGTGGGAGAACTGTAAAAATTCGCGCGGCAAACCACCATTCGGACAGCTACGCGCGGCCCTCCGTAGAACTACGCGGTGCCGTTGGCGCCATCCGCGTCAACCAGCGCGGCGTAGTGGCGGATCAGCTGCGCCAGCGACGGCGCCTGCAGCTTGGCAAACAGGTTGGCGCGGTGGGTTTCCACCGTGCGTGGCGAGAGGCCCAGCGCGCGGCCGATCTCCTTGTTGGTCAGGCCCTCGACGATCAGGCCCAGCACCTCACGCTCGCGCTCGGAGAGTTGCGCATAGCGCTCACGCGCCGCGCGGTCGGCCTGGTAGCGCTGGCGCGAACGCACATGTTGGCGCACAGCGTTCTGCAGCGCTTCGAGCAGGGCCTCGTCGTTCACCGGCTTTTCCAGGAACTCGGCTGCGCCCGCCTTGAAAGCGCGGCGGCACATGTCCACCGTGCCGTGGCCGGTGAGCATGATCACCGGCTGGTCCACGCCCTGCGCCACCAGCGTGTCAAGCACGGCCAGCCCGCTGATGCCGGGCATGCGCACGTCGAGCACGATGGCGCCGATGGCTTCGCGGTCGAAGGTGCTCAGAAAGGCCTGCGGGTCGCTCCAGGGCTGCACGCGCAGGCCCACGGTGCCGATCAGCAGGGCCAGGCTGTCGCGCACGGCTTGGTCGTCGTCGATCAGGTGCACGGTGGGGGAGAGGGTGTCGGTGCTCACGCTGCGTCTCCCGCCAAAGGCAGTCGCAATCGGAACACCGCGCCACCGGTGGTTGCGTTGGCGGCCGAGAGCGAGCCACCCATGCTGCTGGCCAGCGTCTCGCACAGGCTCAGCCCCAGGCCCAGACCGCCTTCGCGCGTGGAGAAGAACGGCTCGAACAGGCGCGGCAACACCTCGGGCGCGATGCCTGGTCCGTTGTCAGCCACCGCGAGTTCGCCCAGACCATCGACCGTGCGCAAGGTGAGCGTGAGCCGGCGCTGCGCGGCGGGCACCTGCTCCAGGGCCTGCAGCGCGTTGACGATCAGGTTGTGCACGATCTGGTCGAGCGCCACCGGATCGGCCATCACGTCGAGCGCGGGTGCGCCGTCCAACGCCGGCGCCACACCCCGGCGCTGGCACTCGGGTTCCAGCAGATGGAGTGCGCGGCGCACGGCGTCCACCGCATCGACGGACTGGCGCTGTCCGGCGCTGTCGGGACGCTCCACCGCGCGGCGCAGCCGGCCCACCACCTCGGCGGCGCGGCGGGCCTGCGCCGCGGCCTGCGCCATGGCAGCACGCGCGGTGGCCAGTTCGGGTGGGTCGTCATCCAGCAGGCGCTGCGCGGCCTGGGTGTTGGCCAGCACCGCGGTCAGGGGTTGGTTGAGTTCGTGCGCCATGCCGGCGGCGAGTTCGCCCAGCGTGTTCAACCGCGCCACCTGACCCAGACGCAGCAGCTCTTCGGCGCGGCGGCGCGCCATGCGCTGGCGCTGCAGGTGCCGCACCGCCGCCAGCAATGCGGCCACCGCGAGCGTCCAGGCCAGCATGCGGGCCCAGGGCAACTGGCGCCAGCCCACGGTTTGTGTGGCGACCACGTCGAAAGGCTGGCTCTCGGCGGCCACCACCTTGTGGAATGCGAAGCGCGAGCCGGCCTGAAGCCGCCCGGGCTGGATCGGGTGGTGTTGTCCCGCCAGCACCAGCTCGACCCGCACCGCGCTGGTCTCTGCCGCCATCGGCCACTCCGTCCACGGCACCAGGGCCTGCAGGTCGATGGTGAGCGCGTAGCTGGCGGGCTCCGAGGCGAGCACCAGCCGGTAGCGGCCGCTCTGCAGGTCCAGCGGCGCGAGCGCGGCGCGGCCGCTCTGGCGCGACAGGCGTTCGGCCTCGGCCAGCCCGGGGTCGGTCCACGGGGTGGTGGCGTCGCTGCGCTGCACCGAGAGGATGCGCGGGTAGAGCGCGGGCAGGCGCTGCTCCGGGGAGCCGGTGTGGGGTGCGGCGGGCGCGGGCTGTAGCAGTGCGAGCGTGGCCAATATCGCGTCGTGCTGCACCACCTGCTGGCTCAGCAGCCGGTGCACGATGCGTGCGTCGGTCTCGAAGAGGGCGCGTTGCTGTTCCAGCGACTGGCGCGCGATGGCGGCCGCGCCGGCCAGGGCGATCACCGCCCCGCCGACCACCCACCACCACGAGAAACGCCAGGGCTGCCGCATGCCGCGGATTCTGGCACGCGCCTTCGCGGCGCGGCACCGTTTCAGGGGAACAGGGGTTTGACGTTCCAGATCTCGTCGGCGTACTCGCGGATGGTGCGGTCGGACGAAAAATGCCCCATGCCGGCCACGTTCATGATGGCGTGTCGCGTCCATTCGCCCGGGTTGCGGTAGAGCGTATCGACCTTGTGCTGCGTGACCAGGTAGTCGGTGTAGTCGGCCAGCAGCAGGTAGTAGTCGGACTCCAATAGCGTGCGCGTGATGTCCTGGAAACGCGCGGGCTCCTCGGGGCTGAAGGCGCCCTCGGCGATGCGGTCGATGGCGGTCTTGAGGTCGTAGTTGTGGTCGTAGTAGCGGCGCGGGTTGTAGCCGCTGGCGCGCAGGGCCGCCACCTGCTCGGTGCGGTGGCCGAAGATGAAGATGTGCTCCAGGCCCACGTGTTCGGCGATCTCGATGTTGGCGCCGTCCCAGGTGCCGATGGTGAGCGCACCGTTGAGCGCGAACTTCATGTTGCCGGTACCCGAGGCCTCGGTGCCGGCGGTGGAGATCTGCTCGGAGAGATCGGCCGCGGGGATGATCACCTCGGCCAGCGACACGCGGTAGTTGGGGATGAACACCACCTTGAGCTTGTCACCGATGCGCTTGTCGTGGTTGACCACACGCGCCACGTCGTTGATGAGCTTGATCACCAGCTTGGCCATGAAATAGGCCGAAGCCGCCTTGCCGGCAAACACCACCGTGCGCGGCACCCAGTCGGCGTGCGGGTGCGCCAGGATCTGCTGGTAGCGCGTGACCACGTGCAGCACATTGAGCAGTTGGCGCTTGTACTCGTGCATGCGCTTGATCTGCACGTCGAACAGGCTGGCCGGGTTCACGATCACGCCGGTCTCGGTGGCGATGCGCTTGGCCAGCCGGTGTTTGTTCTGCGCCTTGGCATCCTGGAAGGCGCTGACGAATTCGGGGTCGGTGGCCAGCGGGCGCAGCTGTTCGAGCTCATCCAGGTTGCGCCGCCAGGTGGTGCCGATGCGTGCGTCGATCAGGCTCGCCAGAGGCCGGTTGGCCTGCGAAAGCCAGCGCCGCGGCGTGATGCCGTTGGTCTTGTTGCAGAAGCGCTCGGGGTAGAGCCGCGCGAAGTCGGCAAAGATGGTCTGCACCATCAGCTGGCTGTGCAGGGCCGACACACCGTTGACCTTGTGGCTGGCCAGCACCGAGAGGTAGGCCATGCGCACGCGGCGCTGGCCGCGTTCGTCGATCAGCGACACCCGGCGCAGCAGGTCGTTTTCACCGGGGAAGCGCTCGTGCACCTCGGCCAGGAAGATCGCGTTGAGGTCGTAAATGATGCGCAGGTGGCGCGGCAGCAGGCGGCCCAGCAACTCCACCGGCCAGGTCTCCAGCGCTTCCTGCATCAACGTGTGGTTGGTGTAGCTGAACACGCGTTTGCAGATGCCCCAGGCGGTGTCCCACTCCAGGCCCTGCTCGTCGACCAGCAGGCGCATGAGCTCGGGCACGGCCAGCGCGGGGTGGGTGTCGTTGAGGTGGATCGCCACGCGGTCGGCGAACAGCACAAAGTCGCCCTGGTGCTTGAGGAAGCGGCGCACGATGTCCTGCAGCGAGGCGCTGACGAAGAAATACTCCTGGCGCAGGCGCAGTTCCTTGCCGTGGTCGGTGCTGTCGTCGGGGTAGAGCACGCGCGAGACGTTTTCCGACTCGTTCTTGGCCTCCACCGCGCGCATGTAGTCGCCCTTGTTGAAGGCGTCGAGGTTGATGCCGCTGGTGGCGCGCGCGGTCCACAGCCGCATGGTGGCCACGCTGCTGAGTTCGTGGCCGGGCACGCCCGAGTCGTACGCGGTGGCAATCACATCGTCGGTCTCGACCCAGCGCACGTGGCCATCGGCCTGCACCAGGCGCCCGCCGAACTGCACCGTGTAGCTGAACTCCGGGCGCATGAACTCCCAGGGGTTGCCGTTGACCAGCCAGTAGTCGGGCTCTTCCACCTGGCGGCCATCGACGATGCGCTGCGCGAACATGCCGTAGTCGTAGCGAATGCCGTAACCCATGCCGGGGATGCCCACGGTGGCCATGGAGTCGAGGAAACAGGCCGCCAGCCGTCCCAGGCCGCCGTTGCCCAGGCCGGCGTCGGCCTCAAGGTCGATCAGCGCTTCGAAGTCCACGCCGAGCTGGGTGCACGCGGTGCGGGCCTCGTCGAGGATGCCCACCGACAACAGGGCGTTGGTCAGCGCGCGCCCGGTGAGGAACTCCATCGACAGGTAGTACACGCGCTTGGCGTCGCTGTCCTGCGAGGTGGCCAGGGTCTCGCGCCAGCGGTGCATCATGCGGTCGCGCACGGCGTGGAACAGGGCGAAGAGCCAATCGCGCTGGGTGGCCGAACGCGGGTCGCGGCCGACCGAGTAGATCAACCGGTTGGCGATGGACTTGCGCAAGGCGTCCACGCCGTTGTCCAGGTGGTCGTATTCGAACGGGACGGGATCGGGGGTGGGCTGCGTGTTGGTCATGGCGTTGGGGCGTTCGTTGGGGTGCTGAAGGGCAATGGCAATAAACGTGCAGGCGCTCAGGTGATGGTCGGCGCCGGCATGACCGAGGCATAGACCCGCAGGTAGTCGCTGGCCGCATGATCCCAACCGAAGCGCAGCGACATGGCGTGGCGCTGCACGGCGTGCCAGTCGGCCGGACGGCGCTGCAGCGCAAAGGCGCGGCGCATGGCCGAGAGCAAGCCGCTCATCTCCAGCTCGCGGAAGACGAAACCGCTGGCGCTGCCGTCGTCCAGGTTCTCCAGGCTGCAATCGACCACGGTGTCGGCCAGCCCGCCGACGGCGCGCACCAGTGGCAGCGTGCCGTAGCGCAGGCCGTAGAGCTGGGTCAGGCCGCAAGGCTCGAAACGCGAGGGCAGCAGGATCACGTCGGCCCCTGCGATGACGCTGTGCGCCAGGGCTTCGTCGTAGCCCACGGTGAGCGCCACCTGGCCGGGGTGGCGCCGGGCGCAGTCGCGCAGGTCCTGTTCGATGGCCGCGTCGCCCGAGCCCAGCACCGCGAGTTGCCCGCCGCGCTGCACCAGCTCGTCCACCACGGCGGACAGCAGGTGCAATCCCTTCTGTTCGGTGAGGCGGCTGACCACCGAGAACAGCAGCGCATCGGGCCGGGGCGCCAGACCCATGCGCTGTTGCAGGCGGGCCTTGGCCTGTTCCTTGCCCTGCAGGTGGTCGGCGTCGAAGCCGGGTTGCACCAGCGGGTCGGTCTGCGGGTTCCACACCGCGTCGTCCACACCGTTCAGGATGCCGTGCAGCTGCGCCTGGCGCTGGCGCAGCACGCCGTCCAGCCCGCAGCCTTGTTCGGCGCCGGTGATCTCGCGTGCGTAGGTCGGGCTCACGGTGGTGATGGCGTCGCTGTATTTCAGCCCCGCCTTCATGAAGCTGATCTGGCCGTGGAACTCCAGCCCCTGCAGGTGGAAGAGCCCGTCGGGCAGGCCCAGGCGCGGGCGCAGGCCGGCGTTGAACACGCCCTGGTAAGCCAGGTTGTGCACGGTGAACACGGTGGCCGGCCGGTGCTCGGCGGTGCGCGCGAGTTCGCGCAGGTAGGCGAAGGCCAGGCCGGTGTGCCAGTCGTGGCCATGCACCACATCGGGGAACCAACCGGCATCCAGGCCGGTGCCCAGCAGGGCCGCGGCCCAGCCGAGCCAGGCGAACTGCTCGGCGCTGTCGGGCCAGGCCCGGCCGTGCTCGTCCACGTAGGGGTTGCCGCTGCGCTCGTACAGGCCCGGCGCGTGCAGCAGCCACACCGGCATGCCGCTGTCGGTGATGCGCCCGGCACGCAGCCACGGTGTGGGGCCGTGGGCGCTGGCAGGCTGCGGACCCAGGCCGGCGGGCAGGCCGCTGCTGCCCCCGGCCGGCACCAGCAGCGTGGGGCCTTCGGGCGTGACCCCAGCCACCACACCGGGAAAGGCCGGCAACAACAGGCGCACATCGGCGCCCAGGGCGTGGAGTGCGGGCGGCAGGCCCGCGCTCACATCGGCCAGCCCGCCGGTCTTGAGCAGCGGGAACACCTCGGAACAGACGTAGAGAACCTTCAGGGACATTCGAGTTTTTCCAGCATTTCGCGGGTCACCAGCACCACGCCGGACGGCGTGCGGAAGAAGCGGCGCGTGTCTTCGGCCGCGTCCACGCCGATCTTCATGCCCGGCGGGATCACGCAGCCGTTGTCCACCACCACCTTGTGCAGTTCGCAACCGCGGCCGATGTCGACCTCGGGCAGGATGACCGACTCCTCCACCGACGCATACGAGTGCACCCGCACGCGCGAAAACAGCACCGAGCGGCGCACCAGTGCGCCCGAGATGATGCATCCGCCCGAGACCAGCGAGTCCACCGCGCAGCCGCGGCGGCCGTCGTCGTCGAACACGAACTTGGCTGGCGGCAGTTGCTCCTGGTAGGTCCAGATCGGCCAATCGCGGTCGTACATGTCGAGCTCGGGGATGGTGTTGGTGAGGTCGAGGTTGGCGGCCCAGTAGGCGTCGACCGTGCCCACGTCGCGCCAGTAGGCCGGCGCTTCGGACGCGCTCTTCACGCACGACATGCCGAACGGGTGCGCCACGGCGTCCCCGGCGGCTACCATGGCCGGGATGATGTCCTTGCCGAAATCGCGGCTGGAGCCAGGGTTGCTCGCATCGCGTTTCAGCGCTTCGAACAGGTGCTCGGTGTTGAACACATACACGCCCATGCTGGCCAGTGCGGTGTCGGGTTTGCCGGGCATGTGGGGCGGCTGGGCCGGCTTCTCCAGGAAGCGCACGACGTTGCGTCGTGCATCGATGTCCATCACGCCGAAGGCCGTGGCTTCGGCCAGCGGCACCTCGATGCAGGCCACGGTGCACTTCTTTCCCAGCGCCACGTGGTCGGCGATCAGGGTGGCGTAGTCCATCTTGTAGATGTGGTCGCCCGCGAGCACCAGGATGTACTCCGGCTTGTGCGCGCG
The DNA here is from genome assembly GCF_001428625.1 of Hydrogenophaga sp. Root209. GTDB lineage: Bacteria > Pseudomonadota > Gammaproteobacteria > Burkholderiales > Burkholderiaceae_C > Hydrogenophaga. The sequence goes on from NZ_LMIE01000005.1 coordinate 146,745, forward strand.
CAGGATGTCCAGGTTCTGGTAGACCGCGTCGGCCGTGCCGAGGTACCAGCTCTGGTCGTCCATGCGCTGCTGGGCCGGCAGCAGGTCGATGAATTCGTTGAACTCGTTGCGCAGGAAGCTCCAGCCGCGTTGCAGGTGGCGCAACAGGCTGTGCGACTTGTACTGGGTGAGCACACCGATGCGGCGCACACCCGAGTTCAGGCAGTTGGAGAGTGCGAAGTCGACGATGCGGAACTTGCCGCCGAAGTACACGGCGGGTTTGGAGCGCCGGTCGGTGAGGGCGTGCAGACGCGAGCCGCGTCCGCCCGCCAGCACCAGTGCGATGGTGCGTTTGGCGAGTTGCTGGGGCGATGTCTTTTCCATGCTTGTCTCCGGTGGTGGGTGACGGGTGCGTCTTGGTGCGCACTGGCTCATTGAAACGGGAATCGTGAAACGGGAACAGGCCAGGCTGTTGCCGTTCAGGGTATTCGGCCGTGCGCGCGGGTCAAGGCGAGCAGGCGTTGGGCGGGCCGGTGGTCGACCTGGCGCCAGTCGAAGCGCCATTCCCAGCAGCCGGTGGCTTGTCCCGGCGTGTTCATGCGGTGCTTGCCGTCCAGACCCAACACGTCCTGGAACGGCAGCACCAGCGTGTTGGCCACCGACTGCGACAGCGCCGTGATCAGCGTCCAGTGCGGCTCGGTGTCCACCGCGGGGCCCAGGTAGGCGCGCGCGGCGGTTTTGTCGTGCGCAGAGGCGGCGCGCCACCAGCCCAGGGTGGTGTCGTTGTCGTGCGTGCCGGTGTAGGCCACGCAGTTGCGTTCCAGGTTGTGCGGCAGGTAGGGGTTGGCCGCATCGCCGCCAAAGGCGAACTGCAGGATGCGCATGCCGGGAAAGCCGCAGGCCACGCGCAGTGCGGTCACCTCGGGCGTGATCAGGCCCAGGTCTTCCGCGATGATGGCCAGCGGACCCAGCTCTTCCTGCAAGGCTGCAAAGAGCGGCAGGCCCGGGCCGCTTTGCCATTGGCCGGCCACCGCGGTGGGTTCGCTGGCCGGGATTTCCCAGTGCGCCTCGAAGCCGCGGAAGTGGTCCAGCCGCACCACGTCAACCTGCTGGAACAGGTGCGCCACCCGCTCCTTCCACCAGCGGTAGCCGTTCTGTGCCATGACCGGCCAGTTGTAGAGCGGGTTGCCCCAGCGTTGGCCGGTGACGCTGAAATAGTCGGGCGGCACACCGGCCACCACGCGAGGTTCGAAGTCGTCGTCGAGCAAAAACTGGTTCGCATGCGCCCACACGTCGGCGCTGTGGTGGGCCACGAAGATGGGTGCATCACCCACGATCTGCACGCCGCGGCTGCGGGCGTAGTCGCGCAGCGCTTGCCACTGCACCCAGAAGCGCCACTGCACGAACTGCCAGAAACCCAGTGCCTTGGGCGAATGCTGGCGCACCTCGGCGAGTGCCGCCGGGTCGCGTTGCGCGAGGGGCGCGGGCCACTGCGGCCAGCTGCCGATGTGGCGCTCGTGCAGCACCATGAAAAGGGCGTAGTCGTCGAGCCAGTGCGCGTGGTCGGTGCAGAAGTCGGCCAGTGTCTCGCGGCAGTCGTCGCTGGCGCGCTGGCTGAAGCCCTCCCAGGCCTTGCGCAGGCAGGCCATGCGCCAGGGCGCCACGCGCTCGAAGTCGCAGTGGTGGTGATCGAAGCCCTGGGTCGGCATCCAGGGCAGCCAGCCCATCTGGACCAGATCGTCCAGGTCCACCATGAGCGGGCTGCCGGCGAAGGCCGAGACGCTCTGGTAGGGCGAATTGCCCGGGCCCGCCGGCGACAGCGGCAGGATCTGCCACATCGATTGACCGGCCGACGCGAGCCAGTCCACGAAATGGCGCGCGCCGATGCCGAGGTCGCCCGAGCCGTTGGGGCCGGGCAGGCTGGTGATGTGCAGCAGCACGCCGCTGGTGCGGCGCGCCAGATGAGGGTGGATGGCGATGTTCATGGCAGACCCGGTGGGGTGCCATCGGGCGCATGCAAGCCCTGGACCAGCACCCACACGCCGGCTTCATGCAGCGGCAGCCGGGTGGTGACCGTGTCAGGGGCCTGGCCCGGCGGCGCCACCAGCGCGCGGGCGCTGTCCATCAGCACGCCCCAGTCGCCGGGCGGCAGCGTGAGCCGGCAGTGGCCGTGGGCGGCGTGCCAGACCAGGAGCAGGCTCTCATGGGGCGGTGCGTCGCCGTCACCCACGGTGATCAGGGCCGTGAGCGTGTGGTGGTCGCGCGCTTGCCAGGCGTTGGGTCGCATGGGCTGCCCGTCGGTGTCGAGCCAGGCGATGTCGGGCGCGTGGCCAACGCCTTCGAACCAGCGTGCGTGGCGCAGGCCGGGGTGCTCCCGCCGCAGCGCGGCAAGACCGGCGACGAAGTCGGCGAGTTCGGTGTCGGCGTGGGCCCAGTCGAGCCAGGTGGTCTCGTTGTCCTGGCAGTAGCAGTTGTTGTTGCCTTGCTGGCTGTGGCCGAGTTCGTCGCCGGCCAGCAGCTGCGGCGTGCCCTGTGCGCAGAAGAGCGTGGCCAGCAGGGCGCGGCGCCACAGGCCACGGCGGTGCAGCACCATGGGGTCGTCGGTCGCGCCCTCCGTTCCTCCGTTGGCGCTGAGGTTGTGGCCATGGCCGTCTCGGTCGTCTTCACCATTGGCGGCGTTGTGCTTTTGCTGGTAGGCGGTCAGATCGGCCAGATTGAAGCCGTCGTGCGCGGTGACCATGTTCACGCTGGCGGTGGGCCGGCGGCCGCGCTGGTTGAACAGGTCGCCGCTGGCGCATGTGCGCGTGGCGAGCTCGCCGCGCGTGCCGTGGTGGCCAAGCCAGAAGGCGCGCACGCCGTCGCGGAAGCGGTCGTTCCACTCCAGCCAGCCGGCCTCGAACCCACCCAGGTGGTACCCGTTCGGCCCCACGTCCCAGGGCTCGGCGATCAGGCGCACGCCGCGCAGCACCGGGTCTTGCGCCATCGCGTTCAGCAAGGCACTGCGCGGGTTGAAGGCGTGGTCGAGTGCGGCGTCGCGGCCCAGCGAGACCGCGAGATCAAAGCGGAAACCGTCCACACCGAAGGCCCGCACCCACCAGCGCAGGCTGTCCATCACCCACTGCAACACGCGCGGCTCGCTGAACGCCAGGCTGTTGCCGGTGCCGCTGAAGTTGTGCGGCACGCCGTGTTCACCCATGGCGTACCAGCGGTTCTGGCCCAGACCGCGCCAGGCGAGGGTGGGGCCGTTGAGATCGCTCTCGGCCGTGTGGTTGAAGACCACGTCGAGCACCACCTCGATGCCCGCGCGGTGCAGCGTGTCGACCATCTGGCGGAACTCGGCGCGCACGGCGGTGGTGTCTTCGGAAGTGGCCGCGGCGTAGGCCGGTTCAGGCGAAAACACGTTGAGCGTGTTGTAGCCCCAGTGGTTGCTCAAGCCCCGTTCAATCAGGTGGCGTTCGCTGATGTGCTGGTGCACCGGCAGCAGGCACACGGTGGTGATGCCCAGGCGCTGCAGGTGCTGCACCACGGCGGGGTGGGCGAGGGCCGCGTAGGTGCCGCGCTGGTGCTCGGGCACCTCGGGGTGCAGGCGGGTGAGGGCCTTCACGTGCGCTTCGTAGATCACCACGCGGTCACTGGCCACGGCGGGCCGGGGCGCGATGGCCAGGCCCGCGGCCAGCTCGGCTTGTGCGTCCACCACGACGCAGCGCGGCATGTGGGCGGCGTTGTCGGTGGGGTCGGGCTGGTGCTCGCTCCAGGCCTGCGTGAGGTGCACGGGGTCGGCGCAGGCGTGACCGGATTGCAGCGCCAGTCGATCGGTGTTGCCCACCAGCGCCAGCGCCCAGGGGTCGAGCAGCAGGCGGGCGGGGTTGAAGCGGTGGCCAGTTTCGGGCAACCACGGGCCGCTGGCGCGCAGCCCGTAAAGCTGGCCGGCGGTCACGCCGGGCACGAAGGCCGCCCACACGCCATCACCCAAAGGTGCCAGTGCCACGCGGCGCTGTTCAACCGCAGCGCCGGGTTCGAACAGGCAGACGTCCGCCCCATGGGCATCGGGTGCCCAGACCGAGAAGTGCACGCCGCCCTCGCCCTGCTGGTGGCAAAGATGCGCACCCAGCGCAGGAGAGCCGCAGGAGGGCGTCATGCCTGTTCTGGCTGGAGCCACAACACAGCTAGCGGTGGCAGCGTCAAGACGGCCGACCAGCGCTGGCCGTGCTGCGCCACGTCGTCGGCCACCACGCGGCCGTGGTTGCCCACGTTGCTGCCGGCGTAGTGGCTGGAGTCGGTGTTGAGCCGCTCGTACCAGTCCCCGCCGTACGGCAGGCCCACGCGGTAGCCGTGGCGCACCATGGGGGTGAGGTTGGCGATCACCACCACCGTGTCTTCGAGCGCGTGGCCGTAGCGAGCGAAGGCCAGCACCGAATGGTCGGCGTCGTCCACCACCAGCCACTGGAAGCTGTAGGGGTCGGTGTCGCGGGCATGCAGGGCCGGTGCGCTGCGGTAGATATGGTTGAGATCGCGCACCAGGTGCTGCACGCCGGCATGCGCCGGGTCTTTCAGCAGATGCCAGGGCAGCTCGGCGTCGTGGTCCCACTCGGTGGCTGGAGCCAGCTCGGCCCCCATGAAGAGCAGCTTCTTGCCCGGGTGGGCGTACATCCAGGCGTACAGCGCGCGCAGGTTGGCCCGCTGTTGCCAGCGGTCGCCGGCCATCTTGGTCAGCAGGGAGCCCTTGCCGTGCACCACTTCGTCGTGCGAGAGCGGCAGCACGTAGTCTTCGGTGTGCGCGTACATCATCGCGAAGGTCAGCTTGTTGTGGTGCCAGCGCCGGTGGATTGGATCGAGCGCGAAGTACGACAGGGTGTCGTGCATCCAGCCCATGTTCCATTTGTGGTCGAAGCCCAGCCCGCCCTCGGCCACGGGGCCGGTCACGCGCGGGAACGCGGTGGATTCTTCGGCGTAGGTGGTGGCGCGCGGTGCCTCCTGGTGAAGCACCTCGTGCACCTCGCGCAGGAAGGCAATGGCCTCGTAGTTCTCGCGCCCGCCGTGCTCGTTGGGCACCCACTCGCCGGCCGGGCGGCTGTAGTCTCGGTAGAGCATGGAGGCCACCGCGTCCACGCGCAGGCCGTCGATGCCGTACTGCTCGACCCAGAACAGTGCGTTGCCGACCAGGAAGTTGCGCACCTCGAAGCGGCCGAAGTTGTAGATGAGGGTGTTCCAGTCGCGGTGGAAACCTTCGCGCGGATCGGCGTGTTCATACAGCGCCGTGCCGTCGAAGCGGGCCAGCGCGTGTTCGTCGGTGGGGAAGTGGGCGGGCACCCAGTCCAGGATGATCTTGAGCCCGGCGGCGTGCGCGGCCTGCACGAAGCGCCGGAACGATTCGGGTGAACCGTGGCGCGCGGTGGGCGCGTACAGGCCGGTGGGCTGGTAGCCCCACGAGGCGTAGAACGGGTGCTCGCTCACCGGCAGCAGCTCCAGGTGGGTGAAGCCCATATCCACCGCGTAGGGCACGAGGTGGGTGGTCAGGTCGTCCCAGGTGGGCACGGTGTGCGGGCCGTCGGGCCGGCGCCACGACCCCACGTGCACCTCGTAGATGGCCATGGGCACTGCCGGGCGCTCATGGGCCGCGCCGCCTCGGTCGGCGGCGGGTCGCAAGGGTTCGCACACGCGGGCCGCGTTGCCCGGCGGCAGCTCGGTCTCGCGGGCGTAAGGGTCGGTCTTGAAGACGTGACGGCCGTCGCTGCCCTGCACCTCGAACTTGTACCAGTCGCCCACTGCCGCGCCAGGCACGAACAGCTCCCACACGCCACACTCGGGACGCAGGCGCATGGGTTGCGCGCGCCATTGGTTGAAGTCACCCACCAGCCCGACGAGTCGCGCGTGTGGCGCCCAGACGGCAAACGCGGTGCCCGCCTGTCCGTCCAGCGTGGTGGCGTGGGCGCCGAGCTTCTGCCAGGGGCGCAGGTGCTTGCCTTCGGCCAGCAGCCAGACATCGGTCTCGCCGAGCCAGAAGCTGGGGGAGGCGGGGGCTGCGGTGCAGGGTGGGGGCGGCGTCGTGGTCATGGTTGCTGTGGGGCGTTCCATTCTGGCACCGCCCACGCCCCGGGCAGACATTTCCTTCAGGGCGGTGGAGGACAATCACGGCATGACCCCCGACCGCGCGCGCCTGCTCACCCCCCAACGCCTGCTCATGGCCTCGGTTGTGGTGGCCCTCATGACCATCGCACTCAAGACGGGGGCCTGGCTCATCACCGACTCGGTGGGCCTGCTGTCCGACGCGATGGAGTCGCTGGTGAACCTGGCCAGCGCGGTGTTCGGCCTGGTGATGGTCACCATCGCGGCCCGTCCGGCCGACCAGGACCACCCCTACGGCCACCACAAGGCGGAGTATTTTTCGTCGGGTTTCGAGGGCATTTTGATCATCGCGGCGGCACTGGGCATCATCTGGGTCGCCGGGCACCGGCTGATTGATCCGCAGCCGATCGAACAGGTGGGCTGGGGTCTGGCGCTCTCGGTGGTGAGTTCCGCTCTCAACGGCCTGCTGGCCTGGGTGATGTTTCGCGCCGCCCGTGAGCACCGGTCGATCGCGCTGGAAGCCGACGCCAAACACCTGGTCACCGACGTGTGGACCTCGGTGGGCGTGGTGGTGGGCATTGCCCTGGTGCACTTCACCGGCTGGCTCTGGCTCGACCCGCTCGTGGCCATGGGGGTGGCGGCCAACATCCTGAAAGAGGGATTCCACCTCATGTGGCGCTCGTCGCAGGGACTGATGGACGAGGCGCTGGAGCCCGAGGTGATGGCCACGATCCAGCGGACGCTGGGCGATTTCGCGTCCGGCGAAGGTGAAGCCAGCATCATCCGGTTTGACCACGTGAGCACGCGCAAGGCCGGCCAACGCCGCTTTGTTGACCTGCACATGCACATGCCGGCAAGCTGGTCGCTGGGCCGGGCGGCTGCTGTGCGCGCGAGCGTGGAGCAGGCGCTGATGAGCGCGGTGCCGGGGCTGCGCGCGACCATCCAGCTGCTGCCCAGCGACGTGGAAGCGCACTTTGACGACGAGAAGGATCTGATTTGATTGCTGTCCTGCAGCGCGTGAGTGAAGCCCGTGTGGAAATCGGCGGTGAGATCGTCGGCTCGGTCGGCCCAGGCCTGCTGGTGCTGCTGTGCGCCGAGCCTGATGACACCGAGGCGGTGGGCGAGAAGACGCTCGCCAAGATCCTGAAGCTGCGGATCTTTGGCGACGCCGCCGGCAAGATGAACCTGAGCGTGCAGGACATCGGCGGCGGCCTGCTCATCGTGAGCCAGTTCACCCTGGCGGCCGACACGAAGAGTGGCAACCGCCCGGGATTCACGGGGGCTGCGCCGCCGGCGTTGGGCGAGGCGCTCTTTGATGCGTTCGTGAAGGCGGCGCGCGCTGCACATCCGGTGGTGCAGACCGGCCGCTTTGGTGCCGACATGCAGGTGCACCTGGTCAACGATGGACCGGTGACGATCCCGCTGCGGATCACGACCTGACGAGATCTCCGTTCGGGCTGAGCTTGTCGAAGCCCTGGCCTGCCTGCTTCGTGAGAACCCTTCGACAAGCTCAGGATGAACGGTGGGTTTGGGTTGAGCGGTTTTATCGGGCGTAGGGGTTGGGCTGGCCCAAGCCGGCCAGGATCTCGGTCTCGCGCGCTTCCATTTCTTCAGCATCCGCCTCGCTGGTCTCGTGGTCCCAGCCCTGCGCATGCAGCGTGCCGTGCACCAGCAGGTGTGCGTAGTGCTCGGCCAGCGGCTTCTTCAGCTCGGCGGCTTCGCGCGCCACCACCGGTGCGCACAGCACCAGATCGGCCATCACCAGCGGCTCGGTGGCGTAGTCGAAGGTCAACACGTTGGTGGCGTAGTCCTTGCCCCGGTAATCGCGGTTGAGCGCCTGCCCTTCTTCGGCGTCGACGATGCGCACGGTGATCTCGGCATCGGCGTCGAGTGCGTGGCGAATGCAGCGCGCCACTGTGTGGCGCGGCAGCGCGGCGCGGTGGTTGGCCGCATCGGCGAGCTCGCCGAACTGCAACGACAGGGTGAGTGCGTGCAGGGCCATCAGCGTTTGCCCGGTTGGGCAAAGCAGTTGGCCAGCAGCGTCTTTTCCTGCGCGGTGTGGTCGGCGGCCAGAAAGCTGAGCTCGCCCTTCATGCCCTGGGTGTACCAGCGCAGGCTGTTCTGCTCGTCGAGCGCGACGAAGCGCACACCGGTGGTGGCGCGGCGCCCCTGCAGCATCACGGTGCGGCCGTCGAAGTGCAGGGCGGCAAACGCATTGCCGTTGCTCAGGTTCAGATAGACCAGCTCGATTTCGGCCCCCCCGTCGCAGCGGTATTGCACCGCCTGGCTGCTGAAGATCAGCGTGGGCGCGGCGGGTGCGGGTGGGCTGCCCTGGCCGAAGGCCGTGAAAGGCAGCAGGGCCAGCAGGCCGGTGAGTGCTCGGGTGATGAGTGTCGGGTGCATGGGTCGGTTTTCAGGCTGCCTTGCGACGCGCCCGCTTGGCAGGTGCGGCATCTTCAATGTGAGGCGTGCGCGCGTCGTAGGCGTCCACGATGCGCGCCACCAGCGGGTGGCGCACCACGTCGGCGCTGGACAGGCGCGTGATCGCGATGCCCTGCACGCGCTTCAACACACGCTCGGCGTCGATCAGGCCGCTCAGCTCGGTGCGCGGCAGGTCGATCTGGCTCACGTCGCCGGTGATCACCGCCTTGGCGCCGAAGCCGATGCGGGTGAGGAACATCTTCATCTGCTCCACCGTGGTGTTCTGCGCCTCGTCCAGGATCACGAAGGCGTGGTTGAGCGTGCGTCCGCGCATGAAGGCCAGCGGTGCGATCTCGATCTGCTGGCGCTCGAAGGCCTTCTGCACCTTCTCGGCGCCCATCAGGTCATAGAGCGCGTCGTACAGCGGGCGCAGGTACGGGTCCACCTTCTGGCCCAGGTCGCCGGGCAGGAAGCCCAACTTTTCACCGGCTTCCACGGCCGGGCGCGTGAGCACGATGCGCTGCACCGCGCTGCGCTCCAGCGCGTCCACAGCGCAGGCCACGGCGAGATACGTCTTGCCGGTGCCGGCCGGGCCGATGCCGAAGGTGATGTCGTGCGTGGCCATGTTCTCCAGGTAGCGCGCCTGGTTGGGCGTGCGCCCGCGCACCTCGCCGCGGCGCGTCTGCATGGCCAGGGCACCATCGCCGGGGTCGACCAGGGCGGTGTCGCCGCTGAGCATGAGCTGCACCTGCTCGGCCGGAATCGGCTTCTTCGCCATCTCGTACATGGCCTGCAGGGTTTCCAGCGCCTGGTTCACCTTGGGTTTGGTGCCCTCGATGCGGAACTGCTCGAAACGGTGCGCCACCTTGACCTGCAAGGCCGCCTCGATGCTGCGGATGTGGCTGTCCAGCGGGCCGCAGAGGTGACCCATGCGGACGTTGTCGGGCGGGGAGAAGGTGTGTCTGAGAATCAAGCCGATAATTCCTTGAAATTGAAGCCCCCAAACCTGGCTGCGCCAGGCCCCCCGAGGGGGTGCTGTCGTTCTTGGGACGGCCCGGCGAACGACAAAGGATATCCAGATGATAGGCAAGTTGACCGGTACGTTGCTGGAGAAAAACCCACCCCAGATCCTGCTGGACTGCCACGGTGTCGGTTACGAGGTCGACGTGCCCATGAGCACGTTTTACAACCTGCCCGGCACCGGTGAAAAAGTGGCCCTGCTCACCCACTTCGTGGTGCGCGAGGACGCCCAGATTCTCTACGGCTTTGGCACCGCCCCCGAACGTGAGGCCTTTCGCCAGCTCATCAAGATCAGTGGCGTGGGTCCGCGCACCGCGCTCTCGGTGCTCTCGGGCATGAGCGTGGGCGACCTGGCCCAGGCCATCAGCGCGCAGGACAGTGGCCGCATCATCAAGGTGCCCGGCATCGGCAAGAAGACCGCCGAGCGCCTGTTGCTCGAACTCAAGGGCAAGCTGGGTGCCGACTTGAACCTGGGCGGCGCCGGCCCGGCGCAGAGCGACGTGCAGAGCGACATCCAGCAGGCCCTGATGGCGCTGGGCTACAGCGACAAGGACGCCGCCGCTGCCCTCAAGCCCCTGCCGGCCGATGTGGGTGTGAGCGAGGGCATCAAGCTCGCGCTGAAGGCACTGGCGAAATGAAGAAGTAAATGAGCATCCAGACCGACGACTTCGCCCCCGCGCCGCGCATGGTGTCCGCTGCGCCGGCCTCGCCCAAGGAAGAGGCGATCGAGCGCGCGCTGCGGCCCAAGCTGCTCGACGAATACGTGGGCCAGGTGAAGGTGCGCGAGCAGCTGGAGATCTTCATCGGCGCGGCAAAGAAGCGCAACGAGGCGCTGGATCACGTGCTGCTGTTCGGCCCGCCGGGGCTGGGCAAGACCACGCTGAGCCACATCATTGCGCAGGAGCTCGGCGTGAACCTGCGCCAGACCAGCGGGCCGGTGCTGGAAAAACCCAAGGACCTGGCCGCGCTGCTGACCAACCTCGAAGCCAACGACGTGCTCTTCATCGACGAGATCCACCGGCTCAGCCCGGTCGTCGAGGAGATCCTGTACCCCGCGCTGGAGGACTACCAGATCGACATCATGATCGGCGAAGGACCAGCTGCTCGCAGCATCAAGCTCGACCTGCAGCCGTTCACCCTGGTGGGCGCGACCACCCGCGCCGGCATGCTCACCAACCCGCTGCGCGACCGCTTCGGCATCGTCGCGCGCCTGGAGTTCTACACCTCGGAAGAGCTCGGCCGCATCGTCAAACGCAGCGCAGGTTTGCTGAATGCGCCGATGGACGAGGAGGGTGGCTTCGAGATCGCGCGCCGCTCGCGCGGCACACCGCGCATCGCGAACCGGCTGCTGCGCCGGGTGCGCGACTTCGCCGACGTGAAGGGCACGGGCAACATCACCAAAGACATTGCCAACCGCGCGCTGGCCATGCTCGACGTGGACCCGCAGGGCTTCGATCTGATGGACCGCAAGCTGCTCGAGGCCGTGATCCACCGCTTCGACGGCGGCCCGGTCGGACTGGACAACATTGCGGCCAGCATCGGCGAGGAGCGCGACACCATCGAAGACGTGATCGAGCCCTACCTGATCCAGCAGGGCTTTTTGCAGCGCACGCCGCGTGGGCGCATCGCCACGCTGGCGGCCTACCGGCACCTGGGCGTGGCCCCGCCCACCACCGACAACGGGCTGTTCCAGCCCGGCAACTGAAGCCGCTTCCGCCATGACCCTGTCTTCCGCTCAACGTCGCTGGGGATGGGGCGCAGCAGGGGTGTTGCTGCTGCTCGCGTTCTGGGCCGGCTGGCTCTGGCGCCACCCGAAGGTGGACGCCGTGGAACTGCGGTCGGCGCCCCTGGTGCGCAGCCTGCAGTTTTCGGCCCGCGTGGCCACGCTGTCGCGGGTGGAGATCGGCAGCACCATCACCGGGCGGGTGCAGGCTGTGCTGGTGGAAGAAGGCGCCAACGTTCGCCGGGGCGACGTGCTGCTGCGCCTGGAATCCGACGAACTCGCCGCAGCATTCACGCAGGCGGAGGCGGCCGAGCGCCAGGCCTCCGCGCGGCTGGCGGGCTTGCGCAGCACCGGGCGCACCGCCGCCCAGGCCGCGCTGGCCCAGACCGAAGCCACCGTGCGCGCCGCTCAAGCCGAGCTCAAACGCACCGAACAGCTGGTGGCGCAAGGCTTCGTGAGTGCCTCGCGTCTGGACGAGGTCCTGCGCGCTCTGGAAGTGGCCCAGGCACAGCAGACCAGCGCGCGTGCGCAGACGCGGGCCAATGAAGAAACAGGTTCTGATCTGGTGCAGGCCCAGGCTCAACTGGCCGTGGCACAAGCCACCACCCAGGCGGCGCAGGCCCGGATGGCGCAAGCCACGCTGGTGGCCCCGGCCGATGCGCAGGTGCTGTTGCGCGAGGTCGAGCCCGGCCAGATCGTGCAGCCTGGCAAAGCCTTGCTGGAGCTGGCCCTGGCCGGCCCCACGCAGATCAGCGCGCAGGTGGACGAGCGCTTCCTTGAACAACTGCAACCGGGCCAGAGTGCGCGGGTGGTGGCCGATGCATTTGCCGAGCAGCCCCTGGCCGCGCGCGTGCTGTCCATAGCCCCGTCGGTCGATGCGCAGCGCGGTGCCATTGAAGTCAAGCTCGCGCTGGACGCGCCTGCGCCGGCTTTCCTGCGCGAAGACATGACGGTGTCGGTCGAGGTGGAAACCGCCAGGCGCGAGCGGGCGCTGGTGTTGCCGCTGGCCGCGTTGCGCAACTCGCTGCCCGACGGCTCGGCCACCGTGATGGTGAGTTCCGAGGGCCACGCGCGCGCCCGCTCGGTGAAGCTCGGCCTGCGCACGCTCGACGCCGCCGAGGTGGTGGACGGGCTGGCCGAGGGTGAGCTGGTGCTGATGGGCGGCACGCCCCAGGCCGACGACCGCGTGCGCGTGCGACGGGTGCCGTGGCAGCCGGGCACGCGCATGACCCCCGGTGCGGCAGCGCCCGACGCGGGCGCTGCACTGACCAACGCCATGGGGCGCTGAAAACGCCTGGATTCTCATATGAGCACATGGCTGGGTTTCGAGAGGCGCGTCGCGTTGCGCTTCCTGCGCGAAGGGCGCATGCAAACCGTGCTCATCATCGTGGGCGTGGCCGCCGGAGTGGCCGTGATCGCCTACATCTCGGCGCTCATCAGCGGCCTGCAGACCAACACCCTGAACAAGACACTCGGCGCGCAGGCCCACATCACCCTGAGCGCGCCCGACGACGTGGTGGCGCCGCCCGCCATCAGGGCGGCCGGCACGACCACCCTGACAGAAGCCCAGCCGCGCGCGCAGCGCCTACGCTCGGTGGCCAACTGGCAGGCCTTGGTGCCACAGCTTGAACGCCTGCCCGGCATCGCGGCAGTCTCGCCCATGGTGGCCGGTGGTGCGCTGGCGCTGCGCGGCGAGGCCACACAATCCGTCTCGCTGTTCGGTGTGGAGCTCGACCGCTACGACCACATCGTCGGCCTGCGCAGCAAGGTGGTCAGCGGCAGCGCGCGCCTGGCGCCGGGCGAGGCGATCGTGGGGCGCGATCTCGCGGCCGATCTGGGCGTGCGCGTGGGCGACCGCCTCACGGTACAGACCAGCAGCGTGAGCGAATCGGTGCGCGTGACCGCACTGGTCGATTTCGGTGTGAAAGAACTCAACCGGCGCACCGTGATCCTGCCGCTGCGGGGTGCGCAAAGTCTGCTCGGCCTGCCCGGTGGCGCCACCACCATCGATCTGACGGTCAACGACGTGTGGGCCGCGCAGGGGCTGGTCGATGACCTGCGCCGTCAGCTGCCCTACCAGTTTGAGAGCTGGCAGGAGAGCAACGCCCAACTGGTCTCGGCGCTCAACGCGCAGTCGGTGAGCACGGGCCTCATCCGGGCCGTGGTGCTGGTGGTGGTGGTGCTGGGCATCGCCAGCGTGCTGGTGGTGTCGGTGGTGCAGAAGCGCCGCGAGATCGGCATCCTGCGCGCCATGGGTGCCACGCGCGGACAGGTGCTGCGGGTGTTCCTGGTGCAGGGCGCGGTGGTGGGCGCGGTGGGCTCGGTGCTCGGCATTGCGCTGGCCGTGTTCATGATCTGGGTGTTCACCACTTTCGTGCGCGGCTCCGATGGGCAGCCGCTGTTCTTCATTGTGCTGCCGCCCCTGCTCGCGCTGCAGGTGGCCGTCATGGCCACCGCCTGCGGCGTGCTGGCGGCCATTGCGCCGGCCCGTCGCGCCGCAGCGATGGACCCGGGACAGGCCATCCGCTTGTGACGCGATGAACCCCTCCAGCACCGTCCCGCTGATCGAGCTCAGCGCCGTCCGCAAGTCCTACAACGTTGGCCTGCCCAGCGAGGCCGAGGTGCTGCACGGCCTGAACCTGCGTGTGATGCCTGGCGAGTTCATCGCGCTCATCGGGCCGTCGGGTTCGGGCAAGAGCACCTTGCTCAGCATCATCGGCCTGCTCGAACGCATGAGCTCGGGCACCTACCGCTTCCAGGGCGAAGAGGTGCAGGGTCTGGATGACCACGGCCTCACCATGCGCCGACGCAACCTCTTGGGCTTCGTGTTCCAGTTCCACCACCTGCTGCCGGCCTTCACCGCGCTGGAAAACGTGACCATGCCCGCGCTCATGGCCGAAGGCCATGTGAGTGCGGTGCAACTGGCCAAGGCGCGCGAACTGCTGGACGCGGTGGGGCTCGCCCAGGCCATGGACAAGCGACCGTCGCAGCTCTCGGGCGGCATGCAACAGCGCGTGGCGATCGCACGGGCGCTGGTGATGGAGCCACCGCTGGTGTTGGCCGACGAGCCCACCGGCAACCTCGACACGGCGTCGTCCGACGAGGTGTTCGTGCAGCTGCGCCGCATGCACGCCGAGCGAGGTGTGTCCTTCGTCGTGGTCACGCACGATCCGCGCCTGGCGGCGCGCTGCGACCGGCTGGTGGAACTGGTGGACGGTCGCATCTCGCGCGACGAACCCATCGTTCACACCTAGAAAACACACCGTGGGCACCATGCCAGAATCCGGCATGCCCGTGACGCCGCAGCCCGCTTCGGAGACCGCCACCACCGCGCTCTACCGCGCGGCCTTGGGCCCGGTGAATGTCGGTCGTTATCTGCCCGTATTTGCCCGCTTCGACGAGGCGGGCCGCTCCGGTCCCAGCTGGAACTGGGCTGCAGCGCTCCTGACACTGAACTGGCTGGCTTTTCGACAGCTCTGGGGCTTGGCTCTGGTGTACGTGGCGGCGGTGGAAGGGCTGGCCCTGCTGGTGCTGGGGCTGGGGCTGGGACGCGAATGGCTGGCCCGGCCGTCTCTCCTCGATGGGGGCCTTCTGGGCGCGATCCTTGTGCTGAGCTGCCTGATCCCCGGTGTTTATGGCAACGCCTGGCTGCATGCCGACGCGCGTCGCCGCATGACGCGTGCCGTTCGCGAGGCCAAAACCGTGCGTGAGGCGTGTGTGGCCCTGGCGCTGCGGGCCAGCAACCGCCGCCGCCTGCTGGGCCTGGGCGCCATCAACGGGGTGCTCGCGGTTGCAACCATCGTCATGTACTGGGGGCTGTCCCGATGGGCGGCCGACCGGCAGGTGCTGCCGATGGTGGCAGTGCCGGTGGTGGTGGCGCCTGCCGAACCATCGCCACTCGCGCCGGCAGAGACCGCGGCCGTGGCCACACCACCACCCATGGAGTCTGTTGCTGAGCCGCCACCCGTGCCACCGGCCGAACCACCGTCCTTGGAGCCCGCCATTGCTGCAGCACCTGCACCGGCGCCCACGCCGGCCGCGCAGGAGGGATTCGCCATCAACGTGGGGCTGTTCGCCGACGCCACCAACGCCGAGCGCGTGCACACCCGGCTCATCGATGCGGGCTTGCCGGCCTACATCCAGGTGGTCGATTCTTCCAGCGGGCGGCGCACGCGCGTGCGGGTCGGGCCGTTCGCCAGCCGCGCCCTGGCCGACGAAGCGGCGCCGCGCATCCGCGCGCTGGGGCTGGACGCGGTGGTGTTCCGGCAGTAAGCCGGACAACGGCGGGCCTGTGCTACATTGCCAACCCATGAAAGCGCGCAACTTCTTTGCCTTTTACTTTTGGTTCTCAGTCCCCGGCGGACGAGAGGCGAGGCTGTAAGCGCATCACCCCATCTCGATCAAACCGCCGGAGCCCTCAGCCCGGCGGTTTTTTTTCGACCTTGTTTCCTTAACCGCAACACCAGCCCAGGAGCCCCGTGATGACCGCGAAACATGCCCCAGCCAGCAGCGATGCCTGGCACACCCGTTCGATCGACAAGACCAGCCAGACCGACGACGAACGCATCAAGGACATCACCGTGTTGCCACCCCCCGAGCACCTGATCCGCTTCTTCCCCATTGGCGGCACGCCAGTGGAGAGGCTGATCAGCCAGACCCGTCAGCGCATCCACAACATCCTGCACGGCAAGGACGACCGCCTGCTGGTGATCATCGGCCCGTGTTCCATCCACGACCCGGCCGCCGCGGTGGACTACGCGCGCCGCCTGCAGCCACTGCGTGAGAAATACGCCGACACACTCGAGATCGTGATGCGCGTGTACTTCGAGAAGCCCCGCACCACGGTGGGCTGGAAAGGGCTGATCAACGACCCCTACCTGGACGAGAGCTTCCGCATCGACGAAGGCTTGCGCATCGCGCGCCAGTTGCTGATCGAGATCAACCGCCTGGGCCTGCCCGCCGGCAGCGAGTTCCTTGACGTGATCTCGCCGCAATACATCGGCGACCTGATCGCCTGGGGCGCCATCGGCGCGCGCACCACCGAGAGCCAGGTGCACCGCGAGCTGGCCTCGGGCCTCTCAGCCCCGATCGGCTTCAAGAACGGCACCGACGGCAACATCAAGATTGCGACCGACGCGATTCAAGCTGCCTCGCGTGGCCACCACTTCCTGTCGGTGCACAAGAACGGCCAGGTCGCTATCGTGCAGACCAACGGCAACAAGGATTGCCACGTGATCCTGCGCGGCGGCAAGGCCCCCAATTACGACGCCGCCAGCGTTGCCGCGTCGGTGAAGGAGCTCGAAGCCGCCAAGCTGGCGCCGCGCCTGATGGTGGATTGCAGCCATGCCAACAGCAGCAAGCAGCACGAGAAGCAGCTCGACGTGGCGCGCGACATCGCCAGCCAGATCGCCAGCGGCTCGCGCAGCGTGTTCGGCGTGATGATCGAGAGCCACATCGAAGCCGGCGCGCAAAAATTCACCCCGGGCAAGGACGAGGTGGGCGCGCTCAAGTACGGACAGAGCATCACCGATGCCTGCCTGGGCTGGAGCGATTCGCTGCAGGCACTCGAGGTGTTGTCCGGCGCGGTTCAGTCCGCGCGCAAGGCGAAGGCCTGAAACGGTCTGCGGGCTTTCACGGGGTGCCTCCTCGTGGGCGAGGGCCACAATGGAAGCCCATCAGGAGATTCACCATGCGAAGCCAAGTCACCGTGAGCTGGGGCCGCTCGGCCGTTTACCACTTCGATCTGGAAGAGGTGCAGCCGATGCCGCACGATCTGGCTCGCGCGTGGCTGGACGAGCAGTTCACGTTCCTCGGCTGCGAGCCGATCCGTCCCACCGGCAAGGTGCTCACGGCCGACAAGATCCTGGGGGTGGCCGAGGCGGTGGGCGAAGAGCGCTTTCGCGATGAGGCGCACCGCGCCTGGGCCATGGCGTTTGCACGGGCGACCAGCGCCGCGCTGGCAAAACCCGTGGTGTCGGTGGATGTCCCTGCCCAGGCGTTGAGCTACTAGCAGGGGAGCACCCCCGCGCCGCCTTCGGCGTCACCCCCTCCAGGGAGGCGCATCCTGCGGCCTGGCAAAGCCAGTTCCGCGGAAGCTCTGGCAGTGAGGGCTTTTTCAGTTGGCCAGCGCCTTGAGCAGGCGCTCGTGCACGCCGCCAAATCCGCCGTTGCTCATGCAGACGATGTGGTCCCCGGGCCGGGCGGCCGACACCACCTGAGCCACCAGCTCGTCGATGGTTTTGCCGATCTGGGCGCGTGCGCCCATGGGCGCCAGGGCCTCGGTGGCGTCCCAGTCCAGACCACCCGAGTGGCAGAACGCGAGATCGGCCGCTGCCAGGCTCCACGGCAGCTGTGACTTCATCGTGCCCAGCTTCATGGTGTTGCTGCGCGGCTCGAACACCGCGAGGATGCGCCCGCGCGGGCTGCCGAGGCGGCGCTGCAGGCCGTCAAGCGTGGTGCGGATGGCGGTGGGGTGGTGGGCGAAGTCGTCGTAGACCGTGATCACGCCATCCATGCGCGCCACCGTGCCGCGCACCTCCATGCGACGGCGCACGTTCTCGAACCTGGCCAGTGCCCGCGCAGCGTCGGCCGGCGCCACGCCCACATGCTCAGCCGCCGCAATGGCCGCCAGCGCATTGAGCTGGTTGTGCACGCCGCTGAGTGACCACTCCACGCGACCCGTCGGCTTGCCCTGGTTGAGCACGTCGAAGGCGTGGGGTTCGCCCTCGGCCGTGAAGTCGCTCACCGCCGCGCCGAAGGTGCGCAGCTCGCTCCACAGGCCTTGGTGCAGCACGCGGTCCAGGCTTTCCTCCAGACCGTTGGACACCACACGTCCCGACGGCGGCACGGTGCGGATCAGGTGGTGGAACTGACGTTCGATGGCGGCGAGGTCGTCAAAGATGTCGGCGTGGTCGAACTCGAGGTTGTTCAGGATCGCCGTGCGCGGGCGGTAGTGAACGAATTTGCTGCGCTTGTCGAAAAACGCGGTGTCGTACTCGTCCGCTTCTATGGTGAATGTGTTGCCCTGACCCAAGCGAGCTGAAACGCCGAAGTTCATGGGGACACCACCGACCAGGAAACCCGGCTGCAGTCCATTGGCCTCCAGAATCCACGTCAACATGGCGGTGGTGGTGGTCTTGCCGTGGGTGCCGGCCACGGCCAGCACATGCCGGCCCTGAAGCACGTGTTCGGCCAGCCACTGCGGGCCACTGGTGTAGGCCGCGCCGCTGTCCATGATGGCTTCCATCAGCGGGAATTTCGGCGTGCCGTCGGGTCTTCGGGCGCGGCTGACCACGTTGCCCACCACGAACACGTCGGGTTTGAGCGCGAGCTGGTCGGCGCCGAAGCCCTCGATCAGGTCGATGCCCAGCGCGCGCAGTTGGTCGCTCATGGGGGGGTAGACGCCGGCGTCGCAACCCGTGACGCGGTGACCGGCTTCGCGGGCCAGAGCGGCCAGGCCGCCCATGAAGGTGCCGCAAATGCCCAGAATGTGTATGTGCATCCGGCGATTCTAGGTGGCGGCCCACCCCGGCCTTGCGGGTATGGCCGCACGCTGCCGCACCCAAACCCCTGCGCGGGCACAATCCCCAGCATGGAAGCGAGCCGGGACGACATCACCTTTGAAATCGCGGCGGTGGCCGCCCGCCTGGTGGTCGAGGACGGGCTGGAGTACGCGGCAGCCAAACGCCAGGCCGTCAAGCAGCTCGGCTTGCCGGCGCGCACGGCCCTGCCCGACAACACCACGCTGGAAGCGGCGGTGCGCGAGCACATCGACATTTTCTGCGCCGACACCCAACCAGGCGAGTTGCTGGCCCTGCGTGAACTCGCCCTGCTGTGGATGGAGCGCCTGAAGGCGTTTCGCCCGCATCTGGGCGGCTCGGTCTGGCACGGAACCGCCACGCGCCACAGTGATATCTACATGCAGCTCTTTTGCGACGACCCCAAGGCGCCGGAATGGGCACTGCTCGATCACCGGGTGGAGTACCACCCCGGTACGGTGAACGGCTGGCGCGGCGAACCGGTGGAGGCGCTCACCTTGCGCACCCGCTGCGACGCGCTGGGCCAGTGGGTGCTCATTCATTTGATGGTGCACGAGCACGACGATCTGCGTGGGGCCCTCAAGCCCGATGCCCAAGGCCGCAAGCCGCGAGGAGACGCTGCGGCGCTGCTGCAACGCATGGTCGATGCACCCGAAATCCCCGGACTGGACGAACCCGCCTCATGAAACTGCAACGAAGAACGGTGTTGATGACCGGGGCCGCTGTGGCCGCCGCCGGCGCGGGGGCCTGGATGTCATGGCGCCGGATCGCGCCGCAAGCCGTGATGAGCGAGGCCGAAGCGGCGTTCTGGGCCAGCAGCTTCGAAGGCCCGAATGGTGAGGCGGTGAACCTGACCGCCATGCGCGGGCGACCCTTGCTGGTGAATTTCTGGGCCACCTGGTGCCCGCCGTGTGTGGAAGAGTTGCCCCTGCTCAACGCCTTCAACAAAACCAACGCGGCCCAGGGTTGGCAGGTGCTCGGGCTGGCGGTGGACCAGCCCGGCGCGGTGCGCAGCTTCATGCAGAAGTTGCCGCTGAATTTCCCCGTGGGCATGGCGGGCTTCGCCGGGACCGAGCTCAGCCGCAGCTTGGGCAACCCGAGCGGCGGCCTGCCGTACACGGTCGTGTTCGGTGCGGAAGGCGCGGTCGTGCACCGCAAGATCGGCAAGGTGTCCGAGGCCGATCTGGCCCAATGGGCGCAGCTGGGCTGACACCACGGCAGGGTGATCGACCGCTGGTCCGTTGCTGGGAACGCCCTGGGATAAAGGGCTAAATTCCAGCTTTGTCGCCAAAAGTTCCGTGCGTGCGAGCTGGCGTGCGCTCCCAACCGTGCGGGCGTTCCTCGATCGGGCGGCGCCCCCTTCGTGTACACTGCGGCACCCCAGCCGATCGGGGCGATCCGACAAGTCAGACGTTGATCGAATTTAGAACAAATTAGCCGCTTTTCGTTGGAGAAATCATGGATTTAAGAAAATTGAAGACGCTGATCGATCTGGTGTCCGAGTCAAACGTGTCGGAACTGGAGATCACCGAAGCGGAGGGCAAGGTCCGCATCGTCAAGAGCACGCCGGTGTCCGCCGCAGCGCCCGTGACCTACAGCATGGCGCCCGCACCCGTGGCGCCCTCCGTGCCGGCTGTTGAAGTGGCGCCCGCAGCGGCGGCAGCGCCCGCCGAGCCGGTGGGTCACACGGTCAAGTCACCCATGGTCGGCACGTTCTACCGAGCGTCCAGCCCCGGTGCCAAGCCCTTCGTCGAGATTGGCGACACCATCAAGGAAGGCGAGACGATCTGCATCGTCGAGGCCATGAAGATCCTCAATGAAATCGAAGCCGACAAATCCGGCACCGTGACCAAGATCCTGGTGGACAACGGCCAGGCTGTGGAATACGGCCAGCCCTTGTACGTGATCGAATAAAAAAAGGCCCCGAGCCCATGTTCAAGAAAATCCTGATCGCCAACCGCGGGGAAATCGCACTGCGCGTGCAGCGCGCCTGCCGCGAAATGGGCATCAAGGCGGTGATGGTGTACTCCGAGGCCGACCGCGACGCCAAGTACGTGCGTCTGGCCGACGAAGCCGTCTGTATCGGCCCGGCTTCCAGCACCCACAGCTACCTCAACATGCCGGCCATCATCTCGGCCGCCGAGGTGACCGACGCCGAAGCCATCCACCCCGGCTATGGCTTCCTGTCGGAGAACGCCGACTTCGCCGAGCGTGTGGAGAAGAGCGGCTTCACCTTCATCGGCCCGTCGCCCGACTCCATCCGCCTCATGGGCGACAAGGTGTCGGCCAAGCAGGCCATGATCCGCGCCGGCGTGCCCTGTGTGCCGGGTTCCGAGGGCGCGCTGCCCGACGATCCGGTGGTGATCAAGCGCACGGCCAAGGCCGTGGGCTACCCGGTGATCATCAAGGCCGCGGGGGGTGGCGGCGGACGCGGCATGCGCGTGGTGCACACCGAGGCCGCGCTGCTGCACGCCGTGCAGACCACCAAGGCCGAAGCCGGTGCCGCGTTCGGCAACGCCGAGGTCTACATGGAGAAGTTTCTCCAGAACCCGCGCCACATCGAGATCCAGATTCTGGCCGACACGCACCGCAATGCGGTGTATCTGGGCGAGCGCGACTGCTCCATGCAGCGTCGCCACCAGAAGGTGATCGAAGAAGCGCCGGCGCCCGGCATCCCGCGCCGGCTGATCGAGAAGATCGGCGAGCGTTGTGCCGCCGCCTGCAAGAAGATCGGCTACCGCGGCGCCGGCACGTTTGAATTCCTGTTCGAGAACGGTGAGTTCTATTTCATCGAAATGAACACCCGGGTTCAGGTGGAGCACCCGGTGACCGAATGGATCTCGGGTGTGGACATCGTGCGCACGCAGATTGCGGTGGCGGCGGGTGAAAAACTGCCGTTCACGCAGCGCCAGGTCCAGCTGCGCGGGCACGCCATCGAATGCCGCATCAACGCCGAAGACGCCTACAAGTTCACGCCCTCGCCTGGTCGCATCACGACCTGGCACGCGCCGGGCGGCCCGGGTGTGCGCGTGGACTCACACGCCTACACCAACTACTTCGTGCCGCCGAACTACGACTCCATGATCGGCAAGATCATCGTGCATGGTGACACGCGCGAGCAGGCGCTGGCCCGCATGCGCACGGCGTTGGCAGAGACGGTGATCGAAGGCATCAAGACCAACATCCCGCTGCATCGTGAGCTGATGGTGGATGCCAGCTTTGTGGCTGGCGGCACCAACATCCACTACCTTGAAGAGTGGCTCTCCCAACGTGAACGCTGATTGCGCTTCCCAGGCCCAGCCATCGGCTGGGTCTCTTTTTGAGCTGGTGCTCATGGTGCCCGAAGCATCGGTCGAGGCTGTGAGCGATGCGCTGGATGCGCTGGACGCCTTGAGCACCTCGGTGGAAGACGCCGACGCCATGACCGATGCCGAACAGGCGCTGTTTGGCGAACCCGGCATGCCGCCACCCAAGGAGGGCTGGCAGCGTTCGCGTGTGGTGGCCCTGTTCGCCTCCGATACCGCAGCGCGCGAAGCGGCCGAGTTGCTCAAGCTGCAGGATTTTTTTGAGGGCTGCGCGGTGCTGGGCGTGCAGTCCGTGCCTGAGCAGGATTGGGTGCGCCTCACGCAGTCTCAGTTTGCACCGGTGGAGATCACGCCTACCTTCTGGATCGTGCCGAGCTGGCACGAACCGCCCGCCGCGGCCGAGCAGATCATCCGGCTCGACCCGGGCTTGGCATTTGGCACGGGGACACACCCCACCACCCGCATGTGTTTGCGCTGGACGGCTCAGCACCCGCCGGTGGGTGAGCGTGTGCTCGACTACGGCTGCGGTTCCGGCATTCTGGCCATCGGCGCGGCCAAGTTCGGTGCGCGCGAGATTGTGGCGGTGGACATCGACCCGGCCGCGGTGGAGTCGACCCGGCTCAACGCATCTGCCAACCACGTCAGGTTGAGCGAAGGCTTGCCCGACATCGCGCAGGGTGAGCATGACCTCGTGCTGGCCAACATCCTGGCCACACCGCTCAAGGTGCTGGCCCCGCTGCTGTGCTCGCATGTGCGCTCGGGCGGCAAGCTCGTGCTCGCGGGCATCCTGGCGCGCCAGGCCGACGAGTTGATTGAAGCCTATGCGCCCTGGGTGGCGTTGCAGGTCAGCGACGAAGAGGATGGCTGGATCCTCATGACCGCGGTCAAGGCCTGAGCCGCCGCGCAGCGCCCGCGATAATCGGCGCATGAGTTTCACCACCCGTTGCCCGGCTTGCGGAACGACCTTCCGGATCGTCGCCGATCAGCTGAAGATCTCCGAAGGCTGGGTGCGTTGTGGGCATTGCGCCGATGTGTTCGACGCCACGCTCTACTTGGAGCCTTGGGTGCCGGGCGCACCAGCACCCGCGGGGTCACTTCCAGAACCCCAGGCGCCGCAGGCCGAGCTCACCACCGCCAACGATTCCCACGGGGACGAGCTCATCACCAGGCCACCCGCATCACTGCCGCACGATCCCCTCGAAGGCGCGCCAGCCGATGCCGATTTCAGCACCGAACTTCAGCGGTTCGCGGCCGCCAAGGCGGCTGCGGACGCAGAGGCCGCTGCTGTCCCGGTGACGGCTTCGACCACCAGCGACAAGCCAGTTGTCGCACCCTCGGAGAGTCCTGACAACGAAGCCGTTGACAGCGTGGATCCCGAGGCGGTTCCCGGATTTGTGCGTCAAGCGCAGCAGCGTGCCTTCTGGCAATCACGCAGCGTGCGCGTCGGACTGTCTTTCCTGGCCTTGCTGCTGGCGGCATTGCTGGTGGCCCAGTGGGCATTGCACGAGCGCGATCGGATCGCCGCATGGCGGCCCGATCTGTTGCCGTTGTTGCAGCAGGTCTGCGCGCCGATCGGGTGCGCCGTGGGACCGGTGCGCAACATCGATGCCATCGTGATCGACAGTTCTGCGCTGGTGCGCCGCCTGGGCAACTTCCATTCGTTCGACCTCGTGCTCAAGAACACAGCCGACATGGCGCTGGCCCTGCCCGCACTCGAATTGAGCCTGACCGACACACGCGATGCGGTCATTTCGCGGCGCGTGTTCTTGCCCGAAGAGTGGCCGGATGCGCCCACCGTGATTCCGGCGCAAAGCTCGCTGAACGTGAGTTTCCGCCTCTCACTCTCGGTGGGCGAAGCCACGCCCATGGCCGGCTACCGCGCCCTGGTTTTCTATCCCTGACCCTTTCAACTCTCCTGATCGACTTCACCATGCCCATTCTTGTTTGCGGATCGCTTGCTTTCGACACCATCATGACGTTCGAGGGTCGCTTTGCCGAGCAGATCCTGCCCAGCCAGCTGCACATCCTCAACGTGTCGTTTCTGGTTCCCGCCCTGCGCCGCGAGTACGGTGGTTGCGCCGGCAACATCGCGTATGGCCTGAGGCAATTGGGCGCACACGCCGTGCCGTTGGCCACGCTGGGCAACGACGGCCAGGAATACCTGGCGCGCATGCAGGCGTTGGGCGTGGACACCGCGCATGTGAACAGTGCGGCCGAGAGCTACACCGCGCAGGCCATGATCATGACGGACCGCGACAACAACCAGATCACCGCGTTCCACCCAGGCGCCATGTCGATGGCCCACGAGAACCCGGTGCCCACGCGCAAGGACCTCACCGTGGCCATCATTTCGCCCGATGGTCGCGACGCGATGCTCACCCACGCGAAACAGTTGCACGCAGCGGGCGTGCCCTTCGTGTTCGATCCAGGCCAGGGCTTGCCGATGTTCAACGGCGAGGAGCTCAAGCAGTTCATCGAGCTGGCCACCTGGATCACGGTGAATGATTACGAAGGCAAGATGCTGTCCGATCGCACCGGACTCTCGTTTCAAGACATCGCGGCTCGCGTGCGCGGACTCATCGTCACGCTGGCGGAGCATGGGTGCGAGGTGTGGGAAGGTGGTCAGAAGACCGTGGTGCCCGGCGTGAAGGCAACAGAGGTGGTCGATCCCACGGGTTGCGGCGACGCGTTCCGCGCGGCGCTGTTGCACGGGCTGGAGCAAGGCTGGTCGCTGGCGCGTTGCGCTGATCTGGGCAATCGCATGGGGGCGGCCAAAATATCGACCCGCGGTGGCCAGAACTACACGGCCCCATCGCTCTGAAACAGACGTGAAAAAGCCCGGCGCTTTCGCGCCGGGCTTGCCAAGTCATCTCAAGGACGACTTCAGGGCTTGCTGGACGTGGGGAACGGCCAGGCAGCCTGCGGGTTGAGCTTCGTTTGAGCCGCAGGAGCAGCAGGGGCCGCCGGCTTCTTGGCCGGCTCAGCTTTTTTTGCTGGGGCTGCCTTCGCGACGGCGGCCTTCTTGGCCGGAGCTGCCTTCTTTGCAGGCGCTGCTTTTTTAGCAGCAGGCTTCTTCGCAGCGGCTTTCTTCGCCGGTGCGGCCTTCTTCGCAGGAGCCGCTTTCTTCGCAGCAGGCTTCTTCGCAGCGGCTTTCTTCGCCGGTGCAGCCTTCTTCACCGCAGGCTTTTTGGCTGCCGGCTTCTTGGCCGGTGCAGCTTTCTTCGCAGCGGCTTTCTTCGCCGGTGCAGCCTTCTTCGCAGGAGCCGCTTTCTTCGCTGCTGGCTTTTTGGCCGGTGCAGCTTTCTTCGCGACAACCTTCTTGGCCGGGGCGGCCTTCTTCGCTGGAGCTGCTTTCTTCGCAGCGACTTTCTTGGCCGGGGCGGCCTTTTTTACCGCAGCTTTTTTAGCCGGGGCTTTTTTCGCAGTTGCCATTGTTTTCTCCTTGATCAAGTTGCAAAGAGCACTTCATCCGGTCACTGTGCCGGTGAAGTGATTCAACGCGCTGGAGCCGTGTGGATGCATCCACGGCTGGCCCCAAGGTGTTGAATCCTGTGACAGAGCCCTGCCCACGGCACCAAGGTGCCGGTGGCAAGGTTCTGAAATGTTGAAACGCATGTGAGGGTAAATCCAAATAGGCAGTGCGACCCCGGCGGTGGCATCAGTCCCAGGACAGGGCGCCGCCCGTCTGGTATTCGATCACGCGGGTTTCGAAGAAATTGCGTTCCTTCTTGAGGTCGATCATCTCGCTCATCCAGGGGAACGGGTTCTCTTCGTTCGGAAACATGGGCTCAAGACCGATCTGCGTGGCGCGCCGGTTGGCGATGTAACGCAGGTAGCCCTTGAACATGGAAGCGTTCATGCCGAGCACGCCGCGCGGCATGGTGTCTTCGGCGTAGCGGTACTCGAGCTCGACGGCTTTGAGGAACAGCTGCTTGATCTCTTCCTTGAATTCAGGCGTCCACAGCATCGGGTTCTCCATCTTGATCGCGTTGATCAGATCGATACCGAAGTTGCAGTGCATGGACTCGTCGCGCAGGATGTACTGGTACTGCTCGGCGGCACCGGTCATCTTGTTCTGGCGACCCAGCGCCAGGATCTGCGTGAAGCCGACGTAGAAGAACAGTCCTTCCATCAGGCACGCGAAGACGATCAGGCTCTTCAAGAGGCGCTGGTCGGTCTCGGGGGTCCCGGTGTGGAAGTTCGGGTCCATGATCGCTTCGATGAAGGGGATCAGGAACTCGTCCTTGTCGCGGATCGACTGGACTTCGTTGTAGGCGTTGAAGATCTCGGACTCGTCCAGGCCGAGTGACTCCACGATGTACTGGTAGGCGTGCGTGTGGATCGCTTCTTCAAAGGCCTGGCGCAGCAGGAACTGGCGGCACTCGGGCGCGGTGATGTGGCGGTAGGTGCCCAGCACGATGTTGTTGGCGGCGAGCGAATCGGCGGTCACGAAGAAGCCGAGGTTGCGCTTGACGATGCGGCGCTCGTCTTCGGTCAGGCCGTTGGGATCTTTCCAGAGCGCGATGTCGCGGCTCATGTTCACTTCCTGCGGCATCCAGTGGTTGGCGCAGGTGGCGAGGTATTTTTCCCAGGCCCACTTGTATTTGAACGGCACCAGCTGGTTGACGTCGGTCTGGCCGTTGATGATGCGTTTGTCGGCAGCGTTGACGCGACGACCTGCGGCGGCAACAGGCGCCTTCGCTGGCGCGGCGTTCGAGACGAAAGAAGGGGCGGAGGATGCGACTGCAGAGGAGGCGGTGCGCTCACTCGACAGTGAGGCTTGCAGACCCTGCATGCCGGAGGGCATGGGGTTGTTCGCTGGCTTCGTGGAGGGCGTGGTGTGATCGTCCCAGGTCAACATAGGTGTTTCCAATTCCTCGGATTATCAAAGTGTCTGCATGAATTGCAAAGTGCTCGTGCGCGATGCGCTGTGTTTGTGTTGCTGTGTCGCATCGATTGCGTCTCGTTGAACACAGCACACATCACACAAGAGCTCGCTGATTTACTGACACGCTTCGCAACCGGGGTCGTCGATCGCGCAGAACTTGATGTCGGTGGCGGGTGCTTCGGACAACGCAGCGCTCGATGCCGCGGCTGCATTGGCAGCGGTGGTGGCGGCCATGCCTGCGGTGGTTGCGTCCAGCGACACGGCGTTGAGTTGTCCGGTGCGGCCGGTGGATTTTTCGGCTTGCGTGGCCGACGTGGTGCGCAGGTAGTAAGTGGTCTTGAGACCACGCAACCAAGCGAGCTTGTAGGTGTCGTCGAGCTTCTTGCCCGATGCGCCGGCCATGTAGATGTTCAGGCTTTGCGCCTGGTCGATCCACTTCTGGCGACGCGCAGCGGCTTCCACCAGCCACAGCGGTTCAACTTCAAACGCGGTGGCGTAGAGCGCCTTCACTTCTTGCGGCACGCGGTCGATCGGGCGCAGCGAACCGTCGAAGTGTTTGAGGTCCATGACCATCACGTCGTCCCACAGGCCCAGCCGCTTCAGGTCTTTCACCAGGTAGCCGTTGATGACGGTGAATTCACCCGAGAGGTTGGACTTCACCGAGAGGTTGCCGAAGCAGGGCTCGATGGAGGCGTCCACGCCGATGATGTTGGAGATGGTCGCGGTCGGTGCGATGGCCACGCAGTTGGAGTTGCGCATGCCGTCGGTGGCGATCTTCTGGCGCAGCGCGTCCCAGTCGAGACTGACCGAGCGGTCCACGTCCACATAACCGCCGCGTTCGCGCGACAACAGATCGAGCGTGTCGAGTGGCAGGACGCCCTTGTCCCACAGCGAGCCCTTGTAGCTGGCGTAGCGGCCGCGCTCGCGAGCGAGTTCGGTGGAGGCCCAGTAGGCGTAGTAGCAGACGGCTTCCATCGAACGGTCGGCGAACTCCACCGCTTCGTTGGAGGCGTAAGGGATGCGCAGTTCGTACAGCGCGTCCTGGAAGCCCATCACGCCCAGACCCACCGGGCGGTGGCGCATGTTGGAGTCGCGCGCCTTCTTGACGGCGTAGTAGTTGATGTCGATCACGTTGTCGAGCATGCGCATCGCGGTCTTGATCGTCTTCTGCAGCTTGTCGTGGTCCATCTGACCATCTTTCAAGTGTTGCAGCAGGTTGATCGAGCCCAGGTTGCACACGGCGGTTTCGGTGTCGCTGGTGTTGAGCGTGATCTCGGTGCAGAGGTTGGAGCTGTGCACCACGCCAGCGTGTTGCTGTGGCGAGCGCACGTTGCAGGCGTCCTTGAACGTGATCCAAGGGTGGCCGGTCTCGAACAGCATCGAGAGCATCTTGCGCCACATGTCGCTGGCAGGCACCTTGCGGTAGGGCTTGATTTCGCCGCGCGCGGCCTTTTCTTCGTAGGCCACGTAGGCCTTCTCGAAGTCGGCGCCGAACAGGTCGTGCAGGTCGGGCACGCTGTTGGGCGAGAACAGGCTCCATTCGCCTTTTTCCATCACGCGTTTCATGAACAGGTCGGGAATCCAGTTCGCCGTGTTCATGTCGTGGGTGCGGCGGCGGTCATCGCCGGTGTTCTTGCGCAGCTCCAGGAATTCTTCGATGTCCAGGTGCCAGGTTTCCAGGTAGGTGCAAACGGCGCCCTTGCGCTTGCCGCCCTGGTTCACTGCCACGGCGGTGTCGTTGACGACCTTGAGGAACGGCACGACACCTTGCGACTCGCCGTTGGTGCCTTTGATGTGCGAGCCCAGGGCACGCACACGGGTCCAGTCGTTGCCCAGGCCGCCGGCGAACTTGGAGAGCAGCGCGTTTTCCTTGATCGACTCGTAGATGCCGTCGAGGTCGTCGGGCACGGTGGTCAGGTAGCAGCTGGAGAGCTGCGAGCGCAGGGTGCCGCTGTTGAACAGGGTGGGGGTGGACGACATGAAGTCGAACGAGGAGAGCACTTCGTAGAACTCGATGGCGCGCGCTTCGCGGTCGATCTCGTTGAGCGACAGGCCCATGGCCACGCGCATGAAGAACGACTGGGGCAGCTCGATGCGGGTCTTGCGCACGTGCAGGAAGTAGCGGTCATACAGCGTCTGCAGGCCGAGGTAGTCGAACTGCAGGTCGCGCTCGGGCTTGAGCGCGGCACCCAGGCGGGCCAGGTCGAACTGCAGCAGGCGTTCGTCGAGCAGGTCGTTGTCCACGCCCTTCTTGATGAACTGCGGGAAGTAGTCGGCGTAGCGCGCGCCCATCTCGGAGGAGGGCACTTCTTCGCCCATGACTTCTTTGACGATGGTGTGCAGCAGCAGGCGCGCGGTCGCGTAGGTGTAGTCGGGGTCTTTTTCGATCAGCGTGCGCGCGGCCAGGATGGAGGCCTTGTAGACCTCTTCGATCGGCACGCCGTCGTACAGGTTGCGTTTGGTCTCGGCCACGATCGGGTCGGCGTGGATGTCCTTGCCCAGGCCGCTGCAGGCATCGGCGATCAGCGCTTGCAGGCGCAGCAGGTCGAGCGGCACGCGCTGGCCGCCGTCAATCACGTGCAGCGTGGCTTCTGTCGGTTTGGCCACTTCGGCCTGGTGGGCGCGCTCTTGCGTGCGGCGCTCGCGGTAGAGCACATAGGCGCGGGCGACTTCGTGGTGGCCGCTGCGCATCAGGCCGAGTTCGGCCTGATCCTGCACGTCTTCAATGTGGAAGGTGCCGCCACCGGGGCGCGAACGCATCAGGGCACGCACCACGTTCTGCGTGAGCTCATCCACCGTCTCGCGCACGCTGGCCGATGCCGCGCCCTGGGTGCCGTGCACGGCCAGGAAAGCTTTCATCATGGCCACGGCGATCTTGCTGGGTTCGAACGAGACCACCGCGCCGTTGCGGCGGATGATCTGGTACTGGGCGAACACCGAGCTGCTCGTGGTCGCTGGAGCGGACGTGGATGAACCGATGGGCTGCTTCTGGGAGGCGGTCGGAGCGGATGTGTTGGGGGAAGCGGTCAGCATGGTTCCTCTTTCATTTGTTGTGATGGGCCTGCTCGCAGGGCGCGGGGTCGGGGAGCAGGACATTCGGTTTCAGTTCGGGCTCGCGGCGTTGTTCGGGGTGCCAAAAAGTTCTCAGCGGGGTGAAAACGGGCCGGAACAACGTGGACTTTGTCGAATCTGGAAACGCGGAACACACACTATATCTGGTGTGTGGGTGCTCTTCAAGGCACTACAGGTAGTGTTTGGAGAAAAAACCACCTCGGTAACTGGAGTGGGGTTCGGGCTGTTTTGAAGTGAGCCCGATTGCACCAAACAGGCTCACCGGGACAAGGCAGCCTGGAGCACCCGAAAAATCTGGGTGCTGCCGTTTGGGGGCAGCAACGGCGGGCGTTGCAGCGCGATTTGCCCCGGTGTGCCGCGAAAGGCGTAAGACCCCGTGTTGGTGGAACGCGTCCGACGTTGCGTTTCAGGCGATGGGTGGATCCGTGCCGGTCACCGCATCGGGAAAGTACGCACTTGACCAGGCTAGGTCGTGTTGCAGACGCGCCCAGTCGAATCCGGGGCCCGGGTCCTGTTTGCGGCCAGGCGCGATGTGTTCGTGGCCCGCAATGTGTGTCACCGGATAGCGCTCCTGCAAGCGGTGGCACAGCTGGCTGAGGGTGGCGTATTGCGCAGCTTCGAACGGCTCGCCCTCCAGCCCCTCCAGCTCGATGCCGATCGAGTCGTCGTTGCAGTTCTCGCGGCCCCGCCAGCTCGAGGCACCCGCATGCCAGGCGCGCGCATCGGCGTCGACGAACTGCACCAGTTCGCCATCACGGCGGATGAAGAAATGCGCCGAGACCTCCATGTCCCGGATCTGCCCGAAGTAGGGATGAGCGTCCCAGTCGAGCGCGTTGGTGAAGAGCTGCTCCACCTCGGGGCCGCCATACACCCCAGGGGGCAGGCTGATGGAGTGCAGCACGATCAGGTCGATCACCGAGCCTGGCGGCCTGGGCCCGTGATTGGGCGACGGGCAGTGACGTGCGGTCGTCAGCCAGCCATCGCACCAAGCCGAATCGGCCACGTCAGAACCCCCGCTCGCGTTTGAGCGAGCTGCAACGAAAGAAACAACGCCCATCCAGAAACACCGCGGAACCGGCTTTGCCGGGCCGCAGGTGTTGCCCCCTTGAGGGGGTGGCACGCAGTGCCGCGGGGGTGTTCAATTCAAACTGCATCGTCGTCGCTGGACGGCATGGCGATACCCAGGCGCTGGATGCGGTAGCGCATCTGCCGCAGGTTCAGGCCCAGCCGGGCCGCGGCCGCGGTGCGGTTGAAGTCGCATTCGCGCAGGGCCTTGAGCAGCACTTGTTTCTCTTGTTCGTCGAGGTAGGACTGCAGATCGGCCGGGATTTCTTCGGGCACCGTGGCCGCCGCTGCCGCGGCGAGCACCGAGTCGGGCAACTGGTCGGGCTGTGTGGGGACCTCGTCCGAATCGTCGGTGTCACCGAAGTCCTCGGGCTCCAGCTGGCTGCCGCTGCTCAAGGCCAAGGCGCGCTGCAGCAGGTTCTCGAGTTCGCGCACGTTGCCGGGCAGCTCGCGCGCCTTCAGCCAGTCGAGCGCCTGGTTGGAGAGCTCGGGTGCGGGCTGGCCCGTCTCGTTGCAGATGCGTTGCAGCAGCGCGTGGGCCAGCTCGGGCAGGTCGTCGCGCCGCTCGCGCAGCGAGGGTGTGCGCAGCTCGATCACATTGAGCCGGTAAAACAGGTCCTGGCGGAACTGTCCCCCCTGCACCAGGGCGGTGAGGTCCCGGTGCGTGGCGCTCACCAGGCGCACGTCCACGGCTTCCTCCTGCACGCCACCGAGTGCGCGCACGCGCCGCTCCTGGATCACGCGCAGCAGCTTGGCCTGCATGGCCAGCGGCAGGTCGCCGATTTCGTCGAGGAAGAGCGTGCCACCCTTGGCCGCCTGGAAGTAGCCTTCGCGATCATGTGTGGCTCCGGTGTAGGCGCCCTTGCGCGCGCCAAAGAATTCGGCCTCGATGAGATTCTCTGGAATGGCGCCGCAGTTCACCGCCACGAACGGACCGCCGCTGCGGTGGCTGCAGTCGTGCACGGCACGTGCCACCAGCTCCTTGCCGGTGCCCGACTCGCCCAGGATCAGCACCGGCGCCATGCTGGTGGCCACCTTTTCAATGCGGCCCTTGATCTGCACGATGCTGGCGGCACGGCCGACGATGCGCGAGAGCGACTTCAGGCCCGAGGGCGGCGGTGGGGCGCTGCGCATGGGTTCTGCACCGCCGGCCGGGCTGTTGCCCGCGCGCATCTGGTTGCCCATCAGCGGATGGCGCTGGCTCTGCACCGCCTGCGTCACCGCGTTGCGCAGTTGTTTCAGATCCACCGGTTTGGTGAGGTAGTCGAACGCGCCCGCCTTGAGCGACTCCACCGCGTTGTCGGCCGAACCAAAGGCGGTGATGACGATGCACTTCTCGGTGCGCTGGGCGTCGGTGAGCTCGCGCAGCAACTCCAGTCCCAGGCCATCGGGCAGGCGCATGTCGGAGATCAGCACGTCAAAGCGCTGCTGGGCCAGCCACTCGCGTGCCTGGGCGAGGTCGGCGGCGGCCACCACCGCATGGCCCTCGCGCAGCAGGGTGAGCTCGTACAGCGTGCGCAGGTCGGGCTCGTCGTCGACGACGAGCACGGAGGCCGGGATGGACGCGGCGTTGGGGTTGGTGGCCATGGGGTGGCGTGCGTGCTGAATGCTCAGCCCGGGGCCAGTGGGGGGTCGCCCAGGGTCGGGCTGAAGCGGGTGCTGTAGGGCCGCGAATCGTTGGCCGGGTAGGCCAGGCTTTGCTGCACGGGTTGCGGACCGGCGTGGCCGTTGGGCATGGTCACGAAGAACTCGTTGCCTTCCAGTTGGTCCAGCCGCACGCGCTGGTAGGCGATCTGGGCGCCGTAGCGCTCGCAGAGCTCGCGGCAGATGTACAGGCCCAGGCCGCTGGAGCGGCTCTCGGATGAGAAGAAGGGTTCGAACAAATGGCGCATCACGCTGGCTTCCAGTGGCTGGCCGTCGCTCCAGACCGAAAGCCGGCTGTGCTCGCTGCCATTGGGTTGGGTGACGACACGGATGGACGAGGGATTGCCCGACGCGTGGCGCAAGGCGTTGTCCAGCAGGTTGACCAGCAGGCGCCGCAGGTGCTCGGGATCGAACTCCACATGGGCCTGGGGCGCATGCAGGTGCACACCGAGCACCCCCTTGGCCGGATTCTGGCGCAACCAGTCCATCGTGATCTGGCGCACCAGCGGGTCCAACGCCATGCTGGGGGTCGAGCCGTCGCCGCGCACGGGCTGTGCCCGGGCAACGTTGAGGATGTCGTCCACGATGCGCGAGAGCCGCTGGGCGTTCTGCTCGATCATGTGAATCAACCGCTTTTGCGAAGCGTCTTTCACCTCTTCATCCAGCAGCGCATTGGCCTGGGTGATGGCCGAGAGCGGGTTGCGGATTTCGTGGGCCACCGCAGCCGACATGCGACCCATGGACGCGAGCTTCTCGGTGCGCACACGGGCTTCCACCTCGCGCAGGTCTTCCAGGAACAGCACGCACAGACCGGTGCTGCGTCCGCCGCGCGAGGTGAGCCGCGTGCGGGCGTGCAGCCGCTGGCTGGGGCGGTCCTCGTTGTCGATGGTGGTCTCCGTTTCGAGTGCCTGTCCCAGCACGAAGGTCTCGCTCACCAGGTCGGACAGGTGGCTCCAGCTGGGGCGCGCCGAAAGCAGCAGCTTGGCGGCCTGGGGATAGGCCTCGCCCATCAGCATGATCTGCGCGGCGGGGTTGGCGTTGCGCACCACACCATGCGGGTCGACCACCAGCACGCCCACGCTCAGGCTCTCGATCACCAGTTCGTTGACCTGCGCCTGCGTGCGCGCGGCGGCCTGGCTGCTGGAGGCCAGTGCCTCTTCCCGCGCCAGGCGGATGGCCAGCTGGTTGGCCAGCACCGCCACCAGAAAGAATCCGGTGCTGGCCAGGCCGGCTTGCAGCAAGCGCGCCGTGGCGATGTCGCTGAACAGCGGCGCGCTCAGGATGGCTTCGGTCAGCAGGTACAGCGTGACGCAGGCGGCGGTGGCCATGGCCAGCAGCAGCGGACCGAGGATGGAGGCCAGCAAGACCGGCAGGGCAAACAGCGGTGTGTAGTTGATGGAGCCGGTCTGGAAGAACTGCAGCAGCGCGAACACCACCACATCGACCCCGATGGTCAGCACCCACTGGAGCTGGATCGGCTTGCCTTGCTCCACCGGCCGCCATGCATAGAGCACCACCAGGGTGGCGGTGAGGTGCACAGCCGCCAGCAGCAGCAGCCAGTCGGGGCCGCCTGTGCCGGTGACCACCATGAAGATCTGCAAGGCCAGCAGCACGATCGCGATGAACACCCGCGCCCGCATGAAGGCCACCCACAGGCGAACGAAAGCGCGCAGGCGTTGCTCACGCCCCTGGTGGTTGCCGGACTCGAAGGCAACAAACCACGAAGGGGCGAACTGCGAGCTTTCCTCTCGGGCCATCTCAGCTCCGTTGATCAGGCCTGTCGGCCGGGGTCAAGCACGGCGTGCTCATGCCGAACCGCCTTCCTTCAGCCGGCGGTGTTCGGCACTGCAATAGGGGCCCAGGGTTCCCTGCACCGTGTCGCCCTGGGGCAGGTGGGTGCCGCAGTGCTTGCAAGCCACCATCACGACCGGCAGGCGCGGTCCACCTGGGCGCGCGGGTGGGGGGCGCGAGGCGTCCGAGCGGTCGGTGATGCGGTTGTTGCGCCACACATAGAAGGCCACCATCACCACGACGAGGACGAGCAGGTATTTCATGTGGACAGTGGTTCAGCTGCGCTGCAGCAGGACTTCGAGCACGAAACGAGAGCCGGCATAACCCAGCAGCAGCAGCCCGGCGCCCAGGTAGAGCATGCGTGCGGCAAAGCGGCCGCGCCAGCCCAGACGCCACCGTCCCCAGAGCAGCACGGCCATGGTGATCCAGGACAAGACCGAAAAGACGGTCTTGTGGTCCCACACCCAGCGGTGGTTGAGCAGCTCGGAGAAATACCAGCCCGCCAGCAGTGTGGCCGTGAGCAGCACGAACCCGGCCGCCACGAAGCGGAAGGTCAAGCGCTCCAGTGTGAGCAGCGGCATGGCAGTTTCGGCAGAGGCGCCCAGGCGCATGGCCTTCTCGGCGCGCTGCATCAACCAGGCGTGAGCCACCGCCACAGCGATGAGTCCGTAAGACGCAATGCCCAGCGCCCAGTGCAGAGGCATCCAGTTCGAGCGCAATGCGGGGTAGGGCGTGCCCGGGAACACCAGGGCCAGCAGCACCACAGCGGTGCCCAGGAGGGCGAAGGTCCAGCGCTCGCGCAATTGGGGATACAGACGGCTTTCAATCATGTAGACGGTGAGCACCAGCCAGGCGGTGACCGACAACGAGGGGGCGAAGCCGAAACGCGCGGGGTGCTCGAACAGGCCGAGCACCAGCACGCCCAGGTGCAGCAGCCAGGCCACGGTGAGCAGCGCGCGACTCTGCATCGCCGACGCATGGGGATGGACCCAGGCCACGACGGCATAGGCCAATGCCGCAAGGCCTGAGAGCACCACCGCGGGCAGGCTGGTGGCGAGCGATGGCAGCAGGTTCATGTGGGCTGGGGCGCGCGCAGCGGGCTGGGGGTGGGCGCGGCTAAAATCATTGGCGGAGTTTAACGGCCTTGACCGTTGCCAACCGCCGGTGCCCCGGCCAATGGCCCGACACCCCTCCCAGCCGGCGCGGACCCCGCGGCCGGCGGGTTCTTCTCCCTCCACCCGAGCGCAGCATGGCATCAGCCCTTTCCGACCGACTCTCACGCATCGTCAAGGAAATGCGCGGCCAGGCCCGCATCACCGAGACCAACGTCACCGACATGCTGCGCGAGGTGCGCATGGCCCTGCTGGAGGCCGACGTGGCCCTGCCCGTGGTGCGCGACTTCATCGCCCGGGTGAAAGAGAAGGCGCTGGGTCAGGAGGTGGTGGGTTCGCTCACGCCCGGGCAGGCCCTGGTGGGCATCGTCAACCGCGAGCTCGCGCTCACCATGGGCGATGGCGTGGCCGACATCAACCTCGCGGCGCAACCGCCCGCCGTCATTCTCATGGCCGGCCTGCAGGGCGCCGGCAAGACCACCACCACCGCCAAGCTAGCCAAGCACCTGATCGAGAAGCGCAAGAAGAAGGTGCTCACTGTTTCGGGCGACGTGTACCGCCCTGCTGCCATCGAACAGCTCAAGACCGTGACGGCGCAGGCCGGCGCCGAGTGGTTCCCCAGCACACCCGACCAGAAGCCGGTGGACATTGCGCGTGCCGCCATCGACTACGCGCGCAAACACTACTTTGATGTGCTGCTGGTCGACACCGCCGGCCGGCTCGCGATCGACGAAGCGCTGATGCGCGAGATCCAGGAACTGCACGCCGTGCTCAAGCCGGTGGAAACACTGTTCGTGGTCGATGCCATGCAGGGCCAGGACGCGATCAACACCGCCAAGGCCTTCAAGGACGCGCTGCCGCTCACCGGCATCATCCTCACCAAGCTCGACGGCGACTCACGCGGTGGCGCGGCGCTGTCGGTGCGCGCGATCACGGGCGCGCCCATCAAGTTCGCTGGCGTGTCGGAAAAGATCGACGGCCTGGAGGTGTTCGACGCCGAGCGCCATGCCGGGCGCATCCTGGGCATGGGCGACATCCTTGCGCTGGTCGAGCAGGTCACGGCCGGGGTCGACATGGCGGCGGCGCAAAAGCTCGCGGCCAAGGTCAAGAGCGGCGAGGGTTTCGACCTCAATGATTTTCTGGACCAGATCCGTCAGATGAAACAGATGGGCGGCCTCTCCAGCCTGATGGACAAGCTGCCCAGCGGCATGGCGGCCAAGGCCAGCGAAGCCGACCTGGGCCGCGCCGAAAAAGACATCAAGCGCAAGGAAGGCATCATCTGCAGCATGACGCTCAAGGAGCGCCGCAAGCCCGAGATCATCAAGGCCACGCGCAAGCGCCGCATCGCTGCAGGGGCCGGCGTGCAGGTGCAGGAAGTCAACCGCCTGCTCAAGGAGTTCGAGCAGATGCAGGGCATGATGAAAAAAATGAAGGGCGGCGGGATGATGAAGATGATGAAGCGCATGGGGGGCATGAAGGGCATGCCCAAGCTGCCCGGCATGGGCTGAAGGCGCGCGCTCGCGCCGCGGTCCCGACTCAGGGACCAAACGGCCCGTACAGCGCGCGCGGGTTGTCGACCAGGATGCGCTGCCGCACGGCGGCATCGGGCACCCATCGCGCCAGCAGGTCGAACAGGTCGCCGTCGTTGGGCATGCCACGACCGTTCATGTTCACATGCGGCCAGTCGGTGCCCCAGACCAATCGGTGTGGCGCCGCCCTGACCAGTGCCTGCGCCAACGGAGTGACCTCCTCGTATGGAAATTCACCTGTGGTGCAGCGCATCGGCCCCGAGAGCTTGGCCCAGAAGCGCCCGGTGTCCAGCAACTCCAGCAGGCGCAGGAAGGCCGGTTGCGTCTCCCCGCCCGACGCAGGCAACGCGGCGAAGTGGTCCAGCACGATGGCGCTGTTGGGCAAGGCCAGCAGCGCGTCCGCAAACGTCAGCAGGTCATCGCCGAATGGGTAGAACTGCACGTGCCAGCCCAGGTCGGCCACCAGGGACGCCATGCGTGGGTCCAGCCGGGGCAGCGCCCCCCGGTGGCCCGGGCTCACGAAGCGCGCGCCCCGCACACCCAGTGCGTCCAGCCGTCGCAGTTCGGCGCGCGTCACATCGGCAGGCAACAGGGCCACTCCCTTGAAGCGACCCGGATGCCGTTCGAGCACGTGGCTCAGATGAGTGGTGTTCGTGCCATAGCCACCACCGCTCACCACCACCGCACCGGCCAGACCCAGGGTGTCCTGCAGATGCATGTGCATCTCCGGCAGAGCGTCCTCGGACACGTACCTGCTGTCGGGGTGGAACGGGTACTGAGCGGCAGGACCGAAGAGGTGGATGTGGCAGTCGATGGCCCCTGGCGGGCAGGCCGTGTCCGGCTTGCGTGGGTGGTGGTCCGGGGGCTGCGTCAGCGGCGGTGAAGATGGGGACAACGACATCAATCCGCCTTGATGTTCGACTTGCGCACGACATCCGCCCATTGGCCAATTTCGGTGTGGATCAGCTTTGCGAAGGACGCCGGATCGCTGGCCACCGTGTTCACCCCATCTGTCTTGAGTTTGCCCTGGAAAGCCGCCGTGCGCGCGAACGCGGTGATGGCTTTGTGCAGACTGGCGATGCGCGCTGCGTCCGTGCCGGCGGGAGCGAGGATGCCCATCCACAGGATGCCCTGGTAGCCCGGAATGCCCGATTCCGCCACTGTCGGTACATCGGGCATCAGCGCAGAGCGCTGCAGGCTGGCAATGGCGAGTGGCTTGAGCCGGCCGGACTTGATGTGCTGGGTGGCGGTGGCGATGGTGTCCATCTTCACCGCCACCACGCCGCCCAGCAGGTCGTTCATGGCCGGCGCAGCACCGCGGTACGGCACGTGTGTGACGCGCGTGCCCAGGCGCTGCAGCAGCAACTCCATGGTGATGTGCGGCAGGGTGCCATTGCCGGCCGAGGCGTAGTTCAGCTTGTCCGGGTTGACCTTGGCGTAGGCCACGAACTCGGCGAAGTTGTTGAACGGCTGCGAGCTGTTGGCCACCAGCAGTTCAGGAATCTCCGCCACCAGCGACACCGGTGCCAGGTCCTTCTCGGTGTCGAACGGCAGGTTGGGTACCAACGAAGGGTTGATGGTGTGGTTGGGTGTCGCAAACAGCAGCGTGTAGCCATCGGCCGGGGCCTTGGCGACGCGCGCCGTGGCGATGGTGCCGCCAGCGCCCGGCAGGTTCTCCACCACCACCGGTGTTGCGAGCTGCTGGCCGAGTTGCGTGGCGACCAGACGGGCCACGAAGTCGACGGTCCCGCCGGCGGGGAACGGCACGACCAGCCGGATCGGTTGATCGGGGTAGGCGGCGCGTGCGGGCGATGACATGCTCAATGCCATGGTGCCGATCACGACCATAATCGTGATCCAGCGTGAGCGCGATGAAGAGAAGGACATGTGTGGGTCTCCGGCATGGGTTGGGGGGCGGCGCAAGGCGCGCAGTACACCACCGGCCTCCTTCACAAACAAATGATTTGTTTGCATCCGCCGATGAACCCGTTTCATGAGGGCCTGTTCTTCCCATGCCGATTGATTTCCTGGGCATCCAGGCCTTCCTCGCCATCGTCGAGTGCGGCAGCTTCCAGCTCGCGGCGGCCCAGCTCAACCTGTCGCAAACCGCCGTCAGCCACCGCATGCGCAAGCTGGAGGAGACCCTCGGGGTGCGCCTGATCGCACGCACCACACGGGAGGTTTCGCTCACCGATGCGGGTCGCGCCTTGCTGCCGCGCGCGCGCAACGCGGTGCAGGAGCTCGGTGCCTCCTGCGAAACCGTTCGCAAGCATGGCCAGAACGCCAACAACTGGCTGGTGCTGGCCTGCCTGCCCACCCTGGCATCGGGCGTGTTCATCGATGTGCTGCGCGAGTGCCGCGAGCGCTGGCCCGACACGCCGGTGCGGGTGTTCGACAGCAGCATCCACGAGATCCTCGAGCTGGTGGACTCGCGCACCGCCGCTTTCGGCATCAGCGTGATGCGACCCCAGGCCACGCACGCCGAGCTCGACGTGCGGCGCATCGGCGATGAGCCTTTCGTGTTGCTGTGCCCCGAGGGGCACGCGCTGGCCGGGCGCGCGAAAGTCCCGTGGGAAGACCTGCGCGGCGAAGCGCTGATCCGCATCAGCATGACATCGGGCAACAGCATCACGATCGACGAGTCGCTGGGCGTGCTGCGCGAGCAACTGCGCTGGCGCCTGGAAGCGCAGCACACCGCGATGGCGGTCGAGATGGTGCGCGGCGGGTTGGGCCTGACCGTCGTTCCCTTGCTGGTGGCTGCGCCGGGGCCAGGTGTGGTCGTGGTGCCGCTGGAGGCACCGGTGATCGCGCGCACGCTGGCCGTGCTCACACGGCGCGATGCGGTGCCGAGCGAGCAGGAGGTGTTCGTCAGGGAGCGGGCCGTGGCCCTGATTCAGAGCCGCATCGCCGCTGTCTGATCCGCCGGCGGGGGGCACGGCGCCAGATGAATCTGGCGCATGGATCGGCAAGAACAATTCATTTGTTTCGGCCACCGGTGCCACCTAGACTTTCTCCGACACAAGGAGACAAGCCATGACAGCACCGCATCGCCGCACGCCCACCTTTTCATTCTCCGATCACCGCCGCGACTTCCTCAAGGGTTGTGCCGCGACGGCGCTGGCCGTTGGCACGGGTGGCGCGCTCGCGCAGGCCGCCTATCCGTCCCGGCCGATCCAGGTGATTGTTCCGTTCGGGCCCGGCGGTCTGGCCGACATTTCCATGCGCCTGGTGGCGCAGAAGATGAGCGAGCGCATGGGCCAACCTTGGGTGGTCGAGAACCGTCCGGGTGCCGGTGGCGTGGTGGCCGCGAATTCGGCCCTCAACGCGCCGCGCGACGGCCACACGCTCATTCTGTTCTCCAACGGAACGACCATTGCCAAGACCTTGTTCAAGCTCGACCACGACCCCGAAGCCGACTTCACGCCGATCTCCAGCATGGCGTTGTTCGACCTCATTCTCATCACACGCAAGGACGGGCCTTTGAGCGATCTGTCCAAGCTGCTCGCCGCAGGTCGCGAGCGGGCGTTGATGCTGGGCAGCATCAACCCGGGCAGCACGCAGAACCTGTCGGCCGAGTTGTTCAAGTCGGTCGCCGGGCTCAACGCCAGCGTGGTGCCGCACAAGAGCACGCCGCAGGTGCTCACCAGCGTGCTGCGCGGCGACGTGGACGTGGCCTTCGAGTCTTATGCCGCGCTCAAGGGCGCAGTCGACAGCGGGCAGGTGCGTGTGGTGGCCACGACCGGCCCGGCGCGCACGGCCTGGCTGCCCAACGTGCCCACGGTTGTGGAGGCCGGCCTGGCCAACTACGTCGTCACCGGTTGGAACGCGCTGTATGCGCCCGCCGGCATTCCCGCGAGCGTGGTGCAACTGCTCAACGGCCACATGCAGGCTGTCATGCAGTTGCCCGAGGTGCGGCAGCGCCTGATTGAACTGGGCACCGAAGCAAGGGCCAATGCACCGGCCGAACAGGCCGAGGTGTTCCGGCGCGACACCGCGAAGTGGGCGCAGGTCATCGCCCGGGCCAACATCAAGTTGTCCTGAACAGCCGTTACCGATCCCCCGATTTCCCAAGGAATCCCGCTTGACTTCCGAAGCCCTGACCGATGCGCCGCTGGTCGACGCCCACGTGCATGTGTTCCATCGCGACATGCCCCTGGTGCCGGACCCGCGCCACAGCCCCGATTACGCGTTCAGCGCCGAGCAACTGCAATCCACCCTGGATGCGCACGGCGTGCAGTTCTGCGTGATCGCCGCCGCCAGCCCTTGGGGAGACTGCAACGACTACATCATCGACTCGGTGCGCCGGCGCCCGCGTTGGCGCGGCACCGTGATCCTCGACCCCGAGCGCACCGATCGCTACCTGCTGGAGCAGATGGCGCGCGACGGCATCGTGGGCGTGCGCCTGCCCTTCATCAGCATGAAGGAACTGCCGGACCTCGACAGCTGGGCCTGGCGCAAGTTCCTCTACCGCCTCAACGAGTTGAACTGGCACGTGCACCTGCACCTCGACGGCCCGCGCATTCCGCAGGTGCTGCCCCTGCTCGAGCGCTCGGGCGTGAAGATCGTCATCGACCACATCGGCCGACCGGATCCCGTTCAAGGCATCCACAGCGAGGGCTTCAAGGCCATGGTCCGCTCCATCGAAAAAGGCCGGACCTGGGTGAAGCTCTCGGGTGCCTACCGCCTCGGGCCGCAGGCCACCGAGCAGGCGCGTGAACTCTGTCGCCAGGCCGGCCTGGAGCGCCTGGTGTGGGCCAGCGATTGCCCCTTCGTGGGCGCCGAGTCCACCACCTACCAGAGCACCATCGACTGGCTGACAGAGGTCGTACCAAACGCCGGCGAGCGCGCACGAATCACCGGTGCAAACGCACTCGCGCTGTACTTCGATCGTTGATCCCGCCGGCGCCAGCGCTCAGCCCAGCGTGCGCTGCCCCGGCGCGAACACCGGCACGGCCACACACACCCGCCCTTCAACGAACGCGTGCCTGGGCGCAGTTCCAGCCGCAAGGGGAAGGCGGACTCCACGGGGTCCAGGTAGACCACGTCGGGCAGTGCCTGCGGTGTGTCCTGGCGGGCCAGAATGTCCAGCAACTCCATGAGCCGCAGACCGGAGCTGCTCTCGGTGTCTGTGTTCACATCTCGAGAAATGAGACGATTCACGAAAATATTTCGAGATTCGTTTTAGGGCCTGCTCACACTATTTTCCATCTTGGAAAATAGTGTGAACAGGCCCTTGTGCCGCCTACATTGCCGGCACAAGACCAGTTTGAGGAGATGGTGGGTTTGACACGTTCGAGTTTTCACAACGCCGTGGTCACGGGCGCCTGCGGCGGCCTGGGCCAGGCGCTGGCGCGCGAGCTCATCGCCGGTGGCGCGCGCGTGGCGCTGGTCGGGCTGCAGCGGCCCGCGCTCGATGCGCTGGCGGCGCTGGCGCCAGACCGTTGTGCGGTCTACCAGCCCGACGTGTCGGACGCCACCGCCATGCAGGCCATGGCCGCCGACTGGATGGGCCGCTTCGGCACGCCCGACCTCGTGATCGCGAACGCAGGCGTGGCCGGCGGCTTCGACACCGCGCAGGCGAGCGACCTCGCCGTGATGCGCCGCATGCTGGAGATCAACCTGCTCGGCGTGGCCACCACGTTCCAGCCCTTTCTGGTGCCGATGCGCGCCCGCGGCCAACGCGGCGCGCTCGTGGGTGTGGCCAGCCTGGCAGGCTGGCGCGGCATGCCGGGCAACGGCGCGTACTGCGCGAGCAAGGCCGGCCTGATCGCCTACCTGCAGAGCTTGCGCGCCGAACTGCGCCCGACGGTGCTGTCCGTGCACACCATCAGCCCGGGTTATCTGCGCACTGCGCTCACCGCCGGCAACCGCTTCGCCATGCCCGGCCTGCTCGAGCCCGACGAGGCCGCGCGCCGCCTGCTCGCGGGCGTGGCCGCCGGCACCGAACACATCGTGCTGCCGCGGCGCATCGGCTGGCTCTCGCGCGCACTCGTCATGCTGCCCGCGCGGCTGCACGACCGCATCCTGCTTGGCCAGCCGCGCAAACCCCGCGTCGGCGAGCCTGGCGCGACCGAGATTCCCGGCATGAAATGAAACACCCCCGCCGCGCTCCGCGCGACCCCCTCAAGGGGGCGACATCTGCGACCCGTCCAGAGCTTGTCGAAGGGCGGTTCCGCGATGTCTCTTGAAGATGCACCTCTGTCCACCATGACCACTTCGACACAACAACAAATCGCCCTCATCGGCGCCGGCCCCTCGGGCCTGGCCGGCGCACGCTGTCTGCAGAAGCACGGCATTCCCTTCCAGGGCTTCGAGGCTCACACCGATGTCGGTGGTTTGTGGAACATCCACAACCCGCGCTCCACGGTCTACGCCTCGGCGCACCTGATCTCCAGCAAACGCATGACGGAGTTCAGCGAATTTCCCATGGGCGAGCAGGTGGCCGACTACCCGAGCCACCGTGAGCTGCTCGACTACTTCAGCGCGTTCGCCGAACATTTCAAGCTGCGCGAGCACTACCGCTTCGGCACGCGCGTGCTGAAGGTCGAGCCCGTGAGCGAGAAGCCCGACACGCTCTGGCGCGTGACCACCGACGATGCGAACGGCCAGCAGACCACCGCCGACTACAAGGGCGTGGTGGTGGCCAACGGCACGCTGGCCGAGCCCAACATGCCCAGCTTCGAAGGCCACTTCGCCGGCGAGCTGCTGCACACCTCGGGGTACAAGCAGGCTGACCAGTTCAAGTACAAGCGCGTGCTCATCGTCGGCGCGGGCAATTCGGGCTGCGACATCGCCGTGGACGCCGTGCACCAGGCGCGCAGCGTGGACATCTCGGTGCGGCGTGGTTATTACTTCGTGCCCAAGTACGTGTTCGGCAAGCCGGCCGATTCCGTGGGCGGCAAGATCACGCTGCCGCCCTGGCTCAAGCAGAAGATCGACAGCACCATATTGAAGTGGTTCACCGGCGACCCGGTGCGCTTCGGCTTTCCCAAACCGGCCTACAGGATGTACGAGTCGCACCCGGTGGTGAACTCGCTCATCCTGTACCACATCGGCCATGGCGACGTGGGTGTGCGCGCCGACATCGCGCGCTTCGATGGCCATACCGTGCACTTCAAGGACGGCAGCCAGCGCGACTACGACCTGGTGCTCGCCGCCACCGGCTACAAGCTGCACTACCCCTTCCTCGACCACGCGCTGCTCAGCTGGCAGGGCATGGCGCCCCGGCTCTACCTCAACATCTTCGCGCCGCGCTTCGACCGCCTGGCCGTGCTCGGCATGGTCGAGGCCAGCGGCCTGGGCTGGCAGGGCCGCTACGAGCAGGCCGAGCTGGTGGCGCGTTACTTCAAGGGCCTGGACGCGGGCAAGGCCAGTGCTGTCGCGCTCAAGGCGGTCAAGTCCGGCCAGGCAGGAAGCTGGCCGGACCTCTCGGGTGGCTACAAATACCTGCAGCTCGAACGCATGGCCTACTACGTGAACAAGGACGCCTACCGCAACGCGGTGCGCCAGGCGTCTGCCGCGCAGGGCTGAGCGCCACGACCCGA
Organism: Hydrogenophaga sp. Root209; assembly: GCF_001428625.1. Taxonomy (GTDB): domain Bacteria; phylum Pseudomonadota; class Gammaproteobacteria; order Burkholderiales; family Burkholderiaceae_C; genus Hydrogenophaga. Next base: position 191,442 of record NZ_LMIE01000005.1, read on the forward strand.
CAACAACAGGAGACACCCGCATGCTGCCCGTGGACGAGATCCGCCTCAACTTCAACCCGGCCTCGCTGGCCGTGCTCAACGGCGTGCTCGCCTTCCTCATGTTCGGCATCGCGCTGGACACCCGCATCGAGGACTTCCGCCGCATCTCGCGCATGCCGCTGGCCTTCGCGGTGGGCATCGCCGCGCAGTTCATCGCGCTGCCGGCCATCACCTTCGTGCTCACGCTGTTGCTGCAGCCCGGCCCGAGCATCGCGCTGGGCATGATCCTGGTGGCCTGCTGCCCGCCCGGCAACGTGAGCAACATCCTCACCCACCGCGCCAACGGCAATGTGGCGCTCAGCGTCTCGATGACGGCGGTGTCCAACGCCATCGCCATCGTCGCGATGCCGCTGAATTTCGCCTTCTGGGGCGGCATCCACCCCACGGCCGCGCCGCTGCTCAAGACGATCGCGCTGGACCCGCTGGAGATGGTGGGCCACATCCTGCTCATCATCGGCGTGCCTTTCGTGCTGGGCATCTGGTGTGCGCACCGCTTTCCGAACTGGACCACACGCTTCAAGAAACCGGTGCGCGTCCTGAGCTTCGTGGCGCTCATCGCCTTCATCGTCGGCGCGATCACCGGCAACTGGCGCCACTTCCTCGATTACGTGGGTCTGGTGCTGCTGGCGGTGGTGATCCACGACGCGCTGGCCTTCGGCACCGGCTACGTCATCGCACGCATGGCCGGCCTGCCCGACTACGACCGGCGCGCGCTCTCCATCGAGGTCGGCATCCGCAACGCCGGCCTGGGCCTGGTCATCATCTTCAGCTTCTTCGGCGGCCTGGGTGGCATGGCCGTGGTGGCCGGTGTGTGGGGCTTCTGGGACATCATCGCCGGCCTGATCCTGGCGGGCTGGTGGTCGAAACGGCCGTTGCAGGGCGGCGTGCCGAGCGCCGAGCGCGCATGAGCGCCGTGGCAGAAAAAGCGCCGGCCGCCCGGCGCGTGCTGGTCACGGGCGCCGACGGCTTCCTCGGGCGCGGTCTGATCGAGCTGCTGGCCCAGGACACCTATCTCCACCATCTGGTGGCGGTGGACGTGCGCGAGGTGCCGGCCGATCGGCGTCTGGCGCGCGTGGTCTACGTGCAGCAGGATGTGCGCTCGGCCTCGCTGGCCAACACCGTGGCCCTGCACGGCATCGACACCGTGGTGCACCTGGCCTCCATCGTCACGCCGGGCAAGGGTTCGAACCGCGCCTTCGAATACGCGGTGGACGTGGGTGGCACGCGCAACGTGATCCGCGCCTGCCTCGCGCACCGGGTGGACCACCTCGTGGTTTCCAGCAGCGGCGCGGCTTACGGCTACCACGCCGACAACCCGGCCTGGTTGACCGAAGAGCACCCACTGCGCGGCAACGAGGTGTTTGCCTATGCGCACCACAAGCGCCTGGTCGAGGAGATGTTGGCCAAGGCGCGCGCCGCCCACCCCGAGTTGCACCAGACCGTGCTGCGCATCGGCACCATCCTGGGCGAGCGGGTGAACAACCAGATCACCGCGTTGTTCGAGAAACGACGCATCCTCGCCATCCAGGGCAGCGACAGCCCCTTCGTGTTCGTGTGGGACGAGGACGTGACCGGCGCCATCCTGCACGCCATCAGCGGCCGCGGCCTGCCCGGTTGCTACAACCTCGCGGGTGACGGCGCGCTCACGCTGTTCGAGATCGCAGAGCGCCTGAACAAGAAGCCGCGCGTGCTGCCCGCCGGCCTGCTGCGCACCGCGTTGCGTGTGGGTTCGGCGCTGGGCCTCAGCCGTTACGGGCCCGAGCAGCTCGACTTCCTGCGTTACCGCCCGGTGCTGCTGAACACCGCGCTGAAGGAGCGCTTCGGCTACACGCCGCGCAAGACCAGTGCCGAAGCCTTCGAGGCGTTTGTGGCAGCGCGCACCGCGCAGGGGCGCAGTGTGAGGGTTGCGCCGTGAAAGTGATACCTCTCTCGCGCGGCGACCTGCTGCGCGCGCTCGCGGTGGTCGTGATCTGGGGTCTGAACTTCGTGGTGATGAAGGTCGGCCTGCAAGGCATCGGCCCCATGTTGCTGGGCGCGCTGCGCTTTGCCGCCGCGGCCTTGCCCCTCGTGCTGTTCGTGAGGTTTCCCCAACTGCCCTGGCGCTATGTGATGGCCTACGGCCTGGCGCAAGGGCTGGGGCAGTTCGGCTTTCTGTTCCTTGGCCTGCAGATGGGCATGACGGTCGGCATGGCGTCGGTGGTCATGCAGACGCAGGCCTTCTTCACCTTGTTGCTCGCGGTCCCGGTGCTGGGAGAGCGCGCGCGGTTCTCGCAGGGACTGGGGCTCGTGGTCGCACTGGCCGGGTTGGTGCTGATCGCCACCGCGCACGGCGCTGGCCCGGGGCAGATGACGCTGGCCGGTTTCGTGCTCACGCTCTCCGCCGCCTTCATGTGGGCGGTGTCCAACCTGGTGGCCCGCCTGGCCAGCCGCGTGGCCGACTACGACCCGTTTCCCTTCATCGTCTGGAGCAGCGTGTTTCCCATCCTGCCGTTCGTGGCGCTGGCGCTGTGGATGGACGGCCCGCAGACCGTGGTGCACCAGCTCAGGGGCATCGGCTGGCCGGCGGTCTTGTCGGTGCTGTTCCTGGCCTGGTTCGCCACGCTGCTGGCCTACAGCCTGTGGACGCGCCTGCTCAAGCGCCACCCGGCCGGGCGCGTCACGCCGTTTTCATTGCTGGTGCCGGTGGTGGGGCTGTGGTCGGCGTGGATGTTCTTCGACGAACTGCCGCTGCTCCAGCAGTGGCTGGGCACGGGGCTGGTGCTCATGGGGCTGGTGGTGAACCAGATGGGTGGCTGGTGGCAGGCCATGCGCGCGCGACGCAACGGGCCCTGAAACGACAACGCGCCGCAGAAGCGGCGCGTTGGCAGAGAACGTGCGGAGCAATCCTCAGATGGCCTGTGCCAGCGTGAAGCGGCTGGCGTGGCGCCAGGCGCGGCGCAGCACGGCGGGCGACCACGATTCTTCGGGAATCAGCAGCACGCCGCGCGAGCGCATCCAGGCGCCCAGGTCCACGTGGCTGGTGGCCACGGTCAGCGGCACCGCCAGCAACAGAGGCAGGGCGACCGGGGCGAGCCAGATCAGCGCGTTCGCGTTGATCGCTGCCACACCCAGACCCAGCAGGCCGATCACCACCGTCATGGGGGCCAGTCGCGCCAGGGCATCGCGCCAGGTCACGCCATTGGCTTCCCGTGGGGGCGACTTCCATTCCAGCTTCAGGCCGGTGATGGCCACCAGCACGAACAGCGAGTGCGCCAGCATGCGGATGGGTGCCTGCATCAAGGCCAGCACGGTTTCCACCACGGAGCTTCCCAGCAGGCCGGCGGTGCCGCCGAACGATTTCTGCTCGCCCTTCATGAACACGGCCAGCAGGCCCAGCACGCGCGGCATGAACAGCATGGTCAGTGTCCACATCCACAGGGCGCGCAGCTCTTCGGGCACGGCCTGCCAGCTGGGGATGGCGCTGGTGTCGGCCGCCCACAGCGCTGTGCCGATGGACAGGAAGGCCAGCCACAGCGGGGCCGACAGATAGGACATGGCGCCGATGGCGAACATGGTGCGATGCACGCGGTGGATGCCGGGCTCGGCCATCAGGCGCGAGTTCTGCAGGTTGCCCTGGCACCAGCGGCGGTCGCGTTGCAGCTCGCTCAGCAGGTCGGGCGGTTGCTGCTCGTAGCTGCCGGTGAGGTCGGAGACCAGCCACACGTGGTAGCCGGCGCGGCGCATCAGCGCGGCTTCGACGAAGTCGTGCGACATGATGCCGCCGGACATGCCGCCCGTGCCCTTGATGGGCGCCAGCGCGCAATGCTGCATGAAGGGCTCGACGCGGATGATCGCGTTGTGGCCCCAGTAGTGCGACTCGCCGAGCTGCCAGAACTGCATGCCCAGCGTGAACAGGCGGCCCGTCACGCGCGAGCCGAACTGCTGCGCGCGCGCATGCAGCGTGGCGTGGCCGATGGCCTGGGTGGCGGTCTGCACGATGCCGGCCTTGGGGTTGGCTTCCATCAGCTTGACCATGGAGACCAGGCAGTTGCCGCTCATGACGCTGTCGGCGTCGAGCACGACCATGTAGCGGTAGTCCTTGCCCCAGCGGCGGCAGAAGTCGGCCACGTTGCCGGCCTTGCGGTGCGTGCGGCGGGTGCGCAGGCGGTAGTACACCTCGATCGGCGGCAGCTCGGGCTGGGCGGCGAGTGCGGCGCGCAGGTCTTCCCAGGCGGATTTTTCGGCCGCGGCGATGGCCGGGTCGTAGCTGTCGGACAGCACGAAGACGTCGAACTGGCCTGCATGGCCGGTGGCGGCGAGCGACTCGCAGGTTGCGCGCAGGCCGGCGAACACGGTGGCCACGTCCTCGTTGCAGATCGGCATGATGATGGCTGTGCGCGCATCCGGGTTCATGGCGTGGTCGCGCACGTCGGCGGCGCGCAGCGTGTGGCCGTCACCGAACAGCGAGACCCAGAAGCCCATGAGCGCGGTCACGAAGCCGGTGACCACCCAGGCCGAGAGCAGGCCGAACAGTGCGAGCTGGCCGACCTGCAGCCACACGTTGTCGTGCGCGGGCTGCGCATCGGCGAACAGGCTGGTGGCAAAGGCGGTGCTCAACACGGTGAGCAACATGAACACTCCACGGCGGCGGTTGGCCGCGCTTTGCCAGGCGTGCGGCGCTTCGGTGGCCTCGCTGGACACCACGCGCGGCGTGCGCGGGGGCAGCACGCGGCTGGCCGTGCTCAGCAGCGCGGTGCCGATGCTGTTCCAGAAACCACGCCAGGGGCGGGGCACCATGGAGCCGCGGTTGAGCGGCGGAGCTGTCACCGCGTTGGGGTGGCGCTCCTCGCGCAGCACGCTGCGGTGGGACTGAATGGGGTTCGTGGAAGTGCTCATTCGGGTAACAGCAGATGTGTCCATGTTTCACTCACGGTGTCGTTGTTGTGTTGGAGGAACGCGCGCAGCTCCACGGGCTGCGTCGCATCGATGCGCTCGACGCGCACGGCCACGCGCCAGGTGCGCGTGGCGGGGTTGGGGTAGGCCACGGTCTGGAGCACGCGGCCGTTGGTGTTGGCGGTGACGACGGCTTTCACCGTGGCGTCGGCCGGCAGCGCGTCCAGCGCGGGGCCGCTGAAATCGATGACGTACTGAGGCTGGCGGCCCTGCTCTTCGGCGCTGAGCTTGGTGTAGCCATAGCCTCGGCGGCTCTGTGTCACCCAGCTCGACGGTGGGCGCTGTTGCGCATCGCCTTGCCAGGCCAGTTCGTAAGCCACTTCCAGCGGCTGGCCTGGTGCGGGCAGGGCGGCCGGCACCCAGTACGCCACGATGTTGTCGTGTGTCTCGTCGGGCGCGGGCAACTGCACCAGCTCCACGCGGCCCTGGCCCCAGTCGCCCAGCGGCTTGATCCAGGCGCTCGGGCGGCGTTCGTAGCGCGCTTCAACGTCTTCATAGCTGGCGAAGCTGCGGTCGCGCTGCATGAGGCCGAAGCCGCGTGGGTTCTGCATGGTGAACGAGCTGACCGTGACGGCCTTCGGCCGTTGCAGCGGGCGCCACAGCCATTCGCCTTCGCCGGTGAGCATCATCAGACCGTCGGAGTCGTGCACCTCGGGGCGGAAGTCGCCAGCCATGGGCTGGTTCTCGCCGGAGAGGAACATGCTGGTGAGCGGCGCGATGCCCAGGGTGTTCACCGGGCCGGCGCCGGAGCGCAGGAACACGCGGGCGTTGACCGTGGTGGTGGTCTGCTGGCCGGGGCGGATCACGAAGCGGTAGGCACCCGTGGCGCGTGGCGATTCGAGCAGGGCCAGCACGGTGACCTCGGTCGCGCCCGCGGCCGGGCGCTGCAGCCAGAACTCGGAGAAGCGGGGGAACTCCTCGCCAGTGCCGCCCACGGTGTCGATGGCCAGGCCGCGCGCCGACAGGCCGTAACCCTGACCCGCGCCCAGCGCGCGGAAGTAGCTCGCGCCCTGGAACACGACCAGCTCGTCCTTGTAGGCCTGGCCGTTGAGTGAGTGGTGCAGGCGAAAGCCCGCGTGGCCCAGGTCACCCCAGGGTGCGGGATCAAAGGTGTTCTTGCCGTAGTCGAAGTCGGCACCGCGGTAGGGCAGGTGGCTCACCGAGCCATCGGGCTTGATTTCGTGGATGCGCACCGGCTCGGTCTGGTACAGGCCGAGGTGGAAGAACTGGGCCTCGAAAGGCAGGGCCTCTGCGCGCCAGAGGGACTGGGCGGGCTTGAAGCGGATGTCGCGCAGCTGGTCGTAAGTGATGCTGGCCAGATCGGCGGGCAGCTTGTCGCTGTTTGCGCGCACCGGCTCGGCTGCGCGCGTTTTGGCCAGTTGGGTCAGGCTGTCCCAGTCGAAGCGCTGGGCATGGGCTGACGCCCCGCACAGCAGGGCCATCAGGGCGCCCAGCACCACCGTGGCGCGGGTGCGTCGGAGGGCTTGGGCAAGACGAATCGGGTGGGGCATACCCGGATAAGGGCAAACCCTGTGCCAGGTTGGAAAAACCCAGCCAAATCAAACACTTGAAGAGACAGTCTCTTTTTTCAGGTCACCAAGTGGTCCCAAGGGCATCTCAGACCCACATTTTTGTCGTCAAACAGCGACAACACGGGAGGTGCTTTTCAAAAAAGCCTTTGAAAACAAGGGATCGAGGTTGTCACTCATCGGCGACAGGGTCTCCAGGAACGCCTGACGACCCCGAGGTGGCGTCGCTTTTGAAGAGGCCCGGCGTCAGGGCGTGTTTTTGCAGCAATCGGTAGAACTCGGTGCGGTTGCGCTGCGCCAGTCGGGCGGCGTCGGCCACGTTGCCGTCGGTCAATTTGAGCAGACCCACCAAGTACTCGCGCTCGAAACGCTGCTTGGCGTCGGCAAAGCTCAGCACCTCCACCGAGGGGGTGCGCAACGCGCGCTGCACCAGTGCCAGCGACACCAGCGGCGTGGTGGACAGCGCGCAGACCTGTTCGACCACGTTGTAGAGCTGGCGCACGTTGCCCGGCCAGGCGGACATGGTCAGGGCCTTGAGCGCCTCGGGGGCAAACCCCGAGCTGCGCTTGCCGTATTTGGCGGCCAGCTTGGCCAGGAAATGGTTGGCCAGCAGGGGGATGTCTTCGCGCCGCTCGGCCAGCGTGGGCAGGGTGAGGGTGACCACGTTGAGCCGGTAGTAAAGGTCCTCGCGGAACTGGGCCGTGGCCATCGCGTCTTCCAGGTCGCGGTGGGTGGCCGAGATGATGCGCACGTCCACCGGCAGCGACTGGCTCGAACCCAGTGGGCGCACCGCGCGCTCCTGCAGCACGCGCAGCAGCTTGACCTGCAGCGCGGGTGGCATGTCACCGATCTCGTCGAGCAGCAGCGTGCCGCCGTCGGCTGCCTGGAACAGGCCCTTGTGGTTGGCGACCGCGTCGGTGAAGGCGCCCTTCATGTGGCCGAACAGCTCGGATTCGAGCAGGGCTTCGGGAATGGCGCCGCAGTTGACCGCGATGAAGGGCCGGTTGGCGCGCGCGCTGGCCTTGTGGATGGCGCGCGCCAGCATTTCCTTGCCGGTGCCGGAGTCGCCGCGCAGCAGCACGCTGGCATCGGACTGGGCCACCATGCGCGCTTCGGCCAGCAGGTCGGCCATGCGGTTGGAGCGGCTCACGATCTCGCTGCGCCAGGCTTCGTCGACCCGGGTTTTGTCGCTGGCGGGCGCGCCCAGCGCCAGGGCCTGCGCGATCTTCTCCAGCAACTCCTTGGCGTCGTAGGGCTTGGTGAGGTAGGTGAAGACGCCTCGCGCCGTGGCCTCCACCGCGTCGGGAATGGTGCCGTGCGCGGTCAGCAGGATCACCGGCAGCGAGGGATGGCGCTTGCGGATCTCGTCGAACAGGGCCAGGCCGTCTTTGCCGGGCAGGCGAACGTCGGAGAGCACGAGTTGCGGGCGCTCGATGTCGAGCTGGCTGAGGGCGGCTTCGGCCGAGCCGACCGAGGTGACGTGGTAACCCGCCGAGCCCAGGCGCATCGCCAGCAGGCGCAGCATGTCGGCGTCGTCGTCGACGACCAGCAGGCGCGCGCGGGGCGAGTTGGACGTCATGGAGCAGCGGGGGGGCGAGCGGGTGCAGGCGGGCGGGTGGTCAGGCTGCGTTCGATCGCGCGCATGGCTTCCAGGCGCTCGTTGAGCTGGTCGATGCGGCGCTGGTTTTCGCGCAGTTGCTGACCCTGTCGTTCCAGGCTGTCTTCCAGCCGGCGTTGCTCCATCAGCTGGTGGGCCAGCAACCGCGCCAGTGGCTTGAGCGCTGTGGCCTCGGGCGCCGCGCTGCCCACCACCCGCTGCACCAGGCCCAGCGCGCGCGCCGTGTCCGCAGCCAGGGGCATGTGCATCAGGGCCAGAGCCAGCTGCAACTGCCGCAGCGGCGCATTGCCGGGGTCGCCCTGCACCGCGATCTCGGCGGCGAGGTCGCTCGTGTTGAGCTGGCGCAGCCGCTCCGAGTAGGTGAGCAGCGCCGTGACCACATCGGGCAGGGGTGGCGCCTGGGTGTTGAGGGCCTCGGGCGAGGTGACCGGGGGCGCCTGCACCGGTGTGACCACCAGAACCTGTGGCGCTGGCGCTGGCGTGGTGATCGTGGTGGTCACGGCCCCCTGTGCCGGTGGCGGTGGCGTGGTTCCGCAAGCGCTGACCAGGAGCGCCATCGAAACAGCGGAGAGACTAATTCGCATGGGGAAGTTCGATACGGAAATGGGCGCCTTGGCGCTGGGGCAGCAGATGGATGCGGCCACCGTGGGCAACAATGTACTCGTGCACGATGGACAAGCCGATGCCGGTGCCGCGCACGGCGCCCTGGGGCTGGCGTTCGCCCCGGTAGAACGGCTCGAAGATGCGGTCGCGGTCGGCCTCGGCCACACCGGGGCCCTGGTCGATGATGTCCAGGCTGGCGCGTCCGGGCAGGTCCAGCAACACGAGGCGGATCACGCCGCCATGGGGCGAGAAGCGGATGGCGTTGGACAGCAGGTTGCCCACGGCCGAGGCGATCTTCTCGCGGTCGACCGGCAGAGACACCGACACGCCCTCGGCGCGCACGGTCAGCCCCAATGCCTGCCAGTGCAGGCGCTGGGCGTCGATCTGGTCTTCCAGCAAGACCATCAGGTCGGTCTGCTCGCGCTTGAGCTGTCGCGCCTCGAACGCCGCCGCGTTGAAGCGCAGCAGCGCTTCGATCTGGTGCTGCAGCATCAGGGTGTTGTGCTGCAGGATGTTGACCACCTCGGCCTGGTTGGGGTTGAGCGCGCCGGCCACGCCGTCGCCCAGCACCGCCACACCTTCGTGCAGCGAGGCCAGCGGTGTCTTGAGTTCGTGCGAGATGTGACGCAGGAAACGCGCCTTGTCGGCATCGAGCTCGGTCAGGCGCAGCCGCAACCAGTCCAGTTGCTGGCTCACGCGGCGCACGTCGGACGGCCCGGCAATGTCGATCGGCACATCGAGCCGGTTTTCGCCCAGGCCCTGGATCGCCCTTTCGATGCGCTTGAACGGGCGGGCCAACCACACGCCAAAGCCCAGTGCCATCACCGCAGCCACGGCAATGGAGCCCAGCACCTGCTGGGTGAGTTCCTGGCGGCTGGTCTCGAACCGTGCTTGCAGCGTCTCGTTGCGCGTGCCGATGATGGACTGCACCTTCTGCGCGATCGAGGCGCTGTGTCCGTCGATCTCGCGAAAGACCCGCGCCACTTCGCGCTCCCGGTCCAGTGCGGTTTCCGGTGGACCGTCGAGCAGCCCGGTGACGACGCTGAGTTGCTGCAGCCAGTTGGTCGAGAACTCGGGCGGCAGCTCGTTGTCTTCCAGGCGCTTGAGGATGTCGCGCGCGTTGCCAGCCGCTTCGGTGAAGCGCTGGCGCAGCTGGTTGTCACGCAGCACCAGCGACTGGCGCGCGGCGCGCTCCATGGTCAGGCTGCGTTCGGACAAGGACTGGGCCGCGGTGGACAGCGCAATGGCCTGGGCCGCACTCTCGCGGCTCTGAGCCATCAAGGCCTCCAGCGAAAACAGCGCACGCAGGGCGGCCGCGCCCAGCAGCAAGCCGATCAGCAGGAACGCGACCAGCAGCAGTTGCGGGAACGAGAGGCGGGGTGACTTCACAGGCGTTGGTGGCCTTCAGGCATCCAGGTCGGATTCGTGCGTCAACACCTCACCGCGCAAGGAATGCGGCCGTGCCTCGGTGATGCGCACGTCGATCATCTGACCGACCAGGCGATCGGCCAGCGGGCCGCCGGGGAAATTGACGATGCGGTTGCACTCGGTGCGGCCCATGAGTTCGGGCGCGTCGGTGCTGGAGCGGCGTGACGCGCCCTCGACCAGGATGCGCTGCACCGTGCCCTCGCGGCTGGCGCTGATGCGGCGCACGTTCTCCTCGATCGTGGCCTGCAGGTGCTGCAGGCGCTTGAGCTTCACGGCGTAGGGCGTGTCGTCCACCAGGTTGGCCGCGGGGGTGCCCGGGCGTGGGCTGAAGATGAAGCTGAAGCTGGTGTCGAAGCCCACATCGGTGATGAGCTTCATCATCTTGTCGAAGTCATCGTCGGTCTCGCCGGGGAAGCCGACGATGAAGTCGCTGCTCATCACCAGCTCGGGGCGGATCGCGCGCAGCTTGCGCACCGTGCTCTTGAATTCCATGGCGGTGTAACCGCGTTTCATGGCCATGAGGATGCGGTCGCTGCCGTGCTGCACCGGCAGGTGCAGGTGGTTCACGAGCTGGGGGATCTTGCCGTAGGCCTCGATCAGGCGCGGCGTGAACTCGTTGGGGTGGCTGGTGGTGAAGCGCAGGCGTTCGATGCCCGGTATCTCGGCCACGTATTCGAGCAGCAGCGCGAAGTCGGCGATGTCCCCGGTGTCGCCCATGGTGCCGCGGTAGGCGTTGACGTTCTGGCCCAGCAGCGTCACTTCTTTCACGCCCTGGTCGGCCAGGCCCGCCACCTCCACCAGCACGTCGTCGAACGGACGGCTCACCTCTTCGCCGCGCGTGTACGGCACCACGCAGTAGCTGCAGTACTTGGAGCAGCCTTCCATGATGGAGACATAGGCCGAGCCACCGTCGACCTTGGCCGGCGGCAGGTGGTCGAACTTCTCGATTTCGGGAAAGCTGATGTCCACCTGCGGCACCGCCAGGCGCGCGCGCTGGTTCAGCAGTTCGGGCAAGCGGTGCAGCGTCTGCGGGCCGAACACCACGTCCACGTAGGGCGCGCGCTTGATGATTTCGGCGCCTTCCTGGCTCGCCACGCAGCCGCCCACCCCGATCAGCACGCCCTTGTCCTTGAGGTGCTTCACGCGCCCCAGGTCGCTGAACACCTTCTCCTGCGCCTTCTCGCGCACCGAACAGGTGTTGAACAGGATCAGGTCGGCTTCCTCCACGTCCTGCGTCGGCTCGTAGCCTTGCGCGGCGTGCATCACGTCGGCCATCTTGTCCGAGTCGTACTCGTTCATCTGGCAGCCGAAGGTCTTGATGAAAACTTTTTTGCTCATGGAAAGCTCCTGTGGCACCGGCGCCAAAAAGCCGATGCCTGCGCTGGGCGCAAATGGGGGAGGGAATCGGGTGACCACCGCCGGCCGCACGGGCCCGCGGCGGCGGTGTGTCAGTTGGAGGCGGCGGCCGGCTTGGGCAGCAGCGACTCGAACACGAAGTTGCGTTGCACGCCGAAGCCGGCGCGCTTTTCCTGGGCCTCGGCCTCGGTGAGGATCCACACGTTCTGGATCTGGTCGCGCAGGTCCACGGTGTAGTTCACCACCAGTTTCTGGTTCAGCAGCGACGAGGACAGCACCAGCGTGTTGTTGGTGTTGTGGATGCGCGCGCCAGGCGACAGCCGTGTCGCGCGGTCGTCCATGATGACGTTGGGCGGTTGCACCACCACCAAGGTGCCGCGCAGGGCTTTGGCGGGGAAGTCGCGCGTGCCTGACTGGGCCTGGGCCGACAGGGGCAGTGCAATCAGGAGCGCAGCCAAGGTGCTGGCGCTGAAGGCGAGTGGGCAGCGGTTCATGGTGTGTGTCCAGAGGCTGTGGGGAGGGCCATCGACCTGTTCACAAGGCCCATGGCAGGGAGGCCGCGATTGTCTCACGCGCCTGCTGCGACATGGCCGTCAAGGGCGGCGCGGGCCGTCCAGCGGCCGGTCCGACTCCACCAGTGGATACGCATCGGCGACGTAGGCCGGGCCTTTCATCACCATGACGATGAAGGCGCCGATGGCCACGGTGAGCAGCAGGGTCCAGAGCAGCAGCAGCACCCCGAAGGCCAGGAAGTCCACCATCTGGATGCGCGAGGCGACCCAGGCATCGGAGCCGTTCCAGGGGAACCAGCGGGCCGCCAAGGCCACCAGCGTCGGCAACGCGGCGCTCAGAAAAAAGGCCTTGGGCAGGCGTCGCAGGATCACGCGTTCCAGCCCTGCGGGCGAACGCGCGAAGCCTGGCAACTGGTTGAACATCGACATGGGTTTTTCGGTCGGATGTGGCGATGGCGTGGCCCTGCAGACACGGCCACTTCAATGTACGGCGCACAGCGAACGTTGTCCACGGCATCCGGAAAGTCCTCTTTGTCCTGTGTGCCTTCTCGCTTCGTGCCCCGCGCACGGCCTGCGCTCACTTCCAGCGGATCGGCTCGATGGCCACGCTGCCGCGTTCGCTGGAGAGCGTGAGCACACCCTCTTGCAAGGTGGCCTGCAGCTGCATGCTGCGCTCGGCCATCTGGGCCAGGGCGGGCGCCACCTCGGTGGGCAGGCGCCAGACCTGCAGCCGCTCAAGGCGGGTGAGTTTGGTCGCGATGCCGCGCCACCACACGTCGGCCGCGCTGCCAAACGCGTAGAGCACCACCGCGTCGGCCTTGCTGCAGGCCTTGGACAGGGGTTTGTCCTCGGGCTGGCCGACCTCGATCCACAGGCGCTTGCGGCCAGTGAAGTCGGTCAGCGAGACGTCCGGATCGTCCGGGTCGGACAGGCCGGTGCCGAAGGCCAGCGTGCCGTCGCCGCGGCAGGTGTCCTGCAGCTCGTGTGCGTGGATGGCCAAGGCCACCAGGCGCACCATCATGCGTTCGTCGGTCTCGCTGGGGTGGCGGGCCAAGGTGAGTGCGTGGTCGGCGTAGTAGCTGTGATCGATGTCGGCGATCTGCAGGTGTGCCTTGAAGATGGTGGACTTGATGGCCATATTCGGAGTACTCCCCCGCGTCGCCTTCGGCGCCACCCCCCCAAGGGGGCGACACCTTGGGCCGGCGTAGCCGGACCCTTGGTGTCTCTGGTGGGCACGGGCTCACGCTTCAGAAAATTGGAATGAAAAAAGCGGGCCCTGTTGCCAGAGCCCGCTTCTTGAATTGTTGGTGGTGATAGGTGGACTTGAACCACCGACATCAGCATTATGAATGCTGCGCTCTAACCAACTGAGCTATATCACCAACGAGGCGGGATTGTAGCTCAAATCATGACCCTGACCGGGCGCTGCGTGGCCCGAATCCTGTCACTCAAGTCGTCTTCTTGACGTATGAGGCGCACCAGCCGGCGGCGGCCACCTGCTTGCCTGCAAACAGTGGGCAAGGACCGGCTTCGGAGCCGACGGCGCCTTGGTACAGCGTGCAATTGGAACAGGCGCTGCCTTCCACGAAGTTGGGGAAGCGGGATTTGTCGGCCTGGGCGGCCAGCGCCACATAGCCCAGCGCCGCCGCGGTGGGGTCGGAGGCTTCAAGCATCGGCCCGGTGGTTGCAGGGGTCTGTGCCACTTCCGGCGCTGGCGCTGGAGCCGGCACCGGGTACTCGGCCGACGAAGCGGGGGCGGCTGGCGGCGCCTCGGCGCCAGGGGGTGGTGCCGATTCGGAGCAGGCCGACAGCAGGGCTGCGCCCGACGCGGGCAGGATCCAGATGAAATGGCGGCGGGTTGTCATGGGGTCTCCTTGTGTGTCGTGGGAGTCCCCTTATAGGCCCGCCTTCCCGGGGCGGGTGTTACAGCGTGTTGCCGCTCACTCGTGCTTGAACTCGGCCTTGCGCTTGTTCACGAAGGCATCCATGCCTTCCTTCTGGTCGGCGGTGGAAAACAGCGCGTGGAAGACGCGGCGCTCGAACATCACGCCGTCGGACAGGGAGCCCTCGAACGAGCGGTTCACCGACTCCTTGGCCGCCATCACGCTGGGCAGCGAGAAGCCGCAGATGGTGAGCGCGGCGCCCAGGGCTTCGTCCATCAGCTTGTCCAGCGGCACCACGCGGCTCACCAGGCCCGCGCGCTCGGCTTCGGTGGCGTCCATCATGCGGGCGGTGAGCACCATGTCCATGGCCTTGGACTTGCCCACCGCGCGCGGCAGGCGCTGCGTGCCGCCTGCGCCGGGAATGATGCCCAGCTTGATCTCGGGCTGGCCGAACTTGGCGTTGTCGGCCGCGATGATGAAGTCGCACATCATGGCCAGTTCGCAGCCACCGCCCAGTGCGAAGCCGCTCACGGCGCCGATCACGGGCTTGCGGATGCTGCGGATGGTCTCCCAGTTGCGCGTGATGTAGTCGCCTTTGTAGACATCGGCAAAGGTGTAGCTGGCCATGGCGCCGATGTCGGCTCCGGCGGCGAAGGCCTTCTCGCTGCCGGTCAGGATCACGCAGCCGATGTCTTCATCGGCATCGAGCGTCTTCAGCGCGGCGCCGAGCTCGTCCATCAACTGCTCGTTGAGCGCGTTGAGTTGCTTGGGGCGGTTGAGCGTGATGATGCCCACCCGACCTTCGGTGCGGACGGTGATGCATTCGGGTGCGATGGTGGGGGTCATGGGGTCTCCTCGGGTCGGCGTTGGTGGGAAAGCTGTCCACTATAGCGGCCGGTACCGAGGGAAAACATTAGCCGACCGATTGGTTGGCTAATGGTAAATTGCACCGCCGAACAACCACAGCCAGCCGAGGAGACCCACCGCCATGCCTGAAGCCACCGTCTTGTATGAAGAGCGTGGGGCCGTGGCCCTGGTCACGCTCAACCGGCCCGATGCGCTCAACAGTTTCACCCGCCAGATGCATCGCGACCTGTGGACGGCGCTGGACCGTGCCGAGGCCAACCCGGTGGTGCGTGCGCTGGTCATCACCGGCGCGGGGCGCGGTTTCTGCGCCGGGGCCGACCTCGCCGAGTTCGACTTCGAGCCCGGCCCGGACCTGGTGCAGCGTGCCGACCCCGGCCCCGTGATCGAGCAGGCCTTCAACCCCACCGCACGGCGCCTGCAGGGCCTGCGCATGCCCACCATTGCGGCGGTCAACGGTGTGGCGGCGGGCGCGGGCGCATCGCTGGCCATGTGCTGCGACATTGCGATCGCCGCCACCGGCGCGAGCTTCATCCAGGCCTTCAGCAAGATTGGCCTGGTGCCCGATGCCGGCGGCAGCTGGCTGCTGGTGGAGCGTCTGGGCCTGGCGCGCGCCATGGCGTTGGCCATGACGGGCGACAAGCTGCCCGCCACGCAGGCCAGGGAGTGGGGAATGATCTGGGACGTGAGCGATGACTGCGTGGCTGCTTCGCTGGCCATGGCCACCAAGCTTGCCGTCATGCCGACACGGGCCCTGGTGGCCACGCGCGCACTGCTGCGCGATGCCGGCACGCGCACCCTGAGCCAGCAGCTCGATGTGGAGCGCGACACCCAATCGGCGCTGGGAAAGACGCACGACTACATCGAAGGCGTGATGGCGTTCCGCGAGAAGCGCCCGGCGCAGTTCAAGGGCGAATGATGTCTCCTCACGAAAGAGCGAACAAGGTCGGCGAAACCATGTTCGCGGTCGATACCGCCAGCAAGGACACCATGGGCATGGAACTGCTCAGCTGCGAGCCGGGCCGCGCTGTCATCCGCATGGCCGTGCAGCCCTTGCACCTCAACGGCCACCAGATCTGCCACGGCGGCTTCATCTTCACCCTGGCCGACTCCACCTTTGCGTTTGCCTGCAACAGCCACAACAGGAACGCCGTGGCCGCGGGCTGCAGCATCGAGTTCCTGCGCCCGGCGCACGTGGGTGATGTGCTCACCTGCGAGGGTGTGGAGCAAACGCTCTCGGGCCGCCACGGCATCTACGACATGCGGGTGGTCAACCAGCGCGGCGAGGTGGTGGCCATGTTCCGCGGCAAGAGCGCGCAGATTCCCGGGACCGTGTTTTCCGAAGAAGGACAGTCATGAAAGCCTTTCCCCTGGAGCCGATCGAAAAGGCCAGCGTCGACGAGTTGCGCGCCTTGCAGCTCAAGCGCCTGCAGGCCACGCTGCGCCACGCCTACGCGAACTCGCCCGTCTACCGCGCCAAGTTCGACGCGGCGGGTGTGCACCCCGATGACTGTCGCAGCCTCGCGGACCTGGCGAAGTTTCCCTTCACCACCAAGAAGGACTTGCGCGACAGTTACCCGTTCGGCATGTTCGCGGTGCCGCGCGAACAATGCGCGCGCATCCACGCCAGCAGCGGCACCACCGGCAAGCCCACGGTGGTGGGCTACACGCTCAAGGACATCGACACCTGGGCCACGGTGGTGGCGCGCAGCATCCGCGCCAGCGGCGCAAGGCCTGGTGATCTGGTGCACGTGAGCTACGGCTATGGTCTGTTCACCGGTGGCCTGGGCGCGCACTACGGCGCCGAGAAGCTGGGTCTCACCGTGGTGCCCTTTGGCGGCGGCCAGACCGAGCGCCAGGTGCAGTTGATCCAGGACTTCCGGCCCGACATCATCATGGTCACGCCGAGCTACATGCTGGCGATCGCCGACGAGTTCGAGCGGCAGGGCATTGATCCGCGCCAGAGCAGCATGCGCATCGGCATCTTCGGCGCCGAGCCCTGGACCAACGACATGCGTGTGGCGATCGAGGCGCGCATGAACATCGACGCGGTCGACATCTACGGGCTGTCGGAAGTGATGGGCCCTGGCGTGGCCAACGAGTGTGTGGAAACGAAAGACGGCCCGACCATCTGGGAAGACCACTTCTACCCCGAGATCATCGACCCCGAGACCGGCGAGCCGGTGGCCGATGGCGAGATGGGTGAACTGGTGTTCACCAGCTTGACCAAGGAGGCGTTGCCGATCATCCGCTACCGCACGCGCGACCTCACGCGCTTGCTGCCGGGCACCGCGCGCACGATGCGTCGCATGGAAAAGATCACCGGGCGCAGCGACGACATGATGATCGTGCGCGGCGTCAACGTGTTCCCCACGCAGATCGAGGAGTTGATCCTGAAGCGCCCGGAACTCAGCGCGCACTACCAGTGCGTGCTGACTCGCGAAGGCCCCATGGACAACCTGAGCGTGGTGGTCGAGACGCGTTCCGGTCTGTCGCCCGAGAGCATCGAGGCGCGTGCCGCGGCCAAGCAGTTGCAGCACGAGGTCAAGGTCTATGTGGGCAGCAGCGTGACCGTGGAACTCAAGCCCGAAGGCGGTGTGGAACGCAGCCAGGGCAAGGCCAGGCGCGTGGTGGATCTGCGCCAGCGCTCGGGCTGAGCTTCTTCACTGTTGCTCTTCAACGCCGTCTGTGTGGGAAATCGCACCCGCCGGGATGAAAACCCCTAGCCGCGTCGGGGCGTGGTGTCCTACATTACCCCCCACAGTTGGGGAAGACATGGACAAAAACACATTGTTTGGCAAGACCGTGGCAGGACGCGAAGCGCTCACCACCCGGCCCGCCGGGCTCGGGCCGCGCCTGCGTTCGCTGCTGATCATGGTGGATGGCAAACGCAACCTGGCCGAATTTGAAAAGCTCACGGGTGGGGAGGGCACCGCCACCCATTCGCTTGAGGAATTGCTGGCCGCCGGGTGGATCGAGATGGTCGGTGCCGACGGCTTGCCCAAGCTGGTGGCTGCACCCCCGGCAACGGCACCCCAAGCGCCTGCATTCCAGCCCGAGGTGTCACAGCCCGTGCCGGTGGAGGTCGCGGTTCCGGTTGCGGTCCCCACGCTGCCCTTCAGCGAAGCCCGCCGCCAGCTGGTGCGTTTCATCAATGACCAGCTCGGCCCCATGGGCGAGACGCTGGCCATCCGCGCTGAAGGCTGCAAGACGCCCGCCGATCTTCAGGCGGCGCTGCCCCGTATCCGGGACGGTTTGAAGAGCTTCAAGGGTGCGGGGGTGATGCAACAGTTCGACGAGGAGCTGGCGAATCGCCTGCCCAAGGTCTGACGCCGAGCGCGTTCAGTCGGACAACCATTTGCCCAGATGGGCCGCATCGGCAACACCCAGTTTCACGGCCTGGCTCTCGGTCGGCCAGTCCAGCGGGCATTTGAGCAGGCGGTTGTCGCGTGAGACCAGTGCGGTGACTCGCGTGCGCTGACCTCGCAGCATCTGCACATCGTCGAGCTTGTGGATGCGCCACGCCTCGGCGGCGCCGCCCCGGCGCACCGCCGCCAGTTCCAGACCCAGCCACTCGTCTCCTGCGGCCATGCCGGCGGCCTCGCTCGCGCCGCCGCGCAGCACGGTCTTGACCTGCACGCTCCCGCCGGTCTCACTCACGCGCAAGCCCAGTTGCTGGGCCAGTGGCGCCTTGTCGTGCGTGAACTTCGCGCCCTGGCCTTGCAACAGGTCGATCAGCGGCAGGTCGGCCGTGCTGTGCACCCATGCGGCGATTTCGCCGTCGAAGCTGCGCTTGCCCAGGCGCTTGAGCGCGCGCATGAGATCGGCTTCGCGCATGAGTGCTCCCTTGCAGCGCTGCCAGAGTTCGCGCATCACCGCGTCCAGCGTGGTGTGGCCCTCGCGGCGCAGGGTGAGGTCCAGGCACAGGGCCACGAGTGAGCCCTTGGTGTAGTAACTCACCGTCGCGTTGGGCGTGTTCTCGTTCATGCGGTAGTACTTCACCCACGCATCGAAGCTGGCCTGCGCCACGGTTTGCAGGTGTCGTCCCGGGGTCTGCTGCACCTGGTTGATGGTCTTGGCGACCAGTTGCAGGTAGGCGGTGTCGTCGATGAGGCCGGCGCGGCGCAGGATCAGGTCGTCGTAATAGCTGGTGAAGCCCTCGAAGAACCAGAGCAGTTCGGTGAAGTTCTCGGCGTCGTAGTCGTAGCGCTTGAACTCGGCCGGGCGCAGTCGCTTGACGTTCCAGGTGTGGAAGTACTCGTGGCTGATCAGGCCCAGCAGCGTGGTGTAGCCGTCCGTGGCTTTGAGTGCGGCAGGCTTGTCGCTGGTGGACGGGCGCAGCCGCGGCAGGTCGGCCCGCTGGCAGATGAGCGCGGTGGAATTGCGGTGCTCCAGCCCGCCGTAGCCGTCGGCGCTGGCGTGCAGCATGAACACGTAGCTGGAGAACGGCGGCGCTCCGTCCCCATGCCAGAACGCGATCTGCGTTTCGCAGATGCGCCGTGTGTCTTCGATCAGGCGTTCGCCATCGAGCCAGGCGCCAGCGCCACTGATGACGAAACGGTGTTCCACGCCACCGGCGGTGAACTGGCCGCTCCAGAACCGGCCCATCTCCACCGGGCAGTCGGCCAGTTCGTCGTAGTCGGCGGCGCGGTAGTGGCCGAAGCCCGCAGCGTCCACGCTGTGGGCGGGCAATCCGGTGACGACGTTCCAGCCTTGTGTGTGGCCGCTGGCGGCGATCTCCAGCGCATGGGGTCGGGTTTCCTGGCCGGCCACGCGCAGGCACAGGCTGGTGGCGTTGAAGAAGCCGCGCGTGCTGTCCAGGAAAGCGGTGCGCACAGAGGCGTCAAACGCGTACACCTCGTACCGCAGTTCCAGCGGCTTGCCAGCCGCCGAGTCGGCCTGCCAGTGGTTCTTGTCGAGTTGCCTGATGGCCACGGGATGCCCGTCTTGCCGGGCTTGCAGATTCTGCAGGTGCTGCGAAAACTCGCGCACGAGGTAGCTGCCCGGAATCCACACGGGCAGGCTGACGCGCTGGTCTTTGGCGGGTTGTTCAATCAGCAGCGTGACGGCAAAGAGGTGCGCGTTGGCGTCCTGGACCGAGACGGTGAAGCGCACGCCGGTGGTGGTGGCGCGCGGCATCAGTTGAGCATGGCTTCGATGCGGTCGGCCGTGATGAAGCCTGGCACCCGGGTGTCGTTGACGAAGATCATGGTGGGCGTGCCCTTGATGCCGTGCTTGCTGGCCAGGCGGCTGTTGCGTTCGATGGCCGTGGTATCGCAGGTGGCGGCGGTGGGCGGCTGGTTGTTCGTCATCCAGTCGCTGTAGGTTTTGGCCTTGTCCTTGGCGCACCAGATGCGGCGCGCTTTCTCGGCCGAGTCCGGGCCGAGCACGGGGATGAGGAAAACATGCACCGTCACGTTGTCGAGATCGGCGAACTCCTGGTGCAGCTTTTTGCAGTAGCCGCAGTTCGGGTCTTCAAACACGGCCATCTTGCGTTTGCCGTTGCCACGCACCAGGGTGAAGGAATCCTTCATGGGCAGGTCCTTGAAGGCGAGCGCGGTGAGTTTGTCCAGGCGTTGTTCGGTCAGGTTGACACGTGCCCGGGTGTCGATCAGCGTGCCCTGGATCAGGTAGTTGCCCTCGGCGTCGGTGTAGAAGATGTCGCTCTGGTTGATGCGCACCTCGAAGATGCCCGGCATCGGCGTCTTGCTGATCTCGTCGATCGACGGCAGTTTGGGCAGGCGCTCGGCGAGGTTCTTGCGAATGGTGGCTTCCTGCGCCAGCGCGCCCAGGGACAAGATGGTCAGCGCGAGCAGCAACAGGGACTTGAGGGATTTCATCGTGGGGGCGCTCTGAGGCGATCGGGAAAAAAAAGATTCAGGCCGTCTGGCCCATGGCTTGCCGCGCCAGCCAGCGCTTGAGCGGGCCGCTGCGGTTGAAGCGGGTCAGGCCCCAGTTGCGCAGCGCCTGCACGCGGCTGTCTTCGTGGGAAAACAGGCCAAACAGACCGTCGGTGACCCAGCCCATGGCACTCACCTCGGCGGCGCGCGCGCGCTCGTAGCGGCGCAGCAGCTTCTGGTCACCGAGCTCGCGCCAGTACTCGCGGGCGTGCAGCACGCGGGCGAGTTCGGCCGCATCGGCCAGCCCCACATTGAGGCCCTGGCCCGCCAGCGGGTGCATGGCGTGCGCCGCATCGCCGGCCAGAGCCACACCGCCGGTGGCGTTGCGGGTGATCCAGCGTTGTGCGCGCGAGAGTTCGAGAGGCCAGGCTTGGGCGGGACTTTCCATGTGCAGGGTGCCCAGGGCGTTGGCGCTGCGCGCCTGCACCGCCTGGGCCAGGACGGAGGGATCGGATTGCAGCCACGCGTCGGCTTGCTCTGCAGGTACTGACCACACCAGCGCCACCGAGTTCCCTTGTGCACCGCCCAGGGGCAGCAAGGCCATGACCTCGCCTTGGGCGAACCACTGGCGTGCCACGCCACCGTGCGGCAACTCGCAGCGCAACCGGGCCGCCACCGCCTTGTGGGGGTAGGGGCGCACGTCAAAGGCCAGGCCCAGTTGCTCGCGTGTCTGGCTGCGCTTTCCCTCGCACACCACGGTGAGTGCGGCGGCCGGGGTCTCGGTCATCCGCTCGATGCTGCCTTGAAACCCCACGGCATCGCCCAGACGCTGCTCCAGCGCGGGCACGTCCACGATCCAGGTGAGGGCGTCGCTGCCCTGGTCGCTGGCGGAGAACTTCAACTCACCGCCATCGTCACCCCAGACCTGCATGTCGCTCACCGGGGTGATGGGGGTGGGGCGCGGGTCGCTGGCGTCGGCCTCGGGCCAGGCACGCACCGAGCGCAGCAACTCGCGTGAAGCGTTGTTCAGGGCGTAGGCGCGCACGTCGGGGAGGTCTGCGCTGCGCGGGTGGCCGACCAGCGCCACGCGCAGCCGATCGCGGGCCAGCAGCAGGGCCAATGTCTGGCCCACCACACCCGCTCCCTGCACGGCGACATCAAAACGCCGGGCCGAACCGGTTCGCGGGGGTGTTGCATTCATGTGGGGATTTTAGGAGCAGGGCACAATCCGGGCCTCTCACGGGCCAAACCCCTGCGGGCCGCCCCGGCTTTCCCCCCCCCGACCTGCTGCACACAACGCCATGAACACAGCCCCCCCCGCCGCCGACGTGCAGGCCACCATCGAGCAACTCTGGGTCTACCCGGTCAAGTCTTGCGCAGGCATTCAGCTGCCCGAGGCCGAGTTGACCGACACCGGCCTGCTCTACGACCGCGCCTGGATGGTGGTCGACAGCGAGGGCGGATTCGTCAGCCAGCGCGAGTTGCCGCGCATGGCGCTGATCCAGCCGTCGTTCAAGATGGGCCAGCTGATGCTGCGCGCGCCCGGCATGCTGTCCCTGCATCTGGCACTGGATGCTGCCGAAGGCCCGCTCCAGGTGCGGGTGTGGGATGACGCCGTCGACGCGTATGACATGGGCGATGTGGCGGCCCAGTGGTTCAGCGATTTCCTGGGGCCGGACGCACCGGCGAACCTGAAGCGCCTGCGCCTGGCGCGCTTCGACCCCGACATCAAGCGCCCCTGCGACCCGGCCTGGACCGGTGGACGCGATGCCACCACCCAGTTCGCCGACGGCTTTGGCCTGCTGGTGACCAGCAGCGCTTCGCTGGCCGATCTCAACGCGCGCCTGGTGGCTGCGGGTCACGAGCCGGTGGACATGCGCCGCTTCCGGCCCAACATCGTGCTGAGTGGTATCGAGGCGCACGACGAGGACCGCGTGGGCGCCATGCGCGTCGCCACCGACGATAGCGCCGCAGTGATCGAGCCGGTCAAGCCCTGCGGCCGCTGCCCCATCCCCAACATCGACCCCACCACGGCCCTCTCCAGCCCGGCAGTGAGCGACACACTGCAGACCTACCGGCAGGACCCGCGTCTGAAGGGCGCCATCACCTTCGGCATGAACGCCATCGTGATCGAAGGCGACGGACAAGTGCTCCGCGTGGGGCAGACGGTCACTGCAGACTGGAAGTTCGACTGATCCCGACCCCCACCCGTAAAATCGCGGGTTCCCCGACCGATCCGAAAGTTTTTCCATGAGCCTCCAATGCGGCATCGTGGGCCTGCCCAACGTGGGCAAGTCCACCCTTTTCAACGCGCTGACCAAAGCCGGCATCGCGGCCGAGAACTACCCCTTCTGCACCATCGAGCCCAACACCGGCGTGGTGGAGGTGCCCGATCCGCGGCTGGTGCAGCTGGCGGCCATCGTCGAGCCCGAGCGCGTTGTGCCGGCCATCGTGGAGTTCGTGGACATCGCCGGTCTGGTGGCCGGTGCGAGCACCGGTGAAGGCCTGGGCAACAAGTTCCTCGCGCACATCCGCGAGACCGACGCCATCGTCAACGTGGTGCGCTGCTTCGAAGACGACAACGTGATCCACGTGGCCAACAAGGTCGACCCGATCGCCGACATCGAGGTCATCCTCACCGAACTCTGCCTGGCCGACCTCGCCGCTGTGGAAAAGGCGCTGCACCGCGTGAACAAGACCGCGCGTTCGGGCGACAAGGAGTCCATCAAGCAGGTGGCCATTCTGGAAAAGTGCCAGGCCGCGCTCAACAACACGCAGCCGGTGCGCACCATCGACTTCAGCAAGGAAGAGCAGGCGCAGCTCAAGCAGTTCTTCCTGATCACCGCCAAGCCCGCGATGTTCGTGGCCAACGTGGCTGAAGACGGCTTCGAGAACAACCCTTTCCTTGACCGGCTGCGCGACTTTGCCGCCAAGCAGAACGCGCCCGTGGTCGCCATCTGCGCCAAGATCGAAGCCGAGCTGTCCGAGATGGACGACGCCGACCGACTCGAATTTCTCAAGGAACTCGGGCAGGACGAGCCGGGCCTGAACCGCCTGATCCGTGCGGCCTACCAGTTGCTCGGCCTGCAGACCTACTTCACCGCCGGCGTGAAAGAGGTGCGCGCCTGGACCATCCACGTGGGCGACACCGGCCCGCAGGCGGCCGGTGTGATCCACACCGACTTCGAGAAGGGCTACATCCGCGCCCAGACCATCGCTTTCGACGACTTCATCGCCTTCAAGGGCGAGCAGGGCGCGAAAGACGCGGGCAAGATGCGCGCCGAAGGCAAGGACTACGTTGTCAAGGACGGCGACGTGATGAACTTCCTGTTCAGCAGTTGAGCCCCACCCCATGAACGAACCCGGCCGGCCCGAACCGCAGCGTCTGGCCAAACGCCTGGCCGCGCAACTGCCGTGCTCGCGCAGCGACGCCGAAAACTACATCGCCGGAGGCTGGGTGCGGGTGGACGGTGTGGTGGTGGAAGAGCCCATGGAGCGGGTGCGCGATGACCAGACCGTGCTGCTGGACCCCAAGGCCAAGCTGGAGCCGCTGGAGTCGATGACGCTGATCTGGCACAAGCCGGCCACCCGGGTGCTGCCCGACGAGCCGCTGCTGCCCGACGCGTTGGCCGCCAAATGGTTCACCAACACCAACCGTTTCAAGGGCGACCGCTCGGGCGTGCGCCCGCTCAAGGCGCACCTGCACAAGCTGCTGCCGGTGTCGCCGCTGGGCACCAAGGCCAGCGGTCTGATGGTGTTCACGCAAAACCCCGGCGTGGCCCGCAAGATGACCGACGACGCCGGGCAGCTCGAACACGAGTGGCTGGCTGAAGTGGCGGCCGATCCTGAACTGGAAGACGATGCCCGGCGCGATGCGGTGCTCAAGTCCTTGAGCAAGGCGCTGTTCTTTGACGGCTGGGCCGTGCCCTCGGCGCGCGCCAGCTGGCAGAGCGAACTGCGTCTGCGCCTGGCCATCAAAGGCAACCGACCAGGCCAGGTGGCACACCTGTGTGAGCGCGCCGGCCTGCAGCTCACCGCCTTGCGTCGTTTGCGGCTGGGCCGTATTTCGCTGGCCGGGTTGCCGGTGGGCGAGTGGCGCTACCTGCTGCCCTACGAACGCTTCTGATACGGGTTCGCCATCAAAGCGATAACGGCGTTGCTTCGCCTTGCCGTGCTACAGCACTGTCTGCGGCTTCGCGCCTTGTTCTCACTTCGAAGGCGAACCCGTATGCAGCCGCGCGGCCCACACGCTCACGGCCATCGCGGCCAGGAGCACCACCAGGCCCACCTGGTGCAGATCCAGCATGCGGCCCTGCGCGATCATCACGCCACCCAATGCGGCACCCAGCGCCTGCCCGCCGTACATCGCCGAGGTGTTGAGCGCGACCGTGGCCGAGGCCAACTCGGGCGAGATGTGCACCAGCCGCGCCTGCTGTGCGGAATTGCATGAGAAGCAGCCCAGCGCCCAGGGGATGAGCACGAAGGCCTGGGCCCAGAAGCCGTGGCGTCCCAGTGGCCACAGCAGCAGGCTCAGCACCATGGTGCCCAAGGTGATCAGCACCGCGTTGGGCGCGCCGATGCGGTCGATGAAGCGCGTGACCGCCACGTTGCCCGCCAGGCCGAAGACGCCGAACCACAGGAACATCAGCGACAGCATCGCGCCGCCGGCGCCCAGCGTCTGGGCGAAATAGGGCGCAAAGTAAGAGAACAGCGTGAACTGTCCGAAGGCCGAGAGCAGCGTCACGCCCACGGCGGTCATCAAAGGCGCCGAGCCCACGGTGCGGCCCCAGGCCTCGCGCGAGAGCGCCGCCGGCTTGATGCCGTCGGGCACCTCGCGCCACACCCAGGCGCCACTGGCAAATGCCATCAGCGCCACCAGACCGAAAGCCCAGCGCCAGCCGAGCTCGCCACTGATCCAGGCCGACAGCGGCATGCCCATCACCGACGCAACCGACCAGCCCAGGAACACGAAGGTGATCGCGCGCCCGCGCTGCGCGGGGCCGACCAGCAGGCCCACGCTGGCCGCCGCTTGCGGGGTGAAGACCGCCGGCGCGATCACGGCCAGCACACGCAGCGGCAACAGCGCCGCGTAGTTCGGTGCCAGTGCGCAGGCAGCGGTGAGCACGCCGTACCAGACCAGCGAGGCCGCGAGCAAGCGGCGCCGGTCCCAGCCAGCGACCAGGCTGGCGAACAGCGGCGCGCCCAGACCCATGAGGATGGCCGCGGCGGTGATGAGCTGGCCCGCCTGCGGGATGGACACGCCCAGCGAGTGGCTGATGTCGTTGAGCGTGCCGGGCACCACCATCACGCCGGTACCGATCACGAAGTTGCCGACCATCAGGGTCCAGAGGGCGCGTGGCAGACCCGTTTGGCTGGTGCTCATCCTTTGTAGACGCCGGGGAAGAACCACAACAGCGCTGCCGTCATGGTGAGATACCGGGCGAACTTGCCGATGGCCATGTACGCCAGGCAGGGCCAGAAGGGAAACTTCATCCAGCCGGCCACGGCGCACAGCGGGTCGCCCACCACCGGCAGCCAGGACATCAGGCAGGCCTTGGGGCCGAAGCGCTCCAGCCACTTCAATGCGCGCACGTCGACGTGGGCGCCGCGCGCGCGGTCCACCGCCTTGTGCGTGCCCAGGCCCATCAGCCAGCTCACGGCGCCGCCCAGCGTGTTGCCGGCGGTGGCCACCAGGATGGCGGGCCAGAACAGCTCGGGGTTCAGTTTGATGAGGCCGAACACCGCGGGCTCGGAACCCATGGGCAACAGGGTGGCCGAGACAAAGGCCACAACGAAGACGGTGCTCAGTCCGAATTCTGGCAAGGCCAGCAGTTGCATCAGGTGGGTGAACCAGTCGGGCATGGGCTGCAGAAAAAAAACGCCGTCAGTCGGCGTTGTGGGTGGCGTTGCGCGTGGTGGTGTGTGAAATGCGAAAGCAAGGGTTCGGATATCGCCTGCTGAAAAAACAGGCAGGTAGAATCTCGGTCCTTCGCATCCCGCATTGGCTGGGTCGGCGAAGGCCACTTCCATCCATCCGCATTCTCCCACCGCCATGCACATCGGGGCCTTCACCCTGCCCAATGCCCTGTTCGTCGCGCCCATGGCTGGTGTGACGGACCGGCCGTTCCGCAAGCTGTGCAAGCGACTGGGTGCTGGCTATGCCGTGAGCGAGATGGTGACCTCGCGCCCCGACCTGCAGGACAGTCTGAAGACATCGCGTCGCGCCAACCACGAGGGCGAAGCCGCGCCGATTGCGGTGCAGATCGCCGGCACCGACGCGCAGATGATGGCCGACGCCGCGCGCTACAACATCGACCGGGGCGCGCAGATCATCGACATCAACATGGGTTGCCCGGCCAAGAAGGTCTGCAACAAATGGGCCGGCTCCGCGCTCATGCAGGACGAGGCATTGGCCATCGAGATCGTGCAGGCCGTGGTGGCCGCGTGCGAACCGCATGGCGTGCCGGTCACTCTCAAGATGCGCACCGGCTGGTGCGCGAGCGTGCGCAACGCACCCACGCTGGCACTGGCTGCCGAAGCCGCAGGCGTGCAGATGCTCACCGTGCACGGCCGCACGCGCGAGCAGGGCTACAAAGGGGAGGCCGAGCACGATACCGTGGCCCACATCAAAAGCCGGGTGCGCATTCCTGTGGTGGCCAATGGCGACATCAACAGCCCCGAGCAGGCGCGCGAGGTGCTGCGCCGCACCGGTGCCGACGCCATCATGATCGGCCGCGCTGCGCAAGGACGACCCTGGATCTTTCGCGAGATTTCGCACTTCCTGGCCACGGGTGAACACCTGCCACCACCCGATCTGGCCGACGTCCGTGGCTGGTTGCTGGACCACCTGCACGACCACTACGACCTGTATGGCGAATTCACCGGCGTGCGCAGCGCGCGCAAGCACCTGGGCTGGTACGCGCAGTCGCTGCCGTTGCCCCCGGGTGCCGCCGCCGTGTTTCGCGCGCGTGTCAACACCACCACCACGGTGGACGAGCAGCTGCGCTGCGTGAGCGAGAGCCTGGACGCCTGGTCCTGCGAAACAACAACAACCCCGAGAGACGACTGGAAACTGGCCGCATGAACAAGAACAACCTGCACGACTGTGTGCGTGCCAGCATGGAAGACTTCTTCCACGACCTCAACGGCACAGACCCGGCCAACCTGCACGACATGCTGGTCAAGGCGGTGGAGAAACCACTGCTCGAAGTGGTGATGGAGCAGGCGCAGCACAACCAGTCGCGCGCCGCGCAATGGTTGGGCCTGAACCGCAACACCCTGCGCAAAAAATTGCTGGAACACAAACTCATCGACTGAGTCCGCCCTTTTCAAAAACCACCAAGAACCTGTTCATGCGCGCACTCATTTCCGTTTCCGACAAGACTGGCATCGTCGAACTCGCCCAAGCCCTGCACAGCCTCGGCGTGTCCCTCATCTCCACCGGCGGCACCGCCAAGCTGCTGGCCGACAAGGGCCTGCCTGTGACCGAGGTGGCCGAGGTCACTGCGTTTCCCGAGATGCTCGATGGACGCGTGAAGACCTTGCACCCCAAGGTGCACGGCGGTTTGCTGGCGCGGCGCGACCTGCCCGAGCACATGGCGGCACTCAAGACGCACGGCATCGACACCATTGACCTGCTGGTCGTCAACCTCTACCCGTTTGAAGCCACTGTCGCCAAGCCCGGCTGCACCCTGGACGACGCGATCGAGAACATCGACATCGGCGGCCCGGCCATGGTGCGCAGCGCGGCCAAGAACTGGAAAGACGTGGCGGTGCTGACCGACGCGGCGCAATACGCCGGCGTGATCGACGAACTCAAGGCCAGTGGCAAGGTCAGCGACGCGACGCGCTTCGCCCTGTCGGTCGCCGCGTTCAACCGCATCAGCAACTACGACGGCGCCATCAGCGACTACCTCTCCAGCATCACGTTCGACGCCGGTGCTGCCGTGCCCGCGCGCAGCGAGTACCCCGCGCAGGCCAACGGCCGCTTCGTGAAACTGCAGGACCTGCGTTACGGCGAGAACCCGCACCAGACCGCCGCCTTCTACCGCGACCTGTACCCCGCACCCGGCTCGCTGGTGACGGCGAAGCAGCTGCAGGGCAAGGAGCTCAGCTACAACAACATCGCCGATGCCGACGCGGCTTGGGAATGCGTGAAGAGTTTCGACGTGCCCGCGTGCGTGATCGTCAAACACGCCAACCCTTGTGGGGTGGCCGTGGGCAAGGACGCGCTCGAGGCCTACAGCAAAGCCTTCCAGACCGACCCGACCAGCGCCTTCGGCGGCATCATCGCGCTCAACCGTGTGCTCGACGGCGCGGGCGCGCAGGCGATCAGCAAACAGTTCGTCGAAGTGCTGATGGCGCCGGGCTACACGCCCGAGGCACTGGAGGTGTTCAAGGCCAAGGCCAATGTGCGCGTGCTCGAGATCGCGCTGCCGCCGGGCGGACCCACCGCCTGGGACAAAGGGCAGAACCTCACCGACATCAAGCGCGTTGGTTCAGGCCTGCTGATGCAGTCGGCCGACAACCATGTGCTCACCCGAGCCGACCTCAAGGTGGTGACCAGGTTGCAACCCACCGAACAGCAACTCGACGACCTCATGTTTGCCTGGACGGTCGCCAAGTTCGTCAAGTCCAACGCCATCGTGTTCTGCAAGGACGGCATGACCATGGGCGTGGGCGCGGGCCAGATGAGTCGGCTCGATTCGGCGCGCATTGCCAGCATCAAGGCGGGCCACGCCAAGCTGTCGCTGCAAGGCACGGCCGTGGCCAGCGATGCCTTCTTCCCGTTCCGCGACGGGCTCGATGTGGTGGTGGACGCGGGCGCGAGCTGCGTGATCCAGCCCGGTGGTTCGATGCGCGATCAGGAGGTGATCGACGCGGCGGACGAGCGCGGTGTGGTGATGGTTTACAGCGGCGTGCGCCATTTCCGGCATTGAACGTGCCCGCCCAATGAAGAAGGCCGCTGGTTCACAGCGGCCTTTTTCGTTGGACTTCTCGATGCTTCAGCGCGGCAGCCCTTTGAAGACCTCGCGCGCAGCCGCTACCGTGTCCGCGATGTCCTGCGCGGTGTGCGCCGCACTCACGAAGCCGGCCTCGTACAAGGCCGGCGCGATGTACACGCCCCGGTCCAGCAGCCCATGGAAGAGTTGGTTGAAGGTGGGGCCGTCGGTGGTCATCACCTTGGCGTAGTTCTGCGGCAGTTGGTCGAAGAGGAAGAAACCGAACATGCCGCCCTGGCTGTCGCCGCACATCGTCACGCCTTCGGCGTGGGCGGCGCTGGTCAGGCCGTCCACCAGCGAGCGTGTGGTGGCCGACAGCGCTTCGAAGAAACCCGGCTTCTGAATTTCGCGCAGCGTGGCCAGTCCACAGGCCGTGGCCACGGGGTTGCCCGAGAGCGTGCCCGCCTGGTACACGCCGCCCAAGGGAGCGAGTTGTTCCATCACCGCGCGCTTGGCGCCAAAGGCGGCCAGCGGCATGCCCCCGCCGATCACCTTGCCCATCACCGTCATGTCGGGCTCGAAGCCGGGAATGAGCTGGGCGTACACGCTCTGCGCGCCGCCGAGCGCGACACGGAAACCGGTCATCACCTCGTCGAAGGCGAGCAGTGCGCCGTGTTGCGTGCACAACTCGCGGCAGCGCTTCATGAAAGGCACGCTGGCGCGCACGAAGTTCATGTTGCCCGCGATGGGCTCGATGATCAGGCAGGCCACTTCGGGGCCGTGCTCGACGAAAGCCGCTTCAAGTTGCTCGATGTTGTTGTACTCCAGCACGATGGTGTGCTGCACCACCTCGGGCGGCACGCCGGCGCTGGTGGGGTTGCCGAAGGTGGCCAGTCCGGAGCCCGCTTTCACCAGCAGCGCGTCGGCGTGGCCGTGGTAACAGCCCTCGAACTTGATGATCTTCTTGCGTCCGGTCGCGCCGCGCGCCAGGCGGATCGTGCTCATGCCGGCTTCGGTGCCGGAGCTCACCAGCCGCACCATCTCGATGCTGGGCACGAGCTTGATGATCTCTTCGGCGAGCTCCACCTCGCGCTCGGTCGGTGCACCGTAGGAAAAACCTTCGAGCACCGCCTTCTGCACCGCTTCCACCACGGCCGGGTGACCATGGCCCAGGATCATCGGACCCCACGAGCCGATGTAGTCGATGTAGCGCTGACCGTTGGCGTCCCAGAAATAGGCGCCCTGGGCTCTTTGCACAAAGCGGGGCGTGCCACCCACCGCTCGGAAAGCGCGCACCGGCGAATTCACGCCGCCCGGGATCAGGGCCTTGGCGCGGTCAAACAGTTGCTGGTTGCGATCGACAGTGGTCATGGAGCGAAGCTGCGTTGGTGGGTAGCACGCGCAAGCTTGCACTGCGCGCGGGAGGGTCAATGCCTGGTCGTGTCCAGGGGGAAGTCGTCTGCGTCGAGCGTGCTGTCCGAGGCAGGTTCCGCCGAGGCGTCTTCGTCTTCTTCATCTTCTTCGTGCGCCCAGAACAGCCGGTCGGGCACGGCATGCCCCATGCCGGGTTGAAAGCCGGCGTCCAGACATTGGTCCAGGTAGGTCAGGGCCTCCGCGCAGGCCGATTGAAGATCGGAGCCACCCGCAATCAGCGCACACAGAGCTGCCGACAAGGTATCACCCGCGCCGCTGAAGGTGGCCTCAAACCGCTCGTAGCGCGCCGTGGCCAGCACCGCCTCGGGCGAAGCGAGGTGGCTCTCCAGGTACTGATCGGCGGCGTTGAAGCCCGTCACCAGCGTGTAGGGCACGCCGTGCACGGCGGCTGCCCGGGCCACATCGCGCGGGCTCGGCGGTCGGTCGCCTTCCCATTCGGGCAACAGCCAGCGGCACAGCGTGCTGTGGTTGCCCACCAGCACGGTGGTTTGCGGCAGCAAGAGTTCGGCACTCGCGTCGAGGTAGGTCTCGATGGCGAGTTCGTCCCACCAGGACAGGTCGGGCATGTAGGCGATGACCGGCACGTCGGCATAGTCGGCGGTGATCTCGGCCACCACGCTGAGGTTTTCGGGGTTGCCCACGAAGCCGACCTTGAAGGCCTGCACCGGCATGTCTTCCAGAGCGCAGCGCGCCTGGTCGGCCACGGCCTCCTCGTCGAAGGCAAAGTGATCGTGGATGTCGGACGTGTCGCGCACATAGGCGCCGGTGACGACCGACAGCACATGCACCGATGCGCTGGACATGGCGGTGATGTCGGCGCTCAGGCCGCCCGCGCCACTGGGGTCGTTGGCGTTGAACACCATCACGCACGGCAGGGTGGCCTCCCCTGGCGGGGGAAGGGCGGCAGGTGTTGTTTTTTCGGGCGTATCGGGCATGGGTTGAGAGAGGGATCGATTTCGTGTGGAAGATGCCCGCAGAATGATCCTGGCGCTCCAAACAAGGCATTGGACAGGGGCCAGAATCCACTTCCAGCAGGCTGTACCTCGCTCGATACAATGCTTGCATTCTATGACAAGGCCCCCTATAACCATGACCGAAACGAAGACTTGGATGTGCCTGATTTGTGGCTGGATTTACGACGAAGCGCAAGGTGCGCCGGAGCACGGCGTACCGGCTGGAACCCCGTGGTCTCAGGTGCCGATGAACTGGACTTGCCCCGAATGCGGCGCTCGCAAAGAGGACTTCGAGATGGTCCAAATCTGATCAATAAATTCCCGTCGCACTGGCATACACAGACCGAGGCACGGGCTCCCTGGCCCGAGTGCCGCACTTCCTGACCCATTCCTGGAGCCTGTGAATCGTGAGCCCAACACCCGCCCTGAAAGTTCTGGTTGTCGACGACAGCAACACCATTCGGCGAAGCGCCGAAATCTTCCTCAAGCAGGGTGGGCACGAAGTCCTGCTGGCTGACGATGGCTTCGATGCCCTCGCCAAGATCAACGACTACCAACCCGATCTGGTTTTCTGCGACATCCTGATGCCCCGCCTCGACGGCTATCAGACCTGCGCCATCATCAAGCGCAACGCCAAGTTCGCCAACATTCCTGTTGTCATGCTGTCCTCCAAGGATGGCGTCTTTGACAAAGCCCGCGGACGCATGGTGGGCTCGCAGGACTACCTCACCAAACCTTTCACCAAAGACCAACTGCTGCATGCCGTGCAGCAGTTCGGCGCCAACCTAGCCGGAGCTGCATGATGGCCATCCACAAAATCCTCGTTGTTGACGATTCAAAAACCGAACTCATGGTGCTGTCCGATCTGCTGAGTAAAAACGGCTACAGCGTGAGGACCGCTGAGAATGCGGACGAGGCCTTCCGTCGCTTGGGAGAGGAAAAGCCTGACCTGATCCTGATGGACGTTGTGATGCCCGGTCAAAATGGATTTCAGTTGACGCGTGCCATCACCCGCGATCCTCAGTATTCGAACATTCCGATCGTGATGTGCACCAGCAAAAGCCTGGAGACGGATCGGGTTTGGGGCATGCGACAGGGGGCACGCGACTACGTGACCAAACCTGTCAACGGTGAAGAGTTGCTGTCGAAGATCCGGGCGTTGGCCTGAACCACCTTGAATTGAACCCTACCGAGCATGGCCAAACGACAATCACTGAAGGAGCTGCAGGAACGTTTGGCTCAGCGATTGAGCGTTGCCAAAACAGAGGCCGTAACAGCGGCCTGGCTGGCGGTGGAGTCCAACGGAAGCCGCTATCTCCTTCCGCTGGTTCAGTCCGGTGAAATCTTCCCCTGGTCTGCGGTGCAGCGAGTCCCGTACACCAAGCCTTGGTACTTGGGTGTGGCCAGCTTGCGGGGTGGCCTGCACGGTGTCATCGATCTTGCTGCGCTGGTGGAGTCTGCGAGCCCTGTTGCTGGCTCGGCTGCGCTGGCGAGTCAGGGCGAGCGCATCACCTCGGAGTCGCGTTTGGTCAGTCTGCACACCGCATTGGGGGTGAACGCAGTGATCTGGATTGATCGTCTCCTGGGGCTGCGAAGTGCTGCCATGTTCAGCGGCTTCGGGTCCAAGCCGGATGGCGCACCATCCTATTTCAATCGATCGTTGATGGATGCCCAGGGCTTGCATTGGCAGGAGCTGGATCTGCAGGTGTTGGTGGGCGAGCCCGAATTCCTCGCAATTGCGGCCTGACAACCACGCAGGTTGATCAGACCGATCTTTTCTCATTTGTTTTCTGTTGGAAGGTGTTTACATGGCCACGCTTGATCGATTCCAGGGACTGTTCAAGAAAAAAGCCGATGATGAACGCGACCTGTCCACCGTGACCGACCAGGAAGCCGCCGAACTGGCAGCTGCCCGCTTGGCTCCCGATCCTCAGGCGGATGACTATTCCGGCAATCTGCTCATGGCCGACGACGATGAAGGTTCCGAGCAGTCCGGGTTGATCTCGGTGCCCTTGCTGGGGCGCCGGCCTGCAGAGCAACACCAACGCACGCTCGCCGTGTTGCTGGCTTTTGGTCTGATCGTGCTCGGTGCGGTCACCTTCTTCGTTTTGAGCCAGACCGAGAAAGTCAGTCAGCAGTTGGCCGCCAGCGGTCAGGCGCTGATGCAGTCGCAGCGTCTGGCGAAGAGCGTTTCCCAGGCCTTGATCGGCAGCCCTGCTGCCTTCCCCGAGGTGCGTGACAGCTCTGACGTGTTGTCGCGCAGCTTGCGAGGTCTCAAGCAAGGCGACACCGACATGTCTATCGACGCCTTGGGCCCTGACTACACCGCCCGCCTCGACGAACTGCTGCCGAGGATAGACGCAGCTGAAAAGAATGCGTCAGCGGTTCTGGCGCAGGAAAGCATCCTGACCCAGGTGGGCAACGCTTTGCGCACCATCAACCGCCAGTCGTCGGACCTGCTGGAAATTGCCGAGACCATCTCTTCGCTCAAGCTGCAGCAAAACGCGCCGGCTGCGGAAATCTCCGCGTCCGGCCAACTCGTGATGTTGACCCAGCGCATCGGCAAGTCGGCCAACGAGTTTCTGACGCTTGAAGGCGTGAGCCCCGAGGCGGTGTTCTTGCTGGGCAAGGACTTGAACACGTTCAAGGAAATCTCGGAAGGTTTGCTCAACGGCAGCGAAGAACTTCGCCTGGCTGCTGCCAGAGACGAACAAGTGCGCGAGCGTCTCGGTGCGCTGCTGAAACTGTACGAACAGACGCGGGTGGAAGCGGGCGCCATTCTGGGCAACCTGCAAGGTCTGGTGTCAGCCCGCGAGGCACAGGCCAGCATCATTGCCGACAGTGAGCCGCTGCGTCTGGGTCTGCAGAACCTGCAGTCGGAACTCACCTCGCGTTCCGGGCTGAGCGGCGGCGAATTCGGCGCCTTGCTCTTTTCGGCGCTGTTTGCCCTGTTGTGCGCCGGTGGTCTGGCTTATGTGCAGCTGCAGGAAAGCCGGCAACGTCAACTGACGGCGGAATCGCAGCGTCTGGCGGCTGAGTCGCTGGAGCAAGATGCCAAACGCGTCAACGACGCCAACCAGGCCGCCATTTTGCGTTTGATGAACGAACTGCAAACGGTGGCTGAAGGTGATTTGACCCAGGAAGCCACGGTGACCGAAGACATCACCGGTGCCATTGCCGACTCGGTGAACTACACGGTGGAGGAGCTGCGCTCGCTGGTGGGCAACGTGCAAGCCACGGCCACGCGCGTGGCGCAAACGACGTCAGCGGTGGAGAGCACGTCCACCGAACTGCTGGCAGCGTCCACCGAACAGCTTCGGGAAATTCGCGAAACGGGCCAGTCGGTGCTCGACATGGCTCAGCGAATCAACCAGGTGTCCGGTCAGGCGCAGGAGTCGGCCACGGTGGCCCGTGCTTCGCTGCAAGCGGCCGAGTCGGGTCTGCAGGCGGTGCAGGACGCCATCGGCGGCATGAACTCGATTCGCGATCAGATTCAGGAAACTTCCAAGCGCATCAAACGGCTGGGTGAGTCGTCGCAGGAGATTGGCGAGATCACCGAACTGATCTCCGACATTACCGAACAGACCAACGTGCTCGCATTGAACGCCGCCATCCAGGCCGCGTCGGCCGGTGAAGCTGGCCGAGGCTTCTCGGTGGTGGCGGAAGAGGTGCAGCGACTGGCCGAACGTTCTGCCGATGCGACGCGACAGATTTCGGCGCTGGTGAAGGCGATTCAGACCGACACGCAGGACGCGGTAGCCGCCATGGAACGCTCCACGCAGGGTGTGGTCGAGGGTGCGAAGCTCTCCGACAACGCCGGTACCGCTCTGTCCGAGATCGATCGCGTTTCGCGCCGGCTGGCCGAGCTGATCGAGCAGATTTCCAACGCGGCGTCGCGAGAAGCCGATTCCGCGAACGAGGTGGCGGGGAACATCCAGCACATTTTTGCCGTGACGGAGCAGACCGGGGAAGGTACCCGCTCCACGGCGCAGCAGGTGCGTGAACTCTCGGTGATGGCAGAAGAACTTCGCCAGTCGGTATCGCGATTCAAGATCGCCTGATTGCCCCAGTCGGACCCTTACTCCAAGATCAACATGCTCGACACCGCTACCGACAGTCCGCAGATGGATCCACCTGTCGCCGACCTCGGTCCGTTGGCATGGGTATTCGACGAGCTGCGCAAATCGCTGGATGGCGCCAACAAGGCGATCAAGCGGTTTGTGCGTGAGACGGAACAATCGCGCATGGACGACCTGCAGGCGGTTGATCCGGCCTCGCTGCGTCAGGCGCGTCAGCAACTGCATCAGGCGGTTGGCGCCTTGGAAATGGTGGGTCTGGGCGCACCAGCCCATGTGCTTCGAGCCATGGAGGCGGCGGTTCAGCGGTTTGTCCAGCGACCTCAGAGCTGCAATGAAGAGGCGGCGGCAAAGGTCGAGCGCGCCAGCTTCGCCCTGGTGGAATACCTGGAAGCGGTTCTGAACAACAAACCGGTGCAACCCGTCGCCTTGTTCTCCCAATACAGGGAAGTGCAGGAACTGGCTGCGGCCGAGCGCGTGCACCCTGCCGATCTGTGGCCGTTCGATCACCACGGCGTGAACGTGGTGGCCCCAGCCGACCGGACGCCGCTCGAATGCAACGCGGCCATCCGTTCCTTGTTTGACCGCCTGGTGTTGCTGGCCGTCAAGACGGAAAGCCAGGCGGCGGTACAGCAGTTGGTGAAGATCAGCGCTGGACTGTCTGCGGGAGCTGTGGATACCCGAGCCCGAACCTTCTGGCGTGTGGCAGCCGGCTTCTTTGAAGCGGTTGCGCACCGTCTGTTGCCCACCGACGTCTATGTCAAACGGGCTTTTTCGCGGATCCTGATGCAGTTCGTGACCTTGTCGCAAGGCAAGTCGCAGGTATCAGAAACACTGCTGCACGATCTTTTGTTTTTCTGCGCCCAACCGCATGAGGTGTCCAGTCAACTGGCGCCGCAGCTGGCAGCCGTCAGACAGGCATTTGGTCTGGGCGCCGTTGAGGCGGTCGACTACCACGTGGCCACACTCGGCCGCTATGACCCGGCAGTCCTCGCCCAGGCGCGCAAGCGCATCAATGCGGCCAAGGAGGCTTGGTCGCTGTATTCCGGCGGTGACGCCAGTCGGGCCCGTCAGGTGGCCGATCAGTTCGGCTTGATTGGCGACTCGCTGCTCAAGTTGCATCCAGCCAGCAAGGTGCTGGCCCAGGCCTTGGTGAAGGCGGCAGACCATGCGGTGCGCGAGCCCGGTGGCGTGAGTCCTGAACTGGCGATGGAAGTGGCCACCACCACGCTGTACCTCGAAGCGGCCTTTGAAGATTTCGATCCCCGCGCGCCCGAGCTCACCGAGCGCACGCAGGCGCTCGCCGATCGCCTTGAAGCCGTGATGGCCGGTCAGCCCGCACAACCGCTGGACACCTGGATGGAGCAGCTGTACCGCCGGGTGAGCGATCGCCAGACCATGGGCAGTGTGGTGGGTGAACTCAAGGTGTCCCTGGGGGAGGTCGAGAAGTCGCTCGACCAGTTCTTCCGCACACCGCAGGAAAAAGCAGGCTTGCACGTCGCCGTCTCGCAGATGGCTCAGATGCGTGGCGTGCTGTCGGTGCTGGGGCTGGAGCAAGCGGTTCATGCCGTCACCCGCATGCGCACCATGGTCGA
The DNA here is from genome assembly GCF_001428625.1 of Hydrogenophaga sp. Root209. Taxonomy (GTDB): domain Bacteria; phylum Pseudomonadota; class Gammaproteobacteria; order Burkholderiales; family Burkholderiaceae_C; genus Hydrogenophaga. The sequence goes on from NZ_LMIE01000005.1 coordinate 229,046, forward strand.
GCAGATCCTCGACACGGAAGTGGACGAGGCGTTGGCGCGCGAAGCGGGTACGTTCCAGCAGTTGGGCAACAACCTGAGTGCCATGAGCCTGCTGGTGGACATGCTCAACTACCAGCCGAATCTGGCCAAGAAGTTGTTTGTCTTTGACGAAGACAAGGGTGAGTTGCTCCCGCTCATGGGCCGCACGATCAATACGGAACTGCACCACCCGCCAGTGCACGACGAGGCCCGCGCCATCAGCGATGGCGTGCAGCAGGTCGTCAACGAAGTCCAGGGCGGCATGAACCTGGTCGATCTGAGCCAGCAACTCGATTCATTGGCCGAGCAGGCCACGCTCGCCGAGCAGTCGGGTGTGGCGCGCGCCGCGCGTGAGGCGGCCGGCGCGGTGGTCGGGAACGATGCAGCGGCGGGTGCACAGGCTTTGGTGGGGCTTTCCGAAGCCTCTCTCGCGGCCCATGAGCGCGAGCCGGTCGACGCTACCGGTGAAGACAATGATGAAGACGATCTGCTCGACATCTTCCTGGAAGAAGCCCGGGAAGTGGTGGGCAATGGCCTGGATGCGATTGCGCAGTTGCGCGTGCAACCGGGTGATCTGGAGCACCTCACCACCCTGCGCCGCGCGTTTCACACCCTCAAGGGCAGTTCGCGCATGGTCGGACTGGAGGAATTTGGCCAGGCGGCATGGTCCATGGAGCAATTGGTCAACACCGTGTTGGCTGAGCAGCGACCTGCAGGCCAGCCATTGCTGATGCTGACGGAACAAGCCATGACCGACTTTGGTCGGTGGGTGGATGACATCTCGGCGCGGCGCGAAGAGCACTGGAAGGCGCAGCCCTTCAAGGCCAGCGCCGAAGCCCTGCGCGACCAGGGCCTTTTCCTGCCATTGGCGCACGCGGCCGCGTCCGAAGGCGCGTCTTCGCCAATCAAAGAAGAACCCCTGTTCGACATGGCGGCGCCGGAAGAATCCGTCGCCACTGCCGCTGCCTCTGAGCCTGCTGTCCTGGAGGCCGCTGAAATGGCGTCTTCTCATGTCGAGGCCATCGACGCTGCGCAGTCGGACGTGGACTTCGATCTTGGCGAGTTGGCGGAAGTCGATGATCTGCCTTCACAGGAGGCGCCTGAAGAAGCCATTCAGATCGACACCGCGTTCCTCGACTTTGAACCGCCATCGCCTCCAAGTGAATTGCCTGCTCCAGAGCAGATGCTCGCGGACATCGACTTCGGCAGCCTGGCGGCTTTCTCGTCGAGCGAAGCCGCCAAGGCTGAAGAAGCCGATCCCTTGCCAGTGGCCGAAACCGTACTGTTGCTCGAAGAGCCCATGGCGTTGGAGCAAGATGCCGCTGCGCAAGAGGCCGATCCGGTGGAGAGTCCCGAACAAGTTGGTGAAACGGACATGCCCGATGAGCAGACGCGGGTGATTGGCTCGCTGCGCATCGGCCTCAAGCTCTACAACGTGTACCTCAACGAGGCGGACGAGTGGTCGCGCCGCTTGTGCACGGGTCTGGCCGAATGGGCGCTTGAGCGTCACGAGCCCGTGCCGGAGCAATCCGAAGCACTTGCACACTCGTTGGCCGGCAGCTCTGCCACGGTTGGATTCCAGTCGCTGTCGGACATCGCCCGAGCCCTTGAGCATGCGATCGGGTCGGTCGGTCTTCATCAGCGGGCCGGCGCCCCGGCCACAGCCGAGCAAGCCAAGTTGTTCGTTGATGCATCCGAAGACATTCGCCGGCTTCTGCATCAGTTTGCTGCCGGCTTTCTCAAGGAGCCCGATCCACAGCTGATGGACGCGCTGTACCGGGTGGTCCACGATCCGGTGCCTGACGAATCCCTGCTGCACACCGATGACGTGTCGGTCATGGATGAACCGGTCATCGAGACGCCGGTGCCCGAAGAGCCGGTGCTTGCCCAGCCGGACGTCGCTGCGTCGACCTTGGCGCCTTTGACGACCTTCGACCTGCCTGCGATGGTCGAAACCACGATCGATTTTGTTCCTCCGCACGCAGACACCCACCGCATCGAACATGCCGCGGTGCAGGACATCGACGACGACATCGATGTGCTGGACACGATCGACATCGATCTGTTCCCGATCTTTGCGGAAGAAGCCCAGGAACTGCTGCCCCAGCTCGAAGGCGCGTTGCGCCAATGGGTGGCGCGACCGGACAACGGCAGTGCCCGATCGGAAGTGCTGCGCAATCTGCACACGCTCAAGGGCAGTGCGCGTCTGGCAGGCGCGTTGCGCCTGGGCGAGATGGTTCACCGAATGGAAACCACGGCCGAGCGACTGGGCTCCGACGTGCAACGCAGCGCCGATCTGGAGCCTTTGCAGTCTGCGTTTGATGCCATCAGCGCCCGTTTTGAAGTGCTGCGTCGCCAGGATCCCGAGTCCGTCGATGTGGTGCAGACCGCTCCCGAGCACATCGTTTCCGAGCCGGCCGCAGCCCTGGCGCCAACAGCCACCGACGGGACACCGGATCTGTCCACCGACGTCGTGGCGGTGCGGGGCATGGAAGGGCTCACCATGCCGGTGGCGCCCACGGTGTCGCAGGCTCGTGCGGGTGCTGCTGTGCGCGTGCGTCCCGAGTTGCTCGACCGCCTGGTCAACCAGGCTGGCGAGGTGATGATCACCCGCTCGCGCATGGAGTCCGAACTGGTGACGCTGCGGGGTTCGCTGAAAGATCTCACGGGCAACCTGGACCGCCTGCGTGGCCAGTTGCGCGACATCGAGCTGCAGGCCGAGACACAGATGCAGTCCCGCCTGGCCCAGGCACGCGACGCGGATCAGTCGTTCGATCCGCTCGAATTCGACCGGTTCACCCGCGTGCAGGAGCTCACCCGCATGATGGCGGAGTCGGTGAACGACGTGGCCACCGTGCAGCGCAATCTGCAGCGCGCGGTGGAATCGACCGAAGACAGTCTGGTGGCCCAAGGCCGGCAGACCCGCGAGTTGCAGCGCGATCTCTTGCGCACGCGCATGGTGGAATTCGAGGGCATTTCCGAGCGGCTGTACCGTGTGGTCCGGCAAGCGTCCAAGGAAACCGGCAAACAGGTTCGCCTGGACATCACCGGCGGCAACATCGAAATGGACCGTGGCGTGCTCGACCGCATGACCGCTGCGTTCGAACACCTGCTGCGCAACAGCGTGGTGCATGGCATCGAGACGCCCGAAGCCCGTGTGGCCGCCGGCAAGTCGGCCGAAGGTCAGATCGAAATCACGCTGGCGCAGGAACTCAACGACGTGTCGGTGGTGTTCGCCGATGACGGCGCAGGGCTGGATCTGGTGCGCTTGCGCGAGAAGGCGGCCGCGCTGGGTCTGGTCACGTCCGACGCAGACATCAGCGATGCGCACGCCGCTCAACTCGTTTTCGAGCCGGGCATCAGCACCGCGCGTGAAATATCCGAGCTGGCCGGTCGGGGCATCGGCATGGATGTGGTGCGCAACGACGTCGTCGCATTGGGTGGCCGCATCGAGACCGCCACCCAGGCCGGGCAAGGCACCAACTTCAAGCTGGTGCTGCCGCTGACCACGGCGGTGACGCAGGTGGTGATGCTGCGCGCTGGCGCGCTCACCCTGGGCGTGCCGTCCAACCTGGTGGAGCTGGTGCGTCGCGTGAGCAGCGACGAACTGAGCAAGGCCTACGCGAGCGGTTCGCTGATCGTGGCGGGCGAGGAAGTCCCGTTTTTCTGGGCTGGGGCTTTGCTGCAGTCGTCGGTGCAATCGCTGGAGAACAAGGGCCGCACGCTGCCCGTCATGATTTTCCGAAGTGCTGCACAACGGATGGCCATGCACGTGGACGAGGTCCTGGGCAACCAGGAAGTCGTGGTGAAGAACCTGGGCTCACAGCTCTCGCGTTTGCCCGGTCTGGCCGGCATGTCGGTGCTGGCGTCGGGTGCCGTGGCCCTGATCTACAACCCGGTGGCCCTGGCCACGGTGTATGGCGAACAGGTTCGCAGTTGGGTGGCCAGTCGGCAGAAGGCAGCGCTGTCCATGCCCGAGGACGCACCAGCACCCCTGGACATGGCGGTCAATGCCGTGCCTTTGATCCTTGTGGTCGATGACTCCATCACCGTGCGCCGTGTGACGCAACGGCTGCTGCAGCGCGAAGGCTACAGGGTGACGCTGGCGGCCGATGGGCTGCAGGCGCTGGAGAAGCTCCAGGCCGAGCGGCCCACGGTTGTTCTGTCCGACATCGAGATGCCGCGCATGGACGGCTTCGACCTCGTGCGCAACATCCGCAGCGATGCGCGACTGTCCGACCTGCCAGTGATCATGATCACCTCCCGCATCGCGGAGAAACACCGCGAACATGCGCGTGAACTGGGTGTGGATCACTACCTGGGCAAGCCGTACTCCGAAGACGAACTGCTGGCCCTGATCGGCCACTACGCCAAAGCCACCGTCGAGGTTTGAGCTTCAGCCCAGGCAGCCGCGCGCGTCCACCCGCACGATGCGCTCCACCTGGCCTACTGCGAGCCCACCGCGCACCCCGACCATGAAGTCGTGCAGGTTGACCGTGGGGTCGCAATGGCCCGGCACCAGCCAGACGACTTCGCCCAGCGCGGGCAGTGGGTGGCTGCCGTCGGTGTGCAGCACGCCATGTTCATCACCACCGCTGGTGTAGCTCAACCCTTGAGGAAACCACACGCTGGGCATGCCGCTGTCGATAGCGTGGCTTTTGTGGCCGGCGTCGCACACCGCGTGGTCGGCGCTGCGGCTCATCACCTGGCTCTTCACGAACAAGGCGTGTTCAAACACCGGCGCCAGCGGCGTGGCCTCGTTGCCGGCGTAGTCGGCGTCCATGAACAGGTACGAGCCCACCTGCAGCTCGCCCCAGACGCCGCTGGTGGCCTCCAGCAAAAAGGTGCCGGTGCCTGCGCCCGTGACCAGGGGCACCTCGATGCCGGCGGCCCGAAGTGCCTCGCAGGTGGCCCGCACGGCGCGGGTGGATGCGGCCATGGCCTCGGCGCGCTCGGTGGCTGTGCGGCGGTGCTGGGCGCCGCCGTGGTAAGCCTGCAGCCCGGCAAAGCGCAGCATCGGGTGAGCCTTGATCGCCTGTGCCAGCGCCACGGCGGGTGCGCCGGGCGCGGCGCCGCAGCGGCCTTGTCCCACATCGATCTCCACCAGCACGTCCAGGCAGGCGGGCGCGCTCACGCCTGCAGCGTGCAAGGCATGCGCCAGACGCTCCACTCCCTGTGCGCTGTCGACCGCGATGGAAAATCTTGTCGGGAGATCGCGCACCGCATGCGCCAGGCGCAGCAGTTTTGACGGCGCAATCACCTCGTTGCTGATGTAGACGTTGCGCACGCCCGCCCCGGCAAGCGCGAGCGCTTCGTCGGTCTTCTGCACGCACACGCCCACCGCGCCGTGGGCCATCTGCAGCTGGGCCAGCTCGGTGCTTTTGTGCATCTTGGCGTGCGGGCGCAGCCGCACGCCGTGCTCGTTGGCAAATGCCGCCATGCGCGCCAGGTTGCGGTCCATGGCGTCGAGGTCGATCACCAGCGTGGGTGTGTCGACGGCCTCCACACCATGGCCGATCCAGGCCTGCGCCCGGTGCCAGCGCGTCAATGATGCGGATTCATGCATTGCGTTCATCCAGGGTTTTCCGGCGATCGGATTGCAGGTGGCCGGTGTCGGCCCAACCCACCAGGCTGAGGCCTTCGGGCGACCACAGCAGCCGGTTGATGGCGGTGTTGGTCAGCTCCCAGCTGCGCGGCGCTTGCAAGCTCAGGCGCGTGGCGGCGCGGTACAGGATGTCCAGCACGCCGCCGTGCGCCACCATGAGAATCTGCTCGCCCGGATGGCGGGCGGCGAGTTCTTCCACGGTGGACACGACGCGCGCCTCGAGCTGCAACAGCGATTCACCGCCCGCGGGCGCGAAGTCGGGCACCCGCTTGCGCCAGGCCAGAGACTCCTCGGGAAAGCGTTGCTCCAGCTCGCTCCAGGTGTGGCCTTCGAAACGACCAAAGCACCGTTCGCGCAGGCCCACGTGCGTCGTCACGGTCTGGTCGCGCGTGCGGGCGACCGCCTGCGCGGTCTCCAGGGCGCGCAGCAGGTCGCTGGCGTAGCAGGCGGCGATCGGTTCGTCGCGCAGGGCGTGGGCCAGTTGGGCCGCTTGCTGGCGACCGTGATCGTTGAGTTCGATGTCGGTGTGGCCCTGGATGCGCGTGTCGCGGTTCCAGGCGGTCTCACCGTGGCGCACGGCCAGGATGCGGGTGACTTGCAAAGGGTGTCCTTGAAGGCGGGCGGAAGGCTGCAACTGTACCGGTGACGCCACTTGCGCGGGCGTTGAACACCTTGAAAACTCGGGGTTGCGACACAATCCGTTGCATGACACTGGCGCCATCTCCGCCCGACGGGGATTTTTCGACCCTCTTCAATTTCCTGCCCATCGGGGCCTACCGCAGCTCGCCCGAGGGGCAGATGCTGCGCGCCAACCAGGCGCTGGTGCGGCTCAATGGTTATGCATCCGAGGCGGAACTGAGGGATGCGGTGAACGACATCGCCAACGAGTGGTACGTTGACCCGGTGCGACGCCGGGAGTTCCAGGCACAGTTGGAGCGCGACGGCTACGTGCGCGGCTTCGTCTCGGAGATCCACCGCCACAAGACACGCGAACGTGTGTGGATCAGCGAGAACGCGCACGGCGTGCGCGATGCGTCGGGCGTGCTGCTGTATTACGAGGGCACGGTGGAGGACATCACCGATCGCATGCGCGACCAGAAGGCACTGCGCGACAGCGAGGAGCAGTTGAGGCTGATCACTGCCCAGATGCCGGGTGCTGTGTTCTCGGTGTTTGTGCGGCACGACGGCGAGCGCGAGTACCGCTTTCTCAGTGCCGGCGTCCGTGAGCTCTACGGCTTCGAGGCCGAAGACCTGATGCGCGATCCCGCGCTGCTCTCGCGGTACTTTCATCCCGAAGACCGGGTCATGCTGGAGCGGGACCGCCAGGCGATCATGTCTGGCGTGGTCAGTCTGGATACGGAGTTCCGTGTCGTGCTGCCGGACGGGCGCATCAAGTGGATCTGCAACCGGTCCAGCGCGGTGTCGGCCGACGAGCATGGTTTCCTGCGCGTGGGCGTGCTGTTCGACATCACCGACCGCAAGGAAGCCGAAGCCGCCCTGCATGCGAGCGAAACGCTCTGGAAGCTGGCCCTGGAGAGCGCGGGCGATGGTGTGTGGGACTGGAACATCCGCACGGGTGAGGAGTTCTTCTCCACCAGCATCAAGGCCATGTTTGGCTATGCCGACGACGACATCGCCAACCTTTCCGCCGAGCTCGACGCGCGCACCCATCCCGATGACCGGGCGCAGATGGAGCTGGACCGCGCGACCCACTTCGAGGGGCGCTCACCGATGTACCGCAACGAGCACCGCATCCGTTGCAAGGACGGCCGCTGGAAGTGGGTGCTGTCGCGCGGGGTCGTGATTGCGCGCGACGGCAACGGGTTGCCGCTGCGCATGGTCGGTACCCACACCGACATCACCGAGCTCAAGGAGGCCGAATCCCAGCAGCGCGCGCTCGAAGCGCAGCTGCGCGAGTCGCAAAAGATGGAGGCCATCGGTACCCTGGCCGGGGGCGTGGCGCACGATTTCAACAACCTGCTCGCGGCCATCCTGGGCAACCTCGTGCTGGCGCGCGAGGATGTGGGTGAAGACCACCCGGCGCAGGAAAGTCTGGCAGAGATCAGCCGTGCCGCGATCCGCGCACGCCAGCTGGTGCAGCAGATCCTGACCTTCAGCCGCCGTCAGACCCAGGAGATGCAGCGCCAACCGCTCAAGCCACTGGTGGAAGAAGCCCTGGGCCTGATGCGCTCGTTGCTGCCCGCCGGCCTCAAGCTGGTCACGCGACTGCCGGCGTCGGGTCTGCAGGTGCTGGCCGACGCCACCCAGATGCAACAGGTGCTGATGAACCTGTGCACCAACGCCTGGCAGTCCATGGAAGGCGGCTCGGGTGACATCACCGTGGCGCTGCGCGAGGTGCGGCTGGATGCCGCGCAAGTCTTGCAGCTCGGGGGTCTGAACCCCGGCGCGTACGCCTGCCTGAGCGTGGCCGACAATGGCCCCGGCATGGACATCGAGACGCAGCGCCGCATCTTCGAGCCGTTCTTCACCACCAAGGCACCCGGCGCCGGCACCGGTCTGGGTCTGGCGGTGGTGCATGGCATCGTCAAGGCACACCGGGGGGCGATCAGCGTGCACTCTCAGCCCGGCGAAGGCACGCGCTTCGACGTGTACCTGCCCCTGGCCGCTGCCGCCGATGCTGGCGAAAGCTCATCAATGGCGGTGAGCGCGGCGCCCGTGCCGATGTCCAGCGCCGTCGCGGGCAAGCACGTGGTCTACATCGACGACTACGAGGCGCTGGTGTTTCTGGTCGGGCGCTTGCTGCGCAAGCACGGACACCAGGCGACCACGTTCGAATCGGGGGAAGCGGCACTGGCCTGGATGCAGGCTAATCCCGGTGTGCACGTCGACCTGGTGGTCAGCGACCAGAACATGCCGGGCCTGTCGGGTGTGGAGACGGCCACCGAGATCCGGCGCCTGCGCCCCGGGCTCAAGATAGCCATCATTTCCGGGCATGTGAACGACCGGTTGCTGGCCGAGGCGAATGAGGCCGGTGTGAGCGACGTGATGGGCAAGCAGGACAGCATGGACGCACTGGGCGAGGCCATTCGCGACCTGCTGGATCGCAATGCTTGAAACCTTGCCCGGGGGATCAACCGCTCCTCAGCGCGGCACTTCGATGTTGACCTGACGCAGTCCTTCGGGCGGCGTGGGAAAGCCGCGCAGGGCTGCATCCAGCATGGCCAGCCACAAGGCGTTGGAGCTGTTCCAGCGGCCATCGTGTGCGGCGCGGGTCTCGTACACCACCCGTCCGCTGGCCGCATGGCGAATCACCAGCGACACCTCTCGCTGGTAGTAGGGCGTGTCCATGCGCATGAAAAGCGGTGCGTAGATGATCTGGCCCGTGCCGGTCACCACGTAGTCGCGTCCCGGAAAGCCGAACCCCGGCCCGAAGCCACCACCCCAAAAGCCGTCATAGGGGCTCTCCCAAGGCGCATGGGGCAGGCGCAGCGTGGCCGCGCTGACTTCCACCGTCCAGGGCGGCGTCACGCCGGCGGCGGCTGGCGTCCAGCCCACTTTGGCGAGCGACAGGGTGGCGAGCCTTTCCAGTTCGTTTTGCCCGGCACCGCGGTTGTCTTGCTGCGACGGCAACCGCTCGAACCGGAACACCTGAGGTGCCTGGGGAATGACCACCGGCGTGGAGGCACCCGACGGCGTGGGGCGGTCGGCCCAGCGTGCGTAGCTCCGCACCTGGTTGTCCACCAGGAACACGCTGGCGCAACCGCTGAGCGCGAACAGGGCAAGCGCTGCAGCGCAGATCTTGAACAGGCTGGCCCAGGGGCGGGCGCAAGATGGGGTTGTCATGAAGCCTCCTTTTTCTGGGTGGCGATTGCCGGCCCGGGGGGGTCTCAGTGCGCCGCAGAAATCGATATGACTGCGCGCGCAGGGCTTGCGTTCCCTTCGACGCCGCTTTCTTCAGGCCCTGCCGGCGCCACCATGGGCAGCGGCTCGTCGTCAAACGCCTTGTCCCCGTCCTCGAAAGCCTCACCCGTGGCGCGAATGGTTTCAAACGGAAACAGCGAGCGATCCATCAGGTGGCTGGGTACGATGTTCTGCAGGGCCGAGAACATGTTCTCCACGCGGCCCGGGAAACGCTTTTCCCAGTCCTTCAGCATCAACCCCACCTGTTTGCGTTGCAGGTTTTCCTGGCTGCCGCACAAGGTGCACGGAATGATGGGGAACTGCCGCACCTCGGCCCAGCGGGTGAGGTCCTTCTCGGCCACGTAGGCCATGGGTCTGATCACCACGTGCTGCCCGTCGTCGCTCACCAGCTTGGGTGGCATGCCCTTGAGCTTGGCGCCAAAGAACATGTTGAGCAGCAACGTCTGCAGGATGTCGTCGCGGTGGTGGCCGAGCGCGATCTTGGTCGCGCCCAGCTCGCTGGCCACGCGGTACAGGATGCCGCGGCGCAGGCGCGAGCACAGGCTGCACATGGTCTTGCCCTCGGGGATCACGCGCTTGACGATGGAGTAGGTGTCCTGGTTCTCGATGTGGAACTTCACGCCCAGCTTCGTGAGGTAGGCGGGCAGGATGTCGGCCGGAAAGCCGGGCTGCTTCTGGTCGAGGTTGACCACGATCATCTCGAAACTGATGGGTGCGCGCGCCTGCAGCTTCTGAAGGATGTCGAGCATGGCGTAGCTGTCCTTGCCACCCGAGAGGCAGACCATCACGCGGTCGCCTTCCTCGATCATGTTGAAGTCGACGATTGCGCGGCCGACCTCGCGGCACAGGCGCTTTTCGAGTTTGTGGTTTTCGTGTTCGGTGTTCATGGGTGTCCTCACCACTGCCCGCTTTCCATGCGGATCGCCACTTCGCAGTCTTCAAAAATCTCGAGCTTGGCGATTTTCACGCGCACGCCGATCACGCCGGGCATCTGCATCAGCCGGCGCGTGAGCTTGCCGATCAGGCTCTCCAGCAGGTTCACGTGTTCGGCGGTGCACTCGTCGATGATGATCTGGCGCACCTTGCGGTAGTCGAGCACGTGGCCGATGTCGTCGTCGTGCGGCAGCAGGGGCTGCGTGCCCTGGTTGAGTTCTGCGTCCACCTGGATCGGCTGCGGTGCCGATTTTTCGATGTCGAGGATGCCCAGGCTGGCGTCGAAGCGCAAACCGCTGAGCGTGAGGATCTGGGTGCCGGCGTAGGTGGCGTTCATGGGGTGGGTCCGGGTAACATGAGCGAAAAATCGCGCTCGAAGCGCATGAGGTGCTGGCCGCCGTCCACCAGCAGCGTGGTGCCGGTGATGGACGAATTGCTCAGCGCAAAGGCCACGGTGGCGGCCACGTCTTCGGGCGTTGAGGAGCGGCCCAGCGGTGACTGCTGGTGCAGGGCAGCGAATTGCTCGTCGCTCAGCAGGTGGCTGGTGAGCGTGAGGCCCGGGGCAACGCCCACCACCCGCACGCACGGCGCCAACGCCAGCGCCAGCATGGTGTTGGCGGCTTCCAGCGCGGCCTTGGAGAGCGTGTAGCTGAAGAAGTCCGGGTTCATGTTCCAGAGCTTCTGGTCGAGCAGGTTGACCACGGCGCCTCGCGCATCGCGCGTGCTCAGGTGCGCGTGCAGGGCTTGGGCCAGGAGCACGGCCGCACCGGTGTTGGCTCGCAAGTGGGTTTCCATAGCGGCAAAACCGAAGCTTGCGGCGTTGTCGTTCTCGAAGGTGGAGGCGCTGTTGACCACCGCGTCGATCTGCCCGAAGCGCGCCACCACGGCCGGCAGCAGGGCGCGCACGCTGGCCTCATCGGCCAGATCGGCGAAGAAGGTGGCGGCGCTGCCGGGGCGGCCGGTGAGGGCGTCGCAGTCGGTGGCGGTGTGCTGCGCATGGGTGGCCGAGTGGCGGTGGTGCACGGCCACGTTCCAGCCGGCACGCGCCAGGGTGAGCGCGATGTCGCGGCCCAGGCGCTTGCCCGCGCCGGTGACGAGCACGGTGCGCGCTTCCGGCGCGGCAGGGGCGGACGAGGAGGGCATTGGGCGACAATCCGGGGGTGCAGACCCCCATGGCAACAGAACCGACGAGTTTAACGAGCGACCTCCTGCAGCGGGTGGTCGGGGCCATCGCACAAGCCGGGGGCTGGCTGCCGTTTGATCGGTTCATGGCGATGGCCTTGTACGAGCCCGGCCTGGGTTATTACGCCAACACCGCGCCCAAGTTCGGTCACACACCGCACGGCGGCAGCGACTTCGTGACCGCGCCCGAACTCACCCCGCTCTTTGGCCACACCCTGGCCCGCCAGGTGGCCCAAGCCCTGGACGCCACCGGCGCCGACGAGGTGTGGGAGTTCGGTGCCGGCACCGGCGCCCTCGCCTTGCAGGTCATCGAAGCCCTGGCCGACCAGGGCCGGCCGCTGCGCTGCTACACCATCGTCGATCTCTCCGGCAGCCTGCGCGAGCGCCAGCGCACCACCCTGGTGGCGTACGCGGACGTGGTGCGCTGGGTGGACGCGTTGCCCGAGCGCATGGAGGGCGTGGTGCTGGGCAACGAAGTGCTCGACGCCATGCCGGTGCAGTTGCTGGCGCGCGTGGGCGGCGTGTGGTTCGAGCGCGGCGTGGCGTGGAACGAAGGCCGGCTGGTCTGGGCCGACCGACCCACCGAGCTGCGCCCACCCGTGGACGTGCCCGGCGAGCACGACTACCTCACCGAGATCCATCCACAGGCCGAGGCTTTCGTGCGCACCCTGGCCGACCGGCTGCAGCGTGGCGCGGCGTTTTTCCTTGATTACGGCTTTCCCGAAGCCGAGTACTTTCATGCGCAGCGCCACATGGGCACGCTGATCTGCCACCGCGCGCACCGCAGCGACAGCGATCCGCTGGCCGATGTGGGCCAGAAGGACATCACCGCGCACGTGAATTTCACCGGCATCGCCCTGGCCGCGCAGGACGCCGGCATGGCGGTGATCGGCTACACGAGCCAGGGGCGCTTTTTGTTGAACGCTGGTTTGCTGACGCTGGCCCAGTCTGCCGACGCGCGCCAGAACGCGATGATGCAGAAGCTGCTCAACGAACACGAGATGGGCGAGCTGTTCAAGGTGCTGGCGCTGGCCCCCGCCGCCAGCGCGCAAGGCTGGGTACCGCTGGGTTTTGCCGTGGGCGACCGCACTCACAGGCTCTGACCATGATCCGCTGGATGATCGTGATCTTCCTGGCGTTGCTGCTCATCAGCTGGTTCACGCCGATGCTGCGGCGCCTGGGCTTCGGCCGGTTGCCGGGCGATGTGCGGTTCAAGGCCTTCGGGCGCGACTGGAACCTGCCGTTCGCCACCACCATCGTGCTGAGCATGCTGGCCAGCCTCATCAGCTACCTGGTCTGAGCGTTTGAAATCGAGGCGCTTGCATTTCGCCCGCCGGCCACCAACTGCTTGACCATGAGCACCGACCTCCTGCACATCGTCTGCCCCCATTGCCACACCACCAACCGCGTGGCGAACGCGAGCCTTTCGCAGGCGCCCGACTGCGGCAAGTGCCACAAACCGCTGTTCACCGGCCACCCCGTGGCGCTGGACGAAGCGGCATTCGACAAACACATTGCCCGCTCCCAGGTGCCGGTGTTGGTGGACTTCTGGGCACCGTGGTGCGGCCCGTGCCGCGCGATGGCGCCGCAGTTCGAAGCCGCCGCGCGCGAGCTTGAACCCCACATGCGCCTGGCCAAGGTGAACACCGAAGAAGCGCAACAGCTCGGCGCACGGCTGCAGATCCGCAGCATTCCCACCCTCGCGCTGTTTGTGGGTGGGCGCGAGGTGGCGCGCCAGCCAGGCGCCATGGGTGCGGCGGACATCGTGCGCTGGGCGCGCTCACAGCGCGCGGGTTGACCCCGGTGGCCGCGCCGCAGCGGCCGGGCTATCATCCGCCGCTTTGCGCAGCCCGCCCCTGGCGCCGCGCAATCACGGAGGCACACCGCCATGTCCCCTGAAGTTTCCGAGACCGGCCGTCTGCTCGCCGATGTGGGTGGCACCAACGCCCGTTTTGCCTGGCAAAGCGGTGCCGGCGCGCCGATGACCGATGTGCGTGTGTTGGCCTGCGCCGATTTCCCCACGCTGCAGGCGGCCATGCACGCCTACCTCGAAGGCCTGGGCCGTGGTCGGCCTGCCCTGGCGGCCATCGCCATCGCCAACCCCATCACCGGGGACCAGGTCCGCATGACGAACCACCACTGGGCTTTCTCGCAGGCCGCGGTGAAGGCCGAGTTCAACCTGGCACACCTGCGCCTGCTCAACGATTTCACCGCGCTCGCCCTGGCCCTGCCCGACCTGCCCACCAGCGAACTGCGCCAGATCGGCGGCGGGGTGGGCGAACCCGGCAAGGCCCGCGCATTGCTGGGCGCGGGCACCGGTCTGGGGGTGTCGGGGCTGCTGCCCGACGGCGCGGGCGGCTGGGTGCCCGTGGAGGGCGAGGGTGGCCACGTGACGCTGCCCGCGGTGAGCGCCCGTGAACGGCTGGTGATGGACGGTCTCATGCGGATGTATGGCCGCGCCTCGGCGGAGCGGCTGTGCAGCGGCCAGGGCCTGGTCGACACCTTCACGCTGCTGTGCGATGCCGACGGCGTGGCCTTGAGCGGCATGAGCACGGCCGCCTCCGTGGCCGACTCCGCCTTGCACGCACGCCAGCCACAGGCGCTGGAGGCGCTGAACATGCTGTGCGCCATGCTGGGCTCGGTGGCCGGCAATCTGGCGCTCACACTGGGCGCGCGCGGCGGGGTCTATGTGGGTGGCGGCATCGTGCCGCGCCTGGGCAGCTGGTTCGACACCTCGCCGTTTCGTGACCGCTTCGAGTCCAAAGGTCGCTTCCAGACCTACCTCAAGGACGTGCCCGTGTGGGTGATCACGTCGGCGCAATCCCCGGCCCTGCTGGGCGCTGCGCGGGCGCTCTCCGGCTTGCGCTGATCCCCATCGCGCCCGCGGTTTGCGGGTTTCTCCGGATGTGATCATTAATTAATTAATGAAAAATGAACGACCCCGGCGCAACCGACGTCTGTTCGGTGGACGCCCGCCGGGTCCATTCACCAGGCCGCAGGCCCACCTTCGGAGACAGCCATGAAATTCCCAGTCACGCTCGGTGCGGCCCTTGTGGCCGCCATGCTTGCCACCGCTTGCGGCAAAAAAGAGGAGGCCGCGCCCGTGGCCGCCACCCCGGCGCCGGCCGCCGCTCCCGCCGCTGCGCCCCAGCAGACGGTGGAGGTGCTGCACTACTGGACCTCGGGCGGCGAAGCCAAGTCGGCCGCCGAGCTCAAGGCCATGCTGGAAGCCAAGGGACACCTGTGGAAAGACTTCGCCGTGGCCGGCGGCGGCGGTGAAAACGCCATGACCGTGCTCAAGAGCCGCGCCGTTTCGGGCAACCCGCCCACCGCCGCCCAGGTCAAGGGCCCGGCCATTCAGGAATGGGCCAACGAAGGCATGCTGACCAGCATCGACAGCGTGGCCCAGGCAGAGAAGTGGGACGAGCTGCTGCCCAAAGTGGTGGCCGACGTGATGAAGGCCAAGGGCAGCTACGTGGCCGCGCCGGTCAACGTGCACCGCGTCAACTGGATGTGGGCCAACCCCGAGGTGCTGAAGAAGGCGGGTGTGGAAGGCATGCCCAAGACCTGGGATGAGTTCTTCGTCGCGGCCGACAAGATCAAGAAATCGGGCAACGTGGCGCTGGCCCACGGTGGCCAGAACTGGCAGGACTTCACGGTGTTCGAGTCGGTCGTGCTCGGCGTTGGTGGCCCGCAGTTCTACACCGACGCTTTCGTGAAGCTCGACCCCGCGGCGCTGACCAGCCCCACCATGACGAAGGCGCTCACCACCTTCCGCAAACTCAAGGGCTACACCGACGCCGCCTCCACCGGGCGCGACTGGAACATGACCACCGCCACTGTGATTCAAGGCAAGGCCGGCTTCCAGTTCATGGGCGACTGGGCCAAGGGCGAGTTCACCGCCGCTGGCCAGAAACCCGGTGAAGGTTTCCTCTGCGCCGCCGCGCCCGGCACGGCCAACGCCTACACCTTCAACGTCGACTCCTTCATCATGTTCAAGCTCAAGGACGAGGCCGCGCAGAAGGCCCAGGCCGATCTGGCCTCGGCGATCCTGAGCCCCGCGTTCCAGGAAGTGTTCAACCAGAACAAGGGTTCGATCCCGGTGCGCCTGGGCCACGACATGAGCAAGTTCGACGACTGCGCCCAGCTCTCGGCGAAGGACTTCGTGGCCACCGCCCAATCGGGCGGCCTGGTGCCGTCGATTGCCCACGGCATGGCGGTGGAGCCGGCCAAACAGGGCGCGATCCAGGACGTGGTGACCCAGTTCTGGAACGACGACAAGCTCAGCGTGGCCGACGCGCAGAAGCGCATCGCCCAGGCCGCGGCCGCCAAGTAAGCCTGGCCAGTGAAATCGGTGCAGGCCCGCCGGGCTTGCACCGGTCGCGCCATGAAGAACAACCTCGACCACATCCTGCCGCGGCTGGTGCTCGCACCGGCCTTCGTGCTGGGGCTGGCCTTTATCTACGGCTTCATGGCCTGGAACGGCCTGCTCTCGGTGACGGCCTCGCGCATGCTGCCCAACTACGAGCTCGTGGGGCTGGCGCAATACGGCCGGCTGTGGGAGATGGACCGCTGGTGGGTGGCGCTGAAGAACCTCGCCATCTTCGGTGTGCTCTACGTCGGCCTCTCCATGGCGTTGGGCATTTTTCTGGCGATCCTGCTCGACCAGAAGGTGCGCGGTGAAGGCTTTATCCGCACGGTTTACCTGTACCCGATGGCGCTGTCCTTCGTGGTGACCGGCACGGCCTGGAAATGGATCCTCAACCCCAGCGAGGGCCTGCAGAAGATGGTGCAGGACATGGGCTGGACCAGCTTCACCTTCGACTGGCTGGTGCAGTCCGATATGGCCATTTATTGCGTGGTGATCGCCGGCGTGTGGCAGTCGGCCGGCTTTGCCATGGCGCTGTTTCTGGCCGGCCTGCGCGGCATCGACGACAGCATCATCAAGGCCGCGCAGATCGACGGCGCCTCGTTGCCACGCATCTACCTGCGCATCGTGCTGCCCGCGCTCAGCCCGGTATTCTTCTCCACGCTCATGGTGCTGGCCCACCTGGCCATCAAGAGCTTCGACCTGGTGATGGCGCTCACTTCGGGTGGCCCGGGCTATGCCACCGACGTGCCGGCCACCTTCATGTTTGCCATGAGCTTCAGCCGCGGCCAGATCGGCCTGGGCGCGGCCAGCGCCACCATCATGCTGGCCACCGTGGCCGCCATCGTCGTGCCTTACCTCTACAGCGAACTGCGGAGCAGGAGATGAACTCCCCCCTGCGCCGCTTCGCGGCTTCCCCCCGGAGGGGGGACCACGCTGGTGGCCCGGCAAAGCCGGTTCCACGGCGTGCGCTGGATCGGACACGCGCTCCGACTCCGTGTCTGCGTGTCGCCATCGAAGGTCCGGAAGATTCAGGTGAAAAACCGTGAACCAGAAACGTTTCACCCTCAGCCGCTTCGTCTTGATGAGCACGCTGCTCATTGGTGCGGCCTTCTTCCTCGCACCGCTCTACGTGATGCTCGCCACCTCGTTCAAGGACGCCGACGAGATCCGCAACGGCAACCTGCTCAGCCTGCCGGGCAGCCTCAACTTTTCGGCCTGGGGCCAGGCGTGGTCCAGTGCCTGCACGGGGGTGGACTGCAACGGCCTGCAGCCGTTCTTCTGGAACTCGGTGTTCATGGCGATCCCCGCGGTGCTGATCTCCACCACCTGGGGCGCGCTCAACGGCTATGTGCTGAGTCTGTGGAAATTTCGCGGCAGCGAGACCTTCTTCGGTTTGCTGCTGTTCGGTGTGTTCATGCCGTTTCAGGTGGTGTTGCTGCCCATGAGCCAGGTGCTGGGTTGGATGGGTCTTTCCAGCTCCATTGGTGGGTTGATCCTGGTGCACTGCCTCGCCGGCCTGCCCAGCACCACGCTCTTTTTTCGCAACTACTACGCGGCCGTGCCGGGCGAGCTGCTGCAGGCCGCCAAGCTCGATGGCGCGGGTTTCTGGCAGATCTTCCTGCGCATCATCGTGCCCATGTCCACGCCCATCGTCATGGTCACCCTCATCTGGCAGTTCACCCAGATCTGGAACGACTTCCTCTTCGGCGTGGCCTTCAGCGGCGCCGATTCCAAACCCGTCACGGTGGGCCTGAACAACCTGGCCAACACCACCAGCAGCGTGAAGGCCTACAACGTGGACATGGCCGGCGCCCTGATTGCCGCCTTGCCCACGGTGGCGGTGTACGTGCTCGCGGGCCGTTATT
This sequence comes from Hydrogenophaga sp. Root209, assembly GCF_001428625.1. Classification (GTDB taxonomy): domain Bacteria; phylum Pseudomonadota; class Gammaproteobacteria; order Burkholderiales; family Burkholderiaceae_C; genus Hydrogenophaga. The sequence continues at coordinate 246,903 of NZ_LMIE01000005.1, forward strand.
TTGTGCGCGGCCTGACGGCTGGCGCGGTGAAAGGTTGAACTCCATGGCTGCATCCGCCGCATCCGCGCTCGACATCCGGGGCGTGCGCAAATGTTTCGGCAAGGGCGAGCGGCAGGTCGAGGTCTTGAAGAAGATCGACATCGCCGTGGCCCCGGGCGAATTCCTCATCCTGGTCGGGCCCTCGGGCTGCGGCAAGTCCACCTTGCTGAGCATCATTGCCGGGCTGGAAGAGCCCACCGAAGGCGCGATCCGCATCGCAGGCCGTGACGTGGTGGGCGTGGCGCCCGCGCAGCGCGACATCGCCATGGTGTTCCAGAGCTACGCGCTCTACCCCACCATGAGCGTGGCCGACAACATCGGCTTCGCGCTGGAGATGCGCAAGGTGCCCAAGCCCGAGCGCCAGAGGCGCATCGCCGAGGTGGCCGCCATGCTGCAGATCGAGCACCTGCTGGACCGCCGGCCGAGCCAGCTCTCGGGCGGCCAGCGCCAGCGCGTGGCCATGGGCCGGGCCCTGGCGCGCCAGCCGCAGCTGTTCCTGTTCGACGAGCCTCTGTCCAACCTGGACGCCAAGCTGCGCGTGGAAATGCGCGCCGAGATCAAACGCCTGCACCAGGCCAGCGGCATCACCAGCGTGTACGTCACGCACGACCAGATCGAGGCCATGACGCTGGGCAGCCGCATCGCGGTGATGAAGGACGGCATCCTGCAGCAGCTCGGCACGCCCGACGAGATCTACAACCGCCCGGCCAACACCTACGTGGCCACCTTCATCGGCTCGCCCACCATGAACCTGGTGCCGGGGCGCAGCGTGGCCGAAGCCGGCCGGGGCTTCAGCATCGCGGGTGCCGACCTGCCGCTGGCCTGCCCGGGCGCGGGCCACAGCGCGGCGCTGATGGGCCTGCGGCCCGAGCACATCTCCCTGACCGACAGCGCGCCCTGGCGCGGCGAGGTGAGCGTGGTCGAACCCACCGGTGCCGACACCTTCGTGGTGATCAAGACCGAGGCCGGCGACGTGACGGTGCGCACCTCGCCGCAGGTGCGCGTGGCGCCCGGGGACCGCGTGGGGCTGGACGTGCAGGCGTTGCACGTGAACTGGTTCGATCCAGGCTCCGGGCAACGGATGCCCTGAGCGCAGTGCCGGCGCTAAGCTTGGTGTCTGCACCCTTCCCACACCTCAGGAGCCTTCATGAGCCAGTCCACCCTGCGCATTGCCCTTGTGTTCAACCCCGAAGACCAGACCTGGATGCGCCGCGCCTCACTCGCCGTGCCCGATTTCTGGCGCGGTCACGGCGTGGCGCCGGCCGCCGGCGACGTGTTCCGGCTGGGTGGGCGGCAGTTCACCGTGCAGGGCCGGCTGTGGGAGCAGGATGGTGAAGGCACGGTGCTGCGCGTCTATGTCGGCAGCGCACACGCCGAGAGCGATTCGGTGTTCGGCTGACCGCCGCGATCAACCGAGGTGAAGCACCACGCGCAGTCCGTGCGGTGTCGCTCGCTCCACCACCGCGTCACCGCCATGGCGCCGCGCGATCTCGCGCACGATGGCCAGGCCCAGGCCGCAGCCGCCGGGCATTTCGCTGGCGCGCCAGAAGCGCTGGAACACATGGGCCATCTCCTCGTCGGTGAGCCCGGGGCCGTTGTCTTCGACCGCGAGTTCGGCACCTGAGCCGCGCGCAGTGACGCGCAGGGTGACGCTGCTGCCGCGCGGTGTGTAACGCAGCGCGTTGTCGATGAGGTTGGCCAGGGCCTCGCGCAGTTGCAGGGCGTCACCTTCCAGCGGCAGGTGCTCGACACCTTCATAGCCCAGGTCGACGCCGGCGGCCATGGCGCGCGGGGTCCATTCGCGGGCCACATCCCGTGCCAGTTCGGCCAGATCCAGCGGCTCGCGCCGGGCCTGGGTTTCGTTTCGGGCCAGTGTGAGCAACTGGTGCACCAGGTGGGCGCTGCGTTCGGCGCCGGTGAGCACTTTGGCCAGGCGCGCGCCCAACACCGGGTCGTGTGTTTCCCGCTGCGCCAGCTCCACCTGGCTGATGAGCCCCGCCAGTGGCGTGCGCAACTGGTGGGCCGCGTCGTTGATGAAGCGCTTCTCCTGCGCCACGCTGCGCTCCACTTCGCCCAGCAAGCCGTTGACGGCCTGGACCAGGGCGTGCACTTCGCTGGGTGCCTGTGTCATGCCGATGGGTGACAGCGCGTTGACCGAGCGGTTCTCCAACTGGCCGGTGAGGCGTTTGAGCGGCGCGAGACCACGGCGGATGCCGCCGTACACCAGCAGGCTCAGCAGAACGCCGATGGCCAGCAGCGGCACCAGCAGGTCGGCCACCAGTTCGCGCGCGATCTGCTGCTGCGCGGCCGTGCCCTTGCCCACCTGCACGCGCAGGGTCTGGGGCGCGCTGTCTTCGCCGTAGCTCACGTCCATGGCCACGATGCGCAGTGGCTGTCTGTCGAGCGTGGCGCGGTAGAGCATGGGTTCGCCGAAGCGCGTGGGCGCATGGGCTGGGGCGGGCAGGCGCGGATTGCCCAGCAGGAACTGGCCGGGGGGTGACGTCACCAGGTAACTCAGCGGGTCGCCGGGGTCCTGCGCCAGCACGTCTTGCGCAGCACGCGGGAAGTCGATCAAGAGGCCCGAGCCGATCGGTTTGACCTGCCGCGCCAGGGCGCGCACCGACTGCATGAGCGATTGGTCGATCGCCTTTTCGGCGTAGCTCAGCGCAATGCGGTACGTGAGCAAGCCGCCACCGGCCCACAGCACCAGCTGCGGCAGCAGCAACCACAGCAGCAGCTGACGGCGCAGCGACAGGAGCGAGGGTTTGCTCAAGGGGCCCTTTTATTCGGGGCTCATTTCGAGCAGGTAGCCCAGGCCGCGGATGTTGCGGATGTTCAGCGGTGAGCCGGTGAGCTTGCGGCGCAGTCGGTGCACATACACCTCCAGCGCGTTGGAGGCCAGCGCGCCCGTCTCGCCGGGCACGGCCTGCCAGGCACTCAGCACTTCGTCTCGGCTGACCACACGACCGGTGTGGCGCACCAGCAGGTCCAGCAGGGTCCATTCGCGAGGGGTGAGGTCGATGGCTTCCTGGCCGAGCCAGGCGCGTTGCAGGTGAGCGTCCAGGCGCAGCGGGTGGTTGCCGTCGCCGGGATCGCTGGCGCTCGCCGAGGGCAGATTGGCGCGGCGCAGCAAGGCCTGCAGTCGGGCCTGCAACTCGTCGAGGCTGAAGGGTTTGGTGAGGTAGTCGTCGGCGCCGGCGTTGAGGCCAGCCACGCGGTCTTCAACACCGTCGCGCGCGGTGAGCACCAGCACGGGCAGGGCCGGCAGGCGCTGGCGCAGCGTGCGCAGCACGGTGAGACCGTCCACCCGGGGCAGGCCCAGGTCGAGCACCACACCGTCGAACGGTTCTGCCTGCAGCAGGTCAAGCGCGACCTGACCGTCCTCGGCGGTGCTGATGCGGTGGCCAGCCTGCATGAGCTGGGCACTGAGCCCGTCGCGCAGGAGTTCGTCGTCTTCCACGATCAGGAGATGTGCCATGGCTCGATTATCCGGCCCCGGCTCTGAGCGACCCGCGTAGCGGCGGTGCGTGGGGTTCAGCGGACCGCCGCCGGGCCGCCCCAAGGCGGGGCCAGCCCCCTCGGGGGGCAGCGGACCACGCGAAGCGGGAGAGCGTGGGGGCTCAATCGTCTTCAAGGTTCCAGCGGAAGCCGCAGCGCTTGCAGCAGACTGGCACCAGCCGCTGGGCCGTGAGGCGCCGGTCTTCCACCTCCTGCAGCTTGAGCAAGCCATAGGCCTGGCACTGGGCGCAGTTGGCCTGGTTGGCCATCTCTTCGGCGTGCATGAGCAGGTACAGGTAACGGCGCATGGACCACAGCGCGATGGCCGCAGTCACCACCACGAAGGCGGTGTTCAAGAGTTTCTCGCTGGTGCTGGCGCCGCGGAACGCTTCAAAGCTGGCCATCATGGCCACCGCAGAAATCAGGGCCAGCGCCATGTGCGCGTGGCTGGACAGCAGTTCGCGCTCGTACCACTTGCGAAAACCCAACTGCTGGATGCCATCGGCCAAGGGGCGGTTGAGGGGGTTGCGAGCGGTCATGGTGGGCTCCTGATCGCCGCATCGTGTCACAGCCCACCCGGCCCTGCCAGCAGGCGGGGCAATCGCCACCCGGTGCCCCGCCGTCAGGCCTCGGCCAGCTGCTGCAGGGGAAAGGCTGGCGCCTTGCCCTGGCGGTCCTGACCGGCGTACACCGTCACGTGGGGATACGGGATCTCGATGCCCTGCGCGTCGAACGCGGCCTTGAGCCGGCGCAGGTATTCGCGCTTGACGCTCCATTGCTCCAGCGGCAAGGTGCGGAAGCGGCAGCGGATGATCACGGCCGAGTCGGCCCAGCTCTCCACGCCGGCCACCTCAAGGTCGGCGATGATCTTCGGCAGGAAGTCGGGGTCCTCACGCAACTCGGCGGCCACGCCGCGCATCACCGCCATCACCTCGTCCACGTTCTCGCGGTAGGCCACGCCGATGTCCATCACCGCGTTGCTGAAGCCGCGCGTCATGTTGATCACGGTGCTGATGTGGCCGTTGGGTATGTAGTGCACGTTGCCGTCGTAATCGCGCAGCTGCACGTAGCGCAGCGTCACCACCTCGACCGAACCCGCGTGATCGCCAATCTTCACCACGTCGCCCTGGCGGATCTGGTTTTCCAGCAGGATGAAGAAGCCGGTGAAGAAGTCCTTGACCAGGCTTTGCGCGCCAAAGCCGACCGCCAGACCCACCACGCCGGCCGCGCCCAGGATGGGCGCTACCGATACCCCCAGCTCGGCCAGCACCAGCATGCCCGCGATGAGGCTCACCACCACCGTGGCGAGGTAGCGGAACACGCGCCCCAGGGTATCCGCACGCTTGGTCGACTCGCGGTCGTCCATGCGGCTCGCGATGCGTTCGCGCAGGGTGCGGATGGTGCGTTGCAGGACTGCGATCAGCAGCCATGCCGCCACGATGATGATGGTCACGCGCAGCAAGGTGGTGGCCGCGCCGCCCAGACTGACCCACCACCGGGCCGCGGTTTCAAGCAGGTTGTCGTTCATGAGGGTCCTCCGGTTCGTGACAAGGCAAAGCTCGCGCCTGCCTGCCTGATGGCGGGCAGCTGCGAAAGGGGTGGCTTACGGAGCGGGAATGGCGGCCAGCGCGTCGAGGAAGCGCTTGCGCCACCAGTGCACGTCTTGCTCGCGGATGCCCGCCAGCAGTGCCTGATGGCGGCGCTGGCGTTCATCCAGCGGCATCTGCAAGGCGCGCTGGATCGTCTCGGCGGTGCGCGTGGTGTCGTACGGATTCACCAGCAGGGCCTCACGCATCTGCTCGGCGGCGCCGGCAAAGCGCGAGAGCACCAGCACACCCGGATCGTCCGGGTCCTGGGCGGCGATGAACTCCTTGGCCACCAGGTTCATGCCGTCGCGCAGCGGCGTGACCAGCGCCACGCTGGCCGCGCGGTAGAGGCCCGGCAAGCGCTTGCGCGCCACGTTGCGATGGATGTAGCGCACCGGCATCCAGTCGAGTTCGCCGAAGTTGCCGTTGATGGCGCCGCACAGGCTCTCCAGCTCCTGTCTGAGCGCGGCATAGGCGTCGACGGATTCGCGGCTGGGCGCGGCGATCTGGATCAGTGTGGCGCTGCCCAGGTTCTCCGGGTAGGACTGCAAGAGTTGGCGAAACGCCTTGAGCCGCTGCGGGAGTCCCTTGGAGTAGTCCATGCGCTCCACGCCCAGCAGAAGGCGTCGGCGCGAATACTCTTCACGCATCTGGGTGTACATCTCCTGCGCTTCGCGCGCCTCCCCGAGTTCGATGAACTCGTCCACGTCGATGCCGATCGGGAAGGCCTGCACCTGCAGCGTCTTGCCAAACGCGCGGAATTCGTGCTCTCCGAGCACATCGGCCTGCGTCTCGGTGCCCACGTAGCGCGAGAAGTGCGACACATCGGCCTCGCACTGCAGACCCACCAGGTCGTAGGCGAACAGCGAGCGCATCAGCCAGTCGTGCTCGGGAACGGCGGCCAGGATCAAGGGTGGCGGCATCGGGATGTGCAGGAAGAAACCCATGCGCTGCTGGCAGCCCATGGCGCGCAGCTCCGCGGCCAGCGGGATCAGGTGGTAGTCGTGCACCCAGATCACGTCGTCGGGGCGCAGCAGGCTGGCCAGCTTGTGCGCCATCATCTGGTTCACGCGCCGGTAGCCACCGATGTAACCGGCATCGAAGTCGGCGAGGTCCAGACGGTAGTGAAACACCGGCCACAGCACGCCATTGCTGTAGCCCAGGTAGTAGCTGTCGTGGTCTTCGCGGCTCAGGTCCACGGTGGCCAGCTGCACGTTGCCCGCGGTTTGCAGGTGCAGGTCACCTTCGCCCGGCGTGCCGTCTTCATCGATCTTGCCGCTCCAGCCGAACCACAGCCCGCCCGAGGCTTCCAGCGCCTGGCCCACGGCCACGGCGAGCCCGCCGGAGGCGGCCTTGCGCGGATCGGCCACGCGGTTGGAGACGACGACGAGTCTGCCCATGTCGTGGTCCTTCAGATCACCGTGTCCCATGCGGCCGACAGGCGCACGGCTGCATTGATGATGCCCACCATCGAATAGGTCTGCGGGTAGTTGCCCCACATTTCACCGGTGGTGGCGTGGGTGTCCTCGGACAGCATGCCCAGCGGGTTGCGCGTGGCCAGCATGGTTTCGAAGATGGCGCGTGCCTCGCTCTTGCGGCCGGTGCGGGCCAGCGCGTCGATGCGCCAGAAGGTGCAGATGTTGAACGCGGTCTCGGGTTTGCCAAAGTCGTCGGCTGCCTCGTAGCGACGCATGTAGGGGCCGTCGCACAGGTGTTCCTCAAGCGCCTTGAGGGTGGCCACGAAACGCGGGTCCATCGGGGCGATGAAGCCCACCTCGACCATGAGCAGCACGCTGGCATCGAGGTCGCGGCCGCCGAAGCTCTCGGCAAACGCCTGTCGCTCTTCGCTCCACGATTCGCGCAGGATGCGATCGCGCATCGCAGCGGCGCGATCGCCCCAGTGCGTCGCGCGGCCTGGCAGGTCGAGCGTGCGCGCGATCTTGGCAAGGCGATCGCAGGCGGCCCAGCACATCAGCGCCGAACTCGTGTGCACGCGGGCGCGGGTGCGCAGCTCCCACATACCGGCATCGGGTTTGTCAAAGATGCGCGCCGCCTGTTCACCCACCGCCTCCAGCCGCTCGAACTCGGCCAGCCCGGCCGGGTGCAGCAGCCGGCGGTCGTGAAAAGCCTGGGCAGCGGCCAGCACGATGTTGCCGTACACGTCGTGCTGGGAGTGCTCTTGTGCCTGGTTGCCCACACGCACCGGGCCCATGCCACGGTAACCGGGCAGTGTCTCGCAGATGCGCTCGGGCAATTCACGCTCCAGCCCGATGCCGTGCAGCGGCTGGATGTGTCCACTGGCGTCACCGTCGTCCTTGGAGCCGACCACCACATTGGACAGCCAGCGCAGGTAGTCCTCCAGCGTGCCGACCTCGGACAGGCTGTTGAGCGCGCGCACCACAAAGAACGCGTCGCGCAGCCAGCAGTAGCGGTAGTCCCAGTTGCGCTGGCTGCCCGGCGCTTCCGGGATGCTGGTGGTCATGGCCGCCACGATGGCGCCGGTGTCCTCGAACATCGAGAGTTTGAGCGTGATGGCCGCGCGAATCACCGCGTCCTGCCACTCCAGCGGCACGGCCAGACGCTGGCTCCAGCCCTGCCAGTAGGCCAGTGTCTCCTGCTCGAAATGGCGCGCGGTGTCGCCGATGCCGGCTTCCAGGGTTTCGTCCGGGCCGAGCAGGAAATTGAGTTCGCGGGTGAGCAGGAAGGGCTCGCGCGCCAACACGTGGCTGATGGACGCGTCGGTGTGCAGCCGCAGTGTCTGCTGGTCGCCAACAAAGCGGATGTGGTGGCTGCCCGAGGTGATGCGCGGGGCTTGCGCGCCCCAGTCGAAGCGCGGTGCGAGCGTCACGCGGATGCGCGGCACTCCCTTGATCGGGCGCACGCGGCGCACCAGCTGGGTCGGCCGGAAGTAGCGGCCGCGTGAGAGGAAACGCGGCGCGAAGTCGGTGATGGAAATGCCGTGACCCTGGCTGTCCCACAGCTCGGTCACCAGCACGGCGGTGTTGGGTTCGTAGCGCTGGGTGACTTCCACCATGTCTTCGAGCTCGATGGCCCACGATCCGGCCTCGGCGTCGGTGCCCCCGAGCAATGCGTGAAACACCGGGTCGCCGTCGAAGCGCGGCAGGCAACTCCAGACAACACGACCGTGCGGATCGATCAGTGCGCTGAAGGCACAGTTGCCCACCATGCCGAGCGAGAGTGATGGGGCGGCGGGCGGTGCGAAGCGGTTCGGGGAAGTCGTCATGCGTGGATCAAGGGGGTTTGGGTGGCTTCGGTCAACCAGGCGCGCAGGGCTTGCGGGTTGTCGCAGCGATGAAGGGCAATGCTCGTGCCCGCTCCGACCTTGATACCGGCGCCACCCAGGCGCTGCACGACGGCGAAGCCGGCCTCGTCGGTCACGTCATCGCCGGCGAAGACGGGCCGACGACCGGCGAACGGCGCCTCGTTCATGAAGGCTTGAATTGCCAGGCCTTTGTTCACGCCGACCGATTTCACCTCGATCACCGCCTTGCCTCGCAGCAGCTGCAGGCCATTTTCGTTTTCGATGGCACGCGAGAGGGTCTGCACGCACAAGGTCTCGAGTGAAGGGGCGAGCCTGAAGTGCAGTGCCATGGAAGTCTGTTTGATCTCCAGCAGCAGCCCGGTGTGGCGTCCCGACAGGTGCTGCGCAGCGGCAATGGCGCGGTCCAGTCCCTGGGGTCGGTGTGCGGACACGTCACCGTGCGCCGAGATGCGCAGGGCGCCATGCTCGAACGCAGCCGGCCACCGCCAAGGCGAGAGCATGGGCTCGATGTCTTCGCGGGCGCGGCCGGTGACCACCGCCAGCGCACCGTTCAGTTGCCCGTGCAGCCGATCGAGCAGGCGAGCAAGATCGCCAGGCACATCCACCGCATCGGGTCGGTGAGCCAGATCAGCCAGCGTTCCATCAAAGTCCAGGAAGAGTGCTGACCCTTGCGTCAGCAGCTTGGGTAAGGTACTCATGAGCGGTCAACCGTAACACGATGAGCGCCGGCGTGGTACCCGTTGCGCCAAGACCCACCTTCAAGCTGCGAAGTTTTTCAACCCGCTTGACGGCAACAGGTGGCGCTCAATCGGCAGCAACGGCGGGGCCCGCAGCGCCGAGGCCTTTCTCGACAGCGGCCACACGGGCCCTGTGGATCTGCTCGCCCACTTTCGGCCCGCTCAGGCCATCGGCCTGGGCCTGGGCCGCGATGTGGGCTGTGTCCACCGCCTGCGCCCACACCAGCGCCTGGGCGAGTTGCTCGCGCTGCGGGTAGGCCATGTCGCTCATGCTCAGCCGCCCACGTGCATCGCATTCGCAGGCCAGCAGCACTTCGTGGAAGCGGGCCGGTTTGCGCAGCGCGTCACAGCGTTCCAGCAAGCGCACCCTTGCCGCGGCACCCAGCGAGGCGCAGCGGTGGATGTTGCCGTGCTCGCGCGCCACCACATCGGCCAGTTCGCGGCAGTCCACCGGCACACGCAGCCGCTCGCACACGCCCTTGAGCAGCTTCGCGCTGCGCTCCTCGTGGCCAATGTGGCGCGGCAGCAGGTCGGCCGGCGTCGTGCCCTTGCCGAGGTCGTGGCCCAGGCAGGCAAAGCGCACGGTGAGCGGTGCATTCAGGCGCGCGCTCATGTCGAGCACCATCATCAGGTGCACGCCGGTGTCGATCTCGGGGTGGTACTCGGCACGCTGCGGCACGCCCCAAAGACGATCCACTTCAGGCAGCAGGCGCTTCAACGCGCCGCAGTCGCGCAGCACGTCGAACATGCGGCTGGGGCGTTGCTCCATCAACCCGCGCGCAAGCTCCTGCCACACGCGCTCGGCCACCAGATGGTCGACTTCTCCGTGCTCCACCATGTGCTGCATCAACGCCTGCGTTTCGGGGGCCACGGAAAAGTCGGGGAACCGAGCGGCAAAGCGCGCCAGCCGCAGGATGCGCACCGGGTCTTCGGTGAAGGACTCGGTCACGTGGCGCAGCACGCGGTCCTGCAGATCCTGCCGGCCCTTGTGCGGGTCGATGAGCTGTGCGTGAGCGGGATCGCTCGCCTCATCGGCCGCCACGGCCATCGCATTGATGGTGAGGTCGCGCCGGGCAAGGTCGTCCTCCAGCGTCACGACCGGCTCGGCATGCACGACGAAACCGCGGTAGCCGGGAGAGGTCTTGCGCTCGGTGCGGGCCAGCGCGTATTCCTCGCGCGTGACGGGGTGCAGGAACACCGGGAAATCACGCCCCACCGGCAAAAAGCCTTGCTGCACCATGGCCTCGGGCGTGGCACCCACCACCACCCAGTCGCGGTCCACGTGCGAGGCTTCAGGCGTGCCGGCGGCACGCGCCATCAGCGCGTCGCGCACCGCGCCGCCGACGAGGTAGGTTTTCATGCCGCCGAGTTTAGGCCCCCTGACAGCGACGGAGCGCGGGCCACTATCTACCCAGGCGGTACGGCTCGTCAAAGTCGATGAAGTCGTGCTCGGCCAGTGCTTCATCGATCCAGGCTTTCACACCCGGTAGCGCACACACACGCTCCACATACGCCAGCAGGTCGGCTGGCAGTGGCAGTTCGTAGGTTTTGATGCGCATGCACACCGGCGCGAAGTACGCGTCGGCGATGGTGAATTCGCCGAACAGCAGGGCACCGGCGGGTTGCGCCGCGAGCAGTTCGCTCCACAGGCCGCCCAGGCGCGCCATGTCGGCACGCACGCCCGGCTTGTCGCGCCAGACCAGCCGGCCGATCTCGGGCAGTGAGGCCTCGATGTTCATCGGGCAATGGTTGCGCAACGCGGTGAAGCCGCTGTGCATCTCGGCGCAGACGCTGCGTGCGCGGGCCCGGGCTTTCACGTCCTTGGGCCACAGCTGCTTGTCGGGGGAGCGCTCGGCGAGGTACTCGGCAATCGCGAGCGTGTCCCAGATGGCAAAGCCGTCGTCCACCAACACCGGCACCTTGCCCAACGGGTTGACGACACGCAGGTTCTTCTTGAAGGTGGAATCGATATCGAACGAGTCGAATCGCACCATCACCTCTTCAAACGGGATGCCCGCCTGTTTCATGAGCACCCAGGGCCGCATGGACCACGAGGAATAGTTCTTGTTGCCGACGTAGAGTTGCAATGCCATGGGGCCTCCTTGAAAAGAGCCCCATGGTAAGGACTTCGCGCCCGCTGATTGATGCCGAAATGTGCGCCGATTGATCCGCTGCGTTCCTGACGCGCAGGCGGCGTTGTTCAGGCGTACTTTTCCAGGATGCGGGTGGACCGCTCGACCTCGCGGAAGGTATGGACCTCCGAGTCGGAAGTGGACACGGCTTCCATTACCGAGGTCGCCATCATGCGGTAGAAGGCCTTGTCCATGGCCTTGCGTGCGGCCGACATCTGCTGGGCCACGTCTTCGCATGACCGGCCATCCTCGACCATGTCGATCAGGCCGCGGACCTGGCCTTCGATGCGTTTGAGGCGGTTGATCACGTCGCGCTGGTGTTCGGTGCGGTAACCGGGGGCAGCAGGGGCGCCGGCTCTGCGGCTGGTGGGGAGCTTCAGGTTGGAGACTGTCATCTGATTTCCTGGGTTGGTGTTGTACTGTGTACGGTTTAATGTAAGCCCGAACAACCCCATGAAAAATGACACCTTGGTGGTATTTATTGATCTTTTGGCAAGGCAAAAGTCACAATTGAACCGGCTTTCGTGTGCCCCGACCTCAAGGCCGTTCGCCCTGCCTGAACTCCAGCAGCTTGCTGCGTCCACCGCGCTGGCCCAGGTACGTGGGGGCGATGGTGTGCACGCTGGCGGGCACGATGCCCAATGAGGAAAGGCCGGGCCACTGGTGGGTGGCCACGTTGTCGACCGACATGGCATCGAGGTTGTCGCGACTCATCAACGGCTCGCCGGGCATGAGTTCCATCGTGGCGGCTTGCAGTCGCGCCAGGAAAGCGGGCAGCGGCAGCACGGGGCGCTGTTTGCTGCCGTACCGTCCTGCGACGCCCACCAGCTCGGCCAGCGTCAGCACATCGGGGCCGGCGCACTCGAAGGTCTGGCCGACCGTGCTTTGGGGGAGGCCCCGATCCGCGATGCAGGCTGCCACGGCGCTGGCCACATCCTCCACCCACACCGGTTGAAAACGGGCCCCCGCGCCAGCCAGCGGGATCACGGGAAAAATCGATTGCAGGCGGGCGAACACGTTGAGCAAGCGATCGCCTGCCCCAAAGATGACGCTGGGCCGCAGCACGGTCAGGTCCAGGTCGGCAGCGCGCAGCAGCTCTTCGCCACGTGCCTTGCTGCGTTGGTAGCGCGAAGGTCCGTCCAGGCTCACCCCGAGCGCGCTGATGTGTACCAGACGGCGCACGCCGTCGGCCAGGCAGGCCTCCGACAAGGCCAGGGGCAGCTCCACGTGCACACGCTCGAACGCCTCTTCGTTGCCATGCAGGATGGCAATGAGGTTGATCACGGCATCGTGGCCCGTCACCAGCTCCAGCAGCTGGGCGGGGTCGTGCACGTCGGCCTCGATCACGGTCACCCGCGGCAGGTGTTGCACGGCGGCCGCGTTGATGGCGCGGCGCGTGGGCACGGTGATGCGCCAACCCTGGCGGTGCAGCTTTTCACAGACATGGCGGCCGACAAAACCGGTTCCGCCCAGGACGAGGATGTTTTTCATGAGGTGTGCAGGCGCCAGTATGTTCAGGGGAGATCGCGGTTGATGGTCGCATCGCCGCCCACGCGCGGACCGACGGTGCCCAGCCGCGCGCGCAGGGACTGCGGCTGGCCGGTGAGCAGCGCGGCATAGCTGGTGGTGTTGGCGAGAACACGCTTGACGTAGTCACGTGTCTCTTCAAACGGAATGTTCTCAGCCCAGATTTCACCCGGCAGCACCGGGCCGTTGCGCCAGTTGCGTGGGCGGCCTGGCCCGGCGTTGTAGGCGGCTGCGGCCAGGGGCAACGAGCCCTCGAAGTCGTCGAGCGCGAGCTTGAGGTAGGCCGTTCCGATGAGGATGTTGGTCTCATGTTCGGTGATCTGGGCCGGCCTGAAATCGGTCAGGCCGATCTTGCGGGCGGTCCAGCGCGCGGTGGCCGGCATCACCTGCATGAGACCCGAGGCGCCCACACCCGAGCGCGCGTCGGTGACGAAGCGGCTTTCCTGACGGATCAGGCCGTACACGTAGGCCGGGTCCAGGCCGATCTCGCGTGCGCGTGTCACCACGGCGGAGCGGTGCGGTGTGGGGAAACGCTGGGCGTGATCTTGCGTGGTGGGCGTGCGCAGGCTGGTGTTGATGCAGCGGTCCCAGAGTTCGGCTTCGCAGGCCAGGGCGGCGGCGGCGAGCAGTTCACGCTCGCCCATGCCGCCGGCATCGTGCAGGGTGGTGATGTAGTTCCACTCACGCACGCCTTCGCTGCGCAGGCCCAACCGCATGGCAATGAGCGCACGGCGCAAGCCCGGGTTGCGCCGCGCGGCCGCGGTTTCTTCGGCGCTCGGTGGTGTGGGGGCGGGCGGTGTGGTGATCTGTCGGCCCAGGTCTTCGAGCGCGAGCTGTTCGTAGAAGCCACGCTCCGAGGCGATCGATTCGAGCAGCGTGCGGGCCTGCACCGAGGCGGTGGACGCGTTGGGCAGATCGAGCGCCTGCAGGGCGCGTGCCTTCCAGTAGATCCAGTCGGGTTGACCCTGCTGCAGTTCGCTCATGGCTGCGATGGCATCGCGCACATGGCCCCAGGCGCCCGCGCGCATGCCGGCGCGCGCCTTCCAGGCCAGGTGGTCGTCGTGCATGAAGCGGTCTTCACCGTTGGCGAAGTAGGTCAGGGCCTGGTTTTCCAGTTTTTGCGCGGAGCGTTTGCCGATCACGCCCCATACCCAACTGCGCTCTTCCTTGGTGAGCTGGGTTTTCCAGCGTGTGCGGTCCATTTCCAACGCAGCTGCGGTCGGATCGTTGAAGGCCAGCTTGATGATGGCCAGGGTCACCAACTCTTTGGTGCGCGGGCGGATGGCAGTGATCTTCTCGTCCAGGTACTTGGCGGGGTCGCTGATGACGGTGTCCACCATGCTGGCCCAATCCGGGTCGAGCAGGCCCACGGCCTGGCTGGCCACGCGCGGGCGGTTGGCGTCCACGGCCAGGCGCGCACGCTGCCAGGCGGCTTCGGGCTTGAGCTGCCCGCTGGTCAGCAGCGACTGCGCTGCGGTCGCGCAGCCATCGTCGGCCTCGCGCTGGGCGTGCCAGAGCGTGCGCACCCGCTGCGCGGCGAGTTCGGCCGGCATGCGGCCGCTGGCGGCGTCGAGCATGAGGGCGTAGCAGCTCACCTGCCGGTCGTCGTTCATGCGAAAGCGCGGTAGCTCGATTGAAAAGTTGGTCCAGTCGCGTGCGCGACCCAGCAGCAGCATCCAGTCGTTGCGCAGTCGGTCTTCCCAGTAGGTGCCGGCCATGCGGTCCATGGCCGCGCGGATGTCGACCGGGCTGGCGGTTTCAAGCCGAGCTTTCATCTCCCAATAGATGGCCAGCGGCTCCAGCGTGTGGCCGCGCACGACGGGCAGCAGGCGGGTGAGCTGGGTGGTGTTGTTGCGGCGGAAGGCGTCGCGCATCTCCAGCAAGGTGGCATCGCCCCCGGTGCTGCTTTGTGCGTGCGCCAGCCCTGGCAACACCAGCACGGCCATAATGAAACGCAGAGCCCACCGGTGCATGCCCTGCATGTCAACCGTGGTCTGCGCTTTTGATCCCTGTTTCACACCAACCTGTTTCATGCGTTGATTATGGACACCAAAGACGGCCCGAATGCTCCACCACCCCTCAGGAAACAGGCCGAAGGATCAACGGCGGCTGCGCTGAAAACCGAGTGGCGCAAGTCGCTGATCGAAAAGCGCCAGGCGCTGGCCGACCGCAACCTGCGCAACGACCTGCTGCAACGGGTCATGCGCGTGTGGCTGATCGAGCGGCCTGATGCGGTGATTGGCGCCTACTGGCCCATCAAGGGCGAGTTCGATCCGCTGCCGGCGCTGTTTCGCTGGCAGGAGGCCGGCCTGGAAGAAGACGCGCAGGGCGCGCAACGGCACCGGCGCATCAGCCTGCCGGTGGTCAACAAGATCGACAAGACGCTGACCTTCTACACCTGGTACCCGGGCTGCCCGATGGAGGAAGATGCCTTTGGCATTCCGAAGCCGAAGGACACCGAGATCGTGGAACCCACGCTGATCTTTGTGCCCTGCGTGGGCTATGGCCCCGGAGGCTTTCGCCTGGGATACGGTGGCGGTTTCTACGACCGCACGCTCGCCAGCCTGAACCCCAAGCCCTTCACCGTGGGCCTGGGGTACGACTTCGGCTGGCTGCCGTACCTGAAACCCGAGATCCATGACGTGCCGCTGGACGCCGTCCTGTCGGATACCGGCGTCATGTGGCCTGAGAGGTAGTGCCCCCACGCTCCGCCGCCGCGCGGGTCGCTGCCCCACGAGGGGGCTGATCCGCCTTGGGGCGGCCCAGCGGCGGATCGTCGCTCAGGGATGCTCCGCGTTCGCGTGCACCTCGGTGATGAGCTTCTCGCGCCGCACCAGGTAGAGCCCGCTGCCGATGATGATGGCCGCACCCAGCCAGGTGTGTGAGCTCGGCAGCGTTTGCCAGATCATCCAGTCCAGCCCCAGGCCCCAGGCCAGCGCGCTGTATTCGAACGGCGCCACGGCCGAGGCCTGGCCGTGGCGGAAGGCCTCGGTGATGGCCAGCTGGCCACCAAAGCCGGTGATCGCCAGAGCCAGCAGCAGCGGCGCGTCGCTGCGCTGAATGGCCACCCAATCGGACCAGGCCAGAGCACCTGCGCCCAGTGACATCAACATCATCATCCACAGCACCATGCTCTCGCTGCTGTCGGTGCGACTGGCCAGACGGCCCGTGACGGCGGCCACCGCGTAACACAGCGCAGCGCCCAGCGTGGCCAGGCCACCCACCGTGACGAAGCCGCTCTGCAGGGCTTCACCGCTGGGCCGCAGCGCAATGAGGACGCCGATGAAGCCGACACCAATCGCCCACCAATGCGCGGCCGGCACGCGCTCCTTGAGCACGGGCACCGACAGCATGGTGATAAGCAGCGGCGAGATGAAGAACAGCGTGTACGCGGCCGACAGCGGCAGCTCGCGCACACCCATGGTGAACAGCGACAGCATGGCAATGCCGAGCACGCCGCGCAACAGGTGCAGTGGCCAACGGACCTTGAACACCGTGTGCCAGGCGCCGCGCCAGGCGATGTACAGCAGCACCAGCGGCAGCGCGGTCATGCCGCGCAGCGCCGCGATCTGCAGCACCGGGTAGCGCGCGGAAAGTGTCTTGAGGACAGCGTCCATGAGCGCGAAGAAGCCCACCGCCACGAGCATGAAGACGATGCTGCGCAGGTTGCCGGCGGCGAGGTGGCGGGAGCTCGACACGGCCTAATCCATTTGATCAATGGTGTCGGGGTCGGGTATGTCGCCGATGGCCTCCCGCGTGGCCGCGGCCTGCAGCAGCAGCCAGTCGCAAAAGGCTTTCACTTCGGGCCGCTGCGCGCTGCGTGGCGCCACCATGAGCCAGTAGACCAGGGGCGAGTCCAGCCGGGTGTGGGGCAGTGGCTCCACCAGCGCGCCGCTGGCCAGGCTCTCGGCCACCAGCGGCAGGCGCGCGAGCGCCACGCCCTGGCCAGTGAGCGCTGCTTGCACGATCTGGTTGGCGTAGTTGAAGTACATCCAGCGCTGTGGCGAAAGCTTGGCCGGTGTGCTGCGGCTCCCCCGCTTGCCGGTGGTGCTTGCCGGGGCTTCGCCAAAGGTGTCGAGCCAGCGCTGCCAGGTGAGCCATTCCAGATGGCGCGTGCGGTGCGCGTCGCCGGCTTCGATCAGCGCGCATTTCGAGAGGTCTTCGATGCTGCGGATCGGGTGCGTCTTGAGCAGCCAGGGGCTGGCGACCGGCGTGAGCTGTTCGCCAAAGAGCCGATGCGCGCCGGCCGGGATGCCCTGCGGCACCGCGTAGCGCAGGGCCAGGTCCACGTCGGAGGTGGCGAGGTCGACCGCGTTGTCGGTGGCGTCGATGCGGATGTCGATGTCGGGGTGGTCGCGCTGAAAGGCTTCGAGCCGCGGGATCAGCCACATCGATGCGAAGGAGGCCCAGGTGGTGATGGCCACGCTCTTGCGTCCCGCACTCTGGCGGATCTGCCGCACGCTCGCATCAATGCGCTCCAGCGCGGAGGCTGCGGCGCGCAGCAGCTGCGAGCCTGCGCTGGTGAGCTCGACTGCACGGGTGTGGCGCAGGAACAGGGCGGTGCCGACTTCGTCCTCCAGCGCCTGGATCTGCCGGCTCACTGCGCTCTGTGTGAGCGAAAGCTCCTCGGCCGCCGCGCGGAAGTTGAGGTGGCGCGCCACCGCTTCAAAGGCGCGCAGGTGTCCGGCGGCGATGGGTCGGGTGCGGGGATGGCTGCTGGTGAGCTGCATGGGGGCTCCGGGCATTGATGCGGTTATCGAATCAATAGCTTACTGCGTATTCATTGGACGGTGAGGGGCTGAGGCGCGAACATTCGTTCCCAGGATGAGCCTTCGTCCCCTCTTCAGGAGCTTCTCATGAACACCCGTTTCGCCCCCATTGCCGTTTCGTCCGACCGTGTTGCTTGCGCCGCCACCCAGCGCGGCTGGCGCCTCGACGCGCGCCGCGCGATGACGCTGCGCCCCCATGTGGCCAGCCGCCTGCACATCACGCAGGGCCGCGCCTGGGTCACGCTGGGGGTTCCGCACCAGGGCGCGGGCAACGAGTCGGGTGATCTGATGCTGGCGGCCGGCGAAAGCCTGACCGTACCGGCCGGGGCGCGCCTGGTCATGGAGCCCTGGCAGCCGGCCAGCGCCGCGCCGGTGCGCTTCGAGTGGTGCGCCGAGCCCGAAGCCCGTGCCGTCGAGCGGCCCGACCGTTTCGGCCGTGAGGTGGTGACACCCTCGCGCGAACTCGGGGTAGCGCTGGGGCAAGCGGGTCTGGCGTTCGCGCGGTTGATGCGCGGGCTGTTCGGCTACAGCGAGTTTCTGGTGGCAGGCCGGGGCCGCGTGCTGACCCCGTACGAATCCAACCAACCTTGAAGACAGAGCCACCACGCTCCGCCGCTGCGCGGGTCGCTGCCCCGAGGGGCTGGCCTTGCTCGGGGCGGCCCTGCGCTGCGGCCGCTAGCCGCTCTTGCGCGCTGGCCGTTTCTTCGGCTTGCGCGCGGCCACCGCGGCCTCCAGCGCCAGCCGCGCCCAGGGCAGCATGAGCGCGGGAGACTCCAGCGCCTCGTCCGGGGGCGTGTGGTAGTTCAGCTTCATGGCCTTGCCCTTGGCCTCGTAGACAAAAGGCCTTCCGCCGGCGGCCAACCACTGCGGCTCGGTCTCGGCGTTGGTCTTCAGGAAAAGCGTGTCCCACGCGATGATCGCGATGTTCATGCCGTCGGTGGAAATGCCCCAGCCGCCGAACATGCGCTTGGGCACGCACGGCCCCACGCCCGAGAGCAACTCGCAGGCGTGCAGCGCGAAGGGATCGATGGGTTTGACCATGAGCCCATCTTAGAAGCCTCATCCGGCAGAATCCACCGATGGCCAGACCCAAATCCGCTTCGCACGATCTCAAGCGCGATGAAATCCTCGACGTCGCGGCACGCTGTTTTGCGTCGCAGAGCTTTCCCGCCGCCAGCATGAATGACATCGCCGCGGCCTGCGGCGCCAGCAAGGCGCGGCTCTACCACTACTACGAGAGCAAGGAAGCGATCCTGTTCGACCTGCTCGACCGTTACACCCAGCGCCTGCTCGCGCTCATTGGCGAATCGGAGGCGCGCGCGCAGCGCAAGAACCTGAGCGAACGCGACGCCCTGAGCGAACTCGTGCGCGCGTTCCTGGCCGAGTACGAGACCTCCGCCACGCGCCATGTGGCCCTGGTGTCCGACACCAAGTTCCTCGGCGAGGTGCAGCGCGAACTGATCCTGAACCGCCAGCGCGACGTGGTCGCCGCTTTCACCCGCTTCCTCAAGCGCGCCTACCCCGATCGTGTGACGCCGGTCAACCAGACCGCGCTGACCATGATGCTGTTCGGCATGATCAACTGGACCTTCACCTGGCTGCGCCCGGGCGGCGCCATGAGCTACAGCGCCTTCGCCGACGAGGTGGTCGCCATGATGGAACGCGGTCTGGCGGGCCCGGCTCAGGGTTGAAATTCGTTCACCTATGCGAAACGAATTTCGTTTAGGTAAAATCCGCCACTTCCCCACACGGAGACCGCCATGAGCAAAGCATTCGCCTCCCAGGCCGACCTGGACGACAAGAAAACCACCTTCGAACAGCTCAGCCCGCACTGCTGGGCCTACACCGCCGAAGGCGACCCGAACTCGGGCGTGATCATTGGCGACCAGTTCATCATGGTCAGCGACGCGACCGCCACCCCGGCCATGGCGCAGGACCTGATCAAACACATCCGCACCGTCTCCGACAAGCCCATCAAGTACGTGCTGCTGACCCACTACCACGCGGTGCGCGTGCTGGGCGCGAGCGCCTACAAGGCCGAGGGCGCGACCGAGGTCATCGCCAGCCGCGGCACCTTTGAGCTGATCGTCGAGCGCGGCGCGCAGGACATGCAGAGCGAGATGGAGCGCTTCCCGCGCCTGTTCCGCGGCGCCGACAGCGTGCCCGGCCTGACCTGGCCCACGCTCGTGATCGGCGACGGCAAGCCGGGCCGCCAGGGCAGCCTGGAAGTGGACCTGGGTGGCGTGAAGGTCAGCATCTGGCACCCGGGCCCGGGCCACACGCGCGGCGACACGATTGCCTGGGTGGAAGAAGAGAAGGTGCTGTTCAGCGGCGACCTGGTCGAGTACGAAGCCGGCGTCTACACCGGCGACGCCCAACTGGAAGAGTGGCCTGCCACGCTCGAAGCGCTGCGCGCGCTCAAGGCCGAGTACATCGTGCCGGGCCGCGGCGAAGCCATGAAGGGCAATGCCGACGTGAACAAGGCGCTGGACTACACGCAGCGCTGGGTCACCACGCTGTTCCAGGCCGGCAAGGAAGCCGCCGCCGCCGGCATGGACCTCAAGGCCGCCATGGCCCATACCCGCAAGAGCATGGACCCGGTGTTCGGCCACGTGTTCATCTACGAACACTGCCTGCCGTTTGACGTGAGCCGCGCCTACGACGAAGCCAAGGGCATCAAGAACCCGCGCATCTGGACCGCCGAGCGCGACCAGGAGATGTGGGGCGCGTTGCAGGCCTGAGCGCGCAGCGCCGCACGCCACACGAGCCGCCTTCGGGCGGCTTTTTGTTGCGCCGCGCTACGATCCACGGCGTCTCACTCCACCGCCCATGCCCACCACCCCCCTGCACCACACTGCCACCGACTGGGGCATCGTCGCGGTGTTCGCCGTCGTCTACCTCGGCATGTTCCTCGGCGGCCTGCCGCGCCTGAAGCTGGACCGCTCGGGCGTGGCCCTGCTCGGCGCGATCGCAGTCATCGGCCTGAGCGGACTGCCGGTGGAAGATGCCGCGCGCGCCATCGACCTGCCCACCATCGTGTTGCTGTTCGCCTTCATGGTGGTGTCGGCGCAGATGCGGCTGGGCGGCTTCTACGGCGCTGTGACGCGCCGCGTGGGCGCCATGCCGCTGTCGCGCAATGGCCTGCTGGCCGCGCTGATCGTGGTCTCGGGCGCGCTCTCCGCGGTGTTCTCCAACGACATCGTCTGCCTGGCCATGACGCCGGTGGTCGCTCGGCTGTGCCTGCAGCGTGGCCTCAACCCGCTGCCGTTCCTCATCGGCCTGGCGTGTGCGGCCAACATCGGCTCGGCCGCCACGCTGATCGGCAACCCGCAGAACATGCTGATCGGCTCGGTGCTGCAACTGCCCTTCGGGGGCTATGTGCGGCAGGCGCTGCCGCCGGTGTTGATCGGGCTGGTGTTGTTGTGGATGTGGCTGGCTTACGGGCCGGGTGCGAAGGCGGGGAGCCCCCACCCCAGCCCTCTCCCGCGAGCGGAAGAGGGCGCGAACAGCCCGGGCGTTGAAGAGCCCGTGTTTGATGCGTGGCAGACCACCAAGGGGCTGTTGGTGGCCGGTGCCCTGTTGTTGATCTTTCTCTTCACCGACTGGCCGCGCGATGTCGCCGCGCTGGTGGGGGCGGGCGTTCTGCTGCTGAGCCGGCGACTGCATTCCTCGCACGTCATGGGCCTGGTGGACTGGCCCTTGCTCATCCTCTTCATGGGCCTGTTCGTGGTGAACCACGCGTTCGAGACCACGGGCCTGGCCGCGCAGGCCGTGGCCTGGCTGGGTACGCAGGGCGTGCACCTCACCGACCCGGGGCCGTTGCTGGTGGCCGGCGCGGTGCTGTCCAACCTGGTGTCCAACGTGCCGGCCGTCATGCTGCTGCTGCCGCACCTGGGCGGCAGCGGTGAACAGGCCGGCGTGATGCTCGCGCTGGTGACCACCTTCGCGGGCAACCTGCTGCTGGTGGGCTCGATCGCCAACCTGATCGTGGCCGACCTCGCGCGCCAGCAAGGCACCGTGATCGACTGGAAGCGCCACGCGATCACCGGCATTCCGGTGACGCTGCTCACACTGGCCGTCGTCTGGGGCTGGATGCGCTTCGTGGGCTAGCGCGCGGCATCATCAAGCGCCAGCCTGTGCAAGCGCTCCCCGGAGCAAGGGAGCAAGGTCAATTTCAATGAAGGATGCGTCATGCAAATCAAGTGGCTCGAAGATTTGATTGCCCTGGCCGAGACAAGAAGTTTCGTCCGTGCCGCGGCGCAACGGCACGTGACCCATCCTGCATTCGGACGGCGCATCAAAGGCCTGGAACAATGGGCTGGCGTTGCACTGGTGCTGAGAGACGGCGGGCCGGTGGTGCTGACCGCGGCGGGCGAGACCTTGCTTCAGCACGCTCGGCAGACGGTGTACTCGCTGTCGTCCGCCCGGGATGAGTTGCGGGACAACGCGCTGCCTGATCAGCTCGTGTTCACGCTCGCCACAGGGCGCACCCTGGCCAGAACCCTGGCCGCAGACTGGTTGTGGCGCGTCAGGGCTCAGACCGTCAACGCGCTTGTCCATGTACGCACCGGGTCGATGGCCGAGACGCTGCATCGTTTCGAGCGCGGGGATGCGGATTTCATGCTGACCTACCACCACCCGGCCATCGCCATTCGCTTGAGGCCATCCCAGTATCTCCAACACACCGTTGCGCATGACCGGCTCGTGCCCATGTCACGCGCCAACGCGGATGGCAAGACCTTGTTCGGCTTCTCGTCCACCAAGCCCGTGCCCTACCTCGCGTACGCGAACACGCTGGCTCTCGGGCAGTTGGTGTCCGATCACCTTGCGAACCATGCGCAGGCGCCACGTTTGAAACCATGCCTGGAGTGCGATTCCGCCGACGCACTGCTGGAGTACGTGCTCAAGGGTCTCGGAGTCGCCATGGCTTCCATGGTCCCTGGCGGCAGGCGCCTGCAAGGCGGGGAAGATCGCTCCCCTGGCTGGAAAGACCCTGGAAATCGCTTTCGAGGTTCGCATGGTGCGGGCCAAGCGGCGCCTGTCGCCTTTGGCGGAGACGCTCTGGGAGGCCGTCGGCCCGACTTGAGCCACCCTGCTTGAGAAAGCACGAATCGGTGCTGCTTCAGCACATCGGGAGATTGTCCAAGGACCAAGAATCGCACGTACAGAAAAAGGAGACAGCCATGCGATGCAAATTTGGAATCTGGGCGCCGGTGATGACGGCATTTCTCGCTTCGGGACATCTCCCGGTGGCACACGGTCAGAGCGGCAGCTACCCCGACCGTCCGATCACGGTCGTGGTGGGCTATCCGCCCGGCGGAAGCACGGATCTGACCGCACGCGCTGTCGCTGACCAACTGTCAAAAAAGATGGGTGTTCCCGTGGTTGTGGAAAACCTGGGCGGTGCGGGAGGGGCCATCGGCGCGCAAAAGGTGTCGCGTGCGGCGCCGGACGGTTACACGGTCCTGCTCGGGGCCAACAACGAGATCGCGATCAACAGACTCATTTCTTCCGCCGTCAAGTACAGCTACAAGGATTTCACGCCCGTAGGGCTCGTTGCATCGCAGCCGATGGTGCTGGTTGCCTCGATCGGCAGCGGCATCAAGACGGTGGATCAGTTCGTCAAGACCGTGAAGGCCAAGCCCGGCCAATACAGCTACGGGAGCTCCGGTGTGGGTACCGCGCTGCACCTCTCGGTGGAAATGGCCAAACAACAGGCAGGCTTGTTCCTGACGCACATTCCCTACCGCGGTGTTGGACCGCTGACGACGGATCTGTATGGCGGCACGGTCGATTTCGGCGTGTATGTGCTGTCCAGTGGGCTTCCTCACATTCGCAGCGGCAAGGTGACGGCACTGGGCATCACCGAGAAAACCCGTTCTGCGGTGGCGCCAGAGATCGCGCCGCTGGCTGATCACCCGTTGCTCAAGGACATGGACATCGGCGTCTGGTTTGCGCTCATGGCGCCACCCAACTTGCCAGAGGCCGTGGCGGCGAAGCTTCGCAAGGCGCTCGCGGATTCTCTGCAAGCACCGGAGCTCCGCAAGAAATTGGAGGATAGCGGCTCCATCGTGGCTGCACCGAGCGCCGACATGGGCCGATTCCTCGCCGATGAAACGGCGAAGTACCAAAAGATTGTCAATTTCGCGAAGATCAAAGAGTGAGCCACACCGTCTTTTCATTGACCAAGCCCGAGCTCGGCCCATGGCGAACAGGTAACACCGGCACCGAAGGCGTGTGGTGTTTCGACTCGGGCATCGATGGTCCGCACGTCATGGTGAGCGGGCTGGTGCACGGCAACGAACTGTGTGGTGCGTGGGCATTGAAGGAGTTGCTGGAGGCTGGTGTGAGGCCGGAACACGGCGTGTTGACATTGGCGTTCTGCAACCTGGAGGCCTTCGACCGGTTCGACGCGAACGATCACGACGCTTCCAGGTTCGTGGACGAAGACATGAACAGGCAATGGATGCCCGATCGCATCGAACTGGGCAACACACGCGAGCGTCGACGCGTTGCGGCGTTGAAGCCCTTTGTAGAGCGCGCGGATTGGCTGCTGGACCTGCACTCCATGCATGAGCCCGGCTTGCCGTTGTCCCTGGCCGGGATGCACGAACGCAATCTGAAATTGGCCAGACAAATGCGCTCACCGGAATACGTGGTGGTGGATGCTGGCCACGAAGATGGCGTTCGAATGCGCGACTTCGGACGCTTTGGCCTGGCGGATTTCCATCAACCGCGCGCGCACTCGCTGCTTGTCGAATGCGGGTTTCACGGTGATTGGGTCAGCCTCGAGGTGGCGCGTGATCAGTGCTTCCGTTTCCTCGTTCAGGCAGGCTCGCTCTCCGAGCCATCGGCGCATCGATGGATGCCGGGCTGGAAGCAATCAGATGCCCCCCAGCAGTGGGCGTTGCATGTGACAAGTCCCGTTGTTGCAAGAAGCGAGCACTTCTCTTTTGCACAGCTCTTTGAAGGACTGGAGCTTGTCCCTCTGGCGGGTACTGTCATCGGCTTCAACGACGGAGAGCCGGTGACGACGCCCTACGACAACTGCGTTCTTGTCATGCCCTCGACGCGCCAGGCCAGGTCTGGCGTGACGGTGGTTCGGTTTGCACGCCGCGAAAAGCTCGATTGAGTGACGGGGTTGTTCTCTCGATGGTGTTCGAGAAAGCCTGAAACGGGACGCTTCTAGTCGTTGATCGACGACAGGAACTGCTGAAGCTCGGGCGTCTCGGGCGAGCCGAACAACTTGGCGGGCGGACCCATCTCGTGCACCCGCCCCTCGTGCATGAAGATCACGCGGTCGCTGACCTTGCGCGCGAAGCCCATCTCGTGCGTGACCATCAGCAAGGTCATGCCTTCGTCGGCCAGCGACTCCACCACGCGCAGCACCTCGCCCACGAGTTCGGGGTCCAGCGCCGAGGTGATCTCGTCGCACAGCAGCACGCTGGGCTGCATGGCCAGCGCGCGCGCGATCGCCACGCGCTGCTGCTGGCCGCCCGAGAGCTGGTCGGGGAAGGCATCGAACTTCTCGCCCAGGCCCACGCGCCTGAGCAACTGGCGCGCGCGCTCGGCGCCTTCGGCGGTGGCGGTCTTTTTCACCAGGCTGGGCGCGAGCATCACGTTGCGGCCCACGCTCAGGTGCGGGAAGAGGTTGAAGTTCTGGAAGATCATGCCCACGTGCTGGCGCAGCTCACGCATGGCGGCGGCGTCCTTGTGCAGCAGGGGCTTGTCGTCCACGCTCAGCGAACCGGCCTGGAACACCTCCAGGCCGTTGATGCAACGCAGCAGCGTGCTCTTGCCCGAACCGCTCTTGCCGATGATGGCGATCACCTCGCCGGCCTTGACCTGCAGGTCGATGCCCTTGAGCACCTCGTTGCTGCCGTAGGACTTGCGCAGCTGCTTGATGTCGACGATGGTCTTCTGGGTGGCTTCGGTGTTCATGGCGTGGTCTCCACGAGCGGAATGGTCGAGGCCAGGGAAGCCGCGGAACTGGCTCTGCCAGGCCGCTGGTTTCGTCCCCCCATCGGGGGGAAGGCGCGCAGCGACGCAGGGGGGCATTGCGAATCAGCGGCTTGCATTGAGTTTCCTCTCCAGAGTGCGCGCATACAGGCTCACGGGGAAGCACAGCGCGAAGTACATCAGGGCCACACAGCTGTAGACCAGGAAGGGCGCGAAGGTGGCGTTGGTGATCATGGTGCCGGCCTTGGTGAGTTCGACGAAGCCGATCACCGATGCCAGCGCCGTGCCCTTGACCACCTGCACCAGAAAGCCCACGGTCGGCGCAATCGCGATGCGCGTGGCCTGCGGCAGCACCACGTAGCGCAGCTGTTCGCCGAAGTTCAGCGCGAGGCTTTGCGCCGCTTCCCACTGGCCCTTGGGCACGGCCGCCACGCAGCCGCGCCAGATCTCGACCAGGAAAGCGCTGGTGTAGAGCGTGAGCGCGACCGAGGCCGCGGTCCAGGCCGAGGTCTCGTAGCCGAACAGCGCCAGACCGAAGTAGGCCAGGAACAGTTGCATGAGCAAGGGCGTTCCCTGGAAGAGCTGTACGTAGCCGCTCACGAAGGTCTCGGCACCGGGCCATTTGGCGGTACGCGCCACCAGCAGCGCCAGACTGACAAGGCCGCCGCCGATGAAGGCGATCAGCGAGAGCGCCACCGTCCAGCGCGCGGCCAGCAGCAGGTTGCGCACGATGTCCCACAAGGAAAAATCAACCATGGCAATGCCCGCCCGGCCGCCCGAAGGGCATTGCGCGCCCCTTGGGGGCAGCGAACGAAGTGAGCGTGGGGTCGTTCATCTTTTGCCTCCGAACAGGTAGCGCGGGCCGACCCAGTTGAGCAAGCCGCGCACGCCGATCGACAGCAGCAGGTAGATGCCGGTGGCGATGATGAAGGCCTCGAAGGCGCGGAAGTTGCGGCTCTGGATCAGGTTGGCGGCGTAGCTGAGTTCCTGCGTGGAAATCTGGCCGCACACCGCCGAGCCGAGCATCACGATGATGATCTGGCTGGTGAGCGCGGGCCAGACCTTCTTCAATGCGGGCGGCAGCACCACGTGCAGGAAGGTCTGCACGCGCGAGAGCGCCAGGCTGGCCGCGGCCTCGAACTGGCCCTTGGGCGTGGCTTCGATGCCGGCGCGGATGATCTCGGCCGCGTAGGCACCGAGGTTGATCACCATGGCGATGACCGAGGCGGTCTCGGGCGAGAGCTTCACGCCCGCGGCCGGCAGGCCGAAGAACACGAAGAACAGCTGCACGATGAAGGGCGTGTTGCGGATCAGCTCCACGTAGGTCGCGGCGATCCAGCGCAGCGCCACCGGGCCGTTACTGCGCGCCCAGGCGCAGGCCGTGCCGACCAGCAGGCCGATCACCGCCGAGATGGCGGTCAGGCCCAGCGTCCAGAGCACGCCCTTGGCCAGCAGCGGCCATTGCGCGAGCACGGCCGGGAAGTCGAGTTCGATGCCCATGGTGATTCCGTTTCAGGCCAGGATGGACGAGAGCAGGGTTTGTGCCGCCGGGCCGCTCCCAAGGCGCAAACAGCCCCCTCGGGGGCCAGTGACCCGCGCAGCGGCGGAGCGTGGGGGCTCCATCATTCAGGCAGGTTGCCTGCGGGGCGACCCAGCCACTTTTTTGCCATGGTGTCGAGGTCGCCGGCCTTCTTGCCCGCGGCCAGAATCTCGTTGACCTTCAGGCGCAGCGCGTCTTCGCCTTTGGCCACACCGATGAAGTTGGGGCTGTCTTTCAGCAGCAGCTTGTATTCGGCACCCAGCGCCGGGTTGCGCTTGATCATGTTGTCGGCCACCGAGACGCCGGTGGCCACGAACTGGGTCTGGCCCGAGACGAAGGCCGACACGGTGGCGTTGTTGTCTTCGAAGCGCTTGATGTCGGTGTTGGCCGGCGCGACCTTGGTGAGTTCCTGGTCTTCGATGGCGCCGCGCGTGACGGCCACCGACTTGCCGCCCAGGGCGTTGAAGTCAGCCAGCGCCGCGCTCTTGGGGCCGTACACCGCCTGGAAGAACGGCGAGTAAGCGGCGGTGAAGTCGATCACTTTCTCGCGCTCGGGGTTCTTGCCCAGCGTGGAGATCACCAGGTCGGCTTTTTTGGTTTGCAGGTAGGCGATGCGGTTGGCGCTGGTCACTGGCAACAGTTCAACCTTCACACCCAGCTTGGCACCGATGTAGTTGGCGGTGTCGATGTCCAGGCCCTGGGGCTTGAGGTCAATGCCGACGAAGCCGTAGGGTGGGAAGTCGGTCGGGATGGCGATCTTGATCAGCTTGTTCTTCATCACGCCGTCGAGGGCGGATTGCGCATGGGCGTGGCCCACGCACAGGGCGGTCGCGAGGGCGATGGTGGATGCGAGGAAGGCGCGTTTGGTGGGGGTCATAGCAGGGCTCCTAGGTAGGTATCGCTGGGGGTGGGTGGGGTATCGGGTCTGGATCTGCGCTTGCGGGCCACAGCGGCGCCTTCGCTGGCTTCGCGCACCGGCGCCAATGCTTCGCGCAGATCGGCCAGCGGGTCGTTGAGCGTGCCCAGCCGCAGCGCTGCCTGCACCTGGCCGATGTGGGCCTCCATCAAGCGCTCGGCGGCGTCGGTGTCGCAGCGCTCCAGGGCCGCGACGATGTCCACATGGTCCTGGCACGACTGCACCGCGTCGTGGTTGCTCTGGTAGAGCATGGCGATGAGGGTGGTGCGCGCGGTGAAGTCGCGCAGTGTGTCGGCCAGGAGCTGGTTGCCCAGGCATTCGGCCAGACACACGTGGAAGTCGCCCAGCAGGTAGCTGCGCTGGCCGACGTCGTCGCCCTTGAGGGCGGCCTGCTCCTGCTTGAGGTGCTGGCGCAGGCGCTTGAAGGCGTTCTTGTCCATGCCCTTTGTGCCGCGGATCAAGCCGGTTTCGATGACGCGGCGAGCTTCGAAGGCTTCACGCGCCTCATCGTGCGAGGGCTGCACCACATACCAGCCGCGGCGCGAGCTCACGGTGACGATGCCGCGCGCGGCCAGCCGCACCAGCGCCTCGCGCACCAGGGTGCGGCTGCAGTCGAACAGCATCGACAGGCTTTGTTCACCCAGGCGGGTGCCCGGCGCCAGGCGCTGGGCCAGCACGGCTTCGATGATGCGTTGGGCGATGTCGGTGGAGCTGACCATGTGGAACCTTTGGGCTCAACTCCATGCGAATTCCATGCCACGTCCATACAAGGCTTGTATGCAAGATTGATGCACCAGCTGCGTGCGCAAACGTGGTTGTGCAGTGGGTGCTGCACCAAAAAGCGCGGTATCTGGACACGTGGGGGGCGGTTTTGGTGCGGCCGGCGCCGCGGGTGTCAGCGCTGCGCGCTGAGCACGCGCAAGTCGTCTTCGTAGCCCTTGAGCACGCGCACTGCGTTGGCGCGCTGCTCTGGCGTGGTGGTGTTGTGCAACTGGGCAAACTGGGCGCAACCCTGGCGGATCAGCTCGTCCGCATAGGCCTTGTAGCCCGGCGTGGGCGACTGGCCGATGCGCGCCATGTGACCGCGCACGCGCTCGGCGGCGGTGTCGGGTGCGGCTTGCGCGTCTTTCACGGTTTTCAGCAAATCGGCCTGGCGGCGCAACCGCTCGGCCTGGGTGCGTTGCGGGTCAAACGGTGAGGCCATGATGTTGTTGCGCAGCAGCTCCTTCTGAGCAGCGTTCAGCGTGCCGTAGAGCATTTCGCTGCGACCCAGCGCGCGGTCGTGGCGCTTCTCGATGCGCGCGTCTACGGATGTCTGGAGGAAGTCGTCTGCGAACTCCTCATTGCTCTTGGCCTGTCGGCTCTTGAGGTGTTCCACCTGGGCCGCATCGAGCTGGAGCGCCAGACGCGCCATCGGCTGCGCGCTGGCGTCGGCCGCGCGCTCGATGCGCTGGCGGATCACGTCGAACTCGGCGCAGACCTGCGCGCCGGTGAGTTCCTGCGCGGCCAGGGTCTGCCAGCGCTGCAGCAGCCCGGCGTACACCGGCAGTTCGTTGGTGCGGTGCCACTGAAAAAAGGCGTTGATGTCGCCGCGCACCGGGGTCGACTGGTCGTTGGTGAAGTCAACATGGCTGTCAAGCCACCAGTAGGTGGCGTTGTGCGCCTGGTTGTAGGCCAGGCGTGCGGCGGTGCAGGCGGTGATGGCCAATGCCATGGTCACCAGCGCACAGACCTTCACCACCTGCAGGGCGATAATCCGGCGCACGTGAAGCCCGGCAAGAACGCCGTGCAACGGTTCCCCGAAAGAGGTGTTCATGTCGTTCCCAGTGGATGTGGTGGTGATGGCGGCCGGCAAAGGTACGCGCATGAAAAGTCAGCGGCCCAAAGTGTTGCACCGTTTGGGTGGGCGCGCACTGGCTCAGCACGTGATCGACTGCGCGGCGCGGTTATCGGCGCGCTCGGTGGTGGTGATCACCGGCCATGGCGCCGAGCAGGTGGAAGCGGGCTTGCACGCGCCCACCACCACCGCGCTGCGGTTTGTGCGCCAGGAGCCTCAGCTGGGCACCGGTCACGCGGTGCAGCAGGCCGCGCCCGTGCTGCCCGACGATGGTGTGACCCTGGTGCTCTCGGGTGACGTGCCGCTCACCCGGCCGGAAACCTTGCAAGCCCTGTTGGACCTGTGCGCCGGCCAGCGCCTGGCGCTGCTCACGCTGGACATGCCCGACCCCACCGGTTACGGCCGCATCGTGCGCTCGGCCGATGCGTCGGTGCAGGCCATCGTGGAGCACAAAGACGCGAGCGAGAGCCAGCGCACCATCACCGAGATCTACAGCGGCATCATGGCCGTGCCCACACAGCTGCTGCGCGGCTGGCTGGCGCGGCTGGACAACCGCAATGCCCAGGGCGAGTACTACCTCACCGACGTGGTGAAGTTCGCCGTGGCCGATGGCCTGAGCGTGGCGGCGCACCGCATCGTTGATGCGGTGCAGGTGGCCGGCGTGAACAGCCCGGTGCAACTCGCCGAGCTGGAGCGTGCCTATCAGCGGCGCTTGGCCGATACCCTGATGGAACAAGGCACCCGCCTGGCCGATCCGGCTCGTCTGGATGTGCGTGGCGAACTGCTGTGCGGACAGGACGTGGAAGTTGACGTGAACTGCGTGTTCGAGGGGCGCGTGCAACTGGGCAATGGTGTGCGCATCGGCGCGAACTGCGTGATCGCCAACGCCGTGATCGAGGCTGGCGCGGTGATCCATCCGTTCACCCACATCGACGGCGAGAAGCTGGGTGTGAAAGTGGGGCCTGGCGCGCTGGTGGGACCATTTGCACGGCTGCGGCCCGGTACCGATCTGGGGGCCGAGGTGCACATCGGCAACTTCGTGGAAGTGAAAAACAGCACCCTGGCCGCCGGCGCCAAAGCCAATCACCTGGCCTACCTGGGTGACGCGACCGTGGGCGAGCGGGTGAACTACGGCGCCGGCAGCATCACCGCCAACTACGACGGCGCCAACAAGCACCGCACCGTGATCGAAGCCGATGTGCACGTGGGCAGCAACTGCGTGCTGGTGGCGCCCGTGACCATCGGAGCAGGTGGCACGGTGGGGGGCGGCTCCACCATCACCAAAGACACGGCACCTGGTGCGCTGTCGGTGGCGCGCGGCAAACAGGTCGGCATTGCCAACTGGCAACGGCCCCAGAAAAAGAAAAAGGCCCCGTGAGGAGCCTGGTGGGGTAAGGCGGACGACTCAGCGCCCGCCGCGCACATCCATCGAATCGAATCGACTGTCGTCCGGCGACTTGCTGCTGGGGCCACCGCTGCTGGAGCGGCGCTGGTTGAAACCGCTGTTGCTGTAGGCACTGCTGAAGCCACCACGCCGGCCTTCCTGGTCCAGGTCCATCAGGCCGCTCAGGCCCATGACCTCGGAATCCCGGAAGGCGGTGTTGGCGGTGTTCAGCGAATCGAACTCCGAGAACTGGCTCTCCAGTTGCTGGCGGCGGCTTTCCCCAACGTCCCCCTTCTCTCTTGCCTTGGGTTTGGGCAATTCGGCCAGATTGAGTTGCTTGCGAAAGTCGGATGGCGACGGCATGCGGTGCAAGCTGTTCTTCAAGAAGACAAACCGCACGCCCGCGGTCTTGAGGATGCGGTTCTTCATCTTCACCATGTGGGCCTTGTGCTTGGCGTTGCTCAAGGGGTGCTGTTCGATGTCGAACGCAAAGGTGGGTTTGCCGTCATTGCCGCAAACCACGAAGTCCACCCGCTGCTGAGTCAGCCGCTCTTCGGCGCGTTTTCGGTTGGTCGCGCGGCGCACCGCCAGCATGTTGCTCAGCGTGATGTTGGACAACACCGCTTGCCCGGGAAAGGTGTCTTGCAGGTAGTCCAGCATTTGCGCCTGCTCGGGCGTCATCAGGCGTTCCGGGCTGTATCGGTCGTCGCGCCCCGACGATTGGCTCGTCATCTGGTAGCGCCAATAACCCAGCGCGCACAAGCCCAGCAGGGCCAGCGCTCCGAGCACTGCAATCCACGTCGTGTTCATCGAAAAACCTCCTGGGTCCAAACCGCCAATTTCAGTTTGGCTAAAAACGGAGGTTGTTACATAAAGTATGTTTCGTCAACTCTTCGAGGGGGGGTGCAGCGCGACAAATGTGCGGTATGTATGCAATTTTTGGCCGCGTTGAGTACCAATGTGGTCAATCGGAGTCACTGGGGGGGCTTGCCCGCAAGCGCCACACGCGGCTCGAACTTGGCACGCTTCAGACTGAAGAATGCCTTGATGTTGCGCACGTTGGCGTCGCTGGTGAACAGGCGCTGAGCCAGCGCCAGGTAGTCCGGCATGTCCAGGCAGTGCACCACCAGCAGGAAGTCGGGCCCAGGGCTCACGCGGTAACACTGTTGAACCTGAACAACAGGGAGCACGCGCTCTTCAAAGGCGTCCAGGAGTTCTGCGCCCTGGCGCTCCAGCGTGATTTCCACCAGCGCCGTGAGCCCGTGACCGAGCAGGGGGGCCAGGCGATCGACGCTGAGCAGCGCCACTTCGCGCTCGATCAGCCCGAGCTGGCGCAGACGTTTGACACGTCTGAGGCTGGTGGGTGGCGAAAGATGCGCCTGTTCGGCCAGGGCCTGGTTGCTCAGGGACGCATCGTTTTGCAGAAGGTCGAGCAAGCGGAGGTCGGCCTCGTCGATGATGATTTGTTCCATATCTAGTGAGTTTATGAAGCAATCGGTTCAATTTTTTGATGCGAGAAATTATTCTCGATGAAACGTGAAATTTTGGGCTTTTATTTCAATGGCTTGTCACTAGCATCAGCGTTCATTCATTTTCGGGAGCAGCAACATGTGTGGCATCGTCGCAGGGGTTTCAGGGCGCAACATCGTCCCGGTCTTGGTTCAGGGCCTGCAACGGCTGGAGTACCGCGGCTACGACTCATGTGGCGTGGCGGTGCACACCGGCGGCTTGCAGCGTGCGCGCAGCACGGCGCGGGTGGCGGAGCTGGCGCAGCAGGTGCAGACCGACGGCATCGCCAGCGGGACCGGCATCGCGCACACCCGCTGGGCCACCCACGGCGCCCCGGTGGTGCACAACGCCCATCCCCACTTCAGCCACGGCCCCGGTGCGGTGGCGGGCACCGTGGGCCGCGTGGCGCTGGTGCACAACGGCATCATTGAGAACCACGACGAACTGCGCGCTGCCCTGCAGGCCAAGGGCTATGTGTTCGAGAGTCAGACCGACACCGAAGTCATTGCACACCTGATCGACTCCCTGTACGAAGGCGACGTGTTCACGGCGCTGCAGGCCGCCGTGGTGCAACTGCACGGCGCCTATGCGCTCGCGGTGTTCCACAAGGACGAGCCGCACCGCGTGGTGGGCGCACGCGCCGGGTCGCCCCTGGTGCTGGGCGTGGGTACCCTTGATGGGGTGCGCGGTGGTGAGCATTTCCTGGCCAGCGATGCCATGGCTCTGGCCGGCGTCACCGATCAGATCGTCTATCTGGAAGAGGGTGACCTGGTCGACCTGCAGCTCGGCCGCTACTGGGTGCTCGACGCCCAGGGCCGTGCGCTCGATGCGACGCAGCGCCCCGTGAAAACCGTGCAGGCCCACAGCGGTGCTGCCGAACTCGGCCCCTACCGCCACTACATGCAGAAAGAGATTTTCGAGCAGCCACGCGCCATCGGCGACACGCTCGAAGGCCTGGAAGGCATCACCCCCGAGCTGTTCGGTGACGGTGCGTATCGCATCTTCAAAGACATCGACAACGTCCTCATCCTGGCCTGTGGCACCAGCTACTACAGCGGCTGCACCGCCAAGTACTGGCTGGAGAGCATCGCGAAGATCCCCACGCAGGTGGAAGTGGCCAGCGAGTACCGCTACCGCACCAGCGTGCCCAACCCGCGCACCCTGGTGGTGACCATCACGCAAAGCGGTGAGACCGCCGACACCCTGGCCGCACTGCGCCACGCGCAGGGTCTGGGCATGAAACACACGCTGACGGTGTGCAACGTGTCCACGTCAGCGATGGTGCGCGAATGCGAACTGGCCTACATCACGCGCGCTGGCGTCGAGATCGGCGTGGCCTCCACCAAAGCCTTCACCACCCAGCTCGCCGGCCTGTTCCTGCTCACGCTGGCACTCGCCCAGGTGCGCGGCAACCTGAGCGAAGAAGCCGAGGCCGACCACCTCAAGGCCATGCGCCACCTGCCGGTGGCCCTGCAGGCCGTGCTCGCTCTGGAGCCGCAGGTGATCAGCTGGGCCGAAGATTTCGCGCGCATGGACAACGCGCTCTTCCTCGGCCGGGGTCTTCACTACCCGATCGCGCTGGAAGGTGCCTTGAAGCTCAAGGAGATCAGCTACATCCACGCCGAGGCGTACCCGGCCGGTGAACTCAAGCACGGGCCACTCGCTCTTGTGACCGCGGCCATGCCGGTGGTGACGGTGGCTCCCAACGACACCTTGCTGGAAAAGCTCAAGAGCAACATGCAGGAAGTGCGCGCGCGCGGCGGCGTGCTCTATGTGCTGGCCGACGCCGACACCCGCATCACCAGCAGCGAAGGCGTCCACGTCATCCGCATGCCCGAGCACTACGGCGCCCTCTCACCGATCCTGCATGTGGTGCCGCTGCAGATGCTGGCGTATCACACGGCGCTGGCAAAGGGGACGGATGTGGACAAGCCTCGAAATCTTGCGAAGAGCGTCACGGTGGAGTGAGGGCGCGCCTGGGTTCTGACTATGAACCCGAAAAATGAGGTCTGTCGGAAAAAAATAGGTCTGTCGGGAAACGGGGCGTAGAAGGTAACAAACCGTATCCGACCCGTTACTATTTTCTTGATGCCTGCTTAGACGAAAAAGACAGATCACTCGTAGTCCCGAACGTGTTGCGGGTGATCAACGGACAGGCAAGTCTGCAGCGACAGCCGTCCGTGGACGCGGCTAGGAAGGATTACGCTGGTTGCCACGAAGCGGCTGTTCAGTTTGGCGAAGTGCGGTGGGCCAAGTGGCAGCTGTGCGGGGTACTGCGGTCATAGGACTTCCGCGACATGGCTTGCACCGTTTTACCGACCGCTTCTGTTTCACCCGGACTGGCGGTTTCGACCCGAAGGTGACACCTGAATTGCCAAATTCGGTGCCGAATAACGGGCATTTCACCTCAACCGATCAAGACACCAAGTCAGTGATGTCCCGCCACGCCAACACGCCAGGAAACGCCTCTTGCTTGAGGAAGCAACAGGACGCATCGGCGACGGCGTCAATAGACCTTGGCTGCGTCGAATTCTGCGACGCTCACGGCGCGTCGAAGTTCTCTGGCTTGACGGCTGTCTCGGCCCATGAGTAAAGCGTCTTGCCAAGGATCTTCTTCAGAAACGCGATGGTGACGTGGTACTTGACCGCGGCGGGGCTGAGGAAGTCGTTTCGCCTCGCATATGCATCTGCAGTCTCCCGCAGGAACTTCAGCCCGAGGAGATCGTTAGGAAATTCCGGTGCATCATGCGTCGAGTACGGCTTCTCGACCTCACCTGGCACAAAGAGCATGTTGCTCCATGCACGAAGCTTGATGAACGGATTCAAGAGCAGTACGTCGTCCTCGCGTCGAAGCCAAACGCCTTCGCTTGCGAACGTGTTGATGATGCCGGGCTTTTCAGCGTCGTATGGCCTCCACGCCGACGGCTGGATGGTGATCCCGATCCATTTCTCGCGTTGCTCCGCCCGGTAAGCTTCGACCATTGCGCGACCGTAGTAGAGCTGGTGACGGCCCGTGCCGTCTGCCCTCACGTCAAATTGCCCGAACGTTATCGCTCCGCGAGCGGGAATTCCGACAGCAAGTAGTGCCGAGAGCACCATGCCGCCGATCGCGTAGATGTCCAAAAAGGCCCAGTCTCCGTAGCCCTTGGGTTCCTGGTAGTACACGAAGGTGTCGGAGAAGTAGATCGTCCGGAATTGCCCGTTTAGCGCTTCCCAGCGATGGAAGGGTGCGAGCGTCTTCTCAATCGTCGCATAGACCTCCTCGTGTCCAAGCCTCTCAACCAATTCACCGAAACCCAAGATGTCCAGGAAAAGCAGATATCGGCCTTGCGAGGAGTCTGAAGCCGGCGAGTAGCCTATTTGTTCTTTCATGGGAAAGGCCTAGTTGTGAAGGCCCAATAGGTTGTATGTGTTCATCTGAGTTGAGTTTGAGAGACTGGGAATTACCACACCCCCAGAACCCTCAAGGAACTCAACCAGATGA
>NZ_LMIE01000006.1:0-103910 GCF_001428625.1 Hydrogenophaga sp. Root209
GCGAACGGCGCGTTCGCGGACCTCAGGTGAAAAGTGGTTCGACTTCTTCATGGCTCAATCCTCTCAGAGAAAAGAGCCTCCTCAAAATACGGGGCGGTTCAGACCACTGCTTTAGCT
Organism: Hydrogenophaga sp. Root209; assembly: GCF_001428625.1. Lineage (GTDB taxonomy): Bacteria > Pseudomonadota > Gammaproteobacteria > Burkholderiales > Burkholderiaceae_C > Hydrogenophaga. Next base: position 118 of record NZ_LMIE01000006.1, read on the forward strand.
CCACAACGATCAGGCGCCGTGAACCATCGTCAGCATGTCCAGCGAGAATCACATCGATGCGCTTGGCCGACTGGGGAAGGATGAATTCGATGGCCACTCCCACATCGTCTGCAATGTCCTGATCGCTCAGAACTCGGGCGACGTACCCAAGTGACTCGCGCCACGACCGTACTTCTGCCTGGGCGACCTTCCGACTCGTCGCCGCTCGGTACTTGGCATGAATAACTTCTTCGATGTCTCGGTCGTTGTAGTCGCGCAAAAACTCCTTCTTGTCAGCCTGGTAGACGATCATGGCTTGGGCAATTGGTCGTATTTGGTGCTGACACCCCGCGCGGCCTCGATGGGGTACTTGGCGGCGTTGGATGCGAGCTTGTTGACGACGGCTGCGTTGAGGTCGACGCCCAGGACGTCGGCGAGCCGAATCAGGTACAGAGCGACGTCCGCGAGTTCATCGCGCACGGCTTGGGCTGTCTTCGGAGAGGACGCTGCAGCGTGCGAGTCTGCCTCCGTCATCCACTGAAATATTTCGGTGAGCTCGCCAACCTCGCCAGAAAGGGCCATGGCCAAGTTTTTGGGCGAGTGAAACTGCTGCCAGTCTCGCTCTTCGGCAAACCGCCGGAGCGCCTGCGCAGCTCCATCAATGTCAATGAGGGTCTTTTTCACGTCCTGCACCTTTCAGGACAGATTGTTACCGACTCTACGGTCCAGACGATTGCGAGGTTTAGCGACAGTTTGGCGAAACCCATTTCGAGCGAAAGGGAAGCAAGTGCGACAGTGGAACAACGTAGCTTGCTGAATACAGGCCTCCGATGAAATCAGCCTTTGCTCTAGCCAAAAAAGACTCGAACCCAACTCTCTGACACCCCTGAATACTCACCTTGTACCTCGCACCTGCACCACGAAGAGAAGCTTAGATTCCCTCTGTCTTTCACTTGTGCACGACGAAGACCTTAACCTCGACGCTACGGTCGCTTTTCCGGTGGTCACCTCGCAAATCCTTAAGCCCCTCTGGATTCGTGAGGTAGTGCTCGGGGTCATAGACCACGCACCAGAGCTTCTTGCAGCCTGGGTGTGCCGCGTAGTGCGCAATATCGAGCACAAGCTCATCGCCGACCGCCTTTGCATGTGACCTGTCCCGCACGCACTTTGTCTCGATGACAAGGTCGTGTGCAGGAAGAAAGAAATCCATGCGCGTGCTTCTGCCTGCATAGCTCGGTGTGTATTCTTCAGCCCGCACGTCCACGACCCAAGGCCGGAGCAGGGCATGGAGCAAGTCTTGCACGTCGTATTCATTGACGAAGTGCATCGTTTCCGCACCCTTTCGCCGGTATGTAAGGGGGTGCATCGCCCGGCGGAGCCCTTGAATGACGACCAGAACTACCTCATCAACGGTTCCGGGTTTCGCGGGAACCATCCGAGCGGCAACTTGACTGACATGATCGCTCTCAGCTGCCCGTCCCACCGGCAGAACCCGTCCGTGTCGGTAGTAGCGCAGTCCGTCATCCGCTAATACGGCCTCGATTCTTGCCTTGCCCTCTTTCCAACGCTGAAACTCTGCCTCGTCAACCGGCTTCGTGTCCATGTACTCTTCAAGCACGTTGCCCAAAACCTGCAAGCTATCCGTGTTGGCATCTTGACCTGCTCGAAACAACCATTCCTTCCACTTCGAGTGGTGCGCCAACGCCGGAGGCTCGCCTGGGGCGCCAGAGGTCGAAAAGAGAGTATTGAGCGTGTCGTGCCCACCCATACCTTGGATGACATCGCCCACTGCCTTACAGAGGGCCCTTGAAAGGCGTGTGTTTGCCATTGTGCTTGCACTATAGCCGCGGTCAACCGAACTGCAGCTTCGGGGCGAGAGCACAGCAGCTTCGGGCCCGATCCCGCCTGAGCTAGCATGGCGGTCATCGGCCACAGGCAGATAGATAACGGTCGCAACACTAGGGATAGCCTCAGCAGTTGGACTTTTCGCGAGCACCATTCAGGGAGTCATTTTGACAGACGAATCGCGTAGCGGAGGCGACCCTGAGGCCCAGGGTTCGGGAAGCTACTCCTTAGACGGTTACGACTACCAGATTGAGGTATCCGTCTGGATCGCACTGGCTTTGGTAATGGTCAACCGACTGACTGATCAAGTCGTGCTTGAGCCCATGAGCGAAGAGGACCTTGAGTCCGATCTGGATGAGTTTGAACCGGGAAGAGTCACCGGCATTGTGCAGGTCGAAAGTTACCGCCTGGTGGTCCAGGCGAAGAAGAGAAGTGGCGATGCTTGGACGGCAGCTGGGATCAAGGCACTCCTGCTGCACGGGAACCGTCGAACCTCAGTGAAAGAAAGGCTCCTTGAGAAGAACGTTCGGTACTTGCTCGTGACAGATTCGTCTGTGAATGGTGTCGCGCGCGGGATGGTTGTATCGCTGCCGGGTGCCTGGCCGTCGCCATCGGAAATGCCTCACAGCATTTCCTCTGAACTGTACGAGGGAGCGGCCGGACGGGTTGCCGTTCTCGCCAGCAAGGGCGAGGAGTTGATAGATTTCTACATCAAAGACATCTTGCTCCAGCGATTCAGGGTCCCGAACTCCAAGCTGAATGACTGCGTCCGAGCTCTGTGGGACGAGGCACGCATACGGATCAAGGGTGCTGGAGCAGGAGTGTGGCGACGAGAAGAGATTTCGACGGTCATCAGACGGCACGACGGCTACCTGGCGGACTCGCATGAACTTGACCGATACGTCCACCCGTCGAACTGGGAGGACTTGCGCGAGAAGATGAGGAAAGAGTCGGCTGCGCTCATCATCGGAAAGTCAGGCACAGGAAAGACGATGGCGACTCGAAAGCTTTTCGAGGAGTTGCGCGCGGAGATTCCAGGACTCACTCGCGTTCCCATAACACTTGGGCCAACTCAGCTTAAGAACGACAGAACTCTGCCCCCGGTCTTGTACGACATTGAGGACCCTTGGGGCCGATTTGATTTTGACCCTCAGAGTCGGCCTTGGAATGACCAGATCACCACGTTCTTTGCTGAAGCGACGCCTGGTCGAATGATCGTGGCCACCACGCGCCACGACGTCGCCGTCGCCGCGCACGTGAAAAATTCAGTTATGCCATGGGCCATTCCACTGGAAGCTGAGCACTATCGCCGAGCTCAACGCCAATTGCTCTACCGCTCGCGCATCGACGACTTGCCTCGAAATCTACGGGCCATGGCTGCCGGCGCAGAGATGAAGGTTTTGGGACAACTCAGTACGCCCCTAGAGATCCAGAAGTTCTTTGATGAGCTTCCAATCATCGAAGGTGATGTGACCCGAAACCCTGCGTCGCATGTAACAAAGGCAATCGAGCGTGCGCATGAGAGGTCTATTGAAGAAACGGTTCGGCTCCAAGTGGAACATCGAGGCGACTTCCACTCTGCGAGTGTGCTTTGGGCATTGCTGAAGGTGACTACCAAAGTGACGACGCCGCTTCTCATCCGTCTTGAAGACCTGTTTTCCGATGCTGACAGGCAGTACGACGGTGGATTGGTGGCACTTGCTTCATTCTTCGTCGCTGCAAGGAATTTTCGTCAGCAAGATACACTGCTCTCGTACTACCACCCCCGTGTCGAAGCAGGCCTTGGACATGCGTTGCGCTCGCAACACTCGAAGCTGCGCAGAGGTGTGAAAAGCCTGATAGTGGTGCTAGCCTCGCTCCCGGACGAGGATGCTGAGTGGGGATTGTCTACAGCTGCTCGAGTGGTCCAAGCGGCGGTTCAGACTTTTGCACTGAATCTGCAACTCGGAGCTGATGTCACCTCAAAAATTGACGAGTGGCTTTCACGCGAGTTGCTCAAAGAAGGTGAAGGGCTTGGACGAGCACTTCAGTTGGCTGCGATTGTCGGGTCGGCACGCAACAATCTTGCGGAGTTTGCCCGTTTCATTGAGCATCGACCGGACAAGACCTTTCCAAGATTTTCGTACTGGCATGCACCTTCCCATGAGGAGGACTGGTACGAGAGGCTTCGGCAGGATTCAAGAGTACCAAGGCTTATTGATGCCTTCGTGGAAAGAGTCTTGGTGGATAGCCGCGACCACTTCCACATCAGTCTCACACAGGAACTAAAGCGTCTATCACCTGACGTCACCAAGGCGTTCGTTCGCGCTGCGTTGCGCATCGCCTCGTACGGTGTCGTGTACTCCAGTGACGTGGTAGTCGAAGGCGCGCTCGACGACTTGGAGAGTTTTGAGCTCGTGCTAGACAGAGCGGTTCAAGAGCTAGAGCATACCCCCGCGCAATTGGCGCAGATCCGAGACGAGATCTTGCAGATTGAGAACGAAGTCTTCAGCGAGAACTACGCCGAACACCTCTCTGAGAACGACGACGGGTACACCGCAAGCGAAATCGTTGAAAGTTACGTCAGCCGTCTTCGCCGTGACGGTCACTGGAGTGCCATACCTCACCATCGACATAAGCTTCATATGCTGCGACCGTGGGCAAGAGATCTTGCAAAGGACGATGCTCTGGACGTAGTCGAGCTTCATGCTGCTTTCTCCGAGATGGAGGGGCACGAAGCGGAATCCTCCTTGTGGCACGCGGTATCTAGAGTTGAGTTGGAACCATTCTTCGAACGGTTGACCAAGCGTTTGACACAGCAGGATTCGCACCCTGATATCTGGACATCGGCACTCAGTTGTCTCGTTGAAAAGACGCCAAGCCGTATTGCGGACGTGATATCAGAGCTCGAAGCAGCCCGTCGGCACTCGCGAATGATGGAGATTGCGATGGTGTTGGGGCGTCTCCAGTCACATAACAGGGTTGACTCGGAGAAAGAAGACGCGGCATTTAAGAGGCAGTTGGTGGTGGCTGGTGGGATGCTTCCTCCTGTCCTCCAAGAGGTAGTGCTTGCAGCATTCAATCAGCAGAAGAAGCAAGACGTTGTGCTCTCTTCGGCGGTCCGAGCTTGGATTGGGCACGTGGCCGATGCGACTGAGGAGGTGCGTGTTTTCCGGTTGAATTTCGAGGAGCTACTTCAGGGAGACCCGCTTGAAGATGTGGCCTGGGTTCTGGAGCACTCGAAGACACGAGATAGCTGCGCGCTAGCAATTCAAGTGGCCGCTCGGCATGACATGAAATCCGTCCTGGAAGACAACTTGGGCCACCGCTACGCTAGGGTGACTGCTGAGGCGGTGCGTTACCTCGCAGGCCCGTTGCGAACGCCCTTACCCGATATATTCCTGGATATGGCTCGTGCCGAGCCCAGCCCTATTCGATGGGCCCTTGTGGAGGTTCTTGCCGCAAACCCTCAACCGGAACACATCCCCGCGCTGCTGACACTGGCGGCAGATAGATGGTCGCGCGGGCATCCTCAGTATGGGGACGCAGTTGATTTCCCAATAGCTGTGGCTGCCGTGAAAGCGCTGGCTCAGTATCCAGGAATTGAAGAAACGGTCGCACGCCACCTGTTGCTGATTGGGCAGGAGACGAAGGACTATGACCTTCAATTCGAAATCTTCCAGTTGCTATTGGAAAGGGGCGATGCTTCTTTCTGTGATGAGCTGTTGGCAGAAGCGACAAACGGTTCAGGCCAATCGAGTCAGACATCCGCCAGGGCGCTGCTCGTGAAAAGCGCTTTCGTCCAGGAAGGCTCCCTCAGCACAATAACTGCGCCGGTGCTACGCTCCAGGCCGCCACGAATTGCCGCAATGCTCGCTATGCTCGTTGCACTACGAGCGTCCGACGAACTACGAATTGGACTCGCGGAGCAACTGGCCACTAGCGCTAGTAGAAGGATATTGCTTCTCTTGATGCTCTGGGTCACTGAGGACGACGCGAGTTTTCGGCATGCGCTTGCGAGGATGCTGCCCGGATTGCATCCTGCGGTGCGTCACATCATCGCCGGTGAGCTTGAGAATCTCGATGAGAACTCTCTAGATGAACTCGGTGATGCGCAAATGGTGTCGGTTGTTCTTTCGTTCCTGAAGCCGAAGCCAATAAGGAGCTAGGGATAAGCTGGGTCGATGCGAGGTTGTCGTTAGGTAGCGGAGAAGAGCTGATATGACAGATTCCATCAAGCGCGAGGGACTTTCCGAAAGGGAGCAGACGAAGGTCAACTTGCTCAAGAAGGCACAGCACCACATCCCTTGAGCACCAGCTTCTTTGTCGAATGCAGAGTTGTTCTCCAAGCTGCGGATGCGTATCTGACGAGCTCGAGGTGAGCAAGCCCGGTCGACATGGCCCATACGATGATGGTTATTCGTTCTCCGTCAGCCCTCTCTTGGACAGGCTTGCTTCCGAGAGCAGTGAGTTTCGCTAGCGCGTGGAGTCGAACAAAGCGGCAACAGTGGCCAGGGCGCCTGCGACCTTGTTAATTTTCACCACCTCACCCAGGTAGGGGAGAGCGGCTCGCAAGATTAGAGGGGGCGACTTTTGATCTTTTCGACTGTGTACGAGCCCTGAGGCGTTTAAAGCTCATGAGCGCTCCCAGAGGTACCGACATTGCAGGGAGAAAGAAGTGACGCCATGAGCTGCAAAAGATGGTGTTCATAGACTCAACCGAGCGCTGTGGTTGGGCAAGCAGTCGTTTTCGGCGATAGTCATATGCGTTTACGCTACCTCAACGCTGATGCACCGTGAGCATTGTTGCGGGCGCGAGTGCAGAGGACACACGAATGCGGAAATAAACTAAGGGAGGAAATACATGCCAGTTGAGATTGTCGAAGCCACCATCCACCGCCTTGACAAGGCCGTCCAAACCCGTGGCGCCGGTAGTGTCGCTGTGCAACCGCGAGAAGAAACGTTGCCCCTAGACCCGGTGCTTCAGCGTCTATGTGAGAGCTTGGTTCTCATGTACGCCAGGGCAGCAAATAGCAACGGAACGCTCGGGGTTGACCCCACCGCGCATCGATTTCCCGTTCACCTCGGTGCCTATGTGGATGAACAATTAGAGTTCATCCCGTTCACGCGCCATGCTGCATCCCTGGTCGCGATGCAGATGGAAGACTCCTTCTTGGCAAGCGGTGGATATGCGCTGTTTCTGCGTTACCGGAGCGACGCTCACGATTTCATGCTTGTGGCGATGCTCAAACTCAAGCCTGGCGCCGGCATTGATGCGGGAACGCTGAGCCTTACCGAGACGTTGAACATCGACCTGGCTCACCTTAACGAGGCGGCCAGGGTGAACATCACACGATGGAAAACCAATCAACAGCCTTACCTCACGTTTATCAAGGGCGCTACAAGGCAGGCGGAGGTCAGTGAGTATTTCCGCGACGCCTTGGCTTGCACCAGCTTTACCGACTCGAAGCACCACACAGAGGCAGTGCTGCGAGCCGCTCACGACTTTGTGAACGCGCGTGAAGACTTGACGGTAGAGCAGAAGCGCGAAGAGATGGCAGTCATGCGACAGAGGCTTTTCGCTTGCTTCGACAACAATCGAGAAGAGGTTCCCCTGGCTACCATTGCCGCGAACGTCAATCCCGGTTCTCCAGGTGACTTTCTCGAGCACGTCAGAAACCGCCCTGAGGGTCAGGGGTACGACCTGGACGACCGTTTCAAGCCACACCGCGCGACGTATGTCCTCCTCAAGCGAGTGCGTGGCAAGATGGGTACAGTGTCCTTGTCTTTCGATGTTGCCGACGTTCAGGCTGAGCGGGTGCTTTACGATTCGGGCGCTGACGCCATCGTCCTGAAGTCCCCGACTGAAGCACTGAAAAGGTCCATTCAGGAACATGCCCCAATTGCCGACTAGCCCTCATGAATGGGTGCTCTGGCTCTTCGAGAATCTCGAAGGGGTAGAGCACGCAGGTGCACACTGGGAGGGGCGGCTGCCGGCAGACGTCGACTTCAAATCCACGGTTGACTCCATCCCCGAAACCGTTCGAGGCCTGGCCGACATTCACATCCGCAAAGTCGAGTTTCATCCAGAGGCTGGTGATGTCTATGCGGACATGGACGCTCTCGTTAAAGGCTCAAGACTGCGCAAGGTTCCGCTCGCGTTCACGGTGCGCCAACTCGGTTACGAGCATGGTCAGACATCGCCTCCTCATTCAGTGCGCAACTACTTGGACGCGGTGAAGCTGTGGCAGTTGCTTCACTCCTTTTCCGACTACGAGGTCGGTCAGTCGGCAGGATTTATCAAGAGCTACGACGCGAAGGTGGAGTTGCGGCCTGACTACCAGGCCTGCGACCTCGTCACGCTCCCTGGTCTGTCTGAGTTCGGCGAGGTGTACTTTGTGGCGGCCCACCACCGGGAAGAGAAGCGCAACATCGTCCGCTCGGCACTCCTGGAGACCTGCAAAGGTCAAAAGGTCGTTCGCTTGGCCGAGCTTCTTCCTAGGTTTGGCGACCTGGTTGACCGAGTCAAGGCCTCCTACACCCTCTACACGGCTGACTTCTCGTTTGAGAAGCTGCGCTCGGAAGTCGATGCCAAGAACGTCGATGACATGCTGCGCCTGAACAAGACGCTGGCAGATATACAGAACCAACTTCTTGCCTTGCCTGCCGCGTTGTTGATTGCCGGAGCGAGTGTGAGGCCTGACTCCCTGGCATCGAACGTCACCATTTGGCTCGGTGTCTCTGTCTTCGCATGGGTGATGGGCAAGCTGGTGGCGAACCAGCGACATTCTGTTTCGGCCATTGAGCAGGAGGCACAACTGCGTATCGCCAAGGTGGCCGTTCAGCCTGAAGACATATCAAAACTAGTGCTTCCCTTGTTCAAGGGCCTCGAGGACCGCGTCACTCGACAGCAAAAGACACTGAGGAGAATCGGTTGGTCTGTTTGGCTCGTCTGGTTTGCAGCCACCGCTGTGGTGATACATGCGCAGTGGCCACAGTTCTTCCCGATGTGTGTGGCATGGCTGGCTGACTTGGTGCGAGATGGGCGCGCGTTCCCGGCTCCCGAACTTTCCACGACCTGAGGTCTTAGCGACGTACGATACCCTGCGCAAACGAGACCGATGACAGGTTAGCTGAAGAAGCGAGGTGTCGGTGTGATGCGCCCATCGAACTACTCGAGTTACCCGCTTCCATGCGAGAAGCCTCCGTCGCAGCGCTCTACAAAGAGATCGGTGCAACGCTCATCGGTCCTATGAAGCCCACCGAGTTCTCAAAATTCGTCGCGTCTACCCCTCCCGTGTGTGACCGCTTTTGACAGCGGACTCTGGACGAATAGGCCTGAACGACCGCGATCGCTGCGAAGCCGAAGGCTAGTTCTCCCGGACCAGTCCAAGACTGTCGACCTACCGCCCTAGGATCTGTGCGTATTGTCATGTGAACTGGGGGGCAATCGCCGCAACAACATCGGCCAGCACTTTCGCGCTGTCATTCGCGTTGGTATCAATGACTCGGTCGGCGAGGCTAACCAACGACCTGGACTGCATCTCGTTGTCGTGGTCGACAGCCTTCTCATAGCAGCCATCGTAAAACGCACCTTGTTGCTTCGCCCGGGCTTCATAGCGCTCCTTTAGGACTTGCTCAGGAGCCACGAGGTGCACATGAAGCACATTAATCCCAAACGCATCTCGAAAGTGCTCCACCTGTCTGCGCTTTCGAACAGCGTCGACGAGCCAGCGCTTTTGCTCAGGCGCAGCGGCTAGTAGGGGCTTCGCCACCTCATCAAGAAGCCACCGGTAGTCGGTTTCCCGGTCAAGTCGGTCGCCAAGCTCCTGTAAATCGAAGCGTCCGTCCCCACCCGCTTCTTGCTCCGCTTTCGAGCGCAGGAAATTGCTCGAACGAACAATCTGGAAGCCGTGTCGCTGCACCAACAGGTCGCGCAGGGTGGTTTTCCCCACGGCAAGGGGACCACTAAGAAGTAGGAAGGTCTGGGACATGCGTTTTAGCTCCAGATATGTTATTGCTATACCAGGGGTCAAAGCTTGCTTGGGAGAACCGAACGGGACAGCGCACAGATCCCATTGATGACATCAAAAAGTACCTACGACAAGCGTGCAATGCCGCGATGACGCCTGGGCACCGATGGCTCAACTTGTTCTGGTCTACTTCGCTGATCGCATAGTGGCACTTTCAAAGAACCATGAGGCATTGCGAGCGCAGCTGAAGCAGAGAACCGCAGGCGCTGGCTGATTTAAAGAGGCAGATTCGAAAGAACCTGCTCTCCTTTTATCCGTCTGACCTTGATCACGAACTTCTGGATATCAGGGACGGCGTAGTTGACCACCACTTCGACCACATTCTTCACCGGTGCACCGCGTGTATTCACGGGATACGCCTCAATCGAGGTGAAGTCGGCCAGGCCCCTCTCGTGCCAGTAAGGCAAGGTGTTGCCTGAGTTCATGCGGCAAAGGGAAATCTGGTCCTTGTAGCTTCCAACCAGAGCGGCGGTGTCAATCGTCAGCACGTCGTGCTCTAACGCGCGATACATGCGGGCACCGAGCAAGCGCATCAGACGCTCCTCCTCTGCCCACATGAAGACCTTGCCGTTCAAGAACTTGTACCACTGCTCTGGCGTGGTGCCCCCAACCAACGCCTTGGCAATCCGCTCGCGCGGCATCGGCTTCTGGTCACGGAGTACGATTTGTGCGCCGGCGGGACCAATGGCCACCTTCTCCGGACGATGAGTAGCCTCCAGGTCGATGCGCTGTCGCCCATTGATTTTGAAATGGTCGAGCGCTGCGGAGGTACTGAGAAGCCCGCGCTCCTTGATGGACTGCCAAGTGCCCACTTCTGCCATGTGATGCAGCGTGGGATAGCGCTGCACGAATCTGTCGATATCCATCTATTACTCCCCAAAATTACCACTGCCGGCGGTCAATGATGTTGCGCTGTGCAAAGGCGGTTGACACCATCGACACCGGCAGCCCACTGACTTTTTCTAGCTCAATGATGAAGCGCTGAGCCTCCTCATTGAGCTGCTCGTATCTGTACGATTTTTGATTCTCGACGCCCAAGTAGTCCGCAAACGTCAGCGCCAAGTCGGTCGGTCCGTTCAAAAGAAGCGCGCGGCGCAGAAGATGCCAATCAAACTCGGCAATGCGGCGCGGCCTGTGAGACACCGAGCCGACTTCGGTCTTGTTAATTTCCTCCAAGGGGACACCAGAGCGTTTGGCAATCTCCTTGAACTCGAGCTCCTTACCCATGTAGCCCGATGTGTTGCCGGTGATGGAGTTGCCTACCCGAATCGGATAGGTTCTGCACACCATGACCACGCGGCGCACATGGCGCTGGGAAAGGCCCGCTTCAGCCAGGCATGCAGCCACTGTCGTCAGGCGAGAGGTGACGTGCGGATAGAACCCATGGTGCAGACTGAGCAGCGTTCCTTGAGTCCCCTCAAGCATCAACTTCTTGCCAGAGCTCAGGCAGTCGGCAAAGTAGTCGACCGTGTCGTGGACGAAGTGCTTGAGTCGAGGCTCGTCCTTCGCAAGGCGAACACTATCGTTGGGGTCCCTCAGAATCTTGCGCGCCGTCGCTCTGCCAATGCCCTGTGCCGTTGAGCCAATGGCCCCCTTGAGCACCTCGTCCTCCCAGCGCTTATCTGCATCATCAATCAGCAGCGCCTGCGGGTCGATGATTAGGTTGTCAGGGGTAATCTGAAGCTCGCCAATCTCTTTGCGCAGCGTATCCAGCCCGATGACGGCGCCTGCCCCAAGTACCAACTTGGCATTGCGGTTACCGAGGAAGCCCGAGGGTAGTTGCCTGAACGTATATGCCTCGTCATTGTGCCTATAGACCTTGTGGCCCGCATTGGGACCTCCCACACGCACCAGAACGTCATACTCACCAGCGAGGTAGTGCGCTATGTTGCCTTTGCCTTCACTGCCGTACTGGCCGCCAATGAGCACATCAACACAAGCGCTCGCTGTCAACGGATTGGGCGCTAGGCGCGCCCTCACTCTTTCGAAAACGTCTTGCGGGCGGCAGCGTTCCGTGTCGATGACCACATCAGCATCCCGAACAAAGTCCTCTTCCGTCTTCGCGTCCCAGCGCCTCATGCGCGTCTCGAAGGCCACTTGTGATGGCGTTTTCGCTGCTTTGTAGCGCGTGCGTAGCACTGCTTGCGGAGCTGTCAGATGCACGTGCAGCACTCGAGGCCCCAGGTCGCGGACGCCTCGAATTTGCTGGGGAGATTCAACGCCCTCAATCAGAAAGGGTTTTGTTTGGTCCAGCGGACCCAGGACCATTCGGCGTGCAATGGCTTCCTTAAGCCACCTGCCTTCCGTGTCCGTTTCAAGGCGCGCCTCCTGCCGGGAATTCGGCACGACTCTCAATTCATGAAGTCGCTCAGCCAACAGTTCAGATTTGGTGAGGACGGGAATGCCGAAGCGAGACTCAATCTCCTTTGCGAGAGTGGTCTTTCCTGAACAGACTTTGCCGCTTATGACGATTACGCCTAGCTTCACCCACCCTCCACTTTGTGTTTGCTATGCCCCAAGTCTTGGAGGCAACCGATACACGGTTGTTTTTATCCCTTTATCCACCAATTCATCAGAAATCAACTCGCGAATCAGCTGCCAATTGGCTCCACCGTGACCAGTTCCTATGCGAGGCATGTGAACCGTTGCATTTAGGTCACACGCGTGCTCCTGCACCTTCTTCAAGCATTCGGATAGCGCGGCATAGCGCAACCGTTGCACGGAGGACTGGCCGATGCCGGCCTGAGCAACCATGTGTGCCACCGAGAGGTCATCGCTGACATCAGCAAAGACGACTTCACCCAGGCGCGGCGTGGAGTGCTCCCGCGCATAGTGGTCGCGGAAGGTGCTCCAAGTGTCAGGAAACCTGCGACGAAGAGACGAGGCAAAACCAGCCCCACCCCAGGCATGTGAGGTATTGGGCACCACATGCACGAGCAACTTTCTGCCTCCGCCACGCGGCTGTAACGCATCTCCATCCACTTCGTCGACAGCTCGAGGCGAATACCCTGCGGTCTCAGGTTCAATCAGCAACCCAACCACGCGTGGCTCTGCCGAACCTGGATAGGGCGCAAGCGCAACGCACTCGACCTGCAATGGATGTTGATTCACCCACTCTTCTTGACGGATGGCGGTGAAACCAATCTCTGTAGCCTCTTCGAGTACGCTACTTGCAGGCACTCTTTGCCCAACCTTAACCGGGCAGCGCCATCCACTGCTCGAGATGACGTAGTCAACCCGACGGGACCCATCGTCGTGCACAGAGGCGCAGAAAGCCGCCATAGGCTGGGCTGACAGCTTCACGAGTCTGATGATGCAAGCCTCGACGGACACGTTAAATTGCTTGCGGAGATCCATTACCTTCTGAATGGACGGCGTCTCTTTTGCCCAATCTGAGAAGCTGCCAGCAGGCATGAGCAGTTCCGCAGCACCAATGTTGCAGAGCACCTCAAGTTGCCAGTTGTCCCCTCGGGCGTAGGTGTCGTGGGTAAGTCGGTTTCTGACCTGTTCGTCGTGGTCTGGAAAGAGTGTGTGGGCAATCTCGTGAGCGATCGAGAATCGCAAGCGGCCGCGAGGGCGTGTCGGGTTGTACTGCAGCACCGACCCGTATGCCGTCGGAATCAATCGCGCATCGGGAATATCGCCGCGCGCGTCAATCTTGAGACCTCGCCGCTCTGCGAGGTTCAGTGGATCAAACGGGGGGCCGGTCCATCCCTCGTCCATAGCTGCAAGAGCAACCTCCCTGGCCGCACGCTCCATCATCTCCACAGGGTCTTGCCCTTGTGCGAATGCTAGAACGGAGGGGTTAGTCCACTTGTACGCTGTTGCCATGATTTCCATCTCTGCCCAATTGTGTCCTTTTTTTTGCGCGTCTCGTACGCCTGGCGTAGTGTCTTTCTCGCTCGCCCCAAGTACTTCCTAGCGGTGTAATGAGTCAGGACTGTACGCCTGGAGATCTCGCGGATGGGTGACTGGTCCAGACTGGACTGAATCATTCGAGCACGACGTCTGGAAGGACAGCGGCGCCCATCGTCGGGCATTCGATGGGCAGCGCGTTGCACGACATCTGTCCCTGCAAGACCAGGTGCCCGACAAGCTTTGGCCTTGGCACAGCCGAGTCGCGGGAGCCTCATGACCGCAGTACTTCGCACAGCCGCAGTTCGTGCAAGAGCGGATCGCTGTTCCCTACAGCCGCTTTCTGGCAGTCATTGAGTGCGCTTGGCCGCAACCGTCGTCGGCAACCGCTGCACGACTGGCCCGCAGCAGGTAGCCTCAGACGGGGCATTTAGTCGCCGCCTCGACTCTGCGGCAGGCATTCGGCTCTTCCTTGCTCGATTCATGACGGCGGATACCGCTTCCAAATGTCAGCGGCCTAGATCCAGGAAATCAGGCAGATAGTGGCTGCAGCGTCCATATTTTTCACAATATGAGAATTCTCGCAGCGAGAGAAAGTGCAGTGGCGCGGAAGAGAAGGATGAGTGGCTTTCCGCACTCATGCACCGCTTGCACCAGAAATAAAGCACGCCGGCCTTGAAATGGGGTGCCGTCGCCCTTATCATTAGCACTCGCTGGGGTTGAGTGCTAACAAACTTTTCCCCAAGTGATCGGCGACATCCGCCCGGCTCCACGTCGGCACCGCCGACCTGAGCCCCCTTCCCATCCGTTCCATATCCAGGAGATGCAATGAACCTTCGTCCTCTCGGCGATCGCGTGATCGTCAAGCGCATTGACAGCGAAACCAAAACCGCTTCCGGCATCGTCATCCCCGACGCAGCCGCAGAGAAGCCTGACCAGGGCGAGATCCTGGCGGTCGGTCCTGGCAAGAAAAACGACAAAGGCGAACTCGCCGCCATGAACGTCAAGGTCGGTGACCGCGTTCTGTTCGGCAAGTACAGCGGCCAGACCGTCAAGGTCGACGGCAACGAATTGCTGGTGATGAAAGAAGACGACCTGTTTGCGGTTGTTGAGAAGTAATTCTTCTCTTTTCATTTCTTTTAACTGAATTCTGGAGAAATCAACATGGCAGCAAAAGACGTCATTTTCGGCGGCGAAGCCCGCGCACGCATGGTCGAGGGTGTGAACATCCTGGCCAACGCGGTCAAGGTCACCCTGGGCCCCAAAGGCCGCAACGTGGTGCTCGAGCGCTCGTTCGGCGCCCCCACCGTGACCAAGGACGGTGTGTCCGTGGCCAAGGAAATCGAACTGAAGGACAAGCTTCAGAACATGGGCGCCCAGATGGTCAAGGAAGTCGCTTCCAAGACCTCCGACAACGCCGGTGACGGCACCACCACCGCCACCGTGCTGGCCCAGGCCATCGTGCGCGAAGGCATGAAGTACGTGGCCGCCGGCATGAACCCGATGGACCTGAAGCGCGGCATCGACAAGGCTGTGGAAGCCCTGATTGCCGAGTTGAAGAAGGCCTCCAAGGCCACCACGACCAGCAAGGAAATCGCCCAGGTCGGCTCGATTTCTGCCAACAGCGATTCCAGCATCGGCGACATCATCGCCAACGCCATGGACAAAGTGGGCAAAGAAGGCGTGATCACCGTGGAAGACGGCAAATCGCTGCAGAACGAACTCGACGTCGTCGAAGGCATGCAGTTTGACCGTGGCTACCTGTCGCCCTACTTCATCAACAACCCCGAGAAGCAGTCGGCCCTGTTGGACAACCCTTTCGTGCTGCTGTACGACAAGAAGGTCTCCAACATCCGTGACCTGCTGCCCACGCTGGAGCAGGTGGCCAAGGCGGGCCGTCCGCTGCTGATCATTGCCGAAGACGTCGAAGGCGAAGCCCTGGCGACCTTGGTGGTCAACACCATCCGCGGCATCTTGAAAGTGGTGGCTGTGAAGGCTCCTGGCTTCGGCGATCGCCGCAAAGCCATGCTGGAAGACATCGCCATCCTGACCGGCGGCAAAGTGATTGCCGAAGAAGTCGGCATGACGCTGGAAAAAGTGACCTTGGCCGACCTGGGTTCGGCCAAACGCATCGAAGTGGGCAAGGAAAACACCACCATCATCGACGGCGCCGGCGCTGCCGCTGACATCGAAGCCCGCGTGAAACAAGTGCGCGTGCAGATCGAAGAAGCCACCTCCGACTACGATCGCGAAAAACTGCAAGAGCGCGTGGCCAAGCTGGCCGGCGGTGTTGCCGTGATCAAGGTTGGCGCTGCCACCGAAGTCGAAATGAAGGAAAAGAAAGCCCGCGTCGAAGACGCCCTGCACGCCACTCGCGCTGCGGTGGAAGAAGGCATCGTGGCCGGTGGTGGCGTCGCCCTGCTGCGCGCCCGTCAGGCTGCTGGCACCATCAAGGGTGACAACGCCGACCAGGACGCCGGCATCAAGCTGGTGCTGAAAGC
The DNA here is from genome assembly GCF_001428625.1 of Hydrogenophaga sp. Root209. Taxonomy (GTDB): domain Bacteria; phylum Pseudomonadota; class Gammaproteobacteria; order Burkholderiales; family Burkholderiaceae_C; genus Hydrogenophaga. The sequence continues at coordinate 16,310 of NZ_LMIE01000006.1, forward strand.
CATCGAAGCGCCCCTGCGCGAGATCGTGGCCAACGCCGGTGGCGAGCCGTCGGTGGTGGTCAACGCCATCCTGGCTGGCAAGGGCAACTACGGCTTCAACGCCGCCAACGACACCTACGGCGACATGATCGAAATGGGCATTCTGGACCCCACGAAAGTGACCCGCACCGCGCTGCAGAACGCCGCTTCGGTGTCCAGCCTGATGCTGACGACCGAAGCCATGGTTGCCGAGTCCCCAAAGGATGACGCGCCTGCCATGGGTGGTGGCGGCATGGGCATGGGCGACATGGGCGGCATGGGCATGTAAGCTCTCCTTGCCTGAGGGCCGATCGCCGCGTTGCATGGGCTTGCCGTAGCGTTGCTACTGTCAGCGCCCATGCGCCTTGCGCTAGGCCCTCATGCTGCGTCGTAGGTGCACCCTGGTGTGCTTGCAAACGCCCAAAAAAACCCCGCGAGTCGCCTCGCGGGGTTTTTTCTTTTCATGCTGTTCGCTCACCCAAAGCATGGGTGCTCGGGCTGGCCGGACGGCGATTTGCTGACGCGAAGCGGCTGATGAGCCGTCCGGCCAGCCCGGGCGCCCATGCGCTCCGGGCCAACGAACAAGGACTCAGCGCATCAAGGCTTCGAGCTTGATGGTGTCAGCCACAAACGCCCGGATGCCTTCAGCCAGCTTCTCAGTCGCCATCGCATCCTCGTTCAGAGCAAAGCGGAAGCTGGCTTCGTCGTGGGTCACGACAGGTATGTCCATGGCTTTTGCGGCTTCGGCATCGAGCGCGCGGCTCAAGGGCGCCTCGTTGGCGGCCAATTGGGCCAGCAGGTCGGGGCTGATGGTCAACAAATCGCAGCCGGCCAGCGCCGTGATCTGGCCCACGTTGCGAAAGCTCGCACCCATCACCTCGGTGGGAATGCCGTGCTTCTTGTAATAGTTGTAGATGGCGCGCACCGACACCACACCGGGGTCGTTGGCGCCGGCCATGGCGGCCTCGTCCCAGGTGGCGCCGGCGTTCTTCTTGTACCAGTCGTAAATGCGGCCTACGAAAGGTGAGATCAGTTGCACCTTGGCATGCCCGCAAGCCACCGCCTGGGCAAACGAAAACAGCAGCGTGAGGTTGGTGTGGATGCCGTCGCGCTCCAGCTGCGCCGCGGCCTGGATGCCTTCCCAGGTGGAGGCGACCTTGATCAGCACGCGCTCCGCAGACACACCCTCGCTCTGGTACAGCTCGATGATGCGGCGCCCACGGGTCACCGTGGCCTTGGTGTCAAAACTCAGGCGGGCGTCCACTTCGGTCGACACACGCCCCGGAATCAGCTGCAGGATTTCGCAGCCGAAACGCACCAGCAACCGGTTCGTCACCTCGTCGAGCCCCTGAGCGCCGTGCTGCGCCACGGCGTCCTTCAGCAAGTGAGCGTACTCGGGCTTTTGCACCGCCTTCAAAATCAGAGACGGGTTCGTCGTCGCGTCATGCGGGGCAAACGCGGCGATCTGCTTGAAGTCGCCGGTGTCGGCCACCACGGTGGTGAATTGTTTGAGGGCGTCGAGCTGGTTCATGGAACGGATTATCCGACAAGCTTGGTAATAAAATTTCATTCCTCGCTGTCACCAGGTACTCCCCATGCTCGACCGGATCAAAGCCTCCCTGCCCTCGCTGGCGCCCGCCGAGCAACGTGTTGCCAAGCTCGTGCTGCTGGACCCCCGCACTTTTGCCAGCCTTCCGGTGACCGAGCTCGCCGAGCGCTCCCACGTGAGCAAGCCCACTGTGGTGCGCTTCTGCCGCAGCATGGGCTACGACGGCCTGTCCGACTTCAAGCTCAAGCTCGCCGGCACCGTGAGCGAGGGCGTTCCCTTCATCCACCGCAGCGTGGACGTGGACGACAAAACGAGCGACGTGCTGGTCAAGGTGATCGACAACACGGTGGCGGCGTTCCTGAAGTACCGCAACGACGCGTCGAGCCACGCCATCGAAAAGGCGGTGGACGCGCTGGTGGCGACCTACAAGCACAAGGGCCGCATCGAGTTTTACGGCGCGGGCAACTCCGGCATCGTCGCGCAGGACGCGCAGCACAAGTTCTTCCGCCTGGGCATCAACGCCATTGCGTACAGCGACGGCCACATGCAGGTGATGAGCGCCTCACTGCTCGGCCCGGGCGACTGCGTGGTGATCGTTTCCAATTCTGGCCGCACGCGCGACCTGATGGACGCAGCCGACATCGCGCGCAAGCATGGTGCCACCGTGATCACCATCACCACCAGCGGCACACCATTGGCCCAGGCCGGCCACATCCACCTCTCGGCCGACCACCCCGAGGGCTACGACCGCTACAGCCCCATGACCTCGCGCCTGATGCACCTGATGGTGATCGACATCGTGGCCACCTGCCTGGCGTTGCGCATTGGCGGAACCAAACTGCAGCCGCTGCTCAAGGAAATGAAGAACAACCTGAAAAGCAAGCGCTACGCTTGATATCGACCACGCTCAGGGTCCGGGTTTGAACGACTTCAACTCGCTTACGGTGTCGGACCAGAGACGCCCACCGCGGAAGTCCTTGTATTCACTCTTGACCACGCGGCCGATGGCCGGGGCATACCACCGCACCTCGGTCATGCGAATGGCCCCAGCCCATGTGATGCCGTTGATCCAGCCTTCCGACTCGATCTTGAATGCATCGAATTCTCCGGCAGGTGTTTTCACGTTCTCGCGCGCCACCACCTTGAAGTCCAGATCGGCTTTTGCCTTTCCTGTGGCACTCTCCCCCACAAAGCTGGACTTCCAGGTGTCGCCAACGACCAGTGGAAATTTGAACCCCATGACGGGTGGGTCATAGCGAGTGCCACTGGCGCCTGACACCACGGTGGCCAAATCCAGGGTCACGACGGCTTCGATCTCTGGAGGAGCTCGGTGGGGTCTGATGTGGTTGCTTTTGATGTGCGTCGGGTCCACCGAAGTGACGGTGACGGTTTCGTCGAACGTGCGCTTGTCACCTCGCTGATCCACGGCGTAGATCGCCACATCGCCCACCTTCGCCACCGGCCTGACCGCCCCATCGGCCTGCCCCCATGCGTTAACGGAAACCAAAGCCACGCCCACCCACCAGAAATGCTTGTCCATGCCGCTCTCCTGTCGGTGCGCAGGGACAGCGCCAACCCAAAGCAGGCCAGGCAAGCCGTTCGCGCACAGTTGCACAGAATAGGGTGAGTCCCACGCCCGGGGACTCCCCCATCTGGGTAGGAAACGCTCAGCTCAGATCCGCCCCTCTTGCACTGCATGGCAAGCAATGCGAATGCCCCCCAGCGTCAGCAGGTTCGGTCGCTCGTTGCGGCAGCGGTCGTTCGCGTGCGGGCAGCGCGGGTTGAAGGCGCAGCCGCTGGGTGGGTTCAGCGGGTTGGGCACTTCGCCTGACACCGGCGTACGCGCCCTGCCCGTGTCGTGCATCTTCGGAATCGCATCGAGCAGCATGCGCGTGTAGGGATGGCGCGGGCTGTCGAACAGCGTGTGCTTGGGCGCGAGCTCCACCAGCCGGCCCAGGTACATCACGCCCACCTGGTCGCTCACATGGCGCACCACGGCCAGGTTGTGGCTGATGAAGAGATACGTCAGACCACGCTCGCGTTGCAGGTCCTTCATGATGTTGAGCACCTGCGCCTGCACACTCACGTCCAGCGCACTGGTGGGCTCGTCGCACACCAGAAACTCGGGTTGCGTGGCCAGTGCACGTGCGATCGAGATGCGCTGGCGCTGCCCGCCAGAAAACTGGTGCGGGTACTTCACGCGGTCCAGGGGCGACAGGCCGACCGACTTCAGCAAGTCGTCGACCCGAGCACGCAAGGCGTCCGGCTCGGTCTCGATCTCGTGTTCGCGCAGTGGCTCGGCAATGATGTCTTCCACGCGCCAGCGCGGGTTCAGGCTGGCGTATGGGTCCTGAAAAATCATCTGGATGCGGCGGCGCAGCTTGCGCCCTTCGGGTGTCTTGAACGCCGCATGCGCGTCCTGCCCGTCGAACTCGAAGCCACCGCGGGTGGGCTCGTACAGGCCCACGAGCAATCGCGCGACGGTGCTTTTCCCGCAGCCCGATTCCCCCACCAGTGCCAGCGTCTGGCCGCGCGGGATGTCGAAGGACACGCCGTCCACCGCGCGCAGCAGTTGGCGCGGCTGGCGCTCGATCACGCGATTGAGCCAAGGTGCCGAGACATCAAAGGTCTTGGCCAGGTCGGTGGCGCGCACCAGCGGTGCGCTGGTGGCGGCCTCGTTGGTGGCGGCGGACACGGCTGCGTGTGTCTGCGCGGTCTGCGACCGGGTGGCCTGGGCCTGCACGGCCCGCTCGAACATGTCGGCGCTCATGCAGGGACACCCGCAGTGGCATGCAGCCAGCAGGCGGCGCGCGTGGCGCCGGCCGCCAGCAGATCGGGTCGGTCCACATGACAGCGGTCGAACACCTTCTCGCAGCGCGGGTTGTAGGCGCATCCTGTCGGAATCGCGTTGAGACGCGGCATGGCGCCATCGATCTGGTGCAGTCGCTCGCGGTCCATGCTCATGTCTGGAATGCAGGCCATCAGACCTGCGGTGTAAGGGTGGGCGGGGTGGTTGATGACCTCGTGCACCGGTCCGATCTCGGCGATGCGTCCGGCGTACATCACGGCCACGCGGTCGCAGGTTTCGGCAATCACACCCATGTCGTGCGTGATCAGCATCACCGCCGCGCCGCGCTGTTTGCAGATCGTCTTGAGCAGCGTGATGATCTGCGCCTGGATCGACACATCGAGCGCCGTGGTGGGCTCGTCGGCCACGATGAGTTGCGGCTCGGCGGCGAGCGCCAACGCGATCACCACCCGCTGGCGCATGCCGCCACTGAACTGGTGCGGGAAGTGGTCGATGCGCTGCTCGGCCGCCGGAATGCCCGTGTCCTTGAGCAGTTCGATGGCACGCTTGCGCGCCTCGGCCTGCGTGACGGGTAGGTGGGTGGTGATGGTCTCGATGAGCTGGCGGCCCACCGAATACAGCGGATTGAGCGAGGTCAGCGGGTCCTGAAAGATCGCGCCAATCTTGCGCCCGCGCACTTTGCGCATCTCTTCGTGTGGCAGATTGTCGATGCGCTGGCCATGCAGCAGGATCTCACCCGAGGCCACGCGGCCCGGCGGTTCGAGCAGGCCGATGATGGAGGCGCCCGTGAGCGACTTGCCTGCGCCGGACTCGCCCACCACACCGAGGATTTCGCCCGGTGCGATGTCAAAGGAAATGTCGTCCAAGGCGCGCAGCGTGCCGCGGCGGCCGGGAAATTCGACGACGAGGTTCTTGACTTGTAGAAGGCTCATGTTTCAGCGCAGCCGTGGGTTCAATGCATCGCGCAGCCAGTCGCCCAGCAGGTTCACGCTGAGTGCGATCAGCACAAGCATGGCGCCAGGGAAGATGGTGATCCACCACTCGCCGGAAAACAGGTAATCGTTGCCCACGCGGATGAGCGTGCCGAGCGACGGCGACGTGGGCGGCGCGCCCACACCCAGAAAGGACAGCGTGGCCTCGGTGATGATGGCCGTGGCCACCTGGATGGTGGCCAGCACCAGCACCGGTCCCATGACGTTGGGCAACACATGGCTGCGCATGATGCGCAACGGTGCCACGCCGGTCACGCGAGCCGCCTGCACATATTCCTTGTTGCGCTCCACCAGCGTGGAGCCGCGCACGGTGCGCGCGTACTGCACCCAGCCGGTGAGTGTGATCGAGATGATGAGCACGCCGAAAGCCAGCGCCTCGTGCGCATTGGGAAACAAGGCACGACCCACACCGGCAATCAACAATGCCACCAGGATGGCGGGGAAGGACAACATCACGTCACACAAGCGCATGAGCAGGCTGTCGACCCATCCGCCCAGAAAACCGGCGGCCAGGCCAAACGACACGCCGATCACCACCGAAAGCACCACCGAAGCCAGCCCCACCGCCAGCGAGATGCGCGCACCGTACATGAGGGCCGAGAGGATGTCGCGGCCTTGGTCGTCGGTGCCCAGCAGGAAGTTGCGCGACCCCTCGGGGCTCCAGGCCGGCGGCAGGCGCGCGTTGGAGAGTTCCAAGGAGGCCAGGTCGAACGGATTGTGCGGCGCCACCCAGGGCGCGAACACCGCGCAGAAAATGCAGATGCACGCGATCACCGCCGCCACGATGGCGGTCGGTGAGGTGCGGAAGCTGTGGCCGACATCGCTGTCGAACCAGCGGTGCAGAAGAGAAGTCAACGTGAAGTCCTAAGAGTGCAACGGTGTAACGGTCCCCCGACCAGAGCCCGCAAGGATCCGGCTCCGCCGGTCCCAGCGGGCGTCCCCCCACCGGGGGGAAGACGCCGCAGGCGGCGCAGGGGGGCTTTCTACTTCACGGACATGTAGCGGAACGGCATGAAGTTGTCGGCCAGCTGGACCAAGGTCACGTTGCTTGCCACACCCCAGGCCAGCGCCTGCTGGTGCAGAGGCAGGTGGCCGATATCGTCGGAATGCATCTTGAAGGCCTGCTTGATCAAGGCGTCGCGTTTGGCCTTGTCGGTCTCCGACTGGATCTGCACAGTCAACTCGTCAATCTTGGGATTGCAGTACGCACCCAGGTTGAACTGGCCGCTGCCCTTGTCGTCCACACAACGTATCAGCGCATTCAGGGCGTTGTGCGAGTCGTAGGTGCCAGGGGTCCAGCCCAGCATGTAGAAGCTGGTGTCACGCTTGAGCACTTTGGGGAAATAGGTGCCCTTGGTCTCGGCTTGCAGGTTGATCTTGACGCCCACCCGCGCAAGGTTGGCCGCCACTGCCTGGCAAATCGATCCGTCGTTCACGTAACGGTCGTTCGGGCAGTTCATGGTCACCTCGAACCCGGCGGGATAGCCGGCCTCGGTGAGGAGCTTCTTCGCCGCGTCGGGGTCGTAAGGCAGGCGCGTGTTCATCGACTCGTCAAAGCCGTTGATGCCGGGGCCCACCAACAGCGCGGTGGGTTTGGAGGCGCCGCGCATCACGGTGCGCTGGATGCCGTTGATGTCGATCGCCTGGTAGAAAGCTTGGCGCACGCGCTTGTCCTTGAACGGGTTCTTGCCCTTGACGTTCGAGAACAGCAATTCGTCGCGCTTCTGATCCATGCCGAGAAAGATGGTGCGCAGCTCGGGGCCCTGCATCACCTTGCTCTTGCCGCTGGCGTTGATGCGCGCCACATCCTGCAGCGGCACCGGCTCGATCACGTCGACCTGGCCCGACAGCAACGCGGCCACGCGAGTGGAGTCGTTGCCGATGGGCGTGTACTCCACGTTGATCACATTGCCTTCGATCTTGCCCCAGTAGTTGCCGTTGCGCACGAAGCTGGTCTTGATGTTGGGCTGGCGCTCGCGCAGGCGAAACGGACCCGTGCCGTTGGCTCGGAACGAGGCGGCGTTCTCGATGCCCTTGCGGCGGTCCACCGGGCGCATGGCCTGGTTCTCTTCGGACCACTTCTTGTTCATGATGAACAACAGCGAGAGCACGTCGGGCAGGATGGGGAACGGTCCCTTGGTCTCGATGTCGACCGTGAAGTCATTGACCTTGCGGACCTCTTTCACGTCGTTGGTGTAGCTCTTCATGTCCGAGCCTTCGCCAGACGCGCGAGCGAAAGTGAACAACACGTCATCGGCCGTGAACGGCGCGCCGTCGTGGAATTTCACGCCTTTGCGCAACTCGAAGCGCCAGACGCTGGGCGAGGTCTGCTTCCAGCTCGTGGCCAGTGCGGGCACCAGCTTGAGGTTCCGGTCGCGCCCCACCAGTGGTTCGTACACGTTGTTCGTCACGCTGAGCTGCAGCGATTCGTTAAGCGAATGCGGGTCCATGGAGAGCGCATCTCCCTGGTTGCCGATGCGGATGGTCTGTGCGCTGGTCGAGCCCACGGCGAAGGCCGCGGACATCACCAGACCTCTGACCAGTGTCTTTTTGAACTTCATGCATCACTCCTTACGTGGTTGGAAACTGTGGAAGCCATTTGAGCAGGATTGGCGTGTGCGTCGGCCAGCGGCATGCCATGCTCAATCAGGCCGGCGTGCAGCGCGGCACCCAGAGGCAGCACCTCGTCGTTGAAGTCGTAGCGGCTGTTGTGCAAGTAGCACCCACCCATGCCGCTCTCCAGGCCTTGCCCCAGGCGGAGATAGGCACCGGGTTTCGCCTGCAGCATGAACGAGAAATCTTCGGCGCCCATGCTCGGGTCCATGTTGCGGTCCACGTGGTCATGGCCCAGCAGTTTCTGCGCCACGTCGGCCGCGAAGCGCGCCTCAGCGGCGCTGTTGATCGTGGCAGGGTAAATGCGCTCGTACTTCACATGGGCCGCAGCGCCCAGGCCCAGCGCCACGCCCGAACACACCTCTTGCAGGCGCTGCTCGATCATGTTCTGCACTTCGGCGTTGAAGGTGCGCACCGTGCCCACCAGCGTGGCCTTGCCCGGCATCACGCTGAAGGCACCCATGTCCCCGGCCTGCATGGCACAAATGCTGATCACCGCGCTGTCGATGGCGCGCACGTTGCGCGAGACGATGCTCTGCACCGCGGTGATGATGTGCGCGGAGACCAGGACCGGGTCCACCGTCTGGTAGGGATGCGCGCCATGGCCGCCCTTGCCGGTGATCTCGATGGTGATGCGGTCGGCCGACGCCATCATCGGGCCGGGGTTCACACCCACGGTGCCGGGCTTCATCTGCGGCCAGTTGTGCATGCCGTAGACCGACTGCACCGGGAAGCGCTCGAACAGCCCGTCTTCGATCATGGCCTTGGCGCCCGCAAACCCTTCTTCCCCAGGCTGGAAGATCAACACCGCCGTGCCATCGAACTGCCTGGTCTCTGCGAGGTAGCGGGCGGCCCCCACCAGCATGGTGGTGTGCCCGTCGTGCCCGCAGCCATGCATCATTCCGGGCCTGGTGGACTTCCAGGCAAAGTCGTTGTGCTCGGTCATGGGCAACGCGTCCATGTCGGCGCGCAGCCCGATCATGCGGCCGCTCTCGCGCTGCTGACCGTGAATGACAGCCACCACACCGGTCTTGCCGATGCCGGTGTGGATCTCGTCAACACCGCACACTTTGAGCGACTCCACCACTCGCTGCGCCGTGTAATGTTCTTCGAAGCCGATTTCAGGATGGGCGTGCAGATCGCGCCGCAGCGCAGTGAGATCGGGGTGGAAGGCTGCGATGTGCGCAAACGCGCGCCCATGGGCCTTGATGCGGGAAGTGAGCATGTCGTTGCAGGTTCAGTGACCGCCGGATTTTTCAACGCGCAAGCGCGGATCAACGGCGAAGTAAAGCAGATCCACGATCAAGTTGATCACCACGAATATCAAGGCGATCAGACACAGGTAGGCGGCCATCACCGGAATGTCCGCAAACGTGACCGCCTGGATGAACAGCAAGCCCATGCCCGGCCACTGAAACACCGTCTCGGTGATGATGGCAAACGCGATCAAGCCCCCGAGCTGCAGGCCCGTGATGGTCATCACCGGCACCAGGGTGTTTTTCAGCGCGTGGCCGAAATGCACGGCGCGGTCGGTGAGTCCCCGGGCGCGAGCAAACTTGATGTAGTCGGTGCGCAGCACCTCCAGCATTTCGGCGCGCACCAGCCGCATGATCAGCGTGAGCTGGAAGATCGCCAGCGTGATCGCCGGCAGTGTGATGTGCAGCCAGCCCTTGGCGGTGAGCAGGCCAGTCGACCACCAGCCAATCTGCGTCACATCACCTCGCCCAAAGCTGGGAAACCAGCCCAGGTTCACGGCAAACACCAGAATCAGCAGAATGCCGATCAGGAACGTGGGCAGCGAGACACCGAGCAGGGACACGGTCATGAACAGTTGGCTCACAAACGTGCCTCTTTTGAGCGCGGCGTAAACCCCCATCGGGATACCAACGGCCAATGCCAGCACGGCGGCCACCATGGCCAACTCCAGCGTGGCCGGGAACCGCTCGGTGATCAGGCGCGACACCTTCGCACCCTGGCGCAAACTCAAGCCGAATTCACCCTGCACTGCGTTGACAAGGAAGTGCCAGAACTGCACGAAGAAAGGCTGATCAAGACCGAGGTCGGCCCGCAGTTCGCGGATCTGATCTGCCGTGGCGTCCTGCCCCAGCAGGAACACCACCGGGTCACCCACGTACTGAAACAACATGAACGCGATCAGCGCTACGCTGATCATGACAATCACGGCTTGCGCCAGTCGCCGGAGAATGAATGCAAACATCGTGGGTACAAATGAAGAGAGGGTCGCGACCCTAGGTGAGCGACCCTCTGCAGATGGGCTGAAATCAGTTTACCTTGATCATGCGCCAATCCAGTCGGTTGTCAGCGCGGTGCACCACGTCAATGTTCTTCTTCATTGCCCAGGGAATGACCTGGTTGTGCAGTGGGATGTGCGCCACGTCTTCGTTCTGCAGGGCCAGCGCCTTGGTCAGCAGTTCGGTGCGCAGCTTCAGGTCGGTTTCCTTCTTGGTGCGCTCCACCAGCGCATCCATCTGCGGGTTGCTGTAGCGCCCCACGTTGTAGTTGCCGTCGCCGCCCGCGCCTACCGAGCGCACCAGCGACTGCAGGCTGTACAGCGCGTCAAACGTCGGCACGCCCCAGCCCAGCATGTAGATGCTGGCTTCATAGCGCTGAATCATGGGGAAGTAGGTCACCAGCGGCAGCGTGCGCAGCTTGGCTTTCACACCGATGCGCGCCCACATGGCTGTGACCGCCTGGCAGATCTGCTCGTCGTTGATGTACCGGTTGTTGGGGCAGGCGAAGTCCACCTCGAAGCCGTCCTTGTAGCCTGCATCGGCCAGCAGCTTTTGCGCCGCACCCACATCGAACGGATAGCGCTTGTGCACCGCGTCCGTCCAGCCATTGACCTGCGGCGCCACCAGCGCACCGGTGGGCTGACCCAGACCGCGCAGCGTCACGCGGGCAATGGTGTTCATGTCGATGGCCTGGTAGAGCGCCTTGCGCACGCGCTGGTCTTTCAGCGGGTTCTTGCCCTTGATGTTGCTGCCGGGCAATTCGCTGCGGAACTGGTCCATGCCGAAAAAGATGGTGCGGTTCTCGATGCCATCAATCACCTTGAGGTTTCCCTCGGCACGCACGCGCGGCAGATCCTGCGGACTGGGATCCAACACAAAATCCACCTCACCCGAAAGCAACGCGGCCATGCGCGTGGCCACGGCCTTCACCGGGGTGTAGATCACCTCGGTCACGTTGCCGTCAGCCTTGCCCCACCAGTTCGCATTGCGTGTGAGCACCAGTTTCTGGTCAGGCTGCCATTCCTTCAACACGAACGGGCCGGTGCCATTGGCATTGCGGTGGGCAAAGTTTTCCTCTTGCGTCTTGATGTCTTTGGGCGAGGTCGAGTTGTTCTTCTCGGCCCACGCCTTGCTCATCATGCGCAGCTCGGTGAGCTGGTTCAGCAGCACTGGGTTGGCATCCTTGGTGAAGATGTCGATGGTGTTGGCGTCCACCTTGACCACCTTGTCGATGCCCTGCGCGTAGATGCCGAAGTTCGATGTTTTGCTCATGGCTCGCTCGATCGAGAACACCGCGTCGTCGGCCGAGAAGGCGGAGCCATCGTGGAACTTCACGCCGGTGCGCAGATTGATGCGCAGCTGCGTGGGCGTGACTTGCTTCCAGGTCGTGGCCAGGATCGGCTCGGGCTTGAAAGTCTTGCTGTTGTAGTACACCAGCGACTCATACACCGACGCGTGAATGCCATTGGCCAGGGCGTTGTTCTGCGAGTGAATGTCCCAGGTCGGGATGTCGCTGGCGCTGGTCCATTTGAAGGTCTTCGCCTGCAGCCCGCCAACCCCCATGACAAGCGCGGCAGACAGAACAGCGAGGCGCAGATTCAATACATGTGAATTCATGAGGAAACCCCAGATTGAAAGGACTGGCTGGGACTATGCAACAAACGTTCCCGCCTCCGAACCGGGGTTACCCGAATCGAAGACGCCAACGCATCTCGGATCAACGAGCTGGTGCCACGCTCTCCAGCGTCAGCGCACCGTACCAGGCGGTGAGTGCGCTGCCGGTGTTGTCGGTGTCGGTCATGAGGGCGACCACGCGCAATGGCCCTGGCTCTTCGCCAAAGGCATGTCGGTAGTCCGCCTGCACATTGCGCACATGGTCGCGCCAGTGACCCAGCTGACTTGGGCCGCTGTCGAGCACCAGTTTGCGTATGCGATCGGTGCGAGGATTCACCACCACGGTGCCAGGAGCCTCCTTGTTGCCCCACACATAGATCAACGTGGCGTAGGGCAACTCCTCACCCGTGAGCAGGCGACTCCATTCCGAGAGCCTGTGCATCTTGGGCGTCCAGCGCGTGCGGTCGCCTTCAAACCCCAGGACGATGCCCACCGGCGAGTCAGATGCGTCGGCCTTCGCCAGATCGGCAGCCATGGGCAACGCATCCACCCGCCACGAAAACGCCAAGCGCCCCGGCGCGAGCAAGGCGGGCTCGAACCTGCGCCGCAAGATGCTCACGGAGTTGTCCGCCTTCACGCGCAACGACGGCCGCGCCAACACGTCCACCGGCTCATATGCCACGAAGCGCTTGCCCGGCAAGGCAAACGGTTGCCACGCCATTGCGCTGTGCGGAGTGATCAACAGCCGCTCTGCGGTCCGGTCCAACGCCAACTGGCGCCCTGAAGCAACCACCTCGTTGTCGCTGTCGCCCGCTTCGGGCGGCACCGTGCAAGCCACCACACCCAGGGTGAGAAAAAGCACCCCCAGCCAACGCCCGTGCATGAATGCGCGAACAAAGGTGGAGGGGCACGAAAAAGGCAGCCAAGGATGCATGTTGCAAATGAGTCAACAAGGCCCAATAAATATCCTGATATCCGGCATTTTTGTAATTGTTTTGATTTAAATTTCAAAACCGAAGCCTGCCATCAGGCTTCCGTGGCAGACCCGACATTGCAAACCAGCCGTTCGAGTCTGGCGCGTTCAAACCACTTCAAAAACGGAGGACTCATGTTCAAGAAATTTCTGGCCAGTTCGCTGGCATTGCTCGCTGCAGCCAGCTTCGCTGCAGTCGACATCAACAAAGCCACCCCGGCTGACCTCGACAGCATCAAAGGCATCGGCCCCAGCACGTCCACCAAGATCCTCGACGAACGCAAGACGTCACCATTCAAGGATTGGGGGGATCTCATTCAGAGGGTACCCGGCATTGGTGACAAACGCGCTGCCAAACTGTCCTCGGAAGGCCTGACCGTGAACGGTGAAGCATTCAAGGCGGTGGACAAGCCCGTGGCCGAGAAAAAGGCAGCAGACAAGAAGGCCGCTGCTGCCGCCAAGTGACGGAGAAGTCACGCCCATGAAAAAAGCCACCCGGCGTGCCGGGTGGCTTTTTTGATTCAGACTTCGCTAAACGCGAAGATCAGAATGCGTGGCGGATGCCGACACCGAAGCGCGAATCAACGCCAACACCAGCGGCAACAGCAGCAGCGTTGTCGTTGCGGAAGCCCGCGTACACGATGGTGCGCTTGGACAGGGAGTAGTTGCCCATCAGGGTAAAGCCGCTGCGCGAAGCGCCGACATCGGGCTCCGAGCGTGCATAGCCAACGGACACGACCAGAGCCGGGCCCACTGGCACTTCAGCACCGATGGAGACGTCGTCGGTGTCGCCACCGGCAGCAGCAACGTTGCTGTTGCCATATGCCAGCAACAGCTTGGCCACGCCGAAGTCATACGAGCCATTCAAGATGGTGTACTTGCCCTTGCCAGCCAGATCGCTGTCATCCTGGTAACCCAGACCAACGTACAGCGGGCCGCCTTCGTACTTGAGGTGCACCGAGGTGGAGTCTTGCTTGAGCGTGTTGACGGAGGAGCTCACGGCGCCACTGAAGCCACCAAACGAAGGCGAAGCGTAGTACACATTGCTGCCAGGATTCGACGCGTAGCCCATGCTGCCGAAGATGTCCTGGGAGTCGAACTTGCCCGAATCGAAGCCGAGGGCTGCGTTGGCGGCGATGTCGTCGTAAGCGGAGTAAACGTTACCCATCTTGAAGGTACCGAAGCCACCAGCCAAGCCAACGTAGGCTTGACGGCCGAAACCACTGGCTGCGCCGCTGGTCAGGTCAATGCCCTGCTCCAGTTGGAAAATGGCCGACAGACCGCCGCCCAGATCTTCCGTGCCCTTGAAACCCAGACGGCTGCTGTTCAGGCCACCGCTGCGCATGTCGGCCGACTGGCCCTTGTCTTTGAAGATGCCGGCGTCAGCGATACCGTACAGGGTCACGCTGGACTGGGCCATTGCGGCGCCGGAAGCGGCCAAAACAGCCAAAGCAATCAGAGTCTTTTTCATGGGAAGTTTCCTTGAGTAGGTTTTGGCTTTTCTTGAAAAACCAAAAGGTTGAAAAATCGACAAAAGTGATCCTATCCCCGCGCACATGACCAACAAGGGTAATCCCTGAAAATCGGTGGGACAGCGATCGAATTTGTCTTTTTTTTGAAACACTCCGACCCAGAATGACTCCTAAATAGCTACACACGAATCCGACAAGCCTGCCGTTGCAGCCTTTGAAGCTCGAAAAAAAACCCACCGCTTGCGCAGTGGGTTTTTTGCTGAAGGCGAAGACCGGCACAAAGCCGGCCAGCGATCAGAACGTGTGGCGAATGCCGATGTCGTAGCCAGTCTTGTTGGTGGTACGAGCCGTATCGCGACCCAGCGACGTGTAGATCAGGGTGCGCTTGCTCAATGCGTAGTCAACACCCAGGCCCAGCTTTTTCGTCAGCTTGACGTTCGTAGTGTCGTTTTCGCTCACGCCGTAGCCAGCCTTGATGGTGAAGGCGCCCATAGGCGCAACAGCCATGATGTTGAAAGCATTGCGATCAACACCAGCCGGGGCGGCGGTATCGATGGTGGAAACACCCGCACCCAACCGCACGACGCCGAAGTCATAAATGGCGTGAATGAAAGTGACATCGTCGTCACTGCGGTTTTGCTCATGGCCAATGCCCACAACCAAGGGGCCAGCAGCGTAAGAAGCGTACAAGCTCATGAAGTTCTTGGCCTGTTCGGCAGCAGGGGTGGCCTGCTGCTTGAAGCCAACACTGGCTGCAGCCGAGAAACCACCAAACTTGGGCGAGTTGTAGTGAATCGCATCGGTACGGCCCAGACCGGCGCCATCCGTGTTGTTTGCCGGATCGGTTGCGTAGCCAGCGGCCAACACAGCAGTGGAACCTTGCTGCAGGGTGCCCCATGGGTCGGTCGCATTGATGGGGCCCTGGAGGGCGGTCAGAGCGCGACCAAGTTTCACGGAGCCAAAGCCACCCGACAAGCCGACAGTGGACTCACCCTGGAAGGTGGGCCGACCATTGGCTGAACCGTCATTGGCACCGGATTCCAAGCTCAGGCGCTGCGCCAGAATGAAGTTGGCTTTCAGGCCACCACCGAGGTCTTCGGTGCCGCGAAAGCGGATCTGGGTCGAGCCGTTGGCGGCGTCAAGGCGGGTGGAGTTGTTGTCAGCAGCTGGGCGAACAACGCCAAGGTCCACCTGGCCGTCAATCGTGACGGAAGATTGTGCAAAAGCTGCACCGGTTGCAGCGACTGCAGCCAGAGCGATCAGGGTCTTTTTCATGGAAGGGTTCTCCAGGGGTTGAATAAGGACTGGTGGTCTGTGCCGCCGAGCCGACCTCCATCAGGAAGCTGAATGGATTGCATCAGAAAGTAATGGAGGGCGCCATTGGTGAAGGCCTCATTTCTGCCCTATGGCGGTGCTTCTGTTGCACCACCGCGACGCACTTGGTAGTAACCCGTAGGGATTTGTTCACGGACACTTCGTCCAGCAACTCGGAATGTCCTCACGGCGATCTTTCGAGCTTGAGCTTCGACAAGTCCGTATCCGACAGATCGTGGCAGCATCTCTTCTTCGCTATTGATCACAATCCATCCATGACCACAGCCACAGACGCCTTGATCAATGCCGCTGATTCCGCTTTGCGGACCTTGTTCGTGAGCCCCAGGGCCTCACGAGACTGTCCGACGCTGCCCGAGCGAGCCACCGACCACGAGCTCAGCGAGGCCGACAAGCACCTTTCTGGTGCCTTGATGCGCGTGAACCATGTGGGCGAGGTGTGCGCGCAAGCGCTGTACACGGCGCAAGCCCTCACGGCACGCTGGCCGAGGCGTTCAGGCCAGCCGAATACCGCCCTGGCGGTACAGCTGGAAGCTGCATGCAAGGAAGAAACCGATCACTTGGCCTGGACCCAGACACGGCTGGACGAGCTGGGAGCGCGTGCTTCGCTGCTGAACCCGCTGTGGTACGCGGGGGCCTTCGGGCTCGGTCTGATGGCGGGGCGCCTGGGGCCAGCGGTGAGCCTGGGTTTCGTGGTGGAGACCGAGCGGCAAGTGGAGGCACATCTGGCCGAGCACATGGAGCGTCTGCCAGCAGGCGACCACGCTTCGCGCGCCATCGTGGCGCAAATGAAGCAGGACGAAGCCCGGCATGCGCGCGAAGCCCGGGACGCGGGGGCGGTGGAGTTGCCGGCGCCGGTGAAGGGGCTGATGAAGCTGGCGGCCAAAGTCATGACGACGGTGGCGCACCGAATCTGAAGCGGTGGGGCTCAGGCTTCCAGAACCTCGAAGCTGGTGGTGATGGCTGCCGTCTTGCCCAGCATGATGCTGGCTGAGCAGTATTTGTCGTGGCTCATGGCGATGGCGCGCTCCACCGCGACGGGCGGGATGGCTTTGCCACTCACGGTGAAGTGCATGTGGATCTTGGTGAAGACTTTCGGATCGGTTTCGGCGCGTTCGGTCTCGAGCTTGACGCTGCAGCCGCGCACATCGTGGCGACCGCGCTTGAGGATGAGCACCACATCGTAGGCCGTGCAACCGCCGGTGCCGGCCAGCACGGTTTCCATGGGGCGCGGCGCCATGTTGGCGCCGCCGTTTTCAGGCTTGGCGGCGTCGGGAGCACCGTCCATGGTGATCACGTGCCCACTGCCGGTTTCTGCCACGAACCCCATGTGGGAACGGGTGCCGGCCGCGCCGGTCCAGGTGACGGTGCATTCCATGGAAGATGTCCAGTCGTGAAATAGTCAACAGAGTTGGGGGCAGCGCCCTAGAAAGCGCCAAAAAACGACGGCACATGTTGCGTCGCAACATGGCTTCGATATACTCGCGGCATTGTATGTAAGGTTGTCTCCTCTACCCTCCCTGGGTGGATTCAAGCCCGGACCGGTTCTGCCAGTCCGGGCTTTTTTTCGCCATCGATATGATGCGGTTGGAGAAAATTCATGACCGCCCGCGCAGCCAAGCCTCAAAAACCGCCTCAACCGACACCGTCGCCCGTCACCACCATGGGGCCGGCCGACTACCTGAAAAAGATCCTGACCGCTCGCGTGTATGACGTGGCGGTGGAGTCTGCGCTGGAGCCGGCACGCAACCTGAGCGAGCGGCTGCACAACACGGTGCTTCTCAAGCGCGAAGACCAGCAACCGGTCTTCAGTTTCAAGCTGCGCGGCGCCTACAACAAGATGGCGCACCTCACGCCCGAGCAACTCAAGAACGGCGTGATCTGCGCTTCGGCCGGCAATCATGCCCAGGGCGTGGCGCTGAGCGGGCGCAAGCTGGGCACACGGGCGGTGATCGTCATGCCGACCACCACGCCGCAGGTCAAGATCGATGCGGTGCGCGGCTTTGGTGGCGAGGTCGTGTTGCATGGTGAGAGCTACACGGACGCCTACAACCACGCGGTCGAGCTTCAAAAGAAGCAGGGACTCACTTTTGTGCATCCTTTCGACGATCCGGACGTGATCGCCGGGCAAGGCACGATCGCCATGGAAATCCTGCGCCAGTTGCAGAGCCTGGGCTCCGACCACCTGGATGCGGTGTTCGTGGCCATCGGCGGTGGCGGCCTCATTTCGGGCGTGGCCAACTACATCAAGGCGCTGCGCCCGGAGATCAAGGTGATCGGCGTGCAGATGAACGACTCGGACGCGATGATCCGTTCGGTGCGCGAGGGTGAGCGCACCACGCTGGCCGACGTGGGGCTGTTTTCGGACGGCACGGCGGTCAAGCTGGTGGGCGAAGAGACTTTCCGCATCGCCCGCGGCCTGGTGGACGAATTCATCACCGTGGACACGGATGCCGTGTGCGCTGCCATCAAAGACGTGTTCGTGGACACGCGCAGCATCGTGGAGCCGGCCGGAGCGTTGTCGGTAGCGGCCGTCAAACAATATGTGGCCACCCACAAGACACGCGGCCAGACCTACGCTGCCATCCTGTGTGGCGCCAACATGAACTTCGACCGCCTGCGTTTCGTGGCTGAGCGCGCCGAGGTGGGTGAGGAACGCGAAGCACTGTTTGCGGTGACGATTCCCGAGGAACGCGGCAGCTTCCGGCGTTTCTGCGAGCTCATTGGCGATTTGCCAGGCGGCGTGCGCAACGTGACCGAGTTCAACTACCGCATCCACGACGGCAGCGAGGCCCATGTGTTCGTGGGGCTGACCACCCAGGGCAAGGGCGAGTCGGCCAAGATCGCGAAAAACCTGATCAAGCACGGTTTCCTGACGCTGGACCTGACCCACGACGATCTGGCCAAGGAACACATCCGGCACATGGTGGGCGGGCATTCGCCCTTGGCGCATGACGAGCGGTTGTTGCGCTTCGTGTTTCCAGAGCGTCCGGGTGCACTGCTCAAGTTCCTGAGCCTGATGCGACCTGGCTGGAACATCAGCCTGTTTCATTACCGCAACCAGGGCGCCGACTACGGGCGCATCCTGGTGGGCCTGCAGGTGCCGGCCAAGGACCACAAGGCCTTCGACAAGTTTCTGGAAACCCTCGGATACCCCTGCGTGGAAGAGACCAACAATCCGGTCTACCGCCTGTTCCTGCGGAGTTGAAAGGGACGGAGCGCACCATGGCACAAGATCCCATCTTCGCACCCATCTTCAAACGTTCGGCGGCGCTGCCCGAGACGCTGCGGCTGCCGATGGTGGCGGGCACTGCAGACACCATGCTGGAGTTCGCACTGCGCCAGCGCCTGACACCTCAAGGCTTGCCGGAGCACGCACTGGGTCGCATGGAGTCCTTGGTTCTGCAGCTGGCGCGCGCGCAAAACGGCATGTCCATCGAGTTCGATCTGCTGGCCTTCGACTCGCCGCAGCTGGTGGTGTTTGCCGCCGACCACGGCATCGCCGACGAAGGCATGTCGTCGATGGGTGCGTCCATGACGGAACAGATGGTCATGCAGCTGTTGCGCGGTCAGGCGCCCGTGAACGCGCTCGCCGCGCTGCACGGTTTTGATCTCACTGTGGTTGACGCCGGCATGGCCAAGCCGATCTCGCCGCCCAACGACACCAAGCTGCGCGGCTCCCTGCTGCTGCGCAAGATCGCCTACGGCACGCGCAATGTGTTGCTCGGGCCGGCCATGTCCACCGCGCAGGCGGTGTCAGCGGTGCATGCCGGCATGGACGTGGTGCGCCACCTGCCGGGCAACGTGATCGCACTGGGCGATGTGGGCGTGGCCAATGCGGTGAGCGCGGCCTTGCTGCTGTCGCGTTTGTGTGGCGTGCCGCTGGTGGACGCATTCAGCCGCGACGATACCGAGGCCGGCAACCTGGACGACACACTGCATGTGCAGCGGGTGGAGAAGCTCTCTGCGGCGGCCGCACGGCACCGCAACGCCATTGGCCCGTTTGAAGCCTTGGCGGCGCTCGGTGGATTCGAGATCGCCATGATGACTGGCGCCATGCTGCAGGCCGCGAGCGAGCGCCGCGTGGTGCTCGTGGACGGTTACGTGGCCGGGGCCGCGGCCCTGGTGGCGCGTGGCCTGTGTCCGGATGTGGTGGACTACCTGGTGTTCACCCACCGCGCAGCCGATGCCGGGCACCGCCTGTTGCTCATCCACATGCAGACACAACCGCTGCTCGACATGGGTTTGCGTATCGGTCAGGGCACGGGTGCCTTGATGGCGTGGCCCATGCTGCTGGCCGCGCAGAGTCTGCTGGAGCGGTAGGTCATACGCCGCGCGGCGGCGTGATGACCCTTGAAATCAGAAGGGAGCGAGGTTGGTCTCGGGCATGGTCAATTCGACGGTGACCGGCCCGTTGATCGACGCGCCCAACCGCGCACCCCGGCGCGACACGGCTTGCAGGACCAGTCCGCCTTCCAGCGAGGCCCCCACCCGGTAGGGCCTGGGTGGCTGGCCATTCACGGCGATGAGGGCCGCGCCATCCGGTGCGTTGGCGGCCACCACCCCCAACAGGCTGTATTCGGTACCCTTGGCGACGGGCGTGCCAGGCAACTGTGCTGCCTCGGGCAATGCTCCCAGCACACGCGCCACGGCGGCCGAGTCCACCGGGGGGGTCGACGACGCTGCAACACTGAGCGGCGTGACCGGTGAACGCCCTGCGGCGAGCAAGATCCAATAGCCAGCACTGAGGCCAGCGGCCAACCACAACAGACCCGCCACCCACGCCGGCGCGCGCCGGCTGGCGCTTTGAAGCGCTGCCGGGCTTTCCATCGGAAATCCGGAATGACCGAACGTGGGGTGCTTGTTCATACGACCGGATTATGATCTTTTGGCCCCTGCCGATGAGGCGGGGCAACAAGCCTGCAGATCCACTTTTGCGGCCATGCACAGATGCCAGTTACCTGGAGTTCGATTTGACAAGCCACAGCCAACACATGTCTCTAGGCGGCTCGCGCCTTCAACCTCGCGCGCGCGCGCTCCAGCGTGGCTTCACCCTGATCGAACTCATGGTGGTGCTGGTCATCATTGGCGTGCTGGCCGCGCTGATCGTGCCCAACGTGCTCGACCGCGCCGACGATGCGCGGGTCACCGCCGCCAAGACCGATGTGAACAACCTGATGCAGGCGCTCAAGCTCTACCGCCTGGACAACCAGCGCTATCCCACAGGCGAACAAGGCCTCAACGCGCTGGTGGTCAAGCCGACCGCCAGCCCGGTGCCGCCCAACTGGCGCCCGTACCTCGACAAACTGCCTGCCGACCCCTGGAGTCGTCCGTATCAGTACCTCAACCCGGGTCTCAAGGGCGAGGTGGACGTGCTCTCGCTGGGTGCCGACGGTCAACCCGGCGGTGAGAACCGCGACGCCGATGTCGGCAGCTGGCAGTGAAGGTGGTGCCCCCACGCTCCGCCGCTGCGCGGGTCGCTGCCCCCCAAGGGGGCTGTTTCGCCTTGGGGCGGCCCAGCGGCGAAACCTTGCCCCCACGCTCCGCCGCTGCGCGGGTCGCTGCCCCCCAAGGGGGCTGTTTCGCCTTGGGGCGGCCCGGCGGCGAAACCTTGCCCCCACGCTCCGCCGGGCTGTTTCGCCTTGGGGCGGCCCGGCGGCGAAACCTTGCCCCCACGCTCCGCCGCTTCGTCCGCGGTCTGAGGCCACCTCATGCAGCGCAACCGCGGCTTCACCCTGATCGAACTCATGGTGGTGGTGGCGCTGGTGGCGCTGGCCACCGCCGGCGTGACGCTTTCCTTGCGCGACGACGGCTCGACGCGGCTGGAACGGGAGGCGTTGCGCCTGTCGGCGCTCATCGAGTCGGCCCGCGCGCAATCGCGCACCAGGGGTCTGCCGGTGGTGTGGCGCAGCCTGCCGCAGGGCTTCGAGTTCGTCGGACTGCCTCCCCCGCGCAACGGCGCAGCCGCCAACCCCGACAGCCTCGACAAGCCGCGCAGCTGGCTCAGCCCTGACACCCGGTCGCAGGTGATCCAGCCCCCGGGGGCGTTGACCTTGGTGCTCGGCCCCGAGCCCCTCATTGCCGCGCAGCGCGTGATGCTGCTACAAGGTGATCGGCGCTTGACCCTGGCCACCGACGGCCTCTCGCCCTTTGCCGTCGTGCCCGAGACGCCATGACGGCACAGCGGGGATTCACACTGATCGAAGTGCTGGTGGCGCTCGCCGTGATCGCTATCACCCTGGCCGCCGGACTGCAGGCCACCGGCGCACTCACACGGGCAGCAACCCGGCAGAGCGACCAGTGGCTGGCCCAGATCTGCGCTGAAAACGAACTCACCCGGCTGCGCCTGTTGCGCCAGTTGCCGGGCACGGGCGACAGCGAGGTGCCGTGCTTGCAAGCTGGTCGGGACATGCTGGTCCGGGTGGCGGTGCTGCCCACGCCCAACCCCAACTTCAGGCGCATCGATGCTGTCGTGCAGGGTGATGTGGACGGCAACACCGTGAGATTGCTGTCCCTCTCGACCATCCTGGGGCGCTACTGACATGGACTGCCCCCACGCTCCGCCGCTGCGCGGGTCGCTGCCCCCCAAGGGGGCTGTTTCGCCTTGGGGCGGCCCGGCGGCGAAACCTTGCCCCCACGCTCCGCCGCTGCCCCCCAAGGGGGCTGTTTCGCCTTGGGGCGGCCCGGCGGCGAAACCTTGCCCCCACGCTCCGCCGCTGCGCGGGTCGCTGCCCCCCRRGGGGGCTGTTTCGCCTTGGGGCGGCCCGGCGGCGAAACGCTGCCCCCACGGCTTCACCCTCATCGAACTGCTGGTCGCGATAGCGGTCATGGCCATGCTGGCGCTGCTGAGCTGGCGCTCCATCGACGGCATGACCCGCACGCAGACCCTCACGCAGGAGCGCTCCGACGGTCTGCTGCGGCTGCAATCGGCGGTGGGCCAATGGGTCGCCGATCTGGACGCGGTGTTCGACACGGGTGAGGTCACGCCGGTGGATTTCAACGGGCAGACACTGCGCATCACCCGACGCGACAGCGCCGAAACAGGCCTGGACAGCCGGGGTGTGCGGGTGGTGGCCTGGGCTCTGCAGCCCACGGCAGCGGGCAGGCAATGGTCGCGTTGGCAATCGGGGCCGCTGCTGCAGCGCGATGAGCTGGCGCGGGCCTGGCAGCGGGCAGCCGACTGGGGGCGCGGCGCCGCATCGTCCAGGCCCTCGGCTGCCGTCACTGCCGTTGACGCGGGGGCTGACAGCTCCCTGCCCCTGATCGCCATTGACCAATGGCAGGTCTTCTACCACCGAGGCGAAACCTGGGGCAATCCGCTCTCGTCAGTGGGCACCGAGACTGCAGGCGGCGGCAGCATGCCCAACGGCGTGCGGCTGCAGCTCACGATCGCCACCGGCCAGGCTCTGAGCGGCGAGCTACTGCGCGACTGGGTTCGCCCCACCCTGGAAGCGGGCCGATGAGGTTGCCCCCACGCTCCGCCGCTTCGCGGGTCGCTGCCCCCCGAGGGGGCTGTTTCGCCTTGGGGCGGCCCGGCGGCGAAACCATGCCCCCACGCTCCGCCGCTTCGCGGGTCGCTGCCCCCCGAGGGGGCTGGCCTTGCTTGGGGCGGCCCGGCGCGGCGGCCGTTCCCTTGCGCAGTAGACAACGCGGCGCGGCGCTGCTGCTGGCCATGCTCACCGTCACGCTGGTGGCCACACTGGCTTCGGCGGCGCTCTTGCAGCAGTGGCGTTCCACCGAGATCGAGCAGGCCGAGCGCCAGCGTGTGCAGGCCGGCTGGATCCTGACCGGCGCACTCGACTGGGCCCGGCTGATCCTGCGCGAAGACGCGCGCGGCAACCAGAGCAGCGGCAACGCCGACCACCTGGGTGAACCCTGGGCGTTGCCGCTGGAGGAAGCGCGCCTCTCCAGTTTTCTGGCCGCCGACAAGGCCAACAACGCCGACAACGACACCCTGCAGGCCTTTCTCTCCGGCGAAATCCTCGACATGCAGTCGCGTCTGAACTTCAACAACCTCGTGCGTACCACGGGGGGTGGCGCCACGGCCAAAGTGGAGACATCCGAAGCCGATCTGCTCGCGTTCACGCGGCTCTTCGAGCAACTTGGCTTGCCACTGAGTGAGCTCGTCAACGCCACCGAGGAGCTGCGCAACACCACACAGCTCGCGCTCACCGACCCCCTGCCCTCGCGGACCGCGCTGGTGCCACACAAGCTCTCGCAATTGGGCTGGCTGGGCATCAGCCGCGCCAGCCTGGCCGCGCTGGAGCCGCATGTCACCGTGTTGCCCGAGCGCACCTCCCTCAACCTCAACACCGCCAGCGCCCTGGCCATTTTTGCCAGCGTGCCCGGGCTGGATCTGGCCCAGGCCCGCGAGGTGGTGACCGCGCGCGAGCGCAATCCGTTCAAGGCCCTGGGCGACGTGCTCACGGCCGCGCCGGCCACCGCAGGCAACCTCACCGACCAGGCCCATGGCACCCGCAGCCGCTACTTCGAGGTGCGGGGGCGCCTGCGGCTGGAGAACGCGGTGATCGAAGAGCGGTCGCTGGTCGTGCGCAACAACCTGGATGTGCGTGTGCGCTGGCGCGAGCGTTTTGCCCGCCCGTGATGCCCGCAGCCAACAACCGGCCTCGCGCCGCCTTCCGCTGTGTGCGCACTTGTCGCACAGGCTCTCTAGAATGGTCCGCTCTGTGGCCTTGCGCCACGCCAGTCGAGTCATTGTGCTGATCGTCACCCCGTCGGACTTTTCTGTTGCCACACCAGCGCCCGCGTCGGCCCTGTTCGACTGGGCCGAGTCGGCCAATGGCCAGCAGATCAAGGACTCCGGCCAATGCGGCGCATCGCTGCTCCCCCGCGACGATGACGTGGTTCTGGTCCTGCCGCCTCGCGCGCTGTCCTGGCACCGGGTCGCGCTGCCCAAGGTGGCCTCCAACCGCTTGCGAGCCGCGCTCGAGGGCATGCTGGAAGACCGCCTGCTCACCGAGGTGACCGAACTGCATTTCGCGCTGGAGCCGGGCGGCAAGTCGGGCCAGACGGTGTGGGTGGCGGCCTGCAACAAGGTCTGGCTGCGCAGCTGGCTGCAGGTCCTGGAAGGCGCGGGCCGACCCGTCACCCGCATCGTGCCCGCGATGTGGCCTTTGACCCAGGCCGGAGCACCGCTGGCCCAGCCCGGCGCTTCACGCAGCTTCGAACTCGACGTGCCCGCCCCCATTCACTGGGCACACAACGAAGGCGAGCAGGCTTGGCTGGGCAGTGCCAGTCTGCTGGGCGTGAGCTGCACACCGCTGCTCGAAACCAGCAGCAGCCTGGGCGGCAGCACCAGTTCTGCCGCCGTCAAGGCCTTGATGCCCTCCCCACCCAACCTCCCGGGGGAGCCCGGGGAGCACGATATCTGGCTGGCAGACCCCGGCGTGGCCGCCGTCGCCGAGCGGGTGCTGAACCAACGCTTCGAGCTCGTGGCATTGCCACAGTGGCTGCTGCGCTGCGCCCAGTCCGACTGGAACCTGGCGCAGTTCGACCTCAGCCTGTCCGCCGGCGCGCGGCGCGGCCAGCGCTGGCGGCGCAGCCTTCAGCGCTGGCTCAGCGCACCCGAATGGCGCCCCGCCCGCTGGGGTGTGGCCGCACTGGTGGCGGTCCAGTTGGTGGGACTCAACACCGCCGCCTGGCATGAGCGCAGCATGCTCGCCGCGAAACAGCAAGCCGTGCGCCAGGCGCTGCAGCAGACCTTTCCGCAGGTCACGCTGGTGCTCGACGCCCCGGTGCAGATGCAGCGCGAGCTGGCGCGTCTGCAGCAAGCCAGCGGGACCTTGTCGTCGGGCGACCTGGAAACGCTGCTGGGCGCGATCGACCAGGCCTCCGGCGGCCAGAGCTTCCTGCCGGCCACGATCACCTACGCACCGGGCGACGGGCGCTTTTCAGGTTGGCGCGCCACCGAAGACCAGTTGCGCGCACTGCAGCAGGCGCTGGAACGCGGCGGCTGGCGCGTGCGCCTGGACGGCGAAGAGATGTCCATCAAACCTCCGGCACCCTGAACCCCATGGCCACCCGCAACCGCACCCCTTTTCCCGCGCCGCCTCTGGCCCGCTTCGCAGCGCCGCTGTCGGCCGCGCTGGACCGCCTGTCCCCCCGCGAGCGCAAGGCCGTGCTGATCGCCGGCTGGGTCGTGGGGCTGGGTCTGGTGTGGTGGCTGGCGGTGGCACCCGCCCTCGCCACACTGCGCGAAGCCCCCGAGCGACACATCCGGCTGGATGTCCAGCTGAGCCAGATGCAGGGCATGGCGGCCACCGCCAACGCGCTGCGCTCGGAACGCGATGCCCAGCCGCCGGGACGCGACGCGGTGCTGCGCGCGCTCGAAGCAGCCACCGCCCCGCTGGGCACCACGGTCCAGCTCTCGGTGCTGGGCGACCGCGCCACCGCCACCCTGCGTGGCACAGCGCCTGCAGCGCTGGCGCAATGGCTGGCACAGGTGCGCATCAACGCCCGGCTGCTCCCGCTGGAGACGCGGCTCACACGCGACGCCGCCACCGGCGGATGGACCGGCACCGTGGTGCTCACCGGGCCAGGTTTGGCCGGTGGCCCATGAACGCACGCTGGCCCACCCGTCTTGCCTGGCTGGGCGCACTTCTCGGGCTCGTCACGGCCCTGCTGCTGTTCGCGCCAGCGCGCTGGCTGGCGGACTCCATCACCTCGGCCACGGATGGGCGGCTCCAGCTGGTCAATGCGCGTGGCTCGGTGTGGCGCGGCCAGGCCGATGTGCTGCTCACCGGCGGCCAAGGCAGCCAGACACAGACATCGCTGCCCCAAGGCGTGCAATGGCGTTTGTCACCCACGCTGTGGGCCGGCGTGCCCGCCATGGCACTGCAGCTTGGCGCGCCGTGCTGCACGCCACAGCCCATGGCATTCACGCTCAGGCCCCGCTTCGGCGGCGCGGAAATCCACCTGGCCGCTTTCAGCAGTCGCTGGCCCGCCAACGTGCTCATCGGTCTGGGCACACCGTGGAACACCCTGCGCGTGGAAGGCCTGCTGAGCCTGCAGACCGCGGGGCTGACGCTGCGCTGGCACGGCAGCGGGAGCAGCCTGCAAGGCGCCCTGGCGCTGGAGGCGCAAGACATCGCCTCGCGCCTGTCAACGCTGCGCCCGCTGGGCAGCTACCGCATGGACCTGCGCACCGGCGCCGATGGCAACAACACTTCTCTGTCGCTGCACACCCTCAGCGGGCGCCTGCAACTGCAGGGCCAGGGCCAGTGGGTGGGTGGGCGCTTGCGCTTTCAGGGGGTGGCCGAGGCCGCACCCGACAGCGAGGCCGCCCTGGCCAACCTGCTCAACATCATCGGGCGCCGGCAGGGTCTGCGCTCACTGCTCAACATTGGCTGACATCTCCGATGTTTCAGCACCCCACTTACCCTTACGATCGCGCCATGAAACCGAGCTCCACCGCTGCCGCACCGGCCAAGACCCTGACGGCCATGGCCCTGGCCACGCTGCTGGCGCTCGGGCTCTCCACCGTGTCGCCCGCGCAGGCACAAAACCGCAACGGTGAGCCGGTCACGCTGAACTTTGTGGCGGCGGAGATCGAGTCGGTGGCGCGCACCATGGCCACCATCACGGGCCGCAACGTGGTGGTCGATCCACGCGTCAAGGGCACCATCACCCTGGCCACGGAGCGCCCGGTGTCACCCACCGCCGCGCTCAACCAGTTCGCCGCCGTGCTGCGCCTGCAGGGCTTCTCGATCGTGGACACCGGGGGGCTTTACAAGATCGTGCCCGAGGCCGACGCCAAGCTGCAGGGCAATGTGGTGAACGCAGGCTCGGTGAACGCGTTGCCCACCTCCAACCAGGTCGTCACACAGATCTTCCGCCTCAACCACGAGTCGGCCAACAACCTCGTGCCGGTGCTGCGCCCCTTGATCGGGCCCAACAACACCATCAACGTCAACCCCGGCAACAACTCGCTGGTGATCACCGACTACGCCGACAACCTGCAACGCATCGGCCGCATCATCACGGCGCTGGACGTCTCGGGCGCGACCGACGTGGAGGTGATTCCACTGCAGCACGCGGTGGCGGCCGATCTGGCGGCCCTGGTGACGCGCCTGATCGACCCGGCCGTGGCCGCTGGCGGCGCCGGGCAGCCCGATGCCTCGTACAAGACCACGCTGATCGCCGAGCCGCGCAGCAACAGCCTGGTGCTGCGCGCGGCCAACCCCGCCCGGCTGGCGTTGGTGCGCTCTCTGGTGGCCCGACTCGACCAGCCTTCGTCGGCCAATGTCAGCGGCAACATCCACGTGGTCTACCTCAAGAACGCGGATGCGGTGGCGCTGGCCTCCACCTTGAGGGCGGCCCTGGCGGGCGAGTCCGCGGCAGCGGGCGGCAACGGCAGCAGCGCCCGCGCGTTCACCACCGTGGCCAGCTCAGGTTCCGCCAACCCGGCCAACAGCCCGGCCAGCACCCCGGTGGCTGCCAGCGCGCAGCCGTCCACCGGCGGCCAGATCCAGGCCGACCCGGCGACCAATTCGCTCATCATCACCGCGCCGGAACCGCAATACCGCCAACTGCGCGCGGTGATCGACCAACTCGACTCGCGCCGCGCACAGGTCTATGTGGAGAGCCTGATCGCCGAGGTCAATGCCGACAAGGCGGCCGAGTTCGGCATTCAATGGCAAGGTGCGCTAGGCAAATCGGGCGACTCGCTCATCGGCCTGCTGGGCACCAACTTCGGCACCGGCGGGCAGAACATCATCGACCTGGCCAGCGGCAACGCCACACCCACACCGGGCCTGAACGCGGGCGTGGCCCGGCGCACCAATGGTGTCTACGTGCTGGGCTTCCTCGCGCGCTTCCTGCAGCAGAACGGCGAGGGCAACATCCTCTCGACCCCCAACCTGCTCACGCTGGACAACGAAGAAGCCAAGATCGTGATTGGCCAGAACGTGCCCTTCGTCACCGGCCAGTTCACCAACACCGGCAGCAACAACGGCTCGGTCAACCCTTTCCAGACCATCGAGCGCAAGGACGTCGGCCTGACCTTGCGCGTGAAGCCGCAGATCAGCGAGAACGGCACCATCAAGCTGACCATCTTCCAGGAGGTCAGCAGCGTGCAGGCCTCGTCGATCAACTCGGCCTCGGGCCTGATCACCAACAAACGCTCCATCGAGTCCACCGTGCTGGTGGACGACGGCGCCATCGTGGTGCTGGGTGGTTTGCTGCAGGACGAATTTGCCGCCAACCAGGACAAGGTGCCCGGCCTGGGCGATGTACCGGTGTTCGGCAACCTGTTCAGAAGCGAAAGCCGCTCGCGCCGCAAAACCAACCTGATGGTCTTCCTGCGGCCCGTGGTGGTGCGCGATGCGCGCGAGACCAGCACCCTGGCGCTGGACCGCTACGAACTCATGCGCTCGGTGCAGCAGGACTCGCAGCCCAAACCCAGCGGCGTGCTGGGCATCAACGAGGCGCCGGTCATGCCGGCACCACTCTCACCCGCCAGCATGACACTCACGCCGCAGGCGCCCTCGCTGGCCAACCCCCAGTCGTCGCCCCCGCTGAACCCACCCGCGGCGCCGGCGGCACCCACACCCGCACCGCAGCAGTGAGGCCCGGGCCGTGAAGTACCCGCTGCCCTACGCCTTCGCGCGCGAACACCTCTGGTTGATCGAGGACGACGGCGCCTCGCAAACCTTGCTGGGCAGCAGCACACCCGCCGTGGATGCCCCCGCGCAGACCCGCCGTCTCTCGGCCCTGTCGGAAATCCTGCGCTGCCACCCGGTGCAGGACCTGCAATGGGAGGACGGCGACAGCCTCAAACAGCGCATCAGCGTGGCCTATTCGCAAGGTGAGTCGAGTGCGGCGGCCGTGGTGAGCGAGGTGCAAAGTGACGCCGACCTGAGCCGCATGATGCAGGAGCTGCCGGCCATCGAAGACCTGCTGGAGACGGCCGACGATGCGCCCATCATCCGCATGCTCAATGCCCTGCTTACGCAGGCCGCGCGAGACGGCGCGAGCGACATTCACATTGAGCCTTTCGAGCGCACGTCCAGCGTGCGCTTTCGCGTGGACGGCACACTGCGCGAGGTGGTGCAGCCCAACCGCGCGCTGCACGCCGCGCTGATCTCGCGCCTGAAGATCATGGCCGAGCTCGACATCTCCGAGAAGCGCCTGCCGCAAGATGGCCGCATCTCGCTGCGCATCGGCACCCGTGCGGTGGACGTGCGCGTGTCCACCCTGCCCAGCGCCCACGGCGAGCGTGCCGTGCTGCGCCTGCTCGACAAGAGCGAGAGCAAGCTCAGCCTGGAATCGGTGGGCATGCAGGGCGATGTGCTCGCGCGTTTTCGCAAACTCATCGGCCAACCGCACGGCATCATCCTCGTGACCGGGCCCACCGGCTCGGGCAAAACCACCACGCTCTACGCGGGCCTGCAAAGGCTGGACGCCGGCACGCAGAACATCATGACGGTGGAAGACCCGATCGAATACGAGCTGCCGGGCGTGGGCCAGACGCAGGTGAATGCCCGCATCGACCTCACGTTTGCCAAGGCCTTGCGCGCCATCCTGCGGCAAGACCCCGACGTGATCATGATCGGCGAGATCCGCGATTTCGAGACCGCGCAGATCGCGATTCAGGCCTCGCTCACCGGCCACCTGGTGCTGGCCACGCTGCACACCAACGACGCGCCCAGCGCCGTGACCCGCCTGACCGACATGGGCGTGGAGCCCTTCCTGCTCAGCTCGTCATTGCTGGGCGTGCTGGCGCAGCGGCTGGTGCGCAAGCTGTGCGTGCACTGCCGCCGCCAGGACGACCACGGCCTGTGGCACCCCGTGGGCTGCGAGCACTGCAACCACAGCGGCTACAAGGGCCGCACCGGCATCTACGAGCTGATGGTGGCCAACGAACAGGTCCGCGCGCTGATCCACAACCGGGCGGCCGAGAGCCAGATCCTTGCCGCGGCCGAGGCCGGTGGGTTGCAGTCGATGCGTGCCGACGGGCAGCGGTTGATCGACGCGGGGATCACGTCGCTCGAAGAAGTCATGTCCGTCACCCGAGACTGAAGGCTGTGCCCGCCTACACCTTTGAAGCCCTCGACGCCCAGGGCGCCACACAAAAGGGCCTGATCGATGCCGACACCGCCCGCTCGGCGCGCAGCATGTTGCGCGCACGCGCGCTGGTGCCGCTGCAGGTGGAGCCCGCCACCGGCGGTGGCACGCAGGTCAAGAGCAGCGGGCTCAACGTCACGCTGTGGGGCGGACGCGTGTTCAGCGCCACCTCGCTCGCGGTGTGGACCCGGCAGATCGCCGGGCTGGTGGCCGCGGGTCTGCCGCTGGAGCGGGCGCTCTCGGCCCTGACCGAAGAGGCCGAGGACAACCAGCAGCGCAACCTCATGGCCTCGTTGCGCTCCGAGGTCAATGCCGGTTCGCCCTTTGCGCAGGCGCTGGCGCAGCACCCACGCGAGTTCACGTCCATCTACACCTCGGTGATCGCCGCGGGCGAACAGAGCGGGCAACTGGGCACGGTGCTGGAGCGCCTGGCCGACGACCTCGAAGAACGCGAAGCGCTCAAGAACAAGCTGGTCGCCGCGTCGCTCTACCCCGCCATCGTCACGCTCGTGGCGATCGTGATCGTGGTGTTCCTCGTGTCGTACGTGGTGCCGCAGGTGGCCAGCGTGTTTGCCGGCAGCAAGCGCGCCCTGCCCGTGCTCACGGTGATGATGCTGGGCCTGAGCAGCTTCGTGCGCAGCTACGGCTGGCTGATGCTGGCCGCGCTGGTGGCGGGCAGCGGCGCGCTGGTGATGGCGCGGCGCAACGCGCCGCTGCGCCTGCGCATGGACGCCGCCTGGCTGCGCCTGCCCCTGGTGGGGCGCCTGGCGCGTGGCTTCAACGCGGCGCGCTTCGCGGCCACACTGGCCATGCTCGCCGGCGCGGGCGTGCCCATCCTTCGGGCGCTGCAGACCGCCGCCGAAACCCTGAACAACCAGGCCATGCGCGCCGATGCGCTGGACGCGCTGGTGCTGGTGCGCGAAGGCGCACCGCTGGCCTCCGCGCTGGCCAGCAAGAAGCGTTTTCCGCCGCTGGTGTCGATGTTTGCCCGACTGGGTGAGCAGACCGGCCAGCTGCCCGCCATGCTGGACCGCGCGGCCGAACAACTGAGCGCCGAGGTGCAACGTCGCGCCATGCACCTGGCCACCATACTGGAGCCGCTGCTCATCGTGGGCATGGGTGTGGTGGTCATGCTGATCGTGCTGGCGGTGCTCATGCCCATCATCCAATTGAATCAACTGGTGTCCTGAACATGGGTGTATCTCTCGACGGCAAACTCGTCGTTGCCATTTCTTCCCGTGCCCTGTTCGATTTTGAAGAAGAGAACCGGCTGTTTGAAACCGGTGACGACCGCGCCTACATGAAGCTGCAGCTTGACCGCCTGGACACGCCCGCGCAGCCCGGCGTGGCGTTTTCGCTGGTGCACAAGCTGCTCGCCTTCAACGACGCGCATGCGCAGCGGGTGGAGGTGGTGATCCTCTCGCGCAACGACCCGGTCTCGGGCATGCGGGTGTTCCGCTCCGCGCAGCACTACGGCCTGCCCATCCAGCGCGGCAGCTTCACGCGCGGTCAGCCGCCCTGGCGCTACCTGCGCCCGCTGCGCGCCAACCTGTTCCTCTCGACCCACCTGGCCGACGTGCGCGCCGCGCTGGACGCCGGCGTGCCCGCCGCGCAGGTGTACCCGCATTCGGTGCATGCCAGCGACGCGCACCCGCACGAAGTGCGCATCGCCTTCGACGGCGACGCCGTGCTGTTCTCCGACGAAGCCGAACGGGTCTACCAGAGCGAGGGGCTGTCGGCCTTTCAGGCGCACGAGGCCACCCACGCTGGCTCGCCGCTGGCCGGCGGCCCGTTCAAACCCCTGCTCGAAGCCCTGCACCGCCTGCAGAGCGAGGGCACGCCGCTCATGCGTGTGCGCACGGCCCTGGTCACCGCGCGCAGCGCCCCGGCGCACGAGCGCGCGATCCGCACGCTGATGAACTGGAACATCGAGGTCGACGAAGCCATGTTCCTCGGCGGCCTGCCCAAGGGCGAATTCCTGCGCGAGTTCGAGCCCGACTTCTTCTTCGACGACCAGACCGGTCACATCGAATCGGCATCCCGCCATGTGCCCTCGGGCCACGTGGCCAGCGGCATTTCGAATCCCTGAGACAGGTGAAACCATGACGTTCAGCGAAAAATTTCAGAGCTTCCGGGTGTTCGCCCGCAAGGTGGGCCGGCTCACCATGCCCTACTTCCAGTCCGAAGAAAAGTGGAAGGCGCGGGCGCTGCTCGCGGCCATCGTGGCGCTCAATCTCGGCTCGGTCTACATGCTGGTGCTGCTCAACGAGTGGAACCGCGTGTTCTACGACGCCCTGCAGAACAAGGACGCTGTGGTGTTCTGGCGCGAGCTCGGCCGTTTCACCTATCTTGCCTTCGGCTTCATCATCATCGCGGTCTACCGCTTCTACCTCACGCAACTGCTCGAGATGCGCTGGCGCGCCTGGATGACCGGCCACTACCTGGACCGCTGGCTCTCCCACAAGGCCTTCTACCACCTCGAACTTGCGCGTTTTGCCAAAGGTGAAGACGCCCCGCCCGACAACCCGGACCAGCGCATCGCCGAGGACATGAACCTGTTCACCAGCTTCACGGTGAGCCTGACCATGGGCCTGCTCAACGCGGTGGTCACGCTGGTGAGCTTCGTCGGCATTTTGTGGGCGCTCTCAGGCAGTTTTGCCTTCTCGTTCAACGGCAGCGAATACACCATCCCCGGTTTCATGGTGTGGATGGCGGTGCTCTACTGCGCGCTCGGCAGCGTGATCACGCACTACCTGGGCCGCTCGCAGATCGCGCTCAATTTCAAGCAACAGCGCTATGAAGCCGATTTCCGCCACCATCTGGTGCGCGTGCGCGAATACAGCGAATCCATCGCGCTGGACAAAGGCGAACCCGTGGAGCGCCAGCAACTCGGTCTGCGTTTCACCGACGTGTTGTCCAACTATTTCAAGCTCATCAACGCACAGAAGCGCCTGACCTGGTTCACCGTGGGTTTCGGCCAGGCCGCCGTGGTGTTCCCCTTCATCGTGGCCGCTCCGCGTTTCTTCAGCGGCGCCATCCAGCTCGGCGAGCTGATCCAGATCTCGTCGGCCTTCGGCCGCGTGCAGGACTCGCTCTCGTGGTTTGTCGAGAACTACAGCAGCCTGGCGGCCTGGCGCGCCACCACCGACCGCATCACCAGCTTTGAAGAAAGCTTCCAGGCACTGGAAGCCGCCGAGCACCTGGCCGCCCCTGTGCCCAACACCGAAGACGCGCTGGCCCTCGACAACATGCGGCTCTCGCTGCCCGGTGGCGTGGCGCTGCTGGCGGTGAAGGGCATGAAGGTGTCACCGGGCGACACCGTGCTGGTCAAGGGCCCGTCGGGCAGCGGCAAATCGACCCTGTTCCGCGGCCTCGCGGGCATCTGGCCCTGGGCACAGCGCAGCCTGCGCACACCGGCCGGTTTTGCCGACAAGGTGATGTTCTTGCCGCAGCGACCCTACTTCCCACTGGGCTCGCTGCGCGACGCCCTGGCCTACCCCGAACCCGCCGACCACTACAGCGACGCCGACCTGCAACACGCCCTGATGGATGCCCTGCTGCCCGACCTGAGCACGCGCCTGGACGAGCAAGATGCCTGGGGCCAGAAGTTGTCGGGCGGCGAACAGCAGCGCCTGGCCATCGCCCGCGCCCTGCTGAAAAAGCCGCGCTGGCTGTTCGTGGACGAAGCCACGAGCGCGCTGGACGAAGCGGCCGAAGCCAAGCTGTACGCGCGGCTGCAGGCCTTGGTGAAAGAGAGCAATGGCGCGCTGGTGTCCATCGCCCACCGGCCGGGTGTGGCCGCGTTTCACCGGACGCAGTGGACGTTCACGCCCGATGCGACGGGGGATGCGCGCTACAAACTCGTGCCGTCGGCTGTGTGAACGCCAGGCAAAAAGGCTTCGACAGGCTCAGCCCGAACGGTACACCTCAGCGTTCCCGGAGAGCCTCGCTCCCGTGCTGGATGAGAGGCGCGAGGAAATACTCGATCACCCGGCGCTGCCCGGTCTTCACCTCCACCGTCACCGCCATGCCCGGGGAAAGACTGACCTCCGTTCCGTCCACCATCAGCGTGGTTTTGGGCATGCGAACGCGGCTTGAATAGATCAGCCCACGCTTCTCGTCGTTGATCGCATCGTGCGAAACCGAGGCCACTTCGGCATCGAGCGTGCCGTACTTGGTGTACTGGAAAGTCTCTATCTTCACCGCGGCCTCTTGCCCCGCCCTCACAAAGCCGATGTCCTTGTTTTCGAAGAACGCTTCCACCTCCAGCGGGTTGTCGCTGGGCACGATCACCATGAGCGGCTGTGCCTCGGTGACCACGCCGCCTTCGGTGTGCACCGCGAGCTGCTGCACGGTGCCGTCCACGGGTGAGGTCAGGCGCATGAGTTTGCCGCGCGAGTCGGCCTTCTTCCACTCCTGATCCAGCGCGTCCAGGCGTTGCTGGGCTTCGGTGGTGCTGTCCAGCGTGGCGCGGCGGGTCTCGGCCATCAAGGCCTGGCGTTGCCCTTGCACCTCGCGCAGCGCGGCCTCTGTTTCGCGCAACCGGCTGCGCTGGTTGGCCAGGTCCGCCTCTTGTTCGATGCGCACCTGCTCGCGCTCCAGGTAGCCGTGGCGCGAGACGAAGTTCTGGTCCACCAGGTTCTTGAAATCTTCTGCGCGCTGTTGGGCAATGGGCAGCGTCTGCTCCAGCTTGCGCACCAGCGTCTGGGTGGAGCGAAGTTCGGCCTCGCGCCGTGCGGTGTCGGCGGTAATGCGGCTCAGTCTCGCTGTGTATTCGGCGTATTGCCCAGC
Organism: Hydrogenophaga sp. Root209; assembly: GCF_001428625.1. Classification (GTDB taxonomy): domain Bacteria; phylum Pseudomonadota; class Gammaproteobacteria; order Burkholderiales; family Burkholderiaceae_C; genus Hydrogenophaga. The sequence continues at coordinate 51,809 of NZ_LMIE01000006.1, forward strand.
CAGCAAACGCTGAGCCTCCAGGTAGCGCGCGTCGTCCACACCGGTGGGTCGGGCGAGTCGAGGCTCTTGCCCCGATTGCAGGGATTCGAGCAGTGCCCGGCCGCGCGCCACCTGCAGCAGCGCCACGGCCTGCTCGCCCACCACGCGCTCGGTGTCGGCCTGCGTGGTGGTGGCGTCCAGCTCGATGAGCAAATCACCCGCCTTCACACGCTGGCCATCGGTCACGTGAATCGCCTTTACCGACGCGGTGTCGAAAGACTGGATGGTCTTGGTGCGGTCGTTGGGCACGATCTTGCCCTGCGCCGTGGCCACCACGTCGATGTGGCCAAAGATGGCCCACAGCAGCGCGATCAGCATGAAAGCGATGAGCAGCCACATGGCCACGCGGGGTGCGGGGGACACGGGCGTCTCTTGCAACGAGAGGGCCGCGGGAAGGAACTGCGCCTCGTGGGGCAGGCGTGGCGTGGGCTCCATCTCGCTCCGGCGCTGCCACGCGTGTTGAAACGCGGCGCCGTAGCGATTCAGCAGATCGCCCAGGGCTTGTAGTCGAATGGTCATGCTCATGGCTTCACCCCTGTTGCAGCCGGTGCAGCGCCGCGTAAGCGCCCGATGGGTTTTGCAGCAGTTCGGCATGCGAACCCATCTCCACGATCTGCCCGCGCTCCATCACCACAATGCGGTGGGCGTCACGCACGGCGCTCAGCCGGTGCGCCACGATGATCACGGTGCGCCCCTTGGCGATCGCCTTCATGTTGTCCTGGATGATGCGTTCGCTCTCGTAGTCCAGCGCGCTGGTGGCTTCGTCCAGGATCAGGATGCGCGGGTTTGAAATGAGCGCGCGCGCAATGGCAATGCGCTGGCGCTGACCGCCCGAGAGCGTGGAACCGTGCTCCCCCACCAGCGTGTCGTAGCCCTCGGGCAGTTCGGTGATGAAGTCGTGCGCGCCGGCCAGGCGCGCGGCGGTCACCACCGCATTCAGCGGGGCACCGGGGTCGGCCAGGGCAATGTTGTCGCGGATGCTGCGGGCGAAGAGCACGTTCTCTTGCAGCACCACACCCACCTGCCGACGCAGCGAACTGGCATCGGCCAGCGCGAGGTCCATGCCGTCCACCATCACACGCCCGCGCTCGGGCACGTAAAGCCGCTGGATCAGCTTGGTCAGCGTGCTCTTGCCCGAGCCAGACCGGCCCACCACGCCAATGACTTCGCCCGGCGCGATGTCGATGGAGAGGTTCTTCAAAGCCTCTGGCCCATCGGGCCGGTAGCGAAACACCACATCGTCCAGCGTGATGCGGCCCACCAGCGGCGGCAGCGCGCTCTTGGCGCCGGCCACCTCGGTGCGGCTGTTCAAGATGTCGCCCAGGCGCTGCACCGAGATGCCGGTCTGCTGGAAGTCCGTCCACAGTTGAGCCAGACGCATCACCGGCTGCGCCACTTGGCCGGCGAGCATGTTGAAAGCGATCAACTGGCCCACGCTGAGCTTGCCTTCGATGACCAGCCGGGCGCCGAAGTACAGCGTGGCCACCGTCACCAGCTTGGAGATGAGCGTGACGCCGCCGTTGGCCATGGTGCCGATGGTGGCGGTGCGAAAGCTCGACGACACGTAGGCCGCCAGCTGGTTGTCCCAGCGGCGCGTCCACTGCGGCTCCACCGCCATGCTTTTCACGGTGTCGATGCCGCTGATGGTCTCCACCAGAAAAGCCTGGTTTTCCGCGCCTCGGTTGAATTTATCGTTCAGCCGCGCGCGCAAAACAGGCGTGTACACCGCCGTGAGGAGGGCATAACACGGCAGCGAGATCACCACGATCAGCGTGAGCCAGCCGCTGTAGTACGCCATGACGGCGATGAACACCACCGAGAACAGCAAGTCGAGCACCACGGTGAGCGCGTTGCCGGTGAGGAATGAGCGCACGTTCTCCAGCTCACGCACCCGCGCCACCGAGTCGCCCACGCGCCGCGCCTGAAAGTACGCCAGCGGCAAGCCGAGCAGGTGGCGGAACAGCCGGGCGCCGAGCTCCACGTCAATGCGGCTGGTGGTGTGGGCAAACACGAAGCTGCGCAGGGCCGTGAGCGTCACTTCAAACACCACCACCACGGCAAAGCCGAGGGCAATCACATCCAGCGTGGTGTAACCACGGTGGACCAATACCTTGTCCATCACCACCTGGAAGAACAATGGCGTGATGAGCGCGAAGAGCTGCAGCACGAAGCTGACGGCCAGCACCTCCAGCAACAGCTTGCGGTACTTCACGATGGCAGGGATGAACCAGGTGAAGTCGAAGCGGGCCATGTCCCCTGCCAGCGAGGCACGCGAGGTGAACAGGATCAGCTCGCCCGTCCAGCGCGCCTGCAGTTCGACCAAAGAAATCGACTCCGGTCGACCGGCCTTGGGCGACTGGATCAGGGCTTTGTCTGCCTCGACCCTGGCGAGGATGAAGAACTCCACACGGCCTTGATCGTCGCGGCCAATGGCCATGGCGGGGAGCGGCGTCTTGTCCAGCCGAGCCACACCAACGCCCACCTGCTTGGCCTGCAGCCCCAGCTTTTTGGCGGCGAGCAAGATGTCCTGCACCTGAAACGGCTGGCCAATGTTGGTGAACTCATGGGCCAGCTGGTCCGCGTCCACCGCCACACCGTGCAAGCGGGCCAGCAATACCAGGCAGGCCAGGCCGGTGTCCAGCGGTTGTGGTTCGGCCGGCCTCTCGGCTGTGGGTTCGCTCGCGCCGAGGCGCACTGCGCCCGGCCCTCCCAGGGTCATTTCAGTCATATCTTTGTGTTGCCGGAGTAACGGTTGTGCGAAACACCGTTCGCCCTGAGCCTGTCGAAGGGCTCAAGGCGAAAGTGGCGCCGAGTGGCTGAAGCTCAGTTCCAGTTGGCCGCAATCACCGGGCTCAGCGCCGACTGCTGCGCTGGCGTGAGCGTGGTCTGGCCCGGGGGCGGTGGGGAGAAGGCCGCCATGGCCTGGACGAGGCTATCGACCTGGGTGCTCAAGAGTGTCTGGTTGTCAGCAGTTTGGAACTGCTCCACCTTGTACTGGTTGCCGGTGTACCAGTTGCTGATGGTGGCCTTGTCGCTTGTGCCGATGATGCTCACTTCCAGGTTGTTGGACACCTGCCGGAACCAGATCTGCTCGGTGGAAACTCCGTCAAGGAAACGAAGCAAATCCGTGTTGCCACTGGTGGCGTCGTCTTCCTTGATGACATCGGCTCCATACGCAAAGCCCAGCACATAGGTGTCATTGCCTGCTCCGCCCGCCAGCGTGTCTTTGCCCGCGCCGCCGTCCAGCGTGTCGTCTCCGATGTCGCCGGTGATCACGTTGTTCAGTTCGTTGCCGCTCAAGTACAGCCCGGTGTCGGCGTTGCCCTTCAAGTTCTCCACGTGGCTGCGCAGGGTGTGGTTCGCGTTTGTGATGACCCGGTCCGTGCCCGCGTCAGCGGCTTCCATGACCACGTCGCCCGCGCCTACGTAGTAGGTGTCGTTGCCCAAGCCTCCGCTCATTACATTGACCGCTGCATTGACGTGCCCGTAGAGAATGTTGTCGAGTTCGTTACCACCAGCGTTGATGGCTTCCGCCCCCTGCAGGTAGATACGCTCGACGTTGGACCCCAGGTTGTAACTGACCGTGCTGTAGACGATGTCGGTCGTCCCTTCACCCGCCTGTTCGATCACCACATCCCCGGCGTTGTCCACAAAGTAGCGGTCTTCACCAACACCCCCAGCCATGACATCTGCGCCGCTTTTGCCGTTCAAGGTGTCGTCGCCCGCCTCACCATGCAACGTGTCGTCCCCAAGATGTCCGGTGATGGTGTTGTTAAGTTCATTGCCGCTCAGTTGCAATCCGGTGTCGACATTGCCACTGAGGTTCTCAACGTTTCTATCTAGAACGTAGTTGACAACCGTGATCACCCTGTCTGTGCCCCCGTCAACACCCTCGACAACAGTGTCGCCCGTACCCACGTGGTACGCATCGTCGCCGAGCCCACCGTCGAGCGTATTGGCTGCTGAATTGGCGTGTCCATACAGGACATTGTCGAGTTCGTTACCACGGGCGTGAATGGTCTCTGTGCCCTGCAGATAAACGCGTTCGATGCTATCCGGCAGAGCGTAGTCCACCCGGCTATGAACGGTGTCGGTTCCCCCAGCGATGAACGATTCGACCACAATGTCGCCGACGTCGTCGACCAAGTACACATCGTCACCCAGCCCCCCCTCCAGCCAGTCGGCGCCTCCACGACCATCCAACCGGTTGTCCAGGTCGTTGCCGCCGATGCGGTTATCCAGCGAATTGCCGGTGCCACGCAGAGCAGACATTCCAGTAAGGATCAGATTTTCCACGTTGTTGCCAAGCGTGTGGTCGACGCTGCTATGCACGACATCAACACCAGCATCAACGGCTTCAACCACCCGATCTCCGGCGTCATTCACCACGTACACGTTGCCACGCGTATTGCCAGTCAAGCGATCAGCACCATTTGTGCCGTAAAGGGCCGCTGGTGCAGAAATCATGTCCAGTATCTGCGCGCGAGACAGCGTGCGGCCGTCGGCAAAGGTGTAGCGCTCAATACCAAATCCGACTGCTGCCGCCAAGAGCTCGTCATCCGCGACGACAACCGATCCGACGTCGACTCCGTCCGCACCCACCCAACTGATTCGCAGGGCGTCTACCTCATCCCAACCGCTCACGTCCATCGACGGCTCGATCTGCAGCAAGGTGTTCTCGATTAGCCACGTGGGCAGGCTCAGGCGGGTACGTTCAACATGCAGAGCACTCGCGTCGATTCCCACACCGAACGCAATGGTGTCGCGGTATCCCTCGCCGCGGTCCAAGCCGCGCGCCTTCTCGTCCAGATACCACTCTGATGTGCCGTAGCCCTCATCGCCGTTGGGCTGGTACTGATAGGCGTCGTACAGATAGGCTTCCAGGTCGAACACAATGTCAACCCCATCGTCGGAGCTTGCAATGTAGTAGGTGTCATCACCGCTGTCGCCCGACAGCCAGTCTGCGCCGTAGCCCCCAAGGAGCTGGTCCGCATAGAAGCCACCGAGCAAAATATCGCTTCCTGCTCCACCCAGCATCAGATCGCCGGTGTAAGCGCCTCCGTAGGTGCTGTCCGTACGATCAATCTTGCGTTGCAACCAGTCCGCTCCTTCTCCTCCGGTCATCGCGCTCGTGTTTGAAGATTCGAACCAGCGAGACGCTTCAACAACGATACGATCGTCACCCGATGTCCCAAGGACATCAAGCACAGGCTTCTCTTCGCGCCACACATGGTGGTATGTGGCTTGCCAATATGCATACGAAACATCTTCGTAGAAGTACTCCACCCGTGTCACTGCAGCTATGTGCTGATAGATGTGGTATCCGTCTTCAAGAAATAGCGTGAAAGCACCGGGTGGAAGCTGGTAAGAGCCGGTGAGTTGCATGCGATAAAGATCAAGAGGCCCAAGGTAGCGGATGCGCTCAGGCTCCACCACCACGGTCTGACTGCCTTGATAGACACTTTGTATGCCTTCCACCCATGCCTCGCTCAACACTTCGCTGGAATACACCGAGGTGTCATAGTCGCTTGGATCAACAAGCAAGGGGGTTCCATCGGCTTGCACATTGATCCGATTCCAGAGGGACTCGTTTGTATAAATGTCGCCTGAAGCCGACTCATCGGTGAACACTTCATACGGTTCTGCCAGCAGAAAGGGCAGCGCCGCCGACAGATGCTGTTCACGCAGACTGGCATCCGAGGCGTCTACTTGCAAGCGAGACGCCGCCCATCGACGCAAGTCCAGCGTGGCGCCGCCGTCCAGTTGGAGCACCCATGACTGCGACAGATTCGTGAAAAACCCTTCGACACTCATCAAGCCTTCGGTATCCAGGTCGCGCAGCACAAGGTCGGCACCACGTCGATGCATCTCCACTCGATTTGCGAATCGTGTCCCAACGAGCACCGTGTTGGCGCCGCCATCGGTGTCAACGACCAGCGCGCGTCCCTCCACGGGCAGCACATACACGTCGTGCCCGCGTCCTCCGCGCAATTCGTCCAGTCCCCCTTGTCCATCCAGCACATCGTCGCCAGCCCAACCACGCAGCACATCGTCACTACCAGACCCAATGTTGACTCGGTCTTCGCTCAACGCAATGCCCAACAACTGATCGAAGGTCATCCAGGGATGACCCTCCAACTTCACATCACCCGTGGGCATGCCGTTTTCGGTATTGATCCACACCAAATCAGTATCTGAATACGCGACCTCCAACCCCTCGGCTCCTTCGTGCTCAACGCGGCGGATACGCAGATCATCCAGCGCAACACCCGGACCGAAGGTCAAGTCGAGCAATGGGTCGGGATCTTCGATGCGATCGAAGCCATCTCCAAGGTCAAAGTGGTAGGTGTCATAGCCGCCGCCACCTTTCAACCGGTCGTCGCCACCGCTTCCGATCAACACATCGTCGCCAACACCGCCGTACAGTTGGTCGGCATAGCGGCTTCCATGCAACTCGCCTCCTGCCACAATCGCCTCACGCGTGACGCCACCGCCCTCAAGCCGCTGCAACAACGCAGGCAGGTCGAGCGTCTGGCCATCCCGCGTCTCAAGGGTGATAGCGGCGGCGCCCCGCAACCCGTTAACGATCAAGACTCCATCGGCCTCGCCCTGCTCATCCATCCACGCAAGCTGTAAATCGGTGCTTCCCAGCGGGCTGCTTACACGCATTTCCGACAAGGAGAACTCGGGGCTCATCACAAGTCGCAAGGCGCCCTGTTCATCCTCCAGCCTGTCCATGCCCTGTCCGCTGCGCAGCCAAACCGTGTCATCGCCTGGGCTGCCGCGCAAGACATCGCTGCCACTGCCGCCGCCGTCCATCGAAAGGCCTTTCGCCAGAACGTCGGTCCAGGTCAAGGACCCTCCATCCGCAAAAATGATCTCCTGAAGCCAGCGACTCCCGGCCAGGTCATCGACACCCAAGGGCAATAGCAATGAGTCACCGCCATCGACGCCTCCTCCCAGCAGCAAGCGCACCGAACCCAGCGAACTCACATGCAGACGCACATCCTCTGGAGATATCCCAGCGCCGAGAAAGAGCAGATGGTTGCGGGAATCATCCAGCACCAGCTCATCCTGTCCATCCCCACGCTGCATGAACAGCAGCGTTTCGTCATGCGGCATCTCGATGCGATCGTCACCACGGCCTGCGCGCACCGACGTTTGAGTAGCGGCCACGACCATCGTGTCGTCCGCACCACCACCCAGCAGTGTGGCCATGCGAGCGCCTTCTATACCCTGCACCACCAACGGCGAGGCAATGGAGGCGGCCAAGACCGGCAAACTGATGCGTTCGCCTGACCGGAATTCCACCGCATCAATGCTGCCCCCGCGCAGTGCGCCCATCAGGATGACCTCATGGCCGGCGAACTTTAGGATCATGTCGGCATCACGACCCAAGATTTCAGTTTCTTGCAGATCGATACTCAGGCGCAGAACATCGTTGCCCTTGCCATCCTGCACTGCAGTGGTCCCTCCGGCGCTGGGGCTGAGGATCAGGTACTCGTCATCTCCGAGCCCCCCAATCAAGTAGTCATACCCACTACGACCACCCACCAGCACATCGGCTCCCTCACCGCCGACCAGAATGTCATCGCCCTCCCCTCCGTCTAGGAAATCATCTCCCGCTTCGCCAAACAGAACATCGGCACCGGCGCCACCATCGAGCGAATCATTTCCATCGCCGCCCTGCAGATAGTCGTTGCCATCGCCTCCGTCCAGCCAGTCATTTCCGCCACCACCATGCAGGAAATCGTCGCCTACGCCCCCATACAAAGTGTCGTTGCCGTGATAGATCGGATCGAACAAGAGATCGTCGGGCCCATGGGGGCCCTCGTCACCCCAGAGTTCATCGTCTCCTTCGCCACCGATGAGCAGGTCGTCGTCGCCACCTCCGGCCAGCTTGTCGTTCCCCAATCCCCCTACGAGCAAGTCCTGCCCGTGCCATTGGCCTTGGACCACGTATGCCCAGTTGCCGCTGGCATCGCCATACATCCAATCATCACCCAAGCCACCGAAGAGTTGATCACTGCCGCCACCGCCACGAATCTCATCATCTCCATCACCACCTTCAAGCAGGTCGTTGCCGTGAAGAGCCTCCGCCGTCCACCCAATGAAGCCCCCTCCGTCCACAAGAACTTCATGGATCGGGCCATCGCCTTCCAGCCAATCGCCGCCGGCCCCACCCATCAGGTGGTCATCTCCTCCTGCTCCCCTCATCAAATCATCGCCAGACCCACCCAGCAAAACGTCCGCGGCATGGCTGCCCACCACCGTGTCATCACCATCACCAGCGTCCACGTAGTCACCCACGGCAAGGCCAACGCCGGTGTTGCTCATCCAGCCGTCCGGAGTGAGCCAATTTCCCTGCGCATCGGTATACCGTGCCCACGTGGGGCCACTTGCCAAGACCAATGTGCCTACCGGCACCACATATTCATCGTCCGACTCGCGGCGCTGAAGAACATACAGACTGGCTCCGCTGAAGATCATGTCATTGCCCGCCCCGCCCACGATGTGGTCCGATCCCTCACCACCCGAGAGCAAGTCGCCTCCATCGCCGCCATCGATGTAGTCGTCCCCCCTGCCACCCGTGAGCGCATCGTTGCCCCCGAAGCCCAGCATCCGCACGCCCTCGTTTTGCATGGACGCCGAGATCACATCGGCAAAGTCCTCCTCTTGCACACCGCCTTGCAGCGTGCCATCGGGCAGCCAACTGGTCAGAGACCAAGCGTAGTATCCGTAGAAGGGGTGCGCGGCATCGATCTCGTCCTGCCTCACCTCGATACCCATCTCTAACGCACGCTGATCACCCAGGTACAGCGTTGCCGGAACCGGCGGTTCGTGCTCTTGCACTTCCTCGCCCAACACGAGGCCCAGCTCGCCATCGTTCCAGCTTTTGAGGGTGATGCTGTCTTGACCCGATTTGGTACCAAGGCGCAGCGTGTGTTCGTCGATGCGGGTTATGCGGTAGTGCCCAGTGGTGTCTTCCCACGCTTCGCTGTCTTCGCTCATGCGCTTGCCGACTGCGATGGTCTGGCCGGCGAAGACCAAGCGGCCCTGCCCATCGGCGTCGAGGATCACGTCATGACCGTGGCCACTGGCGAAGGTGTAGGTGTCGTTGCCTGAGCCGCCGAGCAGCACATCACTGTCACCCCCGCCTTCCAGCAGATCGTCGCCATTCCCACCCACAAGCACATCCCGCCCACCACCCGCGCGGAACACGTCTGCGCCGCTCCCGCCAATGGCGGCATCATTGGCGAGCGCGTTGGCCTGCCAATTCATGACGCCACCGCCAGTCTGTATGTGCCAGCTGTCGGCTTCGCGCAGGCCGTCGGTTTCAAACGGATCGCTGCCAATGGCGGTGCTGGATGCAGCATCTCGCAGCAGCGGCAGCCCCTTCAGAAAATCGCTGTTGATGTCGCTCAGATTGAAGTGGATCGCACCGGATTCCAATTGGAAAAGCGTGCCTGTATTGCCTTCCGGTGCGTGGAAGTGAAAGTCCATCGCAAGGGCAATCAATGCCTTTCGCATGTCTTCCTGCGCCACGGTGCCTTCAGTGCTCTTGAGCTTGTCGACATCTTCGGTAAAGCGGCTCAAGGCGCTGGGCTGGCCAAATCCCTGGCGCAACTGGTCATTGACCAGCCGGGTGATGAAATCCTGCGTGGCAGTATTTGGGTCCGCCGCGTACAAATTCTTGTTCAGCAGCGTGCCCAGCAACTCCGGAATTTGCTTGATCAGTTGCCGCAACCGGTCTTCAAACAGAAAGGCCGCGTGCAGATTCATGGAATGCAAGCCCAGGGCGTATTCCAGCGGCTGCGAGCCATCGCCCAGATCGATGTTGATATCGGTTCCAATCACTGTGGAAATCAGTTCCCGCCCGTACCACAGAAATTCACCCTCGTTGTACAAATTGGTTACCGCAAGTTCTCTGCGATCGAATTCAGTTTGGTCTATCTCATTTTCATATAGATTTTCTGCAACAATTTCATTGAATAGCAGACGCCCCAAATCATTGGCCGAATCAACAACCGCAACCGAGCCTTCAAACCCCGTGCCATCAAAAAGGCCAGCAAGTGCGGTCCCTGCAAATTGACTCGTGATTGCCACAAATGCGGCACCAATGGCTATTGGATTAAGCGTATTGATCTCGAAAGGGGCTGAAGCGAACGTCGTAGCTGGACGATCAAACCAAACCGCCATATTCGCCGCCAATCCGCCACCCAGGCTGTGCCCGGTGAAGCTGATCTTGGCTGGGTCGTGCCCGTTGTCCACCGCCCAGTCTTTGACGGCCAGGTAGTACGCCATGGCATTGAGCTGCTGGCCCAGACCCAGCACCAAGGCCTTGGTGCTGGCCAGACCCACATCGGTCAGCAAGTCGGCCACCGTGTTCCAGGCGCGCCCTTCAAACTCCACCAGAAAATCCGTGCCCTTGTAGGCCACCACGATCTCGCCCGTGGCCTGGTTCAGGTAGGCACCGCCTGTGAAACTGAATGGGTTGATCGCGTTCAGGGCTTCGCCTACGGTGAAGCCCAACTTGGACGTGTCCTGCCAGTTGTCAGGTAGTTCAAGTTTATTGGTTGGATTCTCCGAACCACCGCCCCGCTGATCGTTGTACACAAATGCTGCCAAAGCTGCGTAGTCATTTACCGTAGTCATTGAAACCTCCTTGAAAATTATTCAGAACGAAATTTTTCTTCCCAACGAGGGATCGCAGCCCACTTATCGGCCAGCGCTTTATATTCATCAATATCTATTTTCTGGCTGGATTTTCCCGAATTATTTCTTCGTAAACACCAAGCCTGATCCTTCTTTTGAATAGCCACTCTACTAGAGTTAATGCCTACCTCCTTTGGCAAACATGGGAGAACGTTTTCTGCCTCCCGAATATTGACAGGTAATGACATAAAAGGAACTCGCTCAAACATCGATCCCCGCCAAACAAAACCAACCATGAAGTACTTGGGATACTTGTAGTATGTCAATTGTCGATCCCCTCTCGGAATCCCAAACACATAAACTTTCCCATCCACCATATCCACCCGCTGTGGCATCAGATACGAATGCCAGACCTGTTTGCCGCCTAATTCCGGCAAGTCAATGGTCACCCAGCTCTGGGCGGTGCCGTAGTTGTCGTAGTGCTCGCGTTTCTGGTGGATGGTGATCACGCGTCCGTCTGACAGGCGCACCTCTTCGTACCAGCTGGGATAGCGCTTCTGGTACCAATTCCAGCCCACAGCGACAGCGGCACTCAGAACCAGCAGGCCCAGCGCCACGAGCAGCCAGGGGAAGGGTTTGGAGCCCGAAGGCGATGGGGCTTTTTTCATGCGGCGAGCCTCCAGTTCACATCGTTCGCAGCCAGCCCGTCGCCCAGGCTGTGGCCGGTGAAGGTGATCTTGGCCGGGTCGTGCCCGTTGTCCACCGCCCAGTCTTTGACGGCCAGGTAGTACGCCATGGCATTGAGCTGCTGGCCCAGACCCAGCACCAAGGCCCTGGTGCTGGCCAGACCCACATCGGTCAGCAAGTCGGCCATCGTGTTCCAGACGCGCCCTTCAAACTCCACCAGAAAATCCGTGCCCTTGTACGCCACCACGATCTCGGCCGTGGCTTGGTTCAGGTAGATACCCCCTGTGAAACTGAATGGGTTGATTGCGTTCAGCGTGTCGCCTACGGCGAAACCTAGCTGTGTGGTATTGACCCAACCAAGAGGCACGTCAAGAATGTTCTCCGTAGCGCCTTCCCCACCTCCACCTCTTTGATTGTTGTAGACATGTGATGCAAGTGCTGCATATTCATTTGTGTTTGCCATGATGTCCTCCTTGGTTGATTAGTCAGATATTGGTTTGCCGCCACCCGCCTTGGCATAAAAATTGGCCAATGCCTCGTAATCGGATAGCACGATATCTTTTCCAAATTTCCAGCGCCCTCCGCTTACTGGACACCAGCGCTGCTCTTTCGTTTCAATACGCAGCCTTTCTTCCAATGGTTGCGGAATACATGAGTAGACGTTTTTCGAAGATCTGATGAGGGCGGGGAGATTTAGGAAGGCAACTCGTTCAAATCCATCTCCATTCCATGTAAACGCAACCATGTATTGTTTAGGGTAGTTGTATATCTTGTTTTCCTTAATACCTCTTGGTGCACCAAACACATGAACCTTCCCATCCACCACATCCACCCGCTGGGGCATCAAATACGAATGCCAGACCTGCTTGCCGCCCAGTTCCGGCAGGTCAATGGTCACCCAGCTCTGGGCAGTTCCATAGTTCTCGTAGTACTCGCGCTTCTGGTGGATGGTGATCACGCGCCCGTCGGACAGGCGCACCTCTTCGTACCAGCTGGGGTAGCGGGTCTGGTACCAGTTCCAACCCACAGCGGCAGCGGCACTCAGAACCAGCAGGCCCAGTACCACGACCAGCCAAGGGAAGGGTTTGGATCCGTAGGGAGATAGGGCTTTTTTCATGCGGCAAAACTCCAACTCAAAGCTTTGACCGTTCTGCCAGCGCCCGCCGAGATGGTGGGAGGGTTGGAGGCATTCGCCTCAAAGGGCGCAACCGCGGCTGACAGGTGGTGCCGACCCCCATGCGGTATGGATTTAACGGAACGGTCAGCCTCAGCAGAAACGTCTTCGCCGAGTTGGCGTCTCTCCTCGCGATCCGCCGCGCGATGAGGTGTGCCAGTGCAATGCCCGGCGAAGTTTTGACACTCCATCATTTCCTCCCTGTACGCGACCCGTCGTTTCAGGTCTTGCGTGTTTTTTGTGTGGAGGCGTTTTACCGATGAAGCCCACTCAAGGCCATACCTCGAATGCAGTAGTGCCCTGAGGCGGGCACGGGCGATTCAATGAATTCTTCGGCCGCGCAAGGCTTTGCCAGACTCGGGCAGATCGAAAGGGGCACCAATCCTGTGAATTGCCCTTGCTCCAAGCTTCTCCCGGAGAAGAAGGGGGAAGTGAAATATCAGCCAAGCGGGCCGACGTAGTTGCTCCACCCCCTCGCCCGCAACTCACAAGCCGGGCAGCTCCCACACCCATATCCCCACGCATGCCGGTGCTCGCGGTCGCCCAGGTAGCAGGTGTGGGTGTGTTCCACGATCAGATCCACCAGGGTTTTGCCGCCCAGGGTTTCGGCCAGGCGCCAGGTGGCGGCCTTGTCGATCCACATCAGCGGGGTGTCGATCAGGAAGCGGTGGTCCATGCCGAGTGAGAGCGCCACTTGCAGCGCTTTCATGGTGTCGTCGCGGCAATCGGGGTAGCCTGAAAAGTCGGTTTCGCAGACGCCGGTGACGATGACCTGGATGCCGCGGCGGTAGGCCAGCGCGGCGGCGAGCGTGAGGAACAGCAGGTTGCGGCCGGGCACGAAGGTGTTGGGCAGGCCGTTTTCTTCCATGCGAAAGGCCATGTCGCGCGTGAGTGAGGTTTCGCTGACCTTGCCGAGCACCGCGAGATCGAGCACGTGGTCTTCGCCCAATCGATCGGCCCAGGCGGGAAAACGCTCGCGCAGTTCGCGCAGCACCACGGGCCTGGCCTGCAGTTCCACGCTGTGGCGCTGGCCGTAGTCAAAGCCCAGGGTTTCCACGCGCGGAAAACGCTCCAGCGCGTGGGCCAGGCAGGTGGTGGAATCTTGCCCGCCGGAGAACAGCACGAGTGCGCTGGTGTGGTGCGGGGTGTTGTGGAGAGGGGCTGCGGTCATGGGCGGGATGGTAGCGCGCGGGCCCTCACCCCTGCCCTCTCCCAGAGGGAGAGGGAGCTAAAGCCGCTCCCTCAGACCATGCGTTCGGATCTCACACCCGCGTGATCGCGACTCGTCGCCAGCATGCGGATGAGCGCGCGGTTGGCTTGCTCCAGGCTCACCTCATTGCGATCACACACCGCGCTCAGGCGGTGCAACTGCCCCGGCTCGCCCTGGGCGCGCGCCACATCGAGCAGCGGGTGGTAGGGGCCATCGTGGCGCAGCACGGCATCGTACAGGCGGCCGGAGAGCGGCAGTTTGTGCAGCAGCTCGCCCAGCGGCGCGTGCAGCAGTTTGTCGAGGTGGGCAAACAGCGCGGTGGTGTAGACCTCCAGCCGCAGGTTGTCTTCGGATCCGGTGGCCAGCAGGTGCTGCGCCAGGCGCGCGCGCATGACCATGGCCGCGCGCACGGGCTGCAGGTCGTTGTCGGTTTCGCTGCCGGGCGCTTGCTCGAACAGCCAGCGGCTGAGTTCACGAAAGCCCAGCATCATGAGTGCGTGGCGCAGCGACCCGATTTCGTGGCGGCCGCCATACGCGGCCGAGTTCACCAGCAGCAGGATGCGGTAGACCAGCACCGGGTCCTGGCGCACCAGGCGCTCCAGGCGTTCGAGCGAGCAGTCGTCGTTGATGGCCTGCAAGATCTGGCGGATCACGCGCGGGTCGCACGAGATGGGCTGGTGGCGGTGGGCCAGCAGCACGTCGGCATCGGGCCAACCGAGCAGGCCCCATGCGTCGGCATCGTCGAGCAGGTAGCGGGCGAAGGTGCGGGTCTGCACGCCGTGGTAGAGCTGCGCGGGCGGCAGGCTCTGGCTGCGCTGGTGCAAGCCGGGTGTGGACTGGGTCTGCAGGATGTCGGCGGCTTCTTGCGGGCTCAGCTGCAGCAAGTTGCGCACATCGAACCCGGGTGACTTGCCCTGCCGAAACGCCTCCAGGCTGGTGCGGCGGATCAGGCAGTGCCCGCGCCGGTTGGCCACCGACAGGGCGGCCAGGGTTTCGGGCGCCTCAAACGGGGCAGCGGGCACTTCCAGCCAGGTGTTGTGCACCGGTGCGCAGGCCAGGGCCTGTTGCAGCAGCTGGGGCGAGGCGATAGCGATGATGAGCACCGGCGCGCTCTCGGGCCAGTCGTCGCCCAGCGCCTGCATGAGGTGAGCGGCATCCACCGCGGCGGCGTGGATGGGGTGCACGCTCAGGCGCACCGCGGCCAGCTGGCGCTCGCGGTTCCATACCGGCTCGTAGCCGAGTGCCAGGCTGTCCAGGACGGTGTGACTCAACATGTTGGCAAGCGTGTCAATTGATCACTTGGAACAGCGACAGGCGCTGCACCTGGGCGTAGGACTTGAGGGCGGCCTCCAGGCCCAGTTCCATGGACTTGAAGTCCGAAATCCCCTGGACGAGGTCGAGGTCTTCCAGGCGGGATTTTTCCGCCTTGAGATCGACGCTGCGGTCTTCCATCAGGGCGTCGAGCGAGTCGGCGCGGTTGAGCCATTCGCCGGCACGCCCACGGGCCAGCAACACGCGGTCGTGGCCAGCGTCGAGCTCGGTCATGGTGCGCGCGAGTTCCTGAGTGCGGTGGGCGCTGTCGTTGGCGCCGGTGTAGCGCAGTGCGTCCACGGCGTTTCTCACGACGCTGAAAATATCGGTCTGCTGGGCCTGCTCCAGCACGATCTGGTCACCGGTGGCGGGCACGCCGTTCATCTGGAGCGACACGCCACCAAACGACACGGTCTTGCCCGCTTCATACGGCACGCCGGTGACACCGGGCATGGGGTTGGCGGCGGGGTTGGTCACGTTGGTCACGGTGAACTGCATCACGCCGGCCACTTCGTTGAAGTCGATCCGGTAGTCGTCGATCGCCGTCACGCCGTTGTCGACTTCACCCATGCTGGTGCTCACGTTGCCGGTGTTGGTGTTGGGCAGGCTCAGGGTGAAACGGCCGTTGCCTTCGGGCACGCTCATCCAGATGGCGTTGCCGTCAAGCGCCTGCGGCACCGAGGTGTTGCCGGCGGCGGCCTGGCCGCGCTGACCACCAAAAATCACCCCTCCGCCGGGCGGCGCGTAGGTGTCCACAAACGGGGTGGCCGCGCCGCCGAGGCCGCCAAAGAGCGTGCGCCCGGCGTTGTCCTTGAGGTTGGCCACGCCAATGAGTTGTTCGCGCAGACCTTCGAGCTGGCGCGCAATGTCTTCGCGCTCGCTCGGGCCATGGGTGGCGTTGCCCGCGCTGACCAGCAGGTCGCGCACCTTCTGGATGATCTCGCCCGATTCCGCCAGACCGCTTTCGGCCTGTTGCAAACCGGTGCGCGCCGTGTCCAGCGAGCGCAGATCGGCCTGCGTGCGCGAGAGGCGGTTCTGCGCGGTTTCGGCCAGCGTGGCGGCCACCGGGTCGTCGCTGGGTTTTTGCACCCGCTTGCCGGTGGCAAGGTTTTCCTGCATCCGAGCCAGTTCGGCCTGGCGGCGAGCCAGCAGGCTCACGGTGTTGTCGTAGCTGTTCGCGGTGGAAATTCGCATGGGGTGTTCCTGTCAGGCCGGTGTGCGGGGGCTTCAGCGGCCCACGGTCGCCAGCAGGCTGTCGAAGGTGCTTTGGGCGATCTGCAGAAATTTCGCCGAGGCCTGGTAGGCCTGCTGGTACTGCAGCAGGCGCGCGGCTTCTTCGTCCAGGTTCACACCCGACACATTGCTGCGCGCGGTCTCGGCGGTGGTGGCGATCTGGGCCGAGAACTCGGTGGCGAATTTCGCGCCCTGCACGCGGGTGCCGACGTCGGAGAACAGGCTCACATAACCGTCGGCCAGGGCCACGCCTTCAAAGGTCGGGCGGTCGCGCAGGGCGAGCACGGCGCTGGCGTTGCCGGCGTTCTGCGCGGTGGAGCCGGCTGGCGCCGGGTCGATGTTGAACTGATCTCCGGGGGACGGGCTGCCGCGCAAGGTCAGGCTCCAGCCGTTGAGCACGATGGGCTCACCAGGCTTGAAGTTGTAGGTGGCGGGCGGGCCCACGTTGTCGGGTGGCGGGTTGCCGGGACCCAGTCCGGTGGCGACAAAGGTGCCATCGGCCTGGAAGGTCAGGCTCACCGGGTCGGTGAGGTTGGCCGAGTTGGAGACGGCGTAGAGGGTCTCCACGCTGAGGCCTCCCGCGTTGGTCACGCCGGGTGTCACCATCACCGGGCTGGCGGCGGCCAGCCGGTCGGGCGAGCCGATGGCCACTTGCAGGTTGCGCGCGGCGGCCTCGAACGGGCGCACCAGAATGCGGTCGCCGGCGGCGGCCGTGCCGGAGTCGATGTTGAAGGTGAGGCCGTCCTTGACGAACGGGGCGGAGGCGATGGGCATGGTGGTGCTGTCGCCATCGGACAAACGCACGACGGTCACATCGGTGCCCGTGAAGCGCAATTCGTAGTCCGACGCCATCAAGGCGGCCGGGTCGCTCACGTTGGAGCTCACCACGGCGTCACCCGTGTTGGCCGGGTTGGCTTTGCCGATGGCGGCAGCAGGGGGGATGAAGAAGTTCTGACCCGGATTGCCCTGCATGTCGATGCCCAGCGTGTGCTGGTTGTTCACCGTGGTGGCCGAGGCCAGCGCCATGCGGCCCAGCTGGTTCTGCACCGCTGCCAGGTCCTTGTTCAGGAAGTTCATCAAGCCCGAGAGTTCACCGCCGCCCAGCGTGGCGTCGGGCAGCGGCGTCGACACGCCGCCCTGCACGAAGGCCAGGGCAATGCGCGAGTTGTCGGTGGGGTCGGGTGTGACGGCCAGCTGGTTGGCGCTCTGGCCCAGCACCAGCGGTTGGCTGCCGGCCACGAACACGCTCACCGAGCCGTCCTTGTTGGCGACCGAGCTGGTCTGGATGTGCTTGCTGAGTTCGCCGAGCAACTGGTCGCGCTGGTCGTACAGGTCGTTGGGGGTGTGCGAATCACCCGCCGTCTCGATGATCTTCTGGTTCACCTTGGCCAGGTCCTGCGCCAGGCCGTTGACCACGTCGACCGAGCCCTTCACCTGCTGCTGTGTGCTCTTGGACAGCGCATCCAGCTGGCTGGCGGTGTTGCGCAGGCGGCTGGCGAACTCCTCGCCCTTGGCGATCACGACCACGCGGGCGGTGAGGTTGCTGGGCGACGAAGAGACGTCGGCCCAGGCGTTGAGGGTGTCGTTGAGCGCCGCGCCCAGGCCACCGGTGCCCAGGGGAAAGGCGCTCTCGAGTGCCTGCAGGCGCGAGTAGCGCAGTGCGTCGGCCGCGGCCACGGAGCCGGCCATCTGGGCTTCGCGCGTGAGGTAGGCGCTGTGCGAGCGCTCCACCGTGGCGATCTCCATGCCCTTGCCGAAGAAGCCGTTGCCCATCTGCTGGTAACCCGACGTCTGCTGCAGCACGTTCTGGCGCGAATAGCCGGGCGTGTTGACGTTGGCAATGTTGTTGCCGATGACTTGCAGGGCAGCGAGGTTGGCGTTGAGGGCGCGGGCGCCGATGTTCAGCGATGACATGGTGGTGTGGTCCTCAGCCCTGAGCGCGTTGCAGGCTCAGTGTGGTGTTGATGGCGCGGCTGAGCTTGGCGGCGTACTGCGGATCGGTGGCGTAGCCGGCCTTCTGCAGGCCCGCGGCAAAGCCCTGCACCGAGCCGATCTGGTCCATCACGTTGTCGTAGCGCGGGCTGTTGCCGATGAGCTTGGCGTAGTCGCGAAACGAGTCGGCGTAGGAGTCGTAGGCACGGAACTTCGCCGTGACCTTGCGCGGCTCGCCGTTGATGTATTCGGTGGTGGTGATCTCGGCGACCTTGCCCTTCCAGGCGCCGGTGGCCTTGATGCCGAAGAGGTTGTGCGACGGCGTGCCGTCGGCGTGGCGGATCTCGCTCTTGCCCCAGCCGGTCTCGTGGCCAGCCTGGCCGATCATGTAGCTCGCCGGTATGCCGGACTCGCGCGCAACAGTGGCCGCGGCCTCGCTGTGCTGGTCCACAAAACCGGCCTGGCGCGGGCCTGCGCTGGCGCGGCCCACGGTGCTCGCGTCGCTGCCTGCCGGCAGCGCATCCGCAGCACCAGCCTTCTCTGCAGCGTTGTTCTGCATCTGTTTGCCGAGCTGGCGCTCGATGGCTTCGGACAATCCGCCGGGCAGGCCCGAGAGCTGCACGGCGAACTGCTGGTCGAGCAGGTCGGTGCCCAGGTCGGCGCCCTCGCCTTCCATGAGACCCGACTTCTGCGTGGCCTCGCGCATGCTCTTGATGAGCTCGCGCATGAAGAGCGATTCAAACTGCTTGGCCGCTTCCTTGAGCGCGGCCTTGTCGTTGCCGCCCTTGCCCGCGCCGTACCGCAGCGCGTTGAGCGCTGTGGGGTCGGCTGCAAGGCCGCCGTTGGAGAGGGCGCTGGTCGGGTTCATGGCTGGGCAGCACCGCGCGAGGGCTTCGACAGGCTCAGCCCGAACGGAGGGGAGCTCAGGCCGAACCGAAATGTGAGCACGCGGATGAGACCCGCCCCGACACCCATCCCGTTCGGGCTGAGCCTGTCGAAGCCCCCGCCCGTGCGGTGGCGCGTCTGAACGAGTGCTCCGTACAACATCAGATCACCTCCAGTTCCGCGTTCATCGCGCCCGAAGCCTTGATGGCTTGAAGAATGGCCAGCAGGTCCTGCGGCGTGGCGCCCAGCGAATTGAGGGCGCGCACCACGTCGGCAAGTTGCGGCGCGGTGTCCAGCTTGATGAGCGAACCCTTGTCCTGGCTGATCTGGATGTTGGCCTGCTCGGCCACCACGGTCTGGCCGCCCACAGACAGCGGGTTGGGCTGGCTGATGACGGGTGTGGAGCTGATGCTCACCGAGAGGTTGCCGTGCGAGACGGCGCAAGCCCCCAGGCTCACGGCCTGGTTCATCACGATGGAGCCGGTGCGCGAGTTGATGATCACGCGTGCCATCGGGATCGCGGCATCCAGGCGGATCTCTTCCACCTTGGCCAGGAAGCCCACGCGCTCGCCTGGGTTAGCCGGTGCGCGCAAGCGCACCACGCGGCCGTCGACCGCGCTGGCCACACCGGCGCCCATGACGCGGTTGATCGCGTCGGTCACGCGGCTGGCGGTCTGAAAGTCGCTCGAATTCAAGCCGAGGTCGATGGTTTCGCCCAGGGCAAAAGGCGTGGCCACCGCACGCTCCACCTGCGCGCCACCGGGCACGCGGCCCGCGCTCAGGTGGTTGATCTGCACCTTGCTGCCACCGGCCGACGCGCCAGCGCCACCCACCAGCAGGTTGCCCTGGGCGAGTGCGTAAATTTCACCGTCGGCGCCCTTGAGCGGCGTAGTGATCAGCGTGCCGCCGCGCAGCGACTTGGAGTTGCCGATGGAGGACACGGTCACGTCGATGGTCTGGCCGGGCTGGGCAAAGGCGGGCAGCTGCGCGGTGACCAGCACGGCCGCCACGTTTTTCAGCTGCATGTTGGCACCGGGCGGCAGCGAGAGACCGAGCTGCTGCAGGTAGTTGTTCATGCTCTGCGCGGTGTAGGGCATCTGCGTGGTCTGGTCGCCCGTGCCGTCCAGGCCCACCACCAGGCCGTAGCCGGTGAGCTGGTTGCTGCGCACGCCCTGCACCGCCGCGATTTCCTTGATGCGGATCGACTGGGCGGTGGCGGGCAGAGCCATGGTCAGTGAAACCAGGACCAGGGCCAGCAGACGCAGGGGAGAAAGGGATGACTTCACCGCAAATTCCTCAGTGGGCAGAACGAGACCCATTGTGGGCGTGGGTCAGAAGGGGATAACGCTCAAAAAGAACCGTGCCAACCAGCCAATTGCCATCGCTTCGCCCTGCGCGCCTCGCCCACGCGACTCCACGCGCACGTTGGCCATCTGGGTCGACGCCACGGTGTTGCCGGCGCGGATCTGCTTGGGGTCCACCGTGCCGGAGAAGCGCAACACGTCCACGTTCTGGTTCACGCCGATCTGCTTCTCGCCCACCACCACCAAGTGGCCGTTGGGCAGAACTTCCTGCACGGTGGTGGTGATCGAGCCCGAGAAGTTGTTGTTGTTCTGGTTCTTGCCGTCGCCGGAGAAGCTGTTGTCCGACTGGGCGCCCAGGTTGAGCTTGTCCAGCAGCGGGGTCTTGAGGAACGGGAAGGCCGAGACGCCGCCCGAGATCTCGCCACTGCGGTCGATCGAGGCCGACGAGGTCTGGCTGGCGTTGAGCCGTTCGGTGATCTGCACCGTGAGTGTGTCGCCGGGCATGCGCGCGCGTGGATCTTCAAACGCGGGCCGGTAGTTGGCGGCCCGGAACAGGCTGCCGCTGGGCACGGTGCTCATGGTGTTCACCGGGTTGGCGGTGGGCGCCATCTGGGCGTAGGTCACGGGCTTCACCGGCTCCAGATCGACCTTGGAGCTCATGGTTTCGCAACCGGTGGCGAGCACGGCCAGGGTCAGCGCGACGGCAAGACGGAACATGGTGGTTTCTCCGTTCACGATCACAGCTGGCTCAGGCGCTGCAGCATCTGGTCGGACGTCTGGATCGCCTTGGAGTTCATCTCGTAGGCGCGCTGGGTCTGGATCATGGTGACCAGCTCCTGCACCACGTTGACGTTGGAGGTTTCCACGAAGCCCTGCATCACGGTGCCGGTGCCGGCGGTGCCGGGCGCGGCGTTGATCGGGGCGCCCGAGGCCAGGCTCTCGGTGTAGAGGTTCTGACCCATGGGCTCCAGGCCGGCCGGGTTGATGAAGGTGGCCAGTTCGATGTTGCCCACCTGCTGCGGCGCGGGGTTGCCCGGCAGCTTCACGGTAACCACGCCATCGGCGGACACGGTGATGCTCTGCGCCTCGGCCGGCACGGTGATGCCGGCGGTGAGCGGGTAACCGCTGGAGGTGACGATGCGGCCCTGCGCGTCGGGCTTGAAGCTGCCGTCGCGCGTGTAGCCGGTGGTGCCGTCGGGCAGTTCCACCTGGAAGAAGCCGTTGCCGTTGACCGCCAGGTCCAGCGGGTTGTCCGACTGCTGCATGCTGCCCTGCGAGAAGTTGCGCGAGGTGGCGACGGTGCGCACACCCAGGCCGACCTGCAGGCCGGTGGGCAGTTCGGCCTGCTCGGCCGTGTTGGCGCCGACCTGGCGCAGGTTCTGGTACATCAGGTCTTCGAACACCGCGTTGGCGCGCTTGAAGCCGTTGGTGGACACGTTGGCCAGGTTGTTCGAAATCACGTCCAGCTGCATCTGCTGTGCCTGCATGCCGGTCTTGGAAATCATCAGCGAATTGATCATGGTGTTTCTTCCTGGGTTTAGCCATTCATGCTCAGCAACTGGCTGGCGGTCTTGTCGTTGGTTTCGCCGTTCTGCAGCATGCGCATCTGCACCTCGAACTGGCGGGCCACGGCGATCATTCCGACCATGGCTTCCATCGGGTTCACGTTGGAGCCTTCGAGCGCGCCGTCCTGCAGGCGGGCCACGTCACTGGCGGGTAGCGGGTCGCCCTGCACGCCACGAAACAGGCCGTCTTCGCCGCGCTTCAAGCGGTTGTCCTCGTCGGGCACGACCATCTTGAGCTTGCCGACCTGCTGTGAAGGCTGGTTGCCCACGCGCGTGCTGACGGTGCCGTCGGAGGCGATGTCCACACGGGCGCCTTCGGGGATCACGATCGGGCCGCCATCACCCAGCATGGGCAGGCCCTGCGCGTTGACGAGCGAGCCGTCCTGGTTGACCTCGAGCGCGCCGGCACGGGTGTAGGCCTCGGTGCCGTCCAGCCCCTGCACCGCGAAATAGGCGTTGTCGCGCGCGGCCACGTCCAGGTTGCGCCCGGTGGACGTGATCGCACCCGGCGTGTTGGAGTGGCCGGCGGTGGCCTCGAGTGCGAACACGCGCGTGCTCGCACCGTCGCCGCGCACGGGCACGGCGCGAAAGGTGGAGAGCTCGGCGCGAAAGCCCGGCGTGGACACGTTGGCCAGGTTGTTGGCCAGCACCTGCTGACGATGCTGCGCGGCGTTGGCGCCGGTCATCGCGGTGTAGATCATGCGGTCCATGGGCGGGCTCCTTGGTTCGGTTCAGCGCTTGATCAGCGCATGTTCAGCAAGGTGCTGAGGACCTGGTCTTGCGTCTTGATGGTCTGGGCGTTGGCCTGGTAGGCGCGCTGCGCGGTCATCATGTTGACCAGCTCGGCGGTGAGGTCGACGTTGGAGTCTTCCAGCGCACCTGAGCGAATGCCGCCGAAGTTGCCCGAGCCGGGCTCGCCGCGCACCGGCTCGCCCGAAGCGAAGGTGGCGCCCCAGTTGCCGCCGCTCGACGGCGACAGACCTTGCGAGTTGCGGAAGTTCACCAGCGCTACCTGGCCGGCGGCGCGCGTCTCGCCGTTGGAGTAGCGGCCGGTGACCACACCGGCTTCGTCGATGCTCAGGCCCACGAATTCGCCCGGGAAGTAACCGTCCTGGTCGAGGTCGAACACCGCGAAGTCGGTGCCGAACTGGCTGGCTGCGGTCATGTCCAGCGTGACCGGGAAGGTGACGGTGGGGTCGTTGGGCGAGGCCAGCGTGAGCGTGGGTGCGGGCGTGATCGAGGCCGGATCGAGCGAGCCGTCGGCGTTGAAGTTGAGCAACAGCGGCGGCGCGAACGCGGCGGGTGCACTGCCGTTGACGCTGCTGTACACCTCCCAGGTGTTGTTGCCGGTCTTGGTGAAGGCCAGGGCCACCGGCACTTCCATGCCTTGCGGGTCGTAGGCCACCACCGAGGTGCCGTAGGTCGTCAGCGGCGTGGGCGGCGTGACGCTGGCGGCCACGGGCGCGCGGGCATCCAGGTTGAACTGGGCCACGATGCCGCTGGTCTGGCGCGCGGGGATCGGGGCGCTGGTGGGCAACGACAAGGGCTGGCTGTCGAAGCTCAGGCGGTTGCCCTCGGTGTCGGTGGGGTAGCCCATGAGCTGGCCGCCCTGCTGGTTGACGATGTTGCCTTCGCGGTCGAGCTTGAACATGCCGGCGCGGGTGTAGGCCATGGTGCCGTTGGGCTGGCTGACTTCAAAGAAGCCGTTGCCGTTGATGGCCAGGTCCAGATCATTGCCGGTCACCGTGATGTTGCCCTGCGTGAAGAGCTGCGACACCGTGGCCACGGTCACGCCGATGCCCTTGTTGGCGCCACCCGCCGCGTTGACCGAGCTCGCGTACAACTCGGCGAATTCGGCGCGCGAGCTCTTCATGCCCACCGTGTTGGCGTTGGCGATGTTGTGGCCGATCACGTCGAGGTTGCGGCTGGCGCTGTTCAGGCCGGAGAGTCCTTGCTGGAATGCCATGGTGATGTCCTTGGGGTGGGGGAAGTGGTGTGAAAAGTGAGTGGCGCGTCAGCGGTTCACATGAACGCGAGCACGTCGTTGTAGGCGCGGGTGCTGCCGTCCTGCAGCAGCATGTAGATGGAGCCGCCGGAGAAGCTCACCGAATCGACCGAGAGGCGCTGCAGCGACACGGAGTCGACGCGTTCGTTGCCGCTCATCGCGCGCACCTTGAAGCCCTTGACCGTGGCGGGATCAACGCCCTCGGCGTCCCAGTTGAAACCGTGCAGGCCGCCGTTGAGCGCGCCCATCTCGATCGTCTTGATGACCTCGCCGTTGGTGCCCATGATGTCGACCTTGACGTCGGTGGCCGCGCCTTCGAGCGAGAACGCCGCCTTGCCCTGGCCGTTCTTGAACGCCAGCGTTTCGCCAGGCAACAAGGCCTCGCGACCGATCAGCGAAGTGGCTTGCAGCGCGGAGGTGGACGAGAACTGCGCCGCCATGCCCTTGAGCGTGGCGTTGAGTTCCTGGATGCCGCTGACCGTGTTGATCTGCGCCATCTGGGTCGTCATCTGCGCGTTGTCCATCGGATTCAGCGGATCCTGGTTGTTGAGCTGCGCGACCAGGAGCTTGAGGAACCGGTCCTGCGAGGCCGCCGGGTCCATGTTGTTCTTGGCCGCGGTGCCGGTGGTGCTGCCCACGGTGTTGCCGAGGCTCGTGGTGTCGATGGGCTGGATGAACATGGGTCAGTTCCTGTGAATCAAGGGGCTCACTGGCCCATCTGGAGGGTCTTGAGCAACAGCGACTTCGCCGTGTTCATGACCTCGACGTTGTTCTGGTACGAACGCGAGGCCGAAATCATGTTGACCATCTCTTCCACCGGGTTCACGTTGGAGTGGTTCACATAGCCTTCGGCGTCGGCGCTGGGATGCGTGGGGTTGTGCACGCGACGGCCCGGCTCCTGGCTCTCGGTGATGTCTTTCACCTTCACGCCGGCGTTGCCCGCACCGCCCATGGGCATGGTCTGGAACTGGATGTGCCGTGCCTTGTAGGCCTTGCCATCGGGCCCGGCCACGGCATCGGCATTGGCCAGGTTGCTGGCCACCACGTTGAGGCGCTGGGACTGCGCGCTGACCGCACTGCCCGAAACACCGAAGATGGAAAACATCGACATGATCGATTCCTTTCAGCTCATTGGCCCTGGATGGCGCTGAGCATGGTCTTGACGTGGGAGTTGATGAAACGCAGCGTCGATTCGTAGCGCACGCTGTTGTCCACGAAGCTGGCGCGCTCGCGGTCCAGGTCGACCGAGTTGCCGTCCTGGCTGGCCTGGGTCTGCACGGTGTAGGCCAGCCTGGGGTCTTGAGCGCTGCTGGTGCCCAGCTGCATGTGGCCCGCGCTGGTGAGGCTCACGCCAGCGCCACCCTGCATGCCCGAGACGTTCTTGAGCGCGGCGGCAAAGTCGAAGTCGCGCGCCACGTAGCCGGGGGTGTCGGCGTTGGCGATGTTGCTCGCTATGACCTGCTGGCGCTGTGAGCGCAGCAGCAGGGCGTTGGCATGGAAGTCCAGCCGGGCGGTCATCTGTTCAAGCATGTTCACCTCATGGCACGGGTTGCGGGGCGGGCGACTGGCCTTCCTCAGAGGGCACGGACACCGGGGCGTTGGACGAATTATGGAAATCTTGAGGGTCTTCAATGGCCGGAACAAAGACACCTAAGACGGCCTTTTCCCGGCTTTCCCACAACCAGCGGCGGCCTACAGTGCAGGCCATGCCCAAGCCGTTGCCCGCCCTCTTCTCGTCCCTGACAGCCCGTCTCATGGCGTTGGCCGCACTGACGCTGAGCGGCGGGAACGCCCTGGCGAACGAGCCGGCCGTGCTGGAGAAAATGGCCCACGACTTCCTCACACCCGCCCTGGCCACCGCCTTGCCCAAGGACGCCGCCATGCCGCTGCGCGCCGAGGTGGTGATGGGCTCGCTCGACGCGCGCCTGAAGCTGGCGCCCTGCAACCGGGTCGAGCCCCACCTGCCCAAGGGCTCCCGGCTGTGGGGCCGCAGCCGTATCGGCCTGCGCTGCGTGGACGGTCCCACGCGCTGGAACGTGTTTGTACCGGTCACCGTGAAAGCCTGGGGACCGGCCTGGGTGCTCAAGCGCCCGGTGGCCGCGGGCGACACCCTCACTCAAGAAGACGCTGAAATCGCCGAAATCGATTGGGCGGAGCAGCGTTCCGGCGTGCTGGCCGTGCCCGAGCGCTGGGTGGGTCAGCTGGCGGCCTTTCCATTGACCGCCGGCCTGGCGCTGCGCGAGAACATGGTGCGCGCCCCCCAGGCCTTTGCCCCGGGCGCTCAGGTGCGCGTGAGCGGTGAAGGCGGCGGTTTCAGCGTTTCAGCCACCGGGCGGGCACTCACGGCGGGCATGGTGGGCGAATCCGCCCGCGTCAAACTGCCGGGCGGACGGGTGGTGACCGGGGTGGTGCGTGACGCCCAGACGGTCGAACTGGCCCTGTGATTGAGGTCATTTTTGTTCAGACCCGTTCGGATGGCCAAAAAATCGTGACGAACAGCACGAGCGTTTGATTAAAGTTCTGGAAATCAGGGTCGATACAGTCAGGACAAGGCCCTGACTTCGGGGTTTGGAGCGTGACATGAAAGTCGATTCATCACCGGATTCGTACATTGGTTCTGTGGCCGGCGGTCCCCAGAAGGCCACCGCGCCCGCGGCGGCCGAAGCCAGCGCCGCGGCATCGACCGCCAGCGCGGCCAAGTCCCAGACCGGCGTGACCGTGACCCTCTCGTCGTCCACCACCGAGGCCCGTTCGGTCTCGGGTGGCGACGTGTTCAACGCCGACAAGGTGGCCTCCATGAAGGCGGCCATCGCCAACGGCAGCTTCCAGGTCAACGCCGAAGCCATTGCCGACAAGATGCTGGCCAATGCAGCCGAAATGCTCGGCCCGCGCACCTGATTTCTCCCCAACCACCATCCGGGCCAGTCATGAGCACCTCCTCGACCAACTACCACCCCTGGATCGGCGCGTTGCAGGTGGAACTCGATGCCCTGGAAGCCGCTTTGCTGCGTGGCGATGCGCCTGCGGTGGCGCTGGCCAGTGCGGCCATGCAGAAGGTGCTGCAACAGGCGCCGCCCACCATCGCCCTGGGTGAGCCGGGCAGCGAACAGCAACAAGCCCTGCTGACGGCAGCCGAACGTTTTGCCCGCCTGCGCCAGGCCGTGCTGCGCGCCAACGCCCAGAGCCAGCGCGCCGTGACCAGCTTGCTGCCCCAGCACGCCCAGCAACCCACCTATGGCCGCCAGGTCGGCGCAGCCTCCGTGGGCGGCGCCGGACGGGGCTTCCTCTCGGCCTGAAGCCGACCGCCCGGACATGGGAAAAACCGGCTTCGGCCGGTTTTTTTGTGCCTGAAACTCCTGCCATCCCTGGATGGCCTGCGCAGTGCCCGGGCCGCACTTCCCGCATCGCACCACGCGGGTGACAATCAACGCCTTCGACGACACCAAGCACAAGGAGTATTCCCATGAAAGGCGATCCCCAGGCCATCGCGCATCTGCAGGCGCAGCTCAAGAACGAGCTGACCGCGATCAACCAGTATTTCGTCCACTACCGCATGCTCAAGCACTGGGGCCTGGACAAGCTGGCGGCCAAGGAATACGAAGAGTCCATTGGTGAAATGAAGCATGCCGACAAGCTCATGGACCGCATCTTCACCCTCGACGGCCTGCCCAACCTGCAGGACCTGGGCAAACTGGGCATTGGCGAGGACGTGCCCGAGATCCTCAAGAGCGATCTGGCGCTGGAAACCGGCGCACAGCACACCATCAAGGCTGGCATCGCTCACTGCGAAACGGTGCGCGACTACGTCTCGCGCGATCTGCTGCAGGGCATCCTGGACGACACCGAAGAGCACATCGACTTCCTGGAAACCCAGATCGAACTGATTGACAAGGTGGGTCTGCAGAACTACCTGCAAAGCCAGATGGGCTCCGTCAGCTGACCTTTTTGCCGGCCGGGTTTGTCCGCTGAGCGGTCTTGCGGATCTGAATGCGATTCATTATCATTCGCTCAGATTCACGAGACCCATCCAGCACCATGATTGTCTGCATCTGCCGCCGCATCAGCGACAAGACCATTGCCCACTGCGCCCGCTCGGGCATGGGGTTTGACGACATCCAGCTCGAGCTGGGCGTGGCCACGCAGTGCGGCCAGTGTGAAGGTTGCGCCCGCGCGCTGTGGACGGAATGTTCACCCCAACAGACCGTGGCGCACATTTCACGCGAAGCTGCATCGCTCCAGACAGCGACCGCCTGAGACAGACGGCGCCAGACAACAAAAAACCGGCCGAGGCCGGTTTTTTGTTGTCCGGGCGCAGGCTCCGGGGCGAGGCGTCAGCCCTTTTTTGCCCCAAAGCGGTGCTCGATCTCACCCACGATGCCGCGGCGGAACATGAGCACGCAGACCACGAAGGTCGCTCCCATGATGATCGAGACCATGGAGCCCAGGCCCGAGAGGTAGTTCTGCATGGTGACGATCACGGCCGCGCCCACGGTGGGGCCGAGGATGGTGCCCATGCCGCCGAGCAGCGTCATCAGCACCACTTCACCCGACATCTGCCAGCCCACGTCGGTGAGGGTGGCGATACCGAAGGCGATCGACTTGGTCGCGCCGGCCAGGCCCGCGATGGTGCCCGAGAGCACGAACGCCACCAGCTTGTAGCGGTCGACGTTGTAGCCCAGCGAGAGCGCGCGGGGTTCGTTCTCGCGCACCGACTTGAGCACCTGCCCGAACGGCGAATGGATGATGCGGTAGATGAGCGCGAAGGCCGCCGCGAAGATGGCCGCCACCACGTAGTACATCACCGTGTCGTTGGTCAGGTCGATCAGGCCGAACAGCTGGCCGCGCGGGATGCTCTGGATGCCGTCTTCGGCGTAGGTGAAGGGCGCCTGCACGCAGATGAAGTAGATCATCTGCGCCAGTGCCAGCGTCACCATGGCGAAGTAAATGCCCTGGCGGCGCACCGCCAGCCAGCCGGTGACCAGCCCGATGAAGGTCGCGCTCAGCGTGCCAGCCAGGATGGCCAGCTCGGGCGTGAGGCCCCACACCTTGGCGGCGTGGCCGGCCACGTAGGCCGAGAAGCCGAAGAACATGGCGTGGCCGAACGAGAGCAGGCCGGTGAAGCCGATCAGCAGGTTGAAGGCGGAGGCGAACAGCGCGAAACACAGCACCTTCATGAGAAAAATGGGGTAGCCCACGAAGGGGGCCGCCAGCAGTGCCAGGAACAGCACCACGAATACGTTGCGGGTGGCTTTGGACATTATTTCTCCCGGCCGAACAGACCTGCCGGACGGATCATCAGGACGATGACCATGATGATGAAGACCACGGTGGACGAGAGTTCCGCATAGAACACCTTGGTCAGGCCTTCGATGAGACCGAGCGCCAGGCCGGTGAGGATGGAGCCCAGAATGGAGCCCATGCCACCGATGACGACCACGGCGAACACCACGATGATGATGTTGGAGCCCATGAGCGGGCTCACCTGGTAGATGGGCGCGGCCATCACCCCGGCCAGACCGGCCAGTCCCACGCCAAAGGCGTAGGTGAGCGTCACCATCAGCGGCACGTTGATGCCGAAGGCGCGGACCATGCTGGGATTTTCGGTGCCGGCGCGCAGGTAGGCGCCCAGCTTGGTCTTCTCGATCACGTACCAGGTGAACAGGCACAGGAAGATGGAGACGAACACCACCCAGGCGCGGTACTTGGGCAGCATCATGAAGCCCAGGTCGAAGACGCCGCGGAAGATGTCGGGCAACTCGTAGGGCTGGCCCGATGAGCCGTAGAACTCGCGGAACGCGCCCTCGAAGATCAGCGCCAGGCCGAAGGTGAGCAGCAGCCCGTAGAGGTGGTCGAGCTGCTGCAGGCGGCGCAGCATGGTCATTTCGATCAGGGCACCAATGGCGCCCACGCCAATGGGCGCGAGCAGCAGCGCGAACCAATAGTTCACGCCCGCGTAATTGAGCAACATCCACGCAAAAAAGGCGCCCACCATGTACAGGGCACCGTGCGCGAAGTTGACGATGTTGAGCATGCCGAAGATCACGGCCAGGCCCAGCGACAGGATCGCGTAGAAAGAGCCGTTGACCAGCCCCAGCATGAGTTGCCCCATGAAGGCCGCGATCGGCACACCAAATAGTTCAGTCATTGCAGTCCGGTGAAAGGGGACGGGCCGTGAATCACGGCCCGCCCGGTCGGCTCAGTTCAATTCAGCCCGGGATCACTTCTTGATGCCAGGGCACTGGCTCAGTGCCAGCGATTGGAATGCGTCATCGCCCTTGATGGTGCCCTTGAGGTTGTAGTAGTCCCACGCGCCCTTGGACTCCGAAGGCTTCTTGACCTGGAACAGGTACATGTCGTGCACCATGCGGCCGTCTTCGCGGATCTTGCCGCCCTTGGCGAACATGTCGTTGATCGGCGTGGCCTTCATCTTCGCCATCACAGCCGCGGTGTCGTCGGTGCCGGCGGCCTTCACGGCGTTGAGGTAATGCATGGTCGACGAGTAGACCGAAGCGTGATTGGAGTTGGGCTTGCGGCCGTTCATGACCTTGCTGTACTTGTCGGCCCAGGCGCGCGACTCGGGATTCAAGTCCCAGTACCAGGCTTCGGTGAGGTACAGGCCTTGTGCCGTGGGCAGGCCGATGGCGTGCACGTCGGTCAGCAGCATCAGCAGCGCGGCCAGGTTCTGTTTTTTGGTCAAACCGAACTCGGCCGCGGCCTTCACGCTGCTCACCGTGTCGCCACCGGCGTTGGCCAGACCGACCACCTTGGCGCCGGAGGTTTGTGCCTGCAGCAGGAAGGACGAGAAGTCACCGGTGGACAGCGGGTGGCGCACAGCGCCCAGCACCTTGCCGCCGGCGGCCTTCACCACGTCGCCGGTGTCTTTCTCCAGCGAGTGACCGAAGGCGTAGTCGGCCGTCAGGAAGTACCAGCTGTCGCCGCCGTCTTTCACGATGGCCTTGCCCACCACATTGGACAGGGCAATGGTGTCCATCAGGTAGTGGATGCCGGTGGTGGGTGCGCAATCGGCGTTGGTCAGGCGGGCCGAGGCGGCACCGGTGGTGATGGTGATCTTGTTCTTTTCCTTGCCCAGGGCCTGCACGGCCAGGGCCACGGCGGAGTTCAGGTTTTCCACCGAAATGTCCACGCCGTCGCGGTCGAACCAGCCCTGGGCCACGTTCTTGGCGATGTCGGGCTTGTTCTGGTGGTCGGCGCTGATCACCTCGATCGGCTTGCCGAACATGGTGCCGCCGAAGTCGGCCACGGCCATGCGGGCCGCTGCCACGGCACCGGGGCCGCCGTAGTCGGCGTACACGCCCGACATGTCGGTGAGCACGCCGATCTTCACGGCGTCACCGGTCAGCTTGCCTTGCTGGGCCACGGCAAAGGAAGCGCCACCCGCCAGCACGGTTGCGATGGCGGTGGTCACTGCGGTCGAAATCAGTTTGCGTTTCATCGGTAAGTCTCCTCTTGGTGGAAGGGCGTCAGACGCCCAGATACTCATTGAGCATGTCGGATTTGCTCTCGAGTTCGTTCTTGTTGACCGTGGCCACGATCTGGCCGTGTTCGATCACGTAGTGGCGGTCGGCCAGCGGCGCGGCAAACCGGAAGTTCTGTTCGACCATCACGATGGTCAGGCCCTTGGCCTTGAGCGCGCGGATCACACGACCCAGCGTCTGCACGATCACGGGTGCGAGGCCTTCGGTGATCTCGTCGAGCAACAAAATGCGCGCGCCTGAGCGCAGGATGCGCGCCATCGCCAGCATCTGCTGTTCGCCGCCGGAGAGGCGCGTGCCCTGGCTGTTGCGGCGTTCCTTGAGGTTGGGGAACATGGCGTAGATGTCTTCCACGCTCATGCCGCCCTCACCCACCTTGGGCGGCAGCATGAGGTTTTCCTCGCAGCTCAGCGACGAGAAGATGCCGCGCTCTTCGGGGCAATAGCCCAGGCCCAACCTGGCAATCTTGTTGGTCGGCATGTGGATGGTTTCCACCCCGTCGATCTGGATCGAGCCGGTGCGCTTGCCCACCAGGCCGAGGATGGACTTGACGGTGGTGGTGCGCCCGGCGCCGTTGCGCCCCAGCAGCGTGACCAGTTCACCTTCGCGGATCTCGAAGTTGATGCCGTGCAGCACATGCGATTCGCCGTACCAGGTGTTGAGGTCCGATACCTTGAGAAGTACCTTGCTCATTCGACTTCCTCGACGGTGCCGACATAGGCTTCGAGCACGCGCGGGTCTTTGGACACCGTCTCGTACGGGCCTTCGGCCAGCACCGAGCCGCGCGCGAGCACCGTGATGGTGTCGGAGAGGTTGGCAATCACGTTCATGTTGTGCTCCACCATGAGCACAGTGCGGTTGGCCGCCACCTTGCGGATGAGCTCCACCACACGGCCCACGTCTTCATGGCCCATGCCCTGCGTGGGCTCGTCCAGCAGCATCAGCTCGGGGTCGAGCGCCAGCGTGGTGGCGATTTCAAGCGCCCGCTTGCGCCCATAGGGCAGCTCCGCCGTCTGGGTCTGCGCGAAGCTGCCCAGATCGACCTGCTCCAGCAGCGCCATGGCTTCGTCGTTGAGTGCGTACAGGCTGGACTCGGGTTTCCAGAAATGAAAGCTGGTGCCCAGCTTGCGCTGCAGACCGATGCGCACGTTCTCCAGCACGGTGAGGTGGGGGAACACGGCCGAGATCTGGAACGATCGCACCATGCCGGTGCGCGCCACCTCGGCCGCCTTGTGGCTGGTGATGTCCTCACCCTTGTAGAAGATCTTGCCCGAGGTCACGGGCAGGAACTTGGTGAGCAGGTTGAACATGGTGGTCTTGCCGGCACCGTTGGGGCCGATCAGCGCGTGGATGGAGCCACGCCTGACCCTGAGGTTGACCTTGTCAACCGCGACAAATCCCTTGAAATCGCGGGTGAGGTCCTGCGTCTCGAGAATGTATTCGTTGCTCATGAATGTCGATTCCCATCAAGAAACCCGCAGGCCTTTCGGCCGGCGGGGCTGCTGGAAATCCGTGCTCCTGTGTCTTGTGTTGTCGGCCTGCCGCGCGCCGACAACCGGCCTTTTGCAATGGCACGATTGTTAGCGAACTTACGAACTTCTCAACCTAGGGAATTCACCCTGTTGCGCCGCCTTTACAAGCACGAACACAAGGCTTCAGTTGACGCGTCCGATCTGCTGAACGACCTTGAGCATGGTGTTGGCGTCTTCCTTGACGAAGCGATCGAACTCCGGTGCGTCCTGGTGCTGGAAGGACGTGCCGGCCGTGGTCATGATCTGGATGGTGCGCTCGTCCCTGGTGGCTGCGCGAGCGGCCTCGCGCAACTTGGCCACCACGTCGGGCGGCGTGCCGGCCGGCACGAAGATGCCCGACCACTGCGAATAGCTGATCGGAACGCCCAGCTCCTTGAAGCTCGGCACATCGGGCAGCAGGGCCAGGCGGCCCTCACCCCAGTGCGCCAGCGCGCGCAGCTTGCCCGCCTTGATCTGGCCCGCCACGCTGGCCGGGCCACTGGCCACGGCTTCGATCTGGCCGCTGAGCAAGCCCAGCAGCGCTGGACCGGCGCCGGTGTAGGGCACGTGCAGCATGAAACTGGACGTGGCCGCCTTGAGCTGCTCCATCGGCACGTGCATGGTGCCGTAGTTGCCCGATGAGCCGAACGTCACGCGACTCGGGTTGGCCTTGACGTAGGCGATGAACTCGGCATAGGTCTTCCACGGGCTGTCGGCGCGCACCACCAGCACGGTCGGGTCGGCCGTGATGCGGGCGATCGGCACCAGCTGGTCCAGCTCGTACATCGGCGCGCGCTTCAAGATCTTGTCGGCTTCGGGCAGCACCACCACCGACGACAGCGCCATCAACAGGGTGTAGCCGTCGGGCGCGGCCTTGGCCACCTGGGCCATGCCGATGCCGCCACCCGCGCCACCGCGGTTGACCACCACCACCGTCTGGTTGAGGTGCTTGCCCATGGCCTCGGCGACGGGGCGGCCCACGGTGTCGGCCACGCCACCGGGCGGGAACGGCACCACCATGGTGATCGGCTTGGTCGGGAAAGTGGTTTGCGCCACGGCCGCACAGGCGGCAGCGACCGTCACGGCGACCAGGCACAGGCTGCGAAGTTGTCGGTTCATCAAGAGGTCTCCTGTTGGTTTGAAAGGTGTCAGACGAAGGCGTTCTGCAGCGTGCCGATGCCGTCGATGTCGATGCGAACCACGTCGCCCGCGCGCAGGAACACGGGCGGCTTCAGGCCCATGCCCACACCAGCGGGCGTGCCGGTGGCGATCACGTCGCCGGGATGGAGCGTGATCCCGCGCGAGATGGTTTCGATCAGCGTCGGGATGTCGAAGATCAGGTCTTCGGTGCGGCCGTCCTGGCGCAGCGCGCCGTTGACCCAGCAGCGCACGCGGGTGTGCTGGCCGTCCAGTTCGTCGGCCGTGACGATCCAGGGACCCATGGGGCAGAAGGTGTCGAACGACTTGCCCATGTCCCACTGCTGGTGGCGCATCTGCACGTCGCGCGCGGTCACGTCGTTGACGATGGTGTAGCCGTACACATGGTTCATCGCGTCATCGCGCGTGATGTTCTTGCCACCCACGCCGATGATCACCGCCAGCTCGGCTTCGTAGTCGATCTGCTCCGACACGGCGGCACCCGGCATCCGCACCTCGTCGCCGGTGGCGATCACGCACTCGGGCACCTTGGTGAACACGATCGGCCAGGTGGCCGGGTTGGCGTTGTTGTCCTTGAACACGGAGGTCTGCAGCTCCTTGGCGTGCTCGTGGTAGTTGCGGCCCACGCACCAGAGGTTGCGCCGGGGCAGCGGCAAAGGCGCCTCCAGGCGCACCGAGGCCAGCGCGATGGCCGGGCCCGTCAGCGCCGGCAAAGCCGCACCCTGCGCCGAGGCTTCGATCAGGGGCAAGGCGCCCCGCGCTGCCTGGGCGGCACCCAGCGCAAAGGCCGTGACGCTCTGACCGTCGGCGGAAACCTGACCAACACGGCGTTGGCCTTCATGAACAAACGTGGCAATGCGCACAGACGCTCCTTGTGAATTAATACCAATAAGTACCAATAGATACCAGAAAGAACCGATGTTAGACCAGAAGCCACGATGACTTCATCGGGTTTTTACGTACGAGAAACGATCCAGTGAGAGACGCTGTTCATTGGTCTGCTTTGGTATATTTGCCGCACCATGACCATCTCGACCTCCCTGCGCGAAACCATCCTGACCCAGTTGCAGGCCGGGCACTGGAAGGCCGGCGACCGCCTGCCCACCGAGCGCGAACTCGCCGAGGGCTACAGCGTGAGCCGCACCACGGTGCGCAAGGCGTTGGCCGATCTCAAGCTGCTAGGCCTGATCGAGCAGACCGTGGGCAGCGGCACCTTCGTGGCGCAGCAGGCCTCCTCCGGCCTGGACCGCCTGATCCAGCAGGACTCCGCGCAACACACCAGCCCGGCCGAACTGATGGAGGCGCGCCTGGCGCTGGAGCCGGCCATCATCGACCTGGTGGTGCGCAACGCCACCGCAGCCGATTTCGCGCGCATGCTGTCGTGCTGCACCAGCGCTGAACGCGCGGCCAGCCTGGAAGAGTTCGAGCACTGGGACGGTGCATTGCACGAAGCCATTGCCGACGCGGCGCACAACACCTTCGTCTCCAGCGTGTTCAAGCTCATGAAACAGGTGCGCGCCCAGGGCGACTGGGGACAGTTGAAGAAGAAGAGCGTCACGCCCGAGCGCCGCCTGGCCTACCAGCAGGAGCACCGCCAGCTGGTGGACGCACTGCGCGACCGCGACGCCGCCCGGGCCAAGGCCGGCACACTCGACCACCTGCTGCACGTGCGACACAACCTGCTGGGGCACTGAGCGCCCGTCGCCAGCTGTGATGTAACGTGGCCCCACCATGCCCGCCAACTACGCCCGCTACCTGATCGGCACCCAGCGCACCGCCGAGTCCAACCGGGAACTCGGCTTCGTGCTGGCCTTCGTGGCCGGCGCCATCAACGCTGGCGGGTTCCTGGCGGTGAAGCAATACACCTCGCACGTCACGGGCTTGGTGTCCTCGCTGGCGGACAACCTGGCGCTGGGCCAGATGGGCCTGGTGGTGGACACCGCCGTGGGCGTGCTGTCCTTCCTGCTGGGCGCCATGTGCTGCGCCATCATGGTCAATTTCGCGCGGCGGCGGCAACTCTCCAGCGAATACGCCCTGCCCCTGCTGCTGGAGGCCGCGCTCATCCTGTGCTTCGGCCTGCTGGGCGCGCAGCTCTCCACCTTCGAAGGGCTGCTGATTCCATTCACTGTGGTGCTGCTGTGTTTCATCATGGGGTTGCAGAACGCCATTGCCACCAAACTCTCCAACGCGGTGATCCGCACCACCCACATGACCGGCATCGTGACCGACCTGGGCATCGAGCTGGGCAAACTCATTTACTGGAACCACAACCCCGACCACCCCCTGAAGGTGCGCGCCGACCGCAAACGCATGGCGGTGCTGGCCGGTCTGCTGCTGGCCTTCACCACCGGAGGCATCGCAGGCGCCTATGGATTCAAGCAGGCAGGCTATGGATTCACGGTGCCACTGGCGCTGATGCTGGCCGTGCTCGCGCTGGTGCCCACCGTGGACGACCTGCTGCGCTCCCGAAAAGCCGGCTCCTGAAAAGGTTTTTCAACTTCGGTCCAATCGACAACCCTCCCGACCCCGACGTCCTGAAAGCTCCCATGAAATACCTGCACACCATGGTCCGCGTGACCGACCTCGAAGCCTCGTTGAAGTTCTACCGGGATGCGCTCGGTCTGGAAGTGGTGCGCATCCGCGAAGTACCGCAAGGCCGCTTCACGCTGGCGTTCCTCGCCGCCCCCGGCGACCACAGCGCGCAGATCGAACTCACCCACAACTGGGACCCGGAAACCTACACCGGGGGTCGCAACTTCGGCCACCTGGCCTACCAGGTGGACGACATCTACGCCACCTGCGAGCGCCTGCAGGCACACGGCGTGGCCATCCTGCGCCCGCCCCGCGACGGCCACATGGCCTTCGTGCGCTCGCCCGACAACATCTCCATCGAGCTGCTGCAAAAAGGCGACGCCCTGCCACCCAGCCAGCCCTGGGCGGACATGGCCAACAGCGGCAGCTGGTGACGCGTCCGGGCAACCCTCGGGACAACCCCCATGACCTGCCCGCGCGGCGAATCCATACTGGCCCGGTTCGGTTGTCGCATCCAAGGAGTTCCCATGTCTTCACTGTTTCGCACCCAGACCCTGCTCGGCCTCGTGGCCGCCGCCGCGCTCACCACCCTGATGGGCTGCGCCACCGTTGACAAGATGACCGGCTCGGTGACCAGCGCCGTGCGCGGCGACGAAAAACTCACCGGCGCGCAAGAAGTGCCCCCCGTGACCACCACCGCCAGCGGCACCGCCAACATCAAGGTGACCGCCGACGGCTCGGTGAGCGGCAGCGTGACCACGGCTGGCGTGGTGAGCACCATGGCCCACATCCACATCGGCCCAGCCGGCCAGAACGGCCCGGTCATCGTGCCGCTGACCAAGACCGGCGACAACACCTACGTGGTGCCGGCCGGCGCCAGGCTCACGCCCGCGCAACTGGCGGCCTACAACATGGGTTCGCTGTACGTGAACGTGCACTCCAACACGCACAAGGGCGGCGAGATCCGCGCCCAGCTCAAGCCCTGAACCCGCGCTGATCGCTCAAACCAAAGGCCCGCCTGGCGTCACTTGACGCCAGGCCCGGCGTGCGCCGCTGCCAGCGCAGGCCCGGCAGCTCGATGCGGCGTTTGTGGGTCCCGTCCCACTTCACCTCCAGCCCTTCTTGCCGCAAGGCGTCGCAGATCATCTGCCCCACCGGCACGGCGTCCTTCGGGTTGTCGCTGTCCAGGTAGCCAAAGGCCAGCAACAGGCCGTCGCCCTGCAGGGCATGGTCCATGTCCTGGCGGTGATAGAAGCAATAGCCCATGTACCGGTCTTGCGGCACGCCGTCTGCATTGATCGTGTCGCTCACGGATCCATAGCCATCGTCCAGGGTGTCGCCGACGTACTGCAGGGCACAGATGCGTTGTTGATTGAGTTGGTCAAAGACGCGGTCGAGCTTGTCGCAATCGGTGGTCTGCGGCCATTGCGCTTCCGCGGCGCGTTTCTCCGCGAGCGTGTTGGCGGCAAATGCCTTGATCAGGTCGAGGTCGAACCCGCCGTCGGTGGCGGCCTCCTTGTCGATCAGGGCATGGATCTCGGCGACCGTGTGGAATCCGTACCAGAACAGGCCTCCGACATAGACCTCCATGTCTTCGTTGAGAACTTCCCGTGAAGGTGTGCGTTTGGATGAGGGCATGGTGCTGGGCGTGCGTGGTGGAAAGAAGCCCGACGCGTGTGCGCGATGGCAGCGGCTGTCAGGAACCGCAGCCAATGCTAGCCAGACCATGCCCTGGCACCAGTGGTCGTTGCCACGCGCCAACGGCTACTGCCCACGCGGTATTGCGCCGGGCGTGATCTTGTTTAAGGTCACCACACGATGCCCTTCGGCCGGCACAAAAAAACCGGCCGAAGCCGGTTGTTCCCAGGATGGCTGACGCCTCATGCGGTCTGGAACCGATCGAGCAACTGCACCAGCCGGCGCGACTGCGACCTGAGCGATTCGGCGGCAGCGGCGCTTTCTTCCACCAGCGCGGCGTTCTGCTGCGTGACCTTGTCCATCTGGCTGATCGCCTCGCCGACCTGACCCACGCCCGAACTCTGTTCGCTGGTGGCGCTGCTGATCTCGCCCACCAGGTCGGACACGCGCCGGATCGCGCTCACCACGCCCTGCATGGTGGTGCCCGCCTGGTCGGCCAGGGCGGTGCCGCTGGCGACGCGCTCCACGCTGGTGTCGATCAGACCCTTGATCTGCTTGGCCGCTTCGGCACTGCGCTGCGCGAGGTTGCGCACCTCGGCCGCCACCACCGCAAAACCGCGACCCTGTTCGCCAGCGCGCGCGGCTTCCACCGCGGCATTGAGCGCCAGGATGTTGGTCTGGAAGGCGATGCCGTCGATCACGCCGATGATGTCGGCGATGCGCCGCGAGCTGTCGTTGATGCCCTTCATGGTTTCAACAACCTTGCCCACCACGCTGCCGCCTTCGATAGCAACCTTCGAGGCGTTCAGCGCCAGCTCGTTGGCCTTGCTGGCGTTGTCGGCGGTCTGGCGCACGGTGGAGCCGAGCTGTTCCATCGAAGCCGCGGTTTCCTGCAGCGAGGAAGCCTGCTGCTCGGTGCGGGTGGAGAGATCGGCGTTGCCCTGCGCAATTTCGCCCGATGCCACTTCCACCTGCTCGGCAGTGCCGCGCACTTCCGAGACCAGCGTGCCCAGTTGGGCCGAGACCTGATCGAGTGCCTGCAGCACCTGGCCGGTTTCGTCACGCGAGGCGGTGTGGCTCTGCGTGCGCAGGTCGCCGTCGGCCACGGCAGCGGCCAGGGCGCGCGCCGCGCGCAGCGGCGCCACGATCATGCGCACGCACCACCAGCCCACCACGGCCGAGAGCAGCAGCGCCAGGGCCGCGCCCACGGCAATGCCCATGCCCTTGCCAGCGGCGGCGGACGCGGACGCGTCCACCCGCGCGTTGGCGGCATCTCGCTGGCTGGCCGCCAGCGCGGAAATCTGTTCATCGAGCTTGATGTAAGCCGTCTGCATGATGTCGATGAAGCTGCCCGCGGTGTTCAGACCGGTGCTCTTCATGTCGAGCGCGTCCAGCGCCGTCTGGCGAAACGCAGCATGCGTTTTCTCAAGCACCACCAGTTGGGCGCGGGCCGCGTCGTCCCAGATCGGCAGCGCATGCTGCGCCTTGATCAGGGCTTCGATCTCACCCAGTTCGGCAGCGAGCGCCTTGTCCAGCGCATCGATGCGCGCGGCGGGGAACTCGGCACCGGTCCAGGCCAGCGACTGGTTGGTGCTGGCATAGGCCGCGCCAATGCGGCGCTGCAGCTCGGTGGTGGTGGCGAGCGTGGGCAGGGTCGAGGACTGCATGGCACGCAGCGAACTGGAGAGATCGCGCGTGGCCCACAGACCCAGACCGGCCACGATCACCAGGCACAACATGGTGAGCAACGGCGCCAGCGCGACCTTGACTCCGATGCGGGCGTTTTCAAACAGCTTCATCGTTCTTGTCTCGTGTTCGAAGGAGAGGTGCCGCCACACCTGCAAGACGGACGGCTCCGGAATTCGTTTGCCGGCAGCGGTGGCACGGTTGCGCCACCGCCGCGGCGTGCATCAGCGGTAGACGCCGACGGCCATCACCAGGTTGGTGCCGGCGACGCGCTTCACGAAGGTCGCCTTGCCTTCCACCTTCTTGCTGACCGGGTGCGCCCAGTCGTAGTCGACCCAGCCCTCGCCCTTGTTGGCGACCGTCATGAATTCCTTGACGAATTCCTTGCCGTTCTGGTCCTTGAGGTTGAGCAGGTTCTTGCCCACCAGCTTGTCGTTGGCGCCGTGTGACTTGACGGCACCATCGGTGTCCATCAGGATGACGTACAGGTCTTTCTTGTTCCAGTTGGTCTTGTCCTTGGTGAAGTCATCGAAGGCCTTGTCGTTGCCGACTTTCTTCAGGTGGGCGATGGCGGCTTCGTTCATGGCCTTGGCTTCATCGCGCGTGCCGTGGTCCTGGGCGAATGCGCCGGAAACAAAGGCCAGCGACGCGAACAGCGCGAGCAGGGGGCGGTACAGGGATTTCATGGTGTATCTCCGTGGAAAAAAATGGTGATGAGCGAATCGGGAAAGACGCGCATTGGGGCGCGGTGACCGCGCGGACCGTGTGGGCCCGGCGTGCTTATGAGATCGGTCTGCGGCGCCCGAACTTGACGCGGGTAAACCCGTGTTCGGTCGGCCGATCTCAGTGCTCGCGCAGTTTCGAGCGCAGGCGCGCTATGGACTGGCTGTGCAGTTGGCAGATGCGCGATTCGGTCACGCCGAGCACGGCGGCGATTTCCTTGAGGTTCATGTCGTGCTCGTAGTACATGCTCATGATCTGTTGCTCGCGCTCGGGCAGCACGTTGATGGCGGCCACCAGGGCGGTGCGCATGCGGTGGTCCTGCAGCTTGGCTGACGGATCGGCTTCGCTGTCGCCCATGTGGCGATCCAGGAAACCGTCTTCATCGTCGCTGCCACCGCTGATGTCTTCCAGATACACCAACTGGGTGCCGCGCACCTTGGCCAGCAGGTGCTGGTAATCGGCCAGTTCCATGCCCAGTTCGGCGGCGATCTCGGATTCCTTGGGCACGCGCTGCAGTTTCTGCTGCAGACGGCTCACGGCCTGCTCGATGTCTTTCTGGCTCTTGCGCGAGCCACGTGACATCCAGTCGCCTTCGCGCAGCTCGTCGATCATCGCGCCGCGGATGCGCTGGCTGGCGAAGGTTTCGAACTGCACACCCTGTGTGGGCTCGAAGCGCGCAATGGCTTCGGTCAGACCGATCATGCCGACCTGGATCAGGTCATCAAGCTCCACGCTCGGGGGCAACTTGGCGATCATGTGGTGGGCCAGACGCCGCACCAGCGGGCTGTATTTGCGCAGCTGCTCGTCGCGGTTGAGCGTGCCTTTGGCGGTGTACATCTTCAGCTCCAGAGAGGTGTCGGGGCAGCACGGACCAGGCCGTGGTACCCGTGTGTGTCGGTCTCGGCCTGCGTGGTGATGGCGCAGGCCTGGGCGCGGTGGCCCCAGGTGTGGGCGGGCCAGCTTTCAAGCTTCAGCCCGAGGTGGCGTGCCGCGCAGTCGGTGACCGTGGTCACCAGCGGCTGCAGAACCTGCGCGCCGCCCGAGGCCAGGGGCGCGAGCACTGGCGACAAACCCGCCGAGTGCAACACCTTGACCGAGCCGTAGGCGTCGATGGCGGCCTGCGGCTGTTCGAGCACGGGCACCATGGCACGGGCATTGAGCCCGGGCAACACGCCGGCCAGGCCGAAAGCCGGTGCGAACAGCAGCACGATCACGCCCGGCGCAAACGGCGCC
Source organism: Hydrogenophaga sp. Root209 (assembly GCF_001428625.1). Classification (GTDB taxonomy): domain Bacteria; phylum Pseudomonadota; class Gammaproteobacteria; order Burkholderiales; family Burkholderiaceae_C; genus Hydrogenophaga. The sequence goes on from NZ_LMIE01000006.1 coordinate 93,784, forward strand.
AGCAGGCGCGAGAGCGCTGCCGGTGCGCCTGCGGCGTGCGCGGTTTCCTGCAGAGCCTGCAGGCCGCGCGCACCGGGCATCACCAGCCACTCGGCGTTGTCGGCGGACTGCTCGAGGTGAGCGATGGAGGGGTCTTGCAACGCGCGCAGCAGGCCAAGGTGGCTGCCGGGCTCGCGCTGCACGCCGCTGGATTCGGTGGCCGTGCCGTCGACGATGACGACCGAGCGGCCCTGGTTCGTGAGGCAGGCGGCAAGCATGTAGAGCCACTCGTGGCCACGCGATGGCTGCGCGGGGCTGGCCACGGGCAACAGGCTGGGCCCGCCGCTGCGGCTCTCGCCGCGCAGACCGGCGGCCTGGTCGAAGCCGTGTTCAAACATGCGAGGCTCCCAGGTTCACGCCGCGTGCGTTGGTGGGCGCGAAGTAGAAGCCCATGTCGGTGGCCACCGGGTCGTAAGCCGACTTGCCGGACGTGCCCATGGACATGCGCACCAGTGCCGTGGCGTCGGGGTTCTGCCAGTCTTCGGGCACGCGCTGGCCGTTGGCCACGCCGCGCAGCGTCACCTGGTGGCGGATCAGCGCGTCCAGTGCGGGGCCGAGCTTCACGGCTTCGTCCACCTTGGAGAGCACCACGCCGTGCAGCGAGCTGGCCTTGAACGAGGTCAGCACCTCGTCCAGCGTGTCGCCTTGCGATCCGGCGTTGAGCACCAGCGTCTTCTTCACCGTGGGCATGTCCAGCACGTCGAGCATGTCCTGGATGCGCTGGTCGCGTTGACCGAGGCCCGCGGTGTCGATGATCACCAGGCGTTTGCCCGAGAGCAGGTTGAGCAGGTCCTTGAGCGCTGCGCGGTCGTGGGCCAGATGGGCCACCACACCGAGCATGCGGCCGTAGGCGCGCAGTTGTTCGTAACCCGAGACGCGGTAGGTGTCCAGCGTGATCATGCCCACGCTGCCGGCTCCGTACTGCTTGACGCATTGGGCCGCGAGCTTGGCGGCGGTGGTGGTCTTGCCCACGCCGGTGGCGCCGATCAGCGAAACCACACCGCCTTCGTCGCACAGGCCGGCGGCGGGCGCGCTCACCTTGAGGTTGCGGGTGATCACGTCCATGAGCCAGCGGAAGGCTTCGGGTGCACCGGCATCGGCGGGCACGCGGTCCAGCACGGCGCGGGCCATGGCGGGCGAGTAGCCAGCGCGGATCAGCTTGAGCATGAGGTTGGACTGGATCGGGTTCTGCTTGGAGGAACCGAGCCAGGCCAGCGTGTTGAAGCGCTCTTCGATCATGTCCTTCAACGCGGTGAGCTCCACCGCCATGCGGGTGTCTTCGTTGCTGGCGAAGCGCACCGAGGGCTGCGAATCTTCCCAGGCGGGTTCGGCCGTATCGCGGGTGCGGATCGGCTGCTGGCCCAGGCGGCTTCCAAAGGCGGCCTGCACCGGCTCGTTGAAGCGCTGCACCGGCACCACGATCGGCTCGGCGGCGGGCATGGGGGTGGGCGCGGGCTGTACCGGCGCGGCTTGCACCGGCGCGCGGTACTGCGGTGCGGGCACCTCGGCGGCTGAGGACTCCTGCATCGATTCGCGGCGCTTGCGCAGCATGCGTTCGCGCACATATTCCTGGAACGACAGCGTGCTCATGGCCAGCGCTTCGGTGTCACCTGCCACCGATTCGGGCTGTGCCTGCGTGGCAGCGGCCTTGGCGCGGGCGGCAAAGGCGGTGGGTGCGGCGGCTGGGCGGGTGATGATCGGTGCGGGGCTGGCGTTGTCGGCCAGCGAGGCCAGGCTCTCCTCGGCAGCGGCCATCACCTCAAACCCTTCGCTGGTGGAACGGGTGGAGAGGATGACGGCGCTGTCGCCGAAGGCGTTGCGGGCCTTGGCCATGGCTTCGCGGGAGGTCGGTGCGGTGAAGCGCTGGATGTTCATGATGCAAGTTCTCCAAGAATCGGGCCAATGCGGATCAGGTGGGTTTCAGGAATTTCGCTGTGCGCCAGCACTTGCAGGCGGGGCGCGGCACGGCGCAGCAGGCGCGCCATGGCGTTGCGGATCGCGTCGGGCACCAGCAGGCAGGCGGGTACGCCTTTTTCTTCCTGCTTGTTGGCGATGTCGGTGGCCGATTTGCTCAGCATCTCGGCCACACCGGGGTCCAGCGCGCCGTTGGCCGCACCACTGAGGGCCTGCATCAGCAGACGCTCGAGACCGGGCTCGATGGCGATCACTTCGAGCTCTTTCACCGGGCCATAGATCTGCTGCACGATGGCCGGCGAGAGCGCGGTGCGCACGCGGCGGGCCAGCTCCTGCGGGTCGGTGGTGGTGGTGGCGTGTTCGGCGATCGATTCGATGATGGTGCGGATGTCGCGCACGTGCACCGACTCTTCCAGCAGCAGCTGCAGCACTTTCTGGAAGGTGGCAACGGAGATCATCTTGGGCACGACTTCTTCGATCAGTTTGGGGGCCAGTCGGGTGACGTGTTCAACCAGGTCCTGGGTCTCTGTCCGGCTCAGCAACTTGGCTGCCTGGACTTGCATCAAGTGTGAAAGATGCGTGGCCAGCACAGTCTCGGAATCAACCACGGTAAAACCGGCCATCTGCGCGTTTTCACGTTGCTTGTCTTCGATCCAGTGCGCCGGCAGGCCGAACGCCGGGTCGGTCGTGGGGGTGCCGATCAAGGGGGTACCCAGGCCACCCGGGTCGATGGCCAGGAACATGCCGGGGAACACTTCGCCCTCGCCCACCACCACGCCGCGCAGCGTGATGCGGTAGGCGCTGGGGCGCAGCTCCAGGTTGTCGCGCACGTGCACCGCGGGCGGCAGGAAACCCACCTCCTGTGCAAATTTCTTGCGCACGCCCTTGATGCGGGTGAGCAGGTCGCCCTGGCGGGTCTTGTCGACCATGGCGATCAGGCGGTAGCCCAGCTCCAGGCCGAGCAGGTCGACCGGCTGCAGGTCGTCCCAAGTGGCTTCGCCGTCGCCTTGCACGGCCGGTGCTTCGGGCTCGGCCACGGGGCGCGCGTCCACCCGGGTGCGCCACCAGGCCAGGCCACCAAAAATCGCGGCGAAGGTCAGGAACACCACGTGCGGCATGCCCGGGATCACGCCCAGCAGGAACATGACCGCGGCCACGATGCCCATGACCTTCGAAGAGATGAACATCTGCTGCATCACCTGCGCGCCCAGGTCTTCGTCCTTGCCCACGCGCGAAACCACCATGGCTGCGGCCACCGAGATCAGCAGCGAAGGAATCTGCGCCACCAGCGCGTCGCCCACCGCCAGCAGGATGTAGGTGCTGGCCGCCTCACCGGCCGACAGGCCGTGCTGCAGCACACCGACCGCGAAGCCGCCAATGATGTTGATGATCAGGATCAGGATGCCGGCGATGGCGTCGCCGCGCACGAACTTGGAGGCACCGTCCATGGAGCCGAAGAACTCGGCCTCGTCGCCCACTTCCTGGCGCCGCTTCTTGGCCTGCTTCTCGTCGATCAGGCCTGCGTTCAGGTCGGCGTCGATCGCCATCTGCTTGCCGGGCATGGCGTCCAGCGTGAAACGGGCCGACACCTCGGCAATGCGCTCCGAGCCCTTGGTGATCACGATGAAGTTGATCACCACCAGGATCACGAACACGACGAAGCCAACCGCGAAGTTGCCGCCGATCAGGAAATGGCCAAAGGCCTCGATCACCGCGCCGGCCGCGCCCGGGCCGGTGTGGCCTTCGAGCAGCACCACGCGGGTGGAGGCCACGTTGAGCGAGAGGCGCAGCAGCGTGGTGAGCAGCAGCACGGTGGGGAACACCGAGAAGTCCAGCGGACGGCGCATGTAGGCCGCCACCATCATGACCACCAGGGCCAGCGCGATGTTGAGCGTGAAGAAGGTGTCGAGCACCCAGGGCGGCAGGGGCAGCACCATCATCGAGAGGATGGTGATCACCAGCATGGGAGCGGCCAGGCCACCGGCCCAGGCCGCGTTGCGGTTGAGCCATTGCTGCAAGGGCGCGAGGGCGTTCATTCAGTGTCCTTGGTGGCGGATTTCTTGAAGTGCGGATCCAGTTCGGGCGGCACCTGCGGGGTGGGCATCTCGGCGGGCATGGCGCCCTGGCCCTTGAGGGCGGCCTTGACCTGGTACACGTAGGCCAGCACCTGGGCCACGGCGGTGTACAGGGCCGAAGGCACCTCACCGTCGAGCTCGGCGTGCGCGTAGAGCGCACGGGCCAGCATGGGCGACTGCAGCACCGGCACGTTGTGCGCCTTGGCCACGTCGCGGATCTTCATGGCGATCAGGTCGGCACCCTTGGCCACCACGCGCGGCGCGTTCATGGAGGTGTCGTCGTAGCGGATCGCCACCGCGTAGTGGGTGGGGTTCATCACCACCAGATCGGCCTTGGGCACGGCGCCCACGCTGTTGCGCTGGGCCATCTCGCGCTGGCGCGCACGCCGCTGCGCCTTCACGTGCGGATCGCCCTCGGATTCCTTGTGCTCCTGCTTCACCTCCTGGTGAGACATCTTGAGCTGGTTGCTGTGCAGGAACTTCTGGATCGGAAAATCAACGATGGCGAAGAACGCCACCACGAGCAGCAACAGGCTCACGCCCTTCACCATCCAGGCGCCGAGCTGGCCGAGGCCGGATTCCAGCGGTTGCGTCACCAACGTTCCGAACAGCTCCACATGCGAAGCAATGAATTGCCAGGCAACGAAGCCCACCACGGCCGTGACGCCGGAGAGCCTCAAGGTGTCGATCACCTGCTGTTTGGAGAACAAGCGGCCAATGCCCTTGAGCGGGTTCAGGCGGCTGAGGTCCGGCGTGATGGGCTTGGTGCTCAGCGCGTAGCTGCCGGCAGCCACCGTGACAGCGATGGCCAGACCCAGCACCAACAGGCCCAGAGGCAGGTAGAGCATGAGGCCCTGTGAAAAGCCGTCCGCCAGGCGTTGCAGCATCTGGCCGGGTTGCTGCAGGGAGGCGTGGTCGAAGCGCAGTTGCCCTTGCAGGGAGGTGCGCAGCTTCTCGAAACCCGTGGGGGCCAGCGCCAGCAGCAGCACGGAGCCGCCGCCGAGCACCGACAGGTTGGACAAGTCCTTGGAGCGCGGCACCTGACCATCGTCGCGGGCCTTCTTCAGGCGCTGCGCGGTGGCGGGTAGGTTCTTGTCTTGACTGGAAGATTCCATGGAGCGGGCTCACTTGATCGGTGAATCCGATTCTGGAATCCGCTTGGAAAAACTAAAGGGGGATAAGACGCTGTGAACGGGTGCTTTTCTGCAATGCACCACTTCGAGCTCGGGGCGACTGGGCACGCTGCTCCGCGAATGTCCCCCGGCGGCTGGTGCCGCCTCCGCCTTGATTTCGCTGCGCAGCACACCCAGCCGCCCCGAGCTGGCGGGGGTTGGAGGGGGTTGGAGGGGGAGTCAATCCAGAAACACCGCGGAACCGGCTTTGCCGGGCCGCAGGTGTTGCCCCCTGAAAGGGGGTGGCGCGAAGCGCCGCGGGGGTTAGAAACCGAGTGATGCCAACAGGTCGTCCACCTGTTTCTGGTCGTTGACCACATCGGTGCGGCCATCGCCATCCACCACCGGGCCGGCGAGTTCGTAGGCGTGGTCCTGGCCAGGCTGGCCGGAGGGTGCCGACTGCAGCAGCAGGCTGAGCAACTGCTCTTCGATGGTGCCGGCGAGCTGCACCACGCGTGCGATCACCTGGCCGGTCAGGTCATGGAAGTCCTGCGCCATCATGATGTCGGTCAAACGCGCGTCGGTCTGCTCGCTGGTGGTGATGATGTCGTTCGTCCACTCCATCAGTTCGGGCATGGCCTTGGCCAGCGCCGGCACGCGCGAGATCGTGTCGGCCAGCTGGCGCCCCCGCTCGGCGATCAGGCCCTGCTCGGTCTTGCCGAGTTCCACGTGGTTGAGCACCTTCTCCGCCGCTTCGCCGGTGAGGCGGGCGATATAGGACAGGCGGCTCTGCGCATCGGGCAACTGGTCGACCGTGCCCTTGAGCTTGTCGGTGTAGCCCAGCTCCTTCAGGGCGTCGTGCAACTGGCGTGTGATGGAGCCCAGTTTCTGAAACATCTGCGGGGCGCCAGGGTTTGCTGCGTCATCGTGGTTCATGACAGCGTTCCTTATATGCCGAGCTTCTTGAAGATGTTGGCCAGCTTGTCTTCCAGCGTCGCCTTGGTGAAGGGCTTGACGATGTAGCCAGCCGCGCCGCTCTGGGCCGCCAGCACGATGTCTTCCTTGCGCGCCTCGGCCGTCACCATCAGCACCGGCAGGTGCTTGAGCTTCTCGTCCTTCTTGATTTCGGCCAGCAGCTCGAAACCGTTCATGTTGGGCATGTTGATGTCGGAGACCACGAAGTTGAACACGCCGTTGCGCAGTTTGGCCAGCGCAATGGCGCCGTCTTCGGCCTCGTCCGCATCGGCGTGACCGATCTCTTTCAGCAGGTTGCGCACGATGCGGCGCATGGTGGAGAAGTCGTCAACGATCAGGAATTTCATCGGGGTGGACATGCATGCCTCCGAGGGCGGGTGGGTCGATGGGGTGGAGACGGAGGCTGTTCAGCCGCCGCTCCCTGAAGTTGATTTCGTCACTTCGCCGGGAATCTGAAGTGCCGGCGCCATGGATGTTTCAACAGCTGCTGGTGCAGCGGGCGGGGCCACGGCCGCAGGGATCGAGCCTGGCGTCATGCGGTCTTCGGCCGCCTGCGTCATCACCACGATGCTGATGCGCCGGTTGATCGGATCGGTGGGCGTCTCGGGTCTCAACAACCGGCTGGAGGCCAGGCCCTCCACGCGGCGCAGCTTGTCGTCGGGCAAACCGCCCGAAACCAGCTCGCGGCGCGAGGCGTTGGCCCGGTCGGCCGAGAGCTCCCAGTTGCTGTAGCCACGCTCGCCGCTGCCATAGGGCGTGGCGTCGGTGTGGCCAGCGAGCGCAATGCGGTTCTCCACATCGCCCAGGGCCCGTCCGATCTCGTGCAGGATGTCGCGCATGTAGGGCTTCACCAGCGAGCTGCCGGTGTCGAACATCGGGCGATTCTGCTGGTCCACGATCTGGATGTGCAGACCATCGGTGGTTTTCTCCAGCTGGATCTGGTTGCCGAACTCGGCGAGCTTGGGACTGCTCTTGATCAGTTCGGCTATCTTTTTCTCCAGCGCGTCCAGCCGGGCGGCTTCCTGGCGGACCTTGGCTTCCTGGGCCATCTGGGCGCCCATCATCTTGGCCGCGCGCTCGGCCTCGCCGCTGTCCATCTGGCCAAACGACTTGCTCAGGTCACGGCCACCACCGGGCAGGATGCTGCTGCTGTTGCCGGTGCCCGGGCCGCCCATGAGCGAGACCTTCACCGGCGACTGGAAGTAGCTGGCAATGCCGTCGAGCTCACCCTTGGCGGTGGAGCCCAGCAACCACATGAGCAGGAAGAACGCCATCATGGCCGTCACAAAGTCGGCGTAGGCGATCTTCCACGCACCACCATGAGCGGCATGGCCGGTCTTCTTGATGCGCTTGATGATGATCGGTTGAAGTTTTTTTCCATCTCCAGCCATGTCAATTCCTCCGGAGCGGGAAACGGTTCAGTCCAAGGGCAACGAGGGTCCGGCTCTGCCGGCCCAAGGTGCCGCCCCCCTCCCAGGGGGGTGACGCGAAGCGGCGCGGGGGGTGTTTCATTTTTTCTTCACGTGGGCTTCGAGTTCGATGAATGTGGGGCGCACGTCGGAGAGCAGCACCTTGCGACCGAACTCGATGGCCGTGGCCGGGGCATAGCCCTGCATGCTGGCGAGCAGCGTGGTCTTGATGCACTGGAATTCCTTGCTGCCCTCTTCCACCTTCTGGTCCATCAGGCCACCGAGTGGTTCGAACACGCCGTAGGCCAGCAAGATGCCCAGGAAGGTGCCCACCAGGGCGGAAGCGATCATGCCGCCGAGGATGGCGGGCGGCTGGCCCACCGAGCCCATGGTGTTCACCACACCCAGCACAGCGGCCACGATGCCGAAGGCCGGCAGACCGCCGGCCAGGCGGGCGATGGCGGCCACCGGTGCGTGGGCTTCCTGGTGGTGCGTTTCAATCTCGCTGTCCATGAGCGACTCGATCTCGTGCGCATTCAGGTTGCCCGAGACCATCATGCGCAGGTAGTCGGTGATGAACTCGACCACGTGGTGGTCGGCGGCAATGGTGGGGTACTTCTTGAACACCGCCGACTCGTGCGGATTCTCCACGTCCTGTTCGATCGCCATCAGGCCTTCCTTGCGCGCCTTCTGCAGGATGTCGAACTGCAGCGCCATGAGCTCCATGTAGCGCGCCTTGGTGTAGCGGCTGCCCTTGAAGCAGCCGGCCAGACCTTTGAACGACGCTTTGACGACCTTCATCTGGTTGTTGATGATGAAGGCACCCAGGGCCGCACCGAGGATGGTTGTCATCTCGAACGGCAATGCCTTGAGCACCACGCCGATGTTGCCGCCGTGGAGGATGTACACGCCGAAGATGCAAAGCATCGAAACGACAAAACCGATGATGACGAACATGTTCTTGGGCCTGAAAGAGGACGTGGCACCGATGTGGCGCGCGTGACTTTGGGGAATGCCTTTTCTATCGACCAACTCTAGGTGCGATTGAAGGGACCCATAAACGCGAAATGGACCCGCATCGGGGTCCATTTCAAGTTTTGAGGAAGGCCTGATCAGTGCAAGCGCAAGCCACCCGAGGCGGCACCTTTGCCGGCACGCGCCGGTGGCTGGCACAGACCACACACGAAGTGGCGGTTCTCATAGGGCTCGGTGACGAAGTTGCCGCCGCAGCAGGTGCACTTGGTCAGGGTCAGCATGCCGTTGTCCACGAACTTCACCAGGCGCCAGGCGCGGGTGACGGAGAGGATGGGCTCGATCGCGCTGGCCGTCATCTGGTCGTTGTAAAGGCGGAAGGCCTTGATCACCGTGTCGATCTCTTCGAGTTCGCTGGTCTTGCTCAGGTACTCGTGGATGTTGAGGAACAACGAGGCGTGGATGTTGGGCTGCCAGGTGAGGAACCAGTCGGTGGAGAAAGGCAACTGGCCTTTCGAGGGGCTCTTGCCCGCCACTTCCTTGTACAGGCGCAGCAGGCGCTCATAGGACAGGCTCGTTTCGTACTCCAGCACCTGCAGGCGCGCACCGAGCTGAATCAGGGCCACCGCGCGTTCGATGTCACGGGACTCGTTGAGGATGCTTTTGCCGACGGCCATGAGGAACTCCAGAGAAAACAAAACGATTCAGGATAGAAGTGACTTCATCCAGGGACACTGCGGATCCGGCTCCGCCGGTCCCAGGTGTCGCCCCCTGGGGGGTGACGCCGAAGGCGGCGCGGGGGGTGTCAATGCGCAGCCATTGACTCCGCAAATTTGCCGGCCATGAGGATGCTGGCGTGCAGCTGCGTGGTGGTGGCGTTGTCCACCTTCTTCACGTTGTGGCTGGTCAGCAGGTTCCACACCAGGTCGTCGTCCACGCGGAAGCGGCACAGCAACATGTTGGAGGAAGCGATCTTGAGCAACTGCGCCGTGGACAGCATGCCCAGCAGGTCGGCGGCTTCTTCGGTCAGGCCGAGGCGGAACAGGGCTTCGGCGCGGTCCTTGCGGATCAGGTTCTGCGCCAGCATCAGGTAGGTCAGATTGGCTTCGCGGATTTCAGCCAGGAGTTGTTCGCTGTCCATGATGTGTTCCTTCGGTGTGGGGGGCCTGGGTTGTTGGCGACTTGCTTACAACTCCTGACCCGATGTGTGTAATTGTGTCGAGCGGTAAAAAATCTTGAATCGGTAAACGGCTGTAACGGGTGTCAGGAGCGCAACACCTGCTTGTCATCCAGATGCCTACATCTTTGGTTCTCAAAACGGGGCTGCCGGTGCGGGTGCCGAAGCGCCTGTGTGCCCCACCGCTGCACCGCCCTCACCCACCCACGAGGCGCAGCGTGGAGGCGTCTTGTCCAGGAAGCGAATTTCAAGCAGCGCTAAAGAATATGCAAAGGGCACCGAAATTGAATGCAACGGACTTCTRGAAAGGTTCGTCGTCCGGCAAGCGAAGCGGCGAGATGGTCAAAGGCRTGCAGCCCCAACCCAGCGCGTTCAGCCCAGCACCGGTCGTGGCAGCCAGCCCTCTGGCTGGTGTCGGGATTGGCAGCGATGCCGGATTACTTTTCATCCATTC
>NZ_LMIE01000006.1:104014-105619 GCF_001428625.1 Hydrogenophaga sp. Root209
CCGCAACGCCAACGACGGCATCTCGCTGGCGCAGACCGCTGAAGGCGCGCTGGGCAAAGTCGGCGACATGCTGCAGCGCATGCGTGAGCTGTCCGTGCAGTCGGCCAACGCCACCAACAGCAGCGACGACCGCGACGCCCTGCAGGCCGAAGTGAAACAGCTGTCCGATGAAATCGACCGCGTGTCCAAGCAGACCTCGTTCAACGGCAAGAAGGTGCTCGACGGTTCCTTCACCGCAGCGAGCTTCCAGGTGGGCGCCAACGCCGGTGACAACATCACCATCGGCTCGCTGGCCGACACCACCGCCGACAACCTCAGCACCNGTTCCTTCACCGCAGCGAGCTTCCAGGTGGGCGCCAACGCCGGTGACAACATCACCATCGGCTCGCTGGCCGACACCACCGCCGACAACCTCAGCACCATCGCCTACGGCGAATCCACGGCCACGGTGACGGCAGCCGGCATCACCGGCTACGACACCGAAATCGCAACTGGCACGCTGACCATCACGGTGGGTGGCGGTACGGCGGTCGACCTGGGCGTGATTGAAGCAGCCACGTCTGAAACCGCGCGCCTGGGCCAGGTGGTGGAAGCCATCAACCGCAAGACCGCCGACACCGGTGTGTCCGCTTTCCTGGTGGACAACGAAGACGGCACCTACGACGTCGAGCTGCTGTCCTCGCAACTCAATGCTGCGGGCACGGCCCCGGCCACGGTCGAATTCTCCGCAGGCTTCACCGTCACCGCCACCGGCCTGCTGGAAGCCACCGGCGACGCCGTCGATACGGCTGCTTCGGCCGCTGACTCCACCGGCATCTCCAACATCGACGTGACGACCGAAAAGGGCGCCTACATCGCGATGAAGAAGCTCGACGACGCACTCGACCAGGTCAACGGCGCTCGCGCCAAGCTCGGTGCCGTGCAGAGCCGCTTCGAGAACGCCGTGGCCAACATCCAGATCGGCGTGGAGAACCTCTCCGCTTCGCGCGGTCGCATCATGGACGCCGACTTCGCCAAGGAAACCGCCAACCTGTCGCGCTCGCAGATCCTGCAGCAAGCCGGCACCGCCATGGTGGCCCAGGCCAACCANATCATGGACGCCGACTTCGCCAAGGAAACCGCCAACCTGTCGCGCTCGCAGATCCTGCAGCAAGCCGGCACCGCCATGGTGGCCCAGGCCAACCAGGCRCCCCAGGGCGTGTTGTCCCTGCTGCGCTGATTGCTGGCGTTTCAGTCTCGCAAGCCCCGCGCCTCAAGCAGGTGCGGTTGCTCAAGGCGGTGGCAGCGGTGAACAACCGCTCCACCGCCTTTTTTCATGATGCCGCGCATACGTGGTGAATCGTTTTCCGGCAAGTTTGAATTGCCCGGGAAATTCCCCTCTTTTTCATCAATCAAATTCAGCCAGCGCTAAAGAAAACCCCACATGCACCGAAATTGAATGCAACGGACTTCTAGAAAGGTTCGTCGTCCGGCAAGCGAAGCGGCGAGATGGTCAAAGGCATGCAGCCCCAACCCAGCGCGTTCAGCCCAGCACCGGTCGTGGCAGCCAGCCCTCTGGCTGGTGTCGGGATTGGCAGCGATGCCGGATTACTTTTCATCCATTCT
>NZ_LMIE01000006.1:105744-189987 GCF_001428625.1 Hydrogenophaga sp. Root209
GTTCCTTCACCGCAGCGAGCTTCCAGGTGGGCGCCAACGCCGGTGACAACATCACCATCGGCTCGCTGGCCGACACCACCGCCGACAACCTCAGCACCGTGGCCTACGGCGAGAACACCGTGGCCGCCGTTGACCCGGACGCAGACATCACGGCCTTCGCCACCGCCGTCACCGCCAACCTGACCATCGCAGTGGGCGGCGCAACGGCCGTGGACCTCGGTGAACTCGCTGCCGCCAGTTCGGCGACCGAGCGTCTGGGCCAGGTGGTGGAAGCCATCAACCGCAAGACCAGCGACACCGGCGTGTCCGCTTTCCTGGTGGACAACGAAGACGGCACCTACGACGTCGAACTGCTGTCATCTTCCCTCGACGCCAACGGCGATCCAGAGGCTGTTGTTTTTGGTGCCGGCTTCACTGCCACCGGTACTGGCCTTGTCGTGGCCGACGGTGCTGCCATCGCTGCTGCTTCGGCCGCTGACTCCACCGGCATCTCCAACATCGACGTGACGACCGAAAAGGGTGCCTACATCGCGATGAAGAAGCTCGACGAAGCACTGGACTCGGTCAACGGCGCACGCGCCAAGCTCGGTGCCGTGCAGAGCCGCTTCGAGAACGCCGTGGCCAACATCCAGATCGGCGTGGAGAACCTCTCTGCCTCACGCGGCCGCATCATGGACGCCGACTTCGCCAAGGAAACCGCCAACCTGTCGCGCTCGCAGATCCTGCAGCAAGCCGGCACCGCCATGGTGGCCCAGGCCAACCAGGCGGTGGTGAACAACCGCCCCGCCGCCTCGGGCCTTGCGGGTTGAACACAGCGCATGCCACTGGCGTGCGCTGTGTTCAAACTGTGGAAAAGGAGCTCTTAAAGAAGGAACTGCGCTGTTGTTCACCGGCTTTTTCAAGCGATGGACAGTGGGGTGGCGCTGAAGAATATGGCATGGGCACCGGGATCACCGCCAACGTCCGGCACGCAGATGCGGCGAGGTGATCGGGGGCCCAGAGGCCACCGGCGCGTTCTGCCCAGCACCGGTCATGGCAGCCAGCCTTCGGGTTGGTGTCGAGATTGGCAGCAATGCCGGATTGCTTTTCATCCATTCTTTAGGAGTTAGTCATGACCACCATCAACACGAACGTGATGTCGATGAACGCCCAGCGCAACCTGCTGTCYTCMCAGGGTTCGCTGGCCACTTCCATGCAGCGCCTGTCTTCGGGCCTGCGTGTCAACAGCGCCAAGGACGACGCCGCCGGCCTGGCCATTGCCGAGCGCATGAACGCCCAGGTCAAGGGCCTGARCGTGGCCGCCCGCAACGCCAACGACGGCATCTCGCTGGCGCAGACCGCTGAAGGCGCACTGGGCAAAGTCGGCGACATGCTGCAGCGCATGCGCGAACTGGCCGTGCAGTCGGCCAACGCCACCAACAGCGACGACGATCGCGACGCCCTGCAGGCCGAAGTGAAACAGCTGGCCGACGAAGTCGACCGCGTCTCCAAGCAGACTTCGTTCAACGGCAAGAAGGTGCTCGACGGCTCTTTCACCGCCGCCACCTTCCAGGTGGGCGCCAACGCCGGTGACAACATCACCATCGGTTCGCTGGCCGACACCACGTCAGAGAACCTGAGCACCATCGCCTACGGCGAAGTCACTGTCGCAGCCATCGACCCCGCTGCGGCTGGCTTCACCGGTTCCGGCACCGCGATCGCCGACGGCGTCCTCGACATCACGGTGGCCGGCACCACCTACGAACTCGGCGCCCTCCCTGCGGCCGATTCGGGCACCGAGCGCATCGGCCAGGTGGTGGAAGCCATCAACCGCAAGTCCAGCGACACCGGCGTGTCTGCCTACCTCGTGGACAACGGAGACGGCACCTTCGACATGGAAATCCTGTCTTCGCGCCTGGACGCGGCAGGCGCACCCATCATTCCCACGTTCTCGGTCGGCTTCACCGCCGCCGACACCGGCTTTGCCGCACCGACCGTGGTTGCCGCCGCCACCGACCTGACCGGCATCAACTCCATCGACGTGACGACCGAGAAGGGTGCCTACATCGCGATCAAGAAGCTCGACGACGCACTTGACCAGGTCAACGGCGCACGCGCCACCCTGGGTGCCGTGCAGAGCCGCTTCGAAAACGCCGTGTCCAACATCCAGATCGGCGTGGAAAACCTCTCTGCCTCGCGCGGCCGCATCATGGACGCCGACTTTGCCAAGGAAACGGCCAACCTCTCGCGTGCCCAGATCCTGCAGCAGGCCGGCACGGCCATGGTGGCCCAGGCCAACCAGGTTCCCCAGGGCGTGCTGTCCCTGCTGCGCTGATCGGCGCGGCTCTCGCAAGCGCCACGCCTTCGGGCGGGGCAGCCCTGGGCGGTGGCGGTGGTGAACAACCACCCCGCCGCCTTGGGCCTTGCGGGGTGAACACAGCGCATGCCACCCGCGTGCGCTGTGTCCAACCCGACAAGGAGTCACCATGGCCATCTCATCACCAGGTCTTGCCAGCGGCATCGACATCAAGGGCATCGTCTCGCAACTGGTGGCCCTGGAGCGCGCTCCGCTGGTGCCGCTGCAACAACAGGCCGCCAGCTTCCAGAGCAAGCTTTCCATCTACGGCACCATCAAGTCGATGGTCGCGGGCCTGGGCGACGCCGCCGCCAAGCTCTCCGACCCCAAGGCCTGGGATCTGGTCAAGGGTGGCTCCACAGCGCCCGACAAGGTGGGCATCACGGTGGCTGCGGGCACCTCGCCCACGTCCATGAGTGTCGAAGTGCAGTCGCTGGCCAAGGCACAGTCCAACGCATCCACCGCCATCCCCATCGGGTCGACGGTGGGCAGCGGCACGCTCAACATCCAGCTCGGCAGCTGGGCCACGGGCGATTTTGTGGCTGGCAGTGGCACCGCCATCGACCTGAGCGTGACCGCCGACGACACGCTGTCCACCATCGCCAGCAAGATGAACGCGGCCAATGCAGGCATCAGCGCCACGGTGCTGCGCGATGCCTCGGGCGAACGCCTGCTGGTGCGCTCGAAGGACACCGGTGCGGACCTGGGCTTTCGCATTCAGGCCACCGACGACGATGGCGTGAACACCGATGCCGCAGGCCTTTCGCGCCTGGCGTACGACAAGGTCGCCGGGAGCTTTCATGGCATGGCGCTCAGCCAGGCCGGTGCCAACGCCCAGGCCACGGTGAACAACGTGCCCATCTCCTCGGCCAGCAACACGGTCAAGGACGCGCTGCCGGGCATCACGCTGAACCTGTCGCAGGTCACCACCACACCGGTGGAGCTCACGGTCATCAACGACAAGGAAGGCATGCGCAAGAACATCCAGGGCTTCGTCGACGCCTACAACGCCATCAACAGCATGCTGGCCACCGCCACCAAATACGACCCCGACACCAAGGTGGCCGGTTCGCTGCAGGGCGACAGCACCGCCGTGGGGTTGCAGAACGCCCTGCGCGGCATGATGCGCTCCATCACACCCGGCGGAACGTTCACCCGCCTGCTCGACATCGGCATCGAGATCAAGAACGGCGGCACGATGAGCGTCGACGCCAGCAAACTCGATACCGCGCTCTCGGATCCCACTGGACTGAAAGCCCTGTTCACCACCAAGAGCAGCAACCCCGCGTCCCAAGGGTTCGGCCTGAAGATGGACGCCTTTGCCGATGGCCTGCTGGCGGCGAACGGCCTGGTGACGGGCCGCGCGGACGCACTGAAGAATTCGGTGACGCGCAACACCAAGGAACAGGACAAGGTGGCAGACCGAGCGGCCCGCGCCGAAGTGCGTTTGCTGGCGCAGTACAACGCCATGGACGCAGCGGTGGGACGGCTCAACGGCCTGAGTGCCTTTGTGAACCAGCAGGTCACCCTGTGGAACAAGAACTCGGGATGACGCCCCACGGTGCCCGGCCAACCCGACCCTGCGCAGCCCCTGCCCGGTCGGGTTTTTCACACCTGGCGTGATGCATTGATGAGCAAGGCCCAACCATGAACAGCTCGACACCATTTCCACCGCATATCCGCGCTTTGGCGCCTACAGTCCCTTCGGTGCGTGCCGATACAGAAAGGTATCAGCCACAAGGAACCGATGCCATGTTTACCTCTGTGAATTCACGAGCCGCCTCCGCCTACAAACGCGTTTCCGCCGACACCGGCGTGAGCGCTGCCGACCCGCACCAGCTGGTGGGCATGCTGTTTGACGGTCTCATCCAGTCGCTCAACGCTGCGCGTGGCGCGATGGAGCGCGGCGAGGTCGAAGCCAAAGGTCAGGCCATCAGCAAGGCCGTGCGCATCCTCGAAGAAGGTCTCAAGGCAGGGCTGAACCTGGCGCAGGGCGGTGACCTGGCCAGGAACCTCAATGGCCTCTACGGCTTTGCCGTGCAGCGCCTGACCCTGGCCAACCTGCGCAACGACCGCGCTGCGGTGGCCGAGGTGGTGGCCTTGATCGAGCCGCTGGCCGATTCGTGGAAGCAGATCCGAGGCACCGCCGCCGCAACGCCCGCCACGGGCCCAGGGGCCTGACATGGAGCACAGTTTGTTGGACTACTACAAAGCGATCGAACGCACGAGCAGCCAGATGCTCGAGGCTGCCAAGACGGAAAACTGGGACCAGGTGGTGCGACTTGAAGGTGCCTGCGCGGTGCTGATCGCCCAGCTGCGCTACAAGTCGAAAACCGACGAGCTGGCGCCTGCGGATCGCAAGGAAAAGACAAAGATCATGCAGCGCATCCTGCGCACCGACGCCGAGATCCGCTGCCTGGCCGAGCCGTGGCTGAACGATTTGGCGCAATTGATCGACAGAAATCAGCCACAGCCCATGCATTGAACACGCGGGGAAAAACAGCGGGCAAAAAAATGGGTCCGGCGCGAAATGCCCGAACCCAGAGATGCCGCGGAACTGGCTTTGCCAGGCCGCAGGCATCGTCCCCCCACCGGGGGGAAGCCGCGTGAGCGGCGCAGGGGGGGTTCTAGACCCCCATGTTCATGATGTCTGTGTAGGCCTGAACCATGCGGTTGCGCACGTGCAGCGTGGCCTGAAACCCGACTTGCGACTTCTGCATCGCCAGCATGGTTTCCTCCAGGCTCACCTTGGGGTTGCCCAGTTGCACCTGGGTCTGCAGGCGCGAGGCTTCTTCCTGCGAGGCGCTCACGCTCTTGAGGGCGTCCTTGAAGTTGGCGGCAAAGCCTCCTTCAACACCGCTCACGCCGCCGGGGCGCTTCAGGTTGGTCTGGCCAATGCCGGTGAGCGCCTGGCTGGTCATAGGGGAGATGCGCATGTCCATGGCAGATTCCTTCCACAAAATGGGATGCCTTGATGCTAGGCGGCGAGCCTCCTGCGCGCGGCGGGAATAAGGGCACAAAGCACGGCCTTTTCATGGATATGGCGCAGGGGGTGGGGCCGAATAATCGGTTGCAACGGGATGTACATCGTCCCGAAACCGACCTTCTACCCGAGCCCTGCACCCATGAGCACCACCCTGGCACCGATAGAACTCCAGCCCGCGAGCCGCAGCGCTTTCGGCGAAGGCCTCTCGCGCATGGACCAAGCCCAGAAAATCAAGCTCGGCCTGGGCGCCCTCGCCCTGCTGGCGATTGCCCTGGCCTTCTTCTTCATGGGTCGCCAGCCCGAGTACCGTGTGCTCTACGCCAACCTGGGCGACAAGGACGGCGGTGCCGTGGTGGCGCAGCTCTCGCAGATGAACGTGCCGTACAAGTACGCTGAAGGTGGTCAGGCCATCCTGGTGCCGGCCGACAAGGTGCACGACACACGCCTGCGCCTGGCCTCGCAAGGTTTGCCCAAGGGTTCGGTCACCGGCTTCGAGCAGATGGAAGCCAACCGCTTCGGCATGACCCAGTTCCAGGAGCGCCTGACCTTCCAGCGCGGACTCGAAGGCGAGCTCACCCGTTCCATCCAGTCGCTCTCGTCCGTGCAGAGCGCACGCATCCACCTGGCCCTGCCCAACCAGAACGGCTTCTTCCGCGAACAGCAAAAGCCCAGCGCTTCGGTGCTGCTCACGCTGCACCCGGGCCGCACGCTCGACCGCGCCCAGGTGGCCGGCATCGTGCACCTGGTGGCCTCCAGCGTGCCCGAGATGAACCCCAAGGCGGTGAGCGTGGTGGACGACGCCGGCAGCCTGCTCTCGGCCCCGGCCGACGCGCAAGCCCAGGGTGCCGACACGCAGAAGCTGCAGTACACCCAGCAGATCGAACAGCTCTACACCCGCCGCATCATGGACATGCTGGAGCCTCTGGTGGGCCGCAACAACGTGAAGGCGCAGGTCAGCGCCGACGTGGACTTCTCAATGGTCGAGTCCACCAGCGAACAGCACAAGCCCAACCAGAGCCCGGACACCAGCGCGGTGCGCAGCCAGCAGACGGTGGAAGACGGCGCCGCCGCCAGCGCCACCCCCTCGGGCGTGCCCGGTGCGGTGAGCAACCAGCCCCCCGTCACGGGCACCGCGCCCGTCAATGGCGCCGCCGCTCCGGTGGGCGTGACCGGCCAGGGCACCGACAAACCGGGCACGATGCGCCGCGAGTCGGTGGTGAACTACGAGGTGGACAAGACGGTCAAGGTGGTGCGCGAATCCAGCGGCCAGATCAGGCGCCTGAGCGCTGCGGTCGTGATCAACCACCGCACCACGATCGACAAGGCGGGCAAGGAAACCACCGTGGCCATTCCGCCCGCGCAGCTGGAGCAGATGACCGCCCTGGTGCGCGAGACCATCGGCTTCAGCAAGGACCGTGGAGATTCGGTGAACGTGGTCAACGCGCCCTTCAATGTGGAGAAGACCAGCGAAGTGAGCGAGCCCGCCTGGTGGCAGCAGCCCGACAACCAGGAATTCCTGCGCGGCCTGGCCTGGCCGATCGGCATGGTGGGCCTGGGTCTGCTGGTGCTCATGGGCATGGTGCGGCCCGGCCTCAAGCTGATCAAGACACCCGTGCGCCGCCAGCAGACCGAGCTGCAGCCGCTCAACGCCATGCTCAACGAAGCCCCCGAGCGCCCTGGCCTGCCCATGCCCAGCAACGAACCGACCGCCGAAACCCAGCGCATCGCCGACGCGAAGCGTCTGGCGTTGGAAAACCCCATGGCCGTGGCGAACATCGTCAAGGGCTGGGTCAACGGTGAATCCCCCGCCTGAGCGCGACGGCCAGCATCAACCCCGATACCTCACAGAGACACGCACATGGAAGACCAGGGAATCCAGGACGCCGCCATCTTTCTCATGTCGATCGGCGAGGAAGAGGCGGCCGAGGTGTTCAAGCACCTCAGCCCGAAAGAAGTGCAGAAACTCGGCGAGACCATCGCCAAGACGCGCTCGGTCTCGCACGAGCGCGTGGACCAGGTGATGCAGAAGTTCACCGGTGCCGCCGCCTCGCAGAGCCTGCTGGTGTCCGACACCGACAACTACGTGCGCGCCGTGCTCAAGCGCGCGCTGGGCGACGACAAGGCCGCGCTGCTGATCGACCGCATCCTGCAGGGTGGCGACGTCTCGGGCATCGAGAGCCTGAAATGGATGGACCCGGCGTCGATTGCCGAACTGCTGCGCAACGAACACCCCCAGATCGTGGCCGCCATCCTGGTCCATCTCGAATCGGACCAGACCGCCGGCGTGCTCAAGAACTTCACCGAACGCACCCGCAATGAAGTGATGCTGCGCATCGCCACGCTCGAAGGCATTCAGCCCACGGCCCTGAAAGACCTCAACGAGGTGCTGTTCAAGGTGCTCGCCGGTGGCGACAAGATCCGCAAAACCTCGATGGGTGGCGTGAAGACCGCCGCCGAGATCATCAACATGATGGGCACCCAGATCGAGACCTCGGTGATCGATTCGATCCGCGAGTTCGACGCCGAACTCGCGCAGAAGATCATGGACAAGATGTTCGTGTTCGAAGACCTGCTCAAGCTCGACGGCAAGTCCGTGCAGATGGTGCTGAAGGAAGTGGCCACCGATGCGCTGGTGGTCTCGCTCAAGGGCGCCACCAACGAACTGCGCGAACTGGTGCTGGCCAACATGTCCACCCGCGCCGCCGAAGCGCTGCGCGAAGACCTCGAATCGCGCGGCCCGATGCGCCTGTCGGAAGTGGAGATGCAGCAGAAGGAAATCCTGAAGATCGTGCGCCGCCTCTCCGACGAGGGCCAGATCATGATCGGTGGTGGTGGTGAAGACGAAGCATTCGTATGACCTGGATGGGTAACTGACCATGGCTTCCAAACCCAATCCCCATTCCCGCTTCATTCCACGCGAAGAGATCGAAGGCGTGGCCGCCTGGCATTTCTCGGCCGTGGACGGCAGCGATGAGCATCCGCAAACGCCCGGCCCCGAGAAGAGCGAAGGCGTGACGAGTGAAGTCTTGCAGGAGGCCCGTCAGCAGGCGTATGCCGAGGGCTTTGAACGCGGTCATGAAGCCGGCGGCCACGAAGTGCGCGATGCGCTCGAAGCCACGGTGCGCAAGACCGCCGAAGAGACCGCGGTGCGCATGGCGCAGCTGCTGCACAACACCAAAGACCACCTGAAGAAAAGCGAGGAGAAGATCTCGCGCCACATTCTTGAACTGGCTTGCGACCTGGCCCGCCAGGTGGTGCGCCAGGCCATCACCAGCGACCCGCAGCACTTGAAGCCGGTGATCGAAGAGGCCCTGACGCAACTGGTCGACGACGGCCTGCCCGCCACGGTGCGCATGAACCCGGGCGACCTCGCGCTCATGAAGGGCGTGCTGCAGGAAACGCTCAACAGCCCGCTGCCCGAGTTCGTGGCCGACGCGCAGATCAGCCCCGGTGGCTGCCTGATCGAGTCGGCCACCTCGGCGGTGGACGCCACGATCGAAAAACGCTGGTCGCGCGCCGTGGGCAACCTCGGCATGAACGTGGCCTGGAACCCAGATGCATAAAGAGACACCCCCGCCGCGCTGCGCGCGACCCCCTCAAGGGGGCGTCGCCTGCCGTCCGGCAAAGCCGGCCCGGCGGCAACTCTGGGTTGGACCACCGTCCGCGAGGAACTTGGCATGAACGACAGCACCTTTGGTACCGAGAGCCGCTGGGGCAATTTCATGGACGATGTGCGGGTGAACGCCAGCGTGGAAACACCGCTGGAGGTGCGCGGCACGCTCACCCGCCTGGCCGGTCTGGTGCTGGAGGCCGTGGGCCTGAAGGTGCCGGTGGGCTCGCAATGCCTGATCGGCAACGGCAACCGTGAACCGGTGCTGGCCGAGGTGGTGGGTTTCTCCAACGACCGCGCCTTTCTCATGCCCGCGGGCGACACGCACGGCCTCTCCAGCGGCGCGAGCGTGACACCGCTGGCACCCTACCGCACCGTGCCACGCGTTGGCCATGCCAACAAACCACCGTCCCCCGACGACCGTGGCACGCTGCGCCTGCCGCTGGGCAAGGGCCTGCTGGGCCGCGTGGTCGACTCGCACGGCAACCCGATGGACCACCAGGGTCCGATCACCGACGTGGACATCGAGCCGATGGACCGCGCACCGCTCAACGCCATGGACCGCGACCCGGTGCGCCAGCCGCTGGACACCGGCGTGCGCGCGATCAACGCCCTGCTCACCGTGGGCCGCGGCCAGCGCATTGGCCTGTTCGCCGGCTCCGGCGTGGGCAAGAGCGTGCTGCTGGGCATGATGGCGCGCTACACCAAGGCCGACGTGATCGTGGTCGGCCTGATCGGCGAACGCGGCCGCGAGGTGAAGGAATTCATTGAAGACATCCTGGGTGTGGAGGGCCGCAAGCGCTCGGTGGTGGTGGCGGCTCCGGCCGATGCACCGCCGCTGGTGCGCATGCAGGGCGCGGCCTATGCCACGGCGATTGCCGAGCGCTTTCGCGACGACGGGCTCGATGTGCTGCTGCTCATGGACTCGCTCACCCGCTACGCCATGGCACAGCGCGAGATCGCGTTGGCCATTGGCGAGCCCCCCGCCACCAAAGGCTACCCGCCGTCGTGCTTTGCCAAGCTGCCACAGCTGGTGGAGCGCAGCGGCAACGGCCTGAACGGCGTGGGTTCTATCACCGCCTTCTACACCGTGCTCTCCGAGGGCGACGACCAGCAGGACCCGATTGCCGATGCGGCGCGCGCCATCCTGGACGGGCACATCGTGTTGTCCCGCTCGCTGGCCGAGTCGGGCCACTTCCCGGCCATCGACGTGGAGGCCTCGGCCTCGCGCGTGATGCACAACGTGGCAGGGGCCGTGCACCTGGAGCTCGCCCGCAAGTTCCGCGGCGTGTACTCGCGCTACATCAAGAGCCGCGACCTGATCCAGCTCGGCGCCTACGTGCCCGGCAGCGATCCGGAGACCGACCGCGCCATCGTGCTTTACCCGGCGCTGCAGCGCTTCCTGATGCAGGACATGAACGAAGCCGCCACCCTGCCTGAAAGCCTGCAGCAGCTGCAAACCGCCCTGCAGGAAGACCGGGCCGGCAACACGCAACGCCAGTCCCGACCCCATCACAACCCCTATGAAGGCAAGCAGGCATGACCACGATCCAGACGCTCAACAAGGTCGTTGAAATCGCCGAGAAGCGCCGCGACGAGGCGCTGGGTGCGCTGGGCCAGATGCAGCGCGAGCTGCTCCAGGCACAGGACCAGATGGACCAGCTGCAGGCCTACGCCCAGGAGGCCGAGCAACGCTGGAGTGCTCGCAGCAGCGTCGGTGTCGACATGGCGCTGCTGATGCACCACCGCCAGTTCATGGCCAAGATCGACCACGCGCTGGACTTTCAGCGCGGCGTGCTGCGCGAGCGCATGGAGCTCATCGAACGCGCCCAGGGGCATGTGCACGTGTGCGAACGCGACGTGGCCGGATTGCGCAAATTCACCGAACGCAAGCAGATGGCGGTGCAGCACCGCGTGCAGCGCCAGGACCAGAAAAACACCGACGAGATGGCCCTGACCATCCACCTGCGCCAGAGCCTGGCCCGGGCCCAACAGGAAGGCCTTCACACATGAGCACCACCGTGAACAACACCGCCCCCAAGCCGGTGGAGGCCAACGCCAGACCGGCCCAGGCCGGCGCGCGCGCGCAGGACCGCAAGCCCGAGAGCGGCGACATCTTTTCCAGCCTGCTCAGCCTGCTGACCAACACCCAGTTGCTGCCCGATGCCGCCACCGCTTCCAGCGCAGCGCCGGACGACAACACCACCCGCGACAAGGATGCACGGGACGGCCCCGAGAACCCGTTGACCGCGCTCATGAGCTGGGGTCTGCCCGTCGCGGCTGACGTGGCCTTGGGCACCAAGGCCGGGGCCCAGGGTGCGGAAGGCAACATCGGCCGGCCCGGCGCCGCCAGCGGTGGCGCGGACGCACTGTCCACCGAGGGCAAGGTCGACATCACGGACATGACGCCGGTGGAGCCCACCCCCGTGGACATCGCCCCCAAGGGATCGGTGGCCCTGCCGGCCAACGCCGTGCGCCCGGGCGCCCCGTTTGCACCCACGGCGCGCGCGGCCGACGCAACCCACAGCAGCGTGGCGGGAACGCAGTGGCGCCATGCCTCACTGGCCAGCACCGAAACCCAGGCGATTCAGCAAGCCGCACACCCGGCATCGCAGGTGCGCAGCACCGTGGCGCTGAACGAGCGCTTCGGCGTGGCGCCGGGCGTGCCGCTGGCCACCACCGACCTGCGCGACGCCAACACCGAAGGTTTCAGCCTGCCGACATCGGGCGGTGCCGGCAGCCGCTCCCCGGATGCGGCCACGGCCCTGCCAGGTGCGGCGTCGGGCGAAGGCGCCACGGGTTCGGACAGCGCCGGTTCGGACGCCAGCGCTTTCGACCAGACCGATGGACAAGCCGACAACCCGTTTGCCGAGGCCAACGCCGGCGAAGAGCCCACCGTGACCCACTGGGGCACCCAGCACCTGCGCCACGCCAGCCTGCGCGTGGGCGGCGAAGCGGGTGAACAAGCCATCGACATCCAGCTCTCGATGAAGGGCCAGGAGGTGCAGGTGGAGTTCAAGACCGACAGCGCTGAGGCACGCGCCTCGCTGCGCGAGAACGCGGGCGAGTCGCTGGGCGACCTGCTGGGCAAGAGCGGCATCCAGCTCGGCGGCGTGTCGGTAGGCGCGCACGGCCAGCAGGGTGCACGGGGTGATGAGGCATCGACGCGGCAGAACGGGGTGCGGGGGGTGGCTCAGACCAGCCAGACGCCAGCAGCCGCACCGTCCCGTGCGGCACATGCCAGCCCCAGAGCCGACGGCAGCCAGCCGTTGGACGTGTTCGCCTGAACGCCTTCACTGGCGCCCCCACGCTCCGCCGCTGCGCGGGTCGCTGCCCCCCGAGGGGGCTGTTTCGCCTTGGGGCGGCCCGGCGGCGAAWCSWKGCCCCCACGCTCCGCCGCTGCGCGGGTCGCTGCCCCCCAAGGGGGCTGTTTCGCCTTGGGGCGGCCCGGCGGCGAAACGCTTAATAAGCGCCTTTTCAGGCGCTTATCCGGCGACCGGCACCCGGGCCCCCGCCCAATAATTCTTCAAACCCCACACGTTTTCCCTGTGTGACGCCCTCCTCCCAGCGAGGGCACCTTGAAGGATGCCCATGTCTGCTGCCGCTGCCACCTCTGCCACCGCCACCGCTGCTCCCGCCGCGAAGCCGAAGAAAAGCAAGAAGCTGCTGTTCATCATCGTGGGCGTGGTGTTGCTGGCGCTGATCGGTGCCGGTGCCGCCCTCTTCATCATGAAGAAGAACGCCGCCGCCGCGGACGACGAGTACGCGGACGATGAACCCGAGGCCACCCACCAGGCCAAGGACCCCAAACACGCACCGGTGTTCCTGCCATTGGAGAACATGGTGGTCAACCTGGCCGACCCCGGTGGCACACGCTTTATCCAGCTGGGCCTGACGCTGCAACTGCAGGACGCCAAGACCGAAGCCGACGTGAAGACCTACATGCCCAGCATCCGCAGCGACATCCTGTTGCTGATCTCGCAGCGCACCGCCGACGAGATGCTGCAGGTGCAGGGCAAGGCCAAGCTGGCCAACGACATCATCGCGGCGATCTCCAAGGAAATGGGCTACGTGGTGGCCGGGCACGACGCCGACGAGGTCGAAGGCGCGGTGAAAAAGAAAAAGAGGAAGGCCGCTGCGCCACCGAACCCCGTGCAGGCGGTGCTGTTCTCCAGCCTCATCGTTCAGTAACCGGCACGAACCACCATGGCTGACGCATTTCTGTCCCAGGAAGAGATTGACGCCCTGCTTGAAGGCGTCACGGGCGAGAGCCAGAAGCTCGCCAAGGAAGACGTGCCCACCGGCGGTGTGCGCGACTACAACCTGCAGAGTCAGGAGCGCATCGTGCGTGGGCGCATGCCCACCATGGAGATCGTCAACGAACGTTTCTCGCGCAACCTGCGTCTGGGCCTCTTCAACTTCATTCGCCGCAGCCCCGAGATCTCGGTGGGTGCCGTGCAGGTGCAGAAGTACAGCGCCTTCCTGCGCGAACTCGTGGTGCCGACCAACTTCAACATCATGGCCATCCGCCCGCTGCGCGGCAACGGCCTGGTGGTGTGCGAGCCCACCTTGCTGTTCGGCGTGATCGACAGCCTTTTTGGCGGCAACGGCAAGTTCCACACCCGCATCGAAGGCCGCGACTTCTCGCCCACCGAACAGCGCGTGATCAACCGCCTCGTGGACGTGGTGGCCGAGGAATACAAGAAGGCCTGGCGCGGCGTGTACCCGATCGAGCTGGCCTACCAGCGCTCGGAGATGCAGCCCCAGTTCGCCACCATCGCCACGCCCAGCGAAATCGTGGTCTCCACCAGCTTCACGCTGGAGATCGGCGACATCACCGGCTCACTGCACATCTGCATGCCCTACGCCACGCTGGAGCCGATCCGCGATGTGCTGTATTCCAGCGTGCAGGGCGACGCCATCGAGGTCGACCGCCGCTGGGTCAAGCTGCTGAGCCACGAGATCCAGGCCGCCGAGGTGACCATGGTCGCCGAGCTGGCACAGACGGACGCCACGGTGGAGCAACTGCTCGCCATGCAGATCGGCGACTTCATCGAACTCGACCGCAACCCCACCATCCAGGCCCATGTGGATGGGGTGCCGATTTTCGAGGGCCAATACGGCACCCACAAGGGCAAATACGCACTTCGCGTGGAGCGCAATCTGCGCGGAATCGATACGAACTGGCTCGGAGAAAACCATGTCCACTGACACCCCTTCGCAAGAATCCATTGCCGACGACTGGGCGCAAGCCCTGGAAGAGCAGTCAAGCACCAGCGGTGGCGCCAATGACGGCCCGCACGTGTTCGAGTCCAACGCCACGCCCATCCCCTCGGGCGCGGCCGGCGGCAACCCGATGCACGACATCCAGATGGTGCTGGACATCCCGGTGCAGCTCTCGGTGGAACTCGGCCGCACCCGCGTGCCGATCAAGTACATCCTGCAGCTCGCGCAGGGCTCCATCGTCGAGCTCGATGCGCTCGCCGGGGAACCCATGGACGTGCTGGTCAACGGCTACCTGATCGCCCAGGGCGAGGTGGTGGTGGTGAACGACAAGTTCGGCATCCGCCTGACGGACATCGTGACACCTTCGGAACGCATGCGCAGAGTTAGCAGGACGTGACCGCAGGTCACGTCACCCCCCGCGCCGCCTTCGGCGTCACCCCCCTGGCAAGGGGGCGATGCCTGAGGCCCGGCAAAGCCGGTTCCTCGGCATCCCTGGCCTGAAACCTTTCACTCGAAGACCCCTTCCCATGTTGCAAAACGCGATGCCCGCGCTGCTGTTGCTTGCCCTGATGGTGGGCATGGCCTTCGCCCTGAAGTGGGCGCGCCGCCGTCTGCCGGGTATTGCCGGCCACAGCGGCCCGGCACTGCGCGTGCTCTCCAGCCTGTCGCTGGGCCCGCAGCAACGCGTGGTCACGGTGCAGGTGGGTGACGGCGCCGACCGCATCTGCCTGGTGCTGGGCGTTGCCTCGGGCAGCGTGACCGCGCTGCACCAGATGCCGCTGCCGGCCGATCTGCCCGCCGTGCCGGTGGATCCCGCTGCACCCGCCACCGGCTTTGCAGCACGCCTCTCACAACTCATGAAGGCCCCGAATGCGTGAACCGGCCCCCCCCCTCCGCGCTTCGCGCGACCCCCTGCAGGGGGCGGTGCCTGCGGCCCGGCAAAACCGGTTCCGCGGCACCACTGGGTTGGGCGTGTTCGCACGCCTGCTGCTGCTGGCTTTCACTCTGTGCGCAGCCGGCGCATGGGCCCAGGCCCTGCCCATTCCCGCCGTGCCGGCTGCGGCAACCGCCACCACCGGTCCGTCGCTGCCGCTGATGATCGGCCAGGGCACTGGCAGCACCAGTTATTCGGTGCCGATCCAGACGCTGCTGTTCTTCACCGCGCTCTCGTTCCTGCCGGCCGTGCTGCTGCTCATGACGGGTTTCACCCGCATCGTGATCGTGCTCTCGCTGTTGCGCCAGGCACTCGGCACGCAGTCGGCCCCGCCCAACCAGGTGATCGTCGGCCTCTCGCTGTTCCTCACCCTGTTCGTGATGGGCCCCACGCTGGACAAGGTGTACGCCGACGCCTACGAGCCCTACTCGCGCAACGCCATCACATTCGACCAGGCGCTGGAGCGCGGCCAGGGTCCCATGCGCGCCTTCATGCTCAAGCAGACGCGCCAGTCCGACTTTGAACTCTTCGCCAAGCTGGCCAAGCTGCCGAACGACGTGACGGCAGAGAACGCACCGTTTCGCGTGCTGGTGCCGGCCTTCGTCACCAGCGAGCTCAAGACCGCGTTCCAGATCGGTTTCATGATCTTCATCCCCTTCCTGGTGATCGACATGGTGGTGGCCAGCGTGCTGATGTCGCTGGGCATGATGATGCTGTCGCCGGTGCTGGTGGCGCTGCCGTTCAAGCTGATGTTGTTCGTTCTCGCCGACGGCTGGAACCTGCTCATCGGTTCCCTCGCCGCATCGTTTGCACAGTAGGTAAGAACATGGATCCACAAGCCGCTCTCACGATGGCGCAGAACGCGCTCTTCATGCTGCTCATGGTGGCCGCGCCGGTGCTGGCCACGGTGCTCGCGGTGGGTCTGGTGGTGAGTCTGTTCCAGGCCATCACGCAGATCCACGAGGCCACGCTGGCCTTCGTGCCCAAGCTGATCGCGGCCATCGCGGTGTTCGCCATCGC
Organism: Hydrogenophaga sp. Root209; assembly: GCF_001428625.1. Classification (GTDB taxonomy): domain Bacteria; phylum Pseudomonadota; class Gammaproteobacteria; order Burkholderiales; family Burkholderiaceae_C; genus Hydrogenophaga. Next base: position 121,856 of record NZ_LMIE01000006.1, read on the forward strand.
CGGTCCCTGGATGATGACGACCATGGTCGAGTTCATCCGCAGCACGATCCTCTCCATTCCGAACTACGCGATCTGATCGCGCGCCGGACACACTGACCATGCCCACGTTCACCGAAGCGCAGGTGATGGCGCTGGTCTCGCCGGTGTTCTGGCCCTTTCTGCGCATCCTCGCGGTCTTCTCCAGCGCGCCGATCTTTTCCTCGCGCTCGGTACCGCTGCGCACGCGCGTGGCGCTGGCCTTCCTGGTCGCGGTGTGCGCTCAGGCCGGCCTCACCGACCAGCCCATGATCGCGATCAACGATCCGCAGGCGTTCTCGGTCGTGATGCAGCAGGTGGTGGTGGGCATCGCCATCGGCCTGGCGGTGCGCATCGTGTTCGCCTCGGTGGAGCTGGCCGGCGAGATCATCGGTCTTCAGATGGGCCTGAACTTCGCGGGCTTCTTCGATCCCTCGACCAACGCGCAGTCGAGCACCGTGGGCCGCTTCTTCGGCAACACCACCATGCTGCTGTTCGTGGTGATGGGCGGCCACCTCATGCTGCTGCAGGCGGTGATCGCCAGTTTCAACACCTTCCCCGTGGGCGGCGGCGCGCTCGACTCGATCAACCGCATGCAACTGCACGAGCTCGGCGCCGTGGTGTTCCGCTACGGCCTGTGGATCGCGCTGCCCATGATTGCCATGCTGCTGTTCGTCAACATCGTGCTGGGCTTTGTCTCGCGCATCGCGCCGCAGATGAACGCATTCGCCATCGGCTTCCCGCTCACGCTCTCGGCCGGTCTGGTGGGCATTGCGTTCACGCTGCCCATGCTGGACGCACCGGTGCTCGCGCTGATGAAGCTGGCCACCGAGATCTTCACCGGGGGTTGAACGACCGGCACATCCGCAGACGGGTCAGCGCAGCGACGCCAGGTGCGCGGCCAGCGACTCGATCTCGGCATTGCTGAGATCGGCAAGGAGCGGATCCGGCTTCGCGGCCGTTCCGTGCGACCGGCGGCCGCCTCGCATCAGCTGCAACGACCATGCCGTGTAACGCGCCCTTTGCCCGCCGAGCCGTGCTGCGCCGGCGTTCGTCCCCTGCAACGCCGGCCCGTGGCAGTCGGCGCATCGCAGGCGATCGACCAACGCGCGGCCGGCATCGCTGCCGGACGATTCCGTTGTGCGCGGTGGCAGCAGCGCCGCATAGTGTTCGGCGAGGTCGTCGACATCCTGTTCGCTCAACTCCTGCGCCAGGCTCACCATCACCGGGGCGGTTCGCTTGTGCTCGCGGAAGGCGCGCCACTGCGCAATGAAAGCGGCCTTCGGCTGCCCTTCAAGCAACGGAAGCGTGGAGTGGATCGTTTCCGTGGATGAGTGGCAGGAGACGCAGCGCGCCGCGGCGAGCCGTGCGCCGGATGCAGCGTCGCCGGCCATCGCTCCGTGCGCGACCAGGAGGCAGCCTGACAGCGCAGCAGCCGCAGCTGCGTGCCTGGAACGGTCAGTGATCGAGCACAGCATTCGTGGTCCGGCGGATCTGGAGCAGCAAGGATACTGATTCGCGTTGTCCAACGCGATGCAGACCTCCATGTCTGCAGGATATCTGGCCACATCGCTGAGGCGGCTGCGTTCAGACGCAGGCCGTGCAACGGGTGCAGACCGTCACCGTTTTCAAGCTCGACCGCAGGCCGCGCCGGGGGATGTCGCAAGGGGGATGATGGCCACCGCCGCGCCCTGCAAGACCAGAGGGGCGGCTTCCCGCATGGCCGCCACGAAACGGCGCAGCCGGGCCGGATAGAAGCGTGCGTACGGATAGGTGAGGTACAGCGGCAGCGACGGCGCCTGCCATTCAGGTGCCAGCCGCAAGAGCCGCCCCGCAGCGATGTCGTCCGCCACCATCCAGGCCGAGACAATCACCGCGCCCAGGCCCGCGAGAGCCGCATTGCGACAGACGTACAGGTTGTCCGAACTCAGCCTCGGACGGATCGCGAACTGCCGGATCTCACCGGTGGCAGCGTGCGTCAGCGAGACCTCGTTGCGGTAGTAGGTGCGCAGCGCCAGCCAGGGCAGGTCCGAGAGCGCCTGCGCATGCTGCGGCACCGGCGCACCCTGCAGCACGGCCGGGGAGGCCACCACGATGCGCGGCACGTCCACCAACTTGATCGCCACCACCGCAGGATCGCGCACCTCGCCGACCTGCAGCGCGCAGTCGATGCCCTCGCCAATCATGTCGTGTACGTCGTCGCGCAGCAGCCACTCCACGCTCATCAGCGGGTGGGCGTGCAGGAACTCGGCCAGCGGCCGCACGAACTGCTCCTGCCCGAAGGCGTGGGGCGCGAGCACGCGCAGGCTGCCCTTGGGCTCATCGCCGACACCACGCAACTCGGCCTCGAAGGCCTCCCAGTTCTCCAGCAGGACCTTGGCGCGCTCGAAGCAACGCTCGCCATCCTCCGTCAGGCGCATGGCGCGGGTGGAACGTTGCAACAGGCGCACGCCCAACGTGCGCTCCAGCGCCTGCAGCCGCCGGCTGACGGTGGGTTGCGTGGTGTTGAGCTGGGCCGCGGCGCCCGACAGACTGCCCGCCTCCACGATGCGCACGAAGGTCTGCATCAGGTCCAACCGGTCTCCGGCGGCAGACGTTGCGGGTGGTGGCTGGACGTTTTTCATGCGTGCATCGTATATCTGAAGTGCCGATCCGCCGTCTACCGCTTGGCCAAAGGGCATGTCAGAGTCGTAACCACTCCAAAAGCAAGGGTTTCCACCATGTCACTCATCCGCACAGCGAATACCGACAACAAGGCGCATGCCGCCGACGCCGGGTTGTCTCCAGGCCTTACCCTCCTGCTCGCCACCGGCGCCGGCCTGGGCGTGGCTTCGATCTACTACAGCCAGCCGATGCTGGGCGTGCTCGGCGAGGACACCGGTGCCAGCGCCCAGACGTTGGGCCTCGTGCCCACGCTGACGTTGCTGGGCTACGCGCTCGGCATCCTGCTGACCTCCCCGCTCGGGGACCGCCACGACCGCCGCACACTCATCCTCATCAAGGTGGTGCTGCTCGTCGCCAGCCTGCTGGCAGCGGCGATGTCACCCTCGGTGGCGATGCTGCTCGCCGCCAGCCTGGCCATGGGCGTGGCCGCCTCGCTCGCGCAGGACATCGTGCCGGCCGCCGCCACGCTTGCACCCGAGGCCGAGCGCGGCAAGGTCGTGGGCACGGTGATGACCGGGCTGCTGCTGGGCATCCTGCTCTCGCGCGTGGTCGCCGGCTTCACCGCCGAACACCTGGGTTGGCGCGCCACCTTCCTCGGCGCCGCGCTGGCCACCACCGTGCTGGGCGCGGCCCTGTGGCGGTTCCTGCCGCACTTCAAGCCCACCACCCAGCTCGGCTACGGCGCGCTGCTGGGCTCGCTGCTGACGCTGTGGCGGCAACACACCGCGCTGCGCCGCGCCGTGTCCGCGCAGGCCTTGCTCGCGGTGGGCTTCAGCGCCGTGTGGTCCACGCTGGCCATCTGGCTGCACGGCGCCCCGTTCCATCTCGGCGCGTCGGCCGCCGGCGCCTTCGGTCTGGCGGGTGCGGCCGGCGCGCTGGCCGCGCCGCTGATGGGCCGCCTGGCCGATCGCCATGGTGCGCACGCCATCACCTTGTTGGGCAGTGGCATCGCGGCGGTGTCGTTCGCGGCCATGGCACTGACCCCCTGGCTGCCGCACGATCTGCAACTGGTGTGGCTGGCCGCCACCGTGCTCGGCTTCGACCTGGGCTTCCAGTCCGCGCTGATCGCGCACCAGACCCTGATCTACGGGATCGACCCCGGCGCGCGCAGCCGCCTGAACGCGGTGCTGTTCGTCTCGATGTTCAGCGGCATGGCGTTGGGCGCAGCACTGGCGAGCGCGCTGTTTGCGCACTGGGGCTGGATGGCGGTGAGTGCGTTGGCGAGCGGGGCTGCCGTGCTGGCGCTGGTGGTGAGGTGGATGCCGGTGGGCGGTGCCACGCAACCCAACTGACGGGCGATCCCCTCGCCGCCATGCAGCATTCGTCATACCTCAGTCCGCGTACTGGCCCGCGGCCTTGATCACCTGGGACCATCGCTCCTTTTCCGCCTCCAGAAACTTCCGGTGCCCGGCCGGTTCCAGCCGCTCGCCGGTGGTCACCGTCAGCCCCAGGGCCTCCTGCTTCTTGATGAGATCGGGGTCCGTGAGCGCGAGCTTCAACGCCGCGTTGAGCCTGGCGAGCACGGCCGGTGGCGTGCCCTTCGGTGCGTAGAGCCCGTGCCAGACCTGCACGTTGAAGCCAGGCAGACCGGCCTCCGCCAGCGTGGGCGTGTCCTTGAGCACCGGCAGCTGCAGGCGCTGCAGACTGGTGACGCCATAGACCTTGACCTTCTTGCCCTCGATCTGGGGCACGGCGTTGGTCGCCTGTTCGCACATCAGGTCCACCTGCCCGCCGAGCATGTCGGTCATCGCGGGTGCGGTCCCCTTGTAGGGCACGGGTGTCATGTTGGCCTTCAACGCGCTCTGCAGCATCAAGCCACACAGGTGGGACGCGGAACCGACGCCCGCGTTGGCCAGGTTCACCTTGTCGCCGCTGGAGGCGATCCACTGCCGCAATTCGGCGAAGTTGTTCGCCGCGAGACCGGGCTTGCCGATCAGAACCGAGGGCGCTTCATTGACCACGCCCAGCGTTTCGAAGTCTTCAGGCACCTTGTAGGTGAGCTTGCGGTACAGCGCGAGCGCGGTGGCCATGCCGATGTGGTGCACCAGCAGGGTGTAGCCGTCCGGCGTGGCCCGCGCCACCTTGGCGGAACCGATCGTCCCGCCCGCACCGCCCGCGTTCTCGACCACCACGGTCTGCCCGAGCGGTTTGCGCAGCGCTTCCGCCACGTCCCGCGCGATCTTGTCGCTCGGTCCACCGGCCACGAAGGGAACGACGAGGGTGATGGGTTTGTCCGGAAACTCGGCGAATGCGAAGTGGGATGAGCCGAGAACGGCCAGGCCGGCGACCGAGCGCCAAAGAATGTTCATGTGTGTCTCCTCCAGTGGGTGTGGTTCAGTGGTGCGCTCAGGCAGAGAGCGCGGTCATTTCGCGGAACAGGTCCGCCTTGCCTTCGAAACCAATACCGGGCAGTTCGGGCAGCGTCACGAAGCTGTTTTCGACCTTGACGCCATCGGGGAAACCGCCGAAGGGCTGGAACAGATCCGGGTAAGACTCGTTGCCGCCCAGGCCCAGGCCGGCCGCGATGTTCAACGACATCTGGTGGCCACCGTGCGGGATGCAGCGGCTGGCCGACCAGCCGTGTTCCTTGAGCATGTCCAGCGTCTTGAGGTACTCGACCAGGCCGTAGCTGAGCGCGCAGTCGAACTGCAGCCAGTCGCGGTCCGGGCGCATGCCGCCGTAGCGGATGAGGTTGCGCGCGTCCTGCATCGAGAACAGGTTCTCACCCGTGGCCATCGGGTTCTTGTAGTAGTTGCGCAGCGTGGCCTGCAGTTCGTAGTCGAGCGGGTCGCCCGCTTCTTCGTACCAGAACAGGTCGTACTGCGACAGCGCTTTGGCGTAGGCGATCGAGGTGTCGAGGTCGAAGCGGCCGTTCGCGTCGACGCAGAGTTTCTGGCCGTCCTGAAGCACCTCCATGATGGAATCGATGCGGCGCAGGTCTTCGTCGAGCGAGGCACCGCCGATCTTCTTCTTCACCACCGTGTAGCCCCGGTCGATGTAGCTGCGCATCTCGTCCTTGAGCTTGTTGTGGTCCTGCCCGGGGTAGTAGTAGCCGCCCGCCGCGTAGACAAAGATCTTGCGGTTGGGTTTGCCGTCGCCGTAGCGGTCGGAGAGCAGCTGGAACAGGGGCTTGCCCTCGATCTTCGCGACGGCGTCCCACACGGCCATGTCGATGGTGCCCATGGCCACTGATCGTTCGCCATGCCCACCGGGCTTCTCGTTGGTGAACATGGTGTTCCAGATCTTGTGCGGATCGAGGTTGTTGCCGCTTTCGTCGATCAGGGACGCCGGGTCGGCTTCCATCACGCGCGGGACGAAGCGCTCGCGCATCAGCTTGCCCTGGCCATAGCGGCCGTTCGAGTTGAAACCGTAGCCCACCACCGGCTTGCCGTCGCGGATCACGTCGGTGACCACGGCCACGAGGCTCAGCGTCATCTTGCTAAAGTCGATGTAGGCATTGCGGATGGGGGAACTGATGGGGATGGTCTTCTCACGGATTTCAACGATCTTCAAGGAGGGCTCCTGGTGGTTTGCTTTGAGAGCCCGTATGGTCGGCATCGTTGGCTGGCCTGGCCAATGTTCTTTTTCGCTGCTTCCATGCACTGGACGAACCGCTCATGAATTTCACCTGGCTCGAAGACTTCGTGGCGCTGGCGGCCACCGGCAATTTCTCGCGCGCCGCGGAAGACCGGCACAGCTCGCAACCCGCGTTCAGCAGGCGCATCCGCGCGCTGGAAGAATGGGTCGGCACCGATCTGTTCGATCGCAGCTCACAGCCCGCGCGGCTGACGGAGGTCGGTGAATGGTTTGCCGGCGTGGCGCACGAGTTGATCAACCGGGTCGAGCGTGTTCCGGGTGAAGCCCGGCAGGTCGCCGAGGCCAGTTCGGTGACGCTGCGCATCGCGTCCACGCACGCGCTGTCGTTCACCTTCCTGCCGCGCTGGTTGCGCGGCCTCGAGTCGCAGACAACGCTGGGGCCGGTGCAGCTGATGTCCGACGTGCTGCAGCGCTGCGAGGCGCTGATGTTGCAGGGCCAGGCGCAGTTCGTGCTGACCCATGCACACGCCCATGCACCGGGCGCGCTGGACGCGGAGCCGTATCGCAGCGCCCGCATCGGCGAAGACCGGCTGATCGCCGTGTCGGCGCCAGATGGGCATGGAAAACCGCAGCATCCACTCGCCGGCTCCAGGAGCGCGGCGGTGCCCGTGCTGAAGTACACCGAAGAGTCGGGTCTGGGCCGGATCACACGCGCCGTGCTGGACCGCCGACTGGAGGTCTTTCCCGTGCAGGTGGTCTTCACCGCCCACCTGGCCTCCGTGCTCAGGACCATGGTGCTCGATGCACGCGGCCTGGCCTGGCTGCCCCAGACCCTGGTGCAGGAAGACCTCGACCAGGGCCGGCTGGTGGCCGCCGCCGGCAGCGACTGGAACGTGCCCCTGGAGATCCGCCTCTACCGCAACCGCGAACTGCTTGGCCGCGCCGCGGACGCCTTCTGGAAATCCGCGGCCGGGGTGTGACGCTCAGAGCTTGAGAGTGAATCGGGAGGGATGAGCGGGCATGAACGATTTGCTCTCAAGCTCTCAGGCCAGCAAGCGCGGCACCGCCGCCACCAGCATGGCCACGCCCGAGAGGGCCAGCAGCGACAGCACCAGCTTGCGGAAGGCGACCTCGCTCAGGCCCACATACAGCCGTGCGCCCAGCAGCACCGGCACCAGCAGCGCCACCGCCACCACCGGCAACAGCGGCCACATCGCGCGCGTGACCGCGCCCGTGGCCACGTAGCCCAGCATGGTGAACGACAAGGCGGCGAGGTTGAAGTTCTGCACGATGGCGCGCTGCCGGTCCTTCTCCATGCCGCGCAGCGTGCACCACAGCGTGGGCACCACGCCGGTGAAGCCGCCGATGCCACCCATGAAGCCACCCGCCGCGCCAGCCACGCCGTCGGCCAGACGACCACCACGCGAGATGCGCGGCAGGCGCGACGACACCAGCATGGCCGGGCACCAGACCACCAGCACGCTGCCCAGGATCAGCTTGAAGAGATCGGCGTTGAGGTGCGGCAGCACCGCGATGCCGATGGGCACGCCCACCGCGCCCCCGGCCAGAAAGGGCCACAGCGCCGGCCAGCGAAAGCCGCGTCGGGTGGTGAACACGGCCACCAGCTGCCCGGTGAGCGAGCCGAACACCGCCAGCACCGCCGCCACGCGCGGGTCGATGCCCCAGACCCAGAACGACATGGCCACCATGCTGAAAGCAAAGCCCGAGAGGCCCTGCACGAAGCCGGCCACAGCCGCACCCACCACCAGCAACCACAGCTCGGGTGTCATGCCGCACTCACTCCCACGTCAGGCGCGAAAGCTTCCATTCGCCCGAGATGCGGCGCCATTCCAGCCGCACCTCGTAGGGTGCAGCCCGCTCCGGGATCAGCCCCTGCGCGCCCGTGACCACCACCTGCGCCTGCGTGAGGCCGGATTGCGGCGCGGTGGGGTCGATGCTGCTCTTGCGTGAGAGGGCGATCACCTTGACGCTGGCATAGCGCAGGAACATGAGCGTCATGGTCTTGCGCGCCCAGTCGCGGTCGAACCCGGTCTGGGCCTGAAAGCCCGCATCCAGCTGGTCGATCACCGCGCCGGTTTCCTTGGCTTCCAGGTTGTCCTGCAGTTGCTGCACGGCGGCCTCCAGTTGGGCTTGCGGATCGTCCTTGCCGCAGGCGGACAGGGTGAGGGCCAGTGCCAGGAGGAACGGGGTCAGGAAAATTCGGCGGTCCATCTGCGATCCTTCAAGAAGGGACGTTGAACAAGGAGTGAACAAGGCGCTGAGCGATGCCCGCATTCTTACCCCTGCCGGCACTGGCCAGGCGCCACCGTTCGGCCTATGCTCGCAGACCCGGCGGCTGAACCGGTCGTCCACTTCGGGCATCCGCTGTGGCTGCGCTGGGCGAAAGGACTGAACATGCTGACCCACGCATCCGTCACGACCATGCTGCCTGTCATCGACATGGCACGCGCCCGCGCTTTCTACGAGGGCTCGCTGGGCCTGCAACCCGGCGGCTTCAAGCCCGACGGCAAGTTTGTCTACGAGGTGGGCGGCAGCACGCTGGCGCTGTTCCCCAAGCCCGAGGGGACCAAGGCCGACCACACGGCGATCAGTTTCAAGGTCGCCGACATCGCCGCCAGCATCGCGGAACTCAAGCGCGCGGGCGTCGCCTTCGAAGACTACGACTTCCCCGGATTGAAGACCATCGATCACGTGTGCGTCCTGGGCTCGGAGAAGGCCGCCTGGTTCAAGGACACCGAGGGCAACTACCTGTGCCTTCACGAGGACGTCTGAGAGGACACGATGCCCTGAAGCCCGGCGGGTGCGGCCCTCAACGCTCCGCGATGTAGTGCGACATGGTCGCGCTCTCGCCCTCGGCGAGAAAGGCGCGGATCTCGGTCTCCAGCGCGCGGTCGGCCACGGTGGCGCGGGCGCGCTGGTGCAGGTAGTCGGCCCACGAGGCCACGATGAAGCGCTCCACGTACCGCGAAGGCTCGCCCAGGTCGCGGTAGACGCGCCAGAAGCTCGCGCCGTCGCGCCGGCGCGGATCCTTCATGTGGCTGATGGTGTCGAGAAAGGCCTGATCAACGCCCGGCCGGATGCGGTAACCCACCTCGACCGCCACCGGACCAGCCGACGGGCTGGGTTCGTCCACCACGAAGAGTTCGTCCCACGGCGTGCCCTGCGTCACCTCGTGCAGCGCACCCATGCGCAGCGGAAACGGGCGCACCAGCAGCAGCCCTGCGGCCATCACCACGCCCGCGGCCACCAGCGCGGCCGTGAGCCCGGCGATGTCGGACACCGCGCCCCAGAAGGCCGAGCCGATGGCAAAGGCCCCCAGCGCGGAGACGATGTGCAGCGCCACGGCGCGCGAGCGCACCCAGGGCGGCGCGCTGGCCTGGGTGGCGGTGTTGAAAGTCGACATGGTGGCCATCCACGCCGCACCGCCAAAGGCCATGGCGACGTAGACCACCGAAGGCACACGCACCCACGCGGCGAGCAGCATGACCGCGGCAAACACCGCGCAACTGAGTGAAACGATCGCGTCCAGCGCGAAGCGAGCGCGCAGCCGGCCGATGACCAGGCCCGAGCACACAGCGCCAGTGCCCAGGCACCCCATGAGCAGACCAAAGCCTTCGGCACCGGTGCCGAGCTGGCGCTGCGCAATCACCGGCAGCAGCGCCCACAGCGCCGAGCCGGCCGCGCTGAACGCCATCACCCGCACGAGTTGCGCCAGGATGATGCGCGAGTGCCAGGCAAAGCGCAGGCCACTGAGCGTTCCACCCCACAGGCGCTCCGGCGGCAGGCTCGACGGCGGGTGCGCGCGCGGCGGCCAGCGTCGGATCGACTCCCACATGACCAGCGTGGTGAACACCGTGACCACGAACACCCAGCCCGCGCCCAGGCGCGCGAACAGCAGGCCGGCCAGCGTGGGGCCGATGGCGCGCGCCGCGTTGTAGGCGATGCCGATGGCGGTGATGGCCTGCGGCCACTCTTCGCGCGGCACCGGGTCGACCACCGAGGAGTTCCACGCCGGTGTGAGCACCGCCGTGCAGCAGCCGCACACGAACACCAGGAACAGCACCGACCCTGGCCCACCCCAGCCCGCCAGCACCAGCGCGGCCAGCAGCGTGCAGGCGGCCACCTGCGCGATCAACGCGCCCGAGATCAGGCGCCGGCGGTCGGTGGTGTCGGCCAGCACACCGGCGGGCAGGGCCAGCAGGAACATGGGCAGGAACACCGCCGTCTGCACCAGAGCGGCCAGAAACGACGAACCGGTGAGCTCGACCATGAGCCAGGCCGCCGCCATGGTCTGCATGCCGGCGCCGATGAAGAAGACCGCGCCGCAGATCCAGAGACCGCGAAAGGCGGGTTGGCGCAGGGGACTCCAGATCGAGGTGGGGGCGGTCATGGGCCATTATTCCGCAGTGGGTCCGGCGCGCGGCCATTACACCCCAACAATCAGAAAATAACCTTGTGAATCAAGTTGTAAATTGGTTTTAATAGCAGGCGACCAATACCATTCAGACACAAAAAAGGCGGCCATGCAGCCGCCTTTTTCAATTAATCGAGCGCTTCAGGGATTGGCACGCCGGCGACGGAATGTCCCCACGCCGAGCAATGCAACACCCAACAAGGCCAGCGTGCCGGGCTCTGGAATTCGTGCTATTGCACTGACGTTCTGCGCAATCGGGAGGACAGCGTCCGGGGTGTCGGGGCCGATGCCGGGCTGAGGCGGAAGTTGAGCGATGTCGTCGAAGATTTCATCCTTGGGATCGTGTCCGGGCACACCCGTATCAGGGCTGCCAGGAGCGGCGATGTCGGTAGGGGTGCCGGGTTCGCCACCGTTGTCAAGGATCTGCTCTGGGATCAACAGTGAGGGCACGTCGTCAGCAGGAGCGCCCGCTTCCAAACCCGGAGCACCCGCGCTTGCTGGACCGGCGCCCCGGCCGCCCGAGGTTCCCCCGCCCGTTCGCGGAGCGATATTGGGGGCCAGACCAGCCACAGCGAGACCATTGGGAGTGGACAGGCCACCACTCCCTCGGGTCGAGCCGGATCCAACGCGCATGGAGGCCTGGTTGTTGGACATTGTTTCGTCAACCGCTCCGGCAAACACGGCCCATGCGTCATCACCCTTTTCGACGGATGCGGAAGGGAGCTCCACCGGCTTCAGATCGCCATTTCCAATTTGAAGTACTTCACCCACCACCTGCGCGCCCACAACGCCTTCACTTTTTACCGTGACATGTTCCACATGGGCCAGTTTGACGCTGACCTCCTCGATCAGCTTCAATGCATGAGCTTTGATGGACGGGACCGACAGCGCTGCGACCGACAGCGTGACAATCGACAACGCTGTGGCGGCAGCGATTTTCAAATAGGTGTTCATCTGAGGTGCCCAATAAATCCATATGAAACCGCTCTGGAAATCAGATTGGATCAACTTGGGAGATACAGCGCACATTGCGTGCCAGCAGCGTAATTCTTCTATGTAACAACCAGTTGTGAATTGTGGCCATCCAAAGCCACAAAAAAAGCTTGGCAAGTGTCAAATTTTTCGACACTTGCCAACCCTGACTGCCCAAGAGGGTTCAAACGATGCCGTTGCGGATCGCGTAGACGGTGAGTTCGGCGTTGTTGGCCAGGTGCAGCTTCTCCAGCACGCGAGCGCGGTACACGCTCACGGTCTTGGGGCTGAGCATGAGTTCCTCGGCGATGTCGGAGAGCTTCTTGCCCGACGCGATCTTCTGCAGGGTCTGCAATTCACGCTCGGACAGGCTGGCGTGCAGCTCTTCGCTTTCGGGCGCGTTCAGGTTGTCCACCAGCATCTGCGCCACCTCGGCGGTCACGTACTTGCGGCCCTGCATCACGGTGCGGATGGCGGCCACCAACTCGGCCGGTTCGCCGGCCTTGTTGAGGTAGCCGCGCGCGCCCGCCCGCAGACAGCGGATCGCGTACTGGTCTTCCGGGTACATGGAGACCACCAGCGTCTTCACGGTGGAGCCCTCTTCCTTCAAGGCCGCCAGCACCTCCAGCCCGCCGCGTCCGGGCATGTTGAGGTCGAGCACGAGCACATCGCACTCGGTCTTGCGCATGGCTTCGCGCAGCTCGGGGTAGCTGCCGGCTTCGCCCACCACCTGGATGTCGGTGGCCTCCGAGATGGTGTCGCGGATGCCGCGTCTCACCACCGCGTGGTCGTCACACAAAATCACCTTGATCATGGGCTTCCTCTGCGGTTTTCACCGCGTTGTCCGGGTTTTGGGGTGATGTCAGGGGCACCGACAGGATGACCGATGTGCCCCTGGGCGAAGTGCTCACGTCGAGCCAGCCGTCCACCTTGGCGGCGCGCTCGCGCAGGCCCAGCAGCCCGAAGGACTTCGTCTTGCGCAGGGCGTCCGGGCTCATGCCCTGCCCGTTGTCGGAGACTTCCAGCGTCAGCACACCTTCGCCATCGCTCAGGTCGATCTCGACCGCGGTGGCCTTGGTGTGCTTGGCGATGTTGGTGAGGGCTTCCTGCGCCGTGCGGTAGGCCACGAGTTGCACGTCCAGCGGCACGTCGATCTGGTCGGACGATCGGCGGATGGTGACCCGCAAGCCGCTGCGGCGCTCGAAGCCGCCGGCCAGCCACTGCACCGCGGCCACCAGGCCCTGGTCGAGGATGGGTGGGCGCAGGTTCATCATGATGCGCTGGCTCGCGCCCAGCGCGTGCTGCAGCATTTCCATGGCCGTGCCCACGTGTTTGAGCACGTCGGCATCGGTTTCGCGCCGGCCCACCCAGGCCAGGTCGAGCTTGACGGCCGCCAGCGCGCCGCCGATGTCGTCGTGGATCTCGCGCGCGATGTTGGCGCGCTCCTGTTCGATGCTGGTCTGCAGGTGCTCGGCCAGTTCGGCCAGGCGCTGGCGCGATTCGGCCAGTTCCTGGGCGGCGCGCGCGCGCTCGCGCCGCGTCTCCGACACCTCGATGGCCCGTTCGATCACGTGCGAGAGGCGGTGCATGCTGTCCTTGAGCAAATAGTCGCTCACACCGCGGTGCATCGCATCCACCGCCGCCGTCTCGCCGATGGCGCCGGAGAGGATGACGAAAGGAATCTCGATCCGCATCTCGCGCACCACGTCCCAGGCATCCATGCCGGTGAAGCCGGGCAGGTGGTAGTCGGCCAGCACCACGTCGAAGCGCCCGCTCAACAGTTCGCGGCGGAAATCGTCCAGCGTGTCGACCAGCACCACCTCGCTGGGCAGCTTGCTGCGCTGCAGGGCGAACTTCACCAGCGCGTGGTCCACGCGCGAATCTTCCAGATGCAGGATGTGAACCGGTGGTTTGTCGAGGTTCTTGGACATGCCTGGTGGAATGTTGGGGTGTCGGGATCGGCCGGGGTTGCCCGGTGGCTGGTGGCCGCGACTGGACAACTCGGGAAATGGTGCTGAATTTGGCCGGTTATCTGCCGATACAGCTTCCTACAGACCTTGAAAATTGTACTGCCCACCCTATTCCGTTCGCCCTACCGAGCAACCACATGGACCACCTGACGATGCAGCATCCCCCGCCGTGCGTCTCCCTGCCCGTGAACCTGGTGGCCAATCTCCAGGACTCGCTGCTCATGGCAGTGACCGACCTGCAGCGCCTGGAAGGCCTGCTCGACCACGCCACCTCCAATCTGATGGAGCGCTTCGGCACGGCCAACCAGGCCCTGGGCGCGCTGCCGGAAAACCGCCAGGGCGAACTGGGCCCCATCCGCACCAGCCTGCACCAGGCCGTGACCGAACTGCAGTTTCACGACATGGCCACCCAGTTGATCGTGCACACCGGCAAGGTGCTGCAAAGCTGCGCCTGGCGCCTGGCCGAAGAGGCCATGGAACCCGAAGAGGGCGAGATACCGCTGGGGCTGGACCCCATGCCCGAGCGCCCCAGCCCGGTGACCCAAAGCGAGATGGATGCCGGTTCCATCGACCTGTTCTGATTTTCCCGAATCCCCGATTCAAGACCCTTCGGTATCTGCCGATATTTGACCGAAACACGGAGTAAGCCATGCGATCCATTCTTGCCGTAGACGACTCGGCTTCCATGAGAAAAATGGTGTCGTTCACCCTCACCGGCGCGGGCTACCACGTGGTCGAAGCGGTGGATGGTCAGGACGCCTTCGAGAAGGCCCAGACCCACAGCATCGATCTGGTGCTCACCGACCAGAACATGCCCAACATGGACGGACTGAGTCTCACGCGCAAGCTGCGCGAACACCCCAAGTTCAAGACCACGCCCATCCTGATCCTGACCACCGAGTCCAGCGACCAGATGAAGCAGGCCGGCCGCAGTGCAGGCGCCACGGGCTGGTTGGTCAAGCCCTTCGATCCCAGCCGGTTGATCGAAGTGATCCAAAAAGTCATCCGATAAACGCGTGCCGCTCTCAAGCAGCCAAGGAGACCCCACATGGGTGAAATGATGAACGAAAGCCAGAGTCTGGCCAACGACATTGACCTGAGCCAGTTCTATCAAATCTTCTTTGAAGAAGCAGGCGAAAACCTTGACCAGATGGAGCAGATGCTGCTCGCGCTGGATGTGGAAAAAGCCGACGACGAAGAGCTCAACGCGATCTTCCGCTGCGCCCACTCCATCAAGGGTGGTGCCGCCACCTTCGGCTTTGCCGACGTGGCCGAACTCACGCACCAGATGGAGTCGCTGCTGGACAAGCTGCGCCGCCACGAACTCAACCCGACCGCCGCCATGGTGGACGTGCTGCTCGAATCCAGCGATGCGCTGCGCCTGCAGCTCGGACACCACCAGGGCCGAGGCAACGAATCGCCCGTCACCAGCAGCCTCGTGGCCCGCATCTATGCGCTGGCCAACGGCGAGGATGCCGAGGGCACCGACGCCGCACCGGCACCGGTGGTGGCTGCACCCGTGGTGGTGGAAGCGCCCGCTCCCGCCCCGGCCCGCGTGATCAACAAGCCGGTGGTCAAGGCCACCCGCGAACTGGAAATCCACATCGGCCCGCTGGACAACGTGGCACAGGCCGACGGTGTGGCAGAACTCTTCCGCGACATCCCCGGCCTGGGCACCATCGAGCCCCTGCCCTGCGACCAGTTCAACAAGCGCGTCTACCGCGCCACCACCACCTCGTCCGACGCCGACCTGATGGACCTCTTCACCTTCCATGTGAGCAAGGAAGAGATCCGCATCGTTGACTGCGCAGCCCCCGCCGACGACGCCTCGGTGTCCGCCGCACCAGTCCTGGCCGACGGCCAGGACTTCGGGTTCTTCGAAGGCGCGCCGGGTGTGCCGGCCCACGCCGTGGCAGCCGCCGCACAAGCGGCGATCACCGCGCCCGACAGCAGCGCCAGACCCGCTGCCACCGCCGCGCCGAAGGTCGAAGCCCGCGCCAGCGCACCGGCCGCGATGGAGTCGAGCACGCTGCGCGTCTCGGTCAGCAAGGTGGACCAGCTCATCAACCTGGTGGGCGAACTCGTCATCACCCAGGCCATGCTGGCGCAAAAGAGCCGCGAGCTCGACGACGGCGCCAACCAGCCGTTGCTGGCGGGTCTCGCCGACCTCGACCGCAACACCCGCGACCTGCAGGAAGCGGTGATGTCGATCCGCATGATCCCGATGTCGGTGGTGTTCAACCGCTTCCCGCGCATGCTGCGCGACCTCGCCAGCAAGCTGGGCAAGAAGGTCGAGCTGGTCACGCAGGGCGAATCGACCGAACTCGACAAGGGTCTGGTGGAGAAGATCACCGACCCGCTGACCCACCTGATCCGCAACAGCTGCGACCACGGCATTGAAATGCCGGAAGACCGCCGCGCCAAGGGCAAGACCGAGCACGGCACGATCACGCTGTCGGCCACGCACGAAGGCGGCTCGATCCTGATCGAGGTGCGCGACGACGGCAAGGGCCTCTCGCGCGAGAAGCTGCTGACCAAGGCGCGCGAGAAGGGCATCGACGCACCCGACTCGATGACCGACACCGAGGTGTGGAACCTGATCTTTGCGCCCGGCTTCTCCACCGCCGACGAAGTGACCGACGTGTCCGGCCGTGGCGTGGGCATGGACGTGGTCAAGAAGAACATCACCGCGCTCAACGGCACGGTGGAAATCGATTCGGCCGAAGGCTACGGCATGCGCGTCTCGGTGCGCCTGCCGCTCACCCTGGCCATCATGGACGGCATGTCGGTGCGCGTGAGCGACGAGGTCTACATCCTGCCGCTGTCCAGCGTGATCGAGTCGTTCCAGATCAAGCCCAACGACATCAACACCCTGGCGCAAGGCGCGCAGGTGGTCAAGGTGCGCGACGAATACATGCCGGTGATCGAGCTGGAGCGTGTGTTCCAGGTGCCTCGCTTCGAGCACAGCGGTGCCAGCCCGATCATGGTCGTGGTCGAAGCCGACGGCCAGCGCGTGGCTCTCATGGTCGACGAGCTGCTAGGCCAGCAACAGGTGGTGATCAAGAACCTGGAGTCGAACTACCGGCGCGTGCCCAACGTCTCGGGCGCCACCATCCTGGGCGACGGCAAGGTCGCGCTGATCCTGGACACATCGAGCCTGGTGCGCCGCTCGCGGCACTGACTCCCTTCGAAGAACACCCCGCGCGCCTGGCGCGCGCAGTCCCCAACCGGTCAGGACACCCGATGCTGCAGCAGACCCCTTCCCCTCAACGCGCCGCACGTCCGGTGCCTCCGCCACGCGCGGCGGCGTCCGAAGACGGACCGCTGGCCGAGGGCCGTGAGTTTGTCTGGTCCGACGCCGACTTCTCGCGCATCAAGGCGCTGATCTACAAGAAGGCCGGCATCAGCCTGCACGACGGCAAGCACGCCATGGTCTACAGCCGCGTCTCGCGCCGCCTGCGCGAAACCGGTCACGACAGCTTCAAGACCTACCTCGACTGGCTCGAACACCACGACGGTGCGGAGTGGCAGGAATTCATCAACGCACTGACCACCAACCTCACGGCGTTCTTCCGCGAGCAACACCACTTCGAGATCCTGGCGCAGATGTTTGCCGCCAAGCGCTCGCAGAACTGGCGCATCTGGTGTTCGGCGGCCTCCACCGGCGAAGAGCCCTACTCGATCGCCATGACCGCCTCCGAGGACCTGGGCGCCGGCGGCTCGTTCGAGATCGTCAACAGCGACATCGACACCAAGGTGCTGGCCACCGCGCAGCGCGGCGTGTACAAAGCCGATGGCACCAAGGGCCTGAGCCCGGAGCGCATGCAACGCTTCTTCATGCGAGGGAAGGGCAGCAACGAAGGCTTCATGCGCGTGAAGCCCGAACTGCAGAAGAACATGACGTTCCAGGCCGTGAACCTGATCCACGATCTGCCGTTTCGTGAACCCTTCGACGTGGTGTTCTGCCGCAACGTGATGATCTATTTCGATGCCGCCACGCAGCGCCAGGTGCTCGAGCGCATCCACCGCGTGATGAAGCCGGGAGGCATGCTGTTCGTGGGTCACGCCGAGAACTTCAGCGACGCCCGCCATCTGTTCACGCTGCGCGGAAAGACGGTCTATGAACGCCTTTGAAGGCAAAACCATGACTCCCCCACGCTCATCGTTTCACGTATCGCTGCCCCCTGAGGGGGTGGTTCAGCGCCTTCGGGCGGCCGGGCGGCGCTGACATGATCGCCGCCCCCATCTCCACACTCAACCAGCTCAAGGCGCGCAAGAGCAAGCCGGGCGAGGCGAGTTTTTTCTATCACGACCACCACTTCCAACAGGATTCGGTGAAGGTGCTGCCCGGCGAGTACTTCGTCACCGCCGACGACATGATGGTGATGACGGTGCTGGGTTCCTGCATCGCCGCCTGCATCTACGACCCACGCGCGCGTGTCGGCGGCATGAACCACTTCATGCTGCCCGACGGCGGCAATGAGGCGGGCGGGCGCTATGGCTCGTTTGCGATGGAACTGCTGATCAACGAAATGATGAAGCTCGGCGCGCGACGCGAGACCATGCAGGCCAAGGTGTTTGGTGGCGGCCAGGTGATGCACACCTTCACCACCATGAACGTGGGCGAGCGCAACACGCAGTTCGTGCTGGACTACCTGCACACCGAGCGCATCGCGGTGATCTCCAAGGATGTGCTCGACATCCACCCGCGCAAGGTCTGCTACTTCCCGGCCACCGGCAAGGCCATGGTCAAGCGCCTGGCCCATTCGCACCCCGAAACACTGGAAACCCAGGAACGCAAGAGCAGCGCCTCGGTCGTCGCCAAGGCCGCGGCCGGCGGCTCCGTCGATCTGTTCTAAGGGAGAACAAGACATGGCAAAAATCCGAGTGGTTGTGGTGGACGATTCCGCCCTGGTGCGCAGCCTGCTCACCGAAATCATCAACCGCCAGGCCGACATGACCTGCGTGGGCGCCGCGGCCGATCCGCTGGTGGCGCGCGAGATGATCCGTGAACTCAACCCCGACGTGATCACGCTGGACGTGGAGATGCCGCGCATGGACGGGCTGGAATTCCTCTCGCGACTGATGCGCCTGCGGCCGATGCCGGTGGTGATGGTCTCCACCCTGACCGAACAGGGCGCCGAGACCACGCTGCGCGCACTGGAGATGGGCGCCGTGGACTTCGTTGCCAAGCCGCGCATCGGCGTGAGCAGTGGTCTGCAGGAGCTGGCCGGCGACATCGTGGACAAGATCCGCGTGGCGGCGAGCGCCCACGTCAAGCGCCTGCCGCCCGCGCCCGGCGCCGGCGCGGCCCCCGCCGGCAGCGGCGCTGCCGAGCCGCCGCGCGCCGCGCTGCCGCGCGTGTCGACCGAAAAGATCATCTGCATTGGCGCCTCCACCGGTGGCACCGAAGCCATCCGCGAGGTGCTCATGCCCATGCCGGCCGATGCGCCAGCGATCGTGATCACCCAGCACATGCCGCCGGGCTTCACCACCAGTTTTGCCAACCGGCTCAACACGCTGTGCCGCATCCGCGTGCAGGAGGCCCAGCACGGGCAGCGCATCCTGCCCGGCCATGCCTACATCGCCCCCGGTGGCCACCACCTGCGCATCGACCGCAGCGGCTCCAACTACGTGGCCGTGGTGGAAGACACCGAACCCGTCAACCGCCACCGCCCTTCGGTGGAGGTGCTGTTCAAGTCGGCCGCGCGCGTGCTCGGCCCCAACGCGCTGGGCATCATGCTCACCGGCATGGGTGCCGACGGTGCGCAGGCCATGCGCGAGATGAAGGACGCAGGCAGCTACAACTACGTGCAGGACGAAGCCAGCTGCGTCGTCTTCGGCATGCCCCGCATGGCCATTCAGTACGGGGCAGCACACGAGGTGCTGCCGCTGTCGCAGATCGCAGCGGCCGTGCTCGCCCGCCTGGCCAGCGCGCCGGCTGGTGTGCGGCACCGCATCTGACGACCGACCCGAACCGGACGAGGAATCTCCCGTGCACCAACCCACTGTCGCGCTGCTGATCGCGGTGTCGGTTCTCGTGATGTGGCTGGTGTTCCTCTTGCGTCGCCAGGCGGGTCACATCGACGATCTTCAACGCACTCTCCACGAACTCACAGTGGCCAGGGATCCAGCTGAAGCCGTCGATCTGGACAAGAGCGCGTTCCACACCCCGCTGCAAGAACTTGAACCCGCCGACGCCGCGCACCCGCCCCAGGCACCGACGGCCAGCGCGACCGGCCTGATCGACGCGGCTTCGTACAGCGAGGTCGTCTCGATGATGCCACCCGCCACCATGGACGAATTGTTGGGCACCTTGTTTGACCCGCCCGAAGGCGGCGTGCATGTGCTGGTCGCGTCCCTGGCAGTCGGTGATGCGGCGCAGATTGCCCACCACGCGCGCAAGCTCAAGGGGTCGGCGAACTTGCTCGGCTTTCGGGCACTGGTGCGCACGTCGGCCCAGATCGAACGCCTGGCCCAGGAGGACAACCCCGTGTTGCGCCGTGAGCTGGGCAACCAGCTGCTGGTCGACATGACCCGAACGCAGCAGGCCCTGCGGCGGTATTCGCCAGCCCTGACCGTTTGAGGCGCCACAGCCTCCTTGTCCGTCAGACCCGCTCGCTGATGATGGTGCCGGCTTCCAGCGGCGCCAGGCTGTTGTTGCCGTGTTCGTCGTAGGCAATCACCTCACCACCGGGCACCTCGGGCGGCGTGTCCAGCGCAACCGCCTCTTCGGTGACGGCCGGCAGCACCGGCCAGGGCATGCCCTGGGGCGCAGCCTCTGTGTCGGGCTCAGCGCCCGGCGACCGGGGCAACGGGCGGCGTGACAGGGTGGAGGCGGCCACGGCCGAGAGGTCGGGGGCGGTGTCGCTCTGGTTGCCGGGCAGCGCCTCACCCTTCGGTTCGACACCCAGCGCCTGCTCGACCACCGCGGCACTGGCCGCCCACATGTTGGAGAGCACTTCCTGCAACCGGTCCATGGCCCTGCTGTGGATCGCCTTGTCGGCTTCGGCCTTTTTCAGCGCCTGCTCCGCGCGCTGCGCGACGACTTGCTGCTGGGCCTGGGCCGCGGCCTGGCCGGGAGCATCGGTCGCGGCGGGCCGGGGCAGCAAGGGAGTGGCCGAGCCGGGCTCGTCATCCCCCCTGGCCATCGGCCGGCGGGCTTCGCGTCGGGGCTCCACATCGGCCTGCGCCTCACGCCCCCCGGACTGCACGGGCTTGATCGCCGGTGTGGCCGCGACCGGCGCCACGGCGGTGGACGGCGGCGTCGACCAGGACACGGGGCTGGTGGTGGAAATGTTGATCATGGCGGACCCTTCGCGTGGCCACCGAGCGCAAACATGCCCGGTGTTCTTGGTTCTCTATCGGCGGTCTGGAGGCGGACTTGAGGCTTCTTTCCGGAATATTTCAGAACCCACCCGAGCGACCGTGCGCCAGCGAACATCTCCTGGCTCGATCGGCCACCAGAATGCTGCGGATGAACTTCACCCACCGCCCCGCACCATGCTGAACACCACCTGGGACCTGCTGCGCGACACCGTGAACGCCTGGCTGGACGACTACGCGCCCAGCATGGGCGCAGCCCTCGCGTTCTACACGCTGTTCTCCATCGCTCCGTTGCTGCTGATCGTGATCTCGGTGGCCGACCTGCTGTTTGGCGAACCGGCGGCGCGTGGCGAGATCCTGGCCCAGCTGACCCAGCTGGTGGGCACCGACAGCGCGGTGGCGGTGGACTCGCTGTTGCAAGGTCTGAACCGCCCACGAGCGGGCGTGTGGGGCACGCTGGTGGGCGTGGCAGTGGTGGTGGCGGGCGCGACCACCGTGTTTGCCGAACTGCAGGACGCGATGGACCGCATCTGGCGCGCGCCACCCCACCCCGAGGGCGGTGGCGCGTTGCGATTCCTGCGCGTGCGCCTGCTCTCCACCACCATGGTGCTGGGCATCGGCTTCCTGCTCATGGTCTCCCTCGTGCTGAGCGCGGCCATGGCAGCACTGGGCAAATGGTGGGCGCCGTGGCTCGGTGAGCTGGCGCTCATCGCCGACGCGATCAACTTCGGGCTGAGCTACCTGTTCGTCACCACCGTGTTTGCCATGATCTACAAGTGGATGCCGCGTGTGCCCGTTGCCTGGCGCGACGTGTGGATGGGCGCAGCCATCACCGCGCTGCTGTTCACCGTGGGCAAGGAGCTCATCGGCCAGTACATCGGGCGCAGCGGCGTGGCCTCGGTGTTTGGCGCGGCGGCGTCCATCGTGGTGCTGCTGTTGTGGGTGTACTACTCGGCGCAGGTGTTTTTGCTCGGGGCGGAGTTCACCAGCGTGTACGCGCACCGGCATGGCTCGCTCAAAGGGTGGGAGCCCCCAGCTCCGTTGACACCCTAGTTTCAATCGCCGGGGGGTGCAAAACCCCTCGATCGGGCCGACACCCAGGCGCCCACCCTGGGCGCAATCGCCCAGCCGCGGCACCACTTTGCCTGCCAAGCCACTCATGCGGTCTTCATCCACACAGATTGCCCCATGAAACGCTCCAACACCTCAGCCGCCACCAACCGCCGTGCGCTCACCCTGCACCACAATCCCTTGCTCAACGACCCGGAGGTGGTGGCCTTCCTGGACGGCGGCCCGGTGCGCATCTTTGGCGGGCTGGGAGAAAAGCTGATCCAGGCCAACGAGCCAGCTTTGCTGCTCGAATACATCGCGGTGAGCCAGTGCAGCATGTTCCACCTGCAATGGCTCAACGACCGGTTTGAAACGATGGCCCTGCCCGAGGGACTGCTCGAGTACCTGCTCGAGCACATCGATCGGGCGAGCGGCCTGACCATGCTCACGGTGCAGGGGGCAGCGCTCTCGACAGCCTGCTGCACCCTGATGCAGAACGCGCTGGCCAGCCCGGCTTGTGCACTCACCGCCCTGACCTTCGAGGACTGCCATTTCGTCGATCCGCATGTGCAGTTTCCCCTGCGGGCGCCGACCATCCGCACGCTGCATTGGCATGAGAACACTCGCCTGCCCGGCGCTGTGTCGCCGATGGACCAGATGCTGTCCGCACTGGCCGGCTGGGACCACCTGGAAAGCACGAGCCTGATCATGCGGGAAGGTCTGCTCAATTTCGCCACGATCACCCAGATGCTCACGCACAACCCGAAGGTCACGCACCTGCACCTGATGTGTGACACCGCGCCCACCGCGCCTGGCGATGCCGCCTACCAGCCCCAGCAAGACCCGGCCTTGCTGTTCAACCTGCTCGAGAACAACCAGATCCCGCTGGTGAAGCTGGAAATCTATGTGCGCGATGCGCGCAACCCGGCGTTCAACCGCCATTTTCTGCAGCACCTGAGCCAGTGCCTGATGACCAACACCACACTGGAATCGCTCTACGCACCAGGCATCGGGATGAGCACCCACGCGGATCTGGCGCAGTTCAACACCAGCCTGAACGCCAACCACTCCCTGCTCTATCTGGCGCCGCTGGAGCCCTTCAACGACAAGGTTCCGCCTCCCTTGCGCAGAAATGATCGCCAGCGCCACTGGTTCACGCAGGACTTCGTGCTGGGTGCGGCCGAAGCTTTTGTGCGCTTGATCGAATTGCCGTCGGAACTCGGGCCGAAGGTGGGCAACCACCTGGCGTCCACTCCGCTTGAGCGCATCTACTGCGGCGCCCTGATGGCCCTGGTCTGCAAATCCACCCACCAGGGCGCGGTGAAGCTGCGCAGTACAGGTCTGCGCGAAGCGCTGCTGATCTACATCCGCACCAACGACCGGGATCACTGCCTGGAACTGCTCCATGCGCTGGTGCGCAACAAAGTGGATTTGTTGCCCGAGGACAAACGTGTGGTCGTCGAGTACGCCAACAGCCGCAACCGCCAGGACTTCCTGCCGCACGGCTACGCGCTCTGAGCACTGGGGCCGCAGAGCCTGCACCAGCGACCGGTCCAGGAGCCTGCGCCCGC
The DNA here is from genome assembly GCF_001428625.1 of Hydrogenophaga sp. Root209. Lineage (GTDB taxonomy): Bacteria > Pseudomonadota > Gammaproteobacteria > Burkholderiales > Burkholderiaceae_C > Hydrogenophaga. The sequence goes on from NZ_LMIE01000006.1 coordinate 145,396, forward strand.
CACCGCAAACCGGCCGCGAACTGCGGTGCCCACCTCGGGCGCGAGCGCCCAGCCGCGGAACCTCGCCACCGGCCCGGCCACTCCAAGCAACTCCATTCCAACAAGGACTTTCATGAAACGCTCCAATGCCGTCATCGCGGCCGCGCCCAACCGCCGCTCGCTCATCCAGCATCACCTGCCCCTGCTCAACGATGCGGAGGTGGTGGCCTTCCTCGACAACACCGCCCCGCCGAGGTTCAGCTCACTGTCGTACAAGCTCGTCCAGGCCAATGAGCCCGCCCTGCTGATCGAGCTCATCTGGATGACCCAGGCCAGAGACGTCTCAGTGTGCGTGGTCGATGCGGCGAACCACGTGGCCCCTCTGCACGACGGCTTCCTGGACTACTTGCTGCAGCACATCGATGAAGTGCCCTGCCTCAACAAGCTCAGCGTGCAACAGGTCACATTGCCCCCGCAGCGCCTGACCAGATGGACTACAAGCCCCAGAAGGACCCGGCCCTGCTGCTGGATCTGCTCGGAAACAACCAGCTGCGTATGACGCATCTGTTCTTTGATGTTCGCGATGGCAACAACCTCGCCTTCAACCAGCACTTCATCGACAGTCTGAGCCGTTGTCTGATGAACAACACCACGCTGGAATCGCTGTGTGTGCCCGGCATCCGGATGTACATGCAGGAGGATCTGCTGCAGTTGACCTCCAATCTGAGCTTCAACCACGAACTGCTCTCGTTGACGCCGCTGGGGCCTTTTGGCAATCAGATGCCGGCACCCGTGCGCAGAAACCAGCGTCAGCGCTACTGGTTCTCGCCAGAGTTCGTGCAGGGTGCGGTCGAGGGCTACCTGCGCTCGCTCGCCGTGCCCGCAGAGCTGGGGAAACGGCTGGCCCAGTACTACGCCCCCACGTCGGCCGAGCGCGCAGTGGGCGGCGCGGCGATGAGCCTGGTCTGCAAGTCCACCTACCAGGGCGCGGTGAAGCTGCGCAGCGAATGCCTTCGCGAAGCCATCCTGGACCACATGCGCACCAACAACCAGGTCAGCTGCCTGGACCTGCTCAACACACTGCTGCAGCACCACGTCAATCTGTTGCCCGAGGACAAGCAGGTGGTCGTTGCATACGCCAAAAACTTCAACCGCCTGAACTTCCTGCCGCAGGGCTACTGAACAGCAGCTCTCTCCCACCCATCGAAGGCTGCGGTGGCCGCGCGCGAGCGCGATCGGTCAGTGGCAGAACCACGCCACTGGCCCAGCCACGTCCAACAACTCCAAATCCAGGGAAACCCATGAAACGCTCCAACGCCGTCATTGTTGCCACGCCCAACCGCCGCTCGCTGATCAGGCACAACCACGCTCTGCTGAACGATCCGGAGGTGGTGGCCTTTCTTGACAACACGGCCGCGCCCATGTTCGGCACACTGGTGAAAAAACTCATCAATGCCAACGAGCCGGAACTGCTGATCGAACTCGTCTGGACGACACAGAGCAACACCTTGTCGCTGTGCATGTTCAACGAGCGTTACCAGGCGGTCCCTCTGCCCGACGGCCTGCTGGATTACCTGCTGCAGCACATGGACCAGATACCTTGTGTCCATCTGTTCATCGTTCAGCGGGCGGTGCTCTCAACGACCTCGTGCACGCTGATGCAAACGGTGCTGGCCGACCCGGCCTGCACGCTCACCGCACTCAGATTCCTGGATTGCAGCTTTGCTGATGCGCACGTCCAGTTTCCTCTCCAGGCGGCCACGGTCCAGTCGCTCCATTGGTATCAGAACCTCGCCATGCCCGGTGCCCTGTCGCCGATGGACCAGATGCTGTCTGCGCTGCCCGGCTGGCACCAGCTCAAAAGCGTGAGCCTTTTCGTGCAGGACAGCCAGCTCAACTTCGCCACGATCACCCAGATGCTCGTGCACAACCCGAATGTCATCGACCTGTCGGTGGAGTGCGAAATTGCGCCCCTGCCTCCAGGCGATCCCGCCTATCAACCCCAGCAGGACCTGGCCCTGCTGCTGGATTCGCTGATGAACAACCAGGTCCGCCTGACGAAGCTGGAGGTGGACGTGCGGGATGGGAGCAACGCCGCCTTCAACCAGCACTTCATCCAGCGCCTGGGCCAGTGCCTGATGAGCAACGTCACGCTGGAGTCGCTGCGGGTGCCGGGCATCCGGATGTGCACGCCGGCGGCTGTGATGCAGTTTCGCACCAGCCTGGACAACAACCACGGGCTGATTTCGCTGTGGCCGCTGGGTCCGTTCGGCCATCAGATGCCGCCGCCTGTGCGCAGAAACGATCAACAGCGCTACTGGTTCACATCCGGATTCGTGCTGGGCGCAGCAGAGGCTTTTTTGCGCCTGTTCGAAGTGCCCGCAGAGATCGGCAAACAGATGGCTCAATACCTTGCGCCCACGCCGGCCGAGAGCGCGCTGGGCGGCGCCGTGATGAGCCTGATCTGCCAGTCCACCCACGAGAGCGCGGTGAACATGCGCAGCGCGGGCCTGAGGGAAGCCGCGAAGACCTACATCCACAGCAACGACTCCACCCGCTGCCGGCTGCTGCTCGGCGCACTGGTGCGGCACAAGATGGATTTGCTGCCCGCGGACAAGCAGGAGTTGGTGGAGTACGCCAAGCATTACAACCGGCTGGACTTCCTGCCGCCCGGCTACGCGCACTGAGAAGCCCTGCTTGAACCACCGGAAACTCGCATGAAACGCTCCAACGCCTCCATCGTCGCCAACCCCAAGCGCCGCTCGCTCATCCTGCACCACCACGAGTTGCTGAACGATCCGGATGTGGTGGCCTTCCTCGACAACACACACAAGCCTTTTTATGAAGGGCTGATGAGCCAACTCATCCAGGCCAACGAGCCTGCGCTGATGCTCGAACTCATCTGGGTGACGCAGCGCAACGCGGTGACACTGCGCAACAGCGACATCCTGGAAGCCACGGTTGCCCTGCCCGACGGCATGCTCGAGTACCTGTTGCAGAACATCGACCAAGTGCCCTGCATCACCTCGCTCACGGTGCAAGTGGCCATGCTGTCGCCAGCCTGCTGCGCCTTGCTTCAAACCGTGCTGTCCGACCCGACCTGCACCCTCACCTCGTTGACCTTCATGAACTGCAGCTTTGCCGACGCGCAGGTGCAGTTTCCCCTGCACGCCACGACCATCCACACGCTCGAATGGATCGAGACCGTGGTGCAGGGCGCCGCAGCGCCGATGGACCAGATGCTGAGCGCCCTGCCCAGCTGGAGCGGGCTTGAAATCCTGCGGCTGGTCAAACGGGAAGAGCCGCTCAATTTCGCCGTGATCACCCAGCTGCTCGTGCACAACCCGAGGATCAACCTCCTGTACCTGATGTGCCACACCGCGCCCGCGGCGCCGGGCGATCCTGCGTACCAGCCCCAGCAGGACCCGGCCTTGTTGCTGAACCTGCTCCGGAACGACCAGACCCCCCTGAAGCGCCTGACCCTGCATGTGATGGATGCGCACAACGACGCGTTCAACCAGCACTTCCTGCAATGCCTGAGCCAGTGCCTGGCGACCAACACCACGCTGGAGTCGCTGGAGGTGCCCGGCATCCAGATGTGCGCACAAGCGGTTCAGGACCAGTTCAATGCCAGCCTGAACATCAACCACTCGCTGATCGCACTGGGGCCGCTGGAAGCTTTCAACGACCAGGTGCCACCCGCCGCTCGCCGGAACCAGCGCCAGCGCTGGTGGTTCACGCAAGACTTCGTGCTGGGCGCGGCCGAGGCGTTCCTGAGCCTGATCGCGCTGCCCAAGGATCTCAAGACCCTGGTGGCCGGGCCCCTCGCATCCACGCCAGCCGAACGCGCCTGCAGCGGTCCCCTGATGGCCCTGATCTGCAAGTCCACCCACCAGAGCGCGGTGAAACTGCGCAGTGCCGGCCTGAAGGAAGCCGCGCTGATCTACATCAGGACCAACGACCGGCCACGCTGTCGGGAACTGCTCGATGCGCTGCTGCAACACCCCCAGTTGAACTTGCTGCCCGACGACAAGCGACAGGTCATCGAGTACGCCCGTATGCGCAGCCGGTTGAATTTCCTGCCTCCCGGTTACGCGCAATGAGAACTGGCGGGGATGCTCTGGCGTTTCAGCCGGCAGCAGGCGAAACACGACCGCCCGGTCGCCGAACGCATGAATCGGTAATGCAAGGTCATTGCCGCTGTACTCGGGCCTTCACCTATCGGCCGGCGTGCCGATACTGTAGGTACGGCCTCGAACACCCTTGTCCTTGGTGCTCCGTTCCGACAGGCCCATCCATTCGAGATATCCCATGCGCACCAACCTGCCCGTCACCCACCAGGAATTCGTCATCCCCGAGGGCGTGACCCTCGTCTCCACCACCGATCTGCAAAGCCGCATCACCTACTGCAACCCGGCCTTCGTGGCGGTCAGTGGCTTCGAGCGCGAGGAACTCATCGGGCAACCGCACAACCTGGTGCGCCACCCCGACATGCCCTCCGAGGCGTTCAGAGACATGTGGGCCACCATGGCCAGCGGCTCGCCGTGGTCGGCGCTGGTGAAAAACCGGCGCAAGAACGGCGACCACTACTGGGTGGTGGCCAATGCCACGCCCGTGATGGTGAACGGCCAGGCGGTGGGCTACATGTCGGTGCGAACCAAGCCCACGCGCGAGCAGATACGGGAAGCCGAGGTGCTGTACACGCGCATGCGCAGCGAGCACGCCGCAGGCAGCCCGAGTCTGGCCTTGCACCACGGCCGTGTGGTCCGCACCGGCCTGGTCGGCCGGTTGCAACGCATGGCACAGCTCACGCTGGGCAAGCGCATCGGTTTCACATCGGTGGGGCTGGCCGGCATCGGTGTGGTCGTCGGCCAATACAGCGCCGCCCACGGCACGGGCGCGCAGTTGGCCGCCGCTGCGGGCCTGCTGGTGATCGCAGCGCTGGCCGCCCTCAGCCTGCGTGCCCAGATCCTTCGGCCACTCATGCAGTCGGTCGGCTTCGCCAACCAGATGGCCGCGGGCGATCTTTCGGCACGTTTCAACGGTGCGAGCAGCGGCGAGTTCGGCCAGCTCGCGCGCGCGCTCAACCAGCTCAATGTGAACCTTCAGGCCGTGGTGTCCGATGTGCGCCACGAGGTCGAAGGGGTTCAGGTGGCGTCCAACGAGATCGCTGCCGGCAACTCCGACCTGTCTTCGCGCACCGAATCGCAGGCGAGCAGCCTGGAAGAAACAGCCGCCTCGATGGAACAGCTCACCAGCACGGTGCAGCAGAGCGCCAACTCGTCTCGCGAAGCCTCGGTGCTCTCACAGCGCTCGGCCACGGTGGCCCGGGAGGGCAACACCGCCATGGCCGAGGTGGTCACCACCATGGACGACATCAGCAAATCGTCGCGTCGCATCGGCGAGATCATCGGCGTGATCGACGGCATCGCCTTCCAGACCAACATCCTGGCCCTCAATGCGGCGGTGGAAGCGGCACGCGCGGGTGAACAAGGTCGCGGCTTTGCGGTGGTCGCCGGCGAGGTGCGCAACCTGGCGCAGCGCACGCTGACCGCCGCCAAGGAGATCAAGGTGCTGATCGACGAATCGGCGGCCAAGGTCATGCACGGCAGCCAGCTGGTGCACAGCGCCGGACAGACCATGGCCAACGTGGTCGGCTCGGTGGAGCAGGTCAATGGCCTGATCGCCGAGATCACCAGCGCCACGCACGAACAGTCGATGGGCCTGGCGCAGATCAACCAGGCGGTGGGCCAGCTCGACTCGGTCACCCAGCAGAACTCGGCCATGGTCGAGGAACTCTCGGCAGCGGCCAGCTCACTGCAGGCACAGGCCCGGGTGATGAGCGAGGCGGTGAAGATCTTCCGGCTGGACAACCGCAAACAGGCCGCCTGACGTCCCTTTCGCCCGGCATCGCCGCACCACGGGCGACACCATTTCCAAGGTGCGCTGGCGTACACTGCCCCGTATCCAATAAGGCGAGGTAGAACCTTCCGCAAGCAAGGTTCCCGTATCGGAGGAGGGAGGCACCGATGACAGCCCAACGCATTGCGCTGGACGAGTATCTGGGACAGGCGTTCAACCGCATTCCCGTGGCCATGATCGTGGTCAACGGGGAGGGCCGCATCATCCGGCTCAACGAGCTGGCGGAAACCACCTTCGGCTACGCCAGCGAGGAGCTGATCGGGCAGAAGGTCGAGGTGCTGGTTCCCGAGCGCTATCGCCACAAACACCCAGGCTACCGGGGTGGCTTCCTGGCCGAGCCCAGCGCCCGACCCATGGGCGCCGGTCGCGACCTCAGCGGATTGCGCAAGGATGGCAGCGAATTCCCGGTGGAAATCGGCATCAACCCCGTGGAGACCGGCGAGGGGCCGATGATCCTTTCGGTGATCCTGGACCTGAGCGAGCGCAAGCTCAGCGAGAAGCGCATCCAGGACGCGCTGCAGCAAAAGGACCTGCTGCTCAAGGAAGTGCACCACCGGGTGAAGAACAACCTGCAAGTCATCCACAGCCTGCTGGACCTGCAGGCCCTCAAGATGGTCGACAGCGACCTGGTGGAGGTGCTGCGCGACAGCCAGAACCGCATCCGCTCCATGTCGCTCATTCACCAGACGCTCTACCAGTCGCAGAACTTCGCGCAGGTGGACTTCCAGCGGTTTCTGGGCGAACTCCTGCCGCGGCTCACCGAGTCGTATGGCGCCCGTTCGAGGCAGGTGCACATCGACATCCGCTCCACCGACGTCAAGCTGCCGATCAACGAAGCCATCCCGTGCGGGCTGATCGTCAACGAGCTGGTGAGCAATGCGCTCAAGCACGGTTTTCCCCACGACCAGAGCGGCACCGTGCTGGTGGAGATCCGCCAGAACGATGAGCAGGCGGTGGAGCTCTCGATCAGCGACGACGGCCAAGGCATCCCGCCCGACATGGACCTGGACAAGTCCGATTCGCTCGGCCTGCAACTGGTGCACCTGCTCACCCGTCAACTGCACGGAGAGCTGCATGTCCAGCGCGACAACCCCACCCGGTTCACCTTGAAATTCCGCATGGGCGACAAAGCATGAAACCCTCTGCACACATCCTGATCGTCGAAGACGAAGGCATCGTCGCCTTCAACCTGCAGCAGCGCCTCTCGCACATGGGCTACCACGTGCCCGCCGTGGCCGTCTCGGGCAACGAGACCCTGGCGCTGGTGTCGAAATCCCGCCCCGATCTGATCCTCATGGACATCCACATCGAGGGCTCCATGGACGGCATCGATGTGGCCGGGCGCATCAACGAAACGCACCCGGTGCCGGTGATCTACCTCACCGCCTATTCGGAAGATTCCACGCTGGAGCGCGCGCGCCAGACACGGCCCTATGGCTACCTCATCAAGCCGTTCTCGGAGCGCGAACTGCACGCCACCATCCAGATGGCACTGGAGCGTCATTCGGCAGAGAAGGCCCTGGCCGAGAGTCAGCAGTTGCTTCAGCAGGCGCTGGATGCAGCCCAGATGGGCACCTTGGAGTTCGACTGCGACGCCGACCACCTGCGCCTGTCGCCCAACTCGGCCCTTCTTCTTGGCCAACCGCAGGACCGCGCCCTCACATTCGCCGAGTTCCTGTCCAATGTGGACGAGGCCGATCGCCCGGCCTTCGCCGTCCGCATGGACGGGTCCCACACGCCGCTGCACAAATTCAGCCAGGAATTTCGGGTGCTGCACGCAGGGCAGGACGACCGCTGGCTCAAGATCGACGCCAGCCCGTTGCCGGGCCACCGCTTGAGCGGCATCGTGCAGAACATCACCGATCGCAAGCTGGCCGAAATCCACCTGAGCGAGCTCAACGAACGCCTGGAACAACAGGTGAGCGAACGCACCAGCGAACTGCAGCAAAGCCTGCGCGAACTGGAGACCTTCACCTACTCGGCCGCCCACGACCTGCGCGCGCCCATCCGGGCCATCGCGGGGCTGAGCACGGTGATGATCGAAGACTACGCCATCGGGCTGGGCGACCAGGGCACCAAGCTGCTGCAGACCATGGGGTCTTCGGCGTCGCGCATGAGCGACCTGATCGATGCCTTGCTGGAAATGTCGCGCCTGTCGCGCTCGGCGATGAACCTCACCGAGGTCGACATCAGCCAGATCGCCAGCGAATCGGGCGAAGCGCTCATGGCCTCCGAGCCGGGCCGGCGGGCCGTGATCACGGTGGCCCCAGGCATGAAGGCGCTCGCGGATGACACCCTGCTGCGCTGCGTGATCGACAACCTGATGCGCAACGCCTGGAAGTACAGCGCGAAGAAGGACACCACCCGCATCCTGGTGGACAGCTTCGTGAATGAGGAGGGCACGGTCTTCTTCGTGAGGGACGAAGGCTGTGGCTTCGACATGAAGTTCGCCGAACGGCTGTTCGCCCCGTTCAACCGACTGCACAACCAGACCGAGTTCAGCGGTTCGGGCATTGGCCTGAGCATCGTCAAGCGCATCGTTTCACGCCACGGCGGCCGCGTCTGGGCCACCTCGGTGCCCGGCGAAGGCTCGACCTTTTGCTTCACCCTGCAGGCCTGACCTTCCGCTGGCCGAGCGCAGATCGTCACTCGGCCAATCGATCTCCCAGCTGCACCACATGCGCCTCTTGGGGATCGACCTTGCCCGCATGCAGGTCCGCGATCACCGCCTGCGCATGCAAAAAGCGATGGCCCCGTTGTTCGGATTTGGAACGCGCAGGGCTGGGAGGACGTGACCACGCGCGCCGTGGCGCTGGAAACCGGCATTGCGGTCGGCACGCTGTACGACTACTTTCCCGGCAAGGAAGCGCTGCTCTCGGGGTACGTACGGCATTGCGTCGACCGGTTGAATCCGCCGCCCGTTCAGGACGCTTCTGACGCTTCGGTGGGCGCTGGCCGCACGATGGTGACCGGCACGAGGCAGTTCTGCACCATGTGTTGCGCCACCGAACCCAGGCCACGCTCGCTCTCGCCGCTGCCGTGGGCGCTCATGATCACCGCGTCGCACTCGTGGCTCTCCACCAGCTCGGCCAGCGCGTGGGCCGGGTCACCGCTGGCCACCACTTCCTCCACCAGCTGGCTGGCAGAAGTGAGCAGCGCCACAGCAGGACGGACCAGATCGTGCCCGGCGGCGTCGCTCACCTCGTGCAGCACGTCGGGATCGTGCGCCACCACGAGTTCGTAGAGGTTGGGCGCTTCCTGCACGTTGGCCACCACGAAACGGGCTTTCAGACCCGAGCTGACCAGGCGCATGGCATGGTAGGCGGCGTGCATGGACTGGGCAGAGCCATCGACGGGAATGAGGTACTTGATCATGGATGTTTCCAGGGTTAGACCCGCTCGTTGAGCAGGCACCAGTAGAGTTCGATGTGCTCGGCGACTTCAATGAACTTGCTGAAACTCACCGGCTTCTCGATATAGGAATTCACGCCCAGATCGTAGGCGGTCTTGAGATCGGAGTTCTCTCGCGACGAGGTGAGCACCACCACCGGGATGCGCCGAAACTCGGGGTGAGCCTTGAGTTTCTGCAGCACCTCCAGACCATTGACCTTGGGCAGGTTGATGTCGAGCAGTATGACCGCCGGCACGGGCTCGCCCGCTTCCCAGCGCGCCATGAAAGCCAGCGCCTCTTCCCCATCTCGCGCGATCTGGATCGTGTTGGAGAACTTCTTCTTGTTGAAGGCGCGCAGCGTGAGGTCGAGGTCCATCGGGTTGTCCTCGACCAGCAGGATGGGCGGCAGGGAGGCAGGCTTGCTCATGACGGAAACTCCAAAAAGAAAGTGGCGCCCTGTCCCGGCTGGCTCTCGGCCCAGACGCGACCGCCCATGCGTTGCACGGCTTTGGCCACCAGCGCCAGGCCCAGGCCGGTGCCCTGGTAGTCCTCGGCGCGTTGCAAACGCTGAAAGATGCCGAAGATGCGGTCGTGGTATTTCATGTCGAAGCCCACCCCGTTGTCACGCACCCAGAGGATACGATGCGCGCCCTCGGTGCGGGCGCCAATCTCGACCACAGGCTGGTCCCTGGTGCGGCTGAACTTGATGGCATTGCCCACGAGGTTGCGCAGCACCACCGCCATGCCTTCCCGATCAAGCTTCAGCACCATGGGCTCCAGGTTCAGGCTCAGCCGCACATCGGTGCTCTCGATGTCGGCGGCATGGCCTTCGATCACCTGCGTCACCAGGGCCGGCACATCCACCCGCTGATGTTCCATGGTGCGCCGCTCCATGCGCGAGTAGTCCAGCAGGCCGGAGATCAGGTCGCCCATCTGCAGCACGCCGCGGCGGATGCGAACCAGGAACTGGCGCCCCTCTTCGTTGAGCTGAGCGCCGTGCTCCTCTTCGAGCAACTGGCTGTAGCCGTCGATCCCCCGCAAAGGGGCCTTGAGATCGTGCGAGACGGTGTACGAGAAGGCCTCCAGTTCCTCGTTGAGGCCTCGCAGCTGGGCGGTGCGTTCAGTCACGCGTTGCTCCAGCGCGGCATTGCTCTGCTCCAGCGTGGCCTGGGCCAGTTTGAGCTGCGTGATGTCGAGCAGGGTGCCGCTGTAGGTGTGGTGCCCGGTAGCGGTGGGCTTGCTCTGCACGCTGCCCCGGAACCAGCGCAACGCACCCAGGTCGGGATGGCGGCGAAACTCGGCGGTGATCATCTCCTCGCTGCCGGGGACCGAGCGCATGAAACGATCGGCCAGCGCGCGATCGTCGGGGTGGATGCAGTCGAGATAGGCCACCAGATCGGGCGGTGGACCCAGTGCTTCGTCGCGCCCGATGCCGCGGTACATCTGGCGCGACCACCAGACGCTCTGACTTTGGGTGTCGTATACCCAGCTGCCCAGCCCGGCCATGGACTCGGCCAGTTCCAGCAGGTCCCTCTGCTTGCCGATGGCCGCTTCGGCCTGCAGCCGCTCGGTGATGTCCTTGATGGTGGCGAACAGGTGCTTGAGCGTGCCGTCGGGGTGGCGCACCGCGCGCACGTCGATCTCGGTGTGCACGAAGCTGCCGTTCTTGCGCACGAAGCGCTTGCGCATCGAGTAGTTGTCGGTGCGGTTGGCCAGCATCTGGTCGCGCAAGGCCAGGTTCTGGTCCAGATCGGGCTGGGGTGTCATTTCGGCCCAGGTCATGCGCGTGAGCTCTTCGCGCGAATAACCCAGGATCACGCACAGCTGGCTGTTGACCTGCAGCCAACGCGTGGAGCCGGGTGCGGAGATCGCCATGCCGATGAAGGGCAGTTCGTAGAACAGGCGCAGGAACTCGGCCTGCTCCTGCTGCGCGAGCTGGGCTTCTTTCTGCACCGTGATGTCGAGCAGGATCCCGCTGATGTCGGTGATGACGCCGTGCTCGTCACGGGTCAGTGTGGTGCGGTCGTCAACCCAGACCCAGCCTCCGTCGGCGCAGCGCAGCCGGTATTCCTGGCGGTGTTCGTCTGGCCCATCCTTGAAGTAGCGGGCGGCCTCGATCGTCACGCGTTCGATGTCTTGCGGGTGGATGAGCTGCGCGTAGGTCAATTCGCCGTGCAACAGCTCCCCGGGCTGGTAGCCCCACTGCGCCACCGACTGGCTGACATAACTCATGGGCCAACCGGGCTCGTCGCGCCACTCGACCACCACCACGGGCGAACGGTCGACCAGATCGACCAGGTGCCGCAGCCGTGTCTGCCCGCTCAGCAAGCGCTCGGCCATGCGGTCGGCTTCGCTGCCGATCATGGCCAGTTCGTCGTGCCCCTGCAGCCCGGCGCGGGCCTGTAACTCCCCTTCGCCCATGCGCTTGAGGGCCAGGGCCAGGCGCCGGGCCCGGCGAAACCACACCAGATGCACCACCAGCGCCAGCAGGATGGTCAGGCCCAGCAACAACAGGCCTTCGCGCAGGGCTTCCTGCTGCATGCCGGCAAACCGCATGGCCTGGGGCAGGCCCAGATCGACCACCGCGATCAGGCGCCGACCCGTGGTGAACGGCACCACACCCACCAGTTGCCGCGTGGCCGCCAGGTGAACCACGGTGATGGCCACCTCCGATGGCCCGTTGAACACCACGCCACTCACGCCGGCGAGGTCGGCGCGCCGCCGCAGCAGTTCGCCGAACGGTTGCCCGATGTCGGAGCGCACCAGCGAAGCCTGCACCAGACCGTTGGGCTGCAGCAGCCAGGTGTGCTGCATACCGCTGTAGAGCCCCATGCCGCCCACCAGCCGGCGCACCAGGACCTGGTTGTCCATGCCCGACTGAACGCTCAGGCGGCTCTGCTCCACACTCAGGCGCTCGCGCAGCCGCCGGGTCTCCTGATCCAGCACCTGCGCGCCCACCTGGCGCGCCTGCACGACGTAGTTGATGGTGGACGCCGTGAGCGCAAACAACACCAGCATCAAGGGCATGAGCCAGCGACCCGGCAGGGCCAGGCGGGACGACAGCCTCATCACTGCGAGGCCTGCCTGCTGGCCTGAAAGCGGCGCATGGGTGCACCATCGATCAGTTGGTCCCAACGCGGTGGCTGGCGCAGCAGTCCGACCTCGGTCAGTGTGTCCACCACGTTCTGTGCCTGCGCCGCCAGCGCTGGCGGGTTGCCCGAGAGTTCGCGCTCGGACGCCTCCCGGGAATAAAAAAGCAAACCGCCCAGCACCGCCAGGTAGTCCGACGGTGAGAGATCGGTGCCTTGGGCCAGCGACTCGGCAGCGCCGGGCGTGTCGAGCTGGAACACGTGCAGGCCGGCGTACCAGGCCCCCAGCAGTGCATCGACGTCGGCGGGGCGTTGCTTCAGCACGTCCTTGCGCACCACCAGCACGTCCAGGATTTCGCCGGGCATCTCGCTGCTGTCAAAGATGCGCCGGTAGCCGGCTTGCCCCATGGCGCCGGCCAGGGGCTCGTAGGTCACGGCCGCGCCGACCCGGGCGTTGCGCAAGGCCCCCAGGTGCTCCGTCACCTCCAGGTTGACCACCTTCACGTCGGCCCGGCTCAGACCCGCCTTCTTCAACATGCGGTGCAGCAGCAAGGACCCCACGGCCGAGTCTTCCACCGCGATGAACTCGCCCTTGAGTTGCGCCAGCGAGCCGATGCGCGGTGCGACCATCACGACATCGCCACCGTTGGACGCATCGAGCATGGCCACGATGCGCACCTCCACGCCGCTGTCGGCGAGCCGCAAGACTTCGTCGAGCGTGAGCGTGGCTGCATCGAGCAGACCGTTGCGCAAGTGGCGCAGCGTCTCCGATCCGGACGGCAGCTCCACCACGCGCAGCCGGCGCGGGTCGGCCAGGCCGCGGTCGCGCGCGAGCACCAGCGGGTCGTAACCTACCCAGGGATTCATGCCCACGGTGAGCGGCGGCATGACCGGGTCCCCACAGGCGGCCAGCGCCAACACCACCACGGCAGCGGCACAGCGCCACGCACGGCCTCGCCATCCGCTTCGCAGATCACCTCTCCCCTGTTCGCCGGCCATCGGTGGGCTTGCGCCATGTGTCATAGGAACGTGTTGTCAGTCCATCGGGAAACCACAGGATCACGCACAACATTCTGTTGCACCTACCCTGCCCAGTGTAGGGGGGCCGGGGTCGCGTTCGCGTCACGAAGGCGCAACACCCCTGGCCCGCGGCGCGCAAAAAGTCCTGTTCCAACACGGCTCCCGGCCCCGCTCGGCATACTGAACCTTTGCCCCTGAACGAGAACTCACCCCGCATGATCAAAATTTCAGAGGTGTCCATGCACTACCAGCTGGGCTCGGCACGCATCGACGTGTTGCGCTCGGTGAACCTCTCGGTGGCCGCGGGCCAGCGCATCGCCATCACCGGGCCCTCGGGCTCGGGCAAGACTTCCCTGTTGCTGCTGCTCTCGGGGCTGGAGCGCCCGGCCGGTGGGCGCATCACCATCGACGGCACCGAACTCGGGGCCATGGACGCCGACGCGCTGGCCGACCTGCGGCGCGATCGCATCGGCATCGTGTTCCAGTCGTTTCACCTGTTGCCCAGCCTGAGCGCGCTGGACAACGTGGCCCTGCCGCTGCAGATGGCCGGCCAACGCGACGCCCACAGCCGCGCCGCTGCCCTGCTGCAACGCGTCGGCCTGGGCGCGCGGCAAGACCACTACCCCAGCCAGCTCTCGGGAGGCGAACAGCAGCGCGTGGCGATTGCGCGGGCGCTGGTGCACCGCCCGCGCCTGCTGCTGGCCGACGAGCCCACCGGCAATCTGGACGACCACACCGGCGAGGCCATCCGCGACCTGCTGTTCGAACTCAATCGGGAGGCCGGCACCACGCTGGTGCTGGTGACGCACGATCCCGACTTTGCCGCCCGCTGCGACCGCGTGCTGCGGCTGCACGACGGCCACCTGAGCGCCATCAAGACCACCGGACAGGCAGTCGATGCGGTTCCTGTTTAGCCTGGCCTGGCGAGACCTGCGCGCCAGTGGCCGGCACCTGTGGATCTTCTGCGCCTGCCTGGTGCTGGGCGTGGCCCTGGTCACGGCCGGCGGCGGGCTGTACCGCCAGGTGGCCGACGCGCTCAAGAGCGACGCGCGCCTGCTGTTCGGCGGCGACCTCGAAGTGGAGCAGTCCGAGGCGCTGGCGCCCGAGGTGCTGGCCTGGATGAACGAGCGCGGCGCGGTCTCTCGGCTGGTGGAGCTGCGCACCATGCTGCGAGCGCCCGACGGTCGGGCGCAACTGATCGAACTGCAAAGCGCCGACGAGCACTACCCGCTGTACGGCACGGTGGAACTCGCACCGGCCGGGCCACTGGCCGCCACCCTGGCCCACAACAACGGCGTGTGGGGTGCGGCGCTGGACGCCACGCTGGCCCAGCGTCTGGACCTCCAACCCGGCGACACCGTGGAGGTGGGCAACCTCAGCCTGGAGGTGCGCGCCCTGGTGGTGCGCCAGCCCGACCGCAGCCTGCGCGCCGACTGGGGCGGCGCCCCGGTGCTGGTGGCCGACGGTGCCCTCGCCGCCACCGGACTGGTGCAGCCGCTCAGCCGCGTGGAGTACCACTACCGCGTGCGCACCGCGCAGCCCGCCGATTGGCGCGACGCCTTCATCGCGGCGTTCCCGAATCTGGCGGCCGAAGTCACCACCTTTGACGAGCGCAGCGACCGCATGGCCGAGGTGCTGGGCCAGATCGGCTCGGGCTTGTTGCTCATCGGTTTCTCGGCCCTGTTCATTGGCGGGCTGGGGGTGTTCAACAGCGTGCAGGCCTACCTGCAAGGCAAGCTCGGCACGCTGGCCACGCTGCGCGCCGTGGGCCTGCGCGATGGCCACCTGGCCGCGCTGGTGCTGCTGCAGATCCTGATACTGGCGCTGCTCTCCAGTCTGGGCGGCGTTGTGATCGGCAACGCACTCGCCCTGGGCGGCACGCTGGCCGCGGCGCAGCAGCTGCCGCTGGCGCCGCTGCTCATGGGGCTGTGGCTGCCCTCGCTGGTGGGGCTGTGCTTCGGCGTGCTCACCGCGCTCACCTTCGCGCTGCCCGCGCTGGGCCGCGCGCTGTCGGTCTCGCCAGCCGCGCTGTTTCGCGGCATCGACGGCAACACGCTGAAAACGCCCAGGCGCGTGTGGTGGCTCACCGGCGGCGTGGCCGCGGTGGTGGGCACGCTGGTGGTGGCCAGCGTGCCCGATGCCCGTTTTGGCCTGGCCTTCGTGGTGGCCACGGTGCTGCTGCTGGTCGTGCTCGAAGGCGTGACGCGCCTGCTGCGTGGCCTGGCGCGCCGCCAGCTCAACCGCCCGGGTGCACAGTTGCCGTTTGAACTGCGCCTGGCCATGGCCGGCCTGCAGCGCAGCGATTCGCCGCTGCGCGCCGCGCTGCTTTCGCTGGGTGCCGCGCTCACGCTGCTGGTGGCCTGCACGCTGGTGGTCACCTCGCTCCTGCGCGCGGTGAACGAGACCGTGCCCGAGAACGCACCGGCCCTGGTGTTCTACGACGTGCAGACCGACCAGATCCCGCTGCTGCATGACACGCTGAACGCGCAGCCCAGCCTGCGCCAGCTCACCACCGCGCCGCTGGTGCTGGGCCGCCTCATCGAGGTGAACGGCGAGGCGCTGCGCGACAGCGACGATGGCCAACGCGTGCGCGAAGCGCGCGACGAGCAGAAGTTCAGCAACCGCGCCGGCAACATCGACGACGTGGTGATCCGCGACGGTGCCTGGTGGCCCGCCAACCACACCGGCGCGCCCCTGGTGGCCATGGAAGACCGTGAGGCTGACCAGCTCGGTCTGAAAGTGGGCGATCGCCTCATTTTCGACATCCTGGGCGCACCGGTGCAGGCCGAGCTGACCGCCATCTACAGTCAGCAGCGGCTGCAGGCGCGCCTGTGGCTGGAAGGCATCTTCAGCGACGGCGTGCTCGACCCCCACATCACACGCCACGTGGGCGCCGCCTGGCTCGACCCCGACGAAGCCCTGCAAGCGCAAGACCAACTGGCCGCGGCCGCTCCCAACATCGCCACCGTGCGCACCGAAGCGCTGTTGCGCGAAACGCGCGCGCTCATGGGTCGCGCCAGCAGCGGCCTGGCGCTGGTGGCCGGCGTGTGCCTGGCGGCCAGCCTGCTGGTGCTCGCCAGCGTGGTGGCCAGCAGCCGCGCGCGCCAGGTGTTCGAGGCCACGGTGATGCACGCGGTGGGCGCGCGCCTCTCGAGCCTGCGGCGTGTGTTGTATTGGGAATACCTGCTGCTCGCGGTGGTGACCGCCGGCTTCGCCACGCTGGCCGGCAGCGCGCTGGCCACCGGGCTGTTGCGCTGGCGCCTCGACCTTGACCCCATGGGCCTGTACTGGACCGGCGCACTCACCGCCATCGGCGTGAGCGCAGTGAGCCTGGGGCTGGGTGCGCGCTATCTGCTGGCGCAGATGCGGCTGAACCCGGCCATGTTGCTGCGCAGCGGCACCTGATCTGCGATCGCGGCCACTGCGTGCGCTGTCGTACAGACGGCCATCGGCGCGCTTCTGACACTGGAAGCTGTCACCACTCGGTCTCAACGCCCCCACAACAATCATGCACCGCATCACCACCGCCGACCAGACATCGCTCTACCTCAAGGACTGGGGGGAAGGCAGCCCGGTCGTGCTCATCCACGGCTGGCCCTTGAGCGCCGACTCCTGGGACGACCTGGCCGTCTCGCTGGTCGAAGCGGGCCACCGCGTCATCGCCTACGACCGCCGGGGCTTCGGCCGCTCGTCGCAGCCCTGGAACGGGTACGACTACGACACCCTGGCCGACGACCTGTGGGAAGTGATGGAGCAGCTGGACGTGCAGGACGCCGCGCTGGTGGGCTTCTCCATGGGCGGTGGCGAGGTGGCCCGCTACATGTCGCGCCACAGCGGCAAGAACGTGGTGAAGACCGCGCTGATCTCCTCGGTGCTGCCGTTTCGCCTGAAGACCGCCGACAACCCCACCGGCGCGGAAGCGTCGGCCTTCGACAAGACCGCCAAGGCCCTGGCCGACGACCGCGCGAAGTTCTTCACCGGCTTCTTCCGCGACTTTTTCGGCCTGGGCTCACCCGACAGCCGCGTCAGTGACGAAACCCTGCGCTGGGCGCACAACATCGCCATGCAGGCCGGCCTGCGCCCCACCGTGGCCTGCATGCGCGCGTTCTCCAGCACCGATTTCCGCCCCGACCTCGCGGCGTTTGACGTGCCCACCCTGTTGATCCACGGCACCGACGACAAGACCGTGCCGATCGCGGCGTCCAGCCGCCTGGCGGCCCCGGCCATCGCCGGTGCGCAGCTGGTCGAATACGAAGGCGCGCCCCACGGCCTGTTTGTCAGCCACAAGCAGCGCCTGGCCAAGGACCTGCTGGCGTTTCTGAAAGCCTGAGGGGGCCAGCCGCCATGGCCAAGCGCACGGTTGCGTCCAGCTGGGTGACGGTTTTCAACCGCAACCTGGCCACACTCACCCGCAACACGCGACGCGCACAGACGCGCACCGCGAAAGCCGTGGTGAAGCAGGTCACAGCCAAGACCAGGCAGCCACCACCCACGCCCGGCGACTGGCTCAGCGGCATGGCCATCGGGCCGGGTGGCGCACGCCGTTATCGCCTCTACCGCCCGCCCGACCTCCAAGCTGGCGAGCGCCTGCCACTGCTGGTGATGCTGCATGGCTGCGGCCAGGACGCCGCCGGCTTTGCGCTGAGCACACGCATGAATGCGCTCGCCCGGCGCGAGCGTTTTCTGGTGCTCTACCCCGAACAAGACCGCCTGGCCAGCGCGCAGCGTTGCTGGAACTGGTTCGACACGCGCAGCGGGCGCGCACACGGTGAGGTGGCATTGATCCTCGCCGCCATCGATCAGGTCTGCCTGCTGCAACCAGTGGACCGCGCCCGCGTGGCGCTCGCCGGCCTGTCGGCCGGTGCGAGCATGGCCGCGCTGATCGCATCGAGACACCCCGCGCGCTTCAAGGCGGTGGTGATGCACTCGGGCATCGGGCCGGGCGCGGCCGATTCCACCGCCACCGCGCTGGCAGCCATGCGCGGGCACCGACTGCCCGCGCCGTGGTCGCCTGCGCCCGGCCAGATGCTGCTGCCCCTGCCGCCACTGCTGGTGATCCAGGGTGGGCGCGACGCCGTGGTGGCCGCCAGCAACGGTGCCGCCGCCGCCGGGGTGTGGGCCCTCGCCGGCGGTGCGGCAGCGGGCACCCGGCGCAGCCAGCAGCGTGGCCAGCGCCACCCCATGCACGTGACCGACTTCAAACACCGGGGCCGCACCGCCGTGACCTTGATCGACGTGGACCAGCTCGGCCACGCCTGGAGCGGCGGCGCGGCCAACCAGCCCTACAGCGACGCGCAAGGACCCGACGCCTCCCGCATGGTCTGGGCCTTTGTGTCGCGGCAGTTCGGTGTCGCCAGGAAGCCCGCTGCGCCCACCGCGCGCCCGGCATCGGCCCGACCCTCCCCGTTCTTCGCACACCCCTTCTTCTTCAACCCGTTCAAACTCCCTTCCGAGGCACTCGCATGAACAAGGATCACATACTGGGCACGATCAAGCTGGCACTCGGCTCGCTCGAGGAGCGTTGTGGCCAGGTCACCGGCAGCACACGCTGGCGCCTCTCGGGCGTGAAGCGGCAGGTGGTCGGCCAGACGCAGCGCCTCGTGGGCAACGCTCGGGAAACCATGAAGGGTGCGACACTCAAACGATGAACCGACCTCCGATCTACCCCGAACCCCCGCCGATGAGTGCACCCACCACCGGCAACGCGGTCGGCGACAACACCGCGCCCATCACCGCGCCTGTTGATCCGCTGTTCCTCGCGGCGCCGCGTGTGTCCACCTTCCACGGCAAGCAGCCCCTGACCAACGCCAGCGGCTTCTTCTTCGAGCGCGACGGCCGCCTGTTCCTCGTGACCAGCCGCCACGTGGTGATCGACGAAGACACGCAACATTTCCCCGACCGGCTGGAGATCGAGCTGCACCTGGACGCGTCCAACCTCACGCGTTCCACCGGCTTTTCGATGCTGCTCTACAACGAAGGCGAGGCCGTGTGGCACCAGGGCCGCGACAGCGGTGGCGAGATCGACGTGGCCGTGATCGAACTCGACCGCAGCGCGCTGCCCGGCGAGTCGGTGATCCGCGCCTTCAGCCCGGCCCACCTGTCGAGCAACTTCGACGAAGTGCACCCCGGCGAATCACTGCTGGTGGTGGGCTTCCCGCTCGGCTTTCACGACGCCCTGCACCACCTGCCGGTGCTGCGCCACGCGGTCATTGCCTCGCCGTACGGCATCCGCTTCCAGGGCAACGGCTACTTTCTGACCGACGCCCGCACCCACCGCGGCACCAGTGGAGCCGCCGTGGTGATGCGCGACCCCTCCCCCGAAGCCCGGACCGCCGCCCTGCCCTGGAAGCTGCTGGGCGTGCATTCATCCCGCATGGACATGGGCGACCGGGATCTGGTGCTGGACGAATCGCTGGGCCTGAACTGCGCCTGGTATGCGGACATCCTGCTCACGCTGACGGCGCCTCGGGAGAGTGACGCGGAGGACTGACATGCCGCGTCCCCGGGCTTGATACGGCGGGTCATCCGACAATCCGTCCATGACCCTCCCCATCCGCCCCGCCGTGCTCAACAGCCCGGACTACCCCTTCATCCCCGTCAACGCCCCGATCAAGCTCGACCAGAACGAGTCGTTCGCCGACTTTCCCGACGAGCTGAAGGCCATTGCGCTGGAGCGGCTGCGCCATGCGCCGTGGCACCGCTACACCGATCTCAACGCCGAGGCCTTGAGCGAGGCCATCGCCGCGCACGATGCCTGGCCGGCCTCGGGCACGGTGGTCACCACCGGCAGCAATGTGTTGATCGCCTTGCTGATCCAGCTGTGTGCGCTGGTTGGGCGGGTGGTCACGGTCAAACCCAACTTCGCGCTGTATGCGCTTGATGCCAAGCTGCTCGGCGCCTCACTGACCGAGGTGCCCTTGCGGGCCGACGCGTCGCTGGACATGGACGCCGTGATCGACGCTCTGGGCCCGTCCACGGGCGAAGGTCCGCACGGCGTCATCTACATCCCGCGCCCGCATGCACCCACCGGCTCGCTCTGCGCGCTGGACGAACTGGAGCGCCTGGCAGTGGCCTGCCCGGGTTGGCTGCTGGCGGTGGACGAGGCCTACCATCACTTCGCGCCCGACGATGCACGCGCGCTCGCCCGGCAACATGAACACGTGGTGCTGCTGCGCACCTTCTCCAAGGCCTGGGGGCTGGCGGGGGCAAGGCTGGGTTATGCGCTGGCCTCTGACGCGGTGGCACGCCAATTGCGCAAGTTGGTGCCGCCGTTTGGGGTGTCGCTGATGCAGACGGTGTGCGCTCAAGTGGCGCTGGAGCATGCGGGTTATGTGCAGGAGCGCGTGGCGATCACGCTGCATGAGCGCGAGCGCGTGGCCACTGCGCTGAGGACACACCCCAACTGGCAGGTGTTGCCGTCGCACGCCAACTTCCTGCTGATCCGCACACCCGATGCGGCTGCCGCGCACGCCGACTTGCTCGCGCAAGGTGTGCTGGTGCGCCGACAGGACAGCCTGCATGGGCTGCAGGGCTGCATCCGCGTGACGGTAGGCACCGTTGAAGAGAACAGCGCGTTCCTGCGCGCCGCAGGTGTGAGCTGAGCGTTTAGCGCACCACCGGCGCACCGGGCATGGGTTGCATCGGCTGCATCGGCTGCATCGGCTGCGGGGGGGCCATGGGCGGCATCGGTTCCGGGAGTGGCATGGGCCGTGCGGGTGGCATGGGTTGCATCGGCGGAATTGCCGGCACCGGCGTGACCAACTCCCGGATCACGCCACCACCTTCCACCGATCCACTCACGGTGCCCTCGCCGCGCACCATGCGCTCGCAGAGGGCCTTGTTTTCGGGCGGCAGCTCGGTGCAGCGCTTCAGGGCGTTCTGCATGCGCGACTCCGGGGTGTCGCTGATCGTTGGCCTGCGGTTCTTGTTCTGGGCGCGAACCGCGGCGGCCTCGCGCAGACAACTGGTGCGCTCGTGCTGCGAGTCGCTGCGCATGCAGGCCGCGCGGTCTTGCTCGTAGGTGGACTGGGCCCAGACCCCCGCGGTGGACAAGGCACAGGCCGCGACCAGGGCGGTGCGGGCCAGAATGAGTGACGGTTGTTTCATGGTGTTCCTTATGTGCGCTGTACGACGTGCGCGCTTCAATGCAGACACGCTACCCGGCGCTGCGTGTAAGGTCTGTGCTCCAGCGCACCCATGACCCGGAGACACCGATGAGCCTTGTCCATTTGTTGCTGCGCCACGCGCGCCAGACCCCCGACCGCCCCGCCATCCTTCACGGCACCCAAGCCTGGGCCACCCACGGCCAGTGGGCGCAACGCAGCGCGGGGCTGGCGCAGCGCATGGTGGCCGCCGGTCTGGTGCCAGGCGACCGCGTGGTGCTGTTCATGCGCAACCACCCGCGCTACCTGGAGATCCTCTGGGCCGCCTGGTGGGCCGGGCTGGTGGTGGTGCCGGTGAATGCCAAACTGCACCCACGCGAGGCCGAGTGGATCGTGGCCAACGCCGGCGCGCGCTGGGGCTTCGTCACGCACGATGTGGCCCCCGAGCCGCTGGCCGGGCTGGAGCAGCAGATCGATGTGGAGTCCGCCGCGTGCGACGGTCTGCTCGCACCCGTGAGCGATGCGTGGGCGGTGCCGGTGATCGAGCGCGATGCGCAGGACGTGGCCTGGTTGTTCTACACCAGCGGCACCACCGGTCGCCCCAAGGGCGTGATGCTCACGCACCGCAACCTCATGACCATGGGGCTCACCTACTTCGTCGACGTGGACCCGGTGACGACCGAGGACGTGATCGCCTACGCCGCGCCCATGTCGCACGGCGCGGGCATCTACGCCATCCCGCACCTCATGGCCGGTGCTCGCCATGTGGTGCCGGCGTCTGGCGGTGTGGACCCGGCCGAGCTGTTCGCGTTGGGCGAGGCCCTCGGGCCGCTCTCCACCTTTGCCGCACCCACCATCGTCAAGCGCCTGGTGGACCACGCCGAGCAACACGGCCTGTCCGCAGACACTTCGGCACGCGCCTTCAAGACCATCGTGTACGGCGGCGCTCCCATGTACGCGGCCGACATCGCACGCGCCTTGCGCGTGATGGGGCCGCGCTTCGTGCAGATCTACGGCCAGGGCGAGACACCGATGGTGGGCACCGCGCTCTCGCGCCAGCAACTCGCCGACACCACGCACCCGCGCTGGGCCGAGCGCATGGCCTCGGTGGGTGTGGCGCAGACACCGGTGCAGGTGCGCGTGGCCGACACCGAAGGCCGCAGCCTGCCCACGGGTGAGGTGGGTGAGGTGCTCATCAAGGGTGACAGCGTGATGGCCGGCTACTGGCTCAACCCCGAGGCCTCGGCCGCCGCCGTGCGCGACGGCTGGCTCTTCACCGGCGACGTGGGTTGCCTGGACGCCGATGGCTTCCTCACCCTCAAGGACCGCAGCAAGGACCTCATCATCAGCGGCGGCTCCAACATCTACCCGCGCGAGGTCGAAGAGGTGCTGCTCACCGCGCCGGGTGTGGCCGAGGTGGCGGTGGTGGGCGCACCGGACGCCGAGTGGGGCGAGGTGGTGGTGGCCTTCGTGGTGGCTCAATCCCGCGCGAGCGTGACCACCGAGCAGCTGGATGCGCACTGCCTGGCGCAAATGGCGCGCTTCAAACGACCCAAGCGTTATGTGCTGGTGAACGAGCTGCCCAAGAACAACTACGGCAAGGTGCTCAAGACGGAGTTGCGCACCCGGTTGTGAGGCGCTGAAGCGTGGGGTGTGTGTTGCCTGTGGTCACGGGTGTTTCTGTTTGTGATTCGCTGGCACAGCTAAACCATTCCGTTACCTGTCAACGATGGAACCGCAGCGTGTTTTGGGCATCTACTGACGGTATGTTCAAAAAATTCTGGTACCAACGCTCCTTCAATGCCGCCCTGCTCGAACTGGGCATCGCGACCTCCGAACTGAACCCGGCCTTTCACGAAGAGGTGCTGTCGACGGCGCTGCGCGAGCACCTCACGCCCAAGGAAGCCGCTCTCCTGGTGCTGTCCGCGGTGTATCCCCGCCTGAGTCTGGTGGACCGGCTCAGCAGCATCCATGTGGTGCGCAAGTGGCGCAGCAGCCCGCAGGTCAGCGAGGCCAACTACCAGCGAACGCAAAGCGGAGGCCTGGCCTTCGCACAAGCCCCCGCGTTCCGCGAAAGGTAGCTGGCACCACGGGCGGTGAGGCCCGCTCGGTGTGTATGGCGTCGCACAGACGCCGTGGGCGGCGGCTCGACATGATGCAATGCTCGGGCTGGTGCGCCGCAATCTCTGTGGCGCCAGCACGACCCTCTTTCAAGAAGAACCGCCATGAACCTTCACCTGAGCATCGGCCCCCTGGTGGCCCTCATCGCCGGCATCCTGATCCTCATCATGCCGCGCATGCTGAACTACATCGTCGCCTTCTACCTGATCATCGTGGGCGTGATCGGCCTGTTTGGTCGCAACCTCGGCTTGTGAGGCGCGCGGCCTGACCCGCAACGCCTGACCACCCAAGCTCGCCGCACCTGAAGCGCGAGCCGACCTCAGCTGGCCGGACTGCTCGCCGGAAAATCGTAGGCGTCGTCGAGCACCTTGGTCGCCATGCGAGGCAGCATGCGGCCGATGAACGCCTCGCCCAGCCAGCGGCGCACCTGCGTCACCGACGCGCCGGGTTCGAGTTCGAAGCTCAGACTGCTGAAGCTGCTGATGCCGTCGTCCACCAGCAGCCCGGCAGGCACCGCGGGCGTCGAGCCGGCATCGTCCAGCGGCGTGGCGGCTTCGAGCTTCCAGGCGTTGAGAAACCGGTCGAAGTAGCCCACCGTGCCCTGGCGCCAGACCTCGGCCACGTACACATTCCACGCGTTCTGTTGCTCCACCACGAAGCCCCAGGCGAATTCATGCACCTGCACCGGCGCCTGGTCAAAAACACCGATCTCGCGCACCTCTTCGCGCGCGGCGAATTCGGCAAACAGCGGTCCCGGGCCACTGGCCTGGCCGCTGACGAAGCGCTCGATCTCCTGCGGATCCGCCACAAACAACGCCTGATCGGCCTGCATGGATCGGCGCGCCCGCTTGAGCAGCCGCTCGGTCGCATCCACCGTCCTCTGGGCGTTGATGCAGCGGTCGCGGAAGGTGCGGCGCCCTTCTTCGGTGGAGATAAGGGTCACGGTTTCGTCGAACGCCGCGTCGTCCTGCAGGTGCCCCGATTCGCGCATGTGCAGCACGATGTCGAGCATGGAATTGCGGGTGATGTGCTCGATCATGTAGGCCATCTCACCGCCTTCGTAGTCGGTCATCGACGACTTGATCCAGGCCATCAGCTCCAGGCCCGAGAGGCCCTGCGGCGCGCGCGGCATGTCGTTGAACAGAGCCCGAAGCACCCGCACGGTGTCCAAATCACTCGCCATAAACCCCTCCAGGCTCGCATACACGCAAATGGGTGGGTGGCCAGAACAGGCCTCCAATACCCGGTACAGTGGCAAGCATAGTTCCGAACCGATGCTTGAAACACCTTGAATGCCTCACGGCGAGGGCTCGGTGGGTCAAGAGCGTGACGGTTTTGGCACGCTTGACCGAACACCCGTGAACATCGTCGAGCCTGCCGTCAACCCAGCCCCAGGAGAACCCCATGCGCTTCAAATCACTGCTCGCCACCCTCACCCTGGCTCTTGCCGCAGGCGTCGTCTCGGCACAGGACGCCGTCGTCTACCACTTCGACAACACCGTCGCGCAAGGCCTCAAAGGCTTGCGCAACGTTCGCAACCACCTCGATACCGATCCCAAGGCGAAGATCACCATCGTCACCCACGCCGAGGGCGTGGACATGCTGATGGAGGGGGCCAAGGCGGCCAATGGCACCGAGTTCGCACCGCTGGTGTCGGCTCTCAAAAGCAGAGGCGTCGCCTTCGAGATCTGCGAGATCACACTGAAGAACCGCGACCTCAAGAAGGAGCAGTTCATCCAGGAAGCCGATTTCACGCCCTCGGGCGTGGTCAGGATCGCCAAGTTGCAGAAGCTGGGCTTTGCCTACATCAAGCCCTGAAGCGCATGGCTGACCGGATGCGCGAGGGCCGCCCTTTCAACGCGACATCTGCGGATGCCGGGAGAACAGATCCGCGACCCACTCCACAAACGCCCGCACCTTCGCGCTCAGGTGCCGGTTGGGCGGGTACACCACGTACAGCGGGATCGTGTGGCAGGTCCAGTCGGGCAACAGCCGCACCAGCTCGCCGCGCTCGATCAACGGCATGGCCGCGAAGGAGGGCATCTGGGTGACACCCAGACCCGCCAGCGCCGCCGCGGTCATGGCGTTGCTTTCGTTCACCGAGAGCTTGTACCGGCCTGAGATCTCCAGCATCTGGCCGTCCTTCTCGAACTCGTTCGCGAAAGGCCGTCCGTTGCGGGTGGAGAAGTAGTTCACCATGGTGTGCTCGTTCTCCAGCTGCTCGGGGTGCGTGGGCGTGCCATGCGCCTTGAGGTAGGCGGGTGAGGCGACAGTGATCAGCGCCACGTTGGCCACGCGCCGCGCCACCAGCGACTGGTCCAGCAACTCGCCGCCGCGGATCACGCAGTCCACGTTGTCGGCCAGCAGGTCCACCGAGCGGTCGGTCACGCCCAGGTCGAGCTGGATGTCGGGGAAGCGGCGGTAGAAGTCGGCCAGCGCGGGGATGATGATCTCGCGCGCCACCGAAGTGCCCACGTCCACGCGCAGGCGCCCGCTCGGGCTGGCCTGGGCGTTGGTCATGCTGGCCTCGATGTCGTCCAGGTCGTTGAGCACGCGCACCGTGCGCTCGTAGTAGGCCGCGCCATCGGGCGTGACGGTCACGCGCCGCGTCGTGCGGTTGAGCA
Organism: Hydrogenophaga sp. Root209; assembly: GCF_001428625.1. GTDB lineage: Bacteria > Pseudomonadota > Gammaproteobacteria > Burkholderiales > Burkholderiaceae_C > Hydrogenophaga. The sequence continues at coordinate 171,644 of NZ_LMIE01000006.1, forward strand.
GCTTGACCTTCAGGCGCGACTCCAGGTGCTGCACCAGCTTGGTCACCGTGCCCTTGGGCAGGTCCAGCGACTCCGCCGCCTTGGTGAAGGTGCCGGCCTCCACCACCCGCGCAAACACGCGTATCGATTGAATCTGGTCCATGCCCTCACTCCTTGACGTGCTGTTTTATGGCCGGATTGTTCACGCATTGGAAACAGACAACTGGTTGAAGGTGGCTTTATCCGCAGAAGCGGTGTGTCTATAGTCCAGTCCATGGTTTCAACTCCCTCTTCCTCCGCTCCGTTGGTGCCGGCACAGACCCTGTGGGTGCCGGGCACGCCAGCGCTGGAGCTGCGCGTCTGGGGCAAGAAGCCGCGCGGCGGTGCGGTGCCGCTGGTGCTGCACTTCCACGGCGGTGCCTTCGTCTCGGGCGACCTGGACAGCGGCGCCTGCCTGGCCGAGCTGCTGGCCAACTCGGGCGCGGTGGTGGCGTCGCTGGCCTACCCGCTGGCGCCCGCGCACCGTTTCCCCGACGCGGTGGAAGCCGGCTACGCGGCGCTGGAGTGGCTGTACAAGCAACGCACCCGCCTGGCCGGCTCGACCGCGCCCCTGTTCGTCGCCGGTGAAGAGGCCGGCGGCAACCTCGCTGCCGCGGTGGCGCTGATGGTGCGCGACCGCGGCCACCCGCCGCTGGCCGGGCAGATCCTGGTCGCCCCCATGCTGGACCCGTGCAACGCCACCGCGTCGCTGCGGAAAACGATGGGCGAAGCCACCGGCTGCAAGTGGATGGATGGCTGGCAGCAGTACCTGCGCGGCCCGATGGACGCCGAACATCCCTATGCCGTGCCTGGCCGTGCGCAGCGACTCGCCGGCCTGCCTCCCGCGCTGATCCTGACCGGCGGCGACGACCCGATGCGCGACGAGGCCCTGGCCTACGCCGAGCGCCTGCGCGGCGCCGGCATTGCCGTGCACAGCGGCGTGTTGCCCTCCACCACCGGCTGGCCCGACTCGCTGAGCGAGCAGCCCGCCGAAGAATGTCCGTGCGCCATCGAGGTGCGCGAACACCTGCGCGCCTTCTTCCAGGCCGCGACGCCACCGCCGTCCTGACGGACCCCCGCTCCCCTTTCTCACCACCCTGAAACGCCAACCCCGGTCACCCACCGGGGGCGGCCCTGTTCGCCCTCAAAAAGGAAAAATCATGTCCAAGCTGCCCGCTTTCCAGCACCGCATCTGGTGGCCCACCGCCGCCGTCCTGGCGCTCATCATCGTCGCGGGAACCGCAATCGTGCGAGACGTCGGCGTTGCCCGCGCCAGCTCGCCGCCCAGTGCACCACCGCCCATGCCGGTGTCCGTGGCCACCGTGACCGAGAGCGACATCGCCGCCTGGGAAGAATTCTCGGGCCGCCTGGAAGCGGTGGAGCGCGTGGACATCCGATCCCGCGTCGCGGGCGTGGTGCAAGCCACGCATTTCCGCGAAGGCGCGCTGGTGGCCAAGGGCGACCTGCTGGTCTCCATCGACCCCGCACCCTTTGAAGCCGAGGTGGCGCGCGCCGAAGCGCAGACCGTCGCGGCGCAGGCCCGCGTGACCCACGCCACCAACGAACACGCCCGGGCACGCCGCCTGTGGGACGACAAGGCGATCGCCCAGCGCGAGCTGGACGACCGCGAGAACGTGCTGCGCGAGGCCGAGGCCAACCTGAAAGCAGCGCAGGCCCAGCTGCAGACCACACGCCTGAGCCTGGGCTACACGCAGGTACGCGCCCCGGTGGCCGGGCGCATCGGCCGGCTGGAGGTGACCGTGGGCAACCTGATCGCCGCCGGCCCGGGCGCGCCCGTGCTCACCACCCTGGTCTCGGTCAGCCCGATCTACGCCAGCTTCGACGCCGACGAAAAAACCGTGACCGGCGCGCTCAAGAGTCTCGCGGGCGGCGCACGTCGGACCATTGAACGCATCCCCGTGCAGATGGGCACCTCGGCCACCAGCGACACCCCCTACACCGGCCAGCTGCAGCTGATCGACAACCAGGTCGACCCACGCAGCGGCACGGTGCGCGTGCGCGCCGTGTTCGACAACAAGGACGGCAGCCTGATGCCCGGGCAGTTCGCGCGCATCCGCATGGGCCAGCCGCAGACCGCGCGCACCCTGCTGGTGAGCGAGCGCGCCGTCGGCACCGACCAGGACAAGAAGTACGTGCTGGTGGTGGGCGAGGGCGACAAGACCGAGTACCGCGCCGTCACGCTGGGCGGGTCCGTCGATGGCCTGCGCACCGTGCTCAGCGGCCTGAAACCCGGTGAGCGCATCGTCGTCAACGGCCTGCAGCGCGTGCGCCCCGGTGACGTGGTGCAACCGGAGATCGTGCCGATGAATGCCCGCTCGACGACGCCGGAAAACCCCGTGGCCGTGGCCAAGTCCTGAGCCATCGCGCCAATGAAAAGAACACCATGAACCTCTCGAAATTTTTCATCGATCGGCCGATCTTCGCGGGCGTGCTCTCGCTGCTGATCCTGATCGCCGGCCTGGTCGCGCTGCGCGGCCTGCCGATCTCCGAGTACCCCGATGTGGCCCCGCCCTCGGTGGTGGTGCGCGCCCAGTACCCGGGCGCCAACCCCAAAGTGATCGCCGAAACCGTGGCCACGCCGCTGGAGGAATCCATCAACGGCGTGGAAGGCATGCTCTACATGGGCAGCCAGGCCACCACCGACGGCGTGATGACGCTCACCGTCACCTTCAAGCTCGGCACCGACCCCGACAAGGCCCAGCAGCTGGTGCAGAACCGCGTCTCGCAGGCCGAGCCGCGCCTGCCAGAAGAGGTGCGCCGCCTGGGCGTGACCACGGTCAAGAGCTCGCCCGACATCACGATGGTGGTGCACCTGGTTTCGCCCAACGACCGCTACGACATCAACTACCTGCGCAACTACGCGGTGCTCAACGTCAAGGACCGCCTGGCGCGCATCGAAGGCGTGGGCCAGGTGCAGATCTTCGGCGGTGGCGACTACTCCATGCGCGTCTGGCTCGACCCGCAGAAGGTCGCGCAGCGCGGCCTCTCGGCCAGCGACGTGGTGGCCGCCATCCGCGGCCAGAACGTGCAGGCCGCCGCCGGCGTGGTCGGCGCTTCGCCGGGCCTGCCGGGCGTGGACATGCAGTTGTCCATCAACGCCCAGGGCCGCTTGCAGACCGAAGAGGAGTTCGGCGACATCATCGTCAAGGCCGGTGCCGACGGCGCCGTGACCCGGCTGCGCGACATCGCGCGGCTGGAGCTGGGCGCGGCCGACTATTCGCTGCGCTCGCTGCTCAACAACAAGCCCGCCGTCGGCATGGGTGTATTCCAGGCGCCGGGCTCCAACGCGCTGGACATCTCGGCCCAGGTGCGCGAGACCATGGCCGAGCTGCAGAAGAACATGCCCGAGGGCGTGGAATTCCGCATCGCGTACGACCCCACGCAGTTTGTGCGCGCTTCCATCAAGTCGGTGATCACCACGCTGCTCGAAGCCATCGCGCTCGTGGTGCTGGTGGTGATCGTGTTCCTGCAGACCTGGCGCGCCTCCATCATTCCGCTGCTGGCGGTGCCGGTGTCGGTGGTGGGCACCTTCGCGGTGCTGCACCTGCTGGGCTTCTCGATCAACGCGCTCTCGCTGTTCGGCCTCGTGCTGGCGATCGGCATCGTGGTCGATGACGCCATCGTGGTGGTGGAAAACGTGGAACGCAACATCGAAGCCGGCCTGTCGCCGCGCGATGCGACCTACCGCGCGATGAAGGAAGTGTCCGGGCCCATCATCGCGATCGCGTTGGTGCTGGTCGCGGTGTTCGTGCCGCTGGCCTTCATCAGCGGCCTCACCGGCCAGTTCTACAAGCAGTTCGCGGTGACCATCGCCATCTCCACCGTGATCTCGGCGATCAACTCGCTCACGCTCTCGCCCGCGCTCGCTGCCCTGCTGCTGCGCGGCCATGACGCTCCGAAGGACGCGCTCACGCGCGGCATGGACCGCGTCTTCGGCCCGCTGTTTCGCGGCTTCAACCGCTTCTTCAACCGCGGTGCCGAGGCCTACAGCGGCGGCGTGCGGCGCGTCATCTCGCGCAAGGCGCTGATGATGGTGATCTACCTCGCGCTGGTGGGCGTGACCTTCGGCCTGTTCAAGGCGGTGCCCAGCGGCTTCGTGCCGGCGCAGGACAAGCAGTACCTGATCGGCTTCGCACAGTTGCCCGATGGCGCCACGCTGGACCGCACCGAGGAGGTGATCCACCGCATGGGCGAGATCACCAAGCAGAACCCGAACGTGGAAGACGCCATCGCCTTCCCCGGCCTGTCCATCAACGGCTTCACCAACAGCTCGAACTCCGGCATCGTGTTCGCCACGCTCAAGCCCTTTGCCGAGCGCCAGCGCGCCGACCAGAGCGGCGGCGCCGTCGCGGGCCAGCTGAACCAGGCCTACGGCAGCATCCAGGACGCCTTCATCGTGATGTTCCCGCCGCCGCCGGTGGCGGGCCTGGGCACCACGGGCGGCTTCAAGCTGCAGCTGGAAGACAAGGCTTCGCTGGGCTATGACGCGATGGACGCGGCGGTCAAGGCCTTCATGGCCAAGGCCTACCAGACGCCCGAGCTCGCCGGCATGTTCACGAGCTGGCAGGTCAACGTGCCGCAGCTCTACGCCGACATCGACCGCACCAAGGCGCGCCAGCTCGGCGTGCCGGTGACGGACATCTTCGACACCATGCAGATCTACCTCGGCAGCCTGTACGTGAACGACTTCAACCAGTTCGGCCGCACCTACAGCGTACGCGCCCAGGCCGATGCACCCTACCGCGCGCGCGCCGAAGACGTGGGCCTGCTCAAGGTGCGCTCAAACTCGGGCGAGATGGTGCCGCTGTCGGCACTGATGAAGGTGAATTCCAGCTTCGGCCCCGAGCGCGCCATGCGCTACAACGGCTACCTCTCGGCCGACATCAACGGCGGCCCCGCGCCCGGCTTCTCGTCGGGCCAGGCGCAGGACGCGATCGAGCGCATCGCCGCCGAGACGCTGCCGCAGGGCATCGGCTTTGAGTGGACCGAGCTCACCTACCAGGAAATCCTGGCCGGCAACTCCGCGCTGTGGGTGTTCCCGCTGGCCATCCTGCTGGTGTTCCTGGTGCTGGCCGCGCAGTACGAGAGCCTCACGCTGCCGCTGTCCATCATCCTGATCGTGCCCATGGGCCTGCTCGCCGCCATGACCGGGGTGTGGCTGGACGGGGGTGACAACAACGTGTTCACGCAGATCGGGCTGATCGTGCTGGTCGGGCTCTCGGCGAAGAACGCGATCCTGATCGTGGAGTTCGCCCGCGAGCTGGAGTTTGCCGGGCGCACGCCAGTGCAGGCCGCCATCGAAGCCAGCCGCCTGCGGCTGCGTCCCATCCTCATGACCTCGCTGGCCTTCGTGATGGGCGTGCTGCCGCTGGTGCTGGCCACTGGCGCGGGCGCGGAGATGCGCTCGGCCATGGGCGTGGCCGTGTTCGCCGGGATGATCGGCGTGACCGCCTTCGGCCTGTTCCTCACGCCGGTGTTCTACGTGCTGCTGCGCCGCCTGGCGGGCAACCGCCCACTCAAGCTGCACGGCGCCGTGCCGCACCTGGACGGCTTTGCCTCCGGCGGTGGCGGCTCCGCGCGCCCGGTGCCCGCCGCCCCCCTGACCCATTGAAGAAGACACAGAAGGTGCACACCATGAAAAAGCTCCATCACCTGTTGCCGCTGGCCGCTGCCCTGTTCCTGGCCGGCTGCGCCACCGCGTTGCCGCCGCTGCCGACGTCGGTCGACACACCACCGCAGTTCAAGGAACAGCAGCGCCAGACCGAACGCTGGATCGTTGCCCAACCCGCCGAGGCCCAGAGCCGCGGCACCTGGTGGAAGGCGTTCAACGACCCGGTGCTCGACGACCTGGCCGAGCGCGCCGGCGCGAACAACACCAGCATCCAGGAAGCCGCGGCCCGCCTGGCGCAGGCACGCTCGCTGGTGCGCGGCGCACAGGCCGACCGAGCGCCGCAGATCGGCGTGGGCGCTGGCGCCTCGCGCGGTGCCGGTGCCAACACCGCCAACGGCGCGACGCCGGCCACGCTGCTGCAGGCCGGGGTGAACCTCTCGTACGAGGTGGACCTGTTCGGCCGGTTGGCCCGCGTGCGCGACGCCGCCTCACTGGACGCGCAATCGCGCGAAGCCCTGCTGCAAAGCACGCGCCTGCTGGTGCAGGCCGAGGTGGCCCAGACCTACCTGGCGCTGCGCGCGGCCGACACCGAACGCACCCTGGTGCAGGACACCGCCACCGCCTACGGCGACACGCTGCGCCTCACGCAGCGCCGCTTCGAGGCCGGTGACGTGGCCGAGCTCGACGTGATCCGCATCCAGACCGAACTCGCCTCGACGGAGGCCGAGGTGTTCGCGCTCAGCCGCAGCCGCGCCCAGTTGGAAAACGCGCTGGCCGTGCTGGTGGGCGAGCCCGCCTCGGGCTTCGCGCTCGCCTCCAACAGCGGCGCCCGCGCCCTGCCGGTGATCCCCGCCGGCGTGCCGGGCACGGTGCTCGCGCGCCGACCCGACGTGGCCGCAGCCCAAGCCTCGCTGCTGGCCGCGCAGGCCCGCGTGGGCGTGGCCCAGGCCGCGTGGTTCCCCAGCGTGTCGCTCACCGGCGCCGCTGGGTACGCGTCGCCCGACATCGGCGACCTGTTCAAGTGGTCGGCCCGCGCCTGGGGCATCGGCGCGCTGATGTCCGTGCCGCTGTTCGACGGTGGCCGGCGCGAGGCCGGCGTGCAGGGCGCGCAGGCGCAACTGGACGCCGCCGCCGCGAGTTACCGGGGCCAGGTGTTGAACGCCTTCCGCGAGGTCGAAGACCAGTTGTCCGCCCTGCGCCTGCTGCAGGACCAGTCGCAGGCCCAGGGCCGCGCGGTGAGTGCGGCGCAGCGCGCCAGCGCGATCTCGGAGACGCGCTACCGCAACGGCCTGGTGAGCCAGCTTGAACTGCTGGACGCGCGCCGCAACGAACTGCTCAACCGCCGGCAGGCGCAGCGCGTGGAAGCGGCGCAGCAGCAGGCCACGGTGCTGCTGATCCGCGCGCTGGGCGGCGGGTGGGACAAGGCGTGAACCTGGGCACCACCCACCAGGGCTGAATCACGGCCGTGCCACGGCGCACACCTCCACAACAAGGCCTCGCAACCAGCGGTGGACCGGGTCGGCCTGCAACCTCGGATGCCACAGCAACGAGACGCTGATGTCCTGCATCGGGAACGGCAGCTCGAAGCTGTGCATTCCCTCGCGCAGGACGCCGGTGTGCCGTTCGGGAACACTGGCGATCAGCTGGGAGCTGCGGGCCAGCGCCAGTGCCGTCGAGAAGCCGCCCACGGTGGTGACGATCTCGCGCTCCAGACCCAGCGGGACCAGGGCTTCGTCAATCGGCCCCTTGTCGATCCCCCGCCGTGAGACGCCGATGTGTTGCGCTGCCGCGTACACGGCGGGTGTGATCTTGCGTTTGCTCAGCGGGTGCCCTGCCCGCACCACGCCAATGAAGCGGTCCCGGAACAAGGCCTGGGTCCGCAGCTCCGGGCCCATGGCCTCGCCCACCACACCCGTTTCCAGATCGACCGCCCCGTCACGCAGCGGGGAGCTGCCCTTGCCCGGCTTCTGCACGAAGCACAGCCGCACGCCGGGAGCCTGCTTGCGCACGCGGGCCAGCAGGTCGGGGCCGAAGTTCTCGACGAAACCTTCGCTGGTGCGGATCGTGAAGGTGCGCACGAGTTGCTTGAGGTCGGGCGCCTGGGTGGGGCGAAGCGCCGCTTCGGCGTCCTGCACCAGCTGGGCCACCTTCTCGCGGAGTTCGAGCGCCCGGGGCGTGGGCACCAGGCCACGGCCCGCGCGCACCAGGAGCGGATCGCCGGTGGTCGCGCGCAGTCTCGCCAGGGCCCGGCTCATGGCCGAGGGGCTGAGCCGCAGCCGCTGCGCCGCGCGCGCCACGTTGCCTTCCGCGAGCAGCACATCCAGCGTGACCAACAGGTTGAGATCGGGCCTTGTCATGGGCAAACCATAGCAGAGCGGAGCGTCACATGGCGTCAAACGCACTCACAAAGTGCAAACCGTGCGTCTTCCGCCATCTCGCCGGAATACCTACGCTTCAGGCAACCGAATTTCGCCACTTGAAGGACGCCACCATGCAAGCAATTTCATCACCCAGATGGGCCCTGGCCAGTCTCTCCTTGTCCATGCTGCTGTCCTCGCTGGGCACCAGCATCGCCAACGTGGGTTTGCCAACGCTGGCCGAGGCCTTCAACGCAAGCTTTCAGCAGGTGCAGTGGGTGGTGCTGGCCTACCTGCTCGCCATCACCACTTTGATCGTGAGCGCGGGGCGGCTTGGTGACCTGATCGGTCGCCGCCGCCTGCTGATGGCCGGCATCGCCTTGTTCACCGTGGCCTCCGCGCTGTGCAGCCTGGCGCCCACGCTGGGGCTGCTGATCGCGGCCCGGACTGCGCAAGGCTTCGGCGCCGCGATCATGATGGCCCTCACGATGGCGTCGGTGGCCGACTCGGTGCCCAAGGCCCGGGCGGGCAGTGCCATGGGCCTGCTTGGCACCATGTCCGCGGTGGGCACGGCGCTGGGCCCGTCGCTGGGTGGCGCCCTGATCGCCGGATTCGGCTGGCAGCTCATGTTCCTCGTCAACGTGCCGCTGGGCATCCTGGCGGTGCTGCTGGTGCGCCGCTTCCTGCCGGTGGACGGCCCGCGCACGAAGACCGACCGCCCCCGCTTCGACCACCTCGGCACCCTGCTGTTGACCCTGACCCTGGCGAGCTATGCATTGGCCATGACGCTGGGGCGTGGCAGCTTCGGCCAGCTCAATGTGACGCTGCTGTGCGCGGCGCTGCTGGGCGTCGGCCTGTTCCTGCGGGTCGAGTCGCGAGCAGCATCGCCCTTGATCCAGCTGGCGATGTTCCGCCACCCCGCCCTGGGCAGCGGCTTCGCGGCGAGCGCCCTGGTGGCCACCGTCATGATGGCCACGCTGGTGGTGGGCCCGTTCTACCTCTCGGGCGCGCTGGCACTCGACGCGGCCGCGATCGGGCTCGTCATGTCCACCGGGCCGCTGGTGGCGGCCCTCGTGGGCGTGCCGGCGGGGCGGGCGGTCGACCGCTTCGGCCCACACAGGATCGGCGTGACGGGGCTCGTGGCCATGGCCGCGGGCTCTGCCCTGTTGCCCTTGCTGGCGACGAGGTTCGGCGTGCCCGGCTACATCGCGCCGCTGACCGCCATCACGGCCGGCTACGCGCTGTTCCAGGCGGCCAATAACACCGCCGTCATGCATGACGTACGCGCCGACCAGCGCGGCGTCGTGGGTGGCCTGATCAACCTGTCGCGCAACCTCGGTCTGATCACGGGGGCCTCCGTCATGGGCACTGTGTTCGCGGCAGGTTCAGGATCGACCGATCTGGCGACGGCACTTCCTCACGCCCTGGAGGCAGGCCTGCGGATGAGCTTCGCGGTGGCCACGGGGCTGATCCTGCTGGCGCTTGCCGTGGGGTTCGCGGTTGAGCGTCGAGCCCCACGACCATCGAACGCCGGAGCGTGACGTTGGGGGGGCGTGGGAAGGATGCGATCGATTTCCAGGGTTTGAATTCGGGCCGGCGCGGCCTGCTTCCATGCCCTTGTTTCAAGGGAAAACCATGAGTGGAGATCTTCACCTTAATTTGTATGATGACCATATAACCAGACACCTGAAGCCCGATCCACACCCATGAGCGACGCTCTGCAAGCGCCCGAACGCCTCACCGACAAACTGGCCGGCCTGCTGCTGCAGCGCATCGAGTCCGGGGAGCTGGCGCCCGACGAACGCTTGCCCACCGAGCAGCGCCTGGCCGAGCAATTCGGGGTGTCGCGCACCGTGGTGCGCGAAGCGGTCAGCAGACTCAAGTCCATTGGCCTGCTCACCTCGCGCCAGGGCTCCGGCGTGTTCGTGGCACCGCGCCACCAGGCGCGCGCCCTGGCCTTTGATCCGCTGGTGGTCACGTCCATGGAGAGCGTGCTTCAGGTGGTGGAGGTGCGCCGCGGGCTGGAAGCCGACGTGGCCGCGTTGGCCGCGCAGCGCATGACGCCCGAGAAGGCGCGCACGATCGCCGAGGCGCTGGAGCACCTGGAAGCCTGCCCGCCCCAGGGCGCGGAAGGCGTGGAGGCCGACCTGGCCTTTCACCGCAGCATCGCCCGCGCCACCGAGAACCCGCACTACGAACGCCTGCTGGGCTTCCTGGAGCAGTACCAGCGCGAATCCATGTGCGTGACGCGCACCAACGAAGCGCTGGACAGCGGCTACATGGTGGAGGTGCGCGAAGAACACCGCGCCATCGCCGAAGCGGTGATGCGCGGCGACGTGCTCGCGGCGCGGCAGGCCGCCATGCTGCACATGCACAACGCGGCGAGGCGTCTGAACAACGCCGCACCCCCCATCCGACGCGCCCTCGGCGCGATGCTGACCCCTTCCCCACCCGGTTTTTCCTCATGAGCAACGTTTCCTCACACACACTCGGCGTCATCGGCCTGGGCTCCATGGGCATGGGCGCCGCGCTCTCGGCGCTGCGCCAGGGCGTGCCCACCTGGGGCTGCGACCCGCGCGCCGACGCCCGCGCGGCCTTCGAGCAGGCAGGCGGCCGCGCCACCGCCAGCGTCGCCGAACTGGCCAGCCACTGCGACGTGGTGCTGGTGCTGGTGGTCAACGCCGCGCAGACCGACGACGTGCTGTTCGGCGCGCAAGGTGTGGCGTCGTCATTGAAGCGCGGCGGTGTGGTGGTGTGCTCGGCCACGGTCGACCCCGCCCTGCCCCCGGTGTGGGAACAGCGCCTGCTGGAGACTGGCCACTGGCTGATCGACGGCCCGGTCTCGGGTGGCGCCAAGAAGGCCGCTGCGGGCCAGATGACGGTCATGGCCTCGGGCCAGCCCGAAGCCTTCGCCGCCGCCGGCAGCGTGCTCGAGGCCTTCGCCGGCAAGGTCTACCGCCTGGGCGACAAGGCGGGCATCGGCTCCACGGTGAAGATGGTCAACCAGCACCTGGCGGGCGTGCACATCGCCACCGCCTGCGAAGCCATGGCCCTGGGCATGCGCGCCGGTGCCGAGCCGCGCCAGCTCTATGAGGTGATCTGCAACTCCGCCGGCATGAGCTGGATGTTCGAGAACCGCGTGCCCCACATCCTGGACGGTGACTACACGCCGCTGTCGGCGGTGAACATCTTCGTGAAGGACCTGGGCATCGTGCTCGACGCGGCGCGCCAGCTGAAGTTTCCATTGCCGCTGGCCGCCGCCGCGCACCAGCTCTACCTGGCCACAGCGGCCATGGGCCTGGGCGGTGAAGACGACTCCGCAGTGGTGAAGTACTACGCACAGCTGGCCGGCATCGACCTGCCGGCACCGCAGGAGGCCGCCGCATGATTCTGGGCGTCATCGCGGACGACTTCACCGGCGCCACCGACGTGGCCAGCATGCTGGTGCGCGCCGGCATGCACACGGTGCAGGTGCTGGGCGTGCCCGAGAGCGGCCTGCCCCAGGCCGACGCGGTGGTGATCGCGCTCAAGACCCGCACCATCGCGCCGGCCGACGCGGTCGCGCACAGCCTGGCGGCGCTGGCTGCCTTGCGCGCCGCGGGCGCACGGCAGATCTATTTCAAGTACTGCTCCACTTTCGACTCCACGCCGCAGGGCAACATCGGCCCGGTCACCGACGCGCTCATGGCCGCGCTCGGCACGGACTTCACGATCGCCTGCCCCGCCTTCCCTGAAAACGGCCGCACCGTGTTCCGCGGCCACCTGTTCGTGGGCGACGCGCTGCTCAGCGACTCGGGCATGCGCCACCACCCGCTCACGCCCATGACGGATGCGAACCTGGTTCGCGTGCTGCAGGCGCAAACGCAGCAGACCGTGGGCCTGTTGCGCCACGATGTGATTGATGGCGGCACGCCGGCCGCTCAGGCGCGCATCGCACAGCTTCGCGCAGACGGTGTGAAGATCGCCGTGGCCGACGCGGTGAGCAACGCCCACCTGCTGACGCTGGCCGACGCCTGCGCCGAGCTGCCCCTGCTCACCGCCGGCTCGGGCGTGGCCCTGGGCCTGCCACCCGCCTACGCCAGGCGCGGCTGGTTCACGCCCAACGCCAACGCCGCCGAGCTGGACCGCCTGCAAGGCCCCACCGCCGTGGTCTCGGGTTCGTGTTCGGAAGCCACCAACGCCCAGGTGGCGCAGTGGATGGCCGCAGGCCGCGCCACCTTGCAGATCGACCCACTGGCGCTGCACGAAGGCCGGCAGACCGCCGACGCCGTGCTGGCCCAGGCCACGCAAGCGCTGGCGCAGGGCCCCGTGCTGATCTATGCGACCGCCACACCCGAGAGCGTGCGCGCCGTGCAGCAGGCCCTGGGTGTGCAGGCTTCCGGTGAAGCGGTGGAGCATGCGCTGGCCCACATTGCACAAGGCCTGGTGCAAGCCGGCGTGCGCCGCCTGGTGGTGGCCGGCGGTGAAACGTCCGGTGCGGTGGTGCAAGCGTTGGGCGTGCGGCAGTTGCGCATTGGCGCGGCCATCTGCCCGGGCGTGCCCTGGACACAATCGACGTTGCCCGGCAACGGCGAAGCGGTGCAGCTGGCGCTCAAGTCGGGCAACTTCGGCGGCGTCGATTTCTTCGCCCAAGCCCTGCAGCAAGCGGGCGTGGCGCTGTGAGTCATCCGCACTGGCCCGCCACCCAGGACGCCGTGCGCGCCGACATCGCGCGCGTGGGCGCCAGCCTGTTCCAGCGGGGTCTGGCGCATTCCACCGCCGGCAACATCAGCGTGCGCCTCACCGCCGAGCAAGGGGGTGGTTTTCTCATCACACCCACCGATGCCTGCCTGGGCTTTCTTGATCCCGCGCAACTGGCCTGGGTGGGTGAAGACGGCAGTGCCTTGGCCGGCGCCCGCGCGAGCAAGACACTCACCCTGCACCGCCGCATCTACGCCGCCGCACCCGACGCGCATTGTGTTCTGCACACCCATTCCACCCACCTCGTGGCGCTCACGCTGCAAGGCGTCTGGCGCAGCGACGACATTTTGCCGCCGCTCACGCCCTACCAGGTGATGAAGGTGGGTCATGTGCCGCTGGTGCCGTACCGCGTGCCGGGTGATGCGGGCGTGGCCGATGACGTGGCCGCCCTGATCGCCAACGCACAACGCCCACTGCGCGCGGTGATGCTGGAGCGCCTGGGCCCCACGGTGTGGCACGACAGCCCGGGCAGTGCCATGGCGCTGCTCGAAGAACTCGAAGAAACCGCGCGACTGTGGTTGATGACCGAACGCCGCGCCGAACCCCTGACCGATTCGCAGACAGAAGACTTGCGCAGTCGCTTCAACGCCCCCTGGTGAACCATGAACCCCCACGCTCATCACTTCGTGTATTCGCTGCCCCCCAAGGGGGCGCACGCCTCCCTTGGGGCGGCCCGGCGGGAGGCTTGACAGCATGCCCCGCTTCGCCGCCAACCTGTCCATGATGTACACCGAGGTGCCGTTCCTCGACCGCTTTGCCGCGGCCGCGCGCGACGGCTTCGATGCGGTGGAGTACCTGTTTCCCTACGAACACGCGCCGGCCGACATCGGCGCGCGCCTGAAGGACCACGGCCTCACGCAGGCGCTGTTCAACCTGCCGCCGGGTGACTGGGCCGCCGGTGAGCGTGGCATGGCCTGCCACCCTGGGCGCGAGGCCGAGTTCGCCGCCGCGCTGGAGCAGGCCCTGCCTTACATCGAAGCCACCGGCTGCCAGCGTGTGCACGCCATGGCCGGGCTGATTCCCGCCAGCAGCGATGCCGCCGCGCGCCACGCCACCTATGTGACCAACCTGCGTCACGCCGCCGCGCGCCTGGCGCCGCTGGGTGTGACGCTGCTGATCGAGCCCATCAACAGCCGCGACATGCCGGGCTACTTCCTCAGCCTGCAGCAGCAAGCGCACGACGTGCTGGCCGAAGCGGGTGCTCCCAACCTGAAGGTGCAGATGGACCTCTACCACTGCCAGATCATGGAAGGCGATTTGAGCAAGCGCCTGCAAAAGCATTTCGCCGGCGTGGGCCACATCCAGATCGCGGGCGTGCCCGACCGCCACGAACCCGATGGCGGCGAAGTGAACTTCCCACACCTCTTCGACCTGCTCGACACCCTCGGCTTTGATGGCTTCGTGGGCTGCGAATACCGCCCCAAGGCCGCCACCAGCGACGGCCTGGGCTGGTTGCGCCGCTACCAGTCCTCACAGAAAGCAATGGCATGAAGATCCTCATCACCGGCGGCGCCGGCTTCCTCGGCGACCGACTCGCCCGCACCCTGCTGCAAACCGGCACGCTGCGCGGTCAGGCCATCACGCAACTGATGCTGGCCGACCTGGTGGCCCCACGCGATGCAGCCCTGCTGGCCGACCCGCGCGTGCGGCACCACGCGGGCGACCTGCTGGCGAACATCCCCACCCTGATGGCCGAGCGTTGGGACGCGGTGTTCCACCTGGCCTCTGCGGTCTCGGGCGAATGTGAAGCCAACTTCGACCTGGGCCTGCACGCCAACCTGGACACCACGCGGCACCTGCTCGACGCCTGCCGCGCGCAGACCCTCGCCGGCCATCCGCCGCCGGTGTTCTTTTTCTCGAGCTCAGTGGCCGTGTTCGGCAGCGACGCCGCCGTGCCCCTGCCCGCCGTGGTGCGCGACGACACCTTGCCCACGCCGCAGTCCAGCTACGGCATCCACAAGTTCGTGTGCGAACAACTGGTGGCCGACTACACCCGCAAGGGTTTCATCGACGGCCGCGCGGCGCGCCTCATGACGGTGTCGGTGCGCCCGGGGCGCCCCAATGGCGCGGCCTCGGGCTTCCTCTCCGGCCTGTTCCGCGAACCGCTGGCGGGCCTGCCCAGCGTGTGCCCGGTGGATCTGGACACGCGCGTGGCGCTGTCTTCACCGGCCAACACGGTGGCCGGCATCGTGGCCGTGGCCGAAGCCAGCCGCGAAGCCTTTGGCGGGCGCACCGCGCTCAACCTGCCGGCGCTCACCGTGAGCGTGCGCGAGATGCTGAGCGCGTTCGAGACCCTGGCCGGCCCCGAGGTGATGCGCCTGGTGACCCATGTGCCCGACGCCGCGATTGCCGGCATCGTGGCCGCCTGGCCGGCGCGCTTCGAGAGCGTGCGCGCGCCGCGCCTGGGCCTCGCGGCCGACGCCAGCTTCACCACCGTGCTGCAGCAGTACGTGCAGGACCACCCCGACGCCGTGCGCCACCCCGAGGCGCGCGCGCGGCTCGGCCTTCCCGCACCGGCCTGATCGTTCCTTTTTTGTTTGCGTTCCCCTGTTCCCTTCCCCAACCACAACGGAGACACCGTCCATGAAACAACTCATCAAACCCATCGCTCTCGCCGCCATCCTGGCCGCCTCTGGCGCCGTGCAGGCCCAGACCGTGCTGAAGATCGGATACGCCACCTCGGCCACGTCGCACTACGGTGTCGGCTCCACTGTGTTCTGCGAAGAAATGGAGAAGGGCACGCAAGGCCGCTACAAGTGCCAGCAGTTCCCCAATTCGGCGCTCGGCGGTGAGCGCGAGCAGATCGAAGCCGTGCAACTGGGCACGCAGGACATCGTCAACACCTCCACGGGCCCGCTGGGCAACTTCGTGCCCGAGGTCAAGATCGTCGACATCCCCTTCCTGTTCCGCGACTACGACCACGCGCGCAAGGTGATGGACGGACCCATCGGCCAGGACCTGCAGAAGAAGATGGAAGCCAAGGGCCTGATCAACCTGGCCTGGACCGAGAACGGCTTCCGCCACATGACCAACAGCAAGCGCCCCATCAACCAGGCCTCCGACGCCAGCGGCCTGAAGATGCGCACGATGGAGAACAAGGTGCACATGGACGGCTACAAGACCTTCGGCATCCTGCCCACGCCCATGGCCTTCCCGGAGCTGTTCACCGCGCTGCAACAGGGTACGGTCGATGGTCAGGAGAACCCGATTCCCGTGATCCTGGCGTCCAAGTTCTCGCAGGTGCAAAAGCACCTGTCGCTGACCGGTCACGTCTATTCGCCGGCCGCACTGATCCTCTCGCCCGCGGTGTGGAGCAAGCTGTCCGCCGCCGACAAGGCCGCCTTCACCGCCGCCGCCAAAAAGGGCGCCGCGGCCCAGCGCAAGAAGGTCAACGACGACGAGAACAACGGCATCGCGCAACTCAAGAGCGATGGCATGCAGGTGGTGGAGAAGGTCAATGGCGAGAGCTTCCGCAAGGCCGTGGCNCAGCGCAAGAAGGTCAACGACGACGAGAACAACGGCATCGCGCAACTCAAGAGCGATGGCATGCAGGTGGTGGAGAAGGTCAATGGCGAGAGCTTCCGCAAGGCCGTGGCACCCGCCTACGCAGGCTTCGCGAAGGAGTTCGGCGCCGACAAGATCGCGGCCATTCAGGCTGTGAAGTAACGCTCCCCCCTGCGCCGGGCCTTCGGGCCCGTCTTCCCCCCTGGGGGGGGACAACACCTTGGGCCGGCGGAGCCGGACCCTTGGTGTTTCTGGTCTGGATCCCCCTCGTTCGTTGCCGGGTCTGTCGTCTCGTTGCTTCACCTGCTTTTGTTGACCGCCTCACCGCCATGAAATCTCTCATCCTTGCCATCGATCGCCGCATCACCGGCCTGTGCCTGTCACTGGCTTGCGCCATCCTGGCCGTGATTTCGTGCCTGGGCATGTGGCAGGTCATTGCCCGCTTCGTCTTCTCTCAACCATCGACATGGACCGAAGAGATCATGCGCCGCCTGCTGATCTGGATGGTCATGCTCGGCACGGTGGTGGCGCTGCGCCAGGGCGCGCTGATCTCGGTGGACCTGATGCTGCGCCTCTCGCGCGGCGCCTGGCGCAGCACCGTGCGCTGGGTCATCACCTCGGTCAACCTCACGTTCTTTGCCGTGGTGTTGTGGTTCGGCATCGACCTGGTCTGGCGCGTGCGCTTCCAGACCTTTGCCAGCCTGGACCTGTCCATGGCCTGGGCCTACGCGGCCATTCCGGTGGGCGCCCTGCTCGGTCTGCTGGCCACCGTGGCGCACCACGCCGACCCGCAACACGATGAACTCAGCACCGCGCAGTGACGCCGCACGTCCCATGTCGCCATCCCTTCCCTCCCCATTCGCCGGAACGCCACCATGCCCTTGACCCTGCTTGTCACCATGCTGGTGTGTTTTGCATTCAGCATCTCCATTGCCGTGGCCATCGGCGGCTCGGCCATCCTGGGCCTGGCGATCTTCGACAGCAACCAGCTCATCCTGGTGCCCAAGGAAATGTTCTCCGCCATCGACAAGTTTCCGCTGGCGGCCATCCCCTTCTTCATCCTGGCCGGCAACCTCATGGAGACCGGCGGCATCTCGCGCCGCCTGGTGAACTTCGCCAAGTCGCTGGTGGGCGGGGTGCAGGGCGGCCTGCCCATGACCTGCGTGCTGACCTGCATGATCTTCGCGGCGGTCTCCGGCTCCTCGGTGGCCACCACGTTTGCCATCGGCTCCATCCTCATTCCCGCACTGATCAAACACGGCTACCCGGTGGGCTATGCGGCTTCGCTGCAGGCCACCTCGGCCGAGCTGGGCGTGATCATTCCGCCGTCCATCCCGCTGATCCTGTTTGGTGTGGCCGCAGAGGTTTCCATCGGTGAGCTGTTCATCGCCGGGGTGGTGCCCGGCCTGCTGATCGGCGCCTCGCTCATGCTGTTTGTGCACCTGTGGTGCCGCTTCAAGGGCCTGGGCAAGAACGACGGCGACGACCGCCTGGGCGTGGGCCCGGCCACGCGCGATGCGGGCTGGGCGCTGCTCATGCCGGTGGTGATCCTGGGTGGCATCTACGGCGGCATCTTCACGCCCACCGAAGCCTCGGTGGTGGCCGTTTTCTATGCGCTGCTGGTGGGCCTGGTCATCCACCGCGAACTCAAGGTGAAAGACATCATCACCGTGCTGCGCAAGTCGGTGCTCTCCAGCGCGGTGATCATGTTCATCATTGCCAACGCCGGCCTGTTCGCCTTCCTCATCACGCGCGCGGGCATTCCGGACGCCATCGGCATCTGGCTCACCAGCGTGTTGCAGTCGCCGGGCTGGTTCCTGCTGGGCGTGAACGCGGCGCTGTTCGTGATCGGCATGTTCATCGAGACCTCGGCGGCCATCATCGTGCTCGCGCCCATCCTGGTGCCGGTGGCGATTCACTTYGGCATCGACCCGGTGCACTTCGGCATCATCATGGTGGTCAACCTGGCCATGGGCATGATCACCCCGCCCTTTGGCGTGAACCTCTTCGCGGCCTGCACGGTGGCGAAGATCTCGCTGGACCGCATCGTGGGCCACCTGCTGCCTTTCGTGCTGGTCATCATGGGCTGCCTG
>NZ_LMIE01000007.1 GCF_001428625.1 Hydrogenophaga sp. Root209
GCGTGAACCTCTTCGCGGCCTGCACGGTGGCGAAGATCTCGCTGGACCGCATCGTGGGCCACCTGCTGCCTTTCGTGCTGGTCATCATGGGCTGCCTGRCCCTCATCACCTACCTGCCTTCGATCTCGCTCGCCTTGCGCGACGCGGTGTTTGCCAAGCCGCCGGTGGTCGAGCCCGCGATCGGCCCCAGCATCGGCCCTCAATGAACGCAAAGGAACACCCATGGCACTGAACCACATCGCCAACACCGCCGTGCGCTCGGCCTCGGGCCAGACGCTGCCGGTCATCGACCCGGCCGACGGCCAGGCCTTTGACACCATCGAGCGCAGCAACGCCGCCGACATCGACGCCGCCGTGCGCGCCGCGCGCGAATGTTTCGAGCGCACCTGGGCGCGCACCACCGCCGCCGAGCGCGGGCGCCTGCTCATGAAGCTGAGCCAGAAAGTGGCCGAGCACGCCGACGAACTCGCCGCCATCGAACAGCGCGACTGCGGCAAGCCGGTGGCACAGGCCAAGGCCGACGCGCTCGCGCTGGTGCGCTACTTCGAGTTCTACGCCGGTGCCGGCGACAAGCTGCACGGCGACACCATTCCCTACCTCGACGGCTACAGCGTGCTCACCTGGCGCGAACCGCACGGGGTGACCGGCCACGTGGTGCCCTGGAACTACCCGATGCAGATCTTTGGACGCTGCGTGGGCGGCGCGCTGGCGGCCGGCAATGTGTGCGTGGTCAAACCGTCCGAAGACGCCTGCCTGTCGCTGCTGCGCGTGGCCGAACTGGCGGTGGAGGCCGGCTTTCCGGCCGGCTGCATCAACATCGTCACCGGCTACGGCCACGAGGTGGGCGACGCGCTGGCGCGCCACCCGGGCATCGACCACATCAGCTTCACCGGCAGCCCGCGCGTGGGCACGCTGATCCAGCAGGCCGCGGCCGAACGCCACTGCCCGGTCACGCTGGAGCTGGGTGGCAAGGGCCCGCAGATCGTGTTTGCCGACGCCGATGTCGACGCCGCCCTGCCCTTCATCGTCAATGCCATCGTGCAGAACAGCGGCCAGACCTGCAGCGCCGGCTCGCGCCTGCTGGTGGAGCGCTCGCTGTACGAGCCCCTGCTGGAACGCCTGGGCGAGCGCTTCACGGCGCTGCGCGCCGGCCCACCGGCCATGAACCTGGACCTGGGCCCGTTGATCCGCCAGAGCCAGCAGGAGCGCGTGCGCGGCTTCCTGGACCAGGCCCGGGCCGACGGCATCGCCACCGTGGCGCAAGGCCGCGTGGTGGACGAAGCCGCCGCCAGTGGCTTCTACGCTGCGCCCACCTTGCTGCGCGATGTGCCGGTGGACCACCGCCTGGCGCAGGAAGAAGTGTTCGGCCCGGTGCTGTCGTCCATGGTGTTTGACGACGAAGACCACGCCGTGCAGCTCGCCAACGCCACGCCCTTTGGCCTGGTGGCCGGCGTGTGGACGCGCGACGGCGGGCGCCAGTTCCGCATGGCCAGACGCGTGCGTGCTGGCCAGGTCTTCGTCAACAACTACGGCGCGGGCGGCGGCGTGGAGCTGCCGTTTGGCGGCGTCAAGTCGTCGGGCCACGGACGCGAAAAGGGCTTCGAGGCCCTGTACGGATTCACCACCCTCAAGACCGTGGCCATCAAACACGGATGACCCCCCGCGCCGCCTTCGGCGTCACCCCCCCAAGGGGGGCGATGCCAGCAGACCGGCAAAGCCGGATCTGCGGCACCTCTGGACGGCGACCCAGGCACCCAGACGTTTCTGCAACCCAGACCGGTTTCCCCTATTCAACGGAGTTCACCACCATGCGAGTCAAAGATCTTTCCATCATCGTCACCGGCGCAGGCAGCGGCTTCGGCGAGGGCATTGCCCAGCGCCTGGCCGAAGAAGGCGCCCAGGTCATCGTGAACGACATCGACACGGCCAACGGCGAACGCGTGGCCGCCGCCATCGTGGCCGCGGGCGGACGCGCATCCTTCGTCGCCGGTGACGTGACGAAATCGGCCGACGTGAAAGCACTGGTGGAGGCCACGCTCGAGCGCCACGGCAAACTGGACGTGATGGTCAACAACGCCGGCTGGACGCACCGCAACCAGCCCGCGCTGGACGTGAGCGAGGACGATTTCGACCGCTGCTACGCGGTCAACGTCAAGAGCATCTACCTGGCCACCGTGCACGCCGTGCCGGCGCTCAAACGCAACGGCGGCGGCAGCTTCATCAACATCGCCTCCACCGCCGGCGTGCGCCCCCGGCCGGGGCTGACCTGGTACAACGGCTCGAAGGGTGCGGTCATCACCACCAGCAAGTCGCTCGCGGCCGAACTGGGACCGGACAACATCCGCGTGAACTGCATCAACCCGGTGATGAACCCGTTCACCACGCTGGGTCCTTCGTTCGCGGGTGGCGAGCTCACCGAAGAGCGCTTGAACAAGTTCCGCTCCACCATTCCGCTGGGCCGGTTCTCCACGTCGCTGGACGTGGCCAACGCTGTGCTCTACCTCGCCAGCAGCGAGGCCGCCTTCATCTCGGGCGCCTGCCTGGAAGTGGACGGGGCACGCTGCGTCTGAGGTTTTTTCGGAGCCAACTGCGGGGCACGATCTGACTGTGGGCTCGGCGTGGCGGGGTCGGCTTGAGACTGGGTGGAGCCGTCCGATTTCGGTGCCCCAAAGGGCGGAGGCGCTCAGCACCTGACATTCGACTGCCGGAGCTCTGGGGGACGGCTATGCATTAAAGACCGGGTACTGGAAGACGTGTATTCGCAGCCTGTCACCAAACGAACTGCCCTACATGCAGTGAAATGGCGCAGCTGAACCCGAGCAGACCTGGAGCGATGAAAGACTAGATCAGGTCACCCGCTATTGCTGACGCGCATACCGACCGGGAGGCAGTCCAACATGGCGGCTGAACGCAGTGCTGAACGTGCTGGCCGAGCTGTAGCCCACCCGCTCGGCCACGTCGGCGATGGCCACACCACTGCGGCCCAGCAGGTCCTTGGCCAGAGCCATGCGCCACGCCAGCAGGTACTCCATGGGCGGAAGACCCACGGCGCGCGAAAACCGTTCGAAGAAAGTCGAGCGGGACAGCGCGGCCTCCCTGGCCAGTGCGTCCACCGTCCACGCGCGTGCCGGGGCTGCGTGCATCAAACGCAAGCCCACGGCTATCCGGGCGTCGGCCAGCCCGCGCAGCAGACCAGGCGGTGCGCTGTCTTCAGTGGTTGAGCGCAGCGCCTCGATCAGCAGCAGCTCCACGAGCCGGGCCAGCACCAGCTCACGGCCCGGCCGCGTTTCGAGTGACTCTTCCCGAACCAGCTTCACCAGGACCGGCAGACGCTCGATGCCGCACACGTGCAGCAGCGACGGCAGCAGCGAGACCAGCAACGTGGAATCGGGTGAGTCGAACTCGAAGTAGCCGCCCAGCATGCGGACCTCGGGCGGCCCGGCCTGCCGCCCATGACGCAGCTCGTCCGCCGACCTCTGCGTGTCCTTCGGGTCGAGCAACACCGGCACCGCAGGCTCCTGGCTTGAAAGCGTGAACCCAGGCGTGGCCGGCATCAACACGAAGTCCCCCGCGTGCAAGGCGACCGGTTCTTGCTGCTCCACCGCCAGCACGCATTCCCCCTCCAGCATCGTGCAAAAGCTTGGCTGACCGAAGGCCGAATAGCGCACGGCCCAGGCGCCAGCCCCGCTGATGACTTTGGAGAACACAGCTCGCGGTCGCATCAGCGCAACGACATCGGCGAGTGGATCGACCATAGCCGGACTCCTGCAAACTAAATGTGGACTATTGATTGTAGAAGATCCGACCCATGACCGGTATCGTTGCGTCATTCCACAACCGAACCACAAGGACTTCTGACATGAAAACCGTTCTGATCACTGGCTGCTCTTCCGGCTACGGCCTCGAAACCGCGCGCCACTTCCACACAAAAGGATGGAGGGTGGTGGCCACGATGCGCGTCCCGCGCACCGACCTGCTGCCGGCCTCTGCCAGCCTGCAGGTGCTGCCGCTGGACGTTACCCGGCCCGAGAGCATCGCCAGCACGCTGGAGGCCGCAGGACCCATCGACGTGCTCGTCAACAACGCCGGCCTTGGCCTCTTCGGCGCCTTCGAGGTAACACCCATGGCGACGGTGCGCGACATTTTTGACACCAACACTTTCGGCACCATGGCCATGACCCAGGCGGTGCTGCCGCAGTTTCGCGCCCGCCGCGCTGGCGTGGTGGTGAACGTGACTTCCAGCACCACGCTGACGCCCATGCCACTGGTAGCGGCCTACACCGCCAGCAAGGCCGCCATCGAAGGGTTCACCGAGTCGCTGGCATTAGAGTTGGAGGCCTTCAACGTGCGCGTGAAGCTGGTTGAACCCGGCTATGCACCCACCACCCGGTTCGCGGCCAACGGTGCCGAGCGCATGCAGGGCTTGGTCCCCGAAGCCTACGTGTCCTACGCCCAATCGGTCTTCGCCAAGCTGGGGCAGTCAGCAGCAGTCACAAGCGAACAGGATGTGGCCGAGGCCGTGTGGTTGGCCGTGAACGATGTGGCGCCCACGCTGCGGTACGCCGCCGGCGCCGACGCGGTGGCGCTGGCTGCGCGCAACCCGCGGTTCGCCGGCACAGCCCGTGAATACGCTGACGTCCTTTGATGTCGGCTCAACTCACCATGAAAGCCAACCTGAACGCGCCTGGCATGAGGGCTACGTTTCTCGCAGCATTGCTGTTGATGGGATGCGCTTCCACCGAGGCGCCCGCGCCCACCGGCCTTCACCCGCAAACGCTATCGGAGCTGCGCCGCACGGTGGCGGCACCCGGGAAACGCCCAACGGTCGCGCTCGTCTTGGGCGGGGGCGGCTTGCGCGGGTTCGCGCACGTGGGTGCCTTGCAGGCACTCGAAGAAGCCGGAGTGCGCCCCGACATCGTTGTCGGCACGTCGGCCGGCTCGGTGGTGGGCGCGGCTTACGCCAGCGGCTTGAGCGTCGAGAAGATTCGGCAGGCCGCCCTTGATGTGAAGGTGTCGTCGTTGCTCGACTTCACCTGGCAGTCCGGTGGGTTCATCCGCGGGGACAACCTCGCGAGCTGGGTCAACACCGTCATCGGTGACACGCGAATCGAGAACTTCCCCATCCGCTTTGCAGCAGTCGCAACCGACCTGCAGAGCGGGCAGCCGCTGCTGCTGGCGCACGGGTATGCCGGACGGGCCATTCAGGCGTCTTCTGCTGTGCCAGGGGTGCAGCTGCCGGTGTCGTACGCAGGGGGGAGCCTTGTCGACGGTGGCGTCACCAGCTTGGTACCGGTGCGCTTCGCCCGCGCCATGGGTGCTGATGTCGTCATCGCGGTGGACATCTACTGCCAGAGCCTCCGAACCGCCGCGCTGACCGTGCCGTCTGTGCTTGGCAAAGTCATGCATACCCAAAGCTGCCTGATCGCGGCGCCGGAAATGGCGGAGGCGGACGTGTTGGTGGCGCCCGTTGTAGATGTTCCCAGCATGTCTGACCGAGCCTCGCAAGTGATGGCCATGGATGTGGGGTACCGGGCCACGCGCAGGGCGTTGGCGAATTGGCGAAGCACGGCTGCCGATCCTTTGTGTTCACCGACGCCTGCTTCTGCTTGCCAGGCTTCGAAGGGGCATGAAGATCACAGTGGCAGCCGCATGAGCTCGTCGGCTGCTGGCGACTGACGGGAGATGCTGCGAACTTGGCATCTGTCTTCGAGACCCGCTAAAGACTGGATGGAGTCACTCGAGCTTGGCGCTCCGAAATTCAGAGGCGTTTCTTACCGGGCATTCGACAGCCCGCGCTTGTACGACCGCGGTGCCTCCGAATCCAGACACTCGACAAGCGGTGACCGAAGCCCCGCGAATAACCGGTTAAGCACGAGCGGAATGGAATTGAATGGCTGAGCTGAAGCGGCCATGCCACGCGGGCTGTCTCGCTTGCCTCTTGGCTATTGCTCGTTCCATTTGCCGAAATGACGTTGTCGATGGCGGTTCGGGCAGAGCTCAAACATCTGCCACAGCATTTGCGCCGCCTAAGGCCCGAGGGGACTCAGTCATGGACATCCGAGTACAGCGTACCGGCAAAGTCACGCATGAAGATCCTCAGGCGCGAAGCTGAACTGCGAAGGTCAGCAAAGACTCAAGCATGCGCTGTAGCGTCGGCTGAATTAACGCAGCCCGCTCAGGCCGGTAGGCAAATGGCCAGCTTTCGTCCATATAGACACATTGCGCCATCTCCAGCTGAACCGCATGCACGCCCAGTGCGGGGTTGCCGTAGTGCCGGGTGATGTGCCCGCCCTTGAAGCGGGCGTTGAGCACCGCGCTGCAGCCCGGCGCTGCCTGCGCCAGCCCCAGCAGCGTATCGGCCAGCTCTGCTGCACAGCTCGTGCCACTGGCCGTGCCCAGATTCAGATCGGGCAGCCGCCCTTCAAAGAAGCGCGGCACTACGGAGCGAATGGAGTGCGCATCCCACAGCGTCGCGCAACCGTGCTCGGTTTTAAGTCGCGACAGCTCGGTGGCCAGTTGATCGTGGTAGGGGCGCCAATGCGCGCTGACCCTACGCTGTACTTCCGCCTCATCGGGCTCCAGCCCGGGCAGATAGAGAGGCGTTTGGTCGAACATGTCGACGGGGCAGAGTCCGGTGACGTTTTGGCCCGGGTACAGGCTGGCGCCATCCGGCGGTCGGTTGAGGTCGATGACGTAGCGCGAATAGGTGGCCATCAGGATCGAAGCGCCCATGTCGCGCGCGAATCCGTAGAGCTGATCCAGGTGCCAATCCGTGTCGTGAACCTCAAGTGCCTTGGGCACCATGCGCGACGCCACATCGGGCGGGATATGGGTACCCATGTGGGGGATGGATACCAGCAAGGGCCGGGTACCCGCGTGGAACACAAAGGGGGGAGGGGCGGTCGTTACCATGGCAATCCTCAGGCTGTTGTGAGCAGTGTGCGCCGTGCGGCGGCGAATGCGCGCTGGGTCTGCGCTGCCAGCGGGTGGTAGCCTGACTCAACGCGCACCCGCCCCCCCGACCAAACCGTGTGAATGGCGCTGGTGCGGTGGCTTGCGAAGACATGGGCCGAGAGCATCAAATCGGGCGAAGGCAGCGAGGCCAAAGCCGGGTGCCCAGCATCCAGCGCCACGGCGTCCATGCGATGTCCAACCCCCAGGCCGGCCACGGGTCGACCACTGACCTGGGCGCCGCCGGCGACCGCAGCCAGCGTCATGGCGGTGGCCACGCTGGACTGCGCTTCGGAGGACAGCACGTTGCGCTCGCGCGAGGCCAGGCGCTGGCTGTATTCAAACTGCATCAGTTCCTCGGCCGCGTTCACGCAGGCATGGCTGTCCGACCCGATGCCCCAGCGACCGGTGGCGGCGAGCCAGCTGGCGCTGTCAAAAATGCCATCACCCAGGTTGGCCTCGGTGCTGGGACAAATGCCGGCCACTGCGCCGGTGCGCGCAGCCTGCCGAGATTCTTCAGCGGTCATGTGAGTGGCGTGCACCAGGCACCAGCGTTCATCCACTGGCGCATGATCCAGCAGCCATTGCACCGGGCGCTGGCCGCTCCAGGCCAGACAGGCGTCCACCTCGCCCGTTTGTTCGGCGATGTGGATGTGGATGGGCGCGGTGGCGTCCAGCGAGGTGAGGCCGGCAACAGCTTCTGTGAGCGCCTCAGGCGGTACCGCGCGCAGCGAATGGGGTGCCAGCCCCAGACGCGCACCTTGGGATTCGCAAAGCGGTTTGAGGCGCTCCAGCAGCGCCAACATGTTGTCGGTCGAGCGCAGGAAGCGGCGTTGGCCGGCGTTGGCCGGCTTGCCACCAAATCCACTGGTCTGGTAGAGCACCGGCAGCAGCGTCAGGCCAATGCCCGCGCTCGAAGCCGCTTCGATCAGGCAGGCAGAGAGGGTGGCGTCATCCGCATATGGCTGACCATCGGCTTCGTGGTGCAGGTAGTGGAACTCGCACACGCTGGTGTAGCCGGCCTCCAGCATTTCCACATACAAAGCGGTGGCGATGAGACGCAATTGCTCGGGCGTTATGGCCCCCGCAAAGCGGTACATCAACTCACGCCAACTCCAGAAGCTGTCATTGGGCGCGCCAACGCTGCGCTGTTCGGTCAGGCCCGCAAAGGCGCGTTGGAAGGCGTGGGAATGCAGGTTGGGCATGCCGGGCACCAAGGGACCCAGAGCGCGGGAGGCGCCAGAATTGGCCTGGGCGTCAGTCGTGACCGAGGTCAACACCCCTCGTTCATTCCAGGTCAGCAAAACGTTGCGCGCCCAGCCGCTGGGCAGCAGCGCATGTTCGGCAAACAGCGATTGCACGGATTTCACAGCACCTCCGGTTGAACAGCGATGCGCCCCTGGCGCACCACACGGCAGGCTGGGCGCTGGCCCAGCCAGTAAACGAGTTCCGCCAGCTCACCCAGGGGCCAGAGCACGAAGTTGGCAGGCATGCCGACCGCGATTCTTCCGTGGGTCTGTTGCAGACCCAAGGCATGGGCGGCGTGGTGTGTCACGCCAGCCATGGCTTCGGGCACGGTGAGGCGAAACAGGGTGCTGGCCATGTTGAGCATGAGCAACAGGCTGAGCGCGGGCGAGGTGCCCGGGTTGTGGTCGGTGGCCACGGCCATGGGCACGCCCGCCTCCCGCAGCGCCTGTATCGGCGGCAGATGCGTGTCGCGCAGAAAGTAATAGGCACCGGGCAACAGCACAGCCACCGTGCCACTGGCTTTCATCGCGGCGATGCCGCCGGCGCTCAGGTGTTCGATGTGGTCACACGAAAGCGCGTTGTAACGCGCCGCCAATGCCGAACCACCCATGTCGGACAACTGCTCGGCATGCAGCTTGATCGGCAGGCCCAGGCGTTGCGCGGCTTGAAACACCTGCTCAGTCTCGGCCAGTGAGAAGCCAATGGTTTCGCAGAAGACGTCCACTGCGTCGATCAGGCCTTCGGCCGCGAGCGCGGGCATCATGTCTTCGCAGACCCCCTCGATATAGGCATGGCTGCGCCCCGCGAACTCGGGTGGCAAAGCATGCGCGCCGAGAAAGGTGGTTTTCACGGTGACGCCAAAGGCCTCGCCCACTCGGCGCGCCACGCGCAATTGTTTGCGCTCGGTTTCCAGGTTCAGACCGTAGCCTGATTTGATTTCGAATGCACAAACGCCTTCGTTCAGCAGCGATTGCAGGCGCGGCGCGGCCAGTGCAAACAGTTCATCTTCGCTCGCCGCGCGCGTTGCCTTCACGCTGGAGACGATGCCACCGCCCGCCTTGGCCACCTCTTCGTAGGTGGCCCCGCCCAGGCGCATGGCGAATTCGTTGGCCCGCTGCCCCCCGTAGACCAGATGGGTGTGGCAGTCGATCAACCCGGGCGTGACCAGCGCATGCCCGCCATCGTGCGCCGGTGTGCCAGGCTTCAGCATCGGAAGCTGATCGCGTGGCCCGACAAAAGCGATGTGTCCATCCTCGATCAGGATGACCGCGTCGTCCATGGCAGGCGACTCCAGTGCGGTGGCGCCAGGGGCCAGGCGCAGTGCCGTCCAGAGGCCGTCGGCGCTCGGCAGGGTGTGAAAGGATGGGTTCATCGGGGCGGTTGAATCAGGACGGCAATCAAGGCAGCGTCATCACTCTGGGCTGTCAGCGTCCACGCACTGGGCTCATCGTGCCACCACAGCCCCTCGTCCGCTAAAAGGACATGACCGTTGGCGTGCCAGTGTCCGCGGCAGGCAAACAGCAGGCCGTGGGACTGCTGCGTTAAATGTGCTGCGCTGCTCAGCACCTGCACGCTGGCCGAACAGGCTGAGCGGCGGACCATGACGTTGAAATCGTGGCAATCCGGGCCGAGCAGATCGGCTTGCACCACCCGCTCGCCAGCGAAGTCAAAGGGATGCAAGGGTTGGTCCAGACGGTGGCTGACCGTACCGTCAACCGATTGCAACGCCACGCCAGCACCTTCGAGTAAGGTGATCACGCGGTCCACGCCGGGAAAGGCGGAGAACGGCCCGCTGCTGGCGATGTGCGCGATGCTCACGCGCCAGTCGAAATCGGTGACGCCAGAGCCGGGCGGCCAACTCACGATTTCGCGCGTCAAGCCACCCCCGTTCTTCCAGGGCTGGGCCACCAGATCGGCACGCCTGAAACGGTGTACGTTGGTCATGTCCACAGTGATGCCAACATGTCCTGATGTGACCCGCTGAGCGCGCCCGAGAGCACCAGCGACTTGGCGGCTTCGATGTCGGGCGCGAACAGGCGGTCGCGGTCGTAAAACGGCACCCGTTCACGCAGCATGGCGTGCGCCCTCTCCAAGCGTGGACTGGTGGCCAGGGGCTTCAAGAAATCCACGCCTTGCGCGGCGGCCAGCCATTCGATCGCCAGGATGGTGCCCGTGTTGTCGGCCATCTCGGCCAGGCGACGTCCCGCGAAGGTGGCCATGCTCACATGGTCCTCCTGGTTCGCACTGGTGGGCAGGCTGTCCACGCTGGCTGGATGGGCCAGCGATTTGTTCTCCGACGCCAGGGCGGCCGCCGTGACGTGGGCGATCATGAAGCCGCTGTTGAGGCCCGGGTTGTCCACCAAGAAGGGCGGCAGGCCGGAGAGGCTGCTGTCGATCAGCAGCGCGATGCGGCGCTCGGCAATCGCGCCGATTTCGGCGATCGCCAGGGCCAGCGTGTCGGCGGCGAAGGCCACCGGCTCGGCGTGGAAGTTGCCGCCCGACAGCACATCGCCCGTGTCGGTGAAGACGAGCGGGTTGTCGGTCACCGCGTTGGCTTCGATCAGCAGGGTGCGTGCGGCCTGGCTGATGAGATCGCGGCAGGCGCCCATGACCTGCGGCTGGCAGCGCAGGCTGTAGGGGTCTTGCACGCGCTCGTCGTTGTCCAGGTGAGAGCGACGGATGGCGCTGCCTTCGAGCAGGGCGCGTGTCACGGCGGCCAGGGCGATCTGACCGGGCTGGCCGCGCGCGGCGTGGATGCGCGGATCGAAAGGCGCGTCGCTGCCCTTGGCCGCGTCCACGCTCAGGGCGCCGGTCACGGTGCCGGCTTCCAGCAGGCGCTCGGCCATGAACAGACCGTGCAAGGCCAGCGCGGTGGACACCTGCGTGCCGTTGATCAGCGCCAGACCTTCTTTGGCAGCGAGCGTGAGCGGCTCGATCCGCGCGGCCTTCAGGGCCTGGTGGGCGGGTATCACGGTGCCGTTCACGCGTACATCGCCTTCACCTATCAGCGCCAGGGTCATGTGTGACAACGGCGCAAGATCGCCCGATGCGCCCACCGAGCCCTTGATCGGGATCAACGGCGTGATACCTGCATTGAGCAGGGCCATGATCGTGTGCACGACCACCGGTCGAACGCCGGAGTACCCGCGCGCCAGGCTCACCGCCTTCATCACCAGCACCAGCCGCACGGTGGCGTCGCTCATGGCCTCTCCGGTGCCCACAGAGTGGGACAGGATGAGGTTGCGCTGCAGCAGCTCCAGCTGTTCATCGGGGATGCGCGTCTTGGCGAGCTTGCCAAAACCGGTGTTGATCCCATAGGCGGCGTCGCCTTTTTCGACAATGCGCTGGACGGTGGCCGCAGCGGTTTCCATCACCGCCTGCGCGGCGACGGGCAGCGCCAGGGGCGCCGGGCTTTGCCAGATCGCGCGCAGCGCGGCCAGAGTCATCTGGCCAGGGTTGAGAACCAAACTTGTGCTCATGGGGTGACCTGCTTCAGCCGATCATGGGCAGGTTCAATCCTTGCTTTTTCGCGGTTTCGATCGCCAGTTCGTAACCGGCATCGGCGTGGCGCATCACGCCCGAGCCGCAGTCGTTGACCAGCACGCGCGCCAGGCGTTCGGCCGCGGCATCGGTGCCGTCGGCCACGATGACCATGCCCGAATGCTGCGAGTAGCCCATGCCGACGCCACCCCCGTGGTGCAGGCTGACCCAGCTCGCGCCGCCTGCGGTGTTGAGCAGGGCGTTGAGCAGCGGCCAGTCGCTCACTGCGTCGGTGCCGTCCATCATGGACTCAGTTTCTCGGTTGGGACTGGCCACAGAACCGGTGTCCAGGTGGTCACGACCAATCACGATGGGCGCCTTGAGCTCGCCGTTCTTCACCATCTCGTTGAAGGCCAGGCCCGCCAGGTGGCGCTCACCCAGACCCAGCCAGCAAATGCGTGCCGGCAGACCTTGGAAGGCGATGCGCTCGCGGGCCATGTCGAGCCAGCGGTGGGTGTGCTGGTTGTGGGGGAACAGCTCCTTGATCTTGGCGTCGGTCTTGTAGATGTCTTCCGGATCACCCGACAGTGCCACCCAGCGGAACGGCCCCTTGCCCTCGCAGAACAGCGGACGAATGTAGGCGGGCACGAAGCCGGGGAAGTCGAAGGCGTTCTTCACCCCTTGGTCGAACGCCACCTGGCGGATGTTGTTGCCGTAGTCCACGGTGGGAATGCCCATGGATTGAAAGTCGAGCATGGCTTGCACATGCACCGCACAGCTCTTGGCGGCAGCGTCGGTGAGCTGCGCATGCTGAGCCGGCGTGCGCTGGGCTTCTTTCCACTGCGCCACGGTCCAGCCGCTGGGCAGGTAGCCGTTGATCAGGTCGTGGGCGGAGGTCTGGTCGGTCACCAGGTCGGGCTTGATGCCGCCGGCTTTCGCTCGCTTGACCAGCTCGGGCAGGATGTCGGCGGCGTTGCCCAGCAGAGCAATGGACACGGCCTCTTTTTTCGCCGTGTGGTGGGCAATCAAGGCCAGCGCATCATCGATATCCTTGGCCTGCTTGTCCACGTAGCGCGTGCGCAGTCGGAATTCGATGCTGCTTTGCTGGCATTCGATGTTGAGCGAGCAGGCGCCGGCCAGCGTGGCGGCCAGGGGTTGCGCACCCCCCATGCCACCCAGGCCTGCGGTCAGAATCCATTTACCGGAAAGATCGTTGTTGTAGTGCTGGCGTCCGGCCTCGACGAAGGTCTCGAACGTGCCCTGCACGATGCCCTGGCTACCGATGTAGATCCAGCTGCCGGCCGTCATCTGGCCGTACATGAACAAACCCTTGCGGTCGAGTTCGTTGAAGTGTTCCCAGTTGGCCCACTTGGGCACCAGGTTGGAGTTGGCGATCAAGACGCGCGGCGCGTTCGAGTGGGTCTTGAAAACCCCGACAGGTTTACCGGACTGCACCAGCAGGGTCTCATCGTCGTTCAGATCTTTCAGCGAAGCGAGGATCTGGTCGAAACAGGCCCAGTCGCGCGCCGCGCGGCCGATGCCGCCGTACACGACGAGATGCTGCGGGTTCTCGGCCACTTCCGGGTCGAGGTTGTTCTGGATCATGCGGAAGGCGGCTTCGGCGATCCAGTTTTTGCAGCTGAGTTCGCTGCCGCGAGGGGCGCGGATGACGCGGGTGGGGTCGAAACGAGGGTCGTTGTTGGAGGTCATGATTTATCTCCTGAAAGGGCTGTGAAAAAGAGGCTCAATGCAGGCCGAGATAGGCTGCGGTGAGTTGGGGGTCATTCCGGGCGGCTTCGGCGGTGCCTTGCCAGACCGTGCTGCCGGACTCCAGGACGCAGACGTCGTCTGCGATCTTCAGCACGCGCTCGGTGTTCTGCTCCACCAGCAACACTGTCATGCCGTCGCTGCGCAACTGGATGAGCGCCTGGTAGCAAAGATCGATGATCTTGGGCATGAGGCCCAGGGAGAGCTCGTCGATCATGATGAGGCGCGGTCGCGTCATGAGCGCACGACCAATGGCCAGCATCTGCTGTTCACCGCCCGACAGGTTGCCGGCCAGGGAGTTCAATCGCTCGCCCAGGCGCGGGAACAGCGCCAGCACACGGTCGCGGTCTTGCGCAAACACCTGCGCAGGCTGCACCATGCCGCCCACGCGCAGGTTGTCCTCCACGCTGAGGTCTTTGAACAGCCGCCGGCCCTCGGGTGAGATGGCGATGCCCTTGCGCACACGCTCGGTCGGCCCCATCGCTGAAATGTCTTCACCATCAAGCTGGATGGTGCCGCCTTGGCGTTGAACGTGCCCGGCGATACACATCAAGGTGGACGACTTGCCAGCGCCATTGGCTCCCAGCAAGCCGGTGATGGTGCCCGGGCGCAGCGACAAGGAGAGCCCGTGGACGGCCTGAAACGCACCGTAGCCGCAGGAAATGGATGTGAGGTCAAGCATGTTGCTCCTCCGAATCGGGATGGGCACCCGCCGCCGCCGCACCCACGGTGTCGCCACCCAGGTAGGCGGCACGCACGACCGGATCGGCCATCACGGTGCGCGGTTCGCCGTCACCAATCTTCTTGCCGTTGTCCAGCACGACCAGGCGCCGACAGATGCGCATGACCTCACCCAGGTTGTGTTCGATCAGCACGACGGTCAAGCCTAGCTGGTTGATCTCGGCGATGGTCGTTGCAAGGGCGTGGGCCTCCTGGGAATTCAGGCCGGCCAGGGGTTCGTCGAGCAACAGCAGGCGCGGCTTGAGCGCCAGGGCACGCGCCAGCTCCAGGCGCTTGAGCACCCCCAGGGGCTGGATGCCCGGTCTCTGCGACGCCATGCTGGCGATGCCTACGCGCGCCAGTTCGACCTGGGCCACCCCCAGCTCCCGTTCGGTGGACACATTGAGCAAGGCGCGCAGCGGACTGATGGTCTTGCCACTGGCTGCCGCCATGGCGACGTTGTCGGCAATGCTGATGTCCCGCAGGGGTTTGACCAGTTGCTGCGACAAGGACATGCCGCGCTGGATGCGTTGGTGGATCGGCAGTCCGTTGAGCGACTCACCGGCCAGTGACACGCTGCCCTCCGTGGGCTGCACCACGCCAATGATGGAGCGCATCATCGTGGTCTTGCCCGCGCCGTTGGGACCGATAAGTCCGAGCAGGTCCCCCTCGTGAACTTCGAAAGACACATCGTCCACAGCGGTCAGTCCGCCGAAGCGCACGGTGACGTGATCCACCTTCAGCAGAGGGGCGCCGGAATCAGGAGACTTGCTCATGATTGGCCTCCTTGAGCAGGCGCTTTCGCCGTGAAAAGGCGTTTGGCCAGCCCGGTCATGCCACCAGGAGAGAAACGCATCATGAGGAACAGCAACCCCCCGTAGACCAGCAGCTTGTAGTCGCCGATCACCTGGAACCAGGCCGGCAACACCGACAGCAGAGCGGCCGCAATAATGACGCCCGGCACCGAACCGATGCCACCGAAGACCACCATGGACAACACGGTGATGGACTCCACGAAGCCAAAGCTCTCGGCTCCGATGAAGTTCAGGTGGTAGGCATAGAACGCGCCCGAGAGGCCGGCCAGCGCTGTGCCCATGGCAAAGGCGGCCAGCTTGTAGCGCGGCACGTCGATGCCCAGCACACGCATGGTGTCTTCGTCTTCGGCAATGCCGATGAACACCCGACCCATCCAGCTGCGCTTGATGTACACACTCAAGGCGGCGACGGCGGCACACACGACCAAGGCCAGCGCCATGAAGCCCACACGGCCCAGACCATGGTCGGGGATGGACGAGATGCCCAGCTCCCCGCCCAGCACGTCCTGTTGTCGAACAATGCCCACGAACAGGAAGCCCACCCCCATGGTGGTGATGGCCAGGAAGTCGGCGCGCACGCGCAGCGAGGCCAGACCAACGATCACGCCCAGCAGCCCGGCGAGGATCATCGCCAAAGGCAAGGTGGCAAGAAACGGCCAGCCTGCCTGGCCCAGCATCGCGGCCGCGTAAGCTCCGACCCCTTGAAAGGTGGCGTGGCCCAGGCTGATCTGACCGCAGAAACCCGTGATCAGGTTGAGCGAGAGGGCGAACATCACTGCGATCGCCATGGTGGTCAGCAGGGAGATTTCGTAGTTCATGGTGTGTGGCTTCCTCTTCAGCGGCGGGCAAACAGGCCCTGAGGACGCACCATCAACACGGCAATCAGGAAAGCGAACGCGATGGCGTTGCGGTCCAGGAAGTTGCCCAGGTAGATCGTGCCGAAAGATTCGATGACACCGAGCAGCAAGGCGGCGGCCAGCGTGCCAGGCACCGAGCCGAGCCCTCCCAGCACGATGATTGCCAGGGCCTTGTAGGACGGCACGCTGCCCATGGTCGGCTCGACCAGATTGTTCAGCAAGGCCACCCACACGCCAGCGAATCCCGCCAGCGCCGAACCCACGAAGAAGTTGATGTCACGCACCCGACGCAGCGAAATGCCAAAGGACTCTGCCATCTGCGGGTCCGAGACCGTGGCCTGGCACGCAATGCCCACGCGGGTGCGCGCTTGCAGCCAGGCCAGGACGCCGATGATCACCGCCGTGCTGAGCATCACCAGCAGCTCGGCCAGCTTGAATTGCAGTCCGCCCCCGATGGGGATTTGCTGTTGCAACGCAGGGTTGGCGAACGACATGCCCTGTGCGCCGAAGATGATGCGAAACGCTTCTTCCGAGGCGATGAAGAGCCCGATGGACGCGATCAGTGCCACGTACGGCGGCTGACTCAGCAGAGGCTGGTAGGCCAGCCGGAACATGACCACGCCCCCGAAACCCGCAACCAAGGCCGCGCAAAGAAAGCCCAGGGCAAGGCTGCCGCTGGCGTTGCACACCAGCACGCCAACATAGCCACCGAGCGTGAACAGCGCCGCGTGTGCCACATGGAGGATGCGCAGCAGGCCATAGACCAGGGTGAGCCCCAGCGCCACGAGGGCGTAGATGCTGCCCTGGATCAGGCCTTGCGCGACGAGTTCGATCGCGAGCATGGTCGGATCCCCGGCTTACTTGGTTTTGGTGGGCGGGGCCAGCAGCACTGGGTCGGAAATGACCGAGTGGCGACGGAAGGCTTTGTCCTTGACGATTTGCACCTGGATGTCCTTTTTCACTTCGTGCAGGTCATTGAACGCCAGCCTGCCGATAGGCATGTCGTAGCTGCCAGCTGCGATGGCATCGCGCAAAGCCGCGCCGCCTTTACCGCCGGTTTTCTTCAAGCCTTCAATGGCCACCGCCGTGGCGGTGAAGGAAGCTGCGGCGACCATGTCGGCGCCCGAACCGGTGGCCTTGCGGTAGTCGGCCAGGAAGGCCTTGGTCGCTGGCGCGTCGGAGTCACGGTCCAACGAAGTGGTCACGAACGTACCCTCGGAAGCTGGGCCGGCGATTTCGATGAACTTGTCGGAGTCGTACCCCTCCTGGCCGATGATCGGAGCGGTCACCCCGGCAGCGCGCAGCTGGCTCACCAGCGGGCCAGCCGTGAAGAAGTAGCCCGAGGCATAGATCACATCTGGGTTGTCGGATTTCACCTTGCTCACCAGCGGGCCAAACTGGCGGTCAGGCATGCCGTACTCGTACTCGTTGACGATGTTGATGCCCAGCTTGGGCGCAGCCTCCTTGAAGCCGGCAGCCAATGCCTGGCCAAAGTCGTTCTTCAGCGTCACAAGCACCACGTTCTTCTTGCCCAGGTTCTGCACCAGCTTGGCGCCACCCCGACCCTGGACCTCGCCCATGGCAGAAACGCGGAACATGTAGTCACCAGCCAGGGTGATGTCGGGATGAATGGCGTAGGCCACGACGTAGGGCACCTGGGCACGTTGGAAAATCGAAGCCGCAGCACGCGTGGACCCGGAGTACGAACCAGAGACGGCCACAACCACCTGGTCCTTTTCGACCATCTTGGTCGCCGACGGCACGGCTTCTTTCGGAGAAGCCTGGTCGTCGTAGATCACCAGTTCGATTTTCTGGCCGGCCACGCCGCCTTTGGCGTTGGCTTGTTCGACGGCCAGCTTGGCCCCGTCCAACGCCGATTTGCCGTCGGCTGCGGCAAAACCTGTCAAGGGAACATTGAAGCCCAGCTTGAGCTGAGCCCAGGAAGGCGAAGCGGAAAATGCCATGGCCGCAGCAACGACTGGCAGCAATAAAAAGCGGGTGGTGCGGGATTTCATGAACAGGTCCTTTCGGTGGCGGGCGTTGGATCAGGGTTGCCCAGGCTTGACAGGTGGGTGCGCGGCTTATACATATACAACTATCATGAAAAACAAAGCAAGTTGTATATACATTTGAGCGAAATCAGAATGTACTGAGCACCGAAACCCCTGTCAATGGTGTTTCTGCCAACCACGGGAAAACCCTTAAACAATGACCAAAGCCTCGTTGACCACCAAACGCCAGCCCGCCTTCCAGACGGTCAAGATCCACGTCCTGACCAAGATCCATGACGGTGTGTGGAAGGAAGGGGAAGCCATTCCCACCGAAGAAGCTTTGGCGCGCGAATTCGGCGTATCGCGCATGACGGTGAATCGTGCGATCCGCGAACTGTCAGACGAACAGATCGTCGAGCGGATCCAGGGCTCGGGCACCTACGTGGCCCAACAAAAGTACCAGTCCACCCTGGTCGAAATCCGCAACATCGCCGATGAGATCGCTGCGCGCGGCCACAGGCACCGCAGCGAGCTGCACCGTCTGGAGCGCATGAAGGCAGGGGAAACGCTGGGACGTCGCTTCAAAATGCAGGCCGATCAGGTCCTGTACCACTCGGTGGTTGTGCACTTTGAAAACGGACACCCGATTCAGGTCGAAGACCGTCATGTCAACCCCAGCGTGGCCCCCGACTACCTCGCACAGGACTTCAACGGACTGACGCCCAATGCCTACCTGATGCGCGTGGCGCCGCTGCAAGGCGTGCACTTTGAAATTGAGGCGTGCCTGCCCCCCAGTCATATTCGCGAGATGTTGCACATGCCCGCCGACGAACCTTGTCTGGTGCTGCACAGGCAAACCCAATCGATGGGACAGGTAGCCTCCGTGGCCGTCATGTGGCACCCCGCCTCACGCTACCGCTTCACCGGCCACTTTTGAAGCATTGGCGCTGCAGGGACAAATGCAGATGCACCAACGTTGCACCAGCGATGGAGATCAAACAGCGTTGCAGTGGCCAGACGCCTCAAGCGCGTCCAGCCTGTCATTGCCCCAGAAGAGCTCGCCATTACAAAAAAAGCTGGGGGCGCCAAACACGCCACGGTCTTGCGCTTCCTGGGTGTTGGCCTCAACCTGCTTCTTGAACACCGGGTCATCGATCGACGCCCGGACTGCGTGGGCATCCAGCCCGGCCGCGGCACCCAGCGCCGCGAGCTGGTCGGGGTCGCTGATGTCGCGCGACTCGCTCCAGTAGGCCCGCATCACCGCCGACACAAACGGCTCGGCCCGACCATGCTGAGCGGCAAAGACCGTTGCCCGCAGCGCACGCACCGGGCGCAGCGGAAACGCCGGGCGATAGCGCAGTTCAAGCCCCAGTTGCTCGGCCCAGTGTTGCATGTCGGCCTTGAACCAGCGAACAAAGGCGGCGTTGGCATCCAGCGGTCGGCGCCCGTCGACGCGCTCGATCAGACGAGCCAAGTGCATGGGTCTCCAGATCAGCTCGCGGTTCAGGCGGCGGGCGATCGCACCGATGCGCAGCGCTGCGAAGTAGCACCACGGGCTGTGGCAGTCGAAGAAGAATTCGATGGGAGACGCCTGTGCTTCCGTTGCCGCTTTGTTGGTTGGGGCTGGCGCCAGAAAACGGTCCAGTTGCACCAGCGCCCGTTCGTGCACGCCTCGCATGATGACCCGACCGTCTTGATGCGCAGAAACCGCAAAGCGCAAGCGACGGCCCTGTGCTTCCTGCAACTGCGCCTGTGCCGACACCTCACGCCCCGGCAGCGCGGGCGC
This sequence comes from Hydrogenophaga sp. Root209, assembly GCF_001428625.1. GTDB lineage: Bacteria > Pseudomonadota > Gammaproteobacteria > Burkholderiales > Burkholderiaceae_C > Hydrogenophaga. Next base: position 19,616 of record NZ_LMIE01000007.1, read on the forward strand.
CAGATGCGAGACGTCTATTCGTGTCCCCACCGTGGCTTCGCCGGACTCAAAGAGGTCGCGCATAGCGCGGTGGCTCGCCTCCTCCAGCATGCCCACCAGATAGGGCGAGGACACCACCTGCACACCGTCGTTGCCAATGGCAGCAGCCGTTGACTCAGGCCCAGGCACAACGCAGTGCAACCCCATACGCCCCACCACAGCCGGCCTCACGGCAGCACGTCCAGTTGCGTGGCCAGAGCGGCGGTTTGCAGGTCGCGCTTCTTGATCTTCCCGCTGGAGGTCATGGGCCACTCGCCGACCTGGAAATAGTGCACCGGGTGTTTGAAGGCCGCCACTTTGCCGGCCAGAAAAGCCTTGAAGCCCGCGGCAGAGGCTGCGCCGCGCAAGCTGACGGCGGCCGCCACCGTTTCGCCGTAGTAGGTATCGGGCAGTCCAAAGACCGCCACTTCTGCCACCGCCGGGTGTTCGCGCAGCAAGTTCTCCACCTCCACCGGATAAATGTTTTCACCGCCGCGGATGATCATGTCGCGCAGCCGACCACCTGCCACCACCACCCGGCCATCCGGGCGCATCACCATGCGTGCGCGCACCTCGATTTGGCCCGATGCCATGGCTGGCAGGCAGTCCCGGGTGTCGGGATGTGCAATCCGCACCTCCATTCCATCGAGCGGCCGGCCACAGGTTTCCCACCGGTGCGGACTGTCGGGTGTGTCAAGCGCAATCAGGGTGCTGGCTTCGGTCTGGCCATACACCTGGACCAAGCCCGGCAATGGAAATTCAGCCGAGCAACGCGCCAGCACTGTGGGATCGCAATCGGCACCGCCACAGGTGCCTGCACGCAAGGAGCTGAGGTCGTACTGGGGCCGGTTCGGATGCTGCAGCATGCTCAGGTAGGACGTGGGCACGCCGGTGAGCAAGGTGCAGCGTTCGCTGTCAATGATGCGAAACATGTGCTCGGCGTCAAACGCCGGCACTCCCACATAGGTTGCACCATGGCTGAGGCAGCCCATCAGGTTCATGAGCAGATGGGTGTTGATCGGCACCAGCACCGCACCAAGGCCAGCCATCGCAGTCAGTGTCACCGCCCATTCGGCCCGATTCTCGGCCCATAGCGCCACCGCGCCACCCTCCCCGACGCCCAGGCGGCGCAAGGCTATGGCCAAACGATTCGATTGCAACAGCCACTGAGCGAAGCTCAACCGTTCATTGGCCAGCGGGAACACCACGCCCTCGCGATCGGGCCACTGCGCTGCACTCCGTTGCAATGCGTCGTATGCGTTGCGCGGCACCTCGGTGGCACCAGGCAGGCCCACTTGTCCTGTGCCCAGCTCGGGGCATTCAATCATGTCATTCATTGCCAAGCTCTCTTTCAAACGACTTCACACCGTGGATGAAACCTGTATATCGAGGTCGTTCCAGGTCGCGTCGAAGTGGTCGTTGAAACGGGAGGAGCGACGCAGCGCGATTGGGTCGTCTTCAGCGGCGCCGAGGTCAATGTCGCAAATCGCCTTCACAGTGCCGGGGCGGTGCGACAGCACCAGCACCCGATCGGCCATGGCTACCGCTTCGGCAATGTCGTGCGTCACCAGAATGGCCGACTTGTTGCGGTCGCGGATGATGCGCCTGACGTCACCCTGCAACACCAGCCTGGTCTGGAAATCCAATGCCGAAAAGGGTTCGTCAAGCAAGATGGCCTTGGGGTCCAGCGCCAGTGTTCTCATGAAGGCCACGCGCTGGCGCATTCCACCCGACAAGGCATTGGGACGGGCCTTCTCAAAGCCGGCCAGCCCGTAGCTTTTGATGAGCGCCATGGCCCGCTCACGCGCTTGCTCGGGACGCACACCCCTGACCTCAAGGCCCAGCGCGACGTTGTCAAGCGCGCTGCGCCAAGGCAGCAGCAAGTCTTTTTGCAGCATGTACCCGACATGCCCTCGAGCACCGCTGATGCGCTCGACGTCGACATAAATCGCACCCGATGTGGGCTGCAGCAAGCCGGCAATGATGGTGAAGAGTGTGGACTTGCCGCAGCCCGAGGGTCCGACAATTGCGAGGTTTTCACCCTCATGCAGATCAAAGCTCACGCCTTGAAAAACTGCCACTTCGCTGGCTGTGCCGGTGTTGAAGCTCATCGACACCTGGCGTGCCTCCAGCACGACTTGAGCATGTTTGTTCACCATTTGAATCTCGCTTCAACTTTGAGAAGAACCACATCCAGCACCAGAGCCAGAACCATCAAACAGAAGATGCCAACAAAGACCGAGTTGAGGTCGTACAGCGCGCCGGCGTTATAGATGAAATAGCCGAGGGCCTTTTTGGCAGAGATGTATTCACCCACTACGGCGCCGATCATGGCGAAACCAATGTTCAAGCGCATAGTGGCCAGAATCCAGGGCGTCGCACCGGGAACAATGACCTTGCGCCAGATGGTCAAGGGGCGCGCACCCAATGAACGCATGGGCTTGACCAGGTCCTGGTCCACCTCTTGGGTACCCTGGTAGACCGAGATAAGCGCCACAATGAAGGCAAGGCTGGCGGCGATGGCCACCTTGGCCCCCATGTCCACGCAAAACCAAACAATCACCAGCGGAGCCAAGGCAATTTTTGGAACGCCATTGATGGCAACGATGAGGGGCCGCAGGATTCGTGCAACGGTGTCGGACAGCCACAGCGCGAGACCCAACGCGCTGCCCAGCGTGGTGCCAATCGCAAAGCCAACAATTGCTTCAAACGCGGTCACTCCGATGTGGACAAATAGCTCACCCTCGCGCATCAGAGCGATACCTTTCTCCAAGATGCCTGAGGGTTGCCCGTATAAGTGGACCGGCGCCACGCCACTGCGGACCAGCAACTCCCAAGTCAGCAGAATGCCGAGCACCAACAGGACTTGATAGACAGGGATGCGGAACTTTTCGCCCAAGCCATTGGGCTTGGAACCACTCTGCGAATGTGTTGAATGCTGTGAACCGCTGTTGGGGGCTCGAGTAATGGTGCTGGCCATGGTTCAATCCCTCACGCCAAAGGCCTCGGTGGCCTTCAGTGGCGGATTCAACCGGTTGATGCAACGGTCTGGCTGAACATCTCAGCCGGCGTGTGGAAGCCGAGGGTCTTTCTCGGCCTCTCATTCAATTGTCTCGCCAATGCATTGAGCTTGGCTTGTGAGTAACTCGAGATGTCGATGCCCTTTGGCAGGTACTGCCTGAGCAAGTGGAGCCCATTCTGTTCCCCAAACGCTCCCCCGGCTCATCGACTACCAAACGCAAACCGACGTGAGACGTTTTGGCTGCTGCTCTCGCCAAAATTGGCTCGAAAACTGACTTCGAGCGTCACTGAAACCTTTAGATTGGTTGCTCGTAAGGCAGCCTTGACTGCGCGCGCCCGGCCAACGAGCCATGCACCGCAACGCCAAGAAGATCATGGTCTGACCATCCGTGGGTACGGCCGCAAGGCGTGCTTGTCAGATCAGTCAGCGCCGCGCGAGCGGCCTCAATATTCTGGGCTGCATGCAAGGTGATCAATGCCCTTGGAACCGGGCGTGTCGATGACAGCGATGTGGCCAATATCTTGAGCTGTTGATCATTGGCCCCATGGTCAGCTGCGCCACTGAAACCGGTCAATGGGACGGCGAATATGGCGGTAGACGGATGACCGCTGTGTTGCCTTGACCGCGCTGTCGCGGAGCGGCCAAGAACGGCAGCAATCGCTGCAAACCGGCGAGTCACCCTCAGCACACAAAGGACGCCAAAACGTTGTGTCCACCTGTTCATCGCCTGGTTCTGTCGGCCTGAATCAATCAGTCAGATGAGCCTTTTTTCCAACCACGGCCAAGTTCATCTTGCGGAGCTGATCGACAAAGTGACCGAGCGAAGGAGTTCGAGCGCCGGGCACCTTGGCCAGATCGTCGTAGCGACGCAATCGAACGGCCGCCTGAGCGTGCGGGTTCTTCATGAATCGGTCGGCCTGCTCCGCATCAAATGCACCCCCTTGCAGTTGCAGGCTGCGCACGGAGGCTGGTGACAGCGTGTCTAGGTAAGTTGGATCGATGTGGCACAAATACCGTTTGGCATCGACGTGCAGACGGATCGGCTCCAGCACGTCATCGTCGAAGGTGGCGCGCAGGAATGGCAAGGCGATGTACTGGTGCAGGTCGTCGCGTGGGGCCTCCGCTCCACCGGCATCAACGCCTTCGCCTCTCAGCATGTGCCCCAGGTCGTGCAGCAGGGCGGCGGCCATGGTCGGGGCCGACTCACCCGCCGCCTCGGCCAGGTGGGCGCATTGCAGCGCATGGTCGAGCTGGCTGACGGGCTCGCCGCCGTATTGCGCGGCGCCTTTGCGCAGAAGCAGTTCGCCAATCTCGTCAATGGTCATGCTCATGGGCCCACCTACACCGCGATTTTCCGGATGCGGGCCGAGACCACGTCGATCGCGCTCACGGTGAGCACGATGATGATCATCACGGCGCAGGTCTCGGGGTACTGGAAGCCGCGGATGATCTCCCACAGCACCACACCGATGCCACCGGCACCCACCATGCCCACCACCGACGCCGAACGCACATTGGCTTCGAAGCGGTACAGCGTGTACGAGATCCACAGCGGCATCACCTGCGGGATCACGCCGTACACGATCTCGTGCAGGGCGCTGGCGCCGGTGGAACGGATGCCTTCAACCGGCTGGGGATCGATCGCTTCGACCGCCTCGGAGAACAGCTTGGCCAGCGTGCCGGCGGTGTGTATCCACAAGGCCAGCACGCCCGCAAACGGCCCCAGGCCCACCGCCACGACGAACAGCATGGCGAACACCATTTCGTTGATGGCGCGAAACGAATCGAGCAGGCGGCGCACCGGCTGGTACACCCACCACGGCACGATGTTGCTGGAGGCCAGCAGCGACAAGGGGATGGCCGTGACCACCGCCAGGGCCGTGCCCCAGAGCGCGATCTGCAGGGTGATCACCATTTCGGTGACGTAGATGCGCCAGTCCGAGAAGTTGGGCGGGAAAAACTCGGCCGCGTAGGTCGCCATGTTTCCCGAATCGCGCCACAGCGCCAGGGGGCGCATGTCGGCGCCGTTCCACGACGCGGCCAGCAGTGCCAGCAGTGCACCCCACGACACGTACCAGGCCAGGCCGTGCCTGGGCGCGGCGGTCTGCGCCAAGGCTTGCCATTTGGGGTGGGTCAGGGTGTTCATGGGTGCAGCCGGCGTTGGTCAGTTCAAGGCAGAGAGCTGCTGGTCGATGGCGGCGATCTGGGCCTTCTTCTCGGCGTCGCTCAAGTTGCCATCGGACTCGATCTTGTTGCGCTTGCCAAACAGGTCGAGCTGGCGGATCGGGATCAGCTGGTCGTTGCTCGACGCCTTGAAGCCCGAGAGCTTGGAGAGCTGCATCACGATGGCTTTTTCGCGCGCATCGGTCTTGGCGTAGTTGACGAAGAAGGTCTTGATCTTCTGCTTGGTGGCCTCGGGCACGCCCTTGTTCAGCACCAGCGGGTCCAGCGGAATCAGGGGTGAGGTCCAGATGATGCGGATGGCCTGGGCCTTCTCGGGCTGGCGCTCCTGGATCTTGCCCATCGTTTCGCTGTTGGTCACGGCCACGTCAACCTGCTTGTTGGCCACGGCCAGGGCATTGGTTTCGTGGTTGGCGCTGCGCACGGTCTTGAAGTGCGTCTTGGCGTCGATCTTGTTCTTGGCGAAGACGTAGTAACCCGGCACAAGGAAACCGCTGGTGGAGTTCGGGTCACCGTTGCCGAAGCTCAGTGACTTGCCGTTCTTGAGCACGTCGTCCAGCGAGGTGAGCGGGCTGTCCTTGTTCACCACGAAGTGCGAGTAGTAGCCCTGGGTGCCATCGGCGTTGACCATCTGGGCGAACACCTCGCCGTTGGCGCGGTCCACGGCCTCCATGGCCGACTTGTTGCCCAGCCAGGCCACCTGCACCTTGTTGAAGCGCATGCCTTCGATGATGCCGGCGTAGTCGGGTGCGAAGAAGGCCTTGACCTTCAGCCCGGTCTGCTTTTCCATGTCGTCCAGCAAGGGCTGCCAATCGGCCTTGAGGTTCTGGGTGGATTCGGTCGAGATGATCCCGAAGTTGATGTCCTGGGCATGTGCCAGGGTGAAGGTGAGGCCGGCGGCGAGCGCGACCAGGGCGCGTTGGATCATGGATGGCTCCAGTAAGTCAGCAGGGAAGGATGGGAAGGGACGAAGGAAGGCGCCGTTCAGGCGGCCTGGGGAATCGGTTGCACCCACGTGGAGGCAGGTGCCGTGGGCAGGCGCGTCACGCCGGTGTGCACGCTTTCGCTGCCGTTCAGGATCTCGTCGGCCTGCATGCCGTAGAGATCGCGCAGCAGGGCGGTGGTGAGCTGGGCGGAGGGGCCGTCGAACACCACACGGCCTTGGTGCAGTGCCACGGTGCGGTTGCAGAAGCGCCGCGCCATGTCCACCTGATGCAGCGAGACCACCACCGTGCAACCGTCTTCGCGGCAGATGCGCGAGAGGATCTCCATCACGTTGCGCGAAGACTCCGGGTCGAGCGAGGCAATCGGTTCGTCGGCCAGCACCACGCGGGCGCCCTGCACCAGGGTGCGCGCGATGGCGGCGCGCTGCTGCTGCCCGCCCGACAGCGTGGAGGCCCGCTGCGCATGGCAGTCGGCAATGCCCACGCGGTCCAGTGCTTCCAGCGCCAGCGCGCGCTCCCGCACAGTGAAGATGCGCGTGACGGCGCGCCACCAGGGCATCTGGTGCAGGCGGCCCACCAGCACATTGACGAGCACGGGCAGGCGGTCGACCAGGTTGAACTGCTGGAACACGAAGCCGACGCCCGCACGCGTGCGCCGCACGTCACGCTGGATCTGGCCGCCGAGTTGCACGCAGTGGCCGTTGACCTCGATGCACGAGTCACCACCCGCGTCAGACGGCATCAGGCCGGCAATGTGGCGCAGCAGGGTGGACTTGCCCGAGCCGGAGGCGCCGATCAAGGCCACCATCTCGCCCTGCCCGATCTCCAGGTTGATGTTGCGCAAGGCGTGTTTGCCGTTGCCGAAGTGCTTGTCAAGGTTGCGGATTCGCAGGCTCATGTCGCTACCACTCCAAAGAGATGTCTATACAAGCGAGTGTCGGACGCTGCTGTGACAGTTTCTTGACGCACCAAAGACGTTTTCGCGGCACGGGATCAAAGGACGCGCTGGCCTTCGCGCCAGACCGCGCGCACCACCCCGTGCTGCGAACCGTCGGGCAGGTCCACCAGCCGCACCTGGATCAGGTCGGCGCGCAGGCCGTCCTGCAGCGCGCCCCGGTCCTGCAGGCCGGTGGCGCGTGCCGGGTTCAGCGACACCATGGCAATGGCCTCGGGCAGCGTGGCCAGACCATCGCGCACCAGCCGCAGCGCAGCGCCCAGCAGGCTGGCGGGCACGTAGTCGCTGGAGAGGATGTCCAGCAGGCCCTGGCGTGCGAGTTCGGCCGCGGCCACGTTGCCCGAGTGGGAGCCACCGCGCACCACGTTGGGTCCGCCCATCACGGTCAACAAGCCCCGTTCGTGCGCGGCCCGCGCGGCGGTGACGGTGGTCGGAAACTCGGACATGCTCGCGCCCTCGGCATGGGCTTGTTCCACATGGCCTTCGGTGGTGTCGTCGTGGCTGGCCAGGGCAATGCCGTTGTCGCGGCAGTGGTCCACGAACCACGCGCGGTGCGGCTCCACGTAACGCGCCTGCAGCTCGGCCGACAGGGCCAGCTGGCGTTCGAACTTCTCGTCGCTCCAGCCTTTCTTGCCGGTGAAATAGGTGCGGGCCTGTTCGATGTCTTCCCACTGGCGCTGCCCGGGCGTGTGGTCCATGAGCGAGATGAGCGACAGCCGCTCGTGGCCATGAAAGGGCTCGAACAGTTCGATGGTGTTGGGCGCGGGCAATTCGCACCGCACATGCAGGTGGTGATCGGCGCGCAACAGGCCCGCCTGGCCCGCGTGGTCGATGGTGTCGAGCACGGCGTGCCAGGTGCTGCCGCGCAGGCTCTCGGGATCGGCATCGCCCACGCCCAGCGCGTCGAACACCGTGGTGATGCCGGCGGCGGCCAGCTCGGCGTCGTGCGCGATCAACGCGGGCAGCGTGGCCCACTGCACCTTGGGGCGCGGCATGAGATGGCGCTCGAAGTTGTCGGTGTGCATCTCCACCAGGCCGGGCATGAGGTAGTCACCCTCACAGTCGATGGCCGAGGCCATCGTTACATCCGAGTCGATGGCGTCGATCCGCCCGTCTTTCACGGTCAGGCTGCCCAGCATCACCTGGTCGGGCAGCACCAGCCGGGCATTGCGGAATGCGGTGCTCATGCCGTTTTCCTGAAACTGGCCACGTTGACGCGGCGGGTGGCCACGGCATCGCCCACGGCGCGGTCGTGAAAGATGCCGATGACGGCCGACCCGGCTTGCACCGCTTCTCGGATGAGGTCGATCACGGTGGCGGTGTTGGCGGCGTCCAGCGACGCGGTGGGCTCGTCCAGCAGCAGCAGCGGGCGCTGGCGGATCATGTTGCGGGCGATGTTCACGCGCTGCTGTTCGCCGCCTGAAAACGTGGCCGGTGGCAGCGACCACAAGGGCTCGGGGATGCGCAAGCGCGCGAGCCAGTGGCGCGCCGTGGCCCGCGCGGTTTCCTGGGGCACACCCGCTTCGACCAGCGGTTCGGCCACCACGTCGAGCGCGGGCACGCGCGGGATCACGCGCAGGAACTGGCTCACATAGCCCACGGTGTCGCGGCGGATGCGCACCAGCGATCTCGCCTCGGCCGCGGTCACGTCCAGCTCGGGCTCGCCGGGCGGGCGCAACAGGATGCGCCCCGCGCTGGCGAGGTAGTTGGCGTAGATGAGCTTGAGCAAGGTGCTCTTGCCCTGCCCCGACGGCCCGTCCAGCACCACGCATTCCCCGGCGGTCACGCGCAGGTCGACCGCGTCGAGCACATGCAGTTCGGTGCCCTGCTGGTGGTGCAGCGTGAAGGTCTTGCTCACGCCGCGAAGTTCAAGCATGGGTTCGGTGGAGGTGTTCATGGCTGCAGGACGGAAGAAACGAGGAGCTGGGTGTAGGGGTGCTGGGGATCGTCCAGCACCTGGTCGGTGAGGCCGGTCTCGACGATGCGTCCGCGCTGCATCACGACCATGCGGTGCGCCAGCAGGCGCGCCACGGCCAGGTCGTGCGTGACGATCACCACCGCCAGCTGCATCTGCTGGCTGAGCTGGCGCAGCAGATCCAGCAGGCGCGCCTGCACCGACACGTCCAGGCCCGAGGTGGGCTCGTCCATGAACACCAGCCGCGGATGCGTGACGAGATTGCGCGCGATCTGCAGGCGCTGGCGCATGCCGCCGGAGAAGGTGCGGGGCGTGTCGTCGATGCGCGCGGGATCGATCTCCACGCGGGACAACCAGTCCATGGCGGTGCTCCGAAGCCGTCCGTAGTGCCGCTCGCCCAGACCCATGAGGCGCTCGCCCACGTTGGCGCCGGCCGAGACGTCCATGCGCAGGCCTTCGGCCGGGTTCTGGTGCACGAAGCCCCAATCGGTGCGCGCCAGCAGCCGCTGCTGCGCTTCGCTCAGGCGGTGCACGTCGTGCATGAGCCCGTCGCGCGCGAGGAACTCCACCGTGCCGCTGGAGGGCCGGTTGCGTGCGGCCATGGCGTTGAGCAACGTGGTCTTGCCCGAACCCGACTCGCCCACCACGGCCAGCACTTCGCCGGGCCACAGATCGAACGAGGCGTCTTGCAAGGCCACACGCGGGCCGTAATGCTGGCCGACCTGGCGCACACGCAGCAGCGGCAGGCTCGAGGCCACAGGAGGAAGGGTTGTCATGAGAGGTCCTGGTGGGTGTCGCGGTCGGCGCGCCGCTCCTGGCAGTGGTCCGAGTCCGAGCACACGTGCATGCGCTCGCCGCTGTCGCTGGTGATGATCTCGTCGAGGAAGGAGTCGGTGGCGCCGCAGAACGCGCAGGCGGTGTCCCACGTCTGCACGTCGAACGGGTGGTCGTCGAACGCCAGGCTCTCGACCGGCGTGTAGGGCGGCACCGCGTAGATGCGTTTCTCGCGACCGGCGCCGAAGAGCTGCAGCGCCGGGTTCATGTGCAGCTTGGGGTTGTCGAACTTGGGGATGGGCGACGGCGCCATGAGGTAGCGCCCGTTGACCATCACCGGGTAGTCGTAGGTGGTGGCGATGTGGCCGTGGCGCGCGATGTCTTCGTAGAGCTTGACGTGCATGAGCCCGTACTCGGCCAGCGCGTGCAGGGTGCGCGTCTCGGTGGCCCGAGGCTCCAGCCGCTGCATGGGCTCGGGCACCGGCACCTGGTACACCATGATCTGGCCCTCGGCCAGCGGTGTCTCGGGAATGCGGTGGCGGGTCTGGATGACGGTGGCCTGGCGCGTGCGCGTGGTGGTGGCCACGCCCGCGGTGCGCTGGAAGAAGCGGCGGATGTTGACCGCGTTGACGGTGTCGTCCGAGCCCTGGTCGATCACCTTGAGCGTGTCGCTCGGACCAATGACGGCGGCCGTGACCTGAATGCCACCCGTGCCCCAGCCGTAGGGCAGCGGCATCTCGCGCGAGCCGAAGGGCACCTGGTGCCCCGGAATCGCCACCGCCTTCAGGATGGCGCGGCGGATCATGCGCTTGGTGCGCTCGTCCAGGTAGGCGAAGTTCACCCCCGCTTCGGTGGAGGCCTCGGCCTGCGCCACCGCGCTGAAGGTGGAAGGGTCCATGGGCGCGTTCATGTGGGGGTCTCCTCGGGGCGGGGTGCACGGGTCAGTGCTTCGGCGCGCATCTGGCGCACCAGCGCCAGCTCGGACTGGAAGTCAACGTAGTGCGGCAGCTTCAGGTGCTGGACAAAGCCCGACGCTTCCAGGCTGTCGCTGTGCGAGAGCACGAACTCGGGCATCTGCGCCGGCGACTCAACCATTTCACCGAGCTCTTCCGCGCGCAGCGCCCGGTCGACCAGGCTCATGGCCATGGCCTTGCGCTCGCTGTGGCCAAAGGCCAGGCCGTAGCCGCGCGTGAAGGTGGGTGGCTCGCTGGCGCTGCCGGCGAACTGGTTGACCATCTCGCATTCGGTGATTTCCAGATCGCCGATGGAGATCGCAAAGCCCAGCTCTTCGGGCTCCACCACCAGCTCCACCTGGCCCACGCGCAGCTCGCCCACGAACGGGTGCGAGTGCGCGTAGCCCCGCTGGGTCGAATAGGCCATGGCGAGCAGGAAGCCTTCGTCGCCGCGCGCCAGGTTCTGCAGGCGCGTGGCCCGGTCGGCGGGGAAGCGCAGCGGTTCGCGCGTGAGGTCGCGCGGCATCGGGTCGCCCGCTGGCGGCGGGCTGCGCTCGATCAGGCCTTCCTGGTTCAGCAGGTCGACCACGCGGGGCACGGCAGTGCTGGGCACTGCTGCCGGCTCGGCGGCGGCGGGCGGCACGCCGCCTTCGGCCAGCAGCGCAAAGTCGAGCAGGCGCTGCGTGTAATCGTAGGTGGGGCCCAGCAGTTGCCCGCCGGGCAGGTCCTTGAAGGTGGCCGAAATGCGCCGCTCCAGCTGCATGCGCGTGGTGTCCAGCGGGCGGGTGGTGCCCAGGCGGGGCAGGGTCGCGCGGTAGGCGCGCAGCAGAAAGATGGCTTCCACCAGATCACCGCTGGCCTGCTTGATGGCCAGCGCAGCGAGCTCGGGGTCGTACACCGAGCCTTCGGTCATCACGCGGTCCACGGCCAGCTTGAGCTGCGAGCGGATCTGCGCAACGTCCAGCTCGGCCAGACCCGGGTCGCCCCGGCGCTGGCGGTCGAGCAGCCGGTAGCTGTTGAGGATGGCGGTTTCCCCGCCCTTGACGGCAACGTACATGCTCAGGCCTCCATTGCCGATTCGGCGTTGATGCAGGCCGTGCGCGGCAGGCCGCAGACCTCGGTGTGGGTGGCGAGGTACACATCGACCCCGCGCGGAAAGGCTGCGTGGTTGGCGGCCCACTGCGCCACGAAACCCGCCGGCAGGCCACGGACTTCAAGCTTCTGTGTGGACTGGATGCCCGGCCCGCTCAGGCGCAGGTGTTCACCGCCCTCGAACGCCGGCACATCCATCACCAGCGTGGCCGAGCCTTGCGGGTCGGCATCGCTGCCTGGCGCGAGCGTGGCCAGATCGGGCACGGCATCGCCCTCTGCCACCCACACAAAGTCCGCCTGGCCCACTGAATCAACGCGGCGGCAGCCGGTGTGAAAGCGCAGCCACGCCGCCGTGGGTGAGCCGGCCAGGGTGGGCGAGAGCCAGAGCGTGCAATCGGCATCGAGCAAGGCCAGCAGCAACACGGCGGCGGCACGATGACCGAGCTCGGGGCACTCGGCCTCGATGGGCATGGTCATGGGCCGGCCGGGATGGGACAGCGCGTGCAGCGCCACGCGAAACACCGCCTGGCTGCCCAGGGCTTCGCTGGAGAAGCCGGCCCGCATGTCTTGAAGGGTGTCGGTGTTCATGCGTCTTCCTCTGCATCGGCGCCGCCATCGGATTCGCGGACCATGGTGAAAAAATCGACCCGGGTGCTCTGCGCGCGCGCCGAGCGTTCGGCCGCCAACTGGCGCAGGTGCTGGCGCACCGGTTCGAGCAGGCGCGCATCGAGTTCGTCGGTGTGCGCGGGGTCTTGCAGCAGCGCGTCGGCCACGGCGGCCAGGGTGCAGCGCCGTGCGTCGCGCCCCGTCACCCAGGCCACGCCGGCGTGGGCGCCCTCCAGCCGCAAGGCGCAGCGGGTGACGGTGATCTCGCCCAGGTTGAAGCGCTCGGCGGTGCCCCCCACGCGGCCCTGCACCATCATCAAACCGGTCTCGGGCCGGCGCAGCCAGTGAACACCGGGGCCGAGGTGGGAGGCCACCGAGCTCTCCAGCAGCTCCAGCGGCGCGCGCGCCAGCAGGGCCATCCAGTCGGGGCGTGGCAGCGGCCGGTTGGGGCCGCTGTTGTCAAAAGCGTGAAACATCGTGGTGTTACCCTGTCACTTGTATAGACAACTTGTCGAACACCGCCAGCGTAGACGGATCACATGTAGCTTTCATGACAAACCAACTCACAACCACCATCGAGACCGGCGAACATTTCTGGACACAGATCGCCAACGAGATCGCCCAGGCGATCGGCCAGGGCGTGTACCCACCGGGCGAGCGCCTGCCCTCCGAACACTCGCTGGCCGAGCGCTTCGGGGTGAACCGCCACACCATCCGCCGCTCGCTGGCAGCGCTGGTGCAGCGCGGCCTGGTGCGCGCCGAGCAGGGCAGCGGCACCTATGTCGAAGACTTCGCGGTCGACCTGGCGATCGGCAAACGCACGCGGCACCGGCAGAACCTGGCCCAGGCCGGTTTGCGTGGTGGCCTGGTGGTGCTGCACGACGAACGCACGCGCGCCACGGCCGACCAGGCGCGCGCGCTGCAGGTGCCCGCGCGCAGTCCGCTGCTGCACCTGCTGGTGCTGGGCGAAGGTGCGGGCCAGCCGCTGCACGTGAGCGACCGGTACTTCCCCCTGCCCCGCTTTCAGGGGCTGGCCGAGGTCGTGCGCGAGACCGGATCGATCACCGCGGCCTTCACCACACTCGGGGTGAACGACTACATCCGCCACGAGAGCCGCATCAGCGCCCGGCTGCCGGATGCGCGCATTGCCGGCCATCTGCGCCAGGGCACGGCGCGGCCGTCGCTCTACGTCACCAAGGTCAACACAGACATGCAGGGCCTGCCGATCGAATACGCCGAGACCTGGTTCGCCGGTGATCGGGTCACGCTGACGGTGAACCACGATGGCGAATGAACAACCGCACCGGGTAGCGCTGTACTGGGCGCCCCGGCCTGAGAGCGCGCTGTGGCAGGCAGGCTGCCAATGGCTGGGCCGAGATGCGGCCACCGGCAAGCTATTGCCCCAACCGGCTATCGACGGCATCACCACCGAGGTCTTCGAGGCGCTCACGGCCGAGCCGCGCCGCTACGGCTGGCACGCCACATTGAAGCCCCCCTTTCGGCTGCGCGAAGGCACCGGCCTGCTGGACCTGGACCAGGCCGTGCAGACGCTCGCAGGCCAGTTCAAGGCGGGCACCCTGCCGGCGCTGCGGGTGGAGCCCCTGGGCAACTTCCTGGCCCTGCGTCCACAAGGCACGCCGGTGGCGGCCAACGCCCTGGCTGCCGCGTGTGTGGAAGCGCTGCAACCGCTCAGCCGGCCCCTGTCGGCCGAGGATCTGCAGCGCCGCCGACGCGCACCGCTCACCCCGCACCAGGACGCCCTGCTCCAACGCTGGGGCTATCCCTGGGTGTTCGACGAGTTCCGTTTCCATTGTTCACTCACCGGGCCGCTCGATGGGCTGGACGCCGGGTCGCGCGAGGCCTTGATGCAAGCGGCCGGCCACAGGTTCAACCACCTGCCGCCCGAGCCGCTGAACAGCATTGCCATCTTCATCGAGCCCACACCGGGTGCGGATTTCCAACTGCACCGGCACTTGGGGTTGTCCACATGAACCAACGCCTCGTCTACGTGGTGGGCCCATCAGGCGCGGGCAAGGACAGCCTGCTGCAATGGCTGGTGCAACACCCGCCCGCCCACACCCGACTGCACCTCGCCCGGCGCACCGTCACGCGACCGGCCACAGCGGGCGGCGAAGATCACGAAGCCGTGGATGCACCCGCCTTCGCCGCATTGCTTCAGGCCAACGCCTTTGCCCTTCACTGGTCCGCCAACGGCCTGCAGTACGGCATTCGCACAGAGGAGTTCGCGGCGCTGGCCACCGGCGCCTGGGTGCTGGTGAGCGGCTCGCGCGCTCACCTGGCCCTGGCGCAACAGCGCTACCCGGGTTTGAGCGCCGTGCACGTGCACGCCAGTGCCGGCGTGCTGCGCGAGCGCCTGCGTGCGCGCCGGCGCGAGTCGAACGCCGAGGTGGAGGCGCGCCTGCGCCGCGCGCTGGCGTTCGACGCCCCGGCGGACGCCTTCTGCCTCACGAACGACGAGGACCTGGAGAGCGCCGGTCACCGCCTGAAGACCCACCTGTTCTCGCCGGCGGTCGTGCCTGGCGTGACGAACGCTCAAGCTCAGCCAAGTCGGCAGGTAACCTGAAGCCCGCTGTGGTCGCTGGGCGTGATGCCGCGCGCGTCGGGGCGATCGACGCGCAGCACGGTGGCCGCCGCTTCAACACGAACCGTGGCGCGACTGAGTGAGGGCACCACCAGCACGTGATCCAGCACCTGTCCATTCCCCGAAGCATCGAGACTGGTGGGATCGCGGGACTGTCCGGCCAGTTCAAAGCTGTCCTGCAAGTGCCAGGGAGCGCCAGTGAAATCACGCAGCGCAGGCGCATCCAGCGGATCGTTGAAGTCACCACAGACCAGCGTGAGCGATGCCGGCCCGACCTGATTCAGGCGCTCCAACAAGGCTTGCAACTGGCGCTGGCGCAGAGCGTCACCGGCGTCACCGCGCACATGGCTGAGGTGTACGTTCGCCACGGTGACGGGGTGTGCCCCCACCCGCAGCTGGACCACCTGGGCCATGCGGCCGCCGTCGGCCTCGCTCGACGGCAACACCACGTTGTCCACCCGCTCCACCGGCAAGGCGGTCAGCAAGGCCTGGCCAGAAAAGCTGGCCACTTCACGGCCGAGCAACGAGCGCAGCTTGGGCCGGGACAGCGCCTGCACGGCGCGCAAGCCGGTGGCGGCCGCCAGCCGCTTCGCGCTGTCTGCGCTGCCATCCTCAGCGACGAACGCTTCCTGCAAGGCCACCACATCGGGCGCCAGATCGATCACGCCCCGCGTCAACAACCCCATGCGTTGCGTGTAATGCCCGTCGCACTTCCAGCTGTTGAGCGTGAGCAGGCTGAAGCTGACACCACTCAAGGTTCGACCCAGCCCAACGCTTCGGGCATGGAAGTGGCGGTCTTGTGGCGGGGCGCGGCTGGCAGTGCCAAGGGCGCCCCCAGCGCGGCATGCGCCAGACGACCGGCGATCAGGTGCAGGGCCACGCGGGCGGGCATCGCCGCCGGCGGTTCGACCACCAGCACATCGGCACGCTGGCCCACCGCGAGGTGTCCACGGTCGTGCAGGCGCGCCGCGTCCGCGGGGTTGCTGGAGACCAGCGCCCAGGCGTCTTCGAAGCTGCAGGCACCGTCGGCCGCCAGCCGAAACGGGGCCTGCAGCATGGCGGGGTAGTAGTAGTCGGAGGTGAGCACGGTGCACAGACCTTCGGCCACCATGGTGGCAGCGCCCACAGCGTTGCTCTGGTGGCTGCCGCCGCGCACCACATTGGGCGAACCAAACACCACGTGGTTGCCCAGGGCGCGCGCCACACGGGCGGTTTCGCGGTTCTTGGGGAACTCCGAGATGCTGCAGGACAGGCCCTGGTACCAGTGCCGGATGTCGGCGGTCATGTCGTCGTGCGAGGCCTGCGGCACGCCCGCGGCCACCGCCGATGCCGCCAGGCGCTCGATGGACGCAGGCACCTCGCTGGCGCGCGATGCCACACGGTGGGCCAACTGCCTCAGTGCATCGGCACCCAGGCCGGTGCGCTGCAGCACCGTCATGGCCTCCAGCGGCTTGTCCAGCTTTTTCACGATGTCGGCCGTGTGGTCGTTGAAGGCCAGCAGCGCCACCCGGCCTTGCGCCAGCCAGCGCAGGGCGTCGGCCTCGCCGTCGAGATTGAAGGTCTCCTGGCGCAGATGCAGGCGCGTGTCGCAGGCCAGATGCGCTTGCGCCGACTCCAGCGCCTCCATCAGCGCCACCAGGCTGTCGCGGCTGCGCAAGCCGGGCTCCCACGAATGGGTCACGCCATGGAAGGCGGTGGAAATGCCGTTGGCCACGAGCTGCCGGTCGGTGTCGGCCAGGGCGATGTACATGTCGAAGTGCACACCGGGGCGGGGCATGAGCTGGCGCTCGAAGGCGTCACCGTGCAGATCGATCATGCCCGGCAGCACCAGACGCCCACCGGCTTCCAGCACCGGGTGACCCCTTGTGCCATCGGCGATGTCCGTGATCACACCGTCCTCGATCAGCACGACAGCGTCGTCTTCCCACCCGGTGGGCAGCAAGGTCCTGCCACCCACGATCGCCCAGCTTCGTCTGTTCAACATGCTTGCTTCCTGTCTAGACAACTCAAAACCCGAATGGTGGCGGAGCCAGATGACAGAACGACGACGCACGCGCGCAGCACAACGATGTCACGAAAGATTCACGTGCGCTCCACGGGGCTGTCATGCGGCGGGCCGAACCTAGTGAAGTTGTCTAACCAACTTGGAGAAACCCCCCATGAAATCTGTGTTCCGAGCCACCCGCCTGCTGGCCACCCTCACGCTGGGCCTGGCCACAACCCTCGCCGCCAGCGCACAAACCTTGCGCATCGCCGTGACCGACATCGTTGGTCTGGAGAACCTCCAGCGCGAGTACGCACCATTCCAGAAAATCCTGTCCGACAAGTCGGGCATGAAGGTCGAACTGTTTCCCGTGCCCAACCGCACCGCGGCGGTTGAAGCGCTGAACGCGAAGAAGATCGACCTCGTGCTGACCGGCCCGGCCGAGTACGTGGTGTTCAAGAAGCGCACCGACGCCAAACTGGTCGTGGGTTTCAGCCGGCCGGAGTACTACGGATCGGTGGTGACGCTCGTGGGCTCGGGCGTGGACGGCGTGGAGGACCTCAAGGGCAAGAAGGTGGCCCTGGGTGACGTGGGATCCACCTCGCGCCACCTGGCACCCATCCAGGTGCTGGCCGACCTGGGCCTGCAGCCGCAGCGCGACCTGCAGGTGATGCACATCAACCGCAACGTGGCCGTGGAAGCCATGAAGCGCGGTGACGTGGCCGCCATCGGCATCAACCGCACCGACCTGCCCGGCCTGAGCAAGAAGTTTCCCGACGTGGTGTTCAAGGTCATCGCCCGAGGCCGTGACCTGCCCAACGACGTGCTGCTGGCCGGGGCCCACGTGCCCGACGCGGTCGTGAGCAACATGAAGAAGGTGTTCAGCGAGAACAGCGAGGCGCTCATCAGCGCCGTGTTGCTGGGCCCTGACGAAAACCAGAAATTCCGGGGCATGGCCTTCATCCCCACCGTCGCCGACAGCGACTACAACTACGTGCGCAAGATGTACGCCACCATCGGCCAGTCGCAGTTCGCCACCTTCGTGGGGGATTGAATGACACCCGACCTGCTGGTGCGCGGCTTGGGCAAGGCGTTCATCACCGGTGCACCGGTCCTCACCGACATCAGCTTCGCGGTGCCGGCCGGGCAGTCGCTGGCACTGATCGGCTCCAACGGCGCGGGCAAATCCACGCTGCTGCGCTGCTGCATGCACCTGATCGCGCCCGACCAGGGCACGGTGCAACTCTTCGGCGAATCGTTGCACGCGCAATCGGCCAAAAGCCTCAGGGCGCTTCGCGCGCAGGTGGGTTTTGTGTTTCAGAAGCACAACCTGGTGCCTCGCCTGTCGGCGCTGTCCAACGTGCTGCACGGGGCGCTGACCCGCGCGCCCGTCGGCCAGGCCTGGTTCCAGGGCACGGCGCCCCGGCAGTTGCGCGAGGAAGCGATGCATTGCCTGGAACGCGTGGGTCTGGCCGACCATGCGCTGCAGCGGGCCGATCGTCTCTCGGGCGGACAGTCCCAGCGGGTGGCGGTGGCGCGTGCGCTGATGCAACGCCCGCGCTTCCTCGTCGCCGACGAACCGGCGGCCAGCCTGGACCCGGTATCGGGTGACGAGGTGATGGGGCTTTTCGCGAGCCTGGTGGAGCGCGACGGCCTGACCCTTCTGTTCACCTCACACGACCTGAGCCACGCGCTGCGCTACGCAGACCGCGTGATTGCTCTCAACCGCGGTCGCATCGTCAAGGACACCCCGTCCCACCAGACCGATGCGCTCGTCCTCAGACGCCTCTATGACACCCCGACCACCCATGCCGACACACGCACCGCCACAGCGCTTTGAGCGCATGAGCGCAGGCACCTTCGTGGCTTGCGCCGTTGCCGGCGCATTCTTCGTGTGGTCCCTGCAGGGCACGGGTGTCTCGCTCACCGACTTCTTCGAAGGTTTTCCCCAGATGGGGCGCCTGGTGGGCGAGATGCTGCCGCCTTCGACCGCCCGGCTGGAGGCGGTGGGTCGCGCCCTGCTGGAAACCTTCCAGATGGCGCTGGTGGGAACCGTGGTGGGTGTGCTGCTGAGCGTGCCCATCGCGGTGCTGGCCACGCCGCACCTCTCGCCGCACCCGGCCGTGTACCACGCAGCGCGCACGCTCATCGCGTTCTTTCGCACCGTGCCCGATCTGGTGTGGGCGCTGCTCTTCGTGGTGTCCGTGGGACTCGGCCCGTTCGCGGGCACGCTGGCACTCATCGTAGACAAGATCGGGTTCTGCGGCCGCTTCTTCGCCGAGGCCATGGAAGAGGTGGACCGCGGCCCGCAAGAGGCTCTGTCGGCCATGGGCGCGAGCAAGCCCTCGATCATCATGTGCGCGGTGATTCCGGCAGCACTGCCTTCGTTCATCAACACCTCGCTCTTCAGCCTGGAAAAGGCCACGCGCTCCTCGGTCATTCTGGGCCTGGTCGGCGCGGGGGGCATCGGCATCGAGCTCAAGGTCGCGATGGACTTGTTCAGCTACGACGAGGCGGCCACCATCATCCTGGCCATCTTCGCGCTGGTGCTGGTGGTCGAACGCGTCAGCGCCGTGCTGCGCAGGCGCGTGATGTAAGGCTGCTCTGCCATGAATCTGCCACACACGCTCTCTAGCATGGCCTGAGCGTTTCGCCCGCGCAGCGCTCACCCTTCTTCATCCACCCAAGGGGTAACCATGCGACGTTTCATTCTCGGCTGCGTTCTGCTGAGCCTGTCCAGCACCATCCTTGCCGCTTCACCACGGCACAACAAGCACATCCACGAGGTCGAGCGTTCCAACCATGTGCAGCTGGGTCAGCGCCCCTTCTTTCTGGTGGACGACATGTCGGAGAGCCCGCTGAAGCAGCAACTGCAGCAGTGCGCCCGCAAAGGCTATTTCACGGCACGGGACTTCTCCATCGGACACCGCGGGGCCTCCCTGCAGTTCCCGGAACACACGATGGAGTCGTACGTGGCAGCCGCCCGCATGGGCGCCGGCATCGTCGAATGCGATGTGACCTTCACCAAGGACAAGGAACTGGTCTGCCGCCACGCGCAGAACGACCTCCACACCACCACCAACATCCTGGCCACACCGCTGGCCAGCAAATGCACGCAAGCCTTCGTGCCCGCCACACTGGACGCCAGCGGCAACCTGCTGACGCCGGCCACCGCCGAATGCCGCACCAGCGACATCACCCTGGCCGAGTTCAAGACGCTGCGCGGCAAGATGGATGCGTTCAATCCCCGTGCACGCACGGTCGATGAATACCTGGGTGGGACCGCCAACTGGCGCACCGACCTGTATTCGGGCCCGACCAGCGGCACCTTGATGACGCACCAGGAAAGCATCGAGCTGTTCAAGCAGCTGGGCGTGAAGATGACGCCCGAGCTCAAGAGCGCCAGCGTGACCATGCCTTTCGAGGGGTTCACGCAAGAGGCCTACGCGCAAAAGATGATCGACGAATACAAGCGCGCGGGCGTGCATCCCAACCGGGTGTGGGCGCAGTCGTTCGACGTGCGCGACGTGCTGTACTGGGTGCGCAACGAGCGCGCTTTCGGACGCCAGGCGGTGTACCTCGACGACGCCAACACCGTGGCCGATCTTCCCAGCCAGGCCGAGCTGGTGAACTACAAGAGCCAGGGCATCAACATCGTGGCGCCACCGATCTTCGCGCTGCTGAGCGCCGACGCATCGGGCCGGATCGTTCCTTCGCAGCACGCGCGCAACGCCCGCTCGGCCGGCCTGGACATCATCACCTGGTCCCTGGAGCGCTCGGGCCTGCTGGCCGATGGCAACAACGGCTTCTACTACCAGACGTTCGACTCGGCCATCAAGACCGAGGGCGACATGCTGCGCGTGCTCGACGTGCTCGCACGTGACGTGGGTGTCATCGGCGTGTTCTCGGACTGGCCGGCCACGACCACGTTCTACGCCAATTGCGCCAACCAGCGCTAGGAGCCTTGGGCCCCGCCAGCTTTCCTTTCGATGGCGGGGCTGCGCGCTCGTTCAACCGGGCTGATCTTCAGGCTTCAGACCCCGCCCACCTCGGACGCCCCCGATGGCGTCATCGGCGAACTTTCTGGGGGTGGGAACACCCGAAGGGGACAACTCGGCTGACGCGGAGAGTCTGCGCCAGATGTCATCGTAGGTGTCCAGCGTCATCAGCTTCCTGGCGCAGCGAACCACATGCTCGCCTGTGTCGTTTTCAACGGTTTCGTCCCGAGGCTCGTGCAGCGTGACAACGCATTCCCCATGGGGATTGCTGACCATGTCCTCTACCGTGGCGATGTGCGACACATCGACCAGTATTCGGCGCGGGGAATCGGCAAACACGATGTCGCTTTCGCTGATGGTGAGCTCGATGAAGGTTCGCTTCTCCATGGCATTCAGCCCCACAGTGGTCACATGAACGGGTGTCGGCCGCTGGAGGGCATCACCCCTGTGCTGCGGACCGGCGTCCGGCGCCCATCATGACCGACTTCGATCCCGAAGTCATCACGCCCGAAGGGCTGGCGCTCAATGGCCGCGCAGCAGCGCGAGCTCGGCATCGGCAACGTCCATGCGCACCATGCCCTTGGCCACCAGCACCTGGGCCAACCGGTCGATCTCGTCGCCCACGGCGCCGGCCATCATGGCGATGTTCTGCGCGTGCAGGGCCATGTGACCCTTCTGAATGCCGGTGGTGGCCAGCGCCTTGAGCGCCGAAAAGTTCTGCGCCAGGCCCACGGCCGCGATGATGCGGGCCAGCTCCTCGGCGGTGCTCACGCCCAGGATCTTCAGGCCCAGCCGCGCGGTGGGGTGCACCTTGGTCGCCCCGCCCACCAGACCGACCGCCATGGGCAGCTCGATCGTGCCGGCCAGGTCGCCGTTGGCGGTGGCTTCCCAGGCGGTGAGGCTGGCGTAGCGCCCGCTGCGCGCGGCGTAGGCGTGGGCACCGGCCTCCACGGCGCGCGTGTCGTTGCCCGTGGCCAGCACCACGGCGCTCACGCCGTTCATGATGCCCTTGTTGTGCGTGGCGGCGCGGTAGGGGTCGGCGTCGGCGAAGTGGTAGGCCGAGAGCATGGCGTCGCGCACCTCGGCGCCGCCAATGGCCTCCAGCGGCCATACGCAGCGCGCGCGCGCCAGCCGGCGGTCGGCCAGGTTGGAGAGGATGCGCAGGTTGGTGGTGCCCGAGGTCCACTGCGCGATGTGAGGGGCCAGCTTCTCGGCCATGGTGTTGACGGCGTTGGCGCCCATGGCGTCGCGCGTATCCACGATGAGGTGCGTGATCACCATGGCGCCGCCGCGTGTGTCGAGCACGCGCACCTCCAGATCGCGAAAGCCACCACCGAGCTTCACCAACACCGGGTCGCAGGCGTTGCACATGGCGCGGATGTCTTCCAGGCGCTCCAGGATGCGCAGGCGCGCGTGCTGCGGATCGCTCACGCCCGTGAGCTGGATCTGCGCAATCATCTGCGTGCCCGACATCGAGGTGACGAAGCCACCCGCGTCGTAGCTCTGCCGCGCGGCATTGCACACCGCGGCCACCACCGAGGACTCTTCCGTGGCCATGGGCACCAGGCGGTCCCGCCCGTCGATGCGCAGGTTGGTCGCCACGCCCATGGGAATGTTCATGGTGCCGACAAAGTTCTCGATCATGTGGTCGGCGGTCTCGGCCGGCAGGTTGCCGGTCTGGGCCAGCTGGGCCTGGTCTTCGGCACTCAGGCCGGCGAACTGCGCCACGCGCTCGATGCGCTGGGCCACGCCGAGTTTGTGGAAACCGCCGATGCGGCTGGAGGGGTTGAGGGTGCTCATGGTGCGAACCTTGAAAAAGTGTGGAACGGACTTCAGCGCGAAGCCATGAGCTTCGGCAGCCAGGTGACGAGGTCGGGGAAGGCGGCGCAGATCAGCAATCCGACGAACTGCAGGAAGAAGAAGGGAATGATTCCCCGGTAGACCGCGCCCATGCCGATGTGCTTGGGCAGCGTGCCCTTGATGTAGAACAGCGTGTAGCCGAAGGGCGGACTGATGTAGCCCATCTGGATGGTGATGGCGTAGAGCACGCCGAACCAGATCTCGTCGAAGCCGAGCAGGCGCACGATGGGCAGGAACACCGGCACCGTGAGCAGGATGATGCCGAGCTCGTCGAGCACCGTGCCCAGGAAGATCAGCAGCAGCATCATGGCCGCCAGGATCCACCAGCGGTTGACCTCCATGCCCTTGATGAATTCGAGCAGGGTGTCCGCGCCGCCGAGGCCGGTGAAGATCGCCACATAGGCTTTGGCGCCCAGCGTGATCCACAGGATCATCGACGTGGCCTTGAGCGTGTCCACACCGGCCTGGCTCAGCATGGGCAGGTTCAGCTTGCGTTTGAACAGGGCCGGGATGATGGCGCCGGCCACGCCCACGGCCGCCGACTCGGTAGGCGTGGCGATGCCGAAGAAGATGGAGCCCAGGATGAGCGCGATCAACAGGCTGGGGAACACCAGCGCCTTCAGCGCCACCAGCTTGTCGCGCCACGGCGCCTGCCGTGTGCTCGGGTCCAGCGGCACCCATTCGGGTTTGAGCCAGCCGACCACGATGATGTAGCCGATGTAGAGCACGGCCAGGATGAGGCCGGGCACGAGCCCGGCAATCAGCATCTGGCCGATGGAGACCTGCGCCGTCACGGCATAGACGATGGTCAGCACCGACGGTGGGATGAGGATGCCCAGCGTGCCCGACGCACAGATGGTGCCCAGCGCGAGTTCGGGCTTGTAGCCGCGTCGCAGCATCTCGGGCAGCGCCAGGATGCCCATGGCCGTGACGGCCGCGCCGACCACGCCGGTCATGGCCGCCATGACCACGCAGATGATCACGGTGCCGATGGCCAGGCCGCCGCGCAGGCGGCCGAACCACAGCTCCATCGCCTTGTACAAGTCCTCGATCACGCCCGAGCGTTGCAGGATGCAGGCCATGAGGATGAACAGCGGGATCGCCAGCAGCGCTTCCGATTTCATGGTGTCGTAGATCTGCAGTACCAGCACGATGACCGCGCTGGGCTCCCACAGCGTGACGATGAAGAGCAATGACAGGCCGCCGAGCACGAAGGCGATCGGCAGGCCGCTGAGCATGAACAGCGTGAGGCTGCCGAACATCAGCAGCAGGATGGTGTTTGGGCTCATGGGTGCGTCACCTCCACGGCCGACGGTTCCACGTCGGTTCGGAAGAACACGCGGCACAGCTCCACCACCGCCTGCAGCAGCATGAGCACCAATGCCATCGGCACCACCGCCTTGGCCGGCCAGATGGGCGGGTTCCAGGCCGAGAAGCTGGTCTCGCGGTACTGCCACGCGCTCCAGGCCGATGGCCAGCTGAAATAGATGAGGATGGCGCAGAACAGGATGATCACGGGGAAGTTGACCAGGTCCATGCGGCGCTGCCACGCCGGGTTCAAGCGTTGGCGAACCAGGTCCAGCGTGACATGGCCGCGCAGGTGCAACAGGTAGGGGCCGCCCAGCAGGAAATACGGGCCGAACAGCAGCACCGCGAGCTCCATGGCCCACACGGTGGGGTCGTTGAAAAGGTAGCGGCGCACCACCTCGTACAACATGACGGGCACGACGATGGCCATGAGCCAGACGGTGACGTGAAAGATGGCGCGGTTCAGGCGCGTGACGGCCGAGGTGGCCGCCGACAACCAGGCGGGCATACCGAATTCCTTGAAGGGCGAACGAGAGCCCCCCACGCCACCGGCAGGCAGCGCGGGGCGCGTGCGATCAGGCCAGCAGGCCGAGTTCCTTCATGAAGGCAATCTGGCTGTCCAGGATCTTGCCGGCCAGGGCATCTCCCTTGGTGGCGGCGCGCCAGGCTTCGATGGCCTTGGGCCGCGCGGCGGCCACGTCGGCCGCGCTGAAGCGGATGATCTCGCAGCCCTTGGCCTGGTACTTCGCGAGCACCGCGGCGTCGTTGACCACGATGCGCTGGCGCAGCGAGCCCGACACCTCGCGCGCGGCCACCACCAGCGCGGCCTTGAACTCGGCGGGCAGCTTGTCGTGCGCGGCGCGGTTGGCCACGTAGGCGGTGGCGGTGGTGGGCTGGTGGAAGCCCGGCACGATCACGAACTTGGCCACCTCGGCCAGACCGGCTTCGAAATTGGCGGTGAGGTCCCCGCGGTCGGCCATGTCGATCACGCCTTTGTCGAGCGCGGAATACACCTCACCCGTGGGCAAGGGCGTCACGGCCACGCCGAAGGCGCCCATGACCGAGGACGCCAGACCCACGAAGCGGCCCTTCTTGCCCTGCAGGTCGGCGATCTTGCGGATCGGCACCTTGGAGTGCAGAGGCTCCTGGCCATACACGGTGGGGGCGATGTAGTGCAGGCCCGCCGGTGCATAGGCCTGGCGCGCCATCTCCAGGCCGCCCTTCTCGTAGAACCAGGCCTCGTATTCGTCGCTCTCGGCGAAACCGAAGGGGATCGTGCTGGTGAAGGCGAACGACGGGATCTTGCCGGCTTCATAGCCGTCGAAGGTCTTCATCATTTCAAAGGCGCCACCGCGCACCGCATCGAAGGCCTGGGCGGCCGGCACGATCTGGCCGGCGGCGAACAGGTTGATCTTGAAGCGTCCGCCGGTGAGTTCGGCCACGCGGGCCACGAAATGCTCCTCGAACTTCTGCGGTGTGGTGCCACCGTCCCACAGCGCCTGCATGCGCCAGGTCACGGTGGCCTGGGCGCTGGCCAGTTTCGGGGCGGCCAGGCCTGCGACGGCGGCCCCGGCCAGGGCGGATTTGAGCATCGCGCGCCGCGCAACGGTTTTCTGGGTCATGTCTTGTCTCCAATCGATCTGGTTGTGCATCCCGCAGGTTGGGCGGGCAGTGGGCGTCACCGGCGAGGGCAACGACGGGCAAAGTGTATCGATGGGAATCACCTCAAAAGGGTACAGTTTGGTGACGGACAGAAAAACCGTACCCCTCGTTTGATGGAGACAGCGCCTTGCAGAACCGCCCGCCCTTCTCTGACGCCGATGCCTCGCCCGACACCAAGGTGGAAGCGCTGGTGAAGCGCATCGCGCAGGCCATCGACCACGACCTGTTGCCCGCGGGCACGCGGCTGCGCTCCGTGCGCGACTGCGCCGACAAGGAGGGCGTCTCGCGCAATACCGTGGTGGAGGCCTACAACCGGCTGATCGCGCGTGGCTACGCCGAGTCGAGGCCGGGCTCGGGCTACTTCGCGCGCAAGGCCACGGGCTCGCGCGCTCAGGCGCCGGCGGCGCACCTGAGCGAGGCGGTGGACGTGGTCTCGCTGTTGCGCGAACAACTGGAGCAACATTACGAAGTGCGCGTGGGCGATGGCCGGCCCCCGGCCACGTGGATGGAAGGCTCGGAGCTGGGCCGCCATCTGCGCGGCGTGCGCTCCAACACCTGGAACCAGCTTGAACACGGCTACGGCACGCCCTGGGGTTACCTGCCACTGCGCCAGACCATCGCGCGCCTCCTGCATGAGCGATCGATCCAGGCCGACGCGCGACAAGTGCTCCTGACGCAGGGCGCCAACCACGCGCTGGACCTGATCGTCAGGCAGCTCTTGCGGCCGGGCGACGTGGTGCTGGTGGACTCGCCGGGCTACTACCCGCTCTTTGGCAAGCTCAAGCTGGCCGAGGTGACCATGGTGGGCGTGCCGCGCCTGCCCGACGGGCCTGACCTGGAGGCGTTGCACGCGCTGGCGGCGGCACACCGGCCCAAGGTGTTCTTCACGCAATCGCTCGCGCACAACCCCACCGGGGGTTCGCTCTCGCTGGCCAAGGCGCACCGGCTGCTGCAACTCGCCGCACAACACGACATCCAGATCGTGGAGGACGATCCGTTTGCAGATCTCATGCCGGCCAGTGCGCCACGCCTCTCGGCGCTGGATCAGCTCGACCGCGTGATCTACGTGAGCAGCTTTTCCAAGACGCTCTCAGCCGGCCTGCGCGTGGGCTTCATGGCCGGGCCCAGCGCGATCATCAACGACTTGTGCGACCTCAAGATGGTGACGCTGGTCTCCACCTCGGATTTTGTCGAACGCGTGGTCAGCCAGCTCATCGACGGGGGTCAGTACCGTCGGCACCTCACACGGCTCAAGGCGCGTCTCCATGTCGCGCAACGCCTTTCGTTGCCGGCCATGGAACGTGCCGGCCTGCGGCTGCTTTCACCCTACACAGGGGGCTACTACGTGTGGGCCGAGTTGCCGGGTGGTGAAACGGAAATCGACCTGGTGCGCCGCGCCGCCGCCGAAGGCATCTTCGTCTCGCCAGGCTCTGTCTTTTTTCCGGACCGCCATTCCGCACGTCCGTGCATGCGTGTGAACATCGCCTACGCCAGTGACGAACGCTTCCTGCGCCTGTTTCAAACCGGCTGAGGATTCGCATGCCACGGGCAGCTATCGCTGGTGTTCAGTACGTCAGCGGCCCAGGAACCTGGGCTGACGTTTCTCCAGAAAGGCAGAACAACCCTCGTGTGCATCGTCGCTTTCCAGGACCAGGCTGATGGTGGCCATCTCGTGAGCGAGTGCGGAGCTCAGCGGCATGTCCGCGCCATGAAGCATGCTGCTCTTGAGCAGCCGCAGTGCCCAGGGTGATTTGTCTGCGATGCGGTTCGCCAAGGCCATGCTTTCGTTCATCAGGTCCGACCGAGGCACCGCCCGGTTGACCAGCCCCAGTTGAACGGCCTCGGCGGCAGAGATGAAATCGCCGGTGAACATGAGCATCTTGGCTTGGCACAAGGGGATCTGGCGCATCAGGCGCTGCGAGCCACCACCGCCTGGAAACAGGCCCAACTTGATTTCCGGCAGACCCAGCTTGGCGTCGTCTGCCATGAGCCTGATGTCGGTGGTCAACAGGAATTCAGCGCCCCCACCCAAGGCCCAGCCGTTGACCGCTGCGATGGTGGGCTTGGCACTTTCCTCGAACCGGCGGAACACCCGGTGCAGCACCACGGCAAATTCCTGGTAATGCGCCAGGCCTCGGCGGCTGTTGAGGTCGGCGATGTTCCCCCCCGCGATGAACGTGCGTTCGTCGCAGCCCGTGATCACGATCACCCGCACGGCGGGGTCGGCCTCCAGTTGATCGAGTGCTTCCTCCATGGCCAGCACCATGGGGACGTCCAGCGTGTTCATGGTCTTCGGGCGGTTGAAGGTCATCACGCCGACCGCGCCTTCGGTGCGGGTCAACACATGGGGTTCGGTCATGTGGGTTTCCTCGGTATTGGCCAGGGGGCTCATGTCCCGGGCGGCTTGTCGCGTTTTTTCAGATGCCTGAGGTCGATCACCCCAGGGGCGGTTCGCGGGTCCACAACGTCAGCAAACAGCTGGTGCTTCTGCACCTTCTGCGTGCTGGTGGTGGGAATTTCCTGGCTGAAGAACAGCCAGCCCGGTGTCTTGAAATAGGACAGCAGGCTGTTGCAATGTTCAAACAACCCCTGCACCAGCGGATCATTTGGGTCTGGGCGGGCCGCATACCCTGGTTTGAGAACGACACACGCCAGGACCTCTTCCTCACGCACCTCGTCCTTGACCGCCAGCACGGCCGCCTGAGCCACCGCAGGGTGGGCCTGCAGCGCGGCCTCGACCTCGGCTGCGGCGATGTTCTCGCCTGAGCGCCGGATGATGTTCTTGCGCCGCTCCAGAAAGTGCAGCAACCCGTCCGGATCGCGCACCACGATGTCGCCGGTGTGGAACCAGCCACCACGCCAGGCTTCTTCCGTTGCAGCGTCGTCGTGCAGGTAACCGCTGAACGCATCCTTGCGCGGGGTGGCCGCCGAGTGGCGCACCAGCAGTTCCCCCGGCGTGCCGTCGGGCAGGTCGTCGCCTGCGTCGCTGGCCACGCGCACCTCCAGCCCGGGCTGGGCGCGTCCGATCGCCCGTGTGCCCACCTGTCGGGGCTCCTCGGCATCGAAGATGGCACGGACGTATTCCGTCATGCCCCAGATTTCGATGAGGGGATAGCCAAAGCGCTGTTCAAACGCCGCATGGCGTTGAGGGTCCACCCCGGCACCGATGGCAAAACGCACCCGGTGGTTGCGCTCCAGGGCATGCGACGGCTGGTTGAGCAACATGGGGACCACCACGCCCAGGTAGTGCACGACAGTGGCTTGTGATTCGTGGACCTCGTTGAACCAGCGCGACGGCTGGAAACGGTCCGTCTGCACCTGGCAGTTGCCCTTGAGGAGTGCGCAGTAAAAGGAGAACACCGATGCATTGACGTGGAACACCGGCAATGGGTTGTAGATGCGTTCGCAGGCTTCACCGAATGCGATGAGACCCCCGCGCGTGGCATACCAGCGCCCGGCCGCCAGTTCGTAGCGGTGGGACAGCAGACATCCCTTGGGTCGCCCGGTGGTGCCCGACGTGTAGAGCACGCTGGCCACCGAGGCGGCCTCGACCACGGTGGAGGTGGCGGGTTGCCGGGCGCGGGGCAGTGGAAGATCGGCTTCCTGCAGTGTCACCACGGCGGGCCTTTGGCTGCCGAGTGACAGCGCCTGCTGCAACAGAGGCAGCAGATGGTCCAGCACCACCACCAGATCGAGTTGGGCATGCCCGACCACATAGGCCATTTCCTGCGGTCGGTGATCGGGGTTGAGGGGCACGCAGCACACCCCCAATGCGTTCATCGCCAGCTTGTGCAGGAAATGCTCCAGCCGGTTTTCCAGCAGCATTCCGACACGGTGCCCGACGCCGTAGCCTGCACTGGCATAACGCTCCATCAGGCTGCGCACCATGGTGGCCGTCTGGGCATAGGTCCACTCCAGGCCCTGGGGTGCGCTGGCCCGGGCAGGGTTGGCGGGTGCCGCCAGAAAAAGCTGGTCTCCATACCGAAGCGCTGCTTCGAAGAAGACCTCGCCCACCGTGGACGTTTCGCGTATCTCAATCATGGAGCGTTGTTCCTGCAAGAAGGGGGGCTGCCCGTCAAAGTCGCAAGACGCCGTAGCCTTCCTGGCCAAAAGGCGCGTTGAGAGAGGCGATGATGGCCATGCCCAGAGCATTGCGCGTGTCCACCGGGTCGAGGATGCCGTCGTCCCACATCTCTGAGGTTGAGTGGTAGGCGTCGCTCTCGGCCTGGAAGCTTTCCAGCACCGGTTGGCGGATTTCGGCGATCTGCTCTTCGCTGAGGTGTTCGCCGTGGCGCTGCAGTTGGCGGATCTTGACGTCGGCCAGCGTGTTGGCCGCCTGCTCGGCGCCCATCACCGCGATCTGTGACTGCGGCCACATCCACAGGAAGCGGCCATCGAACGCGCGCCCGCACATGCCGTAGTTGCCTGCACCGAACGAGCCGCCGACGATGACGGTGAACTTGGGCACCGTGCAGCCGACCTGGGTCATGATCATTTTGGCGCCATCTTTGGTGATGCCGCGCTCCTCGTACTCGCGCCCCACCATGTAGCCGGTGATGTTCTGCAGAAAGACCAGCGGTGTCCGGTCGCGGTCGCACAGGCGCATGAAGTGCGCGGCCTTGAGCGAGCTGTCGTTGAACAGCACGCCGTTGTTCGCCAGGATGCCGACCTTGCAGCCCCAGATGCGCGCAAAGCCGCAGACCAGCGTGGTGCCGTAGCCCGGTTGATATTCGTGGAAGTGACTACCGTCCACGATGCGGGCGATCACCTCGCGCATGTCGAAGCCGGTTTTCCAGTCGGTGGGAATGATGCCGTAGAGCTCTTTCGGGTCGTAGTGCGGCGCCTCGGGCTCAATGCGGTCGATGCGCTGCTTTTGCACCGGCGTGGTCTGGGCAAAGATGTCGCGCGCAATGGCAAACGCATGCGGCTCGTCATCGGCCGCGTAATCGCAGGTACCGGAGACGGTGGTGTGCATGTCGGCGCCGCCCAGGGCCTCGGCGCTGACCACCTCGCCGGTGGCCGCCTTCACCAGAGGCGGGCCACCCAGGAACACGCCACCGTTGCCGCGCACGATGACGCTGTAGTCGCACAGTGCGGGAATGTAGGCGCCACCCGCCGTGCAATGCCCCAGCACCACGGCGATCTGCGGCACGCCCATCTTGGACAACGTGCACTGGTTGCGAAAGATGCGCCCGGCCGTGTAGCGGTCGGGAAACAGATCGGCCTGCAGCGGCAGGAAACCACCAGCGCTGTCGCACAGGTGAATCACGGGCAGGCGGTTCTCGATCGCGATGTCCAGCGTGCGCACGATCTTCTTGACCGACAGCGGGTACCAGGCGCCGCCCTTGATGCTGGGGTCATCCGCGTGGATGACGACCTCGCGGCCGTGCACGATGCCGATGCCCGAGACCTGGCCGGCGCCGTGCACGTCACCGCCATACGACTTGTTGGCGGCCAGGGCACCAATCTCCAGAAACGGTGTGCCCGGGTCGAGCAGCAGTTCCAGGCGCTCGCGCACGGTGAGCTTCTTGTGTTTGTGCAGGCGGTCGATGTCGCGCTGCGGCCGCACGTTGCGAGCCTGGTTCAGGCGTTCGTGCAATTGCTCGACGCGCTGCGCCATGGCGGCGTGGTTCTGGCGGTAGCTGTCCGAGCCTGTGTCCAGGCGGCTGTTGATGCGGCTCATGCCGGTGTCTCCTCAGGTCGCACGCGGGCCAGCACGGCGCCACGCTGAAAGGTCTGGCCGGGCTGGAAGGGCAAGTCCTCCAGCGTGCCGCTCTGGGGCGCTTCGATGGTCATCTGCAACTTCATGCTCTCGATCACCAACAGGGCATCACCGGCCTGCACGCGGCTGCCGGGCTCGGCCAGCCAACCCACCACCACACCGGGCATGGGAGCGCTGGAGGTGCCTTGGGCCACCGCGCCGCTGGCGGCGGCGCTGCGCGTGGGGTCCACCCGCTCGATGACGCAGCTGCGCCCGTTCAACTGCAGGTACACCTCGTCACCGTGGGTCACCACGCGCAGGTGGGCGGGACGCGCGCCGATCAGCGTGGTGTAGTGGGTTGGATCGAGGGCACGAACCGGTGACGCGGTGCCATCGACATGGAGGGAGTTTCCGTGTTTGAGCACCTGGTGGCGCCGGCCGGGGTCGGATCGGAAGACGTAACTTGTCATGGGTTGTCCGGATGTGGAGGTAGGCGTCGGGATCAGTTGTGCCAGGCGCCCATGGCCGCAAAAACGGCGGGTATGTCGCTGGCATGGCTCTCGCGGCTGGCGGCAGCGGCCACGGCCAACAGGGCGCGTCGTTCGTCCTCGCTCCAGTCGCGCGGACGCAACTCGGCCTTGTGACGCTCCAGGAACCCGGTATCGGTGGCGCCGGCCTGGAAGGCCGGGTGGGCCAGCACTCGG
Source organism: Hydrogenophaga sp. Root209 (assembly GCF_001428625.1). GTDB lineage: Bacteria > Pseudomonadota > Gammaproteobacteria > Burkholderiales > Burkholderiaceae_C > Hydrogenophaga. The sequence goes on from NZ_LMIE01000007.1 coordinate 51,895, forward strand.
CCCAGAAAATCGGTGTTCACGGTCACGCCCAGCATCAGCGTGTCCTGCAGCGCCTGGCGCAGCCGGGCGATCGCCAGCTCCCGCGTGGCGCCATGGGCGATCAGCTTGGCCAGCATGGAGTCGAAGTCGGCGCCGACACGCGCGCCCTGGGTCACGCCATTGTCGAAACGGATGCCGGGCCCCTGCGGCTCGCCCAGCAGCAGCACCTGGCCGGTGTCGGGCACAAAGCCCGCGTCGGCGTCTTCGGCCAGCACGCGGCACTCGATGGCGCTGCCCTGCCAGCGCACCTCGTCCTGGCACAACGGCAGCGGTTCGCCTTGCGCCACGCGCAGCTGCCACTCGACCAGATCCAGACCCGTCACCATCTCGGTGACCGGATGCTCCACCTGCAGCCGCGTGTTCATTTCAAGGAAATAGAACTCGCCCGTGGGCGCGACAATGCATTCCACCGTGCCGGCATTGATGTAACCGGCCGCACTGGCCAGTCGCACTGCGGCGTCGCAAATGCGCTGGCGCAGCTCGGGTGCCAGCGTGGGCGCCGGGCTTTCCTCGATCAGCTTCTGGAAGCGCCGCTGGATCGAGCACTCGCGTTCGCCCAGGTGAATGAGTTGGCCCTGGGTGTCGCCAAACACCTGCACTTCAATGTGTCGGGGTTGCTCGACAAACCGCTCGGCCAGCAGACGCCCGTCGCCGAAGTAGCGCTGGCTCTCGGCGCGGGCGGTAGCGATGGCCTGGTGCAGGGCGGCGGCTTCGCGCACGATCTGCATGCCCTTGCCGCCACCGCCGGCCGCGCCCTTGATCAACAGCGGAAAGCCGATGGCCGCCGCGCGCTCGGCGAAGTGCTGCGGGTCTTCGGCCTCGTCGGCCGATGGCGTGACCGGCACGTCGTGGCGCTGGGCAAACTGGCGTGCGGTGATCTTGTCGCCCATGAGCTCGATGACATGGGCGGGCGGGCCCACGAAGGTGAGCCCCGCCTCCGTCACCGCACGCGCAAACCCGGCGTTCTCGGACAGAAATCCGTAGCCCGGATGAATGGCGTCGCAGCCGCTGGCGATGGCGGCCTGGATCAGCGCCGGACCGTCGAGCCATGCCGACACAGGTGGCTCGCCGTGCAGTTCGATCGTCTCGTCGGCCACGGACAGCGCCGGACCGTGGCGGTCTTTGGCGTGCCAGGGCACGACGGTGGAGATCCCCATCCGTCTGGCGGTGCGCACGATCCGCAGCGCGATCTCGGCGCGGTTGGCGATGAACAGCTTGCGTATGGTCATGTTGGCTTTTTCCTGCGGGAGCGGGCCGGTGCGGCGCCGGCCTTGTCGGTGAAAGAAGGGTTCGGCGCGGCGGGCGCGGCCATCACCGCTTGTTCGATCTGGTCCAGACGCTCACGCACCTCGTCGAGCACCTGGCCGATGTGGCTGCGCGCCGACGACGCCACCACCGGCGAATGCGCGCGGCCGTCGGGCAACAGCGGGCCCAGCACCATGGCGGTGTAACGATCGGCCATGGTTTCGACGTCGACCGTGCCCCGGCCGAACAGCGTGCCCCACATGCGGTGCTCGATGCCACCGTAGACCATGGAACGCAGCAACTCGACATCGGTGTCGGCACTGAGCTCACCGTCCGCGATGGCGTCCTGCACGGTGCGCAGAAGGAAGGCGGTGTAGCGCACGTGCAGGTCGTGCAGCACCGACTGGAAATACTCGGGACCGGTCCGCACTTCGTGCAACACCAGCCGCGAAAGATTGGGCTCTTCCACATAGACGCGCAGGTGGCGCCAGATCAGGAAGCGCATGCGGCTGCGCACGCCGTGCAGCCGGGAGAACTTGTCTTCGAGGTCGGCGATCAGCGGCTCGTACATGCCGCGCAGCACCGCATTGAGGAGCTCCCGCTTGGACGGGTAGTAGGTGTAGACCAGGCCCTCGACCACGCCCACCCTGGACGCGATCTCGCTGACGGAAGAGCGGTCGAAACCTTTCTCCAGGAACACATCGCGCGCGGCTTCCAGGATCTCGGCGGCGCGGCGCATGCGCCTGGGTGTCTGCGGGCCGACCGGCTGGGCGTAGTCGGCGGGTGCGGCGCCGGTATCGATGGCGGTGGTGCGGGCTTTGAGGGTCATGGCAGTGTGTCCAATACAGCAGAGGGGATCTCGACCTCCAGGTCGAGCAACATCTGTGCAAACGCCTTGCCCTGGGGGTCGTAGCGCAAAGATGCCACACCGCCGCCGCCCAACGCCCGTTCCATCACGAAATTCAGCGCGAGCAGACCCGGGAGTTCGTAGCGCGTCACGGGGCCCAGGGCCACGTGGGAGAAATAGTCTGCGACCACTTCGGCGCCCAGCACCCGCAGCAGTTCCGCATAAGCCGCTGGACTGCGCGCGATGATGCCAACGTTGGAGCTGTCACCTTTGTCGCCGCTGCGTCCGTGGGCCAGGCGCAGCAGGGGCACACGGACCGTGGGGCCGGCCGGTGCCGCGGCGGATGTCCGATGGCTGTCTGGCGCCGATGCCCTCCCGTTGTCTTGTGCGGCCAGCGGGCGGGGTGTGAAGGCCAGGGGCTGGCCGTCCAGCGACACCCTGGGCGCCACCCGCGCCTGTGCCACCAGAAACGAAAACAGCCTGACCACCGGCGAGGGGCTGGGTCGGCCTGCGGCAAAACCCGTGATGCCCTGCGCCATGGCCGTGGCCGACGGGGCGATCTCGCGCGCCAGCAGCTCCAGGGCCTCGCGCTGCGGGTGTTTGGCGGCCAGCTTGAGCACCACCTCGCGGCTGTGCCCGGTGCGTGCGTGGGGTCCGTAGGTGGACTCGGCGCCCAACACCTCCAGACTGGTCTCGGTGAAGCCGGGCAGACCACGTTCGTCCAGCAGTCGGGTGCAGCGCTGAAGGATGGACTCACCCACCCGGCTGGCCTTGGCCGCCGCCTGGTGGCCGCCGATCATCAACGTGCCCAACAGGCGCCAGCCATCGTTCCACGTGGCGCTGACCTTGTAGCTGGCCGGCGCCGGTGTGCCGCGTGCGCCGCTGACCCGCACACGGTCCACGCCCTCCTGCGCCAGGCGCACGTCGCTGAAGTCGCACACCACGTCGGGCAGCAAATAGCGCCGGGGGTCGGCGATCTCGTAGACGATTTGCTCGCCCACGGTGCCGGGCACGACCAGGCCGCCGGTGCCCGGTGGCTTGGTGATGACAACGCTGCGGCCGTCGGCTGCGCACTCGGCGATGGGAAAGCCCATGTTGTCCCAGCCGGGCACGGATTGCCAGTCGGTGAACAGGCCGCCGGTGCACTGGGTGCCACATTCGATGATGTGTCCCGCGAGGCTGCCGGTGGCCAGTTTGTCCCAGTCGTTCCAGTCCCAGCCGAATTCATGCACCAGCGGACCCAGCGTGACCGCGCTGTCCACGACCCGGCCAGTGATGACGATCTGTGCGCCCGCGTCCAGCGCCGCGGCAATGGGCTGTGCACCCAGGTAGGCGTTGACGCTGAGGAACCGCGCGGGCATGGGCTCGCCGCTGAACATCTCGCGGGTGTCCTCGGCCCGCAAGGCCTCCACCTGGTCGGTGAGGTCGTCGCCCTCGACCACGGCGATGTGCATGGTGATGCCCTGCGCCTGCAATGCTGTGGCCAGGGCGCTGGCGCAGGCCTGCGGGTTGACGCCACCGGCGTTGGCCACCACGCGAATGCCTTGCGCCTGGATCCGGGGGGCCAGCTGGGCGATGACTTTCACGAAGTCGGGCGCGTAGCCGGCCTCGGGCGACTTGGCACGGGCGCGTGCCAGCAGCGACATGGTGATTTCGGCCAGGTAGTCGAACACGAGGTAGTCGATCTGCCCGTGCTGCACCAGCTGGGCAGCGCCCGCTTCGGAGTCGCCCCAGAAGCCGCTGGCGCAGCCGATGCGAAGTGCGCGATCCCGGTGGGTGCGTGGTGTGGCGGTCATGTCGCTTGTTTAACGGTTGGTCCAGACGGGGGCGCGTTTCTCGGTGAAGGCCCGCATGCCTTCCTTGCAGTCTTCGCTTTGCGACATCACGGGCAGCACCATCTGCGCCAGGTTGAGCGCGTCGTTGAAGGCCAGCCCGCTCATGGCTGCGAACGCGCGCCGACCCATGCGCAAGGCCACCGGCGAATTGGCGGCCAGTTTGATCACCAGCGTATCAATGGCGGCGTCGAGTTCGGCGGCCGGTACCACCTGGCCCAGGATGTCCAGCTCAAGCGCTTTCTCGGCCGGGAAACGTTCGGCGAGAAAACACATCTCCTGCAGGCGCCGGCGCGGGATCACGCGCATCAGGAGCGGCAGGATCATCATGGGAAAGACGCCCACACGCGCTTCGGTCGTGCCAAAACGCGCGCTGTCCACACCGATGGCGAAGTCGCAGGCGCAAATCAGGCCCACACCGCCGCCGAAGGCGCTGCCGTTGACGCGCGCGATGATGGGCAGATGGCAGCGGTCCATGGCGCGGAACAGTTCGGCAATCGGGTTGTCGAAACGACCCGGTTCCAGTGCGAAGGGAGATCCGTCGGCGCCCGGCTTGAGCTTGCCACCGGCGCAGAAGGTCTGCTCGCCGGCACCGGTCAGCACGATGGCGCGCACGCCATCCATGGCTTCGGCGGCCAGAAGAGCGTGGCGCAGTTCGTCCATGACGGCATCGGTCATGGTGTTGTGTTCGGCGGCGCGGTTGATGGTGATGTGGCAGGCCAGGCCGCGGCGCTCCACCAACACTTGCGGGGTCGTTGCGCTCACTGGAGTACCTTCGCCCTGCGGGCTGCGGTGCGAGCTTGCTTGGGAACGGCCCGGCGCTGTGCTCAAGGGTTTTCTCCTTCGGTGGGTTGAGAAAAGGCCTGCGGTGGCTGGTAGAGCGGGAAGCCGTTGTAGGTGAAGTCCTGTCGGGCAGGCTCCAGCTTCCAGGTGTGGCGTGCGGTGGGCACGCCGCCGTCCACACGGATGACCGCGCCACTGATGAAGCCGGCTGCGGGCGACAGCAGGTAGGTCACCGCAGACGCCAGTTCGGCCTCGGTGCCGAAGCGCTGCAGCGGCACCTTGGTGCGCAGTCCGCGCAGCAGTTCCTGGTAGGTGTCGTCGTAGGTGTCGATGCCTGCTGATGCGATCCAGCCCGGCGCCACGGCATTGACGCGCACACCGGCGCAGCCCCATTCGCAGGCCGCCGTTTCGGTGAAGGTGAGCACGCCACCACGCGCGGCGCCCGAGTGCCCCATGCCTGGCAGGCCGCCCCAGATGTCGGCCAGCATGTTGACGATGCTGCCGCCGTGCTGCTCCATCCACTGCACATAGCACTCACGCGAGAACAGGAAGGTGCCGTGCAGGTTGTTGCGCACCACCACGTCCCAGCCCTTGAGACTGATGTCGCGCAGGGCGGCCGGGTACTGGCCGCCCGCGCAGTTGAACAGGCCGTGGATCGCACCGTGTGCGGCGAGGATGTCGGTCACCGTTTGCTGCACCGCCGCTTCCTCGCGGATGTCGCAGCTGTGCAGCGAGATGCGTCCGGTGGCCTCGGGGTAGGCCGCCGTCAGCTCGGCCGCCACAACCTCCAGCTTCTCGCGCTTGCGCCCGACCAGCGCCAAGCCCGCGCCCAGGCTGGCCAGCTCGTGCGCGGCGCAGCGGCCCAGGCCACTGCCACCGCCGGTGACGACGATGGTCTGGCCTTCGAAGAGACCGGGCCGAAACACCGAGCGGTAGCGCTCGGCGTTGGCCGATGAAGGTGGTGTTGCTTGCGACATGGCGGTGGGTGCGATCAGTAGCTGATGAAATCCGTGACGGACTTGACCGTGGCGTTCTTCGGGTCGGTCTGGAACAGCTTGATCGGAAGCACCGCCTGTGCCTTGGCGTTGTCGAAGGACACCGGACCGGTGAGGCCACCGGTGTCGAAGTTCTTGAGCTTGTTGAGCTGGTCGACCACGCAGGTCCGGGTAACCGTGGCGCCGCAGCGGCGGATGCCTTCGGCGAGCACCACGGTGCCGACATAGCCACTGACGGTGTAGCGGTTGAAGTTGGCGTGATCGTCTGCGCTCAGGTACTGCTTGGCCGTCTCCATCAGCTTCATGCCGGCGGGGTCGTAGTTGGATGCGTAGTAGTCGGGTATCAGGTACTCGAAGCCCGATGGCGCAGCCAGCTTGACGGCGGCAGGCAACTGACCAGCCCAGAGCGTGCCGATCAGCGGCGTCATCCCCAGGCGGCGGAACTCGCTCATGATGGCGGCGGACTCGGTGGTCAGTGTTCCCAGGTAGACGGCCGTGACGCCTTTCTCCCGCAGGTTGAGCACCTCGGCTGAGAAGTCCTTGGCGCCGCGCTTGAACGGGATCTCGGCCACGCTGGCCACGCCATGCTGTTTCACCGCTTTCTGGTAGCCGGCCAGCAGCGCTTTGCCGAAGTCGTCGTCCTGATAAAGGATGCCGAACTTGCCGTTCTTCTGACCCATCTTCTCGACCATGTGGTTGATGGGAACGAAGCCGGCCCAGTCGTAGTCGGGGCCGATCATGAAGACCGTGGGTCGGCGCGGATTGACCACCGCCGGGTTGGGGGCCATGTGCACGATGGTGGGAATCTTGGCTTCTTCAATGGTGGGCAACATGGCCACCATGTGCGAGCTGCCGGTGGTGCCGGTCAACGCGAACACCTTGTCGGAGTCGATCAGCTTCTTCACTGCCGAGACCGAGCGCGCCGGCACGTAGCCGTCGTCCTCGTAGATGGCGCGCAGTTTGCGGCCGTTGATGCCGCCCTTGGCATTGATCTCGGCGATGGCCAGCTTGGAGCCGGCGGCACCGGCCTTGCCGATCAGGGAGGCCGGACCGGACATCGGCTGTACTTCGCCGAGCAGGATTTCAGTGGCGGTCACGCCCACGTCCTGGGCGCCGGCCACGCCGGCACCGATGGCCAGGCCCAGCATCGAACAACGGCTCAGGCGCCGCGTCCACCTCAGAATCGAATCACCTTGCATTTCTGTCTCCTCTTGTGAATCGGCCGGGCCGGGGAATTCCGGCTTCGTGCCACGCTGCCAATGTCCCCGTCCCGATCATTGGGACAGGGGCCAATGCACCCAGAAGCGCTTGACCTTGCGCCAGATACCCGCCAGACCCTCGGGCTCGAGCCGCAGGAAGAGCAGGATCACCACGCCATACATCAATCCCTTGATTTCGTAGATGCGATCGGACATCAGGGTGGTGAAGCGGTCGCCTGCGAGCGAGAAGCCGAAGTTCAGGAGTTCGGGCAGCAACAAGATCAGCGCCGTGCCGAGCAAGGCACCGTGCACCCGGCCCATGCCGCCGACGATGATCATGGCCAGGGCCTCGATGCTGATCAGGATGCTGAAGGTGTCCACGTTGATGTAGCGCGTCTGCAGGGCCACCAGTGCGCCGGCCACACCGGTGTAGAAGGCGCTGACCATGAAGGCCAGCAGCTTGTAGTGCATCAGGTTGATGCCCATGGCCCGCGCAGCGATGTCGTGGTCCCGCACCGCCAGCCAGGCCCGGCCGATGCGCGAGCGCATGAGGTTGAGCGTGAGCAGCACGAACAGCACCAGCATGGCCAGCGCCACATAAAAGAAAGGCTGGTCGCTTTTGACTTCATATCCCACGAGCACCAGTGGATTCACCGCCATGCCTTCCGAGCCCCGCGTGATGTCTTCCGCAAACAGCACCAGGTGGCGCACGATGAAGGTGAAGGCCAAGGTGGTGATGGCGAGGTACAGGCCCTTGAGGCGCAGCGAGGGAACACCGACGACCAGGCTGGCAATGGCCGCCACCGCACCGGAGGCGAAGATGGCCAGCCAGGCCGGGAAGTGGTAGTCGGTGGTCAGGACAGCCTGCGCGTAGGCACCGATCAGCAGAAAGCCCGCATGACCCAGCGAGATCTGTCCGGTCACGCCGGTCAGCAGGTTCAGACCCAGCACGCCGATGGCCATGACAAAGATGACCGACAGGATGCCCAGGCCGTGCGAACCGAGCACCAGCGGTGCGCACGCCATCAGCAGCAAGCCGGCGATCGCCCACAGCCAGGTGCTGCGGTGGGGTGTGAGTGCAACGAGATCGGCGTAAGACGTTTTGTAGGTTCGGGTACGCATCAGACACGCTCGATTTCTCGTTGGCCAAAGAGGCCGTAGGGTTTCACCATCAGCACAACAATGATCAAGACGAAGCCTGCGATTTCCTTGAGGCCGCGCCCCAGGTAGCCACCGGCCATGTTCTCCACCACGCCGATCACCAGGCCGCCGAAGGCACCGCCCACCACCGAATCCAGGCCACCCAGAATGGTGGCCGGGAAGCCGCGCAAACCCATCTGGGAAATCTCGGGCTCCAGCGCGAACATGAGGCAGAACGACAGGCCCGCCACCGCCGCGAACAGCGAGGACAGCGCCCAGGCGATGCCGCTGATGCGCTTGACATTGATGCCCATGAGCAGGGCCGTGGTCTCGTTGTTGGAGGTAGCGCGCATCGCGATACCGACGCGCGAGTGGCGGAAGAAGGCCCACATCAGCAGGCACAACAGCGCCAGCATCACCAGAGAAAAGATCTGCCCGGGGTACAGCGCCAGTTCGCCCAGTCGGATCACTTCGTCGCCCAGCGGCCGCGGATAAGGTTTGGGCTCCACACCCCAGATCAGGATCACGGTCGACCGGATCACGACCGCCACACCGATGGTGACCATCACGCGAGAGAACATCGGTTCGCCCAGCATCGGCCGGATGAACACGCGCTCGATCAGCAGGCCCAGCAACATGGCCGTGGGCAGGGTGGTGGCCAGCAGGCCGAAAAATCCCATGCCCGGGATCTGGGCGAGGTTGAAGCTGATGTAGGCGGTCAGCATCATCACCTCGCCCACGGCGAAGTTCACCATGCCGGTGGCGCGGTAAACCATGGCGAAGCCCATGGCGATCAGGCCATAGAGAGAGCCGATGACCAGTCCCGACATCAGGAGGTTGAGGAAGTAGTTCATGGGCGAGCCTCCGTGCCGTAGATCTGGGCGATTTCAGCGGCGAACTTTTTCTCGATCACATTGCGGCGCACCTTCATGGTGGCGGTGAGCTCGCCGTCGTCGTGGTCGAGCTGCTTGCGCAAGATGACGAACTTGCGGATGTTCTCGACCCGCGAAAAACGTTCGTTGACGCGCTTCACGTCGGCGTCGACCAGTTCGCGCACAGGGTCCAGCGCTGCCAGCGACTCGTAGGTGGTGTACGCCATGCCACGCTCCTGCGCCCACTTGCCCACCGTGTCCAGGTCGATCTGGATCAGCGCGGCCAGGAAATGACGCCCGTCGCCCAGCAGCACGGCTTCGCTGATGTAGACGCTGTCCTTGAGGGCGTTTTCTATCAGTGAGGGGGTGATGTTCTTGCCACCGCTGGTGATGAGGATGGCCTTCTTGCGATCCAGAATCTGCACCTCGTTGTTCTCGGGATCGATCTCGACGATGTCGCCGGTGTGCAGCCAGCCGCCTTCCAGCGTCTTGGCGCTGGCGGCCTCGTCGTACAGGTAGCCGTTGAACACCACCGGGCCGCGCACCAGCAGTTCACCGTCGTCGCCCAGGCGCTGCTCCACCACACGCGGCAGCGGCGGTCCGCACCAGCCCAGGCGGGCGTGGCCACGGCATTGCGCGTGGGTGACGCCGCTGCTCTCGGTCATGCCGTAGATCTGATAGATGGGGACACCCATGGCACGGAAAAAGAGGATCACCGCCGGTGAGATGGCGGCGCCTCCGGTCATCGCCATCCAGGTGCGGTCAAGACCCACCGAAGCCAGCAGGTTGCTGAACACCAGCCAGCGCAGCAGGCGAGCGGTGGCGGCATCGCGCCAGTTGACGGGACGGTCCCCGTTGGCAATCGTGCGCTCCGCGATGGGCAGCGCCATGGCCATGGCGCGCTCGAACACGTGGCGCACCCAGGGGCGGGCTTCGCGCGAGGCGATCACGATCTGCTGCTGCAGCTTCTCCCAGATGCGCGGCACACCAAAGAAGAAGCCCGGGCCGACCTCGCGCAGGTTTTGTGTCACCGCGTCGATGGATTCCGCGAAATACACCACCGAGCCGTACACCAGTTGCGCCACCGGCGACATCAGGCGTTCGGCCACGTGGCACAGGGGCAGGTAGCACACCACCTCCAGCGGCCGACCAGCATAGCCCTGCACCTGGCCCACCAGGGCGGCGTTGTGGATGATGCCCCGGTGCGCGATGCGCGCCCCCTTGGGCATGCCGGTGGTGCCCGATGTGTAGACGATGAGCGCGTCCTGCTCGGGCTTCACGGCACTGATCTGTTGATCCAGGGCATCGCGCTGCGCTGGGTCGGCGGCCAGTTGTCGACCCTCGGCCAGCGCGACCTCGAAGGGCCGCAGGCAGGCTTCGTCGTAGTGCCGCATGCCCTTGGTGTCCACGGTCAGCACGTGTTTGAGGTCGGGCAGGCCGTCGCCGTTGCGCATGGCGTCCAGGACCTTGTCGGTCTGCTCCTGGTCGCCGCAGACGGCGAACCCGGCGCGGCAGTGACGCACGATGTATTGCAGCTCGGGCCAGGGGTTGGTCGGGTAGATGCCCACCGTCACGCCACCCAGCGATTGCGCCGCCAGGTCGGCGTAAAACCATTCGGGTGAACCATCGGAGGCGATCACCAGCTTGTCGCCCACGCCGAAGCCCTGAGCACGCAGGTAGAGGGCGAACGCCTGCACCTTCTCGAAGTACTCAGCCCAGGTGATGCCTTGCCAGATGCCACGCACTTTCTCACGCAGGGCGATGCGATCGGGCGTCTGGCGCGCGCGGTGGCGCAGCAGGCCAGGCAGGGTGGCTTGCCCTGCCAGCACCCCCGGGGGCAGTTCGCGGTCGGCGATGGCCGAGTCGGGGCGGCTCATACCGGCGTTCTCGCAGCAGGGCCTTCGGTCAGGCCCAGATAGGCAGAGACCACGGCGGGATTGGCCGACACGTCGGCCGGCGTGCCTTCGGCGATCTTGCGACCGAAGTTGAGCACCGTCACGTGGTCGGAAATGTCCATGACGATGCCCATGTCGTGCTCGATCATCATCACGGTGATGCCGCGTTCCTCTCGGATGTCGAGGATGAACCGCGCGATGTCTTCGGTCTCCTCCTGGTTCATGCCCGAGACCATTTCGTCCAGCAACAGCAGACGCGGGCGCATGGCCAGCGCCCGACCCAGTTCGACCCGCTTTTGCAAGCCGTAGGACAAGGTGCCCACGGGCACGTCCCGGATGGTCTCGATTTCGAGGAACTCGACGATTTCTTCGGCGGCTTCGCGCGCCGCGATTTCAGCCCGGCGGGCCGCCCCCCAGAACAGGGCCGCGCCCAGGATGCCGGTGCTCAGTTGCGCGTGCATGCCGGTCAGGATGTTGTTGATCACGGACTCGTGCTTGAACACCGCCAGGTTCTGGAAGGTACGGGCCATGCCCCGCGCCGACAACGCGTGGGCCGGCAGGCCGGTGATGTCCTCGCCCTGAAAGCGGATGCGCCCCGTGGTGGGATGCAGCAGGCAAGAGGCCATGTTGAACAGCGTGGTCTTGCCCGCGCCGTTGGGGCCGATGACGCTGTAGATCTGGCCGGGCAACACCGTCAGGTCGATGCCGGCGAGGGCATCGAGACCGCCAAAGCGTTTGGAGACGCCCGTCATCTCCAACATGGCTGGGCTCGTGCCGTTCATGACAACCACCTTTTGCGACGCTTGTAGTGTTTGACGTCCCGCATGCTGCGCCGCGTGTCGCTGCCGGCGCCCATGCCCAGATAGAACTCCTTGACGTCGTCGTTGGCGAGCAGTTTGGCGGGCTCACCGTCGAGCACCACACGACCCCGCTCCATGATGTAGCCGTAGTTGGCCACCGAAAGCGCCAGCTGTGCGTTCTGCTCCACCAGCAGCACGGTCACGCCCTGCTCGTCGCGCAACCGGCGCACGGCATCAAAGATCTCCGCAATGATTTGTGGCGCAAGCCCCAGCGACGGCTCGTCCAGCAGCAGCAGGCGCGGGCGCGACATCAGCGCCCGGCCAATGGCGACCATTTGTTGCTGCCCTCCCGAGAGGTAGCCCGAGACGCGGCTGCGGTGCTGCTTGACGGCGGGAAACAGTTCGAACACCTGGTCCAGCCCGGCGCTGACTTCACCGGCGGGACGCGAGTAGCCACCCATCAGCAGGTTCTCCTCCACGGTCAGCTTGTCGAACAGGCGGCGCCCTTCGGGCACCTGCACGATGCCGCGGCGCACGATCTCGTGGGGCGCAAAGCCGGTGAGCGACACGCCCTCGTGGGTGATGGTGCCCCCCACGACCTCGCCGTCCTCGGGATACAGCACACCGCAGATGGACTTGAGCACGGTGGACTTGCCCGCGCCGTTGCTGCCCAGCAGCGCCACGATCTGCCCGGACCGCACTTCCAGCGAGGTGTCTCGCAAGGCCTCGACGGCGCGGTCATAAAAGACCTGTAGGTTGGTGATGGTCAACATGCTTGGGTGTGTCGAAGTTGACGGATTCTAGGAAGTGCCCGCCTCTGCAGTCAATAAAAATGAGTGGCACTCAAACAATAAAAGGCGATTATTGCGTTGCAGCATATGAAAATACGGGACTTAGTTCGTTGATATTTATAGACAAATGACTTCTCGTTGGTGTTTTCCCTAACGAAAAAATGCTTTCTTGGTGTCAAAATTGAAGTGTCACTCAAATAAATGGGTGGCCTTCAGGTTGCCTTGCGTGCAACCCCCCCATTCATCCCTTGCAGGAGCGCCAGTGAACCCCGCCACCTCCGTTGAAACCTTGTTCTCCGGTCTTTCAGAAGACGAGCAGGCCATCCTCGATCAGGCCGACCGTTTTGCCCGTGAGCAGCTCTACCCCTTGTCCGAGCGCATGGACCGCGAAGAGTGGTGGCCGGGCGATGTGTTCGCGCGCATTGGCGAGACCGGGTACTTCGGCATCCCGGTGCCCGAATCGCTGGGTGGCGCCGGCATGGACCTGTTCACCAGCGGTCTGGTGCTGCAAGCCTTCTCGCGCTGGAACCACGCGCTGGCCCTGAGCTGGGTGGCGCATGAGAACCTGTGTCTCTACAACATCTTCCGCAACGCCAACGACGAGCAGCGCCAGCGCTATGTGCCCGGCCTGTGCAGCGGCAAGCTGACCGGTGCCCTGGGCCTGACCGAACCCGGTGCGGGCTCGGACGCGCTGGGCGCCATGGCCACGACCGCAACCCGCGACGGTGACGACTACCTTCTCAACGGCCGCAAGATCTACATCACCAACGGCCCGGTGGCCGACGTGCTGCTGGTCTATGCCAAGACCGACAAGGCGCGGGGCGCTAAAGGCATATCGGCCTTCATCGTCGAAAAAGACATGCCGGGTTTCAGCGTGGCGCAGAAGCTGATCAAGATGGGTTTTCGCGGCAGCCAGACCGGCGAGCTGCTGTTCGACAACTGTCGCGTGCCCGCGCGCAACCTGGTAGGTGGACTCGACGAGGGTGTGAAGGTGGTCATGAGCGGGCTGGACCTGGAGCGCGCCATGATTTCGCCCATTTGCCTGGGCATCGCCGAGCGGGCACTGGAGCTGTCGCTGGACTACGCCCGCACGCGGGTGCAGTTTGGCAAACCCATCGGCGATTTCCAGATGATCCGATCCAAGCTGGCCGACATGTACGTGTGGGTCGAGTCCATGCGCCTGTTCACCTACCAGGCCTTGCGCGCAGCCAACCAGATGGAGATCGGCGGCGGCGGGCGCGGCAGCATCCACAAGATCACCGCCGCCTCGGTGATGTACACGGCGGAGACCATGAACAAGGTCCTCAACGAGGCGGTGCAGATTCACGGCGGCACCGGCTACATCTGGGAATCCGAAGTCAACCGTTTGTACCGCGCCATCAAGCTGCTGGAGATTGGCGCGGGCACCACCGAGGTGCGCAAGATCATCATCAGCGAGGAAATGCTCCGCGGCTGACCGACAACGGCCTGGCATGAACGCGCTCATCGTCCACGCTCACCCTGAGCCCCATTCTTTCAACGCCGCGTTGCGCGATGCAGCGGTGGATTTGCTGCTTGAGCAAGGCCACGCGGTGGAAGTCTCGGACCTCTACGCGATGAACTTCAAACCGGTGGTTGACCGCGATGATTTTTTGACCTGCCGCGACGAGGAGCGGTTCAACGTGTCGCTCGAACAGCGCCATGCGCATCTCCACGGCGGGTTGGCCCCCGACATCCGCTCCGAGCTGGACCGGCTGCAGCGGGCCGACCTGCTGATCCTGCAGTTTCCGCTGTGGTGGTTCGGCATGCCCGCGATTCTCAAGGGCTGGATCGATCGTGTGTTTGTCTCTGGCGCCGTCTACGGTCGAAGCGCCATGTTCGAGCATGGCAAGTTGCGCGGGAAACGCGCCATGGTGTGCGTGACGACCGGCGCCCCCCCGCAAGCCTTTGGCCCAGGCTCACTCAATGGAGATGTGCTGGACCTGCTGGCGCCTCTCCACCGCGGGGTGCTGGCCTTCACCGGTATGTCCGTGTTGCCACCCTATGTGGCGTACCACGTGCCTTATGCGGGTGCCGAAGGCCGCGCCGGCATGTTGCACGGCTATCGGGAACACCTTCTTGGACTGGAGACCCTGGCGCCTTTGACCATGCCGCGAATGGCAGACCACCCCATGCCTCACGAGGACGGTGCGCGCCCTCGTGCGCAGTAGATCAACCCACGGAAAGTCGCCGATGACCCAGACCATCCGTTTGGAGCGCCCGAGCGCGGATCATGCCCGTCTCGTGCTGGCACGACCCGAACGCAAGAATGCCCTTCGCATCCAGGAACTCCAGGCACTGGCCCAGGCCACCGCTTCGCTGCGGCAAGACCCGCCCCGGGTCCTGAGCATCGTCGGAGAAGGCACGTCGTTCGGGGTTGGCGGTGACATCCGGTCCTTTGGCGATGCGCTGGATCAAGGTGCCATGGAGGCGTGGCTGCGAGAAGCCATTGGCTACTTCAACACAGCCATTGGTGGACTGCGGGCGCTGGACGCCGCCATCGTCGTGGGCATCCAGGGGCCCGTGGCCGGTGGCACCTTGGGCCTGGTCTGGGCCGGCGACCACGTGATCGCCGCAGACAACCTCAGCCTGAACCTGGCCTATGCCCGGCTGGGGGGCAGTCCGGATGGCGGCACGTCCTGGTTTCTTCCGCGCCTGGTCAATCACCTGCGAGCGTTTGAACTGTTCACATTGACGCCCACGCTCGACGCCCACCAGGCCTGCAGCTGGGGATTGGTGAACCACGTGGTGCCTGCCAGCGAATTGCTCGTCGCTGTCGACGCCGTTGTAACCCAGTGGCTTGCTGTGCCGCCGCAGTCGCTCAAGAACTTCAAGCGATTGTTGAAGGCGAGCGCTGGCAGCTCGCTGCAGAGTCAACTGCTGGAAGAAATCGAGTGCTTCGTACTGGCGGGTGATCAACCTGAATTTCTCGACAAAGTGAAGGCATTCCTTGGTTGAACCTCGCCCTTGCGGTCACCTCGACAACCGCAAGTTGATACCGAGCCGCATTCGACTCTCGGTGAACTTGCAGCACGTTTGCCACGTCACGCACGCAGTCCGCCACACCTTGAACTTCGGTCATTCGCCCAAGACAGAGCTGCCAATTGCAAGACCGAGCGTGCACTGCGGTCTCCTCAAGTTTCACTGCAAGGCCTTGAGTCTGGCCTGAATGTCGTCGGTGGCTGCATTGAGCCATTTGAGCAGCCTGGCATCTGTTTCCGTTTCGATGCGCGAACCGGAGCCCACGATCGCCAGGGCCCCCACACAGTCGCCATCGGCATTGAGGACGGGCACGGCCATCGCGCCCACCCCCGGCTGCAGCTCACCCAGTGACCGGTAGTAGCCACGGCGACGGATGTTCTTCAGGTAGGTGCGGAACTCGGCCCAGTCCCGCCCCATGCCGTTGGCGGCAATCTCATCGGCGTGTTGGGCGTGGATCTTGACCAGTGGACCGCGCTCCAGCCAGGCCAGCAGCACCTTGGGCGCACCTGAGCGGAACATGGGCCGGGGTCGGCCGCGCCCATAGGTCAGCACCAGATTCTCCGTGCCGTTCGCGCGGTGAATGTCGATCACGCGAGGGCCGGCATAGAGAACGCTGAGCACGAGGTCGTACCCGCTACGCTTGGCCGCCGCCATCATCGCCGGGGCGGAAGCCAGCAACACTGGATCGGTCTGGCGCAGCTGGTAGTCGAGCTCGATGATCCGCCCGCCCAGCGCATACCGTCCGACAGAGACCTTCTGAAGCATGCCGGCTTCCACCAGTTCCTTGACATAGCGGTAGCCGGTGGGGCGCGTGTACCCCAGTGCCGCATTGATTTCGTCGGGTTGCCATACCGGGCGCTCCTGTGTGAACAAGCCCAGGATTGCAAACACGTTGGAAGGACTGCTCATGCGCGGTGGACCAATGAAGAATGGTGGTCAGATTCTAGGTTGCGCTCATTCCACGCCCATGCGCCGAGCCATCTCGGCCCGCCATTCGGCGCGCGGCCTGAAGCCCGGCAACGACCTCGCGTGCGCTTCCAATCGTTGCATGAGCACAGCTTCGTCACCGAACAGATCGACCGGCACGCGCATCGGCTGCGAGACGTACCAGGGCAGATCGATGTAGAGCTCCAGGCGGTTGCCTTCGGGGTCGCGCACATAGATCGACACGGCATTGCCGTGCGTGACTGGCGTGATGTCGGCGGCGCCTTCGCGCTGCAGTGTCTGGTGCATGGCACGCAGGGTGGCCAGGCTGTCGGCCTTGAGCGATATCTGGTTGATGGGATTGAACCCCATGTCGGCAGGGCGACCGGTGATGAGCACGATCTGATGGTGTTCATCCGGGTCGCGGCTGAGGAACACAAGGTTCATCGGCCCATGGGGGCCAGGCAGTTCGCCGCGATCGGTGACGGTGAACTCGAGGATGCGTGTGTAGAAGTCTTCGAGCTGGGCGATGTTGGTCACGAACATGCCGAAGTGACTGAAGCTGAAGCCAGGTCTGCTCATGGTTTTCCCTCATGAAATGGGTGTTGACAGTCAAAATTGAAAAGTGATTAAATCTCGATATTCAAGATTTTGCAACTTTTTAAATTGACAGGAAACAGCATGAAATTGGTGAGTTTTTCCAGGAGTGGCCAGCAGAGTTACGGCGCGGTCACTGAACAGGGCGTGGTGGATCTGGGCGCCGTCTTGGGCTCCCGCTACGCCGATCTCAAGGCGCTGCTGGCCGCAGATGCCGTGGCAGAGGCCGCCGCGGCAGTCGCACAAGGCCAGGCGAGTTTCGGCCTTGCAGACGTCGATCTGCTGCCTGTGATCCCCAACCCGGGAAAGATCTGGTGCTGTGGTCTCAACTACGGCGAACACGTGCGCGAGACCAACCGCGAGATCACCGAACAGCCGACGTTCTTCCTGCGTGTGGCCGACTCCCAGGTGGGCCACGACCAGGCCATGGTGCGGCCTCCAGAGTCCACCCAGTTCGACTACGAGGCGGAGATCGCCGTGGTCATCGGCCGCCCGGGCCGCCGCATTGCCGAGGCCGATGCAGGCCGGCATGTCGCCGGCTATGCCTGCTACAACGATGGGAGCGTGCGCGACTGGCAGCGCCACACCTCGCAATGGGTTCCCGGCAAGAACTTCTGGCGCACCGGTGGCTTCGGCCCCTGGATGGTGACGTCCGACGAGATTCCCTTCGGCACCTTGATGACGCTGACCACGCGGCTCAATGGCGAGGAGCTGCAGCGCGCCACCACCGAGATGATGATCCACAGCATCGCGCGGCAGATTGCCTACGTTTCCACCATCGCGCCGCTGGAGCCGGGCGACGTCATCGTCACAGGCACACCGGGCGGCGTGGGAGCTCGCCGAACGCCACCCGTGTGGATGAAGGCCGGTGATGTGGTCGAGGTCGAGGTCGACCGTATCGGGGTGCTGCGCAACACCGTGGTCGACGAAGCCTGAGTCTCCCGTCATGCACAACCTTGCCGACAGCTGGTTCTGGCGCATGTACCGCGGCGAGCAGCCACCGCCACCGGTGGCGTTGCTGTTGAAGCAGCGCATCGTGCGCGTTGACCTTGAACGTGTCCTTCCTGAAGACGGCGCAGGTCGGCCCGATCCAGGGGCGGGCCCATCTGGTGCGCAGGGGGCGCACCGTCGCGCATGCGGGCGCCGAACTGGTCCAGGGCGACATCGCCGTGGCCAGTGCCACGGCTGTCTGCATGTTTGTTCCACAGGCGGGGCGTTGACCCCGCAAGCACTTCGGAAAGTTCCTGATGTCCCATCCTGTCATTGCCACCGCCTCCCCCCCTGTACCTGACTTGCCTGTGCATGCCCTGCGGGCCGTGACGGACGAAGACGTCACGGCCTACGAGCGCGATGGCGTGGTCTGTCTGCGCCAGGTCTTCGATGCCTCCTGGTGCGAGATGCTGCGCGAAGCGGCGTTGCAGGCCATGGAAAGCGGACAAGGCCGTGTGCGAGAACCCCAGCTCGGTGCAGGCGAGGGACGTTTCTATTCAAGCGTCTATCAGTCGGACCTGGACCCGCGTTTTGCACTTCTGCGGGATGCATCGCCAGCGCCCGCGGTGGCCGCGCGTTTGATGCGGTCCGACAGCGTGCGCTTCTTCTACGACCAGCTCTTCATCAAGACACCGGGCACGGCGGCACCGACGCCCTGGCACAACGACTTGCCGTTCTGGCCCTTCCGCGGCAACGACCTCATTTCACTGTGGATCGCACTGGCACCTGTGTCGAGGCAGACCAGTGGTGTGCAGTACGTCGCGGGGTCGCATCGGTGGAACAAGATGTTCCGCGCGGTCACGCCCGACCTCGACCCCCGGTTCATGGACGAGACGATGGAGGTCTGTCCCGACTACGGCGATGGCAGCCACCCGGAGGCACAGATCGCCTGCTGGGACATGCAGCCGGGCGACGTGCTGTGCCACCACCCGATGACCGTGCACGGCGCGGCCGGCAACGCATCGCAGACCCAGTGGCGCATCGGTCTGTCGATCCGCTACCTGGGCAGAGACGTGCAATGGGACCCGCGGCCCCACACCATGTCCCTGCGCCGCGACCCCGGTGTCACACCAGGAGAGTTCCCCGCAGATGACGTCGCCCTGCCCGTCGTCTGGGAACGCGAGCGAGGGCTGCTGGCCCGTGCTCGCTGACCATACCGACCCCCAACCACCCAGGAGACACAACATGACCCTCCCCCGCCTGAACCGCCGCGGCGCCATCGTCACCATGGCCAGCCTGTGCGTCGCCCCCGCGATCGCGCAGTCCACCGATCCGGTCAAGCTCAAGTTCACGAGCTTCGAGCCCCCCATGGCGAACATCACGGCCAACGTGCTGACGCCCCTGGCGAAAGAAGCCTCGGCAGCGTCCAAAGGGCACTTGCAGATCGACATGTTTGCCGGCGGGACGCTGGGACGCAACCCCTTGCAGCAACTCAAGCTGGTCACCGACGGCGTGGCCGACCTGGGCTGGGTGGTGCTGCCCTACACACCCGGCCGATTCGATGACACCGAGATCGTCGGCCTGCCCTTTGTGACCAGCAACGCCACCGAAGCCAGCGTGGCTTTGCACCGACTCTATGCCGAGGGTGCACTGGTGGGATTCGAAGGTTTGAAGATGCTCGCCGTGGGTGCCACGCCGCCGGTGGTCATCCACGCCAACAAGCCGGTGCGGCTGCCGGCAGACCTCAAGGGCAAGCGGATCCGGGCGTCCGGTGACCACCTCACCCGCGTGATCGAATCGCTGGGCGGGGCACCGGTGCAGGTCGGTGGCGGCCAGATTGCCGAGTCGCTGTCGCGCGGGGTGGTGGACATGACGCTCAACAACTGGGGCTTCGTCGGCGACTTCAAGGTCAACGAAGTCAGTTCACAGCATCTGGATCTTCCACTGGGTGCGGTGGCGGTGGGCATCGTGATGCGCCAGGACCGCTTTGACGCGCTGCCCCCCGAGGCCCGTTCGGCCCTTGAAGGGGCCAGCGGCGAGGCGCTGGCTCGCAAGCTGGGCCAGGCCTTTGATCGCCAGGAAAAGGAAGTCAGGGCACGTGTGTCCGCCTCTGGCCGGAACACGGTGACCACGCCGAGCGAGGCAGAGGTCGCGGAATGGCGCAAAGTCATCGACCCGGTGAACGAGAGCTGGCGCACGGCCAAACCACGCAACCAGCGCATCCACGCGGCCTTCGCCGAACACCTCAAGCGCATCCGCGCTGGCGCCTGACATGAACGACAACACCTGGTCCGCGCGTGTGGAACGCGCGGCGGCGGGGCTCGCCCTCGCGGCGGTTGGTGGCCTGCTGCTGCTCGCTGCAGGCACGGCGGTGGACGTGCTGCTGCGGTACGCGTTCGCCAGCCCCATCCGCGGTTTCGTGGACATCGCCTCGCTGACCGGCGCAGTGCTCCTGGCGGCCTGCTTCCCATATGTGCTGGTGTCGCGCACCAACATCTCGGTCGACATTCTGGGCCGCAGCCTGGGCAGAGGCTTCAAGACCGGGCTGGACCGCTTTGCCGCGCTGGTGACGGCAGCCTTCTTCGCTTTGATGGCATGGCAGTACGTGCACTTCGCCCTGGAAATGCACGAAACCAGCCAGCTCATACCCGTGCTCAGGTGGCCCGTCTGGCCTTGGTGGTCAGCGGTCGCACTGCTCATCGTGCTGGCCGCCGCAGGTGCCGCGCTCACGGTGTGGAAACCCATGCCGGAGGACAACGGCAATGGATGATCCTGTCGTCCTGACTTTGCTGGGGCTGTTCGCGACCTTCGGGCTGGTTGCGCTGCACGTGCCGGTTGGCGTGGCCATGGGTGTTGCGGGCGTGGTGGGTTTCGGCCTGCTCGCCGGTTTCGACCCCGCACTGGCGATGATCGCATCGGAGACCTCCAACAACCTGTCTTCGCTGGAACTGGCGACGATTCCACTGTTTGTGTTGATGGGGTCGTTCGCCAGCGTGGCGGGACTGCCCGAGGACTTGTACCGTCTGGCCTATGCACTGGTGGGACACCGACGCGGCGGCCTCGCCATGGCCACCGTCGGTGGCTGTGCCGGCTTCGGCGCCGTGTGCGGCAGTTCGGTTGCAACGGCAGCCACCTTCGGCAAGGCCTCATTGCCGTCCATGATCTCGCGCGGGTACAGCCCGGGTTTTGCCGCGGGCACCGTGGCGTCTGGCGGCACATTGGGCATCCTGATACCACCCTCCTCCATCATGGTGATCTACGCCGTTCTGGCACAGGAGCTGATCATCACCCTGTACATCGCGGCACTGGTTCCGGCACTGATCGCGCTGGTGTGCCACCTGTGTGCCATCACCATCTACACACGGCTGCGCCCCCAGGACGCGCCCATCGGCCCACGCGCCACAGCGGCAGAGCGCTGGCAGGCCGCAAGGATGAGCTGGCCGGTGGTGTTTCTGGCATCCACCGTGATCGGCGGCATGGCGGCGGGGGTATTCACCGCCACCGAGAGCGCAGCGGTGGGCGCGGTGCTGGCGTTCGGCTTTGCCGTCTGGCGCCGCGCGCTCACCCGGAAGTCGCTGCGACAGGCGCTCATGGGCACGGCTGGCACCAGCGGCATGATCTATGTGCTCATCATCGGAGCCTCCCTGTTCGGCTACTTTGCGGCCGTGACCCAGGCACCCCAGGCGATGGTGGAAGCCGTACAGGCTTCAGGCATCCCGGTGTGGGCGGCGGTGCTCTCCCTCATCACCATGTTCATTGTGGCCGGCGCCGTGTTCGACGAGGTTGCGGCCATGGTGATCTCCATGCCTTTCGTTCTGCCACTGATCATCAGTTGGGGCTTTGACCCGATCTGGTGGGGCGTCATCAACGTCGTGATCATCGAGATCGGCATGCTGGCCCCGCCCCTGGGCATGAACGTCTTTGTGGTCAAGGGCATTGCACCAACCATCCCGCTCACCGCCATCTACCGGGGCGTGATGCCCTACCTGGTCTCCAACATCCTGCGCCTGTCCGTGCTGCTGATGTTTCCCGCACTGTCGCTCTGGCTGCCGCAGGCGCTGAAAGGTTGAACTCAAAAAATGGAACACGACACCGCCTTTGACGAAGACACGCTGCACGACGTCGCCATCATCGGCCTGGGCCCATGCGGTGCCTCCCTGGCCAACCTGCTGGGTCAGCAGGGACTCAAGGTCCTGGTGATCGAGAAAGAAGGCGACATCTTTCGCCTGCCCCGCGCCATCCACTTCGATGGCGAGTGCATGCGGGCATTTCAGGCGATGGGGATCGTCGGCACGCTCTACCCGCACCTGCTGGTGTCGCCGGGCATGAAGTTCGTGGACGCTGCGGGTCGCGTCCTGATCGACTACAGCCGCTCCAGGGAGTTGGGGCCGCAGGGCTGGCATCCCAGCTACCGGTTCCACCAACCTCAGCTTGAAGAAGTCCTGCGAACGCGAATGCATGATCACGAGACGGTTCAGGTCCGGCTCAGACACGAGGCTTTTTCGATCGAACCGAAAGCCGATCGCGTCGTGCTTCGCGTGGAAAACATGGCCAGCGGACGGCTGAAAACCGCACAAGCCCGCTACGTCGTGGGTTGCGATGGAGCGCGGTCCCTGGTGCGTCGCTTCATGGGCACCGAACTCGACGACATGAACTCGCACGAACGCTGGCTGGTGCTGGACGTGCTGCTCCACCGCGACCGGCCCGATCTGGGGGATCACAGCATCCAGTACTGCGATCCGGTTCGACCCTCCACCTACGTTCGTGGCGTAGGCAACCGACGCCGCTGGGAACTGATGCTCATGCCCGGCGACGATCCCGTCTCGATCGTGCGCCCGGAGTCGGTCTGGGCCTTGCTGGCGCGCTGGGTCGCCCCTGAGGACGGCGTGATTGAACGACCGGCTGTGTATACGTTTCATTCGGTCGTGGCGCGTGGATGGCGCCGCGACCGACTGTTGATCGCCGGTGACGCGGCGCACCAGACCCCGCCCTTCATGGGCCAGGGCATGTGCGCCGGCATCCGCGACGCCTTCAATCTGGCCTGGAAGCTGGTGGCGGTCGTGAAGGGCCAATTCCCGCCCAGCTTGCTGGACACCTACGAAAGCGAACGATCACCCCATGTGCGCGAGTTCATTGAAACCGCTGTGCGACTGGGCGGCGTCATCCAGACCACCGACGAAGCCATCTCACGCGAGCGCGATGCCCGTATGTCCGCCAACCCTGAAGTGTTCAAGACCCCCCAGCCGGCGCTGGGCCCGGGCTGGCATGCAGGCGGAAATGTGGCCGGCCGCGTGGCGCCGCAGCCGCTGCTGGACAACGGAGAACGCTTCGACGACGGCCTTGGCGACCGGTTTGCGCTCATCGTTGCACCCGATGCGTTGCGCGCGTGCGCGGTAGAGGGCCATGGGCAATTGGTGGTGCGGGAGGCCAAGGATGCGGCTGTCAAGCAGTGGCTGAACGACCTGGGGTGCGTCGCCCTGTTGTTGAGACCCGACCGGCACATTGCTGCGGTTGCGACCCAGGCGGCTGACATCAATGACATGGTGCAGCGCTATGTGGCCGAAGGAGTCCCGGCATGAACGCAGCGCCGGGCCGTTCCCAAGCAAGCTCGCACCGCAGCCCGCAGGGCGAAGGTATCCCAGTGAACGCGCTGCTGGCATGCGAACGCGCCCGTGCCGACGCGGTGATGGCAGGCGATCTGGACTGGCTGGCCGGGTTGCTGGCCGACGATCTGGTCTACGTGCACGCCCCGGGGCAGCGGCACGACAAAGCGCAGCTGTTGGCCTACCTGCGGGCCGGGCCGCGCTTTCTGGCGATCGACCTTCTCAACCCGAGTGTGCAGGTGATGAGCGACTGTGCGCTGGTGGTGGGTGAACTGGAAATGCGACTGCTGCGCAACCCCAATGAAGAGCCCGTGACGGTGCGCTCGTGGGTCAGCGAGGTCTGGGTCCGTGGGTCGCGCGACCATACGGAATGGAAACTGCGGTTGCTGCAATCGACCCGCAGGCAATCACCCCCAGCGGCTTGACCCATGAGCGTCGACATACCACCCCTGCAGACGGTGATCAAGATCTCTGCCGCGGGAGGGCCCGAGGTGCTGTCCGTGGCGTGAACAGGCACGACTGCAACCAGCGTCAGCGCGGCCCGAGCCCTGCGCACAGCGATGTGCCGGGACTGGAGGTCGCAGGGCTCGTGGTTGCGGTGGGACATGGAGTGGCGCCTGAATGGGTAGGCCAGCGGGTCTGTGCACTGACCGATGGCGGCGGCTACGCGCAGTTTGCGACGGCACCGGCGACACATGTGCTGCCGATGTCGGGAGGCAAATATTCCGCTGCCAATGTGAAGGCCCTGGCCCGGCGGGGACGCATTGTGCACCTGTCGCCAGGGGAAGACGCGGCCTTGCAGGTCCCGCTGCGTGCGCTCATGGCCAAGGAAGCGGTGGTGACAGGATCGCTTCTGCGACCTTTGCCGGACCCCGAGAAGACCGCCATCGCCGAACGGCTGCGGGTGGTCGTGTGGCACTTGATCACCGGTCGCCGCGTCCGCCCCGTCGTTCATCAATGCTTCGCGCTGCGGCAAGCGCAGCAGGCTCACCGAGCGATGGAAGCAGGGGCACACATGGGCAAGATCGCACTGACCATCACCTCTTCGTTCACCTGACCCGAGAAACCCTCTGCGAGCCTTTCCATGATTGAAAAAACAGCGGCATCCACTTCTGAGGCAATCAAGGGTGGAGCCGGCCACGTCGATCGCCAGACCCTCGCGCGTGTACACGTCGATGACGGTCAGGCACTTGATCTGCTGGACTTCGGCGGTGGTGTCGAAGTCGTACGCCCACACGGCGTTGGCCTTGAAGGGTGTGTACCGAATGCAATTGAAAGAAGCGTTTGGCAATATCCAGTCCGATCACAGCGAGCATGGCGGTCTCCTTGGTAGGTGAATGGGACCTGCATCGTGATCGAAATAAGACTCAGGAGGCGTCCATGCCATCCTCGGTGAATCGGCTCATTCTCATGGGCTCCTCGCAGGTTGGGAGCCATCTTCCTAGAAATCATTGGTCTGAAGAAACCGGGCAGGTCACCCCCACGCCGATTTCACAACATCGCTGCCGAAGCTTAGTTGTATGCGGAGATAGTAGCTACGTACCGGTGACGACTCGACGAAGTCGAGCAGTTGAATTCGATGTCCGGAAAGGGCGAGCGGCGCAGTGGTATCTCAATTAGCATGAAATTTCTACCACGACTTCAGTACATCATGAACATCGCCAGCCTGGTCCGGCTTCTTTCTCTATCTGCAATCTGGGGAGCCTCTTTTTTGTTCATGCGAATGGGTGCCCCTGTTCTTGGCCCTGGGCTGCTCATCGAGCTTCGAGTCGGACTGGCGGCGCTTTTTCTACTGGCAGTGTCGCTTGTTCTTAGGAAACAGCTGCGCGTTCGCGAAAACTGGGCGCACTATCTTGTGCTGGGGCTGTTCAACTCAGCGCTACCCTTCCTGCTGTTTGCTTTCGCTGCGAAGACTCTTTCCGTCTCAATGATGTCCATCCTCAACGCCACCGCGCCCATTTGGGGAGCGTTGATAGGCGCCGCTTGGACGAGGTCGCAACTGGCCCCGCGCGTTTTGGTTGGCATGGTCCTCGGAGTGGTTGGCGTCGCCATTTTGGTCGGCTTCGACGTGAGCATGTCCCACCAAGGCACTGTTCCGGCGATCTTACTTGGACTGGGCGCTGCCTTCTCATATGGCGTAGCCACTAACTACGCGAAGTTGGCAAAGAAAGTTGACCCTTTTGCAAACGCTCACGGCAGCATGTGGGCAGCCGCAATCATCGTTGCGCCGGCCGTTCCGTTCTTCTCAAACGCAGTAGTGCCGACACCGACTATTGCCCTGGCGGTCCTTGGACTGGGCGTCCTGTGCACGGGCGTTGCTTATCTCCTCTATTTCCGGCTCATTAGCGACCTTGGGGCAGCGTCTGCATTAACCGTCACGTTCCTGATTCCAGTGTTTGGTGTGTTGTGGGGTCACTTGGTTCTCGACGAAATCATTAGCTGGAACACATGGTTCGGCGCCTGCGTTGTCGTGCTTGGGACGGCGCTTGTGACGGGGTTTTCTCCCAAGTCTTTCTTCGCCAGCGTGAGCTCGGCGCGATGAGGCGGAAACGGTCAGCACCGTCGCCAAATCGAACAACCGTTCATCCCACGTCTCGACCCTGGACGGCCAATCGGGGTCGGGTATCGCGTAGCGCACTGCACCCACGGCGAAGGCATGCATGTGGGTGTTCTTCCAGCCCATGGCGCTCTGAATGATGCGGTCCAGTTTTTCCAGCGTCACGGTGTTGGGGCACCCAGAGCCGGCGCCAAATCGCATGCCCCAGATAACAGGTCCCACAGAAACTCCGCCGCCCCTTTTTTGGGAAAGGTTCTGGTCGCGATCCCTGCCGCTCCATTTCATACAAATGGCTCGCAGGTACATAGACTGGTCGCTCATGCGCATCCTCAGGCGCTTGAGCTCCGGTCACGCCCAGATCACCGAACTTCTTCTTCCACGTGTAGTACGTCGCCTCGGACACGCCAATCTGGCGGCAAACTGAACCGCCCCGCGTTTCGTGGAGGCTTGTTGGTTTAAGTCAGGCAGCGGTTGCCACCTGATTGGCGAGATGCCGGTAATAGTTTGCCTCAGCTTCA
>NZ_LMIE01000008.1:0-69649 GCF_001428625.1 Hydrogenophaga sp. Root209
TGAAGCTGAGGCAAACTATTACCGGCATCTCGCCAATCAGGTGGCAACCGCTGCCTGACTTAAACCAACAAGCCTCCACGAAACGCGGGGCGGTTCAAAGAGCCCTTCCTCATCTCTTGAACCAAGCGGTCTACGACGCTTTGCACCAGCTTGCGGTTTTTGGGCGAATCTTCGAGCGCAGTCTGCTCGCGACACCGAATCCCTTTGTAGGTGAAGTCAATCACGAGCTTCCCCGTCTCTTTTCGAGTGACGACTTTAGCCATGGACGATTGCTCCATTCGCCATGGGGATGGCCGACATTCCGACAGGCGAGTGGAACGATGGAAGCATCATGTCCCGCTCGATGGCCTCCCAGAGGAAAAGGATCTTGCGTCCGCCGAAGGGCCGGAAGTAGTGAACCCCTTCAATCAGCACGCTGTCCTTAAGTCGCTCCCTGATGGTCCGCACGTCGTACTTGATGCGGCCGGAGAGTTCATCTGTCGTGAGGTAAGTCTGTTGCGTCAAGAGGTACTCCTGTAAAATTAAGGGATCAAGTGATAAAAATATTCATCGCTTGATGCCAATCTTACGCAACTGCGCTCACTTTTCAGGTCTTTTGATAAAAATTATTATCACCTGACGCCAAAAAACATCATGATCAGGTTCAAGCTCGGAGAAATGATCGAGAAGAAGCAGTTCTCTGAAGGGCGACGGATCACGATCAACGAGGTCGCGGCGGCAACTGGGCTGAACCGTATGACGCTTTCGAAGATTCTGAATCTGAAGGGCTACGGAACCGGAACTGAGACCATCGACAAGCTGTGCAGCTATTTCGGATGTCGAGTGGAAGATCTGATGGTGCACATGGACGACGTTGACGAACCTCCGGTATAGGACTGACATCGTTCGCACCGGTCTCACAGATGCCGGCCTTCAAACCAAGTCTTGATAGTGCCTGCAAAGCAAAACGTGAGCTGCACCTGTTGAGTTCCACTGATCTCTGACCCGAGATTTCCATCGAATGCTGACCCACCCGCTTGTGTGAGCAAAGCAGCTCACGTTGTGGATAAGTGCTTCGTTTTCTCCTTTTCAGACCTGGGTGTGTGGAGCTGCAGCAAAGTGCGCCGCTGTTTCCGCGACTTTGTTGCCTCAATCAAAAGCCAGGTTGAAAGCTTGTCAGCGTATGGATCGAGCTTGCTGGTGCTCGCGCGCTTGGCATAGCGGGGCTCTTCGTCGCCCGCCCGCAGGTACTTCTTAACGGTATTGCGAGCCAGGCCAGTGCGCCTGGAGATCTCGCGGATGGACATCTGCTCACGCAATGCCCAGCGTCTTATGACACTTAAAGTCGCCACGTCTATCACTCCTGAAATCTCCTGCTACTAAAAGCAGCAGGATAGGGTTCTTACGTGGGTCAGCTTTAAATGGAAATTGCCGCTCTAAGTGGGTCAGTTTTCAACGGAAGCCAACACTGCACCCGAATATTGGCAACAGTCGAACGTTGCGCTGTGCTCCGATGACAGCTCCGCCGCGAGGCTGTGTGAAAACCATCTCCCAGCCCGCATATGAACTCGGTAGAGTTCACAGACATGTTGGACACGGGGGTCAATATGTCGAGATACATCGAAGGTCAGGACAGGCAGCAAGTCACGTTGCTGCCGGAGTGTCTGGACGACTTCATTGCAGAAGACAACACCGTTCGGATCGTGGACGTCTTCATCGGTGAGTTGGACTTGGTCAGTTTGGGTTTCGATGGCGCGAAGCCGGCTGCAACCGGCCGACCCTCGTATCACCCCTCGGTGCTGTTGAAGCTTTACCTGTACGGTTACCTCAACCGCATCCAGTCAAGCCGCAGGCTGGAGCGCGAATGCCAGCGCAACGTGGAACTGATGTGGCTGACTGGCCGGCTCGCCCCTGACTTCAAGACCATCGCGGACTTCCGCCGCGACAACGGCAAAGGCATCCGCAATGTCTGCCGTCGCTTCGTGATGCTGTGCCGCGAATTGAAGCTGTTCACCGACGCCGTCGTGGCCATCGATGGCAGCAAGCTCAAGGCCGTCAACAACCGCGAGCGCAACTTCACGCCTGGCAAGATCGAGCGCCGCGAACGTGAGTTGGAGAAGAGCATCCAGCGCTACCTTGATGCCTTGGAGACTGCAGATCGAACCCAGCCAGTTGAGATGCAGGCAAAGACCGAGCGCCTGCAGGGCGAGATTCAAAAGATGCGCCAGCGCCTGCAAGACCTTCAAGTCGTCAAGGCGCAACTGGAGGTGGTGCCAGATCGGCAGATCTCCCAGACGGACCCTGACGCACGCGCCATGACCACCCACAGCGCCAAGGGCACGGCCATGGTGAGCTACAACGTGCAGACAGCCGTCGACACGACGAACCATCTGATCGTCGCCCATGAGGTCACCAACAACGGCAGCGACCGTTCACAACTCAGTGCAATCGCTTTGGCCGCGCGCGATGCAATGGGCAAGCGCAGATTGATGGCCATCGCTGACCGCGGCTACTACAACGGCATGCAGCTCAAGGCATGTGACGACAGCGGGATTGCAGCGCTTGTGCCCAAGCCCATGACCTCCAATGCGAGGGCCGAAGGCCGGTTCGACAAGACCGATTTCATCTACATCGCTCTCGAAGATGAGTACCAATGCCTTGCGGGCCAGCGGCCGATCCGCCGCTTCAGTCGCGAAGAGGCTGGACTGCAGATCAGCATTTATTGGTCAAGTGCCTGCCCTGGCTGTGCCATGAGGGCGCAATGCACTACGAGCAATTACCGACGCATCAGGCGATGGGAGCATGAGGAAGTCATGGACAAGGCCCAGCAACGGCTGGACCAGATGCCCAACGCGATGACGGTGCGCAAGAGCACCGTAGAACATGTGTTCGGAACGCTCAAGCACTGGATGGGCTGGACGCACTTCCTGACCCGTGGCATCAAGAACGTGGCAACCGAGATGAGCCTGGCCGTGTTGGCGTACAACTTCAAACGCGTCCTCAGCATCCTGGGCTTTGAGGGGACCAAGAAGGCGATGCGGTTGTTGGGCGCATAGGCGCCCTTTACGGTCGCTGCAGGCCCCAAATACGGCCCCGAGATGGCTCCAGCATCGCCTTGGCGCCACTCAGACGGCGTCAATTCGCGGAAACAGACAAATCAGCAATCGACGCGTGACTCGCTCGGGCTGCCAAGGAGTTATCACACGGCCTCGCTGCACACCGGACAAGCAAGTCGACAAATTGCCCAACGGTCACTACGACCCGCATCGATTTCTGTGACGACACAGACCTCGTCACAAACCTCGACACAAACAAAAAAGCCCTCGTTTCCGAGGGCTTCAGTGACAAGCAAGTGCTTGATTTGGTTGGTTGCGCGGGCAAGATTTGAACTTGCGACCTTTGGGTTATGAGCCCAACGAGCTACCAGGCTGCTCCACCGCGCGTCAAGCCTTAAATTCTATCACGCTTTGTCGGCTTCGGCGTCCGGTGCAGCATCTTCTGCACGATCGACCAGCTCGACGAGCGCCATGGGAGCGTTGTCACCCACGCGGTATCCCATCTTCAGAATACGGGTGTAGCCGCCGGGACGGGCTGCGAAGCGCGGGCCCAGTTCGTTGAACAGCTTCACGACCACATCGCGGTCGCGCAGGCGGTCAAATGCCAGGCGGCGATTGGCCACAGTGGCGACTTTGGCCAGCGTGATCATGGGTTCGACGACGCGACGCAGTTCTTTGGCCTTGGGCACCGTGGTCTTGATGACTTCGTGCGTCAGCAGCGAGTTCATCATGTTGCGAAGCATCGCGAGGCGGTGTTCGCTCGTGCGGTTGAGTTTTCTAAGTCCGTGTCCGTGACGCATTTTTCATCCTTTCAGTTGTTTTGCCCGCAGCCGTATCAGGTACTGCGAGTTCGTCCGTCGCCAGCTTCATGCCGGCTTGCGGAATTTCAGTGCTTGTCCAGGCCGGCTGGTGGCCAGTTTTCAAGCTTCATGCCCAAGGTCAAGCCGCGCGAAGCGAGCACTTCCTTGATCTCGTTGAGCGACTTGCGACCCAAGTTGGGGGTCTTGAGCAGCTCATTCTCGGTGCGCTGAATCAGATCACCGATGTAATAAATGTTCTCCGCCTTGAGGCAGTTGGCCGAACGCACGGTGAGCTCAAGCTCATCCACAGGGCGCAACAAGATCGGATCGAACTGCTGCGAGCTGCGCTGTGCAGGGGCTTCAAAATTGAGTTCGGCACCTTCGAGCTGCGCAAACACAGCCAGTTGCTCCACCAGGATCTTGGCCGAAGCGCGGACCGCTTCTTCAGGACCGATGGAACCATTGGTTTCGATCTCGAGCACCAGTTTGTCCAAGTCGGTACGTTGCTCGACGCGAGCGCTCTCAACGGTGTAGCTCACGCGCTTGACGGGCGAGAACGACGCGTCCAGAACGATGCGGCCGATGGAACGGGCCTGATCGTCATTGCGGCGCAGGCTACCGGGAACGTAACCGCGACCTTTTTCAACCTTGATCTGCATGTCCAGCTTGGCGCCGGCAGACAAGGTGGCGATGACATGACCGGGGTTCACGATTTCAACGTCATGCGGGGTCTGAATGTCAGCGGCCGTGACGAGGCCTTCGCCATCCTTGCGCAGGCTCAGCGTGACTTCGTCGCGGTTGTGGAGCTTGAACACCACGCCCTTGAGGTTCAGAAGCATGTTGACCACGTCCTCCTGGACGCCGTCGATCGACGAATACTCATGCACGACACCGGCAATGGTGACTTCGGTCGGCGCATGGCCGGTCATGGAAGACAGCAAAACCCGGCGCAGGGCATTGCCCAGCGTATGGCCGTAACCACGCTCGAAAGGCTCGAGCGTGACCTTGGCGCGGTTGGTCGAGGTTTGCTCGACATTGATGGTTTTGGGCTTCAGCAGATTGTTCAGCATTCAAACTTCCTTCAGTACCCTCGGCTCGTTACACCGATAAGGCAGATGGAGCATGGCCCGGCCGCACCCGCAAAGGTGCATGCCGGGAACGAAATTAACGGGAATACAGTTCGACGATCAACGATTCGTTGACGTCGGAGGCGAACTCGTCGCGGTCAGGCGATTTCTTGAACACGCCTTCGACCTTTTCAACCGACACGTCCACCCACGCAGGGAAGCCGATCTGCTTTGCCAGTTCCATGGCCTCAAGCACGCGACCCTGCTTCTTCGACTTCTCGCGGACGGCGATCACATCTCCAGCCTTCACGGAATACGACGGGATGTTGACCGACTTGCCATTCACCAGGATCGCCTTGTGAGAGACGATCTGGCGGGCTTCGGCGCGGGTCGAGGCAAAGCCCATGCGAAACACGACGTTGTCCAGGCGTGCTTCCAGCAGGAACAGCAGGTTGGCGCCGGTGTTGCCGCGGCGACGGTCGGCTTCTGCGAAGTAGCGGCGGAACTGGCGCTCGAGCACGCCATACGTGCGCTTCACTTTCTGCTTCTCGCGCAGCTGCACGCCGAAATCGGAGGTGCGCTGACCCGAGGTACGGCCGTGCTGGCCGGGCTTGGAGTCAAATTTGGCCTTGTCGCTGATCGAGCGGCGGGCGCTCTTGAGCAACAGGTCGGAGCCTTCACGGCGGGAGAGTTTGGCCTTGGGGCCGAGGTAACGTGCCACGTTGATGTCCTTGTGTTTCTGCCGCAACCGACATCAACCGATGTCATTGCGGGAGCCACTCCTCGAATGAAGTGGCGGTGGGCTTAGCAAAAAATGCCACCGCAGGCGACTGCGGTGGCGCTCGAAAAAGCCTTCTATTATACCGCGTGCTGCGGTACCGCCTCAAATGCGGCGGCGTTTCTGCGGACGGCAACCGTTGTGCGGCACGGGCGTCACGTCAGAGATGGAATTGATGCGGATGCCCAGGGCGCCCAGGGCGCGCACCGAGGATTCGCGACCAGGGCCCGGGCCCTTGATCTCGACATCCAGGTTCTTGATGCCTTGCTCAATGGCGGCGCGACCAGCCACTTCCGACGCCACCTGGGCAGCGAACGGTGTGGATTTGCGCGAGCCTTTGAAGCCCTGGCCACCGGACGAGGCCCAGGACAACGCATTGCCTTGGCGATCGGTGATCGTGATGATGGTGTTGTTGAACGAGGCGTGCACGTGAGCAATACCGTCGGCAATGTTCTTGCGGACTTTCTTGCGAACGCGAGCGGATGCGCTGGTGGAGGGTGACTTGGCCATGGGAATCCTTCGAACCGATTACTTCTTCAGCGACTGGGCTGCCTTGCGGGGACCTTTGCGCGTGCGCGCATTGGTCTTCGTGCGCTGACCACGCAGCGGCAGGCCACGGCGGTGACGGAAACCGCGGTAGCAACCGATGTCCATCAATCGCTTGATGTTCATGGTCGTTTCACGGCGGAGGTCGCCTTCGATCGTGAACGTGCCGACCTGATCGCGAACTTTTTCGAGTTCCGCGTCGCTCAGGTCCTTGATCTTCTTCGTGTAGTCGATACCACAGGCTTCGCAGATCTTGCGAGCGCGGGTGCGACCAATACCGAAGATTGCCGTCAAGCCGATTTCAGCGTGCTTGTGCGGCGGAATGTTGATGCCTGCAATACGAGCCATGATGGTCCTCTAAACTTCAATCAGCCTTGACGCTGCTTATGACGCGGATCGGTGCAAATGACTCGCACAACACCGTGCCGCTTGATGATCTTGCAGTTGCGGCACATTTTCTTGACCGAAGCCGAAACTCTCATAGTCTTCTCCTAGATATTCCAAAAATATTCAACAACCAACCACTCACTTCGAGCGAAAAACGATTCGCGCCCTGGTGAGGTCGTAGGGCGTGAGCTCTACCTTGACCTTGTCGCCAGGCAGGATGCGGATGTAATGCATCCTCATCTTGCCGCTGATGTGCCCCAGGACCACATGACCATTTTCGAGTTTGACCCTGAAGGTCGCGTTGGGGAGGTTTTCAACTACCTCGCCTTGCATCTCGATCACGTCGTCCTTGGACATACAAAAACTCAACTACCGGGTGACGTCTTGAAGTTGGCCTTCTTGAGCAGTGATTCGTACTGCTGCGACATCATGTAGTTCTGAACCTGCGCCATGAAATCCATGGTGACCACAACAATGATCAACAAAGAGGTGCCGCCAAAATAGAACGGCACGTTGTACTTCAGAATCAGGAACTCAGGCAGCAGACAGACCGCGGTGATGTAGACAGCACCGGCCAACGTGAGACGAAGCAGGATTTTGTCGATGTAGCGCGCAGTCTGGTCGCCAGGGCGAATACCGGGAATGAATGCACCACTCTTCTTCAGGTTGTCCGCGGTCTCGCGGCTGTTGAACACCAACGCCGTGTAAAAGAAGCAGAAGAAGATGATGGCAGCCGCGTACAAGGCCACGTAGATCGGCTGACCTGGCGACAGAGCAGAAGCGATGTCGCGCAGCCAACGTGTGGAGTCACCGGTGCTAACCCAACTCACCACGGTGGTGGGCAGCAGGATGATCGACGACGCAAAGATGGGCGGAATCACGCCGGCCATGTTCAGCTTCAACGGCAGGTGCGACGACTGGCCACCGTAGACCTTGTTGCCCACTTGACGGCGCGCATAGTTCACCAGAATCTTGCGCTGACCGCGCTCCACAAACACCACGAAGTAGGTCACCAGAACCACCAGCGCGATGATGAAGATGGCGATCAGGATGTTCATGGCGCCGGTGCGAACCAGTTCCAGCAAACCACCCACCGCACTGGGCAAGCCCGCGGCGATGCCGGCGAAGATCAGGATGGAGATACCGTTGCCCAGTCCACGCTCGGTGATCTGCTCGCCAAGCCACATGAGGAACATGGTGCCTGCCACCAGACTGACCACGGCCGTCAGACGAAAACCCATACCGGGATCGATCACCAAGCCCGCAGAGCCCTCCAACGCGAGCGCAATGCCCATCGACTGGAAAATCGCCAAGCCCAATGTGCCGTAACGGGTGTACTGCGTGATCTTGCGACGACCGGCCTCGCCCTCTTTTTTCAGCTGCTCGAACGTGGGAACCACGTAAGTCATGAGCTGCATGATGATCGATGCCGAGATGTACGGCATGATGCCCAACGCGAACACGGTGAAGCGCGACAGCGCTCCGCCCGAGAACATGTTGAAGAGGCTGAGAATGCCGCCCGCCTGCCCTTTGAACAGCTGCTCAAGTTGCGCAGGGTCGATGCCAGGCACCGGGATGTGCGCACCAATGCGGTACACCACCAAGGCGAGCAGCAAGAAAACCAGCCGGCGACGCAGGTCGCCGAACTTGCCGGTTTTGGCCAGGGACGTGGATCCAGTTGCCACAGCTCAGTTCCGTCGGGTTCCGGTCAGGCGATCGAGCCGCCAGCGGCTTCGATCACGGCTTTGGCGCCCGCAGTGACCGACACGTCCTTGAAGGACACGGCACGCGTGAGTTCACCGGTCTTGATGACCTTGACGCGCTTGGCCAAGTGAGGCACCAGGCCAGCCTGCTTGAGCACGAGCATGTCCACATCGGCGACGTTGAGCGCGTTGATGTCGGTCAACGTGACTTCGGCGTTGAACTGCAGTTGGGTTGACTTGAAGCCACGCTTGGGCAAGCGGCGCTGCAGAGGCATTTGACCGCCTTCGAAGCCCACCTTGTGGTAGCCGCCCGAACGGGACTTTTGACCTTTGTGGCCACGACCCGCGGTCTTGCCCAGGCCGGAGCCGATGCCGCGACCCACGCGACGCTTGGCGTGCTTGGAGCCTTCAGAGGGCTTGATGGTGTTGAGTTGCATGTCCGTGACCCCGATCAGAGTACTTTGACCAGATAGCTGATCTTGTTGATCATGCCGCGAACGGCAGGCGTGTCCTGCAGCTCGCTGGTACTGTTGAGTTTGCGCAAACCCAGGCCACGCACGGTGTCGCGGTGGGATTGCTTGGTTCCGATGGGGCTGCGCACCAACTGAACCTTGACGGTGTTTTGAGTGGTCATGATCGCTCCAATCAACCCAGGATGTCTTCGACGGACTTGCCACGCTTGGCAGCCACGTCGGACGGGGTGGTTGAATTCTTCAGTGCGTCCAGCGTGGCACGCACCAGGTTGTAGGGATTGCTCGAGCCATGGCTCTTGGCCACGACGTCGGTGATGCCGAGCACTTCAAACACGGCGCGCATCGGGCCGCCGGCGATGATGCCGGTGCCTTTGGAGGCGGGCAGCATCATGACGTTGGAAGCGCCGTGTTCACCGTGCACGCTGTGGTGCAACGAACCGTTCTTGAGCGAAACCTTGATCATGTTGCGACGGGCCGCTTCCATGGCCTTCTGCACGGCCACCGGCACTTCACGCGCCTTGCCCTTGCCCATGCCCACGCGGCCATCGCCGTCGCCGACAACTGTCAGTGCTGCGAAACCGAGGATGCGACCGCCCTTGACCACCTTGGTCACGCGGTTGATCGCGATCATCTTCTCGCGCAAACCGTCTTCGTTCGCTTCGTTCTTGATGTTTGCCGTAAATTTAGCCATTTTGTGGTTTCCGTTTGATCAGAACTGCAGGCCGGCTTCGCGGGCGGCGTCTGCCAGGGCTTTCACCCGACCGTGGTAGGCAAAACCGGAACGGTCGAACGCCACCTTTTCAATGCCGGCGGCCTTGGCCTTCTCGGCGATGCGCTTGCCGATCAGGGCTGCAGCAGAGGCGTTGCCGCCTTTGCCGGCGCCACCGATCTGGGCACGCACTTCGGCTTCGGCCGTAGAGGCTGAGGCCAGCACTTTGGCACCGTCGTCTGAGATGACGCTGGCGTAGATGTGCAGATTGGTGCGGTTCACGGTCAGGCGGACGGCGCCCTGCTGCGCAATGCGGATGCGCGTTTGGCGGGCGCGGCGCAGACGTTGCTCTTTTTTGGTCAACATGATCCTGATCCTTATTTCTTCTTGGTTTCCTTGATCACGACCTTTTCATCCGCATAGCGGATGCCCTTGCCCTTGTAGGGCTCGGGGGGGCGCACGGCCCGCACTTCGGAAGCGATCTGACCAACACGCTGACGATCCGAACCCTTGATCAGGATTTCGGTCGGCGTCGGCGTTTCCACCTTGATACCGGCAGGCATGTCCATCACCACCGGGTGGGAGTAACCCACCGTCAGGTTGAGCTTGGTGCCTTGTGCCTGGGCCTTGTAGCCCACGCCCAGCAGCGTGAGCTTCTTCTCGAAGCCCTTGCTGACGCCGTTGACCATGTTGTTGACCAGCTGACGCATGGTGCCCGACATGGCGTTGGCTTCGCGGGACTCGTTCACAGGAACGAAGGTCAGCGCGCCGTTGTTGCTTTCAACCTTCACCAGCGCGTTTTGCGCAAGCGCCAAGGCACCGAGCGTACCCTTGACGTTGATCAGATCGTCTTTGACGGCGATCTCGACCCCGGCAGGGATGGAGACCGGCAGTTTTCCAATACGTGACATTAATTGCTCCTCAATGCCCGCATCAGGCGACGTAACACAGGACTTCGCCGCCGACACCGGTGGCGCGAGCCTTGCGATCGGTCATCACACCCTGGGGCGTGGTGACGATGGCCACACCCAGACCGTTCTGGACCTGGGGGATGGCGTTGCGACCGCGGTAGACGCGCAGGCCGGGACGGCTCACACGTTCGATGCGTTCGATCACGGGACGGCCAGCGTAGTACTTCAAGGCGATTTCGAGTTCGCTCTTGCCGTCGTTGTTCTTGACCTGGAATCCGTCGATATAACCCTCGTCCTTCAGGACCTGGGCAATCGCGGCTTTGACCTTGGAGGCCGGCATCGACACGGTGGACTTCTCGACCATCTGCGCGTTGCGGATGCGGGTCAACATGTCGGCGATAGGATCACTCATGCTCATTTGTGGTTCTCCTAGGGCTTACCAGCTGGCTTTGGTGATGCCGGGGATTTCTCCGGCAAACGCCATTTCACGGACCTTGGCGCGAGCCAGGCCGAAGTGAGCGAAAGTGCCGCGCGGACGACCGGTGATCTCGCAGCGGTTGCGCTGGCGGGTCGGGTTCGAATTGCGGGGCAACTTCTGCAGACCCAGGCGGGCCGCATCGCGCTCTTCGTCGGACTTCTTGACGTCGTTGGCGACGGCTTTGAATTCGTTGTATTTCTTGGCGAACTTGGCGGCGAGTTTCTCGCGCTTGAGTTCACGTTGCAGTAGTGCTTGTTTAGCCACGCGCCACCTCAGTTCTTGAACGGGAAACGGAAACCAGCCAGAAGAGCCTTGCACTCTTCGTCGTTCTTGGCGGTCGTCGTGATGCTGATGTTGAGACCGCGCAAGGCGTCAACCTTGTCGTACTCGATCTCAGGAAAAATGATCTGTTCCTTGACGCCGACGTTGTAGTTGCCGCGACCGTCAAACGAACGACCGGAGATACCACGGAAGTCGCGCACACGGGGCAGAGCCACGGTGACGAAACGGTCCAGGAATTCATACATCTTGGCGCCGCGAAGCGTCACCATGCAACCGATGGCCTGCTGCTCGCGGATCTTGAAACCGGCGATGGCCTTGCGGGCCTTGGTCACCACAGGCCGCTGGCCGGCGATCTTGGTCAGGTCACCCACAGCGTTGTCCATGACCTTCTTGTCGGCAACGGCTTCGCTCACGCCCATGTTCAGCGTGATCTTGGTGATGCGGGGCACCTCCATGATCGACTTGTAGCCGAACTTCTCCACCAGGCTGGGCGCGATGGTGTCGCGGAAAATGTCTTGCAAACGTGCCATGGTCATGCCGCCTTGATTTCTTCGCCGCTGGACTTGAAGACGCGCACTTTCTTGCCGTCAGCCAGGAGCTTGATGCCCACGCGATCTGCCTTGCCCGTGGCACCATTGAAGATGGCGATGTTGGACTGGTGGATGGGCATGGTTTTTTCGATGATGCCGCCGGTCACACCCTTCATGGGGTTCGGCTTGGCGTGCTTCTTGACGATGTTCACGCCTTCGACGAGCACCTTGCTGTCGTCGGCACGGAGCACGACCTTGCCGCGCTTGCCCTTGTCGCGACCTGCGATCACGATGACTTCGTCACCACTGCGAATCTTGTTCATGATGATTCCTCAGAGAACCTCGGGCGCCAGCGACACGATCTTCATGAACTTTTCGGTGCGCAGCTCGCGCGTCACCGGTCCGAAGATGCGGGTGCCGATGGGCTCCAGCTTGGCGTTGAGCAACACTGCTGCGTTGCCGTCGAATTTGATGAGAGCGCCGTCTTGACGACGGATGCCCTTGGCGGTGCGAACCACCACAGCGTTGTAAACCTCGCCTTTTTTGACGCGGCCACGGGGCGCTGCTTCTTTGATGGTGACCTTGATGACGTCGCCCACGCTGGCGTAACGCCGCTTGGAGCCGCCGAGCACCTTGATGCACATCACGGACTTGGCACCCGTGTTGTCGGCAACATCGAGTCGAGATTGCGTTTGGATCATTTGATTTAAGTCCCAACTTGAATCCCCCCAGCCACCACGGCCGGGAGTGATCAGTCTTGGGCCCGTCGTCGAGAACCGGAAGTGGCCTAAAGCCAAATCCAATCCCTTCCGAGTGGGCAGATTGCCTCGCTTTTTTGGAGCGAAGCCGCGCAGTATCACATGGTTTCAGCAGGCTGTCAACGCACTGGCCAGTGAAATACCTCTAAATCCCGTTGGACGCCGGCAGATATCGGGCGCACAGGCTCAAAAAGGCTTGCAGTTCCGGGTCCGAGCCCAGCTCCTGCTGGAGGATGTCGGCCACGGCGGGCGCCAGTCGGGCGGCCTCGGCAGCGTCCAGGAACAGGATGCGCGAGCGCCGGGCGAGCACGTCCTCCACCGTCTGTGCGTGCTCGAACCGCGCGGCGTAGCGAACCATGGCCTCGGTCAAGCCCACCCCCAGCACATTGTGCGTCCCGGGGCAGTCGTTCACCAGCGCCCCTTCGGATCCATACAGGTGCAGGCCGGGCGCCGCGTGCAGGGGCGTCGCAGGGTCGGCCACGGCGGCGCCTTTCAGCACATGAGAGGCGCTCTGCCCGCCTGCACGTCGGGGCAAGAGCTGGCTGGCGAAGCAGCGCTCCAGCACATCTTCGGCCATCGCGCGGTAGGTGGTCCACTTGCCCCCGGTCACGGTGACCAGGCCGTTGGCATCGACCACGATGGTGTGTTCGCGCGACAGCACCTTGGTGCCGCCCTCGGCCGCCGCGGGCGCGGCCACCAGTGGGCGCAGACCCACCCAGAGACTTTTGATGTCCTCGCGGCGCACGGGGCGACTGAGCGCCTGACTGGCCTCGTTGAGGATGAATTCGAGTTCTTCGGCGAAGGCATCGGGCTCGCGCGGCAGGTCGCGGCGGGGGGTGTCGGTGGTGCCCAGCACCAGCTTGCCGAGCCACGGCACGGCGAACAGCACGCGCCCGTCGCGCGTCTTGGGCACCAGCAACGCATGGCCGCCGGGCATGAAATCGCGGTCCACCACCACGTGCACACCCTGGCTGGGGCTGACCATGCGCGAGGGCGAGCCCTGGGTGGCCGCCGGCTGGGTGTGGTCTCGCAGAGCATCCACCCAGACACCGGTGGCGTTGACCACGCAGCGCGCCTGCAGTTGACATGTGCCGCCGCCGCGCCGGTCGCTCACGTCCAGCGAAGACAGCGGGGCATCGCCCCCGGCGAGCTGGCGC
This sequence comes from Hydrogenophaga sp. Root209, assembly GCF_001428625.1. Classification (GTDB taxonomy): domain Bacteria; phylum Pseudomonadota; class Gammaproteobacteria; order Burkholderiales; family Burkholderiaceae_C; genus Hydrogenophaga. Next base: position 13,615 of record NZ_LMIE01000008.1, read on the forward strand.
ACCGCCGTCACTTCGGCGTAGTTCAAGACATGGGCTCCGGCGGCCTCGGCGCTGCGGGCAAGCGCCAGCGCCAGGCGCGCGTCGTCGAACTGACCGTCCCAGTACTTGACGCCACCGCGCAGCCCGTCGGGATTCACCCCCGGCAAGGCCTGCAGGGTTTGCGCGCGGCTGAGGAATTCGGTGCGTCCGAGTCCCGCGGCGCCTGCCAACAGGTCGTACAACTTGAGGCCGATGCCGTAAAACGGGGTCTGCCACCAGTGGTAGGACGGCATGACGAAGGGCAAGGGCTGCGCGAGATGCGGCGCGATGCGCAGCACCGTGGCGCGCTCGGCCAGCGCCTCGCGCACCAGGGCCAGATTGCCCTGCGCAAGGTAGCGCACGCCGCCATGCAGCAGCTTGGTGGAACGCGATGACGTGCCGCCGGCGAAATCGTGCGACTCCAGCAGAACGACGGAGAAACCGCGCAGAGCAGCATCGAGCGCCACCCCGAGGCCGGTGGCCCCGCCACCGACGACCGCCAGGTCGTATACACCGTGGCGGGGCAGCGATTCAAACAGTTCTGCGCGTTTCATGGAAAGAGGGGTGACCCTCTGCACCGGGGTGGTGCAGAGGGTAGGTTGCTACAAAAATCGATGCATCAGATCAACGGGCCTTGCCATTCTTCCATGCGTTGAGCAACTGGTCGTAGGCGATGGTCTCTCCCTTGGGCTTCTCGTTGGCCAGCTTCTTCCAGGGCGCTGCCGTGTCGCTCAGGTACTTGTTGGGGTCGCCTTTGGGGTTGAGCTTGGGCGCGCAGCGTTCCATGCCGGCGCGCTCCAGGCGGCCCATGACCTGGTCCATCTGCTCGGCCAGGTTGTCCATCGCGGCCTGCGGCGTCTTCTCGCCGGTCACGGCCTGGGCCACGTTCTGCCACCAGAGCTGGGCCAGCTTGGGGTAGTCGGGCACGTTGGTGCCGGTGGGCGTCCAGGCCACGCGCGCCGGGCTGCGGTAGAACTCGACCAGACCGCCGAGCTTGGGCGCCATGTCGGTCATGGCCTTGCTCTGGATGTCGCTCTCGCGGATCGGGGTCAGGCCGACGATGGTCTTCTTGAGCGACGTGGTCTTGGCGGTCACGAACTGCGCGTACAGCCAGGCTGCGGCGGTCTTGTTCTCGTCGTGCTTCTCGAAGAAGGTCCACGAGCCCACGTCCTGGTAGCCGTTCTGCATGCCCTGCTTCCAGTACGGGCCGTTGGGACCGGGCGCCATGCGCCACTTCGGCGTGCCGTCGGCATTGACCACCGGCAGGCCGGGCTTGGTCATGTCGGCGGTGAAGGCGGTGTACCAGAAGATCTGCTGCGCGATCTGGCCCTGGGCGGGCACCGGGCCGGCTTCACCAAAGGTCATGCCGGTGGCTTCCTTGGGCGCGTACTTCTTCATCCAGTCCACGTACTTGGTGAGCGCGTACACGGCGGCGGGCGAGTTGGTGGCACCCCCGCGCGAGACGCTGGCGCCCAGTGGCGTGCAGCCGTCGGCCGAGGCGCGGATGCCCCACTCGTCCACCGGCTTGCCGTTGGGGATGCCGACGTCGGCTGTGCCAGCCATCGAGAGCCATGCATCGGTGAAGCGCCAGCCCAGGGATGGGTCCTTCTTGCCGTAGTCCATGTGGCCATAGATCGGCTTGCCGTCGATGGTCTTGACGTCTTCGCTGAAGAAGGCGGCAATGTCCTCGTAAGCGCTCCAGTTCAGCGGCACACCCAGGTCGTAGCCGTACTTGGCCTTGAACTTGTCCTTCAGGTCCTGGCGCGCGAACAGGTCGGCGCGGAACCAGTAGAGGTTGGCGAACTGCTGGTCGGGCAGTTGGTAGAGCTTCTTGTCGGGGCCGGTCGTGAAGCTGGTGCCGATGAAATCCTTGATGTCCAGGCCCGGGTTGGTGTACTCCTTGCCTTTGCCGGCCATGTAATCGGTCAGGTTCATGATCTTGCCATAGCGGTAGTGTGTGCCGATCAGGTCGGAGTCGCTGATCCAGCCGTCGTAGATCGACTTGCCCGACTGCATCGAGGTCTGCAGCTTCTCGACCACGTCACCTTCCTGGATCAGGTCGTGCTTGACGGTGATGCCGGTGATTTCGGTGAAGGCCTTGGCCAGCGTCTTGCTCTCGTACTCGTGCGTGGTGATGGTCTCGGAAACCACCGAAATCTCTTTCACGCCCTTGGCCTTGAGCTTGGCTGCGGCGTCGATGAACCACTTCATCTCGGCGGCCTGCTGGGCCTTGCTCAGGGTGGAGGGCTGGAACTCGCTGTCGATCCACTTCTTCGCTGCGGCCTCGTCGGCCCAGGCGGGCAAGGAGCCCATGGCGAGCAACGCTGCCAGGGCCAGAGGGGTGTGTCGCAATCTCATGTTGTCTCCTCGATCGGTGTGCTTCCCCGGTGTGTGACAGGTCTCGGCCCCGGGGAAGCAATGGGCCGAATACCGAAGACCATGGAGCGATCAGCCCTTGCGCAGTGCCAGCACCAGCCAGGCCATGGACGCGACGAAGGAGATCCAGATGCTGGGCTCCTGCTCCAGCGAAAGCCATTGCGTGAACCAGCCCGCCAGGCCGATGAAGGCCAGGTTGATGTAGGCCGCACCGAGCAGGCCGATGAAGAGGCGGTCACCACGTGTGGTGACCATGGGCAGGAAGCCCTTGCGCTCGACCGTGGGCGACTTGATTTCCCACACGGTCATGCCGATGAGCATGAGTGCAATGCAGGTAAAGAAGACAGCGACCGGTGTGGTCCAGACCATCCAGGTAAACATGTCAGACCCTCCCCATCGCAAAGCCTTTGGCGATGTAATGCCGCACAAACCAGATCACGATCGCGCCCGGCACGATGGTGAGCACGCCGGCCGCGGCCAGCGTCGCCCAGTCCATGCCGCTCGCGCTCACGGTGCGCGTCATGGTCGCGACGATGGGTTTGGCGTTGACGCTGGTGAGCGTGCGCGCCAGCAGCAATTCGACCCACGAGAACATGAAGCAGAAGAACGCCGCCACGCCCACACCGGCCTTGATGAGCGGCAGGAAGATGGTGAAGAAGAAGCGCGGGAAGCTGTAGCCGTCGATGTACGCGGTCTCGTCGATCTCGCGCGGGATGCCGCTCATGAAGCCTTCCAGGATCCACACCGCCAGCGGCACGTTGAACAGCAGGTGCGCCATGGCCACGGCGATGTGCGTGTCCATCAGGCCCAGCGTGGTGTAGAGCTGGAAGAACGGCAGCAGGAACACCGCCGGCGGCGTCATGCGGTTGGTGAGCAGCCAGAAGAACACGTGCTTGTCGCCCAGGAAGCGGTAGCGCGAGAACGCGTAGGCCGCCGGCAGCGCCACGGTGAGCGAGATCACCGTGTTGATGCCGACGTAGATCAGGCTGTTGATGTAGCCCGAATACCAGGACGGGTCGGTGAAGATGGTCCGGTAGTTGGCCCAGGTGAACTCGGCCGGCCACAGGGTGAACGAGGACAGGATTTCCTGGTTCGTCTTGAAGCTCATGTTGACCATCCAGTAGATGGGCAACAGCGCGAAAACCAGATACGCAAGCAGAAAGAACGTCCGCTTCTTGAATCTGCGGTCATTCATGACCAGGCTCCTTCTGAGATGTGCCCAGGCTCTGCATCCAGTTGTAGAGCACGAAGCAGAACAGCAGGATGATGAGGAAGTAGATGAGGGAGAACGCCGCCGCCGGGCCGAGGTCGAACTGGCCGACCGCCTTGGTGGTGAGGTACTGCGAGAGGAAGGTGGTGGCGTTGCCGGGGCCGCCGCCGGTGAGCACGAAGGGCTCGGTGTAGATCATGAAGCTGTCCATGAAGCGCAGCAGCACCGCGATCATCAGCACGCCGCGCATCTTGGGCAGCTGGATGTAGCGGAACACCGCCCACTTGCTGGCGCCGTCGATGCTGGCGGCCTGGTAGTAGGCGTCGGGAATGCTGCGCAGGCCCGCAAAAGCCAGCAACGCCACCAGCGGCGTCCAGTGCCACACATCCATGGCCAGCACCGTCCACCAGGCGTGGGTGGAGTTGCCGGTGTAGCTGTACTCCATGCCGACCCACTGCAGGAAGTAGCCGAGCAGGCCGATGTCGGCGCGGCCGAAGATCTGCCAGATCGTGCCGACCACGTTCCACGGGATCAGCAGCGACAACGCCACCAGCACCAACACCGCCGACGACTTCCAGCCTTGCGCCGGCATGGAGAGCGCCAGCGCGATGCCCAGCGGGATCTCCACCAGCAGCACCGCCAGCGAAAACTGGATCTGCCGCCACAGCGCGAGGTGCAGCTCTTCGTCGCGCATCACGGCGGCGAACCACTCTGTGCCGACGAACACGCGCCGCTCGGGCGAGAAGATGTCCTGCACCGAGTAGTTCACCACCGTCATCAGCGGCAGGATGGCCGAGAAGGCAACACAGACGATGACCGGCAGCACGAGGAACCAGGCTTTCTGGTTCACGGGTTTGGTCGTATTGCTCATTCAAAAACCTCCGTGCTGCGCACTGCGGTGCGAGCTTGCTTGGGGCGGCCCGGCGCGGCGCTCATGAAACGAGTGCCTCGTCTTGATAGAAGCAGGTGTGTTCACCCAACACCCGCAGATGCACCATCTCGCCCGCCACCGGCGCGGCGGCCTCGGGTGCCAGGCGGCACTTGAGCCGGTGTTCACCGGCTTCCAGGGTGACCATCACGTAAGTGCCGATGTCCTGCACGCGCGTCACCGTCGCGGGCACGGTGTTGGGCTCGCCGGCCTGGCCAAGCGCGAGGTATTCGGGGCGGATGCCGAGCTTGAGCGGTCCCTCGGGCAGGGTCCGACCGTTGGTGAGCGCCAGAGGCTTGTCCAGCACCACCAGGCCGCCGCGCACGCTGGACGCTGGCAGGAAGTTCATGCCCGGAGATCCGATGAAGTGGCCCACGAAGGTGTGGGCCGGCCGCTCGAACAGCGCCTCGGCCGCACCCACCTGCACCGCGCGCCCGCGCGTCATCACCACCACCTCGTCGGCGAAGGTCAGCGCCTCCACCTGGTCGTGCGTCACGTAGATCAGCGTGAGCTTGAGCTCGTGGTGGATCTGCTTGAGCTTGCGCCGCAGCTGCCATTTCAGGTGCGGGTCGATCACGGTCAGGGGCTCGTCGAACAGCACGGCCGACACGTCCGAACGCACCAGGCCGCGGCCCAGAGAAATCTTCTGCTTCTGGTCGGCGCTGAGTCCCGCGGCGCGCATGTCGAGCTGGTGGCTCATCTCCAGCATCTCGGCAATGCGCCCCACCTGCAGCTTGATTTCCGCCTCGGGCACCTTGCGGTTCTTCAGTGGAAACGCGAGGTTCTGCGCCACGGTCATGGTGTCGTAGATCACCGGGAACTGGAACACCTGCGCGATGTTGCGCTGCTGCGGGCTGTGACGCGTCACATCCTGGCCATCGAAGCGCACCGTGCCTTGCGAGGGCACGAGCAAGCCCGAGATGATGTTGAGCATGGTGGTCTTGCCGCAGCCCGAGGGGCCGAGCAGCGCATACGCACCGCCGTCCTCGAACGTCATCTTCAGCGGCAGCAGCGCGTAGTCCTCGTCCGCCTTCGGATGCGGCTTGTAGGCGTGCGCCAGGTCGAGTTCGATGCGTGCCATCAGCGGGCCTTTCCAGGACGCGCCGGCGAGCGCACCAGCGGGCCGTCGGCATCAAAGACAAACAGGCTGTCGGGCTGCAGGTAGAGCGTGATCGGGTCACCCAGCGGGCAGACGTGCACACCGGTGAGCTGGGCCACCAGCTCACCCACGAGGGTGTGCACGTGCACGAAGGTGTCGGAGCCCGCAATCTCGGCCAGTTCCACGCGCCCGGGCAAGGCCACGTCGCCTGTCCTGGCGACCACGCGCAGGCCACCGGCGCGCAAGCCCAGCGTGAGGCGCGTGGGTGCGTCGGCCGGCAACTGCAAGGGCCAGACCTCGCCGCCCTGCACCCGCACACCACCGGCCACCGCCTCGGCGGTCAACAGGTTCATGGGCGGGTCGCTGAAGGCGCGCGCCACGCGGATGCTCTGCGGCTGGTGGAACACCTCGGCGGTCGGGCCGTACTGCAGCAGCTCCCCCGCATCCATCACCGCGGTGTAGCCGCCCAGCAGCAGCGCCTCGCCCGGCTCGGTGGTGGCGTAGACCACGGTGGAGTCGCCGGTGGCAAACAGGTGGGTGAGTTCCTCGCGCAGCTCTTCGCGCAGCTTGTAGTCCAGGTTCACCAGCGGCTCGTCGAACAGCATCAGCGGCGCCTGCTTGGCCAGCGCGCGCGCCAGCGCCACGCGCTGCTGCTGGCCGCCCGAGAGCTCCGCCGGCAGGCGGTCCAGGAACATGTCGATGTGCAGGCGCGCAGCGATGTCGCGCACCTTCTGGTCCACGTCGCGCTCGCCGCGCAGGCGCATCGGCGATGCGATGTTCTGCGCCACCGTCATCGAGGGGTAGTTGACGAACTGCTGGTAGACCATGGCCACGTTGCGCTGGCGCACCGACATGCGCGTCACGTCCACACCGTCGACCAGCACCCGGCCGGAGCTTGCCACGTCCAGCCCGGCCATGACGCGCATCAGGCTGGTCTTGCCGGCCTGCGTGGCACCCAGCAACACCGTCACGGCGCCAGGGGCCAGGCTCAGGCTTTGGGGGTAGAGGTGGACGGCAGGCCCGACGGTCTTGCCCACATGCTCCAGAGAAAGCTGCATTCGATTCCCAGCGTGAAAAACCGCACACCCATGATCGGGTGGCATTTCGTTTGCCGGATTCTATTGTTCGTTTATGTTCCTTTTTATTCGGTACTTACCCTGACCGGGGTGAAAAAAATTTCCGTTATGTTCGGATGGCCTGCCTGCCCACCTCACAACCGATGAACCTCAACCCCCGCCACACCCAGCTGCTCGACGAAGTGCGCGCCCACGGCCCACAGACCATCGAAGCCATGGCCGAGCGTTTCGGCGTCACTTTGCAAACGGTGCGCCGCGACGTGCAGCGCCTGGCCGAGGCCGGCTTGCTCTCGCGCTTTCACGGTGGCGTGCGCCTGCCCGGCTCGACCACCGAGAACATCGCCTACCGCCAGCGCCAGGCCATGCAGTCCGACGCCAAGGCGCGCATCGCGCGCACCGTGGCCCGCCGCGTGCCCAACGGCTGCTCGCTGATCATGAACATCGGCACCACCATCGAGGCGGTGGCGCGCGAGCTGCAGCACCACCGCGGCCTGCGCGTGATCACCAACAACCTGCACATCGCCTCGCTCATGAGCACCAACCCGGACTGCGAGGTGATCGTCGCCGGCGGCCTGGTGCGCGGCGCCGACCAGGGCATCGTGGGCGAAGCCACGGTGGACTTCATGCGCCAGTTCAAGGTCGACATCGGTCTGATCGGCATCAGCGGCATCGAGGCCGACGGCACGCTGCGCGACTTCGACTACCGCGAGGTGAAGGTCGCGCGCGCCATCGTCGAGCAGTCGCGCGAGGTCTGGCTCGCGGCCGATCACAGCAAGTTCAATCGGCCCGCCATGGTCGAGCTCGCGCGGCTGGACGACCTCGACGTGGTCTTCACCGACCTGCCACCGCCGCCGCCCTTCCACGACCTGCTGGCCGCGGGCAACGTCGAATGCGTGATCGCCGGTGCGGGCACCCCGAACGACACGGCCATCGCCTGACCCCGCTTCCCGGAAGACACCATGACCTACCTGCTTGCCCTGGACCAGGGCACCTCCAGTTCGCGCAGCATCGTGTTCGACCGCGCTGGCCGCGTCGTCACCATGGCGCAGCGCGAGTTCCGCCAGATCTACCCGCAACCCGGCTGGGTCGAGCACGACCCGCGCGACCTGTGGCAAACGCAACTGGAGACCGCGCGCGAAGCCTTGAAACAGGCGAACCTGCGAGCCGACCAGATCGCGGCCGTGGGCATCACGAACCAGCGCGAAACCACGCTGGTGTGGAACCGCAAGACCGGCGAGCCCGTGTACAACGCGATCGTCTGGCAGGACCGTCGCGCCGAGGCCACCTGTGCCGAACTGCGCGAACGCGGCTCCAGCGACACCGTGCTTCAAAAAACCGGCTTGCGCATCGACGCCTATTTCTCCGGCACCAAGCTCAAGTGGATCCTGGACAACGTGCCCGGCGCGCGCGCGCAGGCGGAGCGCGGCGAACTCGCCTTCGGCACGGTGGACAGCTGGTTGATCTGGCAGCTCACCGGCGGCGAGCGGCATGTGACCGACGTGAGCAACGCGTCGCGCACCATGCTGTTCAACGTGCACAGCCGCGAATGGGAAGACGAGCTGCTGGCCCTGCTCGACATCCCGAAGAGCCTGATGCCCGAGGCGCTGCCGTCGAGCTCGCACTTCGGCGAGATGAAGGCCGAATGGCTGGGCGCGCCGCTGGAGATCGGCGGCGTGGCGGGCGACCAGCAAAGCGCCCTCTTCGGCCAGGCCTGCTTCACCGCCGGCATGGCCAAGAACACCTACGGCACCGGCTGCTTCATGCTCATGCACACCGGCGAACGCTTCCAGGTCAGCCAGAACGGGCTCATCACCACCGCCACCGCGCAGCCGCCGGGGCCTCAGCAATACGCGCTCGAAGGCAGCGTGTTCATCGGTGGCGCGGTGGTGCAGTGGCTGCGCGACGGCCTGCGCGCGATCCAGTCCAGCAGCGAGGTGCAGGCACTCGCCGAGAGCGTGCCCGACGCCGGCGGCGTGGTGCTGGTGCCGGCCTTCACCGGCCTGGGTGCGCCCTACTGGCAGCCCGACACGCGCGGCAGCATCACCGGCCTCACGCGCGGCACCACCATCGCGCACATCGCGCGCGCCGCGCTGGAGAGCATCGCCTTCCAGAGCGCGGCCCTGCTTGACGCGATGAGCCGCGACGCGGTGGCCGCCGGCGGCGTGCCCGTGAGCGAACTGCGGGTGGACGGCGGCGCCTGCGTCAATGACCTGCTGATGCAGATCCAGGCCGACCTGCTGGGCATCCCGGTGGTGCGGCCGGCGGTGATCGAGACCACCGCGCTCGGTGCGGCGTATCTCGCCGGTCTGCACACCGGCTTGTATGGCGGGCTGGACGAACTCTCTAAGCAGTGGCGCGCCGAGCGCACCTTCCACCCGACGCTTTCGCGCGAACGCGCGGCCGAGAAGATGGCGCAGTGGGAACACGCAGTCCGTCAAACCGTGGCGCCCTGAAGCCCCGGGTGGCGGCGCGCGACAATGGCGCGATGAACACCCTCACCCACCCCACCATCACCTTCATCGGCGGCGGCAACATGGCCAGCGCCATCGTCGGCGGCCTGCTTCGCCAGGGTCACCCGGCCAGCGCCTTGCAGATCGTCGAACCTTGGGACGAACAACGTGCAAAGCTCGCGCAGCAGTTTCCCGGCGTTTCACTGCTCACCGCTGCCAGCGCTGAGCTGCGCCCCTCGGACCTCGTGGTCTGGGCCGTGAAGCCGCAAACCTTCAAAGACGCCGCACTCGCCAGCCAGCCCCATTTGGGCAGCGCGCTGCACCTGAGCGTGGCCGCCGGCATCACCAGCGAGAGCATGGCCGGCTGGCTGCAGACGCAGCGCATCGTGCGCGCCATGCCCAACACGCCAGCGCTCGTCGGCCTGGGCATGACGGGCCTGTTCGCTCGCGCTGGCGCCAGCAGCGCCGACCGTGCGCTGGTCGAAGCCGTGGTGAAGACCACCGGCGAACTGGTGTGGGTGGATGCCGAACAACAGCTGGACGCGGTGACCGCCATCTCCGGCTCAGGCCCGGCCTACGTGTTCTATTTCCTCGAAGCCATGCGCGACGCGGGCACCCGCATGGGCCTGCCGCCCGAGGTGGCGTACCAGCTCGCGGTGGGCACCTTCGTGGGCGCGGCCACGCTGGCGCAGCGTTCGGACGATCCGCCACAGACGCTGCGCGAGCGTGTCACCTCCAAGGGCGGTACGACCTACGCGGCGCTCACCTCGATGGAAGCGGCGGGTGTGAAGGCCAAGTTTGAAGAGGCACTTTTCGCTGCGCAGAAGCGGGCAGAAGAACTCGGCCGCGAATTCGGCAAGTGACCCTCGCGCTGCTCGCGGACGCAGTGCGCTCTGCTCCGCGGCTGTCCCCCGGCGGCTGGAGCCGCCTCCTCCTTGATGCCGCTGCGCAGAGCACACCGCATCCGCGAGCGGGGGTGGCGGGCGAGGACCGGAAGGGCCCCAAGCAGACGTGTTGACAGCCGGCATGTGACATCGGCACCCGCCCGTCACACGCTGCTGGTCATCTAGGTTCAATGCGCACGGTCCGAACCGAAGCACCTTTGCTGGAATGTGGACCCGCGTAGGCTGTCAAAGTGACTGGCGGGAGAGCCTCGGCCTGCTGAATTTCACGAATTCGACCAGCAACGGCATCCACGACCTGGGCGCTAGGGATGCCGTAAAGATTCACAAAGGGTCCTGTTGCCGGCCAGAACAAAACTGCGGCGCGACCGCCTTCCCATTTGGCGAACTCGCCCTGAACGCAAGCCCGTTTGTCATTACAAACCCTTTGCTCGACCAACGCCTCGTGAACAACTTCCGTGTAGCGCATGGCCGCATCCCGATGCATCTCGCCGCATGCGCTGAAGAGCCCAACCGCAGCGAAGCTAAAAAGACAAACAAGTGTGCGTCGCATAAAGGATCGATGTCCGCTTCTACCGATAGCCGCGATCGTACAGCGCCAAAACCGATGGGACGCGCGCCCACTCGCCCGTTTGCCCACGGACGCGGTGTGCCCTGCGCAGCGGCATAAAGGAGGAGGCGGCACCAGCCGCCGGGGGACAGCCGCGGAGCAGGGCACGCTGCATCCGTGGGCCAGCGAAGCACCACGACCGAAACGCAGCGCACGTCAAACCAAGCCGAGCACCACGCCCACGAACACGGTGAAACCCAGCCAGTGGTTGAGCCGAAAGGCCTTGAAGCAGCCGTCGCGGCTGCGGCCCTTGATGAGCTGGAAGTGCCAAACCACCTGGGCCAGCGCCACCACCAGCATGGCGCCCCACACCCAAGGGTTCACCACGCTCCACAGCGCAGCCGTCCAGACCACCAGGAACACCAGATAGAACGCGGTAACGGCAGGCACGTCGGCCTTGCCCAGCGTGATCGCCGAGGTCTTCATGCCGATGCGCAGGTCGTCGTCGCGGTCCACCATGGCGTATTCGGTGTCGTAGGCCAGCACCCAGAACAGGTTGCCCAGCAACAGCACCCAGGCCTGCAGCGGCACCTGCGACTGCACCGCGGCAAACGCCATGGGCACGCCGAAGCTGAAGGCCACGCCCAGCACCGCCTGCGGCATGGACACAAAGCGCTTGGCGTACGGATACGCCAGCGTGATGGCCAGCGCCGCGAACGACCACAGCACCGTGGGCGTGTTGGTGGTGAGCACCAGCCCGAAGGCAGCCAGCGCCAGCACCGCGCCCAGCGTCAGCGCTTCGCGCACCGACACCTTGCCCGAGGTCACGGGCCGTTGCGCGGTGCGTTTCACATGCTTGTCGAATTCACGGTCGGCCACGTCGTTCACGCAGCAGCCGGCGCTGCGCATGAGGATGGTGCCGAGCACGAACACGGCCAGGAGATGCCAACCAGGAAACCCGCCGGCCGCCACCCACAACGCGGACAACGACGGCCAGAGCAGCAGCAACCAGCCCGCCGGGCGGTTCCAGCGGATCAAGTCGAGGTACAGCGAGAGGCGCGAAGGCGCCGGAGACGTCGCAGCGACCATGGTCAGAAGATCACTCCTCAAGAATCGAGCGCAGCATCCACGCGGTCTGCTCGTGCACCGTCAAGCGCTGCGTCAGCAAGTCTGCGGTGGGCTCGTCACCGGCTTTGTCGACCACGGGAAACAGCTCACGCGCCGTGCGCGCCACCGCTTCGTGGCCCTGCACGAGGATGCGCACCATCTCCATGGCCTTGGGCGGCGTGGCTGGCACGTCGGGCACCGAGCTGAGCTTGCCGAACTGCGCATAGCTGCCCGGCGCCGCATGGCCCAGCGAGCGGATGCGCTCGGCCACCGGATCCACCGCCGTCCACAGCTCGGTGTACTGCGTCATGAACAAGGTGTGTAGCGAGGTGAACATCGGCCCGGTCACGTTCCAGTGGAAGTTGTGCGTGGTCAGGTACAGCGTGTAGGTGTCGGCCAGCAGCTTGGACAGGCCCTTCGCAATCGCGGCGCGGTCTTTGTCGTTGATGCCGATGTTGATGGTGGGCGCGGTGACTTTGCTGGCGGTTTTGGCCATGGAGAGCTCCTGAGGGATGGTTGAAAAAACAAAAAATCAAGAGAGGCGTTTGACGCCCGGCAGTTCGCAGGCGTAGATGGCGTTGCGCAGCTCGGCAATCGCCTCGTAACGCGTGAAGCTGCGCCGCCAAGCCAGCACCACGCGACGCGTGGGCGGCTCGCCTTCGAACGGCAGGTAGCGCACGTAAGACGAGTCGCCGAAGTCCTGTCCCGGCGTGGCCGAGCCTTCAAGCGCCGACGAGGGCACCGACAGACGCGGCACCAGCGTCACGCCCATGCCGGCGGCCACCATGTGTTTGATGGTCTCCAGCGACGAGCCTTCGAAGCTCTTGCGGATGCCTTCTGCATCGTTGGAGAAACGCGCGAACTCCGGGCAGACCTCCAACACGTGGTCGCGGAAGCAGTGGCCCGTGCCCAGCAGCAGCATGGTCTCGCGCTTGAGTTCTTCGTTGGTGATGAGGTCTTGTTTGGCGAGTGGATGCGTGTGCGGCACGGCGGCCAGAAAGGGCTCGTCGTACAGCGGTGCAATGGCCAGATTGGTGTCGGGGAAGGGCTCGGCCAGGATGGCGCAGTCGATCTCGCCCAGGCGCAACTGCTCCAGCAGCTTCACCGTGAAGTTCTCCTGCAGCATCAGCGGCATTTGCGGCGTGCGGTCGATCACGTGGCGCACCAGGTCGGGCAGCAGGTAGGGGCCGATGGTGTAGATCACGCCCAGCTTGAGCGGGCCGGCCAGTGGGTCCTTGCCGCGTTTGGCGATTTCCTTGATGGCCGCGGCCTGCTCCAGCACGGTCTGCGCCTGGCGCACGATCTCTTCGCCCAGCGGCGTCACGCTGATCTCGTTCGCATTGCGCTCGAAGATCTTGAGCTCCAGCTCTTCTTCAAGCTTCTTGATGGCCACCGAGAGCGTGGGCTGCGAAACGAAACAGGCTTCGGCCGCTTTGCCAAAGTGCTTTTCGCGCGCCACGGCCACGATGTATTTGAGTTCGGTCAGGGTCATGGAGGTATTTTGCGCCCGTCATGGAAACCTCCGGCTGACGGGTCCAAAGATTCAAGCCTTGAGGAACTCGGCCTTCCCGCCCAGCCAGCGGGCGATGTGTTTTTCGGCCAGGTCCGGGTACTCGGTCAGCATCACCGGCGCGGCAGCGCGCGCCCATTCGAGCAGGTGGGTGTCGGTGGCGAGGTCGGCAAACCGCAGCAGCGGCGCGCCCGACTGGCGCGCACCGAGGAATTCGCCCGGGCCGCGGATCTCCAGGTCGCGGCGAGCGATCTCGAAGCCGTCGCTGGTGTCGGCCATGGCCTTCAGGCGTTCGCGCGCGGTCTCGCCCAGGCGCCCGCCATCGGGTGGCGTGTACATGAGCACGCAGGCCGAGGCCGCGGCGCCGCGGCCCACGCGCCCACGCAACTGGTGCAGTTGCGAAAGGCCGAAGCGCTCGGCGTGTTCGATCACCATGAGCGAGGCGTTGGGCACATCCACGCCGACCTCGATCACGGTGGTGGAGACCAGCACGCCCATTTGTCCGCCGGTGAACAGCGACATGACTGCCTTCTTCTCGGCCACCGGCATGCGTGAATGCAGCAGGCCCACGGTAACAGTAGCCCCCCCCTGCGCCGCTGACGCGGCTTCCCCCCTCTCTGGCGCGCCTTCGGCGCGGGGGGGGACGCGCCCTTGGGCCGGCAAAGCCGGACCCTCGGGTGCCTTGGACAGGGACACCTCTCCCCGGAAAGGCACTGCAGGGCTGTTGAGCGCCGCGCTGAGTTCGGCGTGCGTGGCGGTGGCATTCGAAAGATCGATCGCCTCGCTCTCCTCGATCAGCGGGCAGACCCAGTACACCTGCCGGCCCTGCGCGAGCTGACCGCGGATGCGCTCGACCACCTCGGCACGGCGGCTGTCGGCCACCACCTTGGTGACGATGGGCGTGCGGCCGGGCGGCAGCTCGTCGATGGTGGAGACGTCGAGGTCGGCGTAGTAGCTCATGGCGAGCGTTCTTGGAATGGGGGTGGCCGTCATCATCAGCAGGTGGGGCTCCTGGGCGAGGGCTTCGACAGGCTCAGCCCGAACGGAAGCGCGTTCAGCCCGAACGGATTCGGACTCCGATCGTCCTGAGCCTGTCGAAGGGCCTGAGCTTGTCGAAGGGCTCGCCAACCCGGCGCCCATCTTCCCTCGCAGCGCCAGCCGCTGCGCCACGCCGAAGCGGTGCTGTTCGTCGATGATGGCCAGCGCGAGGTTCTTGAACACCACCTGGTCCTGGATGACAGCGTGCGTGCCCACCACCAGCGCGGCCTCGCCGCTGGCGATCAGCGCGAGCATCTCGCCGCGCTGCTTTTTCTTCTGGCTGCCGGTGAGCCAGGCCACGCGCTTGCCCAGCGGCGCGAGCAGCGGTTCCAGCCAGCCGATGAGCTTGGCGAAGTGCTGCTCGGCGAGGATCTCGGTCGGCGCCATCAGCGCGCACTGCCAGCCGGCATCGATGGCGATGGCGGCGGCGAGCGCGGCCACCACCGTCTTGCCCGATCCCACGTCGCCCTGCAGCAGACGGTGCATGGGCACCTGGCGCATCATGTCACGCGCAATCTCTTCGCCCACGCGGCGCTGCGCGGTGGTGAGCGCAAACGGCAGCACGCCGAGCAACTGTTCGTGCAGGCCACCGTGCGTGGCGCGCAAGGCCGGCGCGCGCAGGGCCGCGCGCTCCTGCTTGGCAGTGAACTGCGAGAGCTGCTGCGCCAGCAGTTCCTCGGCCTTGAGGCGCTGCCAGGCCGGGTGGCTGCGGTCTTCGAGTGCATCCAGCGACACGTCCGGCCCCGGGTGGTGCAGGTAACGCAGCGCGTCGCGCAGCGTCCAGGTGCCGCGCACCACGGCGTGCAGACCGCCCAGCAGCGCGGGCGGCAGCGTCTCGCCGAGGTCGGCGCGGTTCAGGCCGCTGGCCACCGCCTTGCGCAGGTAGGCCTGGGGCAGCAGCGCGCTGGTGGGATACACCGGCGTGAGCGCATCGGGCAGTTCGCCGCCGGCCGCGTGGAACGCGGGGTGCACCATGGTCCAGCCCAGAAAGCCGCCGCGCAGCTCACCACGCACCCGCACCCGCGCGCCCACGGCGAGCGTCTTCTGGTGCGCGGGATAGAAGTTGAAGAAGCGCAGCGTGCAGGTGTCGGTGCCGTCGTCCAGCGTCACCAGCAGCTGGCGGCGCGGGCGCTGCGTGATCTCGCTGTGCGTGACCGTGCCCTCGATCTGCGCCAGTTGTCCGTCGCGCGCCTCGCGCAGCGTGATGATGCGGGTTTCGTCCTCGTAGCGCAGGGGCAGGTGCAGCGCCAGGTCGATGTCGCGCACCAGCCCGAGCTTGCGCAAGGCCTTCTGCGGGGCAGACAAGGGCTTGGTGGCGGGGGTGGCTTCGGGCATGGGACAATTCTGCCCGCTTCCCTTCACCCTCCCTTTTCACTTGGCACGGGCTTCGTCCAGCCCTCAAGCAGCATGACGCACACCCCTCCCCCCGCGGACTTCCCCGCGCGCGCATTCACCGTCGCGGATTTTGATTTCCACCTCCCCACCGAGCTGATCGCCCAGCACCCCACGCCCGAGCGCAGCGCCTCGCGCCTGCTCGACGGCACCGCTGGCGCGCCGGTGGACCGCATCTTTCGCGAGCTGCCCGGGTTGCTGAACGAAGGCGATCTGCTGGTGTTCAACGACACGCAGGTGGTCAAGGCTCGCCTCTTCGGCCAGAAGGCCAGCGGGGGCCAGCTGGAGATGCTGATCGAGCGCGTGCTGCTGCCGCATGAAGCCAGCGACGGCTCGGCACATGAGGTGGTGGCCCATCTGCGCGTGAGCAAGAAGCCGCAGATCGGCGGCCGGCTGCACATGGCGGGCGGCCTGCGCGGCGGTGGGTTCGACGCGGTCTTCCTCGGCCGCTGGCCAGATGAACAAGGCCAGCTGTTCCGCTTTCGGCTGCACGGCCCGGCGGGAGAAACCCCTTACGAGCTGATGGCGCGCCACGGTCATGTGCCGTTGCCGCCTTACATCACCCACGCCGACGAAGCCGACGACGAACGCCGTTACCAGACCGTGTTCGCGCGCGTGCCCGGCGCGGTGGCCGCGCCCACCGCCGCGCTGCATTTCGACGAGGCCGTGCTGGCCGCGCTCGACATGCGCGGCGTGCGGCGCGCCAGCGTCACGCTGCACGTGGGCGCGGGCACCTTCGCGCCCATGAAGGCCGGCCGCATCGAAGACCACGTGATGCACCACGAGCGCTATGCGATACCGCCCGCCACGCTGCAGGCGATCGCCGACTGCCGCGCGCGCGGCGGCCGCGTGGTGGCCGTGGGCACCACCACCGTGCGCACGCTGGAGAGCTGGGCACGTTCCGGTGAAACCGAAGGCGACACCAACATCTTCATTACGCCGGGCTTTGCTTTCCAGGTGGTGGATCTGATGGTCACCAACTTCCACCTCCCCCAGTCCACGCTGATGATGCTGGTCAGTGCCTTCGCCGGCTTCGATCACATCCGCGCGCTGTACGCCCACGCGATCGAACACCGCTACCGCTTCTTCAGCTATGGCGACGCCATGCTGCTGCAACGGTCACCCACTCAAGGGGTCTGAATGCGGCTGAGGTATTCGAGCAGGACGAGGATGCGGGCACGCACCAGACCGGCCGAGTCGTAGTGGCCGCGCGCTTCGCGCATCTGCTGTGCGTTGTCGATCTGGTATTCGCGGCCCCACACCGGCATGTCGCGCGAACCATGGCTGGGCACGCCTGCGCCATCGATCACGGCATACAGGCGGTTGATCGGCAACACACCCTGATTCTTCTTCGCCAGCTGCGTCAGGTCGGGCGGGCTCTTGCGCAGCAGTTCGCCCAACGGCCCGTTGCCTTTGCCGTCCATGCCGTGGCAACTGGCGCAGTTGTCGGCAAATTCCTGCTTGCCCGGATCGAACACGGCGGGCTGAGCCCACGCTGCGGCCCCACTGCAAGCGATGACAAGCGCGAGGAATCCTCTCTGCAAGGTTTTCATGGTTTGGCTCCTGAATGGGTAGGTTGGCGAGGTTCGCGGCCCCCACGGAGTGATCCCGTGCAAGCCGTGTTTCATGCTAGGTCGCCACCAGGTCGCGCCAATTGAGGTTACTCAATGGCAAGCAACCCCCTTCGTACAATGCCGCCTTCCCTGGAACACCCCCATGCTGCAATTCGACCTGCTCACCACCGACCCCACGAGCCACGCGCGCCGCGGCCAACTCACGCTCAACCACGGCGTGGTGCAGACCCCCATCTTCATGCCGGTGGGCACCTATGGCACCGTCAAGGGCGTGATGCCGCAAAGCCTGCACGACATGGGCGCGCAGATCATCCTGGGCAACACCTTCCACCTCTGGATGCGCCCGGGCCGCGAGGTGATGAACAGCTTTGGCGGCCTGCACGCCTTCGAGCAGTGGCACAAGCCCATCCTCACCGACTCGGGCGGCTTTCAGGTCTGGTCGCTCGGCGCCATGCGCAAGATCACCGAAGAAGGCGTGACCTTCGCCAGCCCCGTCAACGGCGACAAACTCTTCATGTCGCCCGAGGTCAGCATGGACATCCAGACCGGGCTCAACAGCGACATCGTGATGCAGCTCGACGAGTGCACGCCGTATGAAACCAACGGCCACCTCACCACCGAGGCCGAGGCGCGCAAGAGCATGGAAATGAGTTTGAGGTGGGCCAAGCGTTCGCAGGACGAGTTTGCGCGGCTGGAGAACCCCAACGCGCTGTTCGGCATCGTGCAGGGCGGCATGTTCGAGCACCTGCGCCAGGAGTCGCTGGACGCGCTGGTGGACATGAACTTTCCCGGCTACGCCATCGGCGGCGTGAGCGTGGGCGAGCCGAAAGAGCAGATGCTGCAGATCATGGCGCACACGCCGCACCGCCTGCCCGCGCACAAGCCGCGTTACCTGATGGGCGTGGGCACACCCGAGGACCTGGTGCAGGGCGTGGCCGACGGCGTGGACATGTTCGACTGCGTCATGCCCACGCGCAACGCGCGCAACGGCACGCTGTTCACCCGCTTTGGCGATCTGAAGATCCGCAACGCGCGTCACAAGACCGACCACCAGCCGCTGGACACCACCTGCACCTGCCACGCCTGCGCTGGCAAAAGTGGCGTCAGCTGGGACAACGGCGGGCGCAACGGCTTCAGCCGCGCCTACCTGCACCACCTGGACCGCTGCGGTGAAATGCTCGGCCCGATGCTGGCGACCATCCACAACCTGCACTACTACCTGAACCTCATGCGCGAGGTGCGCGAGGCGCTGGACGCGGGAACATTCAACGCGTTCCGGGCGCAGTTCAAGGCGGATCGGGCGCGCGGCGTCTAGGGACAGCCTCTAGACAACCGACACCGAGGCGCCGTCGTTGGGCACGTGGGCGAAGGCGTCGTCCGGCGGCGCGGTCACGATGGAGTGCAGCGGCGGATGGGCCGCCTGCAAGGTGGCGGTATCGGGGCGCGGGCGGCGCAGCATGGCATTGCCGCCAAAGGCCTGCTCCATCGCGCGCGCCGCGGCGAGCACACGCCGATCGCCCCGGAACGGCCCCACCACCTGCAGCCCGAACGGCATGCCCTTCGCATCGGTGCCACAGGGCAGCGAGATCGCCGGGTGCGTGGTGAGCGTGACCACGTAGGTCAGTGCGAGCCAGCGGTAGTAGTTCTCCTGCTGACGACCGTCGATCACGTCGACATGGGATTGGGTCCATGGGAACGGCGAGACGGGTGTGGTCGGCGAGAGCACCAGGTCGTAGCCGGCAAAGACCGGCTGGAAGCGGCCCACGATGCGGGTCTGCTCGAACTGCGCCCAGGCGCAATCGAGCAGGCTCATGCGGGTGCCCATCTCGTAGTTGGCGCGCGGGTTGGGCCCCAGGCTGCCGGGGTCGCGCTCGTAGGTGGCGCGCATGCCGGCCACGAAGGCCTCGGCGCGCAGCACATCAAAACACCGGTGCACGTCCCCGAGATCGAAGCTCACCTCGTCGCAGGCGGCAAACAGGTGCCGCATGGCCGCGATCTTTTCGCGGAACGCGGCGCGGATGGCCGGGTCCACGTCGCAGGCGCCGAAGTCTTCGGTGTAGGCCACACGCAGGCGCGAAAGGTCGCAAGCGCCCGGATCGAGGAACGACAGCGGGTCCAGCGGATGGCTCAGCGGGTCGCCCGGGTGCATGCCGGCGGAGGCCGCCATCTGCAGGCAGGCGTCGTCCACGCTGCGCCCCATCGGCCCCACCACCGAAATCGGCGACCAGCCCAGCGTCTTTCGCACACTGGGAATCACCCCCGGCGAGGGCCGGAACCCCACGACCCCGCAACAGGCGGCGGGAATGCGCAGCGAGCCCCCGGTGTCCGAGCCGGTGCAGATCGGCAGCATGTCCAGCGCCAGCGCTGCCGCGGAGCCGCCCGAGGACCCGCCCGCATTCAGATCGGGGTTGAACGGGTTGCCGGTGGCGCCCCAGACGGGGTTGCGGCTGTTCGCGCCGGCGCCCATCTCGGGCACGTTGGTCTTGCCCACCACGATGGCGCCTGCGCGGCGCAGGCGCGCCACCAGCTCGATGTCTCTGGACGGCACATGGTTGCGAAGCGGCGGAGAACCCGAGGTCGACAGCAGGCCGGCGGTGGGCTCAAGATCCTTCACCCCCAGCGGCAGGCCGTGCAACAGGCCCAGGGCATCGCCTCGCATGACCGCCTGCTCGGCGCCCCGGGCTTCCTCGCGCGCCCGCTCGAAGCAGGTGGCCGTGACCGCGTTGACGAACGGGTTGACGGCTTCGATGCGCGCGATGCAGGCATCGAGCAGCTCGACCGGCGAGAGTTGCCGGGCGCCGATCAGGCGCCGCAAGCCGACGGCCGAGGTTTCCAGCAAGGAAGAGGAGGACGCGTAAGAGGACATGCGGATCGATGGTGGTCGGGTGGGTTCAGTCGGCCTGGATGTTGGCGCGGCGGGCCACGGCGCGCATCAGCGGCAGTTCCTTCTCGATCTGCCCGATCGCGGCCGCGCGGTTCGCCACGGTCGGCTCCGCGCCCTGCTCTTGCAGCGACTTCTGGAACGCCGGTTCGCTGCTCACGGCGGCGAGCACTTTTTCCAGTTGGGCCAGCACGGCGGGCGGCATGCCCTTGGGACCGACCACCATGATCCAGGTGTCGGCGTTGACGTCCTTGTAGCCGGCTTCGGCAAAGGTGGGCACGTCCGGGAGCTGCGACGAGCGCGTGGCCGTGGTGACGGCGATCGCCTTGACCTTGCCGGCCTTGATCTGCGGGATGGCGGCCGTGACCGTGTCCACCGAGAACGGCACCTGGCCGCCCATGAGATCCGTCATGGCCGGCGCGCTGCCCTTGTAGGGCACGTGCATCAGACGCGCACCGATGGCCTGCAGGATGATCTCGGCGGTGAAGTGCGAGGTCGTGCCGGCACCGAAGGACGCGTAGGAATACTTGTCGGGCGCGGCCTTCGCGGCGGCCACGAACTCCTTCACGTTGTTGACGGGCACGTCCTTGTTGGCCAACAGGATGAGTGGGATGCGGCCCACGATGCCGATCGGATCAAAACTCTTGACCGGGTCGTAGGGCAGGTTCGGGCGAATGGCCGGGTTCACGGTGAAGGTGGAGCCCGAACTCAGCAGCAGCGTGTAGCCATCGGCCGGCGCCTTGGCCACCAGTCCAGCGCCCACGACGGTGCCCGCGCCGGCGCGGTTGTCGATGACCACGGGCTGCCCGAGCTTGTCCGACAGGCGCTTGCTGACCAGGCGGCCGATCGTGTCGGCGCTGCCGCCCGGCGGGAACGGAATCACCAGCGTGATCGGGCGGCTGGGGTAGACATCTTGTGCCACCGCAGGCTTGGCGCCCAGCGTGGCGGCCAGGGCAGCGGTCGCCATCAACAGGACGGCGGCGCGGCGATGGCCTGATGAAGCGGTGCGGGGCGTGTGGATCATGGTGGGCTCCGGTGGTGGTGAGGTCATCGTAGAAAAAGCGTCGCTGTGCAGCAATAGCAATGTGCAGAACTTTCCTTTGCGATAAACGCAACGCTGAAGTAGGCTGTTGCGATGAGCACCCGCCCGTCCCCGACCCTCTCAACCACCAACCGCAAGGCCACCCGCAAGCCCGTCAACCAGCGCGTGCTGCAGGAGGTGGCGCTGCGCTACTTCGTGGAGGTGGTCCGCGCGGGCTCGGTGACCGAGGCGGCCAGCCGTCTCGACGTGGCGCCGTCGGCCGTGAGCCGGCAGATCGGCCGCCTGGAACGGGAGCTCGACACACTGCTCTTCGAGCGCAAGGCGCGCGGCATGACGCCCAACGCCGCAGGTGAACTGCTCGCCGCCCATGCGCGCCGGGCCTGGCTGGACGTCGAGCGCGTGACCGAAGAAATCCTCGCGCTGCGCGGGCTGCGCACCGGCGAGGTCCGCATCGCGGCAACCGAAGGCTTCGCCTACGAGTTCCTGCCCTCGATGGTCCTCAAGTTCCAGAAGGCATGGCCAGGCATCCATTTCGCGCTCGACATGGTCGCGCAGGCCGAGGTGGCCCGCCGCGTGCGGGACGGCGAGGTGGACATCGGCGTCACCGTCAGCCTGTCGTCCGAACGCGGCCTGACCGTGGAGCACCGCCACCCCTCGCCCATCATGGCCGTGATGGCCATCGACCACCCGATGGCCGCGCGGCGCCTGCTCTCACTCGCTCAAGTGACCGCCTACCCGCTGGCGCTGCCATCCAAGACCTCGACGTTGCGACAACTGCTGGACATCAGTTGCAGCCGCCAGGGACTGCAGTGCGACGCGGTGATCACCAGCAACCACCTCTACCCCCTCATCAACTACGTGTCGGAGTGCCATGCCATCACCTTCTGTGGCGAGGCAGCCTTGCGCAGGCGGCTGGTGGAAGGTCGCATCACGGCGGTGCCCCTGCGCGACCGCGAGATGAACGAGCGGCATTTTGAAGTGCAGACTGCGGCCGGTCGGCATCTGCCCGAGGCGGTTCGCACCTTCGTGACCTTCCTGCGCGAACAGATCGTCGAAGAAGAACGGCTGGAGCACACGATCGGGGCGCGTTGATGATTGTGAATCCCCGCTTCAACGACGCCCAGCGCCGTTCGCACGACCGTGTGCAACCGTCATCCCACGGTGCGCTGAGCTGCGGTCAGGCCGGCACGGATCCCGCGGCAGCTTCTGGCGTGGCCCGCGCCGGCTCGCCACAGGAATAGCAGTACCGCGCGAACGCGCTCTTGCGCGCCTGGCAGGCGCCGCAGCGGTTGTGCAGACCCATGCCACAGTGCGGGCAGAAGTCGTTCTTCGGGTCTTTGAGGTCCACGGCGCGCTCGCAGCCCGGGCACACGCCCTTGGCCAGGCGGGTCTGCGCGAGGTCGTAATCCAGCTCCTGGCGGCGTTGCCGGTCGGGCAAGGCCTCGGCCTGCTGCTGGCGCTCCAGGTAGCGCTGCAGCGCCTGGATGGCATAGCGCCCGCCGATCACCGTGAGCACGATGCCCACGATGTAGCGCACGTAGCCACCGTAGCTCGGCAGGTAGGGCACCAGCTCCACGAAGAACGCGAACAGGGCGAAGAAGATGAAGCCCCACACGAAGGGCCAGTACGTGCTCTTGCGCTGCTTGGCAAACAGCCAGCCCGCCACCACCAGCAAAGGCAGTGTGAGCGCCAGGCGGTAGAGGAACACGCGCAATTCCTGCGCGCGCTGGGCCGATTCGTAGGACTGGCGCGCGGCCTCCTGCATCTCCTGCAGTTCGGCCTGGGCACGTTGCTGCGCCTGCCGTGCGTTGAGCGCCGCCTGCTGCTGCGCTTCCACCGCTGCGAGCGCATCGCGCTCGTTCTGGCGGTAGCCATCGAGCTGGCGGGTGCGTTCGATCAATTCCGGGTCCTGCTCGGGCCGCTGCGTGGCATTGCGCGTGTTCAGCCAGTTGCCGAAGGTGTCGCGCGCCGCGCGGTGATTGGCCTGCGCGGCCTGGTGCCGCAGTTGCGCCTGGTCGAGGGTGTCCTGCGCTTCACGCGCCGCGCGCTGTGCGAACTCGATCGTCTGCCGGACTTGCGGTGCGCGCTGCGGGTCCAGGAAATCGTCGAGCGTGCGTTGCTGCTCCACCTGCGGCAGGTCGCCCACGACGGTGCTGCCCAACCCCACCAGGAACCAGGCGAACACGAAGGCCACCAGCCACAGCCCGCGGTGGAACCACTTCTCCGACCAACGCAATGCCTTGCCCATTTTTCTTCCCTCTGCATGACGATCAGGTGGCCTGTGGTCACGCGGATCACGGACCCATGGCCCGCGCATTCTGCCGTACAGTGCGAGCGAACCCCATCCCGATGACGCACGCCATACCCCGCCACATCCTGCCCATCCTGGTGCTGGCCCAGTTCCTGGGCACATCGCTGTGGTTCGCGGTCAATGCCGTCATGCCCGACCTGCAGCGCGAACTGGGCTGGCCCACGAGCGCGGTGGGCACGCTCACGTCGGCACTGCAGTTCGGCTTCATCGCCGGCACGCTGGTGTTCGCGCTGCTGGCCATTGCCGACCGCTTTGCGCCGCGCCGCGTGTTCCTGGTGTGCGCGCTGGCCGGCGCGGCCTGCACCGTGGGCGCCTGGTGGATGGTGCGCGACTACACCGCCCTGCTGGGTTGGCGTTTTGCCACCGGCTTCTTTCTCGCGGGCATCTATCCCGTGGGCATGAAGATCGCCGCGCAGTGGTACACGCGCGGCCTCGGTGGCGCGCTCGGCTTGCTCATTGGTGCGCTGGTGCTGGGCTCGGCCAGCGCGCACGCGCTGCGCGCGCTCGGCGGCGCCCTGCCCTGGCCCACGCTCATGCTGGGTGTGGCCGCGCTGGCTGCGGCCGGTGGCCTGCTGCTGTTCTTCGGCACCAACGACCCACCGGGCGCTCAAGCCCGCGTGACGGTGCTGCAGTGGCGCGCGCTGGCCACGCTGTGGACCGATGCGCGCGTGCGCAGCTCGGTGCTGGGTTACTTCGGCCACATGTGGGAGCTCTACACCATGTGGGTGATGGTGCCGCTGGTGCTGGCCACGCGGCTGCAGGGCACCGCGCTGTCGTGGGCAGCGTTCTTCGTGCTGGGTGCTGGCGTGATCGGCTGCGCCGGGGGCGGCTGGGTGGCGCAGCGCTGGGGCAGCGCGCGCGTGGCGGGCAGCCAGCTCGCCACCAGTGGCCTGTGTTGCCTGGCCGCGCCATGGATGATCGGCGCGCCCAACGCGCTGTTCTTTGCGTGGCTGGTGCTCTGGGGCATCACCGTCTCGGGCGACTCGCCGCAGTTCTCCACGCTGACAGCGCGCAACGCGCCGCCCCAAGCCGTGGGCAGCGTGCTCACGCTGACCAACAGCATCGGCTTTGCGATCTCCATCGTGAGCATTCTGCTGTTCGTCTCGCTGGCTGAGCATGTGGCGCTGGGCGCGTTGCTTCCCTGGCTGGCGATCGGGCCGGCGCTGGGGCTGTGGGCCTTGCGGCCGCTGCTGCGCGAAGAACGCAGCTAGGGCAGCCGCTGCAGCGGGCCAGCCAGGTCGGCACGCTCCAGCCACGCAAAAGCCGAGTCCACCGTCACCGTCTCGATGCGGTCGGCAAACCGTTTCTCGTTGGGGTGGTCGTCGAATGCGATGTGGGCCGAGCTCACGCGGGCGCCCAGCCGGGTGAGCGCACCCAGTTGCAGCGTGGTGGGCTGGTAGCCCTTGAAGCGCAACCAGGCCTGTGCCTGCTCGCGGGTGCCAACACCCGGTTCGGCAGCCGACCCCAGCATTTCCAGTGCCCACTGGTTGGACTGCTGGTAGCGCGTGGCCCACGGGTAACTCAGCATGTTGTAGGCCCGGGTGTGCAGGGCGGTGCTGCGCACCGGGTCGGTGAGCAGGGCGTGCAGTGGGGCCTGTAGCGTGGGCGCGGGCACCATCCAGGCGGCTTCGTGTCGCCAGAGATCGTCCAGAAAGAACTCGCCCAGGCCCTGGCGGTACAGCGCGCCCTCGGCCGAGCCGCAGCTGTTGAGCTTGTGCAGCACGCGCCAGGGGCCCTCGGCGGTCTTGTAGGCCCAGCCCAGGTGCGAATAGCGCAACCGGTATTTGCTCAGATCCTGCCCGGCGCGGGCCAGCACCACCACCCTCGCGCCGCTGCGCGCGTGTTCAGCGTCCAGCGCCTGCGAGGTGCGCAGCGCCAGGTCCATGCCCAGCTCGATGGAGCGCGCCGTCAGGGGTTTGGCCTCGCAGGAGCGGCCGGCGTGCGCGGCGGGTGTTGTGATCAAGGCCAGGGCGGTGGCGAGCCCCGCCAGCCAGCGCCAGGCAAAAGAATGCGTCATGGTGGTTCCTCAGTGGGTGATGCGTTCGTTGTGCAGCAGGGCACGACCCAGCTCGTTCGGGATGAAAGCCAGCACCTCGCCAGCGGCCGAGAGCAGCACGCCGGTGCCGATCACGCTGACCACCACCGCCGTGCCCACACCCGTGGAAACCGCCGAGACCGCGCGGCCCGAGACCTCGACGCTCGCGCGCGCGCCGTCCGACACCCGCTCCAGCACATACACGGTGCCGCTGGCCGTGACTTCCACCGCCTTGACCACCAGCGTGGCACCGGCCACCGAGAACGCCACCGGCACAACGCTCACCGCCGCCGCGCCGACCGAGGCCGCGCCCACCACCGAAGCCACCGGCAAGGCCGACAGCGCCCCCGACACCTCGCTCTGCGCACGGGCCGGACTCACCGACAGGGCGAAGGCCATCGCGGCCATTGCAGCGATCGAGCGCCAGGAAAAATGCACTGGGTTCATGTTCAAGCTCCTCAAAAAAAGTTGTGACAGTGATTCATTCGCCGACGGAGGCGCGCTCGCCCAGCGCCTGCTGGCGACCAGCCATCTCGCCGCGCACACGGGCTTCGGTCAGGTCGGCCTCGTGGCGGTCGCGCAGCGTCTTGGCCAGCGTGAAGGCCGAGGTCACGAGGTACAGCCAGCTCACGCCCAGATAGGCGCGGTAGGTGTCGTTGATCTCCATGCGCAAGAGGCCCCAACCGGTCAGACCCATGGCCACCGCAAAGCCGCCCCACACCACCAGGCGCCACATCGGCGTCTCGGCCTCGCCGGCTTGTGCGGCTTGCTGGCTGTCGCGCACCGCCTTGGACAGCACGAACACGGTGGACAGACAGAACACATAACCCATCACCATGAACGCCCGATCCAGCGCCTGACCCGGCAAATACGCCAGACCGGTGGCGCAGAGGAACACCGCCACGCCGAACGAAACCCAGACCTGGAGCTGCCAGGCCCGGGTGTCGCGCATCACGATGAGGGGGGATCGGTTCGAAGCCATGAAAAAACCTTTGCGGTTGTTGAAGGTGGCGCGATGGTGGTGTGAGGTCTCTCAAAAGGACGCAGTATCCTGATCCGGTAGACAAAACTCTGCCAATCAGCATCGAATACCGATACTTTTCAACCCTTGTGAAGTTGCTCCCAGCTTTGGTCTACTCACCAGACACAACTTTGCCGTCCGCCGCGCATCTCACTCCCCTATGAAAAACATCCTGCTCTGCGTCATCTGGCTGCTGGTCTGCGCGGGCGCATCGGCGCAGGCGCTGTGGCAAGGCGTGCCCGCGGGCGCCACGTCGGCCGAGGTGCAGGCCTTGATGCCCGGGGCACGGGTCGCGCCAGGCGATCCGCTGTCCAAAGATGAGAGCGTGCGGCTGGAGATCCCGGTCCACGAGCTCGCTGGCGCTCGCTTCAAGGTCTCGTTCGTGTTCAAGGCCGATCAGCTGCAACGCATCACGCTGCTGGCCGACGCAGGTTCTGCGGACGAAGCACGCGCGCTGGGCCAGCGCCTTACCACCTCGCTGCGCGCGCGCTACGGTCTCGAGATGAGCACTCGAAGCCGCGGCGCCACCTCGTCGCCGACCATCGACCGCCAGTGGTCCTTCCGGCGCACCAGCGTGCATCTGCAAGTGGTTGATGAGACCTTCGTCCGCCTGGACTACAGCGGCCAGGCACCGCCCCGCACCAACCGACTGTGAGTCCGCACGGATGTCGCGGGCATGTAACCGGTTTCACAGATAATTGAAACCAAATTACACCCAGGCACATTCAAGCCCGGCCATTCACCGACAGGAGACACCCCCAATGCCCATGCGCGCCACCAAGATCGTTGCCACCCTCGGCCCTGCTTCCAGCGACCCGGCTTTGCTCGAAGCCATGATCCGCGCGGGCGTGAACGTGGTTCGCCTCAACTTCTCGCACGGCACCGCGCAGGACCACATCGACCGCGCCACGCTGGTGCGCGCAGCGGCCCAGCGCGCCGGGCGCGAGGTCGGCATCATGGCCGACCTGCAGGGCCCCAAGATCCGCGTGGGCAAGTTTGCCGAGGGCAAGGTGATGCTGGTGCCGGGTGAAAAATTCGTGCTCGATGCCTCGCGCACCGAGCTGGGCAATCTCGAAGGCGTGGGCCTGGACTACAAGGAGCTCCCCCGCGACGTGAAGGCCGGCGACACGCTGCTGCTCAATGACGGCCTGATCGTGCTGATCATCGACAAGGTGGTGGGTCCAGCGGTGCACACCACGGTGTATCTCGGCGGCGAGTTGTCGAACAACAAGGGCATCAACAAGCAGGGCGGCGGCCTGACCGCGCCGGCGCTCACCGCCAAGGACATGGACGATATCAAGACCGCCATGGGCCTGAAGGCCGACTACGTGGCGGTGAGCTTTCCCAAGAATGCGACCGACATGGAGCTGGCGCGCCAGCTGTGCAATGTGGCCGGTGCGGCCGAGGGCCACAAACCGGCCTTGATTGCGAAGATCGAGCGCGCCGAGGCGATCCCCGAGCTGGTCAACATCCTGAAGGTGTCCGACGGCATCATGGTCGCGCGCGGCGATCTGGCGGTGGAGGTGGGGAACGCAGCCGTGCCCGGCCTGCAGAAACACATGATCCGCCTGGCGCGCGAGATGGACAAGGTCGTGATCACCGCCACGCAGATGATGGAGTCGATGATCGTCAACCCGGTGCCCACACGTGCCGAGGTGAGCGACGTGGCCAACGCTGTGCTCGACGGCACCGACGCCGTGATGCTGAGTGCCGAAACGGCGGCCGGCCGGTACCCGCTGGAGACCGTGAAGGAAATGGCCAACATCTGCTCGGAGGCCGAGAAGGCCGAGTACAGCGAGCTCTCGGCCGACTTCAAGGGCAAGACTTTCAAGCGCATCGACCAGTCGATCGCCATGGGTGCGCTGTTCACCGCGCACCACCTGGGCGCCAAGGCCATCGTGGCACTGACCGACTCGGGTTCGACCGCCCTGTGGATGAGCCGGCACAACGTGCGCATGCCGATCTACGCCATGACGCCCAACCTCTCGACCCAGCGCCGCATGACGCTCTACCGCAACGTGCGTCCGCTGCTGATGGACAACAGCGCCGACCGCGACGCCGCATTGGCCGACGCCGAGGCGCACCTGAAGAAGCGCGGCATCGTGCAGACCGGCGACGTGTACGCCATCACCGTGGGCGAGCCCATGGGCCAGGCCGGCGGCACCAACACGCTGAAGATCTGCCGGGCTGGATAGGGACACCCCCCTGCGCCGCTGCGCGGCTTCCCCCCTCTCTTGCGCGCCTTCGGCGCTTGGAGGGGGGACGGCATCTTGGGCCGGCGCAGCCGGACCCTCGATGCCCCCTGGATGGGAACCTCTCGCGCCGGAAGGCGATCCGGCGCCGGGCCGACCCCCGGGGGGGGGCAGCTACCCGCGCAGCGGCGGAGCGTGGGGGCCCGGAGACTGCCGCCGGGCCGCCCCAAGGCAGGCTCAGCCCCCTCGGGGGGCAGCGGACCTCGCGCAGCGGGGGAGCGTGGGGGCATGAAGACCCGGCGCCGGGCCGCCCCAAGCCGGATCAGCCCCCTCGGGGGGCAGCGGACCTCGCGCAGCGGGGGAGCGTGGGGGCCCGTCAATCAAACCGCATCGACACCCCCGTCACGAACGTCGCGTCGCCCTTTTCCAGGCTGGTTCCCGGGTCGCTGTCATACCGGTAGCTCAGGCCTGCCGACAGGTTGATCGTTGACGTCATCGCGACGGTGAGTCCCGTCTCCAGTGCCGCGCGGTACTTGCCTGAATCACGAAGGTTCGGATACAGCGTGAACTTCTGGCGCAGGCTGGTGGTGGCGGTCAACCGGTGGCTGGACTCCTCCGCCAGCACCAATTCGACGCGGCCATATTTGTCTCGCATCTCGCCCGCGATGTCGGTGGGAGCGACGAAGCGGTCGTGCGAATAGCCCACACCGGCGGACAGGTCGAAAAACCCACCGTCTTCGCGCCACATGTGGCGCCCGACGCCGCTGGCCACCGAATACCGGGCCGCGATGTTGGCCAGCTTGTCGCGCAGCGTCTCGCCCGAGCCGAAGCCGAACCAGTCGGGCGAGATGTCGCGGTTGTATTGGGTGCGCAGGCCGTAGCGATCGGTGGTGGCCACGCCGGCGCTGCGCGCGTGGTCGGCCTTGGCGCTCCAGGTCCATTTGTCGTAGGGGGTCTGTTGCGCGCCCTCGACCGCCAGATTCAGCGAGCCGGCGTCGTTGTTGCCCGACGAGACGTTGGCGCCGGCCGTCAGCAGGTAGCGCCACTGGCCGTCTGGCTTGAGTGTCACCTGCGCCTGCGAGAGCGCTGGCGCGAACAAGGCAGCGGCGGAGGTCAGCGTCACGATCAGGGAGCGACAAGGCATGGCAGTTCCATTCTTTTTTTCAGGTCAGGAGGTGTCTTCACCCCGGGTGAGCTTTTGCAAAGCGTCCTTGAAGGGTGCCATGTTGCAGCGCCACAGTTCCCCGGGGTTGTGTGACGATTGGTATCCGGACGTGCATTCCGACGCCCGTCATTTCCCACCCACCGGAATCCAGCGGCCGATGGCCCGCGTACCCATGGCATGAATTCACCGCACCCCATTCCCCCGACAACGCCCGCCCGACGCCGCTGGCTCACCCTGCTGGGCCTGGCGCCGCTGCTGCAGGCCTGCACACCCTTCCGGCTGATCAACGCCACCGTGCCGTCGAACACCCACACGGTGCTGCGCGGTGAGGCGTACGGCAGCGCCGAGCGCCAGCGCATGGATGTGTACCTGCCGGTGGACAAGACGCCCGACGCGCCGATCGCCGTGTTCTTCTACGGGGGCAGCTGGAGCAGCGGCGAGCGCGCCGACTACAAGTTCGTGGGCGAGGCGCTGGCCTCGCGCGGCATCGTCACCCTGGTGGCCGACTACCGCCTGAGCCCCGACGTGCGCTACCCGGTGTTTCTGCAGGATTGCGCGCAAGCCGTGCGCTGGGCGCGCGACAACGCCGAGCGCCTGGGCGCATCCCCCTCGCGCCTGTTCGTCACCGGCCACAGCGCGGGCGCCTACAACGCGGCCATGCTCGCGCTCGACGCGCGCTGGCTGGCGGAGGTGAACATGCGGGCGGCCGATCTGGCGGGCTGGGCTGGACTGGCCGGCCCTTACGACTTCCTGCCGATCGCCATTCCCGAGGTGCAGCTGGCCTTCAACTGGCCCGACACGCCCGCCAGTTCACAGCCGCTCTTTCACGCACCGGCCGGCGTTGGCTTGAAACACCGCGTGCTGCTGCTGGCGGCCAGAAGCGACACGGCGGTGAACCCCCAGCGCAACACGCTGGCGATGGCACAGGCCCTGCAGCGGCGCGGCACGCCGGTGGAAGTGGAACTGTTCGACCGCGTCAACCACGCCACGCTGATCGGCGCCATGGCCCCGCCGCTGCGCGGCCTGGCTCCCGTGCTGGACCGCTTCAGCGCATTCCTGCGGCAGCGCCCGACCTGATGCCTTTGCACCTGGCCCGGCACGCGCCGTAAAATCGCGGGTTACCGACCGGTTACCAACAGACTTAGGGGATTCTCATGGCGCTCGTTTCCATGCGCGAACTGCTCGACCACGCGGCCATCCACGGCTACGGCATTCCAGCGTTCAACGTCAACAACCTCGAACAGGTGCAGGCTGTGATGGCCGCGGCCCACGAAGCCGGCGCACCGGTGATCCTGCAGGCCAGCGCGGGTGCGCGCAAATACGCCGGCGAGCCCTTCATCAAGCACCTGATCCAGGCCGCGGTGGAGTCCTACCCGCACATCCCGCTGGTGATGCACCAGGACCACGGACAGAACCCGGACGTGTGCCGCGGCGCGATCGACCTGGGCTTCAGCTCGGTGATGATGGACGGCAGCCTGGAAGGCGACGGCAAGACGATCGCCAGCTACGAATACAACGTGGACGTCACCCGCAAGGTGGTGGACATGGCCCACAAGCTGGGTGTGACCGTTGAAGGTGAACTGGGCTGCCTGGGCAGCCTGGAGACCATGCAGGGCGACAAGGAAGACGGCCACGGCACCGAGGCCGTGATGACGCGCGAACAGCTGCTGACCGACCCAGAGCAGGCCGCCGATTTTGTCAAGCGCACCCAGCTCGACGCGCTGGCCATTGCCATCGGCACCAGCCACGGCGCCTACAAGTTCACGCGCAAGCCCACCGGCGACATCCTGGCGATCGACCGCATCCAGGAAATCAACCGCCGCCTGCCCAACACCCACCTGGTGATGCACGGCTCCAGCTCCGTGCCGCAAGACCTGCTGGCCGTGATCAACCAGTACGGCGGCAAGATCAAGGAAACCTATGGCGTGCCGGTCGAGGAAATCCAGAAGGCCATCAAATTCGGCGTGCGCAAGATCAATATCGACACCGACATCCGACTGGCCATGACGGCCGCGGTGCGCAAGTTCCTGGCCGAGAACCCCGAGAAGTTCGATGCCCGCGAATGGCTCAAGCCTGCGCGCGAAGCCGCCAAAGCGATCTGCAAGCAGCGCTACATCGAGTTCGGCTGCGAAGGCCAGGCCAGCAAGATCAAGGGTGACACGCTCCAGGTGGTGGCAGCCAGGTACGCCAAGGGCGAACTCGCCCAGGTTGTGCACTGACCGGCCTCCGGCTCAAACGCCCTTCAAAACGCCACCCTCGCGGTGGCGTTTTTTCATTCAGTCCGGCCAACCCGCTGCCTGAATCGCTGCCACGATCTCGCGGCCGGTTTTCACCAGCGCCGGGCCAAAGTCCTCGTGCAGCAAGGCGCCTTGCAGCCGCGAGGCCGGACCGCCCACGGTGAGCGCCAGCGGCTCGCGACCATCGCCCAGCTCCAGCCCCACGCCGATGGCGGCTATCTCGCTTTCCCACTCGGACTCGGACACCGCGTAGCCGCGCTCGGCGCAATCGACTTCGGCGCGGCGCAAAACCGCTTCACGTGCCGGCCACAGTGCGGGGTCTTGCGCCTGCAGCCGCCGCGCCACCAAGGCCTGCATGCCGACCGATGCGGAGCCCCAGATCGCGCGGCCCATGGCCGTTTCAGCGAACGGCAGGCGCGTGCCCACGTCCAGCCCGAGGATGAGGCGCGCCGTGCTGCGGCAGTGCGCCACATACACCACCGAGGTGTCGTGCCGCACCCCGAGTGAAATGGCGGCCTGGGTGTGCTCGGCCAGCGTTTCCATGAAGGGCCGCGCGATGCGCCCGACCTGGAAGTTGGACAACACGCTGAAGCCCAGCGACAGCACCGCAGGACTCAGCGCGTACTCGCCGGTGGCCGCGCGGTGGCGCAGGTAGCCCAGGCTGGCGAGCGTGAACGTGAGGCGCGAGACGGTGGCTTGCGGCAGGCCGGTGCGGCGCGCCAGTTCCTGGTGCGCCAGCCAGCGGTCGGCCGGGGTGAAGCAGCGCAGCACGGTGAGGCCACGCGCCAGCGCGGTGACGAAACGGCGGTCGTGGGCCGGGTCCGCTTCGGCGAGCGGCGTGGGTGGCGTGTGGCGATGACGGCCCATGGTCGGCCTCCTTTTTTCTGCAGATCGGAATATGCGACGCATGCACGCCGCTCGTATTCCGCAGAACGGAATTTTGCGGCGTTTTGAAACCCCTCACCATGCTCGCTTTCCCTGATCAGCGTTTACTAGACCTTTGCAGCGCCGTATATTGATCGCGCCAAGTCGTTTTCCGCTCAGCGGAATTCTGACACTCCACCCCCCACACCGCCCGCATGACGCCCCCCACCCCGGCCCACTGGCCACCCGGCCTGCCGCAGCACCTCACGCTGCCGCAGACGCACGTCTTCTACAACCTGGAAGTGTCGGCCCGGCGCTACCCCGACAAGCCCTTCATCGTGTTCTACGACTCGGTGCTGACCTACGCCCAGTTCCTGCGCGAGACCGAGCACCTCGCCGGCCACCTGCAGCAGGTTTGCGGCGTGCGGCCCGGCGACCGCGTGCTGCTGTGCATGCAGAACAGCCCGCAGTGGGCGCTGGCTTTCTACGGCATCTTGCGGGCGGGCGCGGTGGTGGTGCCGGTGAACCCGATGAACCGCGTGGAAGAGCTGCGCCACTGCCTCACCGACAGCGGCGCGCAGGTCGCCTTCGTGGCGCAGGACCTGTTGCCGCAGGTGCGCCCGCTGCTCGCGCCAGATGGCGCCGGACTGCGCCACGTGGTCGTGGCCACCTACAGCGACCACCTGCGCGTACCCACCGACCTGCGGGTACCCGACTTCGTGGCCGCCCCGCGCGAGCCACTGGTCGAGCCAGGGCTCGTGGCCTGGGCCGACGTGGTGGCCAGCGCTTGGGCGCCCGGGCCACTGACCACCGGCCCCGACGACCTGTGCGCCATGCCCTACACCTCGGGCACCACCGGCCTGCCCAAGGGCTGCATGCACACCCACCGCGGCGTGATGAGCACGCTGGTGGGCGGTGTGCGCTGGTTCGGCACTTCGCAAGAAGCGGTCTGTCTCTCGGTGCTGCCCTTCTTTCACGTCACCGGCCTCACGGGCAGCCTGAACGGGCCGCTCTACATGGGCGCAACCATCGTGGTGCTCGCGCGCTGGGACCGCGAAGTCGCCGCGGTCTGCATGCAGCGCTACCGCGTCACCATGTGGCAAGCCATCTCCACCATGGTGATCGACTTCCTCGCGCACCCGCAGCTCGACCGCTTCGACCTCTCCAGCCTGAGCTGCGTGCGCGGCGGCGGCGCAGCCATGCCCGAGGCCCTGGCCGCGCGCCTCAAGGCTCTCACCGGGCAGGACTACATCGAAGGCTACGGCATGTCCGAAACCATGGCCGCCACCCACATCAACCCCACGCACCGGCCCAAGCGCCAGTGCCTGGGTCTGCCGGTGTTCGACGTGGACGCGCGCGTGGTCGACCCCGACACCCTGGCCCGGCTGCCCCTTGGCGAGACGGGCGAAATCGTGGTGCACGGGCCGCAGGTCATGCAGGGCTATTGGCGCAACCCGCAAGCCACGCAGGAGGCCTTCGTCGACATCGACGGCCGGCGCTTCCTGCGCACCGGCGACCTCGGCCACGTGGACGAGGACGGCTACTTCTTCATGACCGACCGCTTGAAACGCATGATCAATGCGAGCGGCTTCAAGGTCTGGCCGGCCGAGGTGGAAGCGCTGATGTACCACCACCCCGCCATCCAGGAAGCCTGCGTCATCGGCGTGCGCGACGCCAAACGCGGCGAGTCGGTCAAGGCCCTCGTGGTGCTGCGGCCCGAACACCGCGGACAGGTGACCGAACAAGACGTGATCGACTGGGCGCACGGCCACATGGCCGCCTACAAAAGCCCGCGCACTGTGGAATTCGTGGAGGCGCTGCCCCGCTCGGGCAGCGGCAAGGTCATGTGGCGCGAACTGCAGGAACAGCAGGCCGCGCGCGACGCCACCGCCCCTCCCCCTTGAGCACCCGCGCGGCGCAAAGCGCGCCGCAACCACCGCCAGACCGGCACTTCCCCAGAAGGAGACAAGCATGAAGAACACACCCCCGTCGCAGCGCCGCCGCGCGCTGCTGCTGGCCGTCGCCACGGCCACCGCCGGCGTGGCCCCCTGGAGCGTGGCCCAGGCGCAAACCCAGGCATACCCGAGCCGCCCGGTCACACTCATCATTCCGTGGCCCGCTGGTGGTTCGACCGACCGGCACCTGCGCACCCTGGCCGAGATTGCCAGCAAGCACCTGGGCCAGCCCATCGTGATCGAAAACCGCCCGGGCGCCGGCGGTACCCTGGGCCCCAGCACCATGGCGCAGATGGCCAAGCCCGACGGCTACACCATCTCGCAATTCCCGCTGGGCATGTTGCGCCTGCCGCACATGCAGAAGAGCAACTGGAATCCGCTGACCGACTTCAGCTACATCATTGGCGTATCGGGCTACACCTTCGGCCTGACCGTCAAGGCCGACTCGCCCTACAAGAGCTTCAAGGACTACATCGAAGCCGCGCGCAAGCAACCCAAGCAGATCAACTACGGCTCCACCGGCACCGGCAGCAGCCCGCACCTGATCATGGAAGAGTTGGCCGGCAACGCCAAGGTGGAGCTCACGCACGTGCCGTTCAAGGGCAATGCCGACCTGGTGTCGGCCCTGCTCGGTGGCCACGTGATGGCGCAGAGCGACGCCAGCGGTTGGGACAAGTTCGTCGACAGCGGCCAGATGCGCCTGCTGGTGACCTTCGGCGAACAGCGCACCAAGCGTTGGCCCGACGTGCCCACCGCGCAGGAACTGGGCTATGGCGTGGTGTCGAGCTCGCCCTACGGTCTGGCCGGCCCCAAGGGCATGGACCCGGCCATCATGAAAACGCTGCACGACGCCTTCAAGAAGGCCATGGACGACCCCAAGCACATCGAGGTGCTGGCCCAGCTCAACCAGGACATGTGGTACCGCAGCGGTGACGATTACCGCCAGTGGGCGGCCGAGACTTACGCCAAGGACAAGGCCCTGATCGAGCGCCTGGGCCTGGCCGCGAAATAAGGGGGTGGCCCGGGGGCTCGCCAACTTGCGATAATCGCCCGGAATGGTTCAAAGCCCGTTGGCTGTTCAACGGGCTTTTTTCTTGTCCCGCTTTTCCCCGATCCGAACATGACCTCTGCCCTGCACACCTCGGCCCTCACCTCCCTGCCCCTGCTGGCGCGTGGCAAGGTGCGCGACAACTACGCCGTGGGCGACGACCGCATCCTGATGGTGGCCAGCGACCGCATCAGCGCCTTTGACGTGATCATGGGCGAGCCGATTCCCGGCAAAGGTGAGCTGCTCACCAGGCTTTCGCTGTTCTGGTTCGACAAGCTCGGCCCCAACGGCCTGAACATCTGCCCCATCCACCTCACCGGCGATGCGCCCGAGAGCGTGGTCTCCGCGGCCGAGGCGCCGCAGGTCACCGGTCGCTCGATGCTGGTCCAGCGCTTGAAGCCGATCCCGGTGGAAGCCGTGGTGCGCGGCTACCTGGCCGGCAGTGGCTGGAAGGAATACCAGGACAACCAGGCCGTGTGCGGCGTGAAGCTGCCCGCCGGCCTGCAGAACGCCTCCAAGCTGCCCGAGCCGATCTACACGCCCGCGGCCAAGGCCGAGATGGGCGAGCACGACGAGAACATCACCTTCGAACAGACCGTGACCATGATCGGCCCCGAACTCGCCGCGCAGATCCGCGACGTGTCGATCGCGCTGTACAAGGCCGCGGCCGAGATGGCGCTTCAGAAGGGCATCATCATTGCCGACACCAAGTTCGAGTTCGGCCTGGACAAGGCCGGCAAGCTGGTGCTCATGGACGAGGTGCTCACGCCCGACAGCTCACGCTACTGGCCAGCCGAAAGTTACGTGGTGGGCCAGAACCCGCCCAGCTACGACAAGCAGTTCCTGCGCGACTGGCTGGAGACGGCGCAGGTGGGCGGCAAGCCTTGGGACAAGACCCCGCCGGCGCCACGTTTGCCCAAAGAAGTGATTGAAAAAACCGCTGCGAAATACCAGGAAGCGCTGACGCGCCTCATGGGCTGAACGCCACCCCTTCGGGCCGAGCGCGATCGTTCGGGCTGAACCCACTCCCGTTCGGGCTGAGCCTGCCGAAGCCTTTCCACACCAACGTTCGGGTGAACCCTTCGACAAGCTCAGGGCGAACGGGGTTTTCTCGGCTCAGGTCAAGCGGGAATCAACTCAGCACAACACTCGACAAACGACGCCGGTAGGTCGCCACCGTCGGGTCTTCCGGCGGTACCTGGCCTTCGGCCACCTTGGGCTTGGGCGGCTCGATGATG
The DNA here is from genome assembly GCF_001428625.1 of Hydrogenophaga sp. Root209. GTDB lineage: Bacteria > Pseudomonadota > Gammaproteobacteria > Burkholderiales > Burkholderiaceae_C > Hydrogenophaga. The sequence goes on from NZ_LMIE01000008.1 coordinate 50,834, forward strand.
TCAAGGATGGCGATGAACGTCTTGCGCGCGAGGTCTTCGCTCCAGGCCTTGTCGCGCATCAAAATTTCCAGCAACTCGTCCATCGCAGGCACCCACTGGCTGTGTGCCATGAGCAACTGGGCGAGTGCAAAGCGCGAGGCAAAGTCGCGTTTGTTGGTGGCAATCGCCGCCTGCAACTCGGCAGCGCGGGCTTCCGGGTCGGTCACGGCGGCCTGCGCATCGCGCGCAGCCATCCAGCGCTGCAGCGAATCGAGCCGGCGCACACCGGCGGCCTTGGCGATCACGGGCGCAAACGCCACCTTGGCGTCGTCGTCCAGGCCCAACTCCAGCAGCAGCTTCACCAGATCAAAGCGCGCGTCGTCGTTGTTCGGATCGGTCTTCACGGCCTCCTGCAGCTTCTCCAGCGCGCCTTCCAGGTCGCCTTCGGCGATCGCTTCCTGGGCTTCTTCTTCCTCGGCCCGGGCTTCGAGCTCGTTGGCCGCAGGCAGGTGCTTGTCGAGGAATTCCTTGATCTGGCCTTCGGGCAGCGCGCCCATGAAGCCGTCGACTGGCTGGCCGTTCATGAGCAGCACGCAGGTGGGAATGCTGCGGATACCGAAGGCCGCGGCGAGTTGCTGCTCCTGGTCGGAGTCGATCTTGACCAGCTTGAAGCGCCCGGCATAGGCGGTCTCGACCTTTTCCAGCAGCGGGCCGATCACCTTGCACGGGCCGCACCACGGGGCCCAGAAGTCGACCAGCACGGGCGTGTGGTGCGAAGCCTCGATGACCTCGGCTTCAAAATTGGCGATGGTGACGTTGATCATGGGGGAGACCTGAAGAGGGAGCAGAGCAGGACGGCCGACGCCGAGGGGGCGAACCGTAAAATCGACACTTTACCGGAGAGCGCCATGCCTGTTCATGCGCCACCGGGCTCCGCCCCCGCCGGGGGCGCATCGGCCAGAGGCAACACATGAACCCCATCCAAGTGGGCGTGGTCATGGGCTCCAGCAGCGACTGGGACACCATGCAGCACGCCGTGCAGATCCTGCAGGATTTCGGCATTTCGTTCGACGCCCGCGTGGTCTCGGCGCACCGCATGCCCGACGACATGTTCACCTACGCCGAGAGCGCGGCCGGGTCGGGCATGAAATGCATCATCGCGGGCGCAGGGGGCGCGGCCCACCTGCCGGGCATGCTGGCGGCCAAAACGGTGGTGCCGGTGCTCGGCGTGCCGGTGGCCAGCAAGCACCTCAGCGGTGTGGATTCGCTGCACAGCATCGTCCAGATGCCCAAGGGTGTGCCGGTGGCCACCTTCGCCATCGGCGCCGCGGGTGCAGCCAACGCGGCGCTGTTCGCCGTGGCCATGCTGGCCAACGAAGACCCTTCCCTGCGCGAGAGGCTCGAGGCCTTCCGCGCACAACAGACCGCCGCCGCGCGCGGCATGACCCTTCCCCTGTGACACCACCCCCATGAGCCTCAAGACCATCCTCCCTGGCAGCACCTCGCCCACCGGCCAGCAGATGACGCTCGGCGTCATGGGCGGCGGCCAGCTCGGGCGCATGTTCGTTCAGGCGGCGCAGGCCATGGGCTATTTCACGGCGGTGCTGGATCCCGATCCGGCCAGCCCCGCCGGCCTGATCAGCCATTTCCACATCCAGACGCCGTTTGATGACGAGCAAGGCCTGGCTCAGCTGATGCAGCGCTGCGAAGCCATCACCACCGAATTCGAGAACGTGCCGGCGCCGGCGCTGGTCACACTCGGCGCCCACCGCCCGGTGGCGCCCTCGGCGAGTTGCGTGGCGGTGGCGCAGGACCGCATCAAGGAGAAAGCGCACTTCGTGCAGTGCGCCCCGGTCAGCGGCGTGTTCCCCGCGCCCTATGCGGCCATCACCACCGACGCGCTGCTGGCCGCCGTGCCGGCGGATCTGCTGCCCGGCATCCTGAAGACCGCGCGCCTGGGTTACGACGGCAAGGGCCAGGTGCGCGTGAGCACGCGTGAAGAACTGGCCTCTGCGTGGGAAGAACTGAACAAGGTGCCCTGCGTGCTGGAGAAGCTCATGCCGCTGCGCGGCGAGTGCTCGGTGATCGTGGCGCGCGGCGCCGATGGCCAGACGGTGAGCTTCCCGGTGCAGAAGAACACGCACCACGACGGCATTCTCGCCATCACCGAGGTGTTCGAGGGCGCGCTGGACCCGACCCTGGCCGCGCGCGCGCAGGCCAGCACGGTGGCATTGGCCCAGCACCTCAACTACGTGGGCGTGCTGTGCGTGGAGTACTTCCTGGTCGATACGGCCGACGGCGGCGTGGACCTGATCGTCAACGAGATGGCACCCCGCCCGCACAACAGCGGCCACTACACACAGAACGCCTGCGACATTTCGCAGTTTGAAGCGCAGGTGCGCGCGCTGGCCGGCCTGCCCCTGACCACGCCGCGCCAGCACAGCCCAGCCATCATGGTCAACCTGCTGGGCGACCTCTGGTTCGCGCCCAATGCCGTGCGCGAAAAGGCGAGCGAGCGGGGTGTGTCACCGCCCTGGGCCCAGGTGCTCGCGCTGCCGGGCACCCACCTGCACCTCTACGGCAAGCTGAGCGCACGCCCGGGTCGCAAGATGGGTCACCTCAACATCACCGCGCCCACGGTGGCGCAGGTGCGCGAGACCACGGCTCAGGTGCTCGCACTGCTGGGCCTGCCTCCGCTCGACGCCTGATCACCCCATGCCGCTGCTGCTGAACGCCGCCGATGCGTCTGCCGTGGAGCAGGCAGCGCAGCGATTGGCCGCGGGTTCGCTGGTCGGCATGCCGACCGAAACGGTGTATGGCCTGGCCGCCGACGCCGACAACGCCACAGCGGTGCACCGCATCTTCGCGGCCAAGGGCCGACCGGCCGACCATCCGTTGATCGTGCACCTGGCCCCAGGCGCTGGTGCGCAGGGTTGGCGCGGCGGGGTCGACCACTACGCGCGTGACGTGCCGGCCTTTGCCACCGAGCTCATGAATGCCTTCTGGCCCGGCCCGCTCACACTCATCCTGCCCCGCCGCGAAGGCGTGGCGGCGGTGGCGGCGGGCGGGCAGGACTCGGTGGGCCTGCGCTGCCCGGCCCATCCGGTGGCGCAAGCGCTGCTCACGGCGGCCGCCGCGCACGGCGTGAGCGGCGTGGCCGCGCCCAGCGCCAACCGCTTCGGCCGCGTGAGCCCGACCACCGCCGCCCATGTGGCCGACGAATTTGCCGCGCTGTCGGATGCAGACCTGCTGATCCTCGATGGAGGTGCCTGCCCGGTGGGCATCGAGTCCACCATCGTCGACGCCACGCGCGCCTGGCCCGTGCTGCTGCGCCCCGGCATAGTCACCTCGGCGCAGATCGAGGCGGTGTGCCAACAGCCGCTGCGCGAGCGAGACGAGGCCACGCCACGCGCCTCGGGCACGCTCGAATCGCACTACGCACCGCGCGCCAAGGTGCGGCTGATGGACGCCCAACCCCTGCAGACCGCGCTGGACCTGCTGGGGCCCGATGCGCGCCACATCGCGGTGTACGCCCGCGCACCCATCAAGGCCGCGCGCGGCGTGAGCGTGCGCCGCATGCCCCTGGATGCCGCGCGCTGCGCTCAGGAACTGTTTGCGGTGCTGCGCGAACTCGACGCCACGGGCGTGCGCCTGATCTGGGTGGAAACACCGCCTGCCGACGTGGCCTGGGACGGTGTGCGAGACCGGCTCATGCGCGCGGCAGCCTGAGAACAAGCGTCAGCGCTGCGGCCCGCGTCCGTAACGCAGTTTCATCAACAGGATCGACAAGGCGAGTGCCAGCGTGATGGTATTGGCCACCACCACCGGCCAGGCCCCCAGGGTCAGGCCATAGACCAGCCACAAAGCCACGCCCAGCGTGAACGCGCTGTACATGCCGAGCGAGATGCCGCTCACGTCCCGGCTTCTGAAAGTGAGCCAGGCCTGCGGAATGAAGCTGGCCGTGGTGAGGAAAGCGGCACAGAAGCCGATGATGTCGCCGGGTTGCATGGTCTGGATGATACGGACCTCGCCGTCGCTGCGCGCCTCAGTCGGGCTGCGCAGCGGTCCACTCCACCAGCGCTTCCAGCGCCGGCCGCGCTGCGGGCGCATTGGGGTGGTTCACGAAACCGACCACCACGTAACGCGCGCCATTGACCGCATTCACATAACCGGCAATGCCCGTCACGTCCTTGAGCGTGCCGGTCTTGAGCTGGGCGTTGCCCCGCGCCGCGCTGCCGGGCGCACGGGCCATGCGGGCAGCGGTGCCGCTCACGCCGGCGATCGACAGGGAACCGGCGAACCGCTCGCCCTGCGGGTGGCGGCTGGCGTGACGCAACAGGTTGGCCAGGGCTTCGGGGGTGATGCGCTCTTCGCGCGACAGACCCGAACCGTTGTGCATCACGGGCATGGCACTGCGGATGCCGAAGGTGCGCTTCCACCAGTTTTCAATCACCTCGCGCGAGCGCTCGAATCGGGCCGGCCGCATGGGCACGAGCCGATCGGTCACGGAGCCTTGGGACATCACCGGTTGAGGTGCCGGCGCGGGCACCAGGCGGCCCAGCGTGAGGAACACCTGCTGCGCCATCACGTTGTTGCTCCACTGGTTCACGTCGGTGATGATGTCCGAGAGCGGCAGCGACGCGGCTTCGTGCAACAGCGTCGCATCCGGCGGTGTGAGGCCGGTCCGGGCGTGGCCGGTGATGGCGCCGCCGCTGGCGCGCCACAGCCCTTCCATGGCGCGGGTGGCGTAGCTGGCCGGGTCCTGGTAGGCCACGGGCCATTTGAGTTCACCGCAGCTCTGCGGGTAGCGCCCCTCGAACCGGATGGTGTTGGCGTCATCGAAGCGCGCCTGCAGGCCCCCGCGCCAATCGCCGCAGCCGGCGCCCACGCGCGCCAGCGGCACGGTCTCGCTGATCACGCGCGCCACGCCACTGGCGCCGTCGGGCTGGAAGGTCAGCACGACCGACTTGAAGTTGACCAGCAGCGCATCGGGCGTGGTGTTGTAGGGCCGCAAGGCTTCGCCGTCAAAAGCACCGGGGTCGGTGGCGGCGAGTTCGAAGGCGCTGTGGTCGAGCACGATGTCACCCAGCACCACGCGCACACCCTTGTCCTGCAGGGCGAAAAACGCGCTCTGGATGCGCTCGAGCACGAACTTCGGATCGCCATCCCCACGCACGTACAGGTTGCCGCGCAGCACGCCCTGGTCGATCGTGCCATCGGTGTAGAAGCGGGTGTTCCAGGTGTAGTCGGCGCCCAGCAGGTCGATGGCGGCATAGGTGGTCACCAGCTTCATCACCGAGGCCGGGTTCACCGGCACGCTGGCGCGAAAACGCAGCCGCTCTTCGGCCCGGCTGTCCACCGACACCACCAACGCCGACAGCGCACTGGGTGGCACGTGCGCACGCTTGAGGGCCGCCACCACGGTCGGGGGCAAGGCGCCATATTCGCCCGGCAGCTGGGCGCAGGCGGGCAGTGCCAGCATGGCCGGGATCAGCAGGACGAACAGGGAGCGGGCAAAAGACATGTGTTTCATTATGAAACGCGGTCCATCTCCCCAGCGAGCGGTCCTCGCCAATGGACCGCAGGCCTGACAGCCGGCACCCTGGCCGATAATCCTCCGATGCCCATTGCAACCCCGCCATCCCTGCGCCTGTTGGCCATCGAAACCAGCACCGATGCACTCTCGGTGGCCCTGGGTTCGGGCGAACCCGGCGGCGCGCTGTGGCAACGCAGCGGCCCAGGCGGGGCGCAGGCCTCCGGCTCGTTGCTGCCCATGGTGCGCAGCGTGCTGAACGAAGCGAACTGGTCGCTGGACACGCTCGCCGCGGTGGTGTTCGGGCGCGGGCCCGGCTCGTTCACCGGCTTGCGCACCGCCTGTTCGGTGGCCCAGGGCCTGGCCTATGGCGCACAAGGCCTCAGCCGCACCGGTGGCCTGCCGGTGCTGCCCGTGGACACCTTGCTGGCCCTGGCCGAGGAAGCGCGGCAGGCGCTGGTGGACGCGGGGCAGGGGGTGCCTGGTGTGATCGTGGCGCTGCTCGACGCCCGCATGGGCGAGGTCTACGTGGCGCCCTACGCCTGCCACGCCACCGGCCCTGCGGGTCTCGTGCCGCTGGCGCCGCCCCGCCTGTGCGCGCCCGCCGACCTGGAGGCCTACCTGCATGACCTGGCTCCAGGCGAACGCCTGCTCACCGGCAACGTGTTCGAATCCTGCGCCGCTGCGCTCACCGACCTTGCGGGCCAGCGCCATCCTGCCCTGCCCTCGGCCACCGCGCTGCTGCGCCTGGCACCGGGCCTGATCGCGGCGGGCCACACCGTGCCCGCGCAAGACGCCCTGCCCCTCTATGTGCGCGACAAAGTGGCTCAGACCACGGCGGAGCGCGAACGCATCCGACTGGCTGCGGAGGCAGGTGCATGACCACACCGATACATGCCGATGCCGCGGTGAAAGCCGCCCTGCCCGCCTGGACCAGCGGGCTCTGGCCCGCGCCCACCGAGCCGCTGGTGCAACCGCGCACGGCGTCCCGCCCTGAACGCCGGATCGTGTTCGAACCGATGCTCGAATCCGACCTGGACGCGGTGCAGGCCGTGGAGTCGCAGGCCTACGCGCATCCGTGGTCGCGCCGGCACTTTCACGACTCGCTCAAAGCCGGCTACCCGGCCATGCTGCTGCTGTCCGAGGCGTTGCCCGGCGAAGTGGCGCACCCACTGCGCGCCGACGGCCGCGTGCTGCTGGGCTACCTGGTGGCCATGCCGGGTGTGGACGAAGTGCACCTGCTCAACATCACCGTGGCCACCGCTCACCAGCGCCAGGGCTGGGCGCGCTTCATGCTCGACGCGCTGGCCCTGTGGTCACGCGGTCAGGGTGCGCAATGGTTGTGGCTGGAGGTGCGCCAGAGCAATGCGCCGGCACGCGGCCTTTACGAGCGCTGCGGCTTCGCGCAGGTGGGCTTGCGCAAGGGCTACTACCCGGCGGGTCAGTTCCAGCGTGAAGACGCCGTGGTGATGAGCCTCAACCTGGTGGCATCCGCCGCCGTGGAGGCCAACCGGTGAGCAACGCCCCCGACACCTCGTTCGTGCCCGAACTCGATGCCCGCCAGCGCGCCATGCTGGCCGAAATGGGGGTGCGGGTGTGGGCGCCCAAGACGCAAGCGCCGGCCCTGCCGAGCGCGGCAATGCCGGTCGCCCCACCGGCTGCCGCTGCATCAGTGGCTGCGCCTGCGCCTGTCGCACGGCCCGCCGCCACACACACCCCCGCGCCAGAACCCGCGCAACAGGCCGCACAGGCCAGCCCTGTGGCCACCATGGACTGGTCCGCGCTGCGCGAAGCCGTGGCCAGTTGCCAGGCCTGCGGGCTGTGCCAGGGCCGTACCCAGACGGTGTTCGGCGTGGGCGACGAAGAGGCCGACTGGATGGTGGTGGGCGAAGCCCCGGGCGAGAACGAGGACCTGCAGGGCGAACCCTTCGTGGGCGCGGCCGGCCAGCTGCTCGACAACATGCTCAAGGCCGTGGGCCGCAGTCGCACCGGCACTGGCGCGCAAGGCGCTTTCATTGCCAACGTGCTCAAGTGCCGCCCCCCCGCCAACCGCAACCCGCAACCCGACGAAGTGGCCCGTTGTGAGCCGTATCTGGCGCGGCAGGTGGCGCTGGTGAAGCCCAAGGTGATCGTGGCCATGGGTCGCTTTGCCGTGCAGGCGCTGCTCAAGACCAACGAGCCCATCGGCCGACTGCGCGGGCAAGTGCACCACTACGAAGGCGTGCCCGTGATCGTGACCTACCACCCGGCCTACCTGCTGCGCACCCCCACCGACAAGGGCAAAGCCTGGGCGGATTTGTGCCTGGCGATGGCGCAGTTGCCGGGCTGACAAGGGCCACAGCGATCCGGCGCCAGGCCGCCCCAAGCCGGATCAGCCCCCTCGGGGGGCAGCGACCCGAACAGCGGCGGAGCGTGGGGGCAACAACACAGATGCAATGGCCACCATGATCAGTGCAACCGCCGCCCAGTCCTGCCAGTGCAGCACCTCACCCAGCCACCAGGCGCCACTGAACACACCCAGCACCGGGATGAACATCACCGACAGGGTAGACGCCACCGGGGGCAGGTCGCGCGCCATCATGAGCCAGGCCACCTGCGCGAAGGCAAACACACCCAGCGCGTTGTAAATGATCGCACCCCAGATGGCCGGCGTGGGCGCCGCCCAGGCCGAGCGCTCGAACAGCACGGCGGCCGCGGTCATCCACAGCGTGGTGAAGAACGTCATCCAGAACGAGATGGCCAGTGTGGGCTGGGGCATGGTGGTTCGGCGCAGCATCTGCGTGCCCAATGCCCAGGCGGCGGCTGCGATCAGCATCATGGTCACGCCCAGCGGTTTGCCCGTGAGCTGGGTGACCTCGTGCCACAGCAGCAGCGTGACCCCCAGCGCTGCGGCCCCCACGCCGCCCCAGGCCCGCACGCCCAGCCGCTGCCCGAACCACCAGGCCCCGACGATGGCCGAGAACACCGGCATGGTGTAGCCCAGGATCGCCGCCCGACCGCTGGACAGGGTCTGGATGGCCAGCACCGCCAGCGTGTGCCAGACCAGCATGTTGAAGACGGTGAGCACGAACAGCTCGCGCCAGTGCTCGCGTCCGATGCGAAACGGCACGCGCCGCCACACCAGCACCATGCCCAGCACCGGCAGCCCGATCCACATGCTGATGGCGCGAAACGTGAGGGCGGGAAAACCGGTCACGCCGAACTTCATGATGGGCCAGTTGATGCCCCACACCAGGGTAAGAAGAACCAGAAGGACGAGCTGCTGACGAGAGAGGGCTTGCATGGGTGGCGATCTTAGTGGGAACCCTCCTCCGGTATGCGGGGCGGGGCGACATCAGGCGCCCACCTAAAATCCCTGCATGACTTTCCTCGACATGCTGCGCGGCGCCGAGCGCCAGAACCGCTCCCTGCTCTGCGTCGGCCTTGACCCGGACCCGGCGCGCTTTCCCTCCAGGTTCAAAGGCGATGCCAGCCGCATCTACGATTTTTGTGCCGCCATCGTCGAGGCCACGGCCGACACCGCCATCGCTTTCAAGCCGCAGATCGCCTACTTCGCCGCGCACCGCGCCGAAGAGCAGCTCGAGCGCCTCATGGAGCACATGCGCCGCGCCGCGCCGCAGGTGCCGGTGATCCTGGACGCCAAGCGCGGCGACATCGGCAGCACGGCGCAGCAGTACGCCATCGAGGCCTTCGAGCGCTACGGCGCCGACGCGGTGACGCTCTCGCCGTTCATGGGCTTCGACTCGGTGCAGCCCTACCTGCAGTACCACGGCAAGGGCGCGTTCCTCTTGTGCCGGACCTCCAACCCCGGGGGCGACGATCTGCAGAACCAGCGACTGGCGTCCGTGGAAGGTGCGCCGCTGCTCTACGAACACGTGGCCAGGCTCGCGCAAGGACCATGGAACCTCAACGGCCAGCTCGGCCTGGTGGTGGGCGCCACCTACCCGGCCGAGATCGAGCGTGTGCGTGAGATTGCGCCCACCTTGCCGTTGCTGATCCCCGGTGTGGGCGCACAAGGCGGCGACGCCGTGGCCACCGTGCGCGCTGGCTTGCGGGTGCAGGGCGACACGACCACGGGGCCGATCATCGTGAACTCGTCGCGCGCCATCCTGTATGCGTCCGATGGCGACGACTTCGCGGCAGCGGCGCGCCGGGTGGCGCTCAAAACCCGTGACGAATTGCAGGCCGCCGGTGCAGCGGGGCCCGCATGATCGATCTCTACACGGCGGCAACGCCCAACGGACACAAAGTGTCCATCGCGCTGGAAGAACTCGGGCTCCCGTACACGCTGAAGGTGCTTGACCTCTCCCAGGGTGAGCAGAAGACGCCGGCCTTCCTGGCGATCAATCCCAACGGTCGCATCCCGGCCATCGTCGACCACGGAATGGACGATTTCGCGGTGTTCGAGTCCGGCGCCTGCCTCGTTTACCTGGCCGAGAAAACCGGCCAGCTGATGCCCGCCGATGTGAAAGGCCGCTCGCTGGTGATGCAGTGGCTGATGTTCCAGATGGGCGGCATCGGCCCGATGATGGGCCAGGCCAATGTGTTCTTTCGGTACTTTCCCGAGAAGATCCCGTCGGTGATCGATCGCTACCAAGGCGAGAGCAAGCGCCTGTTCCGTGTGCTCGACGAACGCCTGAAAGACCACGAGTTCCTGGCTGGCGACTACTCCATTGCCGACATCGCGAACTGGGCCTGGGTGCGCACGCACCGGTGGTCGGGCGTGGACGTCGATGACTTGCCGAACCTCGTTCGCTGGCGCGACGCGATCCGCGCACGCCCGGCTGTGCAGCGCGGCATCGAGCGCCCGGCGTCCCGGGTGGACCTCACGCGAGATGGCGATGCCGGTGCTCAGCGGTTTGCCGAAGAAGCCCGCCGCATGGTGGAGATGGGCCAGAGCTTGAAGGGCTCTGCGCCATGAAGCTGTATGTCTCGCCCCGCGCGCCCAACCCCCGCCGGGTCCAGATGTTCCTGGTCGAGAAGTCCATCGAGGGCCTGGCGCTCGTCAACATCGACCTGAATGCTCAAGAGCACAAACAAGCCGCCTACCTGGCCAAAAGCCCGCTGGCACGCGTGCCCGCGCTGGAACTGGACGACGGCCGCGTGCTCACCGAAACCCGCGCCATCTGCACTTACCTGGAGGGCCTGCACCCCGAGCCCAACCTGATGGGGCGCGACGCGCAGGAACGCGCTTTCATCGAAATGGCGGACCGGCGCATGGAGTGGTACCTGATGCTGCCGCTGGCCAACGCCATCCGCCACACCCATCCCGGGCTGGCACCGCTGGAGCAGCCACAGTTCCCCGACTTCGGTCTGTCGCAACTGGCCAAGGCGAAGGAAACGGCGGTCTGGCTCGATGCGGAGTTGCAGCGCCAACCCTGGGTGGCCGGAGACCGCTTCACCATCGCCGACATCACCGCGTTCTGCACCGTGGAGTTCGGCAAGCTGATGCGGTTCAAGCCCGCCGATGCGGGTCTGCACGCGCTGCAGGCCTGGCGCGACACAGTGGCCGCACGGCCCAGCGCCGCGGCCTGAACGCGCCACTTCAACCCCAGGGGGTCGGGGCTTTTTCCAGCGAACGCTCCATGGCGGGCAGCCCGGTGAGTCCGGCTTCCAGCCGGGCGTGCAGGGCCTGCTGCCAGCCGACCACCCGGGGTGAGGCCGGGCCCGGCGGGGCCGAGGCCAGCAGAGCGTGCGCGGTCGTGAGGTCGTTGAGCTGACCCAGCAATTGCTGCGCGTCGGCCAGCGCGGCGGTGCTGCGCGCCACACGCTTGGGCGGCAGCACGCTGGCCAGAAACTCCTGTGCGTAGCGCAGCTTCTTCAGCGAAATGCGCAAGGCATGCCGCCCCTCGGGACCCATGCGACGCGCCGCCCTGGCCTGCTGCCGCAACGCGGCATGGCGTTCGCGCAAGCTGGCCTGCGCCCACGCCGCCAGACCTTGCCCGCCGGCGGTCTCGGCCTGCGGCCTGTCTGCGGGTCGCAGGCACAGCACCGCGCGGGTGAAGGCCAGCAGGCGCAGCGCATGTTCGCGGCTGCCCAGCGCATCCGCGGCGCGCTGCCAGGCCGCTCGCCGCTGGTCCTGCACCCAGCCCAGCAGCACCTGCGCCGAGGTGTCGGCCGCTCCCACCGGGTCCGGCTCGTCGGCCACCAGTTCGGGCAACCACTCGGTGGCGAACACGTCCCAGTTGCGCGCGTCGCCCAATTGGTTGGTCAACACCTTCCACTCGGCCGACCAGTGCGCGGCAAAGCGGGCCGGCAGGTGTGCGCGAAAGATGCGCAGGCCGGTGCGCATCCGCCGCAGTGCCACACGCGCCTGGTGCACGAACTCAGGGTCGGGCAGCGCGCCCTCGGCGCTCGGCAGCAGCACACCGGCCTCGTTGGCCTGCAGGTGGGTCAGGCAACTCAGGGCCGCCGCGCGAAAAGCCTGCACCGGGTGCATGCCTGCCTGCAACTGCAGCACCGTCGCCTTCACCGGCTGCATCCGCTCGCCCATGAAGAGCGCGTAACCACGTTCGGCCTTGCTTCGGTTGGCCGGCAACAGGCGCAGCGCGCTGGACGCCTGCCCCCGTGGGCCAAGCGCCAGCGTGTGGGCCAGATCGAGCAGAGCGTCCACGGGGCCTTCGAGCAACTCGAGTTCCAGTTCAAGAATGGGCTGGCGGTGGTTGCCCTGCGCGGTGCCGGTGCCGATGAAACCCTGGTCCAGGGCCACTTCCACCTGGGCCAGACCGTGCTGCAGCACCCAGCTGCGCCGGGTGAAGTCGGTGCGAAACACCGGCACCAGTTGCCATGCCACGCTGGCCAGTTGCGCGGCCAGCGCCGGATCGCTCACCAGCGAGGCGAAGTCGAATGCGCCCGGCTGGGTGGGCGCTTCCCACTCACCGCGCTGCGACAAGCCCCCCACCGACTGCCCGGCGGTCTTCACCGTGAGCAGCGTCTGGCGCCCCACGCGGCGTTCGCGCACGGCCATGCGCCGCTCGCGCAGCGCCAGGGTGGAGGTGTCGAAGTAGGTGTTGAACAAACGCTCACGCCGTGCCGGCTGTGCCTTGAGAAGGGGGTGCCTCAGCAGATCCGCCAGGTCTTGCGGATGCACTTCGAGCTTGAGTTCGGTTTCTTGAGACAAGGAAATACCCGGTGAAGAAGCATGTGCTTGGAGGTGCGAGTCTGCCAGCCTGCGGTCGTTCGATGATCGGCACCCGCACCGCGACGGCCGCGCAGATGTAACTACTCGTGCGGCAAGGCAACGAAGTAGACTGTTCTCGACCCCACAACACAGGAGATCTGCACCATGAATGCAACGCGCAGCACTCTATGGGCTTTCGCTGGCCTGAGCCTGGCGATGGCTCTCTCGGCCGCCCCCGCGCTGGCCGAAAAACCCGACCATGCCGGCGGCGGCAAGAACAAGTGGGAAAAATCCGACCGCGGCGGCAAGAGCAGCAAAGGCGATCGCGACGCCCAGCCGCGCCACACCCAACAAGCCTCGGGCGATCGCTCGTCGACCAACGTCGCGGTGCAGATCAACATCGGCGGCTATTTCCAGGACAGCCAGCGCGTGGCGGTGCGCGAGTACTACGAGCCGCGCTTTCGCGCCGGCAACTGCCCGCCGGGTCTGGCCAAGAAAAACAACGGCTGCATGCCCCCGGGCCAAGCCAAGAAGTGGCGCAAGGGCTACCGCCTGCCGTCCGACGTGGTCTATTACGCCGTGCCCAACGAGATTTCCATCCGCCTGGGCGCGCCGCCAGCGGGTCACAAATACGTGCGCGTGGCGGCCGACATCCTGCTGATCGCCGTGGGCACCAGCATGGTGGTCGATGCGATCGAAGACCTGAGCCGACTCTGAGCGCAACACCATGACGCGAACGACCGTGCTTTCCCTGGCGCTGGTCGCAGCGTCATGGGCCGTGGCGGGCCATGCCCAGGTGGCCGAGCCGGTGGCGCTTGAGGCCAGCCGCGACTACCTGCTCGGCGCCTCGCTCTCCAGCGGACGCGACCCCTTCGGCACCAGCGAGCAACGCCTGGGTCTGCGCCCGATCTGGGCCTTCCAGCTCGGGCGTTTCCGCTTTGCCACCTCAGGCGCCAGCGCCTTGCTCGCGCAGGGTCGCGAATCGGTGGACAGCGGCGTGAGCACGGTGCTCACCCGCAGCGACCGTGTGTCGCTGAGCACGTCCCTGTCCATTGACGAGGGCCGCTCGTGGAAGGATGACCCGGTGTATGGCGGCCTGCCCCGCGTGCGCGACACGGTGCGCGGGCGCGTCACGGCTGGTGTCACGCTGAGCCCACGCTGGAGCGCATCGCTGCGCGCCTCGCAAGACCTGCTGGGCCGCGACGGTGGCTTGCGGCTCGACACAGGCCTGAACTACCGCCACCCCATCTCGCCGCAAACGCACTGGGATCTGTCCATCGGCGCAGGCTGGGCCAATGGCACCTACCGACAAACCCATTACGGCATCGCGCTCGACGCGGCCGCAGCCACCGGCTTGCAGGCCTACGCACTGGGGTCGGGGTTCGACGGCGTCTCGCTGGGCTGGCGCATCACCTCGGCGCTGAGCAAGCGCTGGGTGGCTTACGGCGGATTGAGCGTGTACCAGTTGCAAGGCGCGGTGGCCCGCAGCCCCTTGGCCACGCGCACCACCACCTATGGCGCCTCTGTAGGACTGGCCTACCGCAACAAGTGACGCGTCACGCGGCCTGCGGCAGCGTCAGCAGGCGCTTGAGGTAATGCCCGGTGTGACTGCCTGCGTGCGCAGCAATGGTCTCGGGCGTGCCCTGTGCCACCACCGTCCCACCGCCTGAACCGCCCTCGGGGCCCATGTCGATCACCCAGTCGGCGGTCTTGATGACGTCCAGGTTGTGTTCGATCACCACGATGGTGTTGCCCGCGTCGCGCAGCTGGTGCAACACCTGCAGCAGCAGTTCGATGTCGGCGAAGTGCAGGCCGGTGGTGGGTTCGTCGAGGATGTAGAGCGTGCGGCCGGTGTCGCGCTTGGAGAGCTCCAGCGCGAGCTTGACGCGCTGCGCCTCGCCGCCCGAGAGCGTGGTCGCGCTCTGGCCGAGCTGGATGTACGACAGACCCACGTCGAGCAGCGTCTGCAGTTTGCGGTGCAGCGTGGGCACGGCGATGAAGAAGGCGTGGGCCTGCTCCACCGTCATGTCCAGGATCTGCGCGATGTTCCTGCCCTTGTACTGCACGTCCAGCGTCTCGCGGTTGTAGCGCTGGCCGCCACACACCTCACAAGGCACGTACACGTCGGGCAAGAAGTGCATCTCGACCTTCACCACGCCGTCGCCCTGGCAGGCTTCGCAGCGCCCCCCGGCCACGTTGAAGCTGAAGCGGCCCGGGCCATAGCCCCGCTCGCGCGAAGTGGGCACCTCGGCCATGAGTTCGCGGATGCCGGTGAACAGGCCCGTGTAGGTCGCCGGGTTGCTGCGCGGCGTGCGGCCAATGGGTGACTGGTCGACGTTGATGACCTTGTCGAAATGTTCGATGCCTTCAATGGCTTCGTGCGCGGCGGGCTCGTCGTGCGAGCGGTAGAGCGTGCGCGCCACGGCGGCGTAGAGCGTGTCGTTGACCAGCGTCGACTTGCCTGAACCAGATACACCCGTGACACAGGTGAGCAAGCCGACCGGGAAAGCCGCGCTCACGCCTTTGAGGTTGTGACCGGTGGCGTTGACCACGCGAATCTCCTGCAGCTCGCCGAGCGTGGCCTGGTGCGCGGCCTCGCGCGCGGCGCGGCGCTCCGCCGCCGGGCTGGGGGCGAAGCGCGGTTTGAAAGCAGCGGCCTTGGCTGCGGCGGCGCTCTTGACCACCGGCAACCATGGCGTGCGCCGCGCCGGCACGGCGATGCTGCGCGCGCCGCTGAGGTACTGGCCGGTGAGCGAACCCGGCGTGGCCATGACGGCGGCGCAGGTGCCCTGCGCCATCACCCGCCCGCCATGCACGCCGGCGCCGGGGCCCATGTCGATCACGTGGTCGGCGGTGCGGATCATGTCCTCGTCGTGCTCGACCACCAGCACCGTGTTGCCCAGGTCGCGCAGATGTTGCAGCGTGGCAATCAGGCGGTCGTTGTCGCGCTGGTGCAGGCCGATGCTGGGCTCGTCAAGCACGTACATCACGCCGGTCAGGCCGCTGCCGATCTGACTGGCCAGGCGGATGCGCTGGGCCTCGCCGCCCGAGAGCGTGTCGGCGCTGCGGTCCAGGCTGAGGTAGTTCAGGCCCACGTCGTTCAGGAACTTCAGGCGCTGGCGGATTTCGTTGATCACACGTGCGGCGATGTCGCCCTTGGTGCCGCGCAACTCCAGCTTCAGGAAATAGGCCAGGGCTTCGCCGAGCGTGACGTGGCTGATCTTGTAGATGGGCTGCCTCTGCTCGCCTTCGCCCACGAACACGTGGCGCGCCTCGCGCCTCAGTCGCGAACCACCGCAGTCGGGGCAGGGCTGCACCGCGCGGTAGCGGGCCAATTCCTCGCGCACGGCCGCGCTGTCCGTCTCGCGGTAGCGGCGTTCGAAGTTGCGGATGATGCCTTCGAAGGGATGCTTCTTGCTGATCTTCTTGCCCGCGCGCTCGCCCGATTCGAGCGCGTAGCTGAACTTGATCTCCTCTTCGCCCGAGCCATAGAGCAGGGCCTGTTGAACAGACTCATTCAAGGAATCCCAGGGCGCTTCGGCGTCGAACTTGTAGTGCGCGGCCAGGCTCTCGATCATGGCGAAGTAGTAGCCGTTGCGGCGGTCCCAGCCCTTGATGGCGCCACTGGCCAGGCTGAGCGTGGGAAACGCGACCACACGCGCCGGGTCGAAGAACTCGGTGTGGCCCAGGCCGTCGCAGGTGGGGCAGGCACCCATGGGCGAATTGAACGAGAACAGGCGCGGTTCCAGCTCACCCACGGTGTAACTGCACAGCGGGCAGGCGAACTTGGCCGAAAAAGCCGTTTCCACACCGGTGTCCATGTCCACGGCGAGCGCACGGCCGTCGGCCAGGCGCAGCGCCGCTTCGAAGCTCTCCGCCAGCCGCTGCCGAAGCGGGTTCACACCCTCCTCTTCACCATCGGAGCGCACCTTGATGCGGTCGATCACCACATCGATGTTGTGCTTTTCGGTCTTCTTCAGCGCCGGCAGGGCGTCGAAGTCGAGCACGGTCTGGTTGATGCGAAAGCGCACATAGCCTTGCGCCTGCATGTCGGCAAACAAATCGGTGAACTCGCCCTTCTTCTCGCGCGCCACCGGCGCCACGATCATCAGGCGTGTGCCCTCGGGCAGGGCCAGCACAGCGTCCACCATCTGCGCCACGCTTTGCGAGGCCAGCGGCAGATCGTGATCGGGGCAATGCGGCGTGCCGGCACGGGCGAACAGCAGGCGCAGGTAGTCGTGGATCTCGGTGACCGTGCCCACGGTGGAGCGCGGGTTGTGACTGGTGGCCTTTTGTTCGATGGCGATGGCTGGCGACAGGCCTTCGATCAGATCCACGTCGGGCTTGTCCATGAGCTGAAGGAACTGGCGCGCATAGGCCGAGAGGCTCTCCACATAGCGGCGCTGGCCCTCGGCGTACAGCGTGTCGAACGCCAGGCTCGACTTGCCCGAGCCCGACAGACCCGTGATCACCACCAGCGAATGCTTGGGGATGTCGAGGTCGATGTTCTTGAGGTTGTGCGTGCGCGCGCCTCGCACCGAAAGATAGGGGCTGGCGTGGCGCAGGTGGGCACCGGCGATGCGGTTCAACAGCGCTTGTTCGTCGGGCTCCACCGGCGCATCGGCGCCGGTCAAACTCGGCAGATTCAGGTCCGGAGGCAGGTTCTGGTTCAAGGCGCGGCGAGGGTGTTCAGGGCAACCCGACATGATAAGCCGCCCCGGGTTTTCGCGCCGGGCCGACCGGCCTCGGCAGACCTTTCGCGCACAATACCGTTTTTGCCTGCCCAGCCTTGTCCACTCTCAGCACCGCCCCCTCCGACACCCCCGCCCCCCGGGCGGCGGCTGCACGCATGACACCGACCGAGCGGCGCACCAGCGGTGCCCTGGCGTCCATCTACGCGCTGCGCATGCTGGGGCTGTTCCTGGTGCTGCCGGTGTTCGTGCTGCAGGCCCACACCTACCCCGGCGGCGATGACCCCGCGCTGGTCGGTCTGGCCATGGGCATCTACGGCCTCACCCAGGCCCTGCTGCAGGTGCCGTTCGGCATTGCCTCCGACCGCCTCGGCCGCAAACCCGTGATCCAGGCCGGCCTGGCGCTGTTCGTGTTGGGCAGCTTGATCGCCGCCTGGGCGCCCACCATGGTCTGGCTGGTGGTCGGCCGCGCCCTGCAAGGCTCCGGCGCCATCTCGGCCGCCATCACCGCCCTGCTGGCCGACCTCACCCGCGACGAGGTGCGCACCAAGTCCATGGCCTTGGTCGGCATCAGCATCGCGCTCATGTTCGCGCTGTCGCTGGTGCTGGCGCCGCTGCTCGTGCCCCTCATCGGCCTGTCGGGCCTGTTCGCGCTCACCGCGGTGCTGGCCACCATCGGCATGGCGGTGGTGGCCTGGGTGGTACCTCCCGAGCCGCCGCAGCAGCACGTGCAGAACCGCCGCGGCTTGCGCGAGGTGCTCGCCAACGTGGAGCTGCTTCGCGTGGACCTCGGCGTGTTCGTGCTGCACGCAGTGCAGATCGCCATGTGGATGTCGGTGCCGGCCTTGCTGATCGAGTCGGGCCTGGCCACTCCCGACCACTGGAAGATCTACCTGCCTGCGGTGCTGGTGTCGCTGCTGATCATGGGCGGGCTGCTGTTTCGCCTGGAGCGCATGGGCTACTTCCGGCAGGTTTACCTGGGCTCCATCGCGCTCATTGTGCTGGCGCAGCTCGGTTTCTGGCTCAACCTGCAATCGCCCTCGCTGTGGATGGTGGGCGCGCTGCTGTGCGTGTACTTCGTGGGATTCAACACCCAGGAAGCGAGCCAGCCCAGCCTGGTGTCTCGCCTGGCCGCACCGCGCCAGCGCGGGGCGGCGCTGGGCGTCTACAACACGCTGATGTCGCTGGGCATTTTTGCTGGCGGCAGCCTGGGCGGCCTGGTCATCAAGACCTGGGGCAGCACCGGCATCTTTTTCGGCAGCATCGGCTTGATGCTGCTGTGGATGGCGCTGGCCTGGCCGATGCGTGCAGCAAGCAAAAACTGAGGAGCGTGGGGGGCCACACCTGTCCGGCGCAGGGCCGCCCCAAGCCGGATCAGCCCCCCCTGGGGGGCAGCGACCCGCGCAGCGGCGGAGCGTGGGGGCCACACCTGTCCGGCGCAGGGCCGCCCCAAGCCGGATCAGCCCCCCCTGGGGGGCAGCGACCCGCGCAGC
>NZ_LMIE01000008.1:69680-75357 GCF_001428625.1 Hydrogenophaga sp. Root209
GCAGGGCCGCCCCAAGCCGGATCAGCCCCCCTGGGGGGCAGCGACCCGCGCAGCGGCGGAGCGTGGGGGCCACACCTAACGCCCTATCGGCTCGGGCCTTGAGCCCACATCGGAGCGATCGCGCAGGGATCGCATCATCAGCAGCGACATGGTGCTGTAGAGCGGGCGGCTGACCATTCGCGACACCAGGCTGGCCAGCAGCGCGCAAGCCATGAGGCTGAGCACCATGTTGTGGCCATCGGTCATTTCCATCACGATGATCATGGCCGTGATGGGCGTTTGCGTGATCGCGGCCAGAAAGCCGCACATGCCCAGCGCGATCAGCGCCGCACCGTGAGGTGAGTTGAGCAACCAGGCCACGTCGGCCCCCACGCCGGCGCCCAGCGACAGGCTCGGTCCAAAAACGCCGCCAGGCACGCCCGCCCATGCGGACAGCCACGACGCCACGAACTTCAGACCCGTGAACACCAGCGGCTGGTGGGCGGCACCGGAATCTGCGACCTGGTCCAGGAGTAGCTTCGTGTGCGCGTGGCCCACGCCCACGGCTGCACCGTCGCTGACCACCGCGATCACCGCCACCGCAAAGCCGCACAGCGCCGCGAACGAGACCGGGCGCTTGCGCCGGTAGGCGCAGAAACGGTCGGGCAGACCGGTGAACGAGGCCAGCATCAGGCGCGAGAGCAGGCCACCCAGCAAACCGCAAGCCAGGGCCACCAGCGCTCCCGGCGCCAGCAAAGCCCACCACGAGACGGCGTCTGCCCGCACGCGGCCGAAATAGGACAGGTTGCCAAACGCCGAAACCGACACCAGGCCGGCCACCACGATGGCCGCCAACATCAGGCCGCTGCTGCGGTCCTGCAGGCGGCGAGAGAGTTCCTCGATGGCAAACACGATGCCGCCCAGCGGCGTATTGAAGGCCGCGGCGATGCCGGCTGCGCCCCCGGCAACGAGCAATTCGCGGTCGCTGATGCCCGAGGCGGGCGACAGCCAGCGCCGCGCGTGCAGCATGACGCCCGCTGCCACCTGCACCGACGGGCCTTGCCGCCCGACCGACAGGCCGGCCAGCAGACCGCCCGAAACCCCGAGCACCTTGGCCACGCTCAGCTTGAGCGAGACAAAGCGCAAGCGCTCACTCAGCGGGGTTTCAGGCGCCAGCGCCGTCAGCACCTGAGGCACGCCCGATCCCACCGCGCCGGGCGCCCAGCGCCGGATGGTCCAGACGATCAATGCCGTCAGGGCCGGCGTCCAGACCAATGGCGCCCACCACCAGCCGCTGCGCATGCGACCGTACAGATCAATGGCCACGTCTGACAGCAACGTGAAGCCCACCACCGCCAGACCGGCCAGCACGGCGTACACGATCACCAAGACCCGATCGAGCCATTGCCGGCCGCCGCGCATTTCATCGCGCAGGTTCTGCAGGAAATCCGGTTCGCCTTTCATGGGCTCGCAGTGTAGGCCCTGGGGTATTGCCGCCCTTTCCAGCGAACGCGGCCAGCCTGCCAGCGATCAGTTGCGGCACAATGACTGACCGTTTTTCGGGCCGGCCCGCGGGGGCCGGCCCCTCTCTCTACAGGACATCACCATGGCATCCGTCAACAAAGTCATCCTCGTCGGCAACTGCGGCCGCGACCCCGAGATCCGCTACCTGCCCTCGGGTCAGGCCGTGGCCAACGTGAGCGTGGCCACCTCCAGCCGCCGCAAGGACAAGAACAGCGGCGAGATGATCGAGGACACCCAGTGGCACCGCGTCACCTTCTACGACCGGCTCGCGGAAATCGCCGGTGAATACGTCAAGAAGGGCCGCCCGATTTACGTGGAAGGCCGGCTGAAGTACGGCAAGTACACCGATCAGGCTGGTGTTGAGAAAAACACGGTCGACATCGTCGCCACCGAACTGCAACTGCTCGGCGGCCGAGAAGGCATGGGCGGGTCCGAGGACGGGGGCAGTGGCGCTGGTTACTCCCGTCCGGCAGCCGCCCCCCGCGCGCCGGCTCCTGCCGCACGCCAGGCCCCTGCTGCCGCACCCGCGCGCCAGTCCAGCGGCTTCGACGACATGGACGATGACATTCCTTTCTGACACAGGCCAGGCCCGCGCCGTGGGCACACAGCGCGGCGTGTTCTCCCTCTAACTGATGCCCACTATGGTCAAAGTTGTTGTTGCAGAAGATCATGCGCTGGTCCGCCAAGGCATCAACATGCTGTTGGCGGCCACAGGTGGATTCGAACTGGTGGCCGAAACCGCGCTGGGCAGCGATGTCGAGATGCTGGTGGCCTTCCACAAGCCCGACCTGCTCCTGCTGGACCTCGCGCTGAGCGACAGTTCAGGCATCGAGGTGGCTCGCAAGGTGAAGAAGGTGGCGCCCAAGACCAAGGTGCTGATCGTCACCGGCAACGTCTACCCAGGCTCGGTGGCCAATGCATTTGCGGCGGGTGCCGACGGTTTTGTGCTCAAGCACGAGCAGGGGTCGGAGTTGCTTGACGCGATCCAGGCGGTGCTCTCGGGTCGTCAATATGTCAGCCAGCAAGTGGCGAAGGGCCTGGACAGTACCCCCAACGGGCGCCCCGGCGGATACGGTCTCTCGCAGACATTGACGCAACGCGAACAACAGATCGTTCGCATGATCGCCAAAGGCGGCAGCAATCAGGAGATTGCCGATGTCCTGCACATCAGCGTGCTCACCGCACGCAAGCACCGACAGAACGTGATGCTCAAACTCGGTCTGCACAACGGTGCGGAGATTGCCGCCTACGCCATGCAATCGGGACTGGCAGAAGCGCCCGACCTCGACAGCAACCTCTGAGTTCACAGCGTACACACCCCCGTACCCACCGCTCTTCGCGACGAAGGCGGAAGTCGTGCATCTCAATGAGGAATTGGCCCATTCTTCGCAAAATAGTGCTCATGCATTATTGGGGGTAGGGGTATCCAGGCCAGATACTTCATCCCATGGTGAACGCATCTTCGGACACCAAACCAACACCAGACTAGCGAGGCACATCATGGGGATTCATGCACTGACGCAAGGGGTCATCAAACACCTGCGCCTGAGGAACGAGGTGAAGCTGCCGGCAGCCGACGACATCGACTCCGAGATCACGCCCACCTCGATCTCGGACGACTACCAGGACATGATCAAGGACTGCTTCCAGATGTTGGGACTGGGTCCCGACCAGATCCGCATCATGGTGCGATCGGTCGGGCTGAGTCCAGCCGGTCTGGAAATTTATGCCGCGTTCGTCAAGGTGGTCCGATGGGATGCCAGCGTCGTGGACATGCTCGGCAAGATGCCCGTGATTGAAAAGAAGATCGACCGGCGCGTGCGGCAGAGTTCGATGCTGCGTTACAGCGCCTTTGCCGGTCTGTGGTTCAGGTCTCCCGCCGACGTGAACACGCCGCTCGTCGCGATGCACTGAGCAGATTGCACGCACTGAACGGAAAAGAGGGCCTTGCTGCGACGCAGCAAGGCCCTCTTTCTTGATACGAGCGGCCAGGTGCTCAATACCCTGCTGCTGGATCGATCAATCCGAATTGCCTGGGCAGCAGACCCGCGAGCGCATACAGGTGGTAGCCGGTTGCCTGCCGCTGCCACTGGCACGTGAGCACCGCTTGGTTGCGCCGGCTCTCTTCCAAAACGGCATCTGCGAAGTCGGGAGCACTGCGGGCATTCAAGCGGAAACCTGTTTCGGCGGTGCGCCGCAAGGAGCGCGCCCGCACCAAACGTGCATGCTCGCGGTCGAAATTCAGAACCGCTTGCAAATATGCCTCCCGGGCACTCGAAAAATCGGTTGCCGCTTGCGCTCTGGAGCTCTCCAGGCTCGACAACCACGAACCAAAGTCCTCTGGCCCAAAACCACCTTCACACGCAGGATCTGTTCGCCGCGCGGCCCATGCCTGTGCTCGTTGGTTCAAGCTGAACTGCACGTCGGCGTGGGTGGACAGGCAAGCGTGCGCAAGACGATCCATTTCATCTGTCAGCACGAGCCCCAAGGTCTCGAAGCCGGTTTCCAGCTGGGCCGGCAGCAACCGGGTGAGTTGTGTGAAGCGACGACCGACGCGGTTCCACTCGCCCACAGCCTGCGTCACCGTCTCGCGCGCAGAGGCCAGGCGAGCGATGACCTTGCGATGATCCACCTGATCGGCTTGGCCCGCCTCAAGCCGTGCCGCCAGCATCTCCAGCACGATTTCCAGTTCACGCTGAGCGGCAATGGCGTTCTGGAGCCGCTGGCGCGCGCTATCGAGTTGCAGACACGTCTCGAGCGCCGTGTCGAGAATGCGGTTCACACGGCGCAAAGCGGGTTCCTCGGCAGGGGCAAGCTCACGCGCCGCGCAAGCCGTGGCGGGCCTCTCCAACACCAAGACATGACGCAGCACCGCTGCCAGTGTCAAAGGCTTGTGGGTTTGACCGGGGCTGCAGGCACGAGCCTGATGATCACGCTGACTGGCCTCAGCAGCAGGCTGCAAGGGAACCGCAAAGCGCTCTGTCATGCTCGATTCTTTCGGGATGGGTGGAGTGAGCTTCGAGTCTCTTGGCAGGCAATTCGGTCCTCAATAATGCGCGCGCAGTATTTTCCGGGCTCGGATGTTCCGGACTTCACGGACGCAACATCCTGCTCAACGCGTGCACCTGTTCGATGGATTTATTTCGATCCAAAGGCTACGATGAACCATCGTCGCCCAGCCACCCGAGGACAAGCCCGAAGCCCATGCGAAATCCTTCCATGATTCCGTGGGAACTCCTCCCAGGTCTTGGGGCAGCCTTGGGGTCTGAGGCCGCGCTGCTGGAAGCGTCACCGACCTTCAAAGCGCTGCATGCATCCAGAGGGCGCACCGAAGACTGGACGGCCTTGTTGTCCGAGTCGTCTCGCCTTGAATTGATCTCGAACCTCCATCGCCAGGAAGACTTTCAAGCCACGCTGCATTTGATCGAGACGTCCAGGCCGGATGGGTCGGTGCCACCCATGTGGTTGACGTGCAAGGGCCACTGGATGCCGGAGTTCGGTCACCACGCGTGCTACTTTGCAGACACGACGGGCATCGAACTGGATCGGGTGAAAGCGCTGACACTCGTCGAGCGCATCCGCCTGATTTTCAAGCACTTGCCGGTGATGGTCGCCCACTTTGGCCCACGTCCACTGAATCAATGCGCGTTTGCCAATCAGCGGTTTGCCGAGTTGTTCGGGTTTGACGAGCAGACAATCGTTGGAGTCCCGGCGCTCGATCTTATTGGCGAGAACCTGCGCGAAGTGGTGGTGCCGTTCCTGCGTCGCGCGCTCAAAGGGCGGGTTCCGGTGACATTCCCCTGTGAATTCAACTCGGCGACGGGTGACCCCCTGCGGCTGGAAGTCACCGTCACCTCTGCAGCGCATCCGCAAGAAACGGGCACCGACCAAGGATTCTTCTACCTGATCACAAACATCACCGAGAGACACAAGACGGAGTTCGCCCTGCGCGAATCCGAAGACCGGTTGTCCCGCTTCATGAATGCCAGCGAAGAGGGCGTGGTCTTCCACCGCGATGGTTTGATGACCGATGCGAACCCAGCCGCCAGCCGTCTGTTTGAAACGCCATTGCACATGCTGCTGGGCAGGTCTGTGCTGGAGCTGGTGCCGCCGGAGTACCGGGCGCGCGCGGCCTCTGTCATTGCCTCCGGGGCGGACGCCTCCTACGAGAGCG
>NZ_LMIE01000009.1 GCF_001428625.1 Hydrogenophaga sp. Root209
GCAACAACGAGGACGTGAAAGAGTTCTACCTGGGCATGGGCGGTGGCGAGCGCAAGAACTTCAAGGACGTGAAAAGCTACAAGCGCAGGAAGCGCTGGCTGGCTTGACTCGTTCCCGGTTGAACCTACCCTCATTCATACTTGGCAGCCATGGCACAGACCGACTTCTTTGACGCCCTCGAAACCCGCTCGACCGAGCAGCGCGAGGCCGAGTTGATGGTGGACCTGGTGGCGCAGGTGGCGCATGCCCAGCACCACAGCGCCGCATTCGCGGACATCCTGCACGGCGTGGAGCCCATGAGCGTGAACAGCCGCGCCGCACTCGCGCGCCTGCCAGTCACGCGCAAGAGCGAATTGTTTGAACGGCAGAAGACGCAACGCGCCACCGATCCCTTTGGCGGCTTCTCCGCGCTGGTGCGGGGCAAGCACATGCCGCGCGTGTTCGCCTCCCCCGGTCCGATCTACGAACCCGAGGGCACGGTGCGCGACTACTGGCGTGCGGGGCGCGCATTGTTTGCCGCAGGCTTTCGCATGGGCGACCTGGTGCACAACGCCTTCAGTTACCACATGACACCCGGCGCGTTCATCCTGGAGTCGGGCGCGCATGCGGTGGGCTGCACCGTGTTTCCGGCCGGCACCGGTCAGACCGAGCAGCAGTTGCAGGCCATCGCCGACCTCAAACCCGCCGCCTACACCGGCACGCCGAGTTTTCTTCGAATCCTGGTGGAGAAGGCCAGGGAGGCGAGCAGCGACATCAGCAGCCTGAAAAAGGCATCGGTGGGCGGTGAAGCCTGTCCGCCCAGCCTGCGGGACTGGTTCACCGAGAACGGCATCGCGGTCTTCCAGACCTACGCCACCGCCGACCTCGGCGTCGTGGCCTACGAGACCGAGGCGCGTGAGGGCTTGCTGATCAACGAGCATGTGATCGTGGAGATCGTGCGCCCGGGCACGGGCGATCCCGTGCCCGATGGCGAGGTGGGTGAACTCGTGGTGACCACGCTCAACGCGGCTTACCCGCTGATCCGGTTCGGCACGGGCGATCTCTCGGCCATCCTGCCCGGCCATTGCCCCACGGGCCGCACGGCCAAGCGCATCAAGGGCTGGATGGG
Organism: Hydrogenophaga sp. Root209; assembly: GCF_001428625.1. Lineage (GTDB taxonomy): Bacteria > Pseudomonadota > Gammaproteobacteria > Burkholderiales > Burkholderiaceae_C > Hydrogenophaga. The sequence continues at coordinate 1,109 of NZ_LMIE01000009.1, forward strand.
CCGGGCCGACCAGACCACCAAGGTGCGGGGCATGTTCGTGCACGCCTCCCAGGTGGCCGACATTGCCCGGCGTTTTCCGCAGGTCAACAAGGCGCGCCTGGTGATCAGCGGAGAGATGGCCAACGACCAGATGTGCCTGAAGGTCGAGGCCATCGAGGCCGACGACACACTGCGCGAGCTGATCGCGGTCGCGGTGCGCGATGTCACCAAACTGCGGGGCGATGTGCAGCTTGTGCCACCCGGCAGCCTGCCCAACGACGGCAAGGTGATCGAGGACGCGCGCAGCTACCAGTGATGCCCAAGGCCCATCAGTCGCGCGGTGGCCTTGGCTGCAGCGCAGCAGAGGGTTTTCCCAGGCGGCCAGCTAAGTAATTTCCGCGATTTCCCGCCGTCACATGGGGGATACCATTTGAGCGTTCCCTAAACTCAGATGGAGATCTCCATGAAAAAACTGCTTGCTGTCGCTTTGGCGGCCACCGTTTCAGCCGGCGCTTTTGCGCAGGCCTTCCCCGCGAAACCCATCACGTTCGTGGTGCCTTTCGCCGCCGGTGGCCCCACCGATCTGGTGGCTCGCCGTCTGGCCGAAGCCATGCGCAAGCCCCTGGGCGGCGCCAACATCGTGGTTGAAAACGCCGCCGGTGCTGGCGGCACCATCGCCGGCACCAAGGTGGCCCGTGCCAACCCCGACGGCTACACCCTGCTGGTCTGGCACATCGGCATGGCCGCCACCACCAGCCTGTACCGCAAACAGCAGTTCAAGCCACTCGAAGACTTCGAGTACCTGGGCTTGATCAACGACGTGCCCATGACCCTGCTGGGCACCAACAAGCTCAACGCCAACACCTACCGCGACTTCGAGTCCTACATCCGCGCCAACGGCGGCAAGCTCAACCTGGCCCACGCCGGTCTGGGTTCAGCCTCCCACATCTGCGGCCTGATGTGGCAATCGGCTGTGAAACTCGACAAGTCCATGACCACCATCGCCTACCGCGGTACGGGCCCGGCCATGAACGACCTGATCGGCGGCCAGGTGGACGTGATGTGCGACCAGACCACCAACACCACCGCGCAGATCGAAGCCGGCCGCGTGAAGGCCTTCGCCGTGACGACCGCCAAGCGACTGGACGGCCACAAACTGCTCAAGGACTACCCGTCGCTGCAGGAAATGGGTCTCAAGGGCTTCAACCTGACCATCTGGCACGGCCTGTACGCGCCCAAGGGCACGCCGGCCGATGTGACCAAGAAGCTCAACGACGCACTGCAGGTGGCCCTGAAGGACCCCGAGTTCATCAAGAGCCAGGAAGACCTCGGCGCCATCGTCGTGACCGACAGCCGCGTCACCCCCGCAGGCCACAAGGCTTTCGTGGCCAACGAGATCACCAAGCTCAAGACCGCCATTGACGCTGCCGGCCAGTTCGCCGACTGACAGGGAAGCACCCCTGCGGCGCTTCGCGCCACCCCCTCAAGGGGGCGACACCTTGGGCCGGCGGAGCCGGACCCTTGGTGTCTCTGGGTGGAGACTGGCGCGCCGACCAGGCATCGTGACCACATGATCTCGATCAGAGTGGTGGACTCCATCACCGAACTGCAGCCCGCTGATGCGGGCTGCATTGCTTTGAGCGGTTCGCACGGGGGCTTGAGTTCGGCGCGCTACGCGCTGGCGGTCCGGCCGCTGCTCTCGGTCTTCAACGACGCGGGCGTGGGACTGGACGCCGCCGGCATCGCCGGCCTCGAACTGCTGCAATCGCACGATCTCGCAGCCTGCACGGTGTCGCACACAAGCGCGCGCATCGGGCAGGCAACCAGTACATTGGCCCATGGCGTGGTCAGCCACGCCAACGCCGCGGCGCAAGCTTTGGGCATCCGCACCCAGGAGCGCCTGCAACCGCAAACAGACAACCTGAGCCGGAGACAACCATGAACCTTTCCCGTCGCACCCTCGTCGCATTGGCCGTTGCCGCCACCACCCTTCCTGGCCTGGTGGCCGCCCAGACGGCCTGGCCGAGCAAGCCAATCCGCATCGTGGTGCCCTTTGCACCGGGCGGCACCACCGACATCCTCGCGCGCACGCTGGCGCCCGAACTCACCAAGGCGCTCGGCCAACCGGTGGTGGTGGAAAACCGCGCGGGTGCTGGGGGCAACATCGGCGCCGACCTGGTGGCCAAAGCACCGAACGATGGCTACACCCTGCTCATGGGCACGGTGGGCACGCACGGCATCAACAAATCGCTCTACTCGAAACTGCCCTACGACCCGCAGAAAGACTTCGCCCCCATCACGCTGGTGGCCGGCGTGCCCAACGTGATGGTGATGAACACCAGGCGCGCACAGGAACTGGGCATCAACAGCGTGGCCGACTTCGTGAAGTACGCCAAGTCCCACCCCGGCCGGCTCAACATGGCGTCCAGCGGCAACGGCACCTCGATCCACCTGGCGGGCGAGCTGTTCAAGTCGCGCACCGGCATCTTCATGACGCACATCCCCTACCGCGGATCGGGTCCAGCCATGACCGACATGCTCGGTGGCGCCATGGACGTGATGTTCGACAACCTGCCCTCCGCCATGCCGCACATCCAGTCGGGCGGCTTGAAGGCCTTTGCCGTGACCAGCGCGGTGCGTTCCAGCGCGCTGCCCGACACACCCACCGTGGCCGAAGCCGGCGCACTGCCGGGCTTTGAAGCCAGCTCCTGGTTCGGCCTGCTGGCACCCGCCGGCACACCGCCCGAGGTGGTGAACCGCCTGCAACAGGAAACCGCCAAGGCGCTGGGCCTGCCCGCGGTGAAAGAGCGGCTCGTGGCGCAAGGCGCGATCCCCAGCGGCAACACCCCTGCAGAGTTCGGCAAGCTGATCGAAGCCGAGATCGCGAAGTGGGCGCCGGTGGTGAAGGCCTCCGGCGCCAGAGTTGATTGACCCCCCCCGCGCTGCGCGCGCCCCCCTGAAAGGGGGCGATGCCTACGTCCCGGCGGAGCCGGTTCCGTGGCATCTCTGGGTTCGGGCATTGCGCTGCGGAGCGCGTTCCCGCTTCCAGCGCCAACCAAGGCAGCCGGAGAGATCCGATCCGCCGCCGGGCCGCCCCAAGGCGGATCAGCCCCCTCGGGGGGCAGCGGACCTCGCGCAGCGGGGGAGCGTGGGGGCCTTCAGACCCCCCAGACGATATCGACCGCAGCCTTCTCGCAACGCTGCATCATCTCGATGAATGGCGCGCTGCGCATGCGCAGGCTGACCTGATCGAACTCCGGCGGTACGTCTCCGCGCGCAGCGGCTTCTTCGCGAAGCTTCTTCTGCTCAGCCTCTTCAAGCACGATGGCATCGCGGATGGCCTGGATGGCGGCCGGCATCTGCTGATGCATCACGACCCCTGGCCCCGAGGGGTCTTTGCCGAGAATTTCCAACAAGCGCTTGCCGTGCTGCTTCAGCATCACCAGGTCGCCGGTTTCGCGGGATTTGAATCGGTACACGGACATAGAGGCCTCCTTGGCGGTTCATTGTTGCACCAAAGTACTCCATAGGGGCACGGGTACAAGCCAGATTCGGGTAAACCCGATTGAAGCTGAATAATTCAAGTCTAAACTAATTAGGCATGAACACTTCAGACTCGCCTCTTCAACGGATCCTGTGCATCGGCGGCGGCCCGGCCGGCCTGTATTTCGCCTTGCTGATGAAGCGGCGTGATCCATCGCTCACCGTGACGGTGGTCGAACGCAACCGGCCGTTCGACACCTTCGGCTGGGGCGTGGTGCTGTCGGATCAGACGCTCGGCAATCTGCGCGCGGCCGATCCGGAATCGGCCACGCTCATTGGCGAAGCGTTCAACCACTGGGACGACATCGAGGTCTTCTACAAGGGCGGCCGCGTGCGTTCGGGAGGTCATGGGTTCTGCGGCATCGGGCGCAAGAAGCTGCTCAATATCCTGCAAGACCGTTGCCTGGCATTGGGTGTCGACCTGGTGTTCGAGACCGACGTGACCGACGACCAGGCGCTGGCCGCCCAGTACAACGCCGATCTGGTGATTGCCAGCGACGGCCTCAACAGCCGCATCCGCACCCGCTACGCCGAGACCTTCCAGCCCGACATCGACACGCGGGAATGCCGCTTCGTCTGGCTCGGCACCAAGAAGACCTTCGACGCCTTCACCTTCGATTTCGTGCAGACCGAGCACGGCTGGTTTCAGGCGCATGCCTACAAATTCGACGGCGAAACCTCGACCTTCATCGTCGAGACTCCCGAGGCGGTGTGGAAGGCGCACGGTATCGACCAGATGGAGCAGGCCGAAGGTGTGGCGTTCTGCGAGCGTCTCTTCGCCGACCGGCTGGAAGGGCACGCCCTCATCAGCAACGCGCAGCATCTGCGTGGCTCGGCCAACTGGATCCGCTTCCCACGCGTGATCTGCAAGACTTGGGTGCACAAGACTGAGGTGTCTGGACGCCAGATACCTATCGTGCTCATGGGCGACGCCGCCCACACCGCGCATTTCTCCATCGGCAGTGGCACCAAGCTCGCACTGGAAGACGCCATCGATCTCGCCAACGAATTCACACGACACGCGAATGCCGACATGGCCGAGGTGCTGCAGGGCTACGAAGCACGCCGCAGTGTGGAAGTGCTGAAGATCCAGAACGCCGCGCGCAACTCCACCGAATGGTTCGAGAACGTGGACCGCTACACCGGCATGGAGGTGGAGCAGTTCGCTTACTCGCTGCTCACACGCAGCCAGCGCATCAGCCATGAGAATTTGCGCCTGCGCGACCCGGCCTGGCTTGAGGGCTACGAAGCCTGGCTCGAAGCGCAGGCGAAGCCCGACACGCCGGTGAAAAATCATCCGACACCGCCCATGCTGCTGCCGCTCACCGTGCGCGGCCTCACCCTGAAGAACCGCATCGTCGTCTCGCCCATGGCGCAGTACAGCGCGGTGGACGGCGCGGTGGGCGACTACCACCTGGTGCATCTGGGTGCGCGCGCACTCGGCGGTGCGGCGCTGGTGATGGTGGAGATGACCAGCCCCACGCCCGAAGGTCGCATCACACCCGGTTGCCCCGGTTTGTGGAACGACGTGCAGCAAGCCGCCTTCGAGCGCATCGTGCACTTCACGCATGGCAGCCATGCGCACATCGGCATCCAGCTCGGCCACAGCGGCCCCAAGGGCTCAACGCAGCTGGGCTGGGAGCGCATCGACGAACCGCTGGAGTCCGGCAACTGGCCTGTGATCTCGGCCAGCGCCGTGCCCTACGGCCCGCAGAACCAGACACCGCGCGCCATGACCCGTGACGACATGGACGCGCTCACCGCGGCCTTCGTCGAGTCCACCCAACGCGCCGCCGCCGCCGGCTTCGACTGGCTCGAGCTGCACTGCGCGCACGGCTACCTACTCTCGGCCTTCATCTGCCCGCTGACCAACCTGCGCACCGACGAGTACGGCGGCTCACTGGCCAACCGCTGCCGCTACCCGCTGGAGGTGTTCGCCGCCATGCGCGCCGTGTGGCCACAGGACCGGCCCATGAGCGTGCGCATTTCCGCGCACGACTGGGCGCCCGGCGGCAACACGCCGGACGACGCGGTCGAAATCGCGCGGCTGTTCAAGGCCGCCGGCTGCGACGTGATCGACGTGTCCTCGGGTCAGACCACGCGTGCGGCCAAGCCCATCTACGGCCGCATGTACCAGACACCGTTTGCCGACCGCGTGCGCAACGAGGCCGACATCCTGACCATGGCGGTGGGCGCGATCAGCGAAGCCGACCACGCCAACAGCATCATCGCGGCCGGCCGCGCCGACCTCTGCGCCGTGGCCCGTCCCCACCTGGCCGACCCGGCCTGGACCTTGCACGAGGCCGCGAAGCTGCAGACCCGCGCCCTGCAATGGCCACGCCAATACGACAGCGGCCGCGACCAGCTGTACCGCGAAACCGCGCGTCAGCAAGCCTTGAAAGACAACACCCCATGAACGATTCGCCCTTGGATCTGGAAGCGCGAGCCCACAGCGAACACGCGCACGAGTTGCGTTTGTGGCTGCGTCTGCTCACCTGCTCACAACTGATCGAAAAGCGCGTGCGCGCCGGCCTGCGCGAGCAGTTCGACACGACGCTGCCGCGCTTTGACCTCATGGCCCAGCTGGAGCGCCACCCCGAGGGTTTGAAGATGAAAGAGCTCTCGCACCGACTCATGGTCACCGGCGGCAATGTCACCGGCATCACCGACCAGCTGGTCAACGAAGGCCTGGTGGAGCGGCTGGGTGTGGACGGCGATCGCCGCGCGTTTCGCGTGGCGCTCACCGACCTCGGCCGCGCCACCTTCGCCGAGATGGCACGCCGGCACGAGGAGTGGATCGTGGACGCCTTCGAAGGCCTGAGCCCGCGCGATCTGGAGAGCCTGCACAAGCTGCTGGGCAAGGTGAAGGCCCACCAACTCGACATCAACCAACGCATCGACGAATGAAACACCCCATCCCTGACCACAACCCCATGCGCGGCCAGTACACCACCATGGCCGATGCACGCCCCAGCCACTTCGCGCTCAGCGTGAACGAGGGCGTGGCCACCGTCACACTCAACCGGCCCGAGCGCAAGAACCCGCTGACCTTCGAGTCGTATGCCGAACTGCGCGACTGGTTCCTGGCCCTGCAGAAAAGCACCGACATCAAAGCCGTGGTGCTCACTGGCGCGGGCGACAACTTCTGCTCGGGCGGCGATGTGCACGAGATCATCGGTCCGCTCACGAAGATGACCATGCCCGAGTTGCTGGCCTTCACCCGCATGACCGGTGCGTTGGTGAGCGCCATGCGTGCCTGCCCACAGCCCATCGTGGCCGCACTCGACGGCGTGTGTGCCGGGGCTGGCGCCATGATGGCTTTGGCCTCGGACCTGCGCCTGGGCACGCCAGCGGCCACGGTGGCCTTCCTCTTCACGCGTGTGGGTCTGGCCGGTGCCGACATGGGCGCCTGCGCGCTGTTGCCACGCATGATCGGCCAGGGCCGCGCAAGCGAACTGCTGTTCACCGGCCGCGCTATGACGGCCGCCGAAGGCCACGCCTGGGGTTTCTTCAACGCGCTGCACGAGAGCGCCGCGCTGCTGCCCGCCGCGCACAAGCTCGCCGCGCAACTCGCACAGGGACCCACCTTCGCGCACGGCATGACCAAGACCATGCTGCACCAGGAGTGGGCCATGACGCTGGACCAGGCGATCGAGGCCGAGGCGCAGGCGCAGGCCATCTGCATGCAGACGCAGGATTTCAAACGCGCCTACGAAGCCTTCGCTGCGAAGCAGCGGCCCGTGTTTGAGGGAGATTGACATGGTCGCCTTCGAACACCCTCACGGCATGCACCCACCGCAATCGCAGTGGGAACTGCCCTTCTTCGACGCACACCACCGCGAGATGGCGCCGCGCCTGGCCGACTGGGCCGCGCTGCAAGACGTGAACGAGAGCGACGACCGCGCTGCCTGCCAGGACTGGGTCGCGCGCCTGGGGCGCGACGGCTGGCTGCGCTACTGCGTGCCGGCCGCGCACGGCGGCGCATTGCCCGCGCTCGATTCGCGCTCGCTGGTGATCCTGCGCGAGACGCTGGCTTTCCATTCGCCCTTGGCCGACTTCGCGTTTGCGATGCAGGGTCTGGGCAGCGGGGCCATCACGCTCGCCGGCACGCCCGCGCAACAAGCGAAGTACCTGAACGCGGTGGCCAGTGGCCAGAAGATAGCGGCCTTCGCGCTGAGCGAGCCCGAGGCCGGCTCCGACGTGGCCGCCATGGCCACGCAGGCCGTGCAGACCGCCAGCGGCTGGACATTGAACGGAACCAAGACCTGGATCAGCAACGGCGACCTGGCCGACTTCTATGTCGTGTTCGCCAAGACCGATCCGCAGGCCGGCGCGCGCGGCATCAGCGCCTTCATCGTCGATGCACAACAACCCGGCCTGGACAGCAGCGAACACCTCCACGTGATGGCGCCGCACCCGCTGGCCACGCTGCAGTTCAACGGCTGCACCATCGGCAACGACGCGATGGTCGGCCCGCTGCACGGTGGCTTCAAGCTCGCCATGCAGACGCTGGACATCTTCCGCGCCTCGGTGGCCGCCGCCGCGCTCGGCATGGCGCGCCGTGCGTTCGCCGAAGCTGTGGCGCAAGCGAAGCACCGCAAGATGTTTGGCCAGACGCTGGCCGACTTCCAGCTCACGCAGGCCCGCCTGGGCGAGATGAGCGCGCTGATCGACGCCGCCGCACTGCTCACCTACCGCGCAGCCTGGCAGCGCGACTGCAGCGCCACCCAGGGCGCGGGCACACCGGCCTACACCACGGCCGCGGCCACCGCCAAACTCACCGCCACCGAGAACGCGCAGCGTGTGATCGACATGGCGCTGCAGATGTTCGGCGGGCGCGGTGTGCAGGTGGGCCAGAAGGTGGAGAGCCTGTACCGCGACATCCGATCGCTGCGCATCTATGAAGGTGCGAGCGAGGTGCAACTGTTGATCCTTGGAAAAGCGGCATTGAAATGAACACCCCCGCCGCGCTCCGCGCGACCCCCTCAAGGGGGCAATGCCTGCGGCCCGGCAAAGCCGGTTCCGCGGCATTCTGGTCCAAGGCCCCTCACGCCGGAAATTCCACCGGGAGCGAATGATGAAGATCTCCATCCCTTCCGCCCAGGTCGATCACTTCGTGCACGACCACCTGCCCCCGCCCGAGCAGTGGCCCGAGCTGCGCTTCGACCGGCCCGAGCTGCAACTGCCCGCGCAGGTCAACGCCGTGCAGGCGCTGTTCGAGCGCGCCACCGCCGCCGGCCATGCCGATCGCCCGCTGTTTCGCAGCGACGAGCGCACGCTGAGCTACGCGCAGGCGCAGACCGAGGTGAACCGCATCGCCAACGCCCTGACGGTGGAGCTGGGCCTGGTGCCCGGCAACCGCGTGCTGCTGCGCGGCGGCAACTCGGTGGCCATGGCGCTGGCCTGGCTCGCCACGGTGCAGGCCGGGCTGGTCGCGGTGGCCACCATGCCGCTGCTGCGCGCCAAGGAGCTCGGCGCCATCATCGCCAAGGCACAGCCCGTGCTGGCGCTGTGCGACGTGAAACTGCAGGACGAACTCAAAGCGGCGCTGGCGACCGATCCCACCACCGCCGGCATGACGATGCTGGTGTTCAACACCGGTGACGCGGAGGTGCCGCATTCGCTCGAAGCCATGGCGGCTCGCCAGTGCGTGCACAGCGCGCCCTGCCCCACGGCCGCCACCGACATCGCGCTGCTCGCCTTCACCTCGGGCACCACCGGCACGCCCAAGGCCGCGGTGCACACCCACCGCGACGTGCTCGCCGCCTGCGAGACCTGGCCGCGCCACGTGCTGCGCGCCACACCCGACGACATCGTCGTGGGCTCGCCGCCGCTGGCATTCACCTTCGGCCTGGGCGGCCTGCTGGTGTTTCCCATGTGGGCCGGCGCCTCGGTGTACTTCCCCTCCATCCCCTACACGCCCGAGGCCATGGTGCAGCTGATCGCCCGCGTGGGCGCCACCATCTGCTACACCGCGCCAACCTTCTACCGCCAGATGGCCGCGTTCGCCAAAGTGCACGGCATCGGCAGGCTGCGCATCAGCGTGAGCGCGGGCGAAGGCCTGCCGGACGCCACGCGCCAGCTCTGGAAGCAAGCCACCGGGCTGGAGATGCTTGATGGCATCGGCGCCACCGAGATGTTCCATATCTTCATCTCCTCGCCGCCCGAGTCGGTGCGCCGCGGCGCCATCGGCCAGGTCGTGCCGGGCTACGAGGCACGCGTGGTCGACGACGAAGGCCAACCGCTGCCGACCGGCCAGGTGGGCAAGCTCGCGGTGATCGGCCCCACCGGTTGCCGCTACCTGGACGATGCGCGCCAGACGAACTACGTCAAGGACGGCTGGAACCATCCTGGCGATGCCTTCCGCATGGATGCCGACGGCTACTTCTTCTACCAGGCGCGCACCGACGACATGATCATCACCGCCGGCTACAACGTGGCCGGCCCCGAGGTGGAAGCCGCCCTGCTGGAGCACCCGGCCGTGGCCGAGTGCGGTGTGGTGGGCAAGCCCGATGACGACCGCGGCCAGATCGTGCAGGCCTTCGTGGTGCTCAAGCCGGGGCACCCTGCCGACGCCGCGCAGGTCAAGGCACTGCAGGACCACGTGAAGCACAGCCTGGCCCCGTACAAATACCCGCGCGAGGTGGTCTTTGTCCCCCAACTTCCGCGCACCGAAACCGGCAAGCTGCAGCGTTTTGCGCTGCGCCAGCAAGCCCCCTCGCAACACTGAGACAACCGAGATGAAACACCTGCAACCGCCCGGCTGGGCCACTCCCAAGGGCTACGCCAACGGCATCGCCGCGCGCGGCACCCACGTCTTCGTCGGCGGCCAGATCGGCTGGAACGCCGCCCAGACCTTCGAGAGCGACGACTTCATCGCGCAAACCCGCCAGGCGTTGCTCAACATCCGCGACGTGCTGGCCTGCGCCGACGCGGAACCGCAGCACATGGTGCGCATGACCTGGTACATCACCGACCGGGTGGAGTACAACGCCCGCCTGCGCGAACTCGGTGCGGCCTACCGTGAGGTGATGGGCAAACACTTCCCCGCCATGACCTGCGTGGAGGTCAGCGCGCTGGTCGAAGCGCGGGCCAAGGTGGAGATCGAGGTGACGGCGGTGGTGCCCGACCAGGGCCGCCTGCCCTGAGGGGGTCGTGCACCCGCTCCTATCACGGCCACCAGGCGTTTTGAGCGGCGCAACAGCCAATCCCACACCAGGCATGTGGCTTGCACGCGGCCCCGGTTTCCCTCCAGAATGATTTTCTCGAAAAGTGGTTTTCGAGACTTGAATCACACAGAGGAGACAAACATGACAAGCAAAAAGCTGCTGCTGGCGCTGATGGCCTGCGGCTTGGCCACGGGCGCACTGGCCCAGGCTGGCAAGGACAACCTGGCCACACTCAAGCAGATGAAGGTGTCAGGCGTCGACCTGAACATTCCGCCGGTTCCGCAGGAGGGCAAGAACGCCGACGCGATCCGCGCCAACCTCAAGGCCGTGAAGTTGCCACCTGGCTTCAAGATCGACCTCTACGCCGTGGTGCCCGACGCGCGTCACATGGCGGTGGCACCCTCCACCAACATGCTCTTCGTGGGCACGCGCAAGACACGCGTCTGGGCCGTGACCGACCGCAACGGTGACGGCGCGGCCGACGAGGTGAAACCCTTCGCGCCGTCGCTCAACTTCAAGGTGCCCAACGGCGTGTGCTGGACCAAGGACGGTTTCCTCATCGTGGTCGAACACAACCGCGTGCTCAACTTCCCCGCCGCCGAGTTCTTCTACGAAGGCCCGGACGTGGCCGTGATCGAGGTGGTGCCCCAGGGCGGCCTGATCCCGGTGGAGGAGGAGTCGTTCAACCACGGCGCTCGCACCTGCCGCGTGGCCGATGACGGCACGCTCTACATCACCCTGGGCCAGCCGCACAACGTGCCGCCCGCGGGCAAGGTCGAGCTGTACGACAAGCTGGGCATCGGCGGTGTGGTGCGCATGAACGCGTTCGACGGTTCCAAGCGCGAGGTGTTTTCGCGCGGCATGCGCAACTCGGTCGGCATGGACATCAACCCCAAGGACAAGTCGGTATGGTGGACCGACAACCAGACCGACGGCCTGGGTGACGACGTGCCGCCGGGTGAACTCAACCGCGCCACCAAGGTCGGTGAACACTTCGGCTACCCCTACTGGAACGGCAAGTACAAGGTGGCCGGCTCCCCTGCGGCGCCCGACCTGAAGGACATGAAGGAACCGGCCAACGCGGTCTTTCCGCAGGTGGAGTTCCCCGCCCACCAGGCCCAGTTGGGCATGACCTTCTACAACGGCAAGCAGTTCCCGGCCAGGTACCAGGGCGGCATCTTCGTGGCCTCGCACGGCTCGTGGAACCGCAGCCAGGCCACCGGCGCGCTGATCAACTTCATACCACTCAACGCCAACGGCACCGCCGGCAAGGCCGAGGTGTTCGCCGAGGGCTGGCTGGACGGCAACGGCGTGTACAAGGGCCGCCCGGTGGACGTGGCGCCGATGAAGGATGGCTCGCTGCTGATCTCGGACGACTACGTCGGCGCGATCTACCGCGTCACCTATTCACCGAACTGATCGGGCGCCCCTTCATGTTTGAACGGATCTCCTCTCCATGCGAATCCCCATCCTCCTGGCCGCAGCCCTGAGCGTCGGCGCTGCCCACGCAGCCGATCCCGTGGTGGGCCGCACCAAGGCCAACGCGGCGTGCGCGGTCTGCCACGGTCCCAACGGCATGTCCATGGTGCCCAACGCTCCCCACCTGGCGGGGCAACCCACCATCTACCTGGTGGAGCAGCTCAAGAACTACCGCAGCGGCAAGCGCCCCCATGAGGTGATGGGCGTGATCGCCAAACCCCTGACCGACACCGAGATCGAGGATCTCGCGGCCTGGTATTCGTCGCTGCAGATCAGCGTTCAAGTTCCCTGACATCCAAGCCCCATCCCCACCATGCAAGTGCGCTCCCTGGTTCTCTTTCCCCTGGCCGTGCTGCCCGCCTGGCTACACGCCCAGACCACCCCCCAGCCGCCCGAAGCCGATGGTGGCGCCCTCGCGCCCGTTGTCATCACCGGCAGCAGCTCGGCCGACCGGCGCTGGCGCGGCAGCGCCACGGTGGACGTGGTCGATGGCCGCGAACTGCGCGACGGCCAGTTGCAGATCAACCTGTCCGAGGGTCTGGCGCGCGTGCCGGGCCTGGTCATCCGCAACCGCGAGAACTATGCGCAGGATCTGCAGGTCTCCATCCGCGGTTATGGCGCGCGCAGCACCTTTGGTGTGCGCGGCGTGCGCCTGTTTGTTGACGGCATTCCAGCGAGCGCGCCCGACGGTTCGGGCCAGGCGGCCAACTTCCCGCTGGGCAGCGCCGAGCGCATCGAGGTTGTGCGTGGGCCGTTCTCGGCGCTTTATGGCGCCTCCAGTGGCGGGGCGATCCTGCTGTACACCGAAGACGGTGGCCGCCCGGGCGAGATTCGCGCGGGTGTGGCCGCTGGCGCCAACGGCCTGTGGCGCTTTTCGACCCAGGCCACCGGCCAGACCGGCACGACTGACGCACCGGGCTGGTCGTACACGCTGGACGTGGGCAAGTTCGCCACCGACGGTGCACGTCCGCAGTCGGCCGCGCACCGCAGCACCGCCAACGCCCGACTCTCGCGCGCCCACGACGGCGGGCGCACCACCCTGGTCTTCAACCGGCAGAGCGCGTTCGCACTCGATCCGCAAGGCTTGAGCCGCGCGCAGTTCGATGCCAACCCCGAACAAACCGCACCACAACCCATCCTGTTCAACACACGCAAGTCGGTCTCGCAAACGCAGGCCGGTCTGGCCTGGGACCAGGCGCTGGGCAACGGGCACAAGGTCGAACTCATGAGCTACGCCGGCCAGCGCCGGGTGATCCAGTTCCAGTCGATCCCGCCGGGCAACCAGAACCCCGTCACCAGCCCCGGCAACTCGGGTGGTGTGATCGACCTCGACCGCGACTACTGGGGTTTCAACGCGCGCTGGCGTCTGCAGCGCGAGTGGAACGGCGGCCAACTGGACCTGAGCGCCGGCCTGGCGGGCGATCGGCAGACCGACCTGCGTCGCGGCTATCAGAACTTCACCGGGCCGGCCGCGACACCGACCGCCCTGGGCGTGCTCGGGGCGCTGCGCCGGGACGAAACCAACCGCGCCACCACGCTCGACCCCTACGTACGCGCGTCCTGGCAGAAAGAAGACTGGACACTCGAAGGTGGGCTGCGCCGGGTCAACGCGCGGTACGTGTCCTCCGACACCTTCCTGTCCAACGGTGACCAGAGCGGCCGCGTGAAGTTCGACGGCTACCTGCCGGTGGTCGGGGTGCGCTGGCAGCTCGCGCCCCGGTTGCAAGCCTTCGCCTCCGTGGGACGGGGCCTGGAAACGCCCACCCTCAACGAGGCCGCGTACCGCAGCGATGGCGGCGCCGGCCTCAACACCGCCCTCAATGCGTCACGCAGCACCAGTGCCGAGATCGGCCTGCGCGGACGCAACGCGGCAGGCCTGTGGAACGCCACGCTGTTCGACATCCGCACCCGCGACGAGATCGTCTCCGCCGGCACGATCGATGGGCGCGCGACCTTCGCCAACGGCGGCAGCACGAAACGCCAGGGCCTGGAACTCTCGGCCGAGTACGGCATGGGCAGCGTCACGCTGAGCAGTGCCTACACCTACCTGCGCGCGCGCTACGGCAGCGGCACCGCCAGCATTCCCGCCGGCAACCGCATGCCGGGTCTGCCCGAACACCAGCTCTTCGCGCAGCTGGCGTGGGCCCCGGCCCTGGTCTCGGGCATCGGCGGCGTCTTCACGCTGGAGGCCCGGCACACCGGGAGCGTGTTTGCCAACGACGCCAACACCCGCACCACCGCGCTGGCGGAAAAGCACACCTTGCTGGGCATCGGCGCGCGCTTCGAGCAGACCACCGGCGCGTGGACGTGGCGCGAGTTCGTGCGCATCGACAACCTCACCGACAGGAAGCACGTGGGCTCGGTGATCGTCAACGACGGCAACAGCCGCTTCTTCGAGCCTGGTCAGGGCCGTTCGCTTTCGGCCGGGGTGGAACTCACGCGGCGCTTCTGAACCAAGGCCGCGCTGCCTGTTCAGGCCGGCAGGCGGCCGAACTCGCTCTCCGGATCGATCACCTGCGCCGGCAGGCTGATGGCAAAGGTGCAGCCAGCGCTGGACGCCGCCTCGCACCAGATGCGCCCGCCGTGGCGCTCGACGATGCGCTGCGTGAGAGCCAGACCGGTGCCGATGCCCTCGTAGTCCATCGAATGGTGTTGCCGCTGGAACAGGGCAAACAGGTTGGGCGCGTGCTCCAGGTCAAAACCCACGCCGTTGTCCCGCACGAACACCACCCGCTCACCGGTGCTGTCGGTCCACTGGCCCACCTCGATGCGGGCCGCAGCGCGGGTGCGCGTGAAGTTCACCGCGTTCTCCAGCAGGTTGCGCAGCACCTCGGCCAGGAGGATCGCGTCACCACGCACCTGGGGCAGATCGTCGTCGATCACCCACTCGATCGAACGCGCTGGATGTTCGGCCTGCAGGTGCCTCACCACACCGTGCACCAGCGGACTCAACGGCACTTGCTGGCGAGCCAACGACACGCGCCCCATGCGCGCGTACTCCAGCAAGCCCTCGATCATCAAACCCATGCGTTTGCTCGCCTTGGCGATCGAGGCCTGGTACTGCAACAGCTGGCTGTCACCGCCGGGGCCCAGGCGCTCCTGCGCCAGCGCCACGAAGCTGGAAATGTGGCGCAGCGGCGCCCGCAGATCGTGCGAGACGCTGTGCGAGAACACGTCGATGTCCTTGTTCGCCGCCACCAACTGGTTGGTGCGCCGGGTCACGCGCTGCTCCAGGTCGCGCCTGAGCTGGGCCACGTGGTGTTCGGCCTGGCTGCGCGCGGTGGCATCCAGCACCACGGCGCTGGCGCACAGAAAGTGCCCATCGGCATCCAGCACCGGGTCGATGCCGACCTCGGCCCTGAACACCTTGTCGTCGGGACCGGGGATGTCCAGCTCCAGCGGCGCACCCAAGCCCCCGCGCGCGAGCATGGCCAGGTACGAACCGAGCAAGGCGCGGGAGTGCGCGTCGGTCAGGCCCACGAGGCTCAGGAAGTCCGTGGCCTGCGTGGGTCGGCCGTCCTTGAAGCCGCGGGCATCCAGGCCCAGCCAATCGATCAGCGTGTGGTTGATGTGGACCACGCGCAGCTCTGCGTCGATGGAGACGAGTCCGCAGGGCACCCGGTCGTACAGGGCGCGGGCGCTGGTGGAGAGTTGGGGCGAAGCTGACGTGTTGTCCATGGCGTCTCGTTCGGGAGGGGACACAGGGAGGGCGATCAGCGACCGCGCCGGCCAACCACGCAGGGTCTGCGGTTGCGGTTCTGAATTTCAGTATCGGCCAAAAGCCGACGCGATGGTGCGACTTTTTGTCAAGTCCCGGCGGTGCGCTCAGGCCTGTCGGCGCTCACTTGGCAGCCGCGAGAACGGAAACCGATCGAGCGACCCGGGCTTGGGGAGTCACCCCTGATGCTTCATTAGCAATTCTGATGAAACAGACGCTTCACGCCTCAAACACCTAAAATAAGGGTTAACCCCAGGATAGTTGCCATGTTGAAGTTTTTTCAGACCTTTTTCCAGACGCCCCGTTTCCAGGTCGGCGTTCGCGTCAACCGCCTGCACCAGGGCAGCCTGGACCGCACCGACGGCCGCGTCGTGGCCCAGACCGATGAAGGCGTGCTCGTTGAGTGGCCGCGCAACGGCTCGGGCTGGGAGCACCCGAACGCCCTCTGCCAGCAGGGCTGATCCGGGCGCAGCCGGACCCTCAGGTCCGCACGCGTCCGTCGCCCGTGAGCATGGACAGCTCCGCGTAACGCGAGGCCACGTGGTTGGTGGGGCTCAGCGACACCGAATAGCCCCCGAAGGAGGTGGTGCCGATCGACTCCAGCCCGCTGATGAGGCCATCGCGCGTGATGCGCGAGCCCGCGCGGCGCAGTCCTTCGGCGAAGAGCTTGGCGGCCAGGAAGCCTTCCATGCTGGAGAAGTTGGCCTGCACCTTGTTGCCACCTTTGGCAATCGCTTCCTGGAACTCGCGCGAGATCGGTTTGGAAGCCGCGTAGGGCGTGGGCATCACCTGTGACACCACCACGCCCGCGCCGTCCTTGCCCAGTTCGTCGGCCAGCGCCTGTGTGCCCACGAACGAGACGTTGTAGAACGTGCCACCGTATCCGGCCGCCTTGGCCGCTCGGATGTATGCCGCGCACGACTTGTAGGCACTGATCTGCACCACCGCGTCGGGCTTGGCCGCGTTGATCGTCTCCACCGCCTTCGCCACCTCGACCGAATTGCGCTCCACCGTGGCTGTGGCCACCGGTTCCAGGTTGCGTGATTTCAGCGCCAGCACCGTGCCGTCGAGGCCGGCCTTGCCGTAGGCATCGTTCTGGTGGAACACCGCGATCTTCTTCAGGCCCAGGTTGGTGAGCTGGCGCACGATGAGCTCGGTCTCGTCGTTGTACGAGGCGCGCAAGTGAAACGCGAGCCGGTTGAACGGCTGGCGCAGGCCCATGGCACCGGTGAACGGCGCGAAGAACGGCACGTCGGCCTTGAAGGCCAGCGGCAACGCGGCCACGCTGGTGGGCGTGCCGATGTAGCCGAACAGCGCGAACACGTCGGCCGAGATGAGCTTGTTGGTGTTGTCGACGCAGCGGTCCGGCTCGTAGCCGTCGTCCAGCTGCAAGATCTCCACGCGCTGCTGATTCACCCCACCCTGGCCATTGAGCTGATCGAAGAACAGCTTGGCACCCGCATGAAACTGGATGCCAAGTTGCGCGGCGGCGCCCGTGAACGCGGCCGACTGGCCCAGCACGATGCGGTTGCCCGACTGCGCGCGCAAGCTGGGCACGCCGAGAACTGCTGCGCCGGCGACGAGCCCGCTGAACGCGCGGCGGGACATTCCAGAGACGGCAGTGGGGCGGTTCTTCATGGGTGGGGGCTTCCAGGGGGCATTGCGGGATTCAGCTCTCTTGATGCTACCCACCCCCGTACCCTACCGGAGAGCACTTGGTCCACCCAGTCAACCGCTCATCGGGACAAGCGGCGCCGGCCATGGGTTGACATGCTCCGGTGGTGCGCCGACAGTGGCGCCACGACCGGATGGAGCACGACGATGCGCGTTTTCATCAGCCACGCCTGGGAGGACAAGCCGCTGGCACTGTCGCTGGCCGAACTGCCCGACTTCATCGACGCCTGGGTCGATGTGCGGGAGTTGCTCGGCGGCGAGAAGCTGGACCCCACCATCATCGCGGCCATTGAAGACAGCCATGTTTTCATCGTGCTGATCAGCCGCATTTCGCTGGCCAAGGCCTGGGTGGCGCAGGAGGTGAACTGGGCCATGGCGCGAGAGGCGCAGAAGGACCGCGTGTTCGTGCTGCCCGTCGTCATCGAAGCGGGCATCGATCTGGCGGCCAGTGCGCCGCCGTTTCAGCAGTTTGCGCAGCGGCTCTTCATCGACGCCAGCGACCGCAGCGACAGCGGCACCGACAAAGCCCGTGCGGCCATCGCACAGACGCTGTTTCACTGGGCCAGCGACTGGCTCGACCGCATGGAGCCCAAGGGCGACAGCAACCGCCGCTTCGTCGACACGCTGGAGCGCGACCTGGTGGAATTCCAGACGCGCCTGTACGCGGTGAAGGCAGCACTGGCCTGGCCGCTGGCCACGCTGGTGAAAGATGACGCGGTGGCGCACCTGGTGCAGGTGAAGGATGCCTACAACGTGTTCACCGAGGCGTTCATTCCGCGCCTGGTGGGCCTGGACGCCGAGATCCGCTGGCGCTTCGGCGGGGCGGCGCAAAAGGGATTCGCCCGACTCATGACCTTCATCCGCAACGAGGTCTACCACGGTGCGGCCTTCGCGCTCAACGACGTGATCGAGTCGATCAACGCTTTCGACACCGTGCTGAACCGGGACGCGAGCGCGTTGGCCACCGCCGATGCCCGGCGGGAAACACGCGTGACGGCGCTGGAGCCGGTGATGGCCGAGCTGGTGGAGCGAACCGCCGACTACGTGGACACGTTGCGGCCATGAATGGCTGGCTGCAGCGCGGCGCACCCTGGCTGCTGGCGGGCGCGTTGCTGCTGGCCGGGGCGCAGGCCCGCGCCGAGCGCGTGCCCCTGCAGCGCCTGAGTCTGGGCGATGTGGGCGGGTGGATCGAGGTGGTGGTGCAGGTGGAGGGCCGGCCGGGGCGCTGGATCATCGACACCGGCAGCACCCGCCACATCGTCTCGCGCCACTTTGCCGAGCGCCATGGACTGGCCACTGGTGCCAGCGTGCGGGTCGAGACGGCGCTGGGCGCGGTGAACGGTACCGAAGTGAGCTTGCCCGCGCTGCACATCGGCGCCTGGCGCCAGGCGGGCCAGAACGCCGTGCGCATCGACGACCTCGGCGGTGTGCTGGGTCCCGCGGGCGAGGGCATCGAGGGCATTCTGGGCCTGCCGCTGCTCCGGGGCCACACGCTGGATCTGGACCTGAGGGACTGGACACTGGCCCTGGCGTCCAGCGCCACCGACACCCCCCTGTGCCCCGAAGGCTTGCAGGCATTCGATCTCGGCGTCTACCGCGGCCTGCCGGTGATCTCGGTTCGCGTGAACGACGCCGCCGCCGAATCCCTGATGCTGGACACCGGCAACCCGGCGGCGGTGGTGCGCATCGAAGCCACGCCGGCCCGCGCCGCGGCGCCCGGCCTGGCATTGGCGGCCAGCGTGAGCGTGGGTGCCTTGCAGCTCACCCAGGTACCGGTGGTGCGGCTGAGCGCACCCGCGCTGCACCGCGCGCTGGCACCCGACGTTCAGGGACTGGCCGGCACCGCGCTGCTCGACGGCACGCGCTGGTGGATCGACCTGGACCGGCGACGCGCCTGCGTCGAGCCCCGCCGCCTGGCGGTGCCGGGAGGCTTCGGGCTGTCGCTGGCCCAACGGGGCGAGGCGGTGGTGATCGAGACCGTTCTGCCTGGGAGTCCAGCCGCGCTGGCCGGCCTGCGCGAAGGCGACGTGGTGCACCACTGGGTGAACGGCCCACCGAGCGGCGCGCTGCGCGCGCTGTGGGCGCGTGCGCAGGAGCGCGACGAAATCGAGGTGCAGGCCGGATCGCAGGCGCCGGTGGTGCTGCGCCGCTCGCACTTTCTGCCAGCCCTGCCCTGACTCAGCAGCTCACGTTGCCCGGGTTGGGCTGCCGCTTGAGCGTCACGAGCACGCCCCCGGCGTTGAGCAGGCGCAAGGTGGCACCGTCGACGAACTCGACCTGGGTGAAAAACTTCTGCGCGGGGTTCAGCGGGTTCACCAGCTCCGGAATCAGGGGGCGGCTCAGGGAGGCCACGACAAAGCCGCGCATCTCACCTTCGAAGTTGACCTTGGCGGCGGGAACGGTCACGTCACAACCGGTCACGGGTTCGGTGTTGGCACCGGTGAAGTTGTCCACCGAGGACGGCTCGTTGAATTTCAGGGTGAGCGTGCCGCTTTCGCTGATCCACAGGCCGGCCTGCATCTGCACGTCGACCCGGCTGTTGGTGTAGCTGCGCGCGGGCTGCGCGCCCAGGGCCACGGTGTCGAGCTTGCGCAGGTCGGAGAAGCTGCCCTGGATGCAGTTGGTCGCGTTCGCAGGTGCCACCGGGCGCAGCGCCACAG
Organism: Hydrogenophaga sp. Root209; assembly: GCF_001428625.1. Taxonomy (GTDB): domain Bacteria; phylum Pseudomonadota; class Gammaproteobacteria; order Burkholderiales; family Burkholderiaceae_C; genus Hydrogenophaga. The sequence continues at coordinate 21,331 of NZ_LMIE01000009.1, forward strand.
CGCCGTTCTCCACGGTGCCCACCAGATCCACGCCGTTGTTCAGCGTGTCTCCGCAGACCCCGTCGGTGGAATTGACGGTGGCCGTGATGTCGAGCTTGTTCGCAAAGACCTGAACCAACGGCGACGGCGAGGTGAACTGGATGGTGGTGGTGAAACCAGCGTTGCTCCAGGCGCCGCCCAGTGGCGTGACGATCTGCAGCACAGCCAGCAGCTCACCGCCACCGCACGCCGCCAGACTGGCCGCCACGGCCAGGCCCAAGGCATGGATTTTTCGTTTCATGGTCGACCTCCTTTTCAACATGGGGGGCCGAAATTCTGATCCTGCGCACCGCCTTTGAATAGTGGGCTCGCGGGCCCGCTCTGCACACTGGGGGGAACGTGCCTCAATCGTCCTGGCGCAGATTCGGAAAATCGCTTTCCAGATGTTCGCCAGCGCCGCGCGCGCCGCTCGCCTGCCGCTCCACCTCCTGTGCGCGCAGCTGCACGCGCCGGATCTTGCCCGAGATGGTCTTGGGCAACTCATCCACGAACTCGATGCGGCGCACGCGCTTGTAGGGCGCGAGCTGCTGGCGCGCAAACGCAAAGATCGCTTCGGCCAGCTCGGGTCCCGGCACGGCGCCGGGTGCGAGGATCAGGTAGGCCTTGGGCACGGCCGTGCGCACCGGGTCCGGGCACGGCACCACCGCCACCTCCACCACCGCTTCGTGCTCGATGAGCGCGCTCTCCAGCTCGAACGGACTGATGCGGTAGCCCGAGGCCTTGAACACGTCGTCGGCGCGACCCACGAAGGTGAGGTAGCCGTCGGCATCACGCGCGGCGGTGTCACCCGTGTGGTAGTGGCCATCGCGCATGACCTCGGCGTTTTTCTCCGGGCTGTCCAGGTAACCCACCATCAGCCCCAGCGGGCGCTCGCTCAGGTCGATGCAGACCTCGCCCTCATCGGCTTCGTGCCCGTCGGCGTCGAGCAAGCGGATCTTGTAACCCGGCAGCGGCAGGCCCATGGAGCCGGGTTTGAGGGGCAGGCCCGGCGCGTTGCCCACCTGTGCGGTGGTCTCGGTCTGACCGTAGCCATCACGCAGCGTGAGGCCCCAGGCCTTGCGGATCTGTTCGATGATTTCCGGGTTCAGCGGCTCGCCCGCGCCAATCACCTCGCGCAGCGCCAGCCGGTCTTGCCAGGCGGCCAGATCTTCCTGGATCAGCATGCGCCACACCGTGGGCGGTGCACACAGGCTGGTGACGCGGCAGCGCTCCAGCACGGCCAGCAGGCCCTGCGAACTGAAGCGCGGCGTGTTGTAGATGAAGACGCAGGCACCCGCGTTCCAGGGTGCATAGAAACAACTCCAGGCGTGCTTGGCCCAACCCGGTGAAGAGATGTTCAGGTGCATGTCGCCCGCCTTCAGGCCGAGCCAGTACATGGTGGAGAGATGGCCCACCGGGTAACTCTGGTGGGTGTGCAGCACCAGCTTGGGCTGCGAGGTGGTGCCCGAGGTGAAGTACAGGAGCATGGGATCGGTGGCCAGCGTCGTGCCCTGCGGATCGAACGCGGTCGGCGCGTCCCTTGATGCGGCGAAATCCACCCAGCCCGGCTGCGGCGCACCCACGCAGATGCGCGAGAAACTGCCCGTGATCGATGCGAACTTGGGCACTTGCACGGCACCCACCACCACATGTTTCACGTCGCCGCGGTCGATGCGGTCGCGCAGGTCGTCGGGCGTGAGCAGCGCCGTGGCCGGGATCAGCACCGCGCCGAGCTTGATGGCCGCCAGCATCGTCTCCCACAGCGCGCTTTCATTGCCCAGCACCATGAGCACGCGCTCGCCGCGCTGCACGCCCTGCGCGCGCAGGAAATTGGCCACCTGGTTGGAGCGCTGCGCGAGCTGTGCAAACGAAAACCGCTCCTCGGTGCCCTCGGCGTCCACGATCCACAGCGCGGTGGCGTCATTGCCGTTCGCCATGACGTCGAAGTGGTCCAGCGCCCAATTGAATGCCGTGAGCGCGGGCCAGCGAAACTGCGCGCTGGCCGCGGCGGGGTCGCCGCGCAGGGCGAGCAGCTGATCACGCGCCTGCAAAAAGGCCTGGGAGGATGCGCTGGGCGGGTGGTTCATGTTGTCTCGCTCGTGTGGGGGTGCGCCGTGCCGCGGCTTGTTCGGTCGGTCGATCGTAGACGCCAGCCCTGCGCGAGCGCCGCTCAGTACTTTCCCTAGCGCGGATTTGTGCCGCGGCGGTACACAGTCGAACAGCCACGCCACATGCAACGCCCACCCAACCCCCACGCCTCGCCCAAGCTCTCCGCACCACCTCGCTCAGCGGGCCTGTTCTTCGCCACGCCCGAGCAGCGTGTGGCGTTGGCACGCGAGATGTTCTTTGACGAGGGTCAGCGCCCCTCGGGTCTGGTGCCCGAGCTGGTGATCCAGTCGTGGATGCGCTGCACGGTGGCCAACCGCCGGCCCTCCGAACCGATCAACCTGGAGCCGGTGACCAAGGCGCGCATCGCCAGCGCACTGGCGCGCAACCGCCTGCTGCTGCAAGCCGCCCGCCACGACCTGCAACAACTCGATGCGGCCCTGGCCGGCACGCCGTGCAAGGCCTTGCTCACCGGACCCGACGGGGTGCTGATCCAGGTCACGCCCACCGCGCGAGCCGAAGGCTACCTGATGCCCAACGTGGCGCGCGTGGGCGTCAACCTCAATGAAAACCACATGGGCACCACCGCGCCCAGCGTGGTGGCGCGCACCGGTGAAGCCTGCGTGGTGCGCGGCGCCGAGCACTTCTTCACCGGCGTCTCGGTCATGCAGTGTGCCGCCGCGCCGATCCGCAACGCGCGCGGCGATCTGGCCGGCGTGCTGGACCTCTCCATCGAGGGTGAAGCCTTCCGCTTCGACGCCGCCGCCATGGTGCGGCTGTACGCCACCGCCATCGAAAACCGTTTGTTCGAAGCGCAATCGGCTGCGCTGCTGCTGCTGCGTTTCCAGTCGAGCCCAGCCCTGCTGCACACGCCGCTGGAAGGACTGGCCGCCGTGGACGGGCAAGGCCGCGTGGCCTGGCTCAACCAGACCGGCGCCAGCCTGCTCGGCACAGAGCGTGTGCCCGCACAACCCACCGACGCCGAGGCGCTGCTCGGGCTAGGGCTCGAAGACCTGCTCTCGCTCGCCCACCACGGTCGATCGCAGCCGCGCCAATGCCCCAACGGCCTGACGCTGTGGATCCAGGCCCGGCCCGATGCGCCGATGGCCCCCGGCATCGAGACGCCGCCCCTGCCCCCCGCCGACCTGCCCGACGCGGCGCCACGCGACGCCCCCGCCGCGCCGACCCTGCACCACGCCAACCGCGCACTGATCGAAAGCACACTCGCCGCCTGTGGCGGCAATGTGTCGCGGGCGGCGCGCCAGCTCGGTGTCTCTCGCGGGCTGCTCTACCGGCGCCTGGGTGAATGGCGCACCGGCGACCACCCCACCGACTGACCGACGGGCGGTTCATCCCCCACCTGTGGTGGGCGATGACACCACAGCGTGATAGTTTTGGCACTTCGCTTCAGCGCAGCCCCGCCACCATGAATCTTCAACGCTTCCTCGATGCCCAGAACCCCGTCTACGACCAGGCGCTGGAAGAACTCAAAGCCGGTCAGAAGCAGAGCCACTGGATCTGGTTCGTTTTTCCCCAGCACCGCGGTCTGGGCAGCAGCCAGAGGGCCCAGTTCTATGGCATCGAATGCCTGGACGAGGCCCGCGCCTATCAGAAGCACCCGGTGCTCGGCCCGCGCCTGCACGAGTGCACCACCGCCGTGCTGCGCCACACCCAGAAATCGGCCAGCCAGATCCTGGGCGTGCCCGACGACCTGAAGTTCTTCTCCTGCATGACGCTGTTCAGTGAAGCCGCTCCCGAGGAACTGGTGTTCCGCCTCGCACTGCAGGCATTCTTCAATGGTTCCAAGGACCCGGAGACCTTGCGTCTGTGCGGACTCACGTCGCGCAAATCCTCGGTCACGCGAACAGCGGCAGCCGGCCCGCAACACGACCTGTCCGCGGGACCGCTGTTGCACATGCGCTGAGGCGCCGCCGGCAACGGCCCGGCAGCCCCTATGGCATTCATTGCCAAAATTGCGTTGGTCGTTTGGGGGGCACACACTAGAGTCGACAAGGTCATCCACAAGCCCACAAAGGAGATACCTTGTCCACCGAACCCAAATGCCCCTTCTCGGGCGGCGTCCCGAAAAATGCCGTGGCCGGCACCTCCACCAACGCCAACTGGTGGCCCAATCAGCTCAACGTCAAGCTGCTCAACCAGCACTCCCCGCTCACCGACCCCATGGGCGAGGACTTCAACTACGCCGAAGCGTTCAAGAGCCTCGACCTGGATGCAGTGATCCGGGATCTGCATGCCCTGATGACCGACTCCCAGGACTGGTGGCCCGCTGACTACGGCCACTACGGCCCCTTCTTCATCCGCATGGCCTGGCACAGCGCCGGCACCTACCGCATTGCCGATGGCCGCGGTGGCGCGGGCTCCGGCACGCAGCGGTTTGCGCCGCTCAACAGCTGGCCGGACAACGGCAACCTCGACAAGGCACGCCGCCTGCTGTGGCCGATCAAGCAGAAGTACGGCAACAAGCTCTCGTGGGCCGATCTCATGATCCTCACCGGCAACGTGGCCCTCGATTCGATGGGCTTCAAGACCTTCGGCTTCGCCGGCGGCCGCGCCGACGTCTGGGAGCCGGAAGACATCTACTGGGGACCCGAGTCCGAGTGGATGGGCGACCAGCGCTACACCGGCGACCGCGAACTCGAGAACCCGCTGGGTGCCGTGCAGATGGGCCTGATCTACGTGAACCCGGAAGGCCCCAACGGCAATCCCGACCCGCTCGGTTCAGCGCGCGACGTCCGCGAAACCTTTGCCCGCATGGCCATGAACGACGAAGAGACCGTGGCGCTCACCGCTGGCGGCCACACCTTCGGCAAATCCCACGGCGCGGCCAATCCGGGCCAGTACGTGGGTGCCGAGCCCGAGGGCGCGGGCATCGAAGAACAAGGTCTGGGCTGGAAGAATGCCTTTGGCAGCGGCAAGGGTGCCCACGCCATCACCAGCGGCATCGAGGGCCCATGGACGCCCACCCCCACCCAGTGGGACAACAGCTATTTTGAAACCCTGTTCGGCAACGAATGGGTGCTCACCAAGAGCCCCGCCGGCGCCCACCAGTGGAACCCCAAGAACCCGGACGCAGCGACGGCGCCCGATGCGCATGACCCGAGCAAACGCCAGGTCCCGACCATGACGACGGCCGACATGGGCATGCGCATGGACCCGACGTATGAAAAGATCTCGCGCCGCTTCATGGCCAACCCGCAGGAGTTCCATGACGCGTTCGCCCGCGCCTGGTTCAAGCTGACGCACCGCGACATGGGACCGTTGTCCCGTTACCTCGGTCCGCTCGTGCCGAAAGAGGAGCTGATCTGGCAAGACCCGGTGCCCGCCGTCGACCATCCCCTGGTCAACGAGCAGGACGTGGCCACCCTCAAGGCCCGGCTATTGGCATCCGGCCTGACGATCTCCCAGCTGGTCACCACGGCCTGGGCCTCCGCGTCCACCTTCCGCGGTTCCGACAAGCGCGGTGGGGCCAACGGCGCTCGCATCCGCCTGGCGCCGCAGAAAGACTGGGAAGTCAACCAGCCGGCACAACTGGCTCAGGTGCTGGCGAAGCTCGAAGCGGTGCAGAAAGACTTCAACAGCGCGCAATCGGGCGGCAAGAAGATCTCGCTGGCCGACCTGATCGTGCTCGGCGGCTGCGCAGCGGTCGAGGCCGCGGCGAAGAAGGCCGGTCATGAGGTCAAGGTGCCCTTCTCGCCCGGCCGCACCGATGCCACGCAGGCCCAGACCGATGTGGCGTCGTTCGCCCCGCTGGAGCCGATCACGGACGGCTTCCGCAACCACGCCCGCAAGGGATTCGAGAGCTCGACGGCCGAGCGCCTGCTGGACAAGGCCAACCTGCTCACACTGACCGCGCCCGAAATGACGGTGCTGATCGGCGGCCTGCGCGTGCTCAACGCCAACGTGGGGCAGACCCCGCACGGTGTCTTCACGCAGCGGCCCGAAACCCTGACCAACGACTTCTTCGTGAACCTGCTCGACATGGGCACGACCTGGCAGCAGTCCGCCACCGAACCCGGTGTGCTTGAAGGTCGCGACCGGGTGAGTGGCGCTGCCAAGGGCACCGGCACGGTGGTGGATCTCGTCTTCGGCTCCAACTCCCAGCTGCGTGCGCTGGCCGAGGTCTACGCCAGCAGCGACGCACAGCCGAAGTTCGTGCGCGATTTCGTGGCGGCCTGGAACAAGGTGATGAACCTGGATCGCTTCGATCTGGCGTGATCGCACCAGGCGGCAACAAGAAAGGGGCCGCGAGGCCCCTTTCTTTTGCTCGAAACGATCAGCGTGTTCCGCCCGGCAAGACCTGCAGCAGGATGGCCGACCAGATCACCCGCTGGTCGGCCTCGCTGAGCGGCGCCTCGCCCTGACTGCCCAGAAACCACCCGATGTGCTCGTCGAAGCGCCGGTGGTTCTTGTCGCTCGGGCTGTAGATGTAGAGCGGCCATTCGCGCTCGACCTCGCAGCCGGTGACGATGGTGAGGCTGCGGTGGGGCACGATGTCCAGCGGCTGCAGGTGCACCAGTGCCAGTTCCCGCACCAGGTCGTCATGCTCGATGACCAGATGCGTGCAGGCCAGGCCGGTGAGACGGTCGGTGTGCGCAGCGGGCGGTGCGGGCTGTTCCGCCACCGACACAATGCGCCCCACCACCACGCGGACCGGAAAGTCACCGCGTGAGGTCTGGGCCAGCTGGATCATGGGCTCGGCGCCGGACAGGTCAACACGGAACGGGCGCGGGCGGCCGGGGGCGGTCTGGAGTTCAAGGACATGGGGTGCTCGTGGGGCTTGCGTTGTTGTTGTTCGTCGCTGTTACTCAAGGTAACCGAAGCCCCCCATTTGAGGGACGCTTTGGGTAATGGATCACACAACTCCCTGCCCGGCCCCCTGCCGCGCCAGTCGAAAGACCTACTGCGCAGCGCTCAGGCCGTGGCGATCTCCTGCAGCCCCAGCTTCTCCACCATGGCCTTGCGCAGCAGGAACTTCTGGATCTTGCCGGTGATGGTCATCGGAAAGGCGTCGACGAATTCGATGTAGCGCGGCACCTTGTAGTGCGCGATCTGCCTCTGCGCAAAGGTCTGCAGTTCCTCGGCGGTGGCGCTCTGCCCGGCCTTGAGCACCACGCAGGCGCACAGCACCTCGCCATAGAGCACATCGGGCACGCCGACCACCTGCACATCCTGCACCTTGGGGTGGCGGGAATAGAACGCCTCGATCTCGCGCGGGTAGACGTTCTCGCCACCGCGGATCACCATGTCCTTCAAGCGGCCGACGATGTTCACATACCCCTCGCCGTCCATGGTGGCGAGGTCGCCGGTGTGCATCCAGCCGTCGGCATCAATGGCTTCGCGCGTCTTAAGTGAGGTTGCACAGCCGGTCCTCGGGCGTGAGGCGGATCGCCTCGCCCACGAAGAAGCCGTTGTTGAGGAATCGGGTCGGTGGGCGAGAGCGTGGGCCCGACGCTGGCCAACTGGCTCACGTGTTCGGGTCCGGCCCGCACCGGCACGTCGTTGAAGTCGCGCATGCCCGGCGTGCGCCCGCCGCGACAGCGCCCACACGCCCGGACTTTCCCTGACGGCGGGTTGTTCCGTTTCGCCACAACCTCGCGGCGGTCCTGGCCCCGCAGGCGCCAGTCATCACACGGTGCTGGCCTGCCCGATCAGTTCGGCCGCGGCCTCGAAGTCCAGCGCGTCCAGCAGCCGCTCCATGCGTTGGACCACCTCCGCACCGAACCGCCGGGCCAGGGCGGCCTGGTGCTCGGCAAAGAACGTCAACGCATCCAGGTCCTGGCCCAGCAGCATCAACCGAAACGCGGCCAGCGCCTCGTCACCGATCGGCGCGACAGCGTGCACCGTCGGCGGCAGCACCACGGCCTGGGCACACAGCTCCTGCGTGAGGTCTTCCAGTTCGGCCATGGCCGCACGCAAGGGCGGCCACAGCAAGACCACCGAACTCTCGGGCGCCTGCGCGCGCAAGAGGTCTTCGAGCCCGCGCGCCACGGTGTACACCCGCCGCGCCTCGACCAGACCCGCGACGCCCTTGAGCTTGTGCATGCGTGAGGCCAGCGCGGTGCGCATGGCTTCGTCCAGTCCGGCGGGCGGCGGTTCGTGCCGCAGCGGGCCGAACTCCTCGAGCATGCGGCGCAAGGCGCTCAGGAACAGCGCCTGGTCACCACCCATGCGCTCCAGCGCGGCGCGGTGATCGACGCAGGTCACGGCGTCCCAGGGCCCGTCGGCGGCGGCAACGGGCGCCGGCCCGGAAGCTGGCAGCACCGGATCGTCCAGCACCACCAGCGACGTGCCGCGCGCACGTTCGATGTGTTCGCGCAGCACGCCCTGAAGATGCTGGGGGTCCAGCTGCTTGTTGAGGTAATCGTTCATGCCCGCGGCCATCGCCTGGTCGCGGTCTTCGGTCTGCGTGCCGGCACTCAGGGCGATCACGGGCAGGTGCGCCAGCTCCAGCTCGCCACGGATGCGCCGGGTGGTTTGCAGTCCATCCATCTCGGGCATCTGCACATCCATCAACACGGCGTCGAAGCGCTGGGGCCAGCGCCTCAGGTGCACCAAAGCCTGTTCACCCGAAGCCGCACAGGTGGCCTGCGCCCCCAGCTGCTCCAGCTGATGGCGCGTCACGGCCAGCTGGATGTCGCTGTCGTCCACCACCAGGATGTGCAGGTCGCGCAGGGCGTGGCTGGCGGCCAGCCGCCCGGTCGGCAATGTTTCCCCGCCCTGCGGTTCGGGCAGCGGCACGCGCAACGCCGCGAGCAGCGCCATCAGACCGTCCATGCTGAATTCGATCAGCGGCCTCAGGGGCTCATCCACGTGGGTGGCCGTGCGTGCGGCCGCCAGCGCCTTCTCGGCCCGGAAGCTGTGCTCCACCAGGGAGGTGATGCCCAAGGTGCCAGCCAGCCCCTTGAGGGTGTGGGCCACGCGCGCGCCCGACTTGAAGTCGCCCGCCGCCAGGCCGGTCTGCAGCTCGTCGATCTGGCGGGGATGGTCGTCGATGAAGCGCTCCAGAAAGCGGGCGTAGGCCTTGGCGCTGCCGCCCAGGCGGTTGAGCGCTGCCTGCAGTTCGACACCCTGCATGTCGGCCAGCGCCTGCGCGGCAGCGGGCACCTCGCAGGCCGCGGGTGCGAGCCCCTCACCGGGCGGCGGCAGCGCAGGCGTCTGTTGATCCAGGGCGTGCGGCATGTGCTGCCGAATGGTCCGCAGCAACTGGGCCAGGTCAAACGGCTTGCCCACGTGGTCGTTCATGCCCGCCTGCAGGCAGGCTTCCCGGTCGCTGGCCATGGCGTTGGCGGTCATGGCGATCACGGGCAGTGCGCTCAGGCCGAGCTCTGCGCGAATGCAGCGCGTGGCGGTGTAGCCGTCCATCACGGGCATCTGCACGTCCATGAGCACCAGCTCGAACGCGGCGCTGTCGGCCGCCAGCATGTCGACCGCGATCTGCCCGTTGCCCGCCACCGTGATGCGTGCACCCTCGCCGGCAAGCAGCTCGCAGGCCACTTGCTGGTTGGTCTCGTTGTCCTCCACCAGCAGGATGCGAACGCCCTCCAGCACACCGCGGCGTTGCGCGCGGGCGGCGGGCGCCAGCACGCCGCCCCGTTCATCGCGGGCCGCCTTCACGGCATCGACCAGCATGGAACCGGTCACGGGCTTGATCAGGTAGCCGTCGAGCAGGCTCTTTTCGGTGAGGTCCTTGCTCTCCAGCAGTTCGCGGCCGTGGGCTGTGACCATGATCAGCAGGTCCAGGGCTTCGCTGAGCGGCGGCGACTTGAGCTGGCGCGCCGACTCCCAACCGTCCAGACCCGGCATGTGCCAGTCCATGAACACGGCGTCGAAACGCCGCCCGTCGCGGCGGGCCTGCGCCAGGCATTCGATGGCCGCTTCGCCACTGGACACCACCTCCACCCGCCACCCGTTGGCATGCGCCATGACGGCGAGCGTGTCGCGGGCAATGTCGTTGTCGTCCACGATCAGCACATCCAGCGCGGGCGCGCCGGGCGCGGGGTCGCGCTCGTCCTGCAGCAGTGCAGGCGGCACCTCCAGCGCAACGGAAAACCGGAACACCGTGCCACGACCGAGCTCGCTGTCCAGTGCCAGTTCGCCGCCCATCAGGGCCACGAGACGCTGGCAGATCACCAGCCCGAGGCCGGTGCCGCCAAAGCGGCGTGTGGTGGTGGCCTCGGCCTGGGTGAAGCCCTCGAAGATGCGGGTCTGGTTCTCCGGTGCAATGCCGATGCCGGTGTCGCGCACGGCCACGTCCAGCATCACCTGGGTGGCGCTGGTGCGCCGCGCCCGCAACGAGATCACCACCTCGCCGAAATTGGTGAACTTGATCGCGTTGCCCGCCAGGTTCACCAGGATCTGGCGCAGGCGCAAGGCATCGCCCAGCAGCACCGGCGGCACGGTGGGGTCGATGTCGAACAACACTTCGATTTCCTTCTCGCCCACGCTGGCCGAGAGCACCGTCGCCAGCTCGCGGAACAGGCGATCGATCTCGAAGGGATGGGGGTCCAGCGTGAACTTGCCGGCCTCGACCTTGGAGAAATCCAGGATGTCGTTGAGCAAGCCGAGCAGCGAGCGAGCAGCGTTCTCGGTCTTGCTGGTGTAGTCGAGCTGTCGCGAGGTGAGCCCGGTGCGCTGCAGCAGCGAGAGCATGCCCAGGATGGCGTTCATGGGCGTGCGGATTTCATGGCTCATGTTGGCCAGGAACTGGCTCTTGGAGCGCGAAGCCGCCTCGGCCGCCTCCGCCGCCTGGATGACCTGGGAGATGTCGAAGCGAAAGCTCACCACGTGCCCGTCAGGCATGGCGCGCTCGACCACGCGCAGCGTTCGGCCGTCGGGGATGCGGCGCTCCCAGTCGCCGCCCTGGCGGTGGTCCCGCACCCGCTCGGCGACCCACTCCTCGTTGCGCCCACGCGCTCCCGGTGGCTCGTACAAGGCCAGGCTGGCGCGCACGATGGTTTCAAACTTCGCGCCCGGCTTGAGCAGGTCGTTGATCTCGCGGTAGAGCTCGCGGTAGCGGTCGTTGCAGAACACCAGCTCGTCGTCGGCGTTGAAGATCACCACGCCGGCGCCCGTGACCTCCAGTGCGCTGGACATGAGCTCGTTGGAGCGGCGGGCCTGCGCCTCCGCTTCACGGCGCGCGGAGATGTCGACGTAGGTGGTCACGAAGCCGCCTTTGTCCAGCCGGCCCCGGCGCAGCTCGATCACCTCCCCGCCCGGCATGGTGCGCTCGAACTGCTGCTTGCGGCCAGCGTTGACCGCCGTGTGGATGAGCTCGCGCACCTGCTGGTCCACATCGCCGGGGCCGTAGTCGCCCTGCTCGGCACTGAAGCGAACCATGTCCTCGAAGCGGCTCACACCGGGCTGGCGCAGGTGGGCAGGCAGGCGAAAGAGGCGGCCGAAGTCGGTGTTGGCCACCATCAGGACGCCGTCGGCGCCGATCACGCTGAGCGCGCACGGCAGGCTTTCGATGACGTTGGTGAGCAGCTCGTTGCTGCGCTCCATCGCATCCGTCAGCTGTTTGGCTGCGGTGATGTCCTGGATCGCGCCGACCAGGCCCCGTGCCACGCCGCCACGCACTTCCAGTTCACCCACCGCGCGCACCCTGATCTCGCGCCCCCGGGCAGTGATCAGCGGCAGCTCGAGATCGAACGCCTGACTGGTTTCCAGTGCCTGCCTGAAGGCTGCTTCAATCTCGGCGCGTGCCTCCGGCGGAAAATACGACAAGGCCTCTTTCAGCGTGGGCAGGTGCCCGGGCTCGCAATCGTGGATACGGCAGGTCTGATCGGTCCAGCGGATCTGTTTGGTGCTCAGATCCATTGCCCATCCACCCACGCCCCCGATGCGCCCGGTGCGGTCCAGGAAGGCCTGGCTCGACAGCAGCGCCTCCGCGTTCTGGCGGCGCTCGGTGACGTCGCTCTGGATCGCCATGAATCCCATGAATTCACCCGCGTCGGATTTCAGTGGCTGTATTTCCAGTTCAATCCAGTACTCGCGCCCGGTCTTGCTGCGATTGAGCAGTTCCCCATGAAATGGCAGGCGCGCGTCCAGGGTCTCCCGGATGCGCGTCAACTCGCGCACATCGGTCCCTTCGAATTGCACGAACTCGCCAGCGCGGCATCCCATCACCTCACCCATGCTGTAGCCAGTGATGCGCTCGAAGCCGTCGTTGACCCAGGTGATGCGGCGCTGGGTGTCGGTGATCACGACCCCGTTGGACGTGCGTTGTGCCACCACCGCCAACCGTTCGAGGTTGATCGTCATCGAGCGCGCCAGCGCTTCGGCTCTCAGACGCGCACGCACCGACTGGGTCGACATCCAGGCCAGCGCCAGGGTGAGCAAAATGCCCACGCCCAGCACCACGAAAGCGGGCAGCTGCGTGATCGACTGCTCGAAGGCGTGTGTGCTGCTGGTGTGCAGGATGAAGTTCTGCCCATACACCTGAAAGCGCAGTTGCTGGTTGTACATGGCCGGCGGTGCGAGCCGGGGCTCGCTGGTGCGGGTGATGCCTCTCCCGCCTTCGATGACGTGAACGCCCGTGATCCAGTTCTCCGGCGCAGGCTCGTCTTTGCCCGAATACAGCTGGAACGTGACCATGTCTTCGGTGACAGCGGTGACACCGGACAGCACATCGCGGGCAATCAGCGGCGCATACAGAACACCAAGCAGCCGGGCTTCCCGTTCTTCCGCGGTGGACGGGAGCTGTCCACCAGCGTAGATCGGCAAAAACATCAAGAATCCGGGCGAGGTCTGGCCATCACGCTCCAAGGGCACGGCGGGGCTGAGCGTGATATCACCACTGGCAATGGCGTGCTCGATCGCGGCACGCGGCCGGGGATCGCTGCCCATGTCGGCGCCCATGGAGCCCGGGCTCAGCACCTCGGGCTCGACGTAGCGAATGATGTACAGCGTGTCGTGATGCTTCTCGCCGAACTGGCGCAACACCAGCCCCGGCGAATCGCCCGCACGCACACGATCGAGGTAGGCGGGCAGCTCCGCGCGCCGCACGCGGTCCACCAGGCCCAAGCCCCGGTTGCCGGGAAACTCACGCTGCAGATCCATCGAATCGACGAACGCCTTGAACTCCGGGCGATCCACCTGCTCGCTGGCCGCATAGGCCCCGCGCGCGCCCTTGAGCCCGTACACCGAGGCCGACAGGCGCTGGGTGACTTCCGTGGTGATCAGCTCGCTCTTGCGCGCGAACTCGGACTGGGCGTCGGCCTGCACGCGCCGCGCCAGGGACCCGGCCCCCAGAACACTGGCCACCAGGCCCAGGCACACGATCGCCACGGTCAGGCTGAAGCTGGCGAGCGTGCGCTGGGGAGGAGGCAGGTCTGAGTTCATGGGCGCGATCTCTGAGGGGCAGGACACTCAAGTGTCTTGCCGATGCCCGCAGGCAAGGCCTTGAAAAGCGGGAGCGCCACCGGCCAGTTGCGGCGATCGGGGCGCCGATGCGGGGATCTGCGGGCGGTCGGTGCCGCTTTTCCGGGGTTTGCCGTGGCGCGGAAACACGGAACATCACACCATCACCCAACTGGAGCAACCAGTGAACACTTCCACCGCCCATGCCATGCCCGATCGACGCCGGGTGCTGATCGTCGACGACGACCCGACCATGGTGCATGTGCTTGCGCGCACGCTGATGGACTGTGCCCAGTTGTATTTTTCGGTGCGCGGTGAAGATGCCCTGAAGAAGCTCGAGGCGCACAAGCCCGACCTGATGCTGATCGATGTCGACATGCCCGACCTGAGCGGCTACGACGTGATTCAGCGCATGCGCAAGAACCCCGAGACGCGAGACACCCAAGTCATCATGGTCACGTCACACACCGAGGAGAGCTACCGCCGCCGGGCGATGGAACTCGGCGCGGTCGACTTCTTCCTCAAGCCGATCAACCGCGAGGAAGTCCGCGAGCGGGTGGATCAGTTGCTGAACCAGGACGTTGAGTCGATCGAACTGAGCTTCTCGTCCCAAGGCGACTTCACCAGCAAGACCGGGCAGGTGTCCGACCCCAGGGGTCCCAAGCCCCCCGGCCACTCCCGGGTTGAGCTGGAGAACGGTTTTGCGGAAACGCAGATCTTCGCGGAGTTCCCTCCGCTTGCCAAAAAGGCCAGCGCTGTCAGCGTTCCCGCGGTCGCGCCCGCGATACCCGTCCTGCCCGCGGCCAGCGCCGATGACATCACCTCGGAGTTGTTCGAGCGCATGTCGGCCATCCTGGAGCAGACCGAATCGATACGCCACACCGACCAGAAGAGCCTGTCGCCCGCCGTGTCCCAGCGCATCGCGCGCATCGAGGAAGAATGTGCCGAGATCATCCAGTTGCTGGTGACCCTGAGCGACCGCGAAACGAGCGCCGCCTAAAGCGTTTCAGGCCCCCACGCTCCGCCGCTGCGCGGGTCGCTGCCCCCCGAGGGGGCTGGCCCTCGCCTTGGGGCGGCCCTGCGGCGGGTCCGCTGCCCCCACGCTCCGCCGCTGCGCGGGTCGCTGCCCCCCGAGGGGGCTGATCCGGCTTGGGGCGGCCCTGCGCCGGATCGCCATGCCCCCACGCTCCGCCGCTGCGCGGGTCGCTGCCCCCCCGAGGGGGCTGGCCCTCGCCTTGGGGCGGCCCTGCGGCGGGTCCGCTGCCCCCACGCTCCGCCGCTGCACCCCTGGTTTTTGCAGTTTCTGCAAATTTGATTTCCAACCCGGGGGTTCATTCCTCGTTGTGATCGACATAGAGTGCGCCCACGCCCGGCGTCGGTCCGGGCCTGCGTGCGCGCCGCCGCATGCACCCATCACAAACGAGGAGACACCCGATGAACGACGACTTGAACGAGCAACTGCTGATCCGGCAGATGGTGGAGCGATGGGCCGTGTGGCGCGACGCTGGAGACTGGAGCCGCTTCGCCACCGTCTGGCATCCGCAGGGCGTGATGATGGCCACCTGGTTCCAGGGTCCGTTTGCCGACTTCATCCGCGTCACGCAAGAGGGCTGGGCCAAGGGTGTGAGCATCCTGCACTTCCTGGGTGGCTCGGCGATCGAGGTGGCGGGCGACCGCGCCATCGCGCAGACCAAGATGACCATCTCGCAGCGCGGCATGGTCGAGGGCGAACACGGCCCGGTGCTGTGCGACGTGGTGTGCACAGGGCGCTTCTACGACTTCGTGGTGAAGGTCGATGGCCAGTGGAAGCTGCTGCACCGCCAGCCGATCTACGAGAAGGACCGCATCGACGCGGTCGACCCGGCGGCACAGCTCTCACTCGACCAGCAGGCCCTGGCCGGTTTCCCCGAGGGCTACCGCCACCTGGCCTACATCCAGACCCGCATCGGCTACACGGTCAAGCTCGACATGCCGATGCTCAAGGGTCCCGAGGTGCAGGCGCTCTACCTCCGCGGCGCGGCCTGGCTGGCCGGCGGTGCGCTGGAGCGGGACATCAACCCCGCCTGATGCACCCGACCACAACAACACCGGAGACAGACATGCAAGACAACAGCATCTGCTCGACCTCGCGCCGCCACCTGGTGGCCGCCCTGCCCGCCGCCTGCCTGCTGAGCGCCTTCGCGCCAGCCGCCTGGGCGCAGGCCGACTTTCCGTCGCGCGCGCTGCGGGTGATCGTGCCGCAGCCGCCCGGCGGAGGCTTTGATTTTGTGGCGCGTGCGCTGGGCGAACGCCTGGCCAGGCGCCTGGGCCAACCGGTGGTGGTGGAAAACCGCACCGGCTCGGGCACGCTGATCGGCACCGATGCCGCGGCCAAGGCAGCGCCCGACGGCTACACGTTGCTCACCGGTTCGGTCTCGAACATGGTGCTCAACATGGGCCTGTACAAAAACCTCTCCTACGACAGCCTGCGCGACTTCGAACCCGTGGGCCTGGCCGTGAGCTACAGCTACACGCTGATCGCGCGTGCCGACCTGCCGTTCAAGACGCTGGCCGAGGTGGTCG
Source organism: Hydrogenophaga sp. Root209 (assembly GCF_001428625.1). Classification (GTDB taxonomy): domain Bacteria; phylum Pseudomonadota; class Gammaproteobacteria; order Burkholderiales; family Burkholderiaceae_C; genus Hydrogenophaga. Next base: position 37,396 of record NZ_LMIE01000009.1, read on the forward strand.
CCCACGCCAAGGCCAACCCGGGCAAGCTGACCTGCGCCTCGGCCGGCAATGGCTCGGGACAACACGTGCTGGCCGCCGCGCTCTGGCAGCTCGCCGGCGTGGAAATCACCCACGTGCCCTACCGCGGCGCGCAGGCCGCGTACAGCGATCTGCTCGGTGGGCGGGTCGACATGTTTTTCGACCTCACGCCCACCACGCGCGCCCACATCGAGTCGGGCAAGGTGTTCCCGCTCGCCGTCTCGGGTGCCGAGCGCAACGCGCTGCAGCCCACCGTGCCCACGCTCAACGAGACCGGCGTGGCCAGGCTGGATCTGGAGTCGTGGTTTGGCTTCTTCGCGCCGCGCGGCACGCCACCCCAAGCCCTGCAGCGCCTGCGCACCGAGCTGGCCGCGGTGATCGCCGAGCCCGAACTGCGCGAGGTCTTCACCAAGGCCGGCGGAAAACCCCTCACCATCGGCGTGGAGCAGACTTCTGCGATGCTCAAGCGCGATGTGGAGCGCTGGACCGCGCTGATCCGCGCGGCCAACATCTCGCTCGACTGATCTCCTCTTCTTCATCTTCAGGACACCCCATGACGTTTCAAGTCGTTGCCATCTCGGGCAGCCTTCGCAAGAGTTCCACCAACACCATGGCGCTGCGCGCCGCGCAGCGCCTGGCGCCAGAAGGCATGTCGATCGAGATCGTCGACATCGCCGACATCCCGCTCTACAACGACGATGTGCGCGCCGCCGGTGAACCCGCTGCGGTGAGCGCGCTCAAGGCAAAGATCGCCGCCGCCGACGCGGTGCTGATCGCCACGCCCGAGTACAACTTCTCCATCCCCGGCGTGCTCAAGAACACGCTGGACTGGATGTCGCGTCCCCCCGCGCCCCCGTTCGACGGCAAGCCGGTGGCCATCCTCGGCGCCAGCCCCGGCCCGGTGGGCACCGCCCGCGTGCAGTACCACCTGCGCCAGGTGATGGTGTTCCTGAACGCCTTCACGCTGAACAAGCCCGAGGTCTTCATCAGCCACGCGGGCAGCAAGTTCAACGCCGAGGGTGAACTGACCGACGAGACCACGGCCAAGTTCATCGGCGAGCAGCTCGTGGCGCTGCGCGCGCTGGCCGAGCGCGTGGCGCCGCGCTGAGAACAACGGGGGTTGCCAAGCCCCCGCGACAGCGAAAACGCCATGGTCTGATTAAGATTCCGGTGCCACCTACAACACCCGGAGACACCATGTTCGACACCGCGATCGCAGGCAGCCTGCCCAAACCGGCCTGGCTGGCCGAAACCGAAAAACTCTGGCCGCAGTGGAAGTCGCAAGGCGCCGAGCTGCAGCAGGCCAAGGCCGACGCCACGCTGCTGTGGATCAAGGTGCAGGAAGACGCTGGCCTGGACGTGATCGGTGACGGCGAGCAGGCGCGCCAGCACTTCGTGCACGGCTTCGTGGAGCAGGTCGAGGGCATCGACTTCGAACACAAGGTGACGATGGGCATCCGCAACAACCGCTACGACGCGCAGGTGCCGCAGGTGGTGGCGCCCTTGCGCCTGAAGGGCCGGGTGCACGCTTTCGAAGCGCAACTGGCGCGCGCGCACACCAGGAAGAAGCTCAAGTTCACCCTGCCCGGCCCGATGACCATCGTGGACACCGTGGCGGACCGTTTCTACGGTGACAAGGTCAAGATGGCCATGGCCTTTGCCGAGCTGCTCAACCAGGAAGCGCTGGCGCTGCAGGCCGATGGCGTGGACATCATCCAGTTCGACGAACCGGCTTTCAACGTCTACATGCAGGACGCAGCCGACTGGGGCGTGGCCGCGCTCGAAGTGGCCGCGCGCGGCCTCACCTGCACCACGGCGGTCCACATCTGCTACGGCTACGGCATCAAGGCCAATGTGGACTGGAAGCAGACGCTGGGCGAAGAGTGGCGCCAGTACGAGCAGGTGTTTCCGGCGCTGGCCAGAAGCAGCATTCAGCAGGTGAGCCTGGAATGTTTTCACTCGCATGTGCCGCCCGAGCTGATGCAGTTGCTCGAAGGCAAGGACGTGATGGTCGGCGTGATCGACGTGGCCAGTGACGTGATCGAAACGCCCGAGCAGGTGGCCGACACCATCGGCCTGGCATTGCAGTACGTGCCGAAGAAACACCTGATCGCCTGCACCAACTGTGGCCTGGCGCCCATGAGCCGCGAGGTGGCCATGGCCAAGCTCGATGCGCTGGCCAAAGGCGCGGCGCTGGCCCGCCAACGGTACGGAAGCTGAGCATGCACGGACTGCCCACGGCCGCGCCGGCCGAGGTGGGGCTGTGCCCCGAGCGCACCCAGCACCTGGTCGACGCGCTGCAGCGCGACGTGGACCGTGGACGCCTGCCTGGCGCGGCGGTGCTGATTGCACGGCGCGGCCGCGTGGTGCTCGACACCGCCGTGGGCCGACTCGACCCGGCGCGCGAGGCGCCCATGGGCACGGACGCGATCTTCCGCATCTACTCCATGACCAAACCCATCGTCTCGGTGGCGGCCATGATGCTGGTGGAACAGGGCCGGCTGCTGCTGAGCGACCCCGTGGGTCGGTACGTGCCCGGCTTCCTGCAGCAGCAGGTCGCGGTGCCCGGGCCGCACGGCGTGGCGCTGATGCCCGCCACGCAGCCGAGCACCGTGCAGGATCTGCTGCGCCACACCGCCGGCCTCACCTACGAGTTCACCGGCAACGAGCATGTGAACCAGCTATACGCGCAGGCCGGCTTGGGCAGCAGGAAGCAGACCAACGCCGAGCTGTGCGAACGCCTGGCCGCGCTGCCGCTGGCGCACCAGCCCGGCACGGCCTGGGCCTACAGCCGCGCCACCGACGTGCTGGGCCGCGTGATCGAAGTCATCACCGGCCAGCCGCTCGGCGCCTTCCTGCGCGAGACCATCCTGCGACCGCTGGGCATGCACGACACTGCCTTCTTCGTGCCACCCGAGCAGCACCACCGCATCGCCGAGGCCTTCGAACACGACCCCGAAGGCGGCGTGCAGATGGCCATGCACGACCCCCGCGAAGTGCCGGCGCTGGAAATGGGCGGTGGTGGTCTGATGTCCACCACGCACGACTACGCGCGCTTCCTGCAGTGCCTGTGCCATGGCGGTGAACTGAACGGTCTGCGCCTGCTGTCACCGCACACCCTCGCCTGGATGACCGCCGACCACCTGGGAAGCGCCATCAACCACGCCGACAACCCGCTGCTGCCCCCCGGCCACGGCTTCGGCCTGGGCTTTGCAGTGCGCACCGCAGCGGGCCTGGCGCCGGTGCCCGGCTCGGTGGGCACCTACCACTGGAGCGGCATCGGCGGTACCCATTTCTTCGTCGATCCGGCGCAGGACCTGTTTGCGATCTTCATGGCGCAGGCACCGAATCAGCGGGTGCATTACCGGTCGATGATGCGCAATCTGGTGTACGCGGCGATGGTGGGGTGATCGGAAGCACCGTGCGAGGTGCAGAATGGGTTCAGCGTCCAGCGACGCATTGGAGACACGCCATGAGCCAAGGATTTGGTGGCCAAGTGCCCGCGCCACATGTGCAAGCGAAGCATCGTGAGGTGACGACGTATCTGGTGATCATTGCAGCGCCGGAAGGTCCGATCGCCAAACTGCTTCTTCCTGATCGGGAGCAGGTTGCCGAGCTTGACGCCAATACCGAAGAAGTGACCGCGATGATCATGGACCGGGTACCCACGGTGGGCGCTGCGGGGGCCGAATGGGACAGGTTGTTTGCAGGGTACAGCGCTGAAGAGCGCGCCACGGCGAAGATCTACACGCTCGATACTTGAGGCAACCGCGTTGCCGTGCCCGCCCACTTCGTGGATCGCCCGGGACGGGGAAGTCCCTTTCATTCACCAGGCCCCACGAACAGGTTCCGATGCCACGCATCCCGATCGCACTTCTTGTCACTGCGCTCGCAGGTCATGCTTCAGCACAAGGGCAGACCACTGCGCCAACCGCCGGGGCCTCACAAGAGGCAACACCAACCGGTGCTGCTGCAGCTCGAAGGGTTGCTGCATCTCGCTTGGGCGCCTGCTTCAGGTTGCAACCGGCGTACCCGGTTGCAGCTCTGCGAAACGAGCAGGAAGGACAGACCGTCGTCGCATTCACCGTTGCCGCCGCTGGGCAGATTCAGAACCCGGGCCTCCTTCGATCAAGTGGGCACCTGATACTGGACCACGCCGCTCTGGCGCACCTGAACCAATGCATCGCCTCGGTCAGTACACAGCCCGACGACGCGCTTCCACCCGGTCGGTACGCACTCCCCATGGTGTGGCGCATCGAGTAAGGCCCGACCCTTCGGCCGAGACGAGCCTCACCTCAAACGTTCAGCCGCTTCAGGAGAGCCATGCAACCCCTTCGGTACTCGTCCGTTCCTGCGTCCACGCCTGACGGTTACGTCGCGTCGCTGGAGGGTTGGCAACGCACGTACGTGGAGGCGCTGCGCGCCACTGTCGTGAGTGCAGCCTCGCAGATCACCGAGACGGTCAAGTGGGGTCATCTCGTGTATCTGTTCAATGGGCCAGTCTTGCTCATTCGCGCCGAGGATCACCGCGTGCTCTTCGGCTTCTGGCGCGGCAAGAACCTGCGGCACATCGAGCCGAGGCTTCGCCCTGGCGGCAAATACACCATGGCCACGCTCGAGCTCGTTGAAGGAACGCCCCTCGAACGGGCAACCGTTCTCCGGTTGGTCCATGAGGCCGTTGCCCTCAACCTCTCGCTGGGCGACCCCACGGAACGCCCCCCCAGACAGCGCAACAGTGCGGCTTAGCCATCCATCGATTGGGCGTCCACTTTGGGTTTGGCCTCACCCCTTCCCCGGCAAGGCCTTCAAATACAGATACAGAGCCCGCAAATCCGTTTCGCTCATCTCACGCAGCGATTCAAAGGGCATCACCTGCACCGCCGAGCCATCGGGCCGCTTGCCGCTGCGGAACATCGCGATCAGGGTCTCGGCGTTCGGGTACCGACCCAGCACGCTGCCTTCGCCGGGCGAGAGCCTGGCGGCGGGCGGCCAGTCGGGTGGGCCGCCGGGAATCTTGCCGCCCACCAGCCCCACCCCGTGGCAACCGATGCACATGTTGGCCACATACGCACCGTGCTCCTGCGTCACGCCTTCGGGCACGGGTTGTTGCGGTGGCAGCGTGTGGTCGATGCGCGCGGCCGCGTCCTTGATGGCGCCGTAACCGTAGAGCGCCCTGACCGGCAGCGGCAGCTTCACCACCGCGCCTTGCCCGCTGGCGGGCGGTAACGAGCGCACATAGGCCACGAGCGAGGCCAGGTCGTCGTCGGTGAAGCGGTTGAAGTCCTCGCTGGGCATGATCATCAGCGGGCGCCCCTTCGGGTTCACGCCATGGCGGATGGCACGCACCCAGTCCACCGGCTGGTAGGCGGAGACCACGCCGCCGGGCCCGGTGGTGATGTTGGGGCCGGCAATCACCAGGCCACCGTCTTCCACAAAGGTTCGACCGGTGCCAGCGCTGCCGTGGCAGTCCACGCAGCCACGCGATGCAAACAGGTACTTGCCGCGTTCGACCGAGGCCGCGTCGTCGCGCAGCGCGACCGTGGGCACTTGCAAGCTGACGATGCGTTGCATCTTGCGCTCGGCCAGCAGCACGCCCAGACCGAGCGCCAGGGCGGCCAGCAACACGAGCGCGCCCAGCCCCGCGAGCAGCGCCCGCATCCATGTTCTCTTGTTCATCGTTCCGCCTCCTGTGGTGAAACCACGGCGGCATTTCACGCTCGCGGGCGGGTCGGTGTCAAGCGTCGCTGTCGCGCGTCCACGGGATCCATAGAGTCAGGCCTCGCCAACCCAAGGACCGACCCGCACGCCCCATGCGTCTGGCAGCCGGGGAGGCTGTCTGCGCTACGAGGTCCGTGCCGGTGGCTGCCAGCGGAAGAACACCGGGTGCACCTTCTCCACCACCGGGCCGTTGAAATCCCAGGCCAGGCACTGGCCAAGATGGGGCGGCGGGCTGCCGTCGGCCGGGGGTGCGAAAGAGGCCGAGCGGGTCTGGAAGGCGGCAGTGGCCAGGTTGAACAGCAGTTCTCGCAGGTGGGTGCAACCCTGGATGCCGCCGAGGTGGCGCTGGATCGTGTGGCGCCAGCCCTTGCCCAACACCTCACCCACCATCCGCTGCATGGGCACCATGGCCTCGGGACATGGGCCGTGCGGATGGGCGTCCATGGCCACCGCGATGTCGCGGATCACCATGGCCTCGTCGACCGTGACGCGGATGTGCATGTGATGCACCGGCTCACCCGCGGCCCAACGGCGCTCGCCCTCGATCTCGAAGTCGTGCGGCTTGCTGTCGTGCAGCGTGCCTTCGATGTCCCACAAGCCGTCGTCGCGATGGAAGCCGCGGTATTCAACGCGGCGGGTGTGCATGGGGGTGCGGGGCTGGGGTGGGGGCAGTGGCAAAACGGTTTCTCCAACAGGGGCGATTCAATGCCCTGATTTTCGGGCATTGAGCGCGGCGGCACACTGAGCCTTCCATTGGCCAGTTGCGTCGAACGTCGCTGCAGGAGATGCGGGCATCAGTGCGCCTGTATACGGCCCACCAACGAAGGGATTTCCAGCTCAATCGGTCTCACAAGGCCTCTTTGGCCTCTGGAGAGCGGTACAGCACGTTGGCACGAAGCAGGTGGTCTCGCATGGCCTGGGCGGCAGTTTCTCCGTCGCCGGCCGCAATAGCGTCGTAGATGCGGCGGTGTTCAGCCAATGTCAGTTGCTCGGAGCCTGGTGCCCGCACGATGTTCTGGTAGTACTCGCCGGCCCAGTTGAACAGGGCTTCAACAATGGACGGAAAGATCGGATTGCCCGAGATGGAAGCGATCTCGCGGTGGAACAGCATGTCGCGGTAAAGGAACTGGTCCATCTCGTCCAGGGCAGCGTGGTGCGCCTCCCAGCGAGCGAGCAAGCGATCCTTGTCGCCCTGGGTGGCTTTCTGGGCCGCCATCTTGCACAGGCCAGCCTCAAGAAACACGCGCGCATCCTTCAGGTGTTCGAGCATGCCTGGCTCCATGCGCAGCATGTGCCGTGCACCACCGGCGATTTGTTCAATGAGCAATTCGGCGGTGGGTACAACCACACGGGCACGTTCGCCATGGGTGATTTCGACGATGCCGGAGCGGGCCAGGTCTTGCAAGGCCTCCCGCACCGCCGGTCGTCCGACGCCGTACGAATCCATCAGGTCACGCTCAGAGGGGAGCTGGTCGCCAGGTCGCCATTCACCTGCTCGGATGCGCTGCACCAAACGATCCACCACCTCCTGGTAAATCTTGCGTCGCTGAATGGGGTCGTTGATCATGGTGTCCAAGGATAGCTGAACGCCTGTCGCCGCCGGGTGTCACCCGGTGCCCTGGAGGACGCGCTCGAAGAAGTCGGGCTTTCCCATTTGACCGCCTTTGAGCGCCACCTCCAGGCCATTCATGGTCGCGGTGTTCGCATGGGCGCGACACAGCGGCGCACCGGGCGCCAGATCGCTGGCCACGGTGAGCGCCGCGATGTCAAGCGCGCCGGCCACGGCGCCTGAGCTGTCTCCGCCGGCAATGGCGATGCGCCGCACGCCGGTGGTGTCGACGATGCGCCGCATCGTGGCAGCGAGGGCCTGGCCCACGCGCTCATGGGCCTGCGACAGCGCCAGACCGGCGCGCTGTGCAAGATCGGCGAAGGCGCGCACGGCGGGATCGTTGGGCCCACTGGCGGAATAGACCAGAGGACTCGTTCCCCGCTCCATGGCGATCTGGGCGGCGCTCACAAGGCGGTGGACTTCGCAGTCAAAGGTGTCGGAGGACAAGACCGCGCCCACGTCCATGCGCAGGGTGTCGAAGCCATGGTCCGCGGCCCAGGCGATCTGTGCGGCCGTGACGGGTGAACAACTGCCGCTGATGGCGGCGATGCATGTCACCGCTTGTGTGGGCAGCAGGGTGGGCGGCGCGTCCAGCAGGCCTGCCTGGCGCCAGTGGGCGACCAGGGCGTAGGCCAGGCCCGACGAGGATGCCGAGAAGAGCCCGTCGCCCCGGTTCTCCCAGACCAGTTGCCCGGCAAGCGCGAGCGTCTGTTCGTCGATCACATCGAGCATGACCACCGGCTGGTCACCAGCAAGCGCGGCCTTCAGCCGCTCCGGCCCGAGACCGTTTTTCAGGGCCACAAGATCGATGAGATCGGCGCGGCGAGAGGTCTGATGCGCCAGGTGCTGGCGCAGGTCGGCCTCGTCCATCGGTGTCACGGGGTGGCGCGACATGGTGGGATGCCGGTCGAGGCGGTGCACAACATCGCCCATGGCGGCGAAGAGATGGCCAAAAGCCTGGTAGCGGCGCAGGCGTGGCGCGCCGATCACCATGGGCGACCAGGTGCCGTCAACGGCCGCCACACCCAAGTCGATGGCGGCACCGATGGAGCCGACGTCCGGGCTGGAGTCGAAGGTGGAGCAGACCTTGTATTGCAGGATGGGTGCACCGAAGGCCTTGAGGCTGGCGAAGGCGGTGGGCAGGTGCTCGCGCATCCAGGCGGGGCTGCGCCCGCGCGAGGTGCCGGCCAGCCCGATGCAGCGCATGTGGGAAAAGCGGGCGATCCATTCGACCGTGGGCGTTTGCAGAAAGAGCACGGTCGGCACGCCGGCCAGGGTGAAGGCCTCCATCACGTCGGTGGAGCCGGTGAAGTCGTCGCCGTAATAAGCGAGCAACGGGCCCTCAGGCAAGGCACTGTGTTTGGCGGTGGCGCTCATCACCAGAATCCCATGGCCTGCTGGAGTTCGGGTTGAGCGGCAGCTCGCGACTGCAGCGGCACGCCCGCCACCGCAGCGTCCCAGGCTTGGCGCAGGGCACCAACGCCCGCGGCCACGCCGGCGGGGTGTCCGAAGATGCCCCCGCCGGCGGCGAAGATCAGGTCCTGGTTGCCGGTGGCGGCGTAGGTGGCGGCGGCGACCAGGCCGGTCTGCCCTGAACTGAAGACGGGCATCACGCTCATGGGAGCGTGTGGCCACAGCGGTTCTGTGACCGCGCGCACGGATTCGACCACCTGTGCGTCGCTTTCGCTGAACTTGTTGGCGATGCCGTTGACATGCAGATGGTCGGCCCCGGCCAGACGCCACAGCTTGTGCCAGGCACGGTAGTCCCAGCCCAGCGCCGGATGCCTGCTCAGGTAACCCCAGCCATTGCGATGCGCGTGAATGGGCAACATGCTGTGGCGGCGCAGCTCGCGCAACCCGACCAGGCCCACCGAGTTGAGGCTGAGCATGACGCAGGTGCCACCCTGGGCGTGCACAAAATCGTGGCGGCGCTTCATCTCGTCGAGTTCGCCGGTCAGGTTGAACGCCACCATGACCTTGCGGCCCAGGCGGTCGGCACCAGCATGCACCTCGCGCATCACGGCGCGCACGCGGTCTTCGAACGGGCAATGTGAGCCATCGGTCTGCAGCTCATCGTCCTTGATGAAGTCAATGCCGCCGTCGATGAGCTTGCGCGCTTCAAGCGCGGTCTGCTCTGGAGAGAGGCCAACGCTGGGCTTGATGATGGTGCCGATCAGTGGGCCACTGGCCACGCCTGCCAGGCGGCGCGTGCCTTCGATGCCAAATGCGGGGCCTGGGTATGCGGTAGAGAACGCGGGCGGGAGCCGCAAGTCAGTGATGCGCAGCCCCGAGACGCACTGCAGTTCGAACAGGTTGCCCGCCACCGTGGCCATGACGTTGGGCAGCGAAACGCCCATGTTGTCAACAGACCAGGAGAGTTCCAGCTGGCAGCGGGTGAAGCGCGCGCCTTCCTTGTATTTGCCCGGCAGGCTGGGCACTGGGGCGTCGTTCAGAACAGTCAGACGCTCGATGCGCGCACCACTGCGCTGTTTGAGTTCGTCTGTTTCGTTGGCCAATGCGAGAAAGGTGCCGCTGGACTGCTCACCGGCAATGGTCTGCGCCGCGCGCTGCGGGTCTTCGGGGGTTTCGAGCCAGTAACTGGCGTGGATGCGTTCAGACATGGTTAAAGGGGCTCACTGTGGACCGACAAGAGGTTCGATCACGGCATTGTTCGAAAACACCGCGTCGCGCAAGGCGAGCGAGATCGAAGGCAGGTAGGTGATGAGGGTCAGGCAGCCCATGATGACCAGCACGAAAGGCAGCAGGTGGCCCACGATGCGGTCCAGCGAGATCTTCGCCACCGTGCAGGCCGCGAAGAGGTTCACGCCAAAGGGCGGGG
>NZ_LMIE01000010.1 GCF_001428625.1 Hydrogenophaga sp. Root209
CTACTGGAATCACCACTACAACTGGCACCGCCCTCATCAAGGCATTGGCGGCATCGCTCCCATGTCCCGGCTCACTCGCTCAAGAAACAACCTCTTGACTCTTCACAGCTAGCGCTTTACCCCCAGAACGCTCTTGAGTGCGTGCATGTCCAAGTGAGCCTCGGCCAGCAGCCGTTTGAGCTTGGCGTTCTCGGATTCGAGCTCACGCAGGCGCTGTGCCTCCGAGACCTGCATGCCGCCGAACTTGGCGCGCCACTTGTAGAAAGTGGCATCGCTGAAGCCGCCGTTGCGGCACAGCTCCTTGATCGGCATGCCGGCCTCGGCCTGCTTGAGGAAGCCGATGATCTGTTCCTCGGTGAATCTGCTCTTCTTCATGTCCGTCATTCTCCTGGTGGTTGACGGACTTCACCAACTTCAGCTTGGTACGGCTGGTGGGGGGCAGGTCACTCGACCATTTGACCTACGCCTGATGTTTCAGGCGCAGCATCATCATCCAGGACTTTTCAGAGCCGGCCCTGCTTGGTCCCTCATCAGTGCGTTGTAGGCTTCCCAACTGGCACGCTCAACCCAGTTGTGCAGCAGCTTTCCGTCCTCGCGAATTTGCCATACGGCCGTTCCGGTGAAGCTGACCTCCCGTTGGTCTGCCGGCAGACCAAACATGCCATTGTTTCGACCCCTCACGCGCCAGCGCGAAGCCACCCGGCTTCCGTCCTCGTTTTGAAAGGTTTCGATCACGTCGAATTCCAGGTCCGTGATGAGTTGGTTGAATTGCTTCGCCCACGCTTTGAAGCTGGCTCTCGACGCGACATCCACACCACCGGACGTGATGACAAAATCTTCAACACAGAAGCGGTCGATTGCATCGAAGTCTTTGTCCTGCCATACCGCGGCCCAAAACGCCTCGATTATTTCTACCGAATCCTGCTTGTTCATATTGACTCCATCAATGTTTAGGTCCATCCAGTTCATCTTCGACGGGGGAGTCGAGAAGCTCATCGTGGCATGCGCATACCGACAAATCCCGCGGCTACGGCGGCTGCGGCGATCACCACCACGGCGAAGGTCGTGGCGCCCGCCCCCATGCTGGACCGGTCCATCAAAAAGCCGGTGGCGACCGGCAGCAATCCCGCCGGGATGTAGGCGCCGATATTGAGCAGCGCATTTGCCTGAGCCCGCCGCTGGTCCGGCACTCTCGTGCCGATCGCAGTTAGTCCGCCCAGTTGGCCCAGCCCTTGACCCACGCCCGCCATGACGGCCGCGACCAACAGCAAGGCCGGCTCCGCGACATGGACCGCCCCTATCAAGGTGGCCATCGACAAGGCCGTCACAGCAGTGCCGAGCAGCAGTACCGTCCGGATGGGCAGTTTCTTGACGGCGATCTGGACACTGGCCGCGCTCATGAACATGAGGCAAGCCGTGCCTCCTGCAACCAGCGGGCTGCTGACATGCATCAGCTCGGACAGCAAGGAAGGGCCCAACGACAACACAAACGACGTTGCCGTAATCCCTGGTGCAAACACCGCAATGCCCATCACCACGTCCAGGCGGTTTTGCGCTGGCACGGAGGGCAATCGCAAGCGCTTGGCGGGGACAGCAAGGCTGACGCGTGGCAGGCCAGGCAACGGCATGGCGATGATGACGGCCATGGCGGTTGCCAGCAGGGCGAGCTCGATGCCGAATACCGTCCAGACGGGGCGATCTATCACTTGCGCGAGCGTGCCCGCCAGCAAGGGGCCGAGCCCAGCGCCCAGCACCATCGCAACCGATGCGGCCAGCGATGCCTGTCGCTTGCGGTCCGCGCCGCCCGCATCGACCACCGCCGCCATGCCTGCCGACACGATGACACCGACCGAAACCCCGGTGAGAAATCGCGCCGCGACCAAGGATTCAACGGACGACGCCGTGGCAAAAAGGACGCAGGCCGCCATGGCGATCAGAATGCCGGGAATCAGGACCGCTTTGCGGCCAAGCCGGTCTGACAGCTGGCCTGCGATCAGCAGCGAACCGAGCAAACCCACGATGTAAGCGGCGAAAATCACCGTCAGCGTGGCCGACGAGAAGGTGAATTGCCGTTGCCAGTGCACATACAGGGGCGTGGCGGAATTGGACAAGATGAACACCGCCGTCACCATCCAGGCGGTGGCAACGATTTTCCAACCGTCCGTCGAGGGTGTTTGAAGGTGGATGGCAGGTGCCAACGGAACGGTGGCTGCTTGATGTGAGTTCATGTTGTTTCTCATGGCAATGGAACTGCGTGCTGAGGTGTGCCAGTCTGCCCAACACTGCCCAGGAGCAAAATTCCCCAATCGTTCACCTCGCTTGTGAGGAAATGCCCATGTTTGATTGGGAAGACCTGCGCCTATTCACCGTCTTCGCTCAAAAGAAGTCGCTATCGGCTGCGGCGCGAGAGCTCAAGGTGGACCATGCCACCGTGGCACGCCGCGTCGCAGCGCTGGAAGGGGCACTGCGCCTCAAGCTGGTAGAGCGGCGTCCACGCGCCTACTTTCTGACACCAGATGGCGAGCGCATTGCTGAGTTCGGCAAGCGCATGGAGGCCGTTTCGTTCGCGGTCCAACGGACCGCTTCGGCCGGTCACGCCACCATTGCAGGCGAGGTCACAGTCACTGCGCCGCCGGCAATGGCCGCAGTGCTCATCGCACCGCGCCTGGGCGAATTGCGCGAGCGGTATCCGGAACTTCACATCCGGCTGGACGGCGACACGCGCAATGTGTCGCTTGTGCGGCGCGAAGCGGATGTTGCGATACGCCTGAGCCGACCGGACGACGCGGAACTGGTCGTGCGCAAGCTTTCAACGGTGACTTTTTCGCTGTACGGCTCGCTGGCCTACCTGACGACCCATGGGGTCGATGCACGGGCCTACATCGCCTACGACACCAGCATGGACGACACACCGCAACAGAACTGGCTGCAGGCTCAGGCGGGCCCCGCCCCCATCGTCCTTCGCAGCAATGACCTGGCGGTCCAGGCGGCGGCGGTGGCCGCTGGGGTGGGGATCGGCGTCCTGCCCGACTTCATGGGCGGGCGGGATGAGCGCCTGGCCCGCTTGCCGCACGCCGGGGCGGCGCTGGAGCGGGAAGTCTGGATTGCGGTGCACAGCGATCTGCGAAACGCGCCGCGCATCAAGGCAGTGATGGCATTCTTGGCCGGATGCTTTGAGCGGCGCACAAGCGCGTAAGTGCGTGGTGCGCAGCGCAGAAAGGCACGTGTCGACCAACCGCTCCTTGTGACAAAGCACAGGGGCAGCTCAGACCAGCGCAAGCCGCACTCACTAAAGTAGCTCACTTGCCATGTCCCAGATACGTTCTGCATGCCTTCAACTGCGCGCATGGGACGGAGCCTTCACGATGTCAAGAAAGATGCCCACAAAACGATGAGGCGTATCCTTCTTCGAAGGGCGAATACGCGGGCAATTGTGTTGACTCCCCTGATCGGAAGAAAGCGGGTGTCACTCCGGTGTTGTCAGCCACGGATGCCGATCAGCGTGAAGCTTAAGCCGGCTCAACCGACCAGAAGCTGCCAGCACGCATGTGCGCGTCTAGCACTGCGCGCCAGCCTCGATCCGCTACCGCCTCGTCGTCAACGAGTCGCACCTGACCAACCAGGAAGATCTGTGGCCTCCTCGAGGGGAGGCCATGTGACCATTGTCATTTAGGTGGAAATGCGTGGCGGCGAGAACACCAGGCCAAGAGGAATGTGGGTATGAGCAACACGGCAATCGCGCCAGGCAGATATCGAGCCCCCAGCGTCGTAAGCATCGCGCCACCAACAAGCCCGCCGCCCGCGATCGCGACATTCCACGAAGTGACAAACATCGATTGTGCGATGTCGGCAGCCTCGCCAGCGGCATTTGCGGATGCGTTCTGGTACAGCGTTCCAGCCCCACCGAAACTTAGCCCCCAAGCGGCGATGCTGGCATAAATGACGCTTGGAGTGTCTTGCCAGAAGAACATTCCAGCGCATGCGAAGCAGAACAACGAAACGCTTGCAAGGACAAGTTCACGCAGCCAGCGGTCGATGAGGACACCAATGACCCAGATGCCGACAAGTGCACTTACGCCGAAAACGAACAATGCTGAATGAACGCCGCCTGACATGCCCGTCGAAATTAGGAATGGCGAGATGTAGGTATAGAGGACGTTGTGGGACAACGCGAATGCAAGCGTCACAAGCAGCACAGACTTCACACCCGGAATTGAGAACACTTTGCTGATGGGCAGTTGTCGACTTTCAACGAGGCTGGGGAAGTCGGGTACGCCAAAGCGCACCCAAGCGAGCAGGCCAACAGTCAGAGCGCTCATGACACCAAAGGCAAAGCGCCAGCCCAAGGCCTCACCGAGGACAGTGCCGAGCGGAATGCCAACCGATAGTGCGACAGGCGCGCCAACCATTGCTATCGCAATGGCGCGACCACGGAGATGAACGGGTGCCATCCGACTGGCGTGACCCGCGACAAGCGCCCAAAGCAGACCAGCGAACACGCCTGCAAAGAATCGTGCTGTGAGCGTGACCGCGTAGTGCGTCGACAGGGCTGTCACAGTATTCATCACGAGGAACCCACCCAGGGCCAGCAGTAGCACAGCCCTTCTCCGCCATCCGCGCGTCATTGCCGTAAGGGGAATGGCGGCGAGTATCGAGCCGATCGCATAGGCAGTAACCAGTTGCCCGGTCAGTGCCTCCGACACACTCAAATCCGCTCCAATCTGGGGCAGCAGTCCCGCCGGCATCGCCTCCGTCATCATCCCAATGAAGCAGGCGGTTGCCAGTGCGAGCAAACCCGGTATAGGAAGCCTTGTCGAAATATCCGTATCGACTGAAGTTGCGGAGATCGTCATTCTGGTCTCATTCATAAGTCACTTAAAAAATCGGTCATGAACTAGCACCCTGCGATCAACGGCCCTCGGGCTGCTCGATCGAATAGGTGGGGAAATCCGTGTAGCCCACCTCGCCATGGCGTGTATAGAAGGTGGATGGAAGGGCCTCGGCCAGGGGCCAGCCGCGCTGCAAACGCTCAACAAGGTCAGGGTTTGCGATGTAAGGTCTGCCAAAGGCGATCAGGTCCACCAATCGGGTCTCGAGCGCAGCCTGAGCGCTCTCGCGGCTTGTAATGCCGCCGCACCAGATGATTGCGCCAGGAAAGGCCGCGCGAACCTTGGTCAGCAACGCCTGCTCGATGTGGCGCTCCTTGAATTCGCTGCTTTCCATATTTCCCGCTGGCATCAACTGGTAAACCAGGTGCAGGTACGCGACGCCACGGGAACCCAGCAGCTCACAAAGGTAGAGCAGCGTTTCCTCGGCCAGAGGGTCCGGTGGCATCGAGTTATACGTGCCGAACGGAGACAGGCGAACGCCTACGCGTCCCGGACCCAATTCACGTACTGCGGCATCGACGACATCCACCAGGAAACGCGTGCGATCTTGAACGTTGCCCCCACCGTAGCGATCAGTTCGGGTATTGAGCGCCGAGTTTAAAAACTGGTCGACCAGATAGCCGTTCGCTCCGTGGATCTCAACTCCGTCGAAGCCGGCCCGGCGGGCGTTTGCGAAGGACTGGGAAAAAGTGTCGACCAAGGCCTCGACCTCAATGGTCTCGAGGCGTCTTGGCGTTCCTGCACGAATAAAATCCAGCTTGCCATTGGTATCGTGGGCAAATACATCGGAATGTTCCGCCCTTGCCTCAGTCACCCCCCAAGGGGCCTCACCGTTCGGCATGAGCGAGGGATGCGCCATTCGGCCGACGTGCCAAAGCTGCAAAAATATCGTGCCGTCGTTGCGATGAACTTCATCTGTCACCAAACGCCAGCCCTGCTGCTGGGCTTCGGTATGAATGCCGGGCGTCAAGGCGTAACCCTTGCTGGAGGGCGCAACGTCGGTGGCCTCGGTCACTATCAGACCGGCACTGGCCCGCTGGCCATAGTAGATGGCCATCAGCTCATTTGGGACATCACCATCTGATGTCCGCGTGCGAGTCATGGGGGCCATGACAATGCGGTTTTTCAGAAATACCGTGCCATTGAGGGCTTGAGAATCGAAGAGGCTGACCATATGTGTGTTGCTCTGGAGTGGGATGCTCGAGAGCGTACTTTTCGATAGTCCCCTCCGCTACACACCGTTTGGTCAGTGATCAGAAAATGAAGATCCTCAACAGATTGCCGGGCTTGCCGGGCGAGCGAGCGCTTGCAGTCCTTTCCGGACGCTGGAAAGCAGTCATTCTCTACGCGCTGCTGGATGGCTCTCAACGCACGTGCGAGCTTGAGAAACGCATTGCAGGCGTTTCTCAAAAGGTGCTGATCGAGCAACTGCGAGCCCTTGAGGAGCACGGGGTGGTAAGTCGTCAACCAAGCGCTGGAGACAGTCAGGGGATCGAATACTCACTAACCTCGCTTGGCGAAAGTCTGCGGCCCATTTTGGATTCCCTGATCGATTGGGGAGCCCATCACGCCGAGGAATTGGACGAAGTCGAGAGGCTCCTGCCCTGCGATGCTGTCGTTCGAGATCGCACTGTGAAATCGAGATAGCTGCGGCGGCTCGCACCCCGGCGGCCACCAAAATTGCTCCACCCTGGCCACGGTGATCTGACGCATTGAGTCCATTGCGTCGGGCGCCGTGAGGCCCGACAGGCAGGACGTTACTTTTGCTCCCTTGTTCCGAGGGAGCCCGAGGTTGAACGTCTTGAAGCCACATCTACAAACCACCATCTGGACGCTGCTCAAAGGCGGCGCCACCCAGCGCGAGATCGAACGCATCACTGGCATCTCGCGCCACACCATCCGCTCGTATCAGCAGCGCTTTGCCGCCGACCCCGCAAACTGCCCCGGGGTGGCCACCGACTCTTCCAGTCAAACTGCTCCACCCCGGCCACCGACTGATCTGCCGGTGTCCCCGCCGGTGGGCGACGCCACCATGACCACCACCATCCTGGACCGACTCATGCACCGCTGCGCGATGCTGGAGTTCGAGGGCAAGAGCTACCGTCTGAAGGAGGCTGCCTCACGCATCGCAATCACACCCACATCGTCGTAATCCGACCGTCCTGCCTGGAGCAGTTTGACCGGCCATAAGTGGAGCAGTTTGGGGTGGCCATCGGGGCTCCGACAGCCACGCTGGATTTAGGCATCGTAGATGCTGCCGTGCAAGAGCACCTAGGGTGAAGACTATGCTGTGGGGTGGGCGGAGACCGGCGGATTTATCGCCGTTCAAATGAGTGTGCGGTGCTGGTTTACATACTTGAACCCGATAGCACGCTCTACGACAACGGTGTGTTGAATTCCACCGATCTTTGACCCAACTTGTCTCGTTGGCAGTCCAACGAACCGCTTCCGCAAAGCAGGTCACCCTCACGGGCGAGGTCACAATCACTGCGCCACCAGCGTTGGCGGCGGCGCTCATTGCCCCGCGCCTGAGCGATTTGCGCGAGCGGTATCCGGCACTTCAAATTCGACTGGACGGTGACACGCGCAATGTGTCACTCGTGCGGCGCGAAGCGGATGTGGCGATACGCCTGAGCCGACCGGATGACGCGGAACTGGTCGTTCGCAAGCTTTCGACCGTGACTTTTTCGCTGTACGGCTCGCCTGCCTATCTGGCGTCCTATGGCGAAGATGTACGGGCCTATATCGGATACGACTCCAGCATGGATGACACGCCACAACAGACTTGGCTTCTGGCCCAGTCAGGCGCCGCCCCTATCGTCCTTCGCAGCAATGACCTGGCGATCCAGGCGGCGGCGGTTGCGGCTGGGGTAGGGATTGGCGTCTTGCCCGACTTCATCGGAGGACGAGCTGAGCGCATGATCCGCTTGCCGAACACTGGTGCAGCCTTGGAACGCGATGTCTGGATCGCGGTGCACAGCGACTACGCAACGCGCCACGCGTCAAGGCAGTGATGGCATTTTTGACAGGATGCTTTGAACGGCGTATCAGCGCGTAAGTGCCTGGCGCGCAACGCATTGCAAGGCATCGCACACAGGCAAGTGTCGATCAAGCGCCCCTTGTAGGGCTGGGTAGATGTTTGTGCTGGCGTTTTCATCCCCTACGCCTTCGTTGAAAAATACCACGGGGGACTGGACACGGCGATCGACGCGAAGCTGAAAGATATTCGGGCGTGCATAGTGGCCCACCACGTCGAGGTCATACTTGCCACGCGCAATCGCGCCCAGGTCGATTTCTGCGAGGATGATGCCTTCCCCGTCGAAGGACGGTTCGACGAGAACATTGCCCAGGGGATCGATGATGCAGGACCCGCCGCGGATGAGCACGGATGCTTCGGACCCGGTAGCCCGTGCCGCGTGATACTTCGGATAGTCGGATGAGGTCGTGTATTGGCATACTGAGTGCACAAAGCACCTGCCCTCGAGTGCGATTGTCTGCATGGTCGGGAGCCAGGTGTCGCGGGCATCCACGGTGGGCGCGCAATAGAGCTGGACACCTTGTGCATACATGGCCGTTCGCAGCAGCGGCATGTAGTTCTCCCAGCAAATCAGGGCCCCGATTTTTCCGACATCCGAATCGATGACGGGCAGTGTCGAACCATCACCAAACCCCCAGACAAGCCGCTCCAGCGCGGTTGGCATCAGTTTGCGGTGTTTCCCGAGAAACCGACCATCGGGGCCAAAGAAAAAGACGCTGCAATAGAGCGTGCCGCCCGCCGCTCAATCACCCCGACGACCAAATAGACACCATTGAAACACGCCGCCTCGGCAAGGATGGCCGCTTCGGGCCCGTGCTCTTCGATCGCGCTGTCGTGGTAGCGACGAAATTCATCTCGTCCCTCATCGCTTCGATTCCCGAGTCGCGCACCGAAATCTAGACCCTTGGGGTAGCCGCCCACAAAGGCTTCGGGAAAGATCACCAGCGCAGCCCTTTGGCGCGCGGCATCGCGGGTCAGAAATTTCAGCTTTTCCAGCGTAGCAGGCGTGTCGTAGATCAGCGATCCGGCTTGTACGACGGCCGCGCGGAACGGTTGGTTGGGAGACACGGACATGGGTTCCTTTTCAAGTGCTTGCGATCAATCCGCTTCAAGTGATAGCGTCTTGGCGGTCTCGAACATCCTGCAAAGACCGATGTCGATCTCTTCCATGGGAATGATCAGGCTGGGGGCCAGCCGAATGACATCCGGCCCTGCTTGGAGCACCATCACCCCATGCTCCAGGAAATGCCTCATCACATGTTGTGAGTGGCCTTTCCACCGTTCGGTGAGGGCGCAGCCCAGGAGCAACCCGATTCCTCGCACTTCCTGGAAGAGGTCAAAGCGCTTGCCTATGACGGCCAGCGCAGACATCAGATATTTGTGCCGCACCTTCACGCCCCGAAGAACGCTGGGCTGGTTGATGACGCTTAACGCAGCTTCACCGATAGCGCAGGCCAAAGGATTCCCGCCAAAGGTGCTGCCGTGGGTGCCTGGGCCCAGGTATTGCGCTGCGTCTTTCGTGGCAAGCATCGCCGCCAGCGGGAAACCGCAACCCAGCGCTTTTGCGAGAGTCATCACGTCGGGCAAAACGCCGAAGTGCTCGTAGGCGAAGAGCGTCCCAAGTCGCCCCATCCCCGTCTGCACTTCGTCGAATATCAACAATGCTCCGTGCTCGTCGCAGAGTTCTCGCGCACGCTGGAGGTAGGCGCGTCTCGCGGGAATGACGCCACTTTCTCCCAATATGGGTTCGACCACAACGGCGCACGTGCGGCTCGATACATTGGCCTCCAATGCTGCGATGTCGTTGAATGCCACATGCCGGATGCCGGCCATCGGCGGCCCGAATCCCTCCGAGTATTTAGGCTGGCCAGCCACGCTGACGGTGAAAAGACTGCGACCGTGGAAGCTGTCCAAAGCGGCAACGATCTCGTGCTTTTCGTCCCCGCCGGTGCGCACCCCAAAGCGTCTGGCGAGTTTGAATGCCGCCTCGTTCGCCTCGGCGCCGGAGTTGGCGAAGAAGACCTGGTCAGCGAAGGTCGCCTGCGTCAACGCGCGCGCCAGGCGAAGGGCTGGTTCATTGGTGAAAACGTTTGAGACATGCCATAGCTGATGAGCCTGACGGGTCAGTGCGTCGATCAATGCGGGATGGCCATGGCCCAATGCGTTGACAGCGATGCCTCCGGCGAAGTCGATGTAGTCACTCCCATTTTGATCCCATATACGTGAGTCGATCCCCCTGACGGGTACGACCGCCATAGGGTTGTATGTGGGCACCATTACCTGCTGAAAAAGGTCTCGGGATACGGGCGTCGTCATTACCATGAACCTTTGCGCATGATGGAGCCCAATGCATCAAGCAATCGGATGTTCTCCGTTTTCAAGCCCACGGAGATTCGAAGGTGGTTGGGCATTCCATAGCCGTCAAGACGTCGGACGATGATGCCTTCCATCAGCAACGCGTCGTACACAGACCTTGCGGGGCGTTCGAAATTGACGGCCAGAAAATTCGTGCGTGAAGGAATCCACGAAATGCCCAGTCGGGACAGGCCTTCCTGAAGTTGCTGTTGCCCCTGACGGTTCACTTGGCGTCCTCGCTGAAGATAGGTGTCATCGTCGAGGGCAGCACAAGCGCCTGCCAAGGCAAGGCTGTTGACATTGAACGGCTGGCGCACACGGTTGAGGATTCCAGCAACCTCGGGAGAGGACGCGGCGAATCCAATGCGCAGACCCGCCAAGCCATAGGCCTTGCACATGCTGCGGCTCACGATCAGGTTTGGATAGCTATGGAGGTAGTCCAGACCGTTGGGAAGTGAAGGATCGTCTGCATATTCAATGTAGGCTTCGTCCAGCACCACGATGGTTTCACGAGGCACTCTGTCGATAAACGCTTCGAACGCTCGGCGATCAAACCAAGTCCCGGTGGGGTTATTCGGGTTGGCGAGGAAGATGACACGAGTCTCGCGATTGATTGCCGTCAAGATCTGATCCAGATCGCTGCCCCAGTTCAGTGCGAGAACCTCCTGGGTTGATGCCCCTGTGGCTTTTGCAGCGGCCTCATAGACGGAGAATGAATGTTGGCTAAAAACGGCATTTCGCCCCGCGCCAAGAAACGCCTGGGCGATCATGAACAACAGGTCGTTCGAACCATTGCCGAGCGTGATGGCTTCGGATTTGAGGCCAAACTTCTCTGACAGTTTTGCTTTCAGCCGGAATCCGCTGGCGTCTGGGTAGCGCGTGATGTTTCGCAACTCGTCTTGTATGGCCTGAATGACATGCGGGTTTGGTCGCATGGGAGTCTCGTTGCTCGCGAGCTTGATGATGCGATGGCTGGCCATACCCGTTTCGCGCTCCAGCTCGTCGATCGACTTTCCCGGAACATAGGGAGAAAGCAGGCTGACCTCTCTGACGGCCAGCGACAGGTAGTTGATGGTCACAATGAAATTCTTCCGTTGAAGTTGGCGGTGTCGCTGTTCGAACTCCGCCATGTATGGGAGGCCTTGTTTTCAGCACCTTCTGCAGTGACAGCGACGCGGATGAGTCCTGCTAGCCAACCGATCAACGCCAGCGCCGCCCAGAAGACTGTGGCCCGACCGGCTGCTGCCTGTTCATCCGCAAGGTAGTCGCTGCAAAGCTGTATCGACGCTGTCTGATACAGCATGCCGACGGTGAACGTCATCCAGATGCCATTAAGGACGAAGAACGCCTGGATGACAGGGCCAGCTGTCCGCCAGGACAGATAGGCCACCGCACCTGCGGCGACCAACGACGCGACCTTGGCCATCGCCATCGGCGCACTGAGAACGGCGACATCCAGCGCAGCCGGCACCATCCAGAATGCCAGCACACACTGTGCGAAGAGAAGCCCAGGGAGTCCGTGAGCATTCCAGCTTTCCAGCCGGTGTGCGCCCATGGCCGAGCCGCCCCAGCACCCGATCAGGAACAGGAGGGGCAGTTCAAGTCCCATGTGCCGCCCCATAGTGGCTTCCATCCAGGGCCGCAACGCGACCAGAACCGCCAATGCGACGCCCGGCAGCAGTGAGGTGGCACGGCGCCACTGCGTGCCCAGGTTCCGAGTATGGGTGATCATCCGGGAGAAAGGCGCGACGCCAGGTAGTCGGACAGGGCCAGATCGGGCCGATCGATGTCGTAAGCGCGGCTCAAGCGGCCGCTTCGATCGATCAGGAACAGCGCGGTGTTGTGTGAGTACCCACCGAGTCCATCGGGAATGACCACGATGCCGAAGAGTTTGAGCATTCGGTTGAGCTCCTCGCGACGCGTGACCGTGGCGAAGCGCCAAAAGCTTGCGTCAGCCTTGAGGCGTCGAGCATGGTCGGCCAGCACCTGCGGTGTGTCGTTCACAGGGTCGAAGCTGAGTGTGAGGAGCTGCACATCCCGTTCCAGGTGTCGTGCGCTAATCTCGTGGTGCAACCACGATTGAGCCGATGCCGAGGTGAGGCACACGCTCTGGCATCGCACATACTGCAGCGCGACGAAGGTGGCGCGTTCGCTGCCCGATCCGTACTCGGCCAGCGAAAGTTCGGCACCGGTGGAGTCGGTCAGGCGAAGCGGCGGAATGGCGCGTGGCTTCTCACGGATGTCCGCGCGGCGCACACCATCAGAGGTCACTGCGCTGAACCCGTGGGTAACGCCATGGAATGCCGCGAACGCGCTCAATGCCACCGATAGCGATACCACCGTGGAGCGCCATGCCTCGCGCTTCATGGTGTCTTACCCTCGTCCGCCAGAAAGCCTTGCAGCTCGCCCGTGTTGTTCCAGGGTGTATTGCGACCGTTGGATCTTCCTCTTGCAGAACCCACGTCTTCAGATGTGACCTCTGCTGCCGCGTTGCCCCATTCGCTCCGAATGAAGCTGGCGACCGCTGCCAGCTCCGCATCGCTCATCTGTTCGCCAAAGGCGGGCATCGAGCCATTGAAGGTGTTTCCCGCCACCTCGATCGGACCGTTAAGACCGTGGAGCACGATCTGCAGCAAGGCGTCTGGCGATCCTGTGACCCACGATGACCCTGCCAGTGGTGGAAAGACGCCCGGCAAGCCCTGCCCGTTGGCCTGGTGACATGCCTGGCATTTGGCTGCGAAACTTTGGCCCCCATCGACCGCCGCTGTAGACGGGGTGGCGCCGGACGGCGCCAGTGTCGACAGAGGACGCTGGTCGCCGAGTTCGGCACGACCGTCGGGGTGCGCGACGAAGATGTAAACGATTGCCCAGATCACCAGCGCCACCACAAGACCGAGCACAACCCGTGGCACGGGGTTGTACTGCTCGTGCGGATCCTCGTGTTCTGCCTTAGGGTTTTGCGGGATCTGGTCCATTTGCGTTCCTTCCGATGGTGGGGTCGAGCGCCTCGGGCTTGCTTGAAGCGGGCAAGGCGCGCGCGGCGGCTTCGACTTGTGCAGGTGTGAGCGCGGCGTAGACATGTTGGAGCCCTTGCAGGTACGTCACGAGATCCAGCGCTTCAGGGCGTGCAACCACGACGCTGTCCGACGGCACCGTGCCCGGTGGGAGCTGCACCACACGGTCTGTCTTGTCGACGGCGTCCTTCTGCTTGACCTCGAACAGGAACCGGTACGACGGCATCGTGCTGCCAGGCACGTAGGCGCGCGGCTGAAACAGGTGGCCCAGGTGCCAGTCGGCACTGGGCTGGCGCACACCGACGTTGAAGAGATCCGGGCCTGTGCGCATGGTGCCGAGCAACGGAGGGTCGTCATAGTGGTAATCGGCCGCGACCGAGGCCCTGCCCCAGCCCCGCCGCGCGTCGGCGATACCGGCGCCCGTGGTGCTGGGTTGCTGCGTGTGGCAGGCAATGCAGCCATTGGCCATGTACACCGTGCGTCCGCGCAAGGCCTGACTGCTGTAGGGCTTGAGCGCCTTGGGTGCCGGCTCGTCCTTGAGTTGCATGAACGGCACCACGATCATGGCGGCGGTGGCCAGGGACAGCGTGACCATGGCCCCGCTGATCAGCTTGAGTTCGTTTTCCATCGCGTCAGCCTGTGTGGGTGGGGACCGATGCAGACGCTGCCAGGGGAGCCACGTCCGCTCGCTTGAACACGCCCGAACGTGCGGAGATGAGTACGACGTGCCAGGCGAAGACGAGATGGCCCAGCGTCATCAGCGCCCCTCCGATCGATCTGCCCTGAAGCCATGGCAGCGTGACCGCCACGGAGGCCATGAAAGGTCGTGCGGGGTCCAGCAGCACCAGGCCCTGCAGGATGCCGCCAATGCTCAAGGTCACCAGATAGACAGCGAACCCAGCCACCACCAGCCAGAAGTGCCAGCCGATCAATACCGGCTTCGGCCAGCGCTCATTGAGGATGCGCGGCAGCGCGAAGTACATGCCGCCGAAAATCACCATCGAGACGAATCCGTACATGCCCAGATGGGCGTGTGCGACCGTGAAGTGAGTGAAATGCGTGACCGCATTGAGCGAGCGCAAGGCCTCGAGCGATCCCTGTAGAGAGGCCAGGGTGTACATGACCGCGCCAAAGAAGATGAAGCGCAGAACGTACGAGTGCCGCAGCGCGTGGAAGTGACCTTTGAGCGTGAGGTGCTGGTTCACCGAGAAGGCGACCACGGGGATGATCATCATCACGCTTTGCACAATCGACAGCGTGACCAGCCACTCGGGGATCGGTCCACCGATCAGGTGGTGGGCGCCAACCTGGCCATAGAAGAACGCCAAGGTCCAGAAGCCGAGCAACGACAGGTTGTAAGAGCGGACCGGCCGGCCGATGACCTTGGGCAGGAAGTAGTAGACGCAGGCGATCGAGAGCGGGGTGTAAAACAGGCCGAGCACGTTGTGACCGAACCACCAGTTCATCGTGGCCTGTTCGACGCCGAAATGCACGCCTGGAATTTTGGCCACGATGTAGAGCGTGGGAAACCAGAACAGCGCCGCCCCCATGTACCAGACGGAGACGTAGAGGTGGTGCACTTGCCGGCGCTGCAGCATGAGCGCCATGGGCAGGCCGATCAACATGCCGCCCACCGCGAACAGGACCCCGATCTGCCAGGGGATTTCAAGCCATTCCAGGCCGGCATTGAAGCCCACGGCGATGGCGCCGAGGCCGGCGACCAAGCCCGCGTTCCAGATGAGCGCGCCGACGATCACGAGGCGGCCACCCTGCAGCTGGGTTTTCAGCAGACGCGGCAGCATCCAGATCGACAGGCCCAGCAGGCCCAGGGGTGCCCATCCATAGGCCACGGCATTGAGGTGCAGCGTGCGCAGCCGTCCCAGCGATAGCCAGGCCTGATCCGTCAGCAAGTCGGGCATGTGCAACTTCAGGGAACTGAGCAGTCCTGCGGCCGAGGCGACGATCAGCCACACCACGGCACACGCCAGCAGCACAAAAGCGGGAAAGGCACTCGAACGGTCTGCTGCTTCCCGCACCGCAATCTCTGTGGGCACCAGATCTTGCCCGTCCGTGCCATGACCCACGACCCGGGTGAGCGCCCTATGCTGCGCCGCGCTGGCCGACGGGTCTTCAGGCACGCCAATCTCGCCCGAAGAAAAGATCGTCCTGGCCCCGCTTGCCTCCAGGTCGAAGAGCCCTTTGCGCAGGGACCAGATGAACGCAAACAGACCTGCGATGGACAGGATGAAAGTAGCCAAAAGAATGGCGGTGGGATTCATGTCGCTCCTTCGCTCCGCAGGCCAGAAAGATGGCCGGGATTCGGAATCGATCTTAGGAAAATAGAATCAGATCTGAAATAATCAGATTTGTGTAAAAAAACCAGATCAGATGGCACATTCACGCAGCGACACTGCAACTAAACCCGCAGAGGTCCGCAAGAAGAAGCGGTACCAGTCCTTGGCAGACGACATGGCCGAGTCCATCCGCACGGGCGTGTTGCGCCCGGGTGATAGGTTGCCCTCCGTGCGCAACACCTGTGTGAGTCGGGGCGTCAGTCCGTCGACGGTGTTTCAGGCTTACTACCTGCTGGAAGCCCGCGGCTTGATCCAGGCGCGAGAGCGTTCGGGGTACTTCGTGTCGACCGAGGCACGGCGCATGGCACCCGAGCCGGAGCGGTTGTCCGAACCGCGTGATGAGTCCTTGTCGCTGGACGTCAGCAAGCTGGTGTTCGAGATCCTCGATGCCACCATGAAGCACGATGTCGTGCCCTTTGGCTCAGCGTTTCCCAGCCCGCTGCATTTCCCTTTGCGCCGACTCGGTCAGGCCTTGGCGGCGAGCGCGCAGGCGCTTGACCCCTGGAGCACGGTCGACGATCTGACACCCGGCAACCTGGCCTTGCGCCGACAGATCGCGTTGCGCTACCTGGCCGCCGGCATGCATGTGCACGCCGATGACATCGTCATCACCAATGGCGCGCTGGAGGCGCTAAACCTTTGCCTGGCGGCCGTGACGCGACCGGGTGACGCCGTGGTGGTGGAATCGCCCACCTTCTATGCCGCGCTGCAGTCGCTCGAGCGCATGGGTCTGGAGGTGGTGGAGGTTCCCACCCATCCACGCGAGGGCATCGATCTGTTGGCGCTGGAGCATGCCCTGGAGCGCCACCGCCCCAAGGCGTGCTGGCTCATGACCAATTTCCAGAATCCCTTGGGCAGCCTGATGCCCGACTACAAGAAGCGGGCGCTGGTGGATCTGCTGGCCCGGCACGCTGTTCCCCTTATCGAGGATGACGTCTACGGCGAACTCTATTTCGGCGATCACCGCCCTGCACCTGCCAAGGCTTACGACCGACATGGCATGGTCTTGCACTGCTCATCGTTTTCCAAGAATCTTGCGCCGGGG
This sequence comes from Hydrogenophaga sp. Root209, assembly GCF_001428625.1. Classification (GTDB taxonomy): domain Bacteria; phylum Pseudomonadota; class Gammaproteobacteria; order Burkholderiales; family Burkholderiaceae_C; genus Hydrogenophaga. Next base: position 16,695 of record NZ_LMIE01000010.1, read on the forward strand.
TATCGCATCGGCTGGGCCGCTCCAGGGCGCTACACCAGTGAAGTCGCGCGGCAAAAACTCACCAGCACACTCAGCGCCTCGATCCCCGCTCAACTCGCGCTGGCGTCGTATCTGGAGCGGGGTGGTTTTGACAAGCACCTGCGCAAGCTGCGCCATGCGCTGGGCACTCAGCGAGATGTGTTGGCACAAGCTGTGGGCCACTTTTTCCCAACAGGCACCAAGGCCACTCGGCCTATGGGCGGCTACTTCCTCTGGGTGGAGCTCCCCGAAAGTTGCGATGCACTGACGATTCATCGCCAAGCTTTGGAACTGGGGGTCAGTTGTGCCCCGGGGCCGATCTTTTCTTCCAGTCGAGCTTTCTCCAACTGCATTCGCTTGAACTACGGGCACTACTGGGATGCCCGAGCAGAGGACGGTGTGGCTATCCTGGGTCGGCTGGCGCGGCGTCAATGTGAGCGATAGCATGTGGCGCGCAACGGCAGTGCATGCATCGCACGCACGGACGTGCCGATCAACTGCGCGCGCGGGACTGTGCCTTCACGATGTCAAGAAATATGTCCACCAAACGATGGGGAGTCTCCTTCTTTCGAAGGGCGAACACGCGGGCAATTGTGTTGACTCCCCTTATCGGAAGAAACCGGATGTCACTCCGGTTGTTGTCAGCCACTGACTTGCCGACCAGCGTGACACCTAAGCCAGCTGCAACCAGACCCAGTGCCGTGTGGATCTCCTTGGCCTCATAGCCGACATGCACTTTTGCCCCAACCTCCTCCAAAGCCTGAAGCGCGTGCCGGGCAAAGCTGCTGTTCGGGTCCTTGGGGTAGCTGATGAATGCGATCTCTGCCATGTCCTTTGGAGAGAGCATCTTTCGACGCGAGAGCGGGTTGATGGAGGAAATCGCAGCGAGAAGCGGGTCGTCAAACAAGTGAATGAAATCCAGGCCCTCGTCGGCGGAAAATGTGCCGATCGTGCGGGCGAGTCCGACGTGAATCTGGCCGCTGCGCAAGGCCTCACCTTGATGTTCCGTCAGGATCTCCGTCAGATCGATACGCACGCGTGGCGAAGTTGCGCTCAATTCGCGCACTGCCTCCGGTAGCACCGAGAAGATCGTTGAGCGCGTGAACCCGATGCTCAACCAGCCGAAGTGCCCCGACACGAGGTCTTGCGCCTCCTCGAACAGGCGTCGGGTGTCGGACAACACGGCTTTCGCCTTGGGATACAGAAAGCGACCCAGGGGTGTCAGCTTCATGGGGCGCGTGGAGCGATCGAACAACTTGCCGCCCAACAGTCCCTCCAATTGAATGATCTGCATGCTCACTGCGGCAGGCACCACGTGCAGCTTGGCCGCAGCCAGGTTTGAGCCCTCAGCCTCGACCACTGCGCAGAAATATCGAAGTGACTTTAGATTCATATTTTCTGACCTTAGTGCAAAAAGTCGTTGCTTTCATTCTAGTTTTTCTTAACTGAGAATCAAGGCTTCTTTGCATGGAGACAAGCATGACGCCCGATGTGGATGAGCCTGAGTGGCTGCGACAAAGCCGTTCCCTTTCTACCGCCGAGGTGTCCGATGCCCTCGACTTCTTTGGTCTGCCCGGCAGTGCCATGGGCATTCAGTCAATGTCCGGTCGTCGCAAGTTGTTTGGTTTGGCATTCACCATCCGGTTTGCGCCTATTGATCGCTTCCAACCCGGAACGGTGGGGGATTTCCTCGACCGACTTTCGCCCGGTTGTGTGGTGGTGCTGGACAACGCCGGTCGAATGGACTGCACGGTCTGGGGTGGAATCCTGAGCCAGCTTGCCGCCCACAAGGGCATCGGCGGGACAGTGGTGAATGGTGTGTGTCGAGACACCGCGGAGGCCGAGGATGCGCACTATCCGCTGTTCGCGCTGGGCAAGTTCATGCGCACTGGAAAAGACCGCATTCAGGTCGAAGCATATGAGCAACCCGTCATGCTGGGTGACGTGCGTGTGTGCCCTGGCGACCTGTTGATCGGGGACGACGACGGGGTCGTGGTGGTGCCGCACCAGCGCATGCGGCAGGTGCTCACCAAGGCACTTGAGACCCGTGCGGTGGAGGCGCAAATCCTGGACGCGGCGCTGGATGGAATGGCGTTGGCCGAAGCGCGCAAGAAATTTGGTTATCACACACTGCAGCGCTCGCCGACGGCGCTGACCGGCTAGCGCCGTCGAAACTGATCAAGCACCTGCCCATAACACCCGGAGACATCATATGAAATCCCTTGTCACGATTCTGCGCGCCACCGCCATCGGTTTCCTGGTGGCCTGGGCCGGCACAGGCGCCATGGCGCAGTCGTCCTATCCGTGCCCGGTCGTGAAGATTGTCTCGCCATACCCTCCCGGTGGAACCACCGACATACTTTCCCGCCTTCTAGCACCGGGTCTGGCCAAGGAGCTGGGGACCGCTGTCATTGTGGAGAACAAGGGTGGCGCGAGCAGCAACATCGGCACGGCGTTTGTCTCCAGCGCCGCCCCGGACGGCTGCACCCTGCTGTTGGGCAACAACACCGGGGTGGTGATCAACCGCAATCTGTACAAACTTCGCCTGGATCCCGTCACGACCCTGGCACCCGTCGTAGAGGTGGCCTCCGTGCCGCTGGTTCTCTACGTCAATGCGGCTGAGTCGGCCAAGTCGGTCGATCAACTGGTGGCAGCGGTCAGGGCCAATCCCGGCAAATACAGCTTTGCTTCCGGAGGCAGCGGTAGCCCGCAGCACCTGATGGGTGAGTTGCTCAAGCTGGAGATGGGACTGGATATGACGCACATCCCCTATCGTGGGCAGGGCCCGGCCTTGCAGGATGTGATTGCCGCCCAAGTGCCTGTGGCCTTCGAAACAACCACGGCGATTGCCTCGCAGCTCGGCTCCGGGCGCATCCGGGCCCTGGCAACGACCGGGAGCGAGCGTTCGAAGAACTTGCCCGACATCCCGACCATGAAGGAACTTGGCTACACAAGTTTCGTGATCGAGAACTGGTACGGCATCTTTGTCCCGATCAAGACGCCTGCGCCTCTGGTGGACCGCCTGAATCGGGACATGTTCAAGGTTCTTCAGAGCCCGGACGTGTCGAAGAGGCTTGTCGAAATGGGTTCGCGCGAGATGTCCGGCTCCCCCAAGCAGTTTTCGCAGTTCATTGCCAAGGAGTTGCCCTACTGGGCGTCCTTGGTCAAGCGCTCAGGCGCGAAGGTCGACTGAAGGCACGTGCCTCAGCTTCCTGTTTTTATCTCTTCATGAACACGCGTGGACGGAGTCCGACCCAGACACGCGACTCCACCGACCCCATCGCCCTTCAAGCCGAGAATCCAATGGCCATCACGGAAGTACAAACTCTACAGTTGCGCGACTTGGGCGCAGCCACCGTCTATGAGGCGCAAGGCGCCAAGGGCGCTTTGGACAGCGGCATGAAGCCGATCGACCCGACGGTGCGCTTGGTGGGACCAGCCTTCCCCGTCGATTGCCGCCCTGCGGACAACTTGGTGCTGCACTATGCCGTTCAAAAGGCCAAACCCGGCGACGTTCTGGTGGTGGACGCCAAAGGCTTCATGGAAGCGGGCCCCTGGGGCGATGTGTTGACGATCCAGGCGATGAAGGTCGGTATCGCCGGCTTGGTCATCAATGGCTGTGTGCGCGATGCCAATACGATCATCGAGCTGGGCTTTCCCGTGTTCTGTCGAGGTCTTTCAATCAAGGGCACTGCCAAGAACCAGCCGGGCAAAGTCAACGTCCCCGTCTCGATCGGAGACGTGCTTATCCAGCCGGGGGACGTAATCGTGGGCGACCGCGATGGCCTCGTCGTGGTACCAGCCGAAGAGCTCGTGTCGACCATCGCCGCCAGCCTGATTCGCGAGGAGAAGGAGGCTCTGCAGCGAAAGGCTATCGCAGAAGGTGCCTATACCGCGGACCTGCTGGGCTTTACCAGAACGCTGCAGGCTCTCGGCTTGGTGTGAGCGCGTAGATTCGTCGACGCAATGGTGCAATCAATCAACCTGGGCGACACAAGCGCTTGCCCAGAGACGGCCGTTGCAGGATTTTCGGTACTCGTCTTGCACAAGGTGCAGTACCACCTGATTCCCATTTCCAGATGGATAAACAGAAACCTCCAGCAGCCTGGCCATCGGCATTTTTGGGACGTTCTGAGTGCGAGGAGAGCTTGACCTCAGCTCGGTGGCGCAAAGAGATCAAGCGAGCGGCAAGTTCAGGGGTTGCTATCCAAGCTTTGGACTGTTTGGAATGCGCGCCATAGGTGCAGATCCTGCCTAAACTGCTGGGTCGTACTGGAAGTGTGCATGCGAACAAAGCTGGGCAATGTTCCTGTGTGTGCTGGTCCAGGCCCAAAAAACTTCATCTCGCCTCTCGCTACAACCATGTAAGTTGAAAAGGTGTTGATGTCAAGATGTTCAACTATGTCAGAGTGTCTTCTATGTCTATCCAACGCCAATGCACAGCGGGTTGCTGTACTTTTAATGCAGAGAAAAAGGGCTGCAGATCGCGGCATTGATGACACCAGTGAGCACAAAGGCAGATGACCCAAACTTCATCGCTCAAAAATTGCCCCTCGCAACTTCCAGTCCTAGGTAAATCGACTCCTCATGGGAGTTGCTCACTGTACTCGTCACTTACTTCGGCACGATAAAGGTTGAAAGCTCTCGGACCGGTTCGACGGATCCGCATGGAGCGGAAACTGTTGGAATGGTGCGGGTAGGGATCAGAATGGCTTGAACTGAAGGGTTCAGGTTGAGGAATGCGGTTGTGCGCCCGAGAGGGCTCTTGCCACTGGAGTCAGATGCATCTGTAGCTCCGGGCCGCCGAGCCACTCGTCCTCACGAAAGAAGACGCCTTGAATGCTGAGGGTGGACAGGCCATTGCTCGGACCTTGGCCTGCAGTTGCCAGCAAGGACTCGACGGACAGGCCGTCTTCCTCGCTGCGCAGCAATGCCCAGCCTGGTGGGCCATCGCCCAGACGAATCGGCGCTACCAGCGAGAAGCCCTCCCAGGCCAAGTTGGCGACGTCCTTCAGCCGTCCTGTCAAGAGCCAGCCGCGGCCCTTGTCGTGACCTTTCAGCGGTGGTCCGTTCAGGGCCACCGTTCCGGCGCGAAGGCCAGAGAGCAGGTCGGGCAACCACAGTTCGCGCAGGCCCACGTTGGGCGAGCGCACCAGCGCCTCAATGGCCAGACGTTGGGCCCACAGGACCTCTGCGGCTGTTGCATCGTTCTCGCGCATAAACCGGGCTCTCTCAGCCAGAACATCAAGGCTTTCGCCTGCGCCGCCCAGCGCGGGTGGCAAAGCACACAGTAGCAGGCCGGTGTCTACCACCCTCTTCAGGGCGTTCTCGCCAACTGGGGCGCTGCGCGCGGCATTGGCGTAGGCGTTGAAGTTTGCGGCCAGAGGTTCAGTGAGCATGGCCAGTATGTTGGCCTGGAAGCTTCTGTCAGTAAAGATTCAGATTATTCAAATGCGACCGGATCAGATGGGATTTTGGTTATCTGGTCCTGCCGGAAATTCCCACTTCTGATCCGTGGTGTCGCGCGCGCGAGGGATACTTGACCCATGTTCAAGTTGTCAGGTGGATCGCGCATCATCCGAGCACTGCTGGCCGCCATCGGCTTGGGGGCCCTGCAATGGCTCGGAGATACCGTGGTGGCGGTCTTTGATTGGCCGATTCCGGGCTCGCTGGTGGGTTTGCTGATTCTGTTCGGTGCATTGCTGGTCGCGGGCGATGTGCCGCGTGCGTTGGACGACGTGAGCGCGCCCCTCCTGCGCCATTTGATGCTCTTCCTCATCCCGTCGGTGGCTGCCGTGGGCTTTTATGCAGGTTTGTTGGCGCAACACGCTGCAGCGTTTTTGCTCGCCGCGGTTTTTGTCACGGCCTTTACGCTGGTCGCCACTGCCTGGACGCTGCATCGCTTGGTCAAGCGCGTTTCGCGATGATGTTTTGGTCGACGATCACGCTGGCAGCCTATCTCATTGCTCTGTCGCTGTACCGTCGCAGTGGCCACCATCTTTTGTGCCTGCCGGTGCTCACCGGCACGGCCCTGGTGCTCGCTGCGATGGCACTTGCCGGCACGGGCTACCCGCTGTATGTCGAGGCCACCCGCTTGCTGCGATGGCTGACAGGGCCGGCCATCATCGCCTTGGCCGTCCCTTTGTTCCGGCAGGCGGCCTTACTACAACGGCTGGCTGCGCCGCTGTTCGTCTCGTTGGCGGCGGGTTGCACGGTGTCGGTGCTGGGCACCCTTTTGCTGTGCCACCTCTTCGGTACGCCGATGTCGTTCGCGCTGTCACTGGCGCCCAAGGCTGCCACCATGCCAATGGCCATGTTGGCAGCCGAGCGCGCGGGCGGAATGCCTGCTGTGGCCGCGATGGCCGTTGTCGCGACCGGCGTGCTCGGCTGTTTGCTGGCTGGGCCGCTGCTGCACTGGCTGCGGATCGGGGAAGGCGAGGAGTGCGACATCGTGCGAGGCTTCACACTGGGCTTGGTAGCACACGCCATCGGCGTTGCGCGGGTCTTGCAAACGAGCCCGGGCAGCGTGGCCTTTGCAGCACTGGCTATGGGCCTGAACGGAGTCGCCACAGTTCTGGTGCTGGTCTTGCTGTCACGCTGGCTTTAATACTGGGGCGCCGGGCTGATCCCTCGGCGGATTTGTTGTTGGAGCTTGGGGCGTTCCGGGTTGCTGATCCGACTGTCTGCGCTGTAAGCTTCCTAGGAAACTGGGAACTGGGTAGTCTAGATGACTGGGTTGCGACTGACCCGATACCAGCAATTCGCCGAAGAATTGGCGGAGGCCATCCAGGGTGGCCTGTTGCGACTTGGCGATCGCCTGCCTTCGATACCTGCTACCTGCGTACAGCGTGGCATGAGCCCGCCCACAGAATTCCAAAGGCTGATCGAAACGAGCGCTCGATCGGGGTGTTCGTGCACGGTTAGGCGCTGCTGAGGAATTCACACCTAGCGCTCTTGGGCAACGGCATCCAGCGGACTGCCTGTCCCGCTCGCAGCCAACATGAGCAACTATCAGCCGCTCGTCCCCGCCCGGCGCGCGCACCCAGGCCACACGGCCGTCCGCGCTTCAGCCCCTGGCTGCACATCGCAGAAAATGGCAGCTCCAATTGGCGGTCGAAATCCGGGTCGATCAGCGCTGAAAGACGCCCGCTGACGACGCTCAAATGCTGAACCTCGATTCAGTTTTTCTCAAGTGAAAGAGAGCAAAAACTCGTTTGTCATCGCCTGTGCGCTCTGGAACTATTCGGTCTCGAATTCCAGTACCGACTCAAGGAGACACTGCGTGAACGAGACCACCCCCATCTGGAGCAACGCCGAGCCGCCGCGCTTGCTGGCATCCCGCCATCGCACATCAGGCGCACTGCGCTTCCCGCCCTATCCCGTGCATTCGCCTCTGGCCGGACAACATGAAACCGTGGACGTGAGCACAGAGGGACTGGTCTACAGCTACTCCGTCATCCACCCGAATCCCAAGACCGGCGCTGCCGCCTATGCACTGGGTTACGTTGACTTGCCGGGACCGCTGCGGGTGTTCGCAAGGTTCGCGCACGGAGCAATCCCTGCCGTGGGTTCGCCGTGCGAAGCCATCCCGGACCCGGAGTTGGGATACCAGTTTGTCGTGAAGCAGCAAAAGAAGGGCGATTGAGATGAGCGCATCCACATACATTCACGGCGTGGCCATGACGCCGTTTGGCCGCCATATTGGCGTGCAAGCCCCGGAACTGGCACAGCAGGCCATCTTTGGCGCACTGGAAGACGCTCAGGCCGATCTGAGCGACATCGACGCCATCTATTGCTCCAACGTGTTCGGAGGCATGATCCTTGGTCAGGTCATCGTCCGCGACCTCGGTCTCAAGGGCATCCCTGTCTACAACGTCGAAAACGCCTGTGCCAGCGGTGCCACGGCCGTGCACCTGGCGCGCCATGCACTGATGGCCGGTCAATACCGCCGCGTGCTGGTCTTCGGTATCGAGCAGTTGACCCAACTCGGCGGCGGCACCATTCCGTTGCAGCTCAATGACGACAAGACCGCTCTGTACGCACGCTCTGGCATGGTGCTTCCGGCGGTGTACGCGATGCGAGGAACCCGTTTCATTCACGAGGGGCGCGGCACGACCGCCGACCTGGCCGCCATCGCCGTGAAGAACCGGTTCAATGGCACGCTCAATCCGTATGCGCAGCAGCGCAGCGAGGTCACCGCAGAACAGGTGCTTGCCTCGCGCATGGTGGCCGACCCGCTGACGCTGTTGCAATGCTGCCCGTCACAGGTGGATGGGGCAGCCGCGCTGGTACTCGGCACGAGCCCGGCCGCACACCACGGAAAGCCTGTGCAGATCCTGGCCTCCATCGTGCAATCCGGCATGGCCGAGGAAGCGCGTGACGATATCCTGGACGCCGAAATCACGGCGCGCGCCGCGAGACTGGCGTACGAGGCCGCAGGCGTATCGCCGGCCGACGTCGGTGTGGTCGAACTGCACGATGCATTCACGATCGCCGAACTGCTTTACTACGAAGCTTTGGGCTTAGCGGCCGAAGGGGAGGGCGCCGCTCTGCTGGGTTCGGGGGCCACCAAGCTTGGCGGGCGTGTGCCAGTCAACCCAAGTGGTGGCCTGCTTGCCAAGGGGCATCCGTTGGGCGCTACCGGTGTCGCACAGATGGTCGAAGTGGTGTGGCAATTGCAGGGCCGCGCTGGCGGGCGCCAAAGTGGATCGCCGAAGATCGGCCTGACACAGTGCACGGGCGGGGGTATCGCCGGCGTGGATCACGCCGCATCGTCCGTGCATTTGCTGGGGATCTGACATGAGCACCACGTTCCAAAATGCCCCTTGCGCGGTTGTGACTGGCGCCGCGCGTGGCATCGGACTCGGAATTGCATCGCGCCTGGCCGCCCAGGGCGCGAAGGTGGCGCTCTTCGACCGCGATGCAACGGCACTGGCCGCTGCGGCTGCAGGCCTTGAGTCGCAAGGCCTCAAGGTGTTCACCCAAACCGTGGACCTGACCAACGGTCAGCAGGTCGCTGGCGCATTCGAAGCCACCATCGCAGCGATGGGCACGGTGGGCTTCCTGGTCAACAATGCGGGAGCCGTGCGTGATATGCGCTTCCTCAAGATGAGCGAAGACGACTGGGATCTGGTCATCGACACAAACCTGCGCTCGCAGTTTCTGTGCTGCAAGGCGGCCTTGCCGGGCATGATCGAGCAGGGGTTCGGCCGAATCGTGAACATCTCGTCTCGCGCCTGGCTTGGTGGTTTCGGGCAGGCCAACTACTCTGCTGCCAAAGGTGGCGTGGTGAGTCTCACCCGCAGCCTGGCGATCGAGTTTGCGGCCAAGGGTGTCACGGTCAACACCATCGCGCCCGGCATTGTTGACACGCCGCTGTTTCGCGACTTCACGCCGGAAGTGCAGGCGCGCTTGCGCGAGTCGGTGCCGGTCAAGCGCATCGGCAATGCCGATGATGTGGCGAATGCGGTCGAGTTTTTCCTGAGCCCATCCTCTTCGTACGTGACAGGCCAGACGCTGTACGTTTGCGGTGGCCGCAGCTTGTCATCGCCGAGCGTTTGAGGAGTCGACATGCCTGTGCAATTCGACACTCAAGATGCGGTTGCCACTGTCACCCTGGACCGCCCCGCGGCGCTCAATGCGCTGGATATCGATTCGCTGCGTGAACTCCGCGCCCACCTCGTGCGCTTCCAGGAGGACGACAGCCTGCGTGCGTTGGTGCTTACTGGCTCTGGCGACAAGGCCTTTTGCGTAGGTGCCGACCTCAAGGGCACGCGCTCCTCGCCCGCACCTTATGCGCAGGCAATGTTTCGTGACAAGGCGTCGGCCAGTGAACTGGGCCTGTACATCCGCCTTATGGACCTGTCGGATCTGGAGGTCTGGAAACCGATGATTGCCGCCGTACATGGCTTCTGCCTGGGCGGTGGGTTGGAGCTCGCACTGCAGTGCGATCTGCGCATTGCCAGCGAAGGTGCGCAGTTCGGCTTGCCGGAGGTGGCCGTGGGCTCAATCCCTGGTGTCTCCGGTGTGCACCGACTCACCCGCGCCATCGCCCGCGCGCCGGCCATGCAGATGGTCATGACGGGCGGGCGCATTGATGCAGCGCAAGCGCTGCGCTGGGGGCTGGTGTCGGAGACCGTGGCGCGTGACCAGCTGCTGCCCCGAGCGATGGAGCTCGCGCAACGCATCGCCGGCAACGCGCCACTGGCGCTTCAGTCGGTCAAGAAGCTGAGCCTGCAGACTGCCCATCTCAGCGACGCTCAAGCGCAGGAACTCACCGAGCTGCACTGGGGCGCGTTGCGCGACACGCGAGACCGTCAGGAAGGTCGCGCAGCCTTCGCCGAACGCCGCCCACCCCATTTCGTAGGCCAATGAACGCCCTATAAAGCGTCGATTTCACTCAACCTGGAGACAAACCATGAACAAAGCAACCCTTTCCACCCTTCTGTCCCGCCGCCGCTTCGCCCTCACTGTCCTGGCAGCGTCGTCCCTTCACGCTGCGCCCGCATGGGCTCAGGCTCCCGCGCCGGCTTGGCCAACGCAGGTCGTGCGCCTTGTCGTGCCCTTTGCTCCCGGCGGTGGGAACGACTTGCTGGCCCGTGCTATCGCCCCACGTCTGGCAGAGATCCTGGGCCAATCCGTGGTGGTGGACAACCGGCCCGGCGCCGGCGGCAATCTGGGCACCGACCAGGTGGCCAAGGCCGCGCCCGACGGCCACACCATCCTCATTGCGTCCAACCAGACCACGATCAACCCCGCACTCGGCGTGAAGACGCCGTTCAACATCGAAAAGGATTTCGCACCGGTCGGTCTGATCGCGTCGGTGCCGATTGTGCTGGTAGCCAACAACACACAACCCTTCAAGAACCTCAACGACTTCCTCAAGTACGCGCAGGCCAACCCCGGCAAATTGTCCTACAGCAGCCCGGGCAATGGCACGCCGCAGCACTTGGCCGGCGAGGTGTTCTCGCGCATGACGAAGTCATTCATGGTGCACATCCCATACCGCGGCACGGGGCCCGCCGTCACCGACGTGGTGGGTGGTCAGGTGGAGGTCACCTTCGGCACCATGGCGTCCGTGCTGTCGTTCGTCGAGACGGGCAGGCTGATGCCGTTGGGCATCGCGGGCCAGCAGCGATCAAACTTGCTGCCAGCTCTGCCCAGTTTTGGTGAGGCAGGGCTCAAAGGCTACGAGGCCGCGCTCTGGTACTGTCTGCTGGCACCAGCACAAACGCCGAAGCCTGTTGTGGCCAAGCTCAACGCCGCGCTCAATCAGGTGCTCAAGCAGCCTCAGATGTTGCAGCAGCTCACCAAGCTGGGCTTTGAGACCGAGACATCCACCCCCGAAGCCCTCAAAGGTCTGATGGACCGAGACCTTACGCGTTGGAATCGCGTGGTCACCGAACACAAGATCAAGGTGGAGATGTGAGCGCGCTGCCCGCAGCCCCATCTCTGGGCAACCCGATGCTGGAAGAGCTGGGCGTCGAGCTCGTCCAATGGCGCGCGGGTTATTGCGAGATGGCCCTACCGCTGGCACCACGCCACCTCAACCGCCGCGGCCGCGTGCAGGGCGGCGTGGCTGCCACATTGCTGGATGCGGCCTGCGGCTATGCCGGCCTGCTGTCGGCAGCTGACGGCGTGGCGGCCGACGCGGCCACCATCACCCTCAGTGTGAGTTACCTGCGAAAGCTCGACCAAGGCCGCTTACGGGTGATCGGTCGCGTTACGGGCGAAGGCCGCAGCATCTACTTTTCGTCGGGTGAGCTGTTCGCGCCCGACGGAAGCCTGGCGGCCACGGCCATCGGGTCGTTCAAGAAATCAACCACCACCCGTGCTGGAGAAACGCCATGTTGAGAACCGCCTTGAACGGCCTGAAGGTGGTCGACTTCTCGCAAATCGCGGCGGGCCCCACGTGCACCATGTTGCTGGCCGATCTGGGCGCCACAGTGGTGAAGGTGGAACCCCCCGAGGGCGACCTGGGCCGTACGCTGGGTCCGGGCTGGGTAGGCAAGGACAGTGCCTTGTTCCATGCTCTCAACCGAAACAAGCAGGGCATCTGCGCCGACCTCAAGACTCCCGGCGGCCTGGAGGTGGCGTGGCGCCTTATCGCGGAGGCCGACGTGTTGATCGAGAGCATGCGCCCTGGCGTGATGAGGCGGCTCGGCCTTGGCCACGAGGTGCTGTGCCGTGAATTTCCGCGCCTGGTCTATTGCTCCATCTCTGCCTATGGGCAGCAGGGTCCATATGCCGGACGCGCCGGGGTGGACGGAATTCTGCAGGCCGACACCGGTCTCATGAGCATCATCGGCACCCCGGGGTCAGAGCCTTGCAAGGTGCAAACGCCTGCTGTGGACGTCGTCACCGGCTACGTGGCGTCGACCGCGATACTCGCCCGGCTGATGCAGCGCACCGCGACCGGCGTGGGTGGCCACCTCGACGTGAACCTGATGAACTCCGCGATTGGCCTGCAGGCTCCTGCAATCGCCAGTTACATGAGCGACCGTGTGCTGCCAAAACGCATCGGCAGCGCCGCGCCTTACTCCGCACCAAACGAGGCGTTTGAGACGGCGGATGGCTGGATCATGGTGGCGGCCTACATGGGCGACCGCTGGCAAAAGCTCTGCAGCGTGCTGGGGCGCCCCGAACTGGCGCAGGACGCGCGCTTTACCACCTCGGTCCTGCGTACAGCCCACCGCGACGAGATGCGCGAAGCCCTCAACGCCCTGTTTCGAACGCACCCCACCGATCACTGGTTGCCGCTGCTGCTGGCGCAGGACATCTTGTGTGCTCGCATCGGCAACTACGAGGATCTGGCGCGCCATCCGCAGGTGGCCGCCAACCGCTCCATGGCCACCCTGGACATCGCAGGCTACGGGCCGCTGCAGGTGCCGGCGTTCCCGGTCAACTCCCTGGAGAGTGCCGGGCTGCCCTATCGCACCGCGCCCTCCCTTGGCGCGGACACGCGCAGCGTGTTGCGCGGGCTGGGCTACGACGAGGCGGCCATTGAAGCCCTGCTGACAGGTGGCGACGTGCAGGCGACAGCACCAGCGGCAGACGGCACGCCTACGGCGCCGCCACCGCCCCCAGGTGTTCCAGCAACCACAGCCTGAACTGCTGCATGTGCACGCTCTCGGGACGCGCACGGGGTGTGATGAGGTAGTAGGTGAAGTCGCCCATGTCCAAGGTGTGTTTGAACGGACGCTTGAGCTTGCCGGTGGCCAGCTCCGGCTCCACGAGGAAGAGTTGCGCCATGGCCAGGCCCTGGCCTTCCACTGCGGCCGCGTAGGCGATTGCTGAACTCTCGTACGTCATGCCCGCATGCGGGTCAAGGTGTTCGATGACGCCGGCATCTTCCAGCCAAACCGCCCAGTCGTCGGGCCGTGCGATTGAATGCAGAAGCGTGTGGGCCGCGAGGTCTTCGGGTTTGCGCAGCGGCGGTCCAGCTTTAATGAGCTTTGGACTGGCCACTGGGGTGAGGATGTTTGCCACGAGGCGGTGTGCCGTCACATCCGGCCATTTCCCGTCGCCCAAGCGAATGGCTCCGTCGAGGTCATCGCGCTTGAAATCGACCGGATCGAGTGAGGTGGTGAGCAGCACCTCCACGTCGGGGTGCGCCGCGTGGAAGCCCGACAGGCGAGGGATGAGCCACTTCATCGAAAATGTCGTGTAGGCCCGGATCTTCAACTGTGCGCGCCGGCCGCGCTTGACCCGCAGGCCCGCCGAGCGGATGAGTTCGATGGCTTTTGCAGAGGCGCGGAAGAAGTCAGACCCCTGGCGCGTCAGCGATACCTGGCGATGTCCGCGCTTGAGCAGGCTCACGCCCAGGTGTGACTCCAGCAACTGCACCTGTCGGCTGATGGCGCCAGGGGTGACGTGCAGTTCGGCGGCAGCAAGGCTCATGCTGAGGTGGCGTGCCACCGCTTCGAAAGCGCGCACTGCATTGAGAGGAGGGAGACGATCCATGCACGAAGTATCCCCCGACGCTTGAGATGTCTTCCATCCGTACAAACGAGAGAATCGGGGGGAAGCCTCAAGTGAGGCCGGCTGCGCGGCTAGGGCGTGTTAACACTAATTCCAAGATCAGCAGATTTCCAAGAAACTGGTGCCATGGAAATCACACCTGAACAGTTCTCGCGCATCGAACATTGTTTGCCTCTGCAGCGC
>NZ_LMIE01000011.1 GCF_001428625.1 Hydrogenophaga sp. Root209
GGGCAATCCGCGCCACTTGCAGCCGTGCTCGGCCACATACAACATGGCGTTGACCACTTGCAGATTGCTCAGGCTGACATTGCCGCGCTGCAGAGGCAARCAATGTTCGATGCGCGAGAACTGTTCAGGTGTGATTTCCATGGCASCAGTTTCTTGGAAATCTGCTGATCTTGGAATTAGTGTTAACACGCCCTGGACATTGAGACTGCCGCTGAAAGCGATGCGTGTTCAGCGTCCATGCGCGGGGGATCGAGGTCAGTTCATTCATGCGATTCGCGGCCCGGGATAAGCAGCATTTTGTTCTGCCAATTGGCTAAATCCCATGGCGATCAAGCGGGCAACTAAGCCCAAGATTGGGCAGAACATAAAGAGTCATACAATATGCATCTTTAAGTGATTCCGTCGAACTGCCCCATCTGCTTGGCCATCCGCACTGAGCTGAATCGGGACTCGCTCAGTTGCAATGCGTCGGCTTAGCAGCGTAGCGGCCTTCGAGTTGGCCTGCGCGAGTCGTTGTCAGGAGGTGGCTGAGGGAATCGCCAGCGAGCAGCATTGCGGCCACTTCGGTCGCGCCCTGAATCTGCACAACACTGCGCCAGGAGACTAGCCATGACAACCGTTGAACAAGCACCGCCACTGACTCAGGCGTTGCAGCAATCGTACCGACACGGCTTCGTCACCGACGTGGAGAGCGACTGCCTGCCGCCAGGCTTGGACGCCGACACAGTGCGTGCCATATCGCGCCGCAAGCGCGAGCCCGACTTCTTGCTGCAATGGCGCCTGGCGGCTTTTGAGCGCTGGCAATCCATGGCGCATCCGCACTGGGGTCAACTGCGCATGGAGCCAGTGGACTTTCAGGCCTTGAGCTATTACTCGGCACCCAAGTCGCAGAAGGACGGTCCCAAGAGTCTGGCCGAGGTGGACCCCAAGCTGCTGGAGACCTACGAAAAACTCGGCGTGCCGCTGCACGAGCGGGCGCGCCTGGCCGGAGTGGCGGTCGACGCGGTGTTCGACTCGGTGTCCGTGGGCACCACGTTCCGTGAGCAACTGGCCGAGGTCGGCGTGATCTTCTGTTCGTTCTCGCACGCCGTGCAACACCACCCGGAACTGATCGAGCGTTACCTGGGCACGGTGGTGCCACCGGGCGACAACTTCTACGCCGCGCTGAATTCGGCGGTGTTCTCCGACGGTTCCTTCGTCTACATCCCCCAAGGTGTGCGTTGCCCGATGGAGCTGTCGTCTTACTTCCGCATCAACGCGGCCAACACCGGTCAGTTCGAGCGCACGCTGATCATTGCCGAGGAAGGCAGCCACGTGAGCTACCTCGAAGGCTGCACGGCGCCGCAGCGCGACGAGCACCAGCTGCACGCGGCGGTGGTCGAGCTGATCGCCCACGACGACGCCCACATCAAGTACTCGACGGTGCAGAACTGGTACCCCGGCGACGAACAGGGCCGTGGCGGCATCTACAACTTCGTCACCAAGCGCGGCCTGTGTGCGGGCCAGCGCTCGCACATCGCCTGGACGCAGATCGAGACCGGATCGGCCATCACCTGGAAGTACCCGAGCGTGGTGCTGCGTGGCGACGATTCGCGCGGCGAGTTCCATTCGATCGCGGTCAGCAACCACTTCCAGCAGGCCGACACCGGCACCAAGATGATCCACCTGGGCCGCAACACCAAGAGCCGCATCGTCTCCAAAGGCATCAGCGCCGGACACGCCCAGAACAGCTACCGCGGCCTGGTGCGCGTGGCCCCGACCGCGGCCGGCGCCCACAACCACACGCAGTGCGACTCGCTGCTCATCGGCCCTGACTGCGGTGCCCACACTTTCCCGTACATCGAGGCCGCGCGCGACGACGCCCTGGTGGAACACGAAGCCACCACCACCCGCATCTCTGAAGAACGCCTGTTCTATTGCCAGCAGCGCGGCATCCACCCGCAGGACGCCACCGCCCTCATCGTCGGCGGCTTCTGCCAGGCGGTGCTGGACGAGCTGCCGATGGAATTCGCGCTCGAAGCCAAGGCGCTGCTGGCCGTCTCGCTCGAAGGCGCCGTCGGCTGAACCGACCCACCCGAACACCCAGGAAAGAACCACCATGGCCCAAACCGAACCCCTGTTGCAGGTCCGCGATCTGCGCGTTGACGTTGGCGGCCGCCACGTGTTGAAGTCGATCTCGCTTGATGTTCCGGCCGGTGCGCTGGTGGTGCTCATGGGCGCCAACGGCAGCGGCAAGAGCACCCTGGGCCTGACGCTGGCCGGGCATCCGCGCTACGGCGTGGTCGGTGGCCAGGCCCGCTTTGGCGGCCAGGACCTGCTGGTCATGAGCCCCGAGGCGCGCGCCCGCGCCGGGCTGTTTGTCTCGTTCCAGGCGCCGCCCGAGATCCCTGGCGTGAAGAACAACCTGTTCATCCGAACGGCCCTCAACGCGGTGCGCGAAGCGCGCGGCGAAGCGCCGCTCGATGCGTTTGATTTCCTCGGTGACGCGCGGGCCGCGGCCACCCGGCTGGGCCTGCCAGAGGCGATGCTGGCGCGCCCGGTCAACGACGGCTTTTCTGGCGGGGAGCGCAAGCGCAACGAGCTGCTGCAGCTGGCCCTGCTGCGCCCGCGCCTGGCGATGCTGGACGAAATCGATTCGGGCATGGACGTGGACGGCACTCGCGCGGTGGTCGATCTGGTGCAGTCGCTG
Source organism: Hydrogenophaga sp. Root209 (assembly GCF_001428625.1). GTDB lineage: Bacteria > Pseudomonadota > Gammaproteobacteria > Burkholderiales > Burkholderiaceae_C > Hydrogenophaga. Next base: position 2,690 of record NZ_LMIE01000011.1, read on the forward strand.
CGCGCCCAGGGCACCGCCTTTGTGGTGGTCTCGCACTACCTGCAACTGATCGAATCGCTGCAGCCCGACACGGTGCTGCGGCTCGACCAGGGCTGCATCGCCGAGACCGGCGACCTGGCGCTCGCCCGCCAGATCGCGCAGACCGGCTTTGTGCGCGCGGCCGACGCGCTGGAGGCCTGAACATGGACCACGCACGCGCCGACATCCTGGCCGCCCGCCACCGACTGCAAGACGCTGGCTGGATCCCGCGTGACGCCGAGGCGTTTCGCCATCTGCCGCCTCCGCCAGCCGTCGTCTGGCTGGGCGAAACGTCCGAAGCCGCATCAGCTGTCTGTGACGCCCACCCGCTGAGCGGCGCAGGCTGGACGCTGCACCCGCTCGGTCAGACGCCACAAGGCCGTGTGGACGCCCGCTGGCTCGATGCCGCCGACCCGGCGCAGCGCAAGGAGCTGTTCGCCGACCTGCCTTTGCCGACATACCCCGATGGTGTGGCCCCCGGAGACATCGCCCAGCACGATGCGGCGCCGTTTGCCTGGGTGCACCGCGCTTTGTGCCGTCGCGGCCTGCGGCTGCGCATCGGCGGTGAACACGCCAGCGGTCGCGGTGCCACTGAGACGGTGTGGATACAGCTGCGGCACCAGCCGCGGAGCGCGGTCGAAGCGCCGATGCTGGTGATTGATGTGCAAGCCGGCGTGCACTGCGTGCTGGTGGAAACCCACCACCGCGAATCGGTGGCCTGTGAACAGCCGGTGGTGCAGAACCTGCACACCCACATCCGGCTGGGCGCGGGCGCCACCCTGCAGCACCTGCGCAGTGTGCAACCCGGTGCAGCCGATCGTGTCGCCCACCATCTGCGGGTGCAGCTCGGGCCGGACGCGCGCTACGAACAAGGCCTGATCGCCACTGGCAGTCGCTACCACCTGCAACGCCAGGTGGTCGAGCTGGCGGGGAACCGCGCCGAGGCCCGCAGCGCCGGTTTGCTGCTGGCGGCCGGCGCCGACCTCGAACAACAGGTGCGCATGCTGCACACCGGCGAGCGCACCCGCAGCCATATCGAGGCGCTGGCGCTGGCCAGCGGCGCGGCGCGCGCGGTGGTCAACGCCCACACCCGCATCGCACCGGGCGCGGCCGACGCCGAGGTGCGGCAGCGGCTGACGGGTGTGCCCACCGGCGGCCAGCCCCGGCTGGTGTTGCGGCCGCACCTGGAGATCCACCACGACCAGGTTCAGGCGGCCCACGGGGCCACCTGGGGCGCCTTACCCGAAGACGCGCTGTTCTATGCCCGTCAGCGCGGCCTGGACGAGCGCAGCGCGCGCGGTCTGATCATCGAAGGCATGGCCAGCGCCTTGCTCGCGCGGGCCTTCGGTGATCCCCTGTTCATCGAGTCGCTGGACCTCCCGGGCCTGCTGCGCCAGGCGGTGGCCCAACACCTGAGCGATGACCCCACCGCCCTCACCGCCCAACAGGAGGCCGTCCATGGGTGATGCCCTGCTGACCGATCGCAGTGCACTCGATACCGTGCGCTCGCAGTTTCCGGTGCTCGCGCAGCGCATCCACGGTGCCGAGCTGGCCTACCTCGACAACGCGGCCACCACCCAGATGGCGCTGGCGGTGCAGGACGCGATGCGCGCCTTCGAGCAGCACGACCGGGCCAACATCCACCGCGGCGTGCACACGCTGAGCCAGCGCGCCACCGACGCCTTCGATCTCGCCCGCGGCGATCTCAAGCGCTTTGTCGGCGCCGGAACAGAGCACGAGCTGGTGTTCACCTCGGGCACCACCGACGCGCTGAACATGGTGGCCCACGGCCTCTCCACCGCCGGCCATCGGCCCGCCTGGCTGCAGGCCGGCGACGAGATCGTGGTGAGCGGCCTGGAGCACCACGCCAACCTCGTGCCCTGGCAACAGGCGGCGCGGCGCACCGGCGCGGTGTTGCGCGTGTTGTGGCCCGATGCCGATGGGCGGCTGCATGCGGCCGACCTTCGCCGCCTGCTCAACGCCCGCACCCGCGTGCTGGCGCTCACCGCCTGCGCCAACGCCACCGGCGAGCGTCCGCCCTACGAGGCCTTGCTCCAGCTCGCCGCCAACGCGGGCGCGCTGACCGTGCTCGACGCGGCCCAGGCCGTGGCCCACGGTGCTCCCGACCTGTCGGCGCTGGCCTGCGACTTCATGGCTTTTTCGGGCCACAAGATGTACGGGCCCATGGGCACCGGCGTGCTGGTCGGCCGGCGTGCCGCGCTGGAACGGCTGGAGCCCTTGCGCTACGGCGGCGACATGGTGGCCTGGGTCAGCGCCACCGAGGCCAGCTTTGCCGAACTGCCGGCGCGGATGGAAGGCGGCACGCCCAACGTCGCGGGCGCGATCGGCATGGCCTCTGCGGCGGGCTTCATCGAACAGATCGGGCGCGATCGCATCGACGCCCACCTGTGCGCGCTGCGCGAACACGCCGCTGCGGGCCTGGCTGCGCTGCCCGGCATCACGGTGCTGTCCGCCCACAGCCGCGCATCGGCCATCGTCTCGTTTGTTGCCGACGGCGTGCACCCGCACGACATTGGCACCCTGCTGGACCAACTCGGCATCGCGGTGCGCACCGGTCACCACTGTGCCCAGCCGCTGCTCGAACACCTGGGCCTGGGGCCCACCACGCGCGCCTCGTTCGCGCTCTACAACACGCACGCCGAGGTGGAGCGCCTGCTCGCCGGCGTGGCGCATGCCCTAAAGGTGCTGCAATGAACACCGAAACCGCCGCCGAACTCGACCTCTACCAGGACGTGGTGATGGACCACAAGCGCGCGCCTCGCCACTTCGGCACGCTGGCAGCACCGACCCACCAGGCGCGCGGCCAGAACCCGCAATGTGGTGACGACCTGCAGGTGGCCCTGGTGGTCGACGATGGGCGGGTGAGCGACATCCGCTTCCACGGCCAGGGCTGCGCGATCTGCATCGCATCCGCGTCCATGATGAGCGAGGCGGTGCTGGGGCAGGAGGTGGCGCTCGCGCAGGCCCTGCAGGCCCGTTTCCGGGCCGTGCTCACCGGTCAGATGGATGCCGAAGAAGCGCACCTGGGCAAGTTGATCAGCCTGGCCGGCGTGCGCCGCTACCCGGGCCGCGTCAAGTGCGCGCTGCTGGGCTGGCACGCGCTGATGCACGCGCTGGGCAGCGAAACCGATCCAGCGAACAACCCGCCGGAGGCGACTCCATGAGCGCTCGACGCGAACGGGTGATGGTCACGCGCGAGGTGGCTGTGACCTGCGTGCCCGATGGGCGCCCCGCCGAACTGCCGGTCGGTACGCTGGCGCAGATCACCCAGGCGCTCGGCGCGTCGTTCACCTTGCTGGTCGACGGCCAGCTGATGCGGCTGGCCGGCGTCGATGCAGACGCCATTGGCAAACCGGTGCCGCTAGCGCCGGTGCTGCCGGACGTTGCGGGGCCCGCAGGCCTGCGTGGACAGGTCTGGCAAACGCTCAAGACCTGCTACGACCCGGAGATTCCGGTCGACATCGTCGAGCTCGGTCTGGTCTATGTGTGCGATGTGTTGCCGATGGCGGGCGACGGGTTCAGGGTGTCGATCAAGATGACCCTGACGGCGCCCGGTTGTGGCATGGGCGACATGCTGGTGGACGAGATCCATGAGAAGTTGCTGGCCTTGCCCCGCGTGGCCGAGGTGGACCTGGAATTCGTGTTCGACCCGCCCTGGGACCGTTCGCGTATGTCCGAAGCCGCGATGTTGTCACTGGGCCTGTGACGCGGCCCGGTGGCGGTCCCGGGTTCTTGCTCGCGGGGTTGTTTCAGCGTTCGAGCTGGTCGCGTTTGTCCTGAACCGCGCTCCACGCGTCTGCTTCGGGCAGCGCGGGCTTGGTCCGCGTGATCGGTTTCCACACGAGCGCCAGCTCGGCGTTGAGCGGCGTGAAGTCCTGCTGGTCTTTGGGCACGTCTTCTTCGGCGTAGATCGCCGAGACCGGGCATTCCGGCACACAGACCGCGCAGTCGATGCACTCGTCGGGATCGATCACCAGGAAGTTCGGTCCCTCGCGAAACGCATCGACCGGGCAGACGTCCACGCAATCGGTGTATTTGCACCGAATGCACGATTCGGTCACCACAAAGGTCATGGCGCAGGCTCCCTGTCAGCCACCGCAGGACCCACAGCAGGAATCCACCCCGTGCACGGGCATGCTCTCGACGGGCTTGGCGATCTGAACGCGCCATTGTTCGGGTCCGCTTTCCAGAGGGATCCAGCTGAAGGCGCCGTAGAGACCACTCTCGAACTGCCCGTGCAGCGGCTGCGGGTTGTGGTCGTTGATCAGTTCCATCGCTGCGCCGGGTGGCAAGGCCTTGAAGGTGGAGAACACCAGCGAGTGGCGTTCGCGCGGAGCGATGGTGCGCAGGTCCACGGTGGGGGCGGGAGCGGTGGTGGTGTTCATGAACGGGTCCTGAGGTGGGTGAAGAGGGATGGGGTGAAAGATAGAAGAGGGATGAGAAAGGGCGTCAGCCGTCCTTGCCGTCGAAGCGCGTCTTGAGCAGCCAGGGGGTGTAGATGAGGAGGTAGATCGCAAAAGCCACCGACCAGGCAGCGGCAGAAATCACCAAGGCCAGCGGCAGCCATTGCGGCACGGCCAGCGGCAGCAACACGCGGATCGCCGCCGCCAGCATCACGAGCCAGTAGGCCGTGATCTCCGGGCGGGACACCTGCAGCGTGCGCCCGGTGTGGCCGCGGGCGGTGCGGGTCATCATGCCGATGATGAGACCGGCGGTGGCACCGATCGCCAGCGCATGCACGCCGGCTGAAACGCCGACCCAGCCGAACCGGGCCGCGGCCAGCAGGGCCAAGCCGAAGGGAATCCAGGCGTAAGCAACATGCAGAATCCACAGGATCGGGCGGTGCCGGGTCAACGCAGGCCGCCACTGCAGCAGCCGCCACACCTGGGCCACCGCAGCGAGCGAAAACGCCAGGCCACCGATCACGTTCCACCCAGCAGCGGCCGGCGCAAACACCCACAGTAGCAAGGCCAGCGCGGTAAGCGCCAGCGCGGCGCGATCCACCGGCGCGCGCACCTTGAGCTGCAGACCCGGGGTTGCACTCATGGTGAAGGCCGGAATCACCCGGCCGGCGATCACGCACTCGATCATCACGATCAGAGCCAGGGCTGCGTACAACGGGGTCAGCGGGGACATCTCGAGGACGCCGATCACCCCCAGGTGAAAGAAGCCGTTGGCCAGCGCCAGCAATATCAACATGCCCGCTAGCGGCAGGTTGCGCCGGTTGCGCCCGCGTAGCAGCACATGGGTGAGCACTGCAGCCACCAGGGGCAGCAGCGCTAGGTCCAGCACGGCGTACACCGCGTAGGGCCCGGTCACGGCGGCCACCCGGGCCGCCAGCCACAAAAAGGCCAGGGCCCCTAGAAAGGCGCCGCGCGGTGTGACCAGCCCCGTCCAGGCTTTGACTGCAGTCAGCAAGAAGCCCAGGATGACTGCGATCGCAAAGCCAAACAGCATTTCGTGCGCGTGCCACAACAGCGGCGGCAGCGCCATCGTGAGGGGCCACTGGCCCAGGAACAGTGCCACCCACAGAGGAATCGACAGCAGCGCGAACAAAGCAGCCCCCAGGTAAAAGGGCCGGAACCCCAGCCTCAGCAGCGGCCAGCCCGTGGGTTGGGGCGCTGCGGTGGGCTTGGGTGGCATGGCGTGCAAGGTGGGGGCTGACATGGTGAAGTGGCGGTTGCAGGAACCCTCGGGTCGCTGCGAAGGCCTTATAAGAAGCATGCAAGATGACTCTTATATCCGAAAAACCCTTAAAGACGTAAACTTGGTGCCTCTTTAGGGGTATCCATGCGACTTGCCGAGTACACCGACTACACCTTGCGCGTGCTGATGTATTGCGCGGCCCGCCCGCATCAGATGGTGACCATCAGCGAACTGGCCGAACACCATGGGGTGTCCAGAAACCACTTGATGAAGATCGTCACCGATCTCGGCCACCAGGGCGTGCTGGAAACCACGCGTGGCCGCGGCGGCGGACTTCGCCTGATGAAGGACCCGGCCCAGTTGCGCATCGGGGACGTGGTGCGTGCCTCGGAGACCGATTTCCGCTTGGTCGAGTGTTTCGACCCGGGTTCCAACCAGTGCTCACTGTCGCCGACCTGCCGCCTGAAAGGCCTGTTCAACGCCGCGCTGGGGGCCTACTTCAAGGAACTCGACGGCATGACGCTGGCCGACATCGCCGAGCCCCCAGCGACGCCGGTCAAGGGACGAGCCCTGTCGCCGGGGCTGGCTCCGGTGGTGGCGCCCCGCAGCCTTCGCAAGCCCACCAGCAAGGCAAAGCCCTCTCCCACACCCTGAGGCCTTGCGCCGCGTCGCTCCAAACCGTCCAAGTAAAAAACCGACCGGTCACAACCTCGCCCACCTGCCACCCGACGCGATCTACCCGTTCGACGCCCGCGGCGTGGCCAAATGATTCGGCATGCCCCAACACATCTGCAAGCGCTCTACCATGAGCATCATCAGGCCTTCATCCCTAGCCGCTTGGCCAGCTTGTGCAGGTTGCTGGGGTCGATCTCCAGCTCGCGCGCGGCTCGGGCCCACTGGCCGTGATGGCGGGCCAAGGATGCTTCTATGGTCTGGCGCTGGAAGTCGTCCAGCGCTTGGCGAAGAGACATGGGCTCGTGGGATGTGAGACGCATGAAGGGGAAAGCCAGCGCGGGTGGAATTGCGGTGGGTGCCGTGACCGCTGTGGCGGCGCCAGGTGAGGGCTGTTCGGCGTCCAGGTCCAACAGTGCGGTTTCCAGCGTGACAATGTCGTTGCGGCTTGCGCCGCGACTCAGGGCCTTGAGGGCGGCGCGGCTGATCACATGCTCCAGCTCGCGGATATTGCCTGGCCAGTGGTAGTGGCGCAGTGCGCTTTGCGCGTTGGCAGACAGGCGCAGGCTGCGCACGCCCAGGCGGGCGCGGTTGAGTTCCAGAAAGCGCCCTGCGAGCAGCAGCACATCGTCGCCGCGCTCGCGCAGCGGCGGTATGGGCACGGGATACACCGAGAGGCGGTGGTACAGATCTGCACGAAAGCTGCCCTCGCGTACAAGGTCGCGCAGACTTCGGTTGGTGGCGGCCACCACGCGCACGTTCACGCGCCGGGGCTCGTCGGCCCCCAGGCGCTGGATTTCGCCGTTCTGCAGCGTGCGCAGCAGCTTGGCTTGCACCGGCAAGGGCAGTTCGCCCACCTCGTCAAGAAACAGGGTTCCACCCTCGGCCGCCTCGAAGCGCCCGGGCCGGTCGGTCACCGCGCCTGAGAACGCGCCGCGGCGGTGGCCGAACAGTTCGCTTTCGGCCAGCGCCTCGGGCAGTGCTGCGCAATTCACATGCACCAGCGGCTTGCCCTGGCGCGTTGAATGGCGGTGAAGAAAGCGCGCAAACAGCTCCTTGCCTACGCCCGTTTCGCCCAGCAGCAGCACGGGCAGGTCGGAGCTGGCCACCACCTTCACCTCCTCCAGCAGGCGCAGCAGAGCCTCGCTCTGGCCCAGAATTTCACTGTCATCCAGCGCTGAGCGCAGGAGCTGCTCGTCGGCGGGCTCGCTCAGGTGCTGGCTGGAAGCGCGGCTCAGCGCGTGCACCTGCTGCTCCAGTCGGGTGACGCGCACGGCAGCTTCCACGTGCACGGCGCAACGGGCCAGCGAGGCGCGAGCCGCGGCATCGAAGGTGCCGGTCTGCAGCGCGTCCAACGTGAGCAAGCCCCAGGGCCGCCCGTCCACGCGCAGCGCCATGCCCATGCAATCGTGTACCGGTAGCGGCTCGCCCACCAGGGTGTCGAGCAGACCATCGTAGGGATCGGGGAGTTGGCTGTCGTGGTCAAAGGAGGTGACTTCACCGCGCGCCAGGATGGCCGCCAGCCGGGGATGCTGGTCCACGGCAAAGCGGCGCCCCAGCGATTCGCTCACCAACCCATCAACCACCACCGGCTGCAGGTGGCCTTCCTCCAAGCGCAGCAAGGCCACGGCTCCGCAGCGGAAATGCGCGCGAAGGCCACCAATGAGGCGCTGCAGGCGCAGATTGGGGGGCAGTTCGGTGGTCAGGTCGACCAGCCAGGGGGTTGTTTCATGGGTATTCATTACCCATGAATGGTATCAATCACCATGACCATCCAGGGTAAATATGACCCAACACACCCATAAACCCTTGATTTGTTGAGTCTTCCAGGCTGGCCCACTCCTTGCAAATGTGCATGCGTCATTCACTTTGCAAGAGACCACATACATGCACAACACACTTGCATTTCTGCGCCTGAGGGGGCTCCCCGATCGGACTGCGGCGCACCGCGCCCCACGTGGACATTCCGCCGCGGAGGTGGCCCATGGGTAACTACCGCAAGCTCTGGTTCACGCTGATCGGCGTGATGATCGTTTGCTTCAGTCTGCTGGGCTACTACGGGGCCGAGGTGTACCGCACCGCCCCGCCCATCCCGCAAAAAGTGCAGACCGAAGACGGCCGCGTGCTCTATACGCAAGAGGGCATTCTGGATGGTCAGACCGCCTGGCAGTCGGTGGGTGGCATGCAGCTCGGCTCCATCTGGGGCCACGGCGCCTACCAGGCACCCGACTGGACGGCCGACTGGCTGCACCGCGAACTGCTGGCCTGGCTGGACCTTGCCTCGCAGCAGGAGTACGGCAAGCCCCTCGACCAGCTCGACGCCGACGGCCAGGCCGTGCTTCGTGCGCGCCTCAAGAAGGAGTACCGCACCAACACCTTCGACGCGACCACGGGCTCGATGACAGTGTCCAGGCTGCGCGAGCAGGCCATTGCAAGCAACGTGGAGTACTACAGCCAGTTGTTCAGCGACGCGCCGCAGTACCGCAAGACGCGCGAGAGCTACGCCATGAAGGAAAACACCCTGCCCAGCGCCGAGCGGCGTGCGCAGATGGCGGGCTTCTTCTTCTGGACCGCCTGGGCAGCCGCCACTGAGCGCCCGGCCGACGTCGGCGGCGGCACCGGCGCCACGTACACAAACAACTGGCCGCACGAGCCGCTGATCGACAACAAGCCCACGGCCGAGAACATGATCTGGTCCGTCGCCAGCGTGGTACTGCTGATCGCCGGCGTGGGGTTTCTGGTGTGGGCCTGGTCCTTCCTGAGCAAGCACGACGAGCAAGACCTCGTGCCGCCGCAGCACGACCCGCTCTCGCGCGTGCCGCTCACGCCCTCGCAGCGCGCGCTGGGCAAATACCTGTTCCTCATCGTGGCGCTGTTCTCATTCCAGGTCTTGCTGGGGGGCTTTACCGCGCACTACACGGTGGAGGGGCAGGAGTTCTACGGCATTGACGTATCCCAGTGGTTCCCCTACGCGCTGGTGCGCACCTGGCACATCCAGAGCGCGCTGTTCTGGATCGCCACGGGTTTCCTGGCTGCGGGACTGTTCCTTGCGCCGCTTATCAACGGCGGCAAGGACCCGAAGTTCCAGAAACTCGGCGTCGATGTGCTGTTCTGGGCGCTCATTGTCGTCGTCGTGGGCTCATTCGCTGGCAACTACCTGGCCATCGCCCAGGTCATGCCAATCGAGTGGAACTTCTGGCTCGGACACCAGGGCTATGAATACGTGGACCTGGGCCGCTTGTGGCAGATCGGCAAGTTCACCGGCATCGTCCTCTGGCTTGTGCTGATGCTGCGCGGGGTGGTGCCTGCCCTGCGCACGCCCGGTGGCGACAAGAACCTGCTGGCGCTGCTCACCGCCTCGGTGGTGGCCATCGGCCTGTTCTACGGTGCGGGATTTTTCTACGGAGAGCGCACTCACTTGTCGGTCATGGAGTATTGGCGCTGGTGGGTGGTGCACCTGTGGGTGGAGGGATTCTTTGAAGTGTTCGCCACCACGGCGCTGGCCTTCATCTTCTCCACACTGGGCCTGGTGTCGGTGCGCATGGCCACCACGGCCAGCCTGGCCTCGGCATCGCTGTTCATGCTGGGCGGCATTCCGGGCACCTTCCACCATCTGTACTTCAGTGGCACCACCACGCCAGTGATGGCCGTGGGCGCCGCATTCAGTGCACTGGAAGTGGTGCCGCTGGTGGTGCTGGGCCACGAGGCCTGGGAACACTGGCGCCTGCAGCACAGGGCGCCGTGGATGGCCAATCTCAAGTGGCCGCTGACCTTCTTTGTGGCCGTGGCATTCTGGAACATGCTTGGCGCTGGCGTCTTCGGTTTTCTCATCAACCCGCCCATTGCGCTGTACTACCTTCAGGGCCTCAACACCACGCCAATGCACGCACACGCCGCGCTGTTCGGGGTGTATGGCTTCCTGGCGCTGGGCTTCACGCTGCTGGTGCTGCGCTACGTCCGCCCGGATCTGGTGTTCAACGAGCGCCTCATGAAGACGGCATTCTGGTGGCTCAACGCGGGCTTGGTGCTGATGATCGCCACGAGCCTGCTGCCCATCGCCCTGTACCAGTTCCACGCCAGTGTGAGCGAAGGCTTGTGGTACGCGCGCAGCGAAGCCTTCATGCAGCAACCGTTCATTCAAACGCTGCGCTGGGTGCGGACCTTTGGTGACGTGGTCTTCATCGTCGGCGCTCTCTCGGTGGCCTGGCAGGTGGTGATCGGCGTGTTCGGCACGCGCGCACCGGCTGCTCCCGCTGGCGCCACGCTGGCTGGCGCGCGGCGGTGACCCCCGGCCAGTCTCATCTTCCACGGAGCATTCCATGAATATCGAAAAGCTCAAACACCAGCACGTAGACATCCTGGGCAACATCTCGGCCCTGCGCCTTCTGGTGCAGGCCGGGGTCGCGCAAAACGCGGCCCACATCGCAGGACTCATCGTCAGCATGAGCTCCACCATCAAACTCCACCTGGCCATAGAAGACCAGGCGTTGTACCCGGCTCTGCAGCGTGGCGCCAACCCCGAGCTGGCGCGCCTGGGCCATCAGTATCAAAAGGACATGGGTCCCATCGCCCAGGCCTACGATGCCTTCACCAGGCGCTGGAACCGCCCCGAGAGCGTGCGCCACAACGAACAGGGCTTTCGCGACGACGCCAACCGCGTGCTGCGCATGGTGTTCGAGCGCATGCAGCGCGAGAACCTTGATTTCTATCCGCGCATCGAAGGAGCCTGATTTGTTGTATCGATCGAGGCGCTCATCAAACGCCTACCTGGCCGCTTGCGCCACATCAAGTCGTGAGCGGCTTGACCTGAGTCAACATTGAGGGCCATTGCCGCTGCTAACGTGATAGTCACTTCATCCATGGATGGTTGCGCAACCCAGCGCCATCCCGCAGCTTTCAACACCCACCAGATGACACCCCCATTTCCCAGCATGGACTTGGTCTGCCCGGCAGGCAGCCTGCCAGCGCTCAAGGCCGCCGTGGATCACGGCGCCAACTGCGTTTACCTGGGCCTGCGCGACGCCACCAACGCGCGCAACTTCGCCGGACTGAATTTTGATGACGCGGCCATCGCCACCGGTGTGGCCTATGCACACGCACGCGACTGCCAGGTGTTCATGGCGCTCAACACCTACCCCCAGGCCGCTCAGCCGGAGCGCTGGCGCGAGGCGATGGACAAGGCGGTGAATCTGGGCGTGGACGCCGTCATCCTGGCCGACCCCGGTCTCATGCAATACGCCACACGACGCCACCCGAAGCTGCGACTGCATTTGTCCGTGCAGGGCTCGGCCACCAACCCCGAGGCAATCAACCTCTACCACCAGCAGTTCGGCATCTCCCGCGCCGTCCTGCCGCGTGTGCTCTCGATCGATCAGGTGCGGCAAGTGGTGCAGAAGACACCGGTGGAGATCGAGGTGTTCGGCTTCGGCAGCCTGTGTGTGATGGTGGAAGGGCGCTGCGCGCTCTCCTCCTACGTCACTGGCGAGTCACCCAACACCCACGGCGTGTGTTCGCCCGCCAAGGCAGTGCGATGGCAAGAGACGCCGAAGGGCCTGGAGTCACGCCTGAACGGGGTGTTGATCGACCGCTACGCCGCCGGCGAGAGCGCGGGCTACCCCACGTTGTGCAAGGGCCGCTTTGACGTGGGTCACGACACCAGCTACTACGCGATCGAAGAGCCCACCAGCCTCAACACACTCTCGCTGCTGCCTCAGTTGCAGAAGATGGGTGTGCGCGCAATCAAGATCGAAGGCCGCCAGCGCAGCCCGGCCTACGTGGCCCAGGTGACCAAGGTCTGGCGCGAAGCCATCGACAGTTGCCAGACCCAGCCCCAGCACTACACGCCCAGGAGTGCCTGGATGGCCTCTCTCGACCAGGTCGCGGAAGGCCAGCAACACACGCTGGGCGCCTACCACAGGAACTGGAAATGACCCCCCTGCGCCGCTTCGTGGCTCCCCCCCCAGGGGGACGCAATCCGGAGGCCGGGTTTGCTCCCTCGCCCCTCTGGGAAAGGGGCTGGGGTGAGGGGCAGCCGTACCACAAGGAATACGCTCCGGCGATGAACGACACATCGATATGAAATTGTCTCTCGGACCCCTGCAGTACTACTGGTCGCGCCAGACCGTGTTCGACTTTTACGAGGCGATGGCCGCCACAGCGGTGGACATCGTCTACCTCGGCGAGGTCACCTGTTCACGCCGCCACGAACTGCGCCTGTCAGACTGGCTGGACGTGGCGGAGTTGATGCGTTCGGCTGGCAAGACTGCTGTGCTGTCCACCCAGGTCCTGCTGGAGTCGGGCTCGGACGTGAGCGCGATGCAGAAGATCGTGGCGAACACCGGTTTCATGATCGAAGCCAACGACATGGGGGCGGTGAGCGCGCTGACCGGTCAGCGCCCGTTCATCGCGGGGCCCCACCTCAACATCTACAACGGTCCCACGCTGCAATGGATGGCATCGATGGGCGCATCGCGCTGGGTCGCGCCGCTGGAGATGCCGCGCAAGGACCTGGCTTTGTTGCAACAGGAGCGCCCGACCGGCCTGCAGACCGAGGTGTTCGCACACGGCCGACTGCCGCTGGCTTTTTCTGCCCGCTGCTTCACCGCACGCCACCACAACCTGCCCAAGGACGACTGCCGCTTCAGCTGCATCGACCACCCCGATGGCCTGATGCTCAAGACACGCGAGCAGGCAGAGTTTCTCGTGCTCAACGGCATCCAGACGCAATCGGCCCGGGTACACAGCCTGATTGACGCCTGGGGGGACCTGACCGCATTGGGCGTGGACGTGGCGCGCATCAGCCCGCAGTCGCAGCACACGGCGGAGGTGATCGCGTTGTACGACGCCGTGCGGCGCGAAACGATGGATGGGACGGTCGCCCGTGCCGCCCTGCTCGGTCTGCTGCCCGAGCGCGACTGCAATGGCTACTGGCACGGCCAACCCGGTCAGGACCGCGTCGAGACTGCAATAGCGGCCACCGCAACGGCTGCAGTCTGAAGCCATGGTCGTCGGCGAACGCTTCAACAGCATCAGCCACCTCGTGGGGGCGGTGCTGGCCGTGGCCGGCTCCATCGCGCTCATCGTCAGCGCGTCGCTGCGGGGCGATCCCTGGCGCATCGTGGGCTTCAGCGTCTACGGCGCCATGCTGGTGGCGCTCTATGTGGCGTCCACGCTGTACCACGCACTGGGCGGCAGGGCCAAGGCCGTGTTTCAGAAGCTGGACCACTGCAGCATCTACCTGCTGATCGCGGGCAGCTACACCCCGTTTGCGCTGATCTCACTGAAAGGGTCCTGGGGCTGGTGGCTGCTGGGCGTGGTGTGGTCGCTGGCCGCGCTGGGCATCGCGCAGGAGATCTGGCTGGCGCGCGGTGCGCGGGTGCTGTCACTGGTGATCTACGTACTCATGGGCTGGCTGGCGCTGGTGGCGGTGGGGCCGCTGTGGGAAGCGCTGGGCCCGGCCGGGTTTGCCTGGTTGGCCACGGGCGGCGCCCTCTACACCCTGGGCATCGTGTTCTACGCCACCGACCACAAGCTGCGCCACGGCCACGGCATATGGCACCTGTTCGTGCTCGGCGGCAGCACCTGCCATTTTTTCACCTTGCTGCTGTACGTGGCCTGAACCCGGACCCATCCGATGACCCCCAACTCCACGCACCCCACCGTGCCCGCCCCCATCGGTGCAGCACTCGCCCGCCTGCCCGCCTACCCGGGCTCGCTGCTGCTGGTCACCGGCTTGAATCTGGTGCTGGCCCGACAGTTGCCCGGTGACGTGACCCAGGTCCTGCAGGGCAAGCACGTTCGCATCGAAATGCGCGACGCCCGCCTGAACTTCGATTTCGCCTGGCGCGCTGGCATGTTCCGCCCGGTGTCGCCAGGCACCTCGCCGGACCTCACCCTGAGCGCCAACACCCACGATTTTGTGCGCCTCGCCCGCCGCCTGGACGACCCCGACACCCTCTTCTTCAACCGCCGCCTGTCCATGCAAGGCGACACCGAGCTCGGGCTGGTGGTGAAGAACGCCCTGGACGCCATGGCGCTGCCCGTGCTGGACCTCGCGGCCTGGAAACCCTCGGCGGTTCTGGCACGTTTCAAAACCAACAGCAGCGCATCGTTCCATGAAAAACACTGACGCCACGCCGCTTGTCTACGCCTGCTCGGGCTGTTCCAGTGCGGCCCAGCTCGCCAACCACGTGGCCTTGCAGCTGGACCGGCGCGGGCTGGCCGAGATGTCGTGCATTGCCGGCGTGGGCGGTGATGTGCCCCATCTCTTGAAGATCGCCAAATCCGGGCGCCCCATCGTTGCGCTCGACGGCTGCCCTCTGGCCTGTGTGAAAAGCTGCCTGGCTCGCCACGGCCTGCAAGCCGACCGCTACCACCAGCTGAACACCCAGGGCGTGCGCAAGCGCCAGCACGAAGACTTTGATCCGGTGCAGGCGGCCGCGGTGCTGGAACATGTGAGCGCCGACCTGCGCGAACACCCTCTGCACTCAACGTCCGTCACACCCATCACCGACCAGGCCGATGCGTGAACCGGGCATGCACGTCGAACGGGTGGGCTTGCCGCATCGCGTGCTGGTGGCCATCACCGGCGCCAGCGGCGCGGTGTACGGCTTGCGTCTGCTGCAGGCCCTGGGCAGCGCGCCCGGCATCGAAACCCACGGGGTGGTGTCCGATGCGGGCTGGCTCACCCTGCGCCACGAACTCGGTACCGGCCCTGAGGCGCTGCGCCCGCTGGTGCACACCTTGCACGACGCCGCCCAGATCGGCGCGGGCCCGGCCAGTGGCTCGTTTCGCTGCCAGGCCATGGTGGTGGCTCCGTGCTCCATGCGCACGCTCGCGGCCATCGCCCATGGCCTGTCGGACAACCTCATCACGCGCGCTGCCGACGTGATGCTCAAGGAGCGGCGCCGCCTCGTGCTCATGACGCGCGAAACGCCTTTGCACCTGGGCCATCTTCGCAACATGGTGAGCGTGACCGAAATGGGCGCCATCGTCTGCCCTCCCGCGCCGGCCTTCTACCTGCACCCGCAGAACCTGGACGACATCGTGGACGCCAGCGTGGCGCGCGTGCTCGATTTGTTCGACGTGCCGCACACACTGAGCGAACGTTGGCAGGGCCTGGACAAGGCCCCAGCATGACCTACAGGGATCTGCGCGATTTCATGGCCCAGCTCGAAGCTGCCGGCGAACTGCGACGCGTGAGCGAGCCGGTCTCGCCGCACTTGGAAATGACCGCGCTGTGCGACCGCGTGCTGCGCGCGGGTGGCCCGGCCCTGCTGTTCGAGCGGCCCACCGGTCACCACATGCCGGTGCTGGGCAACCTGTTTGGCACCACGGACCGCGTCGCGCGCGCCATGGGTGTGAACGGACTGGGCGAGCTGCGCCAGTTCGGGGAAGTGCTCGCCGCGATCAAGGAGCCGCAGGCGCCGGGCGGGTTGAAAGACGTGGTGGGCCTGAGCGGTCTGATCAAGACGCTGTGGCACATGAGCCCCAAGGAACGCCGCTCGGCGCCCTGCCAGGAGTTGGTGTGGGAAGGCAACGACGTGGACTTGGCCCGCTTGCCGATCCAGCACTGCTGGCCCGACGACGTGGCCCCGCTCATCACCTGGGGCCTGGTGATTACGCGCGGGCCGCACAAGACGCGGCAGAACCTGGGCATCTACCGCCAGCAGGTACTCTCGCACAACCAGCTCATCGTGCGCTGGCTCGCGCACCGCGGCGGCGCGCTCGACTTTCGCGACCACTGCCGGCAACACCCGGGCAAGCCCTACCCGGTGGCCGTGGCCCTGGGCGCTGACCCGGCCACCATCCTGGGCGCGGTCACACCGGTGCCCGACAGCCTTTCCGAATACCAGTTCGCCGGCCTGCTGCGCGGTGCACGCACCGAGGTCGTGCGGGCGCTGGGCGTGCCGCTGCAGGTGCCGGCCTCGGCCGAGATCGTGCTTGAAGGCCACATCCGCACCGACGCCTCACATCCCAGCGGCTGGCAGCATGCCATCGAAGGCCCCTACGGCGACCACACCGGCTACTACAACGAACGCGCCGAGTTCCCGGTGTTCACGGTGGAGCGCATCACGCAGCGGCGCGACGCGATCTACCACTCCACATACACCGGCAAACCACCGGACGAACCCGCCATGCTCGCGCTGGCGATGAACGAGCTGTTCATCCCGCTGCTGCAGCGCCAGTTCCCCGAGATCACCGACTTTTACCTGCCGCCCGAAGCCTGCAGCTACCGGATGGCGGTGGTGCAGATCCGCAAGGCCTACGCCGGCCACGCGCGGCGTGTGATGATGGGCGTGTGGAGCCACCTGCGCCAGTTCATGTACACCAAGTTCGTGCTGGTAGTGGACGAAGACATCGATGTGCGCAACTGGGCCGAGGTGATCTGGGCCATGAGCACGCGCATGGACCCGGCGCGCGACACCCTGATGATCGAGCACACACCCATCGACTACCTCGACTTCGCCTCGCCCGTGAGCGGCCTGGGAAGCAAGATGGGCCTGGACGCCACTCACAAATGGCCCGGTGAAACTCAGCGCGAATGGGGCCGGGTGATGAGCATGGACCCCGCAGTGACGCTGCGCATGGAGCCGCTGTTCGCCGCGTTGATGGCGTGAAAGCAGCCACCCGGAGACGGCAGTTGGAGCGGCATTCGTGGAGTTTCTGGAGAAGCTACGCAGGTAGAGCACCCTCTGTAGTAGCAGGCTCATATAGCGTCGCCCGCCAGCTCGACATTGCCGAGACCACGGTCAAGATCCATGTGCAGCACATTCTGCGCAAACTTCACCTCACCTCGCGTGTGCAGGCGGCGGTGTTCGCCGCTCGACACGCCAACTAGGCTACAGACATGGCCTCACCCCAGCGCGCGGTGGTGTTGCAGCGTGAGCGCCTCATGGGCTACCCCATGGTGCGGCGCGAGGTCGAGGCGAGGGCACTCACCCTGCACGGCTGGCATTACGTGATCGAGGAAGGTGAAGCGCATGTGTTTGATGCCCAACAAGGCCACTTCATCGCGGCCTACGCGGTGCAGACCCTGATCGCGCAACGCGCGGTGATCACGCCCGCGTCGGGGTTGCCGTCCCCGATGGTGGTGCAAACCACGCCCGGCATCATGCCGGGCAAGAAGTGCGGCGAGTGCGGCGCACACGCGGCGATCCGCAAGGACGGCTGCGCCTACTGCACGCAGTGCGGTCATCTGGGGGGTGTGCGGGTGAATACGGACCCGCCGCTCGAAGGACGCTGGGTGTCCCCGTGAGCACTGTGGCACGTGCGCGGGGCCTGCCGTCGGGTGGCGGCGAACCGCCCGAGCCCCGCCCCTGGCGTGCACGCCACTTGCTGTTGGCACCGCACCGGCTAGGCTTTGCGCTAGCCATGGTGCTGTTGTTGGCCTCGGGGATCTGGTGGGCGCTTGTGCAGGTAGATCGAGCCAGTGGCCTGCTCGGTCTGCCATACGCCTTCTCGCCCTCGGTGGGCCACGCGGCGGTGATGACCTTCGGCTTCATCCCGCTGTTCTTCTCGGGCTTCCTGTTCACGGCCGGCCCCAAGTGGCTGAGGGTGGCGCCGCCAAGTGCGCGCGAACTGCTGACTCCATTGCTGCTTCAGGAGCTGGGCTGGCTGCTCTGGCTAGCCGGCGTGCACACCCGCGGGTGGCTGGCGCTGGTCGGCGCGGCGGCTGCCTGCCTCGGCCTGGGATGGGTGGTGCTGCGTTTCTGGTTGCTGTTGCGTCGCAGTATCGAGCCCGACCGCCTGCACGCCTGCACCGTGGGGGTAGCCGGCCTAGTTGGCGTGGCCAGCCTCGTGCTTATGACAGGGGCGTTATGGGTCGACGAGAACGAATTGGCCAACGCAGCGGTGAGCACCGCGCTCTGGGGCTTCGTGGTGATGACCTACATTGCGGTGGCGCACCGCATGATTCCCTTCTTCACTTCGGATGCCGTACCCATGTTGCACGCCTGGCGCCCATTCTGGGTGCTATGGGTGCTGCTGTTGGCGGTGGCCATTGAGGTGCTGTCGGTGTGGATCCCGTGGGTGGTTACCGAGTCGAGCGCGCGCGGCTGGCTGCTTGTGCGAGGCCTGGTGGAACTGGCCGCGGGTGGCGTTGTGCTGTGGCTGGCGGCGGTTTGGGGCCTCGCGCAAAGCTTGAAGATCCGCCTGCTTGCAATGTTGCACCTGGGATTTTTGTGGCTGGGCCTGGCTTTCGTGCTCTCGGGCGTCTCGCATTTGTGGAACTGGGGCACGGGCACCGCGGTGCTCGGCTTGGCGCCGATCCACGCTCTCAGCATGGGCTGTCTGGGCTCGCTCATGTTAGCCATGGTCACGCGGGTGTCGTGTGGCCACAGCGGCCGTGCGCTGGTGGCAGACCGTCTTATTTGGACGCTGTTCTGGCTGTTGCAGTTGGCGGTACTGCTGCGCATCGCTGCGGCACTAAAGCCGTCATCTGCCTGGCTGATCACGCTGGCCGCGGTGGTGTGGGCCGGAGTCATTGGCGTGTGGGCCCTTCGCCTGTTGGACTGGTACGGGCGCGTGCGCTCCGACGGCCGGGCGGGCTGATCTGGAAATCAAATGCTGACCCTGGATCGCTGCATTGACGCCCCGAGGTCGCCGAGCCCGAATGGTGCAGATGCCGCAGAGCTGGTCCTCGCGCGCAGGTGCAAAAAACTCGATCACTTGCACACCAGCGCCGACTTTTTGTTGGTTGGGATCGTCCATCGCACAAAGCACCCGTGTACAGAAAATGGACGTCAGCCTGTACCGCGCGCATCTACCCAAAACCATGTATCGGCTGCGCCGGACTGGCTCAAAGTGGCATGGAGCCCTCTTCTCAATGTCAGCGCTGCAGACCTGACACCAGACCTCATTCGCCTTGAGGCCACACTCGGCAGCTCGACGCTATCGGTGTACGTTCCCAAAGTCCATAGTCAGAATTGACTGGAGGGAATAAAGTTCGTCGGAGGCATGCGCGCTAACCTGTTGATTTTCCTAGGCTCGCTGCGCGTGCCAAAGTTCGTCGCAATATGCCCATTGATAACTCCACCCCCGTGCTTCAAAGTTCGTCGGGAACATGCTGTTCGAAATCAGCACCTGAAGGCCCGCTCGGCAGCGTTCCCGGACGTCCAACCTCAACCTTCATACTCACGGTGTTGGCCAGTAAGCCCTCATCCGCGCAACGTGGCCGCCTGGCAAGGCACTGAACGAAACGGAAGTCTCTCCCGACGTTAGCGAAGCCAGGCCGCACCGATACGGATCACCGCAGCAACGCGCCAAGCAGTTGGGCGCATTCGGCTGCGCCAGACAAGGGCCAGTGCACGGTCACGGACATGCCGGGACGTTGGCATTCGATGCGGATATCGGCCGCTCGCGTTGAGGAGGCAACGCAGGGCTGCTCACTGGCGGTCGTTGACGCTGCGGTGTTCAGCTCGATGGGGATAAAGGCCGGGGTCTGAGGCAATACGACTGCAGTGGTGAGGCTACCTTCGAGGCGGTGCAGTCCCTGCGCCCACTCCTTACGCCAACGGTGCAGTAAGTTGGCATTCATGGCAAGTTGGCATTCATGGCATTCATGGCATTCACGGCATGTTGCAGGGCCACCAGTTCGGCCTTGAATTGCGGGGTGTAGGTCCGGTGAGTGCGGCGCTGCACATATCGCGGGGTCTGAGAGTCTTTGAGCATCGTGTCCACGTTCATGTCGCGTGCACATGATCTTGCTCAGACCGACCAGGTCATTCAAGATGGGTTTACCACCCGCTTTCCAAAGAGCAGCTCACGCCTGACGTTCAACTGATGGCTGCCTGTGAGTTCTAGCTAAGGCCTGTTAACACAAACTGCGAAGCCCATCTGCCACGAGCACGAAGCTGAGGAAGCCCAAGAACATCGCATCGAGTTTCTCAAAGCGAGAGAAGATGCNGCCACGAGCACGAAGCTGAGGAAGCCCAAGAACATCGCATCGAGTTTCTCAAAGCGAGAGAAGATGCGCCGGTAGCCCTTGAGCCGCCGGAACAGACGCTCCACCTCGTTGCGCCGCTTGTACATCGCCCGGTCGTACTCCCATGGGTCCAGCCTTTTCCTTGATGGCGGGACGACAGGAATGAAACCCAGGTCCAGGGCGAGTTGGCGTGTCTCGTTGCCCTCATAGGCACGATCCATGAGCAAGTGCACAGGTCTGCTGGTCTGCCCAAGGCTTTCAATGAGCCGCCGACCTGTGGGTGCGTCATGCGCCTGCCCCG
>NZ_LMIE01000012.1:0-11157 GCF_001428625.1 Hydrogenophaga sp. Root209
CCCTGATGGCCACCCAAATTCCCCCGTCTATGGCCACCTCAAACTCCCCCACCTGAACTGATCGGGGATAGGGGTTTAACGCCGGCGTCGTCGGCACCTGTTGGCAGGACATTGATCCAGTCTTCCCCGAGGGAAGGCCAAGGAGTGAATGTCTTGAAGTCCAACCAACGCGCCACCATAGAGACACTGCTGGAGCGCAACACATCGCAACGCGAGATCGCCCGCATCACGGGCATCGACCGCAAGACGGTCAGGAGCTACCACCAGCGCTGGCTGGAGCAACTGCAGTCAAATTCCCCCGGGGTGGCCACCGGCTCGGCAGGTCAAATTCCCCCACCCTGGCCACCGGCTCCTGGGCCGGTGGCCACCTCCCTGTGCGAACCCTGGCGCGAGTTCATCGAAGCCCAGCTGCGGCTGAAGCGAAACGCCACGGCCATCTACCAGGACCTGGTCGACCAGCACGGCTTTGATGGCCAGTACAACTCGGTCAAACGCTTCTGTGCAAAGTTGCGGCACAAGGAGCCCGAGCAGTTCGATCGCCTGTCCTTCCTGCCCGGCGAGGAGATGCAGGTGGACTACGGCGAGGGCGCGCCCACCCGCGTGCCCGGCAGCGACCGGTACCGCAAGCCCCGCCTGTTCGTGGCCACCTTGCGGTATTCCCGTGCCAGTTTCCGGTGCGTGGTCTGGAAGTCCAGCCAGCAGATCTGGGCCGAGCTGCACGAGCGGGCCCTGCGGTACTTCGGGGGCTGCCCCCAGTACGTGGTGCTGGACAATCTGAAGGAAGGCGTCCTCAAGCCCGACCTGTACGAGCCCGATCTCAACCCGGTGTACGCCGCCGCCCTGGCGCACTACGGCGTGGTGGCCGACCCGGCGCGGGTGCGAGACCCCAACCGCAAGGGCACGGTGGAGCATGCCATCGGCCATACCCAGGCCACGGCCTTGAAGGGCCGGCGCTTTGAGTCCATCGAGGCCCAGAACGAGTTCCTGGCGCACTGGGAGAAGAGCTGGGCATCCAAGCGCATCCACGGCACCGAGCGACGCCAGGTGCAGGCCATGTTCGAGGAAGAGCGCAGCCACCTCAAACCCCTGCCAGTGCTGGGAATGCAGTATTTCGACGAGGCGGTGCGCACCGTCTGCGACGACAGCTGTGTGCGGGTGGATCACAGCAGCTACGCCGCTCGCCCGGCGAACATCGGCTCCAAGGTGTTGGTGCGCATCTACGCCCAGCGCATCGAGATTCGTGACATGCACACCCGTGCCTTGCTGCGCACCCACGCCAAGGCCGAGCGTCCCGGCACGGTGATTCTGCCCATGGAGGAGCGGGTGTTCAATCCGTCTCGCGAGACCCGCCTGATCCTGCGTCAGGCCGGCGAGATTGGTGAGCACGCCAGCCGGCTGTGTGAGCTGCTCTTTGCCATCGAGGGTCGTGTCGGGCAGCGCAAGCTCTGGGGCATTGTGGGACTCATGCGCCGTTACCCGGCGCACTGCATCAATGCCGCCTGCGCCCAGGCCCTGGAGCAAGGGGTCTACAGCTACAAGCGCGTGCTGGCGCTGACCGAAGCCCTCTTTGCCCAGGCGATGGCGGCCATCGAGGCTGCCTGCGGCGAAGCACCCGCCGCCGGTGCCCACGCGCTGACGCAGCAGCATGAGCTCATCCGAGACGCTGAGGAGTACAGCGATCTCTTCGCGCTCGCCGCCGCCACGGCAAACACCACCACCACCACCACCACCACCACCACCAACAACACCACCAACGCACCGGGAGTTCAGCCATGAACATGATCGAGATCGAACGCGCGCTGCGCGAGCTGCGCCTGTCCGGCATCGCCGAGACCCTGTCCACCCGCGTGATGCAGGCCCAGGCCGCCCAGCAGCCTTTCCTGGAGACCTTCGCCGCCATGCTGCAAGACGAGCTGGACCGCCGGCGCTCTCGCCTGACCGAGCGCCGCTTCAAGCGCTCGGGTCTGGATGAGCGCCCCTCGCTGGCTGACTTCGACTGGCGTTTCAACCCGAAGCTGCCGCGCAGCGCCTGCTTCGAGTTGCACACCCTGAAGTTCATCGGCGAGGGGGCCAACGCGCTGATCATCGGCAAGCCGGGCACCGGCAAGAGCCATGTGGCCAAGGCCGTGGCCTACCAGGCCACGCTGCAGGGCTATGACGTGCGTTACCTGGAAGCCGACACCGAGTTCGCCCGTTACGCGCTGGCCACTACGGCAGAGCGCACCGAGCTGCTCAAGGACTGGGTCGCGCCGGACCTGCTCGTCCTCGATGACCTGTTCCTGGCCAGACGCATCAGCGAGCATGCCGCTGAAGTCCTACAGGCCATCGTGCACCAGCGCTACAAGCTGCGCCGCGCTGTTCTCATCACGTCCAACCGCGTGGTGCAGGACTGGGGCAAATACCTCGGCGACGCCACCATGGCCAGCACCATCCTGGATCGCCTCATGCACCGCTGCGCGATGCTGGAGTTCGAGGGCAAGAGCTACCGCCTCAAGGAGGCCGCTGCACGCATCGCCATCACACCCGAGTCGTCATAATCCGACCGTCCTGCCTGGGGGAATTTGGGGTGGCCAAGGGTGGGGGAATTTGACCTGGCCATCGGGGNGCACGCATCGCCATCACACCCGAGTCGTCATAATCCGACCGTCCTGCCTGGGGGAATTTGGGGTGGCCAAGGGTGGGGGAATTTGACCTGGCCATCGGGGCTCTGGCTTTTCATTCGTCTTTTTGCTACTGGTCGCCCGGTACAAGGCCCCTGGGCATGGCACGTCAGTCTTCGGTGATTTCCGTTTTTCGTTAGCAAGCTGTCCTGCCGGCACAGGTGGAATCCCCGTGTGACCCCCATCCTTGCTGGATGAGCACCCCAACGCAGTTACGGCGTTGGGGGGGTACTGTCTTTTTCAGACAGAGCCATGTGGGCTGGCTAGACCGGGGTAGTTATTCACTACCCGGGTGAACTCACTTCACCGCCAGACTGATTTGGCGGCGTTGTCCTTTGCTGCTTGTCCAACCTGCCCCTTTTTAGGCCCTGAGGGCTCCCGGCTAACGCGCCAGGCGGGAGGTACTTGTGACAAACCACCCGCAGGTAGTCGTCAGAGCAAAGTCAAAACGTGAGTTGATCTATACGCTTGCGCGTCCACACCCGCTCCGTAGCTCAGAGCGTTGGCTGGCGGCTTCCAAGAAGGAAGACCTGATTGGCTTGCTGTGGGCAGCCCCCATTCGGGGTCGCCACTTCTGAACCGCGTCGCGGGCTCAGCAGCTGGTCGTTGTTCGACCTGTTTTGCGACGCTCCATACAGAGCACCGTCTTGGTTTGCGACTTCCGATGTGGGAAGTCGGCTTGTTGCCTTAGGACACTCATGGTGAAGCGTCGGTTAGCGGTTTTCCCTGTGTAGGGAGTGGGACATCACTGGGATGTCTAAGTACCAGAGGTACAGGTGAAGGAATAGTAGATGCTGTTTGCAGTCTTGTCTTGTGATGCGGACCAGTTGGGGATAGGCACCGCACAACGTAGTCTGCCCGAGCCCTTGTCCACAGATGGCAAAACACTCTCCCGCAGCGTGTCATTCATGCCAAAAGGCAAAAAAGTCATTTCAGATCAAAAGCCTTCATATCACTCTGGTTGCCACCACTCCTGCAGACACACAAAGTGGGTTGGGTGAAAGGGCCCTGTGGATATCTCGCCATCAACACGGTGCTTGAACGCGTAAAACGATTCTTCGATTGAGGAAACAAGAAGTGGCAGCCCTGCCCTCTAGCTCCCTACATCAATAGAGCCACCTGATTGCGCGTATCCACACGAAGGTTCACACCGCAGTGAGGCGCGATTCTCTAGCTGACCCACACGTTGTGACCGCCCATGGCCACTCGTGGCCTCACTTTCGAAGAAGCCAGCTTCAGCCCTGCGTGCGCACTGCGCGTCGTAGCCGCAACTGGCCTGCCATGGCCTCCTACGGCCCCTACCCTGACGTGGTTGCCGGGACTCGCCTCCCGCGCGGATGCTTTGTGGCCGCCAGTGACCTCAGGTGGCCCGCCCTGGCCACTACAACAGCGTGGACAAGGGTTCGCTTCGCAAGAGTTGCAGTTTGTGGCCTGCACTGGCCCGACTTGGCCTCCCGTGGCCAGCAACTGGTCCGCATCGCTTGCAGAGGTGCGAAGGCCCCAACAGAATTCCCAGCAGCACAATTTTGTGCAGACAAGAAACCTGGAGAGACCTATGAAACGCGACGCACATCTGATCACTGTTCCCGCACGAGCCATCGACGTGGGCTACGCCAATACCAAGTTCACCTGTGGCCACAAGGTGGCACGAGGTGTCCCACTCATCCATGCGGACCTGTTTCCGTCGATCACCGCCACCTTACGGGCAGGCGCTACTTTCCGACATGCCCCCGGCACCCTTGGAGCCGACGGCTGCATCAGCGAAATTAATGGGGTGCCTCACTTTGCCGGTCGTGGGGTCGAGATGCACCTCAAGGGGCTCCAGCCACGGCACGTCATGAAGGACTACTGCACCTCTCCCTCCTATCTCGCGCTCATGCGGGGAGCCATGCACTACATGCTCAGTGACGAAGGGAATCCGAAAGAGATGACGATTCAGCACCTGACCGTAGGACTCCCCCTCAACACCTTTGACGCATACGGTGACCACCTGCGCGAGCTGGTCATCGGCCGACACGCACTGAACAGCCCAAATCCTGAAGTGGGTGCAAGGCACGTAACGGTGCTGGACGCCTCCGTCATGGTGCAACCCCTAGGAGCCCTTTACTACTACGGCCTCACGCACAAGGACTTCGAGATGAGCGGTTGGAATCTCGTGGTCGACGTGGGCGGCGGAACGATTGACTTTCTGGCGGCCTACGACAAGGTCCCCAACTACGAACGGTCGGGTGCTCATCCAGAGTCGATGCTGGCGTGCGCGTACGAAGTGGCCAAAGCGATCAATCCGGAGCTCAAGAATCAATACGGTGTGATTCAGGCGATTGACCTGGCCATCCGCGACAACCGGGAAACCGTTCGCATTGGCGGCGAGGACTACGAAATGGCCCGATACAAGGGTGCCATCAACGAGGTCCTGCGCAGGGGTTACGAGGCAATGCTAAACACGGTGGGCGCCTTGAATGACTTTGACAACATCTTGGTCTGCGGTGGTGGTGGTGCGGTGTTCTTTGAATTTCTCCGTGAACACGCACCCGGACTGCGGCGCCGCCTGAAGATGGATGGTGGCTCAACCTTCTCCAACGTGCGCGGCTTCCAAGTAGTCGCCGACTACGCTACGAATGAAGCCTACGCGAACGGTTGATCAAAGGGATCACACCATGGCGCAACGAAAACGATCACAGAATCCAGACGAAGCTCTGCGGGTCCGAGTCACGATTCCCCCCGATGGAGTTGGAGTCCTGGACTATCTCAAGGGGATCAGCCCTGCAGGTCTCAACATGGAGATCCTGCAGTTGGTCCACTTGGGCTACCAGTTCCGAATGGCCATGGGCCGCTGGAGCTTGCCGCCTTTCGGCCAACTGCATCCCACGCCAACTGCAGTTAAAGCGTCAGTCGCTCCCCTGAATCTATCGGTTCCCACTGGCGTACCTGAAAACATCCAAGTCAATGCTGCCAATCCCTTGGAGGAAGGAGCATCCGTTGCCAGCCCGTTCGATGCAAGCTTTAAGAGCATATTCGGACCCGCGTACGAACGAACAAGGAACCGAAAGGCGTCGGCCTGACTTGGCCAGGAGTGGGATGAAGTGACGTAGTCACCATCAGCTCGATCAACAACAGATCGTGGTGAGGTGAATACTTCAGGGTGACTCTTCACTGCAACCCATACAAGTACGCTTGCGCCGATTCTCCTCTGCAAGCCTTGCAATTTCTCTGTTCAACCAACGGATTCCACAAATGGCCAACAGGATTCCAACAAGCATGAATACCTTGAGCAGATCTGGCGCCGACATTTGAACTCCTGGTTGAACACAATCGTTGAAAAATATTCTAGGCGTCCATGCTCAGAAAGCAAGCTGAGCGCAGCGGAAAAGCGTGCTCCTGCGAATGTCATCGCAACTTGGTTTGTTGAGCATTGGCAACGGGCCCCTAGATTTTCCATTCACCCGATGTACTCCGCTCGCCAGCGGCCTGCAGGGCGAGCTGCAGTCGACGAAACATTGACCGCGCGGCCTTGACATCAGGGCCTCTTGTGCGAACTTGGTCTGACCAATCCACACGCAAGAGGAACGAATGACTCCCACTCACCAAGAAGCGATTCGCGCCACGGCGTGGCGCCGCAGCCTGAGACAGCACTTCGACGTTGCCGCGCTGAATCGATCTATGACCAGGGCGCCCCACTGGCTCTTAAAGTCAGTGTGCGGACGCAACCTGCTCGTGCAGAAGCTGCGTCAATTGCGGCCCGGCCTGGCATTCTCGTTCTGGGCGACCAGTAGTGCTTTGGATCCCCTGCTCGAGGCCATGGTCGACGAGCTTGGGCTGCGCACGATGCCTGAACCTAGCAACCTGCAAGAGCAGATTTGCTTTCTGCGTTGGGCCCTTGCACGAATCATCGCGAGGGAACCACGGCGCTCGCTTGGCCGAGGTTCCTTCCTCACAGGAGCTCGGGTATGAACTCCACAACTTGGCTGGTGCTCGGGTTCATGATTTTTGTTGTCGTAATCGCGTTTCAAGGCAACAGCAGCGCGAGAGGCCGATCATCAAACTCCGATGACGACGATGACGATCCCTACAAGCAGATTCAAGATCAGATGGAGGAGGACCACCTGTACCGCCTCTGGCAGGACAGCGACTACTGATTCAGTCATGACAAAGTCATCACCGATAAGCCAAAGCCAAAAGGCGTGCGACTGGATTCGTGCGAAACAGTCCACCCGTCGAGCTGGAGAGATGCCATGAACGAAAAACCACAACCACCAAATGTGTGGTGTTTGAGCAAGATGGAACAAGGACGCCAAACCAGGGATGCTGGGCGTACTTCCAAGCTCACGTGCGAGCACGCTCTGCATCCCAGGGTACAAGCTGCAGAGGATCTGGACCAAGTCGCAGTCACAGCGACTCGGCTGGCATACCGGCACCGCCAAAAAGTCACATTCAATGAACTCTTGGTGATCCCCGCACTGTTCAGCGAGATGGACCTTGTGAGCGTCAAAAGTGGCCCAGCTCTATCACCGCGCTCAACACATTGGGACTTGGTTCAGGATGGCCTGCGACATTGGGCACCCGAAGGCGTTCGCACAAATGTCCTGCGCCGGCTACCGTGGGTTGCAGAGCTTGAGCACTGGGGGCCTGAGACCACCCGCTTCTTGCTGGAACACGCGCTGCCCGGAGGTGCCACGTTTCAACATAGGCTGGCGCTTCAGGCACATCAACCCGAAAACAACTCAGCGCTGCGCGTCGGCTTCATCCTGCTCGTGGCAAGCAGTGAACGAGGCTGGCCAAGCAGATGGCTCAGCCGTTTGCACGAAGACGAACGCCTTAGAGCTGTCCTGAAATTCGTGTTGGAGATAGACGGTGCATGCGTCGCGAAGGTAGGTCCGGTATTACCCGCCGCAGAGGCATTTTCCAAGGGAATCTGCGACTGGCTGACGCTGGAGATCGAGCTCTCAGGCCATGACACCTGGGATCTTCGTCTCGACCGATGCGATGCGGATCGCAGGTGGATCCATATCGCGCGAGCTGGCGATGCAGCGTCAAAGCTTCGCGTCCCCCTCCGGTCCCATCTGATTGGCTCGACGGGCCTGTCACGAATCGTCTCCCACCTGGGCCTGCTAGCCGCGCGCCACCCCGAGGTACGGCAGTGAAGCGCTGTCTTGAGATGTATCTGCTTGCGCTTGGCGTCTGTGGACTCTCCCTTGGCTATGTGGCCTGGCCTGGGACCGCATGGGGCGGCGCTCTCAGCATCCTGCTGCCTTTCATGTGCGGACTTCAGCCGACGCGTCTGCGAGCTTTAGCAATCTCCGCTGGCTATTACCTTGGCGCGCTGAGTCCCTATGCGATCAGCGAGCTGCTGGTCACGCAGGGCATAGATGGGTGGGAAAGGCTGGTGACCACTAGCCTGGTTCTGGCCTTCTCTTCGGCGGTATGGTCGCTCAATGGTGGCCACCACCCGACAGCATTTCGACCGTTCATCACATTGTTGGGCGTTTGGTTCGTGACACTCATCACGCCGATGGGTGGATGGGGTTTGGCGCATCCTGGCCTGGGTTGGCTCTTCATCGGCAAAGGGGGAATGGGCGCGCTGACCTTTGTCGTTGCTGGCGTATTGACCTCGCTGCTGGTCACCGCCATTCGCAGAGAACGTGAGCAGCAAGCACCGGTGAGCGTGATCTCCGGGCGATCGCTCGCCTTTGCCATCTGCACCACTGTGATATTGGGAGGGACCTTCGATCAGACGGCCGCGCCGAGCCACGCAGGTCCGGTCGCAGCGATGCCGACCAATCGATCTCAGGTGGAGCTTCAAAGGTCCGACATACAGCGTAATCAAGCCATGCGTCTGGATGCGCTGCTCGGCAAGCTCGCCTTGGTCAATTTGCAGTATGAACCGATCCTGCTGGTGTTCACACCCCAGTGGCACTTCGGGGTGAAGCTTTCCACAG
Source organism: Hydrogenophaga sp. Root209 (assembly GCF_001428625.1). Lineage (GTDB taxonomy): Bacteria > Pseudomonadota > Gammaproteobacteria > Burkholderiales > Burkholderiaceae_C > Hydrogenophaga. The sequence goes on from NZ_LMIE01000012.1 coordinate 8,597, forward strand.
AACGGGAGGCGGTCCTAAAGGAACTTCGTACGGCAGTGACTCACCACAAGATCGGGCTAGTAGTGAACTTGGCCACTGCGATCTCGGAACCCTCGCCAACAAGTTCTTCGGACTGCACAGCTTTGCTCCCGAATACGGTGGCCATCTCAATCACGATTCTGAATCGCGTCTGCAATGTCGAGGTGATAGCAATAAGCTCATCTGTTCGAGAGAACACTGGCCGTGCTGCCGATCGACCGCCGCTTCCACGCTTTGAAGTTGCGTATCAACGTTGGCCGCAGTACGAGTTGAAGCCGTCTCTGGAGCTCTGGTCTTCACTCGCGGCATCGGGCAATCAGGCGCGTATCGTCGTTCTCAGTAACCCGGGCGATATCCCTTGGATGGCCCACACCATCCGTTTTGCAGCAAAACACGTGCTTTCCCTCGCCTGGGCCACGCGCAGCGGCGCTGTCATTGGCCACCCAAATCAACCAAATGTGGAAGTCGGAGGACTGTAGCCCAGCGCTTGCATCACCGCTTTGATGGCCGGCTGCACCCCAAAATAGTTTATTAGCATCGATTGGAGCGTATTTTGGCTTTCGGCGGTCTGCCGGTAACCTATACATTCCTCAAACATGAGGCGAGCATACGCAAGACGCAGGTCTTGATAGGTTATCTGCATTGAACTGGTAGAGATATAGTGGACTGCGAGCGTACGCTCAAACCTTCGATAGCTCTGATCTTTAGACAAACCTTCATATCTCATTGTATTGCCGGAAATTTTCACTGAATGTTGCAAACAGCGAGAGTAAACCTTACATTGACGATGTAGCGAACGGGGCAACTTCGCAAAAGGGACTAAACGTGACCGCCCATTTGTTTCCCTCGATTTGATAAGCAATCCATCAGGCGTAATTGATTCGAGCGGCTTAAAGTTCAGAGCCTCGGATAGCTCAAGACCAGACACCAGCATCAGCTCACACAACAACGCCTCATGAGGGCTAGTTGTTGCCACCCTCTCTATTAGTTCTTCGCACTCGGCTATGAACTCTCTTGAACTTGCCCTTGCCCTTGCCAGCCAATCTACAACTGACATACATCTGGTGTTCTCAACGTCGGGATTGCGCATGGCCCTCTGTCGCTTGGGATTCTTCGGGATATCGTCTTGCATTTGAACTGTTCCAGTGCAGTAGTTGGGGGTAAAAAGAGCCTAGGCCCTTGAAAGCACCTCAACATTAATGCCCTTCCCTCGTCACGCTCCCCCGCCTAACGCGGGGAGAACCCACCGATATCGACCCCCTGCTGATTAAATTCACTAGAGCTGCATCGTTTCGACGTACAAAATTGAACGGGTGAATGTCAGATGCCCGCGCTGGGCGCGAGAGGACGGATTGACACTTCTGTCGCTAGTTCTGAACCATAAGAGAGTCTCTCGATCGACTGCTACGCCCATACGCCATGTCCACGCCCATGTTTTCCTCACACGAGCCTCGACCATGACTTCAATCACGCTCAAAAAAATGATCTTGACACCGCCGTTGGGTCGATTTGAACCGCCCCGTATTTTGAGGAGGCTCAACTCTCTGAGAGGATTGAGCCATGAAGAAGTCGAACCACTTTTCACCCGAGGTCCGCGAACGCGCCGTTCGCATGGTGCAGGAGCACCGAGGCGAGTACCCCTCGCTGTGGGCTGCAATCGAATCCATCGCGCCCAAGATTGGCTGCGTGCCGCAGACCCTCAACGAATGGGTCAAGCGCGATGAGATCGATACCGGCACCAGAGCCGGCGTCACGACGACCGACCTGCCGCGCCTGAAGGAGCTCGAACGCGAGAACAAGGAGCTGCGCAAGGCCAACGAGATCCTGAAGCTGGCCAGCGCGTTTTTCGCCCAGGCGGAGCTCGACCNCCGCCGTCTGAAGTCCTGAAGGGCTTCATCGATCAGCATCGACAGGCCTACGGGGTCGAGTCGATCTGCAAGGTGCTGCAGATCGCCCCGTCTGGCTACTGGCGCCACGCCGCCCAGCAACGCAACCCGGCCCTGCGATGTCAGCGCGCTCAGCGTGATGGTGCCTTGGCTCCTCACATCGAACGCGTGTGGCGAGCCAACATGCAGGTCTACGGTGCCGACAAGGTCTGGAAGCAACTCAACCGAGAGGGCATCTCCATTGCCCGCTGCACGGTGGAACGCTTGATGAAACGCCTGGGCTTGCAGGGTGTGCGCCGTGGCAAGGTGGTGCGCACCACCATCAGCGATGGCAAGGCACCATGCCCGCTGGACCGGGTCAACCGGGTCTTCAAGGCCGATCGACCCAACCAGCTCTGGGTATCGGACTTCACGTATGTCTCGACCTGGCAGGGCTGGCAGTACGTGGCCTTTGTGATCGACGTTTACGCGCGGCGCATCGTGGGCTGGCGCGTGAGCAGTTCGATGCGAACGGACTTCGTGCTCGATGCGCTGGAGCAGGCGTTGTACGCGCGGCAACCCGAGCGCGATGGCAGCCTGGTTTGTCACTCCGACAGGGGGTCGCAATACGTCAGCATCCGCTACAGCGAGCGCCTCGCCGAGGCGGGCATTGAGCCT
>NZ_LMIE01000012.1:11181-326880 GCF_001428625.1 Hydrogenophaga sp. Root209
CATCCGCTACAGCGAGCGCCTCGCCGAGGCGGGCATTGAGCCTTCAGTGGGCAGCAAGGGCGACAGCTACGACAACGCGCTGGCCGAGACCATCAACGGCTTGTACAAGGCCGAGCTGATCCACCGGCGAGCGCCTTGGAAGACCAAGGAATCGGTGGAGCTGGCCACCCTTGAATGGGTGTCTTGGTTCAACCACCACAGGCTGCTGGAACCGATCGGCTACATACCTCCAGCCGAGGCTGAGGCAAACTATTACCGGCATCTCGCCAATCAGGCGGCAACCGCTGCCTGACTTAAACCAACCGGCCTCCACGAAACACGGGGCGGATCAATTCTCACCGTGACGAAAAACGAGCAAAACGCGTCCGCCCAGCAACGAGTCAAGAACACACCGGGGCACACCGAGTTCCCCCGCAATCACTGCCTTAACCCGGAGGATAGGATGTACCGCCTCCTTGAGGTGAACATGGAAACCCTGAGCGGCGCTGCCCGTCAATCCAAGCGCCCTACACGCCGGCTGGCAACATCACTTGCGCAACTTCTGGGGCATCACGTGTCGACCAAGCAGGTGCATACGTTGGTGCTGAGCTCTCTAGAAAGCAGTGCTCTCATGGAACCTTGGAATAGCTCTAGGACAAAGCACCTCAATGAAGTCGCTTGTTCAGCGCGTGTCGTGTTCTTAGGAGCAGCTGGCAGTCGTCGCTGACAAGGGTAAGTGCGCGGGACTGGTCGGGATCGATTGACCAGGTTCGGTCTGCCCAATACATTTCTAGTCACCGTACGAGAGTACGTGAAGGCACATGCCTTCCTTCAACTTGAGTTCACCGTTAATGATGAGTGAACTCTGCATGGATCAGCGTTGTGACAAGTCTCGAATGAAAAGACTGGTCATGGTCGTCTGATTGATTCTGATCTGACCAAGATACCTAGGTCGGCGCACGCAAGTGCGTGAAGGCGAAATCCTTCAATCATCGCGAGCTACAGCCATTCACGCGCCAGCTCCGCACCGGCCGCCTTCTGCGCAGGCCACACAGGCATTTTCCGTTCCGCTCTTCGCAAAGCGGGCTGTTCATTTTTTTCCTTTTCATCATTTGGGCAAGTTGTCTGTGCCCAGGCTCGGCTTTGCCTCACTGAGGCGCTTGCGTACTGCCGCGCTCTTGACAAGTGACTGACCTATGCAATCTTGATCAGAGAGAACCACACATGAAAGAAAAACCACGGCACGACTTCGACGATGAGCTCCCTCTGTACTGCATGAACCGCCAGCGTGCCATTCAAGCACTTTGCGTCAAGCCAAACTACTTCGACACGCACATCAGGCCGCGCCTGAGAACAACAAAGCAAGGCACTTCTCTCCTGTTCCTTTGCGAAGAAGTGAAGGCAATTGCATACGAAATGTTCAATGCACCCGGCACTGAGTTCCCTCGCGCCGACGACACGCAAACCAAACCTGAGAAAACGAGTGCAACACCATGGGAAAAAAATCAACCGGCATCTATCAACGTCAAAACGGTAGCTGGGTCGTCGACAAATTCGTCGAAGGCGTTCGTCTTTACCAAAGCTTTGAATCGTATGAAGACGCAGAAGCGTGGCTCACCCGGGAACTAGAGGTACTACGGCAGACGCGCGTCCATGGCGGCACCCCGCAGATCACCTTCGACCAAGCAGCTGGACGCTACATTGAAGAGAATGTGCATCTTCCGTCAGTAGAGTCATCTGGCTATCACCTGAAGGCGGTGATGCCGTACGTTGGCGACCTTCTGCTTGAGCAAGTTCACTCCGGAACACTGCAGCCTTTCATCGATGCTCGACGCAAGGCAAAGATCTCACACAAAACGATTAATCTGAGCTTGGGAGCGGTGCGTCGAGTGCTCAATCTGGCAGCGGGCACATGGCGCGACTCCGAGTCGGGCAAGCCTTGGCTGGCCTCGGCCCCACTAATCACCATGTTGCCTTTGACAGGTTATCAGCGGTCGCCGCGACCGATCACCTGGGACGAGCAGGAGCGTTTGCTCAAGGAGTTGCCGAAACATCTTCACGACATGGCGCTGTTTATCCTGCACAGTGGCGTACGAGATGACGTGGTTTGCAATCTCCAATGGGATTGGGAGATCCCAGTACCGGAGCTCAACATCTCTGTGTTCGAGACTCCACCAGAAAACGTCAAAGGTCGCCGCACTTCAAAGCTGGTGGTGTGCAACCGCATTTCTCAGGCGGTGATTGAGGAAGCACGAGGACATCACCCTACCCACGTTTTTGCAATGTCTTGGCGCCACCGTGAACTGGGCCCAATTAAGGCAATGAACAACAGTGCGTGGCAGGCAGCACGCTCAAGAGCAGCACTGGGCGATCTGCGTGTCCACGACCTTCGACACACCGTGGGCATGCGACTGCGTGAGGCAGGAGTCAGTGAGTCGACTCGACGAGACGTGTTGTGGCACAGCAATCGCTCCGTCACCAACCACTACTCAATGGCCCAGATTCGAGAACTTCATGAAGCTCTGGAGAAGATCACACAGCCGACCAATGGCTGGAACAAGAGCCTCCAGGCGCTGAAAGCGGAGCATGCGGTGCGGAAAGCTGGCACACGGACTTGAGCCTCGGATGCTGATGATCAATTCCGAGTCCCGCAAAAGTCCCGCAGCAAAGAAAAACGGGCTAGCTCTTTTGGAGCTAACCCGTTGATCTAGAACGATGTTCTGGTGCGGCTGGCAGGAATTGAACCCACGACCCCTTGGTTCGTAGCCAAGTACTCTATCCAACTGAGCTACAGCCGCGAAGCCTTGAATTATAGCAGGGTTTTTTGGTAGGCCGTGTTGGACTTGAACCAACGACCAAAGGATTATGAGTCCTCTGCTCTAACCAACTGAGCTAACGGCCCGACAACAGCGGGATTGTAGGGGCCGGGCTCGGGCAAACCTCTACTTGTTGTGACTCAGGGCATTGCCCACCAGTTTGGCGGTCACATCAACGATCTGGATCATGCGTTCGTAAGGCATGCGCTGAGGGCCGATCACGCCCAATGTTCCAACGATCTGGCCATCGATCTCGTAGGGCGCCGTGACCACCGACAGATCCTCGTACGGCACGACCTGACTCTCGCCACCAATATAGATACGCACGCCGTCGGCTTGGGCCGACACATCCAGCAGGCGAATGAGCTGGGTTTTTTGCTCGAACAGGTCGAACATGCGGCGCAGGTTGCCCATGTCGCTGGAGAACTCACTCACCGAGAGCAGGTTGCGTTCACCCGACACCACCACCTCGTCTTGAGCCGAGTCGTTTTCGGCACCGATGTCCACCGCCGCCTTCATGAGGTCCGCAATCTCGCCGCGCAAGGCATCGACCTCGTTCTTGAGCCGTTCGCGCACAGCCTCCATGGTCAGGCCGGAGTAATGGCTGTTGAGGAAATTGGCTGCTTCAAGCAACTGCGACTGGGTGAATGTGGCCTGTGTGTGGATGATGCGGTTCTGCACCTCTCCCTCGGGGGAGACAATGATCACCAGGACCCGCCGGTCCGACAGGCTCAGGAATTCGATGTGGCGAAACACAGAGGCGCGGCGCGGGGCTGTGATGACGCCCACGAACTGCGACAGGCTGGACAGCATGTTGGCCGCGTGGCTGATGACACGGTGCGGCTGGCCAGCCTCGATGCCCGGCGCCGTCATCTCGCTCACGGGCGAAAGCCCTTCACGTCGCACGGTGAGCATTGTGTCGACAAACATGCGGTAGCCACGCGCGGTTGGGATGCGCCCGGCCGAGGTGTGTGGGCTGGCGATCAGGCCGAGCTCTTCCAGATCGCTCATCACGTTGCGGATGGTGGCTGGCGACAGCTCCATGCCGGCGGCACGCGCCAGCGTGCGCGAGCCCACGGGCTGGCCGTCGGCGATGTATCGCTCGACAAGGGTTTTGAGCAGCAGCTTCGCGCGGTCGTCCAACATCGCTTCATTTTACGGAGAGACCACTGCCCGATACCGTTCGCAAGCGAGGGTTTTCGGGCAATCCACCACAGACGGGCTATGTTGTAATTTGCGCATGAGCATGCCCCCCGACACACGGTCCACCCCCATCCGATCGGACCGCCCCTTGCGCTTTTCGCATGTGGTTATCGTCGGCAAATACCACGCACCTGGGTCGCGAGACGCCGTCGACGAAATCGCGCACTTCCTGCACGACGAGGGCTGCGACGTGTCGCTGGAGCAGGAAACTGCGCTCAACACCGGCCTGACTCAATACCGGGCGCTCACGGTACCCGAGATGGGCCAGCACTGCGATCTGGCCCTGGTGGTGGGAGGCGACGGCACGATGTTGGGCATTGGTCGACAACTGGCGCGCTACGGTGTGCCGCTGGTGGGCATCAACCAGGGGCGCCTCGGCTTCATCACCGACATTCCTTTTGAAGATTTCCGTGCCAAGCTGCACCCCATCCTGCGCGGCTCGTTTGAGGACGATCCGCGCTCGCTCATGGCCGCCAGCGTGTGGCGCGATGGCCGCTGCGTGTTCGAGGCCACCGCACTCAACGACGTGGTGGTCAACCGGGGTGGTGCTGCCAGCATGATCGAACTGCGGGTGGAGGTGGACGGGCATTTCGTGGCCAACCAACGCGCCGACGGCCTGATCATTGCGTCTCCAACGGGTTCTACCGCTTACGCCCTGTCGGCCGGTGGGCCGCTGCTGCACCCGGCCATCGGGGGCTGGCTGATGGTGCCGATCGCGCCGCACACCTTGTCCAACCGGCCCGTGGTGTTGCCCGGGCACAGCGAGATCGCCGTGGAGATCGTCTCGGGCAAGGAAGCCAGCGCCAATTTCGACATGCAGTCCTTCACCAGTCTGTTGCATGGCGACCGCATTGTGGTACGCCGATCCGAACATGCCTTGCGCCTGCTGCATCCGGTGGGATGGAGTTACTTCGACACCTTGCGCAAGAAACTGCATTGGAACGAAGGGGTCTGAGGACCCGTCAGAATCCCGCCTGTCCACAACACCCGACACCCATCATGAGCCTCCGCCGCATTGCCCTGCGCGACTTCGTCATCGTGCAGTCCCTCGACCTGGAACTGGGCCAGGGCTTTGGCGTGCTCACGGGCGAGACCGGTGCGGGCAAGTCCATCTTGATCGACGCGCTGCAGCTGGCGCTGGGTGCCCGGGCCGAAAGCGGCGTGGTGCGCGAAGGCGCTACGCGCTGCGAGATCGCTGCCGAGTTCGACGCGCCCGCCTCCCTGACACCCTGGCTGGAAGAACAAGGTTTTCCGGTGGAGGACGGCCTGCTGTTGCGCCGCACGGTGGACACCGAGGGCCGCAGCCGCGCCTGGATCAATGGCAGCGCAGCCACGATGGCGCAGCTCAAGGCCTTGGCCGACGGCCTGGTCGACATCCACGGCCAACATGCCTGGCAGAGCCTCACACGTGCAGAAGCCGTGCGCGACCTGCTCGACGCCTACGCCGGCATCGACACCACCGGCGCCACCCAGGCCTGGGCACAGTGGCGCCAAAAACGCAAGGCCCTGGACAACGCGACCGAGAAGCAGAACACGCTCCAGCAGGAAAGTGAGCGCCTCGCCTGGCAGATATCGGAACTCGACAAACTCACGCCGCTGTCCGGCGAATGGGAAGAACTGAATGCGCAGCACAGCCGCCTGGCCAACGCGCAGGGTCTGTTGGACGCCGCGCAAGCCGCTGTCACCGCACTGGACGACGAGGAACCGAATGCGGCGACACTGATCCACCGCGCGCTCGTGGCTCTGCAGGCGCAGGCGCACATCGAGCCCCGGTTTTCGGACGCCATCGCCGCACTGGAAGCCGCCTTGGCGCACGTGCAGGACACGGTGCACAACCTGCACCAGTACGCACGCCACACCGACCAGGACCCCACCAGTCTGGAGGCGCTGGATCAACGCCTCGCTCAGTGGGTGTCGCTGGCACGGCGCTACCGCCGCAGTCCCGACGAACTGGCCGAGGTGCTCGGGCAATGGAAAAGCGAGCTGGCCGCAATCGATCAGGCGTTGGACCTGGACGCTCTGCAGCAGGCGGAGCGCTCGGCTTGGAAAGCATTCAACACCGAGTTGCAAACCATCACCAAGGAACGCCAGAAGGCTGCACCCAAGCTGTCGAAGGCGGTCACTCAGAGCATGCAGCGCCTGGGCATGCAAGGCGGCGTGTTTGAAGTGGCGTTGCAGCGCCTCGATGAGGCCCAGGCACATGGTTGGGAACAGGTCGAATTTCGCGTGGCGGGCCATGCCGGCGCCACACCCAAGCCGGTGGGCAAGGTGGCCTCGGGCGGTGAACTCTCCCGCATCGCTCTGGCGATCTCGGTGGTCACCAGCCGGCTGGGGCAGGCGCCCACGTTGATATTTGACGAGGTGGACTCCGGCATCGGCGGCGCCGTGGCGCACACCGTGGGCCAGTTGCTGCGCCAGCTCGGGCGCGACCGCCAGGTACTGGCCGTGACCCACCTGCCCCAGGTGGCGGCCTGCGCCGACCACCACCTGCTGGTGAGCAAGCAGATGGTCGGGAAACAGACGCTGAGCACGGTGTCCCCTATCGAGCACGAAGCGCGCGTGGTTGAGCTAGCACGCATGCTCGGCGGTAGCGAGAAGTCGGAAATCTCGCTGGCCCATGCCCGCGAACTCCTGTCGGCTTGACCGATCCAACCAACATGTTTTCACCGAACGAAGCGCCAATTCATCTGGTGTTGATCACCGGCATGTCCGGCTCGGGCAAGTCGGTCGCACTCACTGCGTTGGAAGACGTGGGTTTCTACTGCGTGGACAACCTGCCGCCCGAGTTGCTCGAATCCTTCATCGAACTGGAACAGAGCCACAAGGCCAGCAAGGTGGCCATAGCCATGGACGTGCGCAGCGCGGGTTCGCTGCCGGGGTTGCCCAAGCGGCTGGCGCAGCTTCAGCACCACGCCCAGCGCCCGGTGAACCTCACCACTGTGTTTCTCGATGCGACCACCGACACGCTGGTGCGCCGGTTTTCAGAGACGCGACGGCTGCATCCTCTGTCGCTCAAGCAGTTCAACGACCAGCACCGAGCCCTGACCGATGCCATCGAGCAGGAGCGCGAGTTGCTCGCTGAACTGCGGGACCAGGCGCTGGTGCTCGACACCAGCCTGATCCGACCCACGCACCTGCGCAGCCAGATCAAGGACCTGCTGGGCGCCACGCAGGCACCGCTCACGCTGGTGTTCGAGTCGTTTGCCTTCAAGCGCGGCATCCCCATGGACGCCGACTTTGTGTTCGATGTGCGCATGCTCGCCAATCCACATTACGAGCCCGAACTCAAGCCCCTGACGGGCCGCGACGCCCCGGTGGCAGCCTACTTGGCCGCTCAGCCCGAGGTGCGGCAAATGGAGCAGCAGATCACAGATTTCCTCGGGCACTGGCTTCCCCAGATGCTGCGCGATCACCGCAGCTATGTGACCGTGGCCATTGGCTGCACGGGCGGGCAGCACCGTTCGGTGTACCTGGTGGAGCAACTCGCGCGGGCCTTCGGCATGGACTGGTCCACGCGTGTGAGACACCGCGAGGCCGATAGCTGGCCAACGCCGATCGTGCCGGGCGTTTAAGTCCGCACAAACAGGTCAGACGCCCACGCAGCGTGCAGCAGCAGCTTCACCGGCGCGGGCAGGCCATGCTGGCCCAGCCGTTCAGCTTCCACCCATTGGCCTTCAGGCAGTTCGCCGGATAACGGCTCTGACGTGAGTTCCAGCAGCAAGGGGTGCAACCGCAACTCCCGGTGGGTGAGGCTGTGCGACACGGCGTCCAACGCGATCAACCGATTCACCCAGGCAGAGGGCAACCCGGCGTGAGCAGCTTGCTCGCTTTCAAACACCGGCGGGCAATACAAGCCGGCCCAGATCCCGCTGGCCGGTCGGCGCTGCAGCCAGAATCGTTCCCGCCCATCGGCGCGCTTCACGAGCAGCAACCACCAGCTTTCATGACGGCGCTTCAAGGTGCGGGTCTTTACAGGAAAACGCTGCGGCTCGCCTGCCTGATAGCCCCGGCAAATGCCCTGCATGGGGCACTGCCCACAGGACGGGCGGCTGCGCGTGCACAACGTCGCCCCCAGGTCCATGAGCCCTTGCGTGTAGGCCGTCATGTCATCGGCAGATGGGTTGTTCGGCAACAGCGCCTGCGCGATCTCCCACAGCGCGCGTTGGGGTTTCGTCTGCGCCAGATCGCCTTCAAACGCGAGCAAGCGCGTGAGCACCCGTCGCACATTGCCATCCACGATGGAGACACGTTCGCCAAAACAGAACGATGCAATGGCCGCTGCAGTGGAAGCACCGATGCCGGGCAAGGTTTCGAGCCTGGCGGCGGTAGAGGGGAATTCGCCACCGTGCGTGGCCACCACCGCCTGTGCGCAGCGGTGCAGGTTGCGCGCTCGGCTGTAGTAACCCAGGCCGCTCCACAGGGCCATGACCTCGTCGGTTTGCGCGGCAGCCAGAGCGCGAACGTCGGGAAATCGCTCCAGGAAACGCGCGTAGTAGCCCAGCACGGTGCTCACCTGGGTTTGCTGCAGCATCACCTCGGACAACCACACGCGATAAGGATCGCGGATACCCTGCCAAGGCAAGCCGCTGCGCCCGGCGCGGCGTTGCCAATCGATCAGCAGGGGAGCAAAGGTGGGAGGCAGATCGGCACGCCGGCCGACGACACCGCTCATGCCGCCAAGGCTTCGGCGGACTCTTCTTCGGGCGCGGCCAGCAGGTGGTCGGTCAGCTCGGCCAGCTTGGCATCGAGCAGGTTGAGCTTCGCCTGATGGGTCTGCAATTCGCGGATGCGCTCGTCGAGACCACCTGCGGCCTGCTGGATGCGCGAGACCGCTTCAATCCGCCGGGTGAAATTGCGGCGGCGCTCGCGCAACTGGGCATCCAGTTGAGCCGCTGCCGATTTGTTCCACAGCTCCACCTCGTTGACCGCCGTGTCGTACACCACGCGCAGGCGGCTCATGAGCGCACGCGCCAGGCGCTCGGCAAACTCGGGCTGAGCCAGCTTGAGCGCGTTGCCCAGACTGAGGTACTGCAAATGACTTTTCTCGATCAGATCGAGGTCCTTGACGTACTGGGCCAGTTGCGGCGGCGTGGGCGCCTGCAACGAAAATCCGTACTCGGCGTTCAGGCTCTTGAAGCTGCCTTCCAGCATGGCCTGGATGTCGCCAGCCATGCCATCGGCCTTGGCCATGTCGGCGCGCAGCCGGTCAAACGTGTGATCGTAGGCACGGCGCACGCCGAGCTTGATGCCTGGCTGTCGAAGCGCCTTGGACAACACCGACACTTCAGACTTGAGGTGCGTGGCGCTCAACATGGCAAAAAGGTCCTTGAGCAGGCGCAGGTGGACCGAACGCACCGCCTGGATCTTGGCGCCGCTGGCGTCGAAGTCGGCCTGCTCTTGCTCGATGCGCAGGCGCATCTGCTTGATCACGCTGGCGTTCTTGCCTCGCAATCCGTCCAGCTCCTGGATCTGCTCCACCAGATCGCGCGAGCGCGTGTGCACCATGCGCGTGGTCTCCACGCGCAAAGACTGGATTCCGGTGGCCACGGCCGCACTCAGGATCTTGCGCCGCTGGCCCAGCAGGTCCACACCCAGCGCAGTCTCGAGTTCCATGAGGTTGCTCGCTTCGAGCAGCTTCTTGTCGCGATTGACCTTGGCCAGCAGGCCCTTCTGTGCAGATACCGCCAGCACCTGGCGCGGCGAAAGCCCGAGAATCTCGGCCGAGTCTGTGCGTTGCGATGCAATCTGCAATTGAACTTGCTCGGGCGAGCTCAGTGCGTCCCACATCGTGTCGATCTTGTTGAGCACAACCAGGCGCGACTCCTTGCCCTCGCCCAGCACCGACAGATGCTGGCGCCAGATGGTGAGGTCGGATTTGGTCACGCCGGTATCGGCCGCGAGAATGAACACCACAGCCTGCGCCTGGGGCAGCAGACTCACGGTGAGTTCAGGTTCGGCACCGATCGCATTGAGCCCGGGCGTGTCCAGAATTACCAGGCCTTGCTTGAGCAATGGGTGTGCCATGTTGATCAGGGCATGACGCCACTTCGGCACCTCCACCGTGCCATCGGCTGCGGCCAGCGGATTGTCATCGGGCGTTTCATCGCTCCAGAAACCCAAGCCACGCGCTTCGTCCAGCGTAACCCGGCGAACCTCGGCCACCTTCTGGATCGCACGGGCGAGCTGCTTGGGATCGTTCACATCCAGGTCAATGCGCTCCCACTTGTCGGGCGCATTGCGCCAATCCAGCAACGACAGCGGTTGCAGGCGGGTCTCGATGGGCAGCAGCCGAAGGCAAGGCGGCACCTCAGCGTCGTAGCCCAACTCGGTGGGGCACATCGTGGTGCGACCCGCGCTCGCCGGCATGATGCGACGCCCATAGCCGGCAAAAAATACCGCGTTGATCAGCTCCGACTTGCCCCGGGAGAACTCGGCCACGAAGGCCACCATGATCTTGTCGTTCTTGACCTGGGCATGCAGACCGTCCAGACGCTCGCGGATGCCAGGCTCCATCAGGTCGTGATCGGTCAGCCACTCGGCAAGCAAGCGCAAACGCAAGGCAAACTGCTTGCGCCACACGCCATGTTGATCAAATTCCTGATTGAAACTCATAGGTCTGATGTTGTAACCACTGGTCAATATAGCATCGGCCTTCCTCACAAAACCGGGCGGCCTGCATGCCCGACAGCCGGGCCGGCAAACGGATCAAGCTTTCTGGCAAGTGGTGCAAAAAAACGTCGATCGCTGCCCCTGGCGAATGGCCTTGACGGGTGTACCACATACCCTGCAGGGTAGGCCTTCCCGACCGTAGACCATGGCATCCAGCTGGAAGTAGCCCGACTGGCCTTCGGCGCTGGAGAAGTCGCGCAAGGTGCTGCCACCCAGTGCCACCGCGCGCGTGAGCACCTGAACGATCGCTGCGTGCAGACGCAGGACGCGCGGCTTGCTCAGCCGATCGGCTCGCAAGGTAGGCCGAATGCCCGCCATGAACAAGGCTTCCGACGCATAGATGTTGCCCACGCCCACCACGATGTCACCGGCCAGCAACACCTGTTTGATCGCCGATCGTCGCAACTGCAGGGCTCGGTGAAAAGCCAAGGGGTCAAAGCCCGCCTCAAGTGGCTCCACACCCAGGCTGCCGAGCAGCTTGGTCGCTGGCGCGGCGTCCAGCGCCTGGACATAGACGACCGCACCAAAACGACGAGGGTCGTGCAGACGCAATGTGCCCTGGCTGGTCAGCAACTCAAAATGATCGTGGTTGCCGCGACTCGGCAGCACGTGCGCAAACTGCAGACTGCCCGACATGCCCAAGTGCAGCAGCAGGTGTCCTTCATCCAGGTTGAGCAAAAGGTACTTGCCCCGACGTGTGACCGATCGCACCGATCGTCCCTCCAAGATGGACGCTTCGCAACCCAAAGGCCAGCGCAAGGGCTTGCCCATCTCCAGGCGCAGGATCGAAGCTCCGGCAATGCGGTCGGCAAAGCTGCGCCGGGTGACTTCAACTTCGGGGAGTTCGGGCATGGATCGGTATTTTCTTCAGGGCATCCGGAACGCTTGTGCGGTCTTCAGATCAGACCCCTGCGCCCCGAAAACCTTCCATTATCATGACCCGATGAATACCTTGCACCGCATCGCAGGCCCATCCACCCCGCATGCCGGGCTTGTGCGCAAGTCGGCACTGGCTTTCGCATTGGCCGCCTGCTTCTGGGGTGCCGCGGCGCAACCCACTCCGACAGCACCTGAGCCAGCGCCAGCCACTGCACCGGACTCCGGAGAGGTCGTCAACTCGGCATTGAACGCGCCGCTTTTCTACCAATTGCTGCTGGGCGAACTCAATGTGCGTGCAGGCGAGCCCGGAACAGGCTACTCCTTCATCCTGGACGCGGCCCGCAAGCAACGTGATCCTCACCTCTACCGCCGTGCGGTCGAGGTGGCGCTGCAAGCCCGCTCGGGTGAAGCGGCGCTGACTGCGGCGCGCGCCTGGTCGCAGGAAATCCCCGGCAGCTCTGAAGCCAACCGGTTCGTGCTGCAAATCCTGCTGGCACTCAACCGCGTCAGCGAAACCGGGCCCGTGCTGCAGACCATCCTCAACGATGTCAGCGCAGCGGAGCGCAACGACACCATCAACGCCATTCCTCAGACGTTCTCCCGTCTGACCGACAAGGCGCTTGCCGCCGCTGTGGTGCGTGAAGCGTTGGGCCCATACCTCAAACAACCTCTGCACGCAGCCGCCGCATTCACCTCGGTCGGCCGGATGTATCTGGCGCAAGACCAATTGCCCGAGGCACTGACCTCGGCCCGCCTGGGCCACACCGCAGAACCTGCATCGCCATTTCCCGCTCTGCTCGCCCTTGAGCTCATGGAACGCGGTGAACAGTCGGCTGAGCCCATCGTGCAGCAGCAGCTCAATGCCAGCAGCATCACCACATCGGCCGACACCGCTGTCGCCCTCGCGTATGCACGCATCCTGCTGGACACGCAGCGCAACCAGGAAGCACGTGCACAGCTTGAAAAGCTGACGACCCGCCAGCCCGACCAGGCTGAACCCTGGCTGTTGCTCGGTTCGGTGCAACTGCAGGAAAACGCCTTGCCTGCGGCCACCGCATCGCTGGAAAAGTACATGACGCTGGCTCGACAGGCGGGCGACGAACGTGCTGCCCGTGGCCTCACGCAAGCCTATTTGATGATGGCGCAGATCGCCGAAAAGCGACAGGATTTCCCGGCCGCCGCCGCGTGGCTGGACCGCATTGAAAACGCCGAAGACATCATGGCAGCGCAGATGCGCCGCGCGTCGCTGCTGGCTCGGCAAGGCCAGATGCCTCAGGCCCGGGCCTTGTTGCGCAGCCAGCCCGAACGCACCCCTGACGACGCACGCCTGAAGCTGGTGGCCGAGGCCCAATTGCTGCGCGATTTCAAAGCCTGGAAGGAAGCCTATGAGGTCTATGGCGAAGCGGTCGCCCGCTTCCCCGACGTGGCCGACCTGCGCTACGACCAGGCCATGATGGCGGAGAAAGCCGGCAAGCCAGGCGACATGGAAGTGCTGCTGCGCGCCCTGATCGCTGCCAAACCCGATTTTCACCACGCCTACAACGCGCTGGGCTATTCGCTGGCCGATCGCAACGAGCGCCTGCCCGAAGCCAAAAAGCTGATCGAAAAAGCGGTTGAACTCGCGCCCGGCGATGCCTACATCCAGGACAGCCTGGGCTGGGTGGAATTCCGCCTGGGCAACATCGCGCGTGCGCTCGACATCCTGCAAACCGCTTATGGGAAACGCCCCGATCCGGAAATCGCGGCGCACTTGGGCGAGGTGCTTTGGTCACAAGGTCAACGAGACCAGGCACTGAAGATATGGCGCGAAGGCTTGATGCAGTCAGCGGACAACGAGACCTTGCAAGGAACGCTCAAGCGCCTGCGCGTCAAACCATGAGGAGGGCTGCGCTGCTGGTCACCGTGGCTCTGCTGTCGGCTTGCGCCACCCCGCAGCGCGTTGCCGTACCCGGCGAAGAATTCTGGAGTGGCCGCCTGGCCATGACCGTGCAAAGCGATCCACCCCAGTCGTTTTCAGCCAGCTTCGATTTGCGCGGCACGCCGGCTACCGGTGAACTGCAACTCACGACGCCTCTGGGAACGTCGCTGGCCACGGTGGTGTGGTCGCCCGGCAGCGCCGAACTGCGCCAGGATGGTCAGATCACCCGACGTGGCAGCCTGGACGAACTCACCGCCGAACTCAGTGGCACGCCCGTGCCGGTGGCCGCCCTGTTCGACTGGCTGCGCGGGCGAACAGGCGATGTGCCGGGCTGGCAGGCCGATCTGGCCAAACAACCCGAAGGCCGCATCACGGCACGCCGACTGTCGCCACCCCCCACGGCCGAGCTTCGGGTCGTCGTGCAGCCATGAGCCGTGGGATGACCTTGCGGCGTTTGCTGGACGTGCCGGCACCCGCCAAGCTCAACCTGTTTCTGCACATCACCGGACGGCGCGACGACGGCTACCACCTGCTGCAATCCGTCTTCATGCTCATCAACTGGAGTGACCGCCTGCATTTTGAGTTGCGCCCAGGCGGCGCCATCAGCCGGGAAGACCTCACGCTGATGCCGCTGCCGACCGACGACCTCTCGGTGCGCGCAGCGCGGGCTCTGCAAGCCGCGACCGGTTGCACTCACGGAGTGCACATCGGGTTGGAGAAACACCTGCCCGCCGAAGCCGGCATGGGCGGTGGATCGTCGGACGCAGCCACCACGTTGCTCGCGCTCAACCGCCTCTGGGGCCTGGGACTGAATCGTCAGCAACTCGCAACCGTTGGCTTGAAGCTGGGCGCCGACGTGCCGTTCTTCATCGGTGGACGGCACGCGTGGGTCGAAGGCGTGGGCGAGCAGCTCACGCCGGTGCAACTGCCCCAGGCACAGTTTGTGGTGGTCAAACCGCAGGGCGGTGCATCGACACAGCGCATCTTCAGTGCGCCAGAGCTCAAACGCGACACAAAAACTGCTACAATCCAAGGCTTTGCTGCAAACGACTCGCGAGAAGATGCCCAAGCAATTGGGGTGATCGACATCCAGAAAATCCTGGCTTTCGGGCACAACGATCTTCAACCCGTGGCGCAGGCGCTGTGTCCCGATGTGGGACGCTGCATTCAGTGGTTGCAAGACCAGGGTTTGCAGGGGCGCATGACCGGATCGGGTACGGCGGTGTTTGCGCAAATGCCGCAGACCATGCAACTGACCACCGCCCCGGGCGACTGGACGGTTCGTGAATGCAGCAACATGGATGTCCATCCATTGCTCGACTGGTGCTCCGATTAGAATCGGCAAGCGTTCAGCCCAGGCAGTGGTTGCGCAACCTGCGACAGTTTTTTCGGTGGTCTGCCCAGCTTCACGTTGAACAGACCTCCTGCGTAGGGGAGTCGCCAAGTTGGTAAAGGCACTGGATTTTGATTCCAGCATGCGAGGGTTCGAGTCCTTCCTCCCCTGCCACCCGGTTTTCATCACATCACGTACCCAACCGGCCGTTCCACGAACGGCCATTTTTTGACGGCGATCCTTTTGGGCCGTCGCTCAAACAGCTGGGAACCCCATGCAAGTTCAGCCGCCCGATTTCATGATCTTCACCGGCAACGCCAATCCGGTGTTGGCCGCCGAGATCGCACAGCATCTGGGCACCCAGCTCGGTGCGGCCAACGTGGGGCGCTTCTCCGACGGTGAAGTCACCGTGGAGATCACGCAGAACGTGCGCGCGCGCCACGTGTTCGTGATCCAGTCCACCTGCTCGCCGACCAACGAGAACCTGATGGAACTCATCATCATGGTCGACGCGCTCAAGCGTGCATCGGCCGTGAGCATCTCCGCCGTCATCCCCTACTTCGGCTACGCCCGCCAGGACCGCCGCCCGCGTTCAGGCCGTGTGCCGATCTCGGCCAAGGTGGTGGCCAACATGCTGACCGCCGTGGGCGTGAACCGCGTGCTGACCATGGATCTTCACGCCGACCAGATCCAGGGCTTCTTCGACATCCCGGTGGACAACATCTACGCCTCTCCGGTGCTGCTGGGCGACCTGCGCCAGAAAAACTACCCCGACCTGCTGGTGGTCTCGCCCGACGTGGGCGGTGTGGTGCGCGCTCGTGCGCTGGCCAAGCAGCTCAACTGCGACATGGCCATCATCGACAAACGCCGACCCAAGGCCAATGTGTCGGAAGTCATGCACGTGATCGGCGACATCGACGGCCGCAACTGCGTGATCATGGACGACATGATCGACACCGCCGGCACGCTGGTCAAAGCTGCCGAGGTGCTCAAGGAGCGCGGCGCCAAACACGTCTATGCGTATTGCACGCACCCGATCTTCTCGGGCCCCGCCATCGAGCGCATCGCCAAGGGCAGCGCCCTCGACGAGGTGGTGGTGACCAACACGATTCCCCTGTCGCAAGCCGCCCAGGCCTGCGCCAAGATCCGCCAGCTCTCCGTGGCACCGCTGATGGCCGAAACCATCGCGCGCATTGCCTCGGGTGAGTCGGTGATGAGTTTGTTTGCCGATCAGGACAACCTCTTCTAAGAGGACCTGAAGGCAGCAAAAGCGGGTGACCTCCATGGTGGGGGTCGCTCTTTTGAAACAGAGGCGTTCTGGTCGCGGAACCCCTCCTCAGGAGTAATTTATGCAATTCGTCGCTTTTGAGCGCGCCAAGCAGGGTACGGGTGCGAGCCGCCGTCTCCGCAACACCGGCCGCACGCCCGGTATCGTCTTTGGTGGTGAAACACCTGCCGCCACGATCGAACTCGATCACAACGCCCTCTGGCACGCCCTGAAGAAGGAAGCGTTCCACTCGTCGATCCTCGAGATGGACGTGGCTGGCTCGGTGCAGAAGGTCCTGCTGCGCGATGTGCAGTACCACCCGTACAAGCCACTCGTGCTGCACGTGGACTTCCAGCGTGTGAACGACAAGACCCGTCTGCACAAGAAGGTGCCGCTGCACTTCATCAACGAAGAGAACTCGCCTGCGGTCAAGACCGACAAGTGCGTGATCAACCACGTGATGACCGAGATCGAGATCGAGTGCCTGGCCACCCAGCTGCCCGAGAACATCACGGTCGACCTGGGCGAAGTCGTCAAGGGCGGCACGGTTCACACTGGCGACATCAAGCTGCCCAAGGGCATCAAGCTCGTGATGCACGGCCGCAAGAACCTGACCATCGCTACCGTGGTGGAGCCGGTTGAAGAAGTTGTGGCCGCTCCGGTAGTCGCGGCTGTCGACGACAAAAAAGGTGCCAAGGGCAAGAAAAAGTAATCTGTCTTCGGACCGATGAATGCCTTGAAACGGCCCGCTCATGCGGGCCGTTTTGCTTTCAGCTCCCCATACCTGCCGATAATCCAACCTCATGATCAAACTCATCGCCGGCCTGGGCAATCCGGGCCCGGACTACGAACACACGCGCCACAACGCCGGTTTCTGGTGGGTGGAGGAGGCCGCTCGCCTGCTCAAGGTGTCGCTGCAGATGGAACGCGGCCATTTCGGTCTGGTGGCGCGCGCCAGCGTGGCGGGCCAGAGCGTCTGGCTGGTCGAGCCGCAGACCTTCATGAACCTCTCGGGCAAGTCGGTGGCGTCGGTGGCAAGATTCTTCAAGATCGCGCCCGAAGAGGTGCTGGTGGTGCACGACGAACTGGATCTGCCGCCGGGTGAGGTGAAGCTCAAGAAAGGTGGCGGGCACGCTGGCCACAACGGGCTGCGCGACATCCACGCGCAGCTGGGCAGCTCCGACTACTGGCGCCTGCGCGTGGGCATTGGCCACCCGGGCAACAAGAACGAGGTCGCGAACTGGGTTCTGAAGAAACCTTCGCCGGACGACCGCATCGCCATCGCCCAGGCGCTGGACCGCAGCCTCAAAGCCTTGCCGAATCTGATCACCGGGGAAATGGACAAAGCCACCGCGCTCATCCACACCAGCAAGCCGCCGCGACCCAAGCCCCCGCGGCCGGTGAAGCTCGATCAGGTAGCGGCCGAAGGCGGTGCGCCAGGCGAAGGCACGTCACCGGCAGCCGACAAAGGCTGACCGGCCTTTTGCAGACGCTGGTATTTCTGCCAGAGTGTTTCGCGCGACTCGATGTGGTCCGGGTGGATCGGGATGCAGCTCACCGGGCAGACCTGCACGCACTGCGGCTCGTCAAAATGGCCCACGCACTCGGTGCAGCGCGCAGGGTCGATCTCGTAGATCTCCTCGCCCATGTAAATGGCCTGGTTCGGGCACTCGGGCTCGCACACATCGCAGTTGATGCATTCGTCGGTGATCAGCAGGGCCATGGCAATTTCTCCCTGCTCAGGCCTGCAAGGGAGCGGGCTTGAGGTTCGAGCCCACGTTGGGGTTCACCATCTGCGAAACATCGCCGCCGAGTTGCGAAATCTCGCGCACCAGCGTGCTGGAAATGCACTGCAGCTCGGCCTGCGGCAACAGGAACACCGTCTCCACCGCCGGGTTGAGCTTGCGGTTCATCGCCGCCATCTGGGCTTCGTAGTCGAAGTCGGTGAGGTTGCGGATACCGCGCACCACGGCGCACGCGCCTTGCTGGCGGCAGAAGTCCATGATGAGACCGTCGAACGGCAGCACACGCACCAGGCCTGGCATGTTGGAGGCGGCCTCGGCAGCCATGTCCAGCCGCTGTTGCAATGAAAAACGGGTCTTCTTGTGGTGGGCAATGGCCACCGCGATGATCACTTCGTCGAACAGCAGCGCCGCGCGACGCGCCACGTCTTCGTGGCCCAGCGTGAGCGGGTCGAAGGTGCCGCTGTACACCGCCACGCGCGGCTGTTTCGTGGTCGGGGAGAGGTCGGAAGCCATGGCCAGAATTATGCGCGCGGGGCTGTCGGTACACGCTCACTGTGCAGGCAATGGCCGCAACAAGTGAAAGGCCACCGCGCCCGCCTTGCCCTGGCGGTGTACCTGCAGACCCAGAGTCGCCAGTTCATCGTCGAGCCACGGGCGCGGTGCCTCAAGGTAGACGAGGCCATCAACGCCGATCGCCTGGCGCGCAGCTGCCAGCGCCGAAAGCACCAGGGTTTCGTTCTGTGCGTCAGCAAACGGGGGGTCGAGAAACACCACGTCAAAGCCCTGCCCGGCGCGCTGGCGCAGCGCAGCCAAACCGTCACCGCGCTCCACGCGCACGGCAGTGGCTTTGAGTTTCGTCACGGTGCGGCTGAGGTTGGCCAGCAAGGCGCTGTCCTGCTCCACCAGCACCACCTCCACCGCGCCACGCGAAGCGGCTTCCAGGCCCAGCGCACCGGTGCCGGCAAAGGCATCCACGCAGCGCAAACCGGTGAGGTCCTGCCCCAACCAGTTGAACAAGGTCTCGCGCACACGCGAGGGGGTGGGGCGCAGGCCGGGGCGGTCGGCCACGGGCAACAGGGTGCGTTTCCACAGGCCACCGATGATGCGGATTTCGTGCGGGGCACTGGCTGCGGCGCGTGCCGCAGAAACGGGAGGTTTTTTCATGCCGCCGAGCTTACGCGACCCGAGCAGGCAGCGCGCTCAAGGCTCGGCCCCCACCACCACCGTCACCATGCGGTCCGGCTGCAGCACGCGGGCAAACGCGCGTCGGATGTCGGCGACGCTCACGCGCTCGATCTGCTGCGTCCAGGTGTCCAGGTAGTCCAGCGGCAGGCCGTTCCAGCCGATGTTGGCCACGTTGTCGAGCAGCTTGCGGTTGCTGTCGATGCGCAGCGAAAAGCCGTTCACGAGAAACGCCTTGGCAGCCTTGAGTTCGGCCTCCGTGGGGCCTTGCTCCACAAACTCCCGCACCACGTTGCGCGAGACCTCCACCGCCTGGGCGGCCTGGTCGGGACGCGTGGTGAGGCCAATCTGGAAGGCACCCGCGTGGCGGCCCGGCGCGAAGTAGCTGAACACGCTGTAGCTCAAGCCACGTTTCTCGCGCACTTCGGTGGTCAACCGCGAAACGAAGCCGCCACCGCCCAGGATGTAGTTGCCCACGAAAAGAGGGAAGAAGTCGGGATCGTTGCGGGCGATGCCGGGCTGGCCAATCGCCACCTGGGCCTGCGCGGCGGCAAAGGGCAGACGCTCGTCGATCGCGCGCTCCAGTGCCTGAACCTGGGGCACCGCACGCAGCTGCTCGCAGCCGTGGGCTTTCAGCGGCGCCATGAACTGGCCCACGATGGCGTCGGCCTGGGCGCGGTCGATCGCACCCACCAGCGTCACCTGCGCGCGACAGGCCACCACATGGCGACGGTAGAAGGTCTGCATGTCGGCCACGCTGATCGCGTTGAAGGTGGCGGCATCGGGCTGAAAGCCATACGGGTGGGTGCCGTAGACCGCGCGCGCAAAGGCGCGACCGGCCCGCGTGCCCGGACGGTTTTCGGCCTCCTTGAGAGACGCCACCAGGCGCTCACGGTCGCGCTGCCACACGGCTTGTGGCCAGGCGGGCGCACCGATCTGGCGGGCGGCCAGGGCCACGGCGCGCTGCAGCAGATCGGGTTCGGTCAAGGTTCGCAGCGACAGGGTGAAGCGGTCCGCGCTGGCATGGGCGCCAAACTGCGCGCCCAGGTCCACCCAGGCCTCGCTGAGCTGGTTCTCGTCCAGTGCGGGCAGGCCCGGCTGCGCGGCCACACCATCCGACAGCAAGCCCGCCGTCGCGCCGGCCAGGCCGGCCTGGGCCGCCGGGTCGCGCCGACTGCCGCCATCGAAGTCAAGCTGCACGTCCAGCATGGGAATGGACGGGCTGGCCACGAGGTAGACCCGAGCGCCGCTGGCATGGGTCCAGTGCTCGATGGGAATGGCCGCCTGCGCGGTGTTGATCACGCCTGCGAGCAAGACCGACAACGCAGCGGCGAAACGGAGGGATGGTTTCAGAAAGACTTTCATTTCTGCCCCCCCTCGGGCACGAGCACCGCGGTGGTGAGCTGCGCGTCGGAAAAATAGCGCTGCGCCACCGACTGCACCTGGGCGGCCGTCACCGCGCGCAGTCGACTCATCAAGCGGTCTCCGGTGTTCAGGTCCATGCCGTTGACCCAGTAGCTGCCGAGCTCCTGCGCCTGGTTGAAGACCGAGTCGAGTTTGTAGACCTCACCCGCGGTCCACTGCGTCTTGACGCGGCGCAGCTCGGCTTCGCTGATGCCCTCGCGCGCAACGCGCTGCACCTCCGATTTCAGCGCGGCGGCAGCCATGTCGACACTCACGCCTCGGGCCGGCACCGCGCTGAGCGAAAAGATCTGCGGGCCGCGGCCCATGAGGCCGTAAGACGCCCCCGCGCTGTCTGCAATGCGCTTGCCCCCGGTGCCCTGGCCCTGCACCAGCGCGCGATCGAGCCGGGCGCCGCTGTAGCCATTCAGAACAGCGGAAAGCACCGTCAAGGCCAGCGCATCCTGGCTGCTCGCGTCTTCGCCCTGGGCACCACTCCAGCGCGGCACCTTGTAGGCCAACGCCACCACGGCCTGATCGGCCACGGCGCGGTACTCCATGCGACGCGGACCGGACTGTGGCGGCTCGTCGCGCGGCTTGCGCCCCGGCACGGCGCGGGCGGGAATGGGGCCGAAATGTTTCTCGGCCAGCGCACGGGTCTGCTCCACGTCCACGTCACCCGCGATCACCAAGGCGGCGTTGGCGGGCGTGTACCAGCGTTGGTGAAACGCGCGAGCGTCATCGGGCGTGAGCGATTCGATGTCACTCATCCAGCCGATGATGGGCCGGCGGTAGGGGCTGGCCTGGTAGATCATGGCGTTCATGGCTTCGAACATGCGCGCGCGCGGCGACTCTTCGGTGCGCTGGCGGCGCTCTTCCTTCACCACCTCGATCTCTCGCTTGAACTCGTCATCGCTCCACCGGTTGTTCGCGAAACGGTCGGCTTCCAGCCTCATCACGGCCTCCAGCGCCTGGGCTGGTACCTGCTGGTGGTAGGCCGTGGCATCGCGGCTGGTGAAGGCGTTGTCGCGTCCGCCCAATGCGGCAATGCGACGCGAGAACTCGCCGGGCTGGAGGTTCGGCGTGCCCTTGAACATCATGTGCTCAAGCACATGGGCCACGCCCGAGGTGCCGTCCACCTCGTCAATGGAGCCCACACGCACCCACAGCATGTGGGCCACGGTGGGCGCGCGCCGGTCGGGCCGCACGATCAAGGTCATGCCGTTGGCCAGCGTGAAGCTGTGTGCGACCGGCGTGCCGGCGGGAAGCGTTGAGGTCTGTGCAAACGACCCGAAAGCCGCGAAAGTCAATGCGAGAGACAGTGCGGCGCGGCGCCCGTCAGGCAGGTTCGGAGTGCGTTTCATAGAATGCAATGGATTCTAGAGATGGACAAATGTTCTCGTTCTTTCGCAAAAAAGCCCCCACTGCGCCCTCACCGGCCGCCCCCACCACCTCCGCAGTCACCCCTGCGGCAGCCTCTCCCGTCGAACTGGCCGCCCCGCCACCCGCCGCCGCACCCGTGCGCCAGGGCTGGATGGACAAACTCAAGAACGGCCTGCGCAAGACCGGATCGAGCATCGCCACGGTCTTCACCGGCACGCAGATCGACGATGCCCTGTACGAAGAACTGGAAGCCGCGCTGCTGATGGCCGACACCGGCGTGAAGGCCACCACCCACCTGCTGGCCGACCTCAAACGACGGGTGAAAGACAGCAAGACCACCGACCCCGCCGCCGTCAAGGGTCTGCTGGCCGACGCCATCACCGAACTGCTCACGCCCCTGCAAAAACCGCTGGTCATTGGTGAACACAAGCCCACTGTGATCATGGTCGCGGGCGTCAACGGCGCGGGCAAGACCACCTCCATCGGCAAGCTCACGCGCCACCTGGCGCAGGGCGGCGCCAGCGTGCTGCTGGCCGCGGCCGACACCTTCCGCGCCGCCGCGCGCGAACAGCTCGCGGTGTGGGCCGACCGGAACACCGTGGAAATCATCACCCAGCAGGGTGGCGACCCGGCCGCGGTCAGCTTCGATGCCGTGACCGCCGGACGCGCGCGCGGACGAGACGTGGTGCTGGTGGACACCGCCGGGCGTCTGCCGACCCAATTGCACCTCATGGAGGAACTTCGAAAGATCAAGCGGGTGGTGCAGAAGGCCGACCCGACCTCACCTCATGAAGTGTTGCTGGTGATCGATGGCAACACCGGTCAGAACGCCTTGATGCAGGTGAAGGCCTTCGACGAAGCCCTGGGCCTCACCGGTCTCATCATCACCAAGCTCGACGGCACGGCCAAGGGTGGCGTGATCTGCGCGATCGCGCGCGAGAAACCGGTGCCGATCTACTTCATCGGCGTGGGTGAAAAGCTGGAAGACCTGGAAACCTTCAACGCGCGCGAGTTTGCGCAGGCACTGCTGACCTGAGCGCTCAGTTCTCGTTGTCGGCGTAGTTGCGCCAATGGCCCATGGCATTGCGCATGGTCAGCAGCTGGCGCTCGAAGCGGGGGCAGGCCTCGCACATCGCCATGTGCAGACGCAGGGCCAATCGCTCGACCAGCGGCAGGGCGCGGTCCTCGCGAGCAATCAAAAGCGCGGAGACCTCCTTGCAGGTGCGGCGCAGCGGGTAGACGGGCTTCATGGCGTGGTCGGGCGGGCAAACCAGTTGAGTTCAAGACATTCTCGCAACCGCAGCCGTGCCCGGTGCAACTGCACATAGAGGTTGGTCGGAGTCAATGACAGTTCCTTACAGATCTCCTCGCTGGAGAGCTCCAGCCATTCGCGCATCAGGAACAACCGCCCTTGCACCGCCGGCAGCTTGTCGGTGCAGGCTTCCAGCACCTCGAAGAACTGACGGCTGTTCAGGTCCTGCTCCGGATTGCCCCATTCGGCCGGCTTCTCGGCGTAGTGTCCGTCGGCCTTGAAGGCCATGTGCTCCAGCGGATCGGCGCCCTCGTCGTCGTTGCCGCTCGACACACACGCCTCACGGCTGTTCTGCCGCAGGGCGTCGATGATCTTGTGCTTGAGGATGCCCACCAGCCACGTCTTGAGCTGAGAGCGCTGCTCAAAACCCTGCGGACGCGAGATCGCGGCCAGCATGGTTTCAGACACCGCGTCTTCGGCCCAGGCGTCGTTGCGCAACTGCAGGCGCGCGAACTTGAACAAGTACCCACGCAAATCCGCAACCTGCTGCTCGAACGACGGGGGTGGGGGCTGCTGCATGGGGGCTGAGTGTAATGAAGCGGCCCAAGTCCAGCGACCGCATCCACGACCCGCTTTGAAGAATATTTTTTTGGTGGGCGTTGAAGAGAGCGTAAGAAAACATCCAGTCACCAGACCAACCCCCAACCCGCTGGTGATGCAAATGCGAAAGCACCGCACGACCGCGGGTTGTCCTTCAACCCATCTCAGGAGCTTCCCATGAACCAACGCACCATGATCGCCGCCGCCGCCGCCACCTCGCTGATGTCGCTGGCCCTGCTTTCCTCCCCCGCCTTCGCGCAGAACGCCGCCAAGGAAAAGTGCTTCGGCATCGCGAAGGCCGGACAGAACGACTGCGCCAGCATCGCCGGCACCCATTCGTGCGCAGGTCAGGCCAAGGTCGACAACGACAAGGGCGAATGGAAATACGTGCCTGCCGGCACCTGCATGCAGATGGGTGGCATCGGCATGGAGCAGGCCAAGATGGACATGAAGAAGTCCTGATCCCCGCGTTCCCTTCAAGCCCAACGCCATGACCGCCACCGACCTGTCACAGCAGACCCACGAGGTCGCGACCGTGGGCATCGGTTGGCGGCACCCCCATTACGCCGAGCTGCTGCTGCAGCAGCCCGCGCTGGACTTCATCGAGGTTCATTCCGAAAACTTCTTCGCCCCCGGCGGCGCCGCGCGTGCGGTGCTGCGCCATGGGCGCGAGCACTACCCCGTCAGCCTGCACGGCGTGGGTCTGTCGCTGGGCTCGACCACCGGCATCGACGATGCGCACCTCAACCAGCTCGCGGCCCTGGTGACCGAGATCGAGCCCGTGCGCGTGAGCGACCACGCCAGCTTTGCGCGCGGGCCGCTGTCGCATCAATCCTTGCAGACCGTGCATGCCTCAGACCTGCTGCCCACGCCCTTCACCCGCGCGGCGCTGGACGCGATGTGCGCCAACGTGCAGCGCGTGCAGGACCGTCTGCGCCGTCCCATCGCAGTGGAAAACCTCTCGGCATATGTGCGCTGGCAGGCCAACGAACTCAACGAGCCCGAATTTCTCAACACACTGGCGCAACGCACCGGCTGCGGCCTGCTGGTGGACGTGAACAACATCTTCGTCAACGCGCTCAACGACCGGCTGCTGGGCTCGTCAAGCGACCCGCTGACCTCCTGCCAACGCTGGCTCGACACCATCGACCCGCATGCGGTGTCCGAGCTGCACCTGGCCGGCCACGTGGACTGCGGCGACATCGTGATCGACGACCATGGCAGCCGCGTGGTGCCCGAGGTGTGGGTGCTGTACCGCCACGCGCTGGAGCGTTTTGGTGCGGTGCCCACGCTGATCGAGTGGGACACCGGTGTGCCCGAACTGTCGGTGCTGCTCGACGAAGCCGCCACCGCACGCGAACACGCCCGCCATCCACACGAAACGGTGCCCGCATGAACACCTTGGCCACGCAGCAGCAAGCCCTGCTCGACGCGCTGTTCGCCCGGCCCGCCAGCGCAAGAGCCACCAGCGCCACGCAGCAACTGCAGGCGCTGCTCGAACCCCGGGCCGCGCGGGGCCTCATGGCCTACCAGGCCAACGGCCACGAACTGGCCCAGCGCAGCCTGCTCGCCGCGTACCCGGTGATCGCGCAGCTCATCGGCGTTGAGAGCTTCAACGCCCTGGCGCGCGACCTCTGGCACAGCCACCCGCCGGTGCATGGCGATCTGGCGCATTGGGGCGATGCCCTGCCCGCCTTTCTGGCGACCAACGAACAACTGATCGGCGTGCCCTACCTGGCCGACGTGGCCCGCGTGGAGTGGGCACTGCACCACGCGGCCGGGGCCCCTGATGCACAAACCGATCTTCAAAGTTTCGAGCGCCTGTCCACCGAAGACCCCCAGACACTCACCCTGGTACTGGCGCCCGGCACCGCGGTCATCACCAGCCCCTGGCCGGTGGTCGGCCTCGTCACCGCACACACCGAAGGCCAGCCCAGCCTCGCCGAGGTAGGCCAACGAGTGCGCCACCGCGTGGCCGAGACCGCCGTGGTGTGGCGACAAGGCTTGAGGCCGTGCGCGGCGCTCTGCCCAGCCGAAGTCCTGGGTGTGTTGCGGGCCTTGCTCGCAAGAGCCCCCTTGCCCGACGCCCTCGCGCGTGCCGGCACCGGTTTCGATTTTTCCGACTGGCTCACCCAGGCCGTGCGCAACGGCCAGGTGATCGGCGTGGCCAGCGCACCTCCCGCACCTCCCTCATCCAGATCTCACCAGGAGTCCCCATGAACCCATCCACCCTGCTCCGGCGCGGCTTCGCGCTGTGGTCCCTCGTCATCCGCACGCTGGACATGGCGCAACCGCTGGCCGCGCTCGCCGCGCGCATCTACCTCGCCCAGGTGTTCTTCCTCTCGGGCCTGACCAAGGTCCGTGACTGGGACACCACCCTCCTGCTGTTCACCGAGGAATACCACGTGCCGCTGCTCTCGCCCCAGCTCGCCGCCGTCACGGGCACGGCAGGCGAACTGGTGCTGCCCGTGCTCCTGCTGCTGGGCCTGGCCGGCCGTTTCTCGGCGCTGGGCCTGTCGGTGGTCAACGTCGTGGCGGTCCTCAGTCTGGCCGATATCGCACCGGCCGCCCTGCAGCAGCACATCACCTGGGGCGTGCTGCTGGCAGCGCTGGCCTTGTACGGGGTGGGCAAGTGGTCGGTGGATGCCCTGTGGATCGGTCCGCGGCTCAACCGCTCAGCTGCACCGGGCATGGCCTTGAACTAAGCTGCGCACCAGCAGTCCTTGATCCCGGAGAAACCGCTTTGCCTCATCACACCCCCACCGCACATCTCTCGCGCCGCCAGTTGTTGCTGGCCGCCGGAGCCACCGCCAGCGCGTCCTTGCAGCCGGCCTGGGCGCAGTCGAACTGGTCTGCCATCGAGCAGTCCGCCCGTGGCGAGACCGTGTTCTGGAACGCCTGGGCCGGCAGCGAGCAGACCAACGCCTACATCCAGTGGGTGGCGCAGCAGGTGCAGGCAGCGTTTGGGGTGAAGCTGCAGCACGTGAAGATCATCGACACGGCCGACGTGGTCAAACGCGTGCGTGCCGAGAAGGCCGCGGGCCGCATGGCCGCCGAGGGCACGGTGGATCTGGTCTGGATCAACGGCGAGAACTTTGCCGCGATGAAGCGCGAGGGCCTGCTGTTCGGCCCTTACGCCGAAAGCCTGCCCAACTTCCGCTGGGTCGACGTGGAAGGAAAACCCACCACGCTGAACGATTTTTCCGTGCCCACCGGTGGCATGGAATCGCCCTGGGGCATGGCGCAGCTCACCTTGTTTGCCGACAGCAAACGCCTGCCGCAGCCGCCGCAAAGCATGCAGGCCCTGCTGGCGCTGGCCCGCGCCCAACCCGGGCGCATCACCCACCCGCGCCTGCCGGACTTTCACGGCACCACCTTCATCAAGCAGGCGCTGGTCGAGTTCGCGCCCGATGCGAAGGCACTGGCCCAACCCGTGACCGACGCGGCCTTTGCCGCGCAGACCGCCGCGCTGTGGCCCTTCCTCGATGCGCTGCGCCCGCACCTGTGGCGCGCGGGCAAACAGTTCCCGCAGAACGCCGCCGCCGTGCGCCAGATGATGGCCGACGGCGAGCTGCTGCTGGCCATCACCTTCAACCCCACCGAAGCCGCCAACGAGATCGCGGCCAGGCGGCTGCCCGCTTCCGTGGTGAGCTGGCAGTTTGAAAAGGGCACGATCGGCAACACGCATTTCGTCGCCATTCCCTACAACGCACGCAGCAAGCCCGGCGCGCAGGTGGTGGCCAACTTCCTGCTCTCGCCCGCCGCGCAGGCGCGCAAGGCCGACATCGCGCACTGGGGCGACCCCACGGTGCTCGACGTGGCGCGTCTGCCCAGTTCCGAACGCGCGCTGTTCCAGACCGGCCAACTGCCCGGCCTCTTGATCCAGGGCGCGCCCACGCTGCCCGAGCCCCACGCCTCGTGGGTCGATCCGCTGGAGAAGGCCTGGGCGCGCCGCTACGGCGTGTGATCCCGGTGGCGCAGCACGGTCGCCTTCGCCGACTGGGCGCAGCCGTCCTGCTCGCGCTGGCGGCTGTGCCGCTGCTGTGGACCGCGTTTGAAGCGCTGAAAACCGGCGGCAACACAGCCGCCTGGCGCGCGCTCGCGCAAGAACCGGCACTGGCCCAGGCCGCGCTGCTCACGCTGTGGACCGGCCTGGCCTCCACCCTGCTGGCCTGGTGGGGCGCGGCCGAGCTGCTGGCGCGTGGCTTCGTGCGCCAGCGCCTCGCGCGCCTGCTGCGTGGCCTGCCGCTGATGCTGGCCACGCCACACGCCGCGCTGGCCATCGGATTTTTGTTTCTGTTGGCGCCCAGTGGTTGGTTGCTACGCGCGCTCTCGCCCTGGCTCACCGGGTTTGACAGCCCACCACCCTGGCCCACCACGCAAGATCCCTGGGGCCTGGGCCTGATCGCAGCCCTCGTGATCAAGGAGATTCCGTTCCTGCTCTGGACCGCCGCCACCCAGTTGCAGCGCGACGACGTGCGCCAGCGCTGGCGCGCCGAACACGCGCTGGCCCAAACCCTGGGCTATGCGCCGCGCCGCGCCTTCTGGCTGGTGCTGTGGCCGCAGTTGTCCACGCGCCTGCGCTGGCCCTTGCTCGCGGTGCTGGCCTACGGACTCACCGTGGTCGACATGGCGCTCGTCATCGGCCCGGCCTCGCCACCCACGCTGGCCGTGCTGGCCTGGCAGTGGCTGCAGGACGCCGACCCCGACACCTATGCGCAGGGCGCCACCGCCGGTGTGTTGCTCACCCTGATGGTGCTGGCGTGCGGTGCACTGTGGCTGGCTGCGCAGCGACTGCAGCGCAAGGCACTCGCGCATGGCCGCGGTCTGCGCGGTTCACCAGCGCGCGCACAGGGCACCGACACCGGCCTGTGGCTGCTGGTGGGTGTGTACGCCGCCGTGCTGCTGGCGCTGGCCGTGGGCAGCATCAGTGGCGTGTGGGCGTTTCCCGCCGTGTGGCCGCAGCGCTTCACCACCGCCGCCTGGCAGCAGGTGGCGCAAAGCAGCGGCACCGTGTTCACCACGCTGTGGCTCGCAGCGGGCAGCAGTGCCATCGCGCTGGTGTGGAGCGTGGCCTGGCTGGAGCTGGCGCCGCGCCGCTGGGACGAAACCCTGCGCCCGCTGCTGTACCTGCCGCTGGTGCTGCCCGCCGTGTTGTGGGTGGTGGGGCTGTATGGCGTGGGTCTGCAACTGCGACTGGAAGGACAGGCCAGCGGCCTGCTGATCGCCCACACGCTCATGGTGCTGCCCTATGTGCTGCTGGCGCTCAGCCCGGCCTACCTGGGCTTTGACCCGCGCTACGCCCAGCTCAACGCCAGCCTGGGCCGCTCTGGCCGGGCCTTTCTGCTGCGCGTGAAGTGGCCGCTGCTCAAGCGCTCGCTGGCCTCGGCCGCCGCCGTGGGTTTTGCGGTCAGCGTGGCGCAGTACCTGCCCACGCTGTATGTGGGGGCCGGCCGTTTTGCCACCGTCACCACCGAAGCCGTCACACTCGCCTCGGGTGGGCAGCGCTCGCTCACCAGCGCCTATGCCGGCCTGCAGCTGGCCCTGCCCGTGCTGGCCTTCGCGCTGGCGGCCTGGCTGGGCCGACCCCGCCGATTCCGAAACACCTCCGCATGACGCTCGCCGTTCACATTCGCCATCTCGCCACCCGAGACCACACATTGGTGCAGGACCTGCACATCGAGGTGGCGCCGGGCCGCATCCTCACGCTGATGGGCCCCAGCGGCAGCGGCAAGAGTTCGGTGCTCGCGGCCATCGCTGGCACGCTGCACGGCGTGGCCGAGGGCAGCGAGACCCTGCGCTTTGAAGGCTCGGTTCGGCTGGACGGACGCGACCTCACAACCCTGCCCACCGCACAGCGCGGCATCGGCCTGCTGTTTCAGGACGACCTGCTGTTCGCCCACATGACGGTGGCCGAGAACCTGCTGTTCGCGGTGCCTGCCGGACCCCGACGCGAGCGACTTGCCGAGGTGGAAAGTGCACTGATCGAGGCGGGTCTGGCCGGTTTTGGCGAACGCGACCCCGCCACGCTCTCGGGCGGGCAGCGCGCGCGCGTGGCGCTGATGCGTGCGCTTCTGGCGCGCCCCCGGGCGCTGCTGCTCGACGAGCCGTTTTCCAAACTCGACACCGCGCTGCGTGACCAGTTCCGCGCCTTCGTGTTCGATCATCTGCGCGATAGCAAGGTACCCGCCGTGCTGGTGACACACGATGCGGCCGACGTGGCCGACCCTTCGTTCGTGGTGGAGCTCAGCCGTGCTCGATAAGGCGATTCAACAGGTGCTCAAACCGGTGCTCACCCGCATGGCGCGCACCCTGGTGCGCGCGGGCGTGGGCGCCGATGCACTCAGCTTCATCGGCTTCGCCATCGGCATGGCCGCCGCCGTGTCCATCGTGTTCCAGCACTTCATGGTGGGCCTGGTGTTGTTGTTGCTCTCAAGGCTCATGGACGGGCTGGACGGTGCGGTGGCGCGACTCACCCGCCCCACCGACCGGGGCGGCTTCCTCGACATCACGCTGGACTTCATTTTCTACGCGGCCATCCCGCTGGCGTTTGCCGTGGTCGACCCGGCGCACAACGCACTGCCTGCCGCCGTGCTGCTGGCCAGCTTCATGGGCACGGCCAGCAGCTTCCTGGCGTTTGCCATCGTGGCTTCCAAGCGCGCGCTGGCGTCCACCGCATTTCCCGACAAGAGCTTCTATTTCCTGGGTGGTCTGACCGAGGCCACCGAGACCATCGCCGCGTTTGTCGCCATGTGCCTGTGGCCGCAGTGGTTCGCGCCCATCGCCTACGGCTTTGCGGCGCTGTGCGCCATCACCACGGCGTTGCGCATCGGCTGGGGCTGGCAGCGTTTCAAGTGATCGGCGCCGCCACTCAGATGCGGTGCACGCCGCGGTACCGCAGCCACGCCTTCTCGGCCTCCACCGCCACGAACAGACCCACCGCCAGCGCGACGATGACGCCCCAGGTCGGCGCATCCAGCGCGGCCGTGCCGAACAGCTGCTGCATCGGCGGCGCGTAGGTCAGCAGCAGCTGGAGCACGAGCGTGATCACGCCAGTCCACACCGCCACCGGGTTGCCCAGCAAGGTCTCCCACGCCAGGCCGCTGGCGGTGAAATGCCGCACGTTGAAGAGGTAGAAGATTTCGCCCACCACCATCATGTTGATGACGGTGGTGCGCGCCATCTCCAGGCTGCCACCGCGCGCCAGTTGCCAGTTGAAGACGAAGAAACAGGCACCCATGAGCAGCAAGCTCACGAACACCACGCGCGTGAGCATCCAGCGCGTGATGAGGGGCTCAACGGCCGGTCGCGGCGGACGCTGCATCACGCCGCGCTCGGCCGGCTCGAAGGCCAGTGAGATGTCCAGCGTGATGCTGGTCACCATATTGATCCACAAGATCTGCGCGGCCGTGACCGGCATGGCCAGACCGGCGAACACCGCCAGCAGGATCAACCCGGCCTCGCCACCGTTGGTGGGCAGCACGAACAACAGCGACTTCTTGATGTTGTCGAACACGGTGCGGCCCTCGCGCACCGCGCCGGCGATGGTGGCGAAGTTGTCGTCGGTGAGCACCAGGTCCGCCGCTTCGCGGGCCGCGTCGGTGCCGCGCTGCCCCATGGCCACGCCAATGTCGGCGGTCTTGAGCGCGGGCGCGTCGTTCACACCGTCCCCCGTCATCGCCACCAGTTTGCCCTCGGATTGCAGCGTCGCCACCAGGCGCAGCTTGTGCTCGGGGCTGGCGCGCGCGACCACATCGGTCTGCGCCAGACGCACCTTCAACGCCGCATCATCGAGCCGGTCGATCTCGGTACCGGTCAGTGGCAGGCCATCGCGCAAGCCGATCTCGCGGCCAATCGCGCCTGCGGTGACGGCGTGGTCGCCGGTGATCATCACCACGCGGATGCCGGCCCCATGGCAGTCGGCCACCGCCTGGATGGCCTCGACACGCGGCGGGTCCATCAGTCCCACCAGCCCCAGCAAGGTGAAACGCGGCATGACGTCGTCCATGCTCAATGACACCGTCCCAGCCGGCAGTTCGCACCCGGCCAAGGCCAGCACACGCTGGCCTTGGGCAGCAGCCCCATCCATGCGCGCCTGCCAGGCGGCGCTGTCCAGCGGAGCGCCCCGGAGGTCGTTCACGCACAGCGACAGCACGCGCTCGGGAGCACCCTTGAGCAACGCGAACACATGCCCGGCGTGGTCGTGGTGCAGCGTGGCCATGAAACGGTGCTCGGACTCGAACGGGATGTCGTCCAGGCGCGGCGTGAGCACAGCCTCGTGCGCCGGGTCCAGGCCGGCCTTGCGCGCCATCGACAACAGCGCGCCTTCGGTGGGGTCGCCCGCCAGCACCCAGCCCTCGGCCGGCGTGTGGTGCAGTTGCGCGTCGTTGCACAGCAGCGCGCAGCGGGCCAGGCGCTGAAGGTCGGCGTCCTGCGTCACATCCAGCGCCGAGCCATCGTGGTGAAAGCCCCCCTCGGGCGCGTAGCCCGCGCCGGTCACGTCCAGCGTGCGCCCCGCCAGCATCACGCGCACGGCGGTCATCTCGTTGCGGGTCAGGGTGCCGGTCTTGTCGGTGCAGATCACGCTGACCGATCCCAGCGTTTCCACCGCGGGCAGGCGCCGCACCACCGCGCGCTGGCGCGCCATGGCCGCGGTGCCGATGGCCAGGGTGATGGTGACGATGGCGGGCAGGCCTTCGGGAATGGCCGCCACGGCCAGCCCCACCACCGCCAGGAACAGCGCCATCGGGGGCAGGCCTCCGATGTAGGTGCCGTAGAAAAACGTGATCACGCTCACCACCCCGATCACCAGCGTGATCCTGCGCGCGAACTGGTCCAGGCGGCGCGTCAGCGGCGTGGCCAGGTTGCCCACATCCGACACCAGCGCACCGATCTTGCCGATCTCGGTCTGGTGGGCCGTGGCGACCACAACGCCGCTGGCCTGTCCCACCGCCACCGTGGTGCCGGCAAAGGCCATGCACAAGCGGTCACCCAGCGAGGCATCCTGCGCCACGGGTGCGGCGTCTTTTTCGGCGGGCACCGACTCGCCGGTCAGCGCGGCCTCGTCGATGCGCAGGTTCTTGGTGCGCAGCAGCCGCAGATCGGCCGGCACGCGCGCGCCCGATTCCAGCAGCACCACATCGCCGGGCACCAGGTCCGCGGCATCGATCTCGTGGCGATCACCACCGCGCAACACGGTGGCCCGGCTGGCCAGCATGGCGCGCACGGCATCCAGTGCACGCTCGGCCTTGCCCTCCTGCACGAAGCCGATCAGGGCATTGATCACCACCACGCCGAGGATCACCGCGGCGTCGAGGTAGTCGCGCAGCCAGAACGTGACGAGTGCGGCCACGAGCAGCACGTAGATCAGGAGGTTGTTGAACTGGCGCGCCACGCGCACCCACAGGCGGGTGTGCACCACCTGTTCGATGCGGTTGGGGCCGTGCTGCGCCAGGCGCTCGGTGGCCTGGGCAGGGGTGAGGCCGGTGTCGGCGCTGTGCAGGCTCTGGAGCACGCTTGCGCTCGGAAGGCCATGCCAGGCTGGAGGGGCAGTCGAGGAGGGTTTGAGTGTGTCGTGTGTGTCGCTCATCGAACTAGGTTATTCCACCTCTGTCCGAATCGACATGACACGCATCAAGGAGCGGGCCGCGATACTCCCCGCGACCCAGTCTCGCGGGCCACCCTTTCTCAATGCCGCTGGGCCAGCGTGGCCGAGTCGGCCGCAATACGGTGCTTGTCCATCAGTCGGTACAGGGTCATGCGCGAGACGCCCAGCTCACGCGCGGCCAGGGTGATGTTGTTGCCCACGCGCATGAGCGCGCGGCAGATCACGTCACGCTCGGCCGCTGTGCGCGCCTGACCGAGGTCGTTGCCGACCACGCCATCCGCATGCTGCAGGCCAAGATCGTGTGGGTCGATCCAGCGCTGCTCGGTCATGACCACCGCGCGCTGCACGCGGTTGTAGAGCTCGCGCACATTGCCCGGCCAAGGGTAGACCGTCATGGCCTCCACCGCCTGCCGGTTGAAGCCGTCCACGCGGTGCGCCCTATCGGCTGTGCAGATCTTGAGGAAATGCCGGGCCAGCAAGGGCACATCTTCCATGCGCTGGCGCAGGGGCGGGACCTCAATGGGCAACACATTGAGCCGGTAATACAGGTCCTCCCGAAATCGGCCCACCGCCACCGCATCGGCCAGGTCGATGTGGGAGGCAGCGATCACGCGCACGTCCACCGGCGTGCTGCGCACCGCACCCACGCGCTGGATGGACTTCTCCTGCAGGAAACGCAGCAGATTGGCCTGCAGCTCCAGCGGCAGGTCGCCAATCTCGTCCAGGAAGATGGTGCCGCCATCGGCCGCTTCAATGAGCCCGCGCCGGTCCGCCGTCGCTCCGGTGAAGGCCCCGCGCACATAGCCAAAGAGTTCAGACTGAATCAGCGACGGAGCGATGGCGCCGCAATTGACCTCCACCAGCGGGCTGTCCTTGCGCGGGGAGCAGCGGTGGATGGCCTGTGCCGCCAGCTC
Source organism: Hydrogenophaga sp. Root209 (assembly GCF_001428625.1). Classification (GTDB taxonomy): domain Bacteria; phylum Pseudomonadota; class Gammaproteobacteria; order Burkholderiales; family Burkholderiaceae_C; genus Hydrogenophaga. The sequence goes on from NZ_LMIE01000012.1 coordinate 45,330, forward strand.
TTTGCCGGTTCCGCTCTCACCGAAGATCAGCACCGGAGCACCGGTCTCGGCCACCTTGCGGATCTGCCTGCGCAACGTCACCATGACATCGGCTTGTCCCACCATGCCCAGGGTGTCGCCGTTGGGCACCGGGGTGCCAGACCGGTTGCGCAGCAGCACGCGCTGCTCGGCGTGCTCGAGCATGCGGTCCAGGTCGCGCCATTCCACCGGCAGCACCTGGTGATCGAAGAAGCAGCCCAGGATCAGCGCACGAAAGGCAGGTGACTCCAGATCGCCCGGGCCACACAGGGCCACCCATTCCGTGGGCGACGAGGCGTGGACGCAGGACTCCACCGCAGCCACGGTGAGTGCGTCCAGCGTGGGCGTGGTCCCCGCCACCAGCACCGCCACCTCAAACCGTCGCAAGGCCAGTTGGCGGCGCGCGGTGGGCATGTCGTCACAACGCGTCACGGTCCATCCGGTGCGCCGCAGGTGCTCTTCCACCGCCGCAACCTCTTCGCCCAAGCCCTGGCAAAGAATCTTGCGCGCGATCATGGTCGTGCATTCTTAAAACGACATCGGCAAACGCACGCTCAGCGTGAGGTCGGGCGTGTCACGCGTCAGCCCGGCCCCCACCGTCACGTTCAAGGTGGTCTTCGGGCTGTAGCGGTACGAATACCCCAAGAGCAACGACGACAGCTGGGTGCGCACCGATGAGGCCACGGGCACGCCGTTCTGCTTCGTGCGCCCGACCGAGTTCAGGTCCACACCCACGCTGAACGATGAGCGTTCGTTGAGCGCCAGACCCATGCCGAAGTTGATGCCCCAGACATTGCCCGGCTTGACCGAACCAATGGACTCCTGCTGGCCGTCGAGCACACGGCGGCTCACATTGCTGCGGCCGAAATTGTGGGTGTAGCTGATACCGCCAAAGAACACGGCAGGGTCTGACGGAAAGAGCCAGGTGAGCCCGGGTTGCAGCGAATAGAAGCCCGAGCCGGTGGGCAGCTCCAGAGGCAAACCCGTGCCGGTGGTGTTCCCCTCGCAGCGGGTCACGCAGTCGGTCACCACCTCGAACGGGTCCTTGCCCGTGCGGGTCTTGAACCGCAGCGAGCCGATCAGGAAGGGGGTGTCGCCCTGGGGTTGGTTGAGCTGGTAGCGGGCTGCGAGTTCGATGTCGCCCAGTGCGTGGCCACTCGCGTTGAAGGCCCGCTCCGATGCAGTGCCGGTGAATATCTCGCGGCTGATGGAGTCGTCCGAGCGGTAGACGTAAGGCAGCTTGGCTTCCACCTCGAGACGGCGGGTCAGCCCCCAACGACCCGTGAGGGCCGCGGTCAGGGTGCTGCGCTTGATCTCCCGCACATCGATCAGACCGATCAGCAACGCCGGGATGACGGTGTAGCCCACGAGGGCCACCCGGTTGCTCGACGAGTAGCCGTACTGGAGGGACGGCTCGATCACGTAGTTGCCGGGCTGCGTGAGGATGCCGGGTTGGTCGAAGATGGGTGCCACTGCCGGTGGCTGGAGGTCCGCCTGCGGGGCTGTCCCCACCCGAACCGGGCGGCCTTCGCCGCTGGCGGGAGCTGCGGCGTCAGGGGGCGCGGCGGGCGCTACCGCAGCCGCAGCAGGGGGCCGCGCGTTTCGCTCCGATTCCGCCACGGAGCGCTCCAGCTCCTGCTGACGCGCTGTTTGTTCCCGCAGTTGCTGGCGCATGGTATCAATCTGGCGCCCTTGCTCGACGACCAGTTGTTCGAGAGCCTCCATGCGCTCAGCTGCGCTCTTGCGGGCTGGCACACCCTGGGCATGCACCAAGGCACTGGACAAGACCATGACCGAACCGGTCACCGCCCCCCACGTTCGGTGAGCAATGATGCTTTTCATTTCGCGGCCCCCGGAGAACTACGCCGATTGTTTACATCGACTACTGCGTAGGGTAACGCTGGCGCCGTGAACACGCAACCACTTTTGTAGGAGAAAAGTGTTGGGGATTGACTTTCAGAGACGAACGCATCAGGGCCTGAAAGCAGACCCGAAAGGGTGCCTGTGGCCAGCGACTCAGCGAGGGCTTCGACCTCGGTGGTCGAGCATCACCGCAGTCCGACGCTCTCCCGGATCGCCTCTGACAGGGTGCTGTGCAAGCTCGACAACCTCAACATGCCCAGCCCATTGCTGCTCGCGTTGATGATGGTCTGGTGCAGGATGTGCTGGTTGTTCAGCGTGTTCTGGATGACCGTGCCGGTGGCTGTGCCCGCGATCGAAGTGGTGATGGCGATGTTGGTGGCCGCGGCAACGGTCTGCGGGCTGGTGGTGGGAGCGGTGCTCGCCACAAAGGTGTTGCCCGGCCCGTTCTGCACCAGCGTGAGTGACTGCAGCTCCTCGCGCACGCGCGCCACCCAGGCCGGGGTGATGTCGGCCACGCGGGCGATGTTGAGGACGGTCTCGGTGATCAGTTCGCCGTTGATGAACACCGATCGCGTGATGCCGAATGACACCTCCAGGCCACTGCCAAAGAAGAAGCCGCCACGTTGCGTGTCCAGCGTTCGATCGCTCACGGCCTGCCATACTTGGGTGGGTGGGGCGGCCTGCACCAGACCTGCCCAGACTCCCAGCAGGCACAGGCATGCGGCCCTGACCCACGCCGCCGCCCGGCCGCTGCGTTGAGATGCTGAGGTGCGCATCAGAAGTCCCCCGGTCCGTTTTTGGGCAGACCCAGGCCACCGAGACCGGCGCGGGTCATGGGGCCGCCCAAGGGAGCGCGCGGCGCCACGCGCCAGTCGGCGGCGAGGTTGAAGCGCGCCTGCTCCATGCGGTTGTGAATGACGAACAGCAGTTTGCTCTGCCACTGGGACTCGAAAACATCGAGCGGCACGGCGCGCGTGCCCTGAGACGGATCACCCACGAGCACGCGGTCGTCTTGCAGCCCCTTGATCACGACGAAATGCTGGTAGCCGTTCTGGTTGATCAGCACGATGGCGGGAATGCGCGCCTCCAGCAGCTTGCGCAAGGGTTGCTCGAAGCCATCGGCCTCGAAGCCGAGGCTGGCCAGAAATCGCTTCATGTCCAGCAGCGAGAAGCCTTCGCGCTGGATCTTGGGCTGGTCACCCTGCGCATACATCCGGGTAAACACGGTCTGCTCGTCGATCGCGGTGCCGTAGTGGTGGGTCAGCAGCGTGGCGATGGCCGCCGATCCGCAACTGAAGTCGTATTGCTGCATCAGGGTGCCGGCCAGGCGGGCCTGCCGGATGCTGGTCACGGGCATGGTCACGTCGCCCGCCCCCGTGGCGGGGAAGTGCGCGGTCTGCGCACCCACCGATGAGGCAGCGCACAGCAGCACGAACAACAGCGGATGCAGTGACATGGCGCGATCCCGGTTCAGTTCATCTGCAGGTTGAGGATCACGGCGTTCTGGATCAGCACGTTCGCGCCCGAGTTCTGGATCACGACGGGCATGCCGCTCATGTTGGCGAAAGCGCCCGCGCTGATGGCGTTGTTGCCGGTGTTGACATGACGGGCCGTGTTGTCGGCGGTGGTGCCTGTCAAGGTCATGTCGTTGCGCACGCGGGTGCTGCCGCCGCGCTGGTCGGCAAGCGTGGCGGCGTCCACCGCCTGGGCCACAAAGCCGGACGGTGCGGACACCTTGGCCGTCTGTGCGTGGGCAGGCCCGGTGAGCGACGCCGCGCCAAGCAGCCACGCGGCTGCGCAAAGGAATCGGTTCGGGGTCATGGTGCTCCCTCTGTCGTCGGAAGGGTGGGCAGGACGCACCGCGCGGGCGTCGATGCAGGGACGCGCCAGGCGCCGCGCGGTGTGATCCGTCAGCGCTCAGTTGCCAACGGCCAGGTTGGCCTGCACGTTCACGCTTTGCTGGACCAGCGAGGAGATCCCGCTGTTCTGGCTGGCGATCATGATGCCCGCGGCCGATTGCCCGACGCTGGTCATGGTGTTGGCCATGCTGAAGGTGCCGGCGTTGACGTTGTTCGTCCCGCCTGCGCCACCCGTGCCGCCCGCGCCGTTGCCGCCGGTGCCGCCGTTGGCGGTGACGGTGCCACCACTGCCGGCGCCGCCAGTGCCGCCTGTGCCACTGCCACCTGAGCCACCGTTGCCGGCGGCGTTGGAGCCGTTGCTGGCGCTGCCGTTGGTGGCGCTGCCATTGTTGGCGGGGCCACCCGCACCACCGGTGCCTGCGCCCCCGTTGCGGGTGCTTCCACCGCCAGCGCTGCTGGCCGTGCCGCCCGTGCCGCTGGGTGTGGATGCGCCTGCGGTCCCGGTAGTTCCACCGTCACCGGCATTGCCCGCGCCACGTTCGCGACCGCCGTTGGCCGAGCCCGTGTTGCCGCCATCGCCATGGCCATGGCCATTGGCAGAAGCCTCGCCGCCACTGTCGCCGCCGTTGGCACCGCCGCCGTAGCCCTTGCCGCCGTCACCGGCCTTGGCGCTGCCGTTGCGAGCGCTTCCATTGCTCGCGTCGCCATTGGAGGCGTCGCCGCCTGCCGCGCCAACGGCGCCCACACCGCCTGCGCCGTTGCCACCGGTGCCCGAGCCGCTGGCGCTGCCGCCATAGCCCTTGCCGCCGTAGCCACCATAGGCTTTGCCGCCGTCGGCACTGCCGGTGTTGTAGGCGTTGTTGCCAATGCCGTAGGCACTGTTGCCGCTCACCGTGCCGTGCAGTTTGCTGGTGGCGGTGACGGTCGTCACGTTGAACGCGTTGCTGAAGGTGCCGGTCGAGCCGTTGTTCAGCGCAGCCGAGCGCGCGGCATCTGCTTTGGCATCGCCAGATTTCTTGTTGGTGCTGCTGTCGGTACGGGTGTCCGTGTTCGCATTGGTGTGCGTGTGTGTCTTCGTGCTGGTGTTGGCGTTGGTGTGTGTCTTCGTGCTGGTAGAGGTGCTGGTGTTGGTGTTGGTGGCGGTACTGCCGTCATCCGTGATCTGCTTGGTGGTGTTGGCCTGCGCCAGGCCGCTGAGACCGAACGCAACTGCCATGGCCGAAGCCAGAAGTGTCTTCTTCATAGGTCCTCCGAAAGTTGATTGAAACGAGAACAGGGTTGAGTTGCGCAGGCGCAAATCAGAGGGTTCTCTGCAACTTCGGTGCCACACGTCGCGTGGGTGCGGTCGAAGCTGTCCACCAGAGGGGAAACAACGTTTTCGCGGTCCAGCGCGTGGTCTGCGCGCTGAGCCTTGGTCTCCGGTTTTGGCAACAACTGTCACACGCTGTTGACACGCTCGGCGCACGCTGCCGAGGCGCTCAGGCTGTGCCACCCCCAAAACACTCACCGCGACCAGCGCCTCCGTGTCACAACCATGTGACACGGGTTGACGCTCTTGCACGCATCCGGGCGGCGCAATACAGGGACCTTTACGCAGGCACAGCCCCTTGCAAGCGGCCGTCGAAGGACTGCCACAACCGTGTGACAGCCGTCAGCAATGGTCCCCCAGCCCGGCTGCGGTGGCCGGGGGTTGATGTAAGAATGCAACGGCCTCGGCGACCGACAGGTTGCAAACCCACACTGGAATTGTCGTGACCTTTCGAAAACTCTTGCTGCTGGCGGCGGTGCTGCTGGGCATTGCGGTCTTTTTCTTTTTCGATCTGGGCCATTTCCTCAGCCTGAACTACCTCAAACAAAGCCAGGCCAACTTCGAGGCGCTCTACGCCGCCGAGCCGCTGAAGATCTCGCTGGCGTACTTCACCCTCTATGTGGTGGCCAGCGCGCTCTCGTTCCCCGGCGCGACCATCATCACGCTGGCCGGCGGCGCCATCTTCGGGCTGTGGTGGGGCACGCTGCTGGTGTCGTTTGCCTCCAGCCTGGGCGCCACGCTGGCGTTTCTGGTCTCGCGCTTCGTGCTGCGCGACAGCATCGAGGCGAAGTTCGGCAACCGCCTGGCCGAGATCAACCGCGGCATCGAGAAGGACGGCGCGTTCTACCTGTTCACGCTGCGGCTGATCCCGGTGGTGCCGTTCTTCGTGATCAACCTGGTGATGGGCCTCACCAAGATGAAGGCGCTGACCTTCTACGCGGTGAGCCAGATCGGCATGCTGGCCGGCACGCTGGTGTATGTGAACGCGGGCACGCAGCTGGCGCAGATCGATTCGCTCCAGGGCATCCTGAGCCCGGCGCTGCTGGGTTCGTTCGTGCTGCTGGGCGTGTTTCCGTTGATCGCGAAGTGGATCGTGGGCCTGCTGCAGAAGCGCAAGGTGTATGCGCGCTGGGCCAGCGTGAAGCCCGCGCGATTCGACCGCAACCTGATCGTGATCGGCGCCGGTGCGGGCGGCCTGGTGTCGGCCTACATCGCGGCGGTGGTCAAGGCCAAGGTCACGCTGGTCGAGTCCCACAAGATGGGCGGCGATTGCCTGAACTACGGCTGCGTGCCGAGCAAGGCGCTCATCAAGAGCGCCAAGCTGGCCCACCAGATGCGCCATGGCCAGACCTACGGCCTCAACAGCACCCAACCCACCTTCAGCTTCAAGGCGGTGATGCAGCGCATCCAGGCCATCGTGCGCGCCATCGAGCCGCACGACAGCGTGGAGCGCTACACGGGTCTGGGTGTGGAGGTGCTGCAGGGCTACGCGAAACTGGTGAACCCGTGGACGGTGGAGATTGCCTTGAACGACGGCAGCACGCAGACGCTCACCACGCGCAGCATCGTGATCGCCGCCGGTGCCAGGCCCTTCGTGCCATCTCTGCCCGGTCTGGACGACAGCGGCTATGTGACCAGCGACACCCTGTGGGAGAAGTTCGGCCAGCTCGACGAAGCGCCCAAACGCCTGGTGGTGTTGGGCGGTGGTCCCATCGGCTGCGAACTCGCGCAAAGTTTTGCGCGCCTGGGTTCCCGGGTGACGCAGGTGGAGATGGCGCCGCGCGTGATGGCGCGTGAAGACGAAGAGGTGAGTGAGCTGGCGCGCCAAGCGCTCATGAAAGACGGTGTGGATGTGCGCACCGGTCACAAGGCGCTGCGGGTGGACAGCAGGGATGGTGTGAAGGCCATCGTGGTGGAGCACGCCGGCGTCGAGCAACGCATCGAATTCGACGAGCTGCTGTGCGCCGTGGGCCGCAGCGCGCGCCTCACCGGCTACGGCCTCGAAGCGCTCGGCATTCCGACAAACAAGACGGTGGAGACCAACGAGTACATGCAGACGCTCTACCCCAACATCTACGCGGCTGGCGACGTGGCCGGTCCTTACCAGTTCACCCACGTGGCGGCGCACCAGGCCTGGTACGCGGCGGTCAACGCGCTGTTCGGCGATTTCAAGAAGTTCAAGGCCGACTACCGCGTGATCCCCTGGGCCACCTTCATCGATCCCGAGGTGGCGCGCGTGGGCCTGAATGAGCAGGAGGCGAGAGAACAAGGCATCGCGGTGGAGGTGACGAAGTACGGCATCGACGACCTGGACCGCGCCATCGCCGACAGCGAGGCGCACGGTTTCGTGAAGGTGCTCACCGCGCCGGGCAAAGACACCATCCTGGGCGTGACCATCGTCGGCACGCACGCGGGCGACCTGCTGGCCGAGTACGTGCTGGCCATGAAACACGGCCTGGGCCTGAACAAGATCCTGGGCACCATCCACACCTACCCCACGCTTTCCGAAGCCAACAAATACGCCGCCGGAGAATGGAAACGCGCGCACGCGCCGCACAAACTGCTGGCCTGGGTGGGCAGGTTCCACGACTGGCGGCGGGGGTGATGGCGCTGGCCCGCGTTCTGGCGGCGGCATGGCTCGCCACCTGCCTGAGCGCACAGGCCCAGACGCCCCTGCCTGCGCTGGTGCAGGCCGATGGCGCGCTCAACCCCGTCTGGCGATTCGTGGGGTTCCCCAAGGCCCGGGCCGACATCCCGTCCACCCGCTTTGAAGCCGGCCGCGCCGACGGCGTGGCCGCCGTGCAGGTGATCACGGCAGCGAGCTACGGCACGCTGGTGCACGACTGGAGCGGCGCCGCACCGGCCCGGCTGCAGTGGCGTTGGCGCCTCGACCAGCCGCTCTCGGGTGGCCAGAGCGCGCCCGACATCCTCACCAAGGCCGGCGACGACGCGGCGCTCAAGGTCTGCGTGATGTTCGACCACGCGCTGGACCGCGTGCCCTTTGTGGAACGCACGGTGCTGCGCATTGCCCGCAGCGTGAGCGGCGAGGCCTTGCCGGCCGCCACCGTCTGCTACGCGTGGGACAGCACCCACCCGGCCCTCACGCAGGGCGCCAACCCCTACACCAAACGCGTGCGTTTCATCAGCCTGCAAGGCACAGGCGCACCGCTGGCGCGCTGGATGGCCGAGTCGCGTGACGTGGCGCAGGACTTCGCCACGCTGTTCGCCGACGAGTTGCCCGCAGGCGCTGCAGCGCCGCGCATCACACGCGTGCTGCTGGGCGCCGACAGCGACAACACCGCCAGCACCAGCAGGGGCTGGGTGGCCGATCTGCGCTGGACAGACCTCACACCTTGACACGCCACGTACCATCGGAACCCATGCACCACGGCATCAAGAAACTCCTCCTGCTCGGCGCCGGCCATGCCCATGTGCATGTGCTCGCCAGCCTGGCGCAACACCGCCCTGCCGATCTGGACGTGACGGTGCTCACGCCCTACGCCTACCAGACCTACAGCGGCATGACGCCCGGCTACGTGGCGGGCCACTACACCGAGGCCGACTGCCGCATCGAACTGGAGCCGCTGGTGCGCGCGGCCGCAGCGCGCTGGGTGCAGGGGCGCTGCACCGGGATCGATCCGGTGGGCAACACGGTGAGCGTGGCGGCGGCCGGCGGCGCGCAAGGCGTGCCCGCCACGCTGGGCTTTGATGCGCTGTCCATCGACACCGGCGCGGTGATCGACCGCGCGCGCCTGGAAGCCGACATGCCGGGCGCGGCCACCCACGCACTCGCCGTGCGCCCCATCGAAGCCTTCGCCCAGCTCTGGCCTCAGGTGCTGGCACTCGCGCAGCAAAAGCCGGTGTCGCTCGCGGTGGTGGGCGCGGGCGCGGCGGGCATCGAACTCATCTTCGCCGCCGAGCAGGGCATTCGCCAGCAGGGCATGCCGGGCGCGCGCTTCACGCTCATCACCGGTGGCCCGGAAGTCGCCGACAACTACCGTCCCTCGGTGCAACGCAAGGTGCTGCGTCAGTTGAAGCAGCGCGGCATCACGGTGTTGCGCGAAACGTGCGTGGGCATTGGCGCCGGCGAGGTGATGCTGGGCAACGGCGCGCGGCTGGCCTGCGACGTGCCGCTGCTGGCCATCGGCACCCACGCACCGCCCTGGCTGCAGGGCGGCGGTCTGGCCTTGTCGGCATCCGGGCAGGTGCTGGTCAATGCATTCCAGCAAAGTACCAGCCACCCCCATGTGTTCGCCGCGGGCGATGTGGCCAGCCGGGCCGATGGGCCACACGCCAGAAGCGGCGTCTACGCGGTGCGCGCCGGCCCGCCGCTGGCGCACAACCTGCTGGCGTTTCACCAGCGCAAGCCCTTGAAGCCGCACCAGCCGCCCACGAACACGCTCAACCTGCTGTCGTGCGGCACCGGCCACGCCATCGCGAGCTACGGTCCGCTGAGCCTGGAGGGCGCCTGGGCCTGGCGCTGGAAGGACCGCATCGACCGGGGCTTCATCGAACGCTACCGATTGAACCCCACCCCCCGAAAGCCGGGCGCTGGCCCCGGCGCTCAGGCCTCGGGCGAACCGGTGTCCTGATCGCCGCGCTCCAGATCTTTTCGGGCCTCGCTGGCCAGCAACTGGTAGCGCCGTCGGAATTCGTCCAGGTTGTCCTGCTCCAGCTCTTCGAGGTCCAGCAGCGCGTTGTGCGCGCCCCGGGTGGCGCGGATCAACTCATCGATCTTGATCTGCAAGGCTTCGGAATCGCGGTTCTGCGTGTTCTGGATCAGGAACACCATGAGAAAGGTGACGATGGTGGTGCCGGTGTTGATCACCAGCTGCCAGGTGTCGCTGAAGCCGAACAAGGGCCCGGTGACCAACCAGACCACGATCACCGCGGCGGCGAGCGCAAACGTCTTGGGTCGTCCGCTCATTCGGGCGATGCTCTTCGCAAAGTTTGAATACCAGGCCCGATTGTTCATGTTGAAATTTCTCCTGTAACGTGTGGGCGGCCCCGCCGCCACCCGCAGCATTCTTCACCGCTTTGTCACCCGACCATACAACGCCATGTCCACTTCCCTGCACCGACTCGCGATCTCACTTCTGTCGAGCACGACCTTCCTGATCTCCCTCTCTGCCCATGCGCAGCCCGCCGCTGCACGGCCCGCCATCGCAGCGGGCACGCCGAAGGTACATCCGTGGCAGGCGGCTCCTCCCAGGTTGACGGCCGAGGCCTACTTCACCAACCTCAAGGACGGGGACCAGATCGAGACGCCGTTCGTGGCGAAGTTCGGCCTCACGGGCGGCTGGGGGCTGGCGCCCATCGCGCAGCCGGGCCGCGCCCGCAGCGGCCACCACCACCTGCTGGTCAACCGCGACCTGCCCTTGAATTTCAAGGAAGCCCTCCCGTTCAACGACCAGTACATCCACTTCGGCAAGGGCCAGATGGAAACCGTGCTCACGCTGGAGCCGGGCACCTACACGCTGCGCATGCTGCTGGCCGACCAGAAACACCTGCCTCACTTCGTCTTCAGCAAGCCGACGCGCATCACGGTGACGCGCAAGACCGGCGTTGACCCCAAGACCCTGTCGGTCAAGGGCCTGTCCATCGGGCTGGACCGCTCCACGCTCAGAAACCCGATGCGCGTGCAGTTCCATGCGTCGGCGCTCGAAGTGGCACACCGCTCGCAAGGCATCGCAGGCACCGGGCATTTCCGCCTGACCGTGACGCCCGAAGGCAACCGGGGCACGCCCGCCGTGCTCGAGTTTCCAGAAGGCCAGACCGAGGTCTGGCTGGCACCCCCCGCCGGCAACTACTCGCTTCAGCTGGATCTGATGGACAACCTGAACCCCGGCAAGACGCTGATCGAGCCGGCGCACGCGACGGCGCGCGTCGAGTGATCCAACGGCGCCGAGCGCGCCTTCAGCAGCCCAATTGTTCGGCCAGGTGCACCAGGCTGCGGGCGTGGAAGGTGTTGGCCGCATCGGGCGACACGTCCTTGGGGTTCTTCGGCCCGAATTCCAGCGCCCGCTCGATGTAGGCCGTGCGCAGGCCGCAGTTCCTGGCCGCCGCGAGGTCTTCCTGATGGGCGGCCACCAGCATCACATCGTGCGGCTCCACGTCAAACACCCGAGCCACGCCGAGGTAGGTGGCCGGGTCGGGTTTGTAGGCCCGAAACACCTCGGCCGAGAGCACGCAATCCCACGGCAGGCCCCCGCGCTTGGCCATGTTCGTGAGCAGGCCGATGTTGCCGTTGGACAGGCTGCAGATGGTGTGTCGGGCCTTCAGGCGCGTGAGCCCGGCCACCGTATCGGGCCATGGGTCCAGCCGGTGCCAGACCTTGTTGAGGTGCTGCTTCTGCGCTTCGGTGAGCGACGTCAGACCGAACGTGGGCAACAGGTCGTCGAGGATCAGGCGGTGCAGATCGTCGATCAGCGTCCAGCCCAGTTCGCCCGAGCGCACCCGTTGCATGGCCGGCTGGTAGCCCGCGCGCCAGGCGAGCGCAAAGGCATCGGCATCCACCTGCGGATACAGCGCCGCCACCTCGCGCACGATGCTGCCGTGCCAGTCGACCACCGTACCGAAGATGTCGAAGGCGAGGATGGGGGCGGGGGTCATGGGTGCCTCATGGCCGTGACCTCGATCTCGATCTTCATGCGCGGATCGAGCAGGCCGGCGGTGATCATCATGGCCGCCGGGCGTGCCGCGCCCAGGTGTTTGCGCAGCACCGGCCAGCAGGCTTCGAAGTCGGCACCCACGGGCAGCACGTAGTTCACGCGCACCACGTCGTCCAGGCTGGAGCCCGCCTGCTTGAGCGCGGCCGCGATGTTCTGCATGCACTGCTCGGTCTGCTCCACCACATCATCTGAAATGGTCATGGTGGTGTAGTCGAAACCCGTGGTGCCGGAGACGAACACCCAGTCACCGGCGACCACGGCGCGCGAATAGCCGATCTGCTCTTCAAACGGCGAGCCGGAGCTGATGCGTTGTCGCTCCATGGCTCAGCGCACTTCCAGGCGCACGCCTTCGGCGGCGGGCGCCACGATCTCTCCGATGTCGGCCGCGCCGGCAAAACCATGCTTCTCGAAGATCGCCAGCACCGCGTCCACCGCTTCGGGTGCGCAGGCCACCAGCAGGCCGCCGCTGGTCTGCGGATCGGACAACAGGGCCTGGTCCACCGGCTGCAGGCTGCTCGCCAGCCGCACCTCGTGGCCGTAGGCGGCCCAGTTGCGACCCGAGGCACCGGTGACCATGCCGGCGGCGGCGAGTTCGCGCACGCCCACGATCAGCGGCACGCGGGCCATGTCGATGCGCACGGTGGTGTTGGAGCCGCGCGCCATTTCCATCACGTGGCCGGCCAGGCCGAAACCTGTGATGTCGGTGAGCGCATGCACGCCGTCCAGCGCGGCCAGATCGGGGCCGGGGGTGTTGAGCTGGGTGGTGTTGGCGATCATCTGCGCGTAACCCTCAGCGCTCAGCGCGTCCTTCTTCAAGGCGGCCGAGAGCACACCCACGCCGATCGGCTTGCCCAGGATCAGGCGGTCCCCCACCTTCGCGTCGGCGTTGCGCTTGACGCGTTTGGGATGCACAAGGCCCAGGGCCACCAAGCCGTAGATGGGCTCGACCGAGTCGATGGTGTGACCGCCCGCGATCGGGATTCCGGCGGCACGGCACACGTCCTGCCCGCCTTCCAGGATCTTGCCGATGGTCTCGGTGGACAACACGTTGATGGGCATGCCCACCAGTGCCAGGGCCATGATGGGCGTGCCACCCATGGCGTACACATCGCTGATGGCGTTGGTCGCGGCGATGCGGCCGAAGTCGTACGGGTCGTCGACGATGGGCATGAAAAAATCGGTGGTGGCAATCAACGCCTGCTCGTCGTTGAGCTGGTACACAGCCGCGTCGTCGGCCGTCTCGATGCCGACCAGCAACTCCTTGGGCATCGGCATGGCGGCCGTGCCTTTGAGAATTTCGCTGAGCACGCCGGGCGCGATCTTGCAGCCGCAACCGCCCCCGTGCGAGAGGCTGGTGAGGCGGGGCTGGGTGGCGGCGGTGGGGGTGGGTGCGTTCATGGGTGTCTCCAGAGAGAAGGGAAATCGGTGCTGATGCGGTGCGCAGGGCTCAGCGCAATTCGTGCAACAGGGTCAGCAGGGCGGCCTGCTCGATGCGCGGATCGAACAGCGGCGCCCGGGCCTCACATTGTGCGTGCAGGGCGGCCAGCTTGCCAGCCGGCTCGCCCATGCCCGCACGGCAGGCGCGCAAGGCCTGCACCAGCGCGGGCACATCGCCCGGGGGGAAGTAGCCGCCGTAGTCGGCGCCCAGCATGCCCACGTTGCCGTCGATGCGCGAGGCCAGCACGGGCGTGCCACCGAGCACGGCCTCCATCAGCACATGGGCCCCGCCCTCCATGCGGCTGGTGTGCACCAGCAGGTGGGCGCGCTGCATGCGCGAGCGGGTGGCGCCATGCGACAGGCCGCCGAGCCAGCGGTAGTGCGGGCAGGCCTGCGCGGTCGCTCGGGCGGCCTCGCCCAGCGCGGGGTCGATCGCGGCACCGATGTGGTCGATGCGAATGCCCTCGTCGGCGCGCAGCAGGCGCGCCGCTTCAAACAGGGTCTGCGGCCATTTTTCGTCGCGCAGATGGCCCACCATCACCGCCCGCAGGTGCGCCGTGGTCTTGGCCAGCGTCTGGCGGCGCGTGCCCGACTGGAACACCACCCGGCACTTGCCCCGCAGCGCCTCGGGCAGCGCCAGCGGCCCTCGCTCCTGCAGCACGATGAGCCGGTGCGCCAGGGCCAGCGAGCGCTGGGCACTCGCGTCCGTCGCGATGTCGCGGTAGAGGTCGGTGCCGGTCAGCGCCAGCACCAGCGGGCCATGGGGATGCGCCTGGGCCCAGGCGGCCACCGACGCGGCCGAGCGTCGCGCGTGCAGGGCCAGCAATACATCTCCCTCATCGCCCTCGGACCACGCCTGCGCCACCCTCACCCGATAATCGTCCGAGAGCATGCGCGCCCAGCGGCGTGCGGTCTGCCAGTTGCCGTTGTTGGCTTCGGCCACGGCCGGCGTGACGATGCAGAGAGAAGGTTTTTTCATGGATGTGAACGGATCGTTGATTGTGTGCGATGCACCTGCGGGCGAGCTGTCCCCCGCGGACATGGCCCGCCACGCCGGCCGGGCAACGCTGGCCCGCGCGCTGGAGGACGCGCGCGAGCGCACGCTGCGACAGTTCGCGGCGCTGCAGGCGGCGCTCGGCCCCGACCTGGGCGTGCCCTGCACGCCCGAGCTCAACCCGCCGCGGTGGGAGCTCGGTCACATCGGCTGGTTTGCCGACTGGTGGATCGCTCGCAACCCGCAGGTCGGAAGCGGCGCGCAGGCGGACCCGCTCGTGGCCCGCAGCGCTGCGCGCCAGGGCCTGCGCGGCATCGACGCCGATGCGCTGTACGACTCCAGCGCCGTGCCACACGACCGGCGCTGGCAGCTGGACCTGCCGGGCGCCCACGCCACACGAGCCGACCTCTCGGCCAGCCTGGACCAGACACTGGCGCTGCTGCGCGACGCACCCGATGACGACACCGGCCTCTACTTCTTCCGCCTCGCCTTGTTCCACGAAGACATGCACGCCGAGGCGGGCGTGTACATGGCGCAGACGCTGGGCATCGACCTGGGTCATTCGCCTTCGGTGGTGCACACCCAACCCGCCGAGGCCCACGTGCCGGCCACCCCCTGGACCCTGGGATGGGCGGGTCCGGGCTTCGCGTTCGACAACGAACTCGGCGCCCACACCGTGGATGTGGCCACCTTCGAGATCGACACCTGCGCAGTGAGCTGGGCGCGCTACCTGCCGATGGTGGACGCCGGCCTGGCCGCCGTGCCGCGTTACCTGCGGCGCACCGCCGGCGGGTGGCAGGTGCAGCGCTTCGGCACCTGGCAAGCGCTGGACCTGCAGGCCCCGGCCTGCCACCTCAGCGCGCTGGAAGCACAGGCCTGGTGCCGCTGGGCCGGGCGGCGCCTGCCGACCGAAGCCGAGTGGGAAGCGGCGGCGCACACGGTGCCCGGCTTCGCCTGGGGCGAGGTGTGGGAATGGACCGCCAGCGCCTTCGCCCCCTTCCCCGGTTTCACGCCCCACCCCTACCTGGATTACTCGCAGCCCTGGTTCGATGGCCGCCCGGTGCTCAAGGGCGCCAGCACCGCCACCCACCCCCGCCTGCGCCACCCCAGGTACCGCAACTACTTCCCTGCTGAGCGCACCGACATCTTTGCAGGCTTTCGCAGCGTGCGCGCCTGAGCCTCATCGACCCTTGCGGTACCCATCGGGTGTTTCGCCGGTCAGTCGGCGGAACATCGCGATGAAGGCCGAGGTGGATGCGTAGCCCAGGTCCTGGGCGATGTGCTCCACCTTCTCCCCGGCTTTCAGCCGGGCCATGGCCTTCACCGTGCGCAGCCGCTGCCGCCATTCGGCCAGCGTCATGCCCAGCTGACTCTGGCAGCGCCGCATGAGCGTGCGTTCGGTGGTGTGCACGAAGGCCGCCCACTCGGCCACCGACCGCGAATCACCGGGCGCCGCTTCCAGCGCCCGCAGCACGGGCGCCAGCAGCGGGTCATCCGAGGCGGGCAGGTAGCTGCCGGTGACCGGGGCCGCCTCCAGCTGGTCCAGCACCACCTGCAGCAGCCGATCGTGCGGGGCGCCGTGCGCCAGCACAGGCGGTGTCTGCCGCAGGTGCTCCAGCAAGCCGTGCAGCAAGGGGCTGACGGTGAGTGCGCACACCTGGGCCGGCATGCGGTCCGCCCGCTCGGGCACCACGTAGACCGAACAGAAGGAAGCCTCCTGGCGGTTCATGCCGGTGTGGTCCACGTCCGGCGGCAACCACAGGCCGTATGGCGGCGGAATCAGGTAGTGCTCGGTGGCGAGCTGCACCTCCATCACGCCGCTGAAGGCGTAGACGAACTCACCCCAGTGGTGGCGGTGGTGCGGGTACGCCGCGTCGGCGGGCATCTGCGCCGCGCGGAAGACGATTTCTCCGGGCAGTGCGTCGGTGAATGGTGCGGTCTGCAAATGTTTGGCGGGGATTCGGGCGCGGGGCATTTTGACGGTCCGGGGGGATGGTTTGTCTGATTTTCGTTATCTGCCGCGCAGCAGTCAAACGGACAATCACCCTCCGATCAACCCGCGATTGCAGATGTGGACACCCGACAAGCCCTCGACGCCCGAGCCATCGGCCTCATGGTCGTGCTCTGCCTCACCTGGAGCCTGCAGCAGATCGCGCTGAAGGCAACCGCACATGACTTCTCGCCCATCCTGCAGATCGCGGTGCGTTCGGGCATCGCGGCGGCCCTGGTGGGTCTGCTGATGTGGCGCCAGGGCGAAGGCTCGCTGCTGGCCGGTGGCGCCTGGAAACCCGGCGCGGTGGCCGGTGCCTTGTTCGGCCTGGAATTCCTGCTGGTGGGCGAAGGGCTGGGCCACACCTCGGCCGCCCACATGGTGGTGTTTCTCTACACCGCGCCGATCTTCGCGGCCCTGGGTCTGCAGTGGAAGCTGCCCTCCGAACGGCTGGCGCCAGCGCAATGGCTGGGCATCCTGATGGCCTTTGCGGGCATTGCCATTGCCTTCCTGCTGCGCGACACACAGGGCCACCAGGACTGGTCGCGCATGCTCTGGGGCGACCTGCTGGGTCTGCTGGGTGGGGTGGCCTGGGGCGCCACCACGGTGGTCATCCGCACCACGCGCCTGAGCGGTCTGCCGGCCACGCAGATCCTGCTCTACCAACTGTTCGGCGCCTTCGCGCTGCTGCTGCCGGCGGCCTTCTTGATGGGGCACACCACCTTCAACCCCACGCCCATGGTCTGGGCCACTCTGGCGTTCCAGTCGGTGGTGGTGGCGTTTGTCAGTTTCCTGGTCTGGTTCTGGTTGATGCGCCACTACCTCGCCTCGCGGCTGGGTGTGTTGTCGTTCCTCACGCCCTTGTTCGGCGTGGTGCTGGGGGCCTGGCTGTTGAACGAACCCATCGAGTCCGGCTTCCTCGCGGGCGCGCTGCTGGTGCTGGCCGGGGTGGTGCTGGTGAGTGGCCACGCCTGGTTCGGCCAGCTGTGGCGGCGCTTGTGCGCCGGACCCCTCGGCGCGCGACAGTGAGGAACTTGACGAACCGCCCCGGCGCCTGAGAGGACACGGCGCCAGCGGGCGCGCCGCACGCATGGCGGGCGAGGGACAGGGTTTGTCTGCTCCTTGACATTCCCGCCATTGGCGTCCGAAATGGCATCCATGCAAACAGCGCAGCTCAGCAGCAACGCGGAAGAGCAACTGCACAGGAACCAGTTGCTGCTGAAGATGGCTGGGCGGGCCGCGCGCCTGGGTGGCTGGACGTTCGCCGTCGAGTCACAAACGCTGGTGTGGTCCGACGAAATCTGCGAGATCCACGACAGACCCGCTGGCTACCAGCCAGCACTGGACGAAGGCATTGGCTACTACCTGCCCGAGTACCGCGACGCGATCACGCGCACCGTCGAGCGCTGCCTGAGCGAGGGCGCGCCGTTCGACTTCGAGGCCGAACTGACCACGGCCACCCAACGCAGGATCTGGGTGCGCGCCGTCGGCGAGGCCATGCGGGACACCGGCGGCCAGATCATCGGCTTTCAGGGCGCGCTGCAGGACATCACGGGCTTGCGGCTCCACGAACTCGAGCGACATGCGCTGGCAACCAAGCTCAGCGCCACGCTGCAGAACATGTCCGACGCCTTCTTCACACTGGACAGGGACTGGCACATCACCTTCGTCAACGAAGAGATGACGCGAACGGTGAACAGAAGGCGCGAGGACCTGTTGCACAAGCGGCTGTGGGACGTCTTCCCGGGCATGGAGAACAGCCTTTTCCACAAGAGCTTCCAGCGCGCCGTCGAAACGGGAAAGGTGGCCACCGAAGTCGGGTTCTATGAACCGCTGGGCAAGTGGTTCGAGTTGCGCTCGCACCCGACCGAGGACGGCGTGGCGGTGTATTTTCAGGACGTCACGCAAAAGCGCCGGGACGACGAACAACTGCGCTTGCTGCAGGCCTGCGTGGAGCGCATGAACGACATCATCGTGGTCACCGATGCAGAGGCCGTGGGAGGACTGTGGCCCAGGGTGCTCTATGTCAACCAGGCCTTCGAGCGACACACCGGCTACCGGCCGCACGAGATCATCGGCAAGACACCGCGCATCCTGCAGGGCCCCCGCACGCAGCGCGACGTGCTCGACCGCATCCGCGCCAGCCTGAAGCGCTGGGAGCCGGTGCGCGAGGAGATCCTCAATTACACGAAGAGCGGCGAGGAGATCTGGCTGGAGCTCGACATCGTTCCCATTGCCGACGCCGCCGGCCGGTACACGCACTGGATTTCGATCGAACGCAACATCACCGAACGCAAGCGAGCCGCCGAGGCACTGCGCCAGAAGGACAACTTGCTGAAGGTCGGCGGCCGGGTGGGCAAGATCGGTGGCTGGACGGCCGTGCCATCGGTCAACGCCGTGGAGTGGTCCGACGAGATCTACCTCATGCTGGACTGGCCCCGTGCCTCACCACCCACCCTGGGCGAATTCCTGTCCGTCTTCTCCTCCGAGTCGCGCGCGTCGTTCAAGGCAGCGCTGGACGCATGCGTTGCGCGCGGCACGAGCTTTGATCGCGAGTTTCAGATCACCACCTGCGCGGGCGAGCTGAAATGGGTGCGCGTGGCCGCGGAGCCCGCCCTGGCCGAGGGCGGGCGGGTGAACAGCGTGCACGGCGCGCTGCAGGACACCACGTCGATGAAGCAGGTGGAGGAACGCCTGCGGGAGCAGGCCGCGCTGCTCGACAAGGCCCAGGACGCCATCTGGGTGCTCAACCTGGACGGTACCGTGGCGTTCTGGAACCGCAGCGCCGAACGCATCTACGGCTGGACGGCGGAGGAGGCCCGCCGCCGGTCTGCGCGAGAACTGCTGTTCAACAACCCCAATGTGTACGACCGATGCCAACAGACGGTGATGGAGGAAGGGGAATGGGTGGGCGAGATCGAGCACAAGACCCAGGACGGCAGACACCTGCTGCTGGTCTCGCGCTGGACCCTGGTGAGGGACGAAGCGGGCCAGCCCCGCTCCGTCCTGGCCATCAACACCGACGTGACGCACCAGAAGCTGCTGGAGCAGCAGTTCCTGCGTGCGCAGCGCATGGAGAGCATCGGCACGCTGGCCGGGGGCATTGCCCACGACCTGAACAATGTGCTGGCGCCGATCATGATGTCGATCGAGCTGCTCAAGGACTCCCTGCCCAACCCGGACGACCAGGCGGTGCTCAAGACCATCGAGGTGAGTGCGCGACGCGGCGCCGACATGATCAGGCAGGTGCTGTCGTTCGCCCGCGGCGTCGAGGGCAAACGGCACGAGGTGAGAATCCGCGACGTGCTGCGCGACCTCGACCAGATCCTGAGAGAGACCATCTCCAAGAACATCTCCATCGTCTCCACGGTCGCGCCCGACCTGTGGCAGGTGCAGGCCGACCCGACGCAACTGCAGCAGGTGCTGATGAACCTGTGCGTCAATGCCCGCGACTCGATGCCCAACGGTGGGCGCATCGCGATCTCGGCCGAGAACATGACGGTGGATGCGCACTACGCCGCCATGAACATCGAGTCGCGTGTGGGCGCCTACGTGAAGATCGAGGTCGAGGACAACGGCGCCGGCATCCCGCCGGACATCCAGGACCGTGTCTTCGACCCGTTCTTCACCACCAAGCCGGTGGGCGAAGGCACGGGTCTGGGGCTGGCCACCACACTGGCCATCGTCAAGAGTCACGGGGGGTTCGTGCGTCTGTACAGCGAGGTGGACAAAGGCACGCGCTTTCGCATCTACCTGCCCGCCAATCCAGACGCCACCAGCACCCAGATCGGTGACGCGAAGCCCGCCGTGCCACGGGGCAACGGCGAACTGATCATGGTGGTGGACGACGAGGCCGCCATCCGGCAGGTCACGCGCCAGACCCTGGAGGCCTATGGCTACCGGGTGATCGTGGCATCCAACGGCGCGGAGGCGGTGGCCCTGTATGCGCAGGACATCCAGGGCATCGACCTGGTGCTGACCGACATGATGATGCCCGTGATGGACGGCCCGGCGACCATCCAGGCGCTGCGGCAGATCAACCCCTTGGTCAAGCTCATCGGCGCCAGCGGCATCTCCCAGAACGGCAAGGTCGCCCGGGCATCCGGTTTGGGCCTCGACCACTTCCTGCCCAAGCCCTACACCGCCGAAGTCATGCTCCGGCTGATCGACACGGTGCTCAAAGGCTAGGCCTGTTCAGGCCGGCGCCCAGAACACGCTGAACCAGCCTTGGGCGTCGCTCCAATGGCGCGCCCGACCGAAGCCGGCGTCCTGCAACAAAGCCTCGAAGGCCTCGGGCTGCCACTTGTACGAACTCTCGGTGTGCAGACGCTCACCCTGCGCAAACATCCGCTCCCCGTCGGGCCAGCGCACAGTCTGCTGCGCAGTGGCTTCCAGGTGCATTTCAATGCGCGAAAGCCTGGCGTTGAACAAGCCCACGTGTCGCCAGGCGGTCGGCGCGAAATCGGCGCCGAGCACGCGGTTCACGTTGAGCAGGAGGTTGCGGTTGAAAGCAGCGGTGACACCCAGCGCGTCGTCGTAAGCGGGCTCCAGCACAGCCTGGGGTTTGACGCGGTCCACGCCGATCAGCAGGCCCCCGCCTTGGCCACCCGAGCGGCACACCGCATGCGCCTGCTTGAGCAAGGCGAGCGCCTCTTTCGGGTTGAAATTGCCGATGCTCGAGCCCGGGTAGAACACCACGCGAGGCGCCTGCGCCGCAGGCCCGTCGGCCAGCCAGTCGGCCACGTCGGCGCCGAGCGCGAAGCGGCTTGAGAAATCCATGCCCAGGCCGAGCATGGCCAGCGCTGGATGTTGCTTCTGCAGTTGCTGCAAGGTGTCGCGCAGGTAGTCCACCGAAATGTCGATGGCCACATAGGCAGCCGGACGCAGCACCGGAAACAAGCGCGCGGCCTTGGCGCAGCTGCCGGCGCCCAGGTCGAGCAGGATCGAGCCACCGGGCACCACGCGCGCCATGTCGGCGCCGTGCTGCTGAAAGATCGCCGCTTCGGTGCGCGTGGGGTAGTACTCGGGCAGCTCGGTGATGGCATCGAACAGGCGCGAGCCCAGCGCGTCGTACAGGAACTTCGGCGCAATGTTCGCTGGCGTCTCCAGCAGGCCGGCCACGAGCTCGGCACGCATCGCTGCGCGGTCCTCGTGGTGGAGCTGGATGAAGGGTGGGGTCTGGGTCTGAAGGGGCATGGAGACTTTCGAGATCGGTCTTTATAGCGGAGGTGTGTTTCAAAGTCTGCGCGGCGACCCGGTTTCTTACAGGGTCTTGCAAAACTGACGGCCACTGCCAGGTTGAAGCAGGTCAGGTCTAATACGCCCTCCCCAATCCCTCTTCATCGGATTCATCATGTTCACAAACACCTCTCGCACCCTGCGCGCACTCTTCACCTGCGCCGTGCTGTCCCTCACCGCCGCCGCGCACGCGCAAGCCGTGTTTCGCGTCACCGCGATCCCCGACGAATCACCCACCGAACTGGCCCGCAAGGCCGCTCCGCTGGTGAAACACCTCGAAACCACGCTCGGCATGAAGGTGGAGTTCACGCCTGTGTCCGACTACGCGGCGGCCGTGGAAGCGCTGGTCAACAAGAAGGTTGACCTGGCCTGGTTCGGCGGCTTCACATTCGTGCAAGCCAATGCACGCTCAGGCGGCAAGATCATTCCGCTGGTGCAACGCGAGGAGGACGAGCAGTTCAAGTCGGTGTTCATCACCAGCGAACCCGGCATCAAGACGCTCGCGGACCTCAAGGGCAAGGATGTGAGTTTCGGCTCGCAGAGCAGCACCTCGGGCCACCTCATGCCACGCAGCTTCCTGCTGCAAGCCGGTGTGGACCCGGACAAGGATTTCAAGCGCGTGGCCTTCAGCGGGGCACACGACGCCACCATCGCGGCCGTGGCCTCGGGCAAGGTGCAGGCTGGCGCACTCAACATCTCGGTGTGGGAACGCTTCGTGGCGGACAAGAAGGTCGACACGACCAAGGTCCGCGTGTTCTACACGACCCCGCCGTATTTCGACTACAACTGGTCGGTGCACGCCGACATGCCGGCGGCCACGCGCGAGAAGTTGACGCGGGCCTTCCTGTCGCTGAACAAGAACACACCCGAAGGCAAGGACATCCTGGATCTGCAGCGCGCCACCCGCTTCGTGCCCACCAAGCCCGAGAACTACAAAGGCATCGAGGCTGCAGCACGCAGCGCCAGCCTGCTCTGATCGCAAGGCCGCCCGGTTGAACATCGAACTGCAAGGCGTCTCGGCACGCCACCCTGCGGCGCGTGCGGGCCACGCGCCCGCGCTGCGCTCGCTCGATGTGCGGATCGCCTCGGGCGAGCAGGTGGCCGTGATCGGACCTTCGGGCGCGGGCAAGACCACGCTGCTGCAGGTCATGGCCTGTGCACTGCCGCCCGCGACTGGCCACTTGCGGCTGGACGGCCGCGACCCCTGGGCGCTGCCGCGCGCCGCGCTGCAGCGCCAGCGCGGCCAGTTGTTTCTGGCGCCGCAGGTGCCGCCGTTGCCGCCGCGTCAGCGGGTGGTCACGGCGGTGTTGGCGGCCCGCCTGCCTTCCATGGGTCTGCTGGCCAGCCTGCGCTCGCTTTTCTACCCCGACGACATTCCGGCCGCGTTCGACGCGCTGGACCACTTTGATCTGGCCGACAAGCTCTTCGAGCGTGTCGACCGGCTCTCGGGCGGCGAACGCCAGCGCGTGGGTCTGGCGCGGGCGCTGCTCGCACCGGCCAAGGTGTGGCTGATCGACGAACCGCTGTCGGCGCTCGACCCCACCCGTTCAAAACAGGCCGTGGCCACGCTGCTGGACGGTGCCCGCGAGCGCGGCGCGACGCTGGTGGCCACGCTGCACCAGGTGGATGTGGCGCTGGCCCATTTCCCGCGCATCGTCGGCCTGCGCGACGGCCAGCTGGCCTTTGATCTGCCGGCCGCCGAGGTCACCCAGGAACGGCTGGCGCGCCTGTACGACCAGTTCGAACATGAACTGCGCGGCGAGGTGCCGGCGGTGGTGGTGAACACCCCACCGCCCGCGCCGCAGCCCGCAGTGATGCACTGCCGTTGAGCATGAGCGCAGCGGCGACTTCTTTGCGCAGCGCCCCCACGCGCGACCCAGCTTGGTTGTCCCGCGTGTTCTGGCTCTGCCTGGGCGCCGTGCTGCTGTGGCCGCTCATGGTGGCCACCGAGTTCAAGCCCTGGATCGTTCTGGAGCCCGAGAACCTCAAGATCAGCCGCCAGTTCATCGCCACCTTCTGGCCATTGGTGGTCAACGCGGAGTTCTTGAGCATGATCGCCCGCGAAACCTGGCGCACCGTGGCCATGGCCACCGCCGGCGTCACGCTCGCGCTCGCGGTGGCGATCCCGCTGGCCTTGATGTCGGTGCGCCTGCTCTCGGTCTCGGCGCTGTCGGGCCGCATGGCGCGCGGGCCGTTCTGGTTCCGGCAGTCGGTGCGCTGGTTGTTGATCCTGCTGCGCAGCGTGCCCGAGCTGGTGTGGGCGCTGGTGTTTGTGCGCGTGGTCGGCCTGGGGCCCACGGCCGGCGTGCTGGCCATCGCCCTCACCTACGGCGGCATGCTGGGCAAGGTGTACGGAGAGATTCTGGAGAGCGGTGAAACACACGCCACAGAGGCCCTGCTGCGCAACGGCAGCTCACGCCTGCAGGCGTTCTTTTACGGCCTGCTGCCGACCAACGCGGCCGAGCTCACCAGCTACACCGTGTACCGATGGGAATGCGCGATCCGCTCGTCGGTGGTGCTCGGTTTCGTGGGTGCCGGTGGCCTGGGCCAGCAACTCGACAACTCCATGAAGATGTTCAACGGCGGTGAAGTCGCCACCATGTTGCTGGTGTTCGTGCTGCTGGTGGCGCTGGCGGACCGGGTGAGTTCGTGGTTACGAGAGGCGTTGGGATGACCGACGAGCAGCGCCGGGCCGCCCCAAGCCGCGAGAGCCCCCCCGGGGGGCAGCGCAGTACACGCAGTGACAAGCGTGGGGGTCATCCTGCCGCCAACCCACCCTACAAATTGCCTCCGCGTTTGTTCGACGCGCGCTGCAAGGCCTGCTGGTTCACGGCCGGGCTGTTCGTGCTGGTGGTCGCCAGCTTCGCTTCGCTGGATCTGCAATGGGGTCAGTTCCTCTCGCTGGAGGCGGTGCGCAGCATGGGCCGCTTCGTGGCCGAATTTTTCCCGCCCGACCTCTCGCCGGTGTTCCTGAAGAAAGTCGCCATCGGCGCCTGGGAAACGCTGGCCATGTCGGCGCTGGGCACGGCGCTGGCCGCCGCAGCCGGCCTGGCGCTGGCCCTGCCCGCCAGCCGCCTGCACGAGGCCGACGCAGCCTGGGCCAGAGTCCCCACACGCTGGTTGCTCAACGCGTTGCGCAGCATCCCCGAGCTGGTGTGGGCCGCGCTGCTGCTCATCTCGGCCGGCCTGGGCCCGTTTGCCGGCACGCTGGCGCTGGCCTTTCACACCACCGGTGTGCTGGGCCGCCTGTTTGCCGAAGCGATCGAAAACGCACCGCCCGGCCCCGGCGAGGCGCTGCGCGTGCAGGGCGTGGGCAATGGCCGCGTGTTCCTCTACGCGACGCTGCCGCAGGTGCTGCCCCAGCTCATGAGCTACACGCTGTACCGCTGGGAAAACAACATCCGCGCTGCTGCGGTGCTTGGCGTGGTGGGCGCGGGCGGCCTGGGCCAGCTGCTGGCCTTTCACATGGGCCTGTTCCAGATGAACAAGACCGCGACCATCCTGGGCGCCATGCTGCTGATGGTGGCGGTGGTGGATGCGTCCAGCCATGGCGCGCGGCGGCTGCTCACGCGGTGAGTGATCCGGCGCCGGGCCGCCCCAAGCCGGATCAGCCCCCTCGGGGGGCAGCGACCCGCGCAGCGGCTGAGCGTGGGGGCGATGACTTGGCGAGCCTGAGCCCGCTGAACTGCCAGCGCGCATCGGTTGGAAAGAAATTGCGGTAGCTCGCGCGGATGTGCGAGGCCGGCGTGGCGCACGACCCGCCGCGCAGCACGGTCTGGTTGACCATGAACTTGCCGTTGTACTCACCCACCGCGCCCTCGGCGACCTGGTAGCCCGGATAGGCGCTGTAGCTGCTCGCGGTCCATTCCCACACGTCGCCAAACATCTGCGTCAATCCGTCGCCCGCCGCGCGCGCAGGCATGGGGTGCAGGGCGCCGGCATCCCGCAGGTTGCCTTGCACCGGCAAGGTGGCCGCAGCGGCTTCCCACTCGGCTTCGGTGGGCAGGCGGGCACCGGCTTGGTCGGTGTGCGTGGCCGCGCTCCAGCGGGCAAAGGCGTCGGCCTCGAAGTAGCTCACGTGCACCACCGGCGTGTGCGGGTCCAACGGCATCTCGCCGTGCAGGGTGAACACGGTGGGCAAGGCGTTGGCGTCTTCTGGCAGGGTCCAGTAGAGCGGCGCCTGCACGCCTTGCGCGCGCACCCAGTCCCACCCGGCTGACAGCCACCACAGAGGATCGGCATAACCACCATCGCGCACGAAATCCAGCCACTCGCCGTGCGTCACCAGGCGGTTCATCAGCGCATGCGGCTCCAGCCACTGCCGGTGGCGCGGTGTTTCGTTGTCGAAGGCAAAACCTTCGCCGCGGTGGCCGATGTCGAGCAAGCCACTTTCGCAAGCGACCCAGCGCGCGGGCACGGGCGAGACCGACACCAGCGGCCAGGCACGCTGGTAGGCCGGGCGCAGCGGGTTGATGGAGAGCAGGTGCTTGATGTCGGTGAGCAGCAACTCCTGGTGCTGCTGCTCGTGGTGCAGGCCCATCTCGATCAGGCGCAAGGCGGTGGCGTCGTCCGTGCGCTGGATCAGCCGCGCGATGCGTTCGTCCACCTGTTCGCGCCAACGCCACACCTCGGCCAGATCGGGCCGCGTGACCAGCCCGCGCTGGGGCCGCGAAAACTGTTCGCCCACGCCGTTGTAGTAGCTGTTGTAGAGCACGCGAAAGGCCGGATTGAAGGGCTTGAAGTCGGGTTCGAAGGGTTCGAGCACGAAGGTCTCGAAGAACCACGTCACGTGGGCGAGATGCCATTTCGCGGGGCTGGCGTCGGGCATCGACTGGGCCTGGCAGTCTTCCGGCGACAGCGGCGCCGTGAGCGCGCGCGACTGATCGCGCACCGCCTGGTACTGCCGTGCCAGCGCCGCACGATCCGCATCGGGGCGCACGCCCGCCGCTGCAACAGGCTGGGGTGAATGTTGTCGCATGGGTGGCCTTTCAGCGCCCGGGCAGCAGGCGCAACAGCTGGCCGTTTCGGTCGTCGGTCAGCAGGTAGATGAAGCCGTCGGGTCCCTGGCGCACGTCGCGCACGCGCTGGTTGAGGTCGGGCAGCAGTTTCTCTTCGCGCACCACGCGCTCGCCTTCAATGACCAGACGCGAAAGGTAACGGAACTTGAGCGATCCCGCCAGCAGGCTGCCCTGCCAGGCCTTGCCGTAGCGCTCGCTTGTCACAAAGGCCAGCCCGGAGGGCGCGATCGACGGTGTCCACTGGTGCAAGGGCTGCTCCATACCGGGCTTGCGGGTGATGCCCTCGCCAATGGCACCGCCGCCGTAGTTCTCGCCAAAGGTGATGACGGGCCAGCCGTGGTTCTTGCCGGCCTGCGGGCGGTTGATCTCGTCACCGCCTTGCGGGCCATGCTCCGAGGTCCAGAGCCTGCCGTCGGGCGCCAGCGCGGCGCCTTGCAGGTTGCGGTGGCCGAAGCTCCAGATTTCGGGCAGGGCACCCGCGCGACCCACGAAGGGGTTGTCCGGGTGGGCGCCGCCGGTGGCGCGCACGCGCACCACCTTGCCGTGGTGGTTGTCCAGCGTCTGCGCGTCGTTCATGCGCGAGAAGCGGTCACCCAGGGTCAGAAACAGGCTGCCGTCAGTGGCCTGCACGATGCGGCAACCGAAGTGCGACCGGCTGCTCACCTTCGGCGCCTGGCTGAAGATCACCTTCACCTCCTCCAGGCGCGCCGCGTCGCTGGACAGTTTGGCCGAGGCCAGGGCGGTCGAGTTGCCACCGCCGCTGGCCGCGGGCTCCGAATAACAGAAATAAACCGTGCGGTTGCTGGCGAATTCCCGGTCGGTGATCACGTCGAGCAGGCCACCCTGCCCGCCGGCGTCCACCGGGGGCAGACCCGCCAGTGGTGCGCCCAGGCGCCCGTCAGCCCCCACCACACGCATGCGCCCGGGCCGTTCGGTCACGAGCATGCGGCCATCTCCGATGAAGGCCACACCCCAGGGGTTCTGCAGACCACTGGCCACCACCTCGGTGGTGGCGGCTTGGGCAACAGCGGGCGGCAAACTGCCCAGGGACAACACCGCCACCAGGGGCAGTGCAAACAAACGGGTCATGGGGCTCTCCAGGGTGGGTGCGGCGGACTCAACGCCATTGGTGCGGCCGGACGCCCCAGGGTTCCCGGGGCAAGCGCGGTGCCTGCTCAGCCGAAGGGCCGCACGCCGATGAGCCAGGCGTGTGCCCAGACCACAAACAGCCCATAGATGGCCAGGCCGCCGACCAGCGCGATCGCATCATTCGCCTTGCTGCCCGGCAGCACCGGGCCGGGGCGCAGCAAACCGGCGGCGGCACGCTTCTTCACCGAGATGCGGTCAATCACGGCCCAGGCGAGGAAACCACCAAAGAGCAGCACGTCGGCCAGCGTGCCGTTGGCCAGGAGGTGGGCCAGCGCCCACAGCTTCACCGCCAGCAGCATGGGGTGTTTGGCGGCACGCTGGATGCGCCCGGGCAAATACGCTGCGAGCAGCAGCACGAACACCGGAAGCATCAACACGGCCGCCAGGTGGCGAAACCCGTTGGGCGAGGTGTAGAGCAACACCGGCGCTTCGCGCGCCGCGCCGTAGCCGATGACGATGAGCACGAAGCCGGCCAGCGAGACCAGCGAGTACAGGCCCTTCCACGGCCCTTCGCCCAGTTGTTTCACCAGCCGGTGTCGCCCGCCGAGTGCACACCGAGAAACAACACCAGACCCAGGATCAGCAACAGCATGAAGGCACTCCCCGCGCCGTCGGTGGTGGACCATCCGGCCATCCGTGCGCATGGCGGCACTGTAGCCCCGATGAGGCCCGCCCGCGCAGGGCGGGGTCAAGCGGACGTGGGAGAGGTTCGCGGTGCTGCGGTCACGAGCCAGATGCCACCGCACACCAGCAGCAGGGCCACGGCGTTGCGCCAGGCCAGGATCTCTTCGCCCAGGAACAGCGCGGAGAGCAAGGCGCCAAACACCGGGATGAGGAAGTTGAACACCGACACCATGCCCACGCGGTTGTGCTTGAGCAGCGCGGCCCACAGCGCGAACGCCACGGCCGAAAGAATGGCCATGTAGAGCAGCAACGACGCTGCCGCCACCCCCATGCCCCGCAACTCGCCGCCCGTGGCATGCCCCACCAGCGACAAGGCCAGGCCACCGATGGCCAGCTGATAGCCGGTCATGACCATGGCGTCGATCTGCTGCGACAGGCGTTTGCCGAAGATGCTGGCGGCCGAGAGCACGAAGGCCGCGATCACGATGAAGCCGTCGCCCAACAGGGTGAACTCCGCGTCCAGCTCATGAGCGCCGCGCAGGTTCACCGCCATCACGCCCACAAAGCCCACCAGGCAACCCAGCGCCTTGCGCCGGTTGAGGCGGTCGTTGTGGAAGATGAAATGCGCCAGCAACACGCTGAAGAAGGTGCCCGTGGCGTTGAAGATGGAGGCCCTCACGCCGGTGGTGTGCGCCAGGCCGACGTAGAAGAACACGTACTGCAGCGAGGTCTGCGCCAGGCCCAGCAGGCCGATGCGGCCGAGGTCACCGCGCGAGAGCGCGAGCACTGGCCGCCCCATGGCCCGCGCCATGGCCAGCAGCAGCAGGCCCGCGAGCACGAAGCGCCAGCCAGCGAACACCAGTTGCGAGGCGGTGTCGTCGCGGCCGATGGCCAGCAGCGCGTAGCCGCTCTTGATGGCCGGGTAGGCGCTGCCCCAGAGCAGGCAACACAGCGTGGCCAGCAGGACCACGTTGCGCGGGCGGGTGAAGAAGGCAGCGCCGCTGACGCCGCTCAGCACGGTCTGCCTTGGCGCGCGAGCAGCCAGGCCGGTGCGTCCTGCAGGCTCACCGGGCGCAGGAAACGCGCCAGCGCGGCGTCGCCCACCGAGGTGGTCATGGGCGCGGTGGACGCGGGCCAGGGGCCGCCGTGCTGCTGCGCGGCCGTGACCGCCACACCCGTGGGCACGCCGGCAAACAACACGCGACCGGCAATGGCCATGGCTCCGCGCACCAGCGCGCGTGTCTCCTCCGATTCCGACTCGGCGCCCCAGATCGTCACGGTGAGGCTGCCGCCCACGGCGGCCAGCACCGCCAGCACCTCGGCGTGCGAGGCCGCGCGCACGACCAGGCTGGAGGGGCCGAACACCTCGTCGTGCAGCGCACTCTGCCGCAGGAACTGCGCGGCACTCACCTGCAGCAGCTGCGGGCCGGGCGCCTGCGCGCTGCCGGCTTGCTGCACCAGTGGCTGCGCGCCGTGCTCGACGAAACGCGCCACACCCGCGTCGAATGCGCGGCGCATGCCGGAGGTGAGCATGGCGTGCGGCTGTTGCGCGGCAAGCGCGGTGCCGAGCTGCGCCACGAAGGCGTCGGCGTCGGCGCCGTCGATCAGCACGATCAGGCCGGGGTTGGTGCAGAACTGGCCACAGCCCTGCACGATGGAGCCGGCCAAGGTGGTGGCCAGCTCGGCGCCCCTGGCTTGCAGCGCGGCGGGCAAGGCCACCACCGGGTTGATGGAGCCGAGTTCGCCGTAAAACGGGATCGGGCGTGGGCGGGCATTCGCTTCGGCCTGCAGCGCCGCACCGCCGCGCGTGGAACCGGTGAAGGCGCCGGCGGCGATCAGCGGGTGGCGCACCAGTGCCACGCCCACCTCCACCCCCGCGCCCTGCACCAGACCCACCAGCCCGGCCGGCAGACCTTGCGCCTGCAGCACGTTCTGGATCAGGCCGAACACGCGCTGCGACAACTGCGGGTGGCCCGGATGCGCCTTCACCACGACCGTGCAACCAGCGGCCAGGGCCGCGGCGGTGTCGCCACCCAGGACCGAGAAAGCGAACGGAAAGTTGCTGGCCGCGAACATGGCCACCGGACCCAGCGGCACGCGCTGAAGCACCATGGCCGGGTGGCCCACGGGCGGTGCGCCGGCCACGGCCGGGTCGTCCAGGCGCTCGAAGGGCACACCCCGCGTGGCGATGTCGGCGAAGCGGCGCAACTGAAACGCGGTGCGGTCGAGCTCGCCGTTGAGGCGCGCAGTGCCCAGCGCTGTCTCCACATCGGCCAGCGCCACCAGCGCTTCGCGATCGGATTCCAGCGCAGCGGCGAGCGCGTTCAAGAGCTCGGCGCGCTGCGCGCCGGTGCTGCTGCCCCAGGTGCCGAATGCGGCGGCGGCGGCCTGGGCGGCGGTGTCGATGTCGGTGGGCGATGAGTTCTGAAGGGCTTGGCCGTTGGGTGCGCCGGTGCGCGCGTCGAAAGATTGCAGCAAGGTCATGGGGTCGTGTCAGGTTGTGCGCGGCGCAAGCGTTCGCGGCTGTTGGAGAGATGGGTGCGCATCGCCATGCGCGCTGCATCGGCGTCGCGCTGGCGTATTGCGTTGAAGATGTTCTGGTGTTCGGTGTGCACGCGCTGCAGATAGGCCAGCCGGCCTTCGGGCGCGCTGCTCGCGGTGTTGATGCGGGTGCGCGGAATGATCATGGTGCCGAGGTAGGTCATGAGGTCGGCGAAGTGGCGGTTGCCGGTGGCGCGCGCCACCTCCATGTGGAACTGGAAGTCCGAGGGCACGGCGTCGGACGACTCGGCGATCGAGGCCTCGAAGGCCGCAAGCGCGGCAGCCATGTTCTGCAGGTGGCTGTCATCGCGGCGCTGAGCCGCCAGGCTGGCCGCTTCGCTCTCCAGGCTGATGCGCAGCTCCAGCAGCGAGATCACGTCGGACACGGTGGCGAAGTCTTCCGGTGCGATGCGGAAGTTGCTCTGCTCCTGCGGCGCCATCACGAAGGTGCCGATGCCGTGCCGCGTCTCCACCAGACCCGAGGCCTGCAGCCTCGAAATGGCCTCGCGCACCACCGTGCGGCTGACCTCGAAACGCCCCATCAGCTCGGACTCGGTGGGCAGCTTGTCGCCGGTCTGCAGACGGCCTTCGCGCATGTCGGCGGCCAGGGTGTCGACGATCTCGGGCACCAGGCCGCGAGGGCGGCGCGGGCGCGTTGCCACGGCTTCGATCGCGACCGCTTCGGCACCTAGGGTTTTCACGGAGAGCATTGTTTTTTCCTTGACACCCCATCGCAGGGTTCACACAATTCGCCCAGTTGTCTGACAACCGACAACAGACAACACAAGATGTGCGGACTGTAGCAAAGCACTTGCGATAAGTCCAAGCTCTTCGAAAAAATGCCCCCGAAAAACGTCAGACCAGACCGCCGAGCCCCATGGAAAACACGCTGAAAACCCACCACCGCTTGCTGCTCACCGGCGCCGCCGGCGGCTTGGGCACCGCGCTGCGCGAGCGCCTCAAGGGCAACTGCGAGGTGCTGCGCCTCTCCGACAAAGCCGGCCTGGGTGCGGCGCAGAGCGGCGAAGAAACCGTGCGGGCCGATCTGTCCAGCGCCGACGAAGTCGACGCCATGGTGGCCGGCTGCAACGCCATCGTGCACATGGGTGGCATCTCGGTGGAGGCGCCGTTTGCGTCCATCCTGCAGGCCAACATCGTGGGCGCCTACAACCTCTATGAGGCCGCTCGCAAACACGGCGTGAGGCGCGTCGTGTTCGCCAGCTCCAACCACGTGACCGGTTTCTACAAGCAAAGCGAGACCATCCACGCCGACCACCCGGCGCGGCCCGATGGCTTCTACGGCCTGAGCAAGGCCTTCGGCGAGGACCTCGCGCGCCTCTACTTCGACCGCCACGGGATCGAGACCGCCTGCGTTCGCATCGGCTCCTCGTTCCCCGAACCCAAAGACCGCCGCATGCTCGCCACCTGGCTGAGCTTCGACGATCTGCACCGCCTCATCACCGCCTGCCTGAGCACACCGGTGCTCGGCCACAGCATCGTCTTTGGCATGTCCAACAACGCCGTGACCTGGTGGGACAACAGCCGTGCGCGCCACGTGGGCTTTGTCGCGAAAGACACCTCCGACGTGTTCCGCGAAGCGGTGTTCGCCCGCACCAGCGCGCCGGATCTGAGCGACCCGGCTGCCATTTATCAGGGCGGCGGCTTCGTCAAGGCCGGCCCGTTTTGAACGCCATGAACGCCACCGCTGAACTGCTGATCGATGCGCGCAACGGTGTGGGCGAAAGCCCCGTCTGGGACGCGCAGCGCCAGTGCCTGTTCTGGGTCGACATCCCGGGCCGTGCGCTGTGGTGCTGGAACGCCGCCAGCGGCCAGTCGCGCCAGTGGCCCACGCCCGAGATGACGGGCTGCATCGCACTGGCCGTGGGCAGCGAGACCACACCGCACGGGCGCTGGGTCGCGGCGATGGAAACCGGCGTGGCCGTGCTGACACCCCATGCCGATGGCAGCCTCACGCACGAAGCGCTGGCCAGCGTGCAGCATCCGCAAGACGGCATGCGTTTCAACGACGGTCGCTGCGACCGCCAGGGCCGGCTGCGCGCCGGCACCATGGTGATGGACATGTCGCTCGCCGCCGCGGCAGGCAGCCTGTACGCGCTGGAAGGCGGCCAGCTGCGCGCGCTGCAGGGCGGCTTCATCACCCCCAACGGCATGGCCTTCAGCCCCGACGGGAAGACGATGTACCTCTCGGACTCGCACCCCGACGTGCAGACCGTCTGGGCCTTCGACTACGACACCGACACCGGCACACCGGGCAAGCAGCGCGTGTTCATCGACATGAAGCCCCTGCCCGGCCGGCCCGATGGCGCGGCCGTCGACGAAGACGGCGGCTACTGGATCTGCGGCAACGACGCCGGCCTGGTGCACCGCTTCACGCCCGATGGCCGGCTCGACCGCTCGCTCGCCGTGCCGGTGAAAAAACCCGCGATGTGCGCCTTTGGCGGCAGCGGGCTCGACACCTTGTTCGTCACCTCCATCCGACCGGGTGGCGATCTGTCCGACCAGCCGTTGGCTGGTGGCGTCTTTGCACTGCGTCCAGGCGTGAGGGGCCTGGACGAGCCGCGCGGAGACAACATGAAGACCCAACGTCGATCGATCCTGAGCCTGGCCCTGGCCATGGCCAGCCTGCTGCCCTTGAGCGTCCATGCACAGAACATCGTGCTCAAGGCCCACGACACCCACCCCGCCGGCTACCCCACCGTGGCCGCCGTCGAGAGCATGGGCAAGAAGCTCGATGCCGCCACCAATGGCCGCATCAAGGTGCAGATGTTCCCCGGCGCCGTGCTCGGCCAGGAAAAAGAAGCCGTGGAGCAGGCCCAGCTCGGCGCGATCCAGCTCGCCCGCATCTCGCTGGGCGTGATCGGCCCCGTCGTGCCCGAGGTGGACGTGTTCAACATGCCCTTCGTGTTCCGTGACATCGCCCACATGCGCAAGGTGATCGATGGCGCGGTCGGCGACGACCTGCTGGCCAAGGTCACGGCCAGCCCGGCACGCCTGGTCGGCCTGGGCTGGATGGACGGCGGCTCGCGCAGCCTCTACACCAAGAAGCCGGTGCGCAGCCCGGCCGACCTCAAGGGTCAGAAGATCCGCATGATGGGCAACCCGGTGTTCGTGGACACCATGAACGCCATGGGCGGCAACGGCATCTCCATGGCCTATGGCGAGGTCTTCACCTCGCTGCAGACCGGCGTGATCGACGGCGCGGAAAACAACCCGCCGAGCATGTTCACCAGCAACCACTACACCACCGGTGCCAAGTACTACAGCCAGACCAACCACCTGATCATTCCCGAGATCCTCGTGATGTCCAAGGTGACCTGGGACAAGCTGACCCCTGCCGACCAGGCACTGGTGAAGAAGCTGGCACGTGAAGCCCAGATGGAGCAGCGCGCGTTGTGGGACAAGAGCGTGACCGAGTACTCCGCCAAGCTCAAGGCCGCGGGCGTGGAGTTCATCGAACTCGACAACAAGCCCTTCTTTGACGCCACCGCCCCGGTGCGCGCCAAGTACGGCGCTCGCTTCGCTGACCTGATGCAGCGCATCGCCTCCGTCAAGTAAAGGCTCCCCCCTGCGCCGCTTCGCGGCTTCCCCCCGGTGGGGGGACGCACCCTGTGGACCGGCACAGCCGGATTCACGGGTGCTCTGGGTGGGGCACGTTCTCCTCCTGCGTACCTGATTTCCGTAGTCGCAGTCCTTCTGATTCATCTCATTCACCACCATGGCTGAAACGATCCACCGTGCGCTTGACGCCGTCTACCTGGCCTGCATCTGGGTGGCCGGGGCCTGCATCTTTTTGATGTCGGTCTTCATCCCCTGGGGCATCTTCGCGCGCTATGTGCTGGGCACCGGCTCGCAGTGGCCTGAGCCCATTTCCATTCTGCTCATGGTGATCTTCACCTTCCTCGGCGCGGCGGCGGCCTACCGCGCCGGCGCCCACATCGCCGTGGCCATGCTGACCGAGCGCATGTCGTCCGGCGTGCGCGGTGTGATGGCCTTTGCGGTCAATTTGCTGATGGTGGGTGTCAGCGCCTTCATGGTGTTCTACGGCATCAAGCTGTGCATCGGCACCTGGGGCCAGTCCATTCCCGAGCTGCCCTGGCTGCCCGTGGGCCTGACCTATGTGCCGGTGCCGCTGGGCGGCTTCGTCACCCTCTTGTTCGTGCTGGAGTTCCTGTTCTACGGTGACCAGAGCCAGCGCAACGTGGTCCAGTTCGACCTCCTCCCCGATTCCGAAGAAAAGGCCGCCTGATGGACGCGCTCATCCTGCTCGGCAGTTTTTTCCTGCTGATGATCATCGGCACACCCGTTGCCTACGCACTCGGCATCGCCGCCCTCATCGGTGCCTGGTGGATCGACATCCCGCTGGACGCGGTGATGATCGCCATCAGCAGCGGCGTCAACAAGTTCTCGCTGCTGGCCATTCCCTTCTTCGTGCTGGCCGGCGCCATCATGGCCGAGGGCGGCATGGCGCGCCGGCTGGTGGCGTTTGCCAACGTGCTGGTCGGCTTCATTCGCGGTGGCCTGTCGCTGGTCAACATCCTGGCCTCCACCTTCTTCGGTGCGATCTCCGGCTCGTCCATGGCCGACACGGCCTCGGTTGGCGCGGTGCTGATTCCCGAGATGGAGAAGAAGGGTTATCCGCGCGAGTTCGCCACCGCCGTGACGGTCAGCGGCTCGGTGCAGGCCATCCTGATTCCGCCCAGCCACAACGCGGTGATCTACTCGCTGGCCGCCGGCGGCTCGGTGTCGATTGCCGCGCTGTTCCTGGCCGGCGTTTTGCCCGGCCTGCTGCTGGGCCTGACCCTGGCCGTGATGTGCCTGGTGATCGCCAAGCGCAAGAACTACCCCAAGGGCGAC
Organism: Hydrogenophaga sp. Root209; assembly: GCF_001428625.1. Taxonomy (GTDB): domain Bacteria; phylum Pseudomonadota; class Gammaproteobacteria; order Burkholderiales; family Burkholderiaceae_C; genus Hydrogenophaga. The sequence goes on from NZ_LMIE01000012.1 coordinate 80,916, forward strand.
GTGATCCCGCTGCGCCAGGCGCTCAAGATCTGCGCCGATGCGCTCTGGGGCCTGATGACCATGGTGATCATCCTCGGCGGCATCCTCACCGGCGTGTTCACCGCCACCGAGTCCGCCTCCATCGCCGTGCTCTGGGCCTTTGGCGTGACCATGTTCGTCTACCGCGACTACCAGTGGCGCGAGCTGCCCAAGCTGGTGCACCGCACCGTGAAGACGCTGGCGATCGTGATGATCCTGATCGCCTTCGCCGCGAGCTTCGGCTACATCATGACGTTGATGCAGATACCGCTGAAGATCACGACGATGTTCACCACGCTGTCGGACAACCGCTACGTGATCCTGATGATGATCAACATCCTCTTGCTGGCCCTGGGCACGCTGATGGACATGGCGCCGCTGATCCTGATCCTCACGCCCATCCTGCTGCCCGTGGTCACCGCCATCGGCGTCGACCCGGTGCACTTCGGCATGATCATGATGGTCAACCTCGGCATGGGCCTGATCACACCACCGGTGGGTGGCGTGCTGTTTGTGGGCAGCGCCATCGCCAAGCTGCCGATGGAAACCGTGGTCAAGGCCCTGTTGCCGTTCTACGTGGCCCTGTTCGCCGTGCTCATGGCCGTGACCTACCTGCCCGCCATCTCGCTGTGGCTGCCGCAGACCGTGCTCGCGCCCTGATTCCTTTTTTTCAGCACATCTCGTCGATGACCTCCCACGCCATCCGACACGTCCGTGTCACGCCGATCGCATTCCGCGATCCACCGCTGCTCAACGCCGCCGGCATCCACGAGCCCTGGGCGCTGCGCTCGATCATCGAGATCGAGACCGACTCCGGCCTGATCGGCATCAACGAGAGCTACGGCGACCTGCCCATGCTCGAAGCGATGGCCAAGGCCGCACCGGCGCTCACGGGTCTCTCGCCCTGGGCACTCAACGACATGGAAGTGCGTGTCGCCGCGCTGGTCACGCCCCGGCAGACCGCGTCGGAGTTCCTCGGTATCCAGGTTTCGCTGGCACCAGGCACCCACGTCTCCAAAACCGTGGCCAAGGTGATCAGCGCCTTTGAAGTGGCGATGATGGACCTGCAAGGCCAGCTCGCCAACGCGCCGGTCGTGGACCTGTTGGGCGGCGCTGCGCGCGAGAGCGTGCCCTTCAGCGCCTACCTGTTCTACAAGTACGCAGAACACATCGAGAAGCCCTACGCACCCGACCCCTGGGGCGAGGCGCTCACGCCCGAGCAGTTGGTGGCGCAGGCGCGCCGCATGATCGGTCAGTACGGCTTCAAGAGCATCAAGCTCAAGGCCGGCGCGCTCCCACCCGACCAGGAAGCCGCTGGCCTGCTGGCCCTGGCTCAAGCCTTTCCGGGCGCACCGCTGCGCATCGACCCCAACGGCAACTGGACCGTGCCCACCAGCCTGAAGGTGGTGGAGCAACTGCGCGGCGTGCTGGAGTACTACGAAGACCCGGCCCCCGGCCTGGACGGCATGCAAGCCGTGGCGAAAGCCTGCGACGTGCCGCTGGCCACCAACATGGTGGTCACCGACCTGAAGGAATTCCGCCGCAACGCGGAGATGGGTTGCCCGGTGAAGATCGTGCTGAGTGACCACCACTACTGGGGCGGCCTGCGCGCCACGCAGCGGCTTTCGCTGATGTGCGAAACCTTCGGCCTGGGCCTGTCGATGCATTCGAATTCGCACCTGGGCATCAGCCTCACGGCCATGACGCACCTGGCCGCCTCGGTGCCACACCTCTCTTACGCCTGCGACACGCACTACCCCTGGCAGGACGACGAGGTGGTGCAAGGCGGGCGGCTGCGGTTCGATGCCGGCAGCCTGCGTGTGCCCACCACGCCCGGCCTGGGCGTGCAGATCGACCGCGAGGCCCTGGTGCGCCTGCACGAGAACTACCTGCAATGTGGCATTCGCAACCGCAACGATCTCGCGCAAATGCAGAAGTACGACCCTTCGTTCACCGGTGCGCAACCGCGTTTCTGAGCGCTGCCCCGTTTCCTCCAACAACACTCAAGGAGTTCTCCATGTCATTGAACCGCAGGCAACTCATCGCAGCGTCCGCTGCCATCGCCACCGTGGGTCTCCCCGCGCAGGCGCAAAGCTTCCCCACCAAGCCGGTGCGCCTCATCGTGCCCTACCCACCGGGCGGCTCGTCCGACATCATCGCGCGCGCCATCAGCCAGCTGCTCTCCGAGAGCCTGGGCCAGCCGGTGGTGGTGGAGAACCGTGCCGGCGCCAACGGCAACATCGGCGCCGACCTGGTGGCCAAGTCCGCACCCGACGGCCACACCATGCTGCTGTGCGACGTGGGTGCCCTGGCCATCAGCCCATCGGTCTACACCAAGCTGGCGTTCAACCCCAGCAGAGACCTGCGCGGCGTGACCATGCTGGCCTACTCGCCCCACATGCTGGCCGTGCACCCCTCGGTCAAGGCCAACAACCTCAAGGAACTGGTCGAACTCTCCAAGACCTCCGACCTGAACTTCGCGGTGACGGCCGTGGGCAGCGCACCGCACGTGGCCGGCGTCGCCGTGCAGCGCGCCACCGGCGCCAAGTGGATCTACGTGCCCTACAAGGGAGGCTCGCAGGCCGTGACCGACACCGTGGCCGGCCAGACCCAGGTGATCATGAACGGCATGCTGGCCACGCTGCCGCACGTGCAGAGCGGGCGCCTCAAGGTGCTGGGCATCTCCAAGAAAACACGCATGCCACTGGTGGGCAGCGTGCCCACGCTGGCCGAACAGGGCGTGAGCGGTTTTGAATCCGGCACCTGGCAGGGCGTGCTGGTGGCCAACGGCACACCGCCGGCCATCATCGCGCGCCTGAACACCGAGCTGATCAAGATCATCCGCAGCCCCGACGTGCGCGCGCGCCTGACCGGCCAGGGTGCCGAGGTGGTGACCATGCAACCCGCCGAGCAGGACGCACTCTTCGAGCGCGAGCGCAAGCGCTGGGGTGAGGTGGTGGCCGAGGCCAACATCAAGCTCGACTGATTGTTCAACAAGATTTTCAAGAAGAGGACGTTCACGTGAATCCCCAGGATCTCAAATCCATCGTCAGCAGCGGACTGCTGTCGTTCCCGGTCACCGACTTCGACGCACAAGGTGAATTCAATGCCCAGGGTTATGCCGCGCGGCTGGAGTGGCTGACGCCCTACGGCGCGAGCGCGCTGTTTGCGGCCGGTGGCACGGGCGAGTACTTCTCGCTCAGTGGCCCGGAGTACGGCGCCGTGATCAAGACCGCGGTGGACACCTGCCGCGGCAAGGTGCCCATCATTGCCGGCGCGGGTGGCCCTACCCGCACCGCCATCGCGCACGCGCAGGAGGCCGAGCGCCTGGGCGCGCACGGCGTGCTGCTGTTGCCGCACTACCTCACCGAGGCCGGACAGGAAGGCCTGATCGCGCACGTGGAGCAGGTCTGCAAGAGCGTGAAGTTCGGCGTCATCGTCTACAACCGCAACGTCTGCAAGCTCACACCCGAGTCGCTCGCGATCCTGGCCGATCGTTGCCCCAACCTCATCGGCTTCAAGGACGGCGTGGGCGACATTGAAATGATGATGTCGATCTATCTGAAGATGGGCGAGCGCTTCTCGTACCTGGGCGGCCTGCCCACAGCCGAGGTGTATGCGGCGGCCTACAAGGCGCTGGGCACGCCGGTGTATTCATCGGCGGTGTTCAACTTCATCCCGAAGACCGCGATGGACTTCTATGAAGCCGTGCGCACCGACGACCACGCCACGCAGCACCGCTTGCTCAAGTCCTTCTTCATGCCCTACCTGGACATCCGCAACAAGGGCCAGGGCTACGCGGTGAGCATCGTGAAAGCGGGCGCCCGGCTGGTGGGCCACGGCGCCGGTCCGGTGCGCGCACCGTTGACCGACCTGAAGCCGGCCGAGATGGAACAGCTCGACCAGCTCATTCGCGCGCTCGGCCCACAATAAGGCCGATGAGCCCAGAACCCCTCCCCTCGCCCGTTCCCTCGCCGTTCCCGCACCTGCTCGACCCGACCCGTTTCACAGGCACCGTGGACGGGCGGCCCACCGCTCTCTTTCTGCTGAGCAACGCGCGCGGCATGGTGGTGGCCATCACCAACCTCGGCGCCAAGGTGCTGCAGATCGTGGTGCCGGATCGGCACGGGGTGCTGGACGACGTTGCGCTGGGCTACGACAGCCTGGACGCCGTGCTCACCGGCTCACCCTCCATGGGCGCGTTCGTGGGGCGTTACGCCGGGCGCATCGGCGGCGCGCGTTTCACGCTCGCCGGCATTGAACACCGCCTCACGCCCAATGCGGGAGCCCACTGCATCCACGGCGGGCCGCGCGGCGCGCGGCACCGCGCGTTTGACGCGCGACAGGTGGACGCGCAGACGCTGGAACTGCACCACCGTTTTCTGACCACGGAAGACGACTTTCCCGGCACGCTGGACCTGCAGCTCACCTACCGCCTGACGGACGACAACGCGCTGGTGATCGAACACCTGGCCACCGCGCTGGACGATCCCGGCCCGGCCAGCTTCACCAGCCACATCTATTTCAACCTCGACGGGGTGACCGAAGGCCAGACCATCGACGGCCATGTGTTGCACGTGCCGCACGCCAACGAGGTGCTGGCCACCGGGCTTGACGGTATTGCCACCGGCAAACGCGTGTCGTTGAACGGCCATGTGCACGACCTGCGCAGCGCAAAAACGCTGGGTGCCCTGCCCGACATCGACCTGAGCTATCCACTGGATGCCCACCCGGACAACGAAGCACGCCTGTGTGCGCAACTGCGCAGCGAAGCCAGCGGCCGCTCGCTCGATGTGTGGACCACCGAGCCCTTGCTGCAGGTGTACACCGCCGGCCAGCTGGGTGCGGCCGAGAAGCCCGATGTGGGCAAACGGGGTGTGCGGCATCGTCCGCGCTCGGCCGTGTGCCTGGAGCCGCAGTGGTTTCCCAACGCACCCAACTGCCCCACGCTGCCGCAGAACCTGGTGGCGCCAGGACGGCCTTACCGGGGCACCACGGTTTACCGCTTCGGCGTGATCGGGGCCGAGGCGGAATCAGCCCGCCCGGTCAAAAGATGAAAGGCTCTTCGCGGCGGTTGCACTCGGGTGGCTCACCGTAACCGGCAGACCGCACGACCTGGTCTTCGGCAATTTCCACTTGGAACCACCGGCAGAACGGGTTTTCATACCGGTAGCTCCACACCGAGCCGCGCGAGCGGGCCAGCCCATGCACCTCACCCGGGCGGCCCAGCCGCTGGCGCACCTCGTCCTGGGTCATGCCGGGGTTGATCTGAAGGAAATTCGCCTCGGTGAGCACCTGCTCGGAGCGGCTCACCCGCCCGGCACCGTCGAGATACACAAACCAGGTGTGATGGCCATACGGCCCGCGCGGAAACTCCAGCCGGCTTCCCCCGTCCACCTGGCGCAGCGTCTCCGGCGGCCCCATGCGGGCCACGACCTCGTCCCGGGTGGCACCGGTGAACCCGGTCGGCGGCGCGTAGCCACTGCAAGCCGACAAAACCGCTGCAGCGGTGAGCAAGGACAACACGGTGCGCATGGTTCGATCTCCTGTGTTCAAGATGGTTGGCGTTTGAAGGCGTGGTCGGCCGCAAGTTCACGACCGGCTGTAAGCCAGGCCCGAGGCCACGCCGCCAAACAGATCGCCCTCGACCATGGCCACGCCCGCAAACTCGGCCTGCAGCGCGCGCTGGAACGGCCGCAGGGCAGAGGAGCCGCCGGTGAGGTAGATGGCGTCCAACGTGGTGTCGGTGAGGCCGGCGCGTTGCACGCATTCGCGCGCGCAGGCCACGGTGCGCGCGAGCAGGTGCCCCAAGTGGTCGCGCATGGCGTCGGCGTCCATGGCTGCGCCCAGCCCGCGCTCCACCTCGGACAAATCCACCCGTGTGGCGCCATCCTGCTCCGAACATCGGATCTTGGCCTGCTCCACCTCGTGCGCGATGCGGTGGCCGTCGCGGTGCTTGAGCACCTTCATCAGGCGCTCGTGCAGCGCCACGTTGCTGTAGTTCACCCGCAGCTGCTGCGCCTGGCTCAAGGCGCGCGGCTGGTAGAGCCACTGGATCAGGTGCCAGGTGGAGAGATCGAAGAACACGCGACTGGGCACCTCGCGCTGCTGCGGCCCCAGGTGCTTGTAGCCCAGCAGGGGCATCACCTGCTCCAGGCTGAGCTTGTGGTCGAAGTCGGTCCCGCCAATGTGCACACCGGTGGTGGCCAGCACGTCACCCGCGCGGTCAGCCAGCTTCATGCGCTGCGGGCCCAGCCGCACCACGGTGAAATCGGACGTGCCACCCCCCAGGTCCACCACCAGCACCACGCTCTCGCGCTCCAGCCGCCGCTCGTAGTCCAGCGCGGCGGCAATCGGCTCCAGCTGAAACGACACCTGCCTGAAACCCACGGCCTGCGCGGCCTGCAGCAAGGAGTCTTGCGCCAGCGCGTCGCGCTCCAGGTCATCGTCGACAAAATGCACCGGCCGGCCCATGACCACCTTGGTGGGCGCCACGCCCAGTGACTGCGCCGCGCGCTCGCGCAGCGCGGCCAGAAAGGTGGCCACGATTTCCTGGAAACTGATCTGCTGGTGGTTGACCACCGTGGTCTCCAGCAGCAGCGGGCTGCCCAGCAGGCTCTTGAGCGAGCGCATCAAGCGGCCCTCGGTGCCGGCGAGGTACTGCGCCACCGCGTCGCGGCCGAAATGCGTGCTGCTGTCTTCCGCGTTGTAGAACACCGCCGTGGGCATGGAGACCGCCGTGCCCTCCAGCGCAATCAGGCGCGCCGTGCCCCGCACATCGGCCCACGCCATGGCCGAATTGGAAGTGCCGAAATCAATGCCGAGCGTGCCGTGGAGCGGAGGAGTCATGGGGAGCAGGTGGGAAGTGACCCCCGAGGCACGAACGGAAGCGCCGGCTCATGGGGAGCGCGGATTCTGCCACCGTTGTGGAGCGGCCCTCCCCGGGCACGCCCCAGCTACCGGCGACGAACGCTGTTTTCGTCCTGCGGCGGGTGCTGACCGCCCGCGCCCGGCACGTCTCTGGCGCGCTTCGCCGCGTCCTGCCCCGGCGTGGCCCGCATGTCGGTGTCCACCTGACCCTGCTTCAGGTCTTTGTAGGCCTGCAGGATCTTCGGGTCCGGCTGGTCGTCCGTCATGTCGGTGTCTTCGTCGCGTTCGTGCGGCAGCTGCAGGAGCGTCTTGCCGTCTTCGGGTGGCAGCTCAAACGGCGTGTCGGGCTCCACCGGCTGGTTGGGCACATCGGGCGCGTCGGCCGGAGCGGGCTTGTTCATGCTCGGCTTCCGACCGGCAAGGCACCGCGCGACAGGCCTTCGTGCGAACCGTGCTCACCCATGCCGATGGGCTTGCCCGCCACGATGGACACCAGGTCGCTCACGGCACGAACCATCTTGCTGTTGGGCGCGTCCCAGTAGTCGGCCGCGTGGGGCACAAACTTCAGCAAGGCCAGATTCGGGGAGTCCGGACCGTCGGGAAACCAGGGGCGCGCAAAGGACGACCACAGGCGCTCGATGTGGCCACGGTCAGTGACGATCTCGCCGTGCCCCGAGAGCGATACGTAAGTGCTGTCGTCCAGGTCGGTGAACGCCAGGTTGGCCACCCGCAGGCGCTCCACCTTGGCGGAACGCGTGTCGGTGAAAAACCAGATGGCGCCGCTGGCGTCCATCTCCAGCGCGTACATGGGACGGCTGGCGAGCGACCCGTCGGCCTCGATGGTGGTGAGCATCGAGGTGGCAATGCCCTTGATCAGCTCGGCAATGTGCTTGAGTTCGGGGGTGGTCTGGGTTTCGATGTTCATGGGTGGCCCTCGTCATCGGTCAATGGAGCCACCACGGTAAAAACAATCGCCGGATGGGTCTGTGCGCTGGCGAACCGGCCAGCCAACGCCCGGGCGCCCACAACCCCATGGGGGAGACGCATTTCAGCCCACGCGTTGTTCAATCGCCACTTGTTGAAACCTAATGCTTAACTTATTGGAAAGTAAGGTTCTTCCGATTGGTAGGCTCAGCACCATTCCTGTTTTTATTGATTCATTTTTTACATTCATCGCCATGAAATTCGCACACCAAGCCCTGGCCGCCACGCTCTTCTCCGTCACCGCCGCAGGCGCGCATGCCCAGACCCAGGCCCCAGCCCCTTCCAGGCTCTATGCTGAGATCGGCCTCACCGCCGTCAACCTGGAAATCACCAGCAACGGCGCCAAGCTCAAGGCCAACCCCACCGGCTTGTCCGCCGTGTTGGGCTACCAGGTGCATCCCAACGTGGCCATTGAAGGCTTTCTGGGCCTGGCCAGCACCCGGGAGCCGCTCGAGTTCAACGGAACACCCGTCGGCCTCAACGCCAAGATCGACAGCGCCGCCGGCTTCTTCGTCAAGCCCAGCGTCATGGTGAGCAACAACGTGGAACTGTTTGCCCGCCTGGGCTACCTGCGCACCAAGATCACGGTGTCGTCCGCCGCCGGCAGCACCAGTGACAGCGACACAGGCACCGCCTACGGCCTGGGCGCCAACCTGTACCTGACCAAGTCCTCGTACGTGCAGACGAACTGGACGAGCTACTACAAGGAAAGCGGCGTGAAGTCGCAGGGTTTGACGCTGGCTTATGGGATGCGGTTTTGAGGCGTGGGGGGACGGGGGACCGCTCTTGCACAGCCGTGGCGCGTCAGGACGCTCAACCAGCGGCTTTATCAGTGCTGTCGCCAATATTGCGGTCAGTTGCCAATGAACTGGGAGGTTCAATTGATCAAACTACTGAGCTTTCTGCTTCTGAGCGCAATACTTTTTGGCGCGGGCGGCACGCATGCTCAGACGGACCATGCCACAGCCGAGAACTTGCTTCGCAAGTCAGGACTCTGGGACCAGTTGGGCAGCGTGGCTCCTCAAGTCCAGGCCGGATTCGCTGAAGCACTTTCGCAGGGGGATTCCAAGCCGAGCGCCGCCGAAGCTGAACGCATCTCACGCGTCATCGAGAATGCCTTTTCGGCGACGAGAATGCGCGCGGTCGGTATCAAGCTTGTCGCGAAGAAGTTGAGCGCGCGCGACGTGGCCGATCTTTTGCGTTGGTATGACTCTCCCATTGGCCGGCACATCGCAAAGCTGGAAGCGAAAGCATCTGAGGAAAGCGGAGACCTTCAAGCTCTCATGAAGCAGGGACTTGCACTGCTGGAAAGTTCGCCACCACCGCGCAGGAAACTGCTCGATGAGCTACTGGTTTTTGTTGCCTGCGGCCGAGCCGAGAACCCAGCTTGAGGCGCAACGACCAGAGATGTTGAAGGCTTTTGCCGCGCTTTCACTGGCTGGCTTCGCCAAGGCGTATGCAACGCTGCCTACCGATCATCTGGAAAGGTACGTGGCATTCGTCCAGTCGCGGCCCGGCCATGACTTCAATGCTGTCGGCATTGAAGCACTCGATGCCGCGCTCACCGAGGCAGCAGCCGAGCTTGGTCGCCAGTTGCAAGGCGCCAAGGATCAGTCGAACACGTAAGTGCCCAGCCCGAAGCCGACCGCTCTGGCCCCTCGGTCGAGGCGAGGCCACAACTCAAACCACCGGCCCCCTCAGCGCCACATTCAACTGATCCACCACCTCCGCCCAATCCGCATCCTCCAGGATCTCTTCGCGCAGCAACGCGCTTTGCGCCGCTGACCAGAAGGGCGCATCGGCCAGACGCACATCGTCGGGCAGGGGTGCGTGATCGAGCAGAAACGCTTCGATGGATGCGGGGTCGGACGACAGGCCGAGTTGGGCGAACAGATCCGAGAAGCGGTGAAATGACTTTTCCATGGTGGGTACCTTGAAGACAGATGGGTTGCCCAAAGGGTACTCCCAGCGCCGCGCCACCCGCTACCGGCTCTGGCCGACCGTGGTGGCCGCTGCGGTGGTTGGCGTCCATCCCCCGCCCAAGGCCCGGTACACCGTCACCAGCGCGGTGGCGGTGCCCACCCGGGCCTGCACGAGTTGGTCGCGGGAGTTGAGCACTTCGCGTTCGGCGTCGAGCACGGCCAGGAAGTCGGTCACACCGGCGTCATAGCGCAGCCGGGCCAACCCGGCGGCCTCTTCGGCGCTGCGGGCGGCCACGTCCAGGCTGTCGGCGCGTTGTGCGCTGCGGCTGTAGCTGCTGAAGGCGCCTTCGGTTTCTTCCAGCGCCACGGCCACGGTCTGCTCGAAGCTGGCCAGGCTTTGTTGGGCGCGCGCTTCGCTGGCGCGGATGCGCGAGCGGATGGCGCCGAAGTCGAACGGGGTCCAGCTGATGCCGGCACCCAGTGCGTAGCGGGCCGACTGGCTGTCGTTCAAGTCGCCGATGCGCGCGGCGTTCAGGCCCAGCAGGCCCGAGAGCGACAGGCGCGGGTACAGCGCGGCGGTGGCCACGCCGATGTTGGCGGTGGCGGCGGCCAGTTCGCGTTCGGCGGCCATGAGGTCGGGGCGGCGTTGCAACCACTGCTCGGGGGTGCCCACGGGCAGTGTGGCCAGGTCGGTCATGGGCAGGCCGGGCAGCGGCGCGGGCGCGCTCAGCTCGGCCAGCAGGGCGCGGGGTGCCTGCGCGGTGAGCGTGGCCAGGCGGAACACGCTGCGCTCGATGGCGGTCTGCAGCGCCGGCAGCGCGGCTTCGGTTCTGGCCACCAGGCCACGGGCGCGCGCCAGGTCGAGCTGGGTGCCGCGGCCGTTGTCCACGCGGGCGTTGGTGATGCCCAGCGCGTCGCGCTGGTTCACCAGGCTGGCCTCGGTCACGCGCAGGCGCTCCTGCAGGCCGCGCAGTTCCAGGTAGTTGCGCGCCACCTCGGCCGCAACAGCGGTGTGGGCGGCGTTCAGGCCGGCCTCGCTGGCACTCACGAGGGCGGCAGCGGCCTCGCGGCCCCGGCGCACGCCGCCAAAGAGATCAATCTCCCAGTTGGCGACAAAGCTGGCGTCATACGCGGTGCCGGTGCGCGCGCTGCGGGTGGTGCCGGGCTGTTGCGTGATGGGGCGGATGGAGCGCTCGGCGCTGGCATCGATGCCCACGCCCGGCAGGCCGGCTGCGTCGGCCTCGCCCTGGTTGGCGCGCGCCTCTTGCAGGCGGGCCTGTGCAATGCGCACGTCGCCGTTGGCCTGCAGGGCGCGTTCGATCAAGGCGCTCAGGCGCGCGTCGTTGAAGCCGCGCCAGAAGGTGGCGATGTCGGCCGCGGGCGCTTGTGCGTTGACAGCGGTGGCGCCTGCGGCGATGAACCCGGCGTCCAGCGCGGTGGTGGGGCGCTGGTAGTCGGGGCCCACGGCGCTGCAACCTGAAAGCACAGCAGCGAGCACGGCAGCGAACAGCGCGGAAGGCACAAGGCGCCTATTCATGGCTGGCTCCCTGCACGGCGACGTGGGAGGCGGCGCTTCGGCGGGCCTGGCGGCGGCTGCGCAGCAACGCATAAAACACCGGGGTCAGGAAGATGCCGAACAAGGTGACGCCCAACATGCCGGAGAACACGGCAATGCCCATGGCGCGGCGCATTTCGCTGCCCGCGCCGCTGCCCAGAATCAACGGGATCACGCCGGCGCAGAAGGCGATGGAGGTCATCAGGATCGGGCGCAGCCGCATGCGGCAGGCGTGCACGATGGCGGCAAACAGCTCTTCGCCGCGCTCTTCGAGGTCCTTGGCGAACTCCACGATCAGGATGGCGTTTTTACAGGCCAGGCCGACCAGCACCACCAGCGCCACCTGCGTGAAGATGTTGAGGTCACCCGGCTGCGAGAACGGCGGGAAGCTGGAGAGCCACACCCCAAACAGCGCCGAGAGGATGCCCATGGGCACGATCAGCACAATCACCATGGGCAGGCTCCAACTTTCATACTGCGCAGCCAGCACCAGAATCACCAGGAGCACGGAAATGCCCAGCACCGCCGCGAGGATGGGTGCCTTGGTCTGAGTGCCGGGCAAGGTGATGTCGCGTGTGAGGCGGTCCTGGTAGCTCAGCTCGGTCCACTCGTAGTTCATACCGCGCGGCAGGGTCTTCTTGAGCAGCGACTCGATCTCGCCTTCGGCCTGGCTCGAAGAAAAACCCGGGTTGGGCGCGCCGTTGATGTCGGCCGAGGGAAAACCGTTGTAGCGCGTCACGCGCGTGGGACCAAAGGTGGGCTCCACCGTCATGAGCGCGCCCAGCGGCACCATCTCGCCGGCGGCGTTGCGCGTCTTGAGGTTGGTGATGGCTTCGGCGTTGTTGCGGAACGGCGCGTCGGCCTGCACCACCACCTGGTAGGTCTTGCCGAACTGGGTGAAGTCGTTCACGTAGAGCGAACCCAGATTGACCTGCATGGTGTCGTAGATGTCGGCGAGGTTGATGCCCATCTGCTTGGCGCGCGTGCGGTCCACGTTGGCGTAGAGCTGCGGCACATTGATGTCGTAGCCGGAAAACGGCGTGCCGATGCTCGATTGGGGGTTGCCGTACACCTGCCCCAGCGTGCCCCACACCGCGCCATACAGCGCCTGCTCACCGAGGCCTCCCCGGTCCTGCACCTGCAGCTTGAAGCCGCCGGCGTTGCCCAGGCCGTCCACCGCGGGCGGCGGCACCACAAACATGCGCGCCCCCTGAATCTGCTGGATCGCACCGTTGATCTGCCCCAGGATCGCGCCCTTGCTGAGGTCGGGTGTGGTGCGCTCTTCGAACGGCGCCAGGCCGAAGAAGACGATGCCTTCGTTGGGCGCGGCCGAGAAGCCGGCGATGGAAAGACCAGGAAAGGCCACCGAGTCGATGATGCCGGGCACCTTGAGCGCGATGTCGCTCATCTCGCGGATCACCTTGTCGGTGCGGTCGATGGACGAGCCCGCGGGCAACTGCGCGATGCCGATCAGGTACTGCTTGTCGGGCGCGGGCACGAAGCCGGCGGGGATGCGCGTGAACAGCAGCGCCGTCGCGGCCAGCAGGATGGCGTAGACCGCGAGCGAGGCCGTCTTGTGCCGCACGATATAGCCCACGCGGCGGCCATAACCTTCGCTGCCGCGGTGGAACACGCGGTCGAACCAGCGGAAGAAGGGGCCGAACACCTTGTCCATGGCGCGCGTGAGCCGGTCGGGCGACTGGTCGTGCGGGTGCAGCAGCAGCGCCGAGAGTGCCGGGCTGAGCGTGAGCGAGTTGAAGGCCGAGATCACCGTGCTGATGGCAATGGTGACGGCGAACTGCTTGTAGAACTGGCCGGTCAGGCCGGGCACGAAAGCCAGCGGCACGAACACCGCGCAGAGCACCAGCGCGATCGCGATGATGGGCCCCGAGACCTCGCGCATGGCCTGGATGGTGGCGTCGCGCGGCGACAGGCCTTCCTCGATGTTGCGCTCCACGTTCTCGACCACCACGATGGCGTCGTCCACCACGATGCCGATGGCCAGCACCAGACCAAACAGTGTGAGCGTGTTGATGGAATAACCGAGCAGCAACAGGAAGGCGAAGGTGCCCACGATGGACACGGGCACCGCCAGCAGCGGGATGAGCGAGGCGCGCCAGGTCTGCAGAAAGACGATGACCACCAGCACCACCAGCGCGATGGCCTCCAGCAGCGTGATCACCACTTTCTCGATGGAGGTCTGCACGAAACGTGTGGGGTCGTAGACGATGCTGTAGCTCATGCCGGGCGGAAAGTTCGCCTTCATCCGCTCCATGGCCTCGCGCACGTTGTTGGAGAGCGCGAGTGCATTCGAGCCCGGCGCCTGGAACACGGCGATGGCTGCGGCTTCCTTGTTGTTGAGCAGGCTGCGCAGCGCAAAACTGCCGGCGGAGAGCTCGACCCGGCCGATGTCGCGGATGCGGATCATGCCGCCGGTGGCGGGCTCGGCACGAATGATGATGTCGGCAAATTCCTGCTCGGTGGTCAGGCGGCCCTGCGTGTTGACGGCGAGCTGGAACTCGGTGCCGGTGGGTGCGGGCGGCGCGCCCACGGTGCCTGCGGCCACTTGCGCGTTCTGCTCGCGGATCGCGCCGATCACCTCGGCCGTGGTGAGGCCACGCGCGGCGAGTTTGGTGGGGTCGAGCCAGACGCGCATGGCGTAGTCGCCCGCGCCAAACAGGATGACCGAGCCCATGCCTGGTATGCGCAGCAAATCGTCGCGCACGTTGAGCTGGCCGTAGTTGCGCAGGTAGAGCGCATCACGGCTGTTGTCCGGACTCACCAGGTGCACCACCATGGTCAGGTTGGGGCTGCTCTTTTCGGTGGTCACGCCGATCTGGCGCACGATCTCGGGCAGGCGCGGCAGCGCGCGGTTGATGCGGTTCTGCACCGCGGTTTCAGCGGCTTCGGGGCTGGTGCCGATCTTGAACGTGACGGTGAGCGTCATGGCGCCGTCGGCGGTGGCCTGCGAATCGAAATACAGCAGGTTCTCGATGCCGCTGATCTGCTCTTCCAGCGGCGTGGCCACGGTCTCGCTGATCACGCGCGGGTTGGCGCCGGGGAACTGCGCGCGCACCACGATCTGTGGCGGCGCGACCTCGGGGTACTCGGAGAGCGGCAACTGGAAGATGGCCAGCGTGCCGATGAGGAAAATGAAGATCGACAACACGGCGGCAAAGCGCGGCCGGTCGATGAAAAAGTGTGAGATGTCCATGGGGCGCTCCGCTCAGGCCGCGCGGGCGTCGGTGGCGCGCTGCGACGTGGGCGGCGGACCACCGGCCGGCGCCGCGGGTGCGGCCGGAATCGGCATGCCCAGGGCATCCACCTGCAGCACCTGCGGCGCCACCGGCACACCCGGGATGATGCGCTGCAGGCCGTCCACCACCACGTTCTCGCCGGCCTTGATCTGCCCCCCGCCCACCACGCGCATGCCGCCCTGCAAGGCACCGAGCTGCACACCGCGAAACTGCGGCTGGCCATCGGCGCCCACCACCACCACGAACTTCTTGCTCTGGTCGGTGCCAATGGCGCGCTCGGGCACCATCACCGCCGCGTAGGGCGCGCTGGTGGCCATGGTCAGGCGCGCGGCCAGGCCAGGCACAAACTGGCCCTTGCCGTTGTCAAAGCTGGCGCGCAGGCGGATCGCTCCGGTCTGCGGGTTGAGTCGGTTGTCCACGAAATCGAGCGTTCCAACATGAGGAAATCCGTCCTCGTTGGCCAGACCCATGCGCACGGCGGGCGTCTTCTCGTTGGCCGCGCGGATGCGCAGGAAAGTCTGCTCGCTGCCGTCGAAGTAGGCGTGGACCCGCGACACGCCGGCGATCGAGGTGAGCACGCTCTGCTCGGTGACCAGATTGCCGGCCGTGATGTTGGCCCGTGAGGCGCGCCCGGCGATCGGTGAGCGCACGGTG
Organism: Hydrogenophaga sp. Root209; assembly: GCF_001428625.1. Classification (GTDB taxonomy): domain Bacteria; phylum Pseudomonadota; class Gammaproteobacteria; order Burkholderiales; family Burkholderiaceae_C; genus Hydrogenophaga. Next base: position 96,176 of record NZ_LMIE01000012.1, read on the forward strand.
GTGTAGGACAGGTTGAGCTGCGCCACCCGCAGCGCGGCCTGGGCGGCCTTGATGTCGGCGTCGGTGGTGCGCGAGCTGGAAGAGAGCTGGTCGAACTCCTGGCGCGAAACGGCCTTGGCATCGAGCAGTTTCTGCGCGCGGGCCACCTCGGTGGTGGCGAGCTCTGCGCGTGAGCGCGCGGCGGCCAGTTGCGACTCGGCACGGGCCACCTCGGCCTCGAACGGACGCGGGTCGATGGTGAACAGCAACTGGCCTTTGGAGACCAGCGCGCCATCGGTGAAGTGGACCTTGTCCACCACCCCGCCCACGCGGGGGCGCAGTTCCACGTATTCAGCCGCCTCCAGCCGACCGCTGAAGGTCTCGCTGTCGGACACGGTGCGGGCCACCGCGGGGGCCACGCTCACCGGCGCGGCCTGGGGTGGGCCGCCTTGCGCGTCGGCCGGGCCACCGCAACCGCTCAGCCAGGACGTGGCCACCAGAAAGAGAGACCACAACGCCAGAGGGATGCCCCGGCGCGGAGCGCGCGACGAATAGTTCATGTTCAACTGCCTGAAAGGGTTCATGACCGTTCCCGAACCAGGAAGGCGCAACGGTGAAAGTGCGCCATCAAGTTCCGTGCAGCGCGTTGACGCTGCAGGAACTTTCCAACCGGGTCTTTATCGACCGCGCGAGCATACGACCACTCGGCTGGTTTGGTCGACCCCCAAAGGTGGGGGGCTTGCATCGGACGACAGGTCTTTCAGACGGAGGACACGTTGCCACCGTTTTTGTGATCAAACGTCACAAGTGGCGGATGTCAGCCGCCCGGCAGTTCTTCCCGCGCTTCCACCGCCAGTTGGCGCACCACCGAGCCGCAAGCGGCCGCCACCGCGCGAATGCGCAATGCACGCCCAGGCGGCAGCTCTACGCGGCAGTGGTAGTCCAGCCCGTCGGTCTGGCCGGGGCTGCTGCTGGCAATGCGGCGCGACCATTGGCGCTTGCCGTCAAGCTCAACAGAAAGTTCGTGCCAGGCGCCGTCCAGCGGCTGTGGCACACGCACCACGAGCGTCGCGTCCACATCGAAGCTGCGATGCCGATCCAGCGAGCCGGGGATGTCGAGCACCGCGACCGACGCGCCGCCCACGTCGCAGCGCCAGACTTCGGGCTTGGTCGAGCGGGATCGAGGTTTCATGCGGTCAGAAGCTGCTTCAGCTCACCCGACTCGGCGAGCCGTTGCACGTCTTGCGCGCCCCCCACCAGCACGCCGCGCACAAACACCATGGGAAAGGTGGGCCAGCCGGTCCACATCTTGAGCGCATTGCGCCGGCGCCACTGCGAGACATAGCTGCCGATCTCCAGGTACCCATGGGCCACACCGGCGGCGTTCAGCGTCTTGCGGACCCGGCGCACCCAGGGGTTGCCCGACATGCCGAACACCATCACGGTGTTGGAAGCCACGTCGGTCTGGACCTGGCGCAGCAAGTCACTATTGAGGTTGGCCACTTTCTGCTGGATGGCGGGGTGGATGGCGGCTTCATCGAGAACGGGGCGGGGCATGGTCTGGTCCTGGTGGTTCGGGCAACCGAACTGTAGTGGCTTTGACTACCCAGCAGCCAAGGCCCTAGGACAGCAGAGGGAGTGGAACTTCTTCCTTAGCACTCGATCACAGAGAGTGCTAATATTCTTGGAACAGTCCTGAGGAGGTTCTGCATGTCCCACTCGCTTGCCCCCGTTTCCGCCGTTTCCAGTGGCCAGATCGCTGTTGCGAACCCATGGGCGCTGGTGCCGCCCCTGGGCAACCTGGATGCTTATATTTCCGCGGTCAACCGCCTGCCGCTGCTCACGCTGGACGAAGAGCAGAAGGCCGCGCGCCGCCTGCGCGACGACAACGACCTGGAGGCCGCCGGCCAGCTGGTGATGTCGCACCTGCGCCTGGTGGTGTCGATCGCCCGCCAGTACCTGGGTTATGGCTTGCCACACGGCGACCTGATTCAGGAGGGCAATGTCGGCCTGATGAAGGCGGTGAAGCGCTTTGACCCCGACCAGGGCGTGCGTCTGGTGAGCTACGCCATGCACTGGATCAAGGCCGAGATCCATGAATACGTGTTGAAGAACTGCCGCATGGTCAAGCTGGCCACGACCAAGGCCCAGCGCAAGTTGTTCTTCAACCTGCGCTCGCGCAAGCAGGGCTTTCGCTCCGATGCGCTGGACGGCGACACCCACCGCGAGGTGCTGAGCGACCATGAAGTGGGCGTGATGGCCAGAGAACTCAACGTGAAGCCGGAAGAAGTGCGCGAAATGGAAACGCGGCTCTCGGGTGGCGACGTGGTGCTGGATCCGAGCCCGGGTGATGACGGCGAAGACGCCTTCGGCCCCATTGCCTACCTGGCTGACGCCACCCACGAACCGACCGCGGTGCTGGAATCGGCGGAGCGCGACGCGCTGGCCACCGAAGGCGTGGCCTTGGCCATGAGCGAACTCGACGACCGCTCGCGCCGCATCGTGAGCGAGCGCTGGCTCAAGGTGAACGACGACGGCTCCGGCGGCATGACGCTGCACGAGCTGGCTGCCGAATACGGCGTGAGCGCCGAGCGCGTGCGCCAGATCGAAGTGGCGGCCATGAAGAAAATGCGCAAGGCGCTGGCCGCCTACGCTTGAGCGCGGACGCCACCGTCTGCGCACACCCCGGCTGCCCTGGCACCCGGGGTTTTTTTTGCCCACCATGCACCGGCGTGGTGCCTTGGCGGAAATCCGGCTGTGGGTCTGCCAAGACACAATGGAGGCCTTTTGGCTTTCGCGCGTCTGGCGCACCGACCCGCTTGTGACCCCATTCCTCCGTCTGTGCGCCCTCCTGGGCTTGGCGCTGCTCGCACTCAACACGGCCTGGGCCCAGTCCATGCTGCCGCCTCGCACCTTGATGCTGGACGGTAGCCAGAACACCCTGCCTCTGGCCGGTCGCAGCACATTCTGGGTGGATGGCAGTGGCGCGCTGACGCCCCAACAACTGGAAGCTCGGTACCGCGACCTGCCCTTTGGCGTGCGGGCACCGGGCAGCCGGGTGCAACTGGCCCCGGGAGCGGTGCTGTGGGTGCGTTTTGACGCCGAGGTCAAAGACAACAGCGCGCATTGGGAGCTGGAGCTCACCCACTCCGGCACCGACCGGGTGAGCCTGTTCCACCGCCAGGCTGACGGCAGTTGGCATGCGCAACACGCCGGCGATCACATTGCCGTGCGCGACTGGGCCTATCCCGATCGCTATCCGGTGTTTGCGCTGGATCCCCGGGTCGATCAGGCCGTCACGTACTGGGTGCGCATCGAACACGCCCGCGTGCCGTTCTCGGGCGAGCTGCTGGTCCACAACCACAACACCCTGCGTGAACTGCGCATCCACCAGCAGTTCTTGCTGGGTGCGTATTTCGGCATGGCAGCGCTGCTGATCGCCACCGCCATCGCCAACGCTCTGGTGTTCCGTGACACCAGCTTCGCGGCCTACGCCATTTACGTCACCGTGCTGGGCCTGGCGCTGGCCGCGTCGCTGGGGGTCGGTGGCCAGTTCCTGTGGCCCACCTGGCCACGCTGGAACAGCCTGGCCGAGTTCGTGTTGCTGCCGCTCACGGCCGTCTCGGGCCTGCTGTTTGTGCGACATGTGGTGCAGCCACGGCGCATCGGCCGCAGGCTGGACCGGCTGGCCTTGAGCCTGGCGGGCGTGTTCATGGTCCTGACCGCCTGGGACGTGGTGCGCCCCACCACCACCAGTCTGCAGGCCGTGACCGCCGCTGGTGCACTCACCATGGTGCTGGTGTACGCGATGCTGTGGGCGGCCTGGCGCACCGGAGACCGCTGGGTGCGCTGGATCGCGCTGGGCGTTCTGCCTGTGCTCATCGCCGGCACCTTGCCCGTGCTACGCAACTTCGGCCTGTTGTCCTCGGGCGTCCTCTCGCAGTACGGGATGGTGATGGCTGCGGCCATCGAAGCACCGTTGCTCATCTATGGCCTGCTGCAACGATCGTCCATGCAGCACGAGGCACAGACCCGCGCCCGCGCGCTGGCGCTGACCGAGCCGCTCACGGGCCTGACCAACCGGCACAACTTCATGCTGCGCCTGCACGAGAGCCTGGTGCGCGCCCAGCGCTACCAGCACCGCAGTGCCCTGCTGCTGATCGATCTGGACAACCATGGCTGGTTTGCCGAGACGCACGGGCGTGAAGTGGCCGACAGGGCGCTGGTGCTCACGGGTTCGTTGTTGAGATCGGTGGCGCGCGACGTGGACACTGCCGGCCGGGTCAACGACAGCACACTGGCCTTGCTGATGGAGGGCCCGGTTCGTGAAGCCCAGGTGGTGGCCGCGGCCACCAGCATCGTGGCAGGTGGCCTGCGCCCCTCGAACCAATTGCCGGTGGGTACCACCTTGAAGTTCAAGGTGGTCTTGGCGCTGCTGCCCGACGCGGCCAGCGGCTCCGATCTGGAGAGCAACGCACAAGCCCATCTGGACTGGCTGCGCAGCGGGCTGGACACCCTGCGTCAGGAGAACCGCAGGACCATCCTGAAGCTCAACTTCTAGCAAGGCCCAAACGATTCGCCGCCGGGCCGCCCCAAGGCGAATCAGCCCCCTTTGGGGGGCAGCGAACCTCGCGCAGCGGGGGAGCGTGGGGGCTCGGTTTCACCGCCGGGCCGCCCCAAGGCGAATCAGCCCCCTTGGGGGGCAGCGAACCTCGCGCAGCGGGGAAGCGTGGGGGCTCAGTTCTCCCTGCGCAGCGCAGGGAACAAGATCACGTCGCGGATGCTGGCGCTGTCGGTCAGCAGCATCATCAGGCGGTCGATGCCGATGCCGCAGCCACCGGCCGGCGGCATGCCGTATTCGAGCGCGCGAATGTAGTCGGCGTCGAAATGCATGGCCTCGTCGTCACCACCCTCCTTGGCCGACACCTGCGCCTGGAAACGCGCGGCCTGATCTTCGGCATCGTTGAGCTCCGAGAACGCGTTGCCGAATTCGCGGCCGGTGATGTAGAGCTCGAAGCGCTCGGTCACCTCGGGCTTCAAATCGTTGGCGCGCGCCAGCGGCGAGATCTCGGTCGGGTGGTCCATGATGAAGGTCGGGTTCCAGAGCTTGTCCTCGACCTTCTCTTCGAAGTACATCACCTGCAGGCTGGCCAGGCTGCGCGTAGAGAGCTGGTGCTTGGCTTCGCTCAGGCCGAGCTTCTTCAACTGATTCAGCAGCCATTCCACGCTGTCCACGTTGTCGCCCGCCTCGGTGTGCTTGAGGATGGCCTCGCGGATGGTGAGCCGCTCGAATGGCGAGGTCACGTCCACCGGCTGACCCTGGTAGGTCAACGGCACATCGCCGCGCACCTCTTGCACCACGTGGCGGATGAGCTCTTCGGTGAAGCTCATCAGGTCCTGGTAGTTCCAGTACGCCGCGTAGAACTCCATCATGGTGAACTCGGGGTTGTGCCGCACGCTGATGCCTTCGTTGCGGAAGTTGCGGTTGATCTCGAACACGCGGTCGAAGCCACCCACCAGCAAACGCTTCAAGTACAGCTCGGGCGCGATGCGCAGGAACATTTCCTGATCGAGCGCGTTGTGGTGCGTCTTGAACGGCTTGGCATTGGCACCACCCGGGATCGGGTGCAGCATCGGCGTCTCGACCTCCAGGAAGCCATGGCTGACCATGAAGCCGCGCAGGCTGGAAATGCCACGGCTGCGGTTGACGAAACGCTGGCGCGCACTCTCGTCGGTCATCAGGTCCACATAGCGCTGGCGGTACTTGATCTCCTGGTCGTGGATGCCGTGGAACTTGTCGGGCAGCGGGCGCAGACTCTTGGTGATCAGGCGGATGCTGTCGGCGTGGATGGTGAGTTCACCGGTGCGGGTGCGAAACAGCACGCCTTCGGCCGCCACGATGTCGCCCAAGTCCCAGTGTTTGAAGGCGTTGTGCAGGGCCTCGCCCACGCTCTCGTTGTTCAGGTAGATCTGGATGCGCCCGCCGCTGGGGCCAAACGAGGCGTCTTGCAGTGTGGCAAAGCTGGCCTTGCCCATCACGCGCTTGAGCATCATGCGCCCGGCAACACAGGCGCGCACCGGGGTGGCTTCAAGCGCTTCCTTGGTGGTCTCGCCGTGCACCGCGAACAGCTCGGCGGCCTTATCGGAAGGTTTGAAGTCGTTCGGGAAGGCCACGCCCTCGCCCCGCTGCTGCGCTTCGCGCATCGCCTTGAGCTTCTCGCGGCGCTCCGCGATCAGCTGGTTGTCGTCGTGCGCTGGGGCGCTTGTGTCGGGGGTGTGGACTTGGGTCATGAATGAAAAATGGGTTGGGCACCGAAGTGCGCAACCCACGATTGTAGGATTTGAAGCACCCCCCGCCGCGCTGACGCGCGAACCCCCTCAAGGGGGGCGCACTCTACGGCCCGGCAAAGCCGGTTCCGTGAGTGCTCTGGAACAGGCACTTCGCCCCGGAAATGTTCTTGTCGGCAGAATGGTGGCGAGTTATTCGCCGAGGTAAGCGGCACGCACCTTTGGATCATCCAGCATGTCGCGGCCCTTGCCCGTCATGATGATTTCGCCCGAGTCCATCACGTAACCGCGGTCGGCAATCTGCAGCGCGCGGCGGGCGTTCTGTTCCACCAGCAGGATGGTCACGCCCTGTTTGGACACGTCTCGCACCACCTCGAAGATCTTGTCGACCATGATGGGCGACAGGCCCATGGAGGGCTCGTCGAGCAGCAGCACCTTGGGCTGGCTCATGAGCGCGCGCGCCATGGCCAGCATCTGCTGTTCACCCCCACTCATGGTGCCGGCGAGCTGGTCCTTGCGCTCACGCAGGCGCGGGAAGATACCGAACATCTTCTCGATGTCCTGCGCGATGCCGGCCTTGTCGCTGCGGATGTAGGCGCCCATTTGCAGGTTTTCGGTGATGGTCATGCGGGTGAACACGCCACGGCCTTCCGGCACCATGGCCAAGCCCTGTTTCACCAGGTCCCAGGCGCCCTTGCCCTTGATGCTCTGGCCCATGTATTCGATGTCGCCGGCTTCAAAGGCCAGCGAGCCGGTGACGGCCTTCATCGTGGTGGTCTTGCCCGCGCCGTTGGAGCCGATCAGCGAGATCAGCTCGCCTTCGTTCACTTCGAGATCGATGCCCTTGACCGCCTTGATGCCGCCGTAGGCGACCTTCAGGCCGCTGATTTTGAGGAGTGTGTTTGCCATGGGGTCATTCCTTGATCAGTGGCCGCCAGTGCCGAGGTAGGCCTCGATCACCTTGGGGTCGCGCTGCACATCGGCGGGCGTGCCAGACGACAGCTGTTTGCCGTAGTCGAGCACGGTCACGCGGTCGCACAGGCCCATGACCAGTTTCACGTCGTGCTCGATCAGCAGGATGGTGCGGTCGTCCTTGCGGATGCGGTCGATCAGCTCGCGCAACTGGATCTTTTCGGTCGCGTTCATGCCGGCGGCGGGCTCGTCCAGCGCGATGAGCTGCGGGTCGGTGGCCAGGGCACGTGCGATTTCCAACCGGCGCTGGTCGCCGTAGCTCAGCGTGCGCGACTTGTAGTCGGCGAATTTCTCGATGCCCACGTAGGCCAGCAATTCGCGCGCACGCGCCGTTATCTCAGCCTCTTCGCGCTTGAAACCGGGCGTGCGGAACACGGCTCCGATCAGGCCCGAATGGGTACGCACATGGCGCCCGACCATCACGTTTTCCAGCGCCGTCATTTCGGCGAAGAGGCGGATGTTCTGGAAGGTGCGGGCGATGCCGGCCTTGGCCACCTCGTGCACCGCGCTGGGTGTGTACGGTTTGCCCGCCAGCTCGAAGGAGCCGCTGTCGGGCGAATACAGGCCGGTCAGCACGTTGAAGAAAGTCGTCTTGCCGGCGCCGTTGGGGCCGATCAGGCCATAGACCTGGCCGCGTTTGATTTCAATGCCCACATCGCTCAGGGCCTGCAGGCCACCGAAGCGCTTGGAGACGTTCGCCACTTTGAGAATCGTGTCAGTCATCTGGATTCTCCGCTCACTTGGACAAGGACTTGCCATGCTCGGGCGAGGGCCACAAGCCTTTGGGTCGAATCAGCATGACGACCACCATCGCCAGTGCGATCAGCAACTGGCGCAGGATCTCGGGGGCCAGACGGCCGTCGGTCATGGCCGTGAGTGGGTGCGCCACATGGCGCAGCAGCTCGGGCAGACCTGCCAGCAGCAAAGCGCCCAGTACCACGCCCGGGATGTGCCCGATGCCGCCGAGCACGACCATGGCCACCACCATCACCGACTCCATGAGCGAGAACGACTCGGGCGAGACGAAGCGCTGGAACGAGGCGAACAACACACCGGAGACGCCGCCGAACGAAGCGCCCATGCCGAAGGCCAGCAACTTGAGGTTGCGGGTGTTCAGGCCCATGGCCTTGGCAGCGATCTCGTCTTCGCGAATGGCCATCCAGGCGCGGCCGATGCGCGAGTCCTGCAGGCGGTACGAAATGATGATGGCCAGCACGACGAAGAAAAGGAACAGGTAGTAATAGAGCGTGACCGGCTGGAAGGTGTAGTCGCCAATGGTCAGGCGCTTGCCGAGATCAAGGCCGAAGACCGAGATGGTGTCGATCTGGCTGATGCCCTTGGGTCCGTTGGTGATGTTTACCGGGCGGTCCATGTTGAGCAGAAAGATGCGGATGATCTCGCCGAAGCCCAGCGTGATGATGGCCAGGTAGTCGCCGCGCAGCTTGAGTGTGGGCGCGCCCAGGATCATGCCGACCACGCCCGCGACCGCCGCCGCGATGATCATCACCAGCCAGATGCTGTAGTGAAGCCCGTTGGGGAACATCGCCTTGATGGCCGGGAAGGTATCGGCGAGGTGGGGCGAGCCCAGCAGCGCAAAGACATAGGCGCCCACCGCGAAGAAGGCGATGTAGCCCAGATCCAGCAGGCCGGCGTAGCCCACCACGATGTTCAGGCCCAGCGCCAGCAGCACATACATGAGCGCAATGTCGACAATGCGCACCCAGGAGTTGCTGCCGGTGGACTGCAGGATGATGGGCAGCAGCAGCAGGGCCGCACCCGCGATCAGGAAGACGATCAGCTTGCCGGTTTTGGTGTTCATCATGTGAGTTCTCCTACCGGTCAGGCACGGTCCGCCACACGTTCACCCAGCAGGCCCGAGGGGCGCAGCGTGAGCACGATGGCCAGCACGATGAAGGCAAAGATGTCGGTGTACTGGCTGCCCAGCACGCCGCCGGTGAGCTTGCCGAGGTAACCGGCGCCCAGGGATTCGATCAGGCCCAGGGCAATGCCCCCGACCACCGCACCAGCGAGGTTGCCGATGCCGCCCATGACCGCGGCCACGAAGGCCTTGAGACCGGGCATGAAGCCCATGGCGTGTTGCACGGTGCCGTAGTTGGACGCCCACATGATGCCGGCGATCGCGGCCAGCATGGCGCCGATGATGAAGGTGGCGGAGATGACCACGTCGGGCTTGATGCCCATGAGCGCGGCCACGCGCGGGTTCTCGGCCGTGGCACGCATGGCGCGACCCAGATTGGTGCGGTTGACCAGCCACATCAGGAAGGCCAGCGTGATGGCCGTGGTGGCCAGGATGGTGATCTGCGTGATCGAGATCACCGCGCCCGCGAACTCCACCGGCTCGGTGGGCAGCATGTTCGGATAGGACTTGGGATTGGGCTTCCAGATGATCATGGCGAAGGTCTGCAAGAGCAGCGACATGCCGATGGCGGTGATCAGGGGAGCGAGTCGGTTCGAGTTGCGCAGCGGCCGGTAGGCCAGCTTCTCGATCGTGAAGTTCAGCGTGGCGCAGACCACCATCGCAATCACCGTGGCCAGCAGCAGCACCAGCCAGCCCGGCAGATCGGGTGAGGCCTCCCGCATCCAGCCGATCAAGGTCCAGCTGGTCAGCGCCCCCACCATCAGCACGTCGCCGTGTGCAAAGTTGATCAAACCGATGATGCCGTAGACCATGGTGTATCCCAGGGCCACCAGCGCATACATACTGCCCAGCACCAGACCGTTGATGATCTGCTGTAGCAAAACTTCCATGAAAGATTCTCCGTGTGTGTGACAGGCCGCAAGGTGCTTGTGGCGGCGGCCTGTTTCAACCTAGCAAAAAACCCGCCAGACATGACCTTGAGACAGGACAGACTGCGGGTTGGTGGACGGATTGTAATGACGCGCTTTTGGAGGCCGAATGCGTGTATGCCCTTAGCGCACAAGGGTTTACCCGGTATTTTGGTGGGGCACCCTCGCTTGCATCAGCGCGAATGGGAACGCATTAGTTATTTTGATTGTTGCGACTCTTGAGCTCGCGCAGCTTATCGGCGATGCGCAATTCCAGACCACGGTCCACCGGCCGGTAGAAACCGGGCTCGGCCATGCCCTCGGGCAGATAGCTTTCGCCTGCGGCAAAACCACCCTCTTCATCGTGCGCGTACCGGTAGCCCTTGCCGTAGTCGAGCTCCTTCATGAGCTTGGTGGGCGCGTTGCGCAGGTGCATCGGCACTGCGCGCGTGCCGTCTTTCTTCACGAAAGCCTTGGCCGCGTTGAAGGCCTTGTAGACCGCGTTCGACTTGGGCGCCACGGCCAGATAGATCACGCACTCGGCCAGTGCCAGTTCGCCCTCGGGGCTGCCCAGTCGCTCGTACACCTCGGCAGCATCCAGCGCCAGGCGCAAGGCACGCGGGTCGGCCAGACCGATGTCTTCACTGGCCATGCGGATGAAGCGCCGCGCCATGTAGCGCGGGTCGGCGCCGCCGTCGAGCATGCGCACGAACCAGTACAGCGCCGCGTCCGGGTCGGAGCCGCGCACGCTTTTGTGCAACGCGCTGATGGTGTCGTAGAACTGCTCCCCGCCCTTGTCGTAACGGCGCATGCGCTCGCCCAGCACCTTGAGCAGCCAGGCATCGGTGATCTCGCTGAGCTTTTCGCGCCCGGCGGCCACGGCCAGCGTCTCCAGCGTGTTGAGCAGGCGACGGGCGTCACCATCGGCATAGGCAATCAGCCGGTCGATCGCCGCGGGTTCAATGGCGGGCACCGCGTCAATGCCCTGCGCCTTGGTGACGATCAGCTTCAGGTCGTCTTCCGACAGCGGCTGCAGCACATACACCGCTGCGCGCGATAGCAAGGCCGAATTGACCTCGAACGACGGGTTTTCAGTGGTGGCCCCGATGAACGTGAACAGACCACTTTCCACATGCGGCAAAAAGGCGTCCTGCTGGCTCTTGTTGAAGCGGTGCACTTCGTCCACGAACAGGATGGTGCGCTGGGCGGTCAAACCGCTGCGCGCGGCCTCGGCGCGCTCCACTGCATCGCGGATGTCCTTCACCCCGCCGAGCACCGCGCTGATGGTGAGGAACTGAGCGTCGAAGGCATCGGCCATGAGCCGCGCAATCGTGGTCTTGCCCACACCGGGCGGACCCCAGAGGATGCAACTGTGCGGTTGACCCGATTCAAAGGCCAAACGCAGCGCCATGCCCTCGCCCAGCATGTGCTGCTGGCCGATGACTTCGCCCAAGGTGCGTGGGCGAAGTCGCTCGGCCAGGGGCGCGTGGGGGCTGGGGGCGGCCACGGAGTTCAGGGCCGCATGACAGACGCGCCGGCCGGTGGCTGGAACTTGAAGTCGGTCGCTTTCAAGGGCGCGTTGGCCTGCCAGTCGTTGAAGGTGAGCACCGACCGCTGGCCGAGGCTGTCCTCGATGTCGAGCACCGACAACTGGCCTTGCCTGAATCCCACGCGCACCATCTGCAACTGCCCGTTGCGGTCCTTCGGTTTTGCTTCCAACCACTCCAGGCCGTCTTTGGCCGCCGCGGGCTTGAGGTCAAACGCGTCCGACAGGCCTTTGAGGTCGGTGCCCGCCGCAATCAAGGCCGCTGGCGTGCTGCCCAGAACTTCCTTCTGGCCACGCGCAGTGACCTGGTTCAGGTCCACGTCGTGGAGCCAGAGCGTCTGGCCATCGGCCACGATGGTCTGTTCGAATGGCTTGGTGTATTCGAACCGGAAACGGTTGGGGCGCAAGAACTCGAACGTGCCGGTCGAGGTCTTGCTGCGTGCAACGGTCTCGGTGGAGCGTTTGGGCGAAGTCACCACCTGGGTGAAGCTGGACTTGCCGCTGCCCACCTCACGCAGAAATTTCTCCAGGTCCTGAAGGCCATCGGCCCAAGCGCCCAGGGCAACTAGGCTCAGGGCGGTGGCGATCGTCAATTTTTTCATCATGGGGGTCTGATCCGGTTGGGCCGGCTGGGTTCAAGCCGGCGTCATTCTCCGCGTGCCGGCACCAGGATGTCCCGCTGCCCGCTCGATGTGAGGGCGCTCACCAGACCAGCGTTCTCCATGTCTTCAAGCAAGCGGGCGGCGCGGTTGTAGCCGATCTTGAGCTTGCGCTGCACATAGGAAATGCTGGCCTTGCGGTCCTTGATGACGATTTCCACCGCCTGGTCGTAGAGAGCATCTTTTTCACCGCTGCCCTCACCGCCGCCTTCGCCGAACAGATCACCACCCTCGCCATCGGTCACGCCGCCTTCCAGCACGCCGTCGATGTAGTTGGGCTCGCCACCCTGTTCCTTGAGGTAGGCCACCACGCGGTGCACTTCGTCATCGCTCACAAACGCACCATGCACCCGGATCGGGAATCCCGTACCCGACGGCATGTAAAGCATGTCACCCATGCCCAGCAGACTCTCCGCACCCATCTGGTCGAGGATGGTGCGGCTGTCGATCTTGCTGCTCACCTGGAACGACAGGCGCGTCGGGATGTTGGCCTTGATCAGGCCGGTGATCACGTCCACGCTGGGGCGCTGCGTGGCAAGAATCAAATGGATGCCGGCCGCGCGTGCCTTCTGCGCCAGGCGGGCAATGAGCTCCTCGATCTTCTTGCCCACCACCATCATCAGGTCGGCGAGTTCGTCGATCACCACCACGATGTAGGGCAGGCGTTCCAGTGGCTCAGGTTGCTCGGGCGTGAGGCTGAACGGGTTCCCGATGAACTCACCGCGCGCCGCAGCCTCGTCGATCTTCACGTTGTAGCCCGCGAGATTGCGCACGCCCAGCTTGCTCATGAGCTTGTAGCGCTTCTCCATCTCGGCCACGCACCAGTTCAGGCCGTTGGCCGCATGCTTCATGTCGGTCACCACGGGCGCCAGCAGGTGCGGAATGCCTTCGTAGACGCTCATCTCCAGCATCTTGGGATCGATCAGCAGCAGGCGCACATCGCGCGCGTCGGCCTTGTAGAGCAGCGACAGAATCATCGCGTTGATGCCGACCGACTTGCCCGAACCGGTGGTGCCGGCCACCAGGCAGTGCGGCATCTTGGCCAGGTCGGCCACGATGGGCTGGCCGCCTATGTCCTTGCCCAGGCCCATGGTCAACATCGACTTGGCATCGTTGTAGACCTGCGAACCCAGGATCTCGCTGAGCTTGATGGTCTGGCGCTTGGCGTTGGGCAACTCCAGCGCCATCAGGTTCTTGCCGGGGATGGTCTCGATCACGCGAATGGAGACCAGCGAGAGCGAACGCGCCAGATCGCGCCCGAGGTTGACGATCTGCGAACCCTTCACGCCGGTGGCGGGCTCGATTTCGTAACGCGTGATCACCGGACCCGGCGCTGCGGCGACCACGCGCACGTCGACGCCAAAATCCTTGAGCTTCTTCTCGATCAGGCGGCTGGTCATCTCCAGCGTCTGGCTGTCCACGCCCGCCTGGTGCACCGGCGCGCTGTCGAGCAGGTCCACCTGCGGCAGCTTGCTGTCGGGCAGTTCGGTGAACAGCGGCTTCTGGCGTTCCTTGGCCACGCGCTCGCTCTTGGGCACGTCGACCAGCGTGGGCTCGATCACCACCGGCGTGGGGTGGTGCTCTTCGATCTCCACCCGCTCGACCTTCACCACCTCTTCGCGTTCGCGCGCCGCCTTCTCGCCGATGCGCTGGTCTTCCACCGCTTCGCGTTTCTCGCGGCGGGCCTCAAACCAGCCGTCCAGCGTGTGCCCGACCTCTTCCGCCCAGTGGCCCCAGGAAAAGCGGAACACACGAGGCAGGCAGACCAGCAACAGCGCCAGCATGGCCAGCGCCGAGCCGGTGAAACCGAGCCAGCGCACGGAGAACGCGCCGAGGCCATGGCCGAGCACACCGCCCGCATGGCCCGGCAACAATGCTTCAAGACGGTACAGGCGGCTCCATTCCAGCACCGTGCTGGCGGCCATCAGGGTGACGAGCGCCAGCCAGAACAGGGTGCGGCGCGCCCAGGGGCGGTGCCAGATGCGCGGATCCGGTCCATCACCATCTTCGTCCCGCGTGCCGCGAATCCAGCCGGCCAGGGCGGACAACCAAGCCCTCACACCGACCAGGAAACACCACCAGACCGAGAAGCCGAACAGGTAGTAGCTCCAGTCAGCCAACAGCGCGCCCAGCCGGCCACCCCAGTTGCCCACCTCGGTCGCGGTGCCGGTGGTGCTCCAGGCCGGGTCGGCCAGCGAGTGGCTCAGCAAGGCCAGCAGCCAGAAGGCCAGCGCGGCCGCACCCAGCACCAAACCGATTTCCTGGGCAAAACGGGAAACGCCGACCTGCGGTTGGTCCGCACGGTCGGCGTTGAGGGTGTTCAGTGAGTAGGTCATGGGCTGTTCAAATGTCCAGCAGCTAGCTTACCCCAAGCCCATGCCCGGCAGCCCTGGCCGCACGGAGGCGGCCGCCGGGCTTAGCCGAGGGAATTCAGCCGTTCCTTGATCACGGTGCTGCCATCCTCGGCCATCTCGATGAAGCCCCGGTCTTCGAGGTCTTTCATCACGCGGCTGACCATCTCGCGCGAGGCTCCGATCATCTTGGCCACGTCCTGACGCGACACCCGGTCCTTGATCGTGAGCTGGCCGTCCTTGTCGGGTTGGGCAAATTCAAGCAGCGCGCGAGCCACCCGGCCATAAACGTCCATCAGCGCGAGCGATTCGATCTTGCGGTCGGCGTGGCGCAAGCGCTGCACCAGGCCCTTCATGACCGCGTAGGCCATGGAGCTGTTCTCGGGAAGGCAGCGGGCGAATTCGGCACGACCCAGAATCAGCACATCGGTCTGCACCTCGGCCTTCACCGTGGCCGAATGCGGCTGGTTGTCGATCAGGCTCATCTCACCCACGTAGTCGCCCGGATTCATGGTGGCCAGGATCACCTCCCGCCCACGCGTGTCGGTGGTGACCACGCGAGCCCGTCCCGTCAACACGATGGCGAGGCAATTGGACTTCTTCCCCTGCTCGACGATGCACTCTCCGCGTTTGAAGCGCCGCTTGATCACGGAATCGGCCACCGATTCGGCTTGGGCCTGGGTCAGGGTGGAAAACAAGGGAACCCGGCGGATCAGATCGAGATTGGACAGGAGAGACATGCGTGTATTCCTTGTTCTGGGAAGCGCTTGCAGCGCCGTTTCATACAATGACCTGAAGTCAAGGCCCCTGCACCGCAGGCTTCTGACCTGACGCACCAATATAACCGCCGACTCTAAACCACTTGCCCCTGAATGCGATGGGGACATGCACCATGAAACACGCCAAAGTACTGATCCTCGGCTCCGGGCCGGCCGGTTACACCGCCGCCGTCTACGCCGCTCGCGCCAACCTCAACCCGGTACTCATCACCGGCATCGCACAAGGCGGCCAGCTCATGACCACCATCGATGTGGACAACTGGCCGGCAGACGCTGAGGGCGTGCAGGGACCGGACCTCATGCAGCGCTTTCAGGCGCATGCCGAGCGATTCAAGACCGAAATGATCTTCGACCACATCAACGCGGTCGACTTCAGCAAGCGCCCGTTCGTGCTCAAGGGCGACAGCGGCGAATACAGCTGCGATGCACTCATCATCGCCACGGGCGCCTCGGCCAAATACCTCGGACTGCCCTCCGAAGAAGCCTTCATGGGCAAGGGCGTGTCGGGCTGCGCCACCTGCGATGGTTTCTTCTATCGGGGGGAGGAAGTCAGCGTGGTCGGCGGCGGCAACACCGCCGTGGAAGAAGCGCTATACCTGTCGAACATCGCCAGCAAGGTCACGCTCGTGCACCGCCGCGACACCTTCAAGGCCGAAGCCATTCTGATCGACAAGCTGATGGACAAAGTGGCCGCCGGCAAGATCGAGCTCAAGCTGCACAGCACGCTCGACGAAGTGCTGGGCGACAAGTCCGGCGTGACCGGCGTGCGCCTCAAGAACGTGAAAACCGGTGCCACCGAAGACCTCACGCTGAAGGGTTGTTTCATCGCCATCGGCCACCAACCCAACACCGACATCTTCAAGGGCCAGCTCGACATGAAGGACGGTTACATCACCACCCGTTCGGGCCTGCAGGGCATGGCCACCATGACCAGCGTGCCGGGCGTGTTTGCCGCTGGCGACGTGCAGGACCACGTGTACCGCCAGGCCATCACCAGCGCCGGCACGGGCTGCATGGCTGCGCTGGACGCCCAGCGCTTCCTGGAGCAGGACGCTTCCTGAAGACACGCACGCCCCGCGAGATCGCCGATTGGCTATAATCGCGGGCTTTGCTGAGATTGACCGGTTCGTCCGGGACCAAAGCAGATTCGGGTTACCGCCACCCTTTCCTGGCGAGGTGAGGCTGCGGGGGCCAGACACGGAATGTCTTCCAGTCGTGGTCAGCAGCTGTTTGAATGATCGGAGTGTCCTCATGGCACGCGTCTGCGACGTCACGGGCAAGAAGCCCATGGTCGGGAACAATGTTTCCCACGCCAACAACAAAACCAAGCGCCGGTTCCTGCCGAACCTGCAATACCGCCGTTTCTGGGTCGAGAGCGAAAACCGCTGGGTGCGTCTGCGCGTCTCCGGTGCAGCCCTTCGCCTGATCGACAAAAACGGCATTGACGCCGTGCTCGCCGACCTGCGCGCACGCGGTCAAGCTTAAGGAGAACCGAACATGGCAACCAAAGGCGCACGCGAAAAGATCAAGCTGGAATCCACCGCTGGAACCGGCCATTTCTACACCACCACCAAAAACAAGAAGACCACGCCCGAGAAGATGCTGATCAAGAAATTTGATCCCAAAGCTCGCAAGCATGTGGACTACAAAGAAATCAAGCTCAAGTAATCGAGCGATTTCCAACAAAAAGCCCGCTGTGAAAACAGCGGGCTTTTTTGTGGTCGTTCGCCAAGGTCATCGCGGAACCGGCTTTTGTCATCGCGGAACCGGCTTTTCCGGGCCGCAGACGACGCCCCCTTGAGGAGGTGACCGCCGCAGGCGCGGCGGGCCTATCTCAGGCGTGGGCTGAGCGAAGGCGGATGGAGAAATCGCGCAAGGCAGAGATGCCGCTTTCTTCAGCCCGGCGGCACCAGGCCTGCAGGTCGGTGGCCAGTTGCTCGCGGGTGGCGGTGGTGCTCGACCACAGGGCGCGCAGCTCTTCACGCATGGTGACCATCTTGTCGAGCACCGGGTGCTCGGCACGGACTTGGGCCAGCTGAGGCCTGACGTTGGCCGGCACCTTGTCGTCGTCGCGGTGCAGCCATTGGCGGGCGGATTGCAACACGGTCGCGTCACCGCGGCGGCGTTGCAGCGCCTCAAGCTCACGCTTGCAGGCCGCGCGCATTTCGCGAGCGTAGCCGGCCATCACCTCGTAACGGTTGGCGATGATCGCCTCCAGGGTCTTCTCGTCCGCCACGGGCTTCACATCGCCAAACGCCATCTTGGGCGGCACCTTCTTGACTGACGCCAGGCCCACCGAACTCAGCATGGTGATGTACATCCAGCCGATGTCGAACTCGTAAGGCTTGACCGACAGTTTCGCCGACGTGGGGTAGGTGTGGTGGTTGTTGTGCAGCTCTTCGCCGCCAATGAGGATGCCCCATGGCGACACATTGGTGCTGGCGTCTGTCGCTTCGAAATTGCGGTAGCCCCACCAGTGGCCGATGCCGTTGATGATGCCGGCTGCCGTGATCGGGATCCAGATCATCTGGATGGCCCAGACGGTCACGCCCAGCACGCCGAACAGCGCCACGTTCAAAATGAGCATGAGACTCACACCCAGGCGCGAGCGGCCGGTGTAGACCACGCGCTCGATCCAGTCGTTGGGGGTGTTGTGGCCATAGCGGTCCAGGGTTTCCTGGTTCTTGGCCTCGGCGCGATACAACTCGCTGCCTTCAAAGAACACTTTCTTGATGCCGAACACCACCGGGCTGTGCGGGTCACCTTCGTGTTCGCACTTGGCGTGGTGCTTGCGATGGATGGCGGTCCATTCCTTGGTGACCATGCCGGTGGTCATCCAGAGCCAGAAGCGGAAGAAGTGCGATGCGACCGGGTGGAGGTCCAGCGAGCGATGGGCTTGGTGGCGGTGAAGGTAGATGGTGACGCTGGCAATGGTGATGTGGGTGAACACCAGGGCCACGATCATGGTTTGCCACCAGGTCGCACCGGTCAGGCCATGTGCGAGGAACTGAATGAGGCCGTCCCAGATGGACGAGAAGATGCCGAAGTCGGAAGAAGACATTGATTTCCCAATAGACCGCCCATGGGGGCAGATGGATACCGAGTGGGCTCCAGGGCACCCGGAGCAGTAACGCCCACGATTTTAAGGGCGGGGGTGGCAATCACCAACCCATATCCAGCCCCGAATGTGGAAACTACAGCTTCAGATCAGGTGAATTGGCCGCTTTTCAAGGCTTTTTCCGCCAAACGGCAGCAAAGAAGCCATCCGTTGCATGCCGATGCGGCCACAGCCGCAACCAACGCCCTTCGTCACCCTGGCACAGGGATGCCGCGTTCTGGACTTGAGCGGCGTCCAGCAATCCCGCTGCGGGCACCGCCTCGAATTCGGCATGGGCCGCCTCGAACGCCGCGCAGACCTCCTCGTTTTCCTGCCTCAGCAAGCTGCAGGTGGCGTACACCAGGCGCCCGCCGGGTTTGAGCAGGCGCGCCGCGCTGTTGAGGATGGCGAGTTGCAGTTCGGCCTGGGCCGCCACAGTCTGGGGGTTCTGACGCCATTTCAGGTCGGGGCTGCGGCGCAGCGTGCCCAGACCTGAACACGGCGCATCGACCAGCACCCGGTCGATCTTGCCGGCCAGGCGTTTGATGCGATCGTCGCGCTCGTGGGCAATCGCCACCGGGTGCACGTTGGACAAGCCACTGCGTGCCAGGCGCGGCTTGAGCGCGTCGAGGCGGTGGCCGGAGGTATCGAAAGCGTAAAGCCGGCCGCTGTTGCGCATGGCGGCACCGATGGCAAGCGTCTTGCCGCCGGCACCGGCGCAGAAGTCCACCACCATTTCGCCGCGCTTGGCATCCAGCAACAGGGCAAGCAACTGGGAGCCTTCGTCCTGCACCTCGACCTCGCCCTCGGTGAACGCGGGCAACTTGGCCAGTGACGGCTTGCCTTGGAGGCGAATACCCAGGGGTGAATACGGCGTGGCAACGCCTGTCAGACCGGCCTTTTGCAGCGAGGCCAGCACCGCTTCGCGCTTGGCCTTGAGCAGGTTCACGCGCAGGTCCAGCGGCGCGGGCTGGTTGAAGCTGTCCACCAAGGCATCGAATTCATCGCCCACCTGCTCGCGCAGGGCGGTGGCCAGCCACTCGGGCAGGTTGTGGCGGTGCTGCGCCATCAGGTCAGCGTCGGTCACGGCATCGCAATGGTCGAGCCAGGTCTTCTCGGGTTCGGTCAGTGCGCTCTTGATGAAATCGCGGTCGCCAGGAAAGGCCAGGATCGCCAGCCGGCGCCACTTGGAGCCGCTGCCCGAGCGCGCGAGCCATTCCAGCTTGAGGCGTTGGCGCAGGATGGCGTAGACGGTGTCGGACAGGGTGGCGCGTTCGCGGGATCCGAGCGAACGATTCTCGCGAAAGTGGCGGGCGACGACAGCATCGGTGGGGTGTTCGAACTTGAAGACTTGTTCGATCAGGCTGGCGCATTCGTCCAGGAGGGCTTTGGGGTGCATAGCCAGTATTGTCTCCCCCCTGCGCCGCTGACGCGGCTCCCGCCCATGGGAGCACGATAATCGTCGGTTATGTCCGAACTTTCCCAACAGGTGCGCCGCCGCCGCACCTTCGCCATCATTTCCCACCCCGACGCGGGCAAAACCACGCTCACCGAGAAGCTGCTGCTGTTTTCCGGCGCGATCAACATCGCCGGCAGCGTGAAGGCGCGCAAGGCCGCGCGCCACGCCACCAGCGACTGGATGGAGATCGAGAAGCAGCGTGGCATCTCGGTCGCCTCGTCGGTGATGCAGATGGAATACCGCGACTGCGTGATCAACCTGCTGGACACTCCGGGCCACCAGGACTTCTCGGAAGACACCTACCGCGTGCTCACCGCCGTCGACGCCGCGCTGATGGTGATCGACGCCGGCAACGGCGTGGAGCCGCAGACGCGCCGCCTGCTACAGGTCTGCCGCGCGCGCAACACACCCATCCTGACCTTCGTGAACAAGATGGACCGCGAGGTGCAGGCGCCGCTGGACCTGATGGACGAGATCGAGCGCGAGCTCGGCATGACGGTGGTGCCCTTCACTTGGCCGGTGGGCATGGGCAAGACCTTCCGCGGCGTGTTCGACCGCCGCACCGACCAGATGCGCGTGTTTGCTGCCGGCGAAGACCGCCGCGGTGGCGACGAGGACGTGCTGATCGGCCTGAACAACCCCGAGAGCGTGCGTCGCTTCGGCTCCGAATTCGAGCAGGCACGCGACGAACTCGAACTCGTCGCAGGCGCCTCACCGGCGTTTGACGAAGCGCAATTCCTGGCGGGCAAGCAGACGCCGATGCTGTTCGGCTCGGCGGTGAACAACTTCGGCGTACGCGAGGTGCTCGACGCGCTGGTAGACTTGGCACCGCCGCCCGGCGACCGGCCCGCGATCCAGCGCACCGTTCACCCCGACGAACCGAAGTTCAGCGGCGTGGTCTTCAAGATCCAGGCCAACATGGACCCGGCGCACCGCGACCGCATCGCCTTCGTGCGCGTGGCCAGCGGCCATTTCGAACGTGGCATGAAGCTCAAGGTGGTGCGCTCGGGCAAAGACCTGCGCCCCAACACCGTGGTGAGCTTCCTCTCACAACGCCGCGAGTTGCTCGACGAGGCCTTTGCCGGCGACATCATCGGCATCCCCAACCACGGCGTGCTGCAACTGGGCGACACGCTCACCGAGGGTGAGAGCCTGCAGTTCACCGGCCTGCCCTTCTTCGCACCGGAAATCATCCGCAGCGTGGAAGTGGCCGACCCGCTACGCAGCAAACAACTGCGCGCCGGCCTGACCCAGCTCGGCGAAGAGGGTGCGATCCAGGTGTTCCGCCCGGTAGCGGGCTCGGTGCTGCTGCTCGGCGCGGTCGGCCAGTTGCAGTTCGAGGTAGTCGCGCACCGCCTCGAGCACGAGTACGGCGTGAAGGCCCGCATCATGAACAGCCCTTACCAGGTGGCGCGCTGGGTGACCTGCGCACCCGAGGACGGCGGCGAGATCGAGCTCAAGAAGTTCATCGACGCCAACAGCCACCGCGTGGCGCTCGACGCGGTGGACGCACCCACGCTGCTGGTCGACCACGCGGCCACGCTGCGCGCGGTGGAAGCCAACTGGCCCAAGATCAAGTTCCACGCAATGCGGGAGCATGCGGGGCTCGTCTTTCACAAAGGGGTTTGAGCGCGGGCCCTCACCCCTGCCCTCTCCCAGAGGGAGAGGGTGAATGACACATCACACCGAGAGCAATCTCTCCACCGCCCGGGGATAGATGAGGTGTTCCTGGGTCAGCACCCGCGCCGACAGCGTCTCGGCCGTGTCGCCCGGCAGCACCGGCACCACCGCCTGCTCCAGGATTTCGCCGTGGTCCAGTTCGGACGTCACGCGGTGCACGCTGGCGCCCGCGACACGGCAGCCCATCTCGATCGCGCGTTGGTGCGTCTTCAGCCCAGGAAAGGCGGGCAGCAGGCTGGGGTGGATGTTCACGAGACGCCCCTCGTAGTGCTGCACGAAACCCGGTGTCAGGATGCGCATGAAGCCCGCCAGCACCACCAGCGCCGGACCGTGGCGGTCGATCTCGGCCATCAGGGCGGCGTCGAACGCCTCGCGGCTGTCGTAGGCAGTGTGGTCCAGCGCGGCTGCCGCAATACCCTGCTCCTTCGCCCAGACCAGCCCCTGTGCCGCGGCCTTGTTGCTGATCACGGCCGCCACGCGCGCGCCAAAACGGGCCTGCCAGCGCTGCGTCCGGGCGGTCTCCACGATGGCGGCCATGTTGGAGCCGCTCCCGGAGATCAGAATCACGATGTTTTTGTTCACGCCAGACATGGCCGGGAAGTGTAATGACCTCAGACCTGCAAACCCCTTCAGCCGGCCGCCCGCGCGGCCACGATTTTCAACAGCGCCCGCTCTCGCCCGCCGAGGCGCGCGTGCTGGGCACCCTCATGGAGAAGGCACGCACCGTGCCCGACAGTTACCCGCTCACACTCAACGCGCTGGTGACCGGCTGCAATCAGAAGTCCAGCCGCGAGCCGGTGATGAACCTGGCCGACGCCGCGGTGCTGGAGGCGCTGGACGCCCTGCGCAGCCTGCACATGGTGCTGGAGGGCAGCGGCAGCCGCGTCACGCGCTACGAGCACAACTTCGCGCGCGCCGCGGCTGTGCCCGAACAGTCCGCCGTGCTGCTGGGCATGCTGGTGCTGCGCGGCCCGCAGACCGCCGGTGAGCTGCGGCTGAACACCGAGCGCTGGTACAAATTTCTCGACATCGCGTCGGTCGACGGTTTCCTGGAGGAGATGCAGGAACGCAGCGCCGACAAGGGCGGCCCGCTGGTGGTGAAGTTGCCGCGTGCGCCGGGCGCCCGCGAACAGCGCTGGGCGCACCTGCTCTGCGGCCCCGTGGACACCACCGCCCTCGCCGCCGCCCCCGCGGCGCAGGGCAGCGCGGCCACCGAGGACGAGTTGATCCACCTCACCCGCCGCCTGGCCACGCTGGAAAACACCGTGGCCGCGCTGCAGGACCAACTGCAGAACCTGAACGAACAGCTCGGCTTGTCGCAGCCCGGACAGCCATAAAACGAACGGTCGTGCGAAACTGACCGGCTTGAAGGTGCGAATGAATCCGGCATGGCCGAGCAGCCTGCCCATCTGCGGCCAATCAAGGCGCAAAGCACAGCCGTAGCCGGGCTACGGCGCGCATTTGCAACGCCGAGTGGGCGCGTATGGGCGGGATGAGCGGCCATGGCGGGTTCGTTAGCACCTTCATTGTTCAATTTGCCGGCACACACCCTGTGGCGGCCACCAGGAGACATCCCATGGATTTGGCATTCACGCCCGAAGAACAGGCGTTTCGCGAGGAAATCCGCGGCTGGGTCAAGGCCAACCTCCCCGCAGAGATCGCCCACAAGGTCCACAACGCCCTGCGCCTGACGCGCGACGACATGCAGCGCTGGGCCAAGATCCTCGGCAAGAAGGGCTGGCTCGGTTGGGGCTGGCCCAAGGAATTCGGCGGCCCCGGCTGGAACGCGGTGCAGAAGCACCTGTTCGAGGAAGAGTGCGCCCTGGCCGGCGCGCCGCGCGTGGTGCCTTTCGGCCCCGTGATGGTGGCACCGGTGATCATGACCTTTGGCAACAAGGAGCAACAGCAGCGCTTCCTGCCCGGCATCGCCAGCGGCGAAGTCTGGTGGAGCCAGGGCTACAGCGAACCCGGCTCGGGCTCGGACCTGGCCTCGGTGAAGTGCCGTGCCGAGCGCCAGGGCGACAAGTACATCGTCAACGGCCAGAAGACCTGGACCACGCTGGGCCAGTACGGTGAATGGATCTTCTGCCTGGTGCGCACCAGCAACGAAGGCAAACCGCAGACCGGTATCTCCTTCCTGCTGATCGACATGAAATCGCCCGGCGTCTCGGTGCGCCCCATCAAGCTGCTCGACGGCGAGAGCGAGGTCAACGAGGTCTGGTTCGACAACGTCGAGGTGCCGTTGGAAAACCTGATTGGCGAAGAAAACAAGGGCTGGACCTACGCCAAGCACCTGCTGAGCCACGAGCGCACCAACATCGCCGACGTGAACCGCGCCAAGCGCGAACTCGAGCGCTTGAAACGCATCGCCAAGGCCGAAGGCGTGTGGGACGACAGCCGCTTCCGCGATCAGATCGCCCTGCTTGAAGTGGACGTGGTGGCGCTGGAAATGCTGGTGCTGCGCGTGCTCTCGGCCGAGAAATCGGGCAAGAACTCGCTCGACATCGCCGGCCTGCTGAAGATCAAGGGCAGCGAAATCCAGCAGCGCTACAGCGA
Source organism: Hydrogenophaga sp. Root209 (assembly GCF_001428625.1). Taxonomy (GTDB): domain Bacteria; phylum Pseudomonadota; class Gammaproteobacteria; order Burkholderiales; family Burkholderiaceae_C; genus Hydrogenophaga. The sequence continues at coordinate 120,329 of NZ_LMIE01000012.1, forward strand.
ACTCATGATGCTCGCGGCCGGCCCCTACAGCCTGCCCTTCATCGAGGAAGCCATGGAAGCCGGCTGGCAGGGCGACTTCCCCGGCGGAGTCAACGCGAACGCACCGCTCGCCTCGACCTACTTCAACCTGCGCAAGACCACCATCTACGGTGGCAGCAACGAAGTGCAGCGCAACATCGTCGCGCAGACCGTGCTCGGCTAAGGAGAAAACAGATGGACTTCGATTTCAGCGACGACCAGGAACAGCTGCGCGACGCGGTGCGCAAATGGGTCGACAAGGGCTACACCTTCGAACGCCGCAACGGCATCGTGGCCGCAGGAGGTTTTGACCGCGCGGCCTACGGCGAACTCGCCGAGCTCGGCCTGGCCGGCCTCTACGTGAGCGAAGACGATGGCGGCATGGGCATGGGCCCGATCGAAGGCATGGTGGTCATGGAGGAGCTGGGCCGCGGCATCGTGCTCGAACCACTCGCCCAGACCCTGGTCACTTCGGGCGTGCTCGGTGGCTATGCCCCGGCCCAACTGAAGGCCGCCTGGCTGCCCCGCATGGCCTCCGGCGAAGCGCTGGTGGTGCTCGCGCACCAGGAGCGCAAGGCCCGCTACAAGCTCGATGTGTGCGCCACCACCGCCATCCAGGCCGGCAGTGGCTGGACGATCTCCGGCTCCAAGAACCTGGTGCCCGCCACCGACCAGGCCGACGCCTTCGTCGTTCCCGCCATGGCCAGCGGCAAGCTCGCCCTGTTCCTCGTGGAGCGCAGTGCCTCGGGCGTGGCCACGCGCGGCCACCACACGCAGGACGGCGGCCGCGCTGGCGACCTGACGCTGAAGGACGCGCCGGCCCAGCTCATCACCACCGATGGCCTGACCGCGCTCGAACACGGCGTGGACATCGGCATCGCGGCCACCTGCGCCGAAGCCGTGGGCGTGATGGACAAGACCCTGGCCATCACGGTCGAGTACATGAACACGCGCAAGCAATTCGGCGTGGCCATCGCCACCTTCCAGGCGCTGCGCCACCGCGTGGCCGACATGAAGATGCAGCTGGAGCTCATGCGCTCCATGAGCTACTACGCCAGCCTCAAGCTCAACGCTCCGGCGCCGGAGCGCCGCGCGGCCATGGCGCGCGCCAAGGTGCAACTGGGCACGTCCATGCGCTTCGTGGGCCAGCAGGCGGTGCAGCTGCACGGCGGCATCGGCGTGACCGACGAGTACATCGTGAGCCACTACTTCAAGAAGCTCACCCAGATGGAAATGAGCTTCGGCGACACCCTGCATCACCTGGGCGAGGTGTCCAGCCGGATGCAGGACACGGCCGGCGTGTTCGCCTGACCCTCTCAGCCCCACCGGCCCGCTCCCCGCGGGCCGCATTGTTTTCGCCACCCGAGAACGATCTGGAGACACGCATGACCACCCGTCGCCACCTCTTTGCCCTGGCGGCCAGCAGCCTGCTGCTGGCCGCCTGCGCCACCGCGCCGCAGGGCGCCGGCCAGCCGCCCATCGTGTTCGTGCACGGCAACGGCGACTCGGCCTCCATCTGGCAGAGCACGGTGTGGCGCTTCGAGTCCAACGGCTGGCCGCGCGAGCGCCTGCACGCCATCGACCTGCCCTACCCGCTCGCGCGCGACGACGACGGGAAAGCCCAGCCAGGGCGCACGTCCACCACCGAGCACATGGCCTACCTCAAGACCGAGGTGGACAAGGTGCTGAAGGCCACGGGCGCGAAGCAGGTGGTGCTGGTGGCCAATTCGCGCGGCGGCAATGCCGTGCGCAACTACATCCAGAACGGAGGCGGTGACAAGACCGTGAGCCATGCTGTGCTCGGTGGCACGCCCAACCACGGCGTGTGGGCGACCCAAGGCTTTCGCGAAGCCAACGAGTTCTCGGGCACCGGGCCTTTCCTCACAGGCCTGAATGCACCCAAGAACGCTGCTGGCGACGAGGTGGCCGGCCCGGTGAAATGGTTGACGATCCGATCGGACAACAACGACAAGTTCGCCCAGCCCGACGGTCTGTGGATCGGCGCCCAGGGAACGCCGACCCACGTGACGTTCGAGGGCCCGGCACTCAAGGGCGCGACCAACGCCGTGCTGCCACGCGTGGACCACCGCGAAACATCGTTTTCGTCCGCCGCCTTCGACACCACCTACCGCTTCGTCACCGGCCAGGGCCCCAAGACGTCGACCGTGGTCATGCAGGCCCCGGTGATGCTCAACGGCAAGGTCACCGGCCTGGGCCTCGTGCCCACCGACCCGGCCAGCGGCAGCTACCCGAACAACCTCCCGCTGCCGGGCGCGCAGCTTGCGGTGTACGCCACCGACCCCGCCACTGGTGAGCGCAAGGGCCCCGCCGTGCACGGCAAGACCGTGGGCATCGACGGCCTCTGGGGCCCCTTCACCGCGCAGGCTGGCGTGCCCTACGAGTTCGTGATCAGCGCGCCGGGCTACGCCACCACGCACATCTACCGCAGCCCGTTCCCCAGAAGCAGCGATCTGATCCACCTGCGCGCGGAGCGCATCGCCGCGGCCGACAAAGACGCGAAGTCCACCGTCACCTTCACGCGCCCACGCGGCTACTTCGATGCGGAGCGCGACAAGATGGCGTTTGACGGCAAGGCGCTGCCGGGTGTGCCGCCCACGGGTGCCGGCGTTTCGAGCTCGAAAATCAAGCTGATGGAAGACGGTGTGCGGACGATCGCAGCGGAGTTCAACGGCGAGAAGATCGTCGGACGCACATGGCCGACTCCCGAGAACCGGGCAGTGGTCCTCGAACTGACCTACTGATTCAAGGCGTCAGGCGTGAAGCCTGGAGCTCTTCGGCAGGTGCGACATCAAAAACTCCATCTGGTCCGCCAGGATGCGGCGGTTGCGCAGGATGAAGTCTTCCCACAGGCTGGGCACGTAGGGCGCGTAAAGCAGCCCCATGTGCGCCTGTTCGGGCGTGCGGTTGCCCTTGCGGTGGTTGCACGACCGGCAGGCCGTCACCACGTTCATCCACAGATCACGCCCGTTCTGGCCCAGCGGCACGATGTGCTCGCGGGTCAGTTCTTCCTCGACGAAATGTTCACCACAGTAGGCGCACACATTGCGATCACGCGCAAACAGCTTGCTGTTGGTCAGCGTGGGCCGCAGGTCGAACGGGTTGATGCGCGGCACGCCCTGGGTGCCGATGATCGAGTTCACGTTGACGATGGACTGGCGTCCGGTGATCGCGTTGTGTCCGCCATGAAACACCGCGATCTCGGCCCCCATCTCCCAGCGCACTTCATCCGCCGCGTAGTGCAGCACGGCTTCTTCCAGGCTGATCCACGACTGTGGCAGCCCCTGGGCTGAGAGCTTCAAGACCTTCAAGACGGACTCCTTTGTGCAACGGCAGCAGCGGAAAACAGGCCCCGGGGGGCCCGACATCGCCCGCAGGCGTGGCCTGCGAGCGTGTATCGTCGTGTGTCAATATAGCGCGCTTTGATGACGCAGCCGTCGCGCAGCCACATTCCCCACTGCAGCCAGGCTGACCGCGGCCCCACACCCCTCCGACCCGGCATGAAAATCTTTCGTGGCTTGCGCAGCCGCCGCACCAACGCCCTCGATGCAGTCCCCAGCGGCTGCGCGCTCACCATCGGCAATTTTGACGGCGTGCACCGCGGCCACCAGGCCATGCTGGCGCTTCTCAACAACGAAGCAAAGCACCGCGGCGTGCCCAGCTGCGTGATGACCTTCGAGCCGCACCCGCGCGACTACTTCGCCGCGCTACACCACCAGCCAGAGCTCGCCCCCGCCCGCATCGCCACGCTGCGCGACAAGCTGCAGGAGCTCGAACGCTGCGGTGTCGACCAGTGTGTGGTGCTGCCGTTCAATACCAGGCTCGCCGCGCTGACACCACAGGCCTTCATCGAAGACATCCTGGTCGGCTCGCTGGGCGTGAAATACGTATTGGTGGGTGACGACTTCCGCTTCGGCGCCAAACGCGCCGGCGACTACGCCATGCTGGATGCCACCGGCAACCGGCTGGGCTTTGATGTGGCACGCATGCAAAGCTACGAGGTGCACGGCCTGCGCGTGTCCAGTTCGGCCGTGCGTCAGGCTCTGGCAGAAGGCCGCATGGACGACGTCGCGGCGCTGCTCGGCCGGCCCTACAGCGTCAGCGGCCATGTGGTGCACGGGCGCAAGCTGGGCCGCCAGCTGGCCGAGAGCAGCCCTGGGCGGGGCGACGGTTTTCGCACACTCAACCTGCGGTTTTCCCACTGGAAGCCCGCTGCCAGCGGCATCTTCGCGGTGCTGGTGCACGGTCTCGGCCCCCATGTCGATTCACCCCCCCTGTCCGGTGTGGCCAACCTCGGCGTGCGTCCTTCGCTCGACCCCGATGACGTGAACGGTGGGCGGGTGCTGCTCGAAACCCATTGCCTCGACTGGCCCGGGGCTCTGACAGAGAGCCTGCCCGATGGGGAGGCCTACGGTAAAATCGTCCGCGTGGAACTGCTGCACAAACTGCATGACGAGTTGAAATACGACAGTCTGGACGCCCTGACCCAGGGCATCGCACGCGACTGCGCCGACGCACGCGCCTTCTTCGCCTCGCTGCATACCCAAACCCACCGCCAGACCACGCGCGACCGAATTTAGACCTCGCGTCTATCCGGTCGCTGCCCTTCGACAGGCTCAGGGCGAACGGTGTCTCCTTCCGTCTTTTCTCACTCCCCGTTCGGGCTGAGCTTGTCGAAGCCACCACGGAATCCCCGCCATGTCTGAATCCACCGCCGCTGCTGCCGACTACCGCAGCACCCTGAACCTGCCCGACACCCCGTTCCCCATGCGCGGCGACTTGCCCAAGCGCGAGCCGGGCTGGGTCGACAGCTGGAAAGAAGGCGGCCTGTACAAACGCCTGCGCGACGCACGCGCCGGTGCGCCGCTGTTCGTGCTGCACGACGGCCCGCCCTACGCCAACGGCAAGCTGCACATCGGCCACGCGCTCAACAAGGTGCTCAAGGACATGATCGTCAAGAGCCGCCAGCTCTCGGGTTTTGACGCGCAGTACATCCCCGGCTGGGACTGCCACGGCCTGCCGATCGAAAACGCGATCGAAAAACTGCACGGCCGCAACCTCAGTCGCGACGACATGCAGGCCAAGAGCCGCGCCTTCGCCACCGAGCAGATCGGCCAGCAGCGCGAGGACTTCCGCCGCCTGGGCGTGCTAGGCGACTGGGAGCGCCCTTACCGCACCATGGACCCGGCCAACGAGGCCGGCGAGATCCGCGCCTTCAAGCGCGTGATCGAGCGCGGCTTTGTCTACCGTGGCCTGAAGCCGGTGTACTGGTGCTTCGACTGCGGCTCCTCGCTGGCCGAGTTCGAGATCGAATACGCCGACAAGAAGAGTGACACGCTGGACGTGGCCTTCGAGACCGACGACGGCGCAAAGCTCGCGACCGCCTTTGGCCTGGGTGTGTTGCCCGCGGAGAAGACCGCCTTCGCCGTGATCTGGACCACCACCGCCTGGACCATCCCCGCCAACCAGGCGCTCAACGCCCACCCGGATTTCACCTACGCCCTGGTCGACACGCCCCTGGGCTGCCTGGTGCTGGCCGAGACCCTGGTCGACAAATGCCTGGAGCGCTTCGGCCTCACCGGCACCGTGGTCGCCACCGCACCGGGCAAGGCTTTGGGTGGCCTGAACTTCCGCCACCCGCTGTTCGACGTTGATGCCGGCTATCGCCGCCTATCGCCCATGTACCTGGCCGAGTACGTGAGTGACGCCGACGGCACCGGCATCGTGCACTCCTCACCCGCCTACGGCGTGGACGACTTCAACTCCTGCGTGGCGCACGGCATGTCGGTCGACGACATCCTCAACCCGGTGCAAGGCAACGGCGCGTATGCGGCCGAGCTTGCGCTCTTTGGCGGCCTGCACATCTGGAAGGCCGTGCCGGTGATCCTGGAAGCGCTCAAGGCCGCCGGGCGCCTCATGGCCACGCAAAGCATCACCCACAGCTACCCGCACTGCTGGCGCCACAAGACACCGGTGATCTACCGCGCCGCGGCACAGTGGTTCGTGCGCATGGACGAAGGCGAGGGCGTGTTCACGAAAGACAAGGCTCCCAAGACGCTGCGTCAGCTCGCGCTCGATGCCATCGACGCCACGCGCTTCTACCCCGAGAACGGCCGCACCCGGCTGCGCGACATGATCGCCAACCGGCCCGACTGGTGCATCAGCCGCCAGCGCAGCTGGGGCGTGCCGGTGCCGTTTTTCCTGCACAAGGACAGCGGTGAACTGCACCCGCGCACCATGGAGATCCTCGACCAGGCGGCCAACATCGTGGAGAAAGGTGGCATCGAGGCCTGGAGCCGCGTGACGACCGAGGAGATCCTCGGCGCCACCGACGCACCGCACTACACCAAGAGCACCGACATCCTGGAGGTGTGGTTCGATTCCGGCTCCACCTTCTGGCACGTGCTGCGCGGCAGCCACGCAAACGCCTACCCCAACGGCGCGTTTCACACAGAAGGCCCCGAGGCCGACCTCTACCTCGAAGGCCACGACCAGCACCGTGGCTGGTTCCACAGCTCGCTGCTGCTGGGCTGCGCGCTCTACGACCGCGCGCCCTATAAAGGCCTGCTCACCCACGGCTTCGCCACCGACGGCCAGGGCCGCAAGATGAGCAAGAGCCTGGGAAACACGGTGGAGCCGCAGAGCGTGACCAGCAAACTGGGCGCCGAGATCGTGCGCCTGTGGGTGGCCAGCACAGACTACTCGGGCGACCTCAACATCGACGACAAGATCCTCGCCCGCGTGGTCGACGCCTACCGTCGCATCCGCAACACGCTGCGCTTCCTGCTCGCCAACGTGAGCGACTTCGACCCCGTCACCGACGCCGTGCCGCCGGACCAATTGCTGGAGATCGACCGCTACGCCCTGGCGCGCGCGGCGCAGTTCCAGGCCGAGGTGCTCGCGCACTACGCGGTGTACGAGTTCCACCCGGTGGTGGCCAAGCTGCAGGTGTACTGTTCGGAAGACTTGGGCGCGTTCTACCTCGACGTGCTCAAGGACAGGCTCTACACGACGGCACCGGGCAGCCTGGCCCGGCGCAGTGCGCAGACCGCGCTGCACCAGATCACCCACGCCATGCTGCGATGGATGGCGCCGTTCCTCAGCTTCACGGCCGAGGAAGCCTGGCCGGTGCTGGCCGGTGCGCAGAACCAGGGCTCGATCTTCTTCGAGACTTTTGCAAAGCTGCCCGATGCCGATGAAGCACTGCTGGCGAAGTGGTCGCGCATCCGCGCGGTGCGCGAGACGGTGAACAAGGAGATTGAAACGGTGCGCACCGCTGGCGGCGTGGGCTCGTCCCTGCAGGCCACGGTCAGGCTCACCGTGCCGGCCGACGACCACGCCCTGCTGACCTCGCTCGGTGACGACCTCAAGTTCGTGTTGATCGTCTCGCAGGTCGAATTGCTGGAAGGCGATGCCCGGGTCGAGGTGAATCCGGCCACCGCCGCCAAGTGCGAGCGCTGCTGGCACTACCGCGACGACGTGGGGGTGGACATCGCGCACCCCACGCTGTGCGGCCGCTGCATCAGCAACCTGTTCGGCGCGGGTGAAGCGCGTTCGGTGGCCTGAGATGAACCCCCACGCTCATCACTTCGTGTATTCGCTGCCCCCCATGGGGGCGCATGCCTCCCTTGGGACGGCCCGGCGGGAGGCATCATGACCCGCACCAACACTGGCGGCATCTGGCCCTGGCTGGGTCTGGCCGCCTTGCTCGTGGTGGCCGATCAGGCCATCAAGGTGCTGATCCTGGCCAACTACGAGTTGGGCGAGAGCACCACCATCACCAGCTTCTTCAACGTCGTGCGCGTGCACAACACGGGTGCCGCCTTCTCGTTCCTGGCCGATGCGGGTGGATGGCAACGCTGGTTCTTCACCGCGGTGGGGGCGGCCGCGGCCGTCTTCATCGTGTGGATGCTGCGTTCGAACCCGGGCCAGAAGCTGTTTGCGTTCGCGCTGGCCTGCATCCTGGGCGGCGCCATCGGCAACGTGGTCGACCGCCTGCTGCACGGCTACGTGGTGGACTGGCTGGACTTCCACTGGGACTTTCTCGGAGGCCTGTTCCCGGGCGGCCACTTCCCGGCATTCAACATCGCCGACATGGCCATCACGGTCGGAGCCATGGCGTTGATCCTCGACGAAGTCCTTCGCGTGCGGCGCAACCGTTGAACCGGCCTCGTTCACCAGGCAGCCACGCCGCCCAAAGGCGGCAGCGCCCGGGCGTATAGTTTCTGCGTCAATGAAACATCTGTTGGATCTTCTGGCGGCCATCGCCCTCCTCGTCTGGGGCACGCACCTGGTGCGCAACGGCGTGCTGCGTGTTTTCGGCAGCAACCTGCGCCAGATCCTGGCCGCGAGCATGGGCAACCGCTTCACGGCGGCGCTCTCGGGTCTGGGCGTCACGGCGCTGGTGCAGTCCAGCACCGCCACCGCGCTCATCACGGCGTCGTTCGTCGGTCGCGGCCTGATTGCCCTGCCGGCCGCCCTGGCCGTGATGCTGGGCGCCGACATCGGCTCCAGCCTGATGGCCGTGGTGTTTTCCTTCGACCTGTCGTGGCTCTCGCCGCTGTTCATTTTCCTGGGCGTCACGCTGTTCATCTCGCGCCAGGGCACGTCCGTGGGTGACTGCGGGCGCGTGCTCATCGGCCTGGGCCTGATGCTGCTGGCCTTGCGGCTCATCTCCGGCGCCACCAGCGTGCTGACGCAGAACCCGGCGGTGCAACTGATGCTGGAGTCGCTCACCAGCGACCTGCTGCTCGAAATCCTGGTGGGTGCCGCGCTCGCGGTGGTGGCCTATTCCAGCCTGGCCGTGGTGCTGCTGGCCTCCACGCTCGCGTTGCAGGTGGTGGGGCTCGATGTGGCGCTGGGCATCGTGCTGGGGGCCAACCTGGGCAGCGGTCTGCTGGCCGTCATCACCACCGCCAAGTCCGGCATCAGCACCCGCCAGGTGCCGCTGGGCAACCTGCTCTTCAAGGTGTTCGGCGTGGCCATCGCCATCTGGCTCATTCCCACCTGGCTGCGCTTCATGCAGCCCATGGTGCAGGATCCGGCCACGCTGACCGTGCTGTTCCACCTGAGCTTCAACCTGATGGTGGGCGCGGTGTTCATCGGCCTCACCCGGCCGGTGGCCAGGCTGGTGGAGCGCCTGCTGCCGTTGAAGGCGGACAAGAGCCCGCTGGACCGGCCCAACCACCTCGACCCTTCAGCGCTGGCCACGCCCTCGCTCGCCATTTCCTGCGCCGCGCGCGAGGCCATGCACCTGGCCGACATCGTGGAGACCATGCTGCGCGGCGTGGTCACCGTGATCAAGACCAACGACCTCAAGCTGGCACAGGACCTGCGCAAGCTCGATGATTCGGTCGACAGCCTGTACACGGCGATCAAGTACTACCTCACCAAGATCTCGCGCCAGCAACTCAGCGAGGCCGAGAGCCGGCGCTGGACCGACATCATCAGCTTCACCATCAACATGGAGCAAATCGGCGACACGGTCGAGCGCGTGCTGCTCGACATCGAGGACAAGAAGATCCGCAAGGGCCGCAACTTCTCCGAAGCCGGCATGGCCGAGATCAGCGAGCTGCACGCCCGACTGCTGGACAACCTGCGCCTGGGCATGAGCGTGTTCCTCAACGGCAACGTGCGCGACGCCCAGCGGCTGCTGGAAGAGAAGGTGCGCTTTCGCGACATGGAGCGCGAGTACGCCGCGACCCACCTCGATCGCCTTTCGGGCCTGAGCCAGCAGAGCATGGACACCAGCGCGTTGCATCTGGACCTGATCAGTGATCTCAAGCGCATCAACTCGCACATCTGCTCGATCGCCTACCCCATCCTCGACAGTGCGGGCGTGCTCGCTCCCAGCCGGCTTCGCGAGCCACCCTCGGCAGACGTCAGCCGCCTCTGACGGTGTCCGGGCCTTGTGCTGCGCGGCTGCGAAATCGCAGGTGCTGTGCTACGCTGGCCCTCCCTTCCGCGACCCGCCCAGGAGACAACAACATGCCCGGACTGCTGCCCCACATCGACCCCGACGGCCTGCTCGAGTTTTCGGTGGTCTACACCGACCGCGCGCTCAACCACATGTCCAAACGCTTCCAGGGCGTGATGACCGACATCTCGGCCATGCTCAAGCGCGTGTACGGTGCGCACTCGGCGGTGCTGGTGCCCGGCAGCGGCACCTTCGGCATGGAATCGGTGGCGCGCCAGTTTGCCCACGGCAAACACGTGCTCGTCATCCGCAATGGCTGGTTCAGCTACCGCTGGACGCAGATCTTCGACATGGGGAGCATCCCCGCCAGCCACACGGTGATGAAGGCCCGGCGCACCGGCACAGGCGCACAGGCCGCGTGGACTCCGGCACCGATTGAAGAGATGGTCGCAACCATCGCACGCGAGAAGCCCACGCTGGTGTTCGCACCGCACGTGGAAACCGCCGCCGGCATGATCCTGCCCGACGACTATCTGAAGGCCGTGGCCGATGCGGTGCACGCGGTGGGGGGCCTGTTCGTGCTGGACTGCATTGCCTCCGGCGCCATGTGGGTCGACATGAAGGCCACTGGTGTGGACATCCTGATCTCGGCTCCCCAGAAAGGCTGGAGCAGCTCACCCTGCTGCGCCATGGTGATGCTCAGCGAGCGAGCCCGCACCGCCATCGACGCCACGCAGAGCACCACCTTTGCAATGGATCTGAAGAAGTGGCTGCAGATCATGGAAACCTACGAAGGCGGCGGCCACGCGTACCACACCACCTTGCCCACCGACGCGCTGACGCGGCTGCGCGAGACGATGGTGGAGACCGAGGCCTATGGCTACGAGCGGGTGCGGCAGGAGCAGATCGCCCTCGGTTCGCAGGTGCGCGCACTGCTGGAGCGCCATGGTTTCCCCAGCGTGGCGGCCAGCGGTTTTCAGGCGCCCGGCGTGGTGGTGAGTTACACCACCGACCCCGAGATCCAGTCGAGCAAGAAGTTTCTGGCGGTGGGTCTGCAGACGGCTGCGGGTGTGCCGTTGCAATGCGATGAAGGCCCGGAGTTCAAGACCTTCCGCATCGGCCTCTTCGGCTTGGACAAGTGGCACGACGTGCCGGCCACGCTGCAACATCTGGAGCGGGCGTTGGCTGACGTTGCACCCAGGCAGGCGCAGCCTGCCTGACTTTCCGTGCATTGACCTCGCGGGATCGGGGCGTGACGGCGCTCTGCTCCGCGAATGTCCCCCGGGGCCTGCGGCCCCTCCTCCTTTATTTCGCTGCGCAGAACGCCATCACGCCCCGATCAGAGACGTGTGGGCGTTCGAACGTTGGATCGCCCGGGTGCTCGCGGCCTTGGAGCATTGGGTAACCGACGCAGCGAAATAAAGGAGGAGGCGGCTCCAGCCGCCGGGGGACATTCGCGGAGTCGGCTACCCAATGCTCCAAGGCAACCAACAACGCAGGCACGAAAACTCAGGGCAACAGAATGGTGCAGCCAGTGGTAGCCCGCGCCTCAAGACTCTCATGCGCCTTGCGCACCTCGGTCAGGGGAAAACGCTGGTCGATGTGGATCTTCACCTGATTGCCTTCGACCATCGCGAACAAGTCGTCGGCCATGGCCTGCGTGCGCTCGCGGCTGGTGATGTGCGAGAACAGGGTCTGGCGCGTCACGTACAACGAGCCCTTGGGGCCGAGGATGCCGGGCGCGAAAGGCGCCACCGGGCCGGATGCATTGCCAAAGCTCGCCATCAGGCCGAAGGGGCGCAGGCAGTCGAGCGATTTGTCAAACGTGTCCTTGCCCACCGAGTCGTACACCACCTTCACACCCTGGCCGTTGGTGATCTCCTTCACCCGCGCGGCAAAGTCTTCGGTGCGGTAGTTGATGGCGTGGCTGGCACCGTTCTCCAGGGCCAGTTTGCACTTCTCGTCCGACCCCGCCGTACCGATCAGTTGCAGACCGAGCGCCTTGGCCCACTGGCAGGCGATCAGGCCCACGCCACCGGCAGCAGCGTGAAACAGCACGAAGTCGCCCGGCTCCAGTCCGTCGACCGGGCGGCAGTGCTTGAGCAGGTACTGCGCGGTGAGGCCCTTGAGCATCATGGCCGCGCCGGTCTCGAAATCGATCGCCTCGGGCAACTCGCACACGTTCATGGCCGGCATCACGCGCACGTCGCAGTAGCTGCCGGGCGGGTTGGCCGCGTAGGCCGCGCGGTCACCGGCCTTGAGGTGCGTCACGCCCTCGCCCACTGCTTCGATCACGCCCGCGCCTTCCATGCCCAGCGACAGCGGCATGGGAAACGGGTAGAGACCGCTGCGCTGGTAGACATCGATGAAGTTCAGACCGATGGCGTGGTGGCGGATGCGCACCTGACCCGGGCCAGGGTCGCCCACGCTCAGGGTGTCGATGACGAGTTGCTCGGGGCCACCGGGGGCGTGGATGCGGACAGCGCGGGTTTCTTGTGTGCTCATGGAGGGTCTCCTCGTTGTTGAAACAGTGCCCTTGGATGCTGCCACGAATGCACCGGATCGCCGGGGCGACAGCCCATCGTCCCCATCAACCGACCGGACATGCTCGGGTTGCTACAGTCCAGCCGATGTCAGCTGCACCCACCCCACGCCTCACGCCCGCCACCATCGCCCTCCTGGTGATCCCACCGCTCATGTGGGCAGGCAACGCCGTGGTGGGCCGGATGATGCAGGGCGTGGTGCCACCGGTCACGCTCAACTTCCTGCGCTGGGCGCTGGCCCTGTTGCTGATGCTGCCCATTGCCGGGCGCGTGCTGCTTCCGGGCCGCGACGGCATGTGGCCACACTGGCGGCGTTTCGCGCTGCTGGGCCTGCTGGGCGTGGGCTGCTACAACGCCCTCCAGTACGTGGCCCTGAAAACCTCCACGCCATTGAACGTGACGCTGGTCGCGTCGAGCATGCCGGTGTGGATGTTGCTGCTGGGCCGCATCCTTTACGGCGAGGCCATCTCGCGCCGTGCGGCGCTGGGCGCCGTGCTGTCGCTCACCGGCGTGGCGGTGGTGCTCTCGCGCGGCGAACTCGACCACCTGCTGGCGGTGAAGCTGGTGCCGGGTGACGCCTGGATCCTGCTGGCTTCGCTGCTCTGGGCCTGGTACAGCTGGCTGCTGGTGCGGCCCAAGCCAGGCACGGAACCGGCCCACATCAAGGCCGACTGGGCCACCTTCCTGCTCGCGCAGATCGTGATGGGCGTGCTCTGGTCGGGCCTGTTCGCCGCTGGCGAGTGGCTCACGCTGCCGCCGCTGGCCGATGGCGCGCACCACATCCAGTGGGGCTGGCCGCTCGCGGCCGCGCTGGTCTACGTGGCGGTGGGTCCTTCGCTCGTGGCCTACCGCTGCTGGGGCGCCGGCGTGGCGCGGGTGGGCCCGGCCATGGCGTCCTTCTTCAACAACCTCACGCCCCTGTTCGCCGCCCTGCTCTCGGCCACGCTGCTGCGCGAGCCACCGCAGCTCTACCACCTGGCCGGCTTCGTGTTGATCGTGGGCGGGATTCTGGTCAGCTCCCGGCGCTGAGGCAGGCCCGATTCAGCCCGACAATGCGCGGTCGGGCGAGACACCCGCGCCACCCATCCGAGGGCATGCCCATGAGAATCCTGTTGGCCGAAGACGAAACCGAACTGGGCAACTGGCTCACCAAGGCCCTTGCCCAGAGCGACTTCCAGGTCGACTGGGTGAACGACGGCCGCCTGGTGCGCCGCAGCCTCAAGGCCACGAAATACGACGCGCTGATCCTGGATCTGGGTCTGCCCGGACTGGGTGGACACGATATACTGGCCGACCTGCGCGAGGCCGACGAGCGCCTGCCGGTTCTCATCCTCACCGCGCGCGACTCGCTCATGGAGCGCGTGAGCTGCCTGCACGGCGGGGCTGACGACTTCCTGGCCAAGCCCTTCGAGGTGAGCGAACTCGAAGCGCGGCTGATCGCATTGATCCGCCGTTCGCGCGGACAGGAACATCCTCGCTTTGCCTGCGGGCCTCTCAGCTACGACAGCGCCGCCAGACAGTTCCGCCTGCTGCATGAGCCACTCACCCTCACGCCGCGCGAACACGCGGTGTTGCGCGCGCTGATCCAGCACAGTGGCGAAGCCCTGTCCAAGCGCGAACTGGTGGAGCGCGTGTTCTCCGACGAACAGGACGTGAACCCGGAAGCCATCGAGGTGCTGGTGCACCGCCTGCGCAAGCGTCTCGAAGCATCTCCCGTGCGCATCACCACGCTGCGAGGCATGGGTTACCTCCTGGAATGTCCAACATGAGGCTGTCGCACTGGCTCGGCGGCAGCATCCGCCGCACGCTGCTGGTGGTGCTGGTACCGGGCATGCTGCTGGTGTTTTCGGCCGAGCTCTGGCTGGCCTGGCGCACCGCCAGCGAAGCGGCCGACGCGGCCTACGACCGATCCCTGCTGGGCGCGGTGAAGTCCATCGACTCCAGCATTTCCACTGCCAGCGGCGGTCTGGGTGTGGAGTTGCCCTACCGCATGCTGGAGTTCTTCGAGCTCACCGCCAACGGGCAGGTCTACTACAGGATCGCCACCGAAGACGGACTGGTCGAGATCGGCAGTTCCGATCTGCCCCTTGCGCCCAGTCCGCTGCAGTCGGGCAAGCCCCAGTTTCACGAAGGTGTGTACTTTGGAGAACCGGTGCGCGTGGGCAGCTACGCGCGCGAGCTGTCCACACCATTGGCAGGCCAGCCAGGACCGCAGCGTGTGGTGATTCAGGTGGCCGAGACGCTGGAGGCCCGCACCGACTTCCGGCGCTCCCTGGTGCTGCAGTCGGTGGCGCGCGACTTCCTGCTGGTCGCGGTGGCCAGCACCCTGTTCGGTCTGGCCATCGCCTGGGCCATGCGCCCCCTGGCGCGGCTGCGCCAGGACGTGGAAGCCCGCCCACCGCAGGATCTCACCCCGATGGACAGCGAGGGTGTGCCGGCCGAGGTGCTGCCGCTGGTGGGTGCGATCAACCACCATATCGGGCGCAACCGCGAACAGGCCGAGGCGCGCCGGCGCTTCATCGACGACGCCTCGCACCAGCTGCGCACGCCGCTGACCACGCTGGCCACACAGGTGGCCTTTGCCCAACGCGAGGACGACCCTGCCGCGCTGCGCGAGGTGATGGACAACATCCGCCAGCAACTCGACGAAACCATCCGCCAGACCAATCAGATGCTCTCACTGGCCAAGGCGGACAGCGCGGCGCCCGAACCCGAACTGCTGGACGCGGTGGTGCTGGCCGAAGACCTGATGCGCCGCTGGTGGCCGATGGCACGCGAACAGGGGGTGGACCTGGGCCTGCAGGCGCCCATGGCCACGCTGCCCTTTCGCGGCGAGCCCGGCCTGCTGAAGGAAGCCTTGTCCAACCTGCTGCACAACGCCATCCGCCACGGCGGTGCAGGCTGCCACGTGACGCTCGCGGTGGGCCACAGCGAGGACCGTGTGCGCTTCAGCGTGGTCGACAACGGGCCTGGCCTGCCGCCCGACGAACTGGCGCGCGCCGGCGAGCGGTTCTTCCGCGGCCGCCAGGGCCCGTTGCCCGGCTCCGGCCTGGGGCTGGCGATTGCGCGCACCGTGGCCCAGCGCCATGGTGGCGAGATGCGGGTGAGCGCCGGGCCCGAGGGGCGCGGGCTGGAGGTCACGATGGAGTTGGCGAGCGCCGGCACCTCGGCGAGGGATCCGGGTTAACCCTGAAAAATCGGCCTCATCGCTGAAAGCGGCCTGAAAGTGAGCTTTTTCTACAGTGCCCTCATCGCAACAGATCCGTTGCGAGCGTTTCACCCCCAAGAGGAGACACTTTCATGAGCATCACATCCCGTCTGGTTGCTGTGGCCGTCTCGGCCAGCGCCGTCACCGCTTTCGCCGCCGGCGCTCTGGACAAGACCGAGTGCATCGCGCCGGCCAAGCCCGGCGGCGGCTTCGATCTCACCTGCAAGCTGGTGCAAAGCGCGCTGCAGGAGGGCAAGTTCATCGCCGACCCGATGCGCGTGACCTACATGCCCGGCGGCATTGGCGCCGTGGCTTACAACACCGTGATCGCCCAGAAGCCCGACGCGGCCAATGCCATCGTCGCGTTCTCGGGCGGTTCGTTGTTGAATCTGGCCCAGGGCAAGTTCGGCCGCTACACCGAGAACGACGTGCGCTGGCTCGCCGCCATCGGCACCGACTACGGCGCCGTGGTGGTGGCCGAGAACTCACCCTTCAAGTCGCTCAAGGATGTGATGGCCGCCATCAAGGCAGACCCCACCAAGGTGGTGCTGGGCGCCGGAGGCACCGTGGGCAGCCAGGACTGGATGAAGGCTGCACTGACCGCGCGCGCCGCCGGCGTGAACCCCAAGACCATGCGCTACGTGGCCTTTGAAGGCGGCGGTGAAGCACTGACCGCGCTGCAGGGCGGTCACATCCACGTGTTCACCGGCGACGCGGCCGAGGCAGGACAGCAGATCAAGGCCGGCGCCAAGGTCCGCATCCTGGCGGTGATGAACGACAAGCGCCTCACTGGCGACATGGCCAGCATCCCGACCGCCGCCGAGCAGGGTTATGACGTGGAATGGCCCATCGTGCGCGGCTTCTACCTCGGCCCCAAGGTCAGCGACGCCGACTACAAACTCTGGGCCGACACCTTCACCAAGCTGATGGCCACGCCCGCCTACGACAAGCTGCGCAGCGAGCGCGGCCTGTTCCCCCTGGCCCTGACTGGCGCGCCGCTGGACGCCTACGTCAAGAAGCAGGTGGCCGGCTACCGCAAGCTGGCCGAAGAGTTCGGCCTGAACGTCGTGCCCGCCAAGTGATACCCGCAGGGCCACGGCCCTGCTTCGCGGCGCCACCCCTGCGGTGGCTCGCCTCCCGCTTTCTCACCGGAGTCTCCCCATGAGTGACCGCGTTCTCGGCGTGGTGTGTGTTGTCGCGTCCGCCGCCATGGCCTGGGCCGCGCAAGACTACGCCGCCGCCATCTCTTACGAACCTGTCGGCCCGCGCGCTTTCCCGTTGCTGCTGGCGTGTGGTCTGGGCCTCTCGGGCCTCTGGCTGGTGCTGCGCCCCAGCGCAGGCGCCGAAGCCTTCCACGGTGTTCCATGGAAGTCCACGGCTCTGTGCGCGGCCGCCGTGCTGGCCTACGCGCTGCTGTTTCAGTGGCTGGGCTTCCCGCTGGCCACGGCCCTGATGGCCGTGCCGGTGGGCATGGCGTTTGGCGGCAGCTGGAAACAGTCGCTCGCCGGAGGCACTGCACTGGGCCTGGTGCTGTTCCTGCTGTTTGACAAGCTGCTGGATGTGGTGCTGCCGACCGGCCCGCTGGCCGCGCTGCTCGGAGGAAACTGACATGGACGTCCTGCAACACCTGGTCATGGGCTTTGGCGTGGCGCTGAGCCCGACCAACCTGCTCATCGCCGCGCTGGGCTGTTTCATCGGCACCATCGTCGGCCTGCTGCCCGGCCTGGGCCCGATCAACGGCGTGGCCATCCTGATGCCGCTGGCCTTTGCCATGAAGCTGCCGCCGGAAAGCTCGCTCATCCTGCTGGCGGCTGTGTACATCGGCTGCGAATACGGCGGGCGCATCTCGTCCATCCTGCTCAACGTGCCGGGCGACGCGGGCGCCATCATGACCGCGCTGGACGGCTACCCGATGGCACGCAACGGCCAGGGCGGCGTGGCACTGTCCATTTCGGCCTGGAGCTCTTTCGTGGGCTCGCTGGTGGCCACCATCGGCATCGTGCTGTTCGCGCCACTGCTGGCCCGCTGGGCGCTCTCGTTCGGCCCGGCCGAGTACTTCGCGCTCATGTGTTTTGCCTTCGCCTGCATCGCTGGCCTCATGGGCGACGCGCCGGTCAAGGCCGGTCTGGCGGCCCTCATCGGCCTTTCGATGGCCTGCGTGGGCCTGGACTCCAATTCCGGCGTGTACCGCTTCACCGGCGGTGACGTTCATCTGTCTGACGGCATTCAGTTCGTGGTGGTGGTGATCGGCGTGTTCTCGATCAGCGAACTGCTGCTGATGCTGCAGCAACACCACAGCAGCACCGGCATGGTCACCCAGACCGGTCGCATGCTCTTCAACTGGAAGGAACTCAAGTCCACCTGGTGGGGCACGCTGCGCTCCAGCGTGGTCGGTTTTGCGGTGGGCGTGCTGCCCGGCGCGGGCGCCACCATCGCCAGCGCCATGACCTACTCCATGGAAAAGAGCCTGACCGACAAGGAAGGCACGTTCGGCAAGGGCGACATCCGCGGCGTGGCCGCGCCCGAAGCGGCCAACAACTCGGCCGCCACCGGTTCCTTCGTGCCCATGCTCACGCTGGGTGTGCCCGGCTCGGGCACCACGGCGGTGATGGTGGGCGCGCTCTCGCTCTACAACATCACGCCCGGCCCGGCCCTGTTCACGCAGCAGCCCGATCTGGTGTGGGGCCTGATCGCCTCGCTGTTCGTGGCCAACGTGATCCTGCTGGTGCTCAACATCCCCCTGGTGGGCGTGTTCACCAAGGTGCTGAGCGTGCCCAACTGGCTGCAGGTGCCCGGCATCGTGGCCGTCAGCAGCGTGGGCGTTTACGCGGTGCACGCCACCACGTTCGACCTGGTCCTGATGACCGGCCTGGGCTTCGCGGCCTACCTGTTGCGCAAGCAGGGCATCCCCATGGCGCCGCTGATCCTGGGCTTTGTGCTGGGCGACATGATGGAGCAGAACCTGCGCCGCGCGCTGTCCATCAGCAACGGCGACGCGGCCATCCTGGTGGCCAGCCCGATCTCGATCGGTTTGTGGGCCGCTGCCGCGCTGATGCTGCTGGTGCCGCTGGCCACGCGCCTGCTGGCCGCCTTCAAGCCCAGGGTTGTGTGCGCCTGATCGCGATCGGCTTCTGCACGCCCCCTCAGAACGTGCCCGGGTAAGCCCCTCCATCGGCCAGCACGTTCTGGCCATTGATGTAGCCAGCGTGCACGCTGCAGAGGAATGCGCAGATGGCGCCGAATTCCTCCGAGGTACCAAAGCGCTTGGCCGGGATGTTCTTGCGTCGCGCATCGGCGATCGCGTCCACCGACTGACCGGTTTTTTCGGCGGCACCGGCCAGCGTGGTCTTGAGACGGTCGGTGTCAAAGGCTCCGGGCAGCAGGTTGTTGACCGTCACGCCCTGCGCTGCCAGCGGGCTGCGCGCCACGCCGGCAACGAAGCCGGTGAGGCCGCTGCGCGCCCCGTTGGACAGGCCCAGGATGTCGATCGGCGCCTTCACCGCACCCGAGGTGATGTTGATGATGCGACCGAAGCCGCGCTGCGCCATGCCGTCCACCGTGGCCTTGATGAGCTCGATGGGCGTGAGCATGTTGGCGTCAAGCGCCTTGATCCACACGTCGCGGTCCCAGGCTCGGAAGTCGCCCGGCGGCGGACCACCCGCGTTGTTGACCACGATGTCGAAGGCCGCGCCGGGACCGCCCGGCACCGACAGCGCGGCCACACGGCCCTCGGGCGTGGTGATGTCGGCGGCCACCGTCAGCACCGTCACGCCCGCAGCCTCGGCCCGCAGTGCCTGCGCGGCGGCGTCCAGGTCACGCGCACCGCGCGCCACCAGCACCACGTTCACACCCTCGGCGGCCAACGCCTGCGCGCAGCCCAGCCCCAGTCCCTTGCTCGCACCACACACCAGCGCCCATTTGCCCTTGATACCCAGATCCATGAAAAGTCTCCTGAAAAAATCGATCAACTGGCACGGCCGAAGCGCGTCACCAGAAACACACCGGAGAGCACGAGCACCGTGCCCACCACGATCCAGCCGTTGAACGGCTCACCGAGAATCACCACGCCCATGACGATGGTCGACATCGGGCCCACCATGCCGGTCTGCGCCGCCAGGCCCGAGCCGATGCGCTCGATGGCCATCATCACCATGAGCACGGGCGCGAAGGTGCACAGCGTGGCGTTGAGCACCGAGAGCCAGATCACCTCGGGCGCCACCAGTGCCGCGCTCATGGGGCGCAACAACGCGAACTGAGCCAGGCACAACACACAGGCCACGCTGGAGGCCAGCCCCACCAGCCGCATGGAGCCCAGCCGCCGCACCAGCTCGCCGCTGTAAACGAGGTAGATGGCGTAGCTCACTGCGCTGCCGAACACCAGCAGAGCACCCAGCAGCGCGTTGGGTCCCTGCAGACCGGCCTCGTGGCCAAACACCAGCAGCACGCCGCCGTAGCTCACGGCCATGGCGAGTGCCTGCAGTCGCGTGATGCGACGCTTGTAGATCACCCAGCCCAGCACCAGCACCAGCGTTGGATTGAGGTAGAGGATGAGTCTCTCCAGGCTGGCGCTGACGTACTGCAGGCCCCAGAAATCCAGGAAGCTGGCGAGGTAATAGCCGGTGAAGCCCAGGCCCAGGATGCCCATCCAGTCCCGGCGGGTGAGCGGCGCCTTCGCTCCACCTCCTTGCCGGTAGGAGGCCCACCAGGCCAGCGCCAGAAACAGCGGCAGCGCAAACAGCATGCGGTACATGATCAGCGTGACCGCGTCCACACCATGGCGGTAGGCAAGCTTCACGATGATGGCCTTGCCGCTGAAGGCAACGGAGCCTGCGCCCGCGAGCAGCAATCCGGTGGCGAGATGAGGTGTGGGGGCGGCGCGCATCGATCGATTATCGGCAACGCGCGATAACGGACGCCAAGGCGGGGTATGTCTCATGCCGATCCCCCAGGCGTTCCTGTCGCATGCATGACTTCACCTTGATGAAGCCCTGCGCGATCACCCCGCACGCCAGCAAGTCCCTAACCTGTGCCACAGCCAGCTCCGCACCCAGCCTGCGGTTGCTCCGAACACGCCTCACAGGATTTGCCACATGCCATCTTCCCCACGTCCCGCGCCGCTCCTCGAACACGTCGACACCTTGCTGAAAGCCTTGACCGATTCGCGCCGCGGTTCGACCGTGCTGCGCGTGAACGACACCCGCGTGTTGCTACGCCCCCGCGACAACGAGCCCAAGCTGGTGATGCAGGCCCACATCTGCGCCCTGCCGCGCCACAGTGGCCCGCGCGCGTCGCTGTGCGAGGCCTTGTTGATGGGCAACACCAGACTCGGAGACAGCGACCGCCTGGGCATCGAACCCACCGAGAACGCGGCGGTGTACCAGCGCGTGGTGGACATCGAGCTCGATGCCGACGCGCTGGGTCAGGAGGTGTGGGACCTGATCGATGCCGCCGAGCAGTTCAGGCACGGACTCGGGCGGGACTGATGCCCACTGCGGGCCTCACTGCACCGGTGGCGTGCAGGCCAGCACCTCGTCCATGGTGGTCAGGCCCTCGGCCACGCGCATGGCACCGGCCAGGCGCAGCGGGCGCATGCCGTCGGCCACGGCCTGCTTGCGCAGCGCATCCAGGCGCGGCTCGCGGCTGACCTTGTCCTTGAACGATTCGGTGACCGTGAGCAGCTCGTACAGGCCCATGCGCCCGCGAAACCCGGTCATGCGGCAATCCACACAACCCACGGGCTGGTAGGGCCGGTAGCTGCCACTGATCTGCCAGGGCTTGACCAACTCGGCCAGCGACTCGCGTGATGCAGCGGCCTGGGTCTTGTCCTGCTGCGTTCTGCAGGCCAGGCACAGTGTGCGCACCAGGCGCTGCGCGAGCACGCCGAGCACCGTGGCGTTGATGAGGTAGGGCGGAATGCCCAGCTCCATCAGCCGCATGATGGCCGAGGGCGCGTCGTTGGTGTGCAGCGTGGTGAACACCAGGTGGCCGGTGAGCGCGGCCTGCACCGCCATCTCGGCGGTGGCGAGATCGCGCACCTCGCCCACCATGATGATGTCCGGGTCCTGCCGCATGAGGGCGCGCAGGCCCTGCGCGAAGTCCAGGTCCAGGTGGGCCTGCACCTGCGTCTGGTTGAAGGCCGGCTCGATCATCTCGATCGGGTCCTCCACCGTGCTCACATTCACCTCTTCGGTGGCCAGGCGCTTGAGCGTGGCGTAGAGCGTGGTGGTCTTGCCCGAGCCGGTGGGACCGGTCACCAGCACGATGCCGTGCGGGTGTTTGGTGAGCGCCTCCCAGCGCTGCGCGTCGTGGGCGGCGAAGCCCAAGGCACTGAGGTCCTTCACCGTCGACTCGGGGTCGAAGATGCGCATGACGAGTTTTTCACCAAACGCGGTGGGCAGCGTGGACAGGCGCATCTCCACCTCTTCACCGCGCGCGCCCGCCACGCCGGGGCGCAGCGTCTTGATGCGGCCGTCCTGCGGGCGCCGGCGCTCCACCACGTCCATGCGCCCGAGCAACTTGATGCGCGCGGTCATGGCGGTGAGCACACCGATGGGCATCTGGTAGACCGGGTGCAGCACGCCATCGATGCGAAAGCGGATCACGCCCTGCTCGCGCCGCGGCTCCAGGTGGATGTCGCTGGCGCGCTGGTCGAAGGCGTACTGCCACAACCAGTCGACCACCTGCACCACGCCCTGGTCGTTGGCGTCGAGCTGCTTGTTGGCCTTGCCCAGCTCCACCAGTTGCTCGAAGCTGCCAAAGCCGTTCTGGCCACCACTCTTGCTGGCTGCGCGCACCGACTTGGCGAGCGCGAAGAACTCGGCGGTGAAACTGCTGATGGCCTGCGGGCTGGCGAGCACCAGGCGCACATTCTTGCGCGTCTGGCGCTGCACCTCGGGCACCCAGTCGCGGATGTACGGTTCGGCCGTGGCCACCACCACCTCGGTGGGGCTCACCTGCACCGGCAGCACCTTGTGGCGCTCGGCGTAGGCCGCGCTCATCACGTCGGCCACCTTGCCCACGTCCACCTTGAGCGGATCGATGCGCATGTAATCCAACCCGCTGCGCTGGGCCAGCCACTGCGTGAGCAGCTCCACATCGAGCACATGGCTGTCGGCCTTGCGCGCCATGCCCACCACCGACAGGCGTTGCAGCGGATGCTGCGCGCTGTGCGCCGAAGCGCAGCGCGCCACGGTGCGCTCGGCCTCGGCGCTGGAGATCACACCGTCATCCTGCAGCCACTGCACCAGCGTGCGCCAGTCCAGAGGGCCGGTGTGGTCTGTTGCAGCAGGGGATCTGGTGGTTTGTTTCATAGGCGTTTCAGGCAACGGGTTTGAACAGCTTCAACCACTTGACCGCAGGCAGACCCCAGCGTTCCTGCACAAGCTCGGCCCGCGCCAGCAGCTGCATGCGGGTGGGCCGGTGCGGCGTGCGCTGGGCCAGCACCACGGTGTTGCCTTCGCGCGTGGGCTTGAAGGCCCACACGGCGTCGTCGCCGAAGGCGGCGCACAGGCTTTGCAGCGAGCGCTCGTAGCTGGCGTCGCGCCCGAACAGGTTGACCGTGAGGCAGCCTTCGTCGGTGAGGGCGTTGCGGCAGTCGGCGTAGAAGTCCGGGCTGTCGAGCACGGGTGCGGCGGCCTCGTGGTCGTACAGGTCCACCTGCAGCGCGTCGTAGGCGCCCAGGTGGTCGGCCCGGCGAATCTCCTCACCCGCATCGGCCAGCACCACGCGCAGCCTGGGCCCATCGGCGGGCAGCTTGAACCAGTTGCGACACACCACCACCACCTGCGGGTTGATCTCGATGGCGGTGGTGTCCATGCGCAGCTTCTTGAAGCAGAACTTGGTGAGCGCGGCCGACCCCAGGCCGAGCTGCAGGGCGCGGCGTTTGCTCACCGAATCGGGTTCCACGAACAGCAGCCAGGCCATCATGCGCTGGACGTAGTCGAGCTCGATGTCGAACGGTGCGTCCAGCAGCATGGAGCCCTGGATCCACTCGGTGCCCAGGTGCAGAAAGCGCACCTCGCTGTCTTCGGAGATGGTCACCTCGGGCAAGGTCTGCACCGTGCTTCGCTTGCGTGCGGCGGCGTTGGCGCCGGCCTTCATGCGGCAACCCCGTCAGCGCAATGGCATGGCCTGGAGCACAATGCCTCCGCCACGGGGGGCAGGGTATCGAAGGGATTCGGTTCCCCGAGCGGGTGATGTGGGTGCTGCATCTTTGTATCTAACCTGAGGAGGAACGATTATGAACACGGAAGTCATCTGGGATTTTCTCGTCACGCAGGGCGCGGACTTCGGCCTCAAGGTGCTCGGCGCCATCGCGGCCTGGATCGTGGGGCGCTGGCTGATCGGCATTGCCGTGGGTCTGATGGGGCGGGCGATGGAGAAGGGCCGAAAGCTCGACCAGACGCTGATCCACTACCTCAAGTCCATCATTTCGGTGCTGCTGACCATCGTCCTGATCCTCGCGATCCTGGACATCTTCGGCGTGCGCACCACCTCGTTCGCGGCCTTGCTGGCGGGCGCGGGCCTGGCCATCGGTGTGGCCTGGAGCGGCATGCTGGCGAACTTCGCGGCGGGCATCTTTCTGCAGGTGCTGCGGCCCTACAAGGTGGGTGATTTCATCTGCGCCGGCGGCACCACCGGCACCGTGAAGGAGCTCGGCCTGTTCGCCACCACCATCCTCACACCCGACAATGTGACCACCATCGTGGGCAACAACAAGGTGTTCTCCGACAACATCCAGAACTTCAGCCACGAGCCGTTCCGCCGCGTGGACTGCCTGGCGAAGGTGGCGAACAGCGTGGACGTGAACGACGCCATGACGCGCCTGCGCACCGCCGTGGCCGCAATCCCCAACGTGGTCGCGTCGCCGGCGCCCGATGTGGAAATCCTGCAGTTCACGCCCGAGGGACCCCTGCTTTGCGTGCGTCCGTACACGCACACCGACCACTACTGGCAGGTCTACTTCGACACGCACAAGGCGGTGGTGAGCACGTTTGGCGCGGCGGGGTATCCGGTGCCCGAGACGCCTGTTGCTCATCGAACGGTGCCTGTCTGAGTTTTTCTCCGACGGTTCCCTGTCGCTCACAGCGGGGCGGCCGACTCCGCGAATAAGATGGCGCGCCAACATCCGGCTCAGGCCGCTGCACCGGTGTGCTCTGCAGAGCGAAATCAAGGAGGAGGTGGCCGCAGGCCACCGGGGGACATTCGCGGCGCAGAGCGCACCGGTGCAGCGAGCCCGCGATGCCTGTCGAGCGAAAGCACTCACAAGTGACGCAGCAACACGTCAGACCAGGCCGCCAACTTCCGATCAAAGCTCCAACTCGCATTCGCCGGGCTGGTGGACGGCAGCTTGTAGACCGGCAAACCCAGCTTTTCGGTGTGCCGCGCATGCCGAAAACTCTCGCCACCGTTGTGCGCGATCGCTTCGAGCAACGGACACGAGCGCATCACCCACGTGAAATCGTTGAGCTCCGCGTTCTGGATGTTCGCGTCCAGACTGCCCTCACGCTCACAAGCCCCGTACACATCCCACACGCCCACACCACGCTCCAGCAAGGCGGCCACTCGCTCGGGGTAGGCCATGGCGGGCAGGGGCAACCGCCACAACGCGCCCAGGATCTTCCAGAAATGGTTCTGCGGATGGCCGTAGTACTGCTGGGCGCGCAACGATGCCACGCCGGGGAAACTGCCCAGCACCAGCACACGCGTGCTCGCGTCGAGCACCGGCGGCAAACCCTGCAAGCGGCTCATGCGGCAGCAGCCAGCGCCGCCAGCCGCGGCAATGCCGCCAGGGCACTGGCGGTGGTGGCCTTCATCAACGCATCGACCGGCATGCCGCGCAGCTCGGCCACCACCCCACAGATGCGCGGCAGCTCGGCCGGGCTGTTGACGCCTTGCGCCCGGCCCGCTGCCCGCTCGGCCGCGGTGGCGTAGAGCCAGTGCGGCGGAATGTCGGGCGCGTCGGTCTCCAGCACCAGTGCCGCCAGTGGCAACTCGGCGGCCAGCCGACGCAATTGCCGCGCCGGCTCAAAGGTGCACGCACCCCCAAAACCCAGCTTGAAACCCAGACCCAGGAAGGCCTGCGCCTGCTGTTCGCTGCCGTTGAACGCGTGCGCGATGCCACCGCCCGTGGGCAGCTCGCGCAGGTGCTTGAGCAACTGGTCGGCGCTGCGCCGCACATGCACGATCACCGGCAGGCGGTGCTTGCGTGCCAGCCGCAGCTGCGCGCGGTAGAACAAGGCTTGGCGTTCACGCATTTCGGGTGTGCACAGCGCGGGGACGAAGAAGTCGAGCCCGATTTCTCCCACGGCGACCAGCCGCGGATCGTCGCGGTGCTCGGTCAGTGCCGCGTCGAGCGCATCCAGGTCGGCGTCCTGCGCGCGCGGCACACACAGCGGGTGGATGCCCAGGGCGTAGGCGTCACCCAGCCGGTGCGCGAGCTGGCGCACCGTGTCGAAGTTGGAGCGCTCCACAGCGGGAATCACGCACAGGCCCACCCCGAGCGCGGCCGCACGCTCGCGCAGGCTCAGTGCAAGAGCATGGTCGGCGCCGAACTCAGGCGCATCCAGATGGCAGTGTGTGTCGATCCACATGGCGGTATAACGACCATTGTGCCGGCAAGGCTCTCGCTCGCCGGCATCCCGCAACAGGAAGGAACCACCATGCCACCCACTCCCCGCCTCGCCTGGCTCGCCGCTCCCGTGCTGATGGCACTCACCGCCTGCGCCATGCCCGGCGCGCCCGACGCAGCGCCGCTGGTGGGCAGCGAGTGGCGGCTGGAAGACATGGGCGGGCGCGGCGTGCTCGACACCGTGCAGGCCACCCTCGCCTTTCCCGAGGCCGGGCGCGTGGCGGGCAACAGCTCGTGCAACCGCTTCTTTGGCTCCTACACGCTCATGCAGGACCGCATTGCGCTGGGGCAGCTGGGGGGCACACGCATGGCGTGTGCGCCGGCGGTGGACGAGCAGGAAACGCGCTACCTGGACGCGCTGCAGAAGGCGCAGCGGCTCGAAGTGCGGGGCAGGACGATGCTGATGCACGTGCAGGGGTGGGAGAAGCCCCTGCGCTTCGTGCGGACCAAGCCTTAGGTCAGCACACCCGCCGTCAAGCGCAGCACGCGGTTGCATCGCGCTGCCAGCGTCTCGTCGTGTGTGACGACGATGAAGGCCGTGCCTTGGTCGCGGGCGAGCTCCAGCATCAACTGAAACACGCCTTCGGCGGTGGTGCGATCGAGGTTGCCGGTGGGCTCGTCGGCCAGCACGCAGGCGGGCTGCGTGACCAGTGCGCGCGCAATGGCCACGCGCTGGCGCTCACCCCCCGAGAGCTCGGCCGGACGGTGGCCCAGGCGCTCGGCCAGACCCACCCGCGTGAGGATTTTCCGGGCCTGCTCGGCCGCCTCGGCACGCGGCAGACGGCGGATCCACAGGGGCATGGCCACGTTGTCTCGCGCGCTGAACTCGGGCAACAGGTGGTGGAACTGGTAGACGAAACCCAGGTGCTGGTTGCGCAACACGCCCTGCTGCGTGGCGCTCAGCCCCGACATGGTCTGCCCCATGAGCTGCACGCTGCCACTCGTGGGTGCGTCCAGGCCGCCGAGCAGGTGTAGCAAGGTGCTCTTGCCAGAGCCGGAGGCCCCGACGATGGCCACGGTTTCTCCCGCTCGCACCGTGAGGTCCACGCCGGTGAGCACGGTGACGTCGAGGCGGCCTTCGGTGAAGCGTTTGGTGAGGCCTGTGGCGCTCAACACGACATCCGATCGGGCTGAGCTGGGCTCCGTTCGCCCTGAGCCTGTCGAAGGGCTCACCAAGACCGTGGCGGGGGCTTCGACAAGCTCAGCCCGAACGGAGTTGGGGCCAGTTCGAACGGGGTTGTATTCACTCATAACGCAACGCCTCGGCAGGGTTGACGCGGCTTGCGCGCCAGCTCGGGTAGATCGTGGCCAGGAACGAGAGCACCAGCGAGATCACGGCCACCGGCAGGATGTCGGTCTGCTGTGGGTCGCTGGGCATGCGGCTGATGAGGTAGATGTCCTGCGGCAGGAAGCTCGCGCCCAGCAGGCGCTCCAGCGCGGGCACCAGGGTGTCGATGTTGAAGGCGATGCCCAGGCCCAGCAGCAGGCCCGCGCCGGTGCCGATCACGCCCACCATCGCGCCCTGCACCATGAACACGCCCATGATGCTCTGCGGGCTCGCGCCCAGCGTGCGCAGGATGGCGATGTCCGCGCGCTTGTCGGTCACGGTCATCACCAGCGTGGACACCAGGTTGAATGCGGCCACGGCCACGATCAGCGTGAGGATGATGAACATCATGCGTTTTTCAAGCTGCACCGCCGCAAACCAGGTGCGGTTCTGGCGCGTCCAGTCGCGCACCAGCAAGCCGGGGTCGAGGTCGGCGGCGATGGACACGGCCACCTCGCGCGCGGCGTGCAGGTCCTTGATCTTCACGCGCACGCCGGTCGGGCCTTCCACGCGAAAGATGCGCGCGGCATCTTCCTGATGCAGCAGGGCCAGCGCCGAGTCGTATTCGTAGTGGCCTGAATCAAACGTGCCCACCACCGTCATCTGACGGATGCGGGGCACCACGCCGGCCGGAGTCACCTGCCCGCTGGGTGCGATCAGCGTGACGCTGTCGCCGGCGATCACGCCCAGGCTGCGTGCGAGTTCACCGCCCAGGATCACGCGGAATTCACCGGGCACCAGACGCGGCAACACGGTGTCCGCCAACTGAGCCGCGAGGTCGGTCACCTTGGGCTCCAGCGCCGGGTCGATGCCGCGCACCAGAGCGCCCTTCATGTCTTCGCCGCGCGCGATGAGTGCCTGCGCCCCCACGAACGGCGCCGCACCCACCACCTCGGGATGGCGCTCGATTTTTGCCAGCGTGTCGGCCAGGTTGGGAATGGCTTGACCGCCGGGCTCGAACACCTCGATGTGCGAGAGCACACCGAGCATGCGGTCGCGCACTTCCTTCTGGAAGCCGTTCATGACCGAGAGCACGATGATCAGCGCGGCCACACCCAGCGCAATGCCCAGCATGGACACGCCCGAGATGAAGGAGATGAAGCCGTTGCGCCGGGTGGCGCGGCCAGCGCGCGTGTAGCGCCAGCCGAGAATGAGTTCGTAAGGGGTTTGCATGTGAGGTCCAGCGGGCATTGTGGCATCCCCGACAATCGCGTCATGCCCGTTCCCCACATGGCCTCTGAGCCTGCCACGCACCTGCTGGTTCCTTTTGCCAGCGCCAGCGACCCCGCTTGCCGGGCGGCGCTGCCGGGCTTGCAGTTGCCCCACCTCACCGCCTTGCTGGCCGAACTTCAGCCCACACACACCGATTCCGGCACCGACAGTGCGTCCGACCACAGCCTGAGCCCACCCCACGAACGTGCGCTGGCCCAGGCCATCGGCCTGGTGCGGGCGGACGGCTCGGCCTACCCCGATGGCCTGCTGCCCTGGGCCGCAGCGGCCAGCGCCGAGCCTGGGCAACCCCAGGCCTGGTTCTCGCCTTGTCACTTTCAGGTCGGCATGGAGCAAGTCACGCTGCTGCCCGGCGACCAGTTGGGCCTGACCGACGAGCACGCGCGCCCTCTCTTCGATGCGCTGGCGCCTTACTGCGCCGAGGACGGCATCGCGCTGCGTTTTGAGTCCGCCACGCGCTGGCACGCGAGTGGCGAGGTGCTGCGCGGGATCGCCTGCGCCAGCCTGGACCGCGTGGGCGGCCGCTCCGTGGAGGCCTGGATGACCAACAGCTCGGCCAACCTGGCGGGTGGACAGCTGCTCAAGCGGCTGCAGAGCGAAGCGCAAATGCTGTTCTACACACACCCGGCACACGATGCGCGCGAGGCGCTGCGCCTGCACCCGGTCAACGGCTTCTGGCTCAGTGGCGCAGGCGCCATCGACCACCCGACAACGCTGCTGCCACCACCGGCCATGCCGGATGCCCTGCGCAACGCGGCCCTGCAGGCCGACTGGACACGTTGGAAAGACGCCTGGGCTGCGCTGGACACCAACGACATCAAAGACATGCTGGATCGCGCGCGCCGCGGCGAGCCGGTCACACTCACCCTGTGCGGCGAGCGCGCGGCGCAGCGCTTCACGAACGCCCCGCGCGGCCCCGTGGCGCGCGCTGGGCGCCTCATCAAGAACCTGCTGGGCCATGCCCCGGCCTGGAAGACGTTGGAAACCCTATGAAGATCATCACCCGCGACGTGCCACCCCGCGCCGCCTGGGCGCTGGAGCAAGGTGGCCTGCACCCGCTGCTGGCGCGCCTGTTCGCCGCCCGCGGCATCACCAGCACCGACGAGCTCGACGACGCGCTGGCCCGCCTGATCCCGCCTTCTCAAATGTTGGGTGCGCAAGACGCCGCGCGTGCCTTGGCCGACGCGATGGCCGCGAACCAGGCGATCTGCATCGTGGCCGACTACGACTGCGACGGCGCCACCGCCTGCGCGGTCGGCCTGCGCGGCCTGCGCTTGCTGGGTGCCCCCATGGGCTTCGACCGCGTCAACTACCTCGTGCCCGACCGCGTGACCGACGGTTACGGCCTCACGCCGTCGATCTCGAAGCGCGTGAAGGCGCAGGGCGCCGACGTGCTGGTGACGGTGGACAACGGCATCGCCAGCGTGGACGGTGTGCGCGCCGCGCGCGAGCTGGGCTTGCAGGTGATCGTCACCGACCACCACCTGCCCGCCATCAGGGACGGCGAGGTGACGCTGCCGCAGGACTGCATCATCGTGAACCCCAACCAGCCGGGCTGCACATTCGAGAGCAAGTCCATCGCCGGCGTGGGCGTGATGTTTTATGTGCTGCTGGCGCTGCGTGCGGAATTGCGTGAGCGCGGCGTCTTCACTGCGCAGAACCAGCCAAAGATCGACAACCTCTTGCCCTTGGTCGCGCTGGGTACCGTGGCCGACGTTGTCAAGCTCGACGCCAACAACCGCCGCCTCGTCGCTCAAGGCTTGAAGCGCGTGCGAGCTGGCGCCATGCCGCCGGGCATGACGGCCTTGTTCAACGTGGCCGCGCGCAAGCCCGATGCCGCCACCGGCTTTGACTTTGGCTTCGCGCTCGGCCCGCGCCTGAATGCCGCCGGCCGCCTGGCCGACATGACATTGGGCATCGAGTGCCTGACCACCGACGACGCGCTGCGCGCGGACGAGCTCGCGCGCACGCTGGACGGCATCAACCGCGAGCGCAAGGCGATCGAAGGGGACATGCGCGATCAGGCGCTGCAGATGGCCGAGGAGATGTTCGACGAGTCCGAGGAGCCACCGCCCGCGCTGGTGGTGTTCGATCCCGACTTTCACGAAGGCGTGGTCGGCATCGTGGCCTCACGCCTGAAGGACAAGCTGCACCGGCCCACCTTCGTGTTTGCCTCCAGTGGCGCCGAGGGCAAGGAAAACGAGCTCAAGGGCTCGGGCCGATCGATCGCGGGTTTTCATTTGCGCGACGCGCTTGACCTCGTGGCCAAGCGCCACCCGGGTGTGTTGTTGCGCTTTGGCGGCCACGCCATGGCGGCCGGCTGCACCATCGACGAGGAACATCTGGAGACGTTTGAAACCGCGCTGCAGCAGGTGGCCCACGAGTGGCTGGACGCGGCCACGTTGCAGCGCCGCATGGAGGCCGACGGCGCACTGGACACGAAGTACCGTCGCGCCGATCTGGTGGACACGCTGCACAAGGAGGTGTGGGGCCAGGGCTTTGCGCCGCCCGTCTTTTGCGAAGAGGTGCAGGTGGTGTCGCAGCGGCTGGTGGGTGAGAAGCACCTGGCGCTGAAACTCAAGCATCAGGGCGAGCCGGTGGACGGCATCTGGTTCGGCCACACCGAGCCTTTGCCGGCACGCGTGAAGATTGCGTTTCGCCTGGATGCGGATGAGTGGCAGGGTCAGCGGCGGGTGCGGTTCTTGGTGGAAGCTGCAGAGGTCTGAGATTTCACTCCGCGACCTTCGCAGGCTCGAGAGGGCAGCGCGCTCTGCTCCGCGAATGTCCCCCAAACCGGCTGCGCCGGTTTTCCTCCTTGATTTCGCTGCGCAGAACGCACCACCCTCACGAGCGAGTGGTGTGTCTGCATTCGACGCGTTTGGGTTCGCGTACCAGGGAGGTCGTTGCCGGCTGGGGTGACCGGCGCAGCGAAATCAAGGAGGAGGGGCGGCGCAGCCGACCCGGGGGACATTCGCGGAGCCGGTTGCCCCAGTCGGCGACGACCGGAGCAACCCAGGCAGAAAATCAGCTCATCAGAGCTTCACGAACCGCAGCCAGTTGACGGCGCGAGACAGCGAGACGCTCCTCTACCCCGTCCAGACGCACTGTCCAGCCCTCGCCCTCGACCGGGTCGTTGTGCTTCTCCACCGCCCGCACCGCACGGCGCGACACCAGGGCATTGCGGTGCACCCGCACGAACAGGTGCGCATAGCGCTGCTCAAGATCGCTCAACGCGCCATCAAAAATGTGTTCCTTGTCGGCCGTGCGCACCGTGATGTATTTCAGCTCGGCCTTGAGGTAGATCACGTCGGCCAGCGCCACGCGCTCGCTGCGACCACGCTCCTGGATGATCAGGCTCTCGGGCAGCCCCACATCGGCAGCGGTTTCGGCGCGCAGACGTTGCACCTTCTGCAGGGCCTGCTGCAGACGCTCGCGGCGCACCGGCTTGGTCAGGTAGTCCACCGCTTCCAGGTCAAAAGCCTGCACCGCGTGTTCGGCGTAGGCGGTGATGAACACCACCGCCGGTGGCGCCGCCAGCTCACGCAGGGTCTTGGCCAGGGTCATGCCGTCCACGCCGGGCATGTGGATGTCCAGCATCACCAGATCACATCCGGTGCGCTGGATCAACTCCATCGCCTGCACGGCGTTGGCCGCCTCGCCCACCACGTCCGCGCGCGGCTCGCTGCATTCACCCAGCAGAGTGCGCAGCCGGGACCGCGCCAATGCTTCATCGTCAACGATCAGTACCTTCAGTGTCATGTCACGCTCCGTAGCCAGACCCGTTCAATACCCGCTTATACCGGTATTTCAAGGCGAACCTGAAACACCCCATTGACCAATGCGCTCTGGAACCTGCCCTGAACATCGTGCAACAGCGCCAGGCGCTGCCGAACGTTGTCCAGCGCCAGGCCGTTGCCACGCCTCCCGCTGCCCGCCGGCACGGTGTTGGTGACCTTGATCACCACCAGACTCCCGCGCCGCTGGGTGCTGATGCGCACCACCGCGCCCGACGGGCTGGGCTCCACACCGTGCTTCACCGCATTCTCCACCAGTGGCTGCAGGATGAGGGGTGGCAATTTGGCCTTGGAGGCCGCGTCGTCCACACTCCACTCCACCTTCAACCGGTCGCCAAAGCGCACCTGTTCGATGGCCAGGTAGTGCTCGGCCAGCTCCAGTTCCTGCCACAGGGGCACCGCCTCCTGGGCGTCGGCCAGGGCGTGGCGAAACAGTTCGCTCAGATCTTCCAGCAGATTTTCGGCCTTGGCGGGCTCCTCGCGCACCAGAGCGATCGCGCTGTTGAGCGTGTTGAACAGGAAATGCGGCCGGATGCGGGCCTGCAGCTCGGCCAGCCGCGCGGTGGTGCCTGCGGGCATGCGGGCCTTGGCGCGCCACACCAGCGCGCCCACCAGGACCGCCGACACCAGCGCGCCCGAAGCCCCGCTGGCCACCCAGGGCGCCGCGCTGGCCAGCCCCATGAGCACCAGCAAGCCGCAGCCGTACAGGCCAGCCAGCACACCCAGCCCGATGCCCGTCACCCATTGGGCCTGGACCTCCATGCGCCCGAGTCTGCGTTTGAGCGCGCACACACACAGCAGCCAGGCCAGCACGGCCGGCAACGCCGCGCCAGTGAGCACCGCCATCTGGGTGATCCAGGCCACCGGGTTCGCCGCGCCAAAGATGGCCGCCACGGCCACGATGGCCTGCACGAACAGCACGGCCCGCAGCACCACGCCCACCTGGCAGGTGTCAAACACCCGGTCGCGGGCCCGGATGTGCTCGGGCATCTCCTCCAGCGACTGCGTGCCCAGGGTACTGGGCAGATCCTGGAAGGTCGATAAAATTCGGGAGTCTTTCATGGGGCGTGCGTCAATGCTCGGGTCGGTCGACGTGGAATTGTGCGTTGATCCGGGCACCGCGCCCTGGAACCGCACGGCGCTGCGATCGAAAGATCTTTCAGGCCCTTTTTGCCTGCCCCGTGTTCTGCGGTCTTCCGCTCCTATTTTTCCCTCCAAAGCCGCTGGCAACACCGTATGTCCACCAACCAACTCGACAAGAAATCCGAAGCCTGGTCCGCCCTATTCTCGGAGCCGATGAGCGAGTTGGTCAAGCGATACACCGCCAGCGTCTTCTTCGACAAACGCCTCTGGCAGGCCGACATCACCGGCAGCCTCGCGCACGCCGAGATGCTGGCAGCGCAAGGCATCATCGGCGCGGCCGACCTGGCGTCCATCCAGCAAGGCATGGCGCAGATCACGTCCGAGATCGAGGCCGGCAGCTTCGAATGGAAGCTCGATCTCGAAGACGTGCACCTCAACATCGAGGCCCGCCTGACCCAACTCGTGGGCGACGCCGGCAAACGCCTGCACACCGGCCGCAGCCGCAACGACCAGGTGGCCACCGATGTGCGCCTGTGGCTGCGCAGCGAGATCGACCTCATCATCCCGCTGCTGGGCGAACTGCAAGTCGCGCTGGTGGAGGTGGCCGAGAAGAACGTGGAAGTGATCATGCCGGGCTTCACCCACCTGCAGGTGGCCCAGCCGGTGAGCTTCGCGCACCACCTGCTGGCCTATGTGGAGATGTTCTCGCGCGATGCCGAGCGCATGGTCGACGTGCGCCGCCGCACCAACCGCCTGCCACTGGGCAGCGCCGCGCTGGCCGGCACCACCTACCCGCTGGACCGCGAGCGCGTGGCGCGCAAACTGGGCATGGTCGACGAGCGCGGTGAGCCGCAGGTGTGCCAGAACAGCCTGGACGGCGTGAGCGACCGCGACTTCGCGATCGAATTCACCGCCGCCGCTTCGCTGTGCATGGTGCACATCAGCCGGTTCAGTGAAGAACTGATTCTGTGGATGAGCCAGAACTTCGGCTTCGTGAAGATCGCCGACCGCTTCACCACCGGCAGTTCGATCATGCCGCAGAAGAAAAATCCCGACGTGCCCGAACTCGCGCGTGGCAAGACCGGCCGCGTGGTGGGTCACCTCATGGGTCTGATCACGCTCATGAAGGGCCAGCCACTGGCCTACAACAAGGACAACCAGGAAGACAAGGAGCCGCTGTTCGACACCGTGGACACCTTGAAGGACACGCTGCGCATCTTCGTGGAGATGGTGGGCGGTCAGCCGAACCCGGCCACGGGTGCGAAGGAAGGCGGCATCACGGTCAACGCCGTGGCGATGGAAGAAGCGGCCAAGAAGGGTTACGCCACCGCCACCGACCTCGCCGACTACCTGGTGAAGAAGGGTCTGCCGTTTCGCGATGCACATGAAACCGTCGCCCACGCGGTCAAGGCGGCCGTCACGCACAACTGCGACCTGTCAGAACTGCCGCTGTCGGTGCTGCAGGGTTTCAACGCGTCGATCGACAAGGACGTGTACGAGTGCCTGAGCCTGCGTGGCTCGCTGAACGCGCGCAACACGCTGGGCGGCACAGCCCCGGCGCAGGTGCGCGCGCAGATCGCGCGCCACCGCGCGCGGCTCGGCTGAGTCAGTTGCAGGGGTCGGGCTGCGGCACCTCGGTACAGCGCTGAAAGGCCTCCGGCTTGAGACCACCACCCACCACGCGGTACTGGTCAAAACACGCCGCGCTGGACGCATACCGGTGCCAGCGTGCCTCGCAGGCCGTCGTGCCGGGCGGCAGCGGCGCGGAGGCAGACTCCACGCGATCGGCGTAGCGCGGCGGCACATCGGTGATGACGCCATAGTGCAGACGGCCACCGTCGTCGGTCCAGCGCACCAGCTCCGCGCTCAGCACCGACAGCGGCAGGCCGACAGCGACCACCAGGCTCAAGGTCTTGAGAAGCTTGTTCGGTTTCATGTCCCTCTGACACGCTCGGGGCGCCAGGGTTCCTGGGGGCCTTGATGTGCGTCAAGACCCGACCGGCGTGCCGGCGCTAGAGTCCGACTCATGGAGACCACCGCCCACCCCACCGCCACCCTGGAATGGTCGTCCGCCCTGTCGGTGGGCGACGACCGCATGGACCACACCCACGCCGAATTCGTTGAACAGCTCAACCGGCTGCTGACCACCCCCGCCGATCAACTGTTGCCGCTGTACCAGGATTTCCTGGCTCACACGGTGGAGCACTTCGCCCAGGAAGAGCGCTGGATGCTGGCCACAGGCTTCGCGCCCGACAACTGCCACGCCGCCCACCACGCGACCATTCTGGAGACCATGCGGGCCGTGGAAACGCATCACCAGCAGGGTGACCTTGACATCATCACCCGCCTGGCCGAAGCGCTGGCCGAATGGTTCCCCCAACACGCGGCCAGCATGGACGCCGGACTGGCGCTGCATTTGCAAGCGGTGGGCTTCGATACACACACCGAGACCTTGGCCGACCCCGGCCGCGTGCGCCCGGCCAGCATGAGCGGCTGCGGGAGTGTGAGCTGCAGTTGAGCCGCATGGACGCTCCCCTGCCCCGTTTGATCGATGCCCTGCTGGACCCGACACGCTACCCGCACGCGGCAGCGAAGGTCGAGCTCATGGAAACCCATGGTGCGTGGGTGCTGCTGGCAGGTGTTCATGCCTACAAGATCAAGAAGCCGGTGCGCCTGCCCTTCATGGACTTCGGCACGCTCGCCCTGCGCCGCGCGGCCTGCCAGGCCGAGGTGCGGCTCAACCAGCGCTTCGAAACCAGCGACCCGGCCTCGCACCTCTACCTGGGCGCTCTCCCCATCGTCGGCCCGGCCGAGCAGCCCCGCTGGGGTGAACCCGGTCAAGACGACGAGCAGGCCATCGAATGGGCGGTGCACATGCGCCGGTTCGACGAGGCCCGGCGACTCGACCACCTGTGCGCACGCGGCGCCCTGAAGCCCGAACACCTCACATCGCTGGCGCAGCGCATGGCCTGTTTTCAGGCCGCGGCGGCGGTGGCACCCCCGGACAGCACCTGGGGTCGGGCCGCGGACACCCTGGCCTTCGCGCGCGACAACCTCGGCACCTTGCGCGACGGCTTGAACCACGCCAACGATGCGACGAAGATCGAACAACTGAGCCAGTGGACCGAATCGAGCTTCACGCAACGGGCCCCGCAGATGGCGCAGCGCCTGGGCGAAGGCCGGGTGCGCGAAGGCCACGGCGACCTGCACCTGGCCAACCTCGTGCTCATCGGTGACGAGGTGGTGCCCTTCGACGGCATCGAGTTCAATGACGCGCTGCGCTGGATCGACGTCGCCAGCGACATGGCCTTTGTCTGGATGGACCTGCTCGACCACGGCCAGCCCGGCCTGGCCAACGGCTTGCTCAGCGACTGGCTGGACGCCAGCGGCGACACCTGCGCGCCCGACGTGCTGCCGTTCTTCGCGGTCTACCGCGCGCTGGTGCGCGCCAAGGTGGCGGTGATCCGCAGCGCGCAGGCGGGCGCCGATATGGCCGCTTCGCTGAACGAAGCGCGCGGCTACACCGCGCTGGCCAGGCGCATCGCGCAACCACCCGCGCCGCAGCTCGTCATCACCCACGGCCTCTCGGGCAGCGGCAAGACCTGGGCCTCCAGCCGCTGGCTGCAGGCCGAATCCAGCGGCCGGGCCGTCCGCCTGCGCTCCGACGTGGAGCGCAAGCGCCTGCACGGTCTGGGCGCCACACAGGCCAGCGGCTCGGGCCTGAACACCGGCCTGTACAGCCCGCAGGCGCATGGCAATACCTACGCCCACCTGCTGGAACGCGCGCGGCACCTGCTGCAAGAGGGCTGGTCGGTGCTGGTGGACGCGGCCTTCCTGCGGCGCCACGAGCGCGAGGCCTTCAGCGGGCTGGCGCAGACTCTCGCCTGCCCGTTTCACATCCTGGCGACCGAGGCCCCGCTGGACACGCTGCGCGAGCGCATCAACGCGCGCCAGAGGCGCGGGGGCGACGCGTCCGAGGCCACGGTGGCGGTGCTGGAGCAGCAGTTGGGCTGGCTGGAGCCCCTGAGCGTGGACGAACGTGCACGGTGCCTGCCCGTGGCACCTTGAGTTGTTCACCAAAAATTTCAATCCGCGCTGTCGCGCTTTCACAAGCCATTTGTCCGGGGCGCCGCTACCATCGGCGCAACACCTGCCCCAACAACACCGGAGACCTCATGACCGTCATCACCACCGTGGAAGACCTGCGCGTGCTCGCCCAGAAGCGCGTGCCCCGCATGTTCTACGACTACGCCGACAGCGGTTCATGGACCGAGGGCACCTACCGGGCCAACGCCAGTGATTTCCAGAAGATCAAGCTGCGCCAGCGGGTGGCGGTCAACATGGAGAACCGCAGCACCCGCACCACCATGGTCGGCCAGAGCGTGGCCATGCCGGTGGCGATTGCGCCCACGGGTCTGACCGGCATGCAGCACGCCGATGGCGAAATCCTGGCCGCACGCGCCGCGAAGAAGATGGGCATCCCGTTCACGCTCTCCACCATGAGCATCTGCTCCATTGAAGACGTGGCGCAGCACGCCGGCGAAGGTTTCTGGTTCCAGCTCTATGTGATGAAAGACCGCGCCTTCATCGAGCGTCTGATCGACCGGGCCAAGGCGGCGAACTGCAGCGCGCTCGTGCTCACGCTCGATCTGCAGATCCTCGGCCAGCGCCACAAGGACCTGAAGAACGGCCTGTCGGCCCCGCCCAAGCTGACCATCGCCAACATGATCAACATCGCCGGCAAGCCGCGCTGGGCGCTGGGCATGCTGGGCACCAAACGCAAGCAGTTCGGCAACATCGTCGGCCACGTCAGCGGCGTGGCCGACATGAGCAGCCTGAGCGCCTGGACGGCGCAGCAGTTCGACCCAGCGCTCAACTGGGGCGACGTGGAGTGGATCAAGAAGCGCTGGGGCGGCAAGCTGATCCTCAAAGGCATCCAGGACGTGGAAGACGCGAAGCTCTCGGTGGCCTCGGGCGCCGACGCGCTGATCGTGAGCAACCACGGCGGGCGCCAGCTCGACGGGGCGCAGAGCAGCATCGAGGCGCTGCCGGCCATCGTGGACGCGGTGGGCAGCCAGATAGAAGTGCACATGGACGGCGGCATTCGCAGCGGCCAGGACGTGCTCAAGGCCCGTGCGCTGGGTGCGCGCGGTGTCTACATCGGCCGGCCCATGCTCTACGGCCTGGGCGCCATGGGCGAAGCCGGCGTGAGCAAGTGCCTGGAGATCATCCACCGCGAACTCGACCTCACCATGGCCTTCTGCGGCCACACCAACATCGAGACGGTGGACAAATCGATCCTGCTGCCCGGCACGTTCCCCACGGCAACACCATGAGTCCCACCGAACCAGCGGCGCGGCCCCGTACCTCGAAGCTGTGGTTGGGCATCAGCGTGGCACTGGCGCTGGTGCTGCTGGTGGGCGCGGCCACCATGGCCAGCATGTACGAGCAGCTCAAGGCGCAGATCGTGCACCTGCAGGAGCGCCTGGCGGTCACGCCGCAGGTGCGTTACGTGTCGGTGCTGCTGGATGCGCAGGAATTGCCGGCCCTGCTGGTGACGATGGACCCGCAGGCCGGGATCCTGCAGGTTCAGCGCCTCAATGAAGTGAAAGAAGGCCGCGAGGACAGCATGCAGCTGTGGGCGCTAGCCAGTGGCAAGCCACCGCGCTCGCTGGGCGTGATCCAGAGCAAGTTCAAGACGCTGCAGTTGCCCGCGAAAGAAGCTGCGCTGGAGGGCGTCACCCAGCTGGCCATCAGCGTCGAAAACAAGGGTGGCGTGCCGGAGCTGGTCGGACCGCGGCTGCCGTATCTGTTCCAGGGTTGGCTGATCCAGAAAGCGCTCTGACCCGGGCTCACTTCAGCTCATATTCAAAGGTACTGACCACCCGCAGCCGCTTCATGCGCGAGCTGCCGTCGTCGAAGTCATTGCCGTCATCGCCGGTGATGCGGATCACGCCCTGGTTGGCGTTCTTCAGCGGGCCGAGTTCGGCGCCCGCCTCCGCGGCAAACTTGTCGGCCTGCTCGCGCGCGTTGCGGGTGGCCTCGGCCAGCAGCGGTGCCTTCACATCGTTGAAGCCGCGCAACTGGAAACGCGGGCCGCTGCGGCCGCCCTCGTTCTCACCACCGAGCTGCACACCGGCCTGGATCAGTGGATCCACCGCGCGGGCGGCACCCTCCACCTCGGCGACGCGGGCCGATTTCACCAGCACCTGACCGGTGCCGTTGAAGCGAAACGGCTGGTTGCCCTGCGCGTACTCGCGGGTGAACAGGTCTTGCACCTGCAGCGGCTTGGCCTCCACCTCGGTGTCGGTGAAACCACGCGCCTTGAGAAAGGCCG
Organism: Hydrogenophaga sp. Root209; assembly: GCF_001428625.1. Lineage (GTDB taxonomy): Bacteria > Pseudomonadota > Gammaproteobacteria > Burkholderiales > Burkholderiaceae_C > Hydrogenophaga. The sequence goes on from NZ_LMIE01000012.1 coordinate 160,433, forward strand.
TGACCTTGTCGCGGTCACCCGCCAGGGCCTGCTGCACACCGCCGAAGTCGTTGCCCGCACGGCGAAACGACAGCGTCCACACGGCGAAGTCACTCTCCACGTCCTTTTCGGCCAGGCCCTTGACCGTGACCGAGCGGTCCGACATGCGGAAACGCTCCAGACCCTGGCTCACGGCAAAGCCGGCGATGGCGATGCCGGCGGCGATCAACAGGGCGGTGACGAGGCGGGCAATGGTGTTCATGAAAAGTCCTCCGGAAGCGGTGCGCCGGCCGGTGGCCAGCGTCTCGCAGCATGGTAATCCCGCTATGCTCGACCGCGTGGACGCCCCTTCCGACCAGACCCTGCCGCGGCGCATCGCCCACCTCGACATGGACGCTTTTTTTGCGTCGGTCGAGTTGCTGCGTTACCCACAACTCAAGGGCCTGCCGGTGGTGATTGGTGGCGGACGGCGGCGCGAGGACGATCTGTTGCTGCGCCTGCGCGAGGCCTACCCGGACCGCGAATGGGCCACCGACAGCCTGGACCACATCCCGGTGGACTTCTTTCCGCGCCTGGCCGGCTACACCGGGCGCGGCGTGGCCACCACCGCCACCTACGCGGCGCGCCAGTTCGGCGTGGGCTCGGCCATGGGCTTGATGAAAGCCGCCAAGCTGTGCCCGCAGGCCATCCTGCTGCCGGTGGATTTCGACGAGGTCAAGCGAATTTCGCGCCTGTTCAAGAGCACCATCCGCGAGATCGCACCTGTGGTCGAAGACCGTGGCGTGGACGAGGTCTACATCGACTTCACCCACGTACCTGGCGGCCAGCGCGAAGGTGGGCGGGTGCTGGCGCGGCTGATCCAGAAGAGCATCTTCCAGGCCACGGGCCTGACCTGCTCCATCGGCGTGGCGCCCAACAAGCTGATTGCCAAGATGGCCAGCGAGTTCAACAAGCCCAACGGCATCAGCATCGTGCAACCGGGCGACCTGCAGGCGCTGATCTGGCCACTGCCCTGCCGCAAGATCAACGGCGTGGGCCCCAAGGCCGACGAGAAGCTCCAGGGCCACGGCATCCACACCATCGGCGAGCTCGCGCAGCGCGAACGCGGCTGGCTGGTCGAACACTTCGGCAAGAGCTACGGCGCCTGGCTGCACGAGGTGTCCTGGGGCCGCGACGAGCGCGTGGTGCAGACCGAAAGCGAGCCGGTGAGCATGAGCCGCGAGACCACCTTCGAGCGCGACCTGCACGCCGTGCGCGACCGCGCCGAGCTCGGCGCCATCTTCACCCGCCTGTGCCAACAGGTGGCCGCGGACCTCAGCAACAAGGGTTACCTGGGCAAGACCATCGGCATCAAACTGCGCTATGACAACTTCCAGAGCGTCACGCGCGACGTGACCCTGGACAGCTTCACCGCCGACCCCGCCACCATCCGCCGCCAGGCCGGCCTGTGCCTCAAGCGGGTGGACCTCTCCCGGCGCATCCGCCTGCTCGGCGTGCGCGTGGGCAAGCTCGTCAAGCCCGGGACAGACGGCAGCGTGCCGCAGGTCTACAGTGAGCCGGCTTCACCACCCCCACCACGAGACAAGATCCGCCATGACCGCAACGACCTGCTTTTCCCTGAGCTCGACGGATGACGTCGCCCACCTGGTGATGAGCCGCCCGGCCGAGCTCAACACCATGAACCCGACCTTCTGGCGCGAGCTCGATGAGGTGCTGACAACGCTTCACAACGAAGGCACCGCGCGCGCACTCGTCCTCAGCAGCACCGGCAAACACTTCAGCGCCGGCATGTCGCTGGACACCTTCGCGGGCGCCATCAGCATGGACGACCAGAGCCCGGAAGGCCGCGCCGCCATCTTCGACCTGCTCACCGACATGCAGGCCACCTTCACGAAACTGGAGAACCTGCGCATCCCGGTGATCTGCGCCATCCAGGGCGGTTGCATCGGCGGCGCGGTCGACATGGTGACCGCTGCCTGCATCCGCTATGCGTCGGCCGACGCCTTCTTCTGCATCCAGGAAATCAACATCGGCATGGTGGCCGACGTGGGCACGCTGCAGCGCCTGCCCAAACTGATCCCGCTGGCGGTGGTGAAGGAGCTGGCCTACACCGGCCGCCGCCTGAGTGCGAGCAAGGCACTGGCCCATGGCCTGGTCAACGAGGTGTTCGACACGCATGAGGCCACGGTGGCTGCTGCGCTGCAGTGTGCGAAAGAAATCGCGTCCAAACCCCCGGTGGCGATCTGGGGCACCAAGCAGGCCGTGAACTACGCGCGCGATCACTCGGTGGAAGACAGCCTGCGACAAATGGGCTGGCTGCAGGGCGCCGTGTGGAGCAACGCGCACGTGCGCGAATCGATCAGCGCGATGAAGGACAAGCGCGCGGGCGACTTCACGCCGCTCTCGGCCTTGCAGTCTTTCAAGACCTTGGGCTGAGCGGTCGCCTCAAGCCCCGACTGCCAAGTCGGCGCTGGCCACCGCGAGCACGCGCGGCCCGAAGCTGGAGATGTTCGTCAGCGTTGCGTTGTGGTGATCGATCACCTGGCGCGGCGTGAGCACCGCATTGCCGGCCGAGGTGTGTGCATCGGCCACCAGCGTGACGGGGTAGCCCAGCGCGAGCGCGCGGCGGGTGGTCGTGTCCACGCAGAATTCGGTGTGCATGCCGCAGACGATCAGCTCGCTCACACCATGCGCATCGAGAAGCGCCTGGAGATCGGTGTTCAGGAACGCGTCCGGCGTGGTCTTGCGCACCCGCAGATCGCCCGGCTCCACCTGCAAGCCATCGGCAAGTTGCCATGCGGGGCTGGCGTGCTCCAGATAACCAGCCGTGGACTCGTGCTGGATGAACACCACGGGCACGTGGGCGCTGCGGGCCTGGGCGGCAAGGTTGTTGATGCGCGCAATCACCGCGTCGGATTCGAAAGCGCGGCCCTCGCCTTCGCACAGGCCTTGTTGCATGTCGATGATGAGCAGAGCGCTTGTCATGGAATGGCGCCTCCTGACACGGATGCCACATCCAGGGCGGTGAGCGCATGAACAGCCTCGTAACCCGCGCCCACCACCTCGACAGCTCCGTGCCGCTCCAACTCCGCAGCGCTGAGGCGAGCCTGCGCCAGTTCGGCAACGGCAGTCCGCTCATAGCCGGTCACGAGCAAGGCCCAATCCACACCCGTGTCGGCCCCCCGGATCCGTTGTTCAGCGGTCATCTCGGGCGTCAGACCGCTGCGCAGCAGGTGAACGCTGCTCAGGCCACGCTGCTCGGGGAGCTGGGGCAGCATCTCCTGGCTCAGCCACGATGCGAGTGATGCGTCGTTGCCAGGACCCGGCTTGAAGCGAAGCAGCAACCCAAAATGCCCCATGCCATGCCCGTGGCTGCTGGCCACGGAGCACAGCCCGCGCGTCATGCCGCGGTAGTTCGGCATCATCTTCTGCGTCCAGGGTGAGGGGTTGTTCAGGCGCTCCAGGTAGGCGGGCGACGCGAGCGTTTCCAGGCGCTCGACTTCGTAGAGCACGAGAAACCTGGGCGCCCCCGAGGTGGCCACCCAGCGTGTTCCCCTGAGGAAGCCGGGTATGGAAAGGCGCTCGGGCAAATGCTCGTGGGTGTGCCAGTCATCGTGTTCGGGGATCGCTTCTTCGACAATGTCGAAGGACAGGAGCATGGCGGCTTGACCTGACAAGGGCATCGGGGTTCCTTCACTTCCATGGGGTTTGTCAAGAAGGCTTTGGTGGCCTGACAACCAGCTCCCTGAAGCCCGTTGCCGCATCGTGTTCGCGCGTGAGCGTGCCGTGCGGCAGCAGCGCCAGCAGCACCTCGGCCGTGGTTCTGACGGTGCTCCCGTAGCCCAGGTGACCACCGATCACACGGCCCGATGCATCGGCCACCGACATGTGCAGGTGGGCACCCGCCGCGCTGAGGCTGCCGGACAGGCTCACAATTTCCAGCGGCCCGGTGACCATGCTTGCGTCTGGCGCGTCCGCGTACCGCAGGCTGGCCTGCACAAGACTGCCCATGCCGGCCACCACGAAGGCGGAGTCCGTGCCCTGGCTGGTCGGGAGCGCTTCGAGAGAGCGCCGAAGGTCGACGCCGGGGGAGAGTCGGATGGGCAAGAACGGCATGAGTGGACTATGGCTCGGCTTGTGTGTTGGTCATCTCGCTTGCTCCCAAGTTTGAACATGGCTTGTGTCTTGGGAAATTCAGCAAGCAAAAAGGTGGCGGTACTCTCCAGCACTTCTGGTCCCGAATCATTCTGCATGCGTTTGGAGATACAACATGCACATACCCGATCCAAAATCCGATCTCCTTCCATGAAAACCTTTCACAACCCCCACCACGCCGCCCACGCCGGCCAGCAAGAGATGTTTCGCGGCCGCATGGTGCCGTGCCACGAGGTGCCCGCGCGGCTGGACTTTGTGTTGGCCGAGCTGCAGCGCCGTCCGCTGGGCGCATTGCAAACGCCCGAGGTGGATGACGCCGCCTTGGATGCCGCCATCGGTCGTGTGCACAGCGCGCGTTACGTGGACTTCCTGCGCGGTGCCTGGGCGGAGTGGGTGGCCATGGACCCGGCCAATGCAGAGCGCGATGCCCTGCCCTCGGTGTGGCCGCTGTCCAACCGCCATGGGTTTCGCAACGATGTGTTGCCGGCCAACTTTGCGGCGCGCCTGGGCCTCTTCAGCTTTGATTCGGGCTCACCGCTCACAGCAGGCACCTGGGCTGCCGCGCGCGGGGGCGCCGCCTGTGCATTGGCGGCGGCACGGGACGTGTCAGCGGGTGCACGCAGTGCGTTTGCACTCTCGCGCCCGCCGGGCCACCATGCGGGTCCCGACTTTCTGGGCGGTTACTGCTTCCTGAACAACGCGGCCATCGCCGCGCAGGCGCTGCGCGATGCGGGCCACGCGAAGGTGGCGGTGCTGGATGTGGACTACCACCACGGCAACGGCACGCAGACCATCTTCTATGAGCGAGCCGATGTGCTCACGGTCTCCATCCACGGCGACCCGGTGACCGAGTACCCCTTCTTCCTGGGCCATGCGGACGAGCGCGGCGCGGGTGCGGGCGAGGGCTTCAACGTGAACCTGGCGCTGCCCCGTGGCACTGGCTTTGACACCTGGCGCGCAACACTGACCACGGCCCTGCAAGCGGTCCAGCGTTTTGGTGCCACGGTCCTGGTGGTGCCCATGGGGCTGGACACCTTCGAAGGTGACCCGATCTCGGGCTTCACCTTGAAGAGCGCCGACTACTTTGCCGTGGGCGAAGCCCTGGCCGGTGCCGGGCTGCCCACGGTGTTCACGTTTGAAGGCGGCTACGCGGTGGACGCCGTGGGCACCAACGCGGTGAACCTGCTGGAAGGTTTCCAGCGCTCTGCCTGATCAGGCGCCGAACGAGAACGCGCCGGGCGGTAGCGGACGGCCCAGGGCGCTGGTGAGCACGGTGTAGTGCATGGTTTCGTCGGCGGCCAGGCGCGCAGCCACCTTGGCCAGCTCGCGGTCACCCAGTGCCGGAATCACGCTCAGGTAGGCGTTGGTGGCGCCCAGCTCGAGGCGAGCGGCGAGGTCCAACACATCGGCCTGGCTCTTGAGTGATGCGGCATTGAGTGACTTGGCGTAGTCCTCCAGCTTCATCTCGGCCACCGGCTTGCCGCCAAGCTTCTGGATGGTGGCGATCAGAGCGTCGCGGTGGGTCTTGTGGTGGCCCTGGAACTGCACCGCCACGTCGAGCACCGGCTTTTGCAGCAGGCCGCTGCCGGCACCGAGCTGGTAGGCGTTGATGGCTTCGTGCTCCAGGCCCAGCGCCACGTTGAGGATGCTCACGTCCTTGGACATGTCCATCTTCTGGCCGTGATTGGCTGCCATCACTTCCTGACCGGCCAGCAAGGCCACGGCCGCAGCGGAAAGCACACCCCCGCTGCGCATGAAGCCGCGGCGCGATGCAATGGAAATCAGGGAGTCGGGGGTCTGGATGTTGTTCATGGGAGTTCCTTGGTTGGGTGGGGCGATCAGCTGTCCATCGGCACCAGGCCTTGTGACAACCGTCACGTCAAATACGCAACCCCCACCGCCGGTGGATTCACAAAGCCCCTCAATCGCTGCGGGCCACTGCCGTTTGACGTCGGTTGAATCCACTTTGTTTGGCGTTGCGTATCCAGAGGGCTCGTCAACAACCCACGACCCGTTCACCATGCGCATCCACATCGCCTTCCCCATTCGACTCCTGCCCCTTGCCGCAGCCGTTGCGCTGCTGACCACGTCTCCCGCCCGTGCCGATACCGGCAAGCTGCTGCTCACCGGGGGTGTGAGCAGCATTGAAGGCGCGGCCGGTGGCGGCATTTCGCCCTGGGCCGTGATCGGCAGCCAGGCCACCGAGGGCGAAGTGGGCGTATCGGCCTATATCAGCCGCGCCAGGACGCGGGACTACGGTCTCACCGCCTATGGCGTGGCGGTGGGCATCCACGACCGCGTCGAACTCTCGGTGGGCCGGCAAGACTTCAACACCGGCATCACGGGCACCGGCCTGGGCCTGCCCGGCCTGCACCTGAAGCAGGACATCGTGGGCGCCAAAGTGCGTGTGGCTGGCGACGCCGTGCTGGACAGCGACAGCTTGATGCCGCAGATCGCCGTGGGCGTGCAGTTCAAGAACCTGCAGTCCTCCGGGCTGGACGGCACGCTGAGTGCACTGGGCGCCAAGCGCCACGGGGCCGACGTGTACTTGAGCGCGACCAAGCTGTTCCTCGCGCAAGGCATCCTGGTCAACGGCACGCTGCGCGCGACCAAGGCCAACCAGGGCGGCCTGCTGGGCTTTGGCGCCACGCTGGGCGGCGCCGACAACGGTTACGGACTGCAGCCGGAAATTACTGTGGCGTATCTGATCAACAGCAAGCTGGCGGTGGGCTTTGAATACCGCGCCATGCCCAACAAGCTGCAGCGCGCCGGCCAAGCAGCGGGCCTGGGCGCTGGCCTGCGTGCCGACGACTGGAAAGACATCTTCATCGCGTACGCGCCGAGCAAGAACGTGTCCATTGCCGCCGCCTACGTCGACCTGGGCCGCATCGTGCCGGCCACAACCGGTGGGCGCAAGCAGACGGGTGTGTACGTCTCGGCCCAGATCGCCTTCTGAACTCTTCTCCATTGAGCCTCAACATGAAACACCTCATCACCTCCACCGCCCTCACCCTGCTCGCCCTCGCCAGCGGCGCCACGCTCGCCCAGACCCTGCAACCCACCCCCTCGGCCGCCAGCGCCTACCCGGTGGCACCGGCTGCCGGCCTCTACCAGGCCTTCGGCGAAGAGGCCGGCATCCGCAGCCTCATGGACGACTTCGTGGTTCGCCTCAAAGCCGACCCGCGCATCGGCGAGCAGTTCAAGGACACCAACCTGGCCAACTTCGCAAAGTCCCTGAGCGACCAGCTCTGCCAGCTCTCGGGCGGCCCCTGCGTCTACAAGGGCCCCGACATGAAAACCGCGCACGCCGACCGCGACACGACCCGTGCCCAGTTCAACGCCCTGGTTGAAGTGCTGCAGCAGAGCATGGACGCGCGCGGCATTCCGTTCACGCGCCAGAACCAGATGCTCGCGCTGCTGGCCCCGATGCACCGCGACGTGATCACGGTTCGCTGAAACGTCACCGAGTTCACTCATGAAACACCCGAACTGCGCCGCGATGCTGATCGCCGCCGCCACGCTGTTGCCCCTGGCCGCGCAGGCCGCCACCGTGCAGGTGATCGTGCTCGGGCGCGACGGCAGACCCCTGTCCGATGCGGTGGTGGTCATCGAGCCGACGTCGGGCGCCAAGCCGGCGGCCCCGGCACCGCTCTCGACCGTCGTCACCCAGCAGAAGATGCAGTTCGTGCCCGGCACCAGCGTGGTGCCGGTGGGCTCCAGGGTGACCTTCACCAACCTCGACACCTGGGAACACCATGTGCGCGGCGTGCCTGCGGGCCTGGCCTCGTTGAATGCCGGCACCTCGTCCGGCTTTGAGCTGCGGCTCGATGGCAAGGCCGAAGGCAAGGAACCCGCCAGCACCGAAGTGAAGCTGACCAAGGCTGGTGCGGTGCAGCTGGGCTGCCACCTGCACGGCTCCATGCGCGGCTTCATCTTCGTGACCGACTCGCCCTGGACGCTGGTGACCGACGCGAACGGCGTGGCCACGGTGCAAGGCGTGCCCGAGGGCGCTGCCAAGGTGCGCGTGGTGCACGCCGACCAGATCCTTGAGACGCCGCCGGTGGCGGTCAACATCTCGCCGGTCACGGCCCTGAGCCTGCCCACGCAGGTGCAACCGCGTCGGCGCCGACCATGAACGCCCAGCCCGCCTTCTTCCATGCCCCGGCGCGGGCATGGGGGAAGCCGGTGCCCGACAATGCCCGCATGAGCGCACAACCCGATGACCTGCTGATGGCCCTGATCGACCGCGTGGCCCAGCGCGACGAAGCCGCCCTCAAAGCCCTCTACGACCTGACCTCATCGAAGCTGTATGGCCTGGCCATGCGCGTGGTCGGCAAAAGTGAATGGGCCGAAGACGCGCTGCAGGAAACCTTTCTGCACATCTGGCGCAGCGCGGGCGACTACCGCGCCTCGCTCAGCCCACCCATGGCCTGGCTGGGCCTGATCGTGCGCAGCCGCTCGCTGGACTATCTGCGCCGGCGCACCGCCGAGCGCACCCACCTCACCGACGAGATCGACGATGCGATGGCGGACACCATGGAAGGCAATTCTCCCAACCCGATGGACACCACTCTGGCGAGCCAGCAGGCCTGGGCGCTGCACCAGTGCCTGGCCAAGCTGGAAAACCGCCAGCGCGAAGTGGTGAGCCTGGCCTACCTGCGTGACCTCAGCCACAGCGAGCTGGCCGAACAGCTCAGCCTGCCCCTGGGCACCGTGAAGACGTGGATACGCCGCGGGCTGGACCAGTTGCGCAACTGCATGGCGCGCTTCGCCTGAGGACACACCATGAACCTCATTCAACACCCCGAACTGCTCGACCGGCTGGCCGCAGCCCACGCGCTGGGCACCTTGCGCGGGGGCGCACGCCGCCGCTTTGAAGCCATGGCCCGCGAGCAAGCCCCGGTGCGCGCCGCCGCCCTGGTGTGGCAAAGCCGCGTGTCCAGCATGAACGAACTGCAGACACCGCAACAACCCGCGCCCGCCGTGTGGACACGCATTGAAAACCTGGTGCAGGGCGAGAGCCAGCAGCAGGCCATGGCCGCCGCCCGCGCCCAACCCGAGAAGCCGCCAGCCAGCGGCTGGCTGCGCAGCCTGGCGCTGTGGCGCGGCGCCACCGCCGCCGGCGCGCTGGCCACGGTCTTTGCACTGGTCACGGCCGTGGGCCTGCGCGACAACCTGGGCGCGCAGATCAACGAACTGCAGGCCAGGCTCTCGGCCACGCCGCAGATCGAATACGTGGCCGTGCTCAACGACGACCAGGCCAGTGCCTCGATGCTGGTGACCTTCGACCCGAAGAACGGCAAACTGACTTTGCAACGCGTGGGCGGTTTCCAGGAAGCCAGCGACAAGTCGCTGCAACTCTGGGCCCTGCCGCCCTCGGGCGGACCGCGCTCACTGGGCGTGCTGGGTCAGGAGCGCTTGCTGCAGCTCACGGCGGGCGTGGGTGACGTGCGCGAAGTCCCCGCGCTGGCCATCAGCCTGGAGCCCAAGGGCGGTGTGCCGAGCGAACGCGGCCCGACCGGGCCGGTGCTGTTCAAGGGCGCGCTGATCCAGAAGATGCTGTGACGCAGGTCACTGCCGCGCCGTGCGCACGTTGGCCGGCGGTGACTGCGGGTGGCTGGTGCGCCAGGGGTTGATGTCCAGCCCCCCGCGGCGCGTGTAGCGCGCGTACACCGCCAGCTTGGTTGGCCTGCAGCGCGTCAGCACATCCATGTAGATGCGCTCCACGCACTGCTCGTGGAATTCGTTGTGGTTGCGAAAACTCACGATGTACTGCAGCAGCCCTGCCTGGTCGATCTGTGGGCCGCTGTAGCTGATCTGCACGCTGCCCCAATCGGGCTGACCGGTCACGAGGCAGTTGCTCTTGAGCAGGTGGCTCACCAGGATTTCATCCACCGGCTTTTCATCAAACGCAGCGCTGAGCAGCTCGGGCGCGGGCTGGTAACGCGTGCACTCCACATCGAGCCGGTCGATCGACAAACCGGCGAGTTCCTGCACTTTTTCGCGCTCCAGTTGCTCGGGCAACAGCAGCTTCACGCCCGCGCTGGACTGCAGGGGGCCACCGTGCCAGATGGCGGCACTCACGTCGGCACGGATGCGGTCACGCACCGCGTCGGCGCTGGCGAAGGTGCTGTTGTTGAAGCTGTTGAGGTAGAGCTTGAACGACTTGCTCTCCACGATGTGCGTGCTCTCGCAGGGCACGGTGATGTGGGCCAGGGCAACCTGCGGTTTGCCGCGTGGGTTCAGCCAGCTGAGTTCGAACGCGGTCCACAGATCGGCGCCGAGAAACGGCACGCTGCCGGTGATGCCGATCTCGCGGCGTTTGGTCTCGCGCGGCAGGGGAAACAGCAGGCCGGCATCGTATTGATCCACGTAGGCCGAGGTCTGGCCGAGTTGCGATTGTTCGGGGGTGTTCTGGTTCATGTCGGGACCTGTGCAGTCTGGATGTGCGCAACGATGTGGCTGGCCAGCAGCGTGACCACGCCGGGAGGCCAGTCGTGGCCCATGCCTTCGATGGATTCAAAACGCGCGCCTGCAATGCGCGCGGCGGTGTCCTGTCCACAGGCCAGGGGCACCAGCGGGTCGGCCGTGCCGTGCACCACGAGCGTGGGGCAGACGATGCCCTGCAGCAGGGTGTGGCGCCGCGTGTCGGACACCACCGCGAGCAATTGCCGCGCCTCGCCGGCGGGCCGGTGGCTGCGCACCGCATCGGCCAGCACACGCTGTTCGAAGGCGGGCATGTCTTGCGGGAAGGCGGGGCTGCCGATCAACCTGAACAGCTTCAGTGAATGGGCGGCCACATCTTCGGGGCGGCGGCCGCGCGGGCGCTTGAGCAGGGCGCGGGTCACTTCAGCACGCGGGCCGGGCAAGCCCGGGGCGCCGCTGGAGCTCATCACACTGGTGAGGCTCAGCACGCGGCCGGGCACGGTGGCGGCGATGCGCTGCGAGATCATGCCGCCCATGGAAACACCCACCAGATGGGCGCGCTGAACACCCAGCGCATCGAGCAGGCCGATGGTGTCCAGCGCCATGTCCTGCAGGCTGTAGGGCGATCGCACGGGCAGGCCCAGGCGGGATCGGAGGACCTGCCAGCCGATGTTGGGCACGCCGAGGTGGTCCAGCTCGCTGGAGAGTCCGATGTCGCGGTTGTCGAAGCGGATCACGCGGTAGCCCGCCTGCACGATGGATTGCACCAGCGCGGTGGGCCAGGCGGTGAGCTGCATGCCAAGGCCCATGGTCAGCACCACGGCGGGAGCGTGTTCATCGCCGTCACTCTCGTATTCGATGCGCAGGCCGTTGTGGGTGATGTTCATGCCGGGCGCTTCACACGAACTCGCGTTCGCGCAGCCATTTGGTCGCCACCCATTTGTCGCCCTCGATCACCGGTGCGCCACCGTGCAGCGTGCGGGTGGAAGGGTGCGGTCGGTCGTAGTTGAAGAACACCGCGTTGCCGCGCACCGGGGCCACTTCCAGTCCGGCGTCGGGAAAGGTGGTGCCGCCGCCGCGCGCGGGCTCGCTCAGGTACATCACCAGCGTCGCCAGGCGTTGCCCGCCACGCTTGAGGATGGTGGGCGTGCCGGGTTCGTCGGGGTCGAAGTAGTCGTAGTGCGGCTTGTACTCGGCGCCCGGGCGGTAGTGCAGCACCTGAAGGCCCTCGCCGTTCTCCACCGGCCAGTTCAGCAGGCGGGCAATGCGTGCCTCGATGCGCGCGACCTCGGGCGTTTGCCCGCGCGCGAAGAACGTGCCGCTGCTGGTGCGGTCGGGATTGAGCTCTTCGCCACCGGTCTTGGTGGCCACGGTGAGCGAGCGCGCCAGTTGCGGGCGCGCCGATTCGATCAGCGCATCGCACTCTTCAGCACTGAGCAGGTTGCCCAGCACCACCACACGCGGCTGGCTCAGCGAAGCAATCACGTTCACCATGCGGTCGCCCGCGTCGATCTGGCGCGGCGAGAGGCTCAGGTCGAGGTCGGGCAAGCGGTGCAATGCCGCAGCACCTTCGCGGCGCACGGCCAGGGCGGGCTGGGTCAGCACCGGCACGGGCTCCTTCCAGGTGGACGCCAGCGCCTTGAGCGCCACCGCTTGTTGCCAGCCCGAGGCCACCATGGACGCCATCACGACTTCGCGCGAGAAGCCGGCCGCGGCTTGTTCCACGATCCATTGGCGCAGTTCGATGGTGACGGACTGGTTCATGACCATCCCCTCAAGCCTTGGCCTCGCGGCGGAACACCAGGCGATCGGGCCCGGAGGCGGCGTTGTTGAAACGGTAGCCCTCCAGGTCGAAATGTTTGAGCTGCTCGGGCGTGGTGACGCGGTGCTGCACGGCGTAACGCACCATGAGGCCACGCGCGCGCTTGGCCATGAAGCTGATGACCTTGTAACCGTCGGCCTTGCGCTCTTCAAACACGCAGGTGACCACGCGCGGCAGCAGCACCTTGCGGTCCACCACCTTGAAATACTCTTCGCTGGCCAGGTTGATCACCACCGGGCTCACGTCGGCCTGCGCGCGCTGGTTGAGGTGGTCGGCAATCTGGCGGCCCCAGAACGTGTAGAGGTTCTTGCCCCGGCCGGTGGCCAGACGTGTGCCCATCTCCAGCCGGTAGGGTTGCATGAGGTCGAGCGGGCGCAGCACGCCGTAGAGGCCACTCAGGATGCACAGGTGTTGCTGCAGCCAGTCGAGATCGGGTTCAGCGAGTGTCTTCGCGTCGAGCCCGCCGTACACGTCGCCGTCAAAGGCCAGCACCGCCTGCTTGGAATTCTTTGCAGTGAACTTCGGGCGCCAGGCCTGGTAGCGCGCCACATTCAGGCCCGAGAGCGAGTCTGACAAGCTCATGAGATCTGAGATCTGCAGTGGCGACTGATCACGCAGCACGCTGATGAGCTCGGTCGCCTGCTTCACAAACAGCGGCTGGGTGTGGGCGGCCACATGGGGCGGGGTCTCATAGTCGAGTGCCTTGGCGGGGGAAATGAGGAACAGCATGTTGAAGGGGGCGCCAGGCAGGTTCGCAGGTGTGCGGTGAATCAATGAAAAGGGCTTCCCAAGGGAAGCCCCGATTATGGCCACCGCACCGGTTTACTTCAGGTCGCCCGCGAGAGAGGCCAGCGTTTCAGGGGACACCTGCACATGCGCCGGATAGTGGGTGTGATCGCACCCGATCTTCACTGCGGCCCCGGCCTGGATGGCCGCGCGCATGGAGGGCGTGAATTCGAAGCGCACGAAGTGCACCGCCGAGGTCTTCACGTCGTTCTCGCGGTCCATGTCTTCGTCGGCAATGGCGTAGACGCGCGCATACCCTTCAACCTCGACGAACAAACGGTCCTCCACACCGATCAGGCGCGCGAGCTCGCGCTTGCGCTCGTTGACATCGGTGTACTCGATCATCATCGTGGCCTTCCAGTTGTGGCCATCGGGCACCAGCGGCGCATAGGCCTCGATTTCCTGCTGAATGCCCTCTTCCTCGAACACCTTCTCGACGCGCAGCATTTCCTGAATCTGGTAGCGGATGGTGGTCTCGCTCTCGAACTGCAGGTTGATGTGTTCCCCCAGCCGCACGCTGCGCAGCTTGCGGTGCGCCATCACGTCTGGTTTGTGCACCTTGCGCCACTTGGTGTAGGCCTCCAGGCTCATGAGGCTGTCGGCGGTGATGTGTCCGGTGAGTTGCATGGAGTCTCCTTCAGGATTTTGCCGTGGAGGCTGTCTTCATTTCAGTCCATAGGCCCGGGCAACCAGACTCAACGGGTGCTGCAGCTCCGGCGCGCCCAGACCATTCACTTCAAACCCCTGCGCGATGTGGTGGCCGCCCAGCGGGCAGTCCGAACTGATGTAGTCGGGCTTGGTGCCGTCCTTCATGGTGGCCATGGCCTTGAACACCGGCTTGCCGATCTTCATCGCGGTCTGGTGGTAGGCCTTCTTCACGCCGAACGTGCCGGCGTGGCCCGAGCAGCGCTCGATGGTGTTGAGGGTGGTCTCAGGGATCATCTTGAGCATCTCTTCGGTCTTGCGCCCGATGTTCTGCACCCGACCATGGCAGGGGATCTGGTAGCTCACGTTGCCCAGCTTCTGCGGAAATTCGGTCTTGAGCAAGCCGTCGCGCTTGCGCGCCATGAAGTACTCGAACGGATCCCACAGGTGTTCCTTCACCAGCTGGGTGTCGGCATCGTCGGGGAACATGAGCGGGATTTCCTGCTTGAACATCAGTGCGCAGCTCGGCACCGCGGCCAGGATGGCGAAGCCGTCCTTCGCGTACTTCGCGAGCACGGGGATGTTGGCCTCCTTGCTCGCCTGCACGGCGTCCAGATCGCCCAGCTCCAGCTTGGGCATGCCGCAGCATTTTTCCTTCTCCACGATCACGTACGGGATCTCGTTGTGGTCCAGGATCTTGAGCAGGTCCAGTCCAATGCCGGGTTCGTTGTAGTTGATGTAACAGGTGGCAAAGATCGCGACCTTGCCGGGCGTTTTCTCGCCGTCCTTGACCACCGTGGCCCGCGCTTCGGGTGTACCGGAGCGGAACCGCCTGGTGGCGAGGTCAGGCAACCAGGCGTTCTTGTCGACACCGGCCACGCTTTCCAGCACGTTGCGCGCCACCTTTGTCTTGTTCACCGCGTTGACGGCCTGAACCACGATGGGGATGCCGGCGAACTGGCCGTGCACGTCGGTGGAGGCGAGGAGTTTCTCGGCCAGGCCGACCCCACCCTTCTTGAACTTGATGGACTTGGCGCGCAGCATGGTGTGCGGGAAGTCCAGGTTCCACTCGTGCGGCGGGGTGTACGGGCACTTGGTCATGTAGCAGAGGTCGCACATGTAGCACTGGTCGACCACCTTCCAGTAGTCCCGCTTGTCCACCCCGTCCACTTCCATGGTCTTGCTCTCGTCGACCAGGTCGAACAGCGTGGGAAAGGCCCCGCAAAGGCTCACGCAGCGGCGGCAACCGTGGCAGATGTCGAAGATGCGCTCCATTTCATGGAGACACGCTTCTTCGTCGTGGAAGTCGGGGTTCTTCCAATCCAGCGGATGCCGCGTGGGGGCCTGCAGATTGCCTTCGGTGGCCATGGGATCCTCGTTGGGTGCAGGTTACGTCACAAGGTTTTCGAGAGGGCTCGCAGAGTCCTCTCGAAAACGCTGCGCTCCAGTGAGCGCAGCTTCCAGGACACCGCGGAACTGGCTCCGCCAGGCCGCAGGTGTCGCCCCCTTGAGGGGGTCGCGCGAAGCGCGGCGGGGGTGGGCCAGATCAATCCACCAGCTCGTTCAGCGCCTTGGTGTAGCGGTTGGCGTGCGAGCGCTCGGCCTTGGCCAGCGTCTCGAACCAGTCGGCCACTTCGTCAAAACCTTCCTCGCGCGCGGTCTTGGCCATGCCGGGGTACATGTCGGTGTACTCGTGGGTTTCACCAGCCACGGCGGAGGCCAGGTTCAGGCGGGTGGCACCGATCGGCATGCCGGTGGCGGGGTCGCCGGACTGCTCCAGGAATTCAAGATGGCCATGCGCATGGCCAGTCTCGCCTTCGGCGGTCGAGCGGAACAGCGCCGCCACATCGTTCTGGCCCTCCACGTCGGCCTTGTTTGCGAAGTACAGGTAGCGGCGGTTGGCCTGGGATTCGCCGGCAAAGGCGTCCTTGAGGCATTGCTCGGTTTTCGAGCCTTTCAATGCGGGCATGTGGTTCTCCTTGCGTGGGTTGAAGAAGCGCTCAACGGGTGCAGGGCTGTGCCCGTATCCGCAGAGACCGGCAAACATTAGTCCTGGTGGGGAGCAACGTCTAATTGTTCTGGGCTATGCGCTGGATTGCTTCCGACTATCACCCCAGCTCAACTGGTAACCAATCTCACCGCCATCGACAGCCCCGAATGAAAGCCGCAAACTGGCCTCGTTTGCAGGGCAATTCATTACGATAAGGGAAATGAGTTGCATAATGTTGAATCCCACTCGATCTTGAGGAGACATCCATGAACCCAGTCGCCCTGCCCGCCCCGGCACCGATCCAGCAATTGCACCACTACGCCTACCGGGCGAAGGACGCGGAAGAAACGCGTCGTTTCTACGAAGACATCCTGGGCCTGCCGCTGTACCACATCATCCAGAGTGACCACGTGCCCAGCACGGGCGAGTACTGCCCGTACACGCACTTCTTCTTCCGCTTGCAGGACGGCTCCTTCATCGCCTTCTTCGACCTGGGCGACGACGAGGCCGCGTTGCCCAGTCCGAACACGCCGAAATGGGTCAACCACATCAGCTTTCGCGTGAACACCGAACAGGAGCTGGAGAACACCAAGGCGCGGCTGGAGGCCAGCGGCATCGAGGTGCTGGGCGTGACGGACCATCACATCTTCAAGAGCATTTACTTCTTCGATCCCAACGGCATTCGCCTGGAGTTGACGGCGCAGTTGGCCGACGAGTTCGAGATGCTCGAAGAAAGCAAGACGGCGCACGCGCGGCTGGCTGAGTGGAATACACGCAAAGAGCAGTGGCGGCGCGAGCGGGCCGAAGGCAAGACGGCTGCGCCGCTGAAGCCGCAGCAAAACGACCGGCCTGAGGTGGTGGGGCGGGCTCCGGCCTGAGGTTTTTGGCTTTGGCGGTGCTCCGGTCTGCGATGACTGGGCGAACGGCTCCGCGAATGTCCCCCGGTGGCCTGCGGCCACCTCCTCCTTGATTTCGCTGCGCCATTCGCCCAGTCATCGCGCTCTGCGCAGCGAAATCAAGGAGGAGGCGGCACCAGCCGCCGGGGGACATTCGCGGAGCAGAGCGCCATGCACCCTTGAGCCCCACACAACCGATGCACGAAACGCGACGAAAGACAAACCAAGGAGCGATGCATGTCCCCGATGACGTACCGCGAAACAGCACACACCAACAGCTACGAGTTCACCGCCGGCGCAGGCTACGAGCTGCCCGAGTACCCGTTTGTAGAACCGCCTGAACTGCACAGCCCCACCCTCGTGCGACACCCCGTGGTGATCGTGGGCGGTGGCATCACCGGCCTCACCCTCGCCTGCTCGCTGGCCCGCCTGGGCGTGCGCGCGGTGCTGATCGACGAAGACAACACCGTGGGCGTGAAGGGCGCGTCTTCGCGCGGCATCTGCTATACGCAAAAGTCACTCGAAATCTTCGAACGCCTGGGGCTCTTTGATCGCATCGCCGCCAAGGGCGTGCAGTGGAGCGTGGGCCGCACCTTCGCCGGCGAGGACGAGGTCTACAGCTTCGACCTCCGTCAACAAGGCCAGTACCACCTCTCGCAGCAACCGCCCTTCATCAACATCCAGCAGTTCTACATCGAAGGCTTCCTGGTCGAGCGCATCCAGGAGCTTGGCGCCGTGGAGCTGCGCTGGCAGAACCGCCTCACCGCCTTCGAGCAAAACACCGACTTCGCCACACTCACCGTGGAGACACCCGCCGGCAGCTACCGCATGGAAGCCGAACACGTGATCGACGCCACCGGCTCGCACAGCCCGCTGCGCAAATGGCTCAACGTGCCCTTCGACTCGCGCCGAGGCGACGACCGCTGGTGTATCGCCGACGTGCGCTTCTCCACCCACCCGCCGCAGGAACGCCACACCTGGATCGAAGCGCCTTTCAACGAAAACCGCGCGGTCTGGCAGCACCTCATGGCCGACGACGTCTGGCGCATCGACTACCAGATGGCGCCCAACGCCGACCCCGAATACGTGAGCCGCGAGGACGTGGTGCGCGAACGCCTGGCGCGCCAATTCGGGCCCGATGTGCAGGTCGAGATCGTCTGGGTCGGCCCCTACGCCTACCGCAGCGAGTGCGTGCACGCCATGCGCCACGGTCGCGTCTTCCTCATGGGGGACTCGGCCAAGGTGGTCAGCCCGTTTGGCGCGCGCGGCGGCAACACCGGCGTGGCCGACGCCGACAACCTGGCCTGGAAGCTGGCTGCCGTGCTCTGCGGCAAGGCCGATGGCGCACTGCTGGAGAGCTACAACGACGAGCGTCTGGACGCCGCGCAACAGAACGTGTGCGTGACCAACCGCACCGCACGCTTCCTGCGCCCGGCCGACGGCACCGAGCGCCTGTTCCGCCAGGCAGCCATCGGTCTGGCCAAACAGCACCCCTTTGCCCGCGCGCTCATCAACACCGGTCGCATGGCCGTGGCCAATACGTACGCCCGCTCACGCGCCTGCACCTACGCACCGGTCAGCGCCGCGGGCCAGTCGGTGCAGAACGTGGGGTTTGAATGGGCCGACGGCTCGCAGGGCGACGTGAACGACCTGCTCAACTGGGCCCATGGCGACCTGCTGGTGCTGGTGTTCGGCGACCTGCCGGTCGCCGCCCTGCAGCGCCTGAGAAGGCTGTGCCTGGACGCACCGGTGCGCAGCGTGCAGGTGCTGGGTGCTGATGGCACCGCGCAGGCGCTCGAGCACGTGCGCGACCCCCGGGGCCATATGCAAGGCGCCTGCCACGTGTTCGGCCACGCCTGGGCGCTGGTGCGCCCCGACGGCTACCTGGCCGCCACGGGAGAGACCATCAACGCCCAACTGGTGCGGGCGATCGAACGATCGCTGGGCCTGCGCGGAGACCAACCATGAAAACCAACCCCCACTTCCAGGACGCCGACGCCTTCTACGAGCAACTGCTCGATGCCCACGCGGGCCTCAGCCGCGAAGACTCGGAGTTGCTCAATGCGCGCCTGATTCTGCTGCTGGCCAACCAGATTGGTGAGGCGAGCGTGCTCAAGGCGTGCATCGACGCCGCGCGGGAACTGCCCGCCGCCCCGGTCTGAGAGGCCTGTCGAATAAAATTCAGCGGTAACCCCATTTCCCCTGACGGCATCCTGCGGGATGCCGTTTCCATTTTTGGCGCGCCCCATGACCGACACCCTGAACCAACCCGGCCTGCAATCCCTGGCCAAATCGTTCGAACCCGCTCCGCTCGAAGCCCGCTGGGGCCCCGAGTGGGAACAGCGCGGCTACGGCGTGGCGGGCTTTCGCGGCACCGGCGCGCCCCAGGCCGACGCACCGTCGTTCGCCATCCAGTTGCCACCGCCCAACGTGACCGGCACGCTGCACATGGGCCACGCGTTCAACCAGACCATCATGGACAGCCTCACGCGCTACCACCGCATGGCCGGCGCCAACACGGTCTGGGTACCGGGCACCGACCACGCCGGCATCGCCACGCAGATCGTGGTGGAGCGCCAGCTGCAGGCGCAGGGCATCAGCCGCCACGACATGGGCCCGACACCTGCCGAGGCGCGCAAGAATTTCGTCGCCAAGGTGTGGGAGTGGAAGGAAGAAAGCGGCAACACCATCACCACGCAGATGCGCCGCATGGGCGACAGCGTGGACTGGAGCCGCGAGTACTTCACCATGGATGAGAAGCTCTCGACCGTGGTCACCGAGACCTTTGTGCGCCTGTACGAACAAGGCCTGATCTACCGCGGCAAGCGCCTGGTGAACTGGGACCCGGTGCTCAAGACCGCCGTGTCCGACCTCGAAGTGGAGAGCGAGGAAGAAGAAGGCTCGCTGTGGCACATCGCCTATCCCCTGTCGGATGGCAGCGGCTCGCTGACCGTGGCCACCACCCGCCCCGAAACCCTGCTGGGCGACGTGGCGGTGATGGTGCATCCCGAAGACGAGCGCTACACCCATCTCATCGGCAAAACGGTGAAGTTGCCGCTGTGTGACCGCGACATCCCGGTGATCGCCGACACCTACGTGGACCGGGCCTTCGGCACCGGCGTGGTGAAGGTCACGCCCGCGCACGACACCAACGACTACGCGGTGGGCCAGCGCCACGGCCTGCCCATCATCGGCGTGCTCACGCTGGATGCCACCATCAACGACAACGCGCCCGCGAAGTACCGCGGCATGGACCGCTTCGTGGCCCGCAAGGCCGTGGTGGCCGACCTGGAAGCCGCCGGCCTGCTGGTGGAGACCAAAAAGCACAAGCTCATGGTGCCGCGCTGCGCCCGCACCGGCCAGGTCATTGAACCCATGCTCACCGACCAGTGGTTCGTGGCCATGCAATCCAAAGGCAACGCGCAGAACACCAGCGGGACCTCCATCGCCGACAAGGCCATCGCGGCCGTGCAGTCGGGCGAGGTGAAATTCGTGCCCGAGAACTGGGTCAACACCTACAACCAGTGGATGAACAACATCCAGGACTGGTGCATCTCGCGCCAGCTCTGGTGGGGGCACCAGATCCCGGCCTGGTACGACGAAGCGGGCAAGGTGATCGTGGCGCGCAACGAAGCCGAAGCGCAGGCGAAAGCCCCGGGCCAGACGCTCACGCGCGACCCCGACGTGCTCGACACCTGGTACTCCTCGGCCCTGGTCCCATTCAGCACCATGGGCTGGCCGAACCAGAAGGACGGCGCCACCGACGACTTCAACCTCTACCTGCCCAGCACCGTGCTGGTCACCGGCTACGACATCATCTTCTTCTGGGTCGCCCGGATGATCATGATGACGACCCACTTCACCGGCCGCGTGCCGTTCAAGCACGTCTACATCCACGGCCTGGTGCGCGACGCGCAGGGCCACAAGATGAGCAAGAGCGAAGGCAACGTGCTCGATCCGGTGGACCTGATCGACGGCATCTCGCTCGCGCCCCTGCTGGAGAAACGCACCACCGGCCTGCGCAAGCCCGAGACCGCGCCCAAGGTGCGCAAGCAGACCGAAAAGGAATTCCCCGACGGCATTCCAGCCTACGGCGCGGACGCGCTGCGCTTCACCTTCGCCGCGCTGGCCTCGCTGGGCCGCAGCATCAACTTCGACAGCAAGCGCTGCGAGGGCTACCGCAACTTCTGCAACAAGCTCTGGAACGCCACGCGCTTCACGCTCATGAACTGCGAGGGTCAGGATTGCGGCCTGGAAGACCACACCAAGGCCGAGTGCGCGGTGGGACAACCCTTCCACGGCTACCTCAGCTTCAGCCAGGCCGACCGCTGGATCTCCTCACTGCTGCAGAAAACCGAAGCCGAGGTGGCCAAGGGCTTCGCCGAATACCGGCTGGACAACGTCGCCAACACGATCTACGACTTCGTCTGGAACGAGTTCTGCGACTGGTACCTGGAGATCGCCAAGGTGCAGATCCAGATCGGCGACGCATCACAACAGCGCGCCACCCGCCGCACGCTCATCCGCACGCTCGAAGCCATCCTGCGCCTGGCGCACCCGGTGATCCCCTTCATCACCGAAGAGCTGTGGCAGAAGGTCGCGCCCGTGGCCGGTCTGCCCGGTGAGTCGGTGAGCATCGCGCGTTACCCGCAGGCCCAGCTCAACAAGATCGACGAGGCGTCGATTGCCCACGTCACCAAGCTCAAGGCTCTGGTCGACGCCTGCCGCAACCTGCGCGGCGAGATGAGCGTCTCACCGGCAACGCGCCTGCCGCTGTACGTGCTGGGTGACACCGCCTACATGCAGTCCATGGGCCCGGTGCTGCAAGGCCTGGCCAAGCTGAACGAGGTGAAAGTATTCACCGACGAGGCTGCTTGGGCGGCAGCTGCACAAGCCGCTCCGGTGGCCGTGGTCGGCGAGGCCCGCCTGTGCCTGTTCATGGAAATCGATGTTGCGGCTGAAAAGCTTCGGCTGGGCAAAGAGGCCGCGCGGCTGGAAGGCGAGATCACCAAGGCCACGGCCAAGCTGTCCAACGAAGCCTTCGTGGCCAAGGCGCCACCCGCGGTGATCGATCAGGAAAGAAAACGCGTGGCCGACTTCACAGCGACGCTGGAGAAGATGCGGGAGCAGCTTGCCCGACTCGGCGCCTGAGAGAGATTCGGAAAAATCTCACCGGCGAGGGGAAGCTCATCCAGGAATGCCGCGGGACTGGCTTTGCCAGACCGCAGGCATTGCCCCCCTTCAGGGGGGTCGCGCAAAGCGCGGCGGGGGGTCAGCCCCTATGAAGTGCGAGCGATCCCCACTGCGATGGCGTGACCGCCTGCGGGTCTTCGGGCTCGTGGTACTCGAGGCTGTCGAGCACCGAAAAATCGCTCACCCGCCCTTCCTGGCCCACGGCATGCGGCGACAGGGTTTCGTGGATGCGGTGCGCCACGTACCAACTCGCGCGCAGCTTGGCTTCACGGGTGTGCGAGCCCAGCCGCGGCGTGAGGTGCAGGTTGGGGATGCCGTGCAAGGGCGTGCCTTCGGCAGCGAACTGTGGGTTCGCGCCATCCATCAAGCAAGCATCAATGCGCCCGTCGCACAAGGCCAGCGCCAGCGCATCGGCGTCGAACAGCGTGCTGCGGCTCACGCCCACCCACAACTGACCCGCCTTGCAATGGTTGAGCAACCGCTCATTGATCCAGCCGCGAAAACGCGAGGCATAGACCATCTGCAGCGAGATCGCGTCCGAGCGCGACAGCAGGTCCTGCAGGGTCACAGGCTCCACGCCGAGCTTGTTCCAGATGGCCGCGGCGTGATGCACCGCTGGGTCGTAGCCCAGCAAGCGCACACCCAGGCTTTTGAGCATGGGCGCCAGCGTGTGGGCCACAGGCGCCAGACCCAGCAAACCCACGGTGCTGCCGGAGAGCTCGCGACCCATGCGCACCTGGGAAATCTTGCGACCGAGCAGCGCGCTGATCATGCCGCGGCGATACAGCATGAGCAGGCCGTAGAGCAGGTACTCGGCATTGGAACGCACTGTGGCGCTGCGCGCCTGCAACACGCGCACATGGCGCCGCGCACAGGCATCGAGATCGGTGTTGTCGCTGGAGATCTGCATGCGCGCCACGATCTCGAGCTTGGGCGAGAAGTTGAGGAATTCTTCGGAGACGACCACGTGCGGCGGCAGCACGATGGCGCGCGTCTTGTAGGTGGCCTTGCGCAGCTCCACCGGATCGTCGCCCAGCTCGGGGCGATACGTGACCTCGTGCCGCTCCTGCAACCAGGACAGGGCCTCGGGCACCAGTGGGTCGACGAGCAGGACTTCCATGGGGGTGGACTGGTGCGTGCCGGCTTCAGCGACGTTTGAGCAGCGTGAAGTATTCGTTGGCCACCGTTTGCTGTTCGACCAGCACATTGCCGGTCTGTTTGGCAAAGGCCTGGAAATCACGCACCGAACCCGCGTCGGTGGAAATCACTTTCAGGGTCTGGCCACTGTGCATGTCGGCCAGGGCTTTCTTGGCTTTCAGGATGGGCAGCGGGCAGTTCAAACCGCGGGCATCGAGTTCTTTGTCGGCGTGCATGGGGGCTTTCCTTGGAATTGATCATTCTAAGCGGCGCGTCTTTTACCCTGCACCGCACCGCAGCGCGCTTTTGCGCTAGGCGACGGGATCCGCAGGTCGCTGAACGTCTTCCATGAACACGGGTTCCAGACCTTGACTGCGCAACCAGTCGGCCAGCGCAAAGCCAGTGCCGGCGCGCCAGCAGCGGATGTTGGCCGGCTCCATGAGCTTGTATTCCAAGAGCTCGGGCGAGAGCTTGACCTCGCCGTGCGCGACCGCGTGGTAGGTCACGATCACCTGATTCATGCGCTGAAAATCATGCACCCCCACCAACGTGAGTTTTGTCACATTCAGCGAAGTTTCTTCGGCAATTTCGCGACGAATGCCTTCTTCTGGCGACTCCCCCGCTTCCATGAAGCCGGTGATGAGCGCAAACGTGCGACCCGACCAGGCCGCGTTGCGCGCCAGCAGGATGCGGCCATCCACCTCGACGATGGCGGCCAGCACCGGGGTGGGGTTGTTCCAATGCGTGAACCCACAGGCCGGGCAACGCAGCCGCTCGGTGAATCCACCGTCTTCTTCCTGGCCGATCAAGGCGAGGGGGGTTGCGCACGCGGGGCAAAACTTGAACGTGTTGTTCATGGGAAGCAACCGGGCATCAGGCGGGGAAGACACCCGTCGACAGGTAGCGGTCTCCGCGATCGCACACAACGAAGGCGATGGTGGCGTTTTCCACCTGGGCAGCGATCTGCTGCGCCACCCAGCACGCGCCAGCGGCTGAGATGCCGGCAAAAATGCCTTCCTCACGCGCCAGTTGGCGGCACATGGCCTCGGCATCGGACTGGCTCACATACACCAGCTCGTCGACCGCGCTCGGGTCGTAGATTTTCGGCAGGTATTCGGTCGGCCACTTGCGGATGCCGGGAATGCGCGAACCCTCGCTGGGCTGGGCTCCAATGATGCGGATGGCCGGGTTCTTTTCCTTCAGAAAGCGCGAGACGCCGGTGATGGTGCCGGTGGTGCCCATGGCGCTCACGAAGTGCGTGATGCGTCCCGCGGTCTGTGCCCAGAGCTCCGGGCCGGTGGTCTCGTAATGCACGCGCGGGTTGTCGGCGTTGGCAAACTGGTCCAGCACCCTGCCCTTGCCTTCGGCCTGCATCTTCTCGGCCAGATCGCGGGCCGACTCCATGCCGCCGCTCTTGGACGTGAGAATGAGTTCGGCGCCAAATGCCTTCATGGTTTGCGCGCGTTCGATGGACAAGTCCTCCGGCATGATCAGCACCATGCGGTAGCCCTTGATGGCCGCGGCCATGGCCAGTGCGATGCCGGTGTTGCCCGAGGTGGCCTCGATGAGCGTGTCACCAGGCTTGATCTCGCCTCGTTCCTCGGCGCGCTTGATCATCGAAACAGCGGGCCGGTCTTTCACCGAACCGGCGGGGTTGTTGCCTTCGAGCTTGCCGAGCACCACGTTGCCGCGCTGCGCGTTGGCCTGGGCACCGATGCGTTGCAATGCCACCAGCGGGGTGTTGCCGATCGCGTCTTCAATCGTGGGGTAGTTCATCGCTTGCACTGTGCCATAATTTGCAACCCCTTTCAGGACGCCCGGGTGGTGAAATTGGTAGACGCGCCGGACTCAAAATCCGGTTCCGAAAGGAGTGCCGGTTCGATTCCGGCCCCGGGCACCACAGATCAGGCCGCGCAAGTTTCTTGCCCGGCCTTTTTTGTTGCCTGCTCAGCTCTCAGCTGCCAGCAGGCCTTGGGCCACGGTGGGGTAGCGCAGACGCAAGCCCAGTTCCTGCTTCATGCGCTGGTTGTGCAGCCGGCGCGACTCGCGCATGAAACTCAGCAGCATCAGCGGCAGTTGGTCACCCGCTGCGTCTCGCGCCACGCGGGGCGGGCGCGTCAGGCCGTACAGGTCGGCCGCCAGATCAAAGTAATCACCCATCCGCAGTTCGGTGTCGTCCACCACGTTCACGTTGCGCTGCGGCCGGCCGCGCCACAAGGCCAGCACGCAGGCGCGAGCGAGATCGTCCGCGTGGATGTGGTTGGTGTAGACGTCGTCCTCGGTGCGAAGCACCGGCGTGCCGCGCAGCAAGCGTTCGCGCGGCGTGCCGCCTTCACGATCGGGCGCGTAAATGCCGGGAATGCGCAGCACCGTGGTGCGCACGCCGGTGGCCCGGCCCAGCCAGTGCACCGCCGCTTCCGCGTCCACCCGGCGCCAGGCGCGCGGTGTGAGTGGCCTGGCAGGCGTTGTCTCGTCCACCCAACGGCCCTGGCAGTCGCCGTACACGCCCGACGTGGAGCCATACACCAGCACCGAAGGCAAGGAGCGTTGGACCAGCGCACGGGTGAGTGCGCGGGTGCGTGGGTCCAGGCGCCAGTCGGTCAACTCACCCGAAGGCGGCGGCGCCAGGTGCAGCACGCGAGTGGCTAGGCCAGCCAGCCGACGCAGGCTGATGGGGTCGTCCAGGTTGCCCTGCAGCGGCGTGATGCCTTGCGCGCGCATGGCCGGCGCACGGGATGGACTGGAGGTGAGTGCCAGCACGCGCACGCGCGGCGAACCGCCCAGCACACGCGCTGCGCGCAGGCCCACGTCGCCACAACCAATGATCAAGACCCGTTCACGCCGAAAGCGTGCGGGCAAAGCGCCAAGGAGGCTCATGCAGATTCCGAATTTGAGACAATGACCGGTTGCCGGACAGGCACCATCGGGCTGTCGGGACTCTCCATTCATCAAGTGCCAGTATGACATTCACCATCACCGTCGAGCCCAGTGGGCGCACCTTCTCCGCCCAACCCGACGAGGCCATGCTGGCCGCCGGTATTCGTCAGGGCATTGGTTTGCCCTACGGTTGCAAGGACGGTGCCTGTGGCTCGTGCAAGTGCAAGCTGGTCTCGGGCAGCGTGGTGCACGGGCCTCACCAACCCAAGGCACTGAGCGCCGACGAAGAGGCGGCGGGTTACGTGCTGACCTGCTGCGGCGTGGCGCACAGCGACGTGGTGATCGAGTCGCGCCAGGTCACGGAAGCAGGTGCCTTCCCCATCAAGAAAATGCCGGTCCGAGTGAGCGCGCTGGAGCGCGCCTCGCACGATGTGATGGTGCTGCGTCTGCAGCTGCCTGCCAGCGACGCCTTTCAGTACCACGCCGGGCAGTACGTCGAGTTCCTCCTGCGCGATGGCGACCGCCGCAGTTACTCCATGGCCAACGCACCGCACACACAATCCGCCGCGCCTTCGCTGGAGCTGCACGTGCGCCACATGCCCGGCGGCAAGTTCACCGACCACGTATTCAGCGCGATGAAGGAGAAGGACATCCTTCGCATCGAAGGCCCCTACGGCAGCTTCTTCCTGCGCGAGGACAGCACCAAGCCGATGGTCCTGCTGGCCTCGGGCACCGGGTTCGCGCCCATCAAAGCCGTCATCGAGCACATGCAGTTCAAGGGCATCACGCGCGATGCCGTTTTGTACTGGGGCGGCCGCCGCCCGGCCGACCTGTACCAGAGTGCCTGGATCGACGCGAAGCTGGCGGAAATGCCGAACCTGCGCTACGTGCCGGTGGTGTCCAACGCCCTGCCCGACGATGCGTGGACCGGTCGCACCGGCTTCGTGCACGAGGCGGTGCTGCAGGACCTGCCCGACCTGTCGGGCCACGAGGTGTACGCTTGCGGCGCACCGATCGTGGTCGAGTCGGCCAGACGAGACTACACGACCAAGGCCGGCCTCCCTGAGGAAGCATTCTTCGCCGACTCGTTCACCAGCGCCGCCGACAAAGTGGTCTGAGCTTTCATACAAAAGAACCGGAGACAACCCATGCTGAACCGCCGCCAACTGATCACCCGCTCTGCCCTGGCTTCGGCCACCCTTGCCCTGCCTGGTTTTGCCATGGCGCAAGCCGGCACCACGCGCATCATCGTGCCCTTCGCTGCCGGCGGTCCGATCGACGTGACCGCGCGCATCCTGGCCGATGCGGTCAAGGGGGCACTGGGCACGGTGATTGTGGAGAACCGGCCCGGCGCGGGAGGCAACATCGGCGTGAGCGCGGTGGCCAAGGCCGCGCCCGACGGCCTCACGTTGGGCATTGCCACCACGGCGTCGCACGGCATCAATCCCTGGCTGTTCAGCAAGCTGCCCTACGACCCGGCCAAGGATTTCGCACCCATCACGCAGATGCTGCGCGTGCCCAACGTGCTGGTGATGAACGCGGACGCGGCCGCGCGCCTGAACATCAACTCCCTGGGCGATCTGATCGCCTACGGCAAGGCGAACCCGGGCAAACTCAACTACGGCTCGGGTGGCAACGGCAGCGCCGGCCACCTCGCGGGCGAACTCTTCAAAAACCAGGCCGGCATCTTCGCGGTGCACATCCCCTACAACGGTGGCAACCCGGCGCAGCTCGGCCTGCTCTCGGGTCAGGTCGATTTCAACTTCGACAACCTGGCCACCGCCGCAGCCAACATCCGCTCGGGCAAGCTCAAGGCCCTGGCCGTGACCACCGCGCAGCGCAGCGGCGTGGTGCCGGATGTGCCCACGGTGGCGGCCACCCTGCCCGGCTTCGAGATCGACACCTGGTGGGGCCTGATCGCACCGGCCGGCACACCCGCCGATACCGTGCGCAAGCTCAACGCGGCGTTCGGCGATGCGCTGAAGTCGCCCGAGGTGAAGAGCCGCTTCGCCCTGCTGCTGGCCGAGCCCGCGCCCAACACGCCAGAGCAGTTCGGCGACTTCATGAACCGCGAGCGTGCGAAGTACGAGCGCATGGTCAAGCTCAGCGGCGCCAAGGTGGACTGAGTCCGCCGCGCTCAGCCCAGACGAATCGGCACGAAGATCTGGTTGCCGTCTCTCTGGATCAGCAACGCGAGTGATTTGGTGGAGCCGCCCAGCATGGCGCGCACCTGCTCGACACTCTGCACCTTCGCACCATTCACCGCGAGCAGCACATCTCCCGCCTCCACCCCGGCCAGGGCCGCCGGGCCTTGTGCGTCTTCGACCAGCAGGCCGCCGTCTGGCCCCTCCAGACCGGCCGCGCGGCGCTCCTGCGGCGCCAGGGGTCGCAGCGCCAGGCCCAACCGACCTTGATCGGTCGCGCTGTCGGCGCGGGCCACTTTCACCGCCTTGTCGGACGCATCGCCCAGCTTGGCGCTGAGCACAACCGCCTGCCCCTTGCGCCAGACGTTCAACTGCACGGTCGACCCGGGCAGGGTCTGACCGATCAAGGCCGGCAGATCGCCCGACGCCACGATGGTCTGTCCGCCCACCTGCCGGATCACATCGCCCACCTGCAGGCCGGCTTTGGCGGCCGGGCTGTCCGGCTCCACGCTGGACACAAGAGCGCCTTCAGGCTTGTCAAGCTGGAACGACTCGGCCAGGGTCTGGTTGATCTCCTGCACGGTCACACCCAGGCGCGCATGGCTGGCCTTGCCGTGCGCCACGATCTGGTCCTTGACATGCAGCACCGTCTCCATCGGGATCGCAAACGACAGGCCCTGGTAACCACCGGTGCGGCTGTAGATCTGCGAGTTGATGCCCACCACCTCGCCGCGCGCGTTGAACAGCGGCCCACCCGAGTTGCCGGGATTCACCGCCACGTCGGTCTGGATGAAGGGCACAAAACTGTCGTCCGGCAGCGAGCGCCCTTTCGCGCTGACCACACCCACGGTCACGCTGTTCTCGAAGCCGAACGGCGAGCCGATGGCCAGCACCCACTCACCCACCTTCAGGTCCTTTGCGCTGCCCAGCGGCACCACGGGCAGGTCTTTCGCGTCAATCCGCAGCACCGCCACATCGGTTTTCGGATCCGTGCCGAGCACCTTGGCCACGAACTCGCGGCGGTCAGTGAGCTTCACGGTCACGCGCTGCGCGTTGCGCACCACGTGGGCATTGGTCAACACCAGACCATCGGCGCTGATGATGAAGCCCGAGCCCTGACCACGTGCCGGCATCTCGCGCTCGCCGCCCTGTCCGCCTGGGCCCTGGAAGCGCTTGAAAAATTCGAAGAACGGGTCGTTGGGGTCGATGCCGGGTGGCAGGCGGTTCTGCGCCTGTTGCTCATCTTCCACGCCGGCTTTGCCGACCACGCTGATGTTGACCACGGCAGCGCCATGGCGTTGCGCGATCTGCGAGAAATCGGGCAAGGCAGTGCCGGCCGCCACGGGCGCTGTTTGCAATGTGGCCACGGGTGTGGCGGCGCTGGCAGGGGTGCCGGAAACCAGGCCCACGCTGGCGCCGCCGACGATACCCGCGGCGGCGAGCGACAACACCAGACGCGTCGCGGTGAGAGAGAGGGTTTTCATGAGAGCTCCTTCAGCAAGGACAGGTTGAACATGTCCTTGAATATGGGCTCGCAGAGTTAGCCGGTTCTTAAAGGCAACCGCAACCCGATGCGCAGGCCGCCGAGACGCGGCGAGCGGTCCAGTTCCAGCGTGGCGCCGTGCAGTTGTGCAATGGCACTCGCAATCGCCAGTCCCAGCCCGCTGCCGGTGGTGGTCGAACCGGGCACGCGGTAGAAGCGGTCGAGCACGCGCGCGCGGTCCGCCTCCGAGATGCCCGGGCCGCTGTCTTCCACCGCCAGCACCTGTTGCCCGGCCTCGCGCCGCACCGACACGTCCACCGTGCCACCCTCGAGCGTGTACTTCAGCGCGTTGTCCACCAGGTTGGTGAGCAGGATGCGCAGCGGCTCGGCATGGCCATGGACCCGTCCCGCATCGGCCTCAACCAGGCCCAGATCGATGTGCTTCGACACCGCCAGCGGGACCATATCGGCCACGACCTGCGCGGCGAGTGTGGCCAAGGCCACTGGCTGAGGTGGCTCACCGCCTGCGGGCCGGGCCTGCTGGCGCGCGAGCATCAGCAGTTGCTCGACCAGGCGTGTGGCGCGGTCGATGCCGGTCAGCAGACGCTCCACCGCGAGCTCGCGCGTGGCGTTGTCGCGCGCACGCTGCAGACCCTGCACCTGCAGCCGCAGCGCGGCCAGCGGCGAGCGCAGTTCGTGCGCGGCCTCGGCCACGAAGTTCTTTTGCGCATCGAAGGCCTGGCGCACGCGGCCAAAGAGCAGGTTGAGCTCGTGCACCAGCGGACGGATCTCGTCGGGCAAACCGGCTTCGCTCACCTCCGCCAGTTCATCGGCCTCGCGCGCGGCCACCTGCCGCCGCACACGCGCCACCGGCGCGAGCGAGGCACTCACCACGGCCCAGGCCACCAGCATCAGCAGCGGCGCGATGCCGACAATCGGCCACACCGTGCGCCAGGCCAGCGCACGCGCCATCGCCTGGCGCGGCCGCATGTCCTGCGCGACCTGGATGACCTGCGCGCGCGTTTGCATCGAATACACCCGGTACGGCCTGCCATCGATCTCGAAGTTGGAGAAGCCCAGCGTCGCGCGCTGCGGCAGATCGGCCGAGGTGCCGGACTGGAACACGCGCAGGCCCTCGTGCGTCCAGGCCTGCACGAAAAAATCGAAGGCCTCGGGCGTCGGTCGGTCATCGCGAGGCACCGGCGCCGGTGGCATCGGTGATGGCAGACCGGGCATGGCCACGCCCGCGCGCAGCGCCTGGGCCATCTGCTCCATGAGGTAATCGAAGATGCTGTCGGCCTCGGCGCGCGCCTGCCGGTAGACCACCGCCACCTGCACCCCCGCCGCGAACACGATGGCCAGCAGCAGCAGGCCGATCAGCCGCGTGCGCAGCGAGCGCGGTGAAAAGAGGCGTGCCAGCCCGTTCATGCCTTGGGCACCATGTAGCCGACCCCACGCACGTTCTGGATCAGGCCGGCACCGAGCTTCTTGCGCACACCGTGGATGTACACCTCGACCGCGTTGCTGCTGACGTCGTCCTTCCAGCCAAAGAGTTTTTCCTCGAGTTGCGCGCGCGAGAGCACCAGGCCCGGGCGCGCGATCAGGGGCTCGAGCACGGCCCACTCGCGCGCCGACAACACCACCGGTTCGCCCTGAGCCATCACCTCACGCGTGGTGGTGTTGATGCTCACGCCCAGGTGCTCGTACACCGACTCGGCGCGCCCCGATGCGCGGCGCAACAGGGCTCGGATGCGCGCGAGCAACTCATCAAGGTCGTAGGGCTTGAGGATGTAGTCGTCGGCACCGGCGTCCAAACCCTGCACGCGCTGCTGCACCGAGTCGCGCGCGGTGGCAATGAGCACCGGCACGCGGTTCTTGCGGGCGCGCAGTTCGCGCAGCACGTCCAGGCCGTCACGGCGCGGCAGGCCCAGGTCGAGCAGGATGAGGTCGTAGGTTTCGGATTGCGCTGCCGTGGCCGCCATGTCACCGTCGCGCACCCAGTCCACCGCGTAGTGCTCCGCGCGCAAGAGATCCAGCACGGCCTCGCCGATCATGGTGTCGTCTTCCACCAGCAACAGCCTCATGTGCGCGTTCTCCAGACACGGTGTACCCGCCGGCATCGTGCGCGGGCCCGCTTAGGTGGGGCTTAGGGCTCGCTCAGGACGCCAGCAGCTTCTTCAGGTCGCTTGCCAGCGCGGGCGCGCCACTGCCGTAGCGGTGGTACAGGCGAATGCGTCCCTGCGTGTCGTACACGTAGCTCCCGGCCGAATGGTCCATGGAGTAGCTGGTGGGCGTGGGCCCGTCGACCTTCTTGTAGTAGATCTTGTAGCTCTTGGCCAGATCGGGCAGTTGGTCGGGGGCGGCGTACAGCGCGAGAAAGCTGGGGTCGAAGCTGGCCATGTACTGCTTCATGATCTCGGGCGTGTCGCGCTCGGGGTCGATGCTGACGAACAAGCCCTGCAGGCGATCACCATCGGCACCCAGCAGGCGCCTGGCTTCGGCCAGCTCGCTCATCGTCGTCGGGCACACGTCGGGGCACTGGGTGAAGCCGAAGAACAGCACCACCAGCTTGCCCTTGAAATCGGCGAGGGTGCGTGGCTGGCCGTTGTGGTCGGTCAGCGAAAAACCGGTGGCGTAGTCGGCCCCGGTGATGTCGATGCCGGAGAAGCTGGCGGCCGGTTCGCTGCAGCCGGCGATGAGCAGACCGGTGGCACCAAGCGTGGCGCCCAGCAAATGGCGGCGGGTGAGTGCGGTGTGGGAAGACATGGCGGTCACAGGTAGTGGTCAATCAAGAGTGCGGCGAACAGCAGCGACAGATGGATCAACGAGAAGCGGAAGGTCCTGCGCGCGAGCGCGTCGGAGTAGTTGCGCCACAGTGCCCAGGCATAGCCGCAGAAGCCGATGCTCAGCGCGATGGCGCTGGCCAGGTAGAACCAGCCGCTCATGCGCATCATGAAAGGCATGAGGCAGGCCGCAAACAGCACAAAGGTGTAGAGCAGGATCTGCAGCCGCGTGAACTCCGAGCCATGGGTGACCGGCAGCATCGGCAAGCCGGACTTGCGGTAGTCCTCCACGCGGTAGAGGGCGAGCGCCCAGAAGTGCGGCGGCGTCCAGAGGAAGATGATCAGGAACAGGATCAGCGATTCGGGCGAGACCACACCGGTCATGGCGGCCCAGCCCAGCACCGGCGGCATGGCACCGGAGGCGCCGCCGATCACGATGTTCTGAGGCGTCAGCGGCTTGAGGATCACGGTGTAGACCACCGCATAACCCACGAAGGTGGCGAAGGTCAGCCACATGGTCAGCGGGTTGACGGCGAAGTACAGCACCGCAGAACCAGCTGCGCACAGGGCGGCCGAGAAGGAGAGTGTCTTGCCGTTGGTGAGCTGACCCTTGGCGGTGGGCCGCCAGGCGGTGCGCTTCATCTTGGCGTCGATGTGCTGCTCGACCACGCAGTTGAAGGCCGCGGCCGCACCGGCCACGAGCCAGATGCCTAAGCAGGCGGTGGCCGCGAGCTGCACCTGCGCCCAGGTGGGCACGCCGGGCACGGCCAGCACCATGCCGATCAGCGCGCAGAACACGATGAGCTGGATCACGCGTGGTTTGGTCAGCGCGTGGTACTGGCGCCAGACCGAGGGCAAGGCAACAGCCACGGAGGGAGAGGAAGCGGCGCTCATGGGGTCGATCGGAACATGTTCAGGGCGGGAGCGCCGGTTGTTTCAGCGCGGCGGGGTGCGGCACTGCGCGTGCCGCCCAGGGCGCCGGTGAAGACGATCACGAGCGCCGCGGCACCGGCCGTGTGACCCACCGCGGCCAGCAGCGGCCAGTCGAGAACGACGTTGGTCAATCCGCTGGCGAACTGCCAGAGCGCGAGCAACAGCAGCGCACGACCCGTTTGACGCATGCCCGGCACACGCCACAGCCGCCAGCCGAGCCAGACCATCGCGCCGAGCACCACAAAGGCCATGAGCCGGTGCACCATGTGGATGGCGGTGAGCGCGGGGAAGGCGATCGCCTCACCGGCGCTGTTCATGCCCAGGTGGCGCCACAGCGCGAATCCTTCGCGGAAATCCATGCTCGGCCACCAGCTCCCCTGACAGGTGGGGAAATCGCTGCAGGCCAGCACGGCGTAGTTGGTGCTGACCCAGCCACCCAGCGCGATCTGCAGCCACAACAGGCCGAACACCGCCACCAGCGCATGGCGCAACCGCCCTGGCAACTCCACCCGGCCACGGGAGCCCGGTTCGGCCAGCCGGTAGCCCACCGCCTGCGCACGCAACAAGGCCAGCAAGCCCAGGCCACCGAGCAGATGCAGCGTGACGATGGCGGGGAACAGCTTCATGGTGACCGTGAGCGCACCGAAGGCGCCTTGCAGGCAGACCCACACCAGCGTCACCAGCGGCCACACGAACGACACCGAGAGGCGGCGCCGCTCCATCCAGCTCACCAGCGCCAACACCAGAATCAGAACACCCACGGCGGTCGCGAGGTAGCGGTGGATCATCTCGATCCAGGCCTTGGAGAACGTCACCGGGCCGCTGGGCATGGCGTCCTGCGCGGCGGCGATCGCCGTGCTCGCGCCCACCGGACTCACACTGCCGTAGCAGCCGGGCCAGTCGGGGCAACCGAGGCCCGAGTCGGTCAGGCGCGTGAAGGCACCGAAGAGCACGAGGTCGAAGGTAAGGAACAGTGTGATCAGGGTGAGCACGCGCAGCCGCTGCGCCGGCAACGCATGGCGGTTGCGTACCCACACCCAGGCCAAGGGCCCGAGCGCGATCACCACGCCCAGCAGCATGAGGCGGGCGATGGGGGCCAGGTCGTACAGCGGTTGGGCGTCCATATCAGTGCACCAATGCCCAGGAACGTTCACGATGGAAAAGGTGCCAGCCAGAGACACCGCGGAACTGGCTTTGCCAGGCCGCAGGTGTCGCCCCCTTGAGGGAGTAGCGCGAAGCGCTGCGGGGGTGTTTCATGGTCTGCCCTCTTTGTCCCAGAACGCAGAGGCACGCAGCAGCCGGTCCAGGTCGCGTTTGGCCTGCTTGGGATCGATATCGGCGGGGAACCGCATCATCCAGTTGCCCAAAGGATCGACCACGTAGAGGTGATCCTCGATCTTCTGGCCAGCCGCAGGCTGCAGCCAGGCCGCCAAAGGCTGGGCGTCGATCTGCAACACCTGCGCAGCTGCGGTGGCCTGTTTCAGGGGTTCGGACAAGGGTGCGTCTCCGGTGCGCAGCCAGACCCAGTCCAGGCGCTCCTTTTCGCGGCCCAGCGTTTCACGCAGTTGGCGTTGCAATAGAAGGTGCTCCTGACAAGCCTCGTTGCAGGCGCTGTCGGCCGCGCTGATCAAAAGCCACTGGTCCTTGAGCGCTTGCATGGGCACGGTCTGGCCCCGGGCATTGACCACCGTGATGGCGGGCAACGGGCGCTGCGGGTCGATCAACTCGCCATAGTTGCGCCGACCTTCGGGTCGGATGACGTAGTAGGTGAGGTACGACGCCACCACCGGCGCCACACACACCAGCGCCAGGCCCAGCAGCTTCCAACGCCCCGCGCGCGCATTCACCACAGCCCCGGCGCCACCCTGGTCGAGCTGGGGCAGGTTGTGCACGGTGAGGGTCAGGGGTTCATCGGGCATCTGTGCCATGGGAAATGCGCTTTCGGCGGGGGGAAATGAATTGGAACCAGATGTAGAGCAGGCCTGCAAGGGCACACAAGCCAAACCACTGGAAGGCGTAGCCGTGGTGCTTGTCGACACCCAGCGCTGCGCGAGGCCATTCGCGCAACAGGCCTTCGGGGGAAGCACCGGTTTGCTGCACGGACACGGCCAAGAGGTTGAGTCCGGTTTCCTCGGCAAAGCCGCCGAGGTCGACATTTTGCCGGATCGCACCTTTGCCTGCCTCGCCCAGCTGGTATAGCTTGCCCGGCGGCGGGGCCAAACGGCCCTCTACCTGCACCTCACCCGCGGGCGTGTCGATCGTCGGCACGCGGCTTCGGTCGGTGAAATCGCGCGGCACCCAGCCCCGCTGCACCAGCACGGCGCGCTGGCTGCCCGCCAGCTGCAGCGGTGTGATCAGAAAAAAACCGTTTCGGGCTGCCATCTGCCGGTTGTCAAGAAACACCGTGGCGCCGTTCACCCACTGCCCTCGGAGTTGCACCGGGCGGTGCAGACCCTCCAGTGGATCGGTCGCCAGCAGCAGATCGTCCGTCTGCCAGGCGGGCAGGTTGGCGTGCTGGTTGATCTGCTCCTGCAAAGCGATTTTCTGTCGCGCTCGGTCCAACTGCCAGAAACCCAGCGACGCGGTGACTGCCATGGTGAAAACGGTGGCCGCAGTAACAACGACGAACCGCGCACGCGCAGACATCATGATCCGGCTCCCGGCCCCGGACCGATGCCCGACGCAACACCGTGGGGTTCTGCCGCGCCGATAATCCGATGCATGAAATATCTGGTCATCGTGGCATTCATTGCCATCATTGGAAGTCTGGCCGCGGCCCTGGTGTTCATGATGCGCGGCGGCCAGTCCGACGCAGCCGATGCGCCCGACAGCCGGCCCCGCAAGAACCACATGGCCAGAGCGCTTGCGTTCCGCGTCGGGTTTTCCATCCTGTTGTTCGTGGTGGTGCTCATCAGCTATCTGATGGGCTGGATCCAGCCCACCGGTCTCCCATTGCAACGCTGATCAAACGCCCCCTGGCTTCTGTTGTAACAACAAAAAAGCGCCTGATGGCGCTTTTTTGTTGAGCCACCAGGGGTTGCCGAGCACCCCGGGAACCGCTCACAACCAATAGACCAGGATGTAGAGGCCCAGCCACACCACGTCCACGAAGTGCCAGTACCAGGCAGCGCCCTCAAAGCCGAAGTGGCGTTCGGGGGTGAAGTGGCCCTTCTGCAGGCGCAGGGTGATGAACAGCAGCATCAGCATGCCCACGAACACGTGGAAACCGTGGAAACCGGTGAGCAGGAAGAACGTGGAGCCGAAGATGCCCGAGGACAGCTTGAGGTTGAGGTCGGCGTAGGCGTGTGCGTACTCGTAACCCTGCACGAACAGGAACACCATGCCCAGGACCACGGTCATCCACATGAATGCGATGGTCTTGCCGCGGTTGCCCGCTTGCAGCGCGTGGTGGGCAATGGTCAGCGTGACACCCGAGGTCAGCAGCAGCGCGGTGTTGATCGTGGGCAGCCAGAATGGTCCCATGGTCTGGAAGGGCTCGACGATGCCGCCAGGCGATGCGGTGGCACCGGCCTGCATGCTGGGCCACACGGCCGAGAAGTCGGGCCAGATCAGCGAGTTCTCGATGTTGCCCAGCGCCGGCACCGAGTGGACACGGGCCCACCAGAGCGCAGTGAAGAAGGCACCGAAGAACATCACCTCGGAGAAGATGAACCAGCTCATGCTCCAGCGGAAGGACAGGTCGATCTTGCGGCCGTACATGCCGCTTTCGCTCTCGCCGACCGCTTCACGGAACCACTGGAACAGCACGATCAGCCAGAAGGCCAGGCCGAAGGCGAGCGAATATGCACCCCAGCCGTGGCCGTTGACCCATTGCCCCGCGCCAAGAATGACGAAGAACAGGCCGATCGCCGCCATCACCGGGTGCCGCGAAGGGCCCGGAACGTAGTAGTAGGGCGTTGTGCCGTGGGATGCTGCTGACATGCTCACTCCAGTTTTCGCTTGTTTGAATATGAAAAATCGTTCGGATCAGGGGCAGACTTTCAGCCCACGACCCAGTTCACCAACAGGATCAGGGCCAGAACGAACAGAAACGCCATGCCCACCCCCACTGCAATCAGGTGCAAGGGATTGAGCTTGGCAATGTCGTCCTGGTAATCGGCGTTGCGGCGCACGCCCAGGAAGCCCCACAGCACGGCCTTCACCGTTCCGACAAAGGAACCCTTGCGTTTGTGCAACGGCTCGGTCATACGGCACCTGCCGGCTTCAAGGCGGTCGGGGTCTCCACCTGCACCGCCACGTCGTCCGGAGCCGCCGGCACCTTGCCGCCGACTTCAAAGAACGTATAGGACAACGTGATCGTGGTCACGTCCTTGGGCAGGCGCGGGTCGATCACAAAGGCCACGGGCCAGGCCTTCTTCTCACCCGCCTGCAAGGTGTACTGCGTGAAGCAGAAACACTCAAGCTTGTTGAAATGGGCCATGGCCTGCTTGGGCGCATAGCTCGGAATGGCCTGAGCCGCCATGGTGCGGTTCTGGATGTTCTGGAACTCGTACATCACCGTGGTCAACTCGCCCGGGTGCACCTGCAGCGAACGCACGGCTGGCTTGAAATGCCACGGTCCACGGCTGTTCACATCGAACTCCACCGTGATGGTGCGGCTGGTGTCCACCTGCGTGTTGGCCGCAGCCTTGGACGTGGCTCCCGGAATCTGGCGGTCAGACAGCGACAGGACGTTGATTCCTGTGGCTTCGCAGATGGCGTTGTAGATGGGCACCAGCGCATAGCCGAAGGCGAACATGCCCAGCGTGATCACGCCGAGCTTGCCCACCATCTTGAAATTCTCGCTGCGCAGTCCCACGGTCTGGTTCCTGTGTTCGGTGATGCCGGGGCGTCAGCCGCCCAGGAACACCATCTTGCCGACGAACCCGATGAAGAACACCAGCGCCACCGACGCCAGGATCAATGCCAGGCGCTGGTTGTGCTTCTTTTGTTCAGGGGTCATGTTGCGAGCCATGGCTGTTTCAGCCAATCACCTTGGTGGCGGTGGCGTCGAGCTTGGGCGGATTTTCGAAGGTGTGGAACGGTGCCGGCGACGGCACTTCCCACTCCAGGCCTTCGGCGCCTTCCCAAGGCTTTTGCGAGGCTTTTTCGCCTTGGCCGCGCATCGCGGGCAGCGCCACGAACAAGAAGAAATACACCTGCGCGATGCCGAAGCCGAATGCGCCCACCGAGGCAACGGCGTTGAAGTCGGCGAACTGCATCGGGTAGTCGGCGTAACGGCGCGGCATGCCGGCCAAGCCCAGGAAGTGCATCGGGAAGAAGGTCACGTTGAACGAGATCATCGACCACCAGAAGTGGATCTTGCCGCGCGATTCCTTGTACATCACGCCGGTCCACTTGGGCAGCCAGTAGTAGATGCCCGAGAACATGGCGAACAGCGAACCGGCCACCAGCACGTAGTGGAAGTGAGCCACCACGTAGTAGGTGTCCTGCATCTGGATGTCGATCGGTGCGACCGACAGGATCAGGCCGGTGAAGCCACCAATGGTGAACACGAAGATGAAACCCACGGCCCACAGCATCGGGGTCTCGAAGGTCATCGAGCCCTTCCACATGGTCGCGATCCAGTTGAAGATCTTCACGCCCGTGGGCACGGCGATCAACATGGTCGAGTACATGAAGAACAGCTGGCCCGTCACCGGCATGCCGGTGGTGAACATGTGGTGCGCCCACACGACGAAGGACAGGATGGCGATCGAGCCGGTGGCGTACACCATGGACGCGTAGCCGAACAGTTTCTTGCGCGAGAACGCGGGCACGACCTGGCTCACGATACCGAAGGCCGGCAAGATCATGATGTAGACCTCGGGGTGGCCGAAGAACCAGAAGATGTGCTGGTACATCACCGGGTCACCGCCGCCGGCGGGGTTGAAGAAGCTGGTGCCGAAGTGGCGGTCGGTCAGCGTCATGGTGATGGCGCCCGCCAGCACGGGCATCACGGCGATGAGCAGGTAGGCGGTGATCAGCCAGGTCCAGCAGAACATGGGCATCTTCATCAGCGTCATGCCGGGCGCGCGCATGTTGAGGACGGTCACGATGATGTTGATCGAACCCATGATGGAGGACGCGCCCAGGATGTGCATGGCGAAAATGCCGGCGTCCATCGAGGGGCCCATCTGCAGGGTCAGCGGGGCGTACAGCGTCCAGCCGGCAGCGGGTGCGCCGCCGGGCATGAAGAAGGAGCCCACCAGCATGAGCGCGGCGGGGATCATCAGCCAGAAGCTGAAGTTGTTCATGCGGGCGAAAGCCATGTCGCCAGCGCCGATCTGCAGCGGGATCATCCAGTTCGCAAAGCCCACGAAGGCCGGCATGATCGCGCCGAACACCATGATCAGGCCGTGCATCGTGGTCAGCTGGTTGAACAGGCCGGGGTTGACCAGTTGCAGGCCAGGCTGGAACAGCTCGGCGCGGATCAGCAGGGCCAGCACGCCACCGACCATGAGCATGGTGAACGCGAACAGCAGGTACAGCGTGCCGATGTCCTTGTGGTTGGTGGCGTACACCCAGCGGCGCCAGCCCGTGGGGGCGTGGTGATCGTGGTCGTGGCCGTGGGCGTCGTGGTGGTCGAGAACAGCACTCATGGTCGATTTCCTTGGAAGCTCAAAGTTTTTTCGGCAACGCGATCACTGGCGGGCGGCTTGCACTTCGGCCGGCTGCACGATCTGCTGGGTCTGGTTGGACCAGTTGTTCTTGGCGTAGGTCATGACCGCGGCCAGCTCTGTGTCGCTGAGCTGTTTCCAGGCAGGCATGGCGCCGTTGTTTTGTCCATTGAGCAAGACGTTGATCATCTTGCCTTTGTCTGCGTCCACCACGACGGCCGAGCCGTCAAGTGGCTTGATGGGGCCGGCACCCTTGCCATTGGCCTGGTGGCAGGCAGCGCAGTTGGCGGCATACACCGACTCACCGCGCTTGACCAGATCGGCCAGCACCCACACTTTGGACGGGTCATCGGCCGCGGCGGCCATGGCCTTCTGTTTCTCGCCCACCCAGGCGCTGTAGGCCTCGGCGGACACCACTTTCACGTGGATAGGCATGTAGGCGTGTTCCTTGCCGCAGAGTTCGGCGCACTGACCGTAGAAGTCACCGGTCTTCTCGGCACGGAACCAGGTGTCGCGCACGAAGCCCGGGATGGCGTCCTGCTTGACACCGAAAGCCGGCACCATCCAGGCGTGGATCACGTCGTTGGCGGTGGTGATGATGCGCACCTTCTTGCCGACCGGCACCACGAGCGGGTTGTCGACCTTGAGCAGATAGTCGTCGGTGGCCTCGGGCTTGCCGCTGTTGGACATCACACGCTGGTTGTTGTCCAGGGTGGAGAGGAAGCCGATGCCCTCGCCTTCACCTTTGATGTAGTCGTAACCCCACTTCCACTGCATGCCCGTGGCCTTGATGGTCAGGTCGCTGTTGGTGGTGTCTTTCTGGGCCACCAGCACTTTGGTGGCCGGCAGCGCCATGCCGATGACGATCAGCAGGGGAACGATGGTCCAGCCCAGTTCCACCCAGATCGGCTCGGCCAGCACCTGCGACTTGTGACCCACCGACTTGCGGTGCTTCAGGATGGAATAAAACATCACGCCGAAGACGATGAGGAAGATGACGGCGCACAAGGCCATCATGAACCAGTGCAGCCAGTGCTGCTCCTCGGCAATGCGGGTGACCGGAGGCGCAAAGTTGAGTTGATTGACGGCAGGGCCGCCAGGCAGGTCGTTGACCTTCTGTGCCGCGACCGTGGTCCAGGCGCCCAGACCGAGCATCAGCGTGGAGGCGGCAGCGCAGAGCTTGGCCCAGGGGTTCCGTGGGGAATGCACCGTTTTCTTCGTCGTACTCACTTTTAGCGCCTCAAATATAAGTATTGATTTATATCAATGCCGATTAGAACAAACTTTCTGGGCCCCACCCAGCACAAAACCACTCAACCAGATCCCGGGGTCCCGTCAAACCCCACGCAGGGCTTGGCGGATCTCCCGGGCCAGCCTCGGTCGCAGGTCGGATCGCACAAACCGCCCCACCTGCACCGACTGCCCCCCACCGCGGACCTCGATCAACCGATCTGAATCCGCCAACGGTTCAACGCGCACCCACTCGCAAACAAACTCACACCGTGAGGACCTTCCCCCAGTTTCCCACTCCACCACCAGGCGCCCATCCAGCAACCTGATGCACTCGCTGTCGGTCGCGTGGCGTGCGTAAACCAGAAAGGCCGCCCCCACCGCAACCAACTCCAACACCGCAAATGGCAACACCAAAGTGGCACCTTGCAACCAGAAAAACCCCGCCACACCCATCGAAAGGATGCACAAGGAAGCGTAGAAGTAGCCCAATTGAGCCGGGGTGACCGAGCAGTTGCGCTTCAGGGTCCACTCGATGCCTTGTTCAGACATCGTCGCGAATTGGAAAGCGTTGGTTGCCTGGCTCACCATCCACCACCGGTACTGGTCGCCACCGCCTCGAAAGACGGAGCGTTGGCAAAGGGAAAATACCCTC
Source organism: Hydrogenophaga sp. Root209 (assembly GCF_001428625.1). Taxonomy (GTDB): domain Bacteria; phylum Pseudomonadota; class Gammaproteobacteria; order Burkholderiales; family Burkholderiaceae_C; genus Hydrogenophaga. The sequence continues at coordinate 202,187 of NZ_LMIE01000012.1, forward strand.
GGAATTTTGGCCAGCGTCGATTGTAGCGGCGTGAAACCGGGACTCCCCTGACAAAGGCGTCACTCCCGACCGGGACAAGGTGGCATGCAGCCCTCAGCGACGGCTGGCGCGCAGCATGGCCCGCATGTCGTCCACCGCCAGCGACGTGGATGTGGCGATCGGCACGCGGGGCTCGGGCTTGAAGGCATGGCCGTAAATGATCTCGAAGGTCAGCGTCAGTCTGCCGTCGGGCGCACGCGGCAGGCCCGCCTCGATCACGGCGCACAACCTTGCGTGCCAGAGGCGCGATCGGCAAGCGCCAAACCGCTGGTCGCTCAGGTTGTGACCCAGCCCGCGCAGCTCGGCGAGCAGGGGAGCAGCACCGCTGTAGGACAGGGTGATGCGCTCCATGTCCATCACCGGTTCGGCAAAGCCGGCGTGCACGAGCATGTCGCCCCAGTCGTGCATGTCGGTGAAGGCATGCGCCGGGGCTGGCCAGCCGTGTTCGGCGTAGAGCGCGCGCAACTCCTTGAGGCTGTCGGGGCCGAGACAGGAAAACATGAGGAAGCCATCGGTTTCGATCTGCTGGTGCCATTGCGCCAGCAAGGCCTGCGGTAGAGGCTCCATGTGCAGCGCCATGTTGGCCCACACCATGCGCGCGCGGGTGTCGGTCGTCGCGGCCGTCGGACCGGTGGCTCGGCCCCATTGCAAAGGGTTCCACGACCTAGACGGTGCTTCGCGCGTGGCCTCAAGAGCCTCGGGCAACCGCCGTGCCATCACGTGGCAAGGTGCGTCGGGCAGCATGCCGCGCAGCTTGCGGTGAACCTCAAGCCCGCCTTGCACCGGCTCCCAGTGCAGCCAGCTGGTGGGCTGTTCGCGAAACCACGGTAGCCGATCGGCCATGCGCGAACCCACTTCTTCGTGCAACCACGGACTGGCCGCACCGGCGCGGTTCAACCAGCGCTGCGCCGCGCCAGGATCCATTCCAGGCACGGGTTTCTCTGAGGTGACGGGTGTGTTCAAGCGGCAAAACGGGCGGTCAGCCCAAAGGGGTATCGGCGGGAGCGCGTCAGTATATTGGCCCGATGCTCGCCGCCCGACACGCCATCGTGGAATCCCTGCCCGCCGCCTGCCAGGTCTGCGCCGCCTGGCCGACCCAGCCGGTGTGCGAAGCCTGCATCCAGCGGTTTGCACCACCCCAATCCCGTTGCAGGGCGTGCGCCGCCGTGTTGCCGGGCGAGCCTGGCTTGTGCGGCGCCTGCCTGACCCGACCCGATGCGGCCGCCGTGCAGCAGTGCGTGGCCGCAGTGGATTACGCCTACCCGTGGGACGGCCTGATCGCGCGCTTCAAGTTCCGCTCGGAACCGGGTTGGGCGCAGCCATTCGCCCAGCGTCTTTTGCAGGAGCCGCAAACCCAGCAGTTGCTGCAAACCCGGCCGTTGGTGGTGCCCATCCCCTTGACCGCAGCAAGACTGGGCGAGCGTGGCTACAACCAAGCCTGGGAGCTGGTCAAGGCGCTGCACGCCCGGTGCCGCCGGCACCCGCCTGCCCCGCCCTTCGACACGCTGGCCACCGCCCTGGTGCGCCTGGGCGAGACGCCCGATCAACACAGCTTGGGCCGTGAGGCGCGTTTGCGCAACCTGCGCGGCGCGTTCGCCGCCCACCCTTCACACACCCATCGGTTGGTGGGGCGACACGTGCTGCTGGTGGACGATGTGACCACCACCGGCGCCACGCTACAAACGGCCGCGCAAGCCGTGCTGCATGCCGGGGCCGATCGGGTCAGCGCACTGGTGTTCGCACGCACGCCAGCGAGCCGGTAAGCTCTGCCGCCATGTTCAACATCGTTCTCGTCAGCCCCGAAATTCCGCCCAACACCGGCAACGTGATCCGGCTCAGCGCCAACACGGGCTGCGCGCTGCACCTGATCGAGCCGCTGGGCTTTTCCATGGACGACAAGCACATGAAGCGCGCCGGACTCGACTACCACGAGTACGCAACCCTGCACCGGCACGCGGACTGGGCCACGTTCCTTCGCACGCGGCAACCCGATCCCGCCCGGCTGTTCGCCTTCACCACACGCGGCAGTCACAGTGTTTTCCACAACACCTTCCAACCCGGCGACTGGCTGGTCTTCGGCTCCGAGACCAGCGGCCTGCCGGAGGCACTGCGCGAGTCGATACCAGCGACTCAACGCCTTCGCCTGCCCATGATGGCGGGCCAGCGAAGCTTGAATCTCTCCAACTCGGTGGCGGTGGTGGTCTTCGAGGCGTGGCGGCAGCAGGCCTTTGCGGGCGCGGTTTCGTGACGCAGGTCACGCGCCAGGCGAATGAAAACCATCGACTTCTACGACACTCGCCCGATAATTTCCCATGCCTGCCCGCATCCTGTCACCAGCCGCTTCGGCCCAGCCCCGTACCCTGGCTGCGCCGTTCGCCCGGAGAATCGATTGATCACTTCCTTTGCCCGCTGGCTGGGCGTGAGTTTCACGCCTCGCAGGCGCAGCACCCACAAGGCGACGCTCAAGGACCTGGCGGTTATCCGCCGGCCGCTCCTGCATGCGATCGAGGATTGCATCGATCAACAGGCACTGCGCCTGCGCACCAAGATCGAGTCGGCGCGCACCCCACAAGAACTGTGGATGCTGCGCAACGACGCCTTTCAGCTGATCTCGCAGCAGCACAACCAGTCGGTGGCGGCCGAGCGCATCAACGAACTGATTCAATGCTTCGAAGGCTGGCTCGAGCCCAAGCAGCTCATGCGAATCAAGTAACCCTGCCCCGTCAGGGATAGCGCCGGACCAGCGATTCGGCGAAGCACACCGGCTTGTCCGCGCCCTCGCGCTCCACCACCACGCCCCAGGTCATTTGCTGGCCACCGTGTTCGATGGCCTCGCAGGCCTGAAGCGTCATGCGGGCTCGCACCCGGCTGCCCACGGGCACGGGCGAGGTGAAGCGCACGCGGTTGAGTCCGTAGTTCACGCCCATGCTCGAGCCTTTGATGTCCAGCGCGGACTCGAAGAACACCGGCAGCAAGGACAGCGTGAGGAAGCCATGTGCGATCGGTGCGCCGAACGGGCCGGTCTTGGCACGCTCCACATCGACGTGGATCCACTGGTGGTCGCCGGTGGCCTCGGCGAAGCGGTTCACCTGCTCCTGGGTGATGGTGACCCAGTCGCTCACGGCCACTTCCTGGCCCACGCAGGCCGCCACATCGGCCAGGGATTCGAATGTTTTCATGCCGCTCACTGTACGACCGCGAGGCGCCAAAGCATGTCGGCACCGGGACAGCATCAGGCGCTCAGGCGTCCAGCCACCGGCAGATGGCCTGCCACTGCTGCAGGTCCTTGTCGACCCGACCGGGCGCCACGTCGAACAGGGTGAGGCCACGCGCCGCGAGGTGGATGTAGTTCTGCGTGTCGCGCAGCGTGCCCAGCACCGGCAGCCCCAGACTGGCCACGAATTCGTTGAGCTTGTCGGCCGCGATGGTGCGCGGGTCGACCCGCATGCCGACGATGCCGATCTGCAGCTTGTCGGCTCGGCGGGTTTCGGCCAGTTCGTCGAGGAAGGCGCGGGTGGCGTAGATATCGAAGATGCTGGCCTGCAACGGCACCAGCACCTTGTCGGCGATCTTGAGCACGTCCTTGAAGCGCCAGCCATGCAAGCCGGCGGGCGTGTCCAGCACGACGTGGGTGGTGTCCTTGGGCGGGCGGGCGATCAGGTCGTGCGACACCGCCCAGCTCTGGATCGGACGCGCGGCCGGTGGACGCAACTTGAGCCACAAGGCCGACGACTGCTGGCGGTCGACGTCGCCCAACATCACCGGGTGGCCCTTGCTGGCAAAGTAGCCGGCGACGTTGGTCGACAGCGTGGATTTGCCCACGCCTCCTTTGGGATTGGCAACCACCACGATCGGCATCTGGAGCTCCTTTGCGCGAGAACAGCCCGCACGGCGAAGGCGCGGGCAAGGGCTGGTACGGCGAGCGCCTATGTTATCGCCAGCGCGTCCCACACCAGTTTGCAGCCCGTGAGAAACATGCCGGTGTAGACCATCCGGTAGAACAGCTGCGGCTTGATGCGGTGCGCAATGCGCACGCCCACCCACACGCCGATGGGCGCGAACGGCAACAGCGCCAACGAGGTCGTCATGTTGCGCACATCGAGCAAGCCCAGCCAGGCATAAGGAATCCACTTGGCCAGGTTGATGAAGAAAAAGAAGAAGGCCAGCGTGCCGGTGAACAGCAGAGGGGGCAGGCGCAGCGGGATCACGTAGGCATTGAGCGGTGGCCCGCCCGCGTGCGCGATGAAGCTGGTGAAACCGGAGGTGACGGTGAGCAGTGCACCGATCCATTTCGGCGGCGGCGCGCTGTCGGGCTTGGGCGGGAACGCAAGGCGCTGGGCCAGGAACAAGAGCGTGAACACACCCACGATGCCGGCCACCATGCGCGCGTCCAGCACCTTGAACAGCAGCGCGCCCACCACGATGCCGGCCAGACCGAACGGCAGCAGGAACATCAGCAGGCGCCGGTCCACGTTCTTGCGAAACGCCGCCATGCCCAGCAGATCCATGAGCAGCAGCACCGGCATGAGGATGGCCGCGGCCTGTGGCACCGTGACCGCCAGCGCCATCATGGGCACGGCCAACGAGCCGAAGCCCGCGCCGAACCCGCTCTTGCTCACACCCAGCAACAGCACGGCGGGAATCGCCACGGCATAAAAGAACGGATCGGTGATGAGGGACAGGGCCACGGGCAGCAGACAAAAGAAGAGCCCGCTTCACGGAGCGGGCTCGTTGAGGTGGTTGGATTATCGGCGGGTGCTTCAGGCTGTGTAGTCCACCTGGTGACGCGCCACACGCAGGCCTTCGATGGCCTGGCGCACCCGCAGGTGTTCGGGGTGCACGGCGTAAGCGTCGAGCGCAGCCTGCGACTCGAATTCGGAATACAGCACCACGTCACAGGCGTAGTCGACACCGCTGCGGTCCACGCCGATCTCCAGATGAAGCAAACCGGGAATCTTGCCGCGCAAGGCTTCAAACGCGGCTTTGACGCGGTCGATCGAAGCGGCCTTGGCCCCGTCGGACCCGCCCTGGATGTTCCACATGACGATGTGCTTGACCATGGTGTTCAAGCGGCGGGCGGGAAGCCGGCCTTTTGGGGCCAGAGGTTGACGAACGCATGCACCGAGGAGCTGCCATACAGACCGGCCTGGGTGAACGGCTCTTCTGCCAGCCAGGCGTGGGCCGCGTCGCGCGTCGGGAAGTCGATCACCAGCAGGCTGCCCAGCATGGTGGCACCGTCGTCGTGCACGAACGGACCGGCAAACGCGATGCGATCGGCCACCGCCGCCAGATAGGCCTTGTGCGGCGGGCGCACAGCGGCGCGCAGCGCGGCGGAATCGGGTTTATCGATGAGGATGAAGGTGAACAGCATGGTTGTCTCAGAGGTAGGCCAGCGAAGTGGACAGGCTGGGGAAGGCGGCCAGGATGACCAGCACGACGACCATCATCAGCACGAACGGAAAGCTGCCGGCGAAGATGTCGCGCACGGTGATGCGCGGGTCGTTCAGCGCCGACTTCACGGTGTAGACCGACACGCCGAAGGGCGGCGTGAGCAGGCCGATTTCCACCGCCACCACGGTGATGACGCCGAACCACACCACGTCCATGCCGAAGGCGCGCGCGATCGGCAACACGATGGGCAACATGATCAGCATGATGGAAACCGAATCGATGATGCAGCCCAGCGCGATCACGATCAGCACGTACATGAACAGAAAGCCCCAAGGGCCCAGACCCATGTTCGTGATGCCTTCGGTCACGGCTGAGGGCATGCCGGTGAGCGCGAGCATGCGGCTGTAGAGCATGGCCGCGATGATGAGGAAGAGCACCGAAACCGACACAAAGCCGGTCTCCACCAGCACCTGCCACAGCTTGCGCCAGGTGAGGCGCCCGCGCACCAGTGCAATCACCAACGCCCCCGCAGCACCCACGGCACCCGCTTCGGTGGGTGTGAAGAAGCCCGCATACAGGCCGCCGAGCACCAGGGTGATGAGCAGCAGGATGGGCACGAACTTCTTGGCGGCCGACAGCGGTGTTTCTTCAATCCCGGCGCCCACACCCGCCAGCGCTTCAGGCGTGCCCACCTTGTGCGGCACCAGCCACGCCATGCCCACGATCAGCACACAGAAACCTAGCGCCAGCAAGGCGCCGGGAATGATGCCGGCGATGAACATGCGGCCAATGGATTCTTCAGCCAGCACGCCGTAAATGATCATCAGCAGGCTGGGTGGAATGAGCATGCCCAGCACGGAAGAGCCGGCCACCACGCCCACCGAGAAGCGCGGTGTGTAGCCGTGGCGGATCATCTCGGGCACCGCAACCTTGGTGAACACCGAGGCCGAAGCGATGGAGATGCCGGTGATGGCGGCGAACACCGCGTTGGCCGCCACCGTGGCCAGGCCCAGGCCGCCGCGGATGCGGCGCAAGAGCCACTGGAACACGTCGAACGTGTCTCTCCCCACCCCCGACACACTCACCAGCATGCCCATGAGCACGAAGAGCGGGATGACGCCAAACAGATAGTCGCGGATCGCGTCGTTGGCAGACGCCGCCACAAAACGTGCCGCAACCTCGGGGCTCTTGATCAGCCACACGCTCACGAACGAGGTGGCGATCAGCGCGATGCCGATGTGCATGCCGAAGTAGATGCCTGCGAGCATGCAGACGATGGCGGCAATGCCGATGTGCAGTTCGGTCATGCGGTCTCTCCGGCTTCGCGCCAGTCCTGAAACGCCAGCAAGGCGTATTGAATGGCAGCCAGCGCCGCACCCCCCAGCACCACCAGCCGCATGGGCCAGGTGGGGAAGGTGAAGATGCCTTCGATGCCCAGGAACTCGTCGTTGCCCCAGGCGCGGCTGAGCAGCGGCCAGGTGGCGTAAGCGATGACGCCGCAGGCGAAAATGCCCACCACCGAAAACACCGCGCGCAGCCGCCTGCCGGCGCGGGGACGCTTGAGGATGTAGGGGTCGATGAACAGGTCGGCCCGGCTCATGCGGCCGTGGCGCAAGGTCGCCGGCAGCTGCAGGAACACGATCACCACGATGGACGTGGCCACCAGCTCGGCCACGCCGTCGATGGGGTGGTTGAGCAGGTTTCGCATCAGCACGTCCACCACCATCAGCACCATCACCAGGCCGATGACGATCGAGCCAAAGGCATTGAGGCTGTCGATCAGGCGCCCGAACGCACTGGTGGGCGCACCGGAAGGCGGTGGACCCGCTTCTAGGTCGGTGTTGGCTTCATAGCTCATGTCAGAGCTCTTTGTCCCAGTCGCGCGCGGGCTTCACGCCCCGCTTGCGCAGCGCATCCATGTAGGTCTTCACGATCTCCTTCGCCGGGCCCTTGGATGCATTCGTCTTGGCCCACTCGGCCGCCAGGTTGGGCATGGTCTTGACCCACTTGTCGCGCTCGCCCGAACTCATGTTGGTGATGCGCACCGACGGCGTCTGCTTCGCGCCGTTGGTCTCCATGGTCTTGAGCGCGGTCTCGTAGCGCTGCATCAGCGTGGCGCCCAGCGCCTTCGAATACTCCTTGCCCACGTCTTTCACGATCTGCTGCACCTCGGGCGGCAGGCCGGCGTAGCTGTCCTTGTTCATGGCCATGCCGCCGATGTAGAGCGCACCGATGTTCACCGTGGTCACGTAAGGCGCCACCTCGTAGATCTTGTTGGGCAGGATCCCGGTGGCGATCGAGATCGTGCCCTCGCTCACGCCCGTCTGGATGTCGGTGTAGTAGCTGGTCAGCGAGCCGTCCACCGGCACCGCGCCCGAACCCTTGAGCCACAGACCGATGCTGCCGGGCGCGCTGATCTTGCGGCCCTTGAGGTCGGCGTAGGTGGCGATCGGGTTCTTGGTGAACAGGTGGTAGGTGTCCACGCCGGTGGCGCCCAGGAACACCATGTTGTTCTTCTCCCATTCCTTTTGCAGCGCAGGCACCTTCTCGTTCATCTCGTTGGCCACGTCCAGAATGATGCGCACGTCGTCGGTGGTGAACGGGGTCACGGTGCCGAACTGCGAGAGCGGCATCTTGGCGGCTTCGAGGTTGTGGAACACCCAGCCGATGTCGGTGATGCCCTGCTCCACGCTGGTGAGCGTGGCGTTCATCTTGTAGAGCTGGCCACCGTAGGCTTCGCGCCATTCGATCTTGTAGCCCTTGTTGAGCGCGGCCACGCGCTTGTTGACCTCGGGCACGAACAGCGAGCTCATGAGACCGACCCAGGGCAGCGTGGTCGGGTGGCTCGACGCGATGGTGAGCTTGAAGGTTTGCTGCGCATGGGCGGTGCCCATGCCGGCGGCGGTGAGAGCGGCCACCAGCGTGGTGGCGAGGAAGGCGCGTTTCATCATGGTCTTGTCTCCTTGTGGTGGGGCGGTAACGAAAAGGATCAGGCGGCCGGGTTCAGCACGAAATCAAACTCGACGAGGTAAGTGCCGTCGGCCTGGGGCAGCCAGTCGGCGATCAGCGATTCGCGCACGCCGAACACCGCGTCGGAATCCAGGTACTGGTCGCCGTTGCGAAACACATGGGTGATCAGCGTCTGGTAGCCCGGGGCCTTGATGAGGAAGTGCAGGTGGGCCGGGCGCCACGGGTGGCGTTTGGTGGCTTTGAGCATGTCGCCCACCGGGCCGTCGTCGGGAATCGGGTAGGCCTCGGCCAGGATCGAGGTGAAGTGGTAGCGGCCCCGCTCGTCGGCCTGCAGCACGCCGCGGGCCTGGGCACCATCGCAGTCGGGGCGCTGCACGTCGTACATCCCCTCGGCGTCGGCCTGCCAGACCTCGATGTGCGCCAGCGGCACCGGCGCACCGTCCAGGCCGCGCACCGTCCCGCGCACCTCGCACGGCGTGCCCTTGGCGCCCTGCGCCACGTCGCCACCCAGCTCGATGTGCGGTGCGCCTTCGACATGGAACGGGCCGAACACCGTGGCCTCGGTGCAGCCGGGCGGCTTGTCATTGTTCATCGCCACGGTCAGCATCGACAGACCCAGCGTGTCGGACAGCAAGATGAACTCCTGGCGCTTGTCATCGCACTTCTGGCCGGTGGCCGTGAGGAATTCGATGCCCTGCATCCACTCGGCCTCGGTCAGCTTCACCTCGCGCGCAAAGGCGTGCAGGTGTTGCACCAGGCTGGTCATGATCTCCTTCAGGCGCGGATCGGGCGTGTGCGCGAAGCGCGCGATCACCGCTTGCGTGATGTTGTATTGGTCGAGGTTGCGCACGGCTGGTCTCCTTCGAGTTCTTCCTGCTGGTTCTTCCTGCGGGGTTTTCTCTGTATGCCCGCACTGTAGAAGCTGAGCACAATGTCATCCAGTGCGGCGCTGCAAATGACTTTTCCGCGCGCTGCAAATACGGGGTGAACATGGATCGCTGGACCGAGATGGAGTTGTTTGTGCACGTGGCCGAGAGCGGCAGCTTGAGCCGTGCGGCGGAGTTGATGGACATGTCCAACGCCAGCGCCAGCCGCCAGCTGGCCGCGCTTGAAGAGCGCCTGGGCGTGCGCCTGGTGGAGCGCAACACGCGCCGCCTCTACCTCACCGACACGGGTCAGGAGTTCTTTCAGCGCGCCCGCAGCATCCTGGCCGACCTGCGCGACGCCGAGTCCACGGTGAACGCCGCCGCGCTCAACCCAACCGGCACGCTGCGCATCAGCGCCTCGCTCTCGTTCTCGCTGCACCACATCGCACCGCTGCTGCGCGAATACACCGAGCGTTACCCCAACGTGACCGTGCACGTGGAAGCCGCCAACCGCTACCTGGACATCATCGACAACAACATCGACGTGGCGATCCGCAACCGCGAGGTCGAGCCCGACAGCAACATCACCATCCGCCGCCTGGCCGAAACCCGCCGCGTGCTCACCGCCTCACCGCGGTATCTCGCCAAACACGGTTTCCCCAAGACGCTGGACGATCTGCAGCGCCACCACCTGTTGATTTATGTGCACGCCAACAACCCCTACGAACTGCGCTTCACGCGCGGTGAAGAGAGCCAGACGGTGGCAGTGAAGGCCCTGCTCGAATCGAACGACGGCCAGATCCTGCGCGCCGCCGCACTCGACGGCCTGGGCATCCTGGTGCAGCCCAGCTACATCGTCTACGACGACATCGTGGCCGGTCGCCTGGTGCCCGTGCTTGACGACTGGGACCTGCCCCGCATCACGGTGAACCTGGCCTACCCCAGCCGAAAACACCTCAGCGCCAAGGTGCGCACCTTCATCGACTTCATGGCCGAGCACTTTGTGAAGATGGGGTATGAGCGCAAGTGGACGGGGCGGTTCACGGTGTACTGACGCTGGGACGCTCAGTGCAGTTTCACCAGCGGCGTGGCCCGCTTGACCAGGAAGCGAGCCAGCGCCAGCACTGCGGTGCGCATGGTGCCGAGCACGGCCTGGTGGTGCATCAGATGCAGGCTCACGTACATGGTGCGGGCCAGCAGGCCCTGCACAAACCAGGTTGAGCGGAACAGGTTGCCCATGAGGTTGCCCACCGACGACTGCGTGCCCAACGACACCAGCGAGCCGTGGTCCTTGTAGACATAGGGTCGATCGGGTGCTGACTGGCCCTGGGCACGCCGCGTGAGCGCCTCTACCAGGTAGCTGGCCTGCTGGTGCGCGGCCTGGGCGCGCGGCGGCACCCAGCCGCCGTCGGCCGTGGGGCAGGCGGCGCAGTCGCCCAGGGCGTAAATGTCGGTCTGGCCCTGCACCAGCAGGCGGTCCGTCACCTGGAGCTGCCCTGATCGACCGGTGGGCATGCCCAGCGTGGCCAGCACGTCGGGCGCCTTGATGCCGGCGGCCCACACCACCAGATCGGAAGGAAACACGCGAGCTGCGGCGTCCTCCACCTGTTGCGGCGTGATGCGCGCCACCCGGCAGTTCACTTCGATGTTCACATGGCGCTCTTTCAGCAACTGCGCAGCGGCGACCGACACCTTCCCGGGCAAAGGCGCGAGGATGCGATCGGCACCTTCGAGCAAGGTGATCTGCACGTCGCGGTGCGGGTCGATCCGGCGAAAGCCGTAGCGCGAATGCACCACGCTGGCTTCGCGCAATTCGGCCGCCAGCTCCACGCCGGTGGCGCCGCCCCCGATGATCACGATGCGCACCTGGCCCTCTGCGCCGGCGCTCTTGCGCAGATCGGCCGCCGTGAGCAGCTTGAGCATGCGCAGGCGAAAGTGCTCCGCATCTGCCGGGCGGTTGAGCGAAAGCGTGAACTCCGCAGCCCCGGGCACGTTGTAGTGGTTGGCCGTGCTGCCCACGGCGAAGACCAATTGGTCAAACGGCAACTGGCGCGCCGGCACCAGTTCCTCGCCGTGCTCGTCCACCACGGGCGCCACGCTCAGCACCTTGCCGGGCAAGTCCAGCCCGGTCATGGCGCCCAGGCAGAAGGTGAAGCCGTTGTCGTGCGCCAGCATTTCGTACGACAAGCCCTCCTGGTGGATGTCGAGCGTGCCTGCGGCCACCTCGTGGAGAGAGGGTTTCCAGATGTGGAAGAGCTGCTGGTCCACCAGCGTGACCTGTTCCGCACCCATCCGGCGCCCGAGTTTGCACGCCAGTTCCAGGCCGCCTGCGCCGCCTCCCACGATCACGATGCGCTGTTGTTGCATGTGTGTCTTCCCTGCATGAGTTACAGGTCCGACTGTAGAGGAGCGCAGGTCGGGCCGAGATCAACCCGGTCGTCGCCCCTCGAACGCATCCTGCAACAACCGCCGGATCGCCTCTGCCTCCAACGCCCGCGGATTCGGGTACTGGTTGCTCATCGCAATCTCACAGGCCCGGTCCAGATCGGCCTCCAGCATGCCGATGTCACGCAGCGCCACGGGAGCGCCGTTGTCCCGCGCCAGATCGAACACCGCTTGTGCCGCGTTGGTGCCGCCCAGCGCGGTGGCGATGCGGGCCACGGCCTCGGGCACTGCGGCCGCGTTGTAGGCCAGCGCATGCGGCAGCACGATGGTGTGGGTTTCGGCGTGCGGCAGGTTGAAGCTGCCGCCCAGGGTGTGGCAGAGCTTGTGGTGCAGAGCCATGCCCACCGCGCCGAGCACGGTGCCGCAGAGCCAGGCGCCGTACAGCGCATCAGACCGCGCGGTCACGTCGCCGGGGTTGGCCTTGATCACCGGCAGCGCGCGGCCCAGGGCCGCGATGCCTTCCTGCGCCATGAGGCTGATGATGGGGTTGGCGTCGACCGCGTACAGGCCTTCGGCGGCGTGCGCGATCGCGTTGATGCCGCTGGTGACGCTCAGTCCGACGGGCAGGCCCAGGCTGAGTTCGGGGTCGTAGATCACGGTGCGCGGCAACACGCGAATGTCCTTGCCGGTCTTCTTCAGACCGGCCTCGGTGATGCCGTAGATCGGCGTCATCTCGGAGCCGGCGTAGGTGGTGGGGATGGCCAGGATGGGCAGACCCGAGTCAAGCGCGATGGCCTTGCCCAGACCGGTGGTGGAACCGCCGCCGATGGCCACGGCACAGTCGGCGCCCAGCTGGTGCGCCACCTCGCGGGCTTCGCGCGCCGTCTCGATGGGCACGTGCATCACGGCGCGGTCGAACACGCCGGCGGCGCGCTCACCCAGCAGGGCCACCACACGCTCGGCCATGCCACGCTGCTCGGGCGTGCACAGCACCAGCGCGCGGTGCGCGCCCATGGCATCGATCTCTTGCGGCAGCTCGGCCAGCGAGCCTGCGCCAAACACCACCCGCGAGGGCAGGCTCTGATAGTGGAATCGTTTCATGTGGTCAGCCCTGCACTGCGTTCGACCGCCTTGATGATGGCGGCGTAGTCGGCATCCGCATCGCCGTGGGCGCGCGCGGCGTCCATGAGCTGGCGGGTCAGGGCGGTCTGGGGCAGCGGCACCTGGTGTTCGCTCGCGGCACCCAGGATGAGGTCGAGGTCCTTGACCATCTGGTTCACGGTGAAGGTGGCGGAAAAATCGCGCTCCGCGAGTTGTGCCGACTTGGCCTTGACGATGGGCGAAGCCACGGCGCTCGCGCCCATCACGCGCCACATGTCGTGCCAGTCCAGTCCGCCCTTGCGGCCCAGCGTGAGCGCCTCGCCCAGCATGGCGCTGGTCTGCGCGATCATGAGGTTGATCACCAGCTTCATCAGGCGCGCCTGCTCGGCCTCGCCCAGGTAAAACTGGTTCGGCCCCCAGCGCTGCAGCAGCGGCAGCAGCCGGTCGTAGGTGTCGCGCGGGCCCGAAGCCAGCACGGTGAGCTGCGCGGCTTCGGCCATTTTGTTGTTGCCCGACACGGTGGTGCGCACATGCTCGATGCCCGCGCCTGCGCAGATCTGCGCGGCCCGCGCCGACGCGGTGGGCGAGACGGTGCTGGTGTCGACCCAGAACGTGCCCGATCGCGCGTACGTGGCCACCTGTTCGGCCACTTTCAGCAGGGCGGCGTCGTGCGGCAGGGACGAAAACACGCCATCGGCCTGTTGCAGCGCCAGCGCCACGTCGGTGGTCACGGCAAGCCCCTGCTCAATCGCGATCGTGTGGCGTGCGGGGTCGTTGTCGCTCACGCTGAGGTCGGCGCCGCTGGCGCGCAGGTGCAGGGCCATGGGCAGGCCCATCTTGCCCACACCAATGAAGTGCAATCGCATGTGTTGTCTCCTGGTCGCCGGTCGCGTGCGAAGGTGCCCGCTCCAGCCTTGCGGGCAGTGTCGCGGGCCTGCCGTGCCACTTCAACCGGCGCCGCGCAAATCAGTTTTGCGCGCGCCGGAAAACGCGCGCGTCAGACGCGTTCGATCACCAATGCAATGCCCTGCCCCACGCCGATGCACATGGTGCACAGCGCGTAGCGCCCGCCGGTGGCGTGCAGGCGGTTCACCGCCGTGGTGGCCAGACGCGCGCCGCTGGCGCCCAGCGGGTGGCCCAACGCAATGGCGCCGCCCCAGGCGTTCACACGCTCGTCGTCGTCCTGCAGGCCGAGCATGCGCAGCACGGCCAGGCCTTGCGCGGCAAAGGCCTCGTTGAGTTCGATCACGTCCATCTGCGCCAGCGACAGGCCGGTGAGCGCCAGCACCTTCTTCGTGGCCGGCGCCGGGCCGATGCCCATGATGCGCGGGGCCACGCCCACCGTGGCCATGCCGACCACACGGGCGCGTGGCGTCAGGCCGTTCTTCTTCGCGCTCGCTTCATCGGCCAACAGCAGGGCGCAGGCGCCGTCGTTCACGCCGCTGGCGTTGCCGGCGGTCACGCTGCCGTCGGGCCGCACCACGCCCTTGAGCCTGGCGAGCGACTCCATGGTCGTGGCGCGCGGGTGTTCGTCGTGCTCCACCACGAGGGCGTCGCCCTTCCTCTGCGGGATCGTCACTGCGACGATCTCGCGCGCGAGATGCCCGGCCTTCTGCGCGGCCACGGCTTTGGTCTGGCTGGCCAGGGCCATGCGGTCCTGCGCCTCGCGCTCGATCTTGAATTCGGTCGCCACGTTCTCGGCGGTCTCGGGCATGGAGTCCACGCCGTACTTTTCTTTCATCAACTTGTTGACGAAGCGCCATCCGATGGTGGTGTCGTACACCGCGTTGTTGCGGCCGAAGGCGGTCTCGGCTTTGGGCATCACGAAGGGCGCGCGGCTCATGCTCTCCACGCCGCCGGCGATCATGAGGCCGGCCTCGCCCGCGCGGATGGCGCGCGCCGCGGTGCCCAGGGCATCGAGGCCCGAGCCGCACAGGCGGTTGATGGTGGCGCCGGGCACTTCCATCGGCAGGCCGGCCAGCAGGCTGGCCATGTGGGCCACGTTGCGGTTGTCTTCGCCGGCCTGGTTGGCGCAGCCAAAGATCACGTCGGTGATGCTGGCCCAGTCCACCCCCGGGTTGCGCTGCATCAGCGCGCGCAGCGGGATGGCGCCGAGGTCGTCGGTGCGCACGCTGGAGAGCGCGCCGCCGTAACGGCCGATGGGGGTTCGGATGGCGTCGCAGATGAAGGCTTGGGTCATGGCAGGTACTTCAAAAACACCGTTCGCCCTGAGCTTGCCCTTCGACAGGCTCAGGACGATCGGCAGGAAATCCGTTCGGACTGAGCTTGTCGAAGTCTTCGCTTGATGTTGGCGAGGGGGCTTCGACAGGCTCAGCCCGAACGGGGAAATGGGTGTGCACGAGCAGATGAAACTTGTGCATCCCGACGAGACTATTTTGCGATGGGCAGACCCACCAGGCTTTCTAGTTCGGCGTGTTCCAGGCCATCGACCTTGTCGATGAGCCGCAGGCCCTCGGGCGTGCACGCGAGTGTGGCGAGATCGGTGTAAATGCGTTTCACGCAGGCGACACCGGTGAGCGGGTAGCTGCAGGTGGCCACCACCTTGCTGCGGCCCTGTTTGTCGAGCAGGTCCATCATCACCCAGGTCTGTTTGGCGCCCACGGCCAGGTCCATCGCGCCGCCCACGGCGGGAATGGCGCCGGGCTCGCCGGTGCTCCAGTTGGCCAGGTCGCCGGTGGCCGAGACCTGGAACGCACCGAGCACGCAGATGTCGAGGTGGCCGCCGCGCATCATGCCGAAGCTGTCGGCGTGGTGGAAGTACGAGCCGCCGGGCAGCAGCGTCACCGGCTGTTTGCCGGCGTTGATGAGGTCGTAGTCCTCATCCCCCGCGGCCGGCGCCGGGCCCATGCCCAGGATGCCGTTTTCGCTGTGCAACACCACCTCGATGCCCTGGGCCAGGTGGTTGGCCACCTGGGTGGGCATGCCGATGCCCAGGTTCACATAGGCGCCGTCGTGAATGTCGCACGCCACGCGTTGGGCGAGTTCGGCCTTGCTGCGTTTCTGGTAGTTCATACGGACCCCTTGAAGCCGCCGGCTTGAGTGGCCACGCGATCGATGCGAACGATTTTTCCAACGTGGATGCCGGGCGTGACGATTGTCTCGGGGTCGAGCTCACCGAGTTCAACGATGTGGTGCACGGTGGCGATGGTGTGGCGCGCGGCCATGGCCATCACCGGCCCGAAGTTGCGCGCGGCCTTGCGGTAGATGAGGTTGCCCCAGCGGTCGCCGCGCTCGGCCTTGATCAGGGCCACGTCACCCGCCAGCGGCGACTCGAACACGTGGTGGCGGCCGTTGATCTCACGCGTTTCCTTGCCCTCGGCCAGCGCCGTGCCGTAGCCGGTGGGCGTGAAGAAGCCGCCAATGCCGGCACCGGCGGCGCGCAGCCGCTCGGCCAGGTTGCCCTGAGGCACAAGCTCCAGCTCGATCTTGCCGGCGCGGTAGAGACCGTCGAACACATGGCTGTCGGCCTGGCGCGGGAAGCTGCAGATGATCTTGCGCACCCGCCCGGCGGCCAGCAACGCGGCGAGACCCGTGTCGCCATTGCCGGCGTTGTTGTTCACCACCGTGAGCTCGCGCGCGCCGTGCTCGATCAGGCCGTCGATCAGCTCGGCGGGAATGCCCGAGGTGCCGAAACCACCGATCAGCACGGTGTGCCCGTCGCGCACCACCGAAAGTGCGTCGGCGATCGAGGGGGAAATCTTGTTGATCACGTTGTCTCCTGTTCGGGTCGAATGCGGCGCCGTGAAATCTGTTCGTACAAAGAACAAATGTTCGCAGAATGAATTATAAACAGGCATTCACCGAATGCGATCCATGCCCTCAGTCACCAACGCCCCACCCCGCCCCGGCGACAGCTACGTGCAATCGTTCGCGCGCGGGCTCGAAGTCATCCGCAGCTTCAGCGCACAGGCGCCGCGCCAGACCCTGAGCGAAGTCGCCGCGCGCAGCGGCCTCACACGCGCCGGCGCGCGCCGCATCCTGCTCACGCTGCAGGCGCTGGGTTATGTGGAAACCGACGGTCGCGACTTCCGTCTCACCGCGCGCATCCTCGACCTGGGCTTCGCCTACCTCTCGTCCATGCCGATCTGGAACCTGGCCGAGCCGGTGGTCGAGGCGCTGGTCGAGTCGGTGAAGGAATCGAGTTCGGCCGCGGTGCTGGACGGCACCGACATCGTCTACGTCATGCGCGTGCCCACCCACAAGATCATGAAGAACTCGCTGGGCATCGGCTCGCGCCTGCCGGCCTACTGCACCTCGCTGGGCCGCATGCTGCTCGCCGGCCTGAGCGACGACGAGGTGCGCACGCGTCTGGATGCGTCCGACCTCAAGCCACTCACCCGCCACACCATCACCGACCCGGCCACCCTGCTCACCCGCGTGCAGCAGGTGCGCAAGCAGGGCTGGTGCCTGGTGAACCAGGAACTGGAGGAAGGACTGATCTCGCTGGCCGCGCCGCTGGTGGACGGCGGCGGGCGCATGGTGGCGGCGCTGAACCTCAGCGGCCAGGCCAACCGCACCAGCGCCCGCGTGGTGCAAGACACCCTGCTGCCGCCGCTGCTGGAAGCTGCCCGCCAGATCTCCGCGCTGCTGGCGGTGAAAGGCGGCGCATGAACCCGGCCATGAGCAACGTCGCGCTCTGGGGCGAAGGCCTGCGCCTGCTGGTCGAGATCAGCGCCACCGCCGCCTTTGCGCTGTCGGGCGTGATGGCCGGCGCGCGCAAGAAGCTCGATGCGGTGGGCGTCTGCGTGGTCGGGTTCCTGGCCGCGTTTGGTGGCGGCACCTTGCGCGACTTGCTGCTGGATCAACGACCATTTTTCTGGGTGCGCCATGTGGAGCTGCTGTGGGGCGTGTTCGCGCTGTGCGTGCTGGCCATGCTGTTCCTGCGCTCGCGCCATTTCCCGATCACCGAGCGCGCCATGCAGTGGCCCGACGCGCTGGGCCTGGGCCTGTTTGCCGCCACCGGCGTGCACCAGGCGTTGCTGCTGGACATGCCCGCGCTGGTGGCCGTGCTCATGGGGCTGACCACCGGCGTCTTCGGCGGCGTGCTGCGCGACGTGGTGTGCAACGAGATTCCCACCGCCTTCCACGACCACCGGCCCTACGCCGTGTGCGCCTTTGCCGGCAGCTGGGTCTACGTGGGCCTGTGGCACCTGCAGGCCCCGGGCTGGCTGGCGCTGCTGGCCTGTGTGGGCGTCACCGCCGGGCTGCGCGGTCTGGCCCTGTGGCGCAACTGGCAATTGCCCACCTGGCGGCTGTGACGCGCTGCGCTGCGGGACAATCGCCCCATGTTCAACCCGACCCAAGCCGACGTGCGCCGCTTCTTCTGCGCCGTGCACGCCAAGACGCTGCAACAGCAGCCCATGGAAGCCATCG
Organism: Hydrogenophaga sp. Root209; assembly: GCF_001428625.1. Taxonomy (GTDB): domain Bacteria; phylum Pseudomonadota; class Gammaproteobacteria; order Burkholderiales; family Burkholderiaceae_C; genus Hydrogenophaga. The sequence goes on from NZ_LMIE01000012.1 coordinate 220,333, forward strand.
AGTCGCTGGCCAGCCAGTGGATCGCCGAGCACCCGGAGTACCACGCCGAGCTGAATGACGTGGATGCCGCGCTGGCACGCATCGGCGAGCCAGGCACCGAGCGCGACAACCCGTTTCTCCACCTGTCCATGCACCTGTCGATCAGCGAGCAGTGCAGCATCGACCAGCCCCCGGGCATCCGCCAGGCGGTGGAGCTGCTCACCGCGCGCCGCGACGACCTGCATGCCGCGCACCACGAGGTGATGGAGTGCCTGGGCACCATGCTGTGGGAGAGCCAGCGCGCCGGCCGGCCACCGGACGGCCAGGCCTACATCGATCAGGTCCGCCGACGCGCGACGCAAGACTGAACACAAACGAAAAAGCCGCTCGGTGAGCGGCTTCTGCGGGGTGGCGCGGTGCTTACTTGAAGCGCGGCTGCGACACCACTTTCAACTCGCTGTCCAGCGACCCCAGGTACTTGGCAATCTCGCGCATCTCGGCGGTCGAGTACTGCTTGGCGATGCCGGCCATGATGCCGTTGGAGCGACCCACCACCTTGTTGCCTTCGACCGTGTACGCCTTGAGGGCGAAGAAGAGGTAGTCAGGGTGCTGGCCAGCCAGCTTGGGGTAGCTAGGGTCGATCGGCTTGCTGAAGTTGGCACCGTGGCAGGAGGCGCAGGCACCCTTTTCGATCAGTGCGGCGGCCGCGGTGCTGGCGGTGCGCGGTGCGTCGGGGGCGGTCTTGTCGGCGTGCGAGGCGTAGTACGCAGCCAGATCGGCCATGTCCTGCTCGCTCAGCGAACCGGCAATGCCGCGCATGGTGGGGTGCTTGCGGTCGCCCTTCTTGTAGGCGTTGAGCGCCGACACGATGTAGGCGCCCGACTGGCCCGAGATCATCGGCACCTTGTGGATTTCGGGGAAGCTGTTCTGGTAACCGGTGATGCCGTGGCAGCCGATGCACATGTCGGCCTTCTTCTGACCAGCGGCCACATCACCCGTGACACCCTGGGCGTGAACCGAAAAAGCGGCTGCGGAAAGCGTCGCAGCGGCGACAAGGGTGCGGGTGATCGTGGACAACAGTGAGGTCATTTTGCAAGCACAATGAATGAGTCAGCGGGGGAAAATCAACCGCTGATTATATAGACCGGTCGAGGCGCCCTATCCCTCAAAACCCCCGGCGGTGCGGGCATTGTCAGGCTGCAGCCAGCACCCATGGGGCCAGATCACCCAAGATGCCCCATTCCGTTCAACCCTTCCAGCAGAGCATTTCATGAAATTCCAAGGCTCCGAGAACTACGTCGCCACGCAAGACCTGATGCTGGCCGTCAACGCCGCGATCACGCTCAAGCGCCCACTGCTCGTGAAAGGCGAGCCGGGCACCGGCAAGACCATGCTGGCCGAAGAGGTGGCCACCGCGCTCAAGCTGCCGCTCTTGCAGTGGCACATCAAGAGCACCACCAAGGCGCAGCAGGGTCTGTACGAGTACGACGCGGTGAGCCGCTTGCGCGACAGTCAGCTGGGCGAGGAGAAGGTCAAGGACATCCACAACTACATCTTGAAGGGTGTGCTGTGGCAGGCCTTCACCGCCGACGAGCCGGTGGCGCTGCTGATCGACGAGATCGACAAGGCCGACATCGAGTTTCCGAACGACCTGCTGCGCGAACTCGACCGCATGGAGTTCTATTGCTACGAGACGCGCGAACTGGTGCGCGCCAAGCACCGCCCGCTGGTCTTCATCACGTCCAACAACGAAAAGGAGCTGCCCGACGCCTTCCTGCGCCGCTGCTTCTTCCACTACATCAAGTTCCCCGACGCCGAGACCATGCAGCGCATCGTGGACGTGCACTTCCCCAGCCTCAAGAAAGAGCTGCTGGCCGCGGCCATGAAGACTTTCTACGACGTGCGCAACCTGCCAGGCCTGAAGAAAAAACCCAGCACCTCCGAACTGCTCGACTGGCTCAAGCTGCTGATGGCCGAAGACATCCCGCTCGAAGCGCTGCAAAGCGCCGACAGCAAGGTCAGCATCCCGCCGCTGGTGGGCGCGCTGCTGAAGAACGAACAAGACACCACACTGTTTGAAAAGCTGGTGTTCATGAATCAGAGAAACCGTTGAACGGATTCGTCATGGCTTTCGTCGAACCCGTCATCCTGCGCAACAACGGCATTGCCCTGGTCCCGCTGTCGCTGGACCACGAAGACGGCCTGCGCGCCGCCGCGGCCGATGGTGAACTCTGGAAGCTGCGCATCACCTCGGTGCCCGAGCCGCACGAGACGCGCGGCTACATCGAGACGGCGCTGAAGATGCGCGACGAGGGCCACCGCTTCGCTTTCGCCGTGACCAACGAGGCCACCGGTCAGGTGCTCGGCAGCACCAGCTTTCACGACATCCTGCCAGCGGTCAAACGCGTGGAGATCGGCTACACCTGGTACGCCAAAAGCGCGCAGCGCAGCCATGTCAACACCACCTGCAAGCTGCTGATGATGGGCCACGCCTTCGATACGCTGGGCTGCCACGTGGTGGGCTGGCGCACCGACAACTACAACTTCGCATCGCAACAGGCCATCGAGCGGCTCGGTGCAAAGAAAGACGGCGTGATCCGCGGCCACGCCCTGCGCCGCGACGGCACGATTCGCGACACGGTGATGTACAGCATGCGTGCGGGTGAGTGGCCGGAGGCGAAAGCCCAGCTGCTCTACCTGCGGGCACTTCGCGCCTGAAACCGGGAGATCACCATGTTGATCGACTTCTTCTACACGCTGCGCTCGGCCAAGCTGCCGGTCTCCGTCAAGGAATACCTGATGCTGCTGGAGGCCCTGCAGGCCGACGTGGTCGGGCCGCGCAACCCCGATGCCTGCAGCATGGACGACTTCTACTTCCTGGCGCGCACCGCGCTGGTGAAGGACGAGAAGCACTACGACAAGTTCGACCGCGCCTTCGCCGCCTACTTCAAGGGCGTGGAGATGATCGCGGACTTCACCAAGCCGATCCCCGCCGACTGGCTGCGCCAGGAGATGGAGCGCATCCTCTCCGACGAGCAGAAGGCCAACGCGCCCAAGATGGACTGGGACGAGCTCATGGAGACGCTGAAAAAGCGCCTTGAGGAACAGAAAGAACGCCACGAGGGCGGCAGCAAATGGATAGGCACCGGCGGCACCTCGCCGTTTGGCAACAGCGGGCAGAACCCGCAGGGCGTGCGCATTGGCGGCAAGGGTGGCAACAATAGCGGCGTGAAGGTGTGGGAGCAGCGCGCCTACCGCGACTACGACGACACGCAGGAACTCGGCACGCGCAACATCAAGGTGGCGCTGCGCCGCCTGCGCAAGTTCGCGCGTGAGGGCAACGAATTCGAGCTGGACCTGCCCGACACCATCCGCGCCACCGCGGCCAACGCCGGCTACCTGGACATCAAGATGATCCCGGAGCGGCACAACAACGTGAAGGTGCTGCTGCTCATGGACGTGGGCGGCACGATGGACGAGCACATCCAGCGGGTTGAGGAGCTGTTCTCGGCCGTCAAGGGCGAGTTCAAGCACCTCGATTTCTATTACTTCCACAACTGCGTCTACGACTTCATGTGGAAGAACAACCGCCGCCGCTACGCCGAGAAGTTCCCCACCTGGGACATCATCCGCAAGTACAACAAGGACTACAAACTGATCTTCGTGGGCGACGCGACCATGAGTCCTTACGAAATATTGCAACCTGGCGGCAGCGTGGAATACAACAACGAGGAGGCTGGCGCCGAGTGGCTGCAGCGCCTCACGCACGCTTTTCCCAAGTACGCATGGATCAATCCGGAACCTCAGGGCGTGTGGCAGTATCGACAGAGCATCAGCGTGGTCCAGCAACTCATGAGCCAGCGCATGTTCCCGCTGACCTTGAAGGGGCTGGAAGACACGATGAGATTGCTCTCCAAATAACTGCATGAAATGTTCAGTTCCGGACTCCATCCGCTGGGTGAGGTCTCTCCTGCTTTGCGCAGCCGCCCTGTGGCCGCTCGTGCTGCCGCAGGCCGCGTGGGCACAGGCGGTGGACGTGCCCGAGGAACCGGCTGACGCGGACGTGCCAACACCGGCTGCCGGCGCGAGCACCCCGCGCGAGCGCTCGCGCACACCCCGCCCGCCGGCCGCGCCCCGCTTCGAGATCGACCTGCAGGCGCCCGACGAGGTGCGCGAATTCCTGCTGCGCCACATCGAACTGCAGCGCTTTCGGCTGCTGCGCAACCTCGATGCCAACGAACTCGCCCGCCTGCTGGCCGCCGCGCCCGCCAACCTGCGCGAGCTGCTCGCCACGCTGGGTTACTTTTCGCCACTGGTGGATGTGATCGGACCGCCCGCCTTGACCGAGGCCGCCGACACGGCCGCCGGCGACATCGCCACCGCGCCCGAAGCCGCCGAACAGCGCGAGACCATCCAGCGCCAGGTGCGGGTGATGCAGGGCCTGCCGTTTTCGCAGAGCGACTGGGACCGCACCAAGGACGCGGCCCTGCGCGCCCTGATCGCGCGGCGCTACCCCGCGGGACGGATCCAGAACAGCCTGGCCGACATCGACGCCGACAACCGCCAGGCCAACCTCTACATCGAGCTCGATTCCGGCCGCGCCATGCGCATGGGCGAGGTGGTGGTGGAGGGAGCCGAACGCTACGACAAGACCACGGTGGAGCGTCTGGTGCGCCTGTCGGGTGTGGTGCCCGGCAGCGACTACGACCTGGCCCGGTTGCAGACCGCGCAGCAGCGCCTGATCGAAAGCGGCTACTACGACTCGGCCTTCGTGTTCGTGGAGCCGAGCATGGACGGCGCGTCCTTGCCGGTGAAGGTGCAACTGCGCGAGAGCCTGCGCCAGAAGCTGGTGCTCGGTGTGGGCGGCAGCACCGACAGCGGCGCGCGCCTGTCGATCGAGCACACGCACCACAGCGTGCCCGGCATCAACTGGCGCGCCGTGAGCGTGCTCAAGGTCGAGCGCGTGGACCAGCTCGCCAGCACCGACTGGAGCTCCCCGCCGAACAACGACGGCTGGCGCTGGATCGCCGGCGGGCGCCTGCTGCAGGAGCAGGACGACTTCAACATCACCACCAGCCAGCGGCTGCGCGCTGGCCAGTCGCAGGTCGGCATCGAATACGACCGCAGCTTTTATTTGCAGTACGACCGCGCGAGCGTCTTCAACGAAGCCACGCAGACCTTGCGCACGGCCGAGGCCAACTCCTCGATCACCGCCAACTACGCCTGGACGCGCCGCCGGTTTGACGACCCGATCTCGCCCAATTCGGGCTATGGGCTGGCGGTGGAGCTGGGCGTGGGCTACACGCTGGGCACGACCCGCCTGCCCTTCACGCGCACGCAGGCGCGCTGGCTGGGCTACTGGCCGCTGGGCGACCGCTCGCCGCCACCCGAGCCGAAAGTGGGTGAAGCACGCGTGGTGAACCCGTCGAGCAACCGCACCAACCTGGGCCGCCTGGCGCTGCGCCTTGAGGGCGGCGCGGTGCTCGCCAAACGCAGTGCCGCCATTCCCGACACCCAGCTCTTCCTCACCGGCGGGGACGCCACGGTGCGCGGCTACGGTCTGCGCGACATCGGCGTGCGCCAGGCCGACGGCAGCGTGCTGCCCGGGCGCTACAAGGGCGTGGTGAGCCTGGAATGGCAACGCCCCATCTTCAACGCCAACGGCCGCTCGCCGGTGGAGAGCGTGCTCTTCATCGACGGCGGCGCCGTGGCCAACCGCGCGGGTGACCTCAAACCCCTGTGGGGCGTGGGCACCGGCGTGCGCTACAACAGCCCGGTGGGTCCGCTGCAGCTCGACCTGGGCTACGGCCTGGAGACCAAGCGACTGCGCCTGCACCTCAACGTCGGCTTCACCTTCTGACGGTTGGCGCCATGAACGACGAGTCCGATCCCAAGCCCAACCTGCGGCGCAAGCGCAGCGCTTGGCACCGGATCGCGCTCTGGTTGCCTGTGGGGCTGCTCGGCCTGGTGCTGTCGGTGGCCATCGCCGTCTGGGTGTGGGCCGGCACGGCGGGGTCGCTGGCGCGGGCCATCGGCTGGGGCCAGTCCTACATGGCAAACCAGGGGCCGAGCGCGGGCACGCTGAGCGTGGCCGAGGTTCAGGGCAGCCTGCGCAACGGCGGCGAGATCGGGCGCCTGCAATGGCAGCGCGACGAACTCACCGTGCAGGCCACCAGCGTGCGCATCGCGCTGGACAACCGCTTCTGGCTCGACGCCCTGCTCGCGCGCGGCCTGCGCCTCTCGCAATTCGACATCGGCCGCCTGCAGATCACCGACCGCCGTCCACCCACCCCGGTGGAGCCGCTGCAGCCCATCACCCTGCCCATGGCCGTCACCCTGCCGTGGTCGGTGGGCGAGCTGGTGCTCGACGGCAACCAGGAGGTCTCGCTCAGTGGCCTCAAAGGCCAGTACCGCTATCGCCCGGTCGACAGCGTGTGGAAGCTCGGCGTGGCCGACGCCCACCAGCTGGATCTGGAGAACTTGCAAGTGGCTGGCGGGCTCTACCAGATCCAGGCCGTGATGGGCGCACAGGCACCGATGCCGTTGCGGGTGGACGCGCGGGGCGAGGTGAAGGCCACCGTGCCCGGCGGCGAAGACCTGGTGCTCAAGGCCATCGCCAAGATCACCGGCCAGCTCGCCGAATCGGACGCGGCACTGGATGCCACTGCCAGCCTGACCACCAGCGCAGCGAGCGCCACCGACACGCCCGTGCTCGACGCCACCGCGCGCATCCGCCCGTGGATGAGCCAGCCCATCGAATCGGTCAATGCCCGCATGAACCGGCTCAACCTCGCCACACTCTGGCCTCAGGCCCCGGTCACCGAACTCAGCGGCACCGTGACGGCACAACCCGAGGGCGAAGCCTGGCACGCCGAGGTGCGCCTGACCAACGCCGTGCCCGGCCCCGCCGACAAGCAGCGCTTGCCGCTGCAAAGCCTGCAGGCCGATCTGGAGCAGCGCGGCACGCGCTGGACGCTCACCAATCTGGACGCCCAGCTCGGCGGCGGCCGCCTGAGGGGCCAAGGCTGGCGCGAGCCGGCGGCCTCGCCCCTGGGCGACTTTCAGGGCGAACTCACCGCCAGCCGCATCAACCCCGCCGCGCTGTGGAGCAGCATCGCGCCGGCCGCGCTCGACGGCACCGCTTCCGTGCGCGCGGTGAACGTCGAATCGGCCAACCCGGCGATCGACATCAACGCCGTGGTGAAGCCTTCGGGCACCCAGCCCAAGGCAGGCCAGCTCGCCGGCCTGCGCCTGCGCGACCTGAACCTGCAAGGCCGCTGGACGCCCACACCCGCCAACCCTGCACTTGGCGTGCTCGACTTGCGCAAGCTCAGCGCCGGCCTGGCCGATGCCACGCTGGACGGCCAGGGAAAGCTCGACGTGGGCGCGCGCAGCTTTGAAGGCCAACTTGCGTTCCAGCTGCCCGGCGCCCAGGGCGAAGTGCAAGGCCGCGTGGCCCATGCGCAGGGCAAGGGCGAGTTGAACCTGGCGCTGGACGACGCCTCGCGCGTGCTCGCCTGGGTGCGCAGCCTGCAGACCCTGCCCGTGGTCGGCCCGCTGCTGCGCGCGCAACTCGAGGCCCAGCCCGGCCTGCAGATCGAGGGCAGCGCCCGCCTCGGCGCGACATGGGACGGTGGCCTGGGCGTGCTCGGCTACCCCGCGCCGGTGACCGGCGCCACCGCCGCCGCGCCGCCGCGCGTGCAGGCCCGTCTGCAGACGCCGCGCCTGGCCATCACACGCGGCACAGCGGCGCGGGCGGCCGACCCGGCCACCGGCGCCGACGCGGTGGTGGGCACGTTGCAGACTCTGAGCCTGGCCGACCTGAACCTGCAAGCCAGCGGGCAGCCGCACCAGCTCAACATCACCGCCACCGGCCAGGCCGAACAAGGCCCCTGGCGCGGCACGCTGGACACCCAGGGCAGGCTGCAACTCGGCAGCGCTCAAAAGCCCGACATCGACAGCGGGCGGCTGGACCTGACCCGCCTGCAGCTGCGCGCCACCGACAGCGCGCGCAAGGACCGCGTGGTCGTCTGGGCGCTGCAGACCGTCGCCGCGCTCGGCCTGCGCTGGCAAAACGCGCGCAGCGCCATCAACCTGCAGGCCGACGCCGGCCAGCTGCGCCTGCAACCCACGTTCAGCAACCGCGCGGGCGGCGCACCGGCGGCCTCATCCACAACGGCGGCGGCCACCACCAGCCCCATGACCCTGGCCTGGGAGCAGCTCAGCTGGCAACAAGGCGCGCTGCTCACGCGCGGCCAGCTCACCGGCCTGCCGCTGTCGTGGATCGACGCACTCACCACCGCCGAAGGCGCGCGCAGCGGTGCGCTGAGCCAGGCAGGTCTGGGCGGCGACGTGGTGTTCGACGGCAGCTGGGACTTCTTCCTGCCCGCCGATGCCGCCACACCACCGCGGCTGAACGCCCAGCTGCAACGCCGCAGTGGCGACCTGTCGGTGCAGACCGACGGGGCGTTCGAACAAAACACCACCTCCACCCAGCGCCTGCAGACCGGCGTGAAGGAGGCGCGCCTGAGCGTGACCACACAAGGCGCCAACGTGCAGGCCAGCCTGCGCTGGGACAGCGAGCGCCTGGGCCAGGCCAGTGCCGACCTCGGCACCACACTGAGCCCACCGGGTGGCGACCAGACGGCCTGGCACTGGGCGGCAGACGCGCCCCTGCGCGGCACCATCACGGCCAGCCTGCCCCAGGTGGGCGTGTGGTCGGCGCTGGCGCCACCGGGCTGGCGCGTGCGCGGCACGCTGGCCGCCAGCGCCACGCTCAGCGGTACGCGCGCCAACCCCCTGTGGAACGGCACGCTGCAGGCCGACCAGCTCGCCCTGCGCTCCATCGTGAACGGCATCTCGTTCTCGCGCGGCGAACTGCGCGCCACGCTGGCGGGCGAGCGCGTCACCATCGAGCGCTTCTATTTGCAGGGCCGCGGTGGCGCCGAGGCGGGTGGCACGCTGCTGGCCAGCGGCACCACCGAGTTCCGACGCGTCACGGTGGACGGCGTGAGCCAGCGCCAGCCCTACATCAACCTGCAGGCAACCGCCACCAAGCTGCGCGTGTCCTCACGCGCCGACCGGCGCCTCACGCTGTCGGGCCAGTTGCAGGCCGAGCTGGTGGGCACGGCGCTGCAGATCCGTGGCCGGCTCCTGGCCGATTCCGCCCTCTTCGTGCTGCCCGACGAATCCACCCCGAGCCTGGGCGCCGACGTGGTGGTGCGTGGCACCGAGACCGCGCTGGAGACGCCGGGCGCGTTCCGCGTGCGGCCCGACGTGTTGGTCGACATCGACCTCGGCGACGATTTCCAGGTGAGTGGCCAGGGCCTTCAGACGCGGCTGGCCGGGCAGATCAACGTGCGCAGCACACCCGAGCTGCCCACGCCGCGCGTGCTTGGCGACGTGCGCACCGTGCGCGGTTCGTACCGCGCCTACGGACAGCAACTCACGATTGAAAACGGCGTGCTGCGCTTCACCGGGCCGTACGACAACCCCACGCTGGACATCACGGCCGTGCGCCCCAACACCAGCCAGCGCGTGGGCGTGCAGATCAGCGGCACCGCGCAGACGCCGCGCGTGCGCCTGTTCTCCGACCCCGAACTGCCCGACAGCGAAAAACTGGCCTGGCTGGTGCTCGGCCGCCCGGCCAGCGGCGCCGGGGCCGAGGCCGCCGTGCTGCAGCAAGCCGCGCTCGCCCTGCTGGCGGGACGCGACGGGCGGCTGGATGGCGGCCTGGCCAGTGCCCTCGGTCTGGACGAACTCTCGATTGGCGGCAGCGCCACCAACGCCGACGGCTCAGCCGCTTCGGCGGCGCTCACGCTGGGCAAGCGCCTGTCCAACAACCTGTACCTCAGCTACGAACGCAGCCTGGCCGGTGCGCTGGGCACGGTGAGCATCTTCTACGACGTGTCACGCCGCCTGACGGTGCGAGCGCGCGCTGGCGAAGAGAACGCGCTCGACCTCATTTTTACGATCCAGTACGACTGACCTTCAGGCCAGCGCGGCCTCGGCCGTGTGGCTGGCGATCTCGCCCTCGGCCGTCGTCAGCGCCTGGGCCTTGGCATCCGGGCCCATGGCCACGCCCTCGGCGCGCACGAAGCGCACGTCGGTGATGCCGATGAAACCCATCACGGTCTGCAGGTAGCTCTCCTGGTGTTCCATGGCGCGGCCACCTTCGCTGGTGGAATACACACCGCCGCGCGTCAGCGCCACGATCACCGTCTTGCCGCCCGCCAGACCTTTCGGGCCCTTGTCGGTGTAGGTGAAGGTGCGGCCGGCCTGGGCAATGCGGTCGATCCAGGCCTTGAGCTGGGTCGGGATGGTGAAGTTGTAGAGCGGCGCGCCGATCACGACCACGTCGGCCGCGAGGAACTGGCTCACCAGCGCTTCGGACAACGCGTTTTCACGGCGCTGCACCTCGGTGGTGGCGGCTTGGCCAGTGCGGAAACCCAGCGCGTCGGCGCTCAGATGGGGCACCACGTCGGCGGCCAGATCGAGGTGTTGCACCTGCGTGCCGGGGTGGGTGGCCACCCAGGCGGCCACGGTGCGGGCGGTGAGCTGGCGGGAAACGGACTGGTCGCCGGTGATGGCGGAATCGATGTGCAGCAGTTGCATGAGGGGCTCCAGAGAAAGGGGTTACCACGCGAGTGGCGATGGATAGATTCTGATTTCCGACCGAATGTTTGATAAGCCGGCAAAATCACGCCAGACCGTTCCACCAACAGGACAATCAAAGCCCATTTCCATGCAAGACCTCAACGACATGCTGTATTTCGCCGAAGTGGTCGAGCGCGGCGGCTTTGCCGCGGCGGGCCGGGCGCTGGGCCTGCCCAAGTCGCGCCTGTCGCGCCGCGTCGCCGGGCTGGAGGCCCAACTCGGCGTGCGCCTGCTCCAGCGCACCACGCGCAAGCTCTCCCTGACCGACGTGGGCGAAACCTACCTGCGCCACTGCCAGGCGCTGCGCGAATCGGCCCAGGCCGCGGCCGACGCCGTGGCCCATGCGCAGACCGAACCGCGCGGCACCATCCGCGTGGTGTGCCCCGTCACCCTGGCGCAGACCGTGCTGGCCGACGTCATGCCGATCTACCTCGCGCGCCACCCGCAGGTGCGCGTGGAAATGGAAGTGAACAACCGCGTGGTCGACCTCGTGAAGGACGGCGTGGACGTGGCGCTGCGCGTGCGCCTCACGCTGGAGGAGAGTGGCAGCCTCGTCGTCAAGCGGCTGGACGCGGCGCGCTCGGTGCTCGTGGCCAGCCCGGCCCTGCTCGCGCGCCAGGGCACGCCCACCACGCTGGAGGAGGCGGGCCGGCTCGACAGCGTCGCGATGTCGGCCGCGGATGGACTGGTCAGCGTGCGCCTGACCAACGCCGAAGGCCGCGAGGCCGTGCTGCAGTACCGCCCCCGCTTCATCGCCGACGACCTGCTCACCCTCAAGCTCGCTGTGCTCGGCGGCACCGGCATGTGCTGGCTGCCCGACTACATGTGCGAGGACGAGCTGCGTGACGGCCGGCTGGTGCGCCTGCTGCCCGACTGGTCCACACAGGTGGGCGTGGTGCACGCGGTGTTTCCCTCGCGCCGTGGCCTGACTCCGGCCGTGCGCAGCTTTCTCGATTTCCTGGGCGAATACGTGCCCGTGTGTGGCAATGTGCTGCGCCTGCCGGCCGCCGCTCGCTCAGAACAGCCCCCGTACAATGCGGGCTCGCTTTCGCGGCCATAGTTCAATGGATAGAACGGGCCCCTCCTAAGGGCCAGATGTAGGTTCGATTCCTACTGGCCGCACCAGGCCTTGCAGGCTGACCGCTCCTGCTCAGCGCAAGGCACGTGCCAGCGACCTGTCGGGCCGAGCCCTTTACAGCTCTCCCAGCTTCGCACCGTCCACCGGTTCTCCCAGCCACGTGGCGATGTCACCCCCCAATGCATACGTCACCCGTCCGACCATGTTGCAAGTGCTGCGAGGCAGGCCGAAGTGAAGGAACGACTGGCGCTGCGCGTTGAAGTGCACGGGCGCAACGCCATCGCGCTCCAGAGTGCCACGCAGTTGCACGATCTTTGGGCCGCCGTAGAGCCCACCGGCGTTGGCCAGGATGTCCGTGATCTGGATGCGCAGGGTCGGTGCACCGATCACATTGGTCGATGGCGTCGGCACGGAGAATTTGTACGGCGCCTCCAACTGTTCCTGGATGGCTTGCGCCAGCGAAGTGGGAACGTCGCATGCATCGTCGCCCTTGCTCAGCTGCAGGCCGCTGGCTGTCTTGCCATAGGTGATGACGGGCAGTATCACCGTGTTGCGGGCGCTGGCCGTCGGCTCCGGCTGCGCTGGTTCAGCGACGGTGGGGCCGCGCGAGCCGCAGGCGGTGAGCATGGTGGCTGCCAATGCGGCGATGACGATGACGTGCTTTCTGGTATTCATGGATTTCTCTTGAAGGTAGTTTCGTTATGACGGATGCGCTGGGGCCTTCGTCGTTGATGGCGAAGATCAATCGTCTCACCGAGTGACGTATCCATCCTTGGAAAGGAAAAGACTCGCCGCGCTGGCTGGATTCGGACAGACTCGCAGTTTCGCTGGCACGGGCTTTGGGTTGTCCGCATCAGTGACCTCTCTCACGACCATGCCACAACCTTTGTCCAGCCATTTGAATTCAACCGCGTAGGCTTTTCGTGCCTCCGGCTGAAAGCTGGCAACCAATGGTCCGCAACTCGCGTCGCCCCGATCGGCTCTTGCATAGCCCTTGATGCGCAATTCTGTGTTGATGGAAATCCGGGCCTCCCTGGCTTGCATGCGGATTCTCTCGGGCATGCTCGAAAGCCATGAGCTGGGTAGACCGTAGGTGGATTCGCTGACAAGCCCGACGTATTCGAAGCCACCACAGGTCCCCGCCTCGGAACTGAGCGAATACTGAACCGTGACGCCGCCACTGGAGCGCATGGACAAGGACGCGTCTTCTTCGTTCATGCTGTAGTTGCGTATGGGATCGCTGGCGCAGCCGGCAAGAATCAATGCCATTGCGATGGCAGACAAGGTTTGTGATGTCTTCATGGCCGCTGATCCTTTGCGGGGTTACCGTCAATTGATGGTTCGCCAAAGCTCATGTACACCCAGGTGCCGTTGGCATCACCCCGATAGGCACCTGAAGCGCCGTCTTGCTGCGCAGCCAAGGCCGTGAACTGCCATGCCTCGTCTTCGGTGCAGTCCACGCTTCGGGTCGTCCATCGGTGGATGCCGAGTTCCTGGCCGAGCGTGTGCACTTGTTGGGCAGCCCGCCTGAGTGGCTCGGGCACCGAGGGGTGATCCCATCCCAACATGAAGCTGTTGTTCTTCGTGTTGTAGGTGCCCACCACTTGCACGGCGGCCTGCACCACACGGCCGTCGCCCAAAGTCCAACTCAGCCAGCCCTCGTTTATGTCGAGGTTCCAGTTGGTCTCGCTGCCCAGACCCCAGTTGGCGCTGTGTTCCGCGGTTTGGCGTTGCAGCAAGGTCAGCGCTTCGAAGAGGCGCTGGGATTCCGGGGTTTGATCTTCGGATGCGCCACGCACTGCATTGCCGAGCAGTCCGCCAAGCAGGTTGGCCACGGGGGTGGCTTCACTGGTCGCGGCGACGTCGTCATCGTCTTCCTCGTAGTCTGGCGGCTTGTTGTAGTCGTATTCGACGTTGAATTTGCCGTCGGGGTACAGGGTGAAGGTCAGGCCCCAGATGCGTCGGCCTGTGGTTTGGAGGATGTAGTCTCGGAGGGAAAGTATGGCGCGCGAGGCGAAACTTGCGGTTTCCAGCGATGGAAATCTATCGTTCTCAACAGAACCAGTTTTCGACTGACGCAAGTAACTCGTCGTGGTCATTCGGTTGTAGATTGAAGTGCGAGAGCAAGCAGACACCCAAGCGTCCTCAGACACAAACTCTAGTAGCTCATCTGCAATTGACCGGAATGCTTCTTCGACTGTCTGCATGCCCATCTCCTATTGGTTAAAAATCTTCGGTGCTTGAGCTCGTCCGTTGATGACAGAAATCACTCGAAATACGCTGGGGCGCTCACCACCACCCGCTGGATATCCCACCTCGATCTTCATACTCACCGTCTTCCCTTCTTTGAGCGCCTGAGCAAACTCGCGCTCCATCGCTCTCCAGTCACCCCGGTTCAGCGTGGAAGCCTGAGGCACGATATTGATCCTATCGCCCGCACCGCCCAATGCCGCCGCGATCAGGTGCCCGCCCTCGTCACCCGCTTCCCCGCACTTGCCCACGCAGCCCTGTTGATAGCCGTTGCGGTCCATCTTGGCCCCGTTGCGCTCCGCCCCCACCTCCTTCACCCGTCCGTTGGTATCGGTCAGGTAGGTGTGACCGTTGTCCAGCAGGTACGCGGTCTTGGGCTCCAGTTGTCCGTTGGCGGTCTTGTCCCAGTTGTTCTTGCTGCCCACGGGCAAGGAGACGACTTTGTCCACGTCGGCGCGCTTGGCCACCTCATCGGCCTTCTTCGCCAGCGTGATCTCGTCGAGCACCTTGAGCGCGCTCTGTGCTTTTCTGGTGGGGTCTGGCGTGAAGTTGGCCGCGAGTGAGCCCAGCAATGCGCCCACCGCAGCCTCGTCTCCCGAGGCAATGGCGGCTGCCAGATCGTCCCGCAGCCGCTGTTCGGCCTTCGCAACGATCTCGTCGTACTTCTCCGGGTTCTGCGCCGCCCACTCCACGGCTTCCTTGATTTGCTGGGCCTCTTGCTGGAGCTGCGCTGCTGCACCCGCTGGATCCTTGGCCGCATCCACCAGGGTGTCGAGCAGATCCCCATACCCCTGCGCAATGGAGACCACGGTACCTTTGCCGGTCTCGATCAACAACCGGCCTCTGTCCAAGGTGTCCACGGCCTGGCCCAGCGTGTGTTTACCGTCGACGCTCAAGATCACGTCCACCGCGCCCACTTTTACCAGCTCAGCCGCGAAGTCACGTACCTCCTGCTGCTTGCTTTGGCAGGCGTTGGAGCTGGGCACCTGACAGACCGCTGCCAATTCCCGGTCGCGCCTCTGGTCGAGCTCGTCCAGTGCCTTGATGGCTCAAGCCGAAGCCCGAGCTTTGCTGATCGCTGGTGAAGGTGCTGGTGTCCTGGCGGCTCTCGATGTTCAAACTGCCACCCACCTCGGCCTGCACCGTCTTGCCCGTGACGCTGGCCCCGGCCAGCGTGGTGTCGGCGCCCGATTCGATGCGCGCGGTGTTGCCGGCCACGATGTGCGTGTTGCGCTGGATGGCGTCCTGCCCGTCGGCGTTGCCCCGGGCCTTGTTGGCCGAGGCGTTGAAGGTGATGCCGTTGGAAGCACCAAAGCTCACCCCCACGCCGATGCTCGCGCCACTGCTGTTGTTCGTGCTGTGCAGGGTGGTGCGGTCCTGGCTGGATTCGAGTCGCACATCGCCGTCGGCCTTGAGCGTGGCGTCCTGGCCCGCGCTCACGTCGCTGCCGCGGATGAGGATGTCGCTGTCGGTGCCCGCGCCCTTGGCCACGATGCGCACGTCGCCTGCGGCGGCCACCGTGCTGCCGCGCCCGCTGTTCACCGTCTCGGTGCTTTCGCTGCGGCTCTTGTTGCTGCCCAGATTGAAGTCGATGGTGATGCTGGCGATCTTCTCTGGGGCAGCCACCAGCTCGGCCACCTGGTTGGCCGTGTTGTAGGCGCTGAGCGCCGTGGCGGCGGCTCCCAGGGCCTGCACCCGGCTGTTGCCGGTCTGCGCCGTGGCCTGGGCCGTGTCGAGCGTGGTCTTGGCACCCTTGATGGCGTCGACCAGCGCGTTGCGTGGCGTGGCGCCGAGCACGGTGCTTTTGCTGCTCTGCTGGCTGGTGCTGCTGCGGGTTTCTCTGGCCTCGGTGATGTCGACTTCTCGGGCCTGGATGTCGATGTCACCGGTCAGTGCCAGCACGTCGCTGCCGGTCAGGTTCCACGCCTGGACGTAGTCCAGGCCCGAGTCCATCAGGGCCTGGAACTGGGATTCACCGCTTGCCAAGCAGTCGGGACCAGAGGCCGGGGCGGGGCGCAGGCGCGATCGGTGATTTGCTTTGCGCAGCTTGAGGTTGGGTTTCCGTGTCGCGCAAAAGGTGCGTGCTCGGTCCGCTGGGCCTCAGCAGGTCGCCGGGATAGTGTTCGTGCCCAAGGCACACGCTGTCATCCAACCCGAAGGCTTTGACCACCGCCACGGCTTCGATACACCAGCGGCCAAAGTAGCCGCTGTCATGTAGGCCCTTGTTGCCATAGGTGTACCAGTAGGGTCGGTCGTACATGGCCGTCATCTCGGATAGACCGGGTTTGGGCGGACGGTTGAGTTCTTCGTACCAATGCCGTACAAAGTCAGCCAACAACCTGGGCTGTTGATCTGGAGCGGCATTGATGGTATCGAGCAGTCGCTGATACGGCTTAGGGTGGCAGAGTTTGATGCCGATACGTCGTCCCGGGCAGCGGCTGGCAATGATCCGATCGAGCAGTTCGTCTTCCCCCTCGTTGCCGATGAGTGCCAGCAGGCGTTGCCAATACTCATCCGAAATCTCCAGCGCTAGCGCCAAGCCTATCCTTGTCGATACTCGGCTTTGAGCACGTCGCAGCTGTTCGTGCTTTGGCAGTTCAGCAACTCGATGTCATTGGCAAGGCTCGTGCGGTAGGCCTCGTCGAACGCTTGATCGCGACAGGCTGTGTTGTCACCACATGCCTTGAGTTTTTCTTCAAGCTTCTGGACATCAGTGTGCTTCAAGTAGTTGTTGACGGTGGCGGTATGCGCGATGTGTGCCGCATCGAATGCCGCGCCAAGCAGCGCCGAACCCGCTTCCATCAAAGCCTTGAACTCCGCCTTGGTCTTGGGGTCGGTCGCCGTGATGCCCTGGCTATTGAGGTATTCCTCCAGCACCGGCAACATCTGCTCGTTGAGCATGGCCGCAACCATGGCCTTGGCCGGGTCCACGTTGCCTCCGGCTTCAATGCCGAGCTTGGCGCCGTTGGTGTTGCCCACCCGCATGGTCCCCACGCCGGCCAACTCCGTGCGGCTCTGGTTGACGTACTGCCCGCTGAAGCTGGTGGTGTGGGTGGGGCTGCTGATGGTGACGTTGCGCCCGGCTGACGCCAGCAGTTCGCTGCGCGCCTGCATCAGCCCGCCGATGTTGCTGAGGTCGCGCCCGGCCTGGGCCACGACCACGCCGCCTTCGATGCGCCCACCGGCGTTGACCAGGTCTTCGGCGATCTGCAACGAGACGCTGTTGCCCGCCAGCAGCGCGCCACTGGCCTCAAAGTCGCCCTGGGGCACCTGGCGCACATACACCTGCGGCACCAGGGCTTTGGTCTTGCTGCCATCGGGCAGCACCACTTCTCGCTCCACCAGCCAGACCAGGTCGGTGGTGAGCAGGGCCATCTGCTCGGCGGAGAGCGCCACGCCAGGCACGAGTTGGTGCGCCTGGGCGTAGGCAATGCCGGCGTCCATGAGGGCCTGGAACTGCGCCTCGTCGCTGGCATGGCCTTCAAGAAAGCGCCGACCGGTGAGCTGGCCCACCTGCTCGCGGACGAGCTTTTGCTCGTAGAAGCCGTCGCCCAGGCGTTTCTGGAGCGCGTTGGGGTCGCTGCCCAGAGCGGCGAACATGTAGTCGCTGCCCAGCCATTGGCGGTAGTCGGTGAAGCGGGGGTCGCTCTCGATCAGGTAGTTGCTGCCCGGGCTGGCCGGCTGGAACAGCGCGTTGTTGGGCACGGTGAACGGCGCGGTGGCGCTGGGCAACGAGACGCCCAGGAAACCCAGGCCAGAGGTGGGCAGCCCGGTGCTGCGCGCCAGATCGGTGTTGCTCAGGCTCTGGGCGGTGATGCTGAGTTGCTGCGCGCCCGAGAGCGTGCCCCCCACCTGGCCGATGACTTCGTTGATGTCCGGGTTGGTCCAGTCGTACGAGCCCAGCTGCCAGGTGTGCGTGGTGTTCAGAAAGCGGTGGGTGCGCTTGAGGGTCTGGCCCACGTTGACCACAGCAGCGCCAGCGGCCTGCATGTCCAGCACGGCGCCCGCCTGGATGTCGGCGTACCGGTTGGTCAGTGCGCTGGTGATTTCCAGCCGCATGTTGGCGCCGGAGCGGATCGACGCGGGGGCGCCTGCGCCTGGGTTGAGCCGGTCTTCAAAGACGCTCTGGCGGGCGGTGCGGGTGAGCTCGATGCCTTCGTGAGTTCCGTTCAGATTGCGGTGCGTTGCGCGCACGATGGTGCTCTGGGGATCGTTGTAGCCGGGCTCCACGACCAGCATCGTGCAGTTGGTGGTGCAGCGGCCGTAGGCGCCGGAGTAGCTCAGCGTGTCGCGCTGCCAGGAGGTGACACTGGTTGTGTAGCCGGCAAAGGGGTCGACCGTGCCGGCGACCTGGTCGGGGTTGGCCACGCCGTCCTGCCGCACCCGGGCGTACAGCACCACGGTGGTGGGGCTGCCCACGGTGACGCGCTCGCGCACACCGTAGTTCGCGGCATAGCCACCTGCTGCTGCGTGGTAGATCGAATCCGTGGGATCCAGCGTGACTTCGATTCGGCGCACAACGGTGCCGTCCGGCGTCACCAGTTGCGTGTCGCTCAGGATGCTGGCGGGATTGACCAGGTAGAACTGATGGGGGGTGTAGTTGGAAGTGGTCTCGATCGGCGTGTCGAAGAATCGGTTGTGGCCATTCACCCACCACGAGGGCATGCCCAGTTCGGCGGTTTGCTCGGACACCTTGACCTGGCTCACGGACACGTTGCGCCGTTCGTTGGTGAGTGTCTGGGTGGCGATGCGCAGGTCGTCCACGGCTTCGATGTCTGCGCTCAGGTTGTTGATCGTCTGGGCTTGGCCCGCGGCCGCGAGCGCGGCGTCCAGGCTGCCTGCGATGGCCATGTCGCCGCCGCTGTAAATGAGCGCACCGTCTTCGTTGTTCAGGGTCTGCACGCCGAGGTCGATCTGTTGGCGGGCGGCAATGACCGGGGCGGTGGTGCCGCCTGCCTCGGGTCGGTTGTTCAGGGTGGTGGCGGCCATCGCGATCTTGTCGCCGAAGATGGCACCGGCCCCTGTGTTGTTGAGCGTGGTCGCCTGGATGTGGACGAGGCTGGGGGCGGCGGGACCAGATGTTTCGTTGGCATTCACAAGGCCCCGGTTGTTGAAGGTGTGGGCGCCGATGGCGATGCTGTCTGAGGCGGTGATGCTGGCGCCTGCGGCGTTGGTGAAGCTGTCGGTGGCCTCCAGCGTCTGGTGGGTCGCCTCCAGGGTGCCGGTGTTGCCGATGTCCCTGGCGGTGAGGGTCAGGCTCTGGTTGGCGATGAGTTGGCCGGCGTTGCTGAGCAAGGCGGTGGTGGTGATCCGCAGATCACCGCTGGCCTCCATGCTGGCGCCGATCGCGTTGGTGATGTCAGCGGTGGTGTCCAGGCTGATGTTGCTGCCAGAGAGCACACCCGCGTTGGTGAAGCTGGTGGCCGAGATGTTCGCGCTTTGCGCGGACCAGATGTTGGACTGGGTGGCACCGTCGGCCCCATTGGTGGTGGCGCCTGCATGGATGGTGAGGTCGCCGTTGCTGCCGATCAGACCCGCCCGGGCGGCCTGCGCATCGTTGACGAGCTCGCCCGTGTTCAGCGTGAGGTTGGCCTGCGAGGCGATGCGCCCGGCCGTGTTGTCCAGCCTGGCGCCCTGGGTGTCGATGGTGCTGCTGCCCACGGCTTGCAGGCGGCCGCGCACATTGGCCAGCGTGCCCTGGGTGGTCAGATCCAGTGTGCCCGCGCTGAGGATTTCGCCATCGGTGTTGTTGGTCTGGCCCACGGTGGCCAGCAGTGCCCCAACGGAGCCGATGGAGCCGGCGGTGTTGTGCAGGTCGCCCGTGGTGAGCGTGAGCGCACCGCCGGCATGGATCAATCCCCTGTCGTTGTTCAGCGCGGCGCTGGTGACCGTGGCACTCTGGCTGGCGGCCAGCGTGCCTGTTGTGTTGTCCAGCGCGCCGCCTGCGCTCACGGTGAGCGTGCCGCTGGCGGCGATTTCGGCTTGAGCGGTGTTGGAGACGGTGGTGCCGGCGGCGATGCTGGCATGGCCCTGGCTGCTGATGAGGGCACTTGCAGGAGAACCATCGCCCGTGTTGCTGATGGCGCCCAGGGTCTGGATGGACAGGTCGCCTTTGGCCTGGACCTTGCCGGTGTTCACGAGCGATCCATCGGTCTTGAGCACCCAGGTGCCTTCGTGGGCGATCAGCGATCCCCGGTTGTTCACGCCCAGGCCCGCCTCGGTGCCGACCAGGTGAATCTTGCCGGCGTACATGCCGCCCAGCGCGCCCACGTCGAGCATGAAGATGGGCGCCGCACCTGTTCCTGCGATGGCGGCGGCCTGTGCGTCAGCGCCAGTGGCCAGCGCGGTGACTTGGTTGTGGCCCGTGACAACCGTGAGGTCCTTGGCCCACACACCGGCATTGACCTGCATGGCCCGCGTGAGAATCGTGGTGTAGTCGGCGGTGCTGGCGTCCAGACCCAGGCCTTCGATGTGGACCGTGCCGCCCTGCACGCGGAAGGCGTCGAGGTGGCCGCTGTTCATCACGGCAGTGCCTGTGGTCAGCGTCACGCCCGAGGCGTTGATGAACCCGCCGCCGTTGACCTGGATGCCCGCCGGGTTGGCGACCAAGACACCCATTCCAGGGTGGCCAGCTCCACCGATTCCTTGGTCTTCCAAGGCGATGTGACCACCGAGCTGCGTGCTCGCGTTGGTGCGGCTGTTGTTGAGGATGGCCCCGAAGGACTGAACGTCGAAGCGGCTGTAGGTGTTTCGTGAAACGCCTGCGGCGGAGGGTGTCTGGATGTTGACCTGCGGCAAGCCGTTGGCGGTCTGCAGGATGGTGGGGCGCTGGTTGCTCGGGGCGCTCGGGTCGGCGACGATCTGTGGGTACGCGGGGGAGCACAGCAACAGAACCGCCAAAGCCGTCAGCGAACGCGCGATGGCGGCATCTGCAAACGGCGACCTGGTGGAGCCGGACGCGGCCTCGCCCGCAGCAGCCCCGCCGTGGGCACCGGCCGTTTCCGCCGCCACCATGCGATGGCCCCGTGCGGCGTTGAAGATGATGCGGTGACGGTTCTTGTTCATGGGAATCCCTGGCGTCAGAAAGAAGCAGAAAGACTGAAGCCCGCCGTGACAGTGGCGGCGCGGAAAGAGATGGGCTGGCTGATGGGCTTGCCGATGAAGACGTCGTAGCTCATGCGCTGGAGATGGCCGCGCACACCCAGCACCGCGCCGGCCAGGCTGCGCCCCACCAGAAACTGGGCTGAGGGGCCACTCACCGAGCCGCAGTCCACACCCAGGTAGGCTTCCAGGCCCCATTCGCCCACGTCCCCACCCAAGGTCCAGCCCAGGTCGTTGCGCAGCGTCCAACCCCGCTCGGCTGACAGGCTGGACTCACCATCAAAGCCCCGCACCGTGTAGCGCCCGCCGATGGCGAAGCGGTCTTGTGGTGTGAGCGGCGTGCCGTTGCGCTGAACCCTCAACGTGCCGCCATAACGCAGCTTCTGGCTGGCCAGCGCGAACGGCGCGCTGAAGCTCACATCGAGCGTGGTGATGCGCATGCGCGAGGTGCCTTCGTCAAAGGCCTCCTCGGGTGCTGTGATCGCACCGAATGCGCCGGTGCCGCGCTTGTGCGTCAGGTTCACATCCAGCGTGGCCCTGCCGATGAATTCCCTGTGGCCCAGGCCCAGCTCCCAGCCACCGGTGGCACGGCGCTGGGTGTGCACCTCGGTGTCGTCAATGAAGTTCTTCGAGTGGCGCAACCAGCCCTTGAGGCTGGCGGTGGTCTTGCGACTGGCATCGCGGTAGACGAGCCGGGAGAGCTTCAGGTCAGCGCTGTCGTTCTGGCCGCTGTACACATAGTCCTGGCTCAGCCCGGCCACGCTCTGGTGGTAGCGGCTGGCGGATTGGGTGAAGCCCAGCAGCCAGTAGTCCCACGGAAGGGAATAGTGGACCGTGTGTCCTTGTGTACCGCGATCGCCTGCGTTGCCGCCTCCCAGGTCCCGGTTCACGGTGACGTAGAACAGGTCGTTGAGCGTCCACCAGTGGTCGTAGCTGAGGGTGGCGCTGCCCTGGTACCTGCCGGTGGCCTTGGAGCCACCGTCGTCGAGCGTGACATTCAGGCGCAAGGGCAGCGACTGGCGCCAGGAGATGACCAGGTCGCTGTGGTCGGGCACGTCGGCGGGTTCGATCTGGATATCGGCCTCGGCCGTGGGCACGCGCTTGAAGTTCTCCAGTGCTTGTTCCACATCACGCAGGTTCAGGATGTCGCCAGGGCCGGCAGGCACCGCGTTCAACGCATGGGCGCGGGCATCGGGTTGCTTGAAGCGGATGGCCCGGATGCGTCCTGGCACCAGGGTCAGGGTCAGGCGCCCACTGGAGAGGTTCTGCGCCTCGAGCACGATGCGCGAGGTCACAAACCCGCGTGTTATCAAGGCTTGCTGCGCGCGTTCAGCGGCGACATTGACGCCGCCCACCCCCAGGCAGCGGCCGATGGCTGGATCGGGGCCCGTCATCAGCGGCTCCAAGACCCATTGAAAGGATTCACTCGAATCACCAGCCAGCCCGACTTCACGGATCGGCAGGCACGGCGATTCAAGCTCGGGCCAGGGCTTGAGTTGCTCGGGTGTGCGTGGGGTCGGCGCTGGGGGTGCAGGCTGGAGAAGGCCGCGTTGGGCGTCTTCGCGCTCTCGCTGCAAACGCTCCTGTTGTTCGCCTTGCTGGCGGACGTCGGGTGGCGGGGTCGTTGGCGCCTGCGCGTGCACCTTGCCCGCCGCCACAAAACAGGGCAGCGCGAACAAGCACCAACGGTACGCCACGGCGCACCTGGCCACAGCCACAAAAATGCCACGCGCGGCGCTCAACGCCACCCGGTGGTGGTTGCGGTTCATACGAGAACTCCCTGTTCTTTTCTTTTGGTTTTGTCTATAGCCAGTCGCTCAGGCACTGGCGAACGTGATCACATCAAGAGAGGGGTGGGATTGCAATAACCCGCCGGTACTAAACGCGCAGGGCGAGTGCCAACTCCGTCACGAAAATTACGGACACCATGAGCAGGTGCGGGCGCCGGCGGCCCTGTCGGCGCGCGGTGTACGCGCCGGTGACCGCGTCGCCCTGCTCGCCCCCAACCACGACCTGCTGGTGCGCGCGATCTTTGCCTGCTGGTGGATCGGTGCCACGGCCTGCCCGCTCAGCGAGCGCCGCGGACAGTCACTGCAAGGGCACGGAAGTCGATTCGAACGATCCTCCACCATGGACAACCTCGCATCACCTTTCATCCACACCGGAAGAGAGGGTGATCCAGTGAGCCCCAGCCACAGCGCCATCAACACCATGGACAGCGATGGTGGACGGTGACCGCTCATCGCGGCGCGTCTGCGCGCCTGTCGAAACCGCGTGGGCCCGTTCGTCGTCAGTGGGTCAGTCTCTCTTTCATCCCTTTCAGGAGATCCCATGTCGATTCAACTCTGTGCCTACATGTCCTACGACGGCGACTGCGCCGACGCCATGAAGTTCTACGCCCAGGTGCTGGGCGCCAAACTTGAAGCGCTGATCACCTACGGCGACATGCCCGGCGAAATGCCGGTGCCGGCCGAGCATGCCAACCGCGTCATGCACGCCTACCTGGTCCACTCCGATTTCGCGCTCATGGCTGGCGACGCGCCGCCCGGCGTGCCCTTCGCCGGCATCCAGGGCTGCATGCTGGCCATCACCTACCCCGCGGTCGCTGAAGCCACGCGCGTCTTCAACGCCCTGGCCGACGGCGGCAAGGTGACCATGCCGCTGGCCGAGACGTTCTGGGCCGACACCTTCGGCATGGTGACCGACCGCTTCGGCACGCCCTGGGGCGTCAACGGCGGACCCCGGGAGATGGCTCAGAAGTAGCCCACGCTACCGCGTCACCGGTGCGTGATGCGCGCCAGAAAAACACCCACGACCACGCCCGCCAACACGGCGGTCAACGGATTGGCCCGTGTGTGCGCGCGCACGCTGTCGGCCGCATGCCGACCTGCATCACGCAACTGCCGCGCCCGCCTCTGTCGGCTGGAATGGGCATCGGACCCGCCATGCCTGGCCAACGGGTCTGCCTCGTCGGTCATGCGCTCGACCCGGTCGTTGGCTTCTTGCAGCAGGTGTTTGGTGATCTCGGTGCCGTGCTCGGCCATGCCCGTGTGGCCCGGCTCGCGCACGACTTCGGTGCTGGGGATGCCGGTGTAAGGGAAAGCGTTGTCGGTGTCGGTGTTGCTGGACATGTGCGTCTCCAACAGGCCCGCCAAGTGAGGCCCGTAACGCAACGGTAGGGACGGCCGGGGGTGGGGTCTGTTCGGTGCCGCACGGCGCCGAACACTTCGGCCAGGGTGCCGCCCTGCCTTCGCTCAGAGCTGCCCTTCGGTCAGCGTGTCGAGCTGGAAACGCCCGCTGCGGTCCCACAGCCACGTGTCGACATACTGGACCCGCCCGAAGCCGGGTGGCGACGGGAATGGCGCGGCCTGGCGCACGAGGCGCTCGATCTCGGCCATGACCTCCGGCGCATGGCTCGGCCCCCGCAGCCAGCGCGTGGAGCCCACCCGCCCGCCCTGGCTCACCTCGACCTCAAGCACGCCAATGGCGTAGAGCATGGCGGGCAGTTGCCCTCGGTAGATGCGGTCCGGGTACTTGCGGTAGAGGTGGGTCGCGGCCTCGCGGCGGTAGGCTGCGCTTGCGGGCGCCTGGCCGGGCAGCGGCGAGCGGGTACCGCAGCCAGCCACCAAGGCGGCAACGCCGCTGGCAGCGGCCAGCGCCATGAACTGGCGCCTTTCTTCCTGGGGGGTTTTGAGCATGAGTGCCGTGAGTGGATTGAAAAATTCATTAGAGCAGCGCACCCCCACCGGCACAACAGGCCGCAACACCCGCTTACCGCTGTCGCAGCGTCCGGCTCAGCAGGATCACCGGCACCAGCCCCACCAGCACCAACGTCAAGGCGGGCAACGCCGCCTCACCCAGGCGCTCGTCGCGCGCCAGCTGGTAGGTCACCACCGCCAGGGTGTCGCTGTTGAACGGCCGCAGCACCAGGGTGGCGGGCAGCTCCTTCATCACGTCCACGAACACCAGCAGCGCGGCGGCGGCGGTGGAGCGTTTGAGCAGCGGCCAGTGCACGCGCGCGGCCAGGCCCAGGCCGGTGGTGCCGAGCATGCGGGCCGAATCGTCCAGGCTGCCGGGGATGCGGGCATAACCGCTTTGCACCGACTGCAGGGCCACGGCGGTGAAGCGCACCATGTAGGCCCACACGATGCCCAGCGCCGTGGCGGTGACGAAGTAGCCCACGCTGGTGTCGGGCTTGACCGCCTGCAGCCAGCCCACCGGCAGCAGCAGGCCCACCACGATCACGGCGCCGGGCACGGCGTAGCCCAGGCTGGCCAGTTGCACCACGCCGCGCGTGACCTTGCCGGGCCGGGCCCGCAGGGCGAACGCGAGCGCCAGCGCGATGGCCGTGGCCAGGGAGGCCGACAGTCCGGCGAGCCACACGCTGTTGCGCGACCACTGCACAAACGACGTCCAGGG
Organism: Hydrogenophaga sp. Root209; assembly: GCF_001428625.1. Taxonomy (GTDB): domain Bacteria; phylum Pseudomonadota; class Gammaproteobacteria; order Burkholderiales; family Burkholderiaceae_C; genus Hydrogenophaga. The sequence goes on from NZ_LMIE01000012.1 coordinate 245,816, forward strand.
CAACTCGTCCCAGCCACCGATGAGCGGGCGCAGCATGAACAGCACCGGCAGCACGAAGCCGAAGGCGATGGGCAGGGCACACAGCGCGATGGCGAGGCCGGCGCGGGCACCGCGGAGTTGGCTGGGCTGGGCTTCGTTGCTGCCGGCGCGCTGGCCGCGCAGGGTGGAAAAGCGCATGCGGTGCTGCGCGCGGTGCTCCAGCCACAGCAGCAGCGCCACCACGGCCAGCAGCATGGTGGCGAGCTGCGCGGCGGCCAGGCGGTTGTCCATGGCCAGCCAGGCCTTGTAGATGCCGGCGGTGAAGGTCTGCACGCCGAAGTAGCTCACCACGCCGAAATCGGCCAGCGTTTCCATGAGCGCCAGCGCCACGCCCGCGGCCACGGCCGGGCGCGCCAGCGGCAGCGCCACCTCGCGGATTCGCCGGCCCAGCGGCGCGCCCAGCAGGCGCGCGGCTTCCATCAGCTGCGAGGCGCGCTCGGCCAGCGCGGTGCGGGCCAGCAGGTACACATAGGGATAGAGCGAAAACGTGAACACCCAGACCGCGCCGGGCGTGTTGCGGATCTCGGGGAACACACGGCCACTGAGGCCGAAGCTCTCACGCATCCACACCTGCAGCGGGCCGCTGAACTGCAGGAAATCGGTGTAGGCGTAGGCCACCACATAGGCCGGCATGGCCAGGGGCAGCAGCAGCGCCCATTCAAAGAAGCGCCGACCGGGGAATTCGAACAAGGTCACGGCGCTGGCGGTGAGCATGCCCACCACCGCCACGCCCACCGCCACTGACACGCACAGCGCCACGGTGGTGAGCGCGTACTCGGGCAGCACGGTCTGCGCCATCTGGCCCAGCACGTCGCGTGCCGCGGCGTCGAACTGGAACCACGAGCCGCCGAGCGAAAGCACGGGCAACGTGAGCACGCACGCGAGCAGGATCAACGGGGCGAGGGCCAACCAACGCAGCATGAAGAGAGGGAGGTGGGGGAAGAGACAGAGGACCGAGCGGGATGATGGCACGCAAACCTGCCGCGTTCGGCGAGGGGCTTTTGATGCACATCAATGCAAATGAGAATTGTAGTTATCTACAATGACCCACCCACAAGAACCGCCATGTTCCTCAACGTCTCCCAACTCAGCGTGCACTACCCCGGCCTGTCCCAGGCCGCGGTGGACGGCGTCTCGCTCGGGCTGCGCGCTGGCGACATCGGTGTGCTGATCGGCCCTTCAGGCTGCGGCAAGACGACCTTGCTGCGCGCGGTGGCGGGCCTGGAGCGCGCCAGCGGCGGCAGCATCACGCTCGAAGGCGAGAAGGTCAGCGACGGCGCGCACCACATGCCGGCCGAGCAGCGCCGCATCGGCATGGTGTTCCAGGACTACGCCCTCTTCCCCCACCTCGACGTGGGCAAGAACATCGCCTTCGGCATTGACCGCCTGCCGCGCGCCGAGCGCGACGCGCGGGTGGCCGAGGTGCTCAAGCTGGTGGGCCTGGACGGCATGCAGAAGCGCTTTCCGCACGAGCTCTCGGGCGGGCAGCAACAGCGTGTGGCGCTGGCCCGCGCTCTGGCACCGCGCCCGCGCCTGCTGCTGCTGGACGAACCCTTCTCCAACCTCGACGTGGACCTGCGCGAGCGACTGGCCCACGAGGTGCGCGGCATCCTCAAGGCCGCTGGCGCCACGGCGCTGTTCGTCACGCACGACCAGTTGGAGGCCTTTGCCATCGGCGACGTGATCGGCGTGATGCACGAAGGCCACCTGCACCAGTGGGAAGACGCCTATGCGCTCTACCACCGCCCGGCCACCCGCTTCGTGGCCGAGTTCATCGGGCACGGCGTGTTCGCGCCGGCGCAGATCCGCATGAACGGCAACGAGGTCTCGGTGCAGACGCCGCTGGGCGCGCTGCAGGATGTGGACGAATGCCCGCTGCCCACGGCTTATGCCTCGGGCCTGTGCGACGTGCTGCTGCGCGCCGACGACATCGTGCACGACGACAACGCGCCGGTGAAGGCGCAGATCTTGCGCAAGGCGTTTCGCGGCTCGGAATTTCTCTACACGCTGCGCCTGGCCAGCGGCGAGGTGCTGATGACGCACGTGCCCTCGCACCACAACCACGCGGTGGGCGAGTGGATCGGCATCCGCGCCGAGGTGGACCACGTGGTCACCTTCGAGCGCGGATCGGGTGCGTCGAGCCCGCCTGCGCCGGGCGTGGCGCGGGTGCCGTCGAACTGACTTGCCTACCGGTTGCTCCTGAAGCGGCATTGTTGGTCAACGTGCCCTCACCCTCCTTCGACAGGCTCAGGACAGGCCAAGCCTCTCCCGGAGGGAGAGGGAGCAAGACACAAGCCAGTCGAGCAGCAACACCGCGAGCAACACGGCGCCACTGAGCGGAAACGCCAACGCCACCCCGCACATCACCAGAGCGCCGCCTTTCCACAGCGGCAGCTTGTGCGGCACGGGTGGCGCCACCAGCCGCCAGCTGCGCGCCGGCCGTCGCTTCCACCACATCACGATGCCACTGACGCAGAGGAACATGGTTGCCGCGCAGAACAGCAGGTTGAGCGCCGCGTTCCACACACCCAGGTCGCCCTGGTGCAGCGCGATGCCCACCGCCATGCCTCTGGCCACCAGCGCGTAGTCGGCGAACGCCGCCTCGGCGATCACGCGCCCCGTGTAGCGGTCCACGTGCACCGTGCGGTCCTGCGTGGGGTTTTTCAGGTCACCACTCATGGTGTCGGCCGAGATCGTGAACACACCGGTGTCGCTTTGCGGCAGCTGGATGTGGTGCTGACCCTGGAAACCGAGCTGCTTCGCGAGTGCGGCCACGGTGTCCAGGTTCACAGGCTGGCCTTCGGGCACACCCACCACCCCGGCGGCCGAGCCGGATGCGGGCAACGGCGTCTGCTCCAGACCCCAGGGCACCTCTTTCTGGCCAGCGGTGTTCAACGTGGCGTGGGTCGCATCCGACTGCGGCACCGCGTCCCACTTGGCGGCGGGAAACGTGCCCCAGGGCTGTGCGAACTGCGCGCCCCACACCCCCGTCCATGACAGGCCGGTGAGCAGGAACACGAACAGCACCGCGCTGAGCCAGAAGCCCACGCTGGCGTGCAGCGAGCGCCACCACAGGCGGCCCTTGAGCCGCAGGTCGGGCATCAGCACCTGGGCCCAGCGTGTGCCACCGCGCGGCCACCAGAGGTAAAGGCCGGTGACGATCATCACGATGGCGAAGCCGGCGGCGATCTCGATCAGCCGGTCGCCCACATCGCCGATGAGCAGCGTGCCGTGGATGCGCTCGGCCCAGGCGAACACGGTGTTCTCCTTGTCCACCAGCTGCAGCACCTGCGCGGTGTGCGGGTCCACCGCCACCGCTTCGGTGAGGCCGTCGCGCTGCACCACGAACCAGCTCGCCTGGTCGGGCGCGCGCGGTGCGATGTATTCGATCAACTGGCCTTGCGAACGCAGTTCCAGCACGGCCTTCGCCTGCGCGCTGACCGGCAGCACAACGGCCTGCGGCACCACAGGCACCGTGAAGCCAAGCCGGGTCTGGAACCCGGTGAAGAACACCATGACGGCGCCGGTGAGCGCCAGCATGAGCAGAAAAGGCACAACGTAGAGGCCGGCGTAGAAGTGCCAGCGCCAGGCCACGGCGTGAAATCGGGACGGCCTTGTCCCCGCGTCCGCGGTGGACGCGCGTTGAGCGGTGCTCACCGCCTCAGTGTTTGTGTTGGCCGTGGTCGTCGCCAGCCGCAGCGGGCGCCGCGGCGGCGTTGCCCAACGGACGCGCCGTGGCCTTCACGTCCAGCGTCGAGCGCTGCCCGTCCTTGCCCTCGAACACCAGCGTCACGGGCACCACGTCGCCCGCCTTCACCGGGCCTTTGAGGTCCATCAGCATCACGTGGTAACCGCCGGGCTTGAGCTCGACCGCCTGGCCCGCGGGCAAGGCCAGACCCGTTTTGACGGGGCGCATCCGCATCACGTCCTTGTCCATCGCCATTTCGTGCAGTTCGACCACGCCGGCGATGGGCGAGCTGACCTCGACCAGGCGCGTGTCGGCCTTGGCATTGAGTTGCATGAAGGCGCCGGTGGACTTTTGTTGCGCCACGGTGGCACGCACCCAGGCGTCTTTCACGTCGACGTTGGCGGGCGCTTGTGCCCAGGCGCTGGCGGTGAGGGTCAGCAGGGTGGAGATGATCAGGTGTTTCATGGATGTATCCGGCAAAGGCCATTGAACGGGATCGGCCGTCTCACGCCAGAACATGGCGGGCGGCTCGGTGAAGAAAACCGTGTGCGCAGCGTGCGCAGCAGCCCGATGAGGGCCGGCGCGTCAGGCCAGCGGGGGTGCGCGCGAAGGCGCGGCCGGCCAGAAGGTGGCGGGCGTGAGCCCGAGGGGCTGTGTGCGGGGCGGTCCGGCCTGCGGTGCCAGTGCCAGTGGCCGCAACGACGCAGGCGGCAGGCCGGCGGCGCCGTGGAGATGGCACCAGGGGCAGTGGCGCGAGGCATCGGCCATGGATTCGCCATCGGTCGCATCGGCCGCGTCGGCCTGCACCCAGACCATGCCGCTCGCGCTGCACACCTGCACCCAGTCGGCGTCCCCTTGCGAGGCCACCACCGCCTGCGCCACCGTGGGCGCGAGCGCGCCGCACACCATGGCGAGCAGGGCCAGCCAGGCAGCAAATCGACGGTGGAATGGGCGGGCCAACATGGGAGCGAAGTTTATCAGCCGGGGTCAACTGCGAGACGTGTGCAGCGCGCATTCACCCACTACCATCGCGCCACCACAACCACCTGGAGACATGTCCATGCTCACTCTGTGCGGCTTTGCAGCCAGCAACTACTACAACAAGGTCAAGCTCGCGCTGCTCGAAAAAGGTGTGGCCTTTGAAGAAGAACTGGCCTGGCTCGGCCAGACCGACAAGGCCGCCAGCCCGCTGGGCAAGGTGCCTTACCTCAAGACCGACGCGGGTCCCTTGTCCGAGTCCACCGTGCTGCTCGAGTACATCGAAGACGCCTACCCCGCGCGCCCGCTGCTGCCAGCCGACGCGTACCAGAAAGGCAAGGTGCGCGAGATCGTGCGATACATCGAGCTGCACCTGGAGCTGGTGGCGCGCAACCTCTACGGCGAGGCGTTCTTTGGCGGCAAGGTGAGCGACGCGGCCAAGGAAAAAACCGGCGAGCAACTCACCAAGAATGTGGCGGCCTTCGCCCAGCTGGTGAAGTTCTCGCCCTTCATCGCGGGCGACACCTTCACCCTGGCCGACTGCGCGGCCGCCGTGCACCTGCCGCTGGTGAGCAGCGCCACCAAGATCATCTACGGGCGTGACTACCTCGCCGATCTACCGGTGCGCGAGTATTTGAAGCTGCTGGCCGAGCGCCCCGCGGTGCAGACGGTGAACGCGGACCGCAAGACCAACACCGAGGTGATGCTCAAGCGCGCGAAAGGCTGAACACGCCGGCGCGGCGCGCATGAAAAAGCCGGGCAGATGCCCGGCTTTTTTTGTGGCTCATCGCCCTTCAATTCTTGGGTCTGATCGCATCGGCGGTTCCCTGAATGAACGCCTTGATTTTTTGCACGTCATCCATGCTGAGCTTGCCCGTGAAGTCCGGCATGCCGCGTTCGGTGGCCGGACCCTTGAACACGAACTTGTCCAGATTCTCGATGAACGATGCGTCCAAGTAACCCAGGTTGGGGATGTTGCCACCCCGATCCACACCCGGCACGCCGTGGCAGAACACGCAGTTGCTCACATACAGCGCGGTGCCGGTGGGCACGTGGGTCGGGTCGTACTTCACCCCGGCCACCAGCTTGTCCAGTTGGTACTTCACGAAGGCCGGCGGCTGCGCCTTGCCACCCACGGCGAAGGTATAGACCGTGCCGGGGCCCTCGCGGTCGGTGGCACGCTGGGCCAAACCGTACACGCCGCCCCAGCCGACCGCGATCGACACGTACTGCTTGCCGTCGACCAGGTAGGTGCTGGGCGCTGCGATCACGCCGGTGCCGGTGGGCGTTTCCCATAGCTGCTCGCCGGTGGTGGCGTTGTAGGCGATGAAGCGCCCGTCGGCCGTGCCCTGGAACACCAGGTTGCCCGCCGTGGTGAGCGTGCCGCCGTTCCACGGCGAGATCTGCTCCTTGGTCCAGGCGGCCTGCTGCTTCACAGGGTCCCAAGCCACCAGGCGGCCATAGGGCTTGCTGGTGGGCGGCTCCACGTTGGCGAAATTGGCCGTGTTCCAGCCCATGCCACTGTGAGGTTCGCCCGGGCGCACGCCGTTGAACTTCCAGTCCTTGTTGTCCATGAGCGTGAGCGGCACGCCCTGCACCGGCATGTAGACCAGCCCGGTGGCCGGGTTGTACGACATGGAGTGCCAGTTGCGCGCGCCGAACGCGCTCGGGATGATTTCGCGCGGTCGATCGCCGGTGCGCGCCAGCGCGGTCTCGATCGGGCGGCCGTTCTTGTCGTACCCGGTGGCCCAGTTCACGTCGACGAAATTCTTTGCCGAGATGAACTTGCCGTTGACGCGGTCGATCACGAAGAAGAAGCCGTTCTTCGGCGCGTGCAGGATCACCTTGCGCGGCTTGTTGTCGACCTTGATGTCGGCCAGGATCATGGGCTGCGTGGAGGTGTAGTCCCAGTTGTCCCCGGGGGTTTCCTGGTAGTGCCACACATACTTGCCGGTGTCCGGATTGAGCGCAACGATGGAGGCCAGATACAGGTTGTCGCCACCCGCGGGGCTGCGCTTGTCACGCTGCCAGGGCGAGCCGTTGCCGGTGCCGATGTACATCAGGTTGAGTTCGGGATCGAAGGCCATCGCGTCCCAGGCGGTGCCGCCGCCACCGGCTTCCCACCATTTGCCGGCCGGATCCCAGGTCTTGGCCGCCTTGGCCATGGACTCGTCCTCGAACGGCTTGCTCGGGTCGCCCGGCACGGTGAACCAGCGCCATTTCTGGTCGCCGGTCTTTGCGTCGTAGGCGGTGATGTAGCCGCGCACACCGTACTCGGCGCCGCCATTGCCGATGATCACCTTGCCCTTGAACACGCGCGGCGCGCCGGTGATGGTGTAGCTGAACTTGCGGTCGATGATGGTGTCCTTCTCCCACACCTGCCGGCCGGTGGCGGCGTCCAGCGCGATCAGGCGGCCGTCGTACGCGGCCACAAAGACCTTGCCCTCGTGCAGCGCCACGCCGCGGTTGACCACATCGCAGCAACCCTTGTAGCCGGCTTCGCGCGGCACCTTCGGATCAAAGGTCCAGATCTGCTTGCCGGTGCGCACGTCCACCGCGTGCACCACGCTCCACGAGGCGGTGACGTACATGATGCCGTCGACCACCAGCGGGGTGGACTCCACGCCGCGTTTGGATTCGAGGTTGTACGACCACACCAGGCCCAGGTCCTTCACGTTGGACGTGCTGATCTGGTTCAGCTTCGAATGGCGCGTCTCGGCGTAGTCCAGTCCGTAGCTCGGCCAGTCGGGTGTCTTGCGGGCGTTGCTCTTCATGAACGCGGCGTTGACCTTGTTGACCGCGGCGGTGATGTGCGCGGCCGAACCTTTGGCGGGGGCCTGGGCGAACGCCGTTGCACTCAGGGCCCATGCGGCCAGCATGCCTGCCGCCGCCCAGCACCCGAGGCGGGCCAGTGGTGTGTTTTTCATCGTGTCTCCTGGTGCAACCCGCTGCGAGCAGGCTTGTTGTGGGGCGTCCGCCCGTTCGCGAGCCGGGCACGCGCACAAGAGCAGACACCGGCATGTTCCTCCTGTGTCTGTCCGGTTTCATCCTCGGGATTTCCCTGAACCAGAAGTGTTCCGGGGTGGAACACCAGCACCCCGGCAAGCCATGTCAGTCGGCGCTGTCGGTGCCCGCGCCCTGCAGTTGCTGCACCGCCGCACGCAGGTCGTGCGACCAGGTCCGGCGGTCGCGCCCGCGCGGGTGTTGGGCCTCGCCATAGCGCACCTGCGCCTGCACACCGTCGGCGCACAGCGTGGTCCAGATCGAGGCCACCAACGTGGTGTCGCCAACGAACACGGGTGCGTCGTGCCGGCCACCGTGCACGCGGTCGACGAAGCCCAACGCCACCGGCAGCACCGGCACATTGGCCGTGATGGCCGCCTGAAGCAGGTTGGCGTGAAACGGCAGCAGTTCACGGCCGTCGCCCGTGGTGCCTTCGGGGAACACGGTGAGGGTGTCGCCCTCGCGCAAGCGTTCGGCCATGTGGTGCACCACGCGCATGGCGTCGCGCCGGCTTTCGCGTTCGATGTAGAGCGTGCCCGCGCCGGTGATGAGCGAGCCCAGCAGCGGCCAGCTCTTCACGTCGGCCTTGGAAACAAAGCGGCTCGGGTGCGCCGCGTTGAGCACCAGGATGTCGAGCCACGAGATGTGGTTGGACACCATGAGCAACGGGCCGTGTGCGGGCGGCGTGCCGTGCACGACCAGCTCCACCCCCAGGATGGTCAGCATCTGGCGCGACCACTCGCGCGCCAGCAGTTGGGTTTGCGGCGGCGTGAGCCGGCCGAATTCGCTGCGGATGATCCACAGGCCGCGCAGCACGTGGCCAATGGCACGCAAGGCGCGCCAGGCAGCGCGCAAACGGTTCACGCGGTGGCGTCCACGGCCTGGTGCGCCACCTGCCCGCCCACCAGCGTGGCGCGCACGCGCGCGGGCAGCTCGTGGCCACCAAACGGCGTGTGTTTGCCCTGGCTGCGCAGCGCATCGGCTTGCACCGTCCAGCTCGCGTTGGGGTCGAAAATGCAGAGGTCGGCCACGCCGCCCACTGCGATGCGCCCCACGCTGGCCTGCAGCGTGCCCAGGCTGGCGCCCAGCACCGACTGCGGTCCGCTGGTGATCACGGTCAGCGCCTGCATCAGGCCCAGACCGTCCTGCTGCGCCCAGGTGCAGGCCAGGCCGAGCAGCAACTCGACCGCGGTGGCACCGGGTTCGGCCTCGGCGAAGGGCAGCGTCTTGGCGTCGCTGTCCACCGGGTTGTGGTCGGACACCAGCGCGTCGATGGTGCCGTCGGCCAGACCGGCGCGCAGCGCGTCGCGGTCGCGCTGCTGGCGCACGGGAGGCTGCAGGCGCAGGCGGCTGTCGTAGTAGCCGATGTCGATGTCGGTCAGGTGCAGGTTGTGCACGCTCACGTCACAGGTGACCGGCAGGCCCTCGGCCTTGGCCTGGCGCACCAGTGCGAGGCCGGCGGCGCTGCTGAGGCGGCACAGGTGCACGCGCGCGTTGGGGCTGCCGGGCGTTTTGCCCTGGGTGGCGCGCATGAGTTCGAACAGCGTGTGCAGCGCGATGGTTTCCGCCGCTGCCGGGATGCCGGCCAGGCCCAGGCGCGTGGCCAGCGGACCGCTGGCGGCCACGCCCTTGCCCAGCCAGAAATCCTGCGGGCGCAGCCACACGGTGTAGCCGAAGGTGGCGGCGTATTGCAGCGCGCGCTGCAGCACCTGCACGTTGACGATGGGCACCTCGGCCTGGCCAAAGCCGATGCAGCCGGACTCGGTGAGCTCGGCCATTTCGGTGAGCACCTCGCCCTGCAGGCCACGCGTGAGCGCGCCCAGCGGAAACACGCGCGCCAGGTGCAGCTTCTCGGCGCGGAACTTGAGCATGTCCACCAGGCCGGGCTCGTCGAGCACCGGGTCGGTGTCGGGCGGGCAGACCAGCGAGGTCACACCGCCAGCCACCGCCGCGGCCATCTCGCTCTCGAGCATGCGGGCGTGTTCCTGGCCGGGTTCGCGCAAGCGCACGGCCAGGTCCACCAGGCCCGGTGCCACCACGCAGCCGGTGGCGTCGATGGTGCGTGCGGCGTGGAAGTCGGGCGCCACATTGCCGATGGCGATGATGCGGCCGGCGGCGATCGCCACGTCGGCCATCTCGTCGCGGCCGGTGGCCGGGTCCATCACACGGCCGTTTTGGATCAATATCTTCACGTTAGGTCCTCATAGGTTTCGCCGCCGGGCCGCCCCAAGGCGAAACGCACCCCCTCGGGGGGCAGCGACCCGCGAAGCGGCGGAGCGTGGGGGCCACATTCATGCCTCGTTCCCCGCGACGATGCCCATGACCGCCATGCGCACCGCGATGCCATAAGTGACCTGCGGCAGGATCACACTCTGCGGCCCGTCCACCACGGACGAGTCGATCTCCACGCCGCGGTTGATCGGGCCCGGGTGCATCACGATCGCATCGTCCTTCGCCCAGCGCAGGCGCTCGGGCGTGAGGCCGAAGCTCTTGAAGTATTCCTGGCTCGAAGGCAGCAGCGCGCCGCTCATGCGTTCGTTCTGCAGGCGCAGCGTGATCACCACGTCGCAGTCCTTGATGCCCTCTTCCAGCGTGTGGCACACGCGCACGCCCATCTGCGAGAGGTCGCTCGGCACCAGCGTGCGCGGGCCGACCACGCGCACGTCAGGACAGCCCAGCGTGGTCAGGGCGTGGATGTCGGAGCGCGCCACGCGCGAGTGCAGCACGTCGCCCACGATGGCCACCGAGAGCCTGGTGAAGTCCTGCTTGTAGTGGCGGATGGTGTACATGTCGAGCAGCCCCTGCGTGGGGTGCGCATGGCGCCCGTCGCCGGCGTTGATCACGTGCACATGCGGGGCCACATGCTGCGCGATCAGGTAGGGCGCGCCCGATTCGCTGTGGCGCACGACAAAGATGTCGGCCGCCATGGCGCTGAGGTTGGCGATGGTGTCGAGCAGCGACTCGCCCTTGGCGGTGGAGCTGCGCGCGATGTCCAGGTTGATCACGTCGGCACTCAGGCGCGTGGCCGCGATCTCGAAGGTGGTGCGGGTGCGCGTGCTGTTCTCGAAGAACAGGTTGAACACGCTTTTTCCCCGCAGCAGCGGCACCTTCTTCACTTCGCGGTTGCTCACGCTCACGAAGTTGGCCGCGGTGTCCAGGATCTGCGTGAGGATGTCGCGCGAGAGGCCCTCGGTGGAGAGCAGGTGAATGAGTTCACCGTTCTTGTTGAGCTGGGGGTTCTTGCTTGGCACGGTCAGGCTTCCTTGGTTTCCAGCACAAAGCTCATGCGGCCGCTGTCGTCGCGCGCGAGTTCAAGCGACTGACCCGCAGGCATCTCGACACGGGCGGCGCACACATTGGCCTCGATCGGCAGTTCGCGCCCACCCCGGTCCACCAGCACCGCCAGGCGCACGCTGGCCGGGCGGCCGTAGTCGAAGAGTTCGTTGATCACGGCGCGCAGCGTGCGACCGGTGTAGAGCACGTCGTCGATCAGCAACACATGGGCGCCGTTCACGTCGAAGGGCAGGACGGTCTGCGCGCTGGATGCCAGGCCGCGCTGCGCGAAATCGTCGCGGTGCATGCTGGACGAGATCACGCCGGCATTGCCTGGCAGGCCCAGGTCGCGCTGCAGGCGTTCGGCCAGCCAGGCGCCGCCGGAGGTGATGCCGGCAAGCACCACAGGACCGGGCGATTCGGCGATCAACGCCTTCACGGCGGGCAGGAGTTCGGCGTAGAGCGCCTCTGCATTCAGAGGCAAGGACTCGGTCAAGGCAGGCTCCTCAAGAATTGTTCCAGGATGATGCAGGCCGACGCCGCGTCGGCGTCTTTCGCGCCCAGGCTGTGGGCTTCGGTGGTGCTGTAACGCTCATCCACTTCAAACACCGGCAGGCCGTGGCGGCCGCGCAGCTGGCGCGCAAACTTCAGGGCACGTGCGGTGTTCTCATGGGCCGCGCCGTCGGGGTGGTAGGGCACACCGACCACCAGGGCATCGGGTTGCCACTCTTTCAGGCGCTGTGCAATCAAAGCAAAGCGCGCGTCGCCCTCGGCCGCGATGGTGGCCTGCGGTGTGGCGCTGCGGGTGATGCGGTTGCCAGTGGCCACGCCGGTGCGTTTGAGCCCAAAGTCGAATGCAAGAAACATCTGGCAATCAGCCGGAACGGCCGTGGCCAGGTTGCTCATGCGTGCCCCGCATCAGGAGACAGCATCCAGGGCTGCAAGCCCAACAGTGCCATGGCGCGTTCATAGCGCTCGGCCACCGGCGCATCAAAAATCAAGGCAGGGTCGGCCTCCACCGTCAGCCAGCTGTTCTCGGTGATTTCCGATTCGAGCTGGCCCTGGCCCCACGAGGCGTAGCCGAGCGACACGAACACCCGGCGCGGGCCGGCGCCCGAGGCCATGGCCTCCAGCACGTCTTTCGAGGTGGTCATCTCAAGACCGCCGGGAATCGACAAGGTGGAGGCGTAAACCGATTCGCCCTCGCCCGACACCGCCTCGTGCAACACGAAGCCGCGCTCGGTCTGCACCGGGCCGCCCTGGAACACGGGCAGCTCCAGCAAGTCATCGCGGCCCATGGGCAGGTCGACCTTTTCGAACAGGCGGGGCAGCAGGATGTCGCTGGGCTTGTTGATCACCAGACCGAGCGCTCCGCGTTCGCTGTGCTCGCACATGAACACCACGCTGCGGCCGAATAGCTCATCGCTGAGGCCGGGCATCGCAATCAGAAAATGATTGGTGAGGTTGATGGGGGCAAAATCAGCAGGCATCGGCCGATTTTAAGCCGCTTGCCTTACCCCCCAGAGGTGGCTGCTGCCACCGCCCCAGCACCAGCCGCCCGGACCCATGAACACCTACGACAAAGGCCTGATGTGGTTCCGGCGCGATCTGCGCGCACAAGACAACGCCGCGCTGTACCACGCGCTCAAGGTCTGTCGCCAGGTCTGGTGCGTGTTCGTCTTCGACACCGAGATCCTCGACCCCCTCCCCCGGGCGGATCGGCGCGTGGAGTTCATCCGCGAATCCTTGGTGGAGCTCGACTCATCCTTGCGCGAGCTCGGCCGCGTCAACGGCGTGGGCGGTGTGGGCCTGATCGTGATGCACGGTGCAGCCGCCAAGGCCGTGCCGGCACTGGCACAGCAGTTGGCAGTTCAAGCGGTGTTTGCCAACCACGACGACGAGCCCGCCGCGCTGACGCGCGATGCCCAGGTGTTCGGCGCCCTGGCGCACGCCGGCATCCTGCTGCACAGCCACAAGGACCACGTGATCTTCGAGCGGCGCGAGGTGCTCACGCAGGCGGGTCACGCCTTTGGTGTGTTCACGCCCTACAAGAACGCCTGGCTCAAGGCGCTCACGCCCTTCCATCTCAAGGCCTACCCGGTGGCGCAGTACGCCCGCACCCTGGCGTCGATGCCGGCGGCCTGGGCGAAGCCGGTGCCCACGCTGGCCGACATCGGCTTCGAGCCCACCAACCTGGCGCAACTGCCGCTGCCCACCGGCGCCAGCGGCGCGCACCGCCTGTTTGAAGACTTCGTGGAGCGCATCGACCGCTACGACGAGACGCGCAACTTCCCCGCCGTGAAAGGCCCGAGCTACCTCAGCGTGCACCTGCGCTTCGGCACCATCTCGATCCGCCACCTCGCCTCGGTGGCGTACCAGATGCACCTGCAGGGTCTGGTGGGCGCGAGCACCTGGCTCTCAGAGTTGATCTGGCGCGACTTCTACCACCAGGTGCTGGCCAACTTTCCGCACGTGGTGGACAAGGCATTCAAGCCCGAGTACGACCACATCAAGTTCGAGCATGGAAGACACGGCAAGGAACTGTTTGCCGCCTGGTGCGAGGGCCGCACCGGCTACCCGCTGGTGGACGCGGCCATGCACCAGATCAACCAGACCGGCTACATGCACAACCGCCTGCGCATGGTGGTGGCCAGTTTCCTGGTCAAGGACTTGGGGCTCCACTGGCAGTGGGGCGAGCGTTACTTTGCAGAGAAGCTGATCGACTTCGACCTGGCCGCCAACAACGGCGGCTGGCAGTGGGCCAGCTCCAGCGGCTGTGATGCCCAGCCCTGGTTTCGCATCTTCAACCCGGTGAGTCAGAGCGAGAAGTTCGACCCGCAGGCCAGGTTCATCCGGCGCTACCTGCCCGAACTCGCGGGCCTGCCCGATGCGGCCATTCACGCGCCCTGGAAGGCGCTGGAGATCGAACTGGCCGGCGCCGGTGTGGAACTGGGCAAGACCTACCCGCGCCCGGTGGTCGACCACGCGGTCGCCAGAGAGCAGACCCTGCTGCGCTACGCGGTCGTGAAAAAGCCGGGAAAGATCCCGGCTTCTGGCGCTTCTTCAGCAGATTAAGCCGTACCGCCGACCGTCAAACCATCGATGCGCAAGGTGGGCTGACCCACGCCCACCGGCACGCTCTGGCCTTCCTTGCCGCAGGTGCCCACACCGCTGTCGAGCTTCATGTCGTTGCCGATCATGCTCACGCGGGTGAGCGAATCGGGACCGTTGCCCACCAGCGTGGCGCCCTTCACCGGGTACTGGATCTGGCCGTTTTCCACCCAGTAGGCCTGGCTCGCGGAAAACACGAACTTGCCCGAGGTGATGTCGACCTGCCCACCGCCGAAGTTGGTGGCGTAGAGGCCCTTCTTGATGCTGGCCACGATTTCCTCGGGCGCCTTGTCGCCACCCAGCATGTAGGTGTTGGTCATGCGCGGCATGGGCACGTGGGCGTAGCTCTCGCGCCGGCCGTTGCCGGTGGGTTTCACGCCCATCAGGCGCGCGTTCATCGAGTCCTGGATGTAGCCGCGCAAGATGCCGTCTTCGATCAGCACGTTCTTCTGCGAGGTGTGGCCTTCGTCGTCCACGTTGAGCGAGCCGCGCCGGTCGGCGATGGTGCCGTCGTCGAGCACGGTCACGCCCTTGGCGGCCACGCGCTGGCCGATGCGCCCGGCAAAGGCGCTGCTGCCCTTGCGGTTGAAGTCGCCTTCAAGCCCGTGGCCCACCGCTTCGTGCAACAGGATGCCCGGCCAGCCCGAGCCCAGCACCACCACCATCTCGCCGGCCGGCGCGGGCCGGGCGTCAAGGTTGGTCAGTGCATAGGACACTGCTTCATCCACATAGGACTGCACCATCGCATCGTCAAAATAGGCCAGACCAAAGCGGCCACCGCCACCCGACGAACCCACCTCGCGGCGGCCGGCCTGCTCGGCGATCACGGTGACCGACAGGCGGATCAGCGGTCGCACGTCGGCGGCCAGCGTGCCGTCGGCGCGCGCCACCAGCACCACATCGTGCTCGGCGGCCAGACCGGCCATCACCTGCACCACGCGTGGGTCCTTGGCCTTGGCCATTGTTTCCACTTTCTCCAGCAACGCCACCTTGGCGGTACTGTCGAGCGTGCCGATCGGGTCCACGCCGCCATAGAGCGAACGCGACTTGGCCACCTTGGAGGCCGGCGTCTTCACCTTCTTCGACTGACCCTGGCCGGAGATGCTGCGCACGGTGTGCGCGGCGTCCAGCAGCGAGTCCCAGGAGAGGTCGTCGGAATAGGCAAACGCGGTCTTTTCACCACTCACCGCGCGCACGCCCACGCCCTGGTCGATGCTGAAGCTGCCGGTCTTGACGATGCCCTCTTCCAGGCTCCAGCCTTCGCTGCGGGTGGTCTGGAAATACAGGTCGGCATCGTCCACGCCGTGCGACATGATCTCGCCGAGCGCGCGCTGCAGATGCACGGGCGTGAGGCCAAACGGTTCGAGGAGCAGGCTTTGGGCGGTGGCCAGACGGGCCAGGGTGGGTTCGCGTGAAATCATGGGGCCATTGTAAGAACGACCCGCCCCGCGCGCTGGCGTCAGGGTCTTGGGGTGTTCTGGCGCAGGTACGAGAGCAAGGCGGCGTCGTCCAGCCCCGCCATGCCCGCTTCGGCAGCCTGCGCGAACACGCGGGCCGCGCTCGCACCCAGCGGGCCTTCAAAGCCCACGCCGCGCGCCGCCGCCACCGCCAGCCGGGTGTCTTTTTCCAGCAGGGTCACGTGGGCACGCGGCGCCAGGTCGCCGTCGATCGCGCGGCGCATGCGGTCCGAGCCGATCCAGCTCTGGCCACTGGAGCGCTCGATCACGTCGAGCGTGGTGGACAGGTTCAGCCCCATGCGCTCGGCCAGGGCCAGCACCTCGGCCGCGCCCACCAGGTTGATGCCGGCGAGCAGGTTGTTGACCAGCTTGGTGCGCGCGCCGTCACCGACGCGCTCGCTGATGCGCATCACGTTCAGCGACAAGGCGGCCAGCAAGTCAGCGTGGCGCTCCAGCACCGCCGGTGGGCCGGCCACCATCAGGCTCATGCGCCCGTCGCGCGCCCGCTGCGGGCCGCCCGACATGGGCGCGTCGATACAGGCAATGCCCTGCTGCGCCAGCCGCTCGGCGATGGCGGTGGTGTCTTCGGGCGCGATGGTCGGGCACAGCACCACGGTCTGCCCGGGCCGCAGGCCGCCGACCGCACCCTGCTCGCCCCACAGCACCTCGCGACACTGGTCGGCGTCCACCACCACGATCACCAGCGCGTCCTGCGGCCCAAGTTGTGCCACCGCGGTCAGCGGTGTGTCGGCCAGGCTGGCACCGGCGGCCAGGGCCTGCTGCTGGCGCAGCGGATCGGTGTCGCACACCGTCACGGCCCAATGCGCCTCGCACAGGCGCTCCACCAGCGCACCTCCCATGTTGCCCGCCCCGACGAACGCGACCGTCATGACTGCATGAAACGCCGGGACTTGGCGATCGACATCAACATGCCCAGGCCCACGCCCATGGTGACCATGGCGGTGCCGCCGTAGCTCACGAACGGCAGCGGCACGCCCACCACCGGCAGGATGCCGCTGACCATGCCCATGTTGACGAAGGCGTACACGAAGATGTTGAGCGTGAGGGCGCCGGCCAGCAGACGCGAGAACAGCGTGGGCGCCTCCATGGCGATGACCAGGCCACGCACGATCAGAAAGATGAACCCGACCATGAGCGCCAGCGTGCCGACCAGGCCGAACTCTTCGGAGAACGCGGCGTAGATGAAGTCGGTGGTTCGCTCGGGGATGAACTCCAGGTGCGTCTGCGTGCCTTGCATGAAGCCCTTGCCCCACACGCCCCCGGAGCCGATGGCGATCATGCCCTGGATGATGTGGAAGCCCTTGCCCAGCGGGTCCTTGGACGGATCGAGCAGCGTGCACACGCGCTGGCGCTGGTATTCGCGCAGCACCTGCCAGTCCACGTCGGGCGCGCACAGTTGCCCCTCAAAAGCGATCAGCAGCGCGATGCCCACGGCGCCCACGAGCACCGGCGGGAGGATGAGTTTCCAGCTGAGACCCGCGAAGAAGATGACGAACAGGCCCGACGAGAGCACCAGCAGCGAGGTTCCCAGGTCGGGCTGCTTGAGGACCAGTGCCACCGGCATGAGCAGCAAGAGACCCGCGGCGGCGAAGTCCAGTGGTTTGAGCTGGCCCTCGCGGCGGTGAAACCACCAGGCCAGCATCAGGGGCATGGCGATCTTCATGAGTTCGCTGGGCTGGATCACCATGCCCACATCGAGCCAGCGTTGCGAGCCCTTGCGCGATATGCCGAAGAACTCCACGCCCAGCAACAGCATCACGCCCAGCGCATAGGCGGGCAGCGCCAGGGTCATGAGCCGGTGCGGTGGGATCTGGGAAACGAGAAACAGCACGCCGGCGGCGATCAGCATGTTGCGGCCGTGGGACTCGAATCGC
The DNA here is from genome assembly GCF_001428625.1 of Hydrogenophaga sp. Root209. Lineage (GTDB taxonomy): Bacteria > Pseudomonadota > Gammaproteobacteria > Burkholderiales > Burkholderiaceae_C > Hydrogenophaga. The sequence continues at coordinate 263,260 of NZ_LMIE01000012.1, forward strand.
GTGCCGTGGTCGAAGCCGACCGAGTACATGGTCAGCAGCCCGGCACCCGCCATGATCAGGATGGCCAACAGCAGCGGCAGATCAAAGCCCAGAAAGACCGGGGCAATGCGCTGCAGCAGGGAGGGTTTGTCGAACGCGGCGGACATGGCCCCGGATTATCCTTCGGCGATGCGCTCTGCCACCACCCACCTGCTCTATCTCCACGGTTTTCGCTCGTCGCCGCAGTCGATGAAGGCGCGCAAGGTGGCCACCCGGGTGCGGGCCGAGCACCCGGACCTGACCTGGTGGTGCCCCCAGTTGCCGCCCTCGCCTGCCGAGGCGATGGACCTGGTGATGCAGGGCACAGCGAGCTGGCCTCGCGAGACCGTGGCGGTGGTGGGCTCCTCGCTGGGTGGCTTCTACGCGCGGTGGTTCTCGCTGCAGACCGGCTACCCCGCGGTGTTGCTCAACCCGGCCCCGTTTCCAGCACGCGACCTTTCGGCGTACATCGGGGAGCAGGCCGCGTGGCACGCACCCGAGGAGCGCTTCGTGTTCCAGCCCGGCTTCGTGGACGAGCTCAAGGCACAACAGGCCGACATCGAACGGCTGGCAGCCCGGCAGCCGCCCACGCCCGAGCGCCTGTTCGCGATCCTGTCCAAAGGCGATGAAGTGCTGGACTGGCGAGAAATGCAGGCTTTCTGCGCCGGTGGGACGATCCGGCTCTTGCCCGGCAGCGACCACGCGATCAGCGACTTCGACGACCACATCGATGAAGTCTTTGCCTTCATGGGTCTGTAGCCGCCCCATGGGACAATCCCGCCCATGCACATTCTGTTTGATGAAGCCGGCAAGTTGTTGACCGGCCGCCTCCTGTCCGAGGCTGAAAGTTCCCTGCAAGTCGAGCTCGAATCCGGCAAGCGCGTCAAGGTCAAGGCGGTCAACGCCCTGTTGCGGTTCGAAAAACCCGCCCCCGGCCCCTTGATGAGCGCCGCCACCGAGCTGTCCAATGACATGGACCTGGCCCTGGCCTACGAATTCGCGCCCGAGGACGAGTTCGGTTTCGCCGATCTGGCGCGCGAGTACTTCAACAGCAGCGCCAGCACCGCCGAGCAGGTGGCCGCGCTCCTGTGCCTGCAGGGCGCGCCGCACTATTTCCGACGCGCCGGCAAAGGCCGCTACAAGAAGGCGCCGGCCGACATCCTGGCCCAGGCGCTGGCCGGCATCGAAAAAAAGAAGCAGCTGCAGGTGCAGATCGAAGCCTGGGCGGCCGAGCTGGCCGGCGGCACCTGCCCCGAGCCGGTGTGCCAGCAGCTCTACAAGATCCTGTTCAAGCCCGACAAGAACGCACCCGAGTACAAGGCCGTGGTCGAGGCCGCGCGCAGCAGCCACACCGCGCCACTCACCTTGCTGCAGAACGCCGGGGCCATCAGCAGCGCCTACCAGTTCCACTGGCAGCGTTTCCTGTTTGACCAGTTCCCCAAAGGCACCGGGTTCCCGGCGCTGCAGGCGCCGGTGATCACCGACGAGCTGCCGCTGGCTGCGGTGCAGGCGTTTTCCATCGACGACTCGCACACCACCGAGATCGACGATGCGCTGTCACTGCAGGGATTGGGCAGCGGCACCGTCACGCTGGGCATCCACATCGCAGCACCCGGTCTGGCCATCGCACCCGAGAGTGCCATCGACCAGGTCGCGCGCCACCGCCTGTCCACCGTCTACATGCCGGGCCACAAGATCACCATGCTGCCCGACGAGGTGGTGCAGGCCTACACGCTGATGGCCGGTCGCGACTGCCCCGCCGTCTCGCTGTATGTGACCTTCAATGAGGCCACGCTGGCCATCACCGACACCCGAACGGCGCTGGAGCGCGTGCCGATCGCGTTGAACCTGCGCCACGACCAGCTCGACACCGTGATCACCGAAGCCTGGCTCGCGGGCGAGGCCCCGGCCGACAACGCCGCGCCCGAGATCGCCGCGCTGCAGCCCACGCTGGCCTTCATCTTCACGCTGGCGCGGCATCTCAAGGCCCAGCGCGAGGTGGTGCGCGGCAAACCCGAAAACTTCACGCGACCCGACTACACCTTCCGCCTCGAAGGCAAGTCCGGCGACGAACCGGTGGGTGACGAGTTGGTGGTGATCGGCACCCGCCAGCGCGGCGCCCCGCTGGATTTGATGGTGGCCGAGGCCATGATCCTGGCCAACAGCACCTGGGGCAACTGGCTCAACGACTGCGGCGTGCCCGGCATCTACCGCAGCCAGGCCAGCATGGCCCCCGGCGTGAAGGTGCGCATGGGCACCAAGGCCCAGCCGCATGCCGGCATTGGCGTGAAAAGCTACGCCTGGAGCACCTCGCCCCTGCGCCGCTATGTGGACATGGTCAACCAGTGGCAGATCATTGCCTGTGCGCGCCACGGCAAGACCGCGGCACTCGCCGCCCCCTTCAAGCCCAAAGACGCCAACCTGTTCTCCATCATCAGCGCGTTCGATGCCGCCTACACCGCCTACAACGGTTTCCAGAACGGCATGGAACGCTACTGGACGCTCAAGCACCTGCGGCAAAGCGGCACCACCGAACTCACCGCCACCCTGGTGAAAGACAACCTGGTGCGCGCCGACGCGCTGCCCCTGGTGCTGCCGGTGATGGGTGCCGACGGTCTGCCGCGCGGCGCGCACGTGCGCATCAGACTGGGTGAGATCGACGACATCACGCTCGACGTGCACGGTACCGTCATCGAGCGCCTGGATCTGCCGGTCGATGAGACTGCGGACGACACTGCCGGCGAAGACGGCGAGGACGAGGAGCTGTCCGCGCCGCTGGCCCTGGCCATCGACGTGAACGAGGCAGATGGCGCCGAGCCCGCCGCCCAGCCGCCGGGGACCACCGACCCGGCGGGTCATTCGGCCTGACAGGCCGGGGCACACCGATAATCGCCGCGTGAAACCCGCCCTCGCGTTCCTGAAAACCCTGACCACACTGCAGCTGGCGCTGGGGTTGTCGATCGCAGTGCATGCGGCGGTGCTCACGGTTCGATTCGTGAACCCCGCCGGCTTCAACCGGGTGTTCCAGGACACGCCGCTGGAGGTGATCCTGGTCAATGCGCGCAGCAACGAACGGCCCGAGAAGGCCACCGCGATCGCGCAGGCCTCACTGGCCGGCGGCGGCGACGCGGTGCGCGGGCGCTCCACCTCACCCCTGCCACCCACCACCGTGGCACGCGTGGGCGACACGCCCGAAGAAGACGAACGCAGGATCGAAGCGCTCAAGGAGCAGCAGAACCAGCTGCTCGCCCAGGTGCGCCGGGAACTCGCGAAGATGCCGCCACCCGACACGCAGTCGGTCAACCCCAGCCGCGAGGCGGTGGAGCGCGAAGAGAAGCGCAAGGCGCTGGTGAAGATCCTGGCCGAGATCGAGCGGCGTATCAACGAAGAGAGCGCCCGGCCCAAGAAGCGCTACATCAGCCCGGCCACGCGCGAGGCGGTGTATGCCATCTACTACGATGAACTTCGCCGCAAGATCGAAGACCGTGGCACCACCAACTTCCCCGAAGCCGCCGGCCGCAAGCTCTATGGCGAGCTCACCATGATCATCACGGTCAACCACAACGGTGCGGTGCTCGACACCGAGATCGTGCAGACATCGGGCAACAACCTGCTCGACCGCCGCGCCCAGGCCATCGTGCGCAGCCTGTCCTTCGGCAAGTTCAACGACCCCATGCGCCGCCAGGCCGACCAGATCGTGGTGGTCTCGCGTTTCCGCTTCACGCGCGACGAGACGCTGCAAACGCAGTTGTCGGGCCAGTAGATGCGGGCACTCGGGCGCTGGGTGTTGTGGATGGTCCTGGCCGGAGTGGCGCTGCAGGTGTTCTTTGCGCTGCGCATCGCGGCCATGGTGGTGATCGACCCGACCAGCACCGCCTTCATGCGTTCGGAAGCCTGGCGCGTCGGCCAGGAGGCCCTGACCACCGACAAGACCTGGCGCTGGTCACACCAATGGGTGGCCGGTGACCAGATCAGCCCGAACCTCAAGCGCGCCGTGATCGCCTCGGAAGACGCCGGCTTTCTGGAGCATGGCGGGGTGGACTGGGAAGCGATCGAGACCGCGTGGCAGAAAAACGAGAAGCGCCTGCAGCAGGCCGAAAAACGCGCGGCGGCCCAACCCAACAAGCCGGTGCGCGAACCCAAGGTGGTGGGCGGCTCCACCATCACGCAGCAACTGGCCAAGAACCTGCTGCTCTCAGGCGAGCGCCAGTTCCTGCGCAAAGGCCAGGAACTCGTGCTGGCGGTGGCGCTGGAGACGCTGCTGAGCAAGGAGCGCATTCTGGAGATCTACCTCAACAGCGTGGAATGGGGCGAAGGCGTGTTTGGTGCCGAGGCCGCCGCACAGCGTTACTTCAAGAAGCCGGCCAGCAAGCTCAGCGCTTCGGAAGCGGCGCGGCTGGCGGTGATGCTGCCCTCGCCCAAATTCTTCGAGACGCGCCCGGGTTCGGCTTACCTCGCCAGGCGCACCGGCACCATCGTCGCCCGCATGTCTGAAGTCAGGCTGCCATGAAGCTGCGCGCCACCGCCATGAGCGTGTTCCTGCTGGGCCTGGTGCGCCTGCTCACCGGCGCGCAGGCGCGCTGGCATGGCTGCCCGCCCAAGGCCGAGCAGCGCATCTACTTCGCCAACCACCAGAGCCATGCCGATCTGGTGCTGATCTGGGCGGCACTCCCGCACGAGCTGCGCAGCATCACGCGCCCGATCGCCGCCAAGGACTACTGGACCGCATCGAACTTCAAGCGCTGGATCACCACCGAGGTGTTCAACGCGGTGTATGTCGAACGCGAGAGGAAAGGCGAAGAAGATCCTTTGCAGCCACTCATCAACGCGCTGGAAAGCGGCGACTCGCTGATCCTGTTTCCCGAAGGCACGCGCGGGCATGAGGAAGACCCGCAGCCGTTCAAGTCGGGCCTGTACAACCTGGCCAAGCGCTTCCCCGGCGTGGTGCTGGTGCCGGCCTGGATCCACAACGTGCAGCGCGTGATGCCCAAGGGCGAGGTGGTACCTGTGCCGGTGCTGTGCTCGGTCACATTTGGTGAGCCTGTCGCATTGGGCATGGAGGAGCCACGCGCAGACTTCTTGAAGCGCGCGCGCGAGGCGGTGATCGCCCTGCGGGAGGTCTGAACCGATGGGATCCTTTCTGCGCAGCCTCACCCCCGAACAACAGGTCAGCCTGTTGTTCGTGCTGGTGTTCGGCCTGTTGTTCATCGCCAGCGGCGTGAGCGTGTTGCTCTCGGTGCGCGAGCGTCGAGCCGGTGAAGACGAATCCGGCGAGCGCGAACTGCTGCTGCGCGACAACCAGATGCTGCTGCGCAGCTCCTGGATGATGGCGGTGGTGTTCTGGATCGGCTGGGCCTTGGGTGAGGGTGTGGCCATCGTGCTGTTCGGCTTCGTCTCGTTCTTCATCCTGCGCGAGTTCATCAGCCTCTCGCCCACTCGGCGCGGTGACCACCGCAGTCTGGTGCTGGCCTTCTTCGTTGTGTTGCCGCTGCAATACGCCCTGGTGTGGACCGAGCGCTTCAACCTCTTCACCGTGTTCATCCCGGTGTATGTGTTTCTAGCGATCCCCGTGGTGAGCGCCCTGGGCAACGACCCGCAGCGCTTCCTGGAGCGCAACGCCAAGCTGCAGTGGGGCATCATGGTCTGCGTCTACGGCATGAGCCACGTGCCAGCACTGCTGCTGCTGAACTTCCCCGGCTTCGTGGGCAAGACTGCGTTTCTCGTGTTCTTCCTGGTGCTGGTGGTGCAGACCTGCATGCTGGTGCAGCATCTGGCTGCACGCAAGCTGGGCAACCCGGTGGCCCCGGCCATCAGCGACAGTTTTCACTGGCGCAGCTGGGCCATGGGGCTGGCCGCCGGCGGCCTGCTCGGCGCCCTGCTCGCCGGTCTCACACCCTTCAAGCCGCTGCCGGCACTGGCGATGGCCTTGGTGGCCTGCGTGGCCGGCAGCTTCGGCCACCTGGTCATGAAAGCCATCAAGCGCGACCGCGGCGTGACCCATTGGGGTCTGGCCGGACGCTCGGTCACTGGCGCCAGCGGCCTGCTCGACCGCGTGGACGCGCTGTGTTTTGCCGCGCCGGTGTTTTTCCATTCGGTGCGCTGGACCTTCGACCTATGAGAATCCTAGGCATCGACCCCGGCCTGCAGTGCACCGGCTTCGGCGTGATCGACACCGATGGCCCCCATCTGCACTACGTGGCCAGCGGCACCATCCAGACCAGCCCGAAAGACGGCGCGCTGCTGCCCGCGCGACTCAAGATCTTGTTCGACGGCATCACCGAAGTGGTCGCGCGTTACCAGCCCGAGGTCTCGGCCTGCGAAATCGTGTTCGTCAACGTCAACCCCCAGGCCACGCTGCTGCTGGGCCAGGCGCGCGGAGCCTGCCTCACCGCCCTGGTGGCCAATCACCTGCCGGTGGCCGAGTACACCGCGCTGCAACTCAAGAAGGCGGTGGTGGGCTACGGCAAGGCGGCCAAGCCGCAGGTGCAGGAGATGGTCAAACGCTTGCTGAAGCTTCCCGGTCTGCCGGGCAAGGACGCGGCCGATGCGCTGGGCCTGGCCATCACGCACGCTCAGGTGAGCCGCACGCTGCAGGCGATCAACAAGGTCTCTCCACTGCAGGCGCGCTCCAGTGCGTCGTACAAAGCCGGCAGGATCTACTGAGCGTGGTCAATCTTTTGCAACACCGCCTCAGCCTGGGCGCATGGCTCGCACTCGCGTTCACACTGCTGTCTTTGCTGCTCACGGTCATGCTCACCGTGTTCAGCGACCGCACCGCCAGCTTCCAGGTGCGCCGCAGCATCGGCATCAACCTCGCCGAGTTGGCCAACCAGACCACCAGCCGCCTGGACCAAGCCATGTTCGAGCGTTACCGCGAGGTGCGACTGATCGCCAACCGGCTGAACGGCCCGCTGGATCTGGCCCAGGTGCGCAGCGAAATCGATGCGCTGCAGCAGAGCTATCCCACCTACGCCTGGATCGGCGTGACCGACCCCGCCGGCACGGTGCTGGCCGCCACCCGCAACCTGCTCGAAGGCGTCGACGTGTCGCAGCGTCCGTGGTTTCAGAATGCGCTCAAGGGCCAGGCCATGGGCGACGTGCACGAAGCCCTGCTGCTCGCCCAGCTCATGGGCAGCCCGGGCGGTGAGCCCATGCGCTTCGTCGACATCGCCTTCCCGCTCAAGGACGACAGCGGCCAGATCACCGGCGTGCTGGGCGTGCACCTGTCCTGGAAGTGGGCACGCGAGATCGAGCAGGCGATCTTCGTGCCAGTGGGACGCAGCCGCACCATCGACCCGCTGATCATCTCCAGCACCGGCGCGGTGTTGCTCGGGCCGCCCGAGGTAGAAGGCACGGTGCTCAAGCTGCGCAGTGCCGATGCCGCCCTGCAGGGAAAGCAGGGTTTTGAGCGGGAGACCTGGCCCGATGGCGAGGACTATCTGGTGGGCTTCAGCAGAGACCGGGGTTTCGAGGACTATCCCGGGCTGGGGTGGCGCGTGCTGGTGCGCCAGGATCTGGATGAAGCCTACGCTCCGGTGAACCAGATGCACCGGCGCATGCTGCAAGGCGGCCTGTTGGCGGCGTTGCTGTTCTCGCTGCTGGGCTGGGGCCTGGCGCGCTGGATCACGCGTCCCCTGCTGGGTCTGGCCGATGTGGCGCGCGGCCTGGAAGCCGGCTATGCGGTGAAGGCGCCAGCGTCCAACGCCTACGAAGAAGTGGCCATTCTCGGTGGCGCCTTCAACGCCATGGTGAAAACCCTTCAACACAACGAAGAAGAACTGCGCCACCTCAATGTGTCGCTGGAACGGCGTGTGCATGAGCGCACCGCGGAGCTGCAGGACAGCTTCGAGCGCATGGACGACAACGAAGCCCGCACCCGGGCCATGATCGACATGGCACAGGAGCCGTTCATCGGCATGGACTTCGAGGGTTGCGTCACCGACTGGAACACCCAGGCCGAGAAGCTCTTCGGATGGAGCCGCGAGGAAGCGGTGGGGGAATCGCTGGCCCACCTGGTGGTGCCGGTGCGCTATCAGGTGGCGTTCATCGAAGCCCTGGCTCAGTTTCACCAAACGGGCGACGCACCCTTTGTGGGGCAGCGCATGAGCCGCATTCTGGTGGACCGCAGCGGCCACGAATTCCCGGTGGAAATGAAGATCGGGCTGATCAACACCGACCGGCTCAAGCTCTTCAGCTCCTTCATCAGGGACTTGCGCGAGCAGCCCTGACCTCGCCACGAGGCTGGCTCACAAGAGCCGTTCGAGCACCAGCACCGCAAAGAAGCCCAACGCGGCGATCACCGTCCATTTGAGGATGATCACGCCCCAGTTGCGAAAACGGATCTGGCCGGTGCCCACGTAAAACGCAAAGCACACGCCTGCGGCAATCAACAACAGCAGGACGGTCCAGCGAAACAGCAGCATGTCTGCGTGCTTACCAGGCCGGCGCCAGCTGCGCAAACCCCTGCGGCGCTTCGCGATCCTGCTCGAAGCTCACGGTCTCCCAGGCGTCGGTACGCGCCAGCAGGGCGCGCAACAGCTGGTTGTTCATGGCGTGGCCGCTGCGAAACGCGCTGTAGGCGGCCAGCAAGGGCTTGCCCACGATGTAGAGGTCGCCCATGGCGTCCAGGATCTTGTGCTTGACGAATTCGTCCTGATAACGCAAGCCGTCGGCGTTGAGCACCTTCACGTCGTCCATCACGATGGCGTTGTCCAGCCCGCCGCCGAGCGCCAGGCCGTGCGAGCGCATGGACTCCACGTCTTTCGTGAACCCGAAGGTGCGGGCGCGCGCGATCTCACGGGCGTACTGGCCGCTGCCGAAATCGAACTCCACGCGCTGCCCGGTGGAGTTGACGGCCGGGTGGTCGAATTCGATCTCGAAGGCAAGCTTGTAGCCGTGGTACGGGTCGAGCCGGGCCCACTTCACGTTCTTGCCCTCGCCTTCGCGCACTTCCACGGGTTTGGTGACGCGGATGAAACGTTTGGGCGCCTTCTGCATCACGATGCCGGCACTTTGCAGCAGGTACACGAAAGAGGCCGAGGAGCCGTCGAGGATGGGCACTTCTTCGGCGGTGATGTCCACGTAGAGATTGTCCAGCCCCAGGCCGGCGCAAGCGCTCATAAGGTGCTCGATGGTGTGCACCTTCACGTTGCCGTTGGAAATGGTGGAGGCCAGGCGCGTATCGGTCACCGCCGTGGCGTTGACCGCGATCTCCACCGGCTCGGGCAGGTCCACGCGCCGGAACACGATGCCGGTGTCGGGCGGGGCCGGGCGCAGGGTCAACTCCACGCGCTGACCACTGTGCAGGCCGACGCCCACCGCTTTGGTCAGGGACTTGAGGGTGCGTTGCGCAAGCATGGGGTGGATTTTAAGTTTTTGCGTCGGTCTTGCGCGGTGAGGATTCGTTATTGCCTCGATAGGTCGGGGCTGTCTTGCCTGGATGTCTTCTCCGGATGGACCAGTCCTCGGCAACCACGGGGCACGGCTCCGCGGCTGTCCCCCGCCCAAGGCTTCGCCCTGGGCTCCTCCTTGATGCCGCTGCGCCGCGCCCCATGGCCGCCGATGACCTCGTTGTCACTCGTCAAGGTTCAATCCAACGCCACTTCAGCTCGTGAGCGCATGGCGCTCTGCGCAGCGAAATCAAGGAGGAGGCGGCACCAGCCGCCGGGGGACATTCGCGGAGCAGAGCGCCGTGCGCTCATGAGCCCGCGAAGGTGCGGGCACACAATGCCCCCGCACCCAGACCAAGACCCCAAATCCCCGATCAATCCGCCTGTTTGCGCAAGAAGGCCGGGATCTCGAAATCGTCCATGCCACCCGAAGCCAACGCGTCCACCTTGGCCGCAGCCTGGGTGCGGTTGGTGCGCCACACACTCGGCACGGCCATGGAGTTGTAGTCGGGCTGGGTCGCGCCCGGGCCACCCACGGCAGAGTGCACGGTCGGCACGTTGAAAGGCACGTTGTCGGTGCCGGTGCGCAGCACCTGCAGCGGAGGCGCCGTGCGGCGCACACCCTGGCGCGACAGGCCGGTGGCCACCACCGTCACCCGCATCTCGTCGCCCAGGCTGTCGTCGTAAGCCGCACCGTAGATCACGTGCGCTTCCGAGGACGCGTAGGCACGGATGGTGTTCATCGCCAGCTTCGATTCGGACAGCTTGAGCGAACCCTTGGCCGCGGTGACCAGCACCAGCACACCCTTGGCGCCCGAGAGATCGATGCCCTCCAACAGCGGGCAGGCCACGGCCTGCTCGGCTGCAATGCGCGCGCGGTCCGGGCCTGCGGCCACGGCCGTGCCCATCATGGCCTTGCCGGGTTCACCCATCACGGTGCGCACGTCTTCAAAGTCGACGTTCACGTTGCCGTACTCGTTGATGATCTCGGCGATGCCGCCCACGGCGTTCTTCAGCACGTCGTTGGCGTGGGCAAAGGCCTCGTCCTGCGTCACGTCGTCACCCAGCACTTCGAGCAGCTTCTCGTTGAGCACCACGATCAGCGAGTCCACGTTGGCCTCGAGTTCGGCCAGACCCTGGTCGGCGTTGGTCATGCGGCGGCCGCCTTCCCAGTCGAACGGCTTGGTGACCACACCCACGGTCAGGATGCCCATTTCTTTCGCCACGCGGGCGATCACGGGTGCTGCGCCCGTGCCGGTGCCGCCGCCCATGCCGGCGGTGATGAAGAGCATGTGCGCGCCAGCAATGGCTTCGCGGATCGAGTCCACGGCCACTTCGGCGGCATCGCGGCCCTTGTCGGGCTTGCTGCCGGCGCCCAGGCCGGTGGTGCCGAGCTGGATGGTCTTGTGCGCGGCACTGCGCGAGAGCGACTGCGCATCGGTGTTGGCGCAGATGAACTCCACGCCCTGCACGCTGCGCGCGATCATGTGCTCGACAGCGTTGCCGCCGCCACCGCCCACGCCGATGACCTTGATCTGGGTGCCCAGGTTGAATTCTTCGACTTCAATCATTTCGATGCTCATGGTGTGCTCCTTGTGTGCCGTTTGATGGGCGCTTGTGATTCAAAAAAGACGTTTCGGATTCGGGTCGAGGTCGGGGTTATCCAGGCGGTCCGGTGTGTTCGGCACACCGTCCTCGTCGTCGCCTTCGAACGCCAGGGTCCAGTCCAGAGGCACCGAGGAACCGGCTTTGCCGGGCCTCAGGTGCCGCCCCCTTCAGGGGGTCACGCGCAGCGTGGCGGGGGTGTTTCATTAAAAGGTCCCCACAAACCAGTTTTTCATGCGTTCGAGCGCGCCTTGCACGGAACCCGCTTTTTGCGACACCTTGTGCCCGCGAACGCGCGCCAGGCGCGCTTCTTCGAGCAGGCCCATCACCGTGGCCGCGCGGGTCTGCGCCACCATGTCGGACAGTGCGCTCGCGTAGTTCGGGATGCCGCGACGCACGGGCTTCAGAAAGATGTCTTCACCGAGTTCGACCATGCCGGGCATGACGGCGCTGCCGCCGGTGAGCACGATGCCCGATGACAACATTTCCTCGTGGCCCGAATCGCGCAGCACCTGCTGCACCAGCGAAAAGATCTCTTCCACGCGCGGCTCGATCACGCCGGCCAGCGCCTGGCGGCTGAGCATGCGCGGGGCGCGGTCGCCCAGACCGGGCACTTCCACCTGCGTGTCCGGGTCGGCCAACAGCTGCTTCGCACAGCCGCTTTCCACCTTGATGTCTTCGGCGTCTTTCGTGGGCGTGCGCAGTGCCATGGCGATGTCGCTGGTGATCAGGTCGCCCGCGATCGGAATCACCGCGGTGTGGCGGATCGCACCGCCCGAGAAGATCGCCACGTCGGTGGTGCCGGCACCGATGTCGACCAACGCCACGCCGAGTTCCTTTTCGTCGTCGGTCAGCACAGCCTGGCTGGAAGCCAGCGGGTTGAGCATGAGCTGGTCCACTTCCAGGCCACAGCGGCGCACGCACTTGATGATGTTTTCCGCCGCGCTTTGCGCGCCGGTGACGATGTGGACCTTGGCTTCCAGACGGATGCCGCTCATGCCAATCGGCTCCTTCACCTCCTGCCCGTCGATCACGAACTCCTGCGGCTCCACCAGCAGCAGGCGCTGGTCGGTGGAGATGTTGATCGCCTTGGCGGTCTCGATCACGCGCGCCACGTCGGTGGCGGTGACTTCACGGTCCTTGATCGCCACCATGCCGCTGGAGTTGATGCCGCGGATGTGGCTGCCGGTGATGCCGGTGTAGACACGCGCGATGCGGCAGTCGGCCATCAGCTCGGCCTCTTTCAAGGCCTGCTGGATGCTTTGCACGGTGGCGTCGATGTTGACCACCACGCCACGTTTCAAACCGTGGCTGGCAGCCACGCCCAGGCCCGCGAGCTTGAGTTCGCCGTTGGGCTGGACCTCGGCGACCACCACCATGATCTTGGCGGTTCCGATGTCGAGTCCGACCACCAAATCCTTGTATTCCTTGGCCATGATTGCTTCTTGATTACCGTGTGGGTTGCGTTGCGTTGGGGGCGATATCGGTGACGGTGGTCACGCCGCGCAGGCGCAGGGCGTAACCGTTGGGGTAGCGCAGATCGACCGACTGCAGCGCACCGGCGTAGCGCTCGGTGAGCTGGGACAGCGTGGCGCTGAAGCGGCGCGTGCGCGCCAGAAGTTCGTCCGGCGTTCCCCGGCCCAGCTCCACCTGCGCACCGTTGTCCAGCCGTGCGCGCCAGCCACCGCGCTCGGTGAGTTCCAGGCGGTCGAGCCCGAGTTCAAGTGGTGCGAGTTCGGCTTGCAGCCGCTGGTACAGCGCCCACACCTGGGCCGACTGTTCGGCGGGGCCGGCGAGTTCGGGCAAGTTGTCGCTGTCGTCCGGGCTGGCTTCAAACACTTCACCGAGCGCGCTGACCAGCCGGCCCGAGCCCGACTCGCCCCACCAGGCCACGGCCTGGTGCTCCTGCAGCGTCACGCGCAGGCGGTTGGGAAACTCCCGCTGCACCACGGCCTGGCGCACCCAGGGCACGGCTTCGAAGAGCTCGCGCACCTGCTGCAGGTCGACCGTGAGGAAGCTGCTTGAGAGGCGCGTCTTCATTTGCGTGGCCAGTTGGGCGCGAAAGCTCACCGCGTTCTGGTGTGCCACGTCACCCTGCACCGTGATGGCCTTCACCGTCCACACCGGGTGGCGCACCAGCCAGGTGCCTAAAGCGCCCAGGCACAGCACGGCAAACAGCACGACCAGCGCTTGCGTGAGCGCGGTCATGAGCTTGACGTCCAGGGGCATGGGTGTGGTGGCCATGGGGTGGTGCGGTGATCAGGCCGGATTGTCCAGGGCTGCGGTGGCCAGCACAGCCACGCACAGGTCTTCGTACGACATGCCGGTGGCGCGGGCCGACATCGGCACCAGCGAATGACCGGTCATGCCGGGCGAGGTGTTGATCTCCAGCAGGTACGGCTTGCGCGTGGTCGCGTCGATCATCACGTCGGCGCGCGCCCAACCGCGGCAGTCCAGCGTGCGGAAAGCTTGCAGCACCAGCGCCTGGATCACCGCCTCCTCCCCGTCGGGCAGACCGCAGGGCACGAGGTACTTGGTGTCGTCGGTGAAGTACTTGTTCTGGTAGTCGTAGTTGCCTTCGGGGGCAACGATGCGGATCACCGGCAAGGCCTGCGCGGTGTCGCCCGTGCCCAGCACCGGGCAGGTGACTTCATCCCCGTCGATGAACTGCTCGCACATGACCAGCGGGTCCTGCTTCGCGGCCAGCTCGTAAGCGGCGGCGCATTGCGCTTCGCTGGTGACCTTGGTCAGGCCGATGGTCGAACCCTCGCGCACGGGCTTGACGATCATGGGTGAGCCCAGTGCGCGGTAGGCCGCCACGGTTTGCTCGACGCTGTGCACCTGGCGCCAGGCCGGCGTGGCCAGGCCCTCGGCCAGCCAGATGCGCTTGGTCATGAGCTTGTCCATCGCCACGCTTGATGCCATCACGCCGGGTCCGGTGTAGGGGATGCCCAGCAATTCCAGCGCGCCCTGCACCGTGCCGTCTTCGCCGAAGCGGCCATGCAGCGCAATGAAGCAACGGCTGAAACCTTCGCGCTGGAGTTCGTCCATGTTGCGCTCGGCCGGGTCGAAGGCGTGGGCGTCAACGCCCTTGGACTTCAGAGCGGCCAGCACGCCGGTGCCCGACATCAGCGAGACCTCGCGTTCGGCCGAGCGCCCGCCCATCAAGACCGCCACCTTGCCCAGCGCCTTCACATCGATCACCGTGTTGTCCTTTGTGTTCATGCTGCGGCTCCATCCGCCAGTTCCATCACGCGACCGGCCACCGCGCCCACCGTGCCCGCGCCCATGCACAGGATCACGTCACCGTCCTGCGCGTTGTCCAGCACCGCCTGGGGCATGGCGTTGATGTCGTCCACGAAGACCGGTTCCAGCTTGCCGGCCACGCGCAGCGCGCGCGCCAGCGAACGGCCATCAGCCGCCACGATCGGGCTCTCGCCCGCGGCGTAGACCTCGGCCAGCAGCACCGCGTCGGCGTGGTTGATCACCTTCACGAAGTCTTCAAAGCAGTCGCGCGTGCGGGTGTAGCGGTGCGGCTGGAAGGCCAGCACCAGGCGGCGACCGGGATAAGCACCGCGCGCCGCCGCCAAGGTGGCGGCCATCTCCACCGGGTGGTGGCCGTAGTCGTCCACCACCGTGCAGTGACCGCCTTGAGGCAGCGCGGCTTCGCCGTAGCGCTGGAAGCGCCGGCCCACGCCCTTGAAATCGGCCAGCGCCTTGAGCACGGCGGCGTCGTCCACACCGAGCTCCACCGCGATGCCGATGGCGGCCAGCGAGTTGAGCACGTTGTGCTCGCCCGGCAGGTTGAGCACGATGTCCAGATCGGGCAACTCCACGCCGTTGCGCCGCTGCACGGTGAAGTGCATCTGCGTGCCCACCGCGCGCACGTTGATGGCGCGCACCTGCGCGTCTTCGGAAAAGCCGTAGCTGGTGATGGGCCGGGCGATCAGCGGCAGGATCTCGCGAATCGCCGCGTCGTCGACACAGACCACGGCCGCGCCGTAGAACGGCATCTTGTGCAGGAACTCGACGAACGCGGCCTTGAGCTTGCCGAAGTCGTGGCCGTAGGTATCCATGTGGTCGGCGTCGATGTTGGTGACGACCGAGAGCACCGGCAGCAGGTTGAGGAAAGAGGCGTCGGACTCGTCGGCCTCGACCACGATGTACTCGCCCGAGCCCAGCGCGGCATTGACGCCCGCGCTGTTCAGTCGACCACCGATCACGTAGGTCGGGTCCAGTTCGGCGGCGGCCAACACGCTGGCCACCAGGCTGGTGGTGGTGGTCTTGCCGTGCGTGCCGGCAATCGCCACGCCCTTCTTCATGCGCATGAGCTCGGCCAGCATCACGGCGCGCGGCACCACCGGCACCAGCTTGGCGTGGGCGGCCACCACCTCGGGGTTGTCTTCTTTCACTGCGGTGGACGTGACGATGGCATCAGCCCCTTCGATGTTCGCAGCGTCGTGGCCGATGAACACCTCGGCACCCAGGGCCACCAGCCGACGCGTGACCGTGCTCTCACCCAGGTCGCTGCCGGAGATGCGGTAACCCTGGTTCAGCAGCACCTCGGCAATGCCGTTCATGCCGGCGCCGCCGATGCCGACGAAGTGGATGTGTCGAATGGCGTGTTTCATGTTGTCTGGACTTTCGCGAGTTGCTCGCAGGCGGACACCACGGCCGCCACGGCTTCTGTTTTCTGCATCTGTTTGGCCTTCTCGGCCATCGCCACCAGTTGTTCGCGCTGCACGCTTTGCAACCGGAGCGCGAGTTGCTGGGGGCTGAGTTCGGTTTGTGGCACCAGCCAGGCCGCTCCCGCGTCCACGAGGAAGCGCGCATTGGTGGTCTGGTGGTCGTCCACCGCCGACGGGAACGGAACGAACAGCGCTGCGGCGCCCACGGCGGCGATCTCGGTCACGGTGCTGGCGCCACTGCGGCAAACAATGAGATCGGCATCCGCGAAGGCCTGGGCCGTGTTGTCGATGAAGGGGGTGAGTTCGGCGTGCACGCCGGCGGCGATGTAGTTGGCGCGCAGGGCGTCGATCTGCTTCTCACCGCTCTGGTGGACCACGGTGGGGCGTTGCGGCTCGGGGATCAGCGCCAGCGCCTGCGGCACCACGTCGTTGAGCGCCCTGGCGCCCAGGCTGCCACCCACCACCAGCAGGCGCAGCGGACCGCTGCGGCCGGTGAAGCGGTCGGCAGGTGGAGGCTGATGCAGGAACGGCGCGCGCAGCGGGTTGCCCACCCACTGGGCTTTCTTGAACACGTTCGGGAAGGCGGTGAACACGCGGTCGGCCACCCCGGCCAGCACCTTGTTGGCCATGCCGGCCACCGAGTTCTGTTCGTGCAGCACCAGCGGTTTGCCGGCCAGCACGCCCATCATGCCGCCCGGGAAACTGATGTAGCCACCCAGGCCCACGACCACATCGGGCTTCACGCGGCGCACCACTTGCAGCGCTTGCCAGAAGGCGCGCAACAGGCGCAGTGGCAGCAGGGCCATCGTGACCAGACCCTTGCCGCGCACACCACCGAAATCGATGGTCTCCAGCGCAAAGCCGCGCGGGGGCACCAGCCGGCTTTCCATGCTGGCCGGTGCGCCCAGCCAGTGAACACGCCAGCCACGCTCGCGCAGGGCTTCGGCCACGGCCAGGCCGGGGAAGATGTGACCGCCAGTACCGCCAGCCATGATCAACGCGCAGGGGGTCATGACCGGCCCCCCTTCATCATCTGGCGGTTCTCGTAGTCGACCCTGAGAACAAGGGCAATCGCAACCAGATTGAGCAAGATGGCTGAGCCACCATAGCTCATCAACGGCAGCGTGAGGCCCTTGGTGGGCAGCGCTCCCAGGTTCACCCCGATGTTGATGAACGCCTGGAAGCCCATCCACAGACCCACGCCCTGCGCCACCAGGCCGGCAAACACCTGGTCAAGCGCGATGGCCTGGCGACCGATGTGCATGATGCGGCGCGTGAGCCACAGGAACAGGGCAATCAACACCACCACGCCGAGCAGGCCGAACTCCTCTCCGATCACCGCCAGCAGGAAGTCGGTGTGGGCCTCGGGCAGCCAATGTAGCTTTTCCACGCTGCCGCCCAAACCCACGCCAAAGATCTCGCCGCGCCCGAACGCGATCAAGGAGTGCGAGAGCTGGTAGCCCTTGCCCAGCGCGTGCTCCACGCTCCAGGGGTCGAGGTAGGCAAACACACGCTGGCGTCGGAACTCGCTGGTCATGACCATGAGCGCGAACGCGCCCACGACCACCAGCGCCATGAGGAAGAACATGCGCGCGTTCACGCCCCCCAGGAACAGGATGCCCATGGCGATCACCACGATCACCATGAAGGCACCCATGTCGGGCTCCGCCAGCAGCAGCATGCCGACCACGGCCACGGCCACGGCCATCGGCGCCACGGCCTGGAAGAAGCGCTGCTTCACGTCCATCTTGCGCACCATGTAGTCGGCGGCGTAGATCAGCACGGCCAGCTTGGCCAGCTCGGAGGGCTGGAAGTTCATGATGCCCAGCGAGATCCAGCGCCGGGCGCCATTCACACCCTTGCCAATGAAGGGCAGCAACACCAGCGCCAGCAACACCAGCGCGATGGCAAACAGGAAGGGCGCCATCTTTTCCCAGCTGCGCAAGGGGAACTGGAACGCCACCACGCCGGCCACCAGCCCGATGGCCATCGAGATTGCGTGGCGCAGCACGAAATGGGTGTGGGCGTAGTTGGCAAAGCGCGGGTTGTCGGGCAGCGCGATCGAGGCCGAATACACCATCACCAGACCCCAGGCGAGCAAGGCCACCACCACCCACAGCAGAGGCTGGTCGAAGCCGAGCTCGCGCACGGCCACGTTGCGCGTGCCGGCGTAGGTGCGGTTGGACAAGCGCACCGGCAGGCCGTCGCGCGACGAGCCGCCCGCGAGCGCGCCCGCCAGGTCGCGACCCAACAAGCGCGGATTGAGCGCGGCCAGTCCTTCGCGCAGACGCTGCGACCAGGTCAGGGTGGGCACGGTTCTCTTTTTCACAGGCCACCCTCCAGGCTCATGCCCTGCTCCGCCGCCAGGGCCGCGACGGCGTCCACAAACACGCGTGCGCGGTGCTCATAGTTGTCGAACATGTCCAGGCTGGCGCAGGCGGGTGACATCAGCACGGCGTCGCCTGAGCGGGCCTGTTGCGCGGCGACCGTGACGGCCTCTGGCAGCGTGGTGGCGTCGAGCTGAGGCACATGGGCTTCGTCCAGCGCATCGCCCACCGCTGCGCGGATGCGCGCGGCATCGCGGCCGATGTAGACCACGGCGCGCGCATGACGCGCCAGCGGATCGGCCAGCGGCGCGAAGTCCTGCCCCTTGCCGTCGCCACCCAGGATGACAACCAGCCGGCGCTCGGCGCCCAGACCGTTCACCGCCGCCAGCGTGGCGCCCACGTTGGTGCCCTTGCTGTCGTCGAAGTACTCGACCTCGTCGATGATGGCCACGGGTTCGACGCGGTGCGGTTCACCCCGGTACTCGCGCAGGCCGTGCAGCATGGGGCCGAGGGCGGCACCGGTGGACGTGGCCAGGGCGAGCGCGGCGAGTGCGTTGGCCGCGTTGTGGCGGCCGCGGATGCGCAGCGCGTCGACCGGCATCAATCGCTGGAAATACACCTCTTCATCTTCGTCCGTGGTGCGGCCACGCTTGCGCGTTTCGTCCAGCGCCAGGGCACGCACAAGCCAGGCCATGCCGTTGAGCGATTCAATGCCCCAGTCGCCGGCGCGCTTGGGCGCGTCCAGCCCGAAGCTGGTCCAGGGCCGCGCGCTCTGCTGGCGGTTGCGGTTGCCCACCTTCACCGTCACCAGCCCGGGCTGCAACGCCATGACATGCGGATCGTCGCGGTTGAGCAGCATGAGGGCCTGGGTGCCGAACACGGCGGCCTTGGCCTGCGTGTAGGCGGCCATGCTGCCGTGCCAGTCCAGGTGGTCTTCGGTGATGTTGAGCACACTGGCGGCGGTGGGCACTCGGTCCCAGTCGGTTCCGGCCGTATCGTCGAGCTGGAAGCTGGAGAGCTCCAGCACCCAGACACGGGGCAGGTGCGCCGGCTGGGGTGGCTCGATGGGGGGCGGCACGAGCATGACCGGGCCTTCTTCGTCGGCTTCGGCAGCAGGCATGGGTGCTTGGTCTTCAACGGGTTCGATTTCGTCGACCGTCTCGGTCTCTGTGTCAACTGGCGGAGCCACCACCACCGGTGCCTCGACCAAGACCTCGGCGGCAGCGCGCTCGTCGTCGGCTTGCTGGGCCACGGCCTCGGCATCGAGTGCGGCGGACAGCACGTCCATCAAGGCAGGACCGATGTTGCCGGCCACGGCCACGTGCACGCCAGCGCGCTGCAGCAGCAAGGTGGTGAGCGAGGTCACGGTGGTCTTGCCGTTGGTGCCGGTGATGGCGAGCACCTTGGGCTTGTAGGGCAGGCGCTCGCGTTCGGCGAGGGTCTTCAAGGCGCGGGCAAACAGGCCCAGTTCGCCGAGCACCGCCACGTTGTGCGTCTGCGCCCAGCCAAACACCTGCTGCAGCGCGGCCGGCGCCAGGCCTGGGCTGCGCGCGATCAGGGTCCAGTCCTGGCGCGTCAGGAGCGAATCGTCGAAGGCGCCACTCACGAAGGTGGCCCCCGGGCAATCGGTGCGCAGAGCGGCCAGCTGCGGCGGCTGTTCGCGTGTGTCGGCCACGGTCACGTGCGCACCCTGGCGCACGCACCAGCGCGCCATGGCCAGGCCGGAGGCGCCCAGGCCGAGGATAAGAACAGCCTGCCCCTTCATACTCGAGTGCCCTCATTCAGGGGCATCCAGGGTCCGGCTTTGCCGGCCCGAGATGCCGCCCCCCTCCCGCCGCAGGCGAGAGAGGGGGGAGACGCGAAGCGGCGCGGGGGGTGTTTCATCTCAGTTTCAGCGTGGAAAGACCCACCAGGCACAACAGCATGGTGATGATCCAGAAGCGCACCACGACCTGCGTTTCCTTCCAGCCCTTTTTCTCGAAGTGGTGGTGCAGCGGCGCCATCTGGAACAGCCGGCGGCCGGTGCCGTAGCGGCGCTTGGTGTACTTGAACCAGGCCACCTGCAGCATCACCGAGAGCGCTTCCACCACGAAGATGCCACCCATGATGGCCAGCACGATTTCCTGCCGCACGATGACGGCGATGGTGCCCAGCGCGCCACCGAGCGCGAGCGCGCCCACGTCACCCATGAACACCTGGGCCGGGTGGGTGTTGAACCACAGGAAGGCCAGACCCGCACCGGCCATGGCCGCGCAGAAGATCAACAGCTCGCCCGCGCCCGGGATGTGCGGCAGCAGCAGGTATTTCGCGAACACCACGTTGCCGGTGACGTAGGCGAACACGCCCAGGGCCGAGCCCACCATCACCACCGGCATGATGGCCAGGCCGTCAAGCCCGTCGGTGAGGTTCACCGCGTTGCTCGATCCGACGATGACGAGGTACGTCATGACCACGAAGCCGAACACGCCCAGCGGGTAACTGATCTCTTTGAAGAAGGGCACGAGCAGACCGGCCTGCGGCGGCAGGTCGAGCGTGAAGCCGGAAGACACCCAGGCAAAGAACAGCTGCAGCACACGCAGGTTGCTGGTCTCCGACACGCTGAACACCAGGTAGAACGCGGCGACCAGACCGATGATGGACTGCCACATGTACTTCTCGCGCGATCGCATGCCTTCGGGGTCCTTGTGCACCACCTTGCGCCAGTCGTCGACCCAGCCGATGGCGCCAAAGCCCAGCGTGACCAGCAACACGATCCACACGAAACGGTTGGACAGATCGAACCAGAGGATGGTGGACAACGCGATGGAGAACAGGATCAGCACCCCGCCCATGGTCGGGGTGCCGCCCTTGCTGATGTGGGTCTGCATCGCGTACTCGCGGATCGGCTGGCCGATC
The DNA here is from genome assembly GCF_001428625.1 of Hydrogenophaga sp. Root209. Lineage (GTDB taxonomy): Bacteria > Pseudomonadota > Gammaproteobacteria > Burkholderiales > Burkholderiaceae_C > Hydrogenophaga. The sequence continues at coordinate 284,182 of NZ_LMIE01000012.1, forward strand.
TTGAGCGCGGCGAGGCGACGGATGAAGAAAGGGCCCGCGCCCAGGCCGACCAGCAGTGCGGTCATGGCGGCCATGACCGCACGGAACGTGAGGTACTGAAACACCCGCAGGAAGCCGAAATCGGGCGACAGGCTTTGCAGCCACAGGGCCAGGCTAGGCAGCATGGGCGTTGTCCTTCTTGTTGTTGTGTTGTGTGGGATCGAGCGCCAGCAAGGCCTGCACCACGCGCTCGGTGCGCATGAAGCGCGAACCCTTGACCAGCACGCTCTGGTACACAGGGCGGTCGTCGCTCACGGCGGCGCACACCGCACCGGCCATGGCGGGCACTTCGTTCCAGTGCGTGACGGCGGGCCACACCTTGGCTGCCTGGCCCATCCAGTCACCGGCCACGTGCACCGCCTCGATGCCGCGTTGGCGCGCGTGGCGCAGCACCTCTTCGTGGAACGCGAGGCCTTGCTCACCCACCTCCCCCATGTCACCCAGCACCAGCAGGCGCGGCGCGGGCAGTTCGGCCAGCACGTCGATGGCCGCGCGCACCGAGTCCGGGTTCGCGTTGTAGGTGTCGTCGATCAAGGTGAGGGTGCGGCCGTCCAGATGCAGCGCCAGAGCGCGCGAGCGTCCGCCCACCGGCTCGAAGGCGTCGAGTCCGCGCACCACAGCGTCCAGCGTCACACCCGCTGCCAGCGCGCAGGCGGTGGCCGCCAGGGCGTTGCGCACGTTGTGCCGGCCGGCAATCTTCAGATGCACCGTGCCCTTGCCCGCGGGCGAGGTGAAACACAGCGTCCAGGCGCCGTCCTGCCATTCGGTCTTGAGCGCCATCACATCGGCAGCGGGGTCGGTGTCGCTGAAGGTCATCACGCGGCGGCCCGCGGCGAGACCACGCCACAACGGTGTGTACGTGTCGTCGGACGGGAACACGGCCACGCCTTCGCTCGCCAGCGACTGGATGACCTGACCGTTTTCAAGCGCCACGGCTTCCACCGTGGCCATGAATTCCTGGTGCTCGCGCTGTGCGTTGTTCACCAGGGCCACCGTGGGCAGCGCAATGGCGGCCAGTTCGGCGATTTCACCGGGATGGTTCATGCCCAACTCCACCACCGAGAGCTTGTGCGCCGCGCACAGGCGCAGCAGCGTGAGCGGCACACCGATGTCGTTGTTGAAATTGCCCTGCGTGGCGTGAGCAGCATCGCCCACCGCCGCACGCAGGATGAACGCGATCATCTGCGTCACGGTGGTCTTGCCGTTGCTGCCGGTCACGGCGATCAGCGGCAGATGGAACTGGCTGCGCCACAACCGGGCGAGCTCGCCGAGGGCGCGGCGCGTGTCGGGCACTTCCACACCGGGCAGGCCCGCCTGAGCCAGGCCACTGTGCGCGATGGCAGCCACGGCGCCCTGCGCTGCCGCCTGCGGCAGGAAGTCGTGCGCATCGAAACGCTCACCCTTGAGCGCGACGAACAGGTCGCCCGGCTGCAGGCTGCGCGTGTCGGTGTGCACGCGGGTGAACGTCACGTCGGGCTGGCCCACCACTCGGGCACCGGTGAGCTGAGGAAGCAACTGGCCGAGCGTCTTCATGCGTGTGCTCCCTGCGCTGCGCGCCGGGCCAGCGCCTGGCGTGCCTGAACGAGGTCGGAAAAGGGCGTCTTCACCCCCATCACGTCCTGATAATCCTCGTGGCCTTTGCCGGCGATCAGCACCACGTCGGATGCCTGGGCGCGCGCCACCGCCGTGGCGATGGCCGCGGCACGGTCGGGCTCGACCAGGGCAGCGCCGGCGTGGGAGAGGCCCGCGACCATCTGGCCCAGGATGCGGATCGGGTCTTCGCTGCGCGGGTTGTCACTGGTGAGCACGGCGTGGACGGCTTCGCGCTCGGCCACGGCGGCCATGAGCGGGCGCTTGCCGGCATCGCGGTCGCCACCGCAGCCCACCACCACCCACAGTGCACCGCCCCGTTGGGCCGCCAGGGGCTGGACGGCTTGCAATGCTTTTTCCAGCGCATCGGGCGTGTGCGCGTAGTCCACCAGCACCAGCGGCTGATCGATGGCGGCGGCCTCGGCCTGCTCCATGCGCCCGGGCACCGGTGTGAGCGCTCCGCAGGCCTTCACGGCTTGCTGCAGCGAGATGCCCACGCTGCGGGCTGCCGCGATCACGCACAGCAGGTTGGACACGTTGTAGCGGCCCACCAAAGGCACTTGCAAGGTGTGGCGCTCCACTTCGACACCCTGCAGGTCCCGCTCAACCACGCCGAAGGACATGCCGGCGCGGGTGAAGGTGATGTCTACGGCGTTCAGCCGGGCCGTTGAATCGATGCCCACGGTCCACAGGTCCAGCCCGCGTCCGTTCGCGCGAGCCGCCAGTTGCCCACCCCGGCCATCATCGGTGTTGACCACCGCTGCACCCAGACCAGGCCAGTCGAACAGCGCCGCCTTGGCCTCCCAGTAGGCGTCCATGCTGCCGTGGAAGTCGAGGTGGTCCTGGGTGAAATTGGTGAACACGGCCACGCGCACCTGGGTGGCGTTCAGGCGTCCTTCGATCAGGCCGATGGACGAGGCTTCAATCGCACAGGCCTTCACACCTTCGTCCACATACTGGCGCAACTGCTGCTGCAGCATCACCGGGTCGGGCGTGGTGAGACCTGTGGGCACTAAGGCCGAGCCCGGCTGACCCATGCCCAGGGTACCGACCACGGCGCAGGGCCGCGCGCAGACCGAGAGCAGCTGCGCGACCCACCAGGCGCACGAGGTCTTGCCGTTGGTGCCGGTGATGGCCAGCACGTCGAGCGCGGCGCTCGGGTGATCGCAAAACCCGCTGGCAATGGCGCCGGCCTGCGCTTTGAGGCCACGCACAGCCAGCACACGTTCATCCTCCAGCGCAAAAGCCTCGATACCATCCCGCTCGACCACAGCCGCCACGGCGCCAGACGCCAGGGCGCTGTGCACGAAGCGACGCCCGTCGGTGGCCGCACCGGGCCAGGCGACGAAACCATCACCCGGCTGCAAACGCCGGCTGTCGCAGTGCAGCGCGCCAGTCACGGTCGCGCGCAACCATGCAGCGACGTCCTGGGGCTGGTCCAGCGTCTTCATCAAAACGACTCCTCGACCACTTCGGTGACGATCTGCGGCTTCACGCTCATGTCCGGCTGCACGCCGAGGATGCGCAAGGTCTGCTGCACCGTTTCGCTGAACACGGGCGCTGCCACCAGACCACCGTAGTACTGACCGTTGGTGGGTTCGTCGACCATCACGGCCACCACAATGCGCGGGGCCTCCACCGGCGCCAGTCCCACGAAGAAGCTGCGGTACTTCTTGTCGGCGTAGCCCTTGCCTTCCTGTTTGCGCGCGGTGCCCGACTTGCCGCCCACCGAGTAGCCCATGGTCTGCGCACGCGAGCCGGTGCCGCCCGGGCCCGCCGCAAGCTGCAGCATGGCGCGCACGGCCACCGCGTTCTTCTCGCTGAACACGCGCACACCACCCACCGGCTCCTCGGCCTTCTGCAGCGTCACCGGTATCAGCTCGCCGTCGCGCGCGAAGATGGTGTAGGCCTGTGCCAGCTGGAACAAGGAGGCCGAGAGGCCGTAGCCGTAGCTCATGGTGGCCTGCTCGATCGGACGCCAGGACTTGTAGGGGCGCAGGCGGCCGGTCACGGCACCGGGAAATGGCACCTGGGGCTTCTGGCCGAAGCCGGCCTGGGCGTAGGTCTCCCACATTTCGCGCGGGCTCATCTGCATCGCCAGCTTGACCGTGCCCACGTTGCTCGACTTCTGGATGATCTGGGACACGGTCAGCACATCGTTGGGATGCGAATCGCTGATGGTGGAGCCGCCGATCGTGATGCGGCCGGGTGCCGTGTTGATCGGCGTGGTGGGCTTGACCAGCCCCTTGTCCAGCGCGAGTGCGGTGATGAACGGCTTCATGGTCGAACCGGGCTCGAAGCTGTCGGTGAGCACGCGGTTGCGCAACTGCTCGCCGCTGAGGTTCGTGCGCCGGTTGGGGTTGTAGCTGGGGTAGTTGGCCAGGGCGAGTACCTCGCCAGTCTGGGTGTCGAGCACCACCACGCTGCCCGCGCGCGCCTTGTGGGTCAGCACCGCTTCCTTGAGCTTCTGGTACGCGAAGTACTGCACCTTGCTGTCGATCGAGAGCTGCAGGTCGGGGCCGTCCACCGGCGGCACCACGGCGCGCACGTCTTCGACCACGCGACCCAGGCGGTCCTTGATGACGCGGCGCGAACCGTTCTTGCCCGAGAGTTGCTGGTTGAACGCCAGCTCCACGCCCTCCTGGCCCCGGTCTTCCACGTTGGTGAAGCCAACCACGTGCGCGGCCGCTTCACCCTCGGGGTATTGGCGCTTGTACTCACGGCGCTGGTAGACGCCCTTGATGCCCAGCGCGGCGATCTCCTTGGCCACCGGCTCGTCCACCTGGCGCTTGACCCACACGAAGGTCTTGTCGTCCACCAGCAGGCGCTTGCGCAGCTCGGCCAAAGGCATCTCCAGCAGCTTGGCCAGCTGGCGCAGCTTGGGATCGGCGCGGTCCACATCTTCAGGGATGGCCCAGATGCTTTGCGCGACCACGCTGGAGGCGAGGATCAAACCGTTGCGATCGAGCACGCGGCCCCGGTTGGCCGGCAGCTCCAGCGTGCGGGCAAAGCGGACCTCGCCCTGGCGCTGGAAAAAGTCGTTGCCAAACACCTGCACATACGCCGCACGGCCGCCAAGGCCTGCGAACGCCACCGCCAGCGCGGCGACGATGAACTTGCTGCGCCACACCGGCGTCTTGCTGGCCAGCAGCGGGCTGGCGCTGTAGTTGATGCTGCGGCTCATTTCGCGACCTCCGCAGGTGCTGCGGGCTCGAACACCGTCACGTACTGCGTGATCCCCGGCGTGACCGGGCGCATCTGCAGCTGGCGCGTGGCGAGCTGCTGCACCCGCGCCGGCGTGGCCTGAGCGCGCTTTTGCACCTGCAGTTGCTCGTGCTCGGCATCGAGCTTGCGCGACTGCGCCTGCGCCTTGTCGAGCGCGGCGTACAGACGGCGCGACTCGTACTGGGTGTGCACCAGGTAAAAGGCGCTGGCCACCACGGCCAGCAGCAGCACGAGGTTCAGCCTGATCATGCTGCGGCCTCGGTTCTTTCAGCCACGCGCATCACTGCGCTGCGCGAACGGGCATTGGCCTTCACCTCCTCGTCCGACGGCATCACACGCTTGAGACCGCGCAGCGCCATGGGCGCGGGTTCGGCAAACGGCACGCGGCGGTCCACCACGGCGCGCGAATGGCGCGCCATGAACTGCTTGACCATGCGGTCTTCGAGCGAGTGGAAGCTGATCACCACCAGATGTCCTCCGGGACGCAAGACGTGCAGGCTGGCCTCTAGCGCTTGTTGCAGCTCTTCAAGCTCGGCGTTGATGAAAATCCGAAAAGCCTGAAATGTGCGCGTTGCAGGGTCCTTGCCCGGCTCGCGGGTTTTGACCGCGCCAGCCACGACTTCGGCCAACTCGCGGGTGGTTCGAAAAGGGCCCCGTTCCTGTCGGCGACGATCAATCGCCTTTGCAATCGGTTGAGCAAACCGTTCTTCGCCATATTCACGGATGACCTCCGACAGGGTTGAAACATCGGCTGTTTCCAGCCACTGAGCCACGCTCTGGCCGCGCGTGGTGTCCATGCGCATGTCCAGAGGACCATCGTGGCGAAAAGAAAAACCCCTCTCGGGGTCGTCGATCTGCGGCGAACTCACGCCGAGGTCCATGAGCACACCGTCCACGCTGGCCGCCCCCAGTTCGCCCAGGTGCGAAAAACCCTCGTGGCGGATGTCCAGGCGCACATCGCTGGCAGCCAGCGCCTGCGCAGCCGCCACGGCTTGGGGATCCTTGTCGAAGACGGTCAGCCGCCCTTGACGGGACAGCTGCTCGAGAATCAATCGGGAGTGGCCGCCGCGTCCGAAGGTGGCGTCGACGTAGTGACCGTCCGGGTTGATCGCCAGTGCTTGCACGGCTTCGTTCAACAGGACGGTGTGGTGAATCCATGTGCCTTGCACCATCACCCTTAGAAAGAGAAGTCCTTGAAGACATCGGGCATGTCGGCCTTCATGGCTTCGGCTTCCTGGGCGGCGTAGACCTGCGCATCCCACAACTCGAAATAGGCGCCCATGCCGAGCAGCACCACGTCCTTGCTGATGCCGGCCGCCGCGCGCAGCTCGGGCGAGACCAGCACGCGACCGGTGCCATCCATCTCCACGTCCATGGCATTGCCGAGGAAGATGCGCTTCCACCACTGCGCCTGCATGGGCAGCGAGGCGATGCGATCGCGGAACTGCTCCCACGCGGTGCGCGGGAAAATCATCAGGCAGCCGTGGGGGTGTTTGGTGATGGTGAGCTGGCTCGCACCCGCGCTCAGGACGTCACGGTGCCGGGTGGGCACCGAGAGCCGACCCTTGGCATCGAGACTGAGAGAAGAAGCACCCTGAAACACCGCGATCAATCCTTGGAAAACACTTTTCACCACTTAAATGCACTTTTTTCCACTTTATCAGGAAAACCAAGGCGTGCAACTCAGCGGAGACAAATTTTTTCCAATGAAATCAACCACTTAGGATCGATTTTTAAGCTCATGGCGAGCCAAAAATGCATTAAAAGCAAGCACTTACAACCGGCTTTGCATGTGAAGCTTCAAAACCCTGCCGCGTCCGGGGTCGTCGAGACGGGCGTGGGGATCGGCATGGGCCGACCAACGGCATGCGTCGGTGGCCGTCGGCGCCAACGGGCCGGCGAGCGGCCCGCGACGGTCAGAGGATGTAGCGCGAGAGGTCTTCGTTGCGGCTGAGTGCGGCCAGGCGCCCATTCACATAGGCCGCATCGATGGTGATGGTCTGCCCCTGCAACTTGGTGGCATCAAAGCTCACTTCGTCGAGCAGGTGCTCCATCACCGTGGCCAAGCGGCGCGCGCCGATGTTCTCGGTGCGCTCGTTCACGTCGCAGGCGATCTGCGCCAGCTGACGGATGCCGTCGGGTGAGAACTCGAGCGTGACGCCTTCGGTGGCCAGCAACGCCTGGTACTGACGCACCAGCGAAGCATGGGTCTGGATGAGGATGGCCTCGAAGTCGTCAACCGAGAGCGACTGCAGCTCGACGCGGATGGGAAAGCGGCCCTGCAGTTCGGGAATCAGATCGCTCGGCTTGCTCAGGTGGAAAGCGCCGCTGGCGATGAAGAGGATGTGGTCGGTCTTGATCACACCGTATTTGGTGGTCACCGTCGTGCCTTCCACCAGGGGCAGCAGGTCGCGCTGCACGCCCTGACGCGACACCTCGGCGCTGCCGGAGTCGTTGCGCGAGGTCACCTTGTCGATCTCGTCAATGAACACGATGCCGTTTTGCTCCGCGTTGTGCAGCGCACGCGTCTTGATCTCGTCTTCGTTGACCAGCTTGCCCGCCTCTTCGTCAATCAGCAGCCTCATGGCCTCGGCGATCCTGAGTTTGCGGGTCTGGCGTTTGCCGGCACCGATCTGGCTGAACATGCCGCGCAGTTGCTCGGCCATGTCCTCCATACCGGCCGGACCCATGATCTCCATGGTCGGGCGCGGCTCCAGCAAATCGATCTCGATTTCGCGATCGTTCAAGTCGCCTTCGCGCAGCTTCTTGCGGAAGTTCTGCCGGGCCGTGCTCTCGGGCAGCGGCACCACGTTGGTCACCGGCTCTGCGCTGCGGGCCGGTGGGATCAGGATGTCGAGGATGCGGTCTTCGGCAGCGTCCTCGGCACGCACGCGCTGCTTGCGCATTTCGACCTCGCGCGTCTGTTTGATCGCGATCTCGGCGAGGTCGCGGATGATGCTGTCCACATCCTTGCCCACATAGCCCACTTCGGTGAACTTGGTGGCCTCGACCTTGATGAAGGGCGCATCGGCCAGGCGGGCAAGGCGGCGCGCGATCTCGGTCTTGCCCACGCCAGTGGGGCCGATCATCAGGATGTTCTTGGGCGTGATCTCGGGCCGCAGTTTTTCGTCGACCTGCTGGCGCCGCCAGCGGTTGCGCAATGCAATGGCCACCGCACGCTTGGCACCCTTCTGACCAATGATGAAACGGTCGAGTTCGGAAACGATTTCCTGGGGAGTCATGGAAGACATGTGAGGCTCAGTCCAACGTTTCGATCGTGTGGTTCATGTTCGTGTAAATGCACAACTCGCCGGCAATCCCCAGCGACTTGCGCACCACCTCTTCGGCACTGAGATCGGTGTGGTCAAGGAGGGCCTTGGCCGCGGCCTGCGCATAGGCGCCACCCGACCCGATGGCCACAATGCCGTGCTCGGGCTCCAGCACATCACCGTTGCCGGTGATGATCAACGAGGCACTGTGGTCGGCCACGGCGAGCATGGCCTCCAGGCGACGCAGCACACGGTCGGTACGCCAGTCGCGCGTGAGCTCGATGGCCGCGCGCACCAAATGGCCCTGGTGCTTCTCCAGCTTGGCTTCGAAACGCTCGAACAGCGTGAAGGCATCTGCCGTTGCGCCGGCAAAACCGGCCAGCACCTTGTCGTGGTGCAGCTTGCGCACCTTGCGTGCCGTGCCCTTGACAATGATGTTGCCCAGCGTGACCTGCCCGTCCCCACCGATGGCGACCTGCACACCAGAGGATGTCTGGCGGCGCACACAGATGATGGTGGTTCCGTGAAATGATTCCATGGCATTCAGTTGGGGTTGATCGGGAGCCATGCAACAGCACCCGGCATCGTTGTTTGAAACAACGTGTAGGACCCGCGCAGCGCGGATCAGTCGTTGCGGACCACGACCTTGGCGTATTCGGTGATGCCGATCACGTGAAAAAATGCCGACACCAGACGGTGGGCATCCACGAACTGCACCAGCCGGCGTTCAGCGTGGTGCTGAGACACCCAGTTGAGCAAAGTGCCCGCAGCAGAAAAGTCCACCCGAATCAGGTTGCGACAGGAAATGATCAACACATCGGCGCCCATCAGGCGGCGCTCAAGCATGTCCAGGGTGGCTTGTGGGTCGCCACGGATCTCACCCGAGAGCTCCACCAGGCCGAGCTGGTTGAACTCGGATGGTTGACCTTCCAACACCGATTCGCCGGGATAAGCAGAAGGCACCGACTCCAGCACGGCTTCGCTCAGGACGGACTGTCCTGCGTCTTCGGGTCGATCGGCCGCAATGGACGTGACGTGGCAGCGCGGACGTTCCCAACCCGGTGGTGACACTTCGTAGGTCACGCAAAAATCCAGCGCTGTCAGCTCGAATTCGTCCGGCCGGTTCATGACCCGAAGCACGGCCATGCGCAGTTCCCACCAGAGCTGCTCGACATCCCGACGACCCGATGGGGTGAAGTGCTTGAGCAGATCGCGGAACACGGCCGAACCCAGAAATCGCAGTTCGACGTCTTGATCACCCCAGAGCGTGAAGATACCGAGCAGGGCACGTGCTGCCTTGAGGTCCATGGACTCCATCGGCGTCCAGTCGATCACCCAGGGTTGTTTGGCGCGCAGCAACACGTTTTGCAAGGTGCCCACCGCATGGGCGTCGAGTTCGGCCTCGCTGACCCAGACCGCCCGGTTGTTGCTGGCTGTGGGTGTGAAGGTCTTGCCAGTCATGGAAGACACCGTTTCGGGCATGTCGTACCACTGAGGGGCGGACCGGTTGAAGCGGTTGGCAAAGTCGACCGCGCGGCTCTCGAAGGGAGCCAGCTGACCCGTGGCCCGGTACAGATCGAACAGGGCGAGCCAGTCGTCGATCTGGTCGACTTTCGAACCGCCTTCACCCAACACGTCCCTGAGCCCTTGCTCGGCGCCAGCGTCGTCGCCGTTGGCAAACCGGATCGCGGCTTCTTCGACATCCGGATCCTGCACGATTTCCTGGACGTCGAGCGAATAGAAATGGGACGCGGAGAAACCACCCCCGCGAGAATTCGAACTGGAGAGTTCGCTGGGCTGTGTTGGCGCCATCAAGCCGGTGCGCGTCGGGCTGGCGGGGGTGGTCTTGCCGAACTCGACCATGTCTCGCGCATTGGCGGCCGGATTGCGTGTGTCCAGCGGATCGATCGCCGCCAGAGAGGCGGGTACGTTCGCCGCAACAGGCAGCGGGGCAGGCTCGGTCTCGTCGTACTGCGCCTTGCGTTGTCGGGCCACGGCATCGGGCGCAGCGCCCACAACCGGCGTGTCTTCCTTGTTCTTGAGCGGCGTGCCGCCGGTGCTGTGGGCACCGGTATTGAGACTGGACCCGGTGCTGACCAAGGAATCCGGGCCCTTCGTCTTCCACCACTGCATCGACATCTGGGCTTCGATTTCGTCGATCTTCTTCAGCGTTTCGGCACGATCGTCCGGCTTGGAGGGCAGGCTGCTCTGGAAAAAAGAAGGTCGCATGCCGGGACCTTCGGGGCTCGTGCCCTCGCGGCTGCGAATCTTGCGCAACATATCGAACTCGCGCTTGCGCACAAAGTCGTTGCGCCGCTTGCGCTCGATCATCTCCTTGAGCGCGGCCTTGCTGTATTCACTTTCGCGATCGGCCTGACGGGTGTCCAGATCGGCCCAGCTCGTGGTCGGATGGCGCACGAACTTCACCACCTTGGAGAGGAAGCCGCCGTTGGAATCGTCCTTGGACATGGGTCAGGAGTTGCCGGAAATGAATCGGGATCGGGCTCGGTGGAAGACGCTCAATCTCCGAACATTTTCTGCTTGAGCTCGCGCCGCTGCTGGGCTTCAAGGGAAAGGCTGGCAGTCGGGCGGGCCATCAGGCGACCAACACCGATGGGCTCACCGGTCTCTTCGCAATAACCGTAGTCACCGGAGTCGATGCGCACGATCGCCTGCTCGATCTTCTTGAGCAGCTTGCGCTCGCGGTCGCGGGTGCGCAACTCCAGGGCGTGCTCTTCTTCGATGGTGGCACGGTCAGCTGGATCGGGCACCACCACGGTGTCTTCACGCAGGTGCTCTGTGGTCTCGCCCGCATTGGCCAGCATGTCGGCCTTGAGCTGCGACAGCTTGCGGCGGAAATAGGCCAGCTGCAGGTCGCTCATGTATTCGCTGTCGGGCATGGCCTGTACATCCTGATCGGTCAATTGATCGGCAGGCAGGGTTTTCCAGTTGTTGGCCCGCTTGGGGTCCTTCTGGATGGATGAGGGGACGGGAGGGGTCATGACGGCACGTTCGTTCATATGAGAAAAAGTCGCCTTGGCGGCATCGGGTGCGTGGGTCGGCACCACCGCAGCCTGGGTCATCTGCTCCATCATGACTTTTTTCGCGGCCCGCTTGCCCAATGGGCGAGGTGTGGGCTCAACAACCACAGGGGCAGACGCCGGGGCACGCTTGGCGCTGGCAGCTTTGGAGACAGGAGCGGCGGACGCCGCCCGGGGAGCAGAAGAAGTCACGGTGGGGACAGCCGCCTTGGCGGCGGGCTGTGCCTTGGATTTGGCGGTACTCGCCGGAATGGGCTTGACCGCGGGTGTGCGGGAAGGCGTGGGCTTGCTCGCAACAGCGGGCTTGCCCACTGGCTTGGATGCGGCTTTCGCGGGGGGCGAAGCGGTTTTCTTGGACGGCGCGGGTACTTTCGATGAAACAGCTGCCTTGGCCACTGGTTTGGAGGTGGCCTTCGCAGGCAGCTTGGCCGCTGTTTTCACAACGGGCTTGGAGGACGCCTTCGGCACCGCTTTCGCCGCCACCTTGGCAGCCGGCTTCCCGGCGCTCTTGGCTGCGGGTTTGCGCGCCGCAGACACCACGGCCTTGGCCGCCGACGTACGCCCCTTCGTGCCCGAAGCGGCGGGCTTGGCTGATTTCGCTGACTTGGTAGCCGGGGCTTTCACAACGGGTCTCCTCTCAGTGCCTGACGGTGCTAGATCCGGGTGCGGTGTGCGGGGTTGGGCCGCATCAACCTGTGTCGGCGTGGCCGACGGATGCGTGGTTATACCCTTACCGGGACCGGGATTCAGCCGTGGGCGAACACCAGTTGTGGAAGACCGCCGGGCCACCGGCATGGGGCGCGATTGTAACGAGATGGCGGCGGCGCTCCCGGAATCCGGTCGGGAGGGGAAACCCAGGCGTTGGAGAAGCGAGACAAACAGCACGGTTGCGCCGGCGTCAGACCAGGCTCTGGTCCAGGCCCTGCACCAGGATGTCGCGCGGCAGATCGATGCCGATGAACACCATCTTGCTGGTGCGCTGCTCGCCTTCGGCCCACGGTGGGCCGAGATCGCTGCCCATCAGTTGGTGCACACCCTGGAAAATCACCTTGCGGTCTGTGCCCTCCAGATCGAGCACGCCCTTGTAGCGCAGCATGCGCGGGCCATACACCTGCACGATGGCGCCCAGGAAGTCTTCCAGCTTGGCGGGGTTGAACGGACGGGTGGCGCGGTAGACGAAGCTCTTCACATCGTCGTCATGGTGATGGTGGTGACCCGGCCCTTCGTGGCCATGATCGTGATCGTGTTGGTGAGACGGATGATCGCAATGCTCGCCATGCGCATGGTCGTGGTCTTCGTGACCATGATCGTGCTCGTCGGTCTTGAGGAAATCGGGGTCGATGTCGAGCTTGGCGTTGAGGTTGAAGCCCCGCAGGTCGAACACCTCCTTGAGCGCTACCTCGCCGAAATGCACCGGGCGCATGGGGGCGCGCGGGTTCATGTGCTTGAGGCGGTGCGTCAGCGCGTCGAGGTCTTCGGCGCTCACGAGGTCGGCCTTGCTGATGAATATCTGGTCGGCAAAGCCCACCTGGCGGCGCGCTTCCTGGCGGTCATTGAGTTGCTCGGCCGCGTGCTTGGCGTCCACCAGCGTGAGGATGGAGTCCAGCAGGTACTGCTCGGCCACCTCGTCGTCCATGAAGAAGGTTTGCGCCACCGGGCCGGGGTCGGCCAGGCCGGTGGTCTCGATCACCACACGATCAAAATCCAGCTCGCCTTTGCGCTTCTTCTCCGCCAGGTCGTGCAGCGTGGCGCGCAGGTCGTCACGGATGGTGCAGCAGATGCAGCCATTGCTCATCTGGATGATGTTTTCGGTGGTGTCGGCCACCAGGATCTCGTTGTCGATGTTCTCCTCACCGAACTCGTTTTCGATCACCGCAATCTTCTGGCCATGGGCCTCGCTGAGCACGCGCTTGAGCAGCGTGGTTTTGCCAGAGCCAAGGAAACCGGTGAGGATGGTGGCGGGGATGAGGGACATGGCGGGCGCGACGGTGTCGGAGGTGGGCAAACGGAAGAAGCGCGCAAGTGTATGCGAGCCCTCCAAGACATGCACACCCTACTGCTTTTTCATGACGATCAGACCCTTGAGGTACTCGCCCTCGGGGAAGTTCACCGTCATGGGATGGTCGCTGGCGCCACCCAGGCGCTGCAGGATTGCACCATCCACACCGGCATCGAGCCCGGCAGAAGCCACGATCTTGTGGAACAGCTCCACCCCGATGCCGCCCGAGCAGGAAAAGGTGAACAGCACGCCGCCGGGTGTGAGCAGTTTGAAGGCCAGGCGGTTGATGTCCTTGTAGGCACGGGCGGCGCGCTCGGCGTGCGCCACGGTGGGGGCGAGTTTGGGCGGGTCGAGCACGATGGCGTCGAACTGGCGTCCTTCGGCCACGAACTGGCGCAGCGAGGCGTTCACGTCGGCGTCCATGAAGCTGGCGCGTGACGCGTCGAAGCCGTTGAGCGCCACGTTGGCGGCGGCCTGCTGCAAGGCGGGCGCCGACGAATCGATGGAGGTGACGTGCCCCGCCCCGCCCGCCAGCGCGGCCACAGTAAATCCGCCGGTGTAGCTGTAGCAGTTGAGCACCTGTTTGAACTGCAGGCGCCTGGCGTACTGGCTGCAGGCCAGCCGGCTGTCGCGCTGGTCCAGATAGAAGCCGGTCTTGTGGCCTTGGGCGATGTCCAGTCCGAGTTGCCAGCCGTGTTCGCGCACAACCAGCGCGGTGGGGCCGGTACCGCGCAGCCAGCCGGTGGCTTCGGGCAGGCCTTCGAGCTTGCGGCTGCTGGTGTCGGAGCGCTCGTACAGGCGCGGACATCCGGTGAGTTCGATCAGCGCATCGGCGATCACCGCCTTGTGGCGCTCCACACCGCAGGCGGTGAACTGGGCCACCAGCGTGTCACCATAACGATCCACGATGAGACCGGGCACGCCGTCGGACTCGCCGTGCACGAGCCGCACGCCATCGCTCTCGATGCCCAGTCTCGTGCGCAATGCAATGGCCCGTGCGAGGGTGGCGCGCAGGAAGTCGGCGTCGATGCGCTGGGTTTCGTCGAAGCTCCAGGCACGCACCCGGATGCGTGATTCGGGCGAGAAAGCGCCCCAGGCGAGGAACTGCCCCTCGGCGCTCTCCACACGCACGGTTTCGCCGGCATCGCCACCACCTTTGGCAATGGCGCCGTCGAACACCCAGGGGTGACGACGCAGGAGGGAACGGTCTTTGCCGGGCTTGAGGCGGATGGTTTTCATGCCGGTATTGTCGGCCCCCGCCCCCAAGCTTCTCAGCCCTTGGGTGGTTTTCCCTTGGCGTGCGCACGCGGGTGCGCCGCGTCGTACACCTTGGCCAGGTGCTGGAAATCCAGCCGTGTGTAGACCTGCGTCGTGCTGATGCTGGCGTGGCCCAGTAACTCCTGCACGGCGCGCAGATCGCCACTGGACTGCAGCACATGGCTGGCGAACGAGTGGCGCAGCATGTGCGGATGCACCGGCGTGGCCAGACCCGCCAGGCGCGAGCGGCGCTTGAGGCGCACGCGGATGTGCTGTGGCGTGAGGCGCTGGCCGCGCGAGCCGATGAACAGGGCCGCATCTTCCCGCGCCCAGGTGGCGCGGAGCTCGAGCCAGCGTGCCAGCGCCGCCAAGGCGGCCTTGCCCACCGGCACGCTGCGCCGCTTCGAGCCCTTGCCCAGCACGTGCGCTTCGCCGTCCTGCGCGTCGATCCAGCCGCGGGCCTCGCCGCTGGCTGTCACGTCCAGGCCCACCAGCTCGCCGATGCGCAGGCCGCAGCCGTACAGCAGTTCGGTGATGCAGGCGTCGCGCGCTTCCAGCGCGGGGTGATCGGCCTCTTCCACATGAGAGGCGAGCTGTACCGACTCGTCCACGCCCAGCGCCTTGGGCAGTGGCTTGCCGGCCTTGGGAGCGCGCACGTCCTGCACGGGGTTGTGACCGATCAGACCCTGGCGGCCGAGCCAGACATAGAAGCCGCGCCATCCGGAGAGGATGAGCGCGATGCCGCGCGCGCTGCGCCCGGCGCTGTGCATTTGCGCGATCCAGCGGCGAATGTGCGTGTTTTGAATGTCCTTGAGGCAGACCCGGGCCTCCGCGGCGTGCGCGCACAGCCGCTGCAGATCCTGCGAGTAAAGCACCACCGTGCGCTCGGCCAGGCGCTTCTCCACCTTGACGTGGTTCAGATAGGCCTGCACCAGCGCGGCATCGTCCCCCGTCGGGGTTTCGGAGGCGGTTCGCGCCAGCAAGATCATGTGCCGTTATTCAGGGCGCACACGGGACAACGCCGCGCTGGTGATCTCGCCGATGCGTTCCAGGAAGTCGGTGCCCATGTCGCTGGCGAAACGCTGTTGATCGGCCGAGGCCAGCACCAGCAGGCCGAAAGCCTGTGGCGAGAGGCCGGCGCGCAGCGGAATGAGCGCGAGCGACACGGCGCTCGATGGATCGTCCAGCCAGCCGGCGGCTTCCAGCCCCGGGTTGGCACCGCAGTAGGGCCGGGTGAGCGATGAGGCAAAGGCTTTCACGTCGTCGCTGGCCCCTTGAGCAAACGGTTGGTCCTCAAACGCAGGCGCCACGCCCCAGACCTTGATGGCGACCTGGGGCACCATGAACTGGTTGGCGATTTCGCGCACCGCCACCACGGGCAGCTCGGCAGGTTCGCGGGTGAGCAGCAGCGCGCGGGTCCAGAGCTGCAATTTGTCGGCGATGGTGGTGTTTTCGTGGCCATTGCGGATCATCTCGGCCGCCTTGAGCTCCAGTCCCTTGATCTTTTCACGCAGCATCTCGGCCTGGCGCTCCTGCAGGCTGACTGCCCGGTGGCCGTGCGGACTGGTGAGCTGCACGGCGGCCAACAGGCTGGCATGGCGCTCGAAAAAATCGGGCGTGTTGGCCAGGTAGTTGGCGATGTCGTCTTCGGTGATGGGTGGGATGCTGTTGGTGTTCATGTGTGTGTGGATTCGGAGCTGGGTTCAGCCGATGTCGGGAATGTCGATCTCGCCTTCGAACACGGTGGTGGCCGGTCCGGTCATGAAAACGGCGTTGTCATGGCGGCGGCTGTCCTGCCATTCGATGGTGAGCACGCCGCCCTGGGTGTGAACGTCGACGCGTGCATCGAGCACGCCCAGCCGGATGCCCGCCACCACCGCCGCGCAGGCTCCGGTGCCGCAAGCCAGGGTTTCGCCGGCACCGCGCTCGAACACACGCAGCTTCACCTCGGTGCGGCTCACCACCTGCAAAAAGCCGGCATTGACGCGCTGGGGAAAACGATCATGCCGCTCGATCATGGGCCCCCAGGCCTGCACCGGTGCGCTCTTGACATCGTCCACCATCAGCACCGCGTGCGGGTTGCCCATGGACAACACGGCGACCGGCACATCGCCTGCATACGGCAGCGCCAGCGGCCAGCGCTCGAAGTTGCCCATCGCCTGAGGTTGCAGGTCTTGGGCCAGGAAGGGCACACGGTCCAGGGCAAACACCGGCGGCCCCATGTCCACGGTCACCCCGCCGTCCTGGTGGGCATGCAGCTCCAGCTCGCCATTGGCCACTTTCACACGCAGCGGATTGCGCTGGCTCAGGCCCTTGTCGTGCACGAAGCGCACGAAGCAGCGTGCGCCGTTGCCGCAGTGCTCCACCTCGCCGCCATCGGCGTTGTGGATCACGTACTCGAAGTCCAGTTCGGGCTCGATGGAGGCCCGCACGCTGAGGATCTGGTCGGCGCCCACGCCGAAGTGCCGATCGGCGAGGAAGCGGTATTGGGCCGTGGTGAGGCCCAGACGGCCCCGCGTCTCGTCGAGCACCACGAAGTCGTTGCCCGCGCCCTGCATCTTGGTGAATCGAATGTGCATCGCTCAATTATCGGCGCTGACCCGCAGGCAATGCCACAAGTGCGCTGGCTTCACGCAAAATGCTTCCATGGTCAGACCCACCCAACTCCTGCATCCGCAGCGCCCACCCGCACCGCTGCGTGCGGCCGCCACCGTCCTGCTGCTGCGAGACAGCACCGATCCCGCCCACCCGGGCATTGAAGTCTTGATGACCCGCCGCTCCATGACGGCCAGCTTCGCGCCAGGCGCTTACGTGTTTCCGGGCGGTGGCATTGACGCTGCCGATGCCCAGTCGCATGGCATCGCCACGCGACGCACCACACAAAGCGACCTGCACCTCACGCAGGCGATCGCGGCCATCCGCGAGAGTTTTGAAGAATTGGGCGTGCTCCTGGCGCACCGAGTCGATGGTTCACCCGTGGATGACAGTGACATCGCCGCGCTGGATCGGCAGGCCCCGTTTGCCGCACAGTGCCATGCGAAGGGCATCACGCTCGACGGCGCAGGCGTGTTCGTGCTGGCGCACTGGATCACCGACCGCGATCTGCCGCGCCGCTTCGACGTGCCCTTTCTCGTGGCCCGCATGCCCGAGGGTCAGGCTCCCGTGGCTGACGAGACGGAGCAGTTCGAGCCGGTGTGGGTGCGTGCGGCCGATGCACTGGCACGCCACGAGGCCGGCAACTTCTTCATCATCTTTCCCACCATCCGCACGCTGGAGCGCCTCCAGGCCTATGCGACGGTCCGGGAGGTGCTGGAGGCATGTGCAGCGAACGACCAACCGCTGTGGACGAGCTGTCCCCGGGCGGGCATGCTGGCCGGGCGCGAATCGCGCCACATGGAGCACGAACCGCCCTTTGGCGAACTCGCCCTGGTGTGCCCCGACGGACATATCGCGCACAACCTGGACTGGCAGCACGAACAGCCCGTGCAGTTGCTCAAGAACGTGCAGCGCCTGACAGCGCCCAACCCCGGCTTCATGACCGGCCCGGGCACCAACAGCTACGTGGTGGGCGACCCCGCCAGCGGCCACATCGTGATCGATCCGGGCCCGGACGATCCAGCGCACATCGAGCGACTGTGGCGCGCCGCCGGTGGCCGTATCCAGGCCATCGTCTGCACCCACTCCCATCCCGACCACTCGCCCGGAGCGCCCAGGCTCCAGGCCCTGTGTGTGGCCGCCGGGCTGCAACGGCCGCCCATCCTGGGACTGCCCAGCCAGCCGACCGCCCGCGAAAACAGCCGCTTCGTGCCCGAACGCTCGCTGGCCGATGGCGAACAACTCGTGTTGCTTGGCCAGTCGGGCGAATCGACCGTCTCCCACACGCTGGAAGTGGTACACACCCCTGGCCATGCGGCCAACCACCTGTGTCTCCTGCTGGTTGAAGACGGTCTGCTCTTCACCGGCGATCACATCCTCAACGGCAGCACCACCGTGATCGACCCGCCCGACGGCAGCATGGGGGCCTACCTCGATTCACTCGACAAACTCGCCGAGCGTTGCCGAACGCATGGGGTTGAGTTCATCCTGCCCGCGCACGGCTACGTGCTGGGGGATCTGCGGGCCAGCGCCGAGAACACCAGCGCACCGGCCGAGGGTGGCGCGTTGGTGGCCATTGCGCATCTCAAGGCGCACCGGCTGCAACGCGAAGCCAAGGTGGCGCGCGCTTTGCAAAAGGCTCCAGAAGGTACGCCGGACGATTGGGTGAGGCTGGCCTACGACGATGTGCCCGAGCGGCTCTGGCCGGTGGCCAAACGCTCCCTGATGGCGCATGTGGAACGTCTGCAAAGCTTGAGTGGCTTCAATCTGTAGAGGCCGAACGGTGAAGATCGCGATCCTCTCCGATGTCCACGGGAATTTCTCGGCGCTTGATGCCGTGATCGCCGACATGAACCGGCGCGGCGGCGTGGACGAGGTGATCAACCTGGGCAACATGGTCAGCGGGCCTTTGATGCCCTTGCAAACCGCGCATTTCCTGATGCGACAGAACTGGCTGCAGATCGCCGGCAACCACGATCCCCAAGTGCTGCATGAAAGCACGGGCGTGCGCAGCGCATCAGACGCATTTGCCGCCGGCGAACTCGACGATCCGGCACGGTGGTGGCTCGCCTCGCTGAGCGACTCTCTTGACGCACGCCTGCACACAGGCGAACTGTGGGCGGATCGTCTGGGCGGAGATCTGGCGATGTGCCATGGCACCCCCCGCAGCCCGGTCGAATACCTGCTTGAGACAGCCGAGGGAGAAGGTATCCGTCTGGCGCTGGCGCCCGAGATCGCCGAGCGGCTGGGTGAACACGTGCCCGCCCACGTCCGGCTGTTGGCCTGCGGTCACAGCCATATCCAGCGTGCCTTGCGCATGCCGGGCGGCATGCTGGTGGTGAATCCGGGTGCCGTGGGCATGCCCGCCTACGATGTCAGCCGCGCTCACCCGCTCTCAAACTACCACCGCGTTGAAAACGGCAGCCCCGATGCGCGGTATGCGATCGCAGAGACCATACAGGGCCAATGGCAGGTCGACCTGATCTCGGTGCCCTACGACTTCGAATCCACCGCTCAGCTCGCCATCAAGAACGGTCGGCCCGATTGGGCCCACGCCCTGCGCACAGGCTACATGCCACGCTTGCTCTGAGCCAGAGCGTGGCAGTCGCACGCCAGCGCCTGCAGCGCTGCGCGGTCCAGAAGCCGCAACCGACCTGGCTCACGTGCCAGAACCCTCAGGCCGACCAACCGCGCTGCCGCGCCCGACAGCACGTCGATCGGCACATCAAGCTGCACCGTCAAGTCGCCCAAGTCCATGGCCAATGCATCGTCGGGCATGCGGTTGAACGCCATCAGCAGCCAGCGGCACAGGCGCTGTTCAACGCTGTGGGTCCGTTGGCACAGGGCGGTTTGCGACATCTGGTCCGTGAGCGCCTGCAGGTAGCCAAGCACCGCCTGGGTCACCTGTACCGAATCGGGTCCGTGGGTTGTCAAGGCGCTGGTGGGCAGTGTCCAGGCAGCGCCGGGGTGCAGCACCACAGCCCGGCCGGATTCGAAAAAATCACCCATGAATGCGGCCACACCCAACATGCCATCGTTGCCGACCAACGCCACCGACACATCGCCTCTGCCCGGCGTGGGTTGCATCAAGGCGACGAGCGCCGTTGTGGGGAAATACACGTGGGCGGTTGCGGTGCCAGGCACATGCACCTCGTGCCCGGCCGGCAGGTCCACCCTCTGGAGATGCTCACTCCAGGGCAGTTGGCCACCACCGGACAGCGAGGCCAGTATCCGGTTTGAAGGGTGATCTTCTGACAATGTCGGAACTCCCGCCCGGAGGCGATCGAGGGTGCGTGGCCGGCAGTTCCGGGGGGTGCGCCAGTGTAGGCGCAAAGACGAATCAATATGTTCGATATCGAACACATCCACGCCAAGCGCGACGAAAGCGTTCCACTGCAATTTGAAGGTCGACTGCCACCGGCTCTCGAAAGCCATGACCAGATTGGCGTTTTGGGGTCCATGCCCCGTACACTTCCTGCAACAGACCTTCGCTCGCCCCGGCCATTCCGCCATGGACCTCTCGTCGCAGTGTCGTTCTTCGACCATCCTCGGGAGCCCCATTGACTCTGACGCACAACGGCCTCGTGGCCCAGTTGTCAAACGACGACCAGCGCTTGCTTGAGAGCCGCTGCAAGCCCGTGGAACTGGGCACAGGCGACATCCTGGCGGCCCCCCACCAGCCCAATGGACACATTCACTTCCCGACCAGCGCCAGCGTGGCGCTGGTGGTGCGCCACACCGACGGCAGCGGCCTGGCCGTGGGTCTGACAGGCCGGGAAGGCGCCGTGGGTCTGCAACATGCGCTGGGGCTCGGCGCAGGCAACCTCACGCTGCACGTCCAGCGCGGTGGAACGGCTTTTCGCGCCGATGGTGAGGCACTGAAGCGGCTGGTGGCGCGACGCGGCAGCATGCTGCGGGTGTTCGCCATCTATATGTGGGTGTTCTCGCAGGAAGTGGCGTCCATGGCCGCGGCCTCCCAGTCGCACGACATCAAGGCGCGGCTCGCGAACTGGATCCTGCTGAGCCACGCCCGCAACGGACAAGAAGATCTCTACCTGACCCACGCGCATCTGGCCGACATGCTGGGCGTGCGCCGAGCCGGCGTGACGCTGGCCGCCGTCGAACTCAAGGAGATGGGTCTGGTGGACTACCAGCGAGGGCGCATCCACATCCTGGACATGGATGGGCTGCGCGCCATGGCCAGGCGGCCCGCCTTGAACAACGGCCTGCCGCAGGCATAAGTGTGAAGCGCGCCGTTACGCCGGATTCTGTGCATCCGGAGCCTTCTTGCGAAGGCCCGGATGTGACCGCCATTCATCTGGGCCGGGGGTTGCCCACCCGGCTCGGTGCTACCTACCCGCCAGCTCTCCTCGCGGAACCACGAGGTTCGTCAACACGGCGAACCATGTCGCCTCAGGCTGGCCTATTTGGTATTGCTGCGCGTAGAGATTGCCCGTTTCACCCGAACTGAATCGGCTCGTCTCTGTTGCTCTGATCCTCACCTTAGGGCCTTGCGGCTTGTCGGTGGAGAGGTGTTACCTCCTACGCTGTCCTGTGCAGTCCGGACGTTCCTCCAGCACCCCCTTTCGGGTCCTCTTGCGAGGCAGTGCCAGCGACGGCCTGGCGCGCTTCACGCGTGGATTATCCCCTGCCCTCAGACCAGGCGCTCGATCTTGCGGTGGCGCCAGACCAGCCGGTAGTAGCTGCTCTGCAGCACCAGCATGGCGACATACGCCACCGGGAACGCGACCCACACGCCGGCCAGGCCCATCTGGGCATCGAGCAGGTAGGCCGCCGGCAGCTGGATGCAGAGAATGCAGAAGACCGAGATCGCCATCGGAACCAGCACGTCACCGCTGGCGCGCATGAGGCCGCCCACCACCGCCTGGAAGCCGAACACCAGGATGCTCCACAGCATGATGTGCAGCAGGTATTCGGCCTGCACGCGCACCTCGGATTGCGTGAGGAACAGGCCCATCAGGCGGTGCGAGAGCGCATAACCCAGCAGCACCAGGGTGCCGGTAAGCAGCAGGTTGAGCCACAGGCCGGTGCGCAGGATCGCGCCCAGGCGGTCCACGCGGCCCGCGCCGATGGACTGCGCCGCGAGGATGGAAGCGGTGATCGCGATGGACAGCGCGGGGAACTGCACGTAGTTCACGATCTGCGTGACCGCACCGTAGGCCGCCGTGGCCTGCGAACCGTGACCGTTCACCAGCGCGAGGATCACCAGTTCGGAGACCGAGATCACCACCATCTGCAGGCCGGTCGGCAGGCCAATGCGCATCACCTTGGCCAGGATGGCGCGGTCCAGCCGCAGCGCGTGCAACAGCTCGCGGTCGAAGGCCAGCACGTGTTTGCGGCGGCCCAGCCGCCAGACCAGGAAGCCCAGCGCCGCCGCGTAGGACACCAGCCCCGCGTAGGCCGCGCTCTGGATGCCCAGGCGCGGCAGACCGAGCCCGCCCTGGATCAGCGCCGGCGTGAGCAGCAGGCCGATCGCCGTCGACAGCAACAGCGCGACCAGCGGCGACACCGTGTCGCTCACGCCGCGCAGCAACTGCGTGAACAGAATGAACACCAGCAGCAGCGGCATGATGAGCAGCATCACCCGCGCGTAGGCCACGGCATCGTCGAGCACGTCCAGCGGCGTGCCCAGCGCCTGCATCGCCAGCCGCGCGAACGCCACGCCCAGCACCGCGGCCACGATGCCGATCAAGGCACCCAGCACCAGCGCCGTGCCCGCGATGGCCTTGACCTTGTGCGGCTCGCGCGCGCCCCAGGCCTGGCCGATCAGCACCGAAGCGCCCGCGCCGATGCCGATCACCAGCGAGATGAAGAAGAAGACGATGGGGAACATGCCCGAGACCGCCGCCAGCGCATGCGTGCCCAGCATCTGGCCGATGTAGATGCCGTTGAGCGTGCCCGACAGGCCTTGCAGGATGTTGGACAGCACCATGGGCACGAGGAACACGAGATAGACGCGCCAGAGCGGGCCTTGGGGAGCGTTGGGCATACGGATTCCGTTGAAAGAGGAAGCGAAGGGTCAGGCGGGCGGTGGGGCGGCTTCGGACACGAAGGAGTCCCGTGCCAGCCAGGCCAGGTGGGCCTGCACGTCGGGTGGCCAGCCAGCGATGCAGCGCGCAAACGCGTCGGCGTCCTGCGCAAACAGCGCACGTGAGGCTTCCTCGAAACCCGCGAAACCGCCCGCGATGGCGCTCATGAAACGGTAAGTCCGCTCCTTGGCCTGACGCCAGCCATCGCGCCCGGCGTGGCTGCGGCGGGCTTCCTCGACCAGGCGCCGCAAGGCCGCCGACCCCACCTGGGGTGCGGCGGCCGGCGCCGCGCGGGTGGGCGCCTCCACAGGCGTGGAGGGGTAACCCGCAGGCCAGGGATGATCAACCAACGCGCCGGTGGCGTCGTCGAACACCAGCAGGCCACCGGCCGAGAGGTCGAGCGCGGCCAACGCCCGCGCCACCTCGTCGTAAGTGCCGAAGGCCACGCGCCGGGCGCCCAGAAACGCGGTGCAGGCAGGGGAAGATGGAGAAGACATGCGGCGTATTGTACCCGGGTTTAATCGTTTTACCCGGGTCATTTAAAAGCGCCGCCGTTCGCCCTGCTTCGCATTGACGACAATACGCGGGCTCCGTCTTCTGCTTGATCAACACAAGCCCCACGACACATGATCCGCCTCTCCGAACTCAAACTGCCATTGGCCGAGGTGCCGGCCGAACACCGCCGCGCCGCCGACGCCCCCACCGAAACCGAGGTCGACCGGCAACCGCCGCCGCACCCGGTGGACGCCCTCACCCGTCTCGCGGCCGCCGCCCTGGGCGTCGACCCCGCGCAGATCGCCCACCTGCACGTCTTCAAGCGCAGCTTCGACGCGCGCAAGGCCGACCTGCTCGCGGTCTACATCGTCGACTTGACCCTGGCCGACCCGGCGCAGGAAGCCGCCCTGCTCGCCGCGCATGCGGGCAAGCCCCATGTGCAGCCCACGCCCGACATGGCCTGGCACCCGCCCGGCCACGCCCCGGCCGACTGGCCTGCCGACGAACGCGAACGCCCGGTGGTGGTCGGCCTGGGCCCCTGCGGCCTGTTCACCGCGCTGGCCCTGGCGCAAATGGGGTTCAAGCCCATCGTGCTGGAGCGCGGCAAGCCGGTGCGCGAGCGCACCAAGGACACCTGGGGGCTGTGGCGCAAACACGTGCTCAACCCCGAAAGCAACGTGCAGTACGGCGAGGGGGGCGCGGGACTGTTCTCCGACGGCAAGCTCTACAGCCAGATCAAGGATCCGCGCTTCCTGGGCCGTAAGGTCATGCAGGAATTCGTGGACGCGGGCGCACCGCCCGAGATCCTCTACACCGCGCACCCGCACATCGGCACCTTCAAGCTGGTGCGCGTGGTGGAAGCCATGCGCGAGAAGATCGTCGCGCTCGGTGGCGAGATCCGCTTCCAGCACCAGGTCTGCGGTCTCACACTGGCGCGCGAGGGCGACGCTCAGCGCATCGAGTCACTGCAGGTGCGCCGCCTTGACACCGGCGACACCGTGGACATGCCGGTGCAGCGCGTGGTGCTCGCGCTGGGCCACAGCTCGCGCGACACCTTCGCCCTGCTCTGGGACGCGGGCGTGTTCATGGAAGCCAAGCCGTTCTCCATCGGCTTTCGCATCGAACACCCGCAGGGCGTGATCGACCGCGCGCGCTGGGGCCGCCACGCCGGCCACCCGCTGTTGGGCGCGGCCGACTACAAGCTCGTGCACCATGCGAAGAACGGCCGCGCGGTCTACAGCTTCTGCATGTGCCCGGGTGGCATGGTGGTGGCCGCGACCTCCGAGCCCGGTCGCGTGGTCACCAACGGCATGAGTCAGTACTCTCGCAACGAACGCAACGCCAACGCGGGCCTGGTGGTCGGCATCGAACCGGTGGACTTCCCGCAAAGCTTCCCACGCGATGTGCCGCTGTGGACCGCCGCCTTCGGCGCATCGGACGGCCAGCGCTACGCCGCACAGGCCGCACAACTCGCCGCCACGGGCCAGAACCATCCGTTGGCCGGCATCGTGCTGCAGCGCGAACTCGAAGCGCGTGCCTACCAGCTCGGGGGCAGCACTTACGAAGCCCCTGGGCAACTGGTGGGTGATTTTCTGGCGCGGCGCCCATCCAGCGAACTGGGCGAGGTGGTGCCCTCGTACCAGCCGGGCGTGAAACTGGGCGATCTGGCGCCGGCCCTGCCCGCCTACGCCATCGAGGCCATGATGGAGGCGCTGCCGGTGTTCGGTCGCAAGATCGCCGGCTACGACATGGCCGACGCGGTGCTGACCGGCGTGGAGACCCGCACGTCTGCACCGCTGCGCATCACGCGTGGTGACGACTTGCAGAGCCTGAACACATGCGGGCTGTACCCGGCCGGTGAAGGCGCAGGCTATGCGGGCGGCATCCTCTCGGCGGGGGTCGACGGCCTGAAGGTGGCCGAAGCATTGGTGCTGGATCTGCTCCAGGACCTCACCCCAACGCCAAGCGCTGCAAAAACGCCGGCGTTGTGACGATTCTTTACACGCGGTGCATCAGGGCTTGACAGCAAAAGAGCAGACTTCAAGCTACCCCCATCAGGAGTTGTTCATGAAAACCCCCGTCCTCATTCCCTTCGCTGCGGGCCTGCTTGCCCTGGCCGGCAGCGGTGTGGCGCACGCCCAGGAAGAACAAGGCCGCGTGATCAGCAGCACGCCGGTGGTGCAACAAGTGGCCGTGCCGCGCGAGGTGTGCAGCGACGAGCGCGTGACTTACCAAGGCCAGAAATCGGGCGCAGGCGCCCTGCTCGGCGGCATCGCCGGCGGCGCCGCAGGCAATGCGATCGGCAATGGCGGAGGCCGTGCCGCGGCCACCGTGATCGGCCTGGTCGGCGGCGCGATTCTGGGCGACCGCATCGAAGGCCCGGGCCAGCCCTACACCGAGACCTACCGCCAGTGCGGCACGCAGATGTTCTACGAAAACCGCACCGTGGCCTACAACGTGGTCTATGAATACGCCGGGCGGCAATACAACGTGCAGACCCCGCAGGACCCGGGCCGCTACATCCGTCTGAACGTGTCACCGGTGGACGTCCTGCCGCCGCCCGTCTACAACAGCGCACCGGTGTACCAGCACCAAACAGAGTACTACCCGAGCAACACCCGCATCACCATCGGTACACAGTACTACCCGCGCTACCAGGTCTCACCGGGCGTGATCTACATCAACGGCTACCGCTCGGGCCACCGCCACGACGACCGACGCTACAGGGACGGTCATCGCGACAACGATCGCTGGGACCGTCATCGCTGATTCCCGTCAGACAGCAAAAAAGCGACCCGAGGGTCGCTTTTTTGCTGTCTGGTGGACGTTCAGCTCTGTTGCAATGCCGCGATGCGCTCTTCGATCGGCGGGTGTGTCGAGAACAGTTTGCCCAGGCCGCCAGCGATGCCGAGTGCCTGCATGGTCTTGGGCAGCTCGCCCGGCGTGAGGCCACCCAGGCGAGCCAGCGCGTTGATCATGGGCTGCTTGCGGCCCATGAGGCCGGCAGCACCGGCGTCGGCACGGAACTCGCGCTGGCGGCTGAACCAGGCCACGATGATCGCGGCCAGGAAACCCAGCACGATGTCCATCACGATGGTGGTGATCATGTAGCCGATGCCGGGGCCGCTGCTGTTGCTGTCGCCCCTGCGCAGGAAGCTGTCCACCGCATAGCCGATCACGCGGCTGAGGAACACCACGAAGGTGTTCATCACCCCTTGGATCAGCGTCATGGTGACCATGTCGCCGTTGGCCACGTGGGCGACCTCGTGGCCGATCACGGCTTCGACTTCTTCCTTCGTCATGTTCTGCAGCAGGCCGGTGGACACCGCCACGAGCGCGGAGTTCTTGAACGCACCCGTGGCAAACGCATTGGGTGCACCTTCAAAGATGGCCACCTCGGGCATGCCGATGCCGGCCTTGTCGGCGAAACGGCGCACGGTCTCCACGATCCACGCTTCGTCGGACGTTTGAGGCTGGTTGATCACGCGCGCACCCGTGCTGAACTTGGCCATGGGCTTGCTGATCAGCAACGAAATGATGGCACCACCAAAGCCGATCACGAGCGAGAACCCGGCCAAGGCCGTCATGTTCAGGCCGTTGGCGGTGAGGAAGCGATCCACGCCCAGGATGCGGGTGGTGATCAACAGCACCGCCATCACGGCGAAGTTGGTCAGGACGAACAGCAGGATGCGTTTCATGGGGACTCCGGGTAGTGTCAAAGACAACGGGATGATAAGTGGGGCTTGCTGTGCGGTTCTTCAAGGCACACCAGCTTCAGGTGATCCCCGATGGTCAGACCTGGGGCAGCAAGAACCGCCGTTCCCAGGCGCTGATCTCGTTCAGAAAGCTGTCGTGCTCCATCGCCTTGACCGCGAGATAGGCCCGCACGAAGCGCTCTCCCAGCAAGCGTGGCGCGTGTTCACTCTGGGCCATTTGTTCGTGGGCGGTTGAAAAAGTTCGCGGCAGACCACGCGGCAGGTCGTAGCCGTTGCCTTGCACCGGATCGCCCGGCAGACAGCGCGTCTGCAGCCCGGCCAGGCCGGCAGCCAGCGTGGCGGCCATGGCCAGATAGGGGTTGGCGTCGGCGCCGGCCAGCCGGTTTTCCACGCGGCGAGCCACAGCCGGACTCACTGGCACTCGCAGCCCGGCGGTGCGGTTGTCGTAGCCCCACGCCACGTTGGTGGGTGCCTGACTGCCGGCCACGTAGCGGCGGTACGAATTGACCGTGGGTGCATAGATGAGCGCGAGGTCCGGCGTGTAGGCCTGCAAGCCGCCGATGTAGTGCAGGAATGCGTCACTGGCGGAGCCATCGGCCTGGCTGAAGATGTTGCGACCCTCAGCGTCCACCACGCTCTGATGCAGGTGCATGGAGCTGCCGGCTTCGCCTGCGATGGGCTTGGCCATGAACACCGCGTTCAGCCCGTGCTGCAGGGCGATCTCGCGCGCCGCAGTCTTGAACAGAAAGGCCTGGTCGGCCACCGCCACAGGGTCACCGTGCAGGAGGTTGATCTCGTACTGGCAGGGGCCCACCTCGTGCAGCCAGGTATCGGCGCGGATGCCCAGGGCGTCGATGGCGGCGTGGAACGCATCCCAGAACGGCGCCAGCTCGTTGAGTGCGTTCAGGCTGAAGGCAGACTGCCCCACCTCGGGCCGGCCACCGCGCCCCAGCGGCGCGGTGAGTGGCTGGGCCGGGTCGGTCATGGCGGCGGTCAGGTAGAACTCGATCTCGGGCGCCACCACGGGTGTGAGGCCCATGGTTTGGTAACGCGCGACCACGTTCTTGAGCACCGAACGCGGGGCAAATTCACACAGGCTGCCGTCGAGCTCCACGCAGTCGTGCACCGCCAGGTAGCGCGGCACGCTGGCCCAGGGTGCGAGCTTGAGCGTGGCCAGGTCGGGCACCAGTCGCACGTCGGGGTCACTGTCGGGAAAGATCGGGTCGTAGGAGTACTCCCCCGTCACGCACTGCATGGGGATGGCCTGGCAGATGCGCAGCTCGCCGCCCGCCGCGAAGCTGCCCGCGGGCATGAGCTTGCCGCGCGGGTAACCGGTGACGTCGGCAAACAGGCACTCAACATCGCGCACGCCGCTGGCGCGGAAATGGGCCGCGAGTTCGGCGCGGTCGACGTCCTGTGTCAGATTCAGGTGGGACCAGGAGGGCGATGTCGGCAAGGTCATGGGTTGTCCAATGGAGCGTCGGGACGACGGGGGCGGAACACGTCGGCGTCGGCATAGTAAGTGGGATCCTCGTTGGCAGGCCACCAACCCGGCACGCCCATCACGGGCAAGGGCGTGAACGGCTTGCCCGCCAGCACCGGCCCGCTCAGGCCTCGGGCCAGCCAGGCGTCCCAGGCAGCGAGGTCCTCACCCAAGGCCATGGGCACAGGCACCCGCAACACATGGGCGGTGATGGATTTGTAGGGTGTGACCAGTTTTTCGAGCAGCGCATGGCCGAACAGCACCAGCCGCGCCTGCGCCCATAGCGGGCGCAGCGTGACAAACAGGCGGTGCCAATCGCGCGCCGTCAACGCGTCCCACAGCGGCTCGGGGGCTTGCAGCAGCGCCGCGTTTTCGTCGAACAGCGTGAGCGCATCGCGAACCGGTCCGCGCACCTCGCGCACGCCAGCCCGCGCGATTTCAGCCGCCTGCAGTTGGTTGAGGCGCTGCTTGGTCAGTGGAAAGCGCAACCAGCACAGGCCGTTGAAAAAATCGTGCAGGTTCTCGCGTGTGGGCACGCGGCCGGTGTCGAAGATGAACTGCTCATAGGCCGTGCCCGGGGGCAGCTCGGCCTGCGGCACAAAACGCACCGGCGAGCCGAGGGCCCGGTTGAGCATCTGGGACACAGAGGCATCGCCTGCGCTCATCGGGCTGGTCAAGCCCTCACCGGGACATCGCCATGGTGCAAGCCCGGGAGCTGACCAGTCAATGGCATGAACCGGCGACGCAGATCCGCCCGGCCCACTCATGCCACGATCGAGGCGAGGAAATGGCGCTTGTCGCGCACGCTGACCCTGGACGTGCCCTCGTCACGCAGATCGAACGCGCCCGTTGCCACCAGCAATTTGGTCAGGGTGGAGTACCCATAGTTCCGAGCGTCAAACGACGTCTTGTTTCCAATGTGTGTCCCCACCTGCCCGACCTTGGCCCAACCGTCCTCATCCTCGCAGGCGATCACGGCGCCGCGAAGCAGGCTGATGAGCTTTGCATCTTTCTTGAGCTGTTCAGGCGATACGCGAAGCGGCTGGGCAGGTTTTGCGGTCACCGCGGCGAGGTCTTTTGCCGCAGGTGCTTCTGCAGTAACGGCGGCTTCGAGGACTTCCGTCGCCCCCAGGCGATCCAGGTAGAGAAACCGCGAGCAGGCATTGACGAAAGGCTCGGGCGTTTTCTGGGCACCAAAGCCGTACACAGCGGCGCCCTTGGCACGCAGGTGCATCACCAGCGGCGTGAAGTCTGCATCCGACGAGACAATGCCGAACGCATCGGGTCGGTCGGTGTAAAGCAGTTCCAGCGCATCAATGACCATCGCCATGTCACTGGCGTTTTTCCCTTTGGAGTAGTCGAACTGCTGCATCGGCCGAATCGCATGCTCGTGCAGCTTTTCCTCCCAGCCCTTGAGTTCGTTCTTCTTCCAGTTGCCATAGGCCCGGCGTACATTGGTCACCCCGAAGGTCGACAGCTCGGTCAGGATCGCATCGATCTTGGTGGCCGGCGAATTGTCGGCATCGATCAGCAGCGCGATGTGCGGTTCCGATCTCCCGACCTCGCGCGCACTCACAACAGCCTCCAGGGCAGCGCCTCGCCACCGCGCAGTGGCTTGAGATCGGCCTCGCCGAAGCGGAAGCTCTCGGGCGTGGTCCAGCTCTCGCGCTTCAGCGTGACGGTGCCGCGGTTGCGCGGCAGGCCGTAGAAGGCCGGGCCGTTGAAGCTGGCGAAGGCTTCCAGCTTGTCGAGCGCCCCGACCGAGTCGAAGGCCTCGGCGTACATCTCCATCGCAGCGTGCGCCGTGTAGCAGCCAGCGCAGCCCATGGCGTGCTCCTTCAGGTGCGCCGGGTGCGGCGCGCTGTCGGTGCCGAGGAAGAAGCGGTCGCTGCCGCTGGTGGCTGCGGCCAGCAGGGCCTGGCGGTGCGTTTCGCGCTTGAGCACCGGCAGGCAGTAGTAGTGTGGGCGCACGCCGCCGGTGAAGATGGCGTTGCGGTTGTAGAGCAGGTGGTGCGCCGTGAGCGTGGCGGCGGTGAACGGGCTGGCCTCGGTCACGTACTGAGCAGCTTCCTTGGTGGTGATGTGCTCGAACACCACTTTCAGCTCGGGGAAGTCGCGCCGCAGGGGGATCATCTGCTGGTCGATGAAGACGGCTTCGCGGTCGAACAGGTCAATGTCGGGCGAGGTGACCTCGCCGTGCACCAGCAGCAGCAGCCCGGCGCGCTGCATGGCCTCCAGCGTCTGATAGGTCTTGCGGATGTCGGTCACGCCGGCGTCGCTGTTGGTGGTGGCACCGGCCGGGTAGAGCTTGAGGGCCACCACACCGGCGTCTTTCGCGCGCGCGATCTCGTCGGCGGGCAGGTTGTCGGTGAGGTAGAGCGTCATCAGGGGCTCGAAACTGACGCCCTCGGGCACGGCGGCGCGGATGCGGTCGCGGTAGGCCACGGCCTGCGCCGCGGTGGTCACCGGCGGCTTGAGGTTCGGCATGATGATGGCGCGGCCGAACTGGGCTGCCGTGTGCGGCACCACGGTGCGCAGCGCATCGCCATCGCGCACGTGCAGGTGCCAGTCGTCCGGTCGGGTGATCGTGAGGGTATTGGTGGGGGTGAAAGTCGCAGCGTTCATGCCCCGATTGTCGCAAACCGCCTGACCTACAGCGGCACCTTGTCAGTGGGGTACTTCCAGAAATCGCGCAACAGATAGCTGATGGGCAGGTTCAGCGGCACGCCCTTGGGTGGAATCGGCTTCTCGAACCAGGTGGCGTAGATGGTCTGGATCTCGCCGCTGTAAATGAGGCGGCGCATTTCGTCGTCAATGATCTTCTTGAAAGCGGGGTCGTCCTTGGACAACATGATGGCCAGGGCCTCGGTGGTGAAGAAGCGACCCACCACCTTGAGCGCCTTGGGATCGGGGCGCCCCGCGGCCAGGCCGAAGAGCAGCACGTCGTCCATGGCAAAGGCGTCGGCTTCACCGCTCTCGACCATGGTTACTGCCTGTTGGTGGTCCTCGGCCTCCAGTATCCGCAACTTGAGGAAGCGCTCCAGATCAATTCGGCGCAAGGCGGCCAGCGGCGTGGTGTTGCGGGTGGACACCACGGTCTTGAGGGCGGGATGGTCCACCCGGTCAACCGGGCTGCCCGACTTGACCAGCAAGCGCGCGCCGGTGATGAAGTGCGGAATGGTGAACGCCACTTTGTCGCGGCGGGCGGCGTTGTTGGTGGTGGAGCCGCATTCCATGTGGACCTTGCCCTGCGCCACCATGTCGATGCGATTGGCCGGCGTGACCTGCACATACTCCACCGCCAACGCGCTCAGGCCGATCTTCTGCTGAACCGCCACAGCCAGCCGGCGGCAGATGTCCAGTGCATAGCCCACAGGCCTCTTCTGCTCGTCCACATAGGAGAACGGCGCCGCCGACTCCCGATGGGCCAACACCAGTTTTCCCTGAGCGCGGAGCTGGTCCAGCACGGGACTGGACTGGGCGTGGGCGCCGCCGGCCAGACTGATGATCAACAACACAAAACAGCGCGCCAAAGAAGACACTTGTGCCATGGAAGCTCTCCAGTTGAGCAACACACCGTCAGGAACGACGAAGTTGCGGTGGCTGCCCCTTGGCAGCTGATGCAAGCTTAGGCACCCGTGTCCAGGAGGTCTGTAACCCCCCGGCAGTATTTTGGGACCGCTTCAGTGCGCCAGGATCTTGTTGAGAAAGTCCTTGGTGCGCGGCTGGCGATCTTCTGGCTTGCCGAAGAAGTCGTCCTTGGAGCAGTCCTCCAGGATCTTGCCGCCCACGTCCATGAAGATCACGCGGTTGCTGACCTTGCGCGCAAAGCCCATTTCGTGCGTCACGCACATCATGGTCATGCCTTCGTTGGCCAGACCGACCATCACGTCGAGCACCTCGCCGACCATCTCGGGGTCGAGCGCCGAGGTGGGTTCGTCGAACAGCATCACGATCGGATCCATCGATAGCGCGCGCGCGATCGCCACGCGCTGCTGCTGGCCACCCGAGAGCTGGCCCGGGAACTTGTCCTTGTGCAGCGACAGGCCCACGCGGTCGAGCATCTTGAGGCCGCGCTTCTTGGCCTCGTCCGGGTTGCGGCCGAGCACCTTGATCTGGGCGATCGTGAGGTTCTCGGTCACCGACAGGTGCGGGAACAGTTCGAAGTGCTGGAACACCATGCCCACGCGGCTGCGCAGCTTGGGCAGGTCGGTCTTGGGGTCGTGCACCGGCACGCCATCGACCGTGATCTCGCCCTTCTGGAAGGGCTCGAGCGCGTTGATGGTCTTGATGAGGGTCGACTTGCCCGAGCCCGACGGGCCGCAGACCACGACGACTTCACCCTTCTGGATGTCGGTGGAGCAATCGGTCAGCACCTGGACGCTGCCATACCACTTGGAGACGTTCTTGAGTTCAATCATGGCAATTCCTGGGTTTCGGTTGCATCAACGGATGATGGCGATCTTCTTGTGCAGCTGCTTGACGGACCACGACAGCGCGTAACACATGACGAAATACACCACGGCGGCGGCGAGGTAGGCCTCGATCGGACGGCCGAAGTTCTTGCCCGCGACCTCGAAGCCCTTGAGCATGTCGTAGGCACCGATGGCGTACACGAGCGAGGTGTCCTGGAACAGGATGATGGTCTGCGTGAGCAGCACCGGCAACATGTTGCGGAAGGCCTGGGGCAGCACCACCAGCTTCATGTTCTGCCCGTAGCTCATGCCCAGCGCCTGCCCCGCGTGCACCTGGCCACGCGGGATGGACTGAATGCCAGCGCGCATGATCTCGCTGAAGTACGCGGCCTCGAAGGCAATGAAGGTGACCACCGCCGACACCTCGGCGCCGATGGGCCGGCCGATCAACAGCGGCACCAGCAGGAAGAACCACAGGATCACCATCACCAGCGGAATGCTGCGCATGCCGTTGACGTAGATCGTGGCCGGCGTGTCAAGCCACTTCTTGCCCGACAGGCGCATGAGCGCGAGCACGGTGCCAAAGATGATGCCGCCGATGGTGGCCACGATGGTCAGCATCAGGCTGAAATACAGGCCTTTCAGAACGAAGTTGCTGATCAGGTCCCAGTTGTAGAAGGAAAAGTCGAGATTGAGGTTCATGTCAGTGGCCTCCCGTCCCGCCAGCCACGACGAAGCCCGGAATGCGCGCGCGCTTTTCGATGACGGCCATGATGCGGTTGATCGCGAACGCCGAGATGATGTACAGGCCCGTCACCGCCAGGTACACCTCGACGCCGCGCGAGGTTTCTTCCTGCGCCTGCATGGCAAACATGGTGAGCTCGGAGACCGACACCGCGAACGCCACCGAGGAGTTCTTGAAGATGTTCATGGTCTCGCTGGTCAGCGGCGGGATGATGATGCGAAACGCCATGGGCAGCAGCACATAGCGGTAGTACTGGAAGGTGGTGAAGCCCATCGCCATGCCCGCGTAGCGCTGGCCACGCGGCAGGGCCTGGATGCCCGAGCGCACCTGCTCGGCGATGCGTGCCGAGGTGAAGAAACCCAGGGCAAACACCACGAGCAGAAAGCCCGGAACCCCTTGCAAGACCGGGAACATCGAAGGCAACACGTGGTACCAGAGGAAAATCTGCACCAGCAAGGGAATGTTGCGGAACAGCTCCACCCAGGCGTTGCCCAGACGCACCACGATGGGCCGATCCGGCAGCGTGCGCAGCGTGCCGATCACCACCCCGATCACCAGCGCCAGCAGCAGTGCCAGCAGCGCCACGGACACGGTCCAGCCCCAGGCCGACAGCATCCAGTCGAGGTAGGTGATGTCACCCCCCTTGCCAAAACAGCCTTGCACCGGCTGCCGTTCAATGGTGTCTTCGCAGAACACCTGCCAATCCCAGCTCATAGGAGCCCTTTCCTTTTATCGTCCGCGCAGCGCCCCAGGAAATCGGGGCGTCTACGAAAACGCCCCTTCAAATGTTCCACTTGAAGGGGCGTGCCAGAAGCTTGCGCGCTTACTTCTTGACGTAGTCTTCCATCGGCTTGTCGTTCGGAGCGGCCCAGGCAGCCTTGGTCGCGTCGGAGATCGGCAGGCCGATCTTCACGTTGGCTGGCGGGATCGGCTGCATGAACCACTTGTCATACAGCTTGGCGAGCGAGCCGGAGGCGATCTGGCGTTTGATGCTGTCGTCCACGGCCTTCTTGAACGCCGGGTCGTCCTTGCGCAGCATGCAGGCGATCGGCTCGACCGAAAGCACTTCACCGACGATCTTGAAATCTGCGGGGTTCTTGGACTTGGAGATGTTGGCGGCCAGGATGGAGCCGTCCATCACGAAGGCATCGGCGCGGCCCGATTCCAGCAACAGGAAGCTGTCGGCGTGGTCCTTGCCATAGACCTCCTTGAAGTCGATGCCGCCGGCGCGCTCGTTTTTGCGCAGGGTCTGCACCGAGGTGGTGCCGGTGGTGGTGGCCACGGACTTGCCGTTGAGGTCCTTGATCGCGTTGATGCCGGAACTCGCTTTGACAGCAATGCGAACTTCTTCCACGTAGGTGGTCACGGCGAAAGACACATCCTTCTGCCGCGTGGCGTTGTTGGTGGTGGAGCCGCACTCCAGATCAACCGTGCCGTTCTGCACCAGGGGAATGCGGTTCTGCGAGGTCACCGGCTGGTACTTCACTTCCAGCTTGGGAAGGCCCAGCTGCTTCTGGATGTCGGCCAGGATGATCTCGCCCATTTCGGTGTGGAAGCCGACGTACTTGCCGTTGCCCAGGGTGTAACCCAGGCCGGACGACTCGCGCACGCCCAGGGACACACTGCCGGACGTCTTGATCTTGGCCAGCGTATCACCGGTCTGGGCCAAGGCGCTGCTGGCGGCCAATGCGGTCACGGCCCATGCGAGCAGGTGCTTCTTCATAACTATCTCCTTGCTTGTGAATAAAACGATAAGCCCAACGATTTTCACCGTGCTGTGCGCCACCTCAGGCGTGCGCCCATGGTCTGCATGATGCTACGCACGCAAACTCCGTTCCACCCGGGAATGCCCACCCTGTGTGGAGCGAAGCCCGTGAATGTAACGAGCGCCCCGAACAAACGCCAATGCTGATTCCAGCGCCGATCATGCAAACCGTTCATGTCCGAATTTACCCCAATGGTTTGGGCCGACGATCCGCGCTAGCAATCACCTGCAAACGAAAGAATCAGGCAATGTCCAAGCGCTGGCGCAGGTCGTTCCAGAATTTCTCGACCGGGCCTTTGGCCTTGCGTGCCAACGGCCGCTCGCGGTAGATGCGGATGTCCAGAGCCGTCTCCAACCCCCCGCCGGCCGACACCAGCTTGCGGGCGGCCACTTCGTTTCGCACAGCGCTGGCTGGCAGGAAAGCGATGCCGTGGCCTTCCAGGGCCATGGCTTTGAGACCTTCGGCCATGTCGGTTTCGTAGATGCGGTCCAGGTGCACGGGCACTCTGCTTTGTTTGAGCATCTGGTCCACCGCCCGGCCCAGGTAGGCGCCAGGGGCATAGGCCAGGTAAGGCTGCGGCTGGCCAACCAAGCCGGGCAGCGAGTAGGTGGGCGCGCCGGTGGAGGTGGGTTTCACATAGGGCGCCAGCAGCTCGCGCCCCAGGGGCAGCATCTCGTAGCGGTTGGCATCGAGCTGGATCGGCTGCGCTTCGTGGTGGTACGCAATCAGCAGGTCGCAGCTGCCTTCGACCAGTCGCAGCACCGCGTCGTGCACGTTCAGGGCAATGAGTCGGCTCTTGATCGGGCCGCAGGTCTCACGCAGGCTGGAGAGCCACGAGGGGAAAAACGTGAACGCCAGCGTGTGCGGCACGGCGAACTCGATCACGTCCTGCGCCGCCGCCGTGTGGGCCCTGAGCATGGCGCGCGTGCTTTGCATCGCCTGCAGCATTTCCAGCGCCTGGTCGTACAAGGTTTGTCCGGCTGGCGTGAGGCGCGTGGGGTACGAAGACCGATCGACCAGATCCGTGCCGGCCCAGGCCTCCAGCGACTGGATGCGACGCGAGAACGCGGGCTGCGTCACGTGGCGCAACTGGGCCGAGCGGCTGAAGCTGCGGGTCTCAGCCAGACTGACAAAATCTTCGAGCCACTTGGTTTCCATGGGGCGCGATTATGGCGTGACCTGGGGATTGTCCCGCGTGTCCCTAAGCTTCGAGCACCAACCGCACAGAGGCAACGTAAAGCCGCTCCATGGCATCGAGCGGTTGCATCCCCGCAGCACGATCCTGCAAATGGCGGGCCTCTTCCCGCCGCTTGTGACCCTCCAGCATGAGCAACCCGTTGGCGTACTCCGACAGGGTGATGGCCGAGTCGGGGTTGAGGGCGAGCGCCTTCTGGTAGAGCGCCAGGCCTGCCTCCTTGCTGGCGCCGTGCGTCATGCCGCCCACCAACGCGCCCACCTTGTCGATCACTTCCGCGTGGTACCCCGCCAGGGCGAGATGGGCATCGGCATGGCGTGGCGCCAACGCAATGGCGGTCTCCAACGCATGGCGGATCTTGCGGCCCAGGCCTTGTGTGAGCGCCTTGGCCACGCTGATGCACTGGCTGTAACGGGCCAGCGCATAGGCTTGCCAGTACCAGGCACCGGCGTTGTCAGGCTCGCGCTTTTGCAGGGCTTCGGCGCGCGCCGCAGCCTCCAGCAACAGTTGCTGACGGGCTTGTTCGCGCGGCTCGAGGTAGTTGGCGTAGATGCAGGTGGCCTTGTTGGCCACATTCAGGCCAGCATCGCCCAGCGCGATACCGCTGAGGGCAGCACGCTGGAACTCGCCGTTGTGAAACAGAACCCAGGCTTCCTGCACATCGGTGCGCTCGGGCCAGGCTTCTGCATCACCCGTGTGCAGTCGGCTCCACTGGTGCTGCAGGTGGGTGCTGTCGAACCGGGGTGTCACGGTCCAGGGGAAAGAGGTCCATGCGTCCATCGTTGTCTCCTCGTGCGTCATGCGCTGGGGCTGTAAGCCGCGGTGAGATGGATCAGGTGCTGCCGCTGCGAGCTCTCAAGGTAGGGTGCCAGCAGGTTGAGCACATGGTAGGCGCCGCGCATCAAGGCCTGTTGCGCGTTGTCCGGCTCCAGCGCGTGGCGCGGGTCGCGCACGTACTCGAAGCTCAGCCAGTAGGTGAGCACCACCACCATGCTGTCGGCGGTGGGCTCCATTTCGCGCGCGTCCATCGTCACCGCGTTGTGGCGGCTGAGGGCCGCGAGCAGGTTGCGGATGGCGCGCGTCTTGTCTTTCAACACGGTCTGGAAATGCGTCTCCAGCATGCGGTTCTTCGACAGCAGGTCGTTGAGGTCGCGGTAGAGAAACCGGTACGCCCAGATGATCTCGAACAGCGAGTGCAGAAAGAACCAGGCGTCTTCCACATTGCGCACGCCTTCGCTGGCACCCAGCAACTCACCCAGGGCTTTTTCATAGCGCTCGAACAGCGAATTGATCAGCTCGTCCTTGGCCGGGTAGTGGTAATACAGGTTGCCCGGGCTGATGCCCAGCTCGGCCGAGATCAGCGTGGTGGACACGTTGGGCTCGCCGAACCGGTTGAAGAGTTCGAGCGTGACCTCGAGGATGCGCTCGGCGGTGCGGCGCGGGGCTTTCTTGGCCATGGCGCTCAGCGGCCCGGAGCCGTCGTGCCGAGCTCGCGCTGCAGATCGTCCAGCGTGGCGTGCAGTTGCCGGCCCAAGGTGGTTTGCGCCGACACCGTGGGCTCATTCACCAGGTGCAGGTCGGGATTGCGAAGCGAAGCCATCTTCAGCGTCACGCCGTGGCGTGCCAGCTTGGGCGCCAGTTCGGCCTGTCGCTCGCGCAGCATCTTGCGCGTCTGCTGGTAAGCATGCTCGGCCAGTTCGCGGCGCTGGCGGTAGCTGAAGGTGTTGGCGGTGAAGAGCTTGGCGTCGCGCTGGTCGGGCTCGATGAGCACGATGTCGCTGCCCGGGTAGAGGCGCTCATAGTTCTTCATGCCCAGTTCGAGCCGCGAATGGATCATGGAGCGAAAGGTCTGACTCATGACCGCGGGGAAGCCGCCTTCGACCAGCGAAGGAATGTGATCGATGTGCTCGCCCACGGCATGGGCCCTGAACGGCACCAAGGGATTCAGGCACAGGAGCAGCTCCGCACCGTCGTCGAGCGCCACGGTTGCGTGCAGGGTCTTCTTCAGCGCACCGTCCACATAGTGCTCTCCGTCGATCTCCACCGGCGGAAACAGCCCGGGCAAGGCGGCGCTGGCCTGAATGGCGCGCGAGATGGGCACGTGGTCCCATCCGGCCTTGCCGAACGGCGCGGCTTCACCCGTGTCGAGCTGTGTGGCCACCAGCGTGAGGCGCGCGCGCAGCTGGCGGAAGTCGTTGGTGCGCCCGGGCTGGCTGAACAGGCGCTCAATCTGTTGGTGAACGCCTTCGTTGTCCAGCACACCCGTGGGCATGGCGGCGCCGAGCCGTTCGAACGCGTTGGTGAAGGCCTTGCCTTGCACGCCCCAGGCCCACAGCGCACTGCCCAGCAGGCCAGGCAAGCGCTGCAAGCGGCTGCCGAACTCGGCCCAAGCGGGCTTGAGCAGCCAGGCCGGATCAAAATGGTCGCGGCCCTTGCCATCCTCGATGAAGGCCTCACAGAGTTCGCGCGGCGTGATTCCGTTGGCCAGGCCGGCAGCGATGAAGCCGCCCGCGGACACGCCGACGTAGTGGTCGCAGCGGTTGAGGTCGAGACCGTCCAGGTTGTCGGCCAGCGCGCAGAGCGCGCCGATTTCGTAGATGGCACCCAGCGGCCCACCACCGGCCAGGGCCAGGGCGATGCGGGGGCCCGTCACCTTGTCCGAACGACTTCTCGCCGGCCTCGGAGAGGGTACGGGGTGTGCTGCGCGCGAAGTCGTCATGCGTTCGAGTGTAGACCGCGGTTGTTGCCGAAAGTGCTGCGTTGCAGCATGAGCTTCAGACGCAAAAAAGGGGCGCGAACGCCCCTGTTTGAAGTGCCGCCGTCAGGCCTCACTGCGCTCAAGCCGTGGCGGCCTTGCGGGTGGTCTTGCGGGCGGCAGGCTTGGCCGCGACCTTCTTGGCTGCAGGCTTGGCGACAGCCGCCTTCTTCGCAGGCGCGGCCTTGCGGGCTGCGCTCCTGGCCGGGGCCTTGCCGGCGAGCTGCTGCACATGCTGGTTGAGTGCATCGATGCGCTTGATCAGCGCATCCACATCGCGCGCGGAAGGCACGCCCAGCTTGTTCAGGGCCTTGGCCACGCGCTCTTCAAAGATGGACTCGAGCTTGTCCCACTGGCCGGAGGCCTTGGAGGAGATGTCGGTGGCCATGCTGCTGACCTTGTTGGTCGCTTCCGAGATGCGCTCTTCGGCCACAGCCTGGGTCTTGCGCTGGATCGACAGGCCTTCCTTCACCAAGGACTCAAAGGCCTTGCCGCCTTCTTCCTGTGCCTTGGAAAAGGCGCCGAGGCCCGCCAGCCAGATCTGCTGGGCCGAGTCCTTGATGGCGCCGGACAGCGGGGAGTTGAACGTCTGCGCAGTGGCTTTCTTGTCGCTGCCGTTTTTCTGGATCTTCTTGACCATGGGGTGCTCCTGTTGGTTGAAATGGGTGGGCAGGCTGGTGGCCCGAGTGCAACCACTGTACGGGCAGGCCGCATGCCCTGTGTAGGGGCGCAAGACTAATGCCGGCGCGGCGTACGCGGGTTTTTGCGGAATGGGCCGCACCGGTTCGTGGACAAGAATGGAAGGCGTTTCACCCCGCTCACAACACCATCTGCTTCAGGAGACCTTCATGCATTACTTCGTCACCGGTGCCACCGGCTTCATCGGCAAGCGCCTGGTGGGCAAGCTGCTCCAGCGCAAGGGCGCGGTGGTGCACTTCCTCATCCGCAAGGAAAGCGAGGGCAAGGTGGCGGGACTGCGGGAGACCTGGGGTGTGAGTGCGGCGCGCGCCGTGCCGGTGTTTGGCGACCTCACCAGCAAGAAGC
Organism: Hydrogenophaga sp. Root209; assembly: GCF_001428625.1. Taxonomy (GTDB): domain Bacteria; phylum Pseudomonadota; class Gammaproteobacteria; order Burkholderiales; family Burkholderiaceae_C; genus Hydrogenophaga. The sequence goes on from NZ_LMIE01000012.1 coordinate 324,861, forward strand.
TGGGGGTCTCGGCAGACGAGACCAAATCGCTCAAGGGCCAGATCGACCACTTCTACCACCTGGCCGCGGTGTACGACCTCGAAGCCGATGCCGAAAGCCAGATCGCGGTGAACGTGGACGGCACGCGCAACACGGTGGAGTTCGCCAAGGCCATCGGCGCCGGCCACTTCCACCATGTGTCGTCCATCGCGGCGGCCGGCCTGTACGAAGGCGTGTTCCGTGAAGACATGTTCGACGAGGCCGAGGGCCTGGACCACCCCTACTTCATGACCAAGCACGAGAGCGAGAAGATCGTGCGCGAAGAATGCAAGGTGCCGTGGAGCGTTTACCGCCCCGCCGCCGTGGTGGGCGACAGCCAGACCGGCGAGATGGACAAGATCGACGGGCCCTACTACTTCTTCAAGCTGATCCAGCGCCTGCGCCAGATCCTGCCGCCCTGGATGCCCAGCGTGGGCCTGGAAGGCGGGCGCATCAACATCGTGCCGGTGGACTTCGTGGTCGACGCGCTCGACCACATCAGCCACCAGAAACGCAACAGCGGCGCGTGTTTCCACCTCGTGGACCCGATGGGCTACCGCGTGGGAGACGTGCTCGACATCCTCAGCAAGGCCGCGCACGCGCCGAAGATGAACCTGTTCATCAATGCCGCGCTGATGGGCTTCATTCCCAAGAGCGTGAAGAAGGGCCTGATGGCGCTGGCGCCGGTGCGCCGCGTCTACAAGGCCATCATGCAGGACCTCGGCTTGCCCGAGGACATGATGACCTTCGTCAACTACCCCACGCGCTTCGACTGCCGCGAGACGCTGGCCGCGCTCAAGGGCAGCGGCATTGCCTGTCCCAACTTCAAGGACTACGCCTGGCGCCTGTGGGACTACTGGGAGCGCCACCTCGACCCGGACCTGCACATCGACCGCAGTCTGAAAGGCACGGTGGCGGGCAAGGTGGTGCTGGTCACCGGCGGCAGCTCGGGCATCGGCCTGGCCGCGGCGCACAAGTTCGCCGAGGCCGGTGCCATCACGCTGATCTGCGGACGGGACCAGGACAAGCTCGATGAAGCCTGCAAGGAGGCGAAAGACAAAGGCTATGAGTTCATCGCCTACCCGGCCGACATCGCCGACATGGCGGACGCCGACCGCTTCGTGCAACTGCTGATCGCCAACCACGGCGGCGTGGACTTCCTGATCAACAACGCCGGCCGCTCGATCCGCCGCGCGATTGAAGGCAGCTACGACCGCTTCCACGACTTCGAGCGCACCATGCAGCTCAACTACTTCGGCTGCCTGCGCGTGACCATGGGCCTGCTGCCCGGCATGGTGGCCAAGCGCAAGGGTCATGTGGTCAACATCAGCTCCATCGGCGTGCTCACCAACGCACCGCGCTTCAGTGCCTACGTGGCGAGCAAGGCCGCGCTGGACGCGTGGACACGCTGCGCTTCCAGCGAGTTCGCCGACCAGGGCATCAGCTTCACCACCATCAACATGCCACTGGTGCGCACGCCCATGATCGCGCCGACCCAGATCTACAAGAACGTGCCGACGCTGGCGCCCGAAGAAGCGGCCGACATGATCGCGCAGGCCTGCATCTTCAAACCGGTGCGCATTGCCACGCGCCTGGGCGTGACGGGCCAGATGATGCACGCGATGGTGCCGCGGGTGGCGCAGATCGTGATGAACACGAGCTTCCGGATGTTCCCGGATTCGTCGGCGGCGAAGGGGGACAAGGGGGCGAAGTCGCAGTTGTCGGCCGAGGCGGTGGCGATGCAGCAGATGATGCGGGGGATTCACTTCTGATTTGCGTTGTCTTTGTGGGTTGGCTCCGGTTGCTGGCCGGGTCTCGGCCCGGCGGCCGACTTACTTTTCTTTGCTTCGCCAAAGAAAAGTAAGCAAAAGAAAGGCGAGCCGAATTCGCTGTCCCTTCGCTTCGCTTCGGGCAAGCTGCGTTGCTCGGATCACCCGGGGTGCGCACAAACTTGTCTGCTTCGCAGCCTTCGGACATGTGCGCCCCTTGTCCGGGCGCTCCT
>NZ_LMIE01000012.1:326899-486724 GCF_001428625.1 Hydrogenophaga sp. Root209
CTTCGGACATGTGCGCCCCTTGTCCGGGCGCTCCTGCGCTACTCGCCAGCGAATGACGGCGGGGGAGCCCTCACCCCAACCCTCTCCCGGAGGGAGAGGGAGTAAGACACGCACGCCGGAGGGGAAGCCCGATCCCGCTTGTGGCCGTGTGGCCGGGCTGAGCAGCGCAGGGGCGCGGGGATCAGAGGTCCGCATGTCCGAAGGCCGCGAAGCGGACAAGTTTGCGGACATCCCCCGCGAACCGAGCAGCGCAAGGAAGCCCGCAGGGCCCCGGACTTCGGCTCGCCTTTTCTTTGCTTACTTTCTTTTGGCGAAGCAAAAGAAAGTAAGTCGGCCGCCGGGCCGAGACCCGGCCTGCCACGAAAGAAAAAACACACCGACAAAGAACTCAGTCAGCCCCACTCTGCTGCAAAGCCCACATCCCCGAATAAACCCCACCCCTCGATACAAGCTCGGAGTGCGTCCCCCGCTCAACAATCTCCCCATTCACCAGAACAAGGATCTCGTGAGCATCCACCACCGTGGACAACCGGTGCGCAATCACCAGCGTGGTCTTGTTGCGCGCCGCCGTCCTCAGCTCCGCTTGAATCGCCCGCTCATTGGCCGAATCCAACGCTGAGGTGGCCTCGTCGAAGATCACGATGGGGGGGTTCTTCAGCAAGGTACGGGCAATCGCCACGCGTTGCTTCTCACCACCCGAGAGCTTGAGACCACGCTCGCCCACCATGGTGCGGTAACCCAGCGGCAGCCGCTCGATGAAGCTGTGGATGTGCGCGGCCTGGGCGGCCTGCACCGCTGCGTCGTGCCCGGCCTCGGGGCGACCGTAGAGGATGTTGTATTCGATGGTGTCGTTGAACAGCACCGTGTCTTGCGGCACGATGCCGATGGCCTGGCGCACGCTGGATTGGGTCACGCTCTTGATGTCCTGATCGTTGATGGTGATGCGACCGACGCCGTGGGGTCCGGGCTCAGAACCTGAAGCTGCATTCGTCACATCGTAGAAGCGGTACAGCAAGCGCGCCAACGTGCTCTTGCCCGAACCCGAAGGACCCACCACCGCCACCGTCTTGCCGGGCGGAATTTCAAAGCTCACGCCGTGCAGGATCTCGCGTGCAGGCTCGTACGAGAACCGCACGTTCTCGAACTTCACCGCAGGCGGGCCGTCCAGCACCAACGGCTCGGCACCGGGCTCGTCGGCGATCTCGCGTTCTTTCTCCAGCAGCACGAACATCTTGTCCAGATCGGTCAGGCTCTGCTTGATCTCGCGGTACAGCACGCCCAGGAAACCCAGCGGGATGTAGAGCTGGATCATGAAGGCGTTGACCATGACCAGATCGCCCAGCGTCATCTCGCCGCTCACCACGCCCTGCGTGGCGCGGTAGAGCATGAGCACCAGCGCCACCGCAATCACCACTTGTTGTCCGGCGTTGAGCAGGGACAGCGTGGTCTGGCTCTTGATGCGGGCACGGCGCAGTTTCTCCAGCGCCTCGTCGTATCGGCGGCCTTCGAACGCTTCGTTGTTGAAGTACTTCACCGTCTCGTAGTTCAGCAGCGAGTCGATGGCGCGCGTCTGGCTGGTGGACTCCAGCTCGTTCATCTCGCGGCGGAACTTGGTGCGCCACTCGGTCACCACCACGGTGAAGGTGATGTAGAGCACCAGCGCCACCAGCGTGATCCACACATAGCCCATGTCGAACTTGGTGCCCAGCAGCGTGAGCACCATGGCCACCTCGATCAGCGTGGGGAAGATGCTGTAGAGCGAGTAGGAGATGAGCGACTGCACGCCACGCGTGCCGCGTTCGATGTCGCGCGTCATGCCACCGGTCTGGCGCTCCAGGTGAAAGCGCAGGCTGAGCGCGTGCAGGTGGCCGAACACCTGCAGCGCGATGCTGCGGGTGGCGCCCTCGGTGGCCTTGGCAAACACCAGCTCCCGCAGCTCGGTGAAGATGCTGGTGGACAAGCGCAGGCCGCCGTAGGCCAGCAGCAAACTCAGCGGCACCACCAGCATGGATTCGACACTGCCGGGCTTGATGCTCATGGCGTCGACCAGTTCCTTGAGCAGCAGCGGCACGCTCACGTTGGCCATCTTGGCGCCCACCATGAAGGCCAGCGCCAGCACCACGCGCACCTTGTATTGCCAGAGGTAGGGCAACAGGCGTTTGAGCGTGGCCCAGTCGGAGCGCTGGGCGGGTTTGCCGACCGGCGCGCCGGGGGTGGCGGGCAGGGTGATGGAGGCTTGGGATGGGTTGTCGGGGCGCATGCGGGAGAATGGACAGCTACTGTCCTGAGATTGTGACCATGTCAAACAAAACAAGCCCGAACTCCCAAACCACCCTGCCCCAGGACAGGGAACTGGTCATGAAGGTCATTCCCATGCCGGCCGACTGCAACGCCAACGGCGACATCTTCGGTGGCTGGGTCATGGCGCAGGTGGACCTGGCCGGTGCCGTGCTCCCGGCGCGCCACGTGCGCGGGCGCATGGTCACCGTGGCGGTGAACCAGTTCGTCTTCAAGCAGCCGGTGCGCGTGGGCGACATCCTGAGCTTCTTCTCGCACATCACGCGCGTGGGCAACACGTCGGTCACGGTGCAGGTCGAGGTGTTTGCCGAGCGCATCCTGGCCCAGGGCGAGTATCTGAAGGTGACCGAAGCCAGCCTGACCTACGTGGCCATCGACCTGGAAGGCCGACCCCAGCCGATCCCTCGCGAAGAAGCGAAGACACCCAACTGACCCCGACCGGGCGGCGCGCTACCATTGTCCCTGGACAAAAACGTCCGAGGAGCCTTGCGTCCCATGCCCGCCGAATCCAGAACACCCAGACAGCCCGCCCCACCGGCAAAGAAAGGCGTGCGCGTGCGCGACGTGCCCGCCGTGACCCGGTCGATCGCCATCCTGCGTTTGCTCGGGCGGACCAAGCAGTCATTGGGGGTCAAGGCCATCGCCGACGAACTCGGGTTGGTGCCAAGCACCTGCCTGCACATCCTGCGCGTGCTGGTGAGCGAAGAACTCGTGAAGGTGGAGCCCGGCACCAAGCACTACGCGCTGGGCAGCGGCATGATCAGCCTGGCGCGCAGCGTGCTCAAGGGCGGCAGCTTTGCCCAACTCGCCCAGCCGGGCTTGGACCGCCTGGCGTCTTCGTTTGGCGTGACGGCGATGGGCGTGGAGGTCACACCCAAGCAGACCGTGGTGGTGCTGGCCCTGTCGCGTTCGGACCAGCCGTTTCGCATGCACACCGACGTGGGCAGCCAGTTTTCTTCATTGGTGAGTGCCACCGGGCGCTTGATCGCGGCCTACAGCGGTGACAACTGGACGGTGCTGCGCCAGAAGTTTGCCGCCATCGAATGGGACAAGGCGCCGAGCTTTGCCCAGTGGAAGAAGGAAGTCGAAGAGACCCGGGCCCGCGGCTGGAGTTCGGATCGCGACAATTTCATGAGCGGCATCACGGTCGTTGCCGTGCCGATCTTCGAGCCGTCAGGGCGACTCATGCACACGCTGGTGGCCGTCGGTCTGTCCAGTCAGCTTCATGCCACCGCCATGGCGCAACTGGCGGCGGCCATGCGGCGGGAAGCCGAATCGATTTCGGACCTGCTGCTCGATCGCCATTGAACCGGGCAGCCGCCGCAACCCCGTTCAATCGACCTGGATGCCGGCGCGTTTGATCACCGGCTCCCACTTCCTGCGCTCGTTGAACGCAAAGGCGGCCAGTCGGGCCGGCGTGCCGCCGGCCGGGTCAAAGCCCAGGTCGAGCAGGCGCTGACGGGTTTCAGGCTTCGCCAGCACCTTGTTGAGTGCGGCGTTCAGTGTGTTGATGATCGCCGGTGACGTGCCCTTGGGGGCGTACAGGGCGTTCCAGGCCACCACCTCGAAGTCTTTGAAACCCTGCTCCGCCACGGTCTTGACGCCGGGCATCAGGCCGCTGGGCTGGGCGGACGTGACCGCCAGCGCGCGCAACTTGCCCGAGGCCAGCATCGGCCGCAGCGCGGTCGGGGTGTCGACAATCGCCGGCACCTGACCACCCAACAAGTCCGACATGGCGTTGGCCGAACCTTTGTATGGAATGCCGAAGAGCGGCACCGACGTGCGGTCCTTCAGCAATTCGACCACCAGGCGTGCGGTGGTGCTCGGCATGGCGATGTCGGCGCTGCGAGGATTGCGCTGCGCCAGGCTCACGAGTTCGGCCGCCGATGTCAGCGGCGAGGCGGTGTTCACCGCCATCACCATGGGAAAGGTGCCGACGAGCGCAATGGGCTCGAAATCCTGCGACGGATCGAACGGCAGCTTGGTGTACAGAAACTGGTTGAGCACATGGGTGGCGTTGGTGCCCATGGTCAGGGTGTAGCCGTCCGGCGCGGCCTGTCTGGCCAGATCGGTGCCCAGATTGCCACCGGCGCCCGCCTTGTTTTCGATGACGATGGGCTGGCCCAGATCGACCGCCATCTGGGCGGCCAGGTAGCGGGTGGCAATGTCGGTGCCCTGCCCCGCGGCATAGGCCACGATGATCTTGATGGGCCGTTGCGGATAGGTCTGCGCGTTGACGGCCATCGAGGTCGTCAGCGTGAAGGCGGCGGTGATGATGAGGTTCAGAAATCGCATGTTTGTCTCCTTTTATTGTGATGGCCAGTTGGCCACTAGGTTCTGGGTCCGGGGGCGGCACCCGTTTCTCGCAATCGTTGACGGTCATTCTCCGAATAGCCCAGGTCCACCAGAATGGCTTCCGTGTCTTGAGCAAAGCCGGGGGGTCTGACGCCCGGTGAACCCGGCGTGCCCAGCAGCCGCATGGGCGAGCGCAGGCCGGTGTAGTTCGAACGACGCACGACGATGTCGCGGTGTTCGCAGTGGGCGTGCGCCAACGCCTGCGGCACGGAATTCACCACACCGGCCGGCACACCCGATCGCATCAAGGCTTCGCACAAGGGCTCGCAGTCCCGGTCCGCGATGGCCCCTTCGATCACCGCCTTGAGCGCGGCGCGGTTGACCACCCGCAGGCTGTTGCTTGCAAAACGCTCGTCATCGAGCAGGTTCTCCAGCCCCAGGCAAGCGCCCAGTCGACGGAACTGCGCATCGTTCAGGATGCCGATGAACAGCTCACCGTCGTGAGCCTTGAACTTGTCGTACGGCGCAATGTTCGGGTGCGCGCTGCCGAGCAAGCGTGGCGAGTCCTTCGACGCGAACCAGTTCGACGCATGCGGCAACAGCAGGCTCAGCGCCGTGTCGTAAAGGGTGGCTTCCACGCGCTGCCCCCGCCCGCTGGCCTGGCGCGCCAGCAACGCCATGAGGATGCTGCTCATGGCCACATAGCCGGTGAGGTGGTCCACGATCGGCATGCCCACCCGCGTAGTTCCACTGCACTCGTCGCCGTTGATGCTCATCAGTCCGCACAGCGCCTGCAGCACGGCGTCGTAGCCCGGCAAGCCGCCCAGCGGTCCATCGTTGCCGAATCCGGTGATGCTGCAGTGGACCAGGCGCGGGTAGCGCTCGGCCAGGGTCTGCTCGTAGCCCAGACCCCAGCGTTCCAGCGTACCGGGGAGAAAGTTCTCCACCAGCACATCCGCGTCGGCCAGCAAGCGGTGAAGCACCTCCTGCGCCTCTGGCCTGGACAAGTCGAGGCTGATGGCCTGCTTGCCCCGGTTGAGCGCCAGAAAATACGCCGCGTCGCCATCGCCATCGAAGGGAGGTCCCAGGCTGCGCGTCTCGTCGCCCGAAGGCGGCTCGACCTTGATCACCTGGGCACCGTGATCCGCCAGCATCTGAGTGCACAGCGGCCCCGCCAGCACCCGGGTGAGGTCAACGACCTTCACGCCTTTCAGTGCGCCACCGGCGGTCGTGGACATCGGATTCACCCCCGGGACGGCAAGACGACGATGCCGCTGCCCACCACCGACAACTCGTCGTTCTGGTTGCGGGCTTCCTGGTCGATTTCGACCATGTGCTTGCCGTTCTCGACGAACTTGCGCTTGACCTTGGCCTTGATGAACAACATGTCGCCCTCGGGGTTGTGGCGGCGGATCTTGCAGCTGGCCTTGTGCAGGAAGCCGGCATCGCCCATCCAGTTGGTGAGCTGGTGGGTGAGCCACGAGGTGCGCTCCGGGCCGTAGTCGTAGGCACCGGGGGCGCCCACTTCGAGCGCGAAGTCTTCTTCCCAGTGAACACGCTCGGGGCAATCGGGGATACCGAAACGGTTCTTGATGCCCACGCCGGGGTGTTGGTCGATCAGCTTCCAGGCCAGCTTGTTGGCCCGGATGTACAGACCGCCCCAACCTTGCGCGTACGCGATGAAGCCGGTCACGGTCATCGGGCCCTTGAACATCACGGGCAGTTCTTCGCCCTCCTTCACGTCCTCCCAGTAGCGGGGGGTGGCGCCACGGATCTCTTCGTCGCGGTAGAGCTTGTAGGCCTCGGCCAGCTCTTCGTCGGTGTAGCGGCGCGGCGCGCTCGCGCGCACTTCGCTGTATTTGGTGCCCTGCTCCCGGGCGTGGTCGCGCTCGGTGCGGAAGCACCAGCTGTCGGCCTCGGCCACCTTGTCACCGCTCTGGTTGAAGAAGTCCACGTGGTAGGTCTGTTGCACGGCGCGCCCGGCAAATCGGGTCTGGTGCTCGACCAGTTCCTTCAGGTGAGCCTCGGTGTGGATCTCGTCGTTGCGACGCACAGGCTTGTGCCAGGTCCAGTCCGCGCCTGACCACATGGCGTGCACGCCCGGCAGACCGCCGACGTAGCCGGAAACGATGCGGCTGGTCGAGAACAGGAAGCTGGGCAAGGCAATGATGCCGGCGTGCTGGGTCTTGGCCGCGTAGTCGGGGTCGCACCACAGCGGGTTGTCGTCACCGATGCCGTGGGCGTAGTGGCGGATGTTGTCGCGCGTGGCTTCGTGGCACCACGGCTCGACGGTGTGGCCGATCTTCACGCCGATGCGCTGGCGAAGCTCGTCAAGACCCGTTTCAGTGATCTTGGGAAAGTTGCGGGTTTCGGTGGTGGACAAACGTGTCTCCTCAGTGGGTTGGTTGAATCGGGTTGGTGGGACGTTCGATCAGGTCGAAGCGACGGCCGCGGCTGCGACCTCCTGCTCGCGCAGTTTTTTGCGGTGCACTTTTCCGGCGGGGGTCTTGGGCAGTTCAGCGACCACCGCCACGTGACGCGGGTACTCGTGCTGACTCAGCTTGTTGCGCACGAGGTTCTGGATTTCTTCGGTGAAGGTCTCGGAGCCCGCCCGCTTGCTGACCACAAAGGCCTTGACGACCTGGCCACGCAGTTCGTCGGGCACGCCAATGGCGGCGGCTTCCAGCACGTCGGGGTGCATGAGGATCACGTTCTCGATCTCGACCGCGCTCATGGTCCAGCCGGCCGAGATGATCACGTCGTCGGCCCGACCACCGTGGTGGAAGTAGCCCTCGCTGTCGATGCGGCCCAGGTCCTTGGTCGGGATCCACTGACCGCGGCGCAGCACCATGAGTTGCCCCGAGGTGCCCACCGGGCACAGTCGGCCTTCGGCGTCCTGCACCACCACCTGGGTGCCTGGAACGGCCTTGCCCAGCGAGCCGCGGCGCACCGGGAAATCGGGCGCACCCGGGTAGCTGACCAGCACCACGCCGATCTCGGTCGTGCCGTACATGCTGCACACCTCGAGCCCGAAGGTCTGGTGCACGAAGTTCGCGGTCTCGTCGTCGATCGGCTCGCCGGTGAACGACAGCTTCTTCAGCGTGTAGGTGTAGCGATCCGCAGCACCGCTGTTCCTCATCATGCGGTAGTGCGTGGCCGCGGCCGACATGTTGGTGAAGCAGTGTTCGGACAGCGCATGCAACAAGCGCTCCGGGTTGAAACGGCCGGCGTAGGCACCGATCGTCAAACCCAGGGCGAGCGGTGCGAGCGTGCCATGCCAGAGCCCGTGTCCCCACGCGGGTGAAGACGGGCAGAAGAAGCGGTCTCCCGGGCGCAGACCCGTGCCGTACAACGCGGCCACCATCAAGGTCACCAGCGCGCGGTGCGAGTGTTTGACGGCGTCGGGCAGTTCGCGCGTGGTGCCCGACGTGTACTGAAACACCGCGAGGTCATCGGCCCGCGTCTTCACCTCGAACGTTGACGGCAACGGCTGGATGGAGGCCAGAAAGTCGCGATCGAAGACCAGCACACTGTCCCCGACGATGGACCGCGCCACCTCCTGCTTCTCGTCGTTCGTGACCAGCAAGGCGGGCTGGCAGTCCTTGACGCGAAGCCGGATGCCGTCGGGGCCGAACAGCGTGAACAACGGCACCGCAATCGCGCCGCTCTTGATGACGCCGAACATGGCGACATAGAACGCCCGTGAGGGCTCCAGCATGATCGCCACCCGCTGGCCCGGCTCGATGCCGCGCGACACCAGGTGGTTGGCGAAGCGCGATGAATCGGCGGCCAGCTCCGCGTAGGTGATCGTCTCGTCGGCACCCTCGGCACGCACCACGATCACCGCGTCGCGCCCGGAAGCGGCGTGGCGGTCCACGCACTCGTGACCGATGTTCAGGACCTCGCGGTTGCCATCGAACAGCTCCCACAGCTTGTCGTTGGAGAAATGCGCCTGGGCATCTGCGTAGCTCGTGTATTCGGTCAGTTTTTTCATGGTCTTCGCTGTTCGTCTCGTTGGGATGAATTCTTTCTGCGTTTTGCGTTTTTGTCAAATGGCACTATGTTTTGTACATAGACAAACTCGAAAACGGCAAAGAAACACGTCAGGCCTTGTCGTCTCAGGACGGCGTCAGGGGAACCATGAAATGGGGTGACTGGCGGATTTCACCGCGCGGTCGGGGCGATGAATGCGACGCTCAGGGCGTGCGGATGGGCCGCAGCATCTTCATGACACCGCGCGCGGTGAGCACGGCCCGGCCCTCCACCTGCACCAGGCCATCCACGAAGACCAGGCTGCCGGTGCGCGCCGTGATGCTCGCCCGGGCCAGCGCAAAATCGCCCGCGCGAACTTCGGCCAAAAAGTGCGTGTCCAGCTGCACCGTCACGCACGGCGTCCGGTCGCAGGCCTCCCAGGCCACCGTGCTGACCACGTGATCGATCAGCGTGGCAAGGGCACCGCCATGCACCACGCCGGCGGGGTTCAGATGTTTGTCCTCGGCGAGCAATCCATAGACCCATCCATCGTCCTCACGGCGCGTCCACAAGGGTCCGGAATGCCCCATGAAGCCGCTCAGCTGGCGCGACTTCCAGCCCTGGGCCTGCAACCGATCGATAGCCTCGGAATTCACCATGTGCCCCTCTTCATGACGCCGGTGGATCCGGCGATGGGCACACATTCTGCCTGTTTTGTACAAACTTTTTGTCTATCTACAAATCGATATCAGGCCTTCCAGCGCGCTCTCCAGGCCCGGTAGATACCATCGGCCATGGCCTCGCTGCCCGACTGGTGCCGCAGCGTGGCGGCGTTCATCGATGCCGGGTCCTGCACGCTGTTGCGGTGCAGCAGCACGTGGGCCGGGTAAGCATGGCCCGGCGTCTCCAGCCAGTCCTTGATCTTGGCCGGCGTGATCTCGATGTGGAACTGCATCGCCAGGTGCTGCCGCAAGGCAAACGCCTGGTGCGCGCAGGTGCTGGACGAAGCCAGCAGTTCGGCGCCGGGCGGCAGTTCTGTAAATCCGTCCTGGTGCCACTGGTAGACCGTGGGCTGCACCGCGTCGCCCAGCCACTCGCGTGCCGCAGGGCTGTCCAGTCGGGTGATGGGCAGCCATCCCACTTCAGGCTGAGGCAGGCGGTCCACCTTGCCGCCAAAAGCGCGCGCCATGAGCTGGCCCCCCAGGCAATGGCCGATGACGGGAATGCCGAGCGCGTCGGCCTCGCGGATCAGGGCCTCGGCATGGCGCAGCGTGGGGCGCTCGTCGTTGGCGCTCCAGGCGCCACCCAGCACGGCCAGACCCCGGTAACCGCGCACCGAGGCAGGGTAGTCCTCGCCGGCCTCGGCACAACGCACATGCCAGTTGATGCACTGCGCATCGAGCCACTCGCCCAGGAAACCCGGGCCGTCCTCGAACAGGTGTTGCAACACCAGCACGTCGGCTGGGGCGGTGAAATCGGAAACGGTCATGCCACCATCATAGGAACAGGCCCTAGTGCGTGCTGCCGCGCACGAAGCGCGCGATGCCTGCCGCCACCTCGGCCTCCTGTTCAACGAAACCGTGCGGCGTGCCGCCACCAAACGCGACGCCGCATTGGCCCGGAGATTGCGCCACGGCTCGTGCCCACCACCCACACGGCACCCCGTGTGCGTGCGCGCAGATCGGCGATCACCTGGCCGAGCTCCTTCGCATGCCGGGGATCGGTGCGAAAGCCGCCCAGGCCGTCTTCGCCCTGGAAGTCGGTGGGCGCACCCACCACCGCGGTGGCAAAACCCGCCGCGTTGAAAAGCGGCACCGAGCGCACGAGCGAGTTGCCCTTGCGTTTTTTTGAGCGCAGCCCTGCGCGTCATGGCCGCCGGGTCCCGCGGTAGGCCAGTTGGCTGCGGGGGTCGAACACCAGGGTTGGCGGCGCGCGGTCCAGGTCCACGATGAAAGGTGTGCTGCCATCGGCGGCAAAGATCTGGTTGCCATTGCGGGTCAGGCTGACCTCGACCGCTTCGATCCGGAGGTAGTCCGAACTCACGCGCCCGGTGGCGCGGTCGATGCGGGTGATGGTCACCTCCACGTCGCTGCGCGACGGGCCTTGGGAGTCCGCGATCACGTCACCGCTGTATGTGCCCACCACCAGATCGGCCAGGCCGGGCGCATCGGCCGCAGCGGGTGCGGACGCGTTGGCGGGCAGGTTCGCGGTCGGCGGTGGGACGGCGGCCACCTCCCGGGCGGGCGGTGGTGTGACGGTCACCGGGGTTGGCGTGACCGTGGGCGTGGCGCGCCATGAGCCCACGGCGTACAGCCCCAGGCCCACGACCAGGGCCAGCACGGTCAGGGCCGGCACCACCCAGCGTGGACGGCTGGGTGCGGGCTGCGCCGCACGGCGCGGGCGCGGGCGCGGGCGCGGCGACGGTGCCGCACCACGCATGGCGTGGGCCACACCCTGGCACAGCGCCTGAAAGCCCGGGTGGAGTTCGTTGCCTTGCCAGCCGAGCAGATCGGCGGCCTGCTTGCGGCGGAATTCCAGCGGCAGCTTCACGTTGTCGATCAGCGCGGGCACCAGCACGTCGCGTTCGGACGCCGCGGCCGCCTCGTTCTTCACCCACTCGGATGCGATGGAATTCACCGACCACAGCACCACCACACAGCCGGCGGTCTCCAGCTCGTGCTCGATGGCCTGGTCAAAGGCCTGGCCCGCGATGATCTTGCGGTCCCACCACACCGACCACCCCATGTGACCGAGAGCCGCAGCGAGCCGCCCGGCCCGTTCGCGGTCCTCGCTCGCGTAGCTCAAAAAGACATCGCTCATGGTGCGCCTCCCCGGGGTCAAAGACCGGCTGGGATGCTAAACCGATCAAGCAGCGGCGGGAAGCGCGTCAGGGCTCGGCGAACAGCTCAGAACTGCCCATGCCGGCCCTGCCCCGCCGCAAAACGCGTGGCACCTTCCAGCGCATCGGGAATCCGTGCCTTGCCGCGCTGCCACTCCTGCACCAGCGCCTCGCCCAGCGGCAGGTCCCACTGGCGCTGGGCGCTCTCGCGGTCGGCGCGCATCGTGGCCTGCGGAAACGCCGCGAGCTGGCGCGCCAGCGCGATGGCGGCCTCGCGCGCCTGGCCCGTGGGCACCACGCGGTTGGCCAGGCCCATCTGCAGCGCCTCGGCGGCCTCCACCTTGCGGCCGGTGAGGATCAGATCCATCGCATGGCCCATGCCGATCAGGCGCGGCAGGCGCACGGTGCCGCCGTCGATCAGCGGCACGCCGAAGCGGCGGCAGTACACGCCGAAGTAGGCGTCTTCGTCCATCACGCGCAGGTCGCACCAGAGCGCGAGCTCCATGCCACCGGCCACGGCCGCGCCGCTCACGGCGGCGATCACCGGCTTGATGAGCTGCAGGCGCGACGGGCCCATGGGCCCGAGGGCACGCGGGTCGTGGGCTTCGAAGTCGAGGTCGAGACCGCCGCTGTCGCCTTGGGCAGCGAGGCGCGCGCCGTACTGCAGGTCCCAGCCGGCGCAGAAGTGGCCGTGCGCGCCGTGGAACACCGCGACACGCGCCTCGGCGTCGTCTTCAAACGCGAGGAAGGCGGCGTGCAGGGCGTGCGCGGTCGGGCTGTCGACGGCATTGCGCACCTCGGGGCGGTCGAGGGTGACGATCCAGAGGTCGTCTTGCTTTTCGGTGGTGACGGCGGATGGGGTCATTTCATGCTTTCCAAAGGGTTGGCGGGCGGGCCCTCACCCCAGCCCTCTCCCAGAGGGAGAGGGAGCGGAGTCATTCCACCATCCCACGCGTGGTGCATTCAAGGCTTCCTCCAGCTCCGCCTGCGCCACCTCGATCTCCATGCGCAACAGCGCACCGGCCATGGACTTGCCCAGGTTGTCCAGCCGCAGGTTGCGCGCACCACCACCCTGCAGGGCACCGCGCAGCACGAACTTGAGCGCCAGGATGTTGGGCAGCGGCCAGGCGTCCACCTCACCCGGCAGCCAGGGCGCGAAGTGGGCCTGCACGCGTTCGGCCGTCACCTCACGCTCCAGCAGCCGATAGCCCGCCGCGTTCCACGCGAACAGGCCGAAGTCCACCCAGTCGGCCTTGTCGCCGCTGCGTGCGTGGGCGATGCGCACCAGGGGAATGCGGATGGTGCTCATGCCACACCCTCCAGATAGTCGACCCGCACACCGGACTCCACCACCGCGCGCGGGATCAGCGTGGGCCAGATGCCCAGCAGCTCGCTGGTGTTGTGCAGTCCCGTGAAACCGCAGGTGTAGGCCGGGCCGCTCAGGCCGATCCAGGGGAACAGTCGGCCAAAGCCGTCGGCCGCGGTTTTGTCCTGCGTGCGCAGCACCAGGCGCGTCCAGATCTCGTTGCTCTCGTTGAGCGCATCCGCCTTCGGCCGTGGCGCAAGCGCGCCGTGCGCGGAGTTCAGGCCGGGGTACTCCACATACAGCTCGTCGTGCGCCATGCGCTTGTCCTTGAGCAGTGTGCGGATGGTGGCCTGCGCGGCCTGCGCCTTGTCCCAGGCGTCGGGCCACGAGAAACCCCAGGTCACCTCGGCCTTGTAGCCGTCGCGAAAGCCGGCCACCACCTTGAGCGTGTCGGTGGGCGCGGTGCCGCGCGCACCCGTCAGGCGCACGCGATCAAAGCCTTCGTCGTGCAGGGTGATGCGGCCCATGTCGAGCACCGCGTCGGGCGAAAAATAGGCGTGCGGGTTGTGCACCTCGTACAGCAGTTGCTGGCGCACGGTGTCGAAGTTGATGAGCCCGCCGGTCTGGGGTGCCTTGGTGATGAGCGCGGTGCCGTCCTCATACACCTCGGCAATGGGGTAGCCGATGTGCGCGAGATCGGGAATGGCCTGCCACGCGCCCTGGCTGCCGAAGTTGCCACCGCTGCCCTGCCCCGAGCACTCCAGCAGGTGGCCCACGGTGAGGCCTTGCGCCAGGCGGTTGAGGTCCTGCTCGCTGCTGGCACCCGCCAGCGTCCAGCCCAGACTGTGCACCAGCGGCCCGAGGAAGAGCGCGGCGTCGGCCACGCGCCCGGTGATCACGATGTCGGCGCCCGCGTCCAGCGCGTCCGCGATGGGCTTCGCGCCCACGTAAGCATTGGCAAACACCAGCCGCTCGCGCACGCCGGCCAGGGGCTCGCGGGTGAACAGGTGGTCGAAGCCGGTTTCGGCTTCCTGCAGGCGCGGCAACACGTCGTCACCCGTCACCACCGCCACACGCGCCTGCCAGCCTTTGGCCTTGAACGCGGCCAGCACCGCCTGCGCCGCGCCGCGCGGGTTCAGGCCGCCCGCGTTGCACACGAAGCGCACACCGTGCTCGCGCATCAGCGGCCACAGCTTCATGAGCATGGGTACCACGTCGCGCGCGTAGCCCAGCGCCGGGTCGCACTGCCGGTCTTTCTGCAGGATGGCCAGCGTGAGTTCGGCCAGGTGGTCGCTGGCGATGAACTGCACGCCACCGCGTTCGATGCTCGCGGCCACGGGTTGCCAGTTGTCGCCGTAAAAGCCGAGGCCGGAGCCGATGCGTATGGACTTCATGGGCTCGATCTTCATGGCGCCTGAGCGACATGGGATGGGGGTCAACCCCTAGCGTCAGTCCCGGGCAAGACAGCTATAAATTGCCCACACCGTCTGGGGGGCCTGCCACAAAGTTTGCAGCAACGAGCTCTCCGACCGGCGGCGCCAGAACACAACAGGAGACATGCGTGCAACTGCTGCAACTGCTCATCAGCGGTGCGGCCCAGGGCTGTATCTATGGACTCATTGCCCTGGGTTTCGTGCTGATCTACAAGGCCACCGAGACCGTGAGCTTTGCTCAGGGTGACCTGATGATGGTGGGCGCCTTCGCAGCACTGGCCGCCATGACCGTGCTGGGCCTGCCCTTCTGGCTCGCGGTGCCGGCCGCCATCATCGCCATGGGCCTCTTCGGCGTGGTGCTCGAACGCGCGGTGGTGCGCCCCATTCTGGGGCAGCCGGCCTTCTCCATCGTCATGTTGACCATCGGCGTGGGCTATGTGCTGCGTGGGCTCATCACCATGATCCCCAACATCGGCACCGACACCCACACCCTGCCCGTGCCCTACGCCGGCGAGGTGCTTCGCATGGGCACGCTGGTGGTCTCGGCCGAGCAGATCGTGGTGATCGGCGTCACCGGCGTGCTGTGCCTGTGCCTGTTTGCCATGTTCCGTTACAGCAAGCTGGGCATCGCCATGCAGGCCTCGTCGCAGAACCAGCTCGCCGCCTACTACATGGGCATTCCGGTCAAGCGGCTCAACGGTCTGGTGTGGGGCCTGGCGGCGAGCGTGGCGGCCATCGCCGGTCTGCTGCTCGCGCCCATCACCTTCGTGCACGCCAACATGGGCTTCATCGGCCTCAAGGCTTTTCCTGCCGCGGTGGTCGGTGGCTTCACCAGCCTGCCCGGCGCGATCGTGGGCGGCCTGATCATCGGCATCGTCGAGTCGTTCTCGGGCTTTTATTTGCCCGAGGGCTTCAAGGACGTGGCCCCTTACATCGTGGTGCTGGTGATGCTGGTGCTCAAGCCCAACGGGCTGTTCGGCGAAAAGCTCCGGAAGAAGGTCTGACATGCGCTTTCTATTCAAGACCGACTACAACCAGGACATCCGCCTGGCCAAGCACGGCGGGCAGACCTTCTGGTACAGCCTGCTGGGCCTCTTTCTCGTGGCCGCGCCCTGGGTGATCCAGGAATACTGGCTCGCGCAACTCACCTTCGTGCTGATCTATTCGGTGGTGGGCCTGGGGCTCATGCTGCTGGCCGGCTTCACCGGCCTCTTCTCGCTGGGCCACGCGGCCTTCCTCGGTGTGGGCGCGTACACGCAGGCCATCATGGTGAACGCAGGCATTCCGTTTCCGCTGGCGCTGGCCTGCGCCGGCCTGCTCTCGGCCGCGGTGGGCATGGTGGTGGGCCTGCCGGCGCTGCGGGTGAAGGGCATCTACCTCGGCATGGCCACGCTGGCCTTTGGCTTCATCGTTGAAGAAGTCATGGCGCGCTGGGAGCACGTGACGGGTGGCAACTCGGGCCTGACGGTGGGCTACCCCGCCCTCTTCGGCTGGGAGCTCGACTCCACCAACGAGTTCTACTTTTTGTGCCTGGTGGTCACGGTGCTGGCCACGCTGGCCATTGCCAACCTCATGCGCTCTTCCACCGGGCGCGCGTTCGTCGCCATCCGGGATTCGGAAATTTCGGCGCAGAGCATGGGCATCCACCTGGCGCGCTACAAGACCATGAGCTTCGCGCTCTCGGCCGCGCTCGCGGGCATTGGCGGCGCGCTGTACGCACACAAGATCCAGTTCCTCTCGCCCGAGCAGTTCAGCATCATCCAGTCGATCGACCTGCTGCTCATGGTCGTCATCGGCGGGCTGGGTTCGATCCACGGGGCTTTCCTCGGTGCCATCTTCCTCATCGTGATGCCGCAGCTCATTGCCCTGGGCAAAGACTTTTTGCCCGCGGCCATCGGCCAGGCCGCCGGCCTGCAGGGCACGGTGTACGGCCTGGTGCTGATCGCCTTCGTGCTGTTTGAACCCATGGGCCTGTATGGGCGCTGGCTCAAGATCCGCGCCTACTTCCAGCTGTTCCCGTTCTATCGCAAGGGCATGTTCAAGCGGCAGAAATCGTTCCAGAAATCGGACAGACTCAAATGAACCCTTCGACAAGCTCAGGGCAATCGGTTCTGTTGTCAGCCAAGAACCTCAGCGTGCGCTTCGGCGGCGTGCTGGCGGTCAACAACGTCAGCTTCGACGTGAAGCGCGGCGAGGTGTTCACCCTGATCGGCCCCAACGGCGCGGGCAAGACCACGGTGTTCAACCTGATCAGCCGCATCTACACGCCCACCACCGGCACCATCGACTACGCCGGCCCCGACGGCATGCTGCGCCTGACCGACCAGGCGCCGCACCAGATCGCCAACCTCGGCATTGCGCGCACCTTCCAGAACATCGAACTGTTCGAACACGCCACCGTGTTGCAGAACCTGCTGATCGGGCGCCACACGCACCGCAAGACCGGGCTGTGGAGCGAGATCTTCTTCACCGGCAAGACCCGCGCGGCCGAGATCGAGGCGCGCGAGAAGGTGGAGCACGTCATCGACCTGCTCGACTTGCAGCACCACCGCGAATCGATGGTGGCCGGCCTGCCCTACGGCGTGCGCAAGGTGGTGGAGCTGGCGCGTGCGCTGTGCACCGAGCCCCAGTTGCTGCTGCTCGACGAACCTTCTTCCGGGCTGAACGTGGAGGAAACCGAAGACATGGCGTTCTGGATCACCGACATCAAGAACGAGCTCGGCATCACGGTACTGATGGTGGAGCACGACATGAGCCTGGTCTCCAAGGTCTCCGACCGCGTGCTGGCCATGAGCATGGGCACCGAACTGGCCTCGGGCACACCGGCCCAAGTGCAGGCCGACCCTGGCGTGATCGAGGCCTACCTGGGTTCGATGGACGACGTGTCCAATCTGAGGCGCGAGAACCACAAGGTGGTCGCATGACGATACCCACCACCGACGCCCCGGTGCTCAAGCTGCTGAATGTGGAGAGCGCCTACGGCCCCATCAAGGCCATCCGCGGTGTGAGCCTGCAGGTGCGCCGCAGCGAGATCGCCACCGTGCTCGGCTCCAACGGCGCGGGCAAGACCACCATCCTCAAAACCATCAGCGGCATCATCGACCCGCGCAAGGGTTCGATCGAATTCAAGGGCGAGAACATCACCGCAAAAGACCCGGCCTTCATCGTGCAGCAGGGCCTGAGCCACGTGCCCGAGGGACGCGAGGTGTTTGCCCTGCTCTCGGTGCGCGACAACCTGCTGATGGGCGCCTACACCCGCAAGGACCGCGACGGCGTGGCGCGTGACATGGAGCTGGTGTTCAACTACTTCCCCATCCTGCGCGAGCGCGCCGCGCAAGACGCCGGCCTGCTCTCGGGCGGGCAGCAGCAGATGCTGGCCATCAGCCGCGCGCTCATGGCCAACCCCGACCTGATCCTGCTCGACGAGCCCAGCCTGGGCCTCTCCCCGAAGCTCACCAAGGAGATCTTCGAGATCGTGGTGCGCATCAACCGCGAGCGCGGCACCACCATCCTGCTGGTGGAGCAAAACGCGAACATGGCCCTCAATGCCTCCGACTACGGCTACGTGCTGGAGAACGGCCGCATCGTGATGGAAGACACCTGCGCCCACCTGCGCGAGAAGGACGACATCAAGGAGTTCTACCTCGGCATGAAGGAGGAAGGCGTGCGCGCCGACCGGCGCTGGAAGAAGAAGAAAAATTGGCGATGAACTCCGCGCAATTCACTTTCCCCGTTCGCCCTGAGCCCCTTTCCGTTCGGGCTCAGTCCCGCCCCGTTCGGGCTCAGTCCCACCCCGTTCGGGCTCAGTCCCACCCCGTTCGGGCTGAGTCCCACCCCGTTCGGGCTGAGCTTGTCGAAGCCCTCGCCCACACCATCGCACGAGCCCTTCGACAGGCTCAGGGCAAACGGTGCGGTGGCTCAGCCCGAACGGTGTGTGGGCGCACAACGTCGAGACACACAAAATGAGCAACCTCTGGGACCTTTCCGGCATCCAGCCGCAAAACAAGATCGTGCTCGAGGGCGAGACGATTCCGGCGCTGTTCTGGAACGGCGTGAAGGCACGCGGGCCGAACGTGTGGATGCGGCAAAAGGAGTTCGGCATCTGGCGCAGCTGGAGCTGGACCCAGACCGGTGACGCCGTGCGCGAGATCGCCCATGGCCTCATGGCCATCGGGTTCGAGGCGCGCGAGACCGCGTCCATCCTCTCCAACACCACCATCGAATGGGTGCTGTGCGACCTGGCCGTGCTCAGCGCGGGCGGCGTCTCCAACGGCATCTACCCCACCGACGCGGCCGAGCAGGTGCAGTACCTCTGCGCCGACTCGGGCACCACCGTGCTCTTCGTGGAAAACGACGAACAGCTGGACAAGGCGCTGGAGGTGCGTGACCACCTGCCGCAGCTTCGCAAGATCATCGTGGAAGACATGGAAGGTCTGCGCGAACTCAACGATCCGCAGGTGATCAGCCTGGACCAGTTGCGCGAACTGGGCCGCGCCCACCTGCAGCAGCACCCCGGCATGCTGAAGGCGCGCGTGGCCGCCTGCCAGCCCGACGAGCTGGCGATCCTGGTCTACACCTCGGGCACCACCGGCCGGCCCAAGGGCGCCATGCATTCGCACAAGGGCCTCGTCTACACCGTGCGCGGCTACAACACGCTGATTGCCCGCAGCGAGAGTGACGAGTGCATGTGTTTCCTGCCGCTGTGCCACATCGCCGAGCGCATGGGCGGTGAGTATTTTTCGCTCTACACCGGGGCCAAGCTCAACTTCGTGGAGAACCCCGAGACCGTGCCCGAGAACGTGCGCGAGATCGCGCCCACGGTGTTCACCGCCGTGCCGCGCGTGTGGGAGAAGTTTTATTCGGGCGTGATGATCACCCTGAAAGAAGCCGGCAAGATTCAACAGGCCGCGTACGGGTGGGCCATTGGCGTGGGCCAGCGGGTGGCCGATCTGGTGATGGCCGGCAAGCCCGTGCCCGGCGGGCTGCGCCTGCAGTTTCATGTGGCGCGCACGCTGGTGCTCAACAATGTGCGCAAGCTCATCGGCATCCACAAGGCGCGCTTTCTCGTCACGGGTGCAGCGCCCATTTCGCCCGAGCTGGTGCGCTGGTACCTGGCGCTGGGCGTGCCCATGCTCGAGGTGTGGGGCATGACGGAAACCTGCGGCGCCTCCACCGGCATCCCGGCCGAGCGCATGAAGCCCGGCAGCATCGGCCCGGCCGCCAGCTACAACGAGGTGAAGCTCGACCCGGTGACCAGCGAGATATTGGTGCGCGGCCCCAACGTGTTCATGGGCTACCTCAACCTGCCCGAGAAGACCGCCGAGACCATCGACAGCGACGGCTGGCTGCACACGGGTGATGTGGGCGTGGTGGATGAGGAAGGGTTTTTCCGCATCACCGACCGCATGAAAGACATCATCATCACCGCAGGCGGCAAGAACATCACGCCGAGCGAACTGGAGAACGAACTCAAGTTCTCGCCCTACGTGACCGACGCCGTGGTGATCGGTGACAAGAAGCCCTACCTCACCGTCATCATCATGATCGACCAGGAGAACGTGGAGAAATATGCGCAGGACAACGACGTGCCGTTTTCCAACTACGCCAGCCTCACCAAAGCGCCCGAGGTGCAGGCGCTGATCCAGACCGAGATCGATCGCGTGAACAAGAAATTTGCCCGGGTGGAACAGATCAAGAAGTTCTTCCTGCTCGACACCCAGCTCAGCGCCGAAGACGAAGAACTCACCCCCACCATGAAGCTCAAACGCAAGCTGGTGCAGACCAAGTACGAACCCCAGATCAACGCCATGTACAGCTGACCCCGTTCTCGACAGACCTCACCCGACCACCACCCCAGGAGACACACAACATGAAGACCCGACTGACATTGGTTGCTGCACTGCTCGCCCTGGGCAGCGGTGCCGCGCTGGCGCAATCGCAAGGCGTGAGCAAGGACGAGATCGTCCTGGGCTCCATTCAGGATCTCTCGGGGCCCATCGCAGGTTTCGGCAAGCAGGTGCGCCTGGGCATGATGCTGCGGGTGGACGAGGTCAATGAGCAAGGCGGCATCAATGGCCGCAAGATCAAGCTGCTGGTGGAAGACTCGGCCTACGACCCGCGCCGCGCCGTGCTGGCCGCGCAGAAGCTGGTGAACCAGGACAAGATCTTTGCCATGGTCGGCCACATCGGCACCGCACAGAACATGGCCGCCATGCCCGTGCAGTTCCAGAAGAACGTCATCAACTTCTTCCCGGTGACGGCCGCGCGCGAAATGTACGAGCCCTTCCACAAGCTCAAGTACAGCTTCGCCGCCACCTACTTCGATCAGATGAAGATCGCCGTGCCCAAGCTGGTGAAGGAAAAAGGCGCCAAGAAGGTCTGCACCATGTACCAGGACGACGAGTTCGGCCTGGAAGTGAAGCGCGGCGCCGAAGAAGGTTTGAAGGGCATCGGCATGATGCTGGCCGAAGAAACCAGCTACAAGCGCGGCGCCACCGACTTCGCCTCGCAGATGCAGAAGCTGCAGGCCAGCGGCTGCGACATGGTGGTGCTCGGCACCATCATCCGCGAGACCATCGGCGGCATTGCCACGGCCAAGCGTCTGGGCTTCAACCCCACCTTCATCGGCTCCAGCGCCGCCTACACCGACCTGATCCACAAGCTCGGCGGCCCGGCCATGAACGGCCTCTACGCCACCATGACGGTGCAGAACCCCTACACCGACGAAGCCTCGCAACCGATCCGCTTCTGGGCCAACAAGTACAAGACCAAGTTCAACGAAGACCCGACCGTGTTCTCGGTCTACGGCTATTCGCTGGTCGACACCTTCCTGCGCGCAGCGGGCAAGGCCGGCAACAACCTGACCACCGAGAGCTTCATCAAGGCCATGGACACCATGGTCATTCCACCGGACATCTTCGGCAGCGCCGAGATGACCTTCAGCCCCACCAAGCGCCTGGGCAGCAATTCGACGCGCCTGTCGCAGCTGCAGGACAACCGCTGGAAAGTGGTGTCTGAGTACATGAAGATCGACGCCGCCAAATGAACTCCAGGTAACACGTTGCCTGCTTCGGCAGGCCATGCGTGAAACCGCCAGCGCTTTGTGTGCTGGCGGTTTTTTTTCGAGTGTAGAGCCGGGGGTTTCAACCCATCAAACACCTGGTTATACTGACTTTTATTTTTCTCAGTATAACGACCATGCTGTCGACCCCACTCTCCACCGCCGCCCAGACCGCGTACGCCGCAGTGCGGAGCGCAAGCATGCTGGACGGCGTTCGCTCGGTGGCCTCGTTGCCGGGCAGTTTCTCCAGAAAGTCCGTCAAGGGAAACCAGTACTGGTACTACCAGACTGCCGACCTGACAGGCAAGCAAAAACAGATCTTCCTCGGAACAGCCAGCGACGAGTTGACCGACATGATCGAGCTGCATCGCCAGGGCAATGAATCAAAAACACACCTCCGCCAACTGACCCGCCAAGCCATTGCGGCGGGTTGTCCGGCCATCGTCCCCTCTCACGCCAAAATCATCGAACGCCTGGCGGATGCCGGGTTCTTCATGGCGGGCGGCATTCTGGTGGGCACACACGTGTACATGGCCTATCAAAACTACCTGGGCGTGCGCTGGCATGCCGGCGCACAAACCGTGGACCTCGACTTTGCTCATGCCGGGCGCAACGTCTCCGTGGCCATCCCTTCAGACGTGACCATGGACATGGGCAGCGAAATCGAAGCGCTCAAGATGGGCTTCGTGCCAGTGAGCAGCCTCACCACCTACATCAAGTCCGACGAGCAGGATTTGCAGATCGACTTTGTGACGTCAACACACCGGGGTGGCGACACGCCGGTGTTGATCAAGGCCTTGAACGCGACCATGCAGCCCCTGAAGTTCATGGAATTTTCCATGGAGGCCCCCATTCAGGTGACCCTGCTCGCGCAGCGCGGCGCCATCACCGTCAACGCGCCGCCGCCCGAAAAGTACGCCCTGCACAAACTGCTGGTGTATGGCGAACGACCGCAAGACATGCGGGTGAAAGCCACCAAAGACCTCGACCAGGCTGCCTCACTCATTGAGTACCTGGCCGATAACGACGCGGAGCTACTTCACGAGACCTGGCTGGATTTGATCAACCGTGGCCCGGGCTGGCAGCGGCGAGCGCTGGAAGGCCTGCGGGCTCTGCGCAAGCGGCACCCCGACGTCGACACCACAGCGCTGGGCTAGAACATGACCCTCACCCAGGCCCTGTGGCTCGCCGACGCGATCCTCGCGCTGCACATGGGCATCGTCGTCTTCGTGGTCGGCCTGCTGCCACTCATCCTGATCGGCGGCGCCCTCGGCTGGCGCTGGGTGCGCCACTTCGGCCTGCGCCTCACCCACCTGGCCCTGATGGTCTTCATCGCCGCCCAGGCCTGGCTCGGCCAACTCTGCCCATTGACCGTGTGGGAACAAGACCTGCGCCGCCTTGCCGGACAAAGCGGCTACCGCGAAAGCTTCATTGAGCACTGGCTGTCGCGGCTGCTGTACTGGGAGGCGCCTTGGTGGGTGTTTGTGGCGGCGTATACGGGGTTTGCGGTGGGGGTGGGGGTGGCTTGGTGGGGGGTGAGGCCGAGGCGGTGAGGTCAACCTACAGAGACGCCGTCAGGCATCCCCAACCTGGTACGATCAAACCGTCTGGGCAGACAAGCCCCACTTTGATATCCAGCAGGTGATCACCTTGGTTGACGTTGTTCCTCCCGAAAAACGAAGCGCCATGATGTCGGGCATTCGGGGTAGCAACACCCAACCTGAAGTGATCGTTCGCAAGGCACTCTTTGCGGCGGGGTACCGATACCGCCTTCATCGAAAGGACCTGCCGGGCAGGCCGGACGTGGTCATGCCCGGACGGAAGGTCGCTGTGTTCGTGCATGGGTGTTTCTGGCACCACCACGAAGACTGCCGCTTTGCCAAGATGCCCACCACCCGGCCAGAGTTCTGGCAGGGCAAACTCACATCGAACGTGGCAAGGGATGTAAGAGCAGTCTCTGAACTTATGGCTTTGGGCTGGCGAGTCCTAGTGGTGTGGGAATGCTTCCTGAAGACGACCAAATCACCATCAGATGTTCAGTCAGCACTGACTGACTGGATCGAATCCGGCGAGCCGACTGGTGAGCTCCGCGAAGAGCCAACTGACCCGGCAAATACAACGAAACGAAGAAACTGATGAAATACAAGATAGTGGATCTGTTCGCAGGTCCAGGGGGATTGGGAGAGGGCTTCGCGTCCTACAAGGGCGATGCGAGCTTCGAGATTGCGGTGTCGGCCGAGATGGAGGAAAGCGCTCACAGGACGTTGACGCTCAGAAGCTTCTTCCGACACATCAAGGGTGACCAAAAGGCCTTGGCGGCGTACTACGACTTCTGCCATTCAGCAGAAGCGCCCCATCCAGGAACCAAGATACCCAGTGCGTGGAAGGACGCACAAGCCGAAGCCAACAAACTCACACTTGGTGTACCTGAGGACAACGCCCGCCTTGATGAGCTCATCGTCAAGGCCGGGCTCCAGGAAGAAGAGACCGTGCTCATCGGTGGACCACCGTGTCAGGCTTATTCGCTGGTGGGCCGTTCGCGCAATAGAGGCAAGGAAGACTATGTCGCCGAGGACGACCACCGGCACTTTCTCTACCGTGAGTACCTTCGGATCCTGGACACCACGCGCCCTGCTGTCTTCGTGATGGAGAACGTCAAAGGAATCTTGTCTTCCAAGGTGAACGGAAAGCTGGTCTTCCACGACATCCTGCGGGACCTGGCAGAGCCCGGGAAGGCCTTGGGCAGACCTGATGGCTTGAGGTACACCATCCACTCGCTGGTCAGTCCCGTGAACTTCAAGGCGGGCATGGAGCCAGATTTCATCGATGCAAACGCCTTCATCATCGAAGCGGAAAAATATGGAATCCCGCAGGCGAGACACCGAGTCATCCTGTTGGGCGTTCGCGAAGAGTTGAACTACGACGGACGTCACATGTTGAGCAAGAGCGACCCTCTTACAGTGGATCAAGCGATCTTCTCATTGCCACAGCTCAGGAGCAGGCTGAGCACGGAAGACACAGATGACCACTGGAGATTTGTGGTTCAGGAGCTTGCCAAGAAGCTTCAGGTTGATGCGGAAGCGAAAGGCCTCGACCAGCTTGCTTTGAGGCTCAGAGGGGAGGCGATCAAGCTCGGGCTAACCCTGGAAACTGGAGCACTCCGTTACCACCACGCGAAGCTGCCGGAATCCCCCTCGCGCCTTGTGGATTGGGTGAAGGATGAACGCTTGGAGGTCTGGTTGAACCACGAATCCAGATCACACATGGCGAGTGATCTTGGCCGGTACTTCTACGCAGCTGTGTTTGGACTTCTGAATCGACGAACTCCAAAAGGCCATCTGGACTTCCCATTGGCGGGTCTGGCACCCGAGCACAAGAACTGGGAGTCAGGCAAGTTCATTGACAGGTTCAGGGTGCAGCTTCACAACCTGCCAAGCACGACAGTGACCAGCCATATCGCCAAGGACGGGCACTACTTCATACACCCCGATCCGAGCCAGTGCCGCAGCTTGACGGTGCGTGAGGCAGCCAGGCTTCAAACCTTTCCCGACAACTACTTCTTTCAAGGCAATCGGACGCAGCAATACCATCAGGTAGGGAATGCGGTGCCTGCGCTTCTTGCGAACCAAATTGCAGGGGTCGTCTCTGCAGTTCTAAGTCAGAAAAAACAAGCCAATTGAACCCGTCTGAAGGGTTCTTTGCTGAGGGCCGCCGGTGCTGACCCGAAATACATCAAAATGTAAGCAGACTTACAAATTAGGACGCAAGTGACGGGACCGAGAGATTACGGGGCCATAGAACTCATGCCACGCGCCTCGGTGATGATCGAAGCCATGCGCGACATCGGCTACTCCTTTGAGTCCGCAGTGGCCGACATCATTGACAACAGCATTGCCGCTGGCGCAAGGAGTGTGGATTTGCGTTTTGGCTGGGTGGCCGATCTTCCGTGGATAGCGGTTATCGACGACGGGTGCGGCATGTCGCGGGAGGAACTTCTAGAGGCCATGAGGCCAGGATCAAAAGATCCCAGACATGAGCGCTCCGCGCACGATCTTGGGCGGTTTGGCTTGGGGCTGAAAACGGCCTCTTTCAGCCAATGCAGAGAACTGACCGTGCTGACCAGGGGTTCTGAAGAACTCAACGGAATGCGCTGGGATCTTGACCGGGTGTCCGCGACGAACAGATGGGAGATCACCGAAGTTCATCCAAACGAAGTGTCGGATATGCCATACGCGCTCCCGCCTGACGAACACGGAACATTGGTCTTATGGCGCAAGATTGACCGCCTCGAACTGGCGGGTATGGGCGAAGTCGGTCATGAAGCGTTCAATGAAACGATGTCAGGCGTCAGGCGGCACCTGTCCAGAATCTTCCACCGCTTCCTGGCCGGTGAGCCTGGACTGAAGAAAGTTCGCATTTCCGTAAACGGTACGGACATTGAGCCTTATGACCCGTTTGCCGAACTAACCATCGCAACACAGAAGTTTCCGCTAGAGGTGGTGCGATTTAGGGACAGCGAGGTCAAGATACAGGCGTTCGTGTTGCCACATCACTCTAAGGTGAGTGCGAAAGAATACGAACGCTTGGCTGGACCTGAGGGCTACCTCCGGAACCAAGGCTTCTACATATACCGGAACCGGCGGCTGATCATATGGGGAAGCTGGTTCAGGTTGGCTAGGCAGGAGGAGCTCACAAAGCTAGCACGTGTTCGCATCGACATCCCCAACAACACAGACCACCACTGGGGCATCGATGTGCGGAAGGCTCGAGCCCATCCCCCGCTCATCGTCAAGAACCGGCTTAGACAGGTGATCGAGCAGGTCCGGTCGGGTGCCAAGAGGCCTTACACACAACGAGGCAGAGCGGTGGTCGAGACGGATGCCTCGCCAGTTTGGGTCCGCAAGATCCACAACGACCGGATCGAGTACGTCATCAATGACGAACACCCGCTGTTGAACGAACTTCTCAACGACCTCCAAGTACGTGATCGACTGCGTCTGAGGCAGATGATCAAAATGTTTGGCCAAACGTTTCCTGCGGCCGCCTTCTTCAGCGATTACTCGAATACGCCCAAGCAGATTGACACCGAGCAGCCAGACATGGATGTGATGCTCGCACTTGCCAAGATGCTCGTGCAGGCCAACCCCGATCTTGATCAGGCAGGGCTGACGACAGTTCTGGCCACCATGGAGCCCTTTAGCCGCCACCCGGACCAGATCGGATTGATCGCCAGACGCGCCACTGCAGACTGATTCGCACCAGGGAGAAAAATGTCACTTCAAGATCTTCAGAACAATGCCATCGGGATCCTCTCGAACATGCCCGCCCGCACTCCGGAGCAGGTCCGGCTGGTCCTAAGGACCGTGTTGCCGCTCTATCCGGATCTTTCGGCAACCATCAGCGAAGGTCAGATCGAGGAAGCTGCCCGCCAGATAGAGGCAAGTCTTTCGATCAGCATGAGCGATGCATCGACGATACAGGTGAAATTCGAACAGTGGCTGCCTGGTAGGCGATCAAGCCTGATTCCCTATTACTACGACCGCTACCGCAGGCATCTGGCGAACCGGGGGTTTGGATCGGCTGTGCTGGGCGTTCTTGACAAGGACACTGACAAGATCGTAGGCCTGATGCATGACCCTGAGAAGCAGGGACGCTGGGCGCGCCGAGGTCTGGTGGTTGGTCACGTGCAGTCTGGCAAGACCGCCAACTACACCGGCGTCATCTGCAAGGCAGCCGACTATGGATACAAGTTCATCGTGATCCTCACAGGGATTCAGGAGGATCTGCGTGTACAGACTCAAGAGCGCATCGAAGAGGGATTCACCGGCATCAGCTCGGAAGCGACTACTGGAAGAGATTCGGCGATCGGTGTTGGTCTCTATGGATTGGAGAAGCGACCTATCTGCCTGACCACCCGTGCCGACGATTTCAGGGCCACCACGCGAGATCTGGGCGTTTCGTTGCAATCGCTCAGCGAACCCCTGGTTCTCGTCATGAAGAAGAACTCGCGCACCCTGGCCAACCTCATCGAATGGCTGGAGATCCGCAACAGGCAGGCGGGAGCACGCATCAGCAGCATTCCGATGCTGCTGATTGACGACGAGGCGGACAACGCTTCAGTCAACGTATCCAAAAATGATGACTCTCCATCTGCGATCAACGACCGGATTCGGCAACTCCTAGACTCATTCGACAGGAATGTCTATCTTGGGTACACGGCGACCCCCTTTGCAAATATCTTCATAGACCCGGTCAGCAAGGATGCGATGGAGCGCGAAGACCTCTTCCCGAGGGACTTCATCATTTCGCTCGATGCTCCCACCAACTATGTCGGGGCGTCCCGAATATTCCCCGACTCTGGGGACCTCCACGGCACCTTGACCGCGGTAGACGACCACGTAGATCTGCTGCCGGAAAAACACAAGATTTCCCATCCCCTGATGCAGATTCCGGAAAGCCTCAAAGAGGCTGTTCGCACTTTTGTTCTGGCACGTGCAATCCGGCTATTGCGGGGTCAGGACAAGAGCCATTCATCGATGCTGGTCAATGCATCACGTTTCAACGACGTCCAAACCAAGCTGACAGGTCTGGTTGCGGACCTGATGAGTACTATTCGCGCTGCCTGCATGGGCCATGCGGGACTGCCCGAGAAGGAAGCGCTCCGAGACCCCGAGATGAACAGGCTGCACGAGGCATGGAGAAGTCAGTTCGAAGGACGGCTTCCTGAAACCTGGCCCGATGTACAGGCGGCACTCGTCCGCGCGGCCGGGCCAATCGAAGTGAGAAAGGTGAATAGCAAATCACCCGACAAACTGGACTACAGGCGATACAAGAACGACGGCCTGCATGTCATTGCGATTGGTGGGTTTGCGCTTTCGCGTGGTTTCACCCTGGAAGGGCTGACTGTGAGCTACTTCCTGCGCAATTCGATGATGTATGACACGCTGCTGCAGATGGGTCGCTGGTTTGGATATCGCGACGGTTATGCAGATGTCTGCCGCATCTTCATGACAGAGGAGGCCATCGACTGGTATGCCCACATCTCGGAAGCCATTGACGAGCTGCGTGACGAGTTCAACCGGATGGAGAGAGCCGGAGCACAGCCTGTCGACTTTGGCCTGAAGGTACGTGCACACCCGGAATCCCTGATCGTGACAGCCAGGAACAAGATGCGGTCCGGGCAGAGAGTGAATCACTCGGTTTCTCTATCTGAAAAACTGATCGAGACGACCCGTCTGCGTACTGATGCCATAGCTGCCAACAGAAAGGTGCTGAGCAGCCTCCTGACCTCTCTGTCCGACTTGGACAATCCCGACCAGTCCAACGATTTCGGCTACCTCTGGACAGAAATGCAAGTTGCCCCACTCGTCCGCAACTTTGTGAATAGCTTTCAAAACCATGATGACGTTGCCCTGATCACGCAATCGGAACCGGTGAATGCCTACATTAAAGCTCGCGAGCTCGACGAACTTGAGCGATGGGACATATGTCTTTTCAGTCCACCAACAGGTAACAAGTCATCAACCTCGTTTGGCCCCTTCACTCCGAATTCCCAGTCTCGTTCGTCTCTCTGGAAACGCAGCCCAGCGGGAATCGATTACATCGCTGTGAGCGGCAAAGCACTCCGAGTGGGTGGCAGAGGGCAAGTAAAGGCAGGCATGAGCACGGATGAGCGAGGCGCTGCTGAACGGGAATGGGGTGCCGCTAGTGACATCCCTGACTGGCAGTACATCAGGCTTCGCACAAGGCCCTTGCTCATGCTCCATGTTCTCGACGTCTGGGACAAAGAAAAGGACAAGGAAAAAAGCAACTCTCCGGCCGAATCCAGTGTGGTTGCGTGGGGAATAGCCTTCCCGAAGTCAGGCCACGAGACAACAGAAGTGACGTACGTTGTGAACACCACGTGGTGGGCCGAGAACTATGGCAACCCGCAGGACGATGCAGATGAAGACTGAAAGCCCGTGGCACGGCTTGATGACACCGCATGTCGGAGCACTGAGTGCAAGGCGGGCCGACCCAGATCATCCATTCGACTTCTACTATGCAGTGAACGCCGAAAGCCAGCCAATGGTGGTGCTTCAGCTGAGCTCAGCAGTCCTTTGGGACCAAAATTTCCCACGTCTGAAAGGCCTACGGGCTCTCTGGATCGACAAAACACACGAGCTGCATCTTGTGCTTGCCAAGGCGCAGGATGTGGATCTGTTTGCCCTGCTCTGCAAAGACCTGATCAGGTTTACTTCCGGTGCCCAGTCCGACGCAGACTGCATTGAACTTCTATGCGCACGACTCTTGAAATGGCAGCGCCTCCTCTCAAGAGGTGGCCCTCATCTCATTGGGGAGCATGAGATTCGCGGCCTTTTTGCGGAGCTCAGTTTCTTTCAGCAGGAGCTGCTGCCAAGATTCGGCCCCGAAGCAGTCCAAGCATGGAAGGGACCTGCGGGGTTTCCTCAGGACTTTGCAGCGGACAACAAGATCTTCGAGATCAAGTCACACCTTGTTGGATCACCCCAGTCTGTTCGTATTTCATCACCCTCCCAGCTATGGGTGGACAGCTCAAACCTATACCTGTGTGTTTACCATTTGGCGGTAGTTTCCGCTGGAGGGAAGAGTCTGGGTGCACTGGTTGACGAACTGAATGCAGTCCTTGGCGCATCGGCATCCGCAACTGAAGAATTCGAGGAAAAGCTGGGCAGCCTCGGATATCTGGACTTGCCTGAATATCGGGTTCAAGAGTTCGCGCTGGTGAAGAAAGACGCTTTCGCCGTGACTGACGACTTTCCCAGGATCATCCCCTCGACATTGATGACTGGCATCCAAGAGGTGACCTACGGAATTCAGCTGACTGCACTGTCTCCATTTGAGTCAATCATTCCATGGAGCGATGCTTGAATCATGACTGACGGTGAATTCTTGGCCGACCTGCTGCAGCAGGTCGCAGCCAGATCTGCTGCAACGTCCGACTTTTCCGAGACAGCCTTTGCGTCTGTTGTGGCAGAAGCTCTCGTGGATTCGGGGGCGGTACCAGGATTTGAGCCAGCCTTCTTCGTCCACAGAGGAATGAGAGTTGATGGCTATGCCTACACCGAAGATGAAGCCACGCTTGACTTGTTCCAGGTCGACTTCCACGGTGAACCTGAAGTTCAGAGCCTGACAAAAACTAGTCTGGATGCATGTCTGAAGCGCGCGGAAACCTTTTTCGAACGCGCTGTAGAGGGTGACCTCTCCTTCGAAGTCGACGTGGGAAGCAGCGTATGGAGCCTCGCCAGGCAGCTTGCCCAGATGGGGCATTCGGTTGTGCGCATCCGCCTCAACATCCTTTCGGATGCGAAGCTTTCGAGCGCAGTCAAGGTCCTGCCGAAGCAGAAAAAGGATGAGAGGGAGTGGGCCGTCAGGGTCTGGGATCTGGTGGCAATCGGCCGACTCCTGTCAACTGGCGAGCCGGAACCGATCGTCATCGACTTTGTGAAGATGTTTGGCAAAGGACTTCCCTGTCTTCCGGCCAACGCCGGGGGAGCGGAACTCGACTCCTACCTGACGGTGATACCGGGCGACTGGTTGGCCGAAATCTACGACCTGTACGGCGGCCGCCTTCTTGAACAGAACGTCCGGACCTTTCTCCAAGCAACAAAGGGGGTGAACAAGGGAATACGCAAGACCATTCTCGAAGAACCCCAGATGTTCTTCGCCTACAACAATGGAATCTCTGCGACCGCTGCAAAGGCCGAATTCGACCCGGATGGAAACCAGGTTCTTTTGAACCGGCTCGAGAACCTGCAGATCGTCAATGGAGGTCAGACCACCGCCTCGATCTTCAACGTGATGAAGAGGGACAAGGCCGAAAACCTGGACAAAGTAAGAGTACAGATGAAACTGTCAGTCGTCCGGTCCGACCTAGTGAATGAGATCGTTCCCAGGATCTCCCTATACGCGAACAGTCAGAACAAGGTCAGTGATGCGGATTTCTTCTCCAACCATCCATTCCACAGACGCATAGAGAACTTCTCGCGGAACGTTTGGGCTCCCGCAGCAGAGGGGTCCCAGCAGATGACCCACTGGTTCTATGAACGGGCAAGGGGCCAGTACGCCAACGCATCGTCATACCTGACTCCTGCGAAAAAAAGGGAGTTCGAGGTCCAGAACCCGCGCAAGCAGCTGATACAGAAAACCGACATTGCAAAGGTTCTCGTCACGATCATGTGCATGCCAAATGTGGTCAGTCAGGGCGCACAGAAAAGTTTCAAATTCTTTGCAGAGAACGTTACCGGGCACTGGGGAGAGGAAGGCGTTGCATTCGGTGAAGACTGGTTCAAGGGCATCATCGGCGCCACGATCGTCTTCCGTACGCTAGAACGGCTCGTAGGGGGAGCAGAGTGGTACGCGCAGGGCTACAGGGCCAATACGGTGACCTATTCCATCGCTTTGCTGACACACACCCTGAAGAGCCGCAAGCAGGACATTGACTTCCTGAAAGTCTGGAACAGACAGGCAACGTCCATCTCGCTGAATGAAGCCCTGTTGCATATTGCCAAGCAGGTGCAGGTAAGGATCATCTCGTCTGCCGAAGCGTACAAGGTCGCCAACGTCACCGAATGGTGCAAGCGTGAAAAATGCTGGGACGACCTCCTGCAGTCCGTGAATGTCAGGCTTGGGGGCGATCTGGAGAAGGACCTGATCGATGCAGAAGAGAAAGATGGGGCAAAACGCGCGGCCCGCCGGGAGCAGAAGGTGCTCAACGACATTGAGGCTCAGACATATGTCGTCGGCAGAGGGGCAACGTACTGGTCAAAACTGCACAAATGGGCTAGCGAGGGCTTGGCCATGACCCCTAGTGAAATGGACTTCCTTAGCGTTGCGGCCAGTATGTCAAGCCGGAAGATTCCTTCTGGCCCTCAGAGCCAGAGGGTGATAGCAGCAGAGAAGAAGGCCTTAGTGGAGGGCTTCAAGGAATGAAGCCCGGCCTGCCTGCATGGAGACCTCAGCGTGCGATGTCGAAAAACCTGGAAGGTGTGACGTTCCCCCCAAAAGTACTCGACATCCTCAAGATACGATGTAAGCGCCCGCCTCGGTGGACAACAACTTCCCGTCCGCACCCAGAAACTCCATGCGCGTGCTCGCCACGCGAGATCCCAAACGCATGATTTCGGCGCGCAGTTCAAAGTGGTCGCTGATGCCGGGGCGCAGGTAGTCGATGCGCAGGTCGATGGTGTCGAGTTTTCTAAAGCGATTCAGGCGCTTCCGAAGCGCTTCGTCCATGCGCCAACAGTGGTCACTTCGATCAGCAATTCCGCCACCTACCCCACCACCACCTCACTGATCTGCATCACCGGCGCGATGTCCGTGTAGTTCGGCACGTCGGCCATGATGGCCTTGGCGTTGGGGCCGAAGCCTCCGATGAAGGCTTCTACTGAGTCGCAGTACAGGTGGCACATGGCCACGTAGGTGGCGGGTGCGCCGGGGGCGCCGCCGGCCAGGCCTTTGTCCACGGTGTAGAACTTGCAGGCCACGTCCAGTTTGTCCTTGACCATGGGCATGTGCTGGTCGCGGTAGTAGTCGTGGTCGAACTTCGCGCCCGGGGTGTTGGGGTACATCACGCTGACTTTGATCATGGCTGGACTCCTGTGGTTGGGTGAATCGGGTGGCACTCGCGGCATCGTACCCCCAGGGGGTACGCTACATCGATCGCTCACACGCCCAAACCACCGATCCATGTGCACCCGCTACATCTCCCCGGATCAAGCCTCCATCGAGCGCGCCTGGCACCTCGGCCGCGACAACAGCGAGGCCTGGTTGCGCCAGGTGTTCGGGCTGGAGCTGTTTCCTCGGCAAACCGGTCCGTTCCTGCGTCGGGCACGGGGTGATGCGGGCTACTCGCTGGAGGTGGTGGCGGGGCGCTGGGGTTTGATTCCGCCGTTTGCCACCACGCCAGACGTGAAGTTCGCAACCTACAACGCGCGATCGGAGGAGATGGCTCGCAAGGCGAGTTTCCGCGACGCGTGGGCGCGTGGCCAGCGCTGCATCATCCCGGCCACGGTGTTTTACGAGCCCAACTGGGAAACGGGCCAAAACGTGTGGTGGTCGTTCAAGCGGACCGATGGTGACCCTTGGGGCCTGGCCGGCTTGTGGCATCGCTGGGTGGACCGCAACACGGGCGAGGTGCACGAGTCCTACTCCATGCTCACCATGGGTGCAAACAGCCACCCGCTGATGAGCCGCATGCACAAACCCGAAGTGGATCCGGCCACGCGGCAGCCACTGCCCATCGATCGGCAGGACAAACGCAGCGTGGTGCCCATCGAGCGCGGCGATGTGGACGAGTGGCTGGCCGGCACGGTGGTGCAGGCGCAGGCGCTGCTGAAGCTGGCACCGGTGGAGGTGTTTGACGCGGAGCCAGAGCGCAAGGCGGGGCTGATTGACGATCTGCTCAGACCCGGGTCGTCCTGATTCCGGGTCCACAAGAAGACCCGCATCTTCCTGTCCCCGTGCATTCGCTCACGCCGTTCGGGGCCCATTGCCATCCGCACAGGCCTTTGCGGCGGTTCAAGGGTAAGCACACCTCAAGAGCGTGGCTGGGGTGTCGAAACAAGCTGCACACCCCACATCCACCGCCATGACCACCCCAGTGCTCCAAGAGCCCCCCGCTGCCGACGCGATCGAAAGCGCGGTGGTGGTTCCGACGGTGCTGACGGTTGATGACGAACCCTCGGTGCTCAGCGCGCTGCGCCGTGTGTTTCGGGCGCAAGGGATCAAGACGCTGCAGGCCACCAGCGCCGCCGAAGGGCTGATCCTGCTGGAGTCGAATCAGGTGGACATGGTGATCTCGGACATGCGGATGCCCGAAATGGACGGTGCGCGCTTCCTGGAACGGGTGAAGGCCCACGATGAAAGCATCGTGCGCATCCTGCTCACCGGTTACGCCGACATTTCCTCCACGGTGGCCGCCATCAACAAGGGCGCCATCCACCGCTACATCGCCAAGCCCTGGGACGACAACGATCTGGTGCTTGCGGTGCGAGAGGCCCTGGTTCGTCGCGGCCTTGAAAAGAAGAACGCCGACCTGACCGAGCTGACGAAGCGGCAGAACGACCAGCTGCGCGACGCGAACCAGACGCTGGAATCCCGGGTGGAGGCGCGAACGGCCGAGCTCCAGCAGATCAACGGCATGCTCGACGCCGCCTACGAAGACCTGAACAACACCTTCGTGCACGCGGTGAACGTGTTTTCCAGTTTGCTGGAGATGCGCAGCGGTCAGTCCGGCCACTCGCGCCGGGTGGCCGAGATCAGCCGGGAGACCGCCAAGCGGCTGGAGATGTCGGACCGCGACGTGCGCGATGTCTACCTGGCCGCCCTGGTGCACGACATCGGCACGATCGGATTTCCCGATGCCATGTTGGGCAAGGCACTCTCTGCCTTCAACGCAGAGGAACACCAGCGCTACCGGCGCCACACCATCGACGGCGAAACCGCCTTGATGGCGATGTCTCAACTGCAAGGCGTGGCGCGCATCGTGCGCCAGCATCACGAACGATCGGACGGAAAGGGCTTTCCTGACGGATTGACCGCGCCCGACATCGCGGTCGGCGCGCGCATCGTGGCGGCCGCCACCGATCTGGACGACATGCTCCACGGCAGCATGGGGCTGCAGCGCTACACCATGGAGAACGCGAAGAAGATGCTCGTGGGGGGCATCGACACGCGCTACGACCGCAAGGTGATCGAAACCATGCTCAAGGTCATCGACGACATGGCGAACGCAGCCAAGGCCGACCTGTACCTGGACGTGCGCGATCTGCTCCCGGGCATGGTGTTGGCGCGGGCGATGGTGTCGTCCAAGGGCACCACCCTGCTGGCGGCGGGGCACGTCTTCGACGAACGCATGGTTCGACAGGTGCAGGGCTTCTCTTCGCGAGAGGGCGTGCGCCTGAGTTTGTGGGTGCAACGGAAACCCGATCCTGGTAAAGCCAGCGAAGCCAGTGTCGCTGAAGTACAAGGAGCCCGGTCATGATGAGCACACCCGAGAGGCAAAGCCTCACCAGCTTTGCCAGCGACATCGTCAATGCGGTGGCCGTGCCAACGGCCCTGCTCCAAGACGGCCTGATATTGAGCGCCAACGACGCACTGTGCCGCCTGAGTTCCCGCAGCCAGGCAGCGCTGCTGGGCATGCCCGTGCTGAATCTGGTGGACGACGCCACGCGCGACCAGCTGCGTCTGGCGATTCACGCTTGCGCGCAACAGGGTGGATTGCCCCCCGCGGTGTCGGGCTCCATGGTCACGCCCGACAGCGGAGACCGTCCCGTGGAGATGCATTCCCGGCGGATCTGTCTGGACGGTCAGCCCCTGGTGGTGGTGACCTGCATCGACCTCAGCGACGTGATGCATGTGCAGAACAGCCTGATGGACATGACCAAGCTGCTGTCGCAGATCATCGATGGGGCCTCGGTGGCTTCCCTGGTGATCGACCAGCACCACCGTGTGACGCACTGGAACACGGCCTGCGAACACATGACAGGGATCAAACGCTACGAGGTGCTCGGCACACGCGACGGCTGGAAGGCGTTTTACAGCGAGCAGCGGCCCTTGCTCGCCGACATGATCGTCGATGGCATGGATGAGGCGACGATGCAGGCGCTCTACGGTGGAAAGATGGTGCATTCATCGAGCATCACCGGCGGCATCGAGGTCGAGGCTTTCTTTCCGCACCTGGGCGACTCGGGAAGGTGGTTGTTCTTCACGGCAGCGCCGCTGTACGACGCCGACAGAAAAGTGATCGGCGCCATCGAAACCCTGCAGGACGTCACCACCCGCCGGCGTTCAGAAGAAGCCCTGCTGCTGCACCGCGCCGAGCTGGAAGAAACCGTCAAGCAACGCTCGGCCGAGCTGGCCGCCACGGCCCGCGATCTGGAGCTGTTCATTGCCAATTCGCCGATCGGGGTGGCCTACTCCAGGGACGCCGTCATTCAGCGCTTCAACCCTGCCATGGCCGCCATGTTCGGGTATGCCGGGCCCGACATGATCGGTCTGCCGGGGCGGGCGGCCTACCTGTCGGACGAGGACTATGCCCGCTTTGGTGCCTACGCCGGCCCCCGGCTCTCCAAAGGTGAGCCCATCCACATCGAGATGTGGATGCGCCATGCCGATGGCCACCCGATCTGGGCGCAGATCGATGCCTACGTGGTCGACACGAAAGACACGAGCCACGGCACCTGGTGGATGATGCAGGACCGCTCCGACATCCGGTTCGCCCAGGAACAGCTGCAGGTTCGGATCGACGAACTCGCTGCCATGAACCACCAGCTCGACGAGGCACAGAAACAGTTGCTTCAGCAGGACAAGATGGCGTCGATCGGGCAACTGGCCGCGGGTGTGGCGCACGAGATCAACAACCCGATCGGCTTCGTCAGCTCCAACCTCAACACCCTGCGCCAGTATGTGGAGGGCCTGCTGGGCCTGAGCTCGGCCTGCGACGCGGCACTGGCCGCACCGAACGACGCGACCGTGGTCGCGGCACTGACCCAGAAGCGGGTGGAAGTCGAAATCGATTTTCTGCGCGAGGATCTGCCGCTGCTGCTGGACGAATGCGCCGAAGGCCTGGGACGCGTCAAGAAGATCGTGCAGGACCTCAAGGACTTCTCACGCGTCGATCATTCGGACTGGCAGGAGTCCGATCTGAACGTGGGCCTGGAGTCCACCCTCAACGTCGTTCGCCATGAAGTGAAATACAAGGCCGACGTCATCAAGAAGCTCGCGCCGCTCCCGGCGATCATGTGCCTGGACGGGCAGCTCAACCAGGTGTTCATGAACCTGATCGTCAACGCGGCGCATTCGATTGCCGCCAAGGGAACGATCACTTTGTCGAGCGGCGTGGATCAGGGCTGGGTCTGGGTGCAGGTGGAAGACACGGGCTGCGGCATGAGCGCCGAGGTGCAGCGCCGGATCTTCGAGCCTTTTTTCACCACCAAGGACGTGGGCAAAGGCACCGGCCTGGGTATGTCGCTGTCCTTCTCCATCGTTCAGAAACACCGCGGCTCCATCCAGGTGCGCTCTGCCGTGGGGGAGGGCACGGCCATTCGCGTGTGGCTGCCGGTCGAGGGGCCTCAGTCCCTGGCCAAGGATGCTGTGCCACCACAGTGGGAGCGCGATCATGCATACATCGCCTGAGTCCGCGTTGGACACACCCGCCCGGCATCGCACGCTGCTGCTGGTGGATGACGAGGAATCGATTCTCTCGGCGCTCAAGCGGGTGTTTCGCCGTGACGGCTACCAGGTGGTCACCGCCACAAGTGGCGCTCGGGGGCTGGAGGTGCTCGCCCAGCAACCGGTCGACGTTATTCTTTCGGACCAGCGCATGCCCGGCATGACGGGCATCGAATTCCTGCGCGAGGCCAAGCGCCTCTATCCCCGCACCTTGCGCATGACCTTGTCCGGCTACACCGATCTGCAGTCGATCATCGAGGCGGTCAATGAAGGTGCGGTCTACAAGTTCCTCACCAAGCCCTGGGACGACGACCTCTTGCGCAGCCATGTGGCCCATGCCTTTGAACAGAGCGAACTGGCCACGGAAAACACCCGGCTTTGGGGTGTGGTCCAGCAGGCGAACCACGAACTGGCCCTGGCCAACCGACGGCTCGAACGCATGGTGCATGAAGAAGGTGAACGTCGGCAGGCCATGCAGAACGCGGCCGGTGCGTCCAGGGACGCACTCGACGGCTTGCCCATGGCCGTGTTCGGCATCGGTGCAGACGGCATGCTGGCGTACGTCAACCGCCAGGCCGTGATTCAGTGGCCCCAGTGGTCGTGCGCCCTGGGCGGTGAACCGGAATCATCGATGCAGCAGGTGATGGCCACGCTGATGCAACCTGCACCACGGCCCTACACGCAGGGGCTGCGCACGACCATCGAGGGTCGAAGCGCGAGGGCATGGATCTGTCCACTCACGGGGCAGCAACAACCCTTGGGGCACCTGATGCTGGTGCAACTGCTGAACGAATCCGCCACGGTGGCGCCGGGGAGCCCGGCGTGAGCGTTGTGGAAGCCATCCCTCCCGCCAGGCTCCTGGAACCCGCCGCTTGGGCGCGATGCATCGTGTCGCTCCCATCGCTTCCCAGCGCCTTCATCGCAGCCGTCGAACTGTTGAGCAATGACGACGCATCCACGGCATCCTGCATCGCTGCCATCGAGCGCGACCAGGCCCTGACCGTGCGGGTTCTTCGTCTGGCCAATTCACCGTTCTACGGAGCCCAGGGCCAGGTCTCCCGCATCGGCGATGCGGTCCAGATGCTGGGCCTGCGCACCGTGGCCAGCGCACTGGCGGCCGTCTCCTTGCGCACGGCCCTGGGATCGTTGCGCTGCAAGGAGTTCTGCTTTACCAGCTACTGGCGCCACACCTTGTGCACCGCCATCGCGGCCCGGGAACTCGCCCAGGTGGCATCGCTGGATGCCGGTGAAGCCTTCTTGCTGGGACTGCTGCACGACGTGGGCAAGGTGATCCTGGCCATGACGAGCCCCGAGCTGGAGTCGCAGGCGCTGCAACTCGCGCGGTCTGAAGGCATGGCCATGCACGACGCGGAACAGCAGCTGTTCGGCGTGACGCACGCGGAAGTGGGTGCGGTCGTGGCCAGGCAGTGGAACTTTCCCGCCAGCTTCGCGGAAGCGATTGCCGATCACCACCGGCCGGTTGCCGCTCCACCGGGAAAGCGGCTGTCCTTTCCCCTCCTGATTCATCTGGCCAACCAGATGGCACATGGCCTGGAAGAGCCTTGCGCCGACATGGAAGCCCTGTTGAAGGATCCGATGTGGTCCGTTCTGGGGCGCGGCGAGCAGGACATGCGCGCCTTGATGGCGCACATCACCGACGAACTTCACATCATGTCCGGCGCATGAATCACCCCACTGGAGCGTCAATGGAACAAGCACTTCAAGGTCACATTCTTCTCGTTGACGACGAAGTGCCGATCACGCGCGCTTTGCACCGTGCACTGCGCGCCCCCCTGGGTCATCAGGTGAACATCGTGACCTGCAACAGTGGCGCGGATGCGGTCGGCGAGTTGCTGGCGCGCCGGTTTGACGTGATCGTCAGCGACCTGCGCATGCCCGACATGGGCGGCATGGAGCTGCTGGTGCTGGCGGCGGACATCCAGCCCCATTGCGTTCGAATGATCCTGACGGGAACCGCGGACTTCGCAACCGCCCAGGAAGCGGTGAACAAGTTCGGCCTGTACCGCTACCTCACCAAACCCTGGGACATCGACGAGTTGGTGCAGCACATTTCGTCGGCCCTCAAGTTCAGCAGAGAACAATGGGCGCAAAAAGACCAGGCCCTGCAATGGGCGGCCAGCCAGGGCAAGGTCAGTGCGCAAACGCTGGAGATGCACAGACTCGAAGCCCTGGAGCCGGGCATCACCCGTGTGGAATGGGACGCTGCCGGGTGCGTGGTCCTGCCGTCGAGCCTGTGACGAACTGCGATCCGACAGACAGCAGTTCTTCCTCGCGTTCCCGCTTCCCATCCAGGGAAGAAACCCCCTGCCCTGCTACAGAAACCGCTCCCATCAGCGACGGCACCGCAAGGTAGGCCACACCGCTTTGGCGGAAGCGAGTCCACGTGCGCTGCGCGCAGATGTCCGATGACCATCCACCACAAACAATCCCCATGTCATAGTCTGAGGTCATGCTAAGCAACATCCAAATTGATCGCATTTCGTGGGGAGGTGAAATTGCAGGTATTACTCTCAGGCATCACACTGACTTTGCTTTGTTTGTCCACCTCGGCACGGGCACTGTCCCCCCATGAAGTTTTCACCCGATTCGGCCCGTCTGTCGTTGTTCTTGAATCCATCGACGAACAGGGGCAAGCGCTTGGGTCGCATTCAGGCACATTGATTGGCGCCGAACGCCTTGTTGCGCGATGCAGCGCAATTGAGACGGCCACAAGACTTCGCGTCTCCACAAAATCAGGAGACCTCGACGCCAAAATTTTCGCCCGCGACCGCGAGCGCAACTTGTGCCTGATTCAAGCTCCGGGGCTCAACGCCCTCCCCATTCCGCAGGCGACTGAGCCGCCTGCGGTCGGAAGCCGGATCTTTGCCTTGTCCAACGCACTCGGATTGGGCGTTGGCATTTCCGAAGGTGTGGTCGCGGGCATACGCCACTTCCCTGCGGGTGCTTACATTCAGTTCTCCGCCCCCATCTCCCCGGGTTCCGAAGGAGGCGCCCTGGTGGACGAGCAGGGACGACTGGTTGGCGTCATTGACTATCGCCGCCGCGACGGTCAAAACGTCAACTTCGCATCAGTCGCCGCCTGGATCGGCGACATCGAGGCACGTGACAAAGCCGGCAAACAACGGCTGGAGCGCTTCGACAGGGCGATGACACTGCTCAAGCAGAAGCAGTGGGCCGAGCTTGAGGCCATGGCCTCGCAGTGGCACCGTGAAGATGCAGGCTCGCCTGACGCGTGGCGATTTGCAATCGAGGCGGCCAAAGGGAGGAATGACGCGGAGTCCGAACAGCGCGGGTGGGAAGCGCTCTACCGCATCGACCCGTCTTCAACCGAAGCGGGAGTTGGTTTGGGGCGGCGTTATTTGTCCAGCGGCAACACCAAGGATGCCCTCAATCTTGCGCGAAAGCTCCTGATCGAACGTGCGGGCGACGCATCGTTCTGGCTGTTTCAAGGCCAAGCTCAACAAGCGTCCGGACAGCCGAAAGAAGCCGAACAATCGTTTCAGCGCGCCCTGGAGATCGATCCGTGGCTGACCGAGGCCTATCACCACATCGCCGATCTGGCCCAGTCCCGTGGTGATGCCAAGACCGCCATTGCCATCTACAGACGCCTCTCCGGGCTGTACCCCAACCACCTACCGCTGTTCATCAACCTCACCAGGGCCTATCTGGTGAATGGGCAGTTGGCGCAAGCATGGACGACATTGGCGCAAGTGCCTGCCGACCGCGCGGACGATGCTGCGGTCTGGTATTGGAAAGGGGTCACCCTGTCTCGCATTGGAGCCACGGAAGAAGCCATCAAGGCATACCAGAAGAGTCTGGATCGCAAGCTGCCCGCCTCCGACTGGGCCTGGGCCGGAATCGGCTTCGAGTTGGCAGACGAGCGCCGATTTCCTGAAGCCATTGCAGCCTTCCGCAGTGCCGAGAAGCTGGCGCCCGATGTCGACGAGTGGCGTTACCAGTTGGTCGTCAACCTCAAGGACAGTGGGCGGGCGGGCGAAGCGCTGACCATCGTCACGGAGCTGGTAAAAAAACAACCGGATGAAGCAAAAAACTGGCGACAACATGGATTCGTGTTGGCCGTCCTGGGGCGCACAGCCGAGTCAATTCCGAGCATGGAAAAATCACTCCAGCTTGATCCGCGTCAGGCCAAGGTTTGGGGCGCGCTGATTGAGACCTACCAAAAGGAGGGGCGCAGGGAAGATGCCGTGCGGGCCTACAACCAGTTGCGTAGCCTGGATGGAAAAATGGCAGAGGAAACATACCGCTCCAGCATCCTTCCCTACGAGGAGCGGCTGTGAACAAGCTGCTTTGCAAAGCGCTTGTCGCCGGAGCACTCCTCGTTCATGCCGCAAGCTCCTACAGTGACGAGCCAGCAGAAGATGCAAAACGTGTTTTCACCAAGGTGCAAACGTCCGTCGTGACTGTGCACAGCCTGGACGAGAAGGGTGACAGCGACGGCCACGGCAGCGGCGTCGTGATCGGTGCCGGCTTGATTGCAACCAACTG
This sequence comes from Hydrogenophaga sp. Root209, assembly GCF_001428625.1. Lineage (GTDB taxonomy): Bacteria > Pseudomonadota > Gammaproteobacteria > Burkholderiales > Burkholderiaceae_C > Hydrogenophaga. The sequence goes on from NZ_LMIE01000012.1 coordinate 368,821, forward strand.
TCATGTGGTGCGGGCGGCATCGTCGCTTCGCGTCACCGGCACATCGGGTGAGTTCAACGCCAAATGGATTCGGCAAGATGCACAGCGGGATCTCTGCGTGTTGTACGTGGAAGGGCTCGCCATGCCGGCAGCCAAACTGCGTCCGAGCGCTTCGTTGTTGATCGGTGAGCCTGTGTACGCGGTCGGCAACCCATTGGGCTTCGGCGTGGCGGTGAGTGCCGGACTGATTTCCGTCATCGATACCAAAAGCAAGCCACCGGTCGTGATCACCAGCGCTCCGCTGTCACCCGGATCGAGCGGAGGCGGCCTGTTCGACCGCGACGGACAACTGGTGGGCGTCACCACCGCGGTGCTTGGCACGGGCCAGAACATCAATCTGGTGCTGTCGTCAGATGGGCTCGATCGAATCGCCACCGAAGGTGACAAACCTCGGTCGCAGCCGCCACAGCCCGCGCCCGAACGGCAGTGGGAAAAGGACGCCACGGCTCTGCAAAACAGTTCCGATTGGACTCGCTTGGAAGCATTGGCAAAGGACTGGCAAAGCGCCAAACCAACGGCAGCTGATGCACTCACCTACCTGGGGCTTGCTCAGCACCGCCTCAACCAGAAAGACGAAGCCGCCACCACGCTCCAGCGGGCACTTGCGCTTGATGATCACCAAGCCTTCGCTTGGTTGATCTACGGCCGGGTCTTGAAAGACGTGGGGCGTCCTTTGGAGGCCAATCGTGCACTGGATCGGGCTGAAGCATTGCAGCCCAATTACTCCGGACCTGCCGCGGAGCGAGCCGAATGGCTGAGACAAGAGGGCCGACTTGACGAAGCGCGCACTCAAATCAAGGAATCCTTGCGTCGACAGCCGGGTCAGAGCGACGCATGGCGCATCCTCGGTCTGATTGAGGACAACCGCGGCGACAAGACCGAAGCCCTGCGCGCTTTCCAGATTTCCTTGCGCCTCGGCGAAGCCAACGCCGAGCTATCGCAGCGCGTCACCCAACTGCTCGCGGATTCAGGAAAGGCAGACGAGGCGAGCCGCGTCAATGCGCAGGCGAATCAAGGAAAACAAGAAAGTGCCCGATCCCACGTTTCCATCGGCCTTGCCGAGCTGCAGCGCGACCGCCTGGGCCCAGCCGAAGATGCCATGCGCAAGGCCATTGCCCTGGCACCGGAATGGCCGGAGGCTTGGGATGCACTGGGTATCGTTCTCTCGCGCAGCAACCGCACCACCGATGCAGTAAAAGCGTACGACCGGGCGCTTGAACTCGCCGCCGACAACCCCCAGATGTTGACCAACCGAGCGTCGGCCCATTTGGGGCTGAAGCGCTTCGATGCCGCGTTGAGTGATACCAAACGCGCGATCGCCATTGATCCAAAGTTTGCCAGCGCATGGCGTCTGTATGGAATGGTGCAGATGGAAACCAGAAACTTCCACGAGGCCACGACAGCTTTCGACAAGATAGACCAACTTGGCCAGCTGACTCCCGACGATCTGGTTTCGCTCGGCGAAAGCCAGACGGAAACCGGCAACGTTGAGCTGGCACTCAAAACGCTCGCGCGCGCCGAATCCATGAATCCGAACCTCGCGCGGATGTGCCTTTCCACGGCGAAGGCCCTGGGCCGCAAGGGCGATGTCGAGAAGGCGCTGACGTACATCGAGCGCGCGCTCAAGATTGAACCGACCAGCCACGTTGCCTGGAGCAGCAAAGGATATGGTCTGATGAAATTGGGACGACTGCCGGAGGCTGTGCAAGCACTGGAAACGGCTGTATCACTTGACCCGAATCACTCCAACAGCTGGATCAATCTCGGCGAAGCTCAGTTGCGAAGTTTGAACCTGGGGCGTGCCATTCAGGCACTCGAAAAAGCGGTCGTACTGGCCCCTCAGGCAATAGATGCCCGGCTCTTTCTGGGACAGGCTTACTTTGGAACCCGGCAAACTGCAAAGTCGCGCGAGCAAGCAGAGCGCGTTCTGGAAAAACAGCCGAGCTTTGCACCCGGTCTCCGGCTGCTGGTGATGTCCTATCTTATGGAGGGCAATCCGTCAGCCGCACGCGCGCCTTATCTCAGACTCAAGGAGGTTGCTCCGGCCATCGCGCACAACCTGCGGGACCAAGCGATTTCGAAAGGAGTAGTCGCCGCGGGTCAGCTTCCGGACTAGTCGGGTCGCCCGGCTTGGTCAACTGAGCCCGTCATTCCGGCTATGAAACGATATAAGCCCCCGCCCCCGTCGACAACAACTTACCGTCCGCCCCCAGAAATTCCATGCGTGTGCTCGCCACGCGCGAGCCCAGGCGCATGACCTCGGCGCGCAGGTCAAAGTGGTCGCCGATGCCGGGGCGCAGGTAATCGATGCGCAGGTCGATGGTGCCGAGTTTGCTGAAGCGGTTCAGGCGCTGCAGGGGGGCTTCATCCATGTGGCGTGCACCGATGGCGGCCATGCAGGCCAGGCCGCCCATGGCGTCCAGGCAGGCGCTGATGACACCGCCGTGGATGCGGTTGTGGCTGTAGTGGCCGATCAGCTGGGGTTTCATGTCGACGCGGCCGGTCACCCTCTCGGGCGTGATGGCGGTGATCTTCAGGCCCAGCACACTGTTGAAAACAATCTTCTCTTCAAACAGTTCTTTGAGCCCCTCGATGAACCCGAGCTCGAATTCGACCGCTGCGGGCGGGGTGGTCGTTGTTGTTTTGGTCATAGGGCCCATTGTCGTGCGGCAAGTTCTTTCATGATCTCCTCGGCGCCGCCACCGATCATCATGACCTTCACCTCGCGGTACACACGCTCGCTCACGGTGCCGCGCATGTAGCCCATGGCGCCGAGCATCTGCACGGCGGCGTCGGCGCAGTGCTGCATGGTCTGGGTGGCGTGGTTCTTCAAGAGGCACACCTGTGCCACCCAATCCGCTCCGTCATCACCGGCATCCGCGCGCGCGCCAAGTGCATCCACCCAGGCCTGGGTGGAGTGGATGCGCATCTGCATGTCCATGAGCTTGTGGCGGATCACCTGGCGTTCGATCAGAGGCGCGCCGAAGGTGCTGCGCTGGCGGGCCCAGGCCAGGGCTTCGTCAAAGCAGGCTTCGGCAAAGCCGAGTGCCATGGCCGACAAGGCGAGGCGCTCGCCGTTGAAGTTGCCCATGATCATGCGAAAGCCGGCGCCCTCGGCGCCCAGGCGGTAGCGTGCGGGCACGCGCACGCCGTCAAAGCGCAGGTGGGCCGTGTCGCTGCAGTGCCAGCCCATCTTGTGCAGCTTGCTGCGCGAGATGCCGGGTGCATCACACGGCACCACGATCATGCTGATGCCGCTGGCGCCTTTGTTGAGCGGACGGTCACCGCCGGGCCGCCCCAAGGTGACCGAGCCCCCTTGGGGGGCAGCGACCCGCGAAGCGGTGGAGCGTGGGGGCTCATCCGTCCGCACGGCCAGCGTGATCCAGTCGCAGCGCATGCCCGAGGTGATGAACACCTTCTCGCCGTCAATCACGTAGTCGTCGCCCTCCAGCCTCGCGGTGGTGCGCAACGCGGCCACGTCCGATCCGCCACCGGGCTCGGTGATGCCCAGCGCGGCGATCTGCTCGCCGCGCAACACGGGCGGGATCACCTCGGCTTGCAGTTCGGGCGTGCCGTGCGCCAGCACGGGCGGCAGGCCGATGTTGTGGGTGAAGAGGCTGGCCATCACGCCGCCGCTGCCGCCGAAGCGCGCCAGCGTTTGCGACATGGCGTTGCGCACGCTCCAGGGCGCGGGTGTGCCGCCCAGGTGCTCGGGGTAGCCCAGGCCGAGCAGGCCGAGCTCGGCCGCCTGGTGGTGGAGGCCACGCGGAAACTCGCCGGCTTCGTCCCACGCGCTCACGTGCGGGGCAATGGCCTGGGTGGCGAAGCGCCGCACGGTGTCGATGAGGGCCGTGCGGTCTTCGGGGTTGAAGTCGTGCGTCGTGTTCATGCGCTGAAAGTGATGAGCAACTGTCCCGGTGCAACCTGCTGGCCGGCGACCACCGAAAGGCTGCCCACCGTGATGTCGCGCGGCGCGGCCAGGGTGTGTTCGAGCTTCATGGATTCGATGACCAGCAATGGCTCACCCTTGGCGATGGTGGCGCCGGGTTGTGCGTGCACGGCGATGAGCTTGCCGTTGAACGGCGCGCGCAGTTCGCGCGCGGCAGACGCGCCACCGGCGCTCTCTCGCGGCGCGAGGCTGAGGTCGGCCAGCGCGATGGTGTGGGCACCGGCCTGCACCTGCCAGCGGCCCGCGCCGAGCGCCGCGGTGGCCACGGGCCAGGTGACGCCATCAATGACCACACGGCCCGGGCTCACGCAGGCCTGCACCCTGCGCTCGCCCCAGGTCACGCGCAGCGCGCCGTGCCCTTGCTCCTGCACCGCCACGTCCAGCACCTGCGCGCCATGCAGCCAGCGCAGTGGGCGGGGAAAAGGGCACGCCAGCCCGGTGGCGGGTGGCTGCGCGCCGAACGCGGCGGCGAGCACGCCGGCCAGCACCGCGTCGGGCGGAGGCAGCAGCATGGCGCGCACGGTTTCGCCCTCGTCGGCCAGAAAGGGAATGAGCGCGCCGCCTTCGTGGAACACCGGGTGGCGCAGGCAGGCCGCGAGAAAGGCGCGGTTGGTCGGCAGGCCGAGCAGGCGGGTCTGGTCCAGCGCGTGGGCAAGGCGGTCGATCGCTTCCGTGCGGGTGGGTGCGTGGACGATCAGCTTGCCGAGCATGGCGTCGTAGTGCGGGGTGACTTCGCTGCCGGTTTCCAGCGCGTGGTCAAACCGCAAGCCGGGCACCATGGGCGGCTCAGCGAAGTGCCGCACACGGCCGGTGTGCGGGGTGTAGTGCTCGTCTTCGGCGCACAGGCGCACTTCGATGGCGTGGCCTTTGAATGTGATCTGCTCTTGAGTGAGCGGGAGGGGTTCTCCGCGTGCGACGCGGAGTTGCCATTCGACAAGGTCGAGCCCGGTGAGTGCTTCGGTGACCGGGTGCTCGACTTGCAGGCGGGTGTTCATCTCCATCAGATAAAAAGGTGACGTGGGGGTGAGCCCTTCGACAGGCTCAGGGCGAACGGACTTGGTTGCAGTTCGTGTTGACCCATCCCCCGTTCGGGCTGAGCCTGTCGAAGCCCTCGCCCACCCTGCCTCGTCCACCAGAAACTCCACCGTCCCCGCCCCCACATAGCCCGCAGCCTGTGCCAGCGCCACGGCACAGCGGCCGAGCTCTTCGCGCAGCTCGGGCGACACGGCCGGGCTCGGCGCTTCTTCAATGATCTTCTGGTGCCGGCGCTGCACCGAACAATCGCGCTCGCCCAGGTGCACGCAGTGGCCCAGCGCATCGGCAAACACCTGCACCTCCACGTGCCGCGGGCGCAGCAGGGCGCGTTCGATCAACAGCTCGCCGTTGGCAAAACCCGCCAGCGCTTCCGAGCGTGCGCCTTTGAGCGCGGGCAGCAGCTGGTCTGCGCTGTGCACCAGGCGCATGCCACGCCCGCCACCACCGGCCACGGCCTTCACCATGAGCGGAAAGCCGATGCGCTGCGCCTCGGTCACAAATGTTGCTTCGCGCTGGTCTTCGCCAAAGTACCCGGGCAGGCAGGGCACGCCGTGCGCCACGGCCAGCGCCTTGGCGGCGGACTTGCTGCCCAGCGCGCGGATGGCCGACGGCGGTGGGCCGACCCAGGTGAGGCCGGCGTCGATCACGGCCTGCGCGAAATCGGCGTTCTCGCTCAGGAAACCATAGCCGGGGTGCACCGCGTCGGCGTTGGTGGCCAGCGCTGCGTCCAGCAGGCGGTCCACGCGCAGGTACGACTCGGCCGAGGTGGTGCCGCCGAGTGCAAACGCGCTGGTGGCTTCACGCACATGCAGGGCGTTGGCATCGGGCTCGGAAAACACGGCCACGGTTTCGATGCCCATGGCGTGCGCGGTGCGGATGACGCGGCGGGCGATTTCGCCGCGGTTGGCGATCAACAGGCGTTTCATTGTTTGCTGGCCCAGGGTGCAGGTTGCTTCTTCGCAAACGCGGACAGGCCCGCCGCGGCTTCGGCGCCGCGCAGCGCGGCGGCAAAGGCAATGGCCGCTTCGTCACGCAAATCAGGCACATCGCCGCGCAGGCGCTGCAGCAGCCGTTTGGTGCTGGCCACCGCACCGGGCGCGGCGCGCTTCAACTGCTCCAGCCGTTCCTGCAGGCCTCTCTCCAGCTCACCGTCGTGGGTCACTTCGTCCACCAGGCCGAGCGCCTGCGCGTCTTCCGCGCGGTAGACGCGGCCCTGCAGCAAGCACTGGCGCGCGGCGGCGTCGCCCAGGCGCTGCCACACGAAGGGCGCGATCTGCGCCGGCGGCAGGCCCAGCGTGACCTCCGGCGTGGCGAAGCTGGAACGCTGCGTGGCGATGACGTGGTCGGCGCAGCACACGAGGCCAAAGCCGCCGCCCATGGCCGCGCCGTCCACCGCGCACACCAGCAGCTGCGGCAGCGCGCACAGCGCGTGCAACACATCGCCAAAACCGCGGTTCATGGCGATCAGCGGGTCGTCTTCGCCCGGCTGCAGCGGCTGGCCGATGGCGCTGGAGAAATGGCCCAGGCTGCCGCCCGCGCTGAAGGCGCCCGGCGCGCCGGTGAGCACGACGATGCGCAGTGTCTCGTCTTGCTTTGCTCGCAGGGTGGCCTCGTACAGGCCGAGGACCATGGCGTCACTCAGCGCGTTGCGCGTGGCGGGGTCGCTGAGGGTCCAGCGTTCGGTGTCGCCCTGGCGCTCAAACAGAAAGGCCTGGCTCACTTCACTGGCCTTTTGGCGATGCCCATGATCTTGCTCAGGATGCCCAACATCACCTCGTCCGCCCCGCCACCAATCGATGCCAACCGACCGTCGCGGTACATGCGAGAAACCTTGTTCTCCCAGGTGAACCCCATGCCGCCCCAGAACTGCAGACAGGTGTCGGGCACGGTGCGGTTCAACCGGCCGGCTTTGAGCTTGGCCATGGTGGCCCACTCGGTCACGTCTTCACCGGCCACGTAGTGCTCCACCGCCTGGTAGGTCAGCGCGCGCAGACTCTCCACCTCGGTCTTGAGCTCGGCCAGCTTGAACTGCACCCACTGCTGGTCGGCCAGCGAGGCGCCGAACAGCTTGCGCTCCTGCGCCCACTCCACCGTCCACTCGATGCAGTTGGTGAGGCTTTGCAGCGTGCTGGCCGCACACCACAGACGCTCCTCTTGAAACTGCTGCATCTGGTAGATGAAGCCCGCGCCCTCCTGGCCGATGCGGTTGCGCTGCGGCACGCGCACTTCGTCAAAGTAGATGAGCCCGGTGTCGCTGCTGTTCATCCCGATCTTTTTGATCTTCTGCGCCACCTCGATGCCTTTGACCAGCTTGCCGTTCTCGCGCATGCGCACCATCACCAGGCTCTTGTTCTTGTGCGCCGGGCCGTCGCCGGTGTTGACCAGCATGCACATCCAGTCGGCCTGCAGGCTGTTGGTGATCCACATCTTCTGGCCGCTGATGAGGTAGTCGTCGCCGTCCTTGCGCGCCACGCTCTTGATGGCCGCCACGTCGCTGCCCGCGCCGGGTTCGCTCACGCCGATGCAGCCCACCATGTCGCCGGCAATGGCGGGTGCGAGGAACTCGCGCTTGAGCTCGTCGCTGCCGAAGCGCGCGAGCGCGGGCGTGGCCATGTCGGTCTGCACGCCGATGGCCATGGGCACGCCGCCGCAGTGGATGTGGCCCAGCGTCTCGGCCATGGCCATGCCGTAGGAGTAGTCGAGCCCCGCGCCACCGTTCGCCTCGGGTTTGGTGAGCCCCAGCAGGCCCAGGTCACCCAGGCCCTTGAACACCTCGTGCGCCGGGAAGATCTCGGCCGCCTCCCACTCGTCCACGTGTGGGTTGATGTGCTCGTCGATGTAGCGCTTGAGCGTCTTCTGGATCTCGCGGTGCTCGTGGGTGAACTGCATTTTCTTGTCTCCTTGTCGTTGAACAAAATCCCCCGTTCGCCTTGACTCCCTCTCCGTTCGGGCTGAGCTTGTCGAAGCCCTCGCCAACACCTGGGTGAACCCTTCGACAAGCTCAGGGTGAACGGGATGGGGCTCAGCCAGAACGGACATTGCTACATGCGCGCCACGCCGAACTGCATGCGCCGCGGTTCGCGCGCGGCGGCCTCGGCGCAGGTGTCCAGGCAGAAGGCGAGCGTGGCGCGGGTGTCGCGCGGGTCGATCACGCCGTCGTCAAGCACCAGGCCGCTGGTGTGGAAGGCGTCGGCCTGGCTTTCGAACACGTTCACGATCTGGTCGAACTGGGCCTGCATCTGCGCCGCATCGGGCGTGATGCCTTTGCGCGCCATGCCGGCCTCGGCCACGATCTGCATGGTGCGCGCGGCCTGCTCGCCGCCCATCACAGCGGTCTTGGCCTGCGGCCAGCTGAAGAGAAAACGCGGCTCGTAGCCACGCCCGCACATGCCGTAGTTGCCAGCGCCAAACGACGCGCCGCACTGGATGGTGATCTGCGGCACGGTGGCATTCGTCACGGCCTGGATCATCTTGCTGCCGTGCTTGATCATCCCGCCTTGCTCGCTGTCCTTGCCCACCATGTAGCCGGTGGTGTTCTGCAGGTAGACGATGGGGTGGCCGAGCTGGCACATCCACTGGATGAAGTGCGTGGCCTTGTTCGCGCCGGCCACGTCGATCGGGCCGTTGTTGCTGATGATGCCGACCGCGTGACCATGGATGCGGGCCTGCACGCAGAGGGTGGCGGCGCCAAAGAGGGCCTTGAATTCGAGCAGCTCGGAGCCGTCGACGATGCGGGCGATGACTTCGCGCATGTCGACCGGCTCGCGGTGATGCGCGGGCATGAGGGCGAGGAGTTCTTCCTGCCTGAGAACGGGTTCAACAACACCGGTTCGGGCTGAAATCCGCTCATCCTGAGCTTGTCGAAGGATCGAAGCCCTGGCCCAGGTGCTGGCGAGCCCTTCGACAAGCTCAGGGCGAATGGAGGCGATGACCCGCCGTGCAATCCCCAACGCCGCCCGATCATCCTCCGCCAGATACTCCCCCAGCCCCGACACACCGGTGTGCATCTCCGCCCCACCCAGCTCCTCTTCGGTCGCCACCTCGCCGGTCGCGGCCATCAACAACGGAGGCCCCGCGAGGAAAGCGCGCGAACGCCCGCGCACCATGATCACCACATCACTCAGCCCCGGCATGTAGGCCCCACCCGCCGTGCCCGAGCCGTGCTGCACCGTGATCACCGGCAGGCCGGCCGCCGAGTGGCGAGCCAGGTTGCGAAACAGCGCGCCGCCGTGCACAAAGCCCTCGACCTTGTATTTCATGAGGTTGGCACCCGCGCTCTCCACCAGGTGCACGAAGGGCAGCCTGTTCTGCAGCGCGATGTCCTGCACGCGCAGGATCTTCTCGAGTCCGCGCGACTGGATGGCACCGGCCTCGATGCCCGAGTCGCTCGCCACCACCATGCAGCGCACACCGGCAATGAAGCCGATGCCCGCCACCATGCCGCCGCCGGGCACCGACTTCTCGGGGTCCTTGGTGTCTTGCAAAAACCCGGCCAGCGAACACAGCGGCAGATACGGCGCTGCGGGGTCGAGCAAGAGGGCCACGCGCTCGCGCGGCAGCAGCTGGCCGCGCCTGTCGAACACGGCTTTGGATCTGGCCGAGGTTTGCGCGGCGCGGTCTTCGAGCGCGCGCAGTTGTGTGACGCGCGCCAGCATGGCCTCGCGGCGTTGCTGCGCTTGAAGGCTCTGGGGGTTGAAGCTGGACTCAAACATGTGCGCTCACTGATCTCCGTTCGAACTGAAAAAATCTCCGTTCGGGCTGAGCCTGTCGAAGCCCTGGCCCAGGTGGTGGTGAGCCCTTCGACAAGCTCAGGGCGAACGGGGGCGGGCTCCGTACGAACGGGTGTTTTTTCATTCCTGGAACACCCTCGGCGTCACATACCGGTGGAAGCCATCGAAGGGTTTCACAGCGTCGCGGTCCTGCACGGCCACCGGCGCGGCCACCTGGCCCCAGCCCATGCGCACCTGCGGGCGCGCACCGTCCACGCGCAGCACGCTGCCGCTGATGAAACTGGCCGCCGGGCTCAACAAGAAGACGATGGCGGCCGAGGTTTCAGCCTCGTTGCCGAAGCGCCCGGCCGGCACCGTGGCGCGCATCTCGCGCAGCATGGGGCCGGCCTCGGGCGGGTAGTGGTCCATGCCGCTGGAGGCGATGTAGCCCGGCGCGACTGCGTTCACGCGCACGCCGCTCTTGGCCCATTCCAGCGCCGCGGTCTCGGTGAAGTTCACCATGCCCGCGCGCGCCGCGCCGCTGTGGCCCATGCCTGGCATCGATCCCCACATGTCGGCCACGATGTTGACGATGGAGCCGCCTTTGTCCTGCATGCTCTGCACATAACACTCGCGCGCCATGAGGAAGCCGCCGGTGAGGTTGGTGTCGATCACTGCCTGCCAGCCCTTGGCGCTGATGTTCTCCAGCGGCGTGATGTACTGGCCGCCCGCGTTGTTCACCAGCCCGTCGATGCGGCCGTGTGCACCAACGATGGCGGTGACCACGGTGCGCACCGCGTCCTCTTGCCGGATGTCGCAGGCATGGAAGCTGGCACGCCCACCGTCGGCCACGATCTCGCCAGCCGTGTCCTGCAGCTTCTCCAGGTTGCGCCCGATCAGCACCACATGGGCACCCAGGCTGGCGAGTTCGTGCGCGGTGCAGCGGCCAATGCCCGAACCGCCGCCGGTGACCAGGATCACCCGGCCGTGCAGCAGGCCGGGGGCGAAGGCGGAGCGGTAGTGCTGGTGTCCGGTGGTGGATGGGGTGGTCATGCCGGTTCCTTCAGAAAGAGTTGCAAGGCCGAGGTGGTGAGGTCGTCGAGCGAGGCGCGCGCGCGGCTCTTGGCGCTGCGGCCCGAGGGTGGTGCGTACCACTGGGCCGACCAGTTGAGCGCGCCAAAAATCATGAGCCGCGCCAGCACGGGATCGCTGCCGAGCTGGCCCTGCGCGTGCAGCGCCGCGAGCACCGGCACCCAGTCGGCTTCGTACCGGTCTTTCAGCCGATTGACCTCGCTGCGCTGCGTGGCGTCGAGCGAGCGCCATTCGTAAAGCATCACGGGAATGAAATCGCTGTCGGGGCCGAGCAGCGCGTCGAAGTGGTTGCGCACCAGCACGCGCAGCCGCTCGCGCGCCGGCGCCTCTGGCGGCAGCAGCGCCAGCGCCGCATGCTGGCGCAGCAACGCGCCCTGCATGCCCTCGAGCATCACGGCGCCGAGCAGCGCTTCCTTGCTTTCAAAGTGGTAGAAGGGCGAGCCCGAGCGCATGCCCACCGCCGCGGCGATGTCGCGCGTGCTGGTGGCGGCAAAGCCCTGCTGGCGAAACAGGCGGGCGGCGCCGTTGATCAGCTCCTGGCGGCGGTTGCCGTCGTCGCGCTCACCAGCGGTCTTGCGCGGGCGGCCGCGCGCGCGCCGCGGGGCCTCGGCAGCGGTGGCCGCGCGCGGGGTGTCGGGGCTGTCCAGGTTCATGGGCACCGACCTTAGCAGCGCCACCGAATTTCAGCAAGCACTTGCTTTGTGAAAATGTGAGCAGCTGTCTCGCCGTCGACAGGCTTTTCATCAGTCCCCCGAATCCCCAACGCCGTTTCTGCGACCATGCCGCATGGACAAAGCCTTCGACATCATCGTTTTTGGCGCCACCGGCTTCACCGGCCGGCTGGTGGCCGAGTACCTGCACAACACCTGCGGTGTGGGACGCGGCGTGGCCTGGGCCATGGCCGGACGCAGCCAGGCCAGGCTGACCCAGGTGCGCGATGCGCTCGGCATCAGCCCCGCCCTGCCCGTGCTGGTGGCCGATGCGACCGATGTGAAGGCGCTCGCCCAACTGGTGGCGCAGGCCCGTGTGGTGATCACCACCGTGGGGCCGTACCAGAAGCACGGCCAGATGCTGGTGGACGCGTGTGCGCAGGCCGGCACCGACTACGTGGACCTGTGCGGCGAGCCGGGCTGGATGGCGCAGATGATTCCCCGCCTGCAGGGCTCGGCAGCGGCCAGCGGTGCGCGCATCGTGTTCTCGTGCGGATTCGATTCCATCCCGTTCGACCTCGGCGTGGTCTACCTGCAGCACGAGGCGATGCAGCGCCTGGGCGCGCCTCTGGTGCGCGTGCACGGCCGGGTGAAGGTGATGAAGGGCGGTTTCTCCGGCGGCACCGCGGCCAGCCTGCTGGCCACGCTGGAGACCGCCGGGCGCGACCCGACGCTGGCGCGCACGCTGGCCGACCCGTTTGCGCTCACACCCGGCTTTCGCGGCCCGACACAGCCTGACGACCGCACCGCCGCCTGGGACGAGCTCGCGCAGTCGTGGACCGGGCCCTTCGTGATGGCGCCGATCAACACCAAGAACGTGCACCGCACCCACGCGCTGCGCGGCCACCCCTGGGGCACCGACTTCGTCTACAGCGAGCGCATGCTCACGGGTGGCGGCGAGGGTGGCGAAAAGCGCGCCAGGACCCTCGCGCGCAACACGCGGGTGCAGAACGCGCTGCTGGCCTTTGGCCCCACGCGCGCGCTCATCCGCCGCTTCGTGCTGCCCAAGCCCGGCCAGGGTCCGACGAAAGAACAGCGCGAGAAGGGTCGCTACGAAGTGCTGTTCATCGGCCAGACCGCCGATGGCCGCACGCTGTGCGCCAGCGTGAAGGGCGATCGCGACCCGGGCTATGGCTCCACCTGCAAACTCATCAGTGAAACCGCGCTGTGCCTGGCGCGCGAGATCGACCCGAACATGACGCCTGGCGGCGTGTGGACGCCCGGTGCGGCCATGGGCCTGACGCTGGTGCGTCGGCTGCAGGAGCGCGCAGGCCTGTCATTCCAGATCGTTGAGGCCCCTTCACCCCGCTGAACCATGCCTGAACAACGCGTCCCCATCGGCCAGGCCAACGACATACCCCCCACCTGGGGCGCCCCGCGCACCGCCTCGCGCCGCTTCACGGTGGCGATCCGCGAACCCCGGGGCACCGAGGTCTTCTCGGTGGCCTGGGGCGAACTCACGGCGGACCCCGGCTTGGACTGGGTGGTGATGCTGGACGACGGCACGGCCTACCCGATCAAGAAGGACTTGTTCGAACGCACCTACGAGGTCGCCGGGCCGGGGCGCTACCGCAAGGTGGAGCGCAGCCGCCTGGTGCAGGTGCCGCCCGACACCGTGGCCTTGCTGGCCACGCTGGAAGGCCCGCTCGAAGTGCGCCACCCCGACTATGTGGCCGTGGGCGCGCAAGGCGAGGTCTATGCCAACGCCGCCGACTGGGTGCGCGAGCACCTGACGTTCGACACCGTGGGCAGCGCCTGAACGCGCTCCATCCCGCACACCCTTCGTTTCAAGGAACCACCGTGAGCCAGCTGTTTTCTGCTTTCGACCTCGGTCCGCTGCGGTTGAAAAACCGCATCGTGATCGCCCCCATGTGCCAGTACTCGGCCGAGCACGGCAACGCCACCGACTGGCACCTGATCCACCTGGGCCACCTCGCGCTCTCGGGCGCGGGCCTGCTGATCCTGGAGGCCACGGCGGTCACGCCCGAAGGCCGCATCTCACCGACCGACCTGGGCTTGTGGAACGAGGCGAATGAACACGCGCTGGGCGAGGTGCTGAACAAGGTGCGCAAGCACTCGTCCATGCCGATCGCCATCCAGCTCTCGCACGCCGGGCGCAAGGCGTCGAGCCGGACGCCGTGGGAAGGCGGCCAGCTCATCGCGCCCGACGACGGTGGCTGGGAAACGCTGGCGCCCTCGGCCATTCCCCACCTCACGCACGAGGCACCGCCGCACGCGCTCGATGTGTCGGGTCTGGAGCGCATCAAGCAAGCGTTTGTGGATGCAGCGCTGCGCGCACAACGCATCGGCATCGACGCCATCGAACTGCACGCGGCCCACGGCTACCTGCTGCACCAGTTCCTCTCGCCGATCTCCAACCAGCGCATCGACGAATACGGGGGCTCGCTGGAGAACCGCATGCGCTTCCCGCTGGCGGTGTTCGAGGCGGTGCGCGCCGCGCTGCCGGCCAACATGGCGCTGGGCATGCGCCTCTCCGGCACCGACTGGGTGGACGGCGGGTGGGACGCGGCGCAAAGCGTGGCGTTTGGCCATGAACTCAAGGCGCGCGGTTGCCACTTCATGCACGTCTCCAGCGCCGGCATCTCGCCGCTGCAGCAGATTCCACTCGGCCCCAACTACCAGGTGCCGCTGGCCGAGCAGGTCAAGCGCGAGGTGGGCCTGCCCACGATCGCCGTGGGCCTGGTGACCGAGCCCGAGCAGGCCGAAGAGATCATCGCCAGCGGCCGCGCCGACTGCGTGGCCCTGGCGCGCGCCATGCTGTTCGACCCGCGCTGGCCCTGGCACGCCGCCGCGAAGCTGGGCGCCCAGGTGGACGCACCGCCTCAGTACTGGCGCAGCCAGCCACGAGGCATGAGCCAGCTGTTTGGTGACGTGAAGATCGGCCAGCGCTGAGGCGCTCCGGTGCGTGCAGTCCGCACTGGTTCATGCAGGCGGATCACGGTGCTGTCGAGTGCCTGCACCAGCACACGGCCCGGCTGGATACAGGTGTGGCACTGGCCCGAGGTCAGCAAGATGTCGTGCGGGTGGTGATCGTGCGTCACCCAGGCCGTTCCCTCGGCGCATTCGATGCGCCAGCCCAAGGGTTTGTTGATCGCGTGCAGGGCCGACTTCGGCAGTGAGATGAATTCGGTGGTCATGGCGTCAAGCCTCCAGGGGTGGGGTGTTCGATCGGTTGGCGCACTCGCCCGCGAGCGGTGGACACGTCGCGAAAGGCCAGCATTTCGGTGAGGCGCGCGGAAGCACCGTCGTGAAAGCCCTGTTCGGGCCAGGGCGCGTTCACAGGCCCGTTGCGGAAGGTGCCGAACACGATGTCCCACAGCGGCAGGTCGGCGTAGTTGTGCGCGTGCACGCCGCGCTGGTGGTGAATGGCATGGCTCTCGGGCCGCTGGATCAGGTAGCCCAGCCAGCGCGGCGTGCGCATCCGGGCGTGTTCGAACACCGAGAGAAAGGCGAGCACCGCCACCGCCCACGCACCCGCCTCGGGGCTCAGGCCGAGCAGCGGAAACAGCACGATGCTGGACAGCGTGGTGAAGAGCGCTGCGTCCAGCGGGTGCAGGTAGAAGGCGCCCCAGGCGTCAAGCGTCTCCGCACTGTGGTGCATCTGATGCCCCAGGCGCCACAGCGCGTTGAAACGGTGAGCGCTGCGGTGATACACGTAGTGGAAGAACTCGTAAACCAGCACGCCCACCGCCGCGCCACCCGCCGTGCCGAGCGCTGCACCGTCGAACACATGAAGGCCACCGAAGTAACTGCCCCAGAGCAAGCCGATCCACAGCGTGAACCCGACGTTGGCGACGGAGACGAGCAACGACCGCGAGCGCCACCAGCGCGTGCGGCTGGTGCCAGCGGGGGTGGCGAAGTCGAGCAACAGAAAGATGGGCAGGACCGCCAGGGTGAAGATTTCGGGCCAGGACACGGCGTTCTCCAGAGGTGTGAAACAGGAAGGTGGGTTCTAGAATCGGAATCGATCAGTGACTGTAGGAAGACCGGCCGTTTTCACCTGCAGCCAAAACCGACACCCACCCGACAAAATCGCCATGTCAAACCCCGACGGCGCTCCCCTGCTCGCCACCGTTGCCATCCTGGCAATGCCCGACGTCACGGCCTCGGTGCTGTTCGGGTTGAGCGACATGTTCGTGGGCGTGGGACGTGATTGGCCTTGGGTGATCGAGGGCCGTCCCGGCGCCCCGCTGCTGCGGGTGCAAATCGTCTCGGCCGACGGCCGACCGCTCACCATCGCCAACGGCGTGCACGTGGTGCCAGACGCTTCGCTCGCCGACGCAGCGCCGCCGCAGGTGATCTGCGTTCCGGAGGTGTTTCTGCTGCCGGACGCCGACCTGCGCGGCCGCTTCCAGATTGAAGTGGCCTGGCTGCGCGAGGCGCATGCCCGGGGCGCCGTGGTGGCCGCTGCCTGTTCGGGCGCGCTGCTCCTGGCCGAGGCCGGCCTGCTCGAAGGCGAAGACGCCACCACCCACTGGGCCTACTGCGATGCGCTGGCGCAGCGGCATCCCGGCATTCGCCTGCACCGCCAGCGCGCGCTGGTCACCGCGGGTGAAGGCCAGCGGCTCGTGATGGCCGGTGGCGGAACATCGTGGCAAGACCTGGCGCTCTACCTGATCGCGCGGCTGGCGGGCATGGAAGCGGCCATGCAGATGGCGCGCCTGTACCTGATCGACTGGCACGAGCGCGGCCAGCAACCCTTTGCCCGGTTATCGGCCAGTCGGCAATCGGACGACGCGGTCATCACACGCTGCCAGCTCTGGGCGGCCGAGCACTACCGCGAGCCCAGCCCGGTCGCGGCGATGACGCGTCTTTCCGGCCTCGCCGAGCGCTCCTTTGTGCGCCGCTTCCAGCAGGCCACGGGCCTGTCACCGCTGCAATACGTGCACCACATCCGGCTTGAAGAGGCCAAGCAATTGCTGGAAGCCAGCGTCGACTCGATCGAGGCCGTGGCCGAGCAGGTGGGTTATGAGGATGCGGGCTACTTCGCACGTCTGTTCAAGCGCGAGGTCAACCTCACGCCGGCGCAGTACCGCAAGCGCTTCGCGGGCCTGCGCGAGGTGCTGCAGCAGGGTCGCGCAGCCTAGGCCCGCCGGGGCGTCTCGCTCGTCACCATGAACGCGCCGGCGCGCTGCTAGCCCGCGCCGGTCGTCAGACGGTTGGGCAGCCACAGCACCAGATCGGGCGCCGCGAGCAGCAGGAACACGAACAGAATCATGATGGTGAGATAGGGCAGCGCATAGCGGGCGATGCGGCCGAGTTCCAGGCCCGTGAGCCCCTGCAGCATGAACAGGTTGAACCCCACCGGTGGGGTGATCTGGGCCATCTCGATCACGATCACCAGGAAGATGCCGAACCAGATCGGATCGAAGCCGGCGGCCTTGACGATGGGCAGCACGATGGGCAGCGTGAGCACCATCATCGAGAAGCCGTCGAGGAAACAGCCGATCACCAGATAGAGCACGATCAGCACCGCGATGAGCGCCAGCGGCGCCAGCTCGAAAGCCGTCACCCACGTGCTGATGGCGCGCGGAATACCCAGGAAGGCCGCGGCGCTGGCCAGGATCGAGGCGCCCAGCAGGATCAACGCGATCATGGCGCAGGTCTGTACCGCACCCATCGCGATGTCACGCAGCGATTGCCGCGTGAGACCCCCTTGGAAGTGCGCGATCAAAGCGGCGCCGAGCACGCCCACCGCCGCGCTTTCGGACGGCGTTGCGATGCCGGTGTACATGGAGCCGAGGATGGCCACGATGAGCAGCAGCACCGGCGCCAGGTCCCGCAGTGCGTGGAACCGTTCGCCCCAGGTGGCACGGCGGGATGTTTCGTCGTGGGGCACCAGCGCGGGGTTCAGCGTGGCCTGGATCATGATCCAGGCCATGAAACACCCCGCCAGCAGGATGCCGGGCACCACGCCGGCCATGAACATCTTGAGCACCGACACGTCGCCCAGCACGCCGTAGATGATCATGATGTTGGACGGCGGAATCAGGAAGCCCAGCGTGCCCGCGCCCGCGAGGCTGCCGACCGCAATCGATTTGCCGTAGCCGCGCCGCTCCAGTTCCGTCAGCGAAATCC
This sequence comes from Hydrogenophaga sp. Root209, assembly GCF_001428625.1. GTDB lineage: Bacteria > Pseudomonadota > Gammaproteobacteria > Burkholderiales > Burkholderiaceae_C > Hydrogenophaga. Next base: position 386,454 of record NZ_LMIE01000012.1, read on the forward strand.
GGCCCACCACCTGCGTGGTGGCGGCCGACGAACCCGAGATCGCCGCGAAGATCGTGGAGCCGAACACGTTCACATGCAGCAGGCGGCCCGGCAGCAACGAGGCCCAGGGCGCCAGGCCATTGAACAGCGACTGCGACAGGCGCGTGCGGAACAGGATCTCGCCCATGACGATGAACATGGGCAGCGACAGCAGTTCCTGGGTGGTCAGGATGTTCCAGGTGTACTGCGCGAGCAGCTTGTCGAGCGGGATGTCGCGAAACAGCGCGAGCATGGCGGTGCCGGTGGCGCCCAGGCCCAGCCCGATCCAGACACCACTGCCCAGGAACGCGATCAGCAAGGCGCCGAGTGTGAGTACGACTGCAAGCATGGGGGTTCCTATTCCAGTGGGGCGGTGGGTTTCATGCGGCCGTCTTCCAGCGGCAGGCCGGCCAGTGCCTGGATCAGGCGGGCCAGCAACTGCAGCGCGAGCAGAAGAATGCCGAAGGTCACCGCGAGTTGCGGCATCCACAGCAGCGTCCCGCTTTCGGCCGAGACCTGGCCCGAAACGAACGAGGTCCAGGTGAAGCGGGCCATGGAGTAGCTCAGGAACGACACCGACAGCAAGCCGATAAGGGAGGTGAGGGCCTCCAGAGCGCGCCTTGCGCCAGGGCCCAGGCGGCACAGCAAGAGCTGAACCCGGATGTGACCGCCCGTGCGCAGCGTCATGGCGGCGCCGAAAGTGAAGCTGGCCGCCATCAGATAGGAGCAGTACTCCCAGGTGTGCGGAAGACCGCCGGGCAGCGCCGGAAACACGTTGGAGAGTGCTCGCACCGCCAGCTCGGCCACCATCAGCGCGATCAGCGTGGCCAGGCAGGCCACGCCGATCCAGCCGTCCCATTGCGACAGGCTCTCGATGCCTTGCAGCAGCTTCGATACCGCGACCGGGGCGGGTCGCCTGGCAGCGAGCGGCGCGGTCCCGATCATCGCTTGAGCTCGGCGAGGTAGGCCGTCAGAGGCTGCTTCGACGCAGGCACGTTCTTCTCGAACGCCTGCAGCAGGCCCGAGGTGCGTCGGCGCATCTCTGCGTTCATGGCGGCCGAGACCGGCATCACTTCCATGCCCATGCTCTTGAGCTTGGCCAGGCTGTCGCTGTCGACCTTGCTGGTCTGCGCCCAGAACAGCGGCTCGAGGCGGTTGGCAATTTGCGTCATGGCTGTCTGCTGCGCGAGCGTGAGCTTCTTCCAGACATCCAGGTTGATGTTGACCATCTGGGAGATCCAGGTGTGGTTGGTCGGGTAGGCGTACTTGACGAACTCCCACAGGCGGCCGTCCACACCCGACACCGCCGACGTCATGACGCCGGAGATGGTGCCGGAGGCCAGCGCGGGAATGGTTTCCACCCAGGGGATGAGCACCGGCGTGATGCCCACCGCGCTGCAGAGGTCCTGCACGTTGCGGTCGGACACGCGGACCTTGCTGTTGCGCAGGCCTTCGAGGTTGTCGGCCTTGACCTTGGAGAACAGGTACTGCGACGGCCAGGGAACCATGTAGAGGATCTTCTGGTTGTTCTTGGCCGCGGCGGCATCGAACAGGGGCCTCAGGTGGCGGTGCAGCGCCCGCAGCTCGTCGAGACTGCTGACGAGAAACGGCGAAGTCTCCGCCGCAAAGATCGGCTCGTCGCCCGCTTGCTGCGAGGCGTGGATGTCGGCCATGCCCACCAGCCCGTCGCGCACGGCCCGCAGGTGATCCGGACCCTTGAAGCCCAGCGCGCCGCCGGAGTGCACGGTGATCTTCACCTCACCCGACGTGGCGGCGAGCACCTCGGCTGCGTAGCGCTTGGCGTTCTCGGTGTGGAAGCTGCCATCGGGCAGCACGGTGGACAGATCGATGGAGGTCGCCGCATGGGCGGGGCGGCTGGCACCCAGCAGCGTGGCGGTGGACAGCGTGAGCGCGGAAAACTGACGTCGTGTGAGCATGATGGGCCTTTGGTTGAGGGGAAGAATCAGCAGGGGAGTGACACGGTGAGGGGCGACGATGCGCGAAGCAGCCCGTCGGCAAGATCCGCTTCGACCTGTGATGGCGGGCGCTTGCGGGGGTCCCCGCTGCCGCCACCACCGGGCGTCTGAATGACCAGGCGTTGACCCGGCGCGATCTCCTGCACGCCCTTGCCGCGCAGCGTCTGGCCGGTTGAAAGACCAATGAAGCCGGCCGCGCCGTTGCCGCCACCATCGCGGCCGCGCGGCGGATGGGCGATGCGGTCGAAAGAGGCGAGGATCTCGAACGGCTTGCCGCAGGTGGATTCCACCTCGATCACCTGGCCGAGTCCGCCGCGCTGTTCGCCATCGCCGCCGGAGCCTTCCCGCAGCTCCTTGCGCCAGAAGATCAGCGGCGTCTGCGTCTCGGCGATCTCCACCGGCGTGCCGTTCAGATTGGTGGGAAACGCCGTGGCGGAGAGGCCGTCCTTGCGCTCGCGCGCGCCGGTGCCCCCATTGCTGGTGAAGCCCATGGTGAAGCCGTAGCGCCCCTGGGCGGCATCGGCGGTGGGCCCACGCAGCGTGAGCAGCCACACGCACGACGCGCCTTCGGCCGGCACGCGCTCCGGCATGATCTGGCGCAGACAGCCGAAGACCACGTCGGGCAGCATCTGGCCGATGACGTGGCGCGTGGACACCGGCGCGGGCGCGGGCGCATTGAGCACGCAGCCCTCGGGCGCGGAAACGGAAAACACCGACAGCGAGCCCGAGTTGTTCGGGATGTCGCCGGCCACCGCGCAGGCCAGGCCGAACATGGTGTACGCGGCGGCGTAGTTGATGGGCACGTTGATGCCGCGCGTCGACATGGGCGAGGTCCCGGTGTAGTCCACGTGAATGCCATCGCCTGACACGGTGAGGCTGGCCACGAGATCGATGGGTTCGTCGTAGCCGTCGACGGTCATGCGGTTGGTCCAGGTGCCCTGGGGCAGTTGGCGCACGGCGTCGAGCACGGCGGCGCGCGAACGCTCCACGATGAAGTCCGCCAGCGAATCGAGTGTGTCGAGCCTGAACTCCGTCATCATTTCAACGAGCCGTTTGCACGCCACGTCGTTGCACGAGGCGAGCGCGTAGGTGTCGCCTTCGGTTTCCATCGGCTGGCGCGTGTTCGCGGCGAGCATGGCCATCAGGGTTTCATTGGGCTGGCCCTGCGAGAACAGCTTGAGCATGGGAATGAACAGGCCCTCCATGTGCACGTCGGTGCCGTCGGGGCCGAAGCCCAGGCCGCCGATGTCCATCACGTGGCTGGTGGCGCAGAACAGCGCGACCGGCTTGCCGGCAAGGAAGCAGGGCGTCACCACGACGAAGTCGTTCAGGTGCCCGGTGCCCTTCCAGGGGTCGTTGGTGATGAAGACATCGCCTTCGCGCATGTTGCTCAGCGGGTATTTGCCGAGAAAGTGCTTGACGGATTCGGCCATGGTGTTGACGTGGCCCGGTGCGCCGGTGATGGCTTGCGCCAGCATGCGACCCCGGGTGTCGAACACGCCGGCTGAGAGGTCGCTGCACTCACGCACGATGGCGCTGAAGGCGGTGCGCAGCAGCACCTGGGCCTGCTCCTCCACGGTGGCAATGAGGCGCTGCCACATCAGTTGATGTTCGATGGCGGTTCGGTTGCTGTTCATGCGTTCACCTGAGTTTTCAGTTGGCGGTCAAGGACGAGATTGCCGTGGCGGTCCACCTGCGCGCCGAACGAGGCAGACACGAAGGTGGTGGTCTGGGGTTCCGTGATCAAAGCCGGTCCTTGGATGAGCTGCCCCATGTGCAGTTGCGCGCGCTCGAACACCGGAATGGCGATGCGCTGTGCCGTGCTGCCGTCGAAGTAGTCGCGGTGCCCGGTGGGAATGGGAGGCGTGTGGCTGACAGCGGCGTCCGCTGACGGTGCGCTGGCTTCGGGATGGGTCGTCACCAGAACGGACCAAGTGAGTATTTCCACCTGCGCACCCGGAATCGCGCGTCCGAAAAGCTTGATGTACGCCGACTCGAAGGAGCGGCCCAGCAGCGCCACGTCGGCATCGGTCAATCGGTGTTTCGACGCCGGGATGGCGATCTCATGACCCTGGCCCACGTACCGCATGTAGGCGGTGCGCTGCGTGATCAAGGGTTGGTCGGGCGCGCCTTGCCGCACCAGTTGCACCGCCTCGGCGGCCATCCGGCCCAGCATCCCCTCAGTCTGTTCCACGTCCAGGACACCCAGCAGCGAGTGGCGGCTGCGCACCACCTCGTAGGAAATGGGCGCACGCAGGAAGCCGATGGCGGAGCCCACACCGGCATGGGGTGGCACCAGGATGCGCTGGACGCCTGTCTTTTCGGCCACCCGGGCCACATGCAGTGGCGCCGCACCGCCGAACGCAATGAGTGTGTGGTTGCCGATCGTTTTGCCTTTCTCGATGGCGTGCACGCGCGCAGCGTTGGCCATGCTTTCGCACACCATTTCGTGCACGCCGAAGGCGGCCATGTCGCTCGACAGATTGAGCGATGCGCCGATGCGGGAGAGGGCCCGGCGCGAGGCCAACAGGTCCAGCGGAACGGTGCCGCCCGCGAAGCCGTCGGGATCGATAAGACCCAGCACGGCGTCGGCGTCGGTGACGGTGGCTTCAATCCCGCCCCGCCCGTAACAAGCAGGGCCGGGTTCGGAGCCAGCACTCTGAGGCCCCACCTGGATGTTCTTCAGCGCATTGACCTGGGCAATGGAGCCCCCGCCTGCGCCGATCTCGAACAGGTCGATGACAGGAATGCGCAGTGGCAGCCCGCTGCCTTTCTGGAACCGGGCCGAGCGGTCGACTTCGTACACCCGGTCGGTGTCGGGCGTGAAATCGTCCATGAGGCAGATCTTGGCGGTAGTGCCACCCATATCGAACGCGGCCACGGTGGCTTCGCCGGACCGGCGTGCCACATCGGCGGCAAAGATCGCGCCGCCGGCAGGCCCTGATTCGATCAGCCTCACCGGGAAACGGCTGGCCGTGCTCAGCGAGGTCAGGCCGCCGTTGGAGGTGACCAGGTAAAGCGCGCCTTGAAAGCCGGCCGCATCCAGGTGTTCAAGCATGCGGGTGAGGTATTCCGACATCTGGGGTTGCACATAGGCGTTCGCCACGGTGGTCGACACGCGTTCGTACTCCCGGATTTCGGGACAGACCTCGCTGGAGATCGAGACATGCAGCGTTGGCAGGGCGGCCAGCAGGGTGCGCCTGGCGGCCTGCTCATGCTCGGGGTTCACGTAGGCGTGCAGAAAGCAGATGGCCACGCTGGTGACACCGGCGGCCTTGAGCGCGTCGACGTGCGCCAGCAAGCCCGCTTCATCGAGCGGCAGCACGGCGCGTCCGTGCACGTCCATGCGCTCCTGAACCGGCAGCCGCAGGCTGCGAGGCACCAGCGGAGCGCGTCGCTCCATCTGAAGATCGTATTGATCGAAGCGGCCTTCGGTACCGATCTCCAGCACGTCCCTGAAGCCTTCGGTGGTGATCAAGGCGGTCACTGCGCCGCGCCGTTCCAGCACGGCATTGGTCGCCAGCGTGGTGCCGTGCACGAATACATTGACGTCCTTCAAACCCAGCCCGTGGCGCGCGAGCAGACCACTGGCGCCGTCGAGCACGGCCCGTTCAGGGGCGGAGGGGGTGGTGAGCACCTTGGTCGTGGCAAGCGTGCCGTCGGCCAGCTCGATCACGAGGTCGGTGAAGGTGCCGCCGATGTCGGCCGAGAGGCGCACCCTGGAGTGGGACATGGCGCTCAATCACGCACTCCCGAGGTGCGGAAGTGCACCAATAACGGTAAAACGTGTGCGAAAATAGATGTGTAATACATGTTTGATGACAGGATAACGTTGGGAATTTCCTAATGTTATACGATCGAAGCCACACAGATATAAGGGTTTACGCGCATGAACAAGCCAAAGAAGCCGCTGGTCCTCTCACCTCATCTCGTTTCGCCCAAGGGAGCAGAGCTCAGTGAGTTCGAGTTCGCCATGGTGGTGTGCTGGAACGCCTTCACGCGCTGGCTGGTCAAGGGCGCCTCGGCCACCGGCGTGGGCGACATGACCTTCATCGACGTGGTGGTGCTGCACCAGTTGAAACACCGCGCACGAAACAAGAAGGTCGCGGATATCTGCTTCGTCCTGAACTTCGACGACGTGCACGTGGTGACCTACTCGCTCAAGAAACTGGTGGCGAGTGGCCTGGCGGTGGGCGAGAAGGTGGGCAAGGAGGTGCTGTACCGCACCACCGACGCGGGCGAGGCCGCGATCGAGGCGTATCGCGAAGTGCGCGAGCAGTGCCTCATGAGCAACGTGGACGAGGCCTTGAACGCGCAGTTGCCCGAGATGGTGCGCTTTCTGGGCGGGCTGGGTGGCCTCTACGAAAGGGCCGCGCGCTCGGCCTCGTCGTTGCGCTGACCAGCCTTGCCGTCGGCATCGAGGCTGGGCCGCGCGGTGGTTTCAGGCCATCGCGTTACGCGGCGCGCCCCGGCGTCTCGCTCGTCACCGCAAACGCACTCGCGCGCACATGCTCGAAGGGCCGCACTTCGTATTCGAGCCCGCAGGCCAGGCAGGGGTTGTCGGCCGAGATGCGCGCGGCCTCTTCCAGGCTGTTCGCGCGAATGAACCAGAAACCGCCGACCACTTCCTTGGCCTCGGCGAACGGGCCGTCGATGATGCGCTCGCGCGAGACCAGCTTGCCTTCACGCGCCAGTCGCTTCCCCGAGCGCATCACGCCCTGGGCCACCAGCTCGCCGTGCCATTCGTAGAAGCGGTCGATCGTGGCCTGGATCTCTTCGGGCGATTTGTCGGCGTCCCACTGGCCGCGCGAGATGACGAGGAACTCCAGGGGAGGATTCTCCGAGCTCATGTGGCGGCCCCTGGGGGAGGCTGGGGCGTGCGCTGCGCCGGGTCGTAGAAGAACTGCTCCGCCACGATGCGATCCCCCTCCCAGCGCTGGTAAGCGAGCTCTTCCATTTCGGTGACCGAGTCGTCCCGCCAGACGAAGCGGAACACCCAGCGGATCACCACGTGGTCACCGTTCACCAGGACCGGGCGCACGCAGCGCGATTCGATCGTGGTCGCGCGCGCCATCACCTTGCGCTCGCCCGCCAGCAACTGGTCGCGGCCCACGCGTGGCGGGGCCTGGTTTTCCTGCATGGAGGCGTGCGGCGCGTAAAAGTCGGCAATCGCCTGGTCGTGCGCGTTGCTCTCCACCAGGGCAATGAAGCGTTCGAGGGTGTCGGAACTGGGCATGCGGGGGTCGCTTTCAAATGGAGTGAACCGGCACGGGCGTGTGGCTGCTCGCACCCTGCGCAGGACAGATGTGCTGCGCCACAGTCTGCGCCTGTGCGGCGATCGAGCGCAACAGCCCACCGGGCTGGCGCACGTCGAACCCCACGAAGTACACACCGGCGAGCGCGCCCTGCCCCACCACGTCGGCGGGCATGCCGCGTGCGTCCAGCGGCAGGGACGTGGCGGGAAACAGTTCGCTCAGAGCTGGGTCGTAACCGGTGGCCAGCAGCACCGAATCGAACGGGTGCTCGGTGCCGTCGGTGAAGCGCACGCCGCCGTGCACCAGCGTCTGGACACCGGGGTAGACCTGGATGTCGCCGTTCTTGATGCGCGCGACCGTGCCCACGTCGATCACCGGCGTTTTGCCGTCTTCGCGCAGCTGGCGCAGCGGTGACACCGCGGCGGTGTGCAGGCCGTAGCGGCCGAGGTCGCCCACGCTGAGGTTGCGCAGCAGCGTGGCCGCCGCATCGCCCAACGCAGGCGGCAGCCGGCTGAGCAGGATGCTGGAGAGCTGGGTGGGCCGACCCAGCACGTCGCGGTACACGATGTTGAGCGGCGAGCGCACGGAGAGCGCGGCGCGCACGCCGTGTTCCACCAGGTCCAGCGCGATCTCGGCCCCGGTGTTGCCCATGCCCACCACCAGCACGCGCTGACCGGCAAACGGCTTGGCGTTGCGGTACTCGCGGCTGTGCAGCACGCGCCCACCAAAGAGCTCCTGGTGCGGCAGCGTGGGCACGCGCGGGCGGCGGTTGGCGCCGGTGGCCACCACCACCTGGCGCGCGGCGATCAGCCGCCCACTCGCCGTGCGTATGAGCCAGCCCGCGTTCCGGGTTTCGGGTTCGATGCTGAGCGCGGTCTCGCCCAGCTCGGGGACGATACCGTGGTGATCGGCGTATCGGGTGAGGTAGTCCACCACGCCCTGGCGCGACACATAGCGCGGCGCACTGTCGGGAAACGGCAAGCCCGGCAGCGCCGAATGGGTTTTGACGGTGTGCAGGTGCAGGCGCTCGTAGTGGTGGCGCCAGCTGGATGCCGACTCATGGGCCTGATCGATCACCAATGCCCGGGTGCCGCGCTGTGCCAGGCAGGCCGCCGTGGCCAGCCCGGCGGGCCCGGCACCGATGACGAGCGTGTCGGTGTCGGTGCGGGTGGTGGGTTTGGGGTCCATGGACGCTCGCCTATTGCGCCCAGTGTGTCTGGCGCGTGCGAGGCACGCCATGAGGGCTTACACCCGTGCAAAAGGACCTCAGATCAGCGCAAGCTTTCCGCCCGTTCCAGCAGGAAAGTTCGCTCCCGCTCGTTGCCGGCCAGGGCGCCCGCGCGTTCGAACTCGGCGCAGGCCTCGGCCCGTCGCCCCAGTTGGGCCAGCAGGTCCCCGCGCACGGCGGGCAGCCAGTGGTAGCTTCGCAAGGCCTTGTTGTCCAGCAGGGCGTCCACCAGGGCGAGCCCCGCCGCAGGGCCGGCGTGCATGGACACGGCCACCGCACGGTTGAGCTCCACCACGGGGGAAGGCGCCAACCTCGCCAGCTCGCCGTAGAGCGCGGCGATGCGCGCCCAGTCGGTGTCCCGCGCGTGGACCGCGCGGGCATGGCAGGCGGCAATGGCGGCTTGCAACTGGTACGTTCCCGCCGCTGGCGCCAGCGCTTGGGCGCGCACCAACGCGGCCAGGCCGCGGTGGATGAGCAAGGCATCCCAGCGGCTGCGGTCCTGCTCGGCCAGCAGCACCGGACGGCCCCGCGCGTCGGTGCGCGCGGTGGCGCGCGAGGCTTGTATTTCCATCAGCGCGAGCAGCCCGTGCACCTCGGCTTGCTGTGGCGCAATGCCGGCCAGCATGCGGCCCAGGCGCAGCGCCTCGTCGCACAGGGCCGGGCGCATCCAGTCGCTGCCGCTGGTGGCGGTGTAGCCTTCGTTGAACACGAGGTACACCACCTCCAGCACCGAGGCCAGGCGTTCACCCAGCGCCTCGCCGCGTGGCACTTCGTAGGGCACGCCGGCCTCGCTCAGCGTCTTCTTGGCGCGCACAATGCGCTGTGCGATGGTGGCCTCGGGCACGAGGAAGGCGCGCGCGATCTCGTGCGTGGTGAGGCCACCCAGCAGCTTGAGCGTGAGGGCCACGCGCGCATCGGTCGAGAGCACGGGGTGGCAGGCGGTGAACACCAGGCGCAACAGGTCATCGCCAATGTCGTCCTGCCGGGCTTCGTCCAGCGCGTCCACGAAATCGGGCACGTGGTCGGCGCCCAGGGCTTGGAGGTCGGCGGCGATGTCCTCGTGCCGGGCCTCGGCCATCTGGCGGTGACGCAGGTGGTCGAGGGCGCGGCGCTTGGCGGTGGTCATGAGCCAGGCGGCGGGGTTGTCGGGCACGCCCTGCGTGGGCCAGTGTTCGAGCGCGGCCAGCAGCGCGTCCTGCGCAAGCTCTTCGGCCACGCCCACGTCGCGCACCACGCGCGCGACATGCGCCGTGATGCGTGCGGACTCAAGGCGCCAGACGGTGGCGATGGCCTGGTGAACACCGGAATGCATGCGTCGGAATCTACATCTGTTCCGGCGCGGCGCTCTCGTCCATCCAGAACACCTCCCACTGGTGACCGTCCAGATCGGCAAAGCCGTGCTGGAGCATGAAGCCATGGTCCATGGGGGCGTTGGGGGTGGTGGCGCCGGCAGCCACCGCCTTCGCCACCAGTTCGTCCACCTCGGCTCGGCTGTCGACCGACAGCGCGATCAGCACTTCGGTGGTCTTCTTCGCATCGGCGATGGGCAGTTTGGTGAAGCCCTGGAAGAACGGCTCCACCAGCAGCATGGCGTGGATGTTCGGTGCGATCTCGAGGCAGGCACCCTGCTCATTGGTGAAACGCGGGTTGAACGTGAGGCCCAGCGCCTTGAAGAAGGCCTGGGACCGGGCCATGTCCTTGATGGGCAGGTTGACGAATATCTGGCGCAGCATGATGGCTCTCCCGTCGTTGTTTCAGTTCGTGCCTTCGCACAATTTCTTGAGGCCTTCCAGGGCTTGCGGCCAGACCCTGGCCATCATGTCCTCGTACTCGCCGAACACGTCGGTGTCGACCTTGACGCGGGTGCCGCCGCGCTCGTCGGTGAAGGTGTAGTTCTCATGGCAGGGCGCCCAGGCGCGCACCGCGTCGCTGGTGGTGTCTTCCTTGCCGTTCTCGATGAAGCCGAGATGGCGGATGGACACGAATTCGGCTGGGCGGTGTTCGGCGATCTCGGACACCATGCCGTTGCCGGCCGGGTCCAGAAAGCGGATCGCGTCGCCCTGCTTCCAGGAGCCTTCGAACCGCGAGCCTTCGCAGAACGCGCTGGTCCATTGTTCGTAGGTGGGGGACTGAAGCATGGTGGTCCAGACGCGCTCGCGCGGGGCCTGGATGAGGGTCTCGAAATGTTGCTTTTTCATGGTGGATCTCCTCAGCGTTTGTTGCCTTGCATGGCGTCGAGCTTCTTGAAATCCTCCAGCGGCTGGCTGGGTGGGAAGTCGTCCATCTCGTAGAGCTGGCGCAGCTCGATCACGGCGTCCTTGCCCCGGCCGGCCGGGTTGGGGAAACGGCGGCTCCATTCCAGGGCTTCCTCGCGCGAGCGCACCTGGATGAGCGTGTAGCCGGCAATGAGTTCCTTGGCCTCGGCAAACGGGCCGTCAACGACACGCTTGCCGCCGTCGGCGCTGTAGTGCACGCGCCAGCCCTTGCGGCTGGGGTGCAGGCCCGAGCCGTCGAGCAGCACGCCGGCCTGGGCCAGCTCCTCGTGGTAGCGCACCATCTCGGCCATGAGCGCTTCATCGGGCGCGGGGCTGGTCTCGGCTTCGAACTCGTCGCAGGACTTGACGATGATCATGAATCGCATGGGCTTCTCCTGGTGGGTTGGGTTGGTGTCATGGACTCCAACCGTTACGACGAACCAGCCACGGCCTTTTCGACAAGGTCACTGGTAACAGGGGCCCACCGCCCGCACTTCCACCGTGGCCCATTCGGCCGCCGGGCACTCGCGGGCGATGGCCACCGCTTCATCCAGGCTGGCGCAGTCGAGCAGGAAAAAGCCGCCCACCATCTCCTTGGCCTCGGCAAACGGGCCGTCCATCACTTTCGCCTGCCCTCCGGCGGTGGACACGCGCACCGCGCTCGCCTGCGAGACCAACGACTCCACCGCCTTGAGCTTGCCTTGCGCCTGCAGGACTTCGCCAAAACGCTGCATGCGCCCGTAGACTTCGCGGCCTTCGGCTTCGGTGCGGGTGGCGCGCTGCGTGGTGGGTTCGATGATCAGCAACATGTAGGACATGGTGGTCTCCAGGACGGGGTTGAAGCAAGCTGAGCATCCTAGCCGCACCGTGACCCGAGCGCTTGACCTGCGCCCGCCCCGGAGTGGCATGGCGCAACGCTTGAACCGCCTGGCGCCTTTCCCTCATTTGAGGGTGGTTTTGTCACGCGGCGGGCGCACAGTGGGGGTCTTGGCCATTGCCGGAGAGACACCATGAATCTGCGCCAGCTCAGCATCGCGTCGTTCAACCTCTACAACCTGAACGAGCCCGGCCTTCCGATGTACACCGACAAGACGGGCTGGACCCAGGCCGAGTACGACCGCAAGATCGGCTGGACCGCGCACCAGCTCCAGTCGCTGGACGCCGACGTGTTCGGTCTCCAGGAGATGTGGAACCCGGTGTCGGTGCAGCGCGCGCTGGCGTCGGCCGGCGTGGCGGACAGCTACGACCTGCTGGCACCGCCCAACGCCAACGGCAAGCGCATCGACTGCGGCGCCCTGGTGCGCAAGGGCTTGCTCACGGGCCAGCCCGAGTGGATCACGAAGTTCCCGCCCGGCTTCGTGCTGCGCTCCACCGGCGACGACCCGCAAACCCCCAGCATCAGCGTCAACATCCAGGGCTTCTCAAGGCCTGTGCTGCACTTCACCATCCAGCCGCGCAACCCCGGCCCCGAGGTGCACGTGTACGTGTGCCACTTCAAGTCCAAGGGGCCGACCCAGGTCTTCAACGAGAAGTGGTTCAAGGCCGACAAGGCGCTCTACGGCAAACACGCCACGGGCATCGGCGCGGCGATCTCCACCATCCGGCGCACGGCCGAGGCCACGGCACTGCGCTTCCTGCTCTCGGAACAGATGAAAGGCAACGATACGCCGGTGATCGTGCTCGGCGACATCAACGACGGCCAGCACAGCAACACCGCCAACATCCTCACCGAGCAACCGCACTACCTGGTGGGTGAAAGCAAGGGCGGCGGTGACACATCGCTCTACACCGCGCAGACCCTGCAGGAGTACCGCGACACGCGCGACGTGTACTACACCCACGTGCACCAGGACATCCGCGAATCGCTCGACCACATCCTCGTGAGCCAGGAGTTCTACGACAACAGCAAGAAGCGCCAGTGGCTGTTTGATGGTCTGGTGATCAACAACGACCACCTGAACTTCGACGACCACAAGGCCCTGGGCACCGGCGACCACGGCGTGATCCGGGCAACGTTCAGGTACAGCCCGGCGAAGGTGGTCTGAGCGGCATCAGGCGCTGGCCACCGGCTCCAGCAGCACATACAGACCCATCACCGGTTTCTGCTGGTCTTCGCGCAGCGGGGCCTGCCAGGTCTGGCGCACGCGAAAGCCACCGAGTTCGGCCAGACGATCGATGTAGGCCGGTGAATGGGCGTAGCGCAGGCTGGGCAGCAACTTGAGTTCGCTGCCATCGGTGGAGAGTTCGACCGAAAACGCAAAACACCCGCCGGGCTGCAGGCGCTCACGCACGGCCTCGAACACCGCATCGAGCGCACCCACGTAGATGAACACATCGGCCGCGATCACGAGGTCGACCGGCTCGGTGCTCTCGCGCAGGAAGGCCAGCAGATCGCCCTGCACCACGCGTCGGTAGGCGCCACTGGCTCGGGCCTGGGCCACCATGGCCGCGGACAGGTCCACCCCGTCCACCGTCCCGGCCTGAGCCTGGATGAGACGACCGCACAGGCCGGTGCCGCAGCCGAGATCGAGCACGCGCTCGAAGCGCTGCCCGCTGGCGCGCAGTGGCGCCAGCAAGGTGCTGTGCGCCTGGTGGTTGAGTTGTTCGACCAGGTGCGTCTGGAAGTCGTCGGCGTATTCGTCGAACAAGGCTTCCACGTACAGGGCGGGCGGATGGGCCGGCACAGGGCCATCCTGCACCGAGGACAAATAGAAACGGTTGAGCGTTTCATCGCCCCCTTTGGCCAGCGCCTGCTCGTAGCAACGCGCGGCCTCCGCATGGCGCCCGGTGTCGCGCATCAGGCTGCCGCGCTGGCTCCAGGCTTCGGCCAGGTTGGGCTCGATGGCGATGGCCTGGTCGAGCGCCTGCAGCACCTCCCCCGGCTGCTGCAGGCGCAAGCGGCACATGGCCAGCGACAGCCACAGTTGCCCGGTGTTCGCGCCCAGCCGAATGCCGTGTTGCAGCGCTTGCGCCGCTTCGCTCCAATGAGACAGCGCCTCGTGCGAGAGCCCGAGCGCGATCCAGGCGTCGCGGTGCGCGGGGTTGGCCTTCGTGGCCTGGGTGAGCGTGGCCACGGCCTCGGGCCACTGGCGCAACCGGCACTGTGTCACGCCCAGGTTGGCAAGGATGGAGGGGCGCCCCGGCACCAGCGCGAGCGCGGCCTGGTAGCGGGCTGCGGCGTCTTCCAGCCGGCCCGCCTCGAACAAGGCATTGCCTTCGAAGAAATGGGCCTTGGCTTGTTCGGTGGGACCGGTCATGGCGCAGTACCTTACACGAGCCCCCTCGTACCCAGGGTGCAGAGGCAAGCCGTGCCGTACTGTCGGGAAAAATTACAGAAGGCGAAGAACCAGACCGTGTCCAACACCTCACCCCGGGCGTGGAGCGCAATGGCTCAATAGTTGCTTACCAATCGTTACACGGGCCCGATCGCCGCCCTTGCAACACAGGTAACCCACACATGACAACTCTCTGGAAAAACACCTTGGTCCGCAGCGTGCTCGCACTGGGTCTCGCATCGACGCAGGCATTCGCGGTGGCCGCTCCCATCTACTGGACCGACTGGACCGGTGGGGACCTCGATGCATCGGCAGGCTTCCAGGCCCAAGGCACCATCACCACGAGCACCAGCTCGGTGACGGTTACCTACGTCAACCGCAACGGCGTGGGGTTCTATCAGCCCAGCGGCGGCATCGACTACTACACCGGCGGCGATGCATCCACTTCACCGTTCACCAGCGCGCTGGTGGACAACCGTCCGACCGGTTCGGACATCATTGCGCTGCAGTTCGCGGGCACGCAGTCGCTCAGCTTCTCCCAGGCCATCGCCAATCCGGTGTTCTCCTATGTCAGCCTGAACGGCAACGGGTATGCCTTCGACCAGGACTTCGACATCCTCAGCTTCGGCTCGCCCAGCGACGGCAACGCCTGTGGCTACTGGGGTTGCGGCACCTCATTCAAGCAGATCGTCGACATCGGCGGTGGCGTCATGGAATACCGCTTGCTCGGTACCGGCGAGCCACACGGCACGCTGCGCTTCACCGGCACCTTCGACACGGTCAGCTGGCGCAGCCTGAGCAACGAGTACTGGAACGGCTTCACGGTCGGTGTGCAGGGCACTGCGGCCGAGGTGTTTGATGTGCCGGAACCCGGCAGCATCGCCTTGCTGGGTCTGGCCCTGGTCGGCATGGCCGCGGCTCGCCGGCGCAAGGCGGCCTGAGATCCAGGTGAAGTCCGGGTCGCCTCAGGCCCGCGACGTTCCCGATACAACAGGGCGGCTTGACCGCCCTGTTGCATTTCACACTTTCGAAAAATCAGGCTTGCGGCGTTCCATGAACGCGCCAAACGCCTCCTTGGCGGCCGGCTCGCCGAGCATGCGGCCGAAGCTCGCGCCTTCTTCGGCCATCACCTCCATCACCTGCTTGAGCTGGCCCTTCTTCATCAGGCGCTTGGTCTCGATCAAGGCGGTGATGGGCTTGGCGGCCATCTTGCGCGCCGCGGTCTGCGCATAGCCGGCCACTTCCAGCGGCGGCAGCACGCGGTTGACCAGTCCCACTTCGAGCGCGGCCTCGGCCATGAAGGGTTCGCCCAGCAGCAACGCCTCGGCGGCGCGGTGGTAGCCCAGCATCTGCGGCACCAGCAGGCTGCTGGCCGCTTCGGGGCACAGGCCCAGGTTCACGAAGGGCATGGAGAAGGCGGCGTTGTCGCCCGCGTAGACCAGGTCGCAGTGGAACAGCATCGTGGTGCCCACACCCACGGCCGGGCCGCACACGGCGGCGATCAGCGGCTTGGGGAACTGCGCAATGCCGCGCAGGAAGCGGAACACCGGTGAATCGGTGGTGGCCGGCGGGTTGTTGAGGAAGTCGCCGATGTCGTTGCCGGACGAGAAGATGGTCTCGTTGCCCTGGAGCACCACGCAGCGCACGGCCGCGTCGTCCTGCGCGGCCTGCAAGGCATCGGCCAGTGCGCCGTACATGGCGGCGGTGATGGAGTTCTTCTTGTCGGGGCGGTTGAACGTGAGGGTGCAGACGCCGGCTTCGGTGTGGACGAGGATGTCGCTCATGGGGGGTCTCTCGGTGGGCAAAAGGGAAGCCGCAAATTACCACGAACGGGCGTGCTTTTCTGGGTCGCGCTCCCGAGGTCTGACGGGTGCGTGACAGCGTGTATCGGCACCGGCTTTCAGCAGGTGCCCGCCTACACTTGGCCGCATCCCGGCGCCTGGACGCCGCTTCTGCACACAGGTGTTTCATGCGCTCCCGTTCCATTCTTCTGATCCTCACCACGGTGGCGACGCTGCTCGTGCCACTGCCCTCGGCCGCCCAGGGCAGCAACGCCGGTGAACGCCCTCGCGTGGCCCTGGTGCTCTCGGGCGGCGGGGCGCGCGGCTTTGCGCATGTGGGCGTGCTCAAGGCGCTGGAAGCCGCGCGGGTGCCGGTGGACATGATCGTGGGCACCTCGATGGGCGCGATCATCGGCGGGCTCTACGCCAGTGGCATGAAGGCGGACGATCTGGAGCGCGAGATCGTCGAGGTGGATTGGGGTGGTCTCTTCAACAGCCGCGAGCCGCGCCAGCTGCTCTCGCAACGCCGCAAGGAAGAGGACTTCGAGCTCTCACCGGTGCTGCTGCTGGGCTTTCGCGACGGCGAGTTCCAGCTGCCCACGGGCGCCGTGTCCAGCCGCTCACTGGAAATGCTGCTGCGCCGCTACACGCTCTCGACCCGTCACCTGGAGTCGTTCGACCAGTTGCCCACGCCGTTTCGCGCCGTGGCCACCGACATGGAGACCGGCCTGGCGGTGGTGATGGACCGGGGCGACCTGGCCGCGGCGCTGCGCGCCAGCATGTCGGTGCCCGGTGTGTTCTCACCCCTATCGATCGACGACCGCATCCTGGGCGACGGCGGGCTGGTGAACAACCTGCCGGTGGACGTGGCCAGGGCCATGGGCGCCGAGGTGATCATCGCGGTGAACATCGGCACGCCGCTGGCCGGGCGCGACACGCTGGACACGGTGCTGGGTGTGACGACACAGATGGTCAACATCCTGACCGAACAGAACGTGCAGGCCAGCATCGCCACGCTCACGCCGAAAGACCTGCTGCTCGCGCCTCCGCTGGGCAAGCTCACGTCAAGCGACTTCGACAAGGCGGTCGAACTGGTGAAGATGGGCAACGAGTACGCACGAACCGTGAGCGAGGCGCTTGCGCGCTTCGCGGTGGACGAGCCACGCTACGCGGGCTGGGTGAAGTCGCGCAGCGCACAGGCGCTGGCCAACGCCGACCGGGTAGGACGGATCGGTGCCATCCGCTTTGAAGGCGTGAGCGAAGAGCGCGCGGCGCGCCTGGCCCGGGCGCTGGACACCGAACCCGGCCAGCGGCTGGACGTGCCCAGACTCGAGGCCGATCTGCAGAAGCTCTCGGTCAGCGGCGACTACGAACGCATCGACTACACGCTGAGCCGGCGCGAGGACAACGGCACGGAGGACCTGACGATCAAGCTGCGCGAAAACGCCTGGGGCCCGAACTACCTGCGGGTGGGGCTGGACCTGCGCACCGACTTCCAGGGAGAGGGCGCGTTCAACCTGCGCATCAGCCACAACCGGCACTGGCTCAACGAGAGCGGGGCCGAGTGGCGCAACCGGGTGCAGCTCGGCGAGACGGTGGGCCTGTACTCCGAGATCTACCAGCCGCTGGGCGTGAACAGCGAACGCTTCGCGGCGGCCTACGTGGACACCAGCATCAACAAGGTCGAGCTGTTCAGCGACGAGGGTGACGCGCTCGCGCTGGTGCAGCGGCAAGGCATCAAGGTCGGCGCCGACCTGGGCTGGCCCATCGGCCTGCGTGGCACCATCGGTGAGGCGCGCCTGGGTGTGGTGGCCAGTGCGCATCGGGCCAAGCCCGAACTGATCTCGTCCGCGCTGCCGGTCACCGCGCAGACGGTGCGCTGGACCGAGCGTGGCCTGCGTGCCGCCGTCATGGCCGACCAGCTCGACTTCGCCAACTTCCCCTCGCGCGGCTACCGCGGACAGGCCGAGTTGTCGTGGGGGCGGCGCCAGGTGGACGGCGGCGAGACCAGCGACTTCACCCGGCTGGAGAGTTCGTTCACCGCGGTGAAGAGCTGGGGCGTGCACACGTTCAACGTCGGCGGCCGCATGGCCTACACCAACCAGATTCCTCTGGCCGCCATCGACGAGTATTCGCTTGGCGGTTTCCAGAACCTCTCGGGCTACCGCACGGCACAGGTGGCGGGCAACTACCTGCTGTTCGGCCGGCTCACTTACTACCAGCGCCTGCCTTATTCGGTCGGGGTGGCGCGCGCCTTGTTCGTGGGGGGATCGCTCGAGGCCGGCAACGCCTGGACCGAGCGCAGCGACATCACGTTGCGGCAGTTGCGCGGCGCCGGTAGCCTGTTTGTGGGGGCGGACACCGGCATCGGGCCGCTGTATCTCAGCATCGTGAGCGCGCCCAAGGGCTACACCGGGCTCTACCTGTTCCTGGGCAGGCCCTGAAGGCGGTCACTCCTTGAAGTAAACCACCTGGTGCGTGGTGGCCAGCAACGCGCCGGCCTCGCTCCAGACCTGCGCGGTCTGGTCGAAGAAGCCGTTGCGCAACGCCTGGGCACTGGCCTGACCTTTCAGCCAGCCCGCTCCGGCGGATGCCAGTTGCGCCGAACCGGCGTGGAAGTACACCGTCATCGACACGGTGCCCGCTGGCACCCGCGTGGCGCGGCGCAGCCACACGCGCGGGTAGAACACATCGGCCATGGCGGTGAGGCTGCAGAAGTCGAGCGCTCGGGCGGGTTCGTCGCGCATCCACAGCGTGGTGCGGCTGGCGTCGCCGCTGCCGTCCCACGCGGTGGGGATGGAACCCTCGGTGATGCGGATGTCGTAGCGTTTGACCCACTCCACCATCGCGGCCATGTTGGGTTTGCCGACCGCGTCGGGTGCGGGCATGTCGGGCGCGGCCAGCTCGTCCACGCTCCAGGTTTCGCGGCGCGCGGCCGTCACGGCGGTGGCGGTGAGCACGGTCTCGCCTGCCTGCACGATCTCCACCACCCAATGCTGGGTGGATCGGTTGGTGCGGGCTGCCCGTGCGATCACTTCAAACGGACCATCGGCCAGCGCAGCGGCGTAGTTCACCGTGAGCGCCACCGGCTCGCCCAGCAGGGCTGGGTGCTGCAGCACGGCGCTGAGCGCGGTGGCCGCCGTGACGCCACCAAACGGCCCGACCATGTTGGCGTAGGCGGGCGAAGTCGCGCCTGCGAAGCGCCCCTCACCGAGCGGCTGCAGGGCGATGGCTGAGTCGAATGCGTGCTGAGTGGTCATGCGGGGAGTTTGCAAGAGAGCTGAGAATTCCGGCGTCCACCCCGCGACAGACCGGTCCGGAGCGAGCCAACGTTCACCAGGGATGCCAAGGGTCCGGCTCCGCCGGCCCAAGGCATCGCCCCCCTTTCAGGGGGGTGACGCGCTGACAGCGCGGCGCGGGGGGTGGGTCGTCAGACCCTTTCAATGATTCCAGCAGCCCCTTGGCCCATGCCCACGCACATGGTGACCATGCCGTAGCGCTTGTTGTGGCGCTTGAGCGCGTGCACTACGGTGGCCGCGCGGATGGCGCCGGTGGCCCCGAGCGGATGGCCCAGTGCGATCGCGCCGCCCATGGGATTGACCTTGCTTGGGTCCAGGCCCAGCGTGTTCATGACCGCGAGCGACTGCGCTGCAAAGGCTTCGTTGAGTTCGAACCAGTCGATGTCGTCCTGCTTCAGGCCGGCGTATTTCAGCGCGGCCGGAATGGCTTCGATCGGCCCCACACCCATGATGTGCGGCGGCACACCGCGCGAGGCGTAGCTGACGAAGCGC
Organism: Hydrogenophaga sp. Root209; assembly: GCF_001428625.1. Lineage (GTDB taxonomy): Bacteria > Pseudomonadota > Gammaproteobacteria > Burkholderiales > Burkholderiaceae_C > Hydrogenophaga. The sequence continues at coordinate 406,033 of NZ_LMIE01000012.1, forward strand.
GCCAGCGGCGTGAGGTTGTAGCGCTTCAGGGCGGCTTCGCTCACGAGGATGAGCGCGCCCGCACCGTCGCTGGTCTGCGAACTGTTGCCGGCCGTGACCGAGCCGCGCGCGGCGAACACGGTGCGCAGCTTGGCCAGTCCTTCGATGGACGTGTCGGGCCGCGCGCCTTCGTCCAGGCTCACCGTGCGGGTGGTGGTGCTGACCTCGGCGGTTTCCAGGTTCACGCTGCGTTCGGTCACTTCCACCGGCGTGATCTCGTCGGTGAACTCGCCGTTCTTCATGGCCAGCACGGCGCGCTGGTGGGACTGCACGGCAAACGCGTCCTGCGCGTCGCGCGAGACCTTCCACTGCTGCGCCACCTTCTCGGCCGTGAGGCCCATGCCATAGGCGATGCCGTAACTCTCCACGTCGTCGGTGTTGGTGAAGATGGTGGGCGAGAGGCTGGGCGAGTTGCCCATCATGGGCACCATGCTCATGCTCTCGGTGCCGGCGGCGATCATCACGTCGGCCTCGCCCACGCGGATGCGGTCGGCCGCCATCTGCAGGGCCGAGAGGCCCGAGGCGCAGAAGCGGTTGACCGTGATGCCCCCCACGCTGTGCGGCAGGCCGGCCAGGATGGCCCCGATGCGCGCCACGTTCAGGCCCTGTTGCGCCTCGGGGATCGCGCAGCCGCAGATGACGTCTTCAATGGCCTTGGGGTCGAGCGTGGGCACCTGCGACAGTGCCGAGCGCAGCGCGAGGGCGAGCATGTCGTCCGGGCGCAGGTGTTTGAACGAGCCTTTGTGCGAACGGCCGATGGGGGTGCGGGTGGCGGCGACGATGTAGGCGTCTTGAATCTGTTTGCTCATGGAGGTTCCTAAGTGTCTTGCCCCCTCTCCCGCGTGCGGGAGAGGGTTGGGGTGAGGGCCTGCAACGTCAGCCAGATCTTCTCCAGCACGGCAGGGGTTTCGTTCATGACTTCGTGGTTCCAGAAGCGGATCACCGTGAGGCCTTGCGCTTCAATCAACGCAGTACGCGCTTGGTCGTACGCCTGTTGTCCGCTGTGCTGGCCACCATCGATCTCGATGACCAGACCAGCTTCAAGACAAACGAAGTCGAGGATGTAGGGGCCGAGCGGACGCTGTCTGCGGAACTTGAAGCCTTGAAAGCGGCGACCCTTCAACTGCAGCCAGAGCAGGCTCTCCGCTTCTGCCATCTGACCGCGCAACTCGCGCGCTTTTTCCTTTGCGTCGGCCCTCACCCCAACCCTCTCCCACCCTCTCCCGCACGCGGGAGAGGGGGTAAGTCACTTCGGCCTCGGCGCGTTTCATCACGTCAATTCCGCACCGGCTTGCCCGTGTTCAACATCCCCAGAATCCGCTCCTGTGTCTTGGGGTGCACGATCAGCGAGCAAAAGGCCTGACGCTCCAGCGTCATCAGGTAGTCCTCGTTCACCAGCGTTCCGGGCTCCACGTCGCCACCGGTCACCACGTTCGCGATCAGCGAAGCGATGTGGAAGTCGTGCTGGCTGATGAAGCCGCCGTCGCGCATGTTGACCAGGCTGCCCAGGATGGTGGCCTTGCCGTCGCGCCCTGCCACCGGGAACAGGCGCTTGTGTGGCGCGCGGTAGCCACCGTTGAACAAAGCCTTGGCTTCGTTGATGGCCACAAACAGCAGCTCGTCCTTGTGCGGCACGATCACGTCGGAGTGCAGCACGTAGCCGAGCTGGCGAGATTCGAGCGCGCTGGTGCCGACCTTGGCCATGGCGGCGGCGGTGAAGCCTTCGGTGAGGAAAGGCAGCAGATCTTTGCCGGTGGATGCCTCGGCGTTTTCGGCGGCGCGTCGGGCAATGTAGGTGAGGCCGCCGGCACCGGGCACCAGGCCCACGCCCACCTCCACCAGACCGATGTAGCTTTCCATGTGCACCACGCGGCGCGCGCTGTACACGGCGAGTTCACAACCACCGCCAAGCGCCAGCCCGCGCACGGCGGAGACCACCGGCACGTTGGCGTAGCGCAGGCGCAGCATGGTCTGCTGCATGAAGCCTTCGGCGTCTTCGATGGCGCTCACGCCCACGGCCATGAAGGCCGGCAGCATGGCCTGCAAGTCGGCACCGGCGCTGAAGGGCTCGTCGCCCGACCAGACCACCAAGCCCTGGTATTCCTTCTCGGCCAGGTCCACGGCGGCCATCAAGCCTTCGCAGACCTCGGGGCTGATGGCGTGCATCTTGGTCTTGATGCTGGCGATCAGCACCTGCTCGTCCAGCGTCCAGATGCGGATCGCATCGTTCTCTTCGATCGTGTTGCCGGCGGTCTCGAACTTCGGCCCGGCTTCACCGAGCAGCAGTTCAGGGAAGTGCTGGCGCTGGTACACCGGCAGCTGCAGTCGGCCCTGGAACTCGCCCTTGCCCGGGTTCCACGAACCCTGCGCGGTGTGCACACCGCCGGCCTCGGCCACCAGGCCCTTGAACACCCACTCGGGCAGCGGCGCTTTGGAGAGCGCCTTGCCGGCGTCGATGTCTTCCTGGATCATCTTCGCCACCTCGAGCCAGCCGGCTTCCTGCCAGAGCTCGAACGGGCCCTGCTTCATGCCGAAGCCCCAACGCATGGCCTGGTCCACGTCGCGCGCAGTTTCGGCGATTTGGCCCAAGTGCACGGCGGCGTAGTGAAAGCTGTTGCGCAGGATGGCCCAGAGGAACTGGCCCTGCGGACCTTCGGCGTTGCGCAGCAGCTTGAGGCGCTCCGCGGCCGGGCGCTTGAGCATGCGGCCGTAGACCTCGTCGGCCTTCTCGCCAGCGGGCACGTAGTCCTCGCTGTCCAGATCGAAGCGCAGGATGTCGCGCCCGACCTTCTTGAAGAAGCCAGCCTTGGCCTTCTGGCCCAGATTGCCGAGTTCGATGAGCTTCTTCAGCACGGGCGGCGTGCCGAAGCTGCCGTAGAACGGGTCGGTCTCCAGGCTCAGGTTGTCCTGCAGCGTCTTGACCACGTGGGCCATGGTGTCCAGGCCCACCACGTCGGCGGTGCGGAAGGTGCCGCTGCTCGCCCGGCCCAGGCGCTTGCCCGTGAGGTCGTCGACCACATCAAAGGTCAGGCCGAAGTTCTCCACCTCTTTCATCGTGGCCAGCATGCCGGCGATGCCGATGCGGTTGGCGATGAAGTTGGGCGTGTCCTTGGCGCGCACCACGCCCTTGCCCAGGCCGCTGGTGACGAAGGTCTCCAGGTCGTTGAGGATCTGTGCTTCGGTGGTGGGCGTGGCGATCAGCTCCACCAGTGTCATGTAGCGCGGCGGGTTGAAGAAGTGGATGCCGCAGAAGCGCGGTTTGATCGCCTCGGGCAGCACCTCGCCGAGCTTGGTGATCGACAGGCCCGAGGTGTTGGACGCGACGATGGCGTGCGGTGCGATGAAGGGCGCGATCTTCTGGTACAGGTCGAGCTTCCAGTCCATGCGCTCGGCGATGGCCTCGATGATCAGGTCGCAGTCCTTCAACTGCTCCATGTGCTCTTCGTAGTTGGCCTGGACTATCAGGTCGGCGTCGGCCGCCACGCCCAGCGGCGAAGGTTTGAGCTTCTTGAGGTTCTCGATCGCGCGGGTGACGATGCCGTTCTTCGGGCCTTCCTTGGCCGGCAGGTCGAACAGCACCACCGGCACCTTGACGTTGACCAGGTGCGCGGCGATCTGCGCGCCCATCACGCCTGCGCCGAGCACGGCGACTTTCTTCACTTGAAATCGGTTCATTGGTTTTCCATGAATGGGGAAAGGCTCGCGGTCACTCGACTCGCAACCAGACCTGGGTTCGGTAGAACGGGCCGATGTAGCCGCGCATCTCCAGCTTCTTGCCGTCGTCCACCGGCTTGAGGCGCGTGCGGTAGACCTTGCCGTTGTTCGGGTCGACGATGGTGCCGCCCTCGAACACCGTGGCAGCACCATCGCTGGCCTTGAGGCCGCGCAGGATGGTCATGCCCAGCACGGGCTTGTCCTTGCGATCGTCGGTGCACTTGTCGCACACCGCGTCGGGCTTGCTGTCGGGGTCCAGCAGCTTCTCGATCGTGCCGCTGTACACCCCGTTGCTTTCCTTGATGCGCACCAGGGACTTCTCTTTCTTCGTGTCGTCGTCGATGGTCTTCCACAGGCCCACGGGCGACATCTGAGCGAACGCAGACAACGAAGCCAGCGACAGGGCCAGGGTGCTCACAACGGTCTTGATCATGGAAGTCTCCTGGTGGTTGTTGGGAAACGCGTGTTTACGCCAGGGCGGCGTCGGTGTCCATCAGCACCTTGCTGCCCGAGCGCGCGGTGCGCATCAGCGTCGCGGTCTCGGGGAACAGCTTGGCGAAGTAGAAACGCGCGGTCTGCAGCTTGGCCACGTAGAAGGGGTCGGTGTTGCCGGCGGCGATCTCGCGCAGCGCCACCTGCGCCATGCGGGCCCAGAAGTAGCCGAACACCAGGTGGCCGGCCACGCGCAAATAGTCCACTGCGGCGGCACCCACTTCGTCGGCGTTCTGCAGGCCCTTGAAGCCGATCTCGGTGGTGAACTTGGTGATCTGCTCACCCAGCACGGCCAGCGGGTTGATGAACTCGGCCATCCTCTCGTTGACGCCCTCTTCCATCACCAGCGCGCCCACCAGTTTGCCGAACTTCTTGAGCGTGGCGCCGTTGTTGCCCAGCACCTTGCGGCCCAGCAGGTCCAGGCTCTGGATGGTGTTGGTGCCTTCGTAAATCATGTTGATTCGGGCGTCGCGCACGAACTGCTCCATGCCCCATTCCTTGATGTAGCCGTGGCCACCGAACACCTGCTGGCACTGCGTGGCGGCGTTGTAGCCGTTGTCGGTCAGGAAGGCCTTGGTGATGGGCGTGAGCAGCGACAGCATGTCGTCGCTGTCCTTGCGCACTTTCTCGTCGGGGTGGTTGTGCACCTTCTCCAGCAGCACCGAGCAGAAGATAGCCAGCGCGCGGCCGCCTTCGGCGTATGCCTTGGCGGTGAGCAGCATGCGGCGCACGTCGGGGTGCACGATGATCGGGTCGGCCGGCTTGTCCTTGGCCTTCGGGCCGGTCAGGCTGCGCATCTGGATGCGGTCCTTCGCATAGGCCAGTGCGTTCTGGTAGGCCACCTCGGTCAAGCCCAGGCTTTGGTTGCCCACGCCCAGGCGCGCGGCGTTCATCATCACGAACATGCCCTGCATGCCCTTGTTGGGCTGACCCACCATGGTGCCGATGGCGCCGTCGATCACGATCTGCGCCGTGGCGTTGCCGTGGATGCCCATCTTGTGTTCCAGACCACCGCAGTGGATGCCGTTGCGCTCGCCCAGCGTGCCGTCCTTGTTCACGTTGAACTTGGGCACGATGAACAGGCTCACGCCCTTGATGCCGGGAGGCGCATCGGGCAGGCGGGCCAGCACCAGGTGGATGATGTTCTCGGCCATGTCGTGTTCACCGGCGCTGATGAAGATCTTGTTGCCGGTGAGCTTGTAGGTGCCGTCGGCCTGCGGCTCGGCCTTGGTGCGCATGAGCCCCAGGTCGGTGCCGCAATGCGGCTCGGTCAGGCACATGGTGCCGGTCCACTCGCCGTTGGTCATCTTGTGCAGGTAGGTCTTCTTCTGCTCGTCGGTGCCGAAGGTGTGCAGCGAAGCGTAGGCGCCGTGCGTCAGACCGGGGTACATGGTCCAGGCTTGGTTGGCCGAGTTCATCATTTCGTACATGCACTGGTTCACCACCAGCGGCAGACCCTGGCCGCCGAACGCGGGGTCGCAAGAGAGCGCAGCCCAGCCACCGTCCACATAGGTTTTGTAGGCTTCCTTGAAACCCTTGGGCGTGGTGACTTCGTGTGTTTTCTGATCGAGCTTGCAGCCCTCGGTGTCGCCGCTGATGTTCAGCGGAAAGATCACCTGGGAGGCGAACTTGCCGCCCTCTTCCAGCACCGCGTTGATGGTGTCGGCGTCGATCTCAGCGTGGGCCGGAATCGCCTTGAGGTCGTCGGTGACCTTGAGCACTTCGTGCATCACAAACTGCATGTCTCGCAGGGGCGGGTTGTAAACGGGCATGGGGAAACTCCTGTGCTGGGTTTGCGAAAAAACGAAAAGGAAATCAGCCCCGCGTGCGTGCAGCGGCTGGGGTTTTGGTGGTCTTGCGCGCGGCCGGTGCGGGGGCTCTACCGAAGCGGGTCACGATGTTCTCGAACGCGCGCACCGCGCGGCTGGCCGAATCAGGGCTGCGCAGGAAGCGGGCCTCGTAGTGCAGCGCAAGAATCAGCGCGTGGATCTCGAACGCCATCTGCGCCGCGTCGGTGTCGGGTGCGAGATGGCCTTCTTCAATGGCGATTTCGACCGCGCGGCGCATGGCCGAGAGCCAGGTGTTGACCGAACTCGCCAGCGCGTCGCGCACCGGACCGGGCCGGTCGTCGAACTCGACCGCGCCGCTGATGTAGATGCAGCCCGAATCGATCTCCACCGAGGTGCGCTTCATCCAGTTCTCAAACAGCATGCGCAGACGTGGCAGGCCGCGCGGCGCGTTGATCGCAGGATAGAACACCTCTTCCTCGAAACGCGCGTGGTACTCGCGCACCACCGAGATCTGCAGCTCCTCGCGCGAGCCGAAGTGGGCGAAGACGCCCGACTTGCTCATCTGCATCACCTCGGCCAGCGCGCCGATCGACAGGCCTTCCAGACCGATCTGCGTGGCCAGACCGAGCGCGGCATCCACGATGGCGGCTTTGGTCTGCTGACCCTTCTGCAAGGGCTTGTGGGCCGATGCGTCGGATCGCGGGCTGCGGGTGATGGGGTTCACGCTCATGCGGGTCGGTCCTGATGAAGAGGAAGGGGCAAAAAAGACGACCGCTCGAATAATCGAACGGTCGTTCTATTTTTACCGCAAAAGGCACTTCACGCGCAAACAGGCTGCGCTTTGAGGGAATTTGTTTAGGTGCGACGCCCTAAAAGACACACCACGGCACCCAGCCATGGTGGACCGTGCATGCGCCTAGAGCCTGGTGACCGGCAGCAGCAGCGCGAGGCTGTGCTCGAGGTTTTCGCTGGGCGAGCGTTTGAAGCCGCTGCGCGCGAAACGCTGCAGGCGGCCCACGCAAAAGGCGGTGATGACCGACGCATCGGCCTGCGCGTCCACCGTGGGCGTGACTGCGCCGGCCACCAAGGCCGATTCACGCAGGTTCTGCCGCAGCACCGATTCAATCTTGTCGAAGAACAGGTTCATGCGTTGTTGCAGACGCTCGTTTTCGTAAACCAGCGCATCGCCCACCATCACGCGGGTCATGCCGGGGTTCTTCTCGCCGAACTGCAGCAGCAGCGTGACAAGCTTGCGGCTGCGCGCGTTGCCGTCGGGTTCACGCTCGCCGAGCTGGTTGACCAGGCCGAAGACCGACTGCTCGATGAATTCGATCAGACCCTCGAACATCTGGGCTTTGCTGGCGAAATGGCGGTAGAGAGCGGCTTCGCTCACTTCGAGCCGTGCCGCCAGGCCAGCGGTGGTGATGCGCTCGGCACCGGGCTGCTCCAGCATGGTGGCCAGCGCCTCCAGGATCTGCACCCGGCGCTCGCCAGGTTTGGGCCGCTTGCGACCGGTGCCCTCGGCATGCGCGGCGGCTTCGATCACGCTGGCCGCTTCAAGCGCTGCAGCGTCTTCCGGGGACGGAGACTCGGGGGCATTGGGGGTCATGGGCAGGCGGTCCGATCGGTGGGTGCTGATGGGTGCTGGTGGCCGCGGTGCCGGCCCTGGTTCGTCTTCCTGTTACGAATTTTCGCACATTGCCGCAGCGCCACGAACCCAACGGGGGCGGGGTACCCGATGTCAGTGGGTGATCGCATTCCGCGCCGTGCCAGCGCGCCTGACCCACGGGTCAGTGGCTTTTGATCATGGTGCCGAAAGGCTCGTTGCCCAACACCTCCAGCAAGAGCGCGTGTGGCACACGGCCATCGATGATGTGCACCGCGTTCACGCCGCTCTTGGCCGCGTCCAGCGCGCCGGCGATCTTGGGGATCATGCCGCCGGAGATGGTCCCGTCTTCGACCAGTTCGTCGATGCGCCGGGGCGTGAGCTCGGTGAGCAACTGGCCGTCCTTGTCGAGCACACCACGGATGTTGGTGAGCATGAGCAGCTTCTCGGCCTGCAGCACGGTGGCGAGTTTGGCGGCCACCACGTCGGCGTTGATGTTGTAGCTCTCGTTGTTCTCGCCAAAGCCGATCGGGCTGACCACGGGAATGAACTGGTCGTCCTGCAAGGCTTTCACCACGCTGGGATCGATGCTGACGATGTCACCCACCTGGCCGACGTCATGCTCCAGGTTCGGGTCTTTCTGGTCGGTCATGCGCAGCTTCTGCGCGCGGATCATGGCGCCATCGCGCCCGGTCAGACCCACGGCCTTGCCACCGGCCTGGTTGATCAGGCCCACGATGTCCTGCTGCACCTCACCGGCCAGCACCCACTCCACCACCTCCATTGTCTCCGGGTCGGTCACGCGCATGCCCTGGATGAACTGACCCTGCTTGCCCAGCCGCTTGAGCAGCGTCTCGATCTGCGGGCCACCGCCGTGCACCACCACCGGGTTGATCCCGACCAGCTTGAGCAGCACCACGTCCTCGGCAAAGTCCTGTTGCAGGGCCGGGTCGGTCATGGCATTGCCACCGTACTTGATGACCATGGTCTTGCCGTGGTACTTGCGGATGTAGGGCAGTGCCTGGGCGAGGATCTCGGCTTTGTCGCGGGGGGAGATGGAGGTGACGTCTGGGGGGGTGGTCATGGCTTTGGGCTTTGTGTGGTTTTGAAATTGTAGGCTTCGTATGTTGTGCTTTCTCTTTCGTTGCAGGCCGGGTCTCGGCCCGGCGGCCGACTCACTTTCTTTTGCTTCGCCAAAAGAAAGTAAGCAAAGAAAAGGCGAGCCGAATTCGCTGTCCCTACGCTTTGCTTCGGGCAAGCTGCGTTGCTCGGATCACCCGGGGTGCGCACAAACTTGTCTGCTTCGCAGCCTTCGGACATGTGCGCCCCTTGTCCGGGCGCTCCTGGAGGGGAAGCCCGATCCCGCTTGTGGCCGTGTGGCCGGGCCGAGACCCGGCTCGCCACGAAAGCAACAACATCACGACAAAGACGAAGTAGAAGAAGCAAGCCCAGAGACAGCCTGAAACAAAGCCTGCCGAGCCTGCACAACAACCCGCGCCTTCCACTCATCCGTATCCACATAAAACGCCGCCAGCACGCGAGCCTTGATCGCAGCACGCAAGGCCTCGGGCGCTTCGGGATGCAGGTGCAGCCAATGGTCCCCCCGCAGCGCGTCGATCACCTCTTCGATCGGCACCGTGCCGTACTCCATCGCGATGCCGGTGTACTGCGCCTGCGGACATTCCTCATAAGCGGCGATCCACATCAAGCCCGTCAAGAGGGCCGACGTCGACGAGCCGTCGTAAATGGAAGTCACCGGTGTCTGGCCACCACCACCCCACCATGCCCGGGCACGCTCCAGCGCCACCGCATCGTCGCGGCAGGCGCAGATGCGCTCGCCCAGCCCACTCTCGCCCAAACCGGTGTGCAGGTCGATCCACGCAAGGTGGCGGGCATGTCTGGCGTGGCGGCGAAGCACGTCGCGCAAGGTGCGGTTGCTCCAGGTGGCATCAACACCGCCATAAAACAGGCCATCGGCAAACGCATGCTGCCCCTGCGACACGGCGGCCTGAAAGCGGGTCAGGCCGTGGGCCTGGATGTAGGCTCCGATGACCGCGGCGTTGTCCGGCCCGGGGGGCCACTGCGCGGGCAGCAGCAGCTCGTGCAGTTCGGCGTATGCCGGGTTGGCGGGCAGCGGTTGGCTGAAGTCCTGGAAGTTGCGGTTCAGGTCGACGTTCTCTTGCGTGACACGGCGCACCCACGAAAAACCGTGCGGGTTGAGGGCGTGGATGTAGAGCACCGCCACCCCCGCGTCGCGAGCGTGCTGGCGCCACTCGGCGTCGTGTGCGGCGAACACCTGCACGCCCGAGCCGCAGTAGCCCTCGACCCCGTGGCAGGCGCTGCTGACGATCAGCAGCCGCTCGGCGTTGGCCGGGCCATCGAGCGCCACGTCCATTGCCAGCACCTCACCATCGCGGCCCGGCAGGGGATGGTTGTGGCTGGAGATGGCCATGCCCGCGCTGGCAGCCGCCTCCAGAAACCGCACGCGTGCGCGGGCGTATGACGGGGAGAACGCGTCGGCGGGTGCGATCAAGCAGCCACCCCCGGACGCGGGCGGCCCAACCACTTTTCGGCCAGCTGCACCCAGTAGGTGGCACCCAGCGGAATCAGGTCGTCGTTGAAGTCGTAGCTCGGGTTGTGCAGCATGCAGGGGCCACCGCCGTGGCCCATCTCGCGGTGCGCGCCGTCGCCGTTGGCAATGAAGGCGTAGCAGCCCGGGCGCGCCTGCAGCATGTAGGCGAAATCTTCGGCGCCCATGGTGGGTTCCTGCTCGACCACGCGATCAGCGCCCACGATCTCGGCCATCACCTCGCGCGCGAACGCGGTCTCGGCGGCATGGTTGATGGTGGGCGGGTAGTTGCGTTTGAACTGGAATTCGACCGTGGCGCCGAAGGCCGCGCTGGTGTGTTCGGCAATCTCCTGCATGCGGCGCTCGATCATGTCGAGCACCTCGTAGGTGAAGGTGCGCACCGTGCCCTGGATCTCGCAGCTGTCGGGCACCACGTTGGTGGCCTCGCCGGTGTGGATCATGGTGACCGAGATCACGCCGGCGTCCACCGGCTTCTTGTTGCGCGAGATGATGGTCTGGAAGGCCATCACCATCTGGCAAGCCACGGGCACCGGGTCGATGCCGTTGTGGGGGAGCGCAGCGTGCGAACCCTTGCCGCGGATCGTGATGTGAAATTCGTTGCTCGACGCCATCACCGGGCCGGCGCTCGCGGCGAACGTGCCCACCGCCATGCCGGGCCAGTTGTGCATGCCGAACACCGACTCCACCGGGAATTGCTCGAACAAGCCGTCCTTGATCATCTCGCGCGCGCCGCCACCGCCTTCTTCGGCCGGCTGGAAGATCAGGTAGACCGTGCCGTCGAAATTGCGGTGCTTGGCAAAGTGCTGCGCCGCGCCGAGCAGCATGGCGGTGTGGCCGTCGTGGCCGCAGGCGTGCATCTTGCCTGCGTGCTGACTGGCGTGGGCAAACGTGTTGTGCTCCTGCATGGGCAGGGCGTCCATGTCGGCGCGCAGGCCAATGGCCCGACCGCTCTTGCCGCCGTCGCGCCCATGAACGATGCCCACCACGCCGGTGGTGCCCATGCCACGGTGCACGGGAATACCCCATTCGGTGAGCTTGTCCGCCACCACATCGGCGGTGCGCACCTCCTTGAAACAGAGTTCGGGGTGGGCGTGGAGGTCGCGGCGCACAGCCGCAATGCTGGCGGCCTGCGTGAGGATGGAGTCGATGAGTTTCATGAGGACCTTTGCGCGCCGTGACAAGGGCGTCGAAAACAAAAAGGTCATGGTATCGAAGACCTGCAAGCGCCGAGGCTGCGCAGGAGACACCCCCATCGTCAGGTGGGCCACTTGAGCGGCCGTGACCACCATTGGCCGCAAGGCACGCCGGCCTACCGGCGAATGCGACCGTCTTCGGTCAGCAGCGTGAGTTCAACAAACCGGGAGCCGGTGTGTTTTGTCGGTCCGAAGTCCACCGGAAACCCGCCCAGATTCACGTTCTGCATGCCCTGCACGGCGTTGATGAAACCCTCACGCGTGAGGGCTCTCCCCGCGCGACGCACACCTTCGGTGAACACCTTGGCGGCGACGAAACCTTCCATGCCCGAGTAGTTGGGCTCGACGCCCCGCTTCTCCTTGATGGTCGCCAGGTACTCACCCGAGAGCGGTGTGGCCGGCGTGTAGGGGAACGGCATCACCTGGCTCACAGACACCCCGCGCGCCTCGGCGCCCAGCTCGTCGATGAGGGCCTGGGTCCCCACGAACGAGACGTTGTAGAAGTTGCCGCTGAACCCGGCACGGCGCGCCTGCCGCACAAACGTGGCCACCGCCTTGTACGCTCCGATCTGCACGATGGCCTCGGGCTTCTGGGCCATGATGTCCTTCACCGCCTGCCCCACTTCGATCGTGTTGCGCTCCACCGTGCCCAGGGCCACCGGCTCCATGGTCATGGCCGTCATGGCCCGCGTGACGCCGTCCAGACCGGTCTTGCCGTAGGCGTCGTTCTGGTAGAAGACCGCGATTTTCTTGATGCCGGTGGAGGTGATCTGGCGAACGATGGCGGCCGTCTCGTCAAAGTAGGAGGCGCGCACATGGATGGCGTAGCGGTTGAACGGTTCGCGCAACGCCTGCGCGCCGGTGAACGGCGCGAAGAACGGCACCTTGGCGGTGGTGGCCAGCGGCAGGGCGGCCAGGCTCGTGGGCGTGCCGATGTAGCCAAACAGGGCGAACACGTCGTCAGCAATGAGCTGGCGGGTGTTGGCGGCGCAGCGCTCGGGCTCGTAGCCGTCGTCCAGCCGCTTGATCTCGATCGTGCGGCCGTTGACCCCGCCTTTGGCGTTGACCGTGTCGAAGTAGGCCTGCGCGCCCAGATGGAACTGCAAGCCCAGCTGCACGGCCGCGCCGGTGAAGGGTGCGGACTGCCCCAGGACGATGCGGGCGTCGGTCAAGGCGGCGCTCTGCGCGCTGGCGGATGCGCCCCAGGAAGCCAGGGCCCCCGAGCCAACCAGCTTGCACACTTGGGATAGGGCTTCACGACGCTGCATGCGGATACTCCTGATATGCTGATTTGGACACCGAGCAGGGTAAAGCAAGCGCCCTGCCATCCCGACGTACCGACTCCTTTTGGCAACACCCATCCGATGAACACGACTGCGCTCACGATCCGCGGTGCCTGTCCCCACGATTGCCCCGACACCTGTTCCCTGGTCACCACGGTGGAGGGCGGCGTGGCCGTGCGGGTGCAGGGCAACGCCGACCACCGACACACCGACGGCGTGCTGTGCACCAAGGTGTCGCGCTACACCGAGCGCACCTACCACCCCGAGCGCCTGCTGCACCCGCTCAAACGCACCGGCCCCAAGGGCAGCGGGCAGTTCGAACGCGTGAGCTGGGACGACGCATTGGACACGATTGCCGACCGCCTGAAGACCATTGCGGCCCGAGACCCGCAGGCCGTTCTGCCGTACAGCTACGCCGGCACCATGGGGCAGGTGCAGGGTGAAGGCATGGCCGCGCGCTTTTTCCACCGGCTCGGCGCCTCGTTTCTGGAGCGCACCATTTGTGCATCGGCTGGCGGCGAGGCGCTGGTGCAGACGCTGGGTGGCAAGGTCGGCATGAAGGTGGAGCACTTTGCGACATCGAAGTTGATCCTGATCTGGGGCAGCAACTCCATCGGCAGCAACCTGCATTTCTGGCGTCTGGCCCAGCAAGCCAAGCGCGACGGCGCGCGGCTGGTCTGCATCGATCCGCGTCGTTCAGAGACGGCTGAGAAGTGCCACGAACACATCGCCCTGCGCCCGGGCACCGACGCGGCGTTGGCACTCGCGCTCATGCACCAGCTCATCACGCACGACTGGCTGGACCACGACTACATAGCGCAGCACACGCTGGGCTGGGAGGGTCTTCGCGAGCGCGCGCTGCAGTGGCCCCCCGAGCGCGCGGCACAGGTGTGCGGCATCCCGGTGCAGCAGATCACCGATCTGGCGCGCGCATACGGCACCACCAAGCCGGCCGCCATCCGCCTGAACTACGGCATGCAGCGCGTGCGCGGCGGCGGCAACGCGGTGCGTGCCATCGCCTGCCTGCCCGCGCTGGTGGGCGCCTGGCGCCAGCCCGCGGGCGGCTTGCTGCTCTCCAGCTCGGGCCAGTTCCCGGTGGACCGCGCAGCCCTGCACCGGCCCGACCTGCTGGCCGGCAGAAGCCCGCGCACCATCAACATGAGCACCATCGGCAACGATCTGCTCAACGAAGGTTCGACCGGCTTCGGGCCCAAGATCGAAGCGCTGATCGTCTACAACAGCAACCCGGTGGCGGTGGCACCCGAATCGGGCAAGGTGGTGCAAGGCTTCCTGCGCGAGGGCCTGTTCACCGTGGTGCTGGAGCATTTCAAAACCGACACCGCCGACCACGCCGACATCATCCTGCCGGCCACCACGCAGCTGGAGCACTGGGACATCCACACCAGCTACGGTCACACCGACGTGCTGCTCAACCGCCCGGCCATCGCACCGGTGGGCGAGGCCCGCACCAACACCGACATCTTCCGCGCGCTGGCCGCGCGCATGGGCTTTGACGATCCGTGTTTTCAGGACGACGACGAGACCCTGTGCCGCACCGCATTTGGCAACGCGGTGGATTTCCAGCAACTGCTCGACCAGGGTTTCACCACCCTGCCGGTGCCCGAAGCACCGTATGCCAACGGCGGCTTCCCCACGCCTTCGGGCCGCTGCGAGTTCTTCAGCACGCGCCTGGCCGCGCAGGGCATGGACGGCCTGCCCGACCACCTGCCCAACCACGAACTGCAAGGCTCGTCGCCGGCCTACCCGCTGGCCATGATCTCGCCACCGGCGCGCAACTTCCTCAACTCCAGCTTCGTCAACGTGCAGAGCCTGCGCGACATCGAAGGCGAACCGTTGCTGGAGATCCACGCCGACGACGCCGCCCTGCGCGGCATCGAGACTGGCCATATGGTGCGTGTGTTCAACGACCGTGGCGAATACCGCTGCAAGGCCAAGGTGTCGACACGGGCGCGGCCCGGCGTGGTCAACGGCCTGGGCATTTGGTGGCGCAAGCTCGGACCAGCGGGCACCAACGTGAACGAAGTCACCAGCCAGCAGCTCACCGACATGGGTCGTGGTCCGGTGTTCTACGACTGTCTGGTCGAAGTGGCCAGCGTGCCCTGAGGTCGCCATGAAGCGGTTGCCGGCACTCGCATTCATGGCCATGCTGAGCGCCGGCTGCGCGAGCAACACGGCTGGCGTGGGCTACTACTGGCAGTCGGTCAGCGGGCACCTGAAACTGATGCAGGCCGCGCGCCCGGTCGACGACTGGCTGGCCGACGAAGCCGCTCCGTCCAGACTCAAGGAACGGCTGGAGAAGGCCCGGCGCATCCGCCAGTTCGCGGTGAGCGAGCTCGCCCTGCCCGACAACGCCAGCTACCACCGCTACGCCGACCTGCAGCGACGCGCCGCTGTCTACAACGTGGTGGCCGCACCTGCGCTCTCGCTCACACTGGAGACCTGGTGCTTCCCGGTGGCGGGTTGCGTGGGCTACCGCGGCTACTTTCTGGAGTCGGATGCACGGTCCTTCGCCGACAGCCTGGACGAGGCGCTGGAGGTGGCGGTTTACCCGGTTCAGGCCTACTCCACCCTGGGCTGGATGAACTGGGCCGGCGGCGACCCGCTGCTCAGCACCTTCATCACGTACCCCGAGGGCGAGCTCGCGCGCATCATCTTCCACGAGCTCTCGCACCAGGTGGTCTACGTACAGAACGACACCGCGTTCAACGAGTCGTTCGCCACCACGGTCGAGCGGCTTGGCGGGGCCCGGTGGCTCAACCGGTCAACCGACCAGGCCCGCGCCGACTACGCCACCTTCGACAACCGCCGCCGCGCCTTCCGCGCCCTCACCCGCTCCACCCGCGAGCGTCTCAAAGCCATTTATGAAGATGCCCACCTGCTGGATGACACCAAGCTGCAACGCAAAGCCGTCGCCATGGCCGATTTCCGGCAACAGTACGAGCGCCTGAAAGCCGGCTGGAACGGTTACGCCGGTTACGACCCTTTTGTGGCGGCGGCCAACAACGCCACCTTTGCTGCGCAGGCGGCCTACGACGATTGGGTGCCCGCGTTTGAAGCGCTGTTCGAGCGCGAGGGCCGCGATTTCACGCGGTTTTATGATGCGGTGCGCGCGCTGGCCCATCGCCCGAAAGAAGAGCGCCAGGCCGCCCTGCGAGAGCTGGCACCAGCCGCCTTCGCAGCCAACCACCACGACTGCCCCTGACAACAACACGCGAGACACCCATGGCCGACATCCACATCGAACGCGATCACCAACTCGGCATGGGCGCTGCGCGCAAACTTGCCTGGCGCTGGGCGGAACAGGCCGAGAACGACTTCGACATGAGTTGCACCTATGAAGAAGGTGGCGACTGCGACGAAGTGCAGTTCACCCGCTCGGGCGTGAGTGGCACGCTCAAGGTGTCGGCGGAAAAGTTTGAACTCGATGCGCGCCTGGGCTTCCTGCTGGGCGCCTTCAAGGACCGCATCGAGAGCGAAATCGTGAAGAACCTCGACGAACTGCTGGCGGCGAAGAAGCCGGCCGCCAAAAAGAAGAAGGCTGGCTGAGGATCAGCTCAGGCTCTGGATGAGGTCGATGTACTGCTGCATCGCGTCATCTTTTCCGGTGCCCTTGAAACCGTTCCACGCGTCCCACTTGGCGCGACCGACCATGTCGCCAAAACCGGGCTTCTTGCCTTCGACATCACCCTCCGTGGCTTGTTTGTACAACGCGTAGATCTTCAACAGCGTCGCGTTGTCGGGGCGCTCGCTCAGGTTCTTGGAATTCGCCACCGCGGCTTCGAATAGGGACTTGAGATCGGCCATGAATGCTCCTGTTGTTGAAATGATCGCCTGACCAACCCGCAGCGGGCTTAGGGCTCTCCCGATATCTTACGGTTGGAGGCCTCTGCACAATAGACCCACAAGCCAAGACCCGCACAGCCACCCGAGGAGCATCCATGGTTCAACGCGTCGCCGCCCGCAGCGGCACCCCTGCGGCGCGTGCCGCCCGCCCCCGCGCGCCCCGCAAGACCGCCATCAACGGCGCGCCGGCCGGCGTGCTGCCTGCGGTGAAGCAGGCGCTGTCCAGCACGCTCGGGCTGGAAGGTGAGCGCATGAGCAAGGTCGACACGGCCTGGCTGCGCATGGATTCACCGTCCAACCTCATGATGATCATGGGTGTGTGGATCCTCAAGCCGGGCATCACCCTGGCGGCCTTGAGCGAGCGGGTGCGGGAGCGGATGCTGCCCTACCGCCGCTTCGTGCAGGCGGCGCGCGAAGACGCCACCGGCGCCCACTGGATCGACGACGCCGACTTTCGCCTGGACCGCCACGTGGTGGCGCACCGGCTCTCGCGGACCGGCGCGCAGAGCGAACAGGACGCCCTGCAGGCCCGCGTGGCCGAGCTCGCCATGCAGCCACTGGACCGGCAGCACCCGCTGTGGCGCTTCGAGTTGATCGAGCAGTACGACGGTGGCTCGGCGCTGGTCGCACGCATCCACCACTGCATCGCCGACGGCATTGCACTCATCGGGGTGATGATGAGTCTGGTCGACGGTGGCGGTGCACCGCCGCAGCGCAAGAGCCACAAGACCCCCAAGCCGGGCCTGGACGGGGCCGAAGACTGGGTGGTCGACACGCTGATCCGGCCCTTCGGCGACCTCACCGCGAAGGCGCTTGAAGCCGCTGGCGGGGGCGCTGCCAAATCGTTTGCAATGCTGGCGTCACCCCAGCAGAGCCTGACCGACTCGCTCGGCCAGGCGGTGGATCTGGCCCGCATGGGAGGCCAGCTGGCCAGCGACGTGGCCGCGCTGGCCCTCATGCCCGACGACTCACCCACGCGGCTCAAAGGCCAGCCCGGCAACACCAAACGCGTGGCCTGGTGCGAACCCATCCCACTGGACGAAGTGAAGGCGATCAGCAAAGCATTGAACTGCTCCGTCAACGACGTGTTGCTGGCCTGCGTGGCCGGGGCCATCGGCGCCTACCTGAATGCCATGGGCGACGACACGCAGGGCAAGGAGATCCGCGCCATGGTGCCGATCAACCTGCGCCCGATGGAAGATGCCTGGAAACTGGGCAACCGTTTTGGCCTCGTGCCCCTGGTGCTGCCCATTGGCTGCACCAACCCGGTGGAACGCGTGTTCACCGTGCGTTCGCGCATGAACGATCTCAAAGGCAGCCTGCAGCCGCTGCTGACCTTCGCCCTGTTGTCGGTGGCTGGCCTGCTGGTCAAGCCTGCGCAGGATGCGCTGCTCAGCCTGTTTGGCCGCAAGACCACGGCGGTGATGACCAATGTTCCGGGCCCGGTCGCCAAGCTCAAGGTGTGCGGCTCCACGCTGGAGCAAAACATGTTCTGGGTGCCGCAGACAGGGACCGTGGGGCTGGGTGTGTCGATCCTGAGCTACGGCGGTGGCGTGCAGTTCGGCGTGATGGCGGACACCACGCTGTGCCCGGAGCCTCAGCGCATCATCGACGCGTTCGAGCCGGAGTTCAGGCGTTTGCTGACCTTGACCTTGATGCTGCCCTGGGGTGAGGCCAAAGCCTAAGCCAAGGCCAGGCGGCGCGCAGCCATCTCCAGCAGCCCGTCAAAGATCAGACCCTCCACCAGCTCGACCTGCAGCGCCATGCTCGGGGCCATCTTCCAGCCGGCACCGCCGGTCATGAAACACACCGGTTCATCGCCGCAATGGCGGCGCAGGTTGTCCACCATGCGCTGCACCGCGCCGGCAATGGCAAAGGTGCCGCCGCTGGTGAGCGCGTCGCTGGTGTTGGTGGGGAAGTCGCGCACCTCGCCGGTGGGCACGTGCAGGCCGGCCGTGCCGGACTCGAGCGCGCGCAGCATGATGCCGTGGCCCGGCAGGATGATGCCGCCCAGGAACCGCCCGTCGGTGTCGATGGCCTCCACCGTCACGGCGGTGCCCACCATCACCACCACACAAGGCCGCGCCAGGCCCCGCGAGACCAAGCGATGGCGCGCGCCGATGATGGCGACCCAGCGGTCCGATCCGAGCCGCGCCGGGTGGTCGTAGCCGTTGGTCACCCCCGCTTCGGCATTGCTGGAGACCACCCACTGCGGAGTCACGTCCCACAGCTCAAGCTGTTCTTCAACCCGGCGTTTGACCGCATCGCCCGCCACCACACACCCCAACACCCAGCGCGGCGCGGCCAGGTCGGCCCAATCACCCTCGGCCAGGGTTTCGATGTTTTCGAGGAACTGCGCGCCTTGGGCAATCAGACGCGCACCCGAACGCGGCTCCTCGTACAAGGCCCATTTGAGGCGGGTGTTGCCAACGTCCAAGGCCAGGAAAGTCATGCGCGGATTATGACCACGCAAACCGGGGGGAGTTTGCGCACTGCAACATCGATAGGAACGCAGCAGCGAAGTGTGGAGTGTGGCAACGGGCCAGCCGCCGGGCCGCCCCCAAGGCAGGCCCAGCCCCCTCGGGGGGCAGCGGACCACGCGCAGCCGGGGAGCGTGGGGGCCTAATTAAATCAGACCGATCCAGCAGGCACGTTGCACGGCCGCCAGTTTGTTGTCGGTCTTGAGCTTGCCCATGGCGTTGGCCAGGTGGTAGTTCACCGTGCGCTCGGAGCAATCCATGCGCGCGGCGGTTTCCCGCGCCGTCAGCCCTTCAAACGCCATGTTCAGGCTTTCCAGCTCGCGCGGGCTCAGGCCCACGCGCGCTTCAGCGATGGCACGGCGCAGCATGGGCCAGATGTTGAAGGCCGACCAGGCCAGCGCGGCCGCTTCGGAGCGATCGGCAAACGCCCGGGGACTGAACATGAAACATTCAAAGGCGCGACCGGCGGGCAGGCTGAATGCCACGCGCACCAGCGTCTGGTAACCGTGCGCAAGCCACAGGCGTCGCCAGCGGCTGGATTGTTCAAAGACCGATTTGGAGATGTCTTGCCAGGCCACCAGGGGCGCATCACTTTCGCGCCAACTGGCCCCAAAATCGCGGCTGTCGGCCAGCGCCTGGGCAGCCGACAGCAATCGGGGGGGGTGCACCGCCAGCACCTCACGCTCGTCTCTTCCGCCGGTGGGCGCCGGGCCCAGCACCATGACGGCCTCAACGCCCTGGTCATGCAAGGCGCAGACCCAGTCGGCCAGGATACTGTCCAGGCTGACACTGTCAAAGTTGACAGGTAAGGTCATGGTTTGAAACAGCCTGTTGCACAGACAATGCGGTACGTGTTTGGGCAGCCGGTGCGGGCAACGGGTGCTCGACAATCGAAGGAGTACATATTGCCTCTGGACCGGTTGAGGTTGCACAGCGCCAAAGCGCGCCTGTGGAGGTGGTTGCTGGACGAGGTGGTCCATGCACCCCTGGAACCCATTTTGCACCCATCCCGTGCACGGTTGCAGTACCTGGGCGCGTTCACCATTCTCGGCCATATCGCGTTTGGCTGGATCTGGATCGACCTGTTGCCGCAGCCCTACGAAAGCGTGCCCACCCGACTGGCCATGGCCAGTCTGGGCATCCCGCTGCTCTTCGGCATGGTCAATCGGGACCTCACCTCCAAGGCCACGATCTGGATTTTTTCCCTGGCCAGCTGGTTGCAGCTGCCGATGTTCTTTTCCTGGATGTACTGGCTCAACGAGGGCAACGACGTCTGGCTGGCCAGTGTTTCCTGCATGCTGGTGATCTACTACCACCTCACCGACTGGCGGGTGGCCACAGTGGGGGTTGTCGGGGGAGCGGGGCTCAGCCTGGGGCTCACTCAGATGCTGGGGATACCGCTGACGCAAGCCGCCACACGGCCCGATCATCTGGTGGTGCTGGCTTTCGCATGGGGCGCGGCCGTGATGCTGGGGGCCTCCAGCGCCAACTTGCGCCGCACGCGCCTGATCAACACGCTGAGCACCATGGGTGTGATGGCGCACGAGCTGCGCACGCCGCTGGCCACGGTGCACCTGATGGGCGACGTGCTGCGCAACCTGTCGCAGTACGACTTGCCGGAGGCCAAGCAGAAGAAGTTCGACGAGCTGGCGACACGGCTCCAAAACCTGGTGCGCAGCATGAACCGCCAGATCGATACCCAGATATCGAATGCACAACTGACTCGGCTGCCGCGCGACAAGTCATCGATCCGCGCGGCGGAGCTGGTGCAGGACGTGGTGTTGCACTACCCCTACCGCTCGTCCCGGGAGCGCGATTGCGTTCAAGTGCACATCCAGCAGGACTTTCACTTCGTTGCCTCCCGCCAGTTGTTCTCTCAGGTGCTCACCAACCTGATGAAGAACGCACTGCACGCGCTGGCCTCGGCCAGCAATGCACCGAGCCCGGGCGACTTGCGGCTGGACGTGGGCGTGCACCACGGCAAAGGCCGCATTGCAGTATCTGACGACGGAATCGGCATCGCCCACGAACAGCAGACGAGAATCTTCGAACCGTTCTTCTCCACGCTGGCAGGTGCCGGCAACGGCCTGGGTCTGACGTTCTGCAAGAACGTGGTGGAGGCGGCGCAGGGAAATCTCAGCGTGCATTCCGAACCCGGCCTGGGCGCGGTCTTCATGATCGATCTCCCGATCCAGACCCCGACTCCCGCGACTTCATCCTCCACTCGCTGACGATCTGATGGCACTGACGATCCCTTTATTCCACCGTCCCGGCAGCATCCTGTTCCTCGACGATGACACCGACTACCTCGACATGCTCGGTATGGTGATTCCGACGCATTGGCAGGTGGAGCTGTTTTCTCGGCCGTCGGGCTTTGCGCAGCGCATGCAGCAGGAGCCGGCGCGGTGGGAAGCCGACGCGATGCTGCAACTGCAAATGATCGAGCGCTGGCGCCAGGGACAGCCGCTGCTGCCGCAGATCCTGCGCTACTGGGCGGTGAACCCGGCACGCTACCAGTTGGTGAAGACCTGCGTGGTCGACTATGCGATGCCCGGCACCGACGGCTTGAAGGTGCTCAACACCTTGCTGGACTGGCCTGGTTCGCGCGTGCTGCTGACCGGCCAGGCCGACGAGCAGATCGCCATCCAGGCCTTCAACAACGGTCTGATCGACCAGTTCGTGCCCAAACAGACCACCGACATCACGCGTCACCTTATGGGTGTCTTGCGCAAGCTCATGCACGCGCCGCACCCACGCCTTAACACCCTGTGGCGTAGCGCGCTGCAGCCGTCGCAACAATCGCTGCTGCAGATTCCGTCCATCGCGCAGGCCCTGCAGGCTTTCGCCACTCAGAACTGGGTCGAGTACGCCGTGTTGGGAGAGCCGTTTGGCCTGATCGGTCTCGACGGCGCGGGCGATGCCCACTGGCTGCAGCTGGAGCCCACCAGCAGCCTGGGTGACCTGGCCGAACTCGCGGGCTCGGCCGGGCTGGGCTTCGACGTGGTGCGCGCTGTGCAGGCGGGCAACCAGTTGGCTGCGGTGGAACTGCACCAGCAACTCAATCTGGGCGGGCCGGTGCGCACCTCGCCGGCCTTCAGCCTGGGTGATGACAAGCTGATCACGGCGGCGGTGTTCTCACTTGACGCCACCGACCTGCCGCACCCCATCTACGGCTACCGGCGTTTCCTGGACGCCGAAGGCCACCGCAGCGTTCAGGACAACTGAGCGCACGCCGCGCGGGCGCGCCGCGCAATGGGCCAGTCCCACGGCTTGACCATGGGCGCCAGTTCGCGCGCCACGGCGGCCACATGGTCCAGCTCCGCATCGGTGAGCGCAGCGTGCAGCGTGAGGCGCACCATGGTGCGGTTGCGGCTGGTGGCGGGCGCGCAGAATACGGCGCCAAACACATCCCGCTCCTCCAACAGATCGCGCAGCACCATAGTGGCCGGTTCGGTGCCAGCCTCCAGGGCGATGATCTGTTCGGTTCCCTGGTGGATCGGGTAGCCCAGATCGCTGAGCATGCCGCGCAACTGGCGCGTGTGGGCGTGCAGGCGCGCGCGCTCGGTGTCGCTGCGGCGGATCACGTCCAGCGTGGCGTCGAGTGCGGCAATCTCGTGCGGCAGCAGGCAGGAGCTGAACATATTGGGATAGCTGGTGCTCAGCACGTAGTTGCGCATGGCCGCGGGCACGCTCAGGAAACCGGCACGTCCGGCAAACGCCTTGGCCAGGCTGGCGGTGATGAAGTGCACCCGGTGACTCAGGCCGAGCTCGGCGCACAGGCCCGCGCCCTGCGGACCATGCGTACCCAGCGAATGCGATTCGTCCACCAGCGTCATGCAACCCCACCGCTCGGCCACCTCCACCACCTGCACCAGAGGCGACACGGCGCCCGTGGTGCTGTAGATCGAATCCACCACGATCACACCGGCGCCGTGGCGCTGCACCAGCCGGTCCAGGTGCTCGGCGTCGTTGTGACGGAACGGGTGGGTGGTGGCCCCGGCGCGACGCGCACCTTCCCACAGCGAGGTGTGGGCCAGCGTGTCCATGTAGATCACGGTCTTCTCGTCAGCGATGGACTGCAGCAGACCCAGGTTGGCCGCGTAGCCCGACTGGCAGATGAGACCGTCTTCCTGACCAAGCATGTGGGCGAGCTTGAGTTCGAGCTTGCGCGCTGGATGCTCGTCCAGCAGGAACACGCCGGACTGGATGACGAACTCGGAGTCGGTCTTGATCGCCAGCGTCTGCGCCTGAACGATCTCGGAATGGCCGGTGAGGCTGAGGTAGTCGTTGCCGTTGAGCCGCACCGCGCCGGGACCCGCCTCACGACCATGCAACAGTGAGCGCCCGCTCCAGAGTGTGTCCCAACGGGTGGTGAATTCGCGCTGAATGCGCCCCGCCAGATGGTCGGAGATCGGTGGGCAGGAGGGTGCTTTTTCCCGAGAGCAGGCCAACAACGTCATGGAGCAATCCTTTTGGAATGGAAAACCCCATTGAAAAAAAAAATTCGTGAAAAAACACACGAACCCTGTCAACCCTGACAGGGGTTGTGAGGCATTCTTCTCAAATTGCGGGCAGCTCGCGCGACCAGCGGTTGCCGGCAAGCCACATCGGTGGCACAGACCCCGCGCGCTTCAGCGCTCAGTTCTGGCGCCAGGGCAGCGCATGGTGGCGCCAGCCACCTTGCTGCCCGCGGTGCGCATGCGCATCCGGATCGCCCTCGAATCCCTCCAGGATGTTGTAGGCCTCCAGGCCGAGCTCGGTGGCGCGTTTGGCCGCGGCGATCGAGCGCACGCCACTGCGACACAACAACACGATCTTCTTGCCACCCGCCGCCTGGCGCACCTGCGCATCGAAGTCGGGGTTCATCGCCATCCCGGGCCACTGCTTCCAGGCCACCGGCACCGCGCCCGGCACGAAGCCGACCCACTCCCGCTCGGCATCGGTGCGCACATCCACCAGCACAGCCTCGCCGGCCTGCACCCATTGCCAGGCCAGCTGCGGCGTCACGTCGCCCGCGTAGCTGCCCGCGTGCGGACCGGCCGCGAGCCGGGGCTCCATGAACACGACGCCGCCCGCGTCGTGGCGCTGCCCCGACATGAGATTGGCGGGCACAGCCTCGTCCATGCGCCGGGGCCTGGGGAGGTTGAGCGACTCCATCAAGGCGATGAACTCGGACTCGCTCTTGCCCGCGACACGTTCGTTGTGCTTCTTCTCGGCGCCGATGGTGGAGTGGTGGCGCCCGTGGTAGTCGTGTCCTGGCCAGACGGTGGTGTCGTCCGGCAGATCGAACAGCACCTGGGTGATGCTGTGGTACAGCTCTTTCGCACTGCCCGACTGGAAATCGGTGCGGCCGCAGCCACCGATGAGCAACGTGTCGCCCGTGAAGACGTGGTGCCTCCAGACCAGGCTCATGCTGCCAGCGGTGTGACCGGGCGTGTGCAGCGCGCGCAGCACCTCGCCGCCAAAGCTCAGCGTGTCGCCGTGGGCAAGCTGCACTCCGGCGGTACCGATGCCGCAACCCTGTGGCGCCGCCGTCTTGGCCCCTGCCAGTTCGGCCAGCTTGCCGGCGCTGGTGATGTGATCCGCGTGCGCGTGGGTCTCCACCGTCCAGACCAGTTTCAGGCCGTACTCGCGAAGCACGGCGAGATCTCGCTCGATCTGTTCGTCCACCGGGTCGATGATGAGAGCGTCGCGGGTGATCTGGTCGAACAGCACGTACGTGAACGTGCTGGAGGCGGCATCGAAGAGCTGAATTGGTTTCATGATGCATAGCATGCCACCGGCTGGACTCTGTGGATGTGACCCAAGTCGAATGCGACGTTGTTAGCATGCAAACTTGCACTGGGCTTACATCCTGCTGACGCAGCGGTTTTCAACAGAACAATGCCGAATACAGATATCGGATGAACCCGCTTTTAAGTGGCTTTTTGTACGCTATTCAAGGCCTGTGAAAGCAGCAACGTCAGCCAAAGGAATCATGGTCGGTGAAAACCCTGTCGAGGGGAGCGAGCTGCGGGCCGCATGATGCACAAACCTCAACCCAGACTGGAGACAAACACATGTCAGACAAGAAAACCGTGACGTCACGCCGCGGCATGCTGAAAGGCGCGGCCGTTGCGGCTGGCGCCATGTCGGTGCCGATGATTGCGACCGCGCAGACCACGTCGTTGCGCTTCCAGAGCACCTGGCCCTCGAAGGACATCTTCCACGAGTACGCCCAGGACTTCGCCAAGAAGGTCAACGACATGGCCGGGGGCAAGCTCAAGATCGAAGTGCTGCCCTCCGGCTCCGTGGTCCCGGCTTTCCAGCTGCTCGAAGCGGTGGCCAAAGGCACGCTGGACGGCGGCCATGGCGTGGTGGCTTACCACTACGGCAAGAACTCGGCACTCGCCCTGTGGGGTTCCGGCCCTGCGTACGGCATGGATCCCAACATGGTCCTGGCCTGGCACAACTACGGCGGCGGCAAGGCGCTTCTGGAAGAGATCTACGCCAGTCTGAATCTGGACGTGACCTCCTTCCTGTACGGCCCCATGCCCACGCAGCCGCTGGGCTGGTTCAAGAAGCCCGTGGCCAAAGTGGCCGACATGAAGGGCCTGAAGTTCCGCACCGTGGGCCTGGCCGTTGACGTGTTCACCGAAATGGGCACCGCGGTCAATCCGTTGCCCGGTGGCGAGATCGTGCCCGCGCTGGACCGCGGCCTGATCGACGCAGCCGAGTTCAACAACGCATCGTCGGACCGCCTGCTGGGCTTCCCCGACGTGGCCAAGAACTGCATGCTGCAGAGCTTCCACCAGTCTGGCGAACAGTTCGAAATCTTGTTCAACAAGACCAAGCTCAATGCCCTGCCGGCCGAGCTGAAGGCCATCGTCGACTACGCCGTGCAAGCGGCCAGCGCCGACATGAGCTGGAAGGCCATCCAGCGCAACTCGCAGGACTACATCGAGCTGAAGAAGCAAGGCGTGAAGTTCTACAAGACACCGGACCCGATCCTGCGCGCGCAGCTCGAAGCCTGGGACAAGACGATTGCAAAGAAGGCCGGAGAAAACGCCATCTTCAAGAAGGTGCTGGACTCGCAGAAGGCATTCGCCCAGCGCGCCGGCCAGTGGCAGAACGACTACCTGGTCGATTTCAAGATGGCCTACAACCACTACTTCGGCAAAGGCGCCAAGAAGTCCTGATCGGACTTTGCTGAACTCGGGGCGCCTGCAGGCGCCCCTTTCTGTTTCTGGAAATTCACATGCAAAAACTATTACTGGCCGTTGACAGCCTGTCGACCTGGTTCGGCAAGGCCTGCGCCTGGACCGTCATCGGACTCACGCTGTTGATCACGTGGGAAGTGTTTTCCCGCTATGTGCTCAATACCCCTCACGCCTGGGTGCTCGACGCCCAGATCATGTTGTACGGCGTGCTCTTCATGAGCGCGGGCGCCTACACGCTGGCCAAGAGCGGCCATGTGCGCGGTGACGTGCTCTACGGATTCTTTAGCCCGCGCACGCAAGCCGGCTGGGATCTTGCCCTCTACATCCTTTTTTTCCTGCCCGGTATCGTGGCTCTCACCTACGCCGGCTGGTTCTTCGCCAACGAATCGCTCGCCATCCGCGAGCAGACCTTCAACGCCGATCCCATTCCCGTCTACCCGTTCAAGTTCGTGGTGCCGATCGCGGGAGCCTTCCTGCTGCTGCAGGGGATTGTGGAAATCATCCGCTGCGTGATCTGCCTGCAAACGGGCGAATGGCCCAAGCGGGAAGAGGACGTGGAAG
Source organism: Hydrogenophaga sp. Root209 (assembly GCF_001428625.1). GTDB lineage: Bacteria > Pseudomonadota > Gammaproteobacteria > Burkholderiales > Burkholderiaceae_C > Hydrogenophaga. The sequence goes on from NZ_LMIE01000012.1 coordinate 432,844, forward strand.
AAGTCGATGTCGAAAAACTCAAGGAAATGGTGCACGTGAAAGACGCTGACCTCGCCGACCTGGAGCAGCTGGCTCCGCAGAAGGGTGGCCAGAAATGACGATCCGCAAAGAACTCTGGTTCGGCTTCGTGCTGATGGCGATCATCAGTGTCGCCGCGATCACCATGGTGTTCAGTGTGGACACCATGACCAACGGCCACTACGGCCTGCTGATGCTCTCGCTGGTGGTGGTTGCCATCATGCTGGGCTTCCCCACCGCCTTCACCCTCATGGGCATGGGCATGATGTTCGCGTTCTTCGCCTACCACTCGGGTGACCAATCGGCCGCGGGCGCGATGCAACAGACGCTGGACCTGATGGTGCAGCGTGCGTTCTCGGTGATGGGCAGCGACGTGCTCATTTCGATTCCGCTGTTCGTGTTCATGGGTTACCTCGTGGAGCGCGCCAACCTGATCGACAAGCTGTACCGCAGCCTGCACCTGGCCCTGGCCCGCGTGCCCGGTTCGCTGGGTGTGGCCACGCTGGTGACCTGCGCCGTGTTCGCCACCGCCACCGGCATCGTGGGCGCGGTTGTCACGCTCATGGGCCTGCTGGCCCTGCCGCAGATGTTGCGCGCGGGCTACGACGTGCGCCTGTCCGCCGGTGTCATCACCGCCGGCGGCTGCCTGGGCATCCTGATCCCGCCCTCGGTGCTGCTGATCGTGTACGGCGCCACCGCCGGTGTGTCGGTGGTGCAGCTGTACGCCGGTGCCTTCTTCCCCGGCATCATGCTGGCCGGTCTGTACATCGTGTACGTGATCATCATGGCCAAGATCAAACCGGACTGGGCGCCCCCACTCACCATGGCGCAGCGTTTCGTGCCGCTGCCGCCACGGCTCACGGCCGTTGGTGCCACCGGTGATGGCTGGGCTGTGTCCAACCTGATCAAGGCACTCAAGGGCAAGCGCAACCAGGACGTGTCCACCAAGTACCTGCTGGGCCAGTTGAGCATTGCCCTGCTGCCGGCCATTCTGTTCGCCGCTGTTGCCGTGATGAGCTACCAGAGCGCCACCACCGTGGTGCCGGTGGAAACCTACGACGAACTGCAGCCCATGGGCAGCGGTGCCAGCGTGGACGAAAACGACTACCAGGGCAGCCTGGCCGACCCGCCGGCGCAAGAGAGTGGTCTGGCAGAACCTCCTTCAGAAGCAGGCGGCCTGGCAGAACCCCCGTCCGACGATGCGGTGGCCGAGCCACCCGGTGCGAAAGCCGATGCCGTGGCAGCCCCACCAGGCGCCGAAGAAGACGCCCCGGCCGCAGGCCCCGCAGTTGATGCCGTGGCCGAGCCAGCGGCAGCCGCCGCGCCAGCGGGTGACACCGCCGAGCCGGTGGCCACCACCAAGCCCGCGTCCATGAGCTTCTGGATCGGCCTGGCCGTGGGCCTGCTGGCCATGGTGATCTTCTATGCCATCCTGAGCTTCACCCGGCTGGAAGTCTTCAAGATGCTGCTCACCAGCTTCTTCCCGCTGTTGGTGCTGATCCTGTCTGTGCTGGGATCCATCGTCTTTGGTCTTACCACGCCCACGGAAGCAGCGGCCGTCGGCGCATTCGGTGGATTTGTCCTGGCAGCGGCCTACCGGCAACTCACCTTCGGCGTGATCAAGGAAAGTGTGTTCCTCACGGCCAAGACGAGCGCCATGGTGTGCTGGCTGTTCGTGGGATCGGCCATCTTCTCGGCGGCGTTCGCACTGCTGGGCGGGCAGGAGCTGGTCGAGACCTGGGTGCTGAGCATGAACCTGTCCAAGACCGAGTTCCTGATCCTGTCGCAGGTGATCATCTTCGTGCTCGGCTGGCCGCTGGAGTGGACCGAGATCATCGTGATCTTCATGCCTATCTTCGTTCCGCTCCTGGACAACTTCGGCGTGGACCCACTGTTCTTCGGTTTGCTGGTCGCGCTGAACCTGCAGACCGCATTCTTGAGTCCGCCGGTGGCCATGAGCGCGTTCTACCTGAAGGGCGTGGCGCCGAAGCACGTGACGCTGAACCAGATCTTTGCCGGCATGCTGCCGTTCATGGGCATCCAGGTGCTGGCCATCATCTTGCTGTACCAGTTCCCCGCCATCGGCATGTGGCTGCCACAGGTGCTTTACCGCTGATCCGGCGGGCCGCAACCACGCAGAACAGGGGCGCGCGAGCGCCCCTTTTTTTGCCCAAACGCGTTAACATTACGTTTACGTAAACGTCAACCAAAACGGGCTCGCAAAACAGCGCCCGTGCACCGAACGGAACCCATGCCCAGCCCGAACGACGACGCCCTGCCTTTTCCCGCCCGGGCCATCCTGGCCGCCAAGGGCAGCACATGGCAGGACTGGCAGGTGAGTCCGGGCAACGGCAACAAGAAGGCCAAGGGCGTCTCGCTCAAATCGTTCAAACCCGACGCCAAGCCGTTTTCCAGCGGCAGCAAGTCCACCGATCAGGCCGCTTTGGCCGGAATCGCCGAAGAGCTCGACGCGCTGCAGAACCTCTTCTATGCCGACGGCCGCTACAAGCTGCTGGTGGTGCTGCAGGGCACCGACACCTCGGGCAAGGATGGCACGGTGCGAGGCGTCTTCGCACGCACCAGCCCGCTGGGCGTGCACACCGTGGGCTGGAAAGCGCCCACCGAAGCCGAACGCGATCACGACTACCTCTGGCGCATCCATCAGAAGGTCCCGGGCGCCGGCGAGATGACCATCTTCAATCGCAGCCACTACGAAGACGTGCTGGTACCGGTGGTCAATGGCTGGATCACGCCGCAGCAGACGCTGCAGCGCTACGAACACATCAAGGATTTCGAGCGCCTGCTGGCCGAGACCGGCACGGTGATCCTCAAGTTCATGCTGCACATCAGCAAGGACGAGCAACGCGAGCGCCTGCAGGAGCGGGTGGACGATCCCGAGAAGCATTGGAAATTCAGCCTGGGCGACCTCGATGTGCGCAAACAATGGGACGACTACCAGAGCACCTACGAAGCTTTCCTCAACGCCACCAGCACACCCTGGGCACCCTGGACCGTGGTGCCCGCTGACTCCAAGACGCACCGCAACCTGATGATCGCCACCCTCGTGCGCGACACGCTCAAGGCGCTGGACTTGCGCTTTCCCCCCGAAGACCCGAAGCTGACCGGGCTGAAGATCGCCTGAAGCCGGGCACCGTTTTTGACACCGACAGAGAGAGACACCATGAGCAACCTCGCCGCCGAATTCCAGGCCCTGGCCAACTACCGCCCCACGCACAAGGTGCGCTTCGTCACCGCCGCCAGCCTGTTCGACGGGCACGACGCGGCCATCAACATCATGCGGCGCATCCTGCAGGGCATGGGCGCCGAGGTGATCCACCTGGGCCACAACCGCTCGGTCGACGAGGTGGTCACCGCCGCGCTGCAGGAAGACGCGCAGGGCATCGCGATCAGCTCCTACCAGGGCGGTCACGTGGAGTACTTCAAGTACATGGTCGACCTGCTCAAGAGCCGGGGCGGTGAACACATCCAGGTGTTCGGCGGCGGTGGTGGCGTGATCGTGCCCGGCGAGATCCGCGAGCTGCAGGACTACGGCGTGACGCGCATCTACAGCCCCGAAGACGGGCAGAAGATGGGCCTGGCCGGCATGATCGGCGAGATGGTGATGCGCTGCGACCGCGACTTGAGTCCCTTTGCGCCGACGTCTTTGGCAGCGATTGAAGGCCAGGGCGAGATGAACTGGCGCGCGCTGGCGCAGCTGATCACGGTGCTGGAGAACGGCAACGCGGATGCGGCCATCGTCTCGGCGCTGCGTGAACAGGCCAAGAGCAAGAAAGTGCCCGTGCTCGGCATCACCGGCACCGGCGGCGCGGGCAAGTCCTCGCTCACCGACGAACTGATCCGCCGCCTGCGCCTGGACCAGGACGACAGCCTGCGCGTGGCCGTCATCTCCATCGACCCCTCGCGCCGCAAGAGCGGTGGCGCCCTGCTGGGCGACCGCATCCGCATGAACGCGATCAACCCGTGGCAGCAGGGCCAGCGCGTGTACATGAGATCGCTCGCCACGCGCGACTTCGGCAGCGAGATCAGCGCCGCCTTGCCCGACGTGATCGCCGCCTGCAAGTGCGCCGGTTTCGACCTGATCGTGGTGGAGACCTCGGGCATCGGCCAGGGAGACGCGGCCATCGTGCCGCACGTGGACGTGCCCATGTACGTGATGACGCCCGAGTTCGGCGCCGCCAGCCAGCTCGAGAAGATCGACATGCTGGACTTCGCGGCCTTCGTGGCGATCAACAAGTTCGACCGCAAGGGCTCGCTCGACGCCCTGCGCGACGTCTCCAAGCAGGTCCAGCGCAACCAGGAGGCCTGGAGCACGCCGCCCGACCAGATGCCGGTGTTCGGCACCATGGCCGCGCGCTTCAACGACGACGGCGTGACCGCGCTCTACCAGGCGCTCAAGGCGAAGCTGGGCGAGCTCGGCCTGCCGCTCAAAGAGGGTCGCCTGCCGGTTGTCAAGGTCCGCCACAGCACCAACCAGACGCCCATCGTGCCGCCCGCGCGCACGCGTTACCTCGCCGAGATCAGCGACACGGTGCGTGGCTACAAGAAGAAGGCGATCGAACAGGCCCGCCTGGCGCGCGAGATCCAGCAGCTCACCGAAAGCGCCCGCATGCTGCGCGTGGAAAAGCCCGAGCGCTCACGCGCCGCGGAGGCCGTGATCGACCTGGCGCAAGTGCGCGAACTCGACCAGGACCCGGCCGCGCGCAAGCTGCTGACCCAGTGGCCCGACATGCAAAAGGCCTACGCGGGCGACGAGTACGTCGTGAAGATTCGCGACAAGGAAATCCGCACCGCGCTCACCACCAAGAGCCTCTCGGGCACGACCATCCGCAAGGTCGCGCTGCCGAAGTACGAGGACCACGGCGAGATCCTGAAGTGGCTGATGCTCGACAACGTGCCGGGCAGCTTCCCCTACACCGCCGGCACCTTCGCCTTCAAGCGCGAGGGCGAGGACCCCACGCGCATGTTCGCCGGTGAAGGCGATGCTTTCCGCACCAACACACGCTTCAAGCTGCTCTCGGCCGGCACACCGGCCAAGCGCCTGTCCACCGCGTTCGACTCGGTCACGCTCTACGGCAACGACCCCGACCCACGCCCCGACATCTACGGCAAGGTGGGCAACTCGGGTGTGAGCATCGCCACACTGGACGACATGAAGGTGCTCTACGGCGGCTTCGACCTGTGCCACCCGGCCACCTCGGTCTCCATGACCATCAACGGCCCGGCGCCCAGCATCCTGGCCATGTTCATGAACACCGCCATCGACCAGAACCTGGAGAAGTTCGAGGCCGAGAACGGCCGCGCGCCCACCGACACCGAAGCCGCCAAGATCCGCGAATGGGTGCTGGCCAATGTGCGCGGCACGGTGCAGGCCGACATCCTGAAAGAAGACCAGGGTCAGAACACCTGCATCTTCTCCACCGAGTTCTCGCTCAAGGTGATGGGCGACATCGCGGAGTATTTCGTGCACCACGACGTGCGCAACTTCTACTCGGTGTCGATCTCGGGCTATCACATCGCCGAAGCCGGCGCCAACCCGATCAGCCAGCTCGCGTTCACGCTCTCGAACGGCTTCACCTTCGTGGAGGCGTACCTCGCGCGCGGCATGCACATCGACGACTTCGCGCCCAACCTGAGTTTCTTCTTCAGCAACGGCATGGACCCGGAGTACACCGTGCTCGGCCGCGTGGCGCGCCGCATCTGGTCGGTGGCCCTGCGTGACCGCTACGGCGCCAACGAACGCAGCCAGAAGCTGAAGTACCACGTGCAGACCAGCGGCCGCTCGCTGCACGCGCAGGAAATCCAGTTCAACGACATCCGCACCACGCTGCAGGCGCTGATCGCGATCTACGACAACTGCAACAGCCTGCACACCAACGCCTTTGACGAGGCCATCACCACGCCGACCGAAGATTCGGTGCGCCGCGCGATGGCGATCCAGCTCATCATCAACCGCGAGTGGGGCCTGGCGAAGAACGAGAACCCCAACCAGGGCGCCTTCATCATCGACGAGCTCACCGAGCTGGTCGAAGAGGCCGTGCTGCAGGAGTTCGAGAAGATTGCCGAGCGCGGCGGCGTGCTGGGCGCGATGGAGACCGGCTACCAGCGCGGCAAGATCCAGGACGAGTCCATGCACTACGAGATGCTCAAGCACACGGGCGAGTACCCGATCGTGGGCGTGAACACCTTCCGCAACCCGCACGGCGATGCGACCCCCGACACGCTGGAACTCGCCCGTTCGACCGACGAAGAGAAGCAAAACCAGCTCAAGCGCCTGGCCGAGTTCCACGCGCTGCACGCAGCCGAATCGCCCGCCATGTTGCAGCAACTGCGCCAGGCCGTGATCGAAAACGGCAACGTGTTCGAGGTGCTGATGCAGGCGGTGCGCGTGTGCTCGCTCGGCCAGATCACCTCGGCACTGTTCGAGGTGGGCGGCCAGTACCGCCGAAACATGTGAGCAACATTTGAGAACAGGCGCGAAGCGCTGCGTGCTGCTCAACCCGCACGCCCAGGGCGGACGGGCGGCGGCCTTGTTGCCCACGCTGCAGGCCGCCCTGCCGCCCGACGTGGCCCTGCACGCGCCGCGCGATGTGGTCGATGCGCTCGACCTGCTGGCCAGCCTGCCCGCCGGCAGCCGTGTGGTGGCGGTGGGCGGCGACGGCACGCTCAACCGCTGGTTGCCTGCCCTGCTGCACAACGACCTTGAACTCGGTGTGGTGCCCGTGGGCAGCGGCAACGACGTGGCCCGCTCGCTCGGTCTGCACGGCCGGGCGCCGCTGGCCGCCCTGGTGCACGCCCTCAACGCCGACACGCGCCCGATGGACGTGGGATGTGCCGAATGGCGCGATCCCCATGGCCGCGAGTACCGGGCCCTGTTTCTCTCCAGCTTCACCGCCGGCTTCGACTCCGCCGTGGTGCTGCGCACGCTCACGGGCCCACGCTGGCTCGGCGGCCTGCCGCGCTACCTGTGGGCCACGATGGTCGAGCTGGCCCACCTGCAGACATGGACGCTGGACGTCACGGCCAACGGCAAACATCTGCACAGCGGCCCCGCCCTCTTTGCCTCCAGCCTGAACACATCGACCTTCGGCAGCGGCATGCCGGCCGCGCCGGCGGCGCGCACCAACGATGGTCTGCTCAACCTGCTGCTGGCCGGGCCATTCGGTCGCCTGGGTGCGCTGGCCATGCTGCCGCGCCTGCTCACCGGCACACACCTCGGCCACAGCCGCATCAGCACCCGCGCGTTCGAAACGCTCACGGTGATCAGCGATACCGACCTGCCCCTGGCCGCCGACGGCGAGTTCCTGGGATACGCCCGGCACTTGCGGATGAGCGTGCTGCCGGGTGTGCTGCCGGTGGTGGGAATCTAGGTCCTCAGGCAACCGCTGCCAGCGGCAGGTTGAGCAGCAGGTTCTGCGGCTTGATCTTCATCAGGCCCTCGGCGTTCATCGCCAGGCCCAGGTACACCTGCTTGCCGCGCACGTCGGCGCGCATGACCTGCGGATCGTCGAAGCCCAGGCGAAACAGACTGATCAGGCGCTGCTGCCGTTCGGGCTCCACGTCGTGGCCGAGGTACAGGTCGTTGAGCAAGGCAGTGGATTCGGCGTCCAGCCCCAGGTGCCAGCGCCACGCCGTGTCCTCCACCCGCGATTCGGGCTGCACCTGCACCGCCACGCCGTGGAAATGCCGCACCCACTTCTGCAGCACCACCGCCAGCGCCTTCAAACCCGACTGCGAACGGTTCATGGTGAGCGTGAGACCGTGCGAGAGCTCGCGCTGGATCTCGTGCGTGAGGTCGAGCACGAAGTTGAAACGTCCGTTGCCCGCTCGACTGCCCAGGTAGCGTGCGGCGTTGTCATCACCCAGCACCTCGATCTGCACCTCGGGAATGGCCGCGCCGCTCTGCATGAGCAGACGGCCCACCGCACCGAGTCCGCCGGTCTCATTGAGCATGTCCAGCACCTCGCTGTCACCACTGAGCACGCGCCCGTCCTGCACCCGCACGCGCTGGCGGCGAAACAGCATCTCGGCCGCGCGCCACTGCCAGGCATCGTCAACACCCTCGAGCAGGTTGCACACCATGGCCTGCACCACCAGATCGAGGAACAGCGGCGGGATCTGGATCGCGCCGGCCTTGAAGAAGCCGGCGTATGCGGCCTCCAATGAACCGGCCGCGATCACCGCGTCACGAAAGCCGAGGAACAAGCGGTGGTTGGCGCGGGCATCGGCGTCCTCAAAGGCATCGAGTTCGTGCTGTGCCACGGCACGCGTGGGCGCTTCCACGAGCGAGGCATGCAGTGCCTGCTCGGCCGAACACGACTCCTCGACCAAGGCCAGTTCGGGCCGCTGCAGCCACAGGCGCCAGTAGGCGTCGGTGGGCACCAGCCAGCCTCGCGGGTTGCGCCTCAGGTGATCAAAGCCACAGGGAGTCCAGATGGGGAAGGCGTGGGAAGGCATGACATCCACCCGCAGCGCGTGGGCGGGTCTCGCAGGAACACAAAGGGCCTGCATTGTCGTTCACCACGCGCGGGCTTGCCTGCACCACAGACGCTCCCCCCTCCCCGGCGTCAAGGTGCCGACTGCAGCGCCCCCGCCTTGCGAGCACTGCTCAGGGCGCGCAGCTGGAACGGCCGAGGTGTATCGCGAACGTAGGTGGCATCGAGCACGCTCCCCAAAGTCAGCGAAGCCTGCAAGCTGGCGTTGGGCCAGAAGTTCGGGCTGGCGATGTTGGCGGCACCGGGGATCTGGTTCGCCAGAGCGTTCACGTTGCCGGTCTGCACGGCGTTGCCGCTGGCGTACGTCCCCACCATCAGCGCCTGATTGCCGGTACCGGCAAAGAGGTTGGCCTTCAGCACCACCGACTGGGTGCCTGTACGCACCTGCAGAAAGGCGCCACCCGATCGGGTAATCGCCATGGTGTTGTGCGTCATTGCCAGCGTGTTGACGGAATGCAGAAGTCCTTCGGAGCCGTAACTGATGGCGCTGGGGTTCTGCGCATTGGGACCCTTGTGGAACAGGTTGCCACGGAGCACCACGCGCCCGCCTTCGGCAAAGTCCGCCAGATAGCTGGAGGTCCCGGTGGGGCCGTCCATGAAGTAATTGTTTTCAATGATCGACTCGCGCGCCCGAGTCTTGAGGTTGTGGCCCCTGTTGGCTTCGTGGAAATAGCTGCCCGTGACGGTGAGGCGGTCGATCCTGCCCACATAAAGGTTGTGCCCCAGGCCCCCGGCCACCAGGCTGCGCGCGAATTCGGAGCCTTCGATGATCAGGCTGGTACCGGCGGTGTTGTGGGTCAGGATGCCATTCTGGTTGTCAAAGAAGCCGCTGTTGCGCACACGAAGCCAGCCCCCGTGTTCGGCACGGATGCCAGCTCCGTTGCGGTCGGGCACGGTGGCATTGTGGAACTCGACGCTGTCGATCGTGACGTTGGTACCCGACACCACCCAGATGCCCTTGCCGCCGGCATTCTTGCCATCCGCAAACAGCCGGGCGCGACCACCGACACCGCAGAGCGTGAGGTTGTTGTTGCGCCAAGTGGCGACATCACCGCGGTAGTCCGCGGCGGCGATGCGGATCACGTCGCCGTCGCGCGCCACTGCGGCTGCCGCACTGGGCACCGCATAGGTCTTGCCGACGCCAACGTTCAGCACACGGCCCGGGGCTGTGTCGCAAGCGGTTCCTGCCGAAGGGACCGGTGCTGGTGCTGGTGCTGGTGCTGGTGCTGGTGCTGGTGCTGGTGCTGGTGCTGGTGCTGGTGCTGGTGCTGGCACAGGAGTTTGACCCTGAGCCAGAGCTCGAACTTCCGCTTCAGCCAGAGCTTGAGCGGCCAGGACTCGGGCTCGGCCTTCGGCAATGAGTTGAGCTTGAGTTTTGGTTTCAGCCTGAGCGAGCAGTAGCGGTGCCTGGACCGGATCGAACACGAGGTTCGAAGCGTTGTCGCCCAGGGTCGCGGCATCAGCGTCACCGCCACCACATGCACCCAAGGTGACGGCAACGGAGACCAGGCAGGCGTAGCGGTGCGACTTTTTCATTGGGCGAAGTATCTCGTCAGGGTTGTTCGAAGGGGCCAAGTTTGGAGGCTCCTTCGAAAAGGATCGCGTCAGGAAGTTCGCGGATGTAACGGCAATTTCGACCCCCCACCGTGGCTCTGGTACCGTGGGTCCTGTGGTGCGCTCTGTGGCCAGCCCGCCAAGTGAAACGACAACCCGACACAGTTCATTACCAAGTCACACGCATGGAGCACGCTCATCGCCCCTGGGCATCACTCTGTCGATTCGCAAGAAGCCCCGTCTTGCAAAGCCAGCTCATTGAGGATAGACCACATGCAAAAACACATCAGCCTCATCGGCGTCCCCACCGACATCGGCGCGGGCGCGCGCGGTGCCTCCATGGGCCCCGAAGCCATGCGCGTGGCCAACCTGGCCAGCGTGCTTGAAAGCCACGGTTTGAACGTGCTCGATCGCGGCAATCTCAGTGGGCCACCCAACCCCTGGCAACCGCCCACCGACGGTTACCGCCACCTGCCCGAGGTGGCGGCGTGGAACGAAACACTGCACCACGCGGTGCACGCCGAACTGTCGCTGGGACGCCTGCCCATCGTGCTCGGCGGTGACCACTGCCTGGGCCTGGGCTCGATCAGTGCGGTGGCCCGCCACTGCCGCGAGAAGGGCAAACAGCTGCGCGTGTTGTGGCTCGACGCCCACGCCGACTACAACACCGCTGCCCTCACGCCCAGCGGCAACATCCACGGCATGCCGGTGGCGCTGCTGTGTGGCCATGGCCCGGCGCTGCTCACCGGCATTGGCGGCACCACACCGGCCATCGACGCCAGCGTGGTGCGCCAGATCGGCATTCGCAGCGTGGACGCTGGCGAGAAGCGCCTGGTGCACGAAGCGGGGCTGGAGGTGTTCGACATGCGCTACATCGACGAGATGGGCATGCGCCACACGATGGAGCAGGCGCTCTCGGGCATGGACGACAACACCCACCTGCACGTGAGCTTCGACGTGGACTTCCTCGACCCCGACATCGCCCCGGGCGTGGGCACCACGGTGCCCGGCGGCCCCACCTACCGCGAGGCGCAGCTGTGCATGGAAATGATCGCCGACACCGGACGGCTGGCCTCCATGGACGTGATGGAGCTCAACCCGGCACTCGACGTGCGCAACCGCACGGCGGAACTGGCGGTGGATTTAATCGAAAGCCTGTTCGGGAAGTCCACGCTCATGAGGAAGGGCTGATCAGCTCTTGCCTACAAGCTCAAGGTGCTCGACCACCGGCGGCTGCGCGAAAAACGGGCCGACGATCGCGCGCCACTGGGGGAACAGGTCGGAGCCACGAAAGCCCACGGTGTGATCTTCCAGCGTGTCCCAATAAATCATCAGCAGGTAGCGGCCCGGCGTCTCGATGCTGCGGTTGACCTTGTAGCCCTTGAAGCCATTGGCGTGAGCAATGACAGTGCTCACCCCACGCAGGATGGCTTCTTCAAACGCTGAGCTCTTGAGGGGGTCGATGCGGATGTCCGCGTGTTCGAGAATCATGGTGTTGTTCCTGAAGTGATGACGCGGCGAGGCGATCGTCGAGCATCATATCCACCGCCTTCTCCGCCATCATGATCACCGGCGCATTGGTGTTGCCACCCACCACGGTGGGCATCACCGAGGCATCCACCACCCGCAAACCCGCCACCCCGTGCACCCGCAGGCGGGCGTCCACCACGTCCATGGGTCCCGGCCCCATCCTGCAGGTGCCCACCGGGTGGTAGATCGTGTCGGCGTGGTTGCGCACGAACTGCTCGATCTGCCCCTCGCTCTGCGCCAGCACCGAGGTGGCCGACTCGGTGCCGCCGTGGCGCGTGAGGGCCGGTTGCTGCAACAGCCGGCGCATCACCTGGAAGCCGCGCACCAGGCGAGCGGTGTCGTCGGGGTCCTGCAGGAACCCAGGGTCGATGAGGGGCGCCACCTGTGGATCGGCGCTGGCCAGGCGCAGGCTGCCCCGGCTCCGGGGCCGCAGCAGGCACACGTGACATGAATAGCCGTGGCCCAGCACCGACTTGCGGCCGTGGTCCACCAGCTTGCCCACCACAAAGTGCAGTTGCAGGTCGGGGACGGCCTCATCGGGCCCACTCTTGATGAAGCCACCGGCTTCGGCGAAGTTGGTGGTGAGCATGCCGCTGCGTAGGCGCCGCCATTCAAAAATGCCACGCACCGCCTTCCACACCCCGCCCGGCGTCAGGCCAAGCAGATCTCGCACCTTGGGTGCGTTGACCACGATCACCACGTCCACATGGTCGTGCAGGTTCGCACCCACGCCGGGCAGGTCCAGCACGGGTGCGATGCCGTGTTCACGCAGGTGCTCCGCCGGGCCGACGCCCGAGACCATGAGCAGTTGCGGGGAGCCGAACGCACCGGCGCTGAGCACCACCTCGCCACCGTCGTTCAAGCGCAGGACCTGCATCGGCCCACGCCCGCCGTTGCCGCGAATCTCCACCCCCACCGCGCGCGGCGGGCTGTGATCGGTATCCATCACCACGCGCGTGGTCAGGGCGTTGGTGATCACCTGCAGGTTGGGTCGCTGCAGGTGCGGCGTGAGGTAGGCCTTGGCCGCGCTGAAGCGCTCACCGTTCTTGTGCGTGACCTGGTAGGCGCCCACGCCTTCCTGCTCCAGTCCGTTGAAATCGGTGTTGTGCCGGTAGCCCGCCTGCTGGCCGGCCTCGATGAACGAGGCCAGGAATGGGTTGGGGCTGCGCAGATCCATCACGTTGAGCGGGCCGCCCTGGCCGTGCAACGCATCGGCGCCGCGCTCGTTGTGCTCGGCGCGCTTGAAGTACGGCAGCACATCGGCGTACGACCAGCCCGGGTTGCCCAGGGCGGCCCAGCCGTCATAGTCGCTGGCGTGGCCGCGCGCGTAGATCATGGCGTTGATCGAGCTGGAGCCACCCAGCACCTTGCCGCGCGGCTGGTAGCCACGCCGACCGTTGAGGCCGGGCTGCGGCACGGTGTTGTAGCCCCAGCCATTCATTTCGAATTTCGCGATCACCGCCAGGCCCGCCGGGCAGTGGATCAACACACTGCGGTCGGGGGGGCCGGCCTCGATGAGGGCGACACGGATGGCGGGGTCTTCGCTCAGGCGGCCGGCGAGCACGCTGCCGGCCGATCCGCCGCCAACGATGATGTAGTCGTACATGGTTGTCTCCCTCGTGTGTGGCGCACGCCAAGCCGTGCGCGACAATCTCACAGCAAGTTAGCACAGGGGTGTCAGCCCAGGTAGGCTGTGGCGCCTAAGAAACCGCCTCCGGCGACGCCCTCGCGACGCCGGCACAAACCGCCGATCACCCCCAGATCCCCACCCACTTCCGCAGGAGCATCCCCTTCATGAACAGCATTCAAACCGTCGGCATCATCGGCTCGGGCACCATGGGCAACGGCATCGCGCAGGCCTGCGCCACCCGCGGCATCCGCGTGGTGATGGTCGACATCGCGCAGGCCGCGGTCGACAAGGGCCTGGCCACCGTGGCCGCCAGCCTGGACCGGTTGATCAAGAAGGAAAAGATCAGCGCCGCCGACAAGGACCAGGCGCTGTCGCTCATCAAAGGCTCGACGAACTACGAGGACCTCAAGGGCACGCAACTGGTGATCGAGGCCGCGACGGAAAACGAAAGTCTGAAGGTCAAGATCCTGCAGCAGCTCGACGGCCTGCTCGCGCCCGAGGTGATCGTGGCCACCAACACCAGCTCGATCAGCATCACCAAGCTGGCCGCCGCCACGCAGCGCCCCGACCGCTTCATCGGCATGCATTTCTTCAACCCGGTGCCCATGATGGCGCTGGTGGAGATCATCCGCGGCCTGCAGACCAGCGACGCCACGCACGACGCGGTGAAGGCGCTGGCCGAGGCGCTGGGCAAGTCGCCCATCACCGTGAAGAACGCGCCCGGCTTCGTGGTCAACCGCATCCTGGTGCCGATGATCAACGAGGCCTTCTTCGTGCTGGCCGAAGGCATCGCCACGCCGGAAGACATCGACGCCGGCATGAAGCTGGGCACCAACCAGCCCATCGGCCCGCTGGCCCTGGCCGACATGATCGGCCTGGACGTGTGCCTGGCCGTGATGAACGTCTACATCGCCGAGTTCAACGACAGCAAGTACCGCCCGGCCCCGCTGCTCAAGGAAATGGTGGCCGCGGGCTACCTGGGCCGCAAGACCGGGCGCGGCGTTTATACCTATTGATCCCCCCGCGCCGCTTCGCGGCACCCCCCTGAGGGGGCGATGCCCTGTGGCCCGGCGGAGCCGGTTCCACGGCATCTCTGGGGTGAGGCACGCGCTCCGACGGCTTTGGTGGTGATTCTGTACCCCGCCGCACTACCCGGGTGACCAATTGCCCATGCCGGCGAGGTGAGGCGAGCGCTCGGCCGGTCCCCAGCGCAGCGGCAAGCCACCCTGCACGCGCAGCGCCCGCGTGACGTCCAGCCGCAGCAGCCGCTGCGCCCCCTCGAACGCCGCAAGCTCGGCGCCGTCCCACACCACGCTGGCGTGCGCCGCGAGGTACAGCAGGTCACCCCGTTCGAAGTCCATGAACAGCAGGCCCGCTGGCGGATGCACCGCGATGTTGCCCAGCGTGTTGAAGAAGAGGTTGCCCGGGAAATCGGGCACGGTGAGCCGCTGGCCTTCGATCTTCACAAAGCCCGGCGCGCCGCCACGGTGCGACACATCCACCCCATGCCGCGGCTCGCTCGCCACAGCCGCCTGGGGATGCGCGGTGGCGATGAAGAAGGTGTCGGCCGCGTGGATCAGTTGGCGCGATGCCTCGTCGAGGGTTGGTCCCTCGTGCGCCAGGTGCCCGGCCGGCGCATCCGGCGTCCACACCGGTTCGCGCGCCTGGATGTACTTCGGGCAGTTGCCAAAGCTCTGGCCGACCTCGACTGTGAGGCCGTCTTCCCGCAAGTGCGCCGTGCCGTTCATGCGGTTGCGCCGGCGCGTGTGCGGCTGGATGCCGAGCAGGCCGAGCGACGCGCCGTCGTGCAGCGTGGTGTTGAGCGGGTCGTGCGGCACGGGTCGGGCGCGGATGTGCAGGTGCGTCGGGTCGGGCGAGGTCATGAACCCTGGCGCGCCCGCGAGCACGCTGGCCCAGGGCTGGCCCTGCGCATCCACGCTGCCCACCACCACGAAGGGCAGCAGGCCGAAGAACTCGCGGTGTTGGTCGGGCATGTGGTCGCGCATCACGCGCGGGCCGATCTGCGCCATCTGTGCCTGCACGCCGGCGCGCGCCTGCAGGGCCTGTTCACCAGCGTGGAAGGCGTTCATGCTTCCAACCCCACCGGCGACTTGAGCATGGGCACGAAGCCCGGCAGCGCCTCGATGCGCGCCAGCCACGCGCGGATCGCCGGGTAGGGTTGCAGCGACACCAGGCCTTCCGGGGCGCGCGCCACGTAGGCGTAGTGCGCCACATCGGCCAGCGTGGCGCGCTCGCCGACCAGAAACGGCGTCTGGCTCAGTTCCGACTCCATGAACTGGAACAGGCCCTGGGCGCGCTCGATCGACTCTTTCGGGTCGGTGGGGCGCTGGAAGAGCTGCACCACGCGGGCGGCGGCCGGCCCGAACGCCAGCGGGCCGGCGGCCAGCGAGAGCCAGCGCTGCACGCGCGCCGCGCCCACCGGGTCACGCGGCAGCCACTGGCCCGGCGCATGGCGGCCCTCCAGGTAGACCAGGATGGCGTTTGAATCGGCCAGCGTCAGATCACCGTCGCGCAGCACCGGCACCTGCCCCAGCGGGTTCATGGCGAGGAAGTCGGGCAACTTGTGCTCTTTCAGCGCGAGGTCGACGTCGATGCTCTCGAACGGCAAGCCGAGCAGCGAGAGGAACAGTTCGACGCGGTGGCAGTGGCCGGAAATTGCGCTGCGGTAGAGCTGAATGGAAGATGTCATGGGAGGCTCCTGGATGGGGAAGATGCGATCTTCTTTGTTGCAAGCACATTCACCAATACCCCTGCACGCACTTCACTGCTCCGAGAAACGGTCTAATGGCGCATGGACAAACTCCGTGCCATGGACACCTTCGTGCAGATCGCCGACGCCGGGAGCCTCACTGCGGCGGCCTGGGCCATGGGAAGCTCCTTGCCCGCGGTGGTGCGCTTGCTCGCGGCCTACGAAGCCCATCTCGGGGTGCGCCTGTTCAACCGCACCACGCGCCGCATCTCGCTCACCGAAGATGGTCGCCGCCACCTGGAGAGTTGCCGCCACCTGTTGAGCGCGGTGGACGATGCCGAAGTCGAGCTGAAAAACCATGCCACCGAGCCCACCGGCCACCTCACCATCACCGCACCGGTGCTGTTCGGCCAGATGCATGTGGCGCCCATCGTCACGCGCTTCGTGCAGCAGCACCGCCAGATGCGCTGCCGCGTGATGCTGATGGACCGGGTGGTGAACCTGCTGGAGGAAGGCATCGACGTGGGCATCCGCATCGCCCATCTGGAGGACTCCAGCCTGGTCGCGCTACCGCTGGGCGAGATCCGCCGCGTGGTGGTGGCCAGCCCCGCGTTCCTGCGCGAGCAGGGCGTGCCGGCGCACCCGAACGAGCTGCTCAAGGCCAACTGCGTGCGCCTGGCGGGGCACTCGCCCACCTGGGGCAGCTTTCGCGACGGCGGCAAAGCGCTCAAACTCAGCGTCAGCGGCAACCTGGAGTTCAACCACATCGCGCCCGCCGTGCAGGCGTGCGCCGCGGGAGCAGGCTTTGGCCAGTTTCTTTCGTACCAGGTCGCGCCGCTCCTGAAGACCGGAGAATTGCAAACCGTGCTGGAAACATTTGAGGACGCCCCTCGTCCCATCCACGTGGTGTACCCCCACGCCCGCCTGCTGCCCGCGCGCACGCGGGCCTTCATCGATTTCATTCGCCAGGAACTCAAGGGCTTCGAGCCCGGAAGCAACCCACCATGACCACCACTTTCGACTTTGACCTTTTTGTGATCGGCGGCGGCAGCGGCGGCGTGCGCGCCGCCCGCATGGCCGCGCAGCGCGGCGCGCGCGTGGCGCTGGCCGAGGTGCTCGGCACCGATGGCCTGGGCGGCACCTGCGTGAACGTGGGCTGCATCCCGAAGAAGCTCTACAGCTATGCGGCGCACTACGCCGAGTCGTTTGACGAGTCGCACGGCTTCGGCTGGGAGGGTGAGAAACCCACTTTCAACTGGGCCACGCTGAAGGCCAACCGCGCGAAAGAGATCACGCGCCTCAATGGTGTCTACGGCAACCTGCTGCGCGGCTCAGGCGTGACCGTGTTCGACGCCTTCGCGAGCCTCACCGGCGCACACGGCATCGCGCTGGCCACGCTGAACGCCGACGGTTCACCCGGTCACCAGGAGTTCAGCGCAAAGCACATCCTGATCGCCACCGGTGGCACGCCGCACGTGCCGCACTTCGTGGGGCGCGAACACGTCATCGTCTCCGACGACATCTTCGACCTCGAACCGTTTCCAAAGCGGCTGGTGGTGGTGGGCGGTGGCTACATTGCCAGCGAGTTCGCCTCCATCTTCAACGGCCTGGGCGCGAAGGTCACCCAGCTCTACCGGGGCGAGCAGATCCTGCGCGGCTTCGACGACGAGATCCGCCACTTCGTGGCCGCCGAAATGGTCAAGGCAGGCGTGGACCTGCACCTCAACGCCGGGGTGGTGGACATCCGCAAAACGGACGACGGCCTGCGCGTGGAATGTGAAGGCGGGGCCCTGGTGATGGCCGATGCCGTGCTGTACGCCACCGGCCGCGTGCCCAACGTGAAGGACATGGGTCTGGAGGCCGTGGGCGTGGCGCAAGGCGCCCAGGGAGAGATCGTCGTCAACGAGCGCTACCAGACCAATGTGCCGTCCATCTTCGCGGTGGGCGACGTGACCAACCGCGTGCAGCTCACACCGGTGGCGCTGGGCGAGGCCATGGTGGTGGTGGACCAGTTGTTTGGCCCCGCCGCCGGCAAGGCGCCGCGCAACATGGGCTACGAGTTCATCCCCACCGCGGTCTTCACGCACCCGAGCATCGGCACGGTGGGCTACAGCGAGCAGGCGGCGCGCGAGAAGTTCGGCACGGTAACCGTCTTCCGCAGCGAGTTCAAGGCGCTCAAACACACGCTCTCGGGCAGCACCGAACGCACGCTGATGAAGCTGGTGGTGGACGCGGCCAGCGACCGCGTGGTGGGCCTGCACATGGTGGGCGCCGAGGCGGGCGAGATCGTTCAGGGCTTTGCGGTGGCCATGAAAGCCGGCGCGACCAAGGCGGTGTTCGACAGCACCATCGGCATCCACCCCACGGCCGCTGAAGAGTTCGTCACCATGCGCGATCCCGTCAAAGCCTGAACCCGTGCTTCAGAAAGCCAGCAACCCCATCACCAGCGCCGTGTGCGCCCACAACCCCGGCAAGAACCAGAGCGCGTAAGACCGCCCGCCCACCAGCGCGGCGGTCACGCTTTTGCTCAGGGCATGCACGGCCAGCGCACCCACCACGGCCTGGTGACTGATGGGCGCGGGCGGCCCCGAGGTGAAGACCGCCGCCAGCGCCGAATGCAGATCAGCCAGCGCACCCAGCAGGCTGCCCACGATCAGGCCGGCCTCGCCCAGCCACAGCGTGAGCGCATGCACCAGCACCTGGATGCCCGCGAGCAGCGCCGCCACCGCGGCGGCGCCCGTCAGGCTGAACATGCGCTCGTCCTGCTCCACAGCCGCCGGTGCAGCCTCTGACGGCGCGCCGCGCACCAACCACATTCCCCATGCCAGCGCCATCACCGAGCCACCCAGCGCCGGCCACACCAGATGCCCCAGCCAGGCCGGCTGCACGGCAGCGGCCACCAGCAGCAACTGCAGCAGGGTCGACACACAGCTGAGCAGCGCACCGCCGGCCATCAGCCGCGCACCGCTGCGGCCTTCACGCACCGCCAGACCCAGCGTGGCGATGGTCGCGGTGCTCGACACAAAACCCGAGGCCAGGGCCGAGAGCGTCACCGCGTGGCGGGCCTGCAGCAGCCGGCGCGCCAGGTGGGCGGCGGCTTGCACGCCCAGCAGCAAGGCCAGCAACTGCACGATCACATGGGGGTTGAGCGTGTTGTCCCACAAGGCTCGGTCGGGCACCAACGGCAGGGCCAGCAGCACCAGCGCGGCGAGCACGATGCCGTCGCGCACCTCGGCTGGCCGCAGCCAATGCCGCGCAAACCCGTGCAGGCGCTCGCGCCCGGCGAGCATGGCGGTCAGCCCCACCGCCAGGCCGGCGGCCAGTGGCAGGCTCCAGGCGCACAGCACACCGATCAGGTAGGTGAGCAGCAGCGCCACTTCGGTGGTCACGCCCGGGTCGTCGGAGCGGTCGCGAAAGTAAGCCACCACGCCCAGCGCAGCCACGAACACCGCGCCCGCCACCACCAGGCCGGTCACCTGCGTGAGCGCCGCGGCCGCGCCGGTGACGCAAGTCAGTGCAAAGGTGCGCAAGCCCGCCAGCGCGCGACCTGGCCCGTCGCCCTTGCGGCGCTCGCGCTCAATGCCGATCAACAAGCCACAACCCAACGCCGCGGCCAAGGGGGCGGCGGCCTGGGACAGATCGGGTATGGCAAGGCTCATCGTGTCATGCGGGTTCATCGGTGCACAGCCACAATAAGCCCCATGCACAAGACACCCGACTTTACCGCTCCGATCTTTCTCAACGACCCGGCCGCCGCCCTGCGCCAGGTGCAGCGCATCTACCACGACAACGTGGAGTTCCTGCGCGAGGCCATGCGCGATTTCGTGGGGGGTGGCGACTTCACCCATGCCCGCGTGCGCGCCTGCTACCCCTACGTGAGGCTGCACACGCACAGCGTTTCGCGCCAGGGCAGCAGCAGTCTGCCCATCAGCCGCCTGAGCTACGGCTTCGTGGCCGGCCCCGGCCGCTTCGAGACCACCCTCACCCGCCCCGACCTCTACGGCGACTACTACCTGGAGCAGTTCCGCCTGCTGCTGGCCAACCACGGCGGCGAACTGGAGGTGGGCACCAGCACGCAGCCCATTCCGATCCACTTCTCGTTCGCCGAACACGACCACGTGGAAGGCAGCCTGGACGTGGCGCGCCGCGCCTTCATGCGCGACGTGTTTGATCTGCCCGACCTCACCGCCATGGACGACGGCATCGCCAACGGCACCCACGAGCCCCGACCCGGCGAAGCGCACCCGCTCTCGCTGTTCACAGCACCGCGGGTCGACTATTCGCTGCAGCGCCTGCGCCACTACACCGGCACCGCGCCCGAGTGGTTCCAGAACTTCGTGCTGTTCACCAACTACCAGTTCTACATCGACGAATTCATCAAGCTCGGCCACGCCGAGATGGCCAAACCCGACAGCGAGTACATCGCCTTCGTGGAGCCGGGCAACGTGGTGATGCGCCGCGCCGGCCTGGCCGCCGAGGCCATTGACGCACTCGGCCACCCACCGCCGCGCCTGCCGCAGATGCCGGGCTACCACCTCATGCGCGCCGACCGCAGCGGCATCACCATGGTCAACATCGGCGTGGGCCCGGCCAACGCCAAGACCATCACCGACCACATCGCCGTGCTGCGCCCGCACGCCTGGCTCATGCTCGGCCACTGCGCCGGCCTGCGCACCAGCCAGCAGCTGGGCGACTACGTGCTGGCCCACGCCTACGTGCGCGAAGACCACGTGCTCGACGAAGAATTGCCGCTGTGGGTGCCGATTCCTGCGCTGGCCGAGATTCAGCTCGCGCTCGAAGCCGCGGTGGCCGACGTGACCGGCGTGCCCCCGCACGAACTCAAGCGCATCATGCGCACCGGCACCGTGGCCAGCACCGACAACCGCAACTGGGAACTGCTGCCCGATAACAAGCCACAACGGCGGTTTTCACAGTCGCGCGCCGTGGCGCTCGACATGGAAAGCGCCACCATCGCCGCCAACGGCTTCCGCTTCCGCGTGCCCTACGGCACCCTGCTCTGCGTGAGCGACAAGCCCCTGCACGGCGAGATCAAGCTGCCGGGCATGGCCAACCACTTCTACCGCGAGCGCGTGGACCAACACCTTCGCATCGGCATCCGCGCCATCGACATCCTGCGCGAAGGCGGACCGGACCAGTTGCACAGTCGCAAGTTGCGGAGTTTTGCGGAGGTGGCGTTCCAGTGAGTGCCGAGGCGGCGATCGAACGCCCCCTCAGAGCTGAACCGACCGCCCGATGAACTGGATCGGCCCGGTGGGCCGTCCTGTGGGCGAGCCGTTGTAGGGTTCCACCGTGATCTCGAACAGCTGGTTGGGCTCGATGGGGGGCAGCTTGTCGAGCGGAATCTCGATCGGCTTGCCCGGCTCCACCAGGCCCAGCGACACCGGCGCGCTCCAGCTGTCGGCCTTGGTCCAGAACTGCAGTGATCGCTGCGCGGGCACCGGCTCGGGCGCCACCGGAATCAGCTTCAGGCGCTGCGGGCTGCTGGCCTGCACCACCCAGCCGGGCGCAGTGCCTTGCGGCGCCACCAGCACCACCATGTATTGAGGACGCGCAGGCGCAAACAAGCCCACCGTGGGTGCGATCGCCATCACGCCGGCGGCGGCAAAACCGGTGGCGGCCGCGAAGCGCCAGAAGGCCACGCTGCTCCACCAGTGGCTCAAGCCGCCCTGCTTCGGGGCGGACGCTGCGCGGGGTGTGGCGGGCAGGCTGTTTTTGATGCGCTGCCACAGGGCGGGGGAAGGGTCGACCGGCGCCACCAGTTGGGTCAGGGGTTGCAACCTGGCTTCCCACTGCTGCACGGCCGTGCGCAGCATGGCGTCTCTGGGCAGGCGCTCTTCCACCTCGATGCGCTGGCCGGCGGAGAGCGTGCCGAGCACGTAGTCGGCGGCGAGTTGCTGCAGGGGATCAAGGCTCATTGTGAAACCTCCGTGCTGCGCACTGCGGTGCGAGCTGGCTTGGGGCGGCCCGGCACGGCGCTCATGCCAGACACTCCTTGAGCGAAGCCATGCCGCGGCGAATCCAGGCCTTGACCGAACCCAGCGGTGCACTCAGGCGTTCAGCGATCTCGGCGTGGGTGCAGCCGTCCAGGTAAGCGAGCAGCACGCAGTTGCGCTTGGCCACGTCGAGCCGCTCCAGGCATTGGTCGAGCTGGCCGAGTGTGGAACGCATGGAAAAGGCGTCGAGCATGTCGGGTGCGGCCGGCGGTTCGGCGTCCTGCATATCGTCCAGAAGTTCTTCGTCCATCGACACGGTGCGGGCGCTGGAGCGCACCGCATTGAGTGCGCCATGGCGCACGACGCTGCACATCCAGCCGCGGCCTTCACCTCGGGCGGGGTCGAAGGTGGAGGCGCGGTTCCAGATCGCCATGAAGGCGTCGTGCAGCACGTCCTCGGCGGCGGCGTGGTCGCGCACGATGCGCATGGCCACGCCCATCAGGAAGCGGTGTTCGCGTTCGTAGAGGCGTTGCAGGGCGCCCTGATCGCCCCGGGCGCAGGCCGCCAGCGCGGCGTTGTGGTCGAAAGGCGTGGGGTCGTTGGGGGGCACGGGCGACGGTCGGACCAGCGGATCGATCGGACGTCGGGCACCTCCTTGCGGAGATACCCGACGGGGTTGCCTTCCATCGTACCCGAGGGTTCCATGCACACGGGCGGCCGGCGCCCGGTCACGCCGGCCAGCGGCCATCAGACCGCCTTGTAGAAGATGTAGTCGGCCTGGTACTTCACGATCTGCTTGCTGCCCATGTTGGTGGCACCGCAGGCCATGGCCGGGGCCACACCACCCACCGTGGCCACGCGCTGCACATAGGTCACGCCGGTCATGGCGCCACTGCCCATGGCCGGGTTGGCTTTCACCAGCTGCATCGGGATGTTGCCGGCGGCGGCCGGGGCCACGGCCACCTGTGTGCCGGTGAACCTGGAGCCGTCCATGCTCTGCCACGTGGCCGGCGGGCCGTAATAGGTGCCCACCTGTTTGCCCGAGCGGTCCATCAGCCTGGCATCGGGACCCACGAACACCCATTCGAACTGGCCAGCCATGTTGGCCTTGGCGCGGCACTCGTAGGTGATGTCACCAGCGCCCACGGTCTCCATCACCACCTTGTGGCCCATGGGCACCTGCACGGCGGCGGGCAGCATGGCCTGGGAATACATCATGGGCGCGGGGCCGGTGGCGCAAGCAGTCAGGGCGAGGGCGACCGCGGCGGCCAGGGTGGACTTGATCATCATGGGTGACTCCAGATTGAGGTTGAGGAAACTCGAACAGCACAAAACAGGTGGCTGCTGGAAGTACTACGCCTGGAGTCGCGATCTGGATGCACCCGGATCAAAAAAACCGCAAATAGCTGGACATGTGTTCGTTTCCGAACGGTGTGGCGTGAAGGTGCTGCGTAAGCTGCATTCGCATGAACCTCGACCACAACACCTCGACCATCGGATGTTCCAGCGGGACGTCTGTCGTTGCAACGCGCACGAGAACCTGCACCCAGCCGCTGATGCGTCTGACGGGAGCCAGCAAGCTGTACGACAAGGGCAGCGCCACGCACGAAGCCCTGAGATCGGTGGACCTTGACATCCACCGGGGCGAGTTCACCGCCATCGTGGGCCCCAGCGGATCGGGCAAATCGGCCCTGATGAAGATGCTGGGTCTTCTGGAAGCCCCCACCAGCGGTGGCTACCGCTTTCAGGGCGTGCCGGAACAGTCGTTGTCCGACGAGCAGCGCTTGTGGTTGCGGCGACGCTTCTTCGGCTTTGTGCCGCAGGAATACAACCTGCTGCGCACCCATTCGTTGCAAGGCAATGTGGCACTGCCGCTGATGTACCGCGGCTTGTCACCCGAGCGCTGCCTGACGGCAGCCACGCGTGCGCTCTCGCTGGTCGGGCTGGAAGACTGCGGGCGCAAGATGCCCGACGAACTGACCGGCACCGAACATGGCAAGGCCGGCATTGCCCGTGCCTTGGTCTGCAACCCCAGCGTGTTGCTGGTGGACCGGGCCAGCCGGGCTTCAGACCAGCCCTTGTGCCCCGACATCGGCACCTTGCTGCGCAGGCTCAACACCGAGCACCTCATCACGGTGGTCCTGGTGAGCCAGAAGGCCAGCGCTGCCGACTGGGCGCAGCGGGTGATTCATGTCAACGGCGGTGCCGTCGAGCACCACACCACCCACGAAGCGGCCAGCGCGCTCCACTGATCGGACGTCAGGCCTTGCGGGGTCGTACTTTGGAGGCCGCCAGCCTGGCCTGTTCGCGAGCCTTCTCCACGTCGGCGTCGAAGGCCAGCGCCACGCCCATGCGGCGCTTGCTGAAGCTCTCGGGTTTGCCGAACAAACGCAGGTCGGTCTGCGGCACCTGCAGGGCCTCGTCCACACCGTCGAAGACGATGCCCTGCGCTTGCACGCCGCCGTAGATGACAGCGCTGGCGCCCGGGCTGCGCAGCTCGGTGGACACCGGCAGGCCCAGGATGGCGCGCGCATGCAGCTCGAATTCGTTCTGCCACTGCGTGATCATGGTCACCATGCCGGTGTCGTGCGGGCGCGGGCTCACCTCGCTGAACCAGACGTCGTCCCCCTTGACGAACAGCTCCACGCCATAGAGCCCCTGCCCCCCCAGATCGTCGGTCACGGCCTTGGCGATGCGGCGCGACTCGGCGAGGGCCTTGGGCGTCATCGGATGAGGCTGCCAGCTCTCCACGTAGTCGCCGCTCACCTGCAGATGGCCGATCGGCTCGCAGAAGTGCGTCTCGATCTCGCCGCTGGTACCCACGGCGCGCACGGTGAGCTGGGTGATCTCGTAGTCGAAGGCTATGAAGCCTTCCACGATGATGCGGCCCGGGCCGACCCGCCCGCCCGACATCGCGTAGTCCCAGGCTGATCTCACGTCGGCCGGACCGTCGATCTTGCTCTGGCCCTTGCCGCTGCTGCTCATCACCGGTTTGACGATGCACGGATAACCTATCCCGGCATCGATGGCCGCCTGCAGCTCTTGCAGCGAATCACAGAACTTGTACGGGCTGGTGGGCAGGCCCAGCGTCTCGGCCGCGAGGCGGCGGATGCCTTCGCGGTCCATGGTGAGGCGCGCGGCACGGGCGGTGGGGATCACGCGCACCGCACCGGCGGCTTCCAGCTCCTGCAGCATGGGCGTGGCAATGGCCTCGATCTCGGGCACCACCAGGTGTGGGCGCTCGGCCTCGATCAGCGCCTTCAGCTGTGCCGGATCGCTCATGGTGATGGTGCGCGCGTGGTGCGCCACCTGATGGCCGGGCGCGTTCTCGTAGCGGTCAACCGCGATGGTCTCCACACCCAGGCGCTGCAGTGCGATCAGCACTTCCTTGCCGAGCTCGCCCGAGCCGAGCAGCATGACCTTGGTGGCCGAGGGAGACAAAGGGGTACCGAGCGTGGTCATGTCAAGACTCCAGGAACAAAGGAATTCAGAGCGCGTCGCCCATGGCCTCGCCCAGGCGCACGCTGTTGCCAGGCGCCCAGTCGGGGTTGAAAGCGATGGTGTCGCGCGGCCAGAGCAGTACGACGGTGGAGCCGAGCAGGAAGCGGCCCATTTCCTCGCCGCGCTGCAGCTGCACCGGGTTGTCGTCGTACGACCATTCGCGCACCGTGTCAGGGCGCGGCGGGTTCACCACGCCGTGCCAGGTGGTGGCCATGCTGCCCACGATGGTCGCGCCCACGAGCACCTGCACGAAGGGCACGGTGGCCTCGCCCACCTGCAGGTCGAACACGCAGACCACGCGCTCGTTGCGCGCGAACAGGCCAGGCACGCCTTGCGCGGTGGCCGGGTTGACCGAGAAGAGATCTCCCGGCACGTGGACCATGCGGCGCAGCGTGGCGGCCGCCGGCATGTGGATGCGGTGGTAGTCCTTGGGGCTGAGGTAGATGGTGGCGAAGGCGCCGTCGTCGAACAGCGCGGCCAGCGCCGCGTCACCGCCCACCAGGGCACGTGTGCTGTAGGTGTGGCCCTTGGCCTGGTAGATCTGATCGCGTGTGATGGCGCCGAACTGGCTGATGGCGCCGTCCACCGGGCACACGAAAGCGGCGTTGGCCAGCGGGCGCGCGCCGGGGTTCAGGGCGCGCGTGAAAAACGCGTTGAAGCTGGCGTAGGCGGTCGGCGCGGGGTTCGCTGCCTCGGCCATGTTGACGCCGTACTTGCGAATGAAGCGGCGAATGATCCATTGGGTGATGGCGCCCCAGCGACCGTTGGCCACCCAGCCGCCAAACACAGTGAGCGCGCGCTTCGGAAACACGTATTGCAGGGAAACGGCGAGGGACATGGGCGTGAAGCAGAAGGAGCAAGACCCTGGCGGGCGGCCTCGCATTGTAGGGGTCGCCCCCCTCACTCATCGGCCACGCGGGCACAATCCCGCACCATGACGCAAGCCCTGTTTGAATGCCACGATCTCGTCAAACGCTACGGTGAGAGCACGGTGGTGAACGACCTGAGTTTTTCCATCCACCCTGGCGAATGCCTGGGCGTGATCGGGCCCAACGGCGCGGGCAAGACCACCACCATCCGCATGTGCCTGGGCCTGACCGCGCCGGACGCCGGCAGCATCACCGCCTTTGGCCTGGAGATGCCGCGCGACGCACTCGCCATCAAGGCGCAGCTGGGTGTGGTGAGCCAGATGGACACGCTGGACCCGGACTTCGATTGCGCCGAGAACCTGCTGGTCTATGGCCGCTACTTCGGACTGCCGGCGGCCCAGGTGCGCGCGCGGGTGCCGCGGTTGCTGGAGTTTGCCGCGCTCTCGCACAAGGCGCACGCCAAGCCGGGCGAACTCTCCGGCGGCATGAAGCGGCGCCTGTCGCTGGCGCGTGCACTGGTGAACGACCCTCGACTGTTGATGCTCGACGAGCCCACCACCGGGCTGGACCCGCAGGCGCGCCACCTGATGTGGGAGCGTCTGCAGATGCTGCTGCAAGAAGGCAAAAGCATTTTGCTGACCACCCACTTCATGGACGAGGCCGAGCGCCTGTGCTCGCGCCTGCTGGTGCTCGACCACGGCCGCAAGATCGCCGAAGGCCGCCCGCGCGAGCTGATCGCGCAGCACCTGGAGCCCGACGTGGTGGAGGTGTACGGCAACGGCGCGCTCGCGTTGGCGCAGGCCGAAGAACACGCCTCCGTGCGTGCGCTGGCGGCGCGTGTGGAAGTGAGCGGCGAGACCGTGTTCTTTTACACCGCGCAGGCGATGCCGCTGCTGGCGGCACTCGGCGCGCACCCGCAACTGCGCACGCTGCACCGGCCGGCGAACCTGGAAGACCTGTTCCTGAAACTCACAGGCCGGCAAATACGAGAGGATGGCTAAGCCATGAACACCACAGCCGTTGCAACCGTTCCATCGCATTGGTCACCGCCTCGAATTTCAATGCGATGGTGGCCCGTTTTTCTTCGCAACCTGCTGGTCTGGCGCAAGCTCGCCATTCCCAGCCTGGTGGGCAACATCGCCGAGCCGCTGATGTGGCTGGTGGCCTTTGGCTACGGCATGGGCGCGCTGGTCGGGCAGGTGACCATCAACACACCCCAGGGGGGCGTGGCGGTGCCCTACATCCTGTTTCTGGCCAGCGGCAGCATCTGCATGAGCGCGATGAACGCGGCCAGCTTCGAGGCGCTGTACTCGGCGTTCTCGCGCATGCACGTGCAGAAGACCTGGGACGGCATCATGAACGCGCCGGTGGGCCTGGACGACGTGGTGCTGGCGGAAATGTTGTGGGCGGGCTTCAAGGCCCTGTTCTCGGTGACGGCCATCATGGGCGTGATGCTTGCGCTGGGCATCAGCCATTCACCCAAGCTGCTGCTGGCCTGGCCGGTGCTGCTGGGGGTGGGCATCACGTTCTCGTGCATCGCCCTGGTGTTCAACGCCCTGGCCCAGGGCTACGACTTCTTCACCTACTACTTCACGCTGTTCCTGACCCCGATGATGTTTCTCTCGGGCGTCTTCTTTCCGCGAGAGCAACTGCCGGTGGTGGTGCGCCACATCTCCGATTGGCTGCCGCTGACCAACGCGGTGGAACTGGTGCGACCCCTGTTCATGGATCAGTGGCCTCAGCAGGCCTGGTTGCATGCGGGCGTGCTGCTGTTCTACACCGTGGCAGCGTTCTGGCTGGCCCTTGCGCTCACGCGCAAAAGATTCGCCAAATAACCTGGCCCCCACGCTCCGCCGCTTCGCGGGTCGCTGCCCCCCGAGGGGGCTGGCCTGGCTTGGGGCGGCCCTGCGCTGCGGCCGTCCTTTCAGTGAACCATCTGAAGGGCAGGTTGGGCTTCGCAGTAAAGCTCGGCGCCGGAGTCCATGAATTCTTCGGCTTCGATCACGGCGTCAAAGTCGCGGGCGGTGTCGAAGATCTTGGGAATCAGCGGCTTGTCCAGCGGGCGGCAGATGCGCTGGCGCAGGCCACGCAGGTTGGCGCTGGTCTCCATGGCGTGGATCACGGCTTCCGGATCGAGCATGAGGACGAAGGGGTTGAGGCGGCTGGACGTGATGGACATGGTGGGTTCCTGGGGGAAATGCGGCGGTTGTTTCAAATCGGCTGTCGATGAAACAAACTGTATCGGGCCACCTTCAGGGCGTTAAGTCGGCGCAGCCCCATTCCCTGTGTAAGAAGTTGCCTGACACGGCGTCCCAAACACCTACAAGCCCGGCGCAAACAAAGTCACGGTCCCGTGCGCAGCGCCTCCACGCTGGCGCGCACCACCGACTGCACGCTGCCACTGTCCCTGTACTGGTTGCGCAGGTAGGTGGCGTGGTTGCCCACGCGCCCTGCCGTGCGCTCGATCTCGTCGAGCGCGGCCAGCGAATTCAGCGCGAGGCCATGCGGTGCCAGATGCCGCAGCGTGGCCAGGATGTCTTCGCGGATGCTGATCTGCTCACGCGTCTTGGGGTTGACCATCATCCCGTCCAGCCCGAAGCGGCAGGCCTGGAACCGGTTGTAGGTGTAGACGAGGTAGTCGTCTTCCTCGGGTGGCAGCTCGCGGCGCTCCAGCAGGTGGCGGCACAGCGCCTGCAAATAGCACGCCAGGCCCGCGGCGCGCTCCACCGTGAGAGGCGTGTCGCACACGCGCAGTTCGATCGTGCCGTACTCGGGCTTGGGCCGGATGTCCCAGTAAAAGTCCTTCATGGACTTGACCACGCCGGTGCTCTCCATCTTGGTGAAGTACACGTTGGAAAACTCGTCCCAGCTCAGCGTGAACGGCGCGCGCCCGCTGAGCGGAAACGCGAACACCGAATTCAGCCGCGCCGAGTCGAACAGCGTGTCCACGCCCTGCGAAAACGGCGACGACGCCGAGAGCGCGATGAAGTGCGGCACGTAGCGGTTGAGCGAGTGCAACAGGAACAGCGCCTCGTCGGCGTTGGAGCAACCGATGTGCACGTGTTGCCCGAACACGGTGAACTGCTTGGCGAGGTAGCCGTAGAGGCCCGAGAGCTCCTGGAAACGCGGCTTGGAGAAGATGCGCTGCTCGAACCAGCGCTGGAACGGGTGCGTGCCGCCACCCGCGATCTCGATGTTGAGCCGGTCGCCCGCGCTCACCAGCGTGTCCCGGATTTGCTGCAGCTGGCTCAGCAGCGGGCCGTGCTCGCGCTGGATGTCGGTGGCGATCTCGATCATGCTCTGCGTCATCTCGGGCGTGACCACCCCCGGAAACGGCTTGCGTCGCAACAGCTCCAGCAAGTCGTTGGCGCTGCTGGAGAGATCGAGGTCGTAGGTGTTGACGAGCTGCAGCTCCAGCTCCACGCCCATGGTCAGCGAATCGGACGATTTGAATGTTTCCAATGGCATGGGAGCTCCTACTCTTTTGTGACGTGGGTTTCGTGCGCGGTCATCAGCGCGCGCTGCGTGACCATAGGCCCCAGCAGCTCCTGCACCACCATCATCCCGGCCATGGCCGCCAGCACCTCCACCGCAGGCGCGAAGCCGTACAGGCGGGTCTGCTCGAGCAGCAGGATGGCAAACGCCGACATGGGTGTGAGTGCGAGCCCCGTGAGCACACCCTTGCGCTCGGTGATGCCCGAGAGGCGCGCGGCCACCAGGTTGCAGCCCACCTTGGAGGCCGTGCGCATCAGGATCAGCAGCAAGCCCATGAGCAGGCCGGCCCCCACGTCGGCCCAGTTCAGCAACGAGGCGATGTAGACGAACAGGAACACCGAGGCCATGTCGCCCGCGGTGCCGAAATCGCGCTGCGCGTTGGTGAGGTGCACCCGCCGCTCGCGCGCCACGATGCCGAAGGACAATGCCGCCAGCAGCGGCGAGAGCTTGAGGCCGTAGGCGGCGGTGGTGAGCAGCAACACCGACAGCGCAAACACCACCGTCACACCCCGCTCGTGCGTGGTTCGCCAGCGCAGCAGCCAGGGCACGGCCACCCCCAGCAAGACACCGATGGCCACCGACGTGGCCACCACGTACATGCTGCCGAAAGCGGCCAGCACCAGATCACCGGAGGTGTTCAGGTACCAGTAACCCGCCACCAGCTTGAGCGCCACCACCGACAAAATGCAGTTGATGGCGCACAGGTGCAGCACGCGTTCGGTCACCTGCCCTGCGCTGCGCAGCTCGTTGGCCACGCGCACCACGCCCGCGGGTGAGGCCGAGATGGAGAGCGCGGCAATGATGAGGCGGTGGTCCAGCGGCAGGTCGAACCAGCCGCTCACCCAATAGATGACGCAGAAGGTGACGATGGATTCGACCACGCCGAGCGCCAGCATCCAGGGGTTGTGGCGGAACCAGCGCAGGTTGATGCGGTAACCGAGTTCGAACAGCACCAGCGACAACGCCACGTTGGCCAGGAACGGCAGGCCGGGCACATCGGTGGTGAGGCCGGGCAGGTTGATCAGTCCACCGAGCAGCCCCACCGCCACGTAGCTGGTGACGCGCGGAATGTGCCAACGCTCGAAGAACAGCTCGGCCAGGAACCAGGCCAGCAGCAGCACCAAAGGCCAGGCAATGGACTGCAATAGAAAAGCAAAATCGGTGACCATGGGCAGGCTCTCCTGGATGGGGTCTGTGGGATGGTGACCTTGGGGCAAAAACTCCCCGGAGGTCAACAGGCAAACCGGCATCAGCGTGGCGCTGACTTGTACACCGGGAACATGAACAACAGGCGACCGGGAAGGCCGCCGCGAACAATCAGGTCGTCACTGCGGACGGACCCGATCCGACCTCTGCAGCAGCAAACCGCGTCTTGAGTTCGGGTAGGCCCAACTCATCGAGCACCTGCATCAATCGCTGCCGAGCCTTCTCGCGGGCTCCATGTCGGTCGTCGGCCATTCTACGGGCCAGGATGAGTTCGTTTTTCAGGGAGTGCTCCCAGCCGACCAGTTCGGTCACCGTCACGTTGTAACCATTTGCTTCCAGTTGCAAACAGCGCAGCACGTTGGTGATCTGGCTGCCGAACTCGCGCGTGTGCAGTGGATGGCGCCAGAGCTCGGCCAGCGGCGAACGTGACAGGCTCAATGCCTTGTGCTGGCGCAGCACGCCAGCCACCTCGGCCTGGCAACACGGCACCAGCACCATGTGGCTGGCCTGCTTGGCCAGACCGAAGGCAATCGCATCGTCGGTGGCGGTGTCGCAGGCGTGCAGCGCGGTCACCACGTCGATGCGCTCCGGCAGGCCGGGGTGGGTGAGCGCCTCCTGCACCGTGGTGGCCAGAAAGTCCATGCGCCCGAAGCCCAGCTTGCTGGCCAGGGCTTGCGACTTGTCCACCAGCTCGGCGCGGGTTTCCACGCCGGTCACGCGGCCCACCGGCCTGGATTTGAAGAACAGGTCGTACAGAATGAAACCCAGATAGGACTTGCCCGCGCCGTGGTCGGCCAGGGTCACATCGCCGCGCGCGGCCAACACCTCGGCCAGCAGCGGTTCGATGAACTGCACCAGGTGGTACACCTGCTTGAGCTTGCGCCGCGTGTCCTGGTTGAGCTTGCCCTCGCGGGTGAGGATGTGCAGCTCCTGCAGCAAGGCCACCGACTGGCCTTCGCGCAGCTCGGGCAATTGCTCCTGCAGCGTGGGCACCGGGCGTGGTAAAGATTTGTTTTTGGCCATGGGCCGATGATAGGTGCGCGCACCCGCCACGGCGGTCTGCAACGGTGACAATCGCCCATGACCCTGCCCATGACGCTCGACTCCGTTGCTCCCGCCGATCATCCCTACAGCGCCTTGACACCCGATGTGGTGCAGGACGCGCTGGCCAGCATCGGCCTGTGGGGCGACGGGCGCATGGCCGCGCTCAACAGCTTCGAAAATCGCGTATACCAGATCCACCTGGAGTCACCGGTGAATGGCGTGGACCAGGTGGTGGCCAAGTTCTACCGGCCCGGGCGCTGGAGCGACGAGCAGATTGCCGAGGAGCATGCGTTTGCCATGGAGCTGGCGCAGGCCGAGATTCCCGCGGTACCCCCGCTCGTGGTGAACGGCGCCACCCTGCACCATTTCGGCGGTTTTGCGTTCGCGGTGAGCCCTCGCCGCGGTGGACGGCGGCCCGAGCTCGACGACTTCGACGTGCTCGAATGGATCGGCCGCTTTCTGGCGCGCATCCACAGTGTGGGTGCGGCGCAGGCGTTCCAGGTGCGCCCGGCGCTGGACGCCGCCAGCTTCGCCCGCGAGCCGCGCGACTGGTTGATGGAACACGCCGCCGTGGCGCCCGAGGTTCGCACCGCCTGGGCCGCCGCACTCGAAGAAGCGCTGGCCTTGATCGAAGCCCACCCGGTGCTCAAGGCGGGCGCGCCGCTGGCAGAAGACGGCATCCGCCGCATCCGCCTGCACGGCGACTGTCACCCCGGCAACATCCTCTGGACGCCCGAAGGCCAGCCCGGCGCCGGACCGCATTTCGTGGACCTGGACGACGCGCGCACCGGCCCGGCGGTGCAGGACCTCTGGATGCTGCTCAGTGGAGACCGGCGCCAGCAGACGCAGCAGCTCGGCGCACTGGTCGATGGCTACGAACAGTTCCGCCCCTTCGACCGGCGTGAGCTCGCGCTGATTGAGCCCCTGCGCACGCTGCGGCTGATCCACTACAGCGCCTGGGTTGCGCGCCGCTGGGACGACCCTGCCTTCCCGATCAACTTCCCCTGGTTCGGCAGCCGCGACTACTGGCAGGGCCAGGTCGACATGCTGGTGGAGCAGATCGAGGAAATGCAGGCCGAGCCATTGATGGCCTGAACGCTGTTCGAGGGGTCGGCGATGACCCCATTCGGTTTGTGGTTGCTCGCAATTGAATTGCACGCAATTTAATTGCTCGATACACTAACGACCCATGAACACCCCACGCCTCTCCAGCGACCAGGCCCTGCAGCTCGACCACCAGCTCTGCTTTGCGCTGTACTCGGCCTCGCTGGCCATGACCAAGCTGTACAAGCCGCTGCTGGACGAGATCGGCCTGACCTACCCGCAGTACCTGGCCATGCTGGTGCTGTGGGAGCACGACGGCGTGGCCGTCTCCGAACTCGGTGAGCGCCTGCACCTCGACTCGGGCACCCTCACCCCGTTGCTCAAGCGTCTGGAGACCGCCGAACTCGTGACCCGCCTGCGCGACGTGCAGGACGAGCGCCGCGTGCTGATCCGCCTGACCGCTGCCGGCCGCAAGCTCAAGGCCCGGGCCGCGCGCATTCCGGGCTGCGTGCTGCAAGCCACGCAGTGCGACGTGGCCGAAGTCCTTGCACTCACCCGGCAGGTGCAGACCCTGCGCGATCGTCTCTCCGCCTGACCCTTGTTCCCTTCCCCGTTTCAATCCCCCGCTTCCCGCAAGCGATTCAACCCCAGGAGCCACACCATGCCCACTTCCCTCGACAAAGTCGTCTACACCGCCCGCGCCCACACCACCGGCGGCCGCGAAGGCACATCCCGCTCCGACGACGGCATGCTCGACGTCAAGCTTTCGCCTCCCAAAGCCATGGGCGGCTCGGGCGCGGCCACCAACCCCGAGCAGCTGTTCGCCGCCGGTTACTCCGCCTGCTTCATGGGCGCCATGAAACACGTGGCCGGCATGAAAAAAGTGGCTGTGCCAGCCGACGCGTCGATCGACGCTGAAGTCGACATCGGCCCGATTCCGGCCGGCTTCGGCATTGCTGCCCGCCTGAACGTGAGCCTGCCAGGCATGGACCGCGCCGTGGCCCAGGACCTGGTGGACGCCGCGCACCAGGTGTGCCCGTACTCCAATGCCACCCGCGGCAACATCAACGTGACGATCACGGTGGTCTGAGCGTCGGCTCAGGCAGCAAAAAGCCCGTCTGGCTCACGCCGGACGGGCTTTTTTTGATGGGGGTCGACCCCTATTTGCGATACAGGTCGGGATCGTAGATGGTGGTGCTGGTGCCCACACCCACCCCGACGCGCGCATTGCTGTTGCCGACCCGGCTGCTCGTGCCCACGCCGGCACCGGCGCTCACCGCACCGCGCTGGTTCACCCCCACGCCCACACCCACCGGCCCCACGCCGGTGCTGACGCCGGCGTTCACGCCACCGGAACCCACGCCCACGCCGATGGAAAACGGGCCGACCGGAATGCCCACCCCCACGCCCACCGAGCAACCGGTGAGCAAGGCGGCGGCGCACAGCCAGGTGGCCCGTCGTGACGCATGCATGAGCCGCTGGCGGCAGGTATGGGCAAGGTTCGTCATGGGATCCCCAAAAGGTTCAAGAGCAAGGGTACTTCAACGCTGCCTGAATGACCCGTGCCGCTCACCGTGGTTCCGCCGTTCCGACGAGCCGGTTTCAAGCCGGGTCTTTCCCCAGCCGCTCCATCGCATCGGCCAGCCAGTCCCCGCGCAGCACATCCGGCGCGGCGGGGCGCACCATCCAGCCCCCTTGCGCGGGCGTCACTCGGGCCTGGCCGGCCTGCCACAGCAACCACGCCAGCCAGGCGCATTGCGGCGCGGTGGGCGTCTCACCCGCGGGCGACACCAGCAGCGCGGTGAACACGGTGGCGTTGGCCACCAACACCCCGTCGCCACTGACCTCGCCGCCAATCGAGCGCGCCAGCGCCGACAAGGCGTCGCCCGCATCGCCCCGAGGGCCCAGCACCAGCAGGGCATCGCGCAGGTGCGTCGCGATGGCCGCGCCGCGCAGTGCCTCGGCCTGCAGCAGATCCGCGTGGTCCCAGCGGTTCCAGTCCACCATGGGTTCAGCCCCACCCACCACCCGCGCCGCTTCGGCATAGCGGTAAAGCGCCTGCTCATGACCGTCGGCGTACACGGCCGAACCCACCATGAGCAAGGCGGCGAGGCGGTTCGCCAGCAGGCGGCTCTGTTGGGCCAGCAGCCTGTCGCGCATCAGGCTGTCGCGTTCGCTGCGCAGCACCGCAAGCTCCAGTGCGTTCTTCAGGTCGGCGCGCAGGCTCTCCAGCTCCCAGGGCTTGTTGATGTAGCGGTAAATCTCGCCGGTGTTGATCGCCTCGATGGCATCCCCCAGCTCCGAATAGGCCGTGGTCAACATGCGCACGATGCCGGGGTAGTACTCGCGGGCGTGGCGCAGCAGCTCGTTGCCGCGCTCGCCGGGCATGCGCTGGTCGCACACCAGCACGGCCACGTCGGCACCGTGCGCCAGCAAGACCGCGCGGCCTTCTTCCACCGAGCCGGCGGTCAGCACGGGCGCCAACGGGCTGACCAGGCGCTCGAAATACTTCAGCGCCATGGCCTCGTCATCCACATAGAGAATTTTTGTTGGTGTCATCAGGTCTCCTCGACCGGGGTGTCGTCAGGCGACGGTGGGAAATAAAGGGTCACGGTCGTGCCCTGGCCCAGGGTGGATTGCACGGCGATGTCACCGCCCAGGGTGGTCATCACGCGCTGGCAGAACAGCAGGCCCATGCCGCTGCCGCCACTCTCGGCGCGTGTGGTCACGGGCTCCCGCGTGAGGCGATTGAGCACCTCGGGCGGGATGCCGGGGCCGTTGTCGGTCACACGCAAAGCCGACTGTGGGCTCAGGCCAGGCAGCATGGCCACACGAACCAGCGCAATGCGCACCTCGGGGCGCTCCGGCGGCTGCGCGCGCAGGGCGATCAAGGCGTTTTTGACCAGGGTGCACAGCACAAGGTAGAGCAGGTCGCGTCGACCGGGCAAGGTGAAGTCGGGCGCCAGTTCCGCCGACAGCCAGTCGGCCTCGGCGGCTTCAAAGGGGTACTCCTCCTGCACCGCGCGCACGAGTTCGCTGGCGCGCAGGCTGGCCGAGGTATCGCCCCGGCTGGCGTCTCGCGCGGTCTGCACAAAGGTGGATACCAGTGACTGCGCATACTCTGCGCGCCTTTGCGCGGCCTCGATCATGAACAGCACGTCACCCGGTTTCTGCTGGGCAATGTAGGCCATGCCATCGGTGCTCTCGGGGCTGGCGCGGTGGTTCTCGCGCATGGCCGACAGATAGCCACGCACCGTGGCCAGTGGTGAAGTGACTTCGTGGGCCAGAAAGCCCAAGGTCTCGCGCAAGGCCGACTCGCGCCGCGCGATCAGCGTCTGGTCGCGTGTGCGGCGCACGCTGGACTCCAGCGCCTCACGCAAGGCCTGGCGGGTGATCGCGTCGTCCAGGGGCTTCTCGAGAATCTTCTCCACATGGCCCTGGTTCACGGCCGACATGGCCACGTCCTTGTCGGCATAGGCAGACACCAACAATCGCGCCACGTGCGGATAAAGCCGCCGCACCTCGCTGAGCAAAGCCACGCCGTCGCGCGTCGGCATCGCGTAGTCGGTGAGCAGCACCGCCACCTCGTGGCCGCGCTCGCCCAGCAAGGCCAGCGCCTCTTCCACGCTGGCGGCGGTCAACACGGTGAATTCGCTTCCGTACAGGCGGGCAAACCATTTGCAGGCCTGCGGCTCGTCGTCCACCATCAGGATGGCGTGTGGTCCCTGGGGGACTCGCAAGGTACCGGGGTCTTGCATGTTCATGAGGGCCTCGGCAAATCAAAGGTGAATTCGGTCCAGGCGCCCAGCTCGCTCTCCACCGCCAGGGTGCCGCCGTGGCGCTGCACGATGCCGTAGCTCACACTCAAGCCCAGTCCGAGGCCAGCGCCCACATCGCGCGTGGTGAAGAACGGCTCGAACACGCGGCCCACGTTGTCGGGCGCAATGCCCGTACCGTTGTCGCGCACCGAGACAAACAGGCGCTGCTCGCGCGAGACCATTGTCACGGCGATCTGCGGCTGTTCGCGCCGCGCCGCCTGCAGGGCATGCGCGGCATTGCTCAGCAGGTTGATCAACACACCGATGATGGCGGGCTCATCGCCCAGCACGTGTGTGTCCTGCGGCAACTCCACCGGCACGTCGATGCCCTTGAGTTCGTAGCCGGCCAGCCGCAGGGCCGAGCGCAACGCATTGCCCAGCAGGAAGGGACGCTGGGCGTCCTGACCCGGCTTCTGGTAAGCGAACGTCTTCAGATCAGAGACGATGTTCTGGATGCGCTGCATGCCCTCGCGCGCATCGCCCAGGCTTTCCTTGAGCATGGCGTCGCTCTCCACACCCGGGCAGGTCAGGCCCATGTCGATCGCCATCAGGCTGTAGTTCACCGGGTTGTTGAGCTCGTGCAGCAGGCCGGCTGAGAGCGTGCCGATCGCGGCCATCTTCTCGCGCTGGATCAGCTGGCCCTTGACTTCGGCCAACGTGGTGTTGATCTCACGCAGCGAGGCGTTCTTTTCCGACACCTCGTGCTGAAGAGAGAACAAACGGATGCGAGCCTTCTCGTTGAACCAGGTGCACACCGCGCTGGCGGCGGCAGAGAACAGGATGAACAGTGAGTTCGTCACCAGCCGAGAGGAGTCCTCGCTGGCCCCGGAGTGCATCACACAGGCTGCCAAATACAGGCCCAGCGTGAGCGCCCCGAAGCCCACTCCCTCGAAGAAGCTGATGGGCAGGATGATGCCCACCGCGTAGAGCGCCAGGTGAAGCCCCACGAAGTAAATCGACTGGGCTCCATCGGTGTCGAAGATCATGAAGGCGATCATGACCTGCGGCAGCAGCAGCCACAGCATGGTGAGCGCGCGCACATGTTGGCGCCCGAAGGGCGTGAACAGCACCCCGAACACACCCAGGGTCAGCACCGCCACCAGGACGCGCAGCAGCGAAAACTCCAGCAGCCGGTCCGGGTACGAAAAATAGTCGAGGCCAAAGCCGGCCAGCACCAGCACGATGGAGGTGATGCTCCCCGCCTTGCTGTAGGTGAGCCGGAAGTCCGAGAGCTGCTGCTCGTAAGGCGAACTCGACCGGCTAACCATTTTCAAGCGCCATCGCTTTCAGGCGCGCGTTGACCACCAGCTCCGCAAAGATGTTCACCCCGGTGGGATCGGTGTAGAGCGTCACCGGCGCATCGACCTCTTCCAGCACGACGCGCATCTGCGCCTCGTCGCGGTAGATCAGGTGCCACTCCAGCAGGTGCTCCATGCCAAAGCGCTCCGGGTTGTCCGAATGCACGTTGGTCACCAGCAGGTGGGCGCCAGGGTTGCTGCGTGACATGAAGTAGCGGATCAGGCGCGAGCACACCTTGTCCGACAGATAGTCGAACAGGCCGGCGCAGTAGATGGTGTCGAAACCTTCACCATCCGCCGGCGCGGTGTCGCGCGTGGCGCGCTTGAGCAGTTCGTGCACCGACTCCTGCACATAGGTCACATCGACCTTCACCCGGTGCGCGGACGCGGTCTCTTCGATCTTCTGCTGCGTGTACTTCAGCGTCTCCAGGCTGAAATCGATCAGGGTGAACTTCAGGCGCGAGAGGTCCGCACCGCTGGCAATCAGCTTCTGGATTTCCACCCCGGGGCCACAGCCCACGTTGAGCACCCGGATCACGCGCTCCTGCGCGGCCGCATTGTCCGCCGCCTTCTTCAGGAAATCCACCAGGATGTCGATGCGGTTGCGGTGCGCCACGGCCACCGCCGCCTTCAGAAACATCGCATTGATCAACTGGATGTAGGTCGAGCCGCCCTGGCGCGGGTCGCCCAGGATCTGGTTGACCATCTCGTAGTCGCCGGCGTAGCCCAGCGGTTTGGCGAAGGTGCGGTAGACAAAGGGCGCGCGCAGCAGCAGCGGGTGCAGCGCGGTCTGGGCATAGGCGCGGTGCAGCAGCGAATCCTCTTCGGGCAGGCGCGAAGCCTCGTCCTCCAGACGCACCAGGAACTCTTTGCCTTTGATCATCAAGGGCTCGGCGATGGCCTCGAACACATCGTCGGCCAGGCGCCCGCTGCTGTCGCGCGGGAGCGAGTCGACCATGTCGGCCTGGTCGATCCAGCGCGCGGTCTCCGCCAGGAAGGCCCGGAACTCGCTGATGGTGACCTGGTAACTCTGCTTGATCTTGAAGCGCGACTCCCAGTCGGCGACGAAGCGGCTCGCCTCGTCGCGCACCTGGCGCACATCGCCGCGGATGGCGTTCAGATCGGACCACTCGTCAATCAGCGCCACCGACACCACCGCCATCAGGCCGGTGTTGAGCAGGCTCACCACCACCGCCTTGCCCTTGTAGATGATGCGGTCGCCTGAGCGGATGGTCAGCTCGCTGAGCACCTCGCTGACCTGCACGATGGAGTACGGGTTGTAGATCTCCATCACCAGCGAGCGGCGCTGCAGGCTGGTCAGGGTGCCGCGGGCACTCTCTCCCTGGCTATTGCGAAAGGTGACGACGTGGTCGAATGGGCGCTGAAGGTACACGGTGTGAGTGTTTGAGTGCGTGGGGGAACAGGTGCATTGCCCTGTTCCCGAGGAAACCCCCCGGGGCACAGTGTAGTCAACCGCGCGCGTGACCTGCGCACCCCGATCTTTCAATCAAATCAACAGGGCATTCACACGCTTGACATACGCCGCCGGATCATCCGGCAGCCCGCCTTCGGCCAGCAAAGCCTGGTCAAACAGGATGTGGGCCAGATCGTCGAAGTGTTCGCTGCTCTCCAGTTTCTTCACCAGCGCATGTTCGGCGTTCACTTCCAGGATGGGCTTCACATCGGGCGCCGGCTGGCCGGCCTGCTTGAGCATGCGCGCCAACTGAGTCGACAGATCGCCGTCTTCCACCACCAGGCAGGCCGGTGAATCCACCAGGCGCGAGGTCACGCGCACGTCCTTGGCCTTGTCTTTCAGGGTTTCCTTCAGGCGATCCAGCACGGGTTTGAACACCTCGGCTGCGGCCTCGGCGGCTTTCTTTTCCTTTTCGTCCTGCAGCGAGCCCAGGTCCACCGCGCCCTTGGCCACGCTCTGAAGCGGCGTGCCCTCGAACTCGTTGAGGAAACTCAGTGCCCACTCGTCCACACGATCGGTCATGAGCAGCACCTCGATGCCCTTCTTGCGGAACACCTCCAGTTGCGGGCTGTTCTTCGCGGCAGCGAGGTTGTCGGCGGTGATGAAGTAGATCGTGGCCTGGCCTTCCTTCATGCGGGCCTTGTAGTCGGCCAGGGAGACCAGATCCGAGTCCTGCGTGCTGGCAAAGCGCAGCAGCTTGGCCAGCTTGTCGCGGTTGGCGAAGTCCTCGCCCAGGCCCTCTTTCAGCACCGAACCGAACTCGGCGTAGAAACCGGTGTACTTCTCCGCATCCTTGCTCATGTCGTCCAGCATGGCCAGCACACGGCGTGTGTTGCCTTCTCGGATCGCCTTCACGTCGCGGCTCTCTTGCAGCAGCTCGCGGCTCACGTTGAGCGGCAGGTCGGCCGAGTCCACCACACCCTTGACCCAGCGCAGGTACGAGGGCATCAGCGCTTCGGCCTCGTCCATGATGAAGACGCGCTTCACATACAGCTTGATGCCGGCCTTGCGGTCGCGGTTCCAGAGGTCTTGCGGCGCCTTGGCCGGGATGTAGAGCAGCTGGGTGTACTCGGTGCTGCCTTCCACCCGGTTGTGGCTCCAGGCCAGCGGGGCCTGGGTGTCGTAGCTCAGGTTCTTGTAGAACTCGGCGTACTGCTCGTCGCTGATGTCCTTCTTGCTGCGCGCCCACAGCGCATTGGCCGAGTTCACCGCTTCCCACTCGTCCTGCTTCACATAGGCACTCTTCTCGGCGTCCCACTCTTCCTTCTGCATCAGGATGGGCAGGCTGATGTGGTCCGAGTACTTGCCGATGATGGACTTGAGTTTCCAGCGATCGAGGTAGTCGCCAGCGTCGTCACGCAAGTGCAGCGTGACGCTGGTACCGCTCGCGGCGCGCTCGATGGTTTCGACTTCAAAGTCGCCAGTGCCGCCGCTGGTCCAGCGCACGCCTTCAGCGGCGGGCAGGCCGGCGCGGCGCGACTCCACGGTGATCTTGTCGGCCACGATGAAGCCCGAATAGAAGCCCACGCCGAACTGGCCGATGAGCTGGGCGTCCTGCTTCTGGTCGCCACTGAGGTGGCTCATGAAGTCTTTGGTGCCACTCTTGGCAATGGTGCCCAGGTGGTCAATCGCCTCCTGCGCGCTCATGCCGATGCCGTTGTCGGTGATGGTGATGGTGCGTGCCTCGGTGTCGAAAGCCACGCGCACGTCCAGGTTGGGCGCGTCTTCGAACAAGGCGGCGTTGTTCAGGCCCTCGAACCGCAGCTTGTCGCAGGCGTCCGATGCGTTGGAAACCAGCTCGCGCAAAAAGATGTCGGGGTTGGAGTACAGCGAATGGGTGACCAGGTGCAGCAGCTGCGCCACTTCGGCCTGGAACGACAGGGTTTGTTTGCTCATGGGAGTTCGTTGGAAAAAAGACAGGGGGGACTCCCGTGGCGGGAGCGCTCGCGAGGCGGAATTATGGGCGGCTGCGGCTTTTTCAAGCGCCGGGCCACTTCCAGCATTCGAACACGACTGCCTCCAATTACTGCATCGGTGGTATTTCCCGCACCCCCTCGCCCCCCTAGCCTCTTGCGGTCTTGCGCCAAGAACAAGCCAAGAGGGAGGAACCGGATTTGTCATCGCACCACGATGTGGGGCTCACACACGCCCTGAGCACGGAGGCCGCCGTCTGGCTGATCGGCAGCCTGGCCGGCCTGCACCGCAAGCCCTTTGATGCCGAACTGCTGATCAAGCGCTATGCCCCGCCCTGGGACCTGCCCACACTGATCGAAGCCCTGGCCGGGCTCGGGCTCAAGGCCCAGACGGTTCCCTGGCCCGATGGCGCGCAAGCACCCCCACCGATGCCCGCCGTGGCCTTTGCGCGCGGCACCCCGCCCGACAGCGCTGGCCCGCCACTCCTGGTGGCCCGCCGCGGCGACGGCCAACTGGGCCTGTTCCGCCCGGGTGAAGCTCCAGGTGAAATCGACGACCTGCATGCCCTGAGCAACGAAGTCGAACCATGGCTCTTGCTCTGCGCCCCACAAGAACCCGCTGCCCCGGCAGGACCCGACGAAGACGGCAGCACGCAAGACGATGTGCCCCACGGCAGCACGGCGAGCCCGGGCAAGCGCCCGGCCTTCGGTTTTGCCTGGTTCATCCCCGAACTGCAGCGCCACCGCCAACTGTGGCGCGACGTGCTGCTGGCCAGCCTGGCCATCCAGCTGGTGGGGCTGGCCACGCCGCTGTTCACCCAGGTGATCATCGACAAGGTGATCGCTCACCACAGCGTGAGCACGCTGTGGGTGCTGGGTGTGGCGCTGGTGGTGTTCATGCTGTTCACCAGCACCATGACCTGGCTGCGCCAATACCTGGTGCTGCACACCGGCAGCCGCATGGACGCGGTGCTGGGCGAACAGGTGATGCGACACCTGCTGCGCCTGCCCCTGCCCTACTTCGAAGCCCGCCCCACCGGCACGCTGGTGGCGCGGCTACAAGGTGTGGAGACGCTGCGCGAGTTCGTCTCGGGCGCGGCCGTCACGCTGCTGCTGGACCTGCCCTTCCTGTTCATCTTTCTGGCGGTGATGTTCTGGTACAGCAGGGTACTCTCGCTGGTGGCGCTGGGCCTGCTGCTGCTCATCGTTGGGGTGAGCCTGGTCATGGTGCCGGTGTTTCGCCAGCGGCTGGACCGCCAGTTTCTGCTGGGCGCGCGCAACCAGGCGTTTTTGACCGAATACCTATCGGGCATGGCCACGGTGAAGGCGCTGCAGATGGAGCCCGACGTGGACAAGCGCTACGGCACCTACTTGGCGCAGTACCTGCAGGCCGGCTTTGCCACGCGCCAGGTGGGCAACACCTACCAGGTGAGCGCCTCGGCGCTGGAGCAGACCATGACACTGGCCATCCTGATCGTGGGCGCCTGGACGGTGATGCACGACAGCAACTTCACCGTGGGCATGCTGGTCGCGTTCCAGATGTTCGCCAGCCGCCTGAGCCAGCCACTGATGCGGCTGGTGGGCCTGTGGCAGGAGTTTCAGCAAGCCAGCATCGCCGTGAAACGCCTGGCCGACGTGCTGGACATGCCCACCGAACCGGTGAGCCTGGTGCCGCAGCGCGCCCCGGGCGGCACAGGCGCCATCGAGGTGCAGGGCCTGGGTTTTCGGTACAGCGAACGCCACCCCTGGCTGTACCAGGGCCTGAGCCTCACGCTGCCGCCCGGGCAACTCACCGTGCTCATGGGCCCCTCGGGCTGCGGCAAGAGCACGCTGGCCAAGCTGCTGCTGGGCTTTCATTTGCCCGAGCAAGGCCGCATCACCATCGACGGCCGCGACATCCGCCACCTGGCCGCCAACGAACTGCGCGCGCACTTTGGCGTGGTGCCGCAAGAGACGGTGCTGTTCTCTGGCTCGGTGCTCGACAACCTGCTGATGGCGCACCCCC
The DNA here is from genome assembly GCF_001428625.1 of Hydrogenophaga sp. Root209. Taxonomy (GTDB): domain Bacteria; phylum Pseudomonadota; class Gammaproteobacteria; order Burkholderiales; family Burkholderiaceae_C; genus Hydrogenophaga. The sequence goes on from NZ_LMIE01000012.1 coordinate 476,420, forward strand.
ACGCCCGGTTTGAAGACGCCGTGGCCGCCTGCCGCGCGGCCGAGATCCACGACGTCATCGAACAACTGGACGCCGAGCGCAATGTCGGTGACTTGTGGAGCGACCCGGCCTGGGGCGCAGGCCACGGGCTGGCCGGCTTGAGCGCGGGCGCTGGGCAGGCGGGCGCCTCAGGCGCCAGCGCCGTGGGATTGAGCGTGGGCTCCGGCACGCACCTGGTCGGCTTCAACGGGCTCAAGGAGGGCCTGGCCAGCCTGGCAGCCTGATGCAGGCCACTGCGGCGACCCGGGCGCACCGTTCGGGTCGCCGCAGCTTTGCCTGCCTTGCGATCCACACAACAAGAACAAGCCATGACAGAAGCGCCCGCTGCCTCCAAATCCACATCCACCCACCCCGCCCACCTCGCCTTCCACCCACCTCTGATCCGCCTGCAGCAGCAGGCGCCCTCGCCCATCGGCCGGCGCGTGTTGTGGTGCCTGCTGGCGCTGCTGGTGTTCCTCTTCATCTGGGCCACGCTGGGCCGGCTCGACATCGTGGCCGTGGCCGAAGGCAAGCTGGTGCCGCAGGACTACCTCAAGATCGTGCAGCCCTCCGAGGCCGGCATCGTCAGCGAGATCCTGGTGCGCGAAGGACAAACGGTGCACCAGGACCAGGTGCTCATGCGCATGGACGCCCTGAGCACCGAGGCCGACCTGAACGCCCTGGGCACCGAGCGCTGGCGCAAACGCCTGGCGCTGCGCCGCCTGGACGCCGAGCTGGCCGAGCAGGCTCTGCGTATCACCCCGGACGACCCGCCTCCCCTGGCGCAGGAAGCCACCGCACAACAGCAGGCCAACCAGGCCGCGCTGGCCAGCGCCCTGGCCGAAGAGCGCAGCCGCATGCTCAAGGCGCAGCAAGAGCTGGCCGCCGCGCAGCAGCAGAGCCAGCGGCTGCAAGCGGTGATGCCCCACTTCCAGGCCCAGGAAACGGCCTACGCGCAACTCGCCGACCAGGGCTTCACCGGCCGGCTCATGGTCAGCGACAAACGCCGCGAACGCATCGAGAAGGAACAGGAACTTGCCACCCAGCAGCACGTGATTGCCTCGGCACGCGCGAGCATCGACCAGTCGGTGAAGAAGCTCGAACAGATCCGGGCCGAACACCGCCAGCGCCTGCACAGCGAGCGCGCCGAAACACGGTCACAGCTCGAGCGGCTGGAGGCCGACTGGCAGAAACAACAGCATCGCCACGCCCTCATGGAACTGCGCGCGCCGCACGAAGGCATCGTGAAGGAGCTGGCCACCCACACCGTGGGCACGGTGGTGCAGCCCGGCACCGTGTTGGCCACGCTGGTGCCGCAGCAGGCGCCACTGAAGGTGGAGGTGTGGGTGTCCAACGACGACATCGGCTTTGTTCGGCCGGGTCAGCCGGTCAAGCTCAAGTTCGCGGCCTATCCGTTTCAGAAGTACGGCATGGCGCACGGCGAGGTGCAGTGGGTCAACGCCGATGCGCAGGTCGAGGAGCCCGGCCGAGCCGCCGCCCAAGCGGGCAACCCGCCGCCTCGCTACAAGGCAACCGTCACGCTGCGTGAGGCCGAGCTGGTGCGTGACGAGAGGCGCCACACGCTCACCGCCGGCATGCAGGCGCAGGCCGAGATCCTGCTTGGCCAGCGCACGGTGATGGAGTACCTGCTCTCACCGGTGCAGCGCGCCTGGCATGAGGCCGGGCGCGAGCGTTGAGGCACCTCAGTCGACCTCCACGGCCACAGGCGCCAGCCACTGCACCAGCTGTTGCGCCACCACTGGGCTGGAGAGCAGCTCCAGGTGGCCGGTGCGGTAGACCGTGCGCTGGCTGTCCTTGGCAAACACCAGCCGGCGCGCAGCTTCATCGTGCTGGCCCAGGGCACTGCGCAACGGCACCAGGCCGTCACCGGTAAGGCGGTCGGCCAGCAGGCCGCGCTGTGGCGCGAGCGTGGCGGCCACAGTGAAGCAGGCCACGCCCTCGGGCAAAGGCAATGGCACGCGGTGATCGTGGGGGGATTCAAACCGGCCGCGCCCCTGCCAATCGTCATCCACCACATGGCCGTGGCGCAGGTCGGTGATGCCGGCGCTGCGCAGCATGCCCAGCCGGGTGAACGGCAGGGTGAAGGGCGAGGCGGCGAGCAACACGTCCACCCCGTGACCGGCGCGCTCCAGCGGCGCGCCGTGGTGCGGTGTGCCCAGAAATACCAGGTGCTTGAGTTGGGCCGGCCAGTGGTGGCCCATCTGTCGGCCATAGAACACGGCCGCTCGCGCCAGCAGCCCGCCCATGCTGTGGCACAGCACGGTGATGGATTCGATCGCGGGCCACTGGGCCACCAGTCGCTCGAGCTGCCCAGCCAGTTCACGGCCATTGATGGAGGTGTGCAGGCCGCTGTTGTAGCGCACGTACACCGGCGTGCAGCCCAGCTTTTGCGCCAGGAAGGCGCCGTGGTCGTGGCCGCTGCGTTGCCATTGCGTGTCGTTCATGCACAGGCCATGCACGAGCAGCAGCAGGTGGGGTGAGGCGGCCACCAATCTTTCTCGCAGATGGGTGGGCCGGTCCATGGGCAGGGTCTGCCCGGCCAGCCTCAATTCCATGCGTTGGGCCAGCGGATTGTTCTGCGCCAGCAGGCGGTCCCCCAAGACGCCGTTGAGCGCGGCCAGCACGGCTTCGCGGCCTGGGGAGGGTTCGGGGTGGGTCGAAGGGTCGTTCAGCAGGGGCAGCAGGGTCGAGAGCGCCCCGTCCAGCCCGTGGCCAACCATCTCTGTGACGCCGCGGATGCCGCGGTAGATCTGCCCCGTGAGGCCACCGGTGCGACCCAGCTCGGCGCCGGCCGACAGACCCATCTTGCGGCGCACCGACTGGTGCACTCCTTCGGCAATGCCGATCACGCCCGTGGTGGCCTGCGTGGCCAGCCGCACCGCAGCTTGCAGGTCAGAGGGCCGCAGGTGGCGCAGCAGGGCCTGGCGGGTGGCGGAGGGTTTGGCGCGGGTCATGGGGCATTGTGGCCGTGCACACCGGGCACGCTGGCAATACCCTAGAACCGCTCGTCGGCCCCGAGGAAACGCCACTGCCCCACCGGAAGATTCCCCAATACGACCTTACCGATACGCACGCGCTTAAGGCCCACCACGTGCAGTCCCACCTGCTCGCACATGCGGCGAATCTGGCGCTTCTTGCCTTCGATCAGCACAAAGCGCAGCTGCTCGGGGTTTTGCCAGTCCACCTGCGCGGGCTTGAGGGGCTGGTCGTCCAGGCTCAGGCCGTGGCGCAACCGGGCCAGCTGATGCGGCGGAAAGATCGCCTGCACGTTCTCCGCGATCACGCCCGCCCCCATCGGGCCGTTGGGCGCGAACTGCACGCGCACCAGGTATTCCTTCTCCACACCGCTGCTCTCACCGATCAGCGTGCGCGCCACACGCCCGTCCTGCGTGAGCACGAGCAGGCCGGTGGAGTCGATGTCAAGCCGCCCGGCGGGGGCCAGGCCGCGCGTGTGCTCGGGCGCGAAGCGGCGGCCATCGGCCGGCGTCTTGGCGTCACCGCGCCACTGGCTGGGCGCGCCGATCAGCGTGGCGGCCGCCTCGTGACCGTCTTCAGGCTGCCCGCTCACGTAGCCCACCGGCTTGTTCAACAGGATGGTGACCTGCCCGGCCTGCTGGTGGCGCGCCTGGGGCAGCACCTCCACTTGCGCGTCGGGCGCCACGGGCATGCCCATGACCGCCGGTTCTCCGTTGACCAGCACCCAGCCGCGCGCGATCCACTCGTCGGCCTCGCGGCGCGAGCACAGACCCAGGTCAGCCATGCGTTTGTTGAGGCGGACTTCACCACGCACGTTGCCCACGCGGGCGAGGTCGGGCCGGTGGGGTTGGGGCGGGCGCGGTGCGGCGGACGGGCCGCGCTGCGGACGGTCACCTGGCCCCACGCGGTCGTCGCTGCGGCGCGGCGCCGGGCGCTCGTTCCAGCCGCGGTCATCACCGCGCGGGGCATTTGCGGGGCCTGAACGTGGACCGTCTGCCCCGTAGCGCTGGCGCTCGGTGCGATCGCCTTCGGGGCCGGCGCGCTTTGCGCCGAAGCCCGGCGACGGCTCACGCGGCGGCTTGGGTGCCGAGGCCGACACACTCTTGGCCCGGGCCGGGCCGGGCGGGCGCACCGGGGCGCGGCGAGGTGCGAACGGGTCAGCGGGTTTTTTCTGAACTGCGCCCGGGTTGAGCTTGAGCGTGCGGGCGGGTTTGTCGGTTGTCATGGGTCGATCATCCTTCATCGAGCTGGCCCGAGCGCAGCGCCGCGAGATCGAGCACGCGCAAACCACCGTATTCCACGCAGATCCAGCCCTTGGCCGCCAGCGTGGTCAGCGCTTCGTTGGTGCGCTGGCGCGACAGGCCCACAAGGTACGCCAGTTCCTGCTGCGTGATGCGCAGGATGCCGCCCACGTTGGGCGAGAGCAGCGGGTGGAACAGCGCGGCCAGATTGCGGGCCACGCGCAAATCGGGGCTGCCCAAGCGGTCGATCTCGCGCGCGGCGATGAACTGGCCCAGGCGCTCGTTGAGCTGGTGCATCACGAAACGGTTGAAGCCGATCGAGTGGTCCAGCAGCCAGTCAAACGTCTCCACCGGCAGGCCGGCCACGCGGCTCTTGCGCAGCGCCTGGATGTTGTAGCGGTACTGCTCGTGCTTGAGCACCGTGCCCTCGCCAAACCAGCCACCGGGCGCCACACCGGTGAAGGTGACCACCGGGCCCTGCGAATCGTCGTTGCTCATCTTGAGCAGCCCATCCACCAGACCAAACCAGTACGTCACCGGCCGGCCAAAGCGGCAGATGATGTCGCCCGTGTCGGCTTCACCCACCACCAGTGCATCCACGGCCCGCGTCCGTTCGATCGGCGTCAGGCGCTGCAGCCAGGGAATTTCGGCAAGTTCCGCCTCGGTGGGCGCGCGCGCACGATCACGCAGATCGCTGCCGGAACGGTGGGGGGCGAATGGGTTCATGGCGGGGTGAAAGGCGAAATCCCGTAGGGGAAAGTCCTAGGAGGGATGACCCGCAATTGTCGTCGTACCGACAACATGACGTCAAACGAAGTCATACGATCCGCTTCATCAATGAGTGTCCCGTGAAAGACATTCAAATGCCGGCGGCCCGGACCGGCCCAGGAGACACATATGCAAACGACGTTCCCCCAGCTGCTGCTGGACCACGCCCAGCGCCGCCCCGACGCGCCGGCGATGCGCGAGAAGGAATACGGCATCTGGCAGACCACCAGCTGGAGCAACATGGCCCGGCTGGTCGAGGCCCTGGCCTGCGGGTTGCATCAGGCCGGCCTGCAGCGCGGCGAACACATGGTCGTGATCGGTGCCAACCGCCCCCGGCTCTACGCCACCATGCTGGCCGCGCAGTCGCTCGGCGCCATTCCGATCCCGCTTTACCAGGACGCGGTGGGCGGCGAGTGTGTCTTCCCGATCAACAACGCCGAGGTGCGCTTCTGCGTGGTGGAAGACCAGGAGCAAGTTGACAAGATGCTGGAGATCCGTGAGCAGTGCCCTCAGCTCTCTCACATCTATTACGACGACCCACGCGGCCTGCGCAACTACGACCAGCCCGGCCTCGGTGGCATGGAAGAGCTGATCGCCGCTGGCCAGGCGCACGCCCAGGCGCACCCGCAGCTGTTTCGCGAGCAAGTGGCCGCCGGCCAGCCCGACGACGTGGCCGCCATGTTCTTCACCAGCGGCACCACGGGCAACCCCAAGGGTGTGGTGCACACCCATCACACGCTGATCAACCGCGCCGACGTGGGCGCGCGCTTCGACAAACTCACACCCGCCGACGAGGTGCTGGCCTACATGCCGCCGGCCTGGATCGGTCAGAACATCTTTTCTTACGCCCAGTGGCTGGTGGCCGGCTACGTGGTGAACTGCCCCGAATCCGGTGCCACGGTGACGATCGACCTGAAGGAAGTGGGCCCGACCTACTACTTCGCRCCGCCACGCGTGTTCGAAGGGCTCTTGACGAGCGTGATGATCCGAATGGAAGACGCCGGGGCCTTCAAGCGCGGCATGTTCCATTACTTCATGGACGTGGCGCGCCGCGTGGGCCCCNCCGCCACGCGTGTTCGAAGGGCTCTTGACGAGCGTGATGATCCGAATGGAAGACGCCGGGGCCTTCAAGCGCGGCATGTTCCATTACTTCATGGACGTGGCGCGCCGCGTGGGCCCCACCCGCATGGACGGCAAGTCCATCGGTCTGGTGGATTCGATCAAGTACCAGTTGGGCGACTGGCTCGTCTACGGCCCGCTGAGGAACAACCTCGGCATGAGCCGCGTGCGCGTGGCCTATACCGCGGGTGAGGCCATCGGGCCCGATCTCTTTTCCTTCTACCGCTCCATCGGCATCAACCTGAAGCAGCTCTACGGCTCCACCGAAACCGCCGTCTTCGTCTGCCTGCAGCCTGACCACGAAGCGCGCGCGGACACCGTGGGCGTGCCCTGCGAAGGGGTGGAGATCAAGCTCAGCGAGAGCGGCGAAATCCTGGTGAAGTCCCCCGGCCTCTTGAAGGGCTACTACAAGAACCCGAGCGCCACCGCCGAGGTGCTCACCGCCGACGGCTGGTACCACACGAGTGATGCCGGCTTCATCGATGCTTCGGGGCACCTGAAGATCATCGACCGGGTGAAGGACGTGGGCCGCATCCTGGGTGGCGAGCACGACGGCGCCATGTTCGCGCCCAAGTACGTGGAGAACAAACTCAAGTTCTTCTCGTACATCAAGGAGGCCGTGGCCCTGGGCGACAAGCGCGATCGGGTCTGCGTGATGCTCAACATCGACTTCGAGGCGGTGGGCAACTGGGCCGAGCGGCGCAACCTCTCGTACGCCGGCTACACCGATCTGGCGCAAAAGCCCGAGGTCTACGAGCTCATCCGCGACTGCGTGGAGAAGGTTAACGCCGACCTCTCGCGCGACGAGCTGCTCGCGGGCAGCCAGATCAGCCGTTTCCTGGTGCTGCACAAGGAGCTGGACGCCGACGACGGTGAGCTCACCCGCACGAACAAGGTGCGCCGCGGCTTCATCAGCGAGCGTTATGCCGTGCTGGTGGACGCGCTGTACGGCGGCAAGACCGAGCAGTACATCGAGACCCAGGTGAAGTTCGAGGACGGGCGCAGCGGCTCGGTCAACGCCACGCTGAAGCTGGGGGATGCCAAGACCTTTGCCCCGGTGAAAGCCGCCGCCTGAAGCACCACACACCATGAGCAAAAAAATCGGCGACGTCATCCTGGACGTGCACAACATCAGCCTGCGCTTTGGTGGCGTCAAGGCGCTCACCGACATCAGCTTTGACGTGCGCGAGCACGAGGTGCGCGCCATCATCGGGCCCAACGGCGCGGGCAAGAGCTCCATGCTCAACTGCATCAACGGCGTGTACCAGCCGCAAGAGGGCTCGATCAGCTTTCGGGGCCAGACCTTCAAGCACATGAACAGCCGCCAGGTGGCCGAGATGGGGATCGCGCGCACCTTCCAGAACCTCGCGCTCTTCAAGGGCATGAGCGTGATCGACAACATCATGACCGGGCGCAACCTGCGCATCAAAAGCAACATCTTTGCGCAGGCGTTTCGCAACCCCTTCGGCATCGGCGGGGCGCAGAAGGAAGAAGAGGCCAACCGCGAGTTCGTCGAACACATCATCGACTTCCTGGAGATCCAGGCCCACCGCAAGACACCGGTGGGCCAGTTGCCCTACGGCCTGCAAAAGCGCGTGGACCTGGGGCGCGCTCTGGCCATGGAGCCGCAGGTGCTGCTGCTGGACGAACCCATGGCCGGCATGAACCTGGAGGAGAAGCAGGACATGAGCCGCTTCATCCTGGATGTGAACGACGAGTTCGGCACCACCATCGTGCTCATCGAGCACGACATGGGCGTGGTGATGGACATCTCCGACCGCGTGGTGGTGCTGGACTACGGCAAGAAGATCGGCGACGGCACGCCCGAAGAGGTGCGCTCCAACGAAGAAGTCATCAGCGCCTACCTCGGCACGAGTCATTGACATGACCCCAAACCCCGTTACCCAAACTCCGTTCGGGCTGAGCCTGTCGAAGCCCCTCCACACCAACACCGCCAGAGCCCTTCGACAGGCTCAGGGCGAACGGCCGTAAAGGCACTCGATATGGCGTTTTTTCTTGAAGCTCTTCTCGGCGGCCTGATGGCCGGCATGCTGTATTCGCTGGTGGCCCTGGGCTTCGTGCTCATCTACAAGGCCTCGGGCGTCTTCAACTTCGCGCAAGGCGCCATGGTGCTGTTCGCGGCTCTCGCCATGGCGCGCTTCTCGGGCTGGGTGCCGCTCTGGCTGGGCATCGAGGACAAGTTCCTGGGCAACCTGATCGCCTTCGTCATGGCCGGTGCGCTCATGTTCGTGCTGGCCTGGCTGATCGAGCGCCTGGTGCTGCGCCACCTGGTCAACCAGGAGGGGGTCACGCTGCTGATGGCCACGCTGGGCATCACCTACTTCCTCGACGGCCTGGGCCAGACCATCTTCGGCTCGGACATCTACCAGATCGATGTGGGCATGCCCAAGGACCCGGTCTTCCTGTTCGAGAACACCTTCGAAGGCGGCGTGCTGGTCAACCTCGAAGACGTCTACGCGGCCTGCGTGGCCGCCTTGCTGGTGGCCGTGCTCTCGCTGTTCTTCCAGAAGACGGGCACCGGGCGCGCCCTGCGCGCCGTGGCCGATGACCACCAGGCCGCGCAATCCATCGGCATTCCCTTGAACCGCATCTGGGTCATCGTCTGGTTCGTCGCCGGCATCACCGCGCTGGTGGCCGGCATCATCTGGGGCTCCAAGCTCGGTGTGCAGTTCTCGCTCACCACGGTGGCCCTGCGCGCCCTGCCCGTGATCATCCTGGGCGGTCTGACCTCGGTGCCCGGCGCCATCATCGGCGGCCTGATCATCGGCGTGGGCGAGAAGCTCTCCGAGGTGTATCTGGGCCCCTACGTGGGCGGGGGCATCGAGATCTGGTTTGCCTATGTGCTCGCGCTGGTGTTTCTGCTGTTCAGACCGCAAGGGCTGTTCGGCGAGAAGATCATCGACCGCGTCTGACCCCACCACAAGAACAAAGAAAGGGCACGCACCATGTTCTACCGTGAGAACGGTCAATTCAAGACCTCCTACCGCGCCGACCAGCAGATCTTCCCGATCGCGCAGGACCGCTGGGTCATCCTGGCCTTCATCGCCTTTGCCTTCATCGGCGTGCCGCTGCTGGTCGATGAGTACATGTTCCGCGCCATCCTCATCCCCTTCCTGATCCTGGCGCTGGCCGCGCTGGGGGTGAACATCCTGGTGGGCTACTGCGGACAGATCAGCCTGGGCTCGGGCGCCTTCATGGCCGTGGGCGCCTACATGGCCTACAACACCTACGTGCGCATCGAGGGGATGCCCGTGATCATCGCCCTGCTCTCGGGGGGCTTCTTCGCCACGCTGGTGGGCATCTTCTTCGGCATCCCCAGCCTGCGCGTCAAGGGCCTGTACCTGGCCGTGGCCACGCTGGCCGCGCAGTTCTTCTGCGACTGGGCGTTCCTGCGCATCGGCTGGTTCACCAACAACACCGCCTCGGGCTCGGTCTCGGTCTCCAACCTCTCGGTGCTGGGCTGGACCATCGACACCCCGATGGAGAAGTACCTCTTCTGCCTGGGCTTCCTGGTGGTGTTTGCGCTGCTGGCCAAGAACCTGGTGCGCTCGGCCATCGGGCGCGAGTGGATGGCCATCCGCGACATGGACGTGGCCGCCGCGGTCATCGGCATCCGCCCCATGTACGCCAAGCTCAGCGCCTTTGCGGTGAGCAGCTTCATCATCGGCGTGGCCGGGGGGCTGTGGGGCTTTGTGCACCTGGGCTCCTGGGAGCCCGCGGCCTTCTCCATCGACCGCAGCTTCCAGTTGCTCTTCATGGTGATCATCGGCGGCATGGGCTCCATCATGGGCAGCTTCTTCGGCGCGGCCTTCATCGTCGTGCTGCCCATCTTCTTGAACCAGTTCCTGCCCGCCCTGGGCTCCCTGGTGGGCGTGGAGATCTCCACCGCGGCCGTCTCACACGCCGAGTTCATGGTCTTCGGCGCCCTCATCGTCTGGTTCCTCATCGTCGAGCCCCACGGCCTGGCCAAGCTCTGGAGCATCGCCAAACAGAAGTTGCGGCTCTGGCCTTTCCCGCACTGAGTTCGGAACGGCGCGGGCCGTCCGGCATCCAAAGGTCATCATGGGTTTTGTGTTGGTGTGTGTTTGATTTTTATTAGGAGACAACGAAATGAAACTGCGAAATCTGGTTCTGACTGTGT
>NZ_LMIE01000013.1 GCF_001428625.1 Hydrogenophaga sp. Root209
GGAGAGCGTCTGTTCCGGCGGCTCAAGGGCTACCGGCGCATCTTCTCTCGCTTTGAGAAACTCGATGCGATGTTCTTGGGCTTCCTCAGCTTCGTGCTCGTGGCGATGGGCTTCGCATTTTGTGTTAACAGGCCCTAGCCAGGGTCTGTGGTCCCAAAACTCCCAACAACAACGTCAAACGTCGATATTCCCCGCCCGCAGCGCATTCGCCTCGATGAAGTCCCGGCGCGGCTCAACCTCATCGCCCATCAGCATCGTGAATACGCGATCGGCTTCGATCGCGTCGTCGATCTGCACGCGCAGCAGGCGGCGCACGGTGGGGTCCATGGTGGTTTCCCAGAGCTGGGCGGGGTTCATCTCGCCCAGGCCTTTGTAACGCTGGCGCGCGGTGGTGCGCTCGGCCTCGCTGATGAGCCAGCGCATGGCCACGCGGAAGTCGGCCACTTTTTCTTCCTTCTGCTTCTCGCCTTCGCCGCGCATGACCTTGGCGCCGTCGCCAAGCAGGCCGCGGAAGGTTTCTGCGGCGGTGGCCAGCGCGGCGTAGTCGGCGCCGTGCACGAAGTCCTGCGTGAGCACGCTGCTCTTGATGTTGCCGTGGTGGCGGCGGCTGATGCGCAGGATGGGCTTGTCGGTGCGCACGTCGAATTCGGCCGCCACTTCGGCGGGCACGCCGGTGGTGGTGAGCTCGCGCAGCTTCTCTTGCAGCGCGATGGCGCTGACCTCGGCCTGCTCCACGCTGTCGAGGTCAAGCGATACGCCGTCGGCAATGGCTCGCAGCGCTTCGGCGTCCATGAAGTTGGACAGGCGCGCGATCACGCTCTCGGCGATCTGGTGCTTGCGCGCCAGCTCGCCCAGGGTGTCTCCGGCAAGCGTGGTCTGCGTGGCGCCGCCCGTGAAGACGCTGGCGTCTTTCAATGCAATGCGCAGCAGGAATCCGTCCAGCGCCGCGGCGTCTTTCAAATAGAGCTCTTCCTTGCCGGCCTTCACTTTGTAGAGTGGCGGCTGCGCGATATAGATGTGACCGCGCTCCACCAGCTCGGGCATCTGGCGGTAGAAGAAGGTCAGCAGCAGGGTGCGGATGTGGGCGCCGTCCACGTCGGCGTCGGTCATGATGATGATGCGGTGGTAACGCAGCTTGGCGACGTTGAAGTCGTCCTTGCCGTCACCGTTGGCGCTTTCACCGCCAGCCTTGCCGATGCCGGTGCCCAGGGCGGTGATGAGCGTGAGAATTTCGTTGGAGGTGAGCAGCTTTTCGTAGCGCGCTTTCTCCACGTTCAAAATCTTGCCGCGCAGCGGCAGGATCGCCTGGAACTTGCGGTCGCGGCCTTGCTTGGCGGAGCCGCCGGCGGAGTCGCCCTCGACGATGTAGATCTCGCACAGCGCCGGGTCTTTCTCCTGGCAGTCGGCCAGCTTGCCGGGCAGGCCCATGCCGTCGAGCACGCCTTTGCGGCGCGTCATCTCGCGCGCCTTGCGCGCGGCTTCGCGGGCGCGGGCGGCGTCCACGATCTTGCCGCAGATGATCTTGGCGTCGTTCGGGCGTTCCTGCAGGTAGTCGGCCAGCAGGCGGCTCACGATGTCTTCGACCGGGCCGCGCACTTCGCTGGACACCAGCTTGTCCTTGGTCTGGCTGCTGAACTTGGGCTCGGGCACCTTGACCGACAGCACGCAGCACAGGCCTTCGCGCATGTCGTCACCGGTGACCTCGACCTTGGCCTTCTTGGCGAAGTCGTTGTCGTCGATGTATTTGTTGATCACCCGCGTCATGGCCGCGCGCAGGCCGGTGAGGTGGGTGCCGCCATCGCGCTGCGGGATGTTGTTGGTGAAGCACAGCACCTGCTCGTTGTAGCCGCTGTTCCACTGCATGGCCACTTCCACGCCGATGTTGGTGCCCTGGTCGCTCGCGCGGTCGCCCAGCGCGTGGAACACGTTGGGGTGCAAAACCGTCTTGCCCTTGTTGATGAAGTCGACGAAGCCCTTGACGCCGCCGGCGCCGGAAAAATCGTCTTCCTTGCCGCTGCGCTCGTCCTTCAGGCGGATGCGCACACCGTTGTTGAGGAAGGAGAGCTCGCGCAGGCGCTTGGACAGGATCTCGTAATGGAAGTCGGCGTTCTCGCGGAAGATGTCGTAGTCGGGCAGGAAGTGCACTTCGGTGCCGCGCTTCTCGGTGGCACCGGTCACGCGCATGGGCGAGATCTCGATGCCGTTGGGCGTGGTCTCCAGCAGGCGGTTCTGCACGAAGCCGCGCGCAAACTCGATCTGGTGCACCTTGCCTTCGCGGCGCACGGTCAGGCGCAGCCACTGGCTCAGCGCGTTCACGCAGCTCACACCCACGCCGTGCAGGCCGCCTGAGACCTTGTAGCTGTTCTGGTTGAACTTGCCGCCGGCGTGCAGTTCGGTCAGCGCGATTTCGGAGGCCGAGCGCTTGGGCTCGTGCTTGTCGTCCATCTTCACGCCGGTGGGAATGCCACGGCCGTTGTCGGTGACGCTGATGGAGTTGTCGCTGTGGATGGTCACCACGATGTCGTCGCAGTGGCCGGCCAGGGCTTCGTCGATGGAGTTGTCCACCACCTCGAACACCAGGTGGTGCAGGCCGGTGCCGTCGGACGTGTCGCCGATGTACATGCCGGGGCGCTTGCGCACCGCTTCCAGGCCTTCCAGGATCTGGATCGAGCCTTCCCCATAACCTTCGCTGGCACCCACCTGGTGGGCGTCGATGGTGGGCTGGAAATTGGAGCTGTCGGCATTGGCCGCACCGGTGTTGACGGATTCGGCGGGCTTGTTGGCTTCTGACATAGGGGACTTTTCTCAATCGCTAGAAAGGCCAAACCCGCTGGGCAGCGGGTCGGGCTTGGGGGAGAGTTGATCGCTCGGGATCAGATCCGCATCGGCATGACAACGTATTTGAAGGCGTTGTCGTCGGGGTTGGTGACCAGCGCGGAGCTGTTGCCATCGGACAGTTCGATGCGAACCATTTCCTGCGTCATGTTCTGCAGCGCGTCGATGAGGTAGGTGACGTTGAAGCCGATTTCGATGGTGTCGCCGCCGTAGTCGATGTCGAGTTCGTCGACCGCTTCTTCCTGCTCGGCGTTGCTCGATGCCACGCGCAGCGCGCCGGGCTCGATGTTCAGGCGCACGCCCTTGAACTTCTCGCTCGTCATGATGGCGGTGCGCTGCAGCGAGGCCAGCAGCGGCACGCGGCCGAGCGTGACGATGTTCTTGTGGTTCTTCGGGATGACGCGGTTGTAGTCGGGGAACTTGCCCTCGACCAGCTTGGTGACGAACTCCATGCCGTCGAAGCTGAACTTGGCCTGATTGGCGGCGAACTGCATCTCGATCGCGCCTTCCTTGTCGCTCAGCAGGCGCTGCAGTTCCAGCACCGTCTTGCGCGGCAGGATCACTTCTTGTTTGGGCACTTCCACGTCCAGTGTGGCGGAGGCGAAGGCCAGGCGGTGGCCGTCTGTGGCCACCAGGCTGAGCTGCTTGCCCTCGGCCACGAACAGGATGCCGTTCAGGTAATAGCGGATGTCGTGCACCGCCATCGAGAAGGACACCTGGCCGAGCAGGCTCTTGAGCGTTTTCTGGGGTACCGAGAACACCGGGCCGAAGCTGGCCGATTCCTGCACCAGGGGGAAGTCTTCCGGCGGCATGCTTTGCAGCGTGAAGCGGCTCTTGCCACCCTTGAGGATGAGCTTGCCCGCGCTGGATTCCAGGCTCACGCTCTGGTCGCCCGGCATGGTGCGCAGGATGTCGATGAGCTTGCGCGCACCCAGCGTGGTGGCAAAGTTGCCGCTGTCGCCGTCGAGCTCGGCGGTGGTGCGGATCTGGATTTCCAGGTCGCTGGTGGTCAATTGCACCTGCGAGCCGGTCTTGCGAAGCAACACGTTGGCCAGGATGGGCAGGGTGTGGCGGCGTTCCACGATGCCGGCCACCGATTGCAGCGCGGCCAGAACCTTGTCCTGGGTCGATTTCAAAACGATCATGTCAGACTCTTTCGTCTCTGGTTGCTTGTGGTCCGGGGGTTGCCTCCCCGGCGGGCCCTGCGTTTGTCGGAGCCAAATCTTCGCTATTTTCGCTGTTTTGAGAGCGCGTCCCGCAAAACGCCTCTCGACTCAAAAACGGCTCTCCAACTTCACGCCCGCGCCTCATCCCTTGAGCGTCTGTTCCAGCACGTGCAGCTGCTGGTTGAGCTCGGTGTTCTGCTGGCGTTCGGCGCCGATCTTGCGCACCGCGTGCAGCACCGTGGTGTGGTCGCGCCCGCCAAACAGCTCGCCAATTTCGGGCAGGCTCTTCTGGGTCAGCTCCTTGGCAATGAACATGGCGATCTGGCGCGGGCGAGCAATGCTGGCCGGGCGCTTCTTGCTGTACATGTCGGCCACCTTGATCTTGTAGAAGTCGGCCACGGTCTTCTGGATGTTCTCCACGCTGATCTGCCGGTTCTGGATCGACAGCAGGTCCTTCAGCGCCTCGCGCGCCAGCGCGATCGAGATCTCTTTCTGGTTGAAGCGGGAATACGCCAGGATCTTGCGCAGCGCGCCTTCGAGCTCACGCACGTTGGAGCGCACGTTCTTCGCCACGAAAAACGCCACCTCTTCGGGCATCACGGCGTTTTCCACTGCCGCCTTGTTGATCAGGATGGCCACGCGCATTTCCAGCTCGGGCGGCTCGATGGCCACCGTCAGGCCCGAATCGAAGCGCGAGACCAGTCGCTCGTGGATGTCGGCCAGGCCCTTGGGGTAGGTGTCGCTGGTCAGCACGATGTGGCTCTTCTTGGCCAGCAGAGCCTCGAAGGCGTTGAAGAACTCTTCCTGCGTGCGCTCCTTGTTGGCAAAGAACTGCACGTCGTCGATCAGCAGCAGATCCAGCGAGTGGTAACGCTCCTTGAACTCGTCGAAGGTTTTGCGCTGGTAAGCCTTGACCACATCCGACACAAACTGCTCGGCGTGGATGTAGAGAACCTTGGCCTGTGGACGATCGGCCAGCAGGTGGTTGCCGATGGCGTGCACCAGGTGGGTCTTGCCCAGGCCGACGCCGCCGTAGATGAACAGCGGGTTGTAGAGCTGGCCCAGGCTGCCCGCCACGTGCATGGCGGCGGCGCGCGCCATGCGGTTGGCCGAGCCCTCCACCAGGGTGGAAAACGCCAACGCCGGGTTCAGGCGCGTCTTCGGCCCGCTCGGTGCCGTCACTTCGGGAGGCGCGAGATCGGGCAGCTCGGCGAGCACCAACTCTTGCGCGGTTCGTGGTGCTGGTGATGTGCGGCTGGGGCCTTCACGCGGAGCAAGCACCAACTCCAACACCACTGGGGCACCCTGGATGGCTTCCAGCAAGGCGGTGATGCGCGCGGCGTATTGGGTTCGGATCCAGTCCAGCTTGAACCGGTTGGCCACCGACACGATCACCCGGGAGACATCGGGCGCCACGGTGGCCGAGAGGGGGCGGATCCAGGTGTTGAACTGCTGTTCCGGGATGTCCTGGGAGAGTCGATCCATGCAGGCCGACCACAGGGAAAGGGGGTCTGCGTTGCCGGAAGACAGGGACGCGCTGGGGGGAAGGCCCTCGATCATGCTGGGATTGGCGATGTTGTTGTGATTGTGGACAAATGACGCAGGGCCAGCCGGCCATTGTAGGCGTGTGCGTGACTTATCCACAAGCCGGTCGGCGGGGCGCTCCGGCCAGGGCGGCGGGTGACGTTCCTGAAGTGGACCGTCTGCATATAAGGCCAAGTGCTTGCCGCGCCTGGGTTTTCTTTGCGATAATTGCGGGTTTTCCCGATTTGTAAGAGACCACCATGAAACGCACCTACCAGCCTTCCAAGATCCGTCGCGCCCGCACCCACGGCTTTCTCGTTCGCATGAAGACCCGTGGCGGCCGTGCTGTGATCAACGCCCGCCGCGCCAAAGGCCGCAAGCGTCTGGCTGTCTGAGTCGGCGCGTTGACTTGGCGCATGGTGTGCCGGCGTCCCTGTGCCCGGCCCGTCTGCCGCCCGATGTTGGCGGTTGTGCAGTGACCCAGCGCCTGCGGTCCCGCCAGCAGTTCCAGGCCGTCATGGCTGGAGCGCCTGTGGCCAAGACTCCCCACTTCGCCTTGCACCGAGCAGTTCTTGACGTTGCTGCCGAGGGCAAGCCGTTGTTTCCCGTGGCCGATGCCTGGCTGGGTGTTTTGCTGCCCAAACGCTGGGCGAAACGTGCTGTCACGCGCAATGCCATTCGCCGCCAGATCTACGAAGCGGCGCGGCACCAGCCTGTCTCCCTGCCGCAGGCTGCCTGGGTGGTGCGCTTGCGCAGCGAATTCAGCCGCAAGCAATTCGTGAGCGCCACGTCCGACGCGCTCAAACGCGCCGTCCGCCTGGAGCTGGAACAGTTGTTGTCGCGCGCCATGTTGCCGAAGGCCGTCGCGCCCTTGGAGGCCCGTGATGTGGTCTGACTGGCCACGCCAGGCGTTGGTGGGTCTCGTCAAAGGCTACCGGCTGCTCTTGAGTCCGTCGTTGGGCAACGGTTGCCGATTTGAGCCCTCGTGTTCGGTGTATGCCATCGGCGCGCTGGAGCAACACGGTGCCGCGGCAGGCTCCTACCTCACGGTCGCGCGGCTGGCGCGCTGTCATCCCTGGTGCGAAGGGGGCTTCGATCCGGTGCCGGAGTCCCGGCCCGCCCTCTTTTCCCGTCTGATTTCACCCTCCTCAGCAAAGAAGAACGCGTCATGAATGACATCCGTCGGTCCATCCTGTGGGTGGTGTTTGGTTTGTCCATGGTCCTGATATGGGACAAATGGCAGATCCACAACGGGCACAAGCCCACCTTTTTCCCCGGCTCGGCGCAGGTGGGCGCACCGGCCAGCACCTCGGCTCCCGCAGCCGACGCCAGCGTGCCCACCGCGGTGGCAGTGCCCTCATCGGCCACCACCAGCGCACCGGGTGAAGCCCCGGCTGGCGCACCCAGCCCGGTCGCCGCGCGCCATGTGGTGACCACCGACGTGTTCAAGCTGGTCTTCAACACCGAGGGCGGATCGCTGATTGGCGCCGAACTGCTCAAGCACGCCGAGGCCACCCGACAAAGCAAGGACCAGAGCGAACAGCCGTTCACCCTGCTGGCCCAGAACGCGGACCGCATTTACGTGGCCCAGACCGGCCTGATCGGTGGCTCGTTTCCCACCCACAAGACGCCAATGAATCTGGTGACGTCCGAAACCGCGCTGGCCGATGGCCAGAACGAGTTGCAGGTGCGCTTCGAGTCGGCCGATGTGGGCGGCGTGAAGTTGATCAAGACCTACACCCTCACGCGCGGCCACTACGACATCGCCGTGAAGCACGAGGTGCAAAATCTCGGTACCCAGGCCGTGAATCCGCAGCTCTATCTGCAACTGGTGCGCGACGGCAGCAAGCTCAGCAGCGAAACGCCTTTCTATTCCACCTTCACCGGCCCTGCCGTCTACACCAACGAGAAGAAGTACCAGAAGGTCGCGTTCGAAGACATCGAGAAGAAGAAGGCGGACCTTTTTGTCAAGACGGCCAGCGATGGCTACGTGGCCATGGTGCAGCACTACTTTGCATCGGCCTGGCTGCTGGGCGAAGGCGTGGCGCGCGACAACTTCGCCCGCAAGGTGGATGACAAGCTGTTCGCTGTGGGCAGCATCACGAACCTGCCGGCCATCGAGCCCGGCCAGACGCAGAGCGTGCAAGCGCGCCTGTTCGTCGGTCCGCAAGAAGAAAAGGTGCTGGAGACGATCGCCCCCGGTCTGGAACTGGTGAAGGACTACGGCTGGCTCACCATCCTGGCCAAGCCGCTGTACTGGCTGCTGGAGAAGATCCACGGCTTCGTGGCCAACTGGGGTTGGTCCATCGTGCTGCTGGTGGTGCTGATCAAGGCCTCGTTCTACTGGCTCAACGCCAGCGCCTACCGCAGCATGGCGAAGATGAAGAAGATCAACCCCCGCATCATGGAAATGCGCGAGCGTCTCAAGGGCAACCCGCAGGGCATGCAGCAGGAAATGATGAAGATGTACCGGGAAGAAAAGGTCAACCCGCTGGGTGGCTGCTTCCCGATCCTGATCCAGATCCCCGTGTTCATCGCGTTGTACTGGGTGCTGCTCTCCAGCGTGGAGATGCGCAACGCACCGTGGATGGCCTGGATCACCGATCTGTCCTCGCCCGATCCGTACTTCATCCTCCCGCTGGTGATGGCAGTGACCACCATGATCCAGACCGCGCTCAACCCGCTGCCACCCGATCCGCTGCAGGCCAAGCTGATGTGGCTGATGCCGCTGATGTTCTCGGTCATGTTCTTCTTCTTCCCGTCCGGCCTGGTGCTGTACTGGATCACGAACAACGTGCTCACCATCGCGCAACAGTCCTTCATCAACAAGCGCATGGGTGTGCCGTTGAAGTTCAGCATGCCGAATTTCAGGAGTTGACCCCCCTGCGCCGCTGACGCGGCTTCGCCCCTTGAAGGGGGGACGGCGTCTTGGGCCGGCGGAGCCGGACCCTTGACGCCTCTGGGTTGGGGCACTTCGTTCCTCGCCGGGCCTGCTTTGCAGGCCCTCGCTGTTTCTGGGCTTGGCCCTTTATGCTCGACTCCCATGCTCGCTGCGTCACGTGATCCCATCGTTGCCATTTCCACCGCGCCCGGACGGGGTGGGGTGGGCATTGTTCGGGTGTCGGGGCGGGGGCTGGCGCTGTTTGTGGAGGGCCTGCTGGGGCGGGTGTTGAAGCCGCGAGAGGCGACCTATCTGCCGTTCGCCGATGCAGCTGGTCAACCGATCGACCACGGCCTGGCCTTGTGGTTTCCGGGCCCACATTCCTACACCGGGGAAGACGTGCTCGAGCTGCAGGGTCACGGCGGGCCGGTGGTGCTGCAGTTGTTGCTTGCGCGTTGCCTGGAGGTGTCGCGCGACACCTTGACCGCGCTGCGCACGGCCCGTCCGGGTGAATTCACCGAACGCGCCTTCCTCAACGACAAACTCGATCTGGCGCAGGCCGAGGCCGTGGCTGACCTCATCGATGCGAGCACCGAGGCGGCGGCACGCAGCGCGTCGCGCTCGCTCGCCGGGGTGTTCTCGGGCCGCATTCACGGCCTGCGCGACGCCTTGGTCAATCTGCGCATGCTGGTCGAGGCCACCCTGGATTTCCCCGAAGAGGACATCGACTTCCTGCAAAAGGCCGATGCCACCGGGCAACTGCGGCGGCTGCGCGAGGCGCTGGCGGGCGTGCAGGCGCAGGCCAGGCAGGGCGCGCTGCTGCGCGACGGTCTGCAGGTGGTGATCGCGGGTCAACCCAACGCGGGCAAGAGCTCGCTGCTCAATGCGCTCGCGGGTGCCGAGCTTGCCATCGTCACGCCCGTGGCGGGCACCACGCGTGACGTGGTGCAGCAAACGATCCAGATCGAGGGCGTGCCGCTGCACGTGGTGGATACCGCCGGCCTGCGGGACAGTCCCGATGTGGACGAGGTGGAGAAGATCGGCATCGAGCGCGCCTGGGGCCAGATCCGCGAGGCTGACGTGGTGCTGTTCCTGCACGACCTGACCCGCACCGAGACGGTCGTCTACCAAAGCGCCGATGCCGTGATTGCCGCCAGCCTGGCCCAGGCCGTGCCGACCGGCGTGCCCGTGCTGCACGTGTGGAACAAGCTTGACCAGAGCCCCTCGGTGCGCGCCGACCTGCAGGGTGGGCTGGCCATTTCAGCCAAGCAGGGCGAGGGTCTGGAAGCCTTGCGTCAGCGCCTGCTGGCGCTGGCGGGCTGGCAGCAACCGGGCGACGGCCTGTTCATGGCGCGTGCGCGCCACCTGCAGGCATTGCAACGTGTGGACGAACACCTGCTGCTGGCCGATGGTCTGCTCGCGGCGCAGGCCGAGCATCTGGACCTGCTGGCCGAAGAGCTGCGCCTGGCCCAGCAAGCGCTCGGTGAGATCACCGGCGAGTTCACCGCCGACGATTTGCTGGGTGAAATCTTTTCGCGTTTCTGCATCGGAAAGTAGACCGGCGGCACCGCCCGGGACGCTGCGAATGCCGCTTGGCGGCGCAGTTGTAAGCACGGGTAATTACAGCTTGCGCGGTGGTGTGGCGCGCGGGTATCTTGATGTGATGCATGTCACACCTCCGACATCTTTGCGCTTCGACATCAATGGCTTGGCTCAGGCCATGCGGCACAGCAGCGCGCTGGATGCGGTGCCTCTGAACCTCACGGACAACCAGTGGCCGTTGTTGGCCAACTACCTGCAGCCCGTCGCGTTGCAGCAAGGTCAGGTGCTGATCGAGCAGGGGGTGAAGGACCGCACGGTGTATTTCGTCGAGAGCGGCACGCTGACCGTGCACTACGAAGACGACAAGGAGCGTGTGCGCATCGCGGTGGTGGGATCGGGCTCGCTGCTGGGTGAAGGCGCATTCTTCAGCCATCTTCCGCGCAGCGCCACGGTTCACGCCGGCAGCGATTGCCGTCTCTGGTGCATGACGCCGCTGCGTTTTCGCGAGCTCTCCCTCCGCCATCCCGAGATTGCCCTGGAGCTGACGGTGTCCATGTCCGCCGTGCTGGCTCGGCGCATGTACAACAAGCCCAAACGGGTGGCAGTCACCTGATGACCACGGGTCATGTATTTGTGGAACGTGTGCAGAAGCAGCGCCGGATTCACGTACCAACTCAGAACACTTCAGCACATCGCCTTGTGCACACTTTGACCATGTCCTTCATGAGCTGGCTCCATGCCAAGAAAACCAACGCCTCGGGCAAGGGCCGACTGGCGCGCGCGCGCCACTCGTTTAGCCAGACCACCCTGCCGCTGATCTCGCCGCGCAAGGGTCGTCGCATCCTGCGGCGCGAACAATTGTTCGGTGTGGTCCGCGAGTCGCTCATCCGTGCGGGGGTGCTCTCCACCAGCTACGAGTTCAAGGTGCTCACGCTGGACGCCAACGGCGACTGTTTCCTGGTGCTGGTCGATCTGGCGTTGCCTGCCGAAGGCATGCCCGACGAGTACCTGCTCGAGATCGAAAACTGGATCCAGCAAAGCGCCAAGGCTCGCCACGGCATGCTCGTGCGCTCGGTGTACTGGCGCCGCCGTGCGGCTCACGATCAGGTCGGTGTGGCGTTGCGTGCGGCTGTTTCCGTACAGACCCGTCGGGACGCCGAGATGTTCAATCCCACCGCCATTCCCAAACCCAACGTCCAGTCCTCGCACACGCCAATGCAGGCCTTGGGTGCGGACGAGGTGGATGCGTTTCGAGCTGTGCTTCAGAGCGCAGCCAAACCCGCGTATCCCTCACCCGAAGAAGCGAAACTGCCCATTCCCGAATCGCACAGCGACTTCGCTGCGCTCAGCGACACGCAGCACGGCAAACTCTGACCCTGCCACGATCGGGGCTCAGTGCCCGGCAAAGTCGACCAGGGTGAACAGCGCAAGACCCGATTCCCGCAGCTTCTGCGAGCCGCCGAGTTCGGGCAGGTCCACGATGGCGGCCCCCTCCATCACCTCGGCACCCAGCTTCTCCAGCAGGCGCCGCCCGGCCATCATGGTCCCGCCAGTGGCAATCAGGTCGTCGATGAGCACCACCTTGTCGCCGGCTTTCACCGCATCGGTGTGCAGCTCGACCGTGGCGCTCCCGTACTCCAGTTCGTAGGTTTCTTCGACTGTGGTGAAGGGCAGCTTGCCCTTCTTGCGGATCGGCACAAAGCCCACACCCAGCTCGTAGGCCAGCACCGAACCGATGATGAAGCCCCGTGCGTCGAGCCCGGCCACCACGGTGGGCTTGAGGGCCGGGTCCATGTAGCGGTGCACGAAGGCGTCGATCAGCACGCGGAACACCTTCGGGTCTTGCAGCAGCGGCGTGATGTCGCGGAACTGCACGCCGGGCGCAGGCCAGTCGGGCACCGTGCGGATGTGGGCTTTGAGGTAGGCGGAGGTGTCCATCGGGGTCAAGGCTTGGGGGGAGGCGCCCATTATTGACTGGGGGCACCAGGCGGTCGGCCGGCATCTTGCCCCACAACGTGGCGGGCGCGTTCTGCAAACTGCCTGATCGCGATGATCTCCATCGCTCCGAATGGCAGACGCATCAGCCCGACAGCAGCTTGTCTTCGGCCAGCGCGAGGGCCGGTGCCTTGCCGCTGATGACCAGCGTGTCGCCTCCCTGCAGCACGGTGTCGTCGGTCAGCGGCGCAGGCATGCCGCTGGCGTGGCGCAAGCTCACCACCCGCACACCCACGGCGTGCAGGGCCAGGCTCTCCAGCGTCTTGCCCACGGTGCGCCCGGCGGGCGGCAGTGTGACCGTGTTGAGCCGCTCGTGGTCGAGTTCGTCGGCGCCGTCGTCGTCGGAGCCGTGAAAGTAGCCCTTCAGCAGGTTGTAGCGCGCATCGCGCTGGTCCTGCACCACACGGATCACGCGGCGCATGGGCACGCCCACCAGCGCCAGGGCATGGCTGGCCAGCATCAGGCTGGCTTCGATGGCCTCCGGAACCACCTCGGTGGCGCCCGCCGCGCGCAGTTTTTCCAGGTCCACGTCGTCCACCGTGCGCACCACCACCGGCACATTCACCGCTTGCGCGTGCGTGTGGCGCAACACCTTGAGCGCACTGGGCGTGTCGAGGTAGGTCACCACCACGGCGCTGGCGCGGTGCAGGCCGGCTGCCATGAGCGCCTGCAGCCTGGCCGCGTCGCCAAACACCACCGAGTGGCCAGCGGCCGCGGCCTGGCGCACACGGTCCGGGTCGAGATCGAGCGCCATGTAGGGAATGCGTTCGGCTTCGAGCAGGCGGGCCAGGTTTTGCCCGCAGCGGCCGTAGCCACAAATGATCACGTGCTTGTCGGCGTTGATGGCCTTGCGCGCGATGCTGGTCATCTGCACCGACTGCATCAGCCAGTCGCTGCCCACCAGGCGCGTGACGATGGTGTTGGCATACATGATCACGAACGGTGTCGCCAGCATCGACAGCACCATGGACGCCAGGATCGGGTTGAACAGTGCCGGGGGAATCAGGTTGTTGTTGCCCGCCAGTGTGAGCAACACCAGGCCGAATTCACCCGCCTGCGCGAGGTACAACCCGGTGCGCAGCGCCACGCCCATGGGCGCGCCGAACGCGCGCGTGAGCCCGGTGATGAGCGCCAGCTTGAATATCAGCGAGAGCGTGAGCAGCAGGAGCACCAGCTCCCAGCGGTCGAACACCATGCGCCAGTCCAGCATCATGCCGATGGTGATGAAGAACAGGCCCAGCAAGACGTCGTGGAACGGGCGGATGTCGGTCTCCACCTGGTGCTTGAACTCGGTCTCTGAAATGAGCATGCCGGCCACAAACGCACCCAACGCGAGCGACAGGCCGGCGTGTTCGGTCAGCCACGCCAGCCCCAAGGTGATGAGCAAGAGGTTGAGCATGAACAGCTCGTCGCTCTTGCGTCGCGCCACCAGTGTGAGCCACCAGCGCATCACCTTTTGCCCACCGGTGAGCAGCACGCCCAGCAACAGCACGGCCTTCAGACTGGCCCACCCCAGCGCAATCAGCAGATCCTCGGGATCGGCCGCCAGCGCGGGAATGATCACCAGCAAGGGCACCACGGCCAGATCCTGGAACAGCAGAATGCCCAGTACCCGTTTGCCGTGTTCGGATTCCAGCTCGATCCGCTCGGCCACCAGCTTGATCACGATGGCCGTGCTGCTCATGGCCATCACGCCGCCGAGCGCCAGCGCGGTTTGCCAGCTGATGTCCCACCAGGCGGGCAGGAGCAGCGTGAGCGCCATGGAGGCCAAGGTGGTGATCAGCACCGTGAGCACCACCTGCGACAGGCCCAGCCCGAACACCAGCCGCTTCATGGCGCGCAGTTTGGGCAGGCTGAACTCCAGCCCGATGACGAACATGAGGAACACCACGCCGAATTCCGCGAGGTAACGGATGCCGCTGGAGTCCTGCGTCAGTGCCAGCGCGTTGGGGCCGATCAGCACACCCACCACCAGGTAGCCCAGCATCGGTGGCAGCCGCAACAGCCGGCACCCGACCACGCCCAATACGGATGCCAGCAGGTACAGCAGGGCCAGGTCGAGAGAGGTCATGCAGGCATGTTAACGGCGAGAGGTGTATCCACAGGGGGCGCTGCCACGAGGCCCACGGCGATAATGAGCCGCATGACCCTGCCCACCACCTTTGATGCCGCCCGCGCTCTCGCGATGGCTCAGGAAACCCTGAGCATCGAAGCCCAGGCCGTCACGGCCATGGCTGTGCGCGTGGGCGATTCCTTTGCCACTGCGGTGGCCAGCATGCTGGCCTGCCGGGGGCGCGTGGTGGTCATGGGCATGGGCAAGAGCGGCCACATCGGCCGCAAGATTGCCGCCACGCTGGCCTCCACCGGCACGCCGGCCATGTTCGTGCACCCGGCCGAAGCCAGCCATGGCGACCTGGGCATGATCACCTCCGCTGATGTGGTGCTGGGCATCAGCAACAGCGGCGAAAGCGAAGAGCTCACCGCGATCCTGCCGCTCATCAAACGCATGGGCGTGCCCTTGATCGCACTCACCGGTCGACCCGCCTCCACGCTGGGGCGCCACGCGCTGGCCGTGCTCGACAGCTCGGTCGACAAGGAAGCCTGCCCACACAACCTCGCACCCACCGCCAGCACCACCGCGCAACTCGCCATGGGCGACGCGCTCGCCGTGGCGCTGCTCGACGCGCGCGGCTTCAAGGCCGACGACTTTGCCAGATCGCACCCCGGTGGCGCGCTCGGGCGCAAGCTGCTCACGCACGTGAGCGACGTCATGCGCAGCGGCGCCGACGTGCCGCGCGTCGGTCCCCAGGCCAGCCTGATGGAACTGATGGGTGTCATCAGCGCCAAAGGGCTTGGCATGAGCGCCGTGGTGGATGCCGAGGACCGCGTGCGCGGCATCTTCACCGACGGCGACCTGCGCCGCCTGATCGAGAAGACCGGCAGCAGCGCCGACCTGCGCACCCTGCGCGCGATCGACGTGATGCACCCCAACCCACGCACCGTGCGCGCCGACGCGCTCGCCGTGGAGGCCGCTGACTTGATGGAAGCCAACCGCATCACCAGCGTGCTCGTGGTGGACGAGGCCGGTGCACTCATCGGAGCGCTCAACGCCAACGACCTGATGCGCTCGAAAGTGATCTGAATGAACGCCCTGCCCGCCCTGCGCCCGGCCTTGAACTTCGCACCCGAACTGCTGCTGCAGGCGCAGGGCATTCGCGTGGTGTTCTTCGACGTGGACGGTGTGCTCACCGACGGTGGTCTGTATTTCAGCGAGTCGGGCGAAGCACTCAAGCGTTTTCACACACTCGACGGTCACGGCATCAAACTGCTGCAACGCGCCGGCATCATGCCCGCCGTGGTCACGGGACGCGACTCGGCGGCCCTGCGTGCGCGCCTGAGGGCGCTGGGTGTGGCGCACGCACGTTTTGGCACCGAAGACAAGCGCCCGGCAGCCGAAGAGATCCTGGCCGAACTGGGCCTGAACTGGTCGGCAGCCGCGGCCATGGGCGACGACTGGCCCGATCTGCCCATGCTGCGGCGCGCGGCCCTGGCCTGTGCGCCGTCCACCGCCCACATCGAGGTGCTGGCCGTGGCCCACCATGTCACCACACGGCTGCCGGGCGCAGGCGCCGTGCGCGATCTGTGTGACCTGCTGCTCGTGGCCAGCGGTGTCTATGCCCGTGAGCTGGAGGCGGCCGCCCGATGAGCACGTCCGATCCGCTGGATTTCCTGGACACCATCGACCTCACCGAGCCGGCTGCCCGCCCGCGCCGGCGCAAGCCCAAGCTCCTGGACCGCCTCTCCATTTACCTGCCCGTGCTGCTCATGGGCCTGCTCGCGCTGGCCTCGTATTGGTTGCTGCGTGCCACCCCGACACCCGAGGCGCCCCAGGCCGCGCGGCCCGTGAGCAGCGAACCTGACTATTTCATGCGCGGTTTTTCGGTCAAGGCGTTCGATCTCACCGGCGCGCTCAAGTCCGAGGTCGTGGGCGACGAGGCGCGTCACCACCCTGACGACGACCGCATCGAGATCGACAACGCGCGCATCCGCAACATCGGCCCCGAGGGCCGACCCACGGTGGCCAGCGCGAAGCTGGTGACCACCAACGCCGACAACAGCCAGTTCATCCTCGAAGGCAATGCGGTGGTGGTGCGCGACGCCGCTGTCGGGGCGAACGGCAAAGTTTTGCCCCGGCTCGAATTCCAGGGCGAGTACCTCAAGGTTTTCGTCGACCCGGAGCGTGTCGTTTCCGACAAGCCGGTGGTGCTGCTGCGCGGCACCGACCGGCTGGTGGCCGACACGCTCGACTACCGCGGCGACGTCGGCGTGGCCGATTTCAAAGGCCGGGTGAAAGTCCAACTGATTCCCCGCTGAACCGCTCGCACTCTCCATGACCATGCCACCAGACAACCCCGCGGCCCCGCTCGCCTTCATCACCGGCGCATCCAGCGGCATCGGCCAGGCGTTGGCCGCACGATTTGCCCGCGGTGGTTACCGGTTGGCATTGGTGGCACGGCGCACAGCCGAGATGCAAGCCTTTGCCGACGCCAACGGCTGGGATGCCGATCGTTGTCGTGTGTACGGCGCCGATGTGTCCGCCATTGACAGCATCGTGGCCGCTGGCCTCGCCTGCCTGGGCACCCAGGGCGTGCCCGACGTCGTCATCGCCAATGCCGGCGTGAGCATCGGCATGGACACCTCCGAACGTGACGACCTGGACGTGATGGCCCGTACCTTTGCACTGAACAACACCGGCATGGCCGCCACCTTCCACCCGTTCGTGGCGGCCATGGTCGCGCGCGGCAGCGGCGCGCTGGTGGGCATTGCCAGCGTGGCGGCCATCCGGGGGTTGCCGGGGCACGGTGCCTACTGCGCCAGCAAGGCCGCGGTGGTGGCGTACTGCGAGAGCCTGCGCGGAGAAATGCGCGGCACCGGCGTGGCCGTCGTGACCGTTGTGCCCGGTTACGTGGACACACCGCTGACCCGCGAGAACCGCTACGCCATGCCGTTCTTGCTAAGCCCCGAGACCTTTGCCGACCGCGCCTTTGACGCCATCGTCGCAGGCGTGAGCTACCGCGTGATTCCTTGGCAAATGGGTGTGGTGGCCAAATTGCTGCGCTCGCTGCCCAACGCCTTGTTCGATCGGGTTTTGTCAGGCCGGGCACGCAAGCACAGGCAAGGCGAAGCCAAGAGCGGAGCTTGATCCGGCGGCTTCTGATGCGCCCATGAAAAAAGCCCTGCGGCATGGCCCCAGGGCTTTTTTCATGCGCTGATCAGCGAGCCCGAGGACTCACCGAATCAAGCTGATCGAGGACTATCAGTAGCCGCCACGGCCACCGCCGCCGCCGCCACCTTCACGACGGCCACCGCCACCGCCGCCACCACCGTAGGGGCTGCGGAAGCCGCCGTCGCTGCCGCCACCACCACCAAAGCCGCCGCCGCCACTGCGGCCGCCGCCGAAGCCGCCGCCACCGGTGCGGGGAGGACGGGCTTCCATTGGACGGGCTTCGTTCACCACCAGGCTGCGACCGCCCAGGGATTGGCCGTTCATGCCTTCAACAGCGGCTTGCGCTTCGGCATCGTTGCCCATTTCGACAAAGCCGAAACCTTTGGAACGACCGGTATCGCGCTCCATCATGACTTTGGCGCTGTTGACCGAGCCGTAAGCGCTGAAGGCTTGTTGGAGGTCTTCGTCGCGAACGGTGTATGGCAGGTTGCCAACGTACAGTTTGTTGCCCATGGTCGGGACTCCTAAGAACACTGAGAAAAATAGCGATGGAGCCCCGTTAGCACACAAAAACCTGTAGCACGCGAAACCGACCGATCACTTGTCAAAACGAGCGTCTTGGACGCTCGCCAGAGGATTATGCGCGCAATGTCCCGCAAACAGTAACTATTTTTCAGGACGCTGCGGCCCCCATTGACGTCGACGCGGCTTTACAACAACCCTTCGCGTCCCAGGACGCGGCGTGTGTCCTGCCTTCGGGCTCGCGTCGGGACGATGCTTCAATTTATACTGCGCGCTCACAGCGCCGATTTGATCCGAATTGCGGGCGCTTTAAAAATGCCGCTAAAGAAGAGACTCCTGGCCCAGCATCCCGGTCTCGCTCTTGGCGGCATCGGGATTTTTTTTCGGGCGCGCGCCGCCCACAGGACACCAGATTGATCGTCACGCCCCAAACGTTCCGGTTCACCGAGCCGCTGCCGCTGCGCAGCGGCGCTGTCTTGCCCGCCTACGAGCTGGTGGTGGAAACATACGGCATGCTCAATGCGGAGCGTTCCAACGCGGTGCTCATCTGCCACGCCCTCAACGCTTCGCACCATGTGGCGGGCTGGCATGCCGACGGACAGGGCCGGCCGGTCGCGCGCAGCGAGGGTTGGTGGGACAACATGATCGGGCCCGGCAAGCCGGTGGACACCGAACGCTTCTTCGTGATCGGTGTCAACAACCTGGGCTCGTGTTTCGGCTCCACCGGCCCCACGCACACCAACCCGGCCACCGGAGCACCCTGGGGCGCGGATTTCCCGGTGGTGACGGTGGAAGACTGGGTGGACGCGCAGGCCCGCCTGCTCGATGCCATGGGGATACAGACCCTGGCGGCCGTGATGGGTGGGAGTCTGGGCGGCATGCAGACGCTGGCCTGGACGCTGCAGTACCCGGAGCGCGTGCGCCATGCGGTGGTGGTGGCCAGCGCTCCCAACCTCACGGCCGAGAACATCGCCTTCAACGAGGTGGCGCGGCGCGCCATCGTGACCGACCCCGATTTCCATGGCGGGCACTACCTCAAGCACGGCACCCTGCCACGGCGCGGCCTGCGCATCGCCCGCATGATCGGGCACATCACCTACCTCAGCGACGACGTGATGAACGAGAAGTTCGGGCGAAGCCTGCGTTCCATCGACGAGGGTGACCCCACGGCCGCGGCCGAGTTGGCCTACCGCTACACCACGCAGGACGTGGAGTTCCAGATCGAGAGCTACCTGCGCTACCAGGGCGACAAGTTCAGTGAGTACTTCGATGCGAACACGTACCTGCTCATCACCCGCGCGCTCGACTACTTCGACCCCGCGCGAGAGCATGGCGGCAGCCTGAGCGCGGCGCTCTCCAAGGCCACGGCCAGGTTCCTGCTGGTCAGCTTTACCACCGACTGGCGGTTTTCGCCCAAGCGCAGCCGCGAAATCGTCAAGGCGCTGCTGGAAAACCGCCGCGATGTGAGTTACGCCGAAATCGATGCACCGCACGGGCACGACGCCTTCCTGCTCGACGACCCGCGCTACCTCAACGCGGTGCGTGCCTATTTCGACCAAACCATCGCCGGGGGACTGTGATGAGCGATACCCGCCTGATGGAGAGCATCGCCCGTCTCGTTCCCCCCGGCTCGCGCGTGCTCGACCTGGGCTGTGGCGACGGTGCCATGCTGGCCCACCTGCAGGCCACGCGCGGTTGCAGCGGCTACGGTGTGGAGATCGACGATGCCAAGGTGCTGGCCTGCGTGCGCCGCGGTGTCAATGTGCTGCAGCTCAACCTGGAAGACGGCCTGAGCACCTTTGGTGACAACGCCTTTGACGTGGTGCTGCAGATCGACACGTTGCAACACCTGCGCAACGCCGAGACCATGCTGCGCGAGACCGCGCGCGTGGGCCGCATCGGCGTGGTGGCGTTCCCCAACTTCGCCCACTGGCCCAACCGGCTGGCGGTGGTGCAGGGCCGCATGCCCGTGACCAAGCGCCTGCCTTATCAGTGGTACGACACGCCCAACATCCGCGTGGGCACGCATGCCGACTTCGAGGTGCTGGCACGGCGCAACGGCCTGACCATCGAGAAGAGCTTCGGTCTGCACGAAGGGGAAGAAGTGCACCGCTGGCCCAACCTCATGGCCAGCACGGCGGTGTTCCGTTTCACGACCTGACCCACACCCCTGCGCCGCGCTGTTCAGGCGCGGCCAGCCTCGCGCGCCGCGTCAGCCGCAAAGTCGCCGGTGATCGGATTGCCCGCGTCCATGGCGGGGTAGATCTCGGCAAATACGGCCCTGATCTGCGCCAGCGGCAGATCGTCGAAGCTGCCGCGTTCCTTCACGTACTCCATGTGCTGGCGGCCTGCACGGTCGAACGCGTGGTAGAGCGAATCGTGCACGCCGTCGAACTCCAGCGGCAGCAGGCCGAACTTGTCGCACAACTCGACGTTGAAGGCCGGCGTGGCCTTGCGCCAGGCACCGTCGATCCACAACTCGGTGTAGCCGTGCCAGGCGAACACATCGGTCTTCATGGTCTGGCGCAACTTTTCGGTGGACAGGTGGTTCTTCACATCGGCAAAACCCAGCCGTGCGGGGATGCCCGCCGCGCGCGCCACTGCCGCCAGCAGAACCGCCTTGGGCACACACCAGCCGAAGCCCTGTGCCAGCACGGTGCTGGCGGTCATGCCGTGGTCGGAGAGGTCGATGCGGTAAGGGTCGTAGCGCACCTGGTCGCGCACGGCGCGGTAGATCGACACCGCCTGGTCACGCGCACGGCTGCCCAGCGCATGCGCTTGCGCGAAGGAAACGATGGCCGCGTGGTCGCTGTTGATGGCCTGTGTGGGGGACAGGTGCTCGGGTTGGGGGCGGTTCACTTGCATGGGCACAAGTTAGCAGAGGAGGTCGTGCCCCGCCGACACGTTCGAGACAAACAGCCCATGGGCTCACCGCGATGGCGTTTTGTGTACTTAAGTACTGAGCGGGCAGGCAAGCGGAGGGAATGGACAGGCTTTGTCCGCTTTTTTCCGACTTCAGCCAGCGCCTGGCTGGCCGATATTCCATGGACCAACCCGAAAACCGAGGACCCATTCCATGGACATGCGCAACGAAGCCAATCACATCGCTCGCCACGACAGCGCCCGCGCAGCGGCCGCACAAAAGGCCAGCGCCGAATTCCTGACCTTTCGCCTGGGCGGTGAGGAATACGGCATCGACATCCTTCGCGTTCAGGAGATCCGCTCCTACGAAGAGCCCACCCGCATCGCGAACGCGCCCTCGTTCATCAAGGGCGTGGTCAACCTGCGCGGGGTCATCGTGCCGGTGGTGGACCTGCGCATCAAGCTGGGTTGCGACAAGGTGGAATACAACGGCTTCACGGTCGTGATCGTGCTCAACGTGCGCGGCCGCGTCGTCGGTGCGGTGGTCGACTCGGTGTCCGACGTGCTGGAACTCGCCGGCGAGCTGATCAAGCCCGCTCCCGAGATGAACACCAATGTGGACACCAGCTTCATCACCGGCATTGCCAGTGTGGGCGAGCGCATGTTGATCCTGATGGACATCGAAGCTCTCATGTCGAGCACCGACATGGGGCTGATGGACAGCACCCAGGCCCTTCAATAAGCCCCACACGCCGTTCGCACCCAGACGAGGAGACAACCCCGATGAAACCAAGCTCCAACCGACAAACCTCCGTGGCGCGCCGCGTGGCTTTGCTGGCCGTGGTCATGCTCGCCACCGTGCTTGCGCTGATCAGCGGCGCCATGTCCCTGGTGGCCGAGTCGTCCTCGCGCGACCGCATGGTGGAGTGGGCGGGTGACAAGGCCTCGTCCGTGGCCGGTTCGGTCGACGCCTTCGACGCCACCGCCCGTCTGATGGCCGACCGCGCTTTCAAGCCTTTCCGCCAGAAATTCGGCGAGAAGTTCGAACTCGACGAACAGGCCGGCATGCTCAAGAGCTGGGGCATGCTGCTCAACAACGATTTCTCCGAGGTCGATACCTTCAACCGCATCAACGGCGGCGTGGCGACCATCTTCATGCGCAAGGGCGATGACTTCGAGCGCATCAGCACCTCGCTGAAAAAGGAAAACGGTGAACGCGCCATCGGTACGGTGCTGGTACGCACCCACCCGGCGCATGCCCTGATGCTCGAGGGCAAGCCCTACACCGGCCGCGCCGTTCTGTTCGGCAGGCCCTACATGACGCACTACGACCCGGTCAAGGACGAAGCCGGCAAGGTGGTCGGCATCGTGTTCATCGGCTTTGACGTGGCCGACTTCCAGGCCTCGCTGGACAAGCTGGTGGCCGATACACGCTTTTTCGACAGCGGTGGCACCTACTTGATCGACCCGCGCGCATCCAACGCCGAGGCGGTTTTCGTGTCCCATCCCACGGCCGCGGGCAAGAAGGTGCTGGAAGTCAATCCCGGCGCCGATGCCATGCTCACCGCGCTGCGCGCGGGTCCTGACGTCTTCGTGCGTGACGCCATTCCCTTGTTCGACGCCGGTATCGAGCACCCCTGGATCGCCAAGCGCGAGGCCAAGGCCGGCGGCTGGTGGGTCGTGGCTGAGGTGTCCGACACCGAGGCCATGGCCAGCCACTGGCGCACCATGTATGCCTTCTGGGCCCTGCTGGCCGCGGCCACCGTGGCGCTGGGCGTGGGCCTCTTCCTGATGGTGCGCCGCAACGTGAGCCAGCCGCTGGCTCAATTGACGTCGGCCGTGACCACGGTGGCGCAGGGCGACCTGAGCCAGGTCTTCCAGTCCAGCCGCAGCGACGAGATCGGTCGCCTGGTGCGCGAGGTCGAAACCATGCGCCAGCGCTTCCTCGGCATGATGCGCGAGCTGCGCAGCGCCACCGACAGCATCAACACGGCTTCGTACGAGATTGCCTCGGGCAACCAGGACCTGAGCGCGCGCACGGAGCAAGCGGCGAGCAACCTGCAGGAGACGGCGGCGAGCATGGAAGAGCTGACT
>NZ_LMIE01000014.1 GCF_001428625.1 Hydrogenophaga sp. Root209
TGAAGCTGAGGCAAACTATTACCGGCATCTCGCCAATCAGGTGGCAACCGCTGCCTGACTTAAACCAACAAGCCTCCACGAAACGCGGGGCGGTTCAAACTGCCTCTACCTTAGACGTTAGACCCAATGCATTTTTGCCGCAGCTATGGTCGCCGGTTGACGGCAATTCGCCTTCGCGGATCGCCGGGAACTTGACGGCATCTAACTTGACCACGCTCTCCTCGGCGATGAGTCAGCCTGGCCCCGATTGGGCACTTGCTGTACCTTGCAGGAAGCTCTTAATACTCCTATGCTCACCTGACTTCAACCGTGTTCTCCGAGCAATGCGTTCGGCTTGCAAGTCCAGGAGGCTAGGGACGTGGGACAAATCATCGTGGAGGAGTCGACAGGCGCAGTTGCCAATCGCGGGGCGAACAAGCGATTCGTCAAGGTCTGGGCTACAGCCTTAGCCTTAAGCCTCGTGGTCCTTTACTTTGAGCTGGATACGCTAGTAAAGAGCCTGCACGACTTCGGCTGGTCGACGCTGAAGTCCGACACGATGGTCATGTGGTTGTTTGGTCAACCCGATAGCGCTGCCGCTGCTGCCAAGCACGTCGGCGAGCCTCACGGCTCCCCGCACATAGTAGCTGCAGCTGTCCAGATCGCTGCAGCCGCCGCGATCTCCTGGATGTGGTTCGGGGCGTTCCGCATTCTGGGTCGGGCGCAATCCCAGGAACGGCCGTCAGGCGCGAAACCGGGCTGGCTGGTCCCTCTCCACTATCCTCGGTTGAGCCGCCTCGTCGAACGGATCTGCTGCGGGTGGTGGGCAGTCGGCATGGCGTCCTTCGTAGTCGTGCTGTTTGCCTTCACTATGCATCAGGCTTACCAGCCGGCGGTGCTCGTCATGGCCCTGATTGCGATAGTCGTAGCGGCCGAGCACTACAGCGGCCTGAAAGAAGCTGTCGACGACCTCCGCAAGGTCGAGGGGTTCACGAGTCGCCTCGCCGAGGACGCCGGGCTCAGCCATTTCGAGCACGACGTCTATGAACGGTACGCTTCTGCCAAAAAGATTCATGCGGTCGTGCGCATGCACGACATTGATCCGGTGTGGTGGTCGATTGCGAGGGGTGCAAATGATCCCTGGGAGGAGTACGTAAAGGACGCGAAGCGAAACTCAGAGCCGAAGGATGCGACTGCAGAAAGGCGCAATCTCGCGCGGGCACTGCGCCGGGATAGCGGCGAGTTGAAAGCTTGCTTCGTCACGGACCTGCCGATGCCGGGTTCTGAGGAATGGAATCGGCGGCTGAGACCGGACGATGGGGAACCGCTGTTCGGCGACTTCCTAGGCTTCGCGTGGCAGTGGATCGTGCTGCAAGAGGTGCAAAAGACCTGGAAGCGCGTCGATTGCCGCGCCTGGGTCTCCCGTCCGCTGTGCTGGATACACGCGACCGACCGTGTCGTCTTCCAGGTGTTGCGGCGCGAACCGCGCAGCCGCTCGGCAGTGCTCGTCATTGCGGACCGGGACGGCTTGTCGTTGAGCGCAGGGGCCGAGGAGACCTACCGCGGCATGGTCCAGTGGGCAAACGAGGAGGTGCGGCGATACGCCGATCGCGGCTGCACGGCCGAGGACTATCTGCTCGCCGTGTTGCGGTACGCCGCGGCGCTGGCGTCCAAACAGGGGGACGCCGGGTTGGTGGCGAGCGGCGACGCGACCGCTGACCTCCGCTATCTGCTTGAACTACTTGGCGCCCCGGCCTGGATCGCCAGCACGGCCCGGAAGTCCACTCCCACGTTGGGGGTGCTCGACGACGAATTGGTCTTCCAAGCGTCCGCCAAGGTGTTTGTCAAGGCCCTGGTCGCAATGTTCCCCGGCCAGAGCCGAATTTCGGTTCGGGACCTATGGGGCCGACTGGCATGAGCACTACAGAGCGAGCGCTTGTCGTAGCGCTGCGTGCGGTTCTCTTGGCTGTCGTTCCCCTTCTGAAGGAACTCCCCAACCGTTGTGACGATTCACATTGCTTCGATCTGGAGGACCTCCCTGATCGGCTCGTAGCCGGGATGCGAAGTGGGGCGCCAAAGCACCTGCAGAGCGTGCTGTTGCGGTGTGCACGACGTCTCATTGAAAAGGAATTGTCCGATGAGCCAATCCCGGACCGGCGACCATTGATGCGCGATCTGACCGGCACCTGGCTCGGCCTCTACTTTCTCGGCACGCCGTTCCCGCACCCGTGGGAGCCGGTGGCGCGGCACGCCGAGCGAAACGGCTACGACCGTGACGGAGGTATCTTCAAGGCCGCAGGTGACGTCTATCGGTCGGCGCGACGAGCATTGCCATCGCGTGCCAACCGGGGCGATACGATGCCGCTCACACTCTTGGATCTTGGGCCGCTCGCTTACCGGCAATTCGTCAAGCCGGCCGAAGGTCGTGGCGACGACTTGTCGGCGATGGATTTGTCCGCCACAGTCCGCGCCCTCGGCGCGTGCTACGAGATGCTGCAACTACGTCTCTACATCCGAGCGGGAGGTCCGATCGAGCATGTCATTCTGGAGGACACGCTTCGCGCCCTCGTCCATAAGGACGCCAACAACGTACTGGAATTGGTCGACCTCGCGCGCCACGCCTATGGCTCGCTTCCCGCTAAGTCATCCTGTCAGACGATCACTATCGCTCTGCGGAGTCAGGTTGCGTACGGCCAGCTGAAGCAGATGCCTGGCTGCGTTTTGGCACCTCACGAAGGCGTGTACCGCTCCCGAGTGAAAGCCAACGGTGGCCCGAACGGCAATCGCCTGCCAGAAGATCAACGAAACCTGTATCGAGACGCCCTGCTCGAGGCGGCCGCTCCAACGACAGGTGGACACAAGTTCGGCAACGAGGTCGAACTCAGGGAGTATCTGGTCCAACTTCATAACGCCCCTGGCATTGATACGGGGGCCAATACGAACGGCGAAAACGCGGGTCGCGGCCCCGCCGCCTCTGATTCGGGCGCGATTTGACCGGTTGGTCGATTTGGTGGCTTTGCAACTCGATAGGAGTTGGGGCCGAGGTGAGTTGGAAGTTCCTGTTGACCTCGCACTAGAACGGCTTTTCGTAGGGAAGTGGCCACGCCACTTCGAGTACCCGGTCTCGGAAGCTCAGCTGCCCTTCGACGTGCGTGCCGTCGAAACCTCGGTGATGAACGCCGCAGTCCTTCGGAACGTCCGCCTCGAGGGACCCGGTGCAGTGTTGAGCAGACTTCAAGCGGGGTGATTCTGCCGTGCAGCGGTTGCTGCCGTTGCCACCTACAAAGCGAGCGAGTGGGCTTGGGCTAGTTTGCGGTCGAGGTCTCTGTAGCTTGCATGGCTCGAACGACCGTACTGGAGTGCCCTGAGGTCAGCAGCCAGTCTTGAACTGCTCGCAGTTGGCGGAATGCTGACTGCGACCAGACGGACGTTAAGTCCCGTCGCAGCGCTTAGCTCTCAGTTGCCAGGTGCCGTGGGGGAAGACGATCCGGCAGCGGAGCACCCCTCAAGGACTCAGGACCCGCTTAGCAGCGACAGCCGCCGGTCGCGCCTGGGGACTGCTTGCACGGTGCCTGACACAAAGCCGCCATCGGATCACCCGGCAGCGCGGCGGCATCAATTACCGGTATCAAGGGGGCTGCAGTCATCCAGCGTGCCAGGTCAACGGTTGCTCCGCCAGACCGTGATCGAATGCCGGTGCAGAAAGGGTCGAACTCAGGATCTTGACCGAAAGGTTAGGCATCGCCTTGCACGAGCAAGTAGGCCTCACTGTTTTCGGGTGGAATGGCGAGTGTTGTCTTGGCAAGCTGCTGGGCCGCCTGCAGGTACAAGATGAATATGCTTGGTGCAATCGTGAATGGGGTTGATCCCGTGCTGCTCGTTGCCGCAGTCGCTTGACGCCAGTTCTCGACCTTCTTGGCGACTATGAACATTGCTCGGATGTCTTCCGCGACATCATCGATAGTGAGATCAAATGTCTCGTTGTATCCCTCGTGCGCCATCTTGTTTCGGCGCCGGCGAATCGCGACAAGCGAACTCATGTCTGTTGAGTCGACCACGCCTTCGGCAACGAGTCGTGGCTCACAGAATTTGAGTGTGCTGTTCGAGGTGCCAAGTGACCCGTAAAACTTCTTGAGTGCTGCGGGATCGTGCTTTTGCAGATGCCCCTGCATCTGAGCCTTGATTGTGAGCACGAGAGACTCGAAGGCAACGGTGTAAAGACCGATCGCCATCAAACTCTGTCCGACGGTGTTTAGAAGCTTCGGCTGCATGAGCAGGGGTGGTGTGAGGCCTAGCGTAACGTATCCCGCATACCCTGCGGGATAAGCTGGACAGCGCGGGATATTCTGGCCATCTCAATCTCCAGAAACTTCTATTAAATCAACGAGTTGTACTCCAAGGCCTAAGTTTTATACAGGTATGAGCAAACCATGAAACCCGGCATTTGCTGCCACCCAGTGACGGGGCCTTGTACGACCGCAACGGGTCGAGAGCACCAGTCCATTCGCGACTTGAGCGGCCACTCTCGGGATTTGCCCAAGCATCCCTACCGTAAGCCAGTTCAGATAGTTGACCGGTCACGTGAAGTCCGATCAGGTGAACTGCCGGTTTTGGTGCCTTGAAAGAACCCAGTCGCAGAAGTCGAGCGACAGCAACCAGCCTGATGCTGAAGTCCTCCGGACTTCTGCTCCGCAACAGTTACGGTTATTGATACAGCCAAGTCCACCGACCAATTCATGACACCACTTGGCCGCTCGCGCGATAAGCGCGATCTCGGCGCCTTCGACGTGCCGAGGCTTGGCGCTCCAGCGCGAGAAGGTCATGTATTGCTCGAGAAAGGGCTTGAAACTTGAGCCCTGACTCTGAGCCTCGCGTGACCCAATGCCTGCGA
Organism: Hydrogenophaga sp. Root209; assembly: GCF_001428625.1. Classification (GTDB taxonomy): domain Bacteria; phylum Pseudomonadota; class Gammaproteobacteria; order Burkholderiales; family Burkholderiaceae_C; genus Hydrogenophaga. The sequence continues at coordinate 4,871 of NZ_LMIE01000014.1, forward strand.
ACCTGATCTCTGCGGGGTTCGGCCGTTCATACCTTGGCGAGGAAGGCCGCTGCATCACCCGCTTCACACTTCCAGTCCGCGAAGACCCCGACTAGATTGCATTCCACGCAGCGGCAAGCGATGTAATACCAACGCACGTCATGTGTGCCCTCGGAAACGGAGACGCCGGACATCAGCTCAAACACCTCGTTTTCACACACGCACTCGTGCGCCTCGGGCACGGCTTCTTCAACGTATTCCGCACTGTCGCCCATCAGGTGTTCCTGCCCGCAGTCGGTGCAGGTTCGGATTGCCACGCCGACTTCTTCATCAGTCTGCAGCGCGAAGCTCCGGCACCCGCAGTCGCATTTGGACGCGGCAAACCGGACGGCCTCATGGCGATTCGCAACGCTGTAACTGCGCAGCTCGGCTTGGGTGTCGCCCGACGTCGTCCCGTACCAGAACTCGCCCTTCTTCGTCAGTGCCATTGATGCTGCTCCATTCTTCAAGGTGGGATTCCCGGCAGGCCCGACGCCAAGCTCGCCCCGATCATCTGGATTTTGCCTGGAGGCCCGGCGAATCCTCGTCAAGGACCCTGGTCGGGGTGGTCGCCTGAAGCCGAGACGCATTGGCGACCGGCAGATGTGCAGCGTTTGCTGTCAGCCAAGTCCACAGCTTGAACTCACACTGTCGACCGCCTTGCAGTCGTTCAGACTCTCCGCGCAACGGCTGCTCGACGTCCGGTGATGGATGAGCTGCTGACATCAGCTGCGGCGGCGACTACGGACCCGTGTCGGCCAGTCGGATGTCCGCTGCTCTTGCCGACGACTTCAGGCATCCGACCCGATGGAGAAATCACTCATCAGTATCCTTGTCCTCAACGACAGGGAGCAGGACCAATCGCCAGGAAAACTCCATTTCTGGCTTGACGCCTCGCTGAAATTCTCTCAAAGACGCAAACTCGGGAAAGTTTTCGCACGCCATTGCCAAGTAGGTCAACGCCTTTGTCCAATCGTCAGCCCGACGATATCGTTCGGCCAGCTCCATTAGCATTGCGGCGTCAAGCCGCCGCGGAAGGCGCAATCCATTTTTCTTTGCTCGCCTTTGCAAGTGTTCCAGCAGCGTCTTCGTTTGCTGCTCGATGGTCCATGGAGGAACGATGCTGGAAAGGCAGCAAAGCACTAGCGCCTCGGGGAAAGGCGCTGCTGAATCCATTCGCCACTTCTTCAGAATCGAAGGAGGCTTAGTGGGCTTAAACTGCGCTGGCAAAAGGGAATGCACCGCGTTCAACAAAGCCACGTAGCCTCGTTTGCTCTCGGAGGGGACCTTTCCCCGTTGAGGAAGCTCGTCTAGCCTGTCCAAAGATTCTTGCAGTCCGATCATCGTTGGCTGCTTGGCTCCTAAGACGCCTCGGTCATACAGCTCCAGGAACCCTTCAAACCATTCGCGTCCGGCTTCCAGCTTGACTGCATGAGGCGCCATCCAAGCGCTTGGATCCAACTGCACTCGTTGAACGCTCCCGGTTTCGTAGAGGTATTCGTGTGGCTCCTTGTCAACTTTCGGTTGACGACGTACGAACTCGATGATTGCAGCTCGTGCCACTCGAAAGAGTCCTTGGAACGTGATCGCCGTCCTACGATCCAGCAGCAGTATCTGTTCCGCAAAGCCTCGCGGACCAGTCAGCTCCTGTGGGAGTCGCTCAAGCGCGTGAACATATCTGGAGCGGATTTCGTAAGCGACGTCAAGTGCATCACCAAGGTCAAGACGGCCCGGTGGAGCTACCGATGTGTCTGCATCTCCGCCAAAGAACGAGTCGGGTACAACAGCCAAGACGAACGCCTTGAACCTCCGGCGCAGCAGAACATGCTCATGCTTGGTGATTGCGTTACGCACTGCCGACGCGAGCTCAGCGTCGGCAGTTGACAGAGCAGTGTCAACCTCCAAGCGCTTGCGCTCCTCCACGTCTTCCCAGCTCGTCTCGTGGCCATCGAACTTCATCGCCATCGCTTCCAGCGCGGCAACCATCAGCGTATAGGCAACTTCCAGGTCGTCAACCGTGCGATGCAGGCCAGTCACCAAGGTGCGGATTGCCTGCATCACAACAAGGTATGTCGCGCGGTCGAGACCGAGTAGCTCGTCGATCCACCGCGCGAACGCTTCCCACTCATCTGCCTTGAGAGCGACCCGAGGTTCAAAGACTCGCCTGATTAGATGCTTCGGCGGCACTCCGGTCGCCAGTCCCGCCGTGCCGCTAGTCAGCCTAGACACCAACGAATAATCAGGGCTGCATGTCACCTGTAGGAAAAACGAAACTACCGCGGAGAAGTCCTGCTGATATCTGTCAACTCCATATCCAGCAATCATTCCGGGAGCAAGCTTGTCTCCCTCAATCATCTCGTCAATTTCGTAGATGAAGCTTGAAGATCGCAGCTGCAGAGCATCCACTGATCCAAGCTTGCCAGCCGACGTTCGGATCCCGTCTTTCGGTAGCCTGTCCAGGTTGCTGAACAGCACGCCCCGTAGGTGATTCGTCATGAGCGTGGGACCGCGAAAGAGCTTTCCCGCAGCAATCTGGAGCATGTGGAATCTTCGTTGGTTGCTATCGAAGCAGATCCGGTAGCTCGTAGAGCAGTTTCAGAGCTTCAGCCCAGCCACCTTCTGAAAACAAGCGGAGGGTTTCCACGAGTTGAGCGCGTCGGCCTTCGTCTTCAAAGATATTCCGGTGATCGGCGATATAGCGTTGAACGATGCGCACCACTGCCGTATTGCCGAGTGATTCAAAGTGATAGCCTTCTTCGCGGCCGCGGCCCAGCAGTATCTGGCAGACCGATTCAAAGACGGTAGCCGGGTTGCCCGGAATCAGATACTCATAGAGTTCGATCAGGTGATGCAGCGTGCCGGGTTCTTGCGAGCTTGCCAGCATGGCTAGCGTGTCGGCGTAGTCGTCGAGGAACTGCGCCTTGGCCGTGACGTCGAGCAGGCCCGGCGGGTCTTCGTCCTGACTGTTTTGCTGTGACTGCTGGGCCGCGTATGCACCCGAGCCGAAATAGAGCTGATTGACCACACCTTCGACCAGCATGCCGGCAGCACGGTAGCGCTTGATCTCCGCGTCACGGGTGACTTCGTCCGGACCCGACACGAGCACCGACCGCGCCTCAGCGGCGGTCTGCGACATTTGCGTCAAGACGATACGCAGACCCTCCTGTGACCGGTCGCAGATGCCTCGGGATTTTTCCGTCGCATTGGATCGATACCGGTCGAACAGGTGGCCTCGCAACATGCCGACAAACCTCTGAAGTGCCCCTGAATATCGGACATGATCGGCAGCGAATTCATCCAGCCAAGCCCTGGCCATCTGTCGTTCATGTCCGACGAAGAGGATTGCCATCCATTGCCCCAAGGCCTCCGGGACCTGATTGCGATCTCCGTCTACCGGTAACTGCCCCGTCGAGAGCCTGTTCTTGACGGTGGTGAGCAGTGCCTCGCATCGCATCGGATCCGTCTGACCGAACCTGATCAATGAGCGACACAGCAGCGCGGCCACAAGGTCCGGGTGGCTCTCCGTTGCTGCAACACGTTCGGCCAGTTGCCACATGCGTTCCGGGTCAGCGGCGCTGATCACCTGCATGTTCTGAATGAACTGGAGACGGACGGCAGGAGCGGGGTCGTCGAGTGACGACGCCAGACTGTCCAGGATCACTGGATGCTCACCGGCAAATCTCGGCGCGAGCGAGACCCACGACTCGGCGGCGTATACGCGCACAGCCCAATTCCCCCATCCCAGGCTCACAGGTCTTCCTCCTTCGGTTTCGGATAAGGACTGGCCGACAGGCGCTGGAGCAGCGAGAACAGAACTGGCAGCGAAGGCAATCCATCAACATCCGGCAAATAGTTTGGGCAGGACGCAATGCGTTCGACGACGTTGGAGACATGTCCCCAGGCGGGCATATCGACCTTCTCGTGGAGTTTGTTTGCCGCATCCAGCAAGGCCACCAGCGCGAGCGCCTCCGACCACAAAGCAGCGAGATAGGGGCGAGGATGGTCACCCGGTGTTTGGCCAAGGCGTTCATAAAGGGCGTCCGACGCCTCGCGCACCGTCCGTTGGGGTTCGGCGAGGGGATCAATGCCCTCGCGACGCAGGCTTTCGAGCTTCCACTCGTAGTGGTCCTCCGCCGCGCCAGTGGCAATGTGGCTGGCCGTCTGGGCTGAGAATGCACAGGCTTCAGCGAGCGCGCGCCGAAGTTCGCGGCTTGGCTCGTGCACAAGGGCGTCTTCTTCGACTCTCTCGAAGAACCCCTTAAGCGTGCTTTGCCAGCGATGTTGATCTGCGGGGTCTTCGAAAGCCGCGCGCCCAATTAGCAGGCTTTCGAACTGGGCCTTCTGTTGATTTGTGCGGCTTAGCCAGGCCAGTGCTGCAAAGGTGGCAGCGGCGCGTGCCGTTCCCCGTGCATTCAGAAAGTCGATCCGCTCGAACAACGGCCACAGCTGATCCGCCAGTTCGGCGATACGCTCGCCGCCGACGCGGAAGATCCGGTTCCATACGGCCGCTGTCGCGTGGCCGACAGAGGCCGCCGCCACGCTCGCTTGGAAGGCGTCGACAGAGCAGGATCGAAGAAAGAGGAAATAGTTTCGGAGGAGGTCGTCGTCGCGATTGAAGCGCGTGGCGTCATCGTCGTCCCAGGCTCGGTACTCGAATTCGTGACCGCGCATTTCAACGATTTCAGAGCCGATGGTGACCCGTTCCGGCTCCCGCTGTCGGGCGTAGCTGTCCCTGCTGTCCTTTCCGACCGAAGCCTCAATCAAGGCCCTCGTGCCGGAGGCCGGATCGATGGCGAGAAACTCGGGCAGGCTCGTTCCGAGCCGCCACAGTGCATGGTCATAGTCCTGCCGACGATTTGACGTGAGCGGCAGGATGCGGCTTCCGACGCCACCGAGCATGGTGCTCGTGTTGTCGGAAATGGTCTGGCTGTACAGGCAGCGATAGATCTCCACGGCGAATTCTGGATCGGCACGCACGATGGGCAGAATCTGTTCGCCGAGCCAGCCTGCCTCCTGGTCGGCGTGTTGGGAGAAGCGCGGCTCGCGAAGGATGCGATCGAGCAGCAGGCGGGAGGCCCGCGCGTCGGACGCGAAGCTCTTGCCCACGAAGCGTATCGCCTGGGCGCCAAGCAGGGTCAGCTCTGGATTGGCGAACCAAGCTGCCTCCAGCAGTGCCCTGGACGCCCGGCCGTAGCTGAGGAATGCGCCAGGAGTGGCCAGGCTCGGCTTGTCGAACAACATGAGCAACAAGACCCGGGCAGGCTCGAGCAGGGCGCGCTCACGCGTCGCCAGCAGCGCCTCGGACAAGCGGGCCCAGACCGCATCGCGCGATGCGACGGCCGGCCGCGCGCCGCTATCCATGGCAACGAACCTGGACAGGAGGTTCAGCAGGCCGGACATGCCGGGGCCGGCGGGCGACGCGGCGACGAGGGACAGCAGGTCGCCGATGTCGGGTTCGCTCTCGACGCTTTCGCTGGCGACGCGCAGCGCTACATGACCCAAAACGGGGTCGACTTGATCGGTGGCGAAGATGTCTGCCAGAAGTCGCCACGTGTGTGGCCGTCCAGCATCGTCGTTTCGCCATAGCCGCTCGATCGCGAAGCGCAACGCGGGCGCCAGCAACAGGGCTGAGGCGGTCTCCCCACTCAATTGCAGCAACAACTGCCCGGGGTCGTCCCAGTCCAAGAAGAAGCGACCCGTGACATGGTCGAAGAGGACGTGATGGGCAAATCGTACGAGATCGTCGTTGGCGACCAGGACGCCGGTCTGGATGGCCGCGTCAATACTGTCGTGCTCGATCAAGACCTTGCGTACGGCCAGGCGACGACGTCCCAGCATGACGGCGCAAGCCGCCCTTGCGGCTTGCTGCATGGCAGTGCTGGTGAGGCGAGTGTCTTCGTAGACATCGATCAGTCCGGATTGCGTCGAAATGGCGCTGAAGGCGGAGGCGCCGACGCCGTCCGACAGAAGCTGTGCGGCCAGTGACAGATTGAAGATGCTCGTGAGCAGGGCACGAAGTTGCCCTGGCGCCGCGTTAAGCAGCGTCGCCATTTGCGGCGCGAGGCTGCCGACTTCCGTCAGGTCTTGTTCCGAAAGGCGCGGTACGACGAAGTGCATGACCGCGCTGAGGGCCGGGTCGGCATAGTCTGGATCGACAGGTGTCCCGTGAAAGGCCTCTCGATACCTGCGACCGTTCCGAAGATCGAAGGTACGAATGGATGCAACGACCGTCCACTCGTCAAGATCGGCCCGTGCACGTTCGATGAGCGCCGCGAACACTGCTTCGGCGGGCCCACCGCGCGCGGCATCCAAGGCATCAACAATGAGCAATTTCGGCCCGAGCCCAGGGAAGGCGGCGAGAACATCCAACAATGGACGCTGCAGTCCCAACTCTGATGCGAGATCCGCTGCGATTGCGACCCCAGGAAAACGATCCACCGACAGGAAGATCGCAGTACCGCCGCGGCTCAGGATGGTTGTGGCGGCGGACACGAGGGCACCCGTCTTGCCGGCACCTGGCTCGCCGACGACTAGGGTGGAACCCGCCGAAATCGCCTCGGCCAGTGGCGCATCACACTGTCGCTCAACGCGCAGGGGCGGCACGAGGGGCAGATGACTATGACGTTCCAACCGAAGCAATTCCTGGTGCGTTACTGCGCGGAGTTTGGTGACGTCGGCCTCGTAGTCGGCCGCGGTGACGTCGCGGTGACCGCGACGTCGAAGCTCTCGCAGGAGACCTCTTCTGTCGGCTGGCGCTCCACTGCGGATCAGGTCGCGCATCAGCCCTCGAAGGTCACGCATTGCCGCCTCGCTGACTGCAGCATCGGCAAACACACGATGCGCGAGCAGTTGCGTAGCCTCCCGCCAGTCTCGATGCCCTTCGTCCATGTCGAAGCGGGCCACGTGGAAGTGGCGCGCGAGTTGAACGAGTTGGTCATCGTTCGGATGTGCCCCACTGCTGGACTGCCAAGCCGGCTTCGCCAGCGACTCGAAGAGAGCGAGAGCTTCTTTCTCAGCCTTGTTGCGATGCACCGGAGTGCTGGCCCAATTGCCGCCCATGTCGAAGGCCCTGCAGCTGGCCTCGAGGATGTCCAATGTTTGCGGCGCACCGGAGCCCACAGCCAGTAGTCCGGCGGTTTTGGTGGGGTCGGGCGTGCCGCCTGCCGTCACCGTGCGCTCCAGCCAAACAGCGTGCTGGGTGATCGTCTTGCCGAGAGGGCTGGCCTCGCGATCGCTAAGGTTGGCGGTCGTCTTGCACTGAATGTGGATGCTGCCGCCGTCGGACAGCTTGACCTCGATGTCGTCGAGTCCGTCTCCAGTCTCGAGTTGTATGGAGATCGGGATCGCAGCGTTGTTCAGGCCAAACCTGCCGCCGACAGGCGTTCGAGCCAGCAGGTGGGATGCAAACCATAATGCGACTGCGGCCTGAAAGGCCATACCGGCCTCGGTGGCTCTTCCGCCCGCACGCATTGGAGCTGTTACAGAAGGCGCCGCTACCGAAGACGCGACGCTGCCACTCGCGGGCATAGAAGTTGTTGTTGCCATAGCGTTGTTCTAGATTCCTCGAAGCCAATTCAACTTTCGATCGCCTGTACTTCGTTGCGCAATGCCCCGCTGCTTGTCTTGACGTCACAGAGCCATTTCCGTGGATTCTCGATCAATCTACACCGGCGTCCGGTATGAGCCGCTGTACATTGGAGGCGAGAGCCCACCACGTTCCAATTCTGGTGCTGCCGCCAGGAGATCAAACCGCAGGGTAATTCACCCAAGCGGCGAGCACCCCACTTAGTGACGACGCAGTGCCTAGCGGACGCTTTGCAATGAGCGATTGATCTGGGCGGTCTTGGTCAATCTTGGGCAGACCATCGCGATTTGGCGGGCTAGCTCACAATGAATCCGCCCGACGGCCCCAGGGCGACGAGATCAGGACTGCCAATTTCTCTTCACCTGCGTCAGCGCCAGTTCTCGAGAGGCAGGACCGTTATGCAGGTCGGTTCGGCAGCAGTTGGCCCGTTGAGTACCCGGTTTCGAGTGCGCTGCGGTCATAGCTACCGCTGCCCATCGAATGTCAGGTCAATAACGCACCGGTCATTTGGAACGCCAGCCGCCAATGACTCTGACCAGTCGAGGCTGTGTGAAAACGCTTGAATTGACCGATGTGATCACTTAAGGTTCGACAACGCGACTTTAGGTGGGCCATATGAAGCGATTCATCGAGGGCGAGGAGCGCAGTCAGGTCACGCTGCTGCCGGAGTGCTTGGACGACTACATCGCAGACGACAACCCGGTGCGGGTCGTCGATGTCTTCGTCGATGAGCTGAAATTGCACCAGCTCGGCTTCGACGGCGTGAGCCCTGCAGCAACCGGCCGGCCGTCCTACCACCCCGCAGTGCTGCTGAAGATCTACATCTACGGCTACCTCAACCAGGTCCAATCGAGCCGGCGCCTGGAGCGTGAGGCTCAGCGCAACGTTGAACTGATGTGGTTGACCGGCCGCCTGACACCAGACTTCAAGACCATCGCTGACTTCCGCAAGGATCATGGAGACGCGATCCGCAAGGTTTGTCGCGAGTTCGTCCTGTTGTGCCGGCGGCTCAAGCTATTCGCCGACGGCATTGTTGCCATCGACGGGAGCAAGTTCAAAGCAGTCAACAACCGTGACAAGAACTTCACCAGCCACAAGATCCAGGTGCGGATGCAGCAGCTGGAGCACAGCATCAACCGTTACCTCACCGAGCTTGACCGCGCCGACCGTGATCCCGCGATCGTTCTTCCAGAGCGGGTGGCGCGTCTGAAGGAGAGGATCGCCAAGATCAAAGAGCAGATGCGCGGCCTTGGCAAAATTGAGGAGCAGTTGCAAACCTCGCAGGAGCGTCAAATCTCTCTCACCGATCCCGATGCTCGCTCCATGGCCACGAGTCGCCTGGGTTCAGCAGTGGTGGGGTACAACGTGCAGACCGCAGTCGATGCCAAGCACCATCTGATCGTTGCGCACGAGGTGACCAATGCCGTCACGGACCGCGGCCAATTGGCCGCAATGGCAAAAGCTGCCCAGGAGGCAGCAGCGCATCCGAGTCTGATTGTCTTGGCGGACCGTGGCTACTTCGAGGGGTACCAGATTCTTGAATGTGAACAGGCGGGCATCGCGGCGATGGTGCCCAAGCCGTTGACCTCGGGTGGTAAGTTTGAAGGTCGCTTTGACAAGCGCGACTTCATGTACAACAGTGAGCGCGACGAGTATCAGTGCCCAGCCGTCCAGACAGCCATTCGCCGCTTCACCACTGTCGAGGACGGCAAGACGCTGCACAAGTACTGGTCCTCTGCATGCCGTGGTTGTGACATCAAGAGCCAATGCACCCCAGCTCCCCAACGACGCATCAGCCGTTGGGAGCATGAAGACGTTCTGGAGATCGTCCAGGCCCGCCTTGACGGGGCGCCCAAAGCCTCTCGACTGCGACAGAGCACGGTGGAGCACGTGTTCGGTACGCTGAAGGCGTGGATGGGATCCACGCACTTCCTGACCAGAACACTACCCCGCGTGCGAACCGAGATGAGCCTGCAGGTGTTGGCGTACAACCTGCGACGAGTGATCAAGATCCTTGGTACTGAGGCACTGATCGCGCAGATGAGAACTTAGGGCGAAACGGCCATCGTGCCGCCGCGCTTGCGAAAGCAACTTCGCCGCCGCAAAGCCGCTGCGATCGCCACGGTGTGTTCGGCCGAGCGCCAAAGTTGTTTACACACAGCCTCAGTCTGAACCTGCCGTCGAGGAGCTAGGGTGACAGAGACACGCCGGATATCTCGCCTTATTGATCAAGGGCTACAGCGTTCCTCAAGCTGCTGAACTCCTGCAGAAACTCTGGGTACTTTTTCTGCAGGAATCCAACGACCGCCTCGTTCTCAAGCAACTTTTTCGTGTATCCCCTGACGAGGGACAGGCTCAGCACATCGTCCCCGTAGCTCTGCTCGACGATCCGGTAGCGCTCATGCAGATTCGCGGTCTCGCGCTCAAGCTTGGTGATCTGCTCTTGCGTCGCAGCCTGCGAGGCACTGGTGCCCTTAGGACTGACCAGCATCTCCTGTGAGGTGGCAGCGAACAGGGCTCTTGCGTACGTGATCGTCAAGTTGTTGGCCGAGATCATCAGCTCCGCGCATTCGATCTGCCGAGTTGGTTTCATCCGGCGCAGAATCTTGGAAATCCAAGCCGAAAACTCTCGATCCTTCAGCATTTCGATCACTTCAGGACAGACCCCATCCAGCAGATTCATCTTGTCCTTGACCAGCTGGAGATTAAGGGACAGCGCCTTGGCGAGGCGTTCGGGCGACAGTCCACGTTCAATAGCCCGGCGAATCATCAGGTGCTCTTGGACGGACGAGAGTCTGTTGACACGGTTGTTGTAGGTGTAGGTTTCGTCATCGTTGGCCACCAGACATAACGCCTGCGTTTCACCCAGCTCCTTCAACGCCGTCAAGCGAATATGGCCATCGAGCAAAAGATGCTGGCCCGTCTTTCGATCTACCGTGGAGATGGTCAATGGCTCGATCAGACCGACCTCTTCAATGGAGGCCTTGACCTGTCGAAACTTGTAGGTGTCCTGGAGTGTGGGTGTCAGGGTTTTGCAGAGCAGCAGCTTGTCAAATTCCACCAGTACCGGCTTGAGAACAAAACTGAAAACAACCTTGCTCACTTTTTGCTCCCAGCACGGTAGATGCGCTCCGCCAGGTAAGCGGGCATGGTGTCCAGCCCTTCCGCACGCAGCAGGGTGACGAAGTGATCGTCGGAGACGAGTTGGCGCATGGCACTGACGATCAGCACCAGCCTTTGCTGGGTCAATGAGCCTTTTCGAACAACCATACGCTGGCGCTCTACCTCCTTTTGATACGCCCTCACCAGCGTGGTCGTGGTCACGCCGCTACGTTTTCTGGGGCTCTTGCGCGCCAATGATTTGCCCAGGGTTTGACGAAGCTGAAGCAGTCTTCGGACTTCAAGGAGGGGTCGCCCGCGCAACTGCCCAGACTCATACGCATCTTGGAGAACTCCCTGCAAGGCCTTGTCGTCATTGCCCGCGCTGACGATGTCGCGCGCAGCAGTGATCGGAATGCTTCCTTTCTGAATGGCTGCCAATAGCCTGTCCTCTCCGAGGATGATGAGCATGAGCAGCGTGTTGACGTACTCCGGCGACAAACCTGTCTTCTGGCAAATGGCCGGGGCCTCGCACCCCTTTTCATGGAGCAGCTTGATACCATGCAGCAGTTCCAGCGGCATGTACTTTCTTCGAGCGATGTTCTCCGCCAGGCTCATGATGTGAGCATCTTCTTCTTCGACATCGACAACGAGCGCCGGGATACGTGTCTCGCCCAGTTTGAAGAACGCCTTGAGTCGGCCTTCACCACAGATCAACACGTAACGTTCTGCACCATCATCTCCTTTGCGTGGGGTCACGGTAATCGGCTTCTTCAGGCCAATCAACTTGATGTTTTCGACGATCTCGTCGAACGCTGCTTGGTTGCGCTCACGCGTGTTGAGCACTTCAATCCGCTCAATAGGTATGAGCCGGATGTCGCCCGACTGAGCCACCTTGCTCATGCCACGCGACGCAACTTCGTCTGAGCGCCCATACCGTAGAAGTAGTCCAACGTGTCAAACCGATAGCTCTCCAGCTCCATCGCGTTCTGTTCGGCCAGCCGGATCCCACTGGTGCCAAAGTCCAGCCTTGGCAGCAAGTAGTAATCAAGGGCCTCCTCATTCCTCGGGCTCAGGCGAACGACGACACTGATGTCGGGGTTGAGGCTGGTGTCCAGGCGGACCTTCCAGAACCGCCGGCCGCTCTCCAGCTGCTGGCAGCGCGCCAGGACGATGGAGGCGGTGAACTCGTTGTTCACATGCAGCAAGTCAGTCCTCTCATCCCACTTGACCCGTCCGTTCATAGCCTCGATGTTCCCCTTGGTGGCTTGCAGAACATCGGGGTGCAGTTTCCTCAGAAATCGGTTGATCTCAAGGTACTTGTAATCCCTTTCCGGCTGAAAACCGATCAACTGGTAGGCACGTATGAGGCTGCCGAAGCGGTGGGCATAGACCGACGACGAGGGCATGCCGTCGGTCTCGTTGATGACGAGCCCAGACAGCAGGCCACGCTGTTGATACAGGTTCTTCAGCCGCTCCAGGAGTTCGTCGTCCGTGAAACGCCTGAAGCGCGCGCGGATGATGCCCTGCGCCGTGTAGAAGATCGCGCGGTCGACTACGGCCTCAAACGCCCCCTCCTTGCGGATCCACATGTCCGGCGTGTTCACGACGAACTGCTTTTTGAGCTTGAACGAGGTGCGATTGAAGACGTTGTCTCCAACGTACTTCTCGTTGGTCAGCACCTCGTGGACGGTTCCACGGGTCCAAGGACGATCAAGATCGGTGAGGATTCCTTCCCGGTTCAAGCGAGCGGCGATGGTGCTTTCCTGCAAACCGTCATCGATAAACCAACGGTAGATTCGGTCGACCACCTCCACCTCTTCTGGGGGCCCCGGACGCAGGATCACCCGATCGGTCTGCAGGCTTTTGTGTTGCCCGCGCGTGAGTGTCCCTTTGGAAACACCGGACTGGTCGATCAGCACCCGGCGCAGACCAAATCCGGCTGGGCCGCCCTGGCGGTAGCCCATCTCGATCAGGCGGCACTGACCGGCAAAGACCTTGGAGGAAAGCTCCCGGCTGTATTCACCCGCCATTGCGCGCTTGACACCCTTGACGATGGTCGACACCGGGGAGCCATCGTTCTCGAACTGCTCCGCGCAATAGGTCACTTGGATACCGGCTCGGCGGCAGATGTACTCGTAGTACGCGCTCTCGTCGGCGTCCTGGAAGCGGCCCCAGCGACTGACGTCGTACACGAGGATGACGTTGAAGTTCGCTTTGCCGGTCTCGACATCGCTGATCAGCCGCTGGAGAGCAGCACGCCCGTCAATGCGCAGGCCACTTTTCCCCTCATCCGCGTAGATCTGGACAATGTCGATGCTGCGGCTGCGCGCGTATGCCTCGATCTTGTCTTGCTGGTTATGGGTTGAGTACTGCTGGTGCTCGGTCGACATGCGGACATAGACCGCCGCCCGAAACGTGCCATCTTCAATCTCTGTTTCTTTCTTGACCATTGCTCAGCCCCCAATGCTCAGTTCTGGTGTTCACATGAGATCGTGTGGTGGGTGAGACCAGCAGTTCGCCGCATGACACGATCCGGAAGCATGCGCCGTCGTACAAGGTATCAGTGCTCGTGGCAATAAGCGATCAAGTCCTCTCTTTGCAATCAGCAGATTCATGGATCGGCCTTGCCCAGAATGGTCAGGCGGACCAAGACCACCTTGTCCGAATTCGCGTCCGCCCCTATGAGCTGAAGCCGGTAGATCCCGTCTTGAAGTGCGATCGCACCCGCTGACGCGTCACTCTTTGCAATACGTCGAGCAGCGTTGCGAACCTGCTGGTTTGAACGGTTTCCCTGCGTGTAGCCAGGGTTCGCAGCTCGGTAGGAGCGCCAATAGTCAGGGTGTTTTCTTGCCCAGTCGGCTTGCGCCTCGGACTGATTTGCAGAGTAGTCGGGATCGCTTCTGCGCTTGGCCTGTTGCCAAACCTGCTTACGCGCCTGCTGACATTCAGCGAGAGGACAGTAGGTCTGCTTTGGAGATTGGGCGCGGGGTGTGAATTTGCACCCGCAGGCATTGCACCAACGATCTTCCATGGTCGCCTCCGCTCAAGCGAGACGACCCAGGTTGCGCAGCTTTCATGACAAACGTGAGCGCCGTCCCTGCACCCATCTGTCACCTCATCGCATGGCCTACTCCGTACAACGGCAGACTACAAGAGCAGATTTTCGGGTGCAAAACGATCATTGACCCAAGATCTCAGGGTCTGGAGGCTCGTGCTTTTGTTCGCGGATGATTTGCAGGGCTATCTCAGTCGAAATGGTCTCGGCGGCTTTTTGCCACGACCATGTTGAAGGCATGGAGCCCACATCAACCTCAGTCAACGCCAGAACCACCCGTTCCTCGAGGATTTCACGAACAGCCGTCAAGCGCTCCTGATCCAGTTTCAGTCCCTTGGCAATCCGGTGAGCCGTCACCAGGTCAAGCGCGAACCTCATCGATTTTCGCAACGCTACAGGGTCAATTTCACCAATCTTCATGAAGTGCAGGCCGGTAGTTGCGCTCAGACCTTGCCAGAGGGTTTGACGTACCGGACCTTGTTGGGCTGCTTTTTTGGGGTCAGTTCGAAGTGGTCCGGATGCCTGTTGAACAGCCTGGTGGTTGACGCGTTTTTGCCCAGCAGCTTACTGTCGTGCAGCGCCTTGGCGGCATCACTCAAGTGCAACCACTCGCCAGCTTTCAGGTTGGGTACCGCAGCCAGTATGGCCGACAGGCTCGTTTTGTCGGCCGTCGTTGCAGGCGGCTTCGTGGCCACTTTCTTTGTCGCAGTCTTTTTGGTCGGCGCCTTTTTCGTCGTTGCCTTCTTGACCGGGGTGGTTTTTGCGGTTGTGGTGTCCGCCGCGGTGGTACGGACCGGCACTGAAGCCCCTGCATCGTCCATCGTGGAGTCCGTGGGACCTGCCTTTTGATTGCCCACAAACAGCACCTTGTCGTAGGCATAGACAGCTTCACTGGCCATCTTGCTTCGCTCCGATACGCAAACCACCTTGATACCCCGTTCTCGCACCCGCACGACAAGAGGCACGAAGTCTGCATCGCCTGACCCAATGACGATCATGGAAGGCGCAGGCGTTTGACAGGCAAATTGCATGGCGTCGGATGCCAAGGCGATGTCCGTGGTGTTTTTCGTCAGCGACAGATTGACGAAGGGCCGGATGGCCCAGGTTCTCAGCGTTTCAGCCAAGCCTTTGAGATTCTCTGCGCTGCCATACGCGCGCCTGACTGCAACAGCGCCCTCGCTGGCCTCAAGAATTTCTAGCGCCTCATTCACCCAGTGAGGTGAAGAAAGGTTGTCCGCGTCGACGAGAAAAACAATCATTCTGGTACTCCCCCGTGACCAATACTCTACACAGCGTTGGCCAAGGATCATGGAAAGAGCTTTCCCATTGGGTCATGCGGTTGCCCTGTCCGACAGGCCGCGTTCTCACCTGAACGCGTAGCGTTGCCGCATTCGGATACTGCGATCCTGTAGGCAAGAGCTTCCGAAATGAAGGGTGCAGAAGAGCTTACGGGTTCTTAGAAATGCGATTGCGCGCCGCATCCAGTTTGCGCTGCAGCTGGTCGAGAACAACATCAGCATCAACATATTCTCCACTGCCATTGAGGATGATCTTCTTCAATTCGGCAGCCAGCTCCTGGCTGCGGCCTCCGGCGCGCGCGAGGTCAAGGTACTGAATCACTGAGCTCGCAAACCACCCGGGCCGACCCTTGAGGTGGGTGAGATGCTGAAAAGCAAACTCCTCGCACTCGTGGAGGGTGACGTTGAAGCCGCGGTCGGCAGGCTTGAGCTCAAGGTGATGAGCAATATCTTCGGAAGCGCCAGCCGGCACGATGAGGTCATAGCCGTCAACGGCTGTCAAATGGGGTGAGAGGCTGTTCGCAGCATATTGGCCAGTGAATGCCCACATGTACCGTTGCTTTTCGTCCATGCGTTTGGCCAGGAATGCAGGAAGGGACGCCGGATTCTGGGCGTATGAAAACCACCGAGTCTTTCTGCGGTTGCTGGCAGTGCCATATTGCGCCCACGCATCCAAAAGCTCCTCCGGCGCCAGCAACTGACGGCGCACAGCGCGCCCCACTCCTTCACTCTTCACCATCCCGCGCTTTTCCAGTTCGCGCATAAGCACGGATACGGTATTCGGGCTTGCCCCGCACGCCACAACAAGGTCCACACCCGAGCGCCACGATCGCCATTCCAACAAAAGGGCATGCAACACCTTGGCCCGCTCTGGGGTAAAGAGTGTGCCCACGTCGCGCCATTGCGGCTTGAGGGGTGGGCGATCGATGAGGATCTGCCGTGGACCAATCGTAAGGGAGAGACTGCCGCTTCCGTCAAAGTACCCAATCCCCATGGACTGCAACGCCCTGCGCGCGCCTTCGCTCAACGAGTCCGCCCAGACCATCAACTTTTCAGGCGAACCGTCCTTCCTGGACAGCGCCTCGAGTTGGCGCCGTGCCACGTCAATATCCCTTGGAAAGGCGTGCCGCTTCACCTCAACGAGGACTCGGAAATGCACGCCCTCAACCGGAATAATGAGCGCGAGGTGGGAGAGCCCCGCTCGGTTCGTTGGGTCGATTTCCACTTCGACATGCTCGAAGTGCAGCCGCTCCAGCAACAGAGACTTGAACTGAGTCAGCAGTTTGTTGACTGTGTGTTTTTCGTGGGGCATGCCGAGCCTTGCGAATATCCAGTGACCAACGGATAAGAAACCTTGAATTCTCGAAAAATGATACGCCATAGATCACCGATACGCTGTACAGCATACGGTCTACGTGGTTGTGATGATCCGAAAGAACCTGCCGCGCCTGCCCGAAGCCGACCTCCGCAGCACTCAGCTATAGACGCCATGATCCATGCGCACCAACTGGTCGCACACCATCCTGGCCCCTTGCCGCGTCGTCAGCATGTCGAGGGGACGTCGGCCCCGAAAGGCCACTGCGGGCTGCGCTAACCATCGCTCAGCCTCATCAACTGAACCTAGCACCGCGACCGCTGAATGCAGAACAATCCCCAGGTCAAGAGCGGCGGCGGATGGAGCCGAAGGCAACCTCGATGCCTTGCGCCGCTGCAACGTTCGTTCACGCAATCCCAAGACGACGAGAAGCTCACGCTTGGGAATGGATTTGAAGGAACGCAGGAACTCAGCCACCTCCGCCGCAGGCAACCCTTTGAGGACCACCTCATGAAGATCAAGCAAACTCATCGAGCCGTCGTCCAGGTAGCGGGCAAGAGACGCCATCACCGCAATTCCAGTTCAGTGTCTTGTCTCATGGCTGCCCCTAGATTCAACGCACCTGCAATACAAATCAGAACAAAGGCATCTGAGAAAGCTGACCATACGGCCCCGACCATTTCGTACGACCACCCTGCCTCAGAATGCAACTTAGGATCGAGAGCGCAATGGATTTGTCCTCTGGACATTTCGCCTTGCTCATGGCCTCGAAGAGCAGCGCCAACGTTACAGAGCGCTGGCCCACTTTCAGTTCGATCTGGTCCCCGTCGGCGATCCGCTGCACGAGGTGATTCGCTGCCTGGAGCACCTGCCTGCCATGAGGAATAGAGGTCTTCTTCCTCACACGTGGGCCGACTCCGCCCACCGGATACTGAGTCGCACTGGCCAGTGCGTAGGTGAGAGACAGCCCTGACCCAAGGGACAGCGGTTGCAGAAGTCTGAGCAGCCCGAACTGCTCTGCATCAGAGCCAGAAGAAGATGGCCGGCCCTCTGCGTCAGGTGCCAAGGACGCCGTCACCCATTGGGCGAACGCTAATTCAAGCGTTCGATGGTCAACGGAGTGCGTCGACCAACTTCGCATATCTGAGTAGCACTGACACGTCATCAAACTTGGCCTGTTCCAGTCGACTGCTCTGCTGCACACAGCGCACTTGTCTGAACCGCCCCGCGTTTCGTGGAGGCTTGTTGGTTTAAGTCAGGCAGCGGTTGCCACCTGATTGGCGAGATGCCGGTAATAGTTTGCCTCAGCTTCA
>NZ_LMIE01000015.1 GCF_001428625.1 Hydrogenophaga sp. Root209
CGACGCGGTACCACCGTGCGTGGCGATGAGGCCTTGCGGACATTCAATCGCATCGGCACGGCTGGTGAAGCCGCGTGCGGCCAACTGGGCCGCCTGCAACGGCTGCCTCACACGCTGCGCTGGCGCCGGACACAGCCAGATCGCTAACCGCACCTACCAACCGCCTTCACGCGTAGCTGTCAAAAAAACGCTGCGACCGAACAGACACCTAGGGTTTTCACTGGGCATATATGTCGAATGTCGATAATAAAATCGACATTATGACGAGCCGCGTGCTACCGAATCCTGAGTCAGTCGGTTCAGGAATGTTGGGAAGTTTCTGTAATGACCATGTGAGAAATGCAATGAATGCGAGAACTCCAAACAGCCAGACCATGAGGGGCGACAAGTCATTTGGGGATGCGTCGCCAGCGCCTGGCGCGAGCGTGCGAAGCCTGATTGAGGCGACGTTTCAGCGGTTGCGGGCGGACATCGTGGAGGGGCGACTCGCTGCTGGCTCCAGACTCGCCATTGAAGATCTCAAGTCGCGCTATGAGGTGAGCGGCGGGACCGTGCGGGAGGCGCTTTCCCTGCTGGTGGCCAATAACTTGGTGCAGACGCAGGCCCAGCGTGGATTTCATGTGACCCCCATGTCTCTGGATGACATGCGTGATCTGGCAACCACGCGGATCGCGCTTGAGTGCGAAGCGCTGCGCCAAAGTGTGCTGAATGGCGACGCCGAATGGGAGGCGCGGGTCGTCAGTTCATATCACCGGCTCTCGCTCCTCGACGAGCGCACCATGCGCGATCCAGTTCACTTGTTCAATCAGTGGGAGCAAGCTAACCGCGACTTTCACGAAGCCCTGATCTCAGCGTGTTCATCCGCCTGGACCCAGCGGTTCCTGTCCATCCTGTATTTGCAAATGGAGCGCTACCGCCGATTGACGGCAATGCACAACCAGCCTGCCAGAAACGTGCATGAGGAGCACTTGGCACTTCGTGACAGCGTACTCGCGCGTGATGTCGAGCGCTGTACTCAGTTGTTGCGGGCCCATATTGAGTCATCGATTTTGGTGGTTCGGCAATTCGGTTTGTTGCGGTGACGCCAACATCACAGGTATTTTTTTGGTGTGATGGAAAAGCTAGGTATTTTTTCCGCCCTGCCAAGGGTATTTCAACGGAGATATTAAGTCATGAGTTCAGTAATCAAAGAAGCGCAGGAGTCCCCAGTGAAGTGGACGCGCAATTGGACGCCCGACGCGATCCGGGCTCTGGTCGATCAGGAAAAAGGACTGCTTGACCCACGCATCTATGCCGATCAGGGTCTTTACGAGTTGGAGCTTGAGCGGGTTTTTGGCCGCTCCTGGTTGTTGCTCGGGCATGAGAGTCACGTTCCTAAAACCGGGGACTTCCTGACCACATACATGGGCGAAGATCCGGTCGTCATGGTGCGGCAGCAAGACAAAAGCATCAAGGTTTTCCTGAATCAGTGTCGGCATCGCGGCATGCGCATCTGTCGCACGGATGCCGGTAACGCCAAGGCGTTCACCTGCAGCTACCACGGCTGGGCCTACGACATTGCAGGCAATCTGGTGAACGTGCCCTTTGAGAAAGAGGCGTTTTGCGACAAGAAGGAGAGCGACTGTGGCTTTGACAAGGCCGACTGGGGTCCGCTGCAAGCGCGCGTAGCCATCTATAAGGGCCTGGTATTCGCTAACTGGGACGCGGAAGCGCCTGATCTGGAGACCTACCTCGGTGACGCGCGCCCCTATATGGACGTCATGCTGGACCGTACACCGGCGGGAACCGAGGCCATTGGCGGCATACAGAAGTGGGTCATTCCGTGCAACTGGAAGTTTGCCGCCGAGCAGTTCTGTAGCGACATGTACCACGCCGGCACGATGTCGCACCTGTCCGGCATTTTGGCGGGCATGCCGCCAGAAATGGATTTGTCGAATGCTCAAGTCCCTACCAAAGGGAATCAGTTCCGGGCCAATTGGGGCGGGCACGGAACGGGATGGTTTGTTGACGAGCCGGGCATGCTAATGGCCGTGATGGGTCCCAAGGTCACCCAGTACTGGACTGAGGGTCCGGCCGCTGACCTTGCAGAAAAGCGTCTGGGTCAAACCATGCCGGTTCGACGCATGTTTGGCCAGCACATGAATATCTTCCCCACCTGTTCATTCTTGCCCGCTATTAACACCATCCGTAGCTGGCACCCGCGTGGCCCCAACGAAATCGAGGTATGGGCATTCACTCTGGTCGATGTCGATGCACCCGAAGAGATCAAGGAAGAATACCGCCGGCACAACATTCGTACATTCTCTGCAGGGGGTGTGTTTGAGCAGGACGATGGCGAGAACTGGGTCGAGATTCAGAAAGTGCTGCGCGGTCACAAGGCCAAGAGCCAGCCGCTCAATGCCCAGATGGGCCTGGGTCGGTCAAAGACCGGACATCCTGATTTTCCCGGCAAGGTCGGCTACGTCTACGCCGAAGAAGCGGCTCGGGGCATGTACCACCACTGGGCTCGCGTGATGTCGGAGCCAAACTGGGCCACGCTCAAACCCTGATCAGGGCGCAATCGTTAAGTCGTTCAATCGGATGAAAATTCATCATGGGGCGGACGTGCTTGTGCCAACAGCGCGACGAGGTTTCGCTCCCTGATACTCACTTGGAGATAAGCAGTCATGACAAACCCATCCCCCCATTCTTTCAAAACATTTGAATGGCAAAGCAAGGCCGTTGGCCTCGAGTTGCAGAACGAGATTGAGCAGTTTTACTACCGCGAAGCGCAGTTGCTCGACCACCGGGCTTACGAGGCATGGTTTGCCCTGCTTGAAAAGGACATCCGCTACTTCATGCCGCTGCGCACCAACCGCACGCTCCGGGAGAGCAAACTTGAGTATTCCGGCGACCAAGATTTTGCTCATTTCGACGAAACCTATGAAACCATGTACGGTCGCATCCGCAAGGTAACCTCGGAACTGGGCTGGGCGGAAAACCCGCCGTCCCGAACGCGCCACTTGGTCTCCAATGTCCTCATCAATGAGGCGGCTGAGCCCAACAGCTTTGAAGTGAGTTCCGCCTTCATTCTCTACCGCAATCGCTTGGAGCGCCAGGTCGACATCTTCGCGGGCGAGCGGCGGGATGTGCTGCGCCGCGCCGACAACGGTCTTGGCTTCAAGATCGCCAAGCGCACCATCCTGCTAGACCAGAGTACGTTGTTGTCGAACAACCTGAGCATCTTCTTCTAAGCAAGCAACCTGCACCCGCCTGAACCGAGGAAGCTGCCATGACGAAAGTGCGTCTGTTTTTAATCGGCATCGGCCTTTTTTACATCATCAACCTCATTGGGACGCTTCCTTTTAGCACCTTGGGTTTGTTCGGCACGATGTACCCAGGCGTCGAACTGCGCGTCGGTGAGCCTATCTTCACCGTGCTGCAGGACGCCTGGGCGGTTGTCGGTCTTCAGTTGGGCGCCATCGGGGTGGTCGCCTTGTGGGGCGCACTCGATCCGGTTCGCTATGAGGCCGTCATTCCCGTGGTCATTGCAACTGAAGTCGTCGATAGCCTGTGGGATTTTTACAGCATCGTGTGGAGTCACGAGGCCTTGTGGTTCGGGCTTGTCACGTTGGCGATCCATGTGATGTGGATTGGCTGGGGCCTACTTGCCTGGAGTGCCGTGGCGTCGAATCGCTGAGGACATTGAATCACTCACCAGCTCCCCACCAACAGCCGACGAAGCGCCTGCTGGCCAGTGACTGTTCGCCCAAGGCGATTTGAATCTTTCGAACCAGTGACAAGAAGCGATATGAAATTTACCCGAGTTTGTGAGCGAAGCGATGTACCTGAAGGCGAAGCCCTGAAGGTCGAAAGTGGAGACACCTCCGTTGCGATTTTCAATGTGGATGGCGAGCTGTTCGCCACACAAGACCGCTGCACCCACGGCGACTGGTCCCTGTCTGAGGGCGGTTATCTGGATGGCGACGTCGTGGAATGCTCGTTGCATATGGGAAAGTTCTGTGTGCGCACGGGCAAGATCAAATCCCCGCCGCCCTGTCAGGCATTGAAAGTATTCCCGATCCGCGTCGAAGGCAATGAAGTGTTTGTCGACTTCGATGCTGGGTATCTGGCGCCATGATCGAAACAATAGAAACCATCGCCATCATCGGCGCCGGCTTGACCGGGGCGATGGCTGCGCACGCACTGCGCGCCCAGGGGTATGCCGGGCGCCTCCACCTGATCGGGGACGAGTCGCGGCAGGCCTATGACCGGACCACCCTGTCCAAGGCGGTGCTGATGGGCGAACCGCCCGAGCCGCCCGCGATCATGGACACATCCTGGTACGCATCGGCCCATGTGGATGTCCAGCTCGGACGGCGGGTGAGTTGCCTGGATGTGGCCAGTCGCCAGATTCAGTTCGAATCGGGCGCCCCGCTGGCTTACGACCGGCTGCTGCTGGCCACCGGCGCGCGCGCCCGGCGCGTGGCGATTTCGGGTTGCGAATTGGAAGGTATCCATACCTTGCGCGACCGCGCCGACAGCTTGGCACTGCGGCAGGCGCTGCAACCGGGCCAGTCGCTTGTCATCGTCGGCGGCGGCCTGATCGGTTGCGAGGTGGCGACCACCGCCCGCAAGGCTAGCGTCAATGTCACGATTCTGGAAGCCGGCGACGAGTTGCTGCTGCGCGTGCTGGGCCACCAAACAGGGGCGTGGTGCCGGGCTGAACTGGAACGCCTGGGCGTCCAGGTTGAGCGCAACGCGCAGGCCTCGTGTTTCGAAGGCGAAGAGCGTGTGCGTGCCGTCGTCTGCGCCGATGGCCGCAAGGTGGCGGCCGACCTGGTGCTGGTCAGCATTGGCGCCGATCCGGCAGACGAGCTGGCCCGGGCGGCTGGCATCGCCTGCGCGCGCGGCGTTCTGGTTGACGCCACGGGCGCAAGCTCGTGTCCGAGGGTGTTCGCCGCCGGTGACGTGGCCGCTTGGCCGCTGCGGGGCGGCGGCCAGCGCTCGCTGGAAACCTATCTGAACAGCCAGGCGCAAGCCGAAGCCGCCGCCAGCGCCATGTTGGGCAAGCCCGTGCCGGCGCTACAGGTGCCGACCTCGTGGACGGAGATTGCGGGCCACCGCATCCAGATGATTGGCAATGCCGAAGGACCAGGAGAAATCGTCTTGCGCGGCGAGGCGCAGACCGGCCAGCCGCTGGTGTTATTCAGGTTGTTTGATGGCTGCGTTGAGGCCGCGACGGCGATCAACGCTGCGAAAGAATTTTCCGTGGCGACCCGTCTGGTCGGCGCACGGGTTCCAGTTTCCGCCGGGCAGTTGCAGGACGCCGGCTTGAACCTGCGGGATTTGCTGAAAGCCAAACCGCAGTGATGAGCTCGACCGGCGATTTGCCTTAACTTAACGACAAGGAGATTGAAAATGAAACTGACAGGTGAAGTGGTGTTGATTACAGGGGGCGCTGCCGGGCTGGGGCGCGCCTTGGTGGACCGGTTCGTGGCCGAAGGCGCCAACGTGGCAGTGCTCGACAAGTCGGCGGATCGTATCAAACAGCTGGAATCCGATCATGGCGACAACGTGGTGGGCATCGTCGGCGACGTGCGCTCACTGCGAGACCAGAAACAGGCCGCCGAGCGCTGCGTGGCCAAGTTCGGAAAAATCGACACCCTGATCCCCAACGCAGGCATTTGGGACTACTCGACGGCACTGATCGATCTTCCCGAAGACAGCATCGATGCCGCGTTCGACGAGGTCTTTCACATTAATGTCAAAGGCTATATCCACGCTGTCAAGGCTTGCCTGCCAGCCTTGGTCGCTAGCCGTGGCAGCGTGATCTTCACGATCTCGAATGCGGGTTTCTATCCCAATGGCGGAGGCCCCCTTTACACCGCAGCCAAGCACGCAGTCGTGGGCCTGGTGCGCGAGCTGGCGTTCGAACTGGCGCCATACGTGCGCGTCAACGGTGTGGCTCCAGGCGGCATGAATACGGATCTCAGAGGCCCTTCCTCGCTGGGAATGAGCGGGCAATCGATTTCGACCGTGCCGCTGGCCGACATGCTGAAGTCCGTGCTGCCGATTGGTCGCATGCCTGAGACCGAGGAGTACACCGGTGCTTATGTGTTTTTTGCCACACGAGGCGATGTGGCACCCGCGACCGGTGCCTTGCTGAACTACGACGGCGGCATGGGCGTCCGTGGATTCTTCTCGGCAGCCGGGGGCGCGGACTTGCTCGAAAAACTGAATATCAGTCATTGAACTTCGACGAAGGAGACAGAGATGAGTATCAAAAGCTTGGGGTACATGGGATTTGCTGTCAAGGATGTGTCCGCTTGGCGTTCGTTTCTAACGCAAAAACTGGGCCTGATGGAAGCGGGTGCCACCGATGACGGCAGCCTGTTCCGCATCGATTCGAGAGCCTGGCGGATTGCCGTTCAGCCGGGCGAAGTTGATGATTTGGCCTACGCGGGCTACGAGGTGGCCGATGCGGCTGGGCTGGCCCAGATGACCGAAAAACTCAAACAGGCCGGTATCGCAGTCACCTCGGGAGATGCCTCGATGGCCAGGCGCCGCGGTGTCATGGGATTGATCTCGTTTGCCGATCCTTTTGGCCTGCCCTTGGAGATTTATTACGGCGCCAGCGAGGTGTTCGAAAAGCCGTTCATGCCCGCTGCAGCGGTGTCGGGTTTCTTGACCGGGGAGCAAGGGCTGGGTCATTTCGTGCGCTGCGTTCCGGATTCGGACAAGGCGCTGGCGTTTTATACGCAGGTGCTCGGCTTCCAGTTGTCGGACGTCATCGACATGAAAATGGGACCGGACGTGACGGTTCCGGCGTATTTTTTGCACTGTAACGAACGCCACCACACTCTCGCGATCGCAGCTTTTCCGCTGCCCAAGCGCATTCACCACTTCATGCTCGAAGTCTCGTCGCTCAATGACGTCGGTTTTGCGTTTGACCGGGTTGACGCTGACGGCTTGATCACCTCCACGCTGGGGTGCCACACCAACGACCATATGGTGTCGTTCTATGCAGCGACCCCGTCCGGAGTCGAGGTCGAGTACGGCTGGGGCGCCCGCACCGTGGACCGCTCCTGGGTGGTGGCACGGCACGACAGTCCGAGCATGTGGGGCCACAAGTCGGTGCGCAACAAACAATGAACAGCAACCTGAACATCATGGGAGTCCCTGCATGAAGCTTTACTACAGTCCTGGCGCCTGCTCCCTGTCACCGCACATTGCGTTGCGCGAGGCGGGCCTGAACTTCGAGTTGGTACAGGTCGATCTGGCGAGCAAGAAGACTGCCTCCGGGCAGGACTACCTTGAAATCAACCCGTTCGGCTACGTGCCTTGTCTGCAGCTTGACGACGGCCGCATGCTGGCCGAAGGCCCCGCCATCCTGCAATACGTGGCCGATCAGGTGCCCGGCAAGCTACTGGCGCCGGCCAACGGCAGCTTTGAGCGCTACCACTTGCAGCAATGGTTGAACTTCATCTCGACCGAACTGCACAAGAGCTTCAGCCCGCTGTTCAACCCTGCCGCCAGCGAGGACTGGAAAAACGCGGTGCGGCAGACCCTGAACGCCCGGCTGGGGCAAGTGGCGCGGCAACTCGAGCGTGCGCCTTATCTGCTGGGCGATCGATTGAGCGTGGCTGACATCTATCTGTTGGTCGTGCTCGGTTGGGGCGCCTATGTCAACCTTGATCTTTCGCCCTGGCCCGCGCTGCAGGCCTTCATGGGCCGAGTCGGAGGCCGCGAAGCGGTGCAGGCAGCACTGCGAGCCGAAGGCTTGATCAAGGGCTGAACAGGCTCCCAAGGCCGCTGAAGCGGCCCGCTCGGCGCAATGCCGCCCAAAACATGCGCCAACTATTTCTGGAAAATCCGAACCGACATGACCCCTGAACTGATCGAAACCCTGGGCGACGAGCTCTACAGCGCCCTGTGCGCGCGCACCGTGGTCGAGCCGCTGACCAGCCGCCATCCCGACATCACCATCGAGCACGCCTACCACATCCAGCAGCGCATGATCTCGCGCCGCCTGCAGGCCGGCGAGCGCGTTGTCGGCAAGAAAATCGGCGTCACTAGCGCGGCCGTGATGAACATGCTGGGCGTCTACCAGCCCGACTTCGGCTACATGCTGGACGGCATGATCGTCAGCGACGGCGGCAGCATCGCCATGTCCTCCCTGATCCAACCCAAGGCCGAAGGGGAAATCGCCTTTGTCCTGAAAAAGGACCTCATGGGCCCCGGCGTCACCAACGCCGACGTGCTGGCTGCCACCGACTTTGTCATGCCCTGCTTCGAGATCGTTGACTCGCGCATCCGCGACTGGAAAATCAAGATCCAGGACACCGTGGCCGACAACGCCTCCTGCGGCATGTTCGTGCTCGGCAGCACCGCCGTCGACCCGCGCAAGATCGATCTGAAGACCTGCGGCATGGTGCTGGAGAAAAACGGCGAGATCATTGCCACCGGCGCCGGCGCCGCCGCGCTGGGTTCGCCGGTCAATGCCGTGGCCTGGCTGGCCAACACCCTGGGCCGCCTGGGCATCGGTCTGAAGGCCGGCGAGGTGATTCTCTCCGGCGCGCTGGCCGCCATGTTCCCGGCCCAGGCCGGCGACCACTTCCGCATCAGCATCGGCGGCATCGGCGACTGCTCGGTGCGTTTTCACTGACTTTTCCGGACATTCAGCACATGACAAAAAAAATCAAATGCGCCCTGATCGGCCCCGGCAACATCGGCACCGATCTGCTGGCCAAGCTGCAGCGCAGCGCGGTATTGGAGCCGGTCTGGATGGTCGGCATCGACCCGGAATCCGACGGCTTGAAGCGCGCCCGCGAGATGGGCATCAAGACCACCGCTGACGGTGTTGACGGTCTGATTCCCCACATGCAGGCCGACGGCGTGCAGATCGTCTTCGACGCCACCAGCGCCTACGTGCACGCCGAGAACTCGCGCAAGGTCAACGCCGAAGGTGCCCTCATGATCGACCTCACGCCCGCGGCCATCGGCCCGTTCTGCGTGCCGCCGGTCAACCTCAAGGAACATGTCGGCAAAGGCGAGATGAACGTCAACATGGTCACCTGCGGCGGCCAGGCCACCATCCCCATGGTCGCGGCCGTCAGCCGCGTGCAGCCGGTGGCCTACGGCGAAATTGTGGCCACGGTGTCGAGCAAGTCCGCCGGCCCGGGCACCCGCAAGAACATCGACGAATTCACCCGCACCACCGCCGGCGCTGTGGAAAAGGTGGGTGGCGCCAAAAAGGGCAAGGCCATCATCATCCTCAACCCGGCCGAGCCGCCGCTGATCATGCGCGACACCGTGCACTGCCTGCTGGAGAGCGAACCCGACCAGCCAAAGATCACCGAGTCCATCCACGCCATGATCAAAGAGGTGCAGAAGTACGTGCCCGGCTACAAGCTGGTCAACGGCCCGGTGTTCGACGGCAAGCGCGTCTCGGTCTACCTCGAAGTCGAAGGCCTGGGCGACTACCTGCCCAAGTACGCCGGCAACCTCGACATCATGACCGCCGCTGCGGCCCGCACCGCCGAGATGTTTGCCGAAGAAATCATCGCCGGTCGGCTCACGCTCAAGCCCGTCCACGCCTGAACCACTCAAGAGAACCACCATGAAGCTACAAGGCAAAAAAGTCAGCGTTCACGACATGACGCTGCGTGACGGCATGCACCCCAAGCGCCACCTGATGACGCTGGAGCAAATGAAGAGCATTGCCTGCGGCCTGGACGCCGCCGGCGTGCCGCTGATCGAAGTCACCCACGGCGACGGCCTGGGCGGCAGCTCCGTCAACTACGGCTTTCCGGCGCACAGCGACGAGGAATACCTGGGCGCCGTGATTCCGCTGATGAAGCAGGCCAAGGTCAGCGCACTGCTGATCCCCGGCATCGGCACCGTCGAGCACCTCCTGATGGCCAAAGACCTGGGCGTGGCCACCATCCGCGTCGCCACCCACTGCACCGAAGCCGACGTGTCGGAGCAGCACATCACCCAATCGCGCAAGCTGGGTCTGGACACCGTGGGCTTCTTGATGATGGCGCACATGGCCAGCCCGGAAAAACTGGTCAGCCAGGCACTCTTGATGCAAGGCTACGGCGCCAACTGCATCTACGTCACCGACTCGGCCGGCTACATGCTGCCCGACGACGTGAAAGCGCGCCTGAGTGCCGTGCGCGCCGCGCTCAAGCCCGAGACCGAACTGGGCTTTCACGGCCACCATAACCTGGCCATGGGCGTTGCCAACTCGATCGCCGCGATTGAGGCCGGAGCCACCCGCATCGATGCCGCCGCCGCTGGCCTGGGCGCCGGTGCCGGCAACACACCGATGGAGGTGTTCATCGCCGTGTGCGCGCGCATGGGGATCGAGACCGGGGTCGATGTGTTCAAGATCCAGGACGTGGCCGAAGACCTGGTGGTGCCGATCATGGACCACATCATCCGCATCGACCGCGACTCGCTCACGCTGGGCTATGCCGGGGTCTATTCGAGCTTCCTGCTGTTTGCCAAACGCGCCAGTGCGAAGTACGGCGTGCCGGCGCGCGACATCCTGGTCGAACTGGGACGGCGCGGCATGGTTGGCGGGCAGGAAGACATGATCGAAGACACCGCCATGACCATGGCGCGTGAACGTGGGCTGACCTTGACCGTCGCATGAATTCAAACCCGGCGCGGCATGAAGCGCGCCACCTGACTGGTTTTCACTCCATTCACTTAAAGGATAAAAAATGACAGCACTCACCGAAAGTTCCACCAGCAAGTTCGTGAAAATCAATGAAAAAGGTTTTTCCGATTTCAAGATTCACTACAACGAAGCGGGTAACGGCGAAACCGTCATCATGCTGCATGGCGGGGGCCCCGGCGCTGGCGGCTGGAGCAACTACTACCGCAACATCGGCCCCTTTGTCGACGCCGGCTACCGGGTGATCCTGAAGGACTCGCCCGGCTTCAACAAGTCGGACGCGGTGGTGATGGACGAGCAGCGCGGCCTGGTCAACGCCCGTGCCGTCAAAGGGCTGATGGATGCACTGGGCATCGACCAGGCGCACCTGATCGGCAACTCGATGGGGGGCGCCACGGCGCTGAACTTCGCTATCGAATACCCTGAGCGCATCGGCAAACTGATCCTCATGGGACCTGGCGGCCTTGGCCCCAGCATGTTCGCGCCGATGCCGATGGAAGGCATCAAGCTGCTGTTCAAACTGTACGCCGAGCCATCCTATGAAACCCTGAAACAGATGATTCAGGTGTTTTTGTACGACCAGTCCCTCATCACCGAAGAGTTGCTGCAGGGCCGCTGGGAAGCCATTCAGCGCCACCCGGAGCACCTGAAGAACTTCCTCATCAGCGCGCAAAAGGCACCGCTTTCAAGCTGGGATGTGTCTGCCAGGCTTGGAGAAATCAAGGCCAAGACATTCATTACTTGGGGGCGCGATGACCGCTTCGTTCCGCTGGACCACGGCTTGAAGCTGGTCTGGAACATTGATGACGCGCGTTTGCATGTGTTCTCCAAGTGCGGCCACTGGGCGCAGTGGGAGCATGCCGATGAATTCAACCGCTTGGTGATTGATTTCCTGCGACAGGCCTAAGGTGCAAGCCTTGCCCGTTCTATGGATGGCCATGGGCGGGCCAATAGAGATGCTTGTTCGTTGAAGAGTTAATTATTTTTAAGGAGACAAAATGAAACATGGATTTATTGGCCCGATCACTGTGGGTGTATTGGCAATCACATCTCAGTCGGCACTGGCGGTCAGCGACGTTTTTCGGTTCGTTGGGCATGGCCCGGTGTCGGCGGCGATGGGCGGTGCTGCCACCGCGTTCGACGTGGGTGCTGCCGGCATGATGACCAATCCGGCGACACTGTCGCTGATGCCCCAAGGGTCGGAGTTCCATCTCGGCATGGATTTCATTTTTGCTGACCTTTTAATCAGGAACCCAGAGACAGGGGAGGTTGCCCGCTCCAAGACTCACTCCAACAACCGCGGCCCCTATGCCGCCCCCCAATTGGCCTATACCCATCGCAGCGGCTCCTTGGCGCTTGGCGTCGGTCTCTTTCCGCAAGGTGGGGTTGGAACAGAATATGGAAACAGCAGTTTTCTTTCCCGCGCCACCGGTGGCCTGGCTACCGGGCTCGAGAACTCGAGTCGCCTGCTGACCTTGAACATTCCCTTTGCGGCGAGCTACGAAGTCGATGACAAGCTGACCGTGGGTGCAAGTCTCGATGTGATGTGGCAGGCCATGAACCTCGAGATGCTGCTTGGCGCGGATCAGGTTGGTTCGCTGATCGGATCGGGCCGCGCGAGCGGTAGCCTTGTGCCCGTGCTCGGGGGCTTGCCTGACTTGCGCGGTGCGCATTTAAGCTTTACCAAGAACCAGCCCGCGGCAAGTGGTGCTGATGCTTGGGGTATTGGCGGGCGCTTGGGGCTGACCTACAAGGCCTCCAAAGAGACGGTTCTGGGTGCTGCGTATTCCATGAAGAGCCGCATAGGTGACATGAAAGGTGATGCCACCCTGACTGCGATCGACGCCGTGGCTGGACAGGTTCCGCTCAAAGGCATGATCAGCGTGCGTGACTTTCAAACGCCGGCGCAATTGAATCTTGGCATAAGCCACCGGTTGAATGAGAAATGGATGATTGCTGCCGACGTCTCCCGGATCTTCTGGAAGGACGCCATGAAGAACATCAATGTCGGGTTTGTGGCGGATAGCGGCGCCAATATCGACATATTGTTGCCGTTAAATTTCAAGGATCAGACCGCCCTGTCGCTCGGAGCCGCTTACCAAACCGGCAAGTGGACGCTGCGAGGTGGCGCCCGTTTCACGACCCAGGCGCTGCGTTCCGAGACCATGCTGGCGGTCATGCCTGGCATTACGACGACGTTCGGCTCGGCTGGGTTTTCTTATCAGGTCTCGCCGGCAAGCAAGCTGGATTTTGCCTGGACCCATTCCTTCAAGAAGAAGATGACTAACGCCAGTTTGCCCAATACATCCGCGCCGATAAGGGCAGAGCATGCCCAAGACAGCATCGGTCTGGCCTATTCACACAGGTTCTGAAAAAGCCGTAAAAAACGGGGCTTATTCAAATCCGAAGTGCAACACCCTGGGTTTCAATGAACGAGGGTGGAATTTTGTGTGCTGTTGCGCCGGAGTTCCCGATAGACCGCCAGTGGGGATCGTACGCCCTGCCCATTCCTGGGCCAGGTTGTTGATTTGATCGACAATTGATTCGAGCAGCTCCTGGCTGTATCCTGAGAAGTGCGTGCCCTTCGGCAGGACGCACCTGGATGCTCACCATGTCAGGTATCTGAGCTCTTCGGCCTTTTCCTTTGTTGCGGTTTGTGTGGCCGTGACGCTGGGTGGCGGTCAGTTCGCGCTTGAGCTCGCCCACGGGCTGGGCGTAGATGCAGTTGTAGATTGCCTCGTGTGACACGCGCTGCTCATGGCCTTTGGGGAAGATGCGGAGCCGGTGTCAGGGCAATCTGTTCAGGCGACCAGAGAAGTGGCGCATCAAACCGAACAGGATGCCATCGCGATGGAGCTTGTTTGGCGGACGGCATTGTCGACGGCGCTGCGGGGCACAGGTACGAGCTGCAGTGTTGGCGTAGTCTGCGGGCTGTGCGTTGCTCCGCAGTTTCCGGCTGATGATGGTGCTCGGGGAACGTCCCAAGACTTGGACCATGGCGCGAACGCTGTACCTTTGCTGGACTTGGCTGGCCAGTGTCTCTCGGATGTTACTTGCTTCGCCTCAAATGTCCATAAGGTATCAGCACCGCGCAACTGAGCCAACAGTGTTTACGCGGGGAATTTCAACAGCCTGTTAGTGTCGATCAGCGCACGCTTGGCGAGCCAGCATGCCTGCCAGCGGCGAGAGGTCGGTCAGTTCGTCGAGCCGTGCCACCAGGTCTATCAGCT
>NZ_LMIE01000016.1 GCF_001428625.1 Hydrogenophaga sp. Root209
GCGAACGGCGCGTTCGCGGACCTCAGGTGAAAAGTGGTTCGACTTCTTCATGGCTCAATCCTCTCAGAGAAAAGAGCCTCCTCAAAATACGGGGCGGTTCAACCTGCGATCTGATCCGTTCAGTCGGCGTTTGAGGGGGAGCAGGTGTGTTCCCCCCATAGTCACGAACGACCTCGCGCCAATATCGCCTGAGTGTGTAAACCCAGTTCTCAAGCGTGTCCTCCTCGGGGATGTCATGCCAGAGCAAGTGCTCCAGTTGCACTTCAGAAAGTGGATCGCGGGCGTTCAACTGCACAAGGTCCCTGGCAAGACTCTCCGATATGGGCTTCTTCTGGTGGAAGGCGCGCAGAACCGCACTAGCTGCAAGAACAAGAACGGCTTTGTTGGTGCTGCCGCTGAATCCCAGGTTGGCAAACGTGACCCAGACTGGATGCTTGGATTTCTTACCGTCGAGCTTTGATGATGCTGAACCGTGAGAAGACGCAAAGGTGCCGATCAGATTGGCTCGCAACTCCTGCGCGTCGTTCAACAAAGTTCGAATTCTGGGATCTGGATCTTCCAAGCGCCCCACCACCTGTTGCAGACCACCGATGAGTGTGCATACAACCTCTAGGGAGCAAGGGGCCCCATGGACCGCCTTCAGGTACTTGGCGAGTCGTTCGTGAAAGCTGTTGGTGCCTGCACTAGCGGTGGTGATCAGGCTGGCAGTCGAATAGTTGGTGATGTCGTTTGGATTGGAGAGGTTCCCTGTGTGGGATGGAGGTGTGCTTTGCTGCGAGGGGTTCATTGGTCCTTCCCTTCAGCTCGCACCCACAAGAATGAGGGTTCAAAACGTGCGGGCAGTGCAGATGCAGCTGCCCCAGGCTTTGAGCTTGCTTGGCGCTCACGTGAGCACGGTGCGCATATCCGTATCCAAGATGACCCTCGCTTGTGCTCAACAGTTTGCTTAGCAGGTAGCTCGTGGAATTGGTCTGGTGTGGTCATGGCGTGATGGGTCCCCAAAGGAGGCGGTTGCTTCAGCCATGCATCGGCGGGGCGGTGAGGTACTTTAGGTAGGCAATAGTAAAAAAATGTAGCCCTAAGAACCTCGTCAAATGTTCCGTGTGTTAGAGATATCACTTACACCCAGATTTCGTGTTTGCGACATCTCGGTCGCGCCAAGACTTGCTGCTGAAGTCATTCTTCCAGCGTCTGAATTCACGGCGCCACGTCATGAAGTCAGTGCTTGTCCCTTCCCCGTAGCGGACGCATTCGGCGGCGGATTGCGTTGATTTCGATCGCCCCGCGCGACTTTCCAGAGTTCACTGGCCCGAGGTTGTGAAGTGGTCAGCGTCACGCTTCCCATGTCCTTGTCCCTGCGAATTCAAGTTCATGTTTCCTGGGAGTACTGCGCGTGCGATTTGCCCTCGCCAAATGGACCAGGGCAAAACGTCGCCAGATATATGCCGCCAAAAATCCTCAACTAAAAGTGAGTTGAGGCGCTGCGATCTCGTAATCCCCCCCGCTGGTTCGATGTCACGAAGGAGCCCTATCAGGAGGGCCCCACATCAAGAGACTCAGCGTCGTTGGGCCACCCAAAGGTCGCAATCTGCGCTGCTAAAATGCGGTGCACCGCGCCTAAGTTCGGCGCTCCAAGATGACAAAAGGCGCGAGACGGCGCGTGGTGTGTTTATCGGGTGTCATCTGTTGATTCTTCGGTGTCGGCGTAAGTGGTTGTTTTGGCTCAGTTTTTTCTGATGCCTGGTTTCGCCAACGATTGAACCCGACAGAATCCGTTCGGCCCCGATGCACATACACAGTAGAAGTTCGAGGCTCATAACCCAGGTCGCAAGTTCAAATCTTGCCCGCGCAACCAACCAAATCAAGCACTTGCTTGTCATCGAAGCCCTCGGAAACGAGGGCTTTTTTGTTGATTTCGAGTTTTGGGCGAAATGTGGACCCACGGCCTACGGCCTACGGCCTTGGTTCGGTGAGTTGCCCGATGCACGCCCCACAGCAAGGTGCTCGCACGCAATCGCCGCGTGGGCGCGTCTCCATGCGAACTATCGCAGCACGCTTGCCTCGTCATTCGAGAGAGTGAAGACACCTTCGGCACCTGGCACCGTCATACAAAAGCGCAAGCCTGCCAGGTCGGCTTCGAAAGCGGCCGTCTGAAGGCTCGACGAAGAGGACAACCCGCCTGACACTTGGACAAGTGCACCAGCGGTGCGATGAACCCGTCCAGCGGCGTTCCGTGATCACCCATCAGCGGGGGCGCGGGCCGAGAATCCAGAGATGGTCGCCCGCACAGCTTCAACAACCAGGCAACCCGCCCACCGCGTGGCCCTGGGTGGTGCCTTGCTGTTCTGCGCAGGTCTGTTTGAGCACCACCCCGCGCGCAGCCAGGAGCTGGACTTTGCCCGGGACTGCATGCGGGTGGTGGCAGAAGGCTTGATCCTGGAGACTTCTCCCGCGTGCGTGAACGCATTCCGCAGCCAGCCAGCGGCACGCGCCCAATTCATCCAGACCATCCAGGACACCATGGCCCAAGCCGAGGCGGCGCTCTCCGCACCTGCCACCCCCAACGCGGCAGCGCGCTCGCTCAAACGCCTGCATGAACGCGCAACGTCCGAAGCTGGCCGCTGGGCCGGCGGTGGCACCTCTTATTACGGATCTCACCCTTGACGCGGTGAGCCGATCGCGCCCCCGCTCATGGGTGGCAGGTGTTCCTGACGCACTTTCAGTGCCATCAAGCAGCTCGCCCCAGAGGTGTCTGACGCGTAAACTCGCTCGTCAACTCAAAGGAACATGGCCATGGGCGCGCAGTGGAAAGCAAAGCACAAGGATCTGGCGGCCAACGCCAAGGGCAGGCTGTTCGGCAAGCTGGCCAAGGACATCATGATCGCCGCGCGCCACGGCGCCGACCCGGCGGCGAATTCGCGGCTGCGTCTGGTGGTGGAGCAGGCGCGCAAGGTCTCCATGCCCAAGGAGACGCTGGACCGCGCCATCAAGAAGGGTGCCGGCCTCACGGGTGAGATCGTGCACTTCGAGCACGTGGTCTACGAAGGCTTCGCGCCGCACCGCGTGCCGGTCATGGTCGAGTGCCTGACCGACAACGTGAACCGCGCCGCCTCCGACATGCGCGTGCTGTTTCGCAAGGGCCAGTTGGGCACCTCGGGCACGGTCGCGTGGGACTTCGATCACCTGGGCATCATCGAAGCCGAAGCCACCACCAAAGGCGCAGACGCGGAGCTCGCCGCCATCGAGGCCGGTGCGCAAGACTTCCACCCCGCCGACGACGACGGCGTGGTGGTGTTCCTCACCGATCCCACCGACCTCGACCTGGTGAGCCGCGCGTTGCCGGCGCAGGGCTTCACCGTGCTGTCGGCCAAGCTGGGCTACAAGCCCAAGAACCCGATCGACCCCGCCAGTTTGAGCGCCGAACACCTGGAAGAGGTCGAGGCGTTTCTCGCCGCGCTGGACGCCAACGAAGACGTGCAGAACGTGTTCGCCGGCCTCGGCGGCTGAGGGCCCACTCAACCGCGCAACATGGCTTCGTAGTCCCTGCGGGTGGCCGGTCCGACCGAGGCCACCAGTTGTGCATAAGGCGTCTGGTGGCGCACGAGGGTGCGCGCGGAGGCGGTGGCCAGTGAGCGGCAGAACCAGTGGCAGGTGTGTTGCATCAGCAGCAGCTCGGCCGACATGGTGAAGGCCTTGTCCCGCGGTGATCGGTGGAGCTCGTTGCTGGCGGCGTCCGCCAGACCGCGAGCGTGAATGCGGAATGCCTCCCGCACGTCGAACGTGGCCTTGGGAAACAGGCGATCGGCAAATGGCAGTGCCACGCCCAGTTTGCTCACCCGTGTCTGCGCCTCGTCGAGCCGTGAAAACTCGGTGGCGAAGCTGCCGAACTGCTGCGCCACCGACTGCTCGGCCGTGTTCAACATGTTGAGGATCTGCTGGCGCCGCGCAGGGTCGTCTTCACCCAGCGCGCGCAGATAACCTTGCGTGAGGTTCTCCATCAGCGCCTCGATCTGGTATTTGCCCAGAAAACTGCCGAGCAGGGCAATGCGGCGCCTTTG
Organism: Hydrogenophaga sp. Root209; assembly: GCF_001428625.1. Lineage (GTDB taxonomy): Bacteria > Pseudomonadota > Gammaproteobacteria > Burkholderiales > Burkholderiaceae_C > Hydrogenophaga. The sequence goes on from NZ_LMIE01000016.1 coordinate 4,059, forward strand.
TTCGCCCGAGCGCAAAAACCACACCCCCACGGCCACCAGCATCACCAGAATCAGCACATCCATTGCAAGTCCATCACCGTCTTGTAGGCCTTTGGTAGGCCTTTGGTAGGCATTTTGTCGATCCGCTCCAAGTGGCCCGTGGCTCACACAGCGAGGGGGAGAGTGTAGTGACGCAATCCGCGACCTTGATGCGAGAATGCAAAGTCCAGCGGACAGGGCAGGCGATTCGCCTCTCCCGCGCCGGTGCACATTCCTCGGAAGACACAAGTTTCACTGTCCATGTTGCGTTCCCTACCGTACATCGTTCTCACAGCTGCGAGCATCGCTGTTTGTCTGCTGGCCTTCTCCTGGCTGATGTCGGTCTGGTTGGGTCGTCACCTCGGCTGGGGCGAATTGTTGGCGGCCAGCCTGTTGCTGCTGGTGGCGTTGGGCGTCGGACGCAGCGTCTGGCGCAGCCGCAGCCGCCGCAAGATCGAAGACATGCGCGACTCCGCGCTCTGGTGATCGGCGCCGGGGGCATGGTGGCCCCAGCTGTGTTCCGCACCGTACATACGGGCAAGCCGTTCCTGACTACATTCGCGTCAGCCTGATTCGGCGCCCTGACCCAGGAACGCCGTTAACGGGTGTCCTCCGAGGCCGTCATGTCCACCCGTCCACCGTCCAAAAGGATTGCCTCCGTCCGCACGCCAAAACGCTCTGCTGAATCGGGCGCTCTGTTGTCCAATGCCAGCGAAATCAAGCTCAACGACCTGCTCTCGGCGTTGCCCGACGAAGACATCAAACGCTGGCTCCCGCACCTGGAACTGGTGGACCTGCCTTTGGGCTGCGTGTTGTACGAGTCGGGCGAGGCGGAAGGGCATGCCTACTTTCCCACCTCCGGCATCGTCTCGCTGCTGTACGTGATGCAGAACGGCGACTCGGCCGAGATCGCCGTGGTGGGCAACGAAGGGCTGGTGGGTGTCTCTCTCTTCATGGGCGGCAACACCACCACCAGCCGCGCCGTGGTGCAGAGCGCGGGTCGCGGTTACCGGCTCAAGGCACGGCACCTGATCGAGGCCTTCAAGCTCGGGGGGGCGGTCATGAATGTCTTGCTGCGCTACACGCAGGCCCTGATCACCCAGATGGCGCAAACCGCGGTGTGCAACCGCCACCATTCGCTGGACGAACAGCTCTGCCGCTGGCTCCTGCTCAGCCTGGACCGCCTGCCCGGCAACGAACTGGCCATGACGCAGGAACTGATCTCCAACATGCTGGGTGTGCGCCGCGAAGGCGTGACCGAAGCGGCGTTGAAGATCCAGGGCGCGGGGCTGATCAGTTACTCGCGCGGGCGCATCAAGGTGCTTGACCGCGCTGGCCTGGAGCAGCGCTCGTGCGAGTGCTATGCGGTGGTGAAGGAGGAATACGACCGGCTGCTGCCGCACCAGATGGCGGTCTGAGGCATCGGCTCCCGGTGTCAATGCGTTGCCCCGCACACACAATGCAGACACACTACCGGCGCACACTGAACGGCCTGGCAAGTCGGAGGTCTACATGGGTGCGCAGTTTCGCGTGGGGTTGTTTGCAGCGGTGCTGCTGCTGTCGTTGCCGGCTCAGGCCGAGTCGTTGCGGTGCGGCGGTGGCACGGTGGAAGAGGGTGATTCGCGCGTCTCTCTGCTGCAGAAGTGCGGCCCGCCTCAGTTGCAAGACAGCTTCTGTGCACCGGTGTTCCAGAACAAGTCCCTGGTGCCCGTGCCCGAGCCGTTCGCCAGCAACGCTGTGCCGTGTCAGCAGGTCGACGACTGGTTCTACGACCGTGGCCAGGGCAAGCTGACGGCCACGGTGCGCATCCGCTCGGGCACCGTGCAATCCATCCGCATCCAGCGCCAGCCGCGCTGACTCAGTCCACCAGCGCCGGGTCCTGGAAGCAGACCATCGGCAGCGCATCTTCAAAGCCCCGCAGGGCCTCGTCGATGCTCTGGACGAAAGCGCCCGGTGGGCCTTGGCGCGCGAGCAGGCGAAAGCTCAGGTACATGAGACCGTTGGAGCTGCGCACCACGGTGTCGAACAGGTCCACCGGAAAACCCGAACCGGTGCGGTGCATGGGGTTGATGCCGCCGTGTTCGAAGTCACCCAGCGCGGCGCTATACGCGTCGTTCATGGCCAGCAGTGGCTTCACCAGCCCCGCCAGGCCCGGCTCGTCTGCAAGCCGTGCCTTCAGGCCGTGCACCATGTGCCCGGTGTGCGGCAGGGTGAAGCCACTGTCCGGGTCGAGCATGGCCTTGAAGTCGGCGTCGCTGGCTGCGTAGGCGTACCAGGCGGCGCGCACCAGGGCCTCGTATTGCACATGAAGCATCGCGCAGGCTGCGTTTTGTGCGCCGGTGGCAAACAGGATGCGCAAGGCATAGGCATGTTCGATACCGAGCTCGCAGGCAAAGGCGGCGGCCAGCGCGCGGTGGCTGTTGTCGCGTTCGGGCATGCGGTCGATGCAGTCTCCCAGGTGCAGCGCAAAGGCTTCGGATTGTTCGAGGAGGATCAGTTCGTAGTTCATGCGCGCATGGTACTGGCGGGCCGGTTTCAACGCGGCGAAAAGCCTGCTTCAGCTGTCACTTCAGTGGCTCGCCGCCCGCAGCGTGCCCCGCAGAATGCAGGACTGACGGGCCGGCTGTTCGGTCCGCATGATGAAAGCATGGGCATGCAGAAGATCGAAGACGGGTCCGCGCGCGAGATCGCATGGCGCGTTGCGCGGCGCGAGGTCAGCGCGGAGGCGGTGGCGCGGGCGTTCGTCGAGCGCGTCCAGGCGCGGGAGCCCGGCATCCTGGCCTGGCAACATTTCGACGCCGCACAGGTGATCGCGCAGGCGCAGGCGCTCGACCGCGCAGGCGCGCAGGGCGCCCTGGCCGGCGTGCCGATCGCCGTGAAGGACCTGATCGACACCGCCGACATGCCCACCACCTACGGCTCGCCGATCTACGCGGGGCACCGCCCGGTGGTGGACGCCGCCGTGGTCGCCAGCGTGCGCGAGGCCGGCGGTGTGGTCATGGGCAAGACAGTGACCACCGAGTTCGCCACCTTCAAGCCCGGTGTCACGCGCAACCCGCGCGCCAGCGCCGATGCACCGCGCACACCGGGCGGCTCCTCCAGCGGCTCGGCCGCGGCGGTGGCCGCCGGCATGGTGCCGCTGGCCTTCGGCACCCAGACGGCTGCCTCGGTGATCCGGCCCGCGGCTTACTGCGGCGTGGTCGGCTACAAGCCCACCTTCGGCCTTCTGCCGATGGCGGGCATCAAATCGCTCTCGCCCACGCTGGACACCGCAGGCGTGTTCGCGCGCTCGGTGGACGATGCAGCGTTTTTCGTCGGCACGCTCTCGCGCATCGAGCTGGCGCTGAGCGCGGTGACGGGCTGGCGGGTGGGCATCTGCCACACACCACATTGGGACCTCGCATCGCCCGATGCGCGCCGCGCGTTGCAGCACGCCGCGCGGCACTTCGACAAGCTCGGTGCGCGCGTGGTCGAGGCGGTGGTGCCCGGCGCCTGGGTGGGTCTGGCGCAGGCCCAGATGGACATCATGGGTTTCGAGGCCTGGGCCGCTTTCGCGCCCGAGCGCAACCGCCATGCGAGCCTCTTCAGCCCGGCGTTTGCCGAGGTGCTGGCCAACGGAGCGGCGGTGACCGGCGAGCGCCTGGCGGCGGCCCATGCGCTGGCCCTTCACGCGCGCGGCGAGATAGAGAACCTGCTGCAGCAGGTGGACGTGTTGATCGCACCCAGCGCCACCGGCGAAGCCCCACTGGGGCTGGACGCCACCGGCAACCCGATCTTCAGCCGGCTCTGGAGCCTGCTGGGCGTGCCTTGTGTGCACGTGCCCACGGGTGTGGGTGAGCACGGCATGCCGGTGGGCGTGACGGTGGTCGGTCCGCGCTGGCGCGATGCGAAGGCGCTGAGCGCGGCGCTTCAGCTAGAAGCTGCCGTTCGAGGCTGAAGCTCAGACGGCACCGGTCGGGTGCGTGGGGTCCACCCGCAGCACCTGCTCGGGCCTTTCCACCGGCTTGATGTCCAGGTTCACCGCCACCGCCTGGCCGTCGTTGCGGTAGAGCCGCACTCCAACACGTCGTCAATCCCGTTCTCCAGCGGGCCACGCTCCCCTGCGGCCGGTGGTGGGCGCCGGTTTGGTCGGCCGTATCTCGGGTTATCCCTATAAGGGTGATGATCATGTCGTCATACCATCACACCAGATCGACGCAATGGGCGTCGAGATTCGCCGAATGGGCCGGTGTCAACGATGGAGACAACATGACTGTGAAGATTGCGCTGTTTGGAGCGGGCGGCAAGATGGGCGTGCGCCTGTCCCAGAACCTCAAGGGTTCTGCCTACGAGGTCCGCCATGTCGAGCCTGGCGAAGCCGGGCGAAAGCGCCTGCTGGACGAGGTGGGCGTGGAATGCGTGTCGGTGGAGCAGGCGCTGGAGGGTGTGGATGTGGTCATCCTCGCGGTGCCGGACACGCTGATTGGTCGACTCTCGGCTGAGATCGCGCCGCGGTTGAAAGCGGGCACCATGGTGATGACATTGGACGCGGCCGCGCCGTTCGCGGGACACCTGCCGCAACGTTCAGACCTGGTGTATTTCGTCGCGCACCCCTGCCATCCCTCCATCTTTCACCCCAAGACGCATGTCGAAGGGGCGCCCGACTATTTCGGTGGGGTGGCCGCACCGCAGTCCATCGTCAGCGCGCTGATGCAGGGTGACGAATCTTCGTTCGCTCTGGGTGAGGAGATTGCCAAGACGATCTACCAGCCGATACAGAGGGCCTACCGCGTCACCGTCGAGCAGATGGCACTGCTGGAGCCTGGCTTGTCCGAGACCGTGTGCGCCACCCTGCTTGACGTGATGCGTGAAGCCATGGACGAAGTCGTGGCCCGTGGTGTGCCTGCGGAGGCCGCACGCGACTTTCTGCTCGGTCACATGACGATCCTGAGCGCCGTGATCTTCAAGCAGATTCCGGGTCAGTTCTCTGATGCCTGCAACAAGGCCATCGTCAACGGCAAGCCACGCCTGATGCGCGACGACTGGAAAAAGATCTTCGACCGCGAAGAGATCGCCGAAAGCATCGAGCGCATCACCTGACCTGAATTCCTGCAACTCATCGCTCATCCACCCCACTAGGAGACAACATGAAAAAGACCCAACTGACCCTGACCGCCGCTGCACTCTTCCTGGGCGCGTCCGTGCATGCCCAAACCACCCTGAAAATCGGCTACTCCAATGCCCTGAACTCCCACTACGGCATGGGCGCCGTGGCTTTCTGCGAGGGCATCGAAAAGGGCACACAGGGCCGCTACAAGTGCCAGCAATTTCCCAACAACGCACTGGGCGGGGAGCGCGAAATGATCGAGGCAGTGCAACTCGGGACACAAGATGTGGCCAACGTATCCACCGGCGCCCTGGGCAACTTTGTGCCAGAGACCAAGATCGTCGACATTCCCTTCCTGTTCCGTGATTACGACCACGCGCGCAAGGTGATGGACGGACCCATCGGCCAGGATCTGCTCAAGAAGATGACGGCGAAAGGCATCGTTGGCCTGGCCTGGACCGAGAACGGCTTTCGCCACATCACCAACAGCAAGCGCGCCATCAATACCGCGGACGACGCAAGAGGCCTGAAGTTGCGCACGATGGAAAACAAGGTGCACATGGACGGCTACAAGACCTTCGGCGTCCTGCCCACGCCCATGGCCTGGCCGGAGGTGTTCACCGCGCTGCAGCAGGGCACGGTCGATGGTCAGGAAAACCCGATCCCGGTGATCCTCTCCAACAAGCTCTCACAGGTTCAGAAGCACCTCTCGCTGACCAACCACGTGTATTCACCGGCGGTGCTTGTGCTGACGCCCACCATCTGGAACAAGCTGTCGGACCTGGACAAGCAGGTGTTCCTGGATGCCGCAAAAGCGGCGTCGACTGTGCAGCGCAAGAAGGTCAACGACGACGAGAACAACGGCATCGCGCAACTCAAGAGCGATGGCATGCAGGTGGTGGAGAAGGTCAATGGCGAGAGCTTCCG
>NZ_LMIE01000017.1 GCF_001428625.1 Hydrogenophaga sp. Root209
CCTGCCAACAGGTGCCGACGACGCCGGCGTTAAACCCCTATCCCCGATCAGTTCAGGTGGGGGAGTTTGAGGTGGCCATAGACGGGGGAATTTGGGTGGCCATCAGGGAGAGAAGAGTGCCTTTTTGGTCCAGCACCACCATACCTTCGTGGTCTGCGCTGTCGAACATGGCCGCGCCACCGGCCTCACCCGAAAGCGCATATCGCAAGTACGGCTCGATCTGTATGAGCTTCTTGTGGTCGCTGCTTGAGAACGGTTTGTCAGAGGACGAGCGCAGCAGCGACAGCAATCCCTTGGGGGATCCCTGGACGTCACGAGCAACCAAGTACAGCATGTACCGACCGTCGCAGGGGCGCATGACATCCTGGTACAGATCCGAGCGCACATAGACCTGTGCGTTCGACTCGTTACATCCGAGTGTTCCCGAGCTTGAACTGCGCATCAGATCCGTGAAAGCAGGCATGACTCCCGGGTAGGTGATTTTGGAGTTGTGCGAAAAAAAGCGCTGCACCGCGCTGATGTCGGTGAACCCATCCCCGCTGTAATTGACAGGTTCATGGTTCCGGTCATCGCACCAGATGAAGTGACCGGTATCAGCGCCCAGCCAATCCCTCGCTCCTTCCAGAAACTTGGCCATGAACAGCTCTTCAGGCATTCCCATGCTGCACAGCTGGCGAATGCTCGCAACCGTGCGCACAGAAGAGCGTGGTGAAGACTTCATTCATTGATTTTACGGAAGGCTCTGCAATTGCGATCCCCCTGCTCGGAGGGGTTTTCTCATTGAGGCGATCCATAGACTTTTGACCGGTTGTGTTGCAGGTCAACCACCACGCCGCTTCGCTTGCCGATCAGTGACCGCCCAGTGGAGCGCGTCCTTCTCTTCTAGTTTCCAGATTCAATACGCGAATGTCCAACATCGAGGCACCCCAGTCGAGTCCTCTCGTGAGAAAAATTGCGCGCATCACTGCCAAGCCAAACAGAGGCCAGGCCTTGAGCGAGGCTTTGCGCGATCTTGAGTTCGCGACCCGACGAGAAGTTGGCTGCAGGGAGTTTGCATTCTTTCGCGCCCTGAGCGATCCAGACTCGTTCGTGTTGGTAGAGACATTTGAGAACGAGATGGCCCTCGAATTGCATCTGGCGCTGCCTCATACACGGCGCTTCTTTGCGGTGAAGCTTGTTGAGAATGTCACTGTCGCTGCGATCAGTAAATAGCGGCGCTACATGCGCTACATACGCTCCGTAGTGTCTAACCCCCCACTGTGCAGGGGTTTCATGGTGACCTCGGTTTTCTAGACTTTTGGAACTTGCTGGCTCGCAGTCAAAGCTGACTGCGGGTTTGAAAAATTCTCCAAAGGACTCATCTTGAAAACCCCCAAGCTTCGCTCCGTGGTCTGGGCGCTTGCGACGCTTTTTGCCTCCTCATCAGAAGCGCAGTCGGTATTGGATCTCGGCAATATTGGCGGAGCAACCTCGGCCAGTGCGATTTCGGCCGACGGCTCCACGGTGGTGGGTGCCGCGTTTCTGCCCGGTTCGACGCCGCTCAGGCGGGCGTACCGATGGACTTACTCAGGCGGTCTGCAGAACCTGAATTTGCCAGTCGTCGAGAGCTATGCGACCGGAGTGTCGCGCGACGGCAGCGTGATCGCAGGTAGCTACTACGACCTTACCTTGAACGGTGGTCGCGCCTTTCGCTGGACCGCCGCGGGCGGTATGGAGAACCTGGGCACGCTTGGCGGCAACCTGACCATCGGCGGAGGCATTTCCCAGGACGGCACCACAGTGGTCGGACTGTCGAATCTGGCGAACAACACCAATCGTGCGTTTCGTTGGACCAGGTCGGGTGGCATGCAAGATCTCGGTGTGTTGGGGACGGGTAGCCGCAGCCGAGCCAGTGGCGTGTCTGCAGATGGTTCGGTGGTGGTCGGTACCAGCGATACGGGCACCTCGGAGCACGCGTTCCGCTGGACCGCTGCCGGCATGCAGGACCTCGGCACCCTCGGGGGAGTCCAGAGCATTGGCAATGCGGTGTCTGGCGACGGCTCGGTGGTGGTGGGCAACTCTCAGGTGACCACCCCTGGACCTGTGTACGCGTTTCGATGGACGCAGGCCACCGGAATGCAGAACCTCGGCTTGCTCGGAGGGACAACTGGGCAGAGCAATGCATTGGGCGTCTCGGGCAACGGCGAGGTCATCGTCGGTCATTCGAACTACGACGACACCTATGGCCTGCGCAGGGCGTTCCGCTGGTCTGAGGCAACGGGCATGCAAAGCGTCGCGGATTGGCTCAGCAGCAATGGAGCGTACCCCGCAGGCTGGGACTTCATCTCGGCCGCTTCAGCCAACGAGGATGGCAGCGTACTCGTAGGGAACGGCAGGGCGCCAGGCTCGACCCGCGATCAAGCCTGGATTGCGCGCGTCTCGCCGTACGGCACGGGCGTCATGGACCCGGTCAACTATGTCGAAAGCACCATGGTCGCACGCCAGGCGCTGGCGCAGGCCAACCAATACCTGAGCCGGATGGTGTTGTGGGGTGGCCATCACCGCCCACTGGCCACTTACGGCGACCTCGGTGGGCAGGGCTGCTTTTGGGCGACGGGCGATGTCGGACGGCGCGGCGGTGATCGACCGATCACTGACACCGCTGGCGAGGTGGGTGTGTGTGGTGATTTCGCCGGTGGTGCGGTGCGCGCCGGTCTGGGAGTTGGCTATGGCCGCCAGTCGCAAAACCTGGGTGACTTTGGTTCCACACGCACGGGAGGCAACCATGTGGTCGGGGAAATCAACTACACGACCTCCACGGGCTTGTTGTTGTCGGCCACAGGGGTGCACGGCAAGTGGAGCGCAGATGTCAACCGCGGCTACACGGGTGCCGCAGGCACCGACCACTCAAAGGGCAGCACAGGTGTGACCTCGACGGCGCTGCGCTTGCGCGCCGACTGGAACGATGCGTGGCGTTGGGCGCAGGCCGCAATGTCACCCTACGTCGCCCTGACCGCCACCCGGACCAGGACCGATGCCTACACCGAGACGGGCGGTGGCTTTCCGGCGCGCTTCGATGCGAAGACGCAGTCTGGACTGGAGGCCCGTTTGGGCGTGGCAGCACGCTACAGCGTTGCGCCGGCCACGCACCTGCGCGGAACCCTTGAGGCAGTCCAGCGCCTGGATGGCGATGCGCCGCGCGTAACCGGTCAGGTGCTGGGCCTGTTCAGTTTTGACCAACCAGGTCTTGATGAGTCCAAGTCTTGGGTGCGTTTGGGGCTGGATGTCGACCACCAGATCGACCGAAACAAATTGCTGAGTTTCTCCCTGCACACAGCCAGTCCTGGGGACGACCCCCGACTGAGCGCCGCCGTGACATTGCGCATCGGCTTCTGACCACACCGCTCGGCGGCCTTCTCTGAAGCCAGCCTGCACTTCGGAGCGTGGCAACTGTGCTTTAGCAGCGCCGATAGCCGGCGCGTCTTTAGGAATTGAACGTGAAGACCTATCTCTTGACACCACTGGCGATGGCATCGCTGGCCCTTTTTCATCCTGCTGCAATGGCCCAAAGTGAATTGCGGGGGTTCGGCACTGGCAGCAGGCTCTACGCCATTTCCGCAGATGGGAGCATTGTTGGCGGTAGTACCGACTCGCCCTCCGACCTGTCACTTGCATCGGTCGGCATGGCGGGGGGAAGCATGTCACCGCTGAGCGGCCTGGACATGGTGCGCGGTGCTGTATTGGGCCTTTCTGCAGATGGGAGCGTGGCAGTGGGCGCAGCTGTCCTGGGTGGCCAGTACCGCGCCTTCCGATGGACCTCTGCGGGTTTGACGGATCTCGGCACTCTTGATGGGCTTGGCCAAAGCGAGGCGCGGGGGGTATCTGGCGACGGCAACGTTGTGGTGGGAGAGGCTGTGCTCGCCAGTGGCGCCAAGCGTGCCGTGCGGTGGACCCAGGCCGGAGGCATCGAGAATATCGCCGCGGGTGCCCCCAGCGGCGACAGTTCAGCCGCTGCCGCGTCCTACGATGGTGATGTGGTTGTGGGCGTCAAGACAAGGGGTACGGTGACACACGCCTTTCGGTGGACGCAAGCCGGTGGCCTGGTCGATCTTGGCTCCTTGTTGGGCGGCCCCAACGCTGACCCGGAGAGCGAGGCGACCGGTGTCTCCCGTGATGGTTCCGTCGTGGTGGGCTCTAGCCAGGCCTCGAGTTCGTTCCCTGGTACCGCGACGCATGCGTTTCGCTGGACCGCTGCGAGCGGCATGGTGGACTTGGGCACGCTGGGCGGGCGCGACAGTAGAGCCGGGGGTGTGTCGGCCAACGGGTTGGTGGTTGTTGGCCAGTCACGGACGGCCGCCAACTCTGGTGTGCTTGCCTTCCGGTGGACCGAGGCAACGGGCATGCAGTCGGTGGCTGACTGGCTGGCAGCGGCTGGCGTGGACAGCAATGGCTGGACTCTAACGGACGCCACCGCCACCAATGCCGATGGCAGCATCGTCGTTGGCAACGGCATTCAAGGGTCGGATGATGAGGCTTGGTTGGCGAGAGTGTCCGATTTGGGCTCGGGCGTCATGCGTCCGTCCAACTACTCCCAGAGCCTGGGCGCAGTGAACGCATCCTTCCAGCACGCCCAGTCACTCACCCGCATGATTCTCTGGGGGAGCCACCATCGCCCGTTGATGTCCTATGGCGCGATGCCAGAAAGAAACTGTTTCTGGGCAACCGGCGATGTCGGTCACCACGGCGCCGGCAGAGACAGCAATGAGGCTCTGGCCGAGGTCGGACTGTGCCGTGATTTTGAGGGGGGAGCTCTGCGCGCAGGCGTGGGCGTTGGATACGGACGGCAGAGCCAGAACCTTGGCGAATTCGGCGGCAACCGTATCGCTGGCGAGCATGTCACGGCCGAACTCGACTACCAGGTGCCTGCAGGACCACAACTATCTGCAACGGTGGTCTTTGGTAACTGGCGTGCCGACGTGAACCGGGGCTATGCGGGAGGCAGTGGAACCGACTTTTCGCGAGGGACAACGGCGGTCAGATCGACCGCGCTGCGACTGCGTGCGGACTGGGACAGTCTTTGGAAGATGGGCACTGCGGCAGTGTCTCCCTATGCCGCGCTGACCCAGACACGGACCCACAGCGGGGCTTACACGGAAGTAGGAGGAGGATTTCCTGCGCGCTTCGAAGGGCAGAGCCATACCGCGGTGGAGTCGCGTTTTGGGCTGGCCTCAACCCTCCCGATCAATGCAGTGACGAATCTTCGCGCAACGGTGGAGCTGGCCCACCGCTTCGATGGTCAAAGCCCAGCGCTCAAGGGCCAAGCGCTTGGACTTTTCTCGTTCGACCAAGCGGGGACACGGTCACGCCGTTCGTGGGCGCGTGCCGGCATCGACATCGACCGCCAACTGAATCAGAAGGTCTCCATGGGGTTCTCGTTGCACGCAGCGTCTCGCGGCGAAGACCCTGGGCTGTCCGCATCGATCAGCCTGCGCGCCGCTTTTTGATCTGATCTTCAAGAAGAAAAAAATGTTGTCTTCTCAGATCGGTTTCGCGTTGCGCCTTACGGCCCTGCTGGCCCTTTGTGGCGGCTCATGCCAAGCCACCGCAAACGACCTACTCAACAACATGTTGCAGCAGGCGATCGGTCACGCCATAACCCGGGGAATACAGAACGCTGGGAACACGCCGCCGCCAATTGGACCGAGCAGTAGTCATCCGTCCTCCCCACCTCCATCTTCAACTGTCGAACACGACCAGACGGTGAGTCTCGATAGTGCAAGAGATTTCTCGCCCAACAACATCAACCGAGCTTGGCGGCAGCCTGACACTGTTGGTGTTGCCCCGGGTGCTGGGGGAGCGGTCAGGGGGCATGTAGAAGCGAACACTTCGTATGGCGGCAACGCCGAGAGTCCCGGTGTCGTATCGATGCGTAAAAAGCTGGATGCGCTCTATGGAATGTTGTTGAAACAACCTCCATTGATGAGCCCGCAGGGCATCAGCGTCGTGCCAGGTGGAGGCTTTGCAAACCCACGCCCGGGCGCCACAACGAAGGCAGTTGTCGGAGGCCTTGTGGTGAGGGCTTACCCAATCAAGCCCGACCACATGACAACCCAGAGCTACCCCGACGGAACCTTCCACACACCGGGGGAAGGTTGTTCGTTGAACGTATTGGTCAACGACACCTATTCGCTGCGAAGTTCACGCCTGCTCGGAATCTACAACGGCATGACGCTGTTTCAGCGCGGTGGCGGCTACCAGTTGGTGGTGCTCAACACCCCGCGTCCGTTGTTGGTGAACGGTGTGCTCAACCGTGACTTGATCGACCCGTCCCGTCCAGCTTCGGATATTCAAGTCCTGGTGATCTCCGTCAGGGCTCCTTCTTCTAGCTGGTCCGACCTGGAACGGGGGCAGCTGCACCCAGCCAGCGGAGCGGGACGCCTCCTGGGCGTCATGTTCAGCGCCGACTGGCGCGGTCTTCTTAGGCAGATTGAATTTCCACAAGGCAAAGCATCATGAATACAAGATCGTCTTCGGCATGGTGGCCGACTTGCGTTTTCTTGGCAGTGGGGATGACCAACTCATTCTCTGTAGGTGCACAGACACCCGAAGAAGGAAGTTCAGCCTTCTCTGACTCCCTTCAGAGTTCAGTGCCAGGCGTTCGCAAGATGAGTGATGTCAACCTGACGTGTGCGCAGATTCACAAAGAGGCCAGCAATCTCGAAAGCTCAATGTTCGATCGGCAAGCGACGGCAAAGAACGCGCTTGTGGTGGCGGAAGCGTCTCGCAAGAAGATGATTGAGCAATCGAGTCGAGGGCTCGCAGGCTTGCAGAGCGGTGCCTCGACGGTGACTGGTTTACTCAGCATGATTCCCGGTGTCGGTATGGTGGCTGGCATGGTGGGAGGCGCAGCATCTCAAGCCTCCCTGAATTCGCGCATGGCGGAGATGGAGGAGAACACCAACAAGATGGTCCAGGCACAGCAACAGGCGTTGGAGCTGGCTCAAGCGATGTCTTCCTCGCAAGCCCGTTACGACCATTTGGTAGAGCTGGCGCTCAAGAAGAATTGCGAGGTCTCACGTTGACTCTCGTGCGCTCTCATCAACTCTTTGATTGCCCATATCACCGCAATTGGTCGTCCCTGAAGAATCCCAGGAGCCCGCATAAGCACTGGGCTTTGGGGTGATCGCGGATGGCCGAGACTCCCAGTTTGAATTCCAATAGAGGCAGATTTCTGGGAGTTCTGCCGTGCTGTTTGCCTGTTCCGCCACCGATGATTTCTTTCGTTCGCGCATCGATCACATGATCGACCTGCGCCATCCGCTGGCCGTGCTGGCCTCACGCATGCCCTGGCAGGAGATCGAAGCACGGGTGGCCCAGGTCTTCTCTCGCAGAGGCCGCACCGGTGCGGCCATGCCCGACCTGGACCTCTTTGGGGAGCAAGCGCCAGCGCACCATCGTCGGGCGCCCGCAGCGCGAGATTGACCGCAAGGCCAGCGCCATCGGACAAGCTGTGCGGGAGGCGCTCGCTGAGACGTTGAACAAGGCCCAGCGCATCAACGCCCAAAGTGCTCGGCGCAAGGCCGCAGCCGGACAACCCAAGCTCTACGCCTGGCACGCGCCCGCTGTGGACTGCATCAGCAATGGCAAGGCGAGAACGCCCTACGAGTTCGGGGTGAAGGTGTGCATTGCCAGCACGCTGCACGGCAACCTGATCGCGGGCGCGCGGGCATTCCACGGCAACCCGTATGACGGGCACACCTTGGCCGAGCAGCTGGAGCAGGCCACGATCCTGATGCAGGACAGTGCGACAAAGTCAGCGACGGCCTTCGTGGATTTGGGCTACCGGGGCAAGGCCAAGCGGATCAGCGAGCGGAAAGCTGCTCAAACGGCGCCAGGCCATCGAGCCCATCATTGGCCACCTCAAGAGCGACCATCGGATGGATCGCTGCCATCTCAAAGGTGAACAGGGCGACCGGCTGCACGCGGTGCTGTGCGCGGCGGGCTACAACATCCGTTGGCTGCTGCGCATGATCACAAGGAAGGGGGTGGCCTTCCTGCAGCGGCTTTATTTGCGCCTATGCCAGATCGCGGGGCTATCGTCGAACTGGTCTCTGAAGCCGCGCAAGCCGCGTGTTCGCGCACTCGTTGATTGCGATGAGCCTTCTTGCAGATGAATCACCAAAGGCTTTCAAACTAACAATCAAGAGGCCACTCTTTTCCGTGTGCATATCTCAGCCATCCACGCGATCGCATCCCGGGACTTTAAGAATACCTTCAATACGATAGACCATATCGGTCCTGAATCTATTTCTCTGCTTCCAGGGCCCTGATGACATGAGGGCGAGCCGCAGTACGCTGCATGAAGCTTTGCAGATGTGCCAAACCGCCGAGGTCCAAGCCAACATTCACAGCCCATCGCGTGATTGCGAATAGATACGCATCGGCAACTGTAAAGTGTTTGCCTGTCAGGAACAGCCCTTGTTCGAGCGCAGCATTGATCAATCTGTATCTTGTCTTCAGAATTTTTGCGAAAAGCATTCTGGAATCCAGTCCAACGGCTGGATGAAACAACGGTGTATAGGTCTTGTGAATTTCCGTTGCAAGATAGGCTTGCCACTCCATGACGCGGTAACGCTCCATGCTCGCTGCCTTTGGCAGCAACGTAGTTCCATCCACCCTATCAGCAAGGTACTGTGCGATCACCGGACCTTCGCTCAGTCCCAGACCATCATGCGTGATGAGATAGGGAATCTGACCCTTTGGATTAATGGTCAAAAAATTCTCACCTTCGGAAGTCTGCTTCTTTCGCAGGTCAACTTCCACTAGTGTGAAGTTCATGCCAAGCTCCCTCATCACGATGTGGATTGCGAGAGAGCATGATCTGGGTGCGTAGTAGAATCTAAGCGGGGTCATGTAGGCTCATCCCAAACTGACAAAGTCGAAAGTGAATCATTGTTCTCTGACTTTTTTTCCAGTTGACGCTTTAATCTACGTAAATCCTTTGTCAACTGCCAGGCGAGGAATAGGCCCAATAGGGGGTCGATCAACCTCCTAAACCCGTCAGAATTTAGTATCACTGTGTAGGTGAATCGAGTACCAGCAGGACAAGCCTGGAAGTCGCGGCTCCCAGAACAGGGCACAGGACCAGAGATACTTCGAAAAGAAGTACGAGTAGGTGAATATTCAAACACCTCGGCCACCGTGGTAGTTGATAGACCGAGACTACGCATACGTTCCTTTGTGCGCAATCTGAAGGTTGGAGGTCCACTGGTCTCATAGTCCATGCTGATCACGCCGCCGCGCCATGCTGAATCTTTTGAGTAGTCACCTGCGAACGCAAAAACCTCTTCGTGGGAGCATTCGATTTCTATCGCTTTTGAAACTTTAAACATGGTGATTCAGTCTATAGCTTTTCAATGTTGCTCTTACCCCTCGCTACAGGGGGGAAAACATGTCTGAAACTATTTCTACAATCACTTTATGGGCTTCCCCCAGTTTCCAGGACATATCCAATGACATGATGTGTTCTGACGTCTCCCCCCGAATTCCGGACTTTTGAAAACTAGAGGTACGGTTGCTTTCCGGCAAGCCCGAAGGGGCGCAGGGAGAAGCAATGAAGAGGTCGAGATTTCTAGAGGAGCAGATCGCGTACGCACTGCGGTTGGCTGAGTCAGACACACCGGTGGTCGATGTTTGAACCGCCCCGTATTTTGAGGAGGCTCTTTTCTCTGAGAGGATTGAGCCATGAAGAAGTCGAACCACTTTTCACCTGAGGTCCGCGAACGCGCCGT
>NZ_LMIE01000018.1 GCF_001428625.1 Hydrogenophaga sp. Root209
GCGCATCTTCTCTCGCTTTGAGAAACTCGATGCGATGTTCTTGGGCTTCCTCAGCTTCGTGCTCGTGGCAGATGGGCTTCGCAGTTTGTGTTAACAGGCCCTGGTTTTCTTGACTCGATGCATGACGTCGTAACGTGCCAACCTATGGCTGATGGCCTCGACGCTCTGTTGCGAAATACCCCAGCGCCAGCACAGGTAGCGCGAACCCGATCCACGATGCCAGTCCCCATCCCCCTTGCGCATAGGCCCAGCCACCCAGCGCCGAGCCAATGGCACCGCCGATAAAGAAGGTGGTCATGTACAGCCCATTGAGCCGTGCGCGAAACTCAGCGCCCAGCCCAAAGATGGCGCGCTGTCCCAATGTCATGTTGGCCGCTACCCCGAAGTCCAGCACGATAGCGGCTGCGACCAACAGACCCAGCGCCCAAGCTGAACCCGGCGCCGCGACGTGAGTCATCAGAAAACCAACCGCTACTGCGAGCATGGCCAGTCCCGTGGCCGGACGACTCCAACCTCGGTCTGCCATCCGACCGGCAATGGGCGCAGCAATGGCACCGGCGACACCGGCCAGCGCGAACAGGGCAATTCCGCCTTGCGAGAGCCGGAACTCGGGGCCGGCCAGCAACAGGGGCGTCGTTGTCCAGAACAGGCTGAAGGCAGCGAATAGGCCCGCGTGATAGAGCGCGCGTCTACGCAACACAGGCGTGGTGCGGGCCAACTGGACCATGGACGCCAGCAACGCGCCATATCGCAGCTGTCCAGCTGGTTTGCGCAGCGGCAGCGTCCAAGCCAACACCACGGCGAGAAGCAGCATGGCCGCGGCCGAGATAAAGAACACCATATGCCATGACGAGAGCTGGGTAATGAAACTCGACACCGGCCGTGCCAACATGATGCCCAGCATCAAGCCGCTCATCACGTTGCCCACCACGCGCCCGCGCACCGCCTCCGGTGCCAGATGCGCGGCGTAGGGCACCAGCACCTGCACCGCTACTGTGCCCACACCAATGCACAAAGCCGAGAGCAAGAACGGCAGCGGATGACTGGACAACCCAGCACCGGTCAACGCCAGCGCGGCAATGCCCAGCAGGATCAGCGTCAACCGACGGTTCTCGACCAGATCGCCCAATGGCACGATCAGCAGCAGGCCAAGACCGTAGCCAATCTGGGTCAAGGTCACGATCAGACCGGTCGCTTCGGCAGAGAGCCCGAGCGCCGCACTGATCGGTCCAGCCAGCGGCTGGGCGTAGTAGACATTGGCCGCCGTCAGGCCGCAGGCGGCGGCCAGCAGCAATGTCAACCACGGCGAGACTGCTTTGTGTTCAGTACCGGCAACGGTCAGGGATGCAGGAGTAGTCATCAAGGTCTTCAAATAAGGGAACAAAAATGTCCAAAATAGGCAAAAAATGTCAATCGAGTAATTTCAACGCGGCATCGGCCACGGCTTGCATGTCTTTCTTGCTACGACCGGCCTTGCCGACTACGCGCATACCTTGGAGTAGGCACAGCATCAGACGCGCCGTCGTTTGGTCATCGATAGAAGCGGCAATCGAGCCATCGGCTTGTCCTTGGCGTATCAACCCACCCAGTAGGGTTTCGCTTCTTTCTAGTGAACCGGTCACCCGCTGGGCGATTTCGGTGTCGAAGGTAGCCAGTTCGGCAGCACCGCCGATTACCAGGCATCCACGCCGCCCTTCGGCACCATGAGATGACGCCGCAAAGAAATCTATGGCGTGTCGCAGTTTTTCGCGACCGTTTTGGCCTTTGTCGATGGCGGCTCTGAGCTGAGCATCACGCACGGCCTTATAACGATCAAACGCGGCCAGGAACACTGCGCGCTTGTCCTTAAACGCCTTGTAGACGCTGCCCGAGGTGAGTTCCATCGCAGTGGTCAGGTCGGCGACGGAAGTAGCGTGATAACCGCGCTCGCAGAACACGCCTACGGCTTTGTCCAGCGCTTCGTCCATGTCGAATTCACGTGGGCGGCCTCGACTTCTGGATACCTGTGCTGCGCTTGTGAGGATGGAATGCATGGCCTCATTATAGAGAATAGATATTCCCTAAATTAAGGAAATTTGAGGCTTACGACAGTCAATGCTCAAGCAGGCTATTTGTTTAGGGGCTTAGTGCTACTCCGGCCCGTTCTATTCAGCCCCACTTATGGCGGCTCTTGGGCGATGGCGGGTGCAACCTTCATCGAAGTCATCGCCACATTGCCAACCAACAACCTGTGGCCAGCAGTGACCGGTCTGGAGCAAGCAGATCGAAAAGTTGTGTGACGGCAGTCAGTCGAGGCTGTGTGAAAGCGCTTGAATTGGCCGATGTGATCACCTATGGTTCGACAACGCGACTTTAGGTGGGCCATATGAAGCGATTCATCGAGGGCGAGGAGCGCGGTCAGGTCACGCTGCTGCCGGAGTGCTTGGACGACCACATCGCAGACGACAACCCGGTGCGGGTCGTCGATGTCTTCGTCGATGAGCTGAAATTGCACCAGCTCGGCTTCGACGGTGTGAAGCCCGCATCGACTGGCCGACCGTCCTGCCACCCTGCAGTGCTGCTGAAGATCTACATCTACGGCTACCTCAACCAAGTCCAATCGAGCCGGCGCCTGGAGCGTGAGGCTCAGCGCAACGTCGAGCTGATGTGGTTGACCGGCCGCCTGACACCAGACTTCAAGACCATCGCTGACTTCCGCAAGGATCATGGAGACGCGATTCGCAAGGTTTGTCGCGAGTTCGTCCTGTTGTGCCGGCGGCTCAAGCTGTTGGGGGTACTTCCGAAGCGGACGTTCAACGTTTCACGTAAGCGGCGTGCCGAAGGCGCGTCCGTTTGAAGGAATGGTTCGGCATCAGCGCGTTCCTGCGACAAAGCAAGTCGGTTCAAAGTGACGAGAACGCATCATGAATGTCAATGGCAAGCGCACGAGGCTGTTCCAGCGCTGCAAAGTGCCCACCGACTGGCATTTCAGTCCACCTGGCGACGTTAAACAGGCGCTCTGCCCACTCGCGCGGCGGGTTGACGATCTCCTTGGGAAAGCGCGCGTAGGAAAGCGGCGGGATGATCCGCTCGCCAGAGTCGAATCTAAGAGGCTGACGGGAGTTTTCTTCATACATGCGCAGCGTGGATGCGACGTTGCCGGAGAACCAGTAGACCGACACGTTTGTCAACAGTTCGTCAAGTTCAAACCTCTGCGTCAGTTCATTGTCCCCGTCGCTCCAGGCGAAGAATTCTTCAAGCAGCCAGCCAGCCAAGCCGACGGGTGAATCGGTCAAGGCGTACGCCAGGGTCTGCGGCCTGTTGACTGAACATGGCTGTAGCCACCCTCTCGCTCGGCCCAACGGGTGCGGGCGGCAAGCCACTCAGTTTCTGCTGCAGAGAGCGGTCGCTCAGACTCGGTCAGCGGTGGCTGGAAGCTACCCGAGATGAAGTTGAGGTGGAGTGCCCGCACAGCTTGCGGGTAGAGACGCGCCAGCCAAGTACTGACACTGGAACCGATGTCCCCGCCTTGTGCAAAGTAGATTGAATAGCCAAGCTCCGTCATCAGCCTGTGCCAGAGCGTAGCGACTACGCGGCTATTCGTGCCTGGACTGGCGGGGGCCTGCGAAAATCCGAAACCGGGCAGGGAGGGGACGATCACATCAAAAGAACGATGCCCGGGCAACCCATTGTTCGCAGGATCGGTCAGCATCGGGGTGATTTTGTACATCTCGACGAACGAACCTGGCCAGCCGTGCGTGAGCACGATGGGACGTGATCCGCGATCAACGCCTTTTACGTGCAGGTAGTGCACAGCTCGCCCGCCCATCTCTATAGTGAACTGGGGGAGGGCGTTCAGCCTGCGCTCCGCATCTCGCCAATCAAAGCGATCGCGCCAGTACTCCAGAACATCTCGCAGCACCCTGAGCGGCATACCGGATGCCCATGTGCCGTCGCCAACGTCATCGGGCCATCTGGTCATGTCAAGGCGACGAGCGAGGTCAGCAACGGCGGCGTCTGAAGCATTGACTGTGAATGGCGCAATTTTCATTGCGATCTCCGAGTGAGTGTTGGCGCCGATTGCGGCGAAACCCCGGGATCGGAATGGGGCCTCACCGAGCGGTTCGTATCTGGGTCCGCACCACTGAACAACGGGTGCAACATGGTCGGACTCCGGCGACGCCTCATGAGGCTGGACGTTGCGCAGTGCGTCGTAGCGCTGCAGGTTGGCCAGTGGCGGAGTGTTGAGCGTGAGCATCGTTGCCACTGGTGGCTCGGGCATTCGTGGAGCACGTGGGGGCACGGCGGGGATCCACGGCTCATCGGAATGCGTGATGCCAACGATCACGATTCATTTGTCGAACACGATCAGGTCCTTGAAGATCAGTTGGCCCCAGCTCTTTCCGCGCGCCTGCACAAGTAGTCCACCTTCGGACAGGCCGCCGAGTTCGATCGGGGAGAAGCCGAGCTTTTCCGCAAGCGCACCGATCTCCGCTGCGGCCTTGGCATCGTCGCTCGCCAGGAACACGACTCTCCTGCCACCATGGACGGCTGGATCCTTTTCGAGGACGCCAGCGACCAAATGGTTAAAGCCCTTGACCAGTTTGGCGCCAGTGAATGCCTGTGCGACAGCCTTGGCAGAGGACTGGTCCACCAGTTCATCAGTGGGCGCGCCATAGGCATTGGTCACATCCACGATGGTCTTTCCCTTCCACGTCGGCAGCGCCTTCGCGACATCCTTGTGTGACTCGAAACGGACTGCCAAGAAGACGATGTCTGCCTTGACGGCTTCGGCCATTGTTTTGGGAATGATCTTGGGTCCGATCGCAGCTGCGGCGGCTGCAGAGCTTTGCGGGTCGCGCGTGGTTGCAACGGAGACTTCGATGCCGCTTCGGGCGAATGCCCTGGCCAGGGCTTGGCCGATCTGGCCGAAGCCAATGATTGAGTAGTTCATAGGTTGTCCTTCGGTTGATCAGAGTTGCGCCAGGCCGCCGTCGACGGCGATCTCGCTGGCGGTCATGAAGCTGCTGTCCGACGATGCGAGAAACGCAGCGACCGCCCCGATCTCGGCAGGATCGGCCATGCGCTGGAGCGGTGTCATCGCGGCGTAGGCTTTCTGGCCCTCTTCGCCCAGCGCTGTCTTTGCGAGTTCGGTCGCAGTCGCGCCGGGCGACAGCACGTTGACCCGGATGCCGGTGCCCTTCAGGTCTTCCGCCCAGGTCCGCGCGAGGTTGCGCACGGCCGCCTTGCTCGCGCTGTACGCGCTCATGGTCGAAGCGCCCGTGGTGCCGGCGCTCGATCCGGTCAGGATGATCGATGCGCCCTTGCCCATCAACGGCAGCGCCTTCTGAACCGTGAAGATCGTGCCCTTCACATTGGTGTCGAAAGTTTCATCGATGTGCTCGGCGGTGATCTTGCCAAGTGCAAGCGGGCCTCCTGTCCCGGCATTGGCGAAGACGATGTCTAGGGTTCCGCGCTCGGCCTTCACCGCTGCGTAGAGTCGGTCAAGGTCGCCTTCATCGGAGACCGAGCCCTTCACCGCGCGGGCGTTCGGTCCGAGCTCGGCCACCGCAGCGTCGAGGTGCTCCTGCCGGCGGCCGAAGATGAAGACGAAAGCCCCCTCCTCGATGAAGCGCTTCGCTGCGGCGTGGCCAATGCCGGTTGCGCCTCCGGTGATCACGGCGGTCTTTCCATTCAGTCTGGTCATGTCATGCATCCTTCTAGGGTTGTAGCGCCTCAAGTGGAGACGAGGTATCATTTGGATCAGCGATCCGAATCCGAGTAACAAAAACGGATCACTGGTTCGATTATTCGGATCATTGATCCGTTTGTCAAGGTTCTTTATGCGCGCCGACGCCAGAAAAAATTACAGCCGACTGCTTGCGGTAGCACGCGAGGTCGTCACCGAGCATGGCGCCGATGCGTCGATGCGAGATATCGCCCGTCGAGCCGAAGTCGGGTTGGCAACACTGCTACGTCATTTCCCGACGCGAGAAGGATTGTTCGAAGCGCTGCTGCGTGAAAATCTGGATGCGCTGACGCAGAAGGCAAGCGAACTTGAAACGTCGAGTCCACCCGACGACGCCCTCGAGTCCTGGTTTCGTGAAGGGGTGGCGTTCGTTGGCAGCTACAGCGGCGTTGTGGCTTTGATGGCAAGTGCCCACGCGGATCCGGACTCCGCGCTCTACGCGCCATGCATGGCGGTGCGCTCAGCGGGCGCTCGACTGCTGCTCCGTGCTCAGGACAAGGGCACGGCGCGCGCTGATATGGATGCGGACGACCTGTTCGCCTTGATGTCGGCGCTCGGTTGGCTTGTCGGTCAACACGCGTTCGCCTCGCGGGCCGACCATCTCCTTCGCATCGTTGCGAGCGCCATCCTGACAAATCGGTCGAGCAGCAATGTTGAGAGGCAAGCTGCTGAGTTAAATCGGTGATCGGATGCCCAACGGCACTCACTTTTTTTGGGAGCACACGTCTCCGTAAGCATCGAAACTTAGAACAAGTGTCTATCCCAACGAAAGCCAGCGTTGGCGTTCGATCTCCCAAGACACTTCGCCGCCGCGCACCGTGGCGACCTACTGCTGACCCAGCCGCGGCTCGATCATCGGCCTCCACGGCACCAAGCTGAACCCCAAGCCGTCATCGAGCTTCGCATTGAGCCCGCCGGCGAGAAGAACGCTACTCCGGAAGATGCGGGTGCCATCGAATGCCAGTGATTGAACCGCCTACATGGTCCGCCCGAGGAAAACTTGTTCTCCTCGGGCGGACCATGTAGGCAGTTCAGATGTCGCGCTCCTGCTGAACCAGACGCAGTTGACGGCGCAGCCGTACCAACTCCTCGCGCTCGGCGGTGATCAAACCTTCCTTGCCCGGCAACGGCTTGCCGCTGTCAATGACGGCTTGACCGACCCAGTTGGTGATGGACTGTGCGGTGACGTTGAACTCGCGCGAGAGCTCCGCTGGAGAGCGACCAGCTCGAACGAGCTCGACCATTTGTTGACGGAATTCCGCCGGGTACGATGGTCTGACTTTGGACATTTGCGACTCCTTGAACACAAAGAATGATGTGTCCACGGACTCGGGTCAACTCCAGCCTCTTCTGAATGTGCGGACTGATAAATGAACTCAGCTGTTGAGCAGGTTGGCGACTTCCTCAAGAAAGTAGCGCGTTTTGCAGTGCTTCGCGGTTGGGGGCAATGTTCAGACGTTCGTAGATCACTTGCACGTACTCTGGGACTGTGTGCCGGCTGATCCCGAGCCGCTCGGAGATCTCACTGACCGTCAAACCCTCGCTGAACAAGAGGGCAACCTGCTGTTGCCTGGGAGCGAGATCAAGTCGATGCAGGCCAGTCCAAGCCTTCAATGCTCGCGGAATGTAGTGCCGGACCCTGATACCGATGGCACTCTGCCCGGGACCAGCCAGCCACGATCCCCTGAAAACAAAACGCCCCCAGCCGTTGCTGCATTCGAAAAACGAGGGCCCTGCCTCGTGCCCTTCAAACACCGCAACGAGTCTGTGATGCAGACGTCTGAGGATAGGTGTGGTGTTGTGCAGATCGAGATGGATCAGGGCGTTGCGATCGATTCGGTCATGACTTGCCATCCAAAGCAGCCTTCGAGCACCGTTGTCCTGAAAGAGAAGAGCCCCGATGGCCAGGTCAAATTCCCCCACCCTTGGCCACCCCAAATTCCCCCAGGCAGGACGGTCGGATTATGACGACTCGGGTGTGATGGCGAT
>NZ_LMIE01000019.1 GCF_001428625.1 Hydrogenophaga sp. Root209
CAGGAAAGTCAATGAAATCAACGATCTACCAACACCACCTCCGCGCCAGTGCTAGCTTTTCGTACCGTCACTTATTGCACTGAAAACGAGGAGACCCCATGGTCGGCACGCATGCGGGCGACATGATCGGCGAGATCGCCCTGGCCATCGAGATGGGTGCGGACGCTGTCGACATCGGCAAGACCATCCACCCGCATCCGACGCTGGGCGAGAGCATCGGCATGGCGGCGGAAGTGGCGCATGGCAGCTGCACGGATGTGCCGCCTGCGCGCAAGTAAGTCCGCAGCCAAGCTACCCTGACAAGGCCCGAACTGGCGACGGTTCGGGCCTTGTGCTTTGCGTACCCAAACAATCGCCGCAGAATACTGTGCATTTGTACAGTATTCATGTCAGCCACTTCCAAGCCCAAGCTCTACAACCCACGCCACCCCGAACGCACGCTGCTCTACCAAATGGTAGCCGAGCACTACGAGACCTGGCTAGAGTTGGCCAGCGCGGGTCAGTTCGACGGCCAGGGCGACCACCACACCCCCAAGCCCTTCGTGCGCAAAGCGTTTGCCAAGTATCTTGAGTGCGGCATCTTTGCCCATGGCTTTGCCCGCGCTCGCTGCGGCGACTGTGGGCACGACTACTTTGTAGCCTTCTCCTGCAAAGGCCGGGGAGTCTGCCCCTCGTGCACCACGCGGCGGATGGTGGAGACGGCGGCACACCTGAGCGACCACGTTTTCCCCCGCCTGCCGGTGCGCCAGTGGGTGCTCTCCGTGCCCAAGAGGTTGCGGTACTTCATGCAACGCGACGGAGCGGTGCTGAGCATGGTGCTGCGCATCTTTCTGCGGGTGATCGCACAAACTCTGCAGACCCACAGCCCCGGTGCGGCCCATATGGACAAGGCAGGCCTGCACATCGGTGCCATCGCCTTCATTCACCGATTCGGCTCCAGCCTCAATGAACACGTCCACTTCCACGTTTGTGTGGTGGACGGGGTGTTTGAGGAAGTGGAGGGCGAGGGCGATGCTGATGCGACCCCTCGAATCTCATCGCCGGGTGTCATCTTTCACGCGGCCACCGGCATCGATGCGGCTACCGTGGCCCCAGTGCAGACCACACTGCAAAAACGCATCCTGCGCGCCTTCGTTGCTCGGGGCCTGCTGGAGAACTGTGACGCCAAAGACATGCTGGGCTACAAACACAGCGGCTTCTCGGTGGACGCCGGTGTCTGCATCGAAGCCCACGACCGCGCTGCGCTGGAGCGGCTGCTGCGCTATTGCGCGCGTCCACCGTTTTCCATGGAGCGCCTACGCAAAGAGGGAAGCAAACTGGTGTACCGCTGTGCCAAACAGCGCAGCGAGCCCACCAGTGACAAGCGTGGTGCCAAGGCAGATGAGCTGCACCTCACACCGCTGGAACTGATCGACCGCATCGCCGCGCTGGTGCCACCGCCACGCACCCACCGGCACCGCTACTTTGGTGTGCTGGCACCAAACTCGCCGCTGAGAGCGGCGGTAACGGCGCTGGCTCAGCCTGCTGCGTCGCAACCAGCCACGGTGGAGACTGCACAACCTGGCGCGGGCGTACCTGGGGTGGCGGCGCCGGGCAACGCGGCCACACCCACACCCGAACCTGAAGCACGCCCGAAGCGAGCGGCGCATTACTTGTGGGCGGTGCTGATTGCCCGCATCTACGAGGCATTTCCGCTGCTGTGCCCCATGTGCGGTGGGCAGATGCGCATCATTGCCTTCATCACCCACAGCGCCGAAATCCGCCACATCCTGAACCACATCGGGGTGGAGTCTGCCCCCCCGCACATCACCCCGGCACGCGGGCCACCGCTGTGGGAGGGCTGCGACGCGCCGGTGGATGATGGTGCGCAAGGCGAGCCGGATTGGGATCTGGCAGCTCAACCCGACGAGGTAGACCAGCGCGTCAATTGGTGACCCAGTGAAGCGGCGGTATCCATCGCTGCGGGGAAGCAGCTGCGCGCGCGCCAGGCCCAAATGCATACTGCCTCCCAAGCTCTTGCCATTGAGCGGCAAGCGAGCGCTCAACCTTCCTTGGCCGAACGTGTTTCGAGGCCCAAAACTCGTGCCATACTTGGCCTCATGCGGTTGAATTTCCTATCCGTGTGCGCGCCTGGTGTGGTACCGATGAGCAGCGCGCTGCCATCCCAGAGCGAGCCGGTGCTGCCCAAGCGTGCAGCGCACTACCTGTGGGCGGTGCTGATCGCCCGCATCTACGAGGTGTTCCCCCTCTTGTGTCCGCTGTGTGGCGGGCAGATGCGCATCATCGCGTTCATTACGCACAGCGCTGACATCCGGCACATCCTGGACCACATCGGGGCAGATTCAGAGCCACCCCGCATCTCCCCGGCGCGCGGGCCACCGCTGTGGGATGACTGTAGTGATGCGCAGATGGATGACGGGGCGCAAACCGAGCCAGCAGACTGGGGCCTAGCGGCGCAACCGGCACCGGACTTTGAGGTCGATCAGCGCATCAGTTGGTGAATGAACAAAGCGGCGATTTTGACTTGCCGCGAACTGGCTCTGCGCCCGGTACACGCCGAGCGCCGCAAATCACTCTCCTGAACGCCAAACCCTGGTGGTGAACCTGACACCTGGGCGGGAAAATCGAGTGTCTCAGCCGGCTTGATGGCGCTTCCGCGGTGCGATACTTGGCCTCATGCGGTTAAAACGCCTATCCGTGGGGCTGTAGCTGGGCAGGTAAAACAACTCAATGTCCTCTTTGTGCAATGCCGCCCACTCTTTGACCGGCTTGCTGTGGTGCACCCTCAGGTTGTCAAGAATCAGGAAGATCTTCTTGCCCTGCGCGTCCTTGATCAAGGCCTGCATAAACTCGATCAGCTTGTCGGCATTGAACGCCTCATCAATGATCATCCAGCGCGTCTTACCCTGGTTCGTGACGGTGGCAATCATCGAAAGCTTTTGCCGTGTTCCACCCACTGCCCGCGTCACCGGTGTTTGACCGGTGGGCGCGTAACTTCTGCCACGCACATCCGTGTTGACCAGGGCTGTTTCATCGCCCCAATGGATCTCTGCGCCTTCACGCTTGGCCCTGGCTTCAATGGCAGGGTATTCATCTTCGAGCCACGCCTTGACGGCCTCAGGTCGCTGTTCGTAAGCTTTCTTGATCGGCTTTTGCGGCGTAAAACCCCAACGTGCCAGATAGTCGCCCACTGAACGCACAGATAGTTTCAGCCCCAGGTCGCGTTCGATGAGTTCGCGCACGGCGGGCCGGCTCCAAAGCGCAAACTCCATCTTGATCTGCTCGGGGCGTTTGTCGATGATGGTCATTCGAATGGCGCGCTCTTGCTCAGGAGTCAGGCTGCGTCCACTACCGGGCTTCTTGCCCCTGGCGTGGGGCTTGAGTGCAGCCGCTCCGCCTTGCTCGAACAGGCGCAGTGCAGCGTTGACACCAGACCAACTCAGCCCGGTTTGCTCCACGATCTGCATCACGCCAACACCTTTTCGATGCAAACGGATAACTTGCTTGCGCCGTTCTTGCAGCACTTCCCGCGACTGCTTGCGTGCATCTTCTTTTTCCATGAACTTTGGAGTCAGGTCATCAACAAAAGTTGATGAATAAATTATGCCGAGTCTATAACTCCCGTTGACACAAGATTAGTTACCTAATATTATTTTCCTTAGGTGGCAAACTATGCACCTGAGGCTCGCAGTGGGTAGATTTCGTTTTCGACTGTTAGCGGGCGCCGACCAACATGTAAAAAGGAGACCACATGAAAAGTGAACCAAACCGGCAGGTGAGGGCAATCGGATCTATCAGTTGTCAATCGAGGCGCCTCGTCGGCGTGATAGCGGCAGCTGTACTAACGGCGTGCGGCGTAAGCGTCAAGGACGCTGATGGTCCGCCGACACAGCAGGAAGTTGTAGTGACAGGATGCAATGGGACCGTTACCTATGTGGAGGCCGAGGGCGCCTTTGCAAACGGGTCGCCGTGGAGCATGCGTCGGCCAACAGGCTGGAACGGCTTGTTGATCAACGACCTTGACTATGTTCCCGCTAAGGACGGCGCGCGGAGTTGCTACTGGTTGCAGCGAGGCTACGCGCTTTCGGGTACCGGTCGAAATCCGCAAAGAAACTTTAACTATGATCCGGATCGAGAGCAGCAAGAGCTGATCTCGGTCATCGACATGTTCAACGCGCGCTATGGGAAGCCTACGAAGGTGATCCAGTATGGACACTCGGGCGGCGGCTTCGTTGCTCTAAATTTTGCCGAGCGCTATCCCGAGAAGGTTGATGGCGTTGTTGTAGGGTGCGCTCATGAGCCGGTACCACTCATGAACATGATGTTGGATGGGTGGTTCGTGCTGAAGACGCTGATCGCATCAGAATTGCAGGTCGTCGGCTTCTCCGATCTTGCTTCCGTAGCAGATCAATCTGCAAAATGGCGCGCCGCTCTCACGCTAGCTCAGCAGAGCCAGGAAGGTCGGGCTAGGATTGCGCTTGCTGCTGCAGTAGGCCAGTGGCCGGTGTGGAGCAATGCCACACGAGCTCAGCCAGATCCCTTCGATCTCGGTGCGCTTCAAAGTGCAGTCTTCGACACTGTGCTTCTCAACGCCGCCCAACCTGGAGGACAGTCTCGATTCATGTTTGAGCATGCAGGGACATCTCCGGCAGTTCGGCAACTCTCTTGGAATGCGGGCATCGACTACTCCCAACTTCTGGCCCGCGCCGAGCCGGCAGTCGGGCGTCTGGTGCTATCGCTTTACTCGACAAATGGACTCAATCTCCAGGCCGATCTTGCAACACTGCGGGACGCGACCCGTGTACAGGCGGAACCCGCCGCCTCGGCGTTCTGGAACGGGCCGGGACGAACAGTCCACGGCACACCCAAGATACCTTCCTTGCGGATGCATACAACAGGAGATAACGTGGTGCCTCCAAACATCATCGATTCGTATGTTCAGAAGATGCAGGCCAATGGTGGAGATGTGAGTCTCTACAGAACGACGATTGTTGACCGTGCGGGGCACTGTACGTTCGAGCCTTCAGAGTCAGCTGCGGCGATTGAGACAGTCTTGACTCGGATCAACACTGGGGTTTGGCCTGATGTCAGTCCAGCCGGAATGAACGCTAGGGCCAAAGCTCTCATACCCGCATCGGTGCCCGCGTTTGTGCCATACGAGCCAGCTCGGGCGAACCGGCCACAGAACAATCCTGCGGGCGGCCTCTAAACCGCGAGACAGGTGCCCGCAATGGCACCTTTCGGTTGCCAGGCCCTGCTTCTCAAGCAGGTGGCGGAACCGAAGGATCGTCGTCTCGTCCAGCAACCGCGCCACGGCCCTCAGCGCGGCGAACTGGCGGAACACGGGGATGTTGTGCAGAGACTGCTCCATCGCCGGGTCGCTCGGCGCGAACCATTGCTGCAGGTAGTGAACCGCCCCGGGGCGGTTCACCCGGACGATCGCACGCGTGACGCAGCGCACATTGATTACATGCCGCCTCGGACACCGCATAGGCCGGACGCAGATGTCCATCGAGAATGCCGTGGTAGCGGCCTCGGATCCTCGACACTCTCCCGGACTGAGAAGGCCTACACGATGCGATCAAAGCCGGCGGCCCGGCCTGAGCACTGATACGAATGCATAAGGTTCAACCTTTTCGCATGTCTGACCAGAAGCGGCGAAAACCAGGGAACCATCAGGCAGCCACCACAGACCAGTTGATCCTTATGGTGCAGCGCCGGATCGCCGATCTGTGGCGTCAGGCTGCCGCCGATGTCCCCGCTACCGTCAATTGGGCCGCA
>NZ_LMIE01000021.1 GCF_001428625.1 Hydrogenophaga sp. Root209
TCAGGTCCTGGTTGCCCGAGGCAATCTCGTAAGAAGCCGTGTTGATGCTGTCGGTGGCGCTGCGCACCTGACCCACCGTCTGGATCAGCGAGGTCTTCATCGCCCCCAGCGCATTGAGCAGATCGCCCAGCTCGTCCTTGCGGTTCGTCTGAACCTCCACATCGAGGTTGCCCTCAGCCACCTCGCGCGCCACATGGGCCGCATGCACCAGTGCTTCGGCCACCCGGCGCAACATCACCCAGGCCACCGCCACCACGGCGGCGGCAGCCACCAGCGACAGCAGCGTGAGCAGCCAGTTCATCCGACTCGACGCATCATTGGCCGCAGTGGCCGCGGCCATGGAGACGTCCTTCATCTGCTGCTTCACCGCAGCCAAGGACTTGGCCAGCTGGGCATACGCCTCATCCGCGCCCTGCATCGCCGCCACGCCGGTGTTCGGGTCCACCGTGCCCAGGTCAATGGCCGAATCCGAACGTTTGAGGAACTCGCCAATCTGGACCGTGGCGGTCTGCAACTCCGGGCGCACGGGGCCGTCGGCCGGTGCTTTCTCCGCCAGCGCGCCCAGCTCGCGCTGGATGCCTTGCGATTGTTCGGCCATGGTCTTGCGAAATGCGGTGGTCTTGGCCTCTTCCACCGAGCCGATGATGGTCATCAGCCGGTACACCTCCACATGCATGCGGCCCACCTTGTCCTGCACATCGGAGAGCGACTGGAACTGCTCCAGCTCCTGGGTGAACCGGGCACTGGTGGCCACGGAAGACTGGCCCGAAAAGTACGTGTTCAGCTGCCCGGTGGCCAGCACGACGGCCGCCGTGATCACCGGCGCGAGGATCAGCTTGTGGCTCAGTTTCATGTCGGCTCCAGGGCAGTGGGGATGGTCAACGGCGAGCAGTTACTTGTAGATGCCGCCACAGACCACGGCGTCTTCCAGCTTCTCGCAGTACATGGCCTTGGGCTCGATCTTCTTGTTCGTGGGGTTGGTGAACTTGTAGTCCTGCCAGAACGTGCCCTTGCTCTGCGCCAGCTCAACGCGCTCCTTCACGAACAGCTTGCCGTCGATGTCCTTGAGCTCGATGAGGTTCTTGCCGATCATCTTTTCGTTGGCGCCGTGGGCACGCACCGTGCCGTCCAGCCCGTAGACCACCAGGTAGAGATCGTCCTTCTTGAACTGGCTTTCCTTGCTGCTGATTTCGGCATGGCCCTTGTCTTTGCCGTTGGTCTTCATGAAGGCCACACCCTTCTTGACCATGGCGGTGGCGTCTTCGGCGGTGGCGTCAGCCTGAGCGCTGAACGAAGTGGCGAGCAAGGTGGCGGCCACGCAGGCGCCGAGTGTGTTGCGGATGTGTTTCATGGGGTGGTCCTGACGGTTGAGAGGGTTGGCAAAAAAGGGCGTTGGCCGCATCAGTGGTTTCAACGCCGAGGGGGCTCAGAAACTTTCCCAGTCGCCTTCTTCGCCGGCCGCCACGGTCTGGCGAACAGCGGGCGCAGGACGGGCAACGGGTGCCGGTGCGGGCGAGCGTTTGGCAGCCTCGATGGGCGCCGCCACGGACGCGGCCTCGGGCACAGCAGCCTTGGGGCTGGTCGACTTGGCACCAGCGGGTTTGAGGCTGGTCGGCTTGTGCGCCACCGGCTTGAAGGTGCTGGCCGGCTGAGAGACCGCCATCACCGCCGGAGCGCTGCGGGCCTGCGCGGCATCGATGCGGAAGACCTTGACGACCTCGGTGAGGCGGCTGGCCTGGCCTTTCAAGCTTTCGGCGGCCGCGGCACTCTCTTCGACCAGCGCGGCGTTCTGCTGCGTCATCTGATCGAGCTGCGTCACCGCCACATTGACCTGGCCAAT
>NZ_LMIE01000022.1:0-195544 GCF_001428625.1 Hydrogenophaga sp. Root209
TGTGAAGAGTCAAGAGGTTGTTTCTTGAGCGAGTGAGCCGGGACATGGGAGCGATGCCGCCAATGCCTTGATGAGGGCGGTGCCAGTTGTAGTGGTGATTCCAGTAGTCCAGCGCAGCCGTGCGCTCGCTGGAGTTCTGATAGGTGAAGCCATAGGCCCACTCACGCAGGGCCGACTGGATGAAGCGCTCGGCCTTGCCGTTGGTCTGCGGCCGGTAGGGACGCGTGAACCGGTGGCGGATGCCCAGCTCCTGGCAGGCCCGCGCGAAGTCCCGTGACCGGAAGGCCGCTCCGTTGTCTGTGAGCAGGCGCTGGATGCGCACGCCCAGGCTGGCGTAGTAGGCGTGTGCGTTGCGCAGGAACTGCACCGCGTTGGGGGCCTTCTCGTCGGCGTGGATGTCGGTGAAGGCGATGCGGGCGTGGTCATCGATGGCCACGAACAGCATCTCCCAGCCGGCGCCCTCCACGCTGTCCTTGCGGTTGCCCGTCACGCGGTGGCTGGGCCTCACGATGCGCCCGAGCTTCTTGGTGTCGATGTGCAGCATGTCACCCGGGGCTGCATGCTCGTAGCGCACTACCGGCTCGACGGGTTGCAGGTCGCTCAGGCGTGAGAGACCCGCGCGGGCCAGGACCCGCCCCACGGTGCTCTTGGAGAGACCCAGGGCCGCCGAGATGCGCGCCTGCGTGAGCCGCTTGCGGCGCAACTCCACCACGGCCAGGGCTTTGGCCGGCTCGATGGCGCGCGGTGAGTTCGCGGGGCGCGAGGAGGCGTCAACCAGGCCAGCTTGGCCCAGCGCCAGGTAGCGCCCCAGCCACTTGCGCGCGGTGGGCGCGCTCACGCCGTGCGCCTGAGCGGCTGCGCAGGCACTCAGTCCATGCTCCGTGATGTCTTGAACCATTTCGATTCGACGCGCCAGCGTAAGTCGGGCATTCTTATGGATGTTCATCTGGTTGAGTTCCTTGAGGGTTCTGGGGGTGTGGTAATTCCCAGTCTCTCAAACTCAACTCAGATGAACACATACAACCTATTGGGCCTTCACANTCATCTGGTTGAGTTCCTTGAGGGTTCTGGGGGTGTGGTAATTCCCAGTCTCTCAAACTCAACTCAGATGAACACATACAACCTATTGGGCCTTCACACCTAGTGGGCGAAGTAGTTGAAGATCAGGTCTCGGCAGCGAGTGGGATGGGGAACGCGGAAGTCTCTATTAAAGGTGAAGATTCCCAAGGGGACTCAATAAGAGGAAACAATGAAGACTTTTCTCTATCTGTAGAACTTGAAAATTTGTCTAGCAGAATCTCAGCTGCCGCCAAGCAGTTACTTGAGACTTTCTTGAATCTTGCAAACACCGGAGTTATTAAACTACCGACACCCTCTGCAGAGACAGTTCAAAAAGTTCAGAGTTTCTTCATCTCAAAATAAAATGAAACTCAACTTCAAATCATCCGAATTGACTTCAGAAAAGTCTCTTTGAGATGTATATCTACTCACAAGGAAAATTAGACCAAGCCTACTACACATTGTGGTCTTGACCGCAACAGCCGCTGCACTCACATTTAAAGCATGCGCGCTTACCAACCACGCAGACTCGCTGTTAATAGAGATTAGAACTTGGGCCGCAAACGGCTTCAACTTTTCAATTACAACACTTGGCTTCTTAATTGCCGGATTCACAATATTTGTGACAGTCGCAAAACCCGGCATGATGTTGGCAATGATGGATCACACTGATCCTGAAACCAAACTACCAACATTAAAAGCAAATCTCGCGAAATTCATGCATGTGTTTATCATCTATATCGCATGTTCCGGCTTGTATCTCTCGATCCTTTTATTTGGCCAAAACAATAGCATTGTTTGGTGGGTAATAAAATTCACACCCGATCCTCTACTTCTAAGAGATACAATAATAGTTATTGCATATGTATATGTCGGTACGAGCTTCGCATACTTACTCCTCACACTGAAGAGTTTTATTTATAATATCTATACAATTGTTATGAATTTTCTTCGCTGGGAAAGAGAGAACTCAAACAATCAATAAATACTCGCGATCAAATTAAATATTTGGAATCAAATTCCGATTGATTGAACCACAAGCGATCATTTTCGAGGGAGAAAAATAATGGCGAAATTTCTATCCACTACCGGCACCAACTACCACTTGGAAGAATTGATCAAAGGCGCATCCGACCGCCTGATCCTGATCAGCCCCTTCCTAAAGCTCAACGACCGCATGAAAGAGCTTCTGGCGGACAAGAACCGCTTGAAGATCGACGTGCGCATCGTTTACGGCAAGAGTGAGTTGCAGCCGCAGGAGATTGAATGGCTGCGCGGCTTGACCTACATCCGCACCAGCTTCTGCAAGAACCTGCACGCCAAGTGCTACATGAATGAAGAGATGTGCATCATCACCAGCCTGAACCTCTACGAGTTCAGCCAGGTGAACAACAACGAGATGGGCATCCTGATCCAGCGCGGAGAAGATAGCCAGCTCTACAAAGACGCCTACGAAGAAGCCCAGCGCATCATTCGCATCAGCGAAGAAGTGCGCATCACGCTGGAGCGCGTGTCCCATGAGCCCGAAGCTACTGCTGCTGAGACTGGCAAGGGTGTTGATTCAGATTCGGTCGGCGACAAGCTGGCCTCGTCCAAGATCGCGGCCAAGCTGGGCATGAAGACGGCCCAGTTCATGGACCGCGCCGCCGAGCAAGGCTTTTTGACGGTGGACGGCGACAAACATCTGCTGACTGCCAAGGGCGAAAAGGCGGGTGTGGAGTTCGTGGCCAAGTCCCGGTTCGGGCCTTACTTTCTTTGGCCGCAGGACTTTCATCCGGTCTGAGCGCAGACCACGCGCATTCGTTAGCTGACAACGGCGAGTACAGCGGGCAACAGAGATGGCCTACCGTGGCAATCGACGCCGAGGACATCGACAGCAGTCCAACGAAACGTTCCCGGACAGGGTCTTTACCGTCCTGGTTTTGACTGCCCTGCTTTGGGTGGCCAGCGAGTACATGCAAGGACGCCCTCACCTCGCATCTGCAGGAGCCGGTCTGCGCTCCGTGCTCTGGCTTCCATTGACTATCGGTGTGGGCTTGCTGGGCCTGCACTTCGTCTTTCGGGCGCTGGCTGCCTTGTCCTCCAACACTGACTCGGCACGCAACTCCTTCGACGATCGGCGTGATCCGCTTTTTGCCGGAGCCAAGGCGCAGACAGGGCCGGTCACTGAGGTTCATTGGAGTTCCAAGGTCTTCGCTGCCATCGAATGGAGGCGCTTCGAGGCGGTTGTGGAAACCCTGTTTGCGCAGGCAGGCTATGAAACGCGGTCGCAGTTGCACGGAGCGGACGGCGGGGTGGACATCTGGCTGTATTCGAAGAACCCCAATAACTCGGTGTCGGTGGTGCAGTGCAAGCACTGGCAAGGCAATCCGGTCACGGTGAAGGAACTGCGCGAATTCCTGGGTGTGATGGCGTCGCATGGCATCAAGCGCGGCACCTTCGCCACCTCGTCGCGCTACACGTCCGATGCGGTGGCGTTTGCCAAGGCCAACGGCATCACCGCGCAGAACGGCAACGATCTGCTCAGGTTGATTGCCCAGCGCTCACCAGAGCAGCAGGCCCGCCTGCTGGAAGTGGCGTACGAAGGTGAGTACTGGAAGCCCACGTGCGCCAGCTGTGGCGTGAAGATGGTGCAGCGCGAAGCCAGGGGGAACGGGGCACGGTTCTGGGGTTGCACGAACTATCCCCGCTGCAAGTGCACACTCCCCATGAAGACAGTCGATTGAACCCATCACACACCACCCCTCACATGCTCGCCAACGTAACCCCCTTCCTCCTCCACTGGGCCATCACCGCCTTCTCCCTGTGGGTGGCGAGCCATCTGTTCAAAGGCATCCGGTTCGGCAGCACCTCGGCGCTGGTGGTGTCAGCCCTGCTGCTGGGTCTGGCCAATGCGATCGTGCGGCCGCTGCTGGTGGTGCTCACGCTGCCCTTGACGCTGCTGAGCTTTGGCCTGTTCCTGCTGGTGATCAACGCGCTGATGCTGTTGCTGGTGGCCAAGCTGGTGGACGGCTTCAAGGTCGACGGGTTCTGGACGGCGTTCTGGGCCAGCCTGTTCATCTCGCTGCTCAGCCTGGTGCTCGGCGCCTTCGTGCTGGGCGGCACGCCCGAGTTCACCATCGAGACCAGCCCGGCCCCGGGGCGGGTGTGGCTTTGAGGCTTGGGCGCGGCCGAGTCTTGCCCCGCCATTGCTGATCTGCTCGGCCCGTCGATACACTCAGCCCATGCATCCCGCCATCTCCCAACACCGCTCAGGCATCGCTGCCATCTGCCAGCGCCACGGCATTCGCCGCCTGGAGGTGTTTGGCTCGGCTGCACGGGCCGATGACTTCAACCCAGATAGCAGCAACGCAGACTTTCTGGTGGAGTTCGCCCCGGGTGTTCACCCCGATCTGAATTCCTTCTTTGGCGCGAAGTCGGATCTGGAACAGTTGCTCGGCCGGGGGGTGGACTTGGTGGAACCCGGCGCGGTGCGCAACCCCTACGTGCTGGCCAACATCAATCGCCATCGCGAAGCCGTTTATGCAGCGTGATCCGCGCGCTTTCCTGTGGGACGTGCGCGAAGCAGCATTGGCCATTCAGTCCTTCACGTCCGGTATGGACGCCACGGCGTAAGTCGGCAGCGAACTGGTGCAAGCGGCAGTGGAGCGCAAGTTCGAAGTGATCGGGGAAGCGCTGAACCAGTTGGCCAAACTGGATCCATCGCTCGCGGCACGCATTGCAGACCTGCCGCAGATCGTGGCCTTTCGCAACCAGCTCATTCACGGCTACGCCACGGTCAACCCCACCACCGTGTGTGGAACATTGCTCAGAACGCTCTGCCAGGCTTGATCGACGCCGTTCAGGGTTTACTGGACGGGTTGGCTTGAACTGGCAACTGATGCCGTATGCGTTGGCGGAGGCTGTTGATGCCGCCGCTCTCAGTGCAGCGTGTTCGCCATGATCTGGTGCACTTCCTGCTCCAGACCCTGCGACGGTATGACCACCATCTGCTTGCCACCGAATTCCGCCGAGTAGCGCGGCGATTCGCTGGCGTGCTGATAGGCCTCGCCAAGCCGGAAGATCAACTCCCCGACTTCGACTTGCGATAGATGGTGCTCCTTGGCCATGTCATTGAGGCTGGAGACCTTGCCGTCATGAATCCAGGCAATGCCAAAGCTCTCGGGTGGTTTGCCGAGGAAGACGAAGGCTTCATGCTCTGCCGGCACCACTTGCAGGTGGTCAGACACCTTGTGCGCCAGCTCCTCCAGCGGTGTTTTGATTTCATCGAGCTTGCCAATAGCCTCGCTGCCCGGCGGCAGCGGCGGATACATGACTTTGCTGCCGAAAAACTTGTCGAGTAGTCCCATGTTGTTCTCCTTTGAGAAGACAAATAAGAGAGCCTGACGACAACCCACGGCGTGGAGAGACAAGTCGCCAAGCACATCGACCATAGACCTTCAGAGCCGCCAGTTCAACTCGGATCGATGAACCGTGTGTTCCCTGAAGGGCCACGGAAGTTTCGACACGACTTTTGTTTCTCAAACTTGACAAAATGACAATTTTGATCAGAATAAGAAACAAATGTCAGCCCAATCACCTCCCCCGCTCGACCAAAGCACCGCGCAGCTGCAAGCCCTGGGCGCGCAGCTTCGCGCGCGCCGCAAGGCACTGCGTGTGAGCAGCACGGCGGCGGCCGAGGCGGCGGGCATGTCGCGGGTGACGCTGCACCGCATTGAGAAGGGCGAGCCTTCGGTGGCAGGTGGCGCATGGGCCAATGCCATGGCGGCGCTGGGTATGACGCTGCTGGCCCGCAATGCTGAAGACGCCGAAACCGATGGGGAGGGTGCGAGCCCGGCAGATCTGGCCGAGTGGATTCCGGTGCGGGTGCACCTGGCGGACTACCCGCAGTTGAAGGCCCTGGCCTGGCAGGTGCACGGTATCGACACGCTTTCACCCCTGGAGGCCTTGGGTATTTACGAGCGCAATGCGCGCCATCTGGACACTGCTGCCATGTTGCCCGCCGAGAGGGCGCTGTTGCAGGCGCTGCGCACGGGTCTGGGTGGTGGCGCGGCGGTGGTGGGCACACCCGATGTTTGAACGCCCTCACCACCAGCGCATTGCACATGTGCTCGCCGCGCTGGACGGCGATGCGCTGCGGCGGCATGGCTGCTTGTTTGGCGGCGGCACCTGCATCGCCCTGCGCCATGGCGAGTACCGCGAATCGGTGGACATCGATTTTCTGGTGTCCGACGCTGCGGGCTACCGGGAACTGCGTCAGTTGCTCACAGGCGCCGGTGGGCTCAACGCCCTGGTCAGGCCTGGCGCTCAGCCGCTGGAGATGCTGCGCGAGGTGCGCGCCGATCAGTACGGCCTGCGCACGGTGGTGCAAATGGACGGCCAGGCCATCAAGTTTGAAATCGTGCGCGAGGCACGCATCTCGCTGGAAGCGCCGACCAAGGACGATGAGGTGTGTGGCATTGGCACGCTCACGCCGCTGGATCTCGCGGCTTCGAAAATGTTGGCCAATTCAGACCGGTGGGCGGACGACGGTGTGTTCAGCCGCGACGTGATCGACCTGGCCATGATGGGCTTGCGCCTGCCCCTGCTGCGCACGGCGCTGGCCAAGGCCGAGCAAGCCTACGGCCCCGCCGTGGCGCGAGATCTGGCCAAAGCCATTGACCGACTGCAAGACCGCCAGGGCTGGCTGGAGCGCTGCATGCAGGCCATGGCCATGACGCTGCCCAAGGCGGTGCTCTGGCAAAAGATTCGCGCGCTGCGCAGGTTGTTGAAGCCGGTTTGAGTCTTCTATGCATGGGGATTCACTGGCTGACCTTCTGTGGCGCTCAGCCCCGGATCGCCTCAACGATGAAGCGCAAAAGCCAGTTTTGCGCTTCAAGCGGCCTCAGGCAGCTTCGCAATCACCTTGATCTCGAACTGAAACCCGTAGAGCCATGTCACGCCAACGCCGGTGAGCGTGGGGTACGGGGCTTCGCCCCAATGTTCGCCAAACACCTGCCAGATGGTTTCGAAATTTGACTCCGGGTCGACGATGAAGACGGTCACGTCGACCACGTCCTTGAACGTGCAGCCGGCGGCCGAGAGGATCGTGTTGAGGTTGTCGAATGCCAGGCGGACCTGGCCTTTCAGATCGGCCTCGGGTGAGCCATCAGGCCGGCTGCCCACCTGCCCCGAGACGAACAGAAAACCGTTGGAGCGGATCGCTGGCGAGTAGTGGTTCTTTTCATAGAGAGCCTGGCGCCCAGCGGGAAAGACAACATCACGTGCAGACATGGAATACCTCTTTGATGGGTGGGAATGGATCGACTCTAGGCATTCACGGCCTGCAGATAAACGGGCAAGTCGCACAATGACTGTTTGAGATTCCCAAACAATCGAACGAGGTATGAGGAACAGCCATGGACCGTTTTGATGCGATGCAGGCCTTTGCCCGCGTGGTGGAAGCTGGCAGCTTCACCAAGGCAGCGCAGACGCTGCACATGAGCAAGACCACGGTGACGCAGTTGGTGCAGCAACTGGAGGCGCGGTTGCGCGTGAAGCTGCTGAACCGCACGACGCGGCAGGTGAAGGTGACAGCTGATGGCGCTGCTTACTACGAGCGCGTGGTGCGCCTGTTGGCGGACATGGAAGACGCGGACACCAGCCTTTCCAGTGCATCTGCCTCGCCCCGCGGGCGCTTGCGCGTGGACGTGCCCAGCCCGCTGGCCCGCATGATCCTGATGCCGGCCCTGCCGACGTTTCATGCGCGTTACCCCGAGATCCAGCTCCACATGGGCGTGAGCGACCGTATGGTGGACCTGATCGGCGACAACGTGGACTGCGTGCTGCGCGGCGGTGAAGTCACCGACCCGTCGTTGATCGCGCGCCGCGTGGGCGACCTGCAGCTCGGCGTCTACGCGGCCCCCAGCTACCTGGCGCTCGCGGGCACGCCGCTGCACCCGCGCGAGCTGGAAGACACGCACCACCGCACGGTGGGTTTTCTGCGCGCACGCAGCGGCACGGTGGCGCCCCTGGGCATGGAGCGCGATGCTGAGCGCATCGAGGTGCAGGGGCGCTATGCGGTGGCCGTTGACGACGGCAACGCCTACCTGGCGGCAGGGCTCGCCGGCATGGGCGTGCTATGGCTGCCGCACTACATGGCCCAGGACCACGCAGCGCGCGGCGAACTGGTGCCGCTGTTCGACGGCTGGCATTGCGATTCGATGCCGATGCACGTGGCCTTCCCGCCGAACCGACACGTGAGCGCGAAGCTGCGGGCGTTCATTGACTGGGTGGTGGAGTTGATGGCGGTGCATGCGCCGGTGGTGGTCGGGCGCGCTTGAGGTTGCAGCCGGCCCCGGTCTCTCAGCGTTCAAACAGCCCTTTGCACAACTGGTCCTCGCAAGGGACTCCGTCATCATCGCCGTCCATCTTCATGCCGGGGCAGTTCTTCAGGAACAGCTTGGCCTCTGTGCATGAGGTCATTTGCGAGCAGTGCTGGCGCCCGTCGCACTGGAATGTGCTGCGAGCTGGTTGGTCCGCCGCTGGCGCCGGCGCGCTGATCACGCTCTGGCTTGCAGTTGGCACAGGCGGCACCCGCTCGCTGTACTGCGCATACGCATACCAGCCCAGCCCGGCCACGAAGAGCAAGGTGATGAAGCGAGAGGCGAACGGTGACGATTCGGAACGCCGGGGTGCTCTCCGTCCAGTGGTCGCCATCCGTTCGTTCCGACGCGACTGTGCGTGCTGCTCAGCCCCCGGCCTGCGGACCCGGGCCGCACGTTTGCGGCCGTCCTTGTCCAGCTCGATTTCAAACGACAGCGCCTCTCCCACGGTGGGCAAACGCCCGTCGCGCGGGAAGGTGGACACGTGCACAAAGATCGGCTGGTCGCCATGCTCGGCGACGACAAAACCGAAACCTCGATCGGCGTTCCACTTCTTGAGTTGGCCATTGAAGCGGGTGGCGGTTGCATTCATTGCCGCATTGCCTTCTTGACGTTCTTGGGCATGCCTCATCATGCCGTTGACGCAACACAACGGACAGGGGGAATCGAACATGGCAAGACAACGTCAACGAAAATCCAACAGAGGCCCACGCCAGCCGTTCCTTGAAAAAGGCGCCGCTGCTCTGACCATCGGTGTTGCCATGCTGCTGGCGTCGCTCATGCTCTCTGGCAGCACCGTGATGGATGCGGTGGCCCGAGGTCTTCGAACCCCAGCCTGGTTCGCCCTGGGCATTGGCGCAGTGTTGATCGGCATCCACGTGTTGATCAACCGCGTTGTCAACAAGCCGGGTGGCGCGCTCGTGGTACCCGCCGCCAAGCCCCAAGAGCCCAAGGCCTTGCGTCAGCGCTTTGACGAAGTGGCGTA
Organism: Hydrogenophaga sp. Root209; assembly: GCF_001428625.1. Classification (GTDB taxonomy): domain Bacteria; phylum Pseudomonadota; class Gammaproteobacteria; order Burkholderiales; family Burkholderiaceae_C; genus Hydrogenophaga. The sequence goes on from NZ_LMIE01000022.1 coordinate 9,409, forward strand.
TCGCCGGCCCGATGAGCAAAGTACGTTGGCGGCAACACCCGTTCCTACCCAATGGAGCCCTGCCGTGTTCCACGCCATCGAATGGCGCCGCTTCGAGGCGGTGTGCGAAGCCTTGTTCGCCCAGGCCGGGTTTGAAACACGCTCGCAGTCGCACGGGCCCGATGGTGGGGTGGACGTCTGGCTGCATTCAAAGAACGCGCGGGGTGCCGTGTCGGTGGCGCAATGCAAACACTGGCAGTCCAAGGCGGTGGGCGTGAAGGAGGTGCGCGAGTTCTTCGGCGTGATGTCGTCGCACCAGCTCAAGCGCGGCACCTACGCCACCACGTCCACTTTCACACCCGATGCCGTTGCCTTCGGCAAAAGCAACGGCATCCACCTGCTGGACGGCGCGGGTCTGCTCAAGCAGATCGCGCAGCGCACACCAGAACAGCAACAGGCCCTGTTGGCGGTGGCATTTGAAGGCGACTACGCACGGCCGACCTGCGCGAGCTGCGGCACCAAGATGGTGGAACGCACACCAACCAAGGGCGGTTCGGCGTTCTGGGGGTGCAAGAACTATCCGAGGTGTCGTTCCAAGTTGGCAATGTCGCGTCGATGAGGTCAACCGCCCCCAAACCCCCACCATGGCCCGCCGCCCCCACCACCACGTCTACGTGATCGAGCTGTCCAAAGACGTGCTGCTCGAACCGAGGTTCCGCAAGAACAACCCGGGCTACGTCGACGGCAAACCCTGCGTGTATGTGGGCATGACCGGGCTGGACCCGGACGTGCGGTTCGACAAGCACAAGGCGGGCATCCAGTCGAACGCGTATGTGCAGAAATACGGGTTGCGCCTGCTGCCCGATCTGTACGAGGGCTTCAACCCGATGAAATACGCCGATGCGGTGGACAAGGAGATTGAAGTGGGCATCGACCTGCGCTCGGCCGGCTTCGGGGTCTGGCAGGCCTGATCAGTTGGTGGCGCCAGCGCCAAGCGCTGTGTCTTGCTCGATCAACATCGCGCAGCGCACCGCCAGCTTCAGCCCGCGCACGATGTCCTCCAGCGGCATGCTCGGGCTGCCCTGCTCCGGCAGCCACGGCACGTGAATGAATCCACCACGCGTGTGCTTGAGTTCGCGTCGCGTGGCCAGCGCGTGCATCAACCCATAGAACACGTGGTTGCAGACGAAGGTGCCGGCGGTTTGCGACACCTCGGCCGCAATACCTGCTTGCTGCAACTCGGCCAGCATGGCCTTGATGGGCAGGCTTGTGAAATAGGCCGTGGGTGCGCCCTGCTTCACTGCCGTGTCCACGGGCTGTGCACCCGCGTTGTCGGCGATGGGCGCGTCGTTCACGTTGATGGCCACACGCTCCAGCGACAGCGCGCCGCGCCCACCGGCCTGGCCCACGCACACCACCAGCGCGGGCCGGTGTTTTCTCAGGAGTGCGTTCAGTTCGTTCAGCGATGCGTCGAACACGGTGGGCAGCTGCGCGGCGACCACGGTGTGCCCGAGCACCTGCCGGCCGTGCAGCGCTTTCACCGCCAGCCAGCTCGGGTTCAGCGTCGCACCGCCAAAGGCGTCAAAACCGGTGAGCAGGATCTTGTTTTGCATGGAGATGGTCAGCCCCGCAGCGCACCAGGCGCCAGGTCTTGCAGGGCGTGTGGTCCGATGGCGGCGCGGATGAGGCGCAGCGTGGGGTAGCCTACAGCGGCGGTCATGCGGCGCACCTGGCGGTTGCGCCCTTCAGAGATCACCAGCTCCAGCCAGCTGGTGGGGATGGACTGGCGAACGCGCACGGGTGGGTTGCGCTCCCACAGCGGCGACGGCTCGGGCATGCGGCGCGCGCGGGCCGGGCGGGTGGGGCCGTCGTTGAGTTGCACACCTTGGCGCAGCGCAGCCAGAGCGTCCTCGTCGGGCACGCCTTCCACCTGCACCCAGTAGGTCTTTTCCATCTTGTGGCGCGGGTCGCTGATGCGGGCCTGCAGTTGGCCGTCGTTGGTCAGGAGCAGCAGGCCTTCGCTGTCGGCGTCGAGTCGGCCGGCCACGTACACGCCCGGAATGTCGATGAAATCCTTGAGCCCACGCCAGCGGCCTTCGGGCGTGAACTGGCTCAACACGCCATAGGGCTTGTTGAAGCAGATCAAGCGGGCAACGGGTGCAACAACCATGGGCAGAGGTGCGTCGCCGCTCAGGGCTTGGCGACGCGCTGGCGGATGTCGCGCAGCTTGGCCTGCAGGCGCTGTTGGTGCGCGGGCCCCACGCGCAACAGCATCTTTCGCCCGGCCGAGAGCGACTCCAGCGCCGGATCGGAAAACTCGTACCGCACCCAGGGCTGCGTGGAGGTCACCTCGCCCTTCACCTCCACCAGCGTGACGGCTGGCGCAGCGGTCGGCACCGGGGTGGCGATCAGGTGGTCCAGCACCTGGACCAGTCGGTCGTTGAAGTAACGCCCCGGAAAGCCCAACTCTTCATAGGCTTGCTGAAACAGGGGGTAAAGCCGACGGTACAGCGCGACGGCCTGGGCGGTGTCGACCGAGTCGATCATCAGCACCAGCGGCGCGTAGCGGCGCTGGTTGTCGGGGTGGATGCTCTCAACGCCGTCGCTGCCGCGCTGCACGGTGAAGCGCTCGGGCGTGGGCTTGACGGGCCAGACCAGGGTGGGCGCCTGCTCACGCGCAAGGTTGTCCACCGTGGCCACCGCCCGCCGCACAAAGCCGTCGAGCTGCAGGAAGGCCAGAACGTTCTGGGGCGTGAGCAGATCGGTCAGCAGTTCACCCACTTGTTGATCGGACTCGGCCAGTGTGGGCAACGGTGCGGGCCCGCCAGCGGCCTCGGGGGCTGGGGGATCGATGGGATGCTGGATGGCCGGGGTCGCGGGCGCCAGTGGCACGGGCGTTCCCGCAGGCGCCGGGGCCACGGGTTCAACAACAGGCTCGGGTGCCTGCCGAGGTTTGAAGTGCTGCCAACCGTAGTAGCCGCCAACGAGCACCACAACAAACACGACCGCAGAGGTGATGAGCGCGGGTCGTCGGGAAGTGCGGGGAGTGGGTCGGTACATGCCTCGTCGCCTGGGGTGGGTTGGAAGGCTTCCCATCCTACACCGCTGTTTTTTTGAGCCAAGCCAGGGTCAGCGCCAGCAGCCGCTGGTGAGCCTCGCTCTCGCGGTCAAGCACCACGCTGCGTTTGGCGCTGAGGTAGTGCGTGGTGAACACGTCGAGCCAGGCGGCCAGGCTCTGGGCGGCGTGCGTTTCGCCGGCCAGCGCCAGACACAGCGCCGCCACTTCAGAGGTGCAGAAATGGCTCTCGCGCGCCGAGCGGCGCAGCCGGTAGTTGGACACCTGATCGGGGTGCAGACTGAGCACGGGCAGGTGGTCCAGATAGGGGCTCTTGCGGAACATCTTGCGGGCTTCGGACCAGGTGCCGTCGAGCAGCACAAACAGCGGCTTGCGACCATCCTGCTGCGTCCCGGCTTCCACTGAAGCGCTCAGATCGGTCACCACCCGCTCGGGCTGCACGAACTCGCCCGGAAACACCAGGTAGGGCTGCCACTGCGGATCGGCCAGCAAGGCGAGCAGGCCGGGTTCCACCGCGGTGCGGGACCAGCCAAAGGCCCAGGTGTCGGCCACCACGTCAGCCACCAACCAGCCAGTGTTGCTGGGTTTCAGCGCCTCGATGTCGCCCATGACCAGGCACACCCCGGCGCGCGTGGTCACCCGCGGGCGCAAGGCACACAGGCAATGGCTGGCAATGAGCCGGCAACTGGCGCAGCGCCCGCCACCGGAGCCCCGGGCCACGAAGGGTTTGGCGCTCGCGGCCAGGCGCCGGGCTCGCAGGCTGAACACGGCGTGGCTGGGGCGGGTTTCTGGCGGTGGGGCCACTAAAGATGTCATGGGAAGGACTGTAGGCGCAACGCTCAAGGCACTTCCGAGGCACAAGCTGGGCTGAAAACGCCTCTGTGGTGTTTCCAGCGTGACATTTGTCTCAGGGCGTTTGCCTGCGGCCCACCACAATGCGCCGCATGCCTGTATTTGAAATTGCTGTGTGGTCGGCCATGCTGGGAGGCTTGTTGACGTTGTCGGCCGTGGCGCTGGGCGACGCGCTGTCCAGCCGCTCCACGGGCTCGGTGCGCAACCTGCTCTTCGTGCTGATCGCTGGCGCCAGCTGTGTGGTCATGACGGGGTTGCCCGAGGTCTTTTTTCCGGAGCTGCCCGAGCGCCTGATGATGATGCTCAAGGCGAGCCTGGGGCCGCTGGCGAGCGCCATGGCGCTGTACTTTCTGGGCAACTGGCTGGGTGGTGTGCGCGAAGACGCGCTGGTGCACAACCTCACCGCGCTGGGCGGCACAGCCGTCCTTCTGGTGGCACTGGCCCTGACGGCGGTGTCCTCGCAGGTGGACCCCATGGATTTCCCCGCGCTGCTCATGCTGGCGGCAACCGTCAACCTGGTGCCGGTGCTGCTAGGACTGCTCGCGGTCATCCGCGCGGCCAAGCTGGGCGACCCGCTGGCGCGCTGGATGGGCGTGGGCATGGTGTGCCTGGCGGCCGCCACGGTGGGGCTCTATGCGCGGGGCCTGAGCGTGCCGGGGCTGGGCCTGGGCACCTGGCTGGCCACCGCGGTCTTCACCCTGGCCTACTTCCTGATTGCTTCGGCGCTGGGCCTCTTGCGAAACCGGTACAACCGCGAACTGGCGCGCCTCTCGCGGCTGAACGAAGGCGCCGAGCCCGCCACTGGCCTGCCCACGGGGGCAGCGCTGCTGACCGAGGTCGAACACGTTTTCTGGCGCACGGCGCGGCGCGGTGGCCTCTGCACCGTGGTGTGCCTGCACGTGAGCAACCTCTACGAACTGACCGGCGCTCCCGGACAAGGCACGGAGCATCAGATCCTCGCGACGCTGGCGGCCCGGGTGCGCCGCGCGGCGGGGTTTCGGTGCGTGGTGGGGCTCTACCACCCGCGCTGCTTTGTCGTGGTGCTCGCCAGCGACAAGCTCAACAAGGCGACTTTCGAGACCCTCACCCGTCTGAGCTCCACCGTGGCGTTGCCCCTGTCCGTGATGGATGCGAAGCACATGTACCAGCCCTTCACGCCTCAGTTGGGCATGGGCGTGATCACACTCGAGCCAGACGGCTCCTCGCCGATGGAGGTGATCAACCAGGCCGAACGCCGCGCGCTGGCGCAAGTGGGCGAGGCGCGTGATTCACGCCCGATTTCGCAGCACGACATCGACACCGCGCCGGGGGAGTTGGTGTGATGGCCACACCGCGGCATCACCCGTAAGTCCTCAGTGCAGGAGGCGTCTTAAGTCAAAGCGTTTCCTCGTTCCCGAAGGACTGCACGGCCAGCCGGTGGCAGGCCTGCTTCGTCGGGCCGTGGCGCCGTTCATCTCTGTACCAAGGCACCATGTCAAGGCATGTCAACAGAACAAGATTCCTCGCGCAAGGCGCAAGCCTCGCCACGCAAAACCGCGCGACGCAAACACGACCCGCTGCTGGTCAACGGCGTGAGCTCCCTGGTGGCGGGCTGTGGCCTGTGGATGCTTTCGTTGGCGATGGGCGACCAGGCGACGTTCAAGGTTGCGTCGCGGGCCCTGCTGGCGCCGGCCTGGATGGCGCTGGCGGTGGGTGTGGCCCTCTTGTTGCTGCACGTGGTGATCAAGCGGCGCACCCGCTTTGAAGCCGCCATGCTGCTGCGCCAGCATTCGCGGTTTCATGAGCCCATGCCACCGGTGCTCAACCTGCCCAAAATCAACGCCAAGGCGCCTGCCGCGCGCAGGAAGCGTCCGCGAGCCATGAGCGCTGAATGAGCACTCGCGACCGTTTTACTTCTGCACCGGGTTCGCCGTGAGCAAAGTGGCCGAATAGGCCCGCATGAACTCACGCGCTTTCTCCGGGTGAGGCGCGGTCAGCCAGGCGCTGTAGGCGCCCTCGTTCAAGATCGCCGGCATGCGCTTTTCGCTGCCGGGTTGGCCGTAACGGTGCATCAGCGCGTGGCTGTTGGCGTTCACCGTGAGCAGGCAGAAGCTCACGATGACTTCGCCTCCGGCCCCCTTCCAGCTTTCCCACAAACCCGCCACCCCCATGGGTTTTCCGTCCACCCGGGTGATGCGCGTGGGCACGGGCTTGCCACTGCGCAAGTCGTCTTCCTGAAACGACAGCATGGGCACGATGCAGCGCCGCGCGCCCAGCCAGGCCTCGCGGAAGTTGTTGGAGGTGGTCACGATCTCGCAGCGCGCGTTGACCAGTTTGGTCGATCGCAGCTTGGCGTCCGATGCCGACTTGACCCAGGTGGGCACCAGGCCGAACTGGCCCGTGGCAAGCTCGAATGTGGGCTTGTCGGGCTCGGCGCCCTCGGCCAACGGCTCGGTGGCCACCAGCCGCACGAACACGCCCGGCTTGCGCGGCCACACATCGCGCCCCACCGGCGTGTCGGGGGCCGGCACATTGAAGGCGTCGGGGTACAGGCTGGCCAGCTGAAGGCTCTCAAATTGGGTGCTCATCGGGCCATGCTAGCTGATGGGCGCCCCGAAGCCGGCCTGGATGCGGCCACTTGCCAACGGCGCCTTTTTCGCGCACGCTCCTGCACCTCGGTGAAAACAGGAGGTGCTCCATGAACTATTCGGACGGCTACCTGCGCGAAACCCTGCCGTTCAACAGCCCGCCCGCTTTGCTGGTGCCACCCGAGGTTGAGCTTGCCATCGCCCAGGAGGATGAATCGTCCGGGCTGGACGATGAAGACCTCCTTCATCGCTCCCGGCGCTGGACCCACGCCCTGTTCAGCGAGATGCGTCAGGGTCAATGGGTGTTCCGCCCGCGCACCAACGGGGTGGTGGCTTCGTGGGGCCTGAGCACCGCGTTCAGCAACCCTTTCGAGCGCTGCGCCATCGGCCTCATGGATCCCGAGCATGAAGCCCACGGCTTTGGTCTGGTGCTGACATCGCAGTTGCCGATCGATCGGCCCTTCGAGCTGGTGGGCGAAGCGTTTTTCCCCCGGCTTGCACAGACATTCCCCGTGGGCCTGGGCTCGGCCCGCACGGAACTGCATGCACTGGCGCACCCGGTGGGTGCAACAACGGCCTGTTGGGCCCGCAGCCGCAAGTCGGCGCTCTGGGGCGTGCTCACCGCGGGCCACGCGGTGCGGCATGTGGGGCGCGGGGGGGCGGTCGCGATGTCGCTCGGGCAACAAGGCCAGTTGGGGCGAGCCCGCTACCCGCCGATCGATGCCGCCTTTGTACTGACCACACCACCCGGCGGGCCCATCAGTCCTCAGCCGGTGGCACCCTTGCCGTGCCCGGCCGCGGGCTTTCGGGTCTGGGTGGAGAGCCAGAAGACGCCTCAGCAGCGCCACGTGATCCGCACCATGGACACCCTGGGCGTGGTGCGCACCGGCGCGTTTCCCGTGCTGTCGTTTCTGGATCTGCCCTGCGTGCCAGGCGATTCGGGCGCGCTGGTGAGTGACCTGAACCGGCAGGGCCTCGGTCTGTACCTGGGCAGCATGAACACCAGCCAGGTGCCTGGTGGTGTGGTCGGGCTGGTGCAGAACCTCGAACAGGCGGTGCACGTGCTCAAGGTCGATCCCTTCATCTAAACAGGAGAGCCCACATGGCCAGCAAAAAAACTCCCCCCTGGGAAGTGCAGTTGTTCGTGCCCACCGAATTCGATCTGGGTGACCAGGACCTTGATGAAGACGACTTGGTCGAGAGACATTCTCTGAAAAGCTTTTTCAGCGGTGGTGCCGTCAAGGTGGTGGACGGCGAAGCCATGAAAAAGCAGTGGAAGAAGACCATCGAGGACATGCTTGCGCTGACCTCGTCCATGACCGGCGCTCAGAGCGAATGGTCGCTGGACGGCATTGAAATCGGGCTCACCCTCAGCGCGAAGGGAGAGCTGTTGTTCATTGCCGAGGCCGGCGCCGAAGCCAGCGTGAAACTCACCCTCAAGCGCAAGCCTCCCTCGGTCTGAGACGGGCAGGCGCCGGCACTGTCCCACAATGCACCCATGACTGCCCTTCCCGCCAGCCCCGCCGCCGACCGCAACAAGCAGCCCATACTGGAAACCCTGCAGCGGGTGCTGCCCGAGCGCGGCGTGGCACTGGAAATCGCATCCGGCACCGGCCAGCACGCCACCTGGTTTGCCGCCGGTTTGCCGGGATGGCAATGGCAACCCACCGACCTGCAACCCAGTGCGATGGTCACCATCGCCGCCTGGACAGACCAGTCGGGCGCGCGCAATGTGCTGCCGCCGATGCGGCTGGACGTGATGTCCGAACAATGGCCCGACGAGGGCGATCTGTTCGGTGAGGCGTTTGGCGAGACCTTTGACGCCGTCTACTGCGCCAACATGCTGCACATCGCCCCCTGGGCCGCCTGTGCCGGGCTCATGCGGGGCGCAGCAAGGGTGCTAGCGCCCGGCGGTGTGCTCATCACCTACGGCCCCTACCTCGAAGACGGCGTGCCCACCTCGCCGGGCAACCTGGCGTTTGACGAGAGCCTGCGCAACACACACCCGGACTGGGGCTTGCGTCACCTCGCCCAGGTGGAACAGCAGGCCCGCGAGGTCGGCCTGCACTTGCGCGAGCGCCACGCCATGCCGGCCAACAACCTGTTGCTGGTGTGGGGCCGGGAACCAACGACGCCGGCCTGAGCTCCATCCCCTTCCTCACGCACTCCCTTTCCGCCCGCCCATGCTCAGAAACCTCAAAGACCTGTTCGACAACCTCGCGGCCAGCCTCGGCGCGCCGGCCGGCGCCCAACTGCCTGCCGAGCAGGAACACACGCTGCAACTGTCCACCGCCGTGCTGCTGGTGGAGGTGATGCGCGCCGAGCCCGACTTGAAGGCCAGCGAGCGCGACGCGGTCATCACCGCGCTGCGGCGCAAGTTCGCGCTGACCGACGACGAGGTGGAACGCCTGATGGAGCTGGCCCACGAAACAGCACGCACGGCCTACGACTACCAGCGCTTCACCGGCATGATGAACGAGCGCTTCACCCAGGCGCAGAAGATCAGCGTGGTCGAAGCCATGTGGGACGTGGCGTTTGCCGACCACCACCTCGACGCCAACGAGCACCACGTGATCAGCAAGGTGGCGGGCCTGCTGCATGTGACACACGGCGAGTACATCGCCGCCAAGCTGCACGCCCAGGCCGCCGCCCAGGACTGACGCCCGCGCGGGCCGCACAACCGGCTACGCATCTTTGCCTGCGCTGCGGGGCGCGTTCACCGGGCGGATACATGGGGGGCACAACATGAAGACTCACCAACCCCCAGGAGTCAACTCCATGAAACCCCGAAATCTTGTTGTGTACGCCATCGCTGCCGCCACGTTGAGCGTCAGCTCCCTGTCCTTCGCACAGGGCTATGGTCAGGGCGAGCGTTATGGAGCGCCCACCATGCAACGTGTGGATGATCGCCGCGACGACCGCCGAGACGACCGCCGCGATTTCCGCGAAGACCGCCGGGACGATCGACGCGACTTCCGGCGGGAGCGCCGCGAAGACCGCCGTGATTTCCGCGCCGACCGCCGCGACTACCGCCATGGCGCGCAACCCCGCTACTACTACCAGGCGCGTGGACCGCAGTTCCAGCGCGGACGCTACATCCCCGTCGAATACCGCAACCGCCAGTACGTGGTGGTGAACCCCCATCAGCACCGCCTGTCCGCACCTCCGCGCGGCCACCAGTGGGTGCAGGTCGGCAGTGACTATGTGTTGATCGCGATTGCCACCGGCCTGATCGCCAACCTGATCCTGAACAACTGACCTCCTTCGGTCTACTCGCCCCATCAGGCGCTGCGCACCCCTTCATCCGGGGAGCGCAGCGCCTTTTCCTTGAGGCCTTCGGTCTGCGATGATCCCGACTTCTGCCCACACTGCACCGTCCACCATGAAACTCAGACACGTCGCCCTGCCCTTGCTCGCTTCGCTGGCCCTGCTGTCAGCCTGCTCGAAAGAAGACGCCAGTGCGCCAGCTGCCAGAGCACCCACCGCCACCGCCAACGCTCCGATAGCAGCCGCACAGGCATTGGACGTGCTCGCAGCGCAAGGCAAAGGTTTTGCGGCCGGCAAGATCCTCAGCGCCAATGCCGTTTACGTTTTGTTCGACCCACAATGCCCCCATTGCGCACGCCTGTGGGAAGCCTCGATGCCGCTGCACGGCAGCGTGAAGTTCATCTGGCTCCCGGTGGCCATCATGAACGCCAAAAGCGCCCCCCAGGGCGCGGCCATCATGACCTCCACGAATCCCGTGCAGGCCATGACCGCGCACGAAACATCGCTGCTGACCGGCAACGGCGGCACCGCGGCCTCGGCCGACATCGCACCCGACGTGCTGGCCGCCATCAAGACCAACACCGCCCTGCTTGAACGCCTGGGCGCCACCTCGGTGCCCTACATCGTGGCGCGGCACCAGCGAAGCAACGAGGTGGTGATGCAAGCCGGTGCCAACGACACCCAGGCCCTGGCGAGTTTCCTTGGCATCGGACAGCCTTGAAGCGTGGTTTTGTGCCTTACCATCGTGCAGTCAAGCCGCCTTCGCGGCTGTTAAACGGAGGCCCCCATGGGCAAAGAGCAGCGCAACGAAAAACTGTCCAAAAAACCGAAGAAGGACACCTCCGCGCCCAAGGGGCCGGTCACGTCCGACAGGCCCATGCCCCCCGTGACGGCGGTGGTGCCGCGCGGCAAGGAAAAGAACAAGTGAGCCTGGCATGAAGGCCACCTGGAACGGCGCAGTGATCGCCGAGAGCGACGACACGGTGGTGCTGGAAGGCAACCACTACTTCCCCGAAAGCTCGCTCAACCGCGACCACGTGACCTTCAGCAACCACCGCACCAGCTGCCCCTGGAAGGGCCAGGCGAGCTACTACTCGCTGCTGGTCAACGGTGAACTCAACAGCGACGCGGCCTGGTACTACCCGGACCCCAAGCCCGAAGCCGAAGAAATCCGCGGGCGCGTCGCTTTCTGGAAAGGCGTGAAGGTCGCGCCCTGACCCTGCGCGCGCCGGGGCCGCAATGACCCCGGCCAGCACCGGGCGACTGGCTTGCTTGCCCACCCCGCGGCGTATCCTGAGTGGCACAACCCCACCCCAGGAGACACCCCATGCCCCCTTCCCTGCGCACCGCGCAACTCGGCCTGATGGTGGCCGCCCTGCTCGCGCTCGTTGGCTGCGCGCGCCACGACCACGCTGCCATGCACGCCATGCACCACGGCGGCACGATGACCACCGCGGCACCCACCACCCCGGCGAAGCTCACCCCGAGCACGCCCACGCTGTCGTCCGGCTACAGGAAGGTGACCGCACCGACTGAAGCCAGGGTCTATTTCACCAACCTTCGCAACGGCTCCACGGTCACCAGTCCGGTGAAGGTGGGCTTCGGACTGATCGGCATGGGTGTGGCGCCAGCAGGCTTCGAGAAGGCAGGCACCGGTCACCACCACTTGCTGATCGATGTGGCCGAGGTGGACGCCAACGCGCCGTTGCCCGCCAACGACCAGTTTCGCCACTTCGGCCTGGGGCAGACCGAGACCAGCGTGGAGCTCAAGCCGGGCACCCACACGCTGCAACTCGTGTTGGGCGACCAGAACCACATCCCGCACCACCCGGTGGTGATCAGCGAGCGCATCACCATCACGGTGAAGTGATGGCGGGGCGCGGCGGACCGCTCAGGCCGCCTTCTCGCCCAGTTTCCGCAGTTTGCTCAACCAGCGCGCCACGCCCGCAGTGCCCAGGTTTTCCACCGAGCCGACGAGCGTTTCGTGGATGGGTGCAAAGCCCACGAAACCCAGGATGTTGCGCTCCAGCGATTTGACGCTGTGCGCCCGAAAGTACCAGCGGTAGGCCAGCGCTGGCATGCCCATGGTGACCACCACACGCGCCGAGCGCCCGCTCAGCGGCTTGTGGCCAAACGGCTTGGCGCCTTCGGGGCCGACCGCAAAACCCGGGCGCGCGACCTGCTCCAGAAAGGCCTTGAGCAGCGCCGGCATGTCGCCCAGCCAGAGCGGGAAGAAGATCACCACGTGTTGGGCCCAGGCGATGCCGTCCTGCGCGGGCTGCAGGGTCGGCGGCAGCGTGCCGTGGTGCCAGGCCTCCGCGGTCTTGAGCACGGGAAAATCGAGCGCACCCAAGCCGATGCGCCGCACCTCGTGGCCCCCGGCGCGAGCGCCATCGGCATAGGCCTCGGCGAGGACATGGTTGAGGCGCTCCACGCTCGCATCTGGATGGCCTTCTATCAGCAGGATGCGGCGGGAGGTGGTCATGGCGGGCTCCATCGGGTGAGGAAGCTCCATGTTGCGGCCCGACCGCCCAGCGGGCCTTGACGCGGATCAACGCCGCCGGCAACTCAGCGCCGGTCCGGCTTGCGCGGTTTGTTGGCGCGTTCCTTCTTCTTGCTCTGGCGCTCGGCGTCGGCCTGCTGGCCAGCGGCCAGCCAGGCCAGAAACTGTTCGGGCGTCTCCAGCGTGATGCGCCCGAGCACGCCGCTGCGGAAATCGGCGATCAGCAGTTCGGATGCCTTTTGCCAGTTGATGGTGCCGCCCGAGCCGATCGCGCCGCGTTTGCGCGCGATGGCGGCCATCAGTTCCTCGTCGGGCAGGCCGGCCACGGTGTCCAGAGGCAGGCCGAGCTTGTAGCGGGCTTCGAGCTGTGCACCGTAGGTGACCTTGAGTTTGGACAGCAGCTCCAGCGCCACCTCCTGGTCGTCGTAGGCATTGCGGCCCACCGCGCCGCTGGCGGCGAGGTTGTAGCCGCTCTCTGGCACCACAATGCGCGGCCACAGCATGCCGGGGGTGTCGAAGAGGTAGAAGTCGTCGGCCAGCGCGATGCGCTGCTCGGTGCGGGTGATGCCGGCCTCGTCGCCGGTCTTGGCCGCGCGCTTGCCCATGAAGGTGTTGATCAGCGTGCTCTTGCCCACGTTGGGGATGCCGCAGATCAGCACCCGCATGGGCTTGACCATGCCGCCGCGCAGGGGCGCGAGCTCGAAGCACGACGCGATGATGGCGCGCGCTGGCGCGGTGATGCTGGCGTCAAGCGAAATGGCGCGGGTGTTGGGTTGGGCGTTGTAGTGCGCGAGCCAGAGCGCGGTGCGCTCGGGGTCGGCCATGTCCTGCTTGTTGACCACCTTGAGCGCGGGCCGCCCGGCCGTGAGCTCGGCCAGCAACGGGTTGGCGCTGGACCCCGGCAGGCGCGCGTCGAGCATCTCGATCACGACGTCGATGTCCTTCACCCGCTCGGTGATGGCCTTGCGCGTGAGGTGCATGTGCCCGGGGAACCACTGGATGCTCATGGGGGAAGGTCGGGAAATGGGTCTGGAAGAAAGACGGGGACCGGGGATTGTGCCTTGGTGTAACCCCCGGGGGCCGCTTGCGAACCGCGTCCCTACAATGAATTTCCACCACAACAACCCCTTGAGGAGCCCCATGGCCATCACCGTGAAAATCGATCTGGGCTACGAATTCGACGTCAAGGCCCCCGCGGCCGAGGTGTTCGAGGTGCTCTCCAACGTGCCTGAATCGGTCAGCCATTTCCCCAAAGTCGAGAAGCTCACCGACCTGGGCGGCGGTGTCTACCAGTGGGAGATGGAGAAGGTCGGCACCGCGCAGGTGAACATACAGACCATCTACGCCAGCAAATACGTGAATGACAAGGCCAAGGGCACGGTGAAGTGGACACCGGTCAAGGGCATCGGCAACGCGCAGGTGGGGGGCAACTGGAAGATCGTGGACAACAAGAAGTCCACCGGTTTGGCGCTGGCCATTCAAGGCGAGATCGAGGTGCCGCTGCCCGGGTTGATGAAGATGGTGGTGGCGCCGGTGGTCGAGGGCGAATTCGAGAAACTCGTCGAAAAATACATCGACAACCTCATCAAGCGTTTTGGCGGCGAGGCTTGAAGCACCCCCGCCACGCTCTCACGCGTTCAAGTTCTGCTTGAAAAACGCCATGGTGCGATCCCAGGCCAGTTTGGCGGCAGGCGCATCGAAACGCGGCGTGGTGTCGTTGTTGAAGCCGTGCTGCGTGCCCGGGTACTGGTGGGCCGTGTAGCGCACACCGGCGGCTTTCAATGCGGCTTCGTAGGCGGGCCAGGTGGCGTTGATGCGTTCGTCGACAGCGGCGAAATGGATCAGCAGCGGCGCCTTCACTTTCGCGGCATCTGCCACCGGCGGGTGGTTGCCGTAGAACGGCACGACCGCGGCCAGATCGGGGATCTGTGTCGCCAGCATGTGGGCGATGCCCCCGCCATAACAAAACCCCACCACGCCCACACGGCCATTGCTGTCCGCACGGGCTTTGAGCGTGGCTGCGGCGGCCAGCATGTCTTGCCCGGTCTTGGCCTGGTCGAGCGTGGCAAACAACGTGCGTGCCTTGTCTTCGTCGCCGGGGTAACCCCCCAGCGGCGTGAGCGCATCGGGTGCCAGGGCCAGGTAGCCGTCGAGCGCGAGGCGGCGGGTGATGTCTTCGATGTGCGGATTCAGCCCCCGGTTTTCATGGATGACGAGCACGCTGGGCAACCTGCCAGTGGCATTGGCCGGCTTGGCCACATAGGCCTTGACGGTGCCATGGCCCGCGGGTGAAGGCACGTCCACCATCTCGGTTTTCAGGCGCGCATCGTCCTTGGGCACCATCTGCGCCGCCGCAAAGTTGGGGCTGAGCGCGGCCAGCAAGCCGGCGGCTGTCATGCCACCCACGGCAAACTTGCTCGCGCGGTCCAGAAAACCCCGGCGGTCCAGGTCGCCGTGCACGTAGGCGTCAAACAGGATCAGCAGTTCCTGGTCAAAGTCCGCGGCGGTCAGTCGGGTCATGGCGGCTCCTGTGCAAAACGTGCAGGATAGACGCGACCTGCGCCGAATGCGCATTCACCACCCGGGCGTGCGGGTTTTGAGGTGTCGTGAGCAGCATGACGCTGCTCCGGCCATCACGCGATCACGGCGGCCGTGGGCTGCACCTGGGGCCGACCGAGGCGAGCCGCAGAGGTGTACTCCTGCCGGTAGATCTCGAACGGCATGGTGTCCGCCGCTTCGATCGCGCGCTGGTCTTCGACCGACTTGGCCGCCATGGCCTCGAAGCGGGCCTGCTGTTTGGCGCTCCATTCGAGCGAGAGCAGGTGCTGATGCGAAACCAGCGACTGCGCACGCGCAAAGCCCACGAACGAATCGTCGTGGTGCGCGTGCATGGCCTGCAGCACACGGGCCGAGGGCAGCAGCTCGGGCGACTGGAGGTGGGCGATGGCCAGCGCCACGGCGCTGGCGTGTTCGATGCTCCCTTGCGCCTGGTCGAGCGACTCGGCGATGGGCATGAGCTCGGCCAGGATCTCGTTGGCCCATTGCATGAGCGGCACCGCCTGGCCTTCGCGCATGAGGTTCAGGCCCGACTCACGCCCGCGCGCGGCGGTGAGATGCTGGTTGTGCGCGAGTTCGCGGATCTCGGCCGGTGTGTCTGGCGGGCTGTCGGACAACAGGCAGTGCAGCAGGAACACATCGAGGAAACGCAGCGTGGAGGCACCGATGCCGATGGGCTCGAACGGGTTGAGATCCATCAGGCGGACCTCGATGTACTCCACACCTCGCTCGCGCAGCGCGTGCAGCGGGCGCTCGCCCGGGTAGATCACGCGCTTGGGTCGGATGGTGCCGTAGAACTCGTTTTCGATCTGCAGCAGCGTGGTGGCGAGCTGGTTGTAGTCACCCCCCGGGTTGCGGATGCCCACCGCCTCATACGCCGGCCAGGGGCGCGTGAGCGCGTCGTGCAGCGAGGCGGCGTAACCCTCAAGGCCGTTGTAGCTCACCGCCAGCGTGGCCTGCGCCTCGCTCTGATAGCCCAGACGCCCCATGCGCAGCGAGGTGCCGTGCGGCATGTAGAGCGTGCGATCACTGAGCTTCTGCAGCTCGTGCTCGCGGCCTTCGACAAACGACGAACACACCGCCGGCGACGCACCGAACAGCGTGAGCAGCAGGAAGGCGTGGCGGCGGAAATTGCGGATGGTGGCGAAATACTCGTCGCTGGTCACGCCGGGCAGCGACCAGTTGTAGTGAATGCCCGAGATGGTCTGCATGCGCCGGCCATAGCGATGACCCAGACCCATGCGGTAGACGCTCTTGGCACGGCCCACATTGGACGAGCCGTAGAGGCCCAGCGGAATGGTCTCGTCGGTGGGCAGGCCGCAGGGCATGCTGGAGGCCCACATCATCTCGTTGCCCAGCGCGTGCAAGCTGCGCACGGTGTATTGGTGGACCTCGGTGAGCTCGGCCAGGCACGATTCAACCGATTCGTGCACCCCTGTGATGAGCTCAAGCTGCGATTCGCTGTAGTCGGTGGTGATGTGCGGGTGCGTCAGCGCGCTGCCCAGGGCCGCCGGGTGCGGCGTGAGGGCCAGCCGGCCGTCGGGCTGGGCACGAAGGCTCTCTTTTTCAAGGCCACGGCGCATGCCGCGCAGGCGCTCGTTCGTGAGAGCGTCTAGCCGGTGATTCAGAGAAGTCATACAGGGGTCGTGTTGCAGGTCCGGGGGCGGAAGTTAACACGGCTGCGCCATTTCTGCTGGCGCCCAGGTGCCGTGAGCCCGGGCGAGACGGGGCATGGCACTCAGCCCATGCGCTCTTGCAGGAAATCCAGGAAGCACGCGATGCGGGCCGCCAGCTGCGTGTTGCGGTAGTACACGGCGCTGATCGGCTGGCGCACATCCACCGTGTCTTTCACCAGCACCTGCACCAGATCGCCGCGCTCGCGGTCGGTGCTGGTCATGAAGTCGGACAGGCAGGCGATGCCCAGGCCCTGCAGCGCGAGCTGGCGCAGCGTCTCGCCGCTGGAAGCGGTGATGTCGGGCACCACCGGCCATTCGTCGCCATGGGTGCCGCGCAGCGGCCAGCGGTTGAGCGACTCGGGCTGGGTGAAACCCAGCAGGCTGTGCCGGGCGAGGTCGGCCACGCTCTTCGGGCGGCCATGCGCGGCCAGGTAGTCCGGGCTGGCCAGCACCCGGATGCGGCTGGTGCACAGCGCGCGGGCGTGCAGGGTGGAGTCGCGCAGCGCGCCGATGCGGATCGCCACGTCGGTGCGGCGCTCGAGCAGGTCGATGTTGAGCTCGTCGGTGTCGAGTTCGAGCGTGATTTGCGGGTAGGCCCGGCGAAACGCCGCCACCAGCGGCACGATGGCGTGCAGCATGAACGGCGTGGCGGCGTTCACCCGCAGGCGCCCAGCCGGTCGCTGGCGGCGCGCGGCCATGTGCTCTTCGGCGTCGTCGATGGCCGCCAGGATCGCGCGCGTGCGCAGCAGGAAGGCCTGGCCTTCCTCGGTGAGTTCGGTGCGACGGGTGGTGCGGCGCAGCAGCGTGGTGTCGAGCTTTTTCTCCAGCCGTCCCAGCGCCCGGCTGATGCCCGAGACGGTCTGGCCCAGATGGTCGGCGGCGGCGGTGATCGAGCCACCATCCACCACGGCGGCAAAGGCCTGCAGCTCTTCCAGAGTGGTTTTCATGGGTGGTGACTGTCCTCCATTGTTGATTTCACAGCAAGTATCTTTGGCTCAAAACCCCATTTTTCTGCAAATCAATTACGCCCAGACTCCAACTCCTCATCTTCAGGAGTTGTTCCATGCCCATTGCCTTGCTCGCGCTGACGCTCAGCGCATTCGCCATCGGCACGACCGAGTTCGTGATCGTCGGCCTGCTGCCCACGGTGGCGGCGGACCTGGCCATCAGTCTGCCCTCCGCCGGCCTGCTGGTCAGCCTCTACGCGCTGGGCGTTGCCATCGGTGCGCCGGTGCTCACGGCGCTGACCGGCCGCCTGCCGCGCAAGCGCTTGCTGTTGGCGCTGATGGCGCTGTTCACCGCCGGCAACCTGCTGGCCTGGCTGGCGCCCACCTACGAATCGCTGGTGGCGGCGCGCATCCTCACGGGTCTGGCCCACGGCGTCTTCTTCTCCATTGGCTCGACCATCGCCACCGGCCTGGTGCCGCGCGAGAAAGCGGCCAGCGCCATCGCCGTCATGTTCACCGGCCTCACGGTCGCGCTCGTCACGGGCGTGCCGCTGGGCACCTTCATCGGCCAGCATTTCGGCTGGCGCGAGACCTTCCTGGCCGTCTCGGCACTCGGGGTGATCGCCTTCGTCGGCAGCGCGCTCTTCGTGCCGCGCAACATTGCCCACAAGCCACCGGCCTCGCTGTTGCAGCAGGCCCGGGTGCTGGGTCAGCCGCGCCTGCTGCTGGTGTACGCGACCACCGCCATCGGCTACGGCGGCACCTTCATTCCCTTCACCTACCTGGCCTCCATCCTCACCGAGGTTTCGGGCCTGCAAGCCAGTGCGGTGGGCTGGGTGATGCTGGTCTACGGCATCTCGGTGGCCGTGGGCAACCTCTGGGGTGGGCGTCTGGCCGACCGGCTCGGTCCCATCCCGGCGCTGCGCATCATCTTCGCGCTGCTCGCCGCCGTGTTGCTGCTGCTGCAGTTCACCGCACCCCACCCCTGGCTGGCGGTGGGCACCGTGCTGCTGTGGGGCGCCGTGGCCTTTGGCAACGTGCCGGGCCTGCAGGTGTATGTTGTGAAGCAGGCCGAGCGCGTGGCGCCCGATGCGGTGGACGTGGCTTCGGGGTTGAACATCGCGGCGTTCAACCTCGGCATTGCCGGCGCCGCCTGGGCCGGTGGCCTGATCGTCACGCACCTCGGGCTGATCCACACGCCCTGGATCGGCGCGCTGGTGGTGCTGGTGTCGCTGGCCCTTACCCAGCTCAGCGGCGTGTTGGACCGCCGCAGCGGGCTCCCGGTGCGCGGCCACGGTCCGGTACCTGTGGGCCACTGATGCAACCTCTCTTTTCACAACGAAAGAAACCATGACCCACCCCATCCCCGCCTTCGGCCTGGGCACCTTCCGGCTCAAGGACCAGGTCGTGATCGACTCGGTCAGGAACGGCCTCGACCTGGGCTACCGCCTGATCGACACCGCGCAGATCTACGGCAACGAGGCCGAGGTCGGCCAGGCCATCGCCGAGAGCGGCGTGCCGCGCGCCGAGTTGTTCATCACCACCAAGATCTGGACCGACAACCTGGCGGGCGACAAGCTCGTGGCCAGCCTCAAGGACAGCCTGGTGAAGCTGCGCACGGACCACGTGGACCTCACGCTCATCCACTGGCCCTCGCCCGGTGGCGCGGTGCCGGTGGCCGAGTTCATGGGCGCGCTGGCCGAGGCGAAGGCGCAAGGCCTCACGCGCCTGATCGGCGTGTCGAACTTCAACATCGCCTTGCTGCGCGAGGCGATCAGCGCGGTGGGCGCCAGCGAAATCGCCACGAACCAGATCGAGCTGCATCCCTATTTGCAGAACCGCAAGCTGGTGACGTTCGCACACAGCCAGGGCATCCACACCACCTCATACATGACGCTGGCCTACGGTCAGGTGCTGAAGGACCCGGTGGTCAAGGACATCGCCCGGGAGTTGGGCGCCACCGCAGCGCAGGTGGTGCTGGCCTGGGCCATGCAGCTGGGCCACGCGGTCATTCCTTCGTCAACGAAACGCGAGAACCTGCAGAGCAACCTGCTCTCCACCCGGTTGCGTCTGAGCGACGATCAGATGGCGCGCATCGCGGCGCTGGACAAGGGCGGGCGCATGGTCAACCCCGAAGGTCTGGCGCCGGTCTGGGACTGAGCGGCTTCAAGCAGGGCAGGCTTGCTGCTCTGTTTGTCGCTGCAGCCAGGCTTCGATGTGCGCGGTTTCGTTGAAGAGGCGCAGGTCGTCGTAGGCCTGCTGCGCTTCGGGGTAACGCTTGCGCAGGTAGTTGAGCCACTGCTTGAGACGCCCGGCGCGGTGGCGGCGCTCCACGCGCGCGCTCACCTGTTGCCAGAACACCTGAAGCAACGGCGGCAGCACCTCCCAAGCCACGCCGCCCTGCCCCTTGATGGCCAGCGCCAGACCGGGGTCGGTCACCATGCCGCGACCGATCATGAGGTGTTCGCAGCCGGTCACTTCGCGGCAGCGAACCGCGTCGGCCACGGTCCAGATCTCGCCATTGGCGATCACCGGCAGGCGCAGGTGAGAAGGCAGCGACTGGCGCACCTCGGCCAGCCGGTCCCAGTAGGCGGGTGGTCGGTAGCCGTGGGCCTTGGTGCGCGCATGGATCACGAGTTCATCGGCGCCGGCCTCGGCAATCGCATGCGCGCACTCTTCGGCGCGCGTATCGTCGTTGAAACCCAGGCGCATCTTGGCCGACACCGGCACGTGCGCCGGCACGGCGCGGCGCACGGCGGCCACGATGCGGCCGATGAGTTCGGGCTCGTCGAGCAGCACGGCGCCACCGCGGCTCTGGTTGACGGTCTTGGCGGGGCAGCCGAAGTTGAGGTCGATGCCGTGCGGCCCCAGGCCGGCGAGTCGCGCGGCGTTCTCAGCGAGGCAGGTCGGATCGGAGCCGAGCAGTTGCGCGCGCACCGGCACGCCCGCGCGGGTACGACCACCATGGAGCAGCTCGGGCACCACGCGCACGAAGACGCGCTCGGGCAGGAGCATGTCGGTGACGCGGATGAATTCGCTCACGCAACGGTCAATGCCACCGGTGCGCGTGAGCACATCGCGCAGGGTGGCGTCGAGCAAACCTTCCATGGGGGCCAACAAGAGCATGGGGGGTATTGTCCTTTGCATCGGACAATGCTTTCCTATGGCTTCTTGTTTCTCTCCGGTTGGTCCGGTCATCGGCGATCGCGGTGCCCGGCTCCGCGAATGTCCCCCGGGTCGGCTGCGCCGCCCCTCCTCCTTGATTTCGCTGCGCAGAGCGCCGTGCGTCCGCGAGCCTGAAGTGATGCTGGCGCGCAATCGTCCGCACACCAACGAGGCAAGGGGGAGGACCGGCGCAGCCGGTCCGGAGGACATTCGCGGAGCAGAGCGCCGTGCGTCCGCGAGCCCGCGAGGTGCAGGTGAACAATCTCCAAACCATCCACGAAGACCCACACTTCCTCGTGCTGGAAAAACCAGAAGGCTTGCTCGCCGTCCCAGGCCGAGGCCCCGACAAACAGGACTGCCTGAGCACCCGCGCCCAGGCCCGCTGGCCCGACGCACTCGTGGTTCACCGGCTCGACATGGCCACCTCCGGCCTCGTCGTGATGGCCAGAGGCATCGAAGCCCAACGCACGCTGAGCCTGGCGTTTGAAGAACGCCGCGTGCACAAGCGCTACACCGCCGTGGTGGCTGGTGAACTGGTCAACACCCAACCGGACAACGGCTGGAACACCATCAACCTGCCGCTCATGGCCGACTGGTCCAACCGCCCGATGCAGAAGGTGGATCACGAACAGGGCAAACCCAGCATCACCCGCTGGCGCATCGCACCGGGCCACACAGTCCCCGGCACCACACGGCTCGAACTTGAACCCGTGACCGGTCGCACCCACCAGCTGCGCGTGCACCTGCAAGCCCTTGGACACCCCATGGTTGGAGATGCGTTGTACGCTGCGCCCGACCAACACGCCATGGCCAACCGCCTGCTGCTGCACGCCCACTGGCTTTCGCTGCCGCACCCCCTGGATGGCCAGACCATCGAATTCCACAGCCCCTGCCCCTTCTGAACACACCATGACGCCACAACACCTCACCATCCTCACCGGCGCCTCGCGCGGCATGGGCCTGGCCATGGCCCGCCAGCTGCTCGGCCCCACGCGCCACCTGTTGTGCATCTCGCGCCAGGTCAACGACGACCTGACCGCAGAAGCCAGGACCCTCGGTGCCACGCTCACCCAATGGTCACAAGACCTCGCCGACACCACGGCGGCCGCCAACCGGCTGCAAGCGTTTCTGGAGAGCCAGCCCGCGAGCGCCTGGGCCAGCGCCACGCTGATCAACAACGCCGGGGTGATCCCGCGCATCGGCCCGCTGGACCACTGCCCGCCCGACGACCTGGCCAATGCGCTGCGCGTGGGGCTGGAAGCCCCCATGCAGCTCACCGCCGCCTTTCTGCGTGCCACCACCGCCTGGGTGCAGGGCGGCTGGCGCGGGCCGCGCAAGGTGCTCAACATCTCCTCGGGTCTGGGGCGCAGCGCCATGGCCGCGCAAGCACCCTACTGCGCCGCCAAGGCCGGCATGGACCACTTCACTCGCTGCAGCGCGCTCGACGAAGCGCAGCGCGAGCACGGGGCGCGCCTGGTCTCTCTGGCGCCCGGCGTGATCGACACCGACATGCAGGTTCAGTTGCGCGCGGGCGACCCCGAAGCCTTTCCTGACCGCAGCCGCTTCGTGGAACTCCAGCGCCAGGGCCAGCTCACATCGCCTGTGGATGCCGCAGCCCGCGTGCTCGCCTTTCTGGACCGCGCGGATTTCGGCGAACAGCCGGTGGCGGATGTGCGCGGCTGAGCCATCCAGCCAGCAGGAGTCCCTCATGAACCGACGTGAATTTGCGCTCTCGACCGCCGTCGGGCTCGCCCTGCCCGCCCGCGCCCAGGCCCCAGGCTTCTGGACCCTGCTGCGCGAAGGCGGCTGCGTGGTGCTCATGCGCCACGCGCAAACCGAACCCGGTGTCGGCGACCCACCCAACTTCAAGCTGGGTGAGTGCGGCACCCAGCGCAACCTGAGCGAAGTCGGGCGCGAACAGGCGCGGCGCGTGGGCGCGGCTTTCACGCGCGAACGCGTCAAGCTCGACCAGGTGCGCTCCAGCGTCTGGTGCCGCTGTGTGGACACCGCCATGCTGGCCTTCAAGCAGAACACCGTTTGGCCACCGATCAATTCGTTCTTCGGTGGCGGCCAGGACGAGCAGACCCGCGCGGTGCTGGCCGCGGTGGAGGGTTGGCAGGCACCGCGCAACCTGATGCTGGTCACGCACCAGATCAACATCTCCGCCCTCACCGGCGAGTTTCTGACCATGGGCGAAGTCTTCGTGACGCGCCCAGGCTCCCAGGGCAGCCACGCCAACCGCTTGCGCGTGCTCGCCCGCCAGACGTTCTGACGCAGGTCAATGTGGGCGCTGGTGCGAGGGCTACGATAGCGGCTGCCCAAACCACCAGGAGACCCCCATGAGCAGAGAAGTTGTTGTCGTCAGCGCCGTGCGCACCGCCATTGGCACCTTTGGCGGCAGCCTGAAGGACCAGGCCCCCACCGAACTCGGCGCGCTGGTCGTGCGTGAGTCGCTAGCCCGCGCCGGCGTGGACGGCAAGGACGTGGGCCACGTGGTGTTTGGCCATGTCGTCAACACCGAGCCGAAGGACATGTACCTCTCGCGCGTGGCCGCCATCAACGGCGGTTGTGCCGAGGGCACGCCCGCCTTCAACGTCAACCGGCTGTGCGGCTCGGGCCTGCAGGCCATCGTCTCGGCCTCGCAGAGCATTCTGCTCGGCGACGCCGACGTGGCCATCGGCGGGGGTGCGGAAAACATGAGCCGCGCACCGTTTGCCAGCCTCAACATGCGCTGGGGCGCCCGCATGGGCGACACCAAGATGGTGGACATGATGGTCGGCGCGCTGCACGACCCCTTCCACACCATCCACATGGGTGTGACGGCCGAGAACATCGCGGCCAAGTGGGGCATCACCCGCGACGACCAGGACAAGCTGGCGGTTGAAAGCCACAACCGCGCGCAACGCGCCACCGTGGAAGGCCGCTTCAAGGACCAGATCGTGCCGGTGGTGCTCAAGAGCAAGAAGGGCGATGTGTCCTGGGCGACCGACGAACACTTCCGCCCCGACTGCACGATGGACGATCTGGCCAAGCTCAAGCCGGTGTTCCTGAAAGAAAACGGCACCGTGACCGCCGGCAATGCCTCGGGCCTCAACGACGCGGCCGCGGCCGTGGTGCTGATGGAGGCCGGTGCGGCCAAGGCACGCGGCGCCAAGCCGCTGGCGCGGCTGGTGTCGTACGCGCACGCCGGTGTGGACCCGAAGTACATGGGCATAGGCCCGGTGCCGGCCACGAAGATCGCGCTGGAGAAGGCTGGCCTGACGGTGAAGGACCTGGACGTGATCGAGGCCAACGAAGCCTTCGCCGCGCAGGCCTGCGCCGTCACGCGCGATCTCGGACTGGACCCGGCCAAGGTCAACCCCAACGGTTCGGGCATTTCGCTGGGCCACCCCATCGGCGCCACCGGCGCGCTGATCACGGTCAAGGCCATCCACGAGTTGCACCGTGTGCAGGGCCGCTACGCGCTGGTGACCATGTGCATCGGTGGTGGGCAAGGCATCGCGGCGATTTTCGAAAGGGTCTGAAGCATGTCGCGCTGGGCGCCCGCCCTGGCCGAACTCGAACGCGGCCTGCTGCAGCGCGACGTGGCCGCACGCGCGCTGCTGCTCGCCGCGCTCGCGGGTGAACATGTGCTGCTGCTCGGCCCGCCGGGCACCGCCAAGAGCGAGCTCGCGCGGCGGCTGCAGCGTCTGTTGCCGGGCGCGCACTACTTCGAGCGCCTGCTCACGCGCTTCACCGTGCCCGAAGAACTCTTCGGCCCGCTCTCGCTGCGCGCACTCGAAGACGACCGCTACGAACGCCTGACCGAGGGCTACCTGCCCAGCGCCGAGGTGGCTTTTCTCGACGAAGTCTTCAAGGCCAACTCGGCCATCCTCAACACCCTGCTGGGTCTGTTGCACGAACGCCAGTTCGACAACGGCAGCCAGCGCCTGCCGGTGCCGCTGGTGTGCTTGGTGGGCGCGAGCAACGAGCAGCCGCAGGACGACAGCCTGCTCGCCTTTTACGACCGCTTCCTGCTGCGCGTGCCGGTGCTGCCGGTGGACGAAGCGCACTTCGCCGCGCTGCTGCAAACCAGCGTCCTCACCCCGGAAGCACCGCCGCCCGAGGCGCTGATCAACCACGAGCGGCTCAAGGCCCTGCGCGACCAGGCACCCCACACAGCGCTGGGCGAGCCCGTGCTCGCGCTTCTGCTGCAGGCGCGCCAGCACGCCACGCAGACCGGTCAGCCGGTGTCCGACCGACGCTGGCGCCAACTGGTGGAGCTGCTGAAGCTGCAAGCCACCAGCCGCGGCGCGCACGAGGTTGGGCTGTGGGACCTGTGGGTGCTGCCCTGTGTGCTCGCCGCCGATCCCGCCCATGCACCGGGCTGGATCGACTTCTTCATGCACCGCGTGGCGCAGACCGAACCCTTCCCTCTGGACGGCCTGGAGCGCGCGGTCATGGCCTTCGAGCAACAACTCGACATCGAGCGCCGTGCACCCACCGACGCGCAGGACGACAGCGCCGGCAAGGTGGCCTTGGCCCGGTCCATCGCCGGGCCCACCGCCAGTGAGAGCGAGATGGTGCGACTGACCACTGAACGCGCGCAACGGCGCTACAGCCCCGTGCACATCGAGGCCCGCGTGGTACAGGCCGATGCACTGCTGGATCGCTTGCGCAGCCTGCACGGCGCATTGACGGAGACGGCGCAGACGGTGCTGGGCGCCGCGCGTTCGCACGACTGGCTGCCTCCTTCATGGCTGGCGCAGATCGAAGCCGTGCACCTGGGCCGCTGTGCCAGTGTGGTGGTGCTGCTGGCACAGCTGCAGACCACGCGCACCGGCTTCGCAGGTCTGCCGGTCGACGAAACGCTGACGAATCGTCCCGCGCCGGTGAGCTGGGAAACGTGATGGCTTCGACAGACTCAGCCTGCGCCCCCTACCACCACCTCGACGCCCTCCCCCGCGAACTCTGGCGCTCGGCCGTGGTGTGCAGCAGCGGCCAGGCCAGCAAGCGCCTGCCCCACATGGCTCGCTGGATGTATGCACTCCTGGCCGGCGCCTTGCCCGACGCAGCCGACGATTTCGGCGATGACGTCGCCACGCAGGCGCTGCGGCCCCTGCTCGTGGAGCTGGAGCTGCTGACGCTCACGCAGGGCAGCGCGCCGCTCACGCGCCAGGTCATGCAAAGCCTGCTGTGGCACCTGGACAGCCTGATCGACCGCCCGACCGACGAGCCCCGCGACCAGGCCATCGCGCGCATGCGCAACGAGTTTCGCGACAGCTGGGACGTGCAGCGCCAGGGCTGGGACGAGGTGCTCTCGCTGCTGCAGTCGCTGGGCGATCTGGCGCACCTGCGCTGGGACGATCTGCAGGGCCACCTGAACCGGCGTGAATGGGGTGAGGCCCGGCGCATCGGCGAACTGCTGCAGCGCCTGCCGCAGCTCGCGCGCTTCATCGACGGTGTGGGCCGGCGCGAGCATGCACAGCACCCGCCGGCCATCACCACCCAACCCGATGCGCGCGATCAGATACCCGCGGCGCGTCACCCCGCCGACGAAGAAGAGCGCCGGCCCGAGCCCACCGCGGTGGACGGCGTGCGCCGCTCGCGCACGCTGGCGCGCATGGCCGGTGGCGAAAGCCTCAACCTCACCCACCCGGTGCTGCGCCGGCTGTGGCGTGCGCGTTTTGCCGAAGCCCAACTATTGACCTACGACGACCGTGCGCGCGAACAGTCACAGCGCCCGCTGCCGCAGCCCGAACTCCAAGCGCTGCGCCGCGCCGTCACCCAGGCCGGGCGCGGCCCGCTCATCGTGTGCCTGGACACCTCGGGCTCGATGCGCGGCGCACCGGAGAACGTGGCCAAGGCCTGTGTGCTGCAAGCCCTGCGCAGCGCGCACGCGGGCCATCGCGCCTGCCGCCTGCTGGCTTTCGGCGGACCCGACGAACTGCTGGAACGCGACATGGCCATGGACGCCGAGGGCCTGTCGCACCTGCTCGACCTCATGGGTCAGAGCTTCGATGGCGGCACCGACGTGCAGACGCCGATGGAGCGCGCTGTGCAACTGGTGCAGACCACCGAATGGCAAGAAGCCGACCTGCTGATCGTGAGCGATGGCGAGTTCGGCGTGACCCACCAGACGCTGGCGCAACTGCGTGACGCCAAACAGCACTTGGCCCTGCGCGTGCACGGCATCCTGATCGGCGACCGCGAGACCGTGGGCCTGGCCGAGGTGTGCGACCACCTGCACTGGGTGCGCGAATGGCGCCGCTACGGCAGCGGCACCACGGTGGTGGGCGACGACTTCTCGCCGGTGCACAGCCGCAGCCTCACGGCGCTGTATTTTCCGAACGCGATCCGGCGGTGATCCCGACGGGGGTCAGCAACACGGGCGCAGCTCAGTCGCCCTGAAAACCACCGGCGCGGCAAGTCACCACCAGCGTGTCGCGCCAGCCCAGCGCGTCGCCCTCCAGCGGCTGAATGGGCGTGCTCTCGTGGATCACGCGCGCATCGTCCAGCAGCAACAGCGACCACGGCTCGCGCAGCGTGAAGCGCTGGCCGCCCGGGCCGTTGGCCTCGAACACGCGACTCTCGCCGCCCTTGATGCCGTGGCGGCCCACCATGAACACGGCCACCAGGTCCACGCCGTCGCGGTGCGCGCCTTCGGGCGTGGGGCGGCCAATGCCGTCGGTGGTGTCGATGCGAAAGGGGTGCGCCTCCATGAACCAGGGCTGCTCGCCGCGCAGCGCGCTGGCCACCTCGCCCAGGCGCATCAGCAGGCGGCTCCAGACCGGCTGCCCGACCACCGCCGGCTCCATGGGTTCGAACCAGCGTTGCATGCCACCGTGCAAGGCGTTGTATTCCAGCGGCTGCCAGTGCGCCCGGTGCGGCGACGGCTGCACCTGTTCACCGTCCACCACAAAGCAGCTGTGGCGTCGGCTGCGGTAGCGCCCGCCGTCCTTCAGGTAGGCGTCGGCCGGCAGATGGTCCCAGCCAGCGTGCAGGGCCTGCAGTTCATCCGCGCTGGCTGGCAACCATTCGGCCACGCTGGCGGCGCTGAGCAGTGCGAATCCGGTGGCCTTGAGGGACGCGTCGAGCTGTGGAAGGGGAACGTAGGGGGGCTGGAATTCGCTGGTCATGGTGCGGCAGTTTACCGGCGGCGCCAAGCGCGGCCGCGCGGCTTGACTCGCTTTCATGCGCTGGATCAAAGCGCCGTCGTCCGACCGGGCGCAAGCTCCGCGAAGGCCGTGTGAATCCCGGCCAAGGAGGCAAACATGCAGGCTTTGAAATGGACCCCCGCCTTGTGGCTGGACTTTGAACCCATGGACGGGATGAACCGCGAATTCATGGAACGGCTGGGAAGCGCGCAGGCCGCGCCCGACGACCGACTGGTCGAGACCTGGCAGGCGCTGGTGCAGCATGCCGTGGCGCATTTCAGCACCGAGGATGCCTGGATGCGCCGGGAAGCCTTTGCCACGGCCGATCAACACACCCTGGAACACCGCGTGGTGCTCAACCTGCTGCGTGAAGGCCTGGGCAAAGCGCAGGGCGGGGACCTGGCGCCGGCTCGCCAGATGGCGGCCGAGCTGGGCGCATGGTTCAGCCGGCACACGCAGTCGCTGGATGCGGCCCTGGCCCTGCACATGCGCCGCGTCACCTCGGCAACGGCCTGACGCTGCGGTTGGTGGTTCAATCGATGGCCACAGAGGAGGACTTCATGACCGAAGCCACGCCCGCCACCGAGAGCCCATCCGAACCACCACGGCCCCCGTCGGTGTTCGACCTGACCGTGACCGACCTGCGCGCGGGCGATCCACTGCAATGGCTTCGTCTGGGCTGGGCCGACTTCGTGCGCTGCCCGCGCATCGGCCTGTTCTACGGCCTGTGTTTTTTCCTCATGGGCCATGCACTGCTGGCGGTCTTTCGCGCCGCACCGGCCTATGTGCTGGCCTTGAGCGCGGGCTTCCTGCTCATGGGCCCGTTTCTCTGCCTGGGCCTGTACGACGTCAGCCGCGCACTGCAGAATGGTCAACGTCCGTCGCTGCGGGCCTCGCTGCTGGCGTGGCGGCCGACGCAGGGCAGCATGGCGATCTTCGCGGGCGTGCTGCTGATCCTGGAGATGCTGTGGGGCCGCGCTTCGCTGGTGGTGTTTGCCGTGACCTTCAACACCATGCCATCCACGACGAACCTGCTGGCCCAGCTGATCAACCCTGAGAACCTGTCCTTCCTGATCACCTACACGGTGGTCGGTGGCCTTTTTGCCTCCCTCATCTTTGTCACCAGCGTGATCTCGATCCCGATGATCATGGACCGCCGGGTTGACGCGATCTCGGCGGGACTCACCAGCATCCGTGCGTGTCTGCAGAACCCGGGCGTGATGCTGCAGTGGGGCGCGCTGATCACGCTGCTGGTGGGCCTGGCGATGCTGCCGCTGTTCGCGGGCCTGTTCGTGATCGGGCCGGTGGTGGGCCACGCCACCTGGCACGCCTACCAGGGCACGGTGAGCGACCCGGCCTGAGGAGGCTCAGCGACCGGGTGGTGTGTCGCCGCGTTGACCGTTGCCCCGTCGGCCAGGACGCTTGCCCAGCAACGCTGGCTCGATGCTGTCTTCAAACAGCGGCCACAGGGCCTGCACGCGCTCCAGTGCCACCTCTTCACCCATGGAGCGACACAGGCGCTGGTGCAGCTCCACACGCATGAACCACAGGCTTTTGGGATCCACCGCCACCAGCAAGCGGTGGCGCAGGCGCTCGTCTTCCCAACTGGGTTCGTTGGGCAGCAGCTCCAGCATGGCGCGGCGGATGCGGGACAACGCTGCGGGATCGTGACGAACCGGATCGCTCACAAGGCGTTGCGTGACGGTGTCCAGGATGGTGGAGAAGATGCGCATCGGGTAGCAATCTTTTTGTTTGAGCCATGAACCAACACAACGCATTCAGGGGGTGCGCATTCCCGCGCTTCCGCCCTGCTTTGTAACACGCGTGACGTTATGTATCAACGATCTGCGTTCGAGACAGGGGAGCTGGCCGGCCGGTTCGGATCGGTCTCGCGCCACAGGCGCACGGTCAGCCACCAGCCGATGAGCGAATTGGTGAGCGCAAACACGCTCACCACCAGGCGGATGCCCATGGGCGGATCGCTCAGCTGAAGGAAGCCGACCATGAAACTGGAGAGTGCGCTGAACCCCAGCATGAGCCAGAACAGGCCGCGACGGGGCTGCCAGAGGCGGTGGAAGACGTGAGAAATCGAGGGCATGCCGTCATTGTGCCGGCCGGGCTTTGCTGGCTTCCTGCTCCTGCAAGAGCCGCCACATCACCTTGCCGCTGCCGCTCTTGGGCAAGGCGGTGAGGAACTCCACGGTGCGCGGGCATTTGTAGACCGCCATGTGCTCACGGCACCAGTCCAGGATGTCCTGCTCGCTCGTGGTCTCGCGGTGCGACTCCCGCAGCACCACCAGCGCCTTCACGCTTTCTCCGCGGTAGGCGTCGGTGGTGGCGATCACGCAGGCTTCGGCAATGGCCGGGTGCTTGAACATCAGCACCTCCACCTCGGCCGGCCAGACTTTGAAGCCGCTGGCGTTGATCATTCGCTTGAGGCGGTCGGTGATGAAGTAGTAGCCGTCTTCATCGATGCGGCCGAGGTCACCCGAGCGGAAGAATCGTTTGCCATCGATGGTGATGAAGGCGGCCTCGGTGGCCTCGGGCCGTTTCCAGTAACCGTCGAACACCTCGGGGCCACAGATGATGATCTCGCCGGCTTCGCCCTGCGGCATGTCCTCCAGCGTGATCGGGTCGACCACCCGCGCTTCGGTGCTCATGAACGGAATGCCCAGGCATTGCTGCTTCGGGTGGTCGGGTGGGTTGTTGTGCGACGGCGCGGCGGTCTCGGTGAGGCCATAGCCCTCGGAATAGCGAAGCCCGTACTGCTCCAGCAGGCGCTGCGCCACCGCCTGCGGCATGGCCGCGCCGCCACCGCCCACCAGCACCAGGCTGGAAAGGTCATACTGATCAAAGCGCGGGCTGGCCAGCAGGTCGATCACCATGGTGGGGATGTTGGTCCAGTGCGTAACGCGCCAGCGCGAGATCAGCTGGCCGGCGAGTTCGCGGTCCCAGCGGGGCATCACCACCAGGGTCGCGCCGTTGTAGATGGAAGCATGCATGCCGGCCACCATGCCGGTGATGTGGAACATGGGCACCACGAGCAGTCCCACGTTCTCCGAAGTGCTGTTGGTCCACAGGCCCACGGCCACCGCGTTGTGCATGAGCGTGCGGTGCGGGTGCATGCAGCCCTTGGGCAGGCCCGTGGTGCCGCTGGTGTAGGGCAGCACGGCGAGATCGTCCGGACCGCGGTTGTGGGCCGGCGCGGTGTCGCTGCAGGCCAGGGCCTCGGCCCAGTCGCTCACCGTGCCGCCGGGCAGCGTGGGCACAGCGTGGCGCGCGCCCAGCCACTCGGCCCAGGCCGGCGGTATGTCGGCCCGGGGGCCGAAAGCGTCGCTGTAGTGCGAGACGACCAGATGGCGCAGGCGATCACTCTCGCGCACCTCGGCATTGGCCTTGATCAACTCGCCGGCCAGGTCGGCCGCGGCAATCGCCACGCGCGCGTCGGGGTCGGTGATGTAGTGCTGCAGCTCGTCCGAGCGGTTCATCGGATTCACCGGCACCACCACCGCGTTGGCCCGCAGGATGGCGAAGTGCGCGACGATCCACTGTGGGCAGTTCTGCATGAGCAGGATCACGCGGTCGCCGTCTTGCACACCCTGTGCGCGCAGGTGAGCAGCGAGCCGCTCGGCCTGTTCCAGCAACTGTCGGTAGGTCAGCACCTGGTCGAAGAAGACCAGTGCGGTCTTGTCGGGGTAGCGCTGCGCACTGACCACCAGGTTGTGCCACAGCGACGTGGCTGGCGAGTTGATTCTGTGCGGCAGGCGCTTGGGCCAGAAGCGGTAGTGAGGCGCGGAAAGGCCCGCCTCCTTGGTGCTGTTGCTCATGCGCTGGTCTCCGTTGTTCTGCGTTTGGACCGAAGGATACGGGTCGCCCTCTCCGAAAGAAAACGCAACTTGTCGCGGGAGAGACCTTGACCACCAGCCCCTCAATGGCACGGAACCTGCGTACCCAAGTTCACGGGCGTGCGCGTGATTCCGTCGCGATGTCGTCATGTGCTATTTGCATGGCTTTCACACGTAAACCCCGATCCCGGGTCCAAAACCCGGGGGATACATTCGGTTGCGGTCGCGATGCGCACCCAATAGGTGCGCAACCAGCGCCGACGGACATTCTTTCAAACACCTTGGAGAGACCAGATGACGATGACAACCCTGAAACTCGCAGCCGTGGGCCTGAGCGCCGCGGCCACCCTGGCCAGCTTTCCCGCACACGCGGGCAAGGACCTTGATGCCATCAAGAAACGCGGCGAGTTGATCTGTGGAGTCAACACCGCACTGCCCGGCTTCTCGGCGGCCGACAGCCAGGGCAAGTGGAGCGGCATGGACGTGGACGTGTGCCGCTCGGTGGCCGCTGCCGTTCTCAGCAGCCCGGACAAAGTGCGCTACGTACCCTTGACCGCTCAGCAACGCTTCACCGCCCTGCAGTCGGGCGAGATCGACATCCTCGCCCGCAACACCACCTGGACCCTGACCCGCGACGCCTCCCTGGGCCTGAGCTTCACCGGCGTGAACTTCTACGACGGCCAGGGTTTCATGGTGCCCAAGAAGCTCAACGTGAAAAGTGCCAAACAGCTCAAAGGCGCCACGGTGTGCGTGCAGTCCGGCACCACCACCGAGCTCAACCTGACCGACTATTCGCGCGCCAACAAGCTCAACATGAAACCTGTGGTGTTCGAAAAGCTCGAAGCCGCCCTGGCCGCTTATTCGTCCGGGCGCTGCCAGGCCTACACCACCGACGCCTCGGGCCTGGCCTCCAGCCGCGCCAAGGACATGGCCAAGCCCGACGACCACGTGATCCTCCCCGAGTTGATCTCCAAGGAACCTCTGGGCCCGGCCGTGCGCCGGGGTGACGACGAGTGGGCCGCCATCGTCCGATGGGTCGGTTTCGCCTTGCTGGAGGCCGAGGAATACGAAGTGACTCAGGCCAACGTCGACCAGATGAAGACCAGCAGCACCAATCCGGGCGTGATGCGCCTGCTGGGTGCGGGCACCGAAGACACCGGCAAGCTGCTCGGGCTGGACAAGGAATGGGCTTACCGCGCCGTCAAGGCCACCGGCAACTACGGCGAGATCTTCGAGCGCCACGTTGGCCCCAAGACCGCCATCGGCCTGCCCCGTGGCAGCAACAACCTCTGGAGCAAAGGCGGCCTGATGTACGCACCTCCGGTGCGCTGAACCCGCATGCCGCCACGCACCGTTGGTTCATCCACTTTCGAGGCTGTCTTGAAATCCCCCACTCCCCCTCCCCAACGGCGCCAGTGGTCGCTCAACAGCCGGGCCACCCGCGGCCTGCTGTTCCAGCTGATAGCGCTGGTCCTCATCGCACTGGGCATCTGGTTCCTCGCGCACAACACGCAACGCAACATGCAGGTGCGTGGCATCCAGAGCGGCTTCGACTTCCTGGGCTCCGCCGCCGGTTTCGACATCGGCGAAACCCTCATCGCCTACGACCCGAGCGAGAGCTACGGCAAGGCCATCTGGGTCGGCGTGCTCAATACGTTGAAGGTGGCCGGACTGGGCATCCTCTTCACCACCATCCTGGGGGTTCTGCTGGGTGTGGGCCGCTTCTCGCGCAACGGTCTGGTGCGCGGCATCTGCTATGGCTACGTTGAGCTGTTCCGCAACGTGCCCATCCTGCTGCAGCTGCTGATGTGGTACCTGATCTTCATCCAAGTCCTGCCAGCGTCCAACGAGGCCTGGAGCATCGCCGGCCTGTTTTTCCTGAGCAAGGGTGGGTTCGCCTTTCCCTACCCCACCGCCGGCCTGGGAGCCGTGACGGCCGGGGCCGCTGTGGGACTGGTGGCCGTGTGGCTCTGGCTGCGCAGGGTTCAGCAGCGCTTTGAAGCCACCGGGCACGATGGCGACCGGCTGTGGACCCCCATCGCCCTGGTCATCGCGTGTGCCGTCGCCGGCTGGGCCATCTCCGGCATGCCGACCGAATGGAACGTGCCCGAGCAGTTGGTGTTCATGGTCGACGGCGGTGTGTCCGCCACACCCGAGTTCATGACCATCCTCGTGGGGCTGGTCATGTACACCT
This sequence comes from Hydrogenophaga sp. Root209, assembly GCF_001428625.1. Classification (GTDB taxonomy): domain Bacteria; phylum Pseudomonadota; class Gammaproteobacteria; order Burkholderiales; family Burkholderiaceae_C; genus Hydrogenophaga. The sequence continues at coordinate 43,172 of NZ_LMIE01000022.1, forward strand.
CGGCCTTCGTGGCCGAGGTGGTGCGCAGCGGCATCCAGTCGGTCAGCCGGGGCCAGGATGAAGCCGCCGCCGCGCTGGGTCTGGATCCGCGCCAGAAGATGAGGCTGGTGGTGCTGCCGCAGGCCATGCGGGTGATCGTCCCACCCCTCACCAACCAGTACCTCAACCTGACCAAGAACTCCTCGCTCGCAGTGGCCATCGGCTACCCCGACGTGGTGTCGATCGCCAACACCACCATCAACCAGAGCGGTCGCGCGGTGGAGTGCATTGCCATCATCATGCTGGTCTACCTCACCACATCACTCAGCACATCGCTGCTGATGAACTGGTACAACCAGCGCGTGGCGATCAAGGAGCGATGAGCATGTCCGACACGTTCACGCCCATCGCCCCCCGCCCCTCCCCGGTCAAAGACTCGGGCCTCGTGCCCTGGATCCGGCGCAACCTGTTCGCCGACTGGCGCAGCACCATCGTCACGCTGTTCGTGCTCGGCCTGCTGGCCTGGGTGCTGCCCGGCTTCATCCGCTGGATGCTGATCGACGCCGTGATGCGGCCCGACTCCGAAGCCTGCCAGGCCGCACGCGGCGTGGGTGCCTGCTGGGGTGTGGTGGCCGAGAAGTACCGCATCATGCTCTTCGGCCGTTACCCGTTCGACGAGCAATGGCGTCCGCTGGTGGCCACCTCCCTCATGATGGGCGGGTTGATCCTGAGTTGCGTTCGCTTCTTCTGGAAACCCTGGCTGGCGCTCATGTGGGTGGGCATTCTGGCGCTGTTCTTCATCCTCATGGGTGGCGGCGTGTTCGGTCTGTCCGACGTGCGCACCGACCTCTGGGGCGGCCTGCCCCTCACCGTGATGCTGGCCACGCTGTCCATCTTCTTCGCCTTTCCGTTGGCGGTGGTGGTGGCGCTGGGGCGGCGCGGGCGCTTGCCCGCGATACGCACCGCCTGCATCGTCTACATCGAACTCATCCGCGGCGTGCCGCTGATCTCGGTGCTGTTCATGGCGTCGTTCATGTTTCCGCTGTTCATGCCGCAGGGCGTGACGTTGGACGTGCTGGTGCGCGTGATCGCCGGCATCACGCTGTTTGCCGCGGCCTACATGGCTGAGATCATCCGCGGCGGCCTGCAGGCCATCCCCAAGGGTCAGCTCGAAGCGGCCGACACGCTGGGCCTGACCTACTGGCAGACGCAACGCAAGATCGTGTTGCCACAGGCGCTGGCGATGGTGGTGCCCAGCATCATGAACACCTTCATCTCGCTGTTCAAGGACACCTCGCTGGTCACCATCGTCTCGCTCTACGAGCTCACCGGTGCGCTGGCGCTGGCACTGAATGCGGACGTGAACTGGCGCCCGTTCAAGCTGGAGGCCTACCTCTTCATCACCCTCATCTACTTCACGGTGTGCTTCGCGATGTCGCGCTACAGCCTGTGGGTCGAGAAACAACTGAGTGCCAGCAAAGCCCGCTGAAGGAACAAGAACATGTCAGACCCCATCATCCGTTTCGACAAAGTCAACAAGTGGTACGGCAACGACTTCCACGTGCTGCGCGACATCGACCTCGACGTGGCCAAGGGCGAGCGCATCGTGGTGTGCGGCCCCTCCGGCTCGGGCAAGTCCACACTGATCCGCTGTATCAACCGGCTCGAGGAACACCAGCAGGGCCATCTTTTCGTTGACGGCATCGAACTCACCGATGACATCAAGGCGATCGATCAGGTGCGCAGAAACGTGGGCATGGTGTTCCAGCAGTTCAACCTCTTTCCCCACCTGACCGTGCTGGAAAACCTCACGCTCTCGCCCATGTGGGTGGGCAAGATGCCGAAGAAGGAGGCCGAGGAAAAGGCCATGGTGCAGTTGCAGCGCGTGCGCATTGCCGAGCAGGCCGGCAAGTACCCCTTGCAGCTCTCGGGTGGACAGCAACAGCGCGTGGCGATTGCGCGCGCGCTGTGCCTCACGCCCAAGATCATGCTGTTCGACGAGCCCACCTCGGCACTCGACCCGGAGATGATCAAGGAGGTGCTCGACGTGATGGTGGAGCTGGCCAACCTGGGCATCACCATGATCTGCGTGACGCACGAAATGGGCTTTGCCAAAGCCGTGGCGGACCGCGTGATCTTCATGGACCAGGGACAGATCGTGGAGCAGAACACACCCACCGAATTCTTCAACCATCCACAGAACGAACGCAGCCGGGACTTCCTCTCCAAGATCCTCGGACATTGATTCGTAACGGTTCTTTTCAAGGCAGGGTTTTTGACTTGTGAGGGTCATGTGGCGCTGACACAATGCGCGGGTTCTCAAGGAGGCCCACATGACCACGCAACCCCCGTTCACCGTCCAACGCCTTTCCTGGCTGCGCTGGAGTTGCACCACCGCGCTGGGTCTGTCGGTGTGGTGCGCGGGCGCGGCACTGGCCTTTGACGCACAAGGCCACCGGGGGGCGAGGGGCCTGGCACCCGAAAACACGCTCGCAAGCATCGAACAAGCCCTGGCCATTGGCGTGACCACGCTCGAATTCGACGTCGTGCTCAGCGCCGAGGGCGTGCCGGTGATCTCGCACGACACCACACCCAACCCCGACATCACGCGCGACGCCAGCGGCAAATGGCTGCAGTCGCGCGGCAAGCCGTTCAACCAGTTGACCCTGGAGCAGATCACCAGCCTGGATGTCGGGCGCATCAATCCGTCGAGCCGATACGCCCGCGACTTCCAGAACCAGGCGCCGCAGGACGGTGAGCGCATCCCCACTCTGGCTTCCGTGTTCGAACGGGTCAAGCGGCTGGGCGCCGGCCATGTGCGCTTCAACATCGAGCTCAAGATGCATCCTCTGCGCCCAGAGGAATCGCCAGAACCCGAGGCGTTCGTGCGTGCTGTCGCCGCCGTCATCAGCAGCCACGGAATGGCATCGCGCACGACCCTTCAAAGCTTCGACTGGCGGGTGCTCAAGGCCAGTGAGGCCATCCGCGTTCGTTCCTCTCCGCCCAGACGCCGCGCTTCAACACCTTGGCCGATGGTGCATGGACTTCGGGTCTGAAGTTGGCCGATTTTGAAGACGCGCCCGCCATGGTCGCGGCCGCAGGCGGCAAGCTCTGGTCGCCCCATTTCAACGACCTGAGTCAGGCCACGCTGGCGCGCGCGCGCACGCTCAACCTGCGCGTGATTCCATGGACTGTGAACGAGGTCAGCGACATGGCGCGGCTGATCGACTGGGGCGTGGACGGCCTGATCACCGACTACCCTGACCGATTGCGCGCGGTGATGCAGCAACGCGGCATGGTGCTCCCACCGACCGTGGCCGCCCCAACGGCCAACGCGAAGTTGACGCTGTCCGCCACCACCCCGGAGCCGGTGCGCTTCGGAGTGGCCCCCGACCTGCGCTGAGCCGGGCCGACCTCCCGTCGGTTCGGGTGTAAGCCGGCGGCCGTGCGACCGACCAACGGCCATCCTTCACCTGGAGATGGCCATGATCCTCACCTCACGCGCATTGCCGTGCATCACGGCCTTCGTCGCCGCCGTGGGGGCGGCGGGGACAGCCGCGCAGACCTGCGAGGTGCGGTCCGGCCCCAGGCCGCCCGCGGTCGTCGAGCTTTACACCTCCGAGGGCTGCAGCTCGTGCCCGCCGGCCGACCGCTGGCTCTCCACCCTGAAGACCCAGGACAACGTGCTGGCGCTCTCCTTCCATGTGAACTACTGGAACCACCTGGGTTGGCGCGATCCGTTCGCCACACCCGAGACCACCGCCCGCCAGTACCAGCTGAAGGAAGCGCTGCGCGGCAAGCACGTCTACACACCGCAGGTCGTGCTCAACGGGCGTGACCACCGCGACTGGCACGGCCAGGCCGCCAGCCACCTGAGCGGCCTGCCCGCCGCGGCCGCCCCGGCCCTGCGCCTGAGCCGCCAGGGGACCGTGGTGACGGCACAGATCGCGGCCACGCCGGGCACCGAACTGGCGGGCTATTGGGCCGTCCTGCAGGACGGCCTGGTGAGCAAAGTCACGCGCGGCGAAAACGCCGGCGAAAGCCTGCGCCACGACCATGTGGTGAGCTTGTACCAACCGGTGGCGCCCTGGGCCGCCGGGCAGGGTGGCAGCGCCAGCCTCGTGCTGCCCGCCGGCTCGACACAACGCTTGGCTTTCGTGGTGACGAACCCCGGCCTGACGCAGCCAGTGCAGGCACTGGTGTTGCAATGCCCCGCCTGAAACAGGCGAGTTTCAGCCGCGCGGATGGAACCAACACAGGTTGATCCGTATCATCCCTAGCCATGCGCCACTGGTTCCTCGTCCTCATGATCGCCCTGCTGCCCCTGCGCGGCTGGGTGAGTGATGCCATGGCGGTGGAGATGTTGACCCAGCCTGCACACGCCGCCATGACCACCATGGCGACGGATGAGCATGCGGCTGAGCACGACCACTGTGCCTGCGACGAGCACGCAACGTCGACAGAAGACAGCGGCGACCACCAGCACAGCGCCTGCGATGTCTGCAACGTGCCCGCCCTGGCCATGGCCACGCGCGCGCTGCAGACTCCGCCCACACTGCACAGCAAGCTCGCGCCTCCCGCCGATCGCTTTGCCAGCAGCGAGGCCCAACGGGGCATCAAACCACCCATTTCCTGACTTCACACGCCACAGGTGCGTCCGCAGCCACCCGATGAGGGCGTGCCAGCGGGCGTCGGTTCGTGATTTCAGGAGATTCCCATGATGGTTTTGCGGCGGTTTTCACCGCCTTTCACAAGCACACGTTGTCGCGTCGCGGCCTTGAGCCTGGCCTGCCTGTCGGCGGTCTGGGGGCCGGCACAGGCTCAGCCTTCCCGAGCACTGCAAGCCGCCGATCCGGCAACCCCCGCACCCGCTGCAGCCCCTATGGTGCTGCCCGCCACCGGTGCGATGGCGCCGCAGGAACGCCCGGCAGACATCGCCCGGGCGCGCGAGATCTGGCGACGCGCCAACGAACGCGTGGCCGAGTTCCCGCGTGGCCACGCCGACCTGCTGCGCTGGGAGGCGAAAAATCCGGGCGACGCCGCGCCCGCCGCCGATGGCAACAGCGCCAGGCCCGAGGCGCTGGACGTGGCGCAGGCGCTGCGCATGTCCTTGCGCCAGCGGCCCGACCTGTTCACCCACGCCGACATGAACGCGCTGGCCACAGGTGCGGTGCGGGTGGCCTACGCCCGCCACGTGCGCGACGTGCAGCGCGCCTGGGTCGACGCGGTGAGCGCGCGCCAGAGCTGGCGCCACGCGAGCGACATCTGGGACGCCACACGCACCGGCAGCGAACTCGGCCAGCGCATGGTGGTGGCCGGCAACTGGAGCCAGGCCAGGCTGATGCGCGAACAGTTGCTGGAAGCCAGCGCCTGGCAAGCCAGCGTGAACGCGCAAGCCACGGCCTTGGCAGCCCAGGAGCGGCTGGCGCAACTGTTGGGCCTGTGGGACGCACAGGCCGTGGCGCAGTTGGGTGAGCGACTGCCCGCTGGCTTGCCGGCCGTGCCGCCGCGTGCCGTGCCGGGCGAGGGCCTGAGCGAATCCTCGCTGGAAGCTGCCGTGCTGCGCGCCGACCCGCTGCTGGCCCAGCAACGGATCGAGGCCCAGCGTGAACTCGCCGCCGTGAGCAGCGCCCGCCGGCAGACCTGGAACGCCGCGGTGGACGCCGCCCTGGCGGCCATGCCGGACCCAAGCACCACGCCGACACCGCCGCACATCGGGGACCTCTCGCTGCTGCGCGATCACCCGCTGGAGCGCGCGACCCGCGCCGAGGCCAGGCTGCTGCGCGCTGCAAGCGAACGCCGCTCGATGGCGCGCCAGGCCTGGGCCCAGCTGCAAGCGCGCCACGCCAGTGCGGTGCACGCGCAAAACGTGGTGGCCCAGCTGCAAGCCGCCCTGGAGCAGGAAACCTTGCTCCGCTACAACGGCATGCTGCAAAGCAGCTGGGAACTGCTGGCCAGCGCGCGCGAGCGCATGCAGTCGCTCGACGCCGCCTTGCAGGCCCGGAGCGACTACTGGCGCGCCAAAGCCGACTGGCAAGCCCTGCTGGCCGGCGCGGAATTCGCCGGCTCCGACACCTCTTCCAACGCCGGCGCAGGCGCAACCGCCACCCCGGCAGGACACTGACATGAACAAAACGATGAACCGAAGAAACTGGCTCGCCGGTGCTGCCGTGGGCGCAGTCGCGGCCACCAGCGTGAGCCGCGTGGCGCTGGCCGCCATCCCCGAGCCGGTGCAGCAAACCTCGGCCAACACCGCGCCGCCCTGGACGCCACCGGGCGTGACCGGTGCGGGCCGCCCCTACAACCCGGTGGTCACGCTCAACGGCTGGACCGCGCCCTGGCGCTTGAACGCGGGGGTGAAGGAATTCCACCTCATGGCCGAGCCGGTGGTGCGTGAAATGGCGCCAGGCTTCATGGTCAACATGTGGGGCTACAACGGCCAGAGCCCGGGCCCGACCATCGAAGTGGTCGAGGGCGATCGCGTGCGCATCTATGTGACCAACCGACTGCCCGAACACACCACCATCCACTGGCACGGCCAGCGCCTGCCCAACGGCATGGACGGTGTGGGTGGCCTCAATCAGCCGCAGATCAAGCCCGGCCAGACTTTCGTTTACGAATTCACCGCGCGCCGGCCCGGCACCTTCATGTACCACCCGCACGCCGATGAAATGACGCAGATGGCCATGGGCATGATGGGCCTGTGGATCACGCACCCGAAGGCGAAGCACCCGCTCATCGAAGACGTGCAACGCGACTACTGCTTCCTGCTCAACGCCTTCGACGTGGAGCCCGGCAGCATGACGCCACAGGTCAACACCATGCTCGACCAGAACATCTGGGCCTGGAACAGCCGCGTGTTCCCCGGCATCACACCGCTGGTGGCCAGGCTCGGAGAACGGGTGCGGGTGCGCGTGGGCAACCTCACCATGACCAACCACCCGATCCACATCCACGGCATCGAGTTCGAAGTGACCGGCACCGACGGTGGCGCCACGCCCAAGGGATCGCGTTGGCCCGAGGTGACCACCGACGTGGCCGTGGGCCAGATGCGGCAGATCGAGTTCGTCGCCGACGAGCCGGGCGACTGGGCCATGCACTGCCACAAGAGCCACCACACCATGGGCGCCATGGGCCACGGCGTGCCCACCATGATCGGCGTGGACCACCGAGGGCTGGTGAAACCGCTGCAGCGCGCCGTGCCCGACTACATGGTGATGGGCGAACGCGGCATGGCCGACATGGGCGAGATGGAGATGGAACTGCCCGCCAACACCTTCCCCATGATGACCGGCACCGGCCCCTTTGGCGCCATCGAAATGGGCGGCATGTTCACCACGCTCAAGGTGCGCGCCGACCAGCAGACCGGCGACTACAGCGACCCGGGCGACTACAAGATTCCGCCGGGCACGCAGGCACGGCTGGTGGACACCGGTGCCGCGCCCGTGGCCACCCGGCCTGCTGCAACCACCCCGACGACCCCACCCGCCGCCACTGCCCGCAAGCCCGCGGGCGGCCACGGCAACCATTGAAACTTCAACGGAGAACACGCATGCCCTTCAAGACACGACGCAGCCTGCTGGCCCTTCCCCTGGCGCTGGCCTTGCCCCGCGCCTTTGCCCACGCCGATCAGCACCCCAAGGCAGCCACCCCGTTGGTGAAAGAGCAGAAGCCCTGGGGCATCGCCGCAGAACCGGCCAAGGCCAGGCGCACGGTGGACATCCGCATGAGCGACGACATGAAGATGACGCCCAACCACCTCGACGTGCGTGAGGGCGATACTTTGCGCCTTCGCGCCATCAACGTGGGCCAGCTGCTGCATGAGATCGTGATCGGCACCGGCGAGGAGCTCAAGGCGCATGCCGAGATGATGAAGAAGTTTCCCAAGATGGAGCACGACGAGCCCTACATGGCGCACGTCGCTCCCGGCAAACGCGGCGAGATCGTCTGGACCTTCAACCGCCCGGGCGACTTTGAATTCGCCTGCCTGATTGCCGGCCACTTCGAAGCCGGCATGCGCGGCACGATCCGCGTCGCCCCCAACGCTTGACCACCAGGAGACCACCATGCAACGACGTTCCCTTATCAACACCGCAGCGGCATTGATCGCTGGCGCGGCCCTGCCCGCCTGGGCTCAAACACCCACCACCCTGCCCGTGCTGCAGGTCTGGAAAGATCCCAACTGCGGCTGTTGCCAGGACTGGGTGAACCATCTCCAGGCCGACGGCTTCCAGGTGCAGGTGTTCGCCACCGGCAACGCCGCCGTGCGCAAGCGCCTGGGCCTGCCCGACAAGTTCGCCTCCTGCCACACCGGCCTGATCGGTGGCTACGCCATCGAGGGCCACGTGAACGCGCGCGAGATCCGCCGCCTGCTGGCCGAGAAGCCCAAGGCCATCGGTCTGGCCGTGCCGGGCATGCCGGTGGGCAGCCCGGGCATGGATGGCGCCGTGTACGGCGATCGCCGCGACGCCTACGACGTGGTGCTGGTGCAGCCCGACGGCACGGGCCGCGTGTACCAGCACTACACCGGCAACACGACGGGCTTCAAGCGCACGGCCACCACCGCAGACACGTTGTCGATGGTCGAGGCCGAGGTGCGCCGCGTGGACACGGCCGCCGGCAAGATCTCGCTCAAGCACGGAGAGATCAAGAACCTGGACATGCCACCCATGACCATGGTGTTCCAGGTGAACGACCCGGCGTTGCTGGGCAAGGTCAAGGCCGGCGACAAGGTGCGTTTCACCGCCATGCAGATCAATGGTGCCTACACCGTGATGAGCATCGAACCGATGCCCTGAGCCCGCCTCGAAGGTCCCCGGCAACCGCTTATTACAGGGTGCCGTGCTAATGTCGCGGCATGCCCAAAACCCTTCGCTACACGCTCATCTCCCTGCGCGAGATGATCGTGTCATTCGGTCCCTTTGCCCTGCTCACCATCGCGTTGCTGGGCGTGGCCTATTGGTGGCTCAACCCCACGCCCCCCAAGCGCGTGGTGCTGGCCACCGGCCCGGATCAAAGCGCCTACGCGGAGTTCGGCAAACGCTATGCCGAAGCGCTGGCGCGCTACGGCATCACGGTCGAGCTGCTGTCCTCCGAAGGCTCCTCCGCCAACCTCGAACTGCTGCGCACCGGCAAAGCCGATCTCGGCTTCGTGCAGGGCGGCACGGCCGACATCGGCTACGACGAGGAAGACAGCATCACTTCGCTGGGCAGCCTGTTCGTGGAACCGCTGTGGCTGTTCTACCGCGAGGACTCGGCCAGGCGCCTGCGCAAATCGCCCACCGTGAACCAACTCGCCGAGCTCAGCGGCTGGCGTGTGAACGTGGGCACGGCCGGCAGCGGCGTGCCCCGCCTGTTCTCCACGCTGCTCGACGTGAACCGCGTGGACCCGAAGCAGTTGCGCCTGAGCGAATTGGAGCAAACCCCGGCCACGGTGGCCTTTCTGGGTGGCAAGATCGATGCCGTGGTGTTCGCTTCGGCACCCGAGTCGCTGATGGTGCAGATGCTGCTGCAGACCCCGGGCGTGAAGCTGCTGGACTTCGCGCAAAGCGAAGCCTATTCAAGGCGTTTTGGCTACCTCACGCCGGTCGTGATGCCGCAGGGCGTGGTGGACCTGGCGCGCAACATACCGACCCGGGACGTTCGACTGGTCGCGTCCACCACCAGCCTGCTGGCGCACAGCGACACCCACCCCGCCATCCTGCAGCTGTTCGCACAAACGGCCACCGGGCTGCACGGGGGCTCGGGCTGGTTCAGCAAGGCGGGCGAGTACCCCAGCCTGGAGCACAGCGAGGTGCCGATCTCACCCGAGGCGTCACGCGCCATCAAGAACGGCGCCCCGTTCCTGCAACGCTACCTCCCCTTCTGGTTGGCCAACCTGATCGAACGCATGTGGCTGGCCATGGGCCTGATCCTGGCGCTGGCGCTGCCGCTCTCGCGCATCGTGCCCCCGCTCTACACCTTCCGCATCCGCAAGCGGGTGTTCCGCTGGTACGCCGAACTGCGCGACGTGGAACAACGGTTTGAAGCCGACGCCGACAAAGCCGCCGACCTGGTCGAGCAGCTCGACGCCATGGAATCGAAAGTGGAAAAGGTGGTGGTACCGCTGTCGTACACCGACGAGCTCTACGCGCTGCGCAACAACATCCACCTGGTGCGCAAGAAGCTGCTGAGGAAAGTCTGAAGACCTCGCGAAGCGGGGAAGAGTGGGGGCAACGTTTTGCCGCCGGGCCGCCCCAAGGCAAAACAGCCCCCTCGGGGGGCAGCGACCCGCGCAGCGGCGGAGCGTGGGGGCTACGTTAAAGCCCTTCAGCCTTGATGCTGTTCAGCCAGGCTTGACGTGTGACCTCGTCCAGCGCTTCATCGACCACGCCGTGGTCCGCCACCACACGCAGTTTGTCCAGCTCGATCAAGCGGTCCAGGCCGCGACGGGTCATGGACAACGAGCGGCCATTGGCGCCCGAGAACAGAAACAGCGTGCCGTGCGGGCTGGCCCAGGTGATCTGGCAACGCAGGGCCTGACCGTCCTGCCACACGTCCACCCAGGTGCCCACGCTGAGTTGTGACGGCGGTTGCGCCGCCATCTCCGCCTTGAGATCCACCCAGTCCCGCTGCAGGGGCTGGGTGTCCACAAAGGAGGGATGGGTGTCGGGCTGAGAGTCCGGCAAGGAGTCGTCCATGAAGCAGGTGTCGCGCGCCTCGGCGGGCTGCATCCACGGCTCCAGGTCGTCCTCGAACTGCTGGCTGGGCTGCACGTCCTGCGGCGACTCGGTGCGCTGGGTCTTGTAGGCCGCTTCGTGCAGACCCATCAAGGCCTGAAAGAAGGCTTCGGCCTGTTCGCGCGGGTAGTCGATCGAGTCCAGGCCTTCGCGCAAGGTGCGCAGCACGGTCGGAATGATCTTGACCAGACGCGGGCGGTTCAGACTCGCCACCGCCAGCTGACTCGACCACAGCAGATCGGGCAGGATGTCCGTGTAACGCATCGCAGGCACCTCGGAGGGGCCCAGGCCTGTGGCGTTGGAGACTTCCAGCCGGGCCTGCGCCACCACCTGGGCCCAGGGGCCGGTGAGAAAGCGCCTGACCACCCCGGGGGAACGGTCAAAGTCGTTGCGCGACCGGAATTCGGCAGCCACGCGCTCGGCCAGCAGGTTGCGCTGCTCCACCCGCACCAGGGTCTTCACGGCCAGGCCACGCGCCTTCACCTGCTCGGGTGCCATGGCCTCGGTCTGCGAGCGGTTGAAGTGCTGAAGCAAGCCTGGAAACCGATCGGCGAGGTCCGGGCCGGGCTTCTGCAGCGTGTCGATGATGCCGCGCACCTGGCGCGAGAACGCAGCGTAGCCACGGTCCTGCTCGTTCGTGTAGGCCAGGCTGTGTTCGGTGATGGCGTCGAGCAATCGGCGCGCGGGATTCTGCCGATCGGCGAAGAAACGCGGGTCGGTGCGGGCCACTTGCAGCAAGGCGGGCTTCATGCCCTGCAGCATCTCGCGCACCGGCCGCAACAAGCGCTCGTCGGCCGAGATCTGCTTGAGCATGAGCGAGACGACCTCGCTGGCGAGCGTGCGCACCATGGCGTTGCCGGCACCGACCGTGCCAGGCTCGCGCAGGGGCTCGTCGTCGGGTTGCTCCAGGTTGCCCACCAGAAGCTGGTGCAAATGATCGAGCGTGAGCAGGGCCTCGGTCCCCAGGCCCGCCTCTTCCTTCGCACCACCGGCCCGACGGCCCATGGGGGCGTCGGCCGTGGCGGTGCGGGCATCGGGCAACTGGATCACGGCATAGCCAGCCGCCTGCACGCCCATGCGATCCAGGAAGGCGCTCAGCCGCGTGTACAGGCCCTGCAATTCGTGACCCAGGGAAATGGCGCCGGTTTGCAGCCAGCGCGAACGCACGGCCGGCGCGATGCTCAAGCCCTTGAGGGCCTTCATCAAAGCGCCGACCACCACGTCTGCGCGCAGCGGATTGGCCTCGGCATTGACGCTGTGCATGCCTTGTGCGGTGCACAGGCGGGCGGTGAGCTCGACGATTTCATGATCAACCGTCATGCTGACGATCTGCTGCACGCGGGCCAGCTCGACCGTCTCCTGCACCTGGTCGTCGCCCATGAGTTCGAGCTCGTCAAAGCTCACCGACTTGGCCCGGCGCGGCTGCGCGTCGGTGCCCGGCAAGGCGTTGCCCACCGAATCGCCAAGCGCTGCGAGGAACCGGGTTGCAATCAGGTCGCGATGCGACTCCAGAGCGGTGCGCGCTTCGACGAAAACCTGCTTGTCGCCCAACTGGCGGGCCGACAATTCCTTTTCCTTGAGTGCGGCTTGCAGCTTGTCCAGCCAGCGCGGCACCCACTCGCGCGTCTGGGCGAGCGCCTCCTTGAGGCAGGCGTCAAAGGCCTGGAGATGGGCAGCCATGCGGGCGAGTTCCTTCAGTCAAAGGGCCAAGGTGAAGTGATGGAACCATTGTGACCAGCAGCCGACCCACACACAACCGCGAAAAGAAACCGAATGTCCCGGCTGTTCACTCTTTAGCCATAAGGGCTCGCCAGCCCTCGGCGCCCAGATCGCGCAAGGTCTGCAGGTTGCGTTCGACGATGGCGTCGGCGTCACCGCCTTCACTGGCCACGGCGCGTTCCACGCTCTCCTCGCGCAGCAGGTGCAGCGTGGGAAACGGTGCCCGGTTGGTGCAGTTGGTCACATCGTCGGGCTCGGTGCCCTCGAACTGAAATAAAGGGTGAAAAGGCGCCACCTGGATCACACCTTCAAGCTCGTGCTCGGCCACCACGTCATCCACCACATTGAGGAAGTCGTTGAACACCTCGAAGTCGGGAAACAGCGTGGCGTGCACCAGCAACGTGGTGTCGATCTCCTCGGCTGGGGTGTTCACCAGCAGCGTGAGTTCGCGGTCCAGGTCGTCCAGAAACGCATCGAGGTGGCGCGCCTGGCTCACCACAATGCGCACCTGATTCTTCACATACACCGCCCGTGCGAACGGACACAGGTTGAGGCCGATGACGACCTTTTCCAGCCAGTGACGGGTGGCGGCTTCGACGTCCGACATCACTTCAAGGCTTTGAAGCGCATGCGTTTCGGTTTCGCGCCTTCTTCACCCAAACGCTTCTTCTTGTCGGCTTCGTACTCCTGGTAGTTGCCGTTGAAGAACACCCACTGGCTGTCGCCTTCAGCGGCCAGGATGTGGGTGGCGATGCGGTCGAGGAACCAGCGATCGTGGCTGATGACCAGCGCACAACCGGCGAACTCGAGCAGCGCGTCTTCGAGGGCGCGCAGGGTTTCCACGTCCAGGTCGTTCGAGGGTTCGTCAAGCAGCAGCACGTTGCCGCCTTCGGCCAGCGTCTTGGCCAGGTGCAGGCGCCCGCGTTCACCGCCCGAGAGGCTGCCCACGCGCTTTTGCTGGTCGCCGCCGGAGAAGTTGAAGCGGCCGCAATACGCGCGGCTGGGCATCTGGAACTTGCCCACCGTGATCATGTCGAGGCCGCCCGAGACGTCTTCCCACACCGTCTTCTCGTTCTGCAGATCGTCGCGGCTCTGGTCCACCACGGCCATCCGCACCGTCTGGCCGATCTTCACTTCGCCGCTGTCGGGCTGCTCCTTGCCGGAGATCAGCTTGAACAGCGTGGACTTGCCCGCGCCGTTGGGGCCGATGATGCCGACGATGGCACCGGCCGGAATCTGGAAGCTCAGGTTGTCGATGAGCAGGCGGTCGCCGAAGGATTTGCTGACGTTCTTGAACTCGAACACTTCGTTGCCCAGGCGCTCGGCCACGGGAATAAAGATCTCGTTGGTCTCGTTGCGCTTCTGGTAGTCCACATCGCTGAGTTCTTCAAAGCGCGCCAGACGCGCCTTGCTCTTGGCCTGACGGCCCTTGGGGTTCTGGCGCACCCACTCCAGCTCCTTCTTCATGGCCTTGGTGCGTGCGTCTTCGGTGCGCTGCTCCTGCTCCAGGCGGGCTTCCTTCTGCTCCAGCCAGGTCGAGTAGTTGCCCTTGTACGGAATGCCATGGCCACGGTCGAGTTCGAGAATCCACTCGGCCGCGTTGTCCAGGAAATAGCGATCGTGGGTAATGGCCACCACGGTGCCGGGAAAGCGCTTGAGGAACTGCTCCAGCCAGTCCACCGACTCGGCGTCCAGGTGGTTGGTGGGCTCGTCGAGCAACAGCATGTCGGGCTTGGACAGCAGCATGCAGCAGAGCGCCACACGGCGTTTCTCACCGCCGGAGAGCACGCCCACCTTGGCGTCCCATGGGGGCAGGCGCAGCGCGTCGGCCGCGATTTCCAGCTGGTGCTCACCATCGGTGCCCGAGGTGGAGATGACGGCTTCGAGCTGGGCCTGCTCGGCGGCCAGCGCGTCGAAGTCGGCGTCTTCTTCGGCGTAAGCGGCGTACACCTCTTCCAGACGTTTCTGCGCGGCGCGCACGCCGCTCATGCTGTTTTCCACCGCCTCACGCACGGTCTGCTCGGGGTCGAGCTGTGGCTCCTGCGGCAAATACCCGATGCGAATGCCCGGCATCGGAATGGCTTCGCCTTCGATTTCCTTGTCGATGCCGGCCATGATCTTGAGCAGCGTGGACTTGCCCGAACCGTTGGTGCCGAGCACGCCGATCTTGGCGCCGGGGAAGAAGGAGAGCGAAATGTCCTTGAGGATCTGACGCTTGGGCGGCACGATTTTGCCGACCTTGTTCATGGAAAAGACGTATTGAGCCATTGCTGTGTGTGCCTGAGAAATCTGCAGCCAGGACGGCCGCGCAACCTTTGATTATCCCAGCATGCGACAATACGGCTCGTCGGGCACTTCAGTTGGCTCGACACCAGCCTTTCGCTGGGGTGCTCGCCAACCACTGGCGGCACCAAACCCCTGAATCCATCTGCCCCAGACTGGCCGGGTCCCGCTTCCAACACCGAAGCGGTTCACGGAGTGGCCGATGCCCCCAGCGCCCTGGACGGGCGCCTCCAAAAAAATGACCTTTGACGATCTGAATCTGGCCCCGGCCATCGTGCAAGCCGTGCGTGAGCACGGTTACGAAACCCCCACCCCCATTCAAGCGGAAGCGATCCCCGCCGTGCTGGCCGGTCGCGACCTGCTCGGTGGCGCCCAGACGGGCACCGGCAAAACCGCTGCCTTCACCCTGCCCCTGCTGCAACGCCTTGCCGACGGCGAGCGCGCCAAGAACCGCTTCGGTGGCGTGGCCATCCGGGCGCTGGTGCTCACCCCCACCCGCGAACTCGCCGCGCAGGTCGAGGAATCGGTGCGCACCTACGGCAAACACCTGACGCTCACCTCCACGGTTGTCTTCGGCGGTGTGGGCATGAACCCGCAGATCAACGCCATGAAACGCGGCGTGGACGTGCTGGTGGCCACCCCGGGCCGTCTGCTTGATCTGCAACAACAAGGTTTCCTGGACCTCTCCGGCGTGCAGATGCTCGTGCTCGACGAAGCCGACCGCATGCTCGACATGGGCTTCATCCACGACGTGAAGAAGATCCTGGCGCTGGTGCCGAAAGACAAGCAGAGCCTGCTGTTCTCCGCCACCTTCAGCGACGAGATCCGCGATCTGGCCAGCGCGCTGCTCAAGGACCCGCTGCACATCCAGGTGACCCCGCGCAACACCACGGTGCAACGCATCACCCAGGTGATCCACCCGGTGGGCCGCGGCAAGAAGAAGGCCCTGCTGGTGCACATCATCAACCAGCACAACTGGAGCCAGGTGCTGGTGTTCACCCGCACCAAGTTCGGCGCCAACAACGTGGCCGAATTCCTCACGAAAAACGGCATCCAGGCAATGGCGTTGCACGGCAACAAGAGCCAGGGTGCCCGCACCCAGGCCCTGGCCGGCTTCAAGAGCGGCGACATCCGCGCCCTGGTGGCCACCGACATCGCAGCGCGCGGCATCGACATCGACGAACTGCCGCACGTCGTGAACTACGAAATTCCGAACGTCAGCGAAGACTACGTGCACCGCATCGGCCGCACCGGCCGCGCGGGCAACGACGGCGCTGCGGTCAACCTCGTGAGCCTGGACGAAGAAGGCTTCATGATGGAGATCGAGCGCTTCACCAAGCAGCGCATCCCCGTGCAGATGTTCCCCGACTTCATGCCCGAGCCGGGTGAGAAGGCCGAGCCCATCGCCATGGGTCGCCAGACCATCTGGGGCGGTGCCGGCAAGCCGCCGAGCCGCGACGTGATGGCCGCGGCCGCCAAGGCCGCGCGCACGGAAATGATGCAGCGCGTGCGAGAGAAAAAAGCCGGTGAGCCACAACAGGCTCGCGGCAACGGTGGTGGCGGTGGCCAGCGTCAGCGCCCTGCCGGTGACGGCGCCCAGATCGACGGCCCGCGCGGTGAAGGTCGCCGTGGTGGCGGCAACGGTGGTCAACGCGCGAATGGCAACGGGGGCAACGGTGGTGGCAACGGTCAACCACGCGGCAACAACGGCCCGCGCAACGGCGGCGGCCAGGGCCAGCGCCCGCCGCGCCAGCAGGCCGACCGGGGTGACCGCATGGACCGCGCGCCGCGCGAGGACCGTGGTCCGCGTGAAGACCGCGAACCCGGCGCCGAGCGCCAGCCCGGACCCAACGCCCACCTGGGCAGCCTGCGCATCAAGGAGCCGCGCCCACGCGCGGCCAACCCGGGCGGTCAGCCCGACCCGCTGCGCACCAGCATCGATGCCATGCGCACCGGCAACCGCGGTGGCAAGGGCGGCGGCGGTGGCGGCCGAGGCGGCCCACGCAATGCGGGTGGCGGCGGTGGTGGTGGCGGCAACGCCGATCCGCTGCGCACGAACTTTGGGCGGATTCGCTGAGCGGATTCGCTGAACTACAGTGCGGTCATGCAAACCGACCGCACTCTTCCCTCTCCCGACGCCCCGTCTGCCCTTATCGGCAACGGGGCGTCGCCACGTTGGGCCACGCTCATGGTGGCCACCTGCAACGTGCTCAACCTCGCGCAGGCCGGGCGCCATTTCTACGATGGGCAGGACCCCTACAGCCAGACCGAGTTCGAGCGCAAGGTGGACTGGCTGGGTAACCGCTTCAGGGCGCTCAACGCCGATGTGATCGCGGTGCAGGAGGTGTGGGACGAACTGGCCCTGCGCGCGGCCGTGGCGCGCAGCGGATTGCAATACAGCTCGGTGGTGGTGCCCGGCGCCGAGAACGGACCGGGCCAACCGGGTGCACAAGGCACGCCGCGCGTGGGCATCGTCACCCGGTTGAAGCTGGAGTCGGTCGAGTCCATCGTCAACTTCCCCGCCGCCGCCGTGGTTCAGGTGCCCGGCATCGGCGCCCACAGCCGCTTCGAGCGCCCACCGCTGGTGGCCACGCTGCGCTTGAAGCACGGCCAGCCGGTGTGCGTGATCACCGCGCACCTCAAGAGCAAGCGGCCGAAGTACCTGGAGGACGCCAGTGGCAAGACCATCGAAGACACCGCCGACCCTGCCGTGCAGGCGCTGGGGTCCCTGCGTTCCCTGATCATGCGGGCCGCTGAGGCGCTGGCACTGCGCCTGAAGGTGGTGGAGCTGCTGCACCGCACGCGCCTGCCATTGGTGCTCATGGGCGATCTCAACGACAGCCCGCACAGCGTGACCACCCAGCTCATTGCCGCCACCTCGCAGGTGGCTTACGACAAGGGCGCGCGCGACAACGCGCTGTTCAGTGCCTGGGATGTGCAGGGCGAAGCCGCGCTGCGCCGCGACGTGGCGTATTCACACATCCACCAGGGCTACCCCGAGGTGCTCGACCAGGTGCTGGTGAGCGAGGAGTTCGTGGCCACCAGCCGCAGTGCCATTGGCGATGTGCGGCGGGTGGAGGTGTTCAACGACCACCTGTTCGAGGGCCGCGACCGCAGCCGCAGCGACCACGGCTTCGTGCGCGCGCTGCTCAGGCTGCGCCTGCCCGATCCGGTGTGAGCGTCACACCTTGACGAACGCGGTCACCAGTGGCTCGTCACCCACCTGCCGGCTCCAGTGTCCGTGCACCGCCGCATCGAACTGGGCGCCCGCGGGCAACGTATCGGCCGAATAAAAGTGGTCGCCCGCGCCGAAGATGCGCGAACTGCCGTCCTGCAAACCGATTTCCATCTGGCCCTGAAGCACAAACAGCCACTGCGGCGCATCGGTGCAATGGAACTGGCTGCGGAACCCCACCGGACTCTGGCGCAACTGCAATCCGCTCGCGGGCAACACCGGCGACAAGCGGGCTGCGGGCGTGCCTTCGGTGAGGCCTACCGGTTCCTCGCGGAATCGCGCGCGGCCATCGGTGTCGGTGAACAGCACGACCTTGTTGAAGGGGATCATGAGAGGCTCCTGAAAAAGGTGCCCGGTTGTACCAGACGGCACAACGCCCGGGATCCTGTGAAGGACACCGGGCGTTGGCGTCGCCAGCCTCATGAGCCGGCGATGGGCTTTGCGAAGGCGATCAGTTGGCCCTGACGGTGCTCGCGTTCACCAGTTCGGCACGCACGTCCTCACGCGACTTGCCTTGGGCAACGGTCGGCTGTGGGTAGCGGTTGGGGTAGAGCTGGTTGAAGCGCTGACCCGTTTCGCTGTCGGCGATCAGGTCACCGTTGCGCTGGGCTTCGGCCAACTCGGCTTTCACTTCAGCGCGGGTCTTGCCCTGCGCGACCACTTCAACGGCGGGTGCCGACGTGCGGGTGGCTGCGTATTGCTCGGGGTACAGCTGGTTGAAGCGCTGACCGGTTTCGCCGTCGGCGATCAGGTCACCATTGCGCCGGGCTTCGGCCAGTTCGGCTTTCACTTCGTCGCGGGTCTTGCCCACGGAAGCCACAGCGGCCTGGGGGTAGAGGTTGGAGTAGATCTGGTTGAAACGCAGACCGGTTTCGCTGTCGGCGATCAGGTCGCCGGTGCGCTGGGCTTCAGCCAGTTCTGCGCGAACCTGTTCGCGGGACTTGGCAGCAGCAGGGTCGGCAGCCAGGGCGTGACCGGCAACGAGGGTGGAGAGGGCGATGGCAACAACAGACAGACGGGTATTCATGACAATTTCCTTTGAGAGGGGTTGAACATGCCGGTCGGTCCGTTGTGCGGTCTGGCCGGCTTCGATGCCTCTGCGGAGGGTTTGCGTGCATCGATGGGTTGAACTGTAAAGTTTCTGATCCTGAAGAAAAATAGCATTGGAACGACTGCTGTGTTTCGTATTCAGCAATAATCGAGGCTTTCTCACCCGGGAAAACCCTTTAAAGGAGCCTCTTCATGGACCGTCTGGCCTCGATGCGCGTCTTCCAAAAAGTGATCGACGAGGGAGGTTTTGCAGCCGCCGGACGCGCCATGGACATGTCGCCCGCAGTGGTCACGCGGCTGGTCGCCGATCTGGAGGATCACCTGGGTACCCGTCTGCTGCACCGCACGACGCGGCGCGTGTCGCTGACCGACGCGGGCGAGAGCTACCTCGACCGGGTGCGCGTGATCCTACAGGACCTCGACGAAGCCCATGCACTCGTGAGCTCACAGACCAGCGAGCTGGCGGGCGTGCTGCGCCTGCTGGCGCCACCGGTGCTGGCCACGCACGTGCTGGCGCCGCTGGTGAGCGGTTTCCGACAGACCTACCCCAAGATCCTGCTCGATATCGACGTGGAGTCGCACCGCGAGCCGCCGATCGAGGACTACGACATCACGCTCATGGGCGCCAGGGCTTCGTTCGACGCCAACGTGATTGCGCGCAAGGTGATGTCCAGCGTCACCGTGCTGCTGGCCTCGCCGGAATACCTGCGGCGCAAGGGCACGCCCGCGCGGCCCGAAGACCTGGCGCAGCACGACTGCCTGCGCCTCAAGCCCGCCGCCGGCCGCAGCCGGGCCTGGCGCCTGCTGCACGAGACGGACGAAGCGCGCTTCGCCGACATCGAGGTGCAGCCGGTGCTGTGGGCCAACCACACCGACACGCTGATGCACGCCGCGCTCGACGGCGCCGGCATCACCGCCACCACGATCGAGCTGGCCGCCCCGCTGATCCAGAACGGCGACCTGGTGCGCGTGCTCAACCCCTGGATCACCGACCGCCTCACGCTCTACGCGGCCCTGCCCAGCCGCAAGTTCATGCCGCGCCGCACCGAGGTCTTTCTGGACTACCTCATCGAGCAGACCCGCGCGCGCGTGGGCGGCGCTCTCGCCGCCTGCAGCAGTTGCTGACGGTTACATAAAAAGCGCCGCCGCTTCAACCCCGTTGAGGCGGGTGGTTCGTTTCACCAGGCTCCATCCACTTTTCGGAGCCCGCATGAAACCCCTGGCCATCCTGCGCACCACCCTCACCACCGCCGCCCTGCTCGCAGCAGCCCTGCCCGCCCACGCCGTGGGCCGCCTCGCCGACATCCAAGTGGTCGACCGCGACAGCGGCGAGACGCTCACCGTCTACCGTCACCAGGGCGAACACTGGGTGGCCGGGCGGCCGGGCGCGCGCTATGCGGTCTCGGTGCGCAACGCCACGGCGGGCCGCGTGCTCGGCGTGGTCTCGGTCGACGGCGTGAACGTGATCTCGGGCGAAACCGCCGCCTGGCAACAGACTGGCTACGTGCTCTCGCCGTGGCAGCAGCACGCCATCACCGGCTGGCGCAAGAGCGACGCCGAAGTGGCGGCCTTCCATTTCACGGCCTCCAGCGCGTCGTACGCCGAGCGCACCGGGCGCCCGGCGCACGTGGGCGTGATCGGCGTGGCCGTGTTCCGCGAGAAGCCCCTGCCCCCGCCGCCGCCCGCGGTGCTGCCCTGGCCTTCGCAGTGCGAACCCGGCGCTGCAGAGAGCCGCTCGTCCGCCCCGTCCAGCGCGGCGGATACGACCGCCGAAGCGCAGGCCAACAACGGAGCGCCACGCGAGCGAGCCGAATCGCTGGCCGCGCGCCGCATGGCGCCCGCCGCGCCGATGCCGGCGCCGCGCCTGGGCACCGGCCACGGTGAGCGCGAGGCATCGCACATCAGCCACACCACGTTCGAGCGCCGCAGCGAGCGGCCCGACGAACTCGTCCGCATCCGCTACGACAGCCGTGAGAACCTCATCGCCATGGGCATCATTCCCACGCAGGCCGTGCCGCTGCGGCCGAACCCGTTCCCCGCGGGTGTGCAACCGGGCTACGCACCGGACCCGCGTTGACCAACAACCGGCTTCCATAATCGCGTGCATGACCGACGAGGCCGTGCCCGCCAACGAAACCCTGATGCAGGCCTTTGCCGCGGGCGACGCGCGCGCCTTCGAAACCCTGTACGACCGCCACGCCCTGCCGGTGTGGCGCTTCGTGCAGCGCAGCGTGCACGACCACGCGCTGGCCGACGACCTGGTGCAGGACGTGTGGTTTTCGCTGGTGCGGCAGGCGCCGCAATACCAGCCCCGCGCGCGCTTTCGCACCTGGCTGTTCACGCTCGCCCACCACCGCATGGTGGACCACTGGCGCACCCACAAGGCCCACGCCAGCCTGGACGCCGAGACCGAAGACGGCGCGGCCCTGGCCGACACACTGGCGGCCGATTCGGGCTTCGGCCCGGTGCGGCAACTGCAGTCGCGCGAGCAGGCGCAGGCCCTGCTGGACGCGCTCGCTGCGTTGCCCCTGCCGCAGCGCGAAGCCTTCCTGCTGCAGGCCGAAGGCGGCCTGAGCCTGGCCGAGATCGCGCAGGCCACGGGCGTGAACACCGAGACCGCCAAGAGCCGGCTGCGCTATGCGCGCGAGCGCCTGCGCCACACCCTGGAGGCCCTGGCATGAGCGCCGCGCCGGGCCGCCCCAAGCCAGCTCGCACGGCAGCGCGATGCGCGGAGGTATCCCCATGACGCCCGAAGACGATCTGCTGCAACGCTACCGCGAAGCCAATGAGCACGACCCCGCACGGCCCGACCCGGCCCTGCGCGAGCGGGTGCTGGCGCGCGCGCGCGCCGCCGCACAAGCGCGCAGCGCGCCGGGCACCGGCAGACCACCCGCCGCCAACGACACCGCCTGGCGCTGGCGAGCCTTCGGTGGCCTCGCCGTGCTCGGCCTGGCCACGCTGGTGGCGTTGCAGTTCGACCGCGGCACGCCCGAGGAACGCAAGATCGCGCTCGGCGAGACCGCGGCACCGCAGCGCGAGGCCGCTCGCGCCGATACCGCGCCTGCGGCGCGCGAAGCGGCACCGTCAGCGGTGGTGACCCCACCCTCCCCTGCGGCCCCATCGGCGACCAAGTCACGACCGACGCCCACGCCGCCGCAGGCACGCAGCGCCGCGCCCGACCCGCCCCCGGCGCCACCGACACCCATGCCCGCACCCGCCCAGGCCTTTCCAGCGGCACCCCGCATGGCCGGCGCCGCCCCGTCGACGCAGGACGCAGAGGCCCGGTCCAGCGCGCCCGCGGACACGGCCGCCGCGCCCCGTGCGCGTGGTCTGGCGCGGGAGGAAGCCCCTGCCACCCTGTCATCGCGCCAGGCCGCGTCGCCCGCCAGCGCCACGCCACTCGCGGCCTTGTTGGGCGCTGCGGCGCACGGCGCAATGGTCGAGGTGCGCGAGGCCCTGACCCAGGGCGCGGACGTGAACGGCACCGATGCGCGCGGCCGCAGTGCACTCATGCTCGCGGCGCAGCGCGGCGATGCGCCGCTGGTGCGCCTGCTGCTCGACGCGGGCGCCGATCCGCGGCGCACCGATCGCGACGGCCTGCGCGCCGCCGATCTCGCGCAACAGGCCGGACACGCCGCGTTGCTGCCTTTGCTGGAAGAACGCGGCACGCGCTGAGACCGCTCGCTACCATGTCGGCATGAACATCTCAGCCCCTTCTTCCTCCGTGCACTTCGGCCATCAGGGTCGCATCGTCCTCGTCACCGGCGGTGCCCAGGGCATCGGCGAAGCCTGCGCGCGCCGCTTCGCGAGCGAGGGCGCCCACTTGGTGATCGCCGACGTGGCCGACGCCGCCGGCCGAGCACTCGCGCGCGAACTCGGCGGCATGTACATGCACTGCGACGTGGGCGACAAGGCCGATGTGGACGCCATCGTGGCGCAGGCGCTGGATGCGCACGGCCGCATCGACGTGCTGGTCAACAACGCCGGCATCTTCAAGGCTGCCGAGTTCCTCGACGTGACCGAGGACGACTTCGACGAAGTGCTGCGCGTGAACCTAAAAGGCGCCTTCCTCATGGGCCAGGCGGTGGCGCGCGCCATGGCGCAGGCTGGCGGCGGCAGCATCGTCAACATGAGCTCGGTCAACGGCGTGCTCGCCATCCCCGACATCGCCAGCTACAACGTGAGCAAGGGCGGCATCAACCAGCTCACCCGCGTGATGTCCTTGGCCCTGGCCGATCACGGCATCCGCGTCAACGCGGTGGCGCCCGGCACCATCGCCACCGAACTCGCCGCCAAGGCGGTGCTGACCAGCGAGGCCGCGCGGCAGAAGATCCTCAGCCGCACGCCCCTGAGGCGCCTGGGCGAACCCGACGAGATCGCCGACGTGGTGGCCTGGCTGGCCAGCGACGCGGCCAGCTACGTCACCGGCGAGATCGTCACGGTCGATGGCGGGCGCATGGCGCTGAACTACACCGTGCCGGTGGAGTGAGCAGCGCGCTGGTTCAAGCTGCTTGGGGCCGCACCACCACCGCTTCGCGGATCGGCAGGTGGATCAGCGCCGCACCCACGGCCAGCACGATGTCGATGTACCAGACCCAGTCGTAGCTGCCGGTGGCCTCGAACACCTGTCCACCGAGCCAGGCGCCGAGGAAACCACCCACCTGGTGGGACAGCATCACCAGGCCGAACAGCATGGCCATGTTGCCAGTGCCGAAGAACTTGGCGACCAGCCCCACGGTAGGTGGCACGGTGGAGAGGAAGGTCAGGCCCATCACGGCCGCAAACGTGAGCATCACGGCCTCGGTCTTGGGCGCGAGCAGGAAGATGAGCACCGCAAGCGCACGCGTGGCGTACACCAGCGAGAGCAGCGACTTCATGCGCCAGCGGCCCACGGCCCAGCCCATGGCCAGGCTGCCGATGATGTTGAACAGGCCGATGACACCCAAGGCCCACGCCCCCACCGGTGCCGGCAGGCCGCACGCGGCGACCACGCCCGGCAGGTGCGTGGCGAGGAACGCCACATGAAAACCGCAGACGAAAAAGCCGGCCGACAGCAGCAGATAGCTCGGTGTGTTCAAGGCCTTGCGGATTGCTTCGCGCGCCGGCAGCGCGACTGGCGCGGGCGCGGCACCCGCTTTGGCCGCCGGGCCGGGGCCGCGCAGCACCCAGGCCGTCGGGAGCGCCAGCAGCACGATCAAGGCCAGCGCCTGCATCGCGCCCGCTCAACCCAGGCCGAGCGTGAGCGCGGCGGCCAGCGGCGCCATGACGAACTGGCCGAACGAGCCGCCCGCGTTCACGATGCCGGTCGCCATGCCCCGCCGCTCGGCGGGGATCAGGCGCGCGGTGGCCGCCATCAGCACCGAAGGTCCGGCCATGCCGGCACCACCGGCCGCGAGCACGCCGATGGCCAGGATGAGGCCCCAGGTGCTCGTCATGAGCGGCGTGATGTAGGTGCCCAGCGCCACCAGCAAGACACCTGCGAGCAGCACACGCCCGGCGCCGATGCGGTCGGCCACGGCGCCCGCGAAAGGCTGCGTAAGGCCCCACCAGAGCTGGCCAAAGGCAAAGGCCAGGCTGATGCTGCCCACGCCCAGGCCAGTGGCGGTGTTCAGCGGCGAGAGGAAGAAGCCCATGGTCTGGCGCGTGCCCATGGTAAGCGCGAAAGCGCCGGCCGCGGCCAGCAGCACCACCCACCACGCATAGGGTGCGCGCGCGGGCGCGGCGGTTGAGCTCTCAGCTGGCATGGGTGTCTTCCTCGTGAAATGCGGCCAGACCCTGGTCCAGCAGGTCGTGCAGCGCCACCACCGTGGCGGCGCCAAGTTTGTCGTTGAGCGCCACCTGGGCGGCCTTCCAGCGCCGTTGCGCCTGGCGCCGCGTCTCGCGCCCCGCGTCGGTGATGTGCACGGTGCGGCTGCGCGCGTCGGCACCTTCGCCCATGGCCAGCCAGCCGGCCGCGATCATCGGCTGCAGGTTGCGCGTGAGCGTGGACGCGCCCATGTCCATGCGCCGGGCCAATTCACCGGGCGCGAGCGGCCCGAGGCGGTCCACGTGCGTGAGCAGCGAGTACTGCGTGATCTTCAGCCCCGCGCCGGCCAGGTGCTGGTCGTAGTGCTGGGTCACGCGGCGCGTGAACTGGCGCAGCTTGAAGTTGGTGCAGCCCACCGGAGTGGGCAGTGACGCATGGGTGTCAGCATTCATGAAATGATTGTATCTACAATATTTGTACCCGCAAATACATGGAGTTGAAATGACCCCGGAAGAAACACTGGCACAGTGGACGCAACAGTACGAAGCCGTCGTAGCACGCCTGAAGGCCGGTGTCGGCGTGGGCCTGGCCAACCCGGCCGATTTCGCGGGCCTGACCGGCCTGCAGCAGATGCAGGCCATGCTCGACGGCAAGCTGCCTTACCCGCACATCGCCGACACGCTGGACTTCTCGCTGGTGGAAATTGACGAAGGCCGCGCCGTCTTCCAGGGCCAGCCCCAGCTCAAGCACTACAACCCGCTGGGCTCGGTGCACGGCGGCTGGTACGCCACCCTGCTCGACTCGGCGCTGGGTTGCGCGGTGCACACCGTCATGCCGGTGGGCCGCGCCTACACCACGGCCGAACTCGGCGTGAACATCGTGCGCGCGGCTTCCTTCAAGAGCGGCCCGCTGCGCGCCATCGGCACCGTGCTGCACGCGGGCCGCCAACTCGCCACCGCCGAGGCCCGCATCGTCGGCGCTGACGGCAAACTCTACGCCCACGCCACCACCACCTGCCTCGTGTTCGAAACCCCGACAGGCTGAGGCCAGGCAAAAAAAAGCCCGGCGAACCGGGCTGACTGGAGGGTGGTTCGCCTTAGCCGGCGAGCATCCTTGCCGGCTCAACCGGCAATCGTCACTTCCACACGGCGGGCTTCGGCGTCGTTGCCGGTACCGGTGGTCTGCTCGGGCTTCTTCAGCTCCATGCTGGTCTCGGCCACGCCCGCACCCACCAGCGCGTCGCGCACGGCCAGCGCACGCTTTTTGGCCAGTTCGGCGTTGAATGCCGGGTCGCCGGTTGCGTCGTGAAAGCCCGAGAGCACCAGCCGCTTGCCGGCCTTGGCAGCAGCGATTGCATCGCCCAGCGCCACCAAAGCGCCAGATGCCAGATCGGCCTTGCCCGAAGCAAAGTAAAACTTCACCACGCCGTTTTCCACCACCACGCTGGCGTCGTCGCTCGAAGCCACTGCCGCGACCGCGGCGGGTGCAGCGGCCGCAGGGGCCGCAGCCACCGTCTTCGCAGCGCCACCACGGGATTTGTGGATACCCAGGCCCACGGCGAAGCCGGTCACCAGCACAATCACCGCCACCAGCAACACCGCGACCACGCGATACTCAACTTCGTTATCTTGGGAAGACATGGGAAACACTCCGTGAAAATGGTTGTACGTTCATCGACCTCCCGGGCGCAGCGCGCCAACCTGTCACAGCGGCACGGCCCTTCGGGCGCTGCAGGATTGTAAATGGCACCCTCCCACACCCCACCCCGCACGGTGCGCCCCACCACCTGGGACCCCGCCCAGCGCAACGGCGCGCAGATGATGGCCGACACGATGGCGCAGTGGCGCTCCCAAGGGCCTCGCCCCGACCTCTGGGTGTTTGCCTACGCCTCGCTGGTGTGGCGCCCCGAGTTCACCGCGGCCGAGCAGCGCCTGGCGCGCGTGCACGGGCACCACCGCTGCCTGGAAATGTGGAGCCGCGTCAACCGGGGCACCGTCGAATGCCCTGGTCTGGTGTTTGCGCTCCTGCCCGGCGGCAGTTGCACCGGCTTGGCGCTGCGTGTGCCGCACGACGAGGTGGAGAGCCTGATGCCGCTGCTGTGGGCGCGTGAAATGCCCAACCCGGTGTACGACCCCAGATGGCTGGCCTGTCAGACCGAACAAGGCCCGGTGCACGCGCTGGCTTTCACGCTCTCGCGGCGCAGCCCCAGCCACACCGGCACGCTGAGCGAGGAGCGCTACCGGGAGATTTTCAGCCGCTCCTGCGGACGCTACGGCACCACGCTGGACTACGCGCGCCAGACCTTCCATGGACTCTTGCACCACGGCATCCACGACCGCGCTCTGGGAAAACTGCTGCAGCTAGTCGACGAATGAGGCTCATTGACCTGCCGCAAGCCCGGGCGGACGGCCCACTCCTATACTGAAACCATGAACATCGCCGACCTGCGCAAGAGCTATGAGAAGGCCGAACTCAGCGAGTCGGCCTCCCACGCCGATCCCCTCCAGCAGTTCTCCAAGTGGCTGCACGAAGCCATCAGCAGCGAGGTGCCCGAGCCCAACGCCATGACCCTGGCCACGGTGGGCTCCGACCTGCGGCCCAGCACGCGCGTGGTGCTCATCAAAGGCTATGACGAGCGCGGCATCGTCTGGTACACCAACTACCAGAGCCGCAAGGGCCGGGAGCTGGCGGGCAACCCGTTTGCCGCGCTGCAGTTCCACTGGGTCGAGCTCGAGCGCGTGGTGCGCATCGAAGGGGTGGTGGAAAAGGTCGGTGATGCGGAGAGCGACGAATACTTCCACAGCCGCCCGCTGGACAGCCGCATCGGCGCCTGGGCCAGTCCTCAAAGTCAGGTGATCGACAGCCGCACGGTGCTCGTGACCAACGCCGCGAAGTACGGCGCGCAGTTCCTGCTGCAGCCGCCACGCCCGCCGCATTGGGGCGGCTACCGACTCAAGCCCGAGCGGTGGGAGTTCTGGCAGGGTCGCAAGAGCCGCCTGCACGATCGGCTTCGCTACACCGCACAAGTCGAGGATGGCTGGTTGCGCGAACGGCTTGCGCCCTAGAGTGCTTCGATCACCTGGTCAGCCACTGTGTCCAACTGGACGGCGCTGACCAGCAACGGCGCGATCTCGGCCAGCGGAACCAGCACAAAGGCGCGCTGCCCCATGCGAGGGTGCGGCACGGTCAAGCGCGGCGAATCGATGCGCGCGCCGCCAAACAGCAACAGATCGAGGTCGAGCGTGCGCGGTGCGTTGCGGTAGGGACGTTCGCGGCCGGCCTGTTCTTCGATGGCCTGCAGGGCGTCGAGCAAGGCCGGTGCGGTCAGGGTGGTCGAGACCTCGACCACGGCGTTGATGTAATCGGGCCCGGTGGACTGCACCGGTGCGGTGCGGTACAGACGGGAGGCACGCACGACACGGATGCCTTGCGTGTCGCCCAAAGCCGCCACAGCATCACGCAAGGCTTGGGCTGCATCGCCCAGGTTGGCGCCCAGCGCGACAAAGGCCGTGACATCAGGGCGGTCCACGGCCGACGAGGTCAGACCGGCCCCGGTTCGCCACCGGTGGCGGCGCCACCTGGCTTGCGGCGGCGACGGCGGCGCTTCTTGGCCGGTGCCGAGCCGTCGATGGACGCGGTCGACTCGGCGCCGTCATCGGACTCACCCGTGTCTTCCTCGTCCCGGTCGTCACCGCCCTCGTTGACCGCACGGAAACGCGGGTCGGGCGTGAGTGCGTCGCTCGACGCGCCGGCATTGGCCGGGTGGTCGTCGTCGCTGCGCTTCACGCGCCGCGCCTTGCCGGCACCGGGTTTGGCCAGGTTGTCTCGGCGCTGCGCGTCCACCATGTCTTCGCGCATGTCGTCACTGGCCATGCTGAAGGTTTCCCACCAGTGGGCCAGCTCTTCTTCCACCTCGCCCACCTGCGCGCGCAGGCGCAGGAAATCGAAGCCGGCACGAAAGCGCGCCTGGTCCACCAGGCTGAAGGGCGAGGTGCCCACGCGCTTGTCGAAGCGCGGCTGCATCATCCAGATTTCGCGCATGTCGGCGCCGAGCTTGCCGCGGCCCGACACATCGCCGATGCGCGCATCGAAGGCTTCGTCGACCGCATCCTGCAAGGCCGCGAACGGCGGCGGCGGGCGCTGACCCGGGCGTGCGTTCAGGCGCTGGCTCCAGCCCTTGCGCACATCGGCCCAGAGCACGCAGGCCAGCAGGAAACTCGGCGCCACGGGTTTGCCCTCGCCCACGCGCCGGTCGGTGTCTTGCAAGGCGAGTTTCACGAATTCGTCGTCGGCGCGTTGCACCACCACGTCGAGCAGCGGGTAGATGCCGGTGTCCAGACCGACGGCCTTGAGCTGCGCCACGCTGGCCAGCGCGTGGCCGGTCTGCAGCAGCTTGAGCATTTCATCGAACAGGCGGCTTTGCGGTACGTCCAGCAGCAGCTTGCGCGACGACGCCAGTGGCTCCAGCGTCTTGGCATCAAACGTGAAGCCGAGCCCGCTGAGCTTGGCGGCAAAACGCACGGCACGGATGATGCGCACCGGGTCTTCGCGGTAACGCGTGGTGGCGTCACCGATCATGCGCAGCGTCTTCTTCTTCGCGTCGCGGATGCCGTGGTGGAAATCGACCACGGTCTGCGACTCGGGGTCGTAGTACATGGCGTTGATGCTGAAGTCGCGGCGCGCGGCGTCGTGTTCGATGGGGCCCCACACGTTGTCACGCAGCACCCGGCCGCTGGCGTCCACCGCGTGTTTCATGCCGGCGAGTTCACCCTTGCTGGTCCGCTCGTTGCCGGCCACCTGCTCGGCGTCTGCACTGTCGAGGTAGGCGCGGAAGGTCGAGACTTCGATCATTTCGTGTTCGCGGCCGCGGCCGTAGATCACGTGCACGATGCGAAAGCGCCGGCCGATGATGAAGGCGCGGCGAAACAGGCCCTTGACCTGCTCGGGCGTGGCGCTGGTGGCCACGTCGAAGTCTTTCGGCCGCAGGCCCAGCAGCAGGTCGCGCACCGCGCCACCCACGATGTAAGCCTCGAAACCCGCCTGTTTGAGGGTGTGCACCACGTCCAGCGCTCGCTGGTCCACCAGCTTGGGGTCGATGCCGTGCACGGACACCGGCACGTCTTCGCGCTTGCCGAACGGGTTCGCGCGGCGCGCGGGGGCCGCTGGCGATTTGCCGAGCAGCCTGTCAATGAATTTCTTGATCATTCGAATAGGTTCAATATGCGCCAACCCCGTTCCAGGGCAATGGCTTGGAGCCGGGCGTCCGGATTGGTGGCCACGGGCTCATGCACTTTTTCCAGCAGCGGCATGTCGTTCATGGAGTCGCTGTAGAAGGTGCTGCGCTGCACGCCAGCCCATTCCAGGCCGCGCGCCGCCAGCCATTGTTCCACACGGGCGACCTTGCCCTCGCGAAACGACGGCGTGCCCCGAATCTCACCCGTGGGCTCGCCACGTTCGTCGGTGGCCAGATCGATGGCAATGAGCTCCTCCACACCGAAGGCCTGTGCGATCGGGCGTGTCACGAATTCGTTGGTCGCGGTGACGATCACGACCGTGTCGCCAGCGGCCTGGTGCGAGCGCACCAGTTCCAGTGCGGCGTCTTTCAGCGCAGGCTGCACCACCTCGGCCATGAAGCGTTCGTGCGCCTCCCGCGCGGTCTTCAGGCCGCGTTCGCGCACCGCTTCAATGGCAAAACGCACGTAGCGGTGGATGTCCAGCGTGCCCGCCTTGTAGTCGGCGTAGAAACCGTCGTTGGCCTGCGAGAAGCTGTTGGCATCGCGCCAGCCCAGGGCCACGGTGAACTCGCCCCACGCGTAATCGGAGTCAAACGGGATCAGGGTGTGGTCGAGGTCAAACAGTGCCAGTCTCATTCGTTTTCCAGCATGGATTTGATCAACGGGATGGTGATGGCACGCTGGGTGCGAAGCGCATAGGCGTCGAGCTGGTCCAGCAGCATCATGAGGCTGGAGAGATCGCGCGAAAAGCGGCGCAGCATGAAGTCCATCACCTCGTCGCTGAGGAAGACACCGCGGTCGTCGGCGGCGCGGCGCAGCACACCACGCCGCTCGGTTTCTCCGAGCGCGTGCAGTTGGAACACATGGCCCCAGCCCAGGCGGGTGCGCAGGTCCTCGCGCAGGTGAAGATCGGCTGGCGGGCAGTTGGCCGCGGCCAGCACCCAGCGCGCCGGGCCGTGAGCCGGGTTCTGCGCGTTGACGAACCAGTTGAAGGCCGCGGCCTGCTGCGTGGCGGTGTAGAGATGGCAGTCGTCCAGCAACACCGCGTCCCAGTGCTCGTCGAACTCGGGCGGGTCCAGCGTGTCAACGTCGATCCAGCCGACGCGGCTGCCTTGCTCGCGCAGGCTTTCGCGCACCGCTCGCAGCAGATGTGTCTTGCCGCTGCCGCTCTCGCCCCACACAAACGTGGGCACGGGCGAGCGCAGCGGGTTGTGCGTCCACAGCTTGAGGTGCTCCAGCGCGGCCTCGTTGCCGGCGGGCACGAAGTTGGCCAGTGTGGGGACGGGCGCAAGACCAATGTCCAGCGCCATCTGTTTCATGGGTCCTGTGCTCATGACTCGATGGTCCCGTTGGGGGTGCGGGGCCCATCGCCCAGGTACATCTGACTGGCCAGATAACCGCGCTTGGCGCGCCGGATAGCCACCAGCAGCACGGCGCTGGCGGGCAAGGCGATCAACACCCCCACAAAGCCGAACAGGTGACCAAAGGCCAACAGGGCGAAGATGACGGCGATCGGGTGCAGGCCGATGCGCTCACCGAGCAGACGGGGGGTGAGGTAGAGGCTCTCGACCACCTGGCCCAGCAGGTAAACGCCACCCACCAGCGCCACACCCAGCACGGTCTGGAACTGCAGCAAGGCGGCGAACAGCGCCATCACCAGGCCCAGGCCAAACCCCAGATAGGGCACGAACACGGCCAGCCCGGTGAACACGCCGATCGGCAGCGCGAGGTCCAGCCCCACGAGCGTCAGTGCCACGGTGTAGAGCACCGCGAGCACCGCCATCACCAGCAACTGACCGCGCAGGTACTGGCCCAGCACCTCGTCGGTTTCGTTCAGGAAGCTCTGCACACTCTCGCGCCAGCGGGGTGGAATCAGGTTTTTGGCGCGTGTGATCAGGTTCGTCCAGTCCAGCAG
Source organism: Hydrogenophaga sp. Root209 (assembly GCF_001428625.1). Taxonomy (GTDB): domain Bacteria; phylum Pseudomonadota; class Gammaproteobacteria; order Burkholderiales; family Burkholderiaceae_C; genus Hydrogenophaga. The sequence goes on from NZ_LMIE01000022.1 coordinate 75,051, forward strand.
CAGGTAATAGGCCACGATGGGCATGAGGAACAGGTTGCCGATCACCGCCGCCAGCGCGCTGCCCCCGATGCGCAGGGAGGAAAGCAGGCCGTTGATCAGCTCACTTTCGTTGCCGGTGATCAAGGAGCGCAACCATTCGCGCACCTGGGTCACATCCACCTGCAGGTCGATGCCGAAGCGGGTGGCCAGTGGCAGCAGGGCATCGTTGAGCCGGTCCAGCAGCAGCGGCACCTGTTCGCGCAACAGCGGCACCTGCTTGGTGATGACCGGCACGATGAGCAGGAGCACAGCCAGCAGCACCAGCATGAGCAGCGCGATGGCCAGACCGGCGCCGAGCCAGCGCGGCACGCGCCGCTTGTGCAGCCGCTCCACCAGCGGATGCAGCGCGTACGCGAGCACGGCGGCCAGCAGGAATGGCATGAGCACTGGTGCCAGCAAGGAGAGCAGCAGAGCACTCACCACAGCGATCAGGGCCCAGAGCAAGGCGCGGATCTGGTTGGAAGTCAGTGGCATGGAGCGCGAGGGTCGATGAGGCCGCGAGGGCGACCCCTTAAAATCTGGAGCAAATTCTATCGGGCCACTCTCAGGGTACCCGAAAGCCCCCCACCCGCCCAGCGTCCCGCTCCACCGACCGCCCCGCCTCCCGCCGGGCCAGCCCGCACATGACCTCTTCCACCACCCCCCTTTCGTACAAAGACGCCGGCGTTGACATCGACGCGGGCGACGCGCTGGTCGAACGCATCAAGCCGCTGGCCAAAAAGACCATGCGCGAGGGCGTTCTGGCCGGCATTGGCGGTTTTGGAGCGCTGTTCGAGGTGCCCAAGCGCTACAAGGAGCCGGTGCTGGTGAGCGGCACCGACGGCGTGGGCACCAAGCTCAAGCTGGCTTTCGAATGGAACATGCACGACACCGTGGGCATCGATCTGGTGGGCATGAGCGTGAACGACGTGCTGGTGCAAGGCGCCGAGCCGCTGTTCTTCCTCGACTACTTCGCCTGCGGCAAGCTCGATGTGGACACCGCCGCTGCCGTGGTGGGCGGCATCGCCAAAGGCTGCGAGCTCAGCGGTTGCGCCTTGATCGGTGGTGAAACCGCCGAGATGCCGGGCATGTACCCGGCCGGCGAATACGACCTGGCCGGCTTCTGCGTGGGTGCGGTCGAAAAATCGAAGATCCTCACCGGCCAGAGCGTCAAGCCCGGCGACGTGGTGCTGGGCCTGGCCTCGCACGGCGTGCATTCCAACGGCTTCTCGCTGGTGCGCAAGTGCATCGAGCGCGCCGGCGCCGATCTGCCCGCCGCGCTGGACGGCATGCCGTTCAAGCAAGCCATCATGAAACCCACCCGGCTCTACGTGAAGAACGTGCTGGCGGCGCTGGCCGCTCACCCCATCAAAGCACTGGCCCACATCACCGGTGGCGGCCTGCTGGAGAACATCCCCCGTGTGCTGCCCGATGGCACGGCGGCGCACCTGGTCAAGGGCAGCTGGCCGCAGACGGAACTGTTTGCATGGCTGCAAAAGACCGCGGGCATCGACGACGTCGAAATGAACCGCACCTTCAACAACGGCATCGGCATGGTGGTGGTGATCGCCGCCGACCAGGCCGCCAGCTGTGCGGCCACGCTGCGCGGCCTGGGCGAAACCGTGTTCGAGATCGGCCGCATCGCCGAGCGCTCGGCCGGCGCCGCCGTGGTGGTCGCCTGAGTCCCTACAGAATTGCTTCCGACGGCAACACGTGCACCCCGGGCGCGGCCCCCAGCGCGGCCTTCAGCAGATGGTGTGCGATGCGCTCGGCAGGCACCACACGGTAGCGCCGCCGCAGCAGCGGCTGCACCCACCGAGACAAGGTCACGGCCAGCTGTTCGGCCGGCCGGCGCTGCTCTCGATCACCGCCGATCAACCCGGGACGCACCAGGGTCAGTGAGGGAAAGCCCACCGCCTGCAAGTCGCGCTCGGTCTCGCCCTTGGTTCGCGAATAAAACACCCGTGAGCCGGCATCGGCACCCAGTGCGGAGTTGAAGGCGAAGGCGCGCGCGCCATGGCGCCGCGCGAGGTTGGCCACCTCCAGCGGGTGGTCGTGGTCAACCTTGTAGAACGCTGCCTTGGAGCCCGCCACGCCGATGGTGGTGCCCAGCGTGCAGATGACCGACTCCACCTCCCACCAGCCGGCCTGCTCGGGCAAACGCTCGAAGTCCACCAGCGGGTTGAGCAGTTTGGGGTGCGGCACCAGTGACTTGCGCGTGGGAGCGACCACCCGGACCACGGAAGGATCGGCCAGCGCCTGGCGCAACACGTGGCTTCCGACCAGTCCGGTTGCTCCCACCAGCATCAGTTGTTTCATGGTCGTGTCCGTTGGGTTGATGGGGCTGCCCAGCCCCGGCAGGCCGATGCGGTGCTGCGTCCATTTCCGCAACCCGGTGGGGTAGGCGATGGTCACAGCGCACCCGTGGTGCGTCAACCGGCCTTACATGAGGTCACACAAATGAGGTCACACGGCCCTGCGGACGCACTCAGTTGAGCGCGCGGCGCAACTCCTTCACGCGCTGCGAGATGGCCTCGCGGTCCATGGTGTCCTCGGAGTGCTCGACGTAAATCTCCAGGTCGTTCACCGCCAGCCGCAGATCGCCCATTTCGGCCCACGCCAGGCCTCGATCGCGGTACTCGGACCACGCATCCGGCAACAAGATGAGCAAACGATCCTGCACGGCGATGAGCCGCAGCCAGTCTTCTTGCGTGCGGTGGATTTCCTTCAGGTTGCGCAGCAGCCGGGCGACGATGTCGCGCGGCGTGGCGGCCTGCAGATACAGCCCCACCGGCACATCGAAGTCGTCCACCAGGCCGTTGCGTCGCTTGTACGGCTCCAGCCGCTCCGAGAGGTCTTCGCGGCTCAGTGACTGACCAGTGAAGGGGTCGATCACCACCTGACCGTTGGGCAGGTTGACCTTCACCATGAAGTGTCCCGGAAAGTTGACACCCCGCGCCTTCAAACCCAGACCGGTGGCCAGCTCCAGCCACAAAACGGCCAGCGTGATCGGAATGCCGCGACGCGTGCGCAGCACGGCGTTGAGGTAGCTGTTGTCGGGATCGTAGTAGTTGTTGACGTTGCCGCCGAACCCCATGTCGCGAAAGAAAAACTGGTTCAGCGTGCGCAGCCGCTGCAAGGGGCCGGCGTCGGCATTGCAGCGCCGGCGCACGCGCGAGAGCATCTGGTCCACGTCACCCAGCACCTGTTGAACGTCCAGATCCGGGTACTCGTCCTGCGCGATGGACACGGCCGCCTCAAACAGCGGAAACGCGTCCTCTTCTCCCACTAGGGCGGCGAAATAGCCCAGGGGTGTCGGCGAAGGGAATGCGTACGCGGGGCTCATGACAGGCTTGCTTTCTGAAGCCGCAGGTTACGTCATTTTCGAACGAACTGGCGCAAGTTCAACCCCGCCAGCAACAGGGTAAGAAAATAGACCAAAACACCACCCAGCACGCACAGCGTCAGCAAGCCCACGCGCTCCAGTGCCCGGCCCTCGAAATCCAGCCAGTTCACCCGGGCGGCCACCCACATCAGGAACACGGCCAGCAAGGCACTGGAGGCCACCACCTGTGAGCCAAATCGAGCCCATCCAGGCGAAGGACGGTAGGCGCCCCGGCGCATCAGGCCGATCAGCAGGAACAAGGCGTTGACCATGGCGCCGATGCCGATGGCCAGCGCCAGCCCGGCGTGCGCCAGATGGGGCACCAGCAGGTAGTTGAGCACCTGCGTGAGGATCAGCACCACGATGGCGATTTTCACCGGCGTGCGGATGTCCTGGCGGGCGTAGAAACCCGGCGCCAGCACCTTGATGGCGATCAGGCCGATGAGCCCGGCGCCGTAGCCCATGAGCGCGCTGGCGGTGCGCTGCACGTCGGCCGCGGTGAAGGCGCCGTAGTGGTAGAGCACCGCCACCAGCGGCTGTGCAAAGGTGAGCAGCGCCACCGCGCAGGGCACGGCCAGCAGCACCACCAGGCGAAGACCCCAGTCCAGCAGGCCGCTGTAGCGCGCGGTGTCGTCGGCCGCCTTGGCCGCGGCGAGCTGCGGCAGCAGCACCACACCCAGCGCCACACCCAGCATGGCCGTGGGGAACTCCATCAAGCGGTCGGCATAGGTGAGCCAGCTCACGCTGCCGGTCGTCAGGTGCGACGCGATCTGCGTGTTGATCAGCAGCGATATCTGCGCCACGCTCACGCCGAGCAGGGCCGGCAGCATGAGCGTCGTCACGCGGCGCGTTCCCGGGTGGGCCCAGGCGGCCTTCAGGCCCGACCAGCGCAGGCTCACGCGCGGCAGCATGCCCAGCTTGCGCAGCGCAGGCAACTGCACACCGAGCTGCAGCGCGCCTCCGAGCAACACGCCCCCCGCCATGGCAAAGATCGGCTCGATGCCCTGCGTGGCGAACCAGGGCGCGCCCCAATAAGCGGCGGCGATCATCGCCACGTTGAGCAGCACCGGCGTGGCCGCCGGCACAGCAAAGCGCTTCCAGGTGTTCAGGATGCCGGCCGAGAGCGCCACGAACGACATGAAGGCGATGTAGGGAAACATCCAGCGCGTCATGAAGACGGCGGCATTGAACCCTTCCTCGCTCAGACCGCTGGCCATGGCCCACACCAGCACCGGCGCGCCCAGCACACCCAGCACGCAGGTGAACGTGAGCGCCCAGGCCAGCACGGTGGCAATCTGGTTGACCATCAAGCGCGTGGCGTCGTCGCCCTCCTTCTCACGCGCACCCGCCAGCACCGGCACGAATGCCTGGCTGAAAGCACCCTCGGCGAAGAGGCGGCGCAGCAGGTTGGGAATGCGGAAGGCGACGTTGAACGCGTCGGTCAGCGCACTAGCGCCAAAGGTGGCCGCCATGAGCAGTTCGCGCACCAATCCCGTGATGCGGGAAGCGAGGGTGAGCAGGGAAACGAGAGAGGCGGATTTGAACAAGGTCACGGCGCGAGTGTAGCGACGCGCCGCCGGGGCACCCAGTTCAGCCTTGCCAGCATCCTGGCCCGTGCTAAAATCGCGGGCTTTGCTGGCATCATCCCCAAACATTGAAGGAATCACATCATGGCAACCAAGCCGAAGAAAAAGAACCCCCGTCTGGCGTCTGGCCGCAAGCGCGTACGCCAGGACGTCAAGATCAACGCAGCCAACACCTCGCTGCGCTCCAAGTACCGCACCGCTGTGAAGAACGTGGAAAAAGCCGTTCTGGCCGGTGACAAGGACAAGGCGACCGAATTGTTCGCCAAGATGCAAAAAGTGGTGGACATCGTTGCCGACAAGGGCATCTTCCACAAGAACAAGGCCGCTCGCGACAAGAGCCGCCTGTCGACCAAAGTCAAGGGCCTCGCAGCAGCCGCTGCCTGAACCCCACCGGTCTGGCCCTGTCAGACCACCAGCCCGGACCTGCAAAGGTCTGCCGTTTGAAACGGGTGCGCTGCCAGCAAAAGCAAAAAAGCCGTCGAAAGACGGCTTTTTTGCGTCTGGGCTTCTTCAGGTCTGTGTGTTTCGAAGACACCTCTCGCCTGCACCTCGTGGGCTCGTGAGCGAGCGTCGCCCTGCTCCGCGGCTGTCCTCCGGGCCGGCTGCGCCGTCCCTCCTCCTTGATGCCGCTGCGCAGAACGCCACTCACTCACGAGCTGGCGTGATGTTGGCTCAACCACAGACCGAAAGCCAACAAGGTCATCGGCGGCCATGGGGCAGGGCGCAGCGAAATAAAGGGGGAGAGGCGGCGAAGCCGGCTCGGAGGACATTCGCGGAGCCGTGCTCCATGGCCGCCGAGACCGGACCAACCGGAGAAAACAAGCGGGAGAAAAGCCTCAGGAAGACCGCGGCAGGTCCGGCAACAAACAAGCTTCGGCCACCTGCAGATCGTTGTCCCGCGCAAAGTTCATGCAGAAGTCCCAGGCCATGGGTTCGGCTTCGCGCAAGTCCACGTGGACCACCACGCACTTGACGCCGTTGATGGTGTTGGGGACGCACCAGGGGGAGTAACTCAGGTGGCTGCCCGGTTGTGCGCCACCTGGGCGAAACGGGCTCATGACGCCGGCCAAACGCTCGGCCCAGTCGCTCGGCCGGAAGGTACGGCCGTTCTGGGTGATGCCCTGGATGAAGACTTGTTTGGCTGTCGGTGAAACCATCGGGAGAAGCCTTCGGATGGAGGGCCGTGCAGAGGAGAAAACCACCACCGGAACGAGGATCGCTCGCCGCTGGAAGCGATGGGTATTATATCTTATATAAGACTTGAAACGAGGGATTACCCGGACCCGGAACACCCGGTCGCGGCGCATTTCAGCGATGCCCAACAAGCAATGATGATGCCCGGGCGCTGCGCCTAAAATCGCGCTTCGACGGCTCAACCTTCGTTGAGCCGCTTTCTTTTTGGCCCCTCCAGCGCCTTTCTTTTCCGGAGTCACCGCATGAACGCCGCCCTCAAACCCGTCGCCTCGCCCCATGTGATGAACACCTACGGCCGCCTGCCGGTCGCGATGTCGCACGGCAAAGGCGTGCGGGTGTGGGACGTGAACGGCAAGGAATACATCGACGCGCTGGCCGGCATTGCCGTGAACACCCTGGGCCACGGCCACCCCAAATTGGTGCCTGCCTTGCAGGACCAGGTGGCCAAGATGATCCACTGCTGCAACTATTACCACATCCCCGACCAGGAACGCCTGGCGCAGATGCTGGTGGAGCGCTCGGGGCTGACCAATGTGTTTTTCTGCAGCACCGGCCTGGAAGCCAACGAAGCGGCCCTGAAGCTGGCGCGCAAGTACGGCCACGACAAGGGCATCGAGCGCCCCGAGATCGTGGTCTATGAGAAGGCTTTCCACGGCCGCAGCATCGCCACGCTCTCGGCCACCGGCAACCCCAAGGTGCAGGCCGGCTTCGGCCCGCTGGTGGAAGGCTTCATCCGCGTGCCGCTCAACGACATCGAAGCGCTCAAGAAGGCCACCGTGGGCAACCCCAACGTGGTCGCCGTGTTCTTCGAGACCATCCAGGGCGAAGGCGGCGTGAACCCGATGCGCGCGCAGTACCTCCAGGACGTGCGCGCGCTGTGCGACCAGCAGGACTGGCTGCTCATGATCGACGAGGTGCAATGCGGCATGGGCCGCACCGGCAAGTGGTTTGCCCACCAGTGGGCGGGCATCGTGCCCGACGTGATGCCGCTGGCCAAGGGCCTGGGCTCGGGCGTGCCCATTGGCGCGGTGGTGGCCGGCCCCAAGGCCGCCAACATCTTCCAGCCGGGCAACCACGGCACCACCTTCGGCGGCAACCCGCTGGCCATGCGCGCCGGGGTGGAAACCATCCGCATCATTGAAGAAGACGGCCTGCTGGCCAACGCCGAGCGCGTGGGCGCACACCTGCGCGAGGCGCTGGAGAAAAGCCTGGGCGGCCACGCTGGCCTGAAAGAGATCCGCGGCCAGGGCTTGATGATCGGCGTCGAACTCACCCAGCCCTGCGGCGCCCTCACCCAGCGCGCCGCCGACGCCGGCCTTCTGATCAGCGTCACCGCCGACAGCGTGATCCGCCTGGTGCCGCCGCTGATCATGACCATCGCCGAAGCCGACGAGGTGCTCGCCATCCTGCTTCCCTTGATCCACGCCTTTTTTGCCGAGCAGAGCCCGACATGACGATCCGCCACTACCTGCAGTTCAAGGACCTGAGCGCGGCCGAATGCGCCCACGTGCTGGAGCGCGCCGCCCACATCAAGAAGAAGTTCAAGGCGTTCGAGAAGTACCAGCCTTTCGCTGACCCCGACCGCACATTGGCCATGATCTTCGAGAAGGCCAGCACGCGCACCCGCGTGAGCTTCGAGGCCGGCATGTACCAGATGGGTGGTTCGGTGGTGCACCTGACCACCGGCGACAGCCAGCTCGGCCGCGCCGAGCCCATCGAAGACAGCGCCAAGGTGATCAGCCGCATGGTCGACCTGGTGATGATCCGCACCTTCGAGCAGCGCAAGATCGAGGCGTTTGCCGCGCACTCGCGCGTGCCGGTGATCAACGGCCTGACCAACGAATTCCACCCCTGCCAGATCCTGGCCGACCTCTTCACGCTGGTGGAGTACCGCCCGGCCGCCAGCGGCCAGCCGCTGGACGCCATCAAGGGCAAGGTGGTGGCCTGGGTGGGTGACGGCAACAACATGGCCAATACCTGGCTGCAGGCGGCCGAGCTGCTCGGCTTCACGGTGCATGTGAGCACGCCCGGCGGCTACGAGGTCGACCCGGTGCTCGCCGGCATCAGCAACCGCGACTGTTACAAGGTCTTCAAGGACCCGCGCGAAGCCTGCGCTGGCGCCGACCTGGTCACCACCGACGTGTGGACCAGCATGGGCTTCGAGGCCGAGAACGAGGTGCGCCGCGAGGCCTTCAAACGGTGGTGCGTGGACGAAGACATGATGCGCACCGCCAAGCCCGACGCGCTCTTTATGCACTGCCTGCCGGCGCACCGCGGCGAAGAGGTCAGCGCCGAGGTCATCGACGGTCCGCAGTCGGTGGTGTGGGACGAAGCCGAGAACCGCATGCACGCGCAAAAGGCACTCATGGAATTCTTGCTGCTCGGCCGCCTGGCCTGAGAGCGGCTTGATGCAGGCCCTGCTCGACGCGATCGCGCGCATTGAACCCGGCACCGACGCCCGCCGTGTCTTCCACGGTCGCGGTGGTCTGCACCCGGGCTGCGAACACTGGACGCTGGATGCGTTTCCACCGGTCTGGCTGCTCACCAGCTTCCAGCCGGTGTCCGAAGACACCCTGACCGTGATCGGTGAAGCCTTGTCGGCGCGCTGGAACGAGATCGCGCCGGGTGAGCCACTGAACTGGGTGTTCCAGTGCCGAGGCGAGGGCCAGGCCGACACCCGCCTGATGGCCGGCAGCGTGCCCGATCCGCACGTGGTCAGCGAGCGCGGCGCGCGTTACCTGGTGCACGTGCTCAAAGGGCAAAACCACGGCCTGTTTCTCGACATGGCCGAAGGCCGGCAATGGGTGCGCGAGCATGCCGCGGGCCACAAGGTGCTCAACCTGTTTGCCTACACCTGCGCGTTTTCGGTGGTGGCGCTTCAGGGCGGCGCGAAGCAGGTGGTGAACGTTGACATGAGCGCTGGCGCCATGGCCATCGGTCAGCAGAACCACCCCATCAACGCCCTGCCCTCGGGCGCGAGCTTCCTCGTGCATGACATCTTCAAGACCTGGGGCAAGATCACGCGCGGGGGTCCGTACGGCCTGGTGATCGTTGATCCGCCGAGTCACCAGAAGGGCAGCTTCGTGGCCACCCAGGACTACATCAAACTCATCCGTCGCCTGCCCGATCTGCTGCGCCCCGAAGGCCGCGTGCTGCTGTGCCTGAACGCGCCGCAACTCAGCCCGGCCTTTCTGATGGACCAGATGCGCGAAGCCGCACCCGAGCTGGTGTTCGAGCAACGCCTGGCCAACCCCGCGGTGTTCGCCGATGTCTCCGACGAGCGCTCGCTCAAGGTGCTGGTGTACCGGGCGCCTGCGGTGGTCAGGGCCAGCGCAGGTTCATGAGCTTTTGTACCGCTTGCGGCGCCTGTTGCGCGTGCTTTCGCGTTGATTTTTCGGTCCATGAAATGCAGGACATGGGCGGCTCGGTGCCTTCGGGCCTGGCGGTGGAAGTCACCAACACCACCATGCGCATGCGCGGCACCGACCACTCGCCACCCCGCTGCGCCGCGCTCACCGGCCAGCTCGGCAAGAAGATCGGTTGCGGCATCTACGAGTGGCGCCCATCGCCCTGCCGTGAGTTCGAAGAGGGCAGCGACGCCTGCACCCGCGCACGCCAGCGCCACGGCCTGCCGCCCGTCGACGGGGCAGACTGAAGGTCGCATTTACTTCAGGCCTCAACTTTTTTGAGGCCTGTTGGGATTAACCGACACCACGGTTTTTTTCACGGTGCTACCTTCACCGCACCATGAACAAACTCTGGGACATCTCCCCACCCGTGCACGCAGCTTCCCCGGTGTTTCCGGGGGACACGGCCTACACCCAGACCTGGGCCGCCACCATCGGCCCGGGCTGCCCGGTCAACGTGAGCGCGATCACGCTTTCGCCACATGTGGGTGCGCACGCCGACGCGCCACTGCACTACGACGCGGATGGCGCATCCATTGGTGAGGTTTCGCTCGACGCCTTCCTCGGTCCCTGCCGCGTGATCCACGCCATCGGTTGCGGCCCGCTGGTGCGGCCCGAACACATTGCACATGCACTCGCTGACTTGCCTGAAAGAGTGCTGATCCGCGTCTACGAGCGCCAGCCGCAAGACGCGTTCGACGACGCCCTGCCCGCCTTCGCTCCAGAAACCGTGGAACAACTCGCCGACCTGGGCGTGCTGCTGATCGGCATCGACAGCGCCAGCATCGACCCGGCCAACAGCAAGACGCTGGACAGCCACCACACCATCCGCCGCCGCGGCCTGCGCGTGCTGGAAAACCTGCTGCTCGACGACGTGCCCGAAGGCGACTACGAGCTCATCGCCCTGCCCCTGAAACTCACCACCGCCGACGCCAGCCCCGTGCGCGCCATCCTCCGGGAACTCTGAAACCGTTCGGGCTGAGCCTGTCGAAGCCCTCTTGAGAACCACCATGACAACGACCCTTCACGACTGCCGCGCACTCGACGCGCAAGACCCGCTGCGCTCCCTGCGCGACCTCTTCCACCTGCCCGAAGGCACCATCTACCTCGACGGCAATTCGCTCGGCGTGATGCCGCGCGCCACACCCGCGCGCGTGGCCGACGTGGTCACCCGCGAATGGGGCACCGACCTGATCCAGAGCTGGAACAAAAACGGCTGGTTCGCCATGCCGCAAAAGGTGGGCGACAAGATCGCCCGACTGATCGGAGCGGCACCCGGCACCGTGGTGGCCACCGACAGCACCTCCATCAACCTCTTCAAGGTGCTCTCGGCCGCGCTCAACCTCAGCACCGCCGACCACCCGCAGCGCAAGCGCATCGTGAGTGAGCGCAGCAACTTCCCGACCGACCTCTACATCGCCGAGGCGCTGTGCAAGGAGCGTGGCTTCGATCTGGTCCTGGTCGAACCTGAAGAGATTGCCGCGGCCCTCACGTCCGAGGTGGCCGTGCTCATGCTCACGCACGTGAACTACCGCACCGGCGCCATGCACGACATGCCCACCGTGACCGCCGCCGCACACGCGGCCGGCGCACTCATGCTGTGGGACCTCGCACACAGCGCGGGCGCCGTGCCGGTGGACCTCACCGGCGCGGGAGCCGACTACGCGGTGGGCTGCGGCTACAAGTACCTCAACGGCGGCCCGGGCGCCCCGGCCTTCGTGTGGGTCAACCCGCGCCACACCGACCGCTTCTGGCAGCCCCTGGCCGGCTGGTGGGGCCACGCCACACCGTTTGCTTTCACACCCGACTACCAGCCCGCGCCCGGCATCACACGCTACCAATGCGGCACCCAACCCATGATCAGCCTGGCCGCGCTCGAGTGCGGCGTGGACACGCTGCTGGCCACCGAGTCCGTTGGTGGCATGGCCGCGCTGCGCACCAAGTCGCTCGCGCTCACCGATCTCTTCATCTCGCTGGTGGACGAGCGCTGCCAGGGCCACGGCATCGGCCTGGCAACACCGCTCTCGCACGCACAACGCGGTTCGCAAGTCTGCTTGACCAAGGACGAAGGCGCCTACGCCATCGTGCAAGCGCTCATCGCACGCGGCGTGGTCGGCGACTACCGCGCCGGCGACCCTTCGACAGGCTCAGGGCGAACGGGGGCGAAGGACATCCTGCGCTTCGGCTTCACCCCGCTCTACATCGGCTTCGAAGACGTGTGGCACTCGGTCGAACACCTGAAGCAGGTGTTGGACAGTGGCGAGTGGCAGCGCGCCGAGTTCAACCAGAAACACGCGGTGACCTGATCATGTGCCCCCATCAACCCACCTCCGCCAAACCCGAAGACATCGTGCGCGAGGAAGGCGCGCAGCTCGACTTCAGCCGCGACATGAGCTACGGCGACTACCTGCAACTCGACAGCGTTCTGAACGCGCAGAAACCGCTCTCGCCCGCGCACGACGAGATGCTCTTCATCATCCAGCACCAGACCAGCGAACTCTGGATGAAGCTCATGCTGCACGAGCTGCACGCGGCAAAAGCGCACATCGCCGCGGACGAACTGCAGCCCGCGTTCAAGATGCTCGCGCGTGTGAGCAAGATCATGGAACAGCTGGTGCACGCCTGGGACGTGCTCGCCACCATGACGCCGCCCGAGTACAGCGCGCTGCGCCCCTACCTCGCGCAGTCCAGCGGTTTCCAGAGCCACCAGTACCGCTGCATCGAATTCGCCATGGGCAACAAGAACGCCGCCATGCTGAAACCCCATGCGCACAGCCCCGAGCGGCTGGCCATCGTGCAGGCCGCGTATGAAGCGCCATCGCTCTACGACGAAGCCCTGCGCCTGCTCGCGCGCCGCGGCATCGCGGTGCCGCAGAGCCACACCGAGCGCGACTGGACCCAGCCCTACGAGGCCAGCGACGCGGTCGAGCAGGCCTGGCTGCAGGTCTACCGCAACCCCAAGGACCACTGGGACCTGTACCAGCTCGGCGAAGAACTCACCGACCTCGAAGACACCTTCCGCCTCTGGCGTTTCCGCCATGTCACCACGGTGGAACGCGTGATCGGCTTCAAGCGCGGCACCGGTGGCACAGGCGGCGTGAGCTACCTGCGCAAGATGCTGGATGTGGTGCTGTTTCCGGAGATCTGGCGCTTGCGGACCTCGCTCTGAGCGGGCGCCTCACGGCACCACCACGGCCCCTTCTTCGCGCGCGCGTGGGCTGGTGTCCGGCGGCAACCGGGCGGGCACCACACCCGGGGCGCCACCGGGGCGCGGCGCGGCGGGTGTGTGCCGGGTGGGTGAGTTCGGGTTGCGCGGTTTCGCCAGCACATCGATGTACTCGGTGTTGGTGCCGGTCTCCGTGAGCACATCGTGCGCGGCCCTGCGGCTGGGCTCGGTCAACGTACCTTTGTCGGTGCGCGCGAAGCTGTAGCTGGAGTCGCTGTCCATCTCCCACACGTATTCCCCGGTCGCCCGGTTGAGGCGCGCGTTGAGCTCACCACCCGCCCGCGCCGAGCCGCGAAACTCACCACCGCCACCCGGCACCAGATCGCCGTGTTTGACCACCCGGCCAAAGCCCGGCTGCGTCTCGGGCGCGATGATCACGCGCCCCTCGGGGTCCACCACCCACAGATAGCGCTGGTTCGGGTCGAGGCGGGAGACATCGATGGGGCGGCCCCGTTCGGCCACGTACACCTCGGGGGGCAGGCGGTAGGGCAGTTCGTTGGCCCGGATCGTCTCGGCGGTGCTGGGCTCACCCACCCGCGCCAGCAGCTCGGGTGCCGGCCGCGTCGGCTCCATGCGCAGCACCCGCGTGCGCACCCACTCCACCGCGCTGCTGGCGCCGCCGCGCGTGCCGGCCCACATCTCCACACCCACCGCCCGCATGCCGCGCCCCATCTGGCCCATGGCGCCGCGCAGCCCGACAAAACCGCCCGGGCCAGATCGCATGCCAAAGAGCCCGCGCGGCAAGGCGCTGGGACGCACGAACGCGCCCCCGGGTGGCCCCTTGATGGCGCCGCGCACCCCCAGCGCCAGCGACACCATCGTCACCACGCCCATGGTTCCGCGTTCGGTGCGCTCGCCCTCGGTGAGGCGGTCGCCCGTGACGAAATCGTGGCCGCTCGCGGCTTCGTGGATGCCGACATAGCCCACCGTGTCGCCCAGCGCGATGGCCGCGACCTCGTACCAGGGTGCGTCGGCCAGTTGTTCCTGCTGCGAGCGCGCCCGCAAGGCCAGCACGAAGCCCACCACGAGCAGGATGGCGCCGGCGATCATCACGGCCGTCCACGCCGTGAGGATCACGCCGAAGGCGGCGGCGATCGCCGCGACCACCAGCGCCACAGCCACCATGATGACCAGCCCGATCACGATCTGGCCGATGGCGCGCGCCAGGCCTTCGTACCACGCGTCGTCGGCCTGGTCGGCGGCTTCGGCCGTGCGCGTCTCCACGTCGTCCGTGCGCGGCAGGATGGCCTGCTCGATGCTCTCGTCCACCCCCGCCTCCAGACCGGTGGCGAACTCGGTGGTGAGGTCGGTCATGGCCGCTTCGGCCTCGTCCAGCGCCTCGTCGATCTGCGCCATCACGGGTTCGATCAGCCCGTCCTGCTGCAGCGCCACCGCCTCCGCGGTTTGCTCGCCCTGCGTGGCCTGCCCCTGCACGATGCCGTCGCCCGCCGCGTCGGCCGCCGCCACCAGCGACCTCGTGCCCGCCGCCATGCTGCTGACCACCTGCGCGACTTGCACAGCCAGGCCCTGCGTCTCCTGGCCCAGCGCGCTCACGCTCGCCTGCGCCGTGGTTGCCAACGCGGTGCGCCCGTCGGACGCCGCCGTCTGCAGGCCCAGGCGCGCGCTGGCGATCACATCGAGCACGCCAAGCAGGAACACCTCGCCGCCACCCATCACCACCGCCTCGGTTTCCTGCAGCGCCACGTCGATGTTGGCCACCAGGATCCCGGCCTGCGTGTCGATGCCCGCGCAGGCCGCTTGCGCTTCACCATCCATGCGCGCCAGGCTGGCCTGCCGCGCCTGAGCCACCTGGCCCACCGCGCTGTCTTCCGACGACTGCAGCGCGTCGAGATCCGCGGCATGGCGCTGGTCCAGGCTGTCGCTCACGCCCTGGGCGCTGGCCTGCAACGAGGCCGTGGCCTGGGCCGCGAACTCCATCAGCGAGGGAAGGAGATCCGCGCGCGCCATGTCGATCTGATCGCTCACGCTCTGCGCGTACTCGCCGTAGCGGGTGGACGCATCGTCGCTGCGCGAGCGGATATCTTCGGCCAGGTCCGCTTTCTTCGCGCGGATGTCCTGCGCGCTCTCGCTGCCCACCTCGCGCGCGGCGGCGCGCTGGTCCGGGTTGCCATCGTCCCCGCCGGGGTGCTTCGCGGCTTCCGCCTCGCCGGCCGCGTCGCATTCGGCCGCCGCCGACTCCAGGGCGGCCGTGGCCCGCTGCGCCTCGGCCTGCGCCAGTTCGGCCGGGCGCGCCTGTTCGCTTTCAGCGGACGCGGTGACGCGGCTTTGCCGTTCGTCAAGCTGGGCCTGCGCCAACTCCATCTTCGCGGCCGAGGCCGCGTCCACACGCGCCACCTGCCCCGCGACCTGCTCGGCCAGCGCGGCCTTCTTCGCCTGCAATTGCGCCGCCAGCGCCGAGCGCGCGGCAGCACCCCGCGATCGCACCCCCGCGATGGCGCCCGCAGCCGCACCTCTCACCGCCTCGGCCTCGGCCGCCGCGGCCGCCAGCACCGTGTCCTTCTGCAACTGGGCGTCGGCCAGGATGGCCGCCTTCGCGGCCTCGGACTCGGCGCGCAGTTCCGCCAGCCATTGAGCGGCCTGCGCCAGATCCTGTTCGGGCGTCTGCGTCGACTCGACCACCGCGATGAACTCGTCCTCGGTCAATGCGCGTTCGGGCACGTGGGCGCGCAGCGCTTCGGGTTGCGGCGGTGGCACCGCTTCGTCGAGCGTGGCGGGCACCGCTGGCACGGTTTCGGCCTCGGCCTCCGTTGTTTCGGCGGTCTCCTCGGTGGCCACCAGCTCGGGCACCGCTTCGGGGTCGGGCACGACCCCGGCCGGTGCTTCGTCCGAGGCCCCACCTTCCGGTGTCGCCTCTGGTGGTTCCCGGGCCGGATCGGTTGGCACTGCGGCGCTGTCATGCGCCGATGCCGCCGGCGCTTCAGCGACCAGCGCGGCACGCGCAGCGGCGGGCGGTTGCAACACGGTCGGCCGCCCCGGTGCGCGCTCGGCCTCGATGCCGGGTGAGGCCGTCACCTCGGCCAGCTCGGCGTCGATCACGGTGCTGTCGATCAGCTCCGGTGGCAACACCTCGGCGCTGGCTTCGCTGTCCGGCGCGAGCCCCGAGGCGCGCAGCGCGTCGCCCACCTCGGGCGAGCCCGTGCGGTCGAGATAGCGCGGCGTGCGGCGCTCGGCCTCGGGTGCGTCGGTGCGTGGCCCGCCCGGTCGCGCGCGAGGCCGTGACGGTGCCGGGGACCGGGGACGCGGGATGGGACTCGCGTGCATCACGGCCCCGCGCGCGCCAGCCCGTTGGGCAGCTGTTTGCCCAGCTTGCGGTATTCCTCCACCAGCCCGGCCATCACGTCGGCCTCGCCGATGGCCTGCCCGCCACGCGAGGCACTCACCGCCGCGCTCAGCACCACATTGCGGATGTGCCCGCCCGCCAGATCGAACAGGCAGGCCAGCCGGTTGATCTCCGCCGCCGACAGCGTGTGGCCCTCGCCCAGGTGGGCCAGCCACAACGCGCGCCGTTCTTCCGGCGAAGGCTGCGTGAATTCCAGGATGGCGTCGAGCCGGCGCGTGAAGGCCGGGTCGAACCGCGTGCGGCTGTTGCTCGTGAGGATCACGATGCCCTCAAACGATTCGATGCGCTGCAGCAGGTAGTTGGTCTGGGCGTTGGCAAACCGGTCGTTGGACTCCTTGACCTCTGTGCGCTTGCCGAACAGCGCGTCGGCTTCGTCGAACAGCAGGACGGCTTCGGTGCGTTCGGCGCGCGCGAACAGCCGCGCGAGGTTCTTCTCGGTCTCGCCGATGTACTTGCTCGACACCGAGGCCAGGTCCACCCGGTACAGCGGCACACCGAGCTTTGTTGCCAGCCAGCCGGCGGCCAGCGTCTTGCCGGTGCCCGACGGTCCAACGAACAGACCCCGCACGCCGGGGCTGTAGCGCGTGCGCGCCGAGACGCCCAGGCCGTCCACCAGGTGTTCGCGCACCGCGCAGCGCTGCAGGAACGAGGCGAGTGCCGTGCGCAGCTGTTCGGTGACCAGCAAGGCCTCGTCCGGCACCTCCTGCGGCAGCCGTTCGGCCAGGCTGCCGAGTTCGCCCGCCACGCCCGCGCGAGCGGCCAGCCGCACATGCGCCACGGTCGGCGCGTCCGCGCCCTGAGCGCGGGCATGCTGGTGTGCCGTGCGGGCCAGCATCTGGATTTGCGCGGCGTCATAGCGGTGCGCGCGGCCGAGCGCGCCCGCGAGTTCGCCAGGGCCCAGGTTCGATCGCCACAAGGCCTCACGCTCGTGCGAGCCCGGCACCGGCACCGACCAGCTGCCCACGGTGTCGCCGTCCCACTCAAAGCTGCCGTCCGGGCCTGAGGCCACCAGCACCGGCCCGCTGTGACCCGGCAGCGCAGGCAGGCGGCGCGTCTCGCCGGGCGCGAGTTCGGCGCACACGACGGGCACCGAACCCCTGAGCCACAGCCACGGCCCCAGCCCGGTGGGCGCAGCGTCCTCCAGCAGCACCGGCACACGCTCCAGCGCCTGGGCCACGAGCGCGGCCGCGTTGCGCGCTTCGCGCGGGTGTCCGCTGCGCACCACCAGCACGCACGGCCCCGCGTGAACGCCACTGGCGGGATCAACAACCAACCCACGCGCCTGCTGCCGCGCCGCATCGCGGATCGAAGCGACCACCAGCGTTTCGTCCAGCACCAGCGGCCGGACACCGCCCCAGTGGCCGCCCTGGCCACGCAGCGCCATGGCCAGGGCCACCGGCGTCTTCACGGTCAACTCGGGCAAGGGGCGGCTGTCGTCCGGCCACTGCAGCAGCCCGGTGGCGATCGCCTGCCCGTTGACGATGCCCGCGCTCGCCGCGCTCAGTCCCAGCGCGCGGGCGATCTCGTCGATCAGACCCAACGATGGCCGGGGGCCACCCGCCGGTGTCTGCCACCACGCCACCACGCGGCCCACCATCGCGTCGTGCTCCACCGCCGCCGCCAGCGCCACGGCGATCAATTCGCCCCAGCTGAGCCGCAGCTCGCGCGCCAGTGCGAGCAGCTGCGCATCGTGGGCGGGCGTGTCCTGCTCCCATTGGTGGAAGGCCTCCACCGGTGCAAAGCCGCAGTGCAGGCGGCGCGCGTGCAGCCATGTCAGCTCGGGCCCGTCCAGCGCCGTGTGGGCCGTGTCGACCAGCGCAGCCAGCGCCAACTCGTGCAGCGGCGGTGGCGCAAGGCGCGCACCGGCGTTGACGGTGTGAGGAGCGTTCATGGCAGCGGGTCCAGCCGCTGGTAGCTGAACGTGACCACCCGGCCCAGCCAGGGCAGCCAGCCCGGGTCCAGATCGAACCCCTGCCGGCGCACGCGGATGTCGGCGTGCCGCAGGTCCAGCTGCACGTCGAGGTGGGTCGCGCTCCAGCGCAGCCGGGCCGGGCGCCGGCACAGCCGCGCCAGGCTCAGCTTGTCCGCACGGTAGAGCTCGCGACGGCACGCGTCCAGCCACGCGGCAGCCATCTCGCCGTGCGACCGCGACCACGGCCCCGCTGCGGCGGGCAGGCTGTCCACCAGCGCCCAGGCCGGGTCGGTCTTGGCCACGCGCAGGTGCCGCAAGGCCAGCCGCAGGATGGGCGCGCACAAGGGCGGGTCGGCGTGTTGCGCCTGCCACTCGACAAAGCCCAGTCCGCTCAGCACCGGCAGCAGGAACAGCAGGCCCCCCACCGATGTCGCGCGCGGCGCGTCGGCATCTTCCCGTGTGGACATGTCGGCGGTGGCGCCGGTCGTCACCGCACCGGGTGCTGCGGCTGCCGCGCGTGGCCGCTCTTCGGTCAAATCCATCGGTGGCATGGAAACGCCTGGCGACCCGCTGCGCCCAACGGACGGCGGGAGTGTGGCGCGCGTGCGGTGCGCGCGCCACCCGGCGGCCCGCAAGTGCGCATGCAAAGCCGCGGGCCAGGCGCGGGGCACGTCGACGCCGTGTGGATCGCGGTAGTGGACGACGCCCACGTCAGCCTCGCCGCCATCGAACGAATCGGCGGTGGTCTCCTGCGTGAGCGACGCGCCCCGTGTCGGGCCCAGGGTGTGCGACAGGTAGCGCACCAGCCAGTCACCGTGGCCTCGCGCCACCGCGTCCGCCACCAGCGCCGACTGGCTGGCCGACGCCGCCGCTTCGCGCTCCAGGCAACGCCACAAACCCGGCACGAAGGCCTGTGGGTCGGCTTGCAAGGACACGTCGGGCAATGCAGCGCGCCAGTACCAGGCCGCCAGCGGCAGACCTCGCGCGCGGCGGTCGAGCGCGATGCTGGCGGCCTGCCAGCGGCCCTCGAAGAACACCGTGTCGCTGAAGGTCGCACGCTCCTCGCCGCCGTGCACCCACGCACCGCCCAACGCCGCCACGCGCTGCTCGATCAGCAAGCTCAGGCTCTGCGACGACAAGCCTTCAGGCAGGCGCCCCAGGTGAAGCCGGCGCACCAGCAGCACACGTTCCCCCGCATCGGGCAGGCTGGCGCAGCGCAGCGCGTCTTCGAGCCGGTGTGTCGCGCGCATCGCGGCCTGGGCGCTGGGCGCGCGCAAGCGCAGGTGTTGAACGGTGCGGTCGGCGGCGCCCATGGTGGGTCCGTTTGGTGTTCAGACCTTGAGCAGGCCGGCCTTGCGCACCGAGGCGCTGCTCAGCACCTTCGCCTGGTCAAAGTGCACGCGCACGTCGGTGTCCAGATCGATCTGCACGCTGCTGGTGTGCACCAGCCGGGCCGACACTTCGCCCTGCCCCACGTCTTCCACCGTGGCGCGCGCCATCAGGGTGTTGCCCTTGTAGATCATGGCCTGCATGCCCACGCGCAGGCGGCTGTGGTCCAGCGCGGTGAGCGGTATGCGGCTGCCCACGCGCACCGCCGTCACCGGGCGAGGCATGCGCCCGGCCACGATGCGGCCCACCGGTGCGTGGCTGGCCAGCAGCAGCGCCATGCGCACCACGTCGTTGATGAGCGCCACCGCCGCCTCGTTCGTCGGCGGCACCTGGTCGAACAGGAAGTCGGTGTAGGCCTGCATCTGGCGGCGGTCCACATAACCGATGCTGCTCCAGCGCGGCAGGCCACCCAGGTTGCGCAGGTTGGGCGCCTCGTCGAACTGCGACATCACCTCGGCCCACTCCAGGCGCACCGCCGGCAGCACGCCCGAGAACTCGGCGTGCAGGCAGGCGCAAACGCCCGCGATGCGCTCGAACAGTTCGCTGGCGCGGCGCGACACCTCGCCCTTACCGTGGTCGCCGTCAATGATGTCGCCCAGCGAGATCACCGCCTGTGCTTCGCGCTGCACCGTCTGCCACGAGTGGCTTGAGAGGCGCTGGATGTCCAACCGCTGCACCGCCTCGGCGCGCACCGCAATGGCCTGCGTCTGGCGCACCAGCATCTGGCCGATGTGCACGCCCAGCTTGCCGGCCGCAGCATTGAAGGTGGGCATGACCCGCTGCGTGATCACGCTGCTGCGCAGCTGCGCGCTCTGTATCGTGCGCAGCAGCAACTCGGGCCGGTCGATCTTCTGCAGGATGGCGGGCGCGCCAACGAAGTGCGAGGCCGGCGCTTCGCGCAGCACCTTGAGCATTTCATCCAGCTCGTCGGGCACGTCGTCGTGCTCGCGCAGGCAGGCCGGCACCGGCGCTTCGAGCAGGCCCGGGTCGAGCACGCGGCGCGGTGCGGCCAGCAGGTTGCTCGTCTCGCGCGGCCGCACGAAAGCCAGGTACTGCACCTCCTCGGTCAGCACGCGGGTGCGCCGCGCATTGACGGCCAGCACGCGCGCCTTCTCTTCTTCGAGCAGCGCGCGCGCCACGCCTACGTCGTGCCGCGCTTCGGCCAACCGGTCGTCGACCTCGCGCACGCGCAGGCCGGCGGCACCGATGTGCCCCTGCAGCGCGCTCAAGGCCTGCTCACAGCGCGTGAGCGCACTGCGGTAGGCGCTCAGCCGCCCCTCAAGATTGCGCAGGATGGCGATGGTGTTTTCCGACAAGGCCACCGTCTGCGTGAACAGCACCGCTTCGTCGGGCTCCACGGGTTTGGGCGCACCGTCGCTGCCCGGCACCGTGGTGGGCGGGGGTGCGAGCAGCTTGGTCTTGAGCGCATCGTTGCCCAGGAAATCGGCCAGCGCCCGCTCGCCGCTGGCGCCCTCCAGAAACGGGTCTTGCGCCAGGCCACGCACCTTGAAATCGCGCAACAGGGCGGGCGTGGTGCCGCCGTCTTCCGCGGTGAATGTCTGCAGCAGCTGCAACACCTCCAGCACGGTGCGCTGGCGGTTGGCCAGCGCGAAGTCACGCGCTTCGGTGGACGGTGGCTGCTTGAGCCGGTCGGCCACCGCCACGGTGCGCACCGGCGACAGGCCCACCACCGGGTTGGCGTAAACGATGTTGATCGGCGCGCTCGGCGCCTTCAGCAGCGTGATCTGGCTCTTCTGCTGCACGAGCTGCACGCTGCTCACCGACGAAACAAAGTTCATCGACGTGAACACCGCGGCCGCAGGCGTCACATTGCGCGCCACCGGCACCGGGTCGGGTGCCCGCAGCGGCGCGAGCACCGGCTGCTTGATGCGGCCGATGAACTCCTTGATCTGCGTCTGCACGTTGACCGCACTGTCCGACTTTGCGATCGCCGCCAGCGCGGGCGAGGTCGCCAGCCGCGCGGCGTCCGACGTGGTCATCATCATCTGGCGGATGCGGTGCATGTCCACCTGCATGTGTGTGAAACCGAAGTCGGTGATGTCGTCAGCCCGGTCGATGCGCGCGCGCAGGTAGGCCATGAAACCCTCCAGCCCGCGCAGCGGCAGCTGGGCCTGCTCGCGCTCCGACAGGGCCGTGACCACCGGGTCGGCCATGAGGCTGGCAATGGCGCTGGACTGGCCCACACGCGCCGCCGGCGTGGGCTCCACCATCTCCAGCGGCTGCAACCAGGTCCAGCTGCCCACCAGCGTGGCACCGGCGGGCGCGGCGCCCGAGAACCAGACCGTCTCGGCGCGGATGCCGGGCGGGCTCGTCGTGGCCTGGGCGATCTTCCCGCTGGCGCCGAAGGCCGCGCAGCCGTCGAACAGGGTGAAGGCGATGCCGTTGATGGCGCGCGTGCCGATGTCGAGTTCGGCCGAGGGCACCTCCAGGCGCACCCACTCACCGAGCTTGGGCAGGGCGCCCTTGGGTCGGCGGCTCGGGCTGTTGTTCACGCCCCAGGCAATCAGGTCTTCGCCCCAGTACGCACGCCGACCATCGGTGTTCCAGTTCGGCCCCACCTTCCACTGGATCATGAGTTCGCGCGGCGGGCGGGTCGCGTCCAGGTAGACCCAGACGAACAGGTTTTCCGTGGACCCGACGGCACTCAAGGGGGCGGTGGCGCCTTCCAGGTAGTGCTGGTGGATGCCGGGCTGCGCCGCTTCCACGTGGCCGCCGCCGTCCGGCACCAGCGTGGGCTGCGTGGGCTGCAGGCCTTCGTTCAGCTCGAAAGGTGCCCACAGGTCGTTGTGCGAGAGCAGCGCCCACGGCTCGTTGCCATCTTGCCGCGAGCCGGTGGGCAGCACATGGCCGAACCACGTTCGCTCACCCGCCCCGGTCGGTCCAAACGCCGCACGCCCGTCGAACAGATCGAACGACACACCGTTGACCGCCACACCGGCCAGACCCACCGCGCTGCTCGGCACCTCCAGGCGCACCCAACGGCCGGCGGGCGGCAGATCGCCCACGTGGAAATGCCCGGCGACCTTGAACGGGTGCGCGCCGGTGGCCGGGCGGCCCCAGGTCAACAGCGGCTCGCCCCAGTAGGCGCGGTGCGACCAGCCGGTGTCGTCGCGCCACTGGAGCATCAAGCTGCGTGGTGGGTTGTCCGGGTCCAGGCACACCCAGGCATGCAAGGCCTCGGCCGCGGTGGCCGTGAAGGGCTGCAACGCGCCGTCGAACAGGTGGGCGTGCGCGCCGGCCTGCAGCGTGCTCACGTGCCCGCCCCCGGTGGGAGGTGGACCCCAGGGCTCCAGGCCTTCTTCGTCGAGTGCCTGCGGGTCGTCGCCCAGCTCGGGCACTGCCTGCGGCCGCCCGGTGAGGGCGCGCACCAGGTGGGCCTGCTCGTGCCGCAGGCCCTGTCGCCCGCCCAGTGCGCGCGCGCGGCGTTCGGTGAATTCACTCACCGCTTCCTGAAACGCCGGGTCCACCACCTCGGCGTGCAACAGGCGTGGCTCCCAAGCCGGGTGGAAAAAACGGACTGCTGAGCGTGGGCTGGGTGAGCACGGTGGAGAGGTCCAGCGCGCTCCTGGGCATGAGGCCGCACGGCGGCAGGCGCAGGTAGGGATCGGCCAGCACGTTGGGCGCGGGCAGTGGCTCGGGCGTCTCGGCCATCTGCTGCGCGAACTGCTCGATGCGGGCCTGCCACAGCGCGGGCAGGCGGCTGTTGGCGCCCAGAGCGCCCACTGCCAAACGCTGCAGGCGCGCCTCTTTCGCGCGCCCACCCTGGCGCACCACCGAGGCGCGGTCCACCCACTGCACCACGCCCGTCTCGCTCAGGCCCACCAGCGCCAGCGGCACGCCCCAGGCTTCCCAGGGCAGTGCCTCACCATGGCGCAGCGCGGCCTCGGCGTCGAACACGGTGTGGGCCAGCGCATTGCGCAGGCGCAGCGTGGTCAGGGGCAACGCGCGCCATTCCACCGGCCAGGGGTACCAGAGCAGGCGCGCGCCGTCGTTGATGCGCCAGTCCTCGAAGGCGGCCACGTTGCTGTCGTCACTCTCACCTTCGCCACAGGGGCAGCGGTCGCACGGGTCGTTCGGATCGAACTCGGCGGTGTCCACCGTGACCGGCTGCAGCACCAGCACACCCACTCTCGGCAAACGGGCACCAGCGCTCGAGCGCAGATCGGCCAAGGTGATGCCCTCGGGCACGTCGCGCGGGTTCACCAGCCCCAGACCATCGGTCTCGGTGGCCTCGCCCCCCTCTCCCGCGTCACCCTCCTGCACCTGCAGCCAGGCCGGTGGCGCCACCACGGGAAGGTCGTCAAGACGGCATTCGGCGCGGCGCGCGAGCACCACATCTTCACCGCTCACCGCCAGCCCCTGGCCGGGTTCGATGAGCAGGCGCGTGCCGCCCGAGCCGGGCAGCGCAAACACCTCCAGCCCGCGCACCACACCAGCGGTGAGGGCCTGGGCGCGGTGGTTCAAGCGCCCGGCCTGCCAGCTCTGGCGGCCCTGCAGCGTGGCCTCGGTGAGGGTGCGCCCTGCAAACAGGTTGGGCCGGCGGCGCCAGTCGGTCGCGGCCCGGCTCGCGTCTTCCGGTGACAGGGCCACCACGCGCTCGCCCTGCAGCGGTTGGTCAATGCGTTCGATGGTCACGTCAGGTCTCCCGGGTGAGGGTTGTGGCGCGGGTCAGGACTTCTTGCGGGCCGGGGTTCGGGTGGTCTTCTTCGCCGGGGCCGCGCGCGTGATGCGCGTCGTCACGGGCCGCCATTCGTCAACCGACTTCACCAGGCCGCGCAGCGTGTCGGCGTCCAGCGGGCGCCGCCGCTCCAGCGCGAGGTGCTTGTTGAGCACATCGCTGTTGATCGGGTCGAGCAGGCTGTTGGCCACCTCGTTCACCAACGCCGGGTCCTTGATGGAGCCATTGCGCTGCACGAGCTCCAGCATCAGGCCGAGCGCGGCGGCACTCAGCACCGGTGAAGCCTCGTAGCGGGTGCTGGCGAGCAACTGCACTTCAACGGCCATGGCTTTGGCCGACGAGTTCTTGAACACCTCGGTCCACACGTCGGCCAGGCCCAGGCTCTCCATGCGTTTGGCGACCCGCTCGGCCTGTGCGCCCTCGTCCACCGGCGGCGTGTTCCAGGCCGCGCCGCTGGCGATGCTCAGCAGCTCGGCCGCCGGTATCGGCTCCTTGCTCTCGCGCTGGATCAGCGCCCACAGCGCCTCGTTCTTCTCGGGCTCACCCAGCACGGCGGCCACGCCAAGCACCTGTGTCTTGTCCAGCGTGGGTTTTCCGGTGAGCTGTTCGGAGGTCGCGATGGCATCGGTGAGCAAACCCAGTGCGGCCGCGGTGAGCACCGGCGACTCCAGGTAACGCTTGCCCGCGAGCAGGCCGATGACGGTGCTGGCCGCCGCGGGCGTGGCCACCTTGAGCACGTTGTCGTAGCGCGGCGTGAGGCCCAGCTTCGCGATGCGGGTGTTGAGGTCGAGTTCGATCACGCGCTCGTCGTTGCCGGTGATCTCGCGGTAGCTGCCGGCCAGGTCGTCGCGGTAGGCCAGGTGGCGACGGCGCACGAACCACAGGTTGTTCAGGCGCGCCAGGCGCTGCCATTCGGCGTCGGCCGGGCCCAGCGCCGTGCTCTCCAGCACCGCGCGCGGCAGGCGCAGCTTCTGCAGGATTTCGAACGGCCTGCGCTGCGCGATCAGGTTGGGCGCGGCGGGCTTGACCACCCGCTGCGCCAGTGTGGCGCCCTGCCCCACGCGCGCGGCCACCGCGCGCCACTCCACGCGCGGCACCGGCGCCAGGATCATCACGGCGGTGGAGTCCAGCGACTCGGCGGGCGCGGTGAGGTCGATCGGCTGCAAGGCCAGTGCCTCCTCGATCAGCGCGGGCAGTTCGTCCTCCGGGATGATGGTGAAGTCCACGTCGACCTCGGCCGGAAAGTAGTTCTGCGTGAAGTCCACCGCGTTGATCACACCCGCTGGCAAGGGGCCGGCCGGTGGCAGCGCGGGGAAGTGCGTGATGGCCGGAAAGCCCCGCCCGCCGCTGCGCGACTCCACGTCGGCCAGGTGCGCCTGGTGCTGCATGAGGTGCGCCAGCCGCAGGCCGCGCGGCGCGAAGCCCAGGCCCGGCAGGTCGCCGCGATCGGCGCCGAGCTCGCGCCGCACCAGGGCTTCGTCGATCCATACCACGGTGTTGTTCTGCAGCGCGATCATGGCCAGCGGCAGCACGTTGGCCGACACGCCGGCCGAGCTGCCCTGGGTGAAGATGGCGCGGGCCGCGCGGCCGCGCCGCGCGTCCAGCGCATCGGCCGCACCATCGTCCTGCCAGGGCACCAGCACCACGGCGGTGGCCTCGATCACGTCACCGTCTTCCACCGTGCGCTGGCCGGTGATGGAGGTCGGGTAGGCGCCGATGGGGTTGGCGGTGAACTCCACCGGGCGCAGCGCCAGCACGAAGAGTCCGGTGCGGCTGCGCAGCGGCGGCTGCGGCAGGCGCGAGAGGCCGAATCGCGCCGAGAGCTGCTCGGCCACCGGCAGGTTGGCCAGCTGCACGTCGATGTTGCGCGGCAGCAGAACCAGCTCGCCCGAGGGTGTGACGCCGTGCCCGCTGGAGACCACCAGCGTCTGGGGCTGGCCCCCTTCCTGCACAAACAGACCCGTGGCCACGCCACTGCCCGCGGCCTGGCCCAGATCGGCCTCACGCGTCAGGAAGTACTGCTGGTCCCGGATGAGGTCGCGCGCGGCGAGAAAGCGGCCGTCGAAGTAGCGCGGCCGGTCGCGCCGGTGGTCTTCGATCAACACGCCGGCGTCGCGCAGGGTCTGCACCTGCGCGGAGGCGATCGGTTCGCGGGCGGTGCCTGTACTGAGGTTCATGGCGTGCTCCGGTGAAGGGGTTGGAAACTGGCTCAGAGTCCGGTCCAGCGCGCAAGCACGCCCAGGCCCGGCAGAAAGCGGCGGCTGTGGTTGTCCACCAGCACCGCGCTGCCCTGGCGAACGGTCGGGTCGGCGGGCGCAACGGGAATCAGCACGCGCGCGATGAACACCGCGCTGGCGTCCACGGTGGGTGGATGCTCGGGGCCGCGCGGCAGCTCGTCGTCGGCCGGGCGGCTGTAACCGTGCAGCACCGCGTCCTGCAGCGCGGCACGACGCACGGCGGGGTCCACCGAGGTGTCATCCATCGCGGCTTCACGCGCCAGCGCTTCCTCGGCTGTTTCATCTTCCACCGGCAAGGTGAAGGCACCGGGGCGCAGCGGCAACCCGAGGCCGGTGTCGGTGAGGTTCTGGCGCGGCACCAGGTGCAGTTCGTACGCATCGCGCAGGCGCGACACGCTCACCGCGTTCAGCGCATCGAGAGGGCCGCTGGCAAAGGCCGGCGTGAGGCCGCGCGGGCAGGCCACGAAACGCAGGAACACGTCGGCCACCACCGCGCGCGCGGGCAGCGTGACGCCAGCCTGCGCGCGCGCCGAGATGAAGCGACCCGGCGTGGTGTAGTCGGCCTGCAGCAGGCCGTCGCGCGCGGCCTCGGCGTCCCACCAGCGTTGCACCCTCAGGCAGGCCGGGCGCGGCAGCTCGATGAGGCGGCCCAGCCGGTCCACCGCCAGCCCGGCGTTGACCTGGATTTCCTCGGGCGCGGTGTCCTGCGCCGGGCGGTGCTGCACCAGCAAACCCGCCAGCCCGAGCGCGCGCGCCAGCCGGCCCCGGTGGTAGGTCTGCTCGTCCTGAAAATCCTGCGCATCCAGCAGCATGCCGGTGGCGTACACCGGGCGCTCGCCCAGCGGCTGGCGCGTGAGCGGGTCCAGGGTGCTGAAGGTGGTGGCGGTGCTCATGGGCTGCTCCTTGCGTGGTCGTGGTTGTCTGGTGCGCGGTCTTCAAGCGGGTGCAGCGGGCACCACGGGCGGTGGTGCGGCCTCGCCGCGCAGGCGCGGGTCCAGCGTGGTCGGGCCGAGCACGAAGTCGCCCCCGCCCAGCACCGAGCGCTGCACACGCGCGGGACGCGGCGGCACGGCACGCGCCAGATACGTGTCCACCCCCACCAGGCTGGCCACGCCCACCATGAAAGGCCAGCTCGCGGTGGTCACGCGCACCTGCACATGCGCGGGTGCTTCCATGGCCACGATGCGCCGGATCAAGCCCAGGTCCACGTCGTCCACCTCGCGGTGCACCAGCACGGTGGCGCGGTGCGCCAGGCGCCCGTAGAAATCAGCGATGTCTTCGTCTTCGCTCTCGGTGGTGGCCTCTTCGCGGTAGAGCGCCATCAGCTCAGCGCGCGCCTGGTCGCCCAGCACCAGCGTGTCGCCCACCACCGAATTGCCGCTGACCTGCAGGCCCGGCAGCAGCGGGTCGTCTTCATCGGCCAGGTCCACACCCAGCAGCGTGGCGAGCAGGCGGCGCAGCCGGAAGTCTTCGATCACCACCACCTCGCCACCGCTCACGCCACCGCCGGTGGCCACGTCGAGCGCGAGCGCCAGGCCTCGGCGCGTGCCGTGCCAGCGCGCGAGTTCGGGCGCGGCCTGCAGCCAGGCGCGCCGACGCGCATCGGGCAGGGCCGCATCAAAGCTCAACCCGACCCAGCTCGCCAGCCAGTCGAGGTGTTCGGCAGGTGTGCTGGCGGGATCGGTCAGCAGGTGCGCGTGCGCCACCCGGTCTTCGAGCTGCGTGAGCACGCCCTCCACATTGGCCAGGCTGCGCGCCAGGAAGTCGGCCGGTGTTGCCTGCGGCCGGTACACGCCGATGGCGTGGCCATCGAGCAGCAGGCGCCAGCAGCGTGCGCTGCCGCCATCCTTCAGCAGCCAGCTGCGCCCGGTGTGTTCCACCACCACCTGTGCACCGTCGCTCACCGCGATGCCGCCCGTGGCCAGGCGCAGCAGCAGCGCGACCTCGGGTGTGCCTGCGCTGTTCAACCCGTCGGCGTAGCTTTCGTCGATGCTGTCCAGGCATTCGCCGGGCAGCTGCGCCGCATCACCAAACAGGGTCTCGCGGTAGATGCGCGGCAGGTATTGCTCGGCGTAGTTGAAGCGGCTGGCCCAGGCGCGCAGCGCCACCACCTCGGGGCTGGCGCGGCCGTCACCTTGCAGGCTCAGGCGCACCCAGAGGTAGCGCCCGTTGAGCGAACGCACGGCGGTGCGCGCGTTCTGCACCAGCACCGAAAACAGGCCTCGCAGCCCGCGCTGCGGCGTCCACGGCGCCAGGCCGGGGTGCGCCGGCAGCTCGGAGGGCGCACGCTCCCACACCGCGTGCGGCACGTGCGGGCCCGACGCGGCGGGGTCGATGGCACGCACGTCGCGGCCGAAGGCGTGGGGGTGCCAGGCGTCCAGCCGCTCGGGGGCGGGCGGCTGTGGGTCGTTGGTGGCGGCCAGCCACACCACCACGCCGCAGGCCGGGGGAATGCTGGCCTCCATGAACACGCGGTGCCAGGTGGTGGCGGGTGTGCCGCTGTCGATGAGCTGCGCGCGCAGTTGGCCATCCTCGGTGGTGAAGCTGGCCGCCGCGCCACGGCGCGCGAGGTTGGGCAAGGCCAGCGGCCACAAGGGCTCGGCGGCGTCTTCGCGCACCGGGTAGTGCGCCACGCCGTCGACGCGGTGCACAAACGGTGCCTCGCGCTGGTCGCTCGCCAGCGGAAACACCTCGCCGAGCGCGGGCAACTCGGCGTCCGACGTGTCGTCGATCGCAAACGCGGGCGCGTCGACCCGGCCCGGCATGCGCAATCCGATGCGTGTGCCATCGATCCAGGTGAGGGCGTAGGCGTGCAGCGCGCCCCGCAGCAGGCGCATGGGGCCGGGCGTGCGGGTCGCTTCATGCCAGCGCCGCACCCAGGCCTGGCCTTCGGTGTTCCAGCCCATGAGCAGCAAACCACCCTCGGGGCGACAGGTCAATGCAAAGGGCTCGGCCACTCCGCCCCAGCCCTCATGCACAACGGTCATCGCGGGTGTGCGGCAGTTCTCGGGATCGGGGCGGAACACGCCCGGGGCATAGGCGTCGGTGGCCGGTGTCTGGCTGGGCAGCGGGTAACCCTTCAAACGCGCCAGCCGCCCGCTGCCGCGTTCCAGCACCCACACACCACCGTGGGGGTGGGCCGCCAGGCGCCAGGGCGCAAAGCCGGGCTCCATCACCTCAACGGCGGCCCAGCGCTGGCGCAGGTCGTGCATGAGCACGCGCCCGGGCATGGCCACATACAGCACGCCGTCGCTGGCCACACAGAGGTCGGTGGGCACGGCGTCCAGCGGGAGCGCGATGGCGGCCTCCGGCAGATGGGCGCTGCGCACCACGATGGCCTGGCTGGGCGCGTGCCAGCTGCACACCACGCCTTGCGCATCGAGCGCGCGCGGCACCTCGTTCAGTGCCAGCAGCCCCGCCACGCGGCTGGCCTCCGCATCGGCAGGCGCTTCCAGTTCACGTTCGGACGCCAGGCACAGCGCACTGCAGGCCGCGTGCCAACGCACATGCCCCCCACCCTGCACCAGCGTGGGCCAGTGGGTGGGCGCCTGCAGCGACCAGAAGCGGGAGCCGTTGGCGTCCATCAGCAGAGCTCCGGCACGACGGGCACGGCCACCGCATTGGCCTGCGCAAACGGGTTCGGCAAGGTGCGCAGATTCGTCGGCGCCTCCGCGCCCTCCACCACCACGATGGACAACAACTCGGGCAACTGCCAGGGCCGCAGGTTCAGCGTCTGCTGGGCGCCGGCCTGGTTGCGCGGCAGCAGGGCCCAGTCTTCCTGGCCGGCGGCGCCCTGGCGCGCGAACAGCTGCAGGCCGGTGACCTCGGCCACGCCCGCCACGCGCGAGACCTCCACTTCCAGTTCGCGCTCGCGCACCGAGCGGCCGAGTGCCCAGCCCTCGCCCTCCAGCCCGCCAGGCGCCAGCGGCCAGAGCAGGCGGCGCAGGGCTTCGCGCACCTCGTACAGCAGCTTGTCGCGTGCGAAGCCTTCGCGCAGGCGCAGCGCCACCGACAGGCCCAGTGGCACGTATTCGCAGCCGATCACGTAGAGCTCGGTGGCCAGCGGCACACGCGCCGAGAGGTGGGCGTGCACACGTTCGATGAAGGGCCGGTCTGGCCGGGGGTTGGGTGCTGGCGCCAGCGCGGCGGACGGCAGCACCACCACGCTCACCACGCCGGGCACATGAAAACGCCGGTCGCGCGGCTTGAAGCGCGGCATCACCTCGACGCGGCCCACATCGGCCGCGGGCGTCTCCAGCGCGAGGCGCTTGAAGTCGTCGGCGGTCACTGCGCGCTGCTGGTGGCGCAGCATGGCCGGAATGCGCCGCTCGGCCTGGGGCAGCGTCTCGGCATCGTCACCACCGTCCATGGCCAGGGGCTGGTGCACCTTCATGGCGGGTGCGCGCTGACCGTTGATGAGCGTGGCGGCGATCTCGCTGAGGCTGCCGGGCGCGAGGTTGCCTGCGCGCCCGCCGCCAAAGCGCCCGCGCGCCAGGCGCACGCGCATGAGCCGCTCGGGGATGCGCCCGCGCACGCCGTCGCCGAAACGCACGGTGCCGGCCTCGGCGTCGAGTTCAAACGCGCCGGCCTCGCGCGCCGTGAGCGCATCGGCGCTGATCGCGGCCAGGTCGTCCACGCGCCGCCACGGCTGGTAGCCGCGCCCGCCGGGCTCTTCCACCTCGATCAGCAGCGTCTCGCCGTCCACCGAACCGGCGGGCAAGGCAAAGCTCTGGTCGGCCGCGCCCGTGCTGGTGCCGAGCACCTGGCCTTGCAGCGTCACGCGCTGGTCGACCTCGGCGGCGTTGATGCCCAGCCAGGTCAGGGGCAGGCGCTGCACCTGGCTGCCCGGACGCGGGCGCACGCGCAGCCAGGCCACCAGCCGCGCGGCGCGGGCCGCGTCGTCCAGCCGGGGCGGAGCATCGCCCACGCCGGCCAGCGGGTTCACGCCCACCTGGTTGGAGGGCACCCAGATGTCGTCCTGGCCGGGCAGCGGCAGGCGCAGCGTGCCCGGGCGCGTGAAGCCGCGCGAGGTGTCGCTGCCGGGCAGTGGCTCCAGCGTGAGGTAGTCCAGCGTCTGCGTGCCGGGCTGGCGGGTGACCATCTCCCAGATCACCGGCACCTCGGCCAGCGGGCCGACCTCTTCGAACAGCGCGGGCAAGGGCAGCGCCGGCACGATGCCCAGCGACAGCAGCGAGGGCACGCCGGTGTCGCCACCGCCGAGCGCGGCACGCACGTTGTCATTCACATCCGCTTGCTCCAGCAGGCTCGGCGCCGACGGTGCGAGCAAGGCGATCCACAAGGCGCGGTCGGTCGAACGCTCGAACACGTCGAAGCCACCGGGCTCGGCGCGCCCCTCGCCAAACACCGCCAGCGTTTCGTAGCCCTGCACCGCGCCGCTGATGCGGTGCACGCGCGAGAGGCCACTGATCACGTCGGCCATGCGCGCCGCCTCCGTGTCGGTGAGCCGGCGTTTGATGTAGGCCTCACCGGTGACCGGCAGCACGGTGGTCTCGCCCAGGGTCTCGAACGGCTGCGCACCCTTGAGCCGCGCGCCGGGCAACAGCGAGCTGGCGCGCAGATCGGCCAGCGGCTGCGCGTACGACAGGCCCACGATGCCACGCGCCGGCTGCGCTGCGCGCAGACCCTGGCCGAGCAGCTTCAGGAACACCAGGCGCTGGCGCTCGGGGATGAGGTTGGCGCGGTAGAGCAGCGCATCGCCCAGCCAGGCGAAGAGCTCGATCAGCGTGCGTCCGGGGTCGCCCTGGCGCGGGTTGGTCCACTCGGGGGTGTGGGCGGGAATGCGCGCGATGAGGTCTTCAACCAGATCATCGAAGCGGCGGTCGTCCAGGCTGGGTGGAACGATGGGCATCTAGTTCTCCAACTGCACATTGACGTTCATGCGGCCCGGCGCGCCCGTGCGTGCCAGCCGGTACTGGATCTCCACCCGCAGGTGGCTGGGGGCGTCGGGCACGTCCCACACCTCCACCGCGTCGAGCAGGATGCGCGGCTCCCAGCGCGTGAGCGAGCCCTGCACCAGATCGCGGATGCGCCGGCGCGTGGCCAGCGTGTTGGGCTCGTGCAGCAAACGGTCCAGCCCACCACCGAATTCGGGCCGCATGAGCTGCTCGCCGGGGCGTGTGCTCAGCACGATGCGGATGCCGTCGCGCACGCTTTTCTCAAGCAGGGGCCAGCCGAGCTGGCCATGCTCGTCGGGCAGGCCGAGGAACGGAAATCCGATGGGGGCTGATGCCGGATTCATCACTCGCCCTTCTTCGGAAACGGAATGCAGATCTTGATGAACGCCATCCACTTGAAGATCAGGTCGAACAGGCTCAAGAAGATGCTCAGCACGATGAAGGCGCACAGCGTGATCACGGGCAAGCTGAAGCTGCAGATCCAGCCGATGGTGATGCCGCCGTCGGGTGGCTTCTTGCCTTCCATCAGGTCTTTCGGGTTGCCGCTCAGCAGGTTCTGCAACGCCGGCGGCACGGTGAACGACACATTGGGTTTGAGCGAACGCAGCAGGCCGGGCTCGGTGATGTCGGGCAGGCTGATGCGCACCGGCGGCGCGCCCGAACCTTCGAACCACGGCGCGATCACAAAGGGTTCGGTGGCCTCGCTCCAGACGATGCGCGCGGGGCAGCCGCATTCGGGCTTCAGGCGCACGAAGGCGCGCACCACGTACTGCGCGGCCGGGTCGTCGAAGCGGCCTGGCGCCGGGTTGAGTTGCGCAAACCGCTCGGCCACGGCGCGCGAGAGCGCCAGCCGCAAGGCCTGTGCCTGATGGCTGGGCAGCGCAGGCCAGCGCGTGGGCATCTCGGGCCTTGCGGCCTGCTCGTCGCGTTGCACCAGCACTTGCGCCGCCTGGCGCAGGAAGGCTTCGGCGCTCACCGTGCGCGCCACCGTTTCCCCATCGCGCAGCTTCAAAGGCAAAGCGATGGCCGCGAGCTGCTGGCGCAACGCCTGGCTGGCGGGCGAGGTGCCGGCAAACGCATTGAATTCACCATCGAGCTGGCGCAGCAAGCGCAGCAAGCGCTGCATGCCCGTGCGCGCACCGCCGCCCGGGCGCAGCTGGTTCCAGTGGTCGATGGACACGCCGGTGGGCCGCACGGTGGTGGCGAGCTCGGCGGCTTCTGTCCAGGCTGGGTTGAGGCTCTCGCCATCGAGGGGGAAATCCATGGCCTCACCGCGCAGGGCCTGCACCAGGTGGTTACGGAAATCCGCGCTCTCGGGCCCGAAGGTGTTGGCTTCGTCGAACACCGGCGCGGTCTCGGCCAGCTCGCCGCTCACCGTGGGCACCAGGCCGTAGTACAGCGTCTTGCCCGCGGCCTTGCAGACCTCGGGCGGCGCCACGAACATGGGCACCACGTGTTCATCGAGCAGCGTGTCCTCGCGCTGCAGGGCCAGTTGCACCAGCTCGTGGTCGATGTCGGCCACGCCGGTCTGGCCGCTGTGCAGCCGCAGCTGGCTGGCCGGGTCGCGCGCGGCGCCGCCGATGCGCTGCACCGGCAGCCAGCCGCGCAGGCGTCCGCGCGAACGCATCCAGCCCTCTTCTGCGGCGCCACCAGCGCGACGCACGCGGCGAACCACGAGGCCCGCCGACGCCACGCGCGCGGGGTCCACACGCGGCGTGCCCGGTGTGTCGCACCAGGCCTCCAGCACGGCCAGGTGGTGCTGGCGCTGGATGGGCTGGAACAGCTTGAGCACCTGGCGCTGAGTGCGCGCGGCAGCGCGCGAGGCCAGCAACTTCGCGCGGCCCTCGACGCTGGTGATCTCGTCGAGCACGGCGTCGATGAAGTCGCCATCGGCGCGTTGCAGCAAGAGCGGCGCACCGCCCGAGACCAGACCGCGCGGCGCGCCCAGGGCCACGTCGTGTGGAAGTTGCTGCGTGAGCGTGCGGGCCATGGCGTCACCAGATGTTGCCTGCGCCCGGCGTGTAACTGGCGGAGATGACGGCGTTGGTCTGCAACACGTCGCACTTCACCATGCCGGAGAAAGTGGACATGGCCGCATCGACCTTGACCATGCCCGCGCTCACCTCCACCTGCGCGGCGGTCACCTTCACCTTGGCCGCGGCTTCCACCGCGATGCCTGCCGTGTCCATCACCACGCGGTTGCCGTTGGCGTCTGCTAGCGTGATCGAGCCCGGCCCGTCCTGCAGCGTGACGGTCTGGCCACCGGGCGTCTCCAGCGTCAGGGTTTCCTGCCCGTCCTCGTCGAGGATGGTGATGGCCACGCCGTTCTTCGACTTCAGCCGCTTGGTGCGGTGTTCGCCATTGGCCAGATCGGCCGGTGATGGCGAGTTGCCGTTCCACAGCCCGCCGATGATCAGCGGGTGGCGCGCATCGCCGTTCATGAAGATCACGAGCACCTCGTCGTCCACGTCGGGCAGGAAGAAGAAGCCCCGGTCGTTGCCGGCGAACGGCGCCACCACGCGCGCCCACAGCGGCGCGTCCTGGTCGGTCACGCCGTCGTGCGCGAGCAGGCGCACCTGCACGCGGTTGCGGCGCTCGGGGTCGTCGAGCGAGACCACCAGCGCCAGCGCGCCGGCCTGCAGCCAGCCCGCAGGCCGCTCCAGCAGCGCATCGCGTTTCATGCGCCCTCCCTGAGGAACGCGCACTCGCCGCTGAACTCGGTGCGGTAGCCCGCCGTCTGGTCGTAAAGGTGCGAGGCGGCGCACACGAAGTAGCGGTTGTCGAACTGCGGCGAGAGCCCCGTGACCGACACCGTGGTGCCCACGCGGATGGCCGGGTTGCCTTCGCTCAGGCCTTCGATCCGCACGAAGCGGCGTGCGCGCTGGTCGTATGCGGTCTGGGCCACCGCCTGGGCTTCGGCATCGCTGCTCACCGCCAGGTGGCCGATGTGCTCAGGGCGTGGGCCGAACGCTTCATCGAGCCACGACGACCCGCTGCGTCCACTGCCCGGCCCGCTGTGTGTGATCTGCGTGGCCTCATGGCTCACCGCGCTGCCGTCCACCGGGTTCCACCCTGCCGCGCTGGTGGCGGTGATCTGTTGCGACAGATCGGCGATCACGCGGGCGCGCATGAGCTGGCCGAACAGCGCGAGTTCCACCTCGCCACGCGCCACGTCACCGCGCGGCGCCACCTGCAGCTCGTCGCCCACGATCTGCAGGTCGGCGTCGAAGCGCGCGAGCAGCCGCCGCAGAAAGGCGAGATCGCTCTCGTTGATCTGCGCCCAGGTGTCGGTCGGGCTGGTGAGGCCGGTGATGGTGGGCCGCAGGTTGAGCGCGTCGGCCACCTCGCGCACCACGTCGGCGGGGGACATGTCGGTGTAGGTCTTGCTGCGCCGGGCCAGACGCGCGGCCTGCAGCGCGTCTTCAGCCAGCACCGTGATCTCGGGTGCGCCGCCCATGCTGAACAACAACTCGATGGCACTGACCTTGCCGCGAAACACCTCCACCGGGGCTTGCACGTCCCCCGCGTACACCGCGAGTTCGGCGCCCAGCTTCAGCTCGGACTGCGCACCGAAGGCCTGCTCGGTGCCGCCCGCCGTGGTGCCCACCCAGTTGGACAGGCGCAGCTCCAGTCGGCTCATGCCGCCTTCGCTTTCGTCCATGCGCATGGCGACCAGCAGGTTGGACAAGCGCACATCGGCCTGACCACCCAGCCGCAGCGTGGGACGCGCGCTGTAGAGGGCTTGTCGGCTGAGGGCGGTTTCGCTCATGGTGTTGACGTGTTGGTGGCGCTCAGTCGGTCTGCAGGCGTCGGTCGCGCTCCGTGCGCAGGTCCAGCGCTCGCTGCAGCGCCTCCAACTGGCGCGGGTCCTCGGGTGAGGTGGCTTCGCTCGCCTGCGCGGTGGGTGGGGCGGGCCGATCGGCCGGCACCTCGGCGGTGACTTCTTCGAAGGTGATGGGCATGTGTGTCTCCCCGAGTCGTTCAGTCAAAAGCGATGCGGGCCTGCAGGTCGGCGGCGGCGCCCACGTCGGTCCCCAGACTGCCCGCGCCCGAACCGCGCGCCATGCCGCCCGGTGCGAAACCGGTGGCGCCGGTGCGCGCTTGCGCCGGGGGCAGCAGGGCCTGCGCGTTGGGCAGCGATGCGCCGCCACCCGCGCCGGTGCGCAGGCCGGCAAAGGCGGCGCCGGCCGTGGCGCCGATGCCCACCCCTGCACCCGCACCGACACCGATGCCCACACCGGCCCCAGCGCCCACCGACAGCGACGCCGATGCAAACGCCGCCGGCGCTCCGAGCGACACATTCGCATCGACCAGCAGCGAGGCACTGCCGCCAAAGCGCAAACTGGCCGAGGCGTTGGCGCTCGCCACGGCCCGCGCCGCGCGTGGATCGCCGCCAGCCGCGGCCACGCCCGACGGGCCGGCCCCGCCTGGGACCTCCATGGACGATGCACCGCCTGCGCGATCAGCAGACGATGCTGGCGCGCTGGCGCTTTCAAAATTGGGGGCGTCGCTGGACAGCGTGAGGTTGATGCCCGCGCGCAGCGGCACGCCGTCGTGCGAGAACAGGTCCAGCGTTTCCTTGTACTGCTCCACCGTGCCCACGAAGCGGTAGGCACCCCAGCTGAACTCCACGCGCGGCGGCGTCTTCTCGTTCTCGCCGCCAAAGGGCTTGAGCATCTGCGCCATCTTGTCGGTGGTGCCGCGCACGTCTTCACCGCCCTGCACCTCGCCGCCCAGGTTTTCAGCGGTGGTGTCGAACACCAGGTCCATGGTGAGCTTGGCCACGGTGGCGCTCACGTACTGGCGGCTGCCCGCGCCCTGACCGGCGGGGCCGAGCGTGTTCGACACGGTGTACTGCAGCGAGGCCGGGTTGAAGTGCACCTTCACCACGGTCTCGGGCGCCGGACTCAGCGTCTTGAACTCGGCGACGGCGATGGTGCGTTCGGTCATGCTCAGGCCTTGGGAAAACCGAGGGTGAGGCCCTCGTGCGCCAGGTGCAGCTCTTCCACCGCCACCTCGGTGGCGCGGGCGTTGAGGTCGGCGGCCTTGAACTTCACCGGCATGCAGCGCGCGAGCGACCAGGTCATCACCTTGGTGCCGGCGCCATCGAGCATGTCGATGTCCACGTCCATGCGCGCGGCATAGTCGCCGCCGGAGACCAGGGCGAACCACTTCCAGAGGTGGCGGTTGTCGGTCATGCCGCGCTTGAGGATCACGGTGGCGTGCGTCACCTGGCCCGCGCGCTGGAATGCGCCGTGGTTCACGCCGCCGCTGCGGATCACCTTGGGCTCCATGGTGGCTTCCAGGCCGGTGCATTCGGCAAAGGCGCCCTGGCACATGTCCACATCGTTGCCTTGGCCCGTGCCCGCCCCCGACTGGCGAAACCGCACCTGGAAACGAAACGGAATGAGCGGCGCGGAGGACGGCCGTGCGCCCGCACCGATACCGATCGACACCTGGGCCGAGGCGCTGGCGGAGAACGCTGCGCCGATGGCCATCACGCGGCCTCCCGCACGCTGGCCTGGCCCACGCCGGCCGCGGCCAGGGCCAGCACCACGGTGATGCGCTCGATGCTGTGCGCCGGCAGCACGGTGATCTCGGTCACGAGACGCCCGTTGTCCAGGTCGTGCTGCGTCATGGTGCTGCGGTCGCAGCGCACGCTGAAGGCCTCTTCGGGTGTGGCGCCGGCCAGTGCACCCACGCGCCAGAAGCCCTTGAGCAGTTCTTCAAAGCTGCGCTCCAGCCGCGCCCAGGTCTGGGGGCCGTTGCCGTCGAACAGCACGCTCTGCCCGCGCAGGCGCGCCGCGCGCAGCAGCGTGGCCATGAGGCGGCTCACACCGCCGCTGCGCCAGGCCGCATCGGGCGTGGTGGTCACGTCCGACTGCAGCGCCCAGCCACCGGCCTGCTGGGTGAAGAGACACACGCGCTCGGCCAGCCGCGCGCTGGGCGACTGGGGGCCGGCGCCCCAGCCCGGCAGCGGCTCGGCGCTGTGCAGGTCGCGCAGCGCCGGCATGGAGTGCTCACCCGCCACGCTGGCGTGGGTACCGCGCGCCAGCGCACTGCGGGCGATCAGGCCGGCCAGAGCGCCATCGGGTGGCTCCAGGCCTTCAGGCAGGTCAAGCGCCGCGCGCGTGGCCAGCCACGGGTAGGCCAGTTGCACGAAGGCGCTGGCGATCGACAGGCCACTCGCGTCCACGCTGCCTTCGGCCTCCAGCACGCCGCTGCGCCGCAGAAAAGCCAGCATGTCGTTGTGCGCGTGCACGCCACCGTCGCTCACCGGCCGGCGTGCGTCTTCACGCGGCAAAGGCAGCGCGCCGACGAACAGCATCTCGCGCTGGTGCCGCGCGAGAAACGCCCGCACGCTGGCCACCGCCACGCGCCACGGCCCGTAGCCCGGACCGTCCAGGCGCGGCGCGTACAGGGCGCGCAGGCCCGCGTCCTGGGGCAGCGGCGGTTCGTCGGGGCTGCACTCCACAAAGCCTTCGGGCGGCGGCACCAGCGGCACGGTCACCGAGGGCGCCAGGGGTTCGGTGGCGCACGCGTCGGGCAGATCGGGCAGGCACAACACGCTGGCGTCCGAGAGTCCCACCACATGGCCGATGCCGCGCCAGGTGCGTGGGTCCATGGGCTCGAACACCTCGCCCACCTGATCGCGGTCGCTGAAGCCGGGAATGAGCCGGGCGAGGCGCGCTCGGCGTTTGGCAGCGCGGTTGGAGGCCGACTCCAGAAACGGCCAGGGGTCGCCCACGCGCACGACCACCGCGCGCTGGCCACCGCGCGCAAAGAAACTGCGCACGGCCGCACCGAGGTAGGTGGCGCAGTGCGCCGGTTCACCGCTCACCGCATCGGGCGCGCGGCCCAAAGGCCGCTCGTCCCAGGCAAAGAGGCGGTCGAACAAGGCCCAGCTGTCGATCACCACCGGCACGTTGTCCAGCGCCTCCAGCGCGTCGGCGCCCTTGCGCCACGGCCCGTGCACCCAGCCCGCGTCGATGAGCTGGCGGCGCACCGACATGGGCAGCGGCTGCTCGCGCCGGCGCGCCACAAAGCCCACGAAGCACGCCACGTCGGCGCGCTCGGGCGCGGTGCGCAGGGCGGGTGCGGCGGTTTCGAAAAGGAGGCTCATGGGGGTCTGTCCGGGTTGCTTCAGACGGTGATTTCGAGCGCTTCAGCGGAGAGCGCAATCTCTTCCATGGCCACGTCTCCCCCGCCCTTGCCAGCCAGCGTGGGCCCGGTGTATTTCATCGGGATCACGCCGCGCAGCACCCAGGTCTGCACGGGCGTGTGCGCCTCATCGAGCAGGGTGATGGTCACGTTGCGCTGCGCGGCCGGGCCCTGCGTGCGGGTCTGGCTGATCCAGTCGAACAGCGTCTTGCTGTTGAGGATGCCGCGCTTCAGGGTCACGTCGGACACCTTGTGGATGCCGGCGACCTTGCGCACGTGGTTCTCGCGGTCGTTGCCGTTGCGGTACTCGGCCACGGTGACTTCGGTGCCGATGCCGCTGACATCGGAGAAGCCGCCAAAGACCTCGCCACCGTCGAAGTTGACGAGGTAGTTGAAGGCGCCGTAGGGCGTGGTGCGGTTGGCCATGGTTCAGCTCCTGAAGAGGGGATTCACTCGCGGGCGTCGGCCGTTTTCTGGCCGATGCGGAAGATCACGAACTCGGCCGGCTTGATGATGGCCACGCCGATCAGGCAGATGAGACGGCCGTTGTCCAGGTCGTTCTGCGTCATGGTGCTGCGGTCGCAGCGCACGAAGAAGGCTTCGTCGGGCGTGGTGCCGAGCAGCGCGCCGCTGCGCCACTCGTTGTAGAGAAAGTCGGCCACGGTCTGGCGGATGTTGGCCCACAGGCGCTCGCCGTTGGGCTCGAACACGGCCCACTGGGTGCTGCGGTCGATCGACGCTTCGAGGTAGTTGAAGTAGCGCCGGTCGCTGACGTATTTCCACTCCGGGTCGCTGGAGACCAGGCGCGCGCCCCACACGCGGTTGCCGCGCCCGCTGAAGAAACGCAGGCAGTTGACGCCGGCCGGGTTGAGCATTTCCTGCTGCGCGAAGTTCACGTCGATCTCGAAGCGCAGCGCGCCGCGCACCACCTCGTTGGCCGGCGCCTTGTGCACGCCGCGCTGCACGTCGTTGCGCGCGTAGATGCCGCTCATGAAACCCGAGGGTGGCAGCGCGATCTCTTTCGGAATGTCTTCACGGCCCGGGCGCGCCAGCGGGTTGGACACCACCACCCACGGGAAGTACATGGCCGCGTACTTGGAATCGAAGAGCCCACGGTAGGTGCGTGCCGTGGTGGGCAGCAGTTCGGGCGGTGTGTCGAGCACGGCGATGCGGTAGGCGCGTCGGCCTTCGGCGTGCGCGATCAGCGCGCTGGCGATGGCCTGCGGGTTGTCTTCATCGTCCACGCCGTACGCCGAACTGCCGGGCGCGGCGACGATGGACACATCTTCGAGCGAAGCGATCTCGGAGAGCGCGAGCGCGTAGTCGGCGGGCGTGGGCTCGGCGCCGTCGGCGCCGCCGGTGAGCGTCCAGACCCGCTCGGGTTGGCCGGCGGCGTTGTTGGTGGCGCCATTGAACAAACCGGCGTGCAGCTCCGACGGGGACACCCCCGCGCCCACGTTGACGGCGTAGAAGTTTTGCAGGTGGTCGCTGCGCCGCGAGGGGGTGGCCGACATCACGTGGCCGATCCAGCGCGGGTGCGTGTTGGTCAGGCCCATGTCATCAAAGCTCAGGCTGTTGCCGTCGCCGTCGATGGTCTGCACCGAGACGGTGAGCAATTGCGGTGCGCCCGCGAGCACGTCGGCCTGCGTGACCGCATCACCCGCCAGGTTGGCCGCTGGCCGCCAGGTGTTGCCCACGCGCACCAGCAAGGCTCCGGTGCCTGACACGGTGTCGCGCACCAGGCTGCCGGGCGGCGCGTTGTTGAGCGTGGTTTCCGATGCCGGTGAGGCCGCTTCGCGCACCACGACCTGACCGTTGCCCGCCGCGCCGGGAAAGCGCGCCACGAATCCCACACCCTCGTCAGTGCCGGCCATCACCTCGGCCGCGGCCACCGCCGCATCGGCCCCCACCACGCGCGAGACATACAGCCGGGAGCCACCTTCGTTGAAGAACGCCCGCACGGCATGCGCCAGGTAGTTGGTGCCCGGCACGCCGGTGCCCAGCGACAGGTCGGCAAAGCCCCCGTAGATGCGCTCGAAGTCACCAAAGCTGGTGAGCAGCTCGGGCGACTCGGGGGTGTCGTCATCCACCCGGTAAGGCCCTTTGCGGGTGGGCCCGACAAACGCGGTGGTGCTGGTGCCCACCCCTTCGATGCTCTTGGCGCGGAAACTGGTTTCTTCGACGTAAACGCCTGGCGCGAGGTATTCAGGCATGGTGGTTCTCCTTGTGAAGTGCGGGTGGGAACATCGCGTGGGTCCTCAAGGCAGATCCACCCCGAGGGAAACATGCAGCGGTCGACCGGCCGCCAGGTTGACCAGCACGCTGGCCTGCGGGAGGCCCGCGCGCGCTGCTTCAATGGCCACCGGGTCCACCAGCGGCAGGACGGCGGGCGCACGCCCCAGCTGCAGCACGGCCTGCGGCGTGCGCGTGACGCTCGCCGGATCGACCACGGCCTGCAGTTCGGCCTGGATTTGCGTGACGATCACATCGCCCGGTTCGGTGGACCAGGTGGTCACGGGAACGCCGGCCACCGGCACCAGCGCTTCACCGCGCCAGTCCGACAAACCCATCGCGCGCACGGCACCGGCGGCCACCACACGCAGCAGCACACCACCCAACGCATCGCCACTGCCGGGCTCGAACACGCTCACGCTCACGCACGCCCAGTTGGAGCCGACACGGCCCGTGGCCGAGGGGTACATGGGCACGGTGATCGGGCGGAACACCGAGCCGGGCTGGTCGGCGTTGGCCGGGTTGGCGTCGCGCGGCAGGTCCACCCGCACCAGCCGCGGCAGGTAGTGGCCCAGCGGGTCGGACAGGGTGAGCATGAGCGCCAGCGAGCCCACCGGCACATCGCCCGGCGGGCTGGCAAACGCGGCCGCGTGGTGCGCCAGCGGCCGCCATTCGTGGATGACCAGCAGGCCACTGCGGTTGCGCTGGATGCGCGCGCCCGCGGGCGCCTCGACGCGCAGGGTCTGCTCCAGGGGCGCGCCGGTGGTGGCGTCCACACAGCGCAAGGCACCGAGCACGCGGCGCTCCACGCGTTCGACTTCACGGGCGTGGAGCAGCAGCGTCATGAGGCCAACCCCGCGCTGTAGCTGGTGCGGCTGGACACCACCGCCCGGGCCTCGGGCAACTCGTCGGGGTCCAGGCGCACGGTGCGCGCGATGTAGGACGCCGAGAGCCGGTAGGACGGCTCCAGCGCGTCCCAGATACGCATGATGTCTTCGGTGGAGAGCTCGGCCGGCACGATCTGGATCACCTCGTCGGCGTCCCACGCGGGTTCGGGTGACAGCGACGAAGCGTCGAGCAGCGGATGCAGGTGCAACTGCCGCATGGCCCAGGCCATGGTGATGTGTTCGTCCAGCGCGGTGCTGCCCCAGGCCGAGAGCAGGATGTGCAGATCCAGGCTGAGCGGCACGGGCAGCGCCTGTGGTGCCCGCGAGGGCCGCTGCTGGCGGCTGTGCTCGTTGACCGTGGCGCGGTAGAGGTAGAGGCTGATGCGACTGCCGTCGGGCGGCGGGCTGGCCATCTCTTGCGACGACAGCACTTCGAAGTCGCACGCCGGCATGGGGGTGCCGTTGGTCGAGGCCGGGTAGGTGTTGTTCAGGAAGGTCGCAATGGAACTGCAGACCGAGTGAACCGCCAGCACGTTGGCCATGGATTCACCACCGCAACGCGAACAGACGCAGGCGCAGGAAGCCCCTTGAACGATGCATGCCGCCCCCTCCCGGATGTCGTCAAACCGTTATGTTGATGAACCTTTTATGGTCATCGGCCCGTCAGTTTTTTACAACTAACGTGTGATTTATTTGACGTTTTTATA
The DNA here is from genome assembly GCF_001428625.1 of Hydrogenophaga sp. Root209. Classification (GTDB taxonomy): domain Bacteria; phylum Pseudomonadota; class Gammaproteobacteria; order Burkholderiales; family Burkholderiaceae_C; genus Hydrogenophaga. The sequence continues at coordinate 118,367 of NZ_LMIE01000022.1, forward strand.
CCGCTTGTTCGTTCAGGAGGCGTGAAGAACTACGTTTTCCGGGAGGCATTTACAAATCCACACAGCCGGGCGCAAAACGCCCGGCGCGTCCCGCATCGGGTCATTCCGGCTTGAAACCGGACTCCTTGAGCAACTCGGCACTGCGAGACACGTCGGCTGCAACGTACTTGCGGAACTGGTCGGCACTTTCGATCACCGGCAGGATGCCCAGCGCCGTGAACGACCCTGACTTGGCCAGCTCGGCCACGGCCTTGTTGATGGCCTTGTTCAGGAGCAGCACCCGGTCTTGCGGCGTGCCCTTGGGCGCCCACACGCCGTACCAGGAGTTGTAGACCATGCCGGGGTAGCCGCTTTCCACGGCCGTGGGCACGTCGGGTGCCACGCTGCTGCGCTGGGCCGAGGTGGTGGCGATGGGTTTGACCTTGCCGCTCTTGGCCATGCCTTGCAGCGAAATGATGGAGTCCATGAGCAACTGCACGTGGCCACCGGCCACATCCGCCAGCGCGGGTGCCGTGCCGCGGTACGGCGTCATGGTGAGCTTGACGTTGCCCTGTTTGGCCAGCAGCAGCGTGGCCAGGTGGCTGGGCGCGCCCAGCGCAGGCAGGGCCGCCGTCCACCTGTCGGGGTTCTGGCGGGCCGCATCCAGCACTTCCTTCAGCGTTTTCTGCGGTGCATTGGGCGGCACCACCAGCAGCAGCGGGGCTTCACCCACACGCGCAACGGGTTCGAAATCTGTCTGCGGGTCGTAAGGCGGGTTGGCCAGCACCTGCTGGGCCAGCACGTGGGTGGCGGCGGAGAACAACAGGGTCATGCCGTCGGCGGGTGCGCTTTGCACCGCCTTGCCGCCGATGGTGCCGCTGGCGCCCCCCTTGTTCTCGACGATGACCGACACGCCCAGGTCGGTCTGCAACTGCCGACCGAGCAGACGGGCCGCCTGGTCCACGCCGCCGCCGGCGGCGAACGGAACGACCAGCTTGAGCATGCCGTCAGGGAATTTGCCTTGGGCGAGCGCGGGCGAGAGGCTGCAGGCACCGAGCACGGCGCAGGCGATCAGTTTCTTCATCATGGTTTTGTCTCCTTGTGACATTCAAACGGGTTGGGCAGGGCGCGGGCCGCGGGTGCGGCGTCTCTCGAAAATGCTCAGGGTCGCCTCGATGTCCTCGGCGTCCATGTTTCGGGTGATGAACACGATGCGGGTGCGCCGGTCGTCGCTCGGCCAGCGCGACAGGGTTTCGGGCGGATGGAAGAGGTGCTGAACGCCGTGGATCACCATCGGGTGCTCCGGATCGTCGGCGAGCTGCACGATGCCTTTGACACGCAGCAGGTCGTCGCCGCGCAGGGCCGCGATCATGTCCAGCCAGGCCATGAAGCCTTCGCGCGAAAGCGCCTGTTCACGCACGATGACGTGTGCACGGATGTGGTCGTCGTGCCGGTTCGGGTCGTGCACACCTGGCGCGCTCAGCGGGAAAAAGTGGGACCGCTCCTTGTTCTGTGACAGCGGTGTCAGGGCCGCAGCGGTGGTGCGGTCCAGCAACCCTTGCAAAGCCTCCAGCGCGTCATCGGGCGCTGTCGTCAGAGCCGCCAGTGGGTTGATGCTACGCAAACGATCCAGGAGCGGCGCCAACTGCTCGGGCGTGACCAGATCGGACTTGGTCAGCAGCAGCCGGTCGGCCACCGCAGCCTGCTTCACCGCTTCGGTGTGCTGGTCCAGCGTGCTCATGCCGTTGAAGGCATCCACCGTGCAGGCCACGCCGGCCAGGCGCCATTGGCGCGCCAATCGAGGGTCGCCCATGAGCGTGTGCAGGATGGGCGCCGGGTCGGCCAGGCCGGTGGTCTCCACCACCACATGGCGCAGCGCACCGCGCTGGGCCTCGCGGCTTTGTGCGAGGCGCTCGAAGGCCTCGACCAGGTCGCCCCGCACGGTGCAGCAGATGCAGCCGTTGGCCAGCAGCACCATGTTTTCCTGCGTGTGATCGACCAGGTCGTGGTCCAGCCCCACCGAGCCGAACTCGTTGATGACCACTGCCGTGCCGTGCATGTCAGGCTGGCGCAGCAGGCGGTTGAGAAGCGTGGTCTTGCCGCTGCCCAGGAAACCGGTGAGCACGGTGATGGGGATGCGGATGCCGGGGTCCGCGTTGTCGCCGGTGCGGGGAAGGATGAAGGCCATGGTCGGACGCTCAGATGCTTGATGGACCGTGCAGCTTGGCGAACGAGTCGAGCGTGCGCGCCAGACGCGTGAGCAGCCAGTCGGCCACGGCTTCATCGGCCTCGCCCTCTTCCAGGCGCGTCAGAAGAGTCATCACCGGTTTGACCTGTTGTTCGACAGGACCTGGCTGCAGCAGCCAGGCCACCACCTCGGTCTGGCCCAGGCGCTCACCCTCGGCCCAGAGGTAATCGGCGATGTCGAGTTCGAAGTCTTCCAGCGACACGCTGACGCCCCCCACCATGCAACCGCAGCCAGCGCCCAGGGTCACGTGCTGGGCCGAGAGCCGGCTCCACAGGTTGGCGAGGCGCTCGGCGCGCGGGTCGGCCACGGCGGTGCTCACTGGCCGTCCCAGGCCACGTCTTCGACCGCGACCGCGGCCTTGCCACTGCGCAGCGCTTGCGTCGCGGGGTGGTCCACCTGGCCGTGGCCATCGAGCGCCACCTTGTAGACCTCGCGGGCCACCTGGGCACTCACATACCCCTCGCGCACGTCTTCCGCCACCTTGTCGAGCTCGCGGTCCAGCGGGCTGCCGAAGCCGCCGCCACCGCCCGAGAGCATCTTGTAGGCGTCGCCGCGCTCCAGCCGCACGTTGAAGATCTTCGCGTTCAGGTGATCGGTCTTCCACTCCCCCTTGTGGCGCACGGCCAGGCCGTTGCCCATGGCGTCGCCACCGCCGTCCAGGCCCCAGGGCTTGCAGTGCACGCGGTCGATGCGGGTGGTCACGGTGAAGGGGCTGAGCGCCTGCACCACCATCTCGGCACCGAGGCCACCGCGGTAGCGGCCGGCACCGGCGCTGTCACGGCGGATCTCGTACTTCTCCACCAGCACCGGGTACTTCGCTTCAAGCTGCTCGGTCGGGCTGTTGTGGGTGTCGCCGTCGTTGATGCAGACCGTGACCGACACACCGTCCTCGGTGCTCTTGGCGCCCCAGCCACCGCCCAGCGGGCCGATGCCCACGATGAACAGGCGGCCGTCCTCCGGCGAGATGCCGTGGATGTTGGGGAACACAAGATCGGCGTGGTGGCCGGCAATCGACCGGTTCGGAATCGCAGGCGCGAGCGCCTTGAAGATGGTGTCGATCACCGTCATCGGGAAGGTCATCCACACGCGCATTGGGTAGGGGCGCTCGGCGCTGATCACCGTGCCCATGGGCATGATCACTTTCAATGACCGGAAGCTGCCGTCGTTGACTGGGTAGTCGGTCGGCGTGGTCAGGCACTTGTAGGCCACCTGCGCGCAGGCGATGCCGGTGGTGAAGCCGGAGTTGTAGAAGCCGCGCACCTGCTTGCTCACGTCCGACAGGTCCACCGTCATCTCGTCGCCGGTCACGGTGACCTTCACGCGGATCGGGATGCGCTTGCCGATGTCCAGGCCGTCGTCGTCCATGTAGGACTCGGCTTCGTAGACGCCGTCGGGAATCGACAGCGTGTTTTTGCGGGCCACGGCCTCGCTGGAATCCATGATCTGGCGGATCGACGCGTTCACCGCGTCGGCGCCGTAGCGCTGCAGCAGTTCCACGTAGCGGCGCTCGCCGGTGGTGATGGCCGTGATCTGCGCGCGCAGGTCGCCCAGCGCGCGTTCGGCCAGCCGCACGTTCATCGCGATGATGTCGATCAGGTCCTGGTTCACCACGCCTTCGCGCTGGTACTTCAGGATCGGGATCTGGATGCCTTCGCTGAAGATGTCGGTCGTCACGTTGCCCAGCGTGCCGCCCACGTCCAGCCAGTGCGCCATGCAGCAGGTGAAGCCTTCGAGCCGGCCCTCGTGGAAGATCGGCATCGTGAACGTGAAGTGGTTCAGGTGGCTGCCGGTGGTGTAGGCGTCGTTGGTGACGAGGATGTCGCCCGGCAGGATGTTGTCAACGCCGAAGTGCTTGATCTTCGCCTTGACGGTCTCGGACATGCCGCGGATGAACATCGGCAGGCCCAGGCCGATGGAGACGGTGTCGCCCTCTTTCGTGAACAGGCCCACCGTGAAGTCCAGCGCCTCGTAAATGATGAGGTTGTAGGCGGTGCGCGTGAGGTTGGTCTTCATCTCTTCCGTCACGGCGTAGAGGCCATTGCGGATGATCTCGACGGTGACCGCATCGACTGCCGGGTTCTGGATGTCTTGTGTTTTCATGACCGGTCGTCTCCGATGTTGATTTGCAGGTTGCCCAGTTCGTCCACGCGCAGCGAGTCGCCGGGCTGCACCACCGTGGTGGAGGCGTGTTCTTCGATCAGCGCAGGGCCGGCGATGGCGTTGCCCGCCAGCAGCAATTCGCGGGTGTAGACGGGGGTGTCGGCCCAGCCGCTGGAGCGGAAATACACCGGCTTGGTGGCCCGCACCGCGCCCGCATCAGGCGTGGCGGTTCCGGTGTCCACGCTGTGTTTGGGCGGTTTCTTCATGGTGCCCAGCACGGTCACGCGCAGGCTCACCAGGTCGGCCGGCTCCTTCGGCGCCGAGGTGCCGTAGCGCACCTTGTGCAGATCGTCGAACTGGCGCTTGATGGCCGAGCGGTCCTTGTCCACGAAGAAGGCGCCGGGCAGGTCCACCGTGACGGCGTGCTCCTGGCCCACGTAACGCATGTCGGCGGCGCGTTCGATCACCACGTCTTCTGCTTTGGTGCCCGATTGCGTCAACGCCGCGCGGCCTTCGTCTTCCATCGACTTGTAGAGCGCCTCGATCTCGTCGAACGAGACTTCATCGAGTTTGCGGAACACGGAGCGCACGTAGTCGTAGCGGCGGTCGGAGAACAACATGCCGTAGGCCGAAAAGTAGCCTGGCGCATACGGAATCAACACCTTGCGGATGCCCAGCTCGCGCGCAATGGCCGACGCGTGCAGCGGGCCGGCACCACCGTAGACCACCATGGTGAAACTGCCGGCGTCGAGGCCGCGCTCGGTGGTCACCGCCTTCACGGCGTGCGACATCTGCGTCACCGCGATGCGCAGGATGCCGTCGGCCGCGGCGGTCGGCTCCAGGCCCAGCGGGCCGGCAATGCGTTCCTGCATCTGGCGCTGGCAGCCGGCCAGATCGAGCTTGAGTTCACCACCGAGAAAGTGGTCGGCGTCGAGGCGACCGAGCAACAGGTTGGCGTCGGTCACGGTGGGTTCGGTGCCGCCACGGCCATAGGCCACCGGGCCGGGGATGGAGCCCGCGCTCTGCGGGCCGACGCGCAGCGCGTTGCCGGTTTCCACGCGAGCGATCGAGCCACCGCCCGTGCCCACTTCGTGGATGTCCATCATGGGAATCTGGATCGGCAGGGCGCGTTCGTAGCCGCCGATGAGCGCCGAGCCCGTCGTCAGCGGCCGGCCTTCGCTGATCACGCCGGCCTTGGCCGTGGTGCCGCCCATGTCGAAGGCGATCGCGTCGCCCATGCCGAGCTGCGCGCAGATCGCCTGGGCACCGATCACACCCGCTGCCGGGCCGGATTCGAGCATGCGCACGCAATCGCGCCGCGCATGGGCGCTGGGGAACAGGCCGCCGGTGGACTGCACGACATAGAAGTCGCCCTTGAATCCCTGGGTGCTCAGGTGCTGCTCCAGCTCGCCGAGGTAGGCCGAGACGCGCGGGCCGACATAGGCGTTGGCCACGGCGGTGGAGACGCGTTCGAACTCGCGGTATTCCTGGCTCAGCTCGTGCGAGGCGCAGACGAATGCGCCGGGCAGTTCTTCCTGCAGGATCTGCTTCACGCGCTGCTCGTGCGCGGGGTTGCGGTACGAATGCAAGAGCAGCACGGCCACAGCCTCGATGCCCTGGCCGCGCAGCTCCTTGGCGAGTTCGCGCACGGCGCCCTCGTCCAGCGGCTTGTGCGTGCTGCCATCGGCGCGCAGGCGCTCGGCCACTTCGAAGCGCAGCGAGCGCTTGACCAGCGGCTGGTGCTTGTTGAAGAAGAGGTTGTAGGCATCGGGGCGGTTGACGCGGCCGATCTCGTAGATGTCGCGGAAGCCTTCGGTGATCAGCAGCGCGGTGTTGGCGCCGTTGCGCTCCAGCAGGGTGTTGATCGCGATGGTGGAACCGTGCAGGAACAGGTTGCCGTCTTTCAGGTCGATGCTCGCGCTGTCCAGCGTGGCCTGGATGCCGTTGACCAGCTGGCCGTGGGTGGACAGGGCTTTGCCGAACAGCAGCTTGCCGGTGGCTTCGTCAAAAGCCGCCATGTCGGTGAAGGTGCCGCCGATGTCGACGGCGACCCGCAGTTGGGGTGGGTTGTTCATGGGGTGTTTCTCTCGGTGTGGGTGCGTTCAGGAGGCGCTGTGGTCGGTGCCGATGCGGTTGCGCAGCACGCCCAGGCCGGTGATCTCGACCTCGGCCACATCGCCTTCCTTCATGTACATCGGCGGCTCGCGGCGGTCGCCCACGCCGCCCGGGGTGCCGGTGGCGATCACGTCACCGGGTGAGAGCGGCGTGAAGCGCGACACATAGGCCACGATGGTCGGAATGTCGAAGATCAGGTCACCCACACTGGCGTGCTGCACCACCTGACCGTTGACGCGCGTCTCCAGCGTGAGCGCGGTCACATCGGGAACGGAAGCGCGGTCCACCATGAAGGGGCCGAACGGCGCGGTGCCGGGGAAGTTCTTGCCGGGCGTGAACTGGTGGGTGTGTTTTTGCCAGTCGCGCACGCTCACGTCGTTGAAGCAGGCGTAGCCGGCGATGTGCTCGAAGGCCTTCTCTTTGGCAATGTGCCGACCGCCCTTGCCGATGACAAAGGCGAGTTCACCTTCCCAGTCAAAACGCTCCGAGAACGCGGGGCGCAGCACCACGTCGTCGTGCGCGGCCAGGCTGTCGTTGAAGCGCAGGAAGAGCGACGGGTATTCGCTGTCGGCGCGCTTGGTCTCCGCCACATGGCTCTTGTAGTTGAGGCCGACGCAGATCAGCTTGCCCGGGTTGGGAATCACCGGCAGCAGGCGCACCTGCGAGGCAGTCAGCGAATCGCCCGAAGCCATGGCGGCCTCGGCCAACCCACCCAGGGCGTCGGCCGCGATCACGGCCTTCAGGTCGGCGAACCGCGCCTGGAAGCTGGCGGGTGCCTGGCGGTAGCGGCCTGAATCGTCCAACAGACCGTAGCTGGCCTGGCCACGGGTCTCAAAGCTTGCGTAACGCATCGGGTGGTTCTCCGGTGGTGTGTCCATCGCGGCGCGGTGGTGATGGGGGTGGAGTCTAGGTAGCCTCCAGCCATCTGCATAGAATGCAATCTGAGATTTCAGACATGCCTTGATTGGCATATCAACATCTGTGGAGACGGCATGAACCCGAACGACTTTCGACTCTTCCTGGAGGTGGCCGAACTGGGCAGCTTCACCAAGGCCGCCGCCCAACGCCAGACCGTGCAATCCCATATCAGCCGCCAGATCAGCGAGCTGGAGTCGGCCTGCGGGGGCGCGTTGTTCCGGCGCACCGGGCGCGGTGTGGTGCTGACGGATCTGGGGCAGCACATCGAGACCCGCGTGCGCGGCTGGGTGCGCGACACCGACCAACTGCTGGCGGACATCCGCACCGATGCCGGTGTGCCGATGGGCGAAGTCAAGCTCGGCATCCTGCCCTCGGCCGCACACCCGCTGATGACCCGGCTCTACCTGCGCCTGCAGGCCGGGTTTCCGAAGATCAAGCTCAACATCCGCGAGGGCCAGGGTGGCGAGCTCGACGCGCTGCTCGACACCGGCAGTGTGGACATGGCCGTGTTGTTCCGCTACCAGAAGCCGGCGGGCCCCGACGAAAAGCTCCTGGCGACGGTGGGCACCTACCTCGTGTCGCGCCCGGGTGACCCACTCACCCGAAACGAGACAGTCGACTTCAGCAAACTGGAAGGCTTGCGCCTGGTGCTGCCGCGCAGACCGGCGCACTGGCGCTCGGTGCTCGACGAAACCGCGCGGGGCAAGGGATTCACCCTGCAGGCCGACGTGGAAGCCGACTCCTTGCGCGTGCAAAAAGAGCTGGTGGCCCACACCGAGCATCTGTACTCGCTGCTCGGCCCGTTCTCCATTGCCGACGAACTGCGCTCCGGCCGCCTGCAGGCGGCACGCGTGGTGAATCCCGACTGCCGGCGCCACGTGACCCTGTCGCTGCCCAAACAAGGGCAGCTCACACCGGCCAGCAAGATCGTCGCCCGCCTGATCGAGGAAACCGTGGAGAGCTGGGGGAACCAGCTGAGCGAGCCGGCCTGAGCCCGGTGGCTCAGATCGGGCGAGAGACCATGGCTACCGCCTCCGGTAGGCCCCACAGTGCTTGCCTGTCCACTTCTTGAATGCCCGCTGAAACGTCGGGCTGTCGCTGAACCCGAGCTCACTCGCCAATTGCACCAGCGATACACGCGATGACGACAGGCGCGAGATGGCGAGATCGCGCCGCAGGTCGTCTTTCAGCCATTGCAGCGACGTGTGCTCGGCTGAAAGGTGCCGCTGCAACGAAGAGGGCGAGGTGTGCAGGTGTTCGGCCACCGCTTCCAGCGACGGCCATTGCGGGTAGCTGCGCATCAGGTGGTTGCGCACTTTTTGCGCCACCGCGCCGAAGTCACGCGGCGGCGAGATGACCTGCGTGTACGCGTCGGTCAGGAACACCCGCAGGGCCGGCTCGTCGCGGCTCACCGGTGTGTCCAGCTCCGATGCACTGAACCAGAAGCCAAACGCGCCTTGCCCGTAGCGCCTGGTTGCGGGGAACACCAGGTGGTAGCCCTCTTCGGTTTCGGGCTGGGCGTAGGTGAAATCGAAGTGCCGGATGGGCAGTGGCTTGTTCAGCAGCCATGCGGCCAGGCGCCACAGCACACGCACCATGGTTTCCTGCGCGAACACCGGCGTGGGGCTGGCCGGGTTGATGGTCTCCATGTGCATGGCGGCCTCGTCGCCGTTCACCTGCAGTGAGAAAAAGATGTCGTCCTGCAGCAGGTTGAGCGCCGCGCTCATGCGCTTGAGCGCTCGCCGCAGGTCGTGGGCCGAGAGGCCCTCGCGCGCCGTCAACGCGAAGCTGCCGGGCTTGAACGGGCGCGAGAACAGCCCGATGCACTCGTCCTTCATGTCGTTGAGCAAGGCATAAAAAAGCGCCACGTATTGCATGGGCGTCACCCCTTGGTGACCGGGTTTTCTCAGGGCATGCGGGTCGATACCGACTTGACGTAGATAGCCATCCATGTTCTCACCCCGACTTTCAGGCCCGGAGAGCATGCCGAACACAAATACCGGGGCAATGAAGGCCCCCGGGTTTTCCCGAGGTTTTCGCTGTTTGAGGTCTTTTGCCATGGGTTCAAGGTTTGCGGCTATCGCTGGAACAGGAGTGCGAGCCTAGCATCCGCCCCGTCTTCAGCACAAATTTTCAGGGCGCGTTTCGCCCGCCGCACAAAGGACCGTTCATGAAGCAAGACGTGTATGTCGTCGGGGTCGGCATGGTGCCGTTCACCAAGCCTGGGGCGAGCGAGCCCTATCCGCAAATGGCCGCCAAGGCCGTCAACGCCGCGCTGCGCGACGCCGGCCTGAACTACGCCCAGGTGCAGCAGGCCTACGTGGGCTATGTTTACGGCGACTCCACCGCCGGCCAGCGCGCGCTCTACGAGGTGGGCATGACGGGCATCCCCGTCGTCAACGTCAACAACAACTGCTCCACCGGCTCGTCCGCGCTGTTCCTCGCGCGGCAGGCGGTGATGAGCGGCGCGGCCGACTGCGTGCTCGCGCTCGGCTTCGAAGAGATGAAGCCCGGCGCGCTGGGCGCGGTGTTCGCCGACCGGGCCAGCCCGTTCCAGCGCTTCGACGAAGCCACGCAGGAGCTGGTCGGCCATGGCGAGATCCCGCTGGCGCTGCGCTACTTCGGTGGCGCGGGCCTGGCGCACATGGAGGAGTTCGGCACGCCGATGAACACCTTCGCCAAGATCCGCGCCAAGGCCAGCCGCCATGCGTCGAACAACCCGCTGGCGCTGTTCCGCACCGTGGTGACGGAAGAAGAGGTGATGAACACGCCGGTGATGTGGCCCGGCGTGATGACGCGCCTGATGGCCTGCCCGCCCACCTGCGGCTCGGCCGCGGCCATCGTGTGCTCGGAAGCCTTCGCGAAGAAACATGGCCTGAACACCGCGGTGCGCATCCGCGCCCAGGCCATGACGACCGATGGCCCGCAGACCTTCGGCGCCAAGGACATGCGCGAGGTGGTGGGCTACAGCATGGCCAAGGCCTGCGCCGAGCAGGTGTACGCCGAAGCCGGCCTCGGCCCTCGGGACGTGCAGGTCGTCGAGCTGCACGACTGCTTCGCGCACAACGAACTGCTGAGCTACGAGGCGCTGGGCCTGTGCGAGCGCGGCGGCGCGCAGAAATTCGTGGAAGACGGCGACAACACCTACGGTGGCCAGGTCGTCACCAACCCCTCGGGCGGCCTGCTCTCCAAAGGCCACCCGCTGGGCGCCACGGGCCTGGCGCAATGCACCGAGCTGGTCCAGCAACTGCGCGGGCAGGCGGACAAGCGCCAGGTGGAAGGCGCGCGCATCGCGCTGCAGCACAACCTGGGCCTGGGCGGCGCATGCGTCATCACCATGTACGAAAAGGTGGCCGCATGATCGACAAGAAGTTCATCGGCTACCAGCTCAAGCCTTCGGTGCTCACGGTGGACCGCACGCGCCTGCAGTTCTTTGCCAAGGCCATCGGCGAGAAGGACCCGGTCTACCTGGACCCGGCCGCCGCCAAAGCAGCCGGCTACGCCGACGTGCCGGCACCGCCCACCTTCCTGTTCGCGGCCGAGCTCGACAGCGGCGCCAACGACCAGTTGCTCACCGACCTGGACATCCCGCTGGCCAAGCTGCTGCACGGCGAGCAGTCGTTCCGTTACCTCAAGCCGGTGTGCGCGGGCGACACGGTCACCGTGCAATCGACCATCACCGACATCTACGACAAGAAGGGCGGCAAGCTGGAATTCGCCGTCAAGGGCTCGAAGGTGACCAACCAGCGCAGCGAGCTGGTGGCCGAGCTGCGCACCGTGCTTGTCGTGCGCCACTGAGAAAGAGACATCCATGACCGCTTCGATCAAAGTGGGCGACCGCCTGCCTACCCTGCAACTTCCCCCGGTGGACCGCACCACGCTGGCGCTGTTCGGTGGCGCCTCGGGCGACCACAACCCGATCCACATCGACATCGATTTCGCGCGCCGCTCCGGCATGCCCGACGTGTTCGCGCAGGGCATGCTGGGCATGGCCTGGCTGGGCCGCCTGCTCACGCAGTGGGTGCCGCAGTCGCGCATCCGCCAGTACGACGCGCGCTTCGCCGGCATCACCCACCTGGGCAACGCCATGAGCTGCAGCGGCGAGGTGGTCGAGCTGATGGCGCTCGACGGCGAGGCCTGCGCCCGCGTGGCCCTGACCTCGGCCAACCAGTACGGCCAGAACAAGATCGTGGGCGAGGCCATCGTCGCGCTGGCCTGACCCCATTGAACACATAAAGAGGACACACAAACAATGAGCAAGAAACTCGACGGCAAGGTCGCCCTGATCACGGGCTCGGGCCGTGGCATCGGCCGCTCCATCGCCATGAAGCTCGCCGCCGATGGCGCGCGACTGGTGATCAACGACCTCGACGCCGACCCCGCGCAGGAAACCGTGGAGGCCATCAAGGCCATGGGCGGCGAGGCCGTGGCCTGCGTGGGCAGCGTGACCGCGCCCGATTTCTCCGAGCGCTTCATCGGTGCGGCGGTGGAGAACTTCAAGGGCATCGACATCATCGTCAACAACGCCGGCTACACCTGGGACAACGTGATCCAGAAGATGACCGACGAGCAGTGGTACGCCATCATGGACTGCCACCTCACCGCGCCCTTCCGCATCCTGCGCGCGGCCCAGCCGGTGATCCGAGCACTGTCCAAGTCCGAGATGGACGGCGGCGTGCGCAAGGTGCGCAAGGTGGTCAACATCTCCTCCATGGCCGGTGTGTTCGGCAACGTCGGGCAGAGCAACTATTCGGCCGCCAAGGCCGGCATCATGGGCCTCACGCAGGCGCTGGCCAAGGAATGGGGTCGCATGAACGTCACGGTGAACTGCGTGGCCTTCGGCCTGATCAAGACGCGCCTGACCGGCAGCGCCGCCGAGGGCGCCACGACGAACATCGACGGCCGCGACATCAAGGTGGGCGTGAACCCGGGCCTGCTGTCGCTGATGGAGCAGACCATTCCGCTGGGCCGGGGCGGCACACCCGAAGAGGCCGCGGGCTCGGTGTACCTGTTCTGCATCCCCGAATCGGACTACGTCAGCGGCCAGACGCTGATCTGCTCCGGTGGCCTGACGGGCATGTGATGAGCATGTTGCCCCGCCTGTTGCAGCATCCCTGGATGGATGCCGAGATCGAGAGCTTCCGCGAGCAGGTCCGCCGTTGCGTGGCCGACAAGCTCGTGCCGCACCTCGACACCTGGCGCCGCCAGGGCTTCATTCCCCGCGAGACCTGGCGCGCCCTGGGCGATCTTGGCTTCCTGTTGCCCGAAATGCCCGAGGCCTATGGTGGCCCGGGCGCCACGCTGGCCTACCAGCTGGTGGTGCAGGACGAACTCGCCAAGGTGGAGGTGCCGGCCAACACGGCCGTGCATTCCATCGCCGCGCACTACATCCTGGACTACGGCACCGAAGAACAGAAGCTGCGCTGGCTGCCGAAGCTGGCCAGCGGCGAGATGCTCGCCGGCATCGCGATGACCGAGCCCGGCGCGGGCTCCGACCTCAAGGCGATCCGCACGCGGGCGCGGCTGGACGGCGATCACTATGTGGTGGACGGCGCCAAGACCTTCATCACCAACGGCTTCACCGCGAACCTGCTGGTGGTCGTGGTGCGCACCGGCGAGGCTGGCGCCAAGGGCGTCTCGCTGCTCGTGCTGGAAACCGAAAACCTGCCGGGCTTCAGCGTCGGCCGGCGGCTGGAAAAACTGGGGCAGCACGCCTCGGACACGGCCGAGCTGTCGTTCGACGGTGTGCGCGTGCCCGCGTCGCACCTGGTGGGCGGCGTGGAAGGCCAGGGCTTCGTGCAGCTCATGAGCCAGCTCACCTACGAACGCCTGCTGCTCGCCGTGCCGGCGGCGGCGGTGATCGAGCGCGCGGTCGAACTCACGGTGGAATACACGAAAAACCGGAAGGCCTTCGGCCAGGCCCTGTCCGACTTCCAGAACACGCGCTTCAAGCTGGCCGAATGCGCCACGCTGGCTCACGTGGTGCGCAGCTTCGTGAACGACTGCATCCAGCGCCAGCTCGACGGCACGCTGGACAACGAGGCCGCCTACATGGCCAAGTGGTGGTGCTCGGAGCAGCAGTGCAAGGTGACCGACGAATGCCTGCAGCTGTTCGGTGGCTACGGCTACATGGCCGAATACCCCATCGCCCGGATGTACGCCGACTCGCGCGTGCAGCGCATCTACGGCGGTGCCAACGAGATCATGAAAGACCTGATCGCGCGCAAGGTGGTGGCCTGATGAAGCCCTTGAACCATGTGAACGTGATCGAGTTCGAAGGCATCGGCCCCGGGCCGCTGTGCGGCCGCATCCTGGCCGACCTGGGGGCGAGCGTCACCGTCATCGCGCGGCCCGGCGCCTCGGCCGTGGTGGACCGCCTATCCGGCGGCGGGCAACCGCCGTTGCGCGAGGGCAAGCAGGTCGTCGAACTCAACCTCAAGCAGCCCGACGACGTGGCGCGGGCGCTCGCGCTGGTGGCGCAGAGTGATGCGCTCATCGAAGGCAACCGCCCCGGCGTGATGGAGCGCCTCGGCCTGGGTCCCGCCGCCTGCGCTGCCGTGAACCCGAAGCTCGTCTACGGCCGCATGACGGGCTGGGGCCAGCAAGGCCCATTGGCCCACGCGGCCGGGCACGACATCAACTACGTCGCGCTCAGCGGCATGCTTTCGCTGTCGGCCGTGCACGGCCAGCTGCCGGTCACACCGCCGACCGTGCTCGGTGACGCCGGTGGCGCGCTCGGCCTTGCGCTGGGCATCGTGAGCGGCGTGCTGCAGGCCCGGCAAAGCGGCCAGGGCTGCGTGGTCGATGCCGCCATTGTGGACATGGTCGCCATGCTCGGTGGCCTCGCGCAGTGGATCGCGGCCAGCGGCGGCCTCGGCGGCCCGGCGCCCAGCGTGTTCCACGACTCACCGTTCTACGACGTGTACCGCTGCGCGGACGGCGGCTGCGTGACGCTGGGTGCGATCGAGCCGCAGTTCTACGCGCTGCTGTTGAAGAAGCTGGGCTTCACCGATGTGGACCCGGCTACGCAATTCGACACCGCCGCCTGGCCCGCGTTGAAGGAGCGCGTGCGCGCCCTCTTCCTCACGCAGCCGCGCCAGCATTGGTGCGAACTGCTCGAAGGCACTGACGCCTGCTTCGCGCCGGTGCTCACGCTCGATGAAGCCGCGAACCACCCCCACAACGCCGCGCGCGGCCTGTACGCACAGACGCCTTCGGGCGAACGGCGCACCCGCGCCGCGCCCCGCTTCACCACCTTGCAAGGGGCCCACACCCATGACTGAAACCCCGCGCCCACCCGCGATGCTGGAAGCGCGCGACCTGACGCTGAAGTTTGGTGGCGTCACCGCCCTGTCCGAGATCTCGGTGGACATCGGTCACCAGGAACTGGTGGCCCTCATCGGCCCCAACGGCGCGGGCAAGAGCTCGCTGCTCAACGTGCTCTCGGGCTTCTACCGCCCGAGCAAGGGCTCGGTGCGTTTCGAAGGCCAGGACCTCGGCGGCTGGCCGGTGCACCGCGTGGCGCGCGCCGGCCTGGCGCGCACCTTCCAGGGCACCCACCTGCTGCCGCACATGAGCGTGCTCGACAACATCCTGGCCGGCCGTTTCATGCACATGAAGAGCACGCTGACCCAGGCCTTCTTCTACTACCCCTTCACCCACCGCGAAGAGGTGGCGCACCGCACCGTAGCCGAAGAGATCCTGAACTTCCTCGAACTCGAACACCTGCGCCACCACCCCGTGGGCACGCTGGGCTACGGCATGCGCAAGCGGGTCGATCTGGGCCGCGCGCTGGCCATGGAGCCGCGCATGCTGCTGCTGGACGAACCGATGGCGGGCATGAACAGCGAGGAGAAGGAAGACCTCGCGCGCTTCATCCTGGACATCCGCGAATCGCGGCAGATCCCGGTGGTGCTGGTGGAACACGACATGGGCGTGGTGATGGACATCGCCGACCGCGTGATCGTGCTGAACTTCGGCCGCAAGATCGCCGACGCCTCGCCCACCGCCGTGCAGCAGGACGAGAACGTGATCTCGGCCTACCTGGGAGGAAACGCATGAGCCCCCACGCTCCATCGCTGCGCGCGTCGCTGCCCCCCGAGGGGGTTGATCCGGCTTGGGGCGGCCCGGCGCCGGCTCGCATGAGCGCGGCGCCCAACAAGAAGCCGCAGACGTTGCCGCAATGGCTGCTGCACAACGCCGCCACGCGCGGCAGCGAGGTGGCGCAACGGCACAAACGCGAAGGCGTGTGGAAGGAATTCAGCTGGGCCGACGTGCGCGACGAAGTTCGCGCCCTCGCCATCGGCCTGCGCGCACGAGGCGTGCAACGCGGACAGACCGTGGTGCTGCTGAGCGAGAACCGGCCCGAACTCTACTGGGCCGAATGGGCCGCGATGGCCGTAGGCGCCAAGGTTGTCGCGCTCTACCCCGACGCGGCCGAGACCGAGGTGAACTACGTGGTCGAAGACGCGCAGGCGGTCTGCGTGTTCGCGGAAGACCAGGAACAGGTCGACAAGGTGCTGCCGCTGATGGCCCGGCACGACGCCCTGCACACCGTGGTCTGGTGGGAGTCGGGTGGTCTCTGGTCGTACCAGCACGCCGGCTTGCTGGGCTGGGACGCGCTCAAGGCCTCGGCCCATCCCGTGGGGCCGGCGGACGACCAGTGGTTCGAACACGAGGTGGCGCAAGGGCAGAGCAGCGACATCGCCGTGCTGTCCTACACCTCGGGCACCACGGGCGCACCCAAAGGCGTGATCACCACGCACGCCTCGCTGATGCACAACGCCGAGCTGATCGGGCACACGATGCAGGTGCCCGAGGGCTGCGAGTACCTGTCCTACATCCCGCTGTCCTGGGCGACCGAACAATGGGTGGGCGTGACCATGGGCCTGATGCGGCCTCTGCGCGTGAACTTCGCCGAGCGCCCGGACCAGATCCAGGAAGCGATTCGCGAGCTGGCCTGCGAGATGGTGTTCTTCGGTCCGCGCCAGTGGGAAAGCCTGGCCGCGCGCGTGCACGCCCGCATGCTGGACGCACCGCCCTGGCGGCAGAAGGTGGTGGACTGGGGCGTGCGCATCGGCCGCCTGGCCCGCGCCGACCAGCTCGACACGCGCGCCCGCGCCTGGTGGGTGCGCGCCCTGCTGCCGGTGGCCGATGCCCTGGTGCTGCGCCCGCTGCGCGAGCAACTGGGCTTGAAGCGCGCCCACATCGCCTTCACCGGTGGCGCGGCCGTGGCGCCCGACATCTTCCGCCTGTTCGCGGCCATGGGTGTGATGCTGCGCAACATCTACGGCTGCAGCGAGTTCGGCCTGATCACGGTGCACCAGGGTGCGCGCGTCAATGCCGAAACCATCGGCGAGACCAAGCCCGGGAAGAGCGCGGAGAAGATGAACGAGGGCTGGTTCCAGACCGGCGACGCGGTGGGCCAGGGCCCCAGCGGCAACGAGCTCATCTACTACGACCGCGTGGAGCACATGAACCGCCTGCGGGGCGGGCACCTGTTCTCCAAGCAGTTCATCGAGGTGCGCCTGCGCTTCTCGCCCTACATCCGCGAGGTGATGGTGGTGGGCGACCCGACGCGCGAACACGTCACCGCGCTGGTCAACATCGACGGCGACGTGTTCGGCCGCTGGGCCGAGCGCAACGGCGTGTCGTTCACCACCTTCACCGACCTGTCGCAGCGCCCCGAGGTGCTGGCCCAGGTGGCGAAGGAAATCGCCAGCGTCAACCAGGCCCTGCCCGAACCCGCGCGCCTGCGGCATTTCGTGAACCTGCCCAAGGAGCTCGATGCCGACGAAGGCGAGCTGACGCGCACCCGCAAGCTCAAGCGCGACTTCATCGAGCAGCGCTACGGCGCGCTCATCGAAGCCATGTACGCCGATCGGCCGAGCACGGCGATCGAAATCCCCGTGCGCTATCAGGACGGCCGCGCCGGCCTGCTGCGCGCCGACGTGACCACGGGACGCGTGCCCTCTTGCGCGCGGAACGGAGACCAGAACCCATGACCGACTTCTTCAACTACCTGCTCAACGGCTTTCTGCAAGGCCAGATCTACGCCCTGCTGGCGCTGGGCTTCATGGTCATCTACCGCGCCAGCAAGGTGTTCAACTTCGCGCAGGGCGAGCTGATGATGCTGGGCGCCTACGCCGTGTGGACGCTCACGCTCGGCGCCAACCTCTCGCCCTGGCTGGCGATCCCGCTGGCCTTCGTCTGCGCCCTCGTCTACGGCTGGCTCATCGAGCGCCTGTTCTTCGAGCGGCTGGTGGGCGAGTCGGTGTTCTCGATGGTGATGGTGACCATCGGCCTGGTGATCCTGATCCGCGGCATCGTGCTGGTGGTGTGGGGCGCGGCGGACCGCCAGTTCCCCGTGCTGCTGCCACCGGCGCCGCTGATCGTGGGCGAGATGATCTTCCCCTCGTCGCTGGTGATCGGCGCGGTGCTCACGCTGTTTGCCACGCTGGGCCTGTCGTGGTTTTTCAACCGCACCCGTGCCGGGCTCACGCTCACCGCGGTGGCGGAAGAGCCCACCACGGCCATCTCGCTCGGCATCTCGGTCAAGCGCGCGGTCACGCTGGCCTGGATGATGGGTTCGGTCATTGCCACCGCCGGCGCCATCGTGCTGCTCAGCGGCCGCTCGCTCACGGTGCAGACCGCCGACGTCGCGCTCGCGGCGTTGCCGGTGGCGCTGCTCGCGGGCCTCGAATCGATCGGTGGCCTGATCCTCGCGGGCGCCATCGTCGGCATCGTGCAAGCCCTGGTGGCGGCCTACGTCGATCCCGCGATCGGCGGCTCGGCCTCGTCCATCGTGCCCTTTGTTTTCATGCTGTTGATCCTGCTGGTGCGTCCCACTGGCCTGTTCGGCTGGCGCCATGTGGAGCGTGTGTGATGGACCCGTCCGGCATTTTCTTCACCAGCCACGCTGGCGACCGTTCCCTGGTGCGCACGCGCGCGCAATGGGTCTGCCTGCTGGCGCTGCTGCTCGTGCTGGCCACGCTGCCCTGGTGGGCCTCGGAGCGCTGGGTCAGCATCGGCTACGCCACCTTCATCACCGCCGTGGCCGTGATCGGCCTGCAGATCTGCACCGGCTACGCGGGCCAGATCAACCTGGGGCAATCGGCCTTCATGGGCGTGGGTGCGTACGGCGCGGCCCTGGCCATGGCGGCTGGCTGGAACGCGGTCGCGGCCCTGCTCATCGGCGGTGCCGGCGCGGCCCTCTTCGGCGTGATGTTCGGCCTCACGGCGGCGCGCATCAAAGGCTTCTACCTGGCGCTCACCACCATCGCCGCGCAGGCGCTGTTCCACTTCCTGGTGCTCAACCTGCCCTCGTCGTGGCTGGGCGGCGCCGGTGGCCTGCACGTCGAATCGGTGTCGGTGTTCGGCATCTCGCTGCACAACGACCGCGCGATCTACTGGTTCTCGCTGCTGGTGCTGGTGGTCATGACCATCGGCGCCTTCGGCATCGTGCGCTCGCGCCACGGCCGCAGTTTCGAGGCGGTGCGCGACGACGACGTGGCCGCCGGGATGATGGGCATTCCCGTGGCCGCCACCAAGGCGCGCGCCTTCCTGGTGAGCGCCTTCTACGCCGGCGTGGCCGGTGGCCTGTGGGTGGTGGCGCTGCGGCACGTGTCGGTGGAGCAGTTCACGCTGTTCAACGCCATCTGGATGATCGCCATGATGATCGTCGGCGGCCTCGGCTCCATCGTCGGCGCGCTGATCGGCACCGTGATGATCCAGCTCGCCCGCGAAGGCGTGACCAGCCTGGGTCCGAGCTTCATCCAGTGGGTGCCCGCCGTGGGGCAGGACTTCGTCTTCGCCGCCATGAACGTGCTGCTGGGCACCGTGATCATCCTCTTCCTCCTCTTCGAGCCCAAGGGCGTGATGCACCGCATCGAGATTTCCAAGAAGACCTATCGACTCTGGCCGTTCCCGTACTGACCACCATGGGGCGCAAGCCCATTCAACCCTAGGAGACAACATGAAGACATTGACAACCTGGGCGGCCCGCGCCGCCATCGTGGCGGGCATCGCTGCGCCGTTCACCGCACCGGTCACCGCGCAAACGGTGTACCAGGTCCCTGCCCTGTCGGACTACTCCGGCCCGTTCGCGGCGATCATGCCGATGCTGGGCGCCGGGCGCGAGGGCGTGGTGAACTGGTGGAACGTCGAACACGGTGCCAAGCTCGGCGTCAAGCTCGAGCTCAAGACCTACGACACGCGCTACGACACGGCACAGACCGCCAGCCTCTGGCCCGGCGTGCTGGCCACCAAGCCGGTGATCGGCTTGGCGCTCGGTGGCCCCGACACCTCGGCGCTGCAGCAGCGCCTGCCCACCGACAAGGTGCCCATGGTCCTGGGTTCCGCGGCCAACGGCTTTGGCTGGCGCCCCAACCAGTGGGTGATGGCCACGCGGCCCACCTTCGTGCACGAGCTGACCGGTTTCATCGAGTGGTTCCAGAAGAACAAGGCCGGTGGCACGCGCCCGGTCAAGATCGCGATGTTCACAACCGAGGCCTCGCCCACGTTTGCCGACATGGGCAAGGGCGTCATCGCGTACACCAAGGCCAATCCGACCGTGGCGACGCTGGTCGAGATGGTCTACGTCGAGCCTCAGCCGGCCGACGTGACACTGCAACTGCGCCGCGTGCTCAACGCGGGTGCCGAAGTGGTGCTGGTGCCCACCAACATCCAGCAGGCGGTGGCGGTCAAGCGCGCCATGCAGGCGCTGGGCAAGAACGTGCCGATCGCCTACAGCCTGCAGAACTCGCCCGCGATGCTGCAGAAGCTGGTGGGCAGCATGTCGGCCATGGAGGGCGACTACGAGGTGCACGGCAGCGTGATCGCCACCGACGAAGACACCGAAGCCAAGCGCTTCTACGACATGCTGGTCGCCAAGCACGGCCTGAAGGGCCCCTGGCACTCGCTCACCACCATCGGCATCAACCAGGCGCTGGTGATGGTGCGCGTCGTGGAGGCCGCTGCGAAGAAGAACGGCGGCGACAAGCTCACCGGCGAGATGCTCTACAACACGTTGATCGACACGACCTTTCCCGCCAAGGACTTCTACGGCTTCACCGGCGGCGACATCGACTTCTCGGTCGAAGCACCGTTCCCGACCAAGGACCCGCGCGTCAACATCGGCCAGGTGGTGGGCGGCAAGCTGACCACGGTGGCCAAGGGTGTGCCGGTGCCCAAACTGGCCAAGTGGTGAGATGCCGGCCGTGTCAGAACCGCTGATCGCTCTCAACAACGTCGAGGTGCTCTACGCCGACGTGATCCTTTCGCTGAAAGGCATCGCGCTGGAAGTGGCCGCAGGGGGGTGCACGGTGCTGCTCGGCCCCAACGGGGCCGGCAAGAGCACCACCCTGAAGACCATCTCCGGCATGCTCGACGTGGAAGAAGGCCGCGTGTCGTCGGGCCAGGTGCGCATGCTGGGCAAGGACGTCACCGGCGTCTCTGCCGAGCAGATGGTGGCCGATGGTGTGGTGCACGTGGTCGAAGGGCGCAAGGTACTGCGCCACATGACGGCGGAGCAGAACCTCGTCGTGGGCGGGCACCGGCTCACGCGCATGGCCGACGTGAAGCAGGGCCTGGAGCGGGTCTACGGTTTCATTCCGCGCCTGGCCGAGCTGCGCACACGCACCGCCGGTTACCTCTCGGGCGGTGAACAGCAACTGCTGCTGATCGGCCGCGCCATGATGGCCCGGCCCCGCCTGCTGATGATCGACGAACCCTCGCTGGGCCTGGCGCCCATGATGGTGCAGGAGATCTTCGAGCTGCTCAAGAAGCTGCGCTCCGAAGGTGTGTCGCTGCTGATCGTGGAGCAGCACGCCCAGGCCGCACTGGAGATCGCCGACCACGGCTACATCCTGGAGAACGGCCGCGTGGTGCTCGAAGGCACGGCCGCGGAGTTGCGTGCCAACGAAGACATCCAGGAGTTCTACCTGGGCCGCCAGGCCAGCGGTGAGCGGCGCAACTACCGCGAAGTCAAACACTACCGCCGGCGCAAGCGCTGGCTTGGCTAGAGCTCCCCCCGCGCCGCCTTCGGCGTCACCCCCCAGGGGGCGATGCCTGCCGACTGGCAGAGCCAGATCGGCGGCATCACTGGATGGGTCACTTCATGCAACGGGAACAGCACGATGAACAACATGAACGGCATTGAATGGCATGTGGACAGCCACGGCGTGGGGCGCATCGTGCTGAACCGGCCCGAGCACCACAACGCGCTGGGCCGCGAGGCCGCGCCGGCGCTGGTGCGCGCCATCGACGAGGTGCTCGCGGACCCACCGCGCGTGATCGTGATCGAAGCGCGTGGCCCCATCTTCTGCGCGGGCGGCGACATCCGCGAATTCGTGAAGGCCGGTGACGGGCTCGACGAGCTGGTCGGCGAGATCCTGGACCAGTTGCTGCCCGCCTACCTGAAGCTGGCGCAGGCCACCTGCCCCATCGTCACGGTGGTGAATGGCCCGGTGGGGGGCGCCGGCGTGGGGCTGGCCCTGTGCGGCGACTTCGTGCTCGCCAGCGACACCATGAAGCTGCGCACCGGCTACGCGGCCATCGGCCTCTCGCCCGACGTGGGTGCCTCCTGGTTCCTCGCGCGGCGCGTGGGCGCGGTGCGAGCGCAGCAGTGGCTGATGCTCAGCGACGCGATCGATGCCCAGCGCTGTCTGGCCGCCGGCGCGGTGGACCAGGTGTTTCCCGTCGCCGGACTGAACGCCGCCGCGCAGGCGCTGGTGCAGCGGCTGTGCGCCTCGGCGCCGGCGTCGCTGGCCGCCATGAAGCGGCTCTCGCTCGAAGGCCCTTCGCTCTCGCTGCAGGCTTACCTCTCGCTCGAACAGCAATTGCTCAAGGCGTGTGCCCGCTCGGTCGACGCGCGCGAAGGCACTTCGGCCTTCGTGGCCAAGCGCGCTCCGCAGTTCACGGGCCGCTGAGCCCGCCGCGCCATGGCCTTGCCCGCTGACTGGCAGCACCGCCTGCGCCTGCCGCTGATCGCCGCACCCATGCTGCATGTCAGCGGGCCGGCGCTGGTGGCCGCCGCGTGCCGCGCCGGGGTGATCGGCGCCTTCCCCGCCGCCAACTGCCGCCAGCACGGTGAGCTGTCCGCCTGGATCGCCGCCATCCGCCAGACCATCGGCGACACCGCGAACGCCGCACCCTTCGCCGTCAACCTCATCGTGCGCAGCGCCACGCTCGCGGACGACCTCGCCTGCGCGATCCGCGAGAAGGTGGAACTGGTCATCACCAGCGTCGGTTCGCCGGCCGCGCTGGTGGGTCCGCTGCACGACGCGGGCTGCCGCGTCTTCGCCGACGTGGCCACGCTCGCGCACGCCGAGAAGGCACTCGCGGCCGGCGTGGACGGCCTGGTGCTGCTGTGCGCGGGGGCCGGCGGGCAGAGCGGCTGGGTCAGCCCTTTTGCCGGCGTGCGCTCGCTGCGCGCGCTGTTCGACGGCCCGCTGGTGGTGGCCGGTGGCCTGTCCGACGGCCATGCGCTGTGGGCGGCGCAGGCCCTGGGTGCCGACCTCGGCTACATGGGCACGCGCTTCATCGCCACGCCCGAAAGCCTGGCGAGCGACGCGCATCGGCGCATGCTGGTGAACGCGAGCTGGGACGACATCGTGTCGTCCAGCGCGTTCAGCGGCTTGCCGGCCAACTGGCTGCGCCCTTCCCTGCTCGCCGCCGGGCTTGATCCCGATGCGCTCGACACCGCCGGCCTGAAGGCCAGCGCCGCCGAACTCTTCGGCACGCGCGATGCCCGCTCCCCCCGGCGCTGGACCGAACTCTTCAGCGCCGGCCATTCGGTGGCCGGCGTGCACGGCGTGCAACCTGTCGCCACCCTGGTGGACGATCTCGCCGCCGAATACGACGCCGCGCGGCGGCTCAGCCGCGGGCTCGCGCCCGCTGGCCCTTCACGTTTTCAAGGATGACCCCATGCCCTCCGCCTTCGCCACATTGATCGACCTGCTCGCGCACAACGCCGAGGCATACACCGACCGTGCGGCGGTGGTCATCGATGGCAACACGCACACGCATGCCATGCTGTACGAGGCCGTGCAAGACCAGGCAGGAGCACTGGCCGCGATGGGTGTGAAACGAGGCGACCGCGTGCTGCTGCTGGCCGGCAACCGCACCGAGGTGCTGGTGCTGCTGGGCGCGGCCGCATGGCTCGGTGCCATGCTGGTTCCGCTCAACCTGCGGCTCTCGCCGGCGGAAACGGCGCAGCAGTCGCGCGACGCCGCGCCCGCGCTCGCGGTGGTCGATGCGGGCTGCGCGGCCTTGTGGCAGGCCGCGTGGCCCGAGGGCATGCCCAGCGTGCAGACGGTTGTGCTGGAAGCCGCGCCCCAGCCGTCGCTGGCGTGCGTCGGTGCACCCACCGCGGCCCCGGTACCCCGACAAGACGCACCCGGACTCGGCGTGCTCATGCTCTACACCGCCGCGGTGGAAGGACACGCACGAGGCGCGGTGCTGGCACAGTCGCAGCTCACCGCATCGGCGCAGCAGATCGGGCGAGTGTGGTCACTGGGCGTGGACGACCGCTGGCTCGGCGTGCTGCCGCTGTTCCACGCAGCCGGCATCGGCCTGTCGCTGGCGCTGCTGGCTGCGGGCGGCGCCTGCGTGCTGCTGCCGCGTTTCGACCCCGCTGCGGCGGTGGCCGCGATCGACGAACACCGCGTCACCGTCTGCGCCACCTTCGCGCCCATGCTGGGCGCGATGCTCGACGCCGCTCAAGCCGGTGGCGCATCGCTTGCCAGCCTGCGCATCGGCATGGGCCTGGAACCCGCGAGCGTGCTCGAACGCCTGGCCGAGATGTGTCCGGGGGCCGGCTTCTGGTCCGCCTACGGTCAGGCCGAGGTGTCGAGCATGGTGTGCCTGGGCCTGCAGCGGGAGCGTCCCGGCGCGGCAGGTCGCGCCGCCGCGCCGTCGGAAGTGCGCGTGCAGGATGCGGCAGGGCAGCCGGTGGCGACAGGTACGGAAGGCGAGATTGCCGTGCGCGGCCCCACCGTGTTCCTGGGCTACTGGGACGTGACCCTGCAACGCCCCTTCAAGCCGGCCGACCCGTGGCACCGCACCGGCGACCTGGGCCACCTCGACGAAGACGGCTGGTTGTGGTTTGCGGGTCGCGCGGCCCACAAGCAGCTCATCAAGACCGGCGGTGAAAACGTCTACCCTGCCGAGGTGGAGCAGGTGCTGCTCGAACACCCCGCAGTGGCCGAGGCCTTCGTCTTCGGCTTGCCCGACGAGCGATGGGGCGAGGCCGTGCACGCGGCCTGCGCGCTCAAGGCCGGTTCGGCGGCCTCTGAAATCGAGTTGATCGGTTTCGTGGAACAGCGGCTGGCACGCTACAAGCGCCCCCAGAGGGTGCACTTCCTGCCGGCGCCGCTCGACCGCACAGCCCGGGTCGCCGGCTAGAGCCGGTTCAGCCCGGGCGGATATTGTTGCGCTGGATCACCTCTGACATCGCAGCCGTGTCGCTCTTGATGCGGCGCGCCAGGCCCTCGGGTCCCGTGCCCGCCACCTGCCAGCCCTGGCTGAAGATCTTCTGGCGGATGTCGTCGCGGCGCACGATTTCGGTGAGCAGGCTGGCGAGCTTGTTCACGTGCGCCTTGGGCATGCTGTTGGGCGCGGCCACGGCGTTCCAGATCTCCAGCTGGAAATCGCGCACGCCGGCTTCGGTCAGGCTGGGCACCTCGGGCACCAGGCTGCTGCGGCCGGCCGAGGTGACGCCGATGGCCTTGAGCTTGCCGCCGCGCACCTGCGGCATGGCCAGGCCCGGCGGCAACAGCGACATCTGCACCTGACCACCCAGCATGGCGGCGATCACCTGCGGATTGCCCGGGTACGGCACGTGCACCGGCGCGATGCCGGCACGGCTCTTGAGCAGCTCCATGCCCAGGTGGGCCACGGTGCCCACGCCGGGCGTGCCGTAGTTCCACTTGTCACCGGCCGCGCGCGCGGCGGCGATGTAGGCCGCGCCGCTTTCGGCGACCGTGGCCGGCACGCTGAGCACCAGCGGGGCCACGGCGATGAGCGAGACCGGTGTGAGGTCCTTGATCGGGTCGTAGGTGGTGTCGGGGTTGAGGATCTTCGCGATCGTCATGTTGCCGTTGATCATCAGGCCGATGGTGTGGTCATCGTCGGCGCGCGCCACCTGCGCCGCGGCGATGTTGCCGCCGGCGCCGGGACGGTTCTCGATCACCACCGGCTGGCCCAGGGCCCGGGACAGCGGCTCGGCCAGCAGGCGCGCCGTGAGGTCGGGCGAGGAACCACCGGGAAAACCCACCACGATCTTGAGCGGCCGGTTGGGCCAGGTGGCCTGCGCCTGCGCGGTGGGCAACACGGTGGCGGCCACCAGGGCTGCGGCGGTGGCCAGGGCGTGGCGGCGGGTGGGTGTTGTGGATGTCGGGGTCATGTCTTCCTCTTGGAGTGGGGTGAAGGGGTCGGATCCTGCAACGGCTCGGGCGGCCCGTCGTAGAGCCATGGATTGTCCAGCAAACGTTCACCCAGCAGGCGCATTGCCGTGTCGCGCCCCCAGCGCACCATGCCCATGGCGTGAAAGATGCGGCCATTGCGTTGCGACTGCTGCTGTACGCGCGCGTTGCGTTGCCAGCGGGTGTCCGCGAATCGGGCCAGCACCTGCGGCCAGTCGTCTCGGGCGCGCACGGGTTTGAGAATGCGGCCGAGCGTCCACGCATCTTCGATCGCCATCGCAGCGCCCTGCGCCAGGTAGGGGCGCAGCGGATGGGCTGCGTCGCCCACCAGCGCCACCCTGCCCTGCGCGTGCTCGTGGGCACCAGTCATGGCCGGGCGGTCATTCAAGGCCCACAGCGACCAGGCGGGCACGGCATGGATCATGGACAGCAGGTCGGCGCAGGCCGGGCCGAGCGCGCGCGCGAGATCGGTGGCCCGGGCCTGGTGGGTCCAGCTTTGCGGATCGGAGCCAGCCTCGCCGCCGTGGCCCTGGCCCAGCACGCCGTCCACCACCGCCACCACGTTGATCCACTCGCCACCGCGCACCGGGTAATGCACCACATGCATCCGCGGCCCGAGCCAGGCCGTGACCACGCTGGCTCGCAGCGGCACGGGCAGATCGGCCGAGCGCACCATGCCGCGGTAGGCCAGGTGGCCGCTGGAGCGCACGGGCCGATGACCCAGCAACTGCATGCGCACACGGCTCCACAGGCCGTCGCAGCCGAGCAGCGCATCGCCGTCCACCACGGCCCCATCCTCGAGCGAGGCGCTCACACCGGCCGGTGTTTGCGCGAATGACGCCAGCCGCGCGTTCAAACGCAATTCGGTGAGCCCTTGCTCCTGCACCGCCGCCAGCAGCAGCGCATGCAGGTCGGCCCGGTGCACGGTCGCGTAGGGCTGGCCGTAGCGCGCCAGGGCCATGGCGCCCAGGCGCAGCTGCCCGAGATCGGTGCCTCGGTGGGCATCGCGCACATGCAGTGCTTCGGGGAATGCGGCGCAGGCTTGAAGCGCATCGGTCAAGCCCCAGTCGGCCAGCACGCGCGTGGCATTGGGGCCGAGCTGCAGACCGGCGCCGACCTCGCCAAAAACCGCTGCCTGCTCCAGCAGCACGGTCGGCACGCCCGAACGGGCCAGGGCCAGAGCGCAGGCCATGCCGCCGATGCCACCGCCGGCGACGATCACTTGTTGGTTCATGCGGGGATTGTGCCGGTGGCGACCGGCCGCGCCCTCACAGGATCCGGTTGAACCACAACACCGACAGCCCGGCCGAGAACAGCGCCAGGATGGACGCCACCAGCGCGAGCAGGCCGGCGATCTCGGTTTCCTTCTTCTCCACGGTCAGGCGTGAGCTCAAGGTCTCGTACACCTTCTTCAGGTTGTCGGCGGTGCCGGCGTAGTAGTACTCGGCCTGCGTGGTCCGGGCCACTTCCTTCAGGCTGTCTTCGTCCAGGCGCACGCGCATGGACCAGCCTTCGAACCCGATGATCTCGCCATCGACCGTGCCCACGCCCACGGTGTACACGCGCACGCCCCGGTCGGCCGCCATCTTGGCGGCTTCGGCGGTGTCCACGCCGGTGGTGCGCTGCCCATCGGTGAGCAGGATGATGGCGGCCGAGCTGTAGGAGCCCGGGGCCACGGGTACGAAAGCCTTGGTTTCGGTCTTGGGCTGGTCGATGGCGCGGCCCTGCGGAGCGAACGGATCGCTGTTGCGGTTGTAGGTCATGGCGCCGATGTCGAAGCCCTGGCCAGGGAACAGCTCGGAGAGCGAAACCACAATGGCGCTGCCGATGGCGGTGGCGCGCTGCAACTGGAACTTGTCGATCGCCGTCACCAGGTCTTCACGGCTGAGCGTGATGGGTTGCACCACCTGGGCCGAGCCGGCAAAGGCCACGATGCCCACCTTCACATGGCGCGGCAGTTCGGCCAGAAAGGCCTTGGCGGCGTTCTGCGAGGCCACCAGCCGGTTGGGCTGCACGTCTTCGGCGCGCATGCTGCCCGACACGTCCATGGCCAGGATGATGGTCTGCTCTTGCGATGGCAGCATGATGCTGGCCATGGGGCGCGCCGCGGCCAGCAGCATGGTGGCAATGGCCAGCAGCAGCAACACGGGCGGCACATGGCGTCGCCAGCCCGGGCCCTTGCCCATGGCTTCGCGCACTATTGCCAGACTGGCAAAGCGCAGCGCGGCCTGCTTGCGTCGGCGCAGCAACCACACATACAGAAGCACCAGCAGCGGCAGGGCCAGCAACAGCCAGAGCAACTGCGGCCACAGGAAGGTGACAGGGATGTTCATGGACGTGTTCCTTCACGTGAGACGCCGAAGCTGCCGCGGTCACGGGCGGGCATTTGAGACGGCATGCTGCGACCCGCCTGCGCGTGTTTGCCGGCGCGCAGGCGGCGCTTGCGCAGGTCGACAAAGCGCACCACGGCTTCGGCGAGATCGTCGTCGGTGGAGAGTTCCAGCGTGTCCACGCCCGCGCGCGCCAGGCTTTCGCGCAGCTGCGCCTCGCGCTGCGCGGCGATGCGCGCAAAACGCTGGCGAAAACCGGCGTCGTGCGTGTCCACCATGAGCTGCTCACCGGTTTCGGCATCGCGGATGGGGATCAGCCCGAGGTCGGGCAAATCGAGCTCCAGCGGGTCGAGCAGGCGCACAGCCACCACGTCATGCCGGCGCGCGAGTTCACCCAGTGGTTTTTCCCAGCCGGGTTCGCTGATGAAGTCGGACACCACGAACACGGTGGCGCGCTGGCGCACCGTGTACACGGCGGCCTTGAGCAGATCGGAGAGTTGCGTCACGCCGTCCTTGACCGATGCATTCTTCACCGGCGGCTGCAGCACCATCTGCATCAGGCGAAGCACCTGGGTGCGGCCACCGCGCGCGGGCAGCACGGCATCGACCACCGGTTGCCCGCGTGATCCGTAGAGCACCGCGCCCACGCGGTTGCCGTGCCGCCCGATCAGGCGTGCCAGCACCGCGGTGAAATCGAGCAGCACCTGGCTCTTGCGCTGGTTGCCCGAACCAAAGTCCACCGATGGACTGAGATCGAGCAGAAACCACGCGGCCATCTCGCGGTCTTCGGTGAACACGCGCACATGGGGCTGCTGCAGCCGCGCGGTGACGTTCCAGTCGATGTGGCGCACGTCGTCGTGCAGCTGGTATTCGCGCAGGTCGGCGAGGTCGAGGCCGGAGCCGCGCATGAGGGTCTTGTAGTCGCCCTGCAGCAGGCCGTCGAGCTTGCGCAGCACGGTCCATTCGAGCCGGCGCAGCAAGGCGTCTGCGCGCTGGGTCACGGGCGTGGCCAGCGCGATGCCTGCGGCCGTCGCTGTCGCATCCGCCGGGGTGCGATCGGATCCGAACAGGCGTTTGAGGAACATGGCGTGTGTCCTGTTCTGCTCAGGCGACGCGCTGCTCGTGCTCCAGCGGACGGGCCGGCGGCGCGATCTGCTTCATGATCTTTGCAATCAAGGACTCGGCGGTGAGCCCCTCGGACAAGGCTTCGTACGACAGCACCACGCGGTGCCGCAACACGTCGGGCACCAGATCACTCATGTCTTCGGGCAGCGCGTAGCCGCGCCCACGCAGCATGGCCAGCGCGCGCGCGCCTTCCACCAGGCCGATGGTGGCGCGCGGGCTGGCACCAAACGTGATGAAGCGCGTCAGGTCCTTCAGGCCGTGCTTCTCGGGCGTGCGCGTGGCCGACACGAGCTTCACGGCGTACTGCACCAGCGACGGGTCCACATACACCTGGCGGCACTGCGCCTGCAACGCCGCGAGCTGGTCGGTGGTGGCCACGGCATTGACCTGCACCGCCGGGCCGGTGACGCGCTCGACGATCACGAACTCTTCTTCGTCCGAGGGGTAGTCCACCATCACCTTCATCATGAAGCGGTCGACCTGCGCCTCGGGCAGCGGGTAGGTGCCTTCGGTCTCGATCGGGTTCTGCGTGGCCATCACGAGGAACGGGCTGGGCACCTTGTGCGACTCGCCGGCAATCGTCACTTGCCGCTCCTGCATCACCTCCAGCAGCGCGCTCTGCACCTTGGCCGGCGCGCGGTTGATCTCGTCGGCCAGCAGCAGGTTGGCGAACACGGGGCCGAGCGAGGTGCTGAAGTCACCGGTCTTCTGGTTGTAGATGCGCGTGCCCACCAGGTCGGCGGGCACCAGATCGGGCGTGAACTGGATGCGCTTGAACTGGCCCTGCACCACATTGGCCAGGGTCTTGACGGTGAGCGTCTTGGCCAGGCCCGGCACGCCTTCCACCAGCAGGTGGCCCTGGGCCAGCATGGCCACCATCACGCGTTCAAGAAACCGGTCCTGCCCGACCACCACACGTTTCACTTCATACAGGATCTGCTCCATGAGCTGGGCGGTGTCGGGGGCGGCGTTCTGGTCCATGGAGACTCCTGTTGCGAAAAAAGAGCGAGGTATGAAGGTTCAGAAAAACGGGTTCAGAAAGGGGGCAGGCCGGCGGCGGAGGCAGCGCTCTCGATGGGCACGGCAAAACCGATGCCAACAAAGGTGCGGTGGCTGGTGGGGTTGAGGATGCCGGTGACGATGCCGATGACTTCCCCGTCCATGGTGACCAGCGGGCCACCCGAGTTGCCGGGGTTGGCCGCCGCGTCGAACTGGATCAGGTTGCCGATTTCCTGCACGCCCTCGGGCGACTTGAAGGCGCGGTCAAAGCCCGAGATGACGCCCGAGGAGACCGAGGGTCCGATGCCGAAGGGAAAGCCCACCGCCACCACCTCTTCGCCGGGCACGAGGTCGTTGGTCGAACGCATGGTGGCCGCGATGAGGTCGTCGGGAATGATCTGTGCCTGCAACACGGCCAGGTCGTTGTGAGGCTGCGCGCCGGTCACGGTGGCGGGTGATTCGGAGCCATCGGCGTACACCACCTTGACGCTCAGGGCGGTCTGCACCACGTGCAGGTTGGTCAGGATGATGCCTTTGTCGGTGATCACGACCCCGGTGCCCACGCCCTGCTCCACTTCCTTGCCCTCGCTGTTCTTGGCGTAGGACATCACACGCACCACGGCGGGACGGATCTTCTCGGCCGCGCGCGCCGCGCGCGAAGGCAGGTTTTGTGTGGTGAGGGTGCGCAGCACAGCTGCGTCGATGTCTTTCTGCGTGAGGGCCTTGGGGCCGCCCACGCCGGCCTGCCACACGCTGGCGCTCAACAGCGCGGCCAGCAGCGCCATGGCCGACCACATCACGCGCGGGCTGGACGCCGCGCGCGCGCTGGCCTGGCGAAAGCGGCGCACGCGGCCCGCTGGCGCGGGTGTGGGTTCGGGCTCGGCCGCCTGGGCTGCGCGCTCATCCGTTTGCGAAGACCCCGCTCGGTGGGACGGGCTGTACAAGGCAGGCTTTCGCATGGCGGCTCCTGGTGCGACGGACAACACATCATGCCGCTTTGCGGCATCGGGCTCAAGCGCTCAACAATTGCCTGAGAACGTAGGGGAGGATTCCGCCCTCTCGGTAATAGTTCACCTCCACCGGTGTATCGATGCGCAAGGTCACCGTGACGGTTTTGCTCGACCCATCGGCGCGCGTGATCACCAGCCGTGCATCACTTTGGGGCGTGAGATCGGGGTGCGGCAGCACATCGACGGTTTCATCGCCGCGCAGCCCCAGGCCCTCCCACGAATCGCCGGCCTTGAACTGCAGCGGCAGCACACCCATGCCCACCAGGTTGGAGCGGTGGATGCGCTCGAAGCTGCGCGCCACCACGGCCTTGATGCCGAGCAACTGCGTGCCCTTGGCGGCCCAGTCGCGGCTGGAGCCGGTGCCGTACTCCTCTCCGGCAAAGATCACGGTCGGAATTTTCGCGCCCTGGTAGCGCATGGCGGCGTCGAAGATGCTCATCTTCTGGCCGTGGCCCACACCTTCCTGCTGGTAGATCGTCCAGCCGCCCTCCTCGCGCGAGCCGTCGGCACCGGCGGCCAGCATGAGGTTCTTGATGCGCACGTTGGCAAACGTGCCGCGCATCATCACCTCGTGGTGGCCGCGGCGCGCGCCGTAGCTGTTGAAGTCGGCCTTGAGCACGCCGCGCGCCAGCAGCCACCGGCCGGCCGGCGAGTTCTCGGCGATGTTGCCCGCGGGCGAGATGTGGTCGGTGGTGATGGAGTCGCCAAACAGGGCCATGACACGCGCGCCGCGCACCGTGGGTGGCTCGGTTGCGGCCGGCAACGCCATTTCGAAAGACGCAAAGAACGGCGGCTCGGCGATGTAGGAACTGGTGGGCCATGTGTAGGCGTTGCCGCTCACGCCCTTGATGCGCTCCCACAGCTTGCCGGGCTCGGACTTCACGAGGGCGTAGTTCTCGCGGTAGGCCCGTCCGTTCATGGCGAACTTCATCAACTGGTAGATCTCGTCGCTGGAGGGCCAGATGTCGCCCAGGTACACCGGTTTGCCGCCTTTACCTTTGCCCAACGGCTCGGTCATCAGATCTTTCATCACGGTGCCGGCAATCGCGTACGCCACCACCAGCGGCGGGCTGGCCAGGAAGTTGGCCTTGAGGTTGGGATGGATGCGCGCCTCGAAGTTGCGGTTGCCCGAGAGCACGGCCGCGCAGATCAGGTCGTTGCTGGTGATGACCTCGTTGAGCTCGGGCGTGAGGTCGCCCGCGTTGCCGATGCAGGTGGTGCAACCGTAACCCGCGAGCGAGAAGCCCAGCTTTTCCAGGTAGGGCAGCAGACCGGTCTGCGTGAGGTACTCGGTGACGATGCGCGAGCCGGGGGCCAGCGAGGTCTTGATGTGCGGCTTGACCTTCAGGCCCGCCTCGACCGCCTTCTTCGCCAGCAATCCCGCCGCGAGCAGCACGCCGGGGTTGGAGGTGTTGGTGCAGCTGGTGATGGCGGCGATCAGCACGTCACCGTTGCCGATGGCCAGCTTGCTCCCTTTGTTGACCGTCACCGTGGTGGGCGCTGCCAGCGCGGCGGCGGAGGCCAGCGTGGGCTTGTTGGCCTCCATCTCGGCCACGAAGCGCGGCGCGCCAGGCGGCGTGGTGCGCTCCTTGCCGGGCGCGATCGTGTCCACCTCGTCGCTGCTGCCGGGCTGGTAGCGCGTGTGCAGCAGGGCCGCGGGGCGGTTGAAACCGTTCTGTGCATTGGGTTTGCTGAAGAGCTCGGCAAACTGGCTGGCCACCTGGCCCAGCTCGATGCGGTCTTGCGGGCGCTTGGGGCCGGCCAGGCTGGGGGTGACCTGGCCCAGGTCGAGCTTGACCACCTGCGAATAGTCGATCTCGCCGGCCTTGATGGAGGCGCCGGGCGCACCCGGCACGCCAAAGAGGCCCTGCGCGCGGAAGTAGGCTTCAAACGCCTCGATCTCGGCCTTGCTGCGGCCGGTGCCGCGGAAGTAGTCGAGCGTCTTGCTGTCCACCGGGAAGAAGCCCATGGTGGCGCCGTACTCGGGCGCCATGTTGGCGATGGTGGCGCGATCGGGCAGGGCCAGCGAGGCGGTGCCTTCGCCGAAGAATTCAACGAACTTGCCCACCACCTTGTGCTGCCTGAGGATCTCGGTGACGGTGAGCACCAGGTCGGTGGCGGTCACGCCCTCGCGCAGCCGCCCGGTGAGCTCGAAGCCCACCACGTCGGGCATGAGGAAATACACCGGCTGGCCCAGCATGGCGGCCTCGGCCTCGATGCCGCCCACGCCCCAGCCCACCACACCGATGCCGTTGATCATGGTGGTGTGGCTGTCGGTGCCCACCAGCGTGTCGGGGTAGTACAGGCCGCCCTTCAGGTGCACGCCGCGCGCCAGGTACTCCAGGTTCACCTGGTGCACGATGCCGAAGCCCGGTGGCACCACGCCGAAGGTGTCAAAGGCCTGCATGCCCCACTTCATGAACTCGTAGCGCTCGCGGTTGCGCTGGAACTCCAGCTTCATGTTGAGGTCGAGCGCGCTCTTGGTGCCGTAGTGGTCCACCATCACGGAGTGGTCGACCACCAGGTCCACCGGCACCAGCGGCTCGATCTTCTTGGGGTCTTTGCCCAGGCGCTCGGCCACGCTGCGCATGGCGGCCAGGTCGGCCAGCAGGGGCACGCCGGTGAAATCCTGCAGCACCACGCGCGCCACGGTGAAAGGGATTTCCTGGGTGCGCTCACCCTGCGGCTTCCACTGCGCGAGCTGGGCCACGTGTTCGGGCATCACGCGCTCGCCGTCGCAGTGGCGCAGCACGCTCTCCAGAACGATGCGCAGCGACACCGGCAGTCGCTTGATTTCGGGGAACTGCTTGGTCAGCGCGGGCAGAGAGTAGAAGCGCCCGTTCTTGCCCGAAGCGGTCTTGAAGGTCTTGACGGTGCTGGCAAACGGGTGCGCGAAACGGGCGGGTGTGGCCATGAAAACTCCAGGTGAAGGCAAGGGCTGACAAATCCATTCTGTCAGCAGGGACGGTGTCCGCGCTGACAGTAGTGATTTGCGGCGCATCCATGCAAGAAGCCCCCGCGGGCGAACCCGCGGAGGCTTCTTGGAGAGACGGCTCACCCGATGCGGGTGACGCAGCGTGTCAGAGCCTGCCCGTGAGCAGCAACACCACCACGATGATCAACACCACGCCGAGCACGCCACTGGGACCGTAGCCCCAGCTGCGGCTGTGGTTCCAGCTGGGAATCACGCCCAGCAACAGCAAGACCAGAACGATCAACAGAATGGTTCCAATGCTCATGGCTATCTCCTTGTTTTGAACAGAAACCGATTATTTGGCCGGTTCTGCAGGTGGCACAACGATCACGGTACCGCCGCCGGTCTTGCCGGTGTCGCCGGTGGCGCCCGTGCTGCCGGTTGCACCAGTGCCGCCGGTGTCACCCGTTGCTCCGGTGGAACCCGTGGAGCCCATCGAGCCGGTCGAACCTGTGGAACCCGTGGAGCCCGTGGAGCCGGTATCACCCGTTGCGCCTGCAGGACCTGCGGGGCCGGGCACGGTGGAAGCCGGTGCATTGACGATCACGGGTTCGCGATCGCAAGCGGCCAGGGCGAAGGTGGTGGCAACAACGGCCAGCAAAAGTACTTTGTTCATGTGTGTTCCTTGTGGAATCTGTGACCGGGGCTTGAGCGGTTGCTTGAGTTGCACGGTCGGACCGAAGAAACACATGCGCTTTGCATGAACTCCGTCGGTGTGAGTGCAGCCTAGGGGTTCGTTGACGTGCCATCTGTTCGCTGGCGAACACCCGATGAACGATTCATGCAGAAATCTGCGGGCACGTGTGTCCACAAAACAACCCTCGCCAGGCTGTGTCTGCAAACGCACAGACCCACTGGGGGCGCCCAACTAAAAACGCGTCAGACAACGAAACGCCCTTCGCTCACAAGTGCGTCGCCGCTGCAAATTCCCTTCGTGCAAACGAAGCTCACAGTCTCTCGAAAGCCCCACATGAAATCCCGTCACGCCTTCAGTGCACTGACACTCGCCATCCTTTCGGTCGCCGCCACATCGGCTTCGGCCCAATCGTCGGGTCAATACCAGGAACCCGGTTTCTTCTACGGTGGCGTGTCCGCCGGTGAAGCCCGTGCCAAGGTGGACGAGCCCGGTGTTGCGAACAGCCTGCTGGGCGCCAACGGCCCGGCCAGCGGTTTCAGCAGCGACGAAAAAGACACCGGCTACAAGCTCTTCGGTGGTTACCAGTTCAACCGCAACATCGCGCTTGAAGGTGGTTACTACGATCTGGGCAAAACCAGCTTCTCGTCGACCACGCCCGCTGGCGCCTTCAACAACAGCACCCGCCGCCATGGCTTGAACCTGGATCTGGTGGGCACGCTGCCGATCACCGAGCGCTTCTCCGTGCTGGGTCGCGTGGGCGCTGCCTATGGCCGCACCCAGAGCAACTATTCGGGCGCTGGTGCCACCGCCGCCGGTGTGCAGGGCAGCCGCGACAGCAAAACCGACGTGAAGGTCGGCCTGGGCGTTCAGTACGAACTGAACCGTTCCATGTGGCTGCGCGCTGAAATCGAACGCTACCGGGTCAAGACCGCCAGCGCCGGCCGCACCAACGTCGACATGGTCACCGTGGGCCTGGTGTTCCCGTTCAACCGCGCTCCTGCCTACGTGGCCGCAGCCCCTGCGCCTTATGTGGCACCGGCACCGGCGCCCGCACCGATCGTGCAGGCACCGGCACCGGCACCGGCCCCCATGCCCGCACCGGCACCCGTGCCCCAGCGCGTGAGCATGTCGGCCGAGTCGCTGTTCGGCTTTGACGCCTCCACGGTGAAGCCCGAAGGCCGCGCCGACCTCGACAAGTTCGCCCGTGACCTCTCCAGCGCCAACTACCAGACCGTGACCGTCGAAGGCCACACCGACCGTCTGGGGTCCGATTCGTACAACCAGAAGCTGTCGGAAGAGCGCGCCACGGCCGTCAAGAACTACCTTGTGACCTCGGGCAAGCTCGATGGTTCGAAGATTTCCGCCGTTGGCAAGGGCGAAACCATGCCCGTGACCAAACCGGGTGACTGCAAAGGCACTAAGCGCACCGCCGCACTCGTGGCCTGCCTGCAGCCCGATCGCCGCGTTGACGTGGAAGTGACCGGCACCCGCTGATCGCTGTCTTCGCACGCAAAAAAAGCGGCCTTCGGGCCGCTTTTTTTCTTTGCGGCAAGGGATCAGGCAGCGAACGGCATGCGCTCGCCGGTGGCGAGCTGGCGCCATCCCATCCATTGCAGTTCGGCCAGCACGAACACCACCACCGTCTGCACCAGCAGGTAGGCCATGCCCAGTGGGGTGGGATTGAGCGCAGCGCCGAACGCCAGCCACAGGCAGCCGAGTGCCCAGGCGAAATTGAGCAACACGATCAACATCAGCGGCCCGCGCGGGGGCGCAGCGTGCAGCGCCAGCCAGCCGGCCAGCGCCACGAACGCGAAGATCGCCACACCCGAGGTTTGCAACAGCGCCTCAGGCAGGCCGAACCAGGTCGAGAGCGTGGACGCCAGAAGCAGGTGCAGCACGCCGGTGCCGGCGCCCGACAAGGCATCGAATGCGAGCACGCGGCGCAGCACAGTGGGCGAAGAGAGTTGAGAGGTGATGGACATGGAAGCACTCCTTGCGGGGTTGAAGAGGCCTTCATCGTGGACATGGTCGCGCACCGCGTCGATGACCTCACAGGTCATGGAAGCGGCAACTGGAGCGGCCTAACATGGCGGCCATGGAAACCTCTGCCCTCCCCCACCGCAGCGCCCCTCCCTCCACATTCGGTGAACACCTGCGCCACTGGCGCCAGCGCCGACGCTTCAGCCAGATGGACCTGGCGCACGTGGCGGAGGTCTCCACGCGCCACCTGAGCTGCGTGGAAACCGGTCGTGCCAGCCCGAGCCGCGAGATGGTGCTGCGCCTGGTGGAGCGGCTGGACGTGCCGCTGCGCGAGCGCAACGCGTGGCTGGTGGCGGCGGGCTTTGCGCCCATGTACCGCGCGCGCCCACTGGACGACCCCGAGATGGCCTCGGCCCGCGCAGCGGTTCAGCGCATCCTCGAATGCCACGAGCCCTGCCCCGCGCTGGCCATGGACCGCCACTGGAATCTGCTGATGCACAACCGCCTTGTGCCGATGCTCATGGCGGGGGCCGCGCCCGAGTTGCTGCAAGGCCCGGTGAATGTGCTGCGACTGAGCCTGCACCCGCAGGGCCTGGCACCGCGCATCGCCAACCTGCGGCAGTGGCGCGAGCACCTGTTCGAGCGTTTGCGCCAGCAGATCCGGGCCACCGGCGACGCGGTGCTGGCCGCGCTGCTGGAAGAACTCAAGGGCTACCCCGATGCCTTGGGCACGGAACACGTGGCCTTGCCTGGCGAACACCCGGGTGTGCTGATGCCGTTCCAGTTCCACACCGCGCACGGCGTGCTGCAGCTGGTGAGCACCACCACCGTGTTCGGCTCGCCGGTGGACATCACCTTGCAGGAGCTCGCGCTCGAGACGTTTTTCCCGGCGGACGAAGCCACGGCAGCCGTGCTGCGCGGGCTGCTGGCTTCAACGACGGCCTGATCGGTGCCAGATCAGCGTTGGGGGTCGGCGGGCGCGGCCGATTCGTGGTTCAGCGGGGGTGGAATCTCGCCACTGCCACCGGTGGACGTGCGGCGGCGGAACAGCTCGGTGCGCGCCAGCAGGATGGTGGTCACCGGCACGGTGAGCGCCAGAAAGATGATGATGAGCCAGCTGCGCAGTGCGAGCCTGTCGTCCTGCGCCGAGAAGTAGACGATGCTCGCGAGCGTGACGCACCAGGCGGCGAAGGTGAACGCGAGCGCCGGGGGGTGCATGCGCTGGAAAAAGGTCTTGAAGCGCAACACGCCCACCGCCGCCGCCAGGGTGAACACGCCGCTGAGCACCAGCAGGAGCGCCACCAGAACATCGATCCACCAGGACAGGTTGCCGCTCATTCGATCACCTCGCCGCGCAACAGGAACTTGGCCATGGCCGCCGAACCGATGAAGCCGAAGATGGAGATCAGCAGCGCCGCTTCGAAATACATCGAGCTGCGGTAGCGGATGGCCAGCACCATCATCATCAACATGGCGATGGTGCAGATCAGGTCCATGGCCAGCACACGGTCCTGCGCCGAGGGACCAAGGTACAGCCGCA
This sequence comes from Hydrogenophaga sp. Root209, assembly GCF_001428625.1. Classification (GTDB taxonomy): domain Bacteria; phylum Pseudomonadota; class Gammaproteobacteria; order Burkholderiales; family Burkholderiaceae_C; genus Hydrogenophaga. The sequence goes on from NZ_LMIE01000022.1 coordinate 156,744, forward strand.
ACAGCGACAGGCCCATGGCCAGCGCGTAGCAGGACAGCGCAAAAACGATGGCGGCAAACAGCACCGGGGTCATTCGAATATCTCCATCAGCGGCTGCTCGTAGCGGTGTTTGATCAGGTCGATCTCGGCCTGCGCGTCGTCCAGGTCGAACATGTGAACCAGCAGCGCGCTGCGGTCCAGCGCGAGTTCGGACCAGATGGTGCCGGGGATCACGCACATGATGGCCGCGAGCACCGCCAGGCCGTTGGGATCGCGCAGGTCCAGCGGCACCACCACGAAGCCGCCCTGGGGCACCTTGTGCGCGGGTGCCAGCGTGCCCAACAGAACGCGCCAGTTCCAGACGATCACGTCGCGCCCGACCCGGAAGAACAAACGCAGCGCCACCAGCGGGTGGCTGAAGCGCACGGGCGTGGGACGCAATGAATGCGTGAGCCAGGGCACCAGCCAGCCCAGCAGCAGGGCCAGCAACCACTGACCCAGGCCGAGCGAGTTGTTGAGCAGCAGCCACAGGGCCACCAGCGCCAGGGACAACAGCGGTGCGGGGAACAGGCGCCGCATCATCGCGCCACCCCCGGCACAGGCAGGCCCAGCCGATCGGCGTTGGTGGGCGTGGGCAAGGGCCGCGAGCTCATCACGGCGTCGATGTAGAGGCGGGGCTGGTAGAGCGCGGCGGCCGTGGCGCTGGTGTAGCGCATCACCGCTTCGGCACGCACGGTGAACACCACGCACAACGCGATCAACAAGGCGATCGGCAGGTACTCCACGACGCGCAGCACCGGGGGTGGGCGATCCACCGGCGCCCAGAAGAAGCGGATGCCGGTGCGCGACAACGCCAGCAGCGCCAACAGACCCGAGACGATGATGCAGGCCATGAACAACCAGCTCACGGGCGCCACCGCCGCGCCGGGCGCGTCCAGCAAGGCGGAGAGCATGGCGAACTTGCCGATGAAGCCGGAGAACGGGGGCAGGCCAGCCAGCAGGAGCGTGCAGACGATGAAGGCCAGACCGAGCAGCGCGGTGGACGCGGGGATGGCGCGCCCGACCAGCGGCACCTCGTCTTCGTCCAGATTGGCGCCGCGGGGAAGCTCCAGCTCGGCCAGGGAAAACGGCAGGTGGTCTTCTTCGTCCTCCGGCGCCTTCTCGCGTGCCGGATCGGACTGGCGCGAGCGCTCCATGAGCTCGGTCAGCAGAAAAAACGCCGCCACCGCGAAGGTGGACACCGGCAGGTAGTACAGCGCACCGGCCGTGACCGCGGGCTGTGCCAGCCCCAGCACGGCCATGAGCGTGCCGCAGGAGATGATGACCGCAAACCCCGCCATGCGCGCCGGTCGCTGCGCGGACATCATGCCGATGGCGCCACAGGCCAGGGTGGTCAGGCCGCCCCACAGCAGCCATTCACTGCCGAAGCCGGCCGACTCACCCGCATGGTCGGAAAACAGCAGCGTCGACAGCCGCAGCAGCACATAGATGCCGACCTTGGTGAGCAAGGCGAACACCGCGGCCGACGGCGCGCTGGCACTCGCGTACGCGGGCACGAGCCAGAAGTTCATCGGCCACATCGCCGCCTTGGCCAGAAAGGCCGCGGCGAGGATGGCACAGCCCGCGTGCAGCAAGGCCCGGTCGGCGTCGGGCACCTCGGGAATTCGCGCGGCCAGGTCGGCCATGTTGAGCGTGCCCGACACGCCGTAGATCAGGGCGGCACCCACGAGGAACAGCGAAGACGCGGCCAGGTTGATGGCGATGTAGTGCAGTCCGGCCTTCACGCGAGCCGGCCCGGAGCCGTGCAGCAGCAGACCGTAGGAGGCGGCGAGCATGACCTCGAAGAACACGAACAGGTTGAAAAGATCGCCGGTGAGGAAGGCACCGTTGAGGCCCATGATCTGGATCTGGAACAGCGGGTGGAAATGCGCACCCGCCTTGTGCCAGCGCGCCAGCGAGAACAGCAGGGCCATCAGGGCCACCAGCGCCGTCATCACCAGCATCAGGGCCGAGAGCCGGTCCAGCACGAGCACGATGCCGTAGGGCACGTCCCAGTTGGACGGCAGGTAGATGCCGAAGGCGCTGGGCTCGTCGCCGGCCTTGACCCAGAAGACCAGCAGCACCGCCACGCAGAGGTTGGCGGCGGTGGCCAGCAGGCCCAGCGTGGCCTTGGTGCGGTGCCGGCGCTCGCTCACGAACATGAGCAGACAGGCCGCCAGCAGCGGCAGCAGTATGGGAGCCACCATCAGGTGCGGCATGAGGGCCTGGGCCAAAGCCGTCATTCGCCATCCTCCTGACCGTCCACATGGTCATTGCCGGAGAAGCCCCGCTGGGCCAGCATCACCACCAGGAACAGCGCGGTCATGGCAAAGCCGATCACGATGGCGGTGAGCACCAGGGCCTGCGGCATGGGGTCGTCGTAGAACTCGAACGTGGGCGGAAACCCGGCCACCAGGATCGGCTCGCTGTCCACCGAGAGCCGCCCCATGCTGAAGATGAACAGGTTCACGCCATAGCCCAGCAGCGCCAGGCCCATGATCACCTGGAAGGTGCGGGGGCGCAGCATGAGCCACACGCCGCAGGTGGTTAGCACACCAATGGCCAGCGCCAGCACGATTTCCATCAGAGGTCTCCCTGGATTTGTCCACCGGCACCCCGGGCGTCGGTGCTCACGCGGCGGTGGCCGCGCACCGACTGGTGGCCCAGCGCCGTGAGGATGAGCAGCGTGGCGCCCACCACCAGGGTGAACACGCCGATGTCATAAAAGAGCGCACTGGCCACGTGGATCTCGCCCAGCAGCGGGAGATCGAGGTGGGCGGTGTGCGTGGTGAGGAAGGGATAGCCGAAGAAGAGCGAGCCCAGGCCGGTGGCGGTGGCCAGCAGCAGGCCGGCCGCAATCCAGCGCACGGGCCGCAGGCTGATGTTGGCCTCGACCCACTGGGTGCCCGAGACGATGTACTGCAGGATGAACGCGGTCGAGAGCACCAGCCCGGCCACGAAGCCACCCCCCGGCTCGTTGTGCCCGCGCATGAAAAGGTACACACCGATGACGGCTGCGATCGGCAGGATCAGCCGCACCAGCACGGCGGGCACCAACAGGTAACCGCGTGCGGTGTCGGTGGCGGTCTGTGCATTCACGAGATCGGTCATCAGGTCGGGGGGCAGGGCCCGCTGCTGCGGCGGCAGGTCCATGCTCTCGGGCGCGGGCCGGAAGCGCCTGAGCAGCGCATACACCGTGAGCGCCACGGTGCCCAGCACAGCGATTTCGCCCAGCGTGTCGAAGCCGCGGAAGTCCACCAGCATCACGTTGACCACGTTGGTGCCGCCGCCCTCGGGCATGGCGCGTTCCAGGAAGAACGGAGAGATGCTCTGCGGGAAGTCGCGCATCATCAACGCATACGACAGCGCCGCCATGCCGCTGCCGGCGGTCAGCGCCACGGCCAGATCACGCCCGCGCCGCGCACTGGTGCGCAAGCGCTTGTGCAGCGGTTGCCTGCGATCGACTTCTTCGAACCGTTTGGGCAGCCAGCGAAGACCCAGCAGGATCAGCACCGTGGTCACGGCCTCCACGGAGAGCTGCGTCAAGGCCAGGTCGGGCGCGGAGAACCAGGCGAAGGTGACCACCGTGACCAGACCGGCCACGCTCATGAGGGCCAGCGCCGTCAGCCGGTGGTACTTGGCCTGCCACGACGCACCGATGGCGCTGCCGATGCCCACCAGCCAGAGCAGCGCAAACATGGGCGAGAACGGCAACACACGCCGCTCACCCGCGAGCCAGGTCGACCCGCCGACGCCACGCAAGGTCGCGAACGCAGCCAGCAAGGTGACCAGCACCAACAGCAGCAGCTGGGTCTGCAGGCGCCGTGTGCCCAGCACGCGCTGCAGGTAGCGGCTGGCACCGGTGATGAACGCCAGGGTGCTTTCAAACACGCGTTTGCCACTGACCCAGCTGAGCACCGGCGTGCGCTTGATGCGCCCCGTCTGCAGCGGCCGGCGCAGCAACACGAAGAGCACGATGCCTCCGGCCAGCGCAAGGAAACTCATCCACAGCGGCAGGTTGAAGCCGTGCCACACCGCCAGATCGAAGGGGGGCAATTCCCCACCCACCACCGGCGTGGCCGCGGTGGAGAGGATGTCCTGGATGGACCACTGCGGCAGCACGCCCACCACCAGGCAAGCGAGCACCAGCAGTTCGACCGGCACGCGCATCCAGTGCGGCGGCTCGTGTGGCGTGCGCGGCAGCGCGTGGCAGGTGTCGGGGCCAAAAAACACGTTGACGGTGAAGCGCAGCGAATACGCCACGCTGAAGGCACCGGCCACCACCGCGGCCACCGGCAGCAGGCTGTCGAACCAGGGTGCGGCGTTGACGAACACCGCTTCGGTGAAGAACATTTCCTTGGAGATGAAGCCGTTGAGCAAGGGCACGCCCGCCATCGCCGCTCCGGCCACCATGGTGAGCGTGGCGGTGATGGGCATGTAGCGCCAGAGGCCACTCAGGCGGCGCATGTCGCGTGTGCCGGTCTCGTGGTCGATGATGCCGACCGCCATGAACAGCGAGGCCTTGAAGGTGGCGTGGTTGATGATGTGGAACACCGCCGCCACGGCGGCCAGCGGACTGTTGAGTCCCAGCAGCGTGGTGATGAGCCCCAGGTGCGAAATGGTCGAGTAGGCGAGCAGGCTCTTGAGGTCGTTCTGGAAGATGGCCGCGAAACCACCGATGAGCAGGGTGATGAGGCCTGAGCCGGTCACGATCCAGAACCACTCGTCGGTGCCGGCCAGCACCGGCCACAACCGCGCCAGCAGGAACACCCCGGCCTTGACCATGGTGGCCGAGTGCAGGTAGGCCGACACCGGCGTGGGTGCGGCCATGGCATGAGGCAACCAGAAATGAAACGGGAACTGCGCGCTCTTGGTCAGCGCCCCCAGCAGGATCAGCACCAGCGATGTGCTGTAGAGCGGATGGGCACGGATCACATCGCCCGCGCGCAGCACCACGTCCAGGTCGTAGCTGCCCACGATGTCGCCGAGCACCAGCACGCCGGCCAGCAGGCACAGGCCGCCGGTGCCGGTGACGGTCAGCGCCATGCGGGCGCCGCGCCGCGCGTCGCTGCGGTGGTGCCAGTAGCCGATGAGCAGAAACGAGAACAGGCTGGTCAGCTCCCAGAACGCCACCAACTGGATCAGGTTGCCCGAAAGCACCACGCCGCTCATGGAGCCCATGAACGCCAACAGCAGCGAGAAGAAGCGCGGCACCGGGTCGGTGGGCGACATGTAGTAACGCGCGTACAGCACCACCAGCGCGCCAATGCCCAGCACGAGCATGGAGAACATCCACGCGAACCCGTCCACGCGAAACACGAGATTCAAGCCCAGCGAAGGCAGCCAGATGATCTCTTCGCGAATCACCGCACCGGACGAGACCTCGGGAAACAGCAAAGCGACCTGCACCGCGCAGAACAGCGCGATGACACCGGCCAACGTGGACTCGGTGTTTCGAGCGTTCGAGGGCAGCAGAGCGGCAACGAGACTGCCCACGAAAGGCAGGAGGACGAGGCTGTAGAGCGGCAGGGTCATGTGGCTTTGAGTCTATCGGCTGCTCAAGGCAAGACGTGGCGCAAAAAAAAGCGGCCCGCAGGCCGCCTTTTCTTCATGCCGTTGCAGCGGCTCAGGCGGTGACACCTTTGGCCGTGTCGGCGTACTCCGAGATCTGGTCGAAGTTCAGGTACTTGTAGATCTGGCTGCCGTCCTTGTTGATCACGCCCATGTCGGCCTGGTACTCGGCCACGGTGGGGATGCGACCCAGCTTGGACGCAATGGCCGCCAGCTCGGCCGAGGCCAGGTACACGTTGGTGTTCTTGCCCAGGCGGTTGGGGAAGTTGCGGGTGGAGGTGGAGACCACAGTGGCGCCTTCGCGCACCTGCGCCTGGTTGCCCATGCACAGCGAGCAGCCCGGCATTTCGGTGCGCGCACCGGCGGTGCCGAACACGCCGTAATGGCCTTCCTTGGTCAGCTCGGCCGCGTCCATCTTGGTGGGCGGCGCAATCCACAGCTTCACCGGGATGTCGCGCTTGCCTTCGAGCAGCTTGGACGCGGCACGGAAGTGACCGATGTTGGTCATGCACGAACCGATGAACACCTCGTCGATCTTCACACCGGCCACATCGCTCAGCAGCTTGGCGTCGTCCGGATCGTTCGGGCAGCACAGCACGGGCTCGTTGAGATCGGCCAGGTCGATCTCGATCACGGCGGCGTACTCGGCGTCCTTGTCGGCTTCGAGCAGGCTCGGGTTGGCCAGCCAGGCTTCGACTTTCTCGATGCGGCGCGCCAGCGTGCGGGCATCGGCATAACCGTCGGCGATCATGTTTTTCATCAGCACCACGTTGCTGGTGAGGTATTCCTTGATCGGCTCGGGGTTGAGCTTGACCGTGCAGCCAGCGGCGGAACGCTCGGCCGAGGCGTCGGAGAGTTCAAACGCCTGCTCCACCTTCAGATCAGGCAAGCCTTCAATTTCGAGGATGCGGCCGGAGAACACGTTCTTCTTGCCGGCCTTGGCCACGGTCAGCAGACCGGCCCGGATGGCGTACAGCGGGATCGCGTGCACCAGATCGCGCAGCGTGATGCCGGGCTGCATCTGGCCCTTGAAGCGCACCAGCACGGATTCAGGCATGTCCAGCGGCATCACGCCGGTAGCCGCACCAAACGCCACCAGGCCGGAGCCGGCGGGGAAGCTGATGCCGATGGGGAAACGGGTGTGCGAGTCGCCGCCGGTGCCCACGGTGTCGGGCAGCAGCAGGCGGTTGAGCCAGCTGTGGATCACGCCGTCACCGGGGCGCAGGGACACGCCGCCGCGGTTGCTGATGAAGGCGGGCAGTTCGCGGTGGGTCTTCACGTCCACCGGCTTGGGATACGCCGCGGTGTGGCAGAAGGACTGCATCACCAGATCGGCGCTGAAGCCCAGGCAGGCCAGGTCCTTCAGCTCGTCGCGCGTCATGGGGCCGGTGGTGTCCTGGCTGCCCACGGTGGTCATCTTCGGCTCGCAGTAGGTGCCCGGGCGCACGCCCTGGCCTTCGGGCAAACCGACCGCGCGGCCCACCATCTTTTGCGCCAGCGTGAAGCCGGCCTTGGTCGCCACGGGGGTGGTCGGCAGACGGAACAGCGTGGAGGCCGGCAGGCCCAGGAACTCACGCGCCTTGGCGGTGAGCGAGCGACCGATGATCAGGTTGATGCGGCCGCCGGCGCGCACTTCGTCGAACAACACGTCGCTGCGCAGCTGGAACTCCACCACCGTGGCGCCCCCCTTGGTGATCTTGCCGTCGTAGGGGTGGATGTCGATCACGTCGCCCATCTCGAGCTTGCTCACATCGACCTCGATCGGCAGCGCGCCCGAGTCTTCCTGCGTGTTGAAGAAGATCGGCGCGATCTTGCCGCCGAGCGTGACGCCACCGAAACGCTTGTTCGGCACGAAGGGAATGTCCTGGCCGGTGGCCCAGATCACGCTGTTGGTGGCCGATTTGCGCGAAGAGCCGGTACCGACCACATCGCCCACGTAGGCGACGAGGTGGCCGTTCTTCTTGAGGTTTTCGATGAACTGCATCGGGCCGCGCTTGCCGTCTTCCTCGGGCTTGAAGGCAGCGTCAGGCCGTGTGTTCTTGAGCATCGCCAGTGTGTGCAGCGGGATGTCCGGGCGGCTCCAGGCGTCGGGGGCGGGCGAGAGGTCGTCGGTGTTGGTCTCGCCGGGCACCTTGAACACGGTCACGGTGATCAACTTCGGCACTTCGGGGCGCGTGGTGAACCACTCGGCGTTGGCCCAGCTCTCGATCACTTCCTTCGCCTTGGCGTTGCCGGCCTTGGCCTTCTCGGCCACGTCGTTGAAGAAGTCGAACATCAGCAGCGTCTTCTTCAGGCCTTCTGCCGCCACCGCGGCCACATCGGCCTGGTCAAGCAGGTCGATCAGCGGGTGCACGTTGTAGCCACCCACCATGGTGCCCAGCAACTCGGTGGCCTTGGCCTTGGAGACCAGTCCCACGGCGATGTCGCCGTGCGCCACGGCGGCCAGGAAGCTGGCCTTGACCTTGGCGGCGTCGTCCACACCAGGAGGCACACGGTGCGTGAGCAGGTCCAGCAGGAAGGCATCTTCCCCCGCGGGCGGCGCCTTGACCAGTTCGATCAGGTCAGCGACCTGCTTCGCATCCAGCGGCAATGGTGGAATGCCCAGTGCCGCGCGTTCGGCGGTGTGGGCGCGGTAGTCGGTGAGGAAGGTGGTGGACATGGCGATCTCCAGAGGGAAGTGGTGTGCGTGGGGGTCGGAAAACAGATGAAAACAGGGCAAGCAAGCTCAGTGCCTCGGTGCGACCGGCTCGTTGAAACAGGTCTGCACGGTGTCGGGCAGTGACAGGCCGGTGTGGTGCGCGCGCTCCAGCACCTGCCAGAAATAGCGGTAACTCGCCCGATCGTGCAGACGACCTTCAAATTGCACTGGCGCCCAGTCGGCGGCCATGGCGCATTCAATGAGGGCCGCAGCGGTGTCGACCTCGCGCTCCGAAGGTGCGAACGCGGCCAGGATGGGGCGGATCTGGTCGGGGTGGATGCTCCACATGCGGGTGTAGCCAAGTTCAATGGCGGCCGTCTTCGCGGCGTTCTGCAGCGCGGCCAGGTCCTTGAACTCGGTGACCACGCAGTGCGAGGGCACCTTGCCGTGCGCATGGCAGGCCGAAGCGATGTCCAGCTTGGCACGCAGCACCAGCGGGTGGCTGAACTGGCCGGCCACGCTCATGCCGTCGGCGGGGATGGCGCCGCCATGCGCCGAGACAAAATCCATCAGGCCAAAGCTCAGGCTCTGCACGCGCGGGTGGGCCGCGATGTCGAAGGCGCGATGCACGGCGGCGGGCGACTCGATGAGCACGTGCAGCGGCAGTGCCGATGCGCCTGCGCCGTCGAGTGCGGCCACGGCACGCTGAACATCGGCCACCGACTCGACCTTGGGCACCATCAGGTGCGCGAGGCGTTGGCCCGCACGGCCGGCGATGGTGGCCACGTCGGCGTCGAACGCCAGATGGTCCACCGGGTGCACGCGAACGGCCACGCGCGCTTCAGGCGCAGCGGCCAAGGCCAGTTCGGTGACGAGCAGGGCATGTTCGCCCTCCCCGCCCACCGGGGCGCCGTCTTCGCAATCCAGCGTCACGTCGAACACGCAGGTACCGAACTCCTCGGCCATCTCGGCCTGCAGCGCGAGGCTCTTCTTCATCCGCGCCTCGACCCCGCTGTAGTGGTCGCAGACCGGCAGCGCGAACGCGCCGGCCTGAGCGCCCAGCAGGATGTGTCTCGGATGGATAGAGGCCAAGGCGCAGTTACCAGCGGGTTACAGCAAGTGCTTCACGCCGTCTTGTTCACCCTGCAGCTCGGCCAGCGTCTTGTTGATGCATTCCTGCGAGAAAGCGTCGATCTCCAGGCCTTCAACCACCTTGTACTCACCGTTTTCACAGGTGACGGGGAAGCCGAACATCATGTCCTTGGGAATGCCGTACCAGCCTTGCGAAGGAATGCCCATGGTGACCCACTCACCCTTGGTGCCCAGCGCCCAGTCGCGCATGTGGTCGATGGCGGCGTTGGCGGCCGAGGCGGCGGACGACAGGCCGCGCGCTTCAATGATGGCTGCGCCGCGCTTGCCCACGGTGGGCAGGAACACATCCTTGTTCCAGACCTGGTCGTTGATCATGTCCTTGACCAAAGCGCCGTCGATGGTGGCGAAGCGGTAGTCGGCGTACATGGTGGGCGAGTGGTTGCCCCACACGGCCAGCTTCTTGATGCTGGCGACCGGCTTGCCGGTCTTGGCAGCGATCTGCGAAGCGGCGCGATTGTGGTCCAGGCGCAGCATGGCGGTGAAGTTGCCCGGCTTCAGGTCGGGCGCGCTCTTCATCGCGATGTAGGCGTTGGTGTTGGCTGGGTTGCCGACCACCAGCACCTTGACGTTGCGCGAAGCCACGGCGTTGAGGGCCTTGCCCTGGGCGGTGAAGATGGCGCCGTTGATAGCGAGCAGCTCGGCGCGTTCCATGCCGGGGCCGCGCGGACGCGAACCGACCAACAGCGCGTAGTCAGTGTCCTTGAATGCGGTCATCGGATCGCTGTGGGCTTCCATGCCGGCCAGCAGCGGGAAAGCGCAATCGTCGATTTCCATCATCACGCCCTTGAGCGCCTTCTGGGCCTTCTCGTCCGGGATTTCCAGCAGTTGCAGGATCACGGGCTGGTCTTTGCCCAGCATTTCGCCGGAGGCGATGCGAAACAGCAGGGCGTAACCGATCTGGCCAGCGGCGCCTGTGACGGCAACACGAACGGGCTTCTTGTGCATGGTGAGAACTCCAGAATGAGACGAGGAAGGGGATGGGGTTGGGGAGGGAACACCCCAAGACAAAGGCGACAGAAGCGGGCGGATGTCGCGCCGCTGATGGGTCAAGGTCAGGCGAAGAGTGTACCCTCGCAAACCCTGATACGTCAATTTGTCTTATGTCTTATATAAGATATGATTCGCCATTCGTGCGCGGCCTCCCGGCGCGTCAAAAAACCATGGCCACGACCCCCCTCAGCACCTCAGACGCATCACCGCACGACGGCCGCCTGGCAGCCGACGTTGGTGCGCTTGAGCACTCCGCACCGGCCTTCAGCCCTCTCTACCAGCAGATCAAGACGCTCATCCTGCGCAGCCTGCAGGCCAGCGAGTGGAAGCCCGGCGACATGATCCCGAGCGAATTCGACCTGGCGGCCCGTTACAAGGTGAGCCAGGGCACGGTGCGCAAGGCGATCGACGAGCTCGCCACCGATAACCTGTTGGTGCGCCGACAAGGCAAGGGCACCTTTGTTGCCACGCATTCCGAGCAGCACATCCAGTACCGCTTCTTGCGCCTGCTGCCAGATGCCGGCTCTCTGGAAGACCAGGGCCCGGCAGAACGTCGCATCATCGAATGCCGCCGCCTGCGCGCGCCCGCCGAAGTGGCGCGCCAGCTCGCCCTGCGCACCGGCGACCCGGTGCTCCAGGTCAAGCGCGTGCTCACTTTTGCCCAGGTGCCTGCCATTCTTGAAGAACTCTGGCTGCCCGGCGTACCGTTCAAGGGCCTGACCATCGAGACCCTGTCTGACGACAAGGGGCCGATGTACGCCCTGTTTGAAGCCCAGTTTGGTGTGCGCATGGTGCGCGCGGTGGAGAAGATCAAGGCCGTCGCGGCGGACGGCGAGAGCGCGAACCTGCTCGGCGTGGCCGAAGGCTCTCCGCTGCTCAGCGTCGAGCGATTGGCATTCACGTACAACGACACCCCGATGGAACTGCGGCGCGGCCTGTACCGAACCGACGCCCGTCACTACCGCAATGAACTGAGCTGAGGCATGCGCTGCTATGTCCTTGATAGCCACGCACGTGCATTCGATGTCAGCCTGACGATTGGTGCATTGCAATAGAATTTGACACTCGGTGGTTCCGGTTACCAACGCGTTACACCACCGACATCCCCTTCCCCGCACCCCTTCTGCGCAAGAAAGTCCCAACCATGACCGAGTTGACCAAAAAGCGGCCCGAGTTCCGCAACATCAACGCATTCAAGGATCTCACCACCTACCGCCTGCCCCCCGCAGGCTGGGTCTCGATCCTTCACCGCGCCAGCGGTGGCCTGATGTTCATCCTGTTGCCGCTGATCGTCTGGCTGTTCGACACCTCGGTGTCCTCAGAGATTTCCTTCGAACGTTTCAGCGCGGCCTTCTCGGCGGGCCTGGGCTTCGTGCCCGGCTGGTTCTTCAAGCTCGTGGTGCTGGCCCTGATCTGGGCCTACCTGCACCACCTGATTGCCGGCGTGCGCCACCTCTACATGGACGCGCGCCACGCCGTCACCAAAGAGTTCGGCAAGTCCTCCGCCATCTTCACGCTGGTGGTCAGCATCGGCCTGACCGTGCTGCTCGGCGCCAAGCTGTTCGGCCTTTACTGATCCCACGAACCCACCCAAGGACCCACAAGATGTCTGTCAACTACGGTTCCAAGCGCGTCGTCACCGGCGCCCACTACGGTCTGCGCGACTGGCTGGCCCAGCGCATCACCGCCGCCATCATGGCTGTGTTCACCCTGATCCTGCTGGTGCAGGTGCTGTTCACCAGCGGCCCGCTGGGCTACGAGGGTTGGGCCGGCATCTTCGCCGCCCAGTGGATGAAGGCCCTGACCTTCGCCGTCTTCCTCGCCCTGACCTACCACGTGTGGGTCGGCATGCGCGACATCTGGATGGACTACGTCAAGCCTGCGGGCGTCCGCCTGGTGCTGCACGTGTTCACCATGGTTTGGCTCCTGTCCTGCCTGGGCTGGGCTGTTCAAGTTCTCTGGAGGCTCTGAAGCAATGACCGCAACCGCAAATCTTCCCAAGCGTCAGTTTGACGTTGTCATCGTCGGTGCCGGCGGCTCCGGCATGCGCGCCTCGCTGCAGCTGGCGCGTGCCGGCCTCAAGGTGGCCGTGCTCTCCAAGGTGTTCCCCACACGCTCGCACACCGTGGCCGCGCAAGGCGGCATCGGCGCCTCGCTCGGCAACATGAACGAGGACAACTGGCACTACCACTTCTACGACACCATCAAGGGCTCCGACTGGCTCGGTGACCAGGATGCGATCGAGTTCATGTGCCGCGAAGCCCCCAAGGTCGTGTACGAGCTCGAGCACATGGGCATGCCGTTCGACCGCAACCCCGACGGCACGATTTACCAGCGCCCGTTCGGCGGCCACACCGCCAACTACGGCGAAAAACCCGTGCAGCGCGCCTGCGCCGCGGCCGATCGCACCGGCCATGCCATGCTGCACACGCTCTACCAGCAGAACGTGCAGGCCCGCACCACCTTCTTCGTCGAATGGATGGCGCTGGACCTGATCCGCGACGCCAGCGGCGACGTGCTCGGCGTGACCGCGCTGGAAATGGAAACCGGCGAAACCTATGTGCTGGAAGCCAAGACCACTTTGTTGGCCACTGGTGGCGCAGGCCGCATCTTTGCGGCGTCCACCAACGCCTTCATCAACACCGGTGATGGCCTGGGCATGGCGGCACGCGCCGGCATTCCGCTCGAAGACATGGAGTTCTGGCAGTTCCACCCCACCGGCGTTGCCGGCGCCGGCGTGCTGCTGACCGAAGGCTGCCGTGGCGAAGGCGCCATCCTGCTCAACAGCGAAGGCGAGCGTTTCATGGAACGCTATGCGCCCACCTTGAAAGACCTGGCACCGCGCGACTTCGTCAGCCGCTGCATGGACCAGGAGATCAAGGAAGGTCGCGGTTGTGGTCCCAACAAGGACTACGTGCTGCTCAAGCTCGACCACCTCGGCGCAGAAACCATCCACAAGCGACTGCCCTCGGTCTACGAGATCGGCGTGAACTTCGCCAACGTGGACATCACCCGCGAGCCCATTCCCGTGGTGCCCACCATCCACTACCAGATGGGTGGCATTCCCACCAACATCAATGGCCAGGTCGTCACCCCCGACGGCCAGGGCAACCAGGCCGTGGTCAATGGCCTCTACGCTGTGGGTGAGTGCTCTTGCGTGAGCGTGCACGGCGCCAACCGCCTGGGCACCAACTCGCTGCTGGATTTGCTGGTCTTCGGCCGCGCGGCCGGCAACCACATCGTGCAGTTCAACGACAAGAACAAGACCCACAAGCCGCTGCCAGCCGATGCCGCCGACAAGACCCTGGCGCGCCTGGCCCGACTGGACAACACCACCGGCGGCGAATACGCACAGGACGTGGCCAACGACCTGCGTGCCGCGATGCAGCAGCACGCCGGCGTGTTCCGCACCCAGGCCAGCATGGACGAAGGTGTTGCCAAGATCAACGCCATGCGCGCGCGGGTCAACAACATCGCGCTCAAGGACAAGTCCAAGGTGTTCAACACCGCGCGTATCGAAGCGCTGGAAGTGGAAAACCTGATCGAGTGCGCCCAGGCCACAATGACTTCCGCCGCAGCCCGCCACGAATGCCGCGGCGCGCACACGGTCAACGACTACGAGCGCCCCGCCGACGACGCGCAGTTCCCGTTGGGCCGCAACGACGCCGAGTGGATGAAGCACACGCTCTGGCACAGCGCCGACAACAGCCTGACCTACAAGGCTGTCAACCTCAAGCCCCTGACCGTGGAGTCGGTTCCGCCCAAAGTGAGAACCTTCTAACCACCCCGCGCGCCTTTGGCGCACCCCTCAAGGGGCGGCGCCTGCGGCATGGCAAAGCCAGCTCCGCGGCGCCCCTGAACAAGAAGCTCAGACATTGCAGGAAAACACCATGGCCAAACGCACTTTCAAGATCTACCGCTACGACCCCGAAAAGGACGCCAAGCCCTACATGCAGACCATCGAGGTGGAACTCGACGGCCACGAGCGCATGCTGCTCGACGCGCTGATGAAGCTCAAGGCGGTCGATCCCTCCATCTCGTTCCGTCGCTCGTGCCGCGAAGGCGTGTGTGGCTCGGACGCGATGAACATCAACGGCAAGAACGGCCTGGCCTGCCTCACCAACATGAACACGCTGCCGGGCGTGATCACGCTCAAGCCGCTGCCCGGCCTGCCCGTGGTGCGCGACCTGATTGTGGACATGACACTGTTCTTCAAGCAGTACAACAGCATCAAGCCCTACCTCATCAACGACACCGTGCCGCCCGAAAAGGAGCGCCTGCAGAGCCCCGAAGAGCGCGACGAGCTCAACGGCCTGTACGAGTGCATCCTGTGTGCGAGCTGCTCCACGAGCTGCCCCAGCTTCTGGTGGAACCCGGACAAGTTCGTCGGCCCCGCCGGCTTGCTGCAGGCCTATCGCTTCATCGCCGACAGCCGTGACCAGGGCACGGCCGAGCGTCTGGACAACCTCGAAGACCCATACCGCCTGTTCCGCTGCCACACCATCATGAACTGCGTGGACGTCTGCCCCAAGGGCCTGAACCCCACGAAGGCCATCGGCAAGATCAAGGAAATGATGGTGATGCGCTCCGTTTGAGCGCGTTGACTCTGCCTGCCATGGACGCCGCAACCCATCCCGACCAAACCTCCGAAGCAGCGCTCGACGCGCTGCTGGACGAGCGCGCATTGAGCAAGCTCAGGTGGCGTTGCCGGCGTGGGCTGCTGGAGAACGATCTTTTCATCGAGCGCTTCTTCGCTCGGTACGAATCTGGCTTGACGGTTCGTCAAGCCGATGCCCTGGGGCTGCTGATGGACCTTTCCGACAACGATCTGCTTGATCTGTTGCTCGGCCGCAAGGCACCCCAGGACGATCTGGCCCGTGACGACGTCACCCGTGTGCTGGGCATGCTTCGTGCAACCCCGCAATCCGCTTAAGCCATTCCCACAAGAAGGAACCCGAATGAAACTCGTTGACAACAAAGCCACCCTGTCGTTCTCCAATGGCAGCCCCAGCGTGGATCTGCCGGTGTACGCCGGCAGCATAGGCCCGGATGTCGTGGACATCCGCAAGCTGTACGCGCAAACCGGCATGTTCACCTATGACCCGGGCTTTTTGTCCACCGCTTCTTGTCAGTCGGCGATCACCTACATTGATGGCGACAAAGGCGAGTTGCTGTATCGCGGTTACCCCATCGAGCAGCTCGCCACCCAGTGCGACTACCTCGACACCTGCTACTTGTTGCTCAACGGTGAGTTGCCCAACGAGGAAGAGCGCAAAGCCTTCCACAAGCTCGTGATCAACCACACCATGGTCAACGAGCAGATGCAGTTCTTCCTGCGCGGTTTCCGCCGTGACGCACACCCGATGGCGGTGCTCACAGGCCTCGTTGGCGGCCTCTCGGCCTTCTACCACGACAGCACCGACATCAACAATCCGAAGCACCGCGAAATCGCTGCGATCCGCCTGATTGCCAAGATGCCGACACTGGTGGCCATGTCGTACAAGTACGGCATCGGACAGCCCTACATGTACCCGAAGAACGACCTGAGCTACTCGGGCAACTTCCTGCGCATGATGTTCGGCACACCGTGCGAAGAGTACGTGGTCAACCCGGTGCTCGAACGCGCGCTTGACCGCATCTTCATCCTGCACGCTGACCACGAGCAGAACGCGTCCACCTCCACCGTGCGCCTGTGCGGTTCGTCGGGCACCAACCCGTTTGCGGCCATCGCCGCCGGCGTGGCCTGCCTGTGGGGCCCCGCCCACGGTGGCGCCAACGAGGCTTGCCTGAACATGCTGGAAGACATCCAGCGCAGCGGCGGTGTCTCCAAGGTCGGCGAGTTCATGGAAAAGGTCAAGGACAAGAATTCCGGCGTCAAGCTCATGGGCTTCGGTCACCGCGTCTACAAGAACTACGACCCGCGCGCCAAGCTGATGCAGGAAACCTGCAACGAGGTGCTGCATGAACTCGGGCTGGAAAATGACCCCTTGTTCAAGCTGGCCAAAGAGCTGGAGAAGATCGCGCTGGAAGACGAGTACTTCGTCTCGCGCAAGCTCTACCCGAACGTGGACTTCTACTCCGGCATCGTGCAGCGCGCCATCGGCATCCCGGTCAACCTGTTCACCGGCATCTTCGCGCTGGCCCGCACGGTGGGTTGGATTGCCCAACTCAACGAAATGATCAGCGATCCGGAGTACAAGATCGGCCGTCCACGCCAACTCTTCACCGGCTCGCCCCGCCGCGACATCAAGCCGCTGGCCAGCCGCTGAAAGGCGCCCGCCCGCTGAAAAAGCCCGCCACCGAGCGGGCTTTTTTTTGCCCTCGCCTTCGTGGGGCGGCAACCCGGACATCGTGCTTCGAGATGTCAAATCGCCAACAACTGGGGGAAAATCGCTCCTCAGCATCTCGAAACGAGAAGCCACAACCCCATGCTCTCCGAACGCAACTTCGCCCGCCAGATCGATCTCACCTCGCTGCAGCTCTTCGTGGCTGTGTGCGAACTGGGCAGCATCGGGCGCGCGGCCGAGCGGGAGTTCATTGCCGCCTCGGCCATCAGCAAACGCCTGTCGGACCTCGAGGGCACGCTGGGCACCACGCTGCTGCACCGGCACACCCGGGGAGTGCGCCTCACGCCAGCGGGTGAGGGCCTGCTGCACCACGCGCGCGCGGTGCTGTTCGGGCTGGAAAAAATGCAGGACGAATTGGCCGAGTACGCCGACGGCGTGCGGGGGCATGTGCGGGTACACGCCAGCATCTCGGCCATCGTGCAGTTTCTTCCCGAGGACCTGGGCGCCTTCGCTCGCCTGCACCCGCAGGTGAAGATCGATCTGGAGGAGCACCTGAGCCCGGAAGTGCTGCGCGCCGTTCAGGAAGGCGCCGCAGACCTGGGTCTGTGCAATGGCGCCAAGGGCACCGGCAGTCTGCAGAGCCTCCCCTACCGACGCGACAGCCTGGTGCTGGTGGTGCCGCACGGGCACGCGCTCGCCAGCGGTGGGCCGGTGGCGTTCGAAGCCTCCCTGCCCTTCGACCATGTGGGCCTGCATGCCAACAGCTCCATCCACCTGGCCATGCACCAGGCGGCGACCCAGGCCGGAACCACCGTGCGCGTGCGCATCCGCGTGACCGGCCTTGATGCGATGAGCCGCATGATCGCCAACGGCCTGGGCGTGGGCGTCATGCCCGCGCGCGCCTTTGAACTGCTCCACACGGGCGAGGTGTTGCAAGCGGTGCCACTGACCGACACCTGGGCCCAGCGCCAACTGGTTCTGGTGGCCCGCGACTTCTCCAGCCTGCCCGCCACCGCGCGCCTGCTGGTCGATCACCTGACCGCCGACGCAACCCTGCAAGCCGCATAAAATCATCGCTCTACAAAAGGCCCCACGCCATGCCACGCACGCTATACGACAAGATCTGGGACGAACACGTTGTCCACACCGAAGAGGACGGCACGTCCGTGCTCTACATCGACCGGCATCTGGTGCACGAAGTGACCAGCCCACAAGCCTTCGAAGGCCTGCGCCAGGCCGGCCGCAAGGTCTGGCGCGTGAGTTCGGTGGTCGCCACCGCCGACCACAACACGCCCACCACCGGCTGGGAACTGGGCTACGACGGCATCACCGACCCGATCAGCAAGGAACAGATCACCACGCTGGACAGCAACATCGCCGAGTTCGGTGCCGCCGCGTTCTTCCCCTTCATGTCCAAGCGACAGGGCATCGTGCACGTGATCGGCCCTGAAAACGGCGCCACCCTGCCCGGCATGACGGTGGTCTGCGGCGACAGCCACACCTCCACCCACGGCGCCTTTGGTGCGCTGGCCCATGGCATCGGCACCAGCGAAGTCGAGCATGTGCTCGCCACGCAGACCCTGCTGGCCAAAAAAGCCAAGAACATGCTGGTGCGCGTGGATGGACAGTTGCCCAAGGGCTGCACCGCCAAGGACATCGTGCTGGCCATCATCGGCAAGATCGGCACCGCGGGCGGCACCGGCTACACCATCGAATTCGGCGGCTCGGCGATCCGTGCGCTCAGCATCGAAGGTCGCATGACCGTCTGCAACATGGCCATCGAAGGCGGCGCACGCGCCGGCCTGGTGGCGGTGGACGACAAGACCATCGAATACGTGAAGGGCCGCCCGCTCTCGCCCACTGGCGTGGAGTGGGACCAGGCCGTGGCCTACTGGAAGACGCTGAAGTCCGACGCCGATGCGAAATTCGACGCCGTCGTCGAACTCGACGCCAGCAGAATCGTGCCGCAGGTCACCTGGGGCACCTCGCCCGAAATGGTGCTGGGCATCGACGGCAACGTGCCCGATCCCGACCGCGAAAAGGACCCCAACAAGCGCGGCGCCATCGAGCGCGCCCTGACCTACATGGGCCTGCCGCCCGGCAAGCCCCTCAACGACATCTTTGTGGACAAGGTCTTCATCGGTTCCTGCACCAACAGCCGCATCGAAGACATGCGCGAAGCCGCGGCCGTGGTGAAGAAACTCGGCCAGAAGGTCGCAAAGAACGTGAAGCTCGCTCTGGTGGTGCCGGGCTCCGGCCTGGTGAAGGCGCAGGCCGAGCGCGAAGGCCTGCACGAGATCTTCAAGGCCGCCGGCTTTGAGTGGCGCGAGCCGGGCTGCTCGATGTGCCTGGCCATGAACGCCGACCGACTCGAACCCGGCGAGCGCTGCGCCTCCACCAGCAACCGCAATTTCGAAGGTCGCCAGGGTACGGGCGGCCGCACGCATCTCGTGTCCCCCGCCATGGCCGCTGCGGCCGCGGTGCACGGCCACTTCGTGGACGTGCGCACCATCGCCTGACCTTCCCGTCCGACAACCACCTTCAGGAGACCCACATGAAACGCATCGCATGGATCGCAACTGCCTTCGCCCTCTCGCTGACGCTGGCCGCGTGCAACACCTGGTCCGGCGTCAAGCAGGACGCCAAGGAAGCCGGCACAGCCGCTGGCAAAGGCATTGAAAAGGCTGGCGAGAAAATTCAGGGCGTCGCCAAGTAACGCCCGCGGATCACATCATGCAGAAATTCACCCTCCACAAGGGCCTGGTGGCCCCGATGGACCGCGAGAACGTCGATACCGACGCCATCATCCCTAAGCAGTTCCTGAAGTCCATCCGCAAGACCGGCTTCGGAGAAAACCTGTTTGACGAGTGGCGCTACCTCGACAAAGGCGAACCGGGACAAGACCCGGCCAGCCGCAAGCCCAACCCCGACTTCGTGCTGAACCAGCCGCGCTACGCGGGTGCATCGGTGCTGCTGGCGCGAAAGAACTTTGGTTGTGGTTCCAGCCGTGAGCACGCGCCCTGGGCCATCGACCAGTACGGTTTCCGCGCCATCATTGCGCCGAGCTACGCCGACATCTTCTTCAACAACTGCTTCAAGAACGGGCTGCTGCCGATCCAGTTGCCCGAAGCCCAGGTGGCGCAGTTGTTCGACGAGGTGCTGGCCTTCCCAGGCTACGAACTCACTGTTGACCTGGAGCGTCAGGTGGTGATCAAGCCGCAGGGCGAAGAGCTGCCGTTCGAGGTACAGGCGTTCCGCAAGTTCTGCCTGATCAACGGCCTGGACGACATCGGTCTCACGCTGCGCTACAAGGACAAGATCGCGGCCTTCGAAGCCGAGCGCCTGGCCACCAAGCCTTGGCTCGCACACACGATGCCGGTGGCCTGATCCACCCCCGTCGCTTGCTCACTTCGCGTAACCGCATCCTCCCTCAAGGGGCAACACCTGCGGCCCGGCATAGCCGGTTCCGCGGAGTTTCTGAATCTCTTCTTCTACGTCCAACATGAAAATCGCAGTTCTTCCGGGTGACGGCATCGGCACCGAAATCGTCGCCGAGGCGGTCAGGGTGCTCGAAGCACTCGAGTTGCCCATCGAAATGGAATCGGCCCTGGTGGGTGGCGCGGCCTATGAGGCGCATGGCCACCCACTGCCCGAAGCCACGCTCAAACTGGCGATGGACGCGGACGCCGTGCTGTTTGGCGCCGTGGGCGACTGGAAGTACGACAAGCTCGACCGCCCGCTGCGCCCGGAGCAGGCCATCCTGGGCTTGCGCAAGCACATGGGTCTGTTCGCCAATTTCCGCCCCGCCATCTGCTACCCCGAACTGGTGGGTGCCTCCAGCCTCAAGCCCGAGATCATCTCGGGTCTGGACATCCTCATCATCCGCGAGCTCACCGGCGACATCTACTTTGGGCAACCACGCGGGCGCCGCGTGGCCACCGATGGCCATTTCCCTGGTGCCGAAGAAGCCTTCGACACCATGCGCTACAGCAAGCCCGAGATCGAGCGCATCGCCCACGTGGCCTTCCAGGCCGCGCGCAAGCGCAACAAGAAGGTCACCAGCGTCGACAAGGCCAACGTGCTTGAAACCTTCCAGTTCTGGAAGGACGTGGTCACCGAAGTTCATCAGCAGTACCCCGACGTGGAACTCGAGCACATGTACGTGGACAACGCGGCCATGCAACTGGTGCGTGCGCCCAAGAAGTTCGACGTGGTCGTCACCGGCAACATGTTCGGCGACATCCTGTCCGACGAGGCCTCCATGCTCACCGGCTCCATCGGCATGTTGCCCTCGGCTTCGCTGAACACGAAGAACCAGGGCCTGTACGAACCCAGCCATGGCAGCGCGCCGGACATCGCCGGCAAGAACCTGGCCAATCCTCTGGCTACAATACTGTCCGCTGCCATGATGCTCAAATTCACTTTCAACCAGACTGAAGCCGCCGATCGCATTGAACGTGCGGTCAGCAGCGTGCTCGCGTCCGGCCTGCGCACGACCGACATCTGGTCTGAAGGCACGACCAAGGTGAGCACCCGCGGCATGGGCGATGCCGTCGTGGCCGCCATCACCAAAACCATTACCAAGGGCTGAAGCAGCTCCGGTTCGTCACGCCCCTCCCCGGCACGACGAGCCGGGGCAAAACGGTTTTTTAACTTAAGGGCGTTGACATGAAACTCGTAGGACTCGTTGGATGGCGCGGCATGGTCGGCTCCGTGCTGATGGACCGCATGGTCGCGGAAAGCGACTTCGACCTGATCGAACCACTGTTTTTCTCCACCTCCAATGCCGGCGGCAAGGCCCCGGCGATGGCGAAGAACGAAACCACGCTGCAGGATGCGCACGATATCGCTGCCCTCAAGCGCTGCGACATCATCGTCACCGCACAGGGTGGTGACTACACCAGTGAAGTGTTCCCCAAGCTGCGCGCCGCGGGCTGGAACGGCCACTGGATCGACGCTGCCTCAACCCTGCGCATGGACAAGGACGCGGTCATCATCCTGGACCCGGTCAACATGCCCGTGATCAAGACCGCCTTGAGCAGCGGTGGCAAGAACTGGATTGGCGGAAACTGCACCGTAAGCTGCATGCTCATGGGCGTGGGCGCGCTGTACAAGGCCGGTCTGATCGAGTGGATGAGCACACAGACCTACCAGGCCGCATCGGGCGGTGGTGCGCAACACATGCGCGAGCTGCTTACGCAGTACGGCACGCTCAATGCCGAAGTGAAGTCACTGCTGGACGACCCCAAGAGCGCCATTCTGGAGATCGACCGCAAGGTGATCGCCAAGCAACGCGCACTGACCAGCGCCGAGACCGCCAACTTCGGCGTCCCGCTGGGTGGCTCGCTGATCCCCTGGATCGACAAGGACCTGGGCAACGGCATGTCCAAGGAAGAGTGGAAAGGCATGGCCGAGACCAACAAGATCCTCGGCATGGGCGAGGGCTTCAGCGCGCCGGCCATTCCTGTGGACGGCTTCTGTGTGCGTGTGGGTGCCATGCGCTGCCACAGCCAGGCCCTCACCTTCAAGCTCAAGAAGGACGTGCCCCTGGCCGATATCGAAGCCATGATCGCGGCCGACAACGCCTGGGTCAAAGTGGTGCCGAACACGCGCGAGGCGACGATCAAGGACCTGACTCCGGTGGCCGTGACCGGCACCATGATGATTCCGGTCGGTCGCATCCGCAAGCTGGCCATGGGCCCCGAATACCTGGGCGCATTCACCATTGGGGACCAGTTGCTGTGGGGCGCAGCCGAGCCACTTCGCCGCATGTTGCGAATCCTGCTCGCCGCCTGAACCCGCCTGGTCAGGCGCTTGGGGGCGCGGCATGGAAATATGTGGAAATGATTCGTTGCAAGTCAGCAACGTAAATTCAAGGGCCAAACACGACAGGCGGTGAGCTGGGAAACTCAAGCGGATTCTCAGCTTGTCACCGTAATCCGTTGATGTTAAGGTCAAAATTAGGTTTTTTCCTTCGAGGTCCAAGTGCCATTCAAACCCCGCCCTACCCCATTCCAATCGGCGCGCCAGGTGCGACAAATCACCGGGTTTGGTGGCTTGCAAGCAATCGCCGCGGCCGCCTTGCTGTGTGCCACGCTCACACACCACGGTGCTGCTCAAGCGCTGGCGTTGGGTCGAGTGGTCGTGCAATCTGCACTCGGCGAACCCCTGAGAGCGGAGATCGACGTTCCAGACATCAACGCTGAAGAGGCGGCGAGCCTTCGGGTGGGACTGGCATCTGCCGAGACCTTTCGGGGCTCCGGGATGGAGATGAACGCGGCACTGGCCGGACTGCAGATTTCGCTGCAAAAGCGCGCCGATGGTCGGTCATTCCTTCGACTGACCAGTCCTCGCCCGGTGAACGAGCCTTTCGTGGACTTGATCGTGGAAGCCAACTGGGCATCCGGTCGGATCGTGCGCGACTACACCCTTCTTTTTGATCCGCCCAACCTGCGCCCCGCGCCTCAGCCCGCTCCTGTTGCACCCGGTGTGAGTTCACCGCCCGCGCCCACACGTGCCCAGCCAGTGCTGCCCAGCACGCCCCTGCCGCCTGCGGCGCAAGCCACACCGGCACCTTCGGTGAGCCGCCCTGCAGCTCCTGCACCGGCGGCACCTGCACAGCCCCCGCGCACAACCCCAAGCCCGGCGCCCATCGGCTCCGCCGGTGGCGGACAAGTGCGCGTCCAGGCAGGCGATACCGCCGGCCGCATTGCAGCAGCCAACAAACCGGCCAACGTGTCGTTGGACCAGATGCTCGTTGCCATGCTTCGCTCCAGCCCGAACGCATTCATCGGTGGCAATGTCAACCGGATCAAGGCCGGCGCAGTGGTCGATCTCCCGACTGCCGATCAGGCGGGGGCCGTCAGCGCTGGTGAGGCCCGGCAAACCATCGCGGCCCAAAGCCGTGATTTCAACGATTTCCGCCGGCGTCTGGCCGGTGCTGCACCGGAGGCCGAGGTTGGCGTTGCAGATCGCCAGGCGGCCGGACGTGTGCAGGCTGAAGTGAAAGACGCGGCGCCCGCAGCTCCCGCTGCGGACAAGCTCACGCTGTCCAAAGGGGCGACACCCGCGCAGACTGCCAGCGAAGAACAGATCGCCAAGGATCGCCAGGCCAAGGAAGCATCGACCCGCGTGGCCGAGCTCTCGCGCAACATCGAAGAACTGTCCAAACTCGGCACGCCTTCGCCTGCAGCCACGGCGCCTGCAGCCACCGCTCCGGCTGCGACGCCCGCCGCACCAGCAACGCCTCCCTCGCCGAGCAGTCCAGCGCCGGCAGTGACCACCGCAACGCCAACGCCCGACGCCGCCACGCCGGCGACGCCGCCAGCTGCGCCACCAGTGGCTGCTGATGCCCCCGCGCCAGCCCCCACTCCAACGCCATCCCCCCAGGCACCTCCACCAGCACCCGTGCCGCTGCCAGACGAGCCTTCGTTCATCGATCAATTGCGGGACAACCCCTTGATGCTGCCGCTGGCCGGCGGCCTGCTGGCTCTGCTGGCTGGCTTCGGCATCTACCGCATGCGCCAGCGCAAAGGTGGCTCCAGTGTCGACAGCTCGTTCCTGGAAAGCCGGTTGCAACCCGACTCTTTCTTCGGATCCAGCGGTGGGCAGCGCATCGACACAGCAGAGTCCGTCGCCTCCGGATCTTCAATGGTGTATTCACCCAGCCAGCTCGATGCGGCAGGCGATGTGGACCCCGTGGCGGAGGCGGACGTGTACCTCGCCTACGGACGCGATCTGCAGGCCGAGGAGATCCTCAAGGAAGCGATGCGCAGCACGCCGACCCGCGTGGCCATTCACAACAAGCTGTTGGAGATTTACGCCAAGCGGCGCGACGCCAGGGCCTTCGAGGTGGTGGCAACCGAAGCTTTCGGCCTGACGCAAGGCCAGGGCCCCGAGTGGGATCGCGCATGCGAACTGGGCAAGGAACTGGATCCGAACAACCCCCTGTACCAGCCGGGTGGCAAACCCATCACCAAGTCTGGCGCCGTGGAAAGCTTTGTGGGTGCCGGTGCCAACACCATGCCGTTCGCAAGCAGCACGATGTCAGATTCTTCAGGGGCTCAGGCCTCGGGCACGGGCGACCTCGATCTTGATCTCGACCTGGACTTCTCGCTGGACGAAGAACCCCAACCGGAAGAACACATCGACGCGGCGCCGGCCGATATGGCACGCGATGTGCCCATGTCGGACATGGGAGACCTGCAGTCCACGGAAGCATTGACCAGCCAAGCGGCTGAAACGTCCGGTCCGTCGTCCATGTCGATGGACTTCGACCTCGACTTTCCGTCGCAGCCCGATCACCTGCAGACCTCGGTGTTGAACGCAACCCCAGCGCCCGGAGATGCCTCCCCTGCCATGCAGGCTGCTCAGGACGCGCCCACTTTCGACATGAGTGAGGAAACACCGGATTTCGGTCTCGACATGGATTTTCCCGCCGAAGCGATTTCTCCAGCACCCGCGGCGAAGGCTTCCCTGGCGGGCTCTCCCGAGTTGATGACGTTTGATCTGAACGACCTCAGCCTCGATCTGGACTCACCAGCAGAGGACACCCATGCCTCCGGCGATGGTTCGGGCCAGGAGAACCCCCTGGAAACCAAGCTCTCGCTGGCCGAGGAATTCCGCGCGATTGGTGACTTCGAAGGTGCTCGATCGTTGGCCGAAGAAGTGCTGGCGGAAGCGTCTGGCTCGCTCAAGACGAAAGCTGGCACCTTCCTGGCCGATCTGGCTTGAACCGCTCAGCCAACCACGAACCGAACCCCTCGGATCAGCGACAGACCTCGCGGAATTCCGTGCCTGACCTGACTCGCATCGCCTTGGGTGTGAGCTACAACGGCCGGGCCTACGAAGGCTGGCAGAGTCAGCTGGGGGGTCGAACCGTGCAGGACAAGCTGGAGCAGGCCCTCACCAGCTTCGGGGCCGTCGAGCCCATCAAAACCCTGTGCGCTGGCCGCACCGACTCGGGCGTGCACGGTCTCATGCAGGTGGTGCACTTCGACACCCTGCTGGATCGTGACGAAAACGCCTGGGTACGGGGCACCAACAGCTTCTTGCCCTCCGACATTGCGATCCAGTGGGCGCGTCACGTCGACAGCAGCTTCCACGCTCGCGGCAGCGCACGCTCGCGCCGCTATGCGTACGTGCTGCTCGAGTCCCCCGTGAGGCCCAGCGTGGACGCTGGTCAAGTGGGCTGGGTGTTTCGCCCAATGACCCTGGAGCCCATGGTGCAAGCCGCGCAGACGCTGGTGGGTGAACACGATTTTTCCTCCTTCCGTGCCGCCCAGTGCCAGGCCCATTCGCCGATCAAGCGCCTGATGCGCGCCGAGGTCACGCGCCGCGGCGCCTACTGGCGCTTCGAGTTCGAGGCGTCGGCATTTCTTCACCACATGATCCGCAACATCATGGGCTGCCTGATCGCCATCGGCAATGGCAGCCGTCCACCCGAGTGGATGACCGAGGTGCTGCTGGCTCGCAGCCGGGACGTGGCCGCCCCCACCTTTTCCCCTGACGGCCTGTATTTCCTCGGACCGGTCTACGATCCGGCATGGGGCTTGCCACAACGCACGCCCACCTTCGACTGGTTGCCATGAACACTCACCGCACGCGCATCAAGATCTGCGGCCTCACGCGCGAGGCCGATGTGGACGCGGCCGCCCACGCCGGCGCCGATGCCGTGGGCTTCGTGCTGTACGACAAGAGCCCGCGCCACGTCACGCCCGAGCGTGCTGGCGAACTCGCTCGGCACCTGCCGCCCTTCGTGACGCCAGTGCTGCTGGTCGTCAACGCCAGCCCTGAACACATCCAGCGAGGTTGCGCTGAAGTGCCCAACGCCTTGCTGCAATTCCACGGTGACGAGTCACCCGCCGAATGCTTGACAGCAGGCCGGCCCTTTGTGCGCGCGGCACGCATACCCGCAGGATTCGCCGGGCATGACTTCGATCTCCTAAAATACGCCTCTGACTTCTCGGCAGCCCAGGCCATCCTGCTCGACGCACACGTCGAAGGCTACGGCGGTGGCGGTCAATCCTTCGACTGGACGGCATTTCCTTGGTCACATCCGCTTCTAAACGCCAGCTCTCGCCTCGTTTTGTCTGGTGGACTCACGCCTGCAAACGTGACCGATGGCATCACGTGCGTGCGGCCCTGGGCCGTTGACGTGAGTTCCGGCGTCGAGGTGTCCAAGGGCATCAAGAACCCGGACCTCATGAACGCCTTTGTCGCTGCCGTTCGGGCAGCCGATGAACACCTTTCCCGCCTGCCCTGATCGTTCCCGATCTTGGGTTGGGCAGTCGAACCGAGATCACCCCATGCAGACTTACCAGCAACCCGATGCCCGCGGCCACTTCGGCATTTACGGCGGCAGCTTCGTGAGTGAAACGCTCACCCACGCCATCAACGAACTCAAGGCGGCATACGCCCGGTACCAGCACGATCCCGAGTTCCTCGCTGAATTCAAGAACGAACTGGCGCACTTCGTGGGCCGGCCCAGCCCGGTCTACCATGCCGCGCGCATGAGCCGAGAAACAGGTGGAGCGCAGATCTTCCTGAAGCGTGAAGACCTCAACCACACCGGCGCGCACAAGATCAACAACACCATCGGTCAGGCCATGTTGGCCAGGCGCATGGGCAAGCCGCGCATCATTGCCGAGACGGGCGCCGGCCAGCACGGTGTGGCCACCGCCACCATCTGCGCGCGCTACGGACTGGAATGCGTGGTGTACATGGGCAGCGAAGACGTCAAGCGCCAAAGCCCCAACGTCTACCGCATGAAGCTGCTGGGTGCCACGGTGGTGCCGGTCGATTCCGGCAGCCGCACGCTCAAAGACGCGCTCAACGAGGCCATGCGCGACTGGGTCGCCAACGTGGACAACACCTTCTACATCATCGGCACCGTGGCAGGCCCGCACCCCTACCCGATGATGGTGCGCGACTTCCAGAGCGTGATCGGCGAAGAGTGCCTGGTGCAGATGCCCGAGATGCTCGCCGCCGCAGGTTGCACCAACGAACAACCCGACGCGGTGATCGCCTGCGTGGGTGGCGGCAGCAACGCCATGGGCATCTTCTACCCCTACATCAACCACCCGAAGACACGCCTGATCGGTGTGGAAGCCGCCGGCGAAGGCATGGAGAGTGGCAAACACTCGGCCTCGCTGCAAAAAGGCAGCCCGGGCGTGCTGCACGGCAACCGCACCTATGTGCTTCAGGACGACAACGGCCAAGTCACCGAGACCCACAGCGTGAGCGCCGGCCTGGACTACCCTGGTGTCGGCCCCGAGCACGCGTTCCTGAAAGACATCGGCCGCGCCGAGTACGTGGGCATCACCGATGCCGAGGCGCTGGAGGCTTTCCACTACCTGTGCCGCACCGAAGGCATCATCCCCGCGCTCGAGTCGAGCCATGCCGTGGCCTACGCCATGAAGCTGGCCAGGACCATGAAGCCCGACCAGTCGATCCTGGTCAACCTTTCTGGCCGCGGCGACAAGGACATCGGCACCGTGGCCGACCTGTCCAATGCCGATTTTTATTGTCGACCGAGCTGCCGCGGGCAGTCGGTCAAAGGTGGCGTGGCCACCATCGAGGTGAAGAAATGAGCCGCATCGACACCACCTTTGCAGCGTTGAAGAAGCAGGACCGCAAGGCACTCATCCCATTCGTCACCGCCGGTTTTCCTTACGCGGACATCACGCCCGATCTCATGCACGGCATGGCCGAGGCGGGTGCCGACGTGATCGAGCTCGGCGTGCCCTTCTCCGACCCGTCGGCCGACGGCCCGGTGATCCAGAAGGCCGGTGATCGCGCGCTGGCGGCCGGCATTGGCCTCACCCAGGTCATTGCCATGGTGCGCAGCTTTCGCGAGCGCAACGACACCACACCCGTGGTGCTCATGGGCTACGCCAACCCGGTGGAACGCTACGACCAGAAGCACGGCGCGGGCGCGTTTGTGCGCGACGCATCGACCGCCGGCGTGGACGGCGTGTTGATCGTGGACTACCCGCCAGAGGAGTGCGAGGACTTTGCCGCCTCGTTGCGCGAACACGGCATGGACCTGATTTTCCTGCTGGCCCCCACCTCCACCGACGAGCGCATGGCGCAGGTGGCGCGCGTGGCCACGGGCTATGTGTACTACGTGTCGCTCAAAGGCGTGACCGGCGCCGGTACGCTCGATGTGGGCCAGGTCGAGGCCATGTTGCCTCGCATCCGTTCGCACGTGAGCGTGCCCGTGGGCGTGGGCTTCGGCATCCGCGACGCGGAAACGGCGCGAGCCATCAGCCGTTCCGCCGACGCCGTGGTGATCGGCAGCAAGATCATCCAGTTGATCGACAACGAACCGCACGAAAAAGTGGTGGCCGTGGCGTCCAACTTCATTCGCACGATCCGCAAGGCACTCGACGCATAATTCCGGATGGCGTCCTTGGGGCGCATCCGCATGGAGAAAACCACATGTCCTGGCTCGAAAAACTGCTGCCCCCCAAGATCACCCCCACCGACCCGACCGAACGCCGCAGCGTGCCGGAGGGCTTGTGGATCAAGTGCCCGAGCTGCGAGGCCGTGCTGTACAAGAACGATCTGGAGAAGAACCAGAACGTCTGCCCGCACTGCAGCCACCACCACCGCATCGGCGCGCGTGCGCGACTCAACGCGTTTCTGGATGCCGAAGGTCGCTACGAACTCGCCCAGGAAGTGCTGCCGGTCGACGCCCTCAAGTTCAAGGACAGTCGCAAGTACCCCGAGCGCCTGAAGGACGCGCTGGAGACCACCGGCGAGACCGATGCGCTGATCGTCATGGGCGGCGCGGTACACGGCATCAGCCTGGTGGTGGCGTGCTTTGAATTCGACTTCATGGGCGGCTCCATGGGTTCGGTGGTCGGCGAGCGCTTCGTGCGTGGCGTGGAGGAAGCCATTGCGCAAAAAGTGCCGTTTGTGTGCTTCACGGCCACCGGTGGCGCGCGCATGCAGGAAGGCCTGCTCTCGCTCATGCAGATGGCCAAGACCAACGCTTCCCTCACGCGCCTGGCCAAAAAGGGCCTGCCCTACATCAGCGTGCTCACCGACCCGACCATGGGCGGCGTGAGCGCGGGCTTCGCCTTCCTGGGCGACGTGGTGATCGCCGAGCCCAAGGCCCTGATCGGCTTTGCCGGCCCGCGCGTGATCGAGAACACCGTGCGAGTGAAGCTGCCCGAAGGCTTCCAGCGCGCCGAGTTCCTGCAAACCAAAGGCGCGGTCGATTTCATCTCCGATCGACGCGAGCTGCGCGCCACCATCGCCAACACCCTGGCGATGCTGCAGCGCCAGAGCGCCGACGCGGTGGTCAACGATTGAATTCCGCGCCGGCCGAGGCGCTCACGCTGTCTCAGCTCCCCTTGTTTCCGCTGCAGACCGTCCTGTTTCCTGGCGGATGGTTGCCGCTTCGCATCTTCGAGGTGCGCTACCTCGACATGATCGGCCGCTGCCACAAAGCCGGCGCGCCGTTTGGCGTGGTGTGCCTGAGTGAAGGCAGCGAGGTGCGGCGGATCAACCCCTCGGCGGCGCCCACCGGAGACGGTTTCGCCAAGGAAGTGTTTCACGCAGTGGGCACCCTGGCCCAGATCGAAAGCCTGGAGCGGCCTCAGCCTGGACTCATGGTCATCAAATGCCGCGGCCTGCAACGCTTCCACGTCAACCGTCGCAGCCAGTTGCCGCACGGCCTGTGGGTGGCCGACGTGACGCTGGACGAGCACGAGACAGTGGTGGCCGTGCCGCCCGACCTGGCAAACACCCGCGATGCGCTGCAGCGCCTGCTGCACAACCTGCAGGAGCGCGACCCCGAAAACCTGGAGCAATTGCCGTTGCAACCGCCTTACCACTGGGACGACAGCGGCTGGGTGGCCAACCGCTGGGCCGAGTTGTTGCCGGCACCAGCCGAACTCAAGCAGCGCTTGATGGCGCTGGACAACCCGCTGCTGCGCCTGGAGCTGGTATCGGACCTGCTGGACAAGCTGGGACTGGAGAACTGATCACCGCGCCCTGCCTCAATCGGGCAGCAGCGAGAGCGCCTGCATGTAGCGCTCACCCACCATCAAGGCATCCCAATCGCGCGCTGCCGCGCGCGGCAGCAAGGCCCGGCGCCGCTCTTCGCTCGCCGGGTTGGGCATCCAGTCGCCCTGCAGGCAGGCCTTTGACAGATCGTTGATGGCTTCGTCGATCGGAGCGCCGCCCTCTTCCACCGACTGGTTGCACAGCAGGACCATGTCGCAGCCTGCTTGCAAGGCGGCCAGTGCTGCAGCAGTGAAGCTCACCGCCTGACCATCGATCTGCCGCGCCGCGGCCATGCTGAGGTCGTCGCTGAAGATGGCGCCGGTGAAGCCCAGGCGGTGGCGCAGCACCTCCTGCAGCCATCGTGCGGAAAAGCCTGCGGGACGCTGGTCGACCTTGGGGTAGATCACGTGGGCGGGCATCACGGCCTGCAGGCTGGCCGAGAGCCAGCCGTAAGGCGCGGCGTCTTCCGCCAGGATGGCTTTCAGGCTGCGCCGGTCCACCGGAATGGCTTGGTGTGAATCGGCCTTGACGAAACCATGACCGGGGAAGTGTTTGCCGCAGTTGCCCATGCCGCTTTGCAGCAGGCCGTGCATCAATGCCTGCGCAAGCAGTGTGACGATGCGCGGATCGCGGCCGAAAGAGCGGTCGCCAATCACCGAGCTCTCGCCAAAGTCCAGGTCCAGCACGGGCGTGAAGCTCAGGTCGACGCCGCAAGCGCGCAGCTCGGCGCCCAGCACGTAACCGGCGGCGGTGGCCGCGTTGCAGGCCTGCAGGGTGGGGGCGCCTTCGGGCTCGCCCGCCTTGACCGGGCGCATCGCCATGGCGCCCAGCGCGGCCATCGGCGGAAGGTGGGTGAAGCCGTCGGTGCGGAAGCGCTGCACGCGACCGCCCTCGTGGTCCACCGCGATCAGCAAGTCGGGCCGCACGGCCTTGATCTGGCGGCACAGCTGCGTGAGTTGCACCCGGTCGTGCCAGTTGCGACCAAACAGGATCACGCCGCCGACCAGGGGGTGGGCCAGGCGCTGGCGGTCCACCGTGGTGAGGCTATGGCCAGCCACGTCGATGATGAGAGGGGCGTGTGGGTTCATGGATACGGATCTCAAAGGTGGGTCGACGTCAGTCGCGTTCAACGACCACGAAGCTGGCCGCGTAGTCGGTCTCATCGGTCACGGTCACATGCGCGCGCAGGCCCTGGGCTTCGAACCAGGTCTTGAGTTCGCCGTGCAGCACGATGACCGGCTGGCCACTGGGCAGGTTGGTGATCTCGCAGTGCCGCCAGGTCATGGGCATGCGCATGCCGAGACCAATGGCCTTGGAGAAGGCTTCCTTGGCAGAAAACCGCGTGGCGAGAAAGCGCAAGCCGCGCTGGGGCCAGCGCGCGCTGCGCTTCTGCCAGACAGCGAACTCGGCATCGCTCAGCACCTTGCGCACGAAGCGCTCGCCCTGGCGCTCGAACGTCGCCTGGATGCGCCGAATGTCGCAGATGTCGGTGCCAACTCCGAAGATCATCCGGCCTCGGCGATGCAGCGGTTGTACTCAGCGATGGTGGTGCTGTAGCCCAGCTCCAGCGCATCGGCCATCAAGGCGTGCCCGATCGACACCTCGCTCACACCGGGCACGGTGCGCAGAAACGCGGTGAGGTTCTCGCGGTTGAGATCGTGGCCTGCGTTCACCCCCAACCCGGTATCCAGCGCGGCCTGAGCGGCGGCGCGAAAACGCTCGAGCTGCTCAGCCCGCTGCGGCGTGTGCCACGCGGCGGCATAGGGCTCGGTGTAAAGCTCCACACGATCGGCGCCCACGGCCTTCGCGCCGGCCATCTGGTGGGCATCCGCGTCCATGAACAGGCTCACCCGCACACCCAGCGCATGACACTCGGCGATCAACGGGCGCAAGTGATCGGCATCGGCGGGGAAACTCCAACCGTGATCGCTGGTGAACTGGCCCTCGCTGTCGGGCACGAACGTGACCTGATGGGGCCGCACTTCGCGCACAAAGCCCATGAGATTGTGAAACGGGTTGCCTTCGATGTTGTATTCCCGGTCCGGCCACGCCTTCATGAGCTCGGACAGGTCGTGCACGTCGTGCGCACGGATGTGGCGCTCGTCCGGGCGCGGATGCACGGTGATGCCGCGCGCGCCGGCCTGGAGGCACAGCGTGGCGGCACGGGTGATCGATGGAATGCCGAGGTGGCGGGTGTTGCGCACCAGGGCCACCTTGTTGAGGTTGACCGAGAGCGCGGTGCGCAGGTGTGGGGTAGTGGCCGCGTTCATGGGGAAGGCTCGGGGTTGGGGGTTGCCGCCTCACCCTGTGGGGGTGTCACGGTGGAACGGGGCCGCGTCATCGCTTGCACATCCAGCATGAGTTGCCGCGTCTTGAACACCCGCACGCCGCAATGGTAGTGCAGCAGGTGCCGCAGCTGCGGGCGCAGGGCTTGCAGCGCGCTGGCGCATGCACGAAGCGTGGAGATGAAAGGCGCAGGACCGTCCAAGGCGGCCTGCAGTCCGAGCCACTGTTCGCCGCTGAGCGAGTGTGCATCGTCATCATGCGCTGCGCGCAGGCCACTCTCGGGTGTGAGCACGTAGAGCACATCCGGGTCGAGAGGTGCCAGCGTGTTGGCCTCCTGCGCCAGGTCGGGCAGCAGCCCCGCATCGCGCAGCAACAGCAGCTCGAACGCCCGCAGGATCACCTGCTGCGCATCGCTCTTCTCGGCCAGCAGCTGCACAGCCAGGGCAAAGTGGTCAAACAGGCTGGCGTGGGGATCGTCGCGCGCCAGCAGGCGCATGAGCAGTTCGTTGAGGTAGCTGCCCGAGATCAGCGCCTCGCCGGTGGGCATCACATGCCCGCCCTGCCATTGCGCCGACTTGAGCGTGCGAACCTCGGCGTCCCCCGTCCACGACACCTGCAGGGGCTGCAAGGGCAGCAGCACAGGACGGAACTGGGAGGTGGGCCGCTTCACGCCCTTGGCCACCAACGCGATGCGTCCAAAGTGGCGGGTGAAAACTTCCAGCACCAGACTGGTTTCACTCCAGTCGTAGCGGTGCAACACGAAGGCGGGTTCTTCGGTGACGCGTTTCAGGGCCACGGGTCAGGCAGCCGGCGGCTCACTCGTAGCCGAAGGAGCGAACGCGGGCGTCATCGTCGGCCCAGCCCGAGCGCACCTTCACCCACAGCTCCAGGAACACCTTGCAGTCCCAGAGTTTTTCGAGCTCCTGGCGGGCCTCGGTGCCGATGCGCTTGAGCTTCTCGCCACCCTCGCCGATCACCATGCCCTTGTGGCCTTCACGCTCCACCACGATGGTGGCGGCGATGCGCTTGAGGGCGCCCTCTTCCTCGAACTTGTCGATGATCACAGTGGAGGTGTAAGGCAACTCGTCGCCGGTCAGGCGAAAGAGTTTCTCGCGCACCATCTCGCTGGCCATGAAGCGTTCGCTGCGATCGGTCAGGTCGTCCGGGTCGTGCATCCAGGGCTGCTGCGGCAGGAATTTCTCGCAAATGCCGAACAGGCGCTCGATGTCCTTGGCGGTCTTGGCCGACATGGGCACGAACTCGGTAAACGGGTGGCGCTCCTGCATGGAGCGCAGCCACGGTGCCAAGTCACCCCGGCGGTGCACCAGGTCGAATTTGTTGGCCAGCAGAATCACCGGCACATTGGCCGGCAGCAGCGACAGCACCTTGGCGTCGGCCAGATTGAAATGTCCAGCCTCCACCACGAAGAGGATCAGGTCCACATCGCTCACGGCGCCCATCACGGTCTTGTTCAGCGCGCGGTTCAGCGCGTTGCCGTGACGGGTCTGGAAACCGGGGGTGTCCACGAAGATGAACTGCGTGGGCCCCACGGTGCGCATGCCGGTGATGCGGTGGCGCGTGGTCTGCGCCTTGCGCGAGGTGATGCTGACTTTCTGACCCACCAAGGCATTGAGCAAAGTGGACTTGCCCACGTTGGGCTTGCCAACGATGGCCACGTAGCCGCAGCGCTGTTCGGCAGGATCGATCTCGGCCAACTCTTCGGCGGGCGCATCGGCTGGCATGGCAGCCGTTTCCTTGCTCAGCGCCTTGGCCAGCATGGCATCAAGGTCGGGATTGGACGGCGGATTCACAGGTGTGCGGGGCATGGCTTCAAGGTACCTTGGCGGAATGGGCGACATCGGTGGTCGCGGTGGGCGAGGCATGGGCCTGCTTGGGATCGGCGGTGAGGTGCTGCAGCATGGCCGCAGCGGCTGCCTGCTCACCAGCCCGCCGCGACGCCCCGATGCCGCGCTCGCTGCGGCCGATCTCGGTCACGGTGCACTCCACATCGAAGGTCTGTTTGTGCGCCTCGCCCAACGTAGCCACCACGCGGTAGACCGGCAGCTTCATTTTGCGCCCCTGCAGCCACTCCTGCAATTCGGTCTTGGGGTCCTTGCCCATGGCGCTCATCTGCGCGTTGAGCTCCAGACCGCTGTAGAGGCGATGCACCAAAGCGGCAGCCACTTCAAAGCCTGCGTCCAGGTACACCGCACCAATCACGGCTTCGAGTGCGTCGGCCAGGATGGAGGGGCGTTTCTGCCCACCCGAGCGCTTTTCGCCATCGCCCAGCCGAAGACCGGCCGACAAGTTCAGGCGCGACGCGATCTCGAACAGGGTGTCCTGCTTGACCAGATTCGCGCGAACGCGAGACAAATCGCCTTCGGGCAACTGGTTGAGCTTTTCGAACAGGAGCCCGGAGACGGCCAGGTTGAGTACGGAATCGCCCAGGAACTCCAGACGCTCGTTGTGGTCGGCGGTGAAACTGCGGTGAGTCAGCGCGCGCTCAAGCAAGCGTGGATTGGCAAAATTGTGTTGCAGGCGCCGTTGCAGCGCCGTGAGTTCCGGATTCAAGAATGCGGGCGCTCCATCGAGCGCTCCCTGCCCAGGCTGCATGTCACTTCGAGCGGCCTTCGTATTTCATGACGAGGTACGCTGGGCCGGTGAGGTGCACTTCGCGGGTGTAGGCGAAGGAAACCACCACGCGATCACCCTCCTTGCCCACCACCAGGTCCTTGCCCGAGATGGTCCGGATGTCGTCAATCTGTGCCGCCTTGTCGAAAGTGCTGCGCACTTCAGCCACCGTCGTACCCACAGCCGCCTTGTCCACCGCCTTCTGCACGGCGATGTATTCAATGTAGGTAGGCACCAGCTGTGCAAACACCACGCCGGCCAACGCCAGCAGAATGCCCACGACGATCAGGCCCATGAAAGTCAGGCCTTGTTGTTGTCGCTTCAGTTTCATGACGTCATGCTCCAAGGGTGATGGTTGTCATTCAAAGGACCCGATGCGCCCCAGGTCGCCAAAATTCATCCAGACGAAAAAGGCCTTGCCAACGATGTTGCGCTCGGGCACAAATCCCCAGTAGCGCGAGTCCAGCGAGTTGTCCCGATTGTCACCCATCATGAAATAGTGACCCGCCGGCACCTTGCAGGTCACGCCTTCGACGGTGTACTTGCAGCCATCGGCAAACGGGAATTCGGTTGCGCCCGGAATGAACGCAGGGCGGTCATCGTCGTTGAGGGTGTTGTACTTGCGCTTGTCGAGCGTTTCTGCGAACTGCTTGGAGTAGCGCATCGAATCACTGTCAAAGAAATCGGCCTGTGCCACGCGCGGCACGACTTTGCCATTGACGGTCAGTTGTTTGTTCAGGTAGGCCACCTCGTCGCCGGGCACGCCGATCACCCGCTTGATGTAGTCCAGGCTGGGTTGGGGTGGGTAGCGGAACACCATCACGTCGCCGCGCTGAGGCTCGTTGTTGGCGATCAGCTTGGTGTTGAATACCGGCAGGCGCACGCCGTAGTGGAATTTGTTCACCAGAATCAGATCGCCGACCCGCAAGGTGGGGATCATGGAGCCCGACGGAATCTTGAACGGCTCGAACAGGAACGAGCGCAACACGAACACCGCGAGGATCACCGGGAACAGCCCCGCGGTCCAGTCCAACCACCAAGGTTGAGCGAGCAGCTTCTGCCGCGCGGGCTCCACGTCGCCCTCTATCTGGCTGAAACCCTGCTTGATCAAGGCTTCCTTGCGCGTGTTGTGCTCCAACAGCAGTTGTTCCACCGCACGCCGGCGCTGCGGCAGGAATACGGCCTTCTCTGCCAACCAGTACACACCCGTGACGACAGTGGCCAGCATCAGCAAGAGGGCGAAGTTGCCTTCCACCACGCCCGTGTACCATGCGCCTGTGTAGGCCGCAAAGGCCACCAGGATTACCGCAGTGACCGTTCCCATGAGCGCCTGCATCAGTCCTGCACCTGCAATATGGCGAGGAACGCCTCCTGGGGAACTTCCACCGAGCCGATCTGTTTCATGCGCTTCTTGCCTGCTTTCTGTTTTTCGAGAAGTTTGCGTTTGCGGGAGATGTCACCGCCGTAGCATTTTGCCAGCACGTTCTTGCGCAGCGCCTTGATGGTTTCCCGCGCGATCACGTTGCCGCCAATGGCCGCCTGAATCGCCACATCGAACATCTGCCGGCTGATGATCTCGCGCATCTTGGCCACCACCGCACGGCCGCGGTACTGCGACTGCGAGCGGTGCACGATGATGGACAACGCGTCGACCTTCTCGCCATTGAGCAGGATATCGACCTTGACCACGTCGGCAGCCCGGTACTCCTTGAACTCGTAGTCCATGGACGCGTAACCGCGGCTCACCGACTTGAGCTTGTCGAAGAAGTCCAGCACGATCTCGCCCAGCGGCATGTCGTAGGTCAGCATGACCTGCTTGCCGTGGTAGGCCATGTTGAGTTGCAGGCCACGCTTCTGGTTGGCCAGCGTCATGACCGCGCCCACGTATTCCTGCGGCATGTACAGATGCACCGTGACGATGGGCTCGCGGATCTCTTCCAGTCGACCTTGGTCGGGCATCTTGGACGGGTTCTCCACCATCATCACCTCGCCGTCGGGCTTGACCACCTGATACACCACGCTCGGCGCGGTCGTGATGAGGTCCTGGTCGAACTCGCGCTCCAGCCGTTCCTGCACGATCTCCATGTGCAGCAGGCCCAGGAAGCCGCATCGAAAGCCAAAGCCCAGCGCCTGCGACACTTCGGGTTCGTACTGCAGGGAAGCGTCGTTGAGCTTGAGTTTTTCCAACGCGTCTCGCAACGAGTCGTACTGGTTGGCTTCGGTCGGGTACAGGCCGGCGAACACCTGGGGCTGCACTTCCTTGAAACCGGGCAAGGCCTCCGTGGCCGGGCCCGCGTTGTTGGGCAGCTTCTTCTCCAGCGTGATGGTGTCGCCCACCTTGGCCGCCTGCAGCTCCTTGATGCCCGCAATGATGTAGCCCACCTCACCGGCCTGCAGCGACTCGCGGGGCTCGTTGCCCGGGGTGAACACGCCCATGCTGTCGGCGTTGTAGACCGTGTTGGTCGCCATCATCTTGAAACGCTCACCCTTGAGCAGGTGGCCGTCGACCACGCGCACCAGCATCACCACACCCACGTAGGCGTCGTACCAGCTGTCCACGATCATGGCGCGCAGCGGTGCATCCGGGTCGCCCTTGGGGGGGGGAATGCGCGCGACCACAGCCTCCAGGATGTCTTCGACGCCCATGCCGGTCTTGGCCGAGCAAGGGATGGCGTCGGTGGCGTCAATGCCGATCACATCCTCGATCTCGCTCTTCGCATTGTCGGGATCGGCGTTGGGCAGATCCATCTTGTTGAGCACTGGCACCACCTCCACACCCAGTTCGAGCGCGGTGTAGCAGTTGGCCACGGTCTGGGCTTCTACGCCCTGGCTGGCGTCCACCACCAGAAGCGCGCCTTCGCACGCCGACAGCGAGCGCGACACCTCGTAAGAGAAGTCAACGTGGCCGGGAGTGTCGATCAGATTCAGGTTGTAGATCTGCCCGTCACGCGCCTTGTACTTGAGTGCTGCAGTCTGCGCTTTGATGGTGATGCCGCGCTCCTTCTCGATGTCCATCGAGTCGAGCACCTGCTCGCTCATCTCGCGATCGGACAAGCCTCCACAGAGGGAAATGATGCGATCGGCGAGCGTGGACTTGCCATGGTCGATGTGCGCGATGATCGAAAAATTGCGGATGTGATTCATCAGAAGAGCGGCTCAAACACTGGGGGAAAACCGCGGTTCCGAGCAGGAACGAGCGGCCATAAAAAAGG
>NZ_LMIE01000022.1:195617-415924 GCF_001428625.1 Hydrogenophaga sp. Root209
CCGTAACCAACAATCAATGGCAACTGCGATAGTTGGGGTTTCATTGTAGGCAAAAAGCCCGGAATGCACACCACAGAACCACCGACAGCCCCTTGTTGCGACGCAGCAACGTGAACTTTATGCACAGCATATCCACAAGACAACGGGAAAACTTGTGGACCGACTGTGGACGACCTGGGGACTTCCGAGGCCACTCCCACATCGTGGGTCAATGCAGCACCTCGGCGCAGGAATTTCTCTAAAAACAGGCCCATTTTAGCGAAATCGGTCAACACAAGATCATCGATAGTGAGCATCCACTAACAAATCTTCCATCCGGTGCACGATCACTTGACTCCACGCACTGTGGCGAATCGGCCACCCCCAGAAAAAACCCCCAGCTCGCAAAGGGTCTGAGGGTATTTGGAGCCTCCGACCAGCGGTCGGGCCGAGGCGGTCTCAGCGCTGCGGGCGGATCACCGCGTATTGCGCCCACTCACCGCGACGGAACAGCACATTCACAGGGCGTGACTTGTCGATCTTGGTCAGCGCGGTTTCCATGTCTTTCAAGCTCGCGGTCTCCGTGTTGGCGATGGCCACGATGACGTCGCCCTCGCGCAAACCTGCACGCGCTGCAGGCCCCTCGGCCGATGCGATGCGCACACCACCCTTGAGGTTGAGTTCCTTCTTTTCGGCGGCGGTCAACTCAGCCAGGCCAAGGCCCAGCGACTGCACGGCATTGCTCGCCTGGGGCTTGGTGGGCTCGGGTGCTGCGGCTTTCACCTCTGGCTTTTCGGGCTCAAGCTCCGCCACCGTGATGGTCAGTTCCTTCTGGGCCCCACGCCGCAAGACGGTCATGGCGCTCTTGTTGCCCGGCTTGGTGTTGCCCACAAAGCGCGGCAAGTCCACCGACTTCTCAATGGTCTTGCCATCGAACTTCAAAATGATGTCGCCGGGCTCGACGCCCGCTTTCGCAGCGGGCGAATCGGGCTCCACACCCCGCACCAACGCACCCTTCGGGCCACCAAGCCCGAGCGACTCGGCCACCTCCTTGCTCACCTGGTCGATCTGCACGCCAATGCGCCCTCGCGTCACGCGCCCGGAGGTCTTGAGCTGATCGGACACGCGCACCGCCTCGTCGATCGGAATGGCGAACGAGATGCCCTGAAAACCACCCGAGCGCGAATAGATCTGGCTGTTGATGCCGATCACCTCGCCCCGCATGTTGATCAGCGGACCGCCCGAGTTGCCCGGGTTGATCGCCACGTCCGTCTGGATGAACGGCAGGAAGTCGCCCGTGTCGCGCTGCTTGGCGCTCACGATGCCGGCGGTCACGGTGTTCTCGAGCCCAAACGGTGAGCCGATGGCCATCACCCACTCGCCCACCCGCAGCCGGTTCACATCGCCAATCTTCACTGGCGCCAGGCCGGTGACCTCGATCTTCACGACGGCCACATCGGTGCGTTTGTCGGCACCCACCACCTTCGCTTTGAATTCGCGGTTGTCGGGCAAGGTCACAAGCAACTCGTCGGCCCCCTCCACCACATGGGCGTTGGTCATGATCAGACCATCGGCGCTCAGGATGAAGCCGGAACCTACCCCGCGCGGCTGTGCATCCTCCGACGGTCCCCGCTCCTGTCTGGGTGTGCGCGGCGTCATGCCGGGCGGCACCGGAATGCCGAAACGCTTGAAGAATTCGAGCATCTGTTCGTCGGGCGCACCTCCAGCGCCAGGGCGAACAGCTGCGGCGCGCTCCAATGTGCGGATATTGACCACGGATGGACCGACCAGATCGACCAGATCGGTGAAGTCCGGCAGGCCTCGCACACTCGCCGCAGGCGTCACGGGAACCACCGTCTGCGCTGAAAGAGAGGGGTGCAGCATGAGCAATGCCGTCCCGATTGCGGCCAGTGCCAGCAGGGGTTGTTGAGTACGTTTCAGGTACGTCATGGTGATCCTTTACACAAACGCAAATGGCAGAACTGAGCAGCGTGCAGCCGCAGCGCAGGACTCAAATAAAACCTCGCGCAGATGCGGCTTCACCAGACAAAAACAAGCGTGGCAGGTTTACCGAGTCCGCTCCAACGCAAGGGCAAAACGGCGCAGTGTCGACGGAGGAACCTCGCCCAGCACCGTCAGCCAATGGTCGCCAACCCGCTTGCTGACAGAGTGCGTTGCGCCGACCGCAGCCGCCTTTTCCTGCCCATGCCGTTGCGGATCGAAGGGTTCGACAAACAGGGACACCGAGGCCAGGCCATCGGAGAACACCCATTGCATCGGTGCTGTGCCAGGCGCCTGGGCGGCACCGGTGTCGCGGGTGTGGCAACTCATGGCGGCGAATCCGGGCACAGCTTCTTTCAACCGCCATCCCTCAGCTTCAGCCGTGGTCTTCTTCAGCACCGGTTTGTGTACTTCATAGCCACGCGTGTCCTTCATCAGTCGCTGAAGCTTGTCCATGCTGACCGAAGCATCCAGGTGAAGTTCGGAGAACGCCATTTGCTCCAGCACGGCCCCTTGCTCACCCAGCGTCTGCAGCTTCACCACCAGACCCGTCTGCCGTTCGGACCAGATGCGATAGCCGAACCTGAGCTCATCTCTGGGCAGGATTTCAACCATGTCGGCCAAGTGCCCCGCCACGCGTTGCACACCGGTCTCGCGCGCCGAATAGAACTGTGGAATCAGGTTGCCCGGTGTGCGCAGCAACTCGGGGAACAGGCCCAGCGATTCGCGCTTTTCGACAAACGCCGTCTTGGTCTCTGGCTCGAACGTGATGACGTCGTTGTTGCGGCGAATGGTCGTGCGAGGCGCACCCGTCAGCGTGTCGATGCGCTCCATTTGCTGGGTACCGTCGCACACATGCCAGATCTTCGAAGCGGACATGGCGGGTCCTGCCGACACCACCAGCGTGCCGGTGTAGGCCCGTTGTCGCGAAGCCTCGTGCATGCGGGTGAGCCACTCATTGACGGTCCGCGTCCCGTTTTGGGCGCCCGGGCTGACCTGTGCCTGCAAGGGACCGCCCAACAGCAGCCCCGCGGCCAACAAGGCCATGGCTCCCACCGGGCGCCAACGGCCACGGCGAGAAAGACTGCGTGGGATGTGCATGAACGAGGCATCTGCAAAAACAGGCGCGACGGGTCTGGCGTCAAACAGGTGTGGCGTCATGGCAATTCAGCGCCCCGCCGCGTCGTACGTTGCGTTGCGAATGAAGCCGGAAGGCATTTGCAGGGCCGACATACCACCATGCTGGCGGTGCTCGGCCAGCAATGCTTCGAGCTGGGCATCGCGGATCAAAACGCCCCTATCGGTGCTGACCGCCACCGGCGTGGCGGTCGAAGGCACAGCGGCGGTTGCCGCCGTCGTGGGCTGCAGGGAGGGCATCGAATCAGTGCCAGGCGAAGTCAACGCCAGTTGAGCGCCCGCAGAGCCATCCAGCACGCCCCCCGATCCAACCAACACACTCCAGCTCACAGCCATCACGGCTGCGATGGAGGAAAGCCCTGCCACCAGCTTCCACCGAAAGACGGCATCGTTGGCGGCTTCGCTGCGGCGATTTGCGGCGCTGACAGCAATCACCTCTGCAGGTCGCAGGGGCGTGGCATCCACTTCGATGTCCTGTGTTTGCAGACCACGTCTGACCGCGGCCAGGAAATCGCTGGTCGAAGTGGAACCCATGGGATCTTCATGTCCACGGAGAACATCCCCGATCACCTGATAAGCATGCCAGTCCGACATGGTTTCGGTTGACACGTCAAGGGAAGCCAGCAAACGGCCCAGCTCCGATGCAAGGAGTTCCCCATCAACCAGCGCCGACATGGCGAGATCGTTGTCGGCGCCGTCCGTCAGGGCTGCGGCGTTTTCATCTGGCGACTGGTTGTGATGTTGTGCGGCATTCATGATTCGTTTCCCCGTTTGCAATGCAATCGGCCGAGCTTGTGTCATTCGATTGCTGCGCCGTTACCAGCGCTTACCCGTCTGGCGCTCCAGCATGGGCTTGATGCGCCCCGAAATCGCCTCGCGGGCCCGGAATATCCGCGAGCGAACTGTTCCGATCGGACATTCCAGCGCCTGCGCTATTTCCTCGTAACTCATGCCCTCAATTTCCCGCAAGGTAATCGCCATGCGCAACTCTTCGGGCAACGCATCCATGGCCGCATTGACCGCCTGGGCGATCTCCTTGCTGGCCAACACCGCTTCGGGCGTCTCGGTATCGGCAGCATTGAAATTTAGTTCGCGTTCTGACGAGGAAGTTTCATCGTCATCCGAGGATTTCATCTGCGACTGAAAAATCAAGGGATCACGCTTGAGCTCCATCAGTTGCTTCTTGGCCGTGTTGACCGCAATGCGGTAGAGCCATGTGTAGAACTGGGCGTCGCCCCGGAACTGCGCCAGGGCACGGTACGCGCGGATGAACGTTTCCTGCGCGATGTCCTGCACCAAGTCGGAATCGCGCACCATGCGGCCAATGAGCCGCTCGACTCGGCGCTGGTACTTGATGACGAGCAACTCGAATGCGCGCTGCTCGCCGCCCAGCGTGCGCTGCACCAACATGACATCGCTGTCGGGCGGCGGGGCTGTGTGATCTTCGGGTGTCATGCGCGCGGAAATATAACCCAAGGGGTCGAACGGAGGACTGGGCGTGCTCCAAGACCTGCCATGCGGGCCTCGGTCCAATGGGGGCAGGCGCTCCTCAGGCGCGACTCGAAACAAGGGCGCGGCGAAGGTCGTTCCAACGCGCCGGATGGCTGCGTCTCTCCAGCCAGATCCAGCGCTGGCCCGTGTTGACTGACCGAAAGCGCAGCAGAATCCTGTCTTGAAGATCCAGCACCCACTCCATATGGATCAGTGCTACAGGCTCGAAACTGGACAGGTCGCTCCAAAGCCACACGCCTGCCTCGCCCTCGTCGAGCGCCGCATTTGAGTTCCACTCCAGGTTTCCTTGTGGTGACCGCAGCCAACCCGTGACAGCGACCGCAGCCCAAGCCATCCACAACAGCAAGCAGGGCAGCACAGCGGTCCACCTCGAAGAATGATCCAACCGCTGAGCAAGCCCGAACAGGAACAAGGTCCCCACCGCCGCACTCACCAAGCCGATGATCGTCAGCAGCAAGGCATAAAAGGCGCAACGCCCCACCGGGTAGACCACGGATGGGGCGTTGTACATGGAGGTTTCTCAGGATAGAAGCGATCGTTGGGTTCAAACGCGCTTGAAAACCAGTGAGCCGTTGGTGCCGCCAAAGCCAAAGTTGTTCTTCAGCGCAACGTCGATCTTCATGTCTCGCGCCGTGTTGGCGCAGTAGTCCAGGTCGCATTCCGGATCCTGGTTGAAGATGTTGATGGTCGGCGGGCTCTTTTGATGATGCAGTGCGAGCACAGTGAACACACTCTCGATGCCGCCGGCTCCACCCAGCAAGTGACCAGTCATGGACTTGGTGGAGTTCACCACCACCTTGTGCGCATGGTCACCCAGGGCCGCCTTGATGGCATTTGTTTCGTTCAGATCTCCCAGAGGCGTCGAGGTGCCGTGCGCGTTGAGGTAATCCACCTGATCGGCGTTCAAGCCTGCATTGCGCAGTGCATTGACCATGGCGCGCCGAGGGCCATCCATGCTGGGCGCCGTCATGTGGCCGGCATCGGCGCTCATGCCGTAGCCCGAAAGCTCGGCATAGATTCGCGCGCCGCGTGCCTTGGCGAACTCGTACTCTTCCAGCACCA
This sequence comes from Hydrogenophaga sp. Root209, assembly GCF_001428625.1. Lineage (GTDB taxonomy): Bacteria > Pseudomonadota > Gammaproteobacteria > Burkholderiales > Burkholderiaceae_C > Hydrogenophaga. Next base: position 201,309 of record NZ_LMIE01000022.1, read on the forward strand.
TGACCCCGGCACCTTCACCCAGCACGAAACCGTCCCTGTCCTTGTCCCATGGACGAGAGGCAGTTGCGGGGTCGTCGTTGCGCGTCGATACCGCCCGCATCGCGGCGAAGCCCCCGACACCCAAGGGCGACACAGTGGCCTCCGAGCCACCTGCAACGATCACGTCGGCATCGCCGTATTCGATCTTGCGCGCGGCCTCGCCGATGCAATGCAAACCCGTCGTGCATGCGGTGACCACCGCCAGGTTCGGGCCCTTGAAGCCGTATCGAATGGAGACGTGGCCGGCGATCATGTTGATGATCGAAGCAGGCACAAAAAAGGGCGAGATGCGGCGCGGGCCGCGACTCACCAGCTCGGCGTGCATGTTTTCGATGAGCGGAAGCCCGCCGATACCCGAACCGATGATGCAACCGATGCGGATGGCGGTCTCTTCATCCAGCGCATCACCCAAGGGCAGTCCCGAGTCAACGACGGCCTGGTGAGCCGCTGCAATTCCGTAATGGATGAAGCTGTCCATCGTGCGCGCCTCTTTGGCGCTCATGTAGGACTCCAAATCGAAGCCCTTCACTTCGCCTGCGATCTTGCAGGCGAAGTTGGATGCGTCAAACCGGGTGATGAGATCAATGCCGGAACGTCCGGCCAGGAGATTGGTCCAAGCGTCTGCCACCGTGTTGCCCACGGGGCTGATACAGCCCAGACCGGTCACGACAACGCGACGACGGCTCATTCAATTCCCCCACGCCCTGTGTCGCGCACCTCGGACGCGGCGTCTGATGGACGTGCGGGCCGGGCGACGATCAAGCGTTTGCAAATGGACAATCAGGCCTTCTGGTGGGCCGTTGCGTATTCGATGGCGTTTTGCACCGTCGTGATCTTCTCGGCGTCTTCGTCGGGGATTTCGATACCGAATTCGTCCTCGAGAGCCATCACCAGTTCGACCGTGTCCAGGGAATCGGCGCCGAGATCGGCCACGAAAGCTTTCTCGTTGGTGACCTGACCCTCTTCCACGCCGAGTTGTTCGGCAATGATTTTCTTAACACGTGCTTCGATATCGCTCATAAGTCCCTCTGAGGGTGGTTGAAATACAAGGCCGCCATTTTAGCCGGGCTAGGGAGGTCTCCCCAGATGGCCCGCCGGGCGGCTGGCGCGGCGATTCAACAAAATTGAAAGCGGATGACCTCGTCAGGACATGAACATGCCGCCATTGACGTGCAACTCCTGGCCCGTGACGTAAGACGCCTGTGGGCCGGCCAGGTAAGCCACCGCATGCGCGATGTCGGCTGGTTTGCCCAGATGCCCGAGTGGAATCTGGCCCAACAAAGCCTTTTGCTGCTCTTCGGGCAGCGCCGCGGTCATGTCTGTTTCGATGAAACCTGGCGCCACGCAATTCACCGTGATGTTGCGGCTGCCTAGTTCACGCGCCAGCGCACGTGTCATGCCCGCCACGCCGGCCTTGGCGGCTGCATAGTTGGCCTGGCCTGCATTGCCCGAGGCGCCGACCACGCTGGTGATGCTGATGATGCGACCGTAGCGCTGCTTCATCATCGGTCGAATCACAGCCCGGCTCATGCGAAAAACGGCTTTGAGGTTGGTGTCCAGCACGGCATCCCAGTCGTCGTCCTTCAGGCGCATGGCCAGCATGTCACGGGTGATGCCGGCGTTGTTCACCAGCACCTGCAGACCGCCGTGGGTCTTGACGATCTCATCGATCAGCAGCTCAGCCAAGGCCGCATCGTTCACATCCAGCTTCGCGCCACGGCACCCCGCAGCAACCCCGGGAACACCGGCCAGACTGGTGGTGATCTTGGCGGCACCCTCGTCGCTGGTGGCGGTACCGATCACGATCAGGCCGCGTGCAGCGAGCTCGTGAGCAATGGCGGCACCGATGCCGCGCGAGGCCCCGGTGACGAGCGCCACCTGACCTGCAAACTTCACTTCAGACATGGTGTGCTCCGGGCCTCAGGCCAACAAGGTTTTGACATCGGCCAGCGTGGCCGGGTCGTACAGGGCCGCGCCTGTGAGTTCGGTGTCGATGCGTTTGACCATGCCGGCGAGCACCTTGCCCGGGCCGCTCTCGATGATCGTGTCAATGCCACGCGCCTTGATGGCCTGCACACATTCGACCCAGCGCACCGGGCCGAAGGCCTGGCGGTACAACGCGTCGCGGATGAGGTCGGCGTCGGTTTCCTCGGCCACGTCGATGTTGTTGATCACGGGAATCTGCGATGGGGCAAATGCGGTATTCGCCAACATCTCCCTCAACCGCTCTGCCGCCGGCTTCATGAGGCTGGAATGGAAAGGCGCCGACACCGGCAACAGCAGCGCGCGCTTGGCACCATTTGTCTTGAGCACCTCGCAGGCCTTGTCCACCGCTGCCTTGCTGCCGGCAATCACGGTCTGGGCGGGATCGTTGAAGTTCACGGCCTCAACCACTTCAACACTGCCCGCGCCAAACGTGGCTTGCGCCTCGGCACAGCCGGCGATGACACGTTGCGCCTCCATGCCCAGGATGGCGGCCATGGCCCCGGTGCCGACAGGCACCGCTTCCTGCATGGCAGTCGCGCGAAATCGCACCAGCGGCGCTGCCTGGGCCAGCGTCAACACGCCAGATGCAACCAACGCGGCGTATTCACCCAGTGAGTGTCCAGCCAGCACGGACGGCAACGCACCACCCTCGGCGCGCCAAACGCGCCATGCGGCCACGCCCGCAACCAGCATCACCGGCTGGGTATTGGTGGTCAGGGACAGCAATTCCTTGGGGCCTTCGTGAATCAGCTTGCCCATGTTTTCGCCCAGCGCATCCGATGCTTCGGCGAGGGTGCCCAGCACCTCGGGATGGTCGCCCCAGGCGTCGAGCATGCCCACAGATTGGGAGCCCTGGCCTGGAAATACAAACGCGAAATTCTTCATGTGATCTTCAATTGGTCTTGTGCGGGAGAAGCCTTGGCTCAGAGGCCACCGAGCTCAGAAGTCCAGCAGCACAGCGCCCCAGGTGAAGCCGCCGCCCACCCCTTCAAGCATCAAGGTGTCACCCCGCTTCACCTGCCCCTTGCGCACGGCATGGTCCAGCGCCAGCGGAATCGAGGCTGCTGACGTATTGCCATGCTGATCGACGGTCACCACCACCTTGTCCATGGGCAGCTTGAGCTTGCGTGCCGTGCTTTGCATGATGCGGATGTTCGCCTGGTGAGGAATGAGCCAGTCGACATCTTCGGCTGTTCGGCCCGCCTTGGCGAGCACGGCTCGCGCGGTGTCTTCGAGCACGCCAACGGCCAGCTTGAACACCGCTTGGCCGTCCATCTTGAGCAAAGGGTCGCCCAGAATTGCGCCACCCGACACATGCCCGGGCACACACAGGATGCCCGAGTGCTTGCCATCGGCATGGATGTCGGTGGCGAGAATACCGGGCACATCAGACGCTTCGAGCACCACGGCGCCCGCACCGTCACCGAACAACACGCAGGTCGTGCGGTCATTGAAATCCAGGATGCGGCTGAACACTTCGGAGCCGACCACGAGCGCCTTGTGGGCCGTACCCGACTGGATCAGGGCGTCGGCCACGGTCAGCGCGTAGATGAACCCACTGCAGACCGCCTGCACATCGAACACCGGACAACCCGCCATGCCCAGTTTGTGCTGCAGAAGCGCCGCGGTGGAGGGAAAGACCATGTCAGGCGTCGACGTGGCCACGATGATGAGATCAATGTCTGCCGGCTGCACGCCTGCGGCGGCTATGGCGTCGCGGCAGGCCACGGCGGCCAGATCGCTGGCAAACACGCCGTCAGCGGCGAAATGCCGCGCGCGGATGCCGGTGCGCTCGACGATCCAGTCGTCGCTGGTTTCCACACCGCGCTTGGCCAACATGTCAACCATGTCGGCGTTGGTCAGGCGGTTGGGCGGCAGGCAACTGCCGGTGCCGGTGATGCGGGCAAAGCGGGTCATGCGAAGCGGATCGGGCGGATCAAAGTGTCGGGATGCTCTTGAGCTCGCTGGGCAGCGACTCTGGCGAGATCAGTTGCTTGGCATGTGCGATGCGATCACGCACGTTGTCCAGCAGCTGGTTGTGGGCCGCATCATAAGCCCGCCTCAAGGCATGCTCGAACGCAAAAGCATCTGCGGAGCCGTGACTCTTGAACACCAGCCCTTGCAGGCCGAGCAAGGCAGCTCCGTTGTACCTGCGATGGTCTACGCGATTTTTAAACGACTTTAAAACCGGATAGGCAACAATCGCCGCCATTTTTCGGAAAATGCTGCTTGAAAACTCTTCGCGTATGAAGCCGCTGATCATGGAGGCCAAGCCTTCGCTGGCCTTCAGCGCAACATTGCCCACAAAACCGTCGCAAACAACAATGTCGGTCGTCCCCTTGAAAATGTCATCACCCTCAACATTGCCAAAAAAGTTGAGATCGCCGGTGTTGGCTGCATTTCGCAGCAAAACACCCGCTTTTTTTATCACCTCACTGCCTTTGATGACCTCCTCACCCACATTCAGCAACCCGACGCTGGGCTCCGGGCGACCGGAGGCGGCTGCCACCAGGGCCGAACCCATCACGGCGAACTGCAGAAGGTGTTCGGCCGAGCAATCGACGTTGGCGCCCAGGTCCAGAACGGTTGTGGCACCACCGCGGGCATTGGGCATTTGCGTGGCAATTGCAGGTCGGTCGATACCATCCATGGTCTTGAGCACATAGCGGGCAATTGCCATCAAGGCACCGGTGTTGCCGGCCGAGACCACCGCCTGCGCATGGCCGTCCTTGACCTGATTGATGGCAATTCGCATGGACGAGTCTTTTTTGCGGCGAAGCGCTATCTCCAGCGGATCGTCCATCCCGACAACCTCTGTGGCCGACACCACCGTGCAGCGGACGTTGTTGAGCAACTGTGGCCATGCCCGGAACACCTCGGGTTTGCCCACCAACAACAGTTGGGCCTGCGGGTGACTGGCAAGAAAGGCCTGGCAGGCGGGCATCGTCACGCCCGGGCCGACGTCTCCACCCATGCAATCCACGGCAATGGTGATCATCTCAACTTCCTGAGGCGGGCACGCAAGATGCCCCGTCCATGAAAAAAGCCCGCATGGATCATGCGGGCCTGTGCCTGTCGAGCCCGCCCGGCCCCGAGCGCATGACGCAGCAGGGCCAACGGCGAACCGTCACGTCAGGCTTCGGATTTGTTCTTCAACACCTGGCGGCCACGGTAGAAACCGTTGGGGCTGATGTGATGACGCAGGTGGATTTCGCCGGTGGTGGGTTCCACAGCAATGCCCGGCACGTTCAGGGCGTTGTGCGAACGGTGCATGCCGCGCTTGGAGGGGGACTTTTTGTTTTGCTGAACAGCCATGGTGGGCTCCTGAAATCGGTAGGGTCAAACGGGTGCGCCTGAACCATGCACATCGGTGTGCCTTTGGATGCCAGCGCAAAGCCAAGCATTATAGCCCGAAGCCTGGGCCTGCAGCCACCTCCTTGTCGGGGCTGCTCAAAGAGCCTACTTCTTGAGCTTGGCCAGCCCGGCGAACGGGTTCTTGCGCTCGGGCTCACCGTCCTCCAGCCCTGTCATGGGATCGGATGTGCTCATGACCACAGGGACTGGACAGGTTTCGTGCAGCGGCACCAGCGGCAATTCCATCAGCAGTTCGTCTTCCAGCACATCGTAGAGCCTGGGACGTGGCTCCAGCGCCAGCAGGTCTTCTTCGCAATCGTCGTCTTCCGCGGCCGCGGTGGCCTCGTCGGCGACAAAGCGGAACCAGCGGTCCACCGACAGGGACGTTTCAACCGGACCCAGGCAGCGCTGACAAATCAGGGGCACCCGGGCGCTGGCCTCCAGGTGCAACCAGACGGCCGGGGCACCGCCGGAAGCCCCGGGGCGCATTTCGCCCTGGGCCTGCCAGTTCACGCAGCCCAGCGCTGGTGCACCGTCTTCCAGGTGAGCTTCGGCTTGGAGGCGCTCGAAACGCGACATGGAATCTTGGGCTTTCAAACTGGCGCCGGCCTGGGCAAATGCGCGCACATCCAGCCGATCGGGGCTCCAGGCTGTCTTGGGGGTGGGTTTCATATGGGTCAGTTTAAGAGAATGCAAGGAGAATAGCGGGATGACCTCCGATCGCCCAAGCGCAACACCTCCGGCCTCGCGCCCTCTCATACTGGGCTCCACGTCCCGCTACCGGCACGAACTGCTGTCGCGCTTGAAATTGCCCTTCGAGGCTGTGGCGCCGGATGTCGACGAAACCCCGCGTTCGGGCGAAAACCCCGCCGACCTGGCGGTGCGGCTGGCGTTGGCCAAAGCGCGCGAAGTGGCGCAGCGCCATCCGCAGGCCGTGGTGATCGGCAGCGACCAGGTGGCAGATCTGCGCGGCGAGCCGCTGGGCAAACCTGGCACGCACGAGCGAGCGGTGGCACAACTCAAACGGCTGCGCGGCGAAACGGTGGTGTTTCAGACCGCGCTGGCCGTGGTTTGTGCGGCCACGGGATTCGAGCAATGCGACATCGCCTCGGTACGCGTGGTGTTCCGCAAACTCAGCGACGCCGAGATCGAGCGCTACCTGCGGGCTGAGCAACCTTACGACTGCGCCGGCAGCGCCAAGAGTGAAGGCTTGGGCATTGCGCTGCTGGAGCGCATCGACAACGACGACCCCACAGCACTTGTGGGCCTGCCCTTGATCCGCACCTGTCGCATGATCCGCGCCGCCGGCGTACATGTGCCGTGAGCGGCAGGCAACCCCGAACGGGCGTGCTGTACCTGGTACCCACGCCACTGGATTTCGGCATGGCACTGGACGCCGCGCCGGCAGACACCTGGCTGCCCCGGGAGACGATGTTGGTGGCCAGCAGCCTGACCCACTGGATCACGGAGAACGCCAAGAGCACCCGTGCTTTCCTGAAGCGTGTGGAGACGGCAGCGGGTATCGCGGCGCCGATGCAGGGTCAACACATCACCGAACTGCCCCGTGCTGCGCACAAGAAGGGTGACCACAACCCGCAGGCCGAGAGTGACGCCCAGGCGCGCGATCTGCTGGCACCAGCCCTGCAAGGCCACGACATCGGCCTGGTGAGTGAAGCCGGCATGCCGGCCATCGCCGACCCGGGCAGTGCGGTGGTGCGCGCTGCGCACGCGATGGGATTGAGGGTGGTGCCGCTCACGGGCCCAATATCACTGATGCTGGCACTGGCGTCCAGCGGTCTGAACGGGCAGAACTTCGCGTTTGTCGGCTATGTGCCGCAAGAGGCCACGGAGCGGGGCAAGCGCCTGCGCGAACTGGAAGCTCTGGCCCTGAAGACTGGACAGACTCAGATACTGATCGAGACGCCCTACCGCAACACCACGTTGTTGCAAGCGCTCCTGCAGACGCTGCATCCGCACACCCGGCTGGCCGTGTGCTGCGCGATGTCGCTGCCGCAGCAGGTAAGCCGCAGCGCGTTGGTGAGTGAGTGGAAACGCACCCAGGGCATGGTCAACGGACTGCCACTGGACACGCCAGCGGTGTTTCTTTTCGGTCGCTGAGGCGATCCCCCGCAGTGTTCAGCCCATCACACGTTTGAGGTGGGCGCGCACAGACGCGCCGAGATCGGTATTGGCCAGTGCCAGATCGATCGTCGCCTCCAGAAAACCCTCTTTGCTGCCGCAGTCGTAACGTGTGCCGTCGTACCGGAACGCCTGCACCTTCTCGATGCCAATCAAGGCGGCAATGCCGTCGGTGAGCTGGATCTCGCCACCCGCGCCGCGCGGCTGACGCCGAATGCTCTCGAACACCGCGGGCGTGAGGACGTAGCGGCCAGCCACGGCCAGGGTGGACGGCGCCACGTCGGGCGCGGGCTTCTCGACCATGGCAAACACCTCGGCCAATGCCGAGCTCACGCCATGCACATCGACCACACCATAGCGCCGGGTATCCGCTCGCGGCACGTCCTGCACGGCCAGCACGGTGCCGGGGCTGGATTCGTACGCCTGCACCATCTGCTGCAACACGGTCGGGCCACCCTCGCTTTGGCGGGATCCCATCATCAAGTCATCGGCCAGCAGCACGGCAAACGGTTCATCGCCCACCAGCCGCTCGGCGCACAGCACCGCGTGACCCAGACCGAGCGCGCGGGGTTGGCGCACATACACGCAGTCCATGTCGTCGGGTTTGATGGAGTGCACCAGTTCGAGCAGAGCCGACTTGCCGGCCGCTTCGAGCTCCATCTCCAGTTCATAGGCGGTGTCGAAGTGATCTTCAATGGCCCGTTTGTGTCGGCCGGTCACGAAGATCATTTCGCGGATGCCGGCGGCATAAGCTTCCTCCACCGCGTACTGGATCAAGGGCTTGTCCACCACCGGCAGCATTTCTTTTGGAATGGCTTTGGTGGCGGGAAGGAATCGGGTGCCCAGGCCACCCACGGGGAAAACGGCTTTGCGAATTTTCATGCTCTCACTTTGCGTTGTGGTGTCGTGCACGAAGGATAGCCTTCCACGGCCACGGTCAGATGTAAAAATACGTTGAAAGGCTACACTGCCCCCAGCATCGAGGCGGCCTCATCGTCCTCACCGCCCAACCCAAACACTGCAGCGCATGAGCATCACCCCCGTCATTCTTTGCGGAGGCTCCGGCACCCGCCTGTGGCCACTGAGCCGCCAGAGTTTCCCCAAACAATTCGTGCCCCTGGTGGGTGACCAGAGCCTGCTGCAACTCACGCTCGCGCGCCTGGCCTGGTGTGGCAATCCACCCGTGTGCGTGGCCTCGGAAGACCACCGCTTCCTGGTGGCCGATGCGATGGAATCGCAAGGAACGGCGGGCCAGGTGCTGCTGGAGCCCGCCGCGCGCAACACGGCTGCGGCCATGGCACTGGCCGCGCTGCTCGCCGCCAGCCCTCCCGATGCCGACCCGCTGCTGCTGTTCTGCCCGTCCGATCACCACATTCCGGATGTCGCGGCTTTTGCACACACGATCCGTCAGGGTGTTCCGGCGGCGCAGGCCGGTGCCATCGTCACCTTTGGTGTGGTGCCCAGTTTCCCGAGCACGGCCTATGGTTACATCGAGCAAGGCGATGCCCGAGCCGACGGCAGCCGCCGCGTGGCGCGCTTCATCGAAAAGCCTGCCCCTGCGGCCGCGCAGGCCTTGCTGCTGCAGGGCAACGTGCTGTGGAACGCCGGCATCTTCCTGGCTCGCGCCAGCACGCTGCTGACCGCGCTCGGCCAGTACGCCGACGACATCCTTCAATCCTGCCGCCTGGCCATGGCCAGTCCGAAGCAGGACACCGTGGGTCAAATCCATTTCGTGCGACCGGACGCCGTGCCGTTCCTGGCCTGCCGCTCGCAGAGCATCGACTACGCCGTCATGGAGCACCACGCCGATGTGGCCGTGGTGCCTTTCCAAGGCCAGTGGAGCGATGTCGGCAGTTGGAACGCTGTGGCCGACCTCAGCCCGGCCGACGACGACGGCAACCGCATCACCGGACAAGGCCACGCCCTGCACGCGAGCAATACCTTCATCCACGCACCCGGCCGCACCGTGGTGGCCCTGGGCACGCGAGACCTGTTGATCATCGACACGCCCGATGCCTTGCTGGTCGCGCAGCGGGACCACGCGGAACAGGTCAAGGACGTGGTCGCGCATCTCTCGCGGTTGCAGGTGCCGCAGGCCGCCCTGCACCGCCGCGTGGCGCGCCCCTGGGGCTGGTACGACAGCGTCGACATGGGCGAGCGGTTCCAGGTCAAGCGCATTGGCGTCAAACCCGGCGCCTCCCTGAGCCTGCAAAAGCACCACCACCGCGCCGAACACTGGATCGTCGTCAAGGGTACGGCCGAGGTCACGCGTGGACAAGAGGTCTATCTGCTGTCCGAGAACCAGTCCACCTACATCCCCATTGGCGAGGTGCATCGTCTGCACAACCCCGGCAAGCTGCCGCTGGAGATGATCGAGGTGCAGTCCGGCAGTTACCTGGGTGAAGACGACATCGTTCGCCTGGAAGACAAATACGGCCGCCAGCCCGACGCCGCCAAACCCTGAGAACCCGACATGAAGATCCTGCTAACCGGCGGCGCCGGCTACATCGGCAGCCACACTGCGGTGGCCCTGGTCGCGGCCGGGTTCGATCCGGTCATTCTGGACAACTTCGCCAACAGCCATCCGGTGGTGATGGAGCGCCTGGCCACGATCACCGGCAGGCGGATGGTGCTCGAACACGGCGATGTGCTGGACACGCCTTGGGTGGAAGATGTGTTGCGCCGCCACCAGCCGGCGGGCGTGGTGCATTTTGCTGGCGACAAGGCAGTGGGCGAGAGCGTGGCGCTGCCACTCAAGTATTTCCACAACAACATTGGTGGCGCGGTGAGCCTGCTGCGCGCCATGGAAACCGCACACGCCGACGACCCCGGCACGGCGCCAACGCTGGTGTTTTCCAGCAGCGCCACGGTGTACGGCGACCCGGCCACCGTACCCATCACCGAAGATTTTCCGCGCAGCCACACCAACCCATACGGGCACAGCAAGCTGGTGATCGAGGACATGCTCTCGGCGCTGGGCGCGGCCAACCCGGCCTGGCGGGTGGGCGTGCTGCGCTACTTCAATCCGGTCGGCGCACACCCCAGCGGACTCATCGGCGAAGACCCCGCGGGCATTCCCAACAACCTCATGCCCTACGTGGCCCAGGTGGCCGTGGGCCAGCGCGAACACCTCAATGTCTACGGCAACGACTACCCAACGCCCGATGGCACCGGCGTGCGCGACTACATCCACGTGCAAGACCTGGCCGCCGGCCATGTGGCCGCCATCAAGGCGTTGCTGGGTCGTGGAGAGAGTTTCACGGTGAACCTGGGCACAGGCCGCGGCCACAGCGTGCTCGACGTGGTGAAGGCGTTTGAGGCCGCCAGCGGCAACCCCGTACCCTACCGCGTAGCGCCGCGCCGCGCGGGCGATGTGGCGCAGTGCTGGGCCGACCCCGCGCTGGCGCTGCGGCTGCTCGGCTGGCAGGCCTTGCACACGCTGGACGACATGTGTGCCGATGCCTGGCGCTGGCAGAGCGCCAACCCCAGCGGCTACAGAAGTTAGCCGCGGTGATTTTTCCAGGGCACCCGCGGAACCGGCTCTGCCGGGCCGCCAGGTGCGCCCCCTGCAGGGGGTGACGCCGAAGGCGGCGCGGGGGGTTACCTCAATTGAACGCCTGCGGCGCGGGCTGCGAGGAACATGCCTTCGCCCACGCTCGCACCGAAACGCTTGGCCAGCCGCAGACCCACGTTTTCGCGGCGCGTGTAGTCCACCAGCTCCTCGGCCTTGACGATCTCGCGCGCCACGTAGTCGAGGTTTCCCAGACCATCGGCCAGGCCCAGCGCGACGGCTTGCTGGCCGTTCCAGACCAGGCCGCTGAAGGTGTCGGGCGTTTCCTTGAGGCGCTCGCCACGGCCTTTTTTCACCACTTCGATGAACTGCGCATGGATTTCACCCAGCAGGTTCTGCATGAACAGGCGCTGCGATTCGTCCTGTGGGCTGAACGGATCGAGCAGCCCCTTGTTGGCACCCGCCGTCATGAGGCGGCGCTCGATGCCCAGTTTTTCCATCAATCCGGTGAAGCCAAAGCCGTCCATCAGGACACCGATGCTGCCGACCAGACTGGCCTTGTCCACATAGATGTCGTCGGCCGCCGCCGCGATGTAGTACGCCGCCGATGCGCAGGTTTCTTCAACCACCGCATAGACCTTTTTCTCGTGCAGGCCCTTCAGGCGCGTGATCTCGTCGTTGATGATGCCGGCCTGCACCGGGCTGCCGCCGGGTGAATTGATCAGCAGCACCACCGCCTGTGCGCCTTCGTCGTCAAAAGCAGAGCGCAACGCAGCGACCACGTTCTCCGCGCTGGCTTCAGCGCCCGAGGCGATTTCCCCCTTGATTTCCACCACCGCGGTGTGCGGTGTGCTGGTGGTCGATACCACGCCATCGCTGGAGTAGATCAGCCAGACGATGGCGCCCAGGATGGCCAGCCACATGAAGCGGGTGAACATCTTCCAGCGGCGTGCCGCCTGTTGCTCGCGGATGGTGGCGAACACCAGTTTTTCCAGCGTGGCGCGCTCCCAGGCCCCGCCGTTGTTGCGGTCGTTGCCAGCGGAATTGGCCGAGCCCAGGTTGTCGTCGTTCATGGTGCGTGTGTTCTCAGAATTCAACGGGTTTGAGGTGGTATTGTGACCGCCAGTGGATCACCCCATCGAGCTCCAGCAGTTCGATCTTGAACAGCCCGCCGCGGCAAGGTCCGCCCCGGCATTCCCCTGTTGAAGGCTCATATACCGCTCCGTGCGTGGCGCACATAAGCCAACGACCCGTGTCGTCGAAAAAGCGGTCGGGCTGCCAGTCGAGTTCCATCGCCACGTGCGCGCAGCGGTTCAGATAGGCGTGCGGCTGGCCCTGGTAACGCACCGCAAAAGCTCGACAGGTCTGGCCCGCGTAGTTCACATCGAACGAGACCGCCCTCCCCCCGTCGACCAGATCACGGCTGTTGCACAGCGGGTGGACCGGGTCGTCGGGCAGTGGCGTCATGGTGGCCTCAGGCGTGCTCGGTGAGCCAGTCGTGCAGTTCGCGCACCGAATGCGCCACATGCAAGGGCTTGAGTTCGTGGAAGGCGTCGGGCACGTGCGCGCCATAGCTCACACCCACGCTCGCACAGCCCGCGTTCAGCGCCATCTGCAGGTCGTGCGTGGTGTCACCGATCATGAGCGTGCGCTCAGGCGTCACACTGAACTCGTGCATCAGCTCGTTGAGCATCAACGGGTGGGGCTTGCCGGCGGTTTCGTCGGCCGTGCGCGAACCGTCGAACACGCCAGCGAGTTCCACCGTGCGCAACACCTCGTCGAGACCGCGGCGGCTCTTGCCCGTGGCCACCGTCAGCCAATGCTGGCGGTGCTTGAGCTCGGCGAGCAGCGGCAGCACGCCCTCGAACAGGCTGAGATCATGCTGTCGCGCCATGTAGTGATGGCGGTAGCGCTCGCCGAGCTGCGGGTATTTCTCGGCGGGCACGTCGGGCGCGGCGTGGGCCAGTGCCTGCATCAAGCCCATGCCGATCACGTAACTGGCGGCCTGGGTGGTGGGCGGTGTGCCTCCCACGTCGGTCACGGCCAGCTGGATGCAGCGGGCGATGAGCGCGGTGGAATCGAACAGGGTGCCGTCCCAGTCGAAGGCGATGAGGTCGAATTGGCGAGCACGCATGGTGTCAGTGACCCGCCAGAGCCTGCGCGTGGTGGCGCAGATGATCTTCGACAAAGCTGGCAATGAAGTAGTAGCCGTGGTCATAGCCCGGGTGGCTGCGCAACACGAGCGGCTGGTCAGCGTCCACGCACGCGGCCTGCAGCAGGTGCGGATGCAGCTGCACGGCGAGGAAGGTGTCGCCCAGGCCCTGGTCGATCAGCAGGGGCGGCGCCTTGTGGCCGGCCTTCACCAGTTCGGTGGCGTCGTGCGCGGCCCAGGCCGAACGGTCGGTACCCAGGTAACCGGTGAACGCCTTGTCACCCCAGGGGCACTGGCCGGGCGCGGCGATCGGTGCGAAGGCTGAGACACTCTGGTACAGCCCCGGGTGTCGCAAAGCCAGCGTGAGCGCGCCGTGGCCGCCCATGGAGTGGCCGAAGATGCCAACACGATCGGGTTTCGCCGCGAAGTTCGCCAGTACCAGAGCACGCAGCTCCTGCGTGATCCAGCTCTCCATGCGGAAGTGCTTCGCCCAGGGCGCCTCGGTCGCGTCCAGGTAGAAGCCGGCGCCGTGGCCGAAATCCCAGGCGGCGCTGGCACCGTCGATGCCGGTGTCGCGCGGACTGGTGTCGGGCGTGACGATCATCAAGCCGAGCTCGGCCGCCATGCGCTGCGCGCCGGCCTTGATGGCAAACGTTTCCTCGGTGCAGGTCAGGCCCGCCAGGAAGAACAACACCGGCACCGGGCCATGAACGGCCTGTGGCGGCACGAAAACGCCGAACTTCATCGGCAGGCCGATCTCGGTGGATGCATGCCGGTAAAAGCCCTGCACGCCACCAAAGCAGCGGTGCTCGCTGAGCGTCTCCAGGCTCATCAGAACTCCACCACGGCGCGGATGGATTCGCCGCGCTTCATCAGGTCGAAGCCTTCGTTGATCTGGTCCAGACGCAGCTTGTGGGTGATCAGGTCGTCGATGTTGATCTTGCCTTCCATGTACCAGTCGACGATCTTGGGCACGTCGGTGCGCCCGCGCGCGCCGCCGAAGGCCGAGCCTTCCCACTTGCGGCCAGTGACCAGCTGGAAGGGGCGCGTGCTGATTTCGGCGCCGGCCTCGGCCACGCCGATGATGATGCTGCGACCCCAGCCCTTGTGCGTGCACTCCAGCGCGTCGCGCATCACCTTGGTGTTGCCGATGCACTCGAAGCTGTAGTCGGCACCGCCGTCGGTGAGTTGGACGATCGCATCCACCACATTGGGCACTTCCTTCGGGTTGATGAAGTGCGTCATGCCGAACTTGCGGGCCATGGCTTCGCGCGCGGGGTTGAGGTCGACACCGATGATCTTGTCGGCGCCCACCATCTTCGCACCCTGGATCACGTTCAGGCCAATGCCGCCCAGGCCGAACACGACCACGTTGGCGCCCGCTTCCACCTTGGCCGAGAAGATCACCGCGCCGATGCCGGTGGTCACGCCGCAGCCGATGTAGCAGACCTTGTCGAACGGTGCGTCTTCACGGATCTTGGCCAGCGAGATCTCGGGCGCCACGGTGTAGTTGCTGAAGGTGCTGGTGCCCATGTAATGAAAGATGGGCTTGCCGTCCAGGCTGAAGCGGCTGGTGGCGTCAGGCATCAAACCCTTGCCTTGCGTGCCGCGGATGAGCTGGCACAAATTGGTCTTGCGGCTCAGGCAGAACTTGCACTGGCGGCATTCGGGCGTGTAGAGCGGGATGACATGGTCGCCCTTCTTGAGCGAGGTCACGCCTGGGCCCACATCCACCACGATGCCCGCGCCTTCGTGGCCCAGGATGGCGGGGAAGATGCCTTCGGGATCGGCGCCCGAGAGCGTGTAGTAGTCGGTGTGGCAGATGCCGGTGGCCTTGATCTCCACCAGCACTTCGCCGAACTTCGGGCCTTCCAGATCCACGGTTTCAATGGTGAGAGGCTGGCCTGCTTTCCAGGCGACGGCGGCTTGCGTTTTCATGGTGTCTTCGATGGGTTGATGAGGTCTCTGTCGAGAGTACCGCAGATCAGTTGGCGCTGCCCTGGGGACCGATGGATTCCACCACGCCGGCATACCTTGCCAGAGCATCGAACAGTGCGGCAGCCGCGTCATCGCCAATTTCGTCCATCAGCTCCCGTTCCGCCTTCTTCAATGCTTTGGAGAACGCGGCCAGCCACAAACGGCCCGCCTCGGTGAAATTCACGATACGCACCCGCTTGTCCGAGGGATCGGCCATGCGAACCACCAGGCCCAGGCTTTCACATTGGTCGATCAGCTCCGTCATCGCTGCATTCGTCATGTTCGCGCGCTGTGCCAGCACCGTGATGCGGGTGCCTTTGAGGTCGAGGTGTCGAGTGAGGTTGATGTGGGGAAGCCGTGTCTGGCCGTGGCCAGCCTGAACCATCAAGTCCAGTACCCGTGCCTCGAAGCGCGTGAGCGCATTGCCCAGCACACGTCCTGCGTTGTGCATGCGCCAGGCGTCGGACGCACGGCGCGCCCTGGACGGCGATCTGTTTTTCGGTACACTCAAAGTATTTAGGCAACCTAAGTAAATAACCGACATGGCTGGAGAATTATCGATGAGCCCGGCGGTCGTTCCGAAGGAAGACATTCATACCGATGTGCTGATTGCTGGCGGCGGGCCCTGCGGTCTCATGCTGGCCAATGAACTCGGGCGACGCGGCGTGCGCGCCTTGCTGGTGGAGCCCAAGCCCGGAACCGCATTCAACCCGCAGGCCAATGCGACGCAGGCACGCACCATGGAACATTTCCGGCGACATGGTTTTGCCGACGAGATCCGGGCTCAGGGGCTGCCTGCTGACCACCCGACCGACATCGCGTACTTCACCCGCTTTGCGGACCACGAGCTGGCCCGGCTTCGCCTGCCCACGGCGGGGCAGGCTGCAACAACCATCAAGGGTCTCGACGGCTCGTGGAGTGCAGCAGAGCTGCCCCACCGCGTGTCGCAAAAGTTCGTCGAAGCCACCCTGCTGCGCCACGCCTGCGGTTGGCCGAGCATCGAGATCCGGCATGGCTGGCAGCTCCGGCAGTTCACCGACTGGGGAACCGATGTTGAGGCACACATCACCACCGTGGACGAAACGGATGCCCGCACCGTGAGGGCACGCTATCTGGTGGGTGTGGACGGTGCGCGCAGTTCGGTGCGCCAACGGCTCAACATCGGTTACGGTGGTGCGACAGGCTTCAAACGGGCGTTCATGGGCGGCAAGATGTTTGCCGTGTACTGCCGCGCCCCCGCCTTCTACGAAGCGTTTCCGCATGACCGGGCCTGGATGTACGTGTCCGTGAACGCGCAGCGGCGCGCGTTCATGGCGTCGGTCGACGGCCAGAGCGAATTTGCCTTTCATGCCGCCGTCCACGAGGGCGAAGATGCCGACGCCTGGACGGAAGACGACGCCAGACGCATTTTTTCTGAAGCCATGGGCCGCGAGCTCCCCATCGAGGTCTTGTCCTTGCTGACGTGGACGGCCGGTCACGCGCTGGTGGCCGAGAGATTCCAGAAGGGCCGCGTGTTCCTGGGTGGTGATGCTGCCCATCTGTTCACGCCGACGGGTGGTCTGGGCTACAACACCGCCGTGGAGGATGCCGTCAACCTGGGCTGGAAACTGGCTCACGTGCTCAAAGGTTGCGCACCCACCTCACTGCTGGACACCTACGAGGCCGAGCGCAAGCCGCTGGCCGAACGCAACACGGGCTATGCCCGGCACTTTGCCGACTCGGTGGGTCTGTTCCAGGCCACGGCAGAACTGGAGCAGGACACGGCCGGCGGTGAGCTCGCCCGACAGGCCGCGTCGGCGCACCTCAACACGCACGTGCGACTGGAGTTCAACATACCGGGCGTGACCTTTGGTGGCCGCTACGACGGATCGCCCATCATCGTGTCCGATGGCTCCAAACCCCCACCCGACAAGCCCAACGAATACGTGCCGACGGCCTGCCCCGGTGGACGCCCTCCGCACGTCTGGCTGGAAGACGGTCGATCGCTCTACGACACGTTCAACTTCGAGTGGACGCTGCTGGCATTGGGGCCGCACCCGCCCGACACCGGTGCTTTCGAGCGCGCCGCCCTGGAGCGGGCGCTGGACCTGCGGGTGACCCGTCACGCCGCGCCGGATCTGCTGGCCTTGTACGAAGCCCCGCTGGTGCTGATTCGGCCAGATCAGATCGTTGCCTGGCGCGGGGCCGATGCAGGCAACGCCGCGTGGATCCTGGGCTCCTGTGTCGGCGCCGCTGCGCCAACAATGCCCTGACACATCACTCGACCTTGGCGCCACCCTTGAACCATTGCGCCACCAGCGCGCGCTCTTCATCGGTGATGCCCGTGGCGTTGTTCATGGGCATGAGGCGCGACACCACCACTTGCTGGTAGACCGCTTGCGCGTGCTGCTGCAACGCCTCAGGTGAATCGAGCCGCACGTTCTTGGACTGCAGTGCCTCGCCGTGGCACATGACGCAACGTTGTTCGATCACCGGTTTGAGCTGCGCATAGCTCACGGTGTCGGGCACCGCCACGGCCTGCACCGGCGCGGGCTTGAGCCAGACGATCAGCGCCACCAACACCACCACACCGACGGCGGCGTAAGGCCATGGATGCGCATTGCGGCCCAGCTTGAAGCCGTGGCGCATGACGAAGAACTGCCGGATCGCCGCGCCCGCGAACATCATGCCGATCAGGATCAGCCAGTTCTGCGGATGGGTGTAGGTAAAGCTGTAGTGGTTGCTCAGCATGGCGAACAGCACCGGCAGCGTGAAGTAGGTGTTGTGCACGCTGCGCTGCTTGCCGCGCTGGCCGTGGATGGGGTCCACCGGACGCCCCGCCTTGAGGTCGGCCACCACGGTGCGCTGCCCCGGGATGATCCAGAAGAACACGTTGGCGCTCATGGCGGTGGCGATCATCGCGCCCACGAGCAGGAAGGCCGCGCGCCCGGCAAACAGCTGCGTGGCCAGCCAGGCCGCCACGCACACCAGCACCAGCACCAGCGCACCGACCTTGGCGTCGCCGTTCTCCTTCTGCCCCAGCGTGCGGCAGATCGCGTCGTACAGCAGCCAGAACACCACCAGGAAAGCCAGCGCACCGGCGATCGCGGCGGCCGGACTCCAGACGAACACCTTGGGATCGATCAGGTAGACGCTCGGGCTCCACAGGTACGAAATGAGGAACAGCGCAAAGCCCGAAAGCCAGGTGGAATAGCTCTCCCAGTAGAACCAGTGCAGGTGCCCGGGCAGTTGGGGCGGCGAGACCGCGAACTTCACCGGGTGGTAGAAGCCTCCGCCGTGCACGGCCCAGAGCTCGCCGCTCACGCCGTCCTTCTTCAACTGTTCGTCTTCAGGCGGCGTGAGGCTGCTGTCGAGGAACACGAAATAAAACGAGGAGCCGATCCAGGCAATGGCCACGATCACGTGCAGCCAGCGCAGCAGCAGATTGGCCCAATCGAGCAGGTAGGTTTCCATGGCACCTCAAGGCAACATCAAGGGTTGCGACTCACCACCGCGGGCGCTGTGAGTCGACTGAGGGCCGCGATTGGGTGGGCTGGTGCTCACCTGCTCCGCTGCGACCAAGCCATCAAAGTGTATACACATTTTGGAGACAATCAAGGTGTTTCTGAACTGCGGGCATGGGCATCCACGGCAAGCAACAACTGAGCCACGACCGACGCCGCGATCACCGCGGGCACCTTGCTGTCAATGCCCGGCAAGCCGATCGGGCAGGTCACGCGGCCCAGGTCTTCCGCGGAAAAGCCGCGCTCCATGAGGCGATGGCCAAAGGTCGCCCACTTGGTGCGGCTGCCGATCAAACCAATGAAGACCAGATCGTTGCGCTCCCGCTGGCGCTGCAGGCACGCCGCCACCACGTCCAGGTCTTCTGCGTGCGAGAAGCTCATGATCAATACGCAGGAGCCCGCGGGGAGGTCGCGCACGGCGGCGTGCACCGGGTCGGAATGTTCGGTGCTCACCTGCGCCGGCAGGCTCAAAGGAAACACGCCGTCGCGGCTGTCGATCCAGGTCACGTCGAACGGCAATGGCTCCAGCGCCTGCACGATGGCGCGTCCCACATGGCCGCCGCCGAACAGCGCCAGCGGTGTGTGCGCGGGCCGCAGCCGGACGCGCAGTTCCTCGGCGTGCGATGCATCCACCGGCTCGAAGCGCAGCACCAGAGAACCGCCGCAGCACTGGCCCAGACTGGGTCCGAGCGTGACGCGCTCTTGCCAGCCCTGTGGGGTTTCGTCGGGTTGCTCAGCCCGGCGAGCCAGCGCTTCGCGCGCCTGGTGCATGGCTTTCCACTCCAGATGCCCACCGCCGATCGTGCCCACTTCGCCGCGTGTCGCGTCCGCAAAGACCGCCATCCACGCACCCGCTTCGCGAGGAACGGAGCCCCGTGTTTGCTCAACGGTGATGAGCACTGCGGGAACATGCGCCAGAGTCAGCAGAAAGGTTTCAAGTTCGCTGGGCATGTGTGGCGTCGAAGTCAAAGAATGTGTATGAAAAAGTAAGGTCAAACCAGGCGCGTCAGTATCAACCGTACTGTGCGAAACCTTGCAGTCCAGCCACAATACATTCCATCCACCCGTTTGTATGCGCACACGTGGCCACACCGGGTTCCGATCAGTTCAAACAGGCCAGCCCATATGAGAGACATTGAACCCGCACCGCAACAGGCTTCACGGCCCGATGCGCCTGTTACATCCAACCGCGCCAGCCGCGGCTCGTGGGCCTGGATCGGCGTGCTGACCGCAACACTGCTCGCCTCGTGCGCATCCCCGCCTCCGCCTCCGCCTCCCCCACCGCCGCCCCCACCGGCACCGGCGCCCGCACCGCCACCCGTCTCCGAACTGCCTGCGCCCGACATCGTGTCCAACGCTGTGTCACCGCTTGACTACCGCAAGGACGGTGCCCGGCACATCTACCAACGCAACGGCCACCGCATCTACAAAGGCCAGTTGCCCCCGCTCATGCATGCGGTGGGCGTGCTGCAGGTCGAAGTGGATGGCCGTGGCAATGTGCGCAACGTGAACTGGATGCGTGCGCCGAGCCACGTGCCCGACGTCATGCGCGAAATCGAGCGCACGGTGCGCGCAGCCGCGCCCTTCCCGGCACCGGTGCGCATGGGTGGCGTGACGTACACCGACATCTGGCTCTGGGACAAGAGCGGCAACTTCCAGCTCGACACGCTGACCGAAGGGCAACGCAGCAAGTAATACACCCCCCGCGCCGCCTGCGGCGTCACCCCCCAAGGGGGGCGATGCGAGTGGCCTGGCAGAGCCAGTTCCACCGCATCCTGGGCGTGGGAGACAGTTCGCGCCGGAGAAAGTGCCTGAACCCAGAACGCGGCGGAACTGGCTTCGCCAGGCCGCACCGCGTTGCCCCCTTGAGGGGGTGACGCCGCAGGCGGCGCGGGGGTGCACCGTCAGCTGCCCCTATACGTGGAATAGCTCCATGGGCTCACCAGCAACGGCACGTGGTAATGCTGGTCGGTGTGCGCCACGCCGAAGTCCAGCGAGACCCGGTTGAGAAAGTTCGGCTCCGGCAAAGCCACGCCCTTGGCGGCAAAGTAACCCTTCACGTCGAACACCAGCCTGTAGGTACCTACCTTCAGGCTGGCGCTGTCGTACAGCGGGCCATCGGGGTTGCGCCCATCCTGGTTCAGCACGAAGCGTTTGACCAACGTGGACTGATCGCCTTGCGTGGTGTGCAGCTCCACCTGCATGCCGGCGGCGGGGCAGCCGTGCATGGTGTCCAGAACGTGTGTACTCAAGCCCATGGTCGTCCTTTGAAGATTTGCAGTCGACTGAAAGTGTATACACTTTTTGTTTTTCTGGATATGATGATTCCATGGAAACCTCCAGCACCCTGCACATCGTCGAATCGCTCACCAGGGCCATCGTCGAACACCGACTGCACCCGGGCACCAAACTGGCCGAGCAAAAGCTCGCCGACCATTTCGGCGTCTCCCGAACCCTGGTGCGCCAGGCGCTGTTCCAGCTGTCGCAGAACCGGCTGATCCGCCTGGAGCCCGCGCGCGGCGCCTTTGTGGCCGCGCCGTCGGTGGAGGAAGCGCAGCAGGTGTTTGCGGTACGGCGCATGCTGGAGGCGGAGATGACGCGAGCCTTCGTCAAGACCGTGACCAACGCCAAGATCAAGGCGCTGCGTGAACACGTGGCGCAGGAAAAGCTCGCAGTGAACAACGAGGACGTGGCCGGGCGCACCGAACTGCTGGGCGACTTCCACGTGCGCATGGCCGAACTCATGGGCAACCGGGTGCTGGCCGAGATGCTGCGCGATCTCATCTCGCGCTGCGCGCTGATCACGCTCATGTACCAGAGCAACCAGGCCGCCGAGCATTCGAACGACGAACACGCCGACATCGTGAAGGCGTTGGCAGCGCGCGACGAGGCACTGGCGGTGCGGCTGATGACCGAGCACCTGCAGCACGTGGAGGAAAACCTGACCTTCGATCGCAAGCTGCCGACCAACGACATCTCCATGGCCCTGTCATGACAGGTATGCCTCACCCCCGCCACGCCCCTGCGGGTCGTGACCCCCTCAAGGGGGCAACACCTGCGGCCCGGCAAAGCCGGTTCTGCGGTGTTCTTGAAAAAGACCTCTCGCTCCAACGCTCATGAGTCTCTACGATTCGACTTTGCCCTACCCGCGCGACCTGGCCGGCTACGGCCGCGACGCGCCCCATGCCCGTTGGCCGAACGGCGCACGCATCGCCGTGCAGTTCGTGCTGAACTACGAAGAAGGTGGTGAGAACAGCGTGCTGCACGGCGATGACGCGTCCGAGCAGTTCCTCTCCGAAATGTTCAGCCCGGCGGCCTACCCGGCGCGGCACATGAGCATGGAAGGCATCTACGAATACGGCTCACGTGCTGGCGTGTGGCGCCTGCTGCGCGAGTTCGAGCAGCGCGGCCTGCCGCTCACCGTGTTCGGCGTGGCCACCGCGCTGCAGCGCTGCCCGGACGTGACCGCCGCCTTCAAGGAGCTGGGGCATGACATTGCCTGCCACGGCCTCAAGTGGATCCACTACCAGAACGTGGACGAAGCGACCGAGCGTGCGCACATGGCGCAGGCCATGCAACTCATTCAGCAGCTCACCGGCAGCCGGCCACTGGGCTGGTACACCGGGCGCGACAGCCCGAACACGCGCCGCATGGTGGCCGACTTCGGCAGTTTCGAATACGACAGCGACTACTACGGCGACGACCTCCCGTTCTGGATGAAGGTGCGCAAGACCGATGGCAGCGATGCGCACCAGCTCGTCGTGCCCTACACGCTGGACTGCAACGACATGCGCTTCGCGCTGCCGCAGGGCTTCTCGCATGCCGATCCGTTCTTCCAGTACCTCAAGGACAGCTTCGACGTGCTGTATGCCGAAGGCGACCCGGCCGGCCTGGACCGACCCAAAATGATGAGCATCGGCATGCACTGCCGCCTGCTCGGCAAGCCAGGCCGCATCGCCGCGCTGCAGCGTTTCCTGGACCACGTCGCGCAGCACGACCACGTGTGGGTGGCGCGGCGCATCGACATCGCCCGCCACTGGCGGCAACACCACCCGGCCCCCGCCTGATCCATGACCCTCACCCTGCAACAACTCAACAGCGCCGACCCTGCCGAGGCGCTGCGCCTGCTCGACGGTCTGTACGAACACTCGCCCTGGATCGCCGAGCAGGCGCTGGCGCAACGTCCGTTTGCCTCGCTGGCCGCGCTCAAGCACGCCATGGTGACGGTGCTGGCCCACGCGGGCGTGGACGCGCAGCTCGCCCTGATCCGCGCCCACCCCGAGCTCGCGGGCAAGGCCATGGTGAGCCAGTCGCTCACCGCCGAGTCCACCAACGAGCAGACCAAGGCCGGGCTCACGAACTGCACGCCCGAAGAGTTCGCGCACATCCAGCAGCTCAACGCGCAATACAACACCAGGTTCGGCTTCCCGTTCATCCTGGCCGTGCGCGGTCCGCGCGGCACCGGTCTGGCCAAGCGCGAGATCATCGCCACCTTTGAACGCCGCCTGGGCAACCCGGTGGACTTCGAACGCGCCGAGTGCCTGCGCAACATCCACCGCATTGCCGAGATCCGTCTGAACGACAAGTTCGGCTTCGAGCCCATGGTCGGCAACGCGGTGTGGGACTGGCATGAAGACCTCTCGCGCCACAGCGACCCCGAGTTCGCCGAACAGGGCCAGCTCACCGTGACTTACCTGACCGACGCACACCGCGCCTGTGCCGCCGACCTGGTGGTGCGCATGCGCGAGTGCGGCTTTGATGAAGTGGACATCGACGCGGTCGGCAATGTGGTGGGCCGCTACCACGGCGCCACGCCGGATGCGCCCGCCCTGCTCACCGGCAGCCACTTTGATACCGTGCGCAACGGCGGCAAGTACGACGGGCGCCTCGGCATCTTCGTGCCCATGGCCTGCGTGCGGCAACTGCATGCCGCTGGCCGGCGCCTGCCCTACGCCTTCGAGGTGGTGGGCTTTGCCGAAGAGGAAGGCCAGCGCTACAAGGCCACCTTCCTCGGCTCGGGCGCACTCACCGGCCACTTCAACCCGGCCTGGCTCGACCAGCAGGATGCCGATGGCGTGACCATGCGCGCGGCCATGCAGCACGCCGGCCTGCCCGCCACGCTGGGGTCCATCGGTGCGCTCAAGCGTGACCCGTCGGACTACCTCGGCTTCGTCGAGGTACACATCGAACAGGGCCCGGTGCTCAACGAAATGGACCTGCCGCTGGGCGTGGTCACCTCCATCAACGCCAGCGTGCGCTACTTGTGTGAAGCCATCGGCATGGCCAGCCACGCGGGCACCACGCCCATGAACCGCCGGCGCGATGCCGCCAGCGCCGTGGCCGAGCTCGCGCTCTACGCCGAGCAGCGCGCCGCCACCGATGGCGACTCGGTTGCCACCATCGGCATGCTGCAGGTCCCCGGCGGCTCGATCAACGTGGTGCCGGGCCGTTGCCTGTTTTCGCTCGACCTGCGCGCACCCAGCAATGCGCAGCGCGACGCCCTGGAACGCGACATCCTCGCGCAGTTGCGCGTCATCTGCGAACGGCGCGGCATTGGCCTGAAGACCGAAGAAACCATGCGCGCCGCCGCCGCGCCCAGCGCCCCCGCCTGGCAGGCCCGATGGGAACGCGCCGTGGCCGCGCTGGGCGTGCCGCTGCACCGCATGCCCAGCGGCGCCGGCCACGATGCGATGAAGCTGCACGAGGTGATGCCGCAGGCCATGCTCTTCGTGCGCGGCCAGAACAGCGGCATCAGCCACAACCCGCTGGAGTCCACCACCAGCGACGACATGGAGCTGTGCGTGAACGCCTTCTCGCACCTGCTCGACCAACTCGCCACCGAACACAAGCACTGAAGCCACATGACCACCGACCAACAACTGGATGCCTGGATCGACGCCCACTTCGACGAGGAGGTGCGCTTCCTGCAGGAACTCGTGCGCGTGCCCACCGACACGCCACCCGGCAACAACGCACCACACGCCGAACGCACGGCCGAGTTGCTCGCCGCCATGGGCCTGAATGCCGAAAAGCACGCCGTACCCGCGGCCGAGGTGCAGGCCGCCGGCCTGCAGAGCATCACCAACCTGATCGTGCGCCGCCCTTATGGCCCGGGCAGGACCATCGCGCTCAATGCGCATGGCGACGTGGTACCGCCGGGCGAAGGCTGGACGCACGACCCCTACGGTGGCGAGATCGTCGACGGCAAGATCTACGGCCGCGCCACCGCGGTGAGCAAGTGCGACATCGCGAGTTTCAGCTTTGCGATCCGCGCGCTGGAATCGCTGAACGCGAAGCTCGCCGGCGGCGTGGAACTGCACGTGACCTACGACGAGGAATACGGCGGTGAGGTCGGCCCCGACTGGCTGCTGAAGAAGGGCCTGACCAAGCCCGACCTGATGATCGCCGCCGGATTCAGCTACCAGGTGGTGGTGGCGCACAACGGATGCTTGCAACTGGAGGCGACGGTGCACGGCGACATGGCGCACGCCGCCATTCCCGACAGCGGCACCGACGCGCTGCAAGGCGCGACGCACATCCTCAACGCGCTCTACGCGCTCAACGCCGACTACCTGAAGATCACGTCCAGCGTCGAAGGCATCAGCCACCCGTATCTCAACGTGGGCCAGATCAGCGGCGGCACCAACACCAACGTGATCCCCGGCAAGGTGCTGCTCAAGATCGACCGCCGCATGATCCCCGAGGAGGACCCGGCCGAGGTGGAAGCGGCCTTGCGCCGCACCATCGAGCAGGCTGCGGCCAGCTTCAACCCGCCACGCGGGGGCCGCGCGATCCGCGTCGATGTGAAGCGCATCTTGCTGGCGCGTGCACTCAAACCCCTGCCGGGCAACCAGCCGCTGGTCCAGGCGATCCAGAAGCACGGCCAGGCGGTGTTCGGTGAAGCCATCCCCGCCGTGGGCACGCCGCTCTACACCGATGTACGCATCTACGGCGAGCACGGCATCCCCGGCGTGATCTACGGCGCGGGCCCGCGCACGGTGCGCGAATCGAACGCCAAGCGCGCTGACGAAAATCTGCTCCTGGAAGACCTGCGCCGCGCCACCAAGGTGATCGCGCGCACGCTGTTCGATCTGCTGCAAGCCACCTGAATCCCCTCTCGGAATCACCTATGAAATGCCGCGCCCGTCGCGGTCATCGGGGGCCGAACGCGTGACACAATAAACGTGCATTCACGCCTCTGGAGACAACATGACCCCCGCTGAACAAGCCCTGCGCGACGCCGCGTTTGAATACCACCGCCTGCCGCGCCGCGGCAAGATCTCCGTCACCCCCACCAAGCCCCTGTCCAACCAGCGCGATCTCTCGCTGGCCTACTCGCCCGGCGTGGCCTACCCTTGCCTGGCCATCGAGGCCGACCCCACGCTCGCGGCCGAGTACACCAGCCGCGGCAACCTGGTCGGTGTGATCACCAACGGCACGGCCGTGCTGGGCCTGGGCGACATCGGCCCGCTGGCCAGCAAACCGGTGATGGAAGGCAAGGGCTGCCTGTTCAAGAAGTTCGCCGGCATCGACGTCTTCGACATCGAGCTCGATGAAAAGGACCCGGACAAACTGGTCGAGATCATTGCCGCGCTCGAGCCCACGCTGGGCGGCATCAACCTCGAAGACATCAAGGCACCCGAGTGCTTCTACATCGAGAAGAAGCTGCGCGAGCGCATGGGCATTCCGGTGTTCCACGACGACCAGCACGGCACCGCCATCATCTCGGCCGCTGCCCTGCTCAACGGCCTGGAGCTGGTGGACAAGGACATCAGCACGGTCAAGCTCGCCGTGAGCGGCGCGGGCGCCGCCGCCATTGCCTGCCTGGATGTGATGGTCGGTCTGGGTGTGGCGCGCGAGAACATCTTCGTCTGCGACTCCAAGGGCGTGGTGTACGAAGGCCGCCCCGGCGGCTACGACGAGTCGAAGGCGCGTTTCGCGCAGAAGACGCAACTGCGCACGCTGGCCGATGCGGTCAACGGTGCCGACGTGTTCCTGGGCTGCTCGGCGCCCGGCGTGCTCACCGCCGAGATGGTCAAGAGCATGGGCAGCAAACCCATCATCCTCGCGCTGGCCAACCCCGAACCCGAGATCCGGCCCGAGCTGGCCAAGGCCGTGCGGCCCGACTGCATCATTGCCACCGGCCGCAGCGACTACCCGAACCAGGTCAACAACGTCCTGTGCTTCCCCTACATCTTCCGTGGCGCGCTCGACTGTGGCGCCACCAAGATCACGGAAGAAATGAAGCTGGCCTGCGTGCGTCAGATCGCCGATCTGGTCAAGAGCGAGACCAGCGAGGAAGTGGCCAACGCCTATGCGGGGCAAGACCTCTCCTTCGGCCCCGACTACATCATCCCCAAGCCGTTCGACTCGCGGCTGATCCTGCGCATTGCACCCGCCGTGGCACAGGCCGCGGCCGACTCCGGTGTGGCCACGCGGCCCATCAAGGACATGGACGCCTATCGGCAGGAACTCAGCCGCTTCGTCTACCAGACCGGCATCTTGATGCAGCCGATCTTTCACGCGGCCAAGTCGCAGCCCGACCGCAAGCGCGTGGCCTACGCCGATGGCGAGGACGAGCGCGCGCTGCGCGCCGCGCAGATGGCGATCGACGACCAGCTCGCGCTGCCGATCCTGATCGGGCGTCCGGCGGTGATCGAGGCGCGCATCGCCAAGGCGGGCTTGCGCATGAAGCTCGGGCAGGATGTGCAGAACGTCAACCCCGAGGACGACCCGCGCTTTCGCCAGTACTGGGAGCACTACCACCAGCTCATGGGCCGCGAAGGTGCCACGCCCGAGGTGGCCAAGGCGGCGGTGCGGCGCTCCAACACCATCATCGGCTCGCTCATGGTCTCGCTCGGTGACGCCGACGCGCTCATCTGCGGGTTGGTCGGCGGCTACATGACGCACCTGGATCGCATCGACCACGTGCTGGGTCGCCGCGACGGCGCGGGGCTCTATGCCTCGGTCAACGCGCTCATGACGGACCGTGGCCCGATCTTCATCGCCGACACCTATGTCAACGAGCTGCCTTCCGCCGAAGAGCTGGCCGAGATCGCCTGGATGGCCGCGCAAGAAGTGCAGCGCTTCGGTCTGCCGCCCAAAATCGCCTTCCTCTCGCATTCGAGTTATGGCTCCAGCAAGCGTGCATCGGCCCGCAAGATGGCGCACGCCCGCGACCTGTTCGTGGCCGCGCACCCCGAGATCGAGTGCGACGGCGAGTTGCACGGCGATGCAGCGCTGCAGCCCGAAATCCGCAGCGCCTACCTGGCCGAGACCACCCTCAAGGGATCGGCCAACCTGCTGATCTGCCCCAACCTGGACGCGGCCAACATCCTCTACAACGTGATGAAGACCACCGCCAGTGGCGGCGTCACGGTGGGCCCCATCCTCATGGGCTCGGCGGGCACGGTGCATATCCTCACGCCGGCGGCCACGGTGCGGCGCGTGCTCAACATGACTGCGCTTGCGGCGGCCAGTGCGCAGGGTGTGGCCAAAGCCTGAGCGCTTGCTGTGTGCATGCAAGGGGACGCCGCGCGTCCCTTTTTTTCGTGCCTGCACCGCGTGGGCTCGCGGACGCGGCGTGCGCTGCTCTGCGGCTGTCCCCCAGCGGCTGGAGCCGCCTCCTCCTTTATGCCGCTGCGCAGCGCACACCGCGCCCGCGAGCCGAAGTGACATTGGCCCACTCACAGACCGAGTACCACCGAGGTCATCGGCGGCCATGGGGCACGGCGCAGCGAAATAGAGGAGGAGGCGGCCCCAGCCGCCGGGGGACATTCGCGGAGCCGTGTCTCGTGGTCGCCGATGACCGGAACCACGCAGAATTCCCATTCATGGTGCACCCCAATATGGTGCGCACCATTCAGGGTTACCCATGTAGACGCGCCCGGCCCCCGAAATCAGAATCTGTATACACATTCTGTGTTCAAACCGTGTCCAAACACCTGCTTCCAAGGGTAAGCACCGCTGGCACCCTTATTGCTGATGAAGAAACATGCCTGGGCGCTCCATTCCCGGCCCCTCACAACCCCTCACCCCACAGGAGAACCCATGAACAAACGCCACTTCATCCAGACCGCCGCCGCCCTGGCAACCCTGGCCGCCATGGGCACCACCCAGGCCCAGACCCCCATCAAGTTCCAGCTCGACTGGCGCTTCGAAGGCCCGGCCGCGCTGTTCCTGCAGCCCGCTGCCAAGGGTTACTTCAAAGCCGCCGGCCTGGACGTGACGATCGACTCCGGCAACGGCTCGGGCGGCACCGTCACCCGTGTGGCCTCGGGCACCTACGACATCGGCTTCGCCGACATGGCCGCACTCATGGAGTTCCACGCCAACAACCCGGACGCCCCGAACAAGCCGGTCGCCGTGATGATGGTCTACAACAACACGCCAGCCGCCGTGCTCGCGCTCAAGAAGAGCGGCATCACCAAGCCCGCCGACCTCAACGGCAAGAAACTCGGCGCGCCGGTGTTCGACGCAGGTCGCAAGGGCTTTCCGATCTTCCAGAAGGCCAACAACATCGGCAACGTGGCCTGGACCTCGATGGACCCACCACTGCGTGAAACCATGCTGGTGCGCGGCGACATCGACGCCATCACCGGCTTCTCGTTCACCTCGCTGCTCAACCTCGAAGCACGTGGCGTGAAGGCCGAGGATGTGGTTGTCATGAACTACGCCGACAACGGCGTGAAACTCTATGGCAACGCGATCATCGCCTCGCCCAAGCTCATCGCCGAGAACCCGGCCGCCGTGAAAGCGTTTCTCACGGCCTTTGCCAAGGGTGCCAAGGACGTGATGGCCAACCCCGCGGCCTCGATCGAAACCGTGAAGGCACGCGACGGCATCATCAACGTGCCGCTGGAAACGCGCCGCCTGCAGCTCGCCATCGACGCGGTGGTGGCCAGCCCCGACGCCCGCAAGGAAGGTTTTGGCCAGGTCGTGCCCGGTCGCCTGGCGCTGATGGCTTCGCAAGTCTCCGATGCCTATGGCACCAAGACCCGCGTCGATCCCGCCAAGATCTGGAACGGCTCCATGCTGCCCGCCGCCGCCGACCTCAACGTGCTGCCGCCCGCGAAGAAATAAGGCCGAAGACCAGCCCCTCTGGCCCAGGCCAGCCACCCTGCGGCGGCTGGCCTTTTTTTCAGGAAGATCCATGCAAGACACCCTCGGCACCGCGCCCTTCGTCGATTTCGACCAGGTCTGGCTGGCCTACAACGACGAGCTGCTGGCCAAGAACATCTTTGCCGTCGAAGACATCAACCTCAAGGTCAGGCAGGGTGAGTTCATCGCCATCGTCGGCCCCTCGGGCTGCGGCAAGTCCACCTTCATGAAGCTCACCACCGGGTTGAAGATGCCCAGCATGGGCAAGATCCGCATCGACGGCCAGCCCGTCACCGGCCCGCTGAAGATCTCGGGCATGGCGTTTCAGGCGCCTTCGCTGCTGCCCTGGCGCACCACGCTGGACAACGTGCTGCTGCCGCTGGAGATCGTCGAGCCCTACCGCAGCCAGTTCAAGGACCGGCGCAAGGAATACGTGGAACGCGCCGGCCGCCTACTGGCCAGCGTGGGCCTGGGCGGCATGGAGAAGAAGTTTCCGTGGGAACTCTCCGGCGGCATGCAGCAGCGCGCCAGCATCTGCCGCGCGCTGATCCACGAACCCAAGATGCTGCTGCTCGACGAGCCCTTCGGCGCGCTCGACGCCTTCACCCGCGAAGAACTCTGGTGCACGCTGCGCGACTTGTGGGAGGCGCAGCGCTTCAACGTCATCCTGGTCACGCACGACCTGCGCGAGTCGGTGTTTCTGGCCGACACGGTGTACTGCATGAGCAAGAGCCCGGGCCGCTTCGTGGTGCAGCGCGAGATCCCGATCCCGCGCACGCGCGACCTGGAGGTCACGTACACCAAAGAATTTTCAGACATCGTGCTCGAACTCCGAGGCCACATCGGGGCCATGCGCACCCCTGTCAACCAGTGAACGGAACCACGCCATGAACCTGAACAAAAAACAGATGGAGCGATGGTCGCCGTTTTTGCTGCTGCTGGCCATCATCGTCATCTGGGAAGTCATCACCAGCGGCTTCGGCGTTTCCGAATTCATCTTCCCCAGCCCCTCGCGCATCTGGGAACAGACGCTGGAACACAAGACCACCATCCTCGGCCACGCCTGGCGCACCTACTGGGTGACCATGGCCGGCTTCGGCATCGCCATCGTGGTCGGTGTGTTGTTGGGCTTTCTCATCGGCAGCTCGCGCCTGGCCTATGCGGCGGTCTACCCGCTCATGACAGCCTTCAACGCCCTGCCCAAGGCGGCCTTCGTGCCCATCCTGGTGGTGTGGTTCGGCATCGGCGTGGGCCCGGCCATCCTCACGGCCTTCCTCATCAGTTTCTTCCCCATCATGGTGAACATCGCCACCGGTCTGGCCACGCTGGAGCCCGAGCTGGAGGACGTGTTGCGCGTGCTGGGCGCCAAGCGCTGGGACGTGTTGACGAAGGTCGGCCTGCCACGCTCCATGCCCTATTTCTTCGGTTCGCTCAAGGTCGCGATCACGCTGGCGTTTGTGGGCACCACCGTGTCGGAGATGACGGCGTCGAACGAAGGCATCGGTTACTTGCTGATCTCGGCCGGTTCGTCGATGCAGATGGGTCTGGCCTTCAGTGGTCTGCTGGTGGTGGGTGCAATGGCCATGGTCATGTACGAGCTGTTCAGCTGGATCGAGAAGCACACCACGGGTTGGGCACACAGAGGCTCGCAGAACACATGACCCCGGATCTGGTCAGGGCCTGTGGCTTCCTTGGAGGCTGAGATGTTGGAGCCTCACCTCGGCTTTTGGGCCTCTCGCTGAGTGGCTTCTCCGGCTGGTCCGGTCATCGGCGACCACGGGGCACGGCTCCGCGAATGTCCCCCGGGGCCTGCGGCCCCTCCTCCTTGATTTCGCTGCGCCATGCCCCATGGCCACCGATGACCTCGCTTTCACTCGGCCTGTGGGCTCCCATACGCCACTTCAGGCTCGCGGACGCGGTGTGCGCTGCGCAGCGGCATCAAGGAGGAGAGGCGGCGAAGCCGCCTCCACACCACGTCCGCGAGCCTGCGAGGTGCAGGCACAAGAACCTCAGCGATGAACCTCAGCCTCCCCAGCAGAACTCAACAAAGCCATCAACCGAGGACGAATCAGAATCCCGGGCCGATCCGAGTCCATCGAATACTCCACACCGCGCCGCCGCAGATCCACCACCGCATCCGGATCGGTGGATTCGAGAATGTCCTTGTCCTCCCGCGTGATCTCGTCGTCGAAATCGATCAGCATCTGCGCTGGGCAATCGGCCTCGGTGTCGATGCGAAACTGCCATTGGCACAACTGCATGCGACCGTCGTCAATGGGCGTGAACGCGTTGATGATGATGTGGCGAATGCCGCTCGGGTACTCGATAGCGAGCCGGCGCGAGAACTGCTGGTAGTACGCGTTGCGCATGTGGCGCTGCGTGATCGCGTCCTTCACGCCGCTGATGCGCTGAAACCGCTCCGGGTTCGCTGCGTCGATCACCGTTTCGGCATAGAAGCCGGCGCGCCCGCTGCGGTTGTAGACCCAGCCGTGGTAGCCACACTGGATGTTGCCGTCCTTGCACCGGCCCTTGCTCAGCCTGGCGGTGCGGTGGCAACAGCGGTCTTTCAACGCGGCGGGCTCGCCGTGTTCATCAAGGAAATGGCTTGAGAAATCTCAAGAGCAATTTCCTGCTTCGCATGGCGCGGCGCTGAACGCTTCTACTCTGGGTGGGGATGCTAGCAAAACGCAGGCCATGGTCATGCACCGATTTGAAGAACCGCTGCTGGTGTTCGGCATCGACGCGGTGCGGCTGCGGTTGTTTCGCGGCGATCTCGCCGAGCAGCGCGATGCCGAGCTCTCATGCCGAGATGTGTTCAACGCCTCACCGCACCCGATCGAATGTATCGGGCCGGTGTTGATCGAAGAGGCCAGCGCACCGCACAAAGGTTTCTGGACGCCTGGGTGACCGGCTAATTGCAGCTGAACGCGATGCCGATAGGCCCCGGGACGGCCTGCGCCAAAACGGTCGCCGAGTTGATCCATTGAAGTTCAATCGCATCGCCGGCGTTGAAGTTCACCACGCCTGAAGTGACACAACTGCGCGCGGCACTGCTGATCGTGCAGGAGAACGCGGCAGGTTCCTGCAGGTCTGCGATAGCCGGTGAGGGACCAGGCGCCCGTAGCAAGTTGAAAGTATGGGTCTGATCCGCAGCGGGCACACCCAGCGTCGCAACGCGAAGGGTTCCAGTGCCGCAGTCCTGGGGAAGAATCTGGACAAAACGGGTGGTGCTGATGGGCGAGGCACCAATGGCCTGCACCGAATTGGTTCCCGGTGGCAATTGGTTGTTGCTTGACAGCGACCAAGTGGCTTCAAAAGAAGCGGGGCCCGTGGCGCCCGTCGGTCCCGTGGCACCTGGGGCACCTGGGGCACCTGGGGCACCTGGGGCACCCGCAGGGCCTTCCGGTCCGACGGGACCTGTCGGACCCACCTCACCTGCGGGGCCCACGGCGCCCACAGGCCCTGCAGGCCCGACAGCGCCGTCTGCACCCGCCTGGCCCGCCAGGGAGACCGGCGTCGATGGCCAGGCGCCGGCGACCTTGGGCCCATACAGCGCCCCGGTCAGGTCGTCGACGAAATAGTCACCATCCTTGCCCACGGAGGCAACGGGTGCGCCCGGCCCACCGTAAAACACCGGGTGGGTGATCTCGGGCGCACTCGGGGCTGCTCCGTCGCCACCACCGCAGGCGCTCAACAACAAGGCAACCAGCACCGCGACAGGCAGCGGGCGTGCGGGAGAAGAGCGAAGCTTCATGCTCAGCCCCGCGACGGAAACACGCCTTCGAGGGCGATCACGTAGTACACCCCAAGGTAGGGGTTGCGCAGCGCCACCGGCTTGTTGTTGCCGGTGGAGCCCACGCCGATGTTCAGCGTCAACGGCAAGGGGGCCAGGGTCTGGTTGGCTGCCGAAGGAGGGGCAAACGCGGACAAGACCTCATTGGACGTGGATTCAAAAATTTCCGCGGGAATGGCCCCGGCGGGGCTGGGGAGGGTGCCGAAGTTGGTGGAGCAACTCTGCTGCGCATGTGCTCCGGGCTGGACGGACGCCGTGTGCGTGTGCGCGGGCAGCTGGTCGGTGTTCAGGACCACGTATTCGGAACCGCCGGACTGGCCCAGGTACACCGGCTGCAATCCGGAACCGGTGCCGGCACAAACGGGGCCACGGCCACGCAGATCGGGGATCGCGAAGGTCTGTACCCCATCCCCCCCGTACGCCACACCGATCAACGAAAAGAGCGCGGGGTACTGCGCGATCTGCAACAAACTGCCATCACACTGGGCGAAGCCCACGGGCGCGAACGGGAAAGACACCATCTGGATTTCACCGAGAAAGGGTTCTGTGCTCATTTTTGATTCCTCCTGAATGTTTGACGAATGGCTGACGAATGCCACACCGATGTGGCCGCGCCGATGCTAGGGAGCACCAACGCCCACGCAAATACTGCGAAGGGACTAATTCATTGCGCCTCGTACACTTTCGCCATGCCTTGGCACGCCCGTCTCTCGCTCGACCTGACATTCGAGAACCACAAAACCACCGCCCGTTTCGAGCACGACGGCCCGCTGCGCATCCTCAAGAGCCTTTACCCGGAGGGCCCTGCGATCTGCCACAACGTGATCGTTCACCCACCCGGCGGTCTGGTCGGGGGTGATGTGCTCGATGTCAGCGTGCACGCGGGCGCGGGCACGCATGGTTTGATCTCCACACCCGGGGCCACGCGCTTCTACCGCTCCGAGGGCCCGGCCACCGAGCAACGGGTCTCGCTCACGCTCGACGAAGGCGCGCGGCTCGAATGGCTGCCGCTGGAAGCCATCGCCTACCCCGGTTGCCTGGCGCTCAACAGCCTGCGTGCCACGCTGGCCGAGGGTGCCGAGATGATCGGCTGGGACGTGTGCGCGCTCGGTCTGCCCAACGCCAACCAGCCGTTTGACCGCGGCAGCCTCACGCAGCACCTGGAGATACCGGGCCTGTGGCTGGAGCGCTCGCGCATCGACGCCAGCGACACGCGCCTGCTCGAATCCCCGTTGGGCCTGGGCGGGCACAAATGCATGGGCACGCTGTGGCTGGCCTGCGGCACACCGATCACGCGCGAGCGTCGCGAACACCTGCTGGAGGCGGTACGCACCGTGCTGGGCGGTGAGCACGGCGTGCAGGTGGGCGCCACCTGCCCCAACCCCCGCATGCTCGTGGTGCGCGCCGTGGCGCCGCTGGTGGAGCCGCTCATGGCGCTTTTCCAGCAGATCTGGGCCACGCTGCGCACGCAGGCCTGGGCCCTGGACAGCACCCCACCCCGCATCTGGAAAGTCTGAAACGCACCGAACTGGGGGGCAAAACGCCCGCTGATCGGCGCACCAGGACGAGGCCGCTGTGAGCAGAATGGGATAGCCATTGATGGGCGAGCACGCCGCGCGCCCTGAACCACCCCATGCCCTTCGCCCCGAACAGCCTGCAAGACGCCCATGCACTCGTGATCGAGGGCAACCTGCAGTCGCGCTCCATCCTGGTGTCGCAACTGCGCGAGCTCGGCGTGGGCACGGTCTCGCAGTGCTCGCGGCTGGTGGAGGCTCGGCGCAAGCTGGAGGTGAACCGCTACGACGTGGTGATCTGCGAACAGCATTTCGAGCGCGACTCGATGTCGGGCCAGGATCTGCTCGACGACCTGCGGCGCAACCAGCTGCTGCCCTTCTACACGGTGTTCATCATGGTCACCGCCGAGGCCTCGTACGCCAAGGTGGCCGAGGCCGCCGAGTCCGCACTTGACGCCTACCTGCTCAAGCCCCACACCGGCGCCCGCCTGAGCGACCGCATCATGATGGCGCGTGAACGCAAGAAGGCGCTGGAGGCCATCTTCACCGCCATCGACGCCGAGCAGTTCCACGAAGCCGCGGTCCTGTGCCTGGATCGGTTCGAGGCCCGCGGCACCTACTGGCTCTATGCCGCGCGCATCGGCGCCGAGCTGCTGCTGCGCAACGGCGAGATCGGCGACGCGCAGAAACTCTACGAAGCCGTGATCGCCGCCAAAACCCTGCCCTGGGCTCGCCTGGGTGTGGCGCGCGCGCAGCTCGAAGGCGGCCAGCCCGCCAAGGCCGTGACCACGCTGGAGAGCCTGATCCAGGACGACAACACCTACGCCGATGCCTACGACGTGATGGGCCGTGCGCAGTTCGAGCTGGGCAATTTCCAGAGCGCGCTGACCACCTACCAGATGGCCACCAAGCTCACGCCGTCCTCCATCAGCCGCCTGCTCAAGCACGGCATGCTGGCCTACTACACCGGCGACAAGAGCGAAGGTGTGGAGCTGCTCGACCGCGCCACGCGCCTGGGGCTGGACTCCAAGATGTTCGACGCCCAGGCCCTGCTGCTGCTGGCCTTCGCGCGCCTGGACAACAACGACCAGCGCGGCCTGGCCCGCACGGTGGACCAGCTCACCCGCCTGCGCGACCGCAGCCACGCGCCCGCGCGACCGCACCGCCTGCTGACCATCGCCGAGAGCCTGCTCGCGCTGCAGCAGCAACACACCTCGCGCGCACTCGACGATGTGCGCCGCATGGCCAACGACGCCTTGAGCCCCGACTTCGACTTCGAGACCGCGTGCAACCTGCTCGCGCTCATGAGCCGGCTGCAGGTGCGCTCCATCGCGCTCAACGAAGCCGAAGGCGCGGTGGACACGCTGGCCCTGCGTTTCTGCACCAGCAAGGCCATGAGCGAGCTCATGGCCTGCGCCGCTTCGGGCAGCCAGGACTTTGCCGATCGCGTGCGCGGCGCGCACAGCCAGATCCTGAAAATGACCGAGCAGGCCATGACGCTGAGCATCAAGGGCGACCCGCAGGGCACGGTGATGAAGCTGCTGGACGACGGAGAGCGCACGCTCAACGCCAAACTCATCGAGTCGGCCCACCAGGTGCTGCAGCGTTACACGGTGCGCATCGCCGACCACGTTGCCCTGAACGAGCGCACCGAAGCGTTGCGCGAGCGGTACCGCACCACCGCGCAGCATTCCCGCCTGGGCGAGCACACGGGCGCGGCGCCAACGCCTGGCGGCGTGTCCTTGCCAACGGGCTACAAGCCACCGAGCGCCGACGGCCTGCTCGGCAGCGCAGAACCGAACTAGAGTGCCCCCACGCTCCGCCGCTGCGCGGGTCGCTGCCCCCCGAGGGGGCGAAGCCTGCCTTGGGGCGGCCCGGCGGCTGGCTCAACGGTCCGCGAACAGCGACAGCACCTGTTCGCGAAACCAGCGGTTGTCCGGGTCGCCTTCAAAGCGGTGGCTCCAGTGCAGCGACACGGTGAAGCCCCGGTCCACAAACGGCGGCTGCACGATCACGCACCCGCCGGTTTGCACGAAGCCCTGCGCGATGTTGCCCGGCATCACCACGCACAGGTCGGTGGCCTGCACGATGGAGGGCAGCACCATGAAGTGTTCGGTGGTCAGGCGCAGGCGCTCCTGCAGACCGGTCTGCGCGAGGATGCGCAAGGTGTCGCTGTGCGTGCGAACCGCCACGAAATCGAGCTGTTGCAAAGCCTTGAGCAATGCCGCGCCGCGCAGGCGCGCCAACGCCGCGTGCATCGGGTGGCCGCTGCGCATGAGCACCACGTAGCGGTCTTGCAGCAGCTCGGTGCGCTGGGTGTCCTTCACCTGCGGCAGGAAGCCGAACGCGAAATCGATGACGCCACTGTCCAGCGCATCGGTCAGCCCACCGTGGGGCACAGGCCGGGTGGCCACGCGCACGCCGGGCGCCTGCTGCTGCAGGTGGGCCATGAGCTCGGGCAGGAAACGGCTCTCGCCGATGTCGCTCATGTGCAGGCGGAACAGGCGGCGCGAGCTGGCCGGGTCGAAACCGCTGGATTCACTCAGCGCGCTGGCCAGCGTGGCCAGCGCGCCCTGCACCGCCTCGGCCAGCGCCACCGCCTTGGGCGTGGGCTTCACGCCGCCGGGTGCGCGCACGAACAGCGGATCCTTCACCAGCAGGCGCAGGCGCGTGAGGCCGTGGCTCACCGCCGGCTGGGTCAGGCCCAGGTGTTCGGCGGCCCGGCTCACGCTGCCAGCGCGGTACACCTCGTTGAACAGGCGCAGCAGATTCAGGTCCAGGTCTTTGATATGCATGGCGTTCATGTCGCTTAGTCCGTTCATTGTATTGATCGATGACCGAGGCCTGCCCATACTCGAAGGCTCGGTCGCAAGCTCACGATGACGACCCCGCTGGAGACAAGCACTTGGAAGTTTCATTCACTCAGGAAATCGAGTCCCTGCGGCTCGGTGACGGCCAGACCTTTCATGGCGAGGGCATCCTGGCCATCACCAAGGCCCTGCTGCAATCGGGCGTGGCCTATGTAGGCGGCTACCAGGGCGCGCCGGTCTCGCACCTGCTCGACGTGATGGTGCAGGCCAAGCCCTACATGGACGAACTCGGCGTGCACGTGGAGGCGTGTTCGAACGAAGCCTCGGCCGCGGCCATGCTGGGGGCCTCCATCCACTACCCGCTGCGCGGCGCGGTCACCTGGAAGTCCATCGTCGGCACCAACGTGGCGGCCGACGCGCTCTCCAACCTGGCCTCGCCCGGCGTCACCGGCGGTGTGCTGGTGGTGGTGGGCGAAGACTACGGCGAGGGCGCCAGCGTGATCCAGGAGCGCACCCACGCCTACGCGCTCAAGTCCAGCATGGTGCTGCTCGACCCGCGCCCCGATCTGGAGCGCATGGTGCACATGGTCGAACAGGGCTTCCGGCTCTCGGAAGCGTCGAACATGCCGGCGCTGATGGAACTGCGCATCCGCGCCTGCCACGTGCGCGGTAGCTTCGTGGCCAAGGACAACGTCAAGCCCGCGCTTTCGCGGCACAAGCTGATCGACGAACCCGCCAGCTTCGACTACAACCGCCTCGCCCACCCGCCGGTGACCTTCCGCCACGAAAAGCTCAAGGGCGACGAGCGCATTCCCGCCGCGCGGCGCTACATCGTGGAGAACGATCTCAACGAGTTCTTCGACGGCGAGCACCAGGACCTGGGCCTGATCGTGCAAGGCGGCCTGTACAACACCCTCATCCGCGCGCTGCAGCAGTTCGGTCTGGCCGACGCCTTCGGGCAGACCGCCATTCCCATGCTCGTGCTCAACGTCACCTGCCCGCTGGTGCCCGATCAGCTCACGAACTTCTGCCTGGGCAAACGCGCGGTGCTGCTGCTCGAAGAAGGCCAACCCGAGTACATCGAACAGGAGCTCGCCACGCTGCTGCGCCGGCTGGACATCCAGACCCCGCTGCACGGCAAGGACATGCTGCCCAACGCCGGCGAGTACACCGCCGAGGTCATGGCCAACGGCCTGGCCAAGTTTGTCGGCCGCTATTTGCAGGACCCGGCCATGCAGGCCATCACGGAGACGGCCCGCGCCTGGCTGCAGGGCAACCAGACGCGGCGCGCCGAGTCGGTGCAGCAGCTCTCGGCCCCGCTGCCCGCGCGCCCCCCCGGCATGTGCATCGGCTGCCCGGAGCGCCCGGTGTTCTCCGCGCTCAAGCTGGCGCAGCAAGACACCGGGCCGGTACACATTGCGGGCGACATCGGCTGCCACGCGCTCGCCACTTTCGAGCCGTTTTCATTCGGCCACTCCATCCTGGGCTACGGCATGAGCCTGGCCAGCCGCGCCGGGGTGTCGCCGGTGATGAAGCGGCGCGTGTTGTCCGTGATGGGCGACGGCGGTTTCTGGCACAACGGTCTGCTTACCGGTGTGCAGAGCGCACTGTTCAACGGTGACGATGCGGTGTTGCTGATCTTCAAGAACGGCTACACCTCGGCCACCGGCACGCAGGACATCATCTCCACGCCCGATGACGACGCCAAAGACAAGGCCAGCGACAAGCAGGCGAGTCTGGCCCACACCAACCAGACCATCGAAACCACGCTCAAGGGCCTGGGTGTGAAGTGGATGCGCACCGTCAACACCTACGAGGTGGACACCATGCGCGCCACGCTCACCGAGGCTTTCAGCACGCCGTTTCAAGGCCTCAAGGTGATCGTGGCCGAGGGCGAATGCCAGCTGGAACGCCAGCGCCGCATCAAGCCCTGGATCGCCAACCTCCTCAAGAAGGGAAAACGCGTGGTGCGCGTGAAATACGGTGTGGACGAAGACGTGTGCAACGGCGACCACGCCTGCATCCGCCTCTCGGGCTGCCCCACGCTCACGCTGAAAGACAACCCCGACCCGCTCAAGGTCGACCCGGTGGCCACCGTCATTGACGGCTGCGTGGGCTGCGGCCTGTGTGGCGCCAACGCCCACGCGGCCACGCTGTGCCCTTCCTTCTACCGAGCCGAGGTGGTTCAGAACCCCAGGTGGCACGAGCGCCTGATCCATTCGCTGCGCGGCAGCGTTGTTCGTCTACTGCAACCTGCTTGAACATGACCACCAACCAACAACCCATCTCCCTGCTGCTCTGCGCCCTGGGCGGCGAAGGTGGCGGCATCCTCACCGACTGGCTGGTGGAGGCAGCGCGCCACGCGGGCTATGCGGCGCAGGCCACGTCCATCCCCGGCGTGGCGCAGCGCACGGGGGCCACCACCTACTACATGGAGGTGTTCCCCGTGCCCATGGCACAGCTGGGCGGGCGCAAGCCGGTGTTTGGCCTGAACCCGCTGCCGGGCAGGCTCGACGCGCTGGTGTCTTCAGAACTGCTGGAAACCGGCCGCCAGATCACCAACGGCCTGGTCTCGGATTCGCACACGCTGGTGATCACCTCTTCAGCCCGGGCACTCACCACCGGCGAGAAGATGGTGATGGGCGACGGCCGGCGCGATGCCGCCGAGCTGATCGACCTCGTCAACACCCACAGCCGCGCGCGCCACGTGCTCGACATGGCCGCGCTCACGAAACAGGCCGGCACCGTGGTGAGCGCGGTGATGCTGGGCGCCATTGCCGGCAGCGGCCTGCTGCCGTTTGCGCGGCAAGACTTTGAAGCCGTCATCGGCACCGCCGGCGCCAGCGCCAAAGCCAGCCTGCGCGGCTTCGCGCTCGCGTTCGATGCGGTGCAGGCACAGCGCGCCCAGGCTGCGTATGTGGAGCAGGTGCTCGCCCCCGAGCCCGCCCCTGCAGGGCCGCAATTGCCCGCCGCGCTGGCGCACGAGTTCCCACCCGAAGTGCACCCGCTCATGGCGCTGGGCCATGCCCGGGTGTGCGAGTACCAGAACGCCGCCTACGGCACGCACTACGCGACGCGGCTGCGGCGCGTGCTCGAAGCCGAGAAACGCACCGACCCACAAGGTGAGCACGGCTGGAGCACCACCGTGGAGATGGCGCGCTGGGTGGCGCTGTGGATGGCGTTCGACGACATCGTGCTGGTGGCCGACCTCAAGAGCCGCGCCAGCCGCCAGGCCCGCGTGCGCAGCGAAACCAAGGCCGGCAACGACGACCTGCTGCGCGTGTACGACCACTTCAAGCCCGGCGCGCCCGAGTTCGCCGCCATGCTGCCCACCGGCATGGCGCAGCGCGTGCTGGCCTGGGACCGCCAGCGTGTGGCCGCTGGAAAAGCGCCGTGGGCGCTGCCGCTGAAGATCGGCACGCACTCGGTGCTGGGCATGCTCGCCTTGCGCGGCCTGGCCGCCACCAAACGCCTGCGCCCCATGGGCAGCCGCTTCCAGGCCGAGCAGGCCCTCATCGACCGCTGGCTCGCCGCCGTGGTGCAGCTCAGCTCCATCCACTGGCAACTGGGCCACGAGGTGGCGTTGTGCGGCCGGCTCATCAAAGGCTACGGCAGCACCAACGAACGCGGCAAGGACAACCTGCTGCACATCATCGAACACCTCGCCTTGCCCGCGCTCAGCGACCCCACCAGCGCAGCACACCGCTGCCGCGCCGTGGCCGCAGCCCGCACTGCCGCGCTGAGCGACGAAG
Organism: Hydrogenophaga sp. Root209; assembly: GCF_001428625.1. Taxonomy (GTDB): domain Bacteria; phylum Pseudomonadota; class Gammaproteobacteria; order Burkholderiales; family Burkholderiaceae_C; genus Hydrogenophaga. The sequence continues at coordinate 242,939 of NZ_LMIE01000022.1, forward strand.
CCGGAAAAGCCCTGGACCTGGCCCTGCAGCAACACGGTGCACCCGCGCGCCCGGTGAAGGCCCAGCCGATCCGATGGCAGCACAACCCCCGATTGAAAGTGAAGGCCATTGCGCCACACTGAACGCCACACTGAGCTTTTCCATTCACCGTTGATTTGCCAATACCTACAAGGAGACAGACATGACCCGCACCACCACCCAACTTTCCCGCCGCTGGCACCTGGCCGGCGCCGCCGCCATTGGCCTGATGGCCTTGGCCGCCGTGCCCGCCGCGCTGGCCCAAGCCTGGCCCGACAAGCCGCTCAAAGTCGTGGTGGGTTTCCCGCCCGGTGGTGCCGCCGACCAGATTGCGCGGCTCGTGTCCACACCGCTGGCCGCTGCCCTGGGCCAACCCGTGGTGGTGGAGAACCGCGCGGGTGCCAACGGCAACATCGCCGGCGACGCGGTGGCCAAAGCACCGGCCGACGGCTACACGCTGCTCATGGGCTCGGGCGGCATGGTGTCGGTGAACCCACACATCTACCCCCGCATGCCCTTTGACCCGGCGAAAGACCTGGTCCCCGTGGCCTCGGCCGCGCGCGTGCTGGTGTACCTCATGGGCAAGCCCACGCTGGAAGCCAACAACGTGCAGGACCTCATCAAGCTCATCAAGGCCAACCCGGGCCGCCTCGTGTATGGCTCGGCCGGCAACGGCAGTTCGCCCCACCTGGCCGGCGAAATGTTCAAGAGCCAGGCCGGCCTGTTTGCGGTGCACGTGCCCTACCGCGGCGCCGCCCCCGCGCTCACCGACCTCATGGGCAACCAGATCGACTACTACTTCGACCCGGGCATCGGCCTCTCACACGCCAAGGCCGGCCGCACCAAACTGCTGGCCGTGGGCAGCATGAAGCGCTCCCCTCTGTTCCCCGACGTGCCCACGCTCGACGAAGCCGGCCTGAAAGGCTTTGACGCCGACTCCGTGTTCGGCTTCTACGCCCCGGCCGGCACGCCACAGGCGGTGATCACCAAGCTCAACGCCGAGATCAACAAGATCCTGGCGACCTCGGCGGTGAAAGACCGCATCACCGCGCTGGGTGGTGAAGCACTGGCACTCACGCCGGCGGAGTTTGGCAAACGCGGTGCGGATGATTCGCAGCGGTTCGGCGCGATCATCAAGGAGCGGAAGATTTCGGCGGAGTGAGGGAAGGCGAGTGGCAGCGTGCCACTCGTGAGTTTCGGGCCGCGGTTGGAGAGAACTTCGTCAACTGACGGCATGCGGCCATGAGCTGACGGTGGCGACAGGCGGCTCCCGGGCAGATCATCGACTTCGCTTCGATGCTACTCAACTGGCCAGCTGGCCGCGGATCGGGACACGAACCGGCGGCACGTGTCTGGTATGACAGTACAGCACGACAGACCGGCACTTGGCATCGACTTCGCCCCGCGGTAGCATGTTCCCGTGACATGACTCGTCTCGAACGACGGGCAGATCGCAGTGCCCATCCCAGCCAGCACGCAGGCCAGTCTCGATGAACACCAACCCGATAGAAGCCCTTTGGGCGGTCGTGAAGTCGCAGACCGGCCGGGTTCGCGAGTGGCATGGCGATGATCTCCTCAACCATCAGCCGCGCTACCTCGCAGACCTGCGCCTGATCGAGTCGCTCACCCCGGCCGGCACGGTCCTCGAAGTCGGCTCGGCACCGTGCCACATGACCGCGCTGCTGAGTCTTGCTGGCTTTTCTGTGGTGGGTGTGGACGTCGATCCGGGCCGCATCGCCGAGCTGATCGAGCAGCTTGGTCTCGACGTGCGGCGCTGCGACATCGAGCGCGAACAGCTTCCATTTGCAGACGGTTCCTTCGGCTGTGTGATGTTGTGTGAGACGTTTGAACACCTGCGCATCGACCCCGCATTCGTTCTGAGCGAGATCAATCGAGTCTTGGCTCCCGGGGCGACACTGGTGCTCACCACGCCCAACGTCTATTCGTTACCCAGCCTGGCTCGGCTTCTGCTGGGACGCAGCATCGCCGATCCCGTGACGGAGTTTGGCAAGTTGCGCCGATTGGGTCACATGGGTCATGTGCGTGAGTACTCCGCGGGTGAGGTTCGGCGCTTTCTTGAAGCTTCCGGTTTGGCGGTCGAGTCCGTCGATTACCGATTCCACGCCCCGCTGCTCGGCCGAAAGAAGAAGCTGCTGTCCCTGGCCTATCACCTCGTGCCCCGACGCTTCCGGCGCGAACTCGTGTTCGTGGCGCACAAGGTCGCAGAGGGACCGAACTTGAGCGCCTTGGTGCCACTGCTGCCGTAGGGGCTCGCGAAGCCTCGCGGGGCCATACAGGCATGTCGACACGCTCCAACGCGCGAGAAAGTGCAGGCCCAGAGGTCGGTGCAATCGCGAGTTGCCACCCCTGTCATGACAGGAAGCCCCGCTCCTGCAGCAACGCGCGCAGTTCGGCCTAGTCGATGGCGAACTGGTCCGGGTCGTGCTGGCGGCCTGAATGCCAGGGGCAGCACCTGATCCGTCTAAATAGCGCGCCGGGGAGGTGCCGAGGTCAGCTTTGTAGTCATTGATTCGTTGACCTGACTGATGGCTGTGGGCCCCAATCAGACAAATCGGCCACGGTGTCACGCTCATCTCAAGCGACCCGTTTGACCAAGAAGCACTGGGACGATGCAGGACCCTCGCCCCGTAAACTCCCCCCATGCAACCCAAAATCACCGTTTACTCCAAGTCCGCCTGCCCGCAATGCGAGTCGGCCAAGATGCTGCTCAAGTCCCGCTCGCTCGGGTTTGAAGAGATCAAGATCGATGACGAGACCGAGCGTCTTGCGTTCTATGAAAGGTGCGGGCCGTCGGTGCGGCAGATGCCGCAGATCTTCATCAACGACCAGCGCGTGGGTGGTCTGTCGGGCTTGCAGGCGGCGCTGGTTCAGTTGGGCAAATAGGGCGCTGCCCTGGGCTGGCGAGCGGATTCACACCGCGCATGCGCTGAAAGACGATGGAGGTCCCTTCCATCTTCTGCGACCCGCCATGCGCTCCACTGCCTCCCCCATCCAACGTATTCAAGCCCTTCGCAGCGCCGCACCCGCCCAGCCGCTGCTGCGCACGGAGATCCGCGCCGCAACGCGTCACGACATCACGCCCAGTCAGGCGCAGGGGCTGCTGCTGCAGGCGCTGGACGAGTTGCAACTGATCCCCATCGACGACGCGGACGCCCACCTGCCGGCCCGGTTCCACGAGTCCTTTGTGCAGATCCTGCACATGGCGCGGGCGCAGCATCACACGGTGGAAGAGACGGTGATCGAGCGCATGTCGCACGCACTGCGCGTGCACTACGCCAACCACGACCGCGTGGCCCATGCCCTGGTGTCGGCCTGGACCTGCGTGGTGCCACGCGACCCGGTGAAGCTGGTGGTCCAGCTCGTGGACATCCTGGCTTCGGAAGCAGCGCCGCTGCCGTTCTGGCTGTCGCACGTGTTGCAACTGCTGCCGCTCTCGGGGCCGTCGCTGGAGCTGCCCAATGCGCAGCGGCAAGCGCGTGAGTTGTTGCGTACCCGCCTCGACGAGCTCACACCGGCGCACGTGGCCAAGCGCCTGCAGCGGCTGGAGCAAGACCCGGACCCCCGCGGCCTGGAGCAACTGATTGGCGACCTGGGTCTGCTCGCGCTGGAACAGTCGCCCACGGCGGGTCTGGCACGCGTGGTTGAAATGCCGCCGAAAGACGACGAAGCTCTGGTGTGGTTCTCGCACCAGCATCCGGCGCTGGTGTGCGTGGGCAACATGGCCTGCGACGACCACTGGCTGCTCACCCCGCTCGGCCACGCCACGCTCGAGCGCGTCCTCCACCTCTGCACCTTTCTGGAGGCCGGCGCCGCACACCGCCTGCGCCGCCAGATGCTCTACCAGTACGCGCACGCCGCGCGGCTGCCGCTACTGCGCCCCAGCCGCCGCCACCCCTGCCTGGTGCTGGCGCAGATCCACCGCATCGTGCAGACCCTCGACAAGCGCGACGACGCGTGGACCGATGTGCTGGAGTGGCTGGCCCCGCAGCGCTCCGGGCACCACGGCCACCCCTCAAGCCCGTCGCCGCAGCACACGGTGTTCGACCTGCTGCTGTTGCCCTCGTTCGAGCTGTGCCCGTTGCTGGCGCTGCACACCATGCTGGACGCACAAGCCGACCCAACTGTGTGGTTGCCGGGCGTGGTTCGCAGCTGCATGGCCACGCAGCCCGGCCTCTCGCGCCTGTTGCGTCCCATGCAGCACCTGCACGCCACCGCCCACCTCAATCACTGCCTGGTCAGCGAGGTGGCGAAACAGTGCCCTCCGGCACACCTGATGCGGGTCGGCTTTGAAATGGGGCTGACGGTGTTCAACGACCCTTTGAAACTCAAGGGCCTGACCCGAGATGGCCTGCACGCCCTGGCACGCACACAGGCGCGGTTCGGCCCGGGCTGGGTGCCTTTCAGCCTGCTTGCCCACTTGCTGGACGAAGGCAAGCGCTTCGGCTGCGTGGGGCTGGGCGCCACCGAGGGCCACTGGCTGCTCGCGTTCGGGCTGGAGAATGGACACAAGCTGAAGCCAGAGACACACTTGCCGTCTCTGGAGGAAGCGCTGAAGAACCTGCACGACGTGGTCACCCAACTGGGGCTGGAACCCGAACCGGCGGCCGACGCCTGCATACGCCTGCTCGACCAGTGGGACGTGCACACGATCGCGAAAAGACCGGCCCAGTCCGTCAACAAGTCCTGAAGCTTCAGATCGCGACGAGCTGGCGCACGCCTTTGGCCTGCATCTCGCTGCCGGGGCCGCTCGCAATCACTTCGCCGCGCTCCATGACCACGTAGCGGTCGGCCAGGGCTTCGGCGAAGTCGTAGTACTGCTCCACCAGCACGATGGCCATGTTGCCGCGGTCGGCCAGCATGCGGATGACGCGGCCGATGTCCTTGATGATGTTGGGCTGGATGCCTTCGGTGGGTTCGTCCAGGATCAACAGCTTCGGGCCAGCCGCGAGCGCCCGCGCAATCGCCAACTGCTGCTGCTGGCCGCCCGAGAGGTCACCACCGCGGCGGCCGAGCATCTGCTTGAGCACCGGGAACAGTTCAAACAGTTCGGGTGGAATGGGCGTGTTGCCCTTTTTGTAGGCCAGGCCCATGAGCAGGTTTTCCTGCACGGTGAGGCGCCCGAAGATCTCGCGGCCTTGCGGCACGAAGCCCATGCCCATTCGCGCGCGTTCATAGGGCGTGGCCTTGTCGATGGACGTGCCGTTGAGCGTGATGCTGCCGCTCTTGATGGGCACCAGGCCCATGAGCGATTTGAGCAACGTGGTCTTGCCCACGCCGTTACGGCCGAGCACCACGGTCACTTGTCCCAGCTCGGCCGTGAGGTTCACGTTGCGCAGGATGTGGCTGCCGCCGTAGTACTGGTTGATGTCTTTGACTTCGAGCAGGCTCATTGCGTTGTCCTCTTTGAAGTGATCTGTCTTCTTTCGTGGCGAGCCGGGTCTCGGCCCGGCGGCCGAGCTACTTTCTTTTGCTTCGCCAAAAGAAAGTAGCCAAAGAAAAGGCGAGCCGAAGTCCGGGGCCCTGCGGGCTTCCTTGCGCTGCTCGTGTCGCGGGGGAGGTCCGCAAACTTGTCCGCTGCGCGGCCTTCGGACATGCGGACCTCTGATCCCCGCGCCCCTGCGCTGCTCAGCCCGGCCACACGGCAGAAGCGGAATCGGAATCGGGATCGGGTTCGGACTTCCCTTCCGGCGGGCGTGTCTTGCTCCCTCTCCCTCTGGGAGAGGGCCGGGGTGAGGGCTCCCCCTGCCGTCATTCGCTGGCGAGTAGCGCAGGAGCGCCCGGACAAGGGGCGCACATGTCCGAAGGCTGCGTAGCAGACAAGTTTGTGCGCACCCCGGGCGATCCGAGCAACGCAGCGTGCCCGAAGGGCCAGCGAATTCGGCTCGCCTTTTCTTTGCTTACTTTCTTTTGGCGAAGCAAAAGAAAGTGAGTCGGCCGCCGGGCCGAGACCCGGCCTGCAACGAAAGCAAAACCCCAACGAAGCAGAAACAAGATCAGCGCCCAAGGTAAACCTCGATCACCCGCTCATCCGCCTGAACTTCGTCAAGAGTCCCCTCCGCCAGCACAGCCCCATCACACAACACCGTGACCTTCTCCGAAATCGTCCGAATGAAGCTCATGTCGTGCTCCACCACCATCAGCGAATGCTTGCCCTTGAGCGTCAAGAAGAGCTGCGCCGTGCGCTCGGTTTCCTCATCGGTCATGCCGGCCACCGGTTCGTCCAGCAGCAAGAGCTTGGGGTCCTGCATCAGCAGCATGCCGATCTCCAGCCATTGCTTTTGCCCGTGGCTCAGGTTGCCGGCCTGGCGGGCGGCGCTGTCGGCGAGGTGGATGGTTTGCAGCACTTCGCCCAGGCGGTCTTTCTCGGCGCCGGTGAGGCGAAACACCATGGAGCGGCGCACGCCCTTGTCGGTGGCCAGGGCCAGCTCCAGGTTCTCGAACACGCTGAGGTGTTCGAACACCGTGGGCTTCTGGAACTTGCGCCCGATGCCCATGGCCGCGATCTCGGCTTCGCGGTAGCGCAGCAGGTCGATGGTGCTGCCAAAGAACACGTGGCCCGAGTCGGGTCTGGTCTTGCCGGTGATGATGTCCATCATCGTGGTCTTGCCCGCGCCGTTGGGGCCGATGATGCAGCGCAGTTCACCGGGTGCGATGTCCAGGCTCAGGTTGTTGATGGCCTTGAAGCCGTCGAAGCTGACGTTCACGCCCTCCAGGTACAGGATGCGGCCGTGCGTGGTGTCCACCTCGCCGGGCGTGACGAGCCTGGAGAAGCCCGCCGCGCGGCCACCCGATTCGGTGTTGCCCGCCAGACCAGCAGAGGCGATCTTCTCCAGGCGGCGCGCGCCCTCTTCCATCAGGTCGGGTGTCATGCGCGTTCTCCCTTTGCGCCGCGAAGCTTCTTCACCAGGCCCACCACACCCTGCGGCATGAAGAGCGTGACCACGATGAACAGCACGCCCAGGAAATACAGCCAGTACTCGGGAAAGCTCACGGTGAGCCAGCTCTTGGCGCCGTTGACGATGAAGGCGCCGACGATGGGGCCGATGAGTGTGGCGCGGCCACCCACCGCGGCCCAGATCGCGATCTCGATGCTGTTGGCCGTGCTCATCTCGCCGGGGTTGATGATGCCGACCTGCGGCACGTACAGCGCGCCGGCAATGCCGCACATCACGGCCGAGAGGGTCCAGATGGTGAGCTTGTAGGGCAGCGGGTTGTAGCCGCAGAACATGACGCGGCTCTCGGCGTCGCGCACGGCCTGCAACACGCGACCAAACTTGCTGTTGACCAGCCAGCGCGCCCACAGAAAGAAGCCCAGCAGCGTGAGGCCGGTGATGATGAACAGCGTCATGCGCATGTTGGGCGTGGCCAGGGGAATGCCCAGGATGCGCTTGAAATCGGTGAAGCCGTTGTTGCCGCCGAAACCGGTCTCGTTGCGGAAGAACAGCAAGAGCGCGGCAAAGGTGAGCGCCTGCGTGATGATGGAGAAATACACGCCCTTGATGCGCGAGCGGAAGGCGAAGTAGCCAAACACGAAGGCCACCGCACCGGGCACCAGCACGATGAGCAGCAGGGTGGCGATGAAGCTGTCGCTCAGAGACCAGTGCCAGGGCAGTTCCTTCCAGTCGAGGAACACCATGAAGTCGGGTAGTTCGCTCTTGTAGTTGCCGTCCAGGCCGATCTGGCGCATGAGGTACATGCCCATCACGTAACCCCCCAGCGCGAAGAACAGGCCGTGGCCCAGGCTCAGGATGCCGGTGTAGCCCCAGATCAGGTCCATGGCGAGTGCGCAGATGGCGTAACACATGATCTTGCCGAGCAAGCCGACCATGTAGTCGCTCAGGTGAAACGCGCTGCCTTCGGGCACGAACAGGTTGAGCAGCGGCGCCCCGGCGCACACCACCAGCAAGGCGACGACGAAGGCGCTCCAGCCGGTGCGGGTGAGCAGCGGGCCGGGCGAGGGCAAGACGATCTCCGTTCGCCCTGAGCCACCCTCATCCGTTCGGGCTGAGCCTGTCGAAGCCCCGGCCCAGGTGTTGGTGAGCCCTTCGACAGGCTCAGGGCGAACGGGGTGAAGCTCAGCCCGAACGGTATTTTGAGTGCTCATGCGGCCTCCCTGCCCTTCATGGCAAAGATGCCCTGAGGTCTCTTTTGAATGAAGATGATGATGAAGACCAGCACCGCGATCTTGGCCAGCACGGCGCCGGCCCAGCCTTCAATGAACTTGTTGAGCATGCCCAGCCCCAGCGCGGCGTACACCGTGCCGGCGATCTGGCCCACGCCGCCGAGCACCACCACCATGAACGAGTCCACGATGTAGCTCTGGCCGAGGTCGGGGCCGACGTTGCCGATCTGGCTGAGCGCGCAACCGGCCAGACCCGCAATGCCCGAGCCCAGCGCAAACGCGTAGGTGTCGATGCGCGCGGTGTTCACACCCATGCACGAAGCAATGGGGCGGTTCTGCGTGACGCCGCGCACGAACAGACCGAGGCGGGTTTTGGTGATCATGAGTGTCACGCCCACCAGCACCGCCACCGCGAAGCCGATGATGATGATGCGGTTCCACGGCAGGTTCAGGTTGCCCAGCAGGGTGATGCCGCCGCTCATCCAGCTCGGGTTTTCAACCCCCACGTTCTGCGCGCCAAAGAGGCTGCGCACGGCCTGCATGAGCACCAGGCTGATGCCCCAGGTGGCCAGCAGCGTTTCGAGCGGGCGGCCGTAGAGGAATCGGATCACCGTGCGCTCCATGGCCGCGCCCACCAGGGCCGAAGCGGTGAAGGCGATGGGCAAGGCGGCCAGGAGGTACCAGTCGAAGTACTCCGGCAACGACTGTCGAAAGAAGGTCTGCACCAGCCAGGTGGCGTAGGCGCCGATCATGATCAACTCGCCGTGGGCCATGTTGATCACGCCCATGAGCCCGTAGGTGATGGCCAGGCCCAGGGCGGCCAGCAGCAGGATGGAGCCGAGACTGATGCCGGTGAAGGCCTGCGCCAGCGTGTTGCCCAGGGCCAGCATGCGGTCGATGCCCTTGAGCGAATCGGCCAGCGCGGCTTTCACGCCGGCGTCGGTCTCTTTTTCCATCTGCTGCAGCAGCAGCGGGCGCACGATGGGTTGTTGGGCTTCGCCCAGTTTTTGCGCTGCGGCGAGTCGCTGGGCCGGGTCTTCACTGGCGAGCAACACAGCCGCCTGCGCCAGTTCCAGGCTCTGGCGGGCCTGCGCGTCGAGCTCACCGGCCAGCGCCTTGTCGATCAACGCAAGCTGGCTGATGTCGGGTTCTTCAAACGCGCTGCGCTGCAGGGTGCGCGCGGCTTCGCGCTGGCGCTCTGGCCCTGCGCCCACCAGCTCCATGCCGGCCAGGGCGCTCTCCATGGCGCTGCGCAGGCGGTTGTTGATCATCACGTCGCCCGCGTCGTCGGGCAGGGGCAGCTTCTCGCCAGTCACAGCGTCCACGGCAGCGTCGTCCACCACGATGAACACGCGTTCGCCCTGCACGCGCACGGCTTCTGCTGCCATGGCCTTGATGAGAGCAGATGCCTTCTCGTCGGGTTCGGCGGCGAGCTTGTTCAGGGTGTCGATGCGCACATCGGTGTCACCGTCCACCAGGGCCAGGGCGTCGGCGGATGTGAGGGCGTGGGCTGCGCTTGCGCATGCCAAGGCCACAACGAGCAAACAACGAAGAGCGAGAAGACGGCCCATCAAGACACTTTCCATTTTTTCCAACCAGCCGCAGCAGCCCGGCCACTGTGCAGGCTCCCAGCTACCCTGACCGTTCGCCCTGAGCCTGTCGAAGGGCTCACCCACACGTGGGCATGGCTTCGGCAGGCTCAGCCCGAACGGGCGTTTGCTCAGCGCGCAAAGGCGCGTTGGGCGTGCTTCTTACTTCTTCATTTCGGGGACGTTCTTCTTGCCTTTGTTTTCTGCGATGTAGTCGCTCCACGGATCGGCGACCACGGGGCCAGGCGTCTTCCACACCACGTTGAACTGGCCGTCGGCCTTGATCTCGCCGATGAACACCGGCTTGTGCAGGTGGTGGTTTTCCTTGTCCATGGTGCTGGTGAAGCCACCCGGTGCCTTGAAGGTCTGGCCGGCCATGGCGGCGATCACCTTGTCGGTGTCGGTGGACTTGGCCTTGGTCACGGCCTGTGCCCACATGTTCACGCCGATGTAGGTGGCTTCCATCGGGTCGTTGGTCAGCGGCTTGTCCTTGTGGCCGGGGATGTTCTTGGCCTTGGCGTAGGCGGCCCACTTCTTGGTGAACTCGGTGTTGGCCGGGCTCTTCACGCTCATGAAGTAGTTCCAGGCGGCCAGGTGGCCCACCAGCGGCTTGGTGTCCACACCGCGCAGCTCTTCTTCGCCCACAGAGAAGGCCACCACAGGCACGTCCTTGGCGGACAGGCCGGCGTTGCCCAGTTCCTTGTAGAACGGCACGTTGGAGTCACCGTTGATGGTGGAAACCACGGCCGTCTTCTTGCCTTCAGACGAGAACTTCTTGATCTTGGCAATGATGGTCTGGTAGTCAGAGTGACCGAAGGGGGTGTACTCCTCCATGATGTCGGCATCGGCCACGCCCTTGGCCTTCAGGAAGGCGCGCAGGATCTTGTTGGTCGTGCGGGGGTACACGTAGTCGGTGCCCAGCAGCACCCAGCGCTTGGCCGAGCCGCCGTCCTTGCTCATCAGGTATTCCACCGCGGGGATGGCCTGCTGGTTGGGCGCGGCACCGGTGTAGAACACGTTCTTGCTCAGCTCTTCGCCTTCGTATTGCACGGGGTAGAACAGCAGGCCGTTGGCCTCTTCCACCACCGGCAGCACCGACTTGCGCGAGACCGAGGTCCAGCAGCCGAAGATCACGGCGGCCTTGTCCTGCGTGAGCAACTGCTTGGTTTTTTCGGCGAACAGCGGCCAGTTGGAGGCCGGGTCAACAACGACGGGCTCGAGCTTCTTGCCCAGCAGGCCGCCTTTGGCGTTGATCTCGTCAATGGCCATCAGCACCGTGTCCTTGAGCACGGTTTCCGAAATGGCCATGGTGCCCGAGAGGCTGTGCAGCACGCCGACCTTGATGGTCTCCTGGGCGTGGGCCGGCAGGGCCGAGAGGCCGCCGAGCGTGACGGCCACGGCAGCAGCCGAGAGGGTCTTGAGGGTGAAACGGCGTGAGTTGTGGTGATTGGACATGGCGCTTCTCCAGTGTTTCCGAGGTCCCGTGAGGGGTTGGTGTTGGCGCCGCCGGCTGCCCTCTTCGGGCGTGGCTCAGCGGACAACTGGATGCTAGGGAGGAGCGCCGGGAGCGTATGTACGCCGGGTGGCGTACGTCGAGTGCGGGTCGCGGCCTTCGCTATCATGACCAGCAACCACCCCCGCCATGAACAACAACAAACTCATCCGAAACAGCACCGCCGAATTTCTGATCTTCACCGGCCAAGCCGGCGAGCAGAGCATTGAAGCCCGCTACGAAGATGAAACCGTCTGGCTGACGCAAAAACTGATGGCTGAGCTGTTTGCGGTGTCAGTGCCAACTGTCAACGAACATCTGAAAAATATCTTTGCCAGCGGGGAGCTGCCGGAGGATTCAGTTATTCGGAAATTCCGAACAACTGCGGCCGACGGCAAGAGCTACGCCACCAACCACTACCACCTGGACGCGATCATCTCAGTGGGCTATCGGGTCAACTCGGTGCGGGCCACCCAGTTTCGCCAGTGGGCCACAGGCGTGCTGCGTGAATTCGCCATCAAGGGCTTTGTGCTCGACAAGAAGCGTCTGGAGAACGGTAGCTTTCTGAGTGTGGACTACTTTGAGCAATTGCTGGCCGAGATACGCGAGATCCGACTCTCGGAGCGAAAGTTTTACCAAAAGGTGACGGACATCTACGCCACGGCGGTGGACTACAACCGCGATGCGCCGACCACTCAGGCTTTTTTTGCCAAAGTTCAGAACAAGCTGCACTTTGCCATTCACGGCCGCACCGCGGCTGAACTGATCGTGCAGCGCGCCGATGCCGACAAGCCACACATGGGGCTGACCAGTTGGGAGAAGGCACCTGACGGCAAGATTGTCAGAACCGATGTGGTGGTGGCCAAGAACTACCTGGATCAGGACGAGCTGGCATCGCTGGGCCGTTTGGTCAACAGCTACCTGGACATCGCCGAAGACCGCGCTCTTCGCAAGATTCCGATGACGATGGAAGACTGGGCTCAGCGGTTGGATGCATTTCTGGAGTTGACCGATCGCGACATTTTGCGGGATGGGGGCAAGGTGTCGACGGACATGGCCAAGGCGCATGCGGAAACCGAGTTCGAACGCTATCGCATCGTTCAGGACCGGTTGTTCGAAAGCGACTTTGACCTGATGATCAAACAGATTGAGCGAGGCGACAAACCCGATCGAGGTTCAGAGGACTCGGGCAAGCCTCAATGACAAAGGCCAGCACGAAGCTGGCCTTTTCCATTGCGGCCTGCGCCTTTCAGCCCGCCGGCACCAGAAAGTCCTGGCTGATGCGCCCGCCCAGCTCGTTCACCCGGTCCAGGAACTGCGTGAGGAAGGCATGCAGACCGGTGGAGAGGATCTCGTCGATGCGGGCGTACTGCAGGTCGGCCTTGAGCTTGCCGGCGCGGCGCAGGGTTTCGGCCGACAGGTCGTTGGAGACCACGGTGAGGTTGTTGACCACTTCGTTGAGGCTGGCGGCCAGGCTGCGCGGCATGTCGGCGCGCAAGATCAGCAGCTCGGCCACGCGCTCGGGCGAGATCACGTCGCGGTAGACCTTGCGGTAGACCTCGAAACCGCTCACGCTGCGCAGGATGGCGCTCCAGTGGTAGAAGTCGTATTCCTGATCGAGCTCGCTGGCGTTGCCGAAGAAGTCGCTGTGCACGGCGTGGAACTTCACGTCGAGCAGGCGCGCGGTGTTGTCGGCGCGCTCCAGAAAGGTGCCCATGCGGTAGAAGTGAAACGCTTCGTCTTGCAGCATGGTGCCGATGGCCACGCCGCGCGAGAGGTGCGAGCGGAACTTGACCCATTCGAAGAATTCGCTGGGGTCGCGCTCGAAGTTCTTGCTCTTGAGCATGCGGCCGAGTTCCAGCCAGGTCTGGTTTTGTGTTTCCCACAGCTCGGTGGTGAGCGCGCCACGCACGGCGCGGGCGTTTTCACGCGCGGCCTTCAGGCAGGTGGCGATGCTCGACGGGTTGGACTCGTCGCGCACCATGAAGTCGAGCACGTTGCGCGGCGTGATTTCCTGGCCGTATTTTTTGTTGTAGGCGGGCATGAGCTCGCTGATGACCAGCAGGCCTTCCCAGCCCACCTGGGCCACGGCGGCGGACTGCGGCAGCAACGAGGTCTGGTAATTCACGTCGAGCATGCGGGCGGTGTTCTCCGCGCGCTCGGTGTAGCGGGACATCCAGAAGAGGTGGTCGGCGGTGCGTGACAGCATTTCAGTAACTCCAGCAAACACACTGCAAGAGCAGCGCAAGAAAGGGTCCAACCGAGTGGCACCGAGGAACCGGCTTTGCCGGGCCTCAGGTGCCGCCCTCTTGAGGGGGTGACGCGAAGCGGCGCGGGGGTGGGCTAATCCTCCAGGACCCAGGTGTCTTTGGTCCCGCCGCCTTGCGACGAGTTGACGACCAGAGAGCCGTCCTTCAGCGCCACCCGCGTGAGGCCACCAGGCACCATCTGCACCTCCTTGCCACTGAGCACAAAAGGGCGCAGGTCGATGTGGCGCGGCGCCACGCCGCTTTGCACATAGGTGGGGCAGGTGGACAGTGAGAGCGTGGGCTGGGCGATGTAGCCGCCGGGGTTGGCCGCCACGGCCTTGCGGAAGTCCTCGATCTCGGCCTTGGTGGAGGCCGGGCCAACGAGCATGCCGTAGCCGCCGGCGCCGTGCACCTCCTTGACCACCAGGTCCTTCATGTTGGCCATCATGTACTTGAGGTCTTCGGGTTCGCGGCCCATGAAGGTGGGCACGTTGCTCAGGATGGGCTTCTGCCCGAGGTAGAACTCGATCATCTTGGGCACATAGGGGTAGATCGACTTGTCGTCGGCCACACCGGTGCCCACCGCGTTGCAGATCGCCACGTTGCCGCTGCGGTACACGCCCAGCAGCCCTTCGCAGCCCAGGGTAGAGGTGGGGCGGAACACCGAGGGGTCGAGGAAGTCGTCGTCGACCCGGCGGTAGATCACGTCCACGCGCTTGGGGCCGCGCGTGGTGCGCATGTAGACGAAGTTGTCCTTCACGAAGAGGTCCTGCCCTTCCACCAGCTCGATGCCCATCTGCTGCGCGAGGAAAGCGTGTTCGAAGTAGGCGCTGTTGTACATGCCGGGTGTGAGCACCACCACCGTGGGTTCGGCCGTGGTGGCCGGGCTCACCGCGCGCAGGGTTTCCAGCAGCAGGTCGGGGTAATGGGCCACGGGGGCCACGCGGTTGGAGCCGAAAAGTTCGGGGAACAGCCGCATCATCATCTTGCGGTCTTCGAGCATGTAGCTCACACCGCTGGGCACGCGCAGGTTGTCCTCGAGCACGTAGTACTCGCCCACGCCGTCGGCGTTGGGGGCTCGCACGATGTCGACGCCCGAGATGTGCGAGTAGATGTTGTGGGGCACGTCCACGCCCATCATTTCGGGGCGGAATTGCGCGTTCTGGAAGATCTGCTCGGCCGGCACGATGCCCGCCTTGATGATTTCCTGATCGTGGTAAACGTCGTGGATGAAGCGGTTGAGCGCGGTCACGCGCTGCACCAGGCCTTCTTCCATGCTGTGCCATTCGTGCGCCGGAATGATGCGTGGAATCAGATCAAAGGGAATCAGCCGCTCGGTGCCGGAGCCGTCTTCGTCCTTGGCGCCGTACACCGCAAAGGTGATGCCGACGCGACGGAAGATCATTTCCGCCTCTTCGCGCCGCGCTGCCATGACGTCGTCGGGCTGCTGCGCCAGCCAGCGAGCGTAGTTCTCGTAATGGGCCCGGACCTCGCTGGGCGAGGCATTCATTTCGTCAAACATGGGTCTGCTCATGGGCTTTTTTCTCCTGACCACAGCATAGCAAGGAGTGGGCCAACAAATCGAAAATCAGGGTTCTTCGGCCGAAGACGGAAGAGGTGCAGGGTCCGCGTGGTGCCAGTAACGACGCGCGTATTCGCGATGGCAGTCGACCGTTTCGGGCTCGGCACTGCGCCAGGTGGCCGCGCCGCAGTCGGGCGAATTCACCCAGGAAATGTCGCGCTGCTGGTAGCGCTCCAGCACAGCCGGCGCGGGGTGGCCGAAGCGGTTGCGGTAGCCCGACTGCACCAGCACCCAGCGTGGCTGCAAGGTGTTGAGCAGCACCGGGCTGCTTGACGTGAGGCTGCCGTGGTGCGGCGCCAGCATCACGGTGGCGCGGTCATCGGGCCGCGCCAGCGCGAGTTGCACCTCGCGCGTGGCGTCGATGTCGCCACCGAGCCAGGCGCTGTGCTGCGCGCTGGCAATCCGCAGCACGCACGACATGGCGTTGCTGCTCAGCAGGCCCTGGCCATCGGCGGCAAAGTCTTGCGGCCATGGGCGCAGCACCTCGAAAGTCACTCCGTCCCAGGCCCAGCGTTGGCCCGCCATGCAGCGCTCTGGCGCGTCGGCGCTGAACGATGACAGCCACCGTGCCTGCGGGTGCGCCGCGCGCACCGCCTCGGCGCCACCGGCGTGGTCGCTGTCGCGGTGGCTCACCACCACCGCGTCCAGTTGTTCGCCCAGCGAGCGCAGCAGCGGCAGCACCACGCGCTCGCCGGCATCGCTCTCCGGGCCGAAGCGCGGACCGGTGTCGAACAGCAGGCTGTGGTCGGCGGTGCGCACCAGCACCGCGCTGCCCTGCCCCACGTCCAGTGCGATCAGCTCGAACTGTCCCGGTGCCGGGCGCGGCGGCGCGTACAGCAGCGCGGGCGCCAGCAACAGCAGCCCCGCCGAGCGCACCACCCACGGCAGACGCAACACCAGCAAGGCGCCACCGGCCACCGCCGCCAGCGCCATCGGCCAGGGGGCTGCGGGGCGGAACACCGCCGCCCAGGACCACTGGCCCAGCCACTGCAGTCCCACCGACATGCCATGCACCACCCAGGCTGCTGCATCCCACAGCGGCGGCAGCGCCACACCGAGCAGGGCCAGTGGCGTGATCAGCAACGTCACCAGCGGAATGGCCGCCAGGTTGGCCAGCAACCCCACCACCGAGAACTGCCCGAACAACAGCAGCGTGAGCGGCGCCAGGGCCAGCGTGACCACGCCCTGTTCGCGCAGCAGATGCTGCAGCGCCCGCCCCCCTCGCCGGTGCAGCGGCCCGCCGGGCGCCGCGCCCTGTGAGCGCCCGGGGTCGGTGGCAAACAGGATCCCCACCGCCACGAAACTGAGCCAGAAGCCCGGCTGCATCAGCGCCCAGGGATCGAGCAGCAACACCGCCGACATCGCCAGCAGCCACACCACCGGCCATGGCCAGTGCCGCACGCCCAGGCGCAGACCCACCACCACCGCCAGCATGATCACCGTGCGCTGCGCCGGCACGCCCCAGCCGGAAAACAAGGCGTACGCCGCCGCCAGCACCACGCCGCCCAGACCCGCCACCACTGGCGTGGGCACCGCCAGCAGCGCCTGCGGCCAGACCCGGGCCAGGCGCCGCCAGCCCCAGGCCAGCAGCGCGGTGGCCAGCCAGGCGAACATGGTCACGTGCAAGCCCGAGATGCTCATGAGGTGGGCCACACCGGTGGTGCGGAACAGCGTCCAGTCGGCCCGGTCGATGGCGGACTGGTCACCCACCACCAGGGCCGCCAACACACCCGCGTTGCGTGGATCGCTCACGCGCTCGTCGATGCGCTCGCTCACGCTCTGGCGCAGGGCGTCCAGCGGGTGCCGCCCGCTCGCGCCCAGCCGCTGTGGCGCCGGGTCGCGCGGCCCGCTCTTCACGTGGCCGGTGGCCTGGATGCCTTGCTCCCACAGCCAGCGTTCGCGGTCGAAGCCGTGCGGGTTGGACAGCCCGTGGGGACTGCGCAGGCGCACCGTGAAACGCCAGCGGTCGCCGGCGTGCACGGCCGGACCTTGGCGGGCGAGTTCCCACAGCGGCGCCTCTGCGGCGGGGGCAAAGCCGCTGTACCAGCCGAGCTGGATGCGCTCAGGCACGGACACCGGCTTGCCCGCGCGCATGGCCGCCTCCACGATGAATTCGAACCGCTCACCTTGCGCCATGCGCTGCGGCAACGAGGCCACACGCCCGGTCAGTTCGATGTCGGTCCCCTGCAGGGCCGGGTCCAGCGCGTGGCTGGCGAAATGCGTGGCGCGCGCACCGGTGAGGCCAAAGCCGATCAACGCACCCGCCAGCACGGCACCCGGCAGCGCGAAGCGCAGCCGCCGCGAGCCAGCGGCCCAGGCCACACCCGCGCACAGCAGCAGGGCATACACCTGCAGCGGCCACAGCACCGGCTGCTGCAACTGCAGCGCCACGCCCAGCACCCAGCCGGGCAACCCCGCCAACCAGCCCCACCGCATGATCAGTGAAGCGCGCGCAGCGCCCACACGAAAGCGGTGCCTGCGGTGGCGTCATCGTTCTTTGGCGCAAGTCTTGCTAGGATGAGTCCCAGCGCCCACGGCCCAGCATTTGCCTGACGATTCATTGTTTCCTCCCCGTTGAAAGCCCCACATGGCCATTCATGTCGCTCTGAGCCACATCACGCATTATCGATACGACCGGCTGGTCAAACTCGGCCCCCAGGTGGTCCGTCTTCGGCCCGCGCCGCACAGCCGCACCAAGGTGCTGTCGTACTCCCAGCGCATCGAACCCGAAGGGCATTTCATCAACTGGCAGCAGGATCCGTTTGCCAACTACCAGGCCCGCCTGGTCTTCCCCGAGCCCACCACCGAGTTCAAGGTCACGATCGACCTGGTGGTGGAAATGGCGGTCTACAACCCATTCGACTTTTTCCTGGAGCCGCGCGCCGAGAACTTCCCGTTCACCTACGACGAGGAACAGAAAAAGGAACTCGCGCCCTACCTGGTCACCGCGCCGGTGACACCGTTGCTCAAGGCGTATCTCGCCGCGGTGGACCGCACCGAGCGCCGCACGATCGACTTTCTGGTCGACGTGAACCAGAAGCTGCAGCACGCCATTGCCTACACCATCCGCATGGAGCCGGGTGTGCAGGCACCCGAGGAAACGCTCAAGCTGGGCAGCGGCTCCTGCCGCGACACCGGCTGGCTGCTGGTGCAGATCCTGCGCCACATGGGCCTGGCCGCGCGCTTTGTCTCGGGCTACCTGATCCAGCTCAAGTCCGACGTGAAATCGGTCGATGGTCCCAACGGCCCCGAACAGGATTTCACCGACCTGCACGCCTGGTGCGAGGTGTTCCTGCCCGGCGCGGGCTGGATCGGCCTGGACCCGACCTCGGGCCTGCTCGCCGGTGAGGGCCATATCCCGCTGGCCTGCACGCCACAGCCCTCGAGCGCCGCGCCGGTGGAAGGCGCCATGGACAAGTGCGAGGTGGAGTTCAGCCACCACATGGGTGTGACCCGGGTCTACGAATCCCCCCGCGTGACCCTGCCCTACACCGACGAGCAGTGGGCCGGCGTGGTGGCGCTGGGTGAGAAGGTCGACGTCGATCTGCAAAAACACGACGTGCGCCTGACCATGGGCGGCGAGCCCACTTTTGTGGCCACCAGCGACCGCGACGCGGCCGAATGGAACATCGACGCGCTCGGCCCCACCAAGCGCGGTTACGCCACCGAATTGCTGGACCGCCTTCGCGCGGAGTACGGCGCGGGCGGCTTCGTGCACATGGGCCAGGGCAAGTGGTACCCGGGCGAACAACTGCCGCGCTGGGCACTCTCCATGTTCTGGCGCGCCGACGGCGAAACCATCTGGAGCAACCCCGCCCTGCTGGCCGACGAGCGCGACGAGAAGCACTACACCAGCGACGACGCACGCCGCTTCACCCAGGCGCTGGCTCGCAAGCTCGGCCTGTCCACGCAGTACATCACCCCCGGCTTCGAGGACACCTGGTACTACCTCTGGCGCGAGCGCCGTCTGCCGGTCAACGTGGACCCGTTCGACGCCAAACTTGACGACGAGCTGGAGCGCGCGCGCCTGCGCCGCGTGTTCACCCAGGGCCTGGAGGCCACGGTGGGCTATGTGCTGCCGCTGCAGGCTTCGGGCCCCAACGGCGCGCTCTCCAACAACGGCAAGAGCAACTACGCGCGCATCTCGGGCACGGTGTGGTCCACCGGCCCCTGGTTCTTCCGCGACGAACGCATGTACCTCGTGCCGGGCGACTCGCCCATGGGCTACCGCCTGCCGCTGGACTCGCTCCCCTGGGTCTCGGCCGGCGACTACCCGTACCACATCGAACAGGACCCGCACACCGCGCGCGACCCGCTGCCGCGCGGCGGCGCGGTGAAGCACCAGGTCTCGCCGCACCTGGTGGGCGGCGGCTTTGCCGAAGGCGGCACGGTGTCGATGCAGGGCATGGACTTCGACCCCGACGCCGAAACCATGGAAGGCCTGCTCCCTGGCCAACCCGGCCCCGGTGCCGCACCGGCACAAGCCTTGTCGACTCGCTTTCCGCAGCGCGCCGAATCGGCCGCCTGGCTCACGCGCACCGCGCTGTGCGTGGAAGCCCGCGACCCGCACCGCGCCAGCGGCCCCAAGGCCGAGAAGGCCGGCGGCGGCAAGATCCAGCACCTGTATGTCTTCATGCCACCGATGGCGCACCTGGAGGACTACCTCGATCTGCTGGCCGCGGTGGAAGCCACGGCCGAGCGCCTGGGCGTGACCGTCGTGCTGGAAGGCTACCCGCCACCGCGCGACCCGCGCCTGAAGATGCTGCAGATCACACCCGACCCGGGTGTGGTGGAAGTCAACATCCACCCGGCCCACACCTGGGGCAAACTGGTGGAGCACACCGAGTTCCTGTACGAGGCCGCGCACCAGACCAAGATGTGCGCCGAGAAGTTCATGACCGATGGCCGCCACACCGGCACGGGTGGCGGCAACCACTTCGTGATGGGCGGCGCCACCCCGGCCGACTCCCCCTTCCTGCGCAAGCCCGAGCTGCTCGGCAGTCTCATTGCCTACTGGCACAACCACCCCTCGCTGTCGTATCTCTTCAGCGGCCTCTTCATCGGCCCGACCAGCCAGGCACCGCGCGTGGACGAAGCGCGCAACGACCAGCTGTACGAGCTGGAAATTGCGCTCGCGCAGATCGAGAAAAACCGCACCACCTACGGCGACCACATGCCGCCGTGGATGGTCGACCGCACGCTGCGCAACATCCTGATCGACGTGACCGGCAACACGCACCGCAGCGAGTTCTGCATCGACAAGCTCTACTCGCCCGACACGCCCACCGGCCGCCTGGGCCTGCTGGAGCTGCGCGCGTTTGAAATGCCGCCGCACGCGCGCATGAGCATCGCCCAGCAACTGCTGCTGCGCGCCCTCGTCTCGCGCTTCTGGCAGCAGCCCTGGCACGGCCGCCTCACCCGCTGGGGCACCGAGCTGCACGACCGCTACCTGCTGCCCACCTATGTGCGCATGGACTTCGAGGATGTGCTCACCGACCTGGCCGACTTTGGCTACCCGTTCGACATGGCGTGGTTCGACCCGCACTTCGAGTTCCGCTTCCCCATGGTGGGCCAGGTGGCAACGCGTGGCATCGAGCTCACGCTGCGCAGCGCCCTGGAACCCTGGCACGTGATGGGCGAAGAAGGCGCTCCGGGCGGCACCGTGCGCTACGTGGACTCGTCGCTGGAGCGCATCGAGGTGCGCGTGAGCGGCTGGAACGACAGCCGCCACGTGATCACCTGCAATGGCCGCGCCCTCCCGCTGCAGACCACCGGCACCGCTGGCGAGTACGTGGCCGGGGTGCGCTACAAGGCGTGGAGCCCACCGTCGGCCCTGCACCCGTCGATTCCGTCGCATGCGCCACTCACCTTCGACATCGTCGACACCTGGATGAAGCGCTCGATGGGCGGATGCCAGTACCACGTGGCACACCCGGGCGGTCGCAACTACGACACCTTCCCGATCAACGCCTACGAGGCCGAGAGCCGTCGCATGTCGCGCTTCTTCCAGATGGGGCACACCCCCGGCCACATGGACGTGAAACCGGCCAGCAGCAGCCGCGAATTCCCCACCACGCTGGACCTGCGCTACTGATCACCCGGCAGGTGGCCCGCCTTGTGCGACGGAAGCAACAAGGCGGGCACACCGGAAGGGCATGGCCTGCAGGCCAGCGGGCATACTCGGGTCCAGTGAACAACGACGCCTCCGACTCCCTGTTTGACGAGCTCAGTCCCGAGAACCCTGGCGACTGGGCTTTGTCGTTGTCGATCCCTGCCGATGCCGGCCACCGCGACGAATTGCGTGCGGACGGCAAGTCCACCGGCGACGCGCTGTCATCCAACTGGGGCAGCTTCTTCGAGCACATCGGCACCGACGGTTTCAAGGAACTGAACCGCCGAAGCGACAACCTGCAGCGCCAGATCCGCGACAACGGCGTCACCTACAACGTCTATGCCGACGCCTCGGCCGGTTTGCAGCGGCCCTGGGCGCTGGACCTCTTCCCCATGCTGGTCGGCCCGCAAGACTGGGCACAGATCGAAACCGGCGTCTTGCAGCGCGCCCGCCTGCTCAACGCCATCATGGGCGACCTGTACGGCGAGCGCGAACTGCTCAAGCGCGCGCTGCTGCCCGCCGCCCTCGTGCAGGGGCATCCGGGCTATCTGCGCTCCATGCAGGGCGTGAAACCCCTGGGCGACACCTGGCTGCACATCGTGGGTTTTGATCTGGCCCACGGCCCCGACGGACGCTGGTGGGTGGTGGGGCAACGCACGCAGGCGCCTTCGGGTCTGGGCTACCTGCTGGAAAACCGCATCGCCATCGCGCGCCAGTTCCCCAAAGCCTTCACCGGCATGAAGGTGCAGCGCCTGGCCGCGAGCTACCGCGCGCTCATGGACGGCATCAAGCGCGTGTGCCCCCAAGGCGAGAACGCGCGCATCGCGCTGCTCACGCCCGGCCCGTACAACGAAACCTATTTCGAGCACGCCTACCTCGCGCGCTACCTCGGCCTCACGCTGGTCGAGGGCAATGACCTCACCGTGCGCGACCAGCGCCTGTTCCTCAAGACGCTCAGCGGCCTGGAGCCGGTGCACGCGCTCATCAAGCGGCTGGACGACGAATGGCTCGACCCGCTGGAACTGCGTTCCGACTCGCGCCTGGGCGTGCCCGGTCTGCTGCAGGTGCTGCGCGCGGGCAACCTGCTGCTGGCCAACGCGCCCGGCTCGGCGCCACTCGAATCCAGTGCGATGCTGGGTTTCCTGCCCGCCATCAGCCGTCACCTGCTCGGTGAAGAACTGGCCCTGCCCTCACTGGCCACCTGGTGGTGCGGTGAAGACGCCGCGCTGCGCGAGGTGCTGCCACTGCTCAAGGGCAGCGTGATCAAACCCACCTACCCGCGCTCGGGCCTGGACACGGCCATGGGCCAGAGCCTGAGCGAGCGCGAACTCAACGAGTGGTCCGGCCGCATGGCCCGCCACCCCGATCACTACACCGTGCAGTCGTGGCTTCCCCTCTCCCAGACGCCCACCTGGTCGGGCGAGCGGCTCATGCCGCGTTCGGCCATGCTGCGCGTGTTTGCGCTGGCCGACGGCGCCGGCTCCTGGCGCGTGTTGCCCGGCGGCCTGGTGCGCCTGGCACCTCGCGGCGAGCTCATTGCCGCCATGCAGCGTGGTGGCAGCAGCGCCGACTGCTGGGTGCTCACCGAAGGCCCGGTTGACCACACCAGCCTGCTGCAGACGGCGCCCAGCACACTGGCGCTGGCGCAACAGAAGCGCCCTGTGACCAGCCGCGCCGCGGAAAACCTGTTCTGGCTGGGCCGCTACACCGAACGCGCCGAAAACAGCGTGCGCCTCGCGCAGATCGTGCTCAACCACCTCGGCGGCGAAGAACCCAACTCACGCCCGCTGATGGCCTGGCTCACGGCCACCGCTTCCGAAAACTCGCTGGTGCTCGCCGGCGCCCCGGCCGCCACCGCTTCCCCGCGCGTGTTCGCGCGCAGCCTCATTGCCGCTCTCTCGCCCAAGGCCTCCGACCAGATGGCCGCGAAGTCGCACAGCGTGGGCTTCAACCTGCGTGCGCTCAAGGCCGCCGCCTCGCAGGTGCGCGAACGCCTGTCGCAAGAACACTGGCACCTGATCGAGCGCACCGAAACCGGCTTTGCGCGCGACTGCGCGGCCCTCTCGGCCGAGGCCGAGTACACGACCGCCGAAGCCATGACGGCATTGCAGAACGCCAGCGAGCTGCTGGCCGCCATCACCGGCTCACAAACCGACCGCATGGTGCACGACGACGGATGGCGCCTGCTCTCCATGGGCCGGCACATCGAACGCCTCGTCACACTCTCGCGTGCGCTCTCGCTGGCGCTCGAACACGGCTGCGTACACGACCAGGCCGGCTTCGAGGCCGTGATCGCGCTGTTCGACAGCACCATCACCTTTCACGCGCAGTACCAGCAACGGCGCGACATGGTCGCCTTGATCGATCTTCTCGTGATGGACCGCGACAACCCGCGCTCGCTGACCTGGGTGGTGCAAACGCTGCGCTCGCGCCTGGCCAAGCTGGCCGGCAGCGCCACCCCACAAGATGCCGTGCTCGCCCAGGGACTGCCCAACCCGGACAGCTGGGTGCTGCAAGACCTGAGCAACTGGCAACGCAGCCCCGAAGGCCTGCGCACCTGGAGCGATCTCGCCGAGCTGCTGGATGCCTGCGAGATAGCGGCGGTCGAACTCTCCAACGAGCTCAGTCGTTTGCATTTCAGCCATGCCGACTTGAGCAATCAATCGCTCGGAGTCTGAAACATGAGCCTCCACGCTCCGCACTTCGTGTCGTCACTGCCCCCCGAGGGGGCGCTGGCCCTCCTTGGGACTGCCCGGCGGAGGTCCTGACGACATGAGCCCCCACGCTCCGCACTTCGTGTCGTCGCTGCCCCCCGAGGGGGCGCTGGCCCTCCTTGGGACGGCCCGGCGGAGGTCCTGACATGCTCTTACGCATCCTGCACCGCACGCGCTACCGCTACCACGGCTCGATCGACCTCGCGCAGCACATGGTGCACCTGTGCCCGCTGAGCACGCCGCATCAGCGTGTGCTCGAAAACGAGCTGCGCATCGACCCGATGCCGGCTGCGCGCAGCCAGACCACCGATGTGTTCGGCAACCAGCGCACCTTCTTTTCGCTGCAGGCAACACACAGCGTGCTCACGGTCGAGGCCGACAGCCTGGTCGAGACCAGCAAACACCAGCCCCTGCCCCAGGGCCCGCCGTGGCGCGGCATGACCTGGGAGCGCGTGCGCGAGCACTTCCGCTACCGCGCCAACGCACCGTTCGACCCGGCCAGTGAATTTCTGTTCGCTTCGCCCTACGTGCCGCGCGACGATGCCTTTGCCGCCTTCGCCCGTCCTGCATTCCAGCCCGGCCTGCCCGCTCTGGCCGCAGCGCAGGCGCTGATGGAGCGGATTCACACCGCGTTGATCTACGAGACGGCCAGCACCGAGGTGAACACACCCGCGCTCGAAGCGCTCGAACAAGGCAAGGGCGTGTGCCAGGACTTCGCCCACATCATGCTGGGTTGCCTGCGCACCCTGGGCTTGCCGGCGCGCTACGTGAGCGGCTACCTGCTCACACGCCCGGCACCGGGCAAGGTACGCCTGATCGGAGCCGATGCCTCACACGCCTGGGTGTCGGTCTACGTGCCAGTGGTGAGCGAGTCGGATGAAGAAACGCAACCCCAGGGCGCGTGGTTCGACTTCGACCCCACCAACAACCGCTGCGGCTGGGGCAGTCCAGGCGAAGACTATGTGACGCTGGCCACCGGCCGCGATTTTGGCGACGTCTCACCCATGCGCGGTGTGATCCAGAGCGGCGCCGATCACACGCTGCAAGTGGCCGTGACCGTCGCACCGCCCGACGAGCTCAAGGCGCTCGAAACCCTGACGAACGGCCCCAAGGCCTGAGGCTCGCGCAGCCCGTCCCGCAGCGGGGCGGTCATTAGAATGGGCCGCTCATTCTTCAGGAGCCATCCCATGAGCATTTACGACAAGCTGTCCGAACTGGGCATCGCCCTGCCCCCCGTCTCGGTGCCCGCCGCGGCATACGTTCCCTTCGTGCAGACCGGCAACCTCATCTTTCTGAGCGGCCACATCGCCAAGCGGGATGGCAAACCTTGGGTCGGCCAGCTCGGCCTGACCACGACGACCGACGAGGGCAAGGCAGCCGCACGCGCCGTGGCCATCGACCTGCTCGGCACCCTGGCTGCGGGCTGCCTGGCCGCCGGCAAAGATCTCAACAGCGTCAAGCGCATCGTCAAGGTCCTCAGCCTGGTCAACTCCACCGCCACCTACACCGAACAGCACCTGGTCACCAACGGCTGCAGCGAACTGATCGGCCAGGTCTTCGGACCGGTGGGCGCACATGCGCGCAGTGCGTTCGGCGTGGCGCAGTTGCCCATGGGCGCTTGCGTGGAAATCGAGTTGATCGCAGAGCTCGGTTGACCCCCGCGCGCCTCACGGCGCTCCCCCCTGGGAGAGGGGCGGCATCTGGGGCCGGCGGAGCCGGACCCTTGATGCCCCTGGTGGGGGCTGTCTCGCTCGAAGGGAATTACCGCTTCCTGCGTTCGCTCGCTCGCCGCACCTGGCGGCTCTGGGTGGTTTGTGCGGCCACCTGATCTTTGGCGGCGCGGCGCCTTGCGAAGTGGCGCACCGCAAAGCGGGTGATGCCGAACGCCAGCACGGCGAGCACCGCCGCAATCACCACCCCGGTCCATTCGCCGTTTTCCATGTTCACTCCCGTTGCGTCTTGCGCGCCAGCTTGTCGTGGTCTGGCGCGGTGTCCTGACCCAGAAAGACCTTGAACCGCGCCAGTTCCTCGTCCAGCGCACGTTGAAAGCCGACATCGCGGGGTCGCGCAGTTGCAAACCCCAGTTCATGCCGAAGCGTCCCGCGCTCCAGGCGCAGGTTGGCCCAGCCCACCGTCTGCTCGCCCCACAGCACGGGCAGCGCGTAATGGCCCATGGTGCGCTTCGGCGCAGGCACGTAAGCCTCGAACCTGTACGCCCAACCCCACAGCATCTCGAAACGGCGGCGGTCCCACACCACGGGATCGAAGGGCGCCAGCAGCCGCACATTCTGGTCTGGCTGGTGGCGGCGCGAGGCCGGGTTTTCGTCCACGGGCCAGAACCAGGTCGTGCCATCCACCACCGCGTGGCCGTAGCGCAATCGTGCGGCCTTGGCCACCGCGCGCGCCTCGACCGCCAGGTGGGGCGCGCCGTAGCGCAGCAGCGTGACGAGGTAGCCCAGGCTGGGCGCGGGCAGTGGCGCATACAGCGCCACGATGGCATCGACCAGGGCCTCGGCGCGCGCCCGGCGCGCCGGCGGGCTCTCGTCCTGCTCCACATGGGTCATCGGCGCGTACACCCGCGTGCCCGACTCACGGCGGCACACCCGCAACCAGCCGTGGTGGTGCATGTCGTCCAGCAGGCGGGTGCTCGCGTTGAGTTCCCCTCCCCAGTAGCCAGCCACACGGCCGTGGTGCGCAAAGGCCTCGCTCACCTCACGCGGGTGCACCACGCCCCGCTCCTGCACGAAGGCCAACACCTCGTGCGCCCGGCGGGTGGTGGCCGCGTCCCACGGCCGGCGCGGCGTGCGCGGGTGCAGCAGCGCCAGCATGTCGCGCGACACGAAGCCGTAGTTGACGAAGGCGTCTTCCTCGATGCCCAGCCGTTCGTAGCGGCGCTCCAGATCGCCCGCGCGGTAGTCGCGCACCCGCGTGCGCAGGATCAGGTCCTGGGCCCGCGCCGGTGCCCGCATCGGATCGGCCTGCACAAAGCCGAGCCGGCGGATCGCGGCCGGCAGCGTCAGCGGTTTGAACAGGCTGCGCGCGATCGCGTGGCGGCGCAGCTCGGCCAGCGTGGGCGAGCGCGCCATGGCCTTACTCCACCCTGGTAACGCGGCTGGGCTTGAAGCCCAGATCGGCCGCCTTGCCCTTGCGGGCCCGTGCCGCGCGTGCGTTGTTCAGGCTGCGGATCTCCAGCGTTTCCTCGCGTTCCTTGCCACCGCGACCGATGCCTTCGATCTTCACGCTGCGCGTGTAGGCCGCCGCGCCGGCCAGGGTGTCCTTGGGCTCGAGGTCGATCAACATCAGACCGCGACCACCTTTCTCCATCAGCTTGAGTTCGCCGATTTCAAAGGTCAGGATGCGCCCGCCGGTGGACGCGCAGCACACGTGCGTGGCTGCGTTCAGGGGCTGGCCGCCGGAGGTGAATGCCGCATGCGAGGGCGCGCAAGGCGTCTCGCCTTCGCCCAGGTTCAGGAAGGTCTTGCCGCCACGCTGGCGCGAGACCATGTTCTCCACCGTCGCGAGAAAACCGTAGCCCCCCGAACTGGAGAGCAGCAGCGCGGCGTTGGCCGGGCCGGCGAAGTAGTGCAGCGGCTGGGTGCCGCTTTCGAGTTCGATCAACGATGGTGTCCACCGTGCGGCATTCGAAGGTGCGGTACAAACCGTCGCCGGCCTTGAATGCGAAGCTGCCGGCCTCGTGGCCGTGGCCGGTGCGCGCACGCACCCAGCCCTTGCTGGACACCACCACCGTCACCGGCTCGTCCACCACCTTGATCTCGGCCACGGCTTTCTTCTCGGTCTGGATCAGCGTGCGGCGCGCATCGGCGAAGGTCTTCGCATCGGCCTCGATCTCTTTCACCATCAGACGCTTGAGGCTGCCGGTATTGCCCAGGATGTCTTCGAGCTTGCCCTGCTCTTCCTTCAGCGACTTGAGCTCCTGCTCGATCTTGATGGCCTCCAGGCGCGCGAGCTGGCGCAGGCGGATTTCAAGAATGTCCTCGGCCTGCCGGTCGCTTAAGCGGAAGCGCTCGATCAGCGCGGCCTTGGGCTCGTCGCTGTGGCGGATGATGCGGATCACTTCGTCGATGTTGAGCAGCACGAGCTGCCGGCCTTCGAGGATGTGGATGCGGTCCAGCACCTTGGTGAGGCGGTGCTGCGAGCGGCGCGTGATGGTGCTCTGGCGAAATTCGATCCATTCGTTGAGCATCTGCCGCAGCGACTTCTGCGTCGGCCGGCCATCAAGCCCGATCATGGTGAGGTTGATCGGTGTCGAGCTTTCCAGGCTGGTGTGCGCGAGCAGCGCCGTGATGAGCTCCTGTTGCCCGATGCGGCTGCTCTTGGGCTCGAACAAGAGGCGCACCGGTGCGTCCTTGCTCGATTCGTCGCGCACGCCGTCGAGCACCATCAGGATGCTGGCCTTGAGCTGCGTCTGCTCCTGCGTCAGCGCCTTCTTGCCGGCCTTCACCTTGGGGTTGGTGAGCTCCTCGATTTCTTCCAGCACACGCTGCGTGCTCACGCCGGGCGGCAGCTCGGTCACCACCAGTTGCCACTGGCCGCGCGCGAGCTCTTCAATCTTCCAGCGTGCGCGCACCTTGAGGCTGCCGCGGCCCGTGCGGTAGGCGTCGACGATGTCACTCGCCGGGCTGATGATCTGGCCGCCGCCCGGGTAATCCGGGCCAGGCAGGATGGCGAAGAGTTCGTCGTCGGTGAGCTTCGGGCTCTTGATCAGCGCCACACAGGCGTCGGCCACCTCGCGCAGGTTGTGGCTGGGGATCTCGGTGGCCAGGCCCACGGCGATGCCGGATGCGCCGTTGAGCAGGTTGAACGGCAGGCGTGCGGGCAGTTGCTTGGGCTCCACGGTGGAGCCGTCGTAGTTGGGCACGAAGTCCACCGTGCCCTCGTCGATCTCGTCGAGCAGCAGCGTGGTGATCTTGGCCAGCCGAGCCTCGGTGTAGCGCATGGCCGCGGCGCCGTCGCCGTCGCGCGAACCGAAGTTGCCCTGGCCGTCGATCAGCGGGTAGCGCTGCGCGAAGTCCTGCGCCATGCGCACCAGCGCGTCGTAGGCGGCCTGGTCACCGTGCGGGTGGAAGCGGCCCAGCACATCGCCCACCACACGCGCGCTTTTCACCGGGCGCGCGGCCGTGTTGTTGTTGGGTCCGCTGAAGCCCAGACCCATGCGGTCCATGCTGTAGAGGATGCGCCGCTGCACCGGTTTCTGGCCGTCGCAGACGTCGGGCAGCGCGCGGCCTTTCACGACGGAGAGCGCGTACTCGAGGTAGGCGCGCTGCGCGTAGTTCGCGAGGTTCAGGCCGTCGTCCGGTTCGGACAAGGGCAATTCTGGATTCAGGATGTCGGACATGTGTCAGTGCAAAAGTGAGAGGGCGATCAGATGTCGATCTCGACCGAGTCGCCGTGCAACTCCATGAGCTCGCGGCGCGAGGCGGCTTCGCCCTTGCCCATGAGCTTGGTGATGAGGGCTTCGGTGTCCGCGAAGTTGATCGCACCGAGCACCACCGGCATGAGGCGGCGCGTGTCGGGGTTGAGGGTGGTGTCCCACAGCTGTTCGGCGTTCATCTCGCCCAGGCCCTTGAAGCGGCTGATCTGGCACTTCTCGGGCGGCACGCCGTCCTTGGCGCATTTGTCGAGGATGGCGTGCAGTTCACCGTCGTCCAGCGCGTACTGCTTGGCCGCGGGCTTCTTGCCGCGCGCGGGGATGTCCACGCGAAACAGCGGCGGACGTGCCACGAACACGTGGCCGGCGTCGATGAGCTTGGGGAAATGGCGGAAGAACAGCGTGAGCAGCAGCACCTGGATGTGCGAGCCGTCGACGTCGGCGTCGGACAGGATGCAGACCTTGCCGTAGCGCAGGCCGCTGAGGTCGGGTGTGTCGTTCGGGCCGTGCGGATCGACACCGATGGCCACGGCGATGTCGTGGATCTCGTTGTTGGCGAACAGCCGGTCGCGCTCGACTTCCCAGGTGTTGAGCACCTTGCCGCGCAGCGGCAGGACGGCCTGGCATTCCTTGTCGCGGCCCATCTTGGCGCTGCCGCCGGCCGAATCGCCCTCGACCAGAAACACCTCGTTGTGCGCCAGGTCCTTGCTTTCGCAATCGGTGAGTTTGCCGGGCAACACGGCCACGCCCGAGCCCTTGCGCTTCTCGACCTTCTGCCCCGCCTTCTGGCGAAACTGAGCGGCCTTGATGGCGAGTTCGGCCAGCTTCTTGCCGTAGTCCACGTGCTGGTTGAGCCAGAGTTCGAGCGCAGGGCGCACGAAGCTGCCGACCAAGCGCACGGCGTCGCGCGAGTTCAGGCGCTCCTTGATCTGGCCCTGGAACTGCGGGTCGAGCACCTTGGCGCTGAGCACATACGAAGCGCGTGCAAACACGTCTTCGGGCAGCAGCTTCACACCCTTGGGCAACAGTGCGTGCAGTTCGATGAAGCCTTTGACCGCCTGGAACAAGCCGTCGCGCAAACCGCTCTCGTGCGTGCCCCCCGCGCTGGTGGGGATCAGGTTCACATAGCTCTCGCGCACTGGCTGGCCGTCTTCGGTGAAGGCCACGCACCAGGCGGCGCCCTCACCTTCGGCAAAGCTGTCGTGCCCGCTGTCGGCAAAACCTTCGCCCTCGAACAACGGGATCACCGGGTCGCCGTTGAGCGTCTGCTGCAGGTAGTCGCGCAGGCCGCCCTTGTAGAGCCAGGTCTGGACGTCCTTGGTCTTTTCATTCACCAGCGTGACCGTCACGCCCGGCATCAGCACCGCCTTGCTGCGCAGCAGGTGGGTGAGCTCGGCCATGGGCAGCGCGGCGGATTCGAAATACTTCGGGTCCGGCCAGGCACGCACCGTGGTGCCCTGCTTGCGGTCGCCCTCGCCCTTGGAGCTCAGCACCAGCGGCTCGATCACGTCACCGGCGGAAAATGCCAGCTTCGCCACCTGGCCTTCGCGGTAGCTGATGACCTCCAACCGGGTCGAGAGGGCGTTGGTGACGCTCACGCCCACGCCGTGCAGGCCGCCCGAGAAGCTGTAGGCGCCGCCCTTGCCCTTGTCGAACTTGCCACCGGCGTGCAGCCGGGTGAACACGAGTTCGACCACGGGGGCTTTTTCTTCGGGGTGCAGGCCGAACGGGATGCCGCGGCCGTCGTCTTCCACGCTCACCGAGCTGTCGGTGTGCAGCGTGACCTTGATCTTCTTGCCGTGCCCCGCCAGGGCCTCGTCGGCGGCGTTGTCGAGCACCTCTTGAATGATGTGCAGTGGGTTGTCGGTCCGGGTGTACATGCCCGGCCGCTGTTTGACCGGCTCCAGGCCCTTGAGGACGCGGATGGAGCCTTCGGAATATGCGGGGGGGGTTTGGGTTGCCATGGGGGCGGATTGTAAGCACGGCAGCCCGGAAAGACTGTACAAAAATACAGATACCCGTTGCCGGTATGGCCAGCGATGCCCAACCGGCATCAATCGGGCGGACCAATATCAAGAGCGAGCGCCGCGGATGACAGGCGAACCGGGAGCTTCTTCGCTACAGTCGCCGGATGTCCTCTGCCACCGCATCCCCCACCCGCGTCCCACTCTCGACTTTCCAGGTCCTGGCGTGTGGCGCCCTGATCGTCACCCTGTCCATGGGCATCCGCCACGGCTTCGGTCTGTGGCTGCAGCCCATCACCCAGGCACAAGACTGGACGCGGGAGAACTTTGCCTTCGCGCTGGCCATTCAAAACCTCTCCTGGGGCCTGTTCGGTATCTTCGCCGGCATGGCGGCCGACCGCTTCGGCGCGTTTCGAGTGCTGATCGGCGGGGCAGTGCTCTATGGCCTGGGTCTCACCGGCATGGCCCTGACCACCACGCCCATGACGTTTGCCCTGACCGCCGGTGTGCTGATCGGCGCCGCGCAAGCCGGTACCACCTATGCGGTGATCTACGGCGTGATCGGGCGGCAGATCTCGGCCGAGAAGCGCTCCTGGGCCATGGGCGTGGCCGCGGCGGCCGGCTCGTTCGGTCAGTTCCTCATGGTGCCGGTGGAGGGCTGGCTCATCAGCAGCTTCGGCTGGCAGGAAGCGCTGCTGTTCCTGAGCGCCGCGGTGCTGCTGATCGTGCCGCTGGCCTGGGGGCTGCGCGAGCCCGGCTTTGCCGGCGGCAGCGCGCCAGCGCGCGAGCAGACCATCCTGCAGGCGCTGCGCGAGGCTTTCCGCTACCGCAGCTTTCAGTTGCTCATGGCGGGCTATTTCGTGTGTGGCTTCCAGGTCGTTTTCATCGGCGTGCACATGCCGAGCTATTTGAAAGACAACGGCCTCTCGCCTCAAGTGGCGAGCTACGCGCTGGCGCTCATCGGGCTGTTCAATGTGTTCGGCACGTATGCGGCCGGCGCGCTCGGCCAGCGCATGGCCAAGCGGCACATCCTGTCGTTCATCTATTTCGCGCGGGCTGTGGTCATTGCCATCTTCCTCATCGTGCCGCTCTCGCCCATGAGCGTGTACGTGTTCGCCAGTGTCATGGGCCTGCTGTGGCTCTCCACCATCCCACCCACCAACGCGGTGGTGGCGCAGATCTTCGGCGTGGCACACATGTCCATGCTCGGCGGCTTCGTGTTCTTCAGCCACCAGATCGGCAGCTTCATGGGCGTGTGGCTGGGCGGTGTGCTCTACGACCGCACCGGCAGCTACGACATCGTCTGGTACATCTCGATCGCGCTGGGTGTCTTCGCCGGTCTGATCAACCTGCCGGTGCGCGAAACCCCCATCGCGCGCGCACCGCAGCCCCAGGGAGCGCTGGCGTGAAACCGCTGGCTGTTCGCGCCCTGGTATGGACCGGCGTCATTGCCGTCCTGCTCGGAACGCTCGCGCTCTACAACCAGCCCGGCTTTCTGGTGAACCTGGCCGATCAGCTCTGGAGCTGTTTCTGATGCACGGCACGGAAGCACCATCCGCATGGGTGCAGCGCTGGGCACACCTGGTTGCCTCTCAGGGCACGGTGCTTGATGTGGCCTGCGGCCACGGCCGCCATCTGAAGTGGTTCGCGCAGCGCGGTCACACCGTCACCGGGGTCGACCGATCGGCCGAGGCGATCGAGGCGGTGAAACCCCTTGGGCGCGCCGTGTTGGCCGATATCGAGAACGGGCCCTGGCCGCTGGAGGGCGAAACCTTCGACGCGGTGGTGGTGACCAATTACCTCTGGCGAGCGTTGCTGCCCGTGATCACGCGCAGCGTGGCGCCGGGCGGCGTGCTGATCTATGAGACCTTTGCCGCGGGCAACGAGACTGTGGGCAAGCCCTCGCGACCCGACTTCCTGCTGCAACCCGGCGAACTGCTGAGGGCGTGCGAGGGTCTTCATGTGGTGGCATTTGAAGACGGCTTCTGCGACCGTCCCGAGCGCTTCGTGCAGCGCATCGCGGCGGTGCGAAAACACCCGGGAACACCCGACTCGCCGCCCCGGTATCCGCTGGATGCCACTGGGTAGAATGCACGATTCGCGCGAGAGGCCGCGCCCCACCGGGCGGCTCCCAAAACGCGCCCCCATTTGAGCCTGCAGCAATGAACACCATCACCGGCAGCATCGTGGCCCTGGCCACCCCCCTGCATGAAGACGGCAGCGTGGACTACCCCACACTGCGCAAACTCATCGATTGGCACATCACCGAAGGCACCGACTGCATCGGCGTGGTCGGCACCACGGGCGAGTCGCCCACCGTCACGGTCGAGGAGCACTGCGAGATCATCCGCGTCTCGGTCGAACAGGCCAAGACGCACGGCGACAAGCGCGTGCCCATCATGGCCGGCTGCGGCGCCAACTCCACCCGCGAGGCCATCGAGCTCGCGCGCTTCGCGCAGAGCGTGGGTGCCGACTGCCAGCTGCAGGTCGTGCCCTACTACAACAAGCCCACGCAAGAAGGCCAGTACCAGCACTTCAAAGCAATTGCCGAAGCCGTGGGTGACCTGCCCACCGTGCTCTACAACGTGCCCGGCCGCAGCGTGGCCGACATGCACCATGAGACCGTGTTGCGCCTGGCCCAGGTGCCCGGCATCGTCGGTATCAAGGAAGCCACCGGCAACATCGAGCGCGCGCAATGGCTGATCCGCGAAGCGCCCAAGGGTTTTGCCATCTACTCGGGCGACGACCCGACCGCCGTCGCCCTCATGCTGTGCGGCGGCCAGGGCAACGTGAGCGTGACGGCCAATATCGCGCCGCGCCTGATGCATGAACTCTGCGTGGCGGCCATCGCGGGCGACGTGAAACGCGCCATGGACATCCAGTTCCGCCTGATGCCGGTGCACAAGCAACTGTTCTGCGAAGCCAACCCGATTCCGCTGAAATGGGCCATGGCCCGCATGGGTCTGTGCCGTGAGACCATGCGCCTGCCGCTCACCCCCATGTCGCGCCACCTGGTGCCGTTGGTTGAAGGCGCGCTGCAACAAAGCGGCCTGATCTGACTCCAATCCCCTCTTCTGTCCATCCCACACTCCCGGTTCCCACCGCGCTGCCCATGTCCACTCCCACTCTGAATCAGACCTCCCGCCTCAAGACCTGGGCCGGTGCTGCCGCGTGGTCCCGCCTGGGCCTGGTGGCCGCGGCCGCCCTCATCGCCTCGGGCTGCACCATGCTCCAGGAAGACAAGATCGACTACAAGAGCGCCCAGCGCGGCAGCACGCTGGACGTGCCACCCGATCTGACCCAGCTCAACCGCGATTCGCGCTACAACGTGCCGGGCACCACCGTGACGGCCAGCGGCTACCAGGCCGCCCTGCCGGCCCAGGCCACCGCAGCCACCACCGCCATGGCCAAGGTGGGAGACGTGCGTATCGAGCGCGCAGGCAATCAGCGCTGGCTGGTGGTGGACCGCCCGGCCGACAAGCTCTGGAGCCCCGTGCGCGACTTCTGGCAGGAGAACGGCTTCCTGCTCGACATCGACCAGGAAACACTGGGCATCATGGAAACCGACTGGGCCGAGAACCGGGCCAAGCTGCCGCAGGACTTCATCCGCTCCACCATCGGCAAGGTATTCGAGAGCCTGTACTCCACCGGTGAGCGCGACCGATTCCGCACCCGCCTGGAGCGCACGGCCAACGGCGGCACCGAGATCTACATCAGCCATCGCGGCATGGTCGAGGTGTACTCCACCACGGAAAAGGACCAGACCGTCTGGCAGCCCCGGCCGGCCGACGTGGAACTTGAAACTGAATTCCTGCGACGCCTCATGGTCAAGCTCGGCGTGACCGAGGCACAGGCTCAGGCCGTCACGGCCTCTGCGCCGGTGCAAGCCGCGGCCAAGGTGGTCATGGTGAACAACTCGCCCGTGGTCCAGTTCGAAGACAACTTCGACCGCGCCTGGCGCCGCGTCGGCCTCTCGCTGGACCGCACCGGTTTCACAGTGGAAGACCGCGACCGTTCCAAAGGCATCTACTTCGTGCGCTATGTGGAGCCGGTGACCAACGCCAAGGAACCCGGTTTCTTCAGCAAGCTGTTCGGCGGCTCCAAGAAAGAGGCGGCCACCGAGCGTTACCAGGTCGTGGTGCGCAGCGCCGGCACGGCCACCACCGTCTCGGTGCTTGGCGCCCAAGGCCAGCCAGACGGCTCGGCCAATGCCCAGCGCATCACGCAGTTGCTGGCCAACGACCTGAAGTAAAGGTCCACCGCGCCATCAGAAAAGGCCGCCCGAGGGCGGCTTTTTCTTTGATCGCGAAGATGGCTATAGCCCCAGTTGGCTGGCGGGAAAAGCCGGCACGCTCTTGAGCCAGCACTCGTTCACGCGCTCCCGCAGCGCCACACGCCGCTCGGCGTCCCTGCTTGCCACCAGCGTGTTGCGCAATGTGTCGAGCCTCTCCAGTGTCCAGACCGGGGAACCCATGGCGCTGGGCAGCTCGGTGCCCGACGCACCGGGGCAGGCGTGCGCCTCGATCAGGTGGGACCAGGTGACACGCCACTGCACGAAACGCGGATGCAGCAAGCGCAACTGATCGTAGTTGTGGGCCAGCATCTTCAGCGTGCGCCCTCGGTGCGCCCAGCGGTTGAGCGCATCCACCACGGCGCGTTCTCCCAGGGGCCAATCGGCGAAGTCGGGGTCGCTCAGGGTGATGTGGTTCCAGCCTTGTTCGGCCGCCACCTCGAACGCCTGGCGCACCGTATCCACAAAGACCTGGCGGCCCTGCAAGCGCCCCGTGGGCAAGAAAGGCAACGGCAAGGTGTCTGAGGCTTGGGGATCGGGCATGACGAGCTCCTGGGTGAGTGATCAGCAAGAACCCGGTGGCTTCACACGCGGTGCAGCCAGCCGGCCGCGAACCAGTCCTGCAGCAGCGACTGTGCCCCATCGCTGGCGCGTCGCACCTGCCGCTCGTCCAGGCCGCGTTGATCGGCCAGCCGCTGCATCAGGCGTGCATCGGCACCCCCGGCCCGAAAGCTCTCGCCGTTGATGAAGACATGGTGCGGGTCGTACATCATGCGGGTGCGGCGGTCCAGCCGCACAGCGCCCGCCACCCAATCATCTCGCGCTTCTTCGAACCAGATGCGCGGCTTGGGCTCGGTCATGACCTCGCCCAGCGCGCAGGCCAGGGACTGCCGCTCGGCCAGCAACCGCTGCAGCGCGTCCGCTGCAAAAGCCTCCAGCCCCGCGGGCATGGCACCCGGGTGAGCCGTGGCCACTTGCCCGGGGTCACGGTAGAGCGTCTCGTCGTCGAGTTCGTCGGCCATGCGCTGCAGCAGTTCACCCGCCAGACCACCCCGCTGAGGCGCGCGAAAGCCGATCGAGTACGTCATGCAGTCCTCGCCCATCGCATCGCCGTCGTGTGCCCAGCGCGGCGGCAGGTACAGCATGTCGCCCGCATTGAGCACGTGCTCCTCCTCGGGTTCGAAGTTCTGCAGGATCTTCAGCGGTACGTCGGGCTGCAATGTCAGGTCTTTCTGGCGACCGATGCGCCAGCGCCGTTGGCCGCTGGCCTGCAGCAGAAACACGTCGTAGCTGTCGAAGTGCGGGCCCACGCCACCGCCCTCACTGGCCCAGGAAATCATCAGGTCGTCCAGGCGCGCATCGGGCACGAAACGAAAACGTTGCAAGAGTTCGTGCACGGCATCGTCGTGTTGATCCACACCTTGCACCAGCAGGGTCCAGCCGGGCTGCTTCAGCGGCGGCAGACCGCTGCGCTTGAACGGACCTTGCCTGAGCGTCCAGCCTTGAGGCTTGCGCACGATCAGGCGCGACTCGACGGCTTCCTGGCTGGCCAGATCAAACAGTTGCGCGCGGCTCAGAAGCGGTTCGAAGGCAGGGATGGCCTGGCGGATCAGCAAGGGTTTTTTCTGCCAGTGGCGGCGCATGAACTGCGCCGGCGACAAACCGCCCAACAGGCTCACAGGGATTTGCGTGACGGCGGCCGTGGTCTGCGGCCCAGTGGTTTCGGTTTTGAACATGGGACAATTGTCGGATGAAAATCACCCAACAATGCGTCGTGGCGCTGACCTGGACCCTGAAGG
Source organism: Hydrogenophaga sp. Root209 (assembly GCF_001428625.1). GTDB lineage: Bacteria > Pseudomonadota > Gammaproteobacteria > Burkholderiales > Burkholderiaceae_C > Hydrogenophaga. The sequence goes on from NZ_LMIE01000022.1 coordinate 280,281, forward strand.
ACACGCTGGGCGAAGCGCTTGATGTGCTCGAAGAACCCGTGGAGTTTCTCGTGGGCGGCAGCGACCTGCTGGCCAAGATCGAAGAAGGCCTGCTCAACCACTCGGTGGGCGACACGATCGAGCTGCACCTGGAGCCGGTGGACGGCTTCGGCGACTACGACGACACACTGCTCTTTCTGGAGCCGCGCCACCTGTTTCCCGCCGAACTCGAGGAGGGCATGGGCTTCGAAGGCCTGCCACCGGGCTGCAACCCGGCCGCCCCCCGCGACCGCCTGTACTTCGTGAGCGACATCTACCCCGAGCACGTGGTGCTCGATGGCAACCATCCGCTGGCGGGCATTGCGCTGCGCATCTCGATGAAGGTGCATGCGGTGCGAGAAGCGACCGAGGCCGAAGTGGGCAAAGGTTCGCTGGGCACGGGCTTTTTCCGCATGCAGGTGGACGAGCCCGACGAGCTGCAGGGACCGGGCATCACGCCACCCGGCCCCCGGACTCTTCACTAGCACCCCCGCCGCGGTTCGCGCGACCCACTCAAAGGGGCGGTGCCTGCGGCCCGGCAGAGCCGGTTCCGCGGCACCTCTGGGTTGAGGCATCTCGCTCGTTGCGTAGCGAGCTCAGGAGGTTCAACCCCGCCCGGTGGAACCGTAGCCGCCAGCGCCTCGCTCGCTCGCGGCTGCGAAGTCTTCGACCACGTTGAAACGCGCCTGCACCACCGGCACGATCACCATCTGGGCAATGCGCTCCATGGGCTCGATGGTGAATGGCACGCCGCTGCGGTTCCAGGCGCTCACCATGAGCTGGCCCTGGTAGTCGCTGTCGATCAGGCCCACCAGGTTGCCGAGCACGATGCCGTGCTTGTGGCCCAGCCCCGAGCGCGGCAGGATCATGGCGGCGAAGCCAGGGTCGGCCAGGTGGATGGCCAGGCCTGTGGGCACCAGTTGCCAGGCGTTGGGAGCCAGCGTCAAGGGTGCATCAAGGCAGGCCCGCAGATCCAGCCCTGCGCTGCCCTCAGTGGCGTAAGCGGGCAGTTGATCCGCCATGCGCGGATCCAGCACTTTCACATCGATGCGCATTCAGCAGGCTCCGGACGGGCTTCTCATTTGGGTTTTTTCAGCGCTTCTTCCATCGCCTTCATGGGGTCAGGGTCCGCCTCCTCGGCAGCAGGCTCCGGCTTCATGTCGCCTTCGGGGGCCGGCTCTGCATCCGGCTCTTCGGCGACTTCAGGCTCTTCCTCCATGCCCGGCATGTTGCGCAGCATGTCGGTGACCGCGGCGTCATCGACTTCGACCTTCGCTCCCAGGCTGCCCGTGACCAGTGTGGGGTAGGCAATGACCACCGCCACCATGATCAACTGCAGGATGATGAAGGCGATCGAGCCCTTGTAGATCTGGGCCGTGGTCACGGCCGGGATGCGCTGCTTGGTGACGTGGTCGGTGTAATCACTGCGCGCGGCCACGCTGCGCAGGTAGAACAGCGCAAAGCCGAACGGTGGCGTGAGAAACGAGGTCTGCAGGTTCATGGCCAGGATGACGCCGAACCAGATCAGGTCGATGCCCAGCTTGTCGGCCACCGGCGCGAGCAACGGGATCACGATGAACGCGATCTCGAAGAAGTCGATGAACATGCCCAGCACGAACACCAGCAGGTTCACAACCAGCAGGAAACCCATCTGGCCGCCCGGCATCTTGTCGAACAGGTGCTCGACCCAGATGTGACCGTCGGCTGCGTTGAAGGTGAAGCTGAAGACGGTGGAACCGATCAGGATGAACATCACGAAGATGGCAAGCTTGGTGGTGCTCTCCAGCGCCTGTTTCATCAGGTCAAACGTCAGACTGCGGCGCGCACCGGCCATGATCATGGCGCCCAGAGCGCCCATCGCACCGCCTTCGGTGGGCGTTGCGATGCCCAGGAAGATGGTGCCCAGCACGAGGAAGATCAGCACAAGCGGCGGGATCAACACGAAGGTGACCTGTTCGGCCAGGCGGGACAGCAGGCCCAGGCGGAACAGGCGGTTGAGCAGCGCCAAGGCCAGCGCCAGCACCGAACCGACCGTGATGGACAGGATGACCACTTCGTCGCCTGCCGGGCTGATCTCGCGTTCGATCAACGGGTTGATCACCGATTCGTGCACCTGGGACCACGCCACGCTGACCGCCGCGCACAGCACCATCAGCACCAACAGGGAGCGGTGACCGCTTGAGCCGTTTGGCTCGTTGTAGATGCGCGCCTCGGCGGGCAGCGCCGGGACCCAGTCGGGCTTGAAGATAGCCACCGCTGCGACAAACGCCAGGTACACACCCACCAGCATCAGGCCAGGCACCAGCGCGCCGGCATACATGTCACCCACCGAACGACCCAGCTGGTCGGCCAGCACGATCAGCACCAGCGACGGCGGGATGGCCTGCGCCAGCGTGCCCGACGCGGTGATGGTGCCGGTGGCGATGGTCCGGTTGTAGCCGTAGCGCAGCATGATGGGCAGCGAGATCAGACCCATGGAAATCACGGCGGCTGCGACCACGCCGGTGGTGGCCGCCAGCAGGGCACCCACCAGAATCACCGCGACGGCCAGACCACCTCGCACCGGGCCAAACACCTGCGCCACGGTGGACAACAGGTCTTCGGCCATGCGGCTTCGCTCCAGGATGATGCCCATGAGCGTGAAGAAGGGGATGGCCAGCAGCGTATCGTTCTGCATGATGCCGAACACCCGCAGCGGCAAGGCCTGGAACAGGTTGGAGGGGAACAGGCCGGCTTCCATGCCGACGAAGCCGAAGAACAGGCCGGTGGCGGCGAGCGCGAAGGCCACCGGGAAACCCGACAGCAGGAAGACCAGCAGCCCGCCGAACATCAGCGGGACAAAATTGGCGGCAATGAATTCGATCATGATCAGTTGGCTCCCTTGAGGCGCTGCTCGGCCTCTTCTTTGAGGCGCTGCTCGGCTTCTTCGAGCAGTTGCTGTGCCAGCAGCTCCTCATCGCTGGGGCCTTCATGCGCCAGGACATCGGGCCCGTTGCCGGTGAGAAAGGCAATGCGCTTGATGAGTTCACTCACGCCTTGCAGGAACAGGATGGCAAAGCCCAGGGGAATCAGGCCGTACACCGGCCAGCGGATGAGCCCACCCGAGTTGGACGACATTTCGCCGGTGGTCCAGGCGCGCTCAAACAGGGGCCAGCCGAGCGTGGCCATCATGTAGCACAGCGGAAACAGGAAGACGAGGATACCCACCACGTCGACCCAGTTGCGGCCGCGTGCGCTGAACTTCGAAGAAATGAAATCGATGCGCACATGAGCGTTGCGCAGGAAAGCGAAACCGCTGCCCAGCATGAAGACGGCGGCAAACAGGTACCACTGGATTTCCAACAACGCGTTGGAGCTGGTGTCGAAGAGCTTGCGAACGATGGCGTTGCCCGCGCTGATGAGCGTGGTGGCCAGGATGAACCACATCACGAGCTTGCCGATCAGATCGCTCATGGCGTCGATCAGGCGAGAGATTTTCAACAGAATTGACATGAGATTTCCCCTTGGGGGAGTGAACGCAAAAAACAACAGCAGAGTCTACAGAACCGTCATCGACGACATCCGGGCGCGGCGGACATGGCGTCGGCGAACCCGGTGGGCATTGAGCGATCCGTGCAAAAAACCCCGCCGAGGCGGGGCTTCTTGCCGGATCGCAAGACCGATTACAGCTTGGCCGCCTGCATGTAGCGGTCGAACTGCGCTTCGGTGAAGCGGAACCAAAGGTTCTGGTCCTTGCGGAAGGCCGAATAGTCCGTGTAGATCTTCTTCCACTTCGGGTTCTTGGCGCTGATGTCGGCGTAGAGCGCCATGGAGTTCTTGAACGCAGCGTCCATCACAGCCTTGGGGAAAGGCAGAACCTTGGTGCCCGCGGCCACCAGTTGCTTGAGTGCAGCCGGGTTCAGCGCGTCGTACTTGGCCTGCATGGTCGTGTGGGCAATGGCCGCGGCGCATTCCACGATGGCCTTGTTCTCGGACGACAGCGCGGCAAAGGCCTTGTTGTTGACGTACAGCGAGAGCTGTGGACCACCTTCCCACCAGCCGGGGTAGTAGTAGTACGGCGCCACCTTGTTGAAGCCGAGCTTCTGGTCATCGTACGGGCCGACCCATTCGGTCGCGTCGATGGTGCCCTTTTCCAGCGCCTGGTAGATCTCGCCGCCAGGGATGTTCTGCGGTACGCCACCCATGGTGGTCAGCACTTTGCCGGCGAAGCCGCCAATGCGCATCTTCATACCCTTGATGTCGTTGAGGGTCTTGATCTCCTTGCGGTACCAGCCTCCCATTTGTGCACCGGTGTTGCCCATGGGGAAGTTGACGATGTTGTAGCCCTCGTAGAACTCGCGGAACAACTTCATGCCGTTGCCTTCGTACATCCACGCGGTCATCTGGCGGCTGTTGAGGCCAAAGGGAATGGCGCAGTCCAGGGCGAAGGTGTCGTCCTTGCCGAAGAAGTAGTAGGGCGCGGTGTGTGCGCACTCCACGGTGCCTTCCTGCACGCCATCGACCACGCCGAACGCGGGCATGAGTTCACCGCCCGGGTGCGTCGTGATCGAGAACTTGCCCCCTGACATTTCGCCCACTTTCTTGGCGAAGACTTCGGCTGCGCCGTAGATGGTGTCGAGCGCCTTGGGGAAGCTGGAGGCCAGACGCCAGCGTATGGCGGCCTGCGCATGCACAGCGGGCGCGGCGCCTGCGGCCAGAACGCCGGCGATGCCTGCGTTCTTGATGAGTGAACGACGATCCATATCGATTGACTCCGTGGTTGCTATGGGTAGACCCTGCCAGGCAAGCCGGGCTGGAGACTTGTAAATTAAGTCAGTCGCGATTGTAGGAACGCCCCCCTTGTGGGGCTCAGGGGTTTTCCCTCGAAATACGAGGTTTTGCAAAAAGTGCTAGGCCTCATGCAAGTTTCGTCACGCGTGACGACAAGCATCTCGTATGACGGAGCAGGACCAGCTCAGCCCACCACCTTCAGGCCGGGCGCTGCGTGCAGCAGCGATTCAAACCGGGCACGGATGGACGCCTCGATGCCGGCAGCATCCAGGCCCAGCGCGCTGAGCAGTTTGGCGTGATCGCCATGCTCGGAAAATTCGTCGGGCAGGCCGAGTGAGAGCACCGGCAGGTTGAAGCCTTCGGTCTGCAAGGCCTCAAGCACCGCGCTGCCGGCGCCACCGGGCAGGCAGCCCTCTTCCACCGTGACCAACGCCTCGTGCGTGCCGGCCAGCTCGCGCAACAGCTCGACATCGAGGGGCTTGGCCCAGCGCATGTTGGCCACACTGGCGCCCAGCTTTTCGCCAGCGGCCAGCGCGGGGTGGAGCAGCGTGCCGAAGGCGAGGATCGCGATGCCCTTGCCCTGGCGCCGAAGCTCACCCTTGCCGAACGGCAGCCCGTCCAGGCTGGCCGGGACGGCAGCACCCACACCCGCACCGCGCGGGTAGCGCACGGCCACCGGCTGGTTCTGGGCATGTGCCGTCGACAGGAGCTGGCGGCATTCGGCCTCGTCGGCCGGGCATGCTATGGCCATGTTGGGAATGCAGCGCAGGAAAGCGATGTCGTAGGCACCAGCATGGGTGGCGCCGTCGGCTCCCACCAGGCCCGCACGGTCGAGTGCGAACACCATGGGCAGGTTCTGCAGCGCCACATCGTGGATCAGCTGGTCGTAGCCGCGCTGCAGGAACGTGGAGTAGATCGCGACAACCGGCTTGAGGCCTTCGCAAGCCAGGCCCGCAGCGAAGGTCACTGCGTGCTGCTCTGCAATGCCGACATCGAAATAGCGCTTGGGAAAACGGCGCTCGAACTCGACCATGCCCGAGCCCTCACGCATGGCGGGCGTGATGCCCACCAGGCGTTCATCGGCCGCGGCCATGTCGCACAGCCACTGGCCAAACACCTGGGTGAAGGTGGTCTTGGGAGCCGAGGCGGACTTCACGATGCCGACGGCCGGGTCGAAGGTGCCCGGGCCGTGGTAGGCGATCGGGTCGTTTTCGGCCAGCTTGTAGCCCTGCCCCTTCTTCGTGACCACGTGCAGGAACTGCGGCCCGCTGTCGGTCTCGAGCAGATGGCGGATGTTCTCCAGCGTCGGGATCAGCGAGTTCAGATCGTGCCCGTCGATGGGGCCGATGTAGTTGAAGCCAAACTTCTCGAACAGCGTGGCCGGCACCACCATGCCCTTGGCCTGCTCCTCAAGACGCTTGGCGAGTTCGAACAGGGGTGGAGCCCCCTTGAGCACCTGCTTGCCCACGTTCTTCGCGGCGGCGTAGAACTGCCCGCTCATGAGCTGGGCCAGGTAGCGGTTGAGCGCGCCCACCGGCGGCGAGATCGACATATCGTTGTCGTTGAGCACCACGAGCAGGCGGCCTTCGGCCACACCAGCGTTGTTGAGCGCCTCAAAGGCCATGCCGGCAGTCATGGCGCCGTCGCCGATGATGGCCACGGCGTTGCGGTGTTCACCCTTGATCTTCGCGCCCATGGCCATGCCCAGCGCCGCTGAAATGCTGGTGGACGAGTGGGCCGTGCCGAATGTGTCGTACTCGCTCTCGGAGCGGCGCGGGAAACCGCTGATGCCACCCAACTGGCGCAGCGTGCTCATGCGGTCGCGCCGACCGGTCAGTATCTTGTGTGGGTAGGTCTGATGACCCACGTCCCAGACCAGGCGGTCTTCGGGCGTGTTGAACACGTAGTGCAGCGCCAGCGTGAGTTCAACAGTGCCGAGGTTGGAGCTCAGGTGACCACCGGTGCGCGCCACGCTTTGCAGCAGGTAGGAGCGCAACTCATCGGCCAGCGGCAGAAGCTGGGCGCGGGTGAGGCGACGCACATCGGCCGGAGACTCGATGGATGAGAGCAATGAACTCATGGGCAGGGTCGATCGGGTCATGAATGAATGGGCGGGGCCGGCGGCCCTCAGGAATCGCGGCGCCCGACCCAGTCGGCCAGGGCATGCAAGGTGTCGGGCCTTGCGATGCCGCTGCATCGCAAGGCCTCGTGGGCCTGATCAAGCACACGGTCCGCATAGGCTTGTGCGGAGGTCAATCCCATCAGGGAGACGAAAGTGGGCTTGTCCGCCGCAGCATCCTTGCCCGCTGTCTTGCCCAGGGTAGCCGAATCGGCGGTCACGTCAAGGATGTCGTCCACCACCTGGAACGCCAGGCCTACGCAGGCACCGTACTCGGCCAAGTGCGCTTCGGTGGCTGGAGACACCTGCGCGGTGGCCGCACCCATCATCACGCTGGCCTGCAGCAGGGCACCGGTCTTTTGCCGGTGCATGGCTTCCAGCGCAGGCTGGTCCAGGGCATGACCCACGCTGGCCAGATCGATCGCCTGACCACCGGCCATGCCGCCGGCTCCCGCCGCCAGCGCCAGCAGCCTGCACAGCCGGGCGGCCATGACGGGCTGCACGGTGCCGTCGTCGGGCACCAGCAGCTCGAAGGCAAGCGCCTGCAGCGCATCGCCTGCGAGCAGGGCCTGGGCCTCACCAAACTGCACATGCACCGTGGGCTTGCCACGGCGCAGCACGTCGTTGTCCATGCAGGGCATGTCGTCATGCACCAGCGAATAGGCGTGGATCAGCTCCACCGCACAGGCCGCGCGCATGGCCGCCAGCGGCTGACCGCCCAGGGTCTCGCTCGTGGCGAGCACCAGCAGCGGGCGCAACCGCTTGCCGCCGTCGAGCACGGCGTAACGCATGGCATCGCCCAGGCCGGCGGGCGCCTCGCTCGGCACCCCATCGCAGAGGGCTTGCTCGACGGCAGCTTGCCGCGCTTCGCGCCAGGCCATGAAGTCCGTGGACCGGAGGGTGGACAGCACGGCGCTCACGCGGCGTCCCAGGGTTTGAGCTCACCGCCTTCGAGCACCTTGATCTGGTTTTCCACCGCTTCCAGCCGGGCGCGGCAGAAGGCCAGCAACTCTGCGCCGCGCTGATAGCGGGTGAGCAACTGGTCCAGCGGCAACTGGCCCGCGTCGAGTTGGGACACGAGCTGTTCCAGCTCTTGCAGCGCCGCTTCGTAACTCGCGGCGATGGGAGGGGTGTCGGTCGGAGAAGCGGCCGATGCAGTCTTGGGGGAGCGGGGCACGGTGGGGATTGGGTCGTTCACGTGGTTCATTCTAAAGTGGGCACGCTTTGACATACCGGCGCTGGCCAGTGGGTACTGCCCTGGGGGGTAGAATTCGCCCCTTTTCATCACTGACGGGCCACAACAGCCCGGAGGGACGCACCACTCCACCCATCCCGCGCGAATTCGTCTCACGAGCACAGCGCTTACCCTGCCCCTTCATAGGGGGAGTCTCTAGGTCAGGACCACGATGTCTGATTTAAGTCTTCAACTGCAGCAGGCCGCAAGCCAACTTCAGGTTTCCAGTTACTTCGACGAAGCGCTGTTCCAGCGCGAAAAGGAAGTCCTCTTCCAGCGCGGGCCCCGGTATGTGGGGCACCAACTCGCCGTCCCCAACCCAGGGGACTACCACGCACTGCCGCAGGAAGCGGGCGGACGTGCTCTGGTGCGCACCGCCAGCGGCGTCGAGCTGGTCTCCAACGTCTGCCGCCACCGGCAGGCCATCATCCTCAAGGGACGGGGCAACCTGCTGGAGACCCGCAGCGGCAGCGCGGGTGGCAACATCGTGTGCCCCTTGCACCGTTGGACCTACAGCGGCATCCAGGGCGAACAGGCGGGCCAGTTGCTGGGCGCGCCCCACTTTGACAAAGACCCCTGCCTGAACCTCAACAACTACCCGCTGCGCGAGTGGAATGGTTTGCTGTTCGAGGACAACGGCCGCGACGTGCAGTCCGATCTGGCCCACATGGGACCGCGCGCCGCGCTCGATTTCGAGGGCATGGTGCTGGACCACGTGGAGCTGCATGAGTGCAACTACAACTGGAAGACCTTCATCGAGGTCTATCTGGAGGACTACCATGTGGCGCCCTTCCACCCGGGTTTGGGTGGCTTCGTCACCTGCGAAGACCTGCGCTGGGAATTCAAGCCCGAGTATTCGGTGCAGACGGTGGGGCCTGCCAACCTGCTGGGCAAGGCCGGCAGCCCGGTCTACCAACGCTGGCACGAACAGCTCATGCAGTACCGGCAGGGCCAGATGCCCGAGCACGGTGCGATCTGGTTGACCTACTACCCGCACATCATGGTGGAGTGGTACCCGCATGTGCTCACGGTCTCCACCCTGCACCCGGTGAGCGTGGACAAGACCATCAACATGGTCGAGTTCTATTACCCCGAAGAAATTGCCGCCTTCGAGCGCGAGTTCGTCGAAGCCCAGCGCGCCGCCTACATGGAGACGTGTCTGGAAGACGACGAGATCGCCGAGCGCATGGACGCCGGTCGCAAGGCGCTGCTGGCCCGTGGCGACGACGAGATCGGCCCCTACCAGAGCCCGATGGAAGACGGCATGCAGCACTTCCACGAGTGGTACCGCCGCCGGATGGCGGCGGCTCTCGCGGGCTGACGGGTGCACGCCATCCGCCCCCAAAACACCCCGGGAGCCTGATCCGTGCAGGCTCTCTGGATGCTGCTCGCCTCGCTGTTCTTCGCCACCATGGGCGTGTGCATCAAGTTCGCGGCTGCGCACTTCAACAGCTTCGAGATCGTCTTCTACCGCGGCCTCGTGGGCATGGCCTTCCTGGTCGGCATGACGCGCATCAACGGCGTCTCGCTGCGCACCAGCCTGCCGATGATGCATGTCTGGCGCAGCATCGTCGGCACGATCTCGCTCACCGCCTGGTTCTTCGCCATTGCCGCCCTGCCCCTGGCCACGGCCATGACGCTGAACTACATGAGCAGCGTGTGGATTGCCACCTTCCTGCTCGGCGGCGCACTGCTGATGCAGGGGCGCAATGCGCCGATCCGCCAGCAGGGGCCGCTGTTCCTCACTGTGCTCGCAGGCTTTGCCGGCGTGGCCATGATGCTGCGCCCCACGCTCGCCGACAACCAGGTCATGGGCGCGCTGGTGGGTTTGCTCTCGGGCATCTTCGCGGCCTTCGCCTACCTGCAGGTGGCCGCGCTCTCGCGAGCCGGCGAGCCCGAGAGCCGCACCGTGTTCTATTTCTCCGTCGGCGCCGTGCTCGCGGGCGCGCTGGGCATGCTGTTCGTGGGGGTGAGCCCTTTGCACTGGCCCAGCGCCCTCTGGCTGCTGCCCATTGGCCTGCTGGCCCTGTTCGGACAACTCTGCATGACGCGCGCCTACTCGCGCGGCGCGACCATGGTGGTGGCCAACCTGCAGTACTCGGGCATCGTGATCGCGGGCATCTACGGCGTGGTCATCTTCGGCGACCAGCTTTCCCTGATCGGATGGCTGGGCATGGGCCTGATCATCGTCAGCGGCATCATCGCCACGGTGCTGCGCACACGGGCCGTGCCAAACGCGCCCGCCGAGGATCACTGACGTCCCTGGGACCTGAAGCACAATGCGCGCATGTTCACCACGCTGATCTCTGCCCGCGAACTGCAGCAACTCATGTCCTCCGGCGCGCCCCTGCGCGTGTTTGACTGCAGCTTCGAACTCACGAAACCCGACGCAGGCGCCGCGCAGTTCGCCGAGGAGCACATCCCCGGCTCGTTGTACGTGCACCTGGACCACCACCTCAGCGACAAGACGGGCGCCGACCGCACCAGCGGCGGGCGCCATCCCCTGCCATCGCGCGAGACGTTTGCCAAGCGCATGGCGGCACTGGGACTGTCGGACGACATGCAGGTGGTGGTGCTCGATCGCCAGGGTGCCAACTACTGCGGGCGCCTGTGGTGGATGCTCAAGTGGTGCGGACATGAGCCCGTGGCCGTGCTGGATGGTGGGCTGGCGGCCTGGAAAGCGGCTGGTGGCGCACTTGGCAGCGGGCCATCACCTCAGGTCGGGCCCGGGCACTTCACCCTCAAGCCGACCGCAGCAGCCACCGCCTCCACCAGCGCCATCCTGCAATCGCTCGGCCGCCCCGCACAGACGCTGATCGATGCAAGGGCTGCTGCGCGCTTTCGCGGCGAGGTCGAACCGCTGGACCCGGTGGCCGGACACATTCCGGGCGCATTGAACCGGCCTTTCGCCGAGAACATCGGACCGGATGGTCGCTTCAAACCGGCAGCGCAGTTGCGCGCCGAGTTTGAACACCTGCTGGCCGGACGCGACCCTGCCAGCGTGGTTCATCACTGTGGCAGCGGTGTGAGCGCCGTTCCCAACCTGCTGGCCATGGAAATTGCTGGCCTGGGCCGCACTGCGCTCTATCCCGGCAGCTGGAGCGAATGGTGCAACACGCCCGATGCGCCTTGCGCCGCAGGCTGACGGCGACCGCGACCCTGCGCCCATGTCCTTCACGTCCTCCATGCAGTCCTACGACGACGCCGCACTGAACATTCTCGGAGACCAGGACCGCACTTCCGCGCTGGCCTTGATGTCGCTCGTGATCGGGATCGCTGGCCTGCTGGTGCTCACGCTGGAGCTGGTGCTCGCGGCGCCGGGCAAGCACGAAGGCTGGGTGGCTGGCGGGCTCACGGTCGTGGCCTGGTTCTGCTACGGCCTCACGCGCACCGGCCGCACGCGCTATGTGGCACACCTCATCGTGGCCGCCGTGCTGGCCTCCGCCATCTTCTCCGCCCTCACCTACGGATCGGTGCGCACTGCCGTGGGTTTCCTGTTCATGGGCGCGGTCCTGGGCGCCGGCATATTCCTCGGGCGCACGGCGCTCATCATCACCACGGCTGCCAGCATCGGCTCGCTGGGCGCCCTGACCTGGGCCGAAGCCAACGGTCTGATGACGGCCACACCAGATTTCAACGTCAGTCTGCGGGTGTGGATCACGCACTCGGCCACCATCCTGGTGTCCGCGCTGATGGTGCACCACAGTCGGGTGAGGACCAACCGGGCGATCCGGCTGAAGACCCAGGAATTCGAGCGGCGCAAAGCCACCGAACAGGAGCGTGACCGCAGCCTGGAGCGTTTTGCCCGCATCTTCCGCACCAGCCCGAGCCCCATGGTGGCCCAGTCGGCGCGCACCGGCTCCATCCTCGATGTGAACCCGGCGTTCGAGCGCAGCTACGGCTACGCCCGCGACCAGGTGCTCGGCCGCCAGGAAAGCTTCCTCTGGAACGACCCGGCCCAGCGCGACACCTACTTGCAACAGCTCTATGCCGAGCGCCACATGGACCAGTTCCCCTGCCTGGGCCGGCGTGCCGATGGCACCGTCTTCCAGGCGCTCATCTCCAGCGAGATGGGCACCGACCGTGAAGACAAGCTCATCATCACCACCATCACCGATGTGAGTGCGCAGGCCGAAGCCATGGACCGGCTCAGGCGCTCTGAAGAGCGGTTTGCCAAGGCCTTCAACTTCAGTCCGCTGAACCTCACCATCACCCGGCTTTCCGACGGAAGCTTCGTGGAAATCAATGAAGCCACCGACTCCGTGCAGGGATTGCGGCTTGAGGAACAGCTGGGCAAGACATCGGTCGATACCGGCGTCTGGCTCACGCCAGCTGACCGGGAGCGCTTCGTGGCCCAGCTCCTGCGCGACGGCCGCATCGACAACTACGACACCCGGATGCGCCACAAGGACGGCAGCCTGATCGATACCCGGCTGTGGGCAGAACTCATCGAGATCGACGGGGAGGCCTGCATCCTGTCCTGCACGATCAACACCACCGCCGAAAAGAGGCGGGAGTCCTTGTTGCTCAATGTGGCCAAGGGCGTTGCGGCGGAAACCGGAGAGGCGTTCTTCGGCGCGCTGACACGGCACCTCTGTGAAGCCATCAGATGCGACATGGTGGTGATCGGCGAATGCAGGGATCCGCAACAAGTGCATATCCTCTCCATCTGGAAGGATGCATTGCCCATGCCCACCTTCAGCTTCGACACAGTCAACACACCGTGCGCTGAAACCCTCCAGCAAAAAGACGTGTTCGTGTGCGCCCAAGGCCTGCCGCTGGAATTTCCGCAGGCCAGAGGCATCAACCGCGAAGGTTTCCAGGCCTACCTCGGACAGGCCTTGCGCGATGCCGACGGAACGCCCATCGGCATCCTGTTTGCGATGTGGCGCAAGCCATTGACCCTGCGCGAAGACCTTCAGGCGCTGGTCTCCATTTTTGCCAGCCGCGCCAACGCCGAGCTGGTGCGCTTGCACCGCGACCGCGAGATCCAGCGCCTGACCGAGACGCTGGAGCAGCGGGTGCGCGAGCGCACCGCCGATCTGCAAAAGCTCAACGCGGAACTCGACTCCTTCGCCTACACGGTCTCACACGACCTGAAGTCACCCCTGCGCGCCATCGACGGCTTCACCCGTCTGCTCGACGAACAGCTCGGTGAGCGCATGAGTGCCGACGAGCGCGAGATGTTCGACCGGGTGCTGTCGTCCACCGCACGCATGGGCTCGCTCATCTCCGCGCTGCTGGCGCTGGCCCGCGTGAGTCAGGCACCGCTGGAGCGCCAGAGCGTCGACTTGAGCGAGCTGGTGCGCAGCATCCTGGCCGAACAGCTGGACAAACACCCGCAGCGCCAGGTGCGGTGCCACATCGCGCAAGGGCTGGCGGCGGGGTGCGACCCGCAGCTCGCGCGCATCGCGCTGGAAAACCTGCTGGGCAACGCCTTGAAATACAGCCGCGACCAGCCACAGACGGTGATCGAGTTCGGGCGTTCCGAGCACGAGGGTGACAGTGCGCCCCGGTATTTCGTGCGGGACAACGGCGTGGGCTTCAACATGGCCTACGCCGCCAAACTGTTCAAACCATTTCAGCGTCTGCACATGGCCAACGAGTTTGAAGGCACGGGCATCGGCCTGGCCACCGTGCGCCGCATCATCGAGCGCCACGGCGGTGACATCACGGCCATCAGTGCGCCCGGCGAAGGCGCCACGTTCAGCTTTTCGCTCGGCGACGCACCCGCCGCTTGATGGGGGTCAGTGGGCCAGGCTGCTCACCAGAGTCACGAGAGCGATGCCCGCCAGCAACCAGGCCACCTGCGCCACCGTGTCCCGAAAGCCCAGTTGTTTCTGCAGTTGCGGAATGAGATCGGCCAGCGCCACATAGACAAAGCTGCTGGACGCGGCCACCAGGAAGAACGGCAGGTAGTCCTGCAACTGCGTCACGAGGAAATAGCCCACCACCCCACCCAGGGCGGTGACCGTGCCCGCCATGGAGACCTTGACCAGCGCAGCGCGCGAGGTGCCCGAGGTGAGGCGCAGCACCACCAGGTCGCCGATGTGGTGCGGCACTTCGTGGGCCAGCACCGCCAGCGAGGTGATCACGCCCAGGCGCATGTCGGCCAGGAAAGCCGAAGCGATCAGGATGCCATCGCCAAACGCATGCACGCTGTCGCCGGCCAGCACGGCCCAGCCGCCCGAACGTGGACCGTGGTTGTGGTGCGCATGGTCGTGGTGATGGTGGGCGTGATCCCCATGAGCTTCTTCCTGCGCCGGCCCGTGGTTGTGCTCGTGCCCGTGGTGCCACAGCTCGGCCTTGTCGAGCAGGAAGAAAAACACCAGCCCGCCCAGCAACATGGCAAACAACTCGTGCGCGCCGGCCTCGCTCTCGAACGCCTCGGGCAGCAGGTGCATGAAGGCTGTGGCCATGAGTGCACCGGCGGCCAGGCTGAGCATGTGTTGTGTGTAGCGCGCCAGCATCGCAAGCGCCATCAGCGCTGCCAGCCAGACGCTGCCCACACCGGCCGCCACGGTACCCACCAAGATCGCCAGCAAGGTCATGTTGTTTTGTTCAGTTTGTCCATGAAAAAGGCCGCTTTTCAGCGGCCTCGGGTCCCCGGCGCAACGCGGCTCAGGCCATGCCGTGCTGCTTGAACCAGGCCAGTGCACGGTTCCAGCCATCTTCGGCCGGCTCCTTGCGGAAACTCGGGCGGTAGTCGGCATGGAAAGCGTGGGGTGCTTCGGGGTAGACCACAAAAGTCGATGCTTTGGCGGCCCGACTGCCCACCGCCAGAGCAGCCTTCATCTTATCAACCGTGTCAAGGGGGATGCCGGAGTCGGCGCCGCCATAAAGACCCAGCACGGGGCCCTTGAGCTGGGCGGCCACGTCCACCGGGTGCTTGGGATTGAGGGGCGTCGCATCGCCCACCAGACGGCCGTACCAGGCCACGCCGGCCTTCACCGCCGGGTTGTGGGCCGCGTACAGCCACACGTGGCGTCCGCCCCAGCAAAAGCCGGTGACGCCCACCTTGGAAACATCGCCGCCGTTGGCACCGGCCCACTTCACCGAGGCATCCAGGTCGGCCATCACCTGCGCATCCGGCACCTTGGACACCACCTCGGCGATCAGCTTGGCCAACTCGCCATAGCTCTGCGCATCGCCTTGGCGCACGAACAGCTCGGGTGCAATGGCCAGATAACCGGCCTTGGCGAATCGGCGCGCGGTGTCGGCAATGTACTCGTGCACGCCGAAGATCTCGGAGAGCACCAGCACCACCGGCAGGCCGGTCTTGCCGGCCGGCGCGGCGCGGTAGGCCGGCATCCTGTAACCATTGACGTCGATCATGACCTCGCCCACGGTGAGGCCGTCGGACGGCGTCCTGATCGCCGTCTGCGCCATCAGGGGCAAGACCGACGCGGCGTAACCCACGCCCAGCGCCGCCTTCAGTGCGGTGCGGCGGGTGGTGCCATGTTCATTCGACTGGCCCGGCAGCAGGGCACCGAGGTCCTGGGCATGTTGGTCGTGTGAGTCCTTGAGCATGTGGAAGTCTCCTGATCTGGGTTGGGACGGGCCAGTCTGCCACGACCATCAAACCCGCGTGGCGGCGTCAAACATGTCCTGCAGCTCCGGCTCCCAAAGACCCTGCTGGTCGACCGCCGTCTGCACGAGCACGGTGCGCGTGGGCATGTCGATCAACACGCGCTGGCCGTGGTGGCCGTGCATGGCGGGTCGCGACCCGTCGGCGCGCCCATGCCAGAACAAGGCCTTGTAACCCAGCGCCAACCGGGCCCGGCCGTGGCGCACCGGGGCATCACGCTCGCTCCATGAAGTGCACTCCTTGATCCACGCCTCGCTGACGATGGCCTGGCCCTCAGGGCCGCGGCCGCGTTGGGCGACCAGTTGGCCCAGCCGCGCCCAGTCGCGCAGCCGCGCGGCGAAACCGATGCTGTTGAACTCGGCCCCGCGCGCATCGGTGAACCAGGTGGCCGGCGCCTCGGCGCCCATGGGCTGCCACAGCACCTGTTCGGCAAAGGCCGACAGCGAGCCCCCGGTGACGCGGCGCATCACCATGCCCAGCGTCAGCGGACACAGCTCGTTGTAGTTGAAGCGCGTACCGGCGGGATCGCTGCGCCGGTTCCAGTCCTTCACGGTGCGCGCGATGTCGGGGTCCCGGCCCAGCAACGCACCGGGGTAAAGAACTGCGTTGTCGCGCGCGTGCACCACATCGGCGCCGCTGCACATGTTGGCCAGGTGGCGCAACGTGGTCTCACCGTGCAGGGTACCGTCGAGTTCGGGCACGTATCGGGCGGCCGGCTCGTCCAGCGAGGCAATGAGCCCGCGGTCCAGGCAGATGCCCAGCAACAGCGAGGTGATGCTCTTGGCCATGGACCAGCTCTGCAAGCGCATGGACGGTTGGCGCGCGAAGCCGTAGCGCTCGACCAGGATGTTGCCGTCGCGCGCGATCAGCAGGCCCGTGACGGGCCACTGCGCCAGGTATTCGTCGGGCGTCTTGCGCAACCCTGCCCACCGGTAGTGGAAATCGTTCACTGGCGCCTCGTTCCAGGCAGCCATTCTGCCGCCGGCCCGGATCACGTGGTGGCGGATCGAACGCTCGTGGCCCCCCGAATAATTGCCCACGCGGAACTCTGGAACGCGCTCGAAGCTGGAGCGACTCTGCGGGTACCCGCGCTGCGCGCCCCACTTGTCGTCGGTCTGCGCCCACGCCGGCCAGCCCGCCACAGACAGGCCGGCGCACAGAAACGCGCGGCGATTCTGCATGTCAGTGTCCGGGCCGCGTGTCCCACCCGGGGGCGCCGCGGAACCGGCTCCGCCGGGCCGCAGGCGCCGCCCCCTGGAGGGGGTCGCACGAAGTGCGGCGGGGGTGTTTCATGTCAATGGGCTTTGTCCCAGTTGGGTCCCACGCCCACTTCCGCGAGCAGCGGCACCTTGAGCTCAGCCACGCCCGCCATCAGGCGCGGAATCTCGGTCTTGAGCCAGTCCACCTCGCCCTCGGGCACCTCGAACACCAGTTCGTCGTGCACCTGCATGATCATCTTCGTGCCGCGCTGTTGCTCGTCCAGCGCCTTCTGCACCGCCACCATGCTGAGCTTGATGAGGTCGGCCGCCGTGCCCTGCATGGGTGCGTTGATGGCGGCGCGCTCAGCGCCACTGCGCCTCGGCCCGTTGGGGCTGTTGATCTCGGGGAGGTACAGGCGGCGACCGAACACGGTTTCCACATAACCCCGGGCTTTGGCACTCTGGCGCGTGTCGTCCATGTAGCGCTTCACGCCCTCGAAGCGTTCGAAGTAGCGCTGGATGTAATTTTTGGCCGCGGTGTTGTCGATGGCCAGGGCCTTGGCCAGGCCAAAGGCACTCATGCCGTAGATCAGGCCGAAGTTGATCACCTTGGCGTAGCGCCGCTGCTCGCTGCTCACCTGCGCCGCCTCCACGCCGAACACCTCGGCTGCGGTGGCGCGGTGCACGTCGATGCCTTCGTGAAAGGCGCGCAGCAGAGCCTCGTCGCCGCTGATGTGGGCCATGATGCGCAGTTCGATCTGCGAGTAATCGGCGCTGGCGATCACATGACCGGCCGGCGCCACGAAGGCCTCGCGCACGCGCCGGCCTTCCGGCGTGCGGATGGGGATGTTCTGCAGGTTGGGGTCGTTGCTGGACAGCCGCCCCGTCACCGCCACGGCCTGCGCGTAGTGCGTGTGCACCCGCCCCGTGCGCGGCAGCGCGAGCTGGGCGAGCTTGTCGGTGTAGGTGCCCTTGAGCTTGGACAGACCCCGGTGCTCCAGGATCTTGGCGGGCAGTGGGTAGTCTTCGGCGAGTTTTTCCAGCACCTCCTCGTCGGTGCTGCGCGCGCCGGTCGCGGTTTTTTTGATCACCGGCAGGCCCAGCTTGTCGAAGAAGATTTCGCCGAGCTGCTTGGGGCTGCTGAGGTTGAACGGCTGTCCCGCGATCTCGTAAGCCTCCTGCTCCAGCGCGTGGATGCGCGACCCCAGTTCGTGGCTCTGCCTGGCGAGTGTGGGCGCGTCGATCAGCACGCCGTTGCGCTCGATGCGGTAAAGCGCTTCGCTGCTGGCGATCTCAAGCTCGTAGACAAAGCGCAAGTTCACGTTCGCCTGCAGTTGCGGCCACAGCGCCAGGTGCACGTCCAGCGTCTGGTCACTGTCCTCGCACGAATATTCGGCCGCCTTGGCCACGTCGACCTGTGCAAACGGAATCTGGTGGGCACCCTTGCCGCACAGGTCTTCGTAGTTGATGCCCTGGCGGCCCAGGTGGCGCTCGGCCAGGCTGGCCAGACCGTGCGGCTTGTGCACTTCCAGCACATAGCTCTGCAGCATGGTGTCGTGCACGTAGCCCTGCACCTCGATGCCGTGGTTGGCGAACACGTGGCGGTCGTACTTCACGTGCTGGCCGAGCTTGGCGTGCTTCGGGTCTTCCAGCCAGGGCTTGAGCTTGGCCAGCACCTCGTCGAACGGCAACTGCTCGGGCGCGTCGGGTCCACTGTGGCGCAGCGGGATGTAGGCCGCCGCGCCGGGCGTCACACTGAAGCTGATGCCCACGATCTCGGCGCGCATCTCGTCGAGCGAGGTGGTTTCGGTGTCCACCGCCACCAGGTCGGCCGCGAGCACGCGCTGCAGCCAGGTGTCGAACAGATCCCAGGACAGGATGGTGTCGTAGGCCAGGTTGGTGGCGCGCTCGGCGCTGCCGCTCAGGTCGGGCTCGTCGAACAGGCCTGGCGAGCCATCGCCGGCCTTGCCCTTGGTCTTGGCCTTGTGTTCCTCGAGCATTTCCGGTGGCACGTCGTGCTGCGCCAGCGTGCGCACCAGGCCCTTGAAGCCGTACTTTTCGCTGAACGCCATGAGCGCCTCGGAATCCTGCCCGCCGATCGTGATGGCCTCCAGCGAGGGCAAGCCTTCGATGTGGTCCTTGAGATCGCAGTCGGTCTTGATGGTGAGCAACTCGCGCCCCTTGGGCAGCCAATCGAGCGCGTTGCGCAGGTTCTCGCCCGCCACACCCTTGATTTCGCCCGCGCGCGCCACCAGCGCTTCCAGCGAGCCGTATTCGAGCAGCCATTTCACGGCGGTCTTGGGACCGACCTTGGGCACACCCGGCACGTTGTCCACCTGATCACCCACCAGGGTCTGGTAGTCCAGCATCAGACTGGGCGGCACGCCGAATTCGGCCGTCACGCCGGCGATGTCGCGCCGTCGGTCGTTCATCGTGTCGATCACCGTGATGTGCTCGTTGACCAACTGGCTCAGGTCCTTGTCACCGCTGGAGATGATGCAGGTGATGCCCTGCTGCGCCGCCACGTGCGCGAGCGTGCCGATCACGTCGTCGGCCTCCACGCCGGGCACATCCAGCACCTTCCAGCCCAGCAGCTTCACCACCTCGTGGATGGGGCCGATCTGCGCGCGCAGGTCGTCGGGCATGGGTGAGCGGTTGGCCTTGTACTCGGGGTAGAGCGCATCGCGGAAGGTCGGCCCCTTGGCGTCGAACACGCAGGCGGCGAAGTCGGCTCGCACGTCCTTGCGCAGCTTCTGCATCATGTTGATCATGCCGCGGATGGCCCCCGTGGCCGGGCTGGCCGGGTCGCCTGGCACGGCTCGCAGGTCCGGCATGGCGTGGAAGGCGCGGTAGAGGTAGCTGGAGCCGTCGACCAGCAACAGGGTGGGGGCGGGGGATGTAAGGTCGGACATGCGAGCATTGTCGGGGAGATCGAGCCCGCTTCGCAGGCCGGGCGCTTGGCCCTTCACGTGCGCCGCAGGCCCCCGCCTGCCTACAATGAGGCATGAACGCCCACACCCCACGCCTGCTCTCCGCCCTCGCCCTGGTGGCGGGCATCACCCTGGCCTCGGCCGCCCAGGCCCAGACGGCCCCGGTGGAGCAGCCGCCCCAGCCCGCCTCGCCGCGCGATCGCATCGAACGCATCACCAACGAAGACGCGCTCACCCGCATCGACGAGGTGCGTGTGGGCGGCGAGACAAAGAGCATCGACGTGCAACCCAAGAACGGCGCACCGGCCTACCAGATCAACCCCGACACGAACGGATCAGGCACCGGCGAAGTCGGCGGCAAGCGCACCGGCAATGCCGGTCGAAGCAGTTGGCGCATCCTGAACTTCTGATTGCGCGTTTCATGGCCGTTTACACCGAAGTCGCGTTCGCGGAAGCCGCTGCCCTGCTGCACACCCTGGATCTGGGAGACCTCACCGAATTGCGGGGCATCCAGGGCGGCATTGAAAACACCAACTACTTCGTGACCAGCGAGCGCGATGGCGCCACGCTGGAGCATGTGCTCACCGTGTTCGAACGACTGGGCTTCGAGCAACTGCCGTTCTACCTGCACCTCATGAAGTTTCTGGCGGGCAAAGGCATCCCGGTGCCCGACCCGGCCGCCACCGCGAAAGGCGAGATCCTGCACACCGTGCAAGGCAAACCCGCCGCCGTGGTGGACAAGCTGCGCGGCAGGAGCGAACTGGCCCCCGGTGTGGCGCACTGCGAAGCGGTGGGCGGCATGCTGGCGCGCATGCACCTGGCCGGACGTGATTTCCCCCTGAACCAGCCCAACCTGCGCGGTCTGGCGTGGTGGAACGAGACCGTGCCGGTGGTGCTGCCCTTTCTGAGCGCACCGCAGGCCGACCTGATCCGCACCGAGCTGGCTTACCAGAACCACGTGGCCGCCAGCCCGGCCTACACCGCCCTGCCCCGCGGCCCGATCCACGCCGACCTGTTCCGCGACAACGTGATGTTCGAAGCCGGCGAGCTCACCGGCTTCTTTGATTTCTATTTCGCCGGCTGCGACACCTTCCTGTTCGACATTGCGGTCTGCCTCAACGACTGGTGCGTGCACCACAGCCAGGACGCCACCGACGGCAGCTTTGATGCCGCACGCTCCCGGGCCCTGCTGGCGGCCTACCAGGCAGTGCGCCCGCTGAGCACGGCCGAACGAAGCCTGCTGCCGGCCATGCTGCGCGCCGGCGCCCTGCGCTTCTGGATTTCCCGCCTGTGGGACCTGCACCTGCCGCGCGAAGCCGCCATGCTGCAGGCCCACGACCCCACCCATTTCGAACGCGTGCTGCGCGAGCGCGCCACCCACGCGCGCGACCTGTCGGTGCAGCTGCTCGATACCGCTGCTCCCGCGACAGCGCCCCAACCCGTGACCGCATGAAACTCCACCTCGTTCCCGCCCGCACCGGCCTGCAGTGGGTCAAGCTGGGCATGAAGACCTTCTTCCGCCAGCCGCTGGCCATGTCTGGCCTGTTCTTCATGTTCATGGCCACCGTTTCGGTGCTCTCGCTCATCCCGCTGCTGGGCACGGTGATCTCGCTGGCACTGGTGCCGGCGGCCACGCTGGGCCTGATGGCGGCCACGCGCGAAGCCGTGCAGGGCCGCTTTCCCATGCCCTCCACGCTGGTCTCGGGCCTGCGGGGAACACCGGTGCAGACCCGCAACATGCTCGTCCTCGGTGCGCTGTATGCCGCCGGCCTGCTGCTGGTGCTGGGCGTGGCCACGCTGTTTGCAGGCGAGGCCATACCACCACCAGACGCGAACGCCGAAGTCACGGCCGAAGTGGTGCGCGCCTCGCTGGCCAACCAGGGCCTGCTCGCCGGTCTGGTGGTCTACCTGCCGGTGCTGATGGCCTTCTGGCATGCACCGGCCCTGGTGCACTGGCACGGCGTGAGCCCGGGCAAGAGCCTGTTCTTCAGCTTCATGGCCTGCTGGGGCAACAAGGGCGCGATGCTCATGTACTCGCTGGGCTGGATCGGCGTGTTCATGCTGGTTGGCCTGTTCATGAGCCTGCTGGGCGCCTTTCTGGGCGGCGCGGCCGCGCTCAACATCGTCTTGTACCCGGCTGTCCTGTTCATGGCCTCGATGTTTCACACCTCGATATATTTCACTTTTGTTGACAGTTTCGAGTCGACCGAGCAACCCGTGCCCACAACCACCGGAGAAGATGCATGAGCCAACACACCCTGCAGGGCCGCGTCGAGAGCGAAGTGACCTGGTTCCAGCGCCGCGACACCCTCAAGGCGGCCGCCGCCTGGGTGGCCATGGGTGGGCTGCCTGCGGCCATGGCGCAGCAGCGCAGCAATGTGGTGGAGCTGTTGGGCGACGTGCTCCTCAACGGGCGGCGCATGCTGCCCCAGCAAACCGTCCAGACCGGTGACGAGATCGCCACCGGCCCGGCCTCGCGGCTGATCTTCGTGCTGGGCAATGCGTCCTTCAACGTGCGGCAAAACTCGCGCATGACGGTGGAGCGTGGTGCCACCCTGCACACCGTGAGCCTGCTGCGCCTGCTCAGCGGTGCGGTGGTCAGCGCCTTCGGCAGCGGCCCCAGCCGATCCATCGTCACCCCCACGCTGACCGCCGGCATCCGGGGCACCGGCGTGTACACCGAGGTGTTTGCCGACCAGGCCAACCGCAGCTATTTCTGCAACTGCTACGGCACGGTGGAGATGCAGGCCGGGGGCAACCGGGCGCTGTCGGTGTCGAGCTACCACCAGTCGTTCTGGGGCGAGGTCGAACCCAAGGCCGGGCGTTTCCTCACCCCCGCCCCGGCCTTGAACCACACCGACGAAGAGCTGGAGTTCCTGGCCCGCCTGATCGACCAGCGCACCGCCTGGCAGATCGCCGGGCGCACCGGTGTGAAAGACGGACGCGGCTACATGGAGCAGCGCCCCGCCGATGCGCACCCGGCCGCGACGCGTTGAGGCACCCCCCCAAAGACAAAACCCGGCTGAGCCGGGTTTTGTCTTTGGGGAGCAGGTGACTCAGAGACCGATCACACCACCATCGTTGCGGGTGATGACGATCGTCGCCGAGCGCGGGCGGCTCCCGGCGCCGTAGCCTTTGTTGCTGGGCCACTGGCTCTGGAAGCTGAACGGGCCACCAGGCGCCGACGCTGGCCATGCACCAACGAGATGGCCACGCCGTCCTCATCCAAGTCGTGCAGTGGCAGCCAGGTCACGCGGCCGCTGGGCAACAAACGCTGCTGCATCACGCGGTCGTAGTAGGCGCAGATCTCGGCGCCACTGGCCAGCTCGTTAAGGCCCGCATTCAGGCCCACCTCGTCGATGCGGCCACTGCCCAGCGGCATCGAATTGACGCCGTAGGTGACCGAGGGGCCATGCAGGCGCACGAAGGGGTAGGCTTCGTTCCAATGGCCGCCGGGCTTGGCGCGGCGGTCCACGATGACCACCTTGGCCGTCGTCTCCGCCGTCAGCGTGTCGGCCATGGCCATGCCCACGGCGCCCGCACCGACGATCACGTAGTCGGCTTCCAGGATGTGTTCGCTCATGTTGGTCTCCTGGATGTGAATCATTGTTCCGCCGCTACGCTGCGCTGCAGTGCCCATTCGCCGATGCGCTGACCCATGGCCATGCCCACCTCGGTGGATTTGCGGTAGTGAACGCCGCCGTAGATGCGGGCCTGCGCCACCTCGTGCATGAAGTCGTCGGGGCTGTTCCAGCGGCGCACGACGCCAGGCAGCGTGGCGCTGGTGGTGCTGAGCACGGGCAGCGGCCCCTTGCGCCCTTCGGCGTTCAGCACCGTGGCCACGGTGCCCGCCAGGATGCAGTGCGCGCAGGGGTACTCCGGATGCATCGGTGTGTCGATCAGCGGTGCCCAGCTGGCGTCACGTTCGGTGCCGTCGTGGCCGTCGAGATCGCCGTTGCGGATCGCCGTGACCGGGCGCCAGAAGTTGTGGTGGTACTTGGCGTCCATTACCGCGATCAGGGCGTCGTCCATGGACTGCGCGACCACCGCGAAGAGCCGTGCGTTGGCCAGCACATCGCGGCCAGGCTGCAGCGCCACCGAGCGCACCACGCCGTGGTAGATCGCCGGCAGCGAGTGGTCCCAGAAGCGCCCGACGTCTGTCTGTTCCGCGCTGCGCTGCTTGCTGTCGCGGCCACCCACGGATTTCATCTCGTTGTAGTCGGCGGCCCAGCGCGCGCTGTTCAGCGCAGGCGGCGGGCCGGGGCGGAACTGGTCGGCGCGCTGCAGCAGCCACGGCCTGCGCTGCGGCCACTGGAGCGCAGCCAGCGTCGTGGTCGGCACATACGCGCCCGGGGTGGTGTGCGGGCGGTAGGTATCGGCACCGCCCGGCATCTCGCCGGTGCGCGAGGCCAGCACACGCTGCGCGGCGCGCTCGCCGGCCGCCAGGTGTTCCGCCCTCGGTGCGTCGTCCGGCATGGCCGCCAGGGCGGCCTGCACGGCGGCGTCGATGGCCGCGCGCTGCGCCGGGAGCAGTTGCGTCAGCGCGGCGCGGTGGGCGCCCGCCACCGCCGCGTCCACCGCATGGGGTGGTGCCGACGGGGCGCGCCGGGCTTCACGCGCCGCCTCGTAGGCGGCGGTCTGCACCAGCGCCATCACGCGCACAGCGGGCGGCGTACCGATGCGCGCCTCGCCGACGATCTGCGCGGAGCGCTGGTTCCAGTCGGTGATGACATCGGCCCGCACGTGCGAGGCCAGGGTGGTGAACAAGGCGCTGGTGAGTGGCACCGCCAAGTGGGCTATCAAGCTGCGGGTCTTCATGGTGATCTCCTTCAAATGGGTGGAGCGCTTCAGTGTTTGGTGATCACGATCTCGAGGTATTCGCCGGGCACCACCAGCGAGTCGGTACCGGCCACGTTCAACTCGTCGAGCAGTGCGGTGATGGCGCGCTCGAGCGACTGCGCACCGGCGGCGTCGAGCGCGGCGAAGGCCTTGTGGGTGGGGCCGTAGAACTCGCGAAACACCGCCACGAAGTGCGCCGCCGAGTGGTAGCGGAAGTTGAAGTGCCGGCGCTGGCATTTGATCTGCGCGGCCTGGGCGCCAAACAACTCGACGATGTGCGGCTCGGTGCCCCACAGCGCGGGCGACTGCACACCCGCTGGCGGGGGCACATGGGCGCCGATCACCTTGAACAGGCGACCGATGAAGCCAGCGGGCGTCCAGTTCGCCAGGGCGATGCGGCCACCCGGGCGCAGCACGCGCAGCATCTCGCTGGCGGCGCGGTGGTGGTCGGGCGTGAACATGACGCCGAAGGTGGACAGCACGGTGTCGAAGCTGGCGTTGCCAAAGGGCAAGGCTTCGGCATCGGCGAGCTGAAACTGCACCGGCAGGTGTTCGGCCTCTGCACGGGCGCGCCCCTTGTCCAGCAGTGCCTGCACGTAGTCGGTGGATGTGACCTTCGCGTAGCGGCGCGCGGCAGCCAGCGAGGCGTTGCCGTTGCCGGCGGCCACGTCGAGCACGGCCTGGCCGGCACGCACGTCGGCGGCTTCGACCAGCGTCTCGCCGACGATCTGCAAGGTGGTGCCGATGGCGGCGTAGTCGCCACTGGCCCAGGTGGCCTGCTGGCGCTGCTTGATGGCGGTGAAATCCGGGGCGGGTTTGTCGATGACGGTGTTCATGGTGTCTCCTGAGGATGGGTGTTCGAGGTGCATCGACGCAGGTGGCGCCGACGAATCCATTCTCAAAAACGGTGGCCGTTGACGCTTCACCTTCCGTTGGGCATATTTGCTCGTGCGTCCGCCGTTGAGGGTGCGCAACTTCGCGCCTCCACCGTGTGTCCGCGCGACTTGATCCAGACTCCACACGGCCGGGAACTTGCGATGAGCCACGATCCCTTGTCCGATGTGTTGCGCAGCGTGCGCTTGCGGGGCGCCATCTTTTATTACGTGAGCTTCGACGGCGAGTGGGCGGCCGAGACACCACCGTCACCGATGCTGGCCGGGGCTCTCATGCCGGGCGCCGACCACGTGCTGGCCTACCACCTGGTGGTCAAAGGAGATGGTTGGGCTGCCTCGGACGGCCAGGCTCCGGTGCGTCTGGCCGCCGGCGACATCATCATGTTTCCACGCGGTGACGGCCACGTGATTTCGAGCGCCCCCGGCCTGCATGCGTCGGAGGATCAGAGCAACTGGCGCTACGAGACACGCAACGACCCCAAGCCGATCGCCGTGGCCTACCACCGGGGCGTGCTGCGGCCCGGCCTGCCCGGCCCCGCTGACGATGCGCGCACGGTGGTGGTGTGCGGATTCGTGGCCTGCGACATGAAGCCGTTCAACCCGCTGATCAACGCCCTGCCACCGCAGCTGCACCTGCGCGCCGGGGCCTTGGGGGCATGGACGACGCAACTGCTGGACCAGGCAGTGGCGGAATCGCGCGAGCGCCGCGCCGGCAGCGCCGCCATCCTGGAGCGCGCCAGCGAGTTCGTGTTTGTCGATGCCGCGCGGCGCTACCTCGAATCGCTGCCGCCGGGTTCAGCGGGATGGCTGGGCGCCCTGCGCGACCGGCATGTGGGGCAGGCCATTGCCCTGATGCACGAACGTCCGTCAGAACCCTGGAGCGTGGAGGAACTGGGCCGTCAGGTCGGGCTGTCGCGCTCGGCCCTGCACGAGCGCTTTGTTGACCTGACCGGGCAGGCGCCGATGCAATACCTGACGAACTGGCGCATGCAGCTGGGCGCGGGGCTGCTGCGCCAGGGGCATGCCAAGGTGGCCGCTGTGGCGCTGGAGGTGGGCTACGACTCAGAAGCCGCCTTCGCGCGCGCCTTCAAACGCCTGGTCGGTCTGCCGCCGGCGGCGTGGCGGCGTGCGCAGACCAGGTGACTTCCTGTCACCAGACTTTCACATGACTTGCACATGATCCGCGGTGATTCATTCACCCAAGGCCATCAGCATGTCCCACGACAACATCCGCCCAAGCACCCAATTCAACGACGAAGACTCCAACCGCAGCGGCAACCCCGCTTTTGACGAAGTGCTCGCCACCCGCCTGAGCCGCCGCGGCCTGCTGCGTGGCGGCATGGGGATGGCGGGCGCTGCGGCCCTCGGCGGAGCGGCCACGCTGGCCGGCTGCGCCACGGCCTCCCAGGCGCCCTTGCCGGCGGCTGTCAACACCCTGGGCTTCACGCCCGTGGCCAAGAGCCTTGCCGATGTGGTGATGATCCCCCCGGGCTACTCCGCCCAAGTGATCTACGCGCTGGGCGATCCGCTCACCGCCGCCACGCCGGCTTACAAGAATGACGGCACCGACGCCGACTTCGGCAACCGCGCAGGCGATCACCACGACGGCATGGAATGGTTCGGCCTGGACGCGCAGGGCAAGCCATCCGACAGCGCCACCGCGCGCGGCCTGCTGGCCATGAACCACGAGGCCACCACCGACGAGAAGCTCAGCTCCTTCTTCATCCATCCCACGGGCGGCGCGTCCACCCTGCCGCGCCCCGCGGCCGAGATCGACAAGGAACTCATGATCCACGGCCTCGCGGTGGTCGAGGTCGAGGGCCGTGGCAAGCAATGGGGCTACAAGCAGACCTCGCCGTTCAACCGGCGCGTCACCACCATGACCGAGGCCGCCCTCCACGGCCCGGCGCGCGGCAGCGAGCATCTGGTGACGAAGTACAGCGCAGACGCCACGAAATGCCGTGGCACGCTGAACAACTGCGGCACCGGCAAGACGCCGTGGGGCACCTTCGTGTCGGGCGAAGAAAACTGGTACGGCTACTTCTTCCGCGACGCCAAGGACGACGATGCGCGCAAGAAGGACAAGCAGGTGCAGGCGCTCAACCGCTACGGCCGCAAGGCTGGCGCGGCCAGCCGCCACGGCTGGGAAACCGGCGGCACTGCCGACATGTACGCGCGCTGGAACAACGGCGCCACCGCCGCCAGCGCCCGGGACGACTACCGCAACGAGATGAACACCTTCGGTTATGTGGTCGAGCTCGATCCTTACGATGCGCGTTCGGTCCTGCGCAAGCGCACCGGCCTGGGCCGCTTCGCGCACGAGAGCGTGTCGTTCGCGAAGCCGGTGGCGGGCCAGCCCGTCGTGGCCTACATGGGCGACGACGCGCGCGGCGAGTACATGTACAAGTTCGTCTCGGCCGCGAAGTGGGACCCGGCCGATGCCAAGCCCGCGAACCGTCTGGCCGCCGGCGACAAGTACCTCGACAAGGGCACGCTGTACGCCGCGCGCTTCAAGGGCGACGGCAGCGGCGAGTGGCTGGAGCTCTCGGTGAACAACCCGGTGATCGCCAACAGCTCGTACTTCGAGTTCAAGAGCGACGCCGACGTGGCCATCTTCACCCGACTGGCCGCCGACGCCGTGGGCGCCACGCGCATGGACCGCCCCGAGTGGGGCGGCATCAACCCCCGCACCGGCGAGATCTACATGACGCTGACCAACAACAGCGCACGCACCTCAAGTGCTGCCGACGCGGTCAACCCGCGCGTGTACACCGACATGAAGGGCAGCAAGGAGCAAAAGGGCAACGTGCACGGCCACATCGTGCGTCTGGCCGATGCCTCGCCCGCGGGCAGTTCGTTCAAGTGGGACATCTACCTGTTCGGCGCCGAGGCGGATGCCGACAAGTCCTCGATCAACCTCTCCAGCCTGACCGACGAGAACGACATGTCGGCCCCCGACGGTCTGGTGTTCAGCCCCACCACCGGCATCTGCTGGATCCAGACCGACGACGGTGCCTACACCGACAAGACCAACTGCATGATGCTGGCCGCCGTGCCCGGCCGCGTCGGCGACGGAGGCCCCAAGGCCGTGATGCACAAGATGGCCGACGGCAGCAGCAAGACAGTGGAGACCCGCATGGGCAAGGCGCCCACGCCCGCCACGCTCAAGCGCTTCCTGGTCGGCCCCAAGGGCTGCGAGATCACCGGTTGGTGCGAAACCCCCGACGGCAAGACCATCTTCGTGAACATCCAGCACCCGGGCGAAGGCACCCGCATGGCCGACGTCATGGACCCGTCGAAGTTTGAAAGCCAGTGGCCGACCAACGTCGGCTACGGCGCCGGCAAGCGCCCGCGCTCGGCCACCATCGTGATCACGAAAAATGACGGTGGCGTCATAGGGACTTGATGTTCAAGTGATCGGGGTTAGCTTCGCGACACTGAGCGCAAGCCACTTCGTTCCATGGCGGCTGAAGTTCACCTGCGCGCGGGCGTCATCGCCCGCGCCTTCGATGGACAAGACCTTGCCCTCGCCGAACTTGTTGTGGAACACGGCCATGCCGGCCTTGATGTCGGTGCCGCGGTCGGGTTCGGGCGCGTTCTGGCCCAGACCTTTGGGGTCGCCTTTGTCGTTGAAGCCGGGTGACCACGATGGTTGCAGCGCGGGCGCTGCGCCAAAGCGCCGCCCGTTCTGCCACTGGCCACCGCCGCCGCCCGCGCCACCCGGTGCGCCCCAGGCCGGCTGCTGTGGCGTGAGCCATTTCAGGCAGGCTTCGGGCAGCTCGTCGAAGAAGCGGCTCTTCATGTTGTAGCGCGTCTGGCCGTGCAGCATGCGCGTCTGAGAGTGGCTGAGATACAGCCGCTTCCTCGCGCGTGTGATCGCCACGTACATCAGACGGCGCTCTTCTTCCAGCCCATCGCGGTCGCTCATCGAATTCTCGTGCGGGAACAGGCCCTCTTCCATGCCGGTGATGAACACCACATCGAACTCCAGTCCCTTGGCAGCGTGCACCGTCATGAGCTGCACCGCGTCCTGCCCGGCCTGCGCCTGGTTGTCGCCCGATTCGAGTGCGGCGTGGGTGAGGAAGGCCGCGAGCGGGCTCATGGTCTCGCCGGTTTCCGGCTCGACAACATCCGTTCGGTCTGAGCTTGTCGAAGACCCCGCGAGCCCTTCGACAGGCTCAGGGCGAACGGACATCTCGGGATCCAGCCCCTGGCTGGCCGGGCTCTGCGTCAGCGCCGGCCCGTCCACCGTGCGTGCCACCGCATCCCGGCCGAAACCCTCGATACCGACAAAGCTCTTGGCAGCACTCACCAGTTCTTCCAGGTTCTCCACCCGGTCCTGCCCTTCGCGTTCGGCGCGGTAGTGCTCCACCAGGCCGCTGTGCTCGAGCACCAACTCGATGATCTCGGACAGCGTCATGCCTTCGGAGCGTTCGCGCAGCACATCGAGCTTGGCCACGAAGGCGCCGATGGCCACGCCGGCGCGGCCAGTCACCGCGCTCACCGCGTCGTGCAGCGAGCAGCCCGAGCTGCGCGCCACGTCCTGCAGTTGTTCGATGCTGCGCGCACCGATGCCGCGCGGCGGGAAGTTCACCACGCGCAGGAAGCTGGTGTCGTCGTTGGCGTTTTCCAGCAAACGCAGATAGGCCAGCGCGTGCTTGATCTCGGCGCGCTCGAAAAACCGCAGGCCGCCGTACACGCGGTAGGGCATGGCGGCGTTGAACAGCGCCGTCTCCACCACGCGGCTTTGCGCATTGCTGCGGTAGAGCACGGCCATCTCCACCTTGGGCACGTCTTCGCGCGCGAGCTGCTTCATCTCGTCGACCATCCACTGCGCTTCGGCGAAGTCGCTCGTGGCTTCATGCACGCGCACCGGCTCGCCGGCCCCGGCGTCGGTGCGCAGGTTCTTGCCCAGGCGGTTCGTGTTGTGGCTGATGAGTTCGTTGGCGGAGTCGAGGATGTTGCTGCAACTGCGGTAGTTCTGCTCCAGCTTGATCTGGTGGCGCACGTTGAATTCGCGCACGAAGTCGGCCATGTTGCCCACGCGCGCACCGCGAAAGGCGTAGATGCTCTGGTCGTCGTCGCCCACCGCGAACACCGCGTTGCCCGAACCCGGCAGGCCTTCGAGTGGCGGCGCGCTGAACATCTTGATCCACGCGTACTGCAGGCGGTTGGTGTCCTGGAACTCGTCGATCAGGATGTGGCGGAAGCGCCGCTGGTAGTGCTCGCGCACCGGGTCGTTGTCGCGCAGCACCTCGTAGGAGCGCAGCATGAGTTCGCCGAAGTCCACCACGCCCTCGCGCTGGCACTGCTCTTCGTAGAGCCCGTAAAGCTCGACCTTCTTGCGCGTCTCCTCGTCGCGCGCCACCACGTCGCGCGGGCGCTGGCCATCTTCCTTGCAGCCGCTGATGAAGTACTGGATCTGCTTCGGGGGATAACGCTCGTCGTCCACGTTGAACTGTTTGCACAGGCGCTTGATGGCCGAGAGCTGGTCCTGTGTATCCAGGATCTGGAACGTGGCCGGGAGGTTGGCCAGCTTGTGGTGCGCACGCAAGAAGCGGTTGCACAGGCCGTGGAAGGTGCCGATCCACATGCCCCGCACGTTCACAGGCAGCATGCTGGACAGCCGCGTCATCATTTCCTTGGCGGCCTTGTTGGTGAAAGTGACCGCGAGCACACCGCCGGGCGTGACCTGCCCGGTCTGCAAGAGCCAGGCGATGCGGGTGGTGAGCACGCGCGTCTTGCCCGAGCCCGCCCCGGCCAGGATGAGCGAATGCTCGGCCGGGAGCATGACGGCGGCGGCCTGTTCGGCGTTGAGACCCGCGAGCAGCGGGGACGGGGCGACGGATTCTTCAAACAACATGGTCTGATTGTAGGAAGCGCCCTGCACCGCGGGCGGTATACGGTCATGCGTATGCAGGCCATATGGGATCGGGGGCATGCAAAGTCGCCCGCGAGCAGCTCAAGGCGCCTAGAATCAGTCACCGGGCCCAAGATTCTTGCGCCCGGTTTCTTTTTGGGTCATCCAGAAAGACCGGCCAAGCCAAGCGCTCTCCCTGTTCAACAACAGTTTTCTGGAGCCTGGTTTTCTCATGGAAATTTTTGACTACGACAACATCCTGCTGCTGCCGCGCAAGTGCCGCGTGGAGAGCCGGTCAGAATGCGACGCCGGCGTGGAGCTGGGTGGTCGCAAGTTCCGACTGCCGGTGGTGCCGGCCAACATGAAGACGGTGGTGGACGAGTCCATCTGCGTCTGGCTGGCCAAGCACGGTTACTTCTACGTGATGCACCGCTTCGACCTGGACAACCTCCAGTTCGTGCGCGACATGCGCGCCCACAATGTGTACGCCTCGATCTCGCTGGGCGTGAAAGCGCCCGACTACGCCACGGTGGACCAGCTGGTGGCCGAGGGCCTGGCGCCCGAATACATCACGATCGACATCGCGCACGGCCACGCCGACAGCGTGAAGAACATGATCGCTTACCTCAAGGAGAAGCTGCCGTCGTCGTTCGTGATCGCGGGCAACGTGGCCACACCGGAGGCGGTGATCGACCTGGAGACCTGGGGCGCGGACGCAACCAAGGTGGGCGTGGGTCCGGGCAAGGTCTGCATCACCAAGCTCAAGACCGGGTTTGGCACCGGCGGCTGGCAGCTCAGTGCGCTGAAATGGTGTGCACGCGTGGCGACCAAACCCATCATTGCCGACGGCGGCATTCGCAGCCATGGCGACATCGCCAAGAGCGTGCGATTCGGTGCCTCGATGGTGATGATCGGCTCGCTGTTCGCGGGCCACGAAGAGTCACCGGGCCAGACGGTGGAGGTGGATGGTGTGCTCTACAAGGAGTACTACGGCTCGGCCAGCGACTTCAACAAGGGCGAGTACAAGCACGTGGAAGGCAAACGCATTCTGGAACCCATCAAGGGCAAGCTGGCCGACACGCTTGTGGAGATGGAGCAGGACGTGCAAAGCTCCATCAGCTATTCGGGTGGGACGAAGCTGATGGACGTGCGCAAGGTGAACTACGTGATCCTGGGTGGGGACAATGCGGGAGAGCATTTGTTGATGTGACGGGGTTGGGAGACCTTTCGCTCAACCACCTCGCGTGGCTCGCGGACGCATGGCGCTCTGCTCCGCGAATGTCCTCCGGACCGGCTGCGCCGGTCCTCCCCCTTGATTTCGCTGCGCAGAACGCCATGCGCCCGCGAGCCTGAAGTGATGCTTGCGCGCCCATGTGACGAGCGCCAACGAGGTCATCGGCGGCCATGGGGCACGGCGCAGCGGCATCAAGGAGGAGACCCGGCAACCGTCAAACCGCCAGCAGCTCCCGAGCCAACAGATGCAGCCGATGCCCGGGCTGAGCCAAGGCCTCGACAATGCTGAAGTGGTTGAGCCCCGGCAGGGCCTCGCACACCGGCACAACCTCCGATCCCCAGGCCTGCTGGATGAGGCGGTTGTGGCGCAGGAACTCGCTGCTCTCATCGCCGCCAGCGGCCGCGTACAGCTGACCCCGGCCTTCGCGCAGCAATGGCGCAGGCAACAGCGCCGGGCTGGCCTTCTTCACCTGCGCAGGCGTCAACTTCAAGGACGACTGCACGAACGGTGTGAGCCGCACCGGCTCCAGGTCGTACAAGCCCGAGATCGAGAGCGCGTTCTTCACCAGCGCCTCGGGCAGATCGTCACCCACGCGCTGCCATTCGCAGGCCAGCATCATGGCGGCGAGATGCCCGCCCGCCGAGTGGCCCGCCACCGAGATGCGGTGCGGATCACCACCGTGCGCGGCGATGTGGCGGAACGTCCAGGCCAGGGCATGCACCATCTGCATCACGATGTCCGGAATGGTGACCGCGGGGCACAGCGCGTAGTTGGGCACCACCACACAGGCTCCGTGCTTCGTGAACGCGGGCGCGATGAAAGAGTGGTCGGACTTGTCCAGGCTGCGCCAGTAGCCGCCGTGGATGAACAGCATCACCGGCGCCAACGGCGCTCCCGCCTTGCGCGGTGCGGGAAAGATGTCCAGTGTCTCTCCGGGGCCGTGGCCATAGCTCACATCCAGCAGTGGGCGGCTGCTCTGTCGGGTTTGTGCCGAGCTTTCAGCCCAACGCTTGAAATACTCGGCGTGCTCGGGCACCAGCGCCCGGTTGTTGTACTCACTGTCCAGCCAGACGGGGTCGGTCGAAGGTGTTTTTTCCATGGTCGCGCATTGTGTCATGGGGGGTCGTTGTCAGCATGTCCTGACGGGCTCAGCAAACACCATTATTCTGTACACGGAATCCCCCTCAATGCTTCTCCAGGCGCTCAGTGAACACCACCTCTTCCACCCCACCTTCCCCCGCCTTGCAAGTGGCCGTGCTCGGCATCGGCCTGATGGGCTTTCCCATGGCCCGTCGCCTGTGTGAAGCCGGCTGCACCGTCAGCGCGTGGAACCGCTCGCGCGGCAAGGCCGAGCGCCTGGAAACCTTTGGTGCCCGCGTGACCGACACACCCGCTGAGGCCGTGGCCCAGGCCGACATCGTCATCACCCTGCTTGAAAACGGCGACATCGTGGAAGACGTGCTGTTCACCCAGGGCACCGTGGACGGCTTGCGTCGGGGCAGTGTGGTGGTCGACATGTCGTCCATCCTGCCGCGCCAGGCGCGTGACCACGCCGCGCGCCTCGAGGCTGCCGGCATGCACCACCTGGACGCACCCGTCTCGGGCGGCACGGTGGGCGCCGAGGCCGGCACGCTGGCCATTATGGTGGGCGGTGAGCCTGCCGTGTTCGAGCGCTTGCGTCACTTGTTCGATCTGCTGGGCCGCCCGGTGCATGTGGGTCCGCACGGCGCCGGCCAACTGGCCAAGCTCGCCAACCAGATGATCGTGGGCATCACCATTGGCGCGGTGGCCGAGGCACTGCTGCTGTGCGAGAAGGGCGGCGCCGACATGGGCAAGGTCAAGCAGGCCATCACCGGCGGCTTTGCCGACAGCCGCATCCTGCAGGTGCACGGCCAGCGCATGGTTGAACGCGATTTCACCAAACGCGCCGCGGTGGCCGTGCAACTGAAAGACATGCGCAACGCGCTGACCACGGCCAGCGAAATCGGGTTCGATGCGCCCATCACCAACCTGTTCGAACAGCTCTACGCCCAGTCGGTCGACCACGGCCTGGCCGATCTGGACCACTCGGCCCTGTTTGTCGAACTCGCCAGCCGCAACGGCATGGCCTGAATCCAGGGTGGGGTGTTCAACCCGGCACGCGTCCCTCGACACCTTTCACGTAAAAGTTCATTTGGCGCAGGAAGGCGTCGTCGGCAACCTGGCCCCGGGGCAGAACTTCCTTGCCACTGTTGTCCATCAACGCACCGCGCCAGATCGCGAAGCTGCCGTCGCTCAGGCCGCCGCGCACGGCGGCCACCCGGGCATTGACCGCAGTGGGCACGTCGGCGGGTACGCCCACGAGATCGACCGCCCCCTCCTTCATGCCCCACCAGGCATGGCCCGTGACCCAACGGTCATCGAGCGCCTCGCCCACGGCCCTGATGCAATACGGTGCCCAGTTGTTGACGATGGAGCCGAGGTGCGCCTTCGGCGCAAAGCGGCCCATGTCGCTGGACAGGCCAAAGCCATGCCGGCCCAGTCGCTCGGCCGTCTGCAGGGCTGCCGGGGAATCCGTGGTCAGCATCAGCACATCGGCCCCCTGGTTCAACAAACTCAGCGCGGCCTCGGTCTCGCGAGGCGGGTCATACCACGCGTTGACCCAAACGACGCGCACGCGCGTCGCGACGTCCATCGCCTGCGCACCCAGGGTGAAGGCGTTGATCCCGTTCAGAACCGCCGGCGCGGGCAGCGCACCCACCACGCCGAGCAGGCCGCTGCGTGTCGTGCCTCCAGCGATCAGACCGGCCAGATACGCAGGCTCGTAGGAGCGCGTGTCGTAGGTGCGCACGTTCGCTGCGTTCCTGAAGCCGGTGGCGTGCTCGAACTTCACGTCCGGATGGTCGGCGGCCACCCGGAGCACGGCCTCCATGTAGCCGAACGATGTGGCGAAGATCAATCCATGGCCCAGCGCCACCAGATCGCGCAGCACGCGTTCGGCATCGGCGCCTTCGCGCACGGCCGGCACCACCGTCACGACAACCTGCGGACCGAAGCGGTCCTCGACCGCCCGGCGAGCAGCGTCGTGCGCGAAGGTCCACCCCGCATCTCCCACTGGCCCGGGGTAGATGAAGCCCACCTTCAGCGGGCGCAACGCCGCCGACAAGGGGGCGCACACGCTGCTGCCCAGTGCGGCCAGCAGGAGGCGGCGGGTGATGGCGGTGGGTGGTGCGTTCATGGCGCCTCCTCGGCCACCGTGTACTCCAAAATGCCCCCATCCGCAAGCATGCGGGGCTGCGCGATCCGATGCGCCGACTACCATGTGCCCTCGTCCGTTCAACCTCCCACACAAGGCACACCCCATGGCATCTGCTCCCTCTCCCCGTGTTGCGCTGGTCACCGGCGCCGGCAGCGGCATCGGCCGCGCCGTGGCGCTCGGTTTGCTCAAGGACGGTTTTCACGTGGTGCTCACCGGGCGCCGGCCCGAGCCGCTGGCCGCCGTGGCCGAAGCGGCCCAGGCCGCCGGCCAGCATGCATGGGCCATACCGGCCGACGTGCGCGACGAACACAGCGTGCAGGCCCTGTTCGACCAGATCGAGAAACGCCATGGCCGCCTGGACGTGCTGTTCAACAACGCGGGCGTCAACGCCCCGGCCGTGCCGATCGACGAGCTGCCCCTGGAGCGCTGGAAGGACGTGATCGACACCAACATCACGGGCGTGTTCCTGTGCGCGCGCGCCGCCTTCGGTCTGATGCGCCGACAGACGCCGCAGGGCGGGCGCATCATCAACAACGGCTCCATCTCGGCCCACGCGCCGCGCCCTTTCAGCAGCCCCTACACCGCGAGCAAACACGCGGTGCTGGGCCTGACCAAGACCATCGCCCTGGACGGGCGCGACTTCAACATCGTGTGCAGCCAGATCGACATCGGCAACGCGCTGACCGAACTCTCGGCGCGCATGACCCAGGGCGTGCGCCAGGCCAACGGCACGATGGCCACCGAGCCCATGATGGACGTGCAGCACGTGGCCGAGGCCGTGCGCTACATGGCGGGCCTGCCGCTGTCCACCAACGTGCTGAACATGACCGTGATGGCCAGTCAGATGCCTTTCGTGGGCAGGGGCTGAGCGGCCGCAGTGCGCGGCCGCGCCGCGGCTTCGCTCCATGCGTAGGCCGGCAGAGCCAGCACCAGCGGCAGCAGATAGTAGGCGGCGCGGTAGGCCAGCACCGTGGCCAGCACCTCGGTGGCGGGCAGGCGGCCGCCCAGCGTGGCGACGAACACCGCCTCCAGCACACCCAGGCCGGCCGGCACGTGCGTGAGCACGCCGGCCACCGCTGCCAGCAGGAGCGCGCCAAGCACGGCGGGGTAGTCGATGCGCCCACCGAACAGGCTCCAGACGATGGCGCCGATCAGCAGCCAGCTGGCGCCCCCCAGCAACGCCTGCAGCGCGGCCAGGCGGGCGCCGGGCAAGGCCAGGGTGTGCCCGCGCCAGCTCAGTTCGCGCTGGCGCGACCAGGTGCTCAGCGCCAGGTAGCCCAGCGCCAGCGCCAACATCGCCGCGCCCATGGCGCGCAAGCCCAGATCGCCCGGCACCCACGACTCGGGGAGTCGCGGCGGGGCGAACAACAGCACGGCACCACCCACCCACAGATAACCCAGCCAGTTCGTCACCATGCTGTGCGCAATGACCTTGGCCACCGTCGGC
Organism: Hydrogenophaga sp. Root209; assembly: GCF_001428625.1. Taxonomy (GTDB): domain Bacteria; phylum Pseudomonadota; class Gammaproteobacteria; order Burkholderiales; family Burkholderiaceae_C; genus Hydrogenophaga. Next base: position 317,650 of record NZ_LMIE01000022.1, read on the forward strand.
GCCGACAGGCCACCGCGCATGTAGAGCCGCAGGCGCAGACCGAAGCCGCCGACCAGGGCGCCGAAGTTGAGGTTGAACGCATAACTGATGGCGGCGGTGGCGAGCGTGCGCGGGATCGAGAGCGTGTGGCCGGTGAGGCGGCGCCCGATCAGGTCGAAGCTGGCATACAGGCCGTAGCTCAACAGCGCCAGGCCCGCTGCCGTGAACCCCTGGGCCAGCGTGAGCGCCTGCAGCGCCCGCCACACCTCGGGCCACGCCACCGTGCGAGCCTGCCGCACCACCAGCGCCAGCACCAGCGCGGCCAGTGCCCACGGCGCGATGCGCTTGAACCATCGCCAGGCCCGCTGCGCCGCCGGACTCATGGCGCGTCGACGTGCATCGGCACGACCTTCGGTTCGCGCACCGACCATTTCGATGCCCATACGGGAAAACGCCGCAGCACATGAAACACCACCATGCTGCGCACGGCGATCCAGGCCGAGCGCAAGCGCCCCGTGGCAGGCCGCTGCACGCTGTCGCAACTCTGCGTCATCAGGTGGTCGATGCGCTCGCGCAGGTGCCGGGAGAAGACTGCGTCGCGCACCACCACGTTGGCCTCCAGATTCAAGCTCAGGCTGGTCGGGTCGAGGTTGCTGGAGCCCACGGTGGCCCAGATGTCGTCCACCACCGCCACCTTGCCGTGCAGCGGCCGCTCGTTGTACTCGTACACGCGAACGCCAGCGCGCAGCAGGTGCCGGTAGAGCAGCTCGGTGGCGCGTTTCACCCAGGGCTGGTCCGGGTGGCCCTGCAGCACCAGGTCGACCTGCACACCCCGCCGCGCCGCCTGTCGCAGGTCGCGCAGCAGGCGGTAGCCGGGGAAGAAATAGGCGTTGGCAATCAGGATGCGCTGGCGCGCGCTGCGCACCGCGACGCGGTAGTGGCGCTCGATGTCGGTGCGGTGCTCGTTGTTGTCACGCGTGACGAACGCGGCCACCGCGCCGTCTTCATGAACGTCAGCAACACCGCCGCGCGCCAGGCCGGCACGCCAGCGTTGGAGCCACTGCCTGCGTGCCGGCTGCGGCGCGTCCACGTTGGCGCGGCAGAAGGCCTGAATCTGCCCCACCAGCGGACCCTCGATCTCGACCGCGTAATCCTGCTTGGCCTGAGGCCCGAATTCATGGAGGTGGTCGATCGAATAGTTGATGCCTCCCACGAATGCGCTCAGGCCATCGACCACCACCAGCTTGTGGTGCATGCGCCGCAGCAGGTTGATGCGCGCACCGAACAGGCGCTGCGCCGGCTCGAAACTGCGCAGACGCACGCCGGCATCGAGCAAGGGCTGCGTGAACGAGGCCGGGAGGTCGGGCGATCCCCAGCCGTCGATCAGCACGTGCACTTGGGCGCCACGCCGGGCCGCGGCCATCAAGGCCTGCTGAAGTTCGCGCCCGACCTTGTCGTCAAACAGGATGAAGGTCTCCAGCAGCACTTCTTGCTCGGCTGCGGCGATGACCTCGAACACGCGCGGATAGTAGCCTTCGCCGTTCTCCAGGAGGGTGATGCGGTTGCCCGGTACCCAGCGCGAGTTCATGGTGCCTCCGACACTTCGATCTCGGCCGCCACCGGCGCATGGTCGGACAGCTGCGCCCAGGGCCGCCGAGGCATGGGCAGTGGCTGGGCGGCGGCGACACCTCGCACATAGATGCGGTCCAGCCGCAGCAGCGGCCAGCGTGCGGGGAAGCTGCGCACGTGATGACCATGTGCCTCCCTGAACACCTCGCGCAGGCCGCTGGGCGCGAGCAGCGCATCGGCGCGCGAGCGCCAGTCGTTGAAATCGCCGGCCACCACCAGCGGTGCATCGGCGGGCACCTCTGCCTGCACGGTCTCGCACAGCCGCGCGAGCTGGTGGCGCCGGTGCGATTCGCGCAGCCCCAGGTGCACGCACATCACGTGCAGCGCGGGCAGGCCATCGGGCAGGGTCACTTCGCAGTGCAGCAAGCCGCGCGGCTCCACCCCCGGCAGCGACATGTCGTGGTTGTGGCTGCGCACCACGGGAAAGTGCGACAGCACCGCGTTGCCGTGGTCCAGGCCCTCGGCCACCGCGTTGCGCCCATAGGCGTGATCGGGCCAGATCTCGTCGGCCAGGAACTCGTATTGCGCGCCCACCGAGGTCGCGCTGCGCCCCTCGGTGCCGCCCTGCACCTCCTGCAGGAACACCAGGTCGCTCTGCACGGCGCGCACGGCTTCGCGCAATTCGTGCAGCACGAAGCGGCTGTTGAAGACGTCGTAGCCTTTGTGGATGTTGACGGTGAGCACGCGCAACGACCTTGAAAGCGGAAGCGCGCTCATGCCCTGGAATGGCGCGCACGCGCTGGGAACAGCATAAGCATCCCTCCATCCTGCATCGGGATCGCGCAGTTGTCCGTGTGATGGCGCACAGACCAGGTGCGCCGCGGCGCGAGCACCCACTCCCATCCTGCAGGATGACGCGGCGCTTGTCGACCCGCAACCAGCCTTTTCGGGACCAGCTCAGTGTTGCGGATCGAGCGTGAGCTCGGCCACCGTGCCCACACCGCGCTGACGGCGCGCACCGCCTGCCACGCCCCGGTCGGCGGCGCGCAGCAGGAAGCCGCGGTTGACAGGGCTGTGCGGCCGCAACGCCAGGCGTTCGTTGGCCAGCGCCTCGGCCAGACCGATGCGGCGCCCGCGCAGCGCGGCCTCGGTCAGGGTCCAGTCGATCACGTCGCGCTGTGCGTGGCTGCCGCCAAAGCTGTTGGCAATGAAGCGTGCGCGGTGGAGGTGTTGCACAGCCGAGTCGTGGTCGCCCTGCCAGAAGGCGGCGAAGCCGGCCACCAGATCGGCCCCCGTGTCGGCCGCCCAGCGCGAGGCTTCCCGATCACGAGGGGCGCCACGCAGCGCCGCTTGCAGACGCTCCACGTCGCACGTGCGGCCCGCGCCCAGCCAGGCCATCGCCGCGTGCCAGTCGTTGAACGGGTAGAGCGCGCCATCGGCGTGCGCGTCCCAGGCGGTGGCGAGCTCTTTCCAGCGATCGCCCACGTCCACGCCGCTCATCGTCAGGCGCCAGAGCAGGGCGGAGGCGTCGACCATGTCCACCGCCACCGCGCTGCGCCCACTGCGGATCGGGCCGTCGTACAGTGCGAGCGCCTGATCGGCCTGGCCGAGTTCCAGGTGGCACAGCGCGCGGTGCCACCAGTTGTGCACCTGGAAGAAGTTGTCGTCACCCGACCAGTGCGGCTCGCGCGCGATCATCCAGCCGATGCCGTCCTGGTGGCGCGCCTGCATCTCCATCACGTGGGCCACGGCGTGGTGGGCCCAACAGTCCAGCGGCTGCGCATCGAGCGCGCTGCGCCCCACGTCTTCGGCCTGCGCGTACTGACCCGACTCTTCCAGGCCAAAGGCATGCATGCCGAGCAGGATGGAGTGGCCCGGCATCTCGGCGCTCCAGTGCGGCAGGGTGCGCGCGATGCGGTCGCGCAGGCTGCGCGCGTTGGCGCGGAAGAAGTCGCACAGGTGGCCCACCTGCAGCGCCACGATGTCGAACGGGTGGCTTGTGTGGTGGTGGTCCAGCGCGATGGCCGCAGCCGACCACTCGCCCTGCAGGATCAACTCGATGGCGACGCGGTGCGAACGCTCGCGCTCGTTCATGGGCAGATCGGCTGTGGCCTGCAGCAGCTCGCGCGCGCCGGCAGCGGCAGCGGGCTCCGTGGCGATGGCCATCAGGTGGGCCTTGAGCAGGTAGGCCATGACAAAACCGGGCGCGGCTTCGGTGGCGCGCTCCAGCGCGGCCATCGGGTCGCCGCGGTACAGGTTGAAGGCGGTGACGGCCTGTTCAAAGTGGGTGGCGGCCTCTGCGGTGGCGCCGGTGAGGGTGTGACCCTGTGCGTCGGTGATCATTGAAAAATACTCCTTGGTTGCGTGGCCGGTGCTCGGTAATGGACGGAGGGCATTGCCTCGCTGGCACCGGTGGGATTAATCTATGCCCCTCTGCCCGCCGGGGCCATGCCCGCGGCGCCGGCTTTTCTTGCCGAAACGCCTGCCATGACCGCCCCTTACCCCATCGATGCATTGACCGACGTGCTGCACGCGCTGCGCCTGCGCGGCGGCGTCTTCGTCGAGGCCGAGATCGGCGCACCCTGGAGCGTGTTCTCCAAAGTCGGGCCGGAGGACTGCGTGGAATTCAACCCCGCACCGCGCGAGGTGATCGCCTACCACTACGTGTGCGAGGGCGAAATGACCCTGCGCGTGGAGGGCGAGGCGGGCGCCGTGCGGGTGCGCGCGGGCGAGCTGGTGATCCTGCCGCGCAACGACCGCCATCTGGTGGGCAGCGACCTGGCCGTGCCACCCATGGCGGTGGAACAACTGGAACACCAGCCGGGCGACAGCGGACTGCTGCGCCTCACACACAGGGGCCAGGGACCGATCACACGGTTCTTCTGCGGCTACCTGGGGCACGACAACGTCAACGATCCGCTCATCAACGCCCTGCCCCGGGTGTTGCACCTGAGCCTGCGCGACCCGGCCGCCGCCCAGTGGTTCGAGAGCTCGTTGCGATTCGCCTCACAGCCCATGGGCGTGGTGCACGGCGTCTCGCCCAACCTGCTCGGTCGGCTGGCCGAGCTGCTGTTCGCCGAAGCCGTGCGCCAGTACCTCGCGCAACAACCCGAGGGCAGCACCGGCTGGCTGGCGGGCCTGGGCGACGCCAAGGTGGGCCGCGCCCTGGCCCTGCTGCATGGAGACCGACAGCGCGGCTGGACCACCGAAGAGCTGGCGCGCGAGGTGGGTTTGTCGCGTTCGGCCTTCGCCGAGCGCTTCAATGCCCTGATGGACGAACCCCCCATGCGCTACCTGGCACGCCAGCGCATGCGGTATGCCGCACAGCGGCTGCTGGAGAGCAACGAGCCGATCGCGCGCATCGCCGAAGCCACAGGCTACGAGTCGGAGCCGGCCTTTCACCGGGCGTTCAAGCGCGCGCACCAGATGGCGCCCGCGGCCTGGCGCAAGCAGCACGCGTCAAGGCCGCCTGACCCCAGGCTTTGAGCGCAGGGGGCCCGGCCGATCAGACCACCGGGTCGAGCGTGAACTCGGCGACCGTGCCCACGCCGGGCTGGCTGCGCACGCGCACCTCACCACCGTGGTGGCGCACGATGCGCTGCACCATGCTCAGGCCGATGCCGCTGCCTTCGAACTGCGATGTCGAGTGCATGCGCCGAAACGGCTGGAACAGGTGGCGGGCGTGCGCCATGTCGAAACCGGCACCGTTGTCGGTCACGCGGTACCAGGTGCGACCATCTTCCTGAAAGCTGTCGACCCGAATGCGCGCCACCGGCACGCGTGCGGTGTACTTCCAGGCGTTGTGCAGCAGGTTCTGCCAGACCTGCGCCACCAGATCCGAGCTGCCCTGTGCGTGCGGCAGCGAATCGAACCGGATCTCGATGGCCCGATCGGTCTCGCCACCGCGCACCAGAGCCCAGGTGTCCCCGGCCAGGGTGCGCATGTCGATGTCCTGACGCCGCAAGACCTCCTCGTCAATTTGCGCCAGCTTGCACAGCGCATCGATCATCGAGTTCATGCGCCGCGTGGCCTTGTCCACCTGCTCGCTGTATTCCAGCGCCTCGTCGGTGTGCCCTTGCTCCATGCGTTCGCGCATCAGACCCATGAAGCCCTGGATGGCCAGCAACGGCGCCCGCAGGTCGTGCGCCACGGCCCGGGTGAACTCGCGCACGCGATCCTCGCCGGGGTCCAACGGCGGCAGCGTGTCTGGCGCGTCGAGGCTGGCCTGCTCGCTCATCGCCTGCAAGGCTTGGTAACCCTGGCGAAACACCGCGTCCTGTGCCATGCGCTCGGTCACGTCGCGCACGATGCACAACACGATGGTGAGCGCGCCAACGCGCATCTTGTCGGCGCTGATCAGGCAGGCGCGCTGCTGGCCATCGCGGCGGGTCACGGTCACGGGCAGCGCGTCCAGCAGGCCGCCCAGATCGATCGCGCGCGCCATGCTTTTCAGGTTGTCCATGCCGATGTGGTGTGCCAGGGCACGCAACGGCTGCCCCACCACCTCGCCTTCGGGCAAACCCAGCAGGGTCGCCACCGCCGGGTTGGCATCCTGCACAACGCCGCTGTCATGGTCGACCACCAGCATCGGCTCGGGATTGCGCTGGAAGGTGCGATCCAGCAGTTCTTCGGATCGTCGCAACGAACGCTCGGCCTCGCTGCGCCGTGCACGCTCGGTGGCCACCGAGCGCCCACGCTGGCGCAACAGGTACGCAGCCAGCAACAGCAGCAGCGTCCCACCCACGGCGACCAGCCAGGTCCAGCGGCGCTGCTGCGCCATGTCCCGCTCCATCGCCTGTCTCTCGGCGTTCGCGGGCTTGTCGTTGAGCCAGCGCTCGCGCAGCGCGGGCAAGCTGCCGTTGGCCTCCAGCCGATCCATCACCTCTTGCAGGCGCTGGCGCAACTCGTCGTTGCCCCGCACCACCGCCAACGAATACGTTTGCAAGCTCAGGTTGCTCAAACCAGCGACCAGGCCCGGCACCTCACCCGAGGCCATCACCGGATCGGCGTAGGCGCGGGGCAGCAAAGCCATGTCGGCGAACCCGAGCTTCACCGCCCGCAAGGCCGACTGCGCGTCGGTCGCGCGCACGTAAGTGGCGTCGATACCGGAGAGCCACTTGCTCAGGCTCTCGCGCATGGGTTCGTGGTCCAGCACGGCAATGCGCAACCCCTGCAGATCCTGCAGGGCACGCGGCGCTGGCAACCCCACCGGCAGGTACACCGCAAAGGCCGGCGCCGCGTGGCCTTTGAGAAAGTGCGCGTAGGCGCGTCGCTCGGTGGTCTCCACCATCGCGATCACGTCCACCCGCCCCGCCTTGAACGCCTCCACCGTGGCCGGCCAGGCTTGCAGACTGGTGGACACCTCCACACCCAGTTCGCGGCCGACGGCCTGCATCAGGTCGATCTGAAAGCCTTCGGCTTGACCCTGGGCATTGAGGGACTCGAAAGGCGGGAACGCGGCGTCACCGCCATAGCGCAAAGTGGTCTGCGCCTGCACCACAGGACAGACGGCCGCCCATGCCAGGACCACGGCACACAGCCAACGCCCGGCGAGGCCCCCAAGCCATGCGTCATCTCCCGTCTGATTTCGTTTCGCGTGTGTGGATCGCGGCATGCTGGATGGCACAAGGTGGGTGCCCCGTCCCCCACGGACGGCACCTTTGCCGACAGTGCCACAAATCCGCGCCTGGCAGGTGTCAGGAGCGCAGCAATTCACCCGATTTGTCGGATACCCCCCACACCAGTGCAGCGCGTGCGGGGAATCAGCCCTTCAGCGCAAAGCCCGCGATCTGCTTGTAGTTGTCCGAGATGGCGCGCAGCTCGTCCTGGCTGATCAGATCGTCGATGTTGTCGAAGGGCCGTCCGCCGCTCAATTCGTCGGCTTTCATGATGATGAAGTCCGGTGGCAGGGTGCGGTTGGTTTCCACCACGCGGGCGGTGGCCAGCAGGCGGGCGTCCTGGTAGCGCTGCAGGGCGGCGCGCAGATCGCCCCCCGCGGCCTGTTCGTTGGCGATTTCGTCGGCCAGCGTGCGGGCATCGATCAGCGCCTGCGCCGATCCGTTGGAGCCGCGCGGGTACATGGGGTGGGCGGCGTCGCCCATCAGGGTGACGCGCTCGAAGCTCCAGCGCGCCAGCGCGTCCTTGTCGACCATGGGGTACTCGAACACGTGTTCGGCTGCGGTGATGAGCGCGGGCACGTCGAGCCAGTCGAACGTCCAGTCGGCGAAGGTGGGCAGGAAGTCCTCGGCCCGGCCCGGGCGGTTCCAGTCGTTCATGCGGGCTTCGCTGTCGCGAATCTCGGCCACCCAGTTGATGAGCTGATTGCCCCGCCCGTCCACGTTGTCGACGATGGGGTAGATCACCATCTTGCCGGTGTCGATGGAGCCGACGCGGATGTAGCTCTTTCCGCCCAGGATGGGCTTGTGCACCGTGGTGCCGCGCCAGGTGTTGATGCCGGCGTAGCAGATCTGGTCGTCCGGGTAGAAGTGCTTGCGGATGGCCGAGTTCACACCGTCGCAGGCCACCACCCACTGCGCGCGCACCGGCGCCACCGGGCCCTGGGCGTTGTCGGAAAACGAGAGCGTGACGCCCTCACTGTCCTGCGCCAGGCTGGTGCAGCGGTAACCCGTGTGCAAATGCTCCGCGCCCAGGCGTTTGAGCGCCGCGTCAAACAAGATGCGGTGCAGCTTGCCGCGGTGGATGCCGAGCTCGGGCAGTTCGTAGCCCGCATGCCGCCCGCGCGCCTCGCCGTATACGCGCTGGCCGAACCGGTTGAAGAACACGCTCTCGCGGTTTTCGATGCCCGCAGCTTCCAGCGGCGACAGCAAGCCCAGCGCGGTGAGCTCCTCCATGGCGTGCGGCAGCAGCGTGATGCCCACGCCCAGCTCCTTGACCTCGGCCACACCCTCGTACACATCGCAGGCAATGCCGCGCTGGTGCAGCGCCAGGGCAAACGCCAGCCCGGCGATGCCGCCGCCCACCACCGCGATCGCGGTCTGCTCTGCCATCGTCATTCAGCCTTGATGTTCTGGGCCTTGATGAGAGCCGCCCAACGCTCCGCGTCTTTCTGGACCAGCTCGCCAAACGCCTCGGGCGTGCTGGTGCTCGGGTCCATGCCCTGGGATGAAAACGCCTTCTTCACCTCCTCGCTGGCCAGAATGCCGTTGATCTCGCGGTTGAGCGTGGCCACCATGGCCGGGGCCATGCCTTTGGGCGCAAACACGCCGTACCACATGTCCACATTCACGTCGGCGGTGCGCGACTCGGTGAGCGTGGGCACGTCGGGCAGCAAGGCGTGACGCTTGTCGCTGCCGATGGCCAGAGCCACCAGGCGACCACTGCGGATCTGCGGCAGCGCCACATGGATCGGCAGGAACATCGCGTCCACCTGGCCACCCAGCAGGTCGGTGAGCGCCGGGCCGGTGCCGCGGTAGGGGATGTGGGTGATGAAGCTCTTGCTGGTGTTCTTGAACAGCTCCATCGACAAGTGGTGCGGCGTGCCCACGCCGGGCGAGGCGTAGTTGAGCTTGCCGGGCGCCCGGCGGGCGGCTTCCACCAGGTCACTGGCGGTCTTGAAACCGGTCTTGGGGTGGGTCACCAGCATCAACTGGCCCCAGCTGGTCAGACTCACCGGCGTGAGGTCGCGCAGCGGGTCGAACGGCGCTGCGGGGTAGAGGCTGCGGTTCATCACCAGAGTGTTCACGCTGACCAACAAGGTGTTGCCATCGGGCGCGGCGCGCACCACGGCCTCGGTGCCGATGTTGCCGGAGGCCCCGGCCCGGTTGTCCACCACCACCGGACGCTTCAGGCGCTCGGACAACCGGGGTCCGATGGTGCGGGCGATGAGATCGATGCCAGTGCCGGGGGTGAACGGGACGATCAGGCGCAGCGGCGCATCGGTCGTCTGGGCGTGGGCCAGACCCGTGCTGGCGAGCACCGCCAACGCCAGCAGGCCGCGGCGGGCGCAAGATGCCAGGGGCTGCCATGAAACAGCAGCAAGGGTTTTCGAGCCTGTCATTTGATGTCTCCTATCGTTAGCATGCGAACCATTATGAAAGTCAACGCCGGTTGACCGCCATTCGTAGAATCCCGAGTTTTCACTTCATGACCCTGAAAGACCTGTACCAGCGCCCGGGCTTCCTGCTGCGCCGCACCCACCAGATTTCGGCGGCGGTGTTCGAAACCGCCTGTGCCAGCGTGGGCCTCACCCCGGCCCAGTACGGCGTGCTCACCGTGCTGGCCAACGAACCGGGCCTGGACCAGACCCGGTTGGCGCGTGCGCTGGCGTTCGACAAGGTCACCGTGATGCGGGTGTGCAAGGGGCTGGAGGAGCGCGGCATGATCGAGCGGCGCATGTCCGAACACAGCAAGCGCCAGATGGCGGTGGTGCTCACGCCGGCCGGCAAGAAGCTGCTGCAGCGGGCGCGCGACCCGGCCGAGCAGGCCTACCAGCGTCTGCTCTCGCCCTTGACGCTCACGCAGCGACAGCAACTGATCGAGATTCTGGAAACCCTCACCCGAGGCCTGGCCGCCGATGCGCGCGCACCCTTCGTGCCCCTGCTGCCGCCGGATCTGGTCGAGACCCCGGGCGAAACAGCGAGCGAGCCCCAGGTCCGGGCTGCGCGCAAGCCCCGCACCAACACGGGGCGCAGTGCGCCGGCCAAGCGCGGCTGAGACGCCCGCTGCCATCTGCTTTTGGTGCAAAACCGGCGCCCGCGCGGCGCAAAAACGCGCTTGCCTTCGGCAAACGGCTGGCACGCTTTCTGCTGATACCACGCTTGCAAGAAGAGCCATCTGGGGTCCGCCCCCGAGACAGCTCGGCACTCAGGTGCACTAGGGTTCCGACCGCTTCCGCGGTGTCTGGTCCGAGAGTGTGCCGGCCTCATCGCAGGCTCCACGGAGGGACAAAAGCCCGGGAGAACGATCACAGATCGGTTCTTCCTGCGCGTCCTTTCAACCCATGGAGCCTCAATGATGAAATCCTCTGCCCCCACCCACTCGAGTCGGCGCAACCACTTCCTCAAGCCGGCCCTGGGCCTGGCGCTGTCGCTGGCAACGCTCACCTCGTTCGCCCAGACCCCCGCCTCCATGAAGATCGCCACCGTGGTGTGGATCGGTTATGGCCCGTTCTACGTGGCTGAGGCGCTGGACCTCTACAAGAAATACAACCTCAAGGTCTCGCTGCAGGTCTTCAACGACCCCGCACTGATTCCCGCGGCCATCGCCTCCGGCGCGGTCGACGGCGGCATGTTGACCTACGACCAGGTGGTGGGCCAGGTGGCGGCGGGACGCAACATGAAGGTGGTCATGCCCATCGATTACTCCAACGGTGGCGACGCGATCGTGGCCGACGGCGGCATCATCAAGGTGGCCGATTTCAAGGGCAAGAAGATCGGCTACAACCCGCTCTCGCCGAGCGACTTCCTGCTGTCTTACGCGCTCAAGACGGTGAACCTGACCGAGAAGGACATCACCCCGGTGAGCATGACACCCGAGGCCGTGCCGGCCGCCATGGCTTCCGGCCAGTTGCCAATCGGCGTGACCTACGAGCCCAGCCTGTCGCAGATCCTCGGCCAGGGCGGCGGCAAGAAATTCAAGGTGGTGTTCTCCTCGAAGAACGCACCCGGCCTGATCGCCGACGTGCTGGTGTTCGACGACAAGGTGATCAAGGCCAAGCCCGCCGAGATCACCAACATCATGAAGGCCTACCTCGACGGCATGGCCTACATGAAGGCCAAGCCCGCCGAGGCGCACAAGATCATCGGCAAGTTCATGGGCGTGTCGGCCGCCGAGGTGAAGGAACAGCTCACCGGTGTCTACAACATCCCGCTGGCCGAGATGCCCAAGGCCTTCGCGCCCGCGAAGGAAACCACCTCGTACTACGCCAGCGGTGAAATCATCGGCCAGCTGCTCAAGGCCAAGGGCCAGATCACCGCCGTCCCCGCCACCGAAGCCACCTTCGACGCCAGTCTCGTGAAGGCGCTGAAGTAACTCCCGGGGCACCTGCACCAGTGCCCGCCAGGGCATCGGTGCGGTGACGACTGCGATCTCCACCGAAGGCATTTCCATGAAACCGGTTTTCCGATACGAGGACGGCGTGTGGCCGAACGTTTCCGCCATGGGCTTCACCGTGCTGGGCTGGCCCGCGGGCATCGCGCTGCTGGGACAAACGAGCTGGCTGCTGAACGCACTGGGCGTGCTGCTGGTGGCGCAGACGCTCATCTGGTCGGCCTACTTCATCCACGAGTTCGCGCACAACGCCATCTTTCGCACGCCACAGGCCAACGAACGCTGGGGCACGCTCATGAGCTGGATCAACGGCAGCTGCTACGCCAGCTTCGCCGACATGCGCCGCAAGCACATGCGCCACCACGTGGAGCGCGCCGACGTCATCACCTTCGATTCGCAGGCCTTCCTGCGCGCCCACCCGCTGGTGCGCCGTGTGGTGCTGGCGTTGGAATGGGCCTGGATCCCGGCGGTGGAGTTCGTCATGCGCGGCTTCGTGATCGCCATGCCCTTCATGGGCGACAAGAAGAAGGAAGCGCGCGGCCGCGTCATCGGCGTGGTCGTGGTGCGACTTGTCGCGCTGGCGCTGCTGGGCTGGTGGTCGCTCAAGGCGCTGCTGCTGTACGCGTTCGCCTTCCTCATCTTCGTGACCGTGCTGCGTTTCGCCGACTGCTTCCAGCACACCTACGACGCCTACCCCATCCTGGACGACACGCCGATCCCGGCCGACAAGCTGCGCGACCGTGCCTATGAACAGGCCAACACGTACAGCGACGTGGTGAGCCTGGACGCGAAATGGCTCAACCTGGTCTGGCTCAACTTCGGCTTTCACAACGCGCACCACGAGCGCCCCACCGCGCCCTGGTACCGCCTGCCCGCGTTCCACCGCGAGCTCTACCCCGACAGCTACCCGCAGGTGATCACCGTGGGTGAATTGCTGAAGAGCTTCCACATCAACCGCGTCAAGCGTGTGCTGGCGAGCAACTACGGCGCCGTGCAGCCGCCCGGCACGTCGGGCCGTGCCGATGGCTTCCTGGGCGCGGTCGGGGTGTCCTTTTTGACCGCAGTCTGACATGGCCGTCGACCACGGCCTGCAGGGCAAGAGCGTGCTCATCACCGGCGCGGCCGGCGGCATCGGCCAGGCGCTGGCGCGGGCCTTTGCGGCGCAGGGTGTGCGGTTGATGCTGCTGGACCGGGTCGATTCAACGCTCACCCTGGATCTGATCCGGCAAGACCAAGCCAGCTCCGTTCGTGCTGAGCCCACCTCCGTTCGAGCTGAGCCCACCTCCGTTCAGGCTGAGCTTGTCGAAACCCCGTCCACAGGGTTGGTGAGCCCTTCCACAGGCTCAGGGCGAACGGAAGTGTTTGACGCTCGGGCTGAGCCCACCCCCGTTCGGGCTGAGCTTGTCGAAGCCCTCTGCATCATGTGCGACCTCGGCGACGCCCAACAAGTGGCCGCCGTTGCAGACCAGGTGCGTGAACGCTGGGGAACCCTGGACGTGCTGGTGAACAACGCCGGCACCGAGTACCCCACACCCATAGACGACCCGGCGCCCGACTCCATGAACCGCTGGGCCGGCCTGCTCGACAACAACGTCACCTCCATGGTGCGGCTCACGCAGGCGCTGCTGCCCTTGCTGCCGCGCGGCGCCAGCGTCATCAACCAAAGCTCCATCTGGGGCCGCATCGGCGTGGCCGGCTTCTCGGCCTACGCGGCGAGCAAACACGCAGTGGTCGGCCTCACTCGCTCGCTGGCGCTCGAACTGGGTGCCCGCGGCATCCGCGTGAACGCGGTCTGCCCCGGCTGGATTCGCACCGAGGCCGCGATGCGCTCGCTCACCGCCATGGCGCAAGAGCAAGGCCGCAGCGAGGCCGAGGTGGAGCGCGAGATCCTGGCGCGCCAGGCGGTACCCGAGATGCTGACGCCAGCCGACATCACCGGCGTGTTCCTGTTTCTCGCCAGCGGCGAATCCCGTTCGCTCACCGGCCAATGCCTGGTGGCAAGCCACGGCGAGGTGATGGCATGAGCGCGCAGGGTAGTCCAATGAGCGTCTCGCTTTCGCTCGCCGGCCGGACCGCGCTGATCACGGGCGCGGCCACCGGCATCGGCCGCGCGATCGCCATCCTGTTTGCTCAGGCCGGTGCGCGCGTGGTGGTCAACCACCTGAACCGGCCCCAGGAGGCCTCCATGGTGGTGAAGATCATCAAGACCGCGGGTGGGCAGGCCTTTGCGATCAGTGCCGACGTGAGCGACGGCACAGCCGTGCAGCGTCTCGTGGGCGAGGTGCTGCACACCGTGGGCGATCTCCACATCCTCGTCAACAACGCCGGCATCATTCAGGAAAAGCCCTTCCTCGACACCAGCGAAGACGACTGGGACCGCATGCTCGGCGTCGATCTGAAGTCGGTGTTTCTGATGTCACGCGCCGTGCTGCCCGGCATGGTGGCGAGCGGCAGCGGCGTCATCGTCAACCTCGCGTCCGACCTCGGCATCCTGGGCCGCGAGAACTGCGCGCCCTACTGCGCGGCCAAGGCCGGCGTGATCGGTCTGACCAAGTCGCTGGCGCGCGAATTCGCGCCGCACGGCATCCGCGTCAACGCCATCGCGCCCGGCCCGGTGAACACGGCCATGGTCTCGCTGGAGCACATGGGCCCCGAGTGGATGGAGAAGGAACTCGCGATCCCGCAGCACCGCGTGGCCGAGCCCGAGGAAATCGCAGCCACCGCGCTGTTTCTCGCGTCCGACCTGTCGCGCTTCTACTGCGGCCAGGTGCTGGGGCCCAACGGCGGTTCGACCATGCCCTGAGTGCTTTCGATGTCCGTGCTCACCCACCCGTCCAACCGCGTCGCCACCGGCGTGCTGCTGTTTTCTGCCTCGCTGTGGGGCCTGTCGTGGATGCCACTGAAGTGGTTCATCGCGCAGGGGCTCACCGGTCCCATGGTGTCGCTGCTGTCCTACGGCCTGGTGGGTCTGGCCAGCGGCATCTTCATCTGGCGCCAGCGCGCCGCCTGGCGCCCCCAGTGGGGCCTGCTGCTGGCGCTGGCCGTGGTCGGTGGCTGGGCCAACACCGCGTTCGTCAACGCGCTGATGCTGGGCGATGTGGTGCGGGTGATGTTCCTGTTCTACCTCTCGCCGGTGTGGTCGGTGCTGGGCGGCTGGCTGTTCCTGAAAGAGCGCATTCCGCCGCTGCGTTGGGCGGCCGTGGTGGTGGCGCTGGTGGGGCTGTGGCTGTTCCTGGGCGGCCCGGGCGGGATCGACCTGGCCTTCACCTTCGTGGACTTCCTCGCGCTCTCGGCCGGCTTCTGCTTCACGGCCAACAACGTGATCGCGCGCGCCGCGCAGCAGGTGCCCATGGTGAGCAAGACCTTCGCGGTGTTCGCTGGCTGCGGTGTGATCTCGCTGATGGCCACCAGCGCGCTGGGCCACAGCGCGCCCACGAACATGGGCCTGGGTGTGTGGCTGGCCGTGCTGGCCTACGGCTTCGTCTGGCTGCTGCTGGCCACCGCCACCTGGCAGTTCGGCGTGACCCACATCGAGAGCAGCAAGGCCGGCGTGATCCTGCTGGCCGAGCTGGTGGTGGCGGTGATGAGCGCGCTGTGGTTCGGCAACGAGTCCATGACCGGCCTGGAGTGGGCCGGGGGCGCGCTGATCGCCTTGGCCGCGCTGGCCGAGGCCACCGACACCTCACCTGTTCCCAAAACCCAACCCCAAGGAACCTGAATGAACCCCACCGTGTGGATGAACGAACTCTCCTGGGTCGACTACCAGTCGCGCGTGCAGCGCGACCAGCCGCCCGTGCTGCTGCCCGTGGGCGCGCTCGAACAGCACGGCCCGCACCTGCCGCTGGGCACCGACGGCCTGCTCGCCAGCGCCGTGTCGGCCGACTCCGCCGCCTTGGTGGGCGGGCTGGTCGCGCCCACGCTGTCGTACGGCTACAAGTCGCAGCCCAAGTGCGGCGGCGGTCAGCACTTCTGCGGCACCACCAGCGTGGACGCGGCCACGCTGGTGGGCCAGGTGCGCGACGCGGTGCGCGAGTTCGCGCGGCACGGTTTGACCCAGCTCGTGATCGTCAACGGCCACTACGAGAACCAGTGGTTCCTGATCGAGGGCATCGACCTCGGCCTGCGCGACGCCAGAGCCGCCGACCCGGCGAACCCGTTGCAGGTCATGCGCCTGGAGTACTGGGATTTCATGACACCCGAAACCCTGGGTGATGTGTTCCCCGATGGTTTCCCCGGCTTCGCGCTGGAGCATGCGGCCGTGCTGGAGACGTCCATGATGTTGCACTACCACCCCCACCTCGTGCGCATGGACCTGCTGCCCGACGACGGCCCGGCCGACTTTCCGCCCTACGACATGTACCCACCGCGCACCGACTGGGTGCCGGCCTCGGGCGTGCTCTCGTCCGCGAAAGGGTCTGATGCCGCCAAGGGCCGGTTGCTGGCCACCGAGGTGGCACGCCGCATGGCCGAGGCCATCACCACCGGCTTCACCCGGCCCGCCGGCGTCTGAACATGGACACCGCACTCGACCCCAACCGCACCGCGCTGGTCGTGATCGACCTGCAGCGCGATTTCTGCAGCCCCGGCGGCTACGCCGACAAAGCCGGCATCGACATCGGCCCCCTGCAGGCGGTGGTGGCCAACGCCGTGCGGCTCTTGCAGGCCGCGCGCGCCGCCGACCTGCTGGTGGTGCACACGCGCGAAGGCCACCTGAGCGACCTGAGCGACTGCCCCGCCTCCAAGCTGCACCGCAGCGTGGACGCGGGCGCACCCATTGGCAGCCAGGGGCCGCTGGGTCGCCTGCTGGTGCGCGGTGAACAAGGCCATGACTTCGTGGACGCCGTACGACCGGTGGCGGGCGAAGAAGTGATCGACAAACCCGGCTACGGCGCCTTCCACCACACGCGGCTGGCGCAGTTGCTGGCCGCGCGCGACATCGAGCGGCTCATCGTCTGCGGCGTGACCACCGAGGTGTGTGTGCACTCCACGCTGCGCGAAGCGGTGGACCGGGGTTTCCTCTGCACGACCGTGGGTGACGCCACGGCCGCCAGCAACCCAGCGCTGCAGGCGAGCGCGCTGGCCATGATCGGGGTGGAGGGCGGCATCTTCGGGCGCGTGTGCAGCACCGACGAGGTGGTGGCTTCGTTGCAGGGTCTGACCAACACCGCACCCGACGAACTGAACGCCCGCGTGAGCACCTGGGCACAAGCCTTCACCGGACCCTGACGCAAACTCCGTTCGAGCGGAGCCCATATCCGTTCGGGCGGAGCCCATATCCGTTCGGGCTGAGCCCATATCCGTTCGGGCTGAGCTTGTCGAAGCCCTCACCCACACCCATGAACGCTAACGATCTCATCCCCGACCGCTACCACGGCGTGTGGCAACGCACCTTGCTGCAAACCCCCGCCACACACGACACCACCACCTGGGTGCGCTGGCTGCAAACCGGCCTGTGGCACGGGGACCTGCGTGTGCCGCCCGAAGCCGACCGCACCACCCCCGCCGGCCGCGCCGAACAGCAGGGCTTCGGTGGCACCACGCTGATCACCCACCCCGATGCCGGCCAGCCCGAGGTCTGCACCTGGCAACGCCAGATCGACCTGCAGCCCCCGCGCAGCACACCCGACGCCGGCCACATGGTGTTCGAGGCACCCGACTGCGTGCACGAGACCGGCATCCACGGGCAGTACTTCGAAGTGTGGGAACGCCTGCCCGGCTCGCTGGGCACGCGCATCGCGCTGGCCGCGCTCGACGCCACCGGCGCACCCACGGCCGAGCGGCTGCTGGTGGCCGGGCGCTACCTCATGCACCTGCGCCCGCGCAGCGCCGCCTGGCCCGCCGGCACGGCGCCCGACGACTCGCTGGCCGAGGTGGTGGCGCGCCATCCGCAGCGGGCCGAGGACCTGCTGGACTTTGACATCAGCTTCGGCACGCTGGAACACGGTGTGTGGACCATCGAGCGCGCCTCCGTGCCAGCGCTCGAAGGGCGGGTCGACAGCGTCACCGTGCAGCGCAAGGATCAGCACACCGCCTGGGTCGGCAGCGCGCGCCTCCCTCAGCGCTGGCAAGTGCTGGAGTGGCACGCGGTGGACGCACCGGACTGAAGCGGTCGCACCGCACCGCCGAAGTGCGAGCGATGTCCCATGCACCGGGCTTGCGGCCGGTGGCGCCGCCGTGTCCCGCACCCGCCACTTTCACGGCGTTTTTCAAGCGCTTCACCGGGCACGCTCCTTGCGCTTTGCAAGCAGCGTTCTTCACCTGTCTTCCCACCTCTTCACGAAACCAACCATGCCCAAGAACCTTGCTCCCTCCACCCGCCGCGGCGTGCTCGCCGCCCTGCTGCTGGCCCCCGCTCTGTGGGGTGCTGCGGGTACCGCACACGCCGCCAACCTCGACGAGATCAAGAAGCGCGGCTACATGACCGTCGTCACCGAAGACGACTTCCGGCCGTTTGAGTTTGTGAAAGACGGCAAGCCCACTGGCTTCAACAACGAGATGGTCGATGCCCTGCGCAAGTACGCACCGTTCGAGATCCGCCAGGAGATCCTGCCCTGGCCCGGCATCCTCGCGGGCGTGGCAACCGGCAAATACGACATCGCCATCACCGCCGTGCTCATGACCAAGGAGCGCACGCAGTCGCTGGACTTCACCAGCCCGATTGCCGACGCCACGCACTACTACGTCAAGCGCAAGGAAGACACCAGCATCAAGAGCATCAAGGACCTGAACGGCAAGACCGTGGGTGTGCAGACCGGAAGCGCGTTCCTGAGCCGCCTGCCCGAGCTGCAGGCCATGTTGGCCAAGGAAGGCGGCAAGCTGGGCAAGGTCGTGGAGTACGCGTCGTACCCCGAGGCCTACCAGGACCTCGCGCTCAAGCGCACCGACTTCGTGATCAACACCGTGATCAACCTCAAGGCGCTGGTGGCCGAGAAGCCCGCGGTGTTCGAACTCGGCCAACCGGTCTCGGGCAACTCGTACCCGGCCTGGGCGGTGAAAAAGGGGAACACCGAGCTGCAGAAGTTCATGAACGACTTCATCGCCGCACAAAAGGCCAACGGCGTGATGCCGGCACTGCAGAAGAAGTGGTTCGGCGAATCCTTCAACCTGCCGGTGAGCTACACGCCCGAGCAGTGACGCACACATGAGCCCTGCCGATGTCCTGTCGATCTTCAGTGGCGCGCTGACCACGCTGCTGCTCTCGGCTGCCGGCATCGCGCTGGGCCTGCCGCTGGGCTTGGGTCTGGCGCTGACGCGCTGGGCCCGGGTGCCCTTGCTCAACCCCGTGGTGACGATCTACGTGAGCCTGCTGCGCGCCACGCCGCTCATCACGCTGGTGCTGCTGATCTTCTTTGCCCTGCCCACGGCGGGCGTGTCGGTGGGCCCGGTCACCGCCGGGCTGATCGCGCTGGTGCTCAACACCGCCGCGTTCAACTGCGAGGTCTGGCGCGCCGCCCTGCTCGATCTGCCGAAAGACCAGATCGAAGCCGCGCAATCGGTGGGCATGGGGCAGACCCTGCGCTTTCGCCGCATCGTGCTGCCACAGGTCTGGCGCACCGCCCTGCCCGGCCTCATCAACGAGATGTCGCAACTCGTCAAGCTCACACCGGTGCTCGCGGTGGTGGGCGTGGTCGACATCACGCGCGCTGCCGTGCGCATCGGCGCGCAGACCTACGAGCCGCTGCCGCCTTTCCTGGTGGCGCTGGCCATCTACATCCCCATCGTCTATGCGCTGGTGAGCGTGCAGCGCTGGGTGGAGCGGCGCGCGCTGCTGCGCGGGGCCGCCGCATGATGCGCGACTTCGCCACCGTGTGGTCGGAGCGCGGCTTGCTGCTCTCGGGCCTGGGCAACACCGTGCTGCTGTCGGTGCTGGCGGGTCTGGTCGCGCTGCTGCTCGGCGCCCTGCTGTCCATGCTGCTGATGTCACCGAAGCGATCGCGGTCGCTGCCGGCCAAGGCGCTCGTGGACCTGGCTCGCTGCACGCCCTTTCTGCTGTTCGCCTACATCGTCTACTACGGCCTGCCGTCGCTGGGCCTGCAGTTCGATGCGTGGAGCGCGGGCCTCTTTGCGCTCACCGCCTACCACGCGGCCTACATGGCCGAAATCCTGCGCGCGGCCTGGGTCAGCCAGCCGCGCGCACCCATCGAAGCCGGCGTGGCGTTCGGCTACAGCGGCCTGGGCCTGTTCCGGCGCATCGTGCTGCCGCCGCTGGCGCTGTCCAGCGCGCCGGTGCTGGGCAACCAGCTGATCCAGATCATCAAGGACAGTGCCTTCCTCACCATCATCACGCTGCCCGAGCTCACCCATGCGGTGAGCTCCATCCAGTCGCGCCACTTCATCCCGTTCGCCGCCTTCCTCACCGCCGTGCTGCTCTATTGGGCGCTGTGCCTGGTGGTGGAGGCCGGCGTGGCCGCCGTGGGCCGCATGGCCGAGGCGCGGCGCTGAGTTCGCTTCACACACCACAGCGCACCACCATGCCCACGCTCATCCCCCTCCTCAGTGTCCAGTCGCTCAGCAAGAGCTACGGCAGCCTGCGCG
Organism: Hydrogenophaga sp. Root209; assembly: GCF_001428625.1. Lineage (GTDB taxonomy): Bacteria > Pseudomonadota > Gammaproteobacteria > Burkholderiales > Burkholderiaceae_C > Hydrogenophaga. Next base: position 337,741 of record NZ_LMIE01000022.1, read on the forward strand.
TGCTCGACAACATGTCGTTCACCGTGGCGCCGGGCGAAACCGTCTGCCTGCTCGGCCCCTCGGGGTCGGGCAAGTCCACCCTGCTGCGCTGCATCAACTGGCTGGAGCGCCCCGACAGCGGGCGCATCCTCATCGACAGCCAGCCCATCGGCATCACCTCGGGTGGCGTGGTGATGAACGACCGACAGCTTGCGCAGGTGCGCACGCGCATCGGCATGGTGTTCCAGCAGTTCGCGCTGTGGCCGCACCTCACGGTGCTGCAGAACGTGATGGAGGCGCCCGTGCATGTGCAGCGCCGGCCGAAAGACGAAGTGCGTGCCGAGGCCGAGGTGCTGCTCAAGCGCGTGGGCCTGTTCGACAAACGCGACGTGTTCCCGGCGCGCCTGTCCGGCGGGCAGAAACAGCGCGTGGGCATTGCACGCGCGCTGGCCATGAAGCCCGCACTGATGTTGTTCGACGAGCCCACCAGCGCACTCGACCCCGAACTGGTCGGTGAGGTGCTGGCGGTGATGCGCGATCTGGCTGCCGAGGGCATGACCATGCTGGTGGTGACGCACGAGATGGCGTTTGCCCGCGAGGCGGCTCACCGCGTGGTCTTCATGGACCGCGGCGTGGTGGTGGAGACCGGCCATCCCGAGGCGTTTTTTGCGGAGCCCAGCACAGAGCGCGGGCGCCAGTTCCTGCAGCGCTTTTCGCAAGGGCGGACGGCGCCCGTGGGGTGAAGGCCGGCGGCGGGCGGCAATTGACCGCGCATTGACGTGGATCAAGCCCTTGGCCTTGCAGGGGTCTAAGGTGCAACCTTGCACTTGACCGAGGGCGTCGCATGGATCTTCTCGACTGGGCTAGAGGCCCCCTGTTGGTGGCGTCCCTCGCCATCTGTGGTGCGGGCATCGGGTGGCGCCTTCTGTGGTTGTGGCGCATGCCGGCAGGTGGCCGTGGAGGCGCCCCTGCGCGGGTGGACTACGGCAAGGCAGCGGCGTTTCGCGCGGCCCTCACCCGGACCTTGCCGCCGGGCGGCTTCCATCCGAGCGCCACCCTCGTCACCGCCAACCCCTATGTGTTTCACATCGGCCTGCTGGTGGTTTTCCTGGGCTATGCGCCGCACATCGCCTTCATCCACCGGTGGACAGGGCTCACGTGGCCGGCATTGCCCGATCTGGTGATGTACATCGCGGCCGCCGGCACCATCGTCTCGCTGTTGATGGCTTTGCTTTTCCGGATCACAGATCCGGTGCTCAAGCAGATCTCCAATGCCGACGACTGGATCACCTGGACCGTCACCTTCCTGCCGGTCCTCACCGGCATGGCCCTCATCGGCGACCCGTCGGACACCATCCTGTCGCGCGACCATGTGATCTACCGCGCGCCCCTGGCCGTTCACCTCCTGAGTCTCGAACTGCTCCTGATCTGGTTTCCGTTCGGCAAGCTCATGCACGCCTTCCTGGTGTGGCCAGGGCGCATGCAGCTGGCCACGTTCTTCGGTCGTCGCGGGGTGCGGTCATGATCAACATGGATGTCTTTCACGGCTTCCTGCAGGCCATCAGTCACTTGCCGGAGATGGCCCAGCCAGACGCGCTCACCGACGGGCAACGCGTCTCGCGTGCCAAAGCCGTGATGAAGGCCAAGACCGACCGCGGCCTGGCCCTGGATCTGGAGTCTTGCGTGAACTGCGGCTACTGCTCGGAGGCCTGCCATTTTTTCCAGAGCACCCAGGATCCGCAGTACAGCCCCAGCCGCAAGCTCGACCTGCTGCGCCGTGTGCACGCGCGGGAGACCTCGGCCTTTGCGCCGATCCGGCGGCTGTTCACGCCCGACATCACGGCGGACGACCTGCGGGCGTGGCAGCCATTGGTGTACGACAGCTGCACCGAATGTGGCCGTTGCAGCCTGGTCTGCCCCATGGGCATCAACACGGCGCGCGGCGTCAATGTGATGCGTGAAGCCTTGTTCGAGGCCGGCCTGGCGCCGCTGGAGTTGACGGCGGTGGCGCAGGAACAGGCGGGCCGGGGCACGGTCTTTGGCGTGGGACCGGCCGAGTTGCTGAACACGGTTGAGCTGCTGCGTGCGCAGGGCATTGTGGTACCGCTGGACGAGCCACGAGCTGACGTGATGCTGGTGTCCACCGTGATCGACGTGCTGCTTTATCAAGACGCTCTGGCGGCCACCGCGCGCATCCTCAACCACCTGGGTGTGAGCTGGACCTTGCGAAGCGCCGGGTTCGAGGCGGCCAACTTCGGACTCCTGGCGGGCGACGAAAAACTGCAGCGCGCGGCCACCGCCAAGCTGGTGGACGAAGCCCTGGCGATCCAGGCGAAGGTGGTCATCCTGCCCGAGTGTGGTCACGCCTATCCGGCGCTGCGTTGGGAAGGCCGCATGCCCGATGGCAGCCCGCTGCCGTTCGAGGCGCTGGCGGTGTCCGAGTATGTGGGGCGGGAAATCCAGGCCGGACGCCTGAAGCTGTTGCCCGGCGACGCGAGCCGCACCGTCACCTACCACGACGCCTGCAAGCTGGCCCGACACGGCGGCGTGATCGATGAGCCCCGCGCGGCGCTCAATGCCCTGGGTGTCACCGTCATCGAGACCGTGCCCACGGCGGAACAGAACTGGTGTTGCGGCGGTGGCGCGGGCGCCTTCCTCATCAACCGGGCGTCGGAACTGCGCCACAAGGCCTGGGGCATCAAGCGCGAACAGATCGACGCCACGGGCGCGCACACGGTGGCGGTGTCGTGTGCGAGTTGCCGGCTCAACTTCATGGCGGGCGCCGAGCAAGATGCCTGGCCCACCCAAATCGCCAGCGTGGTCGAACTGGTGGCCGCGCAGCTGCCTGATCAACCCGCCTGAAAGTCCAGCGGCCTCCACCGCCCAGGGCTGGGCTGCCTCGCCGACCTCCTCGCTTCGCAACGTCGGTACCATCGGCCTGTCCCACCGACCTGGAGCCCCCATGGCCTCACCGCAGCCCCACACCCGCGAAGCCGGCGCCGGCCCTGCCGTTGTGTGCCTGCACTCCAACGCGAGCCATGGCGGCCAGTGGCGTGCCTTGATGGCCCGGCTGGCCAACAGCCACCATGTGCTCGCGCCCGACTCCTACGGATCGGGGTCGAGCCCGGACTGGCCGTCGGACCGCACGATCACCCTGTCCGACGAGGCGGCCTTCCTGGAACCGGTGTTCGCCCGGGCCGGTGATGGCTTCAGCCTCGTGGGCCATTCGTTCGGTGCTGCCGTGGCGCTGATCACCGCACTGCAGCAGCCGCAGCGCGTGCGCGCCCTCGTGCTGTACGAGCCCACGCTGTTCTCGTTGATCGAAGCCGACGGGCCCGCGCCCAACGAAGCTGACGGCATCCGCAACGCAGTGACCGCCGCGGCCGAGGCGCTGGACGCGGGAAACAAGTCCCTGGCCGCGAAGTGCTTCATCGACTACTGGATGGGCAGCGGCAGCTGGGACGCCACGCCGCCTGAGCGCCAGACGGCGATCGCCAACGCCACGGTCAATGTGCGCCGCTGGGCCCACGCGCTCATGACCGAGCCCACGCCGCTGGCCCGCTTCGCCAGCCTGAACATCCCCGTGCTGTGCATGACGGGCGGCCGCTCCACCGCCTCGGCCCACGGCGTGACCCGGCGTTTGCTGAGTGCGTTGCCCAGGGCCGAACACCAGGTGTTCGAGCAGCTCGGCCACATGGGGCCGATCACACACCCGGAGCCGGTGAACGAAGCGATCGAAGCGTTCCTGCAACGGCACCCCTGAGCACGCCGCGCAAGGCGGCATACCCCCAGCCCCCGCGCTCCGGGGCTCGGCCATACTTCGGCACCTCCGGCCAGCCCCCTCCCATTTCCCATGCCCCTCTTCGCCACCACGGTCTTCCTCTCCGCCTTCCTGCTGTTCCAGATCCAGCCCATCGTGGCCAAGATGATCCTGCCGTGGTTCGGCGGCTCGTCCTCGGTGTGGACGCTGTGCATGGTGTTCTTCCAGGTGGAGCTGCTGCTGGGCTATGCCTACGTGCATGTGATGCACGAAAAGATCAGCGCCCGGCGCCAGCCCTGGGTGCACGGCGCGCTGCTGCTGCTCAGCCTGACCACCCTGCCGGTGGTGGCCGACCCCTCGTGGAAGCTCGACGCCCAGGCCTACCCCACCTGGAGCGTGCTCGGCGTGCTGGCCACCACCGTGGGTGTGCCCTACCTGCTGCTCTCCACCACCGGCCCGCTGATGCAGGCCTGGTACGCGCGCACCTTCGTGAGCCAGGGCGTGCAGCCCTACCGCCTGTACGCCCTGTCCAACCTGGCGTCCATGCTGGCGCTGCTGTCTTACCCGGTGCTGGTCGAGCCGCTGCTGGCGGTGAAGCCGCAGGCCTGGGTCTGGTCGGCCGGATACGCGCTGTTCGTGCTGGTGTGTGTGGCCACCGCGGCCTACACCGTGCGCCGTCACATCGGTTCATCGGCCGCCCACGCCCCTCAGCTGGAAGACGCGCCCCGCCCTGGCTGGCGCGAATGCCTGATGTGGGTGGGCCTGGCGGCCACCGCGTCCATGCTGCTGCTGGCCATCACGCGCCACCTCACGCAGGACGTGGCGCCTGTGCCCTTTCTCTGGGTGCTGCCGCTGGCGCTGTACCTGCTGAGCTTCATCCTGTGTTTCGACGCACCACGCTACTACGTGCGCCCGTTCTTCCTGATGGTGGCCTTGCCGCTGGCCTTCGTGGCGCTGGACTTCGCGATGAACGAGGGCCTGGACGTGCCGGTGCTGGTGGGTCTGCTGTGCGCGGCGGTGTTCGTGTTCTGCATGGTCTGCCACGGCGAGCTGGTGCGCCAGCGCCCGCCGCTGCGCCACCTCACGCTGTTCTATCTCATGCTCTCGGTGGGCGGTGCGCTGGGCGGCCTGTTCGTGGGGCTGGTGGCGCCGGTGGTGTTCAACGCGTACTTCGAGCTGCCGCTGGGCCTGTTTCTCTGCGCGCTGCTGATGGTGCTGGTGCTCTGGCCCGAGCTGCGCGGCAGATGGTTGCGCGGCGCCCTGCTGCTGGCGCTGCTGCTCTACGGCGTGCGCCTGTCCAGCATTTCACTGGACTACGTGCAAGGCTACACCGAGGTGGTGCGCAACTTCTACAGCCAGACCCGCATTGAAGAGAGCGTGGACGAAGACGGCCTGGGCCCCGTGCGCAGCATGGTGCACGGCAGCATCACCCACGGCGAGCAGTACCTGAACCACCCCAAGCGCGCCACCGCCTACTACTGCGAGCGCACCGGCATCGGCCGCGCGCTGCAGAGCCTGCCCACCGACCGTGCGCGCAAGCTCGGCGTGGTGGGCCTGGGCGCGGGCACGCTCGCGGTGTACGGGCGCGCGGGCGACGAGATGCGCATGTACGAGATCAACGACCAAGTGCTCGACCTGGCGCGCAAGCACTTCAGCTACCTGGCCGCCAGCGCGGCGAGCATCGTGCCGGTGCTGGGCGACGGCCGCCTGATGCTGGAGCGCGAATCACCGCAGGCCTTTGATCTGCTGGCCATGGACGCGTTCTCGGGCGACTCCATTCCCACCCACCTGCTCACGCTGGAAGCGTTCGACGCCTACATGCGCCACATGCGCCCTGATGGTCTGCTGGCAGTGCACATCACCAACACCTACCTGGATTTGCGCCCGGTCATGGCCTCGGCCGCGCAGCACGTGGGCAAGGTGGCGCTGCTGCTGGAATTGCCGGGCGGCCACGGTGACCCGTTCTGCCGGCGATCCACCTGGGTGGTGTTCGTGAGCGCCGCCCAGGCCGCCGCGCTGCCGCCCCAGCTGCAGGGTGCTCAGGTGCTGGAGCCACGGCCCGGGTTCCGGCCCTGGACGGACACGTTCTCGAATTTGTTCGACATCCTGATCTGAGCGAGGCAGCTTTCAAGATCTTTTATCTGCCAAAAGTTGTTTCTCTGGTTTATCGTTTTTGGCCTATATTGCGTATTTATAGCTTGCGAGCTATATTTCACAAACACAACACATAGGCTATGAACTCACCATGGCGGCCACATCCTCTCCGCTGCACATCGCAGACCAGCTCAAGCCGATGCTTCGCTCACTGCGCAAGAAGCGTGGTCTGACCCAAGCCCAGTTGGGGCAGCTGCTGGGCGTGAGCCAGGCGAGGGTGGCTGAGATCGAGGCCAATCCGGGTGTGGTCGGCATTGCCGCCATGCTCAAGGTGCTCTCCACCTTGGGCGCAGGTCTGCAACTGCAGGTGCACGACTCCTTTGGCTCCGGCTTGATGGCCCCGATGCGCGGGCAGGCGCCGACGCAGAACGATCCCAAGCCAGGCACCACGCTCGCGCGCAAACCCAAGCGCGGGACTTGGTGATGAAGACGCTGTGCGTGTGGATGAACGGCCAGCGCGTGGGCACCTGGCACACGCGTGACGCCTCGCACTGGCTGACCTACGACGACAGCTGGATCGCATCCGACCGCGCACGCTCGCTCTCGCTCTCCCTGCCCTTGGGAGCAACGGAGATCAAGGGCGAGGCCGTGCGCAACTACTTCGACAACCTGTTGCCCGACAGCGAGCAGATCAGGCAGCGCCTTCGCCGGCGCTACAAAACCGCCTCGACCGATGTGGTGGACCTGCTGGAGGCGATCGGGCGCGATTGCGTGGGCGCTGTGCAGTTGTTGCCAGAAGGGGTGACACCGCAGGGATGGGACTCCATTGCATGCCGGCCGCTGTCGGATCACGACGTCGCGCAAATCCTCGAAGGTGTGACCTCGGACGACTCACCCGATCAGAAGGATGCAGCTGGTTTTGACCATCGCCCGTTTCGCATTTCCATTGCCGGCGCGCAAGAGAAGACAGCGCTGCTGCAGCGCGATGGGAATTGGTTTCTGCCTTTGGGGGCCACACCCACGACCCACATCTTCAAGCTACCACTGGGGCTCATCGGCGGCTCCCGGCGCGTGGATGCCAGCGACTCGGTACAAAACGAGTGGCTGTGCTCTCGCATCCTGAACGCATTGGGCCTGCCCGTGGCCACCACCACCATGGCCGAGTTCGAGGGGCAGAGGGTGTTGGTGGTCGAGCGCTTTGACCGCCAATGGGATGCGTCGCGGCAGTGGATTGCGCGCATCCCCCAAGAGGACTTCTGCCAGGCTCTGGGTCTGCCACCGGACAAGAAATACGAGCAGGACGGCGGGCCCGGCATCGAGCGCTGCCTGAGCGTGTTACGCCAGAGTCGCACCCCGGAGGACGTGGGCATCTTCCTGCTCGCCCAGCTTGCCTTCTACTTGTTGGCCGCAACCGACGGGCATGCGAAGAACTTCTCCATTTTCCTGGACGCTGGTGACTCCTACGAGATGACCCCGCTGTACGACGTGATATCGATGTGGCCGTACTACGGCGATGGCCATGGCCGCCTGCGGTACCGCGATGCCGTCCTTGCAATGGCGCTGCGTTCGAAGAACGCGCACTACCACCTCTACACCATCCAGGCGCGGCACTGGAGGACGCTGGCCCTGAGCAACGGCGGCGCACAAATGTGGGAGGCGATGCAGGCGTTTGTTGAATCGGTGGAGGCGGCTCTGCACAGGGTGCAAGCCGAATTGACGCCCGATTTCCCCCAGCGCACGTGGGAACACGTCACCGACGGCATGCGGCAGCACGCCTCCCTCTTCAGCCGGCAAGCTGCTCTACTCAAGCCGTAAGGCAACGCTGCAATGGCACAGCTCTGTCGAAGGGCTGCTGAGCGGCACAGGTCGATTCCGCCCACATCGGACCGCATACACTCACTGCTGCTCCGGGGTGCACCGATCTGAAAAGGTTGGGCGCTGAGACGGCCTAACCGCCGAACCCGTGAACTTGATCCGGTTAGTACCGGCGAAAGAAGAGCGCATGCCCCACGCGGCATGTGGGTGTGGCCCTCCCTCCGTTGTCACGGCGGCGATGCCTCACCCGCCGTCGCGGTCCATGGGGCGGTCCTCCGGAGCATTCACTGCCCATCCACCGGAACCGGAGACCGCCACCATGAATGCACCCGACCAACTCCCCGTCCAGTCCCCCGCTGCCTCGCTGGCCCTCAGCCGCGAGCCCTTCCCCGCTTCCCGCAAGCTCTACGTGCCAGGCCAGCAGCCCGGCGTGCACGTGCCCATGCGCGAGATCGCGCTCACCAATGGCGAACGTGTCGTGGTGTACGACACCTCGGGCCCGTACTCGGAGCCCTCGACCACGATCGACGTGACGCGCGGCCTGCCCGATGTGCGCGGCGCGTGGATCGAAGCGCGCGGGGACACCGAGACCTACGCCGGCCGCGCCCGCCAGGTGTTGGACGACGGCGTGAAGAACGAGGCCCGCCAGAACGACACCACCATCGAACGCATCGAGGCGCTGCGTGCCCAGGCCGCAGGCCTGCAGCGCACGCCGCGCCGCGCCAGGAGCGGCATGAACGTGACGCAGATGCACTACGCGCGCCGCGGCATCGTGACACCCGAAATGGAATACGTGGCCGTGCGCGAGAACGGCCAACGCGAATGGATGGCCGAGTACCTGGGCGACGCCGCCCGCGAGTCGCGCCTGCGCGGCAACCCCATGGGCGCGCGCATCCCGGACATCATCACGCCCGAGTTCGTGCGCGACGAGGTGGCGCGCGGCCGCGCCATCATCCCGGCCAACATCAACCACCCCGAGGTGGAACCGATGGCCATTGGCCGCAACTTCCTCGTCAAGGTCAATGCCAACATCGGCAACTCGGCCGTCACCTCGAGCATCGAGGAAGAGGTGGACAAACTGGTCTGGGCGATCCGCTGGGGCGCGGACAACGTGATGGACCTCTCCACCGGCCGCAACATCCACACCACGCGCGACTGGATCGTGCGCAACTCGCCGGTGCCCATCGGCACGGTGCCGATCTACCAGGCGCTGGAGAAGGTGGGCGGCGTGGCCGAGGACCTGACCTGGGCGATCTTCCGCGACACGCTGATCGAGCAGGCCGAACAAGGCGTGGACTACTTCACCATCCACGCCGGCGTGCGACTGCCCTTCATCCACCTCACGGCGAACCGGCGCACGGGCATCGTCTCGCGCGGTGGTTCCATCATGGCCAAATGGTGCATCACGCACCACCGCGAGAGTTTTCTCTACGAGAACTTCGACGAGATCTGCGAGATCATGAAGGCCTACGACGTGAGCTTCTCGCTCGGCGACGGCTTGCGTCCAGGCAGCGCGGCGGACGCGAACGACGAGGCGCAGTTCGCCGAACTCAAGACGCTCGGCGAGCTGACGCAGACCGCGTGGAAGCACGACGTGCAAACGATGATCGAAGGGCCGGGCCACGTGCCCATGCACCTGATCCAGGCCAACATGGACGAGCAGTTGAAGCACTGCCACGAGGCGCCCTTCTACACACTGGGCCCGCTCACCATCGACATCGCGCCCGGCTACGACCACATTGCCTCGGCCATCGGCGCGGCCATGATCGGCTGGATGGGCACGGCCATGCTCTGCTACGTGACGCCCAAGGAACACCTGGGCCTGCCCGACCGCGACGACGTGAAGCAGGGCCTGATCGCCTACAAGATCGCCGCGCACGCGGCCGACATCGCCAAGGGCCACCCGGGCGCCCGCTCGCGCGACGATGCCATGAGCAAGGCGCGTTTCGAGTTCCGCTGGCACGACCAGTTCAACCTCGGTCTGGACCCGGACACCGCGCGCGAATTCCACGACGAAACGCTGCCCAAGGACAGCAGCAAGGAGGCGCACTTCTGCAGCATGTGCGGGCCGAAGTTCTGCTCGATGAAGATCACGCAGGACGTGCGGGACTACGCGGCAAAACAGGGCTTGAGCGAGACCGACGCGCTCGCTCGGGGCATGGCCGCGAAGTCGGCCGAGTTCAAGGCCGCGGGCGGCGAGTTCTATGTGCCGGTGGACACCTTGACCCGCAAGGTCTGAGGCCTTGTGGTCAGGGCGCTTCGGGCGCCACCCGTGCCAGTGCCTCGCGCTTGCCCAGGGCCAGCAGCTCCAGGATCTTGGGCACACGGGAGGCGCGCGGCACGGCGCCGCCCGACTCCCATTTCCAGATCGAGAGCGAGGAGACGCCCAGCAGCCTGGCCATCTGTTCCTGCGTGAGGCCCAACCGGGCGCGCTGGGTTTTCAGGCGCTCCGCCGTGAACACCACCTTGCGCCCGGGCTTGCCCCGAGTAGCCGCCACGCTCGCAGCGCTGGCGGTGGTGGGCGCTGCCCGTGCAGGCTCGGTCCTCATCTTGCCCAGGCGGTTCAGTTCGGACTGCATGGCCTTGACCTGCTTCTTCAAGGCCGCGATCTCGGAGCGTTGAACCAAGGAAGCTTTGCGCACTGCGCCAATCTCCTCGCGCAGCTCCTTGCGTGCCACGCGAGCGATCTCTCTCTTAAGGGAATCGGCAAAAGTAGTCATACCGCCCATGGTACGGCATCGGACATACCACAAACCAAGGCTCGCTGATCGCTTCCTCCAGTAGCATCCCTCACATGCCCACCCCCTCCGACCTTGAACGCCTGACCCCCGAAGCAGTGACCGCCATCGCGCAGGCGCACACCGCACCCGCCCCCTGCCCCACCTGTCGGCCCTACGCCAGCCCGGGCTGGGAATCGTTCCCCGCCTCGCAGGACGGCGCCGCGCTGCATCCGCTCGGTGCGCTGTGGTTGCCGGGCGACGACGAACCCACGCTGGAAGAGCACCGCCCCACCGGCGTGGACGTGTGGTCGGTCGACGCACCTATTTCGCTGGCCCACCACCCGTACAACCGCTGCGAAGTCTGGGCCTGCAAGGCCTGCGGCTTCCCATTCCTGCGCTACACCGAGTACGGTGGTTACTACATCGACCAACGCATCCGCGAGCTGCGGGCCGGGCTGATCGTGCAGTCCTGAGCGCCTGAATCCCACTAGGGTTATCGATCTGACGATGCCATCGTGTGCATGCTTACCATCGGGTTCATGACCAACCGACGGAGACAAGCATGTTGAAAAATCTGGTGGTGGGCGCCCTGGTGTCCACGGTGATGGCGACCTCGGCCTCGGTGGCCTTTGCACAGGAATGGCCCGCGGCCAAACCGATCCGCGTGATTGCGGTCTTTCCACCGGGCGGCTCGGTCGATCAGGTCTCGCGCATCCTGGCCGAGGCCCTGCGCGTGCAGCTCAACCAGTCGGTGATCGTGGAGAACATCGGCGGCGCCTCGGGCGTGATCGGCACCGCGGCGGTGGCCAAGGCCGCTCCCGACGGCTACACCATCGGCGTGGTGTTCGACACCCACGCGGTGAACCCGGCGCTCAAGCCCGGCATGGCCTTCGACACCATGAAGGACCTGGAGCACATCACCCTGATCGGCACTGCGCCCATGGTGCTGGCCGCCACCAAGGGTTCGCCCATCACCAGCTTTGCCCAGCTGGTGACCGAAGCCAAGGCGAAAAAATCCACCAGCTACGGCACCATCGGCACCGGCAGCCTGGGGCATCTGGCGATTGCGCAGATGGCGAAGAACGCCGGCTTCGACTGGACCCACGTGCCCTACAAGGGCGGCGGCCCGCTGATGAACGATGCGATCGCCGGCCACGTGCCGCTGGCCGTGGGTTCGCTGTTCCTGGTCAAGCCGCATGCCGACTCGGGCAACGTGAAGCCGCTGGCGGTGAGCACGAGCAAGCGCTCCAAGGACATGCCCAACGTGCCGACCATCGCCGAGAGCGGCTTCCCGGGTTTTGACGCGCCTGCCTGGTGGGGTGTGATCGGCCCGGCCAGGATGCCGCCGGCCATCACCAGCCGCATCCACGCCGCCGTGGCCGCCGCGCTGAAGAACCCCGACGTGGCCAAGAAGCTCGAAGCCCAGGGCATCGAGCTGGTGGGCGGTGGCCCCGAGGTGTTCAAGCCGTTTGTGGAAAAGCAGATGACGACCTGGTCGGCCTTCATCAAGGCGAACAACATCACGGAATGAGTTGGGGAACGGCGGGCGATGGGAGGGAACGGAGGGCTTGGTTCAGGCCGTCCCGCACTTGGTAGTGGTACGGCCCCCACCAACTTGGGCGCCCCCTCTCGACCCAGTGCAGTTGGTCGTACTGGAGCAGTGGAGGACAGCAGTGCGTGCCCGTCTTGTCTCTGCAGAATACCGTGGTGGCGCCCAGCGTCTCGATGACATTGATGCGCCGGGTGGCGACCCAACGGGAACGAACCGCATTCTTGTTGCGCAGCATCAATGTGTCGGCGATTGGAACGGCCAGAATGGCTTGCGGCATAACCGCGATCGCCTGGCCCCGGCTGACGTGATGTGTGGTGAAGGAGTTTCTTGGTGTGCATGTCATGTAACTCGCGGGTGACAACCTTGCTCGTCGCTGTGGCACTGGCAGCCCCTGCTGCTGCCCAGAGTCGCGGTGAGTTGCTGTACACCACTCATTGCAGCGCCTGCCATTCGGAACAGATCCACTGGCGCTCCGCGAAGGCCGTTACGGACTGGACAAGTCTCAAGGCCGAGGTCCTCAAGTGGCAAGGCATGGCAAGGCTGGCGTGGAGCGAAGACGATGTGACCGACGTTGCACGCTTCCTGAACGAGCGCATCTACCGTTTCGAGACACCCCTCGCAGCGGCGTCGAAAGTTCCTCCGAGCCTGCGGGCGCCTCTTGCGGGTGATTCAATCCGTCACACCGATCACCCGGATCTCAGGTGACCTGCCCACGAATCGACCGCTCGGAGAGCTCACACCATGCCCAAACGCCGAACCCTCACCCCGTCCCAGGCCAACCGTGCGCCGAAGGCAAGCACCAATGTCCTGCCAGACACTTCGGCCAGGGAGAACCCGGTCGAGCAGCGCGAGGCGTTCAGCGACATCGAGCGCGCGGTGCAACACGCGTCCACCTCGGTCGAAACCGGCGCCCACGGCACCCGCGGCGAGCCGGACGCTGCGGGTTTTCTTGAACCCCGTGCGCGCGGTGCAGGTGCTCCGTAGCCATCAGGTTGCACTTTCCATGGTTCTCACAACCCGCCCAACGGCGACCGATCGGACATGAGCATGAGATCCCTGCGCAGCCACACCGAACGTCACCGAACGGACCGCATCGGCTGGTTGCGCGCTTCGGTGCTGGGTGCCAACGATGGCATCGTGTCCACCGCGAGCCTCGTGGTCGGCGTGGCCGCTGCGGGATCGAGTCACAGCAATGTTCTGCTCACCGGTGTGGCGGGGCTGGTGGCGGGGGCGATGTCGATGGCCGCAGGCGAATACGTGTCGGTTCATTCACAGGCGGACACCGAGGCCGCCGACCTGCTGCGCGAGAAAGGGGAACTGGAGGCGGACCCGGCTGCGGAGCAACGCGAGTTGACGGCGATCTACGTGGGCCGGGGGCTGGGACCCGACCTGGCGCGGCAGGTGGCCGCACAGCTGATGACGCATGACGCGATAGGCGCCCATGGGCGCGACGAACTCGGCATCTTCGACTCCCACCTGGCCCGACCGATTCAAGCGGCTCTGGCCTCTGCCGCGAGCTTCGCGCTGGGCGCCCTGCTTCCGTTGGCCGTGACCGCCCTGGCCCCCGAGCGGGGAGTGATTGCCTGGGTCACCGGGCTTTCGCTCGCCTTCCTGGCCCTGCTGGGTGCTGTTGCCGCCCAGGTGGGCGGTGCCCGGGTCCTTGCCGGTGCCTGGCGCGTGTTTTTCTGGGGCGCCCTGGCCATGGGCATCACCGCAGCAGTGGGGTCCATGTTTGGTACGGTCGTGTGATCGGCACGCCCCGAAATTTCGCCATCGGCTGACGCGTTGGCCGGGTGTGGGGCAGCAGTCGGTCGAACTCGTTCCGCACCACCCCATAGCACTCGCAAACCTGCTTCTCGAGGCCTGCGCGGTCGAGCACCTCAATGTGCCTGCGCCAATAGCTGATCAGGCCCTGTGACTGCGAACGCAACGCTTCCTCATGGACCGGCGCCGGCCATCTCGTCTTGCAGCAGCCCTGCCGGCAGACGCAGCGCCCCGCCGGGGCTCACCACCGAGGCCCGGTTGGGCATGGAGCCACCCCCCAGCCGCAGCTCGATACCCACCATGCCTTCATTGCCGATGTCCGCGAGTTCTCCAGTCGCTCCGGGAGCCGGACCTCCTCCAGATGCGCTGCCCGGCGCCGTCGCACATTGGGCGGCGGGCTGTCGATGACAAGGTTTGATGGTGGTGAACATGAGATGCACATGCCGCGCACCCTCACCTGTCTTCGCGTTTCGCGAAGAGCGACTCGGTCGGCGTTTCACCCCTTCGTGAACCAGGAGTCGGTCGCCTTGCGCTCCCAGGCGGCCAGTTGCTTTTCGGCGTCTTCCTTGGCAATGCCATAGCGCTCCTGGATCTTGCCGGCGAGTTGGTCGCGGTGCCCGGCAACGACGTCCAGATCGTCATCGGTCAGCTTGCCCCACTCCGCCTTGACCTTGCCAGTGACCTGTTTCCAGTTGCCCTTGATGCGATCCCAGTTCATGTCGGTTCTCCTTCAGTGGTTGGAAAAAGAGCGGCGGCAGGTGCGATGCACCCGCTCAAGGCCGCACAGCAATTTCGTTGCGGACAGCCTTCACGCCGTTGACCTGCCGGGCGAGGGATTCGGCAGTGGTCTTTTCGGCGACGCTTTTTGCGAAACCCGACAACATGACGGTCCCGTTGAGGGTTTCGACACGGATGCTGGTCGCGTCAACCGTCTTGTTTTCGGCAAAGCTGCTCTTCACCCGGGTGGTGATGACCGTGTCGTCGACATAGGCGCCCACGGATTCCTGGCCGCGCGTCACGGCACAGCCGGACGCGGAGAGCAACAGCAGGGCAGAAAAACCAGCGGCAAGCGCGTGACGGGTGTTCATGGCGGGACTCCTGTGGTGGTGTTCAAACGATGGATGGAGGATCAACTCCAGCGCATTCCATCTTGAGCGGGCAGACGGACCCGGCGTTGATTCAACTCAACGCCAGCGCAAGCAAACTCTCGCGTTACCCAAGGCATTGACACAGATCAAGGCTCAGGAGGTATACCGGTGGCGCAGCTGGTCGACGGGACCTGCATCGGCGTGGAAGCCGTGATCGACAAGGACCAGTCCAGCGGCCTGCTGGCGCCAGGCCATTGGACTGGATGAAGTCCAACAGACCTGAGACACTCGGCGGTTCATCTGATCAGGCGCGGCGCACGCCGCAGTGATCCATCGTTGCAAGCGGTGACTGGACCTCCCAGTCCACCGAACGTGGTGGAACGACTGGTATGGGGGGACCTGCGGCCGTTCGGGCTCTGGTTGTTGCAATAAACGGAAGGCACCTTCGATGCTGGCTCGAATGTCCGCCCTGAAGAGGAAAGTCACTTCAGTCGACGAACAGAGGCACGCGGCTTGCGTTCCAACAAACAATCGACGAATGCTTCCAGTGCGGGCGATGGGTGGCGCCTGTTCGAGTAGTACAGAAACAGCCCTGGCCGTGCAATCGACCAATCATCGAGGACCTGCACCAGACGTCCCCTGGCGAGATGTTCGTCGACGTGCTCGCGATCGAACGCATAGGCAACACCAAGACCTTGCACAGCGGCGGCAACGCCGATGTCCGAGTGGTTGGTGATCAGCGGACCCTCCGCTGCGATCTCCAGTCGCGTTCCCTTTTTCTCGAACGTCCAATGCCACGCCCGGCCGTCTTCCTGCAGTCGCCAGTTGATGCAGGCGTGGGTGTGCAGATCCGTGGGTACATGCGGGGTGCCCCGATCCTCCAGGTATTTCGGGGAAGCCACGGCGATCATTTTCAGATCGGGTGTCAAGCGCACGGCGATCATGTCTTTCTCCAGCCGCGCGCCCACGCGAATGCCAGCATCAAAGCGGCCGGCGACGATGTCGGTGAGCCTGTCGTCCACCACGATGTCCAGTACCACGTCGGGGTGCGCACGGTGAAACTGGCCCAGCCGTGGCGCGATGACTTGCCGCGCCGCCATGCCCAGTGTGTTGATGCGAAGCGTTCCACTCGTCTGGCCTGCCGCCGCGCTGGCCCCGGCCACGGCGTCGGCCATGTCCCGGAACAAGGGCGCGATGCGCGAGTACAGCTGCTCTCCTGTGGTGGTTGGCGCCACGCTGCGCGTGGTGCGGTTGAGCAGCCGCGCGCCAAGCCGATCCTCCAGCTGCCGAATGGTCTGACTGAGTGCTGAGGGCGAAAGACCCAGGTGCTCTGCGGCGCGCGCAAAGCTCGACCTCTCAACCACAGCGACAAAGGCCTTCAGTTCAGCAAACTCCGAGCCACGCATTCTGCATCCGTTTCTAAACAAGCCATTCAAATTCTAGGCCATTCACTTATCCTGCGCGCAGCCGCATCCTTTGGTCTCCACCACCCAGGAGTACCGACCATGACCCACTTGACGCTCCCCGAACCGATTGCCGCCTACTTTGAAGCCGACAAACGAAACTCCGAAGCGCTGGCGCGATGCTTCACCCCACAAGCCACCGTGAAAGACGAAGGCCGAACGCACCAAGGGCTCGACGCCATCAAGGCGTGGAAGGCAGCGGCATCCAGGCAGTACACGTACACCACCGAGCCATTCGCCCTGCAGCAGCAGAACGGACTTCACATTGTCTGCAGCCACGTGGCGGGCAACTTTCCCGGCAGCCCGGTCGATCTTCAGTACCGCTTTCGCCTGGAACGCGGGCTGATCTCCAGTCTGGAGATTTCCGCATGAGCTTCGACCTCCAACTCCACGGACGGCGGGCACTCGTCACGGGCGGCACCAAAGGCGTGGGCGCCTCCGTCGTTCAAGGTCTGCGCGATGCCGGTGTGCAGGTGATGGCCACGGCGCGCTCCGTGCCCCCACATTCTCCCGAAGGCGTGTTCCACATCGCCGCAGACCTCTCGACAGCCGAGGGTGCCGCCGCCGTGGCGCACCTGGTGCTCGAGCGTTGGGGCGGCGTTGACATCCTGGTCAACGTGCTGGGCGGCTCCAGCGCGCCGGGCGGTGGCTTCGCGGCGCTGGATGATGCGCAGTGGTTTGCCGAACTGAACCAGAACCTCATGCCCGCTGTGCGTCTGGACCGCGCACTGCTGCCGGCCATGCTGGCACAGGGCTCGGGCGTCATCGTCCACGTCAGCTCCATCCAGCGCCTGCTGCCGCTGCCGGAGTCGACGACCGCCTACGCGGCGGCCAAGGCCGCCTTGTCCACCTACAGCAAAGCCTTGTCAAAAGAGGTGACGCCCCAGGGCGTTCGCGTGCTGAGCGTGGCGCCCGGCTGGGTGGAAACAGACGCTGCTAAGGCGCTGATCGAGCGCGTGGCCGCCCAGGCCGGCACAGACCACGAGGGCGGCCAGCAGATCATCATGCAGTCGCTGGGTGGCATTCCGCTGGGACGGCCGGCGAAGCCGCAGGAAGTGGCCGATCTCATCGTTTTTCTGGTGTCACCCAGGGCGAGTTCGATCACGGGCACGGAGTACGTGATCGACGGGGGCACCGTCCCCACCGTCTAGAGGCACTCCGCTGCAGCCGGCAAGCACGGCAGCCTTACCCCCCATGCTGCGGCTGCAGCAGCGGCACGCGGTTGATGGCCATCGCGGCAGCGGCCGTGCGCGTTTCCACCCCGAGCTTGGCGTAGATGCGCTCCAGGTGTTTCTTCACCGTGGCGGGGCTGGCGCCCAGGATGTCGCCGATGTCTCGGTTGATCTTGCCCTTGACCACCCAGTACAAGACCTCGGCCTCGCGCGCGGTGAGGCCAAACGCGCCGGCCACGCTGGAGAGCACGCTGGCGTCCGACGTTTCCTGCATCACGATGAGCCAGTCGCCACCGGCGTCGGCCTCGCCGTCTTCGTCACCCACCCGCTGGTGCAGCCGGAAGGTGAGGCGGCGCGGGCCGTTCTCCAGCGTGAGGCGCGGCGGCTCGCGCTGCTCGCTGGCCTCACCGAGGTGGCGGCGCAGCCACTGCAGCACGGCCGGTGGTGTGGTGGGCGATTCGCTGCCGCAGTAGTTGCGCAACAGGTCGCGCGCCAGCGGCGTCTGCCACATCAGGCGGCCGTCGCTCTCGCGCACGGTGATGGTGGCGTAGCCAAATGCGTCCAGCGCGTTGCGCGCCTGGCTGCGCTCCACCGCGCCTTGGCGCACATGGCGCGCAGTGCGCAGGTGCACACCCATGCGCGCCATCACCTCGCGCGGCTTGATGGGCTTGGTCACGTAGTCGGCGCCGCCCGCGTCCAGCGCGGCCACCAGGTGTTCGGTCTCGGTCAGGCCGGTCATGAAGATGATGGGGATGTGCGCGGTGGCCGCCTGCGCCTTGAGCCGGCGCGCCACCTCGAAGCCGTCGATGCCCGGCATCACCGCGTCCAGCAACACCACGTCGGGCAGGGCCTGGGTGGCGCGGCGAATGGCGCTCTCGCCGTCGAGCGCCACCAGCACGGTGTAGCCCGCATCGTCCAGCGCGTCGTGCAGCGGCGCCACGTTGTCGGGCACATCGTCCACGATCAGCACGATGAGCTGGTCGGTCTGTTGCAACATGAACTCAGACATGGCGCTGCAGCAGTTGCTGTTCGATGGCGTCAAAGCGGAATTCGCGCGCGAGCGTGCGCAGCTGCTGCGCAAACGCCGCCTGCTCGGGGTGGTCCTGCACCCACTCGTCGAGCCACTGCACGATGCCCTTGTAGTAGCCCAGGCGCACGAGTTCCAGCAAGGGTTCAAATTCGCGGCCACTGGTGACCTCGTGACCCGGCCGCGCGTGCGGCAACGGTGCTGAGAGCGCGGCGATTTCCGCCGGGGGCAGTTCGATCCACGCGAGCTGCAGCCGCTGGCCCAGCCAGCCGAGCAGGTCGTCGCGGCGCACCGGCTTCACGAAGAAGTCCTGCGGACGGTGGCCCAGGTCGTTGTCCAATCCTTTGTCGAATGCATTGGCCGACACAATGGCCAGTGGCACTGCGCTCCAACCACGGGCGCGCAGCCGGCGCATGGTCTCCCAGCCGTCGATGCCGGGCATGGCCAGGTCCATGAACACGGCATCGGGCGCGCCGGCTTCTCCGGGCTGCAAACCCTCCAGCAGCGCCAGCGCATCCAGGCCGCTGGTGGCCAGCATCACCTCGAAGCCCAGCGGCTCCAGCCAGCGCTGGATCAGCTCGCGGTCGGCCTCTTCGTTGTCCACCACCAGCACGCGCCGACGCGCGCCCTCGAAGCCGATGTGGTTGGGCAGCGCCAGCGGACGCGGCAGCACCGCGCCGTGCACTTCGGGCAGGAACAGCCGCACGGTGAACACCGAGCCCTCGCCCGGCGCGCTGCGCACGGTCATTTCGCCGCCCATGAGGTCGGTGAGCATCTTGGCAATCGTCAGGCCCAGACCGGTGCCGGTGGACGGTCCGGGTGCGGCAGCCTCGTTCTGCCCGCGCGCAAACGGCTCGAACACGCGTTCGAGGTCTTGCGCGCGCATGCCGGGGCCGGTGTCGTGCACCTCGAACTGCGCCATTTCGCGCGCATGGGTCACGCGCAGCCGAACCTGCCCGGTGTGGGTGAACTTCACCGCATTGCCCAGCAGGTTGATGAGGATCTGGCGCAGGCGCTTCTCGTCCGCGCGCACCGTGTCGGGCAGGCGGCTGCCAGTCTCGAACACGAAGTGCAGGCCCTTGGCGCTGGCCTGCAGCTCGAACATGCCGGCCACCTCGTGCATGGCACCGGCAAAGGCCATGGGCCGAACGTCGAGCGCGAGCTTGCCGGACTCGATGCGCGCGATGTCCAGCGTGCCCTCGATCAGCGAGAGCAGGTGTTCGCCGCCGCGGTTGATCACGCGGATGGCCTGCGCGCGGTGCGGCGCCATGCCGGTGTCTTCCTGCAGCAGTTGCGCATAGCCCAGGATGCTGTTGAGCGGTGTGCGCAGCTCGTGGCTGATGGTGCTGATGTAGCGTGTCTTGGCCTGGTTGGCCTGCTCGGCGGCCAGGCGCGCCTGCTGCAGGGCCTCGTCGGTGAGGCGGTGCGACTCGATCTCCTGCATGAGCAGGCGGGTCTGCCGGTTCGACTCTTCCTGCGCCACCTCGCGGCTCTTGTGCGCCAGCACCAGCCACCAGGCCACCGTGGCCGTGATCAGCAGCAGCACGGCGTAGACCCGCACAAAGCCCGAGCGCAGCGCCGCGTCAAGCAGGCCGGCGTTGGCCGACAAGCCCATGCGCAGCGCGAGGGCCTGCACTTCCTGCCGGTAGAGCAGGCCGAGCACCGCGGCCAGCACCGGCGCCATCACCAGCATGAGCAACAGGTAATGGGCAAGTCCGGCCTCCAGGTACGGCCAGATGGAGCGCGGCAACACACGCCGCAATGCGCCCATCCACTGCTCGGACAATTTGGCGTGCGGTTTGCAGAGATCACCACAGCGCGCATCGAGCGTGCAGCAGAGTGAACAAATGTGGCCTTGGTACGCGGGACAGTGCGACATGTCCGGCGCTTCGTATTCACGCTCACAGATGACACATTTGTGGACACCCCCCGCGCCGCCTGCGGCGTCACCCCCCTGAAGGGGGGCAACACCAGCGGCCTGTCCTGAGCCTGTCGAAGGGCAGTTCCGCGGTGTTTCTGGGACGGGACCTCCTTGCACGCCACCACTCCTGGCTATGTAGTAGCGGCCCTTTGTGGCCCAGGCAATCAGCGGCGCTGTGACCAGCGCAGTGACCATCGCGATCACCGCCGAGAACGCCTGCGCACCGGGCCCCATGAGCCCCATGTGGGCCCCGATGGACAAGGCCGAAGCCAGGCCCATGGCGCCCACGCCCACGGGGTTGATGTCGTACAGATACGCCCGCTTGAACTCGATGCCCTTGGGGCTCCAGCCCAGCGGCTTGTTGATCACCAGATCGGCCACCACCGCCATGATCCAGGCGATGGCGATGTTGCTGTAGACGCCGAGCACCTGACCCAGCGCCTGGAACACGTTCATCTCCATCAGCATGAAGGCGATGAAGGTGTTGAACACCACCCACACCACGCGCCCGGGGTGGCTGTGGGTGATGCGCGAGAAGAAGTTGCTCCAGGCCAGCGACCCGGCGTAGGCGTTGGTCACGTTGATCTTGAGCTGCGAGACCACCACGAACAGCGCCGTGGCGGCCACCGCCCAGCCGTAGTCGGAGAACACGTACTCGTAGGCCGCGAGGTACATCTGGTTGGGGTCCACCGCACGGTCGGGCGACACCATGTGGCTGATGGCCAGGTACGCCAGCAAGGCACCACCAAGCATCTTCACCACCCCCAGCAAGACCCAGCCCGGGCCTCCGGCCAGCACCCCGGCCCACCAGCGCAAACCCTTGCCCGGCTCCTTGGCGGGCATGAAGCGCAGGTAGTCGGCCTGCTCGCCCATCTGGGTGATGAGCGCGATGCCCACGGTGAGCGCCGCACCAAACAGGTGCCAGTCAAACTGCGAACCCGCACCGGTTTCGCCCCCATACCGCACCACGTTGGTGAATGTTTCCGGTGCCATGACAGCCACCGCCCCAAAAGGGACCACCATCATCACCAGCCACAGCGGCTGGGTCCAGACCTGAAAGCGGCTGATCACGGAGACCCCGTGCGTGACCAACGGGATGACCACCACCGCGCAGATCAGGTAGCCCCAGGCGGGCGGGATGTCGAGCGCGAGCTCCAGCGCATAGGCCATCACGGCGGCTTCGAGCGCGAAGAAGATGAAGGTGAAGGTGGCGTAGATCAGCGAGGTGATGGTCGAGCCGATGTACCCAAAGCCCGCGCCCCGCGTGAGCAGGTCCATGTCGACGCCGTAGCGCGCGGCGTACACGCTGATGGGCAGACCCGCGAGAAAGATGATCAGACCGGTGCACAGGATGGCCAGCGCGGCGTTCACGAAGCCGTACTGCACCAGCAGCGTGGCGCCCACGGCCTCCAGGATCAGGAAGGAAGCCGCGCCGAACGCGGTGTTGGCCACGCGCCATTCGCTCCACTTGCGAAAGCGCTGCGGGGTGTAGCGCAGCGCGTAGTCCTCCATGGTCTCGCTGCCCACCCAGTTGTTGTAGTCGCGGCGCACGCGGGTGATGCGCTGGGGCGCGTCCTGCCCGGGCCCCGGCACTGCGGTGGGTGCGGGAGCGCTGCGGATGGGAACAATGGGTATGGTCGTCACACCGCATTTGTGCAGCTTTCGTGCCACATGGGAGAGCCGGTTCCTTCGGGGCACGGGAATTGCTGACCAGATCACCCAAGCACCACCGAAAACGCACGCACCACCATGGAACTCACGCCCAGAGAAAAAGACAAGCTGCTGATCTTCACCGCCGCCATGCTGGCCGAGCGGCGCCAGGCGCGTGGACTCAAGCTCAACTACCCCGAAGCCGTGGCACTGATCAGCGCGGCCGTGATGGAGGGCGCGCGCGACGGCAAGACCGTGGCCCAGCTCATGAGCGAGGGGCGCAACGTGCTCACCCGCGCCGACGTGATGGAGGGCATCGCCGAGATGATCCCGGACATCCAGGTCGAAGCCACCTTCCCCGACGGCACCAAGCTCGTGACCGTGCACCAACCCATTCCCTGATCCCTTCACCGAAAGCTCCCATGCGCCTCGCCACCGCCCTCCTCGCTGCCGCCGCCTTCTGCGCGCCCGCCCTCGCCCACGAAGGCCACGGCCTGTTCGGCTCCCACTGGCATTCCACCGACACGCTGGGTTTTGTCGGCGTGGTGGTGGCCATTGCCGTGGCGCTGTGGTGGTCCAGCGGCAAGCACTGAAAGGTAAGCCCATGATTCCCGGCGAACTCTTCACCGACGAGGGCGAGCACGCCCTCAACCCCGGCCGGCGCACGCTCACCCTGGTGGTGAAGAACGGCGCCGACCGGCCGATCCAGGTCGGATCGCACTACCACTTCGCGGAAGTCAATGGCGCGCTCGACCTTGACCGCACGGCTGCGCGCGGCATGCGGCTGAACATCGCGTCGGGTACGGCCGTGCGTTTCGAGCCCGGCCAGCAGCGCACGGTGGAGCTGGTGGACTACGCGGGCGAGCGCATCGTGTTCGGCTTTCGTGGCCTTGTTCAAGGAAAGCTCGAATGAGCACGATTTCAAGAAGCGCCTACGCCAACATGTTCGGCCCAACCGTGGGCGACCGCCTGCGTCTGGCCGACACCGGGCTGATGATCGAGATCGAAAAGGACTTCACCCTGGCCGCTGGTGGCTACGGCGAAGAGGTCAAGTTCGGCGGCGGCAAGACCATCCGCGACGGCATGGCGCAATCGCAAAGAACGCGCGCTGAAGGCGCCGTGGACACCGTGATGACCAACGCGGTGATCGTCGACCACTGGGGCATCGTCAAGGCCGACATCGGCCTGAAGGACGGTCGCATCGTGGCCATCGGCAAGGCCGGCAACCCCGACACCATGCCCGGCGTGGACATCGTCATCGGCCCGGGCACCGAAGTGATCAGCTGCGAAGGCAACATCGTCACAGCCGGTGGCATCGACAGCCACATCCACTTCATCTGCCCGCAGCAGGTGGACGAGGCCCTCAGCTCCGGCATCACCACCATGCTGGGTGGCGGCACCGGCCCGGCCACCGGCACCTTCGCCACCACCTGCACGCCCGGCCCCTGGCACATCGAACGCATGTTGCAGGCCGCGGACGGCCTGCCGATGAACCTGGGCTTTCTGGGCAAGGGCAACGCCAGCCTGCCCGCCGCGCTGCACGAGCAGGTGAACGCCGGTGTGATCGGCCTGAAGCTGCACGAAGACTGGGGCACCACGCCGAGCGCCATCAGCAACTGCCTTGACGTCGCCGAAGAAGCCGACGTGCAGGTCGCCATCCACAGCGACACGCTCAATGAATCGGGCTTCGTGGAGAACACCATCGCGGCCACCAAGGGCCGCAGCCTCTGCGCGTTCCATACCGAGGGTGCCGGAGGCGGTCACGCGCCCGACATCCTGCGCGTGGTGGGCGAGGCCAACTTCCTGCCCTCGTCCACCAACCCGACCATGCCCTACACGGTCAACACGCTCGACGAACACGTGGACATGCTGATGGTGTGCCACCACCTGGACGCCGGCATCCCCGAAGACCTGGCCTTCGCAGAAAGCCGCATCCGCCGCGAGACCATCGCGGCCGAAGACATCCTGCACGACATGGGCGCCATCAGCATGATGAGCAGCGACAGCCAGGCCATGGGCCGCGTGGGCGAGGTGATCATCCGCACCTGGCAGGCGGCCGACAAGATGAAGTCTCAACGAGGCTGGCTCGCACCTGAACCGTTCGCCCTGAGCCTGTCGAAGGGTCGGGCTGAGCCTGTCGAAGCCCTCACGCGCAACGACAACGTCCGCGTCAAACGCTACATCGCGAAGTACACGATCAACCCGGCCATCGCGCACGGCATCTCGCACATCGTCGGTTCGCTCGAAGTCGGCAAGTGGGCCGACCTGGTGGTGTGGAAACCGGCCTTCTTCGGCGTGAAGCCCGCGCTCATCCTCAAGGGCGGCAGCATCGCGCTGGCCGCCATGGGCGACCCGAACGCCTCCATCCCCACACCCCAACCCGTGCACTACCGCCCCATGTTCGGCAGCTTCGGCGGCGCCATGGCCAAAAGCAGCCTCACCTTCGTCTCGCAGGCCGCGCTGGCTGCCGGCGTGGGCGAACGCTACGGCCTGCGCAAGACGCTGGACGCCGTGCGCGGCTGCCGCGGCGTGACCAAGGCCAGCATGGTGCACAACAGCCTGCTGCCGAAGATGGAGATCGACCCGCAGACCTATGCCGTGCGCGCCGACGGCGTGTTGCTCACCTGCGAGCCCGCCACCCGCCTGCCGATGGCGCAGCGCTACTTCCTGTTCTGACGCCCGATCCCATGCTGCAAGTCTCCAAACTCATTCCACAAGGCCAGGGCCTGGCCGCCTCACTGGTGCAGCGCGCCGCGCACCTGGAGCTGGACTGGGACATCCGCCAGAAGAGCCGCTTCGACACCGTGGCTTCCGACGAGCGCCACGTGGGCGTGTTCCTGCCGCGCGGCACGGTTGTGCGCGGTGGCGACGTGCTGCTCACCCAGGACGGCTCGCTGTTGCGCGTGGTGGCCGCAGCCCAGCCGGTGCTGCGCATCACCGCCTGCCCCGACCACCCGGCCCACGAGCAGGCCTTCGACCTCATGCGCGCGGCCTACCACCTGGGCAACCGGCACGTGCCGATCGAACTGCAGCCGGACCACCTGAAGATCGAGCCCGACCACGTGCTGGCCGAGATGCTGCGTGCCATGCACCTCACGGTGATGGAGGCGCGCGAGCCCTTTGAGCCCGAGGCCGGCGCGTATGGGGCCCACCACGCCGCCACCCCGGGCCACGGGCACGCCCACCACCATGACCACGGCTGACGTGGTGGAGGCGCCGCCGCGCTCGGCTGCCAGCCTGCTGCAGATCCTCTGGCTCGCCTCACCGGCGCTGCCGGTGGGCGGCTTCTCGTATTCCGAAGGGCTTGAATCAGCGGTGGACGCGGGACTGGTGCACGACGAAACGAGCGCTGCCGCCTGGCTCACCGACCAGTTGCACCTGGGTCTTGCGCGCAGCGATCTGGCCGTGGTGGCGCAGGCCATTCCCGCCTGGCGCGCCAACGACCTGGCGCGCATCAACACACTCAACCACTGGGTGCTGCAGACCCGCGAGACGTTCGAATTCCGCCTGCAAAGCGAGCAGATGGGCCGCTCCCTGCTGGAGTGGGCGCGCCAGCTCGGCAAGCTGGGCACGGGCGTGTTCGAGCAGTTGCACAGCGCACGCCTGGAGCCGCCCACCTACCCGGTGGCCTGCGCCTGCGCGGCGGCCAGCACCGGCGCCAGCGTTCACGACAGTCTGGTCGGCTACGCCTTCGGCTGGTGCGAAAACATGGTGCAGGCGTCCATCAAGTCGGTGCCGCTGGGCCAGAGCGCCGGCCAGCGCATGCTCGCGCGCCTGGCGCAGCAGATACCGGCCGCGGTGGACCACGCCATCGCCCTGCACGACAATGACCGCCAGGCCTTCACGCCCTTGCTGGCCATCCACTCCGCCCGCCACGAAACCCAGTACTCACGCCTGTTCCGCTCATGACCCCGCTGCACCACATCCCCCGCCGCACCAAGCACCTGCCCCCGCTGCGCGTGGGCATCGGCGGCCCGGTTGGTTCGGGCAAGACCACGCTGCTGGAGATGCTCTGCAAGGCCATGCGCGATCGCTACGACCTGATCGCCATCACCAACGACATCTACACCAAGGAAGACCAGCGCATCCTCACCGTGAGCGGCGCGCTGCCGGCCGAACGCATCATGGGCGTGGAGACCGGCGGCTGCCCGCACACCGCGATCCGCGAAGACGCCTCGATCAACCTGGAAGCCATCGACCGCATGCTCGGTGAGTTCCCCGACGCCGACGTGGTGTTCATCGAGAGCGGCGGCGACAACCTCGCCGCCACCTTCAGCCCCGAGCTCAGCGACCTCACCATCTATGTGATCGACGTGGCTGCGGGCGAGAAAATCCCGCGCAAAGGCGGTCCGGGCATCACCAAGAGCGACCTCTTCGTCATCAACAAGACCGACCTGGCCCCCCACGTGGGCGCCGACCTGGAGGTGATGAAAGCCGACACCGCGCGCATGCGCCCCGACAGCGTGCGCAGGCCCTGGGTGATGACCAACCTCAAGACGCTGGCCGGTGTGGACGAGGTGGTGCGCTTCATCGAGACGCGCGGCATGCTGCCCCAGCTGCAAGCCGAGCCAGCCGTCGTCGCAGGCTAAAATCGCCGCATTGCCGACGCATCCGGAGACTTGGGTGAGCGGTTTAAACCAGCAGTCTTGAAAACTGCCGACCCGCAAGGGTCCGTGAGTTCGAATCTCACAGTCTCCGCCAACGAATTCAAGGGTCTTGAGAAATCAAGGCCCTTTTTTTCTGGCCTCAGCGCAGACGGATCTGGTTGGGCAACGGCATCGACAGGCGCAGCACGTCTTCGGCCAGCCAGAGCGCCGAGCGCCTGGCGCGTTCAGCCACGAAGGGCAAGGGCAGCTGCAGGAAGTCGTCGTTGAACACCTCGAAGCTGTAGTCACCGCTGTAGCCCAGGCGTTCCAGCGACAGCACCAGCGCGGCCAGTTGTTCGGTGTGCACCCCCTCGCCCGGGAACACCCGGAAGGTGCGCGCGGTGGTCATGCGTTCTTCGAAGGTCGGGGTCTCCTGCCACATGAAGTCGGCGAGCTGGACCAGGAAGATGCGCTGCGGATCGAGCAGGTCGATCTCCTCCAGCGAGGTGTTGCTGGCGAAGAGGTGAAAGGCGTCCAACCCCAGGCCGAGGTTGGGACAGTTGGCCCGGGTGATCACGTCCCAGGCCACTGGAAACTCGTTGATGGTGCGGCCCCAGGACAGCGCCTCGAAGGCGATCTTGATGCCGTGCGGGATCGCCAGCATCGCCAGCTTGCGCAGGTCGCGCGCGATCTGGTCGAGGTCGGTGCCGGCGTGGCGCGAGGTGGACGAGCACGCCAGCAGCACGTCGCAACCCAGCTCGGCACACATCTCCAGCATCTGTTGGGCAATCTCGACCTTGTAGTCGTGCAGATGGCCGCTCAGGCCTTCAAAATCGCGCAGCACCTGAAAGCCCGTCCCGCGCAGCCCGCTGCGGTGCACCGCTTTGACGGCGGCCCTCCAGCCGTCGGGGTGGCCCACCAGATCGTTGGCCTTGAGCATGACCTGGGAGAAGCCGGCGTCCTGCATGGCTTCGAGCTTGGCCTCCAGCGGCCCGGCCAGGGTGATGGTGTCCATGCCGAAGGCCTGGATCGACGGGTTGTGTTGGGCTGTCATGCGCTCACCCGACATGGCTGCCCGGCGCCCCGTGCACCAGTTCGAAGGCCACCGAACCGAGGTAGGTGCGCGAGATCGCGCCCCGCCCTTCGCTGTGGGCCTGTTCGGTTTCGACGAAGTCCAGGCCGAGCGCGCGCAAGGCTCGCACGGCGGCCAGCACATCGGGCACGCCCAGGCCGATGCGCTGGATTTTTTCCGAGCTGTCGCGCACGTTGAGGTCGGGCTCCACCAACTGCAGCATGAAACGGTTGGCCGGGTGCAGGGCGGGCGCCATCAGCAGCTTGCCCTTGGGCAGGATCCCGTAGCGTTCTTCGTCGGGGATGAGCGTCATGCCGAAAAGCTCGCCGTAGAACTCGATCCAGTCCACCGCCCGGTCGGCACCGATGTACTGAACGATGCCGAAAAATTCAATGCCGGCGGTGGCCGGCGGGCGCTGCTCCACCGACGGGATGGGGACGAAGTCGACGTCGTAGATCGAGAACTCGCGGTAGCGGTCCACGAAATAGATGCGGCTGCCACCCACGCCGTGGATGGCCGGAATGTTGAGTTCCATCACTTCCGGGTGGGTGTGCACCGGCCAGGCACCGCGCGACAGCACGGTCTGGTAGGCCGCCCGGGCATCGCGCACACGCAGGGCCACGGCGGAAATGGCGGGCACATCGGCGCCGTGGCTGGCGGCCTTGGAGTCCAGCGGCGACGAGTTGACCACGATGTTGATGCCGCCCTGGCGGTACAGCAGCACCTCGCGCGAGCGGTGGCGCGCCACGGGGCGAAAGCCCATCATCTCCAGCACCTGGCCCAGCGCCTGGGGTTTGTCGGTCGCGTATTCGATGAACTCCACACCATCGAGACCCACCGGGTTGTCCGGGTCGCCGAACGAGGGCTGCAGGGGTTCGCGGCTCGGGTCGCGTGTGGTCAGGAAGTCGCTCATGGTCGGTGGCCTCCGGTGGGTGGGATGGAGAAAGCCGTGTCAGTAGCTCAGCCGTGCGACGCTGCGCAGCGTCTCGGCGGTGGCGGTGGGCAGGTCGAAGAATTCCAGGTAGGCCGGTATCTGCTCGAACAGCATGTCGGTGCCGATCTGCACCGGGCAGCCCCGCGCCTGGGCAGCGCGCAGGAAGGCGGTCATTTCGGATTTCATGACCACCTCACCCACAAAGGTCTCGGGTGACAGGCGCGACACGTCCATGGGCAGCGGGTCCCCGTCGTTCATGCCCATGGGCGTGGCGTTGACGACGAGGTCGTGAGCGGCCGGGTCGTTGCTGCCGGTGATCACCTCGATGTCGGGGTATTCGCTCTTGAGGCGTTGGGCCAGGGCATCGCAGACCGTGGCCTGGGCATCGAACAGCGTGACGCGGGCCACGCCCATGGCGGCCAGCGACGCGGCGATGGCGCAACCCACACCGCCGTTGCCCACCACCAGCACCCGCGCGCCCTGCAGCTTCAGCCCCTTGCGCTGCACGCCGCGCACGAAGCCGGAGCCGTCGAACATGTCGCCCATCAGGCGTCCGTCGGGCAGTCGCTTCACGGCATTGCAGGCGCCCGCCACCTTCACGGTGGGCGTGACCACGTCCACCAGGTCGACCGTCACCACCTTGTGGGGCATGGTGATGAGCGCGCCCCGGATGTTGGTGAGCTTGAATGCGGCCCGCAGGAACGCGGGGTAGTCCGGCGTCTTGCAACCCATGGGCACCACCACCGCGTTGATGCCCTCCCGCTCGAAGAACGGGTTGTAGATCATCGGCGACTTGAAGGTGTGCGTCGGGTAGCCGATGTGGGCAATGATTTCAGTGAGGCCGTTGATCATGGGAGACACCAGGGAAAGTCAGGTCGCGGCGGCCTGGCGCGCGTGGCGGCGCACCAGGCCTTCGAGCGCGATCACGTAACCATCCACACCAAATCCCACGACGATGCCGGCGGCCGCGGGTGAGATGAAGGAGTGGTGGCGAAAGGCCTCGCGGGCGTGCACGTTGGAGATGTGCAGCTCGATCACGGGCAGGCCGTCCACGCCCTTGATCGCGTCATGCAGTGCCACCGAGGTGTGGGTGTAGGCACCGGGGTTGAAGACACACCCCAGCACCGTGCCGTCCTTGTACCCACGGCCCGCCTCGTGGATGCGGTCGATCAGGGCGCCTTCCGAGTTGCTCTGGAAGCACTCGATCTCCACACCGAGCTTCTGGCCGGCGTCGCGGCACAGGGCCTCGACATCCGGCAAGGTGGTGTGCCCGTACAGCGCGGGCTCGCGCAGCCCGAGCAGGTTGAGGTTGGGGCCGTTGAGCACCAGGACTTTTTTCATGCCGTCGTGCTCATTTGCGCAGCTTGTCCAGCTCACCCATCATCGCGCTCACGGTGGCTTCGCCCACACTGGCGGAGTGTTTGGCCACCACCGGCTTCATCTTCTCGCGCAACTTCGCCACCTCGGCGGGTGGCAGCTCGGTCACCTGCATGCCGCTCTTCTTCAGGCTCTCCAGCGTGCTGGCCTGTGCGCTGCGGGACTGTTCACGCTGGTATTTGGCTGATTCGGCGGCGGCGTCCTGCAACAGCTTTTTGTCATCGGCCGACAGCGTGTCCCAGAACTTCTTGCTCACCACCACGGACTGCGGGTTGTACTGGTGGTTGGTGATCGCCAGATGCTTCTGCACCTCGAACAGCTTGGCGCCCTGGATGGTGGCCAGCGGGTTCTCCTGCCCGTCCACCGCCTTCTGCTCCAGAGCGGCGTACAGCTCCGGGAAGGGCAGCGGTGTGGGGTTGGCGCCGAGTGCGCTGACCCAGTCGACGTTGATCGGGTTGGGGATCACGCGCAGTTTCAGACCGGCGATGTCTTCCACCTTGTTGATTGGGCGCTTGCCGTTGGTGATGTTGCGAAAGCCCAGTTCGTAATACGCCAGGCCCACCAGGCCCTTCTCCTGCAACTTGTCGTGCAGGCCTTTGCCGAAGGGGCCGTCGACCACGGCATCGGCTTCGCGTGCGTTGGCGAAGAGGAAGGGAAAGTCGTAGATGGCGAAGTCCTTCACCAGGCTGGCGAAGATGCCCGAGTTCATCGACGCCATCTCCAGCGTGCCGCCCTGCATGGCCGACAGGTTGGCCTGGTCGCTGCCGAGCGCACCGCCCGGGAAGATGTTGACCTTGAAGCGTCCGCCCGACTTGGCCTCGACGATCTCGCCGAACTTCTCCATGCCCATCACGATGGGATGGCCCTTGGCGTTCTGGTTGACGAACTTGATGGTGCGGGTCTGCGCCTGGGCCAACCCCACGTTGGCCAGGGTGGCCAGCGCGGCGGCGGCGAGCACGGTCTTGAGGAAAAAGCGTTTCATGGTTGTGTCTCCTGGGGTGGCGAAATCGGGACGCTCGAAGTGAAGGGGGCGGATGTTGGCGTGCCCATGCAGCACCCGCCCCGAGGAGTCAGCCGTAGAGCCAGCGCGCAGGCACCAGCACCAGGTCGGGGAAGATGATGAGCAGGAACATCACGGCGAACTGGGCCAGCATGAAGGGCCACACGCCTCGCGTGACCTGGTCCATGCTCATCTTGCCGACGCCGGCGACCGTGCTGAGCACCGTGCCCACCGGGGGCGTGATCAGGCCAATGGCGTTGTTGATCATGAACAGCACGCCGAAGTACACGGGGTCGATGCCGGCTGCCTTCACCAGCGGCATGAAAACCGGCGTGAGGATCAGGATGGTGGGCGTCATGTCCATGGCCGTGCCCACGATCATGGTCAACACCATCATGGCGACCAGCAGCATCGTGGGGTTGTCCAGAATCGGCTCGAGCACCGAGACCAGTTCACCAGGCAGGTTGGCCACCGTGATCAGCCAGGCCGAGACCATGGCCGCGGCCACCAGAAACATGATCACCGAGGTGGTCTTGGCCGCGGCCAGGAACAGGCCGTACAACTGGTTCAGGCGCAGCTCCCGGTAGACCACGGTGGAGATGAACAGTGCGTACACCGCGGCGACCACCGCCGCCTCGGTGGGCGTGAACACGCCGAACTTCAGGCCGACGACCACGATCAGCGGCAGGACCAGCGCGAAGGTCGCATCTTTCAGGGAAGACAGGACCTCGTGGCGGCTGGCGCGCCTGGCTGGCGCAATGTTGTCTTTGCGCATGAGCACCCACCAGGTGACCCAGAGGGACGCCGCCAGCAGGATGCCCGGAAAGATGCCGGCCATGAAGAGCCTGGAAATCGACACGTTGGCCGCCACACCAAACACCACGAAGCCAATGCTGGGCGGAATGATGGGCGCGATGATGCTGGCCGAGGCCAGCAGGCCGGCCGAGCGTGCCTTGTCGTAACCGGCCTTGTTCATCATCGGCAGCAGCAGGGCCGCCAGCGCGGCGGCGTCGGCCACCGCCGAGCCCGAGAGCGCCGCCAACATCACCGCGGCGATGATGCCCACGTAGCCCAGCCCGCCCCGCACGTGACCGACCAGGGTCATCGCGAAATGCACGATGCGCCGCGAGAGGCCACCGGCATTCATGATTTCGCCGGCGAGCATGAAGAACGGCACCGCCAGCAGCGGAAAACTGTTCGCGCCTTCAATCGCGTTCTGCGCGAGGATCTGCGCGTCGAAGATGTCCAGGTGCCACATCAGGGCGGCACCGCACAACAGCAGGGAAAAGGCAATCGGCACGCCCAGCGCCATGGCACCCAGCAAGGCGCCGAGGAAGACAGCGATGGTCATGGCTTGTCTCCAGCCGGTGGGATTTCAGGGTGCCCGGTGGGCATGTCGTCGGACTCGCGCACGCCGATGAGTTCTGCCTCGCTCAGTTGTCCGCTCAGCAGCTTGTAGAGGTCGTTGAGAACCACCAGCCCCGCCATCACGGCGAACACCACACCACTCACATAAAAGCCGGCCATGGACACCTCCATGACCGCGCTCGTGGTGCCCAGGTTCACCACCGTCTGCGCCCAGGCGCCGGTGAACATCTGCCAGCAGATGAACAGCATCAGCAACTGGGCGAGGACCATGCACAGCTTCTTGCCGCCCAGCGGCAGGCGCGAGATCAGCGCGTCGGTGCCGAGGTGGGCGCGGTCGCGCATGGCCACCAGTGCGCCCATGAACGTCATCCAGACGAAAAGCCAGCGCGACAGCTCTTCCGACACCGCGATCCCGCTGTTGAAGCCGTAGCGCAGGACCACATTGCCGAACACCAGGACGACCATCAGGCCGAGACAACCGACCATGGCCACCGACAGCAGCCGGCAGTAGTGATCGATGAGTTTTTGCACCATGAGTTTGTTTCCTCTTGGGGCAATTTTGTACGAACTGGTTAGTTTGCTATTTGGGAAAAACCCTTAATTCCGCCACCGCACGACAGCCGGCATCTCCATCGTCCAGCTCGTCATGCACACGGCATTCTTCATGCGCGCAGGTAGCGCACGACCATGTCGATCACATTGGAACGGCGTTGCGCCAGCACCTGAGGGTCTTGCACCTGGTGCTTGAAGATCTGGCTGAAGGTGTACTGGTTGGACACGTTGAAGAAGGTCAACGCGGAGATGCTGGCGTGGATGTCGATGGGGTCCACGCCCGGGCGAAACACGCCCTCGGCCACGCCACGGTCGTAGAGGTTGCGGATGGCCTGGATGGCGGGAACATTCAGCGCCTGAATGCTCTTGCTCTGGGCGATGTACTGACCGCGCAGCATGTTCTCCGACATCACCAGCCGCACATAGTCCTGGTTGCCGTTGTGGTGGTCAAAGGTGAACCCCACCAAGGTGCGCAAGGCCTCTTCAGGCGGCAGATTTTCCAGATTCAACTCACCCTCGATGCTCCGGACCCGGCGGTAGGACTCTTCCAGCACCGCGATATACAAACCTTCTTTGCTACCAAAATAGTAGTAAATCATGCGCTTGCTGGTGCGCGTGGCCGCTGCGATCTCGTCGATGCGCGCACCGGCCAGGCCCTTGTCCGCAAACTCGTGGGTGGCCACCTTCAGGATCTCGGCCATGGTCCGCGCCGGATCGTTGGTGCGCCCGGTGACGCCCGCGCTCTTGGGCAAAGGCGCTGCAGATTTGGCGGCGAGGGAATGTACTGCATCGTTCATTCCTGAAGTATAGGAGCGCCCATGCGCGTCGCGGCGCAAGTTCTGGGCGCACTTTGGCGGCACGAAACACCCGCTTGCAAAACATTCCGTTCGGCCACTTCAAATGCGATCTATTCTCATTTAATATGCACCTGCAAGCCATCCCAGGTCCCTCGTCACCTTCGAATCCGGACCGGCAGCCAGCACCGCTCGCGCCCTGTCGCGATGTCAAAACCCTGTCTGGAGACCGCCGTGAACACCGATACCGAACTGCCTGAGGACGAAGAACATGTGCTGCCCTGCACCGAGGCCATGCTGGCCGGCACGCTGGCGCTGATGACGGGACATGCCCAGAGCGCTTGCGCCACCCAGCGCGATCTCATGGGCAGGAAGATTCGCTCCAACCTGTTTTTTCTGGGCCAACACCCGGCACTCACGCCGAGCTTTCGCACCGTGCTTCAGCGCATGCACCAGCACTGGGACACGCTCCTGAAGAGCAGCGACGGGTCGGCAGCGCAGTCCTCGCTGCGCAATGACGATCTTTTGCCAGAGCGGCGCCTCTGGCACACCTTGGCGTCCACCGTGCAATGAGCAATCAACCAACGGGTGTGACGCAAGAGCACGCCATCCTCACCCGGCACCTGGGCAGCGTGCAGGACCGCGTGTCCCGACTTCTGTGTGACAAGGAGAGCGAGTTGCAGACCCTGTCCAGCGAGGTCGTGCGGCTGCGTGGGCTGCTGGTGCTGTCACGCACTTCAATGCTGTGGGGTCTGTCTGCACCACTGATGCGTGTCGGGCGCCGCCCCGCGATGCTGCCATCTCTTGAGCAGCCAACCGCGGCTCGGCAGGAAGACCTGGAAGCCTCGCGCAAGGCCATCTGCCAGACCGGGTGCACGGGACACGCCCACCACTGGCTGTCGGACGAAGGGCAATGCCGATGGAGTGGTCGGCCCTGCGATGCGGGCTGTGGCTGAAGCCTCCCGCCGCGCGGGTCAACCGCATCACTGCTGATTCAGTTGGCCGACGGTCATGTCACCGGCAGCGCGCAGGCCTGCCTGGCGGATCTGCTCGGCTTGCTCGGGCGTGGTCACGATGGGGTACCCGTTGTCGGAGAAGTTCACCAGACCCAGGCGCCGGGCTTCGTCGAGTTCGGCCCGCACTTGAGCGCGAGTCTTGCCGGTTTGACCTGGCTTGGCTGGGTAGTTGGAAGGATTGATTTCGTTCAGTTTCAAGCCGGTTTCACTGTCGGCCAGCACGTTGCCCGTGCGGATGGCCTCTGCCAGTTCTGCCTTCACCTGAGCGCGGGTCAGCGGAGCGTTCTGGGCGAAGGCGGTGCCAGCGGTGGCAGCGAGGATCAGGGGCAGGAGGATGGTGGTCGAGAGTTTCATGATGAGTCCTTGTGAGAGCGTTGGGGAGGAGACTGGTGTGCCGCTTTGTGTTTGGCACAGGAAGAACTTTAAAAACCGAGGTTGTCGTTTCCCGAACGCCAGAATGACAAATTCGTAATACAGAAAAAAGGCCGTTTCCATGACAATTCGGGCTCCTCCCCAGGGGTGTCACGCCCCTGCCCTGCCACCCCGATGGACTCCTGCAATGCGAGTGCTGGTCATTGAAGACGAAGCCAAGATCGCTGACTACGTCAAGCGCGGCCTGTCCGAGGCCGGCTACACGGTGGACGTGGCGCGCGATGGCATCGCAGGCCGCTACCTCGCGCTGGAAGGCGACTACCAGCTCGTGGTGCTCGACATCATGTTGCCGGGCATCGATGGTTTCGGGGTGCTGGCGGCGTTGCGCGAGAAGCGCGGCACGCCGGTGCTCATGCTCACCGCACGCGACCGCGTGGAGGACCGCGTGCAAGGCCTGCAGGCCGGTGCCGATGACTACCTCGTCAAGCCGTTTGCCTTCTCCGAACTGCTCGCTCGCGTGGGCGCCCTGTTGCGCCGGGGCCCGGCAGCCACCGAAGCTGCCAACACCCGCATGGCGGTGAGCGATCTGGAGATGGACTTGCTCAGCCGCAAGGCCTGGCGTTCGGGGCAGCGGCTTGATCTCACCGCCAAGGAGTTCTCGTTGCTCGCGCTGCTGGCGCGGCGCAAGGGGCAGATCCTGTCGCGCACGACCATTGCCGAGCAGGTGTGGGACATGAACTTCGACTCGGACACCAACGTGGTGGAGGTGGCCGTGCGCCGACTGCGCTCCAAGATGGACGATCCTTTCAAACCCAAGCTGTTGCACAACGTGCGTGGCATGGGCTACGTGCTGGAGGAGCGGGCATGAGCGCAGCGCCGGGCCGTTCCCAAGCAAGCTCGCACCGCAGCCCGCAGGGCGAAGGTACTCCATTGAGTTCGCAGGCCATTTCATCCACCGAGCCGTGCGCCTATTCGATCGGCCGGCGCCTGTCGCTGCTGCTGGCGATCCAGACCGTGATCGGCCTGGGCGTGTTGCTGGCGTTCATCTACGGCGCCACCACCATGCTGTTCACCGCCAAGCACGAGGAAGAACTGCGCAGCTACTCGGCTGTGCTGGTCGACGTGGTGCGGGACGCCAACGCCAAGGGTGGCGAGGCCGAGATCCAGGCCAAGCTCGCGTGGCTGGCCGAACGCCGCCCAGGCACCTTCGTGCAAGTGAACCGCGCCGATGGCAGCGAGCTTTACCGCGACAAGGCCCCCACCTTCGACGTGGCCACGTCGGTCTCGCGAGCCATGCCGTTCTCGGTCGATCTGAACAGATCTTCCCCCCTGCAAGGCACGCTGATTCTGGACTGCACCCAAGACGCCAAGACAGCCAAACGCATGGCCTTGTTGCTGATCGCGGCCGTGCTGGCCGGTGCGGCGCTCGTGGGCTGGGGCACCTTCTGGCGCGTGCGCTGCAGCCTGCGACCCCTGATCGACCTGGCGGGACAGACCAAAGCCATCGACGCGCGACGCCTGGGTCAACGGCTCACCCTGGCCGAACCGGTCGAGGAACTGCAACCGTTGATCGACCAGTTCAACGGCCTGATGAACCGGGTTGAACGAACCTACGAGCAGCTCGAAGGCTTCAACGCCGATGTGGCCCACGAACTGCGCACGCCCTTGACCAACCTGATCGGCCAGACCGAGGTGGCGCTCAGCCGCGAGCGCAGTGTCGGCGAACTCGAAGACACGCTGCACTCGAACCTGGAGGAACTGCACCGCATGGCGGCCATCGTCAACGACATGCTGTTTCTCGCGCAGGCCGATCGCGGCGTGAAGGCACGGCGTGGCGCCTCGGTGAGCCTGGCGCAACTGGTGCAACAGGTGGTCGAGTTCCATGAAGCACCGATGGAGGAGCGTGGACTGACGGTGAGCATCGAGGGCGACACCCGGTTGTCCATCGACGAGCCGCTGGTCAAGCGCGCCTTGTCCAACCTGCTGGGCAACGCGATCCGCTACGCCGACACCGGCACGAATCTGTGTGTGCGCATCGCACGCGAATCGGGCGACAGCGTGCGGCTGTGGGTGGAGAACACGGGGCCCTGCATTGAGCCCGAGCACCTGCCGCGCCTGTTCGACCGCTTCTTCCGCGCCGACGCATCGCGTTGCGAGCTCGAAAAGCCGCACCACGGCCTGGGCCTGTCCATCGTGGCCGCCATCGCCCGCATGCACGACGGCTTCCCCGCCGCCGAATCCAGCGGTGGCACCACCCGCGTGGGATTCAGCCTGCACGCGGCCTGAGCGACTTCAGTCCGCCAGAAACAGGGCCTGCAGGTCGCTGAGGAAATCGAAACCGCGCTCGGTGGGCCACACCCGCGCCGCATCGCGCGCAATCAAGCCTTTTTGTACCGCCTGTGCCAGGCCCGGCTCGATGCTGGAAAGCGGCAGGCCGGTGCGCTCCATGAACTGCTGCAGGGCAAAGCCTTCCTTGAGCCGCATGGCATTGAGCATGAATTCGAACGGCAGCTCGGCGCGCGAAACTTCGTCGGCGCTCACCACGGCGTTGCCCTCAAGCGCTCGCTCCATGTACAGCCGAGGCTCGCGCACGCGCACCGGGCGCGCCACGCGGTGGGCAAAGCTCAGCTTGCTGTGCGCGCCCGCGCCAATGCCCAGGTAGTCGCCGAACTGCCAGTAGTTGGTGTTGTGCCAGCAGCGGTGCCCCGCACGCGCATAGGCTGACACCTCGTAGCGTTGCAGGCCCGCCTCGCCGGTGAGTTCGGTGATGCGGTCGAGCATGTCCCACGCCTCGTCTTCGGGCGGCAGGGTCGGCGGGTACTTGGCGAAGTAGGTGTTGGGCTCCAGCGTGAGGTGGTAGATGGAAATGTGTGGCGGCGAGAAGGAGAGTGCCGTGCGCACGTCTGTCTCGCAGTCGGCCAGCGTCTGCCCGGGCAGCGCGTACATGAGGTCGAGGTTGAAGGTATCGAAGGCCTGCGCGGCCTCCTCCACCGCGGCCATGGCCTGGTCGCGATCGTGCACGCGCCCCAGCGCCTTGAGGTGCGCGTCGTTGAAGCTCTGCACGCCGACAGAAAGGCGCGTCACGCCCGCTTCGCGAAACGCGCGGAAACGGTCTTTCTCAAACGTGCCCGGATTGGCTTCGAGCGTGATCTCGGCGTCGGCGTCGAGTCGCAGCAAGGCACGCACGTCGCCCAGCAATCGGTCGATGGCCGCAGGAGAAAACAGGCTCGGTGTACCACCGCCAATGAACACGCTGTGTACTGTGCGCCCCCAGATCAGTGGTAGCGAGGCTTCAAGATCGGCGCGCAAGGCGTCCAGATAACGCGATTCGGGCAGCGGTTGGTCAGGCTCGGATGTGGCGCTCCATTCGTGCGAGTTGAAATCGCAGTACGGGCACTTCTTCAGGCACCACGGCAGGTGAATGTAGAGCGAGAGCGGGGGCAGGCTTTGCAGTTGCAGCGTGCCCGGGCGCATCCAGTGGCGCACATCGTTCCAGGGCACCTCGGGCTTGGCTCCCCGCTGACTGGGCAGACCACCCGGCCAGGACACAGGCTTGTCGGTGCTCATGGCACAGAGCCCGGCGCAGGCGCGAACCAGCGTTCGCGCATCAACTCCAGCATGTGGCGGGCGGCACGCCCACGGTGACTGTTGGCGTTCTTCACTTCGGTGGGCAGTTCAGCAAAGGTCTTGCCGAAGGCCGGCAGATACATCACCGGGTCGAAGCCGAAGCCGTTCTCGCCGATGGGCTGCCGCGTGATGAGGCCGGGAGCGCGGCCCGTGGCCACCAATGGCTCAGGGTCATCAGCGCTGCGCAAAGCCACCAGCGTGCTGACCAGTGCGGCGCGGCGGTCGTTCACACCCTGCATCTGTTCGAGCAACGCTCGCACGTTGTTGTCGTCGCTCTTTGCGTAACCAAACTGCGTGGCGTAGTAAGCCGTGTCGACGCCGGGCAGGCCGTTGAAAGCCTCCACACACAGGCCGGCATCGTCGGCCAGCGCCGGCAGGCCGCTGACCTGCGCGGCGTGGCGCGCCTTGGCCAGGGCGTTCTCCACAAAGGTGCGGTGCGGCTCGGGTGCTTCGGGAATGTTCAGGTCGGCCTGGCGCACCAGCTCGATGCCCAGCGGCGCAAAGAGCGCCTGCAATTCTACAAGCTTGCCCTTGTTGTTCGACGCCAGGACCAGCTTCATGCCGTCAAGATGCCCAGAGCTTGCTTCTGCAGGCTCACGAGTTCGCCGATGCCCTTTTCGGCCAGGGCCAGCAGCGCATCCATCTCGCGGCGCGTGAAGGCCACGCCCTCGGCCGTGCCTTGCACTTCCACGAAATGCCCGGCACCGGTCATCACCACGTTCATGTCGGTATCGCTAGCGGCATCTTCCACGTACTCCAGATCCAGCAATGGCACGCCATCCAGGATGCCCACAGAGATCGCAGCCACGTGGTCCTTGATCGGCGACTGTGCAATCTTGCCGTCGGCAATCAACTTCGACACCGCATCGTGCGCGGCCACGAAAGCGCCGGTGATGCTCGCGGTGCGGGTCCCGCCGTCGGCCTGGATCACGTCGCAGTCAAGCGAGATGGTGCGCTCGCCCAGCGCCTTGAGATCGAACACAGCGCGCAGCGACCGGCCGATCAGGCGCTGGATTTCCTGCGTGCGACCGCTCTGCTTGCCCTTGGCGGCTTCCCGGTCGCTGCGGGTGTGCGTGGCGCGCGGCAACATGCCGTACTCGGCAGTCACCCAGCCTTCACCGCTGCCGCGTTTGTGCGGCGGCACCTTCTCTTCCACCGAGGCGGTGCACAGCACCTTGGTGTGGCCGAATTCGATCAGCACCGAGCCCTCGGCGTGCATGGTGTAGCTGCGGGTGATGCGCACAGGGCGCAGGGCATCGACGGCCCGTTGGCCGGGTCGGGAAATTTCACTCATGGGGAAAACCTCAGGTGTTGCGTTCGGCCGTGCGGCGAATCGCTTCGTTGATCTCGGCGATCGATTGTTCGATCGCCGCGTCGTCCAGATCTTCCATGGTCGAGTCGGGCGTGCCCGACTGAATCGTGGAGGCGAACACGCCGTCCTCGATGTCCTCGGTGGACACGCGGGTGCTCTGGAACTCGTCGGCCGTTTCCCATTCCATGGCGAGCACGGTCACGTTGTCACAGCGCGGGCCGCCCCGCTTGAGAGCGAGCTCGACCAGTTCGGGCACCGCCTGCTCCAGCGGGCGCTTGGACAACTCGGAGGTGATCTCCTCGTCGGTCACCGTGCCCCACAAGCCGTCGGAGCACAGCAGCACGCGGTCACCTTGGAGCAGCTGCACCGGCCCCGACAGATCGAACACCGGCTTGGCGGGTGAGCCCAGGCAGGTGAACAGGATGTTGCGGTTGATGTGCTCGGTGGCCCGACCCAGATGGGCCTGCTGCTCCATGTAAGAGTGGTCACGCGTGCGCGTGAGCATTTCGCCATTGCGCACAACATACAGCCGCGAATCGCCGCAGTGCACCCAGTACACGTGGCCCCGCTCCATGACCGAGGCCACCAGCGTCGTGCGGGGTGTGTCGAGCATGCCCTTTTCAGCGGCGTAGCGAATGATCTGATGGTGCGCGGCCATCAGCGCACTGGAGAGGAACTCGGGGACTTCCCTCACCGTGGGATTGGCCGCCTTCTGAAAGTAGGCCGAGAAGGTCTGCAGGGCCAACTGAGCGGCCATGGCGCCTTCTGGATGGCCGCCCATGCCGTCGGCCAGAACGAAGAGGCCTGATTCGCGGGTATAGGCATAGCCCATGCGGTCTTCATTGCGCTCCCGCCCACCTTGGCGGCTGATCTGATAGACCGAAAATTTCATCGAAACTTGGTGCCGGCGTTGGTGGATTTGCGCATGACTTTCTTGTTGTCCGACACGATGTTGTCAAACTGCAGGCGCATCTTTTCGGCCACCGTGAGCTTGGTGTAACTGCGTTCAGTTTCGCGGCTGAGTTCTTTCTGCAGCGCAAACACCGATTGCGGACGCGACAAGGGATCCAGCGACATGCACCATTCGACCACTTCAATCAAGTTGTCGGAGTAGACGCCGCGCAGGCGGGACAACGCCAACGACAGGCGGTCCTTTTCGAGCCGTTGCGGCGCATCGTTGGGTGGATAGCCTTGCATGCTGGCGTAGATGCAGGCGCCAATTGCGTAAATGTCGGTCCATGGGCCCATGCTGGAATCGCGCCGGTACATCTCAGGCGCGGCAAAGCCGGGCGTGTACATCGGGCGAATGAAGTTGCCCTCTTTGCTCAGCACCTCGCGCGCAGCGCCAAAATCGATAAGCACCGAGCGGTTGTCATCGGTCACGAAGATGTTGGCCGGCTTGATGTCCAGATGTAGCATCTTGTGCTGGTGCACGATGCGCAGACCACGCAAGACCTCGTCGTACAGTGAACGGATGGTCGATTCGCGAAAGACCTTCTGCTTTTTCTGTTCGCGCGCCGTGATGATGAATTCCTGTAGCGACGCGCCTTCCAGGAAGTTCATGACCATGTACACGGTCTCGTTCTCGCGGAAAAAATTGAGCACGCTGACGACCGAGGCGTGAGAAATCTGGGCCAGCGCACGGCCTTCTTCAAAGAAACTTTTGAGACCCAGGCGGTAGAGCGAGAGCTTCTCGGGCTGCACCTGTGGCAGCAGTTCGCCGGGGCCGCGCGAGGCCAGTGACGAAGGGAGGTATTCCTTGACCGCGACCTGTTGGCCTTCGGTGTCGACAGCGAGGTAAACGACGCCAAAGCCACCCGCTGCCAGTTTGCGAACAATGCGGTAACCACCAATCACGGTGTCCGGCGGGAGCGGTGCGGGTTTGACCTTTGACATAATTCGGATGGTTTCCGGAACGCCTCGTTTTGGACCACTCAACCTGACGGGCAAAGTGCAATGGCAGTTTACAGCATGACCGGCTATGCAACGGCCCACCTGGGCGGGCCCGCAACGGCCGCGAACGCGGAGCCAGCGCGCGATCCCAAACCGGGTCTGGGCTTGGAGATCCGCTCGGTCAACAGTCGCTTTCTCGACCTCACCTTCAAGCTCCCCGACGACCTTCGCGGATCGGAACCCGCACTGCGCGAGCTGCTGACCTCACGCCTGAAACGTGGCAAGGTCGAGGTTCGCGCCTGGATCGAAGGCCGCAGCGATGCCATGCCTCGCTCGCCCAGCGCCCTTGAACTCCAGAAGCTGGTTGGCCTGCAAGACAACGTGCGCGCCTGGCTGCCCACCGCCGGCCCCCTGTCGGTGGCCGAGGTGCTGCAGCTCACTTCTCGCCAGCAAGGCAACCCGGGCGAGCTCAACGAAGGCCTGCAGTCGTTGGCCGACACCGCCATCAACAACCTCATGGAAGCGCGCGAGCGCGAGGGCAAACGTCTGGCGGCCATGTTGCTGGACCGCCTGGGTCAATTGAGACAGTTGGCCAAGGATGCGCAACCCCTCATTCCCCAACTGGTGGCGCAGCAGCGCCAGCGCTTCATTGATCGCTGGAACGAGGCGCTGGCCGCCGGCGGACCATCGGCAACGGGCAATACGGTCACGTCCGACACGGCCAACGACCGCGCCCTGACCGAAGCCACTGCATTCGCCATCCGCATTGATGTGGCAGAAGAACTTACCCGGCTTGACTCGCACCTGACCGAGATTGAGC
The DNA here is from genome assembly GCF_001428625.1 of Hydrogenophaga sp. Root209. Taxonomy (GTDB): domain Bacteria; phylum Pseudomonadota; class Gammaproteobacteria; order Burkholderiales; family Burkholderiaceae_C; genus Hydrogenophaga. The sequence continues at coordinate 380,469 of NZ_LMIE01000022.1, forward strand.
GGTTGATCAAAAAAGGTGCCGAGGTCGGCAAACGGCTGGATTTTCTGATTCAGGAGTTGCACCGCGAGGCCAACACCATGGGTTCGAAGTCGTCCAACCTCGAACTCACCCGGATTTCGGTGGACATGAAGGTGCTCATCGAACAGATGCGCGAGCAGGTCCAAAACATAGAGTGAGCATGGAATATCCTGGAAACCTGTTCGTCGTTGCAGCCCCCAGCGGGGCTGGAAAATCCAGCTTGGTGAAGGCCTTGATGGAACTCGACTCGCGCGTCGTGCCTTCCGTTTCGCACACCACCCGCGCACCACGCGGCCAGGAGCTGCACGGTCGCGAGTACTACTTTGTGAGCAAGGAAACCTTTGACCATATGGTCATCCAGGGTGCTTTCCTGGAATGGGCCATGGTCCACGGCAACCGCTACGGCACTTCCAAGACCGCCATCGAACAACGCATGGCGCAAGGCGCCGATGTGGTGCTGGAGATCGACTTTCAGGGCGCGATCCAGGTCAAGCGCATCTTCCCCAACGCGGTGTTGGTCTTCATCCTGCCGCCCAGTTGGGAGGAACTGCGCTCCCGCCTTGAGCGCCGGGCGGAAGACTCTGCCGAGGTGATCGAGTTGCGGTTGCAGAACGCTGCCACCGAAATGACCCATGCCCGAGAGTTCGACTTCGTTATAATTAATGAGTTGTTCGAGCGGGCCCTGTTTGATCTCAAGGCCATCGTCCATGCACAGCGGCTCAAGTTCGCCGCCCAGCGTATCGCCCGCGGCGATACCTTCAAAGCGCTCAACATCCTCTGACCCCAAGCCCGTTTACTGGAGCCCGCCCATGGCACGCATCACCGTCGAAGATTGTCTGGAAAAGATCCCCAACCGCTTTCAGCTCGTGCTGGCCGCAACCTACCGCGCCCGCATGTTGAGCCAGGGTCATGCTCCCAAGATCGAAAGCAAGAACAAGCCCGGCGTGACCGCGCTGCGCGAAATTGCCGAAGGCAAGATCGGTCTGGAAATGCTCAAGAAGGTGCCGCTCTGACCTGAGGCCCCGTCTCCTCAAAAAAACGCCGCATTGCGGTGTTTTTTTTCGCCTGAACACCGTTCCGTCATCACGCTATCACTGCCATTGGTGAGGCAGAGATCAGTCCCTCTGCAGTGGACGTCATCTCACGCTAAAGTACCGGGATGATCACCACGGCCGACAGCGGCTCATTCTTCTCTGCGGACGACCAGGCGCACCCAGCAGCAAGCGCGGCCGCAGCCAGCTTCGCCGGTTTGCTCGCGAAACTGGATTATCTGAGCCCTGGCGACATCGAGAGCATCCGGCAAGCCTACCGTTTTGCAGACGAGGCGCACCTTGGGCAGTTGCGCAAGAACGGCGATCCCTACATCACCCACCCGATTGCGGTGGCGGCCCAATGCGCCGAATGGAAGCTTGACGCACAGGCGCTCATGTCGGCCTTGATGCACGACGCCATCGAAGACTGCGGCGTGACCAAGGAAGAACTGGTAGAGCGCTTTGGAGCACCGGTAGCCGATCTGGTGGACGGGCTCACCAAGCTGGAGAAGCTGGAGTTCGACACCCGCGAACAAAATCAGGCCGAGTCGTTTCGCAAGATGCTTCTGGCCATGGCCAAGGACGTGCGTGTCATCCTGATCAAGTTGGCCGACCGCACACACAACATGCGCACCATGGGCGACATGCCCCGAAGCAAGTGGCAGCGCATCAGCAGCGAGACGTTGGAGATATACGCCCCGATCGCGCATCGGTTGGGCCTGAACTTCACCTACCGCGAACTGCAGGATCTGGCATTTCGCTTCCTGCACCCCTGGCGTTACGAGGTGCTGTCCAAGGCGCTCAACAAATCGCGCAACCGCCGCCGCGACCTGATCTCTCGCGTGCAGAAAGAGGTGGAAAACGTGTTTGCCCGACAGGGCATGAGCGTGCGCATCATGGGCCGTGAGAAAACACTCTACTCGGTCTATCGCAAGATGGACAACAAGCACCTGTCGTTCTCACAGGTGACCGACGTTTATGGTTTCCGCATCGTCGTACCGGAGTTGACCGACTGCTACACCGGGCTCGGTGTGCTGCATCAGCTCTACAAGCCGCTGCCGGGCAAGTTCCGCGACTATGTGGCGATTCCAAAGGTCAATGGTTATCAGTCTCTGCACACGACGCTGATCGGCCCTTTTGGCACCAACATCGAATTTCAGCTGCGCACGCACGCCATGGACGTGGTGGCCGAATCCGGCGTGGCCGCGCACTGGTTGTACAAGGCCAGTGAACCGGGCAGCGACATGTCGCAACGCCTGGGCACGCAGTGGCTGCAGTCGCTGCTGGACATCCAGCAGGAAACCCACGACGCGGGCGAGTTCTGGGACCACATCAAGATCGACCTGTTTCCGGACGCAGTCTATGTGTTCACGCCCAAGAGCAAGATCATGGCGTTGCCCCGTGGCGCCACGGTGATGGACTTTGCCTACGCGATCCACAGCGACGTGGGCAACCACACCGTGTCGGCGCGCATCAATGGCGAGCAGCGCCCGCTGCGTACCGAGCTGGCTAACGGTGATGTGGTCGAGGTCATCACCGCGGAGAGCGCCGAACCCAATCCGACTTGGCTGTCTTTCGTGAAAACCGGACGGGCGCGCTCCAAGATCCGCCACCACCTCAAGACCGTGGCCCAGGAGAAATCGCACGAACTGGGGGAGCGCATGCTGAGCCAGGCGTTGAGATCAGAGGGCATTGCGGCCCTGCCGGCTGAAGACGGCGAGTACCAAAGCACCTGGGAAAAACTGCTCCGGTTCACCGGCAACAAGACGCGCAACGAATTGCTCTCCGACATCGGCATGGGCAAACGCATCGCCAGCATGGTGGGCAAGAAGCTCGCGGTGCTGTTGTCCGAAATGGGGCTCAAGCCCGATGCATTGCTGATCAGCACCGAGCGCTACGCCAGTGGCCGCGACGAATCGGCTTCCCAGGGTGTTGTGACGCTCGACGGCAGCGAAGGCCTGTCGGTGCAATATGCCCCCTGTTGCAAACCCATCCCGGGCGATCGCATTGTGGGCTACCTGGGTCGCGGTGAGGGCTTGGTGGTGCATGCGGAGGAATGCCCAACCGGCAAGCGTCTTCTGTTGCGCGACAGCGAGCGTTTCCTGGAAGTGGAATGGGCCGATGAGCCCGTTCGCTCGTTCGAGACCACGGTGGTGGTGACCGTCATGAACGGCAAGGGCGTTCTGGCACGCGTGGCATCCAGCATCGCGGCGGCCGAAGCCGACATCACCCACGTGGACATGGGCGACGAACCCGCTCAGACCGCGACCGACATCCGCTTCTCGGTCTCGGTGCGTGACCGTCAACACCTGGCCGATGTGTTGCGCAGCCTCAAGCGCACGACGTCGGTGATCAAGGCGCAGCGCTTCAAGCCCGTCAAGGCTTGATCAGCCGCCGTTGGCGGGCGCTGGGTAACTCACGGCCAGGACTTCGAGTTCTTGAGTGCCACCGGGCACCACCAGGCGCACCACATCGCCAACTTTCGCCTTGAGCAGCGCGCGTGCCACTGGCGACACCCAGCTGATCTGTCCTTGTGCGCTGTCAGCCTCATCCACACCGAGTATGGTGACGGTGGTCTCTATACCCGTGTCGTCGGCGTAGGTCACTGTGACTCCAAAGAAGACCTGGTCGCCGCCGTGATGCAGCGATGCATCGACTACCTCGGCTATTTCGAGCCGGCGCGTTAAAAACCGGATGCGCCGATCGATCTCGCGCAGGCGCTTCTTGCCGTACAGGTAATCACCGTTTTCCGATCGGTCGCCGTTGCTGGCGGCCCAGTGAACAATCTCGACGATCTTGGGACGCTCGTCGTCGATCAGCGCAAACAACTCGCTGCGCAGGCGGTCGTAGCCCGCCCGGGTGATGTAGTTCTTGCCACCGGGCACCGGTGCCGCTGGCGGAAGATCGTCATCCTCGTCCTGGTCGGACTCCTTGGTAAAAGCCTTGCTCATGGTGACCCTTCGCCGCCGGCATGCGTTCTCAGCGGCAGAAATGAAAAAACCCGCAGCTTGTGGCTGCGGGTTTTTTGTTTGGTGCGGCTGGCAGGAATTGAACCCACGACCCCTTGGTTCGTAGCTACCAGTTCATCTGTAAGTTGTTGATCTATATAGGATATTTGATCACTCATTGTACCAAAACTACCCTGTTTAGACATGTATTTCACAGCCCAGTCCCGCAAAAGTCCCGCAGAGAAATTTCCCGCGAGATCACATTGATCAGTGTCTGCATCCGTGGCGCAAACGTTTTCTCGAGCGTGGGCACGCGCCCGGCGGGTGATGTGAAGCGACAAATATTCGCTCACTCCTTCGGACCTGTCAGGGAAATTGGTCACGATAACTATCTTCTTATCGGCACTAATTTATATCAGAGAGCAGGGCGATGCCAACGAAAAGTACGAGAGTCTCCCGGGGCGTCCAAGTCGATGACGTTTGGGCCGCGGCCGACGGCGTGCTTGCCCAACGCAAGCGGCCCACGATCGAGCGCGTGCGCACGCACCTCGGTCGCGGATCCGCGCCGGCGCCGCCACCTTGAAGACTTCACCATTCACGTGCCGCAAGGTCGGTCAGAGCCCCTTTCTGCGCGAGTTGATCATTCCCTTTGGACGATCTGGATACGTCGTGTTGAGTTCCACTGATCTCTGCCGCTCTACGGGGGTCAGTTTTCAACGGAAGCCAACAGGCGGGCTCTACAACTGCAGTGCAAACGTCCTTCGTGCCACTTCAAGTTCTGGCATCAACTTGTTCACGACATCGTCGCGTGACATGCGCGAAGTGGCCACGGAAAGACTCATAGCCCCCAGCAACTCACCCTTTCCATTGCGCACCGGCACGGCAATGGAACGCAAGCCAATTTCCAGCTCTTCGTCACTCATCGAATAACCGCACTCGCGCGCAGCCTGCACCTCCTTCATCAGTGCCGCCACGTCAGTCTTTGTTTTCGGCGTAATCGCCTGGCGACTCATTCGCTGAAGGCGGAATTCAACCTCCTCGTCTGACATACCCGCGAGAAGCACTCGCCCGGTTGCAGAACAATAGGCGGGCAATCGCGCGCCGATACCGAGTCCGAAAGACAAGCTGCGCCGCTGAGTTGAGCGTGCAACGAAAACGACAAACTGCGAGTCCAGCACCGCCAGCGACGCGGACTCGCGCGTGCGCTCACTAGTGATCTCCAGGATGGGCTGCGCCACCTTGGTCAGGGGCGTAGAGTTCACGTAGGCGTGCACCAGCCGCAAGGTGCGCGGCTCGAGAAAAAAATGCCGCCCCGATGCTCGCGCGTAGCCTAGCTTGACGAGGGTAAGCAGGGCGCGGCGAGTCGAGGCCTTGCTGTGGCCTGTGATATCGGCCGCTTCGGTCAGCGTCAGAGGCGAATTGCTGACGCCGAAGGCCTCGATCAGGAGTAGGCCCTTCTCCAGACCCATGACGTATTCCTTGTCAACTGCACGCGCTTCATCGTCCATTTGCGGCCCCACTCGAAGTTGAATAAGTTCGGTATTCGAACATTTTGCCGGATTTTGTTGACCTTCATCAACTCAAAAAATACAGTCGCGGTTCACCAAACGGTCAAAAGTTCGGTATCCGAATTCTTCCAAGGCAAGAACCCCACTGCATCATGAGCGTCACCGCCCCTGCGAATAGCGCACCCCTAACCTTCTGGCCACCTGGGAACCTCACCCGCGTGCCATACCACCTGTACCAGGAACCGGCCGTGCTCGACGCCGAGCAACAGCGCATCTTCGAAGGCGCGACCTGGAACTACCTGTGTCTCGAAGCCGAGTTGCCACAACCCGGCGGCTACCGCACGACGTTCCTCGGCCGCATGCCGGTGGTGGTGGCGCGCGACAGCGACGGCGAGGTGTACGCGTTCGAGAACCGCTGCTCGCACCGCGGCGCACTGATCGTCCTGGACGACGGCGGCACCGCGCGTGACTTCCAGTGCGTGTACCACGCATGGCGTTATGACCGCCAGGGCAACCTCAAGGGCATCGCGTTCCAGAACGGCGTAAACGGAGAAGGCGGCATGGACCCTGCTTTCTGCATGAAGAGTCATGGTCCGCGCAAATTGAGAACGAGTGTGTTTTGTGGCCTGGTATTTGGCAGCCTGAGCGACGACGTGCCCGACCTGGAGGACTACCTCGGCCCGGAAATCGCGCGCGGCATCTCGCGCGTGCTGCACAAGCCGGTGCAGATCCTCGGCCGCTTCAAGCAGACGCTGCCCAACAACTGGAAGCTCTACGTGGAGAACGTGCGCGACACGTACCACGCGAGCCTGCTGCACGTGTTCTTCACCACGTTCCGGCTCAACCGCCTTTCGCAGAAGGGCGGCGTGGTGGTGAGCGAATGTGGCGGCAACCACATCAGCTTCTCCGCCATCGACCCCATCGCCGAAAATAGCGAGGACTACAAGACCGAGGAACTGCGTTCGGAGAAGGACGACTTCAAGCTCGAGGACGCTACGCTGTTGAAAGGAATAGACGAGTTCGGCGATGGCGTGACGCTGCAGATCCTCTCGGTATTTCCGGGCTTCGTGCTGGCGCAGATACAGAACACCATCGCGGTACGCCAGGTGCTGCCCGAAGGCCTGGAGACCACCGCCCTGAATTGGGTGTACCTCGGCTTCCAGGACGACACACCCGAGCTGCGCACCATGCGTCACAAGCAGTCCAACCTGATCGGGCCGGCCGGCTTCGTATCGATGGAGGACGGCGCTGTGGGCGGCTTTGTGCAACGCGGCATTGCCTCCGCTGGCGCGCAGGAAGCCATCGTCGAGATGGGCGGCGACAGCGTGCGCTCGCAGAGCAGCCGCACCACGGAAGCGTCCGTGCGCGGCTTCTGGAAAGCCTACCGCCTGCACATGGGAGCGGATGCATGAACGCGGTGATCGACACCGCGAGCGCGTTGGCGCTCAACGCGCATTGCGCGCGCTGCATCGACAACGACGAGCTCGAAGCCTGGACGCAGTTCTTCACCGAACACTGCCTCTACCGCGTGACCACCGCCGACAACCATGCGCAAGGCATGGAAGCCAGCCTGATCTACGCCGACTCGCGCGCCATGCTCAACGACCGCGTGCTCTCACTGCGCACCGCCAACGTCTACGAGAAACAACGTTACCGCCACCTGGTGGGCCTGCCCTCCCTGCTGGAGGACACGCCGCGCGGGCGCCGCAGCGAAACCCCGTTTGTGGTGGTGCGCATCATGCGTGGCGGCGAGACCAGCCTCTTCGCCACCGGGCGCTACCTCGACGAGCTGGTGATCGATGGAGGCGATACCCTGCGCCTGGCCAGCCGTGTGGTGGTCTGCGACAGCCACAACATCGACACGCTGCTGGCCATTCCCCTGTGAGCAAGCCGTGAGCACCCCGCACCTCATACGCATCGCCGGGATGGCCACCGCCATCCCCTGCGCCGCTGGTCAGACAGTGCTCGACGCAGTGCGACAGGCCGGCTACGAGATGCCGTTCTCGTGCAACTCGGGCGTGTGCGCGAGCTGCAAGGGCCGCGTCGTCTCGGGCCGGGTGAACCCCGGCGCGGCGGGTGAGCATACGCTCACGGCGGACGAGATCGCGCACGGACAGGTGCTGTTCTGCCAGGCGCGCCCGCTCACCGACATCGAGATCGAACCGCGCCAGATCGAGAAAACCGATCCGAACGCGCGCCGCCAGCTCGCCGCCAGGGTCATGCGCATCGACTTTCTGGCCAGCGACGTGGCGCGCCTCAAGCTGCGTTTTCCGGCGGGCGAGAAGGTGAAGTTCAAGGCCGGCCAGTACCTGCAGGTGCTGCTGCCCGACGGCCAGCGCCGCAGCTTCTCCATGGCCAACCCGCCGCACCAGAACGATGGCGCCGAGCTGCATATCCGCATGCTGGAAGGCGGCGCGTTCTCGCATTGGCTCGCGCACGACCTCAAGGTGGGTGACCACCTCCGGGTCGAACTGCCGCATGGCGACTTTCACCTGCGCGAGGGCAGCACCGCGCCCATCGTGATGCTCGCCAGCGGCACCGGCTTCGCACCCATCAAGTCGATGGTCGAGGACGGCCTGCGCCGGGGCCAGGCACGCGAGATCGCACTCTACTGGGGCGCGCGCACCGAGAAGGACCTGTACCTGCTCGACCTGGCGCGCGGCTGGGGAGAGCAGGCCGGCCTGCGCTTCGTGCCCGTGCTCTCCGAACCCGAGGCCGGCTGGAGCGGTCGCACCGGCTTCGTGCACCAGGCCGTGCTGCAAGACCACGACAGTCTTGCCGGCCACCAGGTCTACGCCTGCGGCGCGCCTGCCATGGTGAGCGCGGCGCGCAGCGATTTCGTCGAAACCCGCGGCCTGCCGCGCGATGCGTTCTTCTGCGACGCGTTCGTGGTGGCCCAGCCCCGCACCTCCGCGCTGACCGACTGAAGCACACCCGAAGAAGAGCCATTCCATGACCCATCCCAACCCCTACGACAACGTTCCCACCAGCGACTTCGACCCGTACGCCACCGAGGTGCTGGCCAACCCCTATCCCCACTACGAGCAGCTGCGCGAACTCGGCCCCTGGGCCTGGCTGGAGCGCTACGGCGTGCTTGCGGTCGCACGCCACGACGAAGTGCAGCGCATCCTGTCTCAGCCCGACATCTTCTGTTCCAGCGCGGGCGTGGGCCTTGCCAACTTCCACACCGAGACGCCCTGGCGCAAGCCCAGCATCATTCTCGAAGCAGACCCGCCCCACCACAGCCGCACCCGCAAGGTGGTGGCGCGCGTGCTCTCGCCCGCATCGATCGGACGCCTGCGCGCCACTTTCGAGGACGTGGCCGCGCGCATGGTCGACGAGCTCGTGGAACGCGGCTCGTTCGACGCCGCCAAAGAACTGTGCGAGGCCTTTCCCATTAAGGCCTTCGGCGACGCGGTGGGCCTGCCCGCCGAGGGGCGCGAGCACCTGCTGCCCTACGGTGACATGGTGTTCAATGGCTTCGGCCCGATCAACGAGCGTTTCCAAGACCGAATGAACAGCTCGGGCGAAGCGGTGAACTGGATCGCCAAGGTCTGCCAGCGCGACGCGCTCACGCCCGACGGCCTGGGCGCCCAGCTGTTCGCCGCCGCCGACGCGGGCGAGATAGGCCACGACGAGGCCGGCATGCTGGTTCGCACCCTGCTCTCCGCCGGGCTGGACACCACCGTGTTCACCCTGTGCAACGCCTTCACCAGCTTCGCGCGCAACCCCGGTCAATGGGCCCTGCTGCGCGACGACCCCTCGCTGGCGCGCCAGGCACTCGAAGAGGTACTGCGCTACGACAGCACCTTCCACTCTTTCTACCGCACCAGCACCCAGGACGTGGAACTCGGCGGCATCACCGTGAAGCAGGGCCAGAAGATCGTGGTGTTCATCGCCTCGGCCAACCGCGACCCGCGCCGCTGGCCCGAAGCCGACCGCTTCGACATCACCCGCCGCGCCACCGGCCACATGGCCTTCGGCACGGGCATTCATGGCTGCGCCGGCCAGATGATGGCGCGCCTCGAAGGCGAGATCGTGCTCACCGCACTGGCCCGCCGCGTGGCCTCGATCCGCCTCGACGGCGAACCGGTCCAGCACTTCAACAACACGGTGCGCGGGCTCAAGAGCATGCCCGTGACGGTCGAGCCGCTGCTGGCCGCCGTGCACTGACATCCCGCCCCATTCGAACTAGAAGAGAGAAACCCACGATGCCCCAGATCGTCTACGTACAACCCGACGGCTCCCGAGAAGCCGTGCCCGCCAGTCCCGGCGCTACCGTCATGATGACCGCTGTCGGCCACGGCATTCCCGGCATCGTCGCCGAGTGCGGCGGCTCCGCCATGTGCGCCACCTGCCACGTGTACGTGGACCCGGCCTCGATCGGCTTCCTGCCGCCCATCAGCGACGTCGAGGACGAAATGCTGGCCAGCGCCGCGGGCGAGCGCCGCGAACACAGCCGGTTGGGCTGCCAGCTCGCGCTGGCGCCCGGCGTGGACCAGCTGATCGTGCACATCCCGGAGCGGCAGGTCTGATGGCCCACGGCACCGTCATCGTCGGCACCGGGCAGGGCGGCTTCCAGCTCGCGGCCTCGCTGCGCGATTCGGGTTATGCCGATCCCATCACCCTGGTCGGCGACGAGCCCGGCCTGCCTTACCAGCGCCCCCCGCTGTCCAAGGCCTTCCTTCAAGGCAAGGTGGACGACACCGGCCTGCTGCTGCGCCCGCCCCCGTTCTACCAGCGCATCGATGCCCGCGTGCTCGGCGGCACGCGCGTGGCGCGCATCGACCGCGCGGCGCGTGGCGTGCACCTCTCCAGCGGCCAGACCCTGCCCTACGACCACCTGGTGCTGGCCACCGGCGCGACCGCGCGCACCCTGTGCGTGCCCGGAGCGGGGTTGTCCGGCGTGCACGTGCTGCGCGGTCTGGAGGACGCGCGGCGCATCCGAGAGCAACTGGCCCGCGCGCGCTCGGTGGCCGTGGTCGGCGCCGGCTTCATTGGCTTGGAACTCGCGGCCGTGGCGCGCGGCCAGGGCCTGCCGATGCACGTGATCGAGGCCACGGCACGGCCCCTGCTGCGCGCCCTCTCCGAGCCCATGGCGCGACACCTGCAAGCCTTCCACGAAGCCCAGGGCACGCAATTCCACCTGAACACGCAGCTCGACGCCATCGAAGGCGAGGACGGCCGCGCCACCGGCCTGCGCCTGCACGGCGGTGGCCGCATCGTCGCCGACCTCATCGTGATCGCGGTAGGCGTCACGCCCAACGACCAGCTGGCGCGCGACGCCGGGCTGGCGGTGGGCAATGGCATCGAGGTCGACGAGCTGCTGCTCACCAGCGACGCCGCCATCTCCGCGCTCGGCGACTGCGCGAACTTTCCGTTCGCGGCCGATGGCGGCTCCCGCGTGCGCATCGAGTCGGTACAGAACGCCGTTGACCAGGCGCGCTGCATCGCCGCGCGCCTGTGCGGTCAACCCCTGCCGTACGCCAAGGTGCCCTGGTTCTGGAGCGAGCAAGGCCCTTGCCGGCTGCAGATGGCCGGCCTGGCCGCGCCGGGCGACCGCAGCGACATCGAGGGCGATCCGGCCAGCGGCCGCTTTTCGGTGCTGCGCTACCGCGGCGATCAACTCAGCGCCGTCGAATCCCTCAACGACCCTGCCGCCCACATGCGCGCGCGCACGGCCCTCGCGCCGGTGCTAGCACCGACCTGAGCTCCCTCAGTCCCATTCGACATCCACACCTTCCCACAGAAAGAGACAACACATGACAGCAGCATCCCGGGTCATCGCGGTCACTGGCGGCGCCAGCGGCATCGGTTTCGCCTTCTCCGAAGCCCTCGCGCGCGCGGGCCACCAGGTCGTCATCGCCGACCTGCGCGGTGCCGTCGAAGCGGCCGAACGCCTCAGTGCCCAGGGCCTGAAGGCCATCGGCACGCAGACCGATGTGGTCAAGCCCGCCGACGTGGCGGGCATGGTCGAACAGGCCGTGAAGGCGTTCGGCCGGCTCGACGTGCTGGTGAACAACGCCGGCCTGTTCACCACGCTCACGCTCAAACCGTTCGACCAGATCAGCGACGCCGAGTGGATGCGGGTGATGGAGGTCAACACCCTGGGGCCTTTCGTGTGCGCCAAAGCGGTCGTGCCCGAAATGCGCAAGAACGGGTTCGGCCGCATCGTGAACATCGCGTCCACCACGCCGATCAAGGGCACGCCCAACATGCTGCACTACGTGGCCAGCAAGGGCGCGGTGATCGCGTTCACGCGCTCGCTAGCCCGCGAACTCGGCAAGGACGACATCACCGTCAACGCCATTGCCCCGGGCTTCACGCTGAGCGACGGTGTGCTCGACAACGACCTGCACAGCAAGATGGGCGACGTGGTGCGCAAGACCAGCCGCTCGCTGCAGCGCGACCAGGTGCCTGAAGACCTGGTGGGCGCCCTGCTCTTCCTAGCCAGCGACGGCGCGGGCTTCATCACCGGCCAGACCATCGCCGTCGACGGTGGCTCGGTATTCATCTGATCGGTTGACTCACCATGACCGACACCGCATACGGCAAGCCTTTCCTCTACATCGATGGCGAATTCATCGAAGGCGGCGACCGCCAACACCAGGACATCATCAACCCCGCCAACGGCGAGGTGATCGGCTCGTTGCCGCACGCGCGCCGCGACGACCTTGACCGCGCACTGAACGCGGCGCAACGCGCCTTCGAGAGCTGGCGCAAGAGTTCGCCGCTCGAGCGCTCGAAGGTGCTGCGCCGCGTGGCCGAGCTCACGCGCGAACGCGCACCGCAGGTCGCCCGCCAGATCACTCTCGACCAGGGCAAGCCGCTGAGCGAGGCGCTGCTGGAGGTGACCACCTGTGCCGAACACGCAGAGTGGCACGCCGAAGAATGCCGCCGCATCTATGGCCGCGTGATCCCCGCACGCCTGCCCCACGTGCGCCAGCTGGTGCTGCGCGAGCCCGTGGGCGTGTGCGTGGCCTTCACGCCCTGGAACTTTCCGTTTAACCAGGCCATCCGCAAGATGGTGGCGGCGATCGGCGCGGGTTGCACGCTTGTGCTGAAGGGGCCAGAGGATTCGCCGGGCGCGGTGATCGCGCTCGCGCGCATGTTCCACGACGCGGGTCTGCCCCCGGGCGTGCTCAACGTGGTGTGGGGTGTGCCGGCCGAGGTGTCGGACCACCTGATCCGCTCGCCGATCTCGCGCAAGGTATCGTTCACCGGCTCGGTGCCGGTGGGCAAGCAGCTGGCGTCGCTCGCCGGCCTGCACATGAAGCGCATCAGCATGGAGCTGGGCGGGCACTCGCCGGTGGTGGTGTTCGACGACGCCGACGTGGACGACGCGGCCCATCTGCTGGCGCGTTTCAAGGCGCGCAACGCGGGGCAGCTGTGCATTGCACCCAGCCGCTTCTTCGTGCAGGAGAAGGTGTACGACCGCTTTCTCGACACCTTCACGAAAGCCTACGGTGGCTTGAAGGTGGGCGACGGCATGGACAAGGACACGCAGATGGGCCCCCTGGCGCACCTGCGCAGGGTCGATGCCATGGAAGGCTTGGTGGCCGATGCGCTGGAGCGTGGCGCGAAGCTGGCCAGCGGCGGCACGCGGCTCGCTGGCCCTGGCTACTTCTACCCGCCCACCATCCTCACCGACATTCCCGACGACGCGCGCCTGATGGTCGAAGAACCCTTCGGTCCGGTCGCGCCGATCACGCGCTTCAAGGACACCGACGAGGTATTGAAGCGCGCCAACGCCCTGCCCTTCGGCCTCACCGGTTTCGTTTTCACCGGCTCCATCAAGACCTCGGAGCGCATGGTCAACGGCCTCGAGGTGGGCATGGTCAACGTGAACCATTTCGGCATCACGCTGGCCGAGACGCCGTTCGGTGGCGTGAAGGACAGCGGCATCGGCAGCGAAGGCGGCAGCGAAACCTTCGACGGCTACCTCGTCACTAAATTCGTTTCGCAGGCAAGCCCTGCTTGATCACCAGTACTACAAGAAGCCAGCACCGCCCAGGGGGCCGGACCCGCCTTTCCCTTCAATCCAGGAGACAACCTCATGATGCAACGCAGAACCCTCATCAAATCGGCGGCGGCAGCCGCTTCCCTTGGAGCCCCCACCCTTGGCGTCTTCGCCCAGCAAGTGGTAACCCTGAAGTTCCATACCTTCATGGCGCCGACCTCGAATGTCTATCTCAATGCACACAAGGCATGGATGTCGAAAGTGGAGAACGACTCGGGCGGACGTATCCGCTTCGAGGGCTTTCCTGCCATGCAGCTGGGGGGCTCACCAAGTCAACTTTTCGACCAGGCACGGGATGGTGTTGTCGATATCGTATGGACTTTGGCTGGACTTACCCCCGGTCGATTCCCTCGGACCGAAGTGTTCGAACTGCCGTTCATGACCATGGACGGCATCGGAGCGTCGCGTGCCGCCTGGGAGTACCTCGAAACCCACGCCAGCGATGAGTTCAAGGACGTCCAACCACTCGCTTTTCATACCCATGGTCCAGGAGTGCTGCACTCGAAAAGCAAGGCCATCAACAGCGCTTCCGACCTGCGCGGCCTGAAGATGCGAGGGCCGACCCGCCAAGCGACTAAGTTGCTCGCAGCAGCAGGAGCATCCGCGGTAGGCATGCCGCTGCCACAGATTCCAGACGCGCTGTCCAAAGGCGTCATTGACGGCGCAGCCTTGCCTTGGGAAGTGATTCCTTCGGTCAAGGTGCATGAGCTTGTTCAGCACCACAGCGAGTTCGCGCCCGGCAAGCCAGCTCTTTACAACACGGCGTTTGTGATGGTGATGAACAAAAGAAAATATACATCGTTGCCTCCGGATATCAAAAAGGTGATCGACGACAACTCGGGCCTGGAAACCTCGGCTTGGTTCGGCAAGGTGCAACAAGATCATGACCCCATCAGTCGCAAGATGGCGACCGATCGAGGCAACAAGGTACACGTGTTCAGCGAATCGGAAACCAGCGAGTTTGTCAAACTGACTGGCACCATCGCCAGCGAATGGGTCCAGGAGATGGACAAGCGCGGGCAGGACGGTGCCAAGCTCTTGGCTGGCGCAAAGGCGCTCATTGCCAAACATAAACCAAAGGCTGCATGAGCGGCCTTGCGCGCCTGGCCATCTCGATCGGCGATCCGAACGGCATCGGACCGGAGATCACGCTAAAGGCACTTGCCACTCTGACAGAGTCTGAGCGCGACCGTATTACGCTGTTCGGCCCGAATTCGGTGCTGCGCCGCTGCGCCGAGCAATTGAACCTTAGCGGGATGCTAGATGGTGTTCGTTGCAACGAGGTAGGCGCCCTCGATCCGGCTGCAGCTGTACCTGGTCGCATCGACGCGGCCGCTGGCGCCTCGTCGGTGGCCAGCGCTACGGCGGCCATTCAGGCTGCGCAGGCTGGCGAGTTCGACGCCGTGATCGCCTGTCCTCACCACGAGACAGCGATCACGCAGGCAGGTATAGCGTTCAGCGGGTACCCCTCTCTTGTGGCGCGTGTGTGCGGCCAATCTGCCGACTCCGTTTTCTTGATGCTGGTGGGGGCGGGCTTACGCATCGTGCACGTCACGCTCCACGAGAGCGTTCAAACAGCACTTGATCGTCTGAGCACCGACCTGATCGTGCGCGCCACTCAGGCAGGCATCGTCGCGTGTCAGCGGCTGGGCGTGGAAACGCCTCGCATCGGCATGTTCGGTATCAATCCACACGCATCCGAAGGTGAGCTTTTCGGACCGGAGGACGCTCGCTTGATGGTGCCTGCGGTGGCGCAGCTGCGCTCAGCAGGCCACCATGTCAGTGGGCCCACAGGTGCAGACACGCTGTTGGCAAACAGGCAGCACGATCTCTATGTGGCCGTCTTCCACGACCAGGGTCACATTCCAATCAAGTTGCTGGCGCCCCACGCCGCAAGTGCCCTCAGCGTGGGAGGCAACGTCGTGCTGTCCAGTGTCGGGCATGGAAGTGCCATGGACATCGCCGGCAAGGGAATTGCCAGTCCCGAGGCCTTGCTTCGCACGATTTACCTGCTGAACTCCACGCTGAGCGAGTGACTTCCTAAATTTGACAGTCTCCTCCTATGGTCAACCCAAACTGCGCTAACAAAGTCGTTCGAATTCCGACTGTTCGGGTGCGATCGCGATTCGTGAGGCGGACTGCTTCAGACGGTAGCTCTTGCCTTCGAACCCCAGCGTCGAGCAGCGGTGTATCAGTCGATCAAGGATGGTGGTGGCCATGGTGACGTCGGCCAGGTACTTGCTCAGGTCCTGCACCAAAAGATTTGAGGTGATGACGATGGCGCGGCGCAGGTTGTAGCGCTGGTGAACGATGGCATAGAGGAGTTCGTCGCTGATGTCGGCGATGCGCCGGGCCAGAGACTGGTCATCTAGCACGAGCAGGTCCGAGGACTCCACACATCCCACGGCCTGCACGCTGGTGCTTGGCTGTGGCGAACATGAGGACTCGGTCCTTGCGGTTCTCGTCGTGATCTTGTGGATTTGGCGATAGCGCCGGATGTTTCGTGCCGACCCAGCCTAACAACATCGAAGGTCATTTA
The DNA here is from genome assembly GCF_001428625.1 of Hydrogenophaga sp. Root209. Lineage (GTDB taxonomy): Bacteria > Pseudomonadota > Gammaproteobacteria > Burkholderiales > Burkholderiaceae_C > Hydrogenophaga. Next base: position 396,533 of record NZ_LMIE01000022.1, read on the forward strand.
GGTAACCGCTCACGACGCCCCCAGTGTTTACCCTGATTTCGTGGAGTGAACATAACCGTAGAATGAACAACATAATCACCAGACGGACAATCCGGATTGCGAACTGGATCAAGTCTCACTTCCTAGGTACTCACGCCTTCTCCTCAATTCACCAAATGATCAACCGCAGAACCATCGTTCAGTTGGCAGTAGGGATGGCCTTGGGCGCTCCCTCGCTGACAGGCTTTGCTCAGCAGTCGATCACTTTGCGATTTCACACTTTCATGTCTCCCATGTCCAACGTATGGGTCAGCATGAACAAGGTATGGATGGAAAAGGTGCAACGGGAATCAGATGGGCGCATCCGGTTTGAGGCGTACCCCGCGATGCAGCTTGATGGCGCGCCTGTGCAGCCATACGACCAGGCACGGGATGGCGTGGCTGACATCGTTTGGACACTGACCGGCTATTCACCTGGAGGCTTTCCTTGCAGCGAGGTGTTTGTCCTGCCGTTCATGACGACCAACGCCGAGGCTACTTCCAAGGCTTTCTGGGAGTTCATCAAGACAAAAGCGTCCAACGAACACAAGGAAGTGCATCCCATTGCAGTGCAGGTTCATAGGCCGGGGATGCTCCACACCCGCGACCGCCTCTTTGAGGCTCCGTACGACTTGCGCGGCCTGAAAATGCGCGGTCCAACCAGACAAACTACGAAGATGCTGGGATACCTCGGCGCCAATGCTGTGGGCATGCCGCTGCCCAAGATTCCCGACGCACTGCAAAAGGGGCCTCTCGACGGTTGCGTGATCCCTTGGGATGTCGTTCCCTCCGTAAAGGTGCACGAATTAACGAAGTTTCACAGTCAGTTCGATCCAGCCAGTGGCGCGCTCTACACCACGACATTCGTGACGGCAACAAACAAACGGAAGTACGAGTCCCTGCCGCCAGATGTCCGGAAGGTGCTGGACCCCAACTCGGGCATAACCGCTTCTGCGTCCTTGGGGCGCGCCCACCAATGTGGCGACGACCCTGCCCGCAAGTTGGTGGAGGCACGCGGCAACGTGACCCATAACTTCGGGCAGGTCGAAGCCCAAGAGTTCAGGCGCGCAGCAAGCCAGGTAGAGGTCGAATGGGTCAAGGACATGGAGAGCCGCGGCTTCGATGGTCGCGATCTTTTGTCAACAGCCCGGGCCTTGATCGAAAAACACACAAAAACTACCAAGACATAAAGACACTCCATGAATCAACTGCCCAAAGAAAACACCCCACGGCTGGCCAACCGGGTTGCGATCGTGACCGGCGCGGCGCAAGGTATCGGAGAGACATACGCTCGTGCATTGGCTCAAGAAGGTGCCTCCGTGGTCTGTGCCGATGTGCTGGACGCCACCGGGGTGGTCAACCAGATCATTGAGAAGGGTGGCCGGGCGGTGTTTGTCCACACAGACGTGACGTCCCGCGAATCGGTGGAGAAGATGGTTGGGTCCGCACTTCAGGCGTTCGGCCGCATTGACGTGCTGGTCAACAACGCCGCAATTTTCGGCAACCTTGCCCTCAAGCCGTTCGAGCAGATCGAGTCGACCGAGTGGGACAAGGTGATGTCCGTCAACGTGCGCGGCTCCTTCGAGTGCGCCAGAGCGGTCAGCCCCGTGATGCGTCAGCAGCGCTACGGCAAGATCATCAACATCGCCTCCGGCACGGTTTTCAAGGGCACGCCGCTCTTCCTGCACTACGTCACCTCCAAGGGCGCCGTGGTGGCGATGGCGCGCTGTCTGGCGCGTGAATTGGGTAACGACAATATCTGCGTCAATACACTGGCGCCGGGCCTGACCCTGAGCGCCAATGTCAGCGCAAATCCCGACTGGCAAGGCTCAATCGCTTCAGGCATCGTTTCGTCCCGCTGCATCAAGCGTGATCAGGTACCCGACGACCTGACCGGCACCTTGATCTACCTCGCCAGCGCCGACAGTGACTTTGTCACCGGTCAGGTGATTGTGGTTGATGGCGGATCGGTCACACATTGAGCACTCCTATGCACGCCACAGCAGAACTCTTGATCGATGGCCGGTGGATGCCCGCCAGCCAGGGCCTCGAAGTGCCCAGCCTGGACCCGGCCAACGGCAGCCAGATCGGTTGCTTCAGCGCTGCCACCCGGGCAGACGCAGAGGCGGCCATTTCGGCTGCACGCAGAGCCTTTGAAAAGCCCACGTGGGCCCAGTCGCCGCGGCTGCGGCAGAACGTGATGAACGAATGGGCAAGCCGGCTAGAGCACAAGGCTGAAGCACTGGCCCAACTGCTAACGCAAGAGAATGGCAAGGTGATCGCGCAATCGCGGGGTGAGCTGATGGGAGCCATCTCGGAGATCCGTTACTACGCGGGTCTGGCCCGGCACATACCAGGCCACGTGCTCGAGGTGGAACCCGGCGTATTTTCCACGATGCTGAAAGAGCCGGCCGGCGTCGCCGGCATCATCGTCCCTTGGAACGCTCCCGTGATCCTGCTTATCCGGTCGATCACCCCCGCGTTGGCCGCTGGCTGTACTTGCGTGGTCAAGCCTGCACCGCAGTCCGCACTCATCACCGCTGCGGTGATCAGGGAACTGGCCGACGTGACTGGACTGCCGCCCGGTGTGGTGAACCTGGTGAGTGAGCAAGGCCACGACGTGGCGCAGTTGCTCACCTCCTCGCCAGAGGTGGATGTGGTCAGCTTCACGGGCTCCAACCTGACGGGGCAGCGCATCATGGCCGCCGCTGCTCCCACTATGAAGAAACTGTCGCTCGAACTGGGTGGCAAGTCATGCTGCCTGGTTTTTGAAGATGCCGATATCGACCACATCGCGCCTCAACTGGCTGCCGCTGCGACGGTCATCTCTGGTCAGCAATGCACGGCGGCGCGCCGGGTGTTGGTTCACGCGTCACGCTATGAGGCGATGAAAAAAGCGCTGGCCAATGCACTGGCGGCAATCAAAGTGGCGCCCGGAAATACCCCGGGCGCCCAGATGGGTCCCTTGATCGATCTCTCTACCACTGAGTTGGTGCAACGTCGCATCGAGCAGGCGATGGACGACGCAGACGAAGTGATCCTGCGCGGTCAGCGTCTCGGCGGAAACCTGCGGCTTGGCGGGTTTGTCTCGCCCACCTTGGTCGCGCACCGGGATGCCAGTGCATCTTTTGTCCAAGAGGAGATTTTCGGCCCCTTGGTCGTGCTGGAAAAGTTTGAAACCGAAACCGAAGCGGTGGCGCGGGCCAATCACACCGAGTTCGGGTTGTCCGCGAGTGTCTGGACCGAGCAGGGCGCGCGCGCCTGGCGTATCGCTCGAGCGCTACGCAACGGCACCGTTTGGATCAACGACCACAACAAGCTGTGCGCTGAAGCGGAGACCGGCGGCTATCGCCGCAGTGGCTTGGGCCGTCTCCACGGCTTTGACGCGTTGATCGATTTCACCGAGATCAAACACATCTATCAGAACGTAGGTGTGCTTGATCCACCCAAGGGCTGACTCCACAAGCCTGCCCGAATCCTTAGTACTTATAGGAGAGAACGAATCATGTTTCCCAAAAACACGTGGTATGTAGGCGCTACGCCCAGCGAACTCGATGGAAAGCCCCTTGGCCGCAAGATTTGCGGCGAGTCCATCGTGTTTTTCCGTGGCCCCGACAACAAGGTGGCCGCTGTCGAAGACTTTTGCCCCCACCGCGGTGCTCCGTTGTCGCTGGGCAAGGTTGAAAACGGCAAACTGGTTTGTGGCTACCACGGTCTGGAAATGGGTTGCGATGGCAAGACGGTTGCCATGCCATGCCAACGCGTGGGCGGCTTCCCCGCCGTGCGGACGTATCCCGTAGTGGAGCGCTACGGGTTCATCTGGGTCTGGCCTGGCGATGCGCAAGAGGCCGACCCCTCCAAGATCCACCATCTGGCCTGGGCCGATGACCCCGAGTGGGCCTACAGCGGTGGGCTGTACCACGTAAAATGCGATTACCGGCTCATGATCGACAACCTCATGGACCTGACTCACGAGACTTACTTGCACCCGAACTCAATTGGTCAAAAGGAAATCGATGAGTCGCCGCCCAAGACGCGGATGGATGGAGACTGCGCCATCACCGAGCGTTACATGGAGGGCATCATGGCGCCGCCATTCTGGCGTGCGGGCTTGCGCGGAAACAACCTGGCCGACGATGTTCCAGTGGACCGGTGGCAAATCTGCCGCTTCTATCCGCCAAGCCATGTGCTGATCGATGTGGGTGTGGCGCACGCGGGCAAGGGCGGCTTCAATGCAGACCCCAAGGTCAAAGCCTCCAGCACAGTCATCGACTTCATCACACCTGAAACCGAGTCCTCGACCTGGTACTTTTGGGGCATGGCCAGGAACTTCAATGCGCAGGACCAGGCGTTGAGCGAGCAGATCCGCACCAGCCTGAGCAAAGTTTTCTCCGAGGACCTCCAGATGCTGGAGATGCAGCAGCAGAACCTGGAGCGCAACGCCGGGCGCAAGCTACTGAGCCTGAACATCGATGGCGGTGGCGTGCAAGCCCGCCGCATCATCGATCGGTTGCTGGTTGCGGAAAAATCCGCTGCCTGATGTTTTCCCGATCCCACCACAACAGGAGACACAGATGAACTCACGGCGCTTTGTTTTGACACGAGGAGCCGCGCTGATCGGCGCGGCCTCCAGCGGCATTTTGTTGCCCCGGTGGGCGCAGGCGCAAACCAGCAATCTGCGGGTTGGCCTGATGCTGCCGTTCACAGGTACCTTTGCCCAGCCCGGTATCGCCGTCGAAAACGGCTTCCGGCTGGCGCTGGCGCAAAACGGCGGCAAGCTCGGTGGCCGCGAGGTGGAGTTCTTCAAGGTCGATGACGAATCCAATCCGGCCAAGGGCATCGAGAACGCGACCCGCCTGGTAATGCGTGACAAGGTCGACGTGCTGGTGGGTTCGGTGCACTCGGGCGTGCAGATGGGCATTCACAAGGTCGCACGCGATACAGGAGTTCTCAACATCATTCCCAATGCCGGCGTGCACGTGGCCACCCGGGCCCAGTGTGCGCCCAATGTGTTTCGAACCAGCTTCACCAACGCCCAGCCTACCCTGGCTTTGGGCAAGGCCATGGTCGACCGAGGCCACAAGAAGGCGGTGTGGATCACCTGGAACTACGCCGCAGGCGACGAGGCCTTTGAGGGTTTCGAAAAGAGCTACACCGAAGCCGGTGGCACCATCATCAAGAAGCTCGGCCTGCCCTTTCCCAACGTGGAGTTTCAGTCGCTGTTGACCGAGATTGCGTCTTACAAGCCCGACGCCGTGGCTTGCTTCTTCGCCGGTGGCGGTGCAGCCAAGTTCCTGCGCGACTACGCTGCGGCCGGCCTGAACAAGACGATCCCACTGTACGGCTCGGGCTTCCTGACCGAGGGCGTGCTCGATGCAGCAGGCGAAGCTGCCGAGGGCGTTCTCACCACGCTGCACTACAGCGACTCGCTGGATATCCCGCGCAACAAGCAGTTCCGCCTCGACTATGTAAAGGCGTTCAAGGCGCAGCCCGATGTGTATGCCGTTCAGGGATACGACGCGGGCTTGCTGCTCGTCAAGGGTGCCAACGCAGTCAAAGGCGACTTGTCGAACAAACCGGCACTGTACGCAGCGCTGGAAGGCGCCACCATCGACAGTCCGCGCGGGAAATGGACCATGAGCAAGGCCCACAACCCGATCCAGGACATCTACCTGCGCCAGGTGGTCAACAAGGACAACAAGGTGATCGGCATTGCTCAGAAGGCTGTGGCCGATCCCGCCACGGGTTGCCGCATGGGTTGAGTCTTTCGCGCCCCGGTTGTCCTCCAGCGGCGGAGTTCGTCCAAAAGATGTTCCGCCGCTTTTCTTCGTCCTTTTGTTCCTTAACTCATGGATTTCGCCAACTTCCTCATCCAGTTGCTCAACAGCCTGCAGTACGGCCTGTTGCTGTTCATGCTGGCCGCGGGCCTCACGTTGATTTTCGGGATCATGGGTGTGGTCAACCTGGCGCACGGCAGCTTCTACATGCTGGGTGCCTACCTCGCGTGGTTTTTGGTCGGCCAACTGGACAGCCTGGTGCTCGCGATCGTGCTGGGCACGGTGATTGCCGTGGGGCTGGGCTGGCTGCTGGAGTGGACCTTGTTCCGGCACTTCTACCACCGCGACCACCTCGATCAGGTGTTGCTCACCTTCGGCCTCATCTACATCTTTGAAGAGGTGCGCTCCATCCTCTGGGGCGACGACGTGCACGCGGTGCAGGTGCCCGAGGTGCTGAACTGGTCGATCCCGCTGACCGAGAACCTCTCGTACCCGGTGTACCGGCTCGTGATGTCGGGCGTGTGCATCGCGCTGGCGCTCGGCCTGTACCTGCTGATCTCCAAAACGCGCCTGGGCATGAAGATCCGCGCCGGGGCGTTCAACCGAGAGATGACCGAGTCGCTGGGCATCAACATCCGCCTGATCCACGGCGTGGTGTTTGCCTTGGGCGTGGCGCTGGCCGCCATCGCCGGCATGATCGCCTCGCCCATCGCGAGCGTGTACCCCGGCATGGGCAGCTCGGTGCTGATCATGTGCTTCGTGGTGGTGGTCATCGGCGGTATCGGTTCGGTGCGTGGTGCGCTCGTGGCCGCGTTGCTCGTGGGTCTGGTCGACACCTTCGGCAAGGTGCTGGTGCCGCAGATTGCCGGCATGGCCGTCTACATGCTCATGGCCGCCGTGCTGCTCTACAAGCCCGAAGGGCTCTTCAAACAATGAGCTCCCCCAAAGCCCAACTCGAAAAGCTGCCGCGCAGCATCCAGGCCATCCTGGTGCTGGGAGCCATCGCGCTCGCCGCGTTTCCACTCATCCCCGTCACCGGTAGCGACTTCTACCTGCAGATGCTCTCGCAGATGATGATCCTGGCGATCTTCGCCATGAGCCTGGATCTGCTGCAGGGCGTTACCGGTCTTGTGTCGCTCGGACACGCGGCTTACTTTGGTCTTGCCGGCTACGCGCTGGCTTTCCTCACCCCGGCGGACACTCCCATCAGCCTGTGGTGGTCCCTGCCCGCCTCGGCGCTGGGCGCGGGACTGGCCGCGCTCGTCATCGGCTTCTTCTTGGTTCGCACCCACGGTATTTACTTCATCATGGTCACCATGGCGTTCGCCCAAATGGTGTTCTTCCTGTTCTTCGACAACAAGGCGCTCGGGGGGTCGGACGGCGTGTACGTGAACTTCCGCCCCACCGCCTCGGTGTTCGGCTGGAGCGGCATCGACCTCGAGAACAAGACAACCTTCTTCTACTTCACGCTCCTGCTGCTCGTGCTGGTCTATGCCTTCCTGCGCCGCCTGTTGTTCTCTCCTTTTGGCCGGGTGCTCGCGGGCATTCGCGTGAACGAGCACCGCATGCGCGCGGTGGGCTTTGGGACCTTCGGCTACAAACTCACGGCCTTCACGCTAGCAGGGGCGCTGGCCGGCGTGGCGGGCTTCCTGTGGGCCGCGCAGACCGGTTATGTGAACCCCGAGTTGATGGGTTTCCACATGAGTGCACACGCCATCATGATGGTCATCCTCGGGGGCATGGGCAATTTCGCTGGCGCCATCGTGGGGGCCTTCGCGTTCGAGTACGTGATGCACTTCTTCAAGGACCTCACCAAACACTGGCAGCTGCTCATGGGCACGTTCATCGTGCTGGTGGTGGTGCTGGCGCCGCGCGGCTTGCTGGGTCTGGTGCAGCGCTTCGCCAGCCCGAAGGAGCGCCCATGAACGAACTGCTGCTCTCCGCCCGCAACCTGACCAAGCGCTTCGGGGGTCTGGCCGCCGTCAATGATGTGTCGGTGGACCTGCACCGCGACCGCATCCACGCCGTCATCGGCCCCAACGGCGCAGGCAAGTCGACACTGACCAACCTGCTCTCGGGCGACCTGCCTCCCACCTCGGGCCGCATCACGCTCAACGGGGTCGAGACGGCGGGCAAAAGCCCCGAAAAGATCTCGCGCCTGGGTCTGGGCCGCAGCTACCAGAAGACCAACATCTTCCTGCCCTTCACCGTGTGGGACAACGTGCGACTGGCGGCCCAATCGCGCGAACGGCATGTGCCGTGGAACCCGCTGCGCTGGGTGTCCTCGGCCAGCGCCATGGGCGCGGTCAACGAGCGCTGCGAGCGCGCGGTCGAACTCGCCGGTCTGTCAAATCGCGCCAGCGTGGTGGCCGGCACCACCAGCCACGGCGAGCAGCGCCAGTTGGAGATCGCCATGACGCTGGCGACCGAGCCCACCGTGCTGCTGCTCGACGAACCCCTGGCCGGCATGGGCCAGGCCGAGGCCGAGAGCATGGTGGCGCTGCTGCTGCGCTTGAAAAAGGACCACGCCATCATGCTGGTCGAACACGACATGGACGCGGTCTTCACCCTGGCCGACCAGCTCACCGTGATGGTGAACGGCCAGGTGATCGCCAGCGGGACGCCGGCCGACGTGCGCGGCGATGCCGGCGTGCAGGCAGCCTACCTGGGTGAGGAGCATTGATGAGCGCATTGACGAACGCCTTGGTTGAGGCCAAGGGTCTCAACACCCACTACGGCGCCAGCCACATCCTGCGCGGCATTGACTTCACCGTCGGCCAGGGCCAGACCATTGGTCTGATGGGCCGCAACGGCATGGGCAAGTCGACGCTGCTCAAATCCATCATGGGCATCGTCAAGCCCAGCGGCGGCAAAGTGCATGTGAAGGGCCGCGACATGACGGGCGCAGCCACCTTCGAGATCGCGCGACAAGGCCTGGCTTATGTGCCCGAAGGCCGCGGCATTTTCGGCAACCTCAGCGTGAAGGAAAACCTGGTGATGTCGGCCCGCGCCGGCACGAAGGGTCAGCGCGACTGGACCTACGACCGCGTGCTGGAGACCTTCCCGCGCCTGGCCGAGCGCCTGAACCACGGCGGGCAGCAGCTCAGCGGCGGCGAGCAGCAGATGCTCACCATCGGCCGTGCGCTCATGACCAACCCCGACCTGCTCATCCTCGACGAAGCCACGGAAGGCCTGGCGCCTCTGATTGCGCGCGAGATCTGGCGCATTTGCGGCCTGATCCGCGAGAGCGGCATCAGCAGCATCATCGTGGACAAGAACTGGAAACACGTCACCCAGATCACCGACCGCAACGTGATCCTGGTCAAGGGCGAGGTGGTTTTTGAAGGCAGTTCCGAAGAGCTCCTGTCGAAGCCCGAACTGCTGGAGCAGCACTTGGGTGTATGAGAATCAGTGTCGCCCCGGCCGGCCCCTTGAAGCTAGCTAGCGCTGCCCAAGTGCTTGCGAGAGTTTCCGTGCTTCTTCCTTGAGGAGCGTAACAAATACGCTGACACGCGCTTGGTCCACGCGCACACCAGGACCGAAAACGGCCAAAGACCCCATGACTTTGTCGTTCCCCAGAAAAAACGGCACAGCAACCGCCACCGCGCCCTGGATCAATTCGTCCCGGCTTATCGCATACCCCTGTTCCCGGATCTGCTGCAGCCTGTCGAGATAGGCCGATACATTGACGGCTTCTCCGCTCTTGTTCAGATAGCTTTCGGGTGTGGGAACATGGGCAAGGATGGCACGCCCGCTAGCGCCCAACGTCACGTCTTCCCGATAGCCCAAGCCGCGTTTGAAACTGAGCGGCTGTGCGCTGGGCAATTCGGCCACACAGATTCGACTGTTGCCCTGGTGAACAAGCAAGGCAACAGTCTCGCCCGTCTGGTCCCACAAGCGGCGCAGCATCGGTTGCGCCAGGGTCGCTATGTCAAGACTGGAGCTCCACACGTGTGCAAGGTGCGCCACCGAGGGACCTAATTCGAAGCGCTGAGGATCACCGGACGACACGATGAACCCGCTGTGTTCCAGCGTGCGCAACAGCCTGTACAGGGTTGGACGGCTCAGGTCCACCCGCTTGAGCAGCTCACCCGCTGTCAGTTGGTGGTCGGTTGCCGTGAACGCCATGAGGATTTCCAGCGCTCTGTCCACGGCCCGGACACTCTCGCCCGGTTTTTCAGTTGGTCCCATAACTCCACCCAAGGTTGCACTTCTATCATGGTACCCGCCAACCAGTCCACTTGATGGACTGACTATTCAAAACTTGACAGAGCTCAATCGGTCCGTAAAATGGACTGTAATGTCATGCAGTGGACATGCCGATCAATTTTGGAGACCTGTCTATGAACAAGGAAATGTCTGAAGCGCTCACCCGCGTCGGTCCCGGCACGCGCATGGGCAACCTGATGCGCCGCTACTGGGTGCCGGCACTGGCATCGAGCGAAATCCCCGAAGCCGACGGGCCGCAGGTGCGCGTGCAACTGCTGGGCGAGAAGCTGCTCGCCTTTCGCAATAGCGATGGCAAGGCTTGCCTGATCGGCGAATTCTGCTCGCACCGAGGCGTGTCGCTGTACTTCGGCCGCAACGAGCACAACGGCATCCGCTGCGCCTACCACGGCGTGAAGTTCGACGGCATGGGGCAATGTGTGGACGTGCCGTCCGCGCCTCAGGCTTGCGCGCGCATGCACATAAAGGGCTACCCTTGCGTGGAGCGCGGTGGCATCGTGTGGACCTATATGGGCCCGGCCGATCAGCAGCCCGCACCGCCCGAGCTGGAGTGGTGCACGCTGCCGCCCGAACATGTGTATGTCTCCAAGCGCCTGCAGTACAGCAACTGGCTGCAGGCCATGGAAGGCGGCATCGACACCGCACACGTCTCTTACGTGCACCGCTACGAGGTGGATACCGACCCGATGCACCAGGGAGTGAAGGCGCTGGACTACATCAAGGCCGACGGCAACGTGAAGTTCGAGATCGAGCAGACGCCCTTCGGCCTGAGTCTGTTCGGCCGCCGCAACGGCGAACCCGATTCGTATTACTGGCGCATCACGCAGTGGCTGTTCCCCTGGTTCACGCTGATCGCGCCGTTTGGCGAGCATGCGCTGGGCGGGCATGTGTGGGTGCCGATCGACGACCATAGCTGCTGGGCTTGGAGCATCAACTGGCAGCCTGCCCATCCCCTCACCGACGAAGAACGCACCGCGATGGAAGAAGGTAAGGGCATTCATGTCGAATACGAAGCGCCCGGCAGCTTCATCCCCAAGCAAAACCGCGACAACGACTACTGCATGGACCGCGTGGCGCAACGCGAAGACCGCTCTTACAGCGGCGTGTTCGGCTTCTCCGCGCAGGACTATTCGCTGCAGGAAAGCATGGGCACGATCCAGAATCACGAGGCCGAAAAGCTACTGCCCACTGACAAGGCTATCGTGATGGCGCGCCGCATGTTGCATGAGGCCGCGCTCGGCTTGGCAGATGGCCAGACCCCGCCCGCGCTGGACCCAAGCGCACAGCACGTGCGCCCCGCCGGAGTGCTGCTGCCCAAGGAACAGGACCCCGTTGCGTGGGCACGCGAGCAGCTCGCCGACGCGACGAAAAAACCGGTCTTCAGCCTTTGAGCGACTTCACTTTTCCACCCCACGACAGACAGCACCGGAGACACCTATGAAAACCCACCTGAAACTCGCGGCGGCTGTCGCGCTCGCGGCCTGCGCGGCCACTGCCGCCTGGGCGCAAGGCGCGTCCGACTGGAAGCCCAGCAAGCCGGTGCGCATCATCGTGCCCATCGTCGGCAGCACCAACGACGTGCTCGCTCGCCTGATCGGGCCGAAGCTGCAGGAGGCGCTCGGCCAGCCATTTGTGGTCGAGAACAAACCTGGTGCGGGGGGCAACATCGGTGCATACGAGGTGAGCCGCGCCGCGCCGGACGGCCACACCCTGCTGATCGGCTACAACGGGCCGCTGGCGATCAACGTCACCCTGTTCGACAAGATGCCGTACGACCCTACCAAGGATCTCGCGCCCATCACGCTGGCGGTGAAGTCGCCGCAATACCTGGTGGTGAACCCGGCCACCGGCATCACCGATGTGAAGGACTTCATCGCCAAGGCCAGGGCCAACCCGACCAAGTATGCCTACGGCTCGGTGGCCATGGGCAGCGCCTCGCACCTCACCATGGAAATGATGAAGTCGGGGGCGAACTTCCGCATGACGCACATTCCCTACCGCGGCGCCGGGCCAGCCGTGGCCGATCTGATCGCGGGCAACATCCAGGCCGGCTTCTTCGTGCCCGGCAACGTGCAGGGCTTCGTGAAGGAGGGGCGTCTCAAGCTGCTGGCCTCCACCGGCCCGAAACGTTTTCCGAGTACACCGGACATCCCGACTCTCAGCGAGTCGGGGCTGAAGGACTTCGAGGCCACCTCGTGGATCGGTCTGCTCGCGCCGGCCGGCACGCCGCCGGACATCATCAACCGCTACCACGAGGAGATGGTGCGCATTCTCAACTCGCCCGACATCCAGAAGCGCCTGCACGAGATGGAGTTCGAAATCGTCGCGAGCTCGCCCAAGCAGTTCAGCGACTGGATCGGCACCGAGATCGTGCGCTGGGGCAAGGTCATCAAGGACACCGGCGCCAAGGCAGAGTGAGCCGACATGAGCGCACCCCGACTCGCTGAGAAGACCGCGCTGATCACGGGCGGCGGTGCCGGCATTGGCGCCGCGGCGGCCACGCTGTTCTGTCGCGAAGGCGCGGCCGTGCTGCTGGTGGATGCCGACGCCCAGGCGCTGGAGCGCACCCGCCAAGCCATCGTGCAGGCCCTGCCCGGCGCGCGCGTGCTGTGCGTGGCGGCCAACGTGGCCGACGAGGTCGCCGCGCGCGCCGCCGTGCAGCAATGCAACGCGCAGCTCGGTGGCCTGGACATCCTGGTAAACAACGCCGCCATGCGCAACTACTCGGCCGCCGCCGACGCCACGCCCGCCGAGTGGCAGGCCATGGTGGGCGTGAACCTGGTGGGCATGTCCAACTACTGCGCCGCGGCCTTGCCGGCGCTGCGGCAATCGGGCGCGGGCAGCATCGTCAACGTCTCGTCGTGTTACGCGGTCACCGGCCGCAAGGGCATGGCGCTGTACGACGCGACCAAGGCCGCGCAACTGGCCTACACGCGCAGCCTCGCGTTCGAGGAGTCGTCGCACGGCGTGCGCGCCAACGCGGTGTGCCCCGGTTCCACGCTGACGGATTTTCACGTCGGCCGCGCGCAGGGCTCGGGCAAGAGCGTCGAGCAGCTCAGGACCGAGCGCAAGGATACTTCGCTGATCGGGCGCTGGGCCTCGCCGGAAGAGATTGCCTGGCCCATCGTGTGGCTAGCGTCCAGCGAGGCCTCCTTCATCACCGGGACCACGCTGATGGTCGACGGTGGCTTGCACATCATGTAGCTATTGGGGACATGTTCCCCAAGGTTCTTGTCTAGAACTCCGCAATGTCAACATCCAAGCTTTCTGCACTTGTCTACAACATGAGGCTTGAAGCCCCCGGCGTTGTTAGTGTCGAATTTAGGCCAGCCACACCAGACACTGTCTTCCCACCTCATGCCGCTGGCTCACATATCGACCTTCATCTGGGAAACGGCTTGGTTCGCAGCTACTCGCTGATGAACCCGATCACCGATAAGCAACGCTACGTGGTGGGCGTTCTCAAGGATCGTCAGAGCCGTGGGGGGTCGAAGTATGTCCACGAGAAGGTTCGCGTGGGCGATGTTCTGGACATCTCGGTGCCTCGCGACAATTTTCCGCTGGAAGAACGTGCTCAGCACTCCGTGCTGGTTGCAGGTGGCATCGGCATCACACCTATGCTGTGCATGCTCAATCGACTGGCTTCGCTGGGTCGATCTGCCGAGCTGCTCTATTTCGCTCGTTCCCGCCGGGATGCTGCGTTCTTGCAAGTGCTGGAATCGATGGAGTCAGGCCAGCTCAAAGTGCGGTACCACTTCGATGACGAAGTCGGTGCGTCTCCCGACCTGCCAACACTGCTGGCAGCGTATCCGGCCGATACCCATTTCTATGGCTGCGGCCCCGGCCCCATGCTGGACGCGTTCCAGAAGGCTTGCGACGGTCTGGGATACACCCACGTGCATCTGGAACGGTTCGCCGCCGTGGAACCTGTGGGGACGCCGCCCTTCAACGCCAATGGCTGCACCGTAGAACTGCGCCGGAGTCAGAGGATCATTCAAGTGCCGGCTGGTTCGACCATTCTCGACGCCATGATGGATGCGGGCATCATTCCTAGCTACAGCTGCAAGGAGGGGATCTGCGGTGCCTGCGAAACCAAAGTTCTGGCTGGCGAGGTGGATCACCGGGACAGCATCCTGACACAGCAAGAGCGAGCAGCCAACAAGTCGATGATGATCTGTGTGTCGGGTTGTCGTTCCAATTTGTTGGTACTGGATCTCTAAGACCGGTGTTGTTTGGATAGGTTGCGCGCTTGGCCGGTTTGAACACACCGCCGAGCAGGTCACGAAATCGGGTCAACTCCAACTCCAACTCCAACTCCAAGGTGCCAGTTGTAGTGGTGATTCCAATGGTCCGACGCAGCAGTGTGCTCGCTGGAGTTCTGGTAAGCGAAGCCATAGACCCATTGGCTCAGATCCGACTGGATGAAGCGCTCGACCTTGCCGCTGGTTTGGGACCGCCACGAGCTGGTATTCGGTCACAAATACCCAAATCTTGGCAGGCCTGTGCGAAGTCTCTTAAGCGGAAGGCCGCTCCGTTGTCGATGAGCGGGAGCTAGATGCGCACACCCAGACTGGCGTAGTAGGCGTGGGCGTTGCGCGAGAACTGCACCGCGTTGAGCGCCTTCTGGTCGGGGTGGATGTCGATGAACGCGATACGGGCAGGGTCATCAATGGTCAAAAAAGCATCTTCCAGCCCGCTTCATCAACGCTATCCTTGCATTTGCCCATCCACGGAATTGGGGCCCAACGCGCTGACCAGTCGAGTCGCGTTTGATGCCGGAAGCCTCATTCTGACACCTCCGCATCGGCGAGGAGTGGAACCGCTGCGCCACCAACCAGCAAGGACGCCAGCGCAACTGCATCAAAGCCGCATTCGCGCAGCACCGATTCGGTGTGCTCCCCCAATCGCGGCGCGGGCGCCAGCTTGCTGACGTCGTAACCCACCCAGCGCGCTGGCGCGCCAAAGGTACGCATCGCTCCTTCGCTCGGGTGCTCGACCTGACGGAAGAAGCCCACCGCCGCCAAGTGTGGGTCATCCAACAGTGATTCGACGGTGTTCAGAGGCACCGCCGGCACGTCGATGTCTTCGAACAGCTCCAACCAGTGCGCGGTGCTTTGCACGCATAGCGTCTGGCCCAGAAAGCCGTACACCTCGTCAATGTGGCGGGTGCGGCTGGCCAAGTCGGCGAAGCGCGGATCGACCCGCAAATCGTCGCGCTCGATGGCATGCAGAAAACGCTGCCAGTGGCCGTCGTTGTATACCAGCGCGCAGATGTAGCCGTCGCTGGTTTCGTATGGCCGGCGCCCGGGCGACAACAGCCGCACGTAGCCAGCGTCACCACTGGGCGGCTCGAAGGTGCGCCCATATAGGTGGTCCGAAAGCACCACGCTGGCCATGGTTTCGAACATCGGCACATCGATGCGGCAGCCGCGTCCGTTGCGCTCGCGCCCGTACAGCGCCATGGCCACGCTGTGCGCTGCATGCAGGCCGACCATGCGGTCGGCAATCGTCAGCGGCACGTAGCGCGGCTCGCTCGCCCCGCTTTGCTGCTGTAAGGCGGCGATGCCGACCGCGCCCTGGATCAGGTCGTCATAGGCCGGGCGGCCGGCGTAGGGACCGTCCTCGCCGTAACCGTACACGCCGCACCAGATGATGCGTGGATTGATCATCGAGACGCTCTCGTAGTCCAGCCCGAGCCGGGCGATGGAGGCCGGGCGGAGGTTGTGCACGAAGACATCGGCGCCTTCGATCAGGCGCCGCATCGCAGCCGCGCCCTCCGGCGATTTGAGGTCAAGCGCCACGCTGCGCTTGTTGCGGTTCAGGTGCAGGAACAGCGGACCCATGCCGGGATGGCGTCCGGGGCCGATCCAGCGTGTCGAGTCGCCCTCAGGGGATTCAATCTTGATCACGTCCGCGCCATGGTCGCCAAAGATCTGGGTGGCGTAGGGCCCCATCAGCACCGCGCTGAGGTCGATCACCCGCACGCCCTCGAGTGGCCCGGCGGGTGCTGCCTGCTTGTGTTGGCTTGTCATCTGTGTCTCCTCTGATTTCTCGATGCCAGGCTGCCTCAGCGCCGAGTGCTGAGGAAAAACCGGATTGACGGCCGTCCATCCTAACGATATTCTGATTACCAAACAAATGTTCCCATATCAGAACACAAGGAGGCTTCGATTCTATGAACATGCCCACGGCCAGCTTGCGCGAATGCACAGGCATCAATACCCGCGCGGAGGCTTCTCCCATGGCCGTGACCCGCGTGCTGCGGCTGCTGCGGATACTGGCCGACCGCCCTGCTGGCTTGGCCCTGACCCCGTTGTGCTTGGCGTTGAATGCACCAAAAACCAGCGTACTCTCGCTGTTGCGCGGCCTCACGGCGCATGGCTACCTGCAGCGCAGCAATGACCTGTATGAACTGGGCCCCGAGGCGTTCTCACTAGGGGCATCTCTGGTGTCGGCCCGCTCGCTCGACGTTGTGGCCCTGCCCTTCCTGCGGGAGGCAGTGGCGCGATCCGGCGAGACCGCCCTGATCGCCAGAATCGACCGCACCGCAGATCGGCTCGTCTACAACCCGATCTTCGAGAGCACCCGGACGATTCGATACGCCGTGCCAGTCGGCACGACACGGCCGCTGTTTGCCTCGTCCGCCGGGCGCGTGCTGCTCGCGTTCCAGGAAGAGGCATGGCGGCGTGACTACCTGCGCCGGGCCGATCTGCGGGCCATGACCGAGCACTCGGTCACCGACCCGGCGCAACTGGCGCGGATCATCGAGGAAGCCCGGGTGAGAGGGGTGGCGGTCACATTCGGAGAAGTGACACCTGACGTTGCCGGCTTTTCGGCCCCGATCTTCGAACCTGACGGGCGCGTGAACGCAGCGCTGATCATCGCCGCGCCGATCGAGCGCGGTCGCGCCGTCGCCGATGCGCTGCAGCACCTGGTGATGGAACTCGCCGCAAGCATCTCGGGGGCACTCGGCTACCGTGCGGGACCGGAATCGCGTGAGGTGGCAACGAATCAAGCCAGACCAATGCCCCAGACCCGCCGCTCGCGGTAACAGGCACAAACTTCAAAAGGAGACACCCCCATGAACAATGAACTGCTTTACGAAGTGAACGACGGCATTGCCGTCATCACCATCAACCGGCCCGAGCGCCGCAATGCGCTGAATCGCGCCGTGCGCGAAGGCTTTTTTGAGGTCTGGCGCCGCTTCGAAGCTGACGGGCAGGCGCAGGTGGCCATCCTCACCGGCGCCGGTGACAATTTCTGCGCCGGCATGGACCTGGTGGAAGCCGCAGACACTCAACTGCGCATCCCGCCAGCGGGCTTCATCGCCGTGCTCGGCGACAACATCGAGGTCACCAAGCCCGTCATCGCTGCCGTGCAGGGCTATGCCTATGCAGGCGGTTGGCTGCTCTCGCAGATGTGCGACCTGTGCGTGGCCGACGAAACCGCCAAATTCGCCATCACGGAGGCCAAGGTCGGGCGCGGCATGCCGTGGGCCTCGCCGGTCATCCACATGCTGCCGCAGCGCATTCTGATGGAAGTCGCGATGACCGGCGACCCGCTGACAGCGCAGCGCGCCTACGAACTCGGCTACATCAACCGCCTGATGCCCAAGGGGCAAGCATTGCAAGGGGCCAAAGAGCTGGCGACCCGGCTCATGGCCAATGCGCCACTGACGGTGCGCGCGGCCAAAGAAATGGTGCGCCTGTCCACCGAGATGGGCCGCACCGCCGCGCTGCGCGCCTCCAACCGAGCGTTTGATGCCGTCTACCTCAGTGAAGATGCCCTGGAAGGCCCGCAATCTTTCCGGGAAAAGCGCAAACCGGTCTGGAAGGGGCACTGAAATGAGCATGACCACAACCAGAAAACCCGCACCGTCGTCCGCTATCCAAATCGCTGACATCACGCGGGAACTGGCCGCGCGCTGCGCTGACCTGTGCTACACCGATCTCCCGGAGGACGTGCGCCTGCGGGTCCGGCAATGCCTGCTCGACTGGATCGGGGTGACGCTGGCTGGCGCGTGCGAGCCACTGGTTCACATGCTGGCCGAAGAAGCCCGTGAACAGGGTGGGTATGCCCAGGCCACCGTCGTCGGGCACGCCATGACGACCTCCAGCCGGCAGGCGGCATTGATCAATGGCTCGGCCTCGCACGCACTCGACTATGACGACGTCAACATGGCCTGCACCGGCCACCCCTCGGTGGTCCTGATCCCGGCCTTGCTCGCCCTGGCCGAATCGCGCGGCGCCAGCGGACGCGACTTCATGACGGCCTTCGCCGCCGGCTACGAAACCATGTGCCAGTTGGGGTTGGTGTGCGGCGACGCACAGTATTCCAACGGCTTCCACACCACAGCCACGCTAGGCACGCTCGGTGCGGCCGCCGCCTGCGCACGCTTGCTGCAACTCGATGCCGACGACACCGCGACCGCGCTGGGCATCGCCAGCACCATGGCGGCTGGGCTGAAATCGATGTTCGGCACCATGTGCAAACCCTTGCATGCCGGGCGGGCCAGTGCCGACGGCCTGCAGGCGGCCCAGTTGGCCGCACGCGGCTTCACCAGCCGTGCCGATGCGATTGAATGTCCGCAAGGCCTCATCGCCACGCACGGTGGTACCGCGTCGCTGGGAGCTGCNTGCAGGCGGCCCAGTTGGCCGCACGCGGCTTCACCAGCCGTGCCGATGCGATTGAATGTCCGCAAGGCCTCATCGCCACGCACGGTGGTACCGCGTCGCTGGGAGCTGCGGTGGCCACGCCGAACGGCGGCTGGCATCTGCGCCACAACCTGTTCAAGTTCCACGCCGCCTGTTATGGCACACATGCCGCCATTGAGGCCGCGAGCCACTTGCGCCTGCAACACGCACTGCGGGTTGATGACGTGTGCCGCGTGACGGTGCGTGCCAGTTCCGCCTGCGAGGGTGTATGCAACATCGCGGAGCCGCGCACCGGGCTGGAGGCCAAGTTCAGTCTCCGTCACACGGTAGCGATGGCGCTGGCCGGGGTCGACACCGCCGGATTGGACGCGTTCAGTGACGAAGCCGTATACGCGCCCGAGGTGGTGGCGCTGCGTGATCGGGTGCAGGTTTTGCTCGCACCTCAATGCCCGGACCTCACCCTCAGCGAGGTGGTGATCGAGACTCAGAGCGGCACAGTGCTGCGCCAACGCTACGACAGTGGGCGCCCAGCCAGCGACCTGCTGGAGCAGCAGCAGCGCCTGGAGGAAAAGTTTCGCCTGCTGGTCAAGTCTGTGCTCATACCTGACGAGTGCGACGAGCTGATAGACCTGGTGGCACGGCTCGACGAACTGACCGACCTCTCGCCGCTGGCAGGCATGCTGGCTCGCCAAGCGTGCGCTGATCGACACTAACAG
>NZ_LMIE01000023.1 GCF_001428625.1 Hydrogenophaga sp. Root209
CCGGCATCCAAAGGTCATCATGGGTTTTGTGTTGGTGTGTGTTTGATTTTTATTAGGAGACAACGAAATGAAACTGCGAAATCTGGTTCTGACTGTGTCCATCGCTTGCGCGGGTGTGTCCGCTGCGCTGGTGGCGCCGAGTGCCATGGCGCAAGCCAAGGAACAATTCTTCCCCTCGCTGGTGTACCGCACCGGTGCTTATGCTCCCAACGGCGTGCCTTTTGCCAACGGCTTTGCCGACTACCTCAAGCTGGTCAATGCGCGCGGCGGCATCAACGGCGTGAAAGTGTCGTTTGAAGAATGTGAAACCGGCTACGCCACCGACCGCGGCGTGGAGTGCTACGAGCGCCTCAAGGGCAAGAACGGTGGCGCCACCGTGTTCCAGCCGCTGTCCACCGGCATCACCTTCGCCCTGACCGAAAAAGCCCCTGGCGACAAGATCCCGCTGATCACAGCGGGCTATGGCCGCAGTGAATCCGCCGACGGCGGCGTGTTCAAGTGGAACTTCCCGATCGCAGGCACCTACTGGGTGGCGGCCGACGTGCTGATCCAGCACATCGCCAAGAAGGAAGGCGGCTACGACAAGCTCAAGGGCAAGAAGATTGCATTGGTCTATCACGACAGCCCCTACGGCAAGGAACCCATCCCCCTGCTGCAGGAACGTGCGTCCATGCACGGCTTCTCGCTGAGCCTGCTGCCCGTGACCCACCCGGGCGTGGAACAAAAGGCCACCTGGCTGCAGATTCGCCGCGACAAGCCTGACTACGTGCTGAACTGGGGCTGGGGCGTCATGAACTCCACCGCCCTGAAGGAAGCCCAGGCCACCGGCTATCCGCGCGAGCAGATGTACGGCGTGTGGTGGGCCGGTGCCGAGCCCGACGTCAAGGACGTGGGCGCAGGCGCCAAGGGCTACAACGCGATCACCATGCAGCACGGCACCGAGAAGGGCTCGGCCGTGGTCAAGGAGATTCTGGAGAAAGTGCACGGCAAGGGCCAGGGCACCGGGCCGAAAGAAGAAGTCGGTGACGTGCTGTACATGCGCGGCCTGATGAGCTCCATGTTTGCCGTCGAAGGCGTGCGCCAGGCCCAGGAGAAGTACGGCAAGGGCAAGGTCATGACGGGCGAGCAGGCGCGTTGGGGCTTCGAGAACCTGAACCTCACGCAGGCCAAGCTCGATGCACTGGGGTTCAAGGGTGTGATGCGTCCCATCTCCACCAGCTGCCAGGACCACATGGGCGCTGCCTGGGCCCGCATCCACACCTGGGATGGCGCCAAGTGGGCCTTCTCCAGCGACTGGTACCAGGCCGATGATCAGATCATCAAGCCCATGGTCAAGGCTGCGGCCGACAAGTACGCCGCCGAGAAAAAACTGACCCGCAGAACTGGTCAGGACTGCCAGTCCTGACCGGCATCACCCCCGCCGCGCTGCGCGCGACCCCCTCCAGGGGGCGACACTGGGGCCGGCGGAGCCGGACCCGCGGTGTCCCTGGATGGAGTCACCGCAGTCGCGGCGGGTGTTGATCTCTCGCGGCTGGCTTGCCAGCCGCCATTTGAAAGACCGGCGTGCCGTGTCTTTCAAATGGCCCCCAAGGAAACACCATGACAACCCCCAACACCGTCCTCAACGTCAACGGCATCGAGGTCATCTACAACCACGTGATCCTGGTGCTCAAGGGCGTCTCGCTCAACGTGCCCGA
>NZ_LMIE01000024.1 GCF_001428625.1 Hydrogenophaga sp. Root209
TCGGGTCGGGCACGTTGAGCGAGACGCCCTTGAGCACCAGGATCACGTGGTTGTAGATGACCTCGATGCCGTTGACGTTGAGGACGGTGTTGGGGGTTGTCATGGTGTGTTCCTCAGTTGCCGATGGAGAACCCGCCGCGAGTGAGATGTCCTCACCCAGAGACACCGGGGGTCCGGCTCGGCCGGCCCCAGGGTGTCGCCCCTTTGAGGGGGGCGCGCGAAGCGCGGCGGGGGTGATTCCGATCAGCTCTGGCAATCCGCACCCGCCCGACGAGTCAGGCCCTTGGTTGCGGCGAACTTGTCAGCAGCCGCTTTCGCCATCGGCTTGATGATTTGCTGGTCGCTCTCGTACCAGTCGGACGAGAAATTCCACTTCTTGCCATCCCAGGTGTGCACGCGGGCCCACGAAGTGCCCATGTGGTCCTGGCAGCTGGTGGAGATCGGGCGCATCACGTCCTTGAACCCCAGCGCGTCGAGCTTGGCTTGCGTGAGGTTCAGGTTCTCGTAGCCCCAGCGGGCCTGCTCACCCGTCATGACCTTGCCCTTGCCGAAACGCTCTTGCGCTGCGCGCACACCTTCAACGCTGAGCATGGCTGCGATGGCACCACGCATGTACAGCACATTGCCAACCTGCTCCTTGGGTCCCGTACCCTTGTTGGCGGCGTACAGCTTTGTCAACATCTCCTGAGAAACCTTGGCCTCGTGGTGCGCTCCGTGTTGGAACGCCAGACCGTTGTAGCCCTTGGCGCCGTCGCCCACGTCCTGAACGTCGGGCTCCGAGGCTGCCCACCAGTTGCCATACATCTTCTCGCGCGGGTAGCCCGTGGCCTGGGCTTCCTTCAAGGCTGCCGAGTTCATCACGCCCCATCCCCACAGGATCACGTAGTCCGGGCGGTCACGTCGGATCTGCAGCCAGGTGGACTTCTGCTCCACGCCCGGGTGTGCCACCGGCATGAGCAGCAGTTCGAAACCGTGCATGCGGCTGCGTTCCTGCAAGATGGCGATGGGTTCCTTGCCGTACGGGCTGTCGTGGTAGACGTGGGCGATCTTCTTGCCCTTGAGTTTGTCAAAGCCACCTTCCTTCTTCGCCAGATGCTGGATCAGCATGTCGGCTGCGGTCCAGTAGTGACCTGCGATGGGGAAGTTCCACTTGAAACTACCGCCATCCTGGCTTTCACTGATGCCATAACCGGAGGTGATCAATGGAATCTTGTCGACGCTCACCTTTTCCGTCAAGGCCAGCGTGATGCCGGTGGACAAGGGGTGGAACACGGTGGCGCCACCGTTCTTGCCCTTGAGGCGCTCGTAGCACTCCACGCCGCGGTCGGTGGCGTAGCCGGTTTCGCACTCTTCAAACGACACTTTCACGCCGTTGATGCCGCCGCGCTCGTTGACCAGCTTGAGGTAGTCCACGTAGCCGTTGGCAAACTGGGCGCCGTTGGCGCCGTAGGCGCCGGTGCGGTAGGAAAGCACGGGGAAATACTGTTCGTTGCTTTGCGCCATGGCGCTCGGCGTCACCAGTGCTGCCGAAAGGCCCGCACAAACGGCGCACACAGTCAGAACCAGATTTCGCAGTTTCATTTCGTTGTCTCCTAATAAAAATCAAACACACACCAACACAAAACCCATGATGACCTTTGGAT
>NZ_LMIE01000026.1 GCF_001428625.1 Hydrogenophaga sp. Root209
GTGGCGCTGCGCACCTGACCCACCGTCTGGATCAGCGAGGTCTTCATCGCCCCCAGCGCATTGAGCAGATCGCCCAGCTCGTCCTTGCGGTTCGTCTGGACCTCGCGGGTCAGGTCGCCCGCGGCCACGGCTGAGGCAATGGCCACCGCCTCGTGCACCGGTGCGGTCACCGAGAGGGTGATGCGCCAGGCCACCAGCGAGGCCACGAGCACGGCGGCCGCGGCGAGCGCGATCAGCAGCATCACCTGGCGGCTGATGGTGGCGGCGGAGTTCGCCACGGCGGTCTCGACCAGGCCGCGCTGGAAGACCTGCAGCTCGGCCTGCGCGGCGCTGTAGCGCTCGGCCGCGGGCATCAGGCCGGTGGTCAGCTGCTGGTTCGCAGCGGCGGCGTCGCCACCCTTGAGCGTGTCGAAGTAGGTCTTGCGCACCGCGATGTAGTCGCCGCGCATGGCCGAGATTTTGGTCAGCAGGGCCTTGCCCTCGGCGCTGCTGATCTCTGCCTCCAGGGTCTTCTGCAGTTCGTTGATGCGCGTGGTGGTCTGGGCGATCAGCGGCTTGAAGTGGGCATCGACCTCGGGATCGGCCCTGGACTTGGCCACCGCGAGCACGCGGTTGATGTTCAGTGTGGTGCTCTGCGCCCATTCGTTGGTTGCCGCCGACCGGTGCTCGAGCACGACGACGCGCTCGGTGGCTGCCTGCGAGGCCTGCAAGCCGTTCCAGGCCAGTGCGGTCAACACCACCAGCAGGGCCAGCACGCTGGCGAAGCCGAGGGTCAGGCGGTGACCGATCTTGAGTCGATTGAAGAACATGTGTGCTTTCCGTGGGGTCTATTCGTTGTCGTTCAGAAGCTTTCCCAGTCGCCTTCGCTGGTGGCGCTGGCCACCCCGGGTGCTGGGCGCGCCGGCGGAGCCGGCGTGTCGGGGGCCCGCTGGCCGGGGGGCACTGGGCTGGGTTTTGGCGACGCGGCCTTGACCGGCGCCGGGGCTGTTTTCGGGCGCGGCGCGGCAGGCGCCGGCGTTGGAGTGGACGCCGCTGCCGGGATGACAGGTGCCGTGCTGCCGGCGTCGCCGGTGTGGAACACGCGCACCACCTGATCGAGGCGGGCCGCCTGGTCTTTCAAGCTTTCGGCGGCCGCGGCACTCTCTTCGACCAGCGCGGCGTTCTGCTGCGTCATCTGATCGAGCTGCGTCACCGCCACATTGACCTGGCCA
>NZ_LMIE01000027.1 GCF_001428625.1 Hydrogenophaga sp. Root209
CCCACGATCCATCCCCACCTACATCCTCACCGGCGACACCTCCCCACAGCGCATCCAGGAAGCCTCCGAACTCGGCTTCCCCATCCTGCACAAACCCATCGACGCGCTCGCCCTGCGCTCCATCCTGGGCGAATAGGTTCGCATGGCACACACCTCCCGTTCAGTCCCGGCGCCCGAAGTGGCGCAGCCATGGTGGCAGCATCTGCCGGGTCTGGTTCTCGTGGTCACAGCAGAAGGGCGGCCACTCTACGCCAGCCGTGCGCTCACGTCATTGCATGGGGCATCGCATCCTGATGGCGACTGCATCGCATCACTCACACCCGAATCGAGCCGAGCGCTGCACGACCGGCTGAGCAGTCGCGCCGATTTCCAGCTTGAACTGGAATGGAAGAAACCGCTTCAGGCCGATGCCCATGCGCGGTACTTTTCCTGCTCGGCCAAGTGGCTGGTGGACGCTGATCACTACCTCTGCGTGTGGGTCGACATCTCCGCCAGCCAACACGCCCGGTCAGAAGCCTGCGCCGGGAGCGCGTTTCTCCGGCACTTCTGCAACGCGATACCCATCATGGTGTCGCACTACAGCTATCCGCTGCGCTGCGAGTACGCCAACAGCCACTATGCACACCAGTACGGCCTGGACGAAGATTCCATCCTGGGTCGCACGGTCGAACAGGTGCTGGGCAGCTCCAACATCGAGGCCGTGCCCTTCAGAACACAAGCTTTCCAGGAGCGCAAAAGCGTCACCTACGAACGCTCGTTTGTTCACGGTTCGCGGGTGCAATGGGTGCTGGTGATCCTGGTTCCGCTGGTGGATGCACAGGGGAACTACACGGGCGCCGTGGCCATGAACCAGGACATCACGCAACGCCGTCTGGCCGAGCTGGCGCTGCGCGAATCCGAAGACCGGCTGGCCAAGTTCATGGATGCCAGTGCCGAGGGCGTGGTCTTTCATGTCAACAACCTGATCACCGATGCAAACCCGTCGGCCAGCCAGCTTTACAACATACCTGCGGAACAGCTGCTGGGCAGGTCTGTGCTGGAGCTGGTGCCGCCGGAGTACCGGGCGCGCGCGGCCTCTGTCATTGCCTCCGGGGCGGACGCCTCCTACGAGAGCG
>NZ_LMIE01000029.1:0-102124 GCF_001428625.1 Hydrogenophaga sp. Root209
GGTGCCGACGACGCCGGCGTTAAACCCCTATCCCCGATCAGTTCAGGTGGGGGAGTTTGAGGTGGCCATAGACGGGGGAATTTGGGTGGCCATCAGGGCACATATCCCCCGTGCACACATCCCAAAGTCTGTCCAAGTGCTCCTCATAGTGGGTGCAAATCAACTTGGCCAGTGCGGGACATAGTGCTAGCGGAATCAATGTCTCCCACTATTTAACGAACTATGAACATCAGAGAACCGGAAGAAGAATTCAACAGAACGTCAGTTGCAAGAGCTGTTTTAAGGGAACGACTAAAAGGGCAAACAACCCTTGAGAGAGGAAGAGAAAGGGCACAAACAGCATTAAGCTGGATGTACAGGTGGGGATGGGCAAGCTCCACAACGTTAGAAATCTTAGTTGGATCTAAAAGATCAGGACTGGCATCTCGCCTGGTTAAGAACAAGCTGGCAGTCATCACAAAGACGAATAGTCGGCGGAACGAGAAATATCTGCCGGGGTCGTTTTTGACGTTGACACACGATGGCAAGCATATGGTTGAGATAAATCGGACGGAACCGATGCAATATGAGCATCGTCCAGACCGGATAAATCAGAACACTCTGCTGCACAACGAGATGGTGCAACGCTTCACAGCAGAGCACTTGGCCTCGGGTGAGATCTTGGATTACTGGTCAGAGAAGGAAATGAGGACAAAGAGTCAAAGTGCAGTAAAGCACCCTGATGCCGTCTGGCTTTACCCTTGTGGAATGAAAGTGTCTATTGAGGTTGAACTCTCACCCAAGTGGGAGCGAGATTTGGATGTCTTTGTTTATTCAACGTTACTCTCATTGAGGACAACAAATGGGTCCGCTAGATTTGACAAGATGCGCTTGATAACAGATGCTCCAGCGATTCTCAAGCGATATAAAGAAGCTTTTAAGCCAGGTGCCAATTTTTGGATTTGGAGAAAAAACGATTCTGGACGCTGGATTGCTGAAGACGAGCTGACCGTGCCGGCTTGGACGCCAGAACGAATAGACTGGAAGCTCGTATAGAACGGTTCTAATTTTTGGTTTTCGCAATGATCGAGGTCCGCCCCAGCTGTAGCCTGCTTTACAGCTGGGGCGGAACACCAGGAACGTGGTCGGTGTCGGATGCAGCTGAAGTCACCGAGGTTAGTAAAACGGGGACACTTGATGCATGTTGAGGACTGTTTCCGCTCAGAAACTGCCAAGGGGTCATGCAAAGGACCCCCCGCAAGAGAAGGTTCTGGGTGTGTGATTCTGGAGAACGCTCCGCATTTACTTATGATTTATAAGGAAAAATTTCATATGTTGCGGTGAAGTCCAGTAATCCCACCTACAAATGGGACGATGCGCTCGCCGATGATTTGCTGCTCAGAAGGTGCGGGCACTCGAGGTTAGTAAAACGGGGACACTTGATGCGTAGCGAGGCCTGTTTCTGCTCAGAAACTTCCACTGGGACATACAAATAGATCTCACCAAAGAAGGTTCGGGACATGTGATTTTGGAAGACCAATCCGCATTCACCTTTGATTTCAAAGGAGAAATCGCCGCTGCTGCGATGAACGCCACTACCCACCCGTGTGGAGTGGGCGATGCACTCGGCCGGTGGTTTGCGGTGCAGAAGGTGCGGTAAGTTGGGGTTAGTAAAACGGGGACACTTGAATTTTTCGGGAAGTGCTCACAGAGGGCCTCTCAGTCGCTGGCACCGAGTGAAAAAATTTTTTTGCTGTATGAACTCAGGCGTATCAACCGCATCCGTCGTGGACTGAAGGCCTGACCCAATAGGTCGTTCTAGGGCCACCCCAGCCCAAAGGGCATAGAGATCGTCAATTGCGCTGCTTTCGATTGGTTGGTGTGCGAACGAAACGGTCGCTGGCGACGCATTACTCGAGCTCCCCCTCGATTGCAGTGTTTCTTCCGGTGATCTCGATTTCAGATCACCAGATGGCCAATCGTTGCAGAGGGCGCGATCGTAGCCTCCATCCCCGCTGTGAACTGGAGGTAGTCGGCCTCCATGCCGTCCGAGAAGATGATGCCGTTGTCCGGCATGCGCGATCGGACCTTGAGCGGCTCGCCAGCTTGCACACGCCCGTAAACCAGCGTGGTCTGTGAGGTCCGTGTCGGAAACGGCTCCCGCACGGCAAACACCAGCGCCCGCTCTTCCCAGGGCATGGGCTGGTAGGCGTCCTCCGACGACGGCGTGCCCAGCGTGCGCTCGATCGCCAACGACCCGGTCACGATGCTCTTGAGCCACGCGGTGGCAGGTGCCAACCAGGACCTCAAACGCCTGGCTGATTTCATTGAGGTGAACCAGGGCCGCATCAGCGACATCACGGTCACGCTGGATTCGCATGCGAGCGTTGTTGTCGAACGCACCACGCGTCCTCGAGCTGCATTGCCTGCGCTCTGGCCATGCAGCTCACAACCCCTCAGCCCACCATCTCGTTCAACAACGTTCAACACTGCGTCCTAGTCTCGGCTGGTGTTGCATGAGAAGGTACGTCACGGGACCCGTGGAGAAGCACCCTCCCCCTCAGCCATCAACAATTTCAGATCAAAGGCTTCAGTACTTGACGTCCGTCCATCGACGCATGCCCCTAAGCCGCTTCCCCAAACAAGCTCATCACCACACCACGAAGCCAGCGGTTGGCCATGTCGTCGTGATTCCTGGTGTGCCAAAACTGCTTGATCTCAAAGTTCGGTGTTTCAAACGGTAGCTCCAACATCTTGAGTCCAGGGCGGTGTGGCGTGTGGCGCACGACGTAGCTCGGCAAAGTTGCCAAAAGCTCTGTGGAGAGCAAGATGTCAGAGACGACCGTGAAGTGAGGCACTCTCAGCGCAATGCGGCGCGTGAGATTTTGGGAAGCAAGGTAGTGCTCGAACAATGTCGTGGTCGATGTTTGTAGTGAAGCAGATCTGGTAGGAGATCCGCCGGGTTCAATCAGAAGGTGCGACTCTGAAATGAACTGAGACGCTGTCAGATGACCCTTGATGCGAGGGTGGTCCTTACGGACCAGACAAACGTAGCTGTCCGAGAACAAGCGCTGCTGATAGAACCCACCCCGAAGACTCGGGAGGTGTCCAATGGCAAGATCAGCCTCCCCATGAACGAATGCTTCCGCATAGGCCTCACGAGGCAGCCCCAGCGCCCTTACGTTGACGGCGGGCGCCTCCTCCCTAAGTCGATTCATGAGACGTGGCAAGTAAACCAACTCACCAATGTCGCTCAACAGTATTTGAAAGGTTTTTTTGCAGGCCTTTGGATCAAATCCGGCTCTTGTTTCAAGAGCACTTTCAAGTAACTGGATACCATCGCGCACTGAGGGAGCCATCGAAACAGCCAAATCTGTTGGCTGCATCCCATTCGGCACCCTAACGAAAAGAGCGTTCCCGGTGATCTTTCGAAGCTTGGCCAGTGAATGGCTCATTGCGGGCTGAGACAGGCCCAGACGAAACCCTGCGCGAGTCAGATTTCCGTCCTCCATGAGGGCATCAAACACACGCAGGAGGTTGAGGTCTACTCCCTCCACATCATTTCGCGCGCGGCGCCTCCACAGGCCTCTCCGAGAAGCGCATCGAAAAATCGATGGCCGTAATGTCTTTGATCAGGGCCCCGACGGAAATTCGATCCACCCCCGTCTCGGCGCACTGGCGAATTGTCCCAAGGGAAACTCCTCCGGAGACTTCCAAGCTGCATCGTCCCGCTGCCAAAGCAACTGCTTCTTTCGTTTGCTCAAGCGACATGTTGTCGAGCAAAACCATGTTGACTCCGGCGTCGATGGCCTCTTGGAGCTGCGTCAATGTCTCCACCTCAACCTGGATGAAGGAAACCTTGTCGGAAAGCTTCTTGGCCGCAGCATAGGCGGCCGTCAGACCTCCACAAGCGGCGATGTGGTTCTCTTTGATGAGAATCGCGTCATAGAGCCCCATTCTGTGGTTGGATCCGCCGCCACAACGCACCGCGTACTTCTGCGCGACTCGCAGTCCAGGAATCGTCTTTCGTGTGTCGAGAACCACAGCATTGGTACCTGCGACGGCTTCCACATACTTGGCGGTCTTCGTAGCCACCGCGCTCAGTGTTTGGAGAAAGTTGAGGCACGTTCGCTCTGCTGTCAGCAGATCGCGTGCGGCTCCGGATATGGCCACGATTGTCTGGCGAGCTGTACAGGTCTCTCCATCTTCGACGAACCATTGAGCAACCGAAGTTGGCGCCACCCGGCGCAGAATTTCATCTACCCACGGACGACCGCAAATGATTGCTTCTTCCCTGCAGATGATCGCGGCTGTGACCATTTGCAGTTCTGGCACGAGAGCTGCGGTCACGTCGCCTGAGCCAACGTCCTCTTGCAAGGCGCGTTCTACATCGAATTGGACTTGGGCGGAAATATCGTTGGCTGTATCTAGCAAGAATGCCTCACTTGGTTTCAGAAATTGAATGCTCTCCAAAAGAGAGTTTGCGGCGAACTACAACGGGTTTCCCACCCATGCGTATCTTGCTCATCCAGTGCGAAAGAGCTGAGTCCAGGTAGTCGGCATGTCCAGGAAACCATTGGCAGAGTTCGCTGCCGAACCTGCGCACGATTGCCGCATTGCCCCCTGACCAAAGCTCCTTCACTTGTTTGAGAGAGCGGAGTACGGCAGCATGTTCGTTCACATGGCATTCACGCGCTGGGTAATCGGTTTCAGCCATCCAACGGTCTTCTGAATTGAAGTGCTCAAGCAAGTGCCGTTCGACCAGCTCAAGGCTCGCTCCGAGCTGGTCATCACTCGCCTTCATCAGTGCGGTCACGACCTCCACAAATTCGCGATGTGAAGCGTCCATTGGGTCGAAGCCCAACAACAGCGAATCATTCCAAACCAGTGGAATTGCGGATAGATGGGAGGCTGTCTGCATGTGGCTCAACTCAGGAGGAGGATGGCAATCACAGTAAGGAAAAGCAGGAGAAGCTTTCGAAAAAATGCTTCATTGACACGGGTTCGAAGCGCTCTTCCCATCAAGAGGCCAGCCCACATCGGAGCCAAGGCAAGAATGGAAAGTCCAATATCTCCAAGGCCGATACGGCCAAAGTAAAGCATGGCGGCATACAGAGGGATGGCGCCGCACAAGTAAATGACACTGATGCTGCCTACGAAGGCCTCCCTGTTCAGTCGCAGGGCCATGAGGTAGGCGATCACCAACGGCCCCGTCAGCGAGGAGATACCTCCAAGCAAACCCGACAATGCTCCGACTCCGATGCCAGCTGCGCCTTCGTGTCGCGGGTGGACTGTGAATTGTGGAGTGAAGGCCATCAACCCCACTGCGATAAGCAGGGAAACAGCCACCATGGTTTCAAGCTCCGAAGGTGACATTGCCAGGGTCAATCTCACCGCGACGATTGTGACCACAAACTGCGTTGCGATCATGCCTGCAAAGCGGCGCAAGTTGCCTCGTAGCCCAGCTCCTTCCCTCGATTGAATCAGGTTCGACAGCAGAACTGGCATCACCATCAAGCCGATTGCTTGACCGATGGGCAGCCACAGTGAGAGCATCGGAACTGTCACCAATGGTAGCCCGACGCCTAGCGCACCCTTGACAGTACCGCCCAGCACAAAGGCGCCAAAAATGAGTAGCCAGGTGTAGTCGGGCACCATCAGAGACTCACGCGCAGCGCCCTAGTGCACAGAGAGTCATTCAGACTTCAAGTTCGCCGCTTTGCCAGCCTTGGACATCAACTCGTTTTCAAGCGCAATCACTCGCCCATACTCTGCTGGCCCAGCACCCACCGGCTCAATCACGGCGGCCTCGAAGGTCTTCACCACTTCGGGCAACTTCACCACCTCTGCTATCTCCTTGCTGATTCGATCGATGGCCGCCTGTGGCGTACCAGGTGCCGCAAGTACACCGACCACGACCGAAAAGTCGAATCCCGGGACCGTTTCCGCGATGGCCGGCACGTCCGGAGCTTGAGGGGAGCGTTTCGGCGCATTGCTTGCCAGCAGTCGCACCTGATTGCTCTTGATGAAGCCCAGAACGGAAGGAAGTGCAGCGACGGAAAAGTCAACCTGGCCCCCAACAAGTGCGGGAGTGGATTGACCCGACCCGCGGTACGGGACATGACGCACGTCGATGTTCAATGCAGCCTTCAGCGCTTCCATCGTCAAGTGGTGAGTGCTTCCAATTCCTGATGAACCGTATGTGAGCTGATCGGGCTTGCTTTTCACCAAGCTCACAAACTCTGCAAATGTATTCACCCCCGTTCTGGGGTGAGCCACGACGAACAAGGGGGAACGAGCAATCATCGAGACGGGAAAAATATCCTTGCCAACTTGGTAGGTCGCTGATTTGTTGATCAAGGGTGTGATGGAAAGCATGGACCCGTCCGTAACGATAAAAGCATGACCGTCACCTGGCGTGCTTTGCAGAAGTGTCTGGTATGCGACCACCCCGTTCCCGCCAGGTCGGTTATCGACCACGACCGACTGGCCCAGTCGATCACCAAGCTGCTTCGCCACAACTCGCGCGACTGAATCAGGGAGACCGCCAGGCGCATATGGCACGATGAATTTCACGGCCTTGGATGGGTAGGCTTGTTGGGCCAGCGAAGTCAGGGGCGCCAGGCAAAAGGCAAGCGCTGCAGTTGCTGCCAGGGTTCTTCGTTGCATTTGATGTCTCCTGATGTGGTTTTGGCGTGAACCGAGCCGGATCGAAGGGAAGACCCATGACGCCGGCAAGTCCGTCACGAATCGTCTGCGTGCACCTGACTTGAACGTCTCGTGCATTTTACTTAGAGGCCTAAGCTTGTGCATTCTTGCAAACCGCTTGATGGTTGTCAACACTGAAAACCCTCTTCTCACCGCTGGTCAGCCGGGTGCGTAGTAAGCCGATGATCTGGCTCGCGGGAGCGCCTCGTGCGTTTCGACCGTCGTGCCAAGCGCGTATGTAACCTGCAACCCGCGCAAGTTGGTCAACGTTCCGAGCAGCTTGGTTTTGTCGGACGCACTCAACGCGGCGTGGCTGCATGGCTGCGGAATGTATGGGCAAAACGGCATCGCAACAGATGGACACAGGCGACTTCAAGACAATCAAGGCGGTCGTCCAAGTTTTCTGGGAATCGCGCTCGGGCGACCCGCGGGTCAGCGGGTAGCGGCCGTGACGAACTTGATGCAGACGGCGAAAATGAATGGTCATGATCCCTACGCCCAAATGCGCGACGTGATGGCAGGCCTGCCCGTGCAGCGCGCTCACGTAAAACTGCCATGAGAGATGACTTGGCGCACCTCTTGCATTTTACTTAGCCACCTAAGATAATGCATCCTCGCAAGCCTGCTAACACTTGTTGGCACCGAAATCCCTCCTTGTGCCGAGAGGGAAAACTCAAGGAATACCCATGTCATCCGATCCTGTTTTTGTAAACCTCGTGGTCGCGAGTGCTGCGCCGGCTGCTCGAGACATCCAACGCTTTGAACTTGTTCATCCCAACGGGGAGTCCCTTCCCCCCTTCACAGCTGGGTCACACATACGCATCAAGACGCCAATTGGCGTCATTCGACAATATTCCTTGAGCAAC
This sequence comes from Hydrogenophaga sp. Root209, assembly GCF_001428625.1. GTDB lineage: Bacteria > Pseudomonadota > Gammaproteobacteria > Burkholderiales > Burkholderiaceae_C > Hydrogenophaga. The sequence continues at coordinate 7,554 of NZ_LMIE01000029.1, forward strand.
GACCCTGAAGAGCGCCACCGCTATGTCATTGCCGTAAAGCGCGAACACGATGGCAGAGGCGGTTCAAGGAGCTTGGTTGATACCGTCAAGATCGGTCACACCGTGGAGGTGGGTCTCCCCGAGAATCTTTTCGAGCTGGATCCCAAGGCGCGCAGCTTCGTGCTGATCGCGGGCGGAATTGGCATCACGCCCATGATGGCCATGGCGCGGCATCTCAGTACGCAGGGGGATCGCCCCTTCAAGCTTTACTACCTGACACGAGACCCCGCAGGAACCGCCTTCCTTGAAGAGTTGCGAGGCGCAGACTTTTCTTCCAGTGTCGTGGTGCACCACGACCTTGGAGATCCGGCCAATGCGTTCGATCTTTGGCCGGTGCTGGAGAAAGCAGGAGCAGCGACGGGCCGCCATGTTTATTTCTGTGGTCCTAAGCCACTGATGGATGCCATCAAGGACATGACGGGTCATTGGCCCAGCAGCACCGTACACTCCGAAAGTTTTGGTGGGGACACGAAGCCCCACGCCGATGACCAGCCGTTTGAGGTGGAACTTAAAAGCAGTGGCCAGAAATTCACAGTACCGGTAGGAAAGTCCATTCTCGACACGCTACGCGCTGATGGGATTCACGTTCCCAGCTCTTGTGAAAGCGGTACTTGTGGCTCGTGCAAGACACGGCTCCTCCAGGGAGAAGCCGATCATCGAGATCTTGTATTGCTGGAAGAGGAGAAGTCGGATCACATCATGGTCTGCGTCTCAAGAGCCAAGTCCTCTACCTTGTTGCTGGATCTATGAACAACGCACGGTCACCGTCAGGTTCTTCCGCACCCATTCGGCTTGGTGTACTCGGACTGGGCAGAGCCTTCACATTGATGCTTCCGACATTCCTTGGAGATCGACGGGTCAAGCTCGTTGCGGCATTTGATCCAAGGCCAGGAGCTCGCACCGCGTTTGAACAGACGTTCGGCGGGACCGCGCATCAATCGCCCGAGGCGCTGTGTGCAGACTCAAGTGTCGAGTGGGTATACATCGCGACCCCGCATCAAATGCATGCAGAGCATGTGGCGCTCGCTGCCAGCCTCGGAAAATCCGCATTGGTCGAGAAGCCCATGGCAATCGATATCGATGACTGCACCCGCATGATTGAGGCCTGTCAGCAATCAGGTGTGCAACTGATCATCGGCCACAGCCACAGTTTTAATGCGCCAGTGCTCCTGGCCCGCCGAATGATCGATTCGGGTGAATTTGGCGAGGCTCGCCTCGTGCATGCGATGCAGTACACCGATTTCCTGTATCGGCCGAGGCGTCCTGAAGAGCTAGATACCTCACGCGGAGGCGGAGTTGTGTTCAGCCAAGCTGCGCACCAGATTGATGTTGTCCGACTGCTGGCAGGCGGACTAACCACGCAGGTGAGAGCAGTAACGGGAGCGTGGGATTCCGCAAGACCGACGGAGGGTGCGTTCTCCGCACTGCTGAACTTCGCCAATGGGGCCTTTGCGAGCGTGACCTACAACGGCTACGGCTTCTACGACACGGACGCGCTCATGGATGGCATTGGCGAGATGGGTCGGCCGAAGGACCCTGGTGCTCATCACCAGACGAAGCAACGGCTCGCAAAAGTTGAGGACGAACTTCAAGAGGCGATACTGAAGGCGGAGCGGAATTTCGGCGGCAGTCTGTATACGGCTCCTCCGGAAACAAGCCCCGAAGCTTGTCAGCATTTCGGCCCGGTGCTCGTGAGCTGCGAAGGCGGTGACCTGCGGCTGACACCCAGCGGCGTTCATGTGTTCGACAAATCCGGCTCTCGACTAGTCAAAGCAACTGTTCCACCGGTTCCCAGAGGTGAAGTGGTGGACGAACTGTGGGGCGTTGCGCGCGAAGGACGGGCTCCGCTCCACAGCGGACCATGGTCTCGGGCGACTCTGGAGGTTTGCCTCGCCATGCTCGAGTCCAGTCGTCGATCAGTGGATATCATGCCGAAGCTTCAAGTTGGCTATCTTCCACCTCCACATGCCTGACACAGAACACACACGACATCTATTGCGACACTGGCGCGAAGCAGTTCCGCAAGACCGCTTGGCACACTTGATTCGAGATGTCTCCCGTGCGCAGATGCGGGCCCTGCAACTGCGCCTGGCCACCCACGGGGTATCGTTTGGGCACTGGACCTTTTTACGAATTCTCTGGATACAAGACGGGTTGACGCAGCGCGAGCTGAGCGACTTGGCTGGCGTCATGGAGCCCACCACGTTTAGCGCAGTCAAAGCCATGGAGAGCATGGGCTTGATCGAGCGACGGCAGTTGGCTGGCAACAGAAAGAACATGCATGTTTTTTTGCTGCCTGCAGGACGATCGCTTGAAAAAGCGCTGGTGCCGCTGGCCGAGGAGGTCAATGGCGTCAGCGTTCAAGGTTTATCCGACCGTTCACTTGCCATCGTGCGGAAATGCCTTCTTTCAATGATCGAAAATCTGGCCGCCGATGAGGCCGCCTCCTCCGACCCGCAAGTTCCAAACGTCAAATAGCGTAGGTTTCGTACGTAGCCGGGTGGAAAATCTCTTCTACTGCCAACCGCCGCGCCGAGAGGCCTTGCGAGTGGTGGTGACGCAGGAAGGTATCAATGGTGGCTTTGTTCTTTGTCACGCCATAGGACCAGTAGTCGTTGCCCATCGTTTCGCGAGCCGCTTTCAATTGCTCTTCCACAAAAGGAAGAGTGACCTTCGTTGCAGATGTATCCGACAACGCCTCCAGAGCCGCTGCTTTTGCGTGAGTGAATGCTTTGTACACAGCGCCCGGTAGCCACGGATGCTGTTCCGCCAGGTTCTTTCTGATACCCACCACATGCATGATGGGGAAGATTCCGGTGCGACGGAAATAATCTTTCGCCACAGAGGTTGGATCATCGAAAAGCCAACCCACGTTGGGATTGGCGAGCACCTTGGCACTGGGAGGCCTCGGAGCCATGAACCCATCAATTTCACCAAGATCCAGAAGCTCAGAAATGGTCGTGCCTTCCCTAGCGCTTTCCAGTTTCACGCCGGCAGGAAGAGACAGCGCAATTTTTTCTGGCCGGCCTGCGGTTTCGATACCCCCTCGCACCCATGTCACGTCCTCTGGTGCGACGCCATAGTCATCCTGCAAGAGCGCTCTAGCCCACACGTTCGCACTCAACTGGTACTCAGGCAGCCCGATACGCTTACCTTTAAGTTCTTCAGGACGCTTGATTCTGTCCTTTCGCACATAAATCGATGTGTGCCGAAAGGCTCTCGACAAGAACACGGGAATGGCAACGTAGGGGCAATCACCCTTCGCGGTTTTGACGGCATAGCTCGAGAACGACAGTTCCGATATGTCGAAATCTTGACTTCGCATGGCCCGGAAGAACATTTCTTCCGGGTTCAGATTCATGAAGACGGGGTCGACGCCGTCGATCTGAACTCGCCCATCCAGCAAAGCGCGAGTACGGTCGTAGTCGCCCATTGCGACCGAGAGTTGAAGCTTGCTCATGGTGGACTCAGGTATTGACAGAATAAGAAGGTTCGAGTTCGGGACGTTCAATGCCGTCCGCCCACACATAAGTTGCAGCGTATTCTCGCCAGTCAGTCGTCTTTGGCACCACTGCCTGGAATGAACAGACGCTGGCCGGGATAGCAGCGTCACCGGTTCCAATTGCCGGCTCACCATTTTGGAAAGCACGAACCGCATCCAGCATCTGCTTGCGAAATTCCACCACGGCAATGTCACTGGCACCCAACCGGTCGTTGGTGCGGTCGGCAATGGGACCCATCGTCACCCACATCGCTACGTCCTGATTGGGAAAGCCTTTAATGCCGGTAAAGTTTCCGGCCTTCATGGCTTGCCGGTCCTGCCAGAAGCGGTTTTCTTCGTTGCGCAACGGGCGGTACCTGTCGTCGAGATCAACCCCCACTGTCTGACCGAGGAATTTTCGCCAGGTTTCGGTCTCGGGCGTTTGAGCAGGGTGCCCCCAAGCCAAAAAGTAGAAGGCGGTGTTGGTGTCGTCCATCGGGACGTTCACGTTCGCCACGTTGTACAAGTTGTTGGGGGGGATGAGCGCAGACGCGGGCGCAACGAAAACCGTGGAGCGCACGTAGTCGTGTGAGCTGGCATTCTGAATGGGCCTGCGGATCGCCGCGTAACGGAAACCGTAGCCAGATCGCTGCACCTGCATGCGCGGCGCCTTGTCCGTCGAAGGGCGCAACCAGGCTTTGTCGGTAGCCGCAGCACCGGAGACGCGAGCGGGGACCATATCCGACGAATGCAAACTGGAGCTGTGAGCCGAGTCGATAGCTCCCTCAAGAATCTGAGCCCAGTTGCAAGGAAGAATGACCTTTGCGATTGACACCCGAGTGTCTTGCGTCGGCGCCCATGGCGGTGGCGCGAATTCGGGAACGCTCTCCGATGGTCCAAACCAGGACCAAACAAAACCACCCCATTCCCTCACGGGATATGCCTTGTGCTTCACCTTCTCAGCGAATCCGCTCGCTGCCGGCTCTGACACCATCTCGAGAACGTTGCCTGCGACGTCCATCTTCCAGCCGTGGTACAGGCACCGAAGGCCACCCTCTTCGTTGCGGCCGTAGACCAGGGAGACACGCCTGTGCGGGCACTTTTCGTCGAGAACTCCCACGTTGCCGTCCGTATCTCGAAACACCACCAGATCTTCGCCGTACACACGCGCTTTGATCGGCGGCCCGTCAGGTTCTGAAACTTCTTCGATCAGACACACCGGGGTCCAATGGCGCCTCATCAACTGGCCCATGGGAGCATCGCCAACAACACGACAAAGCAGTTCGTTCTCTTCGGGAGTGATCATGTGCATGCCTCTTGAGGAATACGCGACCAGAGTCAAGTTACTCTGGATCGCATTTGGTTAGTCGTCTAAGTATATTGCCAACCAACGCGTTTTGCAAGCACCTCGCGGGCGTCTACCAGGAGTGCATTGCTTCACACACGACGTCGGTTGCGCAAAGACACGTTCACATTCTTGGTCTGTGAAAATTCATGCAGTTCCTGAAGACATTCCTCGCGGCCGATGCCCGAGCTCTTGTACCCGCCGAAGGGCGCACCAGGAATATGAATGGAAGCATCATTGATCCAGATATACCCAGCCTGGATCTTCTTGGCTGCCCGGTGAGCCGTGACAAGGTCCCGGGTCCAGATGGACGCGGTCAGGCCAAACTCAACACCATTGACAATCGCCATCATCTCGTCTTCGCGGCTCCACTTCATAGCGGAAAGCACGGGCCCGAAGATCTCTTCGCGCGCCACAGTGTGATGGGGCAGTACGTCGCAAAGGACGGTGGGCTCAATGAAATAGCCACGCTCCAGATCGGCCGGTCGTCCGCCCCCGTGCAGAACGCGCGCCCCTTCGCTGCGTCCCTTGGCAATGTAGAGCAAGCTTTTCGCGTACTGCGCCTTATCGACCAACGCACCCATTGTTGTCTGCATGTGCGTCGCAATTCCAGGCTTGTGCCGCTTGGTGAGTTCGACCGACAGCGCCTCCAGAAATTTCTCGTAAACACTGTCATGGATGAGGAGCCTGCTCGTCGATCCGCAGGATTGCCCACACCAGGTGAAGTTCATGCCACGCACCGCGCCGTACACAGCCTCTTCCAGGTCCGCGTCCGGATAGATCACCATGGCATTTTTTCCACCTAGCTCCAAGAGGCAGTGTTTCATGGTGTCGGCAGAAGAACGCAGGACAGCTTTTCCCGCCTGAACACTGCCAATCAGTCCGACGGCATCCACGTCAGCATGCTGCGCGAGCGTCGCTCCCACCTCCCGTCCACCCACCACACAGTTCAACACGCCAGGGGGAAACACACCGTCCAGCAGTTCCATCAACCGCAGTGTTGAAAGTGGTGCCTGTTCGGGCGGCTTCAGCAGCACGGTATTGCCGGCTGCCAGTGGTGCTGCCATTTTCCCTGCGGCGAACATGAATGGGTGATTGAACGGAAAGATGCGAGCAACGACCCCAAGCGGCTCTCTCAATGTGTAGTTCAACGACTCATTGCCAGTGGGGATGGTCTCACCCTTGTTTTCCAGTACCAACCCAGCGAAGTACTCCAGCTGGGTCGCCGCAATCTCAGCGTCCATTTGCATGGCGTTCACCGGGTTTCCACAATCGGCGGCGTCCACCAGTGCAAGCTCAAGCGCATGAGATCGAATGATGTCTGCTGCTTTGCGCATCAACTTCCCACGGGTCAAAGGCGGGGTCTCTTCCCAAGCGGGAAAGGCCTTCCTGGCCGATGCGATGGCAAACTCGACATCGCCAACTGACGCGACCGAGTAAGTACGAAGGTCCTCCTCGGTGCTGGGGTTGATGCTCGTGGCCACTGTGGTTCCACTTCCGTTCTGCCATTTCCCGTCCCAGTAATGACCGGTTTTGGTCGGCAGAGCGGCATCGACCAAGCCCGTCAAGTCCTGCTTCTGCAGTTCTTGTGGGCCAAGGCTCTTCAAAGCGTCGTCGAACTTGGTCATTTATTCGTCTCCATGTGATCGCGTCATGCCCTGGGACATCGCGGGTGCGTACCCGGGAGCCACAATCGCCTCGACCACCACGGATGCTCCGGTCTTCAATGCCTGGATAGCTTGCGTCAAGACTTGTTCCAGTTCGCTCGCGCTCGTCACTGGGCCAAACGCGGTCAGCCCTTGAGCCCGCGCCATCATGGCGAGGTCGGGTGCGGGGTCGTCAATTCTTTGGCCGATCCACCGGTTCTCCACCGGCCGTTCGCGCTCTTTTGCGACCCGCTCCTGGTGAAGCTCGTCGTTGAAGAACGACCGGTTGTTCACCACCACGGCAAGCAGAGGAATTCTGGCGTGCGCTGCTGTCCAGAAAGCAGATACGCCCATGAGGAAGTCGCCATCACCAATGATGCCTATCGGCAATCGATCGGTACCTTTTAAAGCAAGTGCACTGCCAACGATCATGCCCGGACCTGACCCAATACCGCCGCCGCCGTCGTAACCCAAAAAGTCCAGAGGACTGTCCAGGTCCCACATCTCGCCCGACCAGCTGAGGGGAAGCCGGAGCAAGGAGACGCGCTCTCCTTGAGTGACCCGCCTCAATATGGCAGCCACGTCCTTGACCATCAAAGGGCCGTCTCCATCGGATGCAGAGACAGCCAGCGGGTGAACACCCTCGACCGCTGGCGCTGCATTTTGGCCGAGCGTGGCAGCACCCTCCAACGCCTCCAGCAGCAGCGGTACGACGGTGTCAGGTTCGCAAGGAAAAAACACGTCTGCTGGTGGCAAAGCTTGGTGGTCCATGCTCCAACCGTTGTGAATGTGATGGTCGACAGAGATCTGTATGACTTGGCAGGCAGCATGCTCTTCGCCCCACGCCTGTTTCAATGTACCCGCCAGATCAAGCCAATCTAGGCTCAACACAACATCGGCCGACCGAAGCACCTCTGCACTCGCAGGCGAAAGGAACATTCCAGAAGGCCCAGCGTGCAAGGGGTGCGCCGTCGGGAACGCCGCACCCAGTTTGAGATCCGTGACGACCCGAGCACCCAGCGCTTCTGCAAGCTTCACGCGCTCTTGCCATGCCCGCTCTGACCTGGAGACCCGCCCAGCCAGAATCACGACCCGCTTCGCTTCAGACAGGAGTCGAGTCGCACGTTGAACAGATTGCGCTGTGGGTACCACGGGCGATGGAGGGGCATAGCGTGATGTCTCCGGCACGTCTGGCTTCCTGTTCAACCGCGACTCCTGCAATGCGGCGTCAAAGCAAACGTACACCGGACCACGGGGCGCCGTATTAGCAATTTGGTATGCCCTCAACAATGCCTCTTGAGCAGCGGGAACCGAAGCAGGTTGCGCATCCCATTTGACGAACTGTCGAACCAGAGCGCCTTGATCCGCAGCCGTGTGCAGCCAATCGATCCAAGGCCTCCTGCGCGCTGCATCCACTGGTCCTGTCGCACCCAGAACGATCACGGGCGTCCTGTCCGCCCATGCGTTGAAAATGGCCATGGAGCCGTGCATCAGGCCGACGTTGCTGTGCAAGATGGCGGCCAGTGGTTGCCCCGTCACTTTGGCAAAGCCATGCGCAATGGCCACGGCGTGCTCCTCGTGCAGCACCAGAATCATCTGCGGGTCGGCGTTGCCAAGATGATTGACCAGGCTGTCGTGCAAACCCCGAAAGCTTGCGCCCGGATTCAGCAGCACATACGGTATTCCCAAAGCGCGCACAACGTCGGCGATGGCGTCGCTGCCCCAGGCCACACCATTCGGTTGATGCGACACAGGTTCGTCCCTTCGCGGTCGGGAGTCGATCACTTCAATATGTTCCTGCTTCACGTTCATTACTCCGCTTTGATGCCTGCAGTCTTGATGATCTTGGTCCAACGAACCAGGTCGTCGGCGGCACGCTGGCGCATTTGATCGGGTGTACTCGTCAACACCTCCAAGCCCTGTCCATTCAGACGTGTTACGACGTCGGGCATCGTCAGAATCTTTTGGACAGCTGCGTTGATCTGTCGAATGATCGGTGCTGGCGTTGCCGCTGGAGCACAGAGCCCTAGCCAAATCTCGCTCTCATAGCCAGGCACGCCAGACTCATCAAGGGTTGGCACATCCGGCAGGCTGGGTTGACGCTTCTTGCTGGTCACTCCGATCGCCTTCAGCCGCCCGGATCGAATGTGAGGGATCAGTTGGTTGACGACTCCAACGGTCATCTCCAATTGACCTGCGACGACATCCGCCACTCCAGGTGCGGCACCTCGGTAAGGAATGTGCAAGACCCTGGTGCCTGTCAGGGCCTTGAACATCTCAGCCGACAAATGCTGAGGGCTCCCATTTCCACTGGATGCGTAGCTCAACTGACCAGGTCGCTTCTTCAAATATGCGATGAGCTCCTGAGTATTGTTCGACGGGACGCTGGGGTGGACCACCAGGGCAAGCGCAGTCGTTCCCAACAGAGAAATGGGCGCCAAGTCCTTTTGTGGATCGAATGGCATGCGATCAATCAAGGCTGGGTTCATCGAGTTGATGTTGATATTGGTCAACAACAGGGTGTGTCCGTCTGCTTCGGCACGCACCACATCGGACGCGCCAATATTCCCCGCTGCGCCTGGCTTGTTTTCAACGATCACCGGGTGAGGCCACATCTCCTGAAGCTTTTGTGCAATGGCCCGCGCCATGACATCGTTCGTACCTCCAGGCGTGTAGGGCACGACGATGCGTACTTGCTTGGATGGAAAAGCTCCGGCAGAGACCGTTTGAGCTCGCGCAGAGGTCGGGACCAGGGCGGTGACGCCCGCAGCTTGCAAGACAGTTCGGCGACTTATCTTGTGTTGATTCTCCATTTGCTTTGTCTCCTAAGAAAAAACGAAGAAGGCATGCTATCTTTGATGTTTAGATTGATCAATCTTGATTCTCAAATCAACGTTTATGCAACCAGAAAAAGACTATCTGGGCGCCAAGGAGGCGACCGAACTGCTGGGCATAAAAATCCAAACGCTGTACGCGTATGTCAGCAGAGGAATGGTTCGCAGTTTTTCGGGCAAAGGCACGAGAGCGAAGCTGTACTCACGAGAGGATGTCCAGCGGATCCGCCTTCGAACGATGGCGCAAGCGGGACAAGTGGCGGTCGCTGCATCGGCAATGAATCTGGGCCCCCCCATCGTTCCGACGAGCATCACGGAGATAACGCCGCAGGGGCCCAGCTATCGTGGACAGCTCGCGACCGATCTCGCCCTGAAAGGCGCGACGTTCGAACAAGTTGCAGAGCTTCTGTGGACAGGTCTTTGGCACGAGACCGATCTCCTGTGGAAGGCATCACCCATTACGCCAAGAGACAAAGCATTGTTGCGATCCATTCCCGCAGAGGATGCGCGCCACCAATTGATCGAGATTCTTTCGCTGGTCGCTATGCAGCTTGCCATCGGCCGAGGTCCGCTGAAAGATCGTTTGCGCTCTGGCCGTCCCTTCGATGCCGCTCGAGGAGTTGTCCACGGACTCATCGGCTGCTTTGGTTTTTTGGGAGAAGGCGGCCGATATGAAGAGGCAAAAGGCGGACGCAGCGTCTCACATAGTCTGCTCGTGGCGATGAGCAAGCCGGTCAGCCAAGAAGACCGTCGACTGCTGGACGCAATTTTGGTGCTGCTCGCGGACCATGAGCTGTCCCCCGGAACCTTTGCGGCGCGAATTGCGGCCTCCGCCGGAGCCTCTGTAAACAGTTGCATAGCAGCAGCCATTGCTGCAAGCTCGGGCACGGAGATTGCGCAACGCTACGAGTGGCTGGACGAATTTCAAAAGTCTGCGAAAAGCAGCCCGGCACTGATTTCCAAGGCCCGGAGAACTCTCTCCTCGGGGCAACAGCTACCCGGCTTCAATCACCCTCTGTACCCAGCGGGTGATCCAAGAGCGACAGTGCTGATGGACTTGGTGAGGCAACGATCTTCACGTCCATCGCCCGTCAAGCACGCATTGGCTCTCGTGGACCACCTTCGCATGGAATACGGCATGCAGCCAAGACACGAACTTGCTGTCGTTCTGGCATGCAAATCCATGGGGCTTCCTGACGGCGCCCCCTCGGCACTTTTCGTGCTGGCACGCACAGCTGGATGGGTCGCACATATTCTTGAGCAGCGACTTTCAAACACGATGCTCCGTCCGCGAGCGAAGTATTCATCGAAGATTTGAATCCCACCGGGCACAAAAGAACGCACCGTACCGACGGTCCGCTGAACCCTCTGAGAAATCCCCGCAGCAATAGTGTCTGGAAGGCAAACTCCTGCACGCAGGCCGCACGTCACTCAGGAAGCGTTTCCGCATTCTTAGTGATGCCCCGCGCCCCCCCGGTGCGATCAGCAGAAGCCAGTCCCTTTGGCAATTACCGTCGTTTCATCGCTGCATTGAGAAACGAGTTGTCCACATACGCCGCTGCTGGCCTCAGCGTCTTTCCTTGTGGGCCGAACTTCGCTCGCAGTTGCACAACCTTTTCGACACCTTGCATGTTCAATCGGCCTTGTCGGTAAAAACCATCCTTGGCATCCAACAGAACACGATAGGCAACCTCGGCGGACTGGGCACTTGTGCCTTGCGGCATATTGGCCAGGTAGATACGAATCGCCTCGTCCTTGTTCTTGGGGTCGTACAGCCACTCCACCGAATCAGTGAATGCACGGATGTAGGCAGAAACACGGCGTGGATTTTCGCGTGCCCAACCCTGCCGCACAGCAGCGACCAAGCCCTGATACTCGCCCAACACTTCATTGGCGCGTCCCAGCGTCTTGAACCCCTGCTCCGCGGCATTGACATCAAACGGCGTGATCAGCATCGTTCCCGCATGCTTACGCTGTAGAAGCGCCTGGTAGCGTTGCGACACGCCGCCCGCACGCTCGGTTCGATAGTCACGGTCCAGCTTGAGTCCGTTTCGGTCGAGCATTTCGAGAAGCACGAACGCATAGCCGGTAGTCAACGCGTCCACTGAAAGCGTCTTGCCACGCAAATCTGCGATGCTGGCAATGTCTGGTGCGCCCACCAGACGAAGAAACCCGTTGTCCGCCCCCATCACTGCGACAAGGTCTGGTCCATCAATTCCCGCTTCACCCTGTCCTTCACGGTAAGCGATGACGTTGTCGATGGCGGTCATGGCGAGATCGAAGTCCCCTTGGATCAGGCCTTTGAGCTGGAAAGTCGAGTTTGGCGTTGGCGTTACCTGTACCGCCAAACCTTGCTGGCCAAAATAACCGCGTTGCTGAGCTACCCAGATGGGCCAATTGAACCCACCAGGGAACACGATGACGCGTAGCGGCTCCGGTGTTGCAGGCACTGGCGCCGGAAGCCCCGCGCAGCCGGCGACGAGCATTGCCAGTGCGAATGCGATTGCTGTCCTTCGTTTCATGATGAATGGCCAACAGAGGAATGAGCGCCTGCAGCAGGCGCTGCCGCATCCAGCAGGCCAAGGGTGAACAGAACTCGCAGTTTCATTTTTGTCTCCATGTATTGAAAAAAGCCTTGATCGAGCAGCTCCGACGATCAAGGTGCAGGGAACATTCGCACCTCGCTAGAAGGCGAACACAAGCAACCTCACTTGAGGGGGCATTGCGCAACGTAGGAGTCGGCGTGAGACTTCAAAACGTTTTCGGCAACCAGCTTGAACTCGGGCTTGCCCGCAGCCCCGGCCACCATCTGGAAAACGTGGTAGCTCTGGACCGGGTAGTTGTTTGGGCCAAAGCGGAAATCGCCGCGAAGCGACTTGAACTTCGCCGAGGCAATCGCCTTGGACAACGCTTTGCGGTCATCGGTTTTGCCGCCCGTTGTCTTGACGGCGGCATCAAGCAGCATGGCTGCGTCGTAGCTGAACGCGGCGTACGCGGAGGGCATGCGGTTGAACTTCTTCTCGAACGCTGCGACGAATCGGCGCGACTCCGGATTGGGCATGCCTGGCGTCCAGGTGTCCGCGACAGTGGCCCCAATGGTGGCCGCCCCCATCGCATCGATGGCCGTTCCTTCAATGGTGTTGGTCGTTGCCAAGGGCATTTTCCCAAGGAGGCCAGCCTGTTGAAACTGACGCACGAAAGTCACACCAAGGGCACCCGGGTAGAAAGCAAATGCTGCGTCCGGCTTGCTCGCGTTGAGCTGGGTGAGTTCTGCAGAAAAGTCGAGCTGGTTCAGCGGGGTGTAGATCTCGTCCACGATCTCGCCCTTGTAGAACCGCTTGAGGCCTGAAATCTTGTCTTTTCCGCCCACGAAATTGGGTGTGAGAGTGCTCAAGCGCTTGATGCCCTTGTCCTGCAGATACTTGCCCATCGCCTCGGCTGGGACATCGCTCTGCCAGGAGGTAACGAAAAGGTTGGGCTTGCATTGGGCACCTGCGGTTGGCGATGGTCCTGCAACAGATCCAACGAACGGAACATCGGTTGCCGCGATGCGGCTCTGAAGTGCCATGAGGATGTTTGCGAACGTGAGGCCGGTTACAACGTCGACTTTTTCTTTTTCCAGCAGCTTTGCAAGCGCACCGAGTGCAACCTCAGGCTTCTGTTGATCGTCCTCGCGAATCACGGTCGCTTTGACACCCCCCAACTTGCCATCAAGGTGTTCCAACGCCAACATGAAGCCGTCGATCTGGTCGCGGCCGACTTCCGCAGAGGGCCCGCTCAGCGTGCCGAGGAAGCCCACCTTCACCTCGGCTTTCGCCACCGAACTCAGAGAGATGAGGGATGCGCTCATCGCTGTTATGGCAAAGATTCGTTTCATGATTGTCTCCTTGTAGAACCAATAAAGTGATTTAGATGACGGTGGTCTCGAGCTCGCCAAGACCTTCAATTCGGACCTTCATGACATCTCCGCGTTGCAGAAATGTCCCGGTCTCCATTCCGACCCCGGCAGGCGTTCCCGTGAGAATCACATCGCCAGGGAAAAGCTCGACCCGCGTGCTGAGGTAGGCGATCTGGTCAGCCACGCTGTACAGGTGGTTGCTTGTGTTGGAGTTCTGGCGAATCTCTCCGTTGATCGTCAGACTGATGTCCAACGTCTCCGGTGAGTCGACAAACTCTGCGGGCGTGAGCACTGGACCGAGCGGGCAAGAACCGGAAAAGCACTTGTGGCCAATCCAGTCGAACCGGAATGGGGAGCTTGGATCCACCGAAGCCCGCACCAGGTTGTCCCGTGCGGACAGGTCGTTGGCACAGGTGTAGCCAGCCACGAATTCGAGTGCTCTTTCAACTGAAACGTTGCGTGCCCGCGCTCCGATGACAACGGCCAATTCCGCTTCCCAATCGAGCTTCTCCGTGTGCTTTGGAAATGGGACACGCGCCTTATCGCCCACCACGGTCGCCGGGCCAGGCTTGAGAAAATGCCATGGCTCCACACCCTCCGCCTTCGGGTCCAGCACCAGTTTCATGTTGAAGGCTTTGCTCATGGCCTCAACGTGATCACGGTAGTTGGCCCCGGCGCAATACATGACGCCGGGTCTTGTCAGCGGAGCTCGCAGCTCAAGATCGGAAGCCTTCAGCTGCGCGCCAGCAAATACCGCCAGACCAGCCTGAACGCCCTTCGCGATTTGCCGAAGGCCCTTCTGTGCGGCGGACCAAGTGCCCAGAAGGTCGTCGACAGAGCGACCAATCAAGCTGTTCTCTTGAACAACCTGCGCTGCGGCATCCAGGTCAAACCAATGGCCGTCAATGAGAATGCCCGCTTTGGCGGCCTCACCGCTCATGTAGGAAAACAATTGGTATTTCAAGGTGCTCCTTTTATTTGGACAAAGCCATCCCCCGGGTGCCAACGGGCACCCAAAGTGAATCGGCTTTATGGGGTTTGGGCCGTCCAGGAAGACGGTGTCAGGCGGTGCTGATCACATCAGGCGAGCCGTCTGGTCTGAGAAGCGCATCGACAAGGTGATACCTCCTTCCATCAGTGACCATTTGCGAAGGTCGATGCTGACCACGCCCTCGCGCACGAACGGGTCTTGCTCGAGAATTTTTCTTGCTTCCGCGAGTGATGCCGCGCGCACGATCGTCATGCCCCCCAGCGAACCTGGGGGTGCACCTTCCGCGATGAAGGGACCCGACGCGAAGAGCTCACCGCGTCGCTCTGCGGCGACGGCCCACTCCAAATGCGCCTCCAGCAGCGCTGCAGATTTGGTCAGATCGGCCGGGTTGCGCAGCGCGACAAACAGCGGCTTGTTGAGCATGGCGCGCAGCATGTCCTGCGCAATGGGCGTCAGGTCCATCAATCACGCTCCTCGAAGTTCTGAACAAACTCAGGCGGTGGTGGGGTCTGGGCCCAGACTGCAGTGATTTGTTCCGGTCCCACGTTCATCGGAACCCAGGCGCTGTCATCCTCGGGGATCACATCAATATCCCAGAAATACTCAGCAAGACTGTTCCACGGGTCGCGGATGTAGTGAAAGTAGTTGGAGCCGCCCACGTGACGCCCCAAGCCAAAACCATCCTTGTAGCCCGCGCGCAGCAAGGTCTGCGCACCCAGTTCGATTTCGTCGATGTCTGAGACCTCGAAGCTCAGGTGGTGCAACCCGGTATGGCTGCTCTTGGCGAATGCCAGCATGTGGTGATCGCCACCTGCGCCGCCTCGCAGGAACGCAAGAATGTCGTGCGCGCGATCGGACACCTTCATACCCAACAGCTGGCAGTAGAACCCGACAGAGCGATCGACATCTGGCGTGAACTTGATGAGGTGTCCCAGTCGCCGAGGACGCGCCTTCTTTCCAAGGCTGCTCACATCGCATGCGCGACCCGAACGCCTATAGTTTCCGGGCGCATTGATCTCCGGCGGATTTGGCAACAGCGAGGGCGCTGGCTCCGCGATCTGCACATTTACCCAGTCACCGTGGGGATCCTGGAACCAGATGCCATCCCCAAACTTGAAAGGGCTTGCAACCAGAGGCACACCTGCGCGCTCCAGGTTGCCGATGATGGCCCTCATGCCGTCGGCGTTCGTACCCAGGGACACATAGGACAGCTTCTTGCGAGGACCTTCAATCAGCCTCAGCTGATCCTGCGCCCGTCCCTCACAGCGGAACACCAGGTCGTCTCCGGCGGATCGGGTCTCCAGACCAAAGAGGTCATAGAAGGCACGGCCAACCTCCAGATCCGGCACGGTCATGCCAACGTGCAACAAAGAGCGAATCATCTTGTGAACTTCCTCAACGAATAGGCGAGAAGGCAGCAGGTGTGAGCAACTGGTTCTCTTGCTCGACCACGAACGACACGACCTTGCCAAGGAATGCTCGCCACGCCGGGTTTGCCGAGAGCGCAGCGCGGCGGGTTTGACGGTCCTCAAAGGAATCGAACCCCCAAAGCTGAACCACGCGATTGAGCTCCCCCACCTCTGCCACAAAGTAGCCCAGGAGACGGCCCAATGCTTCAGTTTGTAGGGCGAGGCCCTCTTGCTGATAGACGCTCAGGAACTCGTGGAGGGAGCCTGGCTTGAGGGTGTAGATGCGCTGCTCGACGATCATTTCTGTTCGACCTGGTTGGTTGGTTTGGCGACGGAGTCGGCCTCGATGAGCTGGATGACGGCAGAGATATCAAGATCCTCCATGCCACCTTCGAGTGCTCTGCGGAAATACGGCAGCGCGGCGCTGAACAAAGGAGTTGCACATCCCAACTCGTCAGCCAGGTTGGCACCCATGTCCAGGTACTTTTCCAATGTCTTGAACGGACCGGGTGCCGGCGAAAAGGTACCCTCCGCCATCATGGGTCCACGCACTGTCAGCATGGTTGATCCGCCCGCGCCCTGCCTCAAGACTTCCACCAGTTGCTTGGGATCAAAACCCGCTCGACGCCCCATGTTTACGGCCTCGGCGGCCGCGAGCGTGTGGATGGTGAGCAGGTAGTTGGCAATGAGCTTCACGGCCACTGCAGAGCCAAAGGGGCCTATGTGGAATCGACTGTCCGTGATGCCTTCAAGGACCTTGGAGCACCCATCCAGCACGCTGGCATGACCTCCGATGTACAGCGCCGCCTTGCGCTGGGTGACCAACGCGGGAGATCCAGAAACCTCGACCTCCAGAACCTGAGCTCCGGTGGCTTCAATGCGCAATGCCTGGGCCTGTTTGAACTCACGGGTGTAAGTGCCCAACTCGATCACGGTTTTCCCTGGCGCCAACGCAGCCAGCACGCCCTGGGGGCCGTCCAGAACATCCAATTGCGCCGATTCACCGGGCAAACACAGCAACAGCACGTCGGCCGCCTTCGCCACGTCCGACGGACTCTCCATGGCCTGACCGCCTTGAGCGACAAAGGCCGCGCGGTCGTTGCGCCGGAAGCCAACGACCTTAAATCCGGCACTGATGAGGTTGGCGGCGATGGGGAGGCCAAGCTGGCCGATGCCAATCATGCCGACGACGAGTTCACTCACACTTTGTCTCCTGTTTGTGTCGGTATTTTCGGCAGTCGCTTCGCATGGGTCCATACTGATTCGATAATACGAACGGATAATTTGAATTTATACATAGCGCATCAAAGGAGACCCTGCCAGTGAAGGATCTGAACCTCTTGTATGTCTTCGAGGCCATGTGGAGGGAACGGTCTGTCACCGAGGCCGCTGAAAGCCTGGGCGTCACGCAAGCCGCTGTCAGCAGCTCGCTCAAGCGCATGCGGGGGGAATACGGGGACAAGCTCTTTACGCAGGTCGGTCGTCGGATGGAGCCTACGCCTCTGGCCAGCACCATGTCCACACAGTTGCTGGACGCGCTGTCCATGGTTCGCAAGACACACTTGGCGCCATCGGCTTTCGACCCCTCTCAGGCATCGCGGGTGTTCACTGTGCGCACCAGGGACATCGGAGAGGTGGTTTGTTTTCCGGGCATCCTTGCCGAACTGGGGAGATCCGCTCCAGGCATCAAGCTCAAAACGACCTTCAAGCCCATTGACGAGACGCTGGCCGGCATGGCCAGTGGTCACATCGACCTCGCCCTAGGTTTTCTCCCTTCGCTCGAGACGGCCATCCACCGCCGCAAGCTATTCTCCCAGCACTATGTCTGTGCAATGCGCGTCGATCACCCCCTGAGCAAAGCGCCTTTGGACTTGGACGCGTTCCTCGCGCAAGAGCACCTGTTGGTGGAGTACTCCGGCAGCGGACATCAGGTCATTGAAAAAGCCCTAGTGGAAGCCGGCGCCAAGAACCGCATTCGCGTCCGCATGCAGCAGTATCTTTCTGCGCCGCATTTCATCATCACGTCGGACATGCTCTGGTCAGTCCCTGCCGTTCTGGCGGAAACCTTGGCTCGGCACTTCCCACTGGTCATCAAACCTCACCCGCTACCGCTGCCCAGCTTCGAGGTCGCGCTTTACTGGCACGATCGATACCACCAGGATCCAGCCAACCGCTGGTTGCGCGAACTGCTTGTCGCGCGCTTGTGCGAGTAGGACGGGATCCTTCAAGCGGGCAACCGGGGCTATCACACGCCGAGGTACTGATGAACAATGTCTGGATCGGCGCGCAACTCGTCCGAATCGCCCCGCCAGACCACGCAGCCTTTCTCGATGACATAGTGGCGATCGGCCAAACCCAACAATGATCCGACGTTTTTGTCGATGACAATCTGGGCAAGGCCTTCGCCCTTCAAGTGACCCAACGCCTGCCAGATTTCGGCGCGAATCAGAGGAGCCAGGCCTTCGGTAGCCTCATCCAGAACAAGCAACCGGGGATTTGTCATGAGCGCGCGGCCGATGGCCAGCATCTGTTGCTCTCCGCCCGAAAGCTGAGATCCAAGATTGGTGCGCCGCTCTTTCAGGCGCGGAAAGAACTCGTACACGCGGCTCAGGTTCCACGGTCGCCCTTTGGCCACAGAACCGAGGCGGGCGGTGGCGACCAGGTTTTCTTCGACTGTGAGGTTGGGAAACACCTGCCGTCCTTCAGGCACCAGAGCCAGGCCCCGACGGGCGATCTTGTGCGAGCGCTCGCCGTCCACGCGCGCCCCGTCGATGCGGATCTCGCCACCTGATGAGGGCATCATTCCGAAAAGGCATTTGACGGTCGTTGAACGGCCCATGCCGTTGCGGCCCAGCAAGGTCACGACCTGCCCGGGTTTGACATCAAACGACACATCGAAAAGAACCTGGGCCCGGCCATACGCCGCCTGGAGACCAGTGACTGAAAGAATGGTGCTCACAAAGCTTCCTCTCCAAGATAGACCGAGCGGACTTCCGGGTGATTTCGAACCTCTTCAGGGGTCCCCGTAAACAGCACCTTGCCGTACACGAGTACGCTGATGCGATCCGCTAGCGCGAACACCGCACTCATGTCGTGCTCCACGAGAAGAATGGTGTAGCGGCCTTTCAGCCGCTGTAGCAGGCTCGTGACTGCCGCGGATTCCTGCACGCTCATGCCCGCCATCGGCTCATCGAGCAACATGAATTTCGGACCGGCGGACAAGCTCATGGCCAGCTCCAGCTGACGCCGCTCGCCGTAAGCCAGCTCACCCGCCAAAACGGCTTCGCGCTCTGACAGCCCGGTGTCCACAAGGGCCTGCCGCGCTGTTGCGACGGCCTTGGCGTCAGAAAGCATCGGTCTCCAGAAGCGCATCGCGTGCTGCTTGGCGCCCAAGGCGGACAGGGTCGCGTTTTCGAGAACGGTGAAGTCTTCGAAGATAGATGTGATCTGATACGAACGCACGAGGCCACGGCGGGCGCGAGCCTCAATGCCCTGCGAAGTCACATCCCCACCGTCAAAATGCACGCTGCCGCCGTCGCTGCCGAGCTCGCCACTGAGCTGGTTGATCAGCGTGGTCTTACCCGCCCCGTTGGGTCCGATGATGGCGTGAAGCTCGCCCTGCTCGACGTCCAGCGATACCGAATCCGTCACCACCAAAGCACCAAAGCGTTTTGACAAGGATCTGGTGGTCAGCAAAGCGCCCATTATTTGATCTCCTTGGCCACAACGTTTGCCGCGGCTTCTTTGGTAGTCCGGTTGCCCGCGACTTCGTCGTCCCGGGGTGGCCGGTCCCACATAGCCAGGAGACCCGCCAGGCCCTGGTTTCTCAAAAGAGCGATGACAACGATGAGCGGGCCAAACACCACCATCCAGTGCTCGGTGATTCCCTTGATGATTTCTTCCAGACCCAGAAAAGCGATGGCACCAAGCACGGGGCCGAACACCGTGCCGATGCCGCCGATCACCACCATCACGATCAGCTCGCCAGAAATCACCCACGCCAACGTGCTGGGGGAGGCAAAGGCATTCAGATTCGCCAGCAGCAAACCAGACACGCCGCAGAGCAAGCCGGAAAAGACGTAAGCGACAAGTTGATAACGCAAGGTCGGGAGGCCGAGCGCATGCACTCGCCGTCGGTTTTGTCTTGCGCCCCGCAAGGCCATGCCGAAAGGTGAACTGCGCAGCTTGGCAAGCCACCACGTCGAGAGCACCAGGATCAGCAGAGCAACGCTGTAGAGCACCTCGATCCGGCCCAGGTCGAGAGGACCAAATTTTGAGGAAATGGCCACGGGCAGACCATCGTCTCCGCCGTATTGCTTGAGGCTGACGAAGAGGTAGTACCCCATTTGCGCGAACGCCAGGGTGATCATGATGAAGGCAATGCCCGATGTGCGAAGGCTGATCAATCCGGTGATCCAACCCACGGCGCCACAGACCACCAGTGTGATGGCCAGGTGGACCCAGCCGCTGCCGACACCGTGCTCGGCCGATATGGCAACCGCATAGCTCCCCAGGCCCATGAAGAGCGCGTGGCCGAAACTGACAAGACCGCCGTAGCCCAAGGCGAGATTCAATGCACTGGCAGCGATCGCATAGATGATCATCCGCGCGACAAGCGCAATGTAGAAACTCTGATCCATGGCCGTCGCCACGAATGGCAGTGCGGCAAGTCCTGCGAAGACGAGAAGCGGTATGGCCAAAGAAGGCCGCAGAAGTTCAGATGTCTTCATCACGTCAGCCTCGCTTCGTAGGGAAAAGACCTTGCGGTCGCCATGCCAGCACCACCGCCATCAGCACGTACACCAGCATCGACGCGA
Organism: Hydrogenophaga sp. Root209; assembly: GCF_001428625.1. Classification (GTDB taxonomy): domain Bacteria; phylum Pseudomonadota; class Gammaproteobacteria; order Burkholderiales; family Burkholderiaceae_C; genus Hydrogenophaga. The sequence goes on from NZ_LMIE01000029.1 coordinate 28,014, forward strand.
GCGCTGGGCCGGCGGTGTCCGCAAAGGAGCGTTCTGATACCAGGCGCAGCCAAATTGGCAGAAATGCGCGGCCAAGCGTGTCGACCGTTCCGACGATGAGCGCCGCATAGAACGCACCGCTGACCGAGCCGATCCCCCCAATGACGATCACCACCAGTGTGGTGATGAGAACGGGCTCCCCCATCCCGGACTGCACCGACAAAATCGGCGCCGCCATGGCACCGGCAAGACCGGCCAGCATGGCCCCGACCCCAAACAACATCGCATTGAGCCACTGGATATTCACGCCCAGCGCCGCGACCATCTTGGGGTTGACCGAGCCCGCCCGTATCAACATACCGATTCGCGTTCGGTTAATCAGCCACCACGAACCGACTGCGACCAGAAGCCCAACCAAGATGATGGCGAACCGGTACGAGGGATAACTGAACCCGAACAGGTCGACCGTCCCCTGTAGTGCAACAGGCACCTGAACAAAGTAGGGCTGCGATCCCCACACGATCCGCACCAGCTCGTTGAAGAACAGGATGAGACCGAAAGTTGCCAAGACATGGTCGAGGTGGTCGCGCTGATAAAGACGGGATACCGCTACAAATTCGAGCAGGAGTCCAATCAACAGCGCCACTGCCATGGCGGCCAACACGGCGAGCACAAAGGAACCTGTAAGACCTTGGGTCACCGCAGCCGCATACGCCCCCATCATGTAGAGGGAGCCATGCGCCAAGTTCACAAAGCTCATGATCCCGAACACCAATGTGAGGCCCGCAGCCAGCAAGAACAGCAGAACGCCGTACTGCAGCCCGTTCAGCAACTGTGCCAGCACCAGCCCGCCGCTCATTCGCTCTGCTCCAGTTGCAGAAACACACGACCACCTTCGATTTTCACGGGGTAGCTTTTGACAGCTTCAGTAACGGGCGCACACGTGGGCGCGCCGCTGCGCACGTCGAACTTTCCCTGATGCAGGGGGCATTCGATCTCATGTCCCTCAAGGAATCCGTCACACAACCTTGCTTGGCCATGTGTACAGAGGTTGTCGGTGGCGTAGACCACGCCTTCTACACCGTACAACGCGATGTCCAGACCCTCAACCTGAACACTCACCACATCGTCTTGCGGCACCTCATCGAAGGCCGCTGCATCAATCCAGTTGCTCATGGTGTACCTCAAATAGGATAGATGATCGAATTCGGAATCATCTCGCTGTCATAAACAGCAAGACGAGACGCGAACTTCAGACCTTGCGGTGTGCGGACAACGGTATCAAGATAGCGCCCCACGTTGAACACCGTCGACTCTTGCGAAAGCTTGGTCCTGAAGACCGCGTAGTTCGCTTCGCACTCGAACGAGTCGCCGCTATCGCGGCGCACCACAGGTAAACCCACCACGTGACGTTGGTAGTAGGGGTCGTGAAAAAGGGTTTCCCGAATCCCGTAGACGCGGTCTTTCAGCATGCCTTTGCTGGTGAAGGCGAGCGTCGACAGCGGGAATCCACGCTCATGGTTTTCACGAGGTTGCAGCTTGTAGACACAGTCATCGGTGAAGAATTCGGGCCAGAGGTCCCAGTTTCCGGAATCGACTGCGCTTGCATAGTCGACGTAAAGTTGGGTGAGGGCTTGGTAGGTCGGAAAGTCCATGGTGTTCTCCCGCTCAGGCCGCACTGCAAGGCGAAGGCGCATTTCCCTTTGCGGCATCCGCTGGAGATGCCGGCGCCTCCATGACCTTTCTCCAGTACTCGTACATGCCACGAATCAAGGTCTCGGTGACCATATGGTCGGTGTGATCATCAACGCCTCGGCCACCGAGTTCAGCCAGCGTGCGGTGTGCAGGCTTGCTCTCGAAAGCCTCTTGAGAAAACTCGATGACTTCACCGTCATCCGCTGAAACAAAGCCGGCCGGTCCGAACAGATTGGCCTGACGCAATCGACGTTGCGTCATCTCTTCGCTGTCGTCTTCAAAACCGAAGTGGGTCCACACGAAGTCGAATGAGCCGTGTCCGTTGGGCTGAATGTGCCGAGTCGAAACACTGTTCACTTGCTGCTGAAGAATGACGCTGGGGAAGATGGTGGTCATCACCGCGGTCGGACCATTCCACCAGGACTCGGGAACGATGTCGAGAAAGCTCGGATCGTTCAGTTGCATGCTCTCCTTGAAGCTTGAAACCTGTGTCACCTGCTCGGACTTGCCGCCAGTTCCTCGTGTCGAGATCATGGCCGCATGTCGATGGAGGGTATCCATCTTGAGTTCGGACTTGTTGTCCGCACGCCAAAGCCCGAAGGTGACGAACCAGGTGTGCAAAAGACCGGGGTGGTACGGATCCTTGATGTTCTCCTGCATCAATTTCCAGTTGCCCGGGATGCGTTGTCGGTTGTAGCCGAGGATGCTTAGCTTTCGTCCATCGAAAAGACGGTCGAAATATCCCCCGATCGTTGGACCCAGGAAGCTGTCCAGGGACTCCACCTGATGGTCAAAGGACGCGAACACCACGCCACCGCGCACGGCAACTTTCAGCTTCGTGAGACTGTGATCGCTCGTCTGGAAATCGGCGGGCATGCCCCCCTGTACTTTCCCATCCTGCTTCACGCCACGGCGGAAAGGCACACCCTGAAGATCACCTTGAAGTGTGTAGTTCCACTGGTGGTACGGGCAGACGAATTCCTTTCTGTTGCCATGGCGTTCGCGGCAAAAGCGCATGCCACGGTGGGCGCATACGTTTTCGACCACATTGATATCACCCTGTGCATCACGAACCATGATCACGGACCGCTCGCCCACCACTGTGCGCTTGAAGTCCCCTGCGTTGGGAATCTCTGCCTCCAGACCAACGTAACACCAATGGCCCTTGTAAAAGAAGCGCTCCAACTCCCGGCGGTAGATCTCCTCACTTGTGTAGGTGAGAAACGGGATTCGGCTCGTCCCCTCGAGTTCCCAGTGGGGTTCATTGGGGAAAAATTCGGATGCTGCGTTGGTCATGGTGTCTCCTTGGAATATCGATGTCGGGATGCTCAAGCGGCAACGGTCACGAAGATTTCGCCCAAACCCTGGACGCTGCCGCGCATCACATCGCCACGGCGCACTGCATTCACACCTTCCGGGGTGCCCGTCATGATCAGATCGCCAGGCTTGAGAACTTCATACTGCGAGAGATGGGCAATGCACTCGCTGACAGACCAGATCAACTTTTCGACGTCCGAGCTTTGACGTGCTTCTCCATTCACCGTCAGCGCGATGGCTGCCTTGGTGGGGCTCGATACGTCTGCTGCGCGGTGCAGTGCGCCGATCGGCGCGGAAAGCGCAAAGGACTTGCCGAACTCCCAAGGACGACCCTTGTCGCGCGCCTCGAGCTGAAGGTCCCGTCGGGTCATGTCCAGCCCCACTGCGTAGCCCCAGACATGTTCCTCCGCGCTGTCGACTGGGATGTTCGAACCACCCTTTCCGATGGCGACCACCAGTTCAATTTCATGGTGGAAGTTGGTGGTCTGGCTGGGGTATGGAATCGTCACCGGCTGCGACGCATCCACTGCAGCGTCGCTGGGCTTCATGAAGAAGAAAGGGGGATCGCGGTCTGGGTCTTTTCCCATTTCGCGCGCATGCGCTGCGTAATTGCGGCCGACGCAGAAAATGCGGTTAACGGGAAAGCGCTCTTCGCTTCCAGCGACAGCAAGCGATGTGACCTCGGCCGGCGAAATGGCGTATTTCATGTTGATGTGCTCTCGTGAGTTTGAAAATCTCTAGAGGCGCTCTTCGCGCCACAGCCCCAGCGCCTGCTGCACCGGGCGGTCGGAATAACTGAAAAGATTGAGCGCGTTTTTACCGGCCCGCACCCGAAGACGCTGCCAGGACGGGACGACAACGACATCGTTTTCGGCGATGTCGAAACAGTGTTGGCCCACTTCCACCTGCCCGCTTCCTTCGAGGCAGACAAGCACCGTGCCGTCAGTACTTCGATACGCGCGAGTTTCAAAACCAGCCGGTATGTGTTGGACAAACGCCCCGATGGTGGGCATGGGTGAAGCGCCTGTGGCCGGGTTGACAAAGCGTTGCTTGAACCCCAGATGGGCATCAGGTGCACCTGATCGCGCAATCGAATGCAGAGCTTCGCGCGTCTTCTTCCAGGGGTAAACAAAAACACGCGTGGGCTCGGCAGACGTCTGTGCAAAACCAACCGGCACCATGTTGGCGCCATACCGCGCCAGCGCATCGCCTTCCGGGCGGACTTCGGCTTGACTGGTGGCCTCGGACTTTTCGGCGAAGCCCGCGTCCAGAAAGCGCAGCATTGGAATGTCCAGACCATCCAGCCACACAACCGGCTCTTGCCCGAGGTTGCCGTGGTCGTGCCAGGTCCAGGCCGGGGTGATGATGAAATCCCCTCGGTACATCGTCGTCTTCTCGCCATCCACGGCCGTGTAGGCCCCTTCGCCATCGAGCACCAGCCGCAGCGCGGACTGCGTGTGGCGGTGCGCTGGGGCCACCTCGCCGGGCAAGATCAGTTGCAGGCCGGCATAGAGGGAATTCGTGATGCACGATTGCCCGAGCAAAGCCGGATTCTCGAGAATCAGTACCCGGCGCTCTGCTTCGGCCGCCGTGATCAGCGCGCCCGCATCCATGACATGTCGGCGCACGTCTTCGTAGCGCCACATCGCGGCCTGGGCGATGGGCTTCGGCTCGTTGGGCACGAGAGCACCCAGAACCTCCCAAAGCGGCGTCATGTAATGCGCACCGATCTCGCCGTAGTAACGCTTGCGCTGCTGCGATTCCTCAGCGGTTAACACGCGTGTCTGCATAAGAGCCTCCTTCTTCAATCAACGTTCGCGTAGAAGGCATCGGCGTAGATGTCGCGTGCCTCGATCCCCCTCGTCTGCACCAGCACAGTGGCAGCCTCGACCATGGGCGGCGCACCACAGAGGTAGGCCTTGAAGCCGGCAAGGTTGGACCAGTCGGACGCGATCGCATCCGTCACCAGACCACTTCGATAGTTAGGCCCTGCACCAGAAGTTGCCACGACATGCAGTTGCAATGACGGGTGTTCCACACGCAAGGCGTTCAGCCAGTCGAGCCCGTACACATCGCGGGCCGACCGAACGCCGAAGTACAGGTGGACAGGATTGAACATGCCCGCAGCGAGCGTGCCTCGCACGATGGACAGGATCGGCGCGAGCCCGGTTCCACCCGCCACGCAGAGCAAGGGTCCTTCGTGCTTTCGGCGCAGATACGCCGTGCCCAACGGGCCACTCACGCGCACGCTGTCTCCAACTTTCAACTCTTCGGCCACGTAGCCAGTGACCCGACCATCCGGGACACGACGAAGGTGAAACTCCAGACACTCATCACCTGGGAGCCCGGCCATCGAATACGGCCGGATGTGCTCTGGCGTGAACTGCAGTTGGGCATATTGACCCGGTGAGAACTCGAGCGGTTTGTTGCTCTTGAGGCGCAAGCGCTTGATGTCGTGCGTCATGTCCTCAATCGACACCACGGTCGCTTTCAGGACGCGAGCAGGGTGCACAACCACTTCGTCTGGTTCCGGAATCTCGATGGAACAGGGCTCTGTGAGGAAGGTCTGACAAGCAAGGACAAAGCGATCTTCAGCGGTCGGGCGTTGTGTCTGAGAGCCGCCCTCCAACACGTCGCCAGAGAGCACGCGGCAACGGCAGGTGCCACAACGGCCAGACATGCAGCTGTACGACAGGGGAATCTGGTTCTCGCGCAGGGCCTCCAGCAGATTGACGCCGGGCCGTACGTTCAGAACGCGCTGCAGGGGTTGAACAAGGACTTCCATGGGGCATGCGGAGGCAGATGAGGCCGCGATGATTCCCGTTTCACCGGAATAAGCCAATAGAATCCCATGAATACTTCGTATCACCAATGTGAATGGCAACGAATCTGCAGCTCCATCAGATTGACCTGAACCTCTTGGTCATTTTTCGACAACTGCTTGTTGAGAAGAGCGTCTCCAAGGCGGCCGACGCGCTTTCCCTGACGCAGCCTGCGGTCAGCAATGCACTGGCGCGTTTGCGCAAGCAACTGGGTGACGAACTGTTCGTTCGGACACCCTTGGGCATGGAGCCGACACCCTACGCAGAATCGATCTCGGAAGGTGTTTTGTACGCGCTGGGGATGGTCCACAGCACATTGAACCAGTCGAGCGCATTCGATCCGCAAACCAGCGTTCGAAGCTTCACCATCGGCATGACAGACATCGGCGAAGTCTGGTTTCTTCCCAGGTTGATGGAGCTGCTCGCCCAACGTGCTGCGGGCGTGACCATCAGCACCGTGCGCAATGCCTCTGTCAACCTGCGGGACGAGATGGAGGCCGGGAAAGTGGATCTCGCCATCGGGTTACTGCCCCACCTGAAATCCGGCTTCTTCCAGCGCAGGTTGCTGACCACGCGCTACGTGTGTCTCATGCGCAAGGGTCACCCGCTCGACAAAGCGCGTATGTCGCTCAAGGAGTTCTCGTCTGCCGAACACATTCTGGTCATCTCTCAGGGCACGGGCCACGGCAAGATCGACGAGGTCATGGAGCGCGCCGGCATCGACCGCAAGGTGCGGTTGACGGTTCCGCATTTCACCCCTGTGGGACAGTTGCTACGGTCAAGCAACATGGTGGCCACGGTGCCAGAGCAGTTGGCTAGGTCTAGTGCCGAGCCCTACGGCCTGGTGTACGCGAAACACCCTGTGGAATTGCCGACGGTTTCCATCAACGTCTTCTGGCATGCCAAGACGCACAAGGACGCGGCAAACAAGTGGCTTCGCAGTCTGATTTTTGAAGCGTTCAGCGACCAAAGCTGAGGCACTACCGCGCGTCGACATGGATTCGGCGCGCCATTCTGAGGAAGTCGCCCTCCCATTCGCGACACGAATAGTTCAGATAACGCCCATCGATTGGATGAAACGGCGTGCGAACCTAGACTGCCCTCCCAGGTGGCTGACTGACATGCCACCAGCAGGAGACAAGCATGACAAGCAAGCGCAAGCCGCTGCGTTCCGACATGGGCAGCAGTGACGCCACCCGCATCCGAGTGCAGGGCATGGACCTGATGCACGACATCATGGGCAAGTTGAATTTGGGGGACTTCGCTTTCCTCGAAATCCAGGGTCGCTTGCCGACGCCCTCCGAGTCGGCCGTGTTCAATGCGATGCTCGCTACCCTGGTGGAGCATGGCATGACCCCCATGGCGATCGCCACACGACTCACCTATCTGGGCGCGCCAGAATCACTGCAAGGAGCGGTGGCCTCCGGCTTGTTGGGCATGGGGACCACGTTCGCAGGCACATCTGAAGGATCGGCCCGCCTCCTCCAGGAGGCGCTGACAAACGATATGTCAACACCATCGGACGATGAGCTCACTGCGCTCGCAGATTCGCTGGTGAAGAAGTTGCGAGAAACACGCCAGCCTATTCCTGGGGTCGGGCACCACCTTCACAAGCCCGTCGATCCACGCGCCACACGGCTGTTCGAGATCGCCGAGAAGCACGGTCTCAACGGACGCTATGTGCGTTTGATGCAAGAAGTGGCGTCCGCGGCAGAGCGTGCCCTCAACAAGCCTGGGCAACTCCCGGTCAATGCGACAGGCGCGATCGGCGCGCTTTCATCCGAAATGGGTATCCCATGGCGACTCTGCCGAGGGTTGGCCGTTATCGGTCGATCAGTTGGCCTCGTTGGACACATTGCTGAAGAAATTCGAAACCCCATCGCCCGCGACGTGTGGGAGCAGATTGAAGCCGACGCGTCTTCACACGTTCAGTGGTGAGACATCCCCCAACCCATTTCAAGGAGACTCATATGAATACACAACTGCATCAACACGCCAGGCGCCGTAGCGTTGCACTCGTCGCAAAACTCGGCCTCGCTGCGGTCGGCCTGAGCGTCGCGTCAGTGGCAGCGCTTGCACAGACTGCATATCCGAATCGGCCAATTCGCCTGGTTCTGCCCTACCCTCCAGGTGGCGGCACCGACATTGTGGCGCGGCTGCTATCACAGAAGTTGACCCAGTCCATGGGCCAGCCGGTGATCGTGGACAACAAGCCGGGCGCGAGCACGATCATTGGCACCGACCAGGTTGCCAAGGCCGCCCCCGATGGTTACACCATCGGATTGATCACAGACTCCCACGCCATCAACCCCACCTTCTTTCCGAAACTACCCTACGACTCGGTCAAGGACTTCACTCCAGTGACGCAGCTCGTCCAGGTACCCTTGGTTCTGGTCGTGAATCCTGCGCTGAACGTCAAGACGCTCCCCGAGTTCATCTCACTGGCGAAGAAGAGCCCCGGAAAGATCAACTACGCGTCTATCGGCAATGGCACTCCACATCAGTTGGCGATGGAGTGGCTGAAGTCGCTGACCGGCATCTACGTCACGCACATTCCGTACAGGGGTGTGGGCCCTGCTTTGACAGACGTGGTCTCCGGTCAGGTCGACGCGATGTTCACGGGCACGTCCACGGCGGCGCCCTATGTCCGTCAAGGTCGCCTTGTTGCCCTCGCCATGTCCAGCGGGAAACGCCAGCCGTCCTATCCGGACACGCCGGCCGTTGCAGAGGCCGGACATGCACTCAAGAACTTTGACTTTACGAGCTGGTACGGCATCGTGGCTCCAGCAGGCACTCCCCGCGACATCGTCATGAAGCTCAACCGCGAACTGACCGCTGCGTTGGACCAGCCAGATGTCAGGGAGCGGCTGAGCAGCCTCGGCGTGATCGGTTCGCCGTCCAGTCCCGAGCAGTTCAGCACCTTCCTGCGGAAAGAATCTGAGACCCTGGCCGACCTGGTGCGCCGAACGGGCGTGAAACCGGACTGATCTCGTATGAGCACCGCCAAACCTTTGGCCGGTATCCGGGTACTGGATTTCGGTAGCTTCATCACCGCACCTTACGCCGCCATGCTGATGGGTGAACTCGGTGCCGACGTCATCAAAGTCGAACGCCCCGGGTCGGGTGACCCATTCCGCGCATTTAACGGAGGGCTGTACAGCTCCCACTTTCAGGCACACAACCGCAACAAACGGAGTGTGGCGCTGGAACACTCCGCGCCACATGCAGCACAAGCGCTTCAAGCGTTGATTGAGAGCGCTGACGTGCTGCTGCTCAATGTTCGTCCCGGCGTCGAGAACAAGACTGGTTTGGGTTACGAACGTGTTCGATCGCTCAACCCTCGAATCGTTTACTGCAGCATCACGGGATACGGGGCCAGCGGACCATACGCCGAGCGTGCGGCCTACGACAACGTCGGCCAGGCGCTTTCGGGCTGGCTGTCGATGTTTCACCAAGGCGAAGATGCGCGTGTAGCCGGACCAGCCGTATCCGACGCACTGACTGGCCTCTTTGCGACCATCGGCGTCTTGGCGGCACTGACCGAGCGATCGAGTACCGGCATCGGTCGCAAGGTCGAAGTGAGCATGCTGGAATCGATGGTCGCCTTTGCCACCGAGCCGTTGGCAAGGTTGTTTTCAACTGGCAAACCATCTTCTTTCTACTCCCGCGCAGCCGCTTCACAGTCGTTCATCGTGACTTGCAAGGATGGAGAGCGGATCGGGCTGCACCTGTCCTCTCCACCCAAGTTCTGGGAAGGTCTCATCGCGGCAATTGGCACGCCTTCTCTGCTGCAGAAATATGCCGATAGAGGAAGCCGGGTCAAACGGTACGACGAACTGTCGGAAGACCTTGCGCACATATTTCTGCAGCACCCGCGAGACCATTGGCTTCCATTGCTGGAAGTCCACGACGTTCCGTTTGCTCCTGAGCGTCGTCTTGAAGACCTCTCGGACGACCCACAGGTTGTTCATCAACGCGTCTTCTACACCGTCGAGCACCCCGTGGAAGGCATCGTGAAAGCGGCCCATCGGCCCGTCCGGTTTGACGGGGACAACCGCAGCGACTTCCGGGCGCCGCCAACCTTGGGAGAGCACACGCAAGAAGTGCTTCTGGAGGTGGGGCTCGATACCGCAGCCATTCAGCAGCTCGCCGATCAGGGGCTTATAGGGTAAGCAAAAATCGAGGAGACAAACATGAAACTTCCTGCATACACATTGCACCGCCGGCGTGCGTTGGGCTTCACTCTCGCGCTGATACCTGGACTTTCAACCTTGGCCGGCTGCGCCGCGAATGCCGATGGTTCGGTCCGCACGGCACCGCAGGTGAAGGAGCTTGGAAGGGCGGACCCGGGAAGCTTCTTCGAAAACCTCGTCTTCGGGCCGGATGGCGCGCTCTACATCACCGACTACACGCGCCGCCAAGTGCTTCGCTACACCGACAAGCAGGGTCTTCGCGTTCACGCGACGCTGGAGGTTCATCCACTGGGTATTGCGTTCGACGTAGACGGCACCATGCTCCTGTCCTGCCAGGAGAAGAACCTTTTCGGCGGCGGCGGGACGATGCGCAACGCCAATCTGCTCTACAAAGCGCGGCCCGGTGAATCGCTGCGTCGGTGGAAATCCATTGAGGCGGCAGGATTCCTCAACGGCATCGTCTGTATGGATTCCAGACGAATGTTGATTGCCGACTCACGAGGTGGTGTGATCTGGATGGTTCACATGGACTCCGACGAAGTGCATCGTTTCGTAACACATCCATTGCTCGACGCGGCTGACCAAGCCTCTCTCACGCCCGCTGCCAACGGACTGAAGCTGCACAAAGGCTACCTGTATGTTTCCAACACGGCGCGTGGCATCTTCTTGAGGCTGAGAGTGAACGGCCGTCAACTCGGAGAAATCGAAGTCTTCGCGGAGAACGTTCGAGCGGACGACTTTGCTTTCTCCCCCGACGGAAGACTGTTCTTCACGACGCATCGCGACAAGATCTTCTTCCTCGAAGGGGACAATCCGAAGGAGTACGCGGGCGCCGAAGCTGGAATTTCTGGAAACACAGCTCTCGTGTGGGGACCCGACGGCAGAGGACCCTACGTCATCACGGACGGTGGCTACGTGGCGCAACAGTGGTACGGCGGCCCCGCAGCAGGGCCTGCTCGGCTCCTGCAATTCTCCGCTTGAGTCTTTGATCAACGCGGTTCACGCGCCTTTGCGGACAGATTTCCGTGTGGCGTCCAGCAGGCCTCTCGGTTTGACACCGGGAGCAAGGTTTGCTCGCGGTATAGATATCGCTGATACAGGCAAATTGATAGCGATTGTTGGGCCTCGTCGCTGAAGGCACTACGCTTCGTCGCGTCGGATGAGCGTCACGGATCAACTTGTGACGCTTGTCATTCGCGTTCTGCCGAAGACAGTGAAAGAAAAAAATGACGAGAGACATGAGGCCCCCCCTGCTCCCCTCCCTTATCGAGGAGATCACCGTAAGGGACGGGATAAAAATTGCAGTGGCGGTGTACCTGCCGGCAGGTAGCAATGCTGAAAACCTACCGACACTTCTGGCCGCATCGCCCTATCGGTTCGACAACAACATTGCACCCGCGATGCCGCTGTTTCTGTGGCGAGAAACGGGCCCGATTGACTGGTACCTAGAACAGGGCTACGCATTCGCCCACATGGATGTGCGCGGCACAGGTCGATCTGGCGGGGAATACCGGTACATGGACGCCAAAGAGCAAGGCGACCTGTATGAGGTCATCGAGTGGTTGGCCGCGCGGCCATGGTCCAACGGAAAAGTTGGTGGAATTGGCCAGTCCTACTACGCCCGCATGCAGTGGTTCATGGCCATTCAGGCGCCACCCCACCTGGCGTGCATTGCACCCTACGACGGCAACGTTGATACCTACCGCGCATCGGCTTACACGGGAGGCATACCGGGCGACTTCCCCGGGCAGACCTGGTACAACGGAACGGTCCGAACCATCAACCAGCATCCCGCTTCCGGGAGCCCCCGTTTGCTGGATTGGGATTACGCGCTCGCCGTTCGACAACACCCGACCTACGATGAATTCTGGGTCGAACGCTGTGCTGCAGAAAGTCTCCACAAGATCAAGGTCCCAGTGTTTTCCATTGGTGTATGGCGAAAGGTCGACCTGCACCTGAATGGCAACATCGTCGGGTTTGAACGCAGCGGTGGTCCCAAAAAGCTATTGGTTTTCTCGTCTGTAAACCTCCAGCAAGCCGTTCAGGACTATTCAAGCGTTGCCTTCCATGCGCAGTACCTTCTCCCTTTCTACGATCGGCATCTGAAGGGCGTTGAGACCGACTATGACGGTCAACCTGCGGTTCGGTACTTTGCGAGCGGCGCCACCGAACTCAGGACGGCAGATGCATGGCCGCCCAGCGACATCGAGATCAAGACGCTGTACCTCCAGCATGGGCCAACCGGTAGCGTGACATCGCTGAATGACGGGTCTCTCAAGGACACTCACCCGAAGGAAAACGGCTCGCTAACGGAATACCACTATCCGGACGAGGGATGGCGCATGGGCGTGGTTGGAAATGGCCCGGATGGAAAGCCCGACCCGATTCGCCGAGCGCTCTCGTTCACTACCGAAGCGTTGTCAGCGGACACCGAGATTTGCGGACCAATCAAGCTGGTGCTCTACGCAAAGTCCAGCGCTACAGACACCGACTTCATCGTGAAGCTTTCCGAGCAGTTTCAGTCCGATGCTGCCCAACATTCGGCTGGCGTGAATCCGCGATACCAGATTGTCTCAAAGGGTTGGCTGCGGGCTTCTCACCGGGCTCTGGACATCGCTCGCACCACCGATCTGGCACCTGTGTACTTGCACACCCATCCTGAGTTGATCACGCCAGGGCAGGTCTATCGCTTCGAGATTGCCGTGATGCCCAGCGCCCATCGATTCAAAAAGGGGAGCCGCATTCGTCTGGAGCTCTCCAATGGTGACTCGAGCGTGACCGAGTACGTGTTCACGCACGAGTACGCACCATGGAAGGTTGGCCAAGACGTGATCCTGCATGACAGAGATCACCCGTCCCACCTTCTGATACCCGTCCGAAACACCCACTGAAAAATGGAGACAACATGAAGTTCAAAAAATTGCTCGCCTGGACGTTCGCTGCACTGGCAGCGCAACCGTCGTTCGCACAATCCAACGCTACCGCGCCGGTGGACGCTTGGCCCACGCGTCCGGTGAAGATCGTGATCGGCCTTCCACCAGGAAGTGGCAGCGACCTGTTGGCACGAGCCTTGGCACAAGAGCTCACGGAAGCCTGGAAGCAACCTGTAATCGTCGAGAATAAACCCGGTGGCAGCGGAATCATTGCGGCGTCGAGCGTTGCCAAGTCAACGCCGGATGGTACGACGCTGTTCCTGGCCATAGACGCGAACATCACCACCAACCCGCATGTGTTCAAGTCGCTGCCGTACGATCCGATCAAGGATTTCGCGCCTGTCACCATGTTGATGACGTTCAGCACGCTGCTGGTGGCCCACCCATCGGTTTCGGTGAGCACCATCAACGAGCTGATTGCCAAAGCCAAGACCTCACCAGGATCCTTCACCTACGGATCTCTGGGAGAGGGAAGCAACATGCATCTCTTGAACGCGACATTCGAACACGCTGCTGGCATCAAGATGATGCAGGTGCCCTACCGGGGAATTCCACAGATGACGACGGCCCTGATGACCGGCGAGGTCCAGTTCGGATGGCTCGGCGCTTTTACGGCCAAGCCTCTCGTCGATGAAGGCCGCTTGAAAGCGTTGGGCGTCAGCGGTGGAAAGCGCTCGAACCTGCTGCCACAAGTACCGACCTTTGTGGAGGCCAAGTTGCCTGACGTGGATGTCACAGTCTGGTACGGATTGCTGGCACCGGCTGCAACGCCTGCACCGATTGTCAATCGCATCCATGAAGCCGTCGCCCGCGTCATTGCACAGCCGACCTTCCGAGAAAAGCATTTGACGCCCAAAGGCTATGAGCCCAGCGGCATGGGAACGACGGCGTTTGCCGACCACATTCGCAAGGAGCTCGTCTCGCGCGAGAAGATGATCAAGCAGGCAGGCGTGAAACCGCAGGACTAGAAATCGGCATTGCTGGACCGGTCCTGGATTTCACTTTGGGAAAGGCATCCGAACAAGGGTGCCTTTTTCATTTCGGTAGACCGCTCATTCGACATCCGGCTGCGCGGCAGGTACGGCACGGCGAAATTCATCGATCGTGGCAAGGTGGGCATCGATACGCAGGATCGTCGGGTAGCCCTTCGCTGTAGCCGAGACTCAACGGCAAGCCACAACGTCTACAGCAACCTGGAGATCTGACTTTCAACTTACCCTGCTTGTCGCGACTTGAATGACTGCAGTGTTGTGAGGACCGCGGGATCAACATTCCAATCCCACGGTCGGTAATCGCTGCACTGCTGGCTCTCACCTTCCTAGGTGGGCCACAGCCATCAGTCTTCACTTGACCTTGGCCAAGATGCGTCGAGCACTCAATAGGCGTCCGCCGCAAACCGCTAGTCAACAAGAGCGAGAGACCCCTGTCGAAGTTGCAGACTTCCGAGGTCTGCCCCTGCTTCTTTTGAGTTCGACAACAGGTGGTGCCAGCTCGGAGCCAATGGTTTCGCGAGGTGGTTCGCCAAGCCCTGCGACAAATGCTTCGAGATCTGAAACTCGAATCATCCTTCGGCGTCCGATCAGAAAGGTTGCAACTGGAAACCTTCCGGCAGAAAGCCAGTTTTTTGCTGTCTGGTTGGCAATACCAATTGTTCGGGCTCCCTCGAGGTAGGGAATCAGTAACGCTGTGCTCATGGCTCTTCCTGGCGGCGCAGACGCGCCCAGTTTCAACGAGCTGACGGGTTGAGACTGACAGATGATCGACCAAGACACGTGAAGTGTTCGACTCATCGACATCCCATGATCATGGGAAATGTTGATGCCGCACATGGGTGCGCGATTGAGCATGAGGTGGGAGGGCTTGTGTCGGACGGTCAGCTTGGGACATCACGACGATCAAAACCTCAAGTCCGTTGAAAACAGACATTTAACTCTCCACGCTAAGGTGGATGACTGCATGCAGAATACCACACGCGCCAATGGCATCGGCTCAGGTGGTGACAGCTACCGCAAGTACACGCCCCACGTAGTTTTGCAGAACCTGAAATCAAGCGCTCTCGTAGCGATGCTTCCACTTTGCTTGCGGGTTGCAAATGGGGACGAAACCGGGACAAGCCTCCAGGTACGTCAAGGTCCTTCAAAGTATTTCCCGGGACAAAATGGGGACAGTGATTTCCGTTCAGGCAAGAAAAAAGCCCGCTGCTTTCGCATCGGGCTTTATCTAAGCTGTTGATTTACAACGACATTTTGGCGGAGTGGACGGGGCTCGAACCCGCGACCCCCGGCGTGACAGGCCGGTATTCTAACCAACTGAACTACCACTCCTGGTAGATGGCGTTCGTTCTTGCGAACCAAGTGCCAACCACTTGTGCCTGAGTTGCCTTGCAGCAAATTCTGGCGACCCTACGGGGATTCGAACCCCGGTACTCACCGTGAAAGGGTGATGTCCTAGGCCTCTAGACGATAGGGTCAAAACCTTGGGACCAACCGAAACGCGACTCTCTGCACCGCGTTTTTTGGAACTTCGAATTGTAGCATTGGAAGGTGGTGTTCCTTCTTCAGCTGCGCCTCGCAGTCCCTGATTTTTGGTGGAGGTAAGCGGGATCGAACCGCTGACCTCTTGCATGCCATGCAAGCGCTCTCCCAGCTGAGCTATACCCCCACAGGGTTTGTTGAACTGCTTCGCTGATTTGAATCAACGCTGCATTTCAGCAAGCCTCAAATTATAGGCGATTTTTTCATGCGTTCTGCAAACGGTCCAACACCGTTTGACGGTTCTGCAGTTCCAGCACGGCATCGAGCGATGGCGTCTGGGCCGTGCCCATCACCAGAACACGCACCGGCATGGCGATCTGCGGCATTTTCAGGCCATGCGCCGTGAGCACTTCCTTGATGGCAGCCGAGATGCTGGCTTTATCCCAAACCGCGTCGCCGAGCTTGTCCGCCAGCGCAGCCAGCGCCGGACGCACCGCGTCGGTCACGTGTTGCGCACGCTCGTCCGCGTTGGGCGTGATGTCGTTGTAGAACGCCTTGGCCCAATGGGCCAGCGCCACGGTGGTGTCGCATCGGTCCTTGAACAGGCCGCAGATGCGCGGCAGGCGGTCATCCACCGCAATGCCTTGCCATTTAAGCTGCTCGGCCACCAGCGGCGCCAGCGCATCGTCGGCCATGGCTTTGAGGTGTTGGGCATTGACCCAGCGCAGTTTGGCATCGTCGAACTGCGCGGCGCTGCGGCCCAGGTGGTCCAGGTTGAACCACTCAAGAAACTGCGCACGACTGAAGATCTCATCGTCGCCATGGCTCCAGCCCAGTCGCGCGAGGTAGTTCACCATGGCGTCAGGCAGGTAGCCCTCGTCGCGGTACTGCGTGACCGGCTTGGCGCCGTTGCGCTTGCTCATCTTCTCGCCCTGCTCGTTGAGCACGGTGGGCAGGTGGGCGTAGATCGGCGGCTCTTTGCCGAGCGCGCGAAAGATGTTGATCTGGCGCGGCGTGTTGTTCACGTGGTCGTCGCCGCGGATCACGTGGGTGATGGTCATGTCGATGTCATCGACCACCACGCAGAAGTTGTAGGTGGGCGTGCCGTCGGGCCGCGCGATCACCAGGTCGTCGAGCTCGTCGTTGGCGATCTCGATCCGGCCCTTGACCTTGTCGTCCCAGGCCACCACACCGCCCTGCGGGTTCTTGAAGCGCAGTACGGGCTTGACGCCTTCGGGCACGGGCGGCAACAACTTGCCGGGCTCGGGCCGCCATGTACCGTCGTAGCGCGGCTTCTCCTTGGCAGCCATCTGCGTTTCGCGCAGCGCGTCGAGTTCGGCCACGCTCATGTAGCAGGGGTACACCAGCCCGGCGGCCACCATGTCGGCGAGCACGGCCTTGTAGCGGTCCATGCGCTGCATTTGGTAGAACGGGCCTTCGTCATGGTCCAGGCCCAGCCACTTCATGCCTTCGATGATCACGTCCACCGCGGCCTGCGACGAGCGCTCGAGATCGGTGTCTTCGATGCGAAGGATGAAGGTGCCGCCGGTGGAACGCGCGAACGCCCACGGGTAGAGCGCCGAACGGATGTTGCCCAGGTGGATGAAGCCGGTGGGCGAAGGTGCGAAGCGGGTGCGGACGTTGGAGGTCATGTCAGAAAGTGAGAAGTCCGCGGTCAAGATCGGTCTGGATGTCGTCAATGTGCTCGAGCCCAACCGCCACGCGGACCAGGCCCTGCACCACGCCCGCGGTCTGCCGCTGCGCTTCGGTCAGGCGGCCGTGTGAGGTGCTGGCAGGGTGCGCCAGCAGGGTCTTGGTGTCGCCCAGGTTGGTGGAGAGCGACATCACCCGCAGTGAGTCAAGCACATGGAAGGCCCGTGCGCGCGCCTGCTCGGCATCACTCGCTTTGACCTCGAACGAGAGCACAGCGCCGCCGCACCCCGACTGCTGCGCCATCGCAAGCTCATGCTGCGGATGACTGGAAAGCCCGGGGTAGTGCACGCGCGCCACGGCGGGATGGTCTTGCAGCCATTGCGCGAGCTGGAGCGCGCGGGCCGACTGCGCCTGCATGCGGATGTCCAGCGTCTCAAGGCCTTTGAGCACCACCCAGGCGTTGAACGGTGCGAGCGTCATGCCCGCGCTCTTGAGCACTGGCAGAAAAGTCCTGGTCACCAGCTCCTGGCTGGCGCACAGGGCCCCGGCCATCACGCGACCCTGGCCGTCGAGGTACTTGGTGCCCGAGTGCATGACGATGTCGGCACCCAGCTTCATCGGCAACTGCAGGGCCGGCGTGGCAAAGCAGTTGTCCACGCACAGCAGCGCGCCGGCGTTGTGCGCCAAGTCGGCCAACGCACGGATGTCGCAGACCTCGGTGAGCGGATTGGTGGGTGTTTCGGCGAACAGCAGCTTCGTCGTCGGCTTGATCGCAGCCTGCCACGCGGCCACGTCGGTCTGGGAGACGAAGGTGGACTCGACGCCGAATTTCGCGAGATCGGTGCCGATCAGCTTGATGGTGGAGCCGAACATGGAGTGCGAGCACAACACGTGGTCGCCGGCCTTGAGCAGGCCCATGCACATCATGAGGATGGCCGACATGCCCGAGGCGGTGGAGATGCAGGCCTCGGCGCCTTCGAGCGCGGCCAGCCGCTGCTCGAAGCTGGCCACCGTGGGGTTGCCGTAGCGTCCGTAGGTGAAGCCTTCCTCGTCGCCCGCGAAGCGGCGCGCGGCCGCTTCGGCGCTGGGTTGCACGTAACCGCTGGTGAGGTACAGGGCTTCGGAGTTTTCGCCGTACTGGCTTCGTTCGACAGCTTCGCGCACGGCCAGCGTGTCGCGATGCAGTTCGGTTTTCTTCTGGGTCATCGGCAGTGACTTTCAGGCGACCTGTGCGTTGGGCAGGGCCAGGCGCGAGGTGTCTTCTTCGCCCTCTTCGCTGGTGTCGCGCCCGGCGTTCAGACGAGCGATGTCGGCCAGCGTGATGTCGCCGGTGACGTACACGCCGTCGAAGCACGACGCATCAAAACCGGCCAGCTTGGGATTGAGCGAGCCGATGGCCTGCTTCATCGCGTCCACGTCCTGGTAGATCAGGGCATCGCAACCGATGCTCTCGCGCACCTCGTCGACCGTGCGGTTGTGCGCCACGAGTTCGTCGGGCGTGGGCATGTCGATGCCATAGACGTTGGGGTAGCGCACTGGCGGCGCTGCGCTGGCCAGGTACACCTTGCGCGCGCCAGCGTCGCGCGCCATCTGCACGATCTCGCGGCTGGTGGTGCCGCGCACGATGGAGTCGTCCACCAGCAGCACATTACGCCCTTTGAACTCGCTGCCGATCACGTTGAGCTTCTGGCGCACCGACTTCTTGCGCACACCTTGGCCGGGCATGATGAAGGTGCGGCCCACGTAGCGGTTTTTCACGAAACCTTCGCGGTACGGCAGGCCCAGCAACTGGGCCAGCTCCATGGCGCTCGGGCGTGATGATTCGGGAATGGGAATGACCACATCGATCTCGCTCGGCGGCACGGTGGACACCACGCGCTTGGCCAGGGTCACACCCATGTTCAGGCGGGCCTGGTAGACCGAAATGCCGTCCAGCACCGAATCAGGCCGGGCCAGGTACACGTACTCGAAAATACAGGGGTTGTGGCTGGTCTTCTCGGCGCACTGCTGGAACTGCATCTTGCCGTCCATATCGACGAACACCGCTTCGCCGGGCAGCACGTCGCGGTCCAGTTCGAAGCCATTGCCTTCGAGTGCCACCGATTCGCTGGCGACCATCACGCCGCCCTGGTCGTTGTGGCCCACGCACAGCGGGCGGATGCCGAACGGGTCGCGGAACGCCAGCAGGCCGTGACCGGCGATCAGCGCCACCACCGCATACGAACCCTTGACGCGCTGGTGCACGCCGCGCACGGCGGCAAACACGTCGGCCGGCTTCAAGGTGATGCCGCGCGTGACCTTCTCCAGCTCGTGTGCGAGCACGTTGAGCAACACCTCGGAGTCGCTCTCGGTGTTGATGTGGCGGTGATCGGTCTGGAACAGCTCCTGCTTCAGCGCATGGGCGTTGGTCAGGTTGCCGTTGTGCACCAGCACCAGCCCAAACGGCGCATTCACGTAGAAAGGCTGCGCCTCTTCTTCACTGTAGGCGTTGCCGGCCGTGGGGTAGCGCACCTGGCCCAGCCCGCAGATGCCGGGCAGTGAACGCATGTTGCGGGTGCGAAACACATCACGCACCATGCCCTTGGCCTTGTGCATGAAAAACTTGCGACCCTGTTGGGTGACGATGCCCGCCGCATCCTGGCCGCGGTGCTGCAGGAGCAGCAAGGCGTCGTAAATCAGCTGATTGACTGGCGTTTTGCTGACCACGCCCACGATTCCACACATGTTTCGATCCTCAGAAAAAACTCAAGCGCTTTTCAAGCGATATATCGGGCCACGGGCTCTGGTAACAAGGGCTTGATGGCATGCAGCGTGGCCGCCAGCACATCGGCCCCCGCCGACTCCTGCCACCACTGCGCATCCCGCATGGGCGACATGCTCACCACCACTGCAAAGGCCAGCAGCATCACCACGCCGCGCGCCAGACCAAAGGCACCGCCCAGAATCCGGTCCACCGGTCGCAAGCCCACCGACGCCACCAGCTTCTTGACCATCCACGCGAGCAGGCCACCCGCGAACGCCACTGCGATGAACACCAGCACAAAGCCCGCGGCCAACTGAAGCGGGGGCGAAAGGCCGTCCAGCGGCAACATCGCGGCCACCTCATCGGCATAGGCCTGCGCCAACACGAAGGCAGCCACCCAGCCCGCCACCGACAACACCTCGTAGACGAGCCCACGCCACGCACCGAGCAACACCGACAACAACAACACCGCCAGCAGCAGCCAATCCATCAACACCATGCAGCCGTCATCCGTTTGCCCCTCACAGCGTGAGGATGGCCGCGGGCAGACCCAGGGCCTTCACGCGAGCGGCGACCTTGTCGGCCTCGGCACGGCTGGCATAGGGCCCCAGACGCACGCGGATGCGACGCCCCTCGGAGGTTTCGGCGACGTGGGTATAGGTCTTCAGCCCGGCGGCTTCAAGTTTCTGGCGCACCGAGCGGGCACCGGCTTCTTCAGAGAACGCGCCCACCTGCACCACCACGCGCTCCGCCGCACCGGTGCCTGGCGCAGCCGTGGGCGCGGCCGCAGTCTTGTTTTCGAGCAGCGCACGCGCGCGCTCGGCGTCGGATGGCGCAACGGGTGTCTTGGGGGGTTCGGTGGCGGGTTTGGGCGCGGGCACAGCCTCAACCACTTCTTCGCGCGCACCGAGGGTGTCGCGAGCTTCGACACTGGGGGCTGGAGGTTTGGCCACGACAGGTGCTGCAGCAGCCACCGGCGGCGCAGCTGCCGCCACGGGTGCCTTCACGCTGGGAGCGGGCGTGTTTTTAGCCGGAATCTCGATCGGGATGTCGACCGAAATCGGGCGCGGCTGTGTGTCGAAGAGCAGCGGGAAACCCAGCACGCCCAGCAGCACCAGCACGCTGGCGCCAATCAAGCGGTGGCGCGCCCGGCGGCGCACGGCGTCAATGCTCTGCGGCGGAGGTGTCGATGGATTGCCCTGTGAGCCTGAACGGGATTTGAACATTCGGGTGGGAACCATTGCGCCAAAGGAGGCCTGGCGAGGGGCGCGACACAGGGAGAGGTCGTGAAAGCTCGGTCGGAGGGGTCAGGAAGGCAGGTGTTTGGCCGACAAGCGGGGCACACCGTCCTGCAGAACACCCCCCACGGTGAAGAACGATCCGAAGACCACGATTCTATCAGCGGGGTCCGCGTGGGACACCGCCGCCTGCAGTGCCTCCATGGGGTTGGCGTGGCATCCCGCCACCGTGCTTTTGGCGGTGGCGGGATGCGCTTTCAGGGTCTCGGCCAAGGCTGCGGCGGTGCTGGCCCGGGGCAGCGGCAGGTCGGTCAGGTGCCAGCGGTCGATCAGCGGAGCGATGCGCTCGATCATGGCGTCCAGGTCCTTGTCGGCCATGGCGCCGAACACGGCGTGGGTGGTGGGGTAGTAACCCATGGCGTCGAGGTTTTCAGTGAGCGCCGCCACCGAATGCGGGTTGTGCGCCACATCGAGCACCAGGGTGGGCGTGCCGGGCACGATCTGGAAACGCCCGGGCAACTCCACCAGCGCCAGGCCGTTGCGCACGGCCTGGGCCGTGACGGGCAACTTTGACCGCAGGGCCTCCACGGCACCGAGCACGCCCGAGGCATTCACCAGCTGATTGGCACCGCGCAGCGCCGGGTAGGCCAGTCCGGCGTAACGCCGACCGCCGTGCGAAGGATGCATGGCCCAGCCCCATTGCTGCTGGTCGCCAGCGAAATGGAAGTCCTTGCCGATGCGCCAGAGCTCGGCGCCGATCTCCAGGGCGCGGTCGAGCACGCTCTGGGGCGGCACCGGGTCGCTCACCACCACCGGGCGGCCGGTGCGCATGATGCCGGCCTTCTCGAAGCCGATGGCCTCGCGGTCGTTGCCCAGCAAGGCCATGTGGTCCAGCGCGATGCAGGTGATGACGGCGCAGTCGGCGTCGATGATGTTCACCGCGTCCAGCCGCCCGCCCAGCCCAACCTCCAGGATCGCCACGTCGAGCCCGCTGCGTGAGAGCGTGCGCAGGATGGCCAGGGTGGTGAATTCGAAGTAGCTCAGGCTGATTTCTTCGTCGCCGCCCTGCCCCTTGCGCGCCACTTCCACCTCGGCGAATGCCGGCAGAAGCTCTTCGGTGGCCACCGGTTCCCCGGCAACGCGGCAACGCTCCTCGAAATGCACCAGGTGCGGCGAGGTGTAGACGCCGGTGCGGTAACCCGACTGGGTGTACACCGCCTCCAGCATGGCGCAGGTGCTGCCCTTGCCGTTGGTGCCGGCCACGGTGATCACCGGGCAGGTGAGCGACAGGTCCATGCGCTGCGCCACGCGCTGCACGCGCTCCAGCCCCATGTCGATGGTGACCGGGTGCAGGCGTTCGGCATGCGCCAGCCATTCGGGCAACGTGGTGGGGTGCGGCGGCAGTTCGATGTTGAGCATCGCTGGATTGTCCCATTGGCCACCAGTCCTTCACCTGCATCACCGACAATCCCTTTCCATGATCACCCTCCACGGCATCCCCAACTGCGACACCGTCAAGAAGGCCCGCTCCTGGCTGACCGAACACGGTGTGGAACACCACTTCCACGATTTCAAGAAACAAGGCGTGCCCGAGGCCGAACTCGACCGCTGGTTGGCTGCGGTGGGCTGGGAAACCCTGATCAACCGCAAGGGAACGGCGTGGCGCCAGCTCGACGAAGCCGTGCGGGCCGGCGTGACCAATGCAGCCAGCGCTCGGGCCGTGGCGTTGGCGAATCCGAGCGTGATCAAACGCCCGGTGGTGCAGTGGGCCGACGGCATCACCGTGGGGTTTGACGCTGCAGTCTGGCAAGCGCGCCTCTGATCCCCGACGGCCGCCCCACCCCCGCGGCCTAAAATCGCGGTTTCGTTTTTCGACTTCACCCCCCAGCACCATGAGCACCACCCAATTCGACGGCGTGACCGTCAACACCCAGGCCAGCGTGTACTTCGACGGCAAGTGCATCAGCCATGGCATCACCTTCGCCGACGGCACGAAAAAATCGGTCGGCGTGGTGCTGCCCGCCACGCTCACCTTCAACACTGGCGCTCCGGAAATCATGGAGTGCGTGGCCGGCGGTTGTGAATACAAGCTGGCCGGCACCGATGTCTGGCTCAAGTCCGGCCCGGGCGAGAAGTTCAGCGTGGCTGGCAACAGCAGCTTCGACATCCGCGTGACCGAGCCCTACCACTACATCTGCCACTTCGGCTGAACCCTCATGGCCACCATTCTTCAAAACCTCCCCACGCAGCAAAAAGTCGGCATCGCCTTCTCCGGCGGCCTCGACACCTCGGCAGCGCTGCTGTGGATGAAACAAAAGGGCGCGATCCCCTACGCCTACACCGCCAACCTCGGCCAGCCCGACGAGCCGGACTACGACGAGATCCCGCGCAAGGCCATGCAGTACGGCGCCGAGCAGGCGCGCCTGATCGACTGCCGCACCCAGCTCGCGCATGAGGGCATTGCCGCGCTGCAGTGCGGCGCCTTCCACATCAGCACCGCGGGCGTGACCTACTTCAACACCACCCCGCTGGGCCGCGCCGTCACCGGCACCATGCTGGTGGCTGCGATGAAGGAAGACGACGTCAACATCTGGGGCGACGGCAGCACCTACAAGGGCAACGACATCGAGCGCTTCTACCGCTACGGTCTGCTGACCAACCCCAGCCTGAAGATCTACAAACCCTGGCTGGACCAGTTGTTCATCGACGAACTCGGTGGTCGCGCCGAGATGAGCGCCTTCATGACGGCCAATGGCTTTGGCTACAAGATGAGCGCCGAGAAGGCCTACAGCACCGACAGCAACATGCTCGGCGCCACGCACGAAGCGAAGGACCTCGAACACCTCAACAGCGGCATCGCCATCGTCAACCCCATCATGGGCGTGGCGTTCTGGAAAGACGAGGTCGCGGTCAAGCGCGAGACGGTGACGGTGCGCTTTGAAGAAGGCCAACCGGTCGCGCTCAACGGCGAGACCTTCGCGAGCCCGGTCGACCTGATCCTCAAGGCCAATCAAATCGGTGGCCGCCACGGTCTGGGCATGAGCGACCAGATCGAGAACCGCATCATCGAAGCCAAGAGCCGCGGCATCTACGAAGCCCCCGGCCTGGCGCTGCTGCACATCGCCTACGAGCGTCTGGTGACCGGCATCCACAACGAAGACACGATCGAGCAGTACCGCGTGAATGGTCTGAAGCTCGGCCGCCTGCTCTATCAGGGCCGCTGGTTCGACCCGCAGTCCATCATGCTGCGCGAGACGGCCCAGCGCTGGGTGGCGCGCGCCATCACCGGCGAGGTCACCATCGAGCTGCGTCGCGGCAACGACTACTCCATCATGAACACCGAAAGCGCGAACCTCACGTATGCGCCGGAACGCCTGAGCATGGAGAAGGTGGAAGACGCGCCGTTCACGCCACTGGACCGCATCGGCCAGCTGACCATGCGCAACCTGGACATCACCGACACGCGCGCCAAGCTGGGCATTTATGCCAAGGCCGGGCTGCTGTCGTTGGGGGATGGGGCCAGCATGTTGAAGCTTGAGGGGGAGTAACTTCTCTCGCTGCCATTTCTGGCATGTACCTCGCGGGATCGATGCGCTGTGGCGCTCTGCGCAGCGAAATCAAGGGGGAGGGGCGGCGCAGCCGACCCGGAGGACATTCGCGGAGTCGGCGGCCGCGCGCCATCGGGCAACGAGGAAACGCAGGCGCGCGAACGCAACGCAAACAGGTCAAACAACAACGGGCTCAGTCTCCAGCAAGATCCCGAACCGCTCATACACACTGGTCTGGATCGCCTTGGCCAGCGTCATCACCTCGCCACCAGTGGCGCCCCCCCGGTTCACCAGCACCAGCGCCTGCCGCTCGTACACCCCCGCATTGCCCACGCCCTTGCCCTTCCAGCCACAGGCGTCGATCAACCAGCCGGCGGCCAACTTGATGCTGCCATCGGCCATCGGGTAGTGAACCACCTTGGGTTCGCGCGCAATGATGTCGGCACACTGCTCGGTGGTCACCGTCGGGTTCTTGAAAAAACTGCCCGCGTTGCCGATCACCGCCGGGTCCGGCAGCTTGGCGCGGCGGATCGCGCAGACCCAATCGAAGATCTGCTGCGCGTTCGGTGAGGAAATGCCGGTATCTGCCATCTTGCGGTCCAGATCGGCATAGCCCAGCACCGGCTTCCACGGCTTGGGCAGCCAGAAACGCACGTGCGTGATGAGCGCGCGGCCTGCCAGACCCAGACCCTTGGCGCCCGCTGGCGTGTGCTTGAACACCGAATCCCGGTAGCCAAAACCACATTGCGCCGCGTTGAGCGTGAAACTCTGGCCCGTCTGCAGGTCGATGGCGTCCAGCGCATTGAAGCGGTCTTGCAACTCCACGCCGTAGGCCCCGATGTTCTGCACCGGCGAGGCGCCCACCGTGCCCGGAATCAGCGCCAGGTTTTCCAGCCCGGGGTACCCCTGCTCCAGCGTCCAGCGCACGAACTCGTGCCAGTCTTCACCCGCACCGGCCTCCACCACCCAACCCTTGGCGGTTTCCTCCACCAGGCGCCGCCCGGTGATTTCGACCTTGATCACCAACTGCTTGATGTCGCCCGTGATCACCAGGTTGCTGCCGCCACCCAGCACGAAAGCCGGCGCGCCCGAGCCGGCGCGCACATCCTGATCGGCCAGCAGCGCCAGCACGTCGTCCGTCGAGCGAACGCGCACCAGGCGCTGCGCCCGGGCAACGATGCCAAAAGTGTTATATGGCTGGAGCGCCACGTTGTTCTCGACTACCATTCTTCAATTCTCTCATTCACCTTTTTGCAAGACCTCCAGCATGCCCTCTTTTGACACCGTTCTTGAAGCCGATTTCGTGGAAGTGAAAAATGCGGTCGATCAGGTTGCGCGCGAAATCGGAACCCGCTTTGATTTCAAGGGCACGAGCGCGGCCATCGAGCTCAAGGACAAGGAAATCATCCTGCACGGCGACGCTGATTTCCAGCTCCAGCAAATTGACGACGTGCTGCGCAGCAAACTGACCAAACGCGGCGTGGACGCACGTTTCCTCGATGTGGGCAAGGTCGAGAAGGTCGGTGGCGACAAGGTCAAGCAGGTGGTGAAGGTGCGCAACGGCGTCAGCACCGAAGACGGCAAGAAGATCCAGCAAGCCATCAAAGGCAGCAAGCTCAAGGTGCAGGGCGCCATCCAGGGTGACGCGGTGCGTGTGACGGGGGCAAAGCGTGACGACCTGCAAGCCGCCATGGCGCTGATCAAGTCCGAGCTAAAAGACCTGCCGCTCTCTTTCAACAATTTTCGCGACTGAGGTCTTGTGCGCTTCGTCGCTTCAACGCTGTCCGCGCTGGCGATGCTGGCCGGTCCGGCCGTTGCTCAGCAGGTAGCGCTCTCGGGCGTGGCGGGCGGCAAGGCCCTTGTCACCATCGACGCGGCAGCGCCGCGCTTCCTGAGCCCGGGCCAGGCGCATCAGGGCGTGAAGCTGCTGAGCATGCAGGGCGAGACGGCTGTGATCGAAATCAATGGCCAGCGCCAGACCCTGCGCGTGGGCGACGCGCCGGTCAGCCTGGGCCAAGCGAAGACCGACGCTGGTGGGAAACGCGTCGTGCTCACCGCCGACGCCCAAGGGCACTTCATGCCCCCCGGCCAGATCAACGGCAGGCAGGTCCAGTTCATGGTGGACACGGGCGCCACGCAGGTGATCCTGAGCGAATCGGACGCCAAGCGCATCAACCTCAAGTACGAGCAGGGCCGAAAAGTGAATGTGAGCACGGCCAACGGCGGGGTCGTCGGCTATCAGGTGCGCCTGGATTCGGTGCGCATTGGCGAAGCGCAGGTGTTTGACGTGACCGCCATCGTGCTGCCTCAACCGATGGCCTTCGTGCTGCTGGGCAACAGCTTTCTCTCGCGCTTCCAGATGCAGCGCACCAACGACCAGCTCACGCTCGACCGTCGGTATTAACAAGGGAGACACCCCCGCGGCGCTTCGCGCCACCCCCTCAAGGGGGCAACACCAGCGGCCTGGCGGAGCCAGTTCCGCGGTGTTTCTGGATCAAACTTTCTGCGCGCCGGTGACGACGATTTCAATGCGCCACGCGGCGTTCGCCAGCGCTGCTTGCACCGTTGCCCGTGGCGGTGCGGTGCCCGGCACCACCCAGGCATCCCACACTTCGTTCATCACGCCGATGTCCTGAATATCGGCCAGAAAGATCTGCGCTCGCAGGATGCGCGACTTGTCGCTGCCGGCCTCCAGCAAGCGCTGCTGCACCTGCTCCAGCACGTCCTGCGTCTGGCCGCGAATGTCGGTATCGCCTCGCTCGGGAACCATGCCCGCGAGGTAGACAACGCCGTTGAACACGGCCGCTTCGCTGTAGCGAGCGGCCACGCCGATGCGCGTGATGTGCTGACTCATGACTTCTTCGCCCCCAGTTTGCTTTCCTTGCCGGCCAGCAGCCGGTTGATGTTTTCCGAATGCCGCCACACCAGCAGCAGGCCCATGACCGCGAGACTCAACACCATCGCGCCGGGGGCGTTCCAGGCCACGCGGTGACCCAGCAGAAAAAACGCCGGTGCAAACACCGCGGTGACGATGGACGCCAGCGAGGAGTAACGAAAGAACGCGGCGATGATCACCCAGGTGGCCAGCGCGGCCAGCCCCAACCAGGGCTGGAAGCCAAAGATCACGCCGGCTGCCGTGGCCACGCCCTTGCCGCCCTGGAAGCGGAAGAACACCGGGTAGAGGTGGCCCAGGAAAGCCGCGAGGCCAACCAGCGCCACCGTGCCGTCGCCCAGTCCGTAGGCCTCGCCCCACCACTTCACCACCACCACCGGCAGCCAGCCCTTGAGCGCATCGAGCAAAAGTGTGATCGCCGCGGCCGCCTTGTTGCCGGAACGCAGCACGTTGGTGGCGCCGGGGTTCTTGCTGCCATAGGTGCGCGGGTCGTTCAGGCCCATGGACCGGCTCACGAGCACGGCAAACGACAGCGAGCCGATCAGATAAGCAGCCACAGTGGCCAACAGGGGATAGAGCAATGGCAACGAAGTCTCCTCGGTGGTTCGGGCCGCGCTCTGAAGGGCAAGAGCAGGCTGGGTAAGCAGGCAGGGTAGGCGGGCTGGCTATTCTGCCAGTGCGCAATCCACCGGCTTGGCAGCCAGGGGGCCGATGAGCACGGCCGGATCGATGCCCACCAGATACCCGCGACGCCCGCCGTTGATCCAGATGCGCGGCAGCGTCAACACCGCGGCTTCCACGTAGACCGGCATGGCGCGCTTCAGACCAAACGGCGACGTGCCGCCCACGAAGTAACCGCTGTGGCGGTTGGCCACCTCGGGCTTGCAGGGCTCGACCGACTTCGCGCCGATCTGCCGTGCCAGGTTCTTGGTCGACACCGTGCGGTTGCCGTGCATCAACACCGCCAGCGGCTTGGCAGCCTCGTCCTGCATGATCAAGGTCTTGACCACGGCGAATGGATCAAGTCCCAACACCTGTGCGCTGTGCTGCGCGCCACCGTGCTCCAGGTATTCGTAGCTGTACTCGGTGAACACCACGCCGTGCGCCTTCAGCCAGGCGGTGGCGGGCGTTTCACTGACGTGGGACTTCTTGGCCAAGCGTCAGCTCACTGCGCGGGATCCCTGCGCTCCCAGCGGATCTTGTCGATCTCGGTCAGCAGCTCAGGCGACAGTGTTGTGCCCCAGGCGTCCAGGCATTCGTCGAGCTGGGTCAGTGAGGTCACGCCAATGATGGTGCTGGCCACGCGCCAGTTGGTGTAGCAGAAGGCCAGAGCCATCTGCGAAGGCGTAAGGCCATGGTCGCGCGCCAGGGCGTTGTAGCGGCGTGCCGCGTCCAGCGCTTCGGGCCGGCCCCAGCGCTGCTTGCGCATGGATTCAAAAATCGCCATGCGCCCGGCATCGCCCACCAGACCGGTCTCGTCGTACTTGCCACTGAGCAAGCCGAAGCCCAGCGGCGAATAGGCCAGCAGCGACACACCCAGGCGATGGCAGGTTTCGTCCAGCCCGTTCTCGTAACTGCGGTTGATCAGGCAATACGGGTTCTGCACCGTGGCCACGCGCGGCAAGCCGTGCTGCTCGGCCAGGCGCACGAACTCGTGCACGCCGTAGGGCGATTCGTTGGACAGGCCGATGGCCTTGACCTTGCCCGCCTTCACCAGCTCGGCCATCGCCTCCAGTTGCTCCAGTATCGATGCGCAGGGCTTGTCCTTCGACGGATCGAAGGACAGCAGTCCAAACGCCGGCACATTGCGCGCGGGCCAGTGAATCTGGTACAGGTCGATGGTCTCGGTTTGAAGACGGCGCAGGCTGTTTTCACAGGCCTTGATGATTTCCGCCTTGCTCACGCCCGAGTTTTCGCCGCGAATCCACGGCATGCCGCGCGATGGGCCTGCCACCTTGGTGGCCAGCACCACCTTGGCCCGAAGACTTGCATTCTTGGCGAACCAGTTGCCGAGGATGGTTTCTGTGGCGCCACAGGTCTCGGCACGCGCCGGCACCGAATACATCTCGGCCGCGTCAAGGAAGTTGATGCCGCGTTCGATCGATCGATCAAGGATGTTGTGCGCGTTGGTTTCATCGACCTGTTCACCAAATGTCATGGTGCCCAGGCAGATCGGTGGTACGTGCAGCGCGCTCGCGCCCAATGGAACATTTTTCATGCAATTTTTTGTAAAGTCAGGATGGAAGTGATGCCAAAGCGATAGGCCAAGGTATAAGTTTAGAGCGCATCGGGTTGCGCTGCAGTCACCATCAACACATCCTTGATGTTTGACGATGGAGCCGCCATCGCACCGAAGCCATTTGTCATTTCCATCCATCAACAACGCCAGTGGAGCATTGAACATGAATCAACTTACAAACATCACCCGTGGTCTGACCATCACCGCCCTGGCTGCAGCCATGGCACTCAGCGGCTGCGCCAACATGAGTGAAACCCAGACCGATTCGGCCAAGGGTGCCGGCATCGGCGCACTGGCTGGCGTGCTGCTGGGTGCTGCCACCGGCGGCTCCAAGGGTGCGGCCAAGGGCGCGGTCATCGGTGCAGGCGCTGGCGCCTTGGGCGGCTACATCTGGTCGACCAAGATGCAGGAGCAGAAGCGCGCCATGGAAGCCGCCACCGCCGGCACCGGCATCGGTGTGAGCCAGACCTCTGACAACCGCCTCAAGCTGGACGTGCCGGCCGACGCGGGTTTTGCCACCGGCAGCTCCACCGTGAGCCCCACGCTGCAGCGCGTGCTCGGCCAGTTCGCCAACACGCTCAACGCCAACCCGGTGACCGCGATTGCCATCGTCGGCCACACCGACAGCACCGGCAGCGATGCGGTGAACAACCCGCTGTCGTTCAACCGCGCCAACAGCACGCGCGACTACCTCGTGGCCCGCGGCGTGTCGCCAGCCCGCTTCGCCACCGACGGCCGCGGTTCGCGCGAGCCGATCGCCGACAACAGCACGGCCGCTGGCCGCGCACAAAACCGCCGCGTGGAAATCTACGTGGCCGAGCCCGCAGCGCGCTGATCCATCCTCCCTCCCGAAAAGCCCGGCAGCCGCCGGGCTTTTTTCTGGGGTGTCGGCTCAGGCCCGCAAGGACGCCCGCGCCTCTTCCTGCAAACGCAACACCCGCCGCTGCACCTTGCCCGTGGTGGTCATGGGAAGCGAGTCGATGAACTCGATCTCTTTCGGGTATTCATAAGGCGCGAGTTTGCCCTTCACATGCGCCTGCAGTTGCTTCACCAGTTCATCGCCCGCCACATGGCCGGGCGCCAGCACCACATAGGCCTTGACCACCGCGCCGCGCTCGGCATCGGGTTTGGGCACCACCGCCGCATTGGCCACCGCCGGGTGCTTCACGAGGCAGTTCTCGATCTCGCTCGGCCCGATGCGGTAACCCGCGGCCTTGAACACATCGTCGGCACGGCCCTGATACCAGAGGTACCCATCGGCGTCGCGCGTGGCCATGTCGCCCGTGCGGCACCAGCTGTTGGACATGTCACCGGTGTACTTGGCCCGGGTCGACGCCTCGTTCTTCCAGTAGCCCAGGAAAAAGATCGGGTCGGGGTCGCCATGCACGTCGAGCCGGTGCACCGCCACATCGCCCGGCACGCCCACCGGGCACTCGTTGCCCTCTTCGTCGATCACCGCCACGCGGTGACCGGGGTAGCCCTTGCCCATGCTGCCCGGCCTGGCTGGGTAGAGGCGCGCGCAGTTGCCGACGATGTAATTGATCTCGGTCTGACCGAACATCTCGTTCACGGTCACGCCGAGCTGGTCGCGGCAGTACGCAAACACCGCGTCGCCCACCGCCTCGCCTGCGCTCATGAGGCCTTCCAGCTTGAAGCGATAGTGCTTCTTCGGCGTGGGAATGGCCTTCATCATGGCCTTGAGCGCGGTGGGAAACAGAAAGCTGTGCGTGACACCGTGGCGCTCGATCAACTCGAACGCGGTCTGCGGACCAAAGCGTCCGTTGAACGCGACGATGGGCCGGCCGAAATACAGCGTGGGCAGCAGCGCGTCCATGAGGCCTCCGGTCCAGGCCCAGTCGGCTGGCGACCAGAACACCGCCGTGGAAGGCGCCGAGGCATTGAACGGGTCGAAGCCGAACCAGTTCTGGCTGCACACGAAACCGGTGAGGTTGCCGATGAGTGCCCGGTGGGGGATCAACGCGCCCTTGGGATTGCCGGTGGTGCCGCTGGTGTAGATGAGCACGGCGGCCTCGTCGGCCAGCGTGTTGACCGGTGTGAACTCCGCCGGCTCCTGCGCCAGCAGCTCGGTCCAGTCGAGATCGGCGCGCATGCCTTCGGGCGTGCCGTCACCGTCCACCCCGATCACGCAGCGCAGCAGCGGGCAGTCGTCACGCACACCCAGGAGCGCGGGCATGGAGGGCTGGTCGCAAATGGCCACGACCGCTTCGCTGTCCTGCAACCGGAACTCCAGCGCCTCGGGCCCAAACAGCTGCGACAACGGCATGCCCACCGCGCCCATTTGCAGCACCGCCATGTAAGCCACTGCGGTCTCGAAACGCTGCGGCAGCACGATGGCCACGCGGTCACCGCGCTGCACGCCCATCGCGACCAGTGCGTTGGACAATCGGTTCGCCTGGTCAAGCAGCTCGGCGTAGCTGTGGCGCCGATCTTTCTGCTGGGGCGCGCACGCGGTCACGGCCGTGTCGCTGGACCGCTTGGGGTCCAGCGCCCAGCGCCGCATGCACATCTGCGCCATGTTGAAGTGTTCGGGCACCGCCCAGCCAAAGCGGCTGTGCAGCGCGTCGTACAGGTCGATGGGGGTGCTTGTCTTGTCTCTGGCTTGACTCGGGCGCATGGTGTGTCTCGGTCTCGTTCTCTATGATCCGACGAATGTACCAAGCACTGAGAGCCTCACGCAGCGAATTCGTCCCGGTCCGCAATCTGAACTACCACGTGCGCACATGGGGTCAGCGCAGCGATACCGTGGCGCCATTGGTGCTGGTACATGGCTGGATGGATGTGGCGGCTTCGTGGCAGTTTGTGGTGGACGCGCTGCAGACCGAGCGCTGGATCATCGCGCCCGACTGGCGCGGCTTCGGCCACACCCGGCTCGAAGGACCGGCAGTCGACAGCTACTGGTTCCCCGACTACATGGCCGATCTCGACGCCCTGCTCGATCACTACGTCGGCGAGCGCCAGGTCGATCTGGTGGGCCACAGCATGGGCGGCAACATTGCCATGATGTACGCGGGCGTTCGGCCCCACCGCATCGAGCACCTGGTGAACCTGGAAGGCTTCGGCATGCCCGAGACGAGGCCCGCGCAGGCGCCCGGCCGCTATGCGCAGTGGATGGATGAGATCAAGAGCGTTCAACGTGGCGGCAAGGCGCTCAAGAGCTACCCCGACGCCGAGGGCGTGGCGCGTCGACTCATGAAAACCAACCCGAGACTGGTGCAAGACAAGGCCGACTGGTTGGCCCAACAATGGGCGGCGCCCAACGCACAGGGCGAGTGGGAGATTCTGGGCGACGCGGCGCACAAGGTGACCAGCGCCCACCTGTACCGCCTGGACGAAGCGCTGGAGATCTACCGGCGCATCAGCGCGCCGGTGTTGTCGGTCACCGCCAGTGACGACAGCCTGGGGCAGTGGTGGAAGGGCACCTTCACTTTGGCCCAGTACCTGGAACGCGTTCGTGCCGTGCCGCGGCTGGAAAGCGCCGTGGTGCAGGAGGCGGGCCACATGATGCACCACGACCAGCCCGCAGAACTGGCGCGTTTGATCGAAGCGTTCCTGAACAGCGCGCCCTGACCGGTCCGCGCGTGTGCGGGTTGTTGCAACCGGTTTACCTTGCGTTCAAGGGGTGGCGGGCATACTCGCGCGTTATGAGATTTTTCCTACGCGCACTTTTCAGGCCCGCCGCGGTTGCCACGCTTGGCCTTCTCATGGGCGCACCGGCCATGGCGGGTGACTCGTTTCTCTGCCCGGGCTACGACCAGCCGCCAAGCGCCGATTCGGACGCTGCGCGCTACGAGGCCTTCTTTTCGCCCTACACCCACCACTGGACGCCGAACAGCGAACACCAGCAGGTGTATGCGATCAGCGTGAGCCGCCTGCTGCCCGAAAACCGCTATTGCGGCTTCAGCCTGTTCAACAACTCGTTCGGCCAACCATCGGCCTACGCCTTCGTGGGCAAGAGCTGGCCCGGCTTCTGGCAGGCGCAGCCACAGCTCTATGTGTCGGTCAGCGCCGGCATCATCTACGGCTACGTGGGCCAATACAAGAACAAGGTACCTTTGAACGTGGGCGGCTTCGCGCCCGTGATCGTTCCCGCCCTCGGCTACCGCCTGTCACCCAAGAGCACGCTTGAGATCCAGTTGCTGGGCACCGCTGCGGTCATGTTCGGTACCACCTGGCGCTTTTGAGCGGCACGGCCGCTGGTGGCGGCATGGCGTGAGAAAATCGCGGTTTTGACATTGACCGCAGGAACACCCCATGGAAGCCGAACGCAGCAACGCCATCCGATCACAGCTCGAAGACCTGACCACACGCGTGGTCGAGCTCCGGAGGTATCTTTGACTACGATGCCAAAGCATCGAAGCTGAAGGAAGTCGAGTCGGCACTGGAAGACCCCACGGTCTGGAACGACCCCAAACGCGCCCAGGACCTGGGACGCGAGAAAAAATCCCTCGAAGATGTGGTGCTGGTGCTCGATCGCCTCACCGGTGAGTTGACGGACAACACAGAGCTGTTCGAGATGTCGAGCGAAGACGGCGACGATGCCGGCCTGATCACCATCGAAGGCGAAGCCGCCAAGGTCGCGGCCGAGGTGGAAAAGCTCGAATTCCGCCGCATGTTCAGCAACCCGTCCGATCCGCTCAACTGTTTCCTGGACATCCAGGCCGGCGCCGGCGGCACCGAGGCTTGCGACTGGGCCAGCATGCTGTTGCGCCAATACCTGCGCTACGCCGAGCGCAAGGGCTTCAAGACCATCATCGAAGACGAAACCGAGGGCGACACCGCCGGCATCAAGAGCGCCACCATCAAGATCGAGGGCGACTACGCCTTTGGCCTGCTGCGCACCGAAACCGGTGTGCACCGACTGGTGCGCAAAAGCCCGTTCGACTCTTCGGGTGGACGCCACACCTCGTTCGCGTCGGTGTTCGTGTACCCCGAGATCGACGACTCGATCGAGATCAACATCAACCCGGCCGATGTGCGCACCGACACCTACCGCGCCTCCGGCGCGGGTGGTCAGCACATCAACAAGACCGACTCGGCCGTGCGCCTCACGCACATCCCCACCGGCATCGTGGTGCAGTGCCAGGACGGCCGCAGCCAGCACGGCAACCGTGACGTGGCGTGGAAGCGCCTGCGCTCCAAGCTGTACGACTTCGAACTGCGCAAGCAGCAGGAAGAACAGCAGAAGCTTGAAGACACCAAGACCGATGTGGGCTGGGGTCACCAGATCCGCTCGTACGTGCTGGACAACAGCCGCATCAAGGACTTGCGCACCAACGTCGAGATCTCCGCCACGCAGAAAGTGCTGGACGGCGATCTCGATCCCTTCATCGAAGCATCACTGAAGCAAGGCGTTTGATCATGAGCTCACTGCGCGAAGGCCCCACCACCGTGGTTCGCCGCGAAGACTACGCCGCCCCGGCCTACTGGATCGACACGGTTGACCTGTGCTTCGACCTGGACCCGGCCAAGACGCGCGTGCTCAACAAGATGCGCCTGCGCCGCAACCCGGACGTGCCGGCGCAAGCCTTGCGGCTCGACGGTGAAGACCTGAACCTCGCGCGCGTGCTGGTCAACGGCGCGGGCTGCTCGTTCAAGATGGACGGCCAGCAACTGGTGCTGGAGAGCCTGCCCGAAGGCACGGAGCCCTTCGATCTGGAAATCTTCACCACCTGCACTCCCGAGAAGAACACCCAGCTCATGGGCCTCTACGTGAGCCAGGGCACCTTCTTCACGCAGTGTGAGGCCGAGGGCTTTCGCCGCATCACGTATTTCCTGGACCGCCCGGACGTGATGGCCAGCTACACCGTGACGCTGCGCGCCGACAAGGCCAAGTACCCGGTGCTGCTGTCCAACGGCAACCTGGTGGAAGAAGGCATGCTGCAAGGACCTGGCAATGAGGGCCGTCACTTCGCCAAGTGGGTGGACCCGCACAAGAAGCCCTGCTATCTGTTCGCGCTGGTTGCCGGCCAGTTGGTGGCGCGTGAGCAGCGCATCACCTCGCGCAGCGGCGGCAAGCACCTGCTGCAGGTGTATGTGCGCCCGGGCGACATGGACAAGACCGAGCACGCGATGAACTCGCTGATCGCCAGCGTGGCCTGGGACGAGGCCCGCTTCGGCTTGCCGCTCGATCTGGAGCGCTTCATGATCGTGGCCACCGCCGACTTCAACATGGGCGCGATGGAGAACAAGGGCCTCAACATCTTCAACACCAAGTACGTGCTGGCCAACAGCGCCACCGCGACCGACACCGACTTCTCCAACATCGAATCGGTCGTGGGCCACGAGTACTTTCACAACTGGACCGGCAACCGCGTCACCTGCCGCGACTGGTTCCAGCTCTCGCTCAAGGAAGGCCTCACCGTCTTCCGCGACCAGGAATTCAGCATGGACCTGTGCGCCGAGCCCTCGGCGCGCGCGGTCAAGCGCATTGAAGACGTGCGCGTGTTGCGCACCGCGCAGTTCCCCGAAGATGCCGGCCCCATGGCGCACCCGGTGCGGCCCGACAGCTACGTGGAGATCAACAACTTCTACACCGTCACCGTGTATGAAAAAGGCGCCGAGGTCGTGCGCATGATGCAGACCCTGGTGGGGCGCAACGGCTTCGCCCAGGGCATGAAGCTCTACTTCGAACGGCACGATGGCCAGGCCGTCACCTGCGACGACTTCGCGCAATCGGTGGCCGATGCCAACCCGCACAGCGACCTCGCCCGTCTGCTGCCTCAGTTCAAGCGCTGGTACAGCCAGGCCGGCACGCCGCGCTTGCGCGCCGAGGGCCTGTATGACGCCGCCGCCCGCAGCTACACGCTCACCCTCACCCAGAGCTGCGCGCCCACGCCCGGTCAAAACGCCAAAGAGCCGTTCGTGATTCCGGTCTCGCTCGGGCTGTTGAGCGCCGACGGTGCTGAACTGCCGCTGCAACTCGCCCACTGGGCGCAGCCCGAAGCCGGCAGCCGCACCTTTGTGTTGACGCAAGCCAGCGAGAGCTTCACCTTTGTGAACCTGGACAGCGAGCCCGTGCCCTCGCTGCTGCGCGGCTTCTCGGCGCCCGTGGTGCTCGACTGCCACTACACCGACGCGCAGCTGCTCACCTTACTCGCGTCCGACCCCGACCCGTTCAACCGCTGGGAAGCCGCGCAACGCCTGGCCCTGCGCCGCGCGCTCATGGCCATCCTGAGCGATGACCCGGTGCCCGAATCGCCGCTGGACACCGCCTACCTCGGCGCCATGCGCGACGTGTTGCGCCACCCCACGCTGGACGCCGCGTTCAAGGAGCTCGTACTCACCCTCCCCAGCGAGACCTACATCGCCGAGCAGTTGGGCGAAGTGGACCCGCAGCGCGTGCACGCCGTGCGCGAAGCCATGCGCCTGCAACTCGCGAAGGCCCTGCAGGCCGACTGGGCCTGGGCATTCGAGGCGCACAAAGACAACGGCGCCTACCGCCCCGACCCGGTGAGCACCGGCCGCCGCGCGTTGGCCGGCATGGCACTGAGCATGCTGTGCCTGGACGCACGCACCAGCGGCGATGTGGTGTGGCCCGGTCGCGCCTACCAGCGCTTCAAGGACGCCGGCAACATGACCGACCGCTTCAACGCCTTGTCGGCCCTGGTGGTGAGCGACCACGCCCTGGCGCGCGATGCCCTCGCCCGCTTCCACAGCATGTTCCAGAACGAAGACCTGGTGCTCGACAAGTGGTTTGCCCTGCAGGCCGGCGCGCCCGACCGCGGTGGCAACGTGCTGCCCGCGGTGCGCCAACTCATGAAGCACGCCGACTTCCACCTCAAGAACCCCAACCGCGCGCGCAGTGTGATCTTCAGCTACTGCAGCGCCAACCCCGGCGCGTTCCACCGCGCGGACGCGGCGGGCTACCTGTACTGGAGCGAGCGCGTCGTCGAACTCGACACCTTCAACCCGCAAGTGGCCGCCCGCCTGGCGCGCGCGCTCGACCGCTGGAAGAAACTCGCCGAGCCCT
The DNA here is from genome assembly GCF_001428625.1 of Hydrogenophaga sp. Root209. Classification (GTDB taxonomy): domain Bacteria; phylum Pseudomonadota; class Gammaproteobacteria; order Burkholderiales; family Burkholderiaceae_C; genus Hydrogenophaga. The sequence continues at coordinate 65,731 of NZ_LMIE01000029.1, forward strand.
ACCGCAGCGCCGCGCGCGAAGCCATCGCCCGCGTGGCCGCAAAGACCGACCTGAGCAACGATGTGCGCGAAGTCGTGACGCGCTCGCTCGCCGATTGAATTTCCTCCGTCCACGCCACCCATACCGTTCGGGCTGAGCCTGTCGAAGCCTTTACCAGACCTTCCTCATGAGCAACAAACGCATCTCCCTCACCCGCTACCTCGTCGAACAACAGCGTGTTCACGGGCACATTCCTTCCCAATTGCGCCTGTTGCTTGAAGTGGTGGCACGCGCCTGCAAGAGCATCAGCCAGGCCGTCAACAAAGGTGACCTGGGCGGCGTGCTCGGCGCGGCCACCACCGAGAACGTGCAGGGCGAGATGCAGAAGCAGCTCGACATCATTGCCAACGAAGTGCTGATCGAAGCCAACGAATGGGGTGGCCACCTCGCGGCCATGGCCAGCGAAGAAATGGAAGGCATTTATGTCGTGCCCAACCGCTACCCGCAGGGTGAATACCTGCTCCTGTTCGATCCGCTCGATGGTTCCTCCAACATCGATGTGAACGTCAGTATCGGCACCATCTTCAGCGTGCTCAGAATGCCCGAGGACGACCGGGGCGTGGACGAAGGCGACTTCCTGCAGGCGGGGCACCGGCAAGTGGCCGCCGGCTACTGCGTCTACGGCCCGCAGACCACGCTGGTGCTCACCGTCGGCGACGGCGTGGCCATGTTCACGCTCGACCGCGAGCAAGGCTCGTTCGTGCTCACCAAAGAAGACGTGCAGATCCCGCCCGACACGAAAGAATTTGCCATCAACATGAGCAACATGCGCCACTGGGACGCCCCGGTGAAGCGCTACGTGGACGAATGCCTGGCCGGCAAGGAAGGGCCCCGCGGCAAAGACTTCAACATGCGCTGGGTCGCCAGCATGGTGGCCGACGTGCACCGCATCCTCACGCGCGGCGGCATCTTCATGTACCCCTGGGACAAGCGCGAACCCGAGAAGCCCGGCAAGCTGCGCCTGATGTACGAAGCCAACCCCATGGGCTGGCTGGTCGAGCAGGCAGGCGGCGCCGCCACCAACGGCAAACAACGCATTCTGGACATCCAGCCCGGCAAACTGCACGAACGCGTGAGCGTGATCCTGGGCTCGAAGAACGAGGTCGAGCGCGTGACCAGCTACCACACCGGGCTATAATCGCGGGCGTTGCCGGTGTAGCTCAGTCGGTAGAGCAGCTCATTCGTAATGAGAAGGTCGGGTGTTCGATTCATCTCTCCGGCACCACTATATAAAAGCCCCTGACTGTCATGGTCAGGGGCTTTTTCTATGTAGTTGGCGCGTAACTCCGCTTAGATGGTGCTCGAAACCATCCGTCTCGGTTGGTGTCGTCCGAGGAGTAGCTTTCAACGCCAAAGGATTTTGTGGGCGAGAAGCTGTGCAGAGCGAGCGAATCCAGCGGGCGGCTCAGACGCTCGACCATGAGCGATATCGTCCCGAGCCTTTTTCAACTCCAAGAAGTGCGAGACGTCAGACTCAGTCAAGTCCGTCCAAACGCACGCCGCACACCAGACAAATCGGTCAAACAAGTTTGTGAGCGCCTCCATCTTGGTCTGCAACATACTGGAAGTGACCGCCGACGCCGAAGGGACTGCCGAGGTAAGTGAGGTCACATGCAGGCGATGATCGATTCGCGCGAACACTGCATGCGTATGAATTTCCAGGGCGAGGAAGAAGTTCAAAAATCGCTTTAACTCGTCGACCTCACCAAGCCCCAGTGAGAAGAATTTTGCAGATTTCGGGTTCATCTGCGAGGCTTTTAAGGTGACGTCGGTCAATGCATTTCTCAAGGCATCTTCATCGAAAGGACGGGACACATACGCCTCTGCCTTCCCCTCAAAACGGATGTCATGCAAGTGCGTGCCATCCACGCATCGCCCGGATGAACCTCGTTCGAGCTTTTTAAGCGCGACAAATAGATCTGGCTTGTTGAGCGCACATGTCATGGCGGTGAGGATTGGGGGAATCACACGTTGCTCCAACGCGCGCATTGCCGCCCTCGCCTCGGGAAAGCTGTCATATGTAGTCAGGCTGCCATCTTCGTGGCGTTGCATACGGCCTGCAGTGCAATCAAAAAAATCCGATGGTCCAACGCCGATCAATACAAATGGGCCCTTCGACTTCACGCGATCGAGCCACTCACTTTCTGACTCACAAAAATCACCATCCTCAATTGCACGGCATCCCGCATTCACGCTCTTTGAAATCGCAATGCGATAGTCAGCTCCGGCAACCCTCGCCATCAACGCTTGGCAAAATTCATCTGGGACAACTAAGCCGCGTGCCTCGTACGCAGTAACACTCAAAAAACTTGCCGACAACTGGCCAGGCGCAATCACCTCGCGAAATCCCATTCTTTCAAGGGCGTAGTTAGAAAACGTCCAAGTCATTCCATTCCTCCACAAGTCGAATCAACAGCGGTCTTGGCGAAAGCCGACATCAGAGAGTCAAGACGATTTGCCGCGAGTTGCAGCCCTTCTGGTGCGACGTGAGCAGATCTTTCGACCATTGATTGAACCACCCCGACTTTCGTGGAGGCTGGCTGGCACTAGTCAAGCAACGCTTGCTCCAGGGTCATCTCCGTGACGTTCAAGTCACGACATCAAACTACCCAAACCGCTCCGGCGAAAACGGCCTCACATCCACCCTCGGCGTCGCCCCGGTCATCATCGCCGCCAGCAGCTCCCCCGTCACCGGCCCCAAGGTGAAGCCCTGGTGCCCATGCCCGAAGGCGCACCACAGGCCGGGCACTTCGGGCACAGGGCCGAAGACGGGTTTCATGTCGGGCATGCAGGGTCGCGTGCCCATCCAGGGCTCGGCGTCCACGCGTTCGCCGAGCGGGAAACTTTGCCGTGCGATTTTTTCGGCGGCGTCGATCTGTGTTGGCGTGCGTGGCGAATCGGCGTTCGCGAGTTCGGCGCCGGTGGTCAGCCGCAGGCCGTCTTTCATGGGCGCGACCACGTAGCCGTTCTCGGCATCGATGATGGTGCTGTTGAGTGGCTTGCCGGGCAGGCGGGTGTAGTGCATGTGATACCCCCGCTTGGGGATCACGGGCGCGGTGTAGCCGAAGCGTTCGGTGAGCTGCGTGGTCCACGGTCCCAGCGCCACGACCACCTGGCTGGCCTCCAGCGTTTGACCGTCAGCGGTGTCCACCTGCCAGCCACCCGCATCGGTTTTGCGCAGTGTCATGGCGTCGCCCAGGTGCACCGCCCCACCCCGCTGCTCGAACAGGCGCGCATAGGCCTGCACCAGATCACCGGGGCTGCTGATGGCCACGGGGTCGGTCCAGCGCACGGCGCCAGCGAACGCACCCACGAGCGAGGGTTCTTCCCTGGCCACGTCCGCGCCCGTGAGCTTGATGTGGTGCACGCCGTCTTTGGCGCGCTCGTCGGCCACCTCGAAGAAGCTTTGCAGCTCGCGTTCGGTGCGGTAGAGCATGAGGTAGCCCTGCCCCGCCACGAGGTCGTTGGCGCCCGCGTCGTTCATCAGCTGCGTGTGCGATTCCAGTGAGAGCGCGATCAGGGTCTCGTACTCGCGCGAGATCTGTTTGTAGACCTCGGGCGCCGAGTTGCGGTAGTAGTCCCACAGCGGCCCCAGCATGCGCGCGGCGTCGCCCGCGTGGTAGCGCACGTCCACCCGCTGGTTGGTGGCGCCGGAGAGCAGGAAGCCCAGGTCGCGCGGCAGCGCATAGGGTGCGATGGCTTCGCGCTGGATGATGCCGGCGTTGCCGTACGAGGTCTCAAGCCCCGGCGCACGCCGGTCGAGCAGCGCAACGGACTGGCCGCGGGCCTGCAGATGGAGCGCACAACCCACGCCCACCATGCCGGCGCCGAGAACGATGATGTCGTGTTTCATGGTGGAGCTCCTTCTGGTTGCTGCGTTTTTTGTTGCATGCTGATGACAGCCTTGGCCGCCTGTGGGGCTTCTGTTGTAAATATCGGGAAAGCCCTGTTGCATTACATCATCGTAATCAAGTAGCCACTTCCAATCCATAGACTCCGGATCACTTCCTGCATGGTGCAGGGAGCATGGGCCACAAGCCCTGCATTTTTTCTTCGGAGCACCCACATGAAAAAGAGCCTCATCGCTCTGGCCGTCCTGGCCACCACCGGCGCCGCCATGGCCCAGTCTTCTGTCACCTTGTATGGTCGCCTCGACGCATCGGTCGGTAGCCTCGACCAAGGCGCTTCCAGCGACACGCGCATGTTCTCCGGCAACCTGACCACCAGCCGCTGGGGTGTGATGGGCACCGAAGACCTGGGCGGTGGCCTCAAGGCCAACTTCCGTCTGGAGACCGCCATCGACGTGACCAACGGTGCCAGCGCCAACTTCACCCGCGCCAGCTGGGTGGGCCTGAGCGGTGGTTTTGGTGGCGTCACCATGGGTCTGCGCGACAGCGCCTTCAAGGACGCTTTTGACCTGGGCAACACCTACAACCTGTTCGACTCCGAGTTCACCGCCGGCAAGGCATCCACTGAAGGCGCCAGCGCCGTCAACGTGGGCAATTTCACCAGCCGTCCGACCAGCCAGATCCGCTACGACTCACCCAAGTTCGGTGGCTTCTCAGGCGCGTACTCGTACGCCTTCGACCAGACCGCAGGCACCGAAAGCGACATCCAGGCATTCCACCTGCGCTACGCAGGCGGCCCCCTGGACGTGGCCCTGGGCTTCCAGCAGCAGAACTCGGCCACTGCGGCCAACGACCGCGACTACACCGTGCTCTCGGGTCTGTACAACTTCGGCGCGTTCCGCCTCTCGGCCCAGTACCAGAACGCAGAAACCGCTTCCAACCTGAAGGACAACGATTTCGCCATCGGCGTGTCGGTGCCTTTCGGCGCGTTTGATCTGTCGGCCGGTATCGCCACCAGCGAAACCAAGGCCAACGGCATCAAGGTTCGCGAAGGTTCGGCCTTCTCGTTGGGCGGCACCTATGCCTTGTCCAAGCGCACGCGCGTGTACGCCGCCTACCTGGATGGCGACACGGAAGACGCCGCCGGCACCACGGCGACCGAGCGCAAGCTGTACTCGGTGGGCGTGGCTCACACCTTCTGATTTCCAAACCCTCTCGAATCTCCAAGGATTGTTGACACCCACCGCTCGCAAGGGCGGTGGGTTTTTTTCATGGGCGCGCGAAGGTTCAGGCAGCCAGGCCCGGATTGCCGTCCATGCCGATGATGCGCGGCGTGTTGATCTGCACGCCCTTGATGACCTTCTTCTCACGCAGATAGCCCGAGACCACGTCCCAGATCGGCTCGCCCTTCACACCCTCTTGCACCGAAGCCCAGCCGGCCACCTTGTAGGTCTTGTCGGCCTCGATCAGCTTGCCTTTGATGGTCATGTTGTTGATGCGCTGGCCCATGGCCGCATTGGGCGTGATGGTGTACTGCATGCCGCCCACGCGCACCATGTCGCCGCCCTGCTGGTAGTAGGGGTCGGGGTTGAAGATGTTGTCGGCCACGTCTTCGAGGATGGTCTTGATCTGTTCGCCGGTGAAGGTGTTGAGCGTGGTGGCTGGGTAGGTCAGCGCCATCTGGTCCATCATGCGTTCGTAGGTGATGCTGTCGCCCGGCAGCAGCGAGGTGCCCCAGCGCACGCCGGGGGAAAACGCGGCATCTGCGCCCTTGGTTTCCATCAGCGCGTCGCAGATCACCTGGTCCCAGGAGCCGTTGAAGTTGCCGCGGCGGTAGAGCAGGTCTTCGGTGACGGCGAGCTTCTCTTCGAGCTTGTCCTTGTAGGGCGCGCGCACCTTGTCGATGAGCGCCTGCATGGCGGCGTCGGCCGGCAGCAGGTTGGAGAAGATGGGCAGCAGCTTGTATTGAAAGCCCTGCACCTTGCCACCGCGCACGTCGAAGTCGAGCACCCCAAGAAACTTGGTGTTGGAGCCGGCATTGGTCACCAGCGTCTGGCCGCCGGCGTTTTTCACCACGAAGGGCGCGGGCATGCCGTCGTGTGTGTGGCCGCCCAGAATCGCGTCGATGCCGCGCACGCGCGAAGCCATCTTGATGTCCACGTCCATGCCGTTGTGCGAGAGCACCACCACCACCTGCGCGCCCTTGCCACGCGCTTCATCCACCATCTTCTGCATGTGCTCGTCCTGGATGCCGAAGGTCCAGTCGGGCACCATGTAGCGCGGGTTGGCGATCGGGGTGTAGGGGAAGGCCTGGCCGATCACCGCCACCTGCACGCCGTTCATGTCGCGCATCGCGTACGGCTTGAAGACCATGTCCTCGAAGTCCGTGGTCTTGATGTTCTGCGCAAGGAATTCCATGTTCCCCTTGAGATCCTTCTCCACGATCTCCTGCACGCGCTTGGCGCCGAAGGTGTGCTCCCAGTGCGAGGTCATCATGTTCACGCCGAGCAACTTGCAGGCGTCCACCATGTCCTGACCGTTGGTCCACAACGAGGTGGCCGAACCCTGCCAGGTGTCGCCACCGTCGAGCAGCAGCGCGTTGGGGCGGCTGGCCTTGAGCTGCTTGACCAGCGTGGCCAGGTGCGCGAAGCCGCCGACCTTGCCGTAGGTTTTGGCGGCCTGGCTGAAGTCGAGGTAGGAGAACGCGTGGGCCTGGGCGGTGCCGGGCTTGATGCCGAACTGCTTGAGGAGCTTCTCGCCCACGATGTGCGGCGGGCGGCCCACGGCCTCGGCCACGCCCAGGTTCACGCTGGGTTCGCGGAAGTGGATGGGCGTGAGCTGCGCGTGGCAGTCGGTGAAGTGCAAAAAGCTCACGTTGCCGAACTTGGGCACGCTGTAGAGGCGCTCACCTGCGCCGGGTGCTGCGGCGAGCACGTCGCGGTGGTTGAGGGCCATGCCGGTGGCGCTCGCCACGGCCAGCACCTGCATGAATTCACGGCGGCTGAAACTCATCTCTGCACCTATAAATAATTGATCGCTGATATTTAGGCGAAATTTTTTAGGGGATCACAGACCCTGGCCGCCTCACGCGGCCAGGGTCAACACCTCATTTGTTGACGGGCGAGGCGGGGTCGAGCAGCAAGGCCATCACGTCCTGGATCTGCTTCTGGTTCAGGATGGCCATGTGGCCCACGCGCGGCATTTGTGAACACGCGTTGTAGGCGCGCGCGTTCCAGAGCTTGCCCCAGGTGTATTCCACGATGGCCTTGCCACCGGCGCTGTTCGGGTCGGTCACGCCACGCAGCTTGCCGTAGTTGTAGAGGCTGGGGCCCAGCGTGCCGAAGGAGATTTCCTCCTTGCTGATCTGGTGGCAGTTGTAGCAATTGCCGCCGTTGGGGTCGCCGGCCTTGTCGGTCCAGGTCAGGCCACGGCCGCTCTGGGCAATCTTCTCGCCCTCTTTCCAGTCACCGATGAACTTGCCGTCGGTGGGCCATTTCACGGTCTTCATGTTGGCCGCTTCGATGGCCTTGGCCACCTTGTCGTCCAGCGGCTTGCCGGCCACATCGGCCTGCATGCAAGCGGCATTCGCCTCGTCCTGGTTGAGGCGGTCCAGCGTTGCGATGCCGCGCGCCTGGAACGAGCTCTTGAGCATGGCGGCGGTAGCCTTGTCGGCATCTGCCGCCGACGGCGCTGCCGAACAGCCGGCCAGCAACACGGCGGCCAAGGTGGTGACGAAGGCGGTGGTTTTGTGTTTCATGCAATGTCTCCTGGATCAGCGCTTGATGGCGGGCACGATGGACTCGGCGCCCTTGGCGTTGACGCCCATGTAGACACCGAGTGCGATGGTGGCATCGCTGCCGAACTTGGGCTCCGGGAAACGCTGCTGGCGGAAGCAGTCGTTCAGCCGCTGTTGCATTCCCCACATCTGGGAATTGGACACACGGTAGGCAGGCCAGGCGGCAAAACCAATGCCGTCGCCCGGGTTCTTGGTGAGGTTGGGCAGATCCTGCAGGCGGATGCGTTTGTCGTCGCTGCCATGGCACGACGCGCACGAGAAATCGTGTGTGCCACCCCGCGTGAAGAACATGCGTTTGCCCGATTCGAACATGAGCTTTTCCTGAGCATGCGCCTGAGGCAAGTTGAAGTCCATGCCTTTCGAAGCCGTGGCCACATAGGTGGCCAGCGCCGTCACGTTGGCCATCTCGCCGCGACCAAACGGTGTCTTGGTGATGTCTTCGGCCTTGAAGCCCTGCAGCGTTTCCATGCAGGTGATGAGCCGCGTCTCCAAGTCTTGCACGCGGCCTGTATCGGCGAAAAAGCGGGGCATTTCGACAAATGCTCCCTTGATGACCCCAGGCCCCTTGCCCAGATCGCACTGCTCCAGCGACGCGTTCTTCGGACCGCGCTTCTGTTTCCAGAGTTCCTCGCCCTTCATTTCGAACAGCTCGGCCGGGTTGCCGTCCTGCAGCATCTCGCGGTACTTGGCAATGCCTTCGGCGGCCGTGCCTTGTGCGTGGGCTGCACCAAATGCAGCAGACAACGCCACCAGCGCCATCAGTTCTCGGGCCAGGGTCTTCTTCATGGGGTCTCCTCGTTCTTGGTGTGAAAAATCAGAAACGGCCAGACTCTTCAGACTGGCCGTTGGCACCCTTCGCTGTTCAAGCGATCACTGCTTCGTCGGTGCGTGTGTCACCTTTGGTGTCCACCCACTTGACGACGACCTTGTCACCCTTGGCGCCGCCCTTGAACTTGAAGGACAGGAAGGGGTTTTGCGCCACAGCGCCGCTGAAGGCAGCCTCCAGCACGACCTTGCCGTTGTGGGTGGCTTCCACATCCTTGATGTAGTGGCCGGGAATGAGCGCGCCGGCAGCGTCCTTGCGGGTGCCGGGCTCCATGATGTGGGACATGAGCACGCGGACGGTGGTTTCGTCACCAGCGACGGCGGCGCGAATGCGCATCGGATCAGCCATGTTGGACTCCTGAAATTCTGTGAATGGGTTTGTTTGAGTGGCCGGGAGCGATCAGCCGCCGCAGCCGCCGAGCGTGACCTTGGTTTCCTTGAAAGCCGAGAACAGCTTGCCGTCGGCCCGGACCACGGCAAACACGTTGGAGCTCTGGCCCATCTTCAGACGGGTCTGCACATCGGCAGCGGTGCCGGCGGGAATCTTGAAGCCCGCGGCCATGGGCGTGGGGTTCTTCTCGACGATGAGATAGATCTCGGTGGTGTTGGGGATCTTGCTGGTGGCACCCACGGGCACGACGGCGCCGTTTTCCGCGATGTCGGGTGCAACCACGGTGACCTGGTCGCTGTTGGCGGCGGTGCCACCCAGGGCCTTCACGGCATCGGCCATGGTCTTGATGTCAAAACCGGCGCGGTCCATGGCGGCGTGCGCCTGGCTCTGGGTGACGATGCCCAACGACACCAGCGTGGCAAAAGCCCCGGTGGTCTTGAGGGCGACTCGGCGTGAGTTGTTCATGGGGGGCTCCTGTGAAATGAGGAAAGGGCGTGAGTGTAAGGGTCGGGTCATTGGTCCGGGGCGCCGGCCAGGATCCACCCTGCCAGCAACTTGAGTTCGTCGTCCTTGAGCTGGGCTTGCGGGGGCATCGGCACCGGGCCGTACAGGCCAGAGCCACCTGACTTGATGCGTGCTGCCACCTTTTCAAGTGCGTCGGACTGGCCTTTGTGCTTGGCCGCCACGTCCTGGTAGGCAGGGCCCACCAGCTTCTTGTCCACCGCATGGCAGGCCAGGCAGGCGCTCTTTGAAGCGAGGGCCTTGGCCGCCGCAGCGTTCTGAGCAAAGGCAGTGCTGCTGGTCAAGGCCAGCAGCGCCACCGCGAACAGCGAGTTGGAAATCATCGTCATAGGTTAAGCACTCCTGGTGAAAGAGGAAATGGGGAATACGAGTACATGCAAATATTTAAGCAGGAGCGCAAGCGGTCAGAGGTTGGGCGCGACGCAGGCGAGTCACTTCGCGCCAGCGGCGATCCATCTGGCGATGGCGGTGGCCTCAGTGGCGCTCAACTGTGGCTGGGGCGGCATGGGCACGGCGCCAAACACACCCACACCTCCTTCGCGGATCTTGATCGCCAGGTACGACTCCAGTCCTGCGTTGCCTTTGTGCTTGGCGGCAATGTCGCTGAAGCCCGGACCCACAATCTTCTGGTTCATGCCGTGGCAGGCCGTGCAGCTGTTGGCAGCCAGCAAGGTCTTCACATCGCTGGCCGCGGGCTTGGCAGCGGCCACCACCACCGCAGGGGGCGCGGGCTGACTGCCCACCGCAGCCGTGGGCGCCGGCTTGGTCGTGTCGGCGCCGCGCACCGGGCCGATCACGCGGTTTTGCTCCTGGATGTTGCCGTGCGCGTCGCGCGCGAAGTCGGGCAGGAACGAGCGGATTGTTGTCTCCACCGGGCAGTCTTTCATGCAGGCCACGTTCTTCACGTCGCCCTTGCCATCCGCCTTCCACAGCGGCTCGTAGAACACCATGCCGTTGCGGTTGGGCATGCGCTTTTGCACCTCGGCGATGTTCTGGTCGCTCAGCGTGAAGTCGGTCGGCACCACCTCGGCCAGGCTCAGGATGTAAGCCAGCACGCCGTAGACCTCGTCGGGCTTGAGCGACTTCGGCGCGTTCCAGGGCATGGCGCGGTTGATGTAGTCCCACAGCGTGGAGACCGTCGCCACTTTCATCAGGGTGGTCTTCTGCGGAAAGGTGCTCCCGGGCTCGAGGTTCTTCACGCGGCCACGTTCGATGTCGGCCTTGGTGGTGCCGCCCACGATGGGCGTGAACACCTCGTTGGATTCACCAAAGCTGCCGTGGCAGGAGGCGCATTGCGCTTCCCACACACGCTCGCCCAGGGCCACGCTGCCCGCACCTTTGGGCAGGCCCTTGAAGTCGGGGCGCACGTCGATGTCCCAGGCCTGCACTTCGGCCTTGGTGGCGTTGCGGCCCAGGTCGTGCCAGGGTGGGGTTTGGGCCCAGGCGGCTCCGGTGATGAGCGCAGCGGCAAGAAATGTCAGGGTTCGCATGACCGGCCTCATCAATAGACTTGCACGTTGGAGACTTCGCCGTTTTCGGCAACGCGCCACGACTGGATGGCGTTCTGGTGGTACACCGAACGCGTGCCGCGCACCGCGCGCAGCTGGTTGATCTTGGGCTGCACATAGCCCGTGCTGTCGATCGCGCGGCTCTGCAGCACGGCGGGCTTGCCGTCCCACACCCAGTCGATGTTGAAGCGCGTGAGCGCCTTGGGCAGCACCGGGCCTTCGAGCCGCGCGGTGCGCCAGTTGCGCCCGCCATCCACGCTCACGTCCACCCGCTTCACCGTGCCCCGGCCCGACCAGGCCAAGCCGGTCACGTTGTAGTAACCCTTGTCCAGCAGCGTCTGGCTGCCCGAGGGCGTGGTGATCACGCTCTTGCATTCCTGGATGCCGGTGTACTGGCGGTGCGTGCCGTCGGGCATGTGGTCGATGTAGTGCACGGCCTCGTCTTTCGCGGCCCATTTCTGGTCACCCACCTCCAGGCGGCGCAGGTATTTCACCCAGCTCACACCCTGCACGCCCGGCACCACCAGACGCAGCGGGTAGCCGTTTTCCGGTCGCAGCATCTCGCCGTTCATGGCCCAGGCCACGAGGCAGTCGTCCATCGCACGGTCGATATCGAGCGTGCGCGTCATGGACGAACCGTCGGCCCCTTCGGCCAGCACGTACTTGCCGTTCTTCTTGTCGTAGCCACACATCTCCAGCAGCGTGGAGAGCAGCACGCCGGTGTATTCGCAGCAGCTCAGCATGCCGTGCGTGTACTGCACCGCGGGCAAGGCCACGTTGCCCCACTCGGGCGCGGAGTTGGCGCCGCATTCAATGAAATGGATGCGCGAGACGCTGGGCAGGCGCATGAGGTCGTCCATGGTGAAGACGCGCTCGCGCTTGACCAAGCCATTGACCATCAGGCGGTGTTTGGAGGGATCGATGTCCCACCAGCCCTGGTGGTGGCGCTCGAAGTGCAGGCCGCTGGGCGTGATGATGCCGAACAGGCCTTGCAGTGGCGTGAAGCTCACCGAGGCCTGCGGCACGCGCGTGAGGCCCGGGCTCTGGCGGCGCTGCAGGTTGGCTTCCCACTGGCTGGGCTTGCCATACCCCACGGTGGCCACGCTCTGCCCCAGGCCCGTGGTGTGGGCAGGCAATTTGAGGATGGCCTCTTCGCCCTCGGCGGCCACCGCGCGGGTGGCGGCGGTGGCGCTGGCAGCGACGCCAGCGCCCATCGCCAGGGCCTTGCCCATGAAGCTGCGGCGCGCCTTGCGGGCGAGCTCCAGCTTCTCGGCGTTCAGGTGGTTTTCGGGTGCGGGCAGCACGCGTCCGATCACATCATTCAGGTTGGGCGGCATGAAAATATTCCTTCTCGGGCGGATCTGGCCGCAGGGATCAGGTGCAACTATATTAGTGTTTGCTGATATTTGGATAGGTAGAAACCCCAGCAGGGTTTCCATGGCTTTGCGCTGGAAAACGCCCGCCGGTACGATGCGTCACACCCACGAGCGATCACACCCAAAACCCGTTGTGTTTCAAGTGGCTGCTACAGTTTTGGATGCAACTTCCTTCCACCCTTTTGGAGACGACGATGGGGAATTCAATGAAATGGCTGGCGGCCGGTGTGCTGTGTGCCTCGGCGGTCGGGGCGCAAGCCCAGGTCAACCAGATCCGCGTGTGGGCCGCTGCCTGCGCCAGCTGCCACGGTACCGATGGACGCGCGCAGCCGGGCATGGCCGCATTGGCCGGACGCAACCAGGCCGAGTTGCAGAAAATCCTGCTCGAATTCAAGGCCGGCACCCGGCCCGCCACGCTGATGCACCAGATCTCCAAGGGCTACACCGACGAGCAGTTGGGTCAGCTCGCTGGTTACTTCGCCGCACAGAAACCTTGAGGAGCCCACCATGAAACGTCGTCAATTCGTACAAAGCATCGGCGCGGGTTCCGCACTGGCCGGCATGGGCTTCATGAGCGGCTGCGCCACCACGGCGGGCAGCAGCGCAAAAGTGGTGGTGGTGGGGGGCGGCTTCGGTGGCGCCACCGCCGCCAAATACGTGCGCATGTTTTCCAGCAACAGCATCGACGTGACGCTGATCGAGCCCAACGCGGCCTTCGTCTCCTGCCCGATGTCCAACCTCGTGGTCGGTGGTCACTCGACCATGGCCGAGATCACCACGCCCTACGACAACCTGAGCAAACGCCACGGCATCAAGGTGGTGCGCGACATGGTCGACAGCATCGACCCCGTGAAGCGCACGGTGAAGCTGGCCAGCGGTGGCGAGCTGCCCTACGACCGCCTGATCCTCTCCCCCGGCGTCGACTTCATGCCCACCCTGCCCGGCATGATCAAGCCCGGCGCGGCCGAGAAGGTGCTGCACGCCTGGAAAGCCGGGCCGCAGACCACCGCCCTGCGCCAGCAGCTCCAGGCCCTGCCCGACGGCGGCACCTACGCCATCAGCATCCCGCTGGCGCCCTACCGCTGCCCGCCCGGTCCCTACGAGCGCGCCTGCATGGTGGCCAGCTACTTCAAGGTGGCCAAGCCCAGGAGCAAGGTCGTGATCTTCGACGCCAACGACGACATCACGTCCAAAAAAGGCCTGTTCATGAAGGCCTGGGCCGACCACTACGCCGGCCTGATCGAGTACCGGCCCAAGCACAAGCTGGTCGATGTGGACGCCGCCACCAACACCCTGAAGTTCGAGTTCAACGACGACTTCAAGGCCGGCGTGGCCAACGTGCTGCCCGACATGCGCGCCGGCAACATCGCGGTGAAGACCGGCCTGGCCACGGCGAACTCGCGCTGGTGCGAGGTGGACTTCCTCACCTTCGAGTCCAAGGCGCAGAAGAACATCCACGTGCTGGGTGATTCGATCCAGATCGCACCGGCCATGCCCAAGTCGGGCCACATGGCCAACCAGCACGGCAAGACGTGTGCCGCCGCCGTGGTCTCGCTGCTGCAGGGCCAGGAGCCCCCGGCCAACCCGCTCTACGCCAACACCTGCTACAGCTTCGTGACCGCCAAGGACGTGGTGCACGTGGCCAGCGTGCACAAGTACGACGCCGAGAAGAAGACCATGGTCGCGGTGCCGGGCGCGGGTGGTTTGTCGAGCGCGGCGAGCGAGATCGAAGGCGCCTATGCCAAGGCCTGGGCGCGCAACATCTGGGCCGATTCGCTGGCTTGATGTTGTCGCGTTCGCCATGAAGAAACGCCCCGGTTCTCCGGGGCGTTTTGCTTGGGGCAAGCGTGGTCATCTGGGTCGCCGCTGAATCATCAGGTCATGCACCGCCTGCGCAGCGACCGACAGGCTGCGGTCTCTGCGACGCACGAGGTAGATCTGTCGAGTCAAGCCGGGTATGGACAGAGGGCGGGTGACGATCCCGGGTTGCTCGAAATGGAACAAGGTCAACGTGGGCACCACGCTGATGCCGAGTCCGGCACGAACGAAGCCCATCACGGTGGCCAGTTGTTCGACTTCAACCAGTGTCTTCATCACCTGCGGTCGCAGCGCACCCTCCAGATACTGGCGCACGCTGCTGGTTCGTGCCAGATGGACAAACGGCCATGCAGCCAGGTCCTTGATGGCGATGGATCTGCGCCGGGCCAGCGGGTGATCGCTGCGGCACACCAGGTGAAAGCTGTCGGCACAAAACGGCTGTGCCTGGAGTTCGGGCGTGTCCGCACGGGAAGCCGCCAAGGCAAAGTCGGCTGTCTTGTTCGCCACGCGTTCAATGCAGGGCTCCGAGAGCACATCCGCGATGTCGAACTCGATCCCGGGGCAAATGGCCCTGAACTCGGCCAGCACGCCCGGCAGCCACCCTGCGGCAAGCGATGGAAGCAAGGCAATCGAAACGCGTCCCCGCTGCAGAGTGGCCGCGTCACGCACCCCGTCCAACGCGCGTTGGATCTCGCTCCGGATACGAAGTGCCGATTCGAGAAAGTTGCTTCCTTCCAGCGTCAGATCCACGTGGCGGGTGCTTCTGTCGAACAGCCGCAAGCCCAGGTCATCCTCAAGAGCCCGGATCACCGCGCTGAAAGCAGACTGCGAGAGATGGCATTGCGCCGCTGCACGCGTGAAGTGTCGATGTGTTGCCAGGGCGATGAACGCATCCAGCTGCCGGCTTGAAATATTCATCTGCTATCTCGATGAGTTGATCTGAACAATCGATTTCACGACACATGGTAAATCACCTAGAGTGACTGCAGGAGACAACATGTCGAAGACGATTCCCAACCTGTTGATCGGCTGTGCGGCTGGTTTTTCGGGCGACCGCACCGATGCGGCCCTGCCCGTGGTGCGCGAGCTGATTGCCCGCGATCAGCCTGCCGTGCTGATTTTCGAAACGCTGGCCGAGCGCACCCTGGCGCTGGCGCAACTGGCTCGCCGTGGTGACCCGGAAGCCGGCTATGAGCCGCTGCTGGACGACCTGCTTCGCCCCGTGCTGGGGCTGTGCATTGCACACGGCATCCGCATCGTCAGCAACTTCGGCGCAGCCAATCCCCTGGGGGCTGCCCGACGCATTCACGCGCTGGCGAAGGAGCTCGGTATCCGACCGCCCCGCATCGCCGTCGTGCACGGCGATGACCTGTCGGGCGTCCAGCACCGCGACCTGCTGAAGAACGCCCTGGGTTCGGCCATGCCCTGCGAGCCCATCGTGAGCGCCAACGCCTACATCGGCGCCGAGCCCATTGCGGGAGCCTTGCGCGCGGGCGCTGACATCGTGGTCTGTGGCCGCGTGGCCGACCCCTCCCTGGTGCTCGGCCCCGCACTGGCCCACTTTGGCTGGCGCATGGACGACTGGGACCGGCTGGCCCGCGCCACCATGGCTGGGCACCTGCTGGAGTGCGGTGCCCAGGTCTCGGGCGGGTATTTCGCCGACCCTGGCTACAAGGATGTGCCGGGCCTGGCATCGTTGGGCTATCCGATCGCCGAGATCGAAGACAGCGGCAACTGCACCATCACCAAACCCGCCGGCACGGGCGGGCGCATCGACGAACGCACGGTGAAGGAACAGTTGCTCTACGAACTGCACGACCCCGCTGCCTACCTGACGCCGGACGTGGTGGCCGACATCACCACCGCGCGCGTGCGACAGGACGGCCCCGACCGTGTGCGGCTCGAAGGCGTGAGCGGCCACGAGCGCCCGCCCTCTCTCAAGGTGAACGCCTGCTTCGAGGCCGGATGGTTTTCCGAAGGCGAGATTTCCTACGCCGGCGCGCGTGCCGAAGCGCGTGCGCGCCTGGCCGCCCAGGTGTTGCGTGATCGACTGGCCGACACCGCGCCGTTGCGCATCGACCTGATTGGTGTGACCAGCGTGCTGGGCGCCGATGCCAGCCACTGGCTGGATGCACAAGCCACGGGCGAGGGGCGCGACGTGCGCCTGCGCGTGGCCATGCAGCACCGCGAGCGCAGCCAGGCCGAGCGCCTGGGGCGTGAGGTGACTGCCCTGTATTGCTGCGGACCGGCCGGTGGTGGCGGGGTTCGCACGGCCATGCGACCGCGGCTGGGCATGGTGTCTTGCATGGTGCATCGAGAAGCCGTCGTGGTGGGGCACACCATGATCGACGTGCGCTCCATGGAGGTGGCGCCATGAGCACCCACCATGGCCTGACGGTGCCGCTGTACAGGCTGGCCCACAGCCGCACCGGGGACAAGGGAAACCGCTCCAACATCAGCGTGATCGCCTGGAGCCCCGAGCTGTGGGACGTGCTTGTCGAGCAGGTGACCGAAGACGCCGTGGCGCGGCAGTTCTCACCCCGGCGCCCCCGTGCGGTCACGCGCTACCTGTTGCCACACCTGCACGCCATGAACTTCGTGATCGAGGACGTGCTGGACGGTGGCGTGAACGATTCGCTCAACCTCGACAGCCACGGCAAAGCGCTGTCCTTCCTTCTGCTCGATCTGCCTGTCGAGGTGCCCGAGTCGCTCCGCGGCCACCTCGCCGGCCCCCCATGAACGCGCATCGCTCTTTCATTTCTTCCGCTGACCATTCCAACCAGGAGACAACACCATGAACACGAACATCAACCTCGACAAGCGCCGCCACCTGCTGGCCACTTCGGCCATCGCCGTTCTGGGCCTGGGTCCTGCGCTGGCCATCGCCCAGGCGCAGCCCTTTCCGTCACGGCCCATCACCTTCGTCGTGCCATTTGCGGCTGGCAGCGCCACCGACCAGCTGGCCCGAGCGCTGGGCCAGTCCCTGACCAACGAAACCGGACAGCCGGTCGTGGTCGAGAACAAGGCGGGTGCCAGCGGCATGATCGCCGCCGCTGCGGTTGCCAAGGCGCCTGCAGACGGCTACACGGTGCTCATCACCACCAACACCACACACGCAGCCAACGAACACCTCTACAAGAAACTGAGCTACGACCCGGTGAAGGATTTCGCACCGATCACCGCGTTGGGCAAGGGCGGCCAGGTGCTGGTTGTCAGCCCTTCGTCGAGCCACAAAACCGTGGCCGACCTGATCGCCGATGCCAAAAAATCACCTGGCAAGCTGAACTTCGGCAGCGGCAGCTCTTCCAGCCGCATCGCGGGTGAGCTCTTTCAACAGATGGCCGGCGTGCAGATCCTGCACGTGCCGTACAAGAGCAATCCGAACGCCATCACCGATGTGCTGGGCGGACAGATCAACATGATGTTCGCCGACATGTCCACCGGCGTTCCGCAAATCAAGTCGGAGAAGCTGCGCGCCCTGGGCGTGACGGCATCCAGGCGTTCACCCATGTTGCCCAACGTGCCCACCATCGCCGAAGCGGGCGTGCCCGGCTACGAGATGGGCTACTGGTTCGCCGCCTACTCACCGGCGGGAACACCCCCGGCTGCGGTCCAGCGCCTCAACGACCTGCTCGTTCGCGCCACCGCCAGCCCGCAGGCCAAGAGCTTCTTCGACAACAGCGGCTCGGAGGCCTTCACGAGCACCCCCGATGGGCTCGCACAGTTCCAGGCGGCCGAAACCCGGAAGTGGGGCAGCATCATCAAGGCTGCCGGCATCGAGGCCGAGTAACAGCGGCAAGCCCCGGCCAACGGCCGCCTCCTCAGGCGTACCGTGCAATCATCTTCTCCAGTGGCAGCGCAACGATCTTGCCGGCCATGCCCGCGCAGCCAAACGCCTGAAAGCGCGCCTGGCAGATCTCTTTGGCGGCCAGGGTCGCGTCCTTGAAGAACTTGCGCGGGTCGAACTCGCCGGGGTTTTTGACCATGGTGCGGCGCATGGCGCCGGTCATGGCCAGGCGGATGTCGGTGTCGATGTTGACCTTGCGCACGCCGCTCTGGATGCCGCGCACGATTTCTTCCACCGGCACGCCGTAGGTTTCCTTGATCTCGCCGCCGTGTGCGCGAATGATGGCCAGCCACTCCTGCGGCACACTGCTCGAACCGTGCATCACCAGGTGCGTGTTGGGCACCGCCGCGTGGATCTGCGCGATGCGCTCGATGGCCAGGATGTCGCCGGTGGGTGGGCGGGTGAACTTGTAGGCGCCGTGGCTGGTGCCGATGGCAATGGCGAGCGCGTCCACGCCGGTCCGCGCCACGAAATCTTTCGCTTGCTGCGGGTCGGTCAGCATCTGCTCGTGCGTGAGCTGGCCTTCGGCGCCCACGCCGTCTTCTTCACCGGCCTCGCCGGTCTCCAGCGAACCCAGGCAACCGAGTTCACCCTCCACCGACACGCCCACCGCGTGCGAGAACTTCACCACCTCGCGCGTGACCGCCACGTTGTAGTCGTAGCTCGCGGGCGTCTTCGCGTCTTCCATCAGCGAGCCGTCCATCATCACGCTGCTGAAGCCGCTGCGGATGGACTGCTGGCACACGGCCGGTGTCGCGCCGTGGTCCTGGTGCATGACGATGGGGATGTGCGGGTACATCTCGATCGCGGCCTCGACCATCTTGCGCAGGAAGGGCTCACCCGCGTATTTGCGCGCACCGGCGCTGGCCTGCAGGATCACCGGCGCGTTGCTCGCGTCGGCCGCCTGCATGATGGCCTGGATCTGCTCCAGGTTGTTCACGTTGAACGCGGGCACGCCGTAGTGGTGTTCGGCGGCGTGGTCGAGCAGTTGTCGCAGAGCGATGAGGGCCATGGCGGTTCCTTGGGAGGTCGGGTGGGTCAGATCAGGAGGGCGGAGAAATCGGCGATCACGCGGTCGGGCTTGCAGGCTTCGATGGGCTCGCCCATGTTGTAGCCATAGGGCAGCGCCCACACCGCCACACCCGCGTTGCGGGCGGTGGCCACGTCGATGGACGAATCGCCCACGAACAACGCACGCTCGGCCTTGACGCCAAAGCGATCCAGGCAGTCGAGCACGGCGGCGGGGTGGGGTTTTTTCACCGGCAGCGTGTCGCCGCTGATCACGCGGTGAAACATCGGCGCCATCTGGTGTGCGTCCAGCACGGTCTGGGTGTAACGGCCTTCCTTGTTGGTCACCACGGCCAGCTTCACGCCCGCGTCCCTGAGCACTTGCAAAGTCTCACGCACATGCGGGTACAGCTGGCTGCGCGTGCCGCAGCGCTGCTGGTAGTGCGCAGCAAACGCGGCTTCGATGGTGGGGAAGTCGGCGCTGTGGCGGACCGCGTCGGTGGTGGTCTGGCGGCGCTCGGCCAGGGCCGAGATCAACAGCTCGCGCGTGCCATGACCGATCCAGTCGTGCACCTGCGTCTGTGTGACCGCGTGCAGACCGAACTGCGCCAGGGTGTCGTTGACCGCGTCGGCGATTTCCGGCGCGGTCTCGATCAACGTGCCGTCGAGGTCGAAGAGGATGAGGTCGAAACTTTTTCTCATGATCGCTCTATCCGTTCGCCCTGAGCCTGTCGAAGGGCTCACCAGCACGTTGGCGCGAGGGCTTCGACAAGCTCAGCCCGAACGGAACTTGCAGCTCTTCTGCGGCGTTCTTCATGCCAGGAGGCCCTTCACTTCTTCACACACCCGCTGTGTCGTGATGCCGAAATGCGCGTACAACGCCTTGGCCGGAGCCGACTCGCCGAAGCTGGCGATGCCCACCACCGCGCCGGTGCGGCCCACGTACTTGCGCCAGAAATCCGGGTGCGCGGCTTCCACCGCCACGGCGGGCAGGTCCAGCGGCAACACGCTGTCCTGGTAGGCGCGCGGCTGGCGGTCGAACACGTTGGTGCAGGGCATGGAGACCACACGGGTGCTGATGCCCTCGGCGGCCAGCGCGTGGTGCGCTTCCATCGCCAGCGAGGTCTCGGAACCGGTGGCCACGATCACGGCCTTCGGGCTCACCCCTTCGGCCAGCACATAGCCGCCCTGGCGAATGGCGTTCACCATCGACACATCGGTGAGGCGCGGCAGGTTCTGGCGCGACAGGCACAGCGCGGTGGGCCCATCGCGGCGCTCGATCGCGCTCGCCCAGGCCACGGCGGTCTCCAGGCCATCGGCGGGGCGCCACACGTCGAGCTGCGGAATGATGCGCAAGCTCGGCACATGCTCCACCGACTGGTGCGTCGGGCCGTCTTCGCCCAGGCCGATGCTGTCGTGCGTGAACACATGGATCACGCGCAGCTTCATCAGCGCGGCCATGCGGATGGCATTGCGGCTGTAGTCGCTGAAGGTGAGGAAGGTGCCACCGTAGGGGATGTAGCCGCCGTGCAGGGCGATGCCGTTCATGACGGCCGCCATGCCGAATTCGCGCACACCGTAGCTCAGGTGGTTGCCCCACTGGTCGCGCCCGGCCTTCACGCAGCCTTTGAAGTTGGTGAGGTTGGAGCCGGTGAGGTCGGCGCTGCCGCCGAAGAACTCGGGCACCAGCGTGTGGAGCGCGTCCAGCGCGTTCTGGCTGGCCTTGCGGGTGGCCACCGCATCGGCCTTGGCGGCCACGCCTTCAAACACGCCGGACAAGGCGGGCGCAAAGCTGGCGTGCAGATCGCCGGCCATGCGGCGCTCGAACTCGGCGGCCTCCTTCGGGTACTCGGCGCGGTAGGCGTCAAAGCGCTGCTGCCACTCGGCCTCCATGGCCTGCCCCCGGTCCACCGCGTGCCAGGCCAGCGCCACATCACCCGGCACTTCAAACGGCGCGGCGGTCCAGCCCAGCGCATCGCGCGTGGCCTGCACCTCGGCCGCTCCGAGTGCGGCGCCGTGCACGTCGTGCGTGCCGGCCTTGTTGGGCGAACCCTGGCCGATCACGGTCTGGCAGCAGATCAGCGTGGGTTTGCCGTCGGGGCGGCGGGCCTGTTCCTTGGCGGCGATGAGCGCGAGCTCCACCGCCCGGGGGTCGTGGCCGTCCACCTTCGGGATCACGTACCAGCCGTAGGCCTCGAAGCGCTGCGGCGTGTCGTCGGTGAACCAGCCCTGCACATGGCCGTCGATCGAGATGCCGTTGTCGTCGTAGAACGCCACCAGCCTGGAGAGGCGCAGCGTGCCGGCGAGCGAACACGCCTCGTGGCTGATGCCTTCCATCAGGCAACCGTCGCCGAGAAACGCGTAGGTGAAGTGGTCCACCACGGCGTGTCCCGGGCGGTTGAATTCGCTGGCCATCAGCTTCTCGGCCAGAGCCATGCCCACCGCGTTGCCGATGCCCTGGCCCAGCGGGCCGGTCGTGGTTTCCACACCCGGCGTCACACCCACCTCGGGGTGGCCGGCGGTCTTGCTGTGCAGCTGGCGAAATGCTTTGAGCTCGCTCATGGGCAGGTCGTAGCCCGTGAGGTGCAGCAGCGCGTAGATCAACATCGAGCCGTGGCCGTTGGAGAGCACGAAGCGGTCGCGATCGGGCCAGTGCGGGTTGGCCGGGTTGTGGCGCAGGTGGCGGTTCCACAGCACCTCGGCGATGTCGGCCATGCCCATGGGCGCGCCCGGGTGGCCGCTCTTCGCTTGTTCCACCGCGTCCACCGCGAGCATGCGGATCGTGTTGGCCATCTGGCGGGCGAGTTCAGGAGAAGGGTTGCGCATACAGAGTCCTCGGCAGAGAGAAGGGAAATCGATCCAGAACGCCGCGGAACTGGCTCCGCCAGGCCGCAGGCGTTGCCCCCCAGTGGGGGGTGACGGCGGGGGGCGTCAACTGATAGCGCGCTTTCGCCGCTCGACCATGCGCCAGATGAAGGGCGTGAAGATCAGCTGCATGGCCAGTTCCATCTTGCCGCCGGGCACCACGATGGTGTTGGCCCGGCTCATCATGGAGCCGTGGATCATGTTGAGCAGGTACTGGAAATCGATGCCCTTGGGCTTGGCGAAACGGATCACCACCATGCTCTCGTCGGCGGTGGGCACGTCGCGCGAGATGAAGGGGTTGCTGGTGTCCACGATGGGCACGCGCTGGAAGTTCACGTGCGTGTGCTGGAACTGCGGGCAGATGTAGTTCACGTAGTCGGGCATGCGCCGCAGGATGGTGTCGGTCACCGCATCGGCGCTGTAGCCGCGCATGTTCTTGTCGCGCCAGAGTTTCTGGATCCATTCGAGGTTGATCACCGGCACCACGCCCACCAGCAGATCGGGGTACTGCGCCACGTTCACCTCGGGCGTCACCACCGCGCCGTGCAGGCCCTCGTAGAACAGCATGTCGGTGTTGTCGGGCAAGGATTCCCAGGCAGTGAAGGTGCCGGGCTCCTGCTGGTAGGGCGCGGCCTCTTCGGCGTTGTGCAGGTACTTGCGGCACTTGCCGGCGCCGGTGGTGCTGTAGGTCTTGAACAGGTTTTCAATCTCGTCGAACAGGTTGTTCTCGACGCCGAAATGACTGAAATGCTGGTTGCCCGCGGCTTCGGCCTCGGCCGCCTTCTGCTTCATCTGCTGGCGGTCGTAGCGGTGGTAGCTGTCGCCTTCGATGATCGCCGCGCTCACCCCCTCGCGGCGAAAGATGTTCTGGAAGGTGCGCGTGACGGTGGAGGTACCGGCCCCGCTGGAGCCGGTGATGGCGATGATGGGGTGGCGCTCTGACATGGAGTCTCCTCGGTTGTTGTTGTGGGGTCGTTCAGTCGCGGAACAGCGAGCGCTCGGCAAACAGCGGGTTGCTGTCGTCCTTGCAGGCCTGCGGCTCGGCGTGGTAACGCTCGATGCGCTCGACCTCGCTTTTCGAGCCAAACACCAGGCCGATGCGTTGGTGCAGCTCGGTGGGCTGCACGCCCAGCACAGGCTTGCGCCCGGTGCTGGCGCGTCCTCCGGCCTGCTCCATGAGCATGCCCACCGGGTTGGCCTCGTACAGCAGGCGCAGGCGGCCGGATTTGCTCGCATCCTTCGTGTCCCGTGGGTAGAGAAACACGCCGCCGCGCATGAGGATGCGGTGCGCCTCGGCCACCATGCTGGCGATCCAGCGCATGTTGAAGTCCTTGCCGCGCGGCCCGGTCTTGCCGGCCAGGCATTCGTCCACATACCGCTTGACCGGCGCTTCCCAGAATCGGCTGTTCGACGCGTTGATCGCGAACTCGTGCGTATCGACCGGAATGCGGATGTGCGGATGCGTGAGCTTGAACTCGCCGAGGTTGGGGTCGAGCGTGAAGCCGTGCACGCCACTGCCCACGGTGAGCACGAACATGGTGGTGGGGCCGTAGAGCGCGTAGCCGGCGGCCACCTGCTGCGTGCCGGGTTGCAGGAAGTCGTCCACCGTCAACGCACGGTCTTCGTCCACCACGGCCTGCGGTGCCCGCAGCACGCTGAAGATGCTGCCCACCGACACGTTCACGTCGATGTTGCTCGAACCATCGAGCGGGTCGAACACCAGCAGGTACTTGCCGCGCGGGTACTCGCCGGGAATCGGATAGGGCTGCTCCATCTCTTCAGAGGCCATGCCTGCGAGGTGCCCGCCCCACTCGTTGGCGCGAATGAACATGTCGTTGCTGATCACATCGAGCTTCTTCTGCGTCTCGCCCTGCACGTTGACGCTGTCGCCACCGCCGTGGTTGCCCAGCATGTCGCCGAGCGCGCCAAACGCCACGCTGCGCGCGATCGCCTTGCAGGCCAGGGCCACGTCGAGGATCAGCGCGTTGAAGTCGCCACTGGCCTGGGGGAAGCGGCGCCGCTCCTCGATCAGGAACTGGGTCAGGGTGGAGCGTTTGGACAGGGGCATGGTGGGTGTCTCGTTGTCGTTGTTGTCGATCAGGCCTTGCTGGTGCTGGCCTGGGCGTGCCATTCGCGCAGCTGCGCCAGCCCGACCGCCCCGAGGTCGGGCACGACGCGCAGCGCGCCGCTGAAATCGTGGTGGGCGGTGAAACTGGTGGGCGTGACGATGGTTCGCAGCCCGCTGGCCGTGGCCGAGCGCAGGCCGTTGGCCGAATCCTCGAACGCCAGGCACCGTGAGGCCGGCAGGCCCATGTCGCGGAGCACCTGCTGGTAGACCTGCGGGTGTGGCTTCTTGACCGGCGACGACGAGGCGTCGCCAATGGCCAGGAAATGGCTGCGCCAGTCCGGCCCGAGGGCGGTGCGCAGCAGCGCGGCGATGTTCACCGGCGAGGTGGTGGTGGCAATGGCCAACTGCAGGCCTTGCGTGTGCGCCTCGTTCATGAGCGCGAGCACGCCGGGGCGAAGCCCCACCGCACCGGCGCGCACCGCGTGCTCGTAGTGCGCGGTCTTGATGTCGTGCAGCCGGTCGATGGTGGCTTGCACCGCGCCGGCACCGAGCTCGGTCAGATCGGGCTGCACGCTGCGCCAGTGGTGCAGCATGCGTTCCTTGCCACCGGAAACCTCCAGCAGCCGGGTGTAGAGCGCCGCGTCCCAATGCCAGGCCAGGCCCGCTTGGTCGAAGGCGTGGTTGAAGGCCGCCAGGTGCACACGTTCGGTGTCCGCCAGGGTACCGTCGACATCAAAGATCAGGGCTTGGAGCATGCGGCCCACTGTAGGGATGGCTTGAACTAAGGTAAATTCACGATTCGTTGAATTTCGATTAAGTAAATACTGAATGAAGAACGCCACCTTCCGCCAGTTGCGCGTGTTCAACGAGGTCGCGCGCCACCTGAGCTTTGCGCGCGCAGCCGAGCTGCTGCACCTCACGCCGCCTGCGGTGACCATGCAGATCAAGGAGCTGGAGGGGCACGTGGGCCTGCCCCTGTTCGACCGGCGCGGCCGCCAGGTCACCCTGACCACCGCGGGCGAGTACATGCTGGTCTACGCGCGCAAGGTGCTGGCCACGCTCAAGGACGCCGAAGACGCGGCCGCGCGGCTGCAGCGGCTGGAGGTGGGCACGCTGACCATCGGCATGGTGAGCACGGCGCAGTACTTCCTGCCGCCCCTGCTGGCCGAGTTCCAGCGCGAGCACGAGGGCATCGACATCAAGCTGGTGGTGGGCAACCGCGAGCAGTTGGTGAAGATGCTGCACGGCAACGAGGTCGACATCGCCATCATGGGTCGCCCGCCCACCGAGCTGGCCACGCGCGCCGAGCCTTTTGCGGCCCACCCCCATGTGTTTGTGGCCCCCACCGATCATCCCCTGCTCAAGGTCGGCCACCCCACGGTGGATTCGCTCAGGCCTTACGGTTTCATCCTGCGTGAGCGCGGTTCCGGCACACGCGCGGCGATGGAAAAGTTTCTCGAACGCACGCGCATGGAGCCGCGCGTGGTCATGGAGATGTCGAGCAACGAAACCATCAAGCAGGCGGTGATGGCCGGCATGGGCATCAGCTTCCTGTCGCTGCACACCATCGGCCTGGAGCTGGAGCACCAGCTCATCGCGGTGCTCGACGTCGAAGGCAGCCCGGTCGTGCGCGGCTGGAACGTGGTGCACACCCTGTCCAAGCTGCTCTCGCCCGCGGCCGAGTCGTTCCGCTATTTCATGCTGGAGCGCGCCGAAGGCTATCTGGCCAGCAAATACGGCCGCTTCATGCGTTTGACACCCGCTGGCTGAACAGCCTTCGCTCGTATACTCCACCCCGTGCCGCAAGGCGCATCCGCTAGGGGTGTTGTGGCCGGGTCTTTTGCCCGGGCGCGACTGAGAAAGTCCCTTTGAACCTGATTGAGGTAATCCTCGCGCAGGGAAGCAGGCCGATACCGTCCAACACCGTCGCCCAGCGCTTCGCGGGACTCATCCGGCCCAGCCCACCTGCCTCAAATTGCATGGAGCAAATTGATGGCATCCGACCATTCGCATTCCGCGGCCAACCTGGCCCTCACCCCTGTGCCGCAGGGCGATCGGGTTTTCCATTTCCACGAACACGCCGCACTCTGGTTCAGCCTGGGCACGGGCCTGCTGGTCATGCAGATCGGCGCCTACCTGGTGCCGGCCGTGGGCACGCAGGACGCGCTCATCGCCATCGTGCTGGGCTCGCTCATCGGTGCCGGCCTGCTGGCCTGGACCGCGCGCCTGGGCTGCCAGACGGGCCTGGCCAGCGCCGGCCTGATGCACGCCACCTACGGCAGCGCCTTTGCGCGCCTGCCGGTGCTGCTCAACATCGCGCAGTTGGTGGGCTGGACCACGTTCGAACTGGTCATCATGCAAGAGGGCACGGTCGCCATCTTCAAGCAGGCGCTGGGCAGCGAACCCGGTGGCGTGCTCGACGGCACCACCGGCAAGCTGCTGGTCACGCTGCTCTGGGGAGGTGTGCTGATCGCGCTCATGGCCGGCTCCATGCTCACGCTGGTGCGCCGCTTCGTGAGCCGCTTCGGCTTGCCGCTGGTGATCGCCTCGCTGGTCTGGCTCACCTGGCAGTTCGGCATGCGCTTGCAGGCGCAGGGCTTCGAGGCCTTCTGGAACCGCCCCGGTGCGGGCGGCATGGGCCTGTTCTCGGCGATGGATCTGGTGATCGCGATGCCGGTCTCGTGGTTGCCGCTGGTGGCCGACTACGCGCGCCACGGCAAACGCACGGCCACCACGCTGGGCGGCACCTGGCTGGGCTATGCGCTGGCCAACATCTGGTGCTACGCGCTGGGCGTGATGGTGGTGAGCACGGTGGAGCCGGGCACCAACCTGGTCGGCGCCTTGCTGCTGGCCCAGGGTGGCCTGATCGCGCTCGGTCTGATCCTGCTCGACGAGATGGACAACGCCTATGGCGACGCGCACTCGGGCGCGGTCTCGGTGCACAGCCTGCGTCCGCGCTGGAGCATCAAGCGCGCCGGTCTGGCGTTTGCCGCGGTGTGCACGGTGTTCGCCCTGCTGTTGCCCATCCACACCATCGAGCCTTTCCTGCTGCTGCTGAGCTCGGTGTTCGTGCCGCTGTACGGCGTGATCCTGGGCCGACTGGGCGCAGGCACCGCGCTGGGCGCCAACCGCTCGGTGGACTGGAGCGCGGCCGCGCTGTGGGTGCTGGGCATTGCCTGCTACCACCTGCTGGCCAGATTCGCACCGCAGCTGGGCTCCGCCCTGCCCACCCTGGCGCTCACCTTCACGCTGGCGGCGCTGTCGCGGCCACGCAATGCCGGTGGCCTCACCCCGGCACGGGCCTGATGGTCAAGCCGCGCCCCGCTTCAAACCCGCGGGCTTTTGCGCTGAGGAAGCGGCGCGAAACCGTGGTTGAGCGGACCGTGACCCGCACCGGTGTACACATCGGCGCCCTGCTCGATGGCTTGCAGGATGTAGCGGCGCGCCTGCGCGACCGCGCGGTCCAGCGGCTCACCCAGCGCAAGGTGCGCGGCAATGGCCGACGAGAGCGTGCAACCGGTGCCGTGTGTGTTGCGGCTGGCGATGCGCGGCGATGCGAGTCGCTGCACCGGGCCCGTGCCGGTGACCAGCAGGTCCGCCACCTCGTCGCCCGGCAGGTGCCCGCCCTTGAGCAACACCGCCGGTGCGCCCATGGCGAACAGATCGCGCGCGGCGGCTTCGAGCTCGTTCGCCGATTCGATGGTGCGGCCGAGCAAAAGAGCGGCTTCGTCCAGGTTGGGCGTGATCAGCGTGGCCAGCGGAAACAGCTCGTCCACCAGCACCTGCACGGTCGTGGGGGTGATGAGTGCGTCGCCGCTCGTGGCCACCATCACCGGGTCAAGCACCACGCGCTGCACCTTGTAGTGTTTCAAGGCCCAGGCCACCGTGCGCACGATGTCCGGCGCGTGCAGCATGCCGATCTTCACAGCGTCCACACCGATGTCGTCGAACACGGCGCACAGCTGCGCCTTGAGCATCTCGGGTGGCACGCCATGGATGGCGCTCACGCCCAGCGTGTTCTGCGCGGTCAGCGCGGTGATCGCCGTCATGCCGTAACAACCCAGCGCCGCAAAGGTCTTCAGATCGGCCTGGATGCCGGCGCCGCCACCGCTGTCGGAGCCGGCGATGGACAGGACGCGGGTGTAGCGCTGGGGTTCGTTCGTCATGGCGCGCATTGTGGACCATGCGAAACACCCCCCGCGCGGCTTCGCCGCTCCCCCCTCCGCTGCGCGAGGGGGGCGCACCCTGGGACCGGCAGAGCCGGATCCTCGGGTGCCCTGAATGCGTGCGCGACGTTTCTTCTCCCTCGCCCTTTGGGAGAGGGTTGGGGTGAGGGCACGCGCGCCCAGGTGCGTCGAGTTCAAGATGAACTGACATGAACGCATTGAAAAAGCCCATCGCCGTGGTGCTCGGTGCCGGCCTCATGGGCCGCCTGCTGGCCTGCGCGCTGGCACAGCGCGGCCACCGGGTGGAGGTGTTCGATGCCGGGGGACCTCAAGCCGAACTCGCCGCCGCGCGCGTGGCTGCGGCCATGCTCGCGCCGCTGGCCGAATCGGCCGTGACCGAGCTCCCGGTGGTGCGCATGGGCCAGCACGCGCTGGCGCGCTGGCCGCAACTGCTGGCCACGCTGGAGCAGCCGGTGTTCTTTCAACAAAGCGGCACCGTGGTGCTGTGGCACCGGCAGGACACGGCCGAGGCCGAGCGCTTTTCGGGCCAGCTCGCGCGCACCTCGGCCGCACTGCCCTCGCTGCCCCAGGCGCAGCGCATGAACGCGGACGCGCTCACCGCGCTTGAGCCCGCGCTGGCGCACCGTTTTGCGCAGGGCCTGTACCTGCCCCATGAGGGCCAGCTCGACAACCGCGAACTGCTCGCCGCGCTCGCGCACCAGATGCAGACCCAGGGCGTGACGGTGCACTGGAACGCCCCGCGCACCCCCGACGCGGTCGACCCGGGCCCGCACGCCTGGCTGTTCGACTGCCGTGGCCTCGGGGCCCAGCCGCAATGGAACGCGTTGCGCGGTGTGCGCGGCGAGGTGGCGCGCGTGCATGCGCCGGGCGTGAGCCTGTCGCGTCCCACGCGTCTGTTGCACCCGCGCTACCCGCTGTACATCGCACCCAAGCCGGGTGGCATGTTCGTCATCGGCGCCACCGAGATCGAGTCCGACGACCTCTCGCCCGCGAGCGTGCGCTCCACCCTGGAACTGCTGAGCGCGGCCTACACGGTGCATCCGGGTTTTGGCGAGGCGCGCATCATCGAACTGGGCGTGCAGTTGCGCCCCACCCTGCCCGACAACCTGCCCGAGATCCGCCTGATCGCACCGCGCCGCATGCAGATCAACGGCCTGTACCGCCACGGCTTCCTGATCGCACCGGCCATGCTCGATGCCGCCCTGCAAGCCATGGACAATGGCGAATCCGCGCTGGCCGAACAATGGGGCCTGTCGCTCCAGAACACCGCCCGCTGAACCCTTGCGCATGAACGTCTTCATCAACCAGCAACCCCGTGAACTGCCCGCAGGCGCCACGCTGGCCGATGCGCTGCGCGTGTGCGATCCACCGGCCGTGTTCGCCGCCGCGGTCAACCTGCAGTTCGTGCCGCGCACCGCCTACGCGCAGCAGGTGCTGGTCGAAGGCGACCGCATTGAAATCATCGCTCCCATCACCGGGGGCTGAGGAGCCGCACCATGGACATGACCACCCCGCTCACCCACGACGACCCGCTGATCCTCTACGGCGAGGTTTTCCAGAGCCGCCTGATGCTGGGCACCTCGCGTTACCCCTCGCCGGCCACGCTCGAAGCGGCCGTGAAGCGCGCCCAGCCCGCCATGCTCACCGCCTCGCTGCGCCGCCAGGGCGCGGTGCAGCCCGAGGCCGGCGCGGCGTTCTGGAAACTGCTGCAGGAGCTGGCTGTGCCGGTGCTGCCCAACACCGCCGGCTGCCACAGCGCGCAAGAGGTGATCACCACCGCGCAGATGGCGCGCGAGGTGTTCAGCACGCCCTGGATCAAGCTCGAACTCATCGGCGACGACTACAGCCTGCAGCCCGACACGCTCAACCTGGTGGACTGCGCGCGCCAGCTGATCAACGACGGCTTCAAGGTGCTGCCCTACTGCACCGAAGACCTGGTGCTGTGCCAGCGCCTGGTCGACGTCGGCTGCCAGGCCGTGATGCCCTGGGCCGCGCCCATCGGCACCGGCCGCGGCCCGGTGAACCCCTATGCCATGCGCCTGTTGCGCGAGCGCCTGAAGGTGCCGCTGATCGTGGACGCCGGCCTGGGCCTGCCCTCGCACGCCTGCACCGTGATGGAGTGGGGCTTTGACGCCGTGCTGCTCAACACCGCGGTGGCGCTGGCGCAGTCGCCGGTGGACATGGCCGGCGCGTTTGCCGACGCGGTGCGCGCCGGGCGTGCCGCTTACCGCTCTGGAGCCATGCAGCAACAAGACAGCGCCCAACCCAGCACCCCGGTGCTCGGCACCCCTTTCTGGCACCACCCATGATCCTCACCCGCAACCCCACCCTGAACGTGGCCATGAACGTGCAGGCGATGGCGCAGACCATCGTGCAGGCCCACCACGCCACGCTGGCCTTGCCCATTCCGCCAGAAGCGCAAGCCCTCAAGGGCGACCAGGACGACATGGTGTTTGCCGCCGCGCTGCTGGCTGGCCACGCACTGGGCTTCGTGCCGGCCGATGCGCTGTGCCTGGCGCAGGCGTGGTCTCGCCAATCGCTGCGCACGGGAGAATTTCACCCCGAACAGTGGCCCACCGAGCCGGTCGATTTCGGCCTGGCCCCGTGGCCGCGCCAGAACGCGTTTGCACCTTGTCCGTCGGCGCTGGGGCTTTACGCGGTGATGCCCGACGCGGCCTGGACGATCCGCATGGCCCGTGCGGGCGTGCCCACCGTGCAACTGCGTTTCAAGTCGGGCGACGCGGCGGCCGTGCGTGCTGAAGTGTTCAGCGCCGTCGCCGGCGTTCAGGGCACGGGTGCGCGCCTGTTCATCAACGACCACTGGCAGCTCGCCATCGAGGCCGGCGCGTATGGCGTGCACCTGGGCCAGGAAGACCTGCAGGCCATGACGCCCGCCGGCCTCAAGGCCATCAAGGCCGCCGGCCTGCGCCTGGGCCTGAGCACCCACGGTTATGCCGAGATGTTGATCGCCGACCAGCACAGCCCGAGCTACATCGCCATGGGCGCGGTCTTCCCCACCACCCTCAAACAGATGGCCACCGCGCCACAAGGCACGGGCCGGCTGGGCGTGTATTCGAAAATGCTGCGCGACTACCCGCGCGTGGCCATCGGCGGCATCGACCTCGGCACACTGCCCGACGTGTTGAAGACGGGCGTGACCTCGGTGGGTGTGGTGCGCGCGTTGATGTCGGCGCCCGACCTGCAAGCCGCGGTGGCCACCTGGAACGCCGCGATCACACCGGCCTGAGCGGGGTGTGCGCCCCGGCGGGCAACCGGATCTCGATGGGGTCCTGGTCCGAGACCACACCGCCGCGCAGCACCACCGCCATCACACCCGCCTTGCGGATCAATTCGCCCTCAGGCGAGCGGTCGAGCACCGCAGCCATCAGGCCGGGTTGAAAGCGGTCGATCTGCACACAAGGGTTGCGCAGGCCCGTGATGCGCACCACGGCGTCGGGCCCGAGGTGGAGTTCGGTGTCCGTGGGCAAAGCCAGCAGGTCGATGTCCCGCGTGGTGACGTTTTCGCCAATGTCTCCCGGCCGCACCGCGTGGCCCTGCGCGGACAACGCTGCCAACAACTCGGACTGCAGCAAGTGCACCTGGCGCAGATTGGGCTGGGTCGGGTCGCGCGCCACGCGCGAACGGTGCTGCACCGTCTCGCCGCAATGCGTATCGCCTTCGACGCCCAGATCGGCGAGCAGCGTGATGCACCCGAACCGCTGCTTGGAAAATTCGTGGACCGGGCTGAGGTGAACGGCGAGGATGTGGGCACTCATGGTGCGCCGGTTTTTAGCACACCGGCCTCAAACCACCTCACGCCGCCCCACGCCTTTCATCATCGGCTTCACGCTCAGCCCGTGCAGCAGGATCGACAGCGCGACCACGATCAGCGTGAGCTGAATCAGCTGCAGCGCCAGGGGTTCGGGCAGCCCGTGCTGGATGGCGTACATCAGGTAGTAGAGCGAGCCGATGCCGCGCACGCCGAACCAGGCGGTCATGCCGCGCACGGAAGCGATGGTGTGCATGCCCAGCAAGCCAACGCACACGCTCAGCGGACGTGCCACGAAGAACAGGAACAGCGCCAGGCCCACCGCCGCCCAGCTCCAGGAATCGCGGTACAGCGCGCCGCCCAGCAAGAGCACCAGAACCAGTTCGGACAGTCGCTCCAGATGCTCCTTGAACACCAGCGCTCCCCGGCTCACGGTGGAAGCGGGCTCGCCGGCCGACGCAACAGACGGTGCCGCGCCCGCCGAGACAGGCTCGCCGGCCGCGGCAGGGAGCCGATCCCGCCGCGCGAGCCGCATCTCGGTCTGGCGCAGGGCCACAGCCCCGAAAAACACCGCCAGAAAGCCCCAGGCGTGCAACCACACGCTCAGGCCATAGACCACACCGATGAAGCCCAGGCCCAGGAAATCGTCCAGCAGCTCGTGGCGCTGCGGCGCCCCGCGCAACCACCAGCCCACGCGCGCCAGCGCCACGCCCGACACCACACCGATGGCGACGCCTCCGACCGTGGCCCAGAGCACGTCCACCAGCACCCACTGCAGGCCGTACTCGCCGAGGTTGCGCAGGCCCAGAAGCCCCAGGCCCAGCATCACGAAGGGAAAAGCCGAGCCGTCGTTGAGACCCCCTTCGCAGGTCAGCGTGAAACGCAATTGATCCCGGTCTCCGGGGTGGCGGCTCTGCACCTCGGTGGCCAGCACCGGATCGGTGGGCGCTACGATGGCACCCAGCAGGATGGCCGCGCCCAGTGGCAGGCCCAATACCCACACGCCAAATGCCGCCACCAGGCCCACGGTGAGCGCCATGGAGACACTGGCCAGCAACAGCGGCGCACGCCACTGTCGAAAGCTGAACGGCACGGGCATCTTCACGCCTGCGGAAAACAGCGAGATCAGCACCGCCACTTCGGTCAGCACCTCGAGCACCGCCGACTGTTTCAGTGGATTGAAACTGAAGGCGCCCAGCACGGTGGGGCCCATGATCAGGCCGACCGCGAGGTAGAGCATGGCCGGGGTGAGCGGCACGCGCTTGAGAACAGTGGACGCCACACCCATCACGAGCAGCATGGCGCCAACGAGGACGAACCACTGGGAAACGCTCATGAAACCACCTCCATGCTGCGCACCGTGCCCCCGGCGCGGATCAAGCCAGGGTGCGGGCCGCTTTCTCGCGCGCCTGCACTGGAGACGTCGTCATGGGCGTCCCCGCCGGGAGTCAGTTGGTCCTGGCCGGCACCGGCACCTGCGTCAGCAGATCAGCCAGTTCGTCGGCGTGTTCCTCTTCCACGGCAAGGATCGATTCGAGCAGTCGGCGCGTGGTCGGGTCACCGTCGCCGAGGGACTCGATCGCGTGGCGGTAGCTGTCGATGGCGATACGCTCGGCCACCAGGTTCTCGCGGATCATCTCGGTCAGCGTGGCGCCTTCCACGTACTCGGCATGGCTGCGCCGGGTGAGGGAATCGGGCGAGAAGTCGGGTTCTCCACCGAGCTGCACGATGCGCTCGGCCAGCTGGTCGGCGTGGCCCTGCTCTTCGTTCGAGTGCACCAGGAATTCGGCAGCCGTGGCGTGCGAGTGGATGCCGCTGGCCATGAAGTGGTGGCGGCGGTAGCGCAGCACACACACGAGTTCGGTGGCCAGTGCGTCGTTGAGCATGGCGATGACCGCCTTCAGGTCGGCGCTGTAGCCGGCGGTCACGGCGCCTTCTTCCATGCGTTGGCGCGCACTCTTGCGCAGTTCGGTGATGTCCAGGGGTTTGTTTTGTGGGTTCATGGTGTTTTCCTTCGGGTGTGGGGGATCAACGCGCCTTGATCTGGCCGCTGTCGTCCGAGAGCACGATCTCGACGCGACGGTTCGTCTGGCGGCCCGCGGCGGTGTCGTTCGACGCCACCGGGTGGGCCTCGCCGTAACCCCGCGAGGCCACACGGGTGGATGCAATGCCCTGGCGCAGCAAGGCAACGCGCACCGCATCGGCGCGCTCGGTGGACAGGGTCTGGTTGTAGGCATCGGCGCCGGTGCTGTCGGTGAAGCCTTCCACCAGCACGGTGCGCTGCGGGTCGGCATTGAGCACCTCCACCAGTTGGTCCACCATGCGCAGGCCGGAGGGCTTGAGCGCGGAGCGATCCACGTCGAACAGCACGTCACCCAGTGTGATCACCACGCCGCGCGGTGTCTGCTTGGCGTTGAGTTCGGCCATGCGCGCTTCGAGCAGGCGGTTGCGCTCCATCGCCATGGCCGCCTGACGCTGGGCCTCCGTGGCATCGGTGCGGGCTGCCCCGGCCGTGCGTTGCGCTTCGGCTGCGGCGCGCTGGGCGGCCTCGGCCTCTTGCGTTCGCGCCTGCAGTTGGGCGGCGGTGCGCGCGGCACCGGCGTTGGCCACGCTGAGCTCGGCGGTCTTGAAGTTCACCGTCTCGCGCACGATGAACGCGCGCTGCGAGGCCACGTAGGCCAGGTGATTCACCCGCGCCTCATCTTCTCGATTGGCCAACGCCACGTTGGCCGCGTTCAATGCATCGGCGGCCTGGCGCAACTCGGTGGGGGCCTGGTTCTGCGAACGTGGGTCGGCTTGCACGGTGCGGTAGTCCTCGCGCGCCTGGTCGAGCCGGACGTTGGACAACGGCGTGGTGCTGCAGCCAGCCGCGACGGCCAGAGCGGTGAGGGAAAGCGCGAAGCGGTGTGCGGTTTTCATGGCATGTCCTGGGGTGTCGGTGTTGGTCATCGGGGAGCCGTGCGCTCGATTTCCTGGCGCAGGGCGCGGCCGTCTTCGCGCAGTTCGGTGGCAGCCTTGTCGGCGCGGTTGCTGCGGGCCTTCACTTCGGCCAGCCGGGCATCCACCTGCACTTCGTCTGACAGCAACAGCGCGCGGTCGTACTGCTGCTGGCTCATGGCGGCTTCAGCCAGGGCCTGCTTCTGCCGGGCGATGTTGAGCTCGGTGGGCGCGAGCTCGGCCGCACCCGCGCGGGCTGCCGTTTCAACCGCGACGCGAGACAGCGCCAGCTCCTGCGTGGGTGCGGGCGTTTTGGTGGCGCACGCCATCAACACGAGCGTGAGAGCGGTGAGTGCGGTGAGGGCAAGCAGACGCGCGATCTGGTGGCGGGACGGTGCAGGAAGGGGCTTTGCGCGAGGCGCGAATGCGTTGTTCATCGAGGGTTCCTTCAGGTCAGCATGGGCCACGGAGGCCGACTCTGCCAGCATGGGCGCGCAGCTTCTTCGCGTCGGTGCTTTGGCGCACAGACCCACGGCACGCCACCGAATAAAAGCAACTGTGGCGACCTGCACGGCCGTGCTTGTCGAGACCGCTCCAACCAAAGGACATCACATGAACTGGGACACCATTCAAGGCAACTGGAAACAACTCACCGGCCGCGCCAAGCAGCAGTGGGGCAAGCTGACCGACGACGACCTGACGCAGGTGGCAGGCCACCGCGACCAGCTCGCCGGCAAGATCCAGGAACGCTACGGCATTGCCAAGGACGAAGCCGAAGAACAACTGAAAGCCTGGGAGAAGAGCTCCGACGATTCGTGGCTGAACATCACGACCGACGCCGAGCACGCGCAGAAGCCCCGGCGCTGACGTGAATGGACCTCGCGCAGCGGGGGAGCGTGGGGGCAAACGAGACTGCCGCCGGGCCGCCCCAAGGCAGGCTCAGCCCCCTCGGGGGGGTAGCGACCCGTGCAGCGGCGGAGCGTGGGGGCACGAAGATCCGGCGCAGGGCCGCCCCAAGCCGGATCAGCCCCCTCGGGGGGCAGCGGACCTCGCGCAGCGGCGGAGCGTGGGGGCCCTCATTTCATCGCCATGAGTTCGCTGTGCAGCAACTTGTCGGCCTCGTAGCAACTGCATGATTCGGCTTCCAGCCCCGCCCGGTCGAGCACCTTGAGCTCGCCGCGGTGGTACTCGATGAGGCCGTCCTTCTGGAAGTCGCTCGCGGCTTTGGTCACACCCACACGGCGCACGCCCAGCATCAGCGAGATGAACTCCTGCGTGACGTGAAAGTGGTCTGCCTGAGCGCGGTCCTGGCTCATGAGCAGCCAGCGTGCCAGCCGCTGGCCGATGGGGTGAAAACGCTCGCAGGCCGAAGCGAGCGATTGTTGGTGCAGGCGGACCATCAAGGTGCGCTGCAACAGGTCCTTCAAAGCGGGCATCTCTTCCATGACCTTGCGAAAAACCTGCGCGTCGATGCGCCAGCAACTGCCCGCACCCTGCACCAACGCACGCCATGGCGTCTTGGCCTCGCCCAGCACCAGTTCCGATCCGAGCATGGCCTCGCGCCCGACCATGCCCACCTCCAGTGGCGGG
>NZ_LMIE01000029.1:102146-110762 GCF_001428625.1 Hydrogenophaga sp. Root209
GCGGGTGGCTGTCGATGTCGATCACCAGCGAGATGAACCCCGAGCGGGGAAAGTAGGCGTGGCTCAGTTGGGTGCCGCGCACGCTGAGCTCGGCCGAGAGCACCAGTTCGAATGGCTCGCACAGTGCGAGAAAGCGCTTTCGAACCGTTTTTGGCAGCAGTTCGATGAGGTGATTTTCAGTGTTTTGCATGGAGTCCGCCAGGTACACAAGCGAAACCCCTCACAGGGCGAACTCATGCGGGTCGCATGGACCCATTGCCCAGCGTTCCCTGTCTCAATATGACCCCCTGTGACCACGAGGACAGTCTCCTACCGTACACAAGTCCCGGAAGATGAATCAAGCTGCTTCAAGATCGGGCAACAGGCGGTCGTATTCTTTCTTCACCACGCGATAGCACTCGCAGGTGCGGTGCTCCAGGCCCGGGCGATCGAGCACCGAGATGTGGCCACGCGCATAGCGGATGAGGCCGCTCGCCTGCAACTTGAGCGCCGCTTCGGTGACGCCCTCACGGCGCACCCCCAGCATGTTGGCGATCAGCTCCTGCGTCATCACCAGCTCGTTGCCGGGCAGGCGGTCCAGGCTGAGCAGCAGCCAGCGGCAGAGCTGCTGGTCCAGCGAGTGGTGGCGGTTGCACACGGCGGTCTGGCTCATCTGGGTGATCAGCGCCTGCGTGTAGCGCAACATCAGGTGCATCACCGGGCCCGAGCGCTCGAATTCACCCCGGATGGCGTCGGCGCGAAGCCGGTAGCCCATGCCCGCGCTCTGCACCACGGCGCGGCTGGGCGTGGAGCCGCCACCCATGAAGATGGAGATGCCCACCACGCCCTCGTGGCCAACCACCGCGATTTCCGCCGACGAGCCGTTTTCCAGCACATAGAGCAGGGAGACGATGGCGTTGGTGGGGAAATACACGAAGTGCAGAGGCGCACCGGACTCGTACAGCACCTTGCCCAACGGAAGATCGATCAACTCAAGCTGTGGCTGCCAGCGCAGCCACTCAGCGTCTGGCAGCGAGGCCAACAGTTGGTTCTGACGCGGATTGTCGAGTTCGATCAAGTGGCTTTCCTCCGGGATGGCTGTTGACGCGGGACGCGGCTCGGCTCTAGGGTTTTAACCCTCCCAGCATCGCACGGATACGGCCGTCTGTCTGTTCGAAACCGTACATATGAATTTTCATCCCATGGCGTCTCCGTCCATCGGAATCACGAACACGGTGTGCGGCGGGAGCGCGGACCAGGCGAGGCGCTCGCCCACGGCCAGGAAACCGACGCCCTTGCCCTCCCAGTCGGCCTGTGCGGCAGCGGCGCTCTGGCGCACCAGCACGAAACGCATCGTGCGGCCATCGC
Source organism: Hydrogenophaga sp. Root209 (assembly GCF_001428625.1). Lineage (GTDB taxonomy): Bacteria > Pseudomonadota > Gammaproteobacteria > Burkholderiales > Burkholderiaceae_C > Hydrogenophaga. The sequence goes on from NZ_LMIE01000029.1 coordinate 103,494, forward strand.
GCGTCAGCGTCATTTCGGCCCGGGGCCAGTGCGCCGGCAGGCAGGGCACGAAGCACAGGTCGTGCGCCGTCATCTTCAGGCCCAGGACCGACTCGATCGCCGCGCGGTGCAGCCAGCCCGCCGCTCCGGTGTACCAGCTCCAGCCACCCCGCCCCACCGTCGGTGGCTGGCTGTAGACATCGGCCGCCATGGCGTAAGGCTCCAGACCGTAGGCGGGGCCCCACTGCGTGTTGACCGAACGGTGCGCCGGGCTCAGGTAGGTGAAGTAGCGGTAGGGCGCATCGCGCGTCTGCGAGCCCGCCGGTTCACGCACGGCCAGGGCGGCCATGGCCATGAGACCCCACACGCCGGCATGGCTGTACTGGCCACCGTTCTCGCGCACGCCCGGCGGGTAGGCCTGGATGTAGCCCGCGCTGGGCTGGGCATGGGCCAGCGGCGGCGCGAGCAGCTGGATCAGACCCGCGTCGGTGTTGACCAGATTCGCCTCCGCCGCTTCCATGGCCAGGCGCTGGCGGTTCAGCGGTGCCTGATCACTCAGCACGGACCAGGCCTGGGCGATCAGGTCGATGCGGGCCTCGGCCTGCGTGTGCGAGCCCAGCGGACTGCCGTCGTCGAAGAAGGCGCGCCGGTACCAGTCACCGTCCCAGGCGTGGGTCTCGAGGGCCTGGCCCCAGCCGTGCAGTGCGGCTTCCCAACGCGCGGCGCGCTCGTGCTCGCCGCGTTCGCGCGCCAGTGGGATCCAGTCGCGCACCAAGGCACACAGGAACCACGCCACCCACACCGACTCGCCCCGGCCTTCGTGGCCGACCCGGTTCATGCCGTCGTTCCAGTCGCCCGTGCCCATGAGGGGCAGCCCGTGCGTGCCCACCGGCAGGCTGCGGTCGATGGTGCGCGCGGCGTGCTCGTACACGCTGGCCATGCTCTGACTCACGCGCGGCGTGTCGTAGGCGTCCTCGGCCCCGGGCGCAATGACCAGGTCTTCCAGGAAGGCCACCGACTCGTCCAGCACGGCGGCGTCGCCCGTGGTCCGCAGGTAATGCGAGCAGGCGAAAGGCAGCCAGAGCAGGTCGTCCGAGAAATGCGTGCGCACGCCGGCGCCTCCCGGGGAGTGCCACCAGTGCTGCACGTCGCCCGCTTCAAACTGGCGCGAAGCGCACAGCACGATCTGATCGCGCAGCAGGCGGGGCGCGGCCCAGGTGAGTGCCATCGTGTCCTGCAACTGGTCGCGGTAACCGGTGGCGCCACCGGCTTGGTAGAAGCCGGCCTTGGCCCAGAGCCGCGACGACACGGTCTGGTAGAGCAGCCAGCGGTTGGTCATGGCGTCGAACAGCGGGTCGGGCGTGGCGACCGTGGTCGCCCCCAGCAGCTTGTCCCAATGGGCTTTGGCGGCCTCCTCGCGCTCCAGCGGCACCTGCTTCATGGCGCGCAACGCGAGTTCGTGTGCGGCGGTGGGCGACTCGGCAAAGCCCAGCAGGTACACCTGCTCCAGCGTGGCGCCAGGGCGCACCGTCACCGGGCGCGACAGCGCGGCGCAGGGGTCCAGCCCGTCACCGTGGCGCTGCCCGAGCCGCTGCGGCAAGCGCAGCAGGCCCTGTGCATCGAAGAACGCAGCGCGGTCGCAGGTCCAGTCCAGGCCCTCGGCGCCGCCCGGCGTGGCCAGGGCTTCCACCAGAAAGGCGGTGCCACCGCCCCAGCCTGCGGAGGCTTCGGTCTGGGTGCACATCAGGCCCACCAGACCGGTGGGGTCCATGGCCAGGCAGCGGCTCGTGTGCAGCGTGGCGCGGTCGCTGCGCTTCTCGCCCATGAGCCACTCCACCATGGCCACGGTGCGCAGGTGCGCCATGTGGCGACCCCGGTTGACGATCTCGATGCGCACCTGTTTCACCGCGGTATCGGGGTCCACGCTCCAGTGCACCGCGACGTCGAGATCGCCGCGCTGGTGGCTGATGGTGGTGCGGCCCTGCGCATGTACCACGCGGTAGTGGGCGTCAGCATCGCCCCAGGCCGACGGTGCCAGGCTCCATGTCGCGTGGGTGCGGCGGTCCTGCAGCAGGAACCACTCGGCCGGCGTGTCGGCCACCGGGTCGTTGCCCCACGCGGTGAGCTGGTTGAGGCGGCTGTTGCCGGCCCAGGTGTTGCCGCCCCCGCTCTCGGTCACGATGGTGCCGAAATCGGGGTTGGCCAGCACATTGGTCCACGGTCGTGGCGGCCGCTGCGCGCGCGAGACCTGAAAAGCAAAACGCCGGCCACCGGCCTCGAACGCACCCACCGGGCGCCCACCCTCGGCCGCCATGGTGTGGGTGAGCAGCCGCTCGGTGGTGGTGTCGGTTCGCAGGGGCTCCTGCGCGGCATCGAAGCGCTCGCACCAGCTCTTGATCTGCTGGGTCCAGCTGCGCCCGTCGGCCCGCAGGTGGATGCGCGCCAGTGCATCGAGCGTTGAGAGTTGAAGCGCCGTCAAGGCATCGGTGCGCAGCAGGTGCAGCCCGCCTGTCTTGCCTTCCAGGGGCTGTGCATGCAGTTGTTCGTGCAGCAGCGCCAGCTCGCGCTGCAGCGGCATCTGGTACGAATGCGGCTCGTTGCTCACCACCACCACATCGCAGGCCACACCGGCACGCGACCACTCGCGCAGCGCCTGCACCACGCTGCGCAGCAGCCCCAGGCCCTGGGGTGATCCCGCGCTCACGAGCACCACCGGGCGGTCGCCCGAGATGCTGAGTGGCCACAGCGCGCGGCGGTCGCACATGCGGAGGGTGTTGGCGTCCTGCACCGGCAGGTCCACCTTGGGCAGCGTCATCAGAAGCGCGGTCGTGAGGGTCTGGAAGGCGGGCATATGGTCCATGCGGGACCTCCCGGGTGCCAGCTGGATGCTCGACAGCGTGGCCGACATCACCGAGGCGCGCTCCACCGAGCTGGGCTGACGGTACTTGTCGACGATGGCCATCAGCTGCACGGCGTTGTCGCTGGCGGCGGTGGCAAAGGTCACGCAGGTCTGCGCGCCGGGCTGCAGCCGCAGCATCACCCCGAGCGCGGCCACCGGGTCCAGCCCGGTCTCCAGCGCCTGCGAGGTGGTGGGCACGGCCACCATGCGGGCCAGTGGCTGGTCGGTGCTGTGGTTGCGGCCGAGCCACAGGCTGCGGTCGGTCTGGCAGCTCAGCCCCAGCACCTCGCCTTTCACGTCGGCCACGAAGTGAGCGGCCTGCAGGGTGCTCTCGGTCTGCAGCCGCGGCGTGCGCACGAAGCGCAGGGCCTGCTGGTCGGCCAGCCAGTCGGCCTGGACGAAGAAGTTGGAAAACGCGGGGTGCGCCTCGTCGGCCGCGGCGCGGGCCAGGGTCACGTCAAAGGCGGAGATCAGTTCCAGCTCGATCACCGTGTCGCTGCGGTTCGTGAGCACCACGCGCTTGAGCTCGATGTCGTCTTCAGGGCTCACCCACACGGTGGTCTGCACGCGCAGCTCGGGCCACAGCGCCTCCAGCACCACGCGGTCGGTGTGGAAAGTGCTCAGGTAGAGCGCAGCGGGGTCGGGTGCTGGATGGCTGCTCACCGAGACCGGAGACTCGCTGTGCTCCAGGCGCACGTACACGAAGCTGCCGCAGGCATCGCGCAAGGCATCGTCGCGCCAGCGCGTGATGCCGGTGGCACCCCACTGGCTCCAGCCCGCGCCGTTGGCGCGCAGGCTCACGCTGTAGCGCCCGTTGGACAGCAGGTGCGAGGGCTCCAGCGCCTGCGCGCCGGGCACCACCGCACGCACATGGTCCTGCGCGCGGCGCTGCAAGGCCTTCAGCGGCAGGTTGGGCAGCGGGTGGTGCACCAGCGCCGCCAGGGCGCGCGGCGCACGTTCGTGCAGCAGCGAGGACACCGCTTCCAGATTCGGGTGCGCCATGCCCCAGCGCTGCGCCACGCCGCCGCGCAGCACGTTGGTCAGCGCCACGATGGTCATGCCCTGGTGGTGGGCCATGTAGGTGCCCACCGGCGTGCAGGTGCCGCCCTGCGTCTGGCGCGAGGCGGTGAAATCGATCGCCTCGATGAATCCGTACCGACCGCGTGCCGAGAGGCTGGCCAGGTGGCTCATGTTCTGGCACGCCAGGCGCGGATTGACCAGCGTGGCCAGCGCGGTGGCATAGGGTGCGACCACCTGCTCGGCCAGCGGCGTGCGGCGCAGCGCCAGCCGTGGCACGCCCTGCGGCGCGTACTGGTAGGCCAGCGTGTGATCGCGCCCGGCATAGGCACTCTCCGACATGCCCCACGGCATGGACCTGCCCTGCGCATGCGCGATCTGCTCCAGGAGCGCCGAGCAGCCGGCCTCGCGCAGCACGCTGCCGTGCGGCTCGGCCATGAGCAGCGTGGGCATGAGGTACTCGAACATCGAGCCCGACCACGAGCGCAGCACGACGTGCCGCCCGTTGGCAAACAGCGGGCGGCCAAGCGCGGCCCAGTGCTTCATGGGCACATCGCCCTTGGCAATCGCCAGCAGGCTGGTGCTGCGCGACTCGGAGGCCAGCAGGTCGTAGAACGACGCGTCCAGCGCCTGGTCGTCGAGCCGGAAGCCGATGTGCAGCAGATGGCGCTTGGGGTGGTACAGAAAGCCGAACTCCGGCGCCCAGGCCAGCTGTTCCAGCGCCTGCGCCAGCTCCAGCAAGCGGCGCGTGGCGCGTGGCCCACCGCCTTCAGCGGCGGCGCTGCGGTCCATGCTGGCCGAGCGCAGCGTGGCGAGGTGGTCACCCATCAGCGCGTGCAGGCTGTCGTGGTCGCGCGCGATCTCGTCGCCCACGCCCGAACCGACGGCGCCCGGGTCCGGACGCGGATGGGGGATGCGCTCGAGTTCCAGCGTGGCGGCGTCCAGCAGGCCGGTGAACGCGGCGCTGGCCTCGGCATCCAGCGGGTCGGGCAGCGGCGTGAGCAGCACCTGGCCGAGCGCGGTCTGGTGCAAGGGTTGTTGCAGGGCAGTTTCAAGCCAGGGTTGGTGGTGCTGCTGCGTGGATGCCAGCCGCTCCTGGCTGCGCTGCACCGCCTGCGCCGTGGCCTGTGTGGCGTGGGGGTCGCGCGCCAGCAGGCGGCAGGCCTGGGCCACCGCGAGCAGGTGCACGCTGAGGTTGCCGCTGTCCACGGTCGACACGTAACGCGGCTGCAGCGGCTGCAGGGTCTCGGTGTCGTACCAGTTGAGGAAATGGCCACGGTGACGCTCCAACTGCTGAAGGCTGGCCAGCGTGGCTTCCATGCGCTGCAGCAGATCCTGCGTGCCGATCCACCCGAGTTCGCGCGCACAGGACGTGCTCAGCAGGTACAGGCCGATGTTGGTGGGCGAGGTGCGGTGGGCCACCATGTCAAACGGCAATATCTGCAGGTTGTCGGGCGGCAGAAAGTGGTTGCGCGCATCGACGCAGCGCTCGAACAGGCGCCAGGTGTCGCGCGCCAGGTCGTCGAGCAGTGCGCGGTCGACCGCGTTGAGCGGGTTCGGGACGCTGCCGGGCCAGGGCTGGTGGGCCAGCCACGAGATCACGGGAGCGAGCGCCCACAGCAACAGCAGAGCCACCGCCAACGCAGGGGCTTGTGGACGGCTCCACCACAGCAAGGCCAGCAACGGCAAAGCCACCGCGGTCTCCAGGGCATGGCGCCTGAGCGAGGGCCACAGACCCGGGCGCAGGGCCGCGCTCGCCGCGTCGGCGGTGGTCCAGGCCAGCAACTGGCGCCTGGAGACCGCCATGCGCCAGCAGGTGCGCAGCACGGCGTCGGTCGCGCGCAGCGCCTGCTGCAACAGCTGCACGATGTGCCACACCCCGCCGAGCAGGGCGCGCAGCCCGTCCGCCGCGACCGCACGGACAAAGCGCTCGCCCGCCAGGCTGGCACGGTGCGGCACCAGACCGGCGAGCGCGCCCAGCATCGGCGCTGCGGCCTGCGCGGCCACCGCCAGCCACAAGGCCGCGCCCAGACTCAGGCCCACACCCCACATGGCCAGCAACAGCAGCAGCAACGACGCCGGCGTCACCAGCGAGCGGCGCAGGTTGTCCAGCAGCTTCAGGCGGTTGATGGGCGAGAGTTGCCAGCGACGCGCCTGCAGCAGAAAGGGCAGCAGTTGCCAGTCGCCTCGGGTCCAGCGGTGCAGGCGCGAGGCGGCCACGTCGGCGTGCTCAGGGTCGGGCTCGATGAGGGTGATGTCGGTCACCACCGCGCACCGCGTCAGCGCGCCTTCGAGCAGGTCGTGGCTGAGCACCCGCTCCTCGGGCAGGCGCCCACCCAGCACCGCGTGCATGGTGGCCACGTGCAGCAGGCCCTTGCCGGTGAAGCTGCCCTCGCCGAACACGTCCTGGTACACGTCCGAACTCATGGCGCTGTAGGGGTCGAGTCCGCGCTGGCCGGCGGTGATCCACTGCCACGGCGACGTGAGCGCGGTCTCGGGCAGCGGCGGCACCACGCGCGGTTGCAGGATGCCGTAGCCCTGCACCACACGCCGGCCACTCGCATCCAGCCGGGGCTGGTTGTCGGGGTGCTCGGCCACACCCACCAGTGCGCGCAGGCGGCCCGGCGGCAGCTGCGTGTCGCTGTCCAGCGTGAGCAGGTAGCACGTGCCTTGCGCCATGCGCGAGAGCTGGCCCAGCGCCATGAACGGACCCGGCTCCCCGGTCACCAGCGCCGCCGCCAGTTGTTCGAGCTTGCCGCGCTTGCGCTCCCAGCCGATCCAGCGGCCCTGGGTGGTGCTCAGCGTGCGGTCTCGGTGCAGCAACAGGAAGCGCGGCGCTTCTCCCTCGGGCACCGGGTGGTCGTCATTGAGCGCCGAGAGCTGGGCCAGCGCCTCGGCGAGGATCGCTTCATCACCCGGCAGGTGCGGGCTGTCGGCGTCGGCAAAGTCGCTGAGCAGCGCGAACTGCGCGTGGGCTTCCGGGTTGGCCAGAAAGTGCAGGTGCAGGCGGTGCACCAGCGGCGCCACCGCTGCCGGGCTGCCCAGCAGCGCCGGTATCACCACCATCACGCGCGCGTGCTGCGGTATGCCCTCGGCCAGAAGGTAGCGCGGCAGGTGCGCGGGCCGCGCCGATTCGGTGATGAGCCGGTTGACCACCGCCACCACCGTCTCGGAGGCCGGGAACACCATGAGCAGCAGCACCAGCGCTGCGATGGCATGGCCCGTCCAGCCCTCGATCGGGGCGCCGGCCATGGCATACACCACCGCCACCAGCGCCAGCGAACCGGCCAGCATGACGGTGAGATAGGTGGGCATGCGTGCGACGCGCACCACCAGCCGCCCCCACCCCCAGCCGCGGCGGCTCAGGCCCAGAC
>NZ_LMIE01000029.1:110791-178225 GCF_001428625.1 Hydrogenophaga sp. Root209
CGCCGCCCGCCAGCCAGTGCCCGGCAAGCGAGCGGTGACCGCTGTCATCCATCAGCCCCAGCAGCGCCTGGGCCACCGCGGTTTCGCTGCGCTGGCTTTGCGCGGCCAGGCGTTCGATGCGGTGCAGCGTGGTGCTGCGCGTGGGGTCGTCTTCGGCGGCGAACACGGGGGAGGCAAGCATGACCTGCATCACGCGGCTGGTGCGCGTCACGATGTCCGGCCAGTCGGCCGCGCCGATCAGGCGCAGCGAGGTCACGGCATTGCCCACACTGAGGTGATCGGCCGCTTGATCGGCATGGTGCTGCGCCTGCAGCGCGGCGAGATCGGGCACGTTCTCCAGCAACCAGGGGTGCACCTGGGTGAGGAACACCTCGCCGGTGGGAGGGCGATGACCGGCCAGGTTCTGTGCCAGATGAAACAGGAACACGCGGCTCGCGCCGCGCCGCTCGGCCATGGCGTGGAGCGCGCGGACGGTGTCCAGCTCCAGGTCCTCGATGCGGTGCGCGATCAGGCCGGCGAGTTCACGCGCGGCCTTGTGGCTGGCAATGCGGTCGGCCAGGCGGCGCAGGTTTTCCACCTGCACCACCCGCAGCGTGGTGGGCAGCGCCCAGAGTTCACCATGGCTGAGCTCGTGCACCTCCTGGTAGGCATTGAGAAAGTGGATGAGCAGGGTTTCATCGAACGCGCCGTCGGTGTGCGCCACAAAAGCCCAGGCGATGCTGTAGATGCGCGGCAGGCCTTGCAGCGGCGCGTCCTGCAACACCGGCAGCGTGCGGTAGTAGCGAGCGGGCAGACCTTCGTGGATCTCGCGCAGCTGGTCTTCGATCAGGTGGAAGTTGTCGAACAGCCATTCGGCGCCGGGGCTGATGTCCTGCCCGCTGTGGGCGTGGCTGGCGATGTGCTCGTACGACGCGCGCAGGCTCTGGATGTTGCTTTGCAGGCGTGGGTAGAAGCTGGCGCTGCCAAACACCGCGCGCGCGGCGTGGTGCGACTCGGCCAGGCTGCGGCCGTGCTGCTCGAAACGAGCCAGGCCAAATATTTCAGACCGGATCGGCTCCTGCGCCGGACCGAGCGCGGCGTCCAGCATGCGCCGCACGGGCGGTGGTACCCAGTCGTCCTGACCGGGTTGTTCGCTCACCGCCATCTACGAAGCCAGCCACGTGGTGCCTGCTATCAGTGCGACGAAGAACACGGTGGTGACCAACCGGGGCACGATGAAGTTCCGGACGAGGTCCGCGCCCGTGCGCAAGACCTGCAAGGGGCCAAGCGAGCGGCTGCATGCCGAGAGGTGCTCGGCCAACGCCGAACACTCCATCGGCGAAGTGTCGGCCGGGTGCCCGAATGAAGACGTGTCCCAGCTGGGGGCAAAAGAGTTGGATTTCGGCATGGGCGGCTCCTGATTCAAACGCCAGCGCGAAGGCTGCGCAAAAGGCGAAAGCGTTTGTAGACCTTTGAGGGGTGTCGGGTCTGTTCGGTGACGCACCCACGGGCTCCCAACCCAGCAAGAACTGCTGACGATCTTTACCGGCGGGACATCGTTCATGAGCGCTAACGAACAGACCGGGGGCGCACGATGGGACATCCTTCAACCACAAGTCGGCCACCGCCGTCCGTCACTCGGCTGTCACATCCAGGAGAACACCATGAACAACACCAACAAACGCCCATCCCCCCTGCTGCGCCTCACCGCCCTGGCCACCCTGGCCGTGGCCGGCCTGGCCGGTTGCGCCGCACCCTACCCCGTGTACGAACAGCCGATGGCGCAACCCGAACCGGCTTACCAGTACCCCAGCCAATACCCGCAAGCGCAGCAACAACCCGATCGCCGCGACTACCGCCGCCGAAGCCAGGAGCCGCTGTATGAGGCCCAGGTGACTTCCGTGCGCGCCGTGGTCGGCCCCAACAGCGGCCAGCGCTGCTGGATGGAGCGCGAAGAGGTGGTGCAGCAACCCCAGCGCAACATACCCGGCGCGATCGCCGGCGCGGTGATCGGCGGCATTCTGGGCCACCAGATCGGCAATGGCACGGGTCAGGACATCGCCACCGTGGGTGGTGCCGTGGCCGGCGCGGCCGTGGGCTCCAACGTGGGGCGCAACGGCTTTGGCAACCAGACCCAGACGCAGGAAGTGCAACGCTGCACCAGCGCCACCGGTCGGCCCGACGGCCAGCCCGACTACTGGGACGTCACATACACCTTCCGCGGTGTGGGCCATCGCGCCCAGATGACCTCGCCTCCGGGCCGCACCATTCTGGTCAACGGCAACGGCGAGCCGCGCATCTGATCTCCACGAACTGATTCCCCCCCTTCCCCGCGCTGCATGCAAGACCACTCTTGCCAGCGCGGGTTTTTTTCGCCCGGGCGGATGCGGTCCAATAGCGGCATGACCGAACCCCAGCAGTACCCCACCGACACCGACCAGCGCCTGACCGATCTGGAGATCAAGGCCAGCTACGCCGACGATCTTCTCGACACCTTGAACCAACTGGTGGCCAGACAGCAGGAGCAGATCGACCTGTTGCTGCGTGAGGTGAGTCGCTTGCGCCAGCGCGGCGGCGACGATGGTCTTTCAGCAGGGCCGCGCGACCCGCGCGACGAACTGCCGCCGCACTACTGACGGTGCGGGCTGATCGGTGTGCTCACGGCGCGCACAAAGGCGGCATCGGCCGCTGAAAAGTCCCACTGTTCCACCACACAGCCTGTTGCCGGCGACCAGCGAACCACGTTCACCGAGTTGGGCACACCACTGCGCACGCGGCTGGAGACGGCGGTGCCGGCCTGCACCGCCCACAGGGGACGCGGCAGGCCGGGCAGCGGCATCACATACGGCAGGTGGATGTGGCCACCCATGACGATGTCAGCGCCCGCAGCCGCCCAGGCGTGCTGCGCGGCGGTGTGGTTGTGCAGGCGGTTGGGCAGGTCTTCGAGGCGCATCACGTCGATGGGCTGGTGCACCGCGACCACGCGCAGCTGCTCGGGCGTGGCCTTGTGCAGGCGCTGAGCCACGGCTTCGATCTGCTCGCTGGAAACTTCGCCGTCCTTGTGGCGCCGTCTGCGGGTGGTCTTCACGCCCACCACCATCAGCTCGTTTGAAGCAAACACCGGCGCGAGGTCGGCACCGAAGGCTGCGCTGTAGCGCGCATACGGCCGCACGAAACGGCTCCAGAGATCGAACAGCGCGATGTCGTGGTTGCCGGGCAGCGCAAGCAGCGGCGCGCCGAGGCGGTCCATCACGGCGCGCGCATCGCGAAACTGAACGGGGCGGGCGCGCTGGGTGATGTCGCCTGAGAGCACCACGAGATCGGGGCGCAGCTGTGCGGCGAGCGCCACCAGGGCCTCGACCACGGGTGGCCGTTCGGTGCCGAAATGCGGATCGGAAACCTGCAGCACAACGCTCATCACTCAGGCTTTCTTCAGCAGCCACAACGGCTGCGGCAGCACGCGGATGGTCAGCGGCGAGCTCATCCAGCCGACTTCACCGTCGAATGCCACCTTCACCTTGCGCCGAGCCCGCATGCGTGAGGGTTTGACCACCAGGCCGCGGCACACGAAGCGCTCGATGCCGCTGGCCTCGCCGAGTTGGCCCAGCGCGCCGCGCAGCATGAGCCCCACCATGGCCAGTGTGCCGATGGGCTTGAGCACGACGGCGGTGATGTGCCCGTCAGCCGCCGCACCCTCTGACCGCTCGCCGGTGCCGCCGAGGCCGAGCTGCTCCAGCTGCAGCCGGTTGTTGCCCACGAACAAGGTGAGCGTGCGCATGTCCTGCCGCTGATTGTCGAACTCGATCGCGAGCCTGATGCGGCGCTGCGCGCGCAGCAGCGTGGCCATGCCGGCCCCGAACGCCACCAGGCGGCTGCGTCCAAAGCGCGCCTTCCAGGCTTCGCGGTCCTGCAGCAGGTCGGGGTACAGGCCCAGGCTGGTGTTGACCAGAAACACCTGGTCGTTGATGGCCGCGATCTGCACCGGCTCGGGCCGCGCATCGAGCAGCCAGCGCAGCGCCTCCAGGGTCTCGGTGGGCACGCCGTGTTCGCGCGCGAAGTAGTTGAAGGTGCCCTTGGGAATCACGCCCATCGTGCAGCCCACGGCATGGGCGGCCTGGGCCACGGTGTTGATGGTGCCGTCGCCGCCCACCGCGACGACCGCCGAACCCTCGGCCAGGGCTTGCGCAGCGGCCTTGTGGGCCACCTGCGCGAGCTCGCCCGGTGCCGCGAACAGCACGGTGCCGGAGCGACCGGCTTCGCGCAGCGCGCCCTCGATCGCATCGCGCGTGGCGTCGGCATCGGAGTGACCCGCCTGGCCATTGACCACGAAGCGCAGCGCGGCGGCTGCGTTGAACAAGGGACGCTGCATCAAAAGCCGACGGCCTGGCCGTCACGGCGCGAATCGCTGGCGGCCACATAGCCGTCTGCCATGTCCTCGGCGAGGCGCCAGATGAACTGGCCGCTGCCGAAGTCCATGTAGGCGTCGGCCGCCGGTTCGAAGCGGTGGCCCAGATCCTTGAGGCCTTGCAGCAAGGCGGGCGCCATGGTGGGTTCGAAGTCCACGTTCATGCCGGTGCCCACCTTCCAGCGCGGCGCGTCGCACGCGGCCTGGGGTTGCTGCCCGTGGGCGAGCATGCGCACCAGCGTCTGCACATGGCCCTGCGGCTGCATGTTGCCGCCCATCACGCCAAAGCTCATCTGCGGGCGGCCGTCTTTGGTGACGAAGCCCGGGATGATGGTGTGGAACGGTCGTTTGCCACCAGCCACCTGGTTGGGGTGGCCCTGCGCCATCGTGAATCCATAGCCACGGTTCTGCAGGCTCACACCCACGGCGGGCACCACCACGCCGCTGCCAAAGCCCATGTAGTTGGACTGGATCAGGCTGATCATCTGACCGCTTTCGTCGGCCGCGCTCAGGTAGATGGTGCCCCCGCGCGGCGGTGTGCCGTGCGCGAACTCGCTGGCCCGGCCGGGCTGGATGAGGCGCGCGCGCTCGGCGAGGTACGCATCGCTCAGCAGGTCACTCGCGCTCACCTGGCTCATGTGGCGGGCATCGGCCACCCAGCGGTAGGTGTCGGCGAAGGCGAGCTTGATGGCCTCGATCTGCAGGTGCTGGGCCAGGATGCTGTCCACCGGCAGCCGGGCGATGTCGAGTTTCTCCAGCATGCCCAGCGCCATGAGCGCGGCAATGCCCTGGCCATTGGGCGGGATCTCGTGCACCGTGTAGCCGGCAAAGTTCTTCTGGATCGGCGTCACCCACTCCGGGCGGTAGGCGCCGAGGTCGGCCATCGTCATGCTGCCGCCATTGGCGGCTGCGTGCGCCACCAGCGCCTCGGCGATCTCGCCGCGGTAGTAGGCCTCGCCCCGGGTCTCGGCGATCTTGCGCAGCGTGGCGCCGGCGGCCTTGAACACGAAGCGCTCGCCGGGGGTCGGGGCACGGCCGTGCGGCATGAAGGCCTCGGCAAAACCGGGCTGGTTTTTCAGGATGGGCACCTGTCGCGCCCACTTGTCGGCGGTGATGCAGCCCACACCGTGGCCACGTTCGGCCAGCTCGATGGCTGGTTCCAGCAGGTCGGCAAATGGCAGCTTGCCGAAGCGCTCCGACAAGGCCACCCAGCCCGCCACCGCGCCCGGCGTGGTGACCGAATCCCAGCCGCGCTCGGGCATCTTGCCGCCGTGGCGGCGCTTGAAGTAGTCGGTGTTCCAGGTGGCCGGCGCCACGCCGGACGAGTTGAGTCCGTGCAGCTTCTCGCCGTCCCACAGGATGGCGAAGTTGTCGCTGCCCAGGCCGTTGGAGATGGGTTCAACGATGGTGAGTGCCGCTGCCGCGGCAATGGCCGCGTCCACCGCATTGCCGCCTTTGTGCAGCATGCGCAGGCCGGCCGTGGAGGCCATTGGGTGTGAAGTGGAGACCACGTTGCGCGCCATCACGGGGCTGCGCACGGTCGGGTAGGGGTTGGTCCAGTGGAATGTCATGCCTTGTCCAGGTTGCGTCGAACGAGGTGCAGGATATTCGATGGGGCCCGACCCCACGCGGATTCAGGACAGGATCTCGACCCCGAACCCCCGGTAACCCCTGAAGCTGCAATCGGCATCGAACATGGGTGTTCCACTGACGCGGTAACGCCGCACGCTGCCGTCGGCCTGGGCATGCTGCAGCATCACATCCAGGAACGGTGTGCGCGCGGTGATGCGTGCCTGCAAAGCCGTCCGCTCGGCCACATTCCAGCCATCGGCCTGGGGCGCATCGGGGCCATCCGACAACGACTCCACCCGCATGCCCAGCATCTCCAGCACCGGGCCCGAGACCTTGGTGAAGTGACCTTCGCTGTCCTGCTCCCAGTACCAGTCGGTGGCCAGCTCGGTCAGGGCGCGGTAGCGTGCTTCGCTTTCGCGCAGATCGGCGGTGCGCTCCAGCACCTCCTGCTCCAGTGCTTCGTTGTGATTCGCCAGTCGCTGGTGCAGCAGGCGCACCTCGATCAGGTTGTGGATGCGGGTCTTGACCTCCACCATGTCGAAGGGCTTGCTCACGAAATCCTTGGCGCCAGTCTGCAGCGCGCGCAGTTTGTGCCCGGGCTGCGCGGTGATCACCAGCACCGGGATGTAGTCGTCGATCGCGTTGGCCTTGAGCGCCTCCATCACCTGGAAGCCGTCCATGCCCGGCATCTGCAGGTCGAGCATGATCAGGTCGTAGGCGTGCCGGCGGTGCAGGCCGGTGACGGTCCGGGGGTCCATGGTGGAGGACACATTCGTGTAGCCGGCACTCTGGAGCATTTCTTCGAGCAGCAGGACGTTGGTCTGCTGGTCGTCAACGATCAGGATGCGGGCATTGAGGATGTCTTGTGCGGTGATGGTCATGGGATGTCTTCCGCCAGGTCCTGGCCGTGTGTGGCTGCGGCATCGGCCAATGCGGCGTCCAGCGCGTCCATGAGCTGGCTGACTTTGATGGGTTTGGTGATGTAGTTGCAGAAGCCCGCCTCCAGCCCTCGGTGGACGTCGCGCGGCACGGCATTGGCACTGAGCGCAATGATGGGAATGCGGGCGGTCACCGGATCGGCACGCAGGATCTTCATGGCTTCGATGCCGTTGATGCCGGGCAGGTTGATGTCCATGAGGATAACCGCGGGCCGGTAGACGCGGGCGAACTCGATGCCCAGTCTCGCGTCAGCCGCGCCCAGCAGGCGCAGGTTGGAGCGCCGGGCAATGATCTGCTCCACCAACTCCAGGTTGGCCGGGTTGTCTTCCACATACAGCACGGTCCGGTAAGCGGTGTCGTGCCCGGGCTCGGCACGGGGTGGCTCGGCCCGCTGGAGCAGGGGCAGCCCGGGCGCCGTGGCCTGATTCATTTCGATCCAGAACTCGCTGCCCACGCCGAGCTGGCTGTTCGCGCCGATCTCACCACCCATGAGGTGCACCAGCCGCTGCGTGACCACCAGGCCGATGCCGGTGCCCTCTTCCTTGCCCGACTCCTGGCCGAGCCGGTTGAACGGCTGGAACAGCTGGCTCACCTGCTCGGGCGCCAGGCCGGCACCGGTGTCGCGCACGCTGATGCGCACCTTGCCCGGCGTGGGCGTGGTGCATTCCACCGTCACATGACCGCCCAGCTGGTTGTACTTGATGGCATTGAACAGCAGGTTGATCAGCACCTGCTTGAGCCGCGTGCGGTCGGCCTTCACATAGTGGGGCACCTGCAGTCGCGGAAACACCATGCCGATGCTGCGCTGCGCGGCCTGCGGCTCGACCATGGCGCGGCATTCCAGCAGCACCTCCATCAGCGAGACCGGCTCCTCCGACAGGGAGAGCTTGCCGGATTCGATGAGCGCGAGGTCGAGAATTTCATTGATCAGCTCCAGCAGGTACCAGCCGGCCTTGAGGATCTGATCGATGCTGCGCTTCTGCGTGGGCGTGGGCGCGGGCGTGCCCGACTCGACGAGCTGCGCAAATCCCAGGATGGCATTGAGCGGCGTGCGCAGCTCGTGGCTCATGCTGGAGATGAAGTCGGTCTTGGCCAGGTTGGCCTTCTCGGCGGCGGCCACGGCATCGTTGAGCTGCAGCTCCACCCGTTTGCGCACCGAGTTGTCGGTGCCGATCAACAGGTAACCGATGACATCGCCGTAGTCGTCGCGCAGCGCGGTGATCGAGATGATGGCGGGAAAGCGGCTGCCGTTCTTGTTGATGTAGGTCAGCTCGTAGATGTCCTCGATACCGCGCGATGCCTTGAAGGCCAGCGCCTCGAAGCCGGGGGCGATGCTGGTGTCGAGTTCGGTGCTGAGCGCCAGCGCGCGTGCCGTCACTTCGGCGGGGTCGTGCAGGTCGCTCGGGCTGCAGCGGTTGATGACCTCTTCGGCGCGGTAGCCCAGCATGTGCTCGGCCCCCACGTTGAAGAGCTGGATGATGCCCTTCTCATCGGTGGCGATGATCGAGAAGTTGGCGCTGGTCAGGATGGCGTTCTGCAGCGCCCCCGCCTTGAGCAGGGCATTGCGGCGACCGGTCTCCAGAAGCTCGCCTGTGGGAACGGTGGGTTGGCCGGGGTCGGCTGGGAGGCGGGCGTCTGGCATTGATTCACTTCGTGGTGCGGGCCTCCCTCTTGCGGGCAGGAAAGCTGACGCTATCCAGTCCCGGGGTGTTTGTCCGTACGTTACCGCACACAGGGATCTCCGACCTCCCGAAATCGGGGGTTTTGCATGGACATGGGCCACCCATGCGCTTAGGCTGCACCCGTCTCGCCCAACCCTGAAAGCACCCATGAGCAAATACCTCGCCGCGTACGGTGGCACCGCACTGGTGATGATCTCGCTGGACCTGATCTGGCTCGGCGTGATCGCCAGGCCGATGTACCAGCAGGGCATCGGCCACCTCATGACCGCCGCGCCCAACGTGCCGGTGGCCGTGGTGTTCTACCTGCTGTTTGCGCTGGGCCTGGTGATCTTCGCGGTGGCGCCGCACACCGCTCCCCACAGCTGGGCCACCACGCTCACCATGGCCGCGCTGTTCGGCTTCTTCACCTACGCCACCTACGACCTGACCAACTGGGCCACGCTCAAGGACTGGCCGTGGAAGCTCTCGCTGATTGACATGGCCTGGGGCACGCTGGTGAGCACCGCCTCGGCCGCCGGTGGCAAGGCCGCGCTGGACTGGGCCACCCGGGGCTGAGGCGCCGCGCGGCGGCGTCCGTCAGTGGTCGCCGACCGAGGAGTCTGGCCCTGGTGTCTCGCGCTCCACGGCCGCCTCGGCCGCCAGCCAGTCTTCGAGATCATGTCCGTCCACGCAACCGCGGGCCTCGTAGAGCGCATAGGCCGCTTCGTGGATGCGCGTCTCTCGCGAGGCCTCGGCCTCGGGCCCGTCGGGGAGCGCATGGCCGTCTCCCTTGGCCATCACCGCCATCGGCGGCCGCTTGATCACTGCTCGCGTGCGCGCCGCACTGCCTGAGGTCTGCTTCATGTCCGTACTCCTGAGATTGACTGTTGCACATGGACCAACGCTCCGTGACCGCAGCCACGGGTGACTGTCGAGCCTAGTGGCGATGGCGCGCTTTGTATTGAGTGCACTCAATGCGAGCGCGCCTGCGAGCCGCAGACTGCAAGGTATCGGGAAGGCTGTGGCCTTTCTTCGCCACGTCCAGGGAGTTCCCCATGCAAGTCGGATCCGTCTGCACCAGGCAAGTCGTCACCATCGATGCCGGCACCCTCGGTTCGTGGTCGCGCGCGGTCGACAGCACGAGGCCGTCGTGAGGCTGCTCATTGCCCTGATCGTGGCCTTGGTCACCATCTTCGGATCGCTGTTCGGCCTGCGCCGCTGCGAGGGCAGTGAACTGCCGCCCGACACCTTGTCCGCCCCGGTGCCCAACGTCATCCCGATGTGAGTCCGGGCGCGTCGCCTCGCCTCACATCACCAGGTGGATGCCCCCGCACACGACACGACCACCCTTGCGCACGGCGCGCAAGGCCAGCGGCACCAGCGCACCCACCGGCGCCAAGATGATCGCGGCGTCCAGCGGTGTGGGTGTCGGCTCGTCCGAACCACCGGCCCACACCGCGCCCAGCGTCCGGGCAAACGCCTGGGCCTGCGCATCGCCGGGGCGGGTGAATGCCAACACCTGCCGGCCCTGGTGTCGTGCCACCTGGGCGAACAGATGCGCCGCCGCGCCAAATCCGTACAGACCCGGTACCCGTGCGTCATCGCCGGCCATGCACAGGGCCCGCCAACCGATCAGCCCGGCGCACAGCAGGGGCGCGGGTTCGGGCAGCGCCCGGGTCTCCAGCCGCAGCGCCTGACCGGGACCGTGCAGAACCATCGCTCGCATCATGGGGACATCTCAAAAATGGTTGCTCTCGACGCCGGGCCCGAGCACGGGATGGATGGCGCAGACGCCATGTGCGCAACGGAAGGGTGTCGCGGGTTGGGTTGAAAGCCACAGACCAGGTCGCGGCACGGTGGCGGCGGTTGCGCCTGCTCATTGACGGCGGCACGCGGAGCGCGGTTTTCCTTCGCCTGCATTGACACTGCGCAAACCGGTGCGGCGCAGGTGGGTGTAAGTTGGGCCAGTCGCACCTCCACTTTCAAAGGAATGACCATGCAGACCCCCGGCTCCATCCTGCTGCACCTCGACAGTTCGGCCCGCACACCGCAGCGCATCCAGCTCGCGCGCCAGCTGGCCGACGATTTCGGGGCCGAGGTCACGGCTCAGCCATGCGTGCTGACCGCGCTGGTGCGCTATCCGTTTGCCATGGAGGGTGCGGCGGCGGCCATCGCCATGATGCAGGACATGGACAGGGAGAACACCGAGAAAATGCGCACCACCTTCCTGCGGCTTGCGGGTGGCCATGAGCGGCTTCATTGGGTCGAGCCACTGCCTGATGGGCCCTGGAGCTTCGCGCGCCAGGCGCTGTATGCCGACCTGATGATCCTGGGCCAGCGCGATCCGGACGACCCTGCGGCGGCGGAGCTGCCCGCGGACTTTCAGTCCAGCGTACTGCTCGAGAGCGGGAGACCGGCCCTGATGCTGCCCTACACGGGCGAAATCGGCCCCGTCGGTCGCACCGTGCTGGTGGCCTGGAAGGAGACCCGCGAGGCGGCACGGGCCCTGTCGGCCGCCCTGCCCTGGCTGCAGCGGGCGGCGCAGGTGCACGCGGTGTGCTTCGGTGAAGCCGTGGATGTGCCCCTGCGTTCGCTGCAGGGTTATCTGAAGGCTCACGGCGTGGCCCTCACGACACACGAAGGAGGCCCTGACGACGGAGAGGTCGGCAACCGCCTGCTGTCGATGGCGGCGGATGTGGGGGCCGACTTGCTTGTGATGGGCTGCTACGGGCATGGTCGGGCGCGGGAGTGGGTGCTGGGCGGCGCCACGCGTACCGTGCTGACCTCGATGACGCTGCCGGTTTTGATGTCGCATTGAGCAGGCTCAAGCCACCGTCCCAGGTGATCCTTAGAGTGGCCTCCTTGCTGTCACGCAACGAGAAATCACCCCCACAGGGTCTGGCCGTGGCGCGTTTCGATGTGTGCAACGGTGACGCCGATGGCCTGTGCGCGGTGCGGCAGTGGCGGCTGCACGATCCGTCGGCCGCCCACCTGATCACCGGCCTCAAGCGCGACATCGCCTTGTTGCAGCACGTGCCATGCGAGGCGTCCAGCCAGGTGCTGGTGTGCGACCTGTCGATGCAGCGCAACCGGGCGGCGCTGGACCGGCTGCTGGACGGCGGCGCACAGGTGCGCTGGTTCGATCACCACTGGAGCGGGCCGGTGCCGGCACACGAACGGCTCGACGCCCACCTCGATTTCAGCAGCGAGGTGTGCACCAGCCTGCTGGTTGACCGGTACCTGGGCGGCCGCTACCGCGCCTGGGCACTGGTGGGCGCCTACGGCGACGAACTCACCACCGTGGCCGACCGGCTGGGCGCGGCCTCGGGGCTCGACCCGCTGCACCGCGCGGTGCTGCGCCGCCTGGGCCTGGCCATCAACTACAACGCCTACGGTGAAGACGCCTCGGACGTGTGCATCGCCCCGGCCGAGCTGTACGAACGCCTGGCGCGCCACGCCTCGCCCTGGAACCTGTTGCGCGACGAGCCGGTGATCCACGACATCGAAGCGTGCCGGCGGCGCGACTTCCGCGTGGCGATGGGGATCAAGCCCCATTGGGAAAGTGCACAGGCCCGGGTGGTGGTGTTGCCCGCAGCCCCGTGGAGCCGCCGCGTGTCGGGCTTTCTGGCCAACGCGCTGGCGGCCGTGCACCCCGAGCAGGCTCAGGCCGTGCTCACCGAGCGGCGCGACGGCCACTACGCGGTGAGTGTGCGCGCGCCGCGCGCGTCACCGCAGGGCGCACACACCTTGTGCCAGGCGTTCGGCGGCAGCGGACGCACCGCCGCCGCCGGCATCGACGCCCTGCCTTGCACATCGTTGGAGCCTTTCGTGCGCGCGCTGTCACAAACGCGCTGGGGTGCCCCATGTTGATCTTTTCGCTCGACCCGGGCACCGATCTGGCACGCGCCCTGAGTGCCCGGCTGGGGCAGCCGCTGGCCCCGCTTGAGGACCGGGCTTTCGAAGATGGCGAGCACAAGTGGAGGCCGCTGTGCGACCCGCGCGCGCACCACGTGTTCGTGCTGGCCAGCCTGCACGGCCGTCCCGAGGCCAGCCCGCACGATGCCCTGTGCCGGCTGCTGATGTTCATCGGCACGCTGCGCGACCATGGCGCCGCACGCATCACGGCCCTGGTGCCCTACCTGGCCTACGCGCGCAAGGACCGCCGGACCCAGCCCTTCGATCCACTGGCGCTGCGCTATGTGGCCCAGATGTTCGAAGCGGTCGGCACCGACGAACTGGTGGTGCTGGAGGCGCACAACCTGGCCGCACTGCAGAACGCGTTGCGCATACCGACCCACCACCTCGAGGCCCACCTGGCCTTTGGGACCGAGGCGCGAGCGATCACCGAGCGGGGGCCCTGCGCGGTGGCGTCGCCCGACCCGGGTGGTGTGAAGCGTGCCCAGCTGTGGCGCGAGGCGCTTGAGGTCGAACTGGCACAGCCCCTGGGCTTCGCCATGGTCGACAAGCGGCGCAGTGCGGGCCGGGTGTCGGGTGAACACCGGGTGGCCGGCGACGTCGAAGGCACCACCGTGCTGCTGCTGGACGACCTCGTTGCCAGTGGCCAGACCATGGTGCGTGCCGCCACCGCCCTGCGCCTGGCCGGCGCCCGCGATGTGGTGGCGTTTGCTGCTCACGGCCTGTTCACCGGAGAAGCCTGTCGCGTGCTGGGGGATCCGGCCATCAGCCGGGTGGTGGTGACCGACAGCGTGCCGTCGTTTCGCGTGCCGGCGGACTCTGCCCTGGCAAGCAAGCTGACCGTGGTGTCGGCCGCGGCGCTGTTCGCGCGGGCCGTCAACGAGCGCTGCGGATCACCTGCTGCGGCGCCACCGCTTCCTTGAGCAACAAGGCGTCCAGCGCCGCCTGGGCCTGCATCAGATAACGCCGCGCCTGTGGCACCCAGCGCTCGGGCGTGCGCGGCTGCGGGTCGAACAGATGGGCCAGCGACAGCCGCGCGCGCACCAGCGCGTGGTGCGCGGTGTAGAGCTGCAGCACCGTGCGCGGCGGTTGGTCGCCCAGTGCCCGCCCGCAGCCCTCGATGAGCCGCTCGCCGATCCAGCCGGCACCGGCCATGCGGCACTCCATGGCCAGAAAAGCCAGCTCGTCGAACGGATCGACCTGTCGCAGCGCCGCGCTGAATTCGATGCAGTCGATGACCACCGGTGGATGCAGCAGGCACACATGCTCGGGTCGAAGGTCACCATGGCCCTCCACGATGCGCCCCGCCACGGCGCGCAGGCCCAGCGCCGCCTGGTGCTGCGCAAATCCTGCCTGACATTGCTGGATCGTCTGCGCCGCCCCCGGAATCACCCAGCGCGGATCCAGAATGACGTCGCGGCTGAGAAGCAATTCGTGCTGCAGACGATCGACATGCTGTGCTGGCGAGACCTTGATCCGCGCGGCCGCGCGGTAGAAGTCGGCCAGCACCCGCACCAGGGCATCCACATCGCCCGACAGCACCGCACGGTGCGCCATGGCCTCGTCCAGCATGCGCGCCCGGGGCAACCGCTTCATGTGCACCAGCCAGTCCACGGCATCGGCGCGCCGGAGCAGTCCGGACTCGCGGACCAGCGATGGCTGGCCCTCGATGTTCTGCAGGGCCATCAGGCCCAGGTAGATGCCCGGCGCGAGACGGGCATTGAGCCGCACCTCCTCGCGGCAGAAGGCCTCGCGTGCGTCCAGCCGGGTGAAATCCAGAAACGTGTGGTGCACCGGCTTCTTGAGCTTGAGCACCTGGTCGCCCAACAGATACACCCACGACATGTGGGTCTCGATCACCTCCAGCTCGCCGGGCGCGGCACCCGAGCGCAGGGCGGCCAGCACCAACTCGTGGCTGGAGCCGGCGCTGGCGTGGACTGCGCAGGGGGTCATGGCACGCCGTCTCGCAGCCTGCCGGCCTGTTGCCGGAAGCGTTCGAGGAGGTCCTTCACGGGCGTCTCCTGCGTCGGGTCACTCACGCGTCGTGCACAGGGATGCGCCGGCCCCGGTCGCGGTCCATGCGCGGCATGTCGATGCGCAACACGCCGTTGCGGTAGTGGGCCTGGGTGTGCTGGGCATCGACGGTGTGCGGCAGGCTCAGATCACGCCTGAAGCTGCCGTAGGCGCATTGCACCAGGCGGTAGCTGCCGTCACCACTCTCCTGCTCCAGGTGCTTCTCGCCCGAGACACTGAGCTGGTCGCCGTCGATGTCGATCTGCAGATCTTCCCGGTTCATGCCGGGCAGCTCCATGTGCACGATGATGCGGTCGTCCTCCACGCGCAGGTCGGCGGCCACCAACCCCCAGCCGGCACCGTCCTCCCGACCAAGGGCATCGCTGCGGCGAAAGCGCGTGAGCGCCCCGCCGGCGCGCTGGCGCAGGTCGCGCCAGCCTTGGGCCAGCGAGGCCCAGGCGTGTTGAGCGCCCCGCCGCCAAGGTGCTGTGAGCGTGTTCATGGCGTCACTGGATCGCGATGCGTTTGCTGGTGGTGTCGGCCTTCTTCGGCAGGGTCAGCACCAGGATGCCGTCCTTGTAACTGGCCTGGACCTTGCCCTCATCCACCGGGCAGGCCAGGCTGAAGCTGCGGCTGGCGTAGCCCTCCTGGCGTTCACGGCGCAACACGCGGTCGCCGTTGCCCTTTTCCTCCTTCTCCGACTTCACCTCGGCGCTGATGGTGACCATGTTGCCGTCGATGCGCACGTCGATGTCGTCCTTCTTCACGCCGGGAATATCGGCCTTGACGGCGTAGCTGCCGTCCTGCTCCGTGAGGTCGATCTTGATGCGCGGAGCCGCTTCCGGCATCTCCATGCGCCAGGGCCGCATGAGCGAGCGGAACGCATCGTCGAAGGGATCGATGGCAAAGGGATCAATGGTGCGAAGTTCATTCATGGTGATGCTCCTTGAGAACAGTGATGGTGGAATGTCCGGCACGTCCGCCACAACTCGACGAAACGCCGGCGCAAGTGGGATGTTGCGACGTTGGTGCCCCTGCACCATTGATCCAGCGCAATGCAGGCACACGCAAGGACGGACGTTGCGTCAAGCCCGTTCGCGGCGCTCGCGCAGGGCTTCGGTCTCGACCAACGAGGCCATCTCGCGCAACTGCTCGGCCATCAGGGAGAGCACGTCGTCCAGCGTCACCAGCCCGACCAGCATCCCCTGCGTGGTGACCACCGGCAGCCGGCGAATGCCCTTTCGGCGCATGGTCACGAGCATGTCCTTGATCGAGTCGTCTTCCAGCGCGCTGATCAACTCGCGGCTCATCACGTCGCCCACGGTGAGTACAGCGGCATCAAGCTCACGCGCAATCACGGCGGTGACGATGTCGCGGTCGGTGAGCATGCCCACCACCAGACGGCCCGCGCCGGTCTCGTCGACCACCACCAGGCATCCCACATGCCGCTTGCGCATGAGTTGCGCCGCCTGCACCAGGGACAAACCGCGTTCGGCGATCACCACGATGCGGTTGCACACGTCACCCGCCAGCATCTTGTCGCGCATGTTGTTCTCCTGGATGGTTTCAGCAGGCTGCGCGAGGCAGGGCTCAGGGATCGATGCGCAGTTCGTTGTCGACCCGCGTGATGCCGGGTGCCGACCAGGCCGCGCCCTGAGCGGCCACCCGCTCGGCCAGCGAATGCACCGAACCCCGCAGCACCGCGGTGGAGCCGTTGACATGCACCTCGATGCCCTTGGCTTCGCGCTCGGCCTGGCGGGTCAGTGCATCCCGGATGCGTTTGCCGATGTTGTCCGGTGTGGTGCGGGGCTTGAGAACGATAGCGTTGCTGACACCCACCACACCGACCAGGGGCCGCACCAGATTCGCGGCAGCCGCACGCTGGTATTCCCAGTCAACTTCCCCGCTGAGCGTGACCCATCCCTTTTCCACCTGGGCCTGAACACGTTCGGCCGGCACAGAGCTGTGCCAGGCGAATGCGGTCTCCACCGCGTGGGCGATCTCGGCGTCGCTGCGCTTGCTGCCGGAGGTCAGCTTGACGTCGATCTCCACCGCCACGGCACGAACGCCAGCGACGCGCTGCACCACATGCTCCACCTCGTATTTCTCCACAAAAGTGTCCAGATGGCCGGAAAGCGTCACCACTCCGTCCTTGACCGCCACACCCACTTCGGCAGCGTTGATCGAGGGTTCCCATTCGAGTTCGGCTTCCACGTCCTTCTTGAGCTGCGCATCGGATTTCATGGTTGACCTTTCTGCTGAGTCGTCAGAAGTGTTCGAAAAAAGGATGGCCCGCCATCCTTGCGGAGGGCGGGCCATGGTGAAGGTCCCCGGCGATGCCCTCTCGGGTTTAGCCGGTCTGAGGTTGCCTTCATCCCTCCATGGTGTGGGACACACACCATGAAAATGCCCCCCTCAGGGGGAATCCTCACTTGGCCTTTGCTTTCCGGTTTTATCCGGAGAAACATCGGCAATTGCAGTGTGCGCGGATGCCGTGCCGCCGGCATTGCGTACGCTCAATGAATCCTCACGTTGCGTGCCGAGATGTCCTGCGCTCAGAATTCCGGGAGGGTCGGCTCGGCGCCGCCCGACTCGCCGTGGCCTCGTGGCTTGGGCGCGTTGGCAATCATGCAGTCGGTGGTGAGCACCAGCGCAGCGATCGAGCCCGCGTTCTGCAGCGCCAGCCGTGTCACCTTGGCCGGGTCGATCACCCCCATCTGCAGCATGTCGCCATAGACCAGCGTGGCAGCGTTGTAGCCGTGGTTGATCTCGGGGGCGTCTTCCACCCGCTGCACCACCACCGAGGGCTCCACACCGGCGTTGGCCGCGATGCAGCGCAGCGGCTCCTGCAAGGCCTGCTCGACCAGACGGATACCCGAGTCGTGGTCGAGTGTGGGTCCGTGCAGGCCCTGCAAGACGCGGCGGGCCCGCAGCAGCGCCACACCGCCACCGGGCACCACGCCCTCCTCGATCGCGGCGCGCGTGGCGTGCAGCGCATCTTCCACGCGGATCTTGCGCTCCTTCAGTTCGGTTTCGGTGGCCGCACCAACCTTGATCAGGGCCACGCCCCCCGAGAGTTTGGCGATGCGCTCGTCCAGTTTCTCGCGGTCGTAGTCGGAGGTGGTGGTCGTGCGTTCCTGGCGCAGGTTGGCCACCCGCTCGGCAATCGCCTGCGGGCTGCCGGCGCCACCGATGAGCGTCGTCTCCTCCTTGCCCACTTCCACGCGTTTGGCCCGGCCCAGGTCCGAGAGCTGAAGTTTGGCCAGCGACAGGCCGAGCTCGTCGCTGACGACCGTGCCACCGGTGAGCACGGCGATGTCCTGCAGCATGGCCTTGCGCCGATCGCCGAAACCGGGTGCCTTCACCGCACAGGTCTTGAGGGTGCCGCGCATGGTGTTGATGACCAGCGTGGCCAGGGCATCGCTGTCGATGTCTTCCGCGATGACCAGCAGTGGCTGCCCGCTCTTGACCACCTCCTCCAGCAAGGGCAACAGGTCCTTGAGGGATGACAGGCGCTTGTCGCACAGCAGGATCAATACCTCGTCGAGCAAGGCGGTCTGCCGCTCGGGATTGTTGATGAAATAGGGGGAGAGGAAGCCACGGTCGAACTGCATGCCTTCCACCGCTTCGAGTTCGCTGCTCAGGCCGGAGCCGTCTTCGATCGAGATGGCGCCTTCGCGCCCGACCTTGTCGATGGCCTGGGCCAGCAGCTCGCCGATGGAGCGGTCGTTGTTGGCCGAGATGGAGGCCACGTGCGCGATCTCCTTGGAATCGACGCAAGGCCTGGCCATGCTGCGCAGCTCGGCCACCACCGCGTCGATGGCCTGCTCCATGCCGCGCTTGAGCTCCATGGCGTTCATGCCGCCCGAGAGATAGCGCAGACCGTGCTGGATCATGGCGTGGGCCAGCACGGTGGCGGTGGTGGTGCCGTCGCCGGCCATGTCGCTGGTGCGCGAAGCCACCTCGCGCAGCAACTGGGCCCCCATGTTCTCGAAGCGGTCCTCGAGCTCGATCGACTTGGCCACGATGACGCCCGAATTGACGATCTGCGGCGGGCCGAAATCGCGCTCCAGGATCACGGTGCGCCCACGTGGGCCGAGTGTCACCCGCACCGCATCGGCCAGCGCATCCACGCCCCGGCGGATGCGCGCGCGCGCATCGTCGCGAAACAGCAGTTGTCGCACGGTCATGATCGTCGCGGCTCCTCAAGTGGGATGGTGTGAGCAGCTTTCCATTGTTGGACCTGCGGGCACCCGCACCATTGAGCCTGCGCAATCGATGGCGGTGCGACCCGGGCGCTGCTACCATTCGGCCACGGGAACACAGCCTCCCGGATCTTGACGAACAGATGGTGTCCCATCCAAGTGCTGACAACGCTCTGGAGTTTTCCATGGACACCGCCATCCCCACCCATATCTCCCCCCGTGAACTCGCCGAGCGCATGGGCACACCCGGCGCGCCTGTGCTGCTCGATGTGAGACGCCCGGCGCGTTTCGCGGACAGCCCGCACCTGCTGGCCACTGCCCAGTGGTGCGCACCCGACGCCTTGGCGTCCTTCGCCCTCAATGGCCCCCGGCGCGAGATCGTCGTGTACTGCGTGCACGGCCACGAGGTGAGCCAGCAAGCGGCAGCCACGCTGCGGCAGGCCGGATTCACCGCACGGTTTCTGGCCGGCGGGTTTGACGGCGGAGAGCGCGGCGTGGACACCCCGCAAGACATCGCCGAATGGCGCGCGGTGAGGCCCCTGGTGATTCGAAAACGCCCCGACCTGGGCGTGGGTGGCCTGCACCCTTCCGCCTGGATCACGCGCGAGCGGCCCAAGATCGACCGCGTCGCCTGCCCCTGGCTGGTGCGCCGCTTCATCGACCCGCGGGCCGGGTTCCTCTACGTCCCCACCGCTGCGGTGCTCCCGCAGGCGCAGCGGCTGGGCGCGGTGGCGTTCGACATACCCGGCGCCCCCGTCAGCCACGAAGGCGAACGCTGCAGCTTCGACACCTTGCTGCGCGCCTTCGATCTGCATGACGACCCGGCGCTGGCCGCCCTGGCGCGCATCGTGCGCGCGGCCGACACCGACCGCCTGGAACTCGCCCGGGAGGCCGCGGGCCTGCTGGCGCTGTCGCTGGGCTTGTCGGCCCTGCACGCCACCGACGATCTGGCGATGCTGGAGGCGGCCATGCCGATGTACGACGCGTTGTTCGCCTGGTGCCGCCGCGAGGTGGAAGGACAGACCGAGCACCACAGCTGGACGCCCGACGCGTTGCAGGCGGTGAAGGCATGAGTGGCATGAGCGAGCGTCCTGCTCCTGTGTCGTTCGCCGAGGCGTTCCGGTTCTGGCTCAAGCTGGGTTTCATCAGCTTCGGGGGGCCTGCGGGTCAGATGGCCATCATGCACACCGAACTGGTGGAGCGCCGCCGCTGGATCAGCGAAAAGCGTTTCCTGCACGCGCTGAATTTCTGCATGGTGCTGCCCGGCCCCGAAGCCCAGCAACTGGCCACCTACATCGGGTGGCTGATGCACGGCACGCGCGGCGGCGTGGCCGCCGGCGCCTTGTTCGTGCTGCCCTCCCTGCTGCTGCTGGTGTTGCTGTCGTGGGTCTACGTCGCCTTCGGCAGCCTGCCTGCGGTGGCGGCCGTGTTTTACGGCATCAAGCCGGCGGTGACGGCGCTGGTGCTGCACGCGGCGCATCGCATCGGCAGCCGGGCCTTGAAGAACCCCTGGCTCTGGGGCATCGCGGCGGCAGCGTTCATGGCGATCTTCGCGCTGGACGCGCCCTTCCCCGCCATCGTGCTGGCGGCGGCACTCGTGGGCCACTGGGGTGGGCGGCGCTGGCCCCATGTGTTCGTGACGGGCGCGGGCCACGCTGGCAGCACGCAGGCCCACGCGAGCGCCCTGATCGATGACGACACACCGGCGCCGGCCCACGCACTGTTCACCCGCCGACGGCTCGTCCAGGTGCTGGCGGTCGGCTTCGGGCTGTGGTTGCTCGCCATGGCGGTTTTGCTGGCGCTGGTCGGCGTGCAGGGCACGCTCACGCAGATGGGCTGGTTCTTCACCAAGGCTGCACTGATGACCTTCGGCGGTGCCTACGCGGTGTTGCCGTATGTCTACCAGGGGGCGGTCGAAGATTTCGGCTGGCTCAATGCGCAGCAGATGATCGACGGCCTGGCGCTGGGTGAAACCACGCCGGGCCCGCTGATCATGGTGGTGGCCTTCGTGGGGTTCATGGGCGGCTGGCTGCACCAGGTTCTCGGGCCCGACGCGCTGTTCTGGTCGGGCGCACTGGCGGCCTCGGTGGTGACCTTCTTCACCTTCCTGCCGTCATTCGTCTTCATCCTGGTGGGTGGGCCGTTCATTGAAACCACGCACGGCAAGCTGATGTTCACGGCGCCACTGACCGCCATCACCGCGGCGGTGGTGGGTGTGATCCTGAACCTGGCCTTGTTCTTCGCGTACCACGTGTGGTGGCCACAGGGATTCACCGGTCCCTTCGACGCACCGTCGGCAGCGCTGACCGCGCTCGCGGCGATCGCCTTGTTTCGTTTCAAGGTGGGCGTGGTGCCCTTGATCGGGGTCTGTGGTCTGCTCGGGGTGGCCTGGCGGATGGTCGCCGTGGTGGGTGGCTGACGCCATCCCCGCCGGGATCAGTGACCGCCGGCCACAAAACGATCGGCGCGCGCAGCCTGCAACACGGCAGGCAGGCTGTGGTGCATGGCCGAGACCGGGCGGGCCCCACCGAGCCAGTCGTTGGGGGTGACGAACCACAGCGCAAGCTCGACGTCGTCGAACACCGGGCGCAGCTCGGCCAGCAACGGCGCCATGGCATCCACCACCGACGCGGTGGGCAGGCTGAACTGGAACAGCGGGAACAGCGGGCCCCAGGGGCTGTCCAGCGACACCACCGCGCGTGACACGATCCAGCGCGCGATCAGCGACACCGGCAGGGATTCGGGCAGCCAGCCCGCCACCTCGCAGCGGTGGCGGATCAGCTCGGCCAGATCGTCACCACTGACCAGCCCGCCCGTGCCCGAGAACGCAGCGGCGGTGGAGAGCCAATGGAGCGGTACCGTGGCGTTGGCGCGTTGCGTGAAGATCGAGGGCAGGCTCACCGGCGCACCGCGTCGGGCGGGCGTGTCGGGCAACTGGGACATGGATCGGGCGCGAAGCATGGGCATCTCCGGTGCGGATTTCCAGGCACGCGGGCGCCCGGCGAAGACGCAAGCCTCGGGCAAACGGCCGATCTGGTCTGTACGGTGCCAGACCGATCGACTGCAAGAACACAACACCCGCTGCCGACAGCAGCGGTTCAACAGACCGGCACGGGGTGGTCCGCCGCGCGGTCGTCCGGCGGCCCCTTGAGCTCGACCACATTGCCTTCGGGGTCGGTCAGGTAGATCGAAGGCCCTTCGCCCTCGGCGCCATAGCGCCGCTCGGTGGGTCCGGCCTCGGCTCCGTGCGCACTCAATTGGTGGCGGATGGCGGTTTCGTCAAAAGGCTCGACGCGCAGACAGAAGTGGTCGAGGTTGCGGCCTTGCCGGCCCGGGGGCGCGCCCCCTGCGCGGCCCAGCTGGCCATCGACCGGCACCAGATCGATCAGCGAGCGCCCGGCGCGCAGCTGCACCAGGCCGATGGCGTCCTGCCGCCGTTGCACCGTGCAGCCGAGCACATCGCAGTAAAAGCGCAACATGCGCTCCAGGTCGATCACGCGCAGCACCAGGTGGTCGATCTCCCGCGGTCGGATCGCAGCTCCCGCGGCGCCCGGCTCCAGCCGCCGGTGCACGTCGCTCTCGCGGGCCAGCGCGGCGTCGAAGTCGCCCAGCTGTTCGCGGTGCACCAGTCGCTTCACGTCGGCCAGCAGCGAAGGATCGGCGCCGGCGAGGCGCTGTGCGATTTCGCGTGCTTGCATGAGCAAGGCATCGTCGTCCACCACCTGCCACACCAGACCGCAGCGCTCAGCGTCGGCTGCGGTCAACTCCTGGCCCAGCATCAGCAGGCCCTTGGCCTTCTGCAGTCCCACCAGGCGCGGCAGCAGCGCGGCCACACCACCAGTGCCGAACAGGCCCACGTGCACCTCGGGCAACATGAAGCGCGCACCGCGCGCGGCCACCGCGAGATCGCCGTTGATCATGAGTTCCAGGCCCGCACCGACCACCCAGCCCTGCACCGCCGTCACCACGGGCTGGGGCGCGTGCACCAGCGCGGAGGCAAGCGCCTGCAGGGTGTCGACGAAGGCTTCGGTGGCCGGGTCATCGCGGTCCTTGCCGGCGCAGAAGGCGCGCCCCTCACCGCTGAGCAGGATCACGCGAACGGCCGGGTTGGCCACACCGGCGCGCACGGCGCCCAGCAGCTCGCGGGCCAGGTCGAGGGTCAGGGCGTTGAGGCGCTCGGGGCGGTTCAGGCGGAGCTCGAGCACGCCGGCATCAAGGGTCTGGATCAGGTGCATGGCAGGCAAATCGGTAGGGGTGAGCCACGAGGTTACACGCGGCATGGGCTGTCACAAAGCGGCGCGGGCGGCCGTCTTGCATGCGTCAACCCCTTTCACATCCTTTGATTGCCCACGGGCACCGCCACCATGAAAATCGCCAAGTCGTACACGCTCGCCGAGTTCCTTGACTGGACACGGCGCAAGATCTACATCCTGCTCTTGCTCGCCACCGTGCCCGCCACGCTGTACCAGGTGTTCGGACTGACGTGGATCGCCGCGCCCTGGTCGGTGGCCGTGCTGCTGGGCACGGCCACATCCTTCATCGTGGGCTTCAAGAACGCCCAGACCTACCAGCGCACCCTGGAAGCCCAGCAGGTCTGGTCGTCGATCACCGCCACCAGCCGTTACTGGGGCCTCATCTGCCGGATGTTTCCCACCACGCGCGCCATGTCGGCGGTGCTCATCCACCGCCACCTGGCCTGGTTGACGGTGCTGCGCCACCAGCTGCGGCAAAGCCGGGTCTGGGAATCCGCGAACAGCCCGGCCAACGCGGAGTACCGCCGCAAGCACTTCCTCGTGCCCGAGCACGAGACCACGCTGGACGCGGATCTGCACGCGCACTTGAGCGAGGCCGAGCGCCAGCAGGTCGCCTCTGCGGCGAACAAAGGGCTGATGCTGATCGAGCTGCAAAGCGAGACCCTGCGCGATCTCTATGCAAGGCAGGAACTGGTCGTGCTGCACCACACCGAACTGCAGAAAACCATCAAGGAGTTTCTCGACCAGCAAAGCCGCGTCGAGCGCATCAAGAACTTCCCCTATCCACGCCAGTACGCAACGATCAACTCGCTGTTCGTCTGGTGCTTTGCTGCGGTGTTGCCTTTCTGCCTGGTGCGCGAGTTCGACCGCCTCAACGACAGCGTGTCGGGCCTGTTCGCGGGCCACATGGTCTGGTTGTCGGTGCCGTTCAGCGTGCTCGTCGGGTGGATGTACCTCTCGCTGGATCAGGTGGGCGAGAGCACCGAGAACCCGTTCGAGGGTGGCGCCAACGACGTGCCCATGGCCCACATGTGCCGGGTCATCGAGACGGAGTTGAGCACGATGCTGGGTGAGAGCGACCTGCCTGCTGCGCCCACACCCAAGAACGCCATCGTGCTCTGACCCGGTCGCTCAGCGGTGTCAACGCCGCTGTATCAGTTCCCGTTGGCCAGCCACTTCGCCAGCGTGATCTGGCCAATGCGCGCACCCGGGCCGGGCATCAGCGAGCGTTCGTCGATGCGGGTGCCGAAGTAGAGGGCGCTGGCATCCGACACCACCTCGCGTGGGTCCTGGCGGGCCTGGAACACGCGCCGGATCAGCGCGTCCAGCGGCACGGCCTCGGGCCCGGCGATCTCGCAGGTGCCGTTGAGCGGCGCTTGCACCGCCACGTCGGCCAGCGCCGCAGCGACGTCGGCCGCGGCAATGGGCTGCAATGGCGCTGGGGGCAGCGGCACCGTGTTCCCGACGGTGCCCACGTGCGCAACCGACATCAGGAATTCAAAGAACTGCGTGGCGCGCACCAGGGTGTAGGGAACCGGGCCGGCCTTGATCAGTGCTTCCTGCGCGACCTTGGCGCGGAAGTAGCCACTCTCGGGCATGCGCTCCGAGCCCACCACCGACAGCGCCACGAAGTGGCGCACGCCGGCGCGCTCGCTGGCCGCGAGCAGGTTCTGCGTCGAGGCGCGAAAGAAGTGCATCACCGCCTCGTCCTCGAACGAAGGCGAGTTGGTGACGTCCACCACCACCTGCGCGCCGGCGAGTGCCTGGTCCAGACCCTCGCCAGTGACGGCGTTGACGCCGTTCGAGGGTGCGGCCGCCGTCACGGCGTGTCCCGCTTGGCTCAGCAGCTTGACGACTTGTTTTCCGATGAGGCCGGTGCCTCCGATGATCACGATGTTCATGGTTGTTCCTGGTTGAGATGGGGTTCAGGCGATGTCTTTTTCTGCCACCGGTGCGCGCATGCCGACGGCCATGCGGTTCCAGGCGTTGATCTGCGCAACGGCCCAGCTCAGCTCGACGATCTCCTGATCGCTGAACTGATCCTTCAGTGCGTCGAAGCTGGCGTCGTGGTCGTCGTGACCGTCCGGCAGCCGGGTCAAGGCCTCGGCCCACCGCAGCGCGGCGCGCTCACGTGCGCTGTAGAGGCCGGTCTCGCGCCAGGTGCACAGGCTGTTGATGCGCTGCCAGGATTCGCCGTGCTTGCGCAGGTCGCGCACATGCATGTCGACGCAGAATGCGCAGCCGTTGAGCTGCGAGACGCGCGTCTTCACAAGTTCCATCAGGATGGCGCCGAGGGAGGACTTGGCCGTGGTGGCGCCCACGGCGGCCATGGCCTGGTAGGGCTTGGGAGAAATCTCGGTCCAGGGGAGTCGGGGTGCGGTATTCATGTGAGGCCTTGATGAGGTGGTTGGGATACACCTCACAAGACGCTCAAGGCTGCGGGTTTGTGACAGCGAGGTTGCGCCCGAGCGCGGCGGCGATGCGAACGAGCTTCTCGGGATTGCGCTGGGCATGCACGCGCAGGATGCGTTCACCATCGGTCTCGAACGACTGCGCCGACTCCAGCGCGCCGTGGATGAAGCGCAGCAGGCCCCATTGCCCGTTGAGCACGACTACCTCGAAACGCACCGCATCGCCGTATTTCAGATGGGAGGCCAGGTAAAGCTGGGCAATGCGCTGATTGCCCATCAGCGGCACGCCGAAACTCGGCACAATGCCGCCGCCATCACCAACGAGCTGCGCGTCTTCGGCCAACAGGGTCTTGAGCGTGGCGAACTGCCCGGTGGCCGCCGCATCGGCAAAGCCGCGCAACAGGCGCAGCTGGGCCTCGCGCGGCACGATGTGGCGCGGCCGCTCGTCCTGCAGCTGCGTCCTGGCGCGGTGCACGATCTGGCGGCAAGCGCTCTCGGTCTTGCCCAGCGCCTCGGCCACCTCGCCGTAGTCGGCATCGAACACCTCGCGCAGCAGGAAGGCCGCGCGCGCCTCGGGCGCCAGACGCTCAAGCAGGGTCAGGAAAGCCACCGACACGTCGTCGGCCCGCTCCAGCAACTGCTCGGGCGACACCGGCGAATCGGACATCAGCGGCTCGGGCAGCCAGGTACCGATGTAGTGCTCGCGCTGCACCTTGGCGCTGCGCAGTCGGTCGATCGCCAGGCGCGTGGTGATGGTGACCAGCCAGGCCTCGCTGCTGTCGAGCGAGTCGTGCGGGCTCTCGTGCCAGCGCAGCCAGGCGTCCTGCACCACCTCCTCGGCCTCGGCCGACGAGCCCAGCATGCGGTAAGCGATGCCTTGCAGGCGGGGGCGCAGGCGACTGAAAGTGGCGGTGGGGTCGTTCATGAAAGGCCAGACGTGCAGGACCTCGGTGGTGTGACAACGCGGGTGGCGAAGCCTCAGCGCGCCTGCGTCGGCCCGGCCCGGCCCGAGCGAACGGGGCCGGCGCGCTGCTCGATCTGCGCTTCAAGTTCGGGGCGCAAGGCCAGCAGGAAACCCGCCTCGGTCACGACGAACAGCGGGCCAATGATCAGGCCGCTGATGTCGTCCACAAAGGCCGGCTTTCGACCCTCGAAGATGTGCCCCACGAACTGGATGACCCAGCCCACCACGAACAGGCCCACGCCCAGGGTGGCCCATGCGCCCAGCGACAGCGGCGCCGTGGCCTGCGCGAGCGACAGGCAGCCCAGCAGCAGCGCACCCATGACGGCACCCAGGCGCAGGTCCAGACGGAGGTAGTACAGCGTGGCCGCGATCACGGCCAGCGTGGCGAGAGACACCGGCAGGCCCGCCACGATGAAGGATGGACGCGCCAGCAGCACCACCACCGACAGCACGATCATGGGAATGCCCACGAAGTGGGTCACGATGTTGCGGCGGTCGCGGTGGTAGGTGGCGTACTGGCTGAGGTGGTCGGTGAGGGTTTTCATGTCGGTTCTCCTCGGGCGTCGGGCCCGGCGGACATTGTCGCCAGAGCAAGCCGCGCTGGCCATGGGGTATGCGAGCCCCCCGCTGGGCGGGGCGGGCATGCGTGCCATCATGGCGGGCTGCTCCTCGTGCCACACCGTGCTGCCCATCCTGTACTCCTTTCGCCGCTGCCCTTACGCCATCCGCGCGCGCCTGGCGCTGTGCCAGGCCGGCGTGGCCGTGGAGCTGCGCGAGGTGGCGCTTTCCAGCAAGCCAGCCGAGCTGCTGGAGGCGTCTGCGGCCGGCACGGTACCGGTGCTGCAGATCACATCCGGCCAGGTGATCGCGCAAAGCCTGGACATCATGCGATGGGCCCTGGGGCAGCGCGACCCGCAAGGCTGGTTGGTGCATGCCGATTCGTCCGACCACGCCGCGCTGATCGACACCTGCGATGGTGCATTCAAGCAGGCGCTGGACGGCTACAAGTACGCCGAGCGCCACCCGCAACGCAGCGCACACGCATGGCGTGACGAAGCGGTGCGTTGCTTGGTCGCCCCACTCGAAGGCCACCTGGCCGAAGCCCCGCAGCTCGGCGGCGCGCGGCCCTGTCTGACGGACGCTGCGATCTTCCCGTTCGTGCGCCAGTTCGCCGCGGTGGACGCCGCGTGGTGGGCCGCGTCGCCGTGGGCGGCCACACGGCGCTGGCACGACGCGTGGGCGGGCAGCGCGCTGATGGCCGCCTGCATGCACAAGGTCCCCCGTTGGCAGCCGGGCGCTCCCCCGAGCGTGTTCCCGCCGGGTGCGCCGTGAGCTCGGAAGCCTTGACGCCGCCAGACACGCTGCGGGTTGCCGTGCGCGTGCTGTGCGCGTTCACCGCCCAGGCTGGCGACCTGGACTTGCGCTTCACGCCTTCGCCCACGGCGCAGGACGGCGTGGCCGGCCACGAGGCCGTGACCGCGCGCCGCCCCGCGCCCTACCAGCGCGAAGTGCCGCTGCGCTCGCGCTGCGGCGATCTGCTGGTGCAGGGCCGCGCCGACGGATTCGACCCCACGGGCCCGCGGCTCGAAGAGATCAAGACCCACCGCGGCGACGTGGCGCTGGTCCGTGACAACCACCGAGCCCTGCACTGGGCGCAGGCGCGGGTGTACGCGTGGATGCTGTGCGAGCACCTCGCGCTGGAGCGCATCGAGGTCGCGCTGGTCTACTTCAACATCGACACCCACACCGACACCGCGCTGACGGCCTGGCACACCGCCGACGAACTGCGCCAGCATTTCCACGACCTGTGCGCGCGCTACATCCGCTGGGCACGCGGTGAGCAGACCCATCGGCTGGCGCGCGACGCGCAACTGCAGACGCTGAGCTTTCCCTTCGACGGCTTTCGCGCGGGCCAGCGCGATCTGGCCGGCGCCACTTACCGCACGCACAGCCATGGACGCCACCTGCTGGTGCAGGCGCCCACCGGCATCGGCAAGACCATGGCCACGCTGTTCGGCGCGCTCAGGGCCATGCCCGCGCAGGGCACCGACAAACTGCTCTACCTCACCGCCAAGACCCCCGGCCGCCAACTCGCGCTCGATGCCTTGCGGCGGCTTCAACCCGATGCGCCCGCCGGCCGCCTGCGGGTGCTCGAGCGCGTGGCGCGCGAGAAGGCCTGCGAGCACCCCGACAAAGCCTGCCACGGCGATGCCTGCCCGCTGGCCAAGGGCTTCTACGACCGGCTGCCGCAGGCCCGCGACGAGGCCGCGCAGGCCGCCTGGCTCGATCAGGCCGGGCTGCGCTCGGTGGCCCTGACGCACAACATCTGCCCCTACTACCTCGGCCAGGACATGCTGCGCTGGAGCGATGTGGTGGTGGGCGACTTCAACCACTTTTTCGACCTCAGCGCGCACGCCTGGGCGCTCACCGTGGGCGAGCCCTGGCGCGTGGGCCTGTTGCTGGACGAGGCGCACAACCTCGTCGAGCGGGCGCGGCAGATGTACAGCGCCGAACTCGATCCCTCGATGCTCGCGGCGCTGCGCAAGGCGCCGCCGGCGGGCTTGAAAGCTTCGCTGGACCGCCTGCACCGCTTCTGGGGCACCCTGGGCCGGGCGCAGGTGGTCGAACAAGCACTGCTGAGCGAGCTGCCCGATGGTCTGGTGGGCGCGCTGCAGCAGCACACCGCCGACCTCTCCGGGCACCTGGCGCTGGACGCGACGGCGCCCGACGTGCGCGTGCAGGCCTGGCTGTTCGAGGTGTTGCACTTCCTGCGCGTAGCCGAGGTGTTTGGCGACCACTCACTGGTGGAAATCACGCACGCTGGCGCAGCAGTGCGCGGGCGCTCGCCCCGCCCACGGCTGGCCATTCGCAACCTGGTGCCCGCGCCCCACCTGCAGGCACGCTGGCTGGCGGCACACAGCGCCACCCTGTTCTCGGCCACGCTCAGCCCCATGGACCACGCGATCGACCTGCTCGGGTTGCCGGCGGACTGCGCGCGGCTGGAGGTGCCCTCGCCGTTCGACCCGGCGCAACTGACGGTGCATGTCACGCCGCACATTTCGACGCGCTTCAACGACCGCGCCGCGTCGCTGGACGACGTGGTTGCCGTGATGGCCGCGCAGTACCGGGCCTTGCCCGGCAACTACCTGGCCTTCTTCAGCAGCTTCGACTACCTGCAACAGGCGCTGGCGCGTTTCGGAGCGGCGCACCCGGACATTGCCGCGTGGTCGCAGTCGCGTGGCATGGCGGAGCTTGATCGCAACGCCTTTGTGGCGCGCTTCACCGAACACAGCCAGGGCATCGGCTTCGCAGTGCTGGGGGGCGCCTTTGGCGAAGGCATCGATCTGCCGGGCCAGCGGCTCATCGGCGCCTTCATCGCCACGCTGGGCTTGCCCCAGGTGAACCCCCTGAACGAGCAACTGCGCGCGCGGCTGCAGGCCCGTTTTGGCCGCGGCTACGACTACGCCTACCTGGTCCCCGGTCTGCAGAAGGTGGTGCAGGCCGCCGGCCGCGTGATCCGCGGACCCGACGACCGGGGTGTGGTGGTGCTGATGGACGACCGCTTTGCCCGCCCCGAGGTGCGCGGCCTGCTGCCCCCGTGGTGGCGGGTCGGCCGTGGTTGAACGGCTCGGTCAGCTGCGCGAGTACAGGTGGACGGCGCCGCTGTTCTGTGAGCGCTCACCGAACGAGAAGCCGCCGAGGCTCCAGGGGGCGGCACCGTCTTCCAGGCGCGCACCCACCGCCAGTTGCCGGCCATCGCCCGACAGCGCCAGTGCCGAACCAAACAGGTCACCCGCCCGGGTGCGCTGGGATTTCACATAGTCCGTCTGGCTCCAGCGCTTGCCTTCGCGGGCATACAGGTACACGGCACCGGCCGACGGAACGCTGTTGTCGGACTGGTCCCCATTGAGCCCCGCTGTGGCGCTGGCTTCGTACGCCGCCGAGACGGCCAGCACGCGGCCATCGGCCGAGAGCGCCAGACGCTCACCAAACGCATCGCCCACGTCGGCGTTCGACGCGCGCACACGGGCCTGTTGATGCCACTGGCCGCCCTGTTGCACAAACACGTAGGCGCTGCCGGCCGAGCGCTGCCGTGCCTCGGTGCCGTCCGGCGCGGTCGCGCCCACTGCGAGGGTGGCGCCGTCGGCAGAGAGCAGCACCTGGGAGCCCAGCGGGTTCTGCCGGGTCGCTTCTGCCGACGTCACGATGGCCTGCTCGCGCCAGCCCGCCGCTTCCTGGCGAAACACATGCACAGCGCCCAGCCCCGAGGCGAGTGCACCGGCGGCCAGGGTGAGGCCATCAAAGGAGAGCGCGACGCTGGTGCCCAGGCGGCCACCGGTCTGGGCGTTGGAGGCTTCCAGGACCACCTGTTCCGTCCAGCCCGAGGCACCGTGCTTGAACACGTACACGGCGCCGCTGTCGGCTTGCCGGGCATGCGGCTCGCCACCGTCGTGACGGTGGGCGCTCACGGCCACCGTGTCGCCCCGACCCGAGAGCGAGACGCTCACGCCGAACCAGTCGAAGCTGCCCGCCTTCGATGCCAGCAGGCGCGACTGCAATGCCCAGCCGCCGTCACCGCGACCAAATACGTACACGGTGCCTTGATCACCAGCCAGGGCGGCGTCGGCGCCCGCGCCGTCGTGCGACTCGAAGGGCGCACCGACCGCAAGCCGGCTGCCATCGTCGGACAAGGACAGGCTGTGGCCAAAGCCGCTGCCGGTGGTGGGCACGGTGGCCCGCAGGCGCGCCTGCTCGCGCCAGCCCTGCGGCGTGCGGGTGTAGACGTACACCGCGCCGGCTGCCGGCAAACCGTCGCCCGGGCGGCCCGCCGCTTTCAAATCGGCCCCCACCGCCAGCGTGTTGCCGTCCCGGGAAAGCGCCACGGCCGATCCGTACACATCACCAGCCGCGGCATCGGATGCACTCAGGTGGGACAGATCGACGCGGGTGTTCGCTGCCGGCATGAGCGTGGCGGGCAGGCCCAGACTTTCCAGGGCGGCCACGGAAAACAGCGTGGAGCGCAGGGGCGACGCCGAGTCGCTGGCACAAGCGCTCAACCAGGCGGACACCCCGAGCAGGGGCACGGACACGCAAAGTCGAAAGAGGGAGGTCATGGTGGAGGTCCTGTTGAATCGTCGATCTGCAACGATCCGGCGGTGCCTCGGGCGGTATGCCCTCGCCTGCCAGTCGTTTGGTGGGGCAGATGGTCTTCAATCAGAGCCTCGACAAACATACTCCAAAGGCGTTACAAAATGACCTTTTCAACCGAACTCATGAACTAGTTCTCACGCAATCAGCCCACCGCGCGTGACAAATGTCCACCCCACCGCGTCAGGACTCAACGGCGAACAGCCGGCTGGCCAGAATGTCGGCGGGCATGAGGGTGGTGAGATCGTCGCGCGTGAGTTCGCGGTCCCGATCGACGAACAGCCGGCTGGCCTGGCGCAGCCGGGCCCGGTCGAGCGCGTTGCGCACGCTTCGCGCGTTGGCGAAGTGCGGCAGCGGGATGCGGCGCTGCAGGTAGCTCTCGAACGCCTCGCGCGCACCTTCACCAAAGCGGTAGTTCATCGTGCCGAGCATGCGGTCCGCGATGTCCAGCAACTCGCCTTGACCGTAGTCCGGGAAGTCGAGGTGGTGCGCAATACGGGACGACAGGCCCGGGTTGGACTTGAAGAAGGTGTCCATGCGGTCCTTGTAGCCAGCGAGGATGACCACCAGATCGTCGCGCTGGTTCTCCATCACCTGCAGCAGGATCTCGATCGCTTCCTGTCCGTAGTCGCGCTCGTTCTCGGGGCGGTACAGGTAGTAGGCCTCGTCGATGAAGAGCACGCCGCCCATGGCCTTCTTCAGCACCTCCTTGGTCTTGGGCGCCGTGTGGCCGATGTATTGGCCCACGAGGTCGTCACGCGTGACGCTGACCACGTGCCCCTTTCGCACATAACCCAGACGGTGCAGGATTTCTGCCATGCGCATGGCCACCGTGGTCTTGCCGGTGCCGGGATTGCCGGTGAAGCTCATGTGCAGCGAAGGGGTCTGGGCCTGCAGGCCCAGGTTCAGCCGCAACTTGTCGACCACCAGCAGCGCGGCGATGTCGCGGATGCGTGACTTCACCGGCACGAGACCGATGAGGTCGCGGTCCAGTTCGTCCATCACCGACTCGACCTGACTCTGCGCCAGCACCTCGTTGACCGTGCGCGCGCCGCTCTCGGCGACCACGGGCGACGCAGACACGACTGCGGCAGGCGCTGCCCCCGGGATGTTGTAAGTCGGCGCGTTCATGGCCCCCCCGCCTACTGGCCGTAGCGCTCTGCTTCGGGCGTATCGGTGGCGTAGCTGTGCACCGTGTAGCGCATCGAGCGGCCCCCGATCTCTTGGCGCGACAGGGCAAAGCCCGGCTCCGTGGCGGGCCGGTTGACGATGAAGCTCATCACGATCGACTCGGTGTTGCGCGTCGAGTCGAAGGCCATCATGCGGATGTAATGGTTGGGGAAGGTCTTGCGGCAGGCGTGCAGTTCCACCATCACGCCGGCGGCGTCGTTCAGGTCGAACATCGGATTGCCAAACATCTCCCAATAGGTGTTGCGCGGGTGCGGGTCGTCGGTGTACTCGACGCTCCAGGCGTAGCCCTTCTTCAGGCCGTACTCGATCTGCAGCGCGATCTCGGCGTCGGTCAGGTCGGGGAGAAAACTGAACTGGCCCTGCGTGAGGCGGCCGGTGGGGTTGGTCATCATGATGATTGCTCCTTAGGCGACGGCTGGGGTTACGGCGTAGTCCGACGTGTCGGTGCTGGTGTAGTTGAAGCTGATCTCGCCCCAGGTGTCGAGCGCGGCCTTCAGCGGGCTGCAGCCTTCGGCGGCCTTCCTCAGGATGCTCGGGCCTTCCTCCAGGATGTTCTTGCCTTCGTTTCGCGCCTTGACCATGCACTCCAGCGCCACACGGTTGGCCACGGCGCCAGCCTGAATACCCTGCGGGTGACCGATCGTGCCGCCACCGAACTGCAGCACCACGTCGTCGCCGAAGAGGTCGATCAGTTGGTGCATCTGGCCGGCATGAATGCCGCCGGAGGCCACCGGCATCACCTTTTTCAGGTCGGCCCAGTCCTGGTCGAAGAACAGCCCGCGCTGCAAGTCCTGCTTCGTGTAGCTGTCGCGGCAAACGTTGTAGTAGCCCTGCACCGTCATGGGGTCGCCTTCGAGCTTGCCCACGGCGGTGCCGGTGTGCAGGTGGTCGCAACCTGCCAGGCGCAACCACTTGGCGATCACGCGAAAGCTCACGCCGTGGTTCTTCTGCCGGGTGTAGGTGCCGTGGCCCGCACGGTGCATGTGCATCAGCATGTCGTTGGCACGACACCATTCGGCCATCGACTGGATCGCGGTCCAGCCGATCACCAGGTCGACCATCACGATCACCGACCCCAGCTCCTTCGCAAAATCTGCACGGCGGTACATCTCCTCCATCGTGCCGGCAGTGATGTTCAGGTAGCTGCCCTTGACCTCGCCGGTGGCCGCACTGGCCTTGTTCACCGCGTCCATCACATACAGAAACCGGTCGCGCCAGTGCATGAAGGGCTGCGAGTTGATGTTCTCGTCGTCCTTCATGAAATCCAGCCCGCCCTTCAGGCCTTCGTACACCACGCGACCGTAGTTGCGGCCAGACAGGCCGAGCTTGGGTTTGGTGGTGGCGCCCAACAACGGGCGACCGAACTTGTCCAGACGCTCGCGCTCGACCACCAACCCAGTGGGCGGGCCCTTGAAGGTCTTGACATAGGCCACTGGCACGCGGATGTCTTCCAGACGCGCTGCCTTCAACGGCTTGAAGCTGAACACGTTACCGATCAGGCTGGCCGTCATGTTGGCAATGGAACCTTCTTCGAACAGGATCAGGTCGTAAGCCACCCAGGCAAAGTACTCGCCTGGGCGCCCCGGCACCGGCTCGACCTTGTAGGCCTTGGCGCGGTAGCTGTCGCAGGCTGTGAGTCGATCCGTCCACACCACCGTCCAGGTCGCGGTGCTGGACTCGCCCGCCACCGCGGCCGCCGCTTCCACCGGATCCACGCCGTCCTGCGGGGTGATGCGGAACAGGCACAACGTGTCGGTGTCCTTGATGTCGTAGTCAGGCTGCCAGTAGCCCATCTGGCGGTACTTGAGCACGCCAGCGCTGTAGCGCTTTTTCGCGTCGGTGATGACGCTGCTGGTGTTGTCGGTCACGTTGTCTCCTGGGGTCTGGGTTGTCAAACACAACCCGACTGTAGGAACGACGTCGACTAAGGTAAATTAAAACCTGTTGGCATTTCAGTTAAGAAAAGATTAATCGAAACCTCGATGCTTGGTGCGGCGCCACAGGTCAGCCGTCGGTTTCCACAGCGGTTTGGGCTTCCGGCAAGTGCGAAATCAGCACCTGATCGATGCGCCGGCCATCGAGAACCAGCACCTCGAAACGCCAGCCCGCGCACTCCACGCTGTCGGCCTGGTCGAGCAGGTCGCCCGCCACCGTCTGCATGAGGCCCGCCACCGTGTTGTAGCGGCCCTTGTCCTCGTCCGGCAGTTCGTCGATGTCCAGGCGTGACTTGAGTTCGGCCACCGGCATGGCGCCGTCGATCAACCACGCGCCGTCTTCGCGCTGCGTGGCCCAGGCGTCCACCGCGGCGTGTGGCGAGAGTTCACCGGTGATGGCCTCCAGCATGTCCAGCGGCGTGAGCAGGCCCTGCACCACGCCGTATTCGTCCACCACGAAGACCATGCGCGTGGCGCGTTCGCGGAACTGCTCCAGCAGCTCCATGCCGGTGAGCGTTTCAGGCACGAACACAGCCGGCTGCACATGGCGCATCAGCGTCTCGTTGTTGCCCTCGGCCTGCAGCGCGAGCATGCGCGGCAAGTGAATGACGCCCACCACGTCGTCGAGCCCGCCACGGCACACCGGGTACCACGAGTGGCCGGTGGTCCAGGCACGCTGGACCGCCTCGTTGATGGTGTCCTGCGCGTCCAGCGACTCAATCTCGGAGCGCGGCACCATGATGGAGGTGAGTTGGCGGTCGTCGAGCAGAAACACGTTGCGCACCATCTGGTGCTCGTGCTCCTCGATGATGCCGGCGTCCACGCCCTCTTCCAGGCTGGCATTGATCTCTTCCTCGGTCACGTGCTGCACCGCGTTGGTGTCGATGCGCAGCAGCTTGAGCATGCCCTGCGTGGTGTGCGTGAGCAGCCACACGAAAGGCTTGGCGGCTTTGGCCACGAAGGCCATGGGGCGCGAGACCCAACGCGAGACGGCTTCGGGATACAGCTGGCCGATGCGCTTGGGCACAAGTTCGCCGAAGACGATGGTGATGAAGGTGATGACGACCACCACGATGGCCGTGGACATGATGTTGGCCGTGGCCTCGGTGAGGCCTTGCAACTGCATCCACACGCCGAGATCGTCGCTGAACGCGGCCTCGCCCACGATGCCGTTGAGCATGCCGATGGAGGTGATGCCGACCTGCACCGAGGAGAGGAACTGCGTGGGGTTTTCCAGCAGCTTCAGCGCGGTGATGGAGCCCTTGTCACCGGCCTCGGCCATCGCCGCCAACCGAGCCTTGCGGCTGGACGCCAGTGCCAGCTCGGACATGGCGAACGCACCGTTGAGCAGCGTGAGGAAAACAATGAGGAGGATGTCCATAATCGGCCGATGGCACTTTACATGATTGGGGATGTGCAGGGGTGTGACGAGCCGCTGGGCCGCCTGCTCGACGAGCTGGACTTCTCAGCAAGCCGCGACACGCTGTACCTGCTGGGTGATCTGGTCAACCGCGGACCGGCTTCGCTCAAGGTGTTGCGACGTCTGATCGCACTCGACGGGTCCGCGCACAGTCTGCTGGGCAACCACGACCTCCACTTGCTGGCCGCCGCGCACGGCGTGCGCAAGCCACACCGCGGCGACACGGTGGGCGACATCCTCACCGCACCCGACTGCGACGCCCTGCTCGACTGGCTGCGACAGTGCCCGATGGCGCTGTTTGAACACGGTTGGCTCATGGTGCACGCCGGCGTGTTGCCCCAGTGGGACGTGGCCGACACGATGGCGCGCGCGCGGGAACTGCAAAGCACGCTGCGCAGCCCCGACTGGACCGCTTTCCTCCAGCAGATGTACGGCAACGAGCCAGCCTTGTGGAGCGATTCGCTCAAGGGTTCCGATCGCCTGCGGGTCGTGGTCAATGCGTTCACTCGACTGCGCTTTTGCACTGCGCAGGGTGTCATGGAGTTCGCGAGCACCGAGGGCGCTGATGCCGCGCCACCGGGTTTCATGCCGTGGTTCGACGTCCCGGGCCGGCGCACGGCCGACGTCCCGGTGGCGTTCGGCCACTGGTCGACCTTGGGTGAGGTGAAACGCGAAGGCGTTCTGCCGCTGGACACGGGTTGTGTGTGGGGAGGTTGCCTGACGGCGGCGCGCATCTTGAGCGCGCCCGGCGAGGTGGAGCGCATCGGCGTGCGCTGCGACCAAGCCAGGAAGCCCGGCAAGGGGCTTTGAGCGCGCGCCGCTGAAGGCAGCGCTCAGTCTTCCTGCACCGGCGCAGGAACCGGCTCGGCCACCACCGGTGCGGGTGCGCTCTTGAACAGCGCCGGCACTTTCTTGCGAGATTTGATGTTGGGCGACACGGTGCGCGCCGTGGGACGCGATGCGGCTTCCCACGAAGGTGGTGTGTCACCACTGGCGCTGGGCTCGTAGGGTTTGTCGAACA
The DNA here is from genome assembly GCF_001428625.1 of Hydrogenophaga sp. Root209. Lineage (GTDB taxonomy): Bacteria > Pseudomonadota > Gammaproteobacteria > Burkholderiales > Burkholderiaceae_C > Hydrogenophaga. The sequence continues at coordinate 147,823 of NZ_LMIE01000029.1, forward strand.
AGGGGTCGGCCGGGGCACGAGGCGCGCGCACGGGGCGGCTGACCGGGGCGGTGCGGCCTTCGCTACGCGATTCGCCGCGGAATTCGCGATCGCGCGGCGGGCGGCTCTCGCGGGGTTCGCGGCGCTCTTCACCCTCGGGGGTCTGCCAGGCGCGCTGGCCGTCGTTGAAGCGGCCCGCAGGACGTTTGTCCGCTTCGAGTTCGAGGGCCTCGAGTTCGAGCTTCTTGCCCAGCAGTTTTTCCAGGTCACCCATCAGGCGCGCGTCGCGCGCGCTCACGAACGACACCGCCAGGCCTGAAGCACCGGCACGGCCCGTGCGACCGATGCGGTGCACATAGTCTTCGGCGTTGAACGGGATGTCGAAGTTGAACACCGCAGGCACATCCTTGATGTCAAGACCGCGCGCGGCCACGTCGGTGCAGACCAGCAAGTCCACCGCGCCGCTCTTGAAGGCTTCGAGCGCCTTGAGGCGTTCGTCCTGGCTCTTGTCGCCATGCAGGGCGGTGGTGTTCAGGCCCTCGCGCTCCAGCGAACGCGCCAGTCTCGCGCAGCCCAGCTTGCTGTTGACAAACACGAAGGCCTGCTTGAGGCCGCGCTCGGCCAGGATCTTCTTGAGCACGCCGCGCTTGTCGTCGTCGTCGACGCTGTAGAAATGCTGCTCCACGGTGGAAGCGGTGGCATTGGAGCGCGCCACTTCGATCGTCACCGGGTCCTGCAGGTAGCTGCCGGCCAGGCGCTTGATCTCGGTGGAGAAAGTGGCCGAGAACAGCAGCGTGGTGCGCTGCTTGGGCAGGTAGGAGAGGATGCGCTGGAGGTCGGGCAGGAAACCGATGTCGAGCATGCGGTCGGCTTCGTCGAGCACCACGTATTCAACCTGGTTGAGCACGCAGTTCTTGGCTTCGATGTGGTCCAGCAGGCGGCCCGGTGTGGCCACCAGAACCTCCACGCCCTTTTTCAGTTCGGCCGTCTGCGGCTTCATGTCCATGCCGCCGAACACCACCATGCTGCGCAGCTGGGTGTACTTGGCATACAGCTTGACCTGCTCGGCCACCTGGTCGGCCAGTTCGCGTGTGGGCAGCAGCACCAGGGCGCGCACGGGGTGGCGCGCGGGCGATGTGGAAGCGTTCTCGTGCTTCATCATGCGTTGCAGCAGGGGCAGCGTGAAGGCTGCTGTCTTGCCGGTGCCGGTCTGGGCGGCGCCCATCACGTCACGGCCTTGCAACACCACGGGAATCGCCTGGGCCTGGATCGGCGTCATGGTCTCGTAGCCCATTTCGGCCACGGCACGCTCGATGGCGGGAGAGAGGGACAGTTCAGAAAAAGATTGGGTCATGGGCATCGAAGTTAGCCCGGTATTGTCGCACTTTGACTGTTTTTCGCCCAAGTCCGCGAGATCGCCACTCAGAGTGCCGTCGACTTGAAGGTGTCACAGGCCTGCACGCTTCCTGTCTTGAGGCCACTGTTGAACCAGCGCTGGCGCTGCTCGCTTGTGCCGTGGGTGAAGCTGTCGGGCACGATTTGCCCCTGACTTTTGCGCTGCAGGGCATCGTCGCCGATGGCGGCGGCCGCGTTCATGGCCTCTTCCACGTCACCGGGCTCCAGGATGGCGCCGGTCTTCTGGTTGTGGTGTGCCCAGATGCCGGCAAAGCAGTCGGCCTGCAACTCGACGCGCACCGACATGGCGTTGAACTCACGCTGGCTCACCTTGCCGCGCATCTCGTCCATCTTGCCAGTGATGCCCAGCAGGTTCTGCACATGGTGACCCACTTCGTGCGCGATCACGTAGGCCTGCGCGAAGTCGCCCGGGGCGCCGAGCTGGTTGCGCAGCGTGTCGTAGAAAGCGAGGTCGATGTAGACCTTCTGGTCACCCGGGCAGTAGAACGGCCCCATGGCCGACTGGCCCGTGCCGCAGGCTGTGGGCGTGGCGCCTCGAAACAGCACCAGGCGCGGTTTCTGGTAGGTCGATCCGGCCTGCTGGAACATGGGGTCCCACACGTCTTCGGTGCCGCCCAGCACCGAGGCCACGAAGCGGCCCATGTCGTCGGTGGGTGCCTGGGTCGGGCCCTGGGTGGTCTCCACCTGGGCGGACGGCGACATGTCACCGCCACTGAGTGCCCCCAGGATGGTCAGGGGATTGATGCCGAAGATCCAGCCGGCCACCAGAGCCACGGCGATGGTGCCCACGCCGATGCCACGCCCGCCGATACCCCGGCCGCCCCCGAAGCCACCGCCCGGTTGCGAGCGCCGGTCCTCGACCTGATCGGACTCGCGGTTGTTTTCCCATTTCATGCTGCGTCTCCTGGGCAGCGGGAGTCGCTGCGCGGCCCATTATCCGGCCACCACACCTCAGGCGGTGGCCGTCTGGCAGGCGCTGGTCTGGCGGCCTTGAAAGTCGGTCCAGCAGCGGCGATTGAAATCGTAGAGCTTGCAGCGGCGCGCGGTGTCGAAGTACCAGCGCCACGAGAAACGCTGCACCGTGATGCGCCCGGGCAAGGCGTCTTCCAGCAGTTGCTGCGCACCCTCCAGTTTGTAGAGCGGGATGCTCATGTCCACATGGTGCGCGGTGTGCTCCATGATGTGGTGCAGCAGTGCGCCGATGCGCCAGGGAAAGGTGAGGTGCACCGTGGTCGACACGAATGGCGCGGCGCGCGCCCAGGCGGCCTTGTCGTCGTGCCACTGCACGGCGGTGTGGGTGTGGTGCACATAGACCACGAAACCGATCATGGCGTTCCAGAACAGGAAGGGCACGCCGAAGCCCAGGCCCACGAGCCAAGCGACCGACTGATCAGTGGCCAGGGCGGATGCCACCAATGCGCCGATCCACACGGCGGCCGTGGCCACCACGATCAGGCCGTCCCACACAAACTCGGCACGACGCGTGCCCAGGTAGGTCTTGTGCGGAAAGAACATGCGCTTCCACCACATCTCCACCAGGTAGTAGGCTGCCGGGCCCCAGCCGCTGCGGTAGAGGCGCTCCAGGGTGCGCTGACCAGGGCTCAGGGCATCGAACTCGGCGCGGGTCAGCGGCGCCCAGACGAAATCCACGCCCTTGAGGTTGGTGTAGCCGTGGTGCACCACGTTGTGCCCCACCTCCCACAGGCTGTAGGGCGTGAGCGAGGGCAGCATGGCGATGCGGCCGAGCACCCGGTTGAGCCCACGGTGCGGCGTGTAGCTCTGGTGGCAGGCGTCGTGGCCGATGATGAACAGCCGCCCGATCATGAAGCCCGCAGCCAGGCCACACAGCAGCTTGGCCCACCAGGCCGACAGCATCACGGTGGCCACCATCAGCGCGGCAAAGATCATCCAGTCAAGCGCCAGCAAGGCGATGGCGCGCGCGGTGCGGCGTTCGACGATGGGTGTGAGCCAGCTGCGGATCACCTTGCGGTGTGGCAGTGGCTGACAGGCGGGAATGGGGTCGGGCGAAGAGTGGAAGACGGGATTGCTGGACATGGCAACCGATGCTACTGGCGCACTTCCCGTGAGGCCTTGATACAAGTCAAGCCATCGGCGAAGGAACGACAGTCCAGAACACCGCGGAACCGGCATTGCCGGGCCGCAGGTGTTGCCCCCTGAGGGGGTCGCGCGCAGCGCGGCGGGGGTGGGCCTTGTTCAAGCCTTGGGCAACGTCACCCCGGTCTGCCCTTGGTACTTGCCGCCACGGTCCTTGTAGCTGACCTCGCAGACATCGTCCTTGTCGCTTTCGAAGAACAGCACCTGGGCGCAGCCTTCGCCCGCGTAGATCTTGGCCGGTAATGGCGTGGTGTTGCTGAACTCCAGCGTCACGTAACCTTCCCACTCGGGCTCGAAGGGCGTGACGTTGACGATGATGCCGCAGCGCGCGTAGGTGCTCTTGCCCAGGCAGATGGTGAGCACATTGCGCGGGATGCGGAAGTACTCCATGGTGCGCGCCAGCGCGAAACTGTTGGGCGGGATGACGCAGACATCCTTGTTGATGTCGACGAAGCTGTTCTCGTCGAAATTCTTCGGATCGACCACCGTGCTGTGGATGTTGGTGAACACCTTGAATTCGGGCGCGCAGCGGATGTCGTAGCCGTAGCTGCTGGTGCCGTAGCTGATCACCTTCTTGCCATCGACCGCCCGCACCTGCCCGGGCTCGAAGGGTGAAATCAGGCCGTGTTCTTCGGCCATGCGGCGGATCCATTTGTCGCTTTTGATGCTCATGGGGCGCGATTGTAGGGATTCAGAACATGGCCCCGCCAGACAGGTCCAACGCAGTAACCCCGCGAACTTCCCGGAATTTCAGTAATTACTGAAAACTCAGGCCGGCAACGGTACAGTGGCGCCCATGCCCTTGCAAGACCACCTCCCTCCCCTCAACCGCGAATTCGTTGCCCACTTCGGAGAAATGGGGAGCAAGTGGGGCATCAACCGCACCGTTGGCCAGATCTACGCCCTGCTCTTCATCTCGCCGCAGGCGCTCAACGCCGACGACATCGCCGAGACGCTGGAGTTCTCGCGTTCCAACGTGAGCATGGGCTTGAAAGAACTGCAGGCCTGGCGCCTGGTGCGCCTGCGCCACCAGCCGGGCGACCGGCGCGAATACTTCGAAGCCCCGGCCGACGTGTGGGAGATCTTCCGCGTGCTGGCCGAGGAGCGCCGCCGCCGCGAAGTGGAGCCCACGTTGTCGATGCTGCGCACGGCCCTGCTGGAGCAACCCGGCAGCGACGCCGAGCGCCACGCCCAGGCCCGCATGCGCGAGATGCACGACCTGATCGACCGCCTCATGACCTGGTTCGACGACGTGCAGAAGCTCGCGCCCGAGACCGCAATGCAGCTCATGGGCATGGGCTCCACGGTCACCAAGGTGCTTGAGTTCAAGGATCGACTCACCGGCAAGTCGCCCACGCGCAAGGCGCCTCAAAAAGATCCGCTCGACCACGCGGCCTGACCACCTGCGCCTTCCGATCCACCCGCACCGGACATCTCCATGGACGCCTTGATCCTGTCGCGAATGCAGTTCGCAGCCAACATCAGCTTTCACATTCTGTTCCCGACGATCACGATCGCGCTGGGCTGGTTCCTGTTGTATTTCCGGATACGACATATCCGCACGCAAGACCCGGCGTGGGAAGAGGCGTACTACTTCTGGACCAAGGTGTTCGCGCTGTCGTTCGCGCTCGGCGTGGTCTCGGGTCTGGTCATGAGTTTCCAGTTCGGCACGAACTGGCCGGGCTTCATGGAAAAGACCGGGGACATCTCTGGGCCCTTGCTCGGCTACGAGGTGATCACCGCGTTCTTTCTCGAGGCGAGCTTCCTCGGCATCATGCTCTTCGGGCGAGGGCGGGTGAGCGCGCGCGTGCACCTGATCGCCACCTTCCTCGTCGCGTTCGGCACCACCCTCTCGGCGTTCTGGATCCTGAGCTTGAACTCGTGGATGCAGACGCCCGCCGGCTTCGAGATCGTCGACGGGAAGTTCATACCGGTCGATTGGCTGGCCGTGGTCTTCAACCCCTCCTTCCCCTACCGCCTCGCGCACAAGTTGCTCGCTTCCACGCTCACCGCTTCGTTTCTCATTGCGGGCCTGAGCGCCTGGCAGCTCATCAAGGGCAGCGCCACCGGAGGCACGCACAAGGCCTTGCGCACGGCCGTGATGGCTGCTGCGGCCGCGATCCCGCTGCAATTCGTCGCGGGCGACCTGCACGGCCTGAACACGCTGGAGCATCAACCCGCCAAGATCGCCGCGCTGGAGGGCATCTGGCACACCGAGAAGAGCGCGCCACTGACGCTGTTCGGCATTCCGGACGAGGCTGCGGGCGTCACGCATTACGCGGTGAAGATCCCGAAGATGGCCAGCCTGATCCTCGCGCACGACATGGACGCCGAACTCAAGGGCCTCAATGAATTCCCCGGCGCGCATCCGCCGGTGGCACCGATCTTCTGGGCCTTCCGCGTGATGGTCGGCGTGGGCACCCTGATGCTGATGGTGGCCTGGGCATCAGCCTGGCTGCTGTGGCGCAGACGCCGCGAAACCGCACCGGGCGAGGTGGCGTTGCCGCGAGCCGCGCTCTACGTGCTGGCCGCCATGACCTTCTCAGGGTGGCTGGCCACGCTCTCGGGTTGGTACGTCACCGAGATCGGTCGCCAGCCCTTCATCGTGTATGGCCATCTGCGCACAGCCGAGGTGGCCACCAGCCTGCCTTCCCCCATGATCGCGACCACCCTGACCGCCTACCTGATCGTGTACGGCCTGCTGCTCGTCACCTACGTGGGGGTGCTGAAGTACATGGCCGAACACCCGTTCAAGCACGCCCCCGAAGCCCCCCACGGCGCCGAACTCGGCAAAGCCGGCGTCTGAACGAGCGAGAACACACCATGAACACGACCTGGGCCGAAGTGCTCCCACTCATCTTTCTCGCCGTGATGGGCCTGGCCCTGCTGGCCTATGTGGTCCTCGATGGCTACGACCTCGGCGTGGGCCTGCTGTTGCCGCTGGCCACCAGCAAGGAACAAAAGGACACCATGATCTCGAGCATCGGGCCGTTCTGGGACGCCAACGAGACCTGGCTGGTGCTGGGCGTGGGGGTGCTGCTCGTGGCGTTTCCATTTGCGCACGGTCTGGTGCTGCAGGCGCTGTACCTGCCGGTGGCGGTGATGCTGATCGGCCTGATCCTGCGCGGCGTGGCGTTCGACTTTCGCGTCAAGGCACCGACGCGCTACCTGCCGTTCTGGAACCGCGCCTTCTTCATCGGCTCGCTTCTGGCGAGTACCTCGCAGGGCTGGATGCTGGGCAGCTACATCACGGGTTTCGACAGCGGCTGGCTGGGCCTGACGTTCAGCCTGGGCATTGCAATCACCCTGCCCGCGGCCTACATCCTGCTCGGCGCGGGCTGGTTGATCATGAAAACCGAAGGCGAGCTGCAGGAACACGCGGTGGGTTGGGCAAGGCGCGTTTTGTGGCCCATGGGCGTTGCGCTGGTGGCGATTTCGTTGGCCACACCGCTGGTGAACGCTGGCGTGGTGGCCAAATGGTTCAGCGTGCCCGAGGTGTTTGCCCTGATGCCGATTCCATTGAGCTGCGCGATCGCCTTCTTCGCGGTGCGCTGGGTGGTGACACATCCGGATGTGGTGAAGGCGGGCTACGGCTGGGTGGTGTTCGCGTCCACAGTGCTGATCTTCGTGCTGGCCTTCTTCGGTCTGGCCTACAGCATCTTCCCCGACATCGTCATCGGCCGCATGACGGTCTGGGAAGCGGCCATCTCCACCGGTTCGCTCACCGTGATCTTTGTGGGCGTGGCGATCACGTTGCCGATGATCATCGTCTACACGATCTACATGTATCGGGTGTTCTGGGGGAAAGCCAGAGATCTCACGTACACCTGAACCGGCTGATCGTCAGCGCCCGGCGATCACCGTGCGTTCAATCACCCTGTCATCACCCAGCACGATGAGCGCAAACAGCAGCTCGTCGAGGCTGTTGGCCTGGGATGTCTTGCGGGCCAGCAGCGGTGTGGCCTGGGGATTCAGCACCACGAAGTCGGCTTCGTTCCCAGGTTGCAGGTTGCCCACCACACCGGTCAGTCCGAGCGCGCGCGCCGCACCCGCCGTGTGTTGCCACCAGAGCTGGCCCGGCGTGAGGCTCAGCCCGGCCTTGCTCTGGCCTTCGCGGCCCACGCAGTACGCCGCCAGCATGGTGTGGAATGGCGAAAAACTGGTGCCACCGCCCACGTCGCTCGCCAGTCCGTAACCCATGCCCGCCGCGTCGGCCGCTGCAAAGTCAAAGAAGCCGCTGCCCAGAAACAGGTTGCTCGTGGGGCTCACCGCCGCCACCGCGCCGGTCTGCGCCATGAGCGCGCGGTCGGCGGCATCGAGGTGGATGCAGTGCGCGTACACCGCACGCTCGCGCAGCAGACCGAAATCGCCATACACACCCAGGTAGCTGCGCGCCTGGGGAAACAGCTCGGCCGCCCAGCGCACTTCGTCCACGTTTTCCGCCACGTGCGACTGGATCCACACGTCGGGGTACTTCGCGGCCAGGTCGCCCGCACCACGCAGCTGCGCCGGTGTGCTGGTGGGCGCGAAGCGCGGCGTGATGGCATAGCCCAGTCTGTCCACGCCGTGCCAGCGCTGGATCAATTCCTCGGTGTCGATCAGGCTCTGTTCGGTGTCGTCGCGAACGCCATCGGGGCTGTGGCGGTCCTGCAGCACCTTGCCGGTGATGAAACGCAGGCCACGGCGCTGCGCTTCTTCAAACGCCGCGTTCACCGAAGCCGGATGCGAGGTGGCAAAGGTCAGCGCGGTGGTCACGCCATGGCGACCCAGTTCATCGAAGAAGAAGCTGGCCACCTCCCCCGCATGATCGACGTCCTTGAACCGCGACTCGTGCGGAAAGGTGTAGTTCTCCAGCCAGGGCAGCAGACCCGCTGCCGGCGCACCGATCACATCCGTCTGCGGATAGTGGATGTGCATGTCCACAAAACCCGGCGCAATGATCTTGCCGCTCAGGTCTTCCACGGCCACACCGGGGAAGCGGTCGATCAGCGTGGCGTGGTCACCCACGGCACGCACGACCGATTGACCCTTGGCGTCCGGCCCCACGACCAGCAGGCCATCGGCCTCGAACACGGGAGACTGGTCGTCGGCAAAACGCAGGAGGGACGCTCGGTAGGCTTTCATGGAAACGAGCTTAGTGCCATGAAGAGCGCCCGACATACCGAAAGGGACATGACGGTCATCGATCCATCTTGGCCAGCGCGCCCTCGGCCAGCCACTTCATGCCCAGAATCTCGGGGTCGGTGAGCGACTGCCCCGCGGCAATCGCCATGCGACCTTCGTTGTCACGCACACCGCTGGCGCTGGCGAACACCTGCAGCCGGCCAGCCGCCATGTCGGCCTGGCGCGCCAGCACCTCGTTGCGCACGGAGGCCGGCACCTTGCTGCCAAAACCGTCGACGCGGATCATGCCGTCCTTCACACCACCCCACACGCTGCCGCTCTGCCAGGTGCCATCGAGCACGGCCTGCACGCGGCGCGTGTAGTAGTCACCCCAGAGGTGGGTCACGGCCACGATCTGCGCGTCAGGGGCGAACTGGCGCATGTCGGAGTGGTAGGCCACGGCCAGCTTGCCGCGCTCTTGCGCGGCGGTCATCACGGCGGTGGAGCCGGTGTGAAAGGCCAGCACCTCGGCGCCCTGGTTCATGAGGGTCATGGCCGCGTCGCGCTCGCGCGGCGGGTTGAACCACTCACCCAGGAACACCACACGCACCGTGGCCTTGGGGTTGACCGAGCGCATGCCCAGCGTGAAGGCGTTGATGCCCTGGATCACCTCAGGGATGGGAAAGCCCGCCACATAACCGGCCTGCGTGGCCATGCGGCCGGCGGCCACACCGGCCAGATAGCGGCCTTCGTAGTAGCGCGCGTTCGCCGTGGCCACGTTGGGCGCGGTCTTGTAACCGGTGATGGACTCGAACTTCACATCAGGGAACTCGCGCGCCACCTTGAGCGTGGGCTCCATGTAGCCAAAGCTCGGCGTGAAGATGATGCGGTGGCCCTGCTGCGCCAGGTCGCGAATCACGCGCTCGGCGTCCGCCCCTTCGGGCACGTTCTCGACAAAGCGGGTCTCCACGCGGCTGCCCAGCGCGGTCTGCACCGCCAGACGCCCCTGCTCGTGCTGGCGCACCCAGCCTGCGGGCGTGAGGGGTGCGACATAGACGAACGCGGCCTTCAGCGGCGTGGGCGCCGGGGCTTGTGCGTGGGTGGAAAAGGGAATGGAAAAACTGGCAGCCGCCAGTGCGCAGGCGCACCGGGCCACGAGGTTTTTGTACATGGTGGTCCTCTACATGGCTTCCGTGAATGAAAACGCGAGCCGGGGAAGCACCGGGCTCGCGAGATGAGGATTTTAGGCTATCGCGTTGTCCAGCAAGGCCATCAGCTCAGCACGGCGTGCATCGCTCACGAAGCTGGCCTCGAAGCTGTTGCGTGCCAGCGTGATCACATCCTCTCGCGACAGATCGAGGGCCTGCACCGTCTGCACGAAGTTGGCGTTCATGTAGCCGCCAAAGTAGGCCGGGTCGTCGCTGTTGACGGTGGCGCACAGGCCGGCGTCGAGCAAGCGCTTCATCGGGTGGTCCTTCAGGTCGTTGACCACGCAGAGCTTGAGGTTGGACAACGGGCACACGGTGAGCGGCGTGCGGCGCCTGGCGAGCTCGGCCACGAGAACGGGATCTTCGAGCGAACGCACGCCGTGGTCGATGCGTTCGGTCTTCAGATCGTTGAGCGCTTCCCAAATGTAGGCCGGCGGCCCCTCTTCACCCGCGTGCGCAACGATGCGCAGCCCGAGTTCGCGGCAACGCGCGAACACGCGCGAGAACTTCGCTGGCGGGTGGCCCACCTCGCTCGAATCCAGGCCCACGCCGATGAAGTGCTCGCGGTAGGGCAGCGCAGCTTCGAGCGTGGCAAACGCCTCTTCTTCACTGAGGTGACGCAGGAAACAAAGGATCAATGAGGCACTGATGCCGAGTTCGGCCTGCGCGCGATCGCAGGCGCTGGACAGGCCCTGGATCACGGTGGCCATGGGCACGCCGCGCGCTGTGTGGGTTTGCGGGTCGAAGAACAGTTCGGCGTGCACGACGTTGTCCGCCTTGGCATGCAGGAAGTAGGCCCAGGCCATGTCGTGGAAATCAGCCTCGTGCAGCAGCACGCTGGCACCCGCGTAGTAAATGTCCAGAAAACTCTGCAGGTTGGCGAAGGCGTAGGCCTCGCGCAGCGCCTCCACACTCGCACAGGGCAGGCTCAGGCCGTTGCGCTGTGCCAGCGCGAAGATCAGTTCGGGCTCCAGCGAGCCCTCAATGTGGATGTGCAGCTCGGCCTTGGGGATGGCGGCGGCGAGTTGGGCAGCGGTCATGGTCATAGCAATGCTTTCAACAGGTACCCAGGGATATCTCAAGGCGTTTCAGATAGCGGCGGTAGGCGCTCGACACGCGGTCGGCAGGCCCGTGCACTTCGGTGATGGGCTGGGTGCGGCCGATGGGCAGGGAGCGCGGTGTCTGCGACTCCACCACCGGGCGGTCTTGCGCAAACACCGTGTCCTGGAATTCGACCAGTTCCTGGTCGCTCGACGTATCGCCCTGGGTGGCCATCACGAACCAGGCGGTGCATGTCGTGTCGCTGTTCGGGCGGATGAAGAGTGCGATCGCGTTGCTCACCGGGTCGCCCGCGCTGGCGTCCTTGCGCAGGATGGCGGCAAAAGGGTGTGGCACGTCGTAGCGGTAGTCGATCCATGCGCCCTCGTCGGCCCCGGCGTAGGCGCGGGGTTGCCAGGCACGTGCGCCAGCCACCCCCAGCGCGTCAGCGCCCTCCTCGACTCGGCCGATCTCAACCTGCGCGTGGCTGCGTTCGCCCAACCAGCCTTCGTGCACGAAACCAAAATGGCTGAGATCCAGGAAATTTTCCACCAGGCGCGGCGCACTGGTGTTGAGTTCGTAGGGGCCGCAGACGACGCGTCGCCATGCGGGGTCTTCAGCAACGGCGAACACGGGCGGTTCATCGAGCGCGCCGCGCGAGGGCTGCGGCGTCTGAAGCCGCACCCACACCAGCCCGAAACGCTCACGTGCCTCGAACACCGTGGCCGCGTGGCCGGCGGGCGGCGTGAAATCGGGCGCTGCCGGGATGAGCTGGCACTGGCCGCTGTGGCCGAACTGCCAGCCGTGGTACGGGCACTCCAGGCGGGCGCCATGCACGCCGATCAACACGCGGCCCAGCGAGAGTCGGGCGCCGCGGTGCGGACATTGGTCGGCCCAGGCGTGCACCCGGTCTCCATCGTGCGTGTGCTCGCGCCACAACACCAGCGGCTGCCCGAGCAGCCCGCAGGCCACAGGCGCTTCACGCACCTGATTTGAGGTGATCACCGGATGCCAGAGTTGCTGTTCGATCATGAGGGTCTCATTCAAGCAGGAAAGCCGCCCGGAGGCGGCTTTCTTTCGCAGAGCGCGTCGCGCAGGATCAGTTCGGGACCTTGCCTTCGACGCCCTTGACGTAAAACTTCACGCCACCGAGAAACTTGTCGTCGGCGACCACGTCCTTGGCCAGCACTTCCTTGCCATCCTGACCCAGGATCGGGCCTTTCCAGATGGAGAAGCTGCCGTCCTTCAAGCCTGCGCGGACGGTGTCGACCTTGGCCTTGACTTCAGCAGGCACGTCTTCGGCCACCGAGACCATGTCGATCGCACCCTCTTTCACGCCCCACCACACGCCACCGGTGGCCCAGGTGCCGTCGAGCGCGTCCTTGGTGGCCTTGATGTAGTAAGGCGCCCAGTTGATGACGGCCGAACCCAGGTGGGCCTTGGGGCCGTAGGCGGTCATGTCGGAATCCCAGCCGAAAGCGCGCTTGCCCAGCTTTTCGGCGGTCTGCAGCACGGCCGACGAATCGGTGTTCTGGAACAGAATATCGGCGCCACCGTTGATCAGCGAGGTCGCGGCTTCGGTTTCCTTCGGTGGATCGAACCAGCCGTTGACCCAGACCACGTTGGTCGTGACCTTGGGGTTCACCGACTGCGCGCCCAAGGTGAAGCTGTTGATGTTGCGGATCACTTCAGGGATTGGAATCGACGCCACGATGCCGAGCTTGTTGCTCTTGGTCATGCCGCCTGCGATCACGCCGGCCATGTACGCGCCTTCGTAGGTGCGGCTGTCGTAGGTGCGCATGTTCTCGGCGGTCTTGTAGCCGGTGGCGTGCTCGAACTTCACGTCCTTGAAGTCGGGCGCCACCTTGAGCATGGGCTCCATGTAGCCGAAGGTGGTGCCGAAGATCAGCTTGTTGCCCTGGCTGGCCAGATCGCGGATCACGCGCTCGGCGTCGGCGCTCTCGGGCACGTTCTCCACGAAGCTGGTGACGACCTTGTCACCGAACTCTTTTTCAACCGCCTTGCGGCCGTTGTCGTGCGCAAACGTCCATCCGCCGTCACCCACCGGTCCGACGTAGGCAAACGCGATCTTCAGCGGCTCTGCCTTGGGCGCTTCGGCAACGGCGGGGGCTGGCGCCGGTGCGGGCGCGACTTCTTCCTTCTTGCCGCAGCCGATCAGCACGGCGCTGGCCAGCGCGCTCAGTGCGGCGACCTTCATCAGGGAACGTTTGCTCAGATCTGTCATGGATGAACCTCAGGGTTGGGAGGGTGGTGGAACGGAAACGGAAACAAAAATGGACAGCCGGTTCAGCCGAACCCCGTAGGGTATCTGCACAGGCGGATTTTTCAAGAAAGTTCGTTGCAAATTATGCGCCCGGGTAGAACGGTTTCCCGATGGAAGTCGGCATGTTGATGCGGATCCAGGTCGGGTTGCGGGAGATCAGCACCAGCACCACGATGGTGGCCAGGTACGGCATCATGGTCAGGAACTGGCTGGGCACGTTCACGCCGATGCCCTGCAGATGAAACTGCAGCATGGTCACGCCGCCAAACAAGTAGGCCCCCAGCAGCACACGCGCAGGCCGCCAGGTGGCAAACGTGGTGAGCGCCAGCGCGATCCAGCCCTTGCCGGCGATCATGCCCTCGACCCACAGCGGCGTGTACACGGTGGACACATACGCACCCGCCAGACCACACAGCGCGCCACCGGCCATCACCGCCATCAGGCGGATGCGGCGCACCGGGTAACCCAGTGCATGGGCCGACTCGGGGCTTTCGCCCACGCTGCGCAACACCAGGCCGGAGCGCGTGCGGTAGAGGAACCAGATGAGCGCGAACACCAGTGCCACACAGGCATAGACCATGGGGTGGTGGCGGAACAGCGCCGAGCCCAGCAGCGGGATGTCGGACAGGAAGGGAATCGCGAACTGGCTTTGTTCGGGCAGTTTTTCCTGCACGTAGCGCGAGCCGGCAAAGGCCGAGAAGCCGGCGCCGAACAGGCTGAGCGCCAGGCCCGTGGCGTACTGGTTGGTGTTGAGCCAGATCACCAGGCCGCCGAAGATGGCCGCCAGCAGCGCGCCAGCGACCATGCCGGCGGCAAAGCCCAGCGCCGTGCTGCCGGTGTGCACCACGGTGGCAAAACCGGCCAGCGCGGCGCACAGCATCATGCCCTCGGCGCCCAGGTTGACGATGCCGGCCTTCTCGTTGATCAACAGTCCCAGCGAAGCGATGGCCAGCACGGTGCCCGCGTTGAGCGAGGCGGCGAAGAGCAGTGCGATGGATTCCATGATCATTTCTTCCAGACGAGGCGGTAAGCAATCAAGGTGTCGCAGGCCAGCAGGGCAAACAGCAGCAGCCCCTGGAACACCCCGGTGATCGATTTCGGCAACCCCAGGCGCGACTGCGCGAGCTCACCGCCGATGTAGAACATGCTCATGAGGATGGCCGAAAACACGATGCCCACTGGGTGCAGCCGGCCCACGAAGGCCACGATGATGGCCGCGAAACCATAGCCCGCCGGCACGTACGGCGTGAGCTGGCCGATGGGCCCGGCCACCTCCAGACCACCCGCCAGCCCGGCCGCGCCGCCCGAGACCAGCAAGGCCGTCCACAGCGCCTTGCGCGACGAGAACCCCGCGTAGCGCGCTGCAGCTGGCGCAAGACCGCCAACGAGCTGTGCGTAGCCCGCATAGGTGCGGAACAGAAACACCCACACCGCACCCACACCGGCCAGCGCAAGCAGCAGGCCGATGTTCACGCGCGATCCGTCCATCAGCCGCGGGATCTGCGTCACCGCCTCGAAGGTCTTGGTCTGCGGAAAGTTGTAGCCCTGCGGATCTTTCCACGGGCCGTAGACGAGGAAGTTGAGCACCTGCACGGCCACATAGACCAGCATCAGGCTCACCAGGATCTCGTTGGCGTTGAAACGGTCGCGCAGCAGCGCCACGATGCCGGCCCACACCATACCGCCGATCACGCCGGCCGCCAGCACCGCCGGCACGATCCACGGTCCGGTCGACTTGTCGGCGGTGAGCGCCACCCCGGCCGCGAAGATCGCGCCCAGGATGTACTGCCCTTCCGCGCCGATGTTCCACACGTTGGAGCGGAAACACACGGCCAGACCGAGCGCGATGATCAGCAGCGGTGTGGCCTTGACCATGAGTTCGGAGAGCGCGTAGGTGCTCTTGACCGGCTCCCAGAAAAACACCTGCAGGCCGCGCACCGGGTCCTTGCCCAGCACCGCGAACAGGATCACGCCGATGACCACCGTGATGGCGAGCGCCAGCAGCGGCGACGCATAGCCCCAGCCTTTGGACGGCTGTGGACGGACTTCAAGCCGCAGCATGGGCGGTCTCCTTCTTGTTGTTCTGTGGGTCGTCCCAGAGGCCCGACATCCATTCACCGATGCGCTCGATCGTCGCGTCTGCCCGGTTCAGGCTGGGCGAGAGCCGCCCCTTGGCAATCACATGCAGCCGGTCGCTGATCTCGAAGAGTTCGTCGAGCTCTTCGCTCACCACCAGCACCGCGCAACCCGCGTCGCGCAGCGCCAGGATCTCGCCCCGGATCTGCGCCGCCGCCCCCACGTCCACACCCCAGGTCGGCTGGCTCACGATCAGCAACTTGGGCCTGGCCTCGATCTCACGCCCGACGATGAACTTCTGCAGGTTGCCGCCCGAGAGCGACTTGGCCGCCGCGTCCGGCCCGTTGGCCTTCACGTTGTAGCGCGCGATCACCTCCGCCGCCTGCTTGCGCAAAGCGCCCACCTTGATCCAGCCGCCCGCGCCCAGCGCGTCGTTGCGCGAGAGCAGCAGGTTGTGCGCCAGCGACAGCGTGGGCACGGCACCGCGCCCCAGGCGTTCCTCGGGCACAAAATGCAGGCCCAACGCGCGGCGCCTGCCGGGGCTCAGGCGCGACACATCATGGCTGCCCATGCGGATGCTCTGTGCCGGTGCGCGGGTGACTTCGCCCGAGAGGCAATACAAGAGCTCGCTCTGACCGTTGCCCGACACACCCGCGATGCCCACCACCTCGCCCGCGCGCACCGTGAGCGCGATGTTGGCCAGGTGGGTGCCGAAGGGATCGTCGCTGGCCAGCGTGAGGCCGCTCACATCCAGCACCGACGCACCGGCGTGCAATTCACGCACGTTGAGCGCCGGCGGCTCGGCGCCGATCATCAGGCGCGAGAGCGAGGCGTTGCTCTCCTGGCGCGGGTCGCACACGCCGGTGACCTTGCCGCCGCGCAACACCGTGCAGGCATCGCACAGCTCCCGGATCTCGTGCAGCTTGTGGCTGATGTAGAGGATGCTGCAGCCCTGCGCCGCCAGCAGCCGCAACACGACGAAGAGTTTTTCGACCGCCTGAGGCGTGAGCACCGAAGTGGGTTCGTCCAGGATGAGCAATTGCGGGCGCGTGAGCAGCGCGCGGATGATCTCCACCCGCTGCATCTCACCCACGCTCAGCGTGTGCACCGGGCGCGAGGGGTCGATGTCCAGTCCGTACTCGGCCGCCTTGGCGGTGATGCTCGCGCTCACCTCGTGCAGCGTGAGTGACTTGTCCAGCCCCAGCCAGACGTTCTCGGCCACGGTCAGCGTGTCGAACAGGCTGAAATGCTGGAACACCATGCTGATGCCCAGCGCTCGCGCCTCCTGCGGGTTGCGAATGTGCACTGGCTGGCCGTTGAAGGTGACCGTGCCCTCGTCGGGCTTGACCGAGCCGTAGATGATCTTCATCAGCGTGGATTTGCCGGCGCCGTTCTCGCCCAGCACGGCGTGCACCGAGCCGGGCTGCACGGTGAGCGAAACGCCGCTGTTGGCCACCACGCCGGGATAGCGCTTGGTGATGCCACTGAGTTGCAGTCGGGTGGTAGTCATGCGTCTCCTTCTTTTTGTGGGGTCAGCTCTCGGCGTCGGGCCGCTTCAGCGAGGCGGCCACGCTCTTGATCTGCTCGCGCAGCCAGCGTCCGGCCTTGGAGGCGTGGGTGCGCTCATGCCAGAGCTGGTAGTACATCATTCGCGGGAACTCCACCGGGCTGGGCAGCACCTTCACCGGCAGGGTGCCGGTGAAGCGTTCGCAGTACTGGCGCCCCGTGGTGAGCACCAGCAGGCTGCCGGCCACCATGGCCGGGATCAGCCCGAAGTGCGGGCAGCGCGCGGTGAGGTTGCGCACCATGCCCAGCGTGGCCAGGTGGTCGTCGATGAAACCACGCGCGCCCGGATGCGTGGGCGTGGGCGCGATGTGCTCGGCGCCCAGCCAGGCCTCCACGTCCCAACCCCGGCGCACTGCCGGGTGCTGGTTCGAGACGAGGCACACCACCTCGTCGCCGAACAGGCGGCCCAGGTGCAGGTCGTCCGGCGGCTTGGCCCAGTTGCCGATCACCACGTCCACGTCGCCCTGGGCCAGGTGGTTGCGGTAATCGGAGTCGCGCGAGAGCGGGTGGATGTCGATCGGGCAGTTGGGCGCCTGGGCCTTGATCAGGGTGACCAGTTGCGGCAGAAACAGCGGGTCCATGTAGTCGCTGGCGGCCAGGCTGAAGGTGTGAATGGCGGTGGCCGGGTCAAAGCTGCGCGCGTCGGAGAACAGCACCTCGGCGCTGCGCAGGATGTCGGCCGCCGGTTCGATCATGCGCAGGCCGGCCACGGTGGGCACCATGCCCGAGCCCGAACGCACCAACAAGGGGTCCCCGGCCAGTTCGCGCAGGCGCTTGAGCGACGCGCTCACCGCCGGCTGGTACATGCCCAGGCGAATGGCCGCGCGCGACACGCTGCGCTCGGTGAGCACGGTGTGGAGCACGCGGATCAGGTGCAGGTCAATCTTGTCGAACATCGACATGTATTTCATACCCTGGGTGTATGCAGCTGGATGGTGGTTTGGGCATTCTGGACATATGGACGAGCATATGTTGTGCCATGGGGGCAGCGCTATGCTGGGGCGCATGAGCACTGAAATATCCGCACAAACCCTTAGCTTCCTGCGGCGCGGCCAGCCCGTCACGCTGCGCAACGTGGCCCCCGAGCGCACCCTGCTGGAGGTGCTGCGCGAAGACCTGGGCTGCACCGGCACCAAAGAAGGCTGCGGCGAAGGCGACTGCGGCGCCTGCACCGTGGTGCTGGGCGAGGCGGTCGGCGGCCAGCTGCAATACAAGGCCATCAACAGCTGCATCCGGCTGGCGCATTCGGTGCAGGGCATGGCGGTGTGGACCACGGAAGACTTGGTGTCGCCCGGGGGCGAACTGCATCCTGCACAGGAGGCCATGGTGCAGTGCCACGGCAGCCAGTGCGGCTTCTGCACCCCCGGGTTTGTCATGAGCCTGTTTGGCATGTACCAGAACACGAAGGGAGGCCGAGGCATTGACCGGACCCAGGCGCAGGTGGAGCTCTCGGGCAACCTGTGTCGCTGCACCGGCTACCGTCCCATTCTTGATGCAGCGCAGCAGATGGGCAGCCTGCCCTTGCCCGCCGGCTGCGGCGTGGACGAAGCCGCCACCGTGGCCGCACTCAAGCAGCTTGCACCGCCACTGGCTGAGACCTACCTGCGCCCCACCACCCTCGCCGCCCTGCTGCAGGCGCGCAGCGCGCACCCTCGAGCCCAGGTGGTCGCCGGCACCACCGACGTGGGCCTGTGGGTGACGAAGATGCACAAGCGCTTCACCCAGGTGCTCGACGTGACCGCCGCCGAAGAACTGCGCCGCGTGGAAACCTACCCGCACCACATCGCCATTGGCGCGGCAGTGTCGCTGCACGAAGCCTATGCCGCGTTGGTGAGCGAGCGCCCACAACTCAAGACCTTTGCCCAGCGCTTCGCCGGCCTGCCGGTGCGCAACTCGGGCACGCTGGGCGGCAACGTGGCCAACGGTTCGCCCATCGGCGACAGCATGCCGCTGCTCATTGCGCTGGGCGCCAGCGTGGTGCTGATGCGCTGGGATGTGAAACATCAGGCCGTTGCTCATCGGGAACTGCTGCTGGAAGACCTGTACACGGGCTACCGCACCAACGTGATGACGGCGGACGAATTGTTGTGTTGGGTCAAGGTGCCTCGGCCGGTCGCGGGCGAAACCATGAAAGTCTACAAAATCAGCAAACGCTTCGACGACGACATCTCCGCAGTCTGCCTCGCCATCCGCATGACGCTGGAAGGCGGCAAAGTCAAAACCATCTCCATCGGCGCCGGCGGCGTGGCCGCCACCCCGGTTCGCGCCCGCCAGACCGAAGCCGCCCTGCTCGGCCAGACCTGGAGCGCCGACACCGTTGGGGCCGCCATCGCCGTGCTGCGCGGCGAGTTCAAGCCGATCACGGACATGCGCGCCAGCGCCGCCTACCGCCAGACCGTGCTGGGCAACCTGCTGCAGCGCTTCTGGCTGGAGAGCCAGGGACTGCAGGCGATCAACCTCGAACTCCTCAACGCGGCAACGCTGGAGGCACTGGTATGAACGCACGCGACCACACAGACCCCGCCACCGCACCGGTAGTGATCTCGTCTCGCGCAGATGCGGTGGCGGAACCCGAGCCAACCTCCGTTCGCCCTGAGCCTGTCGAAGGGCTCACCAACACGTCGGCTGCGGCTTCGACAAGTTCAGCCCGAACGGAAGTGCGCGCCGCCGGCGTCTCACGCCACCACGAAAGCGCGCGCGCCCAGGTGGCCGGCGGCGCCACCTACATCGACGACATCCCCGAGGTGCGCGGCACCCTGCACGCCGCCCCGGTGTGCTCGCCCGTGGCACACGGCAAGCTGCGCGGCATGGACGCCAAGGCAGCGCTCGCCATGCCCGGCGTGCGCGGCGTCTTCAGCGCTGTGCACATCCCCGGCGACCCGATGCTGGCCGCCTTCGCGCACGACGAACCCGTGTTCGCCACCGACACCGTGCAGTTCCTCGGCCAGGTGGTGGCGCTCGTGGTGGCCGACGACGTGATGACCGCGCGCCGCGCCGCGCGGCTGGTAACGCTCGACATCGAACCCCTGCCCGCCGTCATCAACGTGCACGAAGCACACGCGCAGAAAAGCTACGTGTTGCCACCGGTGCATGTGAAACGCGGCGACGCCGCGGCTGCCCTGAAGCGCGCGCCTCACACCCTGCAAGGCCAGTTCGAGGTGGGCGGCCAGGAGCACTTCTATCTGGAAGGCCAGGTCGCCTACGTGTTGCCGCTGGAGCAGAACCAGTGGTGGGTCTACACCAGCACGCAGCACCCCGGCGAAGTGCAGCACTGGGTGTCGCACGCGCTGGGCCTGGCCAACCACGCTGTGACGGTGGAATGCCGGCGCATGGGCGGCGGTTTCGGTGGCAAGGAAACACAGGCCGGCCACCTGGCCGTGTGGGCCGCCATCGCCGCCAACCAGCTCAAGTGCCCGGTGAAGCTGCGGCTGGACCGCGACGACGACTTCATGATCACCGGCAAACGCCACCCCTTCGCCTACCACTACCGCGCCGGGTTCGACGACAGCGGCCTGCTCTGCGGGCTGGAGCTGGAGATGCTGGCCAACTGCGGTTTCAGCGCCGACCTTTCAGGCCCCGTGGCAGACCGCGCCATCTTCCACGCCGACAACGCCTACTTTCTGGAAGACGTGGCCATTGCCAGCTACCGCTGCAAGACCAACACCCAAAGCCACACCGCGTTTCGCGGCTTCGGCGGCCCGCAAGGCGTGATCGTGATCGAGCGCATCTTGAGCGACATTGCCCGCAGGCTCGGCCTTGATCCACTGGACGTGCGGCTGCGCAATCTGTACAGCGATGAACCCACCACCGGGGCCCTTCGACAAGCTCAGGGCGGACGGGGAAAGTCCGTTCGGGCTGAGCCTGTCGAAGCCCTGGCACAACGCAACGTCACCCACTACCAGATGCCGGTGGAAGACAACATCCTCGAACCCCTCATGACCGCGCTGGCACAAACCAGCCACTACCGCGAACGCCGCGATCAGATAGCCGCCTGGAACGCCAAGAGCCCCATCATCAAGAAGGGCATGGCGCTGACCCCCGTGAAGTTCGGCATCAGTTTCACCGCCACGCTGTTCAACCAAGCCGGTGCGCTGGTGCACGTGTACACCGACGGCAGCGTGCAGGTGAACCACGGCGGCACCGAGATGGGTCAGGGCCTCAACACCAAGGTGGCCGCCATCGTGGCCGATGAATTGGGCGTGCCGTTCGAGCAGGTCATGTCCACCGCGGCCGACACCAGCAAGGTGCCCAACGCCAGCGCCACCGCCGCCAGCAGCGGCACCGACCTCAATGGCCGCGCCGCACAGTTTGCGGCGCGCCACGTGCGCGACAACCTCGCCGCCTTCGTCTCAGGCCTGGACGGCTGCGGCGCGGGCGCGGTTCGGTTCGAAGCCGGCCAGGTGATCACACCCAAGACCACGCGGGCGTTCAACGACGTGGCGCACGCCGCCTACGCCAACCGCATCCAGCTCTGGAGCGACGGCTTCTACCGCACGCCCAAGATCCACTACGACAAGACCACCATGCAGGGCCGGCCGTTCTACTACTTCGCCTACGGCGCAGCAGTGACTGAGGTCGCCATCGACACCCTCACGGGCGAGAGCCGCGTGCTCAAGGTCGACATCCTTCACGACGTGGGCCGCAGCATCAACCCCGCCATCGACATCGGCCAGATCGAGGGCGGCTTTGTGCAAGGCATGGGCTGGTTGACGACGGAGCAACTCGTCTGGAACGACAAGGGTTACCTGCAAACCCACGCCCCCAGCACCTACAAGATCCCTGCCACCGGCGACATCCCCGAACACTTCAAGATTGACCTCTGGCCCGAGCCCAACCGCGAAGACAACGTGCACGGCAGCAAGGCCGTGGGCGAGCCACCGTTCATGCTGGCGATCAGCGTGTTTGAGGCGCTGCGCGACGCGGTGGCGCAGGCGGGGGGGCAGCCTGAGGGGATGAATGCGCCGGGGACGGCGGAAGAGGTCTTGAGGGCGGTGGGGTAAGGGGCTTCGTTAGTTAAATTGCACCGGATTAAAGTGCACGGCGGTCAGATGACCGCGACCAGTTGGAGGCGATCGCCTGGGCGAAGCGTTGCCCCAACCCGATG
The DNA here is from genome assembly GCF_001428625.1 of Hydrogenophaga sp. Root209. Taxonomy (GTDB): domain Bacteria; phylum Pseudomonadota; class Gammaproteobacteria; order Burkholderiales; family Burkholderiaceae_C; genus Hydrogenophaga. The sequence goes on from NZ_LMIE01000029.1 coordinate 169,712, forward strand.
CTCGGGCCGAGCGAGATCGAGATCCGGCCGCTGTATGAGGCGGCCGATCTGGGTTGACGCCGTCAGGGCGTGGCGGCTGAGCGAGCAAACCGCTTTCAGCCTAGCAGCCCACTCAACTCCTCCCCACGCGATAGCATCCGCCTGCAAAATTTTTTGCCGCAAGGAGACAAAATGTTCAGTCATGTGATGGTTGGGTCCAACGACCTTGAGCGCTCGAAGACCTTCTACACCGCGGTGCTCGGCACGCTCGGCGTGGGTGAACCGGTGCAGAACACGGCGGGCTCGGGCCACAAGCGGCTCTTCTTTCGCCACGAAGGCACCTCGTTCTGCGTGAGCGAACCCATCAACGGGGAAACGGCGTGCCCCGCCAACGGCGGCACCATTGGGTTCAAATGCTCGTCACCCGAGCAGTTGCAGGCGTTTCACGACACGGCGGTGGCGCATGGTGGTGTGTCGATTGAAGACGCACCCGGCCCGCGCGGAGGCCCCTCAGGCAGCATGCACCTGGCCTATGTGCGCGACCCGGACGGCAACAAGCTCTGCGCGCTGTACCGCGTGCCCTAAAGACCATGATCAGGCTTGTTTGACCTGGTGCCGGAATCAACAACCTCGGCCCCAATCGCTCAAGCCGCCCCAACGCTGAGCGGCTCGCTTGGCGCAGCGGCCGAGGGCCCGCAGGTTCAGGCAGGGACAGCCTTGTTCAGGCGTTCGATCAAAGCCATCGCCGCCGCAGGCGCCCGTTCCTTGGCGCCGCTGATGAAGTACATGAATACGTCACGCGGCCCGGCCTTCTTTCCGGGGCTTTCCAGCCGTGGCACATCGGCGGGCTCACCGCCCGCCGCCCAGGTCTTCGCTGCCTCGGCCCACCGGTCCAGCGCCTTGGGCGCATAACCCGTCTTCACCTTCGGGTCGGTGCGCATCAGACGCGCGTAGACGACGTCCGCGGTCAGGTCGGCAAACGACGGGTAGTCGTCCGAATCGGTGAACACCGTCGCGCACCGGTACTTGCGCGCCAGCGCCAGGTAGGCAGGGTCCATGAAACTGTTGTGCCGCACATCCAGCGCGTGGCGCAGGGGCAAGCCGTCCACCTTGCCCGGCAGCAGCTTGAGGAAAGCCTCGAAGTCCACGGGATCGAACAGCTTGGTTGGCGCGAACTGCCACACGAGTGGCCCGAGCTTGGGACCCAGCTCGCTCAGGCCGCTGCCGACGAACCGTTCGATGGACTCGCCCGCATCGGCCAGCACCTTGCGGTTGGTCGCAAAGCGATTGGCCTTCAGGGAGAACATGAAACCGTCGGGCGTCTCGTCACGCCACTTGGCGAAGGTCGGTGGTTTGAAGGTGCTGTAGTAGGTGCCATTGACCTCGATTGCCGTGAGCTGAGCACTGGCGAAAGCGAGTTCTTTGCTGTGAGCGAGGCCCTTGGGGTAGAAATTGTCGCGCCAGGGTTCGTACGTCCAGCCGCCAATGCCCGCTCTGACGGTGCCCGACGCTGCTTGTCTTGTGGCCATGTTCGTCTCCCCGGAAAAGTGATTCGCCACCACTCTAACGGGATTGCTCTCACGCGAGGCGGTCAGAGAAGATGGCCACCTCGATGAGCCGGCGACGGGCCGCTCCGTGTCGATTTCCTGCGGCCCTCTTCGTCGTTCCAATACCTGGCCGCTTCGGCCGGACCCACCAAGGAGATGGCCATGCGCGTGATGGTGCTCGTGAAGGCGACTGAAGACAGCGAAAAGGGTTTGCTGTCCACCCCCTGGGCGACCGAGATGTTCGCCGCGATGGACAGGTTCAATGATGAGCTGCGCGATGCCGGCGTCTTGCTGACCGCTGATGGCCTCAAGCCTTCGGTGCACGGCAAGCGCGTCGCGTTTGACGGTGCCGGCCGCAGGGTGATTGACGGGCCTTTTGCCGAAACCAAGGAACTGGTCGCCGGCTTCTGGCTGTGGGAAGTGAAGGACATGGAGGAAGCGGTCGCCTGGGTGCGGCGCTGTCCCAATCCCATGCCGGGACCGAGCGAGATCGAGATCCGGCCGCTGTACGAGGCCGCTGATCTGGCTTGATAGCCGCTGACGTGTTTACCCGGCTTCGATGCCCAGCAAACCAGCGTCGGGATAACGGGCGCCGGCCACGGCCAGCGGATCGAACAGCCGATCCAGTTGCTCGATCTCGCTGGGCGTGAGCACGATGTCGACCGAGCTCACGTTGCTCTCCAGGTAGGCGATGCGGCGTGTGCCTGGAATCGGCACGACGTGGGCATGCTTGTTGAGCATCCAGGCGAGTGCGACCTGCGAATTGCTCAGCCCCCGATCGGCCGCGAAGGCCGTCAGCGATGCCACCAGGCGCTGGTTCGCCGCCTGCGCCTCGCCAACAAAGCGCGGGTTGTTCTTGCGGAAATCGTTGTCAGCCAGTTGACCCACGTCCACCGTACCGGTGAGGAAGGCGCGGCCCAGCGGGCTGTACGCCACAAAAGCCACGCCCAGCTCGGCACACGCCGCCAGCATGCCGGTCTCGGGCTCGCGGCTCCACAAGGAATACTCGCTTTGCATGGCGGCGATGGGAAACACCGCATGGGCACGGCGCAGCGTCTCGACCGAAACCTCCGACAGGCCGATGGCCCTGACCTTGCCCGCCTGCACCAGCTCACCCATGGCGCCCACCACCTCTTCGATGGGAACCGCCGGGTCTCGGCGATGGCAGTAGTACAGATCGATGTGGTCCACCCCCAGGCGCCGCAGCGAGGCTTCGCAGGCCTCTCGTATGTAGGCCGGGGAATTGTCGATGTGCCGTTCGTACTGACCGGCCACGCGCACGATGCCGAACTTGGTGGCCAGAATCACTTGCTGGCGCCGCGCCGCACCGCCCTGCGCCACGAAGCGGCCCAAGAGCGTTTCGTTGTGACCGTGGCCGTAAGTGTCGGCCGAGTCGACATGCGTGACACCCAGTTCCAGCGCCCTCGCCAGCGTGCGCAGCGCATCGGCATCGTCGGTGTGGCCATAGAACTCGCTCATGCCCATGCAGCCCAGACCCAGGGCGGATGTGACGAGGCCCGAGGCGCCCAGTTTGCGGTGTTTCACGGATGTCATGTGAGTCATTGGAAAGATGGCCTGTCGACCAAGCCTGGACAGCGCGTTGCAGCTGTTGCCGCCCTCACATCTTGAGGCAAGCATGTGACACCCCATCCCGCTGGTTCAACTCTAGTTCTTCTCGTTCATGAGTATGGCGTCCAGCAGCTTGTCTGCCTCATAGCAGGTGCAGGCCTTGTGCAAGAGCCCGGCCCGGTCAAGTACCTTGACTTGGCCCCGGGTGTACTCAATAAGCCCGTCCTTCTTGAGGTCACCCGCAGCCTTGCTCACGCTCACTCGACGCACGCCCAGCACCAGCGAGATGAATTCCTGCGTGACATAGAAGTGGCTGGCATCGGCGCGGTCCTGGCTCATCAGCAGCCAGCGCGCCAGCCGCTGTTCAATCGGGTGGAAACGCTCGCAGGCCGAGGACAAGGCTTGTTGGTGCAAGCGGACCATCAAGGTGCGCTTCATCAAGTCCTGCAATGCAGGCATGTCCTCCATGGCCTTCTGAAGCGCCCGAGCTTCAATGCGCCAGCAACTGCCAGCCCCCTGCACCAACGCGCGCCAAGGCGTCTTGGCCAGCCCCAGCACCAGCTCAGAACCCAGCATGGCCTCCTGCCCGACCATGCCCACCTCCAGCGGTGGGTGGCTGTCGATGTCGATCACCAGCGAGATGAATCCAGAGCGGGGAAAGTAGGCGTGGCTCAGTTCCTTGCCGCGCACGCCGAGTTCGGCCGAGAGCACGAGTTCAAACGGCTCGCACAGCGCGAGAAAGCGTTTGCGCACCGCCTTGGGCAGGCGTGCAATGAGGTCGTTCTCGGTGGTTTTCATGTGGGCATCCACGCGCGTCAACCGGTCAGATCAGGTCGTCTCAAGAGCTGGGAGCAGACGTTCGTATTCCTTCTTCACCACCCGATAGCATTCACACGTGCGTTCTTCCAATCGGGCCCGATCCAGCACCCAGATGTGGCCACGCGCGTAGCGAATGACGCCGGCGGCCTGCAGGTGAAGCGCCGCTTCCGTGACACCCTCGCGGCGCACACCCAGCATGTGGGAAATCAGCTCCTGCGTCATCACCACTTCGTTGCCGGGCAAGCGGTCCAGGCTGAGCAACAGCCAGCGCCCGAACTGCTTCTCCAGCGAGTGGTGGCGATTGCACACCGCGGTCTGGCTCATCTGCGTGATGAGCGCTTGCGTGAAACGCAGCATCAGGTGCATGACCGGGATGGACCGCTCGATCTCCACCTTGAAGGCATCGGCACGCAGTCGATAGCCCATGCCACCGCTTTGCACTACTGCGTGGCTCGGTGTGGAGCCGCCGCCCATCAGGATGGAGATGCCGACCATGCCCTCAAATCCGACGACCGCGATCTCAGCCGTCGACCCGTTGTCCAGCACGTGGAGCAACGAGATGATCGCGCTGGTGGGGAAGTACACGAAGGTCTGCTGCGCACCAGGCTCGTACAGCGCCTTGCCCAGCGGCAGTTCCACCAGCTCGAGGTGGGGTTTCCAGTGTCGCCACTCGGCGTCGGGCAAACAGGCCAGCAGCTTGTTCTGGCGTGGGTTGAATGGTTCTTCCAAGGAGCCCCCCTCCCGCGTGGTGTTTGTCGTGAAACTCAGCTCTTTACTCACTCTACGCGCCCACCTCTTGGGCGGAAACTACCTTTTATCCGTTCGGAAAAAGTCAAATCCTCAGTGCGCCAGGCTCGTGCAAGCCCGCCGCAATCGTTGTTCGGCATCCTTTGCGACAGCTTGCACCTCGGGTTTGTCAACCATCTCCATCATCACCAGCGGATCGATGAACGCCACCGAGACGCGGCCTTCGGCTTCCTGGCGCACAACCACGTTGCATGGCAGCAGCAGTCCAATGTCGGGCTCGGCCTGCAAGGCTTTGTGCGCCAGCGGTGGATTGCAGGCGCCCAGGATGCGGTAGGGCGGCATGTCGACGCCGAGCTTCTTCTTCATCGTTTCCTGAACGTCGATATCGCTGAGGACACCGAAGCCTTCCTGCTTGAGCGCTGCCATGACGCGCTCAATGGCGTCATCGAACGAAAGCTCGATCGTCGTATTGAATCCGTACATCTCGCTTCTCCTCGCTGGGACAACTACACAGGGTGATGCGCAATTCGTTGTCGACCCTCTTGATACCCGGTGCCGACCAGGCGGCACCTTGTTCAGCCACGCGCTTGGCCAGGGAATGCACCGAGCCGCGCAGAAGCTCGGTAGAGCCGTCGACGCGCACCTCGGCCGCGTTGATCGAGGGGTCCCATTCGAACTCGGTCTCCACATCTTTCTTGAGTTGCGCATCGGTCTTCATGTTCGACCTCTTTGCCGCATAGCCAGCACGGTTCGGAAACAAGATGGCCCGCCACCCTTGCGAATGGCGGGCCATGGTGAAGGTCCCCGGCGATGCCCACTGAGGTTTAGCCGGTCTGAGGTTGCCTTCATCCACCAGAGTGTGGCAACACACGCTGGAAACGCCCCCCTCAGGGGGAATCCTCACTTGGCCTCTGAACTCCGTTTTATCCGCAGAAACATCGGCAATTGCAGTTTGCGGTGTGCCGGTGGTGTCGGCATTGAGCAGGCTCAATGAAGCCGAAGTTCATGCTGAATTGAGGAATGAACCATTGTCGTGCGCAGCCCAACAACCCACCGACTCCGAACGCAGGTCGCGCCGGATTCCGATGGTGCGCCGAAGGCCACAGACGCATTCTTCATTCAGCGTATCCGTGCAAACAGCACCACGCGTGCGCAACGCAATCCGCATGACGCGATCCAAGGAGAGCTATGTTCGGTATCGCACAGAGTGAATTCCGAGGTTCTCGGAGACTGACAGTCATTCGGGGACTGAAGACCCGGATGGTCGGATTGGCCGAATAGAAACAACCTCTGGAGTCAACCATGAACACAAGTCACGCATTCGTCGCCGCGTTCACCGCGCTGCTTCTACTCACCACGTCGGGCTGCGCCGTTACTCGCGGTCAAGAATCGGTCGGCGCGTATGTCGACGACACCGTCATCACCACCCAGATCAAGGCTCGCTTCGCCGAGGACAAAACAGTTGCCGCCACCAGCATCCGGGTCGAAACGCTCAACGGCACCGTCATGCTGTCCGGGTTCGCGAAGAGCGCCGCGGAGAAGTCCGCTGCCGAGGCCATCGCGCGCCAGGTCAACGGCGTGAAGTCGGTCAAGAACGAAATTACTGTGCGGCCTTGAGAGACTGAGCAGCGCTCGCTTGCGGCGCTCTCGTCCAACTGGTTGCGTGGGAGCGCAAGGCGGTGCCCATGCCATCGGCCGAACTGTTCAACATCGGCCACGACCACTCCGCAGTTTGAGCCAGATCAACGGAGCCTGGGTCAGGACAGCCTAACGTTCAGTGCACTGAATTGGCGGAGTCGCTTCATGTGCATTGCATGTTCACAACCAACGAACCACGTCATCGCCGGCCTCCCGGAGGACGTGCGACAGCGCTGGCTGCCCAGTTGGAGAAGGTCAATCTACCGCAGCGTCTGGTTTTGCACGAGTCCGGCCACCCGATGAATTTCGCGTACTTCCCGACAACGGCCATTGTCTCCATCGTCTACGTCACGGCAGACGGGGAATCGACAGAGCTGGCCGTCATCGGCAACGAGGGGATCGTGGGCATAGAGCTGCTTCTGGGGGGCGGCTCCACGCCCAACCGTGCCGTGGTGGGAGGCCCCGGCGAGGCGCTCCGGTTGCCGGCGCGGGTGCTCCAGGAGGAGGTCATCCGGTTCGGCTCTGCATCGCAACTGCTGTTGCGCTACACCTTGGCCTTGAGCAGCCTGGTGGCGCAGACAGCGGTGTGCAACCGCCACCATTCCTTGTACGAGAGGCTGTGCCGATGGCTGCTCCTGAACCTGGACCGTGGTCAGGACAACGTGGTCGTCGCAACACATGAGCAGATTGCCTACTCGCTTGGCGTGCGCCGCGAAGGCGTGACAGAAGGTGCGCTGCGGCTGCAGACCCTCGGTCAGATTTCCTACGCGCGTGGGCGCATCCAGGTGGTCGATCGCACAGGGCTCGAGAGGCAGGCTTGTGAGTGCTACAGAGTGGTCAAGAACGAGTACACCCGGCTGCTGCCCTTGGCGCGATCAACGCCGCAGCCATTGACGAACCCACTGGACCTCCTGATCGGACAGCCGTTCTGAGTGCTTGCGATCGCTGAGGCAACAGGTATCCACTCAAGCAGCGACATGGCGGGCGGTCCGTCGAGGCCACAAGACCCGCGCTACATCGGCAACGTGCAAGGCACACAACGCGAGTTTCACGCCACCGAGGATTCGATGTATGGGCGCGAGGTTGCGGGCAAGGTGCTCGGCGCCACTGGCCCGCCCAAGCCGTTCAAGCCCCGGCCGACGACTCGGCCTTGAGCTCGCTGCACCGGGAACCTCGCCGAGATCAAACCTGTGGGGGTACCACCCGCGTGCCGGCTCGCCGCGCCAGGATGGCCGACGCGTCGTCCAACGCGCCAATGCCGGCCATGCCACCGCTGCGGATCACGAAATCGCAGGCGGCCTGCACCTTGGGGCCCATGGAGCCGGCAGCGAAGTCCAGCGCTGCGAGCTCCTGCGGCGTCACGTCACCCAGCGCGCGCTGCGCCGGCGTGCCCCAGCCGGTGAACACAGCCGGCACGTCGGTCAGCATGAGAAAGGCATCGGCCTTCAACTCAGCGGCCAGCAGGCCGCTGGCGTGGTCCTTGTCGATCACGGCCTCCACGCCGAAGTAGGCGCCGTCTGCGCGCTGTGCCACGGGAATGCCGCCACCGCCAGCGCAGATCACGGTCACGCCCTGCGCCACCAGCAGGCGGATGACCTCGATCTCGAGGATGCGCACCGGCTTCGGTGAGGCCACGACGCGGCGCCAGGCGTCGCCGTCGCGCGCGATGGACCAGCCGCGCTGCTCGGCCAGGCGTTTCGCATCGGACTCGCTGTAGACCGAGCCGACCGGCTTGCTCGGGGCATCGAACGCTGGGTCATGTGGGTCCACCTCGACCTGTGTCAACAGCGTGGCGAAGCGCGCCGCACCCGCATAGGCGTTGTCCAGTTCCTGCTGCAACACGTAGCCAATCATGCCCTCGGTCTCGGCACCAAGCACGTCGAGTGGAAAGGCGCCCTTGCCGGCGGCTTCGCCCTGCAGCGCGAGCAGGCCCACCTGCGGCCCGTTGCCGTGGGTGACGACGAGCTGGTGCCCCTCGGCCATGAGCCGCGCCAGCGCCAGCGCCGCGCGGCGGATGTTGTCGCGCTGCGTCGCCGCGCTCACCGGCTCGCCGCGCCGCAACAGCGCGTTGCCACCCAGAGCAACCACAACGCGGGCCATCTCAGTACGCCATCACGCCGAAGCGCGACCCGCAACGCACGAAGCAACGCCAGGCCAGAGACACCGAGGGTCCGGCTCCGCCGGCCCCAGGTGTCGCCCCCCTCCCGCCGAAGGC
>NZ_LMIE01000029.1:178246-245594 GCF_001428625.1 Hydrogenophaga sp. Root209
GCGGGGGGTGCTTCACATCACCCCCCCAGCGTGGCGACCAGCACCGCCTTGATGGTGTGCATGCGGTTCTCCGCCTGGTCGAACACGATGGACGCCGGGCTCTCGAACACCTCGTCGGTGACTTCCATGGCGGTGATGCCGTGCAGCCGCTCGATCTGCGCGCCCACCTCGGTCTCGGTGTTGTGGAAGGCGGGCAGGCAGTGCATGAAGCGCACGCGCGGGTTGCCGGTGAGCGCCATTGCCGCAGCGTTCACCTGGTAGGGCAGCAGCAGCTGGATGCGCTCAGCCCAGACCGATTCGGGCTCGCCCATCGAGACCCAGACGTCGGTGTAGAGGAAGTCGCAGCCCTTCACGCCAGCGGCCACGTCCTCGGTGAGCAGGATGCGCGCCCCGCTGTCCCGCGCCAGCGCCGACGCTTCATCGACGATGGCCGGGTCAGGCCACAGCGAGGCCGGCCCGCACAGGCGCACGTCCATGCCCAGCTTGGCCGCGCCGATCAGCAGCGAGTCGCCCATGTTGTTGCCGGTGTCGCCGAGAAAGCAGAAGGCGATCTCGCGCAGCGGCTTCTCGCAGTGCTCGCGCATGGTGAGCAGGTCGGCCAGGATCTGCGTCGGGTGGAACTGGTCGGTCAGGCCGTTGTAGACCGGCACGCCCGACCACTGCGCCAGCGTCTCCACCACCGCCTGGCCAAAGCCGCGGTATTCGATCGCGTCGTACACGCGCCCCAGCACCCGCGCCGTGTCCTTGATGGATTCCTTGTGGCCGATGTGGCTGCCCGAGGGCCCGAGGTAGGTAACGGTGGCGCCCTGGTCGTGCGCCGCCACCTCGAAGCCGACGCGGGTGCGCGTCGAGTCCTTCTCGAAGATGAGCGCGATCTCCTTGCCGCGCAGCATCGGCTGCTCGGTGCCTGCGTACTTGGCGGCTTTCAGGTCGGCGGCGAGCTTGAGCAGGAAGCCGATCTCGCCCGCCGTGTAGTCGCGCAAGCTCAGGAGGCTGCGGTTTTTCAGATTGAATGCCATGGTGTTTCCTTGTCAGGCCTCGCGCCAGATCGGACAGGTCATGCAGTGGCCACCGCCCCGGCCACGGCCGAGTTCGCTGCCGCGGATGGTGATGACCTCGATGCCGGCCTTGCGCAGCAGGGTGTTGGTGTGGGTGTTGCGGTCGTAGGCGATCACCACGCCCGGCTCGATGGCGACCAGGTTGTTGCCGTCGTCCCATTGTTCGCGCGCCTGCTCGTAGCTGTCGCCACCGGTCGGTATCACGCGCAGCTGCTTCAGGCCAAGACACTGCGCCACCACCTCGAACAGCGACAGGCTCTCGCGCCGGTGGTCGATGCCGCCGTGGTCGTCCGGGTACAGGCTGTGGCAGACGATCTGCGCGGCCACGTCCACGAAGCTGGTCACGGTGTCGCGGTCGCAGAACGAGAACACCGTGTCCAGGTGCATGGCCGCGCGCGACTGCGGCATCTGGCAGGCCACCACGCGCTGCACGGCGCCCGCGGCAAACAGGGCCTTCGCCAGTTGCCCCACCGCCTGCGGCGTGCTGCGCTCACCCATGCCGATCAAGACCACGCCGTTGCCGATCGGCATGATGTCGCCGCCTTCCAGCGTGGCCGGGCCGTGGTCCACGTCGGGGTCGCCCCACCACACCGGGAAGCCGGCCTGCGCGAACAGCGGGTGGTGCCGGTACACGGCAGCGGTCAGCAGCGTTTCCTGCCGCCGCGCCGGCCAGTGCATGGGGTTGAGGGTGACACCACCACCGATCCAGGCGCTGGTGTCGCGGGTGAACAGCATGTTGGGCAGCGGTGGCAGCACGAAGCCATCGGCCCCCAGGTAGGGCCCGAACATGCCGGCTGGCTTGAAGGGCAGGTCGTGCACCGCCACACCGCCGATGAGGTAGCGCGCCAGCGCCTCGGCGGGCAACCCCCACAGCCAGCCCTTGAGCTCGTCGAGCATGCCCACGCCCACGTGGTCCGGCGTGATCTTGCGCTGCAGCACCCAGTCGCGCGCGGCCGGGATGGCCAGGGTCTCGGCGAGCAGCTCGCCCATCTCCAGCACCTCGACACCACGGTCCTGCATCTTGGAGACAAAGTCGAAATGGTCGGTGCGCGCCTGCTGGACCCAGAACACGTCGTCGAACAACAAGGCATCGCAGTTCGCCGGGGTGAGGCGCTCGTGCGCCAGGCCAGGCGCGCTGACCAGCACGCGCCGCAGCTTGCCCACCTCGGAATACACGCCCAGCCGGCTGGCGCCGGCCTCGGTGGTACCGACTGCGCTCACAGGAGCACCGCCGCGCTCAGGCTGGCCATGCTGAGCAGCGCCAGCATCAACATCAAGGGCCAGATGAATCGCACCCAGCGCTGGTAGGGCACCCGGCCGATGGCCAGCCCGCCCACCACCACGGCGTAGGTGGGTGTCACCAGGTTGGTGATGCCGATCGCGGTCTGGAACGCGGTCACGGCCAACTCGCGCGGCACGCCGGCGAAGTCGGACAGCGGCGCCAGGATGGGCATGCTCAGCACCGCCAGACCCGAGGTCGACGGCACCAGCAGACTGAGCAGGCCTTCGGTGGCGAACAGCGCGTTGACAAAAGCCACGTCGGGCATGCCGCTGATCCAGCCTTCGAAGGTGTGCAGGATGGTGTCGGTGATCTTGCCCTGGTCCATGATGACCACGATGCCGCGCGCCAGGCCGATCACCAGGGCCACACCCAGCAGATCGCGCGAGCCGTCGACGAAGGCGGTGGTGAAGGGCTTCTCGCCCATCCACGCCACCAGGCCCACCGCGATGGCCGAGGCCAGGAACAGGGCCGACATCTCGGCCATCCACCAGCCCTGCGAGGCCACGCCCCAGACCATGGCGGCGAAGGTGGCGCCGAACATCAGCAGGATGATTTTTTGCTGGCCGGTGAGCACCGCCTCGCGGTGGCTTTCGCGGTTGCGCAGGAAATGCGCCTCGTTGGAATTCTTGAGATCGGCCACCAGCGAGGTCGAGGGGTCCTTGCGCACCCGCTCGGCATAGCGCATCACGTAGACCACGCAGATGAGCCAGCCCAGCGCCAGGATCACCAGCCGCAAGGCCAGCCCCTGCGTGAACGGAATGCCGGCCGCGTTGGAGGCGATGGCGGTGGAGAACGGGTTGATGGTGGAGCCGATCACGCCCACACCGGCGCCCACCATGATCACAGCCACGCCGGTGAGCGCGTCGTAGCCCACCGCGATCATCAGCGGGATCAGCAACACATAGAACGCCAGCGTCTCCTCGGCCATGCCATAGGTGGTGCCGCCAGCGGCAAACAGCAGCATCAGGGCCGGGATCATCCATTTCTCGCGCCCCTTCAAGCGCAGCATCACGCGCTCGATGCCGGTGTTGACGGCGCCGGTGGCGTTCACCACACCCAGGAAACCGCCGATGACGAGCACGAACAGCGACACGTCGATGGCGTTGGCCATGCCCGTCGTCTGGTTGTAGAAGCCGGTGATCGGCGCCATCAGCACGTCGAACATGCCCTGCGGCGCGGCCTCCACCACCTGGTAGGTGCCGGGCACCGGCGCGTCCTTGCCCAGGGCCTCGTTGGCCACGCGCTGGTACTGGCCGGCCGGCAGGATCCAGGTGAGCGCGGCCATCAGGATGATCAGCGCGAAGAGGATGGTGTATGCGGTGGGAAACCGGTCTTGAACGCTGGGCGCGGCTGTGACGGGCGCCTGCGGGCTCGTTTGGTTTGTCATGGTGTGTGCCTCCAGTGACGCTGACGCCGCCCCGTCAAGATGGCAAGTGGCCCGCGATGCATCTCGCTCGATGCTGAACCTGTGATGTCCCTTGCACCTTGACATGAGTCAAGGCAAGTGAGCTTTCGAGAAGAGAAAGGCGGCGCGTCACCGCGCCACGACCTCAAGGCTTGATCGCCACCTTCAGCACCCCGTCGCGCTGGTTCGCAAACAGCTCGTAGGCGGCCACGATGTCGTCGAGCTTGAACTGGTGCGTCACCATCAAGCCCAGGTCGATGCGGCCCGAGGCCACCACGTTCATGAGCCGGCGCATGCGCTCCTTGCCGCCCGGGCACAGCGCGGTATTGATGCGGTGGTCGCCCAGGCCGGCGGCGAAGGCCGACAGGGGAATGGTGAGGTCGCTCGAATACACACCCAGGCTGGACAAGGTGCCACCGGGCTTGAGCACGCGCAGCGCCGACTCGAACGTGGCCTGCGTGCCCAGCGCTTCGATGGACGAATCCACACCGCGCCCGCCGGTGATCTTCATGATCTCGTCGACCACGTCGCAATTCTTGAAATTGAGCGTGAGGTCGGCGCCCATCTTCTTTGCAATGCCCAGGCGGTGGTCATTGCCATCCACCGCGATGATGGTGGACGCTCCCAGCAGGCGCGCGCCGGCCGTGGCACACAGGCCGATGGGGCCTTGCGCAAACACCACCACCGTGTCGCCGATGCGGATGTTGGCGTTCTCCGCCCCCTTGAAACCGGTGGACATGATGTCGGGGCACATCAACACCTGTTCGTCGGTCAAGCCGTCGGGAATAGGCGCCAGGTTGGCCTGTGCATCGGGCACCAGCACGAACTCGGCCTGGGTGCCGTCGATGAGGTTGCCGAAGCGCCAGCCCGCCGTGGCCTTGAAACCGTGGCAGCCACACAGCCCTTGCGGAATCAGGTAGCTGCCGTCCTGCGAGGGCGCGCCGTCTTGTGCGGCGTATGAGTTGAAGTTGGGGCAGATGGCGCCGGCGATCACGCGCTGGCCTTCGGTGTAGCCCTGCACGGCGCTGCCGAGTTTTTCGATCACGCCCACAGGTTCGTGGCCAATGGTCAGGCCCTTGGACACCGGATACTCACCTTTGAGGATGTGCACGTCGGTGCCGCAGATGGTGGTGGTCGTGATGCGGATCAACGCGTCGTTGGCGCCCACATCGGGGATGGGCTTGTCCACCACTTCGATGCGGTTCTTCTCGACGAAGACCGCTGCTTTCATCATGGTGGCCATGGGCCCTCCTGGAACAGTTGAAAACCGGGTGTGTCAGGCGCTGCTGGCCTTCTTGAGGACGGCGTACAACTCGTCCTTGATCTGCAGCTTTTCCCGCTTGAGCGTTTCAATCTCGACGTGGGTCGCCATCTCGATGCCCTCCTCCATGTTCTTGATCTTCTGATCGAGGGCGTTGTGCTGGTCAAACAGCCGGGTGAAGTGGTGGTCGTTGTTCTTGAGGCTGGTGATGAGCTCTCGGTACTCTGGAAACATCGGACGGCCTTTCATTGAATGCGGACAGGAGGCTGCCGCGGTGGACTTCAGTGTGGTGCACGATCCCCCCTGGCCTGTTGACTCAGGTCAAACCGTGCGCAATTGAACAGCTTGGACGGGATGCGCCATCGCATCTGTGCGCCAGCGCCCAGACCACGCCAGGCGCACCCCTCAGGATGCCTGGGAAGACCCACCCGAATGGAGATCCATGATTGACGACGCCCAGCTGCACCACCCGCCCCGCACCGCCAGCGACCACTTCGCACGGGGCGTGACGAAGCTGCTGCGATTTCTTGCGGATGCGTTCTTTGCCAAACGTTACGGCCACCGCGCCATCGTGCTGGAGACGGTGGCGGCCGTGCCGGGCATGGTGGGCGCCACGCTCACCCATCTGCATTCCTTGCGCCGCATGGTCAACGATGAAGGCTGGATCCGCACCCTGATGGAAGAAGCAGAAAACGAGCGCATGCACCTGATGACCTTCATCGAGGTCGCCAGACCCACTGTGCTGGAACGCTGGCTCATCCTCTTTGCCCAGTGGATCTTCTACCTCGGGTTCTTTGCGCTGTATCTCGTCTCGCGCCGCACGGCGCACCGCCTGGTGGGCTACTTTGAAGAAGAAGCGGTGATCAGCTACACGCAGTACCTGGCCGAGATCGACTCGGGCCGCGCACCCAACGGACCCGCGCCCGACATCGCCAAACGCTACTGGAAGCTCAGCGACAACGCCACCTTGCGCGACGTGGTGCTGGTGGTGCGCGCCGACGAGGCGCACCACCGCGACATCAACCACGGCCTGTCCAGCCAACTGGCCGGAGAACCGGCCCGCACCGAGCCGCCAGCGCCCTACCCGGACCACGCCGACCTGCGCGAACAGCGGCATGTTGCGTGACGCGCTGGGTGCGGCTGTAGCGAGCCTTCGCGGCCCCTCTAACCCGGACGCGAGAAGCGCTTGCGCGCTCGCTCAGCCTGCTCTCGAATCACGCAACCCTCGGCGTGATCGTTGATCAGGCCCATGGCCTGCATGAAGACATACACCGTCGTGGGGCCGACGAATTTCCAGGCGAGCTTCTTCAGATCTTTCGAGAGCTGATGCGACTGCGCCGAGGTGGACGCAGTCTGCGGCGGGCCCGTCAGCGTTTCGTCGGGCTCGTAGCGCCAGAGGGAGGCGGCCAGTGAGCCCTCCCGCTGCAGCATCTCTTGCGCACGGCGTGCGTTGTTGATGACCGCCTCGATCTTGCCGCGATGACGAACAATGCCCGCATCCTGCAGAAGACGGTCCACGTCCTTCTCGGTGAAGCGCGCGATGCGGTCGACTACGAACCGAGACCGTCACATGAGTGGCTGTTTTGGGGCAGGACGTACTTCGGCTTTGGGCCCGCTACGGTCCTCCAGTGAGGTCCTGCCGGTGATAGGTTTGAAGTTAGAGCCGACACTGAGCGAAGGGTCTGATGCGAGTTGGACAAACTCAAAGCGTCCGAAACACCTCTGCAAACATTGGCACGAGCAGCTTGTTTCCAAATTCACTCAAATGGTCATCATCAGAATACAAAGGGCGACCGGATCTGCTGCCGTAACAACGGCCATCAAGACATAGGTAAGGAGTCGGGTCAAGAATCTTGATGCCACATCGGTCGCGTGCAGCATCTTGCGCTGCCCACACCCACGCATTGCGTTGTTGATAGGCATCTATGAAAATAGCAAGATCGTCATTCAGCCCTACTGCCATTCGCCGTGACAGTTTCTTCGGCACATGAAATCCCATCTCCGGAATGGGACGCACCATGTACACGGTGCGTCGTTTGGCCATTCGACAGGCTGATTGAGTAATGTGGTCGGCAAATTCAGCTAAAAATTCAGGCGTAGCGCTCGTATAAATCTTTGAAAAATAAGCCTCCGGCACTTCTGCTGGATTCTGGTCCTCATTAAGACCAAAGGCCCCATGCGCGTATCTGTTGACTATTACGACAGGAATTTCAGGTGGCAGCGTCTGTAAGTGCGCTTCGGCCCATTCAATGAACTCCTGGCATTGATAGCCCTTATTTTGACGTCGTAGTGCTTTAGTGGTTCTCTTCAGGCCGGGAACAAAAGCGCAGCCACTGTACGTCCACTCGACTACCCCTGCATCTCCTTTTCCCTGTGCTTCGGCAAGACTGGTTATCAGCGCGTTGGCATGACTGTCGCCGATGACAATAACCTTCCAATCCTCCCCCCCGTAAACACAAGACGGTGTCGTCAGGCCCTTTGTAAGGTGACACGTTTTGCGTCGCGGGTTAACGTTCTCAGACTCCCTTGCAGCCAAGTCAACGGCAGGTGCAAACCGACTCGCTACACCCTGTTGTTTCCAAACCCCCGCCGCAGGCAGCACCACTACTAACACGGCCAAAGCCAAACCACCTCCAGCGTAGACCCACTGCTGCCGCTCCAGAAAACGCCGTGAGGTGCCTTCTACCCACAAATACGATAAATGACCCAAAAGCGCTGAGAGCAAAATCGCCCCAGTAATCGCCATCGGGTTGTCGCGCAAATCATAGTAAACGAGAGCGACGAATACAGGCCAGTGCCATAGGTAAAGCGAATAAGACCGGTCACCCAGCCACTGAGGAATCCTGCTGGCAGTCCATATCGAACTGCGGTTGGCTACCAGCACCAAAACAGCCGCAGCCACTGGCAGCAAAGCGCGCCACCCTGGCCAAGCCGTATCTTTGTCAAACACCGCAATGGCCAGCACGATCAGCAGCAAACCCGCAGACTCTATCCATCGACGCTGGGCATCGGATCGTTTGAAGTTGGCGGCAAGCAAGAACACCAGTCCACCCGTCAACATCTCCCACGCTCGGGTATGAAGCAAATAGAAGGCCGCACTAGGTTGCGTGTTTGTCACCCAGATCGATGCAGACAGCGAAGCCATTAGCGCTACTGTCACTGCCCACGTTTGCGCCACCCGCCCGGGCTTCACGCGCCACACTGCCCACAAAGCAACAGGCAGGATCAAATAAAACTGCCACTCCACTGAAAGCGACCACGTATGGAGCAACCACTTTTCATGCGATGCCACGTCAAAGTATCCCGCTTCTCGCCAAAACGCCATATTGGACAAGAACGTTAGTGCGTAGGCAGCATGTGCGCTCAGCATCTTGTAGTCTGGTGGAGGCAATACAAACCAGCCGAGAGCCAACAACACCGCGCACAGGACGAGCAACGCGGGCACAATTCTTCGCCCCCGCGCCATGTAAAAACCGATCACCGATAAAGATCCACGTTCCAACCCCTTGATGACGATGCTGGTCATCAAATAGCCGGAAATGACAAAAAAGACATCGACGCCGACAAATCCGCCGCTGAAGCCGGGGACGCCAAAATGGTAAAAAACGACTGCGATGACGGCCCAAGCACGAAGCCCGTTTATGTCATGGCGAAAATTCGTGCGAAATTCTGACGAGTTTGTCACTAAGGGGGCTTCCGAATCTTCTAGTAGTTTGAGAATAACTTGAGTCGCTCAATTTTCAGCCGACATCGCTCGTCTGGATTTAGCTGATTTGTCAGAATTTCGAACGCTTGCGAAAGACCGCTGTCAGTCCGAAACAGCCTGATAGCAGTGCAAACTAGGCAGCGGCTTCTGGCCGAAATCGGCCGCTGGTAACAACTTAGATGCCGCGGTTAGCGCACGCCTGGCGGTACGCATCATTGATCTCCTTGGCCTTGGCCTCCGCGATCGCGGTGAACTCAGGCCCCAGGCCGGCCACCTTGTCGGGGTGGTACATCCGGATCTTGCGTTTGTAGGCCTGCTTGATATCGTCGATGTTGGCCACCGAACTCACCTCCAGCACTTGGTACCAGAGCCTGGGGGCTGGATTGCTGGCGGCTTGAGCGGCTTTCGAGGTCGCCTCCTGCTGCGCTTGGCGAGCGGCCTCCTCATCATCGCGTCTAAACCAGTTGGGCTGCTCGCCGGGTCCCTGCTTTTGCTGAAAGCCCTTGAAGTCATCGCGTCGAGAGGTGTTGTCGTGCTGGCGCGATGCAGCCTCAGACTGGACCCCTGGACTGGGCTCAGCCTGGTTGCCTGGCAGCTTGTCCATGAAGTGCTTGACGACAAAGTAGCCCGCAAGGGCGGCGAGCCCGACGAACCACCATTCACTGACCTTCAGGTCTTCAAACATCCTCTGGCCTCCATGATCCACTGCTGGGTGATGCTGAGGTGATTCAGCACTGCAGAGCTGGCCGCTCCCAGATCTCCTGCGCGGGTATCCCAAGGGCTTGCGTCCTCGGTAGACGCCTCATCGAGCTCGTACCCTTGTGTCATCTCCAGCATGTCCATGCGGCTCGAAAGTTTCTGGGTGAATTCCTCACGATCATCTCCGTCCACCACACGTTTGAGCTCGCGCAGACCCAGACCAAGCGCCGAGATGGCGACCCGCTTCTTGTACGTGAGGCGCTTGCCCAGATTCATCAGGTAAGCGGGAACGAACAGGGCCTCTGCTGCCGCGCCGAGCACAGCAGAGCCGCTGAGCTGCAGTTGGTGGCGTCGAGTGATGAGCACGGCCAAAGCCGCCACCCAAACGACCAAGTGCAGCACGATGAAGCCGATAAGCGCTGGCGTGAAGCCGATCCGAAAAGACAGTGCAGCAAGAAAAATCACGATGACCAAATATGCGTAGCCCAGAGAGCTGAAGCCGTTCAATGTGGGCAAAGCGGAACTCACCAGCAAACGCCCCTGCTTCCATTGCCTGGGATCCACGTCACCAAAACACTCGGTGGTCACAAGACCCCGGTCAAACAGGTTCAGCGGGTTGAGCATGACCATCTCCTTGCCGGCGGCGGTCAATCGGCTGGACGCGTCGTAGCGGAGAACGCCGCGCCGTCCGAACCTCAACAGATCGCAGCCACGAGGCACGATGATCAGGTTGTCGAAAAAGAGGAAGGCCGCCACCACCAGCCAAAAGAGGGCGGTCTCACTGGGCATGTTCGGGCTTCACTGCGAGGTCTTCTTCTTGTTGAAGAAGTTCTTGACCACGCCCCACAAGGCCGCCAGGCCGGCCAATATGGCAATGCCTATGGCTTTGAAGCCACCCTTGCTCGTGGCCACCGCGGCGGCTCCACCCAGGACCAGTGCGCCAAGGCCGTAGGCGGCGACCTTGTCGCCCTGTTTCCAGTCGCTGTATTTCTCACCGTCAACGTAGTTGAAGTTGGCCATGGCGACCTTGAACTCAGCAAGGTCTCGCTCGACGGTGTCTGGCGCGCCGGTAACCAGAACAACGTTGGTGTAACCGCTGCGGCCAAGGATCTTGGTGCTCACGTTGGCGTAGACAGCCTGGGTTTGCTCGTCGCGCAGCAGGGTGCCCCATTCCAGTCGCTTGTTGGCGGTGTCGTAGCGCGGCGGGATGGCCCAACCCAACAAGGTCAAAGCAGAAAAGCCTTGTTCGCGGCGCGTGGCCGCCTCTTTGGCGTTGTTCTCCTTCAGCGAGGTGAGGAGATTGTCGGCATCGATCTTCTCGTCGTCCTTTACCAAACCTTCTGGAGCAAAACTCAGAATTGCGAACCAGCCCGACTCCAAGGCGGCAATGGTGTTGCTGCGGCCGCCAGTAGACGGGTTGCCATTGATCACCAGGAACTTGTCCGTGTCAGCCGGTGTGAGGAAGCTGTACTTTTCACTGGCCAGGAAGGTGGCCTTGTCCGCAATGCTTCCGACCTTGCCAGCCTCATACCAGCCGAGTTCGGCGAGCTGGCGCGACGTTTCTTGTTGCTCCGCCTGCGTTTGCGCGAAAACCACCGAAGGTATGACCACGGTGGCCCCAATCGCACAACACAAGACGGCCGCACTCACTACCGACTTCAACTTCTTGTTCATGAATTCCCCCCTTGAAAGAAATGCAGACCACCTCTCGGGCGAGGGTGTGTCCAAAAGTGACAGAAATGCCGAGCTCGTTTATCGATGACCGCATCGAGGGCGTCAAGAGCAAACTGGCGTTGGGGATCCCCCTGCGGACTTGGTGTCGTTTCAGCGTCTCAGTTTGCCAGCTGCGTCGAGGGGATTTACCACAGATGGGGGATGCCTGTGGGTACCGCGAAAGCGGTTTGGTCAACAGCTTGCAGCGCCGCGGCAAAGAGCTGCGTCGATGCGGTATGCGTCAGTCCAACGGCCAGGGCAGATCGCGCTGCAGGGCCGGCACTTCAATGGGGCGCGCGGGTTGCACACCCTCGTCCAGCCCTCGCCACCACGGCACCACGCCCTCCAGATGCGCCGGCTCCACCGCCTCGCCCAGGCGCGGCATGAGCAGCGGCACACCCAGCGAGGGCGCCAGTTGCAGCAGGGTCTCCACCGGTTCGTCCCAGGCGTGCATGGCCAGGCTGAAGGTGCCCCAGTGCACCGGCAGAAAAGCACCACCGCCCAAGAGCGCGTGGGCTTTCAAGGCGTTCACCGGGCCCAGGTGGATGTCGCCCCAGGCGGGGTGGAAGGCGCCCACTTCCAGCATGACCAGATCGAACGGGCCCAGCCGCTCACGGATGGTGGCGTACTCGGTGGTGAGGCCCGTGTCGCCGCTGAAGAACACGCGGTGCTGCTCGGACTGCACCACCATCGACGACCACAGCGTGGCGTTGCGGTCCTTGAAGCCGCGTCCTGAAAAATGCTGCGACGGCGCGGCGGTGATGGTGAGACCGGTGTGGGGCACGCGGTGGCTCTCCCACCAGTCCAGCTCGGTGATGCGCTCGGCCGCCACGCCCCAGGCCTGCAGGTGGGCGCCCACGCCCAGCGACGTGACGAAGGGCACGGCGCTGTGTTTCGCCAGCGCGCGGATGGTGGGGTAGTCGAGGTGGTCGTAGTGGTCGTGCGAGATCACCACCACGTCCACCTCGGGCATCTGCCGCAGGCGCAGCGGCACCGGTTGAAAGCGCTTGGGGCCGAGCAGCCGAAAGGGTGATGCGCGCGTGCCCCACACCGGGTCGGTCAGCACGCGGTGGCCGTCGATCTCGATCAGCACCGTGGAGTGCCCCAGCCAGGTGGCACGCAAGCCGCTTTGCACCGGGCGGCTCCAGGCCTCGCGCGGGTCGTGTGAGGGCAGCGGCCCGGTCGGCGCGCGCCGGCCGCCCGAGCTCAGAAATTCCTTGAGCGTGGGCCGGGGCACGGTCGCATCGCGCAGCCCGGGCAAGGCCGGGTGCACGTTGCGAAAGCCCAGACCGTCCCACATCGTTGATGCGCGCATGCGCTCCAGGCGCGCGCCCAGGGCGCGTTTGCCAAACGAGTTCATGGCGCAACCGCCGGGCGGCCGGGCAGGCTCAGGCGCGCGGTGGCCGGCGCCATCTCCGACAGCAGCCGCCCTTGGCGCCACACTTTCAAGCGCGTGGCCCGCAGGCGGATGGCTTCGATCGGGTCGCGCGCCTGCAGCAGCACGAAGCTGGCATCACAGCCCGCTTCAATGCCGTAGCCCTGCAGCCCCATCACTTTCGCGGCGTTGGTGGTCACGGCTTCAAAGCATTGGCGCATGCCGGCCTGGCTCGTCATCTGCGCCACGTGCAGGCCCATGTGGGCCACCTCCAGCATGTCGCCACTGCCCAGCGAATACCAGGGGTCCATCACGCAGTCGTGGCCAAAGGCCACCGTCACGCCGGCGGCCATGAGCTCGGGCACGCGTGTCATGCCTCGGCGTTTGGGGTAGGTGTCGTGCCGGCCCTGCAGCGTGATGTTGATGAGCGGATTGGCCACCGCGCTCACGCCAGACTCCGCGATCAGCGGAATCAGCTTGGAGACGTAGTAGTTGTCCATGCTGTGCATGGAGGTGAGGTGCGAGCCGTTCACGCGGCCCTGCAGGCCCAGGCGCTGCGTCTCGAAGGCCAGGGTCTCGATGTGGCGCGAGAGCGGGTCGTCGCTTTCGTCGCAGTGCATGTCCACCGGCAGGCCCAACTCGGCGGCCAACTCACACAGCAGCTTGATGCTGGCGGTGCCCTGCTCAAAAGTGCGCTCGAAATGCGGGATGCCACCGACCACGTCAACGCCCATGTCCAGCGCACGGATCAGGTTGTTCAGCCCGCCGTGTGAGCGCAGCACACCGTCTTGCGGAAAGGCGACCAGCTGCACGTCGAGGTATGGCGCCATGCGCTTCTTGGCCTCCAGCATGGCGCGCACCGGCAGCAGGCTCGGGTCGCTGGTGTCCACGTGGCTGCGGATGGCCAGCAGCCCCTTGGCCACGGCCCAGTCGCCGTAGGCCAGGGCACGCTCCACCAGCGCCTCTTCGGTCAGCAGCGGCTTGAGCTCGCCCCACAGGGCAATGCCTTCGAGCAGCGTGCCGCTCTGGTTCACGCGCGGCAGGCCGTAGCTCAGCGTGGCGTCCATGTGGAAGTGCGGGTCGCAAAACGGCGGGGTGAGCAACTGGCCTTGCGCGTGCACGGTGTCGTGCGCGGGCGCGCTCAACCCCGCGCTCACCTCGGTGATGCGGCCGTCTTGCACGGCCACGCTCATGTCGGCGCGGCCGTCGGGCAGGGTGGCGTGGGTGATCAGCAGGTCAAGCATGCGTGTTCCCCTTCAGCCCTTGCCCAGCGGTGGCCTGCCGAAGAGGTTGGAGACGTTGCTGATGGGTCCCAGCTCCGATGCCGCGGCCAGCAAGGCGGGCATGAGGTTGTGCATCGCATCCATGGTGAGGCGCTGGCGCGGCCCGGCGATGCTGATGACGCCGATGGCTTCGTGGCGCCTAAACACCGGCGCTGCCATCGCGCTCATGCCGGGGGCAAACACCTCATCGATCATGGCGCAGCCACGCACCCGCGCGGCGTGCAGAAACCCCAGCAGCGCCTTGATGGTGGTCGGCGCCTTGGGGCCGAATTCCTTCGGTGCGCCGAAGCCCTGGTGCGCCACCAGTTCGAGCGCGCGTTCGTCGCTCAGGGTCTGCAGCCAGGCGTGGCCAGAGGCCGTGCAGGACAGGCGCGCCTCCATGCCCATGTCGGGGTCGTAGCGGATGCCCTGCTGGCGCGTGCCCTGCGCCTTGGCCACCCAGATCAGGCGGTCGTCGTCCACGATCGACAACCGCACGAGTTCACCCGATTGCAGCGCCAGCCGCTCCAGCAGCGGCTCGGCAATGTCGACGATGCCCGCGTGGCTGAGGTAACCCAGGCCGAGGGACACCACCTTGGTGGTGAGCTGGTAGTCGCCCTGCTTGCGCTTCTGCCGCACATAGCCACAGTGCTGAAGATCACCCAGCAGGCGGTGGCAGGCGCTCAGGGGAATGTCCAGGTCCTGCGCCATGTGGGCCAGGGGCAACCCGTCGGGGTTGCGCGAGAGGTGTTCGAGCAAGGCAAGACCACGGTCAAGGGCAAGGTTCATGGGAGATTTCTTTATGCGGAATCACTTTCCAATCTGGAAAGAGTTTCCTGAACCGGGGCAAGAATCGCTGCAAGACAAGCGTGATCGACACACACCGGTTGATCGCAGCACGGAAAAACCTGGAGACAAATATAGGGCCAAGCCCACGCCACGGCTAGCCCGCCGCACCGCACGGGCGCGCTCAAGCCGCGCCAACCTTCTCACCGCCATGACCACCACCGTCTACATCCTCAACGGCCCCAACCTCAACCTGTTGGGCATCCGCGAACCCCACCTCTACGGCCACACCACACTGGCCCAGATCGAGCAGCGTTGCCGCGCGGTGTGCGCCGAACTCGGGCTCCCGTGTGAGTTCCGTCAGTCCAACCACGAAGGCGTGCTGGTCGACTGGGTGCAGGAGGCGCGCGCACTGGGCGCGGCCGTGCTCATCAACCCGGCCGGTCTGTCTTTCCGCTCCATCCCGCTGCTCGATGCGCTCAAGACGCTGGACCAGCCGGTGATGGAAGTGCACCTCACCAACATCCACCGGCGTGAGGCGCTCTACCAGCAGTCCATCATTTCGCTGGGCGCCACCGGGGTCATCTGCGGCCTCGGGCCCTACGGCTACGAACTGGCATTGCACGCCTTGGCCCGGCACCTCACACCTGCCGTTGCCGCCTGAGCACGCGGCCCCCGTTTCATCCGCTTTCTTCGCCACCGACAACTTCACAGGAGACAACACCATGAAAGCTGCCCTCACCCGCCGTTGCGCCCTTGCCACGGGCGCCACCCTCGCCGCCGCAGCGCTGTGGCCGGGCCTAGCCCAGGCCCAGAGCACGCTGCGATTTGCCGCCGTGTTCTCAGACACCGACATCCGCGCCGAGATGATGAAGCGCCTGGCTGCCGATGTGGCCGCAGACCACAAGATCGACCTGTTCCTCAACTCCACGCTGTTTCGCCAGGGCACCGAGCTGGTGGCTTTGCAACGCGACAACCTGGAGATGGGCAACATCTCGCCGCAAGACATCTCGAAGCAGGTGCCTTCGTGGTCGCTGCTGACCTCGGCCTACCTGTTTCGCGACGCCAACCACCTCAACGCCTTCTTCGCCAGCGACATGGGCGCACAGATGAAGAAGCAGGTCGAAGACCAGCTCAAGGTGAAGATCCTCGGCCCCACCTTCTTCGGCACGCGCCACGTGGGTCTGCGCGGCAAGAAGAAGATCAACACCCCGGCCGACCTGGCGGGTGTGAAGCTGCGCATGCCCCCGGGAGACGCCTGGCAACTGCTGGGCCGCTCGCTCGGCGCCAACCCCACGCCACTGGCCTACGCCGAGACCTACACCGGCCTGCAGACCGGCACCGTGGACGGCCAGGACAACCCGCTGCCCAACGTGCAGAACATGAAGTTCAACGAGGTGATGGGCCAGATCGTGTTGACCTCGCACCTGGTGGGCTTTGATCTGCTCACGATGAACCTCAAGTCCTGGCAAGCCATGTCGCCCGAGAAGCAGCGCGCGTTTCAGGCCGCGGCGGACAAGGCCATCGCCTGGAGCACGGCCGAGCACCAGAAGCGCGAGGCCGACCTGGCCGAAGGCTTCCGCCGAGGTGGCCTGGACGTGTACGCGCCCAACATCAACGCCTTCCGCGAATACGCGCAGAAGATCTACCTGGCGTCTGACGAGGCCAAGGCATGGCCAGCCGGCATGCTGGAAAAAATCAACGCGATGAGATGAGAGGCGCCCCCGCCGCGCTTCGCGCGACCCCCTCAAGGGGGCGGCACCTGCGGCCCGGCAAAGCCGGTTCCGCGGTGCCCCCCGGTGAGACTTGCGGATGAGAAACCTCCAACGTTTTGCCGACGGGGTGGCCGCAGCTCTGCTCGCGGTCATCTTCATCGCCTTCATCCTGCAGATCGTCCTGCGCTACGTGTTCGACTGGCCGGTGGGCTGGACGGCGGAGATCTCGCTCGTGGCCTGGCTCTGGCTGGTGCTGTGGGGCTCGGCCTTCGTGCTCAAGGACGCGGACGAGATCCGCATCGACGTGCTGGACATCGCCTTCGGCCCTCGCCTGCGCCGCGTCGCACGGGCCATCGGGTCCATCGCCATCGTCGTGCTCTTCGGCATGGCGCTGCCGGCCACCTGGGACTACGTGAGCTTCATGAAAGTGGAGAGCACCTCTTACCTCAAGATCCGCTTCGACTGGTTGTTCTCGATCTACCTGGCGTTTGCCGTGGCCGTGATCGCGCGCCACCTGTGGCAGATCTTCGGGCTGCTGCGCGGACCCCGCATCGATCCGATCGACCCTCCCCTCACCTGAAAACTCCGTGAACTTCACCAGTCCGTTTTCGCTCGCGCTGGCCACCATCGTCGCGCTCAGCCTGCTGGGTGTGCCCGTGGGGCAGGCCATGATCGGTGGCTCCATCCTGTACCTCTGGCTCAAGGGCATGGACATGGGCAGCGCGGCCGAGCAGCTGCTCAACAGCACCTACTCCAGCTACCTGCTGCTGGCCATTCCGCTGTTCATCCTGGCCGCGAGCTTCATGAGCACCGGCAGCGTGCTCGACCGCCTGCTGCGTTTCTGCAACGCCATCGTGGGCCGCTTCCCCGGAGGGCTGGCGCAGGTCAATGTGCTGCAGAGCATCGTGTTCGCCAGCATGTCGGGCTCGGCCCTGGCCGACGCGGCGGGCTCGGGCAAGCTGATGCAGGCCATGATGACCCGCAACGGCAAGTACACGCCGGCGTTCGCGGGCGCGCTCACCGCGGTCTCGGCGGTCATCGGCCCCATCCTGCCGCCCTCGATTCCACTGGTGCTCTACGCGCTGATCTCCGGCACGTCCATCGGCTTTCTCTTCCTCGCCGGTGTGTTGCCGGGCCTGCTCCTGGCCGCGGTGCAGATGGCGCTGATCTACGTGCAGGCGCGGCGGCACAACTTTCCGGTGGAGCCCGCCGTGCCGCTGCGCGAGTTGCCCGGCATCACGCGCGAGGCCATGCCCGCGCTGATGCTGCCCATCATCCTGCTGGGTTGCCTCTACAGCGGCATCACCACCCCCACCGAAGCGGCGGGCCTGGCCGCGGCCTATGCGCTGCTGGTGTCCTCGGTGCTCTACCGCAGCCTGGGCTGGCGCGACATGGCCGACTCGCTGCTGTCGAGCGCGCGCACCAGCGTTTCCATCGGCATGCTGATCGCTGGTGCGCTGGTGTTCAACTACGTGATCACGTCCGAGAACATTCCGGCCTCGCTCAGCACGGTGCTGCGCACGCTGGACATGTCGCCACTGGCGTTCCTGCTGGCGGTGAACCTGCTGCTGCTGGTGCTGGGCGCGTTCCTGGAGGGCTCCACCATCATCCTGGTGATCCTGCCGGTGCTGCTGCCCACTGCGGTCGCGCTGGGCATCGACCCGGTGCATTTCGGTGTGGTGGCCGTGCTCAACATCATGATCGGTCTGGTCACACCGCCCTATGGTCTGCTGCTGTTCATGATGACCAAGATCGCCGACGTCTCGCTGCTCGCGCTGGTGCGCGAGGTCGTGCCTTTCCTGGGCGTGATGATCGGCGCGCTGGTCGTGATCACGCTGTGGCCCGACTTCGTGCTGCTCCTGCCACGGCTGGCCGGCTACACCGGCTGATCGCCGCGCCCAGCGTTCACTGCGTGCCGAAAATGCGGTCGCCCGCGCCGCACAGGCCGGGCAGTATGCAGCCGTGGTCGTTGAGCTCGCGGTCGATCACTGGATGGGCAAGGCCCCGAAGCCCCCGAGTGCGAGGTCAGGCGGATGTGGCGCGGGTGCGGCGTGTTGGGCGAGGCCGGCACTTCGGCGTTGGCGATCGGCGACGGCAGGTCTGCGGACATGGTTGAGCACCTTGGTCTGCGCCAGGGTCTGGCGAGACCGGCGGACCGGCTGACAACCGCGCCCGCCGCCTGCGTGGCACCAAGCAAGCGCAATGCCAGGCACTCCACATCGCCCTTCATAATCGACCGCAGCGCCGGGCACACCGGAGGAAACCCCACCCACCGCTCCAGCAGCAGAAAGGCCCCACCGATGCCGCACGACGTCAGCCTGATCGCCACCATTGCGGCGGCCTTCGGCCTGGCGATGGTCTTCGGGTTCATCGCCGTGCGGCTGCGCATGCCGCCCCTGGTGGGCTACCTGCTCGCTGGCATCGTCATCAGCCCCGCCACGCCAGGCTTCGTGGCCGACGTGGGACTGGCCAGCCAGTTGGCCGAGATCGGCGTCATGCTGCTGATGTTCGGCGTGGGCCTGCACTTCTCGATCAACGACCTCATGGCCGTGCGCCGCATCGCCGTGCCGGGCGCCATCGTGCAGATCGGCGTGGCCACCTTGCTGGGCATCGGCCTGTCGCACTTCTGGGGCTGGAGCCTGGCCGCCTCGCTGGTCTTTGGTCTGTGCCTGTCGGTGGCGAGCACGGTGGTGCTGTTGCGCGCGCTGGAGGCCAAGGGCCTTCTCAAATCCATCAACGGTCAGATCGCGGTGGGCTGGCTGGTCGTGGAAGACCTGGTGATGGTGCTGGTGCTGGTGCTGCTGCCGGCGCTGGCCGGCGTCATCGCCCCCAGCGAGGGTGTGGCGCCTCCCACCGGCATCGAGATCTGGCAGACCGTCGGCATCACGCTGGCCAAGGTCACCGCGTTCATCGTGCTGATGCTGGTGGTGGGCCGCCGGTTGCTGCCCAAGGCGCTGTGGTGGGTGGCGCGCACCGGGTCTCAGGAGCTGTTCACGCTGAGCGTGGTGGCCGTGGCGGTGGGTGTGGCCTTTGGCGCGGGCAAGCTGTTCGACGTGTCCTTCGCGCTGGGCGCCTTCTTCGCCGGCATGATGATGCGCGAGTCCGAGTTCAGCCACCGCGCCGCCGACGAGTCGCTGCCGCTGCGCGATGCCTTTGCCGTGCTGTTCTTCGTGTCGGTGGGCATGCTGTTCGACCCCGCGGTGATTCTGAACCAGCCGTTCAAGCTGCTCGCGGTGGTGGCCATCATCATGCTGGGCAAGACGGTCGCAGCGGTCGTGCTGGTGCTGCTGTTCAGGTACCCGCTCAACACCGCCCTGACGGTGGGCGTGAGCCTGGCGCAGATCGGCGAGTTCTCCTTCATCCTCGCCGGCCTGGGCGTTGCGCTCAAGCTGATGCCGGCGGAGGGCCAGAGCCTGGTGCTGGCCGGCGCCCTCATTTCCATTGCAGCCAACTCCGCGTTGTTCTCGGCGGTGGAGCCCCTGCAGGCCTGGGTTCGCAAGCGCTCGGCCTACGCCCGGCAGCTGGAAGCGCGCGACGACCCGCTGGCCGAGCTGCCCGCCTCCACCGACGAGTCGCTGCTGGCCAGGCAGGTGGTGCTGGTGGGCTTTGGCCGCGTGGGCCAGCGCATCGCGCAGACCCTGCGTGAAAAGGGCATTCCCTTCGTCGTGGCCGAGGAGAACCGGGAGATCGTCGACGCGCTGCGCAAGGAGGGCATCGCTGCCGTCAGTGGCGACGCCTCCACGCCCGACGTGCTGATCCAGGCGCACATCGCCCGGGCGGCCATGCTGGTCATCACGATCCCGGACACGATGGGCATGCGCAAGATGGTGGAGATCGCACGCATGCTCAACCCCGACATCGAGGTGCTCCTGCGCACCCACAACAAGGAGGAAGCCGACATGCTGCAACAAGAAAGCCTCGGCACCGTCTTCCTGGGCGACACCGAACTGGCGCGCGGCATGGCGGCACACGTGCTGCAGCAGTTCAAGCGCGCAACCGCCACACGCACTCCATGACCGACCACGACCTGCCCCCGCTGAATCCCACCCCGCCCGGCCTGTACCGCCACTACAAGGGCGGCTGGTACGAGGTGCTGGACACCGTGCGCTGCAGCGAGACCCTGCAAGGCATGACGCTGTACCGCGCGCTCTACGGTGGCTGGGGCCAGTGGGTGCGGCCGGTGGCCATGTTCGGTGAAACGGGCGAGTTCGAGGGCCGCACGCAAGCCCGCTTCGTGCGCCACGACCCGGCCCTGGTGCCACTGGCTGACCTGGCCACCGCGCAAGCACTCATTGCCCACTTGCGCGGCCTGGCGCAGCGCCACGGCATGAACCTCGACGCGGCCTTGCGCGCGCCACCGCCCGAGCCCGCCACCTGCTGCGGGCGCGGCTGCAACGGCTGCGTGTGGGAAGGGTTTTACGAGGCCCTGCACCACTGGCGCACGGACGCGCTGGTCTTGCTCAGAACAGAGACTGCTGCCCCTGCAGGCTCGCCGGCCTGAACAGCGAGGTCTTCAGCGGCTCGCGCTCACGCTGGTAGCCCAGGCGGTCGCAGGTTTTCTCGAAGCGCTGACGGATGAGATCGGCCCACACGCCGCTGCCTTTCATGCGTTGGGAAAAGTCGGCGTTGTAGTCGCGCCCGCCGCGCATCTCCTGCACGCGAGCCATCACGCGCGCGGCGCGGTCCGGGTAGTGCAGCTCCAGCCATTGGCGAAACATGGGGCTCAGCTCAAACGGCAGGCGCAACACGGTGTAGAAGGCGCGCCGTGCGCCGGCCTCAAACGCCGCTTCGAGCACCTGCTCCATGTCGTCGTTGATGAACGGAATCTGCGGCGCCACGCTCACACCCACCGGAATGCCGGCCTCGGCCAGCGTGCGGATCGTGCGCAGCCGGCGGTGGGGTGCGGCAGCGCGCGGCTCCAGCAGGCGGGTGAGTTTCGGATCCAGCGAAGTGATGGTCAGGTACACCGCCGCCAGGCCCTGCGCGGCCATGGGTGCGAGCAGGTCGATGTCGCGCTCCACGCCGCTGCCCTTGGTGACGATGGCCAGCGGGTGCCGTGTGTCGCTCAGCACCTGCAGCACGCCGCGCATGAGCCGCAGCTCGCGTTCGACGGGCTGGTAGGCGTCGGTCACGGTGCCGATGGCGAGCAGCTCGGGCACATGGCGCGGGCTGGCGAGTTCGCGCTTGAGCACCTCGGCGATGTTGCGCTTGGCGATCAGCTTGGTCTCGAAATCAATGCCCGGCGACAGATTGAGAAAACTGTGGCTGGGCCGCGCGTAGCAATACACACAGCCGTGCTCGCACCCCCGGTACGGGTTGAGGCCGAGGTGAAAGCCGATGTCGGGCGAGTCGTTGTGGGTGATGGCGCTTTTCGCGTCTTCAAAGCTCACCTCGGTGGCCGGTGGTGGTGCCTCGTCGCGCGCCAGCACCGCGTCGTCGAGCGCGCCCCAGCCGTCGTCAAACGCTTCGCGGGCGTCGCGCTGGAAGCGGTGCGGCTGGTGCTGGGCCAGGCCGCGGCCCTTGATGGCCTGCAGCGGAATGTGGGTAGTGGGCATGGTTGAAACACTGTACACAGGTACAGCCTAAAATTCGACCTCTTTTCCGGCCTCCTTTCATCCACCTCCGTGGAGCTCCCATGCATTCAACTCCTGCAGCCGCCGACCCTGCGGCCATCGTGTCCGTGCGCGGCGTCAGCAAGACCTACGCCGGCGGCTTCCAGGCCCTCAAGCGGGTCGACCTGGACATCCGCCGCGGCGAAATCCTGGCCCTGCTCGGCCCCAACGGCGCCGGCAAGACCACGCTGATCAGCGTCATCTGCGGCATGGTCAACGCCACCGAAGGCACGGTGGTGGCCGACGGCCACGACACGGTGCGCGACTACCGCGCCGCACGCGCCGCCATCGGCCTGGTGCCGCAGGAACTGCACACCGACTCGTTTGAAACCGTGTGGGCCACGGTGAGCTTCAGCCGCGGCCTCTTCGGCAAGGCGCCCAACCCGGCCTACATCGAGAAGATCCTCAAGGACCTCTCGCTCTGGGACAAGAAGGACAGCAAGATCATGGCGCTCTCGGGTGGCATGAAGCGCCGCGTCCTGATCGCCAAGGCGCTCTCGCACGAGCCCAAGATCCTGTTCCTGGACGAGCCCAGCGCGGGCGTGGATGTGGAGCTGCGGCACGACATGTGGCGCATGGTGCGCGAGCTGCGCGAAGCGGGCACGACCATCATCCTCACCACGCACTACATCGAAGAAGCCGAAGACATGGCCGACCGCATCGGCGTGATCGCCAAGGGCGAGCTGATCCTCGTGGAAGACAAACACGTGCTCATGCGCAAGCTGGGCAAGAAGCAGCTCACCCTCACGCTGCAGCAGACCATCGAGCGCGTGCCCGAAACCCTGGCGCCCTGGGCGCTGGAGATCACCGAGGGCGGCCACGCCCTCACCTACACCTTCGACGCGCAGAAGGACGACACCGGCATCGCCGAGCTGCTGCGCGCGCTGGCCGACAACAACATCCACTTCAAGGACCTGCGCTCCAGCGAGAGTTCGCTGGAAGACATCTTTGTCAGCCTGGTGCACGAAAAGAAAGAAGAGGCCCGAGCATGATTGGGTTGAACATTCACGCGGTGAAGGCGATCTACCAGTTCGAAATGAACCGCGCCCTGCGCACCTGGGCACAAAGCATCATCGCGCCGGTGCTCAGCACCTCGCTGTACTTCATCGTCTTCGGCTCGGCCATCGGCTCGCGCATGGGCGACATCGACGGCGTGAGCTACGGCGCCTACATCATCCCTGGCCTGCTCATGCTCTCGCTGTTGAGTGAAAGCATTTCCAACGCGGCCTTCGGCATCTACATGCCCAAGTGGTCCGGCACCATCTACGAGCTGCTGAGTGCGCCGGTGAACTGGGTCGAGGTGCTGCTGGGGTATGTGGGCGCTGCTGCCACCAAGAGCCTCACGCTGGGCCTGCTGATCCTGCTGACCGCGCGCGTGTTCGTGCCGTACGAGGTGGCGCACCCGGTGTGGATGGTGGGCTTCCTCATCCTCACCTCCATCACCTTCTGCCTGTTCGGTTTCATCATCGGCCTGTGGGCCGACAGTTTCCAGAAACTGCAGGTGATCCCGTTGCTCATCATCACGCCGCTCACCTTCCTGGGCGGCGCGTTCTACAGCATCAACATGCTGCCGCCGGTGTGGCAAACGGTCTCGCTGTTCAACCCCGTGGTCTACCTCATCAGCGGCCTGCGCTGGGCCTTCTACGGCGTGGCAGATGTGCACATCGCCGTGAGCACAGGCATGACGCTGGCGTTCATGGCGGTGTGTCTGGCGGTGGTCTGGTGGGTGTTCAAGACGGGCTGGAAGATCCGACGCTGAACCGGAACGGGCGCGATGTCGCGCCCGGTACAGAGAGTACCGGAGGGTCTTTCGGAAGGTGGCACACTTGACGCCCTTCGCGGGCGCAACGCACTGCCGAGCGCCCACCGACAACTTCTCTCTGGAGACACATTCAATGGATCGTCGTTCAATGATCAAGAACGCTGGCATCGCCGGCGTTTTGACCACCGGTATCGCCCCCGCTGTGCACGCGCAGGCCGCCGTGCGCTGGCGTCTGGCCAGCAGCTTTCCCAAGTCACTGCCCACCATCTTCGGCTCGGCCGAAAAATTCTCCGAGACCGTCAAGGCCCTGTCGGGCGGCAAGTTCGAGGTGTCGGTGCACGCCGCAGGCGACATCGTGCCCGCCTTCGGTGTGGTGGATGCCATCCAGGACAACACCATCGAAATGGCGCAGACCGCGCCTTACTACTTCACCGGCAAGGACCCCATCTTCGCGTTCGGCTGCGCTGTGCCCTTCGGCCTGACCGCGCGCCACATGGACGCCTGGATGGAACACGGCAACGGCCGCAAGCTGATGGACGAGTTCTACGGCAAGTTCAACGTGGTCTCCATGAGCTCGGGCAACACCGGCACCCAGATGGGTGGCTGGTACCGTAAAGAGATCAAGAGCGTGGCCGACCTCAAGGGCCTGAAGATGCGCCTGGGTGGCGGCCTGTTCGGCGAGACCATGGCCAAGCTGGGCGTGGTGGCGCAGAACATGCCCGCCGGTGAGGTGTACCAGGCGCTGGAAAAAGGCACGCTGGACGCCACCGAGTTCGTCGGTCCGGCGGACGACGAGCGCCTGGGCTTCAACAAGGTCGCTCCGTTCTACTACTACCCTGGCTGGTGGGAGGGTGGCGCCGAACTGGAGTTCTTCATCAACAAGAAGGCCTTCGACGCGCTGTCGCCAGAAAACAAGGCCATCGTGCGTGCCGCCGGCGCGGTTGCCGCGCGCGACATGACCGCCAAGTACGATGCCCTGAACCCGCAGGCACTCAAGCGCCTGGTGGGCAGCGGCACCAAGCTCAAGCCGTTCACCAAGGACGTGATGGACGCTGGCTTCAAGGCCGCGAAGGAAGTGTTCGCCGCGCACGAAGCCAAGTCGCCCGAATTCAAGAAGATCCACCAGGACATGCGCGCCTTCCAGCGCGACCAGGTGCTGTGGAGCCGCTTCTCCGAATGGCGCTACGACAGCTTCATCACCACCGCCAAGCTCTGATCGACCGGCAGCGGCCGGGCGGAACATTCCGCCGGGCCGCTGAACCTCAGCGCTTCACACGGCCCGTCTTGACGGGCTTTGTTTTGCCCGCAGGTTCCTTGAGCCTGCCGTGCGCCTGCTCCAGCCACAGCAGCGTGTCGGCGTGTGACATGAAGCGCCGCAGGTAGTCGGGCGAGAGGTCGCGCATGAGCCCCAGCGTGCGCAGCACGAGCATGTGCGAGTTGAGCGGGCCCGCGTTCTCGGGGCCGCGCTCCACGGCCTGGGTCACGTCTTCTTCGGCGCAGATGCGGGACCAGGTTTCGCGGAAACGCTGCGCGCTTTTCAGCTCGGGGCCGGCCTGCGTGGCGGTGGCCATGTACTGGTTGAGCTGGCCCAACGGGGTGAGGGTCTTCTTCTGACGGGCGCGTGGCGGTTGTGCTTCGCCGGTCTCGGGAGCGTCAGCCATGGCGCGTTGCACCCGGTCTTGCAGCACGCGCTGCACGGCCGCAGGCGCGGCCTGCATGCGCCGCTGCAATGCCTGCGCGTAGTGGGCGCGCACAGAGTCACTCACGCGCAGGAGCCTTCGCTGCGCTGGCCGCCTTGGGCACGGGGGCCATCTCCACGCGCCGGTTGAGCGAGCGACCTTTCTCGTCAGCGTTGGAGGCCACGGGCTGTTCGGCACCGAAAGCGGCGCTGAACACGCGCTGCGGTGGCATGCCCTCCTGGATCAGCACGCGGGTCACGGTGAGTGCCCGCTGGGCCGAGAGTTCGAGGTTGTCGGCGTAGCGCTGGTTGTTGGCCTGCACCGGTCGGTCGTCTGTGAAGCCGCTGACCATCAGCATCTCGTCGCGCTCGCCCAGGTACACCTGCAGCGGCGGCACCAGGCTCTTGAGCAGCAGGCGCCCCTCGGAGCGCAGCTCGTCGGAGTTGAGTGGAAACAGCACGCTGCCGCTGATGCCGATGCGTCCGTTGTCCAGCGTCACGCGGCCGGTCTGCAGCGGAATGGCCAGGGCTTTTTCCAGTGCCATGCGGCGGGCTTCTTCCTGCTGGCGTTTCTGCACTTCGGCCTGCAGGCTGGCCACCAGGTCCATCTGCACCACCAGCACACCGATGAGGATGAGCACGAAGGCGCCCACGAGGCCGGCCATGAGGTCGCCGAACACGGCCCAGACCGGCGCGGTCTGCTCGCCCGCGCCCTCTTCCCAAGTGTCGTCCAGCCCGTTCATCCCACGGCCCTCTCGGCCGTGCGCAGCCGGTGCAGGTCGTCCACGATGCCTTGTTGCGAACTGATGCTGAGGTCGATCACCTCGCGCGCCTGCGCCACGTAGTAGGCAAGCTGTTCGTCGCTGCGCAGCATGGACTGGCCCACGGCCTCCTCGATGCGTTGCAGGCTGCCGATGAGTTTTTCGTTGGTGGCGGCAAAGAGCTGCACGCCGTGGCCGAAGGCCTCGCCCAGGCTGGCCAGCTCGATGGCGCTGCCACTCACCTGCGCGGCCACGTCTTGCGCGCGGTGGGCTTGCACACCCACCGTGTCGGCAAACTGGCGGCCGACCTGGTCGAGCACGGCACTGGCCGATGTCACCAGCGATTCAATGGCCGCGCGCTGTTCGCCCGTGGCTTGCTGCACGGTCTGCAGCAGGCTGCCAATGTTGTTCATGAGCGTGGCGCGCTCCTGCAACGCGAGGTTGTCGCGTTCGCCGAGCTGCGTGGTTTCGCGGCGCAGCTGCGCGATCACCTCGGCCGCGGCCTTGGGCGCCTCGGTGGCGGTTTCCATCAGGCGCGCGATGGGTGCCTCGATCGCGGTGCCCAGCGTGGCAAGGTGGGTGGCCACCTGACCGTTGAGCGAAGCCTGCAGTTCGCCCAGGCGCTGCACGGCAGCCTCGCCCCGGGCGGTCTCTTCGCCGCGCAGCGCAGCCAGCTCGGCGCGCCAGAGGGTCGCTGTCTGCTGCAGCGTCTGGCCCACGGCCTGCTGCTCGGCCAAGGTCTGTGCGCCCAGCTGCTGCCATTCGGTCTGCAGCGTGGTGGCCATGGCCTGCAGCGCCTCTTTCCAGGCGGTCTGCTGATGTTGTTCTACCGCCGCCTGTTCGGCATGCGAGCGTGACACCGTGTCGTGCACGCTCATGAGCAAGGCGGCGGAGCGCTGCTCGAACGTGGTGGTGAAGGCCACCAGCGCCCGTTCCAGACCGTGGGTCTGCTGCTCGCCGGCGTGCGCGTGCTGTTGCAGCGCCTGGGTCCAGCCCTCCAGCGCGGTGCGGGCGGTGGCACCGAGCTGCGTCGAGAGACCGCCCAGTTGCGTCTGCACCGCGTCACTCACGCGCTCGTGCAGGCGCGTGGACTCGCTCGCAATGGTCGCCATGGCGTTCTCCACCACCGGCTGGAGCGTTTCACCGGCAACGCGCGCGCTGGCCGACAGGGTTTCGTTGAGCGATCGCGCCACCGACTGACCGAGTTCCTGGTAGGCCACGCTGGCTTCGCGGTGGAACAGCGCCTGGCGCTCCAGCAACTGGTCGTCGAGCTGCTGACCCCGGCGCTCCATCTGCGCCATCAGGGCTTGCAGCTGGTCCACCACGGCGGGCAAGGCGCCGGCTTGCTGCTGCAGCGCCTTGAAGGTTTCGTTGCGCTGGTGCGCGAGTGAAAACGGGCGGAACACGGTGGCGGTGTGGGCATCGAGCTGGCGCACCACGGTCATGCGCTCGCGCCGGCTGATGACCGACATGAGGCCCAACATGGCCGAGGTGGCCACGCCCACGACCGAAGTGCCAAAGGCCAGACCCAGGCCTCTGATGGGTTCGGCCAGCGCCGTGCGAATCGCCTGCAGGTCGGCCGTGCCTTCGAGCGTGAACACGGCACCGCGGAAGGTGACGACCAGGCCGAGGAAAGTGCCGAGCATGCCCAGCATCACCAACAGGCCAATCAGGTAGGGCGTGAGCGCCAGGCCCGGCAAGGCGGCGCGCTCGCCCTCGATGCGCGAGCGCACAGCGTTCTGCAGCGCTGTTGGCACACGGTCCAGCCAGTCGCTCAATTGCACCAGCGGTTGTGGCACGTTGACCAGCGCCTGCGCCAGTGCGTCGGTGGTGGCGCGAAAGCGCCGGATCTCCTGCGCGCCCAGCAGGTAGACGCCACCGATGGCCACGGTCATGGCCAGCGCGATGGCGCTGGTGCCGACAAAGCCCCAGCCAACCCAGATCACGGCGATCAGGCCGAGTGCGAAGGCACCGACGAAAAAGAGACGGTTCACTGCGTTGTTGCTCATGGGTGTTGTTTCACTTCCTGGCTGAGGGCTTCGACCATGCCCGCCACGGGCTGCAGCCGAAGGTCGAGCTCGGCCTGCAGGGCCTGTTGGAGATCTTGTTCAAACAGTGGTTGCCAGCCGCTGGTGTGGGTCTGACGCAGCTGGTCGAACCGCGCCTTGAGAAAGGCCGGCAAGGAGGACAGCAGCTTCTGTTCACGCCCGCCCAGCATGGTGTCGAGCACGGCGTCCAGCGCGGCGAGCTGCGCCAGGCGCGGGGAGGTATGTGTCAAGGTCTTGCGCACGTGGTCGCGCAAGGCGTCGATGCCCATTTCCATGCGGCGCTGCTGGTCCAGACAGCGCTGGTGGTGCGGCGAAAAGCCGGCGTCGGCGTCATCGCCGGATTCGTCACCCGGCTCGCCCGACGGGGTGGTGATGGCCTGGCGCAGGGTGGCACGCACCCGCTCAAGCTCCGCCTGCACGGCGCGGGCAGCGGCCGGCACCGCCGGGCGCCGGGCCCGGGCCACCGACGGCAAGGCCTGGTGGGCCGAGTGCAGCGCGATGGCATCGGCCACGTTGAGCCACTGGCCCAGCCGCTCGGCCAGATCCTGCCGGGGCACCTCGGTGGGCGTGGGCAGCCAGCCGGCGAGCTGGCGCACCAGGGCAGAGCGGTTGAAGTTGCTGCGCAAAAAAAGCATTCCTTGGCGCCCTGCGGGCGCAATCGGCATCGGGTACAGGGTGGGTTGCCGACATGGTGGGGCGTGCACGCCCGTCAGCGGTGGCCAGACCGGACTTCCGGCGGCCAAGGCGACATTAGAAACGATCCGCCGGACCGACTTGTAACCGTCTGCCGGCCAGCGCCGGCGTCAGAGCACCAGCACGGCCCGGAAATCGTTCACGTTGGTGTGCGTGGGCCCGGTGATCACCAGATCGCCCAGCGGCTTGAAATAACCGTAGGCGTCGTTGCGCGCCAGGTGGTCGGTGACCTTGAGCCCCCGCTCCGCGGCACGCGCCAGGGTGTCAGGGGTGACGAGCGCGCCGGCGTTGTCTTCCATGCCGTCGATGCCGTCGGTATCGGCCGCCAGTGCCCACACCTGGGCCATGCCATTGAGCGCCTGCGCCATGCCCAGACAGAACTCGCCGGCCCGCCCGCCCTTGCCCTTGGCCTGGCCTTCCACGCGGGGTCGCACTGTGACGGTGGTCTCGCCGCCGCTGAGGATCACGCAGGGTGTCTTGAAATCGCTGCGCCCGAGCGCAGCCGAGCGCGCGAGTGCGGCGTGCACCTTGCCCACCTCGCGCGATTCACCTTCGATCTCGTCGCTGAGCACGTAGGTGTTGAGCCCGATCGCGCGCGCCGCGGCCGCAGCCGCCTCCAGGCTTTGCTGCGGCGTGGCGATCAGGTGCACCTCGTGGCCCTGCAGGCGCGCATCACCCGGCTTGGGTGTTTCGAGCTCGCCGCGCTCCAGCTGCGCGCGCACGGCTGCCGGCACCTGAATGCCGTAGCGCTGCAGGATGTCGAGCGCGTCGGCGCAGCTCGTGGCATCGGCCACGGTGGGGCCGCTGGCGATCACGCTCACATCGTCACCCGGCACGTCGCTGATGGTGATGGTGACCACGCGCGCAGGCGCACAACCAGCCGCCAGCCGCCCGCCCTTGATGCGCGAAAGGTGCTTGCGCACGGTGTTCATTTCCAGGATGTTGGCGCCGCTGTTCAGCAGCTCGCGGTTGATGCGCTGCTTGTCTTCGAGCGTGAGGCCGTCGGCCGGCAGCGTGAGCAGCGAGGAACCGCCACCGGAGATGAGGCAGAGCACCAGGTCGTCAGACGTGAGGCCCTGGGTGAGCTGCAGGATACGCTGCGCGGCGGCCAGGCCCGCGGCGTCGGGCACCGGGTGCGAGGCTTCCACCACCTCGATGCGCTCCTTCAAACCTGCCGGGCGCGGCGGTGTGTGGTCGTAACGCGTGACGACCAGGCCTGAAATCGGCGCGTCTGCCGGCCACAGCGCTTCCACCGCCTGGGCCATGGCGCCACCGGCCTTGCCGGCGCCGATCACCACGGTGCGACCCTTGGGCGGCGGCGGCAGGAACGCGGCCGTGTTGTGCAGGGGCAGTGCGCGCTGCACCGCCACGTCGTACAGGTGGCGCAACAGGGCGCGGGGATCGTTCAGGGTGGGTTGCATCACAGGGTTCTTCCGGAGGGGTGGCGTCCGTGGGCAGCCAGCCAGGTGAGGCCGGCGCGGGTGCCGTCGTCGCGTTTTTCAAGGGGGAAATACTCGCAGCCCACATGGCCGCTGTAGCCCAGACGATCGAGCTCGTCAAACAGGAATCGGTGGTTGATCTCGCCGCTGCCGGGCTCACCGCGCCCGGGGTTGTCGGCGATCTGGATGTGGCCGATGCGCGGCAGCAGCGCGCGCAGCGTGCCGGCCAGTTCGCCCTGCATGCGCTGGGCGTGGTAGAGGTCGTGCTGCAGGTACAGGTTGTCGGCCCCGACCTCGTCCATGATGGCCAGCGCCTGCGCCGTTCGGCTCACAAAGAAGCCGGGCACGTCGCGCGTGTTGAGGGGCTCCATGAGCAAACGCAGGCCATGCACGCGCAGCGCGGCGGCGGCAAAACGCAGGTTGCCCACCAGCGTGGCGCGGGCTTGCGCTTCGCTCACACCGGGAGGCTGCAGACCCGCCAGGCAGTTGAGTTGCGGCACACCGAGGGCCAGCGCATGCGTGAGCCCGCGCGCCACACCGGCGCGGAACTCGCCCACCCGCTGCGGATGACAGGCCATGCCACGGTCTCCTGCGGCCGCGTCTCCGCCCGGCAGGTTGTGCAGCACCATGCGCAAGCCGTTGGCGCGCAGCAGGGCGGCCAGATGGTCGGGTGTGTGGCCGTAGGGAAACTGGCACTCGACCGCCTCGAAGCCGCAGGCGCGGGCCGCGGCGAACCGATCGGCGAAGGGCAGCTCGGTGAAGAGCGTGCTGAGGTTGGCTGAGAATGTGAACATGCCCTCCATTGTCGCCACATCAAAAACCGCTGGCCCATGCCCACCCTGCTGATCGACCGCGCCGCCTGCATCGCCACCTTCGACCACAACGACCCGGCGCGCGGACGCGAAATCCACGACGCGAGCCTGTTCGTGCGCGACAACCTGATCGAGTGGATCGGACCGGCCAGCGAGCTTGCTCCCGCGTTGCGCGAAGAAGTCGACGAGGTGATCGACGCGCGCGGCCACCTTGTCACACCCGGCCTGGTGAACACGCACCACCACATGTACCAAAGCCTCACGCGCGCGATACCTGCGGTGCAGAACGCCGAGCTGTTCGGCTGGCTGCAGGGGCTTTACCCGATCTGGACAGGGCTCACGCCGGAGATGGTGCAGGTCTCCACCCAGGTGGCCATGGCCGAGTTGCTCATGAGCGGCTGCACGACCACCAGCGACCACCTCTACATCTACCCCAACGGCGTGCGGCTGGAAGACAGCATCGAAGCCGCGCAGCGCATCGGCATGCGCTTCATGGCCACGCGCGGCAGCATGAGCGTGGGCCAGAGCGCGGGTGGCCTGCCGCCCGACGCCGTGGTGGAGCGCGAGGACGATATCTTGAAAGACAGCCAGCGGCTCATCGAGACCTGGCACGACGCGCGCCATGGCGCCATGTTGCAGATCGCACTCGCACCCTGTTCACCGTTTTCGGTGAGCACCGCGCTCATGAAGGAAAGCGCGGCACTGGCACGATCCTTCAAGGGCCAAGGGGTGCGGCTGCACACCCACCTGGCCGAGAACGACCACGACATCGCCTACAGCCTGGAGAAGTTCAAGCGCACGCCCGCGCAATACGCCCAAGACCTGGGCTGGCTGGGCGATGACGTGTGGCATGCCCACTGCGTCAAGCTCGACGACGACGGCATCTCGCTGTTTGCCGCGAGCCGCACCGGCGTGGCGCATTGCCCGTGCAGCAACATGCGACTGGCCTCGGGCATCGCGCCGGTGCGCCGCATGCTGGACGCCGGCGTGCCGGTGGGCCTGGGGGTGGACGGCAGCGCCAGCAACGACGGCGCGCACATGGTGGGCGAAGCGCGCCAGGCGCTGCTGCTGGCCCGCGTGGGCCGCGCGGTGCAGCCACCCGAAGTGCGTGCGGGCAACACCTTTTTCGGGTGCGACCTCGGCCCGTCCGAGATGACGGCGCGCGACGCGCTGTGTCTCGCCACGCGCGGCGGTGCGCAGGTGCTGGGGCGCCGCGACATCGGCCACCTCGCACCTGGCCTGTGCGCCGACCTTGCGCTCTTTGATCTGCGCACGCTGGGTTTTGCCGGCGGCGCGGTGCACGACCCGGTGGCCAGCCTGCTGCTGTGCGCCAGCCCGCAGGCCGCGTACACGGTGGTGAACGGGCGGGTGGTGGTGCGGCAAGGCCAGCTCACCACGGTGGATCTCGGTCCGCTGCTGGAAAAACACAACCGCCTGGCCAGGAAACTGGCGCAGGCGGTTGCGTGATGCGGGCTGTTCGAGCAGCCGAAGGCCGGATCGAACTCAGGCGCGAACCACGCCGGTCGCTCGTCAGGCCGCGGGGGAACCCGGCAGCTGCAGCGGCCGGTCCTCGAACTCGGTGTTGAGCACCACGGTGCTGGTGGTGCGGGCCACGCCGGGAATGGCCTTGATCTTGTAGAGCACCTCTTCCAGCGCACGGGCGTGCGTGGTGCGAATCTTGGCCAGAAAGTCGTACTCGCCAGCCACGCTGTGCAGCTCCAGCACCTCGTGCATCTCGCGCAACAGGGGCGCCACCTCGCGGCAGTGGATGCCGCCGTCGTTGCGGATGGCCACGAACGCGGTGAAGCGCAGACCCACGCGGTCGGGATCAACCCGCAGTGAAAACCGCTCGATCACGCCGCGCTCCACCATCTTCTTCACCCGCTCGTGCACGGCGGCCGTGGACAAGCCCACCTCGGACGCCACATCGGCGTAAGAACGTCGGCTATCAGAGCTCAGTGCCGTCAAAATTCTGGCATCCATGTCGTCTGGCTGAATATTTACTTGCATACGGCCAAAATCCTGTTCAAAATACGGCACCGGAGAAATCCGCCGGAAATTATCTTACGGGAACACGCAAATGCCGACATTCATCAGCCCAGCGGGCCTGGAACGCCAGACGATACGCCTGTATAGCGCCCTGTTGATTGTGTACATCGTCTGGGGCACGACCTATTTCGCGCTCGACGTGGCCATGCAGAGCCTGCCACCGGTGTTGATGAACGGCGCGCGCTTCGTGGTCGCAGGCGCGGTGATGCTGGCGATTGCGCGTTGGCAAGGCCTGCCCTGGCCCACGGCATCGCAGTGGCGCGGCAGCGCGCTCATCGGCGCGCTGATGGCTTTTGCGGCCATGGCGCTGATGGTGCTTGCGCAGCGCCTGGGCATCGGTTCGGGCCTCATGGCCACGGTGGTCACCACGATGCCGATGTGGCTCGCACTGTGGACACGGTGGGGCGGCGAACGCGTGCCGCTCACCAGCTGGATCGGGTTGACGCTCGGCGCGCTGGGCGCTTTGGTGCTGGCGATGGAAGGTGATTTTTCTGCCACACCAGTGGGCGCGCTGCTGGCCTTCGGCGCGCCGCTGTGCTGGAGCCTGGGCTCGTACGCCTCGCGCAAGCTGGTGTTACCCGCACCGGCCATGGCCTCGGGCGCGCAGTGGATGATTGGCGGCTTGCTCGGAGTGGTGGTGGCCGCCGTGTTCGAGCCCGGCGCGCGCCAGTTCGAATGGGCACAGGTCAGCGCTGCGTCCGCCCTGGCCTGGTTGTACCTGGTGGTCATCGGCACGCTGGTCACGCTCAATGCCTACCTGTGGCTGCTGAAAAACACCACCGCTGCGCTGGCCGGCAGCTACTCGTTCGTGAACCCGGTGGTCGCGCTCTGCGTGGGCGTGCTGCTCGGCGGTGAACAGCTCACGGGTTGGGTGTTCGTCGCGATGCCGATGATCCTGCTCGCGCTGGCACTCATTCTGTACGGCCGCGACTTGAGCACCTGGCTGCGCACCCGCACCGCGGCTCACACCAGCGTGACGACCACCAGCCACGCCAGCGAAGCCCAGCGATAAAGCCCGGTGTCGCTCAAGCGCCAGACCGAGGCCACGAGGAACAGGTTGTAGGGCAGCGGCGCGAGGTGCACCGCCGCAGCCAGTTCGATGGCCTCGTCAGCCAACGCAATGGCGAGCGCCACCGCAGTGGCCAGCAGGTTGATGACCGTGCCCACGGTCACCATGTCGCGCCAGAACAGCACGCGCATCGGCACCTCACCGCGCCAGCGGCGTGTGACGAAGCCCGCAAGGCCTGGCATTCAGCTCGCCAGCAGGCGCACCAGCCAGACGTTGAGATCGGCCACTTCCTGTGCGCACACCGAGTGCTCCATCGGGTAGGTGTGCCAGTCCACCGTGTAGCCCAGCGCCTGCAGCGCATTGCGCGACTCCACACCGCGCTCGACCACCACCACCGGGTCGTGCGTGCCATGCGCCAGGAAGATGGGCACGTCGCGGTTGACCTCGGAGCGCTCGGCCGCGGCACTGGCCGCCAACGGCAGGTAGCCCGACAGGCCCACCAGACCGGCGAGGCGCTGCGGTGCGCGAAGCCCGGCCATGAGCGTCATGGCGCAGCCTTGCGAAAAACCCATGAGCACCGTGCGCGCGGGTGGTACGCCGCGCGACGCCTCGCGGTCCAGCAGTCCCTGCACCAGCGCGCAGGACTCGCGCAGGCCGGCTTCGTCTTCGCGACGCGACTGGCCGATGGGTGGGTGGATGTCGTACCAGGCGCGCATCTCGTAGCCACCATTGAGCGTCACCGGGCGCACTGGCGCACTGGGAAACACGAAACGCACCGGGCCGATGGCGTCCAGTTCGAGTTCC
Organism: Hydrogenophaga sp. Root209; assembly: GCF_001428625.1. Classification (GTDB taxonomy): domain Bacteria; phylum Pseudomonadota; class Gammaproteobacteria; order Burkholderiales; family Burkholderiaceae_C; genus Hydrogenophaga. Next base: position 213,176 of record NZ_LMIE01000029.1, read on the forward strand.
TGGGCAATGGGTACGAAGTCGTTGCCGTCGGCGCCCAGGCCGTGCAGCACGACGATGCTGGCCACAGGCGTGGCTGCGGGGTTGCCCCCGGTGACGAGTTCGAGGGTGTCAAGCGTGTGTGAGGTCATGACGCGCAGCATACCGGCTGCCTATGATGAACTCCCCTGGCCCATCACCACGACCATGACACCTGACGCACTTCTGAACCACCTCGACCACGGCAGCCTTTGGTCCACACCGTCCGGCCTGTCCATTGACACCGCGTATGAACGTGCGCTGGCGGTGCGTCAGTTGCGCATCGCGCGCGGCGAACAACCGCGCGGCTACAAGGTGGGCTTCACCAACCGCTCGATCTGGCCGCGCTACAACGTGTTCGCGCCGATCTGGGGCAGTGTGTGGGACAGCACGCTTACCCTGTGCGAGGGCGAAGGCAGCGTGTCGCTCGCCCACACCTGCCAGCCAAGGCTGGAGCCCGAGGTCGTGTTCGGCCTGCGAGCCACGCCCGCGGCCAACGCCACGCTGGACGATCTGTTCGAGGCCATCGCCTGGGTCGCGCCAGGCTTCGAGGTCGTGCAGTCGCACCTGCCGGACTGGAAGTTTCTGCCTGCCGACACCGTGGCGGATGGCGCGCTGCACGCGCGCCTGGTGGTGGGTCGCCGCACGCCGGTGCGTGAGCTGACCGGCAGCGCCGACGGACTCGACAGCTTGCTGGCCCATGCCCAGGTGAGCTTGCTCAAGGACGACCAGGCTGTCGAGCAAGGCCAGGGTTCGAACGTGCTGGATGGCCCACTGCGCGCGCTGCAGCATTTCACGCAGACCTTGCGCGCTTGCCCTGGCGCACCCGATCTGCAAGCCGGCGATGTGATCACCACCGGCACCTGGACCGATGCCTGGCCTGTTGCGCCCGGCGAGCGCTGGGCGGCCCGCTTCACCTCGCCACTGCCCGGCCTGTCGGTGCGCTTCACCGGTTGAGGCGGGCATTCTCTTGCAGGTGAAACCCTCTAAACACAAGGCTGCGGCCTTGGTAGATTCGTGCGCAGCACACACAACGGAGACGAACCACATGAGCAGAATAGCGCCCGAGCTGCTGGCCCTTCAACGCCTGTACCACTGGGAAACAACCGCCCCCACCCGCGTGGCCCTCACGCAACCCATGGGAAGTGGTGTGGTGCAGGACTTCACCTGGGCACAAGTGGCCGACCAGGTGCGCCGCATGGCGACCCACCTGCAGTCGCATGGCTGGGAGCCGGGCTCCAAAGTGGCCATCCTCTCCAAGAATTGCGCCTGGTGGATGATGAGCGACCTGGCCATCTGGATGGCGGGCTACGTGTCGGTGCCGCTGTACCCCACGCTCGCGCCCGAGACCATCCGTCAGATCCTGGCGCACAGCGACGCCAAGGCCCTGTTCGTGGGCAAGCTTGACGGCTGGGAAGGCATGAAGCCCGGCGTGCCCACCGACCTGCCCTGCATGAGCTACCCGCTCTCGCCCGCAGACGTTGTGAAGAACTGCGAGGGCTGGGACGCGATCTGCAAGCGCAGCCAGCCCATGGCCGGCGAGCCCTTGCGCGATGGTGAAGAACTCGCCACCCTCATCTACACCTCGGGCACCACCGGAATGCCCAAGGGCGTCATGCACACCTTCGCCAACTTCGCCTGGGCACTCGACGCCGGCCTCAAGCGCATTCCCATGTCCGGCAACGACCGCATGTTGTCGTACCTCCCACTGGCCCATGTGGTCGAGCGCATGCTGGTCGAGCACGGCTGGCTGCGCACAGGCATGCATGTGTTCTTCGCCGAGTCCCTCGACACCTTTGCCGCCGACCTGCAGCGTGCCCGCCCCACCATCTTTTTCTCTGTGCCCCGCCTCTGGGTCAAGTTCCAGCAGGGCATTCATCACAAGATGCCGCCCGCCAAACTCAATCGCCTGCTCGGCATTCCGATCATTGGCGGCATCGTTCGCAAGAAGGTGATGAAGGCCCTGGGCCTGGACCAGTGCACGTTCGCCGCTGGGGGCGCAGCACCCATGCCCATTGCATTGCTGCAGTGGTACAGCAAGCTGGGCTTGAACATCAACGAAGGCTACGGCATGACGGAGAACCTCGCGCTCTCCCACCTCACCGAACCGGGCAAGAACCAGCAAGGCACGGTAGGCCCGGCCTATGAGGGCGTGCAGCACCGCCTGGACCCGGAAACGGGTGAGGTTCAGATGCGCAACTCCGCCATGATGCTGGGCTACTACAAGGAGCCCGAGAAGAGCAAAGAGAGCTTCACCGATGACGGTTGGCTCAAGACAGGGGACAAGGGCACGATCGACAAGCAAGGCTTGCTGCGCATCACCGGGCGCGTGAAGGATCTGTTCAAGACCGGCAAGGGCAAGTACGTGGCGCCCGCGCCGATCGAGGACAAGCTGGTGATGCACGAAGCGGTGGAGGCCTGCGTGGTCACTGGCGCCAACCTCGGCCAGCCGCTGGGCATCGTGATGCTCAACGCCGATGCGGTGGCCCAAGTGGGCGATCCCGGCGCGCGCAGCGAGCTGGAGGCCTCACTGGCCGCCCACCTGAAGAACATCAACGCCACGCTCGATCCGCACGAGCAACTGCAGTGCATCGTGGTGGTCACCACCGCCTGGACGGTGGACAACGACGTCATCACGCCCACCTTCAAGGTCAAGCGCAACCGCATCGAGGACCTGTACGCCAGGCACTACGAGAGTTGGGAAGCGTCGGGCAAGAAAATCATCTGGCAAAAAGGCGGCTGAGCACCCCATCGGCGCCCTGCTCGCACAGGCGCAGCACGACCTCGAAACCTTCCGCGTTGCCGTAGTAAGGGTCGGGCACCTCCAAGGTCCCCGGCACGCCCGCGTACTCCAGAAACAAGTGCAGCTTGTGCTGGTGCTGCGGCGGGCACGCCTGCCGCAGGTTCGCCAGGTTGTCGCGGTCCATGGCCAGGATGAGATCGAAGCGCTCGAAGTCCTCGTCCGTCACCTTGCGCGAACGCTCCTTGGCGATCTGGCTGTAGCCGCGCGCCTGCGCAAGCAGGATGGCGCGACGATCGGCCTTCTCCCCGCGGTGCGCGCCGTAGGTGCCGGCAGAGTCCAGTGACACCCGATCGGCCAACTGCCTGCGATGCACTTCGGCGTGCATCACGCTGGCGGCCATCGGTGAGCGGCAGATGTTGCCCATGCAAACAAGAAGGATCCTGGTCATGCCGCAAGGATAGCGAGCCGCGAGCACCCGGTGAGACGTCTCGGAAAACAAAAACCCGCCAGAGGCGGGCAAAACAAAGCCCGCCAGAGGCGGGCCTTGCAAAAGCCGGAAAAGGCTCAGATCAGGTAGTCGTCGACGCTCTTGCCGGAAGCCAGCACGGCACGCACCCACTCGGGTTTGCGGCCCGGGCCGCCCGCCCAGAGCTCGCCGTTGGGGCCTCGGTATTTCGGTGCCGACGCCGATTTGGATTTGGCCGGCTTCTTCCCGCCGGTCCCACCACCCAGATCGGCCACCGAAATGCCGAATTGTTTCATCTTGGCCCTGATATCGGCAATCACGGAAGCGAGTTCGTCTTTGCGTGCCTGTTCGGCCTGCGCCATCAGGGATTGGGCTTGCGCCATGAGTTCGGAATAGCTGGCCATTGATAAATCCTTATAAAGATGGAATCGATCGGAATGTGCGATTAAAAGCTGCCGATGCGGAACTACATTCTAATCGCCTTTTCCCGTCCAACCACCGGACCACGGTCGCAGTTCGTCGGGCAAGTCCGCGTGCAACTCCACCGGCGTATTCGCGACGGGGTGACTCAATCGAAGGCGCCAGGCGTGTAAAAACATCCGTTTCAATCCCGCACGCGCCAATTGACGGTTGAGTTCGAAATCACCGTATTTGTCGTCACCGGCAATCGGATGACCGGCGTTGGCGAGGTGAACCCGTATCTGGTGGGTGCGGCCGGTCTTGATGGTCACCTCCAGCAAGCTCAGGCCCTCAGGCAGCACAGAGGCCAGTGCAGTGGGCACGGGCACGCGCGCCGCCACCTTCACCAGGGTCACCGAGCGCATGCCATCGGGGTCTTCCTTGGTTGTCACCTTCACGCGCCGCTCGCCATCGGCCAGCAAGTATTTGTGCAATGGCTGATCCAGCACCTTCAGGCGCGCGGGCCAAACCCCTTTGACCAGCGCGAGATAGGTCTTGCCGGTTTCGCGTTCGCGGAATTGATCCTGCAAGGCCTTGAGTGCACTTTTCTTTTTGGCAATCAGCAGCAAGCCGCTGGTTTCACGGTCGAGGCGATGGACCAATTCAAGCAACCTGGCGTCGGGGCGGGCCTGGCGTATTTGTTCGATCACGCCAAAACTCACGCCACTGCCCCCGTGCACCGCCACACCGGCGGGCTTGTCGATGGCCAGGAATGCCTCGTCCTCGAAAATCACCGGAAACTGCCGGGCGGGTGCAGGATTGAGTTGCTTTTCTTCCGCCCGCTCGGACAGGCGTATCGGCGGAATGCGCAACACGTCACCGGCCTGCACCCGATCGTCCGCCCCGACCCGGCCCTTGTTCCGGCGCACTTCACCCGAGCGGATGATGCGGTAGATGTGGGTTTTGGGCACCCCCTTGAGCTCGCGGAACAGGAAGTTGTCGAGGCGCTGCCCGGCCGACTCTTCGTCCACCGTGAGGTGCCGCACGGCGGCGGCTGCGGAGTTCGGGGGCTGAAGCAAGGGATTCGGAGGGGAAATAGGACACCACGGTGACGGTTGGCTGTCTATAATGCGTCACTCTCGTCACGTGCTGTAAGTGATTGATTTGCCTTGAGTTTACGGCAAGCACTGAAGGCACAGACCTCCCGGCCCGACAAAGCGGGAGACCGACGTGAGAAGGTTGCCACCCGCAGCACCCGGCACCTCCCATCGCACCCGCGGCCATTCCCCATGGAATCCCGGTGCGGTCAAGGTGCGGTAGACGCTGCGGGCGAACCAGTTGATGAAAACAGCGAACCCGACTACGGAATACCCCAATCGACCAGCTTTCCCAAGTGAAGCTGGTCGAGGACAAAGTGAACACAGAGATAACCCGGCCAGATCCATGTCATTGACAGCCATCCAGCCTTCCCTGCTCACCCAACTCCACGCGCCTACGCCCTGACCTGGCGGTTCGACGCGGCACCTTGGTGCCCGCCTGTGTTGAACGCCTACCCCGAACTGCGGGTCAACGGCTCTCCGGCAATTCCTCCCCCGTTCGCTTTTTCCGCTGGTTCACGGCGAGTTGACGCCTGTGGTTTTCGAACCCGGGCGTCCTTGTGTGTTTGAACGAAGGAAATCGCATCATGAAACGCATGCTGATCAACGCCACGCAGGCCGAAGAGCGCCGGCTGGCCATTGTGGACGGGCAAAAACTGCTCGACTACGAAATCGAAATTGAAGGGCGCGAACAGCGCAAAGGCAACATCTACAAGGCCGTCGTCACCCGCGTCGAACCTTCGCTGGAAGCCTGCTTTGTGGACTACGGCGAAGACCGCCACGGCTTCCTGCCGTTCAAGGAAATCTCGCGCCAGTATTTCGCCGCCGGTGTGCCGGTCAATCAGGCCCGCATCAACGATGTGATCCGCGAAGGCCAGGAACTGCTGGTCCAGGTCGAAAAGGAAGAACGCGGCAACAAGGGCGCAGCCCTCACCACCTTCGTGAGCCTGGCCGGCCGCTACGTGGTGCTGATGCCGAACAACCCACGCGGAGGCGGCGTGAGCCGACGCATCGAGGGCGAAGACCGCCAGGAACTCAAGCAGGCGCTAGACCAGCTCGAATACCCCAACGGCATGAGCATCATCGCGCGCACCGCCGGTATCGGCCGTGACGCGCCCGAACTCCAGTGGGACCTGAACTACCTGCTCAAGCTGTGGAACGCCATCGACGGCGCGGCACAGGGCGGCAAGGGCGCCTACCTGATCTACCAGGAATCGAGCCTGGTGATCCGCGCCATCCGCGACTACTTCAACGGCGACATCGGCGAGATCCTGATCGACACCGACGACATCTTTGAACAAGCGCACCAGTTCATGAGCCACGTGATGCCCGAGCACGGCCATCGCGTGAAGCGCTACCGCGACGACGCACCACTGTTCTCGCGCTTCCAGATCGAACACCAGATCGAGACCGCCTACAGCCGCACCGTACAGCTGCCCAGCGGTGGCGCGATCGTGATCGACCAGACCGAAGCGCTGGTGGCCGTGGACGTGAACTCGGCCCGCTCCATCAAGGGCGGCGACATCGAAGAGACCGCTACCCGCACCAACCTCGAAGCCGCCGACGAAGTGGCGCGCCAGGCCCGCCTGCGCGACTTGGGCGGCCTGATCGTGATCGACTTCATCGACATGGACGAGTCGAAGAACCGCCGCGACGTGGAAAACCGCCTGCGCGACGCGCTGCGCCAGGACCGCGCCCGCGTGCAGTTCGGCGCCATCAGCAAGTTCGGCCTGCTGGAGATGAGTCGCCAGCGCCTCAAGCCCGCACTGAACGAGGGTTCCTCCATCCCCTGCCCGCGCTGCGGTGGTTCGGGCCACATCCGCGACACCGAATCGTCGGCGCTGCAGATCCTGCGCATCATTCAGGAAGAGTCGCTCAAGGACAGCACGGCCGCCGTGCTGGTGCAGGTGCCGGTCGAAGTGGCCAGCTTCCTGCTCAACGAGAAGCGCACCGAGATCACCAAGATCGAACTCAAGCAACGCATCAACGTGCTGCTCGTGCCCAACAAGTCGCTGGACACGCCCAACTACAAGCTTGAGCGCTTGAAGCACGACGACCCGCGCCTGGACAATCTGGACGCCAGCTACAAGCTGGCCGACGAGCCGGACGAAGCCACTGGCTTCACGCGCCGCAGCCAGGAACGCACCAACAAGCAGGAACCTGTGATCAAGGGCGTGCTGCCCGACGGTCCGGCTCCTGTGGCGGCACCCCGCCCCGAGGTGGCGGCGCCAGTGGCAACTCCCGTGGCAGCCAAGGCTGTTGCCGCAGCCCCTGTGGCCGCGCCTGCGGCGGCTGCTCCCGCTGAAAAGGGCTTCTTCGGCTGGCTCAAGAGCCTGTTCGGTGGCGGTGACACGCCCGTCGCAGCACCCAAGCCCGTGGTGGCCGCGCCGGCCGCCGCCAAACCCGGCGCACGCGAAGAGCGCTCCGATGGTCGTGGTCAGCGCGACGGTGGTCGTGAAGGTGGCCGCGATGGCCGCAGCCGCGGTGGACGCGGCGGCGCCGAAGGCCGTGGCCGCGAAGGTGGCCGTGGTGGGCGCGAAGGCGGTCGCGAGAACCGTCCGATCGAAGGCCGTGGCGAGCCACGCGCCGAAGGCCGTGTGGAAGGACGCCCGGAAGGCCGTTCTGAAGGACGTGCCGAAGGCCGCGGCCGCGGTGAGCCGCGAGGCGAAGGCCGCAGCGAAGCGCGTGGTGAACCACGCGGTGAGGGCCGTGGAGAACGCGGCGAAGGTCGCGGTGAAGGCCGCCGAGGTGAGGGCCGCCGCGACAACCGCCGCGACGTGGCACCGGTGGAGGGCGCAGCACCCGCTGAACTGGTGAACGGAACGCAGGTCGTCGCACAAGGCGACGCGAACGAAGGCGGCGACAACCAGCGCCGCGGTCGTGGTGGGCGCGGTGGCGAGAACCGCCGCCGTCCAGCCGAAGGCGCTGAAGGCCAGACCCCTATCATCCAGGGTGATGTCGCTCCAGTCACACAGGAAACTGGCGACAGCACAGAGGCACCTCGCGCAGGCGAGATGGCCGACGGTGCCGATGGCACACCGCGCGCCCCGCGCGAGCGCCGCAGCCGTGACCGATATGGCCGCGACCGCCGCGAGCGCGGCCCACGCGATGCCAACGGCGCCCCCGAAGGCGGCGAAGGCCAGGCAGCACCCGCCGGTGAGATGCCGGCCAGCGAAGTGGCCTTCGCCGCGGCCTCGACACTGGTGCACGAGCCGGTGGACGAAGCCCCCACGCGCAGCTACTTCAGCCTGCCGGTAGATGCGGCGCTCACGCCGGTGGTCAGCGAGGCTCCCGTGGCCGCGCCTGCTCCCGTCGCAACTCCGATCACAGCACCGGTGACAGAGCCTGCCGCACCGGCACCCGCAATCGCCACACCTGTGATGGCACCGGTGGCAGCCCCGGTGGCCGCGCCAGCACCGACACCCGCCCCTCGCGCGCCGACACCCAAGCCCGCAGCGCCGGTGGTGGCCGAGGCGCCCGCGGCCCGCGGTCTGCCCAAGGTGGCCGGCTTCTCGCTGCCCATGGAAGAGATGCAGCAAGTCGCCCAGTCCAGCGGTCTGGAGTGGGTCAACTCCAACGCCGACAAAGTGGCCCAGGTGCAAGCCGCGATCGCCGCCGAGCCCAAGCCCGTGCACGTGCCGCGCGAGCCCAAGCCGGCGGTGGTGCTGGACGACGGCCCGCTGGTGCTGGTCGAAACGCGCAAGGACTTGCGCGACATGCAGCTGCCTTTCGAAACACGCTGATCGGCCCACCTTCAGGCGCAAGCGCCTGAAGGTATGGACCCCAAAAGAAAAGCGCCCTCGGGCGCTTTTCTTTTGCCGGGTGAGCAGGCGCTCAGTCCAGCAACGCGGCTTGTTTCCAGGCCGACTGGGCCGCCGTCTCGTCGCCGCGCTCTTCGGCCAGCAGGGCCAGCGAGCGCCAGGTGCGGCGCATCAGCGCGGCGTCATTCAAGCCGTGGCTGGCCTGCGTGAGCAACTGACTGGCCTTGCCCCAGAGCTGGCGCTGCATGCAGGCCTGCCCGGCGAGGTACTGAAGAAAGGCGTTGTTCGGCGACAGGCGCTGTTGCTGCTCCAGTCGAGCGAGCCAGGCGCTGTCGAGCTGCGGCAGGCCGGGCTCGAAGGCCGTGACCAGTTGGCGTTGCTGCACGGGCGTCAGGGCGTCGAAGTCCTGCCACAACGGCTCCAGCCACGAGCGCAGACGAGCGGCCACCGCGCGGGCTTCATCCCCGTCAGCGTCGCTGCGCTGGAGCACCAGCTGGTTGCCGCGCCGCGCGGCGGCCAGGGCCAGCTCGGGCATGGCGCGCTCGCTGGCGTCCAGGCCATTCCACACGACCTCAAGCTGCGCCATGTCGTGTGCTTCGCGCAAGGCGTCGAGCACCAACCCGCGCACGATGCTGCGCGAGGCTTCGGGTGAAAACGCCTTGTGCTTGGCGAGCAGGCGCGCGGTCTCCAGCGCTTCCGAGGTGGCGCCCCCCAGGCGCGCGACGCGCAGCTTCAGCCGCAGCGCCTGGATGCGGCGGCCCGCGCCTTGCGGCAGCTCGGCCAGACGGCTGCGTGCAGCCTCCACATCGCGGTCTTCCACTGCCCAGCGCACCGCGCGCAACAAGGCACCCTCGGACGCATCGGGCGCTCCCTTGGCCAAGGCTGGATCCAGCGCGGCCTGCAGATTTTCGTCGCGTCGCTCGCGGTTCTGCAACGACTGCGCGCTTTCGGCGACCAGCAAGTGCGCGAGCACCTGCAACTGGTCGCGCCGCGGCCACTGGCCTGGCGCGACGGTCTTGAGTTGATTGAGCGCGTGCTGCGCTGCCGACTGCGCACGCACGAAACGGCCCGCCAGCTGGTGCGCCAATGCGTCCATGACCGAACCCACCACTGAGCGCTCGATCTGCTGGCTGCGCCAGCGCTGAGCCCGTTCGGGCAAGTCTCGAACCAGACCGATGGCCAGCAACGCGGCGTGCAGCAGCACAAAGCCGGCGATCAGGCAGAACAGGACGAAATTGAAGGAGACGTCGAACCGGTAGGGGGGCCAGAACAGCGTCACCGTGCTCGCGTTGTGTCCCACCAGCAGCGCCAGCGCCACCGCCACGGCAGCCAGCCCCAGCAACCAGAACACGTTGCGCATCGCGCCCCGCTGACGGCGGCGCATCAGCGGCCTCCCGCAGCCGCGGCCAGGGCGGACAGGGTCGCTTCCGGACGCGGCAGTTCGCTGTCGACCAGATCGCGGCGCAGGCGACCCAGCAAGGCTTGCGCGCTGGCCACCCGGGGTGCGCCGGTGTCGAAGTAGCGCGCGATGGACGCCTCCACCGCAACCACGTCGGCCTGGCTGGCGGCCATGTGCCGGGCCAGCAGCCCCAGACGGGCGTTGAGCAGCTTCAGCTTGATGTTTTCGCGCAGGAAAAACGCTTGCTCGGGCGCCAGCAACGCGGCCTCGGGCCGGTCAATGCGGCTCACACGAACCAGCTCGCGGCCACTGCGCGTGACCTCGGTCCAGGTGCGCTCCCACAAGGCGCTCCACCAGCCGGAGACACGCGTCCAGCCTTGGCTGAATCCACCCGGCTCGGCATCCGGCTCGCTCTCCAGAGCGGGCTCCTGGGCTGCGGGGGCGGCTGGCGCAGCGATGACGGGCGTGGCAGGGCTCTTCGCAGCCACCGGCGCGGGCTCCGCTGCGGTCTTGCGTGCGGCAGGCGCCGCCGCCTTCTGCAAGCCCACCTGGTTGAGCACGGGCCACTCGTCCACCTGCCGAGCCAACTCGTCCAGCCGCAAGGCCAGCGCGGGGATGTCGGCCAGCGGGGCGGCCTGGATGCGTTCGATGTCGCGTGCAATGGCGCGCTGCACCGGGTTCAGCCGTGGCTGGGCGGCTCGGGCAATGCGCTGGTCCGCTGCCTGGAGCGCAGAGATGATCGGCTGGGCGCTGCCGGTGAGCTGGGCCTGCTGCTGCGCGAGCTTCACTGCCGACTCCAGGTCTTGCACCAGGTTGTCGTCGCGCGAGCGTGAGAGCGCCAGCATGAGTTCTTCGAGCTGGCTGCGCTGCAGGCTCACTTCGGACAAGCGCACCTCCGCCACGGCCAGCCGCGCCTGCAGCTCCTGCGCCAGCGCCTCGGCCTGTGCGGCCATGGTGCGAGCCTCCACGGCCTGCTCGCCGCTGTCTTGGGCGCGGCGGGCCAGCTCCTGTTGGGTGAGGCTGAGCTTTTGCCACAGCAAGCCGGCCAGCACGAGCGCCAGCGCGGCCAGCAGCACGGCCAGCCACGTCAGCCCCGAGCCGGGTCGGCGCCCCGCTGCAGCAGCAGACAGCGGCGCTGCGTGGATCGGCACCGCGGTGGGCGCCGCGGTGTCGGTGGAGGGGTGAACAGGTTGGTTGGAGCTCATGGTGCAGTGCACTCTGATTCTAGGACGCGCAACACGTCGGGCAGGCTGGGACGTGATTCGATCACACGCCCGAAGCCCGCGTTGCGCGCAGCCTGGGCAATGCGCGGATGCGTCACCAGCGCCGTGACCGCCGTCCAGCGGGCCGATGGCTGCGCCACGCACAGCGCAGCCAGCGCCTCGGAACTGCTGAACAGCCACACACTGCCTGCCAGGGTCGCCTGCGCCACGAGCGCACGATCGGCATCGTCGAACACCGGCGGGCGTCGTTCGTAGGCCACACAGCCTTCCACCCGGGCACCCCGGGCCTCGCATTGCCGAATCAACCAGTCGCGCCCATGCCCGGGCACAGAGCCCTCGGCTGCAGGCGCTTCCATGGTCGATCCCCGCACGATGAGGATCCGGCTTCCCGCCACCACCTGCGGGGCGACCACGGGCCAGAGATGCTCGGAATCGAATTGCGCGGCGTCGGCTGCCGGCGAGTCGATGCGCTCGGGTGCAATGCCCAAGGCGCCGAGCGCCTGTTCGAGCTGGCGCGCCGTGCCAGGCCCGGGGGCCCAGAAGCGTGTTTTGAATGGCGCCAGCGGACGCGCAACCGCCTCTTCGGCAAAAAAATGGCTCACGGCCGCGCCGCTCACGAACAGCAGCGCATCGACTTGTGACCAGTTCGCGCGCCAGAACTGCAAGGCAGCCCTGGCCTCGACGGACGCCGGCTCGCCAATGTCGATCAGGGGCAGTGCCTGCGCTGGCCACCCCTGGGCGCGCAGCGCTTGCACCCAGTGGGCGGCTTCACCCGCGGGACGGGTGACGATCAGTCGCGCCAGGCGGCTGGGCACGGGCCGCTGGGCGGTGGTCTCGCTCAAGGCCTCAGACCTCCACCAACGGCGGTGTGGCGCCGGCCGCGCGCAGGTCGGCGGCCACGCGCTGGCCCAGCGCCTCGGCCTCGGCCAGCGTGTGCACGCGCGCCTGCCCGCTCGCCCGCACCACGGCATGCCGGCCTTGCGGATCGCCCCAGGCGGCGTCGAGCTTCAGCGTGCCGTCTGCCTGCCAGTCGGCGTAGGCCGCCAGGGGCATGGAGCAGCTGCCACCCATGGCGCGCGATACGGTGCGCTCGGCCGCCACGCGCTGCCAGCTGGCGGTGTGCGCGAGCGGCGCCAGCGCATCGACGAGGTCTTGCCGATCCGATCGCACCTCGATGCCCAAAGCCCCCTGGCCGGCGGCGGGCAACGAGTCGGCCGGCTCGAAGATGTGGCGGATGCGCTGGCCCAGGCCCAGCCGCTTGAGGCCGGCCGCGGCCAGCACGATGGCGTGGTACTGGCCTTCGTCGAGCTTGCGCAGGCGCGTGTCCAGGTTGCCGCGCAGGGGTTCGATGCGCACATCGGTGCGGCCCAGGCGGTCCAGCGATTCGCGCAACAGCACCAGGCGGCGCAGGCTGGAGGTGCCCACCACCGCGTTTGCCGGCAACTCGGCCAGCGTTGCGCAACCCGGCGACACCCAGGCATCGCGCGGGTCTTCGCGCTCCATCACGCAGGCCAGCGCAAAGCCGTCGGGCAGCTGCATCGGCACGTCCTTGAGCGAATGCACCGCGATGTCGGCGCGGCCCTCTGCCAGCGCCACTTCGAGTTCCTTGACGAACAAGCCCTTGCCACCGACCTTGGACAGGCTGCGGTCCAGAATCTGGTCGCCCAGCGTGGTCATGCCCAGCAGCGCCACCCGGTGGCCCAGGCCTTCCAGCAAGGCCTTGACGTGTTCGGCCTGCCACAACGCCAGACGGCTCTCGCGGGTGGCGATGGTGATGGCCTGGGAGGTGGAAGTGGACATGAAGGGAGGGGAGGATCTGGGGGCGGCACAACGCGCGGAATTTGGTACCCGGTTCGTAACCGGGCAGGGTGTTTTTGGATGCTAGCATGACCCTTCGACCGGGTTTTCTCCAGATCACCCGGCCCCGTCGGCAGGCCTCTCATCTCACAACACCATGAGCCGAACGATCGCGCAAACCCGCCCCCGCCCCTCCAGCCGCGCCGACAAGGACCAGCCGCTCATCGACGACATCCGCCTGCTGGGTCGCATCCTGGGCGATGTGATCCGCGAGCAGGAAGGCCTGGCGGCCTTTGAGCTGATCGAACAGATCCGCCAGCTCTCGGTCGCGTTCCGACGCCACGCCGACCAGTCGGCCGACAAGGCGCTCAAGAAGCTGCTCAAGGGCCTGAGCGGTGACCAGACGGTGAGCGTGATCCGCGCCTTCACCTACTTCAGTCACCTGGCCAACCTGGCCGAGGACCGCCACCACATCCGCCGCCGCGCCGTGCACGAGCGCGCCGGTGAGCTGCAGGAAGGCAGTCTGGCGCGCACGCTGCAGCGCCTGCACAAGGCCGGCATCGCACCGGGCGCCATCGTCGACACGCTGGCACACAGCCACATCTCGCCCGTGCTCACGGCCCACCCCACCGAAGTGCAACGCAAGAGCATCCTGGACGCCGAGCGCGCCATCGCGCGGCTGCTCGGCGAGCGCGACGAACAGGAGCGCCTGCCGCGCGAGCGCGACGACATCGAGGCGCAGATCCGCGCCCGTGTCACCCAGCTCTGGCAAACGCGCCTGCTGCGCTTCACCAAGCTGACCGTGGCCGACGAGATCGAGAATGCGCTGAGCTACTACGAGGCCACCTTCCTTACGCAGATTCCGCGTCTGTACCGCGAGCTCGAGGAAGGTCTGGGCGACAGTGGCGGGAACGCCGTGATCGCGCCCTTCCTGCGCATGGGCCAGTGGATCGGTGGCGACCGGGATGGCAACCCCAACGTGACCGCGCAGACACTCGAACTTGCGCTGCACAGCCAGGCCGACATGGTGCTGCGCCACCATCTCACCCAACTGCACCACCTGGGCGCCGAGCTTTCCGTGTCGGCCATGCTCACCAGCGTGAGCCAGGCCATGCAAGCCCTGGCCAAGCGCTCGCCCGACACCAATGCCCACCGACAGGACGAGCCCTACCGCCGCGCACTCACCGGCATGTACGCGCGCCTCGCGGCCACGCTTCACCACCTCACCGGCGGCGAGGCGGCGCGCCACGCCGTGGCTCCACAAGACGCCTACATCAGCGCAGCCGAGCTGCTCGACGACCTGCGCACCATCGAAGACTCGCTCAAGTCGCACCACGGCGCCGCACTGGCGCGCGCGCGCCTGCAGCCGCTGATGCGCGCCGTGCAGGTGTTCGGCTTTCATCTGGCCACGGTCGACCTGCGGCAAAGCTCAGACAAACACGAGGAGGTGGTGGCGGAGCTGCTCGCCACGGCGCGCATCGAGCCGCACTATTCGCAACTCGACGAGGCCGGCAAGCGCGTCGTGCTGCTTCGCCAGCTCAACGACGCGCGACCCTTGCGCGTGCCCGGTGTTGCCTATTCGGCCCACACGCTGGGCGAACTGGCCATCTTCGACACCGCGCGCAGCGGGCGCGAGCGCTTCGGCGCGCAGGCCATTCGCCACGCCATCATCAGCCACACCGAAACCGTGAGCGACCTGCTGGAGGTGCTGCTGCTGCAAAAAGAGGCTGGGCTGATGCGCGGCACGCTGAATGACGACGCGGTGTGCGACCTGATCGTGGTGCCGCTGTTCGAGACCATCGAAGATCTTGCGCAGTCCGCACCCATCATGCGCGAGTACCTGGCCCTGCCCGGCGTGCGCGCCATGGTCGAACGGGGCGCGGCCGACGGCTACTGCGAGCAGGACATCATGCTGGGCTACTCCGACAGCAACAAGGACGGCGGCATCTTCACCAGCAACTGGGAGTTGTACCGGGCCGAGATCGCGTTGGTCGAGTTGTTCGACACCCTCAACCAGGGCCGGGAAAGACCCATCCAGTTGCGGATGTTCCATGGTCGAGGCGGCACCGTGGGACGTGGCGGCGGTCCAAGTTTTCAGGCCATCCTGGCGCAGCCGCCGGGCACGGTGCGCGGCCAGATCCGCCTCACAGAACAGGGCGAGGTGATCGGCTCCAAGTACGCCAACCCGGAAATCGGCCGGCGCAACCTCGAAACCCTGGTGGCCGCCACGCTGGAGGCCACGCTGCTCAAGCCCACGCGCAACGCCCCCGCCGCTTTCCTGGCCGCCGCCGACGAGCTCTCGCGCCAGAGCATGGCCGCCTACCGCGCACTGGTCTACGACACCCCGCGCTTCGCCGAGTACTTCTTCGCATCCACACCGATCCGCGAGATCGCCGAGCTCAACATCGGCTCGCGCCCGGCCTCGCGCAAGGCCACGCAGAAGATCGAGGACCTGCGCGCGATACCCTGGGGCTTCAGCTGGGGCCAGTGCCGCCTCACGCTGCCGGGCTGGTACGGGTTTGGTTCGGCGGTGCACACCTTCCTGCACCGCGACGGCCCCAAAGGCGTGGCCGCACAAAAGGCGCTGCTGCAAAAGATGGTGAAGCAGTGGCCGTTTTTCAGCACCCTGCTCTCCAACATGGACATGGTGCTGGCCAAGAGCGATCTGGCGCTCGCCTCGTTGTATTCAGAGCTGGTGCCCGACAAGCGCCTGCGCAAGCAGGTGTTCACCGCCATCGAGGCCGAGTGGCACCGCACGGCCGATGCGCTGGCGCTCATCACCGGTGAAAAGCAGCGCCTGGTCAACAACGCCGCACTGCAGCGCTCCATGCGCCACCGTTTCCCTTACATCGACCCGCTGCACCACCTGCAGGTGGAACTGGTGCGGCGCTACCGCGCTGGTGAAAACGACGCCGATCGCAACGAACGCGTGCGCCGCGGCATCCACATTTCGATCAACGGCATCGCGGCCGGCCTGCGAAACACAGGGTGAATGGGTAAAACCTAAAATGACTCGGTGAACACATTGACCAACGCCGACCTGCACTGCCACTCCGTCGTCTCCGACGGCACCCTCACGCCCGAGGCGCTGGCGCAGCGCGCCCAGGCCAACGGCGTGGAGCTGTGGGCCCTGACCGACCACGATGAACTCGGGGGACAGGATCGTGCCATGGCGGCTGCGCGTGAGGTGGGCATGAATTACCTCACAGGCGTCGAGATCTCGGTGACCTTCCTCGGCATCACGGTGCACATCGTCGGCCTGGGCATGGACCACACGCATCCCGCGCTCTTGACCGGCCTGCGGGCCACGCGCGGCGGGCGCGAACAGCGGGCCCGCGACATGAGCGAAGACCTCGCCCGCGTGGGCATCAAAGGTGTCTATGAAGGCGCCTTGAAGTACGTGGGCAACCCCGAACTCATCTCTCGCTCCCACTTCGCGCGCTATCTGGTGGAAATAGGCGTGAGCAAGGACACCAACGACGTCTTTCGCAAATACATCACCGAGGGCAAACCCGGCTTCGTGCCACACCGCTGGGCCAAGCTGGCCGACGCGGTGGGCTGGATCACGCAGTCCGGCGGCGTGGCCGTGATCGCCCACCCGGGCCGCTACAAGCTCACGCCCAATGAAGAGTTCGCGCTGTTCACCGAATTCAAGAACCACGGCGGTCAGGCGGTGGAGGTGATGACCGGTGCGCACAACCAGTCCGACTACGCGAAGTACGCGGGCTACTGCCAGGAATTCGGCCTCGCCGCATCGCGCGGCAGCGATTTCCACAGCCCGGAAGAGAGCCACATGGACCTGGGCAAACTGCCCGACCTGCCCGGCAGCGTCACGCCGGTGTGGGAGCTGCTGCAGTCGCGCATCCTGCAGTGATGGTGGAGCCGACGCGCTATCCGCCCGCGCAGGCCGCGCTGGGCATCGCCTTTCTGGTCCTGGCCACGGCATTCTTTGCCGTGCTGGACACCACCGTGAAGTACGTCGGCGCCTTTGTGCCCGTGCTGATGGCTGTGTGGTTCCGCTACGCGTTCCACGCCGTGTTGGTCACGGCGGTCATGCTGCCATTGCGCGGGCGCAGCCTGCTGCAAACCGCCCACCCCCGCTTCCAGGTGTTGCGAGGTGCCTTGCTGCTGGCCGTGAGCGCGATTTCGTTCGTCGCCCTGCAGTACATGCCGGTGGGCGAATTCACCGCCATCGTCATGATCACGCCGCTGGTGGTCACGCTGCTGGCTGCGCTGTTCCTGCGCGAGCGCGTGTCGCCGCTGCGCTGGGTGCTGGTGTGCGGCGGCTTCGCCGGCGCGCTGCTGGTGGTGCAACCCGGTGGTGATGTGATCGGCTGGGCCAGTCTGCTGCCGCTGGTGATGGTGTTCACCTACGCCTGGTTCCAGATTCTGACCAGCAAGATGGCGCGAACCGAAGACCCCATGACCATGCATTTCTACACCGGCTGGGTCGGCGCGCTGCTCGCCAGCCTGGTGCTGCCCGTGGTGTGGCAGACCGTGCCCGACGCAGCCACCTTCGCGCTCCTGTGCCTGATCGGCCTCATGGGCACCGTCGGTCATTTTCTGCTGATCCTGGCGTTCAAACGCACGCAGGCGTCCACGCTCACGCCCTACCTCTACGGCCAGATCGGCTTCGCCATGTTCTGTGGCTGGGTCGTGTTCGGCCATGTGCCGGGCCGCCTGGAGCTCATCGGCATTGCGATGATCGTTCTGTGCGGCGCCACCGCCAGCTGGCTCACCGCGCGTGACCGACGCCTGCCAGTGGACCAACCCGAGGCTTGAGCGGGATCACAATCGCGCCATGTCCCAGTTCTTCGAAGTCCATCCCGACAATCCCCAGCCGCGCCTGCTCAAGCAGGCGGTGCAGTTGCTCGAGCGCGGTGGCGTGCTGGCCGTGCCCACCGATTCGAGCTACGCCCTGGTCTGCCACCTCGACGACAAGACAGCAGCCGACAGCCTTCGCCGCATTCGGCAGGTGGACGACAAGCACCACCTCACGCTGATCTGCCGCGACCTGAGTGAACTCGCCAGCTACGCTCGGGTCGACAACCGCCAGTACCGGCTGCTCAAACTCGCAACACCTGGCCCCTACACCTTCATCCTGGAGGCCAGCAAGGAGGTGCCGCGGCGCCTGAGCCACCCCTCGCGCAAGACCATCGGCCTGCGCGTGCCCGAGCACAAGACACTGCTGGAGCTGCTCGGCCTGCATGGTGCGCCGTTGCTCTCCACCACGCTCATCCTGCCCGGCCAGAGCCATCCGCTGAACGACGCCCAGGAGATCCGCGAACGTCTGCAGCACGAGCTGGCCGGCGTGATCGACGCCGGGGCCTGTGCGCTGGAGCCCACCACGGTGATCGACCTCACGCCGATGGGCAGTGGCGGGGAACCCGAAGTGATCCGCGCAGGTCAGGGCGCCCTCGGTCCACTCGGGCTCTGAGCCACCCCGGCTGGGCTCTCGCCCAGTCTGGGACAATACGCGTTTGCCCTCAGCGCACCCTCCATGGATTTCGCCCAGATCGTTCAAACCGTCGCCCTCTACGCCATTCCGGTGCTGTTCGCCATCACGCTGCACGAGGCAGCGCATGGTTACGCGGCCCGGCACTTCGGCGACCGCACCGCCGAACTCATGGGACGCATCACGCTCAACCCGGTCAAGCACATCGATCCGGTGGGCACCATCGCGATGCCGTTGATCCTGTACTTCGCCACCGCCGGGGCCTTCCTGTTCGGCTATGCCAAGCCGGTGCCGGTCAACTTCGGGCGCCTGCGCAACCCCAAGCGCGACATGGTGTGGGTCGCACTTGCCGGGCCCGGTGCCAACCTGTTCCAGGCGATCGCCTGGACCATGCTGCTCTATGTGCTGGCCGCGATGGGCGTGCAGGAACAGTTCTTCCTGCAGATGTGCCGCGCGGGCGTGCTGGTGAATCTGGTCATGTTCGCTTTCAACCTCTTTCCCCTCCCCCCGCTGGACGGCGGGCGCATTCTGGTGGGCCTGCTGCCCATGCGCCAGGCCGAGCTGGTCTCACGCGTCGAGCCTTGGGGTTTCTTCATCGTCATGGCCTTGGTCATCAGCGGTGTGGTGGGCAACCTCTGGCTGCGTCCATTGATGATGCTCACCGGCAGCCTCATTGAGGTGCTGCTCACGCCGCTTCGCCTGTTGATTCTCTGAACCCTGCCCATGAAAACCCAACGCGTCCTCACCGGCATCACCACATCGGGCACACCCCATCTGGGCAACTACGTCGGCGCCATCCGTCCCACCGTGCGCGCCAGCCGCCTGGACCAGGTGGAGAGCTTTTACTTCCTGGCCGACTACCACGCGCTCATCAAGGTGGGCGAGCCCGCACGCGTGCAGCGCTCCACGCTGGAAATCGCCGCCACCTGGCTGGCCTGCGGGCTCGACCCCGAGAAGGTCACCTTCTACCGCCAGTCGGACATTCCCGAGATTCCTGAACTCACCTGGTTCCTGACCTGTGTGACCGGCAAGGGCGTGCTCAACCGCGCGCACGCCTACAAGGCGTCGGTCGACAAGAACACCGCGGCCAACGCCGACCCTGACGCTGGCGTGACCGCCGGACTCTTCATGTACCCGGTGCTGATGGCGGCCGACATCCTCATGTTCAACGCGCACCAGGTGCCGGTGGGGCGTGACCAGATCCAGCACATCGAGATGGCGCGCGACATCGCGGCCAGTTTCAACCACCTCTACGGCGAACACTTCACGCTGCCCGAGGCCGCCATCGAAGAACACGTGGCCACCCTGCCCGGGCTTGATGGCCGCAAGATGAGCAAGAGCTACGACAACACCATCCCGCTGTTCGTGCCGCGCGAGCAGTTGAAGAAACTCATCATGGGCATCGTGACCGACTCGCGCGCACCGGGCGAGCCCAAGTCCACCGATGGTTCCGCGCTGTTCCAGCTCTACCAGGCCTTCGCCTCGACCGAAGAAACCGCTGCGCTGGCAAAAGCCTACGCCGACGGCATCGCCTGGGGCGAGGCCAAGCAGGTCTTGTTCGAACGCCTTGACCGGGAAATTGCACCGCTTCGTTTGGTCTACGACGAATTGATTCAGGAGCCCGAGCGGATTGAAAAGACCTTGAAAGCAGGCGCTGAAAAAGCACGCGCCATCGCCACGCCATTCACATCAAAACTGCGCCACGCCGTCGGGTTGCGCCCGCTTCAGTTGGCGGCGGCTCCCGTGGTCAGCAAGGGCAGCAAGAGTGCTGCCCCCAGTTTCAAGCAATACCGGGAACCGGACGGCCTGTTCTATTTCAAGCTGCTCGACGCCCAGGGCGCGCTTCTTCTGCAAAGCACCGGCTTCACCGCTCCACGTGATGCGGCTCAAGCCATGATGCGCCTGCAACGCGAAGGCAACGTGGCGCTGGAAGCCCTGTCGGGTCAGCTGGCGTCCCGTGGCGATCCTGCGGCAGTGTCGGCTGCACTGCAGTCCTTCAGCGAGCAGGCCGACTGAACCCGCGTGACCCCGGCACGGCAAAGATCCCCACTGACGGCCTCACCGGAGGGTGCCTGCTTTTGGCTAACATCCCGCTTCCCATGCGCGTACCATGTAGGGTATTCGATGGAAGCCCCATGACGCGCGACGCATATCGTGCAACAAGTCCCATCTCCGAACTGTTTTCGCCGGAGGCGGCTATCGCCAAAGGTTAAAGTTGCCGATATGCTCTTCGGTTGAAACCATTTATTACCAGCACAGCCCGATATGAGTATTTTTGTTATTGACGACCACCCGCTCATGCGTGAGGCCGTCGTCATGCTGCTTCGCCGCCTTCGGGCCTCGACCCAGGTGATTGAGCTTGAGCGGCTGGCGTCCGTGAGCAAGGCCATCGCCGAACACGGTGAGCCAGAGCTGGTCTGCCTCGACCTCAAACTGCCCGACACCAACGGCGTGTCCGGTGTGCGCGAAGTCCGCCAGATGTTGCCCGACACATCGCTGATCGTGCTGTCGGCTTCACCCTCATCCGATTACGAAGACCTGGCCCGCGAAGCCGGTGCCGACGCTTACGTGGAGAAGTCGGCCGGTGCGGCGCAGATCGCCAAGGTGCTGCGCGAATTCCTGACCGACGAGGTGGAAGACGAAAACGCTCCCACCATTCCTGACAAGCTTTCCAAACGCCAGAAACAGCTGCTGGTCATGCTGGACCGTGGCCTGAGCAACCGCGACATCGCGGAGCAACTGCAGATCAGTGAACACACCGTCAAGGTGCACTTGTGGCGCCTGTTCCGCCGGCTCAACGTCAAGAGCCGCTCGCAGGCCAGCCACCTCGCCCGCACGGCTGGTTTGCTGGACCTCTGATCCCGCAGCAGCGCAGCGGCCCGTGATCAGGCTGCGCTGCGCGCCACCACCGTGGGTTCGGGCAACCCGGTGGCTTCCTGCTGGGTAAACGCCGGCAGCATCACCCTGAAGACACTGCCCCGGTTGGCCTCCGAAGTCAGGGCCAGCTGGTAGCCCATCAGCGATGCCAGCTTGGACACGATCGTCAAACCCAGGCCCAGACTGTCCTCGGTGCCCTGGTGCTGGGACACGCGAAAGAACTCCTGGAAGATCGCCTGCTGGTGCTCGCGCGCAATGCCCACGCCTGTGTCCCAGACTTCAAACACCAGCATGTCCTCGCGCTGACGCAGCGCCAGCAACACGCCCCCTTGATGTGTGTGCCGCAGCGCGTTGGACACCAGGTTGCCCAGAATGCGGCGCAGCACCACGGGATCCGACCACAGCGTGGTGGGACGCGTGTGGGAACGCAGGCGCAGCGACTTGCCCACCGCCACCGGCTCGAACTGCAGCGACAGATCAGCGAACAGCTTCTCCACATCCACGTGCTGCAACCGCACCTTGTAGTTGCCTGCATCGATGCGCGTCAGGTCGAACAACGAATCAAACAACTCGTTGATGGCGCGCGTGGACTGCAGGATGCGCGGCGCGATGTCACGCGCCATCTCCGGCTCGGTGGCCAGCCAATCCGCATAGAGGCTGAGCGCATGCACCGGCTGGCGCAGGTCGTGGGCGGCAGAAGCCAGAAAGCGATTTTTGGTGGCCACCGCGCGCAACGAGGCGCGGGTCTGCAAGGTGAGCGAGTCGATCAGCTCCTGATTGGAAAACTGCAACTCAAAACTGGCACGGTGAACCTCGTGCATGCGTGTTCCTGTCATGAACAGCAAGCCCCAGAACGCCACCAGGAGAGCCATGAGGACCAGTCCGGTCTGCAGCGCCCCGGCCGGTTGGGGCAACACCACCATGACGACGACCAGGCTCAAGAGCACCGAGAGCATGAGTGCGTTGGCGTAAGTGCGGTAGACCGGCAGGTAGGCGCTGAAGGAGGTGAGCGTGAGCAGCCCCTGCCCCAGCACCACCAGCGCGCAAACGAACTGGGTGGCGATCGGTGCCTGCTGGTAACTCAACAGCACCGGCCCGCCCCACAGCAGGGCCACAGCGGCCCAGGTCCAGTGGTAGCGATTGATGAAGGTTATGCGTTGCGGCCCCTCCAGGCTGTCGTAGCGCA
Organism: Hydrogenophaga sp. Root209; assembly: GCF_001428625.1. Classification (GTDB taxonomy): domain Bacteria; phylum Pseudomonadota; class Gammaproteobacteria; order Burkholderiales; family Burkholderiaceae_C; genus Hydrogenophaga. The sequence continues at coordinate 235,594 of NZ_LMIE01000029.1, forward strand.
AGCGGTAGATACCGATCAGGCGGTAGCGGTAGACCAGCATCGCCAGCATCAGCGCGGTCCAGACCAGCAGGCCGACTGTGTTGACATCCCCTGCCATCATGTAGACGAGCAGTGGCAGCGAGAGCGTAGCCGCCACCAACGACGGGCCCATGTTGTCCATCAACACGCCGATGAGTTGCGAATTCACCCAATGGTCACGCACTTCCGGCGATGCCGGCACGTGTTGGTAAGTCGCGGGTTGGGTGTCGACGAGCATGGGTGGGTGGGATGCGGCAGTGGCGCATTGTCTCACCCGCCTCGGGCACCCGATACGCCGACATCTCGGCGTTGAGCGCCTGCTATACTCGCCGGTTCGCGATGTAGACCGACACCGGAGAGGTGGCAGAGTGGTCGAATGTACCTGACTCGAAATCAGGCGTACCGCAAGGTACCGTGGGTTCGAATCCCACCCTCTCCGCCAGACGTGAAAAAGCCACCGAACCCGGTGGCTTTTTGCTGGGCGAAGCTTTTCGCTTCAAGCCGTTTTCATGTCGGATTCAGGCGCTCCAGCCCACCCATGTAGGGACGCAGCACCTCGGGCACCGTCACGCTGCCATCGGCGTTCTGGAAGTTCTCCAGCACCGCCACCAGCGCACGCCCCACGGCCAGACCTGAACCGTTGAGGGTGTGCACGAGTTCGTTCTTGCCCTGCGCATTTTTGAAGCGAGCTTGCAAGCGCCGGGCCTGGAAGGCCTCGCAGTTGGACACCGAGCTGATCTCGCGGTAGGTGCCTTGCGCGGGTACCCACACTTCCAGGTCGTGCGTGCGGGTGGCGCCAAAGCCCATGTCGCCGGTGCATAGCGCGAGCACGCGGTAGGGCAGGCCCAGCTTCTGCAGCACAGCTTCGGCGTGGCCAGTCATGGCCTCCAGGGCCTCGTAGCTTTTGTCGGGATGCACGATCTGCACCATCTCGACCTTGTCGAACTGGTGCTGGCGAATCATGCCGCGTGTGTCGCGCCCGGCGCTGCCGGCCTCCGACCGGAAGCACGGGGTGTGCGCCGTCAGCTTGATCGGTAACTCGATCTCGGCAACCACGGTGTCGCGCACAGTGTTGGTCAGCGTTACTTCGCTCGTGGGGATCAGGTACAGCGCCTGCGTGTCGGGCACGGCCTCGCCTTCCTGGCCGCCCTTTTTCACCGCGAACAGGTCGGCTTCGAACTTGGGCAACTGGCCGGTGCCGCGCAGGGTGTCGGCGTTCACGATGTAGGGCGTGTAGCACTCGGTGTAGCCGTGCTCCTGGGTCTGCACGTCGAGCATGAATGCGCTGAGCGCACGGTGCAGTCGCGCGAGCGGGCCGCGCATGAAGGTGAAGCGCGAGCCGGCGAGTTTGGTGCCGGTTTCGAAATCGAGTCCAAGCGGGGCACCCACGTCCACATGGTCGCGCACCGGGAAGTCGAACACACGCGGTGTGCCCCAGCGGCGCAGTTCAACATTGCCGCGCTCGTCGCTGCCCACGGGCACACTCTCGTGCGGCAGATTGGGCACCGCCTGCAGCAGGTTGTGCAGTTCGGCTTGAATCACCTCAAGCCGCGAGGCAGACGCATCCAGCTCGGTCTTGAGGGCGCCCACCTGCGCCATCACGGCATCGGCGCTTTCCCCCTTGGCTTTGAGTTGACCGATCTGTTTGGAGAGGGTGTTGCGCTGGCTTTGCAGCTCTTCAGTGCGGGTCTGCAGCGTCTTGCGCTCCGTCTCCAGGGCCTGGTAGGCGGGCACATCCAGAAACGGCTGTGGGCTCTTGCGCGTTTCAAGCCGCGCCACGACCCCGGGGAGGTCTTTTCTCAGTTGAACGATGTCTAGCATGCGGCGATTGTAGGTTTGGGGAAGCAGTGCCCCGGCGCTCAGCGCAGGTGCTGCAGGGGCGCGGCGTCTTCGTCGTCCATCTTCAGGCCTTTGGGCAGCGGGAACTTGATGGTCTCGGTCAGGCCGTCCATGGTGCGCACGGAGATGGCGCCCAGCGCCTTGATGCGCTCAATCACCTGGCGCACCAGGATCTCGGGCGCCGAGGCGCCGGCGGTGAGACCCACACGACTCTTGCCTTCGAACCACTCGGCACGCAGCTCATCGGCGCTGTCGACCATGTGGCTGACCGTGCCCAGTTTGAGCGCGACTTCGCGCAGGCGGTTGCTGTTGGAGCTGGTGGGGCTGCCCACCACGATCACGATGTCCACCTGCGGGCTCAGCAGCTTGACCGCGTCCTGCCTGTTCTGCGTGGCGTAGCAGATGTCCTGCTGCTTGGGTTCGCGCACCTGCGGAAAGCGCGCCTTAACGGCCTTGAGAATCTCGGCCGCGTCGTCCACCGACAGCGTGGTTTGCGTCACCACGGCAAGCTTGGCCGTCTGCGTGGGCGACACGCGCGACACATCGGCCACATCTTCCACCAGATGGATGCCGCTCTCCAACTGGCCCATCGTGCCCTCCACCTCGGGGTGTCCTTTGTGGCCGATCATGATGAACTCGAAACCTTCGCGGTGCAGCTTGGCCACCTCGACGTGCACCTTGGTCACCAGCGGGCAGGTGGCATCAAAGATGTGGAAGCCGCGCTGCTTCGCTTCGTCCTGGATCGCCTTGCTCACGCCGTGGGCCGAAAACACCAGCGTGGCGCCGGCCGGCACGTCGGCCAGTTCCTCGATGAAGACCGCACCTTTGGCCTTGAGGTCGTTGACCACATAGGTGTTGTGCACGATCTCGTGGCGCACATAGATCGGTCGGCCGAACTTGGCGAGCGCACGCTCGACGATCTCGATGGCGCGGTCCACACCGGCACAGAAGCCGCGCGGCTCGGCGAGAACGATTTCCTGGGACATCGGCATCAGAGCACCCCGATCAGTTGCACTTCGAAGCTCACCGGCTGCCCGGCCAGCGGGTGGTTGAAATCGAACAGCACCGCACCATCTTCGCGCACCTGCAGCACAGCGCCCGCATAGGTGCCCAGCCCATCGGGCGTGGGGAACTGCACCACATCGCCGGCCACGTACCGTTCGTGCGGGTCTCCCAGCTCGCTCAGCAGCTTACGCGCTACCCACTGCACCATCTCGGGCTGGCGATCGCCAAAGGCCTCGCCTGCGGCCAGCTCGATGATGGTGCGGGTGCCCTCGTCCAGACCCATCAGCCGCTGCTCGATGGCTGGCGAGAGCTCGCCGGTTCCCAGGCTCAGCGTGGCGGGTTTGCCGGCAAAGGTGTCGATGATCACCTGCCCCTGCGGACCCGACATGCGGTAGTGCAGGGTGAGGAAAGAGCCGTCTTGGACTTGGGGCATGGGCGGGTGGGAAAGCATGGGCAGGAGTGTGGCGCAAGCGGCCGAAAACCGGGGCGCTGGCGGTGGGGTGAAGCCTGTATTGTAAAAAGCGGACTGAAACAGGGAGAAAAAACGATGGATGGCCTTCTTGCAGTCGGGCTGAAAAGCCTGCCGAACGACGCGCGACCGCGCGAAAAGCTGCTGGCACGCGGACCTTCCGCGCTCAGCGACGTGGAACTGCTGGCGCTGCTGCTGCGCACCGGCATCCGAGGCAAACACGTGGTGCAGCTCGCTCAGGAGCTGCTGGAACACTTTGGCGGCATGGCCGGACTGCTGCACACCAGCGCCGATGCGCTGAGACAGGTCAAGGGCCTGGGCCCGGCCAAACGCGCCGAGGTGCTGGCGGTGCTCGAACTCGCCCGCCGCGCGCTCACCCAGCGTCTGCAGGAGAAGACGCTGATGGAGAACCCCCAGGCGGTGCGCGAGTACCTGCAACTGCAGCTCGGCGGTCGCCAGCACGAGGTGTTTGCGGTGATGTTCCTCGACTCCCAGAACCGGCTGGTTGCGCTTGAAGAATTGTTTCGCGGCACCCTCACCCAGACCAGCGTGTACCCCAGAGAAGTGGTGCTGCGCGCCCTTCACCACCACGCCGCTGCCGTGGTGCTGGCGCACAACCACCCCAGCGGCACCGCCCTGCCCTCGCGCGCAGACGAAGCCCTCACCGCAACCCTCAAGTCGGCGCTGGCGCTGGTGGACGTGCGCGTGCTGGACCACTTCATCGTGACCCGCAACCACGCCGCGTCCATGGCCGAAATGGGCTTGATCTGACGCTGCAGGGTTGATCTTGCGCCCGCAGCGCAGGGCGCGACCGCTCCGTCACAATCGCGCCATGAAAGTCAACACGCTGGCCGATCTGAAGGCGCTCAAACGCGCCATGGCAGAGCGTGCGGCGGCCGAAGCCGTTCAGCGCGAAGCCGCGCGCCAGGCCGGGCTGCGGCGCGAACGCGAGCACCGCCTGTTCGCCAGCGCCGTGGGTCCGGTTCAATCCATCGCCAACCCCGGCCGCATCGAGCGGCGCCCGGTGCCGGTGGAGCCGCTGCCCGTGCAACGCCAGCTTGACGAGGCCTCGGTGATGCGAGAGGCGCTGTCCGACGAGTTCGACATCGAGACCCTGCTGCACACCGACGAGATGCTGAGCTTCCGCCGCCCGGGCCTCGGGCCGGACGTGATGCGCAAGCTTCGCGAGGGCAGCTGGAGCATCCAGCGCCAGATCGACCTGCACGGCCTGCGCACGGACGAAGCCCGCGAAGCCCTGGGCCGCTTCATCCGCGAAGCCCACCAGCAAGGCCTGCGCTGCGTGCGCGTGGTGCACGGCAAAGGCCTGGGTTCCCCCGGGCGCATGCCGGTGCTCAAGAACCGCGTGTTGCGCTGGCTGGTGCAGAAGAACGAGGTGATGGCGTTCGTGCAGGCGCGGCCAGCCGACGGTGGGGCTGGGGCGCTGGTGGTGTTGTTGCGCTCGGGATGAAGGCGGCCTCGGGCCCGAGCCCCGTTGACCACTTCAAACTCAGGATGGCGAGCGGCTTTTCCGGTAGGAGTTCTTCAGGAGAATCTTGCCGCCTCGAAGCGTGAACAGATCACAACCGTGAACCTCAACGCGCGAGCCATCCGCCCGCGTGCCCAGAAACGTCCATTCCGATACGCCCCGGTCCCCGTGGACAAAATGGCGCGCATGGGCCCATTGGGCGTCCGGGAACACTGCCCAGACCTTGGCGAAGGCAGCTCGCACGGCTTCACTGCCGACGTAGCGGGTGCCGCAGGCATCCGCACCGGCCGACGATTCGAAGACGCAATCCTCTGTCATGAACGACATGAGGGCGTCGACATCGTGCCGATTCCACGCCGCGGCAAACGCCTCGAGAAACTCCGTGGTCACTTCAGGTATGGCCGTTTGCATGTCGCACCCCGTTGGTTGATTGAAAGTACCGGCTCTCACCCCGGCGAATTCCGCATCCAATCCGCGGTCTGGAAAAAGCTGGTCTTCAACCGCTCGCGCAGCACCGCGTCCACGCCCGTCTCGCCCATCGCCTGGTCCATGCAGGCCAGCCACTGGTCGCGCTCCTGCACGCCGATGGAAAACGGCATGTGGCGCATGCGCAGGCGCGGGTGGCCGAACTGTTCGGTGTAGTGCTGCGGGCCGCCGAGCCAGCCGCAGAGGAACCAGAAGAGTTTTTGCCGCGCATCGGCCAGCGTGTTGCCATGGGCGGCGCGCAGTTCCCGGTAGCCGGGCTCGATGTCCATGAGGTCGTAGAAGCGGTCGACCAAGGCGCGCACCTTGTCTTCGCCGCCGATCCATTCGAAGGGAGTCGCGAAGGGCTTGGGTTCTTGCAGGGGCGTGTTCATTCGGTGGCCCTGCGCAAGGTTTCCACCACGGGCGTGCGCAACACGCTGCGCAGACCCCACCAGCCCGCCACCAGGGCCAGCACGGCGCCGGCCAGCGCGCCGCCCAGCGGCACCCAGGGCGAAGCGGTCCAGGAAAACTGGAACACGTAGCGAGCGAGCGCCCAGCCCACTACCACGGCGACCGTGGAAGCGAGGAAACCGGCCAGCAAACCCACGCCCAGCAGTTCGATGCGCTGCACCTGGCGCAGCAGGCGCGAGCCCGCGCCCACCGCGCGCAGGATGGCGAATTCGCGCTCGCGTTCGCCGCGCGTGGCGGTGATGGCGGCCAGCAGCACCACCAGGCCGGCGGCCAGCGTGAAGGCGAACAGGAATTCCACCGCGCTGATGACCTGGCCGAGCACGCGCTGCACCTGCGCGATGGTCTGGCTCATGTCGACGTTGGTGATGTTGGGAAACTGGCGCACCAGCGTGTTGTCGAAGCTGGCGCCAGCAGCGCTCGCACCATCGGGCGCGCGGAAGGCGCTGATGAAGCTCACGGGCACGTTGGGCACATCGGTCACCGGAAACACCACGAAGAAGTTGACCCGCATGGAGCCCCAGTCCACCTTGCGCAGGCTGGTGATGCGGCCTTCAGTCACCTGGCCGGCGATGTCGAAACCCAGTCGGTCACCGAGCTTGAGGCCCAGCGTTTCAGCCAGGCCCTCTTCCACGCTCAGGGCGTCGGCTTCGCCGTTGGTCCAGCGCCCTTGCACCACCGGGTTGTGGTCGGGCAGTGTGGCGGTGTTGGAGAGATTGAACTCGCGGTCGACCAGGCGGGCGGCCCTGTCGTCGGTGTAGTCCTCGGGTCTGACCGCCGCGCCGTTGATGCTGACCAGGCGGCCCCGGATCATGGGATACCAGTCGAAACGCTCCACCCCGGCGGTGCGCAGCGCTTGCTGGAATTCCGCGCCCTGCTCGGGCTGCACGTTGATGACGAAGCGGTTGGGGGCGTCGGGCGGGGTGGCGTTGCGCCAGCTGGCAATGAGGTCGGTGCGCAGCAGCACCAGCAGCACCAGCGCGAGCAACCCGACCGAGAGCGCGCTGATCTGCACCACCGCGTAGGCCGGGCGGGCCGAGAGCTGGCGCGTGGCCATCACCAGCGCGCGAGGTGCAGTGGCTTCGTTCACGCTGGCACGCAGCAGGCGCACGGCGGCAAAGCTGGCGGCGGCGAACAGCAACACGGCGGCCGCGAAGCCGCCCACCGCGATGCTGCCCAGCACCAGATCGCGGCTGGCGGCCAGCAGCAATGCGGCAAAACCGGCCATGCCGAGGGCCAGCACGGCCAGCGTGGCGGGCTTGAGCTGGCCCACGTCGCGGCGGATCACACGCAGCGGCGGCACTTTGGCCAGCTGCAGCACCGGGGGCAGGCCAAAAGCCATCATGAGCGTGAGGCCCATGCCCAGGCCGAGCAGCACAGGCGTGATGCCGGGCGGCGGCAGGCTGGCCTCGACCAGGCCCGCGAGCAGCACCACGAACACGTGGTGCACCGCATAACCGATCGCCACACCGAGCGCGCTGGCAAACAGGCCGACGAGCGCGAATTCGAGCGTGTAGGCGCGCGCCATGGTGCCTTGGGACAGACCCAGCACGCGCAGCATGGCGCAGTCGTCCAGGTGCCGCTGGGCGAAGCCGCGCGCTGCAATGGCCACTGCCACGGCGCACAGCAACGCGGCGAGCAGTGCCACGAGGTTGAGAAATTTTTCGGCGCGCTCCAGCGTCTGCTGCATCTCGGGGCGCCCGCCTTCGAGCGACTCCAGCCGGATGCCGCGCAGGCCGGACTGGGCGATCTCGGCCTGAGCCCACTGGTTGAAACGGGCCACGCGGGCTTCGTCGCCCACCACGGCCAGGCGGTAGGTGAGCCGGCTGGCGGGCTGCACCAGGCCGGTGGCGGGCAGGTCGGCGTTGTTGATCATCACGCGTGGCGCAAAGCTCATGAAGCCAGCACCCCGGTCGGGTTCCACCACGATGACGCGGGCGATGGTGAGCGCCGAGTCTCCCAGCAGCAGCGGCTGGCCCATCTGCAGGTTCAAGGACACGAGCAGCGCGGCGTCGACCCAGGCGGTGCCGGGGGCGGGAATCTCGCGCGTGGGCGCATCGGCGGCGGTGGGTGTCTCGGCCACGCGCAGGCTGCCGCGCAGCGGGTAGCCCTCGCCCACGGCCTTCAAAGCCACCAGGCGGGCGGCGCCACCCTCTTCATCGCGCGCGCGGCCCATGGTGGGGAAGCCCAGCGTCTGCGCCACGGTCAGGCCCAGTTCGCGCGCTTGCTGCTGGAAGGCCGGTGGTGGCGTGTTGTCGCTGCTGATCACCACGTCGCCCCCGATGAGAGCGCGTGCATCACGCACCAGGCCGCCCTGCAGCCGGTCGGCAAAAAAGCCCACCGCCGACAAGGCAGCGACCGCGAGCGTGACGGCCAGCATCAGCAAGCGCAGCTCACCGGCGCGCCAGTCGCGGGTCAGGGAAGACCAGCCCAGGGTCCAGAAGCGGATGGGCAGGGAGGTGGTGGGCTGGGTCATGGTGTGCGGTTGGAGGGCACGGGACCTTGCGGGTTCACTTCGTTCCAAAAATTCGGTCGCCCGCATCGCCCAAGCCAGGCACGATGTACCCGTGTTCGTTCAGGCCCCGGTCCACCGCCGGGGTGTAGATCGGCACATCGGGGTGTGCGTCGTGGAATGTCTTGATGCCTTCCGGGCAGGTCACCAGGCACACAAAACGGATCGAGCGCGGGCCGGTCTTCTTGAGCCGGTCCACCGCGGCCACGGCCGAGTTGCCGGTGGCGAGCATGGGGTCGAGCACGATCACGTCGCGCTCGTGCATGTCCTGCGGCATCTTGAAGTAGTACTCCACCGCCTTGAGCGTGGCCGGGTCGCGGTACAGACCGATGTGGCCCACGCGCGCGCCGGGGATCACCTGCAGCATGCCGTCAAGAAAACCGTTGCCCGCGCGCAGGATGGAAGCCAGCACCACCTTCTTGCCGTCGATCACGCGCGAGGTCATCTTCTCCAGCGGGGTCTCGATCTCGATCTCCTGCATCGGCATGTCGCGCGTGATTTCGTAGGCCAGCAGCGCGCTGAGTTCGTGCACCAGCTCGCGAAAGCTCTTGGTGCTGGTGTCCTTGCGGCGCATCAGCGTGAGCTTGTGCTGCACCAGGGGGTGGTCAATGACGTGGACGTCTCGGCTCATGGGGAATTTCTCGGCAAAAAAGTGAACCGAGTTTATGCCCGATCGCCCGGGCCGGCGCCGCGTCAGGACGGGCTGGCGGCGCGCTCGCGGGCCATGGGCGTGGCAGGAGGCACCGCGTCGAGCACCAGGCGCTCGGGGTGCGTGTAGCACAGGAAGTGCTTGTTGGTGGCCCGACCGACGGCGCACAGGCCCACGCGCTGCGCCACGTCCAGCCCCATCTGCGTGATGCCGCTGCGCGAAACCACCACCGCCACACCCATCTGGGCTGACTTGATGACCATCTCGCTCGTCAAACGGCCGGTGGTGTAAAAAATCTTGTCGCCCGCAGGCAAGCTGGTTTGAAGCGGGATCCAGCCGGCGATGGTGTCCACGGCGTTGTGGCGGCCCACATCTTCAACGAAAAGTTGAAGCTCTTCGCCCAGAAACAGCGCACACGCGTGCACCGAACCCGCCGACTTGTAGGTGCTTTCCTTCAGCCGGATCGCATTGACGATGCCATACAGCTGCGACTGGCGCAGCACCATGGATTCGGGCAGGCGGATGCTGTCGATCTCGTCCATGAGGTTGCCGAACACGCTGCCCTGGCCGCAGCCGGTGGTGACCACACGTTTGGAGGTGCGCTCTTCGATGTGGTCGATGCCATGCCGCGTCTTGACGGACGCGGCGCCCACCTCCCAGTCCACCGTGACGGATTCGATGTCCTCCACCGAGGCGATCAAACGCTGGTTGAGCAAGTAGCCCAGCACCAGCCACTCGGGTTGCGCGCCCAGCGTCATCAAGGTCACCAGCTCGCGCTTGTCCACATAAACGGTTAGGTCGCGCTCGGCGGGTATGAAGATCGTCTCGCGCTCACCAAACTGGTTCATGACCTCGACTTCGCGGGTCAGTGGCGCACGGGCCTGGGTGAGATGGGGCAAAGGCATGGCGGCAGACTACAACAAATTCGAAGACGACAAAGTCAAAGGGCCGGCACCCGAAGGCGCGGCCCTTTCAAGCGATTGCAGACAGAAGCGGGCAGCGCCGCCACCGTTCACTTGGCCGGTGTGGTCACCGCGGCGGGCACCTTGCCGCTGGGCGGGCTGGACGCCGTGGCTGTGGGCGAATGGGC
>NZ_LMIE01000029.1:245613-320368 GCF_001428625.1 Hydrogenophaga sp. Root209
ATGGGCGCCCGCCGCTTCGGCCGGCTTGGCCACGGCTGCGGCCGCTGCGGCCACGTAGGTGAACGGTCCTGGATCGGCGCAGGCGGGCACTGCCGCCGCTGGCTTCACGGACTTCCCGCTGGCAGCGGCCGTCTTGAAGTAGTTGCTGGCCGCACGGTCCATGGACAGGCACAGCTTGTAGCTGTCGACCTTGGCGGCCCAGGCGGTCTTGGCCTTGGCTTCTTCGGCCTTGGCTTTGGCTTCCTCGGTCAACACGGGTGCGGGCAACTTGGCAAACACGGACGTGGCCAACAGCATCGAGAGGCACAGAAGGCTGCGTTTCATGGGGTTTCCTTGCTTCAGAAAATCGGGATGCGTTCAGGCGGTGCGGGGCGCATCGCTGGCCGCCGTGGCAGCCGTCGTGCGGTGGGCGGGGATCTTGCCGGCCTTGATGTCGTCGTACCAGAGCTCGTGGTGTTCCTTGGCCCAGGTCTCGTCCACATAGCCGGTCTTCATGGCCTTGTAGGCGCCTTGCATGCCGATGGTGCCCATGTAGATGTGTCCCAGGAACATGGCCATCATCAGCACGGTGGCCACCCCGTGGATCATGCTGGCCACCTGCATGTTGGCGCGGGTGTACTCCACGGCCGGCACGATCTTGTCGAGGAACACCCCGGAGCCCACCACGATGAGCCCCAGGAAAAACACGCCACCCCAGAACACGAGCTTTTCACCCGCGTTGAAACGGTGCGAAGGCACTTCTGCGGAGCCGAACAGGCCGCCCGCCTTCATGAGCCAGGCGAAATCTTCCTTGCTGGGCCAGTTGTCCTTGAGGAAGGTGAAGAACACCACCACCAGCGACACCGCAAACAGCGGACCGGCAAAGTTGTGCATGTTCTTGAGCGCGTAGGTCAGCCAGCCAAACAGCGTGCTGCCGATGACGGGCAACAGGAAGAACTTGCCGAACGCCATGACGATGCCCGAGACAGCCAGCACCACGAAGGCGATGGCGTTGACCCAGTGGGCTGCGCGCTCGACGTACGTGAAGCGCTCGATGACGCGACCGGTCTCGCTGCCGTGCAGCTTGATCGAGCCTTTGCCGAAGTAAAACAGCGCAAGCGCCACCAACACGATCAACAACAGCGAGCCCCCGTAAGGCACGATCCAGTTGTTGCGCACCTGGCGCCAGGCTTCACCGGCGTTGGTCAGGCGTGAGCCGGGGTACTGCACGAAACCCTGGATCATGTTTCCGGCTTCCGGGTAGGGCAGGCTCGAATAGCCCGTCACACCTTTGCCGACATCACGCCACATGGGCGCGTTGTTGCCCGGCTGGACCTTGCCACGTTCGGCGTTGGTCTGCTCGCTGTACTTCGGATCGGTGGCCGCATCGGGCGCGATCTCGAAGATGTTGGCGCTGCGGATACCTCCCGGCTGGGCGGCTGCCGGTGCGGCCGCGGCCGGCGGAGCCGGGTCGTCCTGTGCCGTGGCCGGTTTCACGGCTTGAGCGCTGGCCACACCCGCGCTGAGCGCGAGCAAGGCAGCAGCCAGGAAAGCGGGTGATGCGAGCTGGCGCAAGCCAGCGGTCAAAAACCGTTGCATACAGCGTTCCTTGTTACTTGGACATGCGGGTGTAGTCGTTCTGTCCGTACTGAGCGCGTGCCTTGAGCTGCTGCTCCCAACTGGCCTTGTCGCCCACGCTCCAGCCACCCTGGGCGTACTGGCTCTTGCCCACGCCGGTGTAGGGGGCGCCGTCCTGCTTGACGCCTGCGCCGTTCATTTCCTGCGGCTGGTCGCCGCAGGCCGCCAAGCCCAATGTCAGGGCTGCCGCTGCGATGGTGAGGGTGAAACGCTGGATCATGATTTGGTCCCTTGTGCGGTGCCGTAGGCGGTGCCCCAGCCCCAGACTTCGGCGCCCTTGCCACGCTGCAACACGCGGTTGCGGAAGATGTCGGCCACCACGTCGCCGTCACCGGCGAGCAGCGCCTTGGTCGAGCACATCTCGGCGCAGGCCGGCAGCTTGCCTTCGGCCAGGCGGTTGCGTCCGTACTTCTCGAACTCATCCTGGCTGCCATGGGCCTCGGGGCCGCCGGCACAGAAGGTGCACTTGTCCATCTTGCCGCGCACACCAAACGTGCCCTGCGAGGGGAACTGCGGCGCGCCGAACGGGCAGGCGTAGGAGCAGTAGCCGCAACCGATGCACACGTCCTTGTCGTGCAGCACCACGCCTTCGTCGGTGCGGTAGAAGCAGTTCACAGGACACACGGCCATGCAAGGTGCGTCGCTGCAGTGCATGCAGGCGACCGAGATGGACTTCTCGCCGGGCACGCCGTCGTTGAGCGTCACCACGCGGCGGCGGTTCACGCCCCAAGGCACCTCGTGCTCGTTCTTGCAGGCGGTCACGCAACCGTTGCATTCGATGCAGCGCTCTGCATCACAGATGAATTTCATTCTTGCCATGGTGTGCTCCTGGTCTTAGGCTTTTTCGACGTTGCAGATGGTGGTCTTGGTTTCCTGCATCATCGTGACGATGTCGTAGCCATACGTGGTCGCAGTGTTGACGGCCTCGCCGCGCACCACAGGGAAGGCACCATCCGGGTAGTAAGGCTTCATGTCCACGCCCTGCCAGCGGCCGGAGAAGTGAAACGGCAGGAACACGGTGTCTGGTCCCACGCGTGGTGTCACCAGCGCCTGCACATTGAGACGCGCACCGGTGGGGCTGCTCACCCACACGCGCTCGCCGTTGCGGATGCCGCGTGCCGCTGCCGTTTCCGGATTGATCTCGACGAACATCTCTTGCTGCAGCTCGGCCAGCCAGGGGTTGGAGCGGGTTTCCTCGCCGCCACCCTCGTACTCGACCAGGCGTCCCGACGTCATGATGAGCGGGAATTTCTCGTGCATCTTGTCTTCGATGTTCTTGGCCTGCAGCGACTTGTAGAGCACCGGCATGCGCCAGCGCGTCTTCTGGTCATCGTGGCTGGGGTACTTGGCCACGAGGTCGGGACGGATGCCGTAGATCGGCTCACGGTGCTGAGGGATTGCATCGGGAAAATTCCACACCACGGCACGCGCCTTTGCGTTGCCCCAAGGGTGGCAACCGTGTGCCATCGAGACCCGCTGAATGCCACCAGATAGGTCGGTCTTCCAGTTCTTGCCCTCGGCAGCCTTCTGCTCGGCATCGGTAAGGTCGCCCCACCAACCCAACTTCTTGAGCAGGATGTGGTCGAACTCGGGGAAGCCGGTGGTGATCTCGGCATTCAACGAATGCGATCCGTCTTCGGCCAGCAGGTTCTTGCCTTCACGCTCCACGCCGAAGTTCGCGCGGAAGTTTCCGCCGCCCTCCATCATGGACTTGGAGGTGTCGTACAGGTTGGGCGAACCGGGGTGCTTGATCTCAGGCGTGCCGTAGCAAGGCCAAGGCAGACCGAAGTAGTCACCGGTCATGTCATAGCCGGTCTCCTTGTCAATGACCTTGCCCTTGACCTTGAGCGTCTTCACATCGAAGGCGTTCATGTTGCGCATGTGGGCCTTGAGGCGTTCCGGGCTCTGGCCGGTGTAGCCGATGGTCCAGCACGAGCGGTTGACCTCGCGCAGGATCTCTTCGGGCATTGGTTCGTCCAGGCCCTTGATCTTCTGCATCTTGTAGTTCTTGCTGAGCTCGTTGGCGAAGCCCAACTTCTCGGCGAACTGGTGCATGATCATGTGGTCGCTGCGGCTCTCCCACAGCGGATCAATCACCTTTTCACGCCATTGCAGCGAACGGTTGGACGCCGTGACGGACCCACTGGTTTCGAACTGGGTGGCCGCAGGCAACAGGTACACCGCGCGGTTCGGGTTGAGGTCTTCGGGCTTGCCGGGCATGGCCGCCATGGACGCCGTGGCCGACGGATAGGGGTCCACCACAACAAGCAGGTCCAGCTTGTCCATCGCGCGCTTCATTTCCACACCGCGGGTTTGCGAGTTGGGCGCGTGACCCCAATAGAACACGCCGCGCAGATTCGGGCCCTGGTCGATCAGCTCGTTGTTTTCCAGCACGCCATCGATCCAGCGCGAGACCGTGATGCCGGGCTTCTCCATCATGCCTTCGGCGTACTGCTTCTTGATCCATTCGTAGTCCACACCCCACACGGTGGCGAAGTGCTTCCACGAGCCGGCGGCCAGACCGTAGTAGCCTGGCAGCGAATCGGGGTTGGGGCCGATGTCGGTCGCGCCCTGCACGTTGTCGTGGCCGCGGAAGATGTTCGCACCGCCGCCGCTCTTGCCGACGTTGCCCAGCGCCAGTTGCACGATGCACGATGCGCGCACCATCGCATTGCCGATGGAGTGCTGGGTTTGCCCCATGCACCAGACCAGTGTGGACGGGCGGTTCTTGGCCATCATCTCGGCGACCTTGAACATCTGCGCTTCGCCGACGCCACAGGCTTCTTCCACCTTGTCCGGTGTCCACTTGGCCATCACGTCGGCCTTCACCGCGTCCATGCCGTAGACGCGGTCGTTGATGTACTGCTTGTCTTCCCAGCCGTTCTTGAAGATGTGATACAGCAGGCCGAAGAGGAAGGGGATGTCGGTGCCGGAGCGGATGCGCACGTATTCGTCGGCCTTGGCGGCCGTGCGTGTGAAGCGCGGGTCGACCACGATCATCTTGCAGCCGTTTTCCTTGGCGTGCAGCATGTGCAGCATCGACACGGGGTGGGCTTCGGCGGCGTTGGAGCCGATGTACAACGCGCACTTGCTGTTCTGCATGTCGTTGTACGAGTTGGTCATGGCGCCGTAGCCCCAGGTGTTCGCAACACCGGCCACCGTGGTGGAGTGGCAGATGCGGGCCTGGTGGTCGCAGTTGTTGGTGCCCCAGAAGCTCACGAACTTGCGCAGCAGATAAGACTGCTCGTTGTTGTGCTTGGACGAACCGATGAAGTAGACCGAGTCGGGGCCGCTGGCCTCGCGCAACTCTTTCATTTTCGCGGTGATCTCGTCCAGGGCCACGTCCCAGCTGATGCGCTCGTACTTGCCGTTGACCAGCTTCATGGGGTAGCGCAGGCGGTATTCGCCGTGGCCATGCTCGCGCAAGGCGGCACCTTTGGCGCAGTGGGCACCCAGGTTGATGGGGGAATCGAACACCGGCTCCTGTCGCACCCAGACACCGTTCTCGACGATCGCGTCGGTCGCACAGCCCACCGAACAGTGGGTGCAGACGGTGCGCTTGACTTCGATCTTGCCGGTGCCGTCGATCGACTTGCCCTCAGCCGCCCTGGCTTTCTTCACCAGCACGAGTTGAGACGCGGCCAGACCCACGCCCACGCCCATGCCGGAGCGGCGCAGAAACGCGCGTCGGTCCATGGTGGGCAGAGCCGTCGACAGGCCGCGCTGCAGGTTGTGGACAAAGGTGGAATGCACGCGAGCAGCGTGTCCACCCGTGGAGGATGATTTTTTGGTCAGCAGCATGGTTTTGCCTCCTGGGAAGCCGCCGGGGCAGCGGCTTGCGCCCCTGTCCGGGGCATCGAACGAACGAGAACGTGGGGATTCAAGGAACAGCCGTCCGCTCAGATGCGGGTGGTCTGGTAATACTGTTTGACGTGATCGCTGAGGCTGTAGCCGCCACCTTTGGTGGGTGCGGGTTTGGCCTTGATCGCGGCGGTCTCTTCGACCGGTGCGCGTGGGATCAAGGCTGCAGCAGCGGCGAGCGCGCCAACCGTGGAGGCTCCGGCAAACAGGGTGCGCCGGTTCAGGCCGGAACGTTCTTCACCTGTGGTCGGGTGGGAGGGCTTGGTCATGCAGATCTCCAGGTTGAAATGGACCGCCAACCAACGTGCGGGCCTTTTGCATACGTGGAATCTAACCCCACCGTGTATGGGTTGCAAGGTGGTTCATACGTAGCCAATCGTGTTTCGATCCCGGCGGCCCGGTCGCTCTTCATGCGGCATTGCAGCATCGCCGCTTGCTGCGCTTTTGATAGCCAGAAGCGTGCCATAAGCCAAAGGTTTCGGTACCGATGCGGTGGAGCCAGGCGGCCATGCCGCGCCACACCTTGAGCACACTCACGATCCGGTCGTCGAGCAGGTCGACGCCCTCGGGAATACCCGCATGCGAATGTCGACGTCCCACAGCGCATGCGGTCAAGTTGTCACACAGCAGCGCGACAACTTGTCGCACATGAAGCACATGCCCCGCTGATGCAGCACCCCGCACCACCGTGGGGTTTGCGCCAATACCCCACTGATTTCGTAGGCTACGTCCGTAGAATCCCGACGGGTGGAAACATCACTTTCGCCCTCCGGGCCCGACAAATCCTTGGAGGGCTGGCCCGACTGGTCGATCCTGATCGTCGACGACGAGCAAGGCATGCTCAACTTCCTCGTCAAGACGCTGGCACCGCGCTGCCATTTCGTGATGAGCGCGGGCAGTGCCGAAGACGGCGCGCAGTGGTTGCGCGGCCACCATGTCGACCTGATCATTCTGGACATCTCGCTGCCCGGCAAAAGCGGCGTGGTCTGGCTCAAGGAGTTGCGCGAACACGGCTTCACCGGCGAGGTGATCCTGATCACCGCCTTCGCCGACCTGGACACCGCCATCGAGGCGCTGCGCGCCGGCGCTTCCGATTTCATCCTCAAACCGTTTCGCGTGCCGCAGATCCTCAATGCGGTGAAGCACTGCTACGAGCGCTCGCGCCTGCGCCGCGAAAACTTCGTGCTGCGCCGCGCCGTCTCGCAGCCTCCCGGGCGCGGCACCGCCCTGGTGGGCCAATCGCTGGACATGCAGACCCTGCGAACCGCCATGGCCCGTGTGGCGCCGGTCAACAGCACGGTGCTGCTGCAAGGCGAGTCGGGCACCGGCAAGGAACTGGTGGCGCGAGAGCTGCACGCGCAGAGCAGTCGCGCCAGCGGACCGTTCGTGCCGGTCAATTGCGCGGCGGTGTCGCCCGAGCTGATCGAGAGCGAACTCTTCGGCCACGCCAAGGGCGCGTTCACCGGCGCCACCCGCGCGCGCGACGGCCTCTTTCACTACGCGCAGGGCGGCACGCTGTTTCTCGACGAGATCGCCGAACTGCCGTTGCCGATCCAGGCCACGCTGTTGCGCGCCATCGAAGACCTCAAGATCCGCCCCGTGGGCAGCGAGCAACTGGTGCCGGTCAACCTGCGCATCATCGCAGCGACCAACCGCCAGCTCAGCGCCGAAGTGGAAGCCGGCCGCTTCCGCAAGGACCTGTTCTTCCGCCTGCAGGTGGTCGACCTGAACCTGGCGCCGCTGCGCGCGCACAAACAGGACATCCCCGAGCTGGTGGCGCACTTCATGGCTCAGCTCGCGCCCTCGCTCGGCGTGGAGCCTTTGACGATCAGCGCCCAGGAGATGGACTTTCTGGCTCAGTACGACTGGCCGGGCAACGTGCGCGAGCTGCGCAACCTGATCGAGCGTTCGCTGATCCTGGGCACGCTCAACGTCTCGGCCCTGTACCCGGGCGTCAACCAGACGCAGGGCAGCGCCACGGCTGCGGCCAAGCCAACCGACCTGCACGCGATGGAGAAGCTGCACATCCTCACGGTGCTCGACTCGGTGCAGGGCGACAAGACGCGCGCGGCTCAACTGCTCGGTGTATCGCGACGCACGCTGGAGCGCCGCGTGGCCGAATGGAACAGCTTGTGAAAACACCCCCGCCGCGCTGCGCGTGGCCACCAGCATGACCCTCTGGCGCACGCCGCGCTGGCTGGCGGGCTCGGTCCGCAACAAGCTGCTGGCCATGGCCTTGCTGCCGCTGCTGGTGGCGTTCCCGATGCTGGTGATCGCCCTGGCCCTGTGGGGCAACGTGGCCTACGACCGGCTCCTGATCACCAAAGTGCGCAGCGACCTCGCGGTGGCGCACGGCTACTTCGAGCAGGTGCTCGGTGAGGTCGGCTCGGGCACCCTGGGTGTGGCGGGTTCGCAGTCGCTGTACGCAGCGTTGCGCCAGGCGCCCACGGACAAGTACGGCCTGAGCGAACAGCTCGCGTTGGCGCGCGAACGGCTCGGTCTCGATTTCCTGCTGCTCTACGACGCGAAGGGCAAGCCACTGGCACGCGCTGTGCCCACGGGCCTCAGCAGCGCTGACGCCACCGCGCCGATTCCGCCCATGCCCGCCGGGCTCGCTGCGTCGCTGCTGCCCGGTCGAACGAACACGCAGGCCCGGCTGCTGCTGCTGGAGCCTGAGGCACTCGACGCGCTCGCACCCCACCTGTCGCCGCGACTGCGCATTCCGCTGGTGGCCACGCGCAACGCCGCACCCGACACGCGCGAGGTCGAGCGCCGCGCCATGGTGATGCTGTCCACTCACCCAGTGCTGGATGCCAGAGGCCAGACCATCGCGGTGCTCGCCGGCGGCCTGCTGCTGAACCAGAACCTCGATTTCATCGACCACATCAACCGCATCGTCTACCCCGAAGGCGCCCTGCCTTTCGGCAGCCAGGGCACGGCCACACTGTTCATGGACGACGTGCGCATCACCACCAACGTGCGCCTGTTCCAGGACCAGCGCGCCATCGGCACCCGGGTGTCGCAGGCGGTGCGCGACGCGGTGCTGGGCCGTGGCAACACCTGGCTGGACCGCGCCTTCGTCGTCAACGACTGGTATGTGTCCGCCTATGAGCCACTGCAGGATGCCACCGGAGCACGCATCGGCATGCTCTACGTGGGCTTCACCGAAGCCCCCTTTCGACTGGTGCGCTACGCGATGCTGGCGGTGATGGGCTTGATCTTTCTCGGCGTGATGGCGCTCTCGGCCTGGTTCTCGCTGCGCTGGGCGCGCAGCATCTTCCAGCCGGTGCAGCGCATGAACCGCACCATGCAGCTGGTGGAAGAAGGTCAGTCAAAGGCGCGTGTGGGTGATATCTCGGCTCGCGACGAACTCGGTGCACTCGCCGGTCATCTGGACGAACTGCTGGACGTCATCGACGACAAGACTGCGGCGCTGCGGCGCTGGGGCGAGGAGCTCGACCACAAGGTGGCCGAGCGCACGCGCGAGCTGGAGATGAGCAACGAGTCGCTTCAGATGGCGCAGCAACAACTCGTCAAAAGCGAAAAGCTCGCGGCCATCGGCCAGCTCACCGCCAGCATCGCCCACGAGATCAACAACCCGATTGCGGTGATGCAGGGCAACCTCGACCTGATGCGCGAGACCCTGGGCACGCACGCGCAGCCGGTGCGTGGCGAACTGCAGTTGCTCGACGAGCAGGTCGAACGCATGCGCCTGATCGTCACCCAACTGCTGCAATACGCGCGACCCACCGAATACGCTGGTTACGTGGAGTCGCTTGACCTCAACCGCACGGTCAACGACTGCCTGGTGCTGGTGGGACATCTGATGTCGCAGACCCAGATCGAGGTCCAGCGTGACCTGCTGTGCACACGGCGCGTGGGCAGCAACCGCCAGGAACTGCAGCAGGTCATCATCAACCTGCTGATCAACGCGATCCAGGCCATGCCGCAGGGCGGCGTGCTGCGGCTGGAAACGCGCGACCGCGACGAGGGCGCCGAGTTGCGCGTGATCGACAGCGGTGCCGGTCTCAGCGAGGCCACGCAAGAGCGTCTGTTCCGCCCGTTCTTCACCACCAAGAACGACGGCAACGGCCTGGGCCTGTGGATCAGCCAGGGGCTCGTGGAGCGCTACGGCGGCCACATAGCGGCCGCCAACCGCGACGACGGCACGTCCGGTGCGATCTTCAGCGTGCGGCTTTTCACCGAGCCGCAGGCGCCCGCCGCGCAATCCACTCGCGATGGGCGCCCAGGGTCGCGAGAGACTGGGCTCTGAACAGCAGGCTCGAAATACCATATTCGCGGTATAGGTTGAACGTGTGATCTGCGTTTTCATCGGGGCTGTTTTTTTTACTCCCCGGGGAATGCACGTGAACACCAGATTTCGCCAATGGATCGCCATCTTCACCGTCCTGCTGTCGGCTTGCGGCGGAGGAGATGGCGACGTCAACACCGACAACGTGGGTGGCGACGGCAACAACGGTTTTGGACCGTTGGCCACACTCGACATCACCGTGCCGGGCATCAAGACGCTGCTGCTGTCCTGGCCCGACGCCACGGGAGAAACCGGCTATCGGGTTTTCGAACAACTTGAGGGCTCCCTTGCTGCGGTGGAGGTAGCCAGCCTTCCAGCCAACACAACACAACACGCGCTGAGCGTGCTCCTGCCCGAACGCCTGAATGCGCGCTACAGCATTCAGGCCTGCAACGCCGCTGGGTGCGTCGCCTACTCCTCGGTCACCACCGTCACCACCGCCGCTCTCAACCAGGCCACCGGCTATTTCAAGACAACCGCGAACGCCTTCCTGGGGGACAGCGTGGTCTTGTCGGCCGACGGCAGCACCCTGGCCATGGGCGTGCCCAACGACAAGAGCGTGGCTGGCGACCCCAACGATGTCTCTGCGCCTGCCAGCGGCGCGGTGCTTGTATTCACCAAAGGCCCGGCAGGCTGGGTGCTGCAGCAGTTCATCAAGGCCGCGGTGCCCACAGTAAACGCCAGGTTCGGTTCGTCACTGGCCATCTCGGCCGATGGCATCCGCATGGTCATTGCCTCTGGTCTCCCGCGCAAGGTTCATGTGTTCGAGCGCGTGGGCAGCCACTGGGCCCAGGAAGAGGTGCTGCCGGACCCTCAGCCTCTGCTCCTGCTCGCCTTCGGCTCCCCGCTGGCGCTGGCGGGCGACGGCAACACACTGGCGGTGCGGGCCTCCGGTTCGGCGGGTCAGTTCAACGTCGTGTACGTGTACACACGAAGCCCCCTGGGGTGGCAGGACCCACCCGCAGCATTGGTGTCCGATCAGGACCACGACCGCTACGGGGATGCGCTGGCGCTGTCCACCTCGGGAGACACCCTGCTCGTCGGCGCACCCTTTTCCACAGCAGATGCGCCGCCGGATGCACCGGGCGTGGTGCATGTTTTCACCCGCACGGCGGGGGTGTGGAGCCATCAGACCCGCCTGACAGCATCCAACGCGGGCATCGGCGATGGCTTCGGGACCAGCGTGGCTCTCTCGGGCGACGGCCTCACCGCCGCCGTCGGCGCCAAATTTGAAGACAGCCCCGCTCTGGACATTGATGGGGATCAGGGCAATGGGCGACTCAACAGCGGCGCCGCCTATGTTTTTGTCTTCAACGCTGGAGCATGGACGCAACAGGCCTACATCAAGGCGTTCAATGCCAGTGAGTTCGACGAATTCGGTCATGCGCTGAGCCTGTCGGCCGACGGCAACACGTTGGCCGTGGGTTCTCCGGATGAAGACGGATCGAGGCAAGGGTTGGGGGTGGATCAGGACGACACCAGCATCAGAGCGGGAGCGGTCTACCTCTTCCGCCGCGATGGAACGGCATGGCGCGCAACACGCTACATCAAGGCGCCCAATGCCGAAGATGGAGACGCATTCGGCACCAGCCTTGCGCTATCGGGCGACGGTCAGACTCTGGCGGTCCTGGCGGAGGGCGAAGACAGTACGGCCACCGGCATCGGTGGCGATCAGTCCGACAACACGACCAGTGGCAGCGGAGCGGTCTACCTGTACTGACCCTGTATCAGACCAGCATGTCGAAACCCTGCGCCTCAACACCGACGAAGGCGTTGGTGAAGGCCGCCAGGGTGGCGTAGAACTTCGCTTTCGGATGGGCAACGATGGCCTCGCACATGGCCGGAACCCACGGCTGCACATGGGCGACGAAGAACTTCTGCTGTTGCGTGAGGTTGGCCACCTCGACGTCTTCGCCGGCGATCAGGTAGCGCATCACTTCGCAGACGTAGGCCACGTGGTCTTCGGTCTCGGGCATGGTGTCGTCGCGGCCGAGACCGAGCACAGCCAGATCGCTGCGCAGCGCAGCCAGCGGCTTTTCGTTCAGGAATCCGCTGAGGTAGTGCGAGCCAAAGACGTAAACCTCGGGCTTGCCCACGCCGCCGAAGAGCGCGTTGTATTCGGCCACTGCGCCCGCGTCGTCCAGCTCGCGCGCGGCGGCCACCACGTCGCGCCAGGGTTCTTCCAGAAAACCACCGGCGGCGGGCGCTTCGGTCACGGCCACGCGCAGTTGGGCCATGAGCTCGGGCGAGGGCGGCGCGTAGTACAGCGCGGCCAGCAGACCATAGACCTCGGCGCGGGCGGTTTCTTCGTCCAGGGTGGACGTGATCGGAATGGCGTTGTTCATGGCTTCGTCGGAATTCACAAATCGGTGATGCGGGTCTCGCCCGGATTGGAGTACAGGTCCACCACGCGGCAGTCGCCGCACATCTTCAGGCGTTCCAGCGCTTCGCCCTGAAACATGGAATGGCCCGAGAGCTTGCCGAGCATGACCTCGATGCCCTTGAGGGTGCCGAAGGGTTTGGCGCAGCGGATGCAGTGGTAGGGCTGGGCTTCGTTGAGCACACGCAACTGCTTGCGCTGTTCGCCGAGCAACAGGCGCGGCTGCAGGGTGATGGCGTCTTCCGGGCAGGTGCTGGCGCACAGGCCGCACTGCACGCAGTTCTTCTCGATGAAGCGCAGTTGCGGGCGTTCGGTGTTGTCCTGCAAGGCACTGGCCGGGCAGGCGCTCACGCAGCTCAGGCACAGCGTGCAGGTGTCCTTGTTGACCGCGATCGTGCCCAGCAGCGAGGCGCCGGGCAGCGCGATGGCTTCCATCGCCGGGCGCTGGGCGGCGCTGTCCTGCAGCAGGTGGTCGATGGCCAGCTCGACGGTGGCGCGCTTCTCCGCCTGAATGGCAAAGGTGGCACGGCGCTTGACGGTCTGCGCCGGGGCTTGCACGAGTGCGGCGTCCAGGGCCTGGATGTCGTTGACCTCGATCAGGCGGAAGTGGTGTCCGCTGTAACCCAGGCCGAGCACCAAGGCCTGGGCCACCGCCATCTGCTCGCGCACCGCCTCGCGGTACTGCGGCGCTTCTTCGCCGGTCATGAGCACCCAGACCTGCGAGGCACCGTAGGCAAAGGCCGAGAGCCACACGTCCAGGCCGATGGACGCCGTGTGCCACAGCGGCATCGGAATCACGCGCGCGGGCACGCCGCGAAAGGCCTTGTCCATCGATGCCACGCGGCCCAGTTCGTTGACGAGCGCCGTACCAGCTTCCTGACTGTGCAACAACAGCACAGCGTTCTGTCCGCCGGCCTTGGCGTAGGTGGCCAGCAGGGTGCGCAGCTTCACGCCCTGCTCGCTCGCACGCGGGTAGGCGTACGACAGTGCGCCGGTCGGGCACACGGTGGTGCAGGCGCCGCAGCCCACGCAGAGGTTGGGGTTGACGACGATCTGGTTGCGCTTGAGGTCGCTGCTGATGGCCAGCGCCGAGCAGATCTCGACGCAGGCGTTGCAGCCCACGGTTTCGTTGCGGCCGTGCGCGCAGAGCTTCTGTTTGTAGGTGAAGAACTTGGGCTTCTCGAACTCACCCACGAGTTCGCGCAGCTTGAGCGCGGTGGCCATGCCGGCGGCGTTGTCGATACCGCTGCCCAGATGAAAGTAACCCTGTGGGTGGGCATGCTGCTTGAATGCTGGTTCGGCCCGGAGGTCGAGCACCACGTCGAACTTCTCACTGTGGTCTTGTGCGTCGCGCTGGAAGTTGATCGCGCCCACCGCTTCGCAGGCCTTCACGCAGGCGCGGTGGTTGTTGCACTTGTCGAGGTCGATCTGGTAGTCCAGACCGATGGCGCCTTCCGGGCAGACGGCCACGCAGGCGTTGCAGCGCGTGCAGAGGTCCAGGTCGATCGGGTTGCTGGTGGTCCAGTCCACCGTGAACGCGCCGAGCCAGCCGCGCACTTCCCCGATGTCGCCAGCGATCACGGGGTAGCGGCGGGTCTGCATGCCCCTGCCACCGGTGGACATGAGGCTGACTTCCAGCGTGTCGGACACCAGATCGGCCACGCGCTCGGCATCTTGCAGCGCACCGATGATCAGCAGGCGGCCCGCGCTCTTGTAGGTGACGGTGGGCACCGGCTCGGCATCGGGCAGGCGGGCGGCGGCCAGCAGGGCGGCCATCTTGGGCGTGGCGTCTTTGGCTTCACGGCTCCAGCCGCCGGTTTCGCGGATGTTGACGAACTTGATCGGCCGCACGTCGAGCGACACCGCGCCCTCGGTCTGTTCGGAGAGTTCGGTGAAGAGGCGGCTCTCCTGGGTGCAGGCAACCACCAAATCGTCGTTGCTGCGCACGGCGCGCTGGAACGCGGGGGCGTCGCGGCGGCACAGCGTGGTGTGAACGGTCAGGTCTTCATCCAGGGCCTCGCCCAGAACCCGGGGGTTCAGGGGCATGGTCTGGTTGCAATTGCAGATCAGCGTGGTCATCGTGGGGGTCCGGTGTCTCGGGGACGGGGGGATCGTTGTGGTCGTCTGGCAAGGCCTCGCCAGCTTCGGGTGCGGCGTCAGTGGTCTCGGTTGGGGGCGCTGCGGCCGCGGCGGCGGCTGGTTTCTCTTCGTTCGGATCGTCCACCAGTTTCAGGAACTGCGCACCCACCATCTTGGCCATGTCCGCAGCCGAGAGCGGGCTCGGCTGGGAGTAGTCGTCGATGTAGATGTCCAGCCCGTCCATGATGTTGTAGCGCGGGTCGGTGAAGAGTTTCTTCACCGCCGCATTGCGCACGTCGGGTGACACGCTGCGGGCCACGAAGGCCGAATAATCGGATTCAGGCGTGAGGCGGGCCACGTCATCGAGCGTGAGCGCGGGGGGCGCTTCGGGCGGCTGCTCGGTCGATGGAATGACGGGCGCGGGCGCCGCAACGGCTGCGGGCAGCACGACTGCAGCGGCCGGGACCGGTGGCTCGGCCGACAGCGGTTCGCCGGTGCGCACCTGCACCTTGCGGCGCGACCAGCGCGAAAAGAAATTGTTGTCGTCGTCCGTGGCCATGGTCACTGTCCCGCAGGTCCACCACCGCCGCGCCGCTTTTCAGTCGTCACGCGCACGGGCTGGCCAAAACGGTCGGTCAAGGGTTTGAAGCTCTCGGGGCGCTGGCGGCGCTTGGGCTCGGGCTGGTAGGTGACGTCCACGAAGCCGCGCAACCAGTCCACCACCTCGGGCGCCGCGGGCACCTGGTCCACGCGCTCCTGTGCGTCGAGCCAGCGACCGGCATCGTGGTAGCTCAGCGTGACGATCTGCGGCACAGCCATGGGCTCACCGTCGAGCAGGCGCTCTTCATCGGCACGCCAGAACACCCAGAAGCAGGGATTCGGACTGTTGAGGTTGAGGAAATAGCCTTCGGCGTCGTCGCGAAACAGCATCACGCGAAAACGGGGGAACAACCAGTGGGTGGTGGTGCCGTCATCTGCGGGGGCATCGACGGGTTCGACCGCCTGCGGCTCGTGGTCGTGCTCCACACCTTCGGGCCCGGTTTCGTCCGGGCTGCCGCGCAACAACACGTCGCCCAACACCCAGCGAAACGGCTGCCAGCGGCTCATGGGGCCACTCACAGGCTCACGCCGCATCACCACGTCCACCTCGATGGCGGGCCGGCTGGGGGCGGAGGGCGACATATGTTCAGTCTTCATAGGAAGACCGCAATGTAAGCCATCCCACCGGGGCTGGCGCGACACCGCGCGCTTCCCCCCGCCCCGGGCTGCAGATTGCGCGGGCAAACCCTGAGGCCAAAGGACCTCAGTATGTTTCCAGGTGAAGACGACCTTCGCGTTTGAGGGCTGTACCGAGGTCGTCCCAACTGAGTCCGGCGCCTTGGGCCACATCGCGCAAGGCCAGCACCACGCCCTCTTCCATGCTCTTCAAGCCACACACATAGAAGAAGGTGTTGGGGTCTCGCAGCAACGCGGCCAGGTCGGCCGCGCGCTCGCGCATGGCGTCCTGCACATAGCGCTTGGGTGCGCCTGGCGTGCGGCTGAACGCGAAGTTGGTGTCGATGAAGTCCTTGGGCAGGTTCTGCAGCGGGCCGAAGTACGGCAGTTCCTCCTGCGAGCGCGCGCCGAAGAACAGCATGAGCTTGCCGCCCTCGAACTTGCCCGAACCCCGCAGGCGGCGGCGCCACTCGGTCATGGCGCGCATCGGGGCGCTGCCGGTGCCGGTGCAGATCATCACGATGTTCGAGCGCGGGTGGTTGGGCATGAGGAAGCTGGTGCCGAACGGGCCGATCACCTCCACCGTGTCACCCACCTGGAGGTCGCACATGAAATTGCTGGCCACACCGCGCACCGGTTGACCCTGGTGGTCTTCCAGCACGCGCTTGATGGTGAGCGACAGGTTGTTGTGACCCACGCGCTCGCCGTTGCGCGGACTGGCAATGCTGTACTGGCGCGCATGGTGCGGCTTGCCTTTGGCGTCCACACCGGGCGGGATCACACCGATGCTCTGCCCCTCGAGCACCGGGAAGGGCATGGCACCGAAGTCGAGCACCAGGTGGTGCGTGTCGTAGTCGCTGCCAGCCGTCTTGCCCACTTCGGTGACACGCAGGTTGCCCACCACGGTGGCGGTCACGGTTTTCTGCGCGGCCTTGGGGCCGTACAGGTTGGTGTAGGCGTGTGCAGCGGACCAGGGCGGCAGCGTGGCGCCGTAGCTGCTGGCCACGAAGGCCTGTTCACCGGGGATCGGGCTGGCGGGGGCCTGGACGGGCTCGGCCCGAACGGTGCTGCCTTCGACGGCCGTCAGGCCCTCCAGCTCTTCAGGCGGCAACTCGGGCGGGAGCTCGTCCCAGGTGAGCTGCTCTTCGGGTGTGTAGGCGCGCACCAGGGGCATGGTGCGCCAGTTGTCGATGGAGCCGGTGGGGCATGGCGAGATGCAGTCCATGCACAGGTTGCACTTCGAGGCATCGACCACGTAGTTGCGCGAATCGTGCGTGATCGCCTGCACCGGGCAGATCGCTTCGCAGGTGTTGCAGCGGATGCAGATCTCGGGATCGATCAGGTGCTGCTTGATGACAGCGAGTTCGGCTGGGGCGTTCATGGCAAGTCTCCGAAATATCAAGAGACAGTGTAGGAGCGAGGGGACATTCAACCAAGGTCGCCGCGGAACTGGCTTTGCCAGGCCGCAGGCGACGCCCCCTTGAGGGGGTGACGCGCCGCAGGCGCGGCGCGGGGGTGGACCGGGTCAAGCGAAGCGAATGTATTCGAAGTCCACCGGCTGGCGGTTGACACCCATGACCGGTGGCGCGATCCAGTTGGCAAACTTGCCAGGATCGACCACACGGCCCATCAGGCTGGCCACGAAGGCGCGGTCCGACTCGCTGGGCAGCCAGTTGTCGCGGTTGGCGGCCCATTCCGACTCGGAGATCACGCGGCCGTCAGGTGCGACCTTCACGCCCTTGAGCAAGCCGATGTTGCGGTGGAATGCCTTGTGCGGCACGGTCAGGCGCACGGGGATGCCGGCCTTCTCGATCACCTTGTTCCAGCGCTCCACGCCACCCACGCTGTCCTTGATGTAGTCGTCGCGCAGCACTTCGTTGAGTGCGTTGAGCATCGGCACTTCTTTCTCCACCAGCTGGCCGTTCTGCACGTTGAGCACGCGGTAGGTCTGGCCCTTGAGCACGTGGTCGTCCATGCGCTTGCCTTCTTCGTAGCGCCCTTTGAGGCCGGTGGAATAGAAGGTGGCGGCGTTGCTCGACTCGTCGGCGCCGAACAGGTCGATGGTCACCGAGAAGTGGAAGTTCAGGTAGCGCTGGAGGGTCGGCAGATCGATCACGCCGGCGGCGCGCAGCTTGGCCGGGTCGTCGGTCTTCAACTCGTTCATCACCTGGCAGGTGCGGTTGATCACGCGGCTCACACCGGACTCACCCACGAACATGTGGTGCGCCTCTTCGGTCAGCATGAACTTGGTGGTGCGGGCCAGCGGGTCGAAACTGCTTTCGGCCAGCGCACACAGCTGGAACTTGCCGTCGCGGTCGGTGAAGTAGGTGAACATGAAGAAGCTCAGCCAGTCGGGTGTTTCTTCGTTGAAGGCTTCCAGGATGCGGGGGTTGTCGGCGTTGCCGCTGTTGCGCTCCAGCAGGGCTTCGCCCTCTTCGCGGCCGTCCTTGCCGAAGTACTTGTGCAGCAAATACACCATGGCCCAGAGGTGGCGGCCTTCTTCCACGTTCACCTGGAACAGGTTGCGCAGGTCGTATTGGCTGGGGGCGGTCAGGCCCAGGTGGCGCTGCTGCTCCACCGATGCGGGCTCGGTGTCGCCTTGGGTCACGATGATGCGGCGCAGGTTGGCGCGGTATTCGCCAGGCACGTCCTGCCAGGCGGCTTCGCCCTTGTGGTCACCGAAGTGGATCTTGCGGTCCTGCTCGGCCGGGTTCAGAAAAATGCCCCAGCGGTAGTCGGGCATCTTCACGTGACCGAACTGCGCCCAGCCCTGCGGGTCCACGCTGACCGCGGTGCGAAGGTAGACATCGAAGTTCTGCGAGCCGTCCGGGCCCATGTCGTCCCACCACTTCAGGTAGTTCGGCTGCCACTGCTCCAGCGCGCGCTGCAGCGTGCGGTCTTCGCTCAGGTTGACGTTGTTGGGAATTTTGTCGCTGTAGTCGATCGTGCTCATGTTGTGCTTCCTCGGGTTCGGTGTCGGAGATGAATCAATCAGACGCGGTTGAAATCGAAGGCGGCCTTGTCGCCTTTGCCATAGACCTTGAGCGCACCCTTTTCGCCAACAGCGTTGGGGCGGATGAATATCCAGTTCTGCCAGGCAGTGAGCCGGCCGAAGATGCGGGTGGCCATGTTTTCCTTCTGCGCGAAACGCAGGTTGGCTTCCAGACCGGTGAGCGCGTCGGGCGACATGGAGGCGCGCTCCTCAAGCGCCATGCGCACCTCGTCGTCCCAGTCGATGTCGTCCGGAGCGGCGGTGACCAGGCCGAGTGCGAACGCGGCATCGGCGTCCAGCGCCTGGCCGATGGCGCCACGCGCGGCTTCCATCGGTGCCGCCTCTTCGTAGAAGCGGCGCTGCAGGCGCGACTGGTCATTGACCATGGGCAGATAGCCGAAGTTGAACTCGTCGAGCTGCAGCTTGGGCGCCTTGTCGGCGTCGTCGGGCAGGGCCAGCATGTAGGCGCGGTCGGCGCAGAAGGCCAGCTCGGCAAAGCAGCCAACGAAGCACGAGCCGGACTCGATGAGGGCGAACAGGCTGCGCGAGGACACGTCGAGCCGGGCGAAGGTGCGGCGCATCAGGCCCAGCGTCTCGCGCACCAGCCAATGGTCCTTGTGCGCCAGCATCAGCGCGTCGCTGGCCAGCACGGCGGCGGCATCGCCCTCGGTCTTGAGCAGCCATGTGCCGATGTCGAGTTCGTTCGTGCGCAGGCAGAGGATGGCGTCGTCGAGTTCACGCGCCATCTGCAGCGGCCACCAGGCGGCGCCCGCGGCTTCGATGCCGGCGATGTCCTTGGGCTGGGCGCCGGTGGGTGCCTTCAGGGTGATGGTGGCGCTGCGCCTGGTGCGGTCGATGGCCACGTTCACGAACGCATAGCCAATGCCATCCGCGCTGTCGTTGCGCTCAATGCGCGGCAGGGCCACGCCTTTGCCGGCGGCCGGGCGGTCGCTGCTCAAAGCCAGCGCGTCGGCGCGCTCCTTCACGTGAGCGGCGAACTGCTGGGGTTTGGCGATCGAGTCCACCAGGCGCCAGTCGACCGCCTTCTTGCCGCGCACACCTTCGCTGGTGGTGCAGAAGATGTCGGCCAAGTCGTGGCGCACGTGGCGCTTGTCGGTCACGCGGGTCAGGCCGCCGGTGCCGGGCAAGACGCCGAGCAAAGGCACTTCGGGCAGCGACACGGCGGACGATCGGTCGTCGACCAGCACGATCTCGTCGCACGCCAGCGCCAGCTCGTACCCGCCACCGGCACAGGCGCCGTTGAGCGCGGCCACAAACTTGAGGCCGCTGTGTTTGGAAGAGTCTTCGATGCCGTTGCGCGTCTCGTTGGTGAACTTGCAGAAGTTCACCTTCCAGGCGTGGCTGGAGACACCGAGCATGAAGATGTTGGCGCCGGAGCAGAACACGCGGTCCTTGGCGCTGGTGACCACCACGGTGCGCACCTCGGGGTGCTCGAAACGCACGCGGTTCAGCGCGTCGTGCAGCTCGATGTCCACACCGAGGTCGTAGCTGTTGAGCTTGAGCTTGTAGCCGGGACGGATGCCGGCGTCTTCGTTGATGTCGATCGACAGCGTGGCCACTGCGCCGTCGAACGCCAGCTTCCAGTGGCGGTATTGGCCCGGCTCGGTGCGGTAATCGACCGTGGTGGGCGCGGTGCTGGTGGCGGGGGCGGCTGCAACGGGCGCGGTGGCGATGGCGGTGTCACTCATGGGTTTGTCTCCTCGGGGCTGCGGGGCTGAATAGGGGCCCCGACAAACCGGCATTCAACTGCCAGCGGGAGCCCAATGACGTGAATAATAATTCACAAAGCCAAATCGGTCAATGCACTTTTATGCATGTTTTGTAACCAAACCCAACAGTTCAGTGACCTGGGTCTTCAGCGCCCCGAAAGCCTCGCCCAGGCTGTAGGCGCTGGTGTTGAAGCTCATGTCGGCTTTGGAGTAGAAGGCCGAGCGCCCAGCCAGGATGCGCTTCAGATCTTCCATGGCCTCGCGACTGGCCGCCATGGGGCGCATGTCGCCCTGCGCGGCCACGCGGCCCATGTGGTCGGCCGGGTCGGCCTGCAACCACACGGTGGTGCAGTGGGAAAGCAGCAGGTTGAAGTTGGCCGCGTCCGACACCAGACCCCCGGGTGTGGCGATGACCACCTCGGGGTAGATCTGGATCGCCTCTTCCAACGCGCGGCGTTCGTAGCGGCGGTAGGCGGGCGTGCCGTAGAGCGAATGGATCTCGTGGATGCTGCAACCGGCGAATTTCTCGATCTCGCGGCTGAGTTCGATGAAGGCAAAACCGAGATCGTCGGCCAGGCGCTGGCCCAGCGTGGACTTGCCAGCGCCGCGCAGGCCGATCAGGGCGATGCGCGAGCTGCGCCCCGGGTCGCCGCCGGGCACGGCGCCACCCCCCAGCAGGCCGCCGATGGCCACGCGCACGCGCCGCAGATCGGCCTCGCCACGGCCTTCGAGCAGCTCGCGGATCAGCAACCACTCGGGTGAGCTTGTGCTCACATCCCCGAGCAATTCGGCCAGCGAGCAATGCAGCGCCTGCGCCACCTGCAGCAGCACCAGGATGGAGGCGTTGCCGGTGCCGTATTCGAGGTTGGCCAGGTGCCGCTCGGACACGTCGGCCGCCACCGCCACGGCCTTGCGCGTCATGCCGCGGCGCGAGCGCAGGGTGCGCACGCGCTCGCCCAACGCCACCAGAAAGGGGTTTCTCGCCTCCTCGTCCACGGGAGCGGGGTCCACAGGCCGGGCGGTGGCCATCAGGCCGGAATCGGCTGCATCCATGGGGTGCCTGAACTTTCAAACAGATTCATCGGGTATGGGAAAAACCGGCAAGGGGGCTTGCAAAGCCGCGCGACATGCACTTTAATGCACGTCTGGACGCACGCAAGATAGTGCATTTATAGCGCCATTCTCCATCCGCGAACAGCCCAAGCCGCTCGCCCACCCCTATCCACACCATGACCACCACCTCCCTGCTCCCCAACCACCTCGGCGGCCAATGGGTGACCGGCACCGGCGCGGGCACGCCGCTGTTCGATCCGGTGCTCGGCACCGAACTGGCCCGCGTGAGCACCACCGGGCTCGATCTCGCTTCGGGCTTTGCCTTTGCCCGCGAACAGGGCGGCGCTGCCTTGCGCGCCCTGAGCTACGGCCAGCGCGCCGGCCTGCTCGGCGCCATCGCCCGGGTGCTGCAGGCCAACCGCGATGCTTATTACGAGATCGCCACCGCCAACTGCGGCACCACCACCAAGGACTCGGCGGTCGACATCGACGGCGGCATCTTCACGCTGGGCTACTACGCCAAGCAGGGCGAGGCTTTGGGCGATGCGCACGCGCTGCTGGATGGCGAACGCATCCGCATGGGCAAGGACCCGGTGTTCCAGACCCAGCACATGCTCACCCCCACACGCGGTGTGGCGCTGTTCATCAACGCGTTCAACTTCCCGAGCTGGGGCCTGTGGGAAAAAGCCGCGCCCGCCCTGCTCTCGGGCGTGCCGGTGATCGTGAAACCCGCCACCGCCACCGCCTGGCTCACGCAGCGCATGGTCAAGGACGTGATCGACGCCGGCATCCTGCCGCCGGGCGCGCTCTCGGTGGTCTGCGGTTCGTCCGCCGGCCTGATGGACCAGCTGCAGCCTTTCGACGTGGTCTCGTTCACGGGCTCGGCGGAGACCGCGCGCATCATCCGCAGCCACCCGGCCGTGGCCGAACGATCGGTGCGCTGCAACATCGAGGCCGACAGCCTCAACAGTGCGCTGCTCGACCCGGCTGCAACAGTCGACAGCGAGGCCTTCAACCTGCTGGTGAGCGAGGTGGTGCGCGAGATGACGGTGAAGGCGGGCCAGAAGTGCACCGCGATCCGCCGTGTGTTCGTGCCGCGCGCGCTGTTTGATGCAGCCGCGCAGGCGATCGGCGCCAAGCTCACCAAGACCAGCGTGGGCAACCCGCGCAATGAATCGGTGCGCATGGGCGCGCTGGTGAGCCAGGAACAAAAGGCCAGCGTGCTCGAAGGCATTGCAAAACTGCGCACCGAAGCCGAGCTGCTGTTCGACGGCAGCGGCGCCGCCCTGGTGGACGCCGACGCCTCGGTGGCCGCCTGCGTTGCGCCCACTTTGCTGGGCTCGCGCGAACCCGCGAAGGCCAAACTGCTGCACGAGGTGGAAGTGTTCGGCCCGGTGGCTACGCTCATGGCCTACGACAGCGAGGCGCAGGCCTATGAACTCATCCGTCGCGGTGAGGGATCGCTGGTCTGCTCGGTCTACAGCGCCGACCCGGCCTTCATCGCCCGCGCCGCGCTCGAACTCGGCTCGGCCCACGGCCGCGTGCATGCGATCTCGCCTGACGTGGCGGCCAGCCAGAGTGGACACGGCAACGTGATGCCGATGTCGCTGCACGGTGGCCCGGGCCGCGCCGGTGGCGGTGAAGAACTCGGCGGCCTGCGCGCGCTGGGCTTCTACCACCGCCGCAGTGCGGTGCAGGCCAGCAGCGCCGCGCTGGACGTGCTGGCGGCATCCGCCATTGCTCTGAAACTCTGAACAACCGCATACATCCCCTCGCCCTGAGCCTGTCGAAGGGCATCCAGACCCTGTTTGCGCGGGGCTTCGACAGGCTCAACCCGAACGGATAAATTCCCACGAACAATGCAGGAGACAAGCCCCATGACCCCCACCGTCGCGGCGCCGCCCGAGCGCTTCAACTTCGCTAACCACCTGCTCGCGCTCAACACCGGCCGCGCCAGCAAAAATGCCCTCACCGACGACCAGGGCACGCTGACCTACGGCGAACTTGCCGACCAGGTGCGGCGTTTTGCCGGCGCGCTGAGCGCACTCGGCTTGCGCCGCGAAGAGCGCGTGCTGCTGCTCATGCACGACTGCAGCGACTGGGTGGTGGCCTTTCTGGGCGCGCTGCACGCTGGCGTGGTGCCGGTGGCGGTGAACACGCTGCTGACTGCGCAGGACTATGGCTACATGCTGAGCAACAGCCGCGCGCAGGCCGCCATCGTCTCGGCGGCGCTGCTGCCCACGCTGCAAACCGCGCTGGCCTCGCAGCCCACCGAGGTGAAGCACCTGATCGTCTCGCGCGCCAGCGCGGCCCTGCCGGCAGGCGCGCACGACTTCACCTCACTGGTCGCAAGCAGCGCACCCGCCGAAGCGGCCGACACGCACGGCGACGAGCCTGCGTTCTGGCTCTACTCCAGCGGATCCACTGGCGCGCCCAAGGGCACGGTGCACACCCAGGCCAACCTGTACTGGACCGCCGAGCTGTACGGCAAGGCCGTGCTCGGTCTGCGCGAGGACGACGTGGTGTTCTCCGCCGCCAAACTGTTCTTCGCCTACGGCCTGGGCAACGCACTGAGCTTCCCGCTGAGCGTGGGCGCCAGCGTGGTGCTGATGGCCGAACGGCCGACGCCACAGGCCTGCTTCAAGCGCTTCACTGAATTGAAGCCCACGGTGTTCTACGGTGCCCCCACCGGCTATGGCGGCATGCTCGCCAGCCCCGACCTGCCGAAAAAGAGTGAGGTCGCACTGCGCCTGTGTTCCTCGGCCGGCGAAGCGCTGCCGCAAGACATCGGCCAGCGCTGGACGAATCACTTCGGCGTGGAAATCATTGATGGCATTGGATCCACCGAGATGCTGCACGTGTTCCTCTCCAACCGCCCCGGCGACGTGCGCTACGGCACCACCGGCAAACCGGTGCCAGGCTACGAAATCGAACTGCGCGGCGAAGACGGCACGCCCGTGCCCGACGGCGAGATCGGCGACCTCTACATCAAAGGTCCGAGCGCTGCACTGATGTACTGGAACAACCGCGCCAAGTGCCGCGACACCTTTCAGGGCGGCTGGACCAAGGCCGGCGACAAGTACACGCGCGACCCCGAGGGCTACTGCACCTACGCCGGACGCAACGACGACATGCTGAAAGTCAGCGGCATCTATGTGAGCCCGTTCGAGGTGGAGGCCACGCTGGTGCAGCACCCCGCGGTGCTCGAAGCCGCCGTGATCGGCAAAACAGACGCCGACGGTCTGACCAAGACCAAGGCGTTCGTGGTGCTCAAGAGCGGTGTACACGCCACCGAAGCCGAGCTGCAGGCCTTCGTGAAGGAGAGGTTGGCGCCCTACAAGTACCCACGCTTCATCGAATTCCTGCCCGAGCTGCCAAAGACCGCCACCGGCAAGATTCAGCGCTTTCGGCTGCGCGAACGCGAGACACCCAACGCCTGATGTCAGGCGCCTGAATCAGCCGACCTCCAGCGTCGTCAGCCCGTACAGGCGCGAGAGCGCCAGTTGCGGCGCGTGGCCGCGGTACATGCGTGCAGTGGGAAACGTGGCCTCCATGCCCTGGGTCAGGGCCAGCCGGGTGGCCTGCAAGTTGCACTCCGGCACGTCCATGAACACCGGCTGGTCCCTGCGTGCCCGCGCGCACAGCGCTTCGAACAAGGCCTCGGCAATAGCCGGCGAGTCGGCGCACAGGGGGGCAAGCTTGTAGCCTTCCTTGCAGGCCCGCAGGACGCCATAGCCCCTCAAATCGCCGTCTTCCCACCACCCCAGTGCATGGCTCTGCGGCATCTGGATCCAGGCCTGCAGAAACACTGGGCGGGCAACGGGTTGAAAGGCCTGGTCGTAGGCGGCCAGCCGCGCAAACGGCAGCGACGACAGCGACACCACCCGACGGTCCTGTGCAACCGACTCGCGGCCCCAGCCTCTGTATCGCACGTTGTACCAGGCCAGTTCGAAACCACAGCGGCGGTAGTTGTCCTGCTGGGCCGGCACGCCATCCAGGCCAACGACGCAGCCCTTGACATGGCCCAGCGCCGCGTT
This sequence comes from Hydrogenophaga sp. Root209, assembly GCF_001428625.1. Taxonomy (GTDB): domain Bacteria; phylum Pseudomonadota; class Gammaproteobacteria; order Burkholderiales; family Burkholderiaceae_C; genus Hydrogenophaga. The sequence continues at coordinate 270,890 of NZ_LMIE01000029.1, forward strand.
CCAGAGGGCCAGACCCAATCCATGGCGTCGCAGTGTCGGCTCAACCATGTAGAAGCCGATGAATCCGTGACTGTCGCCATAGCGCACGCAGGCGATCGAGGCCACGGGCCGTTCACCGAGCCAGCCCATGAAAAAGCCGTCGGGATCGATGCCGTGCAAGGGCTCCAGATCGTGCAGTCCGGGGTTCCAGCCTTCTCGTGCAGCCCAGCTGAGGGTGGTGGACAGGTGGCCGCGGGTCATGCGGCGAATCTCGTAAGAAGCAAATGACAAGGTGTGCTCCAGGGGGTATGCGGCATCACATCGCAAACCCAACGGTCGCGCCATACTTCATTGGCAGTACTTTGAGGGGAACCCAGGCGCAAAAAAGCCGGCGATGGGCCGGCTCTTGTGGGGGAGAAACGGTCGGTTGGCCGATTCAGGTTTCCTTGGAAATCTTGATGCTTGGGAACTTGTTCGAGAAGTCCTTGGCTTTGGCCGCGATCTTGATCGCCAACTGCCGTGCCACCGATTTGTACAAGCCAGCGATCTCGCCATCGGGGTCGGCCACCACGCTGGGCATGCCGCTGTCGGCCTGCACACGGATGCTCATGTTGAGCGGCAGCGCGCCGAGGTAGTCCATGCCGTACTCGGCCGCCATGTTCTTGCCGCCGTCGGCGCCGAAGATGTGCTCCACGTGGCCGCACTTCTCGCACACGTGTACCGCCATGTTTTCCACGATGCCCAGAATGGGCACGCCCACCTTCTCGAACATCTTGATGCCCTTTCGTGCGTCGAGCAGGGCGATGTCCTGCGGCGTGGTCACGATCACCGCGCCGGTGAGCGGCACGCGCTGGCTCAGAGTGAGCTGGATGTCGCCGGTGCCCGGGGGCATGTCGACGATCAGATAGTCGAGGTCCTTCCAGTTGGTCTGGCGCAGCAGCTGCTCCAGCGCCTGCGTGGCCATGGGGCCGCGCCAGATCATGGCTTCATCGCGGTCGATCAAGAAACCGATCGAGATCACCTGCACGCCGTAGTTCTCCAGCGGCTCCATGGTCTGGCCATCAGCGCTCTCGGGCCGGCCTTCCACGCCCATCATCATGGGCTGGCTCGGGCCGTAGATGTCGGCATCCAGAATGCCGACCTTGGCGCCTTCGGCCGAGAGTGCCAGCGCCAGGTTGACCGCGGTGGTGCTCTTGCCCACCCCGCCCTTGCCCGAGGCCACGGCAATGATGTTCTTCACATTGGGCATGACCTGCACACCGCGCTGCACCGCATGCGCCGTGATCTTCATGGTCATGTTGACCGAGACGTTCTCCACGCCCGCCACCGACTTGGCCGCGGCGATCAGGGTCTTGCGAAACCCTGGCATCTGACTCTTGGCCGGATAACCCAGTTCGACATCGAAGGACACATCGCCGTCCTGCGTCTGGAGATTTTTCAGCGCCTTGCTGGTGACGAAGTCGCGTCCGGTGTTCGGATCGATGACGGCTTGCAGCGCGGTCAGGAGCGCCTGGGAATCAACGGCCATGGGGGAACTAGCTCCAGTGGGGATGGGGGTATCGGGTCTACGAACGGGCTGAAGTCTAACGCCCCACCCTGACCGGGGTCATTCACACAATCGCCATGAGGACATAGACAGGCCAACGCCCTAAAATCGCCGGTTCCCCAGAAGAAAGCCCATCCCATGAGCCAGCGACGCCTGTTCGTCACCACCGCCCTGCCCTACGCCAACGGCCACTTCCACATCGGTCACATCATGGAGTACATCCAGGCCGACATCTGGGTGCGGTTCCAACGCATGCAGGGCCATGAAGTGCACTTCGTCTGTGCCGACGACGCGCACGGCGCGCCGATCATGATCGCGGCCGACAAGGCCGGCAAGACGCCGCAGCAGTTCGTGGCCGACATCGCGGCCGGCCGCAAGCCCTACCTCGATGGCTTTCACATCGGCTTCGACAACTGGCACAGCACCGACGCGCCCGAGAACCACGAGCTCGCGCAACAGATCTACCGCGAACTCAAGGCCAACGGCCTGATCGAGACACGCACCATCGAGCAGTTCTTCGACCCCGAGAAGAACATGTTCCTGCCCGACCGCTTCATCAAGGGCGAATGCCCGAACTGCCATGCCAAAGACCAGTACGGCGACAACTGCGAGGTCTGCGGCAAGGTCTACAGCCCCACGGAGCTGATCAACCCCTACTCCGCCCTGTCTGGCGCCAAGCCGGTGCTCAAGCAATCGGAACACTTCTTTTTCAAGCTCTCCGACCCGCGCTGCCTGGCCTTCCTGGACCAGTGGACGCAAAGCGGCGCGGTGCAGCCCGAGGTGCTCAACAAGATCAGCGAGTGGATCGAACCGGGCGAAGACGGCAAACCGAAGATGGGGGACTGGGACATCAGCCGCGACGCGCCCTACTTCGGCATCGAGATCCCCGACGCACCAGGCAAATACTTCTACGTCTGGCTGGACGCGCCCGTGGGTTACCTCGCCTCGCTGAAGAACTGGTTCGGCAAGACCGGACGCGACTTCGACGCCTTCATGGCCGACCCGACCACCGAGCAGTTCCACTTCATCGGCAAGGACATCATCACCTTCCACACGCTGTTCTGGCCGGCGATGCTGCACTTCAGCGGCCGCAAGGTGCCCAATGCGGTGTTCGTGCACGGCTTCCTCACCATCAACAACGGCGAGAAGATGAGCAAGAGCCGGGGCACCGGTCTGGATCCGTTGAAATACCTGAGCCTGGGCATGAACCCGGAGTGGCTGCGCTACTACCTGGCGGCCAAGCTCAGCAGCCGCAATGAAGACGTGGACTTCAATGCCGAGGACTTCATGGCTCGGGTCAACAGCGACCTGATCGGCAAATACATCAACATCGCCTCGCGCGCGGCCGGCTTCATCGCCAAGCGCTTCGAGGGCAAGCTCGGTGAAGTCTCGGCCGATGGCGACAACCTGATCGACCACCTGCAAACCGCTGCACCCTCGATCACGGCGCTGTATGCCGAGCGCGAATACGGCAAGGCGCTGCGCGAGGTGATGCAGCTGGCCGACCGCGTGAATGCCTACGTCGACCAGAACAAGCCCTGGGAACTGGCGAAGCAGCAAGACATGGACGGGCGCCTGCACGACGTGTGCACCGCCTGCATCGAAGCCTTCCGCCTGCTCACGCTCTACCTGAAGCCGGTGCTGCCCGCGCTCGCCGTCAACGTCGAGGCCTTCCTGCAGATCGAACCCCTGCAGTTCACCGATGCGAGCCACCTGCTGGGTGCCGGGCACACCATCAACACCTACCAGCACCTCATGCAGCGCGTGGACGTGAAACAGCTCGACGCGCTGTTCGAACCGCCTCCGGCCCCGGCAGTGGCAGCCACCGTGCCCGGTGGCGAACCCATCGCCGACACCATCACCATCGACGACTTCAGCAAGATCGATCTGCGCATCGCGCAGATCGTGAACTGCGAAGCGGTGGCAGGTTCGACCAAGCTGCTGCGCCTGACGCTGGACGTCGGCGAAGGCAGGACGCGCAATGTGTTCAGCGGCATCGCCAGCGCCTACGCCCCCGAAGACCTGGTGGGCAAGCTCACAGTGATGGTGGCCAACCTGGCGCCGCGCAAGATGAAGTTCGGCGTGAGCGAAGGCATGGTGCTGGCCGCCAGCCACGCCGACGAGACCGCCGAGCCAGGCATCCACATCCTCAACCCCTGGCCAGGCGCCACGCCCGGCATGCGCATTCGCTGAGCCCGTTACCGGTTTCGGTCCAGATCCGGATCTCGGGCCGACATCGTGCGGATCACCCGCAGGTCGGGGTCAAAGACGACCGTGAATACCTTGGAGCTGTCTGCGCCGGCACCGTCGAGGTAGCGCCAGTCGTAGTGCGTCTCGCGCTTGAGCGCGTACGTGGTGATCTTCATCGGCTTGCCCAGCATACGTCGCACGTCTTCCATCGCCATGCCGGGCAACACCCGCGCAAAGTTGCGTTCGGTGAGAACCTGGCGCAGCGCGGCCATGCGGCCATCGGGGCCGATGGTGATCATGTAGTTCACATGGCCGGCGGGCTGGCGGTTGTATTCGTAGATCTGCGCGCCGTCTTCACCTTCCCACACCGCCTCGGGTGCACCAAAGCGCTCTCGCACATCGGCTTCGGTGGACACGCCCTCTTCAAGTTCACTGATGTTCTTCACGTCGCATGCCGTCAGCAACGAGGCCAGAGCCAGCAGGGTGAACAGGGATCCTCGGCGAGAGGCATCGATCAAACCACGCATGCGGACAACCTCTTCAAGGGTGAAAAATTCAGTGTAAACCCGCAGTGTTTGAGCCCCTGCCTGTCAGCTTCACAGACCGTTGCCAACGGTAACATGACCCATGTTTCAAGGAATGCCGCCCCTCGCCCCGTTCCGTCCGCGTCTGATCCAGGACCTCAAAGGCTACAACCGGGACAAGCTGGCGCGTGACGTGGGGGCCGGCGCCACCGTCGGCATCGTGGCGCTGCCGCTGGCCATGGCCTTCGCGATTGCCAGCGGCCTGCAGCCCGAAGCCGGCCTGTGGACGGCGATCATCGCGGGATTCCTGATCTCGGCGCTGGGCGGTACCTCAGTGCAGATCGGGGGACCGGCGGGCGCCTTCATCGTGATCGTCTACGGCATCGTCGAGCGCTACGGCGTGGCCAACCTCCTGATCTCCACTGCGAGCGCCGGCGTGCTGCTCTTTCTCATGGGTCTGTTCCGCCTGGGCACGCTGGTGCGCTATGTGCCGGTGACGGTGGTGATCGGCTTCACCAACGGCATCGCGGTGCTCATCGCCCTGTCCCAGGTGCGTGATCTGCTGGGGCTGGACATCGAGAAGATGCCGGCGAGCTTCTTCGGCCAGATCGACGCCATCACCGGCCACATCCACAGCCTCAATCCCTTCGCACTCGGGCTCGGTGGCCTGTGCGTGCTGGGTCTCGTGGTGTGGCCGCGGTTGTGGGCGGTCGACTCGCAGTTCCGCCGCCAGCTCGAAACCATCGAGACGGTGAGTGCGCTCAAGGCCACGTCGCGCATCCCTGGCCCGGTGGTGGCGCTGATCACGCTCTCACTGCTGGCCTGGCTGCTCAGCCTGCCGGTGGAGACGGTGGGCACCCGGTTTGGCGGCATCCCGCAGGGTGTGCCCGCCTTCGAACTGCCGGACTTTTCCTGGGAAACCGTGCGCCTGCTGGTCACGCCCACGCTCACCATCGCGCTGTTGGGCGCCATCGAATCGCTGCTGTGCGCGCGCGTGGCCGACCAGCTGGGCGACGCGCCCAAGCACGATCCCAACCAGGAACTCATGGCCCAGGGCATTGCCAACACGGTGGTGCCCTTCTTTGGTGGCATGCCGGCCACCGGCACGATCGCGCGCACGGTGACCAACATCCGCTCGGGCGCCGCCTCACCGGTGGCGGGCATGGTGCATGCCCTCACGCTGGCCGCGGTGGTGCTGCTGGCCGCGCCGCTGGCGTACCACATCCCGCTGTCCGTGCTGGCCGGGGTGCTGCTGTTCGTGGCCTGGAACATGGGCGAATGGCGCGAGTTCGCGCGGCTCAAGCACTTCAGCAACCACTACCGGTTGATGATGCTCTCCACCTTCTTCGTCACCATCGTCTTTGACCTCACGGTGGCGGTCGAGCTCGGGCTGGTGCTCGCGGTGGTGCTGTTCGTGCGCCGCCAGAGCGAGATTTTTCGCGCCGAGCCGGTGGCGCGCACCGAGCACCAGGCCACCTACAAGCTCTATGGCTCGCTGTTTTTCGGTGCCGTGGCCAAGGTCGACCCCATCGTGGCCGACGTGGAAAACGCGCCCACCCCGATCAACGTGATGCTGGACGCCAGTCACATGATCTCGCTGGACACCACCGGCCTGGACGCGCTGGAGCAACTGCACAAGGCGGTGCACAAGCGCGGCGGCCATCTGGGCATGGTGGGGCTGCACACCCAGCCGCGATCCCTGATCGTGCGCTCCGGCTTTGCGACGCGGCTCAATACTTGCGAGTGACCTGCGAGCAGCCCCAGACCGGTAAAATCGCGCCTTTCCCCCGCACCAGGCCCCGACCACCATGTCCTTCTTCGCCCGCCCGCACTACAAGTCCGACGCCACGCTGTTCATCGAGAAGCTCAAGGCCGACAAACCAGGGCTGGAGCAGTCGCAGCGTCTGGGCCGCTCGCTGTTGTGGGACAAGCAGATCGACCGCAGCTTCCAGGCCGAAGCCGAGACAGCCCGCGTGCCTCAGCAGCCCTACGTCTACCAGACCGGTTCCGATCACAACTGATCCGACGGCTCTCGCCTCACCACGACATGGGCAACGAGGTCCACACACTTGACGAGGCGCCTCAGGGCCTCGACGCGGTGCTGCCCACCGTGGTCGACCACGTGGCGCTGGCGCGGCTGTACGGCGAACCGCTGTTCGCCATGCCGCGCGACCTCTACATCCCGCCGGACGCGCTGCAGATCTTCCTGGAAGCCTTTGAAGGCCCGCTGGACCTGCTGCTCTACCTGATTCGCAAGCAGAATTTCAACATCCTCGACATCCCGATGGCGGCGGTGACCCGCCAGTACCTCACCTACGTCGATGAGATCCGCAACAGCAACCTGGAGCTGGCGGCCGAATACCTGCTGATGGCGGCCATGCTGATCGAGATCAAGTCGCGCATGCTGCTGCCGCCCAAGAAGACGGCCGAGGGTGAGGAGCCGGAAGACCCGCGCGCCGAGCTGGTGCGCCGCCTGCTTGAATACGAGCAGATGAAACTGGCCGCCCAGCGCCTGGCCGATGCCCCGCAATACGGCCGCGATTTCCTGCGCGCCCAGGTCTACGTGGAGCAGGCGTTGGCGCCACGTTTTCCCGACGTGAGCGCCATCGACCTGCAAAGCGCCTGGCGCGACATCCTCAAGCGCGCCAAGCTCGTGCAGCACCACAAGATCAGCCGCGAGGAGCTCTCGGTGCGTGAGCACATGAGCATCGTGTTGCGCCGCCTGCAGGGCCGCAAGTTCGTGGAGTTCGGCGAATTGTTCGATCCCACGAAGGGCTCTCCGGTGCTGGTCGTCACCTTCATCGCCATGCTCGAACTGGCCAAAGAGACCCTCATCGAGTTGACTCAGGCCGAGGCCTTCGCACCCATCTATGTCCGCTTGGCCTACACGCCCAGCTAGATCTTTTCATCCATGACCGACTCTCACCGCTTCGACGTCCTCATCATCGGCAGCGGCCTGGCCGGTCTGACCGCGGCACTGCACCTGTCCACCACCCACCGCGTGGCCGTGATCACCAAACGGGCCCTCCTCGATGGATCGAGCAACTGGGCCCAAGGCGGCATTGCGGCGGTGCTGGCCGAGGGTGACAGCCTGGCCTCGCACGTGGATGACACGCTGGTCGCCGGCGCGGGCCTGTGCGATCTTGAAGCCACGAAATTCACTGTGGAGAACGCGCCCGCGGCCATTGCCTGGCTGCGTGAGCTCGGTGTGCCCTTTTCGCTGGAGGCGGGCGAGCTGCACCTCACGCGCGAGGGGGGCCACAGCCACCGCCGCATCGTGCACGCGGCCGACGCCACAGGCGCTGCGGTGCAGGCCACGCTGATCGAGCGCGTGCGCAACACGCCCGCCATCCAGGTGTTTGAGCACCACATGCTGGTCGACCTGATCACCGACCACAAACTGCCCGGCCACGATCCGGCACGCCAGGTGGCCGAGCGCTGTTTCGGCGCCTACGTGCTCGACACCGTGCGTGACGAGGTCGTGACCTTCAGCGCCACTCACACCGTGCTGGCCACGGGCGGCGCGGGCAAGGTCTACCTCTACACCACCAACCCCGACACCGCCACCGGCGACGGCATCGCCGCGGGCTGGCGCGCGGGCTGCCAGGTGGGCAACATGGAGTTCATCCAGTTCCACCCAACCTGCCTCTACCACCCGCACGCCAAAAGCTTCCTGATCACCGAGGCAGTGCGTGGTGAAGGCGGCCTGCTCAAGCTGCCGCCGCACCTGGGCGGCCACCGCTTCATGCCCGACCACGACCCGCGCGCCGAACTTGCCCCGCGCGACGTGGTGGCGCGCGCGATCGACTTCGAGATGAAAAAGCACGGCCTGGACTGCGTGTACCTGGACATCTCACACCAGCCGCCCGAGTTCCTGCAAGAGCACTTTCCCAACATCCTGGCACGCTGCGCCGAGCTGGGCATCGACATCACCAAGGATCCCATTCCCGTGGTGCCGGCCGCGCACTACACCTGCGGCGGTCTGGTGACCGACCTGGGTGGCCGCACCGACATCGCCGGTCTTTACGCTGTGGGCGAAACCACCTGCACCGGCCTGCACGGCGCCAACCGCCTGGCGAGCAACTCGCTGGTGGAGTGCATGGTGTTTGCGCAAGGCGCGGTGAATGCGATTCGCTCGGCAGCCGACGCCGGCACACCCGCCATGCCACAGTGGGACGACAGCCGCGTGACCGACGCAGACGAAATGGTGGTGATCTCGCACAACTGGGACGAGCTGCGCCGATTCATGTGGGACTACGTGGGTATCGTGCGCACCAACAAACGACTGGAGCGCGCCGCGCACCGCATCGCGCTGCTGCAGGCCGAGATCCACGAGTTCTATTCGCAGTTCCACGTCACGCGCGACCTGCTGGAACTGCGCAACCTGGTGCAGGTGGCCGACCTGATCGTGATGTCGGCCATGCTGCGGCATGAGAGCCGCGGCCTGCACTTCAGCCGGGACTATCCCGAACTGCTGCCGGTCGCAAAACCGACCATCTTGGTGCCACCCGCAAGATAACGCTCCCCCCGCGCCGCGCTGCGCGCGTCACCCCCCAGGGGGCGATGCCTGCGGCCTGGCAAAGCCAGTTCCGCGGCATCCTGGACGGGAATGTCGCGCCGGAAAGGGCGTTTCCAAGTGGTTCAGGCGGCGCCGATGTTGGGCACCAGCGCACCCGGGTCGTTGCCCAGGCGCTGCGCGCCGGTAAATGCCAGCATGCGGTCGATCGGGAGCCGAGCGCGCGGAATCAGTGCCGGGTCAACGTGAATCTCGTTCAGGCCCTTTTCCAGAATCTGCGCCACACCGGCCAGCCCGTTCATCGCCATCCAGGGGCAGTGTGCGCAGCTCTTGCAGGTGGCGCTGTTGCCGGCAGTCGGGGCTTCGATGAACACCTTGCCCGGGTTCTGCTGGCGCAGCATGTGCATCATCCCGTTGTCGGTGGCGACGATGAATTCGGGTGCGTCCATTTCGCGCGCCGCTTTCAGGATGGCCGAGGTGGAACCCACCGAGTCGGCCAGCGCGATCACGTCGGCCGGGCTCTCCGGGTGCACCAGCACCTTGGCTTGCGGGTGTTCCTTCATCAGCGCCTGCAGCTCGAAGGCCTTGAACTCGTCGTGCACGATGCACGCGCCGCCCCACATCACCATGTCGGCGCCGGTCTCGCGCTGTATGTAACCACCCAGGTGTTTGTCGGGTGCCCACAGGATCTTGTGGCCCTTGTCCTTCAAGGCGCTCACGATGTCGAGCGCGCAGCTGGACGTGACCAACCAGTCGGAGCGTGCCTTCACCGCCGCGCTGGTGTTGGCGTACACCACCACCGTGCGGTCCGGGTGGGCATCGCAGAACGCGCTGAACTCATCGATGGGGCAGCCCAGGTCGAGTGAGCAGTTGGCGTCGAGGTCGGGCATGAGCACGGTCTTCTCCGGGCTCAGGATCTTGGCGGTCTCGCCCATGAAGCGCACACCCGAGACGATCAAGGTCTGCGCCGCGTGGTCGCGACCGAAGCGCGCCATCTCCAGCGAGTCGCTCACGATGCCCCCGGTCTCGATGGCCAGGTCCTGCAGGTCCGGGTGCACGTAGTAGTGCGACACCATCACCGCATTGCGCTCCTTCAGCAGGCGGCGGATCTTGTCCTTCAGTTCGGCCCGCTGCTTGGGACCCGGCTCCACCGGTACACGCGCCCAGGCGTGCTGCGTGGGGCAGGCGGGTTGTTCGTACTCAACGTCGATGACACTGGCTTCGGTGCTCATGGGGGGGTCCTTGGCTGGGCGTCAGAGCGCCGCGAATCGCATGGAGAAATCAACCGCCTTCACATCCTTGGTGAGGGCGCCAATGGAGATGCGGTCCACGCCGGTTTCGGCCAGCGCGCGCACGGTCTGCAGGTTCACACCACCGGAGATCTCCAGCACCGCACGGCCCGCGTTGCGCCGCACCGCCTCCTGCAAGGTGGGGATGTCCATGTTGTCCAGCAAGACCATGGTGGCGCCGCTGGTCAGCGCCTCGTCGAGCTGGGCCAGGGTTTCCACCTCGATCTCCACAAATCGCGCCTGGGGCGTGGTTTCGCGCACCCGCTGCAGCACCTGCGCCACGCCGCCGGCCGCGGCAATGTGGTTTTCCTTGATCAGCACCGCGTCATACAGGCCGATGCGGTGGTTCACACCCCCACCGGTCTTGACGGCGTATTTCTGCGCCAGCCGCAGCCCCGGCAAAGTCTTGCGCGTGTCCACGATCTGCGCGCGTGTGCCCGCCACCGCGTCCACGAACACCGCGGTCTTGGTGGCCACGGCCGAGAGCAATTGCAAAAAGTTGAGCGCCGTGCGCTCGGCGGTGAGCAGCGACTGCGCCCGGCCTTCAATGGTGAGCACGGCCTGGTCGGGCGCGCAGCGCTGGCCTTCGATCACGTGCCAGGTGAGCCGGGCCTGCGGGTCCAGCGCCAGCACGGCGGCCTCTACCCACGGTGCGCCGCAAATCACCGCCGGCTCGCGCGCCAGAATACGCGCGCGCGCAGGCTTGGTGGCGTCCACCAGTGCGGCGGTCAGATCACCCCCGCCCACGTCTTCAGCGAGGGCCAGCGCCACATCGCGCCGAGCCAGTTCATGCAGGTCTTCGGGGGTGAATTCAGAGAGGTGTTTCATGGGTCGCAAGCATACCGGGATGGTCTATAGTCCCGCATTCTCACCCACCCCTGAAACACGCGGGAATCACGAATGAGCACCCCCACCCCGACTGCGCCCATGGCCACGCCCTATGGCACGCTGCCCACCGCCTCGCCCCTGCCCCAGCGCAAACCGGTGAGCCTGCCGCGCCTGAACGAGTTGCGCGAGCGTGGCGAGAAGATCACCATGCTCACCGCCTACGACGCGACCTTCGCCGCCGTGGCCGATGCGGCCGGCGTGGAGTGCATCCTGGTGGGCGACTCGTTGGGCATGGTCTGCCAGGGCCTTGCCAGCACCGCAGGCGTGACACTGGAGACCATGGCCTACCACGTGGAAAGCGTGGCGCGCGGTTTGCGCCGCGTGCAGGCCACGGCCTGGCTGCTGGGCGACCTGCCCTTCGGCAGTTACCACGAATCCAAAGAGCAGGCCATGCGCAGCGCGGCCCAACTGGTACATGCGGGCGCGCACATGGTCAAGCTCGAAGGTGGCGGCTGGACGGCCGAGACCGTGCGCTTCCTGGTCGAGCGCGGCATTCCGGTGTGTGCGCACCTGGGTTTGACACCACAGACAGTGCATGCGCTCGGCGGCTACCGCGTGCAGGGCCGCGGCGACGCGGCGGCTCTGGTGCTCAAGCGCCACGCGCTCGAACTGCAAGACGCCGGCGCCACCATGGTCGTGCTGGAAATGGTGCCCGCGGCCCTGTCGGCCGAGATCACCCGCCAGCTCCCGACCTGCCACACCATCGGCATCGGCGCGGGCCAGGGCACGGCCGGCCAGGTGCTGGTGATGCACGACATGCTGGGCGTCAACCTGGGCAAGAACCCCAAGTTCGTGCGCAACTTCATGGAGGGCGCCGGCAGCGTGCGCGACGCCATGGCCGCGTACGTAGCCGCCGTGAAGGACGGCAGCTTCCCAGACGACGCCCTGCACGCCTGGTGACCATGAAAATCGTCCACACCCTCGACGACCTGCGCAGCACGCTGCGTCCCTTCAACAGCCCCGCCCTGGTGCCCACCATGGGCAACCTGCACGCAGGCCACCTCGATCTGGTGCGCACCGCCAAGCCCCTGGGCGATGTGACCGTGGCCAGCATCTTCGTCAACCGGTTGCAGTTCGCGCCCCACGAAGATTTCGACACCTACCCGCGCACCTTGCAGGCCGATTGCGACAAGCTCGCCGCCGCGGGTTGTGATGTGGTGTTTGCGCCGTCAGAAAAAGAGATGTATCCCGAGCCGCAGGGCTTCAAGGTGCAGCCGCCCGCCGAGCTGGCCGACATCCTGGAGGGCCATTTCCGCCCCGGCTTTTTCACCGGTGTGTGCACCGTGGTGATGAAGCTGTTCCAGAGTGTGTTGTCCGAGGCCAAGGGTGAGCGCTTTGCCATCTTCGGGCAGAAGGACTACCAGCAGCAGATGGTGATCCGGCGCATGGTGAAGCAGTTTGCGCTGCCCATCACCATCGTCTGCGGTGACACCCAACGTGCCCCCGATGGCCTGGCCCTGAGCTCGCGCAACGGATACCTCAGCGAGAGCGAGCGGGCCGAGGCGGTGCAGCTCTCGCTCGCGCTGCGCGCGCTGGGCCGCGATGCGCTGGCGGCCGCCGACGGCCTGGTGCGTCAACTCCCCGCGCTGGAAGAACGCGCCATGAAAGACCTGGCCGCGCGCGGCTGGCAGCCCGACTACCTGACCGTGCGCCGCCGGGTCGATCTGCTTGCGCCGCAAGCGGGTGATCCACTCGTGGTGCTGGGCGCGGCGCGCCTGGGCAAGACCCGGCTCATCGACAACTTCGAAATCTGACCCCCGGAGAGTCCCGCCATGCTTCAGCTGCGTCCGAACTGCGAATGCTGCAACCGCGATCTGCCCAACGAATCGCTGGACGCACGCATCTGCACCTTTGAATGCACCTTCTGCAGCGAATGCGCGGAAACGAAGTTGAACAACACCTGTCCGAACTGCAGCGGAGAGTTGGTGCGCCGCCCGCGCCGACCGGCTGCTGCGCTGGCTCGCAACCCTGCATCGACAGAGCGGGTGTTCAACTCGTCGGGTTGCATGCCCCGGTGAGCCGACGTCGGGCCAGGCGCCTGGCCCGGTCTTTCAGAGCAGTTCGTCCTTGGGGTCACGCCCCATCAACATGGCCACCGCCTGTGTCGGCAGCAGACCACCGTCCAGCAGGGCCACCACCGCGTCGGTGATGGGCATGTCCACACCCAGTGACCGTGCGCGCTGCGCCACCGTACGAGCGCTGTAAACGCCTTCGGCCACATGGCCCAGCGAGTCCACCGCCTGCTGCAGGTTCATGCCCTGCGCGAGCAACTGGCCCACCTTGCGGTTGCGCGAGAGGTCGCCGGTGGCCGTGAGCACCAGATCGCCCAGGCCCGAGAGCCCCATGAATGTCTCGGCCCTCGCACCCAACGCCAGCCCCAGACGCGTCATTTCGGTCAGGCCACGGGTGATGAGCGCCGCACGCGCATTCATGCCAAGGCCCAGGCCGTCGCACAGGCCGGTGGCGATCGCGAGCACGTTCTTCACCGCGCCGCCCACCTCCACACCCACGATGTCGTCGTTGGCGTACACGCGCAGGGTGGGACTGTGAAACGCGGCCACGAGCGTGTCGCGCACGCTGGCGTGTTCGCTGGCCGCCACCAGGGCAGTGGGTTGTCCGCGCGCCACTTCCAGAGCAAAGCTCGGACCACTCAACACGCCCGCCAGCAGCTGGGGTGCCACCTGAGTGCGAACCTCGTGCCCCATCAAACCGATCGAATGAGCGGCATCCAGAGGAGCTTCGAAACCTTTGCACAGCCACGCCACCGGGACGCTCTGGCTGGCCAGCAACGTCAGCATGGCACGAAGGCCGGCCATGGGCGTTCCGACGATCACGAGGTCGGCATCTGCCAGCGCGGTTGCACCACCATGCAGCGGGCCCGTGGCGATCTGCAACGCCTGCGGCACCGACACCCCGCTCAGGTAGCGGCGGTTCTCTCGGTGCTGTTTCAGGTCGGCGGCTTGTTGCGCGTCTCGCGCCCAGAGCGTCACGCGCCGCGACTCACCTGCTTGCGTGGCCGCGCTGATGGCCAGTGCAGTGCCCCAGGCGCCCGCTCCGAGCACGACGATGTTCATCGGGCTGGTGCCGGGCAAGGCCTTATTGCGTGACGATGCGGGGAGCGTCGGCGGCGGCCTGCGCCTGCTGCTGCTCGTACATGGCCTGGAAGTTGATCTCGGCCAGGTGCACGGGCGGGAACCCACCGCGCTGGATGATGTCGGCCACGTTGCTGCGCAGGTAGGGGTAGACGATCTGCGGGCAGGCGATGCCCATGATCGGACCCATCTGCTCCTGCGGCAGATTGCGGATCTCGAAGATGCCGGCCTGCTTGGCCTCGACCAGGAACACGGTGCGGTCCTTGATTTTGGTCGTCACGGTGGCGGTCACGCAGACTTCGAACACACCGTCGGCCGCCGGGCTGGCTTCCACGCCGAGCTGGATGTCCACCGTGGGCTGCTCCTGCTCAAGCAGGATGGCGGGCGAATTGGGTTGCTCAAGCGACGCTTCCTTGAGGTAGACGCGCTGGATCTGGAAGGTGGGTTCCTGGTTTTCTGCCATGGTGTTGTCTCGAAGAATGCGTTGAAAAAACAAACCCGCCGGAGGATCGTTCCCGCGGCGGGCACAAGGCGAATTATGTCAGCCCGACAAGGCGACTCGATGACTCAGGCTTGCAGCATGGGCACCAGCCCACCGCGCCCATCGAGCGCGTGCAGATCGTCGCAACCACCCACGTGCTGCTCGCCAATGAAGATTTGCGGCACGCTGGTGCGGCCAGTGACGGCTCTCATCTGAGCGCGCAGTTCAGGTTGTCCGTCGACGAACACCTCTTCCAGATCGGCCACGCCATGCTTTTGCAACAGCGCCTTGGCGGCGCTGCAATAAGGGCAATAGGCGCTGGTGAACATCTTGACTTTGGCCATGCGAACTCTCCTGTCGGTACGAAAAACGAAGCCCAAATGATCAGGTTTTTTGCACCGGCAAGCTGGCAGCGCGCCAGGCGCCCATGCCGCCCGTCAGGGATTGCGCATTCTCGTAGCCCAGTTTCTTGGCCGTGGCCACGGCCCGGTTCGCCTTTGACCCATTGGGGCAGACCAGGATCAGGTGCATGGCCTTGTTCTTGACGGTGCCGGGCAGCTTGGCCTCCAGCTCCGACAGCGGCACGTTTTTGGCACCGATCACGTGGCCTGCGGCAAATTCGGCGGGCTCGCTCACATCCACCACCACCGCCTTGTCGCGGTTCATGAGCTGCACGGCCTCCACCGTGGTGAGCGAGCCGGCACGCGCGCCCGCAGAGACCATGGGCCACAGCAGCATGGCACCCGACGAGAACGCCACGGCCAGCAAAATCCAGTTATCGATGAAGAAACTCACGAGGACACCTTTCGAGTAAGCCCGCGATTTTAGAATGTCGGGCTGCACTGTGCCAAAGTGATCCACAGTGCAGCCGTATTTCACTGCTCCCTTGCCCCAACGCCACCTCTTCCCCATGCACAAACTCGTCCTGATTCGCCATGGCGAATCCACCTGGAACCTGGAAAACCGCTTCACCGGCTGGACCGACGTCGACCTCACCCCCACCGGCCTGGAGCAAGCCAAAGCCGCTGGTCGGTTGCTCAAGGCCGAGGGTTACGACTTCGATCTGGCCTATACCAGCGTCCTCAAACGCGCCACCCGCACCCTGTGGCACGTGCTCGACGAGATGGACCGTACCTGGCTGCCAGTGGTGCACAGCTGGCGCCTCAATGAACGCCACTACGGCGCCCTGCAGGGACTGAACAAGGCCGACATGGCCAAGCAGTACGGTGATGAGCAGGTGCTGATCTGGCGCCGCAGCTACGACACGCCGCCGCCGGCGCTGGAGGTGGGCGATCCGCGCAGCGAGCGCGGCGACCGCCGCTACGCACGCCTCAATCCCCAGGACATACCCCTCACCGAGTGCCTCAAAGACACCGTGGCGCGCGTGCTGCCGTTCTGGAACGAAGCCATGGCACCTGCGATCAAGTCGGGCAAACGCGTGGTCGTGGCCGCCCATGGCAACAGCATCCGCGCGCTGGTGAAGTACCTCGACGGCATTGGCGACAACGACATCGTGGGCGTCAACATCCCCAACGGCATCCCGTTGGTCTACGAACTCGACGCCGACCTCAAACCGATCAAAAGTTACTACCTGGGCGACGCCGAGGCAGCGGCCCGCGCCGCGGCAGCGGTGGCAGCGCAAGGCAAGGCCTGACAACCGGCGATCGGGACAGTCCGCGCCTCGGGCCGGGCATTGGGGAACCGAACCGATTCTCCGTGCTCATAGGTGTATATTGACCCGCCGTCGGGTCAAGTGGTCCGACATGGGCGTCATTACTGAGGTAATTCAATGGCAAAACAGGTGAGTCACAAGCTGAAAATTGCAGGCTGGGTGGCCATTGGTGCGGTCGCGGGCGCACTGACCACGGTCCAATTGCAGGCAGTGGCCCGCGGTACGCTGGCGCCGCTGCCGCTCGAAGAGCTGCAGCAGCTCGCAGCCGTGTTCGGCATGGTCAAGACCGACTATGTGGAGACGGTGGACGAGAAGAAGCTGATCAACGAGGCGATCACCGGCATGGTGGCCAGCCTGGACCCGCATTCCCAGTACTTCGACAAGAAGTCGTTCAAGGAATTCCGCGAAGGCACCAGCGGCCGTTTCGTGGGTGTGGGCATCGAGATCACCATGGAAGACGGTCTGGTCAAGGTGGTTTCACCCATCGAAGATTCGCCCGCCTTCCGTGCCGGTCTCAAAACCAACGACCTGATCACCAAGATCGACGACACCAACGTCAAAGGCCTGTCGATCAACGATGCGGTCAAGCTCATGCGCGGCGAGCCCAGGACCAAGGTGTTGCTGACCATCTTCCGCAAGGACGAGGACCGTACCTTCCCCGTGACCATCACCCGCGAAGAGATCAAGACCCAGAGCGTGAAGTCGCGCGTGGTGGAGCCGGGCTACGCCTGGGTTCGTGTGTCGCAGTTCCAGGAACGCACCATCGAAGACTTCGCCCGCAAGGTGGAAGACCTGTACAAGACCGAGCCCAACCTAAAGGGCCTGGTGCTGGACCTGCGCAACGACCCAGGTGGTCTGCTCGATGCCGCCGTGGCCCTGTCGGCCGCCTTCCTGCCGGAAAACGTGACCGTGGTCTCCACCAACGGCCAGCTTGAAGACAGCAAGTTCATCTACAAGGCCATTCCGCAGCACTACCTGCGCCGCGGCGGCAACGACCCCATCAAGCGCCTGACCGACAACACCAAAGGCGCCTTGAAGCGCGTGCCCCTGGTGGTGATCGTCAACGAAGGCTCGGCTTCGGCCAGCGAGATCGTGGCCGGTGCCCTGCAGGACCACAAACGCGGCACCATCATTGGCAGCCAGACCTTTGGCAAGGGGTCGGTGCAGACCGTGCGCCCGCTCGGTCCGGACACCGGTCTGAAGCTGACCACGGCGCGCTACTACACGCCGATGGGCACCTCCATCCAGGGCAAGGGCATCGTGCCCGACGTGCTGGTGGACGAAACGCTGGAAGGCAACGTGTTCGCCGCGCTGCGCACTCGAGAAGCCGATCTGGCGAACAGCCTGACCAACGGCAAGGACCCCAAGGCCGCGGCGGTACCGATGACAGACGCCATGCGTGCGGCCGAGCAGCAGCGCAGTGAAGACCGCGAGCTGGCACGCAAGCGACTCGAAGAGGAAGCCCGAAAGAATCCGGGCCAGCGTCTCGTGCCTGAGTTCGGCACCGACAAAGATTTCCAGCTCATGCAGGCCATCAACCAGCTCAAGGGTCGTCCGGTCATGGTGAGCAAGAGCCAGACTGTGCGCACCGAAGAGAAAAAAGAAAACTGAGGACACAGCGGGCTGACAGCCCGCTGTGACGCTTTTGGACGACGCACAGCTTCTGCGCTATTCGCGCCACATCCTGCTCAACGAACTCGGCGTCGAGGGCCAGGAAGCCTTGCTGGCTTCCCACGCGCTCATCATCGGCGCGGGTGGCCTGGGGTCACCTGTCGCGCTGTACCTGGGCAGCGCTGGCGTGGGCCGCATCACGGTGGTGGACCACGACGTGGTCGACGAGACCAACCTGCAGCGCCAGATTGCGCACAACCTGGCGCGCGTGGGCCGCCCCAAGGCCGAGTCCATCGTGGAAGCCATCGCCGCCATCAACCCCGACGTGCGGGTCATACCCATCGTGCAGCGGGCCGACGCGGACTTGCTGAGCGAACTGATTGCCCAAGCCGACGTTGTGCTCGACTGCACAGACAACTTTGTCACGCGCCACGCCATCAACCGCGCGTGCGTGAAACACCGCAAGCCGCTGGTCTCGGGCGCGGCAATCCGCATGGACGGGCAGCTCAGCGTGTTCGACGCGCGCAGCCCGGACAACCCCTGCTACGCATGCGTATTTCCCGAATCGGCAGACTTGGAGGAAACCCGCTGCGCGACCATGGGCGTGTTCGCGCCGCTGGTGGGCATCGTGGGGACCATGCAGGCGGCCGAGGCGCTGAAACTGCTCACCGGCCTGGGCTCGCGCCTCACCGGCAAACTGCTCATGCTCGACGGGCGCGACCTCGCCTTCACCGAGATCACGTTGCCACAGAACCCGCAGTGCGCGGTGTGCGGCCACCCTCACTGATTCAGCCGCGCGATGGCATCGGGCACGGCCCGTGGCGCTTGCGGAAATCACGCGGCAGCTCGGGTGCAGCCTCTGCGAACAAGCCCCGACCACGCTCTTTTGCGGCGGCCTCCTCGGCAGAAAACGGCCCCAGGCTGCGCCGCCAGCGGTACGACCAAGCCTGACCATTGCCCACCAGCCAGGCGGCGACATCATCGCCCTGGTGCACAACGCGTGCAATGCCCCGACCATAGTCATCCTGGCTGCGCACGCGCACCTCGACAACCTGGTTCAGCACGCGTCGGGCCAGCACCTCGCGCGACGCCTCTCCGCCACGCTGGCAGATTTCGGGGGCGTCGATGCCATCGAGGCGCAGCTTGCGGTAACGCCCACCCTGCAGCGGTTTGACCCAAAGTGTGTCACCGTCAAACACGCGGCTGACGCGCGCGCTGTACACCTCGTCCGCCCGCTCCTGAGCGTGGGCCATGCCGCCCAAGACGCAAGCGCCAGCGAGTGCAAACCGGCACATCCCGCGCAATGTCATGCGACAAACCGGCGCAGCATGGACGACGAACCGGATGCGAAGTGCCTCAGCCTTTTTTGCCACCCATGACGAGCAGCAATCCTCCGATGACGATGGCGCCAACGCCAGCCCACACCGGCACGTTGACAGTTTCCTTTTCTTTCACCGTCAGTTCCAGAGGGCCGAGCTTCACGGCCTCGGTTTCCTTGGTGTAGCTGAAGCTGCCGTACACGAGGGCGATGGCGCCCGCCGCGATGAGAAGGATGCCGATCAGTTTGGTCGAGTTCATGATTGTTCCGTTCTTGATGTCTGCGCTTGCGTCGGTGATCCAGGAGCGGCCTCGACGAAGCGCTGGAGCGATGATGCATCAATTGCAAGCGAGACTGCCCCACTCAGCCGTTCATGGCCTCGGACGCGATCAGGCCAGCACCCAGCCCTCCCGCAGCACCACCGGCGCCTGCGCCACCACCTCCCCCCCCCTCCACCGCCGCCGGCACCACCCCGGCCACCGCCGCCCTCGCCTTCACCACGGCCCGTGCGTGTGGAACGCCCCGGCCCCGAGACCGGCAGCACCAGCGTGTCAGGAATCGGATCCAGCCCAAGCTGGCGGCGCAGGTCGGAGCGCAGTTCCTCCACCAGCGGCTGGTAGTCGGGCGACTCGCCGCGCCGCATGGCACGCGCACAAGACGCTGCCAGCTCCACCTGCGGCAGGGAGCCGAACAGCACGATCTCGGCCAGTGTTTCTTCCATCTGCGATGCGTTCTCCACCGTGGCTGGCGAGAACGACCCAGCCAATGCGCGGTAAGCCGCCACCAGCGATTTGAGGCGCTCGGTTTCCTGGCGGTTTTCCCGCTGACGCCGCTGCTGCACGCGCTGCATCACGACGATGCGGATGGCGAGCAGCACCAGCGCAATGACCAGCGAGGCGAACAGGGTGAGAGACAAGGGGCCGAAGCTGGCGAGGTTCATGGTGCCGATGATTGTGCGCGCTGAGTCCGGCTTCAACGGCTCAGGCCGGATCTCGTGATCTGCCGAGGGCTCACGGTCACCGTGCCCTCGCCCCAGTGCAGGGCATCACTGTCCTTCAAGTCGCGGCGGAACTCACCGCTGTACGTGCTGCCCGCGGCGGCTTGAGCCACTAGCTGGGCGCTGGGTCCGTCCGGTGCGATCAGGATGGGCAATGCATAGATGCCTGCGGCGAAGCCCACGAGCAAGACCAGCGCGTGCGACGCCATGAGCATCAGCATGCGGCGGCGAAAAGCGGGGCGGGCGGTGTCGGACATGGAAGGACTCCTTCAACGAGACCCTGGTTCGTCTGGCGGCGGGCGAAAGCCTTACAGCCGACGGGCCGCTTTCAGGACAGCAACAAGGCGTCCAGACGCCGCAGCCCGGCCACGGTCTGCAGACAGGCCTGTGCGGCCTCGGTGCCTTTCACGGCGAAGTGGCGCATGAAGTAGCGGCGGTGTTCCACGTGCTCGTGGAAATGGTGCGGCGCCTGCACCGCCGAGATCACCGGCACGCCGGTGTCCAGCTGCACGTCCATCAGCGCCTGCACCACGGTCTGCGCCACGAAATCATGGCGGTAGGTACCGCCGTCCACCACCAGCGCGCTGCCCACCACCGCGGCGTAGCGACCCGAGCGCGCCAGACGCTGCGCGTGCAGCGGAATTTCAAACGCGCCGGGCACGTCGAACACGTCGATGGCATCGGCCTGAAAACCACCGCGCGCCATTTCTTCAAAAAACGCATCACGGGCCTGGTGCACGATGTCGGCGTGCCAAGAAGCTTCGACGAAAGCAAAGCGCAGACTGGCGGGCAGTTCGGGCAGCGTGGGGAGTTCGGCCGGGGTGGTGTTCATGGTGTGGAATGTGGCAAGGGGGCTCACGGCCATTGTAGGTATCGGGGTGTCAGGCGGTCACGATCCAGCCTTCCAGCGGATCGAACTCGGGCAGGCCCCAGCGCGGGTGGCCCGCGGCGTGCTGCGCATGCGCCCAGGCGGCTTGCAGCAGGCAGAGCACGGCGTCCAGGCTGTCACCGCTGGCATCGTCGGCCAATTGATCGCGCTGGGCGTGCGTGAGCTTCAGGCGCAGGCCACCAGCCAGCAGCAGCGGTGCCTGGCCGTTTTCCAGTGCGTTGATCAGCGTTTTGCGAGCGATCAGCCGATCAGGTGTCTGCTTGACCTTGTCATCACTCTTGTACGACGTGGCACCGAGCACGCTGCGCGCCAGCAGGCCGGGGTAGGCCTCCAGGCCCACGCGCGAGCCATCGCCCGGCTGCAGACCCGGCAAGGTGAGGCCCGCAGCCATGAGGCGCGGCACGCCCGCGTGCAGCATGAAGGCCACCGGCGGATTGACCCACTTCATGCTGGGGCTTGAACCCGCCGGGCCGTCGGTGGCACGGTGGGCGAACTTGCCCCCCACCGGGCGTGCGTTGCAAAAACCGGCAAACGACGCGCGGATCGATTCCCGGCTGAGGCCGGCGTAGTGCGCCATGCAGGCGGCCCAGTCGGTGGGCCAGCCCAAGGTGGTCACCAGCTCACGCGGCAATCCAAAGGGCAGGTCAAAGCCGCCCACCCAGGTACCGTGTGCTGACAGGCGCGCCAGCCAGCCATCGAGCGTCTCGAAGCGCTCGATGCCACTCAAGACCACGCGGTTGCGCTCCGTCCGGCCGACCGCCAGCACGATCGGTTTGCGTCGGCTCGGCGCGCTGGTGAAATCGCAGCCCAGCAAGACTGGCGAAGGTGAAGTCGTCATGCCGCGATCATCCCAGCGCGAGCGCCATCACGCCGGCGGCGATCAACATGGCCCCGAGCAAGCGCGCGAACCGGTCGCCTTCGCCGAGCAACTGCCCGCCGATGAGCGCGGCAAACAACATCGACACCTCGCGCGCGGGCGCCACGTGCGACAACGGCGCCTGTTGCATGGCGAAGAGCACCAGCACATAAGCCACCGGGCTGACCACCGCCACGAGCAACGCGTAGCGCCATTGCGTGTGCCACAGCTGGCGGGCGGTGGGCAGGTCGCGCAGCACGCTGGGCGCCAGCAGCGCCACGCGCACGAAATTGCCCATGTAGTCCACCAGGATGGGCGACATCAACACCACCTTGACCGCATAGCCGTCGACCACCGTGTAGGCCGCTATGAAAACACCCGTGACCACGCCGTACACCGTGCCCTTGTGCACGCGCTTGCGTGCCACCGGGTCGTGCGCCGCGCGCAGCAGGCCGGGCCCGCCGGCAATGAGGAACACGCCTCCCACCACGCCGGCAATGCCCGCCACGCCGAGGGCGGAGATCTGCTCACCCAGCAGCACGATGGCGATCAGCGAGGACAACAACGGCCCCGTGCCGCGCGCCATGGGGTAGACCACCGTGAGATCGGACTTGCGGTAGCCGCGCAGCAGGATCACGTAGTAGAAGACGTGGAGCACACCGCTGGCCAGCACCAGCGCCCACTCGATGGTGCCCCAACCGGCCACCACATCACGCCCGACCCACCAGCCCAGCGGCGCCCACACCAGCATCATGAGAAAGGCGCTGAAGAAGGCGAAGCGCGCGTCGCCCCCAGCCTTCTTGGCGGCGATGTTCCAGCAGGCGTGGATCAGGCCCGCGAGAACGATCAGACCCAGTGCTGTCAGCGACATGCAGCGTCAGGATGAGCGAGAGCCCAGGGGCACCAAGGGTCCGGCTCTGCCGGCCCAAGGTGTCGTCCCCCCGCCAAGCGCCGCAGGCGCGCCAGAGTGGGGGGAAGCCGCGCAGCGGCGCAGGGGGGATATCTTCAAGCCCGGCCGATGATGCTCGCGGTTGCCATCAGCTCTTCGAGCAGGGCGAGGGACACCTTGCCCGAGACCAGGTACGGATCGAACTCGGGCTTCTCCGAGTACTTCAGCACGATGGAGGTGTTGAGCTTGGACAGGTTGACCTGACCCATGGTCCAGCCCCCGAAGCGGCGCTCGGTGATCTCTTCATAGTGCAGCAGCTCCACGCCCGAGTGGCGCGGGTCGGCCACGATGTGGCTGTAGAGCGTGTTGACCGCGCTGCGGCCGCCTTCGATGGCTTGCAGGAACACGCCGCCGCCATAGCACAGCACACCGGTGATGCCGTAGCCCATGTTGTGCGAACGCGCGGATTCCAGAATGGACTCGATGACGCGGGGGGAGTCTTTGTCGACAGCGCGGCTGACGTAGAGGAGGCGGACAAGCATGGCGGTCTTCTTCTGGATGAGCGGTGAATTCAGCGAGGGATGAGCGAGAGGAATTCGCGCCGCAGGTTGGGGTCTTTGAGGAACACGCCGCGCATGACCGAGTTGATCATCTTGCTGTCCATGTCCTTCACACCGCGCCAGGCCATGCAGTAGTGGCTGGCCTCCATCACGATGGCCAGGCCGTCGGGCTGAGTCTTCTCCTGGATCAGGTCGGCCAGCTGCACCACGGCTTCTTCCTGGATCTGCGGGCGGCCCATGATCCACTCGGCCAGCCGCGCGTACTTGGACAGCCCGATCACGTTGGTGTGCTCGTTGGGCATCACCCCGATCCAGATGCGGCCAATCACCGGACAGAAATGGTGGCTGCAGGCACTGCGCACGGTGATGGGGCCCACGATCATCAGTTCGTTGAGGTGTTCGGCGTTCGGAAACTCGGTCACCGCCGGACCCTTGACGTAACGGCCGTTGAACACTTCCTTGATGTACATCTTGGCCACGCGGCGCGCGGTGTCGCCGGTGTTGTGGTCGTTGTCGAGGTCGATGACCATGCTGTCGAGCACGCCCTTCATCTTCTCGGCCACCTCGTCGAGCAACAGGTCGAGTTCACCAGGCCGGATGAATTCGGCGATGTTGTCGTTCGAGTGAAAGCGCTGGCGAGCCGCCTTCACACGCTCGCGGATCTTGACGGAGACGGGTGTTCCGTGGTCGTCGTCGGGGACGGCT
Organism: Hydrogenophaga sp. Root209; assembly: GCF_001428625.1. Taxonomy (GTDB): domain Bacteria; phylum Pseudomonadota; class Gammaproteobacteria; order Burkholderiales; family Burkholderiaceae_C; genus Hydrogenophaga. Next base: position 294,892 of record NZ_LMIE01000029.1, read on the forward strand.
GGGGTCATGGCGGAGTCGGATTTCATGAGCATGGGGCATGCTATCACCCGCTTTTCGTTCGAGCATGAATAAGGCTTTTACCGGGATGGGGAGTCGCCCAGCAAGGCTTCCAGCTCCTGCAAGGTGCTCGCCTCGTGCAGCGGCTTGTCGTACCGGATGCGTTGCATGCGCGGAAAGCGCAGCGCCACACCGCTCTTGTGGCGGGTGCTGCGGGCGATGCCTTCGAAGGCAAGTTCAAACACCAGGGTCGGTCGCACGCTGCGCACCGGGCCGAACTTCTCCAGCGTTTGCTGGCGGATCACGGCGTCGACCGACTTGAATTCTTCGTCGGTCAGGCCCGAATAGGCTTTGGTGAAGGCCACCAGTTGCAACGCACCGGGCACGGCGGGTTCTCGGCGAGCAATCGCGTCCACCACGGCCTGCGCCTCTTCGGCGCTGGCCGGCAAGCGGTTCCAGACCGCGAAGGTGTAGTCGGTGTAGACCGAGGCGCGACGGCCGTGGCCGGCCTGGGCGTAGATCAACACGCCGTCGATGCTCAGCGGGTCGATCTTCCATTTCCACCAGGCCACCACCCCGTCTTCGGTGTTGGTGCCCGGGCCGGTCCAGCGCTTCTGCCGGCCAGTGCCGTAAGTGCTGCGGCGGTGCTTGAGCATCAGCCCCTCCACGCCGAGTTCACGCGCCTTCGACCGCTGCTCGGCGAGCGTGGGCCAGTCGCTGGCGGCGATGCCGGGTGAGAGCCACAGGCGCGGGCCCAACACGGCGTTCAGGCCCCGGGCCAGGGTCTCCAGGCGCGCGCGGCGTTCGGTCTGTGGCTGCGCGCGCAAGTCTTGCGCATCGGCTTCCAGCAGGTCGTAGGCCATGAAACTCACGGGCGCATCGGCCAACACTTTGGCGTTCAGTGTCTTGCGGGCAATGCGCTGCTGCAGCAAGGCAAACGGCGCGGGTCGGCCGAGCCGGTCGCTGCCGGGCAAGGCACTCACACCATCACCCTCGTCCCACACCAGTATCTCGCCATCAACCACCGTGCCGTCGGGCCAACGCTGGGCGAGGGCTTGCAGTTCCGGGAAGCGCTCGCTCATGAGCTCTTCCCCGCGCGACCACACCCACACCCGACCGGCGCGCTTGACGATCTGGCCGCGAACGCCATCGAACTTCCATTCGGCTTGCCAGTCGATGGCCGGGCCCAGGCGCGCCTGCATGGCCTGCGCGATGTCGGAGCTGGCCACTTCCAGGCTCAGCAGGTCGTCGCCGGCATCCATGCCCAGCGGGTTGGCGAGAAAGAACGGATAGGGCTGGCTGGGCTCGCGTGCAGCATGTTCGCCGCCCGCTTCACCAGCCGGTGCAATCAGGGCGCGGTACATGGCCGCGGTCGGGAGGCGCTTGCTGTCGGTGAAACCCATCATGCGCGCGGCCACCTGTTTGGCATCCAGTCCCGCGTGTTGAGCGATGGCGCGCTGCACCAGCAGCTTGCTCACGCCCACGCGAAATCCACCGCTCACCAGCTTGACCAGCAGGAAACGCCCGGTCATGTCCAGCTCGCGCCACCAGGCGCGCACCGCCATGGCCACGATGTCCTCACCCTGCCCGCGCAGGGGCAGCAGGCGCTGCTCCATCCAGTCGCTCAGGCTGGCCACCAGGCCCTCGCTGCCCTCGGGAGCGGGCAGCACCAGCGCGATGGTTTCGGCCAGGTCGCCGACGGTCTGGTAGCTCGCTTCAAACAACCATTCGGGCAACCCCGATGCCTCTTGCGCCAAGGCGCGCAACTGCGCAGTCTTGATCAACTGGCGCGGTTTGCCGCCCGAGAGGAAGTACACCGCCCAGGCTGCGTCAGCGTCGTCCACGGCGCTCAGGTAACGCCTCAGCGCGGTCACCTTGGCGCTGGTGGCGGTGGTCGCATCCAGCTCGGCGAACAAGTCGGCAAAGCGCTTCATGGGGTCGACGCTGGCGTGCTTTCGGTGCGGGTCTCGTGTTCGTCGCCGTACTCGGTCTCGAAGCCCTCGGCCTGCAACCCTTGCTCCTGCAGGTAGCGCACCAGCACCGGAACGCTGCCGTGGGTGACGATCACGCGCTCGGCACCACTGGCACCGATGGCGCCGAGCAGCCCGGGCCAGTCGGCGTGGTCGCTGAGCACGAAGCCGCGGTCGTGCCCGCCACGCCGGCGCTGTCCGCGCACCTGCATCCAGCCACTGGCAAACGCGTCCGAAAAATCACCGAAACGTTTGATCCACGGCGTGCCCAGCGCGCTGCCGGGGCACAGCACCAGCGCGCGCTGCAGGCTGGCCTTGGCGCTCGCGTCACTCACCTCCAGTGTCTCGGGCAGGTTGACACCGGCGGCACGGTAGGCGCGGTTGAGCGGTTCGACCGCACCGTGGCAGACGATGGCGCCGATGGATGCATCCACCCCGCCCAGGATGCGCTGCGCCTTGCCCAGGCTGTAGCAGATCAGTACGCTGGCGCGCCCGGCCTCGGCGTTGTCGGCCCACCATTGGTCGATCTGGCCGAACAGCTCTGCGTCCGACCGCCAGCGGTAGATGGGCAGGCCGAACGTGGACTCGGTGATGAAGACATCGCAGGGCACCGGCTCGAACGGTGTGCAGGTCCGGTCGGGCGTAGAGCCGGCCGGTGCGGTGCGGTAGTCGCCGCTGGCCACCCACACCCGGCCACCATGCTCCACCCGCACCTGGGCCGAACCCAGCACGTGGCCGGCCGGGTGCAGCGAAATGCGCACGCCGTTGTGCTCCACCATCTCACCGTAGGCCAGCCCCTGCAGCGTGATGCCCTGCCCCAGGCGCGAACGCAGCAGGCCCTCGGACACAGCGGTGGCCAGGTAGTGCGCGTGGCCAGGGCGTGCGTGGTCGGCATGCGCATGGGTGATCACGGCGCGCTCGACGCGGCGCCACGGGTCGATGTAGAAGTCGCCCGCGGGGCAGTACAAGCCTTGCGGGCGCTGGACGATCAGGTCGTCTTGCATGGCCAACTCAATACCTGTGGCCCGTCACGAACAAAGTCGCGCGCATGATGCCGAATGCAATGCGGTCGAGCACACGCTGCGTCCAGTGTCGGCTGCTCAACGCCCGCACATCGACCATGTCACCTGCGTTCTGCACCAGGCTATCGAGGTGGCTGCGCAGCAGACGGGCAAAGCGCTGGTCGGTGGTCATCACGTTGGCCTCGCGCGCCAGCAGCATCGAGAGCGGGTCCAGGTTGGTCGAACCCACCGTGGCCCAGCGCTCGTCCACCACCGCCACCTTGGCATGCAGGGCACTGGGTGCGTACTCGTGGATCTCGATGCCGGCGTTGACCAGGTGCTGGTAGACCGGCCGCGCCGCACGGTACTGAAAGAAGTTCTCGTACTTGCCCTGCGACAGCAGGCGCACTCGCACGCCCCGCGCGGCCGCCAGGATGAGCGCGCGGCGCAGTTTGCGCCCGGGAATGAAATACGCGTTGGCGATCACGATCTCGCGCCGCGCCGCGCCGATGGCCTTGAGGTAGGCGCGCTCGATGTCGTGCCGGTGGCTCACGTTGTCGCGCAGCAGCAGGGTGGCGCGCGCACTGTCCACGCCCAGGGGTATGGTGGCCGCGTCGCCAAACGTGCTGTTGCTGCCCGCGCCCTGCGGGCTGGTGTGGGCCGTGTCGAGTTTCTGCAGCAGGCGCGAGAAATCCCCCACGGGACGCGATTCGCGCAAGGCATCCCACGCAGCCTTGAACTCGCGCCGGCGTGCGCTGCGAGCGGCTTGCAGGCGCCACCAGAGCTGCTCCATGGTCTCGGCCATGTCGCGCACCAACGGCCCGGCCACGCGCAGCGAAAAATCCAGTCGCGGTGCATCCAGCTTGCCCAGCGCGACGTCGTCCTGGTCGTCGATGATGTTGATGCCGCCGCAAAAACCCACCGTGCCGTCGACCACGCAGAGCTTGCGGTGCAGCCGCCGCCAGCGGCTGGGCAGCAACAGGCCGAAGCGCCCCAGCGGCGCATAGATGTGCCAACGCACTCCTGCCTCGTCAAACCGCTGTTGCCAGGTCGTGGGCACCGTCGGCGTGCCCACGCCGTCGATCACCAGCCGCACCACCACGCCACGTCGGGCTGCGCGTTCCATCGCTTCAGCCACGCTGAGCGCAGAGCCGGCGAACTCGAAGATGTAGGTTTCCAGATGCACCACACGGCGCGCGGCATCCATGGCGGCCACCAGGGCCGGGAAGAGCTCGGCGCCGCCCTGCAGCAACAGCAGCTGGTGACCGCCTCGCAAGGCACCGCGCACAGCGCGCGAGCGGCGCAACAACTTGTCGGTGGCTTTCACAACTCCAGCTCGGCGATCAGTGGCAGGTGGTCCGACATGCGCGACCAGGCCCGCCCGTGCGGCACCTGCGCCGAGACCGGCCGCAACCCCCGCACGAAGATGCGGTCCAGGTGAAGCAGCGGCAGACGCGAGGGGTAGGTCGGCAAACGGATGCCTTCGAAGGTGCGCAGGCCCAGGTCTGCCATGGGCCGCAGCAGCTGCGCGCCCCAGTCGTTGAAATCGCCGGCCACGATCAGCGGCGCGGTCTCGGGCACCCCGGTGGCGACGTACTCGCCCAGGCGCTGCACCTGGCGCGCTCGGCTGGAATGGATCAGCCCCAGGTGAACCACGACCACGTGCACGTCGATGCCTTCGATCAACAGCCGCACGTGCAGCAGTCCGCGCTGCTCGAAGCGGTGGTCGGAGACGTCGGAGTGCTGGCTGTCGATCACCGGCCAGCGCGAGAGCAGCGCGTTGCCGTGTTCGCCGTGGCGCGTGGTGGCGTTGGTGCGGTAAACAGCCTCGTAGCCGTCGGGTGTCAGGTAGTTCGCCTGATCCAGGTCGGGCCAGCGGGTGAAGTGCTTCTCAAGCTTGCGGTTGTGTTGACGCACCTCCTGCAGGCAGACGATGTCGGCATCGAACTGCTCCACCGCGTGTGCGAGGTTGTGGATCTCCAACCGCCTCGCGGGACCCAGGCCTTGTACGCCTTTGTGGATGTTGTAAGTGGCGACGCGAAGAATGCTCATGAGCAAATCATGCCACCAACGCCACCCGCGACATGTGCAAATCAGTTCAACCTCGCCGCCATTCTGGGCAGCCAGGAGATCGCCTCGGCATTTGACGGCGAGAAGCAGCGTTCGGCCGCTTGCGTCCACGGCAACCACACCTGGTCGCGGTGCTCGCGTGGGCTCAACAGCACGGGCACGGGCTCCGGGATGCACAGCCCGAACAGATGCTCGGTGTTGTGCGTCACACCCGGCGCGTAGCGATGGCGCCACTGCGGATAGATCTCGTACACGTTCTCCAGCGCCCAGTCGGTGAGCGCGTGGCCGCTCGCTCGTGCGTTCAGCCCGGTTTCCTCCGCCACCTCGCGCACGGCGGCGCGTTCAAACGACTCATCCAGCGTGTCCTTGGAGCCGGTCACCGATTGCCAGAAGCCTGGCGCGTCCGCGCGCTCGATCAGCAGCACCTCCAACGCCGGTGTGTGGATCACGACCAGCACCGATTGCGGGATCTTCTCCACCATGAAAAGAAGGTCAGAAGAGGCGAGAGGCGGCGTTGCCGGCCGAACGTGCCCGCTGCAACAGCTTCCAGGCCGACCACACCCGCAGCGCCCACCCCAGCGATCGGCGTGGCCGCCACACTGCGACCGCCAGCACGCTCCCCGCCACGGCCAGCGGGTTCGCCCGCAACCAGCGCCAGGCGTCCTGCAAACGGTCGGCCCAAGCCAGCGCAGGCTGGACCACCTGCAGCTGGTCAACCACCTGAACGCGCAAGCGCCCGGACCGGTGCAAGAGCAACTGGCGCCGGCGAGCCAACTGCTCGGCGCGGTCGGGCTTGCGTGCGGTCATGAGCGAAGCACCTCCCGGTCCTGCTTGAGCTCCTCGACCGTGGCCGAAAACAGCCGGGTTCCGCGGTGCACGCGCTCGCGGGCGAGCCAGGCCGCCACACCGCCCAAGCCCAGAAACAGTCCGGCGAACACCGCCAGCGGCACAAGGCGATGGGTGTCCCACAGTGCCACGGTGATCAGCATGGCCAGAAAGCCCAGCCCCAGGCTGAGGAAGGCCACCGCCACGGCACCAAAGACCAGCAGGCCACCGACGCGCAGCACTTCCTCTTGCGCTTCCACGCTGAGCAACTCCAGCCGCAGCTGGAGCAGTTCCAGCACGGTGGCGGTCAACCCCTTGAGCGAGGCCGACAAGCGGGTCGTTGGCACAGACATGCCGAGTCCGTTCAACGCCGGCTGATGAGCAGGCCGATCACCAAGCCGATGCCGGCAGCAGTGCCCACAGCGCGCCAGGGGTGCTCGTGCACGTAATCGTCGGTGGCGCGGGCCATCTCGCGGGTCTTTTCCTTGATCGCGTCTTCCGCGTCCAGCAGCTTGTGCCGGGCCAGGCGCAGGTTTTCGTTGATGCGCTCGCGCAACTCCACCACCTTGCCTTCGGTCTGGTGGGCGGTGGCCACCATCAGCTCTTCGGCGTCGGCAATGACGCGCTGCAGGTCGGCGACCAGCTTCTCTTTGTTGGCCAGGGTGTCTTGGGCGTTCTTGCTCATGGATGGGCTCCTTTCAAAAAGTCATCCTAACAAACCCGTACCCGTACTGCGCCGTACGTTTCGTTACCGCTGCTCTGTGGTGCGGATTCGTACGCGCCCACCCCCCAATAAAAAGGGCGACTGTCGTCGCCCTTCTGGTGTTGCCGAAGCCGCCGGTCAGGCGGGCTTGGCCAGGTCCGCGTTGCGCAGGCGGATGTGCAGTTCACGCAGCTGCTTTTCGTCCACCAGGCTCGGGGCCTGGGTCAGCAGGCACTGGGCGCGCTGGGTCTTGGGGAAGGCGATCACGTCGCGGATCGACTCGGCACCGGTCATGAGGGTGACGATGCGGTCCAGGCCAAAGGCCAGGCCACCGTGGGGCGGCGCACCGTACTGCAGCGCGTCGAGCAGGAAGCCGAACTTGACCTGAGCTTCTTCTGGCGTGATCTTCAGCGCGTCAAACACCTTCTGCTGCACCGCAGCGGTGTGGATACGGACCGAGCCACCGCCGATTTCCCAGCCGTTGAGCACCATGTCGTAGCCCTTGGCGATGCACTTCTCGGGCGCGGTGACCATCCAGTCCTCATGGCCGTCTTTCGGCGCAGTGAAAGGATGATGCACGGCGGTCCAGCGATCGGCGTCTTCGTCGTGTTCGAACATCGGGAAATCCACCACCCACATCGGTGCCCAGCGGCTCTCGAACAAGCCGTTCTTCTTGCCCAGCTCGCTGTGGCCGATCTTCAGGCGCAGCGCACCAATGGCGTCGTTGACGACCTTGGCCTTGTCGGCGCCGAAGAAGATGATGTCGCCGTTCTGCGCCTTCGTGCGCGCCAGGATGTCGGCCACGGCCTTGTCGTGCAGGTTCTTCACGATTGGGCTCTGCAGGCCGTCGCGGCCTTTGGAGACATCGTTGACCTTGATCCAGGCCAGGCCCTTGGCGCCGTAGATCTTGACGAACTCGGTGTAGGCATCGATCTCGCTACGGCTCATGTCGGCGCCGCCGCGCACGCACAGGGCGACCACGCGGCCACCCTTCATGGTGGCGGGCGCCGAGAAGACCTTGAAGTCCACATCGCCCATCACGTCGGTGAGTTCGGTGAACTCGAGCATCACCCGCAGGTCGGGCTTGTCGGAGCCGAAGCGGTGCATGGCTTCGCTGTAAGCCATCACCGGGAACTCGCCCAGGTCCACGCCCAGCGTGTTCTGGAACACCGTCTTGATCATGCCCTGGAACATGTCGCGGATGTCTTCCTCGGTCAGGAACGAGGTCTCGATATCGATCTGCGTGAACTCGGGCTGGCGGTCGGCGCGCAGGTCTTCGTCGCGGAAGCACTTGGTGATCTGGTAGTAGCGGTCAAAGCCGGCCACCATCAGGAGCTGCTTGAACAGTTGGGGCGACTGCGGCAGCGCGAAGAAGTGGCCGTCATGCACGCGGCTGGGCACCAGATAGTCGCGCGCGCCTTCGGGCGTGCTCTTGGTGAGCATGGGCGTCTCGATGTCGATGAAGCCATTGGCGTCCAGAAACTTGCGCACTTCCATTGCCACGCGGTAGCGCAGCATCAAGTTGTTCTGCATGTAGGGGCGGCGCAGGTCGAGCACGCGGTGCGTCAGGCGTGTGGTCTCGGAGAGGTTTTCGTCGTCGAGCTGGAACGGCGGCGTGACCGAGGGGTTGAGCACCTTGAGCTCGTGGCACAGCACCTCGACCAGACCGCTCTTGAGCTTGTCGTTGGTGGTGCCGGCGGGGCGCGCGCGCACCAGGCCGGTCACCTGCACGCAGAATTCGTTGCGCACGTCTTCAGCGGTCTTGAACATCTCGGCGCGGTCGGGGTCGCACACCACCTGCACATAACCTTCGCGGTCGCGCAGGTCGATGAAGATCACGCCACCGTGGTCGCGGCGGCGGTTCACCCAGCCGCACAGCTTCACGGTTTCGCCCATTTGAGCCTCGGTCACCAGACCGCAATAGTGGGTACGCATCGCCATTTCGCTTCTTCTTTCAACAGGTTCGCAGGTCGGGCCTGCGGGGAGAGATCAGGGGGTCTTCTGGATGGCGCCGTCGGCGCCCACCTTGAGATGCGGATTCTTGGGTCCACCGGGCACGATCACACCCATGGACACGATGTAGGTCAGCGCTTCGTCCACGCTCATCTGCAGCTCCACGCAGGCACTCTTGCGCACCATCACGAAGTAGCCGCCGGTGGGGTTGGGGGTGGTGGGCACGTACACGCTGTGGAATTCGTCGTGCTCGGCGCCACCGGGCATGGACTGCAGGTGGGTCAGCACGTCACCCGCGGGTGAACCCGTGAGGAAGCCGATGGTCCACATGCCTTCGTGCGGCCACTCGACCAGCAAGGCCTTGCGAAACGCGTTTCCCTTCTCGGAGAACAACGTGTCCGATACCTGTTTGACGCCCGAGTAGATGGAGCGCACCACGGGAATGCGGTGCAACAGCGCGTGCCACCAGCTCACCAGCTTGTTGCCGATGATGTTGGACGCCAAGGCACCGATGGAGAGCACCACCACCAGGGCGAACACCACGCCCAGGCCGGGAATGTGCATGCCGAACAGCTGGTCGGGCTGCCAGCTGCTGGGCAGGATGCGCAAGGTCTGGTCGAGCGTGCTGACCACCCACTCCAGCACCCAGAGCGTGATGATCAGGGGCACCAGCACCAGCAGGCCCGAGAACAACCATTTGCGAAACGACGGCATGCGGGATGACTCAGGAGCCCGACGGCGTGGTCGGTGCGGCGGGAGCCGGCGCGGCTGCGGGGGCGGGTGCAGCGGCGGGCGCAGGTGCGGCAGCGTCACCGGCCGGTTTGGCGGGCGCCGCGGCAGCGGGTGCGCCCTCGGCGGCTGGTGTGGCGGCGGGCTTGCTGCCCTCGCGGAAATCGGTGACGTACCAGCCCGAGCCCTTGAGCTGGAATCCGGCGGCCGTCAGCTGTTTCTTGAAGCTGGATTGACCGCAGACCGGGCACACGGTGAGCGGGTCGTCGGACATTTTCTGCAGCACGTCCTTGGCATGGCCGCAGGACTCGCACTTGTAGGCATAGATGGGCATGGCGTGAACCTGGTGAAGAAGGGGGGTTGTCCGGTCAAGGCAGTCACCCGGCGGGCGCACTGCACTCCCTGGAGGAAGCGGAACAAAACCCGTCATTATAAATTGAGGGGGTGTCGAGCGCCCTGCCGGGCGTCGGCCTCAGGCGGCACACGGCCGCCCGCCTCACCAGAGGCGCACGCGCACCAGCACCTGCATCACGATGAGACCGAGCAAAAAGCCCAGTCCACCGTACAGGATGGCTTGCAGCAGGCGGTTGGTGCGACGCTGCTCGGCCAGCAGACTGTCGAGTTCGCGCCGCAGTTCGTGCGGCTTGTGATGCAGGTAGTCGTGCAGCAGGCGCGGCAACGCGGGCAGCAGCTTGGCGTATTGGGGTGCCTCGGCCTTGAGCTGCTGCAGCAGTTTCTGCGGCCCCACCTGCTCGATCATCCATTTTTCCAGGAACGGCTTGGCGGTGTTCCAGAGATCCAGCTCGGGATCGAGTTCTCTCCCCAGACCTTCGATGTTGAGCAGGGTTTTCTGCAGCAGCACGAGCTGGGGCTGGATTTCCACCTGAAAGCGACGCGAGGTCTGGAACAGGCGCATGAGCACCAGGCCAAGTGAAATCTCCTTGAGCGGGCGGTCGAAGTACGGTTCACACACCGCGCGAATGGCCGATTCGAGCTCGTCCACGCGCGTCTCGGCGGGCACCCAACCGGACTCGATGTGCAGCTCGGCCACGCGTTTGTAGTCGCGCCGGAAGAAGGCTGTGAAGTTCTGCGCCAGGTATTCCTTGTCGAACTCGGTGAGCGTGCCGACGATGCCGAAATCCAGCGAGATGTAGCGCCCGAACGTGGCCGGCTCCGTGCTCACCTGGATGTTGCCCGGGTGCATGTCGGCATGGAAAAAGCCGTCGCGAAACACCTGGGTGAAAAACAGGGTCACGCCGTCGCGCGCGAGCTTGGGGATGTCCACGCCCAAGGCGCGCAATTCGTCAACCTTGTTGATGGGCAGTCCATGCATGCGCTCCATCACCATCACCTCGGTGTAGCAATAGTCCCAGAACATTTCGGGGATCAGCACCAGGTCAAGGCCCTGCATGTTGCGGCGCAGTTGCGCGGCGTTCGACGCCTCGCGCAGCAGGTCCAGTTCGTCGTGCAAGTACTTGTCGAACTCACCCACCACCTCACGCGGCTTGAGGCGTTTGCCGTCGGCGGAAAGCCGTTCGACCCAGCCGGCCATCATGCGCATGAGGCCAAGGTCCTTGTCGATCACGGTCAGCATGTTGGGTCGCAGCACCTTCACCGCCACTTCACGCCCGCCATGGCGGCCGTCGCGCAGGGTCGCAAAGTGAACCTGGGCGATCGATGCACTGGCCACCGGCACCTGTTCGAAGTGCGTGAACACCTCGGACAAGGGCTTGCCGAACGCACGCTCGATGCTGGCCACGGCCACTTCACTGGGAAACGGGGGTACGCGGTCCTGCAGTCGGGCGAGTTCGTCGGCGATATCGGGCGGCAGCAGATCACGGCGGGTCGACAGCACCTGGCCGAATTTCACGAAGATCGGCCCCAGGCGCTCCAGGGCCTCGCGCAGACGCTCGCCGCGGGGCGCATCCAGGTTGCGGCCAACGGAAACGATGCGGGTCAGCAGACGGATGCCGCGACCGCGGAAGCTGGAGAGCACCAGCTCGTCCAGCCCGTAGCGCAACACCACCCAGACAATGAACGCGCCGCGAAATAGCCGCGTCATGCGCTGGGTCCGCCGTCGTGCGGCGGCACGCCGGCATCGGACGCGGGCGCGCTGGTGAATGGGTTCCTTGGGGGAAAGCCTTCAGGCATGCGGGCCACGAACGACTTGATGGCCGTGGCTGCGGACCGCGCGAACCGCGCGATGGTGTGAGCGGTGGCGTCGCCGATCACCCGGGACAGGTCTTCCTCGACGTCCCAGCGCACGTTGTCCACCAGCCAGGCCACCTCGGCCGCCAACTGCACGTCGCCCTGGATGTCCACGCCCGGCTTCTGGCCGGCCAGCACGCTCTGAGCGAGCTCCAGGGGTGAAGTCTGGGTGAGTGTGACACTGAGTTCGGGCTTCGCCCCGGGCGCACAGCGCTCCAGCAAACCGGCTGCGGTGGGCGCCAGCGTGAGGTGGAAGTCGCCCCACTGGATACGCACGGGCTTGCCCTTCTGGCGCTTCAAGCGGTCCTGCGCGGCTGGTTCCTGCATCAACACGTGGTTGAGGAACAGCACGAGCCGGTTCTGCAACTCGTCCACCACCCAGTCGGGTGGGCGGATCGAGCCCAGCAAGGATTGCAGGAAGTTCAGAGGCGAGGCGCCAGAAGCGCCTGGTCCGGACGAAGAATCGGGTGGTTCATTTTTCATGACCACCCGATTTTGACGGATAAAACCCGGCGGGCGGCACCATCGGCCATTGCCCGGACATGGTCGGGTCGTGGACCCGACCCATTGACCTTATTGCAACGCCTGAACGCCCGCCACCAGCCAACCGCCAGAGCCGGCCTTGGGTCGCGTGATGTTCCAGACTTCGCGGAATGGATTGGGACCAGACGATGCGTCTTCGCGGATCATTCCCGAAAACTCCACGCTGGCCATGTACTCGTCGTCCAACTCCTCGATACCGAGCAACTGGGCATCGAGCATCACCACCTCGGTCTTGTTGACGCCACCGGTGCTGGTGGATTCACGATCTGCCAACTGGCTGCGAATCTGCTCCAGCATGCCATCGGTCATCATGGCGCGCAGACTCGGGATGTCGGAGCGGTCCCAGGCATCTTGCAGGCTCACGAAGTTGGCCTTGGAAGCCTTGAGGAAGCCGTCGGCATCAAAGCCGGCAGGCACGCCCCAGGTCTGGCGCCCCATGAGGGCTGCGCCGATCATGGAGCCGCCCGCTGCGGATGCCGTGTCAAGCGATGCGGGGCCACTGCGCTCCCACGGACGGGCCGATGCATCGTTGCCGACGTTGTGCGGAAGGTAGCTGCGGGGCGTGGCTGGATCGAACTGCGAATTGCCCGATTGGGTGGCCGGGCCACCAGCACCTTGGTAAGCCATGTTGCCGGCACCGTTGGAAGCTGCGCGACGGCGCATCACCATGCCGATCACGGCCATGACCACCGCCGCCAGCAAGGCGAACATCAGGAACTGTGCAAAACCCTCACCAAAGCCCAGGGAAGAGGCCAGCCAGGCCAGCCCAAGACCTGCGGCCAGGCCGCCGAGCATGGCGCCCCAAGGACGCTTGGGCGCCGCTGCCGCCGGGCTGGCGGTGGCGGGACGGGCCGCGGCGTTCTGCGTGGGCGCCTGTGGCGCTGCCTGCTGCTGCGCGGGCGCGGTGCTGCGCTGCGTCACGTTGCCCGACTGCTTGCCGATCGAAAAGCCGCCGCCCATGCGCTTGGCCCAGACATCCTGCGAGCTCAGCGCCATCGCGCAAACCAGCATCACCGACCACAACTTGTTCATGTCCCCGTCCCCTTCAATCAAAAATCAAAACCACGCTCAGCATTTGATGCCCACATGCAGCGCCACCACACCGGCGCTGAGGTTGTGCACATCCACGTGGCCGAAGCCCGCGCTGCGCATCATCTGCCGCAATGCTTCCTGACCCGGGTGCATGCGGATGGACTCGGCGAGGTAGCGGTAGCTCTCCTCGTCGTTGGCCACCAGCTTGCCCAGCTTGGGCAGGATGTTGAACGAATACCAGTCATAAGCCTTTTCGAGCGGTTTCGCCACTCGGGAAAACTCCAGCACCAGCAACTTGCCGCCGGGCTTGAGGGTGCGATGCATCTCGGCCAGCGCAAGTTCCTTGTTCGTCATGTTGCGCAACCCGAAGGCCACAGACACGAAATCGAACGAATCGCTGGCAAACGGAAGCTTTTCAGCGTCGCACACCAAGGTGGGGAGCACAACGCCCATATCAAGGAGGCGCGTGCGGCCCTCGCGCAACATCGCCTCGTTGATGTCGGTGTGCACCACCCGGCCAGTGGGGCCGACCTTCTTGGCGAACGCAAGAGACAGATCGCCGGTGCCGCCCGCGATGTCGAGCACGCGGTGGCCCGGTTGCGGGTTGGCCACGGTGAGCGTGTAGCGCTTCCAGAGCCGGTGCAGCCCGCCCGACATCAAGTCGTTCATGACGTCGTACTTGGGCGCGACCGAGTCGAACACACTGCGCACGCGGGAAGCCTTTTCCCGCTCGTCGACGGTCTTGAAGCCGAAATGGGTATCTGCCATGGCTATGTCTTCAGTGGCTGCCGCAGGCGTGGCCGCCCTTTTCGGGCATGGGCGCATCACGCTCCACGCCGGCGGCGCTCAGACGTGCGGTGTACTCGGCCCACAGCTCGTCCTGCTTCGAGCCGAGGAAGTACAGCAAATCCCAGGAGAAGATGCCTGAGCTGTGGCCGTCGGAGAACGTGGGCTGCACCGCGTAATTGCCCACCGGCTCCAGGGCGATGATGCCGACGTCGCGCTTGCCGGTCTGCAGCACTTCCTGGCCCGGACCGTGGCCCTGCACCTCGGCCGACGGCGAATACACGCGCATCAGTTCGAACGGAATCTTGAACTCCTTTCCATCGGAAAAGCCGATCTCGAGCACGTGAGACTGCTGGTGCAGCGTGATCGATTGCGGCGAAGGCGTGTTCTTGTCGAGTCCGGCCATGGGAAATGTCTCCGTGTGTGTTGTGGGGATCAGACCAGCACGCGTTCGATGCCGCCTTCGTTGGCCTTGGCCACGTAGGCGGGCAGCCAGTCTTCGCCCAGGATCTGGCGCGCCATTTCGACGACGATGTAGTCGGCTTCGAGCAGGCCATTGTTCAGGTCGTCGCCATAGCGGGTGAGGCCTTGCAGGCAGCTCGGGCAAGAGGTGAGGATCTTCACGTTGGCCTGCGCACCCACAGTGCCGGCAGCGCGCAGGGCGGCCTCGCCCTTGAGCAGCTCTTCTTCCTTGCGGAAGCGAATCTGGGTGGAGATGTCGGGACGGGACACGCCCAGCGTGCCCGATTCACCGCAGCAGCGCTTGCTCTCGATCACGTTGTCGCCCACCAGGGCCTTCACCGTCTTCATCGGCTCCTGCAGCTTCATCGGCGTGTGGCAGGGGTCGTGATAGAGGTATCCGCCCTGCCCGGCTGGCAGCGTGATGCCTTTTTCGAGCAGGTATTCGTGGATGTCGATGATGCGGCAGCCAGGGAAGATCTTGTCGAATTCGTAGCCCTGCAGCTGGTCATAGCAGGTGCCGCAGCTCACCACGACGGTCTTGATGTCCAGGTAGTTCAGCGTGTTGGCCACGCGGTGAAACAACACCCGGTTGTCGGTGATGATCTTCTCGGCCTTGTCGAACTGGCCGCTGCCACGCTGCGGATAGCCACAGCAGAGGTACCCCGGTGGCAACACGGTCTGCACGCCGGCATGCCACAGCATGGCTTGCGTGGCCAGCCCCACCTGACTGAACAGGCGCTCGGAACCGCAGCCGGGAAAATAGAACACCGCCTCGGTCTCGGCCGTGGTGCCCACCGGGTTGCGGATGATGGGCACGTAGTCCTTGTCTTCAATGTCCAGCAAGGCACGCGCGGTCTTCTTGGGCAAGCCACCGGGCATCTTTTTGTTGATGAAGTGGATCACCTGCTCCTTGATCGGTGCCGGCCCCAGCGTGGCGGGTGGTGCGCTGGTCTGCTTGCGCGCCACCTTCTTCAACAGCTTGTTGGCCATGCGCTGGGCCTTGAAACCCACGTCGACCATGGCCGAGCGCATGAACTTGATGGTCTCGGGGTTGGTCGCGTTCAGGAAGAACATCGCCGCGGCATTGCCTGGACGGAAGCTCTTCTGGCCCATCTTGCGCAACAGGTTGCGCATATTCATGGTGACGTCACCGAAATCGATCTTCACCGGGCACGGGCTCAGGCACTTGTGGCACACGGTGCAGTGGTCGGCAACGTCCTCGAATTCTTCCCAGTGCTTGATGCTGATGCCGCGGCGGGTCTGCTCTTCGTACAGGAAGGCTTCCACCAGCAACGAAGTGGCCAGGATCTTGTTGCGCGGCGAATAGAGCAGGTTGGCGCGCGGTACGTGGGTGGCGCAGACCGGCTTGCACTTGCCGCAGCGCAGGCAATCCTTGACGCTATCGGCGATGGCGCCGATGTCGCTCTGCTGCATGATCAGCGACTCGTGGCCCATGAGGCCAAAGCTCGGCGTGTAGGCATGCGACAAGTCGGCGCTGCGCAGGTTGGCGTCGCCGCCCACGCCCTGACGCAACAGCTTGCCCTTGTTGAAGCGACCTTCGGGGTCGACGCGATCCTTGTACTCCGCGAACGGGCGCAATTCCTCGTCGGTGAGGAACTCCAGCTTGGTGATGCCGATGCCATGCTCGCCGGAGATCACTCCGTCCAGGCTGCGCGCGAGCACCATGATGCGGGCCACAGCCTCGTGCGCCGCCTGCAACATCTCGTAGTCGTCGCTGTTGACCGGCAGGTTGGTGTGCACGTTGCCGTCGCCAGCATGCATGTGCAGCGCAGCCCACACACGGCCCTTGAGCACGCGCTGGTGGATGGCGTTGCACTCGTCCAGCACCGCACCGAAAGCGGCACCGGTGAAGATCTGCTGCAGCGGCGCGCGAAGCTGCGTTTTCCAGCTGGCGCGCAGGCGGTGGTCTTGCAACTGCGGGAACAGGCTGTCCACGTCGCGCAGCCAGCCGGCCCACAGCGCGCGCACGTCACGCACCAGCACCAGGGCCTGTTGCACCCGGTCTTCAAGCAGCTCGGCGCTGGGAATGTCGTTGGCGTCATCGGTCTTGCCCAGGGGCAACTGCCCCTTGGCAAAGAAGGCTTCCAGTGCATCGGCCAGCTTGATCTTGTTGCGCAGCGAGAGCTCGATGTTGATGCGCTCGATGCCCTCGGTGTACTCGCCCATGCGCGGCAGCGGGATCACCACGTCTTCGTTGATCTTGAAGGCGTTGGTGTGCTTGCTGATAGCCGCAGTTCGCTTGCGGTCGAGCCAGAATTTCTTGCGCGCCTCAGAGCTGATGGCCACGAAGCCTTCGCCGCTGCGCGAGTTGGCCAGACGGATCACCTCGCTGGTGGCGCGAGCCACGGCGTCGGCGTCGTCGCCCACGATGTCACCGATCAGCACCATCTTGGGCAGGGTGCCGCGCTTGCTCTTGGTGGCGTAGCCCACGGCCTTGAGGTAACGGTCGTCAAGATGCTCCAGGCCGGCCAGGATGGCGCCACCCGGGCGCTTCATCTCGGCGAACATGAAGTCCTTGATCTCCACAATCGAGGGCACGCAATCGCGCGGGTTGCCGAAGAACTCCAGGCACACCGTGCGCACATGCTCGGGCATGCGGTGCACCACCCAGCGCGCGCTGGTGATCAGGCCGTCGCAGCCTTCTTTCTGGATGCCCGGCAGGCCGCTCAAGAACTTGTCGGTCACGTCCTTGCCCAGACCTTCCTTGCGGAAGGTCTTGCCGGGGATCACGAGCTGCTCGGTGCGCACCGGCGTCTTGCCGTCCGCCTCGAAATACTTCAGCTCGAAGCTGGCCACCTCGGCGTCGTGGATCTTGCCCAGGTTGTGGTCGAGTCGGCTGACTTCAAGCCACTGCGCCTGCGGCGTGACCATGCGCCAGCTCAGCAGGTTGTCCAGCGCTGTGCCCCAGAGCACGGCCTTCTTGCCGCCCGCGTTCATGGCAATGTTGCCGCCCACGCACGAGGCCTCGGCCGAGGTCGGGTCAACCGCAAACACATGGCCAGCGCGCTCAGCCGCATCGGCCACGCGCTGCGTCACCACGCCGGCTTCGGTCCAGATGGTGGGCAGGGGTTTTTCGTGACCGGGCGCCCTCACCCATTCCACTTCCGTCATGGCTTCAAGCTTTTCGGTGTTGATCACCGCGCTCTTCCAGGTCAGCGGGATCGCGCCGCCCGTGTAACCGGTGCCACCGCCCCGGGGAATGATGGTCAGACCGAGTTCGTAGCAGCCTTTGACCAGCAAGGCCATCTCGGTTTCGGTGTCGGGCGTGAGCACCACGAAGGGGTATTCCACACGCCAGTCGGTCGCGTCGGTCACGTGCGAGACGCGCGAAAGGCCGTCGAACTTGATGTTGTCGTGCGCGGTGAGCTTGCGCAGCGCCTTGGTGGCGCGCTGGCGCAGCGCGGCCATGTCTTCAAACGAGCGCGAGAAGGCGTCCACCGCGCCCTTGGCGGCCTGGAGCAACTCGGCCACCAGTTGGTCGCGCCCGGCGTCGTCTTGCGGCGTGCGGCGTTTCTGCACCTCGGTCAGGCGGTGGTGCAAGGCATCCACCAGCTGCCTGCGGCGTTTGGGGGTGTCGAGCAGGTCGTCCTGCAGGTAGGGGTTGCGCTGCACCACCCAGATGTCGCCCAGCACTTCGTACAGCATGCGCGCCGAGCGGCCGGTGCGGCGCTCGTCGCGCAGTTCGTTCAACAACGTCCAGGCCCGCTCGCCCAGCAAACGCTGCACGATTTCGCGGTCGGAGAAGGAGGTGTAGTTGTAGGGGATCTCGCGCAGGCGCGGTGCTTCGTCGGTAGCCACGGCGAAGAGCGAGAGCGGTGTGGGAGCGTTCATGGGTGTGGCAGACGCCAACGTGACAGTGGGTAGCCCAAGATGGTACCGCAGGCCCCATTCACCCGCCCCCCTTATGGAAACCCCTGTTGTCATGAACGGGAAACGCCATTGCAATCGTTTTGTCACAAAAGACCCATACCCTACGGCGTTCCCGTCGTCCGATATTTCAGGAGCCAACATGCAGAAACGCTTTCTTCCCCTCACGGGCGCCTTGGCGCTTGCCGCACTGATCAGCGGGCCAGCCCACGCCCAGACGGAGATCCAGTGGTGGCATTCCATGACCGGTGGCCTCAACGACTGGGTGTTGGACCTGTCCAATGGCTTCAACGCCAGCCAGAAGGAATACAAGATCGTGCCGACCTACAAAGGCACTTACGACGAAACCATGCCGGCGGCCGTGGCGGCCTTCCGCGCGGGCAATGCACCCCACATCCTGCAGGTGTACGAAGTCGGCACCGCGACCATGATGGCGGCCAAAGGCGCCATCGTGCCGGTGGGCAAGGTGTTGGCCGATGCCGGCTACAAGTTCGATCCCAAGGCCTACATTCCCGCCGTCGTGGGTTACTACACCGCCCCCAACGGGCAGATGCTGAGCTTCCCGCTGAACAGCTCCACCACGGTGTTCAACTACAACAAGGACCTGTTCAAAAAGGCCGGACTGGATCCGAACAGCCCGCCCAAGACCTGGCCTGAGGTGGTGCTCGCCGCCGCCAAGCTCAAGGCCTCGGGCGTGAGTTGCCCGTTCACCACCAGTTGGCAGGGCTGGACCCAGCTCGAGAGCTTCTCGACCTGGCACAACACCGAGTTCGCCACCAAAGGCAACGGCTTTGGCGGCACCAGCTCGCGACTGACTTTCAACAGCCCGCTGCACGTGCGCCACATCGAGAACCTGGCCAACATGGCCAAGCAGGGGCTGTTTGTGTACCGCGGCCGCGGCAACGCGGCCGACGCGCCCTTCTATTCGGGCGAATGCGCGATGGCCACCGCATCGTCGTCGACCTACGCCAGCATCAAGAAGAACGCCAAGTTCGACTTCGGCATTGCCACACTGCCTTACTACCCCGACGTGGCCGGCGCACCGCAGAACACCGTGATCGGCGGCGCTTCGCTGTGGGTCATGGCCGGCAAGAAGGCCCCTGAGTACAAGGGTGTGGCTGAATTCTTCAACTACCTGACCAATGCCGAGATCCAGGCCAAGAGCCACCAGCGCACCGGCTACCTGCCGATCACGCTGGCCTCGTTCGAAGCCACCGAAAAAGCGGGCTTTTACAAGCAGAACCCCGGCACCGACGTGGCCGTGAACCAGATGATCCGCAAGACCACCGAGAAGTCGCGCGGCATCCGCCTGGGCAACTTCGTGCAGATCCGCGCGATCGAGGACGAAGAACTGGAACAGGTCTGGGCCGGCAAGAAGACCGCCAAGGAAGCGCTGGACAGCGCGGTCAAGCGCGGCAACGAATTGCTCGCTCGATTCGAGGCCGCCAACAAGAACTGAGTATGCTCGCCGGGGCGGCATGGTCCATGCCGCCTCGTTTCTCGCGCCCGTCGCGTGAGCCCGTTACAACCTTCTGCCACTGGCACGCATGGCCTCTGAAAAACGCGTCGTCTTTCGTTCCAGCTGGTTGCCGTGGGCGCTCCTCGCGCCCCAGGTCATCGTCATTCTGGTTTTTTTCTTCTGGCCAGCAGCGCAAGCGCTGCTGCAGTCGTTTCAGCAGTCCGACGCCTTCGGCATTTCGACCGAATGGGTGGGGCTGCAGAACTTCAAGAACCTGATCAACGACGAGACCTATCTGGCCTCGTTCAAGACCACCGCCGTGTTCTCGGTGCTGGTGGCCAGCCTGGGCATCGGCATTTCTCTGTTGCTGGCCGTGTTTGCCGATCGCGTGGTCAAAGCCACCCTGATCTACCGCACACTGCTGATCTGGCCCTATGCGGTGGCACCGGCCGTGGCTGGTGTGCTGTGGCTGTTCATGCTGGCCCCGTCCATCGGCGTCGTCTCGTACGCGTTGCGCGCCGTGGGTATCGAGTGGAACAGCCTGCTCAACAGCACCCACGCGATGACGTTGATCGTGATGGCCTCGGTCTGGAAGCAGATTTCCTACAACTTCCTGTTCTTCCTGGCGGGCCTGCAGAGCATTCCGAAATCGCTGATCGAAGCCGCGGCCATCGACGGCGCCCACCCCTGGCGGCGTTTCTGGACCATCCAGTTCCCGCTGCTCTCACCCACCACGTTCTTCCTGTTCGTGATCAACGTGGTCTACGCCTTCTTCGACACCTTCGCCATCGTGGACGCGGCCACCCAGGGCGGCCCCGGCAAGGACACCGCGATCCTGGTCTACAAGGTCTACTACGACGGCTTCAAGGCGCTGGACCTCGGTGGCTCTGCCGCGCAGTCGGTGGTACTGATGGTGATCGTCATTGCGCTCACGGTGGTGCAGTTCCGCTTCGTCGAAAAGAAAGTCCAATACTGATGATCGAACGCCGCCCCGGCCTGACCCTCCTCTCCCACGCCGTGCTGATCATCGGTGTGCTGGTGGTCGGCTTCCCGCTCTACCTGACCTTCGTCGCCTCCACCCAGACGGCCGACGCCATCGTGCAGGCGCCCATGTCGCTGCTGCCCGGCAACCAGTTGATCGAAAACTACACCGCTGCGCTCAAAGGCACCGGAATGGGGGCTGCCTCGAACGCGCCGGTGGGGCGAATGATGATGGTCAGCCTGATCACCGCACTGGTGATTGCGGTGGGCAAGATCGCGATCTCCCTGCTGTCGGCATTCGCCATCGTCTACTTCCGCTTCCCCTTTCGCATGCTGTTCTTCTGGGCCATCTTCGTCACGCTGATGCTGCCAGTGGAAGTGCGCATCGGCCCCACCTACTCGGTGGTGGCCAGCCTGGGCATGCTCAACACCTACGCGGGCCTCACCGTGCCGCTGATCGCCTCAGCCACCGCCACCTTTTTGTTTCGACAGTTCTTCCTGACCGTGCCCGACGAGTTGGTGGAGGCCGCGCGCATGGACGGCGCTGGCCCTATGCGTTTCTTCAAGGACGTGCTGCTGCCGCTGTCGGTCACCTCGATTGCCGCGCTGTTTGTCATTCAGTTCATCTACGGCTGGAACCAGTACCTCTGGCCGCTGCTGGTGACCACCGAAGAAAGCATGTATCCGGTGGTGATCGGCATCAAGCGCATGATCAGTGGCGGTGACGCCGCCACCGACTGGAATATCGTGATGGCCACCGCCGTGCTGGCCATGATTCCGCCCGCGCTGGTCGTCATCCTGATGCAGCGCTGGTTCGTCAAGGGTTTGGTGGACACCGAGAAATAAGCCTGCGCTTCAACGAACAACAACAGAGATTTCCATGGCCTCCATCTCCCTTCGCAATGTCGTCAAGCGCTACCGGACCGGCAAAACCGAACTGCAAGTCATCCACAGCGTCAACGCCGAGATCGCAGACGGCGAATTCATCGTGATCGTCGGTCCGTCGGGCTGCGGCAAGTCCACCCTGCTGCGCATGGTGGCTGGCTTGGAAGAGATCAGCGGTGGCGAGATCAGCATCGGCGAGCGTGTCGTCAATGAACTGGAGCCGGCCGAACGCGACATCGCGATGGTGTTCCAGAACTACGCGCTGTATCCGCACATGACAGTGTTCGACAACATGGCCTACGGCTTGAAGATCAAGAAGGTGCCGATCGACGAGATCAAGCTACGGGTCGACAAGGCTGCCGGCATCCTGGAACTGGGCCACCTGCTGGCGCGCAAGCCGCGCGAGCTCTCGGGTGGCCAGCGCCAGCGCGTGGCCATGGGCCGCGCCATCGTGCGCCAGCCCCAGGTTTTCCTGTTCGACGAGCCGCTGTCCAACCTGGACGCCAAGCTGCGCGCCCAGACGCGGCTGGAAATCCAGAAGCTGCACCGTGAACTCGGCATCACCTCACTCTTCGTCACGCACGATCAGGTGGAGGCCATGACGCTGGCCGAACGCATGATCGTGATGAACGCCGGCAACATGGAACAGTTCGGAACGCCCGAAGAGGTGTATTCCCGCCCGGCCACCACGTTTGTCGCCAGCTTCATCGGCTCACCCCCCATGAACCTTCTCAAATCGGCACCGGGCGGCAGAACAGGCCAGATCCTGGGCGTGCGGCCTGAACACCTCGACATCGGCTCGGAAGGCTGGGCGCTGCAGGTGGAGACGGTGGAGCTGCTCGGCGCCGAGCGACTGGTGCATGCGCGGCTGGGCGACGAACAACTCATCATCCGTACCCACGAAGACCAGGGTGCACCAGCGGTGGGCAGCACCATTCACGCCCAGCCAAGGCTGGAGCGCCTGCACTGGTTCGACGCAACCACCGGCAAGCGGGTGTGAGCTTGGGGGATCCCAAGACGCCATGGCCTTATCCGCGGTGGATCGCCCACCGCGGCGCCGGCAAGCTCGCGCCCGAAAACACACTGGCCGCGTTCCGGCTGGGCGCATCGCACGGCTACCGAATGTTCGAGTGCGACGCCAAACTCAGTGCCGACGGTGTGGTGTTCCTGCTGCACGACGACACGCTGCAGCGCACCACCAACGGGCACGGCGTGGGCGGCGACCAGTCATGGAGCGCCTTGAGTCAGCTCGACGCGGGCAGCTGGCATTCGCGCGGCTTTGCGGGTGAGCCACTGGCCACCCTGGAGGGTGTGGCCCGTTACTGCCAGTCCAACGCCTGCTGGCTCAACATCGAAATCAAACCCACTCCAGGCCTGGAAGCCCAGACCGGCCGGGCGGTGGCGGCAGCTGCGCAGCGCCTTTGGCAAGACCGACCCGGCTGGCCTCCCCTGCTGACCTCGTTCCAGCCTGAAGCCTTGCAAAGCGCCATGGCCACGGCGCCCGAGTTGCCACGCGGCCTGCTGCTCGACACCCTGTGGACCGGCTGGATGGACGTGGCCCGTTCACTGGAGTGCGTGGCTGTCGTCTGCAACCACGCACTGTGGGACGCGGCGCTGATCGCCACAGTCCGGGCGGCCAGCCTGCGCACGCTGGCCTACACGGTCAACGACGACTGGGCCGCGCAGCGGCTGATCGACTTGGGGCTGGACGGCATCATCACCGACCGGGTGGATCTGTTCGCTCCGGGCTTCTGAGTCACCGACCGCGCAACCACCAGGCCACCGTCCCCTGGGCCAGCACGAGTGCCGCATAGGTGGCGACCTTGCCGTCGCGACCGAAGTACACCAGCCCCACAAGCAGCACCACCACGCCAGAGACGAACAGCAACCCCAGCTGCAGGCCGCGGCTGACTCCCGGCCGTCCCTTGCCTCGCAGCGCCAAGCCAGCCCACAGCAGCAGCCCGACGCCGAGAGCGGGCGCCACGAAACCCACCAGGTGCGAGAGAGCAGACAAAGGTGTCATTGAGAGTTGCCAGTGACGTACATAAGCGATCAATTTTATAATCGGCCAATGTCTGTCTGGACCCTCGGCATCAACCATCACACGGCTCCGCTCGATTTGCGGGGCCGTTTTGCGTTTGCGCTTGATCAGATCCAGCCCACCCTGCACGGTTACCGGCAAAGTCTGGTGCGCCAACCCGAGGCCACCTTGCTCTCCACCTGCAACCGCACCGAACTCTATGGCGCGGGCGATGCCTCGGCGGTGGACCCCACGCTGGACTGGTTGGCCCAGACTGGCGGCGTGAGCACAAACGTGCTGCGAGACCATGCCTATGTGCTGCGCGACGACCAGGCGGCCCGCCATGCGTTCCGCGTGGCCAGCGGGCTGGACAGCATGGTGCTGGGTGAGGCCCAGATTCTGGGCCAGATGAAGGACGCGGTGCGTGCTGCCCACGACGCCGGCGCCCTGGGCAGCACGCTGCACCAGCTGTTCCAGCGCTCCTTCGCCGTGGCCAAGGAAGTGCGCAGCTCCACCGAGATCGGCGCCCACTCCATCAGCATGACGGCCGCGGCCGTGCGACTGGCCTCGCAGCTGTTTGAGGACCTGAAAGACATCCGGGTGCTGTTCGTCGGCGCGGGCGAGATGATCGAACTCGCCGCCACCCACTTCGCCGCGAAGACGCCCAAGAGCATGGCGATCGCCAACCGCACGCTGGAGCGCGGCGAGAAGCTGGCCACCCGGTTCGGCGCCCAGGTCATCCGCCTGGCCGACGTGCCCGACCGCTTGCACGAGTTCGATGCCGTCATCAGCTGCACCGCCAGCACCTTGCCCATCATCGGACTGGGTGCCGTTGAGCGAGCACTGAGGAAGCGCCGCTACCGCCCCATGTTCATGGTTGACCTGGCCGTGCCACGCGACATCGAATTTGAAGTGAAGGCGCTGACCGACGTGTACCTGTACACCGTCGACGACCTGGCCACCGTGGTGCAGACCGGCAAAGACAACCGCCAGGCCGCCGTGGCCCAGGCCGAAGTGATCATCGACGTCGGCGTGGCCAGCTTCATGCACTGGATGGAACAGCGCAACCCCGCCGACGGCGTGGTCCCCCTGATCCAGCAGATCAACGCGCAGGCCGATGAATGGCGCGCTGTGGAACTCACCCGAGCCCGCCGCATGCTGGCCAAGGGCGAACCGGTGGAAGCCGTGCTGGAAGCCCTGTCCAGAGGCCTCACTCAGAAGATGTTGCACGGCACGCTGGCAGAACTGCACACCGGTGACACCGCCGCACGCGCGGTGACGGCACAGACCGTCTCGCGCCTCTTCCTGCGCGAATCCTCGGCCAAATCGCCGCGCGACCCCCAAGCCTAGCGGCTTGCGTAGGGCGCTGCCGTCTGCGGTTCGGTACCGTCGGATGGCTGGCCCGCCGACACCGACATTCCCCACCCATGAAATCCTTCGTCCGCGACACCCTCCTGCGCCAACGCGCCCGCCTGCACGAGCTCGACGCCCTGCTCTCGGCGCCCGACGTGGTGGATAGCATGGAGCGCTTCAAAACGCTTAGCCGCGAGCACGCCGACGCCTCAACCGTGGTCGAGGTGTTCAACCGCTACCTGCGGCGCGAAGCGGACCTGGCCTCGGCCACCGAAATGCTCGCGGACGCCGACATGGCCGACATGGCCCGCGAGGAAATCGACAGCGCTCAGGCGGACATGGCCCAACTCGACACCGAGCTGCAGCAGTTGCTTTTGCCCAAAGACCCTGACGACGAGCGCAACGCCTTCGTGGAAATCCGCGCGGGGACAGGGGGCGACGAATCGGCGCTGTTTGCCGGCGACCTGGCGCGCCTGTACACCCGCTACGCCGAGCGCCAGGGCTGGCAGGTTGAAACCGTGAGCGAGTCGCCCAGCGAGCTCGGCGGCTACAAGGAAGTGGTGCTGCGCGTGTCCGGCGCCGGTGCCTACGGTCGGCTGCGCTTCGAGTCGG
>NZ_LMIE01000029.1:320380-700743 GCF_001428625.1 Hydrogenophaga sp. Root209
GGGTGCAGCGCGTGCCCGCCACTGAAACGCAAGGCCGCATCCACACCAGCGCAGCCACCGTGGCCGTGATGCCCGAGCCTGACGAAACGGAAGCGGTGAAACTCAATCCGAGCGAGCTGCGCATCGACACCTACCGCGCCAGCGGTGCTGGCGGCCAGCACATCAACAAGACCGACTCCGCCGTGCGCGTGACCCACCTGCCCACCGGCATAACCGCCGAATGCCAGGACGGTCGCAGCCAGCACAGCAACAAGGCCAAGGCCCTGCAGGTGCTCACCGCACGCCTGCAGGAGAAAGACCGCAGCGAGCGCGCCGCCAAGGAAGCCGCCACCCGCAAGGGCCTGATCGGCAGCGGCGACCGCAGCGACCGCATCCGCACCTACAACTTTCCCCAGGGCCGCATCACCGACCACCGCATCAACCTCACGCTCTACAAGGTGCTGCAGGTGATGGAGGGCGATCTGGACGAAGTGGTCCATGCCCTGCAGGTGGCGCGAGGCATCGAGCTGATGGCCGAACTTGAGCAGCGCAACGGCGCATGACGACCGCACGCGAAACGCAGGCACGCCTGCAGCACGAAGGCCTGGATCGGCTGGATGCACAGATGCTCGTGTTGCTGGCCCTTCATCGCAACCCGCACGATCGCGCCTGGCTGCTGGCGCACGACAGCGATGCGCTTGAACCCGATGCCTTGAGACGGCTGGCCGCCCTGCTGCAGCGGCGCCAGCGTGGTGAACCGATGGCTTACCTGTGCGGCAAACAGGAATTTTTCGGGTTGCCATTGGCCGTGGATCACCGGGTGCTGGTGCCACGCCCCGACACCGAAACGCTGGTGCACTGGGCGCTGGAGATGATGGATACGCAAGCCCGTCCAGCCCGCGTGCTGGACCTGGGCACCGGCAGCGGCGCCATCGCGCTGGCCATCGCTTCGCAGCGGCCACATGCATCGGTGAGCGCCACCGACGCCAGCGAAGATGCCCTGGCGGTCGCCCGCGACAACGCGCAGCATCTGGGATTGTCCGTGCACTTTCACGTCGGATCGTGGCTGGACGCCGTGCCGGGCCAACGCTTCAACGTGATCGTCACCAACCCTCCCTACATTGCCGAGGGCGACCCACATCTGGCCGACCTGACGCACGAACCCCTGTCGGCCCTCACGGCCGGCGCCGACGGCCTGGACGACATCCGCACCATCGTCGCCAATGCGCCGCAGGCGCTGGTGCCGGGCAGCTGGCTGCTGATCGAACACGGCTTCGACCAGGCCGCTGCGGTTCGCGGCCTGCTGCAAGACGCCGGATTCGAGCAGGTGAGCAGCCGCACCGACCTTGCGGCCATCGAGCGCTGCAGCGGCGGCCAATGGCCGCAAGGGCGATAATGCAGACCGTTCCCGGGTCAGTTCAGACCCATTCGCAGAAGGACCTTTCAGCCATGAGCGACGCCCAAACCCGAATCGACCAACTGGTCAAATCCAACGACATCGTGCTGTTCATGAAGGGCAACGCGAGCTTTCCCATGTGCGGCTTTTCCGGCCGTGCCATCCAGATCCTCAAGGCCTGCGGCGTCGAGACCAAAACGCTCAAGACCGTGAACGTGCTCGAAGACGAAGAAGTCCGCCAGGGCATCAAGGAATACAGCAACTGGCCGACCATCCCGCAGCTCTACGTCAAGGGCGAATTCGTCGGCGGCTCGGACATCATGATGGAGATGTACCAGTCGGGCGAACTGCAACAGGTCATCACCGGTCAGAGCTGAGAAGCCCTGCGCCACCGCACAAGCCGCCCTCGGGTGGCTTTGTCGTTTCCGTCGCCCGCCATTTGCGCGGTTTCGCACGGACATGGTCAATCCGGCAGTCAACGGGGTCTTCACGGGGCTTTTCGGGCTTCATGGCGGGCACATCTTGTGCTTGAATGAAATCGCCACTGAACCTTCAAGGAGAACCGCATGAGCTCACGCAGCCTGGTCGCTTCACCCCCTCTTGGTCTGCCCATCGCCCAGATGCGCAGCGTGTTCAGCGCCGACGAAGTCGAGCGCAAGCTGGCCAAACTGCAGGCCAGTGGCAACGAGCGCGAATACGAAAGCCTGCGCAACACGTGGCAGCGCATGCTGGAGCGCGGCCCACAACGCTTCGCCGTCAAACCATCGGGCATACCGGACATGGCGCCGCTCTACGACCTGCTGCCCAATTTTGGTGAGGTGCTCGACGATGTGAAGCGCCACGTGGCCCTGAGTCAGGACAGCCGCGACAGCCTGGAGGTCACCCCCATCCTCTTGCTCGGCCCCCCCGGCGTTGGCAAGACCCACTTCGCCAAACAGCTCGCCGACCTGCTGGGCACCAGCCTGAGCCTGGTGCCCATGAGTTCCATGACGGCGGGCTGGCTGCTGTCGGGTTCATCCTCTCAATGGAAAGGCGCCAAACCGGGCAAGGTGTTCGAAGCGTTGATCGACGGCCAGTACGCCAACCCGGTGATCGTGGTCGACGAGATCGACAAGGCCAATGCCGATGCGCAATACGACCCACTGGGCGCGCTCTACAGCCTGCTGGAGCACGACACCGCGCAAAACTTCGTTGACGAGTTCGCCGAGGTGCCCATCGACGCCAGCCAGGTGATCTGGGTCACCACCGCCAACGACGAGCGCCACATTCCCGAGCCGATCATGAACCGCATGAACGTCTTCGAGATCGCACCACCCACACTGGAAGCCGCACGCAAGATCGGAGCCCATCTCTACCGCGGCATCCTCGGGGAACACGACTGGGGACAGCGCTTTGATCCGGAGCCTGCCGACGACGTGCTGGACCAGCTCGCGGTGCTGGCACCGCGCGAAATGCGCCGGGCGCTGGTCACGGCGTTCGGCAATGCCCGGCTGGACAACCGCTACCGCGTGGAACCCGACGATCTGCCCAAAGCGGGCACGAGCAAGAGCCGCATCGGATTTCTGCAATAGCTCTCGGCGGTTTCGCCGCCGGGCCGCCGCAAGGAGAAAAGCACGCCCTTCGGGGGCAACGCCCTGCGTAGCGGCGGAACGTGGGGGCACATGCTTCACGCGTCAGGGTGTGCCCAGTTCCTGGATGCTGCGTAAACGGCGTTGGGGTATTCAGCACGGCCCCGGCTGCCGTTGTAGCGGCCCAGCGCCAGAAAAGTGTCGCCGCGTTCGCGGTCGAGGTAGTGGCGCAGGATCACGCAACCAAAGCGCAGGTTGGTCTGCATGTTGAAGAGTCGGCTGGGGTCGCCATCGCCAATCAGGCGTGACCAGAACGGCATGATCTGCATGTAGCCCCGCGCACCCACACGCGAGATGGCGAATTTCCGGAATGCGCTCTCGACCTGGATCAAGCCCAGCACCATCGTGGTGTCCAGCCCCGCGCGGCGCGTTTCGTACCAGACGGTCTGCAGGAATTCAATGCGCGTCTGAAAGTCGGTCTTGCGCCGCTGCAGCCGCCCACTGCTGGCGCCAAGCCAACGCAAGTAGGCCAGCCGCTTTTCCAGGTTGGTGAACTCAGGCACCGGCGGCGCGCTGTTGGAGATGGCGGCACTCAATGCACCGCGCACCGAATCGGCCAGCGGCTCTTCAAGCTGACCACCTGCGTGCGCCCAATTGGGCAACGAGCCCAGCCCCAGCGACGCCGCCCCCAGCAGGCAGTCGCGTCGCGACCAAGCCAGAGGCTTCATGCGCCGAGCTTGCCCTTCAGCAAGGCAAGCACGTCGGCCACCGCCACCTGGGTGGCGGCAACCTCACGGCGGTGCTGGTATTCCACCTGGCCCGCCTTCAAGCCCCTGTCGCCGATGGTCACGCGGTGCGGCACGCCGATGAGCTCCCAGTCTGCAAACATCGCCCCGGGGCGCTCGCCGCGATCATCCAGGATCACGTCGATGCCCGCCGCGATCAGATCGCCGTGGAGTTGTTCGGCGGCAGCCTTCACCTCCGGGCTGCGGTCCATACCGATGGGGCACACCACCACGGTGAACGGTGCCAGCGCGTCGGGCCAGATGATGCCGCGCTCGTCGTGGTTCTGTTCGATGGCCGCGGCTGGCAAGCGCGTGATGCCGATGCCGTAGCAACCCATTTCGAAGTGAGCAGGCTTGCCGTCTTCGCCCAGGAAGGTGGCGTCCATCGCCTTGCTGTATTTGGTACCCAGGTAAAACACATGGCCCACTTCGATGCCACGCTCGATGGCGAGCAGGCCCTTGCCGTCGGGTGAGGCGTCGCCTTCGACCACATTGCGCAGATCTGCCACCACGTCCGGCTCAGGCAGGTCGCGGCCCCAGTTCACGCCGGTCATGTGGAAGTCCGGTTCGTTGGCGCCGCAGATCCAGTCGGCCATCACGGCCACTTCGCGGTCCACCACCAGATTCACCGGCTTCTGCAGGCCGACAGGGCCGAGGTAACCCGGCTTGCAGCCGAAGTGCGCATCGATCTCAGCTCCGGTGGCGAAGCGGAACCCGGCATTGAGGCCCGGCACCTTGGCCACCTTGACTTCGTTCATGTCGTGGTCGCCGCGCAGCAGCAGCAGCCAGACCTGACTATTGGCGACTTCACCCGTCTCGTTGAGTTCGTCGGTGGCCAGCACCAGCGACTTCACCGTGGTGGCCAGCGGCACGCCCAGCAGCGTGGCCACGTCCGCGCAGGTGCTCTTGCCCGGGGTTGGCGTTTTGGCCATTCCGTTTGAGGGAGCTGGACGCAGCGCCGCTGGTGCCAGCGCCTCGGCTTTCTCCATGTTGGCCGCATAGTCGCTGCCAGGGCAGTACACGATGGCGTCTTCTCCCGTGGCCGCGATCACCTGAAACTCCTCGCTCAGATCACCCCCAATAGCGCCGCTGTCAGCGGCCACGGCGCGGTAACGCAAGCCGAAGCGGTCGAAGATGCGCCGATAGGCCGCAGCCATCACCTGGTAACTGGCCTGCGCGGCTTCACCAGTGCGATCAAAACTGTAGGCATCCTTCATGATGAATTCGCGCCCACGCATCAAGCCAAAACGCGGACGACGCTCATCGCGAAATTTGGTTTGGATCTGGTAAAAATTCTTCGGCAGCTGCTTGTAGCTGCGCAGCTCCTGGCGCGCGATGTCGGTGACCACCTCCTCGCTGGTGGGCTGCACGATGAAATCGCGGTCGTGCCGGTCCTTGATGCGCAGCAGTTCCGGGCCCATCTTTTCAAAGCGGCCGGTTTCCTGCCAGAGCTCGGCCGGCTGGATCACCGGCATGGTGAGTTCGACCGCGCCGGCACGGTTCATTTCCTCGCGCACGATGGCTTCCACCTTCTGGATCACGCGCAGACCCATGGGCATGTAGCTGTAGATGCCGGCGCCAAGCTTCTTGATCATGCCGGCGCGCGTCATCAGTTGGTGGCTCACCACTTCGGCGTCGGCCGGGGCTTCCTTTTGGGTCGAGATGAAGAACTGGGAGGCTTTCATGGGCTCAGCGCCGCCCGCAGGCAGCTCGGTGGATTCAAAAAGGGAGGGCTCCGAACAGATGTGCAGGGCAAACCGGCTCAGGTGAGCCAATTTTGGTGCGTCCCGCAGCGCTCAGAGAGACAACAGGTGTGTGATCACTTCGCAACTCGCAAGGAGCGATGCATAATGAAGACAGTTCAAAAATTTGGGGTTGATTATGCTTGACAGAGAAGGCTTCAGGCCCAATGTCGGCATCATCCTGCTCAACCAGCGAAACCAAGTGTTCTGGGGCAAGCGCATCCGTTCCCACTCTTGGCAGTTTCCGCAAGGTGGCATCGACAGGGGCGAGACACCTGAGCAGGCGATGTACCGCGAGTTGCACGAAGAAGTGGGCCTCATGCCCGAGCACGTGAACATCGTGGCCCGCACGCGGGACTGGTTGCGCTACGAAGTGCCGGACCGCTTCATCCGCCGGGATGCCCGCGGCCACTACAAGGGCCAGAAACAGATCTGGTATCTATTGCGACTGGTGGCGCAAGACTGGAACCTGAACCTGCGCGCCACGAGCCATCCTGAATTTGACGCATGGCGCTGGCACGACTACTGGGTGCCGCTGGACGTCGTGGTCGAATTCAAACGTGGCGTCTATGAGATGGCACTCACGGAGTTGGCGCGATACCTGCCCAGGACCGATCATCGAAACCGCTATTTGCGCAGCGGCACGCGGCAACGCCAGGACGATGGCGGTGATGAATCCATGTCGCCGCTGTGTGCGCCCATGGGGCTGGAACTGCCACCTGGCGCCAGCTTCGACCCCGATCCACAGAACGATGGCCGTTCAGTGAACACCCCTTTCAAATGACATTTCATTCTCAATACCAGCCAAAGTGGATGGCCTCGGCATTCGCGTTCGTAGCGCTCTGCACAACGGCTTCGATTCTCCAGGCGCAACCCTCCTCCCTCGAAAAGACGGTATGGGTCGAGTCAGCAGTGGTTCCTCCAACGGAGTTCAGTACGGAAGTGCTGCAGGCATTTGAAGTCATGAAGAACTCGACCCTGACATATGGCATCGATCCCGCCAGCCTGAGCGTGGGTGACGACGGCGTGGTGCGCTTTGTGATGGTGGCACGCAGCGCCAGCGGAGCGCTCAACGTCCTGTACCAGGGCATACGCTGCGCGACCGCCGAAACCAAGACCTACGCGCGTTTGAGCGACAAGGGAGGCTGGAACACCAGTCCGGACGTCAAGTGGCAGGCATTGTCTTTCAGAGGTCCAACGCGCCCCGCCATGATTCTGGCTCGCCAAGGCGTTTGTGAAGGCCGCACCGTCACGGGCAGTCCACAGAAAATCCTCGCGGCCTTGAAGACCGATCGCATCGATTTCCGCTGAATCGCCTTCGGGCTGCCACTTTCAGGTGCGCGCCAGCACCATGTTGTCGCGGTGAATCATTTCGGGTTCAGCTGCGTATCCGAGCAGTCGCTCAAAATCAGCAGACGATTTGCGACACAGCAAACGGGCCTCCGAGCTGGCGTAGTTCGCCAGACCACGGGCCACCTCGACGCCACGGCCATCGCGAACGGCGATCACATCACCCCGCGAAAAGTCGCCATCCACGCCCGTCATGCCGATCGGCAGCAGGCTTTTGCCCTCGCCGACGATCTTGCCCACGGCTCCGTCGTCCACCACCACTGCGCCGCGCATCTGTAGGTGGTCCGACATCCAACGCTTGCGCGCCTGGTTCTTCGGGGTATTGGCCACCAAACAGGTGCCAATGGCCTCTCCATCGCACAAGCGGAGCAATACCCGCGGCTCACGCCCCCAGGCAATCACTGTTGAGGCTCCCGACCCGGCCGCACGCTTGGCAGCAAGGATCTTGGTGATCATGCCCCCCTTGCCGATACCACTGCCAGCCCCTCCCGCCATGGACTCGAGCAGGGGATCGCCTGCACGTGCCTCGTGCACGAACCGCGCTGCAGGATCGTGCCGCGGGTCAGCCGTGTACAGGCCCTTCTGATCCGTCAGGATCACAAGCACATCGGCCTCCACCAAGTTGGCCACCAAAGCCCCCAGGGTGTCGTTGTCGCCAAACTTGATCTCGTCATTGACAACCGTGTCGTTCTCGTTGATCACCGGCACGACACCCAGTTGCAGGAGCGTGAGCAAGGTCGAGCGGGCGTTCAGATAGCGCTCCCGGTCGGCCAGATCAGCGTGCGTAAGCAGCACCTGCGCACTGCCAACGCCATGTTCGCGCAACTTGGACTCGTACATCTGGACCAGCCCCATCTGCCCAACGGCCGCTGCCGCTTGCAGTTCATTGACTTCTTTGGGACGCACCGTCCAGCCCAGGCGCTTCATGCCTTCGGCCACCGCGCCGCTACTCACCATGATGAGTTCGCGGCCTTCCTGCACCAGCGCCGCCAGCTGCTGACTCCATTGCCCGATCGCATCCTCGTCGAGCCCTCGACCCTCGTTGGTCACCAGGGACGAGCCCACCTTGACCACGATGCGACGCGCCGTTTTCAGTGGTCCATTGACGCGCAATGGCGCCAAACCCGTGTTGTCTGCAAGGAGCATGGTCGACATGGGAAAGAAAGTTCAGCCAGGCAGGGGCGTATCAAAACGCGGATCGATATCCACCGGTGCCAGCGTGGCCTGGTGGACCTTGGCGATGTGTTCGTAGACCTTCTGGACCAGAAACTCGCACCCCTCACGCGTGAGCGCGGATATCTCGAACACAGGGCCCTTGTACTTGAGACGCTTGACGATGTCCTTGACCTTCGCTTCGCGCTCATCCAACGGAACCATGTCCAGCTTGTTGAGCACAAGCCAGCGCGGCTTCTCATACAACGCCTGGTCGAACTTCTTGAGCTCGGCGACGATGGCTTTGGCCTGCACGACGGGATCCACACCTTCGTCAAAAGGTGCGACGTCCACCATGTGCAGCAGCAAACGCGTTCTCTGCAGATGTCGCAGGAACTGATGCCCCAGGCCCGCGCCCTCCGATGCACCCTCGATCAGGCCTGGAACATCGGCTACCACAAAGCTCTTCTCGGGCGCCACTCGAACCACACCCAGGTTCGGATGCAGCGTCGTGAACGGGTAGTCGGCGATCTTCGGGCGGGCGTTCGAGATGGCTGAAATCAAAGTGGACTTTCCAGCGTTGGGCATGCCCAGCAGGCCCACGTCGGCCAGCACTTTGAGCTCCAGCGTGAGGGTCCGTTTCTCGCCAGCCCAGCCCGGCGTTTTCTGTCGCGGCGCCCGGTTGGTCGAGCTCTTGTAATGCATGTTGCCAAAGCCCCCGTCGCCGCCTTTGGCAATGGTGACCTGCTCGCCAGGCTGCAACAGTTCATGCAGCACTTCGCCGGTCTCGGCATCGGCAATGATGGTGCCAACCGGCATTTTGAGAATGATGTCGTCACCCTTGACACCGAACATGTCGGAGCCTTTGCCATGCTCCCCGCGCTCGGCTTCAAAGCGGCGCGTGAAGCGGAAGTCCACCAGCGTGTTCAGGCTGGCATCGGCCACGGCGTACACGTGCCCACCGCGTCCACCGTCACCGCCATCGGGGCCGCCGAATTCCTTGTACTTTTCATGCCGGAAAGATGCGCAGCCATTGCCGCCATCGCCCGCGGCGACATCAATGGTGGCTTCATCCACAAATTTCATGACATGCTTTCCAGGGACGCATCCCCACAAAAGAAACCAAAACAAAAAGCCCGCTTGAGCGGGCCTTCTGCATTCAACGCGTCAGCACTCTGCAAACGCTACCCACGCTCTACAAGCCGGCAGCGATCGCAATCACCCGATCAAACGGGCGTGATGCTGACGGTCTGGCGATTGAGTTCGCCCTTCACGGCAAAGCTCACGTGACCATCCACCGTGGCAAAGATCGTGTGGTCCTTGCCCAGACCGACGTTCAAGCCGGGGTGGAACTTGGTGCCGCGCTGACGCACGATGATCGAGCCTGCGCTGACCAGTTCACCGCCAAACGCTTTCACGCCGAGCATCTTGGGCTTGGAATCGCGCCCGTTTCGCGTTGAGCCGCCGCCTTTTTTCTGTGCCATGTTGACTTACTCCTCAGGCTGCGATCGACGAAATCTGCAGTTCGGTGAAATTTTGACGGTGACCCTGGCGCTTCTGGTAGTGCTTGCGACGGCGCATCTTGAAGATGTGCACTTTGTCGTGTCTACCATGAGCCAACACCGTGACCGTGACCGTTGCGCCGGAAACCAAGGGAGTGCCGACCTTGATCTCGGTGCCGTTGCCGACAGCCAGAACCTGGTCAAACACGATCTCTTGGCCCACATCCGCAGCAATCTGTTCTACTTTAATTTTTTCGCCAGCAGCAACACGATACTGTTTGCCACCGGTTTTTATGACCGCGTACATATGAACCTCTTGTAAAAAATCCACGAATGGAAATCCAGCGAACCAAATTCCGCTGAGCCCGTGATTTTAGCATGGCGCAGTCTGGACAACAAGTAGCACCGCTCAGCGCACAAGCAAGCCAACGACTGCTCTTTGGCTCCCGGGGGAGGGGGCGCAACCTTCTTCCTATAATCCATCCTGCAGCGGCATACCCAGCCACTCCCTTCCTCCGGCTCGCATCTTGACGATCTCCACCCCCACAACTGGCAACCCGCTAGAACTGATCCAGCCCGACATGCATCGGGTCGACGAAGTGATCCATGAGCGGCTGACAACCGAGGTACCGCTGGTCAGGGAAGTCGCTCAGTACATCATCTCGGCGGGAGGCAAACGTTTGCGCCCCGCCCTTCTGCTGATGCTCAGTGGCGCCATCGGCAGCCAGAGCCCACACCGACACGCATTAGCTGCGGTTGTGGAGTTCATTCACACGGCGACTTTGCTGCACGACGATGTTGTGGACGAGTCCACGCTGCGACGCGGCCGTGAAACGGCCAATGAGCGCTTCGGCAATGCAGCAAGCGTTCTGGTCGGTGACTTCCTGTATTCGCGCGCCTTTCAGATGATGGTGGATGTGAATGACATGCGCGTCATGCAAGTGCTATCGGACGCCACGAATGTGATCGCAGAAGGGGAAGTGCTGCAACTCATGAACATGCACGACGCCTCCATAGACGAGGGGGCCTACCTGAAGGTGATTCGATCCAAGACCGCCAAGCTCTTTGAAGCCAGCTCCCGACTCGCTGCCATTCTTGCCCGCGCGGACGAATCCACCGAGGCTTTGTGCGCCAGTTACGGACAGGCGTTGGGCACTGCGTTTCAAGTGATCGACGATGTACTTGACTACGAGGGCAGTGCAGAGGAACTGGGAAAGAACCTGGGCGATGACCTGAGGGAAGGAAAAGTGACTTTGCCGATCATTTGCGCACTGAGAACCGGATCTGAAGCTCAGAAGCACCTGATCCGCCAGGCCATCGAGCAAGGGGATGTGGCCCATCTGGATGACATCCGCTCGATCATTCTCGACACCGGCGCCCTAAGAGAAGCAAGAGCGAGTGCAGATGCTGAAGCGCAGCGAGCGATGGACGCTGCAGCGCAGCTTCCCGAGAATGTCTACAGTGCCGCTTTGCTACAATTAGCGGCGGGATTGCTGGAACGCCGCTCCTGATTTTCAAGGCGATTCAGAAGCCGCTTTTTGCATGGCCCAACGGGCCCATCGGGGTGTAGCTTAGCCAGGTAGAGCGCTACGTTCGGGACGTAGAGGCCGGAGGTTCGAATCCTCTCACCCCGACCAAAATTCACCCCATGTCAGGCCGAAACAGGCACCGATGAACGGGGCATTTCAAGCGACCAGCGCAGACAGCGCGACCTCGTTACAACGCCGATCGGCGCGAATACGCATATTCAACACAACTTGCCTCAATATTGACGGCCAAGTCGTTGATTTACGCTAGATTACGGGTCTATGGCGTCCGTCGAATCTGTCACTCAGGAAACTCCGTCCATGGCCCTGCCCGGCTTGGGTCGTGCATTGGTGTCGGCAGGAAAGCTCGGACAAAAGGCCGCAGAGGATCTTTACCGAAAAGCCCAGAGCGGCAGATCCAGTTTCATCGCAGAACTCACGGGCTCTGGCGCTGTGTCTGCTTCGGATCTGGCGCACACCATGTCGGTGGCGTTTTCTGCACCTTTGCTTGATCTGGATGCGATCGATATTCCGCGTCTGCCCACTGGTTTGCTGGATGCAAAAATCTGCGCCGACTACCGAATCGTGGTTCTCAGCAAGCGCAACAACCGCTTGATGGTGGCCACGGCCGATCCAGCCGATCAGCAAGCTGCAGAGAAAATCAAGTTCGCAACGCAGATGGGTGTGGACTGGGTCATCGCCGAGTACGACAAGCTCAGCAAGCTGGTGGAGTCGCAGACCACCAGCGTCTCCGAAACGATGGACAACATCATCGGCGGGGAGTTCGAGTTCGACGAAATGGCCACCGAGACTGTGGTCACGGACTCGACCGAGAAGGCGTCGGAAGTCGATGACGCCCCGGTGGTCAAGTTCCTGCACAAGATGTTGATCGACGCATTCAACATGCGCGCCTCAGACTTGCACTTTGAACCCTACGAGCACAGCTACCGCGTTCGGTTCCGGGTCGACGGCGAGCTGCGCGAAATTGCCTCGCCGCCCATAGCGATCAAGGACAAATTGGCCTCCCGCATCAAAGTGATCTCCCGCATGGACATCTCCGAGAAGAGGGTGCCGCAAGATGGGCGGATGAAGCTCAAGATCGGACCGGATCGGGTAATCGATTTCCGGGTGAGCACATTGCCAACCCTCTTCGGCGAAAAGATCGTGATCCGTATCCTGGACCCCAGCAGTGCCAAAGTGGGCATTGATGCGCTGGGGTATGAGCCAGAAGAAAAAGAGCGGCTTATGGCGGCCATTGTTCGTCCATATGGCATGGTGCTGGTAACCGGTCCAACAGGGTCGGGCAAGACTGTTTCGCTCTACACCTGCCTGAACATACTCAACAAGCCCGGCATCAACATCTCAACGGCGGAAGATCCATCCGAGATCAACTTGCCTGGGGTGAACCAAGTCAACGTGAATGAGAAAGCCGGCTTGACGTTTGCTGCGGCGTTGAAGGCTTTCCTGCGGCAGGATCCTGACGTGATCATGGTCGGCGAGATCCGGGATCTGGAAACTGCCGACATTTCCATCAAGGCTGCGCAAACCGGGCACATGGTGCTCTCCACGTTGCATACCAACGACGCGCCGACCACGCTGACACGGATGATGAACATGGGCATTCCCACGTTCAATATTGCGTCCAGCGTGATCCTGATCACCGCCCAGCGTTTGGCCCGCAAGCTGTGCGTTGTGTGCAGGGCGCCCCTGGACGTACCCCGCAAGGCGCTGATCGACGCAGGCTTCAAGGCCGATGATCTCGACGGCACCTGGACGCCCTACCGTCCCGTAGGCTGCTCGGCCTGCAACAACGGCTACAAGGGCCGGGTCGGCATCTACCAGGTAATGCCGATCACGGAAGAAATTCAACGCATCATCCTGCGCGGTGGAAGCGCGCTGGACATTGCCCAGCAAGCCAGCAAGGAGGGCGTCCGCACGCTGCGAGAGTCCGGCCTGCTCAAGGTGAAGCTGGGCATGACGTCGCTGGAAGAAGTGCTCAGCGTGACCAACGAGTGACGCTGAGCCAGACATACGCCTGAGAGGACACCATGGCAACCGCTGCAACCAAAAGCGTCAAAGACGCAGTTTTCGAGTGGGAAGGCAAAGACCGCAACGGCAAGACCGTGCGCGGCGAGACGCGCGCAGTGGGTGAAAACCAGGTGCTTGCCGCATTGCGACGCCAAGGCATCATTCCGGGCAAAGTAAAAAAACGCCGGATGAGTTCGGGCAAACGCATCAAGCCCAAGGACATTGCGATCTTCACGCGCCAACTGGCCACCATGATGAAGGCCGGTGTGCCTCTGCTTCAGGCCTTCGACATCGTCGGACGCGGCAACCCCAACGCCAGCGTGACCAAGCTGCTGAACGACATCCGCTCTGACGTGGAAACGGGCACGTCGCTCAGTGCCGCATTCCGCAAGAACCCACTCTACTTCGACAGCCTCTACTGCAATCTGGTCGAGGCGGGTGAAGCAGCCGGTATTCTTGAAGAGTTGCTGGATCGCTTGGCGGTCTACATGGAGAAGACCGAAGCACTCAAGTCAAAGATCAAATCGGCGCTGATGTACCCGATCGCAGTGGTCATCGTCGCATTCGTCGTGGTTGCGGTGATCATGATTTTCGTGATTCCCTCATTCAAGGAAGTGTTTTCTTCGTTCGGAGCTGACCTCCCTGCTCCCACCTTGTTTGTCATCGCCATGAGCGAGTTCTTCACCGAGTACTGGTGGCTGATCTTTGGCGGATTGGGTGGAGGGTTTTATTTCTTCATGCAGGCGTGGCGCCGCAATGAAAAGGTCCAAAGATTCATGGATCGCGTCCTGCTGAAACTGCCGATCTTCGGTGTGCTGATCGAGAAGTCGGTCATTGCCCGCTGGACCCGCACGCTTTCCACGATGTTCGCAGCAGGCGTGCCCTTGGTGGAAGCGCTCGATTCGGTGGGCGGCGCCTCGGGCAATTCGGTCTATTCGATTGCCACAGAGCGAATTCAACAGGAAGTGTCGACGGGTACCAGCCTGACCAACGCGATGACCAACGCCAACATATTCCCGTCCATGGTGCTGCAGATGTGCGCGATCGGAGAAGAGTCCGGCTCAATCGACCATATGCTGGGCAAGGCCGCAGACTTTTATGAAGCAGAGGTGGACGACATGGTGGCCGGCATCTCCAGCCTGATGGAGCCCATCATCATCGTGGTGCTCGGCACAGTCATTGGCGGCATCGTGGTCTCTATGTATCTTCCCATCTTCAAGCTGGGTCAGGTGGTTTGATGCTGAGCGCGGGCGCGCCGGAGGCGGCGCTGCTGGGGCTTCTGGGCCTGTTGGTGGGCAGTTTTCTCAATGTGGTGATCCACCGGCTGCCAAAGATGATGGAGTTGCATTGGGCGGCTGAATGCGCGGACCTCCAAGTGGGAAAAGACGTCGTGCAACAGTCCGCTCCCGCAGCCGAACCTTTCAATCTCATGGTGCCGCGCTCGCGCTGTCCCCACTGTGGACACCAGATTCGATGGTTTGAAAATGTCCCGGTCTTCAGTTACCTCGCGCTGCGCGGCAAGTGCAGCCAGTGCGCTGCGCCGATCAGCCTGCGGTATCCAGCGGTGGAACTCACGTGTGGAGCGCTTTTCGCCTGGTGCGGCTGGCGATGGGGCCTGGGTTGGGAAGCCTTTGCGTGGTGCGGGTTTTCGGCAGCGGTGCTCTCGCTGGCCGGCATCGACTGGGACACCACCTTGCTGCCCGATGACATCACGCTGCCCTTGTTGTGGGCAGGATTGTGCGCTGCGGGGCTTAGGCTCACCGATACGGCGCTTCCTGATGCGTTGTGGGGCGCGGTGGGAGGCTACCTGTCGCTGTGGTTAGTCTATTGGGCCTTCAAACTGACCACGGGCAAGGAGGGCATGGGCTACGGGGACTTCAAACTCTTCGCGGCCTTTGGCGCCTGGTTTGGGTGGCAGGCACTCATTCCCATCATCCTGATGGCCTCCGTGATCGGCGCCGTGATCGGGGTTGGCATCAAGCTCAAAGGTGAGCTGCGCGAGGGGGGCTATGTCCCGTTCGGCCCCTTCCTCGCGTTGGCGGGATTGACCGCCATGATTTTCGGACCATCGGCGATCCTGGCTGTCATCGGATTGTGAACGCCTCTTTGCAGTCAAACCCCCGCCTGCGGCTGGGGCTCACCGGTGGCATTGGCAGCGGTAAAAGCACCTTGGCGCGGCTGCTTCAGGGGATGGGCGCAGACTTGATCGATGCAGACGCCATTTCGCGCGCTTGCACCGAAAGCGGTGGCTCGGCCATCCACGCGATTGCTGAAACGTTCGGCGATGCGTTCATCACGACCGACGGCGCCCTGGACAGGCAGCGCATGCGCGAACACGTGTTTGCCCAACCCGAAGCGCGCAAAGTGCTTGAACGCATCGTCCATCCGTTGGTGGGCGGCGAGATCCGCCGCAAAACCTCACTCGCAACGGCCAGCGTGGTGGTGTTTGATATCCCCCTGTTGGTCGAGTCGCCACACTGGCGACCGCAGCTGGATCGGGTGCTGGTGGTGGACTGCTTACCCGCCACACAGGTCCGTCGGGTGACCCTGCGCAGTGGGTGGGACCTGCTCACCATCGAGGCCGTCATGCGCAGCCAAGCTGCGCGCGAGACGCGGTTGGCTGCGGCGGACTTTGTGGTGTTCAACGACTCCGACAGCATCGACAACCTGCAACATCTGGCGCAGGCGTTGGCGAATCGGTTCGGGCTATGATGAAGACCCGCTCGCTGCACCGCCCTGCGCACCCAAGCCGCTGTGATCCTGTACGAATACCCTTTCAACGAACGCATCCGCACCTACCTGCGACTTGAACAACTGTTCCGTCGCATGGTCGAACTGGTGCCGCGCCAGCATCCGCTGGACCACCACTTCGCGATTCAGACCATCTTCGAGATCATCGAAGTCGCCTCTCGAGCGGACATGAAGTCCGATGTGCTCAAGGACATCGACCGGCACAAGCAGCAGCTCATCGCTTACCGC
This sequence comes from Hydrogenophaga sp. Root209, assembly GCF_001428625.1. GTDB lineage: Bacteria > Pseudomonadota > Gammaproteobacteria > Burkholderiales > Burkholderiaceae_C > Hydrogenophaga. The sequence goes on from NZ_LMIE01000029.1 coordinate 336,388, forward strand.
GGCAACCCGATGATCTCGGAGCAGGCACTCAATGAGGCCATTGGCCAATTGGAAGATTGCTTTTCGCAGCTCAGCGGGCTGGCGGGCAAGACGGGTCAGGCGCTGACCGAAAACGACTGGTTGATGAGCATCCGCAGCCGCATCGGTATCCCCGCGGGCACCTGCGAATTTGACCTGCCCGCTTACTACAGTTGGCAGCACCACAGCGCCGAGGAGCGTCAAGCCGACTTGCAACGCTGGTCAGTGCCGTTGGCGCCGCTGGCTGAATCCATTGTTCTGCTGCTCAAGATGTTGCGGGATTCAGGCTCTCCTCAAAAGGTAGTGGCACCCGGTGGTCAGTTCCAGCAAACCCTGCCACAGGGTCGCACCTTCCAGCTGCTGCGCCTGCGCATGGACCCGAGCACCGGCCTGATTCCGGAAATCAGCGGCAACCGCCTGATGCTGTCGGTGCGCTTGATGCGCCAGGGGGACGACGACCGCCTGCACTCGGCACAAGACGACACGGCGTTCGAACTCACCCTCTGTGCCTGAGTTTTCTCTGACACTTGCCATGTCCTCGAACGCCAACACCAACCCATTGAAAACAGTGCGTTGCCCGGGATGTGGCGGGCCGAGCATCTACGCACCCAGCAATGCCTTTCGCCCGTTCTGCTGCGAGCGCTGCAAGAACATGGACTTCGGGGCCTGGGCCACGGAGAGCTTCAAACTGCCCGAGCAGGACAGCCAGAACGACCCTGACTTCGGGGCTTCTTGAACGGTCGACCTCGGCTCAGTTGGGTGCCGACCCGCGCTCTTGCACAAGCCATTCCAGCACCGGCACGGTGCCAGGCAAAATCGGCTCGCATCGCACTGGCACACCTTCCCAACTGAACTGCTGACCTTCGCGCATCTGCAGTTCACCCGTCCAGTCATACACCTTGCAGAAGTGCAAGCGGACCAGTGCATGGGGATAGTCCACCAGACTGTCGCGCCAAATGTGTGCCGCACCGATGGTCACGCCGATTTCTTCCTGCAGTTCGCGCCGCAGGGCCTGCTCGACCGACTCGCACGCTTCAAGCTTGCCACCCGGGAATTCCCAATAGCCTTCGTACACCTTGCCCATCGGACGTGACGTGAGCAGGAAACGGCCATCGGGCGCGATCAGCACGCCCACCGCAACATCGACCACAGGTCGGTCAATCGGTCGCACAGTGCCGGGCTCAGCGTCCACGACAAGGACTTGGCCGTTCATGCCTTCGATGCGTGCGTGCCGGCGTAGTCGCGGGCGAACTGGTAGGCCACGCGCCCACTGCGCGAACCGCGCTCCAGCGCCCAGACCAGCGCCTGGGGTCGCGCCGTCGCGATGTCGATGGAGGACACACCGAACGAGGACAACCATTGCGCCACGATCGTGAGGTACTCATCCTGGCTGAAAGGATAGAAGCTCACCCACAGGCCAAAGCGCTCCGAGAGCGATATCTTCTCTTCCACCACCTCGCCCGGGTGCACTTCGCCCTCGGCGGTGTGCGTGTAGGTGAGGTTCTCCTTCATGTACTCGGGCAACAGATGGCGCCGGTTGCTGGTGGCATAGATCAACACATTGGGGCTGGCCGCTGACACCGAACCGTCCAGGATCGACTTGAGCGCCTTGTAGCCGGGTTCGCCGTCTTCGAAGCTGAGGTCGTCGCAAAACACGATGAACCGTTCCGGGCGGTCGGTGACGACATCGACGATGTCCGGCAGGTCCACCAGATCAGCCTTGTCGACCTCGATCAGGCGCAGGCCTTGAGGTCGGTATTCGTTGAGACAGGCCCGAATCAGCGAGGACTTGCCCGTGCCGCGCGCGCCCGTGAGCAGCACGTTGTTCGCCGGAAGGCCCTGCACGAACTGCAGGGTGTTGCGTTGGATTTTCTCTTTCTGGCCATCGATTTCCTGCAGATCGGCCAGGCGCATGGCGCCAACCTGGCGCACCGGCTCCAGCGCGCCATGCCCGCTACTTCGCTTGCGGTAACGCCAGGCCACCGCAGCAGACCAGTCGGGCGCCTGCATGGGCTGTGGCAACACCGATTCAATGCGGGCCATCAGCTGTTCGGCGCGCTCCAACAGGCGTTCGAAATGTTCGTTCATGGCACGCAGATCAAGAGCGGTAGTCGGCGTTGATGGTCACGTAATCGTGGCTGAAATCGCAGGTCCACACCGTCTCGGTGGCAGTGCCACGGCCCAGGCCGATGCGAACCAGGATTTCGGCCGCCTTCATCACGCGTTGACCGTCTTCCTCGCGGTAGTCGGGGTGACGGCCTCCTTGGGTAACCACATGCACATCGCCGAGGTGCAGGTCGATGCCGCTCACCTCCAGGTCGTCGATGCCGGCGTAACCCACGGCCGCGAGGATGCGGCCCAGATTGGGATCGCTGGCGAAGAAGGCGGTCTTGACCAGGGGCGAGTGGGCCACGGCGTACGCCACCAGCAAGCATTCAGCGGCGGTGCGCCCACCTTCAACCTGGATGGTGATGAACTTGGTGGCGCCTTCTCCGTCACGCACGATGGCGTGCGCGAGGTGCCGCGCCACCTGCGTCAGACCCTCCAGCAGGGCGGTACCGGCCGGGCTGTGCAGATCCGTCACAGGCGTGTTTCCGGCTTGACCCGTGGCAACCACCACGAAGGAGTCGTTGGTGCTGGTGTCGCCGTCCACCGTGACGCGGTTGAACGATGCATCGGCTAGACGACGGGCCAGATCGTTCATGAGCGCGGGGGCCACGGCGGCGTCGGTGGCCAGGAAACCAAGCATGGTGGCCATGTTGGGGCGGATCATGCCGGCGCCCTTGGCGATACCCGTGGCACTCACGACGCACCCGTCAATCGACATACACTTGCTGACAGCTTTGGGCAAGGTGTCAGTGGTCATGATGCCCTGGGCTGCCGAGAGCCACTGCGCGCCGCTGTCCGTCTGCGACAAGGCCGCATCGGTCAGCGCACCGGGCAATCCCGCCAGCAGTCGATCAAGCGGCAGTGGCTCCATGATCACGCCTGTGGAGAACGGCAGCACTTGTTCGTGGTGCAGGCCCAACGAGCGGGCCAAGGCAGTGCAAGTCTGGCGCGCATGGGCCAAGCCAGGCGCACCCGTGCCCGCGTTGGCGTTGCCGGTATTGATCACCAGCGCACGAACACCCTGCCCCGCCGCCAGGTGCTCACGGCACACCTGCACCGGGGCGGCGGCGTAACGGTTCTGGGTGAACACCGCGCCAACCGCACAACCCTCGTCCAACAAAAAGACCGTGAGATCCTTGCGATTGGCCTTGCGAATGCCTGCCTCAGCCACACCGATGCGCACGCCCCCGATGGGGAGCAGGTCCGAGGCAGAAGGCGTGTCGAGTTGAACGGGCATGTGAACTCCGTGTATTCAGGGTGAGGTCAGTCAGCGGGACGCGCGGGACCGAAGGCCCCGCTGCGTCAGTCCAGCTTGCCGTGGCACTGCTTGTATTTTTTGCCGCTGCCGCAGGGACAGGGGTCGTTGCGTCCCACGCGTGGCACATCGCCAGCGGGACGAGGCGCGGCACTGGCGGCCGCACCCACCGTTGTCGCTTCACCCGTTTCGGTGGGCGCTGTGTAGGTCACGTTGGCGATCTGCTCGGCACGCTCCTCCAGTTGCTCGGCCGCCTGGGCCATTTGTTCAGCCGACTGCACACGCACGTTCATCAGGACACGCGTCACGTCGTTCTTCACCGTGTCCAGCAACTGGCCGAACAGCACGAAGGCCTCGCGCTTGTACTCCTGCTTGGGTTGCTTCTGGGCGTAGCCACGCAGGTGAATGCCCTGACGCAGATAGTCGAGAGCGGACAGATGCTCGCGCCATTGCCCGTCGATGGTCTGCAGCAGCACGACACGCTCGAACTGGGTGAAGTTCTCTTCGCCCACGATCTGCACTTTGCCATCGAACACCGCTTTGGCAGCGGCCACCACACGCTCGGCAACCTCTTCGGCGTCGATCGACTCCGCATCCGACACCCAGGTCGTCACGGGCACATCAACTGCCCACTCCTCGCGCAACACGCGCTCCAGCGTGGACAAGTCCCACTGTTCCTCGACGCTGCCTTCGGGCACGTATTCGTGCACCAGATCGGCAAAGCAGCCGTCGCGCAGCGAATCAATCTGGGCCCGCAGCGACTCGGCATCCAGAATATCGTTGCGCTGCTGGTAGATCACCTTGCGCTGATCATTGGACACGTCGTCGTATTCGAGCAGTTGCTTGCGAATGTCGAAGTTGCGAGCCTCGACCTTGCGTTGCGCACTCTCGATGCTTCGCGTGACGATGCCAGCCTCGATGGCCTCACCCTCAGGCATCTTCAGTCGGTCCATGATCGCTCGCACGCGATCGCCGGCAAAGATTCGCATCAGCGAGTCATCCAGGCTCAGGTAGAAGCGAGAGGAACCCGGGTCGCCCTGGCGGCCTGAACGACCTCGCAACTGGTTGTCGATGCGCCGCGATTCATGGCGTTCGGTGGCGATGATGCGCAGGCCACCGAGTGCCTTGACCTTGTCGTGGTCGGCCTGCCAATGCTGGCGCAGCGATTCGATGCGCGAAACCTTGGTGGCCTCGTCCAGCGATTCGTCGTTCTGCACCGCGTCGACCATCTTTTCCAGGTTGCCGCCGAGCACGATGTCGGTACCGCGACCTGCCATGTTGGTGGCGATGGTGATGCCGCCCGGGCGACCCGCCTGAATGATGATGTCGGCCTCGCGCGCATGTTGCTTGGCGTTCAGGACCTCATGGGGCAGGCCTTCCTTGGCCAGCAGCTCGGCGATGATTTCCGAGTTTTCAATCGATGACGTGCCCACCAGCACGGGCTGACCCCGTTCATGACACTCGCGAATGTCCTCGATGGCGGCAACGTACTTCTCTTTCGTCGTCTTGTAGACACGATCAAGCTGGTCAACCCGCTTGCTCACCCGGTTGGGCGGAATGACCACCGTTTCCAGGCTGTATATCTCCTGGAATTCATACGCTTCGGTGTCGGCCGTGCCGGTCATGCCGGCGAGCTTGCCGTACAGGCGGAAGTAGTTCTGGAAGGTGATGGAGGCCAGCGTCTGGTTCTCGGGCTGAATCGCCACACCTTCCTTGGCTTCGACCGCCTGGTGCAGGCCGTCGCTCCAACGCCGGCCCGTCATCAAGCGGCCAGTGAACTCGTCGACGATCACGATCTCGCCGTTCTGATTCACGTAGTGCTGGTCGCGGTGGTAGAGGTGGTGCGCCTTGAGCGACGTCACCAAGTTGTGCAGCAATGCAATGTTGGCCGGGTCGTAAAGCGACGCGCCCTCGGGAAGCAGGCCCGCCTGGCTCAGCAACTGCTCCGCATGCTCATGACCTTGTTCGGTCATGTGAATGGCATGGGCCTTTTCGTCCACCGTGAAATCACCCGGTTTGATGACACCCTCACCCGTGCGCACATCGGCTTCACCTTCCTGGCGCACCAGGTGTGGAACCAGTTGCTTGATGGCCATGTAGGTCTGGGTCTGGTCTTCGGCCTGACCGCTGATGATCAACGGCGTGCGGGCCTCGTCGATCAGGATGGAGTCCACCTCGTCGACGATCGCGTAGTTCAAGCCTCGCTGCACACGGTCGGCAGACTCGTACACCATGTTGTCGCGCAGGTAGTCGAACCCGTATTCGTTGTTGGTGCCGTAGGTGATGTCGGAGCGGTAGGCCGCCTGCTTCTCTTCGCGCGGTGCCTGAGGCAGGTTGATGCCAACCGTCAGGCCCAGGAAGTTGTACAGACGTCCCATCCATTGCGCATCACGGCTGGCCAGGTAGTCGTTGACGGTGACCACGTGCACGCCCTTGCCCGTGAGCGCGTTCAGGTAGACCGGCAGGGTCGCGGTCAGGGTCTTGCCCTCACCCGTGCGCATTTCGGCCACCTTGCCGTGGTGCAGCGCGAGGCCACCCACCAACTGCACGTCGAAGTGCCGCATCTTCATGATGCGCTTGCTGCCTTCACGCACCACTGCGAAGGCTTCGGGCAGCACGGACTCCAGGCCCTCGCCCTGCGCTATGCGCTGTTTGAACAATTCGGTCTGGCCACGAAGCTCGTCATCGCTGAGTTTTTCAAACTGCGCCTCCAGACCATTGATGCGCTCCACCGTTTTGCGGTAGGTTTTGAGCAAACGGTCGTTGCGGCTACCAAAGAGTTTGGTGAGGAAGTTTGTGGCCATACATGCAGTCCCACGCCAGACACCCTGAAGGCGCCGGGCAGGCAAAAGAAATGAGGAGGGCTCTTGCGAACCTGGAGGGCATACACCGAGCGCACTGAGGTGCCGGCGAACGCGGAGCTTTCAAGAGCAAAGCCGCGATTTTAACTGGCGAGACCCGGCCCTGTTCAGGGCTTGCGAGGGCCCACCGCCGCGGGCCGGGCCGCAGCAATCTTTTCACCAGCCGCCAGGAAACGTTGCGGGTCCTGTGGCACACCGGCAACCCAGACTTCAAAGTGCAGATGTGGACCGGTGGAACGACCGGTAGAACCCACACTGGCGATCTTCTGCCCGCGTTTGACGATGTCGCCCTTCTTCACGAAGGTCTGGGAGGAATGGGCGTAGCGAGTTATCAGGTCGTTGCCGTGGTCAACCTCGATCATGTTGCCGTAGGCAGCGTGGTACTCCTGCACCACCACCACGCCACCGGCGGCCGCCAGGATCGGCGTGCCCACATCGGCAGGAAAGTCCAGCCCGGTGTGCAGGGCCGAACGGCCGGTGATCGGATCGATGCGGAAGCCAAAAGGCGACCCGACCCGGACACCGTCCACGGGCTTTTCGGTAGGTATCAGCGTCTGCCGGATTTTCTGATCGAATAACCGCGATTCCACGACCGTGAGCCAGTCCACCCGGGAGCCACTGGAGACCTCGACCGTGTCAAGCGCCTGCATCAGCTCCTGCATGCTGATGTCACGGCTGGCCACGAGGGAGCCACCGGATCCTGGTGCATTCTTGAACTCGGCCGGATTGAGCCCCGCCAGACCCGCCACACGCTCACCCAGCGAATCAATCTGAATCATGCGTGCCTGCATTTCCCCGAGCTTGCGGGCCATGGCGTCGAGATTGGCGCGCATGTAGGCGTCTTTGGAATCAACCTCACTTTGGTGGACCAAGCGGGCGACTGAGGCAAAGCCGGGCCATCCCTGACGCACGCCCTCGAGAAAGAACCATTGGTATGAGCCGATCGACACAAGCATCAGCACCACGGAGGCCAACATGCCCGCACCGATCAGCTTGAAACCGTTGAGGTGCAGCGCCTTGCTCTTGGCCAACCAGGCGTCCGTGATAATGATGTGCACTCTGAAACCTTTCCTTGCGGTGAGCCGCGAGTGCCCATCCGTCCAATTCATATGGCCATCGACCAACGACCCCGCACGCTCTACAGCCTTGAACAGGCCGTGGGGGCCGCACCGTCGCTGGCCTTGCTGCAGGAGCGCATTCGCCAGTCCCAAGGGTACATGGATCAGATACGACATCTGATCCCGGCTGCCATGCGTCAGCAGGTGGTGGCTGGCCCTTTGCAGGACCAGGAGTGGTGCTTGCTGGTGGGCAGCGCGGCGGCGTCCACCAAGCTGAGGCAACTGTTGCCAGCCATCCAGCAGGCATTGACCCAAAGCGGTGCGCAGATTAACGCAATCCGGATCAAAGTCCAAGTGCCGGGGCGATGAATGCGCGCTGGGCGCAGGCCGATGGCAAATGCCTGGGGTTGGTGCCGCTTGTCTGACTCGAACAGACGACCTATCGCTTACAAGGCGATTGCTCTACCAACTGAGCTAAAGCGGCCCTGGGAAGGGTGCGAGTTTACTTGACGCGTTTGAGTTGCGGCCGGCCTGCCGCGCGGCCTGGGCCATCGGACGGTGGCTCTGGCGGTTCGTCGTCCTCGCCTGGCGCATCATCGCTCGTCACTGAGCGCAGCGGGCTGCGCGACGTGGTGTCTGTTGCCGGCTCGGGCGCATCGGTCGTCGCGTCCTCTTTGACGGCGGACAGCGTGGCGGGCGCCGGCGCGGGGAAGGCCATGCCCTGGCCGTTCTCGCGCGCATAGATGGCAATCACATGGCTGATGGGCACGACAATTTCGCGCGCCACGCCCCCGAAACGGGCCTTGAACTCGATGAAATCGTTGCCCAGACGCAAGGAGCTGGTGGCGTCCACGCCCACGTTGAGCACGATCTCGCCGTTCTTCACGAACTCCATCGGCACCTGCACAGAGGCATCCACCTGCACAGCAATGTAGGGGGAGAACCCGTTGTCCGAACACCATTCGTGCAAGGCACGAATCAGGTAGGGCCGAGTGGAAGGGATATCGGTGTCGACAGGACTCATAACCGGACGCTGAGGCTGAAGACGACCCGGTCGTGTGCGACCGGGTACGTCATCACTTGCGCATCACTTTCTCGGATGGCGTCAGCGCTTCAATATAGGCCGGGCGCGAGAAGATGCGCTCGGCGTACTTGAGCAGAGGAGCCGCATTCTTGCTGAGCTCAATGCCGTAGAAATCCAGACGCCACAACAACGGCGCAATGGCCACGTCGAGCATGGAGAAATTGTCGCCCAGCATGAACTTGTTCTTCAGGAACACGGGGGCCAGCTGCGTGAGGCGGTCGCGGATGTGGGCCCGAGCCTTCTCAAGCGCCTTTTCGTTGCCCTTGGTGGCACGCGACTCGAGCATGGAGACGTGCGTGAACAGCTCCTTTTCGAAGTTCAGCAGGAACAACCGCACACGAGCGCGGTCCACCGGGTCACCGGGCATCAGCTGCGGGTGAGGAAATCGCTCGTCGATGTACTCGTTGATGATGTTCGACTCGTACAGGATGAGATCGCGCTCGACCAGGATGGGCACCTGGCCGTAGGGGTTCATCACGCTGATGTCTTCAGGCTTGTTGTAGAGGTCGACATCCCGGATCTCGAAGTCCATGCCTTTTTCGAACAACACGAAGCGGCAGCGGTGGGAATACGGGCAAGTGGTGCCCGAGTACAAGACCATCATGAGGGAGTCTCCTTAAAGCAAAAAACAGTGGTTTGCTTTCGTGTCATACGGACACTGCAAACCACTGCGGAACAGACAGGCTGGTGGCTCACACCACCAGCCTTGTCGGGTGGGATTACTTGATGTCTTTCCAGAAGGATGCATTCAGGCGCCAGGCCACCACGGTGAAGGCGGCCAGGAACAACATCACCCACACGCCAACGCGGACCCGGCTGTTCTGGGCGGGCTCGGCCATCCACTGCAGATACGCGACGAGGTCGCCCACGTTCTGGTCGTACTCGGCAGCACTGAGGGTGCCGGCCTTGACCGGCGCCCAACCTTTGACCCGATCGACTTCGTGGCCATGGCTCATGACCTTTTCGACCACCGGGCGTTGCTCACCCTGGAGTTCCCACAAGGGGTTGGGCATGCCGATGTTGGGGAAAGCCAGATTGTTCCAGCCCGTCGGCTTGGTGTCGTCGCGGTAGTAGGTGCGCAGCAGTGTGTAAACGTAGTCTGCACCTGTACCTGCATGGCTCGAGCGCGAGCGGGCGATCAAGGTCAGGTCGGGCGGGTTCACGCCGAACCATTGCTTGGCCTGCTTCGGATCAATGGAGGCCTTCATCGTGTCACCGATCTTGTCGGTGGCAAAGGTCAGGTTTTCGGCGATCTGCTTGTCGTTCAAGCCGATATCGCGCAGGCGGTTGTAGCGCATGAAAGCCGCCGAGTGGCAGCTCAGGCAGTAGTTCACGAACAGCTTGGCGCCGTTCTGCAGAGCGGCCATGTCGTTGGTGCGCTCGGGCGCCTTGTCCAGTGGAATGCTGCCGCCAGCGGCCACGGCAGCGCCAGACATGCCCAATGCCATCACGAAGCCCAAGAGGATTTTTTTCATTTGCTTGACTCTCTGAATTGGCTCTTCGGGTTCAGTGGGGCTGGAAGGTGACGCGGTCGGGCACGGGCTTGAACTCGCCCAGACGGCTCCACCATGGCATCAGCAGGAAGAAGCCGAAGTAGAACAAAGTGCCGACCTGCGACACGCGCTCGCCGATGGGAGACGGGGGCAACACGCCGAGGTAGCCCAGGATAAGGAAGTTGATGACGAACACGCCGTACAGCCACATGTTCCAGGTGGGGCGGTAGCGAATCGACTTGACCGGGCTGTGATCCAGCCAAGGCAGGAAGAACAGGATAATCACAGCGCCGCCCATGGCGACCACGCCCCAGAACTTGGCATCGATGGCCAGCATCAACGCCACCAGCACGACAGCGCCGCCCAGAACCACCGCCTTCAGGATGGCAGACAACCGGGTCTTGATGACGCCCAGCACGGCCCCCAGCAGCACACAGGCGATCAAGGCGTACATCATCTCGCTGGTGATGGCACGCAGCATCGAATAGAACGGCGTGAAGTACCAGACCGGTGCGATGTGCAACGGCGTGACCAACGGATCGGCCGGGATGAAGTTGTTGTATTCGAGGAAATAGCCGCCGAACTCGGGAGCGAAGAAGATGATCGCCGAAAAGATCATGAGGAACACGGACACACCCAGCACGTCGTGCACGGTGTAGTACGGGTGAAATGGAATGCCATCCAGGGGAATGCCCTTGGCATCCTTCTTGGCCTTGATCTCCACGCCGTCCGGGTTGTTGGAACCCACTTCGTGCAGCGCGATGATGTGTGCAACCACCAAGCCCAGAAGGACCAGCGGCACGGCAATCACGTGGAAGCTGAAGAAGCGGTTCAGCGTGGCGTCACCTACCACGAAGTCGCCACGAATCAGCAGCGCCAGGTCGGGGCCCACGAAGGGAATGGCAGCGAACAGGTTCACGATCACCTGGGCGCCCCAATAGGACATCTGACCCCACGGAAGCAGATAACCCATGAAGGCTTCGGCCATCAGACACAGGAAGATGGCGCAGCCAAACACCCACACCAGTTCGCGCGGCTTGCGATAGCTCCCGTAGATCAGGCCACGGAACATGTGCATGTAGACCACCACAAAGAACGCCGAAGCGCCTGTGGAGTGCATGTAGCGGATCAGCCAGCCCCAGGGCACATCCCGCATGATGTACTCGACCGATGCAAAGGCCAGCGCGGCGTCGGGCTTGTAGTGCATCACCAGGAAGATGCCGGTGACGATCTGGATCACGAGCACGAGCAGTGCCAGCGAGCCGAAGAAGTACCAGAAGTTGAAGTTCTTCGGTGCGTAGTACTCGGCCAGGTGCTCGTTGTAGAGCTTGGACAACGGGAACCGGTTGTCGACCCAGTTCAGTGCCTTCTGACCGATCGGTGCGTCGGGGGAAATTTCTTTGAATTCAGCCATGGGGATGCCTCTGTGATCCGTTGTCTGTCAGCGCCGCTCAGGCCTGCTTGTCTTCGCCGACCAGCAGTTTCGTGTCGGAGATGTAGTAATGCGGCGGCACTTCCAGATTGTCGGGCGCGGGCTTGTTCTTGAACACACGACCCGCCAGATCAAAGGTGGAGCCATGGCAGGCGCACAGGAAACCGCCCTGCCAGTCGTCGGGCAACGACGGTTGAGGCCCGGGGGTGAGCCTGTCCCCGGGCGAGCAACCCAGGTGGGTACAGATACCCACGGTCACCAGGAGCTCGGGCTTGATGGAGCGATGGTGATTCTTGGCGTACTCGGGTGTGGGCACCGCATTGCGAGCCGATTCAGGATCTGCCAGTTGGTCAGCGATTTTTTCCAGCTCAGCCAGTTGCTCCGGGGTGCGGCGCATGATCCATACAGGCTTGCCACGCCACTCGACCACGATCTTCTCACCAGGAAGGATGCCCGAGACATCCACTTCGACCGCTGCACCTGCGGCTTTGGCACGCTCGGATGGCTGGAATGTGCTCACGAAGGGCACAGCGACAGCGGCTGCACCCACGCCACCCATGGCGCAGGAGGTGATCAGCCAGGTACGGCGGCTGCTGTTCGCAGGCGCGTGGACGGTTGCTTCACTCATGGAACTCTTTCAATGAGATTTCAGGTCAGGACATTCGGGACAACCCGGCATTGTACTGGAGCACATAGGGCCTTCCAGAGCTTGCCGGGGTACAGGAGTGGGCTATTGGAGGTGAGGGCCAGTGCTGTCGAGTCGGTCTCAATGCTCGGTTGTCAGCTTCGAGCCCAGCCCTTGTGTGAGAATCAATTTCGCCCATCAACCCAGCCGGATGATGGTCATCGCCAACAACCATCTAACGAGGGGAAACACCATGAGCGTGATGCAGGAATTCAAGGAGTTCGCCGTCAAGGGCAATGTCATCGACTTGGCAGTGGGCGTGATCATCGGGGGTGCGTTCGGCAAGATCGTCACGTCGATGGTGGACGACATCATCATGCCCATCGTGGGCTCGATCTTCGGCAACCTCGACTTCACCAATCTGTATGTGGCGTTGGGCAAGGTGCCCGAGGGCACGGCTCCCACGCTGGCGGCACTCAAGACCGCTGGCGTGCCCACGCTGGCCTATGGCAATTTCATCACCGTGGCCATCAACTTCACCATCCTCGCGTTCATCATCTTCATGATGGTCAAGCAGGTCAACCGACTCAAGCGCGAAACTCCCGCGGCGCCCCCAGCGCCCGTGGCAACACCCGAAGACGTGGTGTTGTTGCGCGAGATCCGCGACAGTCTCAAGAAGTAGCGGCTGTTGCCAAGGCAGCGTCGATCGCAGCCAGCAAGCTGCTGGCGCTGGCGCGCCCCGTACCTGCGATGTCGAAGGCCGTTCCATGGTCGGGGCTGGTGCGCACGAACGGCAGGCCCAGCGTGGTGTTCACGCCATCGTCCAGGCCCAGCAGCTTGACGGGGATCAGCCCTTGGTCGTGGTACATGGCCACCACAACGTCAAAGCCACCTTGCCGGGCACGCATGAACACGGTGTCCGGTGCGTGCGGGCCGCTGGCGTCCACGCCTTCCTGCCGCGCCCGCTCGATGGCCGGTGCAATGACATCCCTGTCTTCCAGCCCGAACAGGCCGCCCTCTCCCGCATGCGGGTTCAGCCCCGCCACCGCTATACGCGGCTGCGCCAGACCGGATCGCTGAAAGTGCGCATGGGTGATGCGGATCGTCTGCAGCACCTGCTCGGTGGTCACGGCATCCAGCGCCCGTCTGAGCGACACGTGAATGCTCACCAGCACCGTGCTCAGGCCCGGGCAACTCAGCATCATGCGCACGGGTAGCGCAGACACAGCCACGCCGAGGTACGCCGCGCTCAGCGCCTGCAGCAGTTCGGTGTGCCCGGGATGCTCGACGCCCGCCGCGGCCAGGGCCTCCTTGTGGATGGGCGCGGTCACCACGGCACGCGCCCGCCCTTCCAGTGCGGCCCTCGCTGCCCACTCGATGCAATCGGCGGCTGCGCGCCCTGCGTGCGCGCTGACGTGCCCGAACTCCACCGACCGCGCCAGACGGCACGCCTGCACCACCGCCATGCAGCCCGGCGGCACAGCCGCCAGATCCGCGAGGTCAGCGATCTCGGCCACCATCAACGGAGCCGATCTGGCCGCGACCAGCTGCGCCGCCCGGCGCAGGATATCAACGTCGCCAGCCACCACGATCTGCCCAAGCAGCTCGGGTCGCTCCCGGAAGGCCTTGGCGATGATTTCCGGGCCGATGCCGGCCGGATCTCCCATGGTCAGGACCATGGGATTGACGCAGGCTGGATGGTTGGGAATGGTTTGCTTCATCGGGATTCAAGCCGGATTGTCGATGTCGATGAACACGTGCTCCAGCCCGAGCTGAGCGGCCACATGCGCGCCCACCGCAGGGGCGCCGTAGCGTTCGGACGCATGGTGGCCACAAGCGATGTAAGCCACACCACACTCGCGCGCATAGTGGGCCTGCGGCTCGGAGATTTCACCGGTGATGAACACATCAGCCCCAGCGGCAATGGCGGCTTCGAAGTAGCCCTGCGCCCCACCGGTGCACAGCGCCACATGCTGCACGGGCCGATCCGGTTCGGCCACCAGCGTGACGGCGCGGCCCAGTTGCGCCGTCACATGGTCGGCCAGCTCCGCGGCCGATGCCGACGGCCTGTGACCCATGAACCCCAGGGCCTGATCGCCAAAGCGGCCACGCGCATCGGCGTAGAGCGCCACGCCCAGCCGGTGCGCCAACTGGGCGTTGTTGCCCAGCTCGGCGTGGGCGTCCAGCGGCACGTGGTAGGCCAGCAGGTTGATGTCGTGGGCCAGCAGGCGGGACAGACGCTGCTTCATCCAACCCGTGACCCGTCCATCCTGTCCGCGCCAGAACAAACCGTGGTGCACCAGGATGGCGTCGGCCCCTTCAGCGATGGCGGCGTCGATCAGGGCCCGGCTGGCCGTCACGCCACTGACGAGCTTTCGCACCTCGGGGCGACCTTCCACCTGCAGCCCGTTGGGGCCGTAGTCTTTGAACTGCGCGGGTTGAAGCAACTGGTCCAGGGCCTCGGTCAGGGCGGCGCGGGTGACTGCCGATGGCGATGAGAGAGGGGTCGTCATGAGGTCCGGGTTCCACAGAAGCAACAACAGCTGCCCATTCTGACACCGGGTCAATGCTTGCCCCGGCATTCGCTGCGCATGACTTGAAGACCGCATGTCAGCACCCAATTGCGGGACAATGGCCATTCCGGCCCATGGCGTTGCTCGCAGATCGCTCGTGCCCAACCTCCATCCAGCCCCCTCATGAAACGTCTCTGGCTCCTGTTCGCCCAAACCGTCACCTTGCTGGTGGCCGCCTTGTTTGTGGTGGCCACCCTTCAACCCCAGTGGCTCGGGCGCGCTACCTCCGTCGCTTCGGTGGTGCCCGTGCTGGAGGCCCCTGCGGTGGGCGTTGCGCCTTCCGGTGGGGCCGGCTCAACCAGCTTTCGCGACGCAGCGCGCTCGGCGTCACCTGCTGTGGTCAGCATCAACACCAGCAAGGCCGCGGTCAATGGCGCCCAGAACGCGGACCCCTGGTTTCGGTTCTTTTTCGGTGATCAAGGCCAGAGCCAGCCGCAAAGCGGCCTGGGATCGGGCGTGATCGTGAGCCCGGCGGGCTACGTGTTGACCAACAACCATGTGATCGAGGAAGCTGACGAGATCGAGGTGATCCTCAACGACGGGCGCAAGAGCGCAGCCAAGGTGATCGGCACCGATCCGGAAACCGATCTCGCCATCCTGAAGATCGAGCTCACAGACCTGCCGGTGATCACGCTGGGCAACTCCGATGCCCTGGAAATCGGTGATCAGGTGCTGGCCATCGGCAATCCGTTTGGTGTCGGCCAGACGGTCACCAGTGGCATCGTGAGCGCACTGGGGCGCACGCAGCTGGGCATCAACACTTTCGAGAACTTCATCCAGACCGACGCAGCCATCAATCCAGGCAATTCCGGCGGCGCACTGGTCGATGTGAACGGGCATTTGATGGGCATTAACACGGCCATCTATTCGCGTTCGGGTGGATCCATGGGCATCGGCTTTGCCATTCCCACCTCCACGGCCCGCAGCGTGTTGGACGCGATCGTGCGCGATGGGCAAGTGACGCGCGGCTGGATCGGGGTGGAGCCACAGGAGCTCACGGTCGAACTGGCCGAGAGCTTTGGCTTGCAACCCGGGACCGGCGTGGTCATCACGGGGGTGCTGCAAAACGGGCCCGCCGCTCAGGCCGGCATACGACCCGGCGACGTGATCACCGCGGTGGGGGGCAAAGCCGTGACCAACGTGCCGCAACTCCTGTCCGCCGTGGCGGCACTCCAGCCTGGCGCCGCATCGCCCCTGGATGTGACCCGGCGCGACGGCAAGATTCAGCTTCAGGTGACGCCCGGCCGGCGCAACATTGCGCGCCAGGCGGCGGCGCGCTGAACCGACTCAGGAAGCCGATTCCTTTTCAGCTGCCTCAGCGTCGGTGGGTGCCGAGGCCTTGATGAACCACTGAGCGCCCCAGATGCCGAGCTCGTACAAGACGCACATGGGAACCGCGAGTGCCAGTTGCGAGATCACGTCGGGGGGCGTGACCACCGCTGCAATCACGAACGCCACCACGATGAAGTAACCGCGGAACTCCTTGAGCTTGTCCACCGTCACCATGTTCATCTTCACCAGCAACACCACCACGATGGGCACCTGGAAGGCCAGGCCAAAGGCAAGGTAGAGCGAGAGGATGGCCTCCACATACGAGGCGATGTCGGGCGTGGCAGCCACGCTGGCGGGTGTGAATTGCTGGATAAAACCGAACATCTTGTCCAGCACGAAGAACTGGACGAAGGCAATTCCCACGTAAGCCAGCAAGCTGCCCAGCACGATCAGCGGGATGGCGAAACGCTTTTCATGGCTGTAGAGGCCCGGTGCCACAAAGGCCCATACTTGGTACATCCACCACGGCAACGACAGCAGCAGCGCGGCCATGGCCAGCACCTTGATCGGCACGAAGAAAGGCGAGAAAACGCCCACCGCGATCAGCTTCGCGTCCGGCGGCATGTGTGCGCGGATCGGCACGGCGATCAGATCGATCAAGCCGCTGGGGCCGGGCCAGAAGGCCAGCAGGGCCATGCAGATCGCAAGCCCGATCACCCCATAAAGCAACCTGTCCCGCAGCTCCATGAGGTGCTGCACGAACGGTTGTTCTGAACCGGCGAGTTCGTCGGTGGTTTTATCGGTGTCGGACATCAGCGGGGAGCAGAAGAGGAGCGGGGCCGGAAACGGGCCACGCGGGCCGCGCCGGATTGGGTGCGTGTGCGCACCCCGGTGCGGGCCTTGTACCACTGGGGCATGGCTTTCTGCTTGAGCCGCCAGTTCTTTTTGGGGTGTTTGTAAACAGGCGGTTCGAGTGAACCGAGGGTGTCGCTCGAACCGTATGACGAACTGCCGCTGCCATCCAGACCGGCGGTGGCGTCGGACCACGACTTCTCGAAATCGCTGGCACCGCTCTGGACCGACTGCTCGACATCGCGCGCCGCGCTGGTCACCGTGTCCTTCATTTTCTTGAGTTCTTCGAGCTCCATGGAGCGGCTGACCTCGGACTTCACGTCGGCCACATAACGCTGTGCCTTGCCCAGCAGGGCCCCGACGGTGCGCGCCACACGCGGCAGCTTTTCGGGGCCAATGACGATCAGCGCCACGGCCCCGATGAGGGCGAGTTTGGAAATGCCCAAATCAATCATGTGTTGGCCATCCTGCGGGCGAGTTCGGGCTCTGGAAGAGCCTGGAGGTGGGCGCTCGGGCAGCGATGGTGGTCACCGCAGCGCACGGAAGAAATCAGCTTTTTTGCTTGGCTTCGACGTCGATGGCGTTTTTGTCAGCTCGGGTTTCCTGAGTCACTTGACTTGCAGGCGCCGCATTCGCGTCAGCGGGGTTCTGACCGCCTTCCTTGATGCCATCCTTGAAGCCTTTGACGGCGCCACCCAGGTCGGATCCAATGTTCTTGAGCTTCTTGGTGCCGAAGACCATCACCACGATGAGCAGCACGATGAGCCAATGCCAGATAGAAAACGAACCCATGGTTTACTCCAGATATTGAGGTGTCGCGCAGTGCGCTGTGGGTGGGATTCTAAGCCCGTGCAGTAGTTCAAGCCCTGTGGGCAACCAATTCCAGCACCGGTGCAATGGGACGCGTGGTACCGGGTGCGGGACCATCAGCCTCGCAACCAGGGCCTGGGACCGCCCATCACGTGCACATGCAGGTGGTGCACTTCCTGCCCACCCTCGGTGCCGGTGTTGCACACCATGCGAAAGCCACCCTCGGGATACGGATTGCACCCCAGTTCCATGGCCAGTTTGGGCGCCAGCACCATCAGGCGGCCCATGAGCCTTTCGTGTTCAGGCCCCAGCTGTGCCATGGACGCAAGGTGCACCTTGGGCACCAGCAGGAAATGCACGGGCGCCCAAGGGTGGATGTCGTGAAAAACGAAGAGGTCTTCGTCCTCGTACACCTTCTTTGATGGAATCTGTCCTGCAATGATCTTGCAGAAGATGCAGTTGGGATCGTGTGCGGTCATGTCGAATGCGAGTGGGTCAGTTCAATCGGGCATGGGCTGGCTGGCGTTCATGCGCACCATGCCCTTGACGATGCGGTAGAGGAACCAGATGGAGATGAGGCCCCAGGCGATCCAGCCGGGGACGAAGAAGAGCAGCCACAGCGGCAATGTGACCAGGTAGAGCACGGCGGCCCAGATCACCGTGCGGATGCGCCAGGAGAAATGACTGGCCTGCCAGGTGCCCTCTGCATCGCTCTTTTTCACCAGATCGATGATCAGTGCCACGATCAACAAGGCCACCCCCGGCTGGGTGCCGGGCAACACCGCACCCACGGCCACGATGAGGTGCAGGATGTAGCTGACCCAACCCACGGTCTTGAGGGACTGGGCCCGTTCGCTGTCGACCGGCTCGACGTCGATGATGTCGCTCATGGCAGTCTCCTTTCAATTGGCTTCGGGTCCGGGCGCCGCTTCGCGCGCGAGCACCTTGCGCATGGCCTTCTCTTCCAGGCCGCTGAGGCCTTCACGGCGCACCAGCTCAGCCACCACATCGGCCGGGCTGAGGTTGTAGTGGGCCAGCGCGATCATGCAGTGGAACCAGAGGTCGGCCGTTTCGTTCACCAGCTTCTGCGGATCCCCACCGTGGTCCAGGTCCTTGGCGGCCATCACAGCCTCGGTGGCTTCTTCACCGATTTTTTTGAGGAAGCTGTCGGGACCCTTGTGCAGCAGTCGGGCGACATAGCTTTTCTCGGGATCGCCGCCGTTGGCCGGTTTGCGGCTTTCGATCACGGCGGCCAGACGCGCCAGGGCATCGGTGGGGTTCATCGTTGGCTCACTTGTAGATCGATTCGGGGTCTTTGAGCACGGGCTCGACGACCTGCCACTGGTCGTTGTCCAGGCGCTGGAAAAAGCAACTGTGGCGGCCGGTGTGACACGCAATGCCGGGCTCGTGGCCAAGCTGGGTGACCTTGAGCAGCACCACATCGCTGTCGCAGTCGATCCGGATGTCGTGCACTGTCTGCACATGGCCCGACTCTTCGCCCTTGAACCACAGCTTGTTGCGCGAGCGGCTGAAATACACCGCGCGACCGAGTTCGGCGGTCTTCTGCAGCGCCTCGCGGTTCATCCAGGCAAACATGAGCACATCGCCCGTGGCCGCTTCCTGCGCGATCACGGGCACGAGGCCCTGCGCGTCCCATTTCACATCGTCCAACCAGTTCATCCGGGGAATCTACCATGGGCATTTGCAGGACAGCGCAGCAGTCAAGGCAAAGCCGCTACGATGAAGCCGGTTCTGACAAGACCGACGTCACCCCGATCTCTTGCCACCGCGCCCGCGCAAAGGAACCCTCATGAAACTCCGCACCCTGCTCCTCGTTGTCTTCATCCTGCTGGTCGCCGGATTCGTGGCGCTCAACTTCGCCCAGATCCTGCAACCCACCGCGTTGAATTTCGGTTTCACCGAGGTGCAGGCACCGCTGGGCCTGGTGCTGCTGGGCATGCTGGCACTGGTGCTCGTGGTGTTTCTCGCTGCGCTCGTCTTCCAGCAGACGACGCACATGATGGAAGTGCGCCGCATCACCCGCGAAGCCTCGGAGCAACGCACCCTGGCCGACAAAGCCGAGGCCTCGCGTTTTACCGAACTGCGCACCTTCTTGCAAGCCGAGATGCAAGCCACGGCGGCGCGTGAAATCGATCTGGCCGAAAAACTGCACCAGAAGGTGGACCGCCTGCAGGCGGCCATGACAGAGGTGATCGAACAGAACGGCAACGGCCTGAGCGCGAGCCTGGGTGAGCTGGAAGACCGCCTTGAACGGCAGTTTCAGCCGCGCAGCGATCGCATCTGATGCACGACCTCAGAGCCGGACGGGGATCCCGCGTTCGGCCATGCGGGCCTTGGCCTGGGCCACGGTGAACTCACCGTAGTGAAAGATGCTGGCGGCCAGCACGGCGTCGGCGCCACCCTGTTGCACACCGTCGGCCAGGTGGTCGAGGGTGCCCACACCGCCGGAGGCGATCACCGGCACGTCCACCGCATCGGCCACGGCGCGCGTGAGCGCGAGGTCGAAGCCGGATTTGGTGCCATCACGGTCCATGCTGGTGAGCAGGATCTCGCCGGCGCCGTGTTCGGCCATCTGGCGTGCCCAGGCCACCGCGTCCAGACCGGTGTTCTTGCGCCCGCCGTGGCTGTACACGTCCCAGCCTTCGCCACGCAGGGCAAGGTCTTCGCCATGGCGGCGTTTGGCGTCGATGGCCACCACGATGCACTGCGCGCCGTACTTGGCCGAGGCGTCGCGGATCACCTGGGGGTTGGCGAGTGCCGCGGAGTTGAAACTGGTCTTGTCGGCCCCGGCGTTGAGCAGGCGGCGCACGTCTTCCACGGTGCGCACGCCGCCGCCCACGGTGAGCGGAATGAAGACCTGCGAGGCCACGGCTTCGATGATGTGCAGGATCAGGTCGCGTCCGTCGGACGTGGCCGTGATGTCGAGGAAGGTGAGCTCGTCGGCGCCCTGTTCGTTGTAGCGCGCCGCGATCTCCACCGGGTCACCCGCGTCGCGCAATTCCACGAAGTTGACGCCCTTGACGACTCGGCCGCCGGTCACGTCCAGACAGGGAATGATGCGCTTGGCGAGCATGGGATCGGTTAGCCGTTGAGTTCGTCGGCCAGCTGCTGCGCGGCCTCGAAGTCGAGATCGCCGCTGTAGATCGAGCGTCCGCAGATCACGCCCTCGACGCCCTCTTCTTCCACCGCGCACAGCGCGCGGATGTCTTCCAGGTTGGACAGGCCGCCCGAGGCGATGACGGGAATCGAGAGCGCCTGTGCCAGCTTCACCGTGGCGTCGATGTTGATGCCCGAGAGCATGCCGTCGCGGCCGATGTCGGTGTAGATGATGCCTTCGACGCCGTAGTCTTCGAACTTTTTGGCCAGGTCCACCACCTCGTGGCCTGTGAGCTTGCTCCAGCCGTCGGTGGCGACCTTGCCGTCCTTGGCGTCCAGGCCCACGATGATGTGACCACCGAACGCGGTGCAGGCGTCCTGCAGGAAACCGGGGTTCTTGACCGCGGCCGTGCCGATGATCACGTAGCGCAAGCCGGCATCGAGGTAGCGCTCGATGGTGTCGAGGTCGCGGATGCCGCCACCGAGCTGCACGTCCACTTCAGAGCCCACCTCTTTCAGGATGGCGCGAATCGCCTGCTCGTTCTTCGGCTTGCCAGCAAAGGCGCCATTGAGGTCCACCAGGTGCACGCGGCGCGCGCCCTTGTCGACCCAACTGCGTGCGATGGCGGCCGGGTCTTCGCCGAACACGGTGGATTGGTCCATGTCGCCCTGTTTGAGGCGAACGCACTGGCCGTCTTTCAGATCAATGGCAGGAATCAGCAGCATGATGGTGTGGTGAAAGGCCTAGGGTTTCCAGGAGAGGAAGTTGCGGTAAAGCGCCAGCCCCTGGTCGGCGCTTTTCTCGGGGTGAAACTGGGTGGCAAAGATGTTGTCGCGGGCGATGGCAGCGGCAAAGCGGCCACCATAGTCGGCTTCGCCCACACAGTGCACGGCCTGGGCAGGGCGAGCATAGAAGCTGTGCACGAAATAAAAATAGGAGCCATCCCTGATCCCGGCCCACAGCGGGTGCACCGGGCGACCGAGGTCGTGGAACACCGGGTTCCAGCCCATCTGCGGCACCTTGAAACGGCTGCCATCGGCCTGCAAACGGCCTTCCAGCCGAAAGCGAACCACCTCACCGGGAATCAGACCCAGCCCGTCGGTGGGGCCCTCTTCGCTGCGATCGAGCAGCATCTGCATGCCCACGCACACGCCGAACAGCGGCTTGTTGGCCGCAGCGTGCAGCACGGCGTCTTTCAGGCCGGATGCGGCGAGCTCGTTCATGCAGTCGGCCATGTGGCCTTGACCGGGCAGCACCACCCGGTCGGCGTCGAACACGTCTTGCGCACGCGAGGTGACCAACACCTCCACGTCTTCGGTGCGTGCCACATGTTGCACGGCCTGCGACACGGAGCGCAGGTTGCCACTGCCGTAGTCCACCACGGCGACTGTCTTGCGTTTCATGGCCGGGAAGGGGTTACAGCGAACCTTTGGTCGAGGGAATCACGTCGCCCATGCGCGGGTCGCGCTCCAGCGCCATGCGCACGGCGCGGGCAAATGCCTTGAACACGGTTTCGGCCTGGTGGTGGGCGTTTTCGCCGTGCAAGTTGTCGATGTGCAGCGTGACACCGGCGTGGTTGACGAACCCCTGGAAGAACTCGAAGGCGAGCTGGGTGTCGAAACCGCCGACCATGCCGCTCTTGAACGGCACCCGCATGTGCAGGCCCGGGCGGCCCGAGAAGTCGATGACGACGCGCGAGAGCGCTTCGTCCAGGGGCACGTAGGCATGGCCGTAGCGGCGGATGCCTTTTTTGTCGCCCACGGCCTGCGCAAAGGCCTGGCCCAGCGTGATGCCCACGTCTTCCACCGTGTGGTGGCCGTCGATGTGCAGGTCGCCCACAGCCTTGATCTCGAGGTCGATCAGCCCGTGGCGGGCGATCTGGTCGAGCATGTGGTCAAAAAAGCCGATGCCGGTGGACAGCGTGGCGGCACCGGTGCCGTCGAGGTTGACGCGCACGCCGATCTGCGTTTCCGAGGTGTTGCGCTGCACGAACGCGATGCGCTCAAAGGGTGCTGCGGGGGCGGATGCGGAAGGCGTGGAAGTCATGGAGAGGTTTGTAGGGCGCGGATCAGCGAGGCATTTTCCGACGGTGTGCCCACCGTCAGCCGCAGACAGTGCGTCAGCAGTGGGTGCATTTTAGAAACATTCTTCACCAGAATGCCCTGGGCCTTGAGGCTGTCAAAACAACGTTGCGCATCGGGCACACGCACCAGCACCATGTTGGCTTCGCTGGGGAACGGCTGGAAGCCCGGCATCTGGCGCAGGGCGTCGATCAACACGGCGCGTTGTTCGCAGATCTGCACCGCCTGCTGCGCAAACACGTCGGCGTGCTCCAGCGCGAAAAGCGCGCATTCGGCATTGAGCACGCTCACGTTGTACGGCGGGCGCAGCTTGTCAACTTCGT
This sequence comes from Hydrogenophaga sp. Root209, assembly GCF_001428625.1. Classification (GTDB taxonomy): domain Bacteria; phylum Pseudomonadota; class Gammaproteobacteria; order Burkholderiales; family Burkholderiaceae_C; genus Hydrogenophaga. The sequence goes on from NZ_LMIE01000029.1 coordinate 359,352, forward strand.
GCACCAGCGCCTGGGCCCCAAGCATGTAGCCCAGCCGCACGCCGGCCAGCCCGAACTTGGAGAGCGTGCGCATGAGCAGCACGTGGGCGTTGGCCGCGGGGTGGGCGCGGATCTCGTCGAGCCAGCTCAGGCTGGAAAACGGCTGGTACGCCTCGTCCATGACCACCAGACCTCCGAAACCCGCGGCCTCGGCGATCAGGCGGCGGATGGTGTCGGCGCTCCAGAGGTTGGCGGTGGGATTGTTGGGGTAGGCGATGTAGGTGATGGCGGGCTGATGTTCGCGCATCGCGGCCAGCATGGTGGCTTCGTCGAGTTCAAAGTCGGCCGTGAGCGGCACGCCGACGAACTTCAGGCCCTGCAGCTGCGCGCTCATGGCGTACATCACGAACCCCGGCAAAGGGGCCAGAACAGTCGCACCCGGCAGGTCGCAGGCCAGGGTCAACAACGAGATAAGTTCGTCCGAGCCATTGCCCAGCATCAGGCTGCAGCCCGCAGGCAGGTCCACGTAGCGGGACAAGGCGGCCTTGAGATCGTCGATGCGCGGGCCGGGGTAGCGGTTCACGGCCACGGCGCCCAGTCGGGCGCCGAGCGCAACCTGCAAATCGGGCGGCAGCGCGAACGGGTTCTCCATCGCGTCGAGCTTGACCATGCCGGTGGCGTCTTGCACGGCGTAGGCATGCATGGACTGCACGTCCTGGCGGATCACGTCCAGAGGATTTCGGCTCATTGGGAACCCCGCATCGCTGGCACTTCGTCCAACCGCAGCTCGGCGGCGCGCGCGTGGGCCTGCAGACCTTCGCCATAAGCCAGCTCCGCAGCGATGAGACCCAGGCTCTGGGCGCCGGCCTGGCTCACCTCGATCAGGCTGCTGCGCTTCTGGAAGTCGTACACGCCCAGCGGCGAGGAGAAGCGCGCGGTGCCACTGGTGGGCAGCACGTGGTTGGGACCGGCGCAGTAGTCGCCCAGGCTTTCGCTGGTGTAGGCACCGAGGAAGATGGCGCCGGCGTGTTTGAGCAAGGGTTCCCAACGGTGCGGCTCGCTGCTGGACACTTCGAGGTGCTCGGGCGCGATGCGGTTGCTGATGGCGCAGGCCTCCTCCATGCTGCGCGTGTGGATCAGCGCGCCGCGATCGTTCAGGCTCTTGGCAATGATGGCCGCGCGCGGCAGGGTGTTGAGCAGGCGGTCGATGGCGGACTGCACCGCGTCGATGTAGGCAGCATCGGGACACAGCAGGATGCTTTGCGCCAGTTCGTCGTGTTCGGCCTGGCTGAACAGGTCCATCGCCACCCACTCGGCGGGCGTGCTGCCGTCGGCCAGCACCAGGATTTCGCTCGGGCCGGCGATCATGTCGATGCCCACGGTGCCGAACACGCGCTTCTTGGCGCTGGCCACGTAGGCGTTGCCGGGGCCGGTGATTTTGTCGACCTTGGGCACGGTGGCCGTGCCGTAGGCCAGCGAGGCCACGGCCTGCGCGCCGCCGATGGTGAAGGCGCGCGTGACGCCGGCGACAAAGGCAGCGGCCAGCACCAGGTCGTTGCGCTCGCCGCGCGCCGAGGTGGCCGCGCCGCTGCCGCCAGTGGCCACGCTGCCGCGCACCGGCGTGGGCACCACCATGATGATCTCCTGCACACCAGCCACGTGTGCGGGCACGGCGTTCATGATCAGACTCGACGGATACGCTGCCTTGCCGCCGGGCACGTAGATGCCCACGCGGTCCAGCGGCGTGACCTTCTGGCCGAGCAGCGTGCCGTCCTCGTCGCGGTAGCTCCAGCTCTCCCCGCCGGCCTTCTTCTGCGCCTCGTGGTAGCTGCGCACGCGGCGCGTGGCGGCCTGCAGGGCCTCGCGCTGAGCGGCGGACAGGCCGTCGAATGCCGCCTTGAAATCGGCCTGGGTGAGTTCGAGATCGGCCATGCTGCTCGCGGCCAGGCCATCGAAGCGCGCCGTGTACTCGAGCACGGCCGCATCACCACGCCCGCGCACGTCGGCCAGGATGTCGGCCACGCGCTGCTCGATCGCACCGTCGGTCTCGGCCGACCAATGCAGCCGGGCCGCGAACTGCGCCTCGAAATCGACATGGGTGGTGGACAGACGGGCGGGACGGGCGGTGAATGTCATGCGGGTGAGCCTTGCTCGATGGCTTGCGCAAAGGCGTTGATGATGGGGCGGATGGCGGCCTGCTTGAGCTTGAGCGAGGCCTGATTGACGACCAGCCGGGCGCTGATGTCCATGATGCGTTCGACCTCGACCAGGTGGTTGGCCTTGAGCGTGTTGCCGGTGGAGACCAGATCGACGATGGCGTCGGCCAGACCAGTCAGCGGCGCCAGTTCCATGCTGCCGTAGAGTTTGATCAGATCCACGTGCACACCCTTGGACGCAAAAAATTCGCGCGCGATGTGGGTGTACTTGGTGGCGACCTTCAGGCGCGAGCCCTGGCGCACGGCCGAGGCGTAGTCGAAGTCCGCGCGCACCGCCACGCTCACGCGGCAGCGCGAGATGTTCAGATCAAGCGGCTGATACAGGCCCTGGCCACCGTGCTCGATCAGCGTGTCCTTGCCGGTCACGCCCAGATCGGCACCACCGTGTTCCACATACGTGGGCACATCGCTGGCGCGCACCAGCACCACACGCACCTGCGGGTTGCTGGTGCCGAGAATCAGCTTGCGCGACTTCTCGGGGTCTTCCAGCACCTCGATGCCGGCGGCCTTGAGCAGCGGCAGGGTCTCGTCGAAGATGCGGCCTTTGGACAATGCCAGCGTGATCATTTGACTCTTTCGATGTCGGCGCCGATGCCGCGCAGTTTTTCTTCCATCTGGTCGTAGCCACGGTCCAGGTGGTAGATGCGGTCCACGATGGTTTCACCCTCGGCCACCAGGCCGGCGATCACCAGGCTGGCCGACGCCCGCAGGTCGGTGGCCATGACCGTGGCGCCGGACAGGCGCGAGATGCCTTCGACCACCGCCACCTTGCCGTCGACCTGGATGTGCGCGCCCAGGCGCACCAGCTCGTTGACGTGCATGAAGCGGTTCTCAAAAATGGTCTCGGTGACCTTGCTCGTGCCTTCGGCGATGCAGTTGAGCACCATGAACTGGGCCTGCATGTCGGTGGGAAAGCCCGGGTATTCGGTGGTGCGAAAGCTCTGCGCCTTCATGCGGCCGGTGGCCCGCACGCGAATGAAATCGCCGCCAGCGTCCTTGCCGGCTTCGATCTCCGCCCCGGCGTCGCGCAGCTTGTCGATCACGGCGTCGAGGTGGTCGGCGCGGCCATGACGCAACACCACGTCACCCCCGGTGGCGGCCACCGCGCACAGGAAGGTGCCGGTCTCGATGCGGTCGGCCACCACCTGGTGAGTGCAGCCGTGCAGGCGCTCCACGCCCTGGATGTGGATGCGGCTGGTGCCGTGGCCTTCGATCTTCGCGCCCATGGCAATCAGCATCTCGGCCAGGTCGCCGATCTCCGGCTCCTGCGCGGCGTTTTCCAGCAGCGTCTCGCCCTCGGCCAGCGCGGCGGCCATGAGGAAATTCTCGGTGCCGGTGACGGTGACCATGTCGGTGGCGATGCGCGCGCCGTGCAGGCGCGTCTTGCCCACGGGCAGCCGCGCGACCATGTAACCATGTTCGACCACGATCTCGGCGCCCATGGCCTGCATGCCTTTGATGTGCTGGTCGACCGGGCGCGAGCCGATGGCGCAACCACCCGGCAGCGACACGCGGGCGTGTCCGAAGCGCGCGAGCAGCGGCCCGAGCACGAGCACCGAAGCGCGCATCGTCTTGACCAGCTCGTACGGCGCTTCAGCCTGGATGGGGTCGGCCGCCTGCAGCGTGATGCCACCACGATCGCCATGGGTCTGCGTCTGCACGCCCATGTTGTCGAGCAGTTGGCGCATGGTGGCCACGTCGCGCAGGCGCGGCACGTTGTTCAGGATCACTGGCTCCGAGGTGAGCAGCGCAGCGCACAACTCGGGCAGTGCGGCGTTCTTGGCACCGGAGATGGTCACCTCGCCATGGAGGGTACGGCCACCCGTGATTCGGAGTTTGTCCATGCCTGGCTATCGGTTCAGGGTTGGGCCGCCCATTCGGCGGGGGTGTAGGTCTTCATCGACAGGGCGTGTACCTCGTCGTTCTGGATGCGCTCGCCCAGCGTGCTGTACACGGCCTGGTGGCGCTTGATCAGGCGCAGGCCCTCGAACGCGGGCGAGACGATCACGGCGGCCCAATGCCGGCCATCGCCGGTAACTTCGATGTGCTCACACGGCAGGCCGGCGGCGATGAGGGTTTGCAGTTGTTCAGCGGTCATGTCTAGTGGCGAATTTTGTAGCCGGTCTTGAGCAGGTGCAGCGCGACTGCACTCACGATGGCGAGTGCCCCACCCACCAGGGCCAGGCTGATCCAGGGCGACACGTCGCTCACACCAAAAAAGCCATAGCGAAAGCCGTCGATCATGTAGAAGAACGGGTTGAGGTGGCTCACCTTCTGCCAGAACTCGGGCAGGGAGTGGATTGAGTAGAACACGCCCGAGAGGAAGGTCATGGGCACGATGATGAAGTTCTGGAACGCGGCCATCTGGTCGAACTTCTCGGCCCACAGACCCGCGATCAACCCCAGCGCACCCAACAAGGCCGCGCCCATGAAGCCGAACGCCAGGATCCACAACGGCGCCACCAATGACGGCTGGGCGAACCACCAGGTCACCGCCATCACGCCCATGCCCACGGCCAGACCCCGCACGATGGACGAGCCGACGTAGGCGACGAACCAGGCGCGGTGCGAGAGTGGTGTGAGCAGCAGGAACACCAGATTGCCCATGATCTTGCTCTGGACCAACGAAGACGAGCTGTTCGCAAACGCGTTCTGCAACACGCTCATCATCACCAGGCCAGGCAGCAGGAAGGCGGTGTAGCTCACCGAATCGTAGACCTGAACCCGGTCTTCGAGCACATGGCCGAAGATCATCAGGTACAGGATGGCGGTGATCACCGGTGCGGCCACGGTCTGGAAGCCAACCTTCCAGAAGCGCAGCACTTCCTTGTAAAAAAGGGTTTGCCAACCGGTCATGCAGGCACTTTCACCTGGGTGGCGGTGCGAGGTTGTGCACCCGTCAAATCCAGAAATACGTCTTCAAGATCGGCCTTGCGGATCTCGATGTCTTCGGGCACAACGCCTCTCTCGCGCAGCCTCGCAAGAATGTGCTCGACGGCGAGCGCATCGTTGGCCGGCAACTGCACCACACGACCGGTGATGCGCGCCTGAACGGCCAGCTCGGGCGGCAGGCTCGAGTCGGTCTTGAAACGCAGCACGTTGGACGCGGCGCGCGACAGCAGCGCCGAGGTCGATTCGAGGGCCACCACCCTGCCTTGCTTGAGCATGGCGATGCGCCCGCACAGCGCTTCGGCCTCTTCCAGGTAGTGCGTGGTCAGCAGCACGGTACGGCCCAGGCGTTTGTTCAGATCGGAAATGAAATGCCACAGGGTCTGGCGCAATTCCACGTCCACACCCGCGGTGGGTTCGTCGAGCACGATCACCGGTGGCTTGTGCACCAACGCCTGCGCGATGAGCACGCGGCGTTTCATGCCGCCGGAGAGCTGGCGCATGTTGGCGTTGGCCTTGTCCGTGAGGCCCAGACCTTCCAGCAGTTCGTCAATCCAGGCGTCGTTGCGCTGGATGCCGAAATAGCCTGACTGGATGCGCAGGGCTTCGCGCACGTTGAAAAAGGGGTCGAACACCAGTTCCTGGGGAACCACGCCGAGCTGGCGACGGGCTGCCTGGTAGTCGGCCTGCACGTCGCAGCCATGCACAAGCACACGGCCTGACGTGGCGCGGGCCAGTCCGGCCAGGATGCTGATCAGGGTGGTCTTGCCAGCACCGTTGGGCCCGAGCAGGCCGAAGAACTCACCGGCCTCAATGTCGAACGACACCGACTGCAGGGCCTGCACGGCGCCGCGCGAGGACGGGTAGCTTTTGGAGACGTCAGAGAAGGAAACTGCGGGCATGCGCGGGGAAAACCACTGAGGTCATTGGCCGCGCACAGGACATCTGGCAGCGGTTGGGGAACCGCGTATTTTATGCTCGGTGGGTTGCCCGCACTGCGCACGGGACAAGGCCCGGCGCCAGATGCGATGGCGAGCCGTCAGGGGGCAAGCAGTTCGCCCACCCCATACAGACCCATGAGGTCCTCCAGCCGTCGCGGCCAGTTGCTCACCTGCAGGGTCTTGCCTTCAGCCCGGAGCTGACGGCGCAGCTCCAGCAGAATAGCCACCGCCGACGAGTCGAACACGCGCAGCGAAGCGGCATCGAGCATCACCACCGGGCCGGATTGCTGCGCAAGAGCCTGCTTCAGCTCCATCAAGGTCTTGCCGGCTTCCGCCAGAGTGACCTGTGCTGGCAGGGCCGCGGACACCGCGGCCGGGGACATGGCAGTCGTCACGTGGTCAGCTGGTCTTGGCCACGTTGGACTTGTTGCGCTGCACCAGCGATGCGATCAGGCCATCAATGCCCTTGGCATTGATCTCCTGCGCGAACTGGGTGCGGTAGGTTTCCACCAGCCAGACGCCCAGCACGTTGATGTCGTAGATCTTCCAGCCGCTGGCGGTCTTTTCCATGCGGTAGTCGAGCTGGATCGGATCGCCCTTGCCGCGCACTTCGGAGCGCACCACCACCTCGGTGTCTTCGGGCTTGGAGCGCATGGGCTTGAAGGTCACGGTCTGGTCCTTCACCTCGCCGAGCGCGCCGGAGTAGGTGCGCACCAGCAGGATCTTGAACTCGTCCTGCAACTGCTTCTGCTGCGCGGGTGTGGCCTGACGCCAGAAGCGGCCGACCGCCGAGGAGGTCATGCGGGTGAAGTTGACGCTGGGCAGGATTTTGGAATCCACCAGCGCCACGATGCGGTTCACATCACCCGCCTGGATGGCGGGATCGGCCTTCACGGAGGCAAGCACGTCGCTGGAAAGGCGCTTGATCAAGGCATCGGGGGCTTCGTCTTGCGCCATGGCAGGCACGGACATCACACCAGCGGCGGTGATCACGAGGGCAGTGAGCCAGGAGCGGCGTTTCATCATGAGGTTGTTTCCTTTCGCGGCCAGAGGCCCTGCTGCAGACAATGCAGCGTATTTCATCAGAACCGTACAAATATGAAGCAGTTCCACTTCATTCGTTGCGATACGTATCAGCGCGTCACTGGTCCCCGCCGCCCAGACCGATCCCTTTGTCGATCATGTCGTCGATCTGGCTTTGGCGGCGGTTGAGGTAGAGATCGCGGGTGAAGCTGTATTTGTCGAGCGCAGCGTCTTCCAGCAGCGATGACGCACGCAGCAAGCCGGCGCGGGTGTCGACCACGCGCAACGCAGTGAGCGAGTTGCGGGCCGGCACATCGTTCAGGCCGGAAACCGGGTCCACGCTCATGTCCACCAACAGGCCGGTGCCGTCGCGCACCGACGAGGGACCGAAGATCGGCAACACCAGGTAAGCGCCGGACGGCGCGCCCCAACGACCCAAGGTCTGGCCGAAGTCCAGGCGGGTGCGGGGAATACCGGCTTCGGTCGCAATATCGAGCAAGCCTGCCAGACCCAACACCGTGTTGACGCTGAAACGCATCAGGTTTTCAGTGGCTTCGCGGGGACGGAGCTGGAACGCCGCATTGGCCGCCGACCACAGGTCGCCGATGTTGCCAAAGAAGTTGTTCACGCCGGTTTGAACCGGGCTGGGTGTGACGTCTTTGTAGACGGTGGCCACCGGCTTGAGCACCGCCGTGTCCACGGCGTCGTTGAAGCGGTAGACACCGCGGTTGAACGGCTCCAGCGGATCGCGCGGATTGGCGTCGGGACCGGTGGCGCAGCCCGTCAGCACGGCCAACGCAATGCCGCCCGCCAGCAGCCCTGTGGACCGACTGGTCTTGGCGAATGTGTCTTTCATCTTGGAACCCCCTGGGCGCATCGCCCGAATCGTTGTTGCTTGAGCAGCTTGCATTCTTGTCAGGTTGCAGCGTCTTGTATGAACGCTCCGCCAAAAGCCCTGTCGGGCCTACTCGGCGGGCTTGGCATCGCCGCTGTCGGCGGCCTTGCTGAACAGGAACTGGCTGATCAGGTTCTCCAGGATCACCGCCGACTGCGTCTGCGTGATCACGGCGCCAGCGGCGATGTTCTCGGCGTCACCGCCTGGCTCGATGCCGATGTACTGCTCGCCCAGCAGGCCGCTGGTGAGGATCTTGAGTGAGCTGTCCTTGGGGAAGGCGTAGCGTGACTCCAGTGCCAGCGTGATGTTGGCTTGGAAGGTCTTGTCATCAAAGGTGATGGACTCCACGCGCCCCACCACCACGCCGGCGCTGCGCACGGCGGCTTTGGGTTTGACGCCACCGGCATTGTCGAAACGGCCCACCACCTGGTAGGTCTTCTCGAAGTTCAGGCTGAGCAGGTTGGCCGATTGCAGGGCCAGGAACAAAATGGCGGCCGCACCGATCAGCACGAACAGGCCGACCCAGATGTCATTTTTGGAAGTTTGCATGTTGATCTCCGCTGAAGGGTTGTGGCCTCAGATGCTGAACATCGTGGCGGTGAGGATGAAGTCCAGCGCCAGCACGGACAGCGACGCCATCACCACGGTGCGGGTGGTGGCGCGCGAAACGCCTTCGGGCGTGGGGTGTGCGCTGTAGCCCTGGAGCAAGGCGATGAAGGTCACGGCGAAGCCGAACACCACGCTCTTGACGACGCCGTTGCCGACATCGGCCCAGACGTCCACCCCGCCCTGCATCTGGCTCCAGAAGGCGCCACCGTCCAGGCCGAGCATGAGCACACCCACCACCCAGCCTCCGATCACGCCCACCGCACTGAAGATGCCGGCGAGCAGAGGCATGGCGATCACGCCGGCCCAGAAACGCGGGGCCAACACGCGGCGCACCGGGTCCACCGCCATCATCTCCATGGCACTGAGTTGTTCACCGGCTTTCATGAGGCCGATCTCGGCCGTGAGCGAAGTGCCGGCGCGCCCGGCAAACAGCAGCGCCGTGATCACCGGGCCGAGTTCGCGCACCAGCGAGAGCGTGACCAGCAGCCCCAGCGCTTCGGTGGCGCCATAGATACGCAACGTGTAGTAGCCCTGCAGGCCGAGCACGAAGCCGACGAACAGGCCGGAGACGCTGATGATGGCCAGCGAGTGGTTGCCCAGGAAGTGGATCTGGTCGCGCAGCAGCACCGGGCGGCGCAGTGCCGCGCCCAGCAGCCAGAGCAGGCGCGCCATCAGGCGCGTGCCGGTGCCGATGTCGGTGATCTGGCTGCGTACCGCGAAGCCCAGGCGGGCGATCCACGCCGTTGTCATGCCCGCTCCTTGAGGCCAGCCAGGTCGCCATTACCGAAGTCTTCTTCCAGACTGGGGCCAGGGTGATGGAAGCGCACCGGGCCATCGGGCAAGGCGTTGACGAATTGCTTGACCAGCGGATCTTCGCTGTGGCGCACCTCGTCGGGCGTGCCTTGCGCGGCAATTTTGCCGTTGGCCAGCACGATGACCTGGTCGGCGATGTGGAAGGTTTCATCCAGGTCGTGCGAGACCACGATGCTGGTCAGGCCCATGGCGTCGTTCAGCTGGCGGATCAACCGGGCGGCGGTACCCAGCGAGATCGGGTCGAGGCCGGCAAAGGGCTCGTCGTACATCACGAGTTCGGGGTCGAGCGCAATGGCGCGGGCCAGCGCCACGCGCCGGGCCATGCCGCCCGAAAGTTCACTGGGCATGAGGTCGCGCGCACCACGCAGGCCCACCGCGTTGAGCTTCATCAGCACGATGTCGCGCACCAGGGCCTCGGGCAGATTCGTGTGCTCGCGCAAGGGGAATGCCACGTTGTCCAGCACACTCATGTCGGTGAACAGCGCGCCAAACTGGAACAGCATCCCCATGCGCCGGCGTGCGGCGTACAGTGCTTCGGCCCGCATGACGGTGATGTCCTGGCCGTCAAACAGGGTCTGGCCTTTCTGTGCGCGCAGCTGCCCGCCGATGAGGCGCAACACGGTGGTCTTGCCGCCACCAGACGCGCCCATGAGCGCCGTGACCTTGCCGCGGGGCACGGTCAGCGTGATGTTGTCGAGGATGGCGCGCTCGCCGTACCCGAAGGTGAGATTGCGCAGTTCGACCAGAGGAGAAGCGTTTTCAGTGGACATCAAACAAAAACCGGGCAATGGGTGCCCGGTTTTTCGATGATACGAGATTCGGGGTAAACCCCAAGCCTCGGTGTGTTTCGTTTGATGTCAGCGTGGCAAATCGGAGAAGCCCATGAGGAATTCGTCCACCGAGCGCGCGGCCTGACGGCCTTCGCGGATGGCCCACACCACGAGACTCTGGCCACGGCGCATGTCGCCGGCGGCGAAGACCTTGGGCACGTTGGTGGCGTAGCCGCCGCTGAACTCGGTGCTGGCCTTGGCGTTGCCGCGGCCATCCTTGTCCACGCCGAAGCCCTCCAGGATGCTGGCGACCGGGTTCACGAAACCCATCGCCAGGAGCACCAGGTCGGCCTTGTACTCCTTTTCGGTACCTGGAATTTCGACCAGCTTGCCGTCTTTCATCTCGACATGCACGGTGGTCAGGCCAGTGACCTTGCCCTTTTCGCCCACGAAGGCCTTGGTGGAAATGGCGAACTCGCGGGTGCAGCCTTCTTCATGGCTGGAACTGGTGCGCAACTTGAGCGGCCAGTACGGCCACACCAGAGGCTTGTTTTCCTCTTCCGGCGGCTGCGGCATCACCTCGAACTGGGTGACGCTGACGGCGCCGTGGCGGTTGCTCGTGCCCACGCAGTCGGAGCCGGTGTCGCCGCCACCGATCACGATCACGTGTTTGCCGTCGGCGCGCAGCTGGCTCTTGACCTTGTCGCCCGCATTCACCTTGTTCTGCTGTGGCAGGAACTCCATTGCGAAATGGATGCCGTCGAGGTCGCGGCCGGGCACCGGCAGGTCGCGGCTTTGCTCGGAGCCGCCTGTCAGCAGCACGGCGTCAAAGTCCTTTTGCAGCTGTTCGGGGGTGATGGTTTCCTTGGCCCAGTTGGTGACCTTGCTGTCCTTGGGCAGCGTGCCGACCATCACGCCGGTGCGGAACACCACGCCTTCGGCTTCCATCTGCGCTACGCGGCGATCGATGTGGGTCTTCTCCATCTTGAAATCGGGAATGCCATAGCGCAGCAAGCCGCCCACGCGGTCGTTCTTCTCGAACAGGGTCACGCTGTGGCCGGCTCGCGCCAGTTGCTGGGCTGCCGCCATGCCGGCAGGACCCGAGCCGACCACGGCCACGTTCTTGCCGGTCTTGTGACGCGGCGGCTGCGGCAGCACCCATCCCTCGGCCCAGGCGCGGTCGATGATGGCGTGTTCGATCGACTTGATCCCGACGGGGTCGTCGTTAACGTTGAGCGTGCACGCGGCCTCGCAGGGCGCGGGGCAGATGCGGCCGGTGAACTCGGGGAAGTTGTTGGTGCTGTGCAGCACCGTGATCGCGTTCTTCCAGTCGCCCTGGTACACGAGGTCGTTGAAATCCGGAATGATGTTGTTGACCGGGCAGCCGCTGTTGCAGAACGGCGTGCCGCAGTCCATGCAGCGAGCGGCCTGCACCTTGGACTGCTGGTCATCCAGCGCAACGACGAATTCCTTGTAGTGCTTCAGGCGCTCGGGCACGGGCTTGTAGCCCTCTTCCAGACGCTCGTATTCCATGAAGCCGGTGACTTTTCCCATGATGCGTGTCCTTCGATTGCGTTGGCTTATTTGGCGGCGACGGTGGCTTTTTTCGCCGTGGCCTGGGCCTTGGTGGTCACTTCGGCGGCGTTCTTGCGGGCGTGGATCTCACCCAGCGCGCGCTTGTACTCGTTCGGGAAGACCTTCACGAACTTCTCGCGCGCCTGCGCCCAGGTGTCGAGCAGTTCCCGTGCGCGTTTGCTGCCGGTCCAGCGGTTGTGCTCTTCGAGCAGCTTCTTCAACTGGGCCTCGTCGCTCAGGCCACGGTGCCAGATGGCGGCGTCCATGGTGGCCTCCTGCTCCTTGGCGGGCAGCACTTTTTCCATGCTGACCATGGCCATGTTGCAGCGCTTGGCGAATTGACCGTCCTCGTCGTACACGTAGGCCACGCCACCGCTCATGCCGGCGGCGAAGTTGCGCCCGGTCTTGCCCAGAACCACCACGGTGCCACCGGTCATGTATTCGCAACCGTGGTCGCCCGTGCCTTCCACCACCGCTGTGGCGCCCGAGAGGCGCACTGCGAAACGTTCGCCGGCCACGCCGCTGAAGAAGGCTTCACCGGTGGTGGCGCCGTACATCACGGTGTTGCCCACGATGATGTTGCGCGCCGCTTCACCGCGGAAATCGATGCTGGGACGCACCACCACGCGGCCGCCCGAGAGGCCTTTGCCGGTGTAGTCGTTGGCGTCGCCGATCAAATACAGCGTGATGCCCTTGGCCAGGAAAGCGCCGAACGACTGGCCTCCCGTGCCTTCGAGCTGGATGCGGATGGAATCGTCCGGCAGGCCCTCGGGATGCACCTTGGTGACCGCGCCGGAGAGCATGGCCCCCACCGATCGGTTGACGTTGCGCGCCACCTCGATGAACTGCACGCGCTCGCCCTTGTCGATGGCCGCGCGAGACTTGGCGATCAGGATGTTGTCCAGCGCCTTGTCCAGGCCATGTTCCTGCTCTTGCGTGTGCAGGCGCGGAACGTCGGCCGGCACGTTGGGCAGGGCCAGCAGGCGGCTGAAATCGAGGCCGCGTGCTTTCCAGTGTTCGATGCCCTGTTTCATGTCGAGCAGGTCGGCGCGGCCGATCAGGTCGTCAAACTTGCGGATGCCCAGCTGCGCCATGATCTGACGCACTTCTTCTGCGATGAAGAAGAAGTAGTTCACCACGTGCTCGGGCTTGCCGCTGAATTTCTTGCGCAGCGCCGGATCTTGCGTGGCCACACCCACCGGGCAGGTGTTGAGGTGGCACTTGCGCATCATGATGCAGCCCTCGACCACCAGCGGTGCGGTGGCGAAGCCGAACTCGTCCGCGCCCAGCAAGGCGCCAATGGCCACGTCGCGACCCGTTTTCATCTGACCGTCGGCTTGCACCCGGATGCGGCTGCGCAGGCGGTTGAGCACCAGCGTCTGCTGCGTTTCGGCCAGGCCGATTTCCCAGGGGCTGCCGGCGTGCTTGATGGAAGACCAGGGCGAAGCGCCCGTGCCACCGTCGTGGCCAGCAATCACCACGTGGTCGGCCTTGCACTTGGCCACGCCCGCGGCGATGGTGCCCACGCCGATTTCGGACACCAGTTTCACGCTGATGCTTGAATGCGGCGCGACGTTTTTCAGGTCGTGAATGAGCTGAGCCAGGTCTTCAATGGAGTAGATGTCGTGGTGGGGCGGCGGGCTGATGAGGCCCACGCCCGGCACGCTGTGGCGCAGCTTGCCGATGTAGTCGCTGACCTTGCCGCCGGGCAACTGGCCGCCTTCGCCGGGCTTGGCACCCTGCGCCATCTTGATCTGGATCTGGTCGGCGCTGTTGAGGTACTCAGCCGTGACACCGAAGCGGCCCGAGGCCACCTGCTTGATCTTGGAGCGCATGGAGTCACCGGCCTGCAGCACGTAGTCGACTTCAAAGGTGTCCTTGCCCAGCAGGTCGGACATCGTCTGGCCCTGCTTGATCGGGATGCCCTTGAGCTCGTTGCGGTAACGCAGCGCATCTTCACCGCCCTCGCCCGTGTTGCTCTTGCCGCCGATGCGGTTCATGGCCACGGCCAGCGTGGCGTGTGCCTCGGTGGAAATGGAGCCCAGCGACATGGCGCCAGTGGCGAAGCGCTTGACGATCTCCTTGGCCGACTCGACCTCGTCGATCGGAATCGCTTTCGCCGGATCGATCTTGAACTCGAACAGGCCGCGCAGAGTCATGTGGCGACGGCTCTGGTCGTTGATGAGCTGCGCGTATTCCTTGTAGGTGTTCCAGTTGTTGGCGCGCGTGCTGTGCTGCAGCTTGGCGATGGCGTCGGGCGTCCACATGTGCTCTTCGCCACGGACGCGCCAGGCGTACTCACCGCCGGTGTCGAGCATGGTGGCAAGCACCGGGTCGTCGCCAAAGGCGGCCTTGTGCATGCGGATGCCCTCTTCTGCAATCTCGAACACGCCGATGCCGCCCACGCGGCTGGCCGTGCCGGTGAAGTACTTGTTGACGGTCTCGGTGTTGAGGCCAATGGCTTCAAACAGCTGGGCGCCGCAATACGACATGTAGGTCGACACACCCATCTTGGACATGATCTTGGACAGGCCCTTGCCGATTGCCTTGACGTACTGGTAGATCGCCTTGTCAGCGCTCAGGTCGCCCGGCAGGCCCTTGTGGATCGCGGTGAGCGTTTCCATGGCGAGGTAGGGGTGCACGGCCTCGGCGCCGTAGCCCGCTAGCACGGCGAAGTGGTGCACTTCGCGCGCGGTGCCAGTTTCGACCACCAGTCCGGCGGTGGTGCGCAGGCCCTCGCGCACCAGGTGCTGGTGGATGGCCGAGAGCGCGAGCAGCGCGGGAATGGCGATCTGCGTGGCGCTGATGGCGCGGTCGCTGATGATCAGGATGTTCTTGCCACCCTTGATCGCATCGACCGCGCTGGCGCACAGCGAGGCCAGCTTGGCTTCCACGCCGGCGCGACCCCAGTCGGCGGGGTAGGTGATGTCCAGCGTGTGGCTGCGGAACTTGCCTTGCGTGGCCGATTCGATGTCGCGCAGCTTGGCCATGTCGGCGAAGTCCAGCACGGGCTGGCTCACTTCCAGCCGCATGGGCGGGTTGACCTGGTTGATGTCGAGCAGGTTGGGCTTGGGGCCGATGAAGGACACCAGCGACATCACGATCGCTTCGCGGATCGGGTCGATCGGTGGGTTGGTCACCTGCGCGAACAACTGCTTGAAGTAGTTGTACAGCGGCTTGTTCTTGTCGGACAGCACAGCCAACGGGCTGTCGTTGCCCATGGAGCCGATGCCCTCTTCGCCATTGGCGGCCATCGGACTCATCAGGAACTTGATGTCTTCCTGCGTGTAGCCAAATGCCTGCTGGCGATCCAGCAGTTCGGGCGTGACGCTCCCCATGCCGCCAGTCTGCGGCTCGGTCGCGCCAATGCCTTGCTCCTGCGCGGATTCACCGGCCACTGGCGTGTCCACGTCGTCCAGGCGGATGCGCAGGTTGTCGATCCACTGCTTGTAGGGCTTGTTGTTGGCGAGGTTGGCCTTGAGTTCCTCGTCGTCGATCATGCGGCCTTGCTCCAGATCGATCAGGAACATCTTGCCGGGCTGCAGGCGCCACTTGCGCACGATCTTGTTTTCCGGCACCGGCAACACGCCCGACTCGGAGGCCATGATCACGAAATCGTCGTCGGTGATGCAGTAGCGCGAAGGGCGCAGGCCATTGCGGTCCAGCGTGGCGCCGATCTGGCGACCATCGGTGAACACGATGGAGGCCGGGCCGTCCCACGGCTCCATCATGGCGGCGTGATATTCGTAAAAGGCCTTGCGGCGCTCATCCATGGTGGTGTGCTGCTCCCACGGCTCGGGAATCATCATCATCACGGCCTGCGCCAGCGGGTAACCCGCCATCGTGAGCAGTTCCAGGCAGTTGTCGAAGGTGGCGGTGTCGGACTGGCTGGCAAAGCTGATCGGGTAGAGCTTCTGCAGGTCGGCACCCAGCACGGGCGAGGACATCACGCCCTCGCGCGCCTTCATCCAGTTGTAGTTGCCCTTGACGGTGTTGATCTCGCCGTTGTGGGCCACGTAGCGGTAGGGGTGGGCCAGTGGCCACTCGGGGAAGGTGTTGGTCGAGAAACGCTGGTGCACCAGGCCCAGGGCCGAGACACAACGCTCGTCCTGCAGATCCCGGAAATAGGTGCCCACCTGATCGGCCAGCAGCAGGCCCTTGTAGACCACGGTGCGGCTGCTCATGCTGACCACGTAATACTCTTTGCTGTGGGTCAGCTTGAGGCTCTGGATGTGGGCGCTGGCCGTCTTGCGGATCACGTACAGCTTGCGCTCCAGCGCATCCTGCACGATCACGTCGTTGCCCCGGCCGATGAAGACCTGGCGGATGATGGGTTCCTTCTTGCGCACGGTGGGCGACATGGGCATGTCGCGGTTCACCGGCACGTCGCGCCAACCCAGAAGGACCTGGCCTTCGGCCGCGATGGCGCGCTCCATTTCCTGCTCGCAAGCGAGGCGGCTGGCGTGTTCCTTGGGCATGAAGATCATGCCGACGCCGTATTCGCCCGCCGGCGGCAAAGTCACGCCCTGCGCGGCCATTTCTTCCCGGTACAGCGCATCGGGCAACTGAATCAACAACCCAGCGCCGTCTCCCATGAGTTTGTCGGCGCCGACCGCACCCCGATGGTCCAGGTTTTCCAGGATCTTCAGGCCCTGCTGCACGATGCCGTGGCTCTTTTCGCCCTTGATGTGCGCCACGAAGCCCACGCCACAGGCGTCGTGCTCATGGGCCGGGTCGTACAGACCGTGTTGCTGGAGGTGCTGTTTTTCGGCTGCCGTGGTCATGGCGCTTCCTTCTCGGTTCGGGGGCGTTGATTCAAAACGTGGGACTGCGGAGCATATTGCATCGCAACAACAATGCCAAGCAGATTAAATGGGGTCAGATTCTAATTACATGCGTCGATCTTCAGTCTCTCATTAATTGGGGACATGTTTGATGCGCACGCAATTTGGCGTAGAGGGCAGTTGGTGATCAACCTCTTTTTAGAGAGCGGCCTGCCGGCCTGCCGGCACGCGCTTTGCTAATTCGACGCGGCGTCTGCTTTTGAAGGGCCTCCACAAAACGGGCATCGCCCAGTGCCCAACCGTGCAGCGTGGCGAGCGTGATGGCATGTTGTTCATCGGCGGTCAGTCCCGCGCGCACCAATTCGGTGTAAGCGGCCTCCCTTGCAAAGGGCGTGTTCCCCAAACTCCAGTACAAGGAATGGGGTGTGACGCGCCGGTCGTTGGTCTGACCGACAAAATGGTGGTGGCTGGACCAGACGTATTGCCTCGGGTCGCCAACGATGCCCGCACGCACCGGATTGAGGTCCAGATAAGCCATGCAGGCCAGCAGGTAACGATCGGACTGAATCAGCGTGGACTTGTAGCGTCCTTCCCAGAGGGTGCCGGTGCGCTGGTGCAAGTCGTTGAAATAGCGCACGTAGCGACGCCCCACCGCCTGCATCATCAACGGTACACCCTCCCCTGTTTCGGGTGTGAGCAGCAAGTGGAAATGGTTGTCCATCAGCACGTACGCGTTGATCGCCACCTGGTGCTTTTTGGCGTTCTCGCCCAGCAATTCGAGCAGCACTTCGCGGTCAGCATCGGTTTTGACGATCGCTTGTCGGTTGTTGCCGCGTTGGATCACATGATGGGGATAGCCGGCAACGGTGAGGCGGGGCAGACGGGCCATGGTGGTTGAGCGCGTTGAGGGCAGCGCGAGGTTGCGAAATCGGAATCCGACCCCGATTATCTGACTATTCAACCCGACGGTGCCAAGCGGCCTGAAGCCGACCCGCAAGCAGCAAACCCAGCACCGACGAGGTGCCGGTGACCCACCAAGTGGACTGCCACCCACCGGTCTGGGTGGCCACCCAGGCCACCAGTGGTGGGCCAATGAACTGTCCCATCGCCGAGAACTGCTGCATCCAGCCCACGGTGGTGGACACCGTGTCCTCACCCGGCGCCAGCACCACAGCCAGGGCGAACAAGGTGCCAGGAATCAGGCCACCCACGCCCGAGAAGGCCAGCACGGCAACGTATTGCCACAGGGGGTATCCCACCGCGGTGAACGCGATCATGGAGCCCAGCCCCATGACGCAAAAGCCTGCGGCGAGCAGCACGCCGGGGCGCACCCCCTGCGCCAGCAACCGCCCAGCGCCGATGTTGCCGGCCATGTTGATGCCGGCTGCAAGTGCGCTCAAGGCACCCACCGCCACCGCGCCGTATCCGGCTTGCGCATAGATGGTGGGCAGAAAACCGACCACAGCCAGCCATTGGCCCGAGTACAGGAAAAACGCCAGCGCCACCCACCACGGGCCAGGCGCCGCGAGGGTTCTCTTGAGCCGCGGACCCCATTTGGCGAGGCGCGGGACTGTGTCATGCCCATCCGATTGCACGTCGACCGAGACGCAGTGCGCGAGCACCGCAGCCGCACACAACGACAACAGCGCCAGCAAGGCCCAAGCCCACCGCCACCCAACCGCCCCCATGAGTGCCGCGCCGAAAAACAGGGCCAGCGCCGTGCCCAGTGGCATGTAGGCACCCCACCAACCCAGGGCGCGTGACAGGGTGGGCGCATGGAGCACACGTTGGCGCAACAGACCCGGCGCAGGGAGCACGGCGAGGAGGAAACCCATGCCCTCCACCACGCGGGAGAGCAGCAGCACACCCGTTCCCGGTGCCACCGAACCCAGCGCACTGCCCAGCGCCAGCAACACCAGCCCAACCAACATCACGCGCCGTGGGCCCAATCGATCCGCAGTCAAGCCCACGGCCAACCCCAGCGTCATGCCGGCCAGTTGCACCAACGACAGCAGGAAGCCCGCCTGCACCAGTGGCAAGCCCAAAGCCTCTCGCAACACGGGTATGGCCACAGGCAGCTTGCCCACGTGCAGCGCGCAAGTGACGCCCACGGCGAACACGATCGCGGCAGTTCGCCGGGAGGCGGGGTCTTCTCGGGCAGTCATGAAAGCGCTCAGCTCGGCTCGGGTCAGCTCAAGGGAACGCCACCGTGCCGAACAGACGCTCGTGCTCTCGAATGGCGAAACGGTCGGTCATGCCGGCGATGTAGTCAGCCACGGCGCGGGCGTGATGCTGGCTGCGGCCATGCGCCTCGGGGAGTTCGTGTGGAGCGTTCATGTAGCGCTCGAACAGGTCGCTCACCACGCGGCGCGCGCGGTTGGTGGTGTCCATCACCTGGGGATGGCGGTAGAGGTTGCGCAGCAAAAAGGCCTTGAGTACCTGCGAACGATCGAGCATGGCCGGGGAAAACGCCACCAGCGTCGGCAGGCGGCGCGCCGCATCGGCGTTGTCCAGCGCGTGTTCGGCGATGCGCAGGCGGGTGTGGTCAATCACGTCGTACACCTGATTGCTGAGCATCAGTCGAATCGATTCGAACAAGAGGCGCCGGCCAGCCAATGTGGGATGGGCGTGCAGCGCTTGTTGCCGGTAGTGCTCGAACAAGGGCACTTCATCCAGTTGTTCCAGAGTCAACAAACCAGAGCGCACGCCGTCATCGATGTCGTGCGCGTTGTAGGCGATCTCGTCGGCCAGGTTGCACAGTTGCGCCTCCAGGCTGGGCGAACCACCCTTGAGAAAGCGCGCGGCCACGCCTTGCGGTTCCTGCTGTTCCAACCGCTTCGCGTTGTTCCGTGAACAATGTTTGAGGATGCCTTCGCGGGTCTCGAAGCACAGGTTCAAACCGTCAAAGGACGGGTAGCGCTCCTCCAGTTCGTCCACCACACGCAAGCTCTGCAGGTTGTGCTCGAAGCCCCAGCCATCCACGGCATCTTCAGTGGGTGTGAGCGACTGCATGCAGGCATTCAACGCGTCCTGGCCCGCGTGGCCGAACGGCGTATGGCCCAGGTCGTGGGCCAAGGCAATGGCCTCCACCAGATCCTCGTTGAGTTGCAACGATCTGGCGATGCTGCGCCCGAGCTGCGCCACTTCGAGCGAGTGCGTCAGACGCGTGCGGAACAGATCACCTTCGTGATTCAGAAACACCTGGGTCTTGTAAACCAAGCGGCGAAACGCGGTGGAGTGGATCACACGATCCCGGTCACGCTGGAAAGCCGTGCGTGTGGGTGCTTCCGCCTCGGGGTATCTGCGACCACGGCTCTGCGCCGGGTCGCTGGCATACGGCGCCAGCGTCTGGACGGTTCGTTCCGGCACTCGCTCCATCAGGCGCGCACACTCGCCTCGATCACCTGGGCCACGAGCGCATCGGGCGCGGTGCGGACCACGGCATTGCCCGGACGATCGATCACAACGAACTTGATCTCACCCGCCTCCGATTTCTTGTCCACCCGCATCAGGGCGAGGTAGCGGCCGACGTTGTCATGCGCATCAATCACGGGCGCCACTGTAGGCAGACCCGCCGCCCGCACCAAACGCGTGAGGCGTTCGACAAACGCCGCATCCACCCCACCCAGTGCCTGCGAAAGGCGCGCCGCCATCACCATTCCGCAGCCCACGGCCTCGCCGTGCAGCCAGGCACCATAGCCCATGCCCGCTTCGATGGCATGACCAAAGGTGTGACCGAAGTTGAGAATGGCACGCAGACCCGCCTCGCGCTCGTCTTGCCCAACCACCCATGCCTTGATCTCACAACTGCGTTTGACCGCATGGGTGAGCGCTTCGCGGTCGCGCGCCATGAGCTGGTCGATGTGTTGCTCGATCCAGTCGAGAAACGCCATGTCGGCGATGGGGCCGTACTTGATGATCTCAGCCAACCCGGCACTGAGCTCGCGCGCGGGCAAGGTATTGAGCGTCTCGAGGTCACACACAACGCGCTGCGGCTGATAGAAGGCCCCGATCATGTTCTTGCCCAACGGATGGTTGATGGCCGTCTTGCCACCGACCGACGAATCAACTTGTGCCAGCAAAGTGGTGGGCACCTGCACGAAAGGCACGCCACGCATGTAGCTTGCGGCGGCGAAGCCGGTCATGTCGCCCACCACCCCCCCGCCCAGGGCAAAGAGAACCGTCTTGCGGTCGCAGCCATGGGACAGCAGGGCATCAAAGATCAGGTTCAGCGATTCCCAGGTCTTGTGAGACTCGCCGTCGGGCAGGCTCACCGTGTGGACTTGCGCATACTGCGAAGAGAGAGCGCGCTCCAGGCGCTTTCCGTAAATCGGCGCCACCGTTTCATTGGTGATGATCATCGCACTGTGCGCTGCCGGCAGCGAGCGGTAGCTCTCCTGCGCATCGAGCAAACCCGCGCCGATGTCAATGGCGTAGCTGCGATCGCCGAGATCGATCTCGACCTGTTGATGGAGGGAAGAGGTGGCTTGAAGCGTCATGGCACCAAGTTTATGCCCTGACCGGGACGAGCCCCGGCTCGACTCACTAGCGAGCTTGCGAAGAGCCGGTTGAATCGCCAGATCCGGGCACGTCGGGCGAGACCACGCCGCCAAGTTCCAGCTGCATCAGGATCATGTTGACCAACATGGCTACGGAAGGCCGTCCGGTTTCTATCACGAAGTGGGCGGTCTGGCGGTACAGCGGGTCCCGCACGGCGTACAGATCTTTCAGCCGCTGCTGAGGGTCGGCCACCTGCAGCAAAGGTCGATTGCGGTCGTGCCTCAGGCGGCGAAACACTTCTTCGGGTGTGGAGCGCAGGTACACCACGGAACCGCGCTGATGCAGCCGCTCCCGGTTTTCGGAACGCAGCACGGAGCCACCACCAGTGGACACCACGCAGGTGGGCCCAGCAGTCAGTTCATCGATCACGGACGCTTCAATATCTCGAAAGCGCTCCTCGCCCTCACGCTCGAAGAACTCTCGAATCGAACAACCCAATCGTTGTTCGATCACATGATCCGAGTCAAAGAAAGGGAGCGAGACGCGGCGAGCCAACTGCCGGCCGACCGTCGACTTGCCCGAACCAGGCAAGCCGATCAAGAAACAGGAGGTGGCACTCAATTGATGGCAGATCGACCCAGCACGCGTGGGGTGATGAAGATGAGCAACTCCGATTTGTTGTTGGTCCGTTCACGCGACTTGAACAAATTGCCCACGCCAGGCAGATCCCCGAGAAGTGGGACCTTGTTCACGGTGTCGCGTTGCGTTTGCTCGAAAATGCCACCGATCACGACAGTTCCGCCATTTTCGACCAGCACCTGGGTCTGCACGTGCTTGGTGTTGATGGCCACACCATCGGGTGTGTCCACACCCCTGCTGTCCTTGTTGATGTCCAGATCCAGAATGATGTTGCCCTCGGGCGTGATTTGAGGCGTCACCTCAAGCTTCAGATTGGCCTTGCGGAACGCGATGGCCGTCGCACCGCTGGACGTCGCCGTCTGGTATGGGAACTCCGTGCCTTGCTCGATCAAGGCCTTGACGCCATCAGCGGTCACGACTCGTGGACTGGCCACGATGCGACCCTTGGAATCCGATTCCAGCGCAGAGATCTCAAGACTCAAGAAGCGCGACGCGTTGGGACTGAAGAGCGACAGCGCATAGGAGGCTGCCAAGGCCGTACCCGGGTTGGCCGGCAAACTCACGAACGGCTGCGATGTTGTTGTTGGTCCCGTTGAGACGGCTCCATACGTGGAACCAAAGTTGCCCTGCACTTGATTCCCGTTGATGGAGCCCGCACCGAAGCCGCGCACCCCACCGCCCAACCTGACACCCAGCGATTTACCGAAGGTGTCGTCAGCCTCAACGATGCGGGCCTCAATGATCACCTGGCGAATCGGAATGTCCAACTTGGCGATCAAATCTTGAACTTGCTGCAGTTTGGACGGAATGTCAGTGACGAACAACTGGTTGGTCCGCGGCTCGGAAATGACACTACCGCGCTCGGACAGAATGCGAGCGTTGCTGCCGCCTGCTGCGCCACCACCACCACCACCGCTGCCGGTTGCGGTCAGCTGCGTCGCAATGTCGACCGCCTTGGCGTAATTCATCTGGAAGCCCTGCGTGCGCAACGCCTCCAGGCTCTCCGTCGAGGCCCTTGCTTCAAGGTCCTGCTTCTCTCGCGCAGCAATCTCGTCTTTCGGCGCAATCCACAGCACGTTGCCCGACTTTCGCATGCCCAAGCCTTTGGCTTGAAGAATGATGTCCAAGGCTTGATCCCAAGGAACGTCCTTGAGCCGCAATGTCACCGAGCCGGTCACGGAATCCGAGGTCACCACGTTGAAGTTGGTGAAGTCGGCGATCACCTGCAGCAATGAGCGAACTTCAATGTTCTGGAAGTTCAACGAGAGCTTCTCACCGTTGTAGCCAGGACCTTGCGTCAGCTTGCTGGAATCGATCTTCTCCTCGCGAATTTCCAGGACGAACTGGTTGTCGCTCTGGTAGGCCGAATGCTCCCAGTTGCCAGTGGGCGTCACCACCATGCGCACGCGGTCACCAGTTTGCGAAGTTGTAACGCTCTGCACGGGGGTGCCGAAGTCACTCACATCCAGCCGACGGCGCAAACCCTCGGGCAAGGAGGTCTTCAGAAACTCCACCACCAGGTTTTGCCCTTGCTGACGAATGTCAACACCGACCTGATTGTTGGCCAACTCCACCACCACGCGCCCAGCGTTGCCCACGCCACGCCGGAAGTCGATGTCGCGAAGCGACGACACATCGCGATTGCGGTTCTCTGCAAAAGAAGAAGGGGGCGCCGTCACAGCCGTCACAGCCTCGGAACGCTGCAACACGACCAGAAGGGAGTTACCTTCAATCTTGGTTTCGTATGAAGCCGTCTGCTTCAAATTGATCACCACACGGGTTCTGTCGCCGGCCTGCACCACATTCGCCGAGCGCAGATTGCCTTCGTTGATTTCGACGGTGCTGCGGCCAATGGCGTTGGCAACACCAGGAAAATCCAGCGCAATGCGGGCGGGAGACTGAATGGTGAACCCGGTTGGCACCGCCGTGAGCGGCTGGGTGGTGTTGATGCGAATGACCTCTATCCCGCCCTGCACGCCTCCCGTCAGCGACTGGATGGCGTTTTGAGCCTGCGCCCAGACGGAGGTGAGTGCCATGCAGGCAAAGACTGCACCCTTGACCACGCCCCATTGCACGGCTGAGACCACGGGAGCCTTGTTTGACTTGTTCATTTAGAAGCTTCCTCTTGTAACTGCAGCGCTGCGGGGCGCTCCGTCCATTCGCCGCCGGAATCCTGCACAACCTCGCGCATGACCACTTCTGTCTCCGAGATCCGGGTCACGCGTCCATAGTTCTGACCCAGGTAGTTGCCTGGACGCACTTGGTACAGCAAGTTATCCACCTTGACGAGCGCAACCAGTTGCCCATCTCGATTCAAGCTGCCAACCATGGACATGGTGTCCAGTGGATAGGCCTCAAGCGGCTGCTTGCGCCGGTTGAGTTCGGGTTCGATCAAGGCCGCGTTGACCACCGGAGTGGATTGGCTTCCGCGCAGCACACTGGTGAGCTTTTCAATGCTGAAAGGCGGTGTCAGCCGTTCCCCTGCATAGGCTTGCGGTTCAAACTTTGTGGGCGCGGGTATGGGCTTGACTGATGGCCTTATGCTGTTGCGCTCACTCTGCATCCAGGCCTGCAATTCGTCTTGTCCAGAAGAGGTGCAGGCTGACATCAGCAGCGCAACTGCAAGGACAGCAAGGCGATTCAAATAAGTCGAGGAAGTCACTTCTTGGCTCCCTGTGCTTTTTGTTGAAGAGCAATTTCGTCCTGATCCAGGTACCGGAAGGTCTTGGCGATACAGTCCATCGTCAGAACGCCTTCGCGATTGGCAACCGGCGTCAGTGACAGGTTGTTCAGCGTCACGATGCGGGAAAGGTTCGCGATGTCAGCAGCGAAGAGTCCGATGTCATGGTAAGTACCCGTCACCCGTACCGAGATCGGCAATTCAGCGTAGTACTCCTTCACGCTGACCGCGCCTGGGCGGAACAACTCAAACTGCAAGCTGCGACCCAAGCCCGCCTGGTTGATATCTGACAACAGGGCATCCATCTCGGCCTTGCTGGGCAGTTGCTTTTCAAGCTGCGTGACGTACTGCTGCACCTGTTCCAGTTGCTTGCGCAATGCATCCAGGTTGACCGCTTGCACGGCCTTCTTCTTGTAGTCTTCGCGAAGCTGCTGCTCACGGGCCTTCTCGGCGATCAACTCCTCGTCGGAGTCTTTCAACCAGGCAAACCACAAGCCGGCAATGACCGCCACACACACCGCCACAAACAACAGATTGCGCGGCAGGCCGGGCCACTGCGAAGGGTCGTTGGGATCGAGCCCGGTGAACTGGCTTTTGAGTTTTTCCTGGACTCCTTTGAAGTCCACGTTGATGCTGGGCGATTTGGCCATGATGCGTTGCCTGTGTCAGACCTTGCCCGGGGCGGCAGGTGCGCCGGCGGGAGCGGTCCCTGCTTCGGCAGAGGGGCGTTTGAGTGAAGCGCGGATGGAGAAGTTGAATACCCGCCTCTGTTGTGCAGCCAAAGCAACGCTGGAAGACACAATCTCGATCAATTCGGGGCGCACCAGCCATTGGCTGTTGTTGGCCAGATTGCGCAGCAGGTCGGACACCCGCTCCTGGGACTGGGCCACGCCAGTGAGCAAGACACTTTGGTTCTCATGCTTCATGGACTTGAGGTAAACGCCGTCAGGCAACTGGGTTACCAACTCGTCCAGCAGATGCACCGGTGTGTTGCGGTCGCCCTGCAGGTCCTCAACCGCGGTTTGCCTGGCCCGCAGGGATGCAATTTCCTTTTGCAGGCTTGCGATGTCCTTGATTTCGGCATCCAGGCGGGTTATTTCTGCCTGCAGGAAGGCGTTGCGATCCTGCTGCGAGGCAATCTGCCCTTGATACCAGGTGAACACAGCGCCACAAACTACGCCGCCCAACAACGCGGACAGACCCAACTGAGTAAAAAACTGATCCTTTTGCCGCTTGCGCGCCGCCTCTCGATGGGGCAGCAGGTTGATCAAGATCATTGGTAGAACCTCCGCAAGGCCAACCCGGTTGACGTCAAGTACGAAGGCGCTTCGCGCGAGATCTTGCGAGCCTGTATGGAGGGCGCCATTTCCATGGCATCGAAGGGATTGATGACCATGCAGGCAAACGAAGTCTGGTGGGTCACCGCCTCCGTCAGCCCAGGCAACGCTGCACTGCCGCCCGCCAGCAGGATGTGGTCCACTTTGTTGTAGGGCGTGCTGGTGAAGAAGAACTGCAGTGCCCGGCCAACCTCTTGCGCCATGCTTTCAATGAAAGGATCCAGGACCGCCGCACGGTAATCATCCGGCAAATCACCGGAACGCTTCTTGGCCTCGGCCTCGTCAGCGGAGAAGCCGTACTGGCGAACAATCAACTGCGTCAACTGTGCGCCACCAAAGGCCTGATCCCGCTCATACAAAACATCGTCGTTGCGCATGACCTGCATGCTGGTCGTCAGGGCGCCCACCTCAAACAGCGCCACCAAAGAATCTATACCTTGGTTGGGCAACGTCTCGATGACCCTTCCTGCAGCCATGCGGGAGGCGTAGGACTCAACGTCCATGACCACCGGCTTGAGCCCGGCCGCTTCGGCCAAGCCCTGACGGTCCGAAACTTTTTCCTTGCGCGACGCAGCAATCAGGACCTCGACGTCGCCCACTGAATTGGCACTGGGCCCGATGACACAGAAGTCCAGGCTCACTTCGTCGAGTGAAAAGGGAATGTACTGATTGGCTTCAGATTCAACCTGCGCCTCAAGCTCCTTGTCGGACAACCCTCCAGGCAGGATGATCTTTTTGGTGATCACCGCGGACGCAGGCAGCGCCAAGGCCACGTTTTTCGTCTTGCTGCCACTCTTGCGGACCACTCGCCGAACGGCTTCAGCCACCTCGTCAAACTTTTCGATGTTGCCATCGGTGATCCAGCCACGTTCGAGCGGCTCCATGGCACAACGCTCCAGCACCAGATCACCAGATCGGTTGCGGGACAGTTCAACCAGTTTGACGCTCGACGAGCTCACGTCAATGCCCAACATGGGCGCCGGTTCCCGGCTGAATAACGACCCCAATGAGATCAAGGTGACCCCCAGATATGATGACGCCAGAGGGCATCAGACTTAAGACTTCACTTGAATGCTAGCAGCAAGCCCTTTGTCCAGCAAAGAAATTTTGCTTTTGCGACAAATCGAAACGTTGTCAAAATCCTACGTATTGAAGCTGGGTCGCCGACCCTGTCATCAACCTTTGGTCAGCGAAATGCACAACAACTCACAATATGCCGACAACGCTGGCTCAGGCCGCTTCGCGCCATTTTTATAATCAGGGTTTGAGGCCTTGATCGACTGCATGCCCACCCAAGATACCCCCACCCCTTCCGAATCTTCCAAGCCAGTATCTGCGGGGCACACGGCACTCATCTGGGTGGGACGCTTGGTGGTGGCTGTGGCCGGACTGGCGGCGGCAGGTGTTGTAAGCGTGATGATGGCCGTGGGTATTGCCCTGGCTGTGGCCTACCCGAATCTTCCTGATGTCACGGGGCTCGCCGACTACCGACCCAAGCTGCCACTGCGTGTGCTGACTGCGGAAGGACAACTGATCGGCGAGTTCGGCGAAGAGCGCCGCAACCTGCTCACAATCAACGAAATTCCCGAGGTGATGAAGAACGCAGTGCTGGCCATTGAGGACGCTCGCTTTTTCGAGCACAGCGGCGTCGACTACCGAGGCATGATCCGTGCCGCCCTGGCCAACCTGCGTCAGGCCAAGAGCCAGGGCGCCTCGACGATCACCATGCAGGTTGCACGCAACGTGTACCTGTCTGCCGAGAAGAGCTACACGCGCAAGATCTACGAGGTGCTGCTCACCTTCAAGCTGGAGCACATGCTCACCAAGGAGCAGATCCTCGAGATCTACATGAATCAGATCTTCCTGGGTCAGCGAGCCTATGGGTTCTCGTCGGCATCCCAGGTCTATTTCGGCAAGGCGCTCAAGGACGTGACGATCGCCGAGGCCGCCATGCTGGCGGGCCTGCCTCAGGCGCCTTCGGCCTACAACCCGATCAGGAACCCGCGGCGGGCTCGCGCTCGCCAGCTGCACATCATCGACCGCATGGTGGAGAACGGGTTCATCACGACTGAGCAGGCTGAACAGGCCAAATCCGAGGATCTGAGGCTGCGTCCAGTGGGAAGTGTCCCCCAGGTGCATGCGGAGTTCGTGGCAGAGATGGTTCGGCAATCCATCGTCACTCAGTACGGTGAGGAGGCCTATACCCGCGGGTTGGTGGTCACGACTTCCCTCAAACAGGCGGAGCAGTTGGCGGCTTACCGAGCCGTGCGCCAGGGAGTGCTGGACTACGAACGGCGTCAGATCTACAGGGGGCCCGAGCTGTTCATCGATCTACCCACCGACAAGGCTGCCCTGGATGAAGCAGTGGACGACGCACTGACGGAAAGGCCGGACAACGACGATCTGTTGTCTGCTGTGGTGCTTGAAGCAGGACCCAAGCGTGTGCTAGCGGTGCGGCAGGATGGAGAACCCTTCGAGATCACAGGTGATGGTCTCAAGCCGGTTCAGTCCGGCCTGTCGGACAAGGCCGGGCCCAACATCAAGATCCGGCCTGGTGCGGTGATCAGGGTGGTGCAAACCACCAACAAGGCATGGCGGATCACGCAGTTGCCTGACGTGGAGTCGGCTTTTGTGGCCATGGATCCTCGCACCGGCAAAGTCCTTGCACTGGTGGGCGGCTTCGATTTTCAGAAGAGCAAGTTCAACCATGTGACCCAGGCCTGGCGCCAGCCGGGCTCCAGCTTCAAGCCCTTCATCTATTCCGCTGCACTTGAAAAAGGGCTGACACCGATGACCGTGGTCAACGACGCGCCACTGTTCTACAGCGCCGACGCCACCGGAGGCAAGCCCTGGGAGCCCAAGAACTACGACGGGCAGTTCGAGGGACCGATGTCGGTGCGTCGCGCGCTGGCCAAGTCCAAGAACATGGTGTCGATCCGCGTGCTCCAGTTGGTGGGCACGCAGAGCGCACAGCAGTGGGTGGGGCGCTTCGGCTTTGACATCGACAAGCATCCGCCCTACCTCACGATGGCTCTGGGCGCGGGTTCGGTCACGCCGATGCAGATGGCAGTGGGCTACGGCGTGTTCGCCAACGGCGGTTACCGCGTCGCCCCGACGCTGATCACCCGGGTTGCCGATCACAAAGGCAAGGTGATCTACGAGGCCGCTGAGCCCACGCTCACCGATGCCCAACGGGCCATCGAGCCGCGCAACGCCTTCATCATGAACAGCCTGCTGCAGGAGATCACACGCTCCGGCACGGCTGCGCGCGCGCAGGCCACCTTGAAGCGGACCGATCTTTTCGGAAAGACCGGCACCACCAACGATTCGGTCGACGCCTGGTTCGTGGGCTACCAGCCGACGGTGGTGGCAGCCGCCTGGGTGGGCTACGACGCACCGCGCAACCTGGGCAGTCGGGAAACAGGTGGCGGCTTGAGCCTGCCGATCTGGATCTCGTTCATGTCACAGGCACTCAAAGATGTGCCGGTCGCAGCGTACACGCCCCCTCCGGGGGTCATCAATGTGGGCGGCGAGTGGTACTTCGAAGAGTTTGGTCCCGGCAACGGAGTGCACGGTCTGGGACTGCAGGATCCTTGGCCAGGCGCCGCTCCACCGGCGCCGGACCCGGCAATCCCGCCAGTTGCGCCACCCCCCCAGGTGGAGGACCGGCGCGGCATCCTGGATCTGTTCAGGAACTGAAGTCCAGCGCCTGCCCGGATTGTTCGGAAGCGAAACGGGAGAGGTGGGCCAACAGTTCGCCCTGGCCCTTGGTATCCATCCACGCCGCCCCGTCGTGGCGGTAGTGGAAACCCCCAGCACGGGCCGCCAGCCAGACTTCCTGCAACGGCTTTTGCAGGTTGATGATGATCTGGCTGCCGTTGGCAAACGTCATGGTGATCATGCCGCCCACTCGCTGGTTGTCGACATCGGCTTCGGTTCGATCGTTGATGCGGTCGCAGGCCAGTTCGATCGACCGCAGCAGCGATTCCGCCAGGTCTTGGTACTCGGTGTCGGTCATTACAATGGGTGCATGTTGAGAACGACACGCATTTTAGGCCGCGCACCTTCACTCGCTCGTGGTGTGGGCATGGTGTTGAGCGTGCTGTTGCTGACGGCTTGCGGTCAAAAGGGCCCCCTGTACCTGCCCAATCCAGCACCAGCACCAGCACCGACCTCCGCACCCCCCGCGCAGGCCACCCCGGCAACACCTGACACCACAGCCCCGCGTTGAAATGCCGAGCGGGTCCTCCGCCGACAGGCTCATCAGATCCATCCGCACCCCCTCTTTCCCAGCATGACCACCCTGCCCGGCCCGCCACCCATGAACCTGCCTCCCTTCATCGTTTACCAGGCGGGTGATCTTGTGATGGAGGGCGTGCCGCTCAAACAATTGGCCATTGAGCACGGGACCCCGCTGTTCGTGTACAGCCGCGCCGCCATACTGGACGCGCTGGCTGCCTACCAGCGTGGACTGGCGGGACGCTCACACCAGATCTGCTACGCCATGAAGGCCAACTCCACGCTGGGCATCCTGCAGACGCTGGTGCGCGCAGGTTGCGGGCTGGACATCGTCTCGGGCGGAGAACTCGAACGCGCGCTGGCCGCGGGTGTCGAGCCAGGCAAGGTGATCTTCTCCGGCGTGGGCAAGACGCGCGCCGAAATGCGCCGCGCGCTGGAAGTCGGCATCGGGTGTTTCAACGTCGAAAGCCGGGCGGAGTTGGACGTGCTCGATGAAGTGGCCCGTGGCATGGGCCTGCGCGCTCCGGTCAGCGTGCGCGTGAATCCCAACGTGGATGCCCAGACCCACCCCTACATTTCCACCGGCCTCAAGGGCAACAAGTTCGGCATCGCGCATGAAGACGTGGTGGCCACTTACCGGCATGCGGCCGGCTGCGCCGGTTTGCGCGTGGTCGGTATCGACTGCCACATCGGCTCGCAGATCACGCAGACCGGGCCATACCTTGACGCCATGGACCGTGTGATCGATCTGGTGGAAAGCGTCGAAGCCGCGGGTGTTCCCATCGAACACATCGACTTCGGCGGCGGCCTGGGTATCGACTACCACGGCGACGCCCCGCCACAGGCCGATGCACTCTGGCAGCAGCTGTTGCAGCGCCTGGACGAACGCGGTTTTGGCGACCGCAAGATTTTTATCGAACCCGGGCGCTCGCTGGTGGGCAACGCGGGCGTGTGCCTCACCGAGGTGCTCTACCAGAAGCCTGGCGAGCAAAAGAACTTTCTGATCGTGGATGCGGCCATGAACGACCTGCCGCGCCCGGCCATGTACCAGGCTTTTCACCGCATCGTGGAAGTCTCTCCCCGTGACGAAGCACTTGTCACGTGGGATGTGGTGGGCCCGGTGTGCGAGAGCGGCGACTGGCTGGGCCGCGACCGCGCTCTGGCCGCGCAGGCGGGCGATCTGCTGGCGGTGCTCTCGGCCGGTGCCTACTGCATGAGCATGGCGAGCAACTACAACACGCGCGGACGGGCCGCCGAGGTGCTGGTGGATGGAAGCACCGCCACCCTGATCAGGGCGCGCGAGTCAGCGGCTGATCAATTGCGCCTGGAAACCTTGCTGCCACCGGTCTAAGGCGGTGTGTCAGGCGGTGCGCGGCTTCGAGAGCCGCCGCCAGAGGCGCCAGCCGAGCAGCGCAGCAAAGAGGGTGGCATAGACCGCGAC
Organism: Hydrogenophaga sp. Root209; assembly: GCF_001428625.1. Taxonomy (GTDB): domain Bacteria; phylum Pseudomonadota; class Gammaproteobacteria; order Burkholderiales; family Burkholderiaceae_C; genus Hydrogenophaga. The sequence goes on from NZ_LMIE01000029.1 coordinate 390,682, forward strand.
CTCGGCAAAGTCGTTCTTGCCGCTGCGCATCCAGAAAAAATGCAGCACTGCCAAACCGGCGATGGCATAGACCGCGCGGTGCAGCAACTGCCAACGTTGGGCACCCATCGCTCGGATGGCGCGGTTGAACGAGGTGGCGGCCAGCGCCAGCAAAAGCAACCAGCTGAGGAAGCCCACCAGGATGAAGGGCCGCTTGATCACGTCGTCCACGATGCCTGGCACGCTGAATTCCATGTCGAACCAGGCGTACGCCAGCAGGTGCATGCAGGCGTAGAAGAACACGAACAGTCCCGCCATGCGGCGCAGCCGCGCCAGCGCCACCCAGCCGGTTACCGTGCGCAGCGGAGTGACGGCCAGCACGAGCACCAGAAAACGGATGGTCCAGTCGCCCAGCGAGCGAATCAAGGCCTCGGCCGGGTTGGCGCCGAGCTGGTCGGAAAACGCCGCCCAGACCAACGAGACGAACGGCAGCAAGGCCAACGTGAAACCGATCGGCTTGGCGGCGCGGTGACCGAGCCAGCGGTTGATGCGCGAACCCGCCGGACGCGTTCCGGCCGGCCGCCCTGGCGCGCGAATGGAATCCATCAGAAAAACTTGCGCAGATCCATGCCCGCGTAAAGCTGACCCACCTGCGGCTCATAGCCATTGAACATCTGCGTCTGGCGGCGTTTGGCAAACAGGCCCCCCTCTTCGCCGATGCGGCGCTCGGTGGCCTGGCTCCAGCGCGGGTGGGATACCTGCGGATTCACATTCGAATAGAAGCCGTATTCCTGCGGTGCTGCGCGGTTCCACGCGGTGCGCGGCTCCTTGTCTGTGAAGCGGATTTTCACGATCGATTTGCCGCTCTTGAAACCGTATTTCCATGGCACGACCAAGCGCACCGGTGCACCGTTTTGATTGGGCAGCAACTCGCCGTACATGCCAAAGGCCAGCAGCGTGAGCGGATGCATGGCCTCATCGAGCCGCAGGCCTTCCACATACGGCCACTCCAGCACGTTCGAGTTCAAGCCCGGCATCTGTTTGTTGTCGGCCAGCGTCACGAACTCCACAAACTTCGCGCTGCCCTGCGGCTGCACCTGTTTGATCAGCTCGGCCATCGAATAACCCACCCAAGGCACCACCATGGACCAGCCCTCGACACAGCGCAGGCGGTAGATGCGTTCTTCCATCGGACTGAGCTTGAGCAAAGCGTCCAGGTCGAAGGTGCCCGGCTTGTTCACCAAGCCTTCCACCGCCACCGTCCAGGGTCGCGGCTTGAGCGTCTTGGCGGTGTCCACCGGGTCCGACTTGTCGGTACCGAACTCGTAGTAGTTGTTGTAGCTGCTCGCGTCGTTGTACGAGGTCAGCTTCTCCACCGTGGTGGCACCGGGCACGCTGGAGGCCTTGCCGGGCAGCGGCGGCAGCTTGCCAGGGCGGGGCGTGGTGCCGGCCGTCTGCGCCCAGGCATCGGGCGTGACCAGCGAAGCCACGCCACCCAGCGCAGCGGCGGTGAAGGCGCTGCGTTGCAGCCACTGCCGGCGGTTCTGGTAGGCCGCCCTGGACGTGATTTCACTCGGGAAGGGGTGGTTGAAGCCGTCTTGGGCGGTGCGGATGATCATGGCGCGGTCCTGGCTGATACAACGCCCTGCGCGGAAGATGCCGCACAGGACTTGCCGTGAGTCGTCGGACAGCTGCGATTCTTACAAAGTTCCGGGGCAGGCCGCGTTGGCCTGCCCGCTTGACCCCACCGCAGGGATCAGAGCTCGCCGTAGCTGTGCAGGCCCGAGAGGAACATGTTCACGCCGAGAAACGCGAAGGTCGTGACCGCCAGACCCACCAGCGCCCACCAGGCTGCCACGGTGCCGCGCAGGCCCTTCATGAGGCGCATGTGCAGCCACGCCGCGTAGTTCAGCCAGACGATCAGCGCCCAGGTTTCCTTCGGGTCCCAGCTCCAGTAACCGCCCCAGGCCTCGGCCGCCCACAGGGCACCCAGCACGGTGGCAATGGTGAAGAAGGCAAAACCCACCGCAATGGCTTTGTACATCACGTCATCCAGCACCTCGAAGCTGGGCAGGCGCTCGGCAATGCGCTTGCGTCCGAACATGATGGTGGCCACGATCAGGGCCGATACGCCGAAGTACACGAACCAGTAGCTGCCCCCCTTCTCGGCCGCCGACTGTCGGAACACGATCGGCTCCAGGCACAGCACCAGGCCCAGGACCCACAGCGGGGCAAGTTTGTACCAGCGGGTTTCGCTTGCGCTTTGTTTGATCAGGTAGGCAAAAGCCAGCATGGCCGCGATGGCAAAGGTGCCGTAGCCGATGAAGTTGGCCGGCACATGCAGCTTCATCCACCAGCTCTGCAGCGCAGGCACCAGCGGCTGGATCTCATGCGCCTCGCGGATCACCGTGTACCAGAGCAAAAATCCCACTGCGGCACTCACCACCAGCATTACGAACGCGCCCATGCGGCGGGTCTTGTACTGGTCTTCGTAGTACAGGTAGAAGGCCGCTGTCATCCAGCAGAACAACACGAACACCTCGTACAGGTTGCTCACCGGGATATGGCCGATGTCAGGCCCGATCTGGTGGCTCTCGTACCAGCGCACCATGGTGCCGATGAGCGCCAGGGTCACAGCCACCCAGGCCAGGCGCGAGCCAAGCAACTCGAAAGTGTCGCCAGCGCGGGTGAACATGCCCGTCCAGTAGAACGCCGTGCTCATGAAGAACAGCATGCTCATCCACAGGATGGCCGACTGGCTGGAGATGAAGTACTTCAGCATGAACATCTGATCGGCACGCGCCAGATCGGCGGTGCCCGCAGGCGTCTGGTACAGCCAGATTGCCAACAGTGCGAATGCCGCAACGGCCACCCCCAGCGCCTGCAGCGGCCGCCAGAACCAGCCCAGCCAGATCAACGAGGGCGCCACGCCAGCGAGGATGGCCTTCTCATAGCCATCCATGACCGAGCCATAGAGCGCAAACGCGATGGCGGTGCCCGCCACGACCAGCGCGGCGAAGAGCCAGTCCCAGACATTGCGGCGAGCGAAGTAGCTCGGCTCCAGGCCTTGACCGCCGCGGCCCTTCTTCAGTTCGATGGTCTGGTTCGCGGTGGCGGTATTCATGCTTGCACCTTCAACAATTGGGTCTTCAAGAGTTCGAATTCGCGGTCGGCTTCCATCGTCTTGCGGTTCGACGACAGCGCCATACTGGCCTGGGAAGCCTGCTCACCCGAGGGTGAGAGCCACACCCAGAGGCGGCGCTCGCGCACATAGAGCATGGCAAACACACCCACGATCAGCAACAGGCAGCCGAGGTAAACGATGTTCTGGCCCGGCGCACGCGCGACCTGGAACACGCTGGCCTGCACGTGCGTGAAGTCCTTGAGCTGGAATGTCATGGGCGCAGGATAGAAGAAGGTGTCGCTCAGACTGATCACCGCCTGCGTCATGAACTGTTGTGTCGCGTCGTTGCGCTCCAGTGGCGGCAATCCGGCACGTTCGCGGCTGACCTGCAACAGCTCGAACAAGGTGCCGTTCAGGATACGCACCAGCACTTCACTGGCACGCTCGCGTTCGGCTTGCGGCACATTGGTTTCCAGAAAATTCGACACGGCCTGCAAGCCGCCCCGCGCCATGGGTTTGGTGGTCGCCACACCGTTCACCTCAGCCACTGGCGTGATGCGGGCCGTGGGTTCCGCGCCGGCAAACAAAGCCAGTGCGCGCGTGGCCGAGGCCACCAGGGCTTCAGCCAGCTCCGGGCGCCCGTCTTCGACCGCCGAAACAGCGTAGCGACGCACCGCGAGTTCGCGCATCTGCGGATCGTCGAGCGCCGCACGCAACCGCACGAAGCCGTCCATGCTGTCGTTCTCGTCCACCGGAATGCGCAGGTAGCGGAACGGCTCGGAGGGCGTTTCACGCAGACCCAGCAGGTACATGCGCGCGCCTTCAATCTCCATGGGCAGCATGTAGTTGTGGTATTCCACCGCCTGGCCGGCCGCATCACGCAGCTTGTAGGTGATGCTCGGCCCCACATTACGCAGGGTCTTCTCGGTGGTGGTCTTGTGGCCGCTGCCCAGGCGGCTCTCGATCGAGCTGCGCAGGTCGACCTTGCGCACGTCCACGCCAGCGGCCGGGTTCACACCGGCGAAGTTCTCGACGTTGATCGTGCGCAGGCCGGTGTATTCCAGCACCAGCTTGTCGTCGCCGTTGCTCAAAGCACTCGAACTGCCGATGGTGCCTTCGATCTCGAATGGCCGAGTGGGCCGGTTCAACGGAACAGCCTGCAGTTTCACGCGCGAACCACCGTCGTCAAAGCTCGACTGGTAGATGTTGATGCCGCGGTGACTGGCCGGATGGTTCACCTCGACGCGCGCTTCCTTCTTCTCGCCGGTCTCGAAGTCGGTGATCACGATGTCGCTGGCGAACAGCTTGGGCATGCCGGTCTCGTAGTACTCGACGATGAACTTCTTCAGCTCGACCGAGAACGGCAGGTCTTGGAGCAACACGCCGTTGGGCTGTGCCAGGATGGCCGTGCTGGCGGTCGTGCCCTCGGTCACCAGCAAGTTGGCGCGAAAGGTCGGGTTGCTGGAGGAGAGACGGTGTTTGGCTGGCACATCGGCAATGAGTCCACCACCACTGAACGCCGACTTGCCGTTGAACCACGTCTGGGCGCGCACCATCAGATCGCCGTCAAGCAGGCCACCAATGCACACCAGCACGATGGCACTGTGCGCCGCGATGTAGCCGATTTTGTTGACCGCGCCGGCCTTGGCCGCCACCATCCAGCCCTGCCCTTGCGGCGTGTCGCGCGACTGCAGCTTGACCTTCCACCCGGAACCCAGCAACGTCTGGCCGATGCGATTGGCCGCGGCCTGCGGCGTTTCCACCAGCGTGCTTTCGGCGCGGTGTGGAAACGCCTTGAGGCTTTGCTCGCGGATGTTTTCCTTGTAGGCCTTGAAGTCGGCAAAGATCTTGGGTGTATTGCGCGCGATGCACAAGCTCGTGCTGGTCACCAGAAACGCCAGGATCAGCAGGAACCACCACGCGCTGTACACCGAAAAGAGGTTGGCGCTGGCGAACACATCGGCCCAGAACGGGCCGAACTGGTTGACGTAGTTGTTGACCGGCTCGTGCTGCTTGACCACAGTGCCGATCACCGACGCGATGCAGATGACCGTGAGCAGCGAGATGGAGAACCGCATCGACGACAACAACTCCACCGTCTCGCTGACGATGCGCGAGCCGGTGCGGATGTGCAGGCCTTGGGTGGAAACGGTCATGGAGAAGTGGGGGAAAACGGTTCAACAAAAAGGGCGCTTCCAGTGATCCCGGAACGCGCCCTGTTGTGATGTTGTTTTTCGCTGGCGGTTCACCGCCGGGAGGCTTTATCGCATTGTGCCGGCAAATATTAACGTTTGCTTATATCCCAGCAACCGACCCAGGGCAAGCCCCGGGATGTATTTCAGCGCAGACCGGCGATGTAGTCGGACACCGCCTTGATTTCGCGGTCGTTCATTTTCGCGGCCACACCCGCCATCTGAAGGTTGTTGGCACGGGTGCCGTCGCGGAAAAGCTTGAGCTGGGTAGCGGTGTAGTCGGCATGCTGACCGGACAGGCGAGGGTACTGCGCGGGAATGCCGGCACCGTTGGGGCTGTGGCAGCCGGCGCATGCGGCGATCTGGCGGTCCGGGATGCCGCCGCGGTAGATGCGCTCGCCCAGGGTCACCAGATCCTTGTCGGTGGCAGCGCCGGGCGTGGCCTTCTGAGCCGCCAGCCAGAAGCCGACGTTGCGCATGTCGTCGTCAGACAAGCCAGCGGCCATGCCCTTCATGATGGCGTTGTCACGCTTGCCCGATTTGTATTCCTGCAGTTGCTTCACCAGGTATTCCGGGTGCTGCTGAGCGAGTTTGGGGTTGGCTGGCGTGGTGGAGTTGCCGTCTGCCGCGTGGCAAGCCACACAAACCTGACCGAACACCGCCGCGCCCTTGGCCAGATCGGGTTTGACCGACTGCGCCTGGACACTGAACGACAAAGCCGCGGCAGCGGCGGCGCAAAGAAGGGAAACAGGCAATTTCATGACGGGACGGGCGTCGCGTGCGACGTGTTCGGGTTGAAGAATTTCGCGGGATGTCTGGATACAGCCAATCGATTTTACAATGCCCTCTCGGGAAACAACCCCAATGACCCAGAACCACACTCCAGCCAACACCCCTGCTTCCCCGTCTGCGGACGCCAAGAGCCCCCAAGCCCGCAAACCCAACGCTGGAAAATCGCCCGATTCGCTGACCCCTGACGTCAAGATCGCTCACGGCTGGTTGCACACCGCCCGTTTTCTCACCACTGCCCCCCAGCTTGAGCACCTGCCCGCGTTGGATGTGCCCGAAGTGGCCTTCGTGGGCCGCTCCAACGCTGGCAAATCCACCTGCATCAACACTCTGACGCAGCAAAAGCGTCTGGCGTTCGCCTCCAAGACACCGGGTCGCACGCAAAGCATCAACCTGTTCTCGCTGGGCAAGCAGGGCATCACCGACGCCGTGCTGGCCGACCTGCCTGGCTACGGCTACGCAGCCGTGCCGCGCGAAGCCAAGCTGCGCTGGCAACGCGTCATGGGCAACTACCTGCTAACGCGCGAGAACCTCAAGGGCGTGGTGCTGCTGATCGACCCACGCCTGGGCCTGACCGAGCTCGACGAGATCCTGCTTGAAGTGATCCGCCCGCGGGTCGAGGAAGGCCTGAAGTTCCTGGTGCTGCTCACCAAGTCCGACAAGCTCAACCACGCCGAAGCGCAAAAAGCGCTGTCGATTGCGCGACTGCAATCGGGCGGCGGCGAAGCCAGACTCTTCTCCGCTCTGAAGAAGAAGGGCCTGGACGAGGTGGCGCAGATGCTCTGGCGCTGGACGCATGACGACGGTGCGGCCGTGGCCACACCTGCCGCCCAGCCTCAAGATGCGCCCGAAGACGAACCGCCCGCCCTTGATTGACCTTGCGCGGGCCCCAGGAGACCGCCCGCGATGATCGAAACATTTCTACAGGTCCTGCCGCACGGCATCACGCTGAGCTGCCGGGCTGCGGGCGAGCCGGGTCGACCGGTCCTCCTGTTTCTCCACGGTTTTCCCGAAGCCGCATTCGTTTGGGACGAGCTGCTGGCACATTTCGCCCAGCCCCAACACGGCGGTTACCGCTGCGTGGCGCCCAACCTGCGGGGCTACGAACACTCCAGCGCGCCCACGGAGGTGGCGGCCTACCGCGCCAAGCCGCTGGTGCAGGACCTTGCCGCGCTGATCGAGGTCATCACACAGGACAGCCCCACGCCAGGGCAACTCGCGTGTCTGGTGGCGCACGACTGGGGCGGAGCGCTGGCCTGGAGCGTGGCTGCGCAACTGCCGGCGGCCATGCGCCAGCTCGCCATCGTGAATGCGCCCCACCCCGCCACCTTCCAGCGCGAGCTGGCGAACTCGCCGGCACAGCAGGCGTCGAGTGCGTACATGAACTTCCTTGCGCGCCCCGACGCACCCGCGCTGCTGGCAGAGAACGATTTCGCACGACTGTGGCCCTTCTTCACCAACATGGCCGCCGACCGTGGCCCGATGGCCTGGCTCGACGGCGCCACACGTGCACGCTACCGCGAGGTCTGGTGCCTGGGCCTGCATGGTCCCTGTGGCTACTACGCGGCCTCACCGCTGCGCCCACCGACCGCCAGCGATCCCGGCGCAACGGCCGTGCAGTTGCCGCGCGAGCGCGCCGCTGTCAACGTGCCCACGCTGGTGATCTGGGGACTGGGTGACACCGCCTTGCCAGAGGCCTTGCTGGACGGGCTCGACGGCTATGTAGGCGATCTGCGCATCGAGCGCGTGCCGCGCGCCACGCACTGGATCGTGCACGAACAGCCGCAGCAGGTGGCAGCGCTGATCGGGGCTTTCCTGAGGGCCTGAGCAAGCGTGCTCAGAGGTTGGCGTAGAAAGAAGGTTCGCCGTCAGGCCGCGTCTTGAAGCGTTTATGCACCCAGTAGTACTGCTCGGGCGTGGCGCGGATGAAGCCCTCAAGGTAGGTGTTCATCGTGGCCGTGTCGGCCTCCACGTCGCCTGTGGGGTAGTTCGGCCAGGGGGCATGCACCGTCACCTCGTACCCATCCTTGGTCAGGCGGCTGACCACGGGCACAACCCGTGCCTTGGCCATGCGTGCAAACCGCGAGAGTGAGGTGATGGTGGCGGTCTGCACGCCGAAGAAGGGCACGAAGACCGAATCGCGCATGCCGTAGTCCATGTCGGGCAGCAGGTACAGCGGCAGACCCTGGCGCAGCGCTGCCACGAGCGGTTTGAGCCCCTGGCGCATGGCCACGATGTGGGGCGCGCCAAAGCGCTGGCGCCCTTTGGACATCCAGCGGTCCACGTCGGCATTGAGCTGTTCGGCGTAGATGCCGCAAAAGCGACGCTCCATGTGGGCAGTCAGGGCGGTCCAGCCAGCATCCATGCCCACGAAGTGCGGTGCAAACAGGACCGTGGGTTCGTTGCCGGCCAGCGCCTGCAGGTCACCCGTGAGCTTCAGCCGCCGACGGATGGTCGCATCGCTGGCTTCCCACAGCCAGCTGCGGTCCATCCAGGCCTGGGCGAAATACACGAAATGCCTGCGCACGGCGTGATCTCGCTCGGCCGTGCTGTGCTCCGGAAAACACAGACCCCAGTTGGTGCGGGCAATGCGGCGACGGCGTGCCGCGACCAAGTGCAGCGCCTGACCGAGCATCCAGCCCAGCGCTCGCACCCACGACAGGGGCAGCGCAGCCAGCACATGCATGAACATCACGCCCAACCTGTTGGCCATGCCGCCAGGCGGCAGTTGGTGGGCGGAGACGGGAGATGGATCAGACATCAGCGCAAGGGCGTTGGGCTCTTGTAGCGGTCATAAGACCAGAGGTATTGGGCCGGGCATTCTCGCACCAGCGCTTCCATGGCTTGATTGATCTGCCGCGCCGCCGCTGCGGCGTCGGTGTCCAGCGGACCGAACGGCCGCACATGCACCCGGTAGCCCTTGCCCCAACTCAAGCGCTCGCCCCAGCTCACCAGAATCTTCGTGCCACCGCTGTGCGCCAGACGCGCCGAGAGCGTCATGGTGTAAGCGTCGCGCCCGAAAAACGGCGCCCATATGCCCTGCCCATCAGGCGGCACCTGATCGGGCAAGAGGCCCACCACATCGCCGCCCTTGAGCGCCTTGATGAGTTGCTTCACACCGGCCAAGGTGGTGGGTGCGGCCAACAAACCAGGGCGTTGGCGGGCGCCCGCCACCAGATCGCGCAGCCAGGGCTGGCGCGCCGGGCGGAACAGCACCGTCATGGGACGCCGGGCGCCAAAGCGCTGAGCGTAGGCTTGGGCGGTGATCTCGAAACAGCCCAGGTGCGGCGTCAGGAACAGCACGCCCGAGCCCTGCGCCTGCGCTGCCTCAATGAGCTCGGCGCCGTCCCAATCCACGCGCACCGGTCGGCCCAGCCACAGGCGTGGCAACTCGGCCACCAATTTGCCCGCCTCACCAATGGAAGCCAGCGCAACGGTTGAGGAAAACCCCGCCTGCTTCGCATGGGCGAGCAGGCGACGGCGGTAGCGGGCCGAAAGCAGAAAGCTCGCCCAGCCCAGCACCCAGCCCAGCGCATGCAGCACTGGCAACGGCAGCAGACTCAGGGTGCGAAAAAGGAACTGGATCGGCGGGGCCAAGGCGGTGGTGGGTGAACGGGACGGGGCACGGACCTTGGTCTAGAATTCACCCATCGCCGAGTTACTGAACTAATTGCGGGGCGATTCATAAATTCCGCTAAAGCGTTCGCCGAACTCTGACAGACCGGCAACGCCGATCCACCAACTTGGAGTTTATACATGGCGAACGATTTCCTTTTCACCTCCGAATCCGTCTCTGAAGGCCACCCCGACAAGGTTGCCGACCAGATTTCCGACGCGATTCTTGATGCAATTTTCGAGCAGGACCCGCGCAGCCGCGTGGCGGCCGAGACGCTTTGCAACACCGGCCTGGTGGTGCTGGCCGGCGAGATCACGACCAACGCGCACGTCGACTACATTCAGGTCGCGCGCGACACCTTGAAACGCATCGGCTACGACAACACCGAATACGGCATCGACTACAAGGGTTGTGCGGTGCTGGTCGCGTACGACAAGCAGTCCAACGACATCGCGCAGGGCGTGGACCACGCCAGCGACGACCACCTGAACATCGGCGCAGGCGACCAGGGCCTGATGTTCGGCTACGCCTGCGACGAGACGCCCGAACTCATGCCCGCGCCCATTTATTACGCCCACCGCCTGGTGGAGCGCCAGGCCCAGCTGCGCAAGGACGGCCGCCTGCCATTCCTGCGCCCGGACGCAAAAAGCCAGGTGACCATGCGCTACGTCGACGGCAAGCCGCACAGCATCGACACCGTGGTGCTCTCGACCCAGCACAGCCCGGACCAGAGCGAGACGCCGCACAAGATGAAGGACTCGTTCATTGAGTCCATCATCGAAGAGATCATCAAGCCGGTGTTGCCCAAGGAGTGGCTCAAGGACACCAAGTACCTGATCAACCCCACGGGCCGTTTCGTCATCGGCGGCCCGCAGGGCGATTGTGGTCTGACCGGGCGCAAGATCATCGTGGACACCTACGGCGGCGCCTGCCCGCACGGTGGTGGTGCGTTTTCCGGCAAGGACCCGTCCAAGGTCGACCGCTCGGCCGCCTACGCCGCGCGCTACGTGGCCAAGAACGTGGTGGCCGCGGGCCTGGCCAAGCAATGCCAGATCCAGGTCGCTTACGCCATCGGTGTGGCCCGCCCGATGAACGTGACCGTCTACACGGAAGGCACCGGTGTGATTTCCGACGAGCAGATCGCCGCCCTGGTGAATGAACACTTTGACCTGCGCCCCAAAGGCATCATCCAGATGCTGGACCTGCTGCGTCCGATTTACACCAAGACCGCCGCCTACGGCCACTTCGGCCGCGAAGAGCCCGAATTCACCTGGGAACGCACCGACCGTGCTGCCGCCCTGCGCAAGGGTGCCGGACTGTAAGCAATCACTTGCAAATCAAAAAAAAGCCCCGGCGCGCAGGCCCCGGGGTTTTTTTTCGCCAGAAATGGGCTGGATTCACCCCGCATTCCAGTGATCGAACGCCCTGAATTTTTGCCGCCAGCATCCGATAAGGAAGTACGAGCAATTCCTTGCCCCGATCCGAACCGACCTGGAGCCCTTCCCATGGACACCTCTGCACCGACCCCTGAGCAGCAGCTGGCACCCATCACCGACGAACTGATGGCAGCCCTGAACGCCGCCCGCGCCTTGTACGACAACGCGCCTTGCGGCCTGTTGGCGCTGGACGCCGACCTGCGCTGCGTGAACGTCAACCAGACGCTGCTGGACTGGCTCGGCATGGACCGGGAAGACGTGGTCATGTTCATGACGCTCGTGGACCTGGCCGCTCCAGAGTGCCGCAGCCTGGCGTCCACGCATGTGGAGCAACTGTTGATCAGCGGCCGCACCGAACCGCTCTCGCTGATGCTGCTCCGGGCCAACGGCGACTTCCTGCAGGCCCGGCTCACCTCGACTGCCATCTACGACGCCGAAGGCCAGTTCCTGCACACCAGCACCATGGTGGCGGACCAGGGCAACGTATCGGTCAACCACGTCATCGACGGGCCGAAGGACACGATCTTGCGCAGCATCACCAACCGCATCCCTGCGCGGCTGGCCTACTACGACAAGAACCTGATCTGCCGCTTTGCCAACAACGCGCACGCCCAGCGCTACGCCAAGGAACCCGAAGACATGGTGGGCTCCCACCTGAGCGAGGTGGTGCGCCCTGAGGTGCTGCCTGAAATCATGCCGCGCGTGCTGGCCACGCTCAGCGGCCAGGCGCAAAATTTCGAAGCCGCACGCAAGGGAGCCGACGGCGAGCTGAACTACTTCGACATCCATTACATCCCCGACCTGCAGAATGGTTCGGTCGAGGGCCTGTTCATCGAGCTGCACGACATCACCGAGCGTCGCCGCACCGAAGAGTTCGTGTTGCACGCCAACCAGGATCTGGAAGAACGGGTGCGCGAACGCTCTGAAGAGCTGTTTGCCAGCGAACAACGCTACCGCCTGATGGTCGACGCCATCCAGGATTACTGCATCTATTTCGTGGACGAGACCGGCGCCGTGACCGAGTGGACCGAGAGCGCCCAGCGCCTGCACGGCCACCAGCGCTCGCAGATCGTCGGCCAGTCGTACGAGACGCTGATGTGCACCGACAACGCGGGCGAAGACGAAGTGGACCCCAGCCAGGTGCTGCGCCTGGCCAAGGACCATGGCCAATGGGAATCGCGCGGCTGGCGCCTGCGTGAGGATGGCTCGCGCTTCTGGGCGCACACCGTGCTCACCGCGCTGCGCAACGAAGCCGGCGAACTGCAGGCTTTGTCGAGCATCACGCGCGACATGACCGCGGCCAAGAGCCTGGAAGATGTCATGAACGACCTCAACCGCGAGCTGGAAAAACGCGTGGCCGAACGCACGCAGCAACTGGTGGCGGCCAACAAGGATCTGGACGTGTTCTCGCACATGGTCTCTCACGATCTGCGCGCACCGCTGCGCCACATCGCCAGCTTCGTGAGCCTGCTTCAGGAGCAGACCGGTGAATCCGCCGACAACCTGGCCCGCCAGTACCAGACCTCGATCGCCAAGGCGGCCAAACGCATGAGCTCGATGATTGAAGGCCTGCTGGAGTACGCACGCCTGGGCCGTGTGTCGGTCGATGGCCAGCCCGTGCCGCTCACGCCACTGTTGCACGGCGTCGTCGCCCACCTCAAGCAAGAAAACCCCAATCGCTCCATTGAATGGTCGATCGATCCGGATCTGCCGGTGGTTCGTGGCGATGCCATGCTGCTGGCCCAGGCCTGGGGCAACCTGCTCGACAACGCGGTGAAGTACACCGGCAAGCGCACGGATGCCGTCATCAAGGTGGGTTGGAAAGTCAACCCCATGGGCGGGCGCACCTTCTACGTGAGCGACAACGGCGCCGGCTTCGACCTGGAGAAAGCGCACAACCTGTTCGTGATGTTCCAGCGCCAGCACCACTCGATGGACTTCGAGGGCACCGGCACGGGTCTGGCCCTGGCGCAACGCATCATCGACCGGCACGGCGGTCGCATCTGGTCCGAAACCGCTCCAGGCGCCGGCTGCACCTTCTACTTCACGCTGCCGCTGGAGAACATCGAACCCGACCTGGCCTTCCCGGAATCGTCGATGGTCGAACTCACGGCCTGAGGCGCGTCGATCGGTGGGCGTGATGCCCGTCGATAATTCGCGCTTGACCTCAACCTCCCTCTTCTCCTTGCAAGGCCGCGTGGCCCTGGTCACCGGCGCCAGCCGTGGCCTGGGCCTGGCCATGGCCCGTGCGCTCGCCGCCCACGGGGCCGAGGTCTGGCTCAATGGCCGCGACGCTGACAGCCTCAACATGGCCGTGGAAGAAGCCCGCGCCGCTGGACAAGCGGGCGGCGGTTTCGCTCACGCACTCCCGTTCGACGTGACCGACGAAGCCGCCGCCACCGCCGCCGTCACCCGTGTCTTGGCTGAAAGCGGTCGCCTGGACGTCCTGATCAACAACGTGGGCCAGCGCCGCCGCCAGCCGCTGGACAAGCTGCCCGCCCAGGCCTTGCGCGAGGTCCTGGAGGCCAATCTCGTGTCGGCCTGGCACCTGTGCCGGGAAGCCGCGCGCCCCATGCGCGCCCAGGGATTCGGCCGCATCATCAACGTGACCTCCATCGCCGGGCCGATCGCCCGAGCCGGCGACGCCGCCTACACCACCAGCAAAGGCGCGCTCGCAGCCCTGACGCGCGCCCTGGCGGCCGAGCTCGGCCCGCACGGCATCAACGTCAACGCCATCGCCCCGGGCTTCTTTGCCACCGAAGCCAACACAGACATGGTCGAAGACGCTCAGACCCTGGCCTGGCTGCAGCAGCGCAGTTCACTCGGACGGTGGGGCCAACCGGAAGAGATCGCGGGCGCCGCCTTGTTTCTGGCTTCGCCCGCAGCCAGCTACGTGACCGGTCAGACGCTGGCGGTCGACGGTGGCTACCTGGCCCATTTCTGATTCCACCGTCGACCGGCCCTACGCGGTTTGCGTCAGGTGCAGCACGACCCTGCGCGGATCTTCGGCGAATTGATCCAGCGCGCGATGCAGGCGGTCCATCAGTCGGGTGTCGTCGAGCGACTCGTCGTCTTCGTCGGGCAGCGCCGCCGAGACCAGGCGAAAACGCAGTGGCAGGTCCGCTGGCAGCAACGGCACCCGCTCCAGTCCCTTGGCCACGATGTGCTGACCCAGCAGCTTGAGATCCTCGGGCCCCTCGACCAGCATCGCGAAGCGCGTTTCGGCCACGCGGCTGACCGTGTCCACATCGCGCACCACAGCCGACAGGCGCGAGGCGGCCACCACCAATGCTCTGTCGCCGGCCTCGCGTCCTTCGCGCTCAATGATGGTGGTGTGGTTGGAGAGCTCCACCAGCACCAGACCGCAGCGGTGACCGTAGCGACGAGAACGGCGCAGCGCATCGCGCAGGCGCAGCAGGAGCACCGGCGCAATGGTCAGGCCAGTCAAGGGATCGGTGCTTTCGATCGCACGCAGGCGGGCGCGGTTCTCGCTGAAATCCTTGGCGCGCCGATGCAGGATGTAGAGCAACAGTGGAATCTCGATCGCGGAGCCGATCAGCACGGCGTACTGCGTTGCCCAGCTGTCCGGCAGCACGCCAGCGCTGCGCAAGGCGGGGAAGGGATAACCCAGATGCACCGGCAGAAAGCCCAGCGCCATCCAGCCAGCGTAGGTCTCGCCCCTGCGCCAGGTCCAGATGCACAACCCGAAGCTCAGCACGACCGACAGCAGGCCATACAGGTTGAGCACGATGAAGGCTGGCTGGTTCAGCAGGATCAGGTAGGCCGCGGGGAACAGCAGACCGAACACCGACCAGGCCAGCACCAGGCGGTCGACGCCACGGTGGTGGCGCGAGACCACACAGACCTCGCGCACGAACCAGATGCCGGAAGCCGTCAACCACAGCATGAACACGGCCGGTGCCGCATCGTTCCATGCGGCATGGTCTGGCCAGAAAAACAGGCCGCCGATGCCGGTGAAAGCGGCCTGAAAGCCCAGCATGCAGGCCACGTAGCAACAGTAGGCGATGAACGCCCGATCGGCGTAGAGGCGTGCATGCACCCAGCCGATGAACAGCACCAGCAGACCGAAGCCCAGGTAGCCGCCCACCATGAGAATGGTCCATTGACGCTTTTCCTGCAGTTGCCGCTCATCCAGCAGGCTCAGGCGCGGACTCAGCGGTGCGGGCCGGTTCGCCAGCCTCAGCCAGGCAGGGCCGGTGGCCTGGGGGTCGAGCGCAAACACCGGCGTCTGGTCCGGGTGAGCCCATTGCGAAACCGGCAGGTGGTCACCGGCCTGCTGGGCCGTCCAAACGCCCGACGGGCTCGCGGTGTACAGCGTGGCCCGATTCGTGAAGGCCGCGGCGCTCAGCATCAGGTACCAGCGGCGCCCGGCGTCGCGCTGCGGTAGCTCCAGGCGCAACCACAGCGCGGCGCCGTCGAGCTGGAAGCTGCGGTAGCCCTCCATGGGCTCGAAATCTCCGGCTGGCCGACGCACCACCTCCTCGATGGTCTGGCCGCCGGAAGTGTCGATCCAGTGACGGGCCTGCAAGGTGATGTCGGTTTCGCCAGACGAAGCGCGGGCGAAGTCCGGCCACAGAGCCAACCAGAGACCGCACGACAGGACGGCCAATCCCGCCAGGCGGCGGAACAGGAAAGCAAAACGAGTGGTCGGATCGGGTGATGAGGTGAATCGATCCATCCCAGGATCGTAAATGTTCGCGCCACCCGTCCAGAGAAGGGGCGGCCTCATTGCGGAAAGTCACTCGACATTCCCTCGCTCGGATTGAACAAGCGTTGATTTTGTTAAGGGTGCGTGCCAAATGTGCCACGAGGCTTTCTACTTGTCGGCCACCAACGTCTCTCTTTTGAGGTTTTCTTGCCATTGAACAATCACTTTTTCAGTGCCTTCGGAGCGGGTTCATTTGAGGCTGCCTAAGACTCACTCGACGGTGCTCTTCGCACACCGCGGGCAACACCGCGTCACGCACTACCCCACCGGCGAACGCATGCGTCGTAGCAGTAGCATTGATGCCAGGGACAACGGGGCCCGTCGCATCGAACACGGGTGTCGCGACGGGGCGCACCCCGGTTGAAATTCCTGGTCGTTGATCTGTTGCCCCCCCACGCACCAACATTGCGCCAGCAGCTATTCTTCCAGCGCCAGCAGCAGCAGGGTCAAGCCAGTACCTTGCATACAACTCAGATCAGCAGTAGCGCAATCTTCTTAATGAAGTCATCCTCGGTGGCCAAGGACACCTCCAGCTTGGCCGCCAGCACCTGAGCCGGCTGTGCGCCGGTTCGGTCAGCGTTGCTGGTTCAGAATTTGGCTCCTCTGTATGTTCAGGGGCCGTTTCTGTCACCGATACAGGTGCTAAGGATGGGGATGGTCTAGCCTCGAGTCGACCTTAGGCGGAACCAGCAAACAGCAGCTAACACCGCCCACTATTGCCGATCAATACATGAGAGATTTGACAGTGTTCCGAAGCGATCCTTCGCAAGTAAGGCGGCGTTTGCAACCCGCTTTGATTGACTGCTTGCAACAGACGAGTTGGATCGGCCGGGAGAGGCGCTGCGTTTGCTCAGCACCTCGCACGCGCTCTTCGCGCCCCTCGGCGTCGAAATTCTGAATCCGCTGACATTCTCGAGATCAATGGCGACGATCGTTAAAAACGATCGCTCTGCCTCCGACCACCCGGGATACATACTTTCAATGGTCTTACTCCACCGTGCGACGGCAGAACCAATGAACGCAACGTGGGATCTCAAAAGAACGTGCTTGGCCTCAGGTCGAGAAAGCTCCCTGTTTACATCGTACCCTGTCTTTGCATACCAACTGGCCAAAGTGTCAACTTCCCAAGTCCGAATCGGACGGAGATAACCATAACCCCGCTTTGAAAGAAACAAAGCCTTCGTCACTTTGGGTCCAATGCTTGCCGCTTGGTCGTTCGAAGATGCAAAGTCGAGTTGACGAAGTCCTGTGCTTATCCCAGAGTTCTGAAGCAAGGCGTCACCGGTTCGAAACGCATCGGAAGAAAGAGAATTCCCTTCACCTGCGGCTTCATTCATCTCGATGAGATCAGCTGTGACGCACGGTAGCTCCACGGCATTGTGTTTGCACTCAACCTTGAGGTCAGCCTTTAGAAGGTCGTGCAATTCCTGTTTAGTCGGAGTTCCACCTTCCGGGAACGCTGCGACCAACTGTCTCATTCTGTAAGTTCTTAATGCCAGAGTAAGGTAAGCTTCAGCAATCCATCTGCGCTGCACCGATCCAACCGGAGCCTTTCGAAATGCCTCGTCATAGCTCTTTGTCAGAGCCCACGGGTTCTGTGAAATCGTTTTTTTCCCGAAATGACTGGGAAAGATCCAAAAGAACCTGTTGGATGGATCCCGATCTGCAATAAGACCTTGACGCTGAGCTTCATCATCGAAATCGATACTGAAGCGGCCATTCTCAACTGAGGCTCGCCAAACATTCGTGTTTACTCTTTCGATCCGGGGCTTTACAATATTGATAGCAACTCGATTACAGTGCTTCGTTGGATCGAAGGTTGGATAGTTTTCAATTCTAACGCCTAGAACTGGCACCTTTGAGGTATATCGGCCATTGAACTTAATAAGGTCGTCTAGTCGCGATAAATCGATCGGGATAGTCTCTAGCTGCCGTGCCCCCATTGATCTCGACGAGATCGCCTCAGTTCCTTCAACGTTTGTTGTGTCACTTGAGCGTTCTATCGCTGGAGTCTCCGGTTGATTCGCAATATAGCCACCCCTTGTGTTGCACACGGGACTGGCATCCGCCAAAGATGGGGAAAGCATTGGCAATGCTGAAAGCATTACTGCAGCGCAAACGTTGATTCGGCTGACGGAAAACTTCGCTCTCATGGAGTGCACCTCACTCTCTCCAAACATTACCTGATCGGGTGTGTGACGTACTCCCCTGCCACGCGACCAGAGATCCGCAGTTGCGTTGCACCGCGGACTACATGCAACCAGCATTCTTCAGCTGTGTGACAGAAGTAAGATCCAAATTCCCGCCTGCCCCGAGTGCCGGTTGCCAAGGAGGAGGCAAATCTACTTGCCCTTCCGGATTCGTAATCACTATGTCAGCGCCTTTCAAGTCCCACCCCATCGGCCGCGCAAGGCTCATTAGCAGGGATTTAAGATCCTGATCGGCTGTCTCCTTGATGCGCTTGAACTTGTCTGGATCGCGGAGCCCTTCATGTGCAACGGCAAGCGCTTGGGCAGTAGCGACGCGAATCACTTCGTCTTGCCTGCTCAACTCTCCGACGAAGGGGCTTCCGCCCTCCACTACAAACATCAGGCTCTGCGTCAGCACCGCCGGGCACGTTAAAAGTCGAAGCGGTGGGGCTTCGAAGATGATTTTGGTACCCTCCCGCTTCAATGACCAAGATGCCTGACGCGCAAGGTCGTAGCCGTAATAGTTCTTGACCTGATACTGCAGGTAGCCTTTTGCCTTCTCGCGCGCCCCTAGGTTCGACAGCAGCTTTGCAACTCTAGGCCAAGTGCTAACCAACTCCCAGTTGTAGCGTTGTGTGGAGGACGATTCAGCGAGTAATAGCTTCTGAGTCGGAATCAAGAGTTCGGTAAGCACTCTGGCTCGGTCAACCTCACCACATTTTGGGCATTCCTTTCGTCCCAAATAGAAGGCGCCTGCAGCGATCGCTAGGGACACTATTGCTCCCCATATGGCCCACTTAATGTTGTCCATAGCCCTCCCAAAGTCGCCGCATTCGCGGCCGAAAGATCACAATAAGCTGGTCAACCTTACGTTGGCTGCTTCCAATAGTCGTGTCTATCCCACCGCGAGAGTCTCGTCAAGCCCTTTGGGCCCGCTCCAGACGCGAAGTTGACTTGGAAGATCTTGCCGTCTTGTGATCAGCGGATGCATTCTGCTTTGGAATTGCAATCAACGCACGGAAGGGCCTAAAGCAAAGAGCCTTAGGAAGCCTTCGAATTAGGTTCAACCCGGGTTACCAGACAGCGGTTGGGGCGCAGAGCTGGATCGTCGTGCTCGCATAACTAACATCCAGGGCCTACCTGAATCTGCATTGTATTGAAGCAATCCTTGGTCATCAAGCGGCGTGAGGGTCCGCGCCACCGTTTGCTGCACATTGCCTCCAATGGCGTGGACCATCTTACTTGTCAGATCAACTTGAACGACAATATCGCAGTGCATAGCTGGGCCATTAGCACGGATTTGAAATATTTCTTCAGGTTTTAGGGGTCTACGTCGTTGTTCCCCAGGTTTCGGCTCCAACACGCGGTTGGCGCAGATAATGTCTCCAACTTGAGGATATGCGGGAATCGGCACAACTTCGAATGCAGATGCATAGCCGTCACGAGCAGCAAATATGTATTCAGCATGAACCCCCGATGGCCAAAATTCAGAAGTCGAGAATTTTGCTTTCTTGAGCATGGTACTCACAAATGCGGCGGACCATGCAGCAGTCATTTCAAAACTCCTCGTGTCACCGGGAGGCCATTTGACCTCGCATACATCGTTCAAATTGCAAGAATGTCCGGCCTTGCCATTGGAGACGTTTGCCCAGTATGTGTTAACAATTGGGCACAGCGCTCGGGTTTGCTCGTCTCCGCAGCCTTCGGCAACTACTTCGCAACTTCCATCAGCTTGAACCAAGCACGTGGGAGAACCGGGCATAGCGCGCACCACTCGCTTGCCCCATCGTTCCCATTCAGTATTTGAATGGAAAACCAAATCGGCAATTTGCGTAGGCGTCACGATTGTGGGCGCCACCTTGACTCTTGGAGGTCCTTTAGAGGCACAACCTTGCAAAATTGCAAGAATACCCAACGCATTGAAAAGTGGTATCCAGCATTTGAGAATTGCGTTCATAGACACCCCTGGGTGGGAAAGGCCAATTTCGACAATGATCCCGACTACGAGACTGCCGCAATTGCGCGGCATTACCCCTACAGGATGTCGCGGTGCTCGAGGGGCTGACAGGTAAAGAAGATCAAGTCGGTTTAGTCAAAGCATTTTCGAGCGGAGACTAGTCAATAAGACGCTTCATGTCAATAAGCTGCATCCACGCAGCGGAATTCAAAAAAGTAACCAGCCTGCACCTAAAGATGAGCGAAGGAAAGCGTCGAGAACCTATAAACTGAATGCATCTCGGATGCAGCGATCGGTGTTGGCGAAAGATACCGACGACGGTCACTTCTACTGGCCTGAAAGCTTGCGCGTCAGCCTCTCCATCTCTTCCTCGTATGAGAGGAAGTTCATTATCATCCCCGGCGCATTGTTGTTGCCGCTGACTTCCTTGGCCCAGCCTATGGTGCAGCCCGTGTAAGCGAGCTTCAGCGGGGTGTCGACAAGCTCCCTGAGAAAGAAGTGGCGCTGCAGGGTGGAGATGACGCGGACGGCGGCCTGTCGATCGGTTTCGAGCATGGCCCGCAGCGCTTCGTCGTCCGGGGCTACGATCCGATCTGCCAGTGGGATATCGTAGAACGTCGTTCGCTCAGCCACGAATACCGAGAAGGTTTCCACGGCGCGCAGCAGGAAATTTCGGTGGGAGCGCCCGAAAACATCCGATGCTGCGATCCAGTTGGCCGTGTCCAACCCGAGGCACGCTGAAAACTGTGCGGTGTTGTGGACGCCTTGACAGACCGAGTCAGCGAATTGGAAGTAGCTCCGGTACCAGAAGTAGGTTGCCAGGGCCTCGACATTTTCGAGGAAAAGGTACTGTTGGTAAGCTGCCGACTCCTTGTCGTTTCGACCGAGCCGGGCAAAATACTTCAAGGAGAAATCGGTCGCGAACAGGTCGGCCAGAGCCTCCTCCCTGAACATCCTCTCCGTGGACTCGAGTTGCTTGTCCTGGGCCTTGAATTTGTCGATGAACCCGCGTTGCTGGCTAGTGGGATCGATGACGATCTCGTCGAACATATCCAGATAGAAATTCGAGCTCTTGAAATAGTCTGCGTGCTTGCAAAGGCGCAGGATTGCCGCCCGGTAGCTTGGCGTCGAATCGAGCGGAACACTGTCAATCGCCGCGTTCGAGTCCGAGTCAGGCGAAAGCAGATGTCCCACCTCGTGCGAGAGGACGTAAAGCATGGCCATCGACATGTGATCGATGACATGCTCATCGTCCTGGCCATTGAGCTTGCGAAACTCCTCGTTGGCGCGCAGTCTAGACAGAGTACGCACAGCGTCATCGCTGAACCGTCGTGCCAAGAACTTCAGGCCATCCGTGCTTCTAATCCCAGATCGCGGATCCTCGAAGAATCGCAGTACGGCCTCGATCTCTGCGATGTAGTCGGCATTGCAGACAATGGTTGGCCTCGGGAGATCATGAGGGACAGCGATGCAGTTGCGAGTCCGGAACTTCTCAAGCTCCGCAGGCGGAGGTTCTTCCATCTTCACGACGAACATATCGATGTCGACGTTCTTCGCGCCATAGTCGACAAGCTCGCGTTTCAGCATCGCCTGTGCGCGTTCCACAGCCTTGTCGGCAATGTTATCCCGATGCCCGCGATCGCGCAGCAATTGCAGCGCCTTGTTCTGCGTTTCGGAGACTGTTGCTGGCCTTGGTTCGAACAGGGCGCCGGCTCGCGGCTTCTTGAGCCTGCTCTCGATCGAAGAGATGGCCGAGGCAATGTCGGCGATCAATTTCTGGAACAGCTGGTCCTTGGACTTTACGAACTCGCTCTTTCTCGAGATGACGGTTTTCGCAAATGCGCCAAAGGTGAAGTTGCAGTCCAGTCCAGTGCCTTTCTGGAGCAGGAAGTAGAAGTTGACGATGTCTCTTCCAGCCTCCGGACTGGACGCTCTCCTGAAATAAACCGCATTTCGCGGGTACTGGCGCGAAACCGCGAACTCGTGCAGACCAAGCGTAGGGAATACGCCGCGGATTGCATCGATGACCTCCGCAACCGAGCGGCAGGGAAGCACTGCCCGGTGCTCGGAGATCTGGTCGCTGAGTGCTAGCTCTTCGCTTTCGTCGAACTGCCCAAAACCCTCGAACTCCCGCTGCACGCTCTTGCGCAAGGATTCGATCGTCACTTCCTGTTCGCCTTGCTTTACGACCGCGAAGGTCGGTGCCGCGGTGGCAGCTGCCGAACAGCCGAACAGTGCGATCGCCACAAGCACTTGCCAGAGCGTCCTATTCACGGTTTTCATTGCGTTGCCTTTCTCGACATTGCAAACCGATACGTGCGCTGCTGGAAGGTCCATTGCCCAGCATACCCACTGGGCTCGGCGCTCAGGCGCAGGTCAGAAGGCGGACCGGCATCTGAGAGCCCGCCTTCGCCGGGTTTCGGATTGAACTCGTTCGACAGGTTGACGATCAGCGTCGGACCGTCGCTGACCATCGTGCCTCGGTACCTGTCAACCAGCACGCCCGGGGCGGCTTCAGGTCCGTCGAAGGTGAGGACGAAGACCTCGCCGGCTCTCTGGACGGAGCAGTTCGTCAAGGGCTTGCCATCGGCCATGCAAGCGAAGCTACCCGCGACAATGGTCGGTTGCTGGAGGAGCTTGAAAAGCTGCGCTGAGGCCGGCCAGGCCACCAGAACCGCCAACAAAGCGGCCACGATCCACCGCAGTGGAAGATTGAAGATCTCGAACCAAGCAGGCGTTCCAGCGCCACTGGCCTGGTACTCGGAAGCGACGATGGATCCGTCCTTCAGGAAGGGCACCCAGTACCGCCGGACGAACTCGTTGTCGAAATACCCGCTGTGTGGCATCTGGTGTACTCGGTCTTGGATGTCTGCCGAACCGAATCCATAGGTTCCCGTCGCCGAATAACCCCATGTGATCGCCTGCCCAAACGGAGGCCAGATGTCGCGCGTCCCGCACTCGTTGATGGCCCGCGCCCTGGCGGGCGCAGGCTTGATTTGGGAGGCGATTCTGTCCCAGGGGAAATCCTCGTGGATGATCGATCCGCAGAGAATCAATCCGTGGATCTTGATGTCTGAATACGTCTTGAGCACATTGGCCATCGCGTAGGTCCCAAAGCTGTGCGCGATTACGACGATATCGTCGTCCGGGTACCTAGCGATGACCGTCCGGAGCTTCTGATGCACGCGGTCGATCGGCCCGCGACGGAAGAGTTGCCCGGGAAACAGGAACCGGATCAGATCGAAGTAGCCGTACTTCAGGGGAACGACGTTGCAGCCTGCTTCGGCAGCGAGGATTGCGGAGACCGACCCCTGCCACCAGGCGCGTGTCCGAATTCCGTGGACAAGTACGACAGTCTTCATCCTGGCGGTTTCCTTCTCCTGGCCGGCTGTTGCACTGACTTGCAGCACTCTGCGTGGTGCTTCGCTTCTTCATCCTTAAGGAGCCACTACTTTGAGGTTTCAGCGCCACACTGCATGCGCGCAATGGCACTAGGACTCACGGTAGTGCTTGCGTCATACATCTTGGCTTTCACGATCGCGAGAGCCTCGGCAATTTTCTGAATATTCGACTCAGACAGGTCGACATTAAACGGCACCGCTTGAGCGATTTGGGAGTCGTCAAGACCAATTAGCTCCACACTAATTGACCCACTGACACGTCCCGACTTTGCACCAGCAGCCAAACTGAGCAGGCTGCCCGAGAGATCAACATCTCCAGATGTCACGACTACTACCAAGCGAAGGCCTACTCCGACTCGAGCCCAACCAAGAGCTTGTCCATTACTGTCAGTAAGGGGCTCTGCTCGCCATTTCATAAAGTCGATCACGTAGTTCCTATTGCGGCGAGAACCTGTGCCGATTCCTGTAACAACTCCAGAAAATTCGTCAGACGTCTGGGTGATATTCGTTGAAATATTTGTGAGAAGCTTGTGTACAGCTGCCGCTCCGGCAGGCCAAGCCGTGGACTTGGTTGAGACAGCGTTATTTGCTCCAACCGCCACTTCGGTGTACCCCCAGGTCGCTATAGGAGGGAGAGGAACGTATACAAGGTGCCCGGTTGGACATGAAAATATACGAGTGGTACCGTCGCCTGCAATTGTTGCCTTTGTCGTTGCGTTTAACTGCGTTCGGCTGGCGTCCTGAGCACTAACGCGAGGACTGTCATTCAACGCAGGAACTATTGAAGAGCAACCAATACACAAGGAAGCGCATAGAAGCGACGCTAGAGCAATTCTCCCCATACATCCACCCTCCAGTTTCCCGAATGTCATAGATCGTATCTTGGGGTGTCTTCTGTGCAATAGCCGCCTGTCGACTTAAGTCACTGAATCCACCAATGTGATAATTTCTTTCAAGTACGCTCATCCTCACCTAGATTCCCGAACCATTTTCTTGGCCGAAGTCGCATTGGGTGATGCACAGCAGTCACATATTTCGAGGCTCCGCAGTGGTGGCCAGCTTAAGTGCCGACGTGTATGGCTTCATCGCATATGGCCGAACAAGTCGAAGTGCATTTACGGAACTATTCTTCCTTTGACTCTGCACGGGTAGAAACTACCAACGGGTGAGCACGATGAGGCCGTTTGCTGTCGGCTGCGGGCGCACGGTGACTCCACGGCCTTTGTCGAACAAAGGTCACACGGAAGCCAGCGCCCTCGCCAGCTTGACGGCTGTTCTAAAAGCTGCAGCCGACATTGGAGGCATGTCGCCGCAGGCGGCACCCAGATCGTCTGTTGCCGCGATTTCGAACTGTCTTTCGACCCCAAACTGAACCGCCCCGTATTTTGAGGAGGCTCTTTTCTCTGAGAGGATTGAGCCATGAAGAAGTCGAACCACTTTTCACCTGAGGTCCGCGAACGCGCCNTGAACCGCCCCGTATTTTGAGGAGGCTCTTTTCTCTGAGAGGATTGAGCCATGAAGAAGTCGAACCACTTTTCACCTGAGGTCCGCGAACGCGCCGTTCGCATGGTGCAGGAGCACCGAGGCGAGTACCCCTCGCTGTGGGCCGCCATCGAGTCCATCGCCCCCAAGATCGGCTGCGTGCCGCAGACCCTCAACGAATGGGTCAAGCGCGATGAGATCGACACCGGCACCCGGGCTGGCGTCACGACGACCGACCTGCAGCGCCTGAAGGAGCTCGAACGCGAGAACAAGGAGCTGCGCAAGGCCAACGAGATCCTGAAGCTGGCCAGCGCGTTTTTCGCCCAGGCGGAGCTCGACCGCCGCCGTCTGAAGTCCTGAAGGGCTTCATCGATCAGCATCGACAGGCCTACGGGGTCGAGTCGATCTGCAAGGTGCTGCAGATCGCCCCGTCTGGCTATTGGCGCCACGCCGCCCAGCAACGCAACCCGGCCCTGCGATGTCAGCGCGCACAGCGTGACGGTGCATTGGCTCCTCACATTGAACGTGTGTGGCGAGCCAACATGCAGGTCTACGGTGCCGACAAGGTCTGGAAGCAGCTCAACCGAGAGGGCATCTCCATTGCCCGCTGCACGGTCGAACGCTTGATGAAGCGCCTGGGCTTGCAGGGTGTGAGCCGTGGCAAGGTGGTGCGCACCACCATCAGTGATGGCAAGGCGCCATGCCCGCTGGATCGGGTCAACCGGGTCTTCAAGGCCGATCGGCCCAACCAGCTATGGGTCTCTGATTTCACCTACGTCTCGACCTGGCAGGGCTGGCTGTACGTGGCCTTCGTGATCGACGTGTACGCGCGGCGCATCGTCGGTTGGCGCGTGAGCAGTTCGATGCGAACGGACTTCGTGCTCGATGCACTTGAGCAGGCGCTGTATGCCAGGCAGCCCGAGCGCGATGGCAGCCTGGTTTGTCACTCCGACAGGGGGTCGCAATACGTCAGCATCCGCTACAGCGAGCGCCTGGCCGAGGCGGGCATTGAGCCTTCAGTGGGCAGCAAGGGTGACAGCTACGACAACGCGCTGGCCGAGACCATCAACGGGTTGTACAAGGCCGAGCTGATCCACCGAAGAGCGCCTTGGAAGACCAAGGAATCGGTGGAGCTGGCCACCCTGGAATGGGTGTCTTGGTTCAACCACCACAGGCTGCTGGAGCCCATCGGCTACATACCTCCGGCTGAAGCTGAGGCAAACTATTACCGGCATCTCGCCAATCAGGTGGCAACCGCTGCCTGACTTAAACCAACAAGCCTCCACGAAACGCGGGGCGGTTCANTGAAGCTGAGGCAAACTATTACCGGCATCTCGCCAATCAGGTGGCAACCGCTGCCTGACTTAAACCAACAAGCCTCCACGAAACGCGGGGCGGTTCATACAGCCGCATTGATAGCCGCTGTGTAGCCGGCAATTTCCACTGACACTTGGGCACTGGCAGCTTGGCCACGCAACGCATCTCGCGCTTCTGCCAGCTCCTTTCGTTGAATCCGCACCGACTGCGCCAACATGTATAAGGCGGCAAGTGCGACGACCGGGTTGAGAAAGCCACCAACGAAATCGCCCAGTTGGCCCCAATGACCAGGGAACTCAAGAGCGTCATTTCGCACCAGCATCCAGAAGGCAACGCAAGCCAATGGCAGTCCAAAAACTGCAACCAGTGCGAGCACAACATCTTCTCGTGAGTAGCTCCAGCGCAACTTGACCTTGGGCCACTTCATCCACATAGCCGTTCCCCCACATAGTTCAGGCGGAGGAGGATAACTCGGATGATGAGGAAAGTTGTCCGCAGCCCATCCTTGACGACGAACCAGGGCTGACCCTCGATGATCAAGGCCCGCAGGCTGAGAGAAGGGGTGAAGTTGAAAGTGGGGAGTTCGGAGCGTTCAGCAAGCACCCAGTACAGTGGGCAGCATCTCAACATCCGAGGTGCTCAATCGATGCCAGACCTGTCTACCGCAAGCTGGGACGCTGCCGCTCTGCTCGTTGCTCTCTGCGCGCTTTACCTTACCGTTCAGAGCAACAAGACGACACGAGAGCACAACAAGCTCTCTGTGAAGCCTCGGCTCACTACGGAAACATCGACAAACCGAACCACGTATCTCGACGGCTCCACGCATACCGTTGAGTTTCGCATGACCCTCACCAACGTGGGCCTCGGTCCCGCAGTGGTCAAAAGCTCACAGGTGATGCTTGATGGTGCTCCCCTGCCCGTTGAGTCCTCTGAAGACGTTCAGCCGTTGCTGGAACGAGTCTTTCCTGGTGTTCAGCTCGGCTCTTCTGTGGCGTTCTTCAAATTGAACAGAGAGCATGCCGTACAGGTGGGCAAAGAGGTCGAGCTGGTTTCGTTCGTGGTCATGAATCCAAGCAGTGACTTCGACAAGGAAATCAAGCGGTTCAGCATCCGCATAAGCCACGAATCGCTCTATGGGGAGACACTGCACTACGACACTCGGGACCACCAACCACCCCCGGTTTGATGTACCCATGATGTACCCACGCGATGTACCCATGCCCCAAAAACAAAACCCCTGGAAGCCTTGAAAATCAAGCACTTACAGGGGTCGATAAATTTTGGGGTGGCTGATGGGGCTCGAACCCACGACAACAGGAATCACAATCCTGGACTCTACCAACTGAGCTACAGCCACCGCAAGCCGCAGATTATAGCCGGAAGTCGCGCAGCGCCTTCCGGCAGTCGATCGAGAAAACTCAGCGGGCGGGCACCGCCGGAACGGCGGGCTTGCTGGGCTCGTTCACCAGGATGCGGGCATCAAAACGCGTTTTGAGCGTCTCGTAATAGGCCAGGCTCTCGGCCGTGGCCCACCACTGGCTGTACTGCTGCACTTCCTGGGTCAAGGCCTGCGCGGGTCGCGTTTCTCGCGGCAGCACCTTTTGAACCTTCACGACGGCATAGCCCTCGTCACCAAGCGGGACACCGATCCAGGCCGGCAGGCTCTTGGGATCTGCGCTGAGTGCCGCGATCAGCACGGGCTGCGCCAGACCCTGTGCGTTCTCACGAGAAACGGTCTGGGCAGGAGAGAGTCCGGTCGCCGCACCGCCCGCTTTCCAGGCCTGCAGTTGTTTGTCACCCTCTTGACGCGCCAGTTCGGCCGAGCGCTGCGCCACCAGGCGAGTCCGCACGGCTTCGCGCACTTCGTCAAGCGGGCGGGTGCGGGCGGGCGAGTGCTTGACCACGCGGGCGGCCACCAGTTGGTTGGAGCCGGTTTCAATGGCTTCGGTGTTGCGCTTCTTGTCGATGGCGTCGGGCGTGAACAAGGCGGCCAGGAGCCTTTCGTTGGCCAGGACACCGGTCGCACCCTGGGGCTGGCGTTGCACGCCCTGGGCAGTGCGGATCTCCAGCTTCAGGCGATCGGCCGCGGGCTTGAGGCTGTCGGCCTGCTCGTACACAAGGTTGCTGAAGGTCTCGGCGGTTTCGGCGAACTGCTTCTGCGCCTGCTGCTGCTTGAGCTCGGCTTCGATCTCGGGCTTCATGGATTCGAAGCTGCGCTGTGGCGGGGTCTTGATGTCGGTGAGCTGAATGATGTGAAAGCCGAACTCTGTCTCCACGAGATCGGAGATGGCCCCTTTGGACAGCGAGAACGCCACGTCCTCAAACGGCTTGACCATGGCGCCACGGGCGAAGAAGTCCAGATCGCCACCGTTGGCGGCGGAGCCCGGGTCTTGCGACTGCGCCTTGGCCACGTCGGCAAAGCTCGCGGGGTCCTTGCGCACTTGCTCCAGCAAGGCAACGGCCTTCGCACGCACGGCTTCCTTGTCGGCGGCGGGCGCGCCCGCGGGCACGCTCAGCAGGATGTGGCGGGCGCGGCGCTCTTCGGTGCCGGCCAGGCGTCCGGCGTTCTGGTCGTAATAGGCGCGCACATCGGCTTCGTTGAGTGAGAGCGATGCCTGCAGCGAACCGGCATCCAGCACGAGGTACTCGATGTCGACCTGCTCGGGCGCCTGGAACAGCGGCCCGTTGGCGTTGTAGAACGCTTCGATCTCGGCATCGGTGGGCTTCACGCGGGCGGCAAAGTCGGCGGCGTTGAAACGGGCAACCTGAACTTCGCGGCGTTCGAAGAATGCGTTGAGCGACACGGATGCCAGCCCCACGGGCGCAAAGCCCGAGCCCACGATGTTCTGCAAAACCTGCCGCTGCGACAGGTCGGCGCGCACGCGGGCTTCGAACATCTCGGGCGTCATGCCCTGGCGCGCCACCAGCGAGCGGTAGGCGTCCACGTCCAGCGAGCCGTCGGGCTTGCGCAGGGCGGCAATGGATTCGTTTTGCTGCAGCTCGCGCGCCAGGCGCTGATCGCTGGTGAAGAGGTTGAGCTTCTGTGCAGCGGTGCCCATGACACGATCGCGCACCAGACGCTCCAGCGTCGCGTAGCGCGCCTCGTCGCTGTCCAGCAGCTTGGCGTCCAGCGTGGGCATGGCTTCGCGCAGGCGCCGGGATTCGTTCTGGTGTGCCTGATCCCATTCGGCCTTGGTGATCTCTTGTCCGTCCACCGACGCCACGGCTTCGCCGCTCTCGTTGAACCGGGTGTATCCCTCGATGCCGAACAGGACGAACGAGGGAATGATCAGGATCATCAAGAAGCCCATGAGGTACTTCTTGTGGTTGCGGATGGTATCGAACATGCCTGGAACCCTGCTGCTTCAAAAGGAATGTAAAGCGTTGTCTGTGGGACAACAAAAAAGGCGAACCCGGGTTCGCCTTTTCGATGGTGGTGGGTGCTGACGGGGTCGAACCGCCGACCTACTCCGTGTAAAGGAGCCGCTCTGCCAACTGAGCTAAGCACCCCACCGGGAAAGGGGCGTCACCTTCAGTTCAGCGCGTCTTTGAGGGCCTTGCCCGGACGGAACTTCGGCACCTTGGCGGCCTTGATCTTAATCTCGTCGCCGGTGCGCGGGTTGCGGCCTTTGCGGGCCGGGCGCTTGGTCACGGCAAAGGAGCCAAAGCCCACGAGCGACACGGTGCCGCCTTTTTTGAGCGTGGTGCGGATCGCGGTGATGGTGGAATCGAGTGCACGCGTGGCGGCCGCCTTGGAAATGTCGGCGTTCTTGGCGATGTGTTCGACGAGTTCTGTTTTGTTCACAAATGGCCCCTCTTGAATTGAGATGAGTTGTTCCGTTGGTACAAAGCTTGTCCTGGAACGGAGCGGTTGGCTGCCGTGGGACTGGTTCTGTTGATCGCTGGACACGGTGATGACCGTGGCGCACGAAAAGTGATTAGACCCATGGGCTGCAACCCCTGTCAATACACGAGGGTCGCGCGCCCAATCCCGACGGCACAAGAGGCAGGATTCTAGACGCTTTCAAGCCCCGCACCCTCGCGCGGAGCACCCGGAATCAACCCTTGATCGCCTGCGCGATCGCGCGGCCCACATCCGACGTGCCCGCCTGTCCGCCGAGGTCACCGGTGCGGGGCGCACCACTGCCGGGCTGCAGAACGGACTCGATGGCGTTCATGACCGCATCGTGCGCGGCCTTGTGGCCCAGGAAATCGAGCATCAGCGCGCCGCACCAGATCTGGCCGATCGGATTCGCGATGCCCTTGCCTGCAATGTCCGGCGCCGATCCGTGTACGGGCTCGAACAAAGAAGGATGCTGACGCGTGGGGTTGAGGTTGGCACTGGGCGCGATGCCGATGGTGCCGGTGCAGGCGGGGCCGAGGTCGGAGAGGATGTCGCCGAACAGGTTGCTGCCGACCACCACGTCGAAGAAGTCGGGGCGTTGCACGAAGTGCGCGGTGAGGATGTCGATGTGGAACTTGTCGACCTTGATGTCCGGGTACTCCTTGGCCATCTCCGCCACGCGTTCATCCCAGTACGGCATGGTGATGGCGATACCGTTGCTCTTGGTCGCGCTGGTGAGGTGCTTTTTGGGGCGCGAGCGCGCCGTCTCGAACGCATAACGCAGCACACGGTCCACGCCGATGCGCGACATCACGGTTTCCTGCATCACGATCTCGCGCTCGGTGCCCGGGTACATGCGCCCACCGATGCTGGAGTACTCGCCTTCGGTGTTCTCACGCACGATCACCATGTCGATCTCGCCGGGCGCACGCGCGCTGCCGTCGCGCCGCACCACCGGGGCGATCACGCCAGGCATGAGGCGCGCGGGCCGCACGTTCACATACTGGTCGAACTCGCGGCGGAACAGCAGCAGTGAGCCCCACAGCGAGATGTGGTCGGGCACCTTGTCGGGCCAGCCCACCGCACCAAAATAGATCGCGTCGTGGCCGCCGATCTGGTCCTTCCAGTTGTCGGGCAGCATCTTGCCGTGGCGCTCGAAGTAATCGCAACTGGAAAAGTCGAAGTGATCGAACTGCAGGTCGATGCCGAACTTCGTGGCGGCGGCTTCGAGCACGCGCAGGCCCTCGGGCATGACTTCGGTGCCGATACCGTCTCCGGCGATGACTGCGATGCGGTGTTTGCTCATGGTGGCTCCTTCGGAACGGACTGGAAAGGCCGCCAGCATAGCCCGCATTGCGGCAATAATCCGGCAATTGATTCATTCTCAAAAGGAAACAATTGGACCGCCCCGATCTGGAACTCGTGCTCGCTGTGCGTCAGCATGGCAGCCTGGTGATGGCCGCTCGCGCGCTGCGCGTGGCACCCTCGGCCGTGACCAAGCGCCTGGCCGCGCTGGAGGCGCGCCTGGGTCTTCGCCTGTTCCAGCGCACCACGCGGCGCGTGAGTCCCACGGCCGAGGGCGACACGCTGTGCGAGCGCGCGGTGCACCTGTTGCGCGCATTCGACGAGGTGGAAGCCGAGCTGCGCGAACGCCAGGCCGAGCCGGCCGGGCCGGTGCGCCTGGCGGCCACGCTCGGCTTTGGCCGACGGTGGGTGGGGCCCGCACTGGCCGATTTCCAGACCCGGCATCCCGGCATACAGGTCCAGCTGCAGCTCACCGAGCATTTGCCCGATCTTGCTGTGGAGGGCTTCGACGGCGCCGTCTGGCTCTGGAACGCGCCGAGTGAACGCGCGGCCGAATGGGTGTCACGCCGACTCGCGGCCAACCAGCGTGTGCTGGTGGCCGCACCTGGCTATCTGCGGCAGCACGGCACACCACGCACGTTGGAGGAACTGGTCGGGCACAGTTGCCTGGTGGTGCGCGAAAACGGTGGCGGACCGGGCCAGCGCTTCGACCATTGGCGTCTGCAGCTCTCGGGCCACGCGCAGGTGAAACACGTGCCGGTGAGCGGCCCGCTCTCCAGCAACTCGGGCGAGATGGTGCGCGACTGGTGTCTGGCCGGCCACGGCATCATGCTGCGCAGCCTGTGGGACATCGCTCCGCAACTGGCCAGCGGCGAACTGGTGCGCGTGCTGCCAGATCACGCCATGCAGGACGCCGACATCCACTGGCTCGCGCCCTACCGGTCTCAGGCGCCGCGGCGCATCCGCCTGCTGGTGGACTTTCTGGTGGAACGGTTCCGCCACGAGCCCTGGAAACCTGTGCGCACGCGCCGCACATCAACTGCTCGCAAGCCAGGCTGACAGCCATCCTGCGGCCCAGACCGTATGGCCTGACCGCGCCTGCGTTCCTAGACTGAATCCCGTCATCGCCGAGTGCCGACAGCACCTGGGCAATGGCGCCATCTCCCCATCTCGGGGCAACGATTCCTACGGAGCACAGCATGAAAAAACAGGACTACCTCAATCTCGTCACCGACTTCTATAAATCCGTCGGCATCCAGAACCAAAAACCCGATGACTTGGCGAACCATGTCGACATCGAAGGACACACCGTGGGTGTGCTGTTCGACGAAGCACAGGCCCCCGACACGTTGTTCATCTATGTCGACCTGGGCGCAGCATCGCTGGGCATCGACCGCCAATTGCTCTGGGCCAATGCCGCCCTGCCCGCCGAGGCCGATGGCCTGGGCTGCTTCTGCAAGTGGAAGGACAGCGGCACGGTGGCCTACCGCTCCCACCTGCATGTGGGCGCGGCGCCCATGAAGGGCGCCGACCTCGCTACCGCGATCGTGCGCACGGTGGCCGTGGCCAAGGCACAGCTGCAACTGGCCACGCAATAACCGCCACGGGACACAGGAGCACACCATGTACAAAAATCCCGTCCTCCGGAGAGTCATCGACGCCTCCAAGCTCACGAATTTCACCAAGGAAAAGTTCGCGCTTCCACCTGTGACGTTCAAGCGCCCCATCTTCCTGCGCCACGCGCCCACACAAATAGGGCGCGGGGGCTCCGGCGAGGTCGTGTCCTTCTTGCCAGGCCACGTCGAAGTCAGCCTGTCGGCGCCGGACCTCGCCCTCGCCAGGACCGACTTCGACCCCGACCTGAAAGACCATCCCAAGTTGTCCGAGGTCTTGGCGAGGCTGGGCATCGACGACAAGCTGACCATGGGACACATGCCGGAAACCGCGCCCGAACATCTGAAGCGCACTTTCAGGACCATGGGCAGCATGGGCGTCGAATACAACAACATGGAATTCAAGGCGCTTCCCTGGTACACCGACTACTTCGGCACAGACACCAAGGGTCTCAAGTCGAACGATCTCGGCAATCTTCGGGCCGCCCACCTCGCGCTGCTGTACAAAATCTGCCGGGAACAGTTGCAGCGCGACTACTCGCTGGGCGGCAGGGACAAGCCCCCTCCGGAAGGCCTCTGGACGCTGGAAGAGTTCACCGACTTCTTCATGACGGGTATCGCACCCGCGGGAAAGGACAACTGCGTCGACTTCATCAAGCGTTGCCTGGTGGCACTGGCGCGCTACGAGGCCCCCGACAGCCCGGGCCTGCAAGCTTTTCTGTACCAGCTCGGGTTCGCCACGCAACCCCAGGACCTGAGCGAACTGGCCATCGCCTACTTCAAGCCGGACAGCGAGGGCTTCCTGTCGTTTTCAGCGCCTGCGCCCAAGCCACCGAAGCCACCGGAGCCAGAACGCGAGTTGAGCCAGGAAGAAGAAGCCTGGGCCTCCTTTGCAGCAGCGGTAGAAACACGAGACGCCAAACTGGTCAACGACAAGGGGGACGCGTTGCGCAAGACGGCCAACTACGCAAGCTTTGCCAAGGCCTTTGGTGGCAAGCCCGAGGTCTTCGATGCCATCGCGAAAGCGCTGCATGAAGACGCTTCCATCTTCGACAGCATCTTTGCATCGCCCGCCGATCTGGCCTGGGGCACGACGTTCTTCAAGGGGCTGGGCGAGCGTCTGTCTGGTTGCTCCGATCAGCAGGGCGTGGCCGCGGTGTCATACCACCGCGACACCTATCCCGGACGCATCACACACGTGTCCGTCATCGGCTTCTCCGGCAAAGGCGCGGTGTCCATCTCGCACCACGAGTCCATTCCCATCAGCGACAAACCCGCGATGGTCGACGGTCTGGCGATCGGCACGCTGGGCATCCCCTCGGCCAGCTACAACACGGCCGATCTGCACAACCACCTGCAAAACCGCGCACCGGACAAGCACATCGCTCCGACGGACTTGCCCATCGTCAAGTCGTACACCGCGTCGGGGCCACCCATGGTGACGTTCACGCTGCTCAACGACTTTGCGGCGTTCGAGACATTCAATGTGCAAATGGCGGCACAGGGGCAAGGGCCCCTCGGGCGGCAGTGGCTGTATGGGGTGGACCCCAACCAGACGCTGGCCCAGTTGGCGACCGACGTCAAGTCCGGCAAGCTGCAGCTCACGCCCTTGAAACTGGCCATGCTGCGCTGCGACCGTGCGCCGACGCACCACCCCAAGCTGCCTCCACCCGGCGCCAAAGGTGATTTCACCCCGGGGCTCTACACCAACAACTGTGGTCGCATGACCATCCTGGCGCTGCTGGCGGGACGTGCGCCAGCGCTGCAGGGCGTGAACTACAGCGAGGCAATGGACCTGGTCGACGTGGCGGGCATCCTGTTGAAGGCGGGGCTCATGCCCAACACCGACCCGGAAGTGCTGGACCGCATGCGCCGCGCAGGCAGCGTGTACAACAAGGACAAGCAGCGCGTCGAGCGGCATCCGGCATCGTTCCTGGCGCTGGGCCAGCTGAGCGGATGGTCGAACGCCGCGCCAGGCACACCGGGCACCTACCCGCCCGACGTGGACCGCCACCCGCCCAAGGACGCGGCTGCCGAAATCAAGGCCCGCCAGGACGGTGACACCAAGCTGGCCGAGACCATTCGAAAGAACGAGCAGACCTTCCTTGACCAGCTCGGGGCCAAGCCGGCACCGCTCCCGGCACCCGCCTGGGTGGTTCGCGAGCTCTCTCTCGACCACGACAAGGCGTTGATCGAAGCACATCTGGCCGCCCTGAGCGACGACGACCGCTACCTGCGCTTTGAGGTATCGAACCTCCAGGCGGCCCTGTCCCAGCTGCTCTCGGCCAAGTCAGGCCACTTCGGCGTGTTCGATCCGACCGGCAAGACTATGGTGGGCCTTGGCCTGGCTCGCTTCGCGGTGGCAGCCGAGGTGGCGTCCCTGGACGTCGGCCTGAGCGTGCTGCCGGCATACCGGCAGAAAGGTGTGGCCAAGCTGGCCATGCAATGGGCGATGTGCCGGGCACGCAACCGCGGTGTGCGTCTGATGAAACTGAAGTACGACAGCACAAACGTGGGCACGAAAAAGCTGCTTGACGCCCTTGGAAAACCGGTGATCAAAGCTCAGTTCAAGAATGAGGTCCTGGTCGAGATGGCGTTGCCAGAAACCGATGGCGCCAGCCATCTGCTGGAAGCCACGCACCTCCACCTCAGTTCGGCCTGGCCCAGGAAGTAGGTCTGAATCGGCCGCAACGCGCGGCGCGCCTTCATCGCGCCGCGCGCACCACCAGGCTCACGCCAAAAGCGGTGAGCGCGGTGCCGGCCAGCGTGACGGCGGTGATGGGCTCGGCGAACAGCACCCAGGCGATCAGCGCGGTGCACGGCGGCACCAGGTACATCAGGCTGGTGACCGAGGCCGCCGCACCGCGCTGGATCAACATGTACAGCAGCGAACTGCCGCCCAGCGTGAGACCCAGCACCGACCACGCCATGGCACCCATGAGCTGGGCATTCCATTGCATGGTTTCGGCCTCCAGCAAGGTCAGCGGCAATGTGACCAGCAGCGCGGCCAGCAGTTGAACCGCGTTGGCGGTACGCACGTCGCATGCCGCCACAAAGCGCTTCTGGTAGAGCGTGCCGATCGTGATCGAGAACAGCGCCATGACCGCCAGCGACAGGTTGAACCAGGTGGCTTGATCGCCCGGGCCACCCGCGCCGAACTTGCGCGAAACCACCAGCACCAGCCCGGCAAAGCCCAGCACCAGACCGAGCCACTGGCGCCTGGACACCTTGGAGCCGGTGCCCGACAGCCAGATGGCGGTGAGCACCGGCTGCAGGCCGACGATGAGCGAGGACAAGCCCGAACCCATGCCGGCCTTGACCGCCACCCACACCCCGCCCAGATAACCCGCGTGCATGAAGACGCCCGTGACGGCCAGGTGAATCCACTGCGTTCGGTTCGTGGGCCACTTCACGCCGGCCAGAAGAATCCAGGGCAGGAAGCAGGCGATGGACAGCGCATAGCGCACGGCGAGGAACTTCATGGGCGGCGCGTAAGGCATGCCGTAGCGCGCCACGATGAAACCGGTGCTCCAGATGAGCACGAACACCCAGGGCATGGCGCGCAGCCACGCGTTGTCTTGCGTCGGTGAATGCATGGCCAAGCCTTCAGCGCGACTTGGCACGGATCTCGGGGATGGCCTTCTGCAGGTAGTACACCATCGACCACACCGTCAGCACCGCCGAGATCCAGATCAGCCAGGTGCCCCAGAGCTGCGTGTCGATCACCTTGAACAGCACCCCGTCGAACAGCAGGAACGGAATGGCCACCATCTGCACGGTGGTCTTGACCTTGCCGATCATGTGCACCGCCACGCTCTTGGTGGCACCGATGATGGCCATCCATTCGCGCAGCGACGAGATCGCGATTTCGCGGCCGATGATGATGAGCGCGACGAACACGTCGGCGCGCTCCAGGTGCACCAGCACCAGCAGCGCGGCACACACCAGGAATTTGTCGGCCACCGGGTCCAGGAAGGCGCCGAAGGCCGAGGTCTGGTTGAGCTTGCGGGCCAGATACCCGTCGGCCCAGTCGGTCAGCGCGAACACGATGAACATGACCGTGGCGATCAGGTTCTGCTGCGCCACGCTCATGTCTTCCAGATAGAACACCCCCACGATCAACGGGATGGCCACGATGCGGGCCCAGGTGAGCAGGGTGGGGATGTTGAAAAACATGGGCTGATTATGCGTTGACCACCGCAGACTCGGTCCGGCGCGGGGCCATCAGTGCAGGGCCCTGTAAATGGCATCGGCCAGCTCGGCCGAAATTCCCTCCACCGTGCAGAGGTCCTCAACGCTCGCCGAGGCCACGCCGCGCACACCGCCAAAGCGCTGCAGCAGGCGCGCGCGCTTCTTCGGCCCCACACCGGGAATGTCTTCGATCTTGCTGCCACCGGTGCGCACTTTCGCGCGCTGGGCACGCATGCCGGTGATGGCAAAGCGGTGGGCTTCATCGCGGATCTGCGCCACCAGCATCAGCGCGGCGGAATCGTGGCCGAGATAGACTTTCTCGCGGCCATCGGCGAAAACGAGTTCCTCCAGGCCCACCTTGCGACCCTCCCCCTTCTCCACACCCACGATAAGCGAGAGGTCCAGGCCCAGTTGCTGGAAGACATCGCGCGCCATGCTCACCTGGCCCTTGCCGCCGTCGACGAGCACCAGGTCGGGCATGCGCGGGCCGGCGATGGATTCGGCGGTGGGTTCGGTGGCGGCGTCATCGAGCGGCTCCGCAGCGACACCGACCAACACCGCCACTGCGGCGGGCGCTGCCGGTGGCGTGTCGTCCGAGCGCATCGCCTCGGCAATCTTCCCGTAGCGCCGAAGCAGCACCTGCTTCATCGCTGCGTAGTCGTCGCCCGGGGTGATGCCCTCGATCTTGTAGCGTCGGTACTGGCTGTTCTGCATCTTGTGGCCTTCGAACACCACACACGACGCCTGGGTGGATTCACCAGCCGTGTGCGAGATGTCGAAGCATTCGATGCGCAGGGCGTCAAGCTGGTCGTCCGGCAGCTGCAGGGCATCGGCCAACGCGCGGGTGCGGGCTTGCTGGCTGCCTTCTTCGGCCAGCAGGCGCGCCAGCGCGATGTCGGCGTTCTTCTGCGCCATCTCCAGCCAGATGCGACGGTGTTCGCGCGGGTTGTGCACCGCATTCACCTTGACACCCGTTTGCTCCGAGAGCGCGTCCAGCAGCGGCTTGCCCACCGGGTGGCTGGTGACCAGTATGTGGGGCATGGCGATGCCCAGGTAATGCTGGGCGATGAAGGCTTCGAGCACCTGCACGGCCACCCGCTCGACCGGGTCGCCGGTGGGGGCATCACCTTCTTCGGAGAGCGCGTTGTCGATGGCGGTGGCGTCGTCCACATGGGCCGGGAAGTACGGTCGGTCGCCCAGGTGCCGACCACCGCGCACCATGGCCAGGTTCACGCAGGCGCGCCCACCGTGCACCTTGACGGCGAGCACATCCACGTCCTTGTCGGACACGTTGTCGATGGCCTGCTGATGCAGCACGCGCGAGAGCGCGGTCATCTGGTTGCGCAGCTCGGCGGCCTGCTCGAACTCCAGCTTCTCGGCGTGCGCCATCATGCGCTGCTCCAGCGCGTCGAGCACCGCCTGCGTTTCACCGCGCAGGAAACGCTCGGCGTCCTGCACGTCGCGCGCGTAATCCTCGGTGTCGATCAGGTCCACACACGGACCGCTGCAACGCTTGATCTGGTACAGCAGACAGGGCCGCGTGCGGTTGGCAAACACCGAGTCTTCGCAGGTGCGCAGGTGAAAGACCTTCTGCAGCAGCGTGATGGATTCCTTCACCGCCCAGGCGCTGGGGTAAGGCCCGTAGTAACTGTGGCGCCGATCCACCACGCCGCGGTAGTACGCCATGCGCGGAAACGCCAGCGAGGGCGACGGCATCTTTGCCGAAGTGCGGAAGGTCTCGCGCGTGCCGGTGATCTTGAGGTAGGGGTAACTCTTGTCGTCGCGAAACAGGATGTTGAACCGCGGGTTCAAGGTCTTTATCAGGTTGTTTTCCAGCAGCAAGGCCTCTGCCTCGGAGCGCACCACCGTGGTTTCCATGCGCACGATCTTGCCGATCATGTGGCCGATGCGCGTGCCGTCGTGGCTCTTCTGGAAATAGCTCGACACGCGCTTCTTGAGATTGCGCGCCTTGCCCACGTAGAGCAGCTGGCCCTGCGCGTCGAAATAACGGTAGACGCCTGGCAGCGAGGGCAACGCGGCCACTTCGCTGAGCAGTTGATCGGAATGCGTGTCGGACATGGGCGCGTATTGTGCGCGGCCTTGAAACCCTTGCCACGACAATGGCGCCCATGCGATGGGACATTTTCTGCAGGGTGATCGACAACTTCGGTGACGTCGGCGTGTGCTGGCGGCTCTGCGCGCAGCTCGCCCGCCGCGGCGAACAGGTGCGCCTGTGGCTGGACGACCCACAGGCACTGACCTGGATGGCGCCCGGCGCTCTGGAAGGCGGTTGGCCCGGCATCGATGTGTTGCACTGGACCACCCCGCTGGCCGCCAGGCTGGGCAGTCTGCCGCCTGCGGATGTGTGGATCGAGGCTTTCGGCTGCGAACCGCCCGCCGAGTGCATCGACGCTCTGGCCAGCCGCGTGGCCGCAGGGCAGCCCGCGCCGGTGTGGATCAACCTCGAATACCTGAGCGCCGAACCCTACGTGGAGCGCTCACACCGCCTGCCCTCGCCGGTCATGAGCGGGCCGCTGCGTGGCCTCACCAAGTGGTTCTTCTACCCCGGCTTCACCGAGCGCACGGGCGGGCTGCTGCGCGAGCCTGACCTGCTGCAGCGACAGGCCAGGTTCGACACTGCCGCGTGGCTGCAGGCCCTGGGGCTGCCCCCCGCACAGCGCCGGGTGAGCCTGTTTTGTTATGAGCCCACCGCCTTGCCCGATGTGCTGCGGCAGGCCGCCAGCGACCCGCTGGGCACCGACTGGCTGGTGACGCCCGGACGCGCGTGGCAAGCGGCGCAGGCCGCACCGGCCGGCCGGTTGCACGCCCTGCCCTTGTTCAGTCAGCCTGACTTCGACCACCTGCTGTGGGCCTGCGACCTCAATTTCGTGCGTGGCGAAGACTCGCTGGTGCGCTCGCTGTGGGCCGGTCAGCCCTTCGTCTGGCAGATCTACCCGCAGCTCGACGACGCCCACCACGCCAAGCTCGAGGCCTTCCTCGACTGGCTGCAAGCGCCCGCCTCCCTGCGGGCATTTCACCGCGCCTG
Organism: Hydrogenophaga sp. Root209; assembly: GCF_001428625.1. Taxonomy (GTDB): domain Bacteria; phylum Pseudomonadota; class Gammaproteobacteria; order Burkholderiales; family Burkholderiaceae_C; genus Hydrogenophaga. The sequence continues at coordinate 430,892 of NZ_LMIE01000029.1, forward strand.
GAACGGCATCGGCGGCCAGCCCGCGGTCTGGCCAGGGCCGAACGATCTCGACGACTGGCGCACGTGCGTGCAGGCCGCCCGCGCGAGGCTGCTGGCTCAGCCCGACCTGTGCAGCCAGCTGGTCGACTTCGTGGCGCAGAAGCAGTGAGCGAAAAGCGATAAAATGCGAGGCTTTGCAGAAATCGGCTCAGGCTCAACCTGGCGCTCCATTCCTGCCAGCCATCTGTCTCGCCGCACAGATCGCAGCCATCAGATCGGTTCCCGGGTGTCCAGCCCACGCCGGGAACGCGCGGCCCAACCGTTGGAACCCTTATGAAAATCGCTCAAGAACTCCGCGCCGGCAACGTCATCATGCACGGCAAGGACCCGATGATCGTCCTGAAAACCGAATACAGCCGTGGTGGCCGTGGTGCCGCCACCGTGCGCCTGAAGCTCAAGGCCCTGCTCAACAACATGGCCACCGAAGTCGTCTGCAAGGCCGACGACAAGATGGACCAGATCATCCTGGACAAGAAGGAGTGCACCTACTCCTACTTCGCCGACCCGATGTACGTGTGCATGGACAGCGACTTCAACCAGTACGAGGTGGAAGCCGAGAACATGGGCGACGCCCTGAACTACCTGGAAGACGGCATGACCGTTGAAGTGGTGTTCTACGACGGCAAGGCCATCTCGGTCGAACTGCCCACCAGCGTCGAGCGCGTGATCACCTGGACCGAGCCCGCCGTCAAGGGCGACACGTCCGGCAAGGTGCTCAAGCCCGCCAAGATCGCCACCGGCTTCGAAGTGGCCGTGCCGCTGTTCGTGGCACAGGACGACAAGATCGAGATCGACACCCGCACCGGCGAGTACCGCAAACGGGTCTGATCAGACACTGATCGTTTGGCTCAAGAGGCTCCTGCGGGAGCCTCTTGCGTTTTTTGCATCCAACACCTGCCGCCATGGACCTGATCAGCCGCATCACCGACGTCATCATCCCGGTCTTCCTGATCGTGGCCATCGGCTACGGCTACGCGCGCCGCGGTGTGCCCGACATGTCGACGTTCAACCGCATCGCGCTCGATGTGCTGGCGCCGCTGCTGGTGTATTCGGCGCTGGCCTCGCGCGATTTCCGCATGGCCGAGCACACCGCGCTGCTGATCGGGGGCACGGTGCTCATCCTGCTCAGTGGTCTGCTGGCCTGGCCGCTGGCCAGGGCCTTTGGCGCGCAGCCGCGCACGCTGGTGCCGGTGGTCATGTTCAACAACTGCGGCAACATGGGGCTGCCGCTGGCCCTGCTGGCTTTCGGCCCGGCCCATTTTGGCGCGGCGGTGGCGTTGTTTTCGGTGAGCAACCTGCTGCATTTTTCGCTGGGCGCGCGCATCACCAGCCGCATGGCGCGCACGCGCGACCTGCTCACCAGCCCGCTCATGATCGGCACCGCCCTGGGCTTCATCAGCGCGCTGAGCGATGTGCGTCCACCCGACGTGGTGCTCTCCGGCCTGAAGCTGCTGGGCGACGCGTTGCTGCCCTTGATGCTGTTTGCCCTGGGGGTGCGGCTCACCGCCCTGACCCGCCCAGGCCTGGCGCTGGGCATGTTGGGCGCCCTCGCCCGACCCATGATCGGTCTGGCCATCGGCATTCCGCTGGCCTGGGCACTGGGCCTGGAGGGCGCGGCGCGCGGCCAGCTGCTGTTGTTTGCCGCCCTGCCACCGGCCGTGATGCAGTTCATGCTCGCCGAGCGATACCACCAGGAACCCGACAAGGTCGGCGCCATGATCATGCTGGGCAATGCGCTGGCGATCCTGTTCGTGCCATTGGCTCTTGCGCTGGGTTTGTAGCCACACAATTCGAAGACACTGAAGTCTCAAGGAGCCCCTCATGGAAACCACACAGAACATCAACGAGCGCCGTCTGGCGGACGCGTGGGCCGAGCTGCAGACCCACGCCAACGAAGGCAATGCCCTGCATGCCGACGCCTACCGGCTGGCTTTTGCCGACCCGGAGTTTCTGCTGCGCCGCGAAACGCGCGGCATCCGTTTCCAGCTCGAGATGCTCAAGCCCGATCTGGCCCAACGCGACGCCGGCATCGAGAACACTGTCGTGGTGTTCGGCAGCGCGCGTTTTCGCGAGGCCAGCGAAGCCCAGGAAATGCTGGTGCGCGCCGAGCGCAGCGGTGAGGTCGCGGACATCGTGCGCGCCAAGGCCATGGTGCGCAACGCGCCCTACTACGACCATGCACGCGCGTTTGCACGCATGGTGGCACGCTACAGCGCAAGCTGTCCCAAGGCCGACCAGCTCTTCATCTGCACCGGCGGAGGCCCCGGCATCATGGAAGCTGCCAGCCGCGGTGCGCACGACGAAGGCGCGCTCAACGTGGGTCTGAACATCGCGCTGCCGCACGAGCAGGCGGCCAACCCGTATGTGTCACCCGAGCTGAGTTTCAAGTTCCACTACTTCGCGCTGCGCAAGATGCATTTCATGATGCGCGCCAAGGCACTGCTGGCGTTCCCCGGCGGCTTCGGCACGCTCGACGAGCTGTTCGAGGTGATCACGCTGGTGCAATGCAAGAAGGCCAAGCCGGTACCCATCCTGCTGTTCGGATCGGACTACTGGAAGCGCCTGGTCAATCTGGATGTGCTGGTGGAAGAAGGCGCGATCTCGCCCGAAGACCTGAAGCTGTTCCAGTACGTGGACGATCCGCAGGTGGCCTGGGAGCACATCGTCAAGTTCTACGACTTGACGACTTGACCCCCCGCCGTGCTTCGCGCGTCCCCCCTTGGAGGGGGGCGCACCCTGGGGCCGGCAAAGCCGGATCCTCGGGAGCCCTGGACAAGACACAGCGCTTCGGAACGTGACCTTTAGCCGGCGTGCTTCCGGCGCGCCCCCCGTCCAGAACGCCGCGGAACCGGCTTCGCCGGGCCGCAGGCGTTGTCCCCCTTTCAGGGGGAAGCCGCGTCAGCGGCGCAGGGGGTTCACTACTCCTTCCAGCCGCCGCCCAGCGCCTTGTACAAGGCCACCTGGTTTTGCTGCTGCGCCAGGCGCGTCTGGGCCAATGCCTGCTGCGTCGTGAACAGTGAGCGTTGTGCATCGAGCACGTCCAGGAAACTTGCCACGCCATTGCGGTAACGCAGTTCGGCCAGGCGGAAACGCTCGGCCTCGGCTGTGGCCTGCATCTGCTGCGCCGTGAGCTGGTCGCCCAGCGTGGCGCTGCCGGCCAGCGCGTCCGCCACTTCGCGAAACGCGGTCTGGATCGCCTTTTCGTACTGCGCCACGGCAATGCTGCGTGCGGCCTTGGCGGAATCGAGGTTGGCGTTGTTGCGTCCGGCATCGAAGATCGGCAGCAAGGCCTGCGGTGCCAGCGTGAATCCCCATGATCCGTCCTTGAACAGGCCCGAGAGGCTGCTGCTGGCCGTGCCTGCACTTGCCGTGAGCGAGATGCGCGGGAAGAAGGCTGCACGCGCGGCACCGATGTTGGCGTTGGCGGCGATCAGCTGCTGCTCGGCCTGGCGGATGTCCGCGCGGCGCGTGAGCAGATCGGACGGCAAACCGGCCGGCACATCACGCAGCATCGGCGCGGCGGGCACCGGCGCGGTCGGCACCTTGGCACCGTTGGTGTTGGCCGTGACGACCTCGGGCATGGTGGGTGGCGCCGGGAGCAGCGCGGCCGGTGGTGTCTGCCCCACCAGCAGCGTGAGCGCGTTCAGATCCAGCGCGCGCAGGCGCCGCTGCTGGGCCAATGCCGCTTGCGCCGCCGCGGTCAGCGACTCGGCCTGGCGCAGGTCCAGCGCCGAGGTGGCGCCGTTGTCGAAGCGCAACTTGCTCAGTCGCAGCGAGTCTTCGCGTGTGGCCAGGGTGCGCTGGGTCAGGGCCAGCAACTCGTCGTTGGTCTGCAGGCTCAACCAGGTGCTCGCCACGGCCGCCACCAGGCTGGTCTGCGCGGCGTGGCGCGCTTCCTCGCTGGCGAGGTACTGCGCCAGCGCCGCTTCTTTCAGGCTGCCCAGGCGACCGAAGAAATCGATCTCCCAGCTGCTCAGGGCCAGGCCCACGCTGTAGGTGCTGGTGATGCCGCCATTGCCGTCGGGCTGGCGGTTGCCTGCTGCTGCCAGACCCACCGAGGGGAACTGGTCGGCACGCCGGATCTGGTACTGCGCTCGCACCTGCTCGATGTTGAGCGTGGCCACGCGCAGGTCGCGGTTGTTGGTCAGCGACAGCGCAATCAGATCGCGCAGGCGCGCATCGCCCACGAACTCGCGCCAGGCCATGTTGTCGGCCTGGGCCGCCGTGGGGGCGGTCTGATCAGGGAAGGTGCTGGCCACCGGGGCGGCCGGGCGCTCGTACTTCGGCGTGAAAGAACATCCGGAAAGCGCAAGCACCGCCAGGCTCAGGGCTCCGAAGCGCAGATGGAAATCAAATGTCATGTCAGTAGCTCCACATGGCACCGCGATACACGCAATGCAACGAAAGAAGAGATGCGGCCCGGCACACACCGCAGAACCGGCTTTGCCGGGCTGCAGGTGTGGTCCCCCCTCCAGGGGGGGAAGACGCGAAGCGGCGCAGGGGGGGCATTTTTCAATGCACTCCATGGTGTTCAGCCTGTTCGGCATCGCGGCGGTGTTGGCGTTCGCTGCCTTTGAACAGTGTGCGCACCACCACAAAGAAGATCGGCACGAACACGACCGCCAATGCGGTGCCGGTGAGCATGCCGCCGATCACGCCGGTGCCGATGGCGCGCTGGCTCGCCGAGCCTGCGCCCGAGGCCAGTGCCAGCGGCAATACGCCCAGCGTGAACGCCAGCGAGGTCATGACGATGGGGCGGAACCGCAGGTGGGCCGCGGCCAGCGCGGACTCGATCACGCCCTTGCCCTGCGCCTGCAGGTCCTTGGCGAACTCGATGATCAGGATCGCGTTTTTCGCCGACAGGCCGATGATGGTGATCAGTCCGACCTGGAAGTACACATCGTTGGAATACCCCCTGAACAAGGTTGCGAGCAGCACACCCACCACGCCCAGCGGCACCACCAGGATCACCGAGAGCGGAATCGTCCAGCTCTCGTACAGCGCGGCCAGGCACAGGAACACCGCCAGGATGGCAAAGGCGTACAGGACGATGGCCTGCGAGCCTGCGAGCTTTTCCTCACGCGTCTGGCCGGTCCACTCGTAGCCAATGCCTTGCGGCAACTGGGCAGCGAGCCGCTCCATCTCGGCAATCGCCGCACCCGTGCTGGCGCCAGGCGCAGCGCTGCCGCTGATGCGCATGGACGGGTAACCGTTGTAGCGCACGGTCTGCATCGGGCCGGTGATCCACTTCGTGGTGGCAAAGGCCGAAAGCGGCACCGCTTGCGCCTTGTTGTTGACCACGTTCAGGCGCATCAGATCATCGGGCTGCATGCGAGCGGGTGCATCCGCTTGCACGATCACGCGCTGCAGGCGTCCGGCATTGGGGAAATCGTTCACATAGCTCGAACCCAAAGCAGTGCCGATGGCCGCGTTGATCGCGTCAAACCCCACGCCCAGCGCATTGGCCTTGTCGCGATCGATGTCGATCTGCAACTGGGGTGCATCTTCCAGGCCGTCCGGACGCACCTGGGCAAGCACCTTGCTCTGCGATGCCAGACCCAGCAACTGGCCGCGCGCGCTGAGCAGGGCCTCACGCCCCAGACCCGCACGGTCTTGCAAACGAAAACTGAAGCCGGACGATGCACCCAGTTCGGGAATGGGTGGCGGGCTCAGCGGAAAGATGAATGCGTCGCGCACGCCCGAGAGCGCGCCGAAGGCCCGGCCAGCCACGGCTTCGGCAGAACTACCGGGTGCGGTGCGTTCGTCCCAGTCCTTGAGCGTGATGAACGCGAGCGCCGCGTTCTGGCCCTGGCCCGAAAAGCTGAAGCCCAGCACGCCGACCATGCTCTGCACTTCGGGTTGCTTGAGGATGAAGTCTTCCACCTGCTTGATCACCTCCAGCGTGCGCTCTTGCGTGGCGCCGGGTGGCAACTGCACGTTGACCAGCATCGTGCCCTGGTCTTCGCCCGGCAGGAACGAGGTGGGCAGGCGCATGTAGACCACCACCGCCGCGGCGACGATGGCCAGGTAGATCACCAGCGTGCGGCCGGCGCGCGGCAGCAGTTTGGCCACACCACCTTCGTAGCCCTTGGCGGTGCGCGCAAAGCCTCGGTTGAACCAACCGAAGAATCCCTTCTTCTCGTGGTGGTGACCAGCCTCCACCGGCTTGAGCAGGGTGGCGCACAACGCAGGCGTGAGCGACAGTGCCAGGAACGCCGAGAACGCGATGGACACGCCCATGACGGCGGAGAACTGGCGGTAGATGTTGCCCACCGAGCCGGCAAAGAAGGCCAGCGGCACGAAGACCGAGATCAGCACCACCGTCACGCCGATGATGGCACCCGAGATCTGCGTCATGGCCTTGCGCGTGGCCTCCAGAGGCGGCAGGCCCTCCTCGCTCATGATGCGTTCGACGTTCTCCACCACCACGATGGCGTCGTCCACCACGATGCCGATCACCAGCACCATGCCGAACATGGTCAGCACGTTGATGGAAAAGCCCATGGCCAGCAACACGGCGAACGTGCCCAGCAGCGCCACCGGCACCACGATGGTGGGAATGATGGTGTAGCGGAAGTTCTGCAGGAACAGGAACATCACCAGGAACACCAGCAGCATGGCCTCGCCCAGTGTGACCGCCACCTGTTCGATGGAGATCTTCACGAAGCGCGAGCTGTCGTAAGGAATCGACCAGGTCATGCCTTTGGGAAAGAAGCGCTCGAGCTCATGCATCTTGGCGCGCACCGCATCGGCCGTGGCCAGCGCATTGCCGCTGGGCGAGAGCTGCACACCGATACCGGTGGATGGCTTGCCGTTCAGGCGCGCCGAGGTGGCGTAGGCCTGCGCACCGAGTTCGATGCGGGCCACGTCTTTCAGGCGCACGGTGGCGCCGTCGGCGCTGGCGCGCAGCACCACGTTGCCGAACTGCTCGACGCTGGCGAGCTGGCCGTTGACCACCACGGTGGCCGCAATGCTCTGGCCGCCCACGTTGGGCAAGGCACCGATTTCACCCGCCGACACCTGCGCGTTCTGCGCGCGGATCGCATTGGTGACATCGGCGGCGCTGAGGTTGTAGCCCAGCAGCTTGGCCGGGTCGATCCAGATTCGCATGGCGCGTTCGGTGCCGAACAGCTGCGCCTGGCCCACGCCGGGCAGGCGTTGCAACTCGGGCACCACGCTGCGCGAGGCGTAGTCGCCCAGCGCCACCGGGTTCCAGGCAGGGTCGTCGCTGGAGAGGATGGCGAACAGCAGGAAGTTGCTTCGCGACTTGTCCACGCGCACGCCCTGCTGCGTCACCGCCGAGGGCAGGCGCGGCGAGGCGCGCGAGAGGCGGTTCTGCACGTCCACCTGAGCCAGGTCGGCGTTGGTCCCGGTCTCAAAGCTCAACGTGATGCTGCCGGTGCCGTTGGCCTGCGCCACCGACTCCATGTAGATCAGGCCAGGCGAGCCGTTCATTTCCTGCTCGATCACCGACAACACGCTGTTCTCCAGCGTGGCGGCGGAGGCGCCGGGGTAGGTGGCGTTGATGACGATGGCCGGCGGAGCCACAGGTGGGTACTGCGCGATCGGCAACTGCGTGATGGACACGCCGCCCATCACCATGATGAAGAGCGCAATCACCCACGCGAAGATGGGCCGGTCAATGAAGAATTTCGCCATGTCGGGCGCTCCTTACTTCGTGGCCTCGGGCGCCGGCGCGGCGGCCGCGGGCGCGACAGGTGCGCTGCCGGGCGCCTGCCACGGCACGGCTTTCACCGCCGTGCCTGGCGGCATCATCTGCAGCTTCTGGAAGCCGTCGACCATGACCTGTTCACCCGCCTTCAGGCCGTCGAGGATCACCCAGCGACCGTTCTGCTGGCCGCCCACTTTCACGGTGCGTTTCGCAATCTTGCCCTCGGCATCCACCACCGACACGGAATCGCCTTGTGCCGAACGCGTCACGGCCTGTTGCGGCAGCGTGATCGCGTTGCCTGCGGTGGCCTGCTCAAGACGCACACGCACATACAAGCCCGGCAGCAGCGTGCCCTTGGGGTTGGGCACCTCGGCGCGCAGGGTCACCTGGCCGGTGGTGCTGTCCACGGTGAGGTCGGAGAACAGCAGGCGGCCCGCCTGCTCGTACACGCTTCCGTCTTCCATCACCACCTGCACCGCAGCGGCTTGCGCACCCGCGCCCTTGAGCTGACCACTGTCCATGGCCTTGCGCAGCTTGTAGACCTCGGAGGCGGACTGGGTGAAGTTCACATACATCGGATTGATCTGCTGGATCACCGCCAACTGGGTGGCCTCGCCCTGCCCGACCAGTGCGCCCTCGGTGACCAGCGCGCGGCCGATGCGACCGGAGATCGGCGCTGTGACACGCGCATAGTTCAGGTTGATGTTGGCGGTCTGCACCGCCGCCTTGCCCGCGGCCACGTCGGCCTCGGCCTGCTTCTGAGCCGCCACGGCGTTGGCGTACTCCTGCTGGCTGATGGCGTTTTCCTTCACCAGGGGCGCATAGCGTTCTGCCAGCGCGCTGGCCTGCGTGAGGTTGGCCTGCGAACGGGCCAGCCCCGCTTGCACGCTTTGCAGTGCCGCTGCATAAGGCGACGCATCGATGCGGAACAGCGCCTGGCCCGCCTTCACGTCGCTGCCTTCGCGGAACAACCGCTCCTGCAGGATGCCCGCCGCGCGCGCCCGAACCTGCGCCACCCGTGAGGCTTCCAGTCGGCCCGGCAGCTCGGTCACGAGACCCACGTCTCCTGGCGCGACCGTCACCACACCCACTTCGGGCGCCGGCATGCCAGCACCGGCCGCAGCTGCGGGCGCTGCAGGCTTGTCGCAGGCGCTCAACACCACGGCGAGCGCCAACACGGACAGTCCTCGCAACAAGTGATTCGGCTGCAATGGAGCAAACCGGGTGCGCGAAACGGGCGCAGACATGATGGGGCTCAAGGCGGGCATGGGAGTCCTTGGGGATTGAAGATGGGCGAGGCACACAAGGCAGGGAATACCCTGACGACTTGCTCTATCGCAAAACGGCGAAGTATACATACATACAAGAATGTATGTATAGTTCCAGCTATCCCCCACGGGAATGCAATCTGGAGACACAACCATGGTTCGACGCACCAAAGCCGATGCGCTGGTGACACGCAACACCCTGCTGGATGCTGCAGAGCATTTGTTTCAGGCTCATGGCGTTTCGCGCACGTCGCTCAACGACATTGCCACCGCCGCCGGCACCACGCGCGGGGCGATCTACTGGCACTTCAAGGACAAGGCCGACTTGTTCAACGCCATGATGGAGCGAGTGACCATGCCGCTGGAAGGCGCGCTGGCCTGTACGGCGCGCACGGCTGAAACTGCGGCCAACCCCCTGCTCTCGCTGCGCGACTCGATGATGAACGCGCTCAGGCAGACCGCCACAGATGAACAGACCCGACGCGTGTTCGAGGTGGCCACGCACAAGGTGGAGTACGTGTCCGAAATGCAGGCGGTGCGCGACCGCCACCTCCAGGTGCGCAACGAGTGCATGGCCATGATCGAAGAAGCCCTGCGCGAAGCGGTGCGCCGCGAAGACATCCAGTTGCCCATGCCACTGCCCACCGCGGCGCTGGGTCTGCATGTGATCCTGGATGGACTGATCCAGAACTGGCTGCTGGACCCTCTGGCGTTTGACCTGGAGAAAAGCGGACGCCACACGGTGGACGCCTACCTGGCCGGGCTGGGTCTCACCCTGCCCACCACCCGCACCACCCGCGCCACCCGCGCCACGCGCCGCCCGGCGCCCAAGGCCGCCAAGCAGCCCGCCCACGCGGACTGACGCTAAGGCTCGCGCTGCGGCTGCTCGCCCGCCGGCGTGCGCAAGCTCCAGGCCAGCGGCGAGCCCGCGCCCACCACAGCGCCCACGATCCAGAACACGGCGCCCACGCCCACCAGCGCGCCCACCGAGCCGAAGAGCAGCGGCATCACGACGCTCGAGCCGTTGATGGCCATCGCTCGCAGACCCAATGCCTCGCCATGGCGGTGGTGCGGGGTCATCTGATGCAGAGAACTCATGATCATGGGCTGCACCGAGCCCAGCGCCAGTCCCAGCAGGATGGACAGCGCTGCCATGGCCCAGGCCGCGTGCACCAGCGGATACACGGCAAACAGCAGCGCGGTGGCTCCCATCGCCGAGCCGATCACCACGGATTCGCGCAGGTGCGCGGCCAGCCAGGGCATGAGCACGCGGATGGCGGTGGCAGCCAGCGCAAACGCACCCAGGATGGAACCAATCACGGTAGCGCTCAGGCCGCGCTCATGACCCAGCACGGGCACCAGGAAGGTGTGCACGTCCCAGCAAGAAGACAGCATCCAGTTGATGAGCATGAGCTTGCGAAAGCCGGCATCCTTCAGCAGGTTCCATGACGAGCCGCTGGATTGGCGCAGCTCGGGTGCCACCGGTTCATGCTCGACCGTGTGGCGCACCCAGAACCAGGCCAGCGACGGCAGCAAAGTCAGCAGCAGGAAAGCCGCGCGAAACCCGAAGCTGTCGATCATCACGCCCGCAGCGAACGGCCCCAGGAAGTTGGAGATGGACGGGCCGATGGCCATCCAGCTGAACACCTGCTTGAGTTCGGTGGCGTTGTTCGCCAGACGCCCCACATGTCGCTGCAGCGCGATCATGGCCAGCCCAGTGGCCGCGCCGCAGGTGAGCGCGGTGACACACAGCACACCAAACACCGGGAAAGCCACCGCCGCCGCCGCGCCCGCCGATGCGATGCCCACCGCCATGGCCACGGGTTTCTTGAGCCCGCGCCGATCAGCGTAACGCCCGGCCGGCAAGGCCATGAACACCGGCGCCAGCGCAAACAAGGCCAGCAACATGCCCACCGCCGCCGGGCTGTAACCCTCGCGCAGCGCCATCAAGGGCGCAGCCATGCGAAAGCCGGTCATGCAGGCGTGCAGACAGATCTGCGCCGCAATCAACCGCGCCAGATCTGAGCGCAGCGTTGGGTTCAAGCGTCCCCGGGATCGTTGGGGTCCAGCGGCAGCAGCGCGCTGGCCTGGTCCTGCGGCAGCGCCTCCACCGCCTTGAGCGCACGGCCCATGGCGCGGCTGCGCGTCTCCGCGCTGTCCAGGGTGTTGAGCACGGTTTGGGTCTGGCTCTTCACCCGCGCCAGCACATCGCCGAATTTGCCGAACTCGGTCTTGACCGCACCGAGCACCTGCCAGACCTCACTCGAGCGTTTCTCCAGCGCGAGTGTGCGAAAGCCCATCTGCAGTGAGTTGAGCATGGCCATGAGCGTGGTCGGCCCGGCCAGCGTCACACGGTATTCACGCTGCAACACCTCCATGAGGCCGGGGCGGCGCAGCACCTCGGCGTACAAGCCTTCGGTGGGCAGGAACAGGATCCCGAAGTCGGTGGTGTGCGGCGGCTCCAGGTACTTGTCGGCCATGGACTTGGCTTCCAGCTTGATGCGCTGTTCCAGACCGCGCGCCGCGATCTCGGCGCCTTCAGCGTCGGCACGCTGTTGCGCGTCGAGCAAGCGCTCGTAGTCCTCGTTCGGAAACTTGGCGTCGATCGGCAACCAGCAAGGCACGCCGGCGTCCCCGCGACCGGGCAGCTTGATCGCGAAGTCCACCGTGAACCGGCTGCCCGGTTTGGTCATGACCTGCGTGGCGTACTGGTCGGGCGCAAACACCTGCTCCAGCAATGCGGAGAGTTGCGCTTCGCCGAACATGCCGCGCGTCTTCACATTGGTCAGCAGGTGCTTCAAGTCGCCCACGCCTTGGGCCAGCGTCTGCATCTCGCCCAGGCCCTTGTGCACCTGCTCCAGCCGGTCGGCCACCTGTTTGAAGCTCTCGCCCAGGCGCGCCTGCAGCGTGCTCTGCAGTTTTTCGTCGACCGTGGCGCGCATCTCGTCGAGCTTGGCGGCGTTGCCTTGCTGCAGCTGCATCAGTTGCGCCTCCAGCGTGGCGCGCACCTCGGCCAGGCGGCGCGAGTTGGCTTCGCTCAGGTCCTGCAACTGGCGCGTGAGCGTGTCGCCCAGGGTGCCTCGCAGCTGCACCAGTTGCTGCGCGAAGGCGTCGATCTGTGCGTTCTGCGTGCGGGTGGCCTCTGCCCCCTGGCTGGTGAGGGCCTCCTGGAATGTGGCCAGGGTCTGCTGCAGTTCCTGGCGAGCGGTGCGCGAGCCTTCTGCCATCTCGCGGCGCAGCTCGCTCTCGATGCGCTCCACGCGCTGACCGGTCTGCTGCAATTGAGCCAGCAGCGTTTGCCGGTGCGCCAGTTCATCTGCATCCGCTTCCGGCTTGCGCAGCCACAGCGCTGCCTGAAAGAGCACGCCGATGGCGGCGAGCACCAGCAGTGCGATGAGCAGCGCCGAGTCGGTCATCAGCGCGCGCCCTTGCCCAGGATCTCGGCGTTGAGCGGCGTCAGCGGTTTGCCTTGCGTGAGGTAGGCAATCACGTTGTCGGCGGCGAGCTGTGCCATGGCTTGGCGCGTCTTGAGGGTGGCGCTGGCGATGTGCGGCGTGAGCACCACGTTGGGCACGGTCAGCAGATCGGGGTGTACCTTGGGCTCACCCTCGAACACATCCAGGCCAGCGGCGGCGATCACGCGGTTGCGCAGGGCCAGCGCGAGCGCTGCGTCATCCACGATGCCACCGCGCGCGATGTTGACCAGCGTCGCGGTGGGCTTCATCTGCGCGATCTCGGTCGTGCCGATGGTGTGGTGGTTTTCCGGGCTGTAGGGCAGCACCAGGATGAGGTGATCTGCCGTCTTGAGCAGCGTGGTCTTGTCCACGTAGCTGGCCTTGCATTCGGCCTCCAGCGCGGCATCAAGCCGCGAGCGGTTGTGATAGATCACCTTCATGCCGAAGCCATGGGCGCCACGGCGCGCAATGGCCTGACCAATGCGGCCCATGCCCAGGATGCCCAGCGTGCTGCCGTGCACCTCGGCGCCAGCGAACATGTCGAGCGCCCAACGGTTCCACTCTCCGGCGCGCAGAAAATGCTCGCTCTCGGTCAGGCGCCGGGCGGTGGCCATGAGCAGCGCGAAGCCGAAGTCGGCCGTGGTTTCGGTCAGCACATCGGGCGTGTTGGTGGCCAGCACACCTGCCGCGCTCAGGGCGGGCACATCGAAATTGTTGAAGCCCACGGCGATGTTGGCCACCATCCGCAGCTGCGGGCAGGCCGCCGCCACCGCGCCGTCAATGCGCTCGCTGCCGGTGGTGAGCGCGCCCACCTTGCCTTGCAGGCGTGCGATCAGCTCGGCGGGTGTCAACACACTGTCGGTGTCGTTGGTGTCGACCTCGAAATGCTGACGCAGATGGTCAACAACGTTGGGGAAAATCTTGCGGCTGACAAGAATGGAAGGCTTTTGCGCCATGGATATGTCTCCAGAAAATCAGATGAACCAGAGCCAGGTCATGAGGGCGAACAGCGGCACCAGGATGCCGAACGACCAGGCCATGTAGCCAAAGAAGCTCGGCATCTTCACACCGCGGTCTTCGGCGATGGCCTTGACCATGAGGTTGGGTGCGTTGCCGATGTAGGTGTTGGCGCCCATGAACACAGCACCGGCCGAGACGGCCACCAGTGTGGAGGCCATGGTCGTCATCAGCATCTGCGGATCCCCACCCGCGGTGTTGAAGAACACCAGGTACGTTGGCGCGTTGTCGAGGAACGAGCTGAGCACGCCCGTGGCCCAGAAGTACATGGCCGGGTTGGGGGTGCCGTCTGCGTTGGTGACGGCACCAACCACCGCGCCAAACGGCCCGTTCACACCCGCCTTGAGCATGGCGATCACCGGAATGATGGTCAGGAAGATAGCGGCAAACAGCTTGGCCACTTCCTGCATCGGGCCCCAGCCGAACTGGTTGCCGTCGTGCGCACTGGCCGGCGTGATCTTGAGCGAGACGAGCGTGACGACGATCAGGCCGATGTCGCGCACGATGCCCGGCAGGCCGACTTCGGTACCGGCGATGTTGAACACCACCGACGACTTCCACAAACCGCTGAGCAACACCAGAAAGACCACCACACCCAGCAACGCGAAATTGACCGAGCCATCGAACCCTAGGCGCTGCGTGTCAGGGGTGGGGTCCTCCGGGCGGGTCTCCTCGCGACGACGGTAGCACCACCAGTCGATGGCGTAGAACAACGCCAGCAATGCACCAATGAGAAACAGCGTGTGGCTCCAGAGGTGCGTCACGGTCCAGAAAAAATCCACGCCTTTGAGGAAACCCAGGAACAGCGGTGGGTCACCCAGCGGCGTGAGCGCACCGCCGGCGTTGGAGACGATGAAGATGAAGAAGACCACCACATGCACCTGGTGCTTGCGGTTGTCGTTGGCACGGATCAGTGGTCGTATCAGCAGCATCGACGCACCGGTGGTGCCCATGAAGCTCGCCAGCAATGCGCCCAAGGCCAGCAAGCCGGTGTTGAGCAGCGGGCTGCCGTGCAGGTTGCCCCGCACGAAGATGCCGCCGGCCACGGTGAACAGCGCGGTCAGCAGAATGATGAACGGGATGTACTCGGCGAACGCGGCGTGCACCACGGCCACCCCGGTTGCCGCCGGACCGAAGGTGATGGCAAAAGGGACCAGAAAGGCCAGGCCCCAGGCGGCGGCCACCTTGCCGAAGTGGTGGTGCCAGAAGAGGGGCGCCACCAATGGGATCAGGGCGATGGATAGCAGCACGCCCGCGAACGGCACGCCCCACAACACCGACAACTGAGCGCCGTCGAGATCAGCCGCGCGCGCAAGGCCGGGCAGCAGTGCGCCGGCCAGGGCCAGCGCCTGCACGCTTTTCTTGTTCATGGGTTTCTCCGGATGGGGATCGCTCAGACCGCGAGCAGGTCCACTTCGAACAGCAGCGTGGCGTTGGGCGGAATCACACCACCGGCACCGCGCGCGCCATAACCCAGCGCGGCGGGAATCACCAGGCGACGCGTGCCACCCACGGCCATGCCCTGCACGCCTTCGTCCCAGCCCTTGATCACGTGGCCCGCTCCCAGCGGAAACTCAAACGGTTGACCACGGTCCTTGCTTGAATCGAACTTGGCGCCCTGCACACCGTCGTTGAAGAGCCAGCCCGTGTAGTGCACTTGCACGGGGCGCCCTGCCTGGGCGAGCTCGCCAGTGCCGACCACGGTGTCTTCGTATTGCAGGCCGCTGGGGGTGGTGTTCATGGTGTCTCCTGTGATTGAAAAGAAAGGGGGAAAGGCACGATTATTCCAGCCAGGTCGTGAACGACTCGACGGTCTCGCGCGGCGTGTGGAATCCGTTGACCTTGTCGGTCTGGTCGGCAAAGCCCAGGGCCATGCCGCAGACCAGCATTTCGCTATCGCCGGCACCGATGTGCGGCAGGATGATCTTGGCGAAACCGTTCCACGCGGCCTGCGGACAGGTGTGCAGGCCATGACCACGCGCGGCGACCATGATGTTCTGCAGGAACATGCCGTAGTCCACCAGCGAGCCGCGGCCCATGACGCGGTCCAGCGTGAACATCAGGCCCACCGGTGCGTCGAAGAAGCGGTAGTTGCGCTGGTGCTGCGCGTGCATCTTGTCCTTGTCGCCCTTGGTGATGCCCAGCAGCCCGTACAGGCTCCAGCCGTTTTCACGCCGACGGTCGATGTAGGGGCTGACCCATTTCTCCGGGTAGTAGTCGTATTCCTCCCGGTACTCCGCGGCCAGCGACGGATCGGCGCGCAGCGCGTCGTGCGCGGCACAGACCTTGTCCGACAGCAGGTCGCGGCTCTTGCCCTGCAACACATAGACCTTCCACGGCTGGGTGTTGGTGCCCGAAGGCGCGCGGCTGGCCACCTGCAGCAAGTGTTCGATGGTGGCGCGCGGCACTGGCTGCGGCAGGAAGGCGCGCACCGACATGCGGCTGGTGATCGCCGCGTCGACACTGACCGGATCGATCACGGTCGCGGTGGGGTTGTGGCTCATAGCAAGGTCTCCAGGGTTGTCTTCAAAGCTTCGGGCAAGGACACAGGACGGCGGGTCTGCCGGTCGACGTAGACATGCACGAAGTGGCCACAGGCGGCAGCCAGGTCTGCACCATCGGCGAACAGGCCCACCTCGTAGCGGACACTGGACTTGCCCAGGTGCGCCACACGCAGACCGGCCCACACGGTTTGTGGGAAGGCCAGCGGCGCAAAGTAGTTGCACTGGGTTTCGATCACCAGCCCGATCACCGGGCCATCGTGGATGTCGAGCGCGCCCTGCTCGATCAGGTGAGCGTTGACCACGGTGTCGAACCAGCTGTAGTACACCACGTTGTTCACGTGGCCATAGACATCGTTGTCGGCCCAGCGGGTGGTGATGGAACGCAGGACGCGGTAGGCACTGCGCGGCAAGGGTTGGGGGCGTGCGACCGGCGCTGGACTGCTCATGGCGCGGAATTGTGCCAGCGCGGGTCGCCCGAAGCTGTCGCAGCCGTCATCCCGGACGCAGACACCCCTCGCCAGCGCCTGTGGTATTGCACCGCCGTGCGGTAGGTGTTCATCTGCACCTGCACGGTGGCTTCCATGTCGGTGCCATAGCCTCCGGCCATCACGAAAGCCATCGGCAGGCGGCGGGTCCAGACCCAGTCCATCACGCGCCGATCGCGCGCCTCCATGCCGTCGAACGTGAGCTTGAGGCGCCCGAGCCGATCCCCTTCGTGCGGATCGGCTCCGGCGAGGTAGATCACCAGCCCAGGCTCGAAGCGGCGCTCCAACTCTTCCAGCGCGCGCTCGAGTGCGTCGAGGTACTCGGCATCGCCGCAGCCATCGGGCAGTTCCACGTCCAGGTCGCTCGGCTCCTTGCGAAAAGGAAAGTTCCTCGCACCGTGCAGTGACAGCGTGAACACCGAATCGTCGTGAGCAAAGATCCGCGCCGTGCCATTGCCTTGATGCACATCGAGATCAACGATGGCCACGCGCAACATGCCACGCGCACGGTTGGCGCGTGCGTGCTCGGCCTGCATCAGGCGAGCGGCCACGGCCGCGTCGTTGAAGACGCAGAAGCCGCTGCCCTTGTCGGCGTAGGCGTGGTGGGTACCTCCGGCCAGGTTGGCGGCCAGGCCCGTGCCGTCCATGGCACGGCGACATGCCTGCACCGTGGCTCCCACCGAACGGCGCGCGCGTTCGGCCATGGCAGGGCTCCACGGGAATCCGATCTCCCGCTGGGCAGCAGGCGCCAGGGTGCCGGTGCGCACAGCTTCTATATAGAGCGGGGTGTGCACCAACGCCAGCTCGCCGTTGCTGGCCGGGCGGGCTTCGAGCAATTCCACCTGCGGCAGCTCCCGGGCCAGGCGCTCGCGCAGTCGGGCGTACTTGGCCATGGGAAACCGGTGCCCCGCGGGTAGCGGCAGGACGAAGTGGTCGGCGTAGAAGGCTTGCAAGGCGGTGCGTGCTGTGGTCAGGAGGACAACGGATTGTGTCCGCCTCGGGTATTTATTGGGCAAGCGCGCCTTTTAGGCCACCCCATCTAGAATGGTGCAGCGCAGCAAAAACCGCTTGCGCGGTTGCGGGTAATCCCTATAATCGCGGTTATGTTGCAGTGCAGCAATGTGAACAAAAAGCAAAAGCGTCCAGACAGCGCGATGTTCCCAGCAGCCTTCAACTAAACCCTGTTTTACCCAAGTTTAGGAGTACGAATATGCTGACCGCCGAACAAATGATTGCCGCCCAGAAAGCCAACATCGAGACCATTTTCGGTCTGACCCAGAAAGCCTTCGAAGGCGTGGAAAAGCTGGTTGAACTCAACGTGCAAGCCACCAAGGCCGCCCTGTCCGAGTCCGCCAACAGCACCCAGGCCCTCCTCAGCGTCAAAGACGCTCAGGAACTGCTGACGCTGCAAGCCAGCCTGATGCAGCCTCTGGCCGAAAAGACCGTGGCCTACAGCCGCCACCTGTACGACATCGCTCAAGGCACGACTGCCGAGTTCGGCAAGGCCGCTGAAGCCCAGGCCAGCGATACCCAGAAGAAATTCATGGCCGTCGTCGACAACGCTTCCAAGAACGCACCGGCCGGTTCCGAATCCGCCGTGGCCGTGATGAAGAGCGCCGTCTCCGCTGCCAACAACGCCATGGAATCGGTGCAGAAGGCTGTCAAGCAAGCCACCGAAATGGCCGAAGCCAACTTCAATACCGTGACGACCTCGGCCGTCAACGCTTCGAAGTCGGTCGCCAAAAAGCGCTGAACAACCGGTTGATTGTGCCGTTGATCGGCCGCTTGAAGTTTTCATTCAGGCCGCAAACTAGCATCACTGCACGATCTGCCTGACTCTCACGGGAACAGGTTTCAGATCAAACCCGTTCTTCTGGTTGTCTCCTCGGGTCCTTTTCGAAATTCGATTTCATCGGACCCCTTAAGCCCCCGCCGCAAGGCAGGGGCTTTTTTTATGGTCGAGCGACATTGACCGGTTTCAACCGCGCCAGCTGGGTCTTGAGTTGCGGCAGGGCTGCGAGCATCGCCGCCCTGCCCGCGTCGATGGAGCGTTTGCGCGAAGCGAAGTCGGCACTGCCCACGCCCGCCAGCGCCGGGCGCACCACAACATCGGCGGTGGCCAGTTCGTGGCGGTTGATGCTCTGTCCCATGATCGCGAAGGTCTGCAGCAGCACGCGGATGTTGCCCACCGCCAGATTGCCTTCGGGGGCGCTGGAGATGTCCACCGCCAGCACCACCTCGGCCCCCATGTCGCGCGCCTGCTGCACGGGCACGGGCGCCACCAGACCACCGTCCACATACTCGCGTCCGGCTATGCCCACGGGTGCGAACAGACCGGGCACGGCACTGGAGGCGCGCACGGCCTGCGCCACGTCGCCCCGGCGGAACAGCACGCCCTGCCCGGTGCCCAGATTGGTGGCCAGCACACCCAGGGGCAGCGCCATTTTCTCGATCACGCGGCCGTCCACCGCCTGGCTCACATAACGCGCCAGCGCATCGCCACGCAGCAGGCCGCGCCCCAGGATGGGCAGGGCCCAGTCGGTCAGGGTCACCTCGTCCATGCTCATGGCCACGCGTTCGAGCTCGGTGGCAGTCTTACCACTGGCGTAGAGCGCCGCCACCAGACTGCCCGCCGAGGTACCCGTCACCAGGTCAGGGCGGATGCCGTTTTCCTCCAGCACCTGGATCACGCCCACATGGGCAAAACCCCGCGCCGCGCCGCCGCCCAGCGCCAAACCGAGGCGGGGCGCCCGCATGACCGGCTTCACAACGGGCTCCTGCTGCGGCGGTGACACGGGCGGCACCGCCGCAGGCCCTTGCACCGTGGAGCAAGCTGTCAGGAAGGCCAGGCTCAGCACAAAACCCCAAGCTTTCCAATACTTATTGAGAACAATTCGCGTTAGTGTTAGCATCATTCCCATTATCCGGCAAGCCCCGTGGGCACATGCCGAGCAAGTACCTCCTGTTTCTTTAATTTTTCAACTCCCGAGGATCCCCATGACTTCGTTCCGCAAACTCTCGATTGCCCTGGCTGCCGTGGCCGCCACGCTCGGCCTGCACGGCCAGGCGCAGGCACAGGACAAGGTGCTCAACCTATATTCGGCCCGTCACTACCAGACCGACGAGGTGATGTACGACACCTTCACCAAAACCACCGGCATCAAGATCAACCGTGTGGACGCCGACGACGCCGGCATCGTGGCGCGCCTGCGTGCCGAAGGCGCCGCTTCGCCTGCCGACGTGATCCTGTTGGTGGATGCTGCCCGCATGGCCTCGGCCGACAGCCAGGGCCTGTTCCAACCGATCCAGTCGGCCAAGCTCGATGCCGCTATTCCCGCCAACCTGCGTGCCACCCCGGGCGAAGGCGGCGTGACCTGGACTGGCTTCTCGACGCGCGCCCGCGTGATCGTGTACGACCCGATGCGTGTGAAAGCCGCCGACGTGGCGACCTACGAACAGCTCGCCGACCCCAAGCTCAAGGGCCTGGTCTGCACACGCTCTGGCTCGCATCCGTACAACCTCTCGCTGTTCGCCACCGTGGTGGAGCGCCTGGGCGACCAAAAAGGAGAAGCATGGCTCAAGGGTGTGGTGGACAACATGGCCCGCGCTCCCAAAGGTGGTGACACCGACCAGATCAAGGCCGTTGCCTCCGGTGAATGTGGCGTGGCGCTGAGCAACACCTACTACATCGCGCGCCTCATCAAGTCGGACAAGCCGGAAGACCGCGCGACGATGGAAAAGGTGCGCGTGATGTTCCCCAACCAGGCCACCACCGGCACACACGTGAACATCGCTGGCGCGGCCGTGGCCAAGCACGCCAAGAACCGCGACAACGCCGTGCAGTTCATGGAGTTCCTGGCCAGCCCGTTCGCGCAGGACTATTTTGCCAACGGCAACAACGAGTTCCCGGCCGCCAAGGGCTTGAAGATCGCCAACCCAGCCATCAAGGCCATGGGCGGTGACAACTTCAAGGCCGAAACCGTGCCCTTGGGCGTGGTCGCCAAAAACATGACCAAGGTCCAACAGATGCTGGACCGCGTGGGCTACAAGTAAGCCCACTGACTCAACAAAAAGCCCGCGGTCGCGGGCTTTTTTTGTTTGGCGGTCAATACACCTGCGGTACGTAAATCTCGCCGGGCACCTGGTGGCGCCGGTAGCCCTCGTGTCGCACGCGCTCGGGCAGCGTGATCGTGGCGCGCTCCACCTCGCCATACGGCATCTGCTCCAGCAGGTGGTGAATGCAATTCAGGCGAGCTTTTTTCTTGTCATCGGCCTGCACCACCCACCACGGTGACTCGGGGATGTGGGTGCGCTCCAGCATCACCTCTTTGGCCTTGGTATAGAGCTCCCAGCGGCGGCGGCTTTCCAGGTCCATGGGGCTGAGCTTCCACTGCTTGAGCGGATCGTGGATGCGGCCCAGAAAACGAAGGTGTTGCTCTTCGTCGGAGATGGAGAACCAGTACTTGATGAGCTGGATGCCCGAACGCACCAGCATCTTTTCGAACTCGGGCACCGAGCGGAAGAACTCCTCGTACTGCTCGTCGTTGCAAAAGCCCATGACGCGCTCGACGCCGGCGCGGTTGTACCAGCTGCGGTCGAACAGCACCATCTCGCCGGCGGCCGGCAGGTGCGCCGCGTAGCGCTGGAAATACCACTGTGTGCGCTCGCGGTCGTTGGGCGCGGGCAGTGCGGCCACACGGCACACGCGCGGATTCAGGCGCTGGGTGATGCGTTTGATCACGCCGCCCTTGCCCGCCGCATCGCGCCCCTCGAACACGATCACCACCTTGTGCCCGGTGGCCACCACCCAATCCTGCAGCTTCACCAGCTCGGCTTGCAGCCGGAACAGCTCACGAAAGTATTGTTGCCGGGCCGCTTTGTGCTGCATCAGGGCCCCCGCATCCTGCGGCTCCTCCACCCGGTCCTCCATCTCCATTTCCAGCTCTTCGTCGTAGCCATCCATCAAATCGGTGTGGATGCGGCGCAGCAGCTCTTCCTGGCTGTCGAACATGGGGACTCCATTCGTGGCAAAAGATGTCCAGACTAGATCCACCCGATGACAATGCCGTGACAACAGCCTGCCGCATAATCGCCACCTGATTGACGTTTACGTCAACGTCAAGCACCCTTCAACGACACAGGAGCACACCATGGACATTCAAGGCAAGGTATTCATCGTCACCGGCGGCGCATCGGGTCTGGGCGAAGGCACGGCGCGCATGCTGGCGGCCAACGGCGGCAAGGTCGTCATTGCCGACATGCAGGCTGAGAAAGGCGAAGCCGTGGCCAAGGAGATCGGTGGCGCCTTCGTGAAATGCGATGTGAGCAGCGAGGCCGATGGCCAGGCCGTGGTGGCTCAGGCCTTGTCGATGGGCAAGCTCATGGGCCTGGTGAACTGCGCGGGCATCGCGCCAGCCGAGAAGACCGTGGGCAAGAACGGTCCGCACAACCTGGGCATCTATACCAAGACCATCATGGTCAACCTGGTGGGCAGCTTCAACATGATCCGCCTGGCGGCCGACGCCATGTGCAAGAACGAACCCGAAGCCACGGGTGAGCGCGGCGTGATGATCAGCACCGCCAGCGTGGCGGCTTACGACGGTCAGATTGGCCAGGCAGCCTACGCGGCCAGCAAAGGCGGCATCGTCGGCATGACGCTGCCGATCGCGCGCGACCTCTCGCGCAACGGCATACGCAACATGACCATCGCCCCCGGCATCTTCGGCACGCCCATGCTGTTCGGCATGCCGCAGGAGGTGCAGGACGCACTGGCCGCCAGCGTTCCCTTCCCCAGCCGCCTGGGCACCCCGACCGACTATGCCAAGCTGGCCAAACACATCATCGAGAACGACATGCTCAACGGCGAGGTGATCCGTCTCGATGGCGCCATCCGCCTGGCGCCGCGCTGAACTGAGCCTGCGCACAGGTCATCAAGCAAAGTCCTTCCATGACAGATCGCACACACCCGCTGATCCGTTTTGTGCTGCCGTTGTGGATCAGCGCGACACTGGCAGCCTGTGCCGGACCGGTGGGCGCAATCCGGTTGACCGGCGCAGCCGCACCACCGGCACAGTCCGAATCTGCCTCTGGCTTCACGGCAAAACCGGGCTGGACCTTCCGGCGACAGGCCGTGGCCGCAGCCAATCCGTTGGCCACCGAAGCAGGGGCGCAGATCCTGCGTGTCGGCGGCAGCGCGGTGGATGCGGCGATTGCGGTGCAGATGATGCTCACGCTGGTGGAACCGCAATCCAGTGGCATCGGGGGCGGCGCCTTTCTGCTGCACCATGACGGACGCCGGCTGCAGGCCTTCGACGGCCGCGAAACCGCGCCCGCTGCGGTGGACGAAAAACTCTTCCTGAACGCGCAAGGTGATCCGCTGAACTTCGCCACGGCCGTGGCCAGCGGGCGTTCGGTCGGCGTGCCGGGCGCCGTGATGATGCTGGCCCTGGCCCACCGGCAACACGGCAAGCTGCCATGGGCACGGTTGTTCGATCCAGCCATCGTCCTGGCCGAACAAGGCTTTCCGATCAGCCCGCGCCTGCACACCCTGCTGGCGGCCGATTCAGCCTTGAAAACCGACCCGGTGGCCGCGACGTATTTCTACCGCGCCGACGGTCAGCCCCACCCGGTGGGCCATGTGCTGCGCAACCCTGAGCTGGCACAGGTGCTGCGCAACATCGCGACCATGGGTCCCATCGCATTGCACGAAGGTCCGGTCGCGCGCGCCATTGTGAGCAAGGTGCACCAACACCCCACCCTGCCCGGCACCCTGAGCATGGACGACCTCCAGCGCTACCAGCCCCGCGAGCGCGAGGCGCTCTGCCACGACCACGCAACCGCCTTGCGTGCGCTGCGCATCTGCGGATTCCCACCGCCAAGTTCCGGCGCCATTGCCGTCGGCCAGATTTTGGGCTTGCTCGCACGCACGCCCCAAGACTCTGCGCCGTTGATCAACGGCTTGCCCTCGGTGGACTGGCTGCACAGCTACAACGAAGCGTCGCGACTGGCGTTCGCCGACCGCGCGCGGTACCTGGCCGACCCGGATTTCGTGGCACCGCCCGCAGGCCGATGGACGAGCTTGCTGGACGCACGTTACCTCGACGAGCGTGCGCACCTGATCAGCGCCGCGCGCATGCCCACAGCCGCGGCCGGCGAGCCTGGCGGGGCGCGCAGCGGCTGGGCACCCATGCCCGACCAGCCCGAGCACGGCACCAGCCACGTCAGCATCGTGGACGGTTTCGGCAACGCGCTGGCCATGACCACGACCATCGAATCTGCCTTCGGCGCGCGCCTCATGGTCACCACCGACCCAACACGGCCGGGGGGCTTCCTGCTCAACAACGAACTCACCGATTTCAGCTTCACACCACGCGATGCCCAGGGTCAAGCCGTGGCGAACCGGGTCGAGCCCGGCAAGCGGCCGCGCTCCTCAATGTCACCCACGCTGGTGTTCGACAAAGTCTCGGGCGAGCTGCTCATGAGCACCGGCAGCCCGGGCGGTGCTTTCATCATTCATTACACGGCGAAGGTGTTGCATGGCGTGCTGCAGTGGGGGCTGTCGCCGCAGGCCGCTGTCAACCTGCCCAACTTCGGCACGCTCGGGGGGCCGCTGATGCTGGAGCAAGCCCGCTTCCCCCTGGCGACGGTGGAGGCCTTGCAGCAACGCGGTCACACCGTGCAACAGGGTGAGCTCACCAGTGGCGCACAAGCCCTCGTGCGCAGTGGCCGTGCATGGCGCGGTGGCGCCGACCCGCGGCGCGAGGGCATCGTGGCCGGCGACTAGGGCCTGTTCACACTATTTTTCCAAGATGCGTTGCGGATCAAAAAGGCCATGCGCAAGGCGCGAAACGCAGACGGGCCGGTGGCCCCGCGAGGCTTCGCAACGCGGCGCATGGCCTTTTTGGCCGCAACCCGAAGGGAAGCGAAGGGAAGGGGTTGAAAACAGCGCCACTCTTCGTTGCACTCCTAGGCCAGACGCCCAGTCTGGCCGTTGTCGCGCGCCTCGATTGGCGCTGTTTTCAACCCCTTCGCACTTGGAAAAATAGTGTGAACAGGCCCTAAACGTCGATGGCGGCGGCAGAGCCCGCCCGTTTGCGCAGCTCGAACTTCTGGATCTTGCCCGTGCTGGTCTTGGGTAGCTCTCCGAACACCACCGCGCGCGGCACCTTGAAGCCGGCCAGGTGTTGCTTGCAGTGCGCCACGATGGCCTCGGCCGTGGTGTCCGCGCCGGCCTTGAGCTCGACGAAGGCGCACGGCGTCTCACCCCACTTGGCGTCGGCCTTGGCCACCACCGCGGCGGCCAGCACCGCAGGGTGGCGGTAGAGCACGTCCTCCACCTCGATGGACGAGATGTTTTCGCCGCCCGAGATGATGATGTCCTTGCTGCGGTCCTTGATCTTGAAGTAGCCGTCGGGGTGCTGCACCGCCAGGTCGCCGCTGTGGAACCAGCCACCGGCAAAGGCCTCTGCGGTGGCCTTGGGGTTCTTCAGGTAGCCCTTCATTGCGATGTTGCCCTTGAACATGATCTCGCCCATGGTCTCGCCGTCTTGCGGCACGGGCTGCATCGTCTCGGGATCGAGCACGCGCACGTCGCGCTGCAGGTGGTAGCGAACGCCCTGGCGCGCGTTGAGCCGCGCACGCTCACCGATCTCCAGCGCATCCCAGCTCTCGTGCTTCGCACACACCGTGGCCGGGCCATACACCTCGGTCAGACCGTACACATGGGTGAGGTCAAAGCCCATCTGCTCCATGCCCTCGATCATCGAGGCCGGGGGCGCCGCGCCCGCCACCATGGCCTTCACGCCAGCCGGCAGCCCCACCTTCATCGCGGCGGGCGAATTGACCAGCATGCCATGCACGATGGGCGCGCCGCAGTAGTGCGTCACCCCGTGCTTGCGCATGGCATCAAAGATCGCCTGCGCCTCCACGCGGCGCAGGCACACGTTGACGCCCGCGCGCGCGGCCACCGTCCACGGAAAGCACCAGCCGTTGCAGTGAAACATGGGCAATGTCCACAAGTACACCGCGTGCTTGGGCATGTCCCACTCCATCACGTTGGACACCGCATTCATCGCCGCTCCGCGGTGGTGATAGACCACGCCCTTGGGGTTGCCAGTGGTGCCGCTGGTGTAGTTGAGCGCGATGGCATCCCACTCGTCGGCCGGCAGACTCCAGGCAAACGCCGGGTCGCCACCGGCCAGAAATGCCTCGTAGGTGCTGCTGCCGATGCGCTCGGCCGTGCCGGTGAACAGCGCATCTTCGACATCGATTACCAGCAACGGCGTGCTGGCCTGGCGCATCGTGAGCGCCTTTTTCAGCGTGAGCGAGAACTCCGGATCCACGATCACCACCTTGGCCTCGCCGTGGTCGAGCATGAAAGCAATGGCTTCCGGGTCCAGCCGCGTGTTGATCGCGTTGAGCACCGCTCCCGCCATGGGCACGCCGAAATGCGCCTCCACCATCGGCGGCGTGTTGGGCAGCATCACGGCCACGGTGTCGTTCTTGCCGATACCGGCGCGCTGCAAGGCGCTGGCCAGGCGCCGGCAGCGGGTGTAGGTTTCGCCCCAGGTCTGGCGCAGTTCGCCGTGCACCACCGCCAGCCGCTCGGGATACACCTCGGCCGTGCGTTCGATGAACGAGAGCGGGGAAAAAGGCGCGAAGTTGGCCTCGGTGCGCGGGAGGTCCTGGTCGAAGATGCTGGTCATGGCGGTTGTCTCCTTGTGTTCTGGGGCCTTGCGAGAGAATACCCTTGTGGCCATCCCCCAGACCTTCATCCAGGAACTGCTCAACCGCGTGGACGTGGTCGACGTGGTGGGTCGCTACGTGCAGCTCAAGAAGGGTGGCGCCAACCTGATGGGCCTGTGCCCGTTCCACGGCGAAAAATCGCCGTCGTTCAGCGTCAGCCCCACTAAGCAGTTCTATCACTGCTTCGGTTGTGGGGCCAACGGCAACGCCATCGGCTTCCTGATGGAGCACGCCGGCATGAGCTTCATCGAGGCGGTGAAAGACCTGGCCCAGCAAACCGGCATGCAGATCCCCGAAGACGACGCCTCGCCGCAAGACCGCGAACGCGCAGCCCAGCAGCGCCAGAAACAGGTCACGCTGACCGACGTGCTGGAAAAAGCCGCGCAGGCTTATGCCAAACACCTCAAGGCCGCGCCGCGCGCGGTGGACTACCTCAAAGGCCGTGGACTGTCGGGTCAGATCGCCAAGACCTTCGGCCTGGGCTACGCGCCCGAAGGCTGGCGCGCGCTGGCCAGCGTTTTTGCGGACTATCAGGACCCGCTGCTGGTCGAGTCCGGCATGGTGATCGAGCACGAGGATGAGAAAGGCGCCGATGGCCAATCGAAACGGTACGACCGTTTTCGCGACCGCATCATGTTCCCGATCCGCAACGTCAAGGGTGAGTGCATCGGCTTTGGCGGGCGCGTGCTCGACAAGGGTGAGCCCAAGTACCTGAACTCGCCCGAGACGCCGGTGTTCAGCAAGGGCCGCGAACTCTACGGCTTGTTCGAAGGCCGAACCGCCATCCGCGTGGCAGGTTACGCGCTGGTGACCGAGGGCTACATGGACGTGGTGGCCCTGGCCCAGCTCGGCTTTGCCAACGCCGTGGCCACGTTGGGCACGGCCTGCACGCCCGATCACGTGCAGAAACTGTTCCGCTTCACCGACTCGGTGGTGTTCAGCTTCGACGGCGACGGCGCCGGCCGGCGCGCGGCGCGCAAGGCACTCGACGCCGCCCTGCCCCTGGCCACCGACACGCGCAGCGTCAAGTTCCTCTTCCTGCCCGCCGAGCACGATCCCGACAGCTTCATTCGTGCCAACGGTGAAGCCGCGTTCGCCCAGTGCGTGAAAGAGTCCGTGCCGCTGTCGCGCTTCCTGATCGAGGCCGCCGGCGCCGACTGCGACCTCTCCACGGCCGAAGGCCGCGCCCGCATGGCCAGCCAGGCACGCCCGCTCTGGAGCGCGCTGCCCGACGGCGCCCTGAAGCGCCAGCTGATCAGCGAGCTGTCCACCGGCATCGGCATCGGCAGCACGGACCTGCTGCAGCTCTGGCAACAAAGTGCTGGCGGCTCGCGCGCGCCGCGCTCAGCGGGGCAAGCGCCCGCCCAGTCGTCGCACGATGCGGGCTACGACGGCGGCGCCTCTTACGAATCGTCGGCCAGCTCCTACGAATCCAGTGGAAGCGGCTATCGAAGCGACAGTGGCAGCACGTACGGCAAAAAGGGCTACAGCAAATGGCGCAAGGGCCCTCCCCCGCCGCCACGCATGCTGGGCACGCGTCGCGCGGGAGGCAGCCGCGCTGACCGCGCCGTGGGCCTGCTGCTGGCCAATGCTCAGGCGTGGGACGGCCTCTCGGCAGACGACCACAGCCTGCTGGCCCACCTGCCCGCGCCCCACGGAGCACTGTTTGCCTGGCTGGAAACACAACTGCACGAACATGGCCCGCAGCCCTGGGCCGCCCTGCGTGAAGCCCTGCGGGGGCACGAGCACGAGGTGTTTGGCTGCACGCAGGTGGAACAAGTCCCGCCCAGCGACGATCCCGCCTCCGAACTCTCGGAGCTGGCCGACGTGATGAACCGCCTGCGCCGGGACGGCCTGGAAGCACAGGCGCGCCAGCTGGCAGACCGAGTGGCCGAGGGCGACCCAGGCGCGCTGGAAGACTACAAGCGCGTGAGTGCGCAACTGGTGGCCCTGAAATCCAGCGCCTGAGCCTACAGGAATACGGGCAGCGCGGTATAATCCACGGCTTTGCACCGCAAGCGCGACAGCAGCACCTCCGGCACCGGCCCGGCCCTTCGACAAGGGCTACATGGACACTTCTCCTGGCCACCTCAGCGACCCGCCCCGGGCCTGACGGAACCCCGCAAGGACTGCACACCAAATGTTCGCCCCAACAGCTTGCAGGCCCACCCTTTCCGGTGAAAGGTGGGCGTTGTGCCCAACAAAATCACCGGGGTGGACCGCGTTGCGCGGCCTTCAGGCGTTTTTTGTGTGTTCTGCCGGTTCCAGTTCGACATTTTTCTGAGGTCCTCATGCCCGCGAAGAAATCCAGCACGCCCGTCTCGTCCAGTACAAAACCCGCTCAAAAGGCCGTCACCCGCGCCACCGCCCCGGCTTTGCCCCCGAAGAAAGCTCCTGCTGTGACCGACAAGACCCCCGCCAAAGCCGCCGCCAAGGCTGCTCCTGCCAAAAAGACCGTTGCCAAGGCACTTGACACCGAGTTGCTGGACGACGCGCCAGCGAAAAAGAAGGCCGGCCGCCCGGCCAAGGCCGCTGCAGGCGACGACAAGCCCGCCGCCAAACGCGGCCGCAAGCCCAAGGCCGATGCCAAAGGCAAGTCGTCCGGCAGCGACATGGACGATGCCGATCTGAGCGACATCGAAGACGACCTGACCGGTGAAGTCGAGGTCGAAGCGGTCGACACCACCTCGACCACGACCGAGAAGGTCAAGCCGCTGCGCATGAAGATCAGCAAGGCGAAAGAGCGCGCGCTGATGAAGGAATTCGGCCTGGACGAAACCGTCCTGTCCGAAGAAGAAGCGCGCAACCGCCGCGAACGCCTCAAGACCTTGATCAAGCTGGGCAAGACGCGTGGCTACCTCACGCACGGCGAGATCAACGACCACCTGCCCGACAAGCTGGTCGAAGCCGAGACGCTGGAAGTGGTGGTCTCGCTGCTCAACGACATGGGCGTGGCGGTGTATGAGCAGACGCCTGACGCCGAAACCCTGCTGCTGAACAACACCGGCCCCACCGCCGCCACCGAAGAAGAAGCCGAAGAAGAAGCCGAAGCGGCGCTGTCCACCGTTGACAGCGAATTCGGCCGCACCACCGACCCCGTGCGCATGTACATGCGCGAAATGGGCACGGTGGAGCTGCTCACGCGCGAAGGCGAGATCGAGATCGCCAAGCGCATCGAGGGTGGCCTCAACGACATGATGGCCGCCATCAGCGAGAGCCCGGCCACCATTGCCGAGATCCTGGTGATGGCCGAAGACATCCGCAGCGGCAAGGTCGTCATCTCCACCGTGGTCGACGGCTTCGCCGACGCCGACGAGGCCGATGACTACGTGGCCGAAGAAGACTTCGACGACTACGACGAAGCCGACGACGACGACGGCAAGGGCGGCTCCAAGGCGCTGACCCGCAAGCTCGAAGAGCTCAAGCGCGAAGCCCTCACCCGCTTCGACACCATGCGCACGCTGTTTGAAAAGCTGCACAAGACGTACGACAAGGAAGGTTACGGCACGCCGACCTACTTGAAGACGCAGAAGTCCATCACCGAGACGCTGATGTCAATCCGCTTCACCGCCAAGGCCATCGAGAAGCTGTGCAGCACCATGCGCAACCAGGTGGACGACGTGCGCAAAAAGGAGCGCGAACTGCGCCGCATCATCGTGGACAAGTGCGGCATGCCGCAGGAGAAGTTCATCGCCGACTTCCCGGCCAACCTGCTCAACCTGAAGTGGGTGGAGAAGCAGGCCGCCGCGGGCAAGCCCTGGAGCGTGGTGATGGAGCGCAACATCCCGCCGGTGCAGGAACTGCAGACCGGCCTGATGAACATCCAGAGCAGCGTGGTCGTGCCGTTGGCGCATCTCAAGGACATCCACAAGCGCATGAACTCGGGCGAGTCCACCTCGCGCGACGCGAAGAAGGAAATGATCGAGGCCAACCTGCGCCTCGTGATCTCCATCGCGAAGAAGTACACCAACCGCGGCCTGCAGTTCCTGGATCTGATCCAAGAGGGCAACATCGGCCTGATGAAGGCGGTGGACAAGTTCGAATACCGCCGCGGCTACAAGTTCTCGACCTACGCCACCTGGTGGATCCGCCAGGCCATCACCCGCTCGATTGCCGACCAGGCGCGCACCATCCGCATCCCGGTGCACATGATCGAGACCATCAACAAGATGAACCGCATCAGCCGCCAGCACTTGCAAGAGTTTGGTTTTGAACCCGATGCGTCCATCCTGGCCGAAAAGATGGAGATGCCCGAAGAGAAGATCCGCAAGATCATGAAGATCGCGAAAGAGCCGATCTCCATGGAAACCCCGATCGGCGACGACGACGATTCGCACCTGGGCGACTTCATCGAAGACCAGGCGAACACCGCGCCCATCGAGGCCGCCATGCAGGCCGGCCTGCGCGAAGTGGTCAAGGAAATCCTCGACAGCCTCACGCCACGCGAAGCCAAGGTGCTGCGCATGCGCTTCGGCATTGAAATGTCCACCGACCACACGCTGGAAGAAGTCGGCAAACAGTTCGACGTGACCCGCGAACGCATCCGCCAGATCGAAAGCAAGGCGGTGCGCAAGCTCAAGCACCCAAGCCGCTCGGACAAGCTGCGCAGCTTCATCGACACGATGTAAGACGCGTCGGACAAACCGCAAAAAGGGGAGCATTGGCTCCCCTTTTTGCTGGGTGCATCACAACGGCCAACGCCTGCCGACAACAATGGATGCCAGCCAGTATCGTCATCCAAATCCCACTGGAGGCATCCGACGAGAGCCACTGATTGATGACTTTCAGTCAAAATACCTACATGAAACAACAGACTCCGCGCTCATTCGCCCACTCCCGCGGCCTCCATTCGCTGGTGCTCGCGGCTGTGCTGTGTGCCACCAGCGGCCTGGCATTTGCCCAGGGCAACACCGCGGCGTCACGCTTTTACGAAGACGCGCTGCAACGTTTCGAGAAAAAGGACTACTCCGGCTCCATCATCCAGCTCAAGAACGCGCTGAAAGACACCCCGAACAACCTGCCGGTGCAACTGCTGTTGGGCAAGGCCCTGTTGGAAAACGGCGATGTGGTGGCGGCCGAAGTTGCGTTCAATGAGGCTCTGAGGCTGGGCGTCAACCGGGCCGAGGTGGTGGAGCGACTGGGCCGGTCGATGGTTGCCCAGGGCAAGCAGCTGGACATGCTCGCCCACCCCGCCTTGCAACCGGCTGGCCTGCCCAACGGACTTCAACTCCAGATGCACGTGCTGCGCGCAGGCGCTCAGGCTGACTTGGGACAAATCGCGCCCGCCCTGAAATCCATCGACGACGCACGAAGACTCGACAGCCGGTCGCCCGACGTGTGGCTGGCCGAAGTGCCCATCCGCATCCGCAGCAAGAAGTTCACCGAAGCCCTGCAGGCCGTGGATCACGCACTGAGCATTGCGCCCAACATGGCCGAGGCCCACTACCAGAAAGGTTCGATCCTGCACGTGCAGGGCGACCTGACCGGTGCGACCGCCTCCTACACCCGGGCGCTGCAACTGGATGCCAACCATGTCGAAGCGCTGATTGCACAGATCGGCCTCCAACTGGATGCCAACCGGTTGGAAGAAGCGGCGCGGGATGCGATCGCCTTGCAGCGCGTGGCGCCCAAGGATCCCCGTGGCTCCTACTTCAAGGCCTTGCTGGCCGAACGACAGGGTCGGGTGCCGGAGGCACAGGCGGCGTTGCGAGAGGTGACTTCTCTGCTCGATCCGGTGCCCATGTCCTTCATGCGGTACCGCTCACAGTTGCTCATGCTCAATGGCCTGTCGCACCACGGACTCAACGAACCCGAAAAGGCCCGGCAGTACCTTGAGGCGTACCTGCGCACCCAGCCCAACAGCCCCGTCACCCGGCTGCTGGCACGCATTTACCTGAGCACGGGCAGCGTGACCGAAGCGGCCAATCTGCTGGAGAACTACCTGAAGAACCAGCCCGGCGACGGTCTGGCCAGCAACCTGCTCGGCTCGGTGTACATCGCGCAGGGCAAACACGCACGGGCGGCCACCCTCATGCAGCAAACCCTCAGGTCGCAGGACTTGCCCGAGTACCGGACCACCCTCGGCATGGGCCTGCTGGGCTCGGGTCAAACCGCCGGCGCTCTGGCCGAACTGGAGGCCGCCTACAAGAAGGACCCCAAACAGCTGGCCGCGGCCATCGTGTTGTCGCAGCTCTACCTGCGTGAGGGCCAGCAGGCCAGGGGACTGGCGTTGATCCAGACCCTGGTGAAACAGCAACCCGCCAACGCCGGCTTGTACGACCTGCTCGGCCAGGCTCAGGCCCAGAATGGCGACGCGATGGCCGCGCGAGCATCTTTCGAAAAAGCCGCCCAGCTGTCGCCCGACTTGATCCAGGCACAGCTCCACCTGGCACGGCTCGATCTGGATGCCCGCGCACTCGATGCAGCAGAACAGCGACTCACCAACCTGCTCAAGATCCACCCGCGCAACACCGATGGCCTGGCCACCATGGCCCGCGTGGCCGATCTGCGCGGCAAAGCCGCTGAAGCGCAGACCTGGCTGGAGAAGGCCAGGGACAACTCGGGCTCACGCGAGCTTCGCTGGAACCTCGCACTGGTGGACCTCCACCTGCGCGCCGGCCGGCCGGAGCAGGCGCTGGCCGAAGCGAAGATCGCGCAAGGAAAATCGTCCGACAACATCACGAGCCTGCTGTTCTACAGCCGCGCACAGCTGGCCATGGGTGACGCACAAGGCGCGCGAGGCACCCTCAGCAGAGCCACCCGGCTTGCCGACTTTGACGCCGATCTGCAAGTAGAGATCGCGACCCAGCAACTCGCGGCTCAGAACCTGGATGGCGCGTACTACAGCCTGGACAAGGCACTCACAGGTCAACCCGAATCGCTGCCCGCCCAAGTGCTTATGGCGCGGGTGGAGTTCCAGCGAGGCGAAGTGGCCAAGGCCGAACAGCGCGCGCGCAACATCGTGCAGAAGTACCCACGCCGTGCCGTGGGCCACACGTTGACGGGGGATCTCGCCATCGCCCAAACCCGCCCAGGACCCGCGCTGGAGGCGTTTCGCAAGGCACATGCCGTGGAGCCTTCGAGCAGCACCACCCTGCGGCTCATGCAGGCGCTGGAAACACAGGGCAACGACAAGGGCGCGCAAGAAGCCGCAGCCCAGAGACTTCGTCAGGCGCCCAGGGACACGGTCGTTCTGAATGCCTTGGCCGACCTGCATGCAAGGGCTGGCCGGTATGGCGACGCCGGGAAAAACTACCAGGCGCTGCTGTTGCAGCAGCCACAGGACGTGTCCGCACTCAACAACCTGGCCAACATCCAGCTGAAGCTGGGTGACAAAACCGCCTTGCAAACCGCCGAAAAGGCCCATGGTCTGGCGCCCGCCAACGCCCTGGTGATCGACACGCTGGGATGGGCGCATCACCATTTCGGCCAGCAGGATCGGGCGCTGAGCCTTCTGCGCGACGCGCGCCTGAGGGAACCCGCCAACCCGGAGATCCGCTACCACCTGGCCAAGGTGCTGGCGCAGACCGGTCGCCAAGGCGAGGCCCAGGAAGAATTGCGCGAGGCGATGAAAACCGGGCGGCCGTTCGAAGGCTCCAGGGAAGCGGAGCAGTTGCTGAAGACCCTGAACTGACGTCGGATTTTTTTACAGTTTCGCGTGCAAACACCTTGCAAGACGATGTAACTGTTTGATTGTCCTTGTACTTGATTGTCTGGCCCGATTAATGCTTGAACGTAGCCAAAGTACTCCTTGAGTTTGACAAAGGTCTTTGACATGAAACAACAAATTGCCTCCTCTGCCCTGTTCCGTGCGTTGGCTGCAGCTTGCCTGCTGACCGCGGCAGCGTCTGCGCACGCCGCGACGAACTGGACGGCCTCGTACGGTGGGTGCGGTGACAGCGGCAACGTCGTTGCTGCGTCCGGCAGTTTCGGCACCTGCGGCGGCAGTGGGGTGGACGTGCGCGGCAGCTCGGTGATCGGCGGCAGCGTCACGGACGCCACCGTGAAGGCATGGAGCGGTGGCCTGGGCGTTCAAAACCAAAACGAATCCAACACGAATGGCCCACATGCCCTGGACAACTACGGCGGTCTGGACGCACTGATCTTCAAGTTCACGGAGTCAGTGTCCCTGACCGGCCTCACACTGGGATGGAACGGCTCTGACAACAGCACCAGTCACTACAACGATTCCGACGTGTCCATCTATGCGTGGACTGGCGCTTCCGCCACGCCAACGAGTTATGCATCGTCTGTTGCCGGCTGGGTTTTGATCGGTGACTACTTCAACGTCGGCACGAAAACCGGAAACACCCAAGCTGTTGCCACTCCCGTTTTTTCGAGCTACTGGCTGGTGAGCGCGTACGGATCCAGCACCGGCAGCAGCACCGATGCATTCAAAGTCCTGTCGCTCGCCGGCACCTACTGCGGCGCCCTGTGCGCCCCTCCCGGTGGCGACGTGCCCGAGCCCGGCTCGCTCGCGCTCATGGCCATGGGTGCTTTCGGTTTGATGGCTGCTCGCCGCCGTCAGAAGAACCAGGCGATCTGAATTCCACTGGCCTTGAGCCGGTACACATGAAAGGGAGCCCGAGTGGCTCCCTTCTTTTTGTCTGTCGTTCGGGCGCTGCGATCACACCTGCGGCAACGTCACCGTGACAGACAGCCCCGGCCTAGCATTGCGCACCGCAAATGTGCCGCCGTGTGCCTGCGCCACCAAGCGGCACAGATAGAGACCCAAGCCCACACCGCCAGCGTTGCGGGTGCGGGCGGTATCGGGTCGGAAAAAAGCTTGCGCCAGATGCGGCAACTGATCGTCCGGCACGCCGGGGCCATGGTCGCGCACTTCCAGTTCGATGCCCTGCCCTGTTTCGCCGATGCGGCGAATGTGCAACTCCGGCGGCAGCGGGGCGCCAGCGCTGTGGCGCAGTGCGTTGTCGAGCAGGTTGCGCAGCAGCAACCGGATGCGGATGCGGTCCAGCGGCATGGTGGGCAGGTGCTGCGCGGCTTGCAGATGGATGTTGATGGCCAACGGCTGGGCGCTGGCGAGTTCGTCAATCACCTCGCGAGCGAGCTCCGCCAGGTCGGTGGACTCTCGGTGCAAGGCTTGGTGACGACCCGCCAGGCGCTCGCTTTCCAGCAAATCACTGATGAGCTGGGCCATTTCCGCCAGATCGCGCAGCAGGGCATCGCGCTGCGGCGTGACGTCTGCTGTGTCGGGCAACA
The DNA here is from genome assembly GCF_001428625.1 of Hydrogenophaga sp. Root209. Taxonomy (GTDB): domain Bacteria; phylum Pseudomonadota; class Gammaproteobacteria; order Burkholderiales; family Burkholderiaceae_C; genus Hydrogenophaga. The sequence goes on from NZ_LMIE01000029.1 coordinate 466,295, forward strand.
GTTCGGTGTTGAGCCGGGCGCGTGTGAGCGGACTTCGCAATTCGTGGCTGATGGCCAGCAACAACGCGCGCTGGGCCTCCAGCATCTGGTGGATGTCATGACCCATGGTGTTGATCGTCGCGGCGAGTTCACCCAGTTCATCAGGCCCTTTGGGGTGGCGCACCGGGATCGGCTGTCCAAACTCACCGGCGCCAAAACGCAGTGCGCCCTGGCGGATGTCGTCCAGCGGGCGCAGCAGGCGGCGCACATACAAAAACGCCAACAGCGTGAGCAGCAGCAACACGGTGAGCGTGAAGCCGAACAGTCGCGGACGGCGCTCGAACGCCGCTTCGTTCAAGCCGAATCCCAGGCGGTGGCCGTCGGCAGTGGTTCGTTGCAACAGCTGTTGCCAGTCCTTGTCGTCGCCCCAGTCTTCGGGGTCCCGGCCCTTGGCCCCGGGTGGTCCATTCCGCTGCCAGTCCATCCGGGCCTGTTCCGGATGGGAACGCCAGTTCACCAGTGGGCCGGAGATGTCGATGGTGATCGGCAGGCGCTGAGTGATCGCCTGGGCGCGCTCGGTGTTGGGTGCACTGCCAGCGGGGGCGATGTCAGCGGCCAGGCGGTCCACGTAGTCCATGAGCAATGGTCGCGCCGCATCGCGCCAGCCCACCGAAAATGCTTTCTGCGCCCCACCGATGAAGGCGAACGCGACGCCCAGCGCCAGCAGCAGGAACACCATCATCAAGCGCAGCTTGAGGGAACAACGCAGAGCGCTGAGCGCGCGGCGAAACCAAGGCGGTCGCTGTGCGGAGACTGCGGGGACTTTCATGGCGCCAGCTTGCGCAGCGCCAGCGAGTAACCAGCGTTGCGCAGGGTCTTGATGCAGTCCAGCGGTTCGAGCTTCTTGCGCAGGCGGCTCACCACGATGTCCACCGCGCGGGTGTAGAGGTCGGCTTCGTGGCCACGCAACTGGTTCAGGATGTCGTCGCGGGTGAACACGCGCCCGCTCTCGCGTGCCAGCAGGTGCAGCAGTTCGAACTCGGTGCCGGTGAGCTCCACCACCTCGCCCTGGCGCGTCACGCTGCGGCGTGCCGGGTCGATGGTGAGGCCCTCGAAGGCCAGCACGTCCGGCGCCGGAACGCCGTTGGCCGGCCCGTTGTGACCGTTTCGACGCCGCAGCATGGTCTGGATGTGCGCCACCAGTTCGCGCGGCTCGAAGGGTTTGGGCAGGTAGGCGTCGGCGCCGAGTTCGAGGCCAACCACGCGGTCCATCACGTCGCCGCGCGCGGTGAGCATCACGATGGGAATGTCGCTTTCCTTGCGGATGGTGCGACAGAGTTCGAAGCCGTCCATCTCGGGCAGCATCACGTCGAGGATGGCCGCGTCGAACACGCCGCTGCGCAAACGCGCCAGCCCTTCGCTGGGCTTGAGCGCATGGGTGAGCTCAAGCTCGAACCGCTGGAAGTAAGTGGCCAGCGGTGGGCCGAGCTGTTCGTCGTCGTCAATCAACAATACGCGGTGCATGCGGCATTGTCACATTGCGCTCAGCGCGCGGTGGCGCACGATGAGGCGGCGCAGCCGTTGCTGCGCACCGTTGTCCAAGCCATCGAAGCGGTCGGCCACTGAGAGGATGGCTGGCAGCGTGAGCACCGCTTCGTGGGGCTGGCGGCGCGACAGGCTGGCCCACAGGCTGAGCGCATGCTCGCGGTCGAAACGCGGACCCCAGACCAGGGCCAGCAGCTCGTCGTGCGGGTCATCCACGCCGGCCAGCAGCGCCGGACCATGGTCGCGCAGCCGCTGGGCGATCGTTTGCAACACGGGCGACATGGCGCTCACCCGCTTCAACCGCGCGAGAACCAGCCCTTGCGCTTCTGCATGCGCTCGCGCACCTCGGCCTGCTGCGCGGGGTTGAGGCTGTCGTAGAAGTCGGCCATGGCGTTGATCACCTCAGGGCTGCTCACCTGCACCACGCGGGTTTTCTCGTCGAGCAGGCTCAAGGCGCGTGCGCGGTCGAACTTGTCACCGGCCACGAGCGCGCGCACCTCGGCGCGCGGGTCGGTGGTCTGGCCAATGAAAGCGGTGCGCTGGGCCTGCAGCTTGTCGGCCAGCACGCCGAGTTTCTGCTGCTGTTCGGCGTTGAGATCGAGCTTCTTCGTCACGCGCTCGATGACCTTGCCGCGCATTTCGATCATGTGCTCGGCGCTCATGGGGCCGTGTTCGTGGTGACCGCGCGTGCCGCAGGCGGTGAGGCCGCCGACGGCGATGGTGACGCCGGACAGGGCAATGAGGGAGCGTTTGATCCAGGGTTTCATGACAGTGTCCTTTGGGAGGATGGGTTGAACATGACCGTGATGGTGCCGGCAGGCCCCTCCCCCGTCGTCTCGCGGCGGTTTCGGTTTGTTTCGTTTCATTTCATACGGGGCCACTGCACAATTCGACCAACACGCCACCTCTGGCGCCGCGGAGCCCCTGCATGCATGCCACCTTGCTGAAAAGTTTGTTCATCCTGGGCCTGACGAGCCACTGCCTGCCGTCGTTGGCCACGGCCACTGGCACGAAACCCGGGGCTGTCGAGTGCTCACAGTTGCCCGGCACGCAGTCGGGGCTCAACGCCTGCGCCCACCAGGACTTCGAGAAAGCCACCGCCGCCTACAGCGCGACCTACAAGACGCTCTCGCAAAGCGTCGGCAACCGGCAGCGACAGTTGCTGCGCCAAGTGCAGACCGAGTGGATTCAGTACCGCGCGAAAGCCTGTGAGTTCGAGAAGAGCGGCATCGAGGGCGGCAGCGCCGCACCCATGATCAACTGGCAGTGCCAGGCACGCATGACGCGCGAGCGCACCGCCGAATTGCAGCGCCACCTGGATTGCAAGGAAGGTGACCTGAGCTGCGTGCGCCAGCCCAGATAGTGCAGGGCCGCGGCACCGGGCCGCCCCAAGCGCGCAGCGGCGCAGCGTTGGCGCTAATAGGCCTCCGTGTCGACCTCGCGGTTGGCCTGCTCGCTGTATCGATTGCCGCGCACGGTCTGCTGGTTGATCAGCGCGTCCAGTCGGGCCAGCGTGCCTGCGTCCAGCTTCACGTCTGAAGCCCCCAGGTTCTCGCGCAGATGGTCCTCGCGCGAGGTGCCGGGAATCGGCAGGATGTCCTGCCCCTGGTGCAGCAGCCAGGCCAGGGCCAACTGAGCCGGCGTGCAGCCCACCTCGTTCGCGATGGCGCGGTAAGGCGGCAGCAGTTTGAGGTTGGCCGCGAAATGCTCGGGCGTGAAGCGCGGCATGGCGCGACGGATGTCCTTGGCGTCGAAAGCGTTCACGTCCAGGTCATCACCGCACAGAAAACCGCGCGCCACCGGGCTGAAGGCCACGAAGGCGATGCCGAACTCGCGGCAGGTGGCCAGCACCGCGATCTCGGGGTTGCGCGTCCACAGCGAGTACTCGGTCTGCACGGCGGTGATCGGGTGCACGGCCTGCGCCTTGCGGATGGTGGCGGCGGACACCTCGGACAGTCCCAGCGCGCGCACCTTGCCCGCGCGCACCAGGTCGCTCATCGCGCCCACGCTGTCTTCCACCGGCACCTGCTTGTCCCAGCGGTGCAGGTAGTAGAGGTCGATCACGTCGGTTTTGAGGCGGCGCAGGCTGTCTTCGCAGTTCCTGCGGATGGCCTCAGGCCGGCCGTCGATCACGCGCTTCACGCCGTCGTCGAACTGCACGCCGGCCATGCCGCCCTTGCTGGCCAGCGTGAATTTGCCGCGGTGCTTCGAGAGCACGTTGCCCACATGCGTTTCGCTGGCGCCGAAACCGTACAGCGCCGCGGTGTCGAAGTGCGTCACGCCCTGGTCGAGCGCGGTGAGCAGCACGCGCTCGGCCTGCTCCTTCGACACTGGCGCGCCGTAGGCGTGGCAGATGTTCATGCAGCCCAGGCCAATGGCACTGACCTGGAAGGGGCCGAGTTGTCGTTGCTGCATGGCGCTCAGCCGTTCGCGTTCAATTGCTGCTCCAGCTTGTGCAGCACCTCGTAGCAGGCGAACACCCTGGCCACGCTGGAGTTGGGCTCGCGGCCTTCCTGAATGGAGGCGAAGAACTCGCGGTCCTGCAGCTCGATACCGTTCATGCTCACCGCCACCTTCGACACATCGATCTTCTCTTCCTTGCCGTTGAACAGGTCGTCGTAGCGCGCGAGGTAGGTTGCGGTGTCACCGATGTAGCGGAAGAAGGTGCCCAGCGGGCCATCGTTGTTGAACGAGAGCGAGAGCGTGCAGATCGCGCCGTTGGCCGCCTTGAGCTGGATGCTCATGTCCATGGCGATGCCCAGCGTGGGGTGGATCGGGCCCTGCACCGCATTGGCCTGCACGATCGGGCTGCCGCATTGGTAGGCAAACAGATCGACTGTGTGCGCTGCGTGGTGCCACAGCAGGTGGTCGGTCCAGCTGCGCGCCTGGCCCAGCGCGTTGGTGTTGGTGCGGCGGAAGAAGTAGGTCTGCACATCCATCTGCTGGATGTTGAACCTGCCGGCCGTGATCTCGTTGTGCACGTACTGGTGGCTGGGATTGAAGCGGCGCGTGTGGCCGCACATGGCCACCAGGCCGGTCTGCTTCTGCAGCGCGATCACATCCTGCGCGCCCTTGAGGCTGTCGGCCAGGGGAATCTCCACCTGCACGTGTTTGCCGGCCCGCAGGCAAGCCAGGGTCTGCTCGGCGTGCATCTGCGTGGGTGTGCAGAGGATGACGGCGTCCAGCTCCTTGAGCGCGAGCGATTCGGACAGCTCGGTGGTGACGTGGCCGATGCCGTATTTGGCCGCCACTTCCTTCGTCTTGTCGAGATCGCGGCTGATGAGCGAGACCACTTCCACGCCGTCGATGTTCTTGATGCCGTCCAGGTGCTTGATGCCGAAGGCACCGGCACCGGCGAGGGCGACTTTGATGGTTTTGCTCATGTCAGGTGTTCTCCAGGATCAGGTGGCCCACGGCCGTGTTCGACGCGGGCACATGGTAGAAGCGGCGCACCGCTTTCGGCCTGGCACCGCCAGCCGCATCGGCCATGGCGCCGCGCGCGATCAACCACATCACGAGTTCGATGCCCTCGCTGCCGGCCTCGCGCACGTAGTCGATGTGCGAGATGTCGGCGGCGGCATCGGGGTCGTTGATCAGCTTGTCGAGAAAGGCGTTGTCGAAGTCCTTGTTGATCAGACCGGCGCGTGGACCTTGCAACTGGTGGCTCATGCCGCCCGTGCCCCAGATCTGCACATTGAGATCTTCGTCGTAGCTCGCCACCGCCTTGGCAATCGCCTTGCCGAGGTTGTAGCAGCGCCGGCCGCTGGGCACCGGGTACTGCACCACGTTGACCGCGAAAGGGATCACCGGGCAGGGCCAGGCTCCCTTGACCGGGTCCTGCTGGCCACACATCAAGGACAGCGGCACGGTCAGCCCGTGGTCCACGTCCATCTTGTTGACGATGGTGAGGTCGAAGTCCTGCTGGATCACCGACTGCGCGATGTGCGCAGACAACTCCGGGTGGCCGATGACTTTGGGCACCGGGCGGGGGCCCCAACCTTCGTCGGCTGGCTGGTACTCGGCGGCGGTGCCGATCGCAAAGGTGGGAATCATGTCCAGGCTGAACGCGGTGGCGTGGTCGTTGTAGACCAGAAAGATCACGTCGGGTTTGTTGTCCTTGAGCCATTGCTGGCCGAACTCGTAGCCCTGGAAGACCGGTTGCCAGTAAGGCTCGTGGGTCTTTCCGAGGTCGAGCGCGGCACCGATGGCGGGGACGTGCGAGGTGTAGACGGATGCGGTGATGCGTGCCATGGTCAGTTCACTTTCTTGCCTGCGGAGCCTTGCGGCTGGTGGTTCGCCTGGGCGCTGCCGTCTTCGCCGACCACGCGGTTGCCTTCAACCGAGCGGCCACCGGAGACCATCATGTTGCGGTATTCGTCTTCGGTCATGCCGGTCATGGAGCCCGCCATCTGCTGGAAGCTCTTGCCGTCGGTGGCGCCGATCTTGGCGAGAAAGTAGATGTTGCCGCCGAGCCGGATGCACCAGTTGAGGTCGCGCGCGAGCACGGCCTGCTTCTGCTCTTCCGTCATGGCCCATTCGTCGAGGTAGGCGCGCTCGTCTTTCTTGAAACGCTCGCGGTTCCCGGCCTTCATGAGGCTCATACAGAACTGGTTGAGCCAGTAGCCCTTGCGGCTTTGTTCGGCGTCGAAGATGGTCGTGCCGGGCACGTCCAGGTAGGGTTTGTCGAGTGCCATTTCAGTTCTCCTCAGGCCAGTACAGGCGCATCGGGTTTTCAACAAGCAACTTCTTCTGCGCATCGGCGCTGGGCGCGATCTGCGGAATGAAGTCCACCAGCAGGCCGTCGTCGGGCATGTGGTCCTTCAGGTTGGGGTGTGGCCAGTCGGTGCCCCAGAGCACGCGATCGGGGAACTCGTCCACCACGCGGCGCGCGAACGGCACCACGTCCTGGTAGGCGGCCTGCTCGCCGTCCAGGGCCTTGGGACCGGTGACCGACAGACGCTCAGGGCAGCTTACCTTGCTCCACACGTTGGGGTGCTGGCGCATGAATTTCAGGAACAGCTCGAACTCGGGGCCGTCCACCGGCTTGCTCACATCGGGGCGCCCCATGTGGTCCACCACCACGGTGGTGGGCAGCGCGGTGAAGAAGTCCCACAGCTCGGGCAGATCCACCGCCTCGAAGTAGATGACCACATGCCAACCCAGCTTCTGGATGCGCGCGGCGATCTCCATCAGCTCGTCCTTGGGCGTGAAGTCCACCAGACGCTTGACGAAGTTGAAGCGCACGCCGCGCACGCCGGCGGCGTGCAGAGCTTGCAACTCGTCGTCGGTGACGCTGCGCTTGACGGTGGCCACGCCTCGCGCCTTGCCGTCGCTGTTCACCAGCGCATCGACCAGCGCGCGGTTGTCGGCGCCGTGGCAGGTGGCCTGCACCACCACGTTGCGCGCGAAGCCCAGGTGGTCGCGCAACGCGAACAGCTGCGCCTTGCTCGCGTCACACGGCGTGTACTTGCGCTCCGGGGCGTAGGGAAATTCGGCGCCGGGGCCGAACACGTGGCAGTGCGCGTCCACGCTGCCGGCGGGCAGCTTGAAGCGTGGCTTGCTCGGGCCGTCGTACCAGTCGAGCCAGCCAGGGGTCTTTTCGAATGTCATTCGGTGGTGCTCCGGTTACTCCGTTCACCCTGAGTCTGTCGAAGGGTTCACCAAGGTGTTGGTGACGGCTTCGACAGGCTCAGCCCGAACGGGGGATTTTCAGTCGACGTATTTCAGGCCTGCGGCCGCCAGCGGCTCGCGCATCTTGTACATGTCCAACCCCAGCACGCCGCTGGCCAGCTTGGCGCGCTTCTCACCCTCGAAGCTCTCGCGCTTGCGCGCGGCTTCCAGCGTGGTGGCGGCGCGCGCCGCGGGCACGCAGACCACACCATCGTCGTCGGCCACGATCACGTCGCCAGGCGTCACCAGCATGCCCGCGCAAACGATGGGGATGTTCACCGAACCCAGCGTGGCCTTGATCGTGCCCTTGCTGCTGATGGCCTTGCTCCAGACCGGAAAGCCCATCCTCTGCAGCTCCTTCACGTCGCGCACGCCACCATCGATGATGAGCGCACGAGCACCGCGCGCCTGGAACGAAGTGGCCAGCAGATCGCCGAAGAAGCCGTCGGTGCACTCCGCGGTGACCGTGGCCACCACGATGTCGCCCGGCTGGATTTGTTCGGCGGCCACATGCATCATCCAGTTGTCGCCGGGCTGCAGCAGCACGGTCACGGCCGTGCCGCTCACCTGCTGGCCCGGGTAGATGGGACGCATGTAGGGCTTGAGCAGGCCCACGCGGCCCATGGCCTCGTGGACGGTGGCCGAGCCCAGCGCGGCCAGGCCATCGGCGGCTGCGCGGTCGGCGCGGGTGATGTTGCGGTAAACGACGCCCAGTTCGTACATGTCAGATCCCCTTCGCTTTCAAGCGTGTATCCAGCCGTGAAAAAACCCGGCGCACATTGCCTTCGTAGATCTGGTGCTTGTCGTCCGCACTCAGGATCTTCGACGCTTCGATGTAGCGCTTGGTGTCGTCGTAATAGTTGCCCGTGGTCGGGTCGATGCCACGCACCGCGCCGATCATCTCGCTGGCGAACAGCACGTTCTTCACCGGGATCACGGTGTTGAGCAGGTCGATGCCGGGCTGGTGGTAGACGCAGGTGTCGAAGAACACGTTGTTCATCACGTGCGTGTCCAGCAGCGGCTTCTTCATCTCCTGCGCCAGGCCGCGGAAGCGACCCCAGTGGTAGGGCACCGCGCCGCCGCCGTGCGGGATCAGGAACTTCAGCGTCGGGAAATCCTTGAACAGGTCACCTTGAATGAGCTGCATGAAAGCCGTGGTGTCGGCGTTGAGGTAGTGCGCGCCGGTGGTGTGGAAGCAGGCGTTGCAGCTGGTGCTCACGTGGATCATGGCCGGCAGGTCGTGCTCCACCATCTTCTCGTAGATGGGGTACCAGTGCTTGTCGGTCAGCGGCGGGCTGGTCCAGTGGCCGCCCGAAGGATCGGGGTTGAGGTTGATGCCGACCGCGCCGTAAGTCTTGACGCACTTCTCCAGCTCGGGGATGCAGGTGGCCGGATCAACACCCGGGCTCTGCGGCAGCATGGCCACGGGCACGAAGTGATCGGGGAACAGCTCGCTCACGCGAAAGCACAGCTCGTTGCAGATCGCGGCCCAGGTGCTGGAGACGTTGAAGTCGCCGATGTGGTGGGCCATGAAGCTCGCGCGCGGCGAGAACAGCGTGATGTCGCTGCCGCGTTCCTTCATCAGCTTGAGCTGGTTGGTCTCGATGGACTCGCGCAGCTCGTCGTCGCTGATTTTCAGATCCGCCACTTTGGGCATGCTAGAGGGATCCTGGATGCCGGCGATCTGCTGGTTGCGCCAGTTTTCCAGCGCCTTGGGCGCCGTGGTGTAGTGGCCGTGGCAATCGATGATGAGGCTCATGTTGTCTCCTGGGGTTCTTGTTCTGGTCTGAAAGGGCTCACGCAGGCTCCATGCCCTGGCGTCGCATGGCCTCGGCGGCCTGCGGCGCGGTCATGTGGTCGAGCATCGCGCGCACCGCTTCGGCCTGGGCCGATTGCACCGGGATGCCGGCGGAAAAGGTGGTGACGATCTGGATGGCCGGGGGCAAGGGGCCGGCAATGGTGATGCCGCTCACGCCCAGCAGTTCGCTGAGCTGCTGGAAGCCCAGCTCCACCTTGCCGCTGGCCACGAGCGAGGCCACCGGCACGCCGGGCGGCGCTTGCACGATGCGCCCCTGCACCTGCTCGGCAATGCCCCAGCGTTCAAAGAGTTTGATCAGCGCCACGCCGCTGGGCCCGGTGGAATGGCTGATGCTGCGCGCGGCCAGCACGGCACTGCGCACCGCGTCTTCCGAGGCCAGGTCGGGCACGGGGCTGCCTTCGCGCACGGCCGCGGCCACACCCGAGCGCACCAGATCCACCCGGCTGCCAGGCCGCAGGTGCCCGCTGGCGATCAGTTTGTCGATGGCGTCGGACGCCAGGATCACGACATCAAAGGCTTCACCGGCTTGCACCCGTTTGGCGGCGTCCACGCCTCCCACCGATTCGATCGCCACCGACACGCCGCTGGCGGCCTCGAAGGCGACCACCAGCTCGGCCAGCACCTGGCGCGTCGCCATGGACGAGATGCCCTTGAGGCGGGTGTTGACGGCGGTAGCGGCAGAGGTGTTCGGCATGGGCTTGGGTAGGAGTCGGTGGATTGTGAACCTTGCCTCTCCGCGAGAAAAGTCACATGACCGGCTAGCAGCTAGAACGAAATTACATAACTATGATCAACACCTGTCTGCACCTTTCGTTCCACCTCCGGCACCATGGACCTCAAGCAACTCGAATACTTTGTGCGTGTGGCCGAACTGGGCAGCTTCACCCGGGCCTCGATGGCGCTGAACGTGGCGCAGCCCGCGCTATCGCGCCAGGTGCGCCTGCTCGAGGTGGAGCTGCGGCAGAACCTGCTGGTGCGCAACGGCCGGGGTGCCACGCCCACGGAGGCGGGCAAGCTGCTGCTGGCGCATGGGCGCGGCATCCTGCACCAGGTGCAGCGCGCGCGCGAAGAGCTGGGCCGGGTGCGCGGCGCGCTCGCCGGTCGTGTGGCCATCGGCCTGCCACCAAGCCTCGCCCGGGTGCTCACCGTGCCGCTCACGCGCGCATTCCGCGCGCAGTTGCCCGAGGCCAGCCTGTCCATCAGCGAAGCGCTGTCGGTCACCATGCTGGAGTGGTTGACCACCGGGCGGCTGGACATCGCGGTGCTCTACAACGCACAGCCCGCCTCCGAGATCGACATCCACCCGCTGCGCGACGAAGAGTTGCTGCTGGTGGAGTCGCGCCCGCCGGGGCTGAGCGAAGACCCGCCCACGGCCATCAGCCTGCGCGAGGTGGCCAACATGCCGCTGGTGATCCCCAGTCGGCCCAATGCGATTCGCATGCAGGTGGAAACCGAGATGGCGAACCTGGGCTGCCGGCCCACCGTGGCACTGGAGATCGATGGGGTATCGGCCATTCTTGATCTCGTGGCCGATGGCGCGGGCGCCGCCCTGCTCTCGCGCAACGCGGTGGCCAGCTCGATCCGCCCCTCGGCCTACCGCATCCGCACCGTCAGCCCACCGCTGAAAACCCGGCTGTGCCTGGCCACCAGTTCGCAACGACCGGCCACGCTCACGCAGCAAAAGACGCTGGAGCTGATCCGCCAGACGCTGGACGCGCTGAACGCACGGTGAAACGCCGTCAGGTGTTCGGCTTGTCGAGCACGTGCATGCGGTCTGCGTAGGCCCGCCAGTCCGGCTTGTCGGGCAGGTCGACAAAGGCCCCGGCCCGGGCCTTGCCCGCCATCCAGTCGTGCTTGTCGGCAATGGCGCTGGCCATCACCGGCTCAAACCCCGCCTCGCGCACCGTCTGAGCTGCCTCGCGCATCTCTTGCGCGCGGCGCTGGCCGTGCTGCGCCACGCGGCTGAAGAAGTAGCTGCCCTGCTGCTGCCAGTCGATGCCGGGAAAAGTCTCCTGCAGCATGGCGATCATGGCATCTTCCACACCGTAGTGGCGCGCGGTGGCGTAGCTTTCCAGCACCAGCGCCTCCAGGCCCTTGATCATCACGCTGCGGCACATCTTGGTGGCCGAGGCCACGCCGATGCGCTCGCTGGCCACCTTCACGTCCATGCCCCAGGCCAGCAGCTGTTCGGCCAGCTCGCTCGCATGTGCGCCGCCCAACAGCATGGGCACGCGCAGGCCGTGTGGCGGCACCGAGGTCATCACGCCGGCTTCCACGTAACGGCCACCCGCCGCGTCCACCAGTTCGGCGGCCTGCTGCTTGGTGCCGGGCGAGGCAGAGTTCAGATCGAGAAAGAAGGCCTCGGGCTGGATGTCGGCCGCCGCCTCGAAGGCCACCGCCAAGGTGCTAGAAGCGGTGACCGCGGAGATCACCAGCGTGGCCTGGGCGCACAGTTCGGCAGTACTCGCGCACACATGAACGCCTTGTGCGGCTGCAACCGAATGCAGCTCGCCGCGCTGCCGAGGGTCGTCGAACTTCAAGTCCCAAACACCGACCCAACCAACCCCGGCGTTTTTCAAGCCGGCCGCAAAGATGCGACCCACCTCGCCGTAGCCCACGATGCCGACGCGTTGAGTGGTCATTCCGCTGCTCCAGATCGGCTACGCGAGAAGCAGCCCCTCAAGCGGTGCCGCGGAACCGGCTCTGCCGGGCCGCAGGCGCCGCCCCCCTTGAGGGGGTCGCGCGCAGCGCGGCGGGGGTGTTCATTGTTTCGGGATACCCGCGCGGTCGATCACCGCACCCCAGCGACGGATGTCGGAAGCCAGCAGCGCGGCGGCCTGCTCGGGGGTGGACGAGCGCGCGTCGATGTTGAGACCGCGCAGCTTTTCGCGCACGGCCGGATCGGCCAGGGCCGTGGCGATCTCGCGCTGCAGGCGGTCCACCACCGGGCGCGGTGTCTTCGACGGCACGGCCAAAGCGTTCCATGACGAGGCAACGAACTCCTTCACGCCCGACTCCACCGCGGTCGGCACCTCGGGCAACACGATGGAACGCTTCTCGCCGGTCACGGCCAGGGCACGCACCGCGCCACTCTTGATCTGCGTCAGCATGGGGGCCAGGATTTCAACGGCCACGTCGACCTGCTTGCCGCGGACCGCGCCGATCAGCGCCGGCGAGCCGTTGAAGGGCACGACCTGCACGTCGACGTCGGCGGTGCTCTTGAACAGCTCGGCCGCCAGGTTCTGCGTGCTGCCGATGTTGATGCTGCCGACGTTGAGCTTTCCGGGGTTGGCCTTGGCATGGGCAACCAGCTCACCCAGGGTCTTGAAGGGTGAGTCCGAGGGCACCACCACAACAATGTCGAAATAGCCGAGCGTGGAGACCGGCGTGAAGTCCTTGACCGTGTCGAACGGCAGGCTCTTGAACAGGCCGGCGGTGACCGCCGTGCCGTTGGACATGAGGAACATGGTGTGGCCGTCGGGCTCGGAGCGCGCCACCGTATCGGCCGCCACCACGCCACCGGCGCCAGGCCGGTTCTCGATCACCACCGACTGCGCGAGCAGCTCGGAGAGCTTCTGCGCCACGATGCGCGCGGTCAGGTCACCCACGCCACCGGCGGCAAACGGTACGACGATGCGCAGCGTCTTCGAGGGGAAGGCGGCTTGTGCGTGAGCAGGCCCGGCTGCCAACGCGGCCAGGGAGAGTGCAGCGCCGAGCAGCGTGCGGCGATTCAAATGTCGACTGTTCATGATTTGTTTACCCTACAAATTGGACCAACCAAAGGGAAATCCCCGGAAAGCTCAGCAACAGGAGCGTGCGGAACACGTCGCTGATCAGGAAGGGCATCACGCCCTTGTAGCTCTCGCCGATCGGCACGTCCTTGGCCATGCCGTTGACGACGTACACGTTCAGGCCCACAGGCGGCGCCAGCAAACCGAAGCCCACGGTCATGAGCACCATGATGCCAAACCAGATCGCCACCGATTCCTGCGGCATGCCGAAGTCCAACCCGATAACCACCGGGAAGAAGATCGGAATGGTCAGCAGGATCATGGAGAGCTCGTCCATCACGGCGCCCAGCACCACATAAAACAGCATGATCCCGGCCACCACCATCACCGGTGAGACGTCCAGGCCCTGGACGACCTCGGCCAGTTGGGCCGGCACCTGGGTGAGCGCCAGCGAGGTGTTCATCATGTCCGCACCAATGAAGATCAGGAAGATCATGGCACTGGCTGCGGCGGTGGAATAAAAGCACTGCCGGATCTTGGCCAGCGTGAGTTCGCGCTTGAGCAGGGCAGCTACAAAAGTCGCAGCCGCGCCCACGCCTGCACCTTCGGTGGGCGTGAACAAGCCACCGTAGATGCCGCCGAACACGATCAGGAACACGGTGGCGATCGGTGCCACGCCGATGAACGCTTCCATCGTGAGCTTGGCGTGGTCGTCATCATGCTCGGGTGCGTGGCCGGGCACGACCCGAACATAGACGGCGATGGCGATCATGTAGCCAATCATCGCGATGATGCCCGGCACCATGGCCGCAGCAAAGAGCTTGGCGATGTTCTGCTCGGTCAGGATGGCGTAGATCACCAGCGGCACCGAGGGCGGAATCAGGATGCCCAGGGTGCCGCCAGCAGCCAGCGTGCCAGTGGACAAGCGGCCCGAGTAACCGTGGCGTTTCATCTCGGGCAGTGCCACCGAGGTGATGGTGGCCGCCGTGGCCACAGAAGAGCCGCAGATGGCGCCGAAGCCCGCGCTGGCCAGCACGGCTGCCATGGCCAGCCCGCCTTTGAACCGGGCCGTGACCACGCTGGCGAACTGGAACAGTGCTCTGGAGATGCCGCCCTGCGTGGCGAAGTTGCCCATCAGGATGAACAGCGGAATCACCGACAGGTCGTAACTGGCGAAGCGCGCGAAGGTCGCGCCGTTGAGGTTGTTGAAGAACGGCGGCCAGCCGACCTGAAAGATGTACCCGAAACAGCCCGCGCAAAACATCGCGATCGCGATCGGCACGCGAACCGCCATCAAGACCAGCATGGTGGCGAAGATCATCCCCGCCAGTGACAAAGAACTCATGCGCCCTGCTCCGAAAAATTGCCAAAGATGGTTTGCGTCCAGGCAATCACCCCGGTGAGGATCAGAGGGGGCACCATGAGCGCATAAACGATCCACTCCGGGAAGGCCAGCATCATGGTGGTGGTCTGGGCACTGTAGGCGCTCAAACCACCCACGGCGGTGCGCCAGGCCAACAGCAGCATGACACCGCCCAGCAGGAAGCTGCCGAAGCGGTCCAGTTGTGCGTTCGTGCTGTCAGACAGCCTGGAGGTGAAGAAATCCACAATGATGTTTTCGCGCTTGAGCTGGCACCAGGGCAGAAACATCGCCACAGCGGCACCAGCGGTCACGGCGGTGAGCTCGTAGTCGCCCACCAAAGTTACCCCGATGGAGTTGCGTCCGATGAGGCTCACGCAGGTGATGAGGGTGATCACGGTCAGCAGAATGCCGGCCAGGATTGCGCTGGCACGGGCCAGCAAGGACAGTAGCTTCAATTCTTCATCCTCAAAAAAATGACCGGCTTCCATTCGCCAGCAATGGCGAACAGCAAGCCAGTCGCTGAACCCGACGCTGCATGGCGCTCGGGCCGGCCAGGATTATCGCCGGTCGTTACTTCTGGTACTTGGCGATCAAGGCCCGTGCCTCGGAGACCAGCTTCGCACCGTCGATGTTCTTGCCCTTCATCTCGTTGATCCAATCGGTCTCCACCGTGGCGGCGGTCCGGCGCCAGCGCTGCGTCTCGGCGGCATCCAGCGCCACGATGTTGTTGCCGGCCTTCTCGGCGATGGCGCGGCCGGCCTTGTCGCCTTCGTCCATGGCGCGACCGAACATGGCGGCCGTTTCGATACCCGAGTTCTTGTCGATCACTGCCTTGAGGTCCGCCGGCAGCTTCTCGTACGACGCCCTGTTCATCGAGAAGGCGAAGGTTTGGGTGTACAGACCCTGCTTGCCGGCGAAGGTGGTGTGGTTCTTCACCAGTTCGCTCACCTTGAGCGCGGGCGTGACTTCCCACGGAATCGTGGTGCCGTCGATGGTGCCCTTGGACAGCGCGTCGGTCACCGCCGGCACCGGCATGCCCACCGGCGTGGCGCCGAGCTTGGTCAGCATGTTGTTGATCACGCGCGAGCCTCCGCGCACCTTCATACCGCGAAGGCTTTCCAGCCCGGTCACCGGCGTCTTGGTGTGGAACAGGCCCGGGCCGTGGGTGTGCACCGCGATCAGCTTGACCTCCCTGAACTCGTCGGCGGCGTATTTTTCGACGTACTCCTGAAACGCGCGCGACGATTCTTCGGCCGAGCCGCTCATGAACGGCAACTCGAACACCTCGGACTTGTTGAAGCGACCGGGGGTGTAGCCCAGCACAGTCCAGGTCAGGTCCACCACGCCGTCGCGGGCCTGGTCAAACAGCTGCGGTGGCGCACCGCCCAGCGACATCGCATGGAACAGCTGCACCTTGATCTTGCCACCCGAGTCGGCCTCGACCTTCTGCGCCCAGGGGATCAGCGCCTTGGCGGGAATGGTGGCTTGCTGCGGCAGCATCTGGTGCAGGCGCAAGGTCACGGTCTGGGCCAGGGCCGAGCCGGCAAAGGTGGCGGCGGCGATCGCGCCCAGGGCCAGCAGGGTGTTGCGGCGTTTGAGAAAGGTCATGGTTTGTCTCCAGCTAAGAGGATGGTTGAGCCCGGGTGACGGGTTGAACACTGGGTGGACGGTGCCCGGCCCCGGATCGCTTCTGTATTCAAACACCCGGACTGTGCATGGACCAGAGTGTTAACGCCAGTGTGTGAAGAGACTTTCAGTTATGCCGTTATTTTATGAAACGACCTCCTCTCGCCAGGCGGTGTCGAGCGCGATCCGCCCCACCACGCGCGACACACGGGCGCAGATGCGCTTGTTTTCCTGCTTTTCGTGGGGTCGGTGGAGAGTGAAAGATTTCAGCGGCGCCGGATCAGCTTGATCGCGGGCATGGAGGCCGGCGTGTGGCCGAGGACATGGCCGGCCAGCACCTCGCGCAGATTGCGCTGGGCCAGGCGGGAGTGTTCGCGCATGATGGCTTCGGCGCGCGCGCCTTCGCGGCGCTCGATGGCGTCGAGCACCTGGCGGTGCTGGTCCTGCGCCACCACCAGCATGTCGCGCGCCTGTGGCGAATGCGCCTGCACCACCACGATGCCCGAGGGCGAGGCAAACGGCAGGCTGGCCACGCGCTCGAGCTGGCGGGCAATGGTGGGGCTGTCGGCCAGCTCGTACACGAGGGTGTGGAATTGGCTGTTGAGCGCCACGTAGTCGGCAAAGCCTTCGTCGTTGAGCGCGGAGGCGGCGAGCACGGCATCGATGCGGTCCAGGCATTGTTTGGCCTCGGCCAGCACCACGCCCGGCGCGCCGCGCTCGGCAGCCAGCCGGGCGAGCAGGCCCTCCAGCGTGCCGCGCAGCTCGATGGCGTCCGCGATGTCGCGCTCGGAAAACGTCTGCACCACGTAGCCGCCGTGGGGCAGCGCCTGCAGCAAGCCCTCTTGTTCCAGGCGCATCAAGGCAGCGCGGATCGGCGTGCGCGAAACACCGAGGCGCTCCACGATGGCGAGTTCGGCGATGCGCGAACCTCCCGGCAACTCGCCAGAGAGGATGAGTTCGCGCAGCTGCAGCAACGCGCGGACCTGGGCGCTTTCGGGGGCGGGGTCGATGGCTTGCGATGAAGTGAACATGCAGATGACGAGATCTGGAATGCGAAGGGGTGGGCGGATGTCAGGGGTGAGCCCATGCCCGGTGCAGCGAAAAATGGGATTCTTCGGCATTCATGGATACGCAATGTATACAGGAACGTCGATTTTGCGAAGCAACTTCTCGTTTTCAGAACATTTTTCCCGATTCATGTATTCAATGGAGATGACAATATTCGCTGTAAAGTCACCGATCCACCCCCAAAAAAGAGGACGACACATGACATCGCGCAGCCACCCGCCCTTCCGCGCCGACCACGTCGGCAGCTTCTTGCGCCCGGCCTACCTGCTCGAAGCGCGCGACCAGTTCTTCAACCAGAAGAGCATCACCGCCGAGCAACTGCGCAAGGTGGAAGACCGAGCCATCACCGAGATCGTGAAGTTCCAGGCCGACGTGGGCCTCTCCTCGATCACCGACGGCGAATTCCGCCGCACCTACTTCCACATCGACTTCCTGGAGCAACTCGGCGGCGTGAAGACCGACATCCCGGTCACCGTCGTCAAGCCCGACGGCACCGAAGAGCTGGCGCCACCGGTGATACGCGTGATCGACAAGGTGCGCCACGTCAAGAACATTCAACTCGCCGACTTCCAGTACCTCAAGGCGCAGGTGGAAGCGCTGGGCCAACCCGGGCTCACGCCCAAGGTGACCATTCCCTCGCCGACCATGCTGCACTTTCGCGGCGGGCGCGCCGGCATCAGCAAAGAGGCTTACCCCGAGCTGGACCCGGTGTTCTACGACGACGTGGCCAAGGCCTATGGCGAAGAGCTGCAGAGCCTGGCCGACGCCGGCTGCACCTATGTGCAGATGGACGACACCAACATGGCGTACCTGTGCGACGAGCGCATGCGCGAAGCCGCCCGCAGCCGTGGCGACGACCCGAACGAACTGCCGCACCGCTACGCGCAGTTCATCAACAAGGTGGTAGCGCACAAGCCCGCCGGCATGACCTTGGCCATGCACCTGTGCCGCGGCAACTTCAAGAGCACGCACGCGGCGGCCGGCAACTACGAGCCAGTGGCCGAGGCGCTGCTCAGCGAAATGAAGCTCGACGCCTTCTTCCTCGAGTACGACGACGAGCGCTCGGGCGACTTCCGCCCGCTGCGCTTTCTCTCCAAGGACAAGATCGTGGTGCTGGGCCTGGTGACCACCAAGTTCGGCCAGCTCGAAACCAAGGACGCGCTCAAGCGCCGCATCGAAGAGGCCGCGAAATACGCGCCGCTGGACCAGATGTGCCTCTCGCCCCAATGCGGTTTCTCCAGCACGGTGCACGGCAACAACATCGCCATGGAAGACCAGCGCAAGAAGCTGGCGCTGGTGGTGGAAACGGCGAATGAGGTCTGGGGTTCTGCTTGAAGGCACCCCTGAAGTTCCACTTCGACTTCATTTCGCCCTTCGGCTACTTCGCTTCGCTGCGCGTCGAAAACCTTGCCGCGCGGCACGGGCGCGCGGTGGAGTGGCATCCCATGCTGCTGGGCGTGTCGGTGTTGAAGGTGATGGGCCTCAAGCCCTTGATGGAGACACCACTCAAGGGCCCGTACACCGAGCGCGATGTGCTGCGCTACGCGCGTGAGCACAGCGTCCCGTTGCAGCGCCACCCGAACGACAAGGTGATGAACCCACTGGCCAGCGGGCGCGCCCTGGCCTGGGTGAACCGACACCAGCCGCAACAGGCGGCCGAGGTGGCGCACGCCATCTATGGCGCCTACTGGGGCCAGGGGCTGGACCTGTCCACGCCCGGCTCGCTGATCCCCGTCGTGGGCGAAGAGCTTGCCCAAGCTGCCGCCAGCGACGAGGCCGCCGCGCTGCTGCGCGCCGAGGTCGACGCCGCGTTGCAGGCCGGCGTGTTCGGTTCGCCCACCGTGGTGGTGGACGGCGAGCCGTTCTGGGGCATCGACAAGTTCGAGCAGATCGACCGCTGGCTCACGCGCGGCGGCTGGTGAGCGTCAGGCGAAGCAGATGTCGACCGGCACCGCGATGGCGGCCAGTGCCGCGCACAGCTGCTGCGACAGCTCTTCATCGGGCGCTCCACCGATCGTGATCAGCGCGCGTTGGCGACCGCTCTCGTCGCTGGCCTCGACGCGCACCGCACGGCCCGGCGCCAGTGCCTGCGCCATCTCGGTCAGACGGATCTCGATGGCGCGCAACCGCAGCGTGGGCTTGAACACCTTGCCGATGGCGGTGAGCGGCAGCGATTCGACCAGCACCACCCGCTTCGGGCAAGCCGGCCGTTCATACACCTGCGGCGCCACCTCGCGCAACAGCGCGTCGGCATCCAGCACCACGCCGGCACGCAGCACCACGAAGGCCACCGGCACCTCGCCCGCGTAGGCATCGGGCTCGGCCACCACCGCGCACTGCGACACAGCGGGGTGCGCCATGAAAGCGTCTTCCACCAGGCCGGGGTCGATGTTGTGCGAGCCGCGGATGATCACGTCCTTGGCGCGGCCGGTGATGTGGATGCGGCCGGCTTCATCCAGATGGCCAAGGTCACCGGTGACGATCCAGCCCTGCTCGAACATGCCTGCATTGCGTTTCGCGTTCAGGTAGCCCGGGCTCACATGCGGCCCGCGCAGCACCAGCACACCGGTCTCACCCGCTGCACATCGTTCGTCCAGTTGCGCCTCGCCATCGCGCCAGGGCACGGCATGCACGTCGGTGAAGGGCAGGCGCAGACCGGCCGAGCCGGGCGTGCGTGGCCCCAGAAGCGGCTCGATGCTCACCAGCCCGGCGCACTCGGTCATGCCCAGGATGTTGCGCACGGAGATGCCGGTGGCGGCCTCGAAGCGCTGGGCCAGCTCGGCCGGCAGCGGCGATCCACCGGTGAAGGCCGCGCGCACGCTTGAGATGTTCGCGTTCAGCGGCACGCCCAGCAGGCTGGCCAGCACCGTGGGCACGCAGGCCAGCAGCGTCACGCGCTCGCGTTCGCAAAATTGCCAGTAGCGCTGCACGAAGTCGGTGTTGCGCATGCCGCCAAACGTGGGCAGCACCTGGCGCGCCCCGATGGCCAGCAGCGCCAGACCATACACAAAGGCGCCGGCCACGTGGAACAGCGGGAAGCCGTTGACCTCCACCGCCGTCTCGTCGATGTCATAGAACGCATGCGCGAACCAGGCCGTGTGCGCCTCGTTGCCGGCGGTGTGCTGCGCGAGCTTGGGTGCGCCGGTGGTGCCGCCGGTGTGGAACAGCGCCACCACTCGGTCGGGATGCAGGTCGGGCTCGAAGGTGAGCGCCTCTGGCTGTGCGGCCATCAGATCCTGCAACGAGGGTCTGTTGGGCACCGCTGCATCCACCTCGATGGGCACGAGCACCGTGGCGTGCAGTGCCTGCACGGCCAGTGCCGTGGGCCACACCGCCAGTTCCTCGCTCGGCCCCAGGGCCACCAGCACCTTGGCGTTCGAGGCCTGCAGCAACGCCGCGATGTGATCGGGCTGCAGCAGGAAGTTGATCGGACACACGCGGCCCGCCAGCTGCGCGCCCCAGAGCACGGCGTGAGCCTCGGGCGTGTTGGGTGCAAGCATGGCCACGGCATTGGCTTCATGCACGCCGAGCGCACGAAAGGCATTGGCCGCGCGGTGGATGTTGGCCAGCAGCTCGCGGTAGGTCACGCGCCGCGGCGGCGTGTCCAGCCCCGCGTCGGGCAGAAAAGTGAAAGCCTCGCGCTCGGGAAAACGCTCAGCGGTGGCGCGGATGAGCGCGTAAGGGCTTCGGTGTGGCGCCACCATCTCCAGCGGCGAGCGCTCCAGCGCCTCGACGTCGGCCAGTGTGGCAAACGCCTTCATGCCAGCGCCGCCCGGCCGCCCGAAGGCGCTGGTGCGCCCCCTCGGGGGGCCGCGATACGTGAAACGATGAGCGTGGGGGCGTTCATGCCAGACCCAGAAGCCGCACCGCATTGCCCTTCAGGATGCCGGGCATCACTTCGGGTTTGAAGCCCGCCACCTCGAAGTCTTTCATCCAGCGTTCGGGCGTGATCAGCGGGTAGTCGCTGCCGAACAGGATGCGATCCTTGAGCAGCGTGTTCGCGTACTGCACCAGTTGCTTGGGGAAGTACTTCGGGCTCCAGCCCGAGAGGTCGATCCACACATTGGGCTTGTGCGTGGCCACGCTGAGCGCCTCGTCCTGCCACGGAAAACTCGGGTGAGCCATCACGATCTGCATGTCGGGGAAATCGATCGCCACGTCGTCCAGGTGCATGGGGTTGCTGTACTCCAGCCGCAGGCCACCGCCGCAGCGCATGCCCGAGCCGATGCCGCTGTGCCCAGTGTGGAAGATGGTGGGCAGCTTGTGCGCATTGATCACCTCGTAGATCGGCCAGGCCATCTTGTCGTAGGGGTGGTAGCCCTGCACCGTGGGGTGGAACTTGAAGCCCTTGACACCCTCTTCCTTGATGAGGCGTTCGGCTTCGCGCGCGCCCATCTTGCCCTTGTGCGGATCGATGCTGGCGAAGGCGATCATCATGTCGCTGTTCTCGCGCGCGGCTTGCGCGATCTCTTCGTTCGGAATGCGCCGGCGGCCCAGCTGCGACTCGCTGTCCACGGTGAACATCACCAGACCGATCTTCTTCTCGCGGTAGTAGGTCACCGTCTCGGCGATGGTGGGTCGGCGGTTGCTGCCGAAGAACTTGTCGGCCGCGCGGTCGTACTCCTCGCCATAGTTGTCGAAGGGGTTGCGACAGCTCACTTCGGCGTGGGTGTGGATGTCGATGGCGATCAGGTTTTTGTGGTCCATGGTTGTCTCTCGGTGGTGGGTCAGACCTAGGGAAAACACGGGGGTCGGTCGGACGGGTTTGGCTTGTTTTGGTTATTGTTTATAACCATAATCAGCCCTCGATTCAAGCGAAAAAACCCCGAACAAGCGGCCGACGCCGACACCCGACATGCCCATCCATTCAACCGACATCAGCCTGAGCCTGCAAGGCGCATCCAGCGAAATCGCCGTCATCACGCTCAACCGCCCGGCCAAGCGCAACGCGCTCAACGACGGCCTGATTCTCGCGTTGCGCGACATCTTTCAGGCCATGCCGCACGGCGTGCGCGCCGCCGTCATCCACGGCAGTGGCGACCATTTCTGCGCCGGCCTCGATCTCTCCGAACTCAGCGAACGCGACGCCGGCCAGGGCCTGCACCATTCACGCATGTGGCACAGCGCGCTGGAGTGCGTGCAATACGGCCCGGTGCCGGTGGTGGCGGCCCTGCATGGCGCGGTGGTGGGGGGTGGCCTGGAACTGGCCAGCACCTGCCACATCCGTGTGGCCGACGAGTCGGCCTTCTTCGCGCTGCCTGAAGGCTCGCGCGGCATCTTCGTGGGCGGCGGCGGCTCGGTGCGCATTCCGCGCCTGATCGGCGCCGCCCGCATGGCCGACATGATGTTCACCGGCCGCGTTTACAAGGCACCCGAGGCCGAACGCATCGGTCTCACGCAGTACCTGGTGCCCCAGGGCACGGCCTTGGAAAAAGCCATGGAGCTGGCCGGGCGCATCGCGCAGAACGCACCGCTGACCAACTACGCGCTGATGCACGCGCTGCCGCGCATCGCCGAACAACCGGCCGACCAGGGCTACCTCACCGAAGCCATGATGGCCGCCATCGCGCAGAGCGACCCCGAAGCCAAGACCCGCGTGCGTGCCTTCCTGGAAGGCCGAGCAGCCAAAGTCAGCAAGGACTGAGCGCCATGAGCCAGAACCCGACCATGGCCCGCTACCGCCCCCTCACCTTCGGCGTCACCCGCGCCACCCTGCGCGATGGTGCCCAGGGCACGCACTACCTGCGCGCGGACCAGGATCTGCCGCCCTTCCCCGAACGCATCACCGACCGGCTGGTGCACTGGGCAAAAACCCGCCCCGACCAGACGGTGTTCGCGCGCCGCACGAAGAACGCCGACGGCAGCACCGGCGACTGGCGCCACATCACGTTTGCGCAGGCACTCGACGCCGCGCGCCGCATCGGTCAAGGCCTGATCAACCGGGGCCTCTCGACCGAGCGCCCGGTGCTGATCCTGAGCGAGAACGACCTCGAACACGCGCTGCTCGCGCTGGGTTGCGTCTACGCCGGCATCGCGTACTGCCCCACCTCGCCCGCCTACTCGCTGGTGAGCCAGGACTTCGACAAGCTGCACCACGTGGTGAAGACGCTGACACCCGGCCTGGTGTTCGCCAGCGACGCGCAGCGCTACAGCCGCGCCATGCTGGCCACGCTGGGTGATGGCGTGGAGCTGGTGACGACCGAAGGCACCGTGCCCGGCCGCGCCACCACCGCGTTCGCAGACCTGCTGGCCACAGAAGCCACGCCAGCCGTCGATGCCGCCATGGCCGCCACCGGAGCGGACACCATCGTCAAGTTCCTCTTCACTTCGGGCTCGACCAAGATGCCCAAGGCCGTGATCAACACCCAGCGCATGTGGTGCGCCAACCAGCAGCAGATGATGGCGTCGATGCCGGTGCTGGCCGAAAGCCCTCTGGTGCTGGTGGACTGGCTGCCCTGGAACCACACGTTCGGCGGCAACCACAACGTGGGCATGGTGCTGTTCCACGGCGGCACGCTCTTCATCGATGACGGCAAGCCCACGCCCGCACTCATGGGCGAGACGCTGCGCAACCTGCGCGAAATCGCGCCCACGGTGTACTTCAACGTGCCCACCGGCTTCGAGGCGATCGCCAATGCCATGAAGACCGACGAGGCCTTGCGCAAGACCCTGCTCTCGCGCGTGCGGATGTTCTTCTACGCCGGCGCCGCGCTGGCACAACCGGTGTGGGACGCCCTGCACGCGGTGCAGGAGGCCGAGATCGGCGAGCGCGTCGTCATGGGCACCGGCCTGGGCATGACCGAGTCCAGCCCCTTCGGCATCTTCGTGACCAGCCCAGACGTGAAAGCTGGCGACCTCGGCCTGCCCACACCGGGCCTGGAGCTCAAGCTGGTGGACACCGACGGCAAGACCGAGGTGCGCTACAAGGGCCCCAACATCACGCCCGGCTACTGGCGCATGCCGGCCGAGACGGCCGAGGCCTTCGACGAAGAAGGTTTCTTCAAGACCGGCGACGCGGTGAAGTGGATCGACGAGACCGACATCCACCAGGGTCTGAAGTTCGACGGCCGCATTGCCGAGGACTTCAAGCTGGCCACCGGTACCTTCGTGAGCGTGGGCCCGCTGCGCGCGAAGATCATCGCGGCCGGCGCGCCCTACATCCAGGACGTGGTGATCACTGGCCTCAACATGAAGGAAGTCGGCGCCATGGTGTTCCCCACGCCGCTGGTGCGCACCCTCGCCGGCATGCCGTCCGAGGCGCCGATGCACGACGTGCTCAACAGCGAGCCGGTGCTCGCGCACTTCCAGCGCGTGGTGACCGAACTGGCCAAGACATCCACCGGCAGCGCCAGCCGCATCGCGCGCCTGTGCCTGCTGGCCGACCCACCCACCATCGACCGCGGCGAGGTCACCGACAAGGGCTCGATCAACCAGCGCGCGGTGCTGGCCCACCGCGCCGAAACCGTTGAACGCCTGCACGCCGACACGCTGCACGCGATCCTGAAACCCCAGTAGAGACAAGACAACATGGCATCCCGCGGATTCTTCAACGCCTTCGACGACGTCTGGCTGCTGGCCGGCGTGCGCACCCCCATGGTGGACTACTGTGGCGCGCTCGGCCACATCTCGCCCACCGACCTCGGCATCAAGGCCGCACGCGAGGCGCTCGCCCGCGCCGGCGTGCCGGGCGAGCACATCGGCTCGGTGATCGCGGGCAACATGGCGCCCGGCGACTTCGACCAGTTCTTCCTGCCGCGCCACATCGGCCTGTACGCCGGCGTGCCGGTGGAGGTGCCGGCCATCATGGCGCAGCGCATCTGCGGCACCGGCTTCGAGCTGTTCCGCCAGGCCGGTGAACACATCCAGGGTGGCGCCTGCGACGCCGCGCTGGTGGTGGGCACCGAGAGCATGACGCGCAACCCGATTGCCGCCTTCGACCACCGCACCGGCTTCAAGCTGGGCGCGCCGGTGGGTTTCAAGGACTACATGTGGGAGGCGCTGAAGGACCCGGCGGCCGGCATCAACATGATCCAGACCGCCGAGAACCTGGCGAAGCAGTACGGCATCACGCGCGAAGAGGTGGATGCGTTCGCCTCTGCCTCCTTCGCCAGGGCCGTGGCCGCGCAGGAAAGCGGCTTCCTCGCCGGCGAGATCGTGCCGGTGGTCAGCGAGAAGTTCGAGCTGGCCGGCTACAAGGCGCGCGGCATCAAGCTGCAGGGCAAGCTCACCGAAGTCACCACCGACACCCACCCGCGCGTCTCGCCGGTGGAGGTGCTGGCCAAGCTGCGCGCGGTGTTCGACGGTGGCGTGCAGACCGGCGGCAACAGCTCGGCGCTGGTGGACGCGGCCGCGGCCTGCGTGATCACGTCCGGCAGCTACGCGAAAGCCAATGGCCGGAAACCGCTGGCCCGCGTGGTGGCCGCATCGGCCGTGGGCGTGCCGCCCGAGATCATGGGCATCGGCCCGGCACCCGCCATCCGCCTGCTGCTCGAGCGCACCGGCCTGAAGCTGAGCGACATCGGCCGCTTTGAAGTGAACGAAGCGCAAGGCGCGCAAACGCTGGCCGTGGCGCGCGAACTGGGCATGGACCTGGACCGCCTCAACGTCAACGGCGGCGCCATTGCGCTCGGCCACCCGCTGGCGGCCACCGGCGTTCGCCTCACGCTCACGCTGGCGCGCGAACTGCAACGCAGCGGCCAGCGCTACGGCATCTCCAGCGCCTGCGTGGGCGGTGGCCAGGGCATGGCCCTGTTGATAGAAAACACTGAAGCATGAACACAAGGACAACACCATGAACATTCAAGGACACGCCGCCCTCGTCACCGGTGGTGGCTCGGGCCTGGGCGAAGCCACGGCGCGCGAACTCGCGCGCCTGGGCGCCAAGGTTGCGGTGCTCGATGTGAACCTGGACAACGCCAGGCGCGTGGCCGGCGAGATCAACGGCATTGCCTGCCACTGCGACATCACCAACACCGACAGCCTGCAAGCCGCCATGGACGAGGCTGCCGCCGCCCACGGCCCGGCGCGCATTCTCATGAACATCGCCGGCATCGGCAGCGCCAAACGCGTGGTGGGCAAGGACGGCTCGGCCGCACCACTCGAAGACTTCGCCAAGGTGGTCACGGTCAACCTGATCGGCACCTACAACGCCAGCCGCCTGTTTGCCGCCGCCTGCGCCAAGCTCGATCCGCTGGAAGACGGCGAACGCGGCGTGATGGTGTTCACCGCCAGCGTGGCCGCGTTCGACGGTCAGGTGGGCCAGCAGGCCTACAGCGCGTCCAAGGGTGGCCTCGTGGGCATGACGCTGCCAATGGCGCGCGACCTCGCGCAGCACGGCATCCGCGTCTGCACCATCGCGCCGGGCCTGTTCTCCACGCCGCTCATGCGCACCCTGCCCGAGCCGGTGCAGGCCTCGCTGGCGGCGAGCATTCCGTTTCCGCCGCGCCTGGGCAAGCCCGAGGAGTTCGCCGCTCTCGCCGCGCACATCGTCACCAACACACACCTAAATGGCGAAGTGATCCGCCTCGACGGTGCCCTGCGGATGGCCCCTCGATGAGCAAAGTCGTCGTTTACGAGGTGGAAGTGATGTTCGGCGATTGCGATCCGGCCGGCATCGTGTTCTTTCCGAATTTCTCGAAATGGATGGACGCGTCCTCGCTGAACTTCTTCAAGCAGTGCGGCGTACCGCCCTGGCGCGAGACAAAAAAAACGCGCGGCATCGTGGGCACGCCGCTGCTGGAGATCCACACCAAGTTCATGCGCCCGGCCACCTACGGCGAACGCCTGCAGATCCACACCAGCGTGACCGAATGGCGCGAGAAGGTGTTCATGCACAAACACGTGGTCAAGCGTGGCGACGATGTGCTGTGCGAAGGCACCGAGACGCGCGCCTTCGTGATCCACCCGCCCGAAGCGCCCGAGCGCATCAAGGCCATTCCCGTGCCCGAGGACATCAAGGCCCTCTGTTCCTGATCCCGTTCCCCAACCACCACCCAGAAGGAGACATTCCATGAAAGCCGTCAAAACCCTCGTTGCCCTGGCCATCACGGCACTGGGCTGCACCGCCGCGCTGGCGGACATCAACATCGGCGTGAGCCTCTCGCTCACCGGTCCCGGCTCCGGCCTGGGCATCCCGATGCAGAACCAGCTCAAGCTGTTTCCCTCCACCATCGCAGGTGAAAAAGTCAACCTCATCATCCTCGACGACGCGAGTGATCCGGGCAAGGGCGCGGCCAACGCCCGCCGCTTCGTGACCGAGGACAAGGTCGACCTCATCATCGGATCGTGCCTGACCCCGGTGGCTGCGGCCATGACCCCTGTGGTCACTGAAGCCAAGACGGTGCAACTGGCCGCTTCGCCGGTGGGCGTTCCCCCGGGCGCCGACCACTGGATGTTCCGCCTGCCACAGGGCAACGACGTGATGGCGCATGCCATGGTCGAACACATGAAGAAGCAGGGCATCAAGTCCATTGGCTTCCTCGGCTACACCGACGCCTACGGCGAGCTCTGGCTCAAGGCGATCACGCCGCTGGCCGAGAAGGCCGGCATGAAGGTGCTGGCCGTCGAGCGATTCGCCCGCGCCGACACCAGCGTCACGCCGCAAGCCCTCAAGCTCAGCTCGGCCAACCCCGACGCCATCCTGGTCGTGGCTTCCGGCTCCGGCGCGGCGATGCCGCACAAGGCCATCGTGGAGCGCGGCTACAAGGGAAAGATCTACCAGACGCACGCGGCCGCCACACCCGACCTGGTGCGCATCGGTGGCAAGGACGTGGAAGGTTCCTTCGTCGTCTCGGGGCCGGCCGTCATCGCCGAGCAGTTGCCCGAAGCCCATCCGTCCAAGAAGCTGGCGGTGGACTTCGTCACCAACTACGAAAAACTGATGGGCCCCGGCACACGCAACCAGTTCGCCGGCCACAGCTACGACGCCGCCATTGCCCTGAACAAGGCCGTGCCGATCGCGCTCAAGAGCGGCAAGCCCGGCACGCCCGAGTTCCGCACCGGCTTGCGCGACGCCTTCGAAACCATGGGCCGCACCGTGTTCTCGCATGGCGTGATGAACTGGACCAAGGAAGACACACGGCCTTGTGGCGTCTGACCGAGCGGGTGCAGCGTCCAGCCTGCGCCGCTGACGCGGCTTCCTCCCTCTCTGGCGCGCCTTCGGCGCTGGGAGGGGGGACGGCATCTCGGGCCGGCGGAGCCGGACCCTTGTCGCCCCTGATCTCAAGAGCGCTTCTTCTTTTCGTTAAGGCTTTTCATGGACTTCTCGATTGCCAGCATTCTTTTGCTGGACGGCCTGACCAACGGCGCGGTGTATGCGCTGCTGGGACTGGCCATCGTCCTGGTGTTCACCGTCACCCGGATCATCTTCATTCCCCAGGGCGAGTTCGTCGCGTACGGCGCGCTCACCCTGGCCATCTTTCAAACCGGCAAGGTCCCCGGCACCGTGTGGTTGCTGTTGCTGCTGGCCGGCGTTGCCGCGTTGATGGAGCTGGCCGGGCGCTGGCGTCACCAGCGCAGGGCCTTGCCTGCACTCAAGGCCGCTGGCCGCACGCTGGTGCTGCCCGCGCTGGTCTCGGGGGTGGCCATCTGGGCCGCACCGCAACAGTTCCCGCTCTGGATACAAGCCGCGCTCAGCGTGGCGGTGGTCACGGTCTACGGGCCGCTGGTGTACCGCGTGGCTTACCAGTCGCTGGAGAGCGCCACGCCGCTGGTCTTGCTGATCGTCTCAGTCGGCGTGCACTTCGCCATGACCGGCCTGGGCCTGCTGTTCTTCGGCGCCGAGGGTTTCCGCAACCCGGCGTTCTGGGAAGAGCGCTTCACCATCGGCCCGGTCATGCTGTCGGGCCAGGCCATCATCACCTTTGCCGCCACGGTGGCCTTGATCGTCATGCTCTGGCTGTACTTCGAACGCTCGCTGCGCGGCAAGGCGCTGCGCGCCATCGCAGTGAACCGCACCGGCGCGCGCCTCATGGGCATTTCCTCGCAGGCTTCGGGTCAGCTCACCATGACCATGGCGGCCTTCATCGGCGCGCTCTCGGGCCTGCTGATCGGCCCCACCACCACCGTGTTCTACGACTCGGGTTTCCTGATCGGTCTCAAGGGCTTCGTGGCAGCCGTTGCCGCCGGCCTGTCCAGCTACCCGGGTGCCTTGCTGGCTGCGCTGGGCGTGGGCGTGATCGAAGCCTTCGGCTCCTTCTGGGCCAGTGCCTTCAAGGAAGTGATCGTGTTCACCCTCATTCTTCCGGTCCTGCTGTTGCGCTCGCTGCGAAGCAAGCATTCCGACGAGGACCACTGACATGCTCCGCATCCAACACCTCGGCCTGCTGATCCTCGCCGCCGCGATCCCGTTGATCGCGGTGCTTCCCCTGCCCGACTTCTGGATCACGCAGCTCAACTACATCGGCATGTACAGCATGACGGTGCTGGGCCTGATCCTGCTCACCGGCGTGGGCGGCCTCACCTCGTTCGGGCAGGCGGCCTTCGTCGGCATCGGCGCCTACACCACGGCCTGGCTCACGCTCAACCTCGGCATGTCCCCGTGGCTCACGCTGTTCATCGGCATGGGCCTCACCGCCGGCAGCGCGCTGCTGGTCGGGTTGATCACGCTGCGCATGTCGGGGCACTACCTGCCGCTGGCCACCATCGCCTGGGGCCTGTCGCTCTACTACCTCATGGGCAACCTGGATGCGCTGGGCAAATACGACGGCCTGCTGGGCATCCAGAGCCTGTCCATCGCCGGGTACGACATCGGCCAGGGCCGCGCCTTCTTCGTGCTGACATGGTTCATCCTGCTGGCCTTCGTGGCGGCCCTGCTGCACCTGCTGGACTCGCGCCCGGGCCGTGCCATCCGCTCGCTCAAGGGCGGCTCGCAGATGGCCGAGGCCATGGGCATCAGCACCTTCCGCTACAAGGTCACGATCTTCGTGCTCGCCGCGCTGTTCGCCTCGGTCGCGGGCTGGCTGCTCGCGCACTTCCAGCGCACGGTCAACCCCTCGGCCTTCGGCCTGAAGATGGGCATCGAGTACCTGTTCATGGCGGTGATCGGCGGTGTCGGCCACGTGTGGGGCGCGATCGTGGGCGCCGGCCTGATCCGCGTGCTCGAGGACCAGTTGCAGGTGCTGCTGCCCAAGCTGATCGGCACCAGCGGCAGCTACGAGGTGATCGTGTTCGGCATCTCGCTGGTGGTGGTGCTCAAGTACCTGCCCGACGGCCTGTGGTCCATGGTGGGCAAACGCATGCCGCAGAAGCCGCGCACGGTGGACTGGCAAAATGCTGCCGCCCTGCCCGAGCGCCCCAAGCCCGCGGCGGGCGCGCTGGTGCTCGACGTGCAGAAAGCGCGCATGCAGTTCGGCGGCCTGGTGGCGGTGAACGACATCAGCTTCCAGATCCACGCTGGCCAGATCGTGGGCCTGATCGGCCCCAACGGCGCCGGCAAGTCCACCACCTTCAACCTCATCACCGGCGTGCTGCCCGCCACCAGCGGCGAGGTGCGGTTCCAGGGCGGCAACGTGATCGGCAAGCCCTCGCGCGCCATCGCGCAACTGGGCATGGCGCGCACCTTCCAGCACGTGAAGATGATCCCGGACATGACGGTGCTGGAGAACGTGGCGCTGGGCGCCCACACGCGCGGGCGCAAGGGCGTGCTGCCAGCGATGCTGCGCGCCAACCGCAGCGAGGAACGGCAGCTGTTCCGCGAAGCGCAGCGTCAGCTGGAACGCATCGGCATGGGCGCTTACCTGCACGAACAGGCCGGCAACCTCGCGATGGGCCCGCAGCGGCTGATGGAGATCGCGCGCGCTCTCTGCGCCGACCCGACCTTGCTGCTGCTCGACGAGCCCGCGGCCGGCCTGCGGCACCAGGAGAAGCAAGCCCTGGGCGGCGTGTTGCGCCAGCTCAAGGGTGAAGGCATGAGCATCCTGCTGGTGGAACACGACATGGACCTGGTGATGCAGATCTGCGACCACCTGGTGGTGATGGAGTTCGGCACCCTGCTCACGCAGGGCCCACCCGAGCAGATCCAGCAAGACCCGAAGGTGCGCGCGGCCTACCTGGGAACGGAGCATTGAAATGACCAACCCCATTCTTCAAGTCAAAGGCCTGCGCGCCGGCTACGGCCGCGCCGAGGTGCTGCACGGCATCGACATCCAGGCCCAGCCGGGCGGCGTGATCACCGTCATCGGCCCCAACGGCGCGGGCAAGTCCACGCTGCTCAACACGCTCATGGGCATCCTGCCCGGCCAGGGAAAGATCGAATTCCGCGGCCAGGACATCACCGCGCTCACCCTTGAAGAGCGCGTGATGAACGGCATGGCCCTGGTGCCCGAGAAACGCGAACTCTTCGGCTCCATGCCGGTGGAAGACAACCTGCTGCTCGGTGGTTTCCGCCAGATGCGCCTGGGCAATGCGAAATGGCGCGGCAAGCTCGATGACGTCTACAGCATCTTCCCGCGCCTGCAGGAGCGCCGCACCCAGCTCGCCGGCACGCTCTCGGGCGGTGAACGCCAGATGCTGGCGGTGGGCCGCGCCCTCATGTCCAGCCCCGACCTGCTGATGCTCGACGAACCCAGCCTGGGTCTGGCGCCGCTGATCGTGCGCGAGATCTTCGCCATCATCGAACGGCTGCGCCAGACCGGCGTGACCATCGTGCTGGTGGAGCAGAACGCACGCGCCGCGCTGCAGGTGGCCGACCATGGCTATGTGCTGGAAATGGGCGAACTCAGCGCGCAGGGCCCGGCCGGCGAACTCGCCAGCGACCCGCGGGTGATCGAGACTTACCTGGGTAGCGCGCGAAAGACGACAACCGTATGAATGCCTACCACCCCCACGCCGCCGACCACGCCTTCGTGCTGTTCGACGTGTTGCTCGCGCACGAGCACCTGGCCGAACTGCCGGCCATGGCCGAACACGCCGACACCGCCCTGCTCACCCAGGTGATCGACGAGGCAGGCAAGTTTGTGGGCGACGTGGTGGCGCCGCTCAACCGCAGCGGCGACGAGATCGGCGCGCAGTGGAAGGCAGGCGCCGTCACCATGCCGCCGGGCTTTCGCGACTCGTATCAGGCCTTCTGGCAAGCTGGCTGGCCCTCGCTCGCCTGTGCCACCGAAGACGGCGGCCAGGGCCTGCCCACCGTGGTGGAGGCTGTGCTGCACGAAATGCTCAACGCTGCCAACCACGGCTGGACCATGGCGCCGGGTCTGCTGCACGGGGCCTACGAATGCATCCGCCACCACGGCTCCGATGCCCTGAAAGCGCGCTACCTCGAAAAGCTGGCCACGGGCGAATGGCTCGCCACCATGTGCCTGACCGAGCCACACGCCGGCAGCGACCTGGGTCTGGTGCAGACCAGGGCCATGCCGCTGGCCGACGGGCGTTTTGCGCTGTCGGGCACCAAGATCTTCATCTCCGGCGGTGAACACGATCTGAGCGACAACATCGTGCATCTGGTGCTCGCGCGCCTGCCCGATGCGCCGCCTGGTCCCAAGGGTTTGTCGCTGTTCCTCGTGCCGAAGTTTGAAACGGACGGCACGCGCAGCGCGGTCCACTGCGAGCGCATCGAAGAAAAGATGGGCATCCACGCCAGCCCCACCTGCGTGATGCGGTTTGACGAAGCCGCCGCGTCCATCGTGGGCGAACCCGGCAAGGGCTTGAACGCGATGTTCGTGATGATGAACGCCGCGCGCCTGCTGGTGGGCCTGCAGGGCATCGGCCTGCTCGACGCTGCCTGGCAGAAGGCGAACGCTTACGCGCAGGAGCGCCGCCAGATGCGCGCTCCCGGCAGCGGTAGCAAGGCCGGTCAAGCCGATGTCATCGCCTTGCACCCCGCCATCCAGCGCACCCTGGGCACCCAGCGCGCCTGGATCGACGCCGGGCGCGTGATCGCCTACCGCACCGCGCTTGAACTCGACACACAGAAACACCACCCCGACACCGCGCGCCGAGAAGCCGCCGCGCGCTGGTGCAGCCTGGTCACGCCGGTGCTCAAGTCGGCCTGGACCGAGCAGGCCTTCAGCGGCGCAAGTGCCTGCCTGCAGGTGTTCGGCGGCCACGGCTATGTGCGCGAGTGGGGCATCGAGCAGCACGTGCGCGACGCGCGCGTGGCGATGATCTACGAGGGCACGAACGAAATCCAGGCGATCGACCTGCTGGTGCGCAAGACCCTGCCCGACGGGGCGAGCGCGCTGCAAACACTGCTGGGCGAACTGGCGGCAGACAGCGCGCC
Source organism: Hydrogenophaga sp. Root209 (assembly GCF_001428625.1). Taxonomy (GTDB): domain Bacteria; phylum Pseudomonadota; class Gammaproteobacteria; order Burkholderiales; family Burkholderiaceae_C; genus Hydrogenophaga. The sequence continues at coordinate 499,315 of NZ_LMIE01000029.1, forward strand.
AGACCCCCGAACCCGGCAGGCGCTCCAGGCCTTCAGCGCTTTCGTGCGCGAGCAGGTCGTGCCGCAAACCAGCGCGGGTGACACGGCGCCCGGACAGCCGTTCTGGCTGGCCGACGATTTCCTGCGCGCACTGGCCTTGCTGCTCATGGCCTGGGCCTGGGGCCGCCTGGCCGCAGCGCCCAACGTCGATGCCAGCGCGCACGCGGACTTCTGGCGCTGGGTGTGGCCCGAATTCGACATGCGCATGGCCATGATGAAAACCACCTTGTCGGTCGGGCAGCCCCGCCCGGCTATGCTCTGACGATGCCTGAAACCTCCACCGCCAACGCCATGCGCCGCCCCCGTGGGCCGCGCAAAAACGCCGCGGGCGACAGCCTGCAGCTCGACGTCGGAACGGGCAACGCAGCGGGCGATGCGCGCGAGGTCGACACCTCGTACCTGGAGACCCTGCTGGGCTACAACGCCCGGCGCGCGGCGCTCACCATCATTGCGCTGTTCCTGCGCCGCATGGAGCCCTACGACCTGCGGCCGGTGGACTTCTCGGTGCTGACCGTGGTGGCGCACAACCCCGGCGTGACCTCGCGCCAGATCTGCGCGGCGCTCGACATCCTGCCGCCCAACCTGGTGGGCATGGTCAAGGCGCTGCACAAGCGCGGCCTGATCGAGCGCCAGCCCCACCCCACCGACCGGCGCGCCCAGGGCCTGCACCTCACCCCGGCCGGGCAGCGCCTGCATGCCCAGGCTCAGACCACGGCAACCAACCTGGAACAGGAAGCCACTCACACACTGAGCGCGGCCGAACTGCAGACCCTGACCGACCTGCTGCGCCGGGTCTACCGTCGCTAGACCCTGGCAATCCGGGTAAATCCGTAGCGTGTGCCTTTGCGCCACATTGCTGCATTGCACGCAGCTAGCAAACTGGTAGCACCCTGGCTTCGTGTCTATAGTTCTCATTCGGGCTTTCGCCAGGCCTCCCAGGAGAATCCGCATGAGTGCCAAAGACAACGCTGCCGTGATCCAGCTCTTCGACCTGCTCGAATCGCGCTACGCCATGCGGGTGATCTGGGCCCTCTCCGACGGACACCCCCAGACCTTTCGTCTGCTGCAGGACAGCGTGGGCGGCGTGACCCCCAACACCCTCAACACCCGCATCAAGGAGCTGCGAGCGGCGCGGCTGGTGGACCACAGCGGCCACGGCTACCGCCTCACGCCCCAGGGTGCCGAGCTGGCGCGCCGCCTGAGCGATGTGCAGCAGTTCGCCACCAAGTGGTCACACCAGCAGGCGCGCGTGGCGGCCAGCGCCACCTCGCCGCACCAGCCGGGCGCTTGATTCGGACGGTTCAACCCAGGCATACCAGTGGAACTGGCTTTGCCAGGCCACAGGTGTGGTCCCCCCTTCAGGGGGGAAGACGCGAAGCGGCGCAGGGGGGTCACACAACCACCTGCCGCTGTTCCCCGAGGCCACGCGCGCCCAGCGTCACCACATCCCCCGCCTTCAGGTACATCGGCGGCTTGTGGCCCATGCCCACGCCAGGTGGTGTGCCAGTGGGAATCACGTCGCCGGGTTGCAGCGCCATGAAACGGGAGAGATAGCTCACGATGGTCTTCACGCCGAAGATCATGGTGCGGGTGTTGCCGGTCTGGCGGCGCTGGCCGTTCACATCCAGCCAGAGGTCCACGTCCTGCGGGTCGCCCAGCTCGTCCGGCGTCACCAGCCACGGGCCCAGGGGGCAGTGCGTGGGGTAACTCTTGCCCTTGGCCCACTGTCCTTCATATTCCATCTGGTAGGCGCGCTCGGACACGTCGTTGACCAGGCAGAAGCCGGCCACGAAGTCCAGCGCATCGTCTTCGCTCACGTGGAAGGCGCGCCGGCCGATCACGATGCCCAGCTCCACTTCCCAGTCGAGCTTCTGCGCGCCTGGAGGCAGCCACACGTCGTCGTTGGGACCACAGACCGCGCCACTGTGCTTGTTGAACACGATCGGTTGGCTCGGCGGCTTCAAACCGGCCTCGGCCGCGTGGTCGGCGTAGTTCAGGCCGATGCCGATCACGTTGCCCACACCCCCCACGCAGGCGCCAAACCGCGTGCCCGCCGGTACAGCGGGCAGGCCGGTCGGGTCGAGCGCGGCCAAGCGGGCCATAGAATCACGCCCCAGGGTAGCCGGGTGGATGTCGGCCACCAGCCCCGAGAGGTCGCGCAGCGTGCCGCTGGCGTCGATCAGACCGGGTTTTTCGGCACCCGCGGGTCCATGGCGAAAGAGTTTCATGGGTTCAACCTGTTGAGTCGTCAGTTGGAAAGGGGCCGATTGTGACCCCCGCCCCGTCAAACGCCTGTCGCCTCCTTGAAACCGGGCCATGCGCCCCCATGTGCCTGCCTGCGGCCAGCGCTGCCCATTTTTTTCAAAAACTTTTCCATTCATTTCCATGAGCCAAGACAACCAGCCCGCTGACAACGCCGCCCCGCAGCACAGTGCGCCCCTGAGCCCGGAAGAAGCGATGGCGGCCGCCGCGGTGGCCGAGGCCGAGGCCCTCAACGCCCTGACCCACGAGGTGGCCACGCTCAAGGCGCAAAACGCCGACCTGGCCGAGCAGTTCCTGCGCGCCAAGGCCGAGGCCGAGAACATCCGCCGCCGCGCCGACGAAGAGATCAGCAAGTCGCGCAAGTTCGCGGTCGAGAGCTTTGCCGAGAGCCTGCTGCCCGTGGCAGACAGCCTGGAGGCCGGCCTGGCGATCTCCGAGGCCACGCGCGAACAACTGCGCGAGGGCTCCGAAGCCACGCTCAAGCAGCTCAAAAGCGCGCTGGAGCGCCATCGGGTGATGGAGATCAACCCGGCGGGCTCGGCGAAGTTCGACCCGCACCAGCACCAGGCCATCAGCATGGTGCCGGCCGAGCAGGAGCCCAACACCGTGGTGAGCGTCCTGCAAAAAGGCTATTCCATTGCCGACCGCGTGCTGCGCCCGGCCCTGGTCACGGTCACCGCGCCCAAATAAGCATTCGGTGCGGTCGCGCTCTTGAAAAGAACCCGACTTATCCACACCTCATCCACATCGTTTTCAACAATCTTTTTTCTAGACGGAGCAACAACATGGGACGAATCATCGGCATTGACCTGGGCACCACCAACTCTTGCGTGTCCATCATGGAAGGCAACACCACCAAGGTGATCGAGAACTCGGAAGGTGCGCGCACCACGCCCTCGATCGTGGCTTACCAGGAAGACGGTGAAGTGCTGGTGGGCGCCTCCGCCAAGCGCCAGGCCGTGACCAACCCGCGCAACACGCTGTACGCGATCAAGCGCCTGATCGGTCGCAAGTTCACCGAGAAGGAAGTGCAGAAGGACATCAACCTGATGCCCTATTCCATCGTGGCGGCCGACAACGGCGACGCCTGGGTGGAAGTGCGCGGCAAGCAGATCTCGGCCCAGCAGGTCAGCGCGGACATCCTGCGCAAGATGAAGAAGACCGCCGAGGACTACCTGGGCGAGCCGGTCACCGAAGCCGTGATCACGGTGCCCGCGTACTTCAACGACGCGCAGCGCCAGGCCACCAAAGACGCCGGCCGCATCGCCGGCCTCGATGTGAAGCGCATCATCAACGAGCCCACCGCCGCGGCACTGGCCTTCGGCCTGGACAAGCAGGAAAAGGGCGACCGCAAGATCGCTGTGTACGACCTGGGTGGCGGCACGTTCGACGTGTCCATCATCGAAATCGCCGACGTCGATGGCGAGAAGCAGTTTGAAGTGCTCTCCACCAACGGCGACACCTTCCTGGGCGGCGAAGACTTCGACCAGCGCATCATCGACTACATCATTGGCGAGTTCAAAAAGGACCAGGGCGTCGATCTGTCGAAAGACGTGCTCGCACTGCAGCGCCTGAAAGAAGCCGCCGAGAAGGCCAAGATCGAGCTCTCCAGCTCGGCCGCGACCGACCTGAACCTGCCCTACATCACCGCCGATGCCTCGGGCCCCAAGCACCTGAACATCAAGCTCACGCGCGCCAAGCTCGAAGCCCTGGTGGAAGAGCTGATCGAGCGCACCATCGCGCCTTGCCGCATGGCCATCAAGGACGCCGGCATCAGCGTCTCCGACATCCACGACGTGATCCTGGTCGGCGGCATGACCCGCATGCCCAAGGTGCAGGAAAAGGTCAAGGAATTCTTCGGCCAGGAACCGCGCAAGGACGTGAACCCCGACGAAGCCGTGGCCGTGGGTGCCGCCATTCAGGGCCAGGTGCTCTCGGGTGACCGCAAGGACGTGCTGCTGCTTGACGTGACCCCGCTGTCGCTCGGTATCGAGACCATGGGCGGCGTCATGACCAAGATGATCCAGAAGAACACCACGATCCCGACCAAGTTCGCGCAGACCTTCTCGACCGCCGAAGACAACCAGCCCGCCGTGACCATCAAGGTGTTCCAGGGCGAGCGTGAGATCGCATCCGGCAACAAGCTGCTGGGCGAATTCAACCTCGAAGGCATCCCTGCTTCGCCGCGCGGCATGCCGCAGATCGAGGTGTCGTTCGACATCGACGCCAACGGCATCCTGCACGTGGGCGCCAAGGACAAGGGCACCGGCAAGGAAAACAAGATCACCATCAAGGCGAACACAGGCCTGTCCGAAGCCGAAATCCAGCAGATGGTGAAGGACGCCGAGCTCAACGCGGCCGACGACAAGAAGAAGGTCGAACTCGTGCAGGCGCGCAACCAGGCCGAGGCCATGGTGCACAGCGTGAAGAAGAGCCTGGGCGAACACGGCGACAAGCTCGAAGCGGCCGAGAAGGAAGCCATCGAGGCCGCCCTGAAGGACGCGGAAGAAGCGGCCAAGGGCGAGGACAAGGAAGCCATCGAAGCCAAGACCGAAGCGCTCATGACCGCCAGCCAGAAACTGGGTGAGAAGGTGTATGCCGCCTCCCAAGCCGAGCAGGCGGCCACCGCCGAGAGCGCGCCGCAAGGCAACAGCAAGGCGAACGACGACGATGTCGTCGACGCTGAAGTCAAGGAAGTGAAGAAGTCCTGATCGGCTGAAGCTTTTCGATCATCCGCCGCGTCAGGGCAACCTGCCGCGGCGTTTGTGTTCCAACCGAACCCCCTGGGGGCTGTTCCCTCCCCCTAAAGACCATGGCTAAACGCGATTTTTACGAAGTGCTGGGCGTGCCCAAGAACGCCGCAGACGAAGAAATCAAAAAGGCGTATCGCAAGCTTGCGATGAAGCACCACCCCGACCGCAACCAGGGCGACGCATCCAAGGCGGCGGAAGAGCGATTCAAAGAGGCGAAAGAAGCCTACGAGATGCTTTCTGACCCGCAGAAAAAGGCGGCTTACGACCAGTACGGCCACGCCGGCGTGGACCCCAACCTGCGCGGCGGCGCGGCCGGCGCCGAGGGCTTCGGCGGATTCTCGGAGTCGTTCGGCGACATCTTTGGCGACATCTTCGGTGGCGCGCGTGGCCAGCGCAGCGGCCGCCAGGTTTACCGCGGTGCCGACCTGTCGTACGCCATGGAGATCTCGCTGGAAGAAGCGGCCGGCGGCAAGGAAACGCAGATCCGCATCCCGAGCTGGGACGACTGCGAAACCTGCAGCGGCACCGGTGCCAAGCCCGGCACCAGCGTGAAAACCTGCAGCACCTGCCACGGCCAGGGCTCGGTGCAGATGCGCCAGGGCTTCTTCAGCGTGCAGCAGACCTGCCCGCAATGCAGCGGCACCGGCAAGATCATTCCCGAGCCCTGCCCCACCTGCCACGGCCAGGGCAAGATCAAGAAGCAGAAGACGCTGGAGATCAAGATCCCCGCCGGCATCGACGACGGTCAGCGCATCCGCAGCACCGGCAACGGCGAGCCCGGCCAGAACGGCGGCCCGTCAGGCGATCTCTACATCGAAGTGCGCCTGCGCAAGCACGACATCTTCGAACGCGAAGGCGATGACCTGCACTGCCAGGTGCCGGTGAGCATGACGGTGGCCGCCCTGGGCGGCGAGATCGACGTGCCCACGCTCGCGGGCAAGGCCACCATCGACCTGCCCGAAGGCACCCAGAGTGGCAAGACCTTCCGCCTGCGCGGCAAGGGCGTCAAGGGTGTGCGCAGCAGCTACCCCGGCGACCTGTACTGCCACGTGGCGGTGGAAACGCCGATCAAGCTCACCGAGCACCAGCGCAAGCTGCTGAAGGAGCTCGACGAGTCGTTCCGCAAGGGTGGCCACAAGCACAGCCCGAACGACAAGGGCTGGTTCGAGAAGGCGAAGTCGTTCTTCAGTTGATCTGAAGTCAGGGCGGTGTGCCGCGCGAGGTTGCGCGAACGGTGTTGAGTTGGTCGCTCAACCACCGACGGCTCTCGACCGGCGCATCGTTGCCGCACCTGACTTGATAAGGCCGGCCCGAGAGGCTGCTGCGGGACGCGGCGAGTTCGATGAACTGCTCCGCGCTCTGCACGGTTCCCTTCTTCTCGATGTACTCGAGCTTGCGCAGCAGGTGGGCCTTGGCCCGCGCGCCATCATGCCAGGTGCCGTTGCGCTGGTACCAGCAAGTCGAGGCTTCGAGGCGGTTCAGGATCGCTTCGATTTCCGCACGCACCGGTGCGGGGGTGGGTTCGGCGAAAGCAATACAGCACACCAATGCCTGCATGGCGAGAAATCCGTGACAACACTTCATGCCAGATCCCCGGCCTCACGAGCGATGTAGCCTTGCTTCAACGCCATGTCCTGATTCTCGAAGATGGCCATGGCGGTGTTCATTCGCCTGAACCCGAGCTTGCCGTAAAACGACTCTTTGCCCGGCACCGCGTAGAGGATGATTTTTCGGTGTCCGCTCGATGCGGCCACCAGCCTGGTGATGATCTCCTTTCCAAGGCCGGTTCCCTGGTGGCTGGGCAGAACAGCCACATCGCAGATGTACGAGCAATCCGCTCCATCGGCGAGCGCTCTTCCGACACCGACCAGCCGCCCTTCGTCGTAGGCAAGGCAACGGAACATGCTGTTGGAGAAAACCGTCTTGAGCCAGGCCGGGCTCTTGTTGCCGAGCGGCGCCGCCAGGTAGAGCGCGGACAACTCGTCCCAATCCAGGGTGTCAAGTGATTCGGACCAGCAAATGGGCACGGTGTCTCTTCTGATGTTCGAGGCCAGCAACGGCCGGCACGTCAACCTTTGAATTCCTGATCGCTGCGCTGCGCATCCGCAAGCTGTTCGTCCAGCGATTGGCGGTATTTGATACAGCCTCGAATGAACTGCGGCCAAGCCGGGACTTCCAGCGATGGAGCGACCCTCTCCGGCAACAGCGACCACAGAGCGGGATGGTGCCAGCACAGGTCATGGCCACTGGCATCTCGATGAGATCGAATGGCATCACGCAGCTTTCTGACCTCTGCAACGAGTTGTTCGCGCGACCGGGATTCAAGATCCTCGTCCATAGCAGCCTCCATAGTCGAGTGAGCCTTTTGCCCTTGCTGAGAAACCACCGCCAGCCGTGCACTGTATCGGCATCTGGCCAGTCTCCCTTCTCTGACTATCTCCTTCATTGCCAGCATCGATTGGCCTCAACCAATAGCTTTTGCCAAACTACCCACTCTTTCGATTCAAGCAGGAGTGTTCGTGGCCCAACTGATCCGACAAGTCCGCCCCGTCTGGGCCCAGATGCAGCAACTGGAGCTGCCGGTGCCGCCGCACGCCCTGCGCAACGCCCTCTTTGCTCTGGGCACCGGTCTGTTGGCGATGGCCGGCCTGGCCTCACTCAGCACGTTCTGGGCGCCCACACGCGCCTGGTGGGACGCCGCCGAACACGGCAGTGCCATGGCGGCGGGCGTGCAGGCCTCGTTGCTGGCGGCTGTGGCCACCGCCGTGGGTGCCTTGCCGGTGTTTCTGGTGCAGCGCGTGAGCAAGCTGCAGGAAGCGGCGTTGATGTCGTTCTCGGCCGGCATCATGCTGGCCGCTGCCATCTTCGCCTTGCTGCTGCCTTCGCTGGACGCAGGGCAGGCGCTGTTCGGTGGTCGAGTCGGTGCTGCCGCGCTCGGCGGCGTGGGCCTGGCGCTGGGCATGGGCCTCATGCTCGCGGTCGACCACTTCACGCCGCACGAACACGCGGTGCTGCCGCCCGCCGCGCACGGCCACACCACCGCGCACACGGCCAACGCAGCGCAAGGCGCCAGACTCATGGTGCTGGCCATCCTGATCCACAACGTGCCCGAGGGACTTGCGGTGGGCGCGGCCTATGCGGGCGTCGGCGAGGCGGGGGGCTCGCAGGCGGGTGCTTCCGTGGCGCTGGCCATCGGGCTGCAGAACATGCCCGAGGGCCTGATCGTGGCGATGGCTTTGCGCACGCTGGGCCGCGGCGCGGGCCAGGCCTGGGGTGTGGCCGCGCTCACGGGCCTGGCCGAGCCGCTGGGCGCCATCGTGGGCCTGGTGGTGCTGGGCAGCGTACCGGTGTTCTACCCACTGGGCCTGGCGCTGGCGGCGGGTGCGATGCTGTTCGTGGTGAGCCACGAGATCATTCCCGAGACGCACCGCAACGGCTTCGAGACCATGGCCACCGGCACTTTGCTGGCAGGCTTCATCTTCATGCTGCTGCTGGATGCGGCGCTGAACTGACCACCAAAAGTGCGGGGCGTAAGATGCCCCGCATGAGCGTACACATCCGATTTCTGGGAGGCGCCGGCACCGTCACCGGCTCCAAGTACCTGGTCGAGCACGATGGCCAGAGCCTGCTGGTCGACTGCGGCTTGTTCCAGGGCTACAAGCAGCTGCGGCTGCGCAACCGCGACCCGCTGCCGGTGTTGCCCAACCACATCGGCGCCGTGCTGCTGACCCACGCGCACCTGGACCACAGCGGCTACCTGCCGCTGCTGGCCAGGGAGGGGTTTCACGGCAAGGTGTGGGCCACGCCGGCCACACGCGATCTGGCGCAGATCCTGTTGCCCGACAGTGGCCACATTCAGGAAGAAGACGCGGCCTTCGCCAACCGCAAGGGTTTCTCCAAACACGCGCCCGCGCTGCCGCTCTACACCGAGAGCGATGCGCTGCAAAGCCTCAAGCTGTTTCGCGCCGTGGCCATGCACCAGGCTTTCGAGCCGTTGCCGGGCTGGACAGCGCACTTCTCGGGCGCGGGCCACATCCTGGGCGCGGCCAGCCTGCTGCTGGAAGTGGGTGGTCGGCGCATCCTGTTCTCGGGTGATCTCGGGCGACCCGACGACGCCCTGATGCTCGCGCCCGACGCGCCACCCGCAGCCGACGTGGTGCTGTGCGAATCCACCTACGGCGACCGCGACCATCCCGACGAAGACGTGATCGCCGAGGTTGGCCCGGCCCTGGCGCGCGTGTGCGCGCGCGGCGGTTCGGCCGTGGTGCCGGTGTTTGCGGTGGGCCGCGCACAGGCCTTGCTGCACGCCATTGCACAGCTCAAGGCGTCTGGCCAGTTGCCGCACAGCCTGCCGGTCTACCTCGACAGTCCGATGGCCATCCACAGCACCGAGCTGTTTGCGCGCCACCTGGGCGAGCACCGGCTGAACGCGCAGCAGTGCCACGCCATGGCGCAGGTGGCGAAGATGACGCGCACGGCCGACGAGTCCAAGGCGATTGCGCGCCAGCACGGCCCCAAGGTGATCCTGGCCGCCAGCGGCATGGCCACCGGCGGGCGCGTGTTGCACCACCTGGTCCAGTACCTGGGCGATCACCGCAACATGGTGCTGCTCACCGGCTACCAGGCCCCCGGCACCCGCGGCGCCACGCTGGCCAACGGTGGCGCCCAATTGCGGATCCACGGGCAAGACCTGCCGGTGCGCGCCGAGATCGTGCAACTCAAATCCGCCTCGGCGCATGCCGACGCCGGGCAACTCATGGCCTGGCTGCGCGCCCTGCCCCGTCCACCGCGTCGCGTGTTCGTCACGCACGGCGACATGGAAGCTTCCGACCGGCTGCGCCACCGCATCGAAACCGAGCTGCGCTGGCAGGCACTCGTTCCGGAACATGGCAGTACGTGGGCCGTCTGAAACACCCGCACACACGGTCGATGGAACGCGGCCTGTGTTCATCACTCTCACCCCGATGAAATTTCCCCATCCCCTGCTCCTCTGCGCCGCCCTGCTCGCCGCGCCCGCCTGGGCCCAGTCGCCCACACCCGCCCCCAACCCCGAATTCGAAAATTGCCTGAACACGTTGCGCGCACCGGCGCGCGCCGCCGGGGTGCGCGACGAGACCTTTGCGATGCACACGCAGAACCTTGCGCCCGACATGAGCGTGATCGACAAGCTCAACTTCCAGCCCGAATTCCGCACCGCCATCTGGGACTACCTGGCCGGCCTGGTGGACGAAGAGCGTGTGGCGGAAGGCCGCGCCATGCTGGAGCGCCACGCCGAGACACTGGCACGGGTCAGCGACAAGTACGGCGTGGACCCGGCCACGGTGGTGGCCGTGTGGGGCGTGGAGAGCAACTTCGGCCAGACCTTCGGCAAGTCGCCGCTGGTGCAATCGCTGGGCACACTCTCGTGCTTCGGTCGGCGACAGGCCTACTTCCGCACCGAGCTGTTTTCGGCGCTGCGCATCCTGCAGGGCGGCCACATTGCGCCTGAGCGTTTTGTCGGTTCGTGGGCCGGCGCCTTCGGCCACACGCAGTTCATGCCCAGCACCTTCTTGGAATTGGCCGTGGATTTTGATGGCGACGGCAGGGCCGACCTGATGGACAGCACTGCCGACGCGCTGGCCTCCACGGCGAATTTTCTGACCAAGAAAGGCTGGCAGACCGGCCAGCCCTGGGGTTTTGAAGTGAAGCTGCCCGATGGCTTCAGCACCGCAGGTGAAGGCCGCCGCACCAAACGCGGCATGAGCGAATGGGCAGCGCGCGGCCTCAAACGGGTCGACGGATCGCCACTGCCCGCCACGGGCAGTGCCGGCCTCATGACCCCCGCCGGCCCGCAAGGCCCGGCCTTCCTGGTGTTGCGCAACTTCGACGCCATCCACAGCTACAACGCGTCCGAGAGCTACGGCCTGGCCATCGCCCACCTGTCGGACCGGTTGCGCGGTGGCGGTCCTTTCACCACGCCCTGGCCCACCGACGACCCAGGCCTCTCACGCGCCGAGCGCCGCGAGGTGCAGACCCTGTTGATCGCGCGCGGCCACGACATCGGCGCGGTGGACGGCATGCTGGGCGACAAGAGCCGCGTGGCGATCCGCGCCGAGCAGGAGCGCCTGGGGCACGAGGCCAGCGGGCGCGCGGGGCAGAAGTTGCTGAAGGCCTTGCGCGGCGGTTGAGGCTCAGGCCGCGCCACCATCGGCGCGGGCCAGATTGCGTGCCAGGCGAACGCCCGCCGCGCGCATGCGTTCCTTGAGCGCGGGCGGCTCCAGCACATCGAAGTCCACGTCCAGCGCCATGAGCCAGTAGACCAGCGCGTCCAGCTGGTGGGCACCACACAGCATGAGGCAGCGCGTGTCGTCGATGGGCTCGAGCGTGGCGGCCGAGTGCGCGATGCTGCGCACCATCTCGGCGTGCGGCCGGTGCAGCACCACCCGCGCCTGTTCGCCCGGCGCGCCCATGACCGAACGCGAGACGTAGGCGCGCAGATCACCCGCCGGCGCGGCGCGCGGTGCGAAATGCGCACCGGTGCTCGGCGCGCCCTCCACGCGGTCAATGCGAAACGTGCGCCAGTCGTCGCGCGCCGGGTCCCAGGCCACGAGGTACCAGCGGCTGCCGGTGTGCACAAGACCCTGCGGCTCCACCGTGCGAACCGTGCTCTGGCCGCGCATGTCGCGGTACGCGAAGCCCACCTGCAGCTGGTCGCGGCAGGCCGTGGCCAGCGTGGCCAGCACGCCGGCATCGATGGTCGGGCCCATGCGCTGCATCGGCACGATGGCCGAGCGCAGCGCGTGGGTGCGGCGGCGCAGGCGGGTGGGCATCACCTGCTCCAGCTTCACCAGCGCGCGCAGCGAGCCTTCTTCCACGCCGCTCACGGTGCCAGCGGCGGCGATCTGCAGCGCGATCGCCACGGCCAGCGCCTCTTCATCGTCCAGCAGCAGCGGCGGCAGCGACTGCCCCGCGCGAAATGCGTAGCCCCCCGCCACGCCGCTGCTCGCGTGGATGGGGTAGCCGAGCTGGCGCAGGCGGTCGATGTCGCGGCGCAGGGTGCGCGGGTGCACCTCCAGCCGCTCGGCCAGCTCGGGGCCCGCCCAATGGCTGCGGGTCTGCAGCAAAGACAACACCCGCAACAAGCGTGAAGACGATGAAAGCATGGTCAGACTCTACCTCTAGTCGAGGGCAGAAAGTGTCCGCAATCGGCGCGACATTGCAGACACGGGTTCGACGCGGTGTCGAACCGGCCTTCAACCCTTCCAAGGAGCCCCCTCATGTCCAACATCGTTCTCTACTGGCACCCCATGTCCAGCGCCACCCCTGTTGCCTGCGCACTCGCCGAACTCGGCGTGACGCACGAGCGCGTCAAGGTCGACATCACCACCGGCGAGCAGCGCCGGCCCGACTTCCTCGCGCTCAATCCCAACGGCAAGGTGCCCACCATGACCGTGGAAGGCGCACCGATGTTCGAGGCGCTGGCGATCGAGATGTGGCTGGGCGAGCAGTACGGCGTGAAGAGCGGCCTGTGGCCTGCAACCGGCACGCCGGCGCACCTGCAGGCCATGGCCTGGAGCACCTGGTCGTACGTGACCTACGGCGCGCAACTCGTGCGCCTGCAGGCCGCAAAGGATCTGGGCACGCCCGACGATGCCCATGGCACCGCGGCACGCAAAAACCTTGACGAGCTGCTGACCCTGCTCGATGCCCGCCTGGGTCAGCAGCCCTGGATGCTGGGCGAAGCGTATTCGCTGGTGGACCTGATCGTGGGCTCGGTGATCGGCTACAGCGTCTACATCGGCGCGCCGGTGCAGAAGCACCCGCATGTGATGGCCTGGCTGGGCAAGGTGCAGGCGCGCCCTTCGATGCAGATCGACGCCTGAGCAACGTGCCTTCATCCAGGGCACACGAGGGTCCGGCTCCGCCGGCCCCAGGGTGCGCCCCCCTTGAGGGGGGACGCGCGCAGCGCGGCGGGGGGTGCTACAGCCTCACCGCCGTGCCGCTCACGGCGACCATCATCATGCCGTTGGTCTCGCCCAGCACTTCGTAGTCGAAGTCGATGCCGATCACACCGTTGGCACCCATCTCGCGCGCCGACTCGATGAGGTCTTCCATGGCGGCGTCGCGAGCGCCCGAGAGCGCGCGTTCGTAGCCGCCGGCACGGCCGCCCACCACGTCGCGCACCGAGGAAAACAGGTCGCGGAAGATGTTGGCGCCAATGATGGCCTCGCCATGCACGATGCCGAGGTACTGCGACCGCTCCACGCCCTCGGGCAAGGTGGTGCTGAGGAAAAATCCGTCCTTGGCTTTGGAAAACCAGCCCATGTGAACACTCCCGCTGACGCACCGCCCGGCGGGTGCACGGGCATGGTACCGTGGGTCACACCCCCAACGAAAGCCACCCATGCCAGGCTATCAAGTCCGGACCGAGACGCTCAGCCTCGGCGGCGACGACTGGCACATCCGTCGCCTCGCCGACGACCAGCAGTACACCGACACCAACCACAGCGCGGCCGACATCGGCCTGCCGCCGGCGGGCTGGTCGCATTTCGGGCAGGTGTGGCCTTCTTCGCGCGTGCTCGCGCTGGCCATGCTCACGCATCCCGTCGCGGGCCTGCGCGTGCTGGAGATCGGCGCGGGCCTGGCACTCGCGAGCCTGGTGATGCACCGGCGCGGCGCCGACGTCACCGTGAGCGACTGGCATCCGCTGACCGAAGAGTTCCTGGGCCACAACCTGGTGCTCAACGGGCTGGGGCCGCTGCCCTACCAGGCCGGCAACTGGGAGAGTACCGCCGCCACCGACAACCCGGCGCTGGGCCGCTTTGACCTCATCGTGGGCAGCGACCTGCTCTACGAACGCCAGCAGCCGGCCCAGCTCGCGGCCTTCATCTTCCGCCACGCCGCGCCAGCGGCGGTGGTGATCATCGTGGACCCGGACCGCGGCAACCGCGCCGCCTTCGGCCGCGACATGGCCGCGCTGGGCTTCACGCTGAGCATGCTCTCGGCCGCGCGAACGCTGGAAGATGGCGCAGCCTACAAAGGCCGTTTCCTCAGCTTCACGCGCTGATCGAGCAGCTCAACAAAAAAGCCCGCGAAGCGGGCCTTTTGCATGGGGCCTGACCGTGTGGGCCAGGGGGCGGTCAGCCGCCCTTCTTCGAGCGCTTGCCGGGGTTCTTCTTGCTGCGCGTTGCCACGCCACGCTCCAGGCTCACGCGCTGACCACGGCCAGGGGAGGTCAGGGACACGCCGGCGACGGGCTTCGGACGGGGAGTGGCTTTGCGGTCGGCTTCGGTGACGATTTTGTTGCCCATGGCTGCTTCCTGAGAGAAATTGCAAAGCCGCTATTAGGCCATAGCCGAGGTGCCCGCTTTTTCCGCCCGTCCGGGCAGCGACCCGGACCCCCCGGAACAGGCGGGCCAATACCCCGCAGTATTGGTAGGTCTTTGCAGACAAGGCGCACCGCTGGCCTTAGCATTGATTCCGTAATGAATCAACGTTTCCTATACAAAACACCAACTGCCACCCAGGCCCCCATGAACGACGCACTTCACGGCTCCCGCGCAACCGCCCCAGCCACCGGCGGTCTGCATCCCGCGATCGAATTCATCGGCGTGGACAAACGATTTCCGGGCCGCGGCAAGAACCCCGAGGTGATCGCCGCGCGCAACGTGACGCTGGCCATCCAGCCGGGCGAGGTGGTGTCGCTGATTGGACCATCGGGCTGTGGAAAAAGCACGCTGCTCAACATGGGCTCGGGCCTGGCCAAGGCTTCGGCCGGCACCGTGAAGGTCAACGGCGAAGTCGTCACCGGCCCGAACCGGCACGTCGCCTTCATGCTGCAGAAGGACCTGCTCATGCCCTGGCGCACGATTTCGCAGAACGTGGAATTCGGCCTCGAACTGCGCGGCGTGAAGGCCGCCGACCGCGCCGCCATCTCCACCAGGCTGCTGGCCCAGTGCCACCTCAAGGGCTTCGGCAACAACTACCCGCACCAGCTCTCCGGCGGCATGCGCCAACGCGCCGCGATGGCGCGCACGCTCGCGGTCGACCCCATCGTGCTGTTGATGGACGAGCCCTTCTCCGCGCTGGACGCGCAGACCAAGATGATCCTGCAGCAGGACCTGGCGCGCACCGTGGCCGAGCACAAAAAGACCGTGCTCTTCATCACCCACGACCTGGCCGAGGCCGTCGCGCTGTCCGACCGCATCCTGGTGATGAGCGAGCGCCCGGGCACCATCGTCGAAGAGATCGTGGTCAACATCCCCGGCCGCGACAACCCGATGACGCGCCGCAAGCACCCCTCGGTGGGCGACTACGTCAGCCGCCTGATGGACCTGCTCAAGCTTGACGCACAGACCGACGTGCACTGATTCCCCATCCGCTTCCCATCCACCCGCCCACTGGAGTTGCCATGAAGATGACCCGCGCTTTCAACGGAACCCGCCGTGCCTGCCTGAGCCTGCTCGCCACCGCGGCGCTGGTCTCGCCCCTGGCCGCCCACGCCCAACCGATGCAGGAGATCACCTACCTGCTGCCCGCCCCCGGCACCCTGCCCGCCTTCGGCCCCTGGATGCTCGCGCAGGCCAAGGGCTACTACGAACAGGAAGGCCTCAAGGTCAACTTCGTCACCGCGCGCGGCGGCGTGGACGTGGCCAAGCAGATCGGCGCTGGCAACGCGGTGATCGGTGGCGCCATCGGCGACACCCCCATCATCGCGCGCGCCCAGGGCATCCCTGTCAAGGCCGTGGCCGTGCTCGGCGCAGGCTCCCTCACCCAGCTCGTGAGCCACAAGGACGAGAAGATCGAGAGCCCGCGCGAGCTCAAGGGCAAGACGGTGACCGTGCTGGCCTACACCGACACCACCTACTACGCCTTGCTGGGCATGCTCAGCAAGGTCGGCCTCACCAAGAACGACGTGAACATCCAGGCCGCCGGCCCGGCCGGTGTGTGGCAGCAGTTCGCCGCCAAGAAGGCCTCGGCCATGGCCGGCGTGCCGGACTGGACCGTGAGCGCGATGGACGCGGGCGCACAGGTCGACATCATGCCGGCCGACCTTTACTTCAAGAGCATGGCCCAGGCCATCCTGGCCTCCGACGAGACCATCGCGAAGAACCCGCAGCTGATCCAGAAGCTGGTGCGCGCCACGCTCAAGGGCATGAAGGACATCATGGCCGACCCCAAGGCGGCCACTGCGGTCTACGTCAACCACGTGCCGGTGCACAAGGGCAAGGAAGCCAGCATCCAGAAGGCCTTCGAGCTGTTCAACCAGTACGTCTACGCCAAGCAGAAGGTGCCGGGCTTGATGGACGAGGCCCGCCTGGCTGAACTGCAGAAGTTCTACGTCACCAACGGCGTGGTGCCGAAAGAGACCCCGCTCAAGGACCTCTACACCAATCAGTTCGTGCTGGCGAAGTAAGCCGCGCGGTCCTTCCCTTCCTGCCTTCGAAAGTCGCGACATGAAAGACGTATTGCACCGCTACAGCACAGCGCTCTGGAGCTTGGCTGTACTGGTGGTGTTCATGGCCGCCTGGGAGTTCGGTCCCGGCGCCCTGGGCGTGCCCGAGTTCGTGCTGCCGCCGTTCTCGCGCGTGTGGGACGAGGCCGTGCGCATCTGGGGCAGCGAGCGGCTGCTCTGGCACGCGGGCATCACCGGCGCAGAGGTGGTGATCGGCTTCATCCTGGGTTCGCTGCTGGGCGCGCTGATCGGCTACGCGCTGGGCCTCTCGCCCAAGGTCGAGGCCGTGCTCTCGCCCTACCTGCTCGCGCTGCAGATCGCGCCCAAGGTCGCGTTCGCGCCGCTGTTCGTGATGTGGCTGGGCTACACCATGTACCCGAAGATCCTGGTGGCGATCCTGATCGTGTTCTTCCCGGTGCTCATCAACGTGCTCTCGGCCATGCGCACCATGGACCACGACATCATCAACCTCGCGCGCTCGTTCTCGGCCACCAGGCTGCAGGTGTTTCGCATGGTCGAGTTCCCCACCACCCTGCCCCCGCTGTTCTCGGGCCTGCGCATCGCCAGCACGCTGGCGGTGATCGGCGTGGTCGTCGGCGAACTCGTGGGCGGCAACATGGGCCTGGGCTACCTGCTGGTGTTCTTCGAAGGCCAGGGCAACACCGCCGGCGTGTTCGTGATCATCGCGGCGCTCACGGTGATCGGCATCATTGCCTACTACGCCGTGGTGATCGCCGAGAAACGCGTGTTGCACTACCTGCCCAGCGCCGAGCGGCGCGTGGCATGAACACCATGGCATCCGAAATCCTGCTTACCGGCCGCCGCGTGCTCGTCACTGGCGCCGCCCGCGGTCTGGGCGCGAGCTTCGCCTGCGCTCTGGTGGACGCCGGCGCGCGCGTGGTCATCAGCGACGTGCTGCACGAGGCCGGTCAACAGCTGGCGCACGACCTCGGCCCGAACGCGCACTACGTGCCACTGGACCTGCTCGATGCGGCCAGCGTGCGCGAAGGCGTGGACGCCGCCGCGCAGTGGCTGGGCGGCCTCGACGGCCTGATCAACAACGCGGCCATCACCAACTCGGGCGGCAAGGGCATGAACGAGCTCAGCCCCGAGACCTGGGACCTTGTGATGGACGTGAACGTGCGCGGCACCTGGCTCGTCACCGCCGCGGCCCGCCCGCACCTGGCGGCCAGCGGCAGCGGTCGCGTGGTCAACCTGGCCTCGGACACCGCGCTGTGGGGCGCGCCGCGCCTGCTGGCCTACGCCGCGAGCAAGGGCGCGGTGATTGCCATGACGCGTTCGCTGGCGCGCGAGATGGGCGAGGACGGCACCACCGTCAACGCCATCGCCCCCGGCCTCACGCTGGTGGAAGCCACCGCCTATGTGCCGCAGGAGCGGCACGACTACTACTTGAAGGGCCGCGCGATCCAGCGGCCCCAGGTGCCCGAAGACGTCAACGCCGCGGCGCTGTTTCTGCTGACGCAGGCCAGCGGCTTCATCACCGGTCAGCTGCTGCCCGTCAACGGCGGCTTCACGATGAACTGAAAAGGAGAAACCCATGAGCACCACCACCATCAACAAACCCGCCGCCGCGGCCAACCAGCCCGTGTTCAACGAACGCGGCCTGATGGACCCCGACATCCCGTCCGAAGCCGAGACGCAGGGCACCATGATGCGCGCCGAAGGCCAGAGCTTCGCGCAGTGGATGGACAGCCGCGTGGCGCGCAAGTCCACCCGCAGCTACGACTGGGACGCGCTGAAGTTCCAGGCCGACTACGACCCCAAGTACCGCCGCGCGCAGATGCGCTACGTGGGCACCGGCGGCACCGGCGTGAACAAGGACACCAACACCGTGCCCGCCGCGCACTTCACCTTCTCCACCATGGTGATCCCGGCCGGCAACATCGGCCCTTCGCACATCCACTACGACGTGGAAGAGATCTTCTTCGTCATGCGCGGCGCGATGAAGGTGGTCTGCGAGAAGGACGGCGAGCGCTGGGAGACCATCGTCGGCGAGCGCGACCTGATCTCGGTGCCGCCCGGCGTGTACCGCGAAGAGCACAACGTGGGCGACGAGGACGCGCTGATGTGCGTGATGCTGGGTTCGCCCAAGCCGATCACGCCCACCTACCCGCCCGATTCGCCCCTCGCAAAAATCAAGCGCTGATCCACCGAACCCCAAGCCGCACCATGACGCCTCTCGAAGCCCTCGCCCTCTACCCGTTGCGCAGCACCGCGCTGGCGGGTGGCGCGCGCGCGTCGCACCGCGAGGCGGGCTCGGCAGAGGCCGTGACGCACGTGCTGCTGCACGGCATCGGCTCGGCCTCGGGCAGCTGGGTGCGCCAACTCAACGCCGTGGTGGGCAGGCCCCTGCGCGTGCTGGCCTGGGACGCCCCCGGCTACGGCGGCAGCGACCCGGTAAAAGCCGACTGGCCGCGCGCCGACGACTACGCCGAGCGGCTCTGGGCCTGGCTCGACGCGCTGGACGCGCGCACCCCGGTGACGCTGGTCGGCCACTCGCTGGGGGCGCTGATGGCCGCACGTGCCGCCGTGCTGGCGCCGCCGCGCGTGCAGCGCCTGGTGCTGCTCTCCCCGGCCGCGGGCTACGGCGACGCCGAGCCGGCCGTGCGCGAACAGAAGCTGCGCGACCGCCTGGCCACGCTGGAGCGCCTGGGCCCGCAAGGCATGGCGCAGGCGCGCGGCGCGGCCATGCTCTCGCCCGGCGCGCCGGCCGAACTGGTGGAGGCCGTGCGCGACAGCATGTCGCAGGTGATTCCCGCCGGCTACACGCAGGCCGCGCGCCTGCTGGCCCACGGCACGCTGCTGGCCGACGTGGCCCGCTTGCACTGCCCGGTGGTGGTGGCCAGCGGCAGCGCCGACGGCATCACCACGCCCGCGTCCTGCCAGGCCGTGGCGCAGGCCGCCAGCGTGGCATGGAATGATCTCGGTTCCGTGGGCCATGCGTGCCCGCTCGAAGCCCCCGGCGCGGTCAATGCCCTGCTGGGACTGAACTGAAGACTCAGGAGGAAATCACCATGACCACCGACAAGAACGACGACCGCTACACCGTACCCGCCCTCATGCGCGGCCTGCAGCTGCTGATGCTGTTCAACCGCGACGAGCGCGAACTCACCGGCGCCGATATCTCGCGCCGGCTCGACCTGCCGCGCGCCTCGGTGTTCCGCATGCTGCAGACGCTGGAGCAAGGCGGCTTCGTCGAACGCGTGGGCGACGGCGCCTACTACAAGCTCGGCCTGGCCGTGCTGCGTCTGGGCTTCGAGTTCCTCGCGTCGATGGAACTCACCGAACATGGCCGCCCGGTCATCGAAGCGCTGCGCGACGCCTGCGGCTACTCGGCGCACCTGGTGGTGCGCGACGCGCGGGACGTGGTCTTCATCTCCAAGGTCGCGGGCCGCAGCGCGCTGTTCCATTCCATCCAGGTCGGCGCGCGCCTGCCGGCCCACGCCACCGTGCTGGGCCGCCTGCTGCTCAGCGACCTGGACCTGCACGCGCTCAAGCAGCTCTACCCCGAGCCCGAGCTGCCGAGCTACACGCCCAAGACGCCCACCACGGTGGAGCAGCTCAAGCTGCTGATCGACCAGGACCGTGCCAACGGCTACGGCGTGAGCCAGGGCGGGTTCGAAACCGGCATCTCCACCATCGCCGCGCCGGTGTTCAACGACCGTGGCGAAGTCGCTGCGGCGGTGAGCATCAGCGTGCCCGCGCAGAACGTGCAGCCAGGCGAACTCGACGTGCTCGTCACCCAGGTGCGCCACGCCGCCGCCCAACTCACCGAACGCATCAGCCACTCGCCCAACCGCGGTGGCTGGCAAACCAAACCGACCGAAAAGAAAGTCGCATGAGCCCTTCTACGCAACGCATCACCGTGGGGGAACTCGCCGCCCGCTTCCTCGAGCAATGTGGCGTGCGCGCCGCCTTCGGCGTGATCTCCATCCACAACATGCCCATCCTCGATGCGTTCCACACGCGAGCGAAGATCCGCTTCGTCTCGGCGCGCGGCGAGGCGGGTGCGTGCAACATGGCCGATGCGTATGCGCGGGTGAGCGGCACGCTGGGCGTGTGCGTCACCAGCACAGGCACTGGCTGCGGCAACGCGGCGGGCGCGATGGTGGAAGCCATCACCGCCGGCACGCCGCTGCTGCACCTCACGGGGCAGATCGAATCGCCCTTTCTGGACCGCGACCTCGGCTACATCCACGAGCACCCGGCGCAACTGGCCATGCTCAAGTCGGTCGGCAAGGACGCCTTCCGCATCCGCAACCCCGAAACCGCCCTGGCCACGCTGCGCGAGGCCGTGCGCCTGGCACAGACGCCGCCCTGCGGCCCGGTGAGCATCGAGATTCCGATCGACGTGCAGAAGATGAAGCTGGACCTGCCGGCCGACCTGTCGCCGCTGGCGGTGCCGCCGGTGCAACCCAACCTGGCCGCCGTGGACGCGCTCGCTGAGCGGCTGCTGAGCGCCAAGCGCCCGTTGCTGTGGCTGGGCGGCGGCGCGCGGGGCGCAAGCGCAGCGGCGCAGCGGCTCGTGAACATGGGCTGGGCGGTGGTGTCCTCGGTGCAGGGCCGAGGCATCGTGCCCGAGGACCACCCCGCCACCCTGGGTTCCTACAACCTGCAGAAGCCGGCCGAAGAGTTTTACGAAACCGTGGACGCGCTGCTGGCCGTGGGCACGCGCCTGCGCAGCAACGAGACGTTGAACTACAAGCTCAAGCTGCCCGCCACACGCTACCGCATCGACGCCAACGCGCTGGCCCACAACCGAGGCTACAGCAGCGAGCTGTTCGTTCACGGCGATGCCGGGATCACGCTCGACGCGCTGGCCGACCGGCTTGAACTTGCCATGGGTTCGGGCCGCATGCAGATCGACCCGCAGCTGGTGGCCGACGTGAAGCGCGCGCGCGCCGAAGCCGCCGCGCTGGTGGACGGCACGCTGGGCCAGTACGCCAAGCTCAAGAACACGCTGGCCGAGGTGGTTGGCAAGCAGCTCTGGTGGGTGCGCGACATCACGCTCTCCAACAGCATGTGGGGGAACCGCGCCCCCGTGCTGGACCACCCGCGCGCCGGCGTGCACGCCCTGGGCGGCGGCATCGGCCAGGGCCTGGCCATGGGCGTGGGCGCGGCCGTGGCCGATGCCGAGCACGCGCTGGGCCGTCGCACCATCGCGCTCTGCGGCGACGGTGGCTTCATGCTCAACCTCGGCGAACTCGCCTGCGCCGCGCAGGAGAAGGCCAACGTGGTCTTCCTCGTCATGAACGACCAGCGCTACGGCGTCATCAAGAACATCCAGGACGACATCTACGGCAGCCGCCACGCCTACGTGGAACTGCACACGCCCGACTTCGCGCAGCTCTGCGCCAGCCTGCAGGTGCCGCACTTCAAGCTGGCCGACCCGGCCGCCACGCGCGAGACGCTGCAGAAAGCCCTGGCCATGGCCAACGGCCCGGTGGTGGTCGAGGTGGACATGAACGCCTGGGGCCCGTTCGCCGTGAAGTTCGCCGGCCCGCCCAAGAAGAAGGAACTCGAGGTATGAACCCGCAGCAGGTCACGCTCATCGGCTTCGGTGCCATCGGCCGCACACTGATGGCGCGCATGGCCGGGCACCCCTCGGTGCGCATCACGCACGTCGTGGTGTCCGAGAGCCACATCGCGGACGCGCAGGCCGTGCTCGGCGCGGGCGTGATGGTCTGCAGCCAGGTGCCGCCCGAGACCACCCTGTTGCTCGAATGCGCGGGCCACGCCGCCATCGGCTGCCACGTGCTGCCCGCGCTGGAGCGCGGCATCGAATGCGCGGTGCTGTCCATCGGCGCGCTGTCGGAAGACGGCCTGCCCGAGCAACTGGCCGAGGCCGCCCAACGCGGCGGCACACGTGTGCACCTGCTGGCCGGCGCCATCGGTGGCATCGACGCCATCGCCTCCGCGCGCCTGGCCGGCCTGGACAGCGTGACCTACACCGGCCGCAAGCCGCCCGAAGGCTGGCGCGGCAGCCCCGCCGAGCAGGTGGTGGACCTGGGCGCCATCACCGCGCCCACCGTGATCCTGGAAGCCACGGCGCGCGAAGCCGCGCGCCTGTACCCGAAGAACGCCAACGTGGCCGCCACCGTCTCGCTCGCCGGCCTGGGGCTTGACGCGACGCGCGTGCGCCTGATCGCAGACCCGACCGTGACCGAGAACATCCACGAGATCGACGTGCGCGGCGCCTTCGGCGAGATGCACATCACCATGCGCGGCAAGCCTCTGCCCGACAACCCCAAGACCTCCGCGCTCACGGTGCTCTCTGCCCTGCGCTTCCTGCACAACCGCACTTCCCCGGTGACGATATGAAGCCCACCCCCGCGCCGCGCTTGCAGCGCGTCACCCCCTCAAGGGGGCGGCGTCTGGGACCGGCAAAGCCGGATCCTCGACGCCCCTGGATGGCGCCCCCTCTCTGCACACAGGTTTGACATGACCGAAAAACTGCAAAGCTTCTTCGCCGGCCGCTGGCGCGATGCCTCCGGCCCCGAATACACCACCGAATACCCGCACGACGGTAGCACCGTGGCCCACCTGCACGCGGCCACCGCGGCCGACGTGGACGAGGCCGTGCAGGCCGCCGAACGCGCGCGCCTGCAGCCCGCCTGGGCCGGGCTCAAGCACCACGAGCGCGCCGGCATGCTCTACCGCATCGCCAACGGCATCCGCGAGCGCGGCGAAGAACTCGCGCAACTGCAGCGCCTGGACAACGGCAAGCCCATCAAGGAATGCCGCGCCCTGGTGGCCAGCGCCGCCGGCACCTTCCAGTTCTTCGGCGCCGCCACCGAGACCTGGGAAGACGCCATCACGCCCTCGCGCGGCGACTACCTGAGCATGAGCGTGCACGAGCCGCTCGGCGTGGTGGGCGCGATCACGCCCTGGAACAGCCCCATCGCCAGCGAGGCGCAGAAGCTCGCGCCCGCGCTGGCCGCCGGCTGCGCCGTGGTGTTCAAGCCGGCCGAGATCACGCCGCGCATGGCCATCGAGCTCGCGAAGATCGCGCAGCAGGCCGGCGTGCCCGACGGCATCCTGAGCGTGCTGCCGGGCAAGGGCAGCGTGGTGGGCGACGCGCTCGTCAAACACCCGCTGATCAAACGCATCGCCTTCACCGGCGGCACCAACGTGGGCATGGGCATCCAGCGCCTGGCGGCCGAAAAACTCATGCCGACCTCGCTGGAGCTGGGCGGCAAGTCGCCCACCATCGTGATGCCCGATGCCGACCTGGACCACGCGGTGGCCGGTGTGATCTACGGCATCTTCAGTTCCTCGGGCGAGTCCTGCATCGCCGGCTCGCGCGCCTTCGTGCACGAGAGCGTGTACGACGAGTTCAAGGCCCGCCTGCTGGCCGGCGTGAAGAAACTGCGCGTGGGCGACCCCTCGCGCGAGGACACGCAGATGGGTCCGCTGGTCAACCTCGGCCACCGCGCCTCCGTCGAGCGCTATGTGCAGATGGGCCGCGAAGAAGGCGGCACCGTGCTGTGCGGCGGCGAGCGCCCCACGGGCGGCTACTTCGATGGCGGCAGCTACTACCTGCCCACCATCTTCGAAGGCCTGCCCAACAGCGCGCGCATGTGTCAGGAAGAGATCTTCGGCCCGGTGCTCGCGCTGCTGCCCTGGAAAGACGAAGCCGACCTCATCGCCCAGTGCAACGACAACATGTTCGGCCTGGCCTCGGGCATCTGGACACGCGACTTCAAGAGCGCCTGGCGCATCGGCCGCGCGCTGCAGACCGGCACCGTCTGGATCAACACCTACAAGGTCTTCTCCATCAGCACACCCTTCACCGGCGTGAAGATGAGCGGCTACGGCCAGGAGAAGGGCCGCCTCGGCATTCTTGAATACACGAGCCAGAAGAGCTTTTACTGGGGACTGAACGAATCGCCCATGCCCTGGGCAAGTACATGAGTCCCCACGCCCCACCGCTGCGCGGGTCGCTGCCGGCGCATATGAGCTCCCACGCYCCACCGCWGCGCGGGTCGCTGCCCCCCACGGGGGCGCGGCCTTGCTTGGGGCGGCCCTGCGCGGCGGCGCATATGAGCYCCCACGCTCCACCGCAGCGCGGGTCGCTGCCCCCCACGGGGGCGCGGCCTTGCTTGGGGCGGCCCTGCGCGGCGGCCCTTTTCGCCAACCTGTGAGACCTCACACCATGAATACTCGCGGCACCCTCATCGCCCTTGCCTCCCTGCTCGCCTTCGTGGGCACCAGCGCGCACGCGCAGACCACCACCGAAAAGGTGCTGGCCGCCGAGAAGTTCACCCTCGTCGCGCCCTTCCCGCCCGGTGGCCCGATCGACACACTGGCCCGCGTGCTCGCCGATGGCCTGGCCAAGCGCTACAACCAGACCGCCCTGGTGGACAACGCACCCGGCGCGGCCGGCAACATCGGCATGGACAAGGTCAAGCGCGGCAAGCCCGACGGCCACACGCTGCTGGTGATCCCCGCCGGCAACCTCACCATCAACCCCACGCTGATGCCGAAGTTCCCCTTCAGCATCGAGAAGGACTTCGTGCCCGTGGCCATGCTGGCCAAGACGCCCAACGTGCTGGTGACCCATCCCGCCACCGGCATCAAGTCGGTGGCCGACCTGATCGCGCGCGCCAAGGCCAAGCCGGACACGCTCTCGTACGCCTCCCCCGGCGTGGGCAGCGGCCTGCACCTGGCCGGCGAGTTGTTCAAGTCACAGTCGGGCGCGGACATCCTGCACATCGCCTACAAGGGCACGCCACCGGCCATCGCCGACGTGATGGGCGGCAACGTGCCGCTGATGTTCAGCAACCTGCCCACCGTGCTGCCGCACATCAGGAGCGGCAAGCTGGTCGCGCTGGCCGTGACCGACAGCGCGCGCACGCCCACGGCGCCCGAGATCCCGACCCTGGCCGAGCTGGGCGTGTCCGGCGTGGTGGTGCCTTCCTGGTACGGCCTGATGGCCCCGGCCGGCACGCCCGCCGACGTGGTGGCGCAGCTCGCGCGCGACGCCACCGCCATCCTGGCCGAACCCGCCGTGCGCGAACGCCTGCAGGGCCAGGGCCTGAGCGCCTGGGACTTGCAGACCACCGCCTTCGACGCCCACATCCGCGACGAGACCGCGCGCTGGGCCAAGGTGATCAAGGACCGCGGCATCACGATGGAGTGAACAGCGTGAGCGATGCCGTGCCCAACCCCAACGTGCTGATCACCCTCGTGCTCAAGCACCACGCCGGCCTCACGCTGGACGAGGTGCAGGCAAAGCTGAAGGCGAGCGAATGGTGGGAACGTTTTCCGGTGGAGGGCACGCGCGTGGTGTCGTGGACCGTGGCCATGGGCCTGGGCCTGGGCCAGATCGTCACGCTGGAGGTGCCGCCCCACCTGCTGGGCCGGGTCAACCTGGAGCTGGAGCGATCGGCCTGGGGCGTGTTCGCCACCGAGTGTTACCCCACCTACGACTTCGTGCCGGTGCGCGAGCGCATCCGCGAACGCGTGCGCGCCGGAGGCCAGTGATGGTGGTGGCCGACAAGATCCGCACGCCGCTCGTGCCCGACATGCCCACTGCGAGCTGGACCAACGCCTGGCGCATCGGGCACGAGGTGGTGGTCTCGGGCATGACCGGCCACCCCGCCACGCGCGAGGCCGCCGAACGCGGCGCGTCGCTGGGGGCCTACGAACAGACCCTGGTGGTGCTGAAGAAGCTCGAAGCGCTGGTGACGGCCGCGGGTGGCCACAAGCACAACCTCATCAAGACCGTGGTCTACCTGACCGACATCGCCGACAAGGACGAGGTGGGTCGCGCGCGGCGCGACTTCTTCGACGGCGTCTACCCCTGCGCCACCCTGGTGGCGGTGAGCGCGCTGGTGTTCCCCGAGTTGCGCGTCGAGATCGACGCCTGGGCCCGACTCGACGTGGACCTGCGCCAGGCCACCACCCCCCTCTCAAAAGAAAGCTGAATCATGGACCTGGGCATTGCCGACAAGAAGGCGCTGGTGTGCGGCGCAAGCGCCGGGCTGGGCTACGCCTGCGCCGAAGCGCTGGTGAAAGACGGCGTGCATGTGGTGATCGTCGCGCGCACCGAAGGCCCGCTGCGCGAAGCCGCTGCACGCCTGAGCGCGCACGGCGCGGGCCAGGTGAGCTGGGTGGCCGCCGACGTGACCAGCGACGAAGGCCGCGCGCGCATCTTCGCGGCCCACCCCGATTTCGACATCCTGGTCACCAACGCGGGCGGTCCGCCCATGGGCGACTTCCGCACCTGGGACCGCGACACCTGGCACCGCGCGATCGACGCCAACATGCTTGCTCCGATCGAACTCATCAAGGCCACGGTGGACGGCATGATGGCGCGCGGCTTTGGCCGCATTGTCAACCTCACCTCCAGCGCGGTGAAGTCGCCCATCGACGGTCTGGGCCTGTCGATCGGCGCGCGCAGCGGCCTCACCGGCTTCGTGGCAGGCCTGGCGCGCAGCACCGTGGCACGTGGCGTGACCATCAACAACCTCTTGCCCGGCACCTTCGACACCGCGCGCCTGGACAGCAACTTCACCGCACAGGCCCGGCGCGAAGGCACGACCGTGGACGCCGTGCGCGCGGCGCGCCTGGCCAAACACCCGGCGCACCGCTTCGGCGCCGCCAGCGAACTCGGCCACACCTGCGCCTACCTCTGCAGCGTGCACGCGGGCTACATCAATGGCCAGAACATCATGCTCGACGGGGGCTCCTTCCCCGGGGTGTTCTGAACCACACGGCATTTTTCTCGACCCACCCCACCGCAACCAGGAGCCACCATGACCTTTCGCAGACAGTTCGTTCTCAGCGTCGCCGCGTCCACCCTCGCGTTGACCCTTCCCGCGGCCAGCGCCTTCGCACAGGCCTACCCCAGCAAGACGATCAACGTGGTCGTCTCGTTTCCGCCCGGTGGCGACACCGACGCCCTGGCGCGCCTGTTCGCCGAAAAGCTCTCGGCCAAGGTCGGCCAGTCGGTGATCGTCGAGAACAAGACCGGTGCCAGCGGCACCATCGGCAACTCGTACGTGGCCAAGTCGGTCCCCGACGGCTACACCCTGCTCTTCACACCCAACACCCTGGCCACCGCGCCGCTGGTGCTCAAGCCCGGTACCGGTGCGGTCTACGACCCGCTCAAGGACTTCACGCCCATCATCCTCGCCGGCACGCAGTCGCTGTTTCTGGTGACCAACACGGCCTCCGGCATCACCAGCGTGAAAGACCTCGTGGCGGCCGCCAAGGCCGGCAAGGTCGCCAACTACGCCAGCCCGGGCAGCGGCTCGCCCATGCACATCCTGGGTGAAATGTTCAACCGCTCCGCCGGCGTCAAGCTGGCCCAGGTGCCGTACCGCGGCAGCGGTCCGGCCATCGTCGATCTGGTGGGCGGCCACATGACCGTCATGTACACCACCCTGGGTCCGGTGGCGCAGCACATTGCTTCGGGCAAGCTGGTGAACCTGGCCGTGGCCGACGCCAAGCGTTCACCGCTGGCACCCAACGTGCCCACCCTGGCCGAGGCCGGTGTGCCCGACGTTGAAGTGGGCGCCTGGCAGGGCTTCATGGGCCCCAAGGGCATGCCCGCCGACGTGGTCAAGCTGCTCAATGGCCACCTCAACGACATCTTGAAGATGCCCGATGTGGTGGCCCGCATGACCGCGCTGGCGCTGCTGCCGGCCGGAGGAGACCCTTCGGCACTGGCGCGGATCAACGCCGACCACAACACCCGCTTCGGCAAGGTGATCCGCGAAACCGGCATCGTCGCCGACTGAGCAACAGGCCATGTCCACACCTGCGCCCCACGCCCTGGATCCCGATGGGCAACCCCGGCTGCCACCGGTGGCCATGGACTACGCCCGGACCGTGACGGACTGGGCGCAGGCGCCGCTGGATGCGTCCATCACCGCCACGCCCGACCAGACTTACGGCCCACACCGCCTGCAGCGTTTCGACGTGTTCGCACCGAGAGGCGCGCAAAACGCACCGGTGCTGGTGTTCTGGCACGGCGGCGGCTGGACCAACGGATACCGCCAGTGGGTGCGCTTCATGGCGCCCCACGTCACCGCGCTCGGCATGGTGCTGGTGGCGCCGTCCTACCGGCTCGCGCCCGCGCATCCCCTGCCCGCGGCGCTGGACGATGCGATGACCCTGCTGGCCTGTCTGCAGACCGAACTGCCTGCGTGGGGAGGCTCGCCGCGCCGGGTCTACCTCGCGGGACACTCGGCCGGGGGTCATGTGGCGGCCATGACGGCGCTGCGGCGCCAGGCCTGGCGAACACACGGTGTGGCCGACGACATGGTTCAAGGCTGCCTGCCGATCAGCGGGATCATGGACCTGCACGACCCGCAACCCGCGCCACAAAGCCTGGAAGAGCGCGTCTACACCACCGTGCTGCGCGGACTCGACCCGCTGCAGGACGCGGTTCACAGCCCGCTCTACTGGACCGCCGGCAACCGGGTGCCGTTCGACCTGAGCATGGGCGAACACGACAGCGCGCGCGTGCTGCGATCCAACCGGCGCATGCTGCCCCTGCTGCAGGCCCAGCAGGCCACCGCCTCGTTGCACGTGGTTGCAGGACTCGACCATTTCCACACGCACCTGCAGCTGCGCGACCCCGCCTGCCCCTGGTACGCACAACTGGCGCGCCGCGTGCACGCCCACACGGAGCCCGCATGAGAGAAGTCATCGACGTCGGCCTGCCCCAGTTCAAGCAGCCGTTTTCGTGGATGGTGCGCGCCGCCGGCGTGCTCTACACCGCGCACGGCCCGGTGCGCGAAGACGGCAGCGTGGACACCACCGGCAGCATCGAGCAGCAGGCGCGCCTGACGTTTGCCAACCTGCAACGCGCGGTGGAACGCGCCGGCAAGACGCTGGACGACGTGGCGCAGGTGCTGATCTACATGACCGACGTGGCCGACATGCCGGCCATCGACGCGGTCTACCGCGAGTTCTTCAAAGCCCCCTGGCCCAACCGCTCCAGCGCCGGTGTTGCCTTGGTGGTGCCGGGGATGAAGATCGAGATCGTGGCCTACGTGGCCTGACGAGCCCGGGCCGAGTCGGCGTGGGCCGACTTCAGCCGTGTGCCACCTGGATGCCGAACTTCGCGCGCCGCTCGCTTGGAGGCGCGTCCAGACCCAAGCGCTGATGGGCGCCCGGCGCAGCCCCGGACGGTAAAGTCACCGGATGGACGATGACCTGACGCACGCCCTCGCCTGGGCCGAATGGATCGGGGCACACGCGCTGCCCGTGCTCGCTGCCGCGCTGCTCGTGGTGCTCGTCGCCTGCACGGCCCTCGTTGTCGGCTTCCACCGCTACGGTGCACGCACCGTGTGGGGCCGCTGGCCGCGCCCCCTGTTGCTGGGGGTTTGCCTGGCCATCGGTGCGGGCGTGCTGATCGCCACGGCCACGTTGTTCGCCGAAATGCTGGAAGCGTTCGACGCCGAAGAAGAGATCGGCCGGTTCGATGAGCGGCTGACCGAGACCCTGGCGCGCGAGCTGCCCCGCTCGGCGCTGCGCTTCTTCGGCACCTTGACCCACCTGGGTGACCCCTGGGCGCTGACGCTGCTGGTGATCGGTGTGTGCCTTGTGTTGCTCGCGCGCCGGCACACGACGCTGGCCCTGGGCTGGGTGGTGGCCTGCGCGGGTGGCGGATTGCTCAACCGGGTGCTCAAGCAGATCTTCGAGCGGGTTCGGCCTTTGCACGACCATGGCTTTGCGCAAGCCGATGGCTACAGCTTTCCCAGCGGGCACACCGTCGGCTCGGTGGTGGTGTACGGCATGCTGTCCTATCTGTTCCTGCGGCTGCTGCCGCCGCGCTGGCACCTGCCCTGTGTGCTGCTGGCCGCCACGCTCGCCTTCACAACGGGCTGGAGCCGCGTGATCCTGCAGGTGCATTGGGCGAGTGATGTGATCGCCGGGTTCGCCTTTGGTGTGGCCTGGCTGACGTTGTGTATTGCGGCGATCGAGCTGGCCCGGCGGTACTCGCGCGTGTAGCGCCCCGTCTTTCATCAACAGCGCTGCATCCAAGGAGGAGACAGCATGGGTCGCAAGGAATTCGAAGCTTCCCGCGTGGACGGCGTGCACGCGCAGCTGGCGCGCATGGCGGGCAGTGGCAAGGTCGCTTTCGCCTCTGGTTCGAGCCAGGCCAACTGGCCGAAGAATCGGTGCAGCGCGGCAGCATCCGCGTGCTGCTGGGCGGCCGCGTGCGGCTGCATGAGTACACCGGCCACTGCAGCGGCGAGCCCATGGAAGGCGTGGCGCTGATCGCCCACCACCTGGACGAGCGTCGGTACGAATCGGCGTGGGCCGAAAGCTTCGGCACGGGCACGTCCATCATGTTCAGCACCGGCATCAGTGACGACCCGCGCATGGACAACATCAACCCCACCGGCGAAGTGGCCCTGGCCGTCGAGGTGAACTACCGTCGGATCCCGCCGGCTGCGGGCGGAACCTGAAGTAGCCCTACAGCGGATTCGCAGCGATTGCAGACGGTGGCGACCAAGCAAAAAATGGAGCCTATGCTGCAACGTCGCGATCATTTGGACCTCGGTAGTCGCGCGCGGTGAGATTCCGTACCTGGGCGCAATGCGGACGTTCGTTCTAAGCCCACCGTAGCGCGCAACCAGCAACCCACCCCGCCCAGCTCCGAGTCACTCGTTGGACATGGTTTCGACGGGCCGCCACCTCCGTGACAGCTTCGAAGCCCTAAGACGCCAACTGCTCATGAACTCCAGAGCAATGACCCACCAAAGCCATGGGAGCTTCAAGTGAAGAGTGATGAATCAACTGCGTACGCGTAGACACGACAGGTCAGATGCAACTCGAAACTGACCGTTGTTTCACCATCAATTCGAGTGATGACAGGGCCTTTTAGCAATTAGCCTGAAAAGGCTTGAGACACCGGCTTGGGAAAGCCCACGAGCGGAGGAAAGCGCCTTCGCCCGGAGGTCCACAAGCGGCACAGAAATGGTCATTCTGCCGCGCACAACTCTCCCATCAATCTTCATGAACTACATCCCCAGCGTTGCGCGTTTGACCTCACATGGCCGAAGCAAGGTAGTGCCTCAAGCCGGACAGCAGCGAGGCAAGAGCAACGTCAATATCGACAAACTCGCCTCACGACATGCTGTGTCGGCCGCCGCTGTAGCTGCCTTCGTGTTGCTGGCAGGAAACCCGTTGCTCGTGCATGCGTGCACTGGGGGGGGCAACATCACGCTCACCGGGTCAAGAAGTTCCTTTTGCGACCTGGTAGCCAACACCTCGCTGACCATCGCTCCCTCAGGCGTCATCAGCAGGCCGAGCTCTGGAATCGTGGTGCAGTACCTGAGGTCTGGTGTGTCCATCCTGAACCAAGGCACCATCGAAGCCAGGTTCGAAGGCGTCTACAACGCTGGACAGATCACCCAGCTCACCAATTCCGGCTCCATCACTGTCTGGCCCTCCACCGTTGCAGGCTACTACGCCATCGTCAACTACGGTGAGATCGGACTCCTGACGAACATGGCTGGCGGCATCATCGGAAATGCCTCCAGTTCCTACGGCATTTACACATTTGGTGCGAACACCACGATCACCAACGAGGCAGGAGGCTCCATCGGGGGGAATCGCGCTGCCGTGTATGCCCGTTACGAACCCATGACTTTGAACAACGCGGGCGCCATCATCGGCAACGTCGATGCCGAGTTGACCACCCTCAACCTCCTGGGTACCCAAGCCAGCATCACCGGGACGGTGGTCAACACGGGGGGCTCAGTGAACGTTCGCAACAGCGCTGACTTCACGCCACAGAACACCTTCAATTCCAGCACCTTCCTGATCGAGAGCGGCGGCACCTTGCGCGTTTCAGGTACCGCTTACGCGCTGACCGTTCAAAGCACCGATGGGGACGCCTTTCGCAACTCTGGCACCCTGGATGTGGCAGAAGGTTTGATGGCCAACGTGCAAGGGAACTACACCCAGAGCGGCACGCTGCGCATAGGTGCCAGCAGCACCAGCAGCTATGGTCGCCTGGCCGTGAACGGCAACGCCACGCTCACCAACGCCGCACGCTTTGAAGTAGATGTGAACGGCTCCAACACTCTGGCGGTGGGCCAGACGCTGACCGATGTGTTGACGGCTGCCACCCTGTCCAACAGTGCCCCTGCGCACAACGTCACCGACAACAGCTACCTGTTCGATTTTGAGTCGGTGACCCATGGCAATGCAGTGGACCTTGCGATCGTGGCGGCTGCGGCGCCGCCCGCACCCGGCCCGACACCCGTCGGCATCGTCTCTGCCGTGCTGCAGAACAGCCTGCGCAGCGGGGCACCCGCCGCCGGTGTGCTCGACGGCTTCATCCGTGGCGGCGCCACTGGCAACGACTTCGACAACGTGGTCACCAGTCTGGGACAGTTGCCCGACAGCCGCTCAGTTGCGTTGGCCGTGGGCCAGACCATGCCTTCACTGCACGGGAATGCTCCGGCGACGCTGATGCACCTTGCAGCCAACACCGGGGTGGTGATTCAGCAGCAACTGCAGGCGACACCCCTGACCAGCCTGCTGGAACGCTACCTTGCTGTCGGCGGTAGAGCAGTCGGCGGCAGAGCAGGTGGCGCCAATCCCCCAGGCCAGCGCTTGTGGGTCAAGACCTTGGGAAACCGGGTCGAGCAGGATGCAGTGGGTGGCGCCAGCGGCTACAAGCTGACCACCGACGGGCTCATGGTGGGCACACAAACCGATCTCAATGAAACGACCACGCTGGGCTTTGGTCTGGGTTACCTGACCAGCAATGTCGACGGTCAGGACTTCGCTGCCAGCCACAGCAGCGACATCGAGAGCGTCCAGCTGGTGAGCTACGGCCGTGTCACCCTGGACAGCACCGGCTGGAAAATGAACTGGCAGGGCGACTTCACCCGTAGCCACGTGGAGTCCGAACGCAACATTTCCTTCATGGGCCGGATCGCGCAGGCCGACTACGACGGAGTCGCCTTGCACCTTGGCGTGGGTATCAGCAAGGCCTACCAATTAAACCTGCAGACCACCGTCCGACCGATGGTGGCATTGGACTGGCGACGCTTCAAGGCGGAGGGCTACACCGAAACCGGTGCCGGCGCACTGAACCTGCAGGTCG
Organism: Hydrogenophaga sp. Root209; assembly: GCF_001428625.1. Classification (GTDB taxonomy): domain Bacteria; phylum Pseudomonadota; class Gammaproteobacteria; order Burkholderiales; family Burkholderiaceae_C; genus Hydrogenophaga. The sequence goes on from NZ_LMIE01000029.1 coordinate 532,907, forward strand.
ACGAACAGACCGCGCATGAAGCGATCCTGAAAGTGGGGGCGCAAGTGCAGCAGCAGTTCACGCCGAAAACCCAGTGGCTGGCCAGCGCGGCTCTGGGCTATGACCTGCGCAACCAGCGCAACGCTGTGACCGCGCGCTTCACAGGCGGTGGGGTGGCCTTCACCACCGATGGACTGCCAGCCTCACGAGCGCTGGCGGAACTGGGCATGGGCGTCCTCTACAAGGCCAACGACAATCTGGATGTGGTTGCCCAGTACGATCTTCGGCTTCGTAAAGGGCTGCGCGATCAGACCGCTTCGGTTCGGCTGAACTGGGCGTTTTGAAAGATGGCGCCTTACGATTTCAACGACTTGCTCACGCCAACTTGAGCGCAGTGAAATGGAACGCTTGTCCGGTCTTGCGTGGATGGTTGGTTGACGTCGATGGTGCACGCGCTGATGTTGTGAGCCGAGGCAATTGGCCTCGATCACGAGCCGGTGCCCGTCGGGCGTTGCGACCAGAAACTCACGCATGCCGTGCGGCTTGTCAGCCGGCGGCTGCAGTATCAGCGCGCCGCGCTGGACGAATTCTTCGTGGAGCGCATCGACATCGTCGACGTGCAGGTAGCCGAAGTAGCTGTGGTCACCCGTGGCGGACGGCAGGACGGCGTCCGGGCAGTGGCCGATCATGATGCGCACGCTGCCGCGTGCCAGCAGCTGCCACCCGTTCCCTGCGGGCCACTCGGCCTTGAAACCCAGGGTGTCCCTGAAGTAGGCCGTGCTGCGCTCGAGGTCGGGCACGGCCAGCACGAACGCAAACGGGCGCAGCGGGTTGGACTGGGGCACGGGGCTTCCTCCGGGTGTCGTGGTGGCAGGCTGTGTGGCGCGCTGCCTATCGGCAAACGATGTCGCCAGCGTCGAGCGCGGGTGGGCGCAACAGGTCGTCGTCAATCCCCATGACCGCGCTGGCCCGTTCCACCGCCTGCCACAGCTGGGCCGGCATCTTCAGGATGTCTTCGGGTGAGTCGGCATTCGCAATCGCGTTGACGCTGGCAAACAGCAGCATCCTCCTTCAATCCGCAGGCGCCGACGCCGTGTGCGGACTGCCCATCGCCGTGCGCCGGGCCACCTCCCGCTTGGCATACGCCGTCGGCGACAAGCCCGACCACCGCCGAAAGGCGCGCGCAAACACCTTGTCGGAGTCGTAGCCCGCGCCTTGCGCCACCTGGGCCAGCGACAGGTGCCGTGCTTCGAGTTGTTCGGCCGCCAGCGCCATGCGGTGGCCGCCCAGGTAGCCCATGGGCGTGTCGCCCACCAAGCTCTTGAAACGGTCGCTGAAGCGCGAGCGCGACATGGCCGCCTCGCGCGCCAGGGCTTCCACCGTCCAGCCGCGCGCGGGCTCTCGGTGCATGGCGGCGATGGCTCGCGCAATCGAGGGATCGGACAGGCCGCGCCACCAGTTGGCCTCGACTGGCCCTGCCTGGCGCAACAGATGCTCGCGCAGGATGTTGACCAGCAGCAGCTCGCCCATGCGGCTGGCCGAGAGGCGCCAGCCTGGGCGCTGGTCCAGCGTTTCATTGACCAGCGCCTCCATGGAGCCGGCCAGGCTGACCGCCGTGGACAGCTCGCTGGCGCGCACGTGGATGAGCGGCGGCAGGACGCTCAACACCGAGTGCCGGCAGTAGGCCGAGAACCACAACAACGCGCTGAACATCTCGCAGGCCGCACCGCCTCCGCCGTGGTGCAGCTCCAGCGGCGCCTCGTCGCGCGCGCCCGGGATGCGCTGCGTCAACAGCTGCGCAAAGGGCACGGTGGGCGCGTCGGGGTGGGACCCCATGCGGTGCGCCGCACCGAGCGGCATCATCACCAGATCGCCGGGCTCCACGCGCAGCGGGGCGCCACCGCCGGCCGCTTCCACCCACCAGGGTGCGCCGCGCGCCAGGCGGATCATGGCCGCGCCCGATACACCGTTCGATTGCAGGCCCCAGGGCGCGGACAAGTGGAAGCGGGCCGTCACCGCGCGCTCGGCGCGGCAGATGGCGAGAACTTCACTGAGGACATCCATGGACGATTCGTCCCTTTTTAGAGCGTCAAAGCGGTTGAGCGCGCAGGGTGCGCGCTGAACAATGCGTGCATCGTAATTGCAGGAGCAGCCCATGAGCGGTTTGAAGATCGGTATTGCCGGCGGCGGCGTGGGCGGACTGGCCGCCGCCATCGCTTTGCGTCAGCAAGGCCATGACGTCACGGTGTTCGAGCAGGCCAAGGGCTTCTCGCGCGTGGGCGCGGACATCAATCTCACGCCCAACGTGGTGCGCGCCATCGACGGCCTGGGCGCGGGCGCGGCAATTCGCGAACGCGGTGCGCGCCCGACCTTTCGCATCAGCCGCGACTGGGACACGGGCAAGGAGACCTCGCGCCTGGGCATGGGCAACATCGCCGAAGAACAGTACGGCGCGCCGCAGGTCACCATCCACCGCGCCGACATCATCAACGCGCTGGCCGAGAACTTCCCGCTCGAAAACATCCAGTTCGAAAAGCGGCTGAAGGCGCTCACGCAAAACGATGCAGGCGTGACGCTGCGGTTCGAGGACGGCGGCGAAGCCACGTTCGACGTGGTGGTGGGCGCCGATGGCATCCACTCGCGCGTGCGCAGCGCCCTCTTCGGCGAAGAAAAGCCGCGCTTCACCGGCGTGGTCTCGTTCCGCTCGGTGGTGCCCACCGAGCGCGTGAAGCAGGTGCCCGAGATCGAGGCCTTCACCAAGTGGTGGGGCCCCAACCCGCAGAGCCAGATCGTCACCTTCCCGCTCAACCAGGGCAGGGAGACCTTCGTCTTCGCCACCACCGGGCAGGAGAGCTGGACCGAGGAGTCGTGGACCAGCGAGGGCGACGTGCACGAGCTGCGCGGCTTCTACAAAGACTTCCACGCCGACGCGCGCGCGCTGCTCGATGCCTGCGACAGCACGCTCAAAAGCGCGCTGTACGAGCGCGAGCCGCTGCCGCAGTGGTCGGTGGGCACGGTCACGCTACTGGGCGATGCCTGCCACCCCATGCTGCCCTTCATGGCGCAGGGCGCGGGCATGGCGATTGAAGACGCGGTGGTGCTCGGCCGCGCGCTGACTGGCGCCAGCGATCGCGAGCAGGCCGCGCAGGCGCTGCGCCGCTACGAGAAGACGCGCCAGCAACGCACCGCGAAGATCCAGATCGGCTCGCGCGGCAACCAGTGGATGAAGGGACCGGGCAACGCCGACTGGGTGTATGGCTACGACGCCTGGAACGAGCCGCTGGCCGAAGCCTGAACACCTGCCCGCCTTGGGCGCCGCGGCTTAGTAGTCCACCAGCGAGCCTTCGCGCAAGCTGGGGTTGCGCTGTGCGCTGCCGCTGCGGCGCACCACGTCGCGGCCAATCACGGTTTTGTGTACCTCGCTGGAACCCTCGCCAATCTGGTTGAGCTTGGCATCCCGGAAGAAGCGCTCCAGCGGAAAATCCTTCAGGTACCCTCTGCCGCCGGTCAGCTGCAGCGCATCAGTCACCACCTTCATGCACAGGTCTGTCGCCTGTTGCTTGGCCATCGACGCGTAGACGGCCACGTCGTCATCGCCTCGGTCGTACTTCTGGGCTGTCACAGACAGCAATGCACGCGCGGCCTCCACCTGCGACACCATGTCCGAGAGCATCCACTGTGCTCCTTGGTGGGCACCAAGGGCCTTGCCGAACAGCGTTCGATCATTCATGTACGTGGCGGCAATCTCCACTGCGCCGATCGCGCGGCCCAGGGCCATGGCCGCATGCCCGATGCGCGCACGCAGCAAGGCATCCTGTGCGAGTTCGAAGCCGTCACCGATCTTGCCCAGCAGGTTGCCCGTGGGCACGCGAACATCCTTGAACTCGAGCGAAGAAATGGGGACGCCGTACCACCCGAGCTTGTCCACCTCCGGGCTGATGTCAAAGCCGGCCGCATCCCGTGGCACCAGCACCGCGATAAAGCTCGATGGAGCCTCCTCCGACCGGCCCACGACCATGAACCAGTCGGCCGTCGTGCCCCGGGTGATGAACTTCTTGCGTCCATTGACGACAAACTGATCCCCCTCTCGCCGAACGGTGGTCCGCAATCCGCGCACATCGGAGCCGGCTTCGGGTTCGGTGAGCGCAAACGCCGCCTGGAGTTGGCCCGATCGCAGACCCGGTAGCAGCGCACTTTTCATCTGCGGGCTGGCCCCCGCGACAATGGCCCGGCAAGACAAGTCCGCCCCTGTGATGAGCGAAGCCGAGGCACTGCACACCCTGCCCAGCTCCTCGATCACGCGGATGCGCAGCACCTGGCGGGCATCTGTGCCACCGTACTCGGAAGGAAAGGCGCTCCCGATCACGCCTTCATCGGCAAGCAGTCGGAAGTTGTCCCAGGCAAACTCGTCTTTCTCGGCCACCTTGTGGGCATTGGGCCCAATGTGGCTCACCACCAGGCGACGCACCTTGTCCAGCATCTCCAGCTCCTGCGGGTTCAAGTCGTGCAGGAAATGCTCACCAAAAAGCCGCCTGGCTGCCGTGCTGGTCTCGTTCATGCCGTGCTCCTGTCGATGGTTCTCAGTTGTTGGGCTGGATGCCAGCGCGCTTGATCACCGCAGACCACGCTGACACTTCCCTCGTGAGGAATTCATCAAAGGTGGCACCCGACTGAGGGGCTCCCTCCAAGGCGAGCTCCTTGAAGGTGGTCTGGACTTCGGGTTGCTTCACTGCAGCGGCCACGTCCGCGGACAGTTTGCGGACAACCGCCTCGGGCACCTTGGCCGGCGCGACCATTGCGAGCCACGTGCCCACCTGGAAGTCGGGAAGACCCGCAGCCTCGGCCACGGTCGGCACATCGGGCAGGGCTGAGGAACGGTAGTCCGTCGTGACAGCCAACGCACGGAGCTTTCCCGTCTTGATATGGGGCAGCGCCAGCGAGGTGGACATGGGCATCATGTCGACCCGACCCGACAACAGATCGGCCATCGCATCGGGCTGGCCCTTGTAAGGCACATGCGTCAGGCGGATACGGGCCATCTGGTTCAGCAGCTCACCCGTCAGGTGCGACGAGGTACCGATGCCGGAGCTGGCGTACGTGAGGTCCGCACCATTCTTTCTAGCTAACTGGATGAATTCCTGCATGGTCCCGGCCTTCACGCTGGGGTGGACCACGAGCACATTGGGGATCGCACCAAACCCCGCGATGCCCTTGAAGTCCTTGACCGGGTCCCAACCCGTGTTCTTCTGGAAGAACGGCATCACGGCATGCGAAGGAGACACCATCAGGAGCGTGTATCCGTCGGCCGGCGAATTCGCCACGAAGTCCGTGCCGATGGCGCCACCCGCACCGGTGCGATTCATGACCACCACTGGTTGCCCATACTGCTTGCCAAGCCTCTCGCCCACCACCCGGGCAATGGAGTCCACCACGCCACCGGCTGGGTACGGCACGACGATTCGAATTGCCTTTGTCGGATAGGCCTCTTCCGCCACCGCCAACATGGGCATGCACGCGCTGCCTGCCACCAGTGCCGCAGCCATGCCCAACACCGTCCTTCTTGATCCGTTCATGTCTTGTCTCCTGATATGGATTGAATGCCACTAACCGGGATGCAGGCCGTACGAGGTTTCAATCTCGTGCACGGCTTGCTTCAACAAAGGCAACACCTCGCGAACGAGCGTCTGCCTTGCGTTCTTGTGTGCGTACAACGTGCCGTTCATGGAAAGCGCTGGCTCGCCTGGAGCGCCCTTCAATGGCACGGCGATCGTGTACAGCTCGCGGTCCCATGCACCAGAGGACAGGCAGTAACCCTGCTCCGCGAACAGCTTGCCGTTTTCATCCAGGCCCTTGCTGTACTGGGCAAACATCTCGCCGTCATGCAGCTTCAGGTAGTTCACCAGTGCCAGCTTCTGCGGCCGCGGCAACCCATGAATCAGCACATGGCCCATCGAGCTGACCAGCAGCGGGTAGGTGGAACCGATATCCGGCAGGTACTCGTTGCGCCCGTCTGCACGCACGGAATCCACATAAACGATGTCGGTCCGGTCGCGCAGACCCAGGTTGACCGTGCAGCCGGTCTGCCGGGCAATGCCGACCATGAGAGGCTTGGCCAGCTGGCGCGTCTTCATGCTCGCCAGCAGCGGGTGGCCCAGCGCCAGCACGCCTGAAGCCAGGCGGTACTTCTGCGAATCCACGTCCCTGGACATGTAGCCCAGCATCCCCAGGGTATAGGTCAGACGAGACACGGTCGGCTTGGGCAGGTCTGTGCGATCGGCAATCTCGCGGTTGCTCAGCACAGGGTGGGCCGCGGTGAATGCACGCAACACTTCCAGGCCCCGCGCCAACGTCATGGCGAACTGGCGGTCGAGGGCCAGGTCGTGCGGATGGATGAGCCCTGGAAGGGTGATGGAGGACACGTTGCGTCGCTTGGATGAATCTGCAGGCATGGTTGGTCACCTCACGTTGGCCGTCAATCGAGTGTTTCGCACAGCGAAACAAACATTGTTTCAGGCCTGCCGACTCCGGATACTGGTGACTTCACCCAGACGCCCGGACTCCCCATGACACATCGGAACAACGCGAAGGGCGCCCTGCACGGCGTTCGCATCCTGGACATGGCCACGGTGCTTGCCGCGCCAGTGGGCGCAACCATGTGTGCGGACCACGGTGCCGAGGTCATCAAGCTGGAACTGCCCGATGGCAGCGACGCGCTGCGTGGGCTTCAGCCCATCAAGGACGCGACGCCTTTGTGGTGGAAGGTGGCGAATCGGGGCAAGAAAGGCATCACCCTGGATGTGCGCAAGCCCGAGGGCCGGGAGCTCTTTCTGGAGATGCTGCCGCGCTTTGACGTGTTGATCGAAAACTTTCGCACGGGCACGCTGGACAAGTGGGGCCTCGATATTGAAACCCTACGCGCCCGAAATCCCCGGCTGATCGTGGTTCGCCTGACCGGCTTCGGGCAGACCGGCCCGTATGCCCACAGGCCCGGCTACGCACGCATCTTCGAGGCCATGAGTGGCTTCACGAACCTGACCGGTGAAAAAGGCGGAGTCCCACTGCACAGCAACTACCCCATCGGGGACTATGTAGCCGGCCTGTTCTGCGCTTTCGCGGTCGCCATGGAGGTGGCCCGCTTGCGCGGGGACCCTGCCATCACCGGCACGGAAGTGGATTTGTCGGCCACCGAGGCCTTGTTTCGCTTGCTGGACCCGCTGGCCGTCGAATACGAGCAGATGGGCTATGTGCGTGGCCCCGAGGGCAACTGCGCAAGCTACACCGCACCGTCGAACATGTACCGCACGCGCGATGGCCGCAACCTGTCGCTCGTTGCCTCATCCAATCCCATCTTTGCACGGTTGTGTGAAGCCATCGGACAACCCCACCTGGCCCGGGACCCCCGGTTCAGCACCAATCCGGCCCGGGTCAAACACCTGGCGACGTTGGACCAGATCATTGCCGACTGGTTCGGTGAACACGACGAGCAGGATGTGGTGCGGGCGCTGGAGGCAACCCAGGTTCCCTTCAGCAAGACCAACTCGATCGTGGACATCTTGCAAGACCCCCACTTCGAGGCACGTGGCGCAGTGGTTCGACTGCCCGACCCCGACTACGGCTCTCTTCCCGGACCCTGCATTGTTCCGCGTGTCGTTGGGCAAGCGCTGGATCCACCCGCGGCAGGGCCATCGACCGGCCAACACAACGCGGAGGTCTACGCCAGCTGGGGCGTCTCGGCCGAACGGCTGGGCCAATTGAAGGCCTTGGGCGTGGTTTGATCTTTCCCGGCTTCGCAACGACCAGCGGCACCTGCGGTTTGAACTGAAGACGGACAGGATTCGTCCACTACACCAGCGTGCGCAACCAGGCCGCGCAGTCCTGCGAGGCCAGCACCGGCCAGTGCACGGTGAGGGTGGTGTCGCCGCGGCGGAGTTCCACGCGGATGTCCTGGCCACCTGCCGGGGTCCGGCCGAACAGGCGCGCCCAGAAGCCCACCGCCGCCACCGTGCGCGCCATGGCCGGCAAGGGCGCCGCCGCAGGTGGTTCAACCTTCGCTGCAGCCTGGACCATCTCAGGCGCCCCTTCTGAACGCCCTTCTGGCGCGGCGTCCGGCAGGGCCGGCGCCGGGGTCTGCGGTGCCGCCGCCCCGGCCAGCCGCGCCGCCGCATTCACCCCGAACTCGTCCCACATGCGATCAGCCTTGGTCTTCATCACCCCCAGTCCGAAGGTGCCCATGCGGCCGAGCACGTCCACCCGCACCTTCATGCGCAGCGTGGTGCCGCCGCCCTCACGCTCACCGAGCCACATTTCGCTGTTCTGCTTGAGCGAGCTGGCCACCGAGGCGTCCTCGCCCGTGCCTTCGGCGTGCAGGTAGCGCGGCTCGTCTCGTTCGACGATGCGGGTCTTGAGCTTGAAGCGCGCGCTGATGAAGGCCATCTTCACCTTCATCACCGCCACGTATTCGTCGTCGCTCACCACCTCGATCGATTCCATGCCGGGCACGCAGGCTCCCATGGCATTCGGGTCGAGCAGCAGGGCCCAGACGCGCGCGGGCGGCGCGTCCAGTGACAGGGTCTTCTCAATTTCCATGCATTTTCTCCGCAGCCTTGAGGACGGATTCCACGATCTGGGTGTAGCCGGTGCAGCGGCAGAGGTTGCCGCTGAGACCGGTGCGCACCTCGGCTTCGCTGGGCCCGGGGTTGACCGCGAGCAGCGCGCACGAGGCCATGAGGAAGCCCGGTGTGCAGTAACCGCATTGCAGGCCGCCGCAGTTCATGAAGCTCTCCTGCAGCGGGTGCAGGGCCTCGCCCGTGGCCAGGCCTTCGACGGTGGTGATGGCGCTGCCCCGGGCCTGCACGGCCAGGCTCAGGCAGGACTTGACCACCTCGCCGTCGACCAGAACCGAGCAGGCGCCGCAGGTGCCGGTTTCGCAACCGCGTTTGGTGCCGGTGAGGTGCAGGTCGTCGCGCAGGAAGTCGCACAGCAGGCGCCGCGCCGACACGGTGGCCTGCACGTCCTCGCCGTTGACGGTGAGGTTGATGGGATGTTGGCTCATGGCTTACTCCTCGGGCAGGCCGAACAGGCCCGCGATGTTGCGGCGTGCGACCACCTGCACCATGGCGCGCCGGAACTCGGCGTCGCCTCGCGCATCGGACACGGGCTCGATGTCGGCTGCGACGATGGCGGCGGCTTCGGCCGCCACCTCGGGGGTGACTGCCTTGCCAGCCAGAAAGGCCTCGGCGCGCGGAAGGCGCAGCGGGATCGGCGTGGACGCTCCGACCGCCAGGCGCGCCTCGGTGCACACGGCGCCCTGGCGCCGCGCCACGAAAGCCACACTGACCAGCGGCCGGTGTTCGGCCGCCGTGCGCAGGTAGCGCGCGTAGCGCCCTGCGGCATCAGCGGCCATCGGCGGAACACGTATTTCGGTGAGCAGTTCGTCGGTTTCCAGCGCGGTGGTGTAGTAGTCCACCAGGAAGTCGGCCATGGGCAGCACGCGCTGGCCGCGCGGGCCGGCGAGCACCACCAGCGCGTCCAGCGCGAGCAGGCAGCCGGGCGGGTCGGTGGACGGGTCCGCGTAGCAGAGGTTGCCGCCGATCGTGCCCTGGTTGCGCACCTGGGGGTTGGCCACACGCGCCGCCATGCTGGCCAGCATGGGCCATCGCTCGCGCACGAGGGTCGAGGTGGCCAGCTCGGCGTGCCGTGTGAGCGCGCCGATGCGCAGACCCCCGCCCTCGTCCAGCGAAATGCCGCGCAACGCGCTCATGCGCCCCAGCGAAATCAGATGTGTGGGAGCGAGCATGCGCTGGCGCATGCCGAGCATGAGCGCGGTGCCACCTGCGATCACCCGGCATTCATCGCCCAGGTCGGCCAGCATGCGGCCGGCTTCTCCGACGCTGGCGGGTTCGAGGAAATCGAAATCAAGCATGGGTGGCCCCTTCTGGCCGAGTCAGGGCGCGCAGCGCGGCCAGCACCTTCTGCGGCGTGATGGGCAGGTCGGTGATGCGCACGCCCACCGCGTCGTACACCGCGTTGGCGATCGCTGGCGCGCCGGGCAGGATCGCCGTTTCGCTCGCGCCCTTGGCGCCATAGGGGCCGTTGGGATCGTTCGATTCCACGATGCCGCTGCGCAGCGTCGGCAAGGCATCGGCCGTGGCCATGTTGTAGTCGGCGAAGTTGCCGTTGACGAGCCGACCCTCTTCCAGCTGCAACTGCTCGTACAGCGTCCAGCCGATCGCCTGGGCTGCCGCACCGTTGCTCTGACCATGCACGGCCAGTGGGTTGAAGGCCTTGCCGCAGTCGTCGCTGACGAAGCTGTCCAGCACCGTCACGCGCCCGGTCTCCGTGTCGACCTCGACCTCGACGGCCTGCGCTGCAAAGGAATAGGCCGGGGCGATGTTGCCGAACACCTGGTCGTCGTGCATCTCGGTTTGCGCGTCCCAACTGCCCGTGACGAGGATGCCCTCGCCGCCGTGGCGCCAGATGTGCAGGCGCGCCAGCTCGGCCAGCGTGCGTTGCTGCGCCGGGTTCTCGCGCACGCGCACCAGGCCACCGGCCATCTCCAGCGTGTCCACCGCGACGCCCAGTTGTTCGGTGGCCAGTGCGAACAGCTTGTCGCGCGCAAGTCGCGCGGCGACGATCGCCGCGTTGCCTGCGGCCATGGTCACACGCGAGGCCAGCGAGCCGATGCAGAAGGGCGCGCTGTCCGTGTCGGGCGTGCTCACATGCACGTGAGCCAGCGGAATGTCGAGCTCGTGCGCCACCACCTGGCTGAGCATGGTCATCGCGCCCTGCCCCATGTCGGCCTCGCCGCTGAGCAGGAGCGCGCGGCCGTCCTCGTTGATGCGCAGCACGACGGTGGAGCCGTCCCAGTTGCCAATGGTGCGGTTGCCGCTCACGTGCATGGCCGCGGCCATGCCCACGCCGCGCCGTCGCGCGCCACTGTCGGCGGGTCGGGCGCGCTTGGCAGCCCAGCCGATCGCTTCGGTGCACTGGTCGATGCATTCGAGCAGGCCGGTGCTGCCGACCTTCCAGCCATGCACGGAAGTCTCGCCGCGCCCGATGGCGTTGCGCTGGTGGATCTGCACCGGGTCGAGGCCGAGCTGTTCGGCCATGGTGTGGATGTGGCTGTTGAGTGCGAACAGCATCTGCGTGCCACCAAACCCCCGGAACGCGCCGTGCGGGGGGTTGTTGGTGTAGACCAGCGTGGCGTGCGAGCGCACGTTCTGCAGCCGGTGCATGTTGTCGCTGCGCATGGCGCTGACATGCATCACCTCGTTGGACAGGCCGCTGTAGGCGCCGCACTCGGCGACGATGCGCACGTCCTTGGCGACGATCAGGCCCTCGCGGTCCATGCCCAGTCGCAGCGTGATGCGCTCGGGCAGGCTCGAACAACAGGCCAGGAAATCTTCCAGCCGGTTGTTGACCAGGCGCACCGGTTTGCCGGTCTTGAGCGCGAGCAAGCCAGCAATGAGGTTGTTCGCGTCTTCCACCAGCTTGCCGCCGAAACCACCACCCACCGTGGCCTGGATCACGCGCACCCGCGACACCGGCAGCTCCAGCGCCGAGGCCAGGCGCGCGCGCGCCAGAAACACCGACTGCGTGGAGGTCCAGACCTGCAGGCGCCCGTCGGCGTCGACCATGGCGACGGTCGCCATGGGTTCGAGGTAGCCCGGGTACTGCGCGTGGGTGGTGTAGGTTTCTTCGTGCACGAGATGGGCCGAGGCAAAGCCCGCGTCCACGTTGCCACGCTCGAAGCGGATCTCGTGCGCCACGTTGTCGCGCCCCTCGTGCAGGCCGGGCGCTGCCAGCGCCGCCTCCGGCGTCAGCAGCGCGGGCGTTTCCTCGTAGTCGATCTCGATCAGGTCGAGCGCGTCGCGTGCGATCTCCTCGCTGACCGCCGCCACCGCCGCCACCTCTTCGCCCGCGAAGCGCACGCGCCCCTTGGCGAGGATGTGGCGTTCCTTGTGGTGCACGCCCCATGGGGTGCGCGGCGTGTCTTCGCCCGTGACCACCGCCTTCACGCCCGGCAGCGCGCGCGCGGCCGAGGTGTCGATGCGCACGATGCGCGCGCTCGGGTACGGGCTGCGCAGCACCTTGCCGTGCAACATGCCCGCCACCTTGATGTCGCCCGCGTACTGTGCGCGGCCGAGCACTTTGGCGCGTGCGGTGACCTGGGGGGTGTCCCGGCCCAGCGTGGATTCGCTCATGGCGCTCAGTCCGCCGTGATGCCGAGCTCTTTGATGAGCTTGCCCATCACCTCGTACTCCGACGCGTTGGTCTTGCCCAGCACATCCGGCGTGCCGCCGGCGGGCAAGGCGCCGAAGGTGGCCATCTTCTCGACCACATCGGGCATCTTCAGGATTTCATTGAAGTGGCTGTTGAGCAGCTTCACCACCTCGGGTGGCGTGCCCTTGGGCGCAAAGAACCCGTTCCACGCGCCGACCACCACGTCCTTGTAGCCCTGCTCGGCGAGCGTGGGCACATTGGGCGCCAGCACGGAACGCTGCGCATCGCCAATGGCCAGAGGGATCAACCTGCCCTGCGCAAAGTACTGCGTGACCGGGCCGAGCGTGACCCAGGCGGTGTCCACATGACCGGCCACCACGTCGTTCACCGACGGGCCAACGCCCCGGTACGGCACGTGCATGATCTTCACGCTGGCGGAGCGGTTCAGCCACTCGGCCACCACGTGCATGGGCGAGCCTGCGCCGGGGCTGGCATAGGTTATGGCCTTGCCGCCCTTGGCCGCCGCCACCATCGCGGGCACGGTCTTCACGCCTGCGTTGGGGTGAGCCACCAGCACCAGCGGCTGCGTGGCGGTCTTGATGATCGGCTCGAAGCCGTTCAGCACGTCGTAGCTGGCCGCCGGGGAGAGCTTGAGCACGAATGGCGCCGTGGTGAACGGGTTTGGCGTGAACAGCAGCGTGTAGCCATCGGCCTTGGCGCGGCCGACAAAGGTGTTGCCCACCGTGCCACCGGCACCCGGCTTGTTTTCAATGATCACTGTCTGCTTCAGGCGCTGCGAGAGCTTGTCGGCAAACATGCGCGCCATGGCGTCGGTGTCTCCACCCGGGGGGTAACCCACCACCACGCTGATCGGGCGCTCGGGGTAGGCCTGGGCGATGGCGCTCCCTGCAATCACGGTGCCGGCCACGAAGGCGGCGGCCATCCACTGTCGACGATCCAATTTCATCATTCGCTCCTGTGAAGCTGATTCAGCTGCTTGTGGGGTCCGGCCCGATCGGAAGTCGGGTACCGGTCATGTTTCATACTGGAAACATTGGTTCTCAATAGAGACGGATGCATGGTAGATCGAAGTCGTTGATTGATCAACAAGCAATACCCGCAATCTGACAATTTGTTGCAATTTTGTTGACTGATCAACGTCGATTCCGAGCCACCATGGTGCGCAAGGCTGTTGCTTCCCCGCAGAATCCCGCCATGCGACACGACACACGAGGCAACACGCCCTCCACCCCACCTGCCCCACCCGAAGGCTCGGCCTGCCCTTGGGCCGACCTGCCACCCGACGGCGATGCGCTGGCGGTGCACGATTTCCTCACCACGCTGTTCAGCCACACCAGCAACGCGCTGCGGCGCGCGATCACGCTGCCCTATGCGGAACGATTCGATCTGTCGGTGTCGGAGTGGCGCATCCTCTCGGTACTCGCGCACGCCGGTACGTTGCCCTTTTCAGAGCTGGTGGAACTGGCGGCGGCCGACAAGGCGCAGGTCAGCCGTGCGATGCGGCTGCTGGGTGAACGGGGTCTGGTGGAGATGCAGGCACCTGGCACGAAAAGCCGCAAGGGCCTGGTATGCCTGATGACTGTGCGCGGTCAGGCGCTCTACGAGGAAGTGATACCGATCGCGCGGCGCAGCCAGGCGGCGATGATCCTCTCACTCAGCCGCGAAGAGCGCAGCACGCTGTACACCGTGCTGGGCAAGCTGCGTCGCCAGTGCGAGGCCGCCGGCGGCTGAACCGGGCCTCGCCGGGGGCTCAGATGTCAAGCACGAGCCGGTCGCTCTTGCAGCCCGAGACGCAGACCATCATGGCCTTGTTGGCTGCGCGCTCGGCGTCGGTGAGCACCATGTCGCGGTGGTCGGGCACGCCTTCGAGCACCTTGGTTTCGCACGAGCCGCAAATGCCCTCTTCGCAGCTGAAGGGCACGTCGGCCTTGATCTCGATCAGGCGCTTGTGCAGCGTGGTGTCGGGCGTGACCTCGAACATCTGGCCGCTGCGACGCAGCTCAACCGTGAAGGTGGTCTTCGCGTCGTCTGCCGCCGCCACTTCCACCGCCGTGAAGCGTTCGATGTGGGCATTGGCGTGGCCGAGCGCGCCACAGGTCTTCTCGAAGTTGTCGAGCATCACGGCCGGACCGCAGGCGTAATAGTGTTCGCTGCCCGCCGGCGCACGCCGGCCGAGCAAGGCCTTGAGGTCGGGCGGGCCGCCCTTCTCGTCGTCGAAGTGCCAGGTGACGGGCACGCCCAACGCCTCGATCTCGGCGACGAAGGCCGCGCTCTTGCGCGAGCGCGCGAAGTACAAGAATTCGAAGCTCTTGCCCAGGTCCTTCAGGCGGCGCGCCATGCACAGCACCGGCGTCACGCCGATGCCACCGGCCACCAGCACCGAGTGCGTGGCGTCCTCGTGCAATGCAAAGAGGTTGCGCGGCTCGCTGATGGTGATGCGCATGCCCACGCGCAGCTGTTCGTGCACGCAGCGCGAGCCGCCGCGGCTGGCGCGGTCTTTCAACACGCCCACCACGTAGCGGTGGCGTTCCTGGCTGCTGTTGCAGAGCGAGTAGCTGCGCACCATGCCGTTGGGCAGGTGCAGGTCGATGTGGGAGCCGGCCGCGAACGCGGGGAACACGACATCGGGTGCCGGTCGCAGGTCCACGCTGATGATGTCGTCGGCCTCGAAACTCAGTGTGTGGACCCAGGCCTGCAAGGTGTTGATCGTGCTCATCCCGCGATTCTCACACTGGCTTGTCGAGCTGCGCCTTGGCGAGGTTTCTCAGGTGGCGGCGCAGGCGCACGATGCCCATGTCGTGCGCGTAGAGGTGCTCGCGCTTGTTGGCGTCGGGCTCCATGTTCTCCACCGCCACGCGGTCCTGCTCCAGCACGTTCCAATGGCGCTCTTCCAGGCGGTTCTTGTAGAGAAAGCGCCAGGTGTCGCGCTGCCAGCCGCTCACGCGGCGGCAACGCCAGTGAAAGACGCCCGAGGTGCGGTTGCTGATGGGTGTGTAGCTGCCGATGATGGTGAAGTTGCCGCCAGGGCCACCGGTCTTGGGGTACGGGATTTCCAGGCGCATCACATGGATGCCCAGGTCCATCCACTCGGTCCAGTCGAAGTTGATGCCGCGCTGGCCCTTCTTCTCGAAGATGAAGCCGTTCTCGATGTCGCGGATCTGGAACTCGGCCTGGCTGTCGCCCTCGCTCATGGTGTGCGATTGTTTATGCAGGTAGACGCCATGCATCGGGTCCATCACGTTGTCGACCACGTAGCGGTAGTCACCGCCCCATTCGGTGTAGCAGAGGAAGGACGACCACTCTGGCGAGGTCAGTTCTTCGGGCAGGCGCAGCGGGGGCGTATCGTCCAGGATCGGGTTGCTGGCGTTGTAGAGAAAGATCGCGCCGGCCGCTTCGGTGGCGTGGAACATGCGCGCGGGGCGAGAGCCTTCGAGCTTGCAGCCGGGGCTGCCGGGCACGCGGGTGACGGTGCCGTCGCAGCGCACTTCGACGCCGTGGTACGGGCAGGCCAGGCGGTCGCCCAGGTTCACGCCCAGCGAAAGCGGCGCGCCGCGGTGCGGGCAGTGGTCTTCGAGCGCATGCACCTGGCCCGTGGCGTCGCGCCAGATCGCGATCTTGTAGCCCAGGCGGCGCAGCGAGATCGGGCTGTCCTTCACGAAACCGGACGGGCAAACCGGGAACCACAGGTCCTTGAGGCCGACTTCGAGGACGGCGTCGACCGGGTCGAGCTGGACGTTGATGACAGAGGTATCCATGGTCGTGTCTCCTGGCGGGTGTGCTGAGGGTGGGTGGCGTTCAGGCGCCGAGGCGGGCCATTTCCTGCTGGAAGGACTGCTCCGTCCAGCGCTGGCCGTTGGGGCCGGATGGGCCCGCGTCGTTGAGGTACTTCACCAGGCCGTCGAGGTCGTGAATTCCCTGCGCGTACGCGCGCTCGATCGAGTCACCGAGCAGGCCTTCGTACGAGGTCGGCGGTGAGGTGCGGGACTGGTGGGTTTCGTTGTACAGATCGGGGGTGCGCATGGTGTTGTCTCCTTGGTGGTCATTCCGTGGGTGGCTTGACCTTGTCGGTCATGAACTTGCCGCTGGGTGCGCCGGCGTTCACCTGGCGTCGGGTGTTGCCGTCGATGCCGCCCTTGATGGCCCATTCGGCGAACACGGTGGGGCCGGGCGTGAATTCGCGCGGCTGCCAGTCGGCGGTGAGTTCGTCTTCGTCGGTGTAGTACTCCACCAGCGCGCCGGCGGGGCATTCGAAGTACCAGAACATGGCCGATGAAATCGGATGGCGGCCCGGGCCGAGCTCGGTGGTCCAGCCGGTGCGCGACATGTGCATGCCCCCGCCCACCACTTCGTGCAGATCGCGCACGGAGAAGGCCACGTGGTTCAGGCCCTTGCGTGGCTCGGGTGGCTGCAGCAGGAACAGGTCGTGGTGCCCGCCTTCGGGCGCGCAGCGCAGGAACAGGCCGCGCTGCGGGTAGCTGTCGGAGACGACGAAATCCAGGTTCTCCGTATAGAACGCGCCGGTGGCCTTGATGTCGGTCACGAAGAACACGACGTGGCCCACTTCGACCGGCGTGGCGCGGTCGTAGGCGGGGCTGCGCTGGTTCACGCGCTTGCGCTCGCTCCAGGTGTTGACGATGGCGCTTTCGATCTTCACAGCGCGTTTTTTCGTGAGCTGCAGGCGCACGGCAAGGCCGTTGGGGTCGGGGCAGCCGATGCGGCCGTCGGCGTCGACAAAACCGGGTTGGCTTTGCAGGCGGCCGCGGTAGAGCGCCAGGCTTTCGGGGGTGTCCACGCCCCAGACCACTTCGCGCAGCGTCGGGTCGGGCTCGACGCCAGCGGGCAGGCCCGGCTTGTCGGAATGGGCCACCACCACGCGGCAACCATTGAGCGATTCGAACACCAGCTCTTGCTCAGCTTCGCTCACCAGCGTGAGCCCCCAGTCCAGAAAGAACTGGCGGCAGCGCGGCAGGTCGGCGGCGCCGTAGGTGATTTGGTCGATGCCCAGTACGCTCATCTGCAGTCCTTGAAGTGCCTGGTCGCTGCGACGGCCAAACGTTTCTTTAGTAAACCCGTGTTTCTTACTTGAAACGAACTGAATTCTACCGGCAAACGCGCAGCGTGTGAAGGGGCTTCGCAGAGTAATTTGCTCGGCTTTGTGCCGAGGGCGCCTGCAGCACCCCGGCCGAGGAGCGTGGCCTTAAAGGGCCGCTTGCCAGCCGCCGTCGGTGGACAGGGCCTCGGGCCGGTGCACCGGCATGAGCCAGCCATGCCGGGCGCTGGTCTGGGCCGAGATGTCGATGCGCGGCGCGTGCGTGGCCACGTTGCCGAAGATCGTGGCAAACGAGGCGTCGGCTGCGTCGCGCCCGGTGCCGATGCGCACGAAGCCCATGGGGATCGCCGTGCCCGACGGGTCGAAGATGTACCAGCGGTGGCCGATGTAGGCCTCCACATAGGCATGGAAGTCGGTCGGGCCCAGGGCCGGGTCGGCACCGAAGTCGATCGCGGTGGTGAAGCGCGCGGGGATGTTGAGCGCGCGGCACAGCGCGATCATGAGGTGCGCGAAATCGCGGCACACGCCCTTGTGGTCGTTGAGTGTGTCCAGCGCCGAGGTCATGGAGTTGCTGGTTCCCGACTCGAACGTGACCTGGCTCTGCACCCAATGCTGGATCGCCTGCACGCGGCGGTAACCCGGCGGCATCTGGCCAAACAGGTCGTTGGCCATGGCCGTCACGCAGTCGGACTGGCAGTAGCGGCTGGGGTAGATGTAGGTCAGTGCCTCGGGCGGCAGTTGGCTGATGGGCGTTTCGAACACGCTGTCGGGCTGGGCCACGTGGTGCACGATGTCCAGCGTGGCGCGGTAGCGCAGCTGCAGCGGGCCGGGGCTGGCGCTCAGGCGCAGGATGCGCGTGCGGGTGGCGGGATCGGTGTGCATGACCATGGGCACGGGCTGACTGACTTGCAGCTCTTCCCAGACCACGGTCTGATGTGGGGAATGCGCGGCCTGGACGTTGAAGATGAAATCGCCGCTGGGCTGGTTGACCTCGTATTGCAGGTCGATGGCGAGGTGGATGCGAACCATGGGATCACCGTGAAGAAAAGAGTGGACGGGCCAGAGGCCTGTGGGACGGTGAAAGACTTCGCTTGATGCTACGCGCCTGAAACGGTGGCGTCTGTGCGCCATGCCACCTTGCCCCCGCATCGCTGCCGCGCAACGCCACGGCCGTGGTGGCGGTGATGCTGGGCGTGGCGCTGGCGTTCGCGGTGCACCTCATCAACGCCTCGGCACTCGCCGAGTTCTCCAGCGCGGTGAGTTCGGTCAATGGCCAACCCGACGTGGAGCTGCGCGCCCGCCAGGGCCTGCTGCCCGACACCCTGCTGGACCAGGTGGCCGCCCATCCCGGGGTGGCGCTGGCCAGCCCGGTGCTGGAGCTGCCCACCCAGGCCGTGCTGCCCGGTGGCGAACGCGTGGCCGTCAAGCTGTTGGGCGTGGATGCGTTGGTGGTGGCGGGCTTGTCGCCCGCGCTCATGCCGGTGCCCGAGACCACCACCCGGGACACGGCGGGGCGGCGCTTCGATCTGTTTGCCCCTGATGCGGTGTTTCTCAACGCCGCCGCGCAACACGCGCTGGGCAGCGCCCACACCTTGCAGTTGCAAAGTGGCCTCTCCCTGCGCAGCGTGCGCGCGGCCGGTCGGGTGAACGCACCGGGCGCGCCGCTGTTGGTGATGGACGTGGCGGCCGCTCAGGTCTTGATGAGTCGTGCAGGCGAGCTCAGCAGAATTGACGTGCGGCTGGCACCCGGTGCGCAGGCCGAGGCGGTGCTGGCCTCGCTCGCCCTGCCTGCCCAGGTGATCGCGCAGCGGCCCGAGCAGTCGGGCGAGCGGGTGAGCAACCTGTCGCGTGCCTACCGGGTCAACCTCACCGTGCTGGCGCTGGTGGCGTTGTTCACCGGTGCTTTCCTTGTGTTTTCCGTGCTGTCGCTCTCGGTGGCGCGGCGCCAGCCGCAGTTCGCATTGCTCGGCGTGCTGGGGCTTTCGGGCAACGAGCGCCTGCGCCTCGTGTTGGCCGAGTCGGCGCTGCTGGGTCTGCTGGGCAGCGCCCTCGGCGTTGCTCTGGGCACGGCGCTCGCGGCGCTCGCCTTGCGACTGCTCGGCGGCGACCTGGGCGGTGGTTATTTCTCTGGCGTGGCGCCGCCTTTGCAATGGAGCGCCTGGGCCGCCCTCGTTTATGGCGGCCTGGGTGTGGTGGCCTCTGTGGTGGGTGGCTGGTGGCCCGCGCGGGCCACGGCGCGCATGGCGCCTGCGCTGGCCCTGAAAGGGCTGGGTGCGCCGGTGCGCCCGGGCGCGCGCCGGCACACGCTGGCCTTGGCGCTGGTGGTGCTCGCGACAGCCCTGGCCTGGGCTCCGCCGGTGGGCGGCATTCCACTGGCCGCCTACCTCTCGGTGGGGCTGCTGCTGGTGGGCGGCATTGCGGCGCTGCCGCTGGCCGTGGGGTGGCTGCTCGACCGCATCGCACCGCACATCGCCCGGCACGCGCTGCCGGTGCTGGCCGTGGAGCGTGCGCGCCGCCTGCGCGAGACCGCCGCCGTGGCCACCAGTGGCGTGGTGGCCAGCCTGGCCTTGTCGGTGGCGCTCACGGTGATGGTGGCGAGCTTTCGCGGCTCGGTCACCCAGTGGCTCGACGCCGTGCTGCCCGCTCAGCTCTATGTGCGCAGCAGCGGGAGTACCGGCAACGACGCGGCCCATCTGCCCCCGGATTTCGTGGCCGCGGTGGCGCGTATGGACGGCGTTGCGCGCATGGACACGCTGCGCGCCACACCGGTGCAGCTGGACCCGGTGCGCCCGGCCGTGGTGCTGCTCTCGCGCCCGCTCAACATGGTGCCCGGCTCGGCGCTGAGCTTGCCGCTGGTGGGCAACCCGCTGCCCGCCCCGCCGGCGGCCGAGGGTGAACGCGTCATCCCCGTGTATGTCAGCGAAGCCATGGTGGATCTCTACGGCGCGCAACCGGGGGGCTGGCTACCGGGTCTGGCGCAAGCCTTTGCAGGGCCGAACGTGCGCGGGGTTCGATTCTTCGTGGCGGGCGTGTGGCGCGACTACGCGCGCCAGCATGGCAGCGTGGCGATGGACCGCGCCGACTTCGTGCGCCTCACGGGGGACGCGCGCGTGAACGACCTCGCCTTGCATCTGGATGCGGGCACGAACGAGAACGCGGTGCGCGAGCGCATCCGCGCCCTGGCGTCCAGCGAAGGCGGTGGCGGGCTGATCGAGTTTGCCTCGTCGGGCCAGATCCGCGCGGTGTCGCTGCGCATCTTCGACCGCAGCTTTGCCGTCACCGTGTGGCTGCAGGCGGTGGCCATCGGCATCGGTCTGTTCGGCGTGGCGGCAAGCTTCAGTGCGCAGGTGCTGGCGCGCCGGCGCGAGTTCGGGCTGCTCGCGCACCTGGGCCTCACGCGCCAGCAGATCCTGGGTGTCGTGGCGCTCGAAGGACTGGCCTGGACACTGCTGGGCGCGCTCGCCGGCCTGGGGCTGGGCCTGGCGGTGAGTCTGGTGCTGGTGCATGTGGTCAACCCGCAGAGCTTTCACTGGACCATGGATCTGGTGCTGCCCTGGGCCCGGCTGCTCGCGCTGTGCGCGGCCGTGGTGGTGGCGGGCACGCTCACCGCGTGGCTGGCCGGACAGGCGGCTGCGAGCCGCGACGCGGTGCGTGCGGTGAAGGAGGATTGGTGAACACCACCTCCGTTCGGGCCGAGCCTGTCGAAGCCCTCACACGACGCCGCTGGCTGCTCGCAACCGCAGGCGCCCTCGCCTTACCCACATCCCTTGCACAGACACCGCACCGCCCGGGCGACGCACTCCAACCGCGCCCGCTCGTGTTCCCGCGCGACCACGGCACGCACAACGACACGCGCACCGAATGGTGGTACCTGACGGGTCACGCCAAAGACGAGAAGGGCCGCGAGTTCGGCTTTCAGGTCACGTTCTTCCGCAGCCGCGTCGACGGCACACAAACCCTGCAAAGCCGCCTGGCGGCCAGGCATCTGCTGTTCGCCCATGCGGCCATCACCGACGTGCAGGGCGGCAAGCTGCTGCACGACCAGCGCATCGCACGCTGGAACGGCGAGTCCCCCACCCAGGTCGAGCGCGGCGTGTTCGCCAGCGAGGCCGACACCCGCGTGGTGCTGCGCGACTGGCACATCGAGCGCGCGCCGGACGGTCGCTACACCACGCGCATCGGCGGTAACGCGCTGAGCATCGACCTCACCGCGCAGCCGCAACAGGCCTGGTTGTTGCAAGGCGACCAGGGGTTTTCTCGCAAGGGGCCCGACGTGTCACAGGCGAGCTTCTATGTGTCACAGCCGCACCTGGCGGTACAGGGCACGCTGGGCATCGGCAGGCAGAGATTTGAAGTGCAAGGCACGGCCTGGCTTGACCACGAATGGAGCGAAGCGCTGCTGCACCCCGAAGCCGTGGGCTGGGACTGGATCGGCATGAACCTGTTTGACGGCCACAGCGTGACCGCATTCCAGCTGCGCCGCGCTGACGGCAGCAAGCTCTGGGCGGGTGGTTCGTTTCGGGCCGCGGGCAGCGCACAAAGCCCCACCGACATCTACCGCTTCCGGCCAGGCGAAGTCGACTTCAAACCGCAGAGGTTCTGGACCAGCCCACTCACCCGGGCGAAGTACCCGGTGGAATGGTTGATCCGCACACCGGCCGATTTCTACACCGTCAAAGCGGTGATCGACCCTCAGGAACTCGACAGCCGCCAGGGCACCGGGACGGTGTACTGGGAAGGCCTGTCGGACCTGTTTGACAGCAACGGCCAGCGCGTGGGGCGTGGCTATCTGGAGATGACGGGGTACGCGCAGCGGCTGGTGTTGTGAGGCGCCACTGCGCGTCGGATCATCGTTGCGGAACGACGATGACCGTGCCGCCTTGGGGCACCGTGGTGCTGCCAGTGGCACCCGTGGCGCCCGTGTAACCCGTGCTGCCGGTGGCGCCTGTGGCGCCGGTGTAGCCCGTGCTGCCAGTGGCGCCGGTTGCGCCAGCGCCACCTGTGGCACCCGTGTCACCGGTGTATCCCGTGGCACCGGTGGCTCCGGTGGCTCCGGGGGGGCCCGCTGGGCCCATGGGTGCCGAAATGCAACCGGCGAGCGCGAACGACAGCGCGCCAGCCATCAGCAGTTTTGAATGGTTCATGGTGATTCCTTTGTTTCATCCACCGAAGGGTGGCGTGAACAAAGCTTAGGCAAGCCCCGGACGCGCGTCGGTACGTTGACGGACATAGACCGACAGACGCTTTCAGGGGGGCGTGGGATCGGCCTGCCATTCACGAAAGAAGCGGATGCGCTCGCCGTGGTCGGGGTGGCTGGAAATGGCGATCGGCAATCGGGCGCTGCCCTTGCCATCGACGTCCTGGCCGGCCTCCTCGCGCTGGATCCGCTCGAAGAACGCGACCATCACCGAGGGGGACACGTCGCTTTGATCGAGCAGTCGCGCGGCGAAGGCATCGGCCTCGCGCTCGGCATCGCGCGAATAGGCCTGCGTGGCGAGGGTCGCGGGCACCGTGGCCAGGAAGCCACTGGCATCGCCCAGCACCACGCCGACCAGCGCGCTGACCAGACTCGCGCGCACCATCAGATCCAGCCCGTGGCGGTGGTGGACATGACCCAGTTCGTGGGCCAGCACGCCCACGATGGCGTCGGGCTGGTCGAGCAGCAGCTTGACCAGATCGTCTGTGATCACGATGTAGCCACCGGGCAGGGCAAACGCGTTGGCGCCCAGGGCCTTGGACTTGTGAAACGAGAGCTGCCAAGGCGGAGCATCTCCCTGCGGATGGGCGCGCTCCACCACCGACTTGAATCGGGCGCGCAGCGCTTCCTGTTGCTGTGCGGGAAGCTCACTGGGCTGCAGGAACACGCGGTCCAGCTGTTGCATGCCCTGCTCACCCAGACGGGCCTCCAGTGACCTCGGAACCTGGTGCGCCAGGATCTCGCTCAGCCAGGGCACGCCCCAAGTCCAGGCCGCACCGAGAAACAGCACGGTGGCACCCATGGCCACCAGCGTGGCGCGCCAGCTCTGCATCCAGCCCACCACCGCACCGTCGCGCTGGCCGCTGGCCTGCCGCCAGGCGTCCCACTCACCCGCCTCGGCGTGCTGGATCAGGCTGCCGTCGGGCAGTTCACTCTGGCGCTGGCCATGCGAACGGCGTTCGGCCCAGCGCACCCGCCGCACCGGGTAGCGGCGCTCGTCGCTCACCAGCGTGAGCACGAGTTCATCACCTTCGATGCACAGTTCGCAGACCTGCGCGCGCGGGCTGTGGCCGTCAAACCAGGTGCTGAGCAGCCGGGGCGCTTCGTTCATCACAGGCCCATGTCGATGCCGA
Source organism: Hydrogenophaga sp. Root209 (assembly GCF_001428625.1). Taxonomy (GTDB): domain Bacteria; phylum Pseudomonadota; class Gammaproteobacteria; order Burkholderiales; family Burkholderiaceae_C; genus Hydrogenophaga. Next base: position 556,509 of record NZ_LMIE01000029.1, read on the forward strand.
AAAAGTCGCCCGCCGCATCACCCAGGATGCCTTTGTCGCCACCTTGTGCCTGAGCGAGCCAGGCGTTCACGTCACCCTGCACCGCGATGGTCATGGCCTCCAGCCGCAGGCGTGCGGTATGCACCTTGGCAAACGGCCAGTAGAGACCCAGCGTGAGCACAATCAACAGCCAGTTCTTCGCCGTCAGGCTCATCAGGGGAGCGAACTTCAACTGGCTGTCAAACTGGATGCGTCGACTGCGGGTGTTGGACCACAGGAGGTTTTGCAGGCGCGACGTGGTGTAGGGCATGAGCACCAACGGGAATACCAGGTAGGCCAATGCCAACACGAAGGGCAGCGCGATCATGGCAGCGCCGCCGGAGGTGCCCAGCATCACCACCACGATGGCACCCACGCCAGCGAGCACCGCCGTGCACAGCAGGGACACACCGGCCGCCCGCAGCGAGAAACCGTAGAAAGCACCAACGCCAGCCTTCAACCGCGTGCGTTCCTGTGCGAAGGAGTAACCGCCATGCTGGTACTGCTTGATGCGCGACAGCACCCAGGGCGACATCGCGGCCATCGCCAAAACGAACAGGCTCATCGCTGCGGCAATCATGGCGCCGGCCGCGCGATCTTTCGAGTCCTGCACTTCCGGCGCGACCAGGGCGATGATCACCCCGAACGCGAACCCCGGAATGAAGAATGGCAGCATGCACAGGTAGGCACCCTTCAGGTCGCCTTCGAACGACATGCGCACGCCACGCCAGCTGGTGTTGCGCAAGCGGAACTGCAGCGACGCGCGCCACAGCGCGGGCCACAACGCCGCCAGCACCAGCAAGGGGATCCACGAAAAGACCGGCGCGAAGTTGGACACAGCCCAGTAAGAGACACCGAACAGCAGCATGAGCAGGTAGCCGCGGAACATCTTCCAGGGGTCGCCGTGAAAGCCCAGCGGGTCTTTGCCCACCAGGGTGTTGTTCTGGAAGTAGGCCAGGCGCCGGGCGCGGGCAAAGGGCCAATAGAGCGTGAGGGTGATCAGCGTCAGCAGGAGGTTGACGATCCAGATGCGGAAGTACTCGCTGCCCGAACCGGTGAAGTGGATGTCAAGCGTCTGCGTCGGTTCGCTCACGGGGGAACGCCTGTCAGGCAAGAACTCCGTTGCCTCAAAATCATGTCGCTGTGCCATCCCCACCCCTCCTGGTTGTTGAAAATTTGGTCGCGATCCTAGCATCAAAAATTTGTACCAATGACCTACTGCCACCCGGCGTGAGGACTGCGTGCAGCCGCTCAAAACGGGCGCGCTCAAAACCCGGCACACTCCCCTGCATGAGCTCCCCCTCCCCCTCCGACCGCGCCAAAGCCACCACCCCCACATCACTCAGTGGCCTGCTGCCGTTTCTGCGGCCTTACCGTTTGCAGATCGGTCTGGCGATCCTGTTTCTGGTGCTCGCGGCGGCCGCCACGCTGGCATTTCCACTCGCGTTGCGTTTCCTCATCGACAGTGGCCTGGCCCCGGCCGGGCGAGGCGAGCAGACGCTCGCGTTGCGCGGCCACTTCGCCGCGCTGTTCGGCGTGGCGGTGGCGCTCGGCATTTTTTCGGCGATGCGCTTCTACCTCGTGAGCTGGCTCGGTGAACGCGTCACCGCCGACCTGCGCAACGCGGTCTACAGCCATGTGCTGCGGCAGAGCCCGCAGTTCTTCGAGACCACGCAGACCGGCGAGGTGCTCTCGCGTCTGACCACCGACACCACTCTGGTGCAGACGGTGGTGGGCTCGTCGCTCTCGATGGGCCTGCGCAATGCCGTGATGGGGCTGGGCGCGCTGATCATGCTGGTGTGGACCAACCCCTACGTGATGCTGCAGGTGCTGCTGATCATCGTGCTGGTGGTGCTGCCGAGCATGTGGTTCGGGCGGCGCGTGCGCAAGCTCTCGCGCGCCAGCCAGGACCGCGTGGCCGACTCCAGCGCCATTGCGGCCGAGGTGCTCAACGCGATTCCGGTGGTGCAGAGCTACACCGCCGAAGACCGGGAGGCGGCGCGCTTCTCCGAGTCCACGCAGCACGCGTTCGAGACCGCGATCCGGCGCACGCGCGCGCGCTCCGTGCTGGTGGCCTTCATCATCATCAGCACGGCCGGCCTGCTGCTGTGGGGCCTGTACCAGGGCACGCAGGCGGTGCTGGCCGGCACGATCACGCCCGGTCACCTTGGGCAGACGGTGCTCTACATCATCATCCTGGCCGGTGCGGTCGCCGTGCTCGGCGAGGTGTACGGCGACCTGCTGCGCGCCGCGGGTGCCAGCGAGCGTCTGATGGAATTGCTGGCAAGCGCTTCGCCGGTGCAGTCGCCCGCGCATCCGCTGAAGGCCGCGTCTCCGCAAGGCGGCAGTGCGCTGGAGTTTGACGACATCACCTTCCACTACCCCTCGCGCCCGGCGCAGGCTGCTCTCTCGGGCTTCAGCCTGGCGGTGGATCCCGGCCAGACGGTGGCGCTGGTGGGACCGAGCGGCGCGGGCAAGACGACCGTCTTCGGCCTGCTGCTGCGCTACTACGACCCGGCGCTGGGCACGATCCGGCTGGATGGCGTGCCGATCCACCAGATGAGCCTGCAGGACCTGCGCAACCGCGTGGGCATCGTTCCGCAGGACCCGGTGATCTTCTCCAGCAGCGCGATGGAAAACATTCGCTACGGCAAGCCGGGTGCGAGCGACGCTGAAGTGCGCGCGGCCGCGGGTGCGGCCTTTGCCGACGAGTTCATCGACCAGTTGCCCGAGGGCTACAACACCTTCCTGGGTGAGCGCGGCGTGCGCCTCTCAGGTGGCCAACGCCAGCGCATCGCAATCGCCCGCGCCATGCTCAAGAACCCGCCGCTGCTGCTGCTGGACGAGGCCACCAGCGCACTGGATGCGCAGAGCGAACGCATGGTGCAGGCGGCGCTTGAGTCGGCCATGAAAGACCGCACCACCCTGGTCATCGCGCACCGCCTGGCCACTGTTCAGCAAGCCGACCGCATCGTCGTGCTGGACCACGGCAAGCTGGTGGAGCAAGGCACGCACGACCAGTTGGTGGCCCACGGAGGCGTGTACGCCGGCCTTGCGGCGCTGCAGTTTCAGGTTTGACCTGTGAGCTAGGCCAGCTGGCGCAGTTCGCGCAGCGCCACTGACACGGGGGCGAGATCCGGAGTCAGGTTGGCGATGCTTTCGTGCATGGCGTTGACGCGTTCGATCGCCTTGGCATGCTGATCCTGCCACTCGGCCAGCGTCTGCTGGCTGCTCAGCAGCGACAGCACCAGCTGCCCGGCGATCGAATACACGTCGTCGCGCGCACTCGCTCGGGCCTGGGTCTGCCACAGTGAGTCCGTCGGCAGCTTGCCGATGTGCTGGCGCCAGTGGCCCAGGCCCAGCGTGTTCTCGATGGCGAAATAGGTCCGCGCGGCCTGCTCCAGCGTGCTGCCGGCCTTCGCGGCCACATCGACCAGATCCAGCACCGGGTACAGGTGGTCGAGCACGGTGAGGTCATCGGCGAGCTGCACATCCACACCGGCCTGCACCAGGCGGGCGCTGGCCGCTTTCCACTGCTCACGGGCGGCGGCAGGCAGCCATTGCTCGACATGCTCGCGCAGCGTGCGGGCCGCCGGGCGGTACTTGGCGATCAACGTGGGCAGGTCGCCCTGACCCCGGTGGCGCAGCATCCAGCGGCTGGCGCGCTGCGCGATGGTGGCCAGCTGGGTGAGCAGACTGAGCTGCAGCTCGGTGGTGACCTTGTTGTCCAGCGCGTCAATCTGGTCCCAGATCGGCTCCAACGCAAACACCTCGCGCGCCAGGGTGTAGGCGCTGACCACCTCGGCCGCAGTGCATGAGGCCTCATTGGCCAGGAAGTTGACGAAGGTGGCGCCCACGCGGTTGGCCACGGTGTTGGTCATGAAGGTGGCGACGATCTCGCGCTTGAGCGCATGGCGCGCGATGAAGTCGCCATACCGTTCGCCCAGCACCACCGGGAAATACATCTTGAGCACGCGCGCGTAGAACGGGTCGTCGGGCAGCGCGCTGGCGCACAGCTCGTCGAACAGGTTCATCTTGGCGTAGGCGAGCAGCACGGCGTTTTCGGGGCGCGTCAGGCCACGGCCTTCGCGTTTGCGCTTGCCAAGCTCTTCGTCGCTCGGCAGGAACTCGATGGAGCGTTTGAGCAGACCGATCTGCTCCAGCCATCGCATCAGGTTTTGCTGCCCATCGAGCAGATACACAGGGCGGGTGGCGGCCAGCTCGATCTGCTGCGTCTGGTAGTAGTTGTCCTGCAGCACGAGGTCGCCGACCTCGTCGGTCATGCTGGCAAGCAGGTCGTTGCGACTCTCCAGCGTGAGCCCACCGGCCTCCTGCACCGCGCCCAGCAAGATCTTGATATTGACCTCGTGGTCGGAGCAGTCCACGCCGGCGGAATTGTCGATCGCGTCGGTGTAGATCAGGCCGCCGGCCTGGGCGAATTCGATGCGGCCGTTCTGCGTGCAACCGAGGTTGCCGCCTTCCCCGAACACCTTGCAGCGCAGCTCGTTGCCGTTGACGCGGAAGGCGTCGCCCGCCTTGTCGCCCACCTGCGCGTGGCTCTCGAAGCTGGCCTTCACGTAGGTGCCGATGCCACCGTTGTAGAGCAGATCCACCGGGGCCTTGAGGATGGCGTTGAGCAGTTCGTTGGGTGCCATCTGGGTGGCGTCGGTGCCGATCACGGCGCGCGCCTGCGCGCTCAGCGGGATCGACTTGGCGCTGCGCGGGAACACGCCGCCGCCTTCGCTGATGAGGCCCTTGTCGTAGTCGTCCCAGCTGGAGCGCGGCAGCTTGAACAGCCGATCGCGCTCGGCATAGCTCGCGGCGAGATCGGGGCTGGGGTCGATGAAGATGTGGCGGTGGTCGAAGGCCAGTACCAGCCGGATCTGCGTGGACAGCAGCATGCCGTTGCCGAACACGTCACCCGACATGTCACCGATGCCGGCCACGGTGAAGGGCTGGGTCTGCGTGTCCACCCCCAGGCCGCGGAAATGGCGCTTGACCGATTCCCAGGCGCCGCGCGCGGTGATGCCCATCTTCTTGTGGTCGTAGCCGACCGAGCCGCCGGACGCGAACGCGTCGCCCAGCCAGAAGCCGTAGGCCGCGCTCACGCTGTTGGCGATGTCGCTGAAGGTCGCCGTGCCCTTGTCGGCGGCGACCACCAGGTAGGGGTCGTCCTCGTCGTGGCGCACCACATCGGACGGCGGTACCACCGCGCCCTTGACCAGGTTGTCGGTGATGTCGAGCAGGCCCGAGAGGAAGGTCTTGTAACAGGCCACACCTTCGGCCAGGTAGGCTTCGCGCTCGCTCGCCGGCGGCGCCTTCTTCAGCACGAAGCCGCCCTTGGAGCCCACCGGCACGATCACCGTGTTCTTCACCATCTGCGCCTTGACCAGGCCCAGGATTTCGGTGCGGAAATCCTCGCGCCGGTCCGACCAGCGCAGGCCGCCGCGCGCGACCTTGCCACCGCGCAGGTGCAGGCCTTCGACGCGCGGCGAATAGACCCAGATCTCGAACAGGGGCTTGGGCTCGGGCACGTTGGGGATGTCGCGCGGGCTGAGCTTGAAGCTCATGTAGTCATGTCCGCGCTGGTAGGCATTGGTGCGCAGCGTGGCCTGGATGGTGCTGAGGAACTGGCGCAGCACGCGGTCTTCCTCCAGGCTGGCCACGTCGGCCAGCACGGCTTCCAGAGCTTGCGCCTGGGCTTCAATGCGTTCCGCACGGCGGTCCGCTTTCGCCGGGTCGAAGCGGATCGCGAACAGCTCGGCCAGGCCTTGCGCGATGGCGGGGTTCTTGTTGAGCGTGTCCTCGATGTAGCTCTGGCTGAAGGCGAAGCCGAGCTGCTTGAAGTAGCGCACGTAGGCGCGCAGCACGGCAATGGCGCGGGCATCGAGCTCGGTGGAGAGCACCAGGCGGTTGAGCGCGTCGCTCTCCACCTCCTGGCGCCAGACCGCCTGGAACAGTTCCTCGAAGCGGAACTTGAGGCGCTCCACGTCCAGCGGCTGGGCAAACTGCAGGCCCCAGTCGTGAATCCAGTAGCCCGGCGCGGCCAGGTGGTAGGGGTGCTCGTCGAGCACGCGCGCACCCATGGCCTCCATCACCGGCATGGCGTCCGACAGCGTGATCTTCTGCGTGGCGTAGGTCTTGAAGCGCACCTGCCCCTGGCGGTTGTAGAGCTTGAGCGCGAGCGGTTGCTGTTCACCCAGGCCGCTGAGCACGGCGGCGTCGCTGGCTGCGGTGTCCGCGTCGAAGTGCTCGCGGTAGGCGGTCGGGAACGCCGCCACCAGGGCCTCCAGGCCGCTGGCGCTGCGGCCGCTCTGCGCCAGCAGCACGGCGTTCACACCATCGACCCAGCGCTTGCAGGCCTGGGCCACGCGGGCCTCGAGCTGTGCCAGGTCCACCTGCGCGGGCAGCTTGTCCTTGGCGCGCACGATGTAGTGGATGCGCGCGAGCGCGCTGTCGGTGAGCATGGGCGTGAATTCGATCGACGCCGCGTCAAACGCCTCGGTGAACAGGGCGCCGAGCTTCACACGCAGCTCGGTGGTGTACACATCGCGCGGCACATACACCAGCAGGGATGCCAGGCTGCCGTAGGCGCCACGGCGCACGAACAGACGCACGCGCTGGCGCTCCTGCAGGCGCAGGATGCCCATGGCATGCTGCTCCAGCGTGGCGGCATCGATCTGCAGCATCTCGTCGCGCGGGTAGGTCTCCAGGATCGCCTGCAAGGCCTTATGGGCATGGCTGCCCGTGACCACACCGGCATGAGCCATGACCTGCGCCACATGCTGGCGCACCACCGGGATCTGTTCCACCGAGGCGGCGTAGGCTGCCGACGTGTACAGCCCGAGGAACCGGCTCTCACCCACCAGCTTGCCGGCGGCGTCCAGCCGCTTCACGCTGATGGCATCCATCCAGGCCGGGCGGTGCACGGTGGACCGGCTCATGGCCTTGGTGGACAGCACCAGGTCGGGGTTGGCCACGAAGGCCTGTGCAGGCTGGGCCGGCAGCACCTGTGCTCCGGGCGCCTTGAGCAGGCCCAGCGCGGTGCCGGGCATGGGCACGAGCACATCGCCCTTGAGTTCGTAATCTTCAGCCGCCAGAAAGGTGAAGTGCCCTTGTTCGAGCCAGGTCAGGAAGGCCTTGGCTTCGTCGGCGACGGACGCGTCCAGCGCGGTGAAGCTGGCGTTGAGCACCTGCACGCGCGAGAGCATGGCGCGCCAGTCCTGCACGGCCAGGCGCACGTCCTGCAAGGTGTCTTCTATGGTCTTGCGCAGTGCAGCACCGTCAGGGTCGGACGCGAGCCGGTCGCACTCGACCAGGATGCACGAAACGACCTGCCCGTCGCCGGACGCCTGTTGCGCTGCACCGAGGATCTGCACCACGTGACCGGCGGCATCGCGCTGTACGCGCACCAGCGGATGAACGATCCAGTGCAGGGTGCGCCCCGTTCGGTTGACGGCCATGCCGACCGAGTCGACGAGAAAGGGCATGTCGGGGTGCACGATCTGCAGCACGTGCGTGCCCCGGTCCTGCACGGGATCCACCGGCAGGTCCAGCACCTGAACGATGACTTCACCGGGCGCCGATGCGCTCAACAGGGCCTGGTGCGCGGCGGCCGTGGTCTTGAGCAGGACAGGATCGCGGTTGCGCATTTCCTCAGGGTCGGCGGCAGCGAAATACAGGTCCTGAAAGCTCGGGTTCATGGTCGGCGTCCGGTCTAGATTGGGGGCGGTTGGCAAGGAAAGATGTGCGCGATTCTAGGAGCGCTCCCCACCCCGAAACGCCCCCAGACAAGGATTGCATGAACCCATGCCATGCCTTCATGCGCAAAACGCATGATGCGCCCAAGTAAGCACACAGGCATAAACATACTTCGCGCCGAGGGACCTGGAAGTTCCGGCGAAACCCGCTCCCGCGTGGCGGGGGGCGGATCGGTTGCGGGCTCTACGGATACCGCGCCGCAGGCATCCCCGAAAAGCTACCGAAGCAGTCCTGCGGCAGGCGCGTCCGTCGGTTGGCAGGGGCGCCCCATGGCGACCGCAATCTGGCAATTCCGAGCCGCATTGGTTCTTGCAGCCTCGCGCCACTCATCTCTGGCTATGGCACCCTGCAACCATTCGCCACGCCAGACAACCTTGAAAACAGTCGTATCCAGCCGTCGAGCCTGCTCGCTCTTTGAGCCGCCATGCGACGTCACGTCGACCAGCATGTGGCCTGCCACATCCACGAACAGATGGGACAGCCTGTTGGGATCCGTGCCGATCACCAGGGGCAGGAACCGACCACCTGACCGATCAAAAAAGACCCAGCCCGGCTCGGACGTGGTGAAGGCGAAGTAGCGTTGGTTGGGTACCGTCACGGAGTAGGTCGTTGCAGACATTCCAATGCATTGGCCCAGTCTGTCGAACCACCCCGATTCGCGACTCATTTCGGTGGTGAACGTGCTCACCCGACCCGTCGCCGCGTGTTCCATGCGGATATCACTGCTCCGGCATCCGTTGGATCGGGTATCCACCCGCCGGCCACCCGGCAGGTCGGCGCCACCCGACACATGCGGATAGAAGGGCGAGATATTTATCTCGGCTGCAACTGGCTGAGCGCCTCCTGTTGTACCAGGACTCGGGTTGCGTCCCCTCGGGGCGCCATCCGTCAAAAAAAACAACTCTGCGGCGCTGCCCGCGTACACAGGAAGATCCTGCATCCTGAGCGTCTCCACCTCCGCAGAGGCGACAACAAATGAGCACACGCTCGACAGAGCCACAACGACGGTCGCCAGGACCATCCTTCTGTTCACTGCAGCGTTTCCTTGACCGCCGGCAACATCGGCAGCGCGATCACCTCGATGCCCTCTTCCAGCATGGCCAGGGCCTCCTGCGGGGAGGCCTGGCCACGGATGTTGCGGTGCTCGGTTTCACCGCTGTGCATGGCGCGCGCCTCGTCGGCAAAGCGCTCCCCCACATCTTCGGTCTGTGCCACCACCTCGCGCAGCGCCTTGAGCATGCGGGCCTGCAAGGCGGCCAGTTCGGGATGCATCACGTGGTTGCTCATGGCCACAACCGCACCGGCAGGCGCCGCAGGTTCGGGGGCGTCTGCGTCCTTGCGTCCGCTGCGCAGGTTCAGGCGCGGAGCTGAGAGCGTTTTGTGGATGTGGGCGTCGCCGCACATCGGGCAGGTGAGCAACCCGCGGCCCAGCTGGCTCACGAAATCGTCTTCGGAACCGAACCAGCCTTCAAAGTCGTGCCGGTGAGCACACTGCAGATTGAGGACCTTCATGGCAGGGATTGTCCTGCCAAAGGTGCTGCAGCGGCATGCGTCCAGTCCAGCGTCCATTCTCCGGCCTGCACGTTCTGCAGCCACATCGAGCCGACCAGGGTCTTGCAGTCGATCACCTCGCCACTGAAGCACCAGGCTCGCAATTCGGCGGGCGTGGCGGTGAACACGTCGAGGAACTCACCGTCGTCGAGCTGCCGCTCCCCGAGCGTGAGGCCGCGCGCGAACCAGATGTCGATGGTCTCATCCGAGTACGCCACCGTGGGCGCCAGCCGCCCGGCGAACGCCCACTCGCGCGCGCTGTAGCCGGTTTCTTCAAACAGTTCACGCCGGGCACACACGAGGCTGTCTTCGCCTTCGTCGAGCTTGCCGGCCGGAAATTCGATCATCACCGCCTGCATGGGGTGGCGGAACTGGCGCTCCAGCACCACCCTCCCGTCGTCCAGCAAACCAATGACCATGACCGCACCCGGGTGCAACACGTACTCGCGCGAGGCCTCGGCGCCGTCGGGCAGACGCACCGTGTCGCGCACCACGTGCAGAAAGTTGCCACGCAACAGCTCGGTGCGCGACAGCGGGGTTTCTCGCAAGTGGCTGTCGTTCATCTGTGGCGGTAGAGATAGCGGTAGACGAAGCCGGGGAAGGCCAGCGTGATGAACAGCGCACCGGTGGTTGCGTAGAACTCCCAACCCTGCGGCGCAATCTGCCCGGCGCTCTGCTCCAGGGCGAGACCGAGGGCACCCACGAGGAAATACAGCAGAACCATCTCGGCCAACCGCATCCCGAGGGTCTTGGGCAGGCTGCGCGGAATCACCGCCAGCCACCGCTCGTTGATGAAGGGCAGGTTGGCGGCCACCAGCGCAGCGATCAACACCAGCCAGACGGAAAAACTGTGGTTCATGGAGGTATGAGCCGGCCCCGCCGGCCGAGTTCACCGGAGAGGGCCTGCAGGCTTCAGGCGAACAGTGCCGCCACGGCTTGGGCGCACAGGCTCATGAGGCCGCCGGGCAAGATGCCCAGCAGCAGCACCAGTGCACCGTTGATGGAGAGCACGGAGCGAGCGTCCAGGCCCGCCTCGATGTCGGCGGTCTGCGTGGGTGCATCGAAGTACATCAACTTGACCAGGCGCAGGTAGTAGAAGGCGCCGATCAGCGACATGACGACCGCGAACACGGCCAGGCCCACATAGAAGGGCCCGCCGGACGCCAACAGCGCCTGCAGCACCGAGAGCTTGGCGTAGAAACCCACCAGTGGTGGGACACCAGCCAGCGAGAACATGCAAATGGCCATGACGCCGGCGTACAACGGGCTGCGCTGGTTCAGGCCGGCCAGGTCGCTGATGTTCTCGGACTCAAAACCGCTGCGCGAGAGCAGCAGGATCACGCCGAAGGTGCCCAGCGTGGTCAGCACGTAGGTAATGACATAGAACATGGACGAGCCGTAGGCGTTGGCCATGTTGCCTGTGTCGCCATTCACCACGCCGGCCAACAGGCCGAGCAGCATGAAGCCCATCTGCGCGATGGTGGAGAACGCCAGCATGCGTTTGAGGTTGGTCTGCGCGATGGCGGCGAAGTTGCCCACCAGCAGCGACATGACGGCCAGCACCGCGAGCATCTGCTGCCAGTCGAAGGCCAGCGGCTGCAAGCCTTCGACCAGCAGGCGGATCACGATCGCGAAGGCCGCGAGCTTGGGCGCGCCGCCGATCATGAGCGTGACGGCGGTGGGGGCTCCGTGATAGACGTCGGGCACCCACATGTGAAAGGGCACCACGCCGAGCTTGAAGGCCAGACCGGCAACCACGAACACCAGCCCCAGCGTGAGCACCTGCGCCGAACCCTTGAGCGTGGCCTCTCCGCCAGCGATGGATTTCATCACCTCGGACAGGTCGAGTGAACCGGTGGCGCCATACACCATGGACAGGCCATAGAGCAGGAAACCGCTGGCCAGCGCGCCGAGCACGAAATACTTCATGGCCGCCTCGGTCGCCTGCACGTCGTCGCGACGCAGCGCCACCAATGCATAGCTTGACAGCGTGAGCAGCTCCAGGCCGAGGTAGATCACCAGGAAGTTGTGGCCCGAGATCATGACGAACATGCCCAGCAGCGCGAACATGGACAGGGTGAACATCTCACCGCCGCGCAACATGTCGCGTTGGCCGGCGTAGTCACGGCCATAAACCAGCGTGACCATCATGGCGATGGTGGCAAAACACTTGAGCCAGTTGCCCATGGGGTCACTGACGATCATGCCGCCGAAGCCCGACGTGCTGGTGCCCGAGACGGCCGCCATGGCGAGCAACAGCGCCACCGCACCGAGCGAAAGCAGGGTCAGCGCGTAGGTGGCGCCTCGCAGCGGCGACTTCACCGTCAGATCGGCCAGAGCGATCACACAGGCCATCGTCAGCAGGAGGATTTCAGGGTAGGCCGCGACCCAGCTGAGCTTGTCAATCATTGTTCGTTCTCTTGTGTCGTGTGGCGGGCCTGGCTCACTGTGGCAGCTTGGAGACGGCCACGTGGCGCAGCAACTCCGCCACGGAGGCGTCCATCACGTCGGTGAAGGGTTTGGGGTAGACGCCCATGAAGAGCACCGCCACGGCCAGCACCGCCATCACGAGGAATTCGCGTGGGTTGAGGTCGATGAGGGCCTTCACGTTGTCGTTGCCCGCGGCGCCGAGGTACACCCGCTTGTACATCCACAGCGAGTAGGCCGCGCCGAAGATCAGCGCCGATGCGGCGAGCAGACCCATCCAGAAGTTGGCCTTCACCGCCGCCAGGATCACCATCCATTCACCCACGAAGCCGGCCGTGCCCGGCAGGCCGCAGTTGGCCATGGTGAACAGCAGCGCAAAAGCCGCGAACTTCGGCATGGTGTTCACCACACCGCCGTAGTCGGCGATCTCGCGCGAGTGCACGCGGTCGTACAACACGCCGATGCCCAGGAACATGGCGGCCGACACAAAGCCGTGGGCAATCATCTGCACGATGCCCCCCGACACACCGAGGTCGCTGAAGACGAAGAAGCCCAGCGTGACGAAGCCCATGTGGGCCACCGACGAATAGGCCACGAGTTTTTTCATGTCCTGCTGCACCATGGCCACCAGACCGACGTAGATCACCGCGATCAGCGAGAGCGCGATCATGAGCCAGGCCCATTCGTGCGAGGCGTCGGGCAGGATGGGCAGCGAGAAACGCAGGAAGCCGTAAGCACCCAGCTTGAGCATGATGGCCGCCAGCACGGCGGAGCCGCCGGTGGGCGCTTCCACGTGCACGTCGGGCAGCCAAGTGTGCACCGGCCACATCGGCACCTTCACCGCGAAGGCCGCGAAGAAAGCAAAGAACAGCAGGGTCTGCGCGGTGCCACTCAGCGGCAGCTTGTACCAGTCGGCCAGCGCGAAACTGCCACCGGACACGGTATACAGGTAGATCAGCGCCACCAGCATCAGCAGCGAGCCCAGCAGCGTGTACAGGAAGAACTTGAACGCCGCGTAGATCTTGTTCGGGCCGCCCCAGATGCCGATGATCAGATACATCGGGATCAGGGTGGCTTCGAAGAACACGTAGAACAGCATCGCGTCCTGCGCGCTGAAGACGCCGATCATCAGACCCGAGAGAATCAGGAAGGCGCCCATGTACTGGTTCACGCGCGTCGTGATCGACTCCCAGCTGGCCACGACCACCACCACATTGATGAACGCGGTGAGCGGGATCAACCACAACGAAATGCCGTCCACACCGAGGTGGTAGTGGATGTTGAAGTTTTCGATCCAGGGGCGCTTTTCGACGAACTGCAGGGCAGCGGTGCTCAACTCAAAACCGGTGTAGAGCGGCACGGTGACCGCCAGACCCACCAGCGAACCCACCAACGCGATCCAGCGCACCATCGGCGCCTGGTCGACACGGCCCAGGGCCAGCAGCACGACGCCAAAAAAGATGGGCGTCCAGATGGCAAGGCTCAGCAAACCCATGATGTTCTTCTTCCTCTTGTTTTATTTGGCGAGCCAGACGAAGTACGTCATGAACAGCAGCACACCCACGATCATCATCAGCGCGTAGTGGTACAGGTAACCGGTCTGCGCACGGCGCACCACGCCAGAGACGATGCCCACGAGCTTCCAGCTGGCGTTGACCACGCCGCCTTCGATCACACCGCGGTCACCACCCTTCCAGAGCCCGATACCCAAACCGCGCGCGCCTTTGGCCAGCACGTTTTCGTTGAACCAGTCCATGTAGTACTTGTTCTCCAGGATCACCACCAGCGGACGCAACGCGCGGCCGATGGCGGCCGGCACGGCCGGGTTGATCAGGTACATGTACCAGGCGCTCACGGCACCGGCCAGCGCCAGGTACAGCGGCGGGGTGTAGAGCGAGTGCGCTGCCATCGACATGGCGCCGTGGAACTCTTCAGCGAAGGTCGCCATGGCCGGGTGGGCCGCAGCGTTGATGAAGATCGCGTCCTTGAAGAAGTCACCGAACAGCATGGGCTGGATGGTCATGAAGCCGATCACCACCGACGGGATGGCCAACAGCACCAGCGGTACCGTGACGACCCAGGGAGATTCGTGCGGCTTCGCGTCATGACCGTGGCCATGCCCGTGATCGTCATGGTGACTATGGTCGTCGTGGTGCGCGTCCGGATTCTGGTCGTAACGCTCCTTGCCGTGGAACACCAGGAAGTAGAGGCGGAACGAATAGAACGAGGTGACGAACACACCGGCGAGCACGGCAAAGTAGGCGAAGCCGGAGGCCGGCAAATTGCTGAAGTGCACCGCCTCGATGATGGAGTCTTTGGAGTAGAAGCCCGAGAACAGCGGCGTGCCAATCAAGGCCAACGTGCCCAGCAGCGAGGTGATCCAGGTGATCGGCATGTACTTGCGCACGGCGCCCATCCAGCGGATGTCCTGGTTGTGGTGCAGGCCCATGATCACCGAGCCCGCGGCCAGGAACAGCAGCGCCTTGAAGAAGGCGTGGGTCATCAGGTGGAACACCGCCACCGAGTAGGCAGAAGCGCCGAGCGCCACCGTCATGTAGCCCAGTTGCGAAAGCGTGGAGTACGCGACGATGCGCTTGATGTCGTTCTGGATGATGCCCAGGAAGCCCATGAACAGCGCGGTAATGGCACCGATCACCATGATGAAGTTCAGCGCCGTGTCCGACAGCTCGAACAGCGGCGACATGCGCGCGACCATGAAGATGCCGGCTGTGACCATGGTGGCGGCGTGGATCAGCGCGGAGATGGGGGTGGGGCCTTCCATGGAGTCGGGCAGCCACACATGCAGCGGGAACTGCGCGCTCTTTCCCATGGCGCCGATGAACAGGCAGATGCAGATGACGGTGATCAGCAGCCAGTCGGTGCCCGGAAAGCCCAGCGCGCCGAGCTCGGGCGCCTTGGCGAACACCTCGGCGTAGTTGAGCGTGCCAGCATAGGCCACGATCAAACCGATGCCCAGGATGAAACCGAAGTCGCCCACCCGGTTGACCAGGAAGGCCTTCATGTTGGCAAAGATCGCCGTGGGCTTGTTGAACCAGAAGCCGATCAGCAGATAGGACACCAGGCCCACGGCTTCCCAGCCGAAGAACAGCTGCAGCAGGTTGTTGCTCATGACCAGCATGAGCATGGAGAAGGTGAACAGCGAGATGTAGGCGAAGAAGCGGTTGTAGCCCTCGTCTTCTTCCATGTAGCCGATGGTGTAGAGGTGCACCATGAGCGAGACGAAGGTGACCACCACCATCATCATGGCGGTGAGGCCATCAACCAGGAAGCCGATTTCCATCTTCAGGCCACCCACCACCATCCAGGTGTAGAGGGTTTCGTTGAAGCGGACGCCGTCCATGGCCACGCTCTTGAGCGTCATGGCCGACAAGATGAACGCGATCAAAACGCCCAGAATGGTGAGTGTGTGCGAAGCGCGGCGACCGATGACATTGCCACCGAAGGTCGTGCCCAGAATGCCGGCCAGGGCCGCGCCGATCAGCGGCGCCATGGGGACGGCGAGCAGGGTGCTGGCAGAGAGGGTTGTGCTCATGATGTTCTTGTCTTGGGGCTGGAACTCAGCCTTTGAGCGTATTGAGCTCTTCGACGCTGATCGAATTCTTGTTGCGGAACAGCAGCACAAGGATGGCCAGGCCAATGGCCGATTCGGCGGCGGCCACGGTCAGGATGAAGAACACGAACACCTGGCCGTGCATGTCACCCAGAAAATGCGAGAAGGCCACGAAGTTCATGTTCACCGCCAGCAGCATCAGCTCGATGGCCATGAGCAGCACGATCAGGTTCTTGCGGTTGAGGAAGATGCCGACGACCGAGATCGCGAACAGGATCGCGCCCACGGCGAGGAAATGGCCCAGAGTCACGTTCATGATGGTTTGCCCTCCTCGGCGGACGCCGCTTCGATGGCGGGTGCGGCTTTCTGCGTGGCGCTCATCGGCAGCACCACCAGCCGATCTCTGGCGCGCACATGCACCTGCAGACCTGGGTTGATGGCCTTGCTGTCCTTGCGCTGGCGCAGGGTCAGCGCGATGGCGGCGATCATCGCCACCAACAGGATCACGGCCGCCACCTCAATAGGATAGAGGTACTCGGTGTAGAGCAACAAGCCGAGTTCACGGGTGTTGGAGTAGTTGGCGGCGTTGATGCCTGCGCTGGCCGCATCGGGGTTGGCGGCCAGACTCGGGAAGCCGGCCCACAGCACCGCAATCAGTTCGGCCGCCACGAGCCCCCCCAGGATGGCGGCGAGCGGGAAGTGTTTCCAGAAGCCTTTGCGCACACTGTCCATGTTGATGTCGAGCATCATCACGACGAACAGGAACAGCACCATCACCGCGCCCAGGTACACCAGCACCAGCGTGATGCCGAGAAATTCGGCCTTCAGCAGCAACCACAACGCCGACGCCTGCGAGAACGCCAGCATGAGGAACAGCACGGCATGCACCGGGTTGCGGGCGGTGACGACGCGAAAGGCTGCAAACAGCAGCACCGCGGCGAAGAGATAAAAAAAGCCGGTCTGGTAATCCATGGCGTTGTTCTTGTGTCGTCTGTGCCGGACGGAGTCCGGGTTCAGAACGGATCAGCGATAAGGGGCGTCAGCGGCCCGGGCAGCGGCAATCTCGGCTTCGTAGCGGTCGCCCACGGCCAGCAACATCTCTTTGGTGAAGTACAGGTCACCGCGCTTCTCGCCGTGGTATTCGAAGATGTGCGTCTCGACGATGGAGTCGACCGGGCAACTCTCTTCGCAGAAGCCGCAGAAGATGCATTTGGTCAGGTCGATGTCGTAACGCGTCGTGCGGCGCGAGCCGTCCTCGCGCACGTCGGACTCGATGGTGATGGCCAGGGCTGGGCAAACGGCTTCGCACAACTTGCAAGCGATGCAGCGCTCTTCGCCGTTTTCATAGCGACGCAGCGCATGCAGACCGCGAAAGCGTGGCGACAGCGGCGTCTTTTCTTCGGGAAACTGCACCGTGATCTTGCGCTTGAAGGCGTAGCGACCGGTCAGGGCCATGCCCTTGAACAACTCCACCAGCAGGAAGCTGTTGAGGAAATCACGGAAAGAAAACGGCGCCACAACCACTGGGGAAGCGACGGGGTTGGCGGTGATGGTGGACATGGTCAATCGCCCTCTTTTATTTCCAGAGGTTCCACGACGTCTGCATCAAACCGCCGACGAGCAGCAGGTAGATGAGCGTGACGGGAATGAAGATCTTCCAGCCCAGACGCATGATCTGGTCGTAGCGGAAGCGCGGGAAGGTGGCACGGATCCAAATGAACATGGACACCACGACGAAGGTTTTCAGGCCCAGCCAGATCCAGCCGGGGATCCAGTTGAACAGCGCGCTGTCGATGGGCGACAACCAGCCACCCAGGAACATCAGCACCGCCAGGATCGAAATCAGCCACATGCTGGCGTACTCGGCCAGGAAGAAGATGGCAAAGCCCATGCCCGAGTACTCGACCATGTGACCGGCCACGATCTCGGCCTCGCCTTCGACCACGTCGAACGGATGGCGGTTGGTTTCGGCCACGCCGGAAATCAGATAGACGAAGAAGATCGGCAGCAGCGGCAGCCAGTTCCACGACAGGAAGTTCAGGCCCTGAGAAGCGGCCATGCCGCGCCCCTGCGAGTTCACGATGTCGACCAGGTTCAGGCTTCCCGAGACCATGACGACCACCAGGAAACAGAAGCCGATCGCGATCTCGTAGCTCACCATCTGGGCCGACGCGCGCAGCGCACCCAGGAAAGCGTATTTCGAGTTGGAGGCCCAGCCCGCGATGATCACGCCATAGACCTCGATCGAGGTGATGGCCAGGATCACCAGCAGACCGGCGTTCACGTTGGCGAGCACCGCTTCAGGGCCGAAGGGCACGGCCACCCACGCGGCCAGCGCCGGCATGATGGCCATGATCGGCCCCAGGCGGAACAGACCATTGCTGGCAGCGCTCGGGCGGATCAGTTCCTTGGTCAGCAGCTTGAGCGCATCGGCGATCGGCTGCAGCAGACCGAAGGGACCCACGCGGTTGGGTCCGTGACGCACCTGTATCCAACCAAGCAGCTTGCGCTCCCAGAGCGTCAGGTAGGCCACGGCGCCCATCAGCGGCGCCAGCACGGCCACGATCTTGATCAGGTTCCAGATGACGGGCCAGGCCGCCGTGGTCCACCAGGGCGCAGCGAACAAACCCAGACCGCCGTTGTACATCGCGTCGATCATGCGTGCACCTCATCGGCGATCAGGGTTGCACGGGCGTCGGCCGTCAGCTGCAGCGCAGGGGCGCGGCGCACCAGACCGTCGAGCTGGTAGATGCCGGCCACGCACGGTTCGGCACTGGCGGGCGCCATGTCGACCATGGCGGTGCTGGTGTTGTTCAATCGGGCTGCGTCCACCACGGCACCACTCGCCACACCAGGCAGCACGCTGGCCAGTACGGCCTGCGAAGAATCGGCGTCGAAGCCGGCCAGACCGAGCAGGTTGCCCAGCACACGAATCACCTTCCAGGCCGGGCGCGTTTCACCCAGTGGACGAACAACGGCGTGGAAACTCTGCAGGCGGCCTTCGGCGTTCACGAAGGAACCCGAGGTTTCGGTGAACGGAGCGATCGGCAACAGCACGTCGCTCACGTCGAGGTTGGTCTTGAACGGGCTGAGCGTGACGACCATGGCTGCATGGGACAGCCCGTTCGCACCCGCTGCCGTGTCGTCCTGGGGCTCGGTGTTGAGCAGGATCACGGCCTTCAGTGCGCCACCCAGCATCTGCCCGGCATTCAAACCGCCCTGCCCTGGCACGGCGTTGACGAGTTGCGCGCCCACGGTGTTGGCGGCCTCGCTCAGGTAACCCACGGAGGCGCCCGTCTGCTGTGCGATCCAGTTCGCGAGCGACAGCAGGCTGGCCGCTTTTTCGTGGTGTGCAGCGGCGTTGCCGAGCAGGATAGCCTTGTGTTCACCGCCCAGCAGCGACTTGGCCACGGCGCGGTGCGCATCGGTCACGTCAGCGGTCGCCGGTGCATTGGCACCGGTGTCGGCGGCCACGGCGGCTGCGATGCCGGCCAGCGCCGACACCCATGTGCTGCTGTCGGCCAGCACGGTGTTTTTCACCGCCATGGCCCAGTCCTGCTGCTCGGCGCCGAGCACGTTCACCTGGCAACCCTTGCGGGCGGCCTGACGAATGCGCTGCGCGAACAGCGGGTGGTCCTTGCGCAAACTGGAGCCCACCACCAGCACGCGTTGCAGCGTGGAGAGCGACGCGATCGGCAGGCCCAGCCAACGCGCGGCACCCGCAGGCGCGGCATTGGAGAAATCGGCATGGCGAAGGCGCGCGTCGATGTTCTGGCTGCCCAGGCCGCGCACCAGGGCGCCTGCCAAGGCCAGCTCTTCCACCGTGCTGTGCGGGCTGGCCAGCAGACCGATGGCAGCTGCGCCGTGTTCGGCCTTGACCTGCTTGAGGCCATTGGCCACGTATTCAAGAGCGGTTTGCCAGTCGACGGCGTGCCACTCACCGCCCTGCTTGAGCATGGGCGCGGTCAGTCGGTCTTCGCTGTTGACGGCCTCGTACGAGAAACGGTCGCGGTCGGCGATCCAGCATTCGTTGACGGCCTCATTTTCCAGCGGCACCACGCGCATGACCTTGTGGTTCTTCACCTGGACGATCAGGTTGGCGCCGGTGCTGTCGTGCGGACTCACGCTCTTGCGGCGCGAGAGTTCCCAGGTGCGGGCGCTGTAGCGGAACGGTTTGCTGGTGAGCGCGCCAACCGGACAGATGTCGATCATGTTGCCCGAAAGTTCGGAGTCGACGGTGTCGCCGAGCACCGTGGTGATCTCGGAATGCTCGCCGCGGTGGATCATGCCCAGCTCCATCACGCCGGCCACTTCCTGGCCAAAGCGCACGCAGCGGGTGCAGTGGATGCAGCGGCTCATCTCTTCCATGGAAACGAGCGGACCCACATCCTTGTGGAAGACGACGCGCTTCTCTTCCTCGTAGCGCGAACCCGAGCTGCCGTAACCCACAGCCAGATCCTGTAACTGGCATTCGCCGCCCTGGTCGCAGATCGGACAGTCCAGCGGGTGGTTGATGAGCAGGAACTCCATCACCGATTGCTGCGCCTTGATCGCCTTGTCGCTCTTGGTGCGCACGATCATGCCCTGCGTGACCGGCGTGGCACAGGCCGGCATGGGCTTGGGCGCCTTCTCCACGTCAACCAGGCACATGCGGCAGTTGGCCGCGATGGACAGTTTCTTGTGGTAGCAGAAGTGGGGGATATAGGTGCCGGCCTTCTCGGCCGCATGCATGACCATGCTGCCCGGGGGCACTTCCACCTTTTTGCCGTCGAGTTCGATTTCAACCATGGGAGTTTTTTCTTTCAAGCAACCTTGGCTGGCGACTGAGCGGCCGCGATCTTGGCCTCAAACTCGTGCCGGAAGTGTTTGATCATGGCGCGCACCGGCATGGCCGCAGCATCGCCCAGGGCGCAGATGGTGCGGCCCATGATGTTCTCGGCCACGTTGTCCAGCAGCGCCATGTCGGCCGGGCGACCCTCGCCCTGGTCGATGCGGCTGACCATGCGCCAGAGCCAACCCGTGCCTTCGCGGCACGGCGTGCACTGGCCACACGATTCGTGCATGTAGAAATAGGACAGGCGCTTGAGCGATTCGACCATGCAACGGCTGTCGTCCATCACGATCACGGCGCCCGAGCCCAGCATGGAGCCGGCCTTGGAGATCGAGTCGTAGTCCATGGTGCAGTCCATCATGATGGATGCGGGCAGCACGGGTGCGGACGAGCCGCCGGGAATCACGGCCTTGAGGGTGCGGCCCTTGCGCACGCCACCGGCAAGCTCGAGCAACTTGCTGAACGGCGTACCCATGGGCACTTCGTAGTTGCCGGGCATCTCCACATCACCGCTGACCGAGAAGATCTTGGTGCCACCGTTGTTGGGCTTGCCGCAAGCGAGGTAGGCCGCGCCACCGTTGCGAATGATCCAGGGCACCGCCGCGAAGGTTTCGGTGTTGTTGATCGTGGTGGGCTTGCCATACAGGCCGAAGCTGGCCGGGAACGGCGGCTTGAATCGCGGCTGGCCCTTCTTGCCTTCGAGCGATTCGAGCAGCGCGGTTTCTTCACCGCAGATGTAGGCGCCGAAGCCGTGAAACGCGTGCAGCTGAAAGTTGAAGCCACTGTCCAGGATGTTGTCACCCAGCAGGCCGGCGGCGCGGGCTTCTTCCAGCGCGGCTTCGAAGCGGTCGTAGGCTTCGAAGATTTCACCGTGGATGTAGTTGTAGCCCACGCTGATGCCCATCGCGAAGGCGGCGATGGCCATGCCTTCGATCACGATGTGCGGGTTGTACATCAGGATGTCGCGGTCCTTGCAGGTGCCCGGCTCGCCCTCGTCCGAGTTGCACACCAGGTACTTCTGGCCCGGGAACTGGCGCGGCATGAAACTCCACTTCAGACCGGTGGGGAAACCCGCACCGCCGCGGCCGCGCAGCGCCGATTCCTTCAACGTGGCAATCACCTGATCCTGAGTCATGCCCACCACCGGTGGATCACCGGCCGGTTCGGCGCCGTCCTTGCCCAGCACCTTGCGCAAGGCCTGGTAACCCCCGCGGGCCACGTAGTCCTTGAGCGACCAGTTGCCACCGTCGAGGTCGGCGTAGATCTGCGGATTGATGTGGCGGCCGTGGAAGCAGGTCTGCACGCCGTTGGCGCGGAATTGCGAGAGGATCTGTTCGGCGTTCATGACTGTCCTTCCGAGGCACGCAAACCGTCGATCAACTGATCCAGTTTGTCGTTGCTCATGAAGCTGCACATGTGGCGGTCATTGACCAGCATCACGGGCGAGTCGGCGCAAGCGCCCAGGCACTCGCTCTGCTGCAGGGTGAACAGACCGTCGGCGGTGGTCTGCCCCATGCTGATGCCGAGTTTGTGCTCCAGATGGTGCAGCGCACTCTGGCCATCGCGCAGCTGGCACGGCAGGTTGGTGCAGACGTTGAGCTTGAACTTGCCCGTCGGCTGCTGGTTGTACATGTTGTAGAAGGTTGTCACCTCGTGCACGGCGATCGGCTCCATGCCCAGGTAGGCAGCCAGCGACTCTTCGGCCCCGGTGCTCACGAAGCCCATCTCCTGCTGGATGATGGCGAGACATGCCATCACGGCCGACTGCGCCTGGTCGGCCGGGTACTTGGCGACTTCGCGCGCGAAGCGCTGCTGGGTGGCACTGCTGAACTTCACAGCGGCAACTGGGTGGCCCGTGCTCATCGGTCGATCTCCCCGAAAACAATGTCCATGGTGCCGATGATGGCCACGGCGTCGGCCAGCATGTGGCCGCGCGCCATCTCGTCCATCGTGGCGAGGTGCGCGAAACCGGGCGCGCGGATCTTCAGGCGGTAGGGCTTGTTGGCGCCATCACTCACCAGATAAATACCGAACTCGCCCTTGGGATGCTCGACCGCGGCGTAGGCCTCGCCCTCAGGCACATGGAAGCCTTCAGTGAACAGCTTGAAGTGGTGTATCAGCTCTTCCATGTTGGCCTTCATGGCCTCACGGGCGGGCGCCGCCACCTTGTGGTTGTCGGTGATCACCGGGCCGGGGTTGGCGCGCAACCACTTTGAGCACTGCTCGATGATGCGGTTGGACTGCTTCATCTCTTCCATGCGCACCAGATAGCGGTCGTAGCAGTCGCCGGTCTTGCCCACCGGGATATCGAAGTCCATCTGGCCATAGACGTCGTAAGGCTGCTTCTTGCGCAGGTCCCAGGCGATGCCGGAACCGCGCAGCATGGGGCCGGTCATGCCGAGGTTGAGCGCGCGCTCGGGCGTGACCACGCCGATGCCGACGGTGCGCTGTTTCCAGATGCGGTTGTCGGTCAGCAGCGTGTGGTACTCGGCCAGGTAGGTCGGGAAACGCTTCGTGAAGTCGTCGATGAAGTCGAGCAGCGAACCCTGACGATTGGTGTTCATCTCTGCAAGAGCGCGTGCGTTGCGGATCTTGCTGTGCTTGTACTGCGGCATGGTGTCCGGCAGATCGCGGTAGACACCACCCGGGCGGAAGTAAGCCGCATGCATGCGCGCACCCGACACTGCCTCGTACATGTCGAACAGATCCTCGCGCTCGCGGAAGGCGTAGATCAGGATGGTGGAACTGCCGCAGTCGTTGCCGTGCGAACCCAGCCACATGAGATGGTTGAGCAGGCGCGTGATCTCGCTGAACATCACGCGGATGTACTGCGCACGGATCGGCACTTCGATACCAAGCAGCTTCTCGATGGCCAGGCAGTAGGCGTGCTCGTTGCACATCATCGACACGTAATCAAGCCGGTCCATGTAGGGCAGCGACTGGATGTAGGTCTTGTGCTCGGCGAGCTTTTCGGTGGCGCGGTGCAGCAGGCCGATGTGCGGATCGGCGCGTTGCACGACCTCGCCGTCGAGCTCGAGCACCAGACGCAGCACGCCGTGGGCGGCCGGGTGCTGCGGACCGAAGTTGAGGGTGTAGTTCTTGATTTCAGCCATGACGATGTCGCAGGAAGGCCGCAGCCTTCAGTGCAGGCCCCCGTAGTTGTCTTCGCGGATGATGCGCGGCGTGATTTCGCGGGGCTCGATGCTCACCGGCTCATAGATCACGCGCTGGCGCTCGGCGTCGTAACGCATTTCGACATGGCCCGACAGCGGGAAGTCCTTGCGGAAGGGGTGGCCGATGAAACCATAATCGGTGAGGATGCGGCGCAGATCGTCGTGCCCCTCGAACACGATGCCGAACAGGTCAAACGCTTCGCGCTCGTACCAGTTGGCCGCAGCCCAGAGCGGTGTGACCGAAGCCAGCACGGGGAAGTCGTCCTCGGGGCAGAACACCCGCACGCGAACGCGGTGGTTGTGGCTCACCGACAGCAGGTGCACCACGGCCGCAAAGCGTTGACCCTCCCAACGACCGTCGCCATAGGTCTGGTAGTCCATGCCGCAGAGATCGATGAGCTGCTCGAACGCGGCCTGCGGCGCATCGCGCAGGGTTTGCATGACCTCGAAATAGTCGGCGGCTGCCACGGTCAGCGTGAGCTCTTCGCGAACCACCTCGAGCGAGGTCACGCGGTCACCGAGCAACTCGGTCAGTGCAAGCTTCAAGGCCTCCGGCGCAACAGCGTAGTGGGTCGTTGAGGTGTCGGTCATGGATGCGTCTCGTGGGACTCGGTTCGCCGTGGAACAGCCAACGCTCAGGCGCGGGCGATGGTCTGGGTGCGGCGGATCTTCTGCTGCAGCTGGATGATGCCGTACAGCAAGGCCTCGGCCGTGGGTGGGCAGCCCGGCACATAAACATCCACCGGCACGATGCGGTCACAACCACGCACCACCGAGTAGCTGTAGTGGTAGTAGCCGCCGCCATTGGCGCACGAGCCCATGGAGAGCACCCAGCGCGGCTCGGCCATCTGGTCGTAGACCTTGCGCAAAGCGGGCGCCATTTTGTTGCACAGCGTGCCAGCCACGATCATCAGATCGGACTGGCGCGGGCTGGCGCGAAACACCTCGGAGCCGAAGCGGCCGATGTCGTAACGCGCGGCCGCCGCGTGCATCATCTCCACAGCGCAACAGGCCAGACCGAAGGTCATGGGCCAGAGCGAGCCGGTCTTGGCCCAGTTCACCACCGAGTCGTAGCTGGTGGTGACGAAACCTTCCTTGAATACGCCTTCAATCATGAGCCGCTCCGGTGCATTCGTGTGTGATCGTGTCGCTCATTCCCAATCCAGCGCACCCTTCTTCCACTCGTAGGCAAAGCCCACGGTAAGAATGACAAGGAACACGACGCCGGCGAGAAAGCCAGTCATGCCGATGTCGGAGAAGGCCACGGCCCAGGGAATGAGGAAAGCGATCTCGAGATCGAACAGGATGAAGAGAATGGCCACGAGGTAGTAGCGCACGTCGAACTTCATGCGGGCGTCTTCGAAGGCTTCGAAGCCGCATTCGTAAGGGGAGTTCTTCTCGGCGTCCGGGAGGTTCGGACCCAGGATGTAACCCAGGACCTGCGGGATGATCCCGATGGAAATACCCACCAAGATGAACAGGAGCACAGGTAGGTATTGTTCGAGACTCATCTTGGTCTGTTCCACTGACACGGCGTGGGGCCGTGTTGTCCAAAGATTGGTGCCGACGGCGAGACTCGAACTCGCACAGCTTTCGCCACTACCCCCTCAAGATAGCGTGTCTACCAATTTCACCACGTCGGCTGGTCTGCATTTGCCGGCTCACGAGGTCTGTGTGAGCCTTGCTGACAAGCATTGGAGTTTACCCTGAAACCACCCCTCTTTTGAGAGGCAGCGGGCCTTTTTCAACTCGAATGGAAGCTGAATCGGCGTGCACATGAAGCGCGCACGCCACCACGATCATTTCGCCGGGATTTGCGCCGGACCGGTGGGAGCTGGCGTGGCCGCGGCAGGCGCCGGAGCAGTGCCCGTTGCTGGCGCGGCGCCCGGAATCTGCTGCGAGGCATCGGCAGGCTGTGCGGGTGCCGCCACACCTTCGAGCACGCTGCCCGAACTCGGCGCAACAGTGCGCAGGTTGCCGAAGTAAGCCAGGCCCAAGGTGCAGCTCAGGAAAATCGCCGCCAGCACGGCCGTGGAGCGCGACAGGAAGTTGGCACCTCCCGATGCACCGAACAGGCTCGCAGAACCCGCACCGCCGCCACCAAAAGCTGCGCCCGCATCGGCGCCCTTGCCGTGCTGCATGAGGATCAAGCCGATCATGGCCAGCGCCGAAAGGATCTGCACGGCCAGCAGGATGGTCAACACAACGTTCATTTTTTACTCCGGAATCACGGTTGTCGATGTGCCGATGAAGGCACGAAAAGGTCAATGGGCCGAAGCCACGATCTGAAGGAAGTCGGCCGCCTTGAGCGACGCACCGCCGATGAGGCCCCCGTCGATATCGGGCTGGGCCAGCAGGCTGGCGGCATTCGCCGCATTCATGCTGCCGCCATAGAGAATGTGCACACGCTCGGGATGCTGCGTGGCCGCCGCAATCTGGGCGCGAAGCACCGCATGCACTTGCTGCGCCTGCTCGGGCGATGCGGTCTTGCCGGTGCCGATGGCCCACACCGGCTCATAGGCCACCACGATCTCGCTGGTGCAATGCGCCACCGCGTGAATGATCGCAGCCAATTGGCGTTTGACCACGGCTTCGGTCTGACCGGCTTCACGCTCGGCCAGGGTTTCACCCACGCACACGATGGGCGTGATGCCATGGGCCAACGCCACCTTGGCTTTGTCGGCCACCTGCAGGTCGGTTTCGCCGTGGTATTGGCGTCGCTCCGAATGCCCAACGATCACATAGCGGCAGGCGAAGTCCTTGAGCATGGAGGCCGACACTTCACCGGTGTAGGCACCCTGCTCATGACTGGACACGTCCTGCGCACCCCATGCGATCGGGCTGCCGGTCAACAACGATTGCAGTTGCGCCAGATAGAGCGCCGGCACGCACAGGGCCATGTCGGCCGCTGGCGTCTGGCCACCCAGGCCGTCGAGCATGGCTTTCACCAGCGCCTCGTTGGCGGCCAGCGAGCCGTTCATTTTCCAGTTGCCTGCAATCAGTGGTTTCATGTCTGAAGTGTCGTCATGCCCAGGTCAGGACAAGCTTGCCGATGTGGCGGTTGGATTCCATGAGCGCGTGCGCAGCAGCAGCTTCGCTGGCAGGAAACACCTGGTGGACAACCGGCTTGATGTGGCCCTGAGCCAGCAGCGGCCAGACGCGTTCGCGCAGCGCTTGTGCGATCGCGGCCTTGAATGCGATCGGACGCGGGCGCAGGGTCGAACCGGTGATGGTCAGGCGTTTGCGCAGCACCAGGCCGGCGTTGAACTCGGCCTTCACACCACCCTGCACCGCGATGATGACCAGCCTGCCGTCTTCGGCCAGGCAGTCGATCTCGCGTGCCACGTAGGCACCGGCCACCATGTCGAGCACGACGTTGACGCCCTGCCCGCCCGTGAGGTCCGCAACGGTGGCAACAAAGTCCTGCGTCTTGTAGTTGATGGCGTGATCCGCACCCAGCGCCAGGCAGGCCGCGCACTTGTCGTCACTGCCCGCGGTGGCGATGACGCTCGCGCCCAGGGCCTTGGCCATCTGGATCGCGGTCACGCCAATACCGCTGGTGCCACCCTGGATCAACAGCGTCTCGCCCGCCTGCAGGCGCGCGCGGTCGAACACGTTGCTCCAGACGGTGAAGAAGGTCTCGGGCAGCGATGCCGCAGCGATGTCGTCCAGCCCTTCGGGCACCGGCAGGCACTGGCCCACGGGCGCCACGCACCACTGGGCATAGCCGCCACCGGCCACCAGCGCGCACACGCGGTCGCCCACCTTCAGGCCGGCGGCGGCCATGGCCGCCTCGTCACCCGAAGCCACGACACCCGCCACTTCGAGGCCGGGAATGTCGGACGCGCCGGGCGGCACGGGATAGTTGCCGGTGCGCTGCAGCACGTCAGGGCGGTTCACGCCCGACGCGCTGACGCGGATCAGCACCTCGCCCTCGGCCGCCACCGGCATCGCGCGCTCACCGAGGCGCAACACCTCGGGCGCACCGAAGCTGCTGATCTCGACCGCTTGCATCACCGCCGGGATCACGACTGGGGCTGCTGCTGCGGCTCGACCGCGTTGCGATCGGCCAGCGCTTTCATGGACAGCTTGACGCGGCCCTTTTCGTCGGTCTCGAGCACCTTCACGCGAACGATCTGGCCTTCGGTCAGGTAGTCGGTGACGCGCTCGACGCGCTCGTGCGCGATCTGGCTGATGTGCAGCAGGCCGTCCTTGCCGGGCAGCAGGTTGATCAAGGCACCGAAGTCCAGGATCTTGGTGACCGGGCCTTCGTAGACCTTGCCCACTTCCACTTCGGCGGTGATCTGCTCGATGCGGCGCTTGGCTTCGTCGGCCTTGGCAGAGTCGGTCGAAGCGATGGTGATGGTGCCGTCTTCGTCGATGTTGATCTGCGTGCCGGTCTCTTCGGTCAGCGCGCGGATCACGGCGCCACCCTTGCCGATCACGTCGCGGATCTTCTCGGGGTTGATCTTCATGGTGAAGAGCTTGGGCGCGAAGTTGGACACCTCGGTCTTGGCTTCGCCCATGGCTTCCTGCATCTTGCCCAGGATGTGCATGCGGGCTTCTTTGGCCTGGGCCAGTGCGACCTGCATGATTTCCTTGGTGATGCCCTGGATCTTGATGTCCATCTGCAGCGCCGAGATGCCGTTGGTGGTGCCGGCGACCTTGAAGTCCATGTCGCCCAGATGATCTTCGTCACCCAGGATGTCGGTCAGCACCGCGAAACGGTTGCCGTCCTTGATCAGGCCCATGGCGATACCGGCCACGTGGGCCTTCATCGGCACGCCCGCATCCATCAGCGCCAGGCAGCCGCCGCAAACGGAAGCCATCGACGAGGAGCCGTTGGATTCGGTGATCTCGGACACCACGCGCATGGTGTAGGGGAAGTCTTCCTTGCTCGGGAGCGCAGCGATCAGCGCGCGCTTGGCCAGACGGCCGTGGCCGATCTCGCGGCGCTTGGGCGTGCCGAAGCGGCCGGCTTCGCCGGTGGCGAAGGGAGGCATGTTGTAGTGCAGCATGAAGCGGTCTTCGAACTCGCCAGCCAGCGCGTCGATGCGCTGCGCGTCGCGGTCGGTGCCGAGCGTGGCCACGACCAGCGCCTGGGTTTCACCACGGGTGAACAGGGCCGAGCCGTGGGTGCGTGGCAGCACGCCGTTGCGGATTTCGATGGCGCGCACGGTGCGCGTGTCGCGGCCGTCGATGCGGGGCTCGCCGGCCAGGATCTGGCCACGCACGATCTTGGCTTCGATCTCGAACAGCAGCGCCTCGATGGCGACGCTGTCGAAGGCCACGCCTTCGGATTTGAGCGCAGCGAACACATCGGCATAGGCCGAGCGGCAAGCCTGGGTGCGGGCCTGCTTGTTCCGGATCTGGTAAGCGGCTTCGAGCTTGGACTTGGCCAGGCCGTCGATCTTGGCAATCAGCGGCTCGTCCTTGGCAGGCGGCTGCCAGTCCCAGGCCGGCTTGCCGGCGTCACGCACGAGGTCGTTGATGGCGGCGATGGCGATGTTGCCCTGCTCATGGCCGAACACCACGGCGCCCAGCATGATCTCTTCAGACAGTTGGTCGGCTTCGGATTCCACCATCAGCACGGCGGACTCGGTGCCGGCGACCACGAGGTCCAGCTGGCTGTCTTTGAGCTGCGTCTGGCCGGGGTTGAGCACGTACTGGCCATTGACGTAACCCACGCGGGCAGCGCCGATCGGACCGTTGAACGGGATGCCGCTGACCGACAGGGCTGCCGAGGTGGCGATCATGGCGGCGATGTCGGCCTGCACTTCGGGGTTCAGGCTCACGACGTGCACGATCACCTGAACTTCGTTGTAGAAGCCCTCGGGGAACAGGGGGCGGATCGGGCGGTCGATCAGGCGGCAGGTCAGCGTCTCGAGTTCGCTCGGGCGGCCTTCACGCTTGAAGAAACTGCCGGGGATCTTGCCGGCGGCGTACGACTTCTCGGTGTAGTCCACCGTCAGGGGGAAGAAGTCCTGGCCGGCCTTGGCTTCGGTCTTGGCGACCACGGTGGCGAGCACCACGGTGTCGTCAATGTTGACCAGCACGGCGCCGGTGGCCTGACGCGCGATTTCGCCGGTTTCCATCGTGACCGTGTGGGGGCCCCACTGGAAGGTCTTGGTGACTTTGTTGAACATGCTCATGGTTTATCTCCTCGAAATTTTTCGGCCACTCGGCAGAAAACACAGCGTGCGGCAAACCCGCACAAAACCCGGAAACACAACCCAGAACACGATGCCATTCCAGACGGATGGAGCAGGTCGCCGATGGCGCTCAACCCGTTTGGAATGACACAGCTTCGCTCTGCTATCGATGCTTCCGGAATCAAAAAAGGGGGTCAACAAGCAAAAAACGCCCGAGCCAGCGAACCAACTCAGGCGTTTTGTGCGTCAACCCGGGCTCAATTACTTGCGCAGACCCAGTTTCGCGATCAGCGCGACGTAACGCTGGGCGTCCTTGGACTTCAGGTAGTCCAGCAGCTTGCGGCGGCGGCTCACCATGCGCAGCAGGCCGCGACGACCGTGGTGGTCTTTGGCGTGCGTCTTGAAGTGGGGGGTCAGTTCGTTGATGCGTGCGGTCAGGATGGCGACCTGCACTTCTGGGCTGCCGGTGTCATTGGCGGCGCGGGCGTTGGCCGCGACGACTTCGGCTTTGATGGATTGGGCAATCATGGAAATTTCCTGGTGGTTACATGCGTCCCGGCGCAGCAGGTCGGCCTGAGGAGTTGCTCCAAAGCCGGCCGCCGCATCGGGCGTGGATATGCTGTCCTTTCGAACGGCAACCGCGGATTATAGGGCAGAAGGTGTCAGGCGGTGCCACCCGGCTGGGCGGCGATCCACCGGCGCAGGCGCAGGACGCCCTCTTCCAGGCGGTGGGTGTCGCGGCTGGCAAAGCACCAGCGCAACCAGCCGGCCGCTTCCGGGCTGAAGGCGCTGCCCGGCGCCAGGCCAATACCGGCCTCGCGAACCAGGCGTTTAGCGACGTCCAGACAATCGTCTTGCCCTTGCAACTTGAAAAAGGCATACATGCCGCCCAGCGGCTCGGCCAGCGTCACGCCCGGCACGGCGCGCAGCAGCGGCACCAGGGTGTCGCGGCAGGTTTTCAGGTGTGCCACCAAGGCGGGTGTGACCTCGGCGCCGCGCTGCAGCGCCACGGTGGCCCCACGCTGCACGAACACCGGTGCGCACGAGGTGTTGAACTCGATCAGCTTGCCCAGGGCCGGCGTGAGCGCGGCGGGCAGCACCAGCCAGCCCAGCCGCCAGCCGGTCATGAGGAAACTCTTGGAAAAGCTGTGCGCGACGATGACCCGGTCGTCCGGTGCGGCCACATCCAGGAAGCTGCTGGCCGCACCGTTGGCGGTGTCGCCCGCGTAATACAGCCGCTCGTAGACCTCGTCGGCCAGGATCCAGGTGCCGGTGCGGCGGCAATGCGTCAGGATGGTGGCCTGCTCGTCGCGAGTCAGGGTCCAGCCCGTGGGGTTGTTGGGCGCGTTGACGATGAGCATCCGTGTGGCCGGCGTGATGGCGGACAGCAAGGCCTCCATGTCCAGCGCCCAGGCACCGGCGCGCGGGCCGGTGCCGAGCACGCGCAGCGGCACGCTTTTCACGTTCGCGCCCATGAGCAGCGGCTGCGCCACCAGATTGGGCCAGGCCGGCGTGACCACCACCACCTCGTCACCCGCTTCCACCAGCGCCTGCGACGCCAGCATCAGCCCGTTGACACCACCCGAAGTGACGGCCAGCCGATCCATCCAGTGCGCAGCACCGCGACCGGGGTGCAGGCTGTCGGTGTAGACCGCGAGCGCTTCGCGCAATTCGGGCAGGCCGAGGTTGTGCGCGTAGAAGGTCTCACCGGCCTGCAGCGAGGCCATGGCGGCTTCGCGGATGAAGCCGGGCGTGACTTCGTCGCTCTCGCCAAACCAGAACTTGAGCACGTTGTCGCGGCCCAGGCCTTCGTTGGCCACCTCGCGGATGCGGGAGGCTTCGAGGTTTTCAACGACGGGGCGCATGAAGGGAGTGTGTGGGGACATCAGGGTCGGATCATGTTGCAGCGGTGAGGCTGTTCGGCTTGCTGGGGAGCCAGGTTGCGGATGACGCGAAAGCCATAGCCCGAGCCTTCGACGTCGAACTTCGCGCCGGGCGCGCCCTGGCGATCCATCACGGCCACCGCCAGCGGCTGCTGGAACTGGTGGTCGGCGGCGCGCATGCGGGCAGTCTGGCCAGCAAGGGTGACTTCGGCTTTCTCCAACTGGGCGGCGATGGTGGCCGCATTGACCGGGCCGGCGGCACCGGCGCGTTCGATCGCCTGCGCAAGCGACTCGATCATGAGTTGCATGCGCATGTGCACGTAGTCGTCGGCGGGGTTCGGGAAGCGTTGGCGGAACGATTGGTAGAAGGCTTCGGACTCGCGCGTGGGCACATTGGGGAACCAGTCGGCCACCGCGATCACCTTGCCGATGCCGGCCTCGCCCATGGCCGCCGGTGCACCCAGCGCGTTGCCGTAGAAGGTGTAGAACGTGCCCTCGAAACCGACCTCGCGCGCGGCCTTCACCAGCAGCGTGAGGTCGTTGCCCCAGTTGCCGGTGAGCACGGCCTGGGCCCCGCTGGCCTTGATCTTGGTCGCGTAGGGCAGAAAGTCCTTCACACGCGCCATGGGGTGCAGCTCTTCGCCGACGATCTTCACGTCGGGCCGCTGCGCGGCCAGCTGGCTGCGACCCTCTCGCAGCACGGCCTGGCCAAAGCTGTAGTCCTGGCCGATCAGGTAGATGCTCTTGAGCTGCGGGTCTTCGCGCAACACGCTCATGAGCGCGGTCATGCGCATGTCGGCATGGGCGTCGAAGCGGAAATGCCAGTAGCTGCACTTCTCGTTGGTCAGTACCGGGTCCACGGCCGAGTAGTTGAGAAACAGCATCTGGCGCGCCGGCTCGCGTTCGTTGTGCTTGTTGATGGCCTCGATCAGGGCGCTGGCCGCGGCCGACGAGTTGCCCTGCGTGACGATGGTGATGTCGCGGTCCACCGCCGAACGCAGCGCCGACAGCGCCTCTTCGGTCTGGCCCTTGCTGTCGAAACGCTCGATCTGCAGCGGACGGTTGCCGCCCGGTAGCTTCACGCCGCCGCGGGCATTCACCCGCTCGGTCGCCCAGACCAGGTTGCGGTAGACGGCCTCGCCGGTGTTGGCGATCGGGCCCGACAGGCCCTCGATCATGCCGATGCGGATCGGCGCAGGCGTCTGGGCCAGCGACGCGGTGGCGCAGAAAGCGCCGATCAGCATGGCCGCCAGTGCGCGGCGGCGCTGGGAGAAGACGGAATCAAGCAGGTGTTTCATGGGGATGTGTTGCTCATGGTGTCCAAACGCGGACGTTCGGTCTTTCTGGCGTCGTAGTGCCAGCGCCGGAACTCTAATGGATCAACGTCAGCTGGTGCCAACCGGCACGCCCGGCCCGAGATCCGACAGCGGCCAGCGCGGCTTCACATCGAAGCTGTATCCGTGGCCATCGGTCCCGGCGGCCGAGTCCAGACGGACCAGCCCGGCCTGCACGCGCATGCCGCCAGCCAGCGCGATCATGGCGCCGTTGTCGGTGCACAGGTGCAGCTCGGGGTAGTGCACGCGAACCCCTGCCTTGGCGCACGCGGCACCCAGTTGCTCGCGCAACAAGGTGTTGGCGCCCACACCGCCGGCCACCACCAGACGGCGCAAACCCGTCTGGCGCACCGCCGCCATGGACTTCTTCACCAGCACCTCGACGATCGCGGCCTGCACGCTGGCGGCCACATCGGCCTTTTGCCGCGGCGTCAGCGGATCGGCCAGGTGCAGCGTGGCCGGTCCGTCCAGGCTGGCGTGGGCCAGCCTTTTCACCTGGGTCAGCACCGCGGTCTTGAGACCGGCAAAGGAAAAATCGAGGTCACCGCTGTGCAGCAGCGGGCGCGGAAACTTGTACGCCTGTGCGTCGCCCTGCAGCGCCAGCCGAGCCAGTGCAGGCCCGCCCGGGTAACCCAGGCCGAGCAACTTGGCCGACTTGTCGAAGGCCTCGCCGGCCGCGTCGTCGATGGTTTCGCCGAGCAGCATGTAGCGCCCCACCCCGTCCACCCGCATCAGCTGGCTGTGGCCGCCCGACACCAGCAGCGCCACGAAGGGAAATTCGGGCGGGTCGGCGCTGAGGAACGGCGACAGCAGGTGGCCTTCGAGGTGGTGCACGCCGATCACCGGTTTGCCCAGTGCGAAGCCCAGCGCGCAGGCCACGCCAGAACCCACCAGCAGCGCGCCGGCCAGGCCGGGGCCGCGGGTGTAGGCCACGGCGTCCACCGCCGACAGCGGCAGGCCGGCCTGGGCCAGCACCGCGTCGGTGAGCGGCAGCACGCGGCGGATGTGGTCGCGACTGGCCAGCTCGGGCACCACGCCGCCATAGGCACGGTGCATCTCGATCTGGCTGTGCAGCGCGTCGCCCAGCAGCCGCGGCGTGTGACCGCCGCTGGCGTCGACCAAGGCCACGCCGGTTTCGTCGCAAGACGACTCGATTCCCAAAATCAGCATCGCCCAAGTGTACGGGCGGCATGTTTGTTGCTCACACTTGGCGCATGTGTGCACAACTGTCGCGAACATGAAATCGGGCCTGAACTTTCTGGTGGCGGCCAAACGCTGCGAAATCGCCGAACTGCAGCAGCTCGCGCTCACCAGCGCGCTGGTGAACGTGACCGGGCGTCTGGTGCACGGCCTGCAGCGCGAACGGGGCCTGTCCAACCTGTTTCTCGGCTCACAGGGTCATCAGTTTGGCGAGATGCGCGCGAACCAGATCAGGGAATCCCGCCAGATCGAAGCCGAACTGCGCGCCTGCTTTGACGAACTGGACACCGAGTCGGCCCTGGTGGGCAACGGCGCCCGCCTGTTCAGCCGCATCGCCTATGTGCTGCACGGGCTGGATGCGCTGGATGGGTTGCGATCGCGCGTGGCGGCGCTGCAATGGACGACCCAGCAGGCCACCGAAGCCTACGTGCGGCTGATCTCGGGCCTGCTCGCGGTGGTGTTCGAGGCGGCCGACACCGCCAGCGATCCCGAGATCTCACGCTTGCTGGTGGCCTTGTTCAACTTCATGCAGGGCAAGGAGTTCGCCGGCCAGGAGCGTGCGGCCGGGTCGGCGCTGTTCGCCGGGGGGCGTGCCGAAGCGGGTGAACAGCAGCGTCTGCTGCACCTGATCGAGTCCCAGGAGCGCTGCCTGGAGGTGTTCACCGAGTTTTCGAAAGCCCAGGCGGTGGAGCTGTGGAATGCAACCCAGGCCAGCGCCACGCTGGCCGAGCTGGAACGGCTGCGCCGCGTGCTGTGCACGGCCGCCCATGGCTCACCGCTCAATGCGCAGATGAGCCAGGCGTGGTTTGACTGCTGCAGCCGGCGCATTGACCGCATGAAAACGGTGGAGGAGCGCCTGGCGCTGGACTTGCTGCAAGCCTGCGAGCAGAAGATCGTCGCGGCCCATGCCGAGCTGAACAGTTTTCACGCACTGCAAACAGGCCCCGCCACCGCGGCGGACGTTCTGTCGTTCTTCAGGGCGCCGAACGCTCGGGACAGCAGCGGTTTCGGCACCGGCACCCAGAGTTACGGCCTTCACCTGGAGCGCTCGATCCTGGAACTGGTGCAGGGGCAGGCGCGGCGCCTGCAGACGATGAGCGAGGAGCTCGACACCGTGCGCGCCAGCCTCAACGAGCGCAAGCTGATCGAGCGCGCCAAGGGTCTGCTCATGGCACACCGACACCTCAGCGAGGAAGAAGCCCACAAGACCATTCGCCAGATGGCCATGAACCAGAACCGCCGGCTGATCGAGGTGGCCGAAGCGGTGCTGGCCATGGCCGAGGTGCTGCCCGAACGGCAACGCTGAGCGC
Organism: Hydrogenophaga sp. Root209; assembly: GCF_001428625.1. Lineage (GTDB taxonomy): Bacteria > Pseudomonadota > Gammaproteobacteria > Burkholderiales > Burkholderiaceae_C > Hydrogenophaga. The sequence continues at coordinate 591,720 of NZ_LMIE01000029.1, forward strand.
ACGCCATGTTGCTGCAGCGCACAAATACCGTGCCGCGGCAGCATCGCGCACCAGATTGAGGCGCGATGCAAACATGGCACGACGGCCATCTGTCCGCTGGCACGACGCAGATCCTGCCGATTTCTGTTTTGAAATCAAGCCTTTTGCAACCGCGCCCCAAGTCAACCCTGAAGCTGGCACACAAACTGCTGTAACCAGGACAAGCGATTCGAGCCAACGGCGGCCCGGGTTTCGACAGTCTCCCCGACACGAGGACAACGGCGTCCATTTCCGGCTTGCGAAGCACAGCCACGGAAATGGGCGCCGTTGTGTTTTGGGGCACCGATTTTTTTATCAGCAAGGAGTTGGACATGAACGCAAACACCACCGGCGCAACCATTCCCCAGGCCGCGGTCGACACCACCACCGAGACCGCAGCGGCTTCGCGGCGCGATTTCATCAAGAAAAGCACAGCCATCGGCGGCGCCGCTTTCTTCTCCACGCTGGGCCACAGCGGTGTGTGGGCGGCCGGCTCCGATGCGCCCGAAAAGACCGAGGTCAAGATTGGTTTCATCCCGCTGACCGACTGCGCCAGCGTGGTGATGGCCGCCGAACTCGGCATCGACAAGAAGTACGGCGTGAAGATCGTCCCGACCAAGGAAGCCAGCTGGGCCGGCGTGCGCGACAAGCTGGTCAACAGTGAACTGGACTTCGCCCATGTGCTCTACGGCCTGGTCTACGGCCTGCAGCTGGGCACCTCGGGCCCGAAGAAGGACATGGCTGTGCTGATGAACCTGAACCACAACGGCCAAGCCATCACGCTGTCCAAGAAGCTGGCAGAAAAAGGCGCGGTCGACGGCCCATCGCTGGCCAAACTGATGACCAGCGAGAAGCGCGAATACACCTTTGCCCAGACCTTCCCCACGGGCACCCACGCCATGTGGCTCTACTACTGGCTGGCCAGTGCCGGTATCGATCCTTTCAAGGACGCACGCGCCATCGTGGTGCCACCGCCGCAGATGGTGGCCAACATGCGCGTCGGCAACATGGACGGCTTCTGCGTGGGCGAACCCTGGAACCACCGCGCCATCGTCGACGGGATCGGCATCACGGCCAACACCACGCAGGACATCTGGAAGGACCACCCCGAGAAGGTGCTGGGCACCACCGCCGAGTTCGTGCAGAAGAACCCCAACACCGCGCGCGCCGTGACGGCCGCCATCCTGGAGGCCGGCAAGTGGATCGACGCCGGTCTGCAGAACAAGAACAAGATGGCCGAGACGATTGCGCAGCGCTCCTACGTGAACACCGGCGTGGACGCGATCAACCAGCGCATCCTGGGCCGCTACCAGAACGGCATGGGCAAGACCTGGGACGACCCCAACCACATGAAGTTCTTCAATGATGGCCTGGTGAACTTCCCCTACCTGAGCGACGGCATGTGGTTCCTCACGCAACACAAGCGCTGGGGATTGCTCAAGTCGCACCCCGACTACCTGGCCGTGGCCAAACAGGTCAACCGCATCGACATCTACAAGGAAGCGGCCACCGCCACCAAGACGGCCTTGCCCAAGTCCGACATGCGCAGTGCGAAGCTCATGGACGGCGTGGTGTGGGACGGCAAGGACCCGGCCAAGTACGCCGACAGCTTCAAGACCAAGGCGGCCTGATCAGGCCCGCCGCACCGGAGAACCACCATGGTCAGCGCCGTTTTTCATTCGCCTCTGGAAGGGCTCGCCCCCAGCCAGTCCGAGACTTCTTCTACCGCTGCGACGAAACCCGTTGTCATGGCCGCGGTGGCAAAGCCGGCTGCGCATGCAATACAGGTCAAGCGCGGTTGGGACCTGCGCTTCCTCTGGACCAGCGTCTTGCCGCCCGTGCTGGGCCTGGTCTTCCTCATCACCGTGTGGGCGGTGGTGGCCGGCACCGGTGAGAGCGGAATCCCCACACCGTTGGAGACCTGGAAGCAGGCCATCGAGGTGTTCTCCGATCCGTTCTACCAAGTCGGCCCGAACGACCAGGGCGTGGGCTGGAACGTGCTCATGTCGCTGCAGCGCGTGGCCATCGGCTTCGGCCTGGCCGCAGCGGTGGGCATACCCGCGGGCTTTGCCATCGGACGCTTCGAGTTCTTGAGCCGCATGTTCAACCCGCTCATCAGCCTGCTGCGTCCGGTCTCGCCACTGGCCTGGTTGCCGATCGGTCTGCTGGTCTTCAAGGGTGCCAACCCGGCAGCCATCTGGACCATCTTCATCTGCTCGATCTGGCCCATGATCATCAACACCGCGGTGGGCGTGCAGCGCGTGCCGCAGGACTACATGAACGTGGCGCGCGTGCTCAACCTGAGCGAATGGAAGATCTTCACCAAGATCCTGTTCCCCGCCGTGCTGCCCTACCTTCTCACAGGCGTGCGCCTGGCGGTGGGCACGGCCTGGCTGGTGATCGTGGCCGCCGAGATGCTGACCGGGGGCGTGGGCATCGGCTTCTGGATCTGGGACGAGTGGAACAACCTCAACGTTGCCAGCATCATCATCGCGATCTTCGTGATCGGCATCGTGGGCCTGGTGCTCGAATTCGGCCTGATCAAGCTGGCCACCCTGTTCACGTTTGAGGAAGTCAAGTCATGATCCATCGACAAGCTCAGGACGATCGGTCCTTGAAATACATCGAAATCCAGGGCGTTGAACAGACCTTCAAGACGAGGAAGGGCAACTTTCCTGCGCTGCGCGACATCAACCTGACCGTGGCCAAAGGCGAGTTCGTCACGCTGATCGGCCACTCGGGCTGTGGCAAGTCCACCTTGCTCAACCTGATTGCCGGCCTGACCGTGCCCACCAGCGGCGTGCTGCTCTGCGCCGACAAGGAGATCGCCGGACCCGGCCCTGAGCGCGCGGTGGTGTTCCAGAATCACTCGCTCCTGCCCTGGCTCACCTGCTTCGAAAACGTCTACCTCGCGGTCGAACGCGTGTTCTCGGCCTCCGAGACCAAGGCGCAGCTCAAGGCCCGCACCGAGGCCGCGCTCGCCATGGTGGGCCTCACGCCCGCCGCACAGAAACGGCCCGGTGAAATCTCTGGCGGCATGAAGCAGCGCGTGGGCATCGCCCGCGCCCTGTCGATGGAACCCAAGGTGCTGCTCATGGACGAGCCCTTTGGCGCGCTCGACGCCCTCACCCGCGCCAAGCTGCAGGACGAGCTGCTCGAGATCGTGGCTCGCACGCACAGCACGGTGGTCATGGTCACGCACGACGTGGACGAAGCCGTGCTGCTGTCCGACCGCATCGTGATGCTCACCAACGGCCCGGCCGCCACCATCGGCGAAGTGCTCACCGTGGACCTGCCGCGCCCGCGCAACCGCGTGGCCCTGTCCGACGACGCCAGGTACCAGCAGTGCCGCAAGACGGTGATCGACTTCCTCTACACGCGCCAGGCGCACGTCGAAAAGGTGGCCTGATCCCCAAAGTGGGGCGTGATTCTCGGCATGGAATTTGCGTGATGAGACGTCAAGGCTAACGACGGCCTTTCAGTTGCAGCAGGTTGCCGGCTCCGGTGGCCTGTTGCACCCCATGCACCCGCACCCGGCATTGCGATCCGGACGTCTGCGGCGTGGGTTCCATCTCCTCCCCACACCCCTCTCACAAAGGTCTACGCCATGGCGGGTTTCCGTACGTTCCTGAAAGCAGGCCACAGCCCCACGCTGCTGGCCTCCTTCATCTACTTCACCTACTGCTGTGGCGTCTGGGTCACCAACGGGGCCATGGCACCCTTCATCAAGGACTCGCTCAACCTGAGCCCGGCCCAGCTCGGCGTGATGCTCTCGGTGCCGATCTTTGCCGGTGCGCTCATGCGGTTTCCGCTCGGCATCCTGGCTCAGTACATTGGCCGCAAGAACGCCACGCTGGTGGAAATGGGCGGCATTGCGATCGCGCTGCTGTTCGGCTACTTCTACGTGGAGACCTTCAACCACCTGATCGCCATGGGCGTGCTGCTGGGCATTGCCGGCGCCAGCTTCGGCGTTGCGTTGTCGCTGGGCTCGGGCTCTTTCCCGGCGCGCTACAAAGGCCTGGCCATGGGCCTGGTGGGTGCGGGCAACGTGGGCACCTCCCTGTCGGCCCTGCTGGCGCCGCAGCTGGCGCAAGCCTATGGCTGGAAGGCCGTGTACGGCATCGCCGCGCTGGGCCTCCTGGTGCCGGTGCTGGTGATGATCTTCCTGGCCAGGGAACCCGATGACGTGGACAAACACGCCGGCCTGCGCGAACACGTCGCCTGCCTGTTCGAGAAGGACGGTTGGGCCTTCAGCGTCATCTACGCCATCACCTTCGGCGGCTTCATCGGCCTGGCCACCTTCCTGCCGAGCTACTACTACGACCAGTTCGGCGTGAGCAAGGTGCAGGCCGGTCAGCTCACCATGCTCGCGGCGTTCATGGGCGCGGCGCTGCGCATCTTCGGCGGCTGGATCTCCGACCACTGGGGCGGCATCAACACGCTCACCGCTGTGTTGATCATCATCTCCGTCAGCTTGCTGGCCTGCGGCCTGGCCGGTGGCTCGCTGGTGATCACCACCCTGTTGCTGATGCTGTGCTTCGCGGCACTGGGAGCGGGCAATGGCGCGCTGTTCCAGCTGGTGCCCCTGCGCTGGCCGCTGTCCACCGCCGTGGCCGGTTCCATGATCGGCGAGATCGGCGCCCTCGGTGGTGGCCTGGTGCCCAACGCCATGGGCCTGTCGCGCCAGTACACCGGCACCTACCTCTGGGGCTTCGCGCTGTTTTCGGTGCTCGCGCTGCTGGTGCTGCTGATGATGCGTTCGATGCAGATGCGATGGACGCGCACCTGGGCGGAGAAAGGTGGTCGCGCGCGCAGCGCGTGACGGCAGCGGCACACCTTCCGTGACTCTAGAGGTGCATGGCCACCTCGATGGCGCCCAACACGAACAGGGCGATCCAGAGGGTGGTGGCGAGCATCAGGGCCGAGGGTCGCCATCCGGTTCGGGCCAGCCCGCCGAACGAGGTTTTCATGCCCAGCGCGGTCACCCCCACCATCAGACAAGCGCGTGAGCCTTCGGCCAGACTCAGTTGCAGGGATGTCGACATCCAGCCCGCCGAGTGAACGCCCACCAGACCGACGAACAGCACCAGAAAGCCCGGCACCGGGAGCTTGAACTTGCGCGGGGAAGACACTGCCGCGATCTCTGACGGGAGCCTGCGCACGACGACCGAGATGCCCATGACCACGACCACCAGCAGACTCACCCGCAGCAGCTTGACGATGGACGCCGTGTCTCCGGCCTCGTGGCCCAGCGAATAACCGGCCACCACCACCTGCGCCACATCGTGGATGGTGCCCCCCAGAAAAACACCGGCCCACAGGGGCGGCAGCGCCAGCGCACCGGCCACCAGCGGGTAGAGCAGCATGGCCACCGTGGACAGCACGGTCGCCAGCACCACCGCGCTCAAGGTATTGCGCTCGCGGTGTTCGTCTTGCGGCAGCACGGCCGCAATGGCCAGTGCAGCCGCGGCGCCGCAAATGGCCGTGGCGCCACCGGCGAGCAAGCCCATGCTCCACGACAGCCGCAGCCAGCGCGCCACCAGCACACCGCACAACACCGTGCTGACCACCGCCAGGACCACGATGAGACCGGTGACCCAGCCCAGGCTTTCGATCTGGCCGATCGTGATGCGGGCGCCCAGCAAGCCAATGCCCAGCCGCAGCACCACGCGCATGCACGCGTCCACGCCGGGTGCTGTGCGCGGGTCGTGGCTCTGGTAATGGAAGGCCGCGCCCATGAGCAGGCCGTACAGCATGGGCGGGCCGCCGTGCATGCCCGCGACGAACACAGCGGCCAGCGCGATCACGGCGCACAGCGCCACACCCGGCCACAGGCTGACGAGGTGGTCGGAGCGCGCGTGCCAGATTTCCATGGTGCCGGAGCGCCACCCGTGCCGCATGAAGCGGCGCCTTCCAGGTGCACCGCCGGGCCGGCTCTGCCGGACGACCAGTGCCGCCCCCTTGAGGGGGTGGCGCGAAGCGCCGCGGGGGTGTTTCATTTGTCCACGAAAGCGCGTTCGATCACGTACTGCCCGGGCTGGCTCATGTTGCCCTCGCGCAGGCCCAGCTTGTCGAGCAGGTCGCGGGTGTCGCGCAGCGTTTCGGGGCTGCCGCACAGCATGAAGCGGTCGTCCGATGTGCTGAGCGGCGGCAGGCCCAGGTCGTGTGGAAGGCGGCCGGTTTCCAGCAGCGTGGGGATGCGGCCCTGGTGGCGAAACGCCTCGCGCGTGACCGTGGGGTAGTACAGCAACTTGGCGCGCACCTGCTCGCCAAACCATTCGTTCCTGGGCAGTTCGTGGGTGATCAGGTGCTCGTAAGCCAGCTCGTTCACCTGTCGGCAGCCGTGTACCAGCACGATCTTGTCGTACAGCTCGTACACCTCGGGGTCCCGGATCACGCTCATGAACGGCGCCAGCCCCGTGCCGGTGGACAGCAGGTACAGGTGGCGCCCGGGCGTGAGGTTCTGCGTGAGCAAGGTGCCCGAGGCCTTGCGGCCGACCAGCACCGTGTCGCCGACCTGGATGTGCTGCAGGCGCGAGGTCAGGGGACCGTCGGGCACCTTGATGCTCAGGAACTCCAGCGTCTCTTCGTAGTGCGGGCTCACCATGCTGTACGCGCGCAACAGGGGTCTGCCGTCGACCATGAGACCGATCATGGCGAACTGGCCACTCTGGTAGCGAAAACCGGGGTCGCGGGTGGTGGTGAAGGAAAACAGCCGGTCGGTCCAGTGGTGAACTGTCAGCACCTGGGCTTCAAACAGATTGCTCATGGTCAGGCTTCCGATGCAAGGGTGGATGAGAGTTCGCGCAGGTAAGGCCATGGGTAGATGCCACGGTCGTGGCCATCGTCAAAGCACAGCTGCAGGCCGAACTCCCCCACCGGGTGGAGTTCGGTCATCCGGGTGGTGGCCGGCGGCGTGGGTCCGAGGCCATCGCGCCGCAGCTTCACGCACGCGGCGCAGCGGCAGGCACATCGCAGGTCGCGTGAGCTCATGGAGGCTTGCAGGCCGTCGCTCCAGCCGATGTCGAGCTGGCCCGATGCCTGGTGGTGAACGATGTCAACCGGGTGCACGGCGTCGGCGCTCACTGGGGTACCTTCGCCCTGCGGGCTGCGGTGCGAGCTTGCTTGGGAACGGCCCGGCGCGGCGCTCATCCTATGGTTCCCCGCACGCCTTCGGGACCCATCTCGACACTCAGACCGGCCAGGCCGCCTTCCATGAGATCGCCCCCCATCGCCGCCAGGCTCTCTTCGCGAATCAGCCCTTTGATGGTCTGCACCAAGGCGAGAAACTCGGGCGTGGACGTCATCTCGGGCGTACGGGGCCGGGGCAGCGGCACCACGATCTCGGCCTTCACGCGGCCCGGTCGTGCCGTCATCACGTAGATGCGGTCCGAGAGGAAGATTGCTTCATCGATGTCATGGGTGATGAACAGCACCGAGATGCGCAGGCGCTGCCACATGTTGGTGAGAATTTCCTGCATCACCACACGGGTCTGCGAATCCAGCGCACCGAAGGGCTCGTCCATCAGCAGAACCTGCGGGCTGGTGGAGAGGGCCCGCACGATGCCCACGCGCTGCTTCATGCCGCCCGAGAGCTGGTCGGGGTAGTGGTTCTCGAAATGCAGCAAGCCCGCCAGCCCCAGCAAGGTGCGCGCCCGGGTTTCGCGTGCGCTGGGCGACACGCCCTGGATCTTCATGCCGAACTCGACGTTCTTGCGCACCGTCATCCAGGGAAACAGCGAGTACTGCTGAAACACCACGCCGCGGTCGGCGCCGGGCTCCTCGATGCGCACGCCATCGAGCCGGGCCTCGCCCGCACTGGGTTGCACGAAACCCGCCGCCACGTTGAGCAGGCTCGACTTGCCGCACCCCGAGGGTCCGATGAGTGAAACGAATTCACCGGGCTGCACGTGGATGGAGACCGAGTCCACCGCCTGGACCACCGAACCCTTGACCTTGAACTGGATGGACACGTCCTGCATTTCGACCAGGCCACGCACCGCCGACTCGGGTTGGGACATCACCGCGCTCATTGGGGTACCTTCGCTCTGCGAGCTGCGGTGCGCGCTTGCTTGGGAACGGCCCGGCGCTGCGCTCATGACCGCTCTCCCGGTGAAGCCGATGACTGCCAGGGCATGGCGATGCGCGAGGCCAGGCGGATGGCGCTGCTGCACAGCAGCCCCAGGATGCCGATGGTGATCATGCCCAGCGCGATCTCGGGATAGGAGATGAGCGAATACGCCTCCCAGGTGAAGTAGCCGATGCCGAACTGGCCCGAGATCATTTCAGCCGCGATCAACGACACCCAGGCCACGCCCATGCCCACGGCCAGACCGGTAAAGATGTGCGGCAAGGCGGCCGGCAGCACCACCTCGAACAGCAGCGTGGGTTCGCGCGCACCGAGCGAACGGGCGGCCCGCAGCAGCACCGGGTCGATCGCTTCCACACCATGGATGCTGTTGAGCAGGATGGGGAAGAAGGCGCCGAGGAAAGTGATGAACACGATGCTGACCTCGTTGCTCGGCCACAGCATGATGGACATGGGCACCCAGGCAATGGCGGGAATCGGTCGGAACACCTCCAACGCGGGCATGCTGATCTGGCGGAACCACCGGTAGCGGCCGATCAACAAGCCCAGGCCGATGCCGAGCACCGCGGCAATGGCAAAGCCATAGAGGATGCGGCGCACGCTGATGCCGATGTTGGTGACGAAGGCGGAGGACTGGTTGACCTCGATCACCTTGTCGAACACCTCGATCGGGCTGGGTATGTTGCCGAATCGCACGTAGAAGTCGAGCCGGTAGTGCGTGGCCAGATGCCAGGCGAGCAACACGCCGCCGATGGAGATCACGGCCATGATCCAGCCGGTCATCTGCTCCCGCATCCAGGTGCCCAGGCGGGCCACGCTGGTGTTGCCGGCGCCCGCATGGCTTGCGGGTGTGGCCTGGCGTTTCACGATGTTCAACACAGTCACCGTGGACTTGGCGGCAGGCGCATCCGGCGTCTCTGCGGTGTGCGCGGGTGGGGTGGGGTTGTCGGGCACGTAACCCGCGGGGTCACGGCTCACGTCCAGCAAGGAGGCGGCGTGCATGGCTTATTTCCCGCTCATGGCCAGAACGCTGGCGGGAACAGCCTGCGCCAGCGCTTCGGCGTACGACGCCAGCTTGCCGCCGCTTTGGGCGGCAAAGGCTTCGGCGTCTTTCTTCAGCAGAAAGGGCACCACCGCAGGCGCTTTGGGGTTGCTCAGGTTGACGGAGTAGAACGCCTTGTCGGCAAACAGCTTGATGCCCAGCGTCTTGTCGAAGAGGTAAGCCACCGACACCTGCTTTCCTTCGGCCTGGTACTGCCGAACCCCGGCCAGCAGGCAGGCGGGTGAACTCACGGGAACCAGACCCCCGCCTTCCAGCCAGATCTCACCGGAGTCCTTGGGGTGGGTCACCATGCGGTTGCAGATGGGGTCTCGGCCCGTCACTTCGTAGTTGGCCAGCGTCTGCTTCTGCGCCTCGTAGTCCTGGCCGCGCTCCTTGAAGGCCTGGCGCACATAGGTCTCGTTGACCCAGGCGTTGATGTCGAATTCCTTCACGCGGCCCAGCTTGGACAGCACGCCGTGAGCGAGCTTGATGGTGTCGAGCCAGCGTGGCTTGATGGTGGGGTCCAGCGTGTGGATGCCGTTCGGGCCGAGGAACATGTAGCCCACTTCCTTCTCGATCTTGGTCCACTCCTCCACCTTCTGCATCGCCAGGCTCGGGTTCTTGCGCACCCAGTCGTTGGCCTCCATCAAGGCCTTGATGTAGGCCACCACCGCCTCGGGGTAGGCGTCGGCGAAATCCTTGCGAACCACCACACCATGAAAGGTGGGCACTTTCGTCTGGGCGCCGTCAAAGATCTTGCGGGCGAAACCGCGGTAGGGCAGCAGGTCGGCGAAGGGAACGAAGTCACCGTGAGCGTCGATCTTCTGTTCCTGCAGGTTGGTGGTGCCCACCTCGGGGCTCTGGCTCACCAGGTTCCAGTAGTCGTTGGGCCAGCCGCGCTCCTGCATGGCCTGCAGCATCATCCCGTGGGCGGCCGAACCGAAAGGCACGGAGACCGTCTTGCCCTTGAGGTCGGCCAACTCGTAGTAGGGGCTGTCCTTGTGCACGACCACGCCGTTGCCCGAACCGAAGGCGTTGTACGCAATGATGGCGACCAGCTGGGTTTCGTTGCCCCGGTTCTGCTGGCCGGTGGCACCGTTCACCAGCAGCGGGTAGTCGCCCATCATCCCGATCTGCAGCTTGTTGGCCACCATGCCATTGGTGACCGGCGGGCCGGAGGTGAAGTTCTGCCAGTCGAGCTTCCAGGTGATGTTCTGGTATTTGCCGGTCTTGGGCAGGTGCTTTTCCAGCAGCTTGAGTTCCTTGAGCACGATGCCACCGGTGACGGTGTTGGTGGTCGTGTTCTGCGTGCCAATGCCGATCGTGACTACCTTCTTGTCCTGCGCCAGCAGGACCGAGGGCAACAGCGCCAGCGACATCCACACCACGGGGTGCAAGAGGTGGCCGAACCAGGCGGGACGTGGGGAGCGGGTGATAGCAGTCATGAGAACCTCCAGGAGAGTTGAACAATCAATCGGGATCCGGGCGTGGCCGTGAGCGTGGGGCTCAGGCGGTCTCGCTCAGCAGACTGCGCTTGTCTTTGCGCTCGGCCCATTGCGCCGCGTCGGGCAGGGGCTCTTGTGTGGTGGTGATCACGGGCCACTTGGGAGAGAGCGCGGCGTTCAGCGCCACGTACTCCCGCTGGTCGGGACTCAGGTCTTTCTCTTCCAGAATCGCCTCCACCGGGCACTCCGGAATGCAGACCCCGCAATCGATGCACACGTCGGGGTCGATCACGAGGAAGTTCGGGCCCTCGTGAAAACAGTCCACCGGGCACACCGCCACACAGTCGGTGTATTTGCAGCCTATGCAGGCTTCCGTGACGACGTGTGTCATGCCACACCTCCCGGGTTTCCCTGCATCTGGATGGACGTCAGCGCGAGCTTGGCCAGCTTGCGCACATCGGGGTCGCTGTCCTTGAGCGCGCGCTCCAGCGGGGCAATGCCTCGGGTATCACCGATCTCCCCCAGCGCAATCACCGCCTCCTTGCGCAGGTTGCTCACGGCGTGAGCCGTGGCTTCCGCCAGCACCTGAACCGCCGCGGCGGCCTTGAGCTTGCCCAAGCTGCGCGCGGCCTTCACGCGCACCTGCCAGTACTCATCGGCCATCGCACGGATGAGATCCGGCACGCCCAGCGCTGAACGGGTTTTGGCAAAGGTGGTCGCGGCCTCTTCTCGAACCTGCCAGGCGGTGTCGACCAGGGCGCGGCTGAGCGCCGGGTGCACACTCACGGCCGTGGACTCGCCGGCATAGCCCAATGCCCCCACCGCCACCCGCCGCACCTCGGACTCAACATCGTGCGCGGCCACCTGTGTGAGGGCGGCGATGGCCTGTGGCCGTTTCAGGTAGCCCAGCACGCCCACCGCCTCGCGCCGCACCGCCGTGTCCGCATCGGTCAGCGCCTGCATGGCGGGCTCGAAAGCCGCTTCAACGCGCAACGCACGCACGGCATGGAGAGCAGCGGCTTTCACGCCGGGGTCGGCGTCCAGCAGATACGGCAGGATGGGAGCGGCCGATGCCTGCTCCTTCAGCTCCGCCAGCGTGTAGGCCACAGCGACCCGCACATCGGCGTCGCTGTCCTTGAGCAAGGGCACCAGGGCATTGAGCGCCTCCAGGTCTTCGATACCTTCGAGCGCCTTGGCGGCTTCCAGCCGCACCGGGGGGCTGCTGTCGGCCAGCGCTTCGATGAGCAGTGGGGTGGTGTCGTCTTCTTCGTCCGTGTAGGGCAGGTCAATCACGGCGACACGGCGCACGCCCGGGTCGCTGTCCTGCAGGCGCTGGCGAATGCTTGAGTGAAGTGCGGGCGTCATGATCACCTCACCAGGTACGGAATGTTCACGTGCACCGCGCCGGTGGGGCAGTCCTTCTCGCACGGCATGCAGTACCAGCATTCATCGAACTTCATGAACGCCTTGTTCTTCACCAGGTCGATGGCCAGAACATCGAGTGGACAGACGTCGACGCAGACGGTGCAGCCCTTGTCGGCAATGCACTTGTCGTCGTCAACGACAACAGGTGCCTGGGTTCGTGTGGTGGTGATGGTCATGGGGGTGGCCTTTCGTTGGGTGATTCGATTCAGGCGGCTTTGGCGGTGGCCGGACTGGCCACACGCAGGCGCTGGTAAGCCACCTTCTCCTGGTCGTTGAGTTCGACCACGTAGGGCTCCACTTCGCGCTTGCGGAACCTGGCGTTGCCATCGCCGTCACTGGTGACGTTGGTGTGGCAGAACCAGTTTTCGTCGTCTTTTTCGGGGTGGTCCACGCACAGGTGGTACAGGCCCCAGCGGCTTTCGGTGCGGAACAGCGACGAGCGCGCGGCGAGTTCGGCGCAGTCGCGGATGGTGTGGGCTTCCATGGCCCGCATGAGCTCGTGCGGGTCCGCGGCCACCATGTGGTCCAGGTCTTCGCGGATCTCGTCGAAGCGCTGCAGTCCGATCTCCATCTTGCGGGTGACCTTGGGCGGCTGCAGGTAATCGTTGACCACGCGGCGGGTCTTGTATTCGACCTGGAACGGCGTGGGCCCTTCGCTGCGCGACAGCGGTGCCGCAATGCGCTCGCGCTCCACCTGCACACGGTCCTGGTCGACGCGCGGATCGCTGGCACCGGCCACGTAGTCGGCGGCGTTCTCGCCGCAGAACTTGCCGTAGACGAAAGCGCCCAGCATGTAGTTGTGTGGAATGCTGGCGCAGTCACCGGCCGCGTACAGACCGGGAATGGAGCATTCGCCACGCTCGTTGGTCCAGATGCCGGAAGCGCTGTGTCCGCTGCAGAAGCCGATCTCGGAGATGTGCATCTCGATCATGGCCTTGCGGTAATCCGTGCCGCGCCCTTCGTGGAAGCGGCCACGGCTGGGACGCTCGTTGGTGTGCAGGATGTGCTCGATCTCCGAGATGGTTTCCTCGGCCAGGTGGTCGAGCTTCAGAAACACCGGGCCCTTGCCGCCTTCGAGTTCGTTGAAGAACTCCATCATCATCTGGCCGCTCCAGTAGTCGCATTCGATGAAACGCTCCCCCGCGTTGTTCGAGGTGTAGCCCCCGAACGGACCGGTCACGTAGGCACAGGCCGGGCCGTTGTAGTCCTTGATCAGCGGGTTGATCTGGAAGCACTCGAGGTTGGTGAGCTCGGCGCCCGCGTGGTAGGCCATCACATGACCTTCGCCGGTGTTGGTCGGGTTCTCGTAGGTGCCGAACATGTAGCCGGAAGCCGGCAGCCCCAGGCGGCCGGCGGCGCCGGTGCAGATCACCACGGCCTTGGCCTTGATGACGTAGAAGTCGGCGGTGCGGCAGTCAAAGCCCATCACCCCGGTGATCTCGCCGCCGGCGCCGGTGAGCAGCCGGGTGGCCACCACACGGTTGGTGATTTCCACGCGCGCCTTCTTCAGCTGGCGGTACAGCACGCGCTTCATGTGGTGGCCTTCGGGCATGGGCAACACGTAGCTGCCGATGTGGTGCACCTTGCGCACGGCGTAGTCGCCGGTCTCGTCCTTCTCGAACTTGATGCCCCACCGGTCGAGTTCCTCGATCATGGCGAAGCTGTTGGCGGCGTAGGCGTAGACACCCTTCTGGTCCACGATGCCGTCGTTGGCCACCGTGATCTCCTTGGTGTACTGCTCTGGCGTGGCGTGACCCGGTATCACCGCATTGTTCAAACCATCCATGCCCATGGAGATGGCGCCGCTGCGCTTGACGTTGGCCTTGTCCAGCAGCAGGACGCGCAGCTTGGGATTCTTTTCCTTGGCTTTCACCGCGGCCATGGGGCCACCGGTGCCGCCACCGATCACCACAATGTCGTACTCAAGTTCAATGGTTTTCATACAGACCTTTCGGGTTCTTCACGGGGAGGGGGTTGAGGAGTCAGAGCGGGACGCGATCGACGCGCACCTTGTACTGAAAGGCGTCGCCTCGGTAATAGAGGTGTTCGTAATCGATCGGGGTGCCGTCACTGGTGTGGGTGGTTCGCTCGATGACCAGCACCGGCGAGCCCTCTTCCACCTGCAGTTGCCCAGCCAGGCGCTCGTCGGCCAGCGTGGAGCCGATCTGCAGGTCGGCATGGCCCAGCGACATGCCGTAGTCGTTTTCCAGAATCACGAACACATCGCGACTCGCGAGGTCTTCCTTGGCCAGGCGCGAACCGATGGCCACCGGCAGGTAGGTGATGTCCAGCGAGATCGGTTCGCGATTCAGGAAGCGCAGGCGCTGCAGCTCGGTGACGCGCGCCCGCTTGGCGAGTTGCAGGCGCTCCTGCACCTGGGCCGACGGCACCACCGTGCGCATGGACACGACACGCGCAAACGTCTCGTAGCCCATCTGCCGCATGGCCTCACCAAACCCCTGCAGCTTGCCCAGGTCCTGAAACGCCTTGGGCTTGGCCACGAAGGTCCCCTTGCCATGGATGCGAAACACCAGGCCTTCGTTCTGCAGGTCGCTCAAGGCCTGGCGCACCGTGATGCGGCTGACATTGAAGGCCGCCATCATTTCGCTCTCGGAAGGCATTTGCTCGTGCGGCTTGTAGGTGCCATCGAGCACGCGAGCACGCAAGATCTCCTTGATCTGTTCGTACAGAGGCTTGGGCGACAACGGCTCGATCTGGTCCGCCGGGCGGGGCAAAGGGAGACTCGTGACGACTGCGCGTAAACCGTTGGAGGCCATGGTTTTGCTCGTTTCGTGGGAACTTGTTATGACAAGTCATGATGAGCAAATCGCATGCCAACCCCAAACAGGCCTGAGGGGGCTCAAATGGCGTCATATCCGGGCTCAAAGCGCCGGCAAATACCTCCAACACACCGCTGATGGTGCATGGTCGGCCCAAGCCCGGTGCATCCGCGTCGGAAATGCACAGGGATCGCGCACGGGGGCCACTACGTCGGCAGAAACAGCAGCCAGTAGATCAACAACACATTGAACAAGGCGCTGAGACCCAGCAGCAGCTTCCACAGCATCGTCGGATCGCGCTGCAGCAGCGCCGATGCCGGCGGCATGGTCAACGGCCGGGACGCGCCGCGCTCCAGCGCCAGCAAAAACTCTTCCGCGGTCTCGAAGCGCAGCGACTGCTCGCGCGCCACGGCCTTCTGCACCACGTGGTCCAGCCAGATCGGCACCTCGGGGTTGTGGCGGCTGGGTGGCGTCGGGTCGCGGTAGTAGCGCCCAACCTGGTAGGGCAGCACTTCGCCGTAGGGCAGCCGGGCGGTGAGCAACTGATAGAGGGTCACGCCCAGCGCGAACAGGTCGCTTCGGGCATCGGGCAGTTCGTGCGTCTCGGCATCCGAGGCGCCGGATGACTGCCGCGTGTTGTGGCCCCACTGCTCGGGGTTCACGAAACTCGGTGTGCCGGCATGCAGCCGTCGCATGCTCTCGGGCTCACGCCCACTCAGGGCCACACCGAGGTCGAGCACGCGCAGCACACCGTCTTCGCCCTGGTGCAGGTTGGCGGGCTTGATGTCGCGGTGGATCACGCCCTGGCGGTGCAGCAGGCCGAGCACGCGCAGGGTCTGCATGGCGGCGCTGACCGCCTGCACCGGCCCGAGCTTTTGCTGGCGGTCCAGCAGTTGTTGCAGGGTTTCGCCACTGTGCCAGTCGTACAGCAGGTAGCAGGCGCTGCGCGGCTGGTGGTTGGGCAGGGGATCGTGGACGGCGACGAGGTGGCCGGCCGCGCGCGAAGACATCATGCGTTTGGCGAGCCAGGCTTCGTGCGCGAGCATGGCGCGTTCGTCCTGGTCGTGGGCGCGCGCGGGGTGCAGCGTTTTCAAGGCGTAGAGCGTCTGGCTCCTGGGGTCGCGCACCTGGTAGAGCAGGTTGATGCCGTTGTCGGCCACGGTGGCTGTGACGGTAAAGCCGTCGATGCTCTCGCCCACCTTGAGCTTGGCTGGCACGGGCAGGCTCTGGGCGGCGCGGCTGGCGTCCTGCAGGTTGGGGCCTTGCAGATCGAGCACACGCACCACCATGGCGGTCACGTTGTCGTCGCTGCCGACGGCCAATGCCTGGGCCACCAGACGCTCGGCGGCGGGCTGGGCGCCTGCGGCCTGGGCCACGCACTCGGCGAGCTGGCGCTCGGAGAGCTTGCCGTGCACGCCGTCGGTGAGCAGCACGAAGGTGTCGCCCACCTGCAGGTCGCCCTGCACATAGTCGACCACAAGGTGGTCTTCCAGGCCCACCGCGCGCAGGAGTTGGTGCCGCAGGTCGGGGTGGTTGACCACATGGTCGTGCGTGAGGCACAGCGTCTGGCCCTCGCGCAGCAAATAACAACGCGAATCGCCCACGTGGGCCAGCGTGTACGACTGGCCGCGCAGCACCAGCGCGGTGAGCGTGGTCACTGGCGGCTGCGGTTGACGCCGGCCAGCCAGGCGTTCTGCGCGCCGATGATGCGGTCCAGCGCCACCGTGGTGTCCCAGGTCTCGGGCGTTCCGTGGTAGTCGCGCACCAGGCTGGTGACCGTGGTCTGGGCCGCTTCCCGCCCCATGCCACCGGTGCTCACCCCATCGGCAATGGCCACGATGGAGCCCATGTCCTCCTGTCCCGCTGGCGGCAACATGGCGGCGCAGAAGTCTTCGTTGCCCTCCTTGCGGCCCGCCAGGCAGACAAAGCCGATGTCGATGTCAAAGGCCATGCGGCATCACCCCATCAGCATCTGCATGCTGCGTTCGTACTCGGCCGAGAGCTGCTCGAAGGCTTCGAGCAGGCTTTCACTGGCCGCCGCCAGGCCCTCGAGCCGCAGCAGCCGATCGCGCCCTGCCGGACGCTGGATGTGGGCGGCACCGGCGAGCACCTTGTCCCACTCCAGCGCCGCGGTGTCGAGCGTGCGGCGAATCTCCGGGGTGGACAGGGGCAGGCTGTTGAGCAAGGCCAGGCCTGACTCGAATTCCCGCTGCGCCCCGACCATGACAGCGTCACTGCCCCGCGCGCGCGCACCGGACTCCAGCAGCTCCATCAGCGCGCACTTGGCAAACCGCTGGGACAACATGCGCTGGCGCCCGGCGATGTTGAGCAGCTTCAGTGGTGGGGCCGAGCCCGCGCTCTCCAGACTCGCGGTCAGGCGATCGGCATCGTGCAGCAGGCGTTCGGCGAGTTCGTCCACCGGCAGCACCTGCGCGGCCGCGGGCTTCCCTTTGAGCGAGGGCTTGAGGCGCTGCCAGGTGCCTTCCACCTGGGCCAACAGGTCGCCGAAGGTGGGCGCCGAGAGCGTCTTGCCCAGCAGCGCGATGTTGGCGTCGATGCGCAGGATCGAGTCGTCCAGCAGCGCCTGCTGCTGGCGCGTCTGCACCTCGGCCAGGCGCAGCAGGTACAGCTTGACCAGGCGCTGCGAGAGCATGCGCAGCTGCCCGGCCCGGTTCACCCCTTCGGCGAAGTGGGCCGACTGGATGATGTGCTGCGACACCTGGCCCAGCCGCTGATTGCTGTGCATCGAGGCGGTGCGCAGGATCTGGAAGGCGTCGTCGTCGGAGACCTGCCGCGCGCGCATCAGGATGCCCTTGGCCCGCTCCACCGCCTTGCGGTCCTCGAAGCGCTGGGACACATCGCGCAACTGCTCCTGCAACGCCTGCTCGCGCCGGAAGCGCGCCTGCGCGAGGTGGATGAGCGGGCGCAGGCGTTGTGCTCCATACCCGTTGACCACATAAGCGTGGATACCAGCGGCCATGGCCCGTTCGATGTGGCCGGCATCGCTGTCGGTGGTGAACACGATCACCGGACACGGTGCGGTGTCGGCCAGCGCCTGGGTGGCCTTGAACAGTGCATCGGCGCTCGCCGACACCTCGCCAATCACCAGATCTGGTGCATGGCGCACGACGCCCTGCACCAGTTTGCTGCACCCATCCTCCTGAGCGAGGACTTCGATGCCCATGGCTTGCAGGTCCAGCGCGAGCGGCAGCGTGGTGTGGGGACCGCTCCGAAAAACCAGCGCAGATGTCATATGAATCAAAAGCTTATGGGTGAAAACCGGGCCGACCCCCATGGGCTGCGGCATCCCGCATGACGGGTCTGCGGCGCGCACCGCGCACACCAGGGAACGGGTCTCGAATGATATGGCACACGTTTTGCATGGTTCACCTCGGACGTGACGAAGCGTCTGACCCCGACCGCAGTGTCGCGGGACTGTGCACAACGACGTGCGCAGCGAGAAAGCGGGGCCCGCCATGTGGCGCGCCTCAGCCCGGCTTCTCGGCCGGAACAACCGAATATCCCTGTCTTTTCTGGTGACCTGGCTCACGGCGCGCGTTCGCGCACCGGTCACTGGGAGGGGGTATGCACCTGACGCCAAGCGAATCACAACTGGAGTAGCCGCGATGAAAAAATCAAAACTGGTGATGGTGGGCAACGGCATGGCCGGTGTGCGCACGCTCGAAGAACTGCTCAAGATCGCCCCCGACCTCTACGACATCACGGTGTTCGGCGCCGAGCCCCACCCCAACTACAACCGCATCCTGCTCTCGCCGGTGCTCGCCGGTGAGCAGACGCTGGACGAGATCGTCCTCAACGACTGGGCCTGGTACACCGAGAACGGCGTGACCCTGCACGCGGGCAAGACCGTGACCGAGGTGGACCGCATCAAGCGCGTGGTGCGCGCCACGGATGCGGACGGCAACGTGATCGAGGCGCCCTACGACCGCCTGATCATGGCCACCGGCTCCAACCCCTTCATGCTGCCGCTGCCCGGCAAGGACCTGGCAGGCGTGCTGGCCTACCGCGACATCGCCGACACGCAGGCCATGATCGACGCGGCCACGAAATACAAGCACGCGGTCGTCATCGGCGGTGGCCTGCTCGGCCTGGAAGCGGCCAACGGCCTGATGAAGCGCGGCATGACGGTGAGCGTGGTGCACGTGGCGCCCTGGCTCATGGAGCGCCAGCTCGACGACGCGGCGGGCAAGCTGTTGCAGCAGTCGCTGGAGACGCGCGGCATGAAGTTCCTGATCGGTGCGCAGACGCAGGAGCTCGTCGGCAACGACGAAGGCCGCGAGGATGGGGAAGGGGCCCCGTCCAAAGGCCGGGTCCGGGCGATCCGCTTCAAGGACGGCACCGAGCTTCCGGCCGACCTGGTGGTCATGGCGGTGGGCATCCGCCCCAACACGGCGCTGGCCGAGAGCATGCGCCTGCACGTGAACAAGGGCATCGTGGTGAGCGACACGCTGCAGACCGTGACCGATCCGCGCATCTACGCGGTGGGCGAGTGCGCGGCACACCGCGGCATCGCCTACGGCCTGGTGGCGCCGCTGTTCGAGCAGGGCAAGGTCTTGGCCACGCACCTGGCCGAGTTCGGCATCGGCCGCTACACCGGCTCGCTCACCTCGACCAAGCTCAAGGTCACCGGCATCGACCTGTTCTCCGCCGGCAACTTCACCGGTGGCGCCCACACCGAAGAGATCGTGATGAGCGACCCTTCAGGCGGTGTCTACAAGAAGCTGGTGATCCAGGACGACAAGCTGGTGGGCGCCTGCCTGTACGGCGACACGGTCGACGGCTCCTGGTACTTCAAGCTGCTGCGCGATGGCCGAAGCGTGGCCGACATCCGCGACAAGCTCATGTTCGGCGAATCCAACATCGGCGACGTGGGCCACCAGGGCCAGAGCAAGGCCTCGGCCATGGCCGATTCCGATGAGGTCTGCGGCTGCAACGGTGTGACCAAAGGTGCCATCTGCAAGGCCATCAAGGACAAGGGCCTGTTCACGCTGGAAGAGGTGCGCAAGCAGACCAAGGCCAGTGCCTCCTGCGGTTCGTGCACCGGACTGGTCGAACAGATCCTGATGTTCACCGCCGGCGGCGACTACTCGGCCACGCCCAAGCTCAAGGCCATGTGCGCCTGCACCGACCACGGGCACCAGGCGGTGCGCGACGCCATTCGGCAGAGCAAATACACCAACACTGGCGCTGTGTTCTCCGGCATGGGCTGGCGCACGCCCAACGGCTGTGCCAGTTGCCGCCCGGCCGTCAACTACTACCTGATCAGCACCTGGCCCAAGGAGGCCAAGGACGATCCGCAGAGCCGCTTCATCAACGAGCGCATGCACGCCAACATCCAGAAGGACGGCACCTACAGCGTGATCCCGCGCATGTGGGGCGGCGAGACCACGGCCGACGAATTGCGCCGCATCGCCGACGCGGTGGACAAGTACAAGATCCCCACCGTGAAGGTCACTGGCGGCCAGCGCATTGACCTGCTGGGTGTGAAGAAGGAAGACTTGCAGGCCGTGTGGAACGACATCGGCATGCCCAGCGGCCACGCTTACGCCAAGGCGCTGCGCACGGTGAAGACCTGCGTAGGCAGCGAGTGGTGCCGCATGGGCACGCAGGACAGCACGCAAATGGGCAAGGACCTGGAACGCGCGATGTGGCGCATGTACGCGCCGCACAAGGTCAAGTTCGCCGTCTCGGGCTGCCCGCGCAACTGCGCCGAGGCAGGCATCAAGGACGTGGGGATCATCGGCGTGGACTCGGGCTGGGAGATGTACGTGGCCGGCAACGGAGGCATCAAGACCGAGGTGGCGCACTTCTTCACCAAGCTCAAGACCGCCGAAGAAGTGCTCGAGTACACCGGCGCCTTCATGCAGCTCTACCGCCTGGAAGGCTGGTACCTGGAGCGGACGGTGCACTACGTGAACCGCGTGGGCCTGGACTACGTGAAGAAAAAGATCCTTGATGACCACGAAGGCCGCAGGGCGCTGTGGGCCGAGCTGCAGTTCGCGCTCGACGGTGAACCCGATCCGTGGTTTGAACACCAGAAGGCCGCTGTGGACACGCGGCAGTTCATTCCGATCAAGGCGGCTGCCATGGAAGGGAGCACGGCATGAACAGCTGGATTCCGATCGCCCGCGTCGACGACATTCCCGTGCTCGGTTCGCGCTGTGTCCAGCGCGAACACGGCCTGGACGTCGCGGTATTCCGCAACGCCCAGGACGAGGTTTTCGCCCTGCTCGACCGTTGCCCGCACAAGGGCGGCCCGCTGAGCCAGGGCATCGTCTTCGGCACCAGCGTGGCCTGCCCGCTGCACAACTGGACCATCGGCTTGGACAGCGGCTGCGCGAGGGCACCCGACGAGGGCTGCACGCCGCGCTTCGCGGTGAAGGTGGAAGAAGGCGTGGTGCACCTGGACGCGCACGAACTCGCCAGCCACGCAACCGACCTCACCCGTCCGATCGCCGGCCCCCAGCGCAAGACCACCACCGCATGAACCCGACCACCACCCGCTCAACCTGCCCCTACTGCGGCGTGGGCTGCGGGGTGCTGATCGACAGTGTGGGCAGCCAGATCACCGACGTGCGCGGCGACCCGCAGCACCCGGCCAACTTTGGCAAGCTCTGCACCAAGGGCCAGACGCTGCACCTCACCGCCTCGCCCGCGATCGCGCTGCAGACGCGGCTGCTGCAACCCATGCAGCGCCTGCAACGCGGTGCGAGCGCGCAGCCCCTGGCCTGGGACGCCGCGCTCGACCTCGCCACCGATCGCTTCGCGTCGGTCATCGAAAGCCATGGCCCCGATGCGGTGGGCTTCTACATCAGCGGCCAGTTGCTCACCGAGGACTACTACGTCTTCAACAAACTGGCCAAAGGCCTGATCGGCACCAACAACGTCGACACCAACTCGCGCCTGTGCATGAGCAGTGCGGTGGCCGGCTACAAGCTCACGCTGGGCGCCGACGCGCCGCCCGCCTGCTACGACGACGTGAACCACGCCAGTTGCCTGTTCATCGTCGGCAGCAACGCGGCCTTTGCCCACCCGGTGCTGTTTCGCCGCATCGAAGAAGCGAAGAAGGCCAACCCCGCCATGAAGGTGATCGTGGCCGACCCACGCCGCACCGACACCGCCGGCTTCTCCGATCTCTACCTGCCGCTGCAACCCGGCAGCGACGTGATGCTGTTCCACGGCCTGCTGCACATCATGCTGTGGGAAGGCTGGCTGGATGCCGCCTACATCGCCGCGCACACCACCGGGTTTGATGCACTCAAGGCGCTGGCGCGCGAGTACACGCCCGAGCGCGTGGCGCAGGCCTGCGGCGTGCCGAAGGAAGACCTGTACACCGCCGCGCAGTGGTTTGCACAGTCGCCCGCCACGCTCAGTCTCTACTGCCAGGGCTTGAACCAGAGCAGCAGCGGCACCGCGAAGAACGCCACCCTGATCAACCTGCACCTGGCCACCGGCCAGATCGGCAAGCCCGGCGCCGGCCCCTTCAGCCTGACCGGCCAGCCCAATGCCATGGGTGGGCGCGAGGTCGGTGGCCTGGCCAACCTGCTGAGCGCCCACCGCGACCTGGCCAATCCGCAGCACCGCGCCGAAGTGGCCGCGCTCTGGGGATTGCCGAGCGTGCCCGAGAAGCCGGGCAAGAGCGCGGTGGAAATGTTCCAGGCGGCAGCCGATGGTGAGATCAAGGCGTTGTGGATCGCCTGCACCAACCCGGCCCAGTCCATGCCCGACCAGGCCACCGTGCGCCGCGCGCTGCAGCGCGCCGAGTTCGTGGTGGTGCAGGAGGCCTATGCCACAGCCGCCACCTGCGACTTCGCCGACCTGCTGCTGCCCGCCACCACCTGGGGCGAGAAGGACGGCACCGTCACCAACAGCGAGCGGCGTATCAGCCGCGTGCGCCCGGCCGTGACCGCACCAGGTGAGTCCCGCCACGACTGGCGCATCGTGGTCGACTTCGCGCAGCGGCTCGAAGCCCGCTTGCGGCCCAACGAAGCCACGCTGTTCCCCTACCCGTCACCCGAGCCCATCTGGAACGAACACCGCGAATCCACCCGCGGGCGCGACCTCGACATCACCGGCCTGAGCTACGCGATGCTGGAACAACAAGGCCCGCAACAGTGGCCGATGCGCACCGGCGAGACCGTGGGCCAGGAACGCCTGTACGAAGACGGCATCTTCCCCACGCCCGACGGACGCGCCCGCTTTGCCGCCCTGCCCTTCGTGCCGCTGGCCGAGCCGCGCGAATCGCGCTACCCGTTCTCGCTCACCACCGGCCGCCTGCGTGACCAGTGGCACGGCATGACGCGCACCGGCACGCTGGGCCGACTGTTCGGCCACGTGGCCGAGCCGGCGGTGCAACTCAACCCGCAAGACATGGTGCGCCGCGGCCTGAAAGAAGGCGATCTGGTGCACGTGACCAGCAAGCGCGGTTCCATCCTGGTGCCGTTGCAAGGCTCGACCGACATCGGCCTGTCGCAGGCCTTCATCGCCATGCACTGGGGCGCCGAATACCTCAGCGGCCTCAGCAGCACCGGCACGGCGCTGGCTGGTGTGAACGCGCTCACCACCTCGGCCTACTGCCCCTCGTCCAAGCAGCCCGAACTCAAGCACGCGGCGGTGAAGGTCCTCAAGGCCGAGCTCCCCTGGATGCTGCTGGCCATGGCCTGGCTGCCCGAGGCCGGTGCGCTGGGCGCCCTGCAAGGATTGCGCGAACTCATGGCGCGGTTCCCGTTCGCCTCGTGTGTGCCGTTCGGCCGGGAACGCACCGGTGTGCTGTTCCGCGCGGCCGCGCACGATGCGCCCGACACCGCCCTCATGGAGCGCATCGAGCACCTGCTGGGCCTGAACACGCCGGACGCCCTGCGCTACGCCGACAAGCGCCTGGGCCAGCGCCGCGCCGCGCGGCTGGTGCGGGTGGGCGAGGTCACACAGCTCGACGGTTTCATGCTCGCTGGCGACACGCGCGCCGAGGCCTGGCTCAAGCCCCTGCTGCAGGACGAGCTGGCCGCAGACGCCTATGGCCGGCGCCTGCTGATGCCAGGCGCCAAGCCGCCGGTGGCCATCGAGGCCAAAGGCCGGCAGATCTGCACCTGCTTCAATGTGACCGACCTGGCCATCACCGGGCGGCTCGCCACCTGCGAGGGCAGCGATGACGAGCGCCTGGCCACGCTGCAGACCAGCCTGCGTTGCGGGACCAATTGCGGCTCCTGCGTGCCCGAACTCAAACGCCTCGTGCGCGCCACCCCGGCGCTGCAGGCCGCCTGAACCATCGCTTTGACCATATAACGCCGAGTCATCAAACTTGCCGGACAATCGCGCGCCATGGGGATCAGCCAATACATCAAGGAAATCGGCCGCGGCAAGGACGGCGCGCGTTCGCTCACGCGCGCCCAGGCCACCGACCTGCTGGGCCAGGTGCTCGACGGCACGGTGACGGACCTGGAGGTGGGTGGTTTCTGCCTGGCCATGCGCATCAAGGGCGAAACCGCGGACGAGATGGCCGGCTTCCTGGATGCGGCACATGCACGTCTGCACAAGCTGCCCGACAACGACCTCACCACCGTGGTGCTGCCCAGCTACAACGGTGCACGCAAGCTGCCGGTGCTCACCCCCTTGCTCGCGCTGTTGCTGGCGCGCCGCGGCGCGGCGGTGCTGGTGCACGGCACGGCCACCGAAGACAAGCGCGTGTTCGCCGCCAGCGTGTTCGCCGAGCTCGGCGTGTTGCCCGCCACCCGCATGACCGCACTCGCGGCTGGCGAAGTGGCCTTCGTGCCCACCGAGGTGCTGTCCCCAGGCCTCAAGCGCCTGCTCGATGTGCGCCGTGCGGTTGGGCTGCGCAACCCGGCGCACAGTCTGGTCAAGCTCATGAATCCGTGCGAAGGCAAAGCCTTCATCGTCGGCAGCTACACCCACCCCGAATACGCCAGCTCCATGGCCGCCACCTGGGCCCTCACCGGCGCGCACGCGTTGCTGTTGCGTGGCACCGAAGGTGAACCGGTGGCCGACGCACGCCGCACGCCGCGCATGGAAATCTTTCAGGATGGCGAACGCACCGAGGTACAGCCGCAACAAGACGGCCCGCTGGCGAAACTGCCTTCGCTGCCCTCGGTGGACGCATCGAACACAGCGCATTACATCCGCGCCGTGCTCAACGGCTCGTTACCAATTCCCACCCCGATCGCACTGCAGGTGGAACACATCTTGCGAGCGGTTCAACACCATGATTCCCCAGCCCATGCACACGCCATCTGAGTTCCTGCCCGGCACCGTCGCACTCGTGGGCGCGGGCCCGGGCGACCCGGAGTTGCTCACGCTCAAAGCCGTCAAGGCGATCAGCGCGGCCACCGTGCTGCTGGTCGACGATCTGGTGAGCGATGCGGTGCTGGCCCACGCCCGCCCCAGTGCGCGCATCGTGCACGTGGGCAAGCGCGGTGGCTGCAAGAGCACGCCGCAGGCCTTCATCGAAAAGCTCATGGTCATGGCCGCGAGTGAAGGCGAAGTGGTGGTGCGCCTGAAGGGTGGCGACCCATTCATCTTTGGACGCGGTGGCGAAGAGGTGGAGCACCTGCGAGCTGCCGGCATCGAGGTGCAGGTCATCAACGGCATCACCGCGGGACTGGCCGGTCTCACCTCATTGGGTGTGCCACTCACGCACCGCGAACACGCCCACGGCGTGGTGTTCGTCACCGGCCATGCCAAACCCGGCGACAGCGGCACCGACTGGCCAGCCCTGGCCGCCACCGCGCGCGACGCCAAGCTCACGCTGGTGATCTACATGGGCGTGAGCGGCTCGGAGCAGATTCAGACCGAGCTGCTCACCGGTCTGCCGGCCCACACGCCGGTGGCCGTGATCCAGCACGCCAGCCTGCCCCAACAACGGCACGCCGTCACCACGCTGGGGCAACTGCGCGCCACCATCGAGCGCGAGGGACTGGGCAGCCCGGCCGTGATCGTGGTGGGTGATGTGGTGAGCGGCATTGCCGCGATGCAGGTTCCGCACGCGCTCGCACGCAGCGCCTGAGCGCCGCTACACTCCCGCTCGGGCGCGCTCTGTGGCGCGCTTCAGGCAGGGAGGCGCATGCTCAAGAAACTCAACGAATTCACCGAAAGCCACGGCGCCTTGCGCCCAGGCCGCGGCCTGGTCACCGGCGTGATCGCCCTGTCGCTGGCCATCTTGTGCTTCCTGGGCGTGATGGCCTTTCATTTCCCGCAGTACCTCACCACACCCCAGCTGCGCCAGCAGTACGACGTGGCGCTCATGCGCCAACTGCTGTTCGGCGCGATGGTGGTGGCGGGAGGCCTGAGCCTGGTGAACGTGCTGTTCAACCGCGCACGCTGGCTCTCGGCCTTTGCCTTCGCGCTGGTCACGCTCAGCGCGCTGCTGGGTGGGCACCAGGTCGAGGTCGACCCGAACTTTCCCGACAACACGCCCTACATCGGCATGGACTGGTTCATCCTGGACTTGCTGGGCTCGGCGCTGATCTTCATCTTCATCGAGAAACTCTTTGCCCTGCGCAAGGACCAGCCGGTGTTTCGCCCCGAGTGGCAGACCGACTTCCACCACTTCATCGTCAACCACATGGTCATCGGCTTCATGCTGCTGGCCACCAACCTGCTGGTGCACAACATTTTCGGCTGGGTGCCGGTGGAGGGCGTGCGTGGCTGGATCGCGGCGCTGCCCTTCTGGGCCGCGCTGCCGCTCATCATCCTGGTGGCCGACCTCGCCCAGTACTGGACGCACCGCGCCTACCACGAGGTGCCGCTGCTCTGGCGCCTGCACGCGGTGCACCACAGCACCAAGCACATGGACTGGATGGCCGGCTCGCGCCAGCACATCCTGGAAACCATCATCACGCGCACCCTGGTGCTCGGGCCCATCTACCTGCTGGGCTTTTCCAAGGAAGTGATCGACGCCTACATCATCGTGGTGGGTTTCCAGGCCGTGTTCAACCACGCCAACGTGAGCGTGCGCCTGGGCCCGCTGCGCTACCTCATCGTCACGCCCAACTTCCACCACTGGCACCACAGCCAGGATGCGGATGCGCTGGACAAGAACTACGCCGCGCACTATGCCTTTCTGGACCACCTGTTCGGCACAGCCGTCAACAGCCCCAAGCTGTGGCCCGAGCGCTATGGCGTGCTGGGCGACTACGTGCCCAAGGGCTTTCTGAAGCAGATCGCGTTCCCCTTCACCTGGAAGGGCTGAGCGCGCCACGCTGGTGCACACCGCGCGAGCGGAGCATGCACAGCCGTGGCCCGGCGATTGCTTGGTGTTAGGCATGACATCACTCACCGCTTACACCACCGCCTCCACCACCTTCAAGCGAAATGACACGCCGGCCCACATCGCCGGCCTCTCTCTGGTCAATCTTGCGGCGCGCCAGCGCATGCTCTCGCAGCGCATGATCCTGCAGACCGTGCTGGCCGCCCACGGCGACACGGGGCGTGTGCAGGCCGCGCAGCGCAGCCTGCAGATGTTCACCGAAAGTCAGCAGCACCTGCTGACCACCGCCGCGCAGCTGGAGCCCGCCAGCGCACGCAAGATCACCGAAACCTACCAGGGCGCGCGTGGGGTCGGCCCCGTGGTGCAGGCCTTCATGCAGCTCGTGCGCAGCGCGCTCGACCAGATCGAGGCCGCCAGCCCCCGCCTGTCTTCCACCACGGCCGAGCTGGTCGACCACACCGACCGCATCCTCGAAGCGCTCAACACCGCCGCCACCGCGTTCGACGAAGTCGCCAGGCTGCGCTCCGACACCATGATGAAAGAGCTGGCAGGCATCGTCGACGACATCCAGAGCGTGGCCAAGGAAGCCAAGGTGGTGAGCTTCAACGCGCAGGTGATCGCCGCGCGGGCCGGCCAACACGGCCGTGAATTCGCGGTGGTCGCCAATGTCCTGTCGGACATCACCGGCGAAATCGACAGGCTCACCAGAAAGGCCGCCGTGCTCGCCGAGCGAAGCAGAAGCAACGGCTGAACGGCGGTGCGCCTACACTGCGCGCCATGCAAAACTTCGACGCCATCGTCATCGGCGCTGGCGCCGCCGGCCTCTTCTGCGCCGGCATCGCCGGCCAACGCGGCCTGCGGGTGCTGGTGCTCGACCACAGCGAGAAGGTGGCCGAGAAAATCCGCATTTCGGGTGGCGGCCGCGCCAACTTCACCAACCGCGACATCGATGTGCAGGCGCCACACAAGCACTTCATCAGCGGCAATCCCCATTTCTGCCGCTCCGCGCTTTCGCGCTACACCCCGAGCGACTTCATCGAACTCCTGCAGCGCCACGGCATCGCCTTTCATGAAAAACACAAAGGTCAGCTGTTCTGTGACCGGTCGGCCGAAGACCTGATCCAGATGCTGCTGCGCGAGTGCGACGCCGGTGGCGTGCAGCGCTGGCAGCCGTGCAGCGTGAAGGCCATCCGGGTGGACGGGGACGGCGTCTACGAACTCGACACCGACCGCGGCCCGGTGCGCAGCCCTGCGGTGGTGGTGGCCACCGGCGGCCTGTCCATCCCGAAGATCGGTGCCACCGATTTCGGCTACCGCGTGGCCAGGCAGTTCGGCCTGCGCCTGGTCGAGCCGCGACCGGGACTGGTGCCGCTGACCTTCGACGGCGATGGTTGGCTGCCCTATGCAGGACTGTCCGGGCTGGCCCTGCCGGTGCGCATCGAGACCGGACAGAAAAAAACGCAGATGGCCTTTCTTGAGGACCTGTTGTTCACCCACCGCGGCCTCTCCGGCCCAGCGGTGCTGCAGATCTCCAGCTACTGGCAGGAGGGTATGCCGATACGCCTGAACCTGGCGCCGGAAACCAACCTGCCCGCCGCGCTGGCGTGCGCCAAGGCCACGTCGCGCAAGCTGATCGCCAACGAACTCGCCAGCCTGGTGCCCAGCCGCCTGGCCGACGCATGGGTTCAGCAGGACGCCGACTGGCAGCGCCCCGTGGCCGAGGCTTCCGACAAGGCGCTGGCGCGGCTGGCCGAACGCCTGTCGCGCTGGGAGATCACGCCGACCGGCACCGAGGGCTACAAGAAGGCCGAAGTGACACTGGGGGGCGTAGACACGCGCGACCTGTCGTCCCAGACCCTGGAATCGAAGCAGCACGGGCTGTACTTCATCGGCGAAGTGGTGGACGTGACCGGTTGGCTGGGCGGCTACAACTTCCAGTGGGCCTGGGCCAGCGCGCATGCGTGTGCGCAGGCTCTGCCAGGCCCTTAGTCGCCCACGACGTCGCGCCAGCGTGTGGTGCCCAACCAGTCGCGCAGGGCCAGGGCACCCGGCGGCGTGATGGTGAGGGCGCGCGTGCCCTGGCCCCGCAGGAGCCAGCCCCGCTCCAGGCAGCGGTGGCAGATCAGCGCGCCAAGCCGGCCTGCAAGGTGCATGCGCCGCTCGCTCCAGTCCAGGCACGGGCGGCAGTGCGCACGCCCGCCCGCGCGACCGGCCACCGCGGCATCCGCATCCAGCCCCAGGCACCGCAAGGCATCCGCGACGCGGTCGGTCGCATGTCCCGCGCCGGCCTCGTCGTCAAACACCACCGCCCCCGACTCCAGCAGATGATCCGCGATCGCCACACCGAGGCGGCCCGCCAGGTGGTCGTAACACGTGCGAGCGGCGCGCAGAGCGGCATCGCGCGGGCCCACGACCAGACGGCGCGGCGCCAGCGGCGCCTGGGGCGATACCGCCAGTTGCATCAGGCCTTCGAGCACACGCGCCACCTCGGGCGAAGCCAGGCGGTGGTAACGGTGCCGCCCCTGGCGCTCCACGCGCAGCAACAGGGCGTCCACCAGCAGGCCCAGGTGGCGGCTGGCGGTGGCGGGCGTGATGTGGGCCGCATCGGCCAGTTCGCGCGCGGTCAGTGCGCGCCCATCCATCAGCGCCATCAACATGGCCGTGCGGGCGGGTTCGCCGACCAGGGCGGCGACGTGCGCGATGCGGTTGGTGTTCATGGCCCGAGTGTGCTGCAAGCGCGGGCCTCCATGCTTCGCTCCGCAGCGAAGCATGCATGAGCACAAGCGCGGCAGCATGGCGGCTTCCGCACCAATCAAAGACCTCGCATGACCATCACCTGCTTCATCCGCTACCAGCTCGACCCCTTCCAGGTCGAGGCCTTTCGCACCTACGCCGAGAACTGGGGCCGCATCATCCCGCGTTGCGGCGGTCACCTGGTGGGCTATTTCCTGCCCAGCGAAGGCACCAACGACGAGGCCTGGGGACTGATCGGCTTCGACAGCCTGGCCGCCTACGAGGCCTACCGCGCACGCCTGCGCGCCGACGACGAGGGACGCGCGAACTTCGAGATGGCGCGCCGGCTGCGCTTCATCCTGCGCGAAGAACGCACGTTCACCGAGCTGGTGGCGGGCACTTTCGACCGCCAGGCAGCGTCATGATCGCCGTGATCTTCGAGGTCATCCCCAGCGAAGCGGGCCGGCAGACCTACCTGGACATGGCCGCCGTGCTGCGCGCCGAGCTGGAGGTCATTGACGGCTTTGTCTCGGTCGAGCGTTTCGAAAGCCTGAGCCAGCCCGGCAAGCTGCTTTCTCTCTCTTACTGGCGCGACGAGGCTGCCGTTGCGCGCTGGCGCACCCTCCCATCCCATCGCCAGGCCCAGGCCGCCGGCCGTGCGGGTGTGTTCTCGGACTACCGGTTGCGCGTGGCCCTGGTGCAGCGCGACTACGGCCTGAACGCCCGCGAGCAGGCCCCGGCCGACGCCCGAGCCTTTCACACCGGGGCCGCTGGCTTGCCCGAGGTACCGAAGTGGCTATAATCCAAGGCTTTGCTGGCAAATACCCGTCTGCCAATACTAGTTAACGACGGGACATTTTGCGGAAACGACGCTTGGGCCCGATCTTCCCGAACATCCTCTTTCCGCGCATTCTGGACATCTCTCGCCCATGACGACCATCCGTGTAAAAGACAACGAACCCTTTGACGTCGCCCTGCGCCGTTTCAAGCGCACCATCGAAAAGCTCGGTTTGCTGACCGACCTGCGCGCCCGTGAGTTCTACGAAAAGCCCACCGCCGAGCGCAAGCGCAAGAAGGCTGCCGCCGTCAAGCGCCACTACAAGCGTGTGCGCTCGATGCAGCTGCCCAAGAAGCTGTACTGAGCCTGTGCCGCCGGGTTCGCCCGGTTGCCCAAAAGCCCGCTGGAAGACGTTCAGGCGGGCTTTTTTGTTGTCTGAACACCCCGTTTCATCGCCCACAGGAGCCCCCATGAGCCTCAAGGAACAGATCATCGAAGACATGAAAGCCGCCATGCGCGCCAAGGACAGCGAGCGCCTGGGCACCATCCGCCTGCTGACCGCGGCCATGAAGCAGAAGGAAGTGGACGACCGCGTGGAGCTCGACGACGCCATGGTGGTGGCCATCGTCGACAAGCTCATCAAGCAGCGCAAGGACAGCATCGAGGCCTTCACCAAGGCCGCACGCATGGATTTGGCCGACAAGGAGAGTGCCGAGATGAAGGTGTTGCAGGCCTACCTGCCCGCACGCCTGTCGGCCGATGAAGTGGCCGCCGAGGTCAAGGCCATCGTGGCCGAGCTGGGCGCCACAGGCCCTGGTGACATGGGCAAGGTCATGGGCGCGGTGAAAACCCGCCTGGTCGGCAAGGCCGACATGGGCATGGTGTCGGCTGCGGTGAAGGCTGCACTGGCGGGCTAAACCCCCACGCTCCGCCGCTGCGCGGGTCGCTGTCCCCCCCGAGGGGGCTGATCCGCCTTGGGGCGGCCCGGCGGCGGATCGTCACCTCTTCTGCGGATCAGTTCAGGATGAGTGCGGTGCCCAGCACCGCCAAAACCGCACCCAGCCAGGCGCCTGCCGCCGGCCGGCGCCGATAAACCAGCCACAGCAGGGGCAGGATCAGGATCGGCGAGACCGAGGACAGCACGGCCACCAGACCGGCCTGACCGAGCCGCATGGCGGCCAGGATCAAGGTCATGCCCAGGGCCATCGCCACGGCGGCGCTCATGAAGGTGAGACCCGCGTCCTTCCAGTCCATGGGCAGCTTGGCGCGTGCACCTGCCCATCCGCTCGCCAGCAAGAGGGTGTGTGCAGCCAGCGCCATGCTCATGCGCGCCGCACTGGCCGCCACCGCATCCACGCCAGTGGTCATGAGGGGCTTGAGCATGAGCGTGGCCACCGACTGGCACAGCGCGGCGGCCAGCCCCAGACCCACGCCGATGATCAGCGGGCCATGTGTCTGCTCCCAGCCGTGCAGTTCGTCGCTGCGCCGGCCCCAGACGATGGCCAGCATCACGCCGCCGACCAGCAACCCGCTGCCCAGCAGCGCCCAGCCCCAGAGCACCTCGCCCAGAAAGGCCCAGGCGAGCACCGCCGAAAACAGCGCATGACATGCAAACAGCACGCCCGAGCGGCGGGGCCCCAGGCGGTTCATGCAGGCGAAGAGCGCGGTGTCACCGATGAAAATGCCGATCACGCCCGAGAGGGCCAGCAGGCCAAAAGCCGATGCGTCCAGGCTGCGCCAGCCGCCGCCCAGCAAAGCCAGCGCCCACAGCAGCAGGCTGGCAAACAGCATGCGCCAGCGGCTGAAGGCGAATGCGCCCAGGCGCTGCGCCGGACCTGCCGAGAAAAGACTGGAGACCGCCCAGCAGGCTGCGGCGAGCAGCGCGAGCACTTCCGGGCGCATGAAGCTCAGCGGCCGCAGCGAAGGGCCGCCCCGAGCAAGGCCAGCCCCCCTGGGGGGCAGCGACCCGCGCAGCGGTGGAGCGTGGGGGCCATCAGCTGCCTGCGATCTTCATCCGGTTGATCAAGATGGAACCCACGGTCTTGGCACCGAAGTTGTATGCATCCGCACCCACCGCCTCGACCCCCTGGAACATGTCCTTGAGGTTGCCGGCAATGGTGATTTCGTGCACCGGGTAGGCGATCTCGCCGTTTTCCACCCAGTAGCCCGAGGCGCCGCGCGAGTAGTCGCCGGTCACGTAGTTCACGCCCTGGCCCATGAGCTCGGTGACCATCAGGCCGCGGCCAAGCTTCTTGAGCATGGCGCGCAGGTCGTCGCCGGGTTGGGTGAGGCGGCTGGTGAGCGTGAGGTTGTGCGAGCCGCCGGCGTTGCCGGTGGTGCGCATGCCCAGCTTGCGCGCCGAGTAGGTGGACAGGAAATAGCCCAGCACCTTGCCGGCCGAGACCACCTTGCGCTTGGCGGTGCGCACGCCTTCGTCGTCGAACGGTGAGCTGCCCTTGCCGTTGCGCACGTGCGGGTCTTCCAGAATGTCGATGTGTTTGGCCAGCACGCGCTTGCCCAGGCTGTTGGGCAGGAAGGTGGTGTTGCGGTAGAGCGCACCGCCGCTGGTGGCCTGCACGTAGGCACCCAGCAGGCCGGCGGCCATGGGCGACTCGAACAACACCGGGCATTCGGTGGTGGCGATCTTGCGACCGTTCAGGCGTGCGAGTGTCCGTTCGGCGGCGTAGCGGCCCACGGCTTGCGGTGTGGCCAGGTCTTGCGGCGAGCGCTGCGAGCTGTACCAGTAGTCGCGCTGCATGTTGGCACCCCGGCCGGCAATGGGCGCCACCGACAGGCTGTGGCGCGAACTGGCGTAGCCGCCGCTGAAGATGCCTGCGCCCGATCGCGCACCGTCGCGCATGTGGGCGGTGAAAAAATGCGACTGCTGGGCCGACACACCGGCGCCTTCGCTGTTGTTGATCTTCTTGCTGGTGGCAAAGGCCGCGGCTTCGCATTCCAGAGCGATGCGCATGGCCTCTTCGGAGTTCAGCACCCAGGGGTGGAACAGGTCGAGATCAAGGTAGTTGTCTGCCACGTCAGCCGCGTCGGGCAGGCCGGCCATGGGGTCCTCGGCGGTGAAGCGAGCAATGTCGTAAGCGGCCTGCACCGTCTGGCGCACGGCGGCGGCGGAGAAATCGGAGGTGGAGGCGTTGCCGCGCTTCTGGCCCAGGTACACCGTCACGCCGAGCGACTTGTCGCGGTTGCGTTCCACGTTCTCCAGCTCACCCTTGCGCACCGACACGCTGAGACCAGCGCCCTCGGACACCTCGGCCGCTGCATCGGCCGCGCCGAGCTGTTTCGCATGGGAAAGCGCCAGATCGACGAGCTCTTCAAACTGGCTGCGGGCGTACTGGAAACCGGGGAGCGGGGCGTTGGCCGAGACCGAAGGGGTGGGCTGGGCCGGGGTGTGGGGGGCATTTTTCATATCGACGGCTATGATACTGGCCGCCCTACCCGGGCGCTGCATCGCGCGCAGATGCCCATGCTGCCCAGCGTGCAGCCCTCCCCTTTTGAGACCCCACATGTCCCGCAAACCCACCAAAGGCTATTTCGTCCGCGGCCAGTTCGTCGCCCTGGGCAGCGAGCTGGACCTGGAACTCAAGCGCGAGCTCAAGGGTTCGGACGACATGAGCAAGACCGACCTGAAGAAGTACAGCGACCGGCTTCAACAGCTCGGCGAAAGCCTGCTCACACTGCGCGCCGATCTGATGAAACGGCTTGACCTGTCGGAAAAACTGGTGGACGCGGTCAACGACTGCAAGAAGATCACCAACTTTGAAGGCCGCCGCCGCCAGATGCAGTACATCGGCAAGCTCATGCGCGGCGTGAGCGAAGCCACGTTGGCCGAGGTGGAAGCCGTGCTCGATGAGCAGAACAAGGGTTCTGCCAAAGGCACCTTGTCGTTGCACCTGGCCGAGCAGTGGCGCGACCAACTCATTGCCAACGACGACGCGCTCACGCGCTGGCTGGAACAAGCACCGGACACCGATGTGCAGCAACTGCGAGCGCTCATCCGCCAGGCCCGCAAGGACGCGCAGGCCAACGAGGCCCTGGAACGAGCAGGTGAGGCCGTGCGCCACGGCAAGGCCTACCGCGAGATCTTCCAGCTGGTCAAGGCTGCGCTGAACGAGGGCTCGGACGAACCCGATGCGCCTGTGGAAGAAGACCCGGCATGAACGAAACCACCCGCCCACCCGAAGACCCGGTGCGCATCGGCATCGTGTCCATCAGCGACCGTGCGAGTACCGGCGTCTACGAAGACAAGGGCCTGCCCGCGCTGCAGGAGTGGCTCACGCGCGCGCTCAAGAACCCGATCAGCTTCGAGCCGCGGCTGATCCCCGACGAGGTCGAGCGCATCAGCGCGACGCTGATCGAGCTGGTCGACGCCGGCTGCTCGCTGGTGCTCACCACCGGCGGCACCGGCCCGGCGTTGCGCGACGTAACACCCGAGGCCACGCTGGCCGTGGCGCACAAGGAGATGCCGGGCTTTGGCGAGCAGATGCGCCAGATCAGCCTGACGTTTGTGCCCACCGCCATCCTCTCGCGGCAGGTGGCCGTGATCCGCGACCAGAGCCTGATTCTGAACCTGCCAGGCCAGCCCAAGGCAATCGCCGAGACGCTCGAAGGCCTGAAGAACGCCGACGGCACGCAGAAGGTCAACGGCATCTTTGCCGCCGTGCCCTACTGCATCGATCTGATCGGCGGGCCTTACCTTGAAACGAACGACGAGGTCTGCAAGGCCTTCCGCCCCAAATCCGCCGTGCGCCCCGCGCGCTGACATCTCCAGGAAACACACCATGAAGATCACCAAAGACACCATCGTCACACTCACCTTCCGCGCCACCGATGCCCAGGGCAAGGTGCTTGAAGACGGCAAGGAGCCGCGCGCGTACCTGCACGGCGGCTACGGCAACACCTTGCCCGGCATCGAAAAGGCGCTGGAAGGCCAGGAACCCGGCTTCGCGGCCACGCTGGTGCTGCCGCCCGAAGACGCGTTTGGTGTGCGTGACGAAAGCCTGGTGACCACCATGCCCAAGCGCGACTTTCCGCCGGGCGTGAAGGTCGGCGGCCAGCTCGAGGGCAGCGACGACAAGGGCCAGCAGCACGTGTTCACCGTGATGAAGATCAAAGGCGACACGGTGCACCTGGACGGCAACCATCCGATGGCAGGGCAGACGCTGAAGTTCGCGGTGAAGGTGGTGGACGTGAAAGCGGCGTCGGCCGAGGAGATTTCACACGGCCACGCACACGGCGCGCACGGACATCACCACTGACCTCCGTTCGCCCTGAGCCTGTCGAAGGGCTTGTGCGACGCACCGCGTGAGGGCTTCGACAAGCTCAGCCCGAACGCGTGAAGTTCACTTCCCTATGAGTTGATTGAGCTTCTCGGCCTCGAAACACTCTTCACGCGCCGCGTCCTTCGGCACGCAATCACCATCGCGGGATGACTGCGAGAGCTTCTCGATCGCGCACCACAGCAGCGCGATCTGGTGTTCCTGACCGGCGGTGGAGTCGATCAGGCCGCGCATGGCCTGCGACAGCGGGTCGTCTTCCTGCGTGATGCCGTAGGCCTGGAACTTGGGGTCGGTCACGTCGGCGCTCTCGCCGGTCTTGCTCGGAATGATGCGGGCCGGTATGCCGACCGCCGTGGCACCCGCCGGCACCGGCTTGATCACCACCGCGTTGCTGCCGATCTTGGCGCCGTCGCCCACCAGGAAGCCGCCGAGCACCTTGGCGCCCGCGCTCACCACCACATCCTTGCCCAGTGTGGGGTGGCGTTTGGTGCCCTTGTAGAGCGAGGTGCCCCCCAGCGTCACGCCCTGGTAGATGGTGCAGCCGTCGCCGATCTCGGCCGTCTCGCCCACCACCACGCCCATGGCGTGGTCGAAGAACACCCGCTCACCCACCTTGGCACCGGGATGGATCTCGATGCCGGTGAAAAAGCGCGCGATGTGCGAGATGAAACGGCCCAGCCATTTGAGGCCGTGCGTCCAGCACCAGTGCGCGGGGCGGTGCAGCCAGACCGCGTGCAGACCGGGATAGCAGGTGACGACCTCCCAGACGCTGCGCGCAGCGGGATCGCGGTCAAGAACGCACTGGATGTCGGAGCGGAGGCGGGCAAACATGGCGGCAGTCTAGCGCCTGGCCTTGTCGGCCACCTGCAGCATGGCCTTGGCAACACCTCGCAGGATGTGGATTTCTTCCTCGCTGGGTGCGGCGCGGTTGAAAAGCTGGTTCAAGCGCGGCATCAGCTTCTTGGGCGCGGCCGGGTCGAGAAAATCCACCGCCACCAGCGCCTGTTCCAGGTGGGTCAACATGCCGCCGATGGCCTGCGCGTCGGCCTGCTGGCGCGGTGGCGCGCTTGGCAGCGGGGCGAAGCCGCCGAGCGCCTGGCGCCAGTCGTAGGCAATGAGCTGCACCGCAGCCGCCAGGTTGAGCGAGCCGAAATCGGGCGCGGTGGGGATGCTCAGCGCGGCGTGGCAGCGGTACACATCTTCGTTGCGCATGCCGAAGCGCTCGGAGCCGAACAGAAAGGCCACGCCCTCGGGCGGCTCGGGCGTGCCCAGCAAGGCGCTGAAATGCTCACGTGGCGCCAGCGTGGGTGGGCCGAAGTCGCGCGGCGTCATGGCGGTGGCGCACAGGTGGGTCATGCCGTCCAGCGCCTCATCGAGCGTGTCGACCACGCGAGTCCTGGCCAGCACGTCGTTGGCACCGCTGGCGCGCTGGATGGTCTCCTCGCGCTTCAGCACGTTGGCCCAGCGCGGCTGCACCAGCACGAGGTCGTCAAAGCCCATCACTTTCATGGCGCGGGCCACGCCGCCGACGTTGCCGGCGTGGCTGGTCTGGATCAGGACAAAACGGGTGCGCATGCTGGGGTGGGTAGGGGGCAGTAAAATCACGGGTATTGTCGCCGCCCCGCATCGCCGGGGCGTTCCTGTCTGCTCTTCCACTGCCGCGCGCCGCTCCCGTGTCGCGCCGAGGTTCACAATTCATGTCGTCCACGCTCCACCCCATGCTCAACGTGGCCATCAAGGCCGCACGCCTTGCCGGCACCATCATCAACCGCGCTGCCCTGGATGTGGAATCGGTCCGCGTTTCGGTCAAGCAGACCAACGATTTCGTGACCGAAGTTGATCAGGCCGCCGAGGCCGCGATCATCGACACCTTGCTCACCGCCTACCCCGATCACGCGATCTGGGCCGAGGAATCGGGCAAGCGCGAAGGACGGCACGGCGGCGCAGACCACGTCTGGATCATCGACCCGCTGGACGGCACCACCAACTTCATTCACGGCTTCCCGGTCTACTGTGTGAGCATCGCGCTCATGGTGGGCAACAAGCTCGAACAAGCCGTGATCTACGACCCGACCCGCAACGATCTCTTCTGCGCCACGCGCGGGCGCGGCGCCTACATGAACGACCGCCGCATCCGCGTGGCCAAGCGCACCACACTGCGCGAGTGCCTGATGTCCACCGGTTTTCCGTTCCGCCCGGGCGACGCCTTCCAGACCTACCTGCAGATGCTGGGCGACGTGATGCCACGCGTGGCCGGCGTGCGCCGCCCCGGCTCTGCCGCACTCGACCTGGCTTACGTGGCCGCCGGATTCACCGACGGCTTCTTTGAAATGGGCCTCTCTCCCTGGGACGTGGCCGCGGGTGCGCTGCTGGTGACCGAAGCCGGTGGCCTGATCGGCAACTTCACCGGCGAAGCCGACTTCCTGGAACAAAAGGAATGCCTGGCCGCCAACCCCAAGATCTACGGCCAGTTGGTCAGCGTGACCGGCAAGTACAGCAAGTTCGCCAGCGCCGGTGACAAGGCCTCGGTGCGCCAGGCCCGCACATTGGGCGCACCCACTGCCGGTGCAACTGCGGCTGAGGCCTCGTCGTCCGATGCCGCCCCCCAGGGCGACGCGCCTTTCTGACACTCAGGCCCGCGGCACGCGAAACCAGAAGCAGGCGCCCTGCCCGGGCGCCGACTCGGCCCAGATGGTGCCGTTGTGCCGCTCGATGATGCGCGCCACGATCGCCAGCCCCACGCCCATGCCAGGCACGTCCGTGCCAGCGTGCAGGCGCTGGAACAATCCGAACAACTTGTCGGCCCGGGCCATGTCGAAGCCCATGCCGTTGTCGCGAACGAAATAGGCCCCTGTTCCGGTATCAAAGCCCACGCTCACCACCGGCCCGTTCTGGTGGCGCGAGTACTTCAAGGCGTTGTCCAGCAGGTTGCTCAGCACTTGCCGCAGCAGCGTGGCGTCGCCCAGAGCGTCGGGCAGGTGGCCCACGTCGATGCGGGCATTGGGCACCTGCGGTGCCAGCGCATCGGCCACCGTGCAGGCCAGCGCCGCCATGGGCACTGGTTGGGGCACGAGCTCGACTTGCACCACGCGCAGCAACTCCAGCATGTCGGTGATCATCTGCCCCATGTTGCGTGATGAGCGCGCGATGCGCTCGAACATCTGGCGCCCGTTCTCGCTCAGCCCGTCGGCCTCCTCTTCGGCGATCACCTGTGCGAAACCATTGACCGAACGCAGCGGCGCGCGCAAGTCGTGGGCGATCGAATACGAGATCGCCTCCATGTCCCGCATCGATCGTTCCAGCTCGGCCGTGCGCGCCTGCACGCGCTGCTCCAGGCTGGCATTGAGCGCGTGGATCTCCTCTTGCGCGGCGACGCGATCGCTGATGTCCAGGTGGGTGCCCGACATGTAGAGCGCCTGGTCGTCGGTGTCGCGCTGATGCACCCGGCCCCGGGTGTTGATCCATACCCAATGACCGTCCTTGTGTTTGAGACGGAGGTCGCAGTCGTAGAACGGCAGCTCGCCACTCAGGTGCCGTTCGCGCGCCTTGTTGGCCTTGACGAGGTCTTCGGGATGCACCCGACCGCGCCATGTTTCATAGGTGACCGGCTCCAGCTCCTGCAACGTGTAGCCCAGCATTTCGGCCCAGCGCTCGTTGATGGTCAGCGTCGATTCGGTGAGGTTGGTTTCCCAGATGCCCGGGCGTGTGGCGTCGAGCACCCAGGCCAGACGCTGGCGCTCCTCCCGCAGGGCCTCCTGGGTTGAGATGTAAGACGTCACATCGGTGAAGGTGCGCACCACACCCCCATCGGGCAAGGCCCACGAACGGATTTCCAGCGTGCGGCCGTCCTTGGTTTTGCGCCAGTAGTGATCGGGCAGGTGGATCGGATCGGGCTCCCCCAGGTAGCGTCGGGCCAGAGGATCCACCAACTGAAGCTGGGCGCCGAAATCGCCGCGATCGCGCTGGAACTTCACCACCTCCTCGTGTGTGGGTCGCCGGGCCAGCAATTCATCGGGCAGGTCCAGGAGTTCCAGCGTGCGCTTGTTGTAGAAGAGGATGCGCCCTTGCGCGTCCACCTTGGTCAGGCCCTGGCTGATGCTGTCCAGTGTGGCTTGCAGCGCCGCGCTCTTCTCGCTCAACAAGGCGCTGGTGGCCTCAAGCTGGTTGCGCGTGCGCTTGCGCTCCTGAAAGTTGCGCCAGGCCAGCACCAGCTGCCGCACGGCGCCCAGCAGGGGCTGCAGAAACTCGATGTCGGCTTCGCTGAAACCACCGGGCTGATTGGCCAGACCGACCATGGCCACCAGACGATCGCCAACGGCCAGAGGGATGCCCAGGAACGCATCCATGGGTGGATGCCCCGAGGGCATGCCGACGGCCCGTGGATCGTGGCGGGGATCGTTGGCGATCACCGGCTGCCCGCTCGTCATGGCGTGCCCGAACAAGGATTTGAGGTTGCTGAACGTCATGCCTGCATCGAGCTGTTCGGTGTACATCCGCCTGGACTCGACGTCCCACGAGATGTCGGTGATCGCATGGGTCTTCAGGTAGGGGTGATCGTTGACGTCGTACAGCACTTCGCCCACGAATCCGTAGCCACTGCCCGTGAGCTGCAGGAACGCATCCAGCAAGCCCTGGAAAGCGTCGCGTTTGTCCTCGGTTTGGATGAACACCGCCTGCGCTCGTCGCACCGCCTCCAGCATGCGCTGTTGCCGCTCAACGCGCTGCTCGGCCAGGCGCGCCTCGGTCACGTCGGTGGTAAAGCCGTGCCAGACCACCGAGCCATCGGAGTCCCGCTGGGGCACCGCCTCCACGCTGTACCAGCGCGTTCCGCGCCGGGGAAGCACCACCCGGTAGCCCTGCCGCCACAGGACCAGATCGCGGGACGCGGCATTCAACGATGCCACCACGGTGGGTCGATCGTCGGGGTGCACCCGATCAAACAGGATGCGCGCATTGCGCAACAAGTCCTCGGGTTCCACCTCAAGCATGTCGCGGACCGCGTCGTTCACATACGAGACCGTGCTCTTGCCGTGGGGTGTCAGGCGGGCGCGGTACATCATGCCGGGCACGCGAGCGGCAACACCTTGCAGCAGCTTGAGCTGTTCGCCGAGCCGCTCGGTGGCCTCGCGCTCGGGCGTGATGTCCTGCACCACACCAAAATCGATCTGGGGACTGCCCGCCACCGTGGTCTGGCTGATGCGGGAGCGAAACCAGCGCTGCTGACCATCGGACCTCAGCCAGCGGAATGCAACCTCGCGGCTGTCCAGCGCGGCCCGGGCTTCGAGCCAGGCAGGCATGTCGTCAGGATGAATGCCACCGCGCCCCACTTCCTTGGGGACCGGGTGCTGGTAAGGCACACCCGTGATGTCATACAGGCCAGGCGACCATTGCACATGCCCATGGTCCACGGCATCCGTCCAGTGCCCCACCCGGGCCAGCTTTTCGATGGCGACGTGCAATTCCACTCGCTGCTGCAATTCCACGTTGGCCTGTTTCAGGGCTTCGTTCGACTGGGCCAGGGCCGCCTCGGCCTCCTGCTCGCGCGTGGTTTCGGTGAAATAGACCAGCAACAGTTTGTCGGACCCGGCTTCCAGCGCGGTGGCGTGCATGCGCACCCGGTGCGCCAGTCCCCCCTTGAGGTGCAGCACCTGCGCTTCGTCCGGGCCGGGCAGGTCGTGCAGATACCGGTCGCGCTCGGCTGCGTCCCGCCAGTGCCCCAACTCGACCGTCGTGCGCCCGATGGCCTCTTCCCGCGACAAGCCGGTGATCTTCAGCCAGGCATCGTTGACCGCGAGCAGCCGGCCGTCGTGCCAGAGGGACACCGACGCCGGCAGCGGTGCGGCCATGAAGATGGCATCGAATGGGAGGTAGGAAGCCCCTGCCCAGGCGGGGACAGACGGTTGGAAGACCAGCTCGTTGGAGGCAGGGTCTGAGGCAGCTTCGGGCATGCGTGCTCTTTGGTGTGAGTCAACTGGTACTGGTTGTCCAGCATAGCTGGGTGACCATTCTCAGGCGGCA
The DNA here is from genome assembly GCF_001428625.1 of Hydrogenophaga sp. Root209. Classification (GTDB taxonomy): domain Bacteria; phylum Pseudomonadota; class Gammaproteobacteria; order Burkholderiales; family Burkholderiaceae_C; genus Hydrogenophaga. Next base: position 633,583 of record NZ_LMIE01000029.1, read on the forward strand.
ACCTCGGGCATCCGACATCCGACGCGCCCGTGGAGAACGTTGCCACCCTAATGTACGCCTCCAGGCAGGCGGCGGACAGCGCCCAGCTCACGGATCCGCAAAAGTCTGCCCGGGTTGCAACCTGGGTGACTCGGCAAAAGCCGCGCCCGAGCGCGGCCGGCTTCAGGGCGCGTCGCTGCCCGAGATGAGCAGTTGCGCCAGTCCATCGGGCGCGCGCACCGTGGCCGCCCGCACCCGCCACACCTGCCGCACCAGCGCGGGCGTCAGCACACGTGCCGGGTGCCCGCTGGCCTGCAGCACGCCGCCATCCAGCACCCAGACGCGGTCGGCGTAGCGCAGCGCCAGGTTGAGGTCGTGCAGCACCGCCACCACGCCCACGCCCCGTTCGCGCGCCCAGCGCTGCACGGTGCGCAGCGTTTCGTGCTGGTGGTGCAGGTCGAGTGCTGCCGTGGGTTCGTCCAGCATCAGCCAGCGCGGCGCGCCGTCGGCATCCGTGTCCCAGATCTGCGCCATGACACGCGCGAGCTGCACACGCGCTCGCTCGCCACCGCTGAGGCTGGCGACAGTGCGCTCGGCCAGCATCGCCACGCCGGTGTTCTGCATTGCCCCCTCCACAATCCCCGCCTCGTCACGCGAAGGCTGCTGGCGGTGCGGATAACGGCCCAGCGCCACCACCTCGTGCACGCGAAAGTCGAACGCCACGGCGCTCTCCTGCGGCAGCACGGCGCGCTGACGCGCCATGCGGTGCGCCTGGGCCGGATTCACGAGTTGTCCGTTGATCCAGACCGCACCCACGTCGGGCGCACGCAAGCCAGCCAGCACCGACAACAGGGTCGACTTGCCCGCGCCGTTGGGGCCAAGAATCGCGCCCACCTCACCCGCCGCGAGCCGCAGGTGCACGCCTTCGAGCAGGATGCTCGTGTCCGCATGCACGCCCACGCCACTGGCCCACAGACCCGCGGTGCCGCCATGCCCGGTGGGGGTGTCGTGCGAGTCGTCGTCCAGCCACAGCGGGCGTTCCCCGGCAGGCAGCCCGTCGCAGGCGCTGCGCCAGTCCGCGTCGAGCAGGCGCGCGTTCACAGCCGCCTCCCGTGCGCGCCGCGCAGCAACAGCAGGAAAAAGGGCACGCCGACCATGGCCGTGATCACGCCCAGCGGCAGCTCGGCCGGCTGCAGCACGGTGCGCGCGACCGCATCGGCCAACAGCACCAGCACCGCGCCCAGCAGCGCCGATCCGGGCAGCACCCAGCGGTGGTCGGGCCCACCCAGCAGGCGCACCATGTGCGGCGCCACCAGGCCCACGAAACCGATGATGCCGGTGGTGGCCGTGACGGCACCCACCACCAGCGCCGTGACCATGATGGCGATCAGCTTCACACGCTCCACCGGCACGCCCAGCAGCACCGCCTGCGCCTCGCCCAGCGCGAGTGCATTGAGCGCGCGCGCCAGTCCCAGACCGGCGCCACCGGCGATCAGCGTGATGGCGCCCACCAGCGCGACAGCGCTCCAGCGCGCGCCGCCCAGGCTGCCGAGCAGCCAGAACTGTAGATTGCGCAATTGCTCGTCCGTCGCGAGGAAGCTGAGCAGCCCCAGGCCGGCGCCGGCCAGCGCGTTGACCGCGATGCCGGCCAGCAGCATCAGCCCCACCCGCGTGCCGCCCTCGCCGCGCGAGAGCAGGTAGATCAGCACCGTGACCGACAGGCCACCGGCAAAGGCCATGAGCACCAGCGTCCAGCTGCCCAGTGCGCGCGGCAGATCGGGAAACCACAGACTGCCCATGACGATGCTCACGCCAGCGGCCAGCGCCGCGCCGCTGCTCACGCCGATGAGCCCGGGGTCGGCCAGCGGGTTGCGAAACAGACCCTGCATGAGCGCGCCGGCCAGACCCAGCCCGGCGCCCGCGGCCAGGCCCAGCACCAGGCGCGGCAGGCGGATGTTGAAGAACACCAGTTCGGCGCCGCGCTCTGCGCCGTCAACGCCGAACAACACGCCGGGCAAGGCGCTCAGTGGCAGGCTGTAGGCGCCCTGCCCTGCGGCCCACAGCAGGGTGGCGAGCAGCAGCAGGCCGAGCACGGCCAGCAGGCCCGGGCCACTGAGGCAGCGCGGGGTGCGCTGCCGCCCTGCGGTCACCGCGGTCGTTGACGCGTTCATTCGGTCACCTCCGTGCCGGGCGGGTGGCGGGCTGGTGCGCCGGGGCGCCACGGTGCCCGGTCGATCAGGTGCAGCACATGGCCGTCGATGTCGAGCAAGGTGCTCTCCCAGGCACACCAGTCCATCCATTGCGGAGTGTCGGAGCCCAGGCGCTGCGCGTGCAGCAGCGTGCGACCGGCCAGGCGCGTGCGGCAGGGCCGCAGCAAGGCGCTGCGCAGGCTGGCGTGCAAGTCATGAAGGCCGACCACCTCGACCCGGTGGTGTCCGGGTGCAAACGCGGTTTCACCGGGCGTTGGGTGCTCCCAGCGCCCGGGCCTTGCACCAAAGGCCCAGAGCTGCACGCAAAGAGAACCGTGGGTCAGGCGCGCGAACACGCCCGGCACATGCTGCTGGCCCTCGAAGCCCAGCACCTGCGTGTAGTCGGCCCACGCGCGCTGCAGATCGGGTGTGCGCAGGTTGACGACTGCGCTCATTGGAAACCTCCGTGCTGCGCACTGCGGTGCGAGCTTGCTTGGGAACGGCCCGGCGCTGCGCTCATGCCCTCACCATGCGTTCGTGCAGGCGCTCCACCACATCGGGCAGTCGCGGGCCGAAGCCCAGCAGCTCCAGAGCGTCCAGGTGCACCATCGCGCGTCGGGCGTGGGCGGGCGTGAGCGCGAGTTCGGGCCGTTGCCAGAACTTCGCCTCGCCGCCAATGGCCTCGATGCCTTGTGTGGTGGTCAGGATGATGTCGGGCGCGGCCTGGGCCATGGCCTCGGCCGTCATGGGCCGGTAGCCCTTGAAACCTGCGAGCGGGTTGCGCGCACCGATGAAACGGATCAGCGCATCCGCAGCGGTCTGCTCACCAGCGACCATCGGGCTGCCACTGTGCGAGAGCACGAACAACACGCGTGGCCCGGGACTCTTCGCGGCCTGCACACGCGCCGTCACCACCTGCCAGCGCGCGTCAAGTCGCGCCTGCAACTCGCGTGCCGCCGCCTCGCGGCCCGAGGCGCGGCCCACCGCCAGCACCTTGCGCCGCACCTCGTCCCAGCTGTGGTCCGCGTTCACCAGCTCCACGCGCACGCCGGCGCTGCGCAGTTGGTCGATCACCACCGGCGGGCCAGCGTCGGTGCCGGCGATCAGCGCGTCGGGCCGCAGCGCGAGCAGGCCTTCGGCCGAGAGCTGGCGCATGTAGCCCACCTTGGGCGTGGCCTGCGCCGCAACGGGGTAGAGACTGGTGGTGTCGGTGCCCACCAGCTGGTCTTGCGCGCCCAGCGCGTAGACCACCTCGGTGATGCCGCCACCCACGGTGACCAGGCGGGGCAGCGCTGTGCGCTCAGCGACGGGATCGGTGCTGCCCGGGCGGTTCGCAGCCGCAGGCGCAGCCATCAACAGCGACGGCCATCCAGCGGTTGCCGCTGCCGAGCCAGCCAGCGCGGCGCTCGAGAAGGCGCGCAGCGCGCGTCTGCGCGAGGTGTTCGCGGATGGAGAGAGTGGCGGCAAGGGTTTCATGGTGTCGGGTGCGGTTGGTGGAGGCGGGTGTCATGCGGCCACCGGATCGTGCGGCTGGCCCGTGGCCTGCAGGTGGCTCACGATGTGGCGCCACGCGGCGAGTTCGCTCTGGCCGGGCTTGCGCGCACCGAAAAACATGGCCATGAGTTCGCCCTGGGCATCGAAGGCTTCCACCGAGGTCACCACACCGTCGCTGGTGGGCTTCTCGACCACCCACACGTCCTGGATCAGGTCTTCGCGCAGGTGCAGGTTGAAGCCGGGGTCGAGCACGTTGAGCCAGGTCTTGCCTTGCGTTTCCATGGGCTCGATGCGCAGGACCGCTCCGGTGTGGATCTGGATGCAGCCCGGGCTGCCGACGAACACCATGATGGGTGTGCCGTCGAAGGCGGCCTCCATGAGCAGGCCGCGCACCGCGCCGGTCTGCACGCGGTGCGTGTAGCGCCCTTCAACCAGGTGAAAACCTTGCTGGCGCTCGATACCGAACTGTTTGAGCAGCGGAAAGAACTGATGCGTGTCGGTCATCGCGCCCCACGCGGCGGCGAACGCGGCCGCATCGGGCGCCGGCTGGGGCGCGGCCACGGCGGGCGCGGTGCGCGGCACGAAATCGCGCGCGGGCTGCGTGCCGGTGTGCTGCGCAATGACCTGCAGCCAGGCGGCCAGATCGGTCTGCTCGCGCACGAAGATCTTGTGCACCGCCACGCCGTGGCGATCGAAGAACTGCAGGCTGGGCGGTGCGGTGCCCGGGCCAGACTTCAGCGCCTCGGTGACCGCGAAGCCCGCATGCCACTGGTGGAAGAACAGGCGCAGGTCGATGTGTTCGCCCAGCGCCAGGCCCACGTGGCCACTGGCCGAGACCTTCTGGTACACGCCGGTCTTCTCGTGCACCACGGTCTCGTTGCGCGTGAGCGCCATCAGCGGCCCACACGCTTCGAGCGACTGCAGGAGGCCCAGCCAGTCGGGCTTGAGCGCGGCGGCGTGCAGGGGCGCGTTGACAGCGCCCTGGTGCGCGGCGATGGCAGCGCCCTCGCTCACGCCGATGGCTTCGGCCGCCTCCCGGGCGCGCAACCCCCTGCTGCGTGCGGTCTGAAATGCGGTTCGGATGTCCTGGATGCTCATGGTGGTGTCCTCGTGAGGTGGGGAAGGGGTGTCAGAAGGTCGTGACCAGTGCCACCGACAAGCTGCGACCGGGTGCGGTGTAGCTGTCGAGCGCGATGTCGCTGGCGGCGATGCCGCGTACGTTGGTCCACTCCCAGTACTTGCGGTCGGTCAGGTTGTGGACCGCGGCGCTCAGGCGCGTGGCCGGGCTGATCTGCCAGCTCGCGCGCAGATCCAGCGTGGTGTGGGCCGGCGTGGCGAACTGGTTGGCGGTGCCCGTGGTGTCGATGTCGCTGGCCGCCTTCTTCGCGCTGTGCGCCAGCGAAGCACCCACCGACCAGTCGCCCATGCGGTGATCCACGCCCAGCACCAGCTTGGCGGGGTTGACCGAGTTCAACGGCAGCCCACGCGCCGTGTCGGTACCCGTGGTCTGCCCGTAGGCCGCGCGCAGCGTGGTGCTGGCGGTGAGGCGGGCCGAGCCCTTGAGTTCAAAACCGCGCAGGGTGACCGCCTGGCGGTTGACCGACTGGAACTGAATCCTCGGCGTGGTCTGCACCGTCACCAGGTCTTCGATGAAGTCCTTGTAGCGCCCGGTGAAGGCCACCGCCTCCCAGTCAAAACCACCCACCAGGCCGCGCGTGCCCAGCTCCAGCGTGCGGCTCTTCTCCGGGCGCAGGTTGGGGTTGGGGATGGTCTCGTAGTTGCCGAACGGGTTCTGGAAGAAGTTGTTCAGCTGCAGCGGGTTGGGCGACTTGAAGCCCGCGGCCAGGTTGCCGAACAGGCTCCATTGATCGCTGCCGCGAAAGATCACGCCCAGCTTGGGTGTGACCGCATCGCTGGACAGCGAGGCCGGCTGCAGCGGATAGAGCGCGCTGGTGCGCGCGTCCAGCGACACGCGGTCGTAGCGCAAGGCCGGGATCACGCTCCAGCGGCCGCTGGCGAACTCGCTCTGCACGAACAGCGCCGAGGTGGTCTCCACCGTTTCGGGGAAGCGCTGCAGCGGGTAGGACTCATACACCGGGCCGTTGACGCCGGTGACCAGGTTGTCCAGGCTGGCGCGCGAGAGGTCAACGCCGTACACCAGCTTTTGCGACCAGTCGCCCCCCAGCGGACGCAGTTTTTCGGCCTGCAACACGGCTTGCACGATGCGCTCGCTGTAGGTCACGTCGCGCACCCGGTTGCGGGTGGCCGCGGGCTGAAGCGGACGGAACTCGTGCGTGGTCTCCCGGGATTCGGAGGACTGCAGCCCCACCATGGCGCGGATGTCGTCGGCCCAGGCCGAGACCACCGGGAAACGGCCGTCCCAGCTCACCCGGGTGCGCGTCATGTCGGAGGTGCCGTCCAGGTCGCCCACATGGGTGGGCGCCGAGACGACGGGCGCGCGACCGGTGTAGGCCTCGACCTCGCTGCTCTTGTCCACGTGCTCGGCGGTGAACACGTGGCGCTGGCCGCCGCCCGGCGTGAACACCAGCTTGCCCATGAGCGAGGTGTTCTTGTCCTTCTGCGGATTGGGCGCAGTGCGGGTGCTGTTGAGCGCGAAGTTGCTGCCCTGGTTGTCCAGTGCCTCGCTGCGCCCCATCTGCACGCTGCCCAGCCACTGCAGGCTGTCGCTGGCCACACCGGCCAGGGTGAGCCCGAGGCGGCGCGTGTCGTCCTGCCCGTCGTAGCTCAGACCGACGCGCCCGCCCAGCGTCTGCCCCGGCTTGAGCAGATCCTTGGGCTCGGTGGTGAGCATCGCGACCATGCCGGCCAGGCCATCTGAGCCATACAGGGCCGAGCTCGCGCCGCGCAAGATTTCCACGCGCGAGATCAGGCCGAGGTCGTAGTAATCGCGACCGAAGGCCGCCGGGCCGAAGACGCCGCTGCTGAGTTCGCGCGGCACGCGGATGCCGTCGATGGTGAGCAGCACGCGGTTGCCCTCCAGCCCGCGGATGTTGAAACCCGCGTTGCCGTCGCGCCCGACGTTGCCGGTGACACCGCCGAAACGCACCGGTGCGCGCTTCACACTCACGTTGGGCAGTTCCTGCACCAGATCGCGGATGTTCTGCACCCGAGCCGGGTCCAGGTCTTCACCATCGAGCACGTCGATGGCGGCGGGCACTTCGTCCAGCACGCGCTCGCTGCGCGCGCCACTGATCACGACCTCGCGCAAGGCGCTGGTGTGGCCGGCTTGTGCGACGGTGGTGGTAACGGCATCGGCCGCACCTTGCGCCTGTGCGGGCCCGGCCATGAGGACGGCGCAGGCCACGGCGAGCGGGCTGAAGGCAAACGGAGAAACGGGAACGGCGAAGCGGGGAACGGCAAAGCGGGTGAGGGTCACGACGGCACCTGGATCCAAGGGTTGGAGGACAAGGCTGGCGTCACGACCGCGGGTGCTGTGCCCGGATGCTGGCTGGCTGAGAACCTCGGATCATATACGAACGATTCTCATTTGCAAAGCAGTTCGGCTCCACACGCCCACCCGCCATGGCGCTGCGCCCCCGGTGGCCCATCGCGGTCCATCTACAATTCGCGCCCCCTTCCCTCCCCCGAACCCCGACCCATGCACATCACCGTCAACCCGGACCTCAAAGCCTACATAGACCCCCTGACGCCGGACGAATTCGAGGCGCTGGAGCGCAGCATCCTGAGCGAGGGCTGCCGCGACGCGCTGGTGCTGTGGGGTGACGTGCTGATCGACGGACACAACCGCTACGGCATCTGCCAGCAACACGGCCTGCCGTTTCAGACGGTGCAGAACACCCACTTCCAGTCGATGGAAGACGTGCACCTGTGGATGATCGACCAGCACCTGGGGCGGCGCAGCGTCTCGGACTTCCAGCGCGGCGTGCTGGCTTTGCGCAAGCGCGAAATCATGGCCGAGCGGCGCTCGCGCTTTCTGGCCTCGGCCCCGGCGCCCGACGACGTGGCGGCCGATGAGACAAGCCCACTCCCGCCGCCGGACAACCCGGTGGCGCCGGCGCCCAAGCCGCTGCACAGCCGCGAAGACATTGCCAAGGCCGCGCGGTTGAGCAGCAGCCAGGTGGTGCAGATCGAGAAGATCCAGAAGCAGGCCACGCCCGAGCTGGTGGAGGCGCTCAAGGCCGGCACCATTTCACTCAACGCCGCGGCCGCCGTGGCCGGCCTGCCGGTGGACGAGCAGAAGGCCGCCGCCCTGGCCGGCAAGGACGAACTCAAGCTGGCGGCCAAACGCGCGCGCGAATCGCGCCGCAAACCACCCGAAGCAGGCGACGAAGCACCCACGTCTTCACCCTCCGATGAACTCGCGGCCCTGCGCCTGAAGGTGGCTGAGCTGCAGGCAGACAACACCGCGCTGCGCGCAGAAGTGGCTGCGCTGCGCCTGCAGCTGGACGCGCAATCCGCCTGAGCGGGGCCGCGGACACTCGTAAGCTTGCAGCCAAGGAGGTGGCCGACGATCTGGCCTCAACATGCCTGCAAACCAAGCTGATCTGGCCGAGCCCGGTGCGGCACCCGAAACCGAGGTGCCCGCCCCTGCGGCCGACACCGAATCGGGTCTCTCAGCAGACCAGGCCGCCCACCGCCTGGCCGAAGACGGCCCCAACGCCCTGCCCGGCGGCCAGCGCCGCTCCTTGCTGTCGATCGCCGTGGCAACCGTGCGCGAGCCGATGTTCCTTTTGCTGCTTGGGGCGGGAACCCTCTACCTCGTCTTCGGTGACCTGCAGGAGGCTTTGACGCTCTTCGGGTTCGTGGTCGTCACCCTGGGGCTCACCCTGTACCAGGAGGGCAAGACAGAGCGCGCCATCGAAGCTCTGCGCGACCTCACGAGTCCGCGCGCGCTGGTCATCCGAGACGGCCAACCTCAACGCATCGCCGGGCGCGATGTGGTGCGCGGCGACCTGCTCAAGCTGAGCGAGGGTGACCGTGTGCCGGCCGATGCCCTGCTGGTTTCTGCCGACGGCGTGCGGGCCGATGAATCGCTGCTGACGGGCGAGGCTGTTCCGGTGGGCAAACGGGTGGCGCAGCCCGATGAACTGGCTGTCGCGCAGAAGCCTTCCAACACCGCGCGCGTCGTACCTGGCGGCGACGATCTGCCTGTGGTCTACGCGGGCACGCTGATCGTGCAGGGCAACGCGCTGGCGCGTGTGACAGCCACAGGCGCGCGAAGCGAGATCGGCCGCATCGGTACCTCGTTGGGCACAGTGGAGAACGAACGTTCTCCACTGCAGAAGCAGACCACCCGGCTCGTGCGCAACCTGGCCTTGCTGGCGCTGGCGCTCAGCCTGTTGCTGGTGCTGGTTCACGGGCTGATCAAGGGCGACTGGCTGCAGGCGCTGCTGGCTGGCATCGCCCTGGCCATGGCTCTGCTGCCCGAGGAATACCCGGTGGTGCTGACGGTGTTTCCGGCGCTCGGCGCTCGCCGACTGTCCAGGGAAGGCGTGCTCACCCGGCGCATCAACGCCATCGAGACGCTGGGCGCCACCACGGTGCTGTGCAGCGACAAGACGGGCACGCTGACCGAGAACCGCATGACGGTGACGCACCTGGTTGCCGGCGGTGTCGATCTCACCGAGAGCCTCGCGCTGGATTCGCTGACCAAAGACAAGTCGACCGAAGGCCCGTTGCCCGAGGCCTTTCACGCCCTGGTGGAGCTGGTGATCCTGGCCAGCGTGGTCGACCCCTTCGACCCGATGGAGAAGGCCTTCCACCAACTCGGCGAGCGCTTCCTCGCCGACACCGAACACCTGCACCACGACTGGCGTCTGGTGCATACCTATGCGCTCAGTCCCGCACTGCGAGCGATGTCGCATGTGTGGGCAGCGCCAGCTGACGGTGTTCAGACCGTGGCGGCCAAGGGCGCGCCCGAGGCGGTGATGGACCTGTGCCATCTCGACGATGCGCAGAGGTCCCGCGTCGGTAGCGCGGTCGAGGAGTTGGCGGCCCAGGGACTGCGCGTGCTGGCGGTCGCGCGCGGATCGATCGCGGGGCAGGACTGGCCGGCAGACGAGCACGGTTTCGATTTCGAGTTCGTCGGGCTGCTCGGCCTGGCCGACCCGGTGCGCGCAGAAGTGCCTGCCGCCGTGGCCGAATGCCGTGCCGCCGGTATCCGTGTGGTCATGATCACGGGCGACTACCCGGCCACGGCGCGAGCGATCGCCCATCAGGCCGGACTTGCCGAGCGCGACGGTGATGTATTGACCGGCGACGAGATCGCAGCGCTGGGCGACGAAGAACTGCGCGAACGCATGGCCACCGTCACCGTCTGTGCCCGAATCGCTCCCGAGCAGAAACTGCGCATTGTCCAGGCGCTGAAGGCCCGGGGCGAGATCGTGGCGATGACGGGTGACGGCGTGAACGACGCCCCGGCTCTGCGCGCGGCGCACGTGGGTGTGGCCATGGGCAGGCGCGGCACCGACGTGGCCCGCGAGTCGGCTTCGCTGGTGCTGATCGACGACAACTTCGCAGCCATCGTCGCCGCGGTGCGTCTGGGTCGCAGGATCTTCGACAACCTGCGCAAGGCCATGTCATACATCCTCGCGGTTCACGTTCCCATCGCCGGCATGGCGATGCTGCCGGTGATGTTGGGTTGGCCGGCCTTGCTGTTCCCGATGCACATCGCCTTGCTCGAACTCATCATCGACCCGGCGTGCTCGATCGCTTTCGAGAACGAGCCTGCGGAAAGCGACGTGATGCAGCGCCCCCCGCGTGACGCCGCCGCGCACCTGTTTGGCGGCGCCACCCTGGGCCTGGCGCTGGTTCAGGGTCTGGGCGTGCTGGCCGTCGTCATGGCCGCATTCGCATGGGCCAGTGCGCGCATCCCCGAGCCCGAGGCCCGGGCCTTTGCGTTTGCCACCCTGGTCGTGGGCAACCTGACCCTGATCCTCTCCAACCGTTCGGCCACCCGCTCGCTGTGGGCAACGCTGCGCACGCCGAACTGGACGCTGTGGGGGGTGCTGGGTCTGGCCAGCGCGCTGTTGCTGGCTGCGCTCTACGTCCCCTGGGCTGTCGGGGTGCTGCGATTCGCGCCTCTGCCGGCCCACGAGCTGGCCGCCGCCTGCGCTCTGGGCTTGCTGAGCGTGCTGTGGTTCGAAGGCATCAAGTGGGCCCGCCGAAGATCAGGCACTGTTTCAGCTCGTGTGGCACGCAAGGTTTGATCCCTCTGCGATCCTGCCGAAACGACCCAGCCCCACCTCCACCAAACCTTCAGCACGGCGAAGCAGGAACAGCACATCCAACCCCATGCGCTGCGCCATGGCCAGACCTTCATCGGAGCCTGCCACCAGCAAGGCCGTGGCCCAGGCGTCCGCCTGCATGCAGGTTGGCGCCAGCACGGTGACCGATGCCACGGCGTTGTTCACCGGGGCACCGCGGCGCGCGTCCATGGTGTGTGCGATGCGTGCATCGCCTACCTTGACGTAGCGCCGGTAGTCGCCCGAGGTGGCCACGGCCAGATCCTCCAGTTCGATGACCCCATACACCGCGCGGCGCCCATCCTCGGGGCGTTCGAGCGCCACAGCCCAGGGCACGCCGCAGGCCTGGCCGCCCACGGCGCGCAGCTCGCCATCCAGGGCAGCCAGCGCATGGCGCACACCGTGCTGTCGCAGCACGGTTTCCATGCGATCCACCGCGTAGCCCTTGGCAATGCCGCACAGGTCGAGTTGCAAGGGCGCACGCTTGCGGGCACGCCCTTTGGGCCCATCCAGCTCCAGGCACCCGTGTGCTGCGCGCGGCATGGACTGGCGAGCGGCCCGGATCGCTTGCGCGTCCGGCGCATCGCGCACCGCGCCAAACCCCCAGGCATTCACCAGCGCCCCAACACACGGATCGAACGTGCCTGCGCTCAGGCGGTGGACATCGAGCGCACAGCCCAGCACCTTCAGAATTTCAGCGGGCAGCTCCAGCCAGTCGTCCACGGGCGCGCGGTTCAGGCGCATGAGGTCGCTGTCCGGTTTCCAGGGCGACATCTGCTCGTCTACCTGCTCCACCGCAGCGGCGAGGTCCTGGTGCAGGGCCGCCATGTCCAGGGTGTTGTCGGCGTCGACACTGGCAGACCAGCGCGTGCCCATGGTCGGGCCGTGCAGCGTGGTGCGCTTGCAGGGCACAGCGGGCTCAGAAGACATCTTCGGCATAGCGCTCCTTTGCTTTCAGCGTCGATACGCTCAACGTCAGGGGCGCCAGCACCTCGTCCAGCGTCTCGGCCACGCCCTGCGCCATGGCGCGGCTTCCGCAGACACGCACGATGGCGCCCTGCGTCACCCATTCGCGCAGTTGCCGGGCGTCGCGGCGCAGGGCGTCCTGCACGTATCCGCCGCCGTTGGGCACGCGGGAGAAGACGGTCTGCAAAGTCGAGAGGCGCCCCTCGATGAGCCAGCGCTGAATGTCGGGACCGAAGTAGAAATCCCGGGCCGGGTCACGCCCACCAAAGTACAGGTGCATGGGGCTGCGTCTGTCATTGCGGCGGATGAAGCCGGCCAGCGGCGCCACGCCTGTGCCCGCGCCGATCAGCAGCACCGGCCGCCGCGTTCGTGGCAGTGCAAAGCCGGGGTTGGGCCGGACAAAGGCGGTGATGCTGTGGCCCATCTGCAAGCCCAACAAGTGCGTGGAGCACAGGCCGCCGGGCATCTGGCGCACGCAGATTTCCAGAAACCCGTCTTCCCAGCCCGAGGCCAGCGAGTAGTAGCGCGGCACGGCCGAGCCCGGCGGCACGATGCCCACGAGATCACCCGCTTCAAACCGCGCCAGGCCGTGGCCGCGCAGGCGGTCGCCCAGACCTGGCACGGGCCACGCAAAGCGCAGGATCGCCGTGGCTTGCCCGGTGGTACCTGGATAGTCCCGGCGCTCTGTGAGCGTGAGCGCTGCGGTTTGGGGCACGCGCGGCACATGCTCCAGCACGAGGGGTTCGCCAAGCGTCTTGGCCAGGGCAATGCCCCAGCCCGCGAACTGCTGGCCCGATTGTTGGTGGATGCACTCCAGCGGCAGCAGCGCGGGCCAGCCCTGTGTGCGCAGCGTCTGATCCAGTGCCTTTGCAAAGGCGCAGAAGGCGGGGTACTGCCGGTCGCCAAAGCCCACCACCGTCACCGGCACAGCGCTGACGGGGAGCTTGCCGATGTGCTGCAAGGCGTGGCTGGCGTGGGCCGGTGCCTGTCCGTCGCCGTAGGTTGCCGCGAGCACAAACACCTGCCGCGTGGCGGCCGTGGTTCGAAAGTTCTCCAGCGCCGTGCTGTGAACGCGGTGGCCGCCCTGGCTCAGCGCGTCCTGCAGTGTCTGGGCGAAACCCCAGGTGCTGCCGCCTTCGCTGGCAACGAAGATGAGCACGTCGGCCTGGGCCAACGGGGCGTTGCCCGTGATGTGGGGCGCCTGGCGGCGTGCCTGCCACCAGATGACAACGCCCGACAGCCAGAACAGCAGCACACTGGCGCCCACGAGCCCGAGCACCACGGCCCAGGGCCAGGCCGCTTCGCCCGTGTGCAGCACCACGGCCAGGTCGTAGACGCGCTGGGCAAACGTTGTGTCCTGCCAGGCCAGCATCTGGCCCGAGTACCGATCGATCCAGCCTTGACCCTGGGCAGTGACGACCTTCCAGGTGTCTTCCGGGTCGGTGTTGCTGGGTATGTTCAGCTTGCGCAAATCCTGCATGGCAAGACCCTGCAGCGCGGCAAGCTGGGCGCCGCGCAAGGCAGGCTTGCCTGTGACCTCCGAAATCACCTCAGGCTCGGTCCTGGTGTCCAGCGCCACCAGTCCCAGTGTCGAGGCGCTCATGGTCAGCGCCGTGAGCGATGTCAGGCACAGGACAGCCAGCACCACACGGCCCGTGACCACGTGGATGCGCTGCGCCAGCGATCCCCGCACCCGCGCAACCAGCCGCCGCCAGCCACCCATGCGCTGCAGCAGCAACACCAGGGCAGAGACGCACAACGCGCCCATGGCCAGCGCGATGCCCGCTGCACCCCAGCGCCCGGCGTCGCCCAACAGCAGCGAGCGGTGCAGGTTCTTCACCCAGCGCGGCATGGCCGAGGGTTGCCACGCACCCAGCACCCGGCCATCGGCCGGATCCACGTAAGACGCCTGGGGTTGGTCGCCGGAAAAGCCGAACACGACGATGGCACCCGAGGGCAGGTGGCGAATTTCCTCCACACCCGGCACGGTGCGCGACACCTGCTCCACCAGCGTGGCCACGGGCAAATCGCCCGGTGCGGCGGGTGCCTGCCACGCCTGCTGCACCGGATCGATGGCCAGGATGGCGCCGGTGACGCCCAGTACCACGGCCAGGGTGCCCGCGGTCAGGCCCAGCCAGCGGTGGACTGCTTTCCAGCTCATGCGAGCCCCATCACTGGAGCTGGAAGGTCGCCGACTGGATGTACTGCTTGCCGGTCTGCGGCTTACCCACGTTGGCCTTGGTCAGCGGGATGCGGACCTCGGACGGGCTGTCGCGCATGTCTTCCACAGCAGCGTCGATGCGGATTTCGTATCCCGCGTCAATCAACGCATCCGCCAGATCGGCCGTGACCTTGAGGGTGCGCCCCGCGCCCACGCTGGCGCCGGTGACGCCGTCCAGGCGCTTGGCGTCACCGGCGGAGAGGCGGCTCCAGTCAGACAAATGCTTGTGGTACTTCGCCTTGCCGCCGGCCACCCACAGCGTGCGCACATACGCGCCTTTGGCATCGGTCAGGTACGCCGCCAGGTAGGCGCCGTCGCCGCCGTAGCTCTTGAGCTGTGCGGTCAGCGTGAGCGGGCGGCTGTGCGCCAAGGCGGGAAGGGCCAGCGCACAGGCGGTGGCCACCAGGGTCAGAAGAGGTTTGGACATGGCGATGCTCCTGTAGAAATGGGGATTACTTGATCTGTCCGAGCGGCGCCGTGCCTGGGGTCAACGAAGACGATGGCGCGACACCCTCCTCATCACGATCGCGTTCCCGTGCACGCTTGTGGTCCTCGTGCTTCACCTTCAGCACCTTCAGGGTTTCCGGGTCGATCTTGGCTTTGAAGGTGCGCCCTTGGACATCCGTGCCACGAATCTCATAGCAGCCGTCGTCGATCTTCAGCCGCTGGATCTGCCAGCCCTGTGCGGCGGCCATTTGCCGCACAGCATCGCGCGTCTGCCAGCGATTGAGCGGCGCATCGCAATCGTCACCGGCCCATGCGGTCAGGACGGCCAGGCCCAGCGGCAGAGCCAGCAAGCCCTGGCGCAATGAGGCGTGGTACTTCATGTGAGGCTCCTGTACAGCGGTTGGCGCATGACGGTGGATACGCAAGAGGCCTTATGCTGAGCCCGCGCGGTCCATGGCGCGTTGACCTGGGTCAAGCCTTGGAGCATTCGAGGAGGCCGCGCTCACAGAACGAGCGCCGAGACGCAGGCGAAGTAGATGAGCAAGCTGAGAACGTCCTGCACGATGGTGGCCAGCGGTCCGCTGCCGTAGGCGGGATCGGTCCCGACACGGGCCAGCAGCCATGGCAGCAGCAACCCCAGGACCGATGCCACCATGCTGGCGCCCGCCAGGGCCAGTGCCACGGCGGCGGCAAGGCGCAACTCGTCGAAAGCCAGCCATACCATCGGGAACGCGAGCAGCGCAAGAACGAGGCCGATCAGCGCGCCGGTTCGCAATTCCCCGCCCAGAAGTCTTGCCAGGCTGACATGACTGAGCGAAAGGCCGCGCACTGCCACGGCCTCGCTCTGCGTACCGATGGCATCGGCCAGATAGACCAGCCCCGGCACAAAGAACGCCAACGCGGGCTTGGCCGTGAGCGCCGATTCGAAGTGTGCGACGACGACGGTCGCGACCATGCTGCCTCCCAACCCCACAACGAGCCAGGGCAGCCGATGGCGAAGCCTGCGCATTGGCGGCTCCTCCATGGCCTCGCGAGCGTGATCCGACTCGCTCGTGATACCGGCCAGGCGGTGCAGATCTTCGACGTGTTCTCGCCGCAGGATGTTCATCAGCCTCGTCGGGCCGACCACGCCGATCAGGCGGCCTGTCTCGTCGACCACCGGCAAAGCGGCGACACCATGGTGCAAGGCGATCGACGCCATCTTTTCCTGGTCAGTGCCGGGCAGTACGCAGACACGTTCGCGTCGGGCCACCCGGCCCAGCTCGGTGGTGTCAGGCAGCGCCAGCAATTCGGCGGGCGTCAGCGTTCCGAGCAAGCGTTCGTTGCTGTCGATCACGCACACGAGTTCCCAGGTGGTGTTCTGCGCGTCGCGGATACGCGAGAGCACTGCCTGGGCTGTGTCCCTGGCATCGGCCAGCACAGCGTGAGCGCCGATGTGGTCTGTGGAAGTCTTTCGCACCCTGCGACTGTGCAGTATCGTGACTCGATTCGCCAGTGCCGCAGCCACTGGGGCCAGGCGGCACGCCGTTTGCTCTGAATACAACCGCTTCAAACCGACAAGGAGTCAACACGATGGCACAGTTTGAGCCCCACTTGAGTTTCAACGGCACTCGCGCCGAGGCCATGCGTTTCTCTGAAAAGACGCTGGGCGCCAAGATGGAGCGCTTGGGCGAGGGTTGATTCAAATCCCGTTGGTGCCGGGAGCCTGGGTGCTGGCCGCGGCAGGACGCAGCGGAAGGCGCCACAGGCGTGAGGCGCGACCAACGAAGACGCCGGTGAATGCGCCGTACAGCGCAGCGACGCACAACACGTACGGTGTTTCCTGGACCAGTTGCGGCTCCATGGCGAGATCCACCCCGACCACATACTTCACCAGAAATATCCCCACGATCAGCAACAGGGGACGGAGCTCCCCGGCAGGCGATACAAGCCCCGCGTCGGGTCGTATTTCGCGGCGTTGCGGCCGCGCGCGAACAGGGCGAAGGCGAGGGCTGCGGCAAGCAGCCAAGCCGACATGGACAGGGCCCGGTGAGGCGTTGCGCCCAAGGCCGAGAATGTGCCCGACACCGAGAGGATGGTCATCACCAAGGGCAGCAGCGACACACGTGCCAGACTGGCTGTGCGCTCGCGCAGCTGGCTGATGCCCAGCGCGAGCAGAGCAGCGAGCAGGCCCCACACCCATATCGGTGTGTTGCGCAGGATCGGGACCAAGGCATCGGGATGGTTCGCAACGAGTTGCAGCAGCATGGGGTTTGCGCAAGGAGATGGGTTGAAGAGGAAGACCGAGGTCGCACTGTGCACGGCGCGATCGCAAAGAGACATCCCGCTGCGACGAAACCCCGGCATCGCGCCGCGAACCGCCTCAAAACAGGAGTGAGTCGCGTTGCCCGCGCCGGAGATCGCTGGTCGTTGTCAGAGCGCCCCGCCACGCGACGGCGAAAGGCTCCCTCATCGATCAACGCATTCAGCGTGCCCGGATCAGCCGGTTTGACGAAGTGAAAATCAAAGCCGGCCGCCTTTGATGCTTCTCTGGCCTCTTGCTGTCCCCAGCCAGTGAGGGCGATCAACAACAAGTCGCCGCTTGCACGCGTTTCGCGCAGACGTCGAGCCAGCTCGACGTCCGACATTCCGGGCATTCCAAGATCGAGAACCGCGACCTCAGGCTACACCGTGCCTATCGCGTTGAGCGCCTCTGCGCTATCGAATGCCACCACGGTTTGATGGTCGTAATACTGCATTGCCTCGCCCAGCAGGTTCGCCGCGTCCTCGTTGTCATCAACGATGAAGACCTTGATCCGGCCTCTTTCCGCCCTGCTCATGTGCCATCCCCTGCCAAGCTGTTTTGACTGACCATCTGCGTACAAAAAATCAATGCTCGGACGCTCGTCGGTGCGGGCCCGCAACGCTCTTCGATCCATTTGTGGCATCAGGAGAACGCTATGGCAGACGCACCCGTCAAACGAGAAGGCGATGATTCGCAAGGCCAGAAACCGCGAACCACACACTCGCCTCCACCCCAAGAAAAGCAAGGAGGCAAACGTCCTCCTGTGAAGCGCGGCGAACGGCCTATTGCGGATGTCGACCGCAAGGTTCGCGGCGGTGACGCGTAGGTCAGTTCGCGGTGATCTTCCGCTCGCGCACGATGGCGCTCCACTTGGCGTCTTCCTTCTTCATGAAGGTGTTGAGCTCGGCGCGTGTCGTGGGCTGGGGGGTGAGGCCGTGCTGGTTGAGGGCGGCCTTCACTTCGGCGTTGTTGAGCACCTTGACGATCTCCTGATTCCAGCGCTCAAGCAGCGGTTCCGGCGTCTTGCCCGGCGCCACGAAGGCGTACCAGTTCAGGGCTTCAAAACCCGGATACCCCGATTCGGCGACGGTGGGAATGTTGGGCAGATAGGCCGGGCGGGTCAGGCCGGTGGTGGCCAGCGGGACGAGCTTGCCGGCTTCGATGTGGGGCAGAGCGGTCGGCGGCGCAGAGAAGTAGGAAGCGATGCGCTCGCCGAGCAGATCCTGCAGCGCAGGCGCTCCGCCCTTGTAGGGCACATGCACCATGTCGATGCCCGCGCGCTGGTTGAAAAGTTCACCGGCCAGATGGGACGCCGAACCGGCTCCCGTGGACGCAAAGTCCAGGCTGCCGGGCTTCTTCTTTTCAAGCGCCACGAACTCGGCCAGGTTCTTCACCCCCAGCGCCTTGTGCGCCACCAGCACATTGGGGAAGTTCACACCCCCCGAGATGGCGGCCAGGTCTTTGAAAGGGTCGTAGGGCACTTTCATGATGTGCGGGGCGATGGTCAGGGGTCCGATGGAGCCAAACAACAGAACCGATCCGTCGGCCGCCGCGTTGGCGACGAACTGGTGCGCGATGTTGCCGCCCGCGCCGCCCCTGTTGTCAATCACCACCGACTGGCCGATGTTCGCCGCCAGCTTCTTTGCGATCAGGCGCGCCGCTGCATCCGCAGCGCCGCCAGCGGCGAAACCCACCACCAGCGTGACCGGCTTCCTGGGCGGAAAGTCTTGCGCCTGCAAGGTGCCTGCGAGCATCAGGGTGGAGGTGGCGAGCACGGTGGCGCGCAGCAGTTGTCGTTTGTTCATCGTGGTTCTCTTTCTGGGTCAATGATTTGTTCTGTCGAAGGTCAGTCAGCACTCAATCCAATGGGATTGGGCAAGCGCTTTTCCACCGCATGCCGCAGCAGCGAAGCCGTGCGAAACACCCCGTGCGCAAACTTGCCGTAGGGCAGCGTGGCAAAGAGGGCCATGACCGCGCCGAGGTGCAGGCACAGCAGCACCGCGAGGGTCGGTGTGCCGCGCCCCAGCCACAGCGCCAGGCCCGTGGCGCTCGTGAGGAACAGCAGCGCGATGAAACCCAGGTCCATGGGCTTTTGCGCCACGTTGCCGTGCAGCGGATGGCGGCGCAGGTTGAGCCACCCCAGGCCGGCGGTGCCGATGAGCAGACTCACGCCGCCCACCACGCCGAGCAGCTTGGGCAGACTGGGCAGCTCGTAGGGCGCGACCCAGCCGAAGACGTAGTGGTAGACCGTGGCCACGCTGGTGGCGGCGAAGCACAACATGAAGCCGTAGAAGGTGAAGTGGTGGAAGCGGCGGCGTGAGAGTGTGTAGGCGTCGTCCTCGTTGTGGCAGCCCTCGCCATGGCCACCGTCGAGGTACTTCAGGCGCAGCGCGTCGTGTGTGGCTTCGGTGGCGGCAGGCAGGTTCAGCGGTGCGCCGCTGGTGGCGGGGGTCACGTCGCGCCAGAAGCGGGTCACACCCATGCCGAGCGCGAACACCACGAACAGGAACACCGGCGCGAACATGCTCACCAGCAGGTTGTGCGGGAACAGGTTGTAGAAGTTGCCGGCCAGGTCGGTGGGCCACAGGCTGCCCTTCATGGCCACCGCGAGCAGCAGGAACAGCGCGAGGCCGGCGGCGAGCGCGACCGACAGCGTGAGGCCGTTGCGTTGGTAGAGCTTTCCCAGCGCGGGTGGCCAGGCGTAGTCGGCGTAGGTCTGCCCCCGCACGGTGGCCATGGCCTGCGGCACGTTGACCGCAAACTCGTGCGGTGGCGCGTACTGGCAGGCGTGCAGGCAGGCGCCGCAGTTGTGGCACAGGTTGGCCAGGAAGTGGATGTCGGCCTTGCCGAATTCGAGCCGGCGCGTCATGGCCGGAAACACGGCGCAGAAGCCTTCGCAGTAGCGGCAGGCGTTGCAGATCTGCATCTGGCGCGCCACCTCGGCTTCGGGCGCTGAGAGCACGATCTCGCCGTGGGCGAGCGCGCGCGCGTCGCGCGTGAGGGCTTCAAGCGCGTGCATGTTGTGCTCCTTCGGCTGCGGTGCGCACGGCGCGGGCAGCCAGCGCCGCCTGGGTGCCGGCGATGCGCCCGAAGGCGGTGCCGATCGACATGCCCACGCCGGCGGTGTAGCCCTGGCCGAGCACGTTACCGGCCATCATCTCGCCGGCCACAAACAGGTTGCTGCTGGGCTGGTCGTTGAAACGCACGGCGGCGGTGTCGTCGGTGCGCAGGCCGAGGTAGGTGAAGGTCACGCCGGGGCGCAGCGCGTAACCGTAGAAGGGCGCGGTGTCGATGGGCCGGGCCCAGTGGGTCTTGGCAGGTGCCAGGCCCTCGGTGTGGCAGTCGTCGAGCGCGGTGTGGTCGAAGGTGCCGACACGGCAGGCGGCGTTGTAGTCGTTGAGGGTCTGCATGAAGGTGTGTTCGTTCAGGCCGAGCTGGCGCGCGAGCTCGGGCAGGGTGTCGGCTTTCACGCCGGGAAACACCGGCGGCATGAAGCGGCCGATGGCTTTGGCGTCGATGATCGAATAGCCGATCTGCTGCGGCTGCTGCGCCACGAGGCGGCCCCAGATGGCGTAGCGCTTGGGCCAGAAGTCTTCGCCTTCGTCGTAGAAGCGCCGGGCCTCCTGGTTCACCACCACGCCAAGCGAAACGCAGTCAATGCGCGTGCAGATGCCGCCGTCGTACAGCGGCGCGCGCGCATCGATGGCGACCATGTGGGCCTGGGTCGGGTCGCCGATGCGATCGGCGCCGTGGTCGTCGAGCAGGTGGCGCAGCAGCACGCCCTGGTTGTAGGCGGTGCCGCGGATCAGGAAGTTGTCGGCTGGCCACTCACCGCGCTCGTTCTGACCCCAGGCTTCGCGCAGCCACGCGCGGTCGGACTCGAAACCACCGGCGGCCAGCACGCAGGTGCGCGCGCTGATGCGCTCACCGGCCCGGGTGTGCGCCGCCACGAATTGCCCGTGCTCGATGTCGATGCGCTCCACCGGGGTTTCGTAGCGGATCTGCACGCCCAGTTTTTCGGCGCTGCGGTAGTAGGCGTTCACCAGGGCCTTGCCACCGCCCATGAAGAAGGCGTTGGTGCGTGCCACATGCAGCGCGCCCGAGAGCGGTGGCTGGAAGTGCACGCCGTGGCTGCGCATCCAGTCGCGGCAGTTGGACGAAGCGCGGATGGTCAGGCGCGCCAGGTCTTCATTGGTCTTGCCGCCGGTGACCTTGAGCAGGTCCTGCCAGAACTCTTCTTCCGGGTAGGCGTCGATGAGCACGTCCTGCGGAGCGTCGTGCATGCAGCGCAGGTTGCGCGTGTGGCCCGAGTTGCCTCCGCGCCAGGCGCGCGGCGCGGCTTCGAGCAGCAGCACGCTGGCGCCGGCCTCGCGCGCCATCAGGGCAGCGCACAAGGCGGCATTGCCACCGCCGATCACCAACACATCGGGTTCCACATTCGCTCCTTGCCACGCGCCGGAAACGCCCGGCCGTGGGGAGCACTGTAGAGATTCAACCCCCGCGGGTGAACCCCGGTTGGGTCATGAGGCCATCACGATTCGTGATGCCAAAGCCGCGTGCCGGGCCAGTGCCCGCCGTCCACCAGCAGCTTCACCGTGTCCCGGATCACCACCCGCGTGGCCAGCGCCCCGGGCGAGAGCTCGTCTTCCGACAGGCTGCACAGCAGGTTGACGCGGCTGACCTGCGCGTCGTCGATGTGCACCAGCACAAAGCGCTGCTCGGCGTCGGGGAAGCGGCCCACGGCGGCGCGCGGTTGCAGGGTGGCCCCCAGGCCGGCGTCCACCGCGGCCATCAGCATGGCCAGCGAATCCACTTCGAGCGCCACATTGGGCACCACGCCGGCGCGGGCGAAGGCGGTGTCCAGCGTGCTGCGCAGGCCGTGCGGCCCGGTCGGCAAGATCAGCGGCTCGTCACCCAGTTCGGCCAGCGTCATGCCGGGTGAGCGGGGCCGGGCGTCCTGACGCTGACCAATCAGAAACAGGTCTTCCGACAACAAGGGTTGCACCTGCCACATTCGGCTGCCGGGTGCGTCGGGATGGGTCTGCAGGCGCGCGTCGAACAACACGGCAAGGTCGAGTTCGCGTGCGTTGAGCAAGGATGCGAGGTGGCCCGACATGCTCTCCACCATGTGCAGTCGCACGTCCGGGTATCGCGCTTGCATGGCCTGCATGAGTGGCAGGCCCAGCATGGCTGCGGTGGTGGGCGCCAGGCCCACGCTCACCGTGCCCGAGAGGCGGGCCTGCTGTGCGGCGCGCACCGCCTGCGCGGCGTGGCGCAACGTGAGCTGGGCCTCGCGGAAAAACGCGGCCCCGGCTTCGGTGGGCACCACGCCGCGCGGCGTGCGCTGCAGCAGTCGGGTGCAGAGCTCGCCCTCCAGCCGGCTGATCTGCTGGCTCAGCGCAGACTGCACCATGTTCAGGTCAAGCGCGGCCCGTCCCATGGAGCCCAGCTCCACCACCCGAACGAAATAACGCAGTTGTCGAAGTTCCAAGCGGCGCTCTCCGGCATTCCCATCACACATCGTGATGCCCGCAATGATCGCACGTGCGCCCTGCTCCCACTGGCCCGGGTTCGCCCTGTCGCACAGGCGTGAGCCGATCGGCACACCCATCTGGAACAATCCCCGCATGACCAACACCCCCACTTCCGACGGCCGACCGGACGATCCGGCCGCCGCACCCGATACGCCCTACGCGCTGCAATACCCCTGCGGTGAACCGCCCGCGCCGGGCGAGGTGCGCGAAGTCGCGCCCGGCGTGCTGTGGCTGCGCATGCCCCTGCCGTTCGCGCTCAATCACATCAACCTCTGGGCCGTGGCCGACGAGGACGAACAGGGCCCGGGCTGGGCTGTCATCGACACCGGCACCAAGACACCCGAGGCGCTGGCCGCCTGGCGCCAGCTGATCTCACCCGACGGCCCGCTGGCCGCCACGCCCCAGGGCGCGCGCATCACGCGCATCTTCTGCACCCACATGCACCCCGACCACGTGGGCATGGCGGGCTGGCTCACGCGCAAGTTCCAGTGCCGGTTGTGGATGACACGGCTCGAATACCTCACCTGCCGCACCCTGGTTGCCGACACCGGCCGCGAGGCGCCCGAGGAGGCCATCGGCTTCTACCGCCAGATGGGCTGGAACGAGGAGTCACTGGACATCTACCGCACCCGCTTCGGCGGCTACGGCAAGTACATGCACGCGCTGCCCGACAGCTTTCGCCGCCTCACCGACGGCGAGACGGTGCGCATCGGCGCGCACGACTGGCGCGTGATCGTCGGGCGTGGCCATTCGCCCGAACACGCATGCCTGCTGAACGACGACCTGGGCGTGCTGGTCTCGGGCGACCAGGTGCTGCCGCGCATCTCGTCAAACGTGAGCGTCTTCCCCACCGAGCCCGACGCCGACCCGCTGGGCGACTGGATCGCCAGCATCGAGCACCTGCGCGCCACGCTGGGCGACCACCTGCTGGTGCTGCCGGCGCACGGTGAGCCCTTCCGCGGCCTGCACGCGCGCCTGGACCGCCTGGCCCATGGCCACGAGCGCGGCCTGCAACGCCTGCGGCGCACCCTGGCCGAGTCGCCCAAGCGCACGGTCGACGTGTTCGGCGCCCTGTTCGCCCGTTCGATCGACGCCAACGGCGAGCTGCTGGGCATGGCCACCGGCGAAGGCGTGGCCCACCTCAACCACCTGCTGGTGCGCGGCGAAGCCGTGCGCGAAACGGGTGAGGACGGCGTGTACCGCTACCGCATGAAATGACACGCGGGCCTCGGTCGGGAATGCTGCTTGCCCGATGCAGCGTGCCCACCCATCGAATGAGATGACGGTTCAACTGTTCGAAGAAGCGGCCCGCGAGGCTCGAGATCCTGACGTGAAGGCCTTCGCCGACAGGCACCTGCCCACGGTGCGCGACCACCTTCAGACCGCACGCAAGCTCAAGGCTGCGGTCGAGCCGGCGCGTTAGCCGACAGCACAGGCGAGATATCCGGCGCACCCGATACGGGCCTATCGCGCCCACCCCCGCAAGCTTCCGTCCGTCGCCTGCGCATCGCGCATCCGGGGGGCGGCCAGCAACGGCACCCGTGCTCCACTTGCCTTGTCCTGGACATGGTCAGGTCTCACCGCATCCAGCAATGCTGTTCGGCTCTTGCGGATCGCCTCCAAACCTCACTACTATCGCGTTTCTGGTCAGGGACGTTTGACGTCAAGCTCCATTCGTGCAATCGAGTCAATGAGTTGAAATCAAATGCTCGCTCAACACAAATCGCACCCCACGACCAACCCAGGACCGGCGACCCCTACCGAGCCGCAGACGCCTGCCCTCCCTCCGAGGCGAAGAGGCCAACGGAGATCATCCTCGCTGCGCGAACAGCTCATGCGGGCCGCGATGCTCACGACCCTTGTCGTGGTGCTGCTGGGCGCGGCGACCTGGCTTCTGTATGAGCTGGTCTCCAACCGCAAGGCCTGGGTGGCCGACCTGCGAACACACGCCGACCTCGTCGCCGGCGCTTCGACCACCGCGCTCGAATTCGATGACCAGGAAGCTGCGCGCGCGAGCCTCTTTCTGCTGAAAGCGCAGCCGCGCATCCTGTCGGCCGCTCTGTACGATGTGAACGGTCGCCTGTTCGCGTCCTACGCGGCAGCAAATACCTTGCTGAACGCCAGAAGGACGGTCGACGCACCCACGTTCGAACCCCGTTTCCGGGGTTCGATACTTGAGGTCGCCTACCCCATCGAGCGCGCAGGCAAACGGCTCGGCACGCTCTACCTGTCTGCCCGGCACGACATCTGGCCTCGGCTTCTGATATTCACCGTGGCGCTGCTCGGGCTCGGTGGTGTGGGTCTGACCATTGCGTTCTACCTGTTCGGAAACTTGCAGCGGCGCATCACCGCGCCGCTGGAGAACATCACCCAGGTGGCGCGGGAAGTCATCTCCACCCGCAACTGGGCGCTCAGAGCCCCGGCGACGGACGCCCGAGACGTCGACCTGCTGGTGGAAGCCTTCAACCGTTTGCTGCTGGAATGCCAGACCCGCACCAGTGAGCTGGAACAGGAGGTGGCGACGCGGCGCAACGCGGAGCATGAGCTGCGTGAGGCAGACCGCCAGAAGGACGTCTTTCTGGCCACACTGGCGCACGAACTGCGCAATCCGCTGGCCCCCATGATGAGCGCCGTTGCCTTGCTTCAGATGTCCAGGACGTCGCCCGAAACACGCGACAAGGCCGTCAACGTGCTGGATCGACAAATCAGGAACATGGTCAGGCTCGTCAACGACCTGCTGGATGCATCACGCGCAACCACCGGCAAGCTCACGCTGGACCTGGAACCACTGGACATGGGCGATCTGGTTTCCACTGCGGTGGAGGACGCGAAATGCCTCGCCCAACGGCAGGGACTGGCGCTTTCTCTGGATCTGCCCCGGGAAACCGTTTGCGTGAATGGCGATGCCGTTCGATTGGTGCAGGTGCTCGCCAACCTGCTCAACAACGCCTGTCAGTACACGCCACGCGGGGGACGCGTCGAGGTGGCCCTCTCGGCCGAGCCGTCTTCGGTGCTGATCGCCATCCGGGACAACGGCGTGGGGGTGGCGCCAGACATGCAGGCCCGCATCTTCGACATGTTTGAACAAGCGGACAACTCGCCGGCACGGGTGAACACGGGCCTGGGCGTGGGTCTCACGCTGTGCCGGCAAATCATCGAACTCCACCACGGCGAAGTCACCATGACAAGCGAGGGCGAGGGCCGTGGCTCGTGCTTCATGGTCCGGCTGCCGCGGCTGGAATGCGCCTGCAACGACGACGAACCCTTGTATGGACCCGATGCGGCCCACCTGCGTCCGCTGCACATCCTCATTGCAGACGACAACGTTGACACCGCAGACAACTTTGCCGAACTGCTGCGTTCCAGCGGACACATCGTCGATGTGGTGCACGACGGCGAGGCCGCGCTGCGGCTGGCTCAAGCCACCGGGCCGGACATCGCGCTGCTGGACATCGGCATGCCCAAGCTCGATGGCTACGAAGTGGCCAGGCAACTGCGACGCTCAGAACTCACCAGCGATATCCACCTGGTGGCCATATCGGGCTGGGGCTTTGCGGCCGACAAGGAAGCCGCCAGGCTGGCGGGCTTCGACCATCACTTGATCAAGCCCGTGGATCCGGACGAACTGGTCAAGCTGCTGGTGGACGGGTTTGAGGAATTCGTCGCGTCGCGGCCAGGCGATCTCGTGTAAGGGACCACCAAGCCGTTCCTTCTTTGGCGGCGCGAGCGTCTTCAAGCGTCGTGTCGGCGCCGGCGGCCCACCGCCTCGATGCGAAGCATCTGGCGGTATTTGGTGACCGTGCGCCGGGCAACCACCAGCCCCTGCTGAGCCAGTTGGCGTTTGATCTCCGCATCGGACAACGGGTTGTCCGTCGTTTCCTCGGTGATGAGGTCCTGTATCAACCCACGGATGGCCGTGCCCGAGCAGGCCCTGCCATTGGCACTCACCATGGCACGGGAGAAGAAGTGCTTGAGCTCGAACACCCCCAGTGGAGTGGCCATGTACTTGTTGTTGGTCACGCGCGATACGGTCGACTCGTGACTGCCGATTTCCTCCGCGATCTCACGCAGCCCCAAGGGCTTCATGGCCATCGGTCCGAACTCCAGAAAATGGCGCTGCCGTTTCACGATGGCGCGCGCCACGTCCAGAATGGTCGAGAAGCGCTGCTCGACGTTTCGAACGGTCCATCGTGCTTCCTGCAGATGCGCGCCCATGTCGGTCATATCGGATGTGTGGTGGCGCTGGTAAAGATCGGCGTACACCTGGTTCAGCTTGACGCGCGGCACGATGGCCGGATTGAGCTGCACACTCCATTCGCCGCGAATCTTCTTCACGATCACATCGGGCACCACGTAGGAAATGTGCGATGAACCCCAGCGCCATCCCGGCCGGGGATCCAGCCGTCGGATCCGGTCACAAACGCTCTCGATGAACGCGGGTGTCTTGCCCAGTTGGCGAGCCAGGCCCTGGATGTCCCGGGCGGCGAGTGCACTCAGGTGGGCGGCGACGATGGTGTGGGCAACCGCCCGCATTTCCACACACTCGATCTCGTGCAACTGAAGTTCAAGACACTCGGCAACACTGCGCGCCGCGACACCAGCGGGCTCCAGCGACTGAACCATCTTCAGCGCGATCTGCATGTCCGCCAACTCTGCGGGAGGCTCCAGGGTCACGACGTCCAGCAGATCGGCCAAGGGCGTCCTGAGGTAACCGTCGTCGTCGAGCGATTCAACGATGACGCGGGCCAGGTTCAGGTCGCGTTCGCACAACGGCATGGTGTTGAGCTGGCCGTGCAGGTGCGCGCTCAGCGAGCTGTCGGCTGTCACCAGGTCCAGCGCAGACGTGTCGCCATCCGAGGCCTGCCGTGAGCCTGCGCCCGCGTCCGCATGCCACAGGTCGCGATCACTCTCCAACCCGCCATCCGCAGACTCCAGCGCATCGGACGCGTCGTCGAACTCCTCGGGGTCATCGACACCCTCGTCGACCTCCAGAAAGGGATTTCGGCCCAGCGTGTCTCGCACCACGAGCCCGAAGTCGAGCGAAGACATCTGCAACAGGCGAACGGCGTGCTGAAGCCGGGGGGACAGCGTCTGGCTTTGGCGCTGCTCGGCTCGAACTTCCATGTGGATCACGGGTACCTCCTCGGCGTTGGTGGTGTCATGGCCCGGCTTGCGGCCCCAGAAAGGAACACGCTTGCAACCCCCATGCCGCGTGGGCCAGATCGACACAAATTCCAACAAATCATGTGTCTTCAAGGCGTGAGGTTTCGCCTGGCATGGGTCGCGGTGGGCTGGCGGGTTGCAATCAGATGCGAATGACGCAACTCCTGACGGTTTCAACGTCACTTGCCGTAAAACATGCCGAAACGTCGGCACCGCAATCCTTGAAGGAAAGCGGTGCCGCACAAGGGGTCAAACGGGGTCAGCGCACGGATCCTCGACGGAACAGGTTGACGATCGCCAGAAGAATCACCGCGCCCAGGAACGACACGAGCAGTGCGCCCAGGCTGAACGCATCCTGGTTGATCGTGCCCACACCGACCAGGGGGGAAATCAGCAGGCCACCCAGCGCTGCTCCCACGATGCCCACCACGATGTTCAGGAAGACGCCCTGCTGGCCATCCGTCTTCATGGCCAGGCTGGCCAGCCAGCCAATGACGCCACCCACTACCAGCCAAATGATGAGATTGATCATGAGAGTTCTCCAGAGGTTGATTCATGAGGCAAATGCCCCGGATCGATGAGTCCAACCGGTGGCAAGCGGCATGCCAATCGCAGAACACCCTCCCCCAGGAAGACTGGGCACATGGCTTGCCGCGCCATGGGTCTTGCCGTTTCATGAGGACCCATGACCATGGCTCAGAGCCTTCTTCAACCCTTTTCATCCGCCGCCACGCGGATCCTGCGCATGGACCACGCGCACGTGCTGGCGGACTTCCAGAGACTGCGCGCGGATACAACACCGCCTGTGCGCAGCGCCCTTTGCCGCAGGATCTGCACAGCCTTGGACATCCATATGCAACTGGAAGAGGAACTGTTCCATCCCGCCCTGAGAGAACTGGAGTCCCATCTTCCCGCGCTCGACCGCAGCGAGGCGGACCACGCGGACATGCGCCTGCAGATCGAACGCGTGCGCCAGCTGAGCGAACATGAGGAAGACCCGACCGCTGCGCTCACCGCGCTGATCACCCAAGTGCTCCATCACGTCGCCGACGAAGAGACGCAACTGCTGCCGGCGGCAGAGGAACTGCTCGGCGCTCAGCGCCTGAGGGAGCTGGGGGCCCGGATGACGCGTCGACGCTTCGAGTTGGCCAGGCCGCACGCGGTGGACATGGCGGCCGATGCGGCCCGCGCCGCCCCCCTGAAGACCGCCCTCTTCGCAGCGGGAACCCTGCTGGCGAGTGGCCTGGTCTTTCAGCATTTCAGGCGGCGCCGAATCACCCGACACTAGGGCCATTCCCTTTCGGTCGCGGCCCTAGATGGCTTCCACACTCCCCGTGACCGGAAGCACGACACCGGTGATGTACCCCGAGCAGGACGGTGCGGCCAGGAACACATAGGCCGGTGACAGCTCTTCGGGCTGCGTGGGCCGCTTCATGTCGGTCTTGCGGCCGAACTCGGCGACCTTCTCCGCCGGCAGATCGGAAGGGTTGAGTGGCGTCCACACCGGGCCCGGCGCCACCGCGTTCACCCGGATGCCCCGCTCCAGCAAGTTGCTGGCCAAGGATTTGGTGAACGCATGGATGGCGCCTTTGGTGGAGGCGTAGTCGAGCAGATGGGCACTGCCTCTGAGGCCTGTCACCGAGCCGGTGTTGATGATGCAGGCGCCAGACTATGGCCTTTTTGGCCGCAACCCGAAGGGAAGGGGTTGTGAACAGGCCCTACGCGTGGGAGCGCCATTTGCCGGGGGAAGGAATGTTCTGCACCCTCCTTCGATGATCTGGAGTCTCCTCACCTCGACGGTGAACGCATGGCTGGACGACTACGCCCCCAGCATGGGTGCGGCGCTGGCCTTCTACACGCTCTTCTCGATAGCGCCACTGCTCCTGATCGTCATCTCGGTGGCGGGTCTGTTCTTTGGCGAAGCTGCCGCGCGCACGGAGATATTCGAGCAGATCTCCCAACTGGTGGGCGAAGACAGCGCCAGAACCGTGAACACATTGCTGGAAAGCCTGGACAGACCCGCCGCCAGCGTCGTGGGCACCGTGGTCGGCCTGGTCACGATGCTGGTGGGAGCCACCACCGTGTTTGCCGAACTGCAGAACGCGATGGACCGCATCTGGCAGGTTCCCCCGCGCCCGGGTTCTGGCGGCGTGTGGGACTTCTTTCGGGTGCGTCTGCTCTCGCTCGGTCTGGTCCTGGGCATCGGGTTCCTGCTGCTGGTATCGCTGGTGCTCAGTGCTTCCCTGGCGGCGCTGGGCAAGTGGTGGGCACCCTGGTTCGGCGAGCTGGCTGTCATGGCGGACATGGTCAACTTTGCAGTGACGCTCGCGTTCATCACCGCGGTGTTCGCCATGATCTACAAGTGGATGCCCCGTACCCCTGTGGCCTGGCGGCATGTGTGGTTTGGCGCGCTCATCACGGCCCTGCTGTTCACGGTGGGCAAGACGCTGATCGGCCTGTACATCGGTCGCAGCGGCGTGGCCTCGGTGTTCGGGGCCGCATCGTCCCTGGTGGTGCTGCTGCTGTGGGTGTACTACTCGGCGCAGGTGTTCCTGCTCGGGGCGGAGTTCACCTGGGTTTTCGCGCAGCGCTCAAAGCCGACAAGCTGAGCCCGACGGGCATCCGCCTTGCCCACAGGCCTGCATGTCCAACACGTCCAACCCCGCGCTGCGCTGCTTGCCCTCCATTCCCCACCCACCGCGTCGCGCGTGCGGGCACCTCCACACGAACCGGGCGTTCACCTGCCGATGCGGCCAACCCGTGTTCTTCCGGAACAGTGTCTGCCTCGCCTGCTCGGCTCCTCTGGGTTACGACCCGGAGCGAGGTCTGCTCATTTCCCTGAATCCCCTGCCGGATCGGGCCGCCGACATGGCGCTGTGGCAGAGTGCCGAGTCCACACCGCACGAAGGCCGGTATGCGCGCTGTCGCAACCTGAACTCGGCCGCTGCCTGCAACTGGCTGATCCCGCTCGGCGATGCAGCGTCGCCAGAACAGGATCTGTGTCTGTGCTGCCGACTCACGCGCCGGCTGCCCGACCTCAGCATCGACAGCAACGCGGTGTGGTGGGGGCGCATCGAGATCGCCAAAAGGCGGATGCTCTCATCGATGCTGGGCATGCACCTGCCGGTGGTGCCGTTGGCCGACGACCCCCAGCAAGGCCTGGCATTCGACCTCCTCACCTCAACGGACGGCACGCCCATCGTCACGGGTCATGAAAACGGTGTGATCACGCTGGATGCCGAGGAAGCGGACGACCCCACGCGTGAGCTTCGCCGCACCCAGTTGCTGGAGCCCTATCGCACGCTGCTTGGCCACATGCGGCACGAGGTTGGCCACTACTACTGGCACCGCCTGGTGGAGCACACCGAGTGGCTCACGGCGTTCAGGAACGAGTTCGGCGATGAGCGCGAGGACTACAGCGCCGCGCTGCAAAGACACTATTCGCAGGGGCCATGCGCCGACTGGAGCTTGCGCCACGTCAGCGCCTACGCCAGCTGCCATCCCTGGGAAGACTGGGCCGAAACATGGGCGAACTACCTGCACATGACCGACACGCTGGACACGGCCCAAAGCTTCGGCCTCGACGGGGAGCGGCTGGAACTCACCTATGAACCCTTCACCGCCGAAGCGTTCGGCGACGCGGGTCCCGACAGCACCGAGTTCGCGCGCCTGCTCAATCAGTGGATGCAGCTCACCGGTGTGCTCAATGAACTCTCCCGCAGCATGGGGGTTCCCGACTTCTACCCCTTCGTGCTCTCGGCACCTGCCGTGCGCAAGCTGCATCTGGTGCATCGCATCATCGAGGCGGCCGAAGCGCGGTGGAACGCCAGCGAGGGTTACATGGCCTGACGCTGCTCCGGGGCCTTGGCGGTGGCGGGCGTATGAGAAACGTATTGCTTGGGCAGCAGGATCTGAAAGCGCGTGCCCGCGCGCCCGGACTCGACCTGGATGGTCGCATCAAGCAGCTCACACAGGCGCTTGACGATCGCCAGGCCGATACCCTCGCCATGGCCGGACGGCGCGCTGTCGTCGTGGCCATTCTCCGCACTGGACCCATTCAAGCCTGCATCCTCGGAAGACGCGTGCGCCACATGGCCAGCCCGCGCGGCCCGGGCCACGTCTCGCGCATTGTCGGTGGCGGCTTCCAGGGCATCCTGCACTTCCGACGCCGGGCTGGGCCCCAGGCCCGGCCCCGAGTCTTCCACCTGCAGCGACCAGCGCTCAGGATCGTTGGGACCCGCATGTCCCCACGACACCTTCACACCCCCCACCGTGGTGTAGCGAATGGCGTTGAGGACCAGGTTCTGGACGATGCGGTGCAGCTTGACCGCGTCGCCCTCGACCCAGAAGCCGGACTCCCCGGTCAGCTCGAAAGTCAGCCCCTGCGCGGTGGCGAGGGGTCGAAGGTTCTCGCCCATTTCCGTCAAAAGTGCCGCAACATCTACCGCGTCGATGCGCCGCGGCTCCTGGCCCCCTTGAAGCCGGGCCAGACAGGTGATGTCGTCCAGCAGCTTGTGCAGCGAGTGCACGTTGCGTTCAAGCATGCGCAGGAAATTCTCGCGCCCCGAGCCATCCAGGTTCGGATACCCCAGTCCCGCTGCGACGTTGGCCACCACGCCCAGGTTGCCTCGAAGGTCGTGGGCCGCCTGTTGCCAGAGTGAGGCGCGCTGGCGTTCCAGGCTGCGCAGGTTGTTCAGCGCGGCCTCCAGTTCGCTCACGTAGCTGGCCGCCTCCATCTGTTGCAGTTTGAAGTACTGCGATGTGCTGCCACTCACCGCAACGCTGAAGATGGAGGCCCACAGCTGCCGTGCGCGGGCCAGCACCTGCGGCCGTGGCGCGGGCTTCAAGAGAGCACACGCGTCAAGTTCCCTCACCACGCATTCGTTGAGGTGGCCGAGTTCGCGCGAGACTTCGGCCAACCCGAACCCCTGTTGCCACCGGTGCAGCCCGTGCGCGGCGGCGTCGCCCAGGTGAGAGACGTCGGCATCGGGCTCGCGCAACTGGGTTTCAAAACCCTCCAGCAACGCCGGGATGTGGTCGACCATCTGGGTGCGCGGCAAGGAGTTGCCGGTGGTCAGTGTGGCGTCGGCCGCCACCGAGGCACGCCATGCAGCGACGATGAGATCGCGGCGCAAGGCCAGCTGGTCAGCCAGTGCGGGAAGTCCTGGATCGGGCGACGGCATGGTTACTTTCGGCAGGCGTGGGAGTTCTCCCCGGGGTTGATCTTGCAACCGCGATTATTTTCCCGAACGCGTCCATCGAGGAAGCCGTTGATCATTCGGCATCGCGCTGGGGCGGCTCCCGGCCATCCGCCGCAGCCACCAGCACGCTGCGATCGTGCGCCTTGCGCACCTCCAGGCGCCTGAGCCACACGAGCACCAGAAGTATGAACGCGGTGGCGAGCATGGCCGTGCCTTCGCGGCCCAAGCCGGCCGACATGCCCACGGCAGCGGTGGCCCAGATGGTCGCCGCCGTGGTCAGCCCGTGAATGCGCCCTTCGTTGCCCATCTTCAGCACCGCGCCAGCACCCAGAAACCCGATTCCGGAAACAAGGCCCTGCACGACGCGGCTCAAGGCGTCGGAGCTCATGCCGGCTTCGGCGGGCACCAGCACGAAGAGTGCAGCGCCCAGCGACACCAGCATGTGGGTGCGCAGGCCCGCGTCGGCATCGCGGCGCTCGCGGTCCCAGCCGATCACCGCCCCCAGCAGCAAGGCCACGGCCATGCGTGCGGTCACGCGGGTGACCTGTTCCACCTGCAGCAGATCGGAAAACTCGGCACGCAAGGTGGACGCGACGATCTCGA
The DNA here is from genome assembly GCF_001428625.1 of Hydrogenophaga sp. Root209. GTDB lineage: Bacteria > Pseudomonadota > Gammaproteobacteria > Burkholderiales > Burkholderiaceae_C > Hydrogenophaga. The sequence continues at coordinate 666,890 of NZ_LMIE01000029.1, forward strand.
GAACGGGCATGGACGATTCTCCTGGGGAATGGATGTCTAGGATGACGCCCGGCCATGGTGCCAGGCCGCGATGCGCTGGAGCAATCGCGCGGGGTCCACCGGCTTGGTGAAGTGCTCATCGAAGCCTGAGGCGCGTGCGCGCAGTTTGTCCTCTGCCTCGCTGCGACCGGTCAGCGCAACGATCAGCATGTGCGCGCCCTGCGGGGTCTGGCGGATGCGATGGGCGACCGCGTGACCATCCAGCCCAGGCATGCCGATGTCCAGGATGCTCACGTCGGGATGGAAACGCGCCACCAGTTCGAGCGCTTCTTCGCCATTGCGCGCAACTTCGACAGCATGGCCTTCCAGGCTCACCAGCATGGCCAGGGTTTCCACGGCGTCAACGTGGTCGTCGGCGATCAACACCCGCAGCGGACCGCTGCCCGGGGGCTGCAAAGAGGAAAGCGACGGCGGGGAAGACATGGTGAACAGGGAACGGGATGAAAGAGCCGGGAATGTCGCCAACAAGGTGTTCAGCATTCAACCACGGCACTCACCGGGAAGATGCGGTCCCAGTCGAGCGGAGTGGCGCCAGGCATGTCGATTGCCCAACCGTTTTTTCATCATCACTCTGGAGGTCCTCATGACATCCCTTGCCAGGGCTGTGCCCGACGTGCGAAATGTGCAGAACAACATCGTTGTGCGGCCTGCCAACTGAGCGCCGGGAACGCGGGAACCTGCTGTCGGCGAACGGACAGCAAGAGAGGTGGCGGGCAGGCAGGCCATCTCTCTTTGTCCCTCGTCCAGGCAAGGGTTCAAAACCGGTGCACGTAGCCCAGGCTGGTGGTCGTGATGTCGCGTCGTCCGTCTCCCACGAAGTTCAGGTCGTAGCGGTTCCATTCGAGAACCACCGTGGATCTCGGGGAGAGATGGAAGCCCACGCCCACGCCATACGAACCCTCCCACCCGCTGTCCTTGCCGCTCGCCAGACCCGACAACGGGCTCGCGCTCACACGGGTGCGGCCGTACAGCGTACCGACCTTGGCGTAAAGGCTGAGGTTTCCAATCGGTACCTGACCCACCAGGCTCAGGTTCACGCCGTGCGCACTCGTGCGGCCACCGCCACGGCTGGAGCGACCGAAGTCCACATAGCCCAGCTCCGCGCCGAAGTACTGGTTGAACATGCCGCCGGTGTAGATGTTGTACGAGGTGTTGCTCTCGGAACATCCGAACCCGCCGCCCCCGCAAGGAATGTCCCAGTCGGGCTTGCCGACATTGAGGCCGATGTAGCCATTGGTCGCGTACGGTATGACCGAATACGAGCCGCTGGACGAGTCGTACATGCGTCGTTGACCGGTCGAATTCGCCGTAGTAGCCTGCGCAATCGTCGCATCGCTGCTGGACGCGCTTGCCGCCGGGGAGCCCTGGCTGGTCTGTGCATGGCCAACACCAGCACAGGCCAAGGCAAGTGCTGCCAACGGCCATGTTCTTGAGGAATGGATTGAAAGATTCATGGTGCAGTCCTGAAGTTGGTTGATGGGAACACTGCGCAAAGACTGACGCAGTCGACTTTTAGGGCAAGCCGCGTGCCCTGATGAGGGTGTCGAGTCGAGTGGCGCCGCCACGGGACTTGCGCCGCCCCGCTCGAATGGAACAGCACACAAGGACCATGACCAGATGAAACGGTGGATGCGTTTGCACTTGAGGCCACAGTCGATCCGCTCGCGTTTGATTCTGTTGGTGCTGGCCGTCCTCTTGCCGTCCCTGGTGGTGGGGCTGTGGGTGGTGGGCCTGACCTTCCGGCTGGCGCGCGACACCAATCAGCGCCATCTGGAGGACACCGCGCGTGCACTGTCGATGGTGCTGGACCTCGAAATCGCGAAGCGCTCGGGCGTGGTACGCAGCCTGGCGCTCTCGCGCATGCTGGACACCGCGCCCAACATTGCGCCGACCACACTGCGCGCATTCGACGAACAGGCGCGCCGCACGCTCACCGGCATGGAGGGCTGGCTGGAGATGCGCAGCGCCGATCGCGTGTACATCAATACCCGGCTGACTCCCGGCGAACTGCCCCGCTCCCTGGCACCCGCGGCCATGGTGCGGTTGGCCGACACGCCCCAGATCCTGCCGTTGCGTAAGAACGAATACCTCGGGATCTACCACGCCGCGCTGGTGCAGCCCGTGCTGCGCGACGGGCGCGCCGTGCTCAACCTCACCTTGACGGTGATGCCGCACGAATTCCAGCGCATCATCGACCAGCAAAAGATCGACCAACAGTGGGTGGCGGCGATCATCGACAGCGACGGTCGTCTGGTGGCGCGGCACCCGGGGGGCGTGATCCATGCCGGACGCCATGTGACCGGGGAACTGCGCGATCGCCTGTCCGCCGATCGGGAAGGTCTCCTGCACACCAAGTCACTGGAGGGGGACGACATCACCATCTTCTTCAGCACCTCCGAACAAGGCTGGACCTACGTCACCGGCATGCCCACGTCGCGCTTCGAGGGCGTCGTGCCCGAGGACGTGCGCAACACGGCGCTTGCCACCTTGCTCATGCTGGCGCTGGCCATCATTGCGGCCATCGGCGTTTCACGCGGCATCGTCCGCCCGATCCACACCATCAAGAAGCTGGCACTCGGCATACGGGACGGTCGGGCCGTGCAGGCGAGCCCCACCGGTATCACCGAATGCGACGAGGTGGCCGAGGCCATGGAGCGGGCCAGCCGGTCGATACAAGGCGCCCAGGTCGAGATGGAGCAGCGCGTGGCAGAGGCCGTCTCCCTCACCCGAAATGCAGAACAACGCATGTCGCACAGCCACCGGCTTGAGGCTTTGGGCCGGCTCACGGGTGGTGTCGCGCACGATTTCAACAATCTGCTGGGCGTGATCAGCAACAGCGCGCACCTCATGCTGCGAAAAACAAGCGACCCGGCGTTCACCTCGGCATTGGAGTCCACCCTTCGCGCGGTGGAAGCCGGGAGCCGGTTGACCCAGCATCTGTCCCGGTTTGCCGGGCGGCAGTCGGTGCGTCCCTGCGTCATCCACCTGGGAAACTTTCTGCCAGAAGCCGCTGAGTTGATTCGCGCGGTGGTGGGTCGTCACATCAAGCTCACGGTGGTGATCGACCCCTCGCTGCCGACGCTGTTCGCCGATCCCAACGAGCTGGAACTCTCCCTGATCAACCTGGCGCTCAATGCGCGCGACGCCATCGCCGACCACGGCCACGTGGAGCTGCGGACTTCTCGGGCCGAGCCCGAAGACTGCGCGGAGTTGGCGCAAGAAGACTGCGTGGTCGTGTCCGTCACCGATGACGGACACGGTATCGGCGAGGACATCGTCAAGCGCGTGTTCGAGCCCTTCTTCTCCACCAAGGACCACCTGCAGGCCACCGGGCTGGGGCTCAGCCAGGTCTATGGCTTCTGCCACCAGTCGGGGGGCACCGTGCGGATCAACAGCACACCGGGCCTGGGCACCACGGTGAGCCTGGTTCTGCCGGCGTCCGGCCCAGCCACCGAGCCCGCCATCCCGTCCGCCACTTCCCTGCCCTCCATCGTGGGCACCCGCGTGCTGCTGGTGGAGGACAACGAGGAGCTTCGCGGTGTCACGTCTGCGCTGCTGGCCTCCTTCGGATGCGACGTCGTGTGCAGCTCCTCACCACAGGAGGCGCTGGGCATCCTGCGGACCGCGCGGGACTTTGACGTGATGCTCACCGACGTGCTCATGCCCGGTCCCATGGACGGTGTCGCCCTGGCCAGACAGGTGCGTGAACGCATGCCGGGCCTGGCGGTGGTGTTGATCAGTGGCCACAGGGGCGATGCCGAAAACCGGGACGACTTCCCGTTCGTGCCCAAGCCGTGCACGCCTGAAACCCTCGTGGCCACGCTCGACAAGGCGATGGCGCTGCAGAGGGAAGGATGCACACCGCCCTGAGGCGTTGTTTCGGGAACGCCATGTGCCCCGAGAGGAGGGTCGAAAACGACCAGACGGCCGGCTGATCTGTACCGGTTTCAACCCCAACCCTCAAAGGAATGTCATGGACACCAAGGACGTCATCAAAGCACTCAACTCCCTGATCGAAACTTCCAAAGATGGCGAGTATGGATTTCGGCTCTGCGCCGAGCACGCGCAGAGCCATCAAATCAAGCAGCTCTTTTTCACGCGGGCAGACAACTGCTCCCAGGCCGCGGCAGAGCTGCAGACGCTGGTGATCCAGTACGGCGGCAAGGCTGAGACGGAAGGCTCGACGGCCGGCTCGCTGCACCGCGGCTGGGTCGCGGTCAAAGGCACATTGGCGGGCTACTCCGATCTGAAAATGCTGGAGGAGGCAGAACGTGGCGAGGACTCCGCGCTGGAGAGCTACCGCGATGCCCTGCGCCATGACGATTTGCCGCCCGACGTTCGCGCCCTGGTGGAGCGCCAGTTCCAGGGCGTCAAGCAGAACCACGACCAGATGCGCAACCTGCGCGAGCGCGCGCGCGAGCAGCACCACTGACGAGCTCGCCGACCCCTCACCTCAACCCTGCGAAGACCCTTTGCGGGGTTGAGGTGGTGGATCTTGAGGTGGCAGGTCGGCAGCCAGGTCGGCATCACTGTGGCCATCGCCCACCGGATCGGCGGATTCATCTTCCACCGCGGGGCTGGCCGGGCCGCTGTGGCCAGCACCCGGATCGATCGAATGCTCCTCCGCGGGCACGGGCGCGTGCGGATCGAGCAGCACACAGGGCGCCGGCTCTGAACCTGGCGGGTCCTTTCGCGTGGAATGGACAGCCGCTTCTTCCACGCTGGCGCACTCCAGGGCGCTGAGTTTCTTTTCGGTCATTTCAACCCCTCCTGGACTCACATGGCGGGCCAGTCCCGCGGCAAAGCGGCGTCAACGTGTGACGCGCGCGACGAGCGCACCAACAGCAAAGGCCAGCATCACCGACGACAGCGGATGCCGTCGCACCGTCTCGCGCACGCTGTGCGTCCATTCATCTCCGCGTTCACGCAGGTGGTGTGCCTGCTCGTGCAAGGCATCGCTGGCCTGCGCCACGCCCGACTCCAGCTTCTGCACAGCAGGCGCAGCCTTGTCGGCAAGACGATCCACCGCGCTGTGTGCACTGTCGGTCACGCGGTTCAGGATGTCTTTGCCCTGGCTTTCCCCGGACGCTTGTCCTGAGGGCCTGGAAAAGTCCGATGAGCCCACGGGGGTGGGGCGAGTTGAGGTGTCAGCCATGGCGGTCTCCTAAAAAGACGTGAAGGAAAGAATCTCTCGAGGACCGCGCAACCAGCCCCCGGAGACGCCCATGTCACGGCAATCGGCATGCCGGGCCCACCGCGCAGCGACGGACAACTCAGCCGTCGCTGCCCTTGTCGGCCGTGTACTGCTTGAGACGGTTGTAAAGCGTCTTCAAGCTGATCCCCAGCGCGGCGGCCGTGCGCTCCTTCTGGTGCCGGTAGTGGCGAAGCGTGGCCAGGATGATGGTTTGTTCGGCCTCGGCGAGGGTGACGCCCATCGAGATGACGATCGAGTCGCCATCCGCGCGCGGCACGGCAGGTGCCACCTCGGCGCCGCGCGTCGTCGCGGGCTCGGGTGTCGGGAGATGGCTTGCTTCATCCACCTCCCGGGGCAACCACTGCGCGTCAATGTGCGAGTCCAGCGACATGACGTAAGCCCGGTACACCACGTTGCGCAGCTCCCTCACATTGCCGGGCCATGGGTAACGGGCGAGTTGCTCCAGGGCATCCGGGGTGAAGGTCTTGATCTTGCCCTCCTGGGTGCTGACCATGCGCAGAAAGTGCTCTGCCAGCAGGCCCACATCGGACAGACGATCACGCAGCGGCGGCAACTCGATGGGAAACACATTGAGTCGATACATCAGGTCTTCGCGCAAGCGCCCGCTGGCCACCGCCTGCATCGGAGAGCGGTTGGTGGCGGCCACGATGCGCACGTCGGTCTCCTGGCTCTGCGTGGCGCCCACCCGCATGAACCGTCCGGTCTCCAGCACCCGCAGGAGCTTCACCTGCAGGTCCAGAGGCATCTCGGTTATTTCATCGAGGAACAAGGTGCCGCCTGCGGCGCGTTCGAAGAAACCCTGGTGCTGGCGCTCGGCGCCGGTGAAGCTGCCCTTCTCGTGGCCGAAGATTTCGCTTTCGATGAGGTTGGGCGAAATCGCTCCGCAGTTGACCGCCAGAAAGGGCATCTTGCGGCGGCGACTGAGTTCGTGAATGGTCTGGGCGACCACTTCCTTGCCGGTCCCGCTCTCACCCGTGATGAACACGGTGACGCCGGTTCCGGCCACGCGGGAAATCTGCTCATAGACGCGTTTCATGCTGGGCGCTCGCCCCCAGAGCTGCCCAAAATGCCCGCTGCTGGCAAGTTTTTCCGTCAAATCTGCCACTTCGGCCTGCAGCACCGCCGGCTTCATCACACGCGAGAGCACCCCCTGCAGATGCTTGAGGTTGATGGGCTTGACGATGTAATCCACCGCCCCCAAGCGCAGCGCGAGAATGGATGTTTCCAGGCTTGCGTGGCCGGTGATGAGCACCACCTCGGAGTTGGACAGAAGCTCCGCGTCCTTGAACAGGTCCATGCCGCTGCCGTCGGGCAGTCGGAGGTCGAGCAGCACGATGTCGGGCGCTTGGAGTGCGAGCTGTTTGCGCGCATCCAGCAAGCTGCAGGCGGTGGCCACCGTGAGGCCTTCGCTGGCGATCAACGCCTTGAGCGACGTGGCCGAGTCCATATCGTCCTCGACGATCAGGGCATGAGTCATGCATTCACCAATCTGGAAATTGACAAGGCGGCCCGGCCCACAAGCCAGCAGCCCAGTGGACGGACGCGCCAGCCACAGTCGGCAGACAACCCCTGTGGCCCATACCCAACACCGCCCTTCAAGTGAAGCGACATCATGTCACTTTCCACACGTTTTCCAAACTCTCAGGGCGTTGCAGAGATCCGATTGATGATAGGGCCAGCCCGCACTGGGTGATGTGCGCTAGCGCACCAACCCAGACAGCTTGTCGGTGGAGCGGACGGCACATGTTGCCGCCCGTTTTTCAAGGCTCGGCGATGTCGGCCCCGTGGCGCGGGAGCACGGTCGCGCCGGCACTCAGGCGCGCGCAGCCATGATTTTTCCAGGCGTGCGAGGGGGCTCTTGAATGGGCACTTGTTCAGGTGGAACGGGCGGATCGTTCACCTCGGGGGGAGCCTCCGTGGGCCCCTCCGGCGGCACGTCGGGGAAGGGAGGCGTCGGGGACGGGGTGGGCGTCGGAACATCAGGCGCCGGTGGAGGCACTTCCGGTGAATGGTCCATCCGGGCGTGGAAGAACATGTCTTGCCGTCCAGTGGGCGAATCGGGCACGCGCTGGGCGTGCAGGAACCCGAAGTTCATTGCGTTCTCCTGTGGCCACGAATGGGCCCGTCCGGGGAGTGAGGGTGGGAAACGCTGCTGTTCGGGCAAGCAGCGTGCCCGCAGGCGATCCGCTGAAAGGTCGGTGTTCCTGGCATCTCGATTGCCGGAAGGCCAGACCCTGCGGAAAACGCCAAGCAAGGGTATCCCGCCACTCCAACAGGAAACCCACATGCCCACACCGTCCAGCCCCTTCGACAACCACCTGCTTGCGGCCCTCGGGAGGGTTGAATGGCAGCGAATGCAGCCCCACGTGGAGCGGGTCGACCTCGCGCGCAACCAGCCCATCTATGCGCCTGGCGAGACCATGTCGCACGCCTACTTCCCCACCACGGCCCTCGCTTCCATGATGAACGTGACGGAAACCGGGGCCTGCGCGGAATCAGCCATGGTGGGCAACGACGGCATGCTGGGGGTGTCTCTTTTCATGAGCGGCGGGCCCACCTGCGGCTGTGCCCTGGTGTTGGCCGCGGGCGAGGCCTGGCGCATCCCGGCCTGCATCCTCAGGCACGAGTTCAACCGCGCTGGCTCCACCATGCGAATCCTGCTGCGGTACACACAGGCCCTGCTCACACAGACGGCACAGCGCGCGATCTGCATGCGGCACCACCTGATCACGCAGCAGGTGGCGGTGTGCCTGCTTCAGCAGGCCGACCGCTCCAGCAGTGCCGAGGTGCTGATGACCCAGGAGCAGATTGCCGTGCGTCTGGGCGTGCGGCGCGAAGGCGTCACGGAGGGCGCGGGAACGCTGCAGAAACTCGGACTGATCCGCTATGCACGGGGTCACGTGGAGGTGCTCGACCGCGAAGGCCTGGAAGATCAAGCCTGTGAGTGCTACGCCGTGCTGCGCGATGAGTACCACCGCCTGCTGCCTGTCGCGGCTTGCCAGCAATGCCTGGAGGCCGTGGCCTGAGGGCTTTCTCCTGCGCGCTCAAGCGCGCCGCTTGGGGGGCGTTTTGGGCGCAGCGCGGCCTTTGGGCGCAGCGGCCGCGCCGGGTGGGTCCGGCTTCTCCTTGCGCTGCGCCAGACTTCTGGCCAACAGCTGGGTGAGGTCGACGACATTGGACGGCGCGTCGTTCCTGGGCGCGTCTTCCACGGGTGTGACGGATTGTGTGTCGCCGGCGGCCAACTTCTTGTCCACCAGCGCCTGCACAGCGCTGACGAACCGGTTTTCGTACTGTTCGGCGTTCCAGGGCGTGATCATGTCGCTGATCAACTGGGTTGCCAGCTTCAGTTCGGCCGCCTTCACCCCGGCGGCGGTTTTCCCCCCGGGGGGCAACTTCAGCTCATCCATCGGCCGGATTTCGCTGGCCCAGCGGATGGTGTTGAGCACCAGCGCAGACCCCATGGGGATCAACGCGGCCAGGTGCTCCTTGGTGTGCATGACCACGCGTGAGATGCCGATGACGCCGGCCTCGAACATGGCTTCACGCAACAGCGCGTAGACCTTCTCGCCTTTGCCGATCGGCTCCAGGTAATAGGGCTTCTCCAGCAGCAGGAAAGGGATCTCGGCCGCCGTGACAAAGGCCTCGATCTCGATGGTCTGGGTCGACGTCGGGAGAGCTGCCTTGATCTGATCGTCGCTGATGAGCACGTACTCTCCGTCATCCTGCTGGATGCCCTTGACGACATCGTCGCCCTTGATGGGCTTGCCGGTGCGCTTGTTGATGCGCTGGTAGCCCACCGGGTCCATCGAGCGCCGGTCCAGCCAGTCGAAGTCGATGCCGGCGTCTTGCGAAGCCGGGTACAGCGCCACCGGCACATGGACGAGTCCAAAGCTGACGGCGCCCTTCCAGATCACGCGTGGACTCATGGTGTGTATCCCAACAGCTTCATGGGCGATGTGAGCGAACGCGCCGAGCGGGCGTAGTCGCGCCATGGCGCATTGCCCGTGGGCAGGCGTTCCTGCAGGCTGCGGATGTTCCAGTGGTCCCCTGCGCGCAGCGTGGCCAGCTCGCTCCATGCCACCGGCACCGACACGCCCAGACCCGCTCGCGCGCGCGCCGACCACGCACTGACCGTGGTGGCGCCGCGGCCGTTGCGCAGGTAGTCGACAAAGATCCTGCCCATCCGGTTCTTCGGCCCGCTCTTGGCCACGAAGCGCTGCGGAATCACGTCGCTCATGTGCCGCACCACCGCCTGCGCGAAGCCCTTGGCATCGTCCCAGGCGTGTTGCTGGCGAATGGGCACGACCACATGAAGCCCCTTGCCGCCGCTGGTCTTGAGGAAACACACCAGGCCCAGTTGCTCGAGCAGCGATTGCGTGAGCAGCGCCGCCTCCTGCACCTGCTCCCAGGCAACCCCTTCCCCGGGGTCCAGATCGAACACCAGGCGATTGGGCTTCTCGAAGCTGCGGGCCACGGCGTTCTGGGTGTGGAACTCGACCACATTCCACTGCGCGGCCGACAGCAGCCCCTCGCGTTTTTCAATGGCGATCCAGGGTGCCTTGCCCGGCGAGGACGTGAGATCCAGTTGCGTGATGCCGGGCAGCGGGGAAGCGAGGTGCTTCTGGAAAAACATCGCGCCGTCGATGCCCTCGGGCGCCCGCAGCAGCGCGACCGGGCGCTGCCTGACGTGCTCGATCATCACGGCGGCCACCGCCTCGTAATGCTGGAACAGATCGAGCTTGGTGGCCCCGGTGGTGGCATCGACCACCCGTTCAGGGTGGCTGATGCGCACCGGGCGGGGCGAGGTGGGCGCTTTGGCAGGCACGGGCGGTGTGTTGGGTTGGGGGACGGGCGCGGGTGGGTCCGCAGGTTGGGGCAACTCGCGTTCCACGGTACGGGGAAGTTTGTCTTCACGCAAGCCGACAAACACACCATGGCGGATGAGCCCATCGCGTGTCCAGTCGGAAAAGCTGACCTCGGCCACCAACGTGGGCTCGACCCAGTGCGACCGCCCGGGCACCGCCGGGCGCGTGGTGAAGGGACTGGAGGGCCGGATCAGCGACGCCATCCGCCGCCGCAGGCTGGTCAGGGTCCCGGTGTTGAAACCGGTGCCCACGTTGCCCACATGGCGCAAGCCCCCATGCTCGTCGAACACGCCGAGCATCAAGGCGCCCAAGCCTGTTCGAGAACCTTTGCCCTCGGTGAACCCCCCGATCACGAACTCCTGGCGCTGACCGCACTTGAGCTTGAGCCAGTCGGTGCTGCGCGTGGATCGGTACCTCGAGCTTTTGCGCTTGGCGATCACGCCTTCGAGTCCGAGTTGGCATGCCGACACGAGCACCGAGGCCGCCGAGCCGTCGAACGCCGCGCTGAACCGCACCGCCCGCGCCGGTGAGCGCGCCAGCAAGCGCTCCAGGATTGCCCGACGCTCGACCAAGAAGACATCCCTGAGGTCGTGGCCATCCACATAGGGCAGATCGAACACATAAAACACCACCTCGGACGTGCGTCGGCTGTCGAACGAGCGTTGCAGGGCGCCGAAATCGGGCAGACCGTCAGCGCCGGGAACCACGATTTCGCCGTCGTACCACCCACTGGGCAAAGCCATGCCCAGCAGGGCGTCGTGCAAGGGTTTCAGGCGCGAGGTCCAGTCGTGACCATTTCGAGTGAACAAGCCCACTCTGTCGCCGTCGATGCGGGCCAGCATGCGGTAGCCGTCGAACTTGATCTCGTACATCCAGTCCGCTTCGTCGGTCGGCGGCAGCTCGACCCGGGTGGCCAAAGGCGGCGACAACTGCCGTGGCAACTCGCTGGCCTTGGCCTGCGCCGGCCAGTCCCGGTGGACCCGGGCCGTTCGGGAGCGAACGTCTTCCGACGGCGCGGTAGGGTTCGCAGGCGCGGTCGATGCGGTGGATGCGACGCTGTCCGGCTCGGCGTCGACCACGCTGTAGTCCTGCTCGTCTCTGGCGAACGCATCGCGCTCCTTCACCAGGAGCCACGCGGGCTTGTCCTGATCGCCGTGCTTCATCCGCACCATCGCCCAGCGCCCGCGCAGCTTGTGGCCCACCAGATCGAACTTCAGACTGCCCTTGCGCAACCCCTCCTGGGGATCGCCGAGCGGTTGCCAGCGTCCCTTGTCCCACACGATCACGCGGCCTGCGCCGTATTGCCCGGGGGGAATGGTCCCCTCGAAGGAGGCATAGGCCACCGGGTGGTCCTCCACTTCCACGGCCATGCGTTTGACCGACGGATCCAGGCTGGGGCCTTTGGGCACGGCCCAGCTCTTCATCACGCCTTCAAGCTCCAGGCGAAAGTCGTAATGCAGCCGACTGGCCCAGTGCTTCTGCACCACAAAGCCCAACGCAGCGGACTTCGCAACCGCACTGCCCGGGGGCTCGGGCGTGACGGCAAAGTTGCGCTTGGAGGTGTACGGCTGCAGCAGGTCCCGCGAGTGCAGCGGCCTGGAGGACTCGGTGTGTGCTTGGCGAGGCTTGCTGACCATGGCTTGCAAGGGGCAAGCGGCGAGCCCGCCCCCTGGCGGACTTGCGATCCCCGGCCAGGGCCAGCAGCAACGGGAGACCGGCAAATGTGACCGCACCGCATTGCCGACATTCTTGCCTGCGGCCGCGTCGGCCGGGATTTACCCAGGCTCCACGACGACGCTGGCGGGCACGCTGTTCGCTCCTCTGGAGCCGGATGCGCCCACGGTGGACGCATCCCTGGTGGTCGGGCGGGCAATTCGAGTGCCCACGAGACGGCACAAAGCCTTGCCTCCTGGTGGTTCGTTGGGTAGCGAACAGACCTGCTTGATGGGCCTCTGTAGCTTCACCCCACGGTTCGTACAACTCCAGGAGAGCGCGGTGAACTTCGGCAACACCTTCCACAAGCACCGGCCATTGCCCCTGGTCGCCATGACGGGTCTGCTGCTCATCGCCTGCGGCAACTCCGCCTTGTTGAAGGTGGACACCGGGTACGGCCCGGACCCGCAACTGCCCGAACCGGTGAGGACGATGATTCCCACCGTCAAGGTCGCGCCAGCCCAGCCCTGGGAGGAAGGTCAGGCGCCCACCGCCGCCAGCGGCACCACGGTGCGCAAGTTCGCCGGCGAGCTGGATCACCCGCGCTGGATCCACGTGCTGCCCAATGGCGACGTGCTGGTGGCCGAGACGAACGCGCCCGAACGACCCTTGCGTGGTGAACTCCTCGGCATCAAGGGCAAGGTGATGGGCTTCTTGATGAAGCGCGCCGGCGCCGCCACCCCCAGCGCCAACCGGCTCACGCTGCTGCGCGATGCGGACGGTGATGGCACCGCCGAGGTGAAGACGGTGTTCCTCGACAAGCTCAACTCGCCCTTCGGCATGGCGCTGGTGGGTGGCGAACTCTTCATTGCCAACACCGACGCACTGGTGAAAGTGCCCTACCAGGCCGGCGACACACGGGCCAGCGGCCCGGTGACCAAGGTGGCCGACCTGCCCGGCGGACCGCTGAACCACCACTGGACCAAGGGCCTGGTGGCCAGCGCCGACGGCAGCCGGCTGTATGTGTCCGTGGGATCGAACAGCAACGTGGCGGAACACGGCATGGAGCACGAAAAAGGACGGGCGGCCATCTGGGAATTCGATCGCGTCACCGGCATCGGCCGCATCTTTGCCAGCGGGCTGCGCAACCCGGTGGGCATGGCCTGGCAGGGCGACACGCTGTGGACCTCGGTCAACGAACGCGATGAACTCGGCTCCGATCTGGTGCCCGACTACATGACCTCGGTGCGCGATGGCGCCTTCTACGGCTGGCCGTACAGCTACTACGGACAGCGCGTGGACACGCGACCCAAGCCGCCCCGCCCTGACCTCGTGGCGACCGCCGACAAACCCGACTACGCGCTCGGCAACCACACTGCCTCGCTGGGGCTGAGCTCGGCGCAAGGCAACACGCTGGGTGGCGTCTTCGCTGAGAGCGGCATGTTCGTCGGCCAGCACGGCTCCTGGAACCGCAACCCGCCCAGTGGCTACAAGGTGATCTACGTACCCTTCGCCGGTGCCCGGCCCAGCGGTCCGCCGGTGGACGTGTTGACCGGCTTTCTCAGTGCCGACGGCCAGGCCCGGGGACGGCCGGTGGCCGTGGCCATCGACCGTCAGGGCGCGCTGCTGGTGGCCGACGACGTGGGCAATGCGATCTGGCGCGTGGAAGGCCCGGGCACGCTGGCCTCGGCACCGCGCTGAGGCACTTCGCCGCGCGTCGCCAGTACCGTGCTACGGCCTGGAAATGCCCACCAGGGCCTTGGCAGAGACATCGAGGTCATTGACTTCAACGGCAAAGTCGCCGAGGGACACGATGCCCACCAGGCGCTTGTCGGCGTTGACCACCGGCAATCGCCTGATCTGGCACATGCTCATCTTCTTGGCGCCTTCGTCCACGGATTCGTCCTCGTAGGCCCAGACCACGTCTTTGGACATGACATCACGAACCAGGGTGTCGCAGCCCAGACCTGAGGCCACGGCACGCACGGCAATGTCGCGATCCGTCACAGTGCCGACCATCCGGTCGTTCTCCCCCACGGGAAGCATCCCGAATTCTTCGTCGCGCATCATCGCGGCGGCATCCCGCAGCGTCGCGTCCGGGCTGATCACCTGAACGTCGCGGCTCATCACGTCTTTCAATAGTTGCATGGTTGTCTCCTTGGACTTACACGGCGGGTGGGTCGGTTTCCCGTTCGGGGTGACGGTGTCGGGCCATGGCCTGGATGAAGCCATCCACGTCGGTCTCCGTCACGATGCCCGGATCGGGGTCCCCCGATGGCAACACGAGCGCCACACCCGCCGCATCGAGCAAGGTCTGCGACGCAGGCATGACCAGGATGGCCTTGCCGTGCCGGTGCTGATCACGAATGAATTCCATCGTGTGCCCGTCGCGCGCCAAAGCCGCGACACCCGCCTCTCCATCCGGCAGCACCAGCGAGTCGAACAGAAAACCCGGCTCGTTCTCAAGCGACGCGTCCGCGTCGATGGCCACACCGTCGCTGGTGGTCACGGGTCCGATGCGCGGTGCCACGAAGCGCGGCACGGCGCCTTGTGCGAAGAGCGCCGCGTGCACGTTGATGGCGCTTTGGCCGTCGATACCGTCGGCCACCAGAATCGCCACCTTCCTGGCCTTGATCGAACCATCACCAGGTCGGGCCAGCAGCGACAGCGCGGGCGACTTGGTCACTTCAGGCTTGGCCGGCTTGTCCAGCGCCCGAGGCATGGGCGGTGGCATCTGTGCCATGCCCAGGCCCTCGGCGACTTGCGCTGCCAGTGCCTCGGACGCATTGCGCAGTGAAGACACCATGCGCTCCCGAATGGCCGGCACCGTCACCTTGGACAGTTCGAAGCGGAAGGCGGCCGCGATGTGCGCCTGCTCCACCGCGCTCTGGCTCTCGAAGAAGAGCGTGGCCTGGGTGTAGTGGTCGGCAAACTTCTCGGGCTTGGCGCGCACCTTGCCCTGCTCTTCCTTGGCTTGAATGCGCGCGGGAACCGACACAAACCCCTGCTGGGCGCCGGCCTGGAACGGGCAACCGCCTCCCAGCGAATTGGGTTCGTAGTTGGCGCGGCCACGGTGAATGGCTTGCCGATGCATGCCGTCGCGCTGGTTGTTGTGCACCGGCGCCAGGGGTGAGTTGATCGGAATTTCGTGGAAGTTGGGGCCACCCAGTCGGGTGATCTGGGTGTCGACATAGGAATGGATGCGCCCTGCCAACAAGGGATCGTTGGAAAAGTCCAGCCCGGGCACGATGTGTGCCGTGCAGAACGCCACCTGTTCGGTCTCGGCAAAGAAGTTGTCGGGGTTGCGGTTGAGCACCATGCGCCCCACCGGGCGCACCGGCACCAGCTCTTCGGGAACGATCTTGGTCGCATCCAGGATGTCGAAGCTGAACTGGTCGGCCTGTTCTTCGGTGAACACCTGAAGGCCCAGTTCCCACTCGGGAAACACGCCTGACTCAATGCGCTCCCAGAGGTCGCGCCGGTGGTAGTCCGGATCGGCGCCCGAGATCTTCACCGCCTCATCCCACACCAGCGAGTGCGTGCCGTAGACCGGGTTCCAGTGGAACTTCACGAAGACGGATTCACCGGCCTCGTTGACCATGCGGAAGGTGTGCACGCCAAACCCCTGCATGGTGGCGTAGCTGCGCGGAATCCCTCGATCGGACATCGCCCACATCAGCATGTGCGTCGACTCGGGCATGAGCGAGACAAAGTCCCAGAAGGTGTCGTGAGCGCTGGCGGCCTGCGGCATCTGGTGGTGCGGCTCGGGCTTCACGGCGTGCACGAGGTCCGGGAACTTCATGGCGTCCTGGATGAAGAACACCGGCATGTTGTTGCCCACCAGATCCCAGTTGCCTTCGTCGGTGTAGAACTTCACCGCGAAGCCCCGCACATCGCGCGCCGTGTCCTTCGAGCCCCGCTCGCCCTGCACGGTGGAAAACCGCACGAACACCGGCGTGATCTTGCCCGCCTCCTTGAACGGCGCGGCCTTGGTGATGTCGGTCAGCGGCTCGTAACACTCGAAAAAGCCGTGCGCACCCGAGCCCCGTGCATGCACGATGCGTTCCGGAATGCGCTCGTGATCGAAATGCGTGAGCTTCTCGCGCAGGATGAAGTCCTCCAGCAGCACCGGTCCCCGCACGCCGTACTTCAGCGAGTTCTGGTTGTCCGCGATGGGCACACCCTGGTTGGTCGTGAGCATCTGCCCGGAGGAGTCGACCCGCACGCGGTCGAGCGACTCGATGGTCCAGTTCACCCCTTCGGTCGCCACACCGCCGGTTTTCTCGGAGTGGTTCTCTTCAGAAAGCGTGCTGCCCGATGGCAGCCGCGATTGCGGCTCGACGGTCGCGCCTGGCTCGGGCGACAAGCCATTCTGGAAGCCATGCTCCCCTGCCTTGGTCGGGTTGAAGGGCATGGATTCGGCAAGGTGCCCGGTCTGCACGGCTTTGGCAGCACTGTTGGCCCCCTTCGCGTTGCCACGGGTATCGGTGTTCTTGGATCTGGACACGGTGAGGCTCCTGAATGTGGTGATGCGACAGGCCCTCAGGCCACTTCCACGCCCATGAGCGCTTCCTTGCGTGCCATCAGTTCTTCGCGCATGGCCACCAGGTCGAGCCCACGTGCAGCCCTCGCCTTGGGAAACATCTCGTTGCGCTCTTCCTTGACGTGGTGGTCGATGTACTCACCGAGCACCTTGACCTTGGCGTCAAACATCTCGTCGGCCTGTTCCATGCCCTCGATCTGCGCGATGAGGTCTTTGGCGCTGGCGTGTTCCACCTCCGCCTCGGCCAGCAGGTCGGTGTCCCTGAGCGCCGCGCGCAAGGCGGGATAGAAGATTTCTTCCTCGATGGTCGCGTGCACGGTCAGTTCATGGCAGATCTGGTGCGCCAGATCCAGCTTCTTCTGTTCCACGCCGCGGGCCTTGGAACCTGCCAGCTCCTCATAGGCCTTGAACATCTTCTTGACCGCCTTGTGGTCGGAGTCGAGCAAGGTGCATGCGTCTGCTTCTTGGCGAGTGGTTGCCATGGGAATCTCCTGAATCGGTGTGTGGGGGTGGGGGACGTGTGATTGCGGCGATCACGAATGGACCGACCGCATGTCTCAATGGCAAGGCGTGTGCCTGACTGCCCGCCCAGTGGATTCAGAGCTCAAAGGCGCGCTCTGCCGGTCGGGCGTCCCCTTTGCAGCAAATTTTTCCCGTCGAGCCGGCGCGCGGCGGCTTTTTACAATCGCTGGCCCTCGGGTGGCGCAGAGTCGTCATGCCAGAATCACCAGCCACACCGATGTACCCCCATGAAACTGCCCCACAAGCTCACCAGCATCGCGTTCGCCGCCTACATGGCCGGGATCATTGCCTTTGTGATGAGTGCGGTGCTGACGGCCATCAACACGGGCGTGGCCGCGGGATTCCTCTCACGAGTGCTGCATGCCTACGCGGTGGCATTCCCGGTCGCCTTCACCTGCGTGGTGATCTTCAGACCCCTCGTCGTCTTTCTGGTGAAGAAGACGGTGCAGGCGCCACCCGTGAGATGAACGATGCACTGCATGCCCGCCAGCAGTACCTCCCGACAGGAATCAACGTAAGCCATTGATGAACAAGGAAACATCCGTGCACCCGCACGACGCGGGAGATCTGTCCGGGCACACGCCCATGATGCAGCAGTACTTCGGCCTCAAGGCCGCTCACCCGAACACGCTGCTGTTCTACCGCATGGGTGATTTCTACGAGCTGTTCTTTGCCGACGCCGAGAAGGCCGCCCGCCTGCTCGACATCACCCTCACCCAGCGCGGCCAGTCCGCTGGCCAGCCGGTGGTGATGGCCGGGGTGCCTTTCCACTCGGTCGACACGTATCTGGCGCGCTTGATCAAGCTGGGTGAGTCGGTGGCCATCTGCGAGCAGGTGGGCGACGTGGCCTCCGCCAAGGGGCCGGTGGAGCGCAAGGTGGTGCGCGTGGTCACGCCCGGCACCTTGACCGACAGCGAGCTGCTGTCCGACAAGTCCGAGGCCCTGCTGATGGCCGTGCACCCCGGTGCGCGCACCGGCTGTGGCCTGGCCTGGATGTCCGTCACGCAGGGCATCGTGTTCCTGGCCCAATGCGACAGCGACGAACTCGCCGACTGGGTGGCGCGCGTCAACCCCGGTGAACTGCTCTACAGCGCCGACACGTCCACCGCATTCGAGAAGACTGTGCAGGCCCTGGCCAGCCAGACCAACGGGCAGCGCCTGGTGGCGGTGCTGCGCCCGGCCTGGGCGTTTGACGCCGGTCTGGGCCAGCGCAAGCTGCTGGAGCAGTTGCAGGCCGCCAGCCTCGCCGCCTGGGACGCCCAAGACCTGATTGATGCCCACGCGGCCGCCTCGGCGCTGCTCAACTACGCCGAGCACACGCAGGGCCGCGCGCTCAGCCACGTGAAAAGCCTTCAGGTGGCGCGCAGCGATGAACTGATCGCCCTGCCGCTGAACACCCGCCGCAACCTCGAACTCACCCAGACCCTGCGCGGCGAGACCAGCCCCACGCTGTTCTCGCTGCTCGATGTGTGCCGCACCGGCATGGGCAGCCGCGCGCTGCGCAGCTGGCTGCTGGAGCCCCGGCGCGACCGCGCGCAGGCCCGCGCGCGCCTGGTCGCCATCGGCACCTTGCGCGGGGGCCTGTGGCAGGGCCTGCGCCAGTCGCTCAAAGGCGCCAGCGACGTGGAGCGCATCACCGCTCGCACGGCCCTGCGTCAGGTGAAGCCGCGCGAGCTGGTAGGCCTGGGCCAGACGCTGGAGCGCGCGCAGCAGTTGGCCCTTCAGCTCGGGCCTCAAGAGGCCGGCGGCCTGCTGCACGGCATCGGTCAGCACCTCACGCCTCCCGAGGGCTGCGCCGATTTGCTGCGCGCCGCCCTCCTCGCAGAGCCCGCCGCCTTGATTCGCGACGGTGGCGTGATCGCCGACGGCTTCGATGCCGACCTCGACGAGCTGCGCGCCATCCAGAACAACTGCGACGGTTTCCTGATCGAGCTGGAGCAGCGCGAGCGCGCGCGCACCGGCATTGCCAACCTGCGCGTGCAGTTCAACAAGGTGCACGGCTTCTACATCGAGGTCACGCAGGGCCAGGCGGCCAAGGTGCCCGACGACTACCGCCGCCGCCAGACGCTGAAGAACGCCGAGCGTTTCATCACGCCCGAGCTCAAGGCGTTTGAAGACAAGGCGCTCTCCGCGCAAGACCGGGCGCTGGCCCGCGAGAAATGGCTGTACGAGCACCTGCTCGACGAGCTGCAGGCCTGGATCGCCCCGCTCACGCAGCTGGCGCGCGCCATGGCCGCGCTGGACGCGCTGTGCGCCCTGGCCGAACGATCGCTCACGCTGAACTGGTGCGCGCCGCAGTTCGTGCCCGAGCCTTGCATCGACATCCGCGGCGGGCGCCACCCGGTCGTGGAGGCGCGGCTCAACGAAACCAGTGGCGGCAGCTTCATCGCCAACGACACGGTGCTCGGACCCAAACAGCGCATGCAAGTGATCACCGGCCCCAACATGGGTGGCAAGAGCACCTACATGCGCCAGGTGGCCGTGATCGTGCTGCTGGCCAGCATGGGCAGCTTTGTGCCCGCGGTCTCCTGCCGGCTCGGCCCGATCGACGCCATCCACACCCGCATCGGCGCGGCCGACGACCTGGCCAACGCGCAATCCACCTTCATGGTGGAGATGACCGAGGCCGCGCAGATCCTGCACGCCGCCACGCCCGAGAGCCTGGTGCTGATGGACGAGATCGGCCGTGGCACCTCCACCTTCGACGGTCTGGCGCTGGCCGGTGGCATCGCCACCCACCTGCACGACAAGTCGCGCGCCTTCACGCTGTTCGCCACCCACTATTTCGAGCTCACCGAGTTCCCGGCCAGCCACCATGCGGCGGTGAACGTGCATGTGAGCGCGGTGGAGGCCGGCGGCAAGGCTGGCGGCATCGTGTTCCTGCACCAGATCGAACCGGGCCCGGCCAGCCGCAGCTACGGCATCCAGGTGGCACGGCTGGCCGGCGTGCCCGCCGGCGTGGTGCAGCACGCGCGCCACGCGCTGGCCGCGCTGGAGGCCCAGAGCGAGGAAAGCCGCAGCCAGGTCGACCTGTTCGCACCGCCACCTGCGACACTGGAGGCCGAGAGCCACCCGCTGCAGACCGCGCTGGAGAAAATCGACCCCGACACCCTGAGCCCGCGCGAAGCGCTGGAACACCTCTACACCCTCAAGAAACTCATCGCTTCATCATGACTTACTGCGTCGCCGTCAAGCTCAACGCCGGCATGGTCTTCCTGTCCGACTCGCGCACCAACGCGGGCCTGGACCAGATCAGCACCTTCCGGAAAATGATCGTCTACGAAAAGCCGGGCGACCGCTTCATGTGCCTGCTCTCGGCCGGCAACCTGAGCGTCTCGCAATCGGTGCGCGAGATCCTGCAGGTCGAACAACTGCAAGACGTGGACGGCGGCGAGCCGATCACCATCTGGAACGCCAGGAGCATGTTTGACGCCGCGCGCGTGCTGGGCGCTGCCGTGCGCCACGTGTACGAGCGCGACGGCGAGTCGCTGCAGCGCGCGGGCGTGGAGTTCAACGTGTCCATGATCTTCGGCGGCCAGATCCAGGGCGAGGGCATGCGCCTGTTCCAGATCTATTCGGCCGGCAACTTCATCGAAGCCACGTCCGAGACACCGTTCTTCCAGGTCGGTGAATCCAAGTACGGCAAGCCCGTGCTCGACCGCGTGATCGCCCCCGAAACGCCGCTGGACGAAGCCGCAAAGTGCGTGCTGGTGTCGATGGATTCGACGCTCAAGTCCAACCTGTCGGTGGGCCTGCCGCTGGACCTGGTGGTGTACGAGGCCAACCAGTTGCAGTCCGACAAGATCACCTGCATCGACAACGACAACCCCTACTTCCGCATGCTGCACAACACCTGGGGCCAGAAGCTGCGCGAGGTGTTTGACAGCATCGAAGACCCGACCTGGGACGACGCCCACACCGATGTGCCGCTGCTGACCAAGGGCGCGCGCAACCAGCCGCTGAAGAAGATCTCGAACGCCAGAGAGAAGCTGATTTAAGGCATGTCGCTGATCATCTTCTCCCACGCGAACAGTTTCCCCGCCAGCACCTACCGCGTCCTCTTCAAGTCCCTGCGCGCCCGCGGCCATGCGGTGCGGGCGGTTGACAAGTTCGGACACGATCCGAACTACCCCGTCACCAGCAACTGGCCGCACCTGGTGCAGCAGCTCGCCGACTTTGCAGCCCCCGAGATCGAGGCACATGGCAGCGGCGCCTGGCTGGTGGGACATTCGCTGGGTGGTTTCCTCAGCCTGATGTGCGCCGCGCGCCACCCCCAGCTGGGCGGCCATGCGGTGCGCGGCGTGCTGCTGATCGACTCGCCCTTGCTCGGAGGCTGGCGCGCCCGCACGCTGGAGCTGGTCAAGCGCACCCAGCTGGTGGGATCGGTGTCGCCCGGCAAGGTCAGCCGCCGCCGCCGCCACACCTGGCCTGACGCCGAGTCGGCACTAGCGCATTTCGCCAGCAAGAAGGCCTTTGCTGCCTGGGAGCCGCAGGTGCTGCAGGACTACATCGCGCACGGCACACACGACGAGACCGACGCGAACGGCAAGGCGCACCGCACGCTGGACTTCACCCGCGAAGTGGAAACCGCGATCTACAACACCCTGCCCCACAACCTGGACCGGCTGCTGCGCCGCCACCCGCTGACATGCCCGGTGGGCTTCATCGGCGGGACGCGCTCGCTCGAGATGAAGCAGGTCGGCATGGCCATGACCCTCCGGCTGGTGGGCCGCGACCACCCCGAGCGCATGGCCATGATCGAAGGCAGCCACCTGTTCCCGATGGAGCGGCCGCTGGACACCGCCGCCGCCATCGACCAGGTGCTGGCCGCGCTGTCGGCTCCCACACGCCGCTGACGCCTCCAGAGGGCAGAACCCAAGCATCCTGGGCAACGACTCCGGTATAACGGCAATGCGCACAACACTCCAACAAAACAACGTTGCAACCGTGCCCCTGACACCCCAATCACCTGTGAACTCGCTGCTGCGGCGGATCTGGTGGCGGTACGTCAACTGGCGACCCGAACAACACAGCATGGCCACACGCCTGGTGGTGGCCTTTCTGATCACCGCTTTTGCGGCCTGGATCCGCGTGGCTCTGGCCCCTGCCGAATCGGGCGGGCGTTTCATCACCCTGTCCCTGGCCGCGGCGTTGTCCGCCTTGTACGGCGGCTTTCGGGTCGGCATGTTCAGCACTGTCGTGGGCATGCTGTTCGTCAACTACCTGCTGGTCAAACCCTATTTCAGTCTGGCGTTCGACGACCCGGTGGAAGCCTTCTGGCTCAACCTGTGGCACCTGATCACACAGCTGGTCGTGGTGGGTGCCATTGCCTTCATGCAGCAGCAAAACCAGCGCCTGCGGCAGGCCACCACCGAGATCCAGCGCGGGGCCAAACAGCTGGAAGACACGTTTGAGCACAGCTCCACCGGCATGGCGCACAGCCACATCGACGGGCGCTGGATCCGCATCAACCAGACCTATTGCGACCTCATTGGCTACACCAAGGCGGAACTCCAGTCGCTGAGCTACCGGGACTTCACCCACCCCGACGACCTGCAGCTCGACCAGGACCAGTTGGCGCGCACGCTCGAAGGCGAGCTCGGCAGCTACCGCATCGAGAAGCGCTACATCCACAAGCTGGGCCACCCGGTCTGGGTGCACCTCACGCTGTCGCTGGTGCGCAAGCCCGATGGGCAGCCCGATTACCTGATTGCCGTGGTGCAGGACATCACGGCATCCAAGGCCACCGAACTGGCCTTGCGCACCAGCGAACAGCTGCTGCGCCAGGCCAACCAGATCGCGGGTGTGGCCAGTTGGCATGCCGACGTGGCGACCCGCCGCTTCGTCACGCTCTCGGGATCGCACGAGGTGCTCGACCTGCCGGCTGCCGAGTTCACCGACGACGAACTGCTGGCCCTCACGCACCCCGACGACCGAGCCATGGTCTTGAAGCAATGGGCACTGGCGGTCAAAGGCCTGGCGGACTACGACATCGAGTACCGCCTGATCATCCGCGGACAACACCGGTGGTTCTCGGTGCGGGCCGAGTTCGATCGCGATGCCCAGGGCCGCGCGGTGCGCGCCCTGGGGGTCACCCAGGACATCACCGAGCGCAAACACCGCGACATGCAGATCCAGCAGTTCAACGCCTCGCTGGAGCAACGCATCGAAGAGCGCACCCGCGCGCTGAAGGCGGCCTACGACGAACTGGAGAGCTACTCCTACGCGGTGGCGCACGACTTGCGGTCCCCGCTGCGCATCATCAACGGCTTCGCACAGGCGCTGCGCGAAGACAACCCGGAGTGGGCCGGCGAGAGCCTGTCCCACCTGGAGCGCATCATGGGCGCGAGCAAGAAGATGGGCGAACTCATCGACGGTCTTCTCACGCTCTCGCAGTTCTCGCGCGGCGACCTGCAGCGCAAGCCGGTCAACCTGAGCACCATCGCCACCCGCTTGCTGGAGGAGTTTTCGAGCACCGATCCGCAGCGCCAGGTGCGCTGGGAGGTGGCGCCC
Source organism: Hydrogenophaga sp. Root209 (assembly GCF_001428625.1). Classification (GTDB taxonomy): domain Bacteria; phylum Pseudomonadota; class Gammaproteobacteria; order Burkholderiales; family Burkholderiaceae_C; genus Hydrogenophaga. The sequence continues at coordinate 690,240 of NZ_LMIE01000029.1, forward strand.
GGGCTCAACGCCATGGCCGATCCACCCCTGGTGGAGGCGCTCATGCAGAACCTGCTGCACAACGCCTGGAAGTACACCGCGCAGACGCCCCAGGCCGTGATCCGGGTGTACGCGCAGATGGAAAAGGGTCAGACGCGGTTTTGCGTGAGCGACAACGGCGCGGGTTTCGACATGGCCCGGGCCAGCAAGCTGTTCCAGCCGTTCCAGCGCCTGCACATGCCACACGAATTCTCGGGCCTGGGCATCGGACTGGCCACGTCGCTGCGCATCGTGCAGCGCCACGGCGGAAGCATGGCCGCCACCGGGGAGCCGGGCAAGGGCGCCACCTTCTGTTTCAGTCTTTACGCGCCGTTGGCCGTGTAGTCAGACAGCTCGCGCCTCAGGCCACCCAGTCGACCCAGCCCATGGCCGCGGTCAGCAAGATGAGCGCACCAAAGGCAATGCGGTACCAGGCGAAGGGCGCGAAGGTGTGGCTGGCCACGAAGCGCAGCAACCAGCGCACGCAGATCCAGGCCGACAACCACGAGAAGAACAGACCGACCGCGAACAGCGGGATGTCGGCGGTGCTCAGCAGGTCCCGGCTCTTGTAGAGGTCGTAGGCGGCGGCGCCGAAGAGCACGGGAATGGCCAGGAAGAAGCTGAACTCGGTGGCGGCCTTGCGGCTGAAGCCCAGCAGCATGGCGCCGATGATGGTGGCGCCCGAGCGGCTCACGCCGGGCACCAGTGCCGCGCACTGCACCAGGCCGACCTTGAGCGCGTCGGTCCAGCGCACGTCGTCCACCGACTCGATGCGCGGTGCCACCCCCCGCTCCTGGCGCCGCTCGGCCCACAGGATCACCACCCCGCCCACGATGAAGCCCAGGGCCACCACCAGCGGATTGAACAGCACGCTCTTGATGACACCGATGAACAGGAAACCGAGCAAGGCGGCGGGGAAGAAGCCCACCAGCACGTTGAGTGTGAAACGCTGGGCCTGCTGCTCGCGGGGCAGGTGCACCAGCGTCTCCCACAGCTTGCCGGCGTAGAGCGAGACGATGGCCATCATCGCGCCGGTCTGGATCACCACTTCAAAGAGCTTGATCTTCTCGCCCGGCATGTTCAGCAGCGAGGCGGCCAGGATGAGGTGGCCGGTGGAGGACACCGGGATGAACTCGGTGAGGCCTTCCACCACGCCCATGATGGCGGCCTTGATCAACAACACAAAATCCATGGGAAAGGGTTCTCAGGTGGTGCGTGGGCCCACCGAGGGCCCAACGAGCAGGCCGGTATCGTACCTGCTGGCCGGGCATGCGCCGGGCGCGCTCACTCGTGGCGCAGGGCCTGGATCGGCAGCAGTTCCGAGGCGCGCTTGGCCGGGTAAAAACCAAAGAACACGCCCACCAGTGCCGAAAAGCCCGCTGCCAGCACGATCGAGTTGAGCGTCATGCTCACCTGCCAGCCCGCGAACTGACCCACCGCCCAGGTGGCGATGGCCCCCAGCAGCACGCCGATGGCACCACCAATCAGGCTCAGCGTGACGGCCTCGATCAGGAACTGCGTGAGGATGTCGCGCCCGCGTGCGCCCACCGCCATGCGCAGGCCGATCTCGCGGGTGCGCTCGGTCACGCTCACCAGCATGATGTTCATGATGCCGATGCCGCCCACGATCAAACTCACACCGGCCACGGCCGACAGCAGCAGCGTCATGACCTGGCTCGACGCTTCCTGCGCCTGCAGAATCTCGGTGAGGTTGCGCACGGTGAACGGGTCGTCGGCCCCTGGCTGAACGCGCTTGCGCTGGCGCAGCAGCTCCTTGATGCTGTCTTCGGCCACCTTCATGCTCTGGCCCTCGATCACCTTCACGTTGATCGAGCCCACGCGCTTGAGGCGGCCACCACCACCGCCCTGGATGCGGTTGCGGTAGGTGGAAATGGGCACGATCACGGTGTCGTCCTGGTCCTGACCCATCGAGTTCTGTCCCTTGCGCGCGAGCAGGCCCACCACCGTCACCGGCACGTTCTTGATGCGCATGGTCTGGTCCACCGGATCGAGGTCGCCGAAGAGTTCGCGCGCCACGGTCTGCCCGATGATGGCCACCTTGGCCGAACCCTGGATTTCAGACGCCTCGAACAGGCGCCCGCTGGCCAGCGGCCAGTCGCGCGCCTCCAGGTAGTCGTTGGTGGTGCCGTACACCGAACTGGCCCAGTTGGTGTTGCCCGCCACCAGCTGCGCGCTGGTGCGCGACGTGGGTGCGGCCACCTGCACCTCGGGCACTTCCAGCGCAATGGCCTGTGCATCTTCTTCGGTCAGGCCCTGACTGGCCTGCGCACCCAGGCGCACACCGCCAGAGGTCACGCTGCCGGGAATCACCAGCATGATGTTGGAGCCCAGGCCCTTCATCTGCTCCTGCACGCGCTCGGTGGCGCCGGCGCCCACGGCGATCATGGTGATCACCGCGGCCACGCCGATGATGATGCCCAGCATGGTGAGCATGGAGCGCAGGGCATTCGATGCCAGGGCGCGCCAGGCGCTGCGCAGCGCAGCCATGAAATTCATGGCGCGGCCTCCGGGACCAGAGGGCGCACCGGCGTCTGCCGCACGTCTTCAATGATCAGGCCGTCGCGAAACACCAGCCGGCGCTTGGCCCAGGCCGCGATGTCGGCTTCGTGCGTGACCAGCACCACCGTGATGCCCTGCTCGTTGAGCTCGGTGAGCAGCCGCATGATGTCTTCGCTGGTGTGGGTGTCCAGCGCGCCGGTGGGCTCGTCGGCCAGGATCAGCTGCGGCTGGTTGACCAGCGCGCGCGCAATCGCCACGCGCTGCTGTTGCCCGCCCGAGAGCTCGGCCGGCGTGTGGCCGCTGCGCTCACCCAGGCCCACGCGCTGCAGCGCGGCCAGCGCGCGCTTCTGGCGCTCGGCCGAGGGCACGCCGGCGTACACCATGGGCAGTTCCACGTTTTCGCGGGCGCTGGTGCGCGGCAGCAGGTTGAACTGCTGGAACACGAAGCCGATGCGCCGGTTGCGCACACTGGCGAGATCGTCGGGAGCCAGAGATTCGACCGGCTCACCCGCCAGGCTGTAGTGACCGCTGGTGGGGCGGTCCAGGCAGCCCAGGATGTTCATCAAGGTCGACTTGCCCGAGCCCGAGGCGCCCATGATGGCCACGAACTCGCCCACCTCGATGGTGAGCGTCACACCATCCAGCGCGTGCACCGTCTGGTCGCCCATGGCGTAGGTCTTGACCAGCTCGCGCGTCTGGACGAGGGGTTGAGTCGTCATGGTCAGAACCCCAGGCGCGGGCCGGCCTGGCGGGCCGGGGCGGCCGAGGCGGCAGGGCCGCCCGTCACGCCGGTCACCACGGTCGCGCCTTCAACCAGTTCTGCCGCGTTCGGCGAATCGGGTCGCACCAGCAGCTCGGTGGCCGTGCCATCGCTCACGCCCAGACGCACATCGAAGGCCCGGGGCTGACCGTTGGCGTCAAGCAGGTAAATGCGGCCGCGCTGCGATGCACCACGACCGGACCCGGCTGGCCGGCCCTGTCCGGCCTCACGAGGCGTGCGACTGGCAGCACCGTTCGCAGCGCCGTTGGTCGCCTGGGGCGCAGCCGCGCTGGCGGGCGCGTCGGCCGGGCCTGCGGGCACCGCCGCGGGCTCCACGCCGGCAATGCGCACGCGCAGCGCAGCGTTCGGCACCTTCAGCACCGACTCGCGCGACTCCGTGACCACGCGCACGTTGGCCGTCATCCCCGGCAGCAGGCGCCCGGACGTGTTGGCAAAGCCCACCACCGCCACGTAGGTCACCACGTTGGACACGTTGGTGGCGGCCTTGCGCACCTGGCGCACCTGGCCTTCAAACGTCTGACCCGGGAAAGCGTCCACCGTGAAGCTGGCTGTCTGGCCCGGCTGGATGCGGCCCACGTCGGCCTCATCGACGCTGGTGTCCACCTGCATGTCGGAGAGGTTCTGCGCGATCACGAACAGCTCGGGCGCCTGCAGGCTGGCGGCCACGGTCTGGCCCTTCTCCACGGTGCGCTTGATCACGATGCCGTCCACCGGCGAGGTGATGCGGGTGCGCGAGAGGTCGATGCGCGCCTGCGCCAGCGCCGCTTCGCGCTGTGCCACGTTGGCCTGCGCGCTCTTGATCTGCGCCTCGCTCACGCCCACCAGCGCCTGCACCGCCTTGAGCGATTCCTGGGCCGAGGTGAGCACGGCGCGGGTGCGGTCGGCCTCGCTCTGGGCAATGAAACCCTGCGCCACCAGGCTGAGGTTGCGCTCATGGGTGCGCTGCGCCTCGGCCAGGTCGGACTGGGCGCGCGACACGTTGGCCCGGCTCGACGCCGCATTGGCCACCGAGATCGCCACCGCCGCGCGCGCCGCGTTCACATCGGCCTGGGCCGAGCTCACGCGGTATTCAAAGGTCTGGGGGTCGATCTCGGCGATCAGCTGGCCGGCCTTGACCTCGGTGTTGAAGTCCACATAGACCGCGCGCACCTGGCCCGAGACCTGGGTGCCCACCGACACCTGCGTGACCGGGTTGACCGTGCCGCTGGCGGAGACGCTGGCCTGCAGCGGCCCACGCTCGATCAGGGCACTGCGGTATTGCACAGCCGACTGCGCGTTGCGCTGGGTCCACCACCAGGCGCCGCCGGCCACCAGGGCCAGCACCACCACACCCGAAATCCACGTCGTCTTTTTCATCGTCCCATTGTAGGAACGGGGCCTCGTTTCTTCACCACCGCCGGGTATCGCCCGGGTTTCCCTTGCGTAAAGACGGAGGGGCGAGCGCTGCGTTTCGCCGCATTTCGCGCCCCCCAGGCCCTGATCCGTCTCAAGCCGCCGGAGGCTTTCGGCGTGAGCCGGCTTTACGCCGACCGGTTTCGCGCGATGTGAGGCCGCTCAGCGGTGGCCGCGACGGTCGTGGCCGCGATGGCCATGACTGCGGTGGCCGTTGCCATGGCGGCGGTCATCCCAGCGCGGGCCGTGGCCCCAACCTGCGCGGTAGTACGGGCGCGGCGCCACGTAGATGGGCTGCGGGTACACCACCACCGGACGCGGATGCACCACGATCGGGCGGTGATAGATCGGGCGGCGTTCTTCGTAGATCGGGTAACGCTCTTCGTAAACCGGGTAGCGGCTTCCGTACACCGGCGGGTAGTTGGACACACCCACGGCCACGCCCGGCGAGTGCACGCCGATCGACCAGGAAATGTTGTTGTCGCGCGCCTGCGCTGGCGTGGCGATGGTGGACATGGCCCAGGCGCTGGCGGCCAGGGCGGCCAACGTAAGGCCCCGGGCCAACGCCGAGGTGCGGGCCCAATGGGCTTTGAGAGACAAGGTTTTCATGGCTGGCTCCTGAATTCGCGTGGGGCTGATCTCAGGGTCTTGCTCACCCTGTGCGTGCATTACAGACAATCATCCACTTCGCCGTACCGCATGCCCCGTCAAAGTCGTTGCCAGACGTAACCCCATGAACACCCCAACCTTCCCCACCGCCGCCCTCGATGTGCTCGATTTCTGGTTCGGCGACGGCCTGCAGCTCGACTGGCCCTCGCAAGACTTCAACCAACGCTGGTTTGGCGGCAGCCCGGCGCAAGACGACGCCATCCGCCAGCGCTTTGGCGCACTGGTGGACACCGCGCTGGACGGCGGCCTCACCGAGTGGGAGACCGAGCCGCGGGCGCGGCTGGCGCTCATCGTGCTGCTGGACCAGCTCTCGCGCAATGTGCACCGCGGCCAGCGCCGCGCCTTTGACGGTGACGCCCGTGCCCAGCGCCTGAGCCGCCGCTCGCTCGCCGAGGGCATGGACACCACGCTCACGCCGGCGGGCTGCGTGTTTCTCTACATGCCGCTCATGCACGCTGAAAACCTGGAACTGCAAGAGGAATGTGTGGCGCGCTTCCAGCGGCTGGTGGACACCGGCCCGGAGCCGCTGCGCGAGACGCTCGCCAACAACCTGCGCTTTGCCGTGGTGCACCGCGACATCGTGGCGCAGTACGGCCGCTTCCCGCACCGCAACGCCGTGCTCGGGCGCATCGGCACGCCAGAGGAAGACGAGTTCCTGAAAGACGGTCCGCGCTTCGGCCAGTAGTGGTCGGGCGATGTGTCGGCCCAGCGCGGAACGCTCAGCCCGCTGCCAGTGGCTTCAACGCCGCTGGCAGCCAGCCGGCCAGGCGCGCGTGGATCTGTGCCTCGCGCCGCTGCCACCAGATGCCCAGCGCCACCACGCTCAAGCCCAGCAGCGTGAGCGCAAACGGGAACAGCAGGCTGTCTTCAAACACGCGGTACGACAGATAGCCCAGATAGCTCGCCACGCCAACGGCACCCAGCACCGTGAATACGCGCCGCCCAATGGCAGCACCCAGGAACACCAGCCCCACGTTGATGAGCGCGTAGATGAACTTGTTCAGCTCCGAGTCGCAGTCTCGCAGGCTCAAGCCCGCCCAGAACATGATGGCGCCGAAGAGGTAGAGCCAGAACGCGAAGTCTTGCCGGTTCAGGGGGTGCGTCGAAGCACGCGTGCGCAGATCGACCCACACCGCAATGGCGCAGGTGGCCAGGCCGAACACCAGCGACACGTCGCGCGTGAACGCCCAGTCGAAGCCTTCCTTCTGCATGAGCATGTGCGCCACGTCCATGCTGAGGTACCAGATGGTCACGGCCACCGGCATCACCATGAAGGGCAGCCTGAAACTGCGCAGCATGACCACGGCCGCAGCCAGCGTGGCCAGCTCCAGCGTGAGCCAGCGCCAGTCGATGAAGCGGTGGTAATCGCGGTAGCTGTCATGGCTGCCTTCGGGCCAGAAACCCAGGCCGCTCTGCAGCGCCCACACCGCCAGCGGCACCAGGCACACGGCCAGCGTGGCCAGCACACCGGCCGGCGTGCGCAGGCGCTGCACCATGAGGTTGCGCGCCACCAGCAGCGCCCCCGCCATGTAGCCCATGGCCAGGGCAAACACCCCCCAGGCGCCAAAGAGCTCCCAGCCCAGCGTCATGAACAGCGTCATGGCGCCGATGGCCAGCATGCCGCCGAAGTAATACAGCGTGTTGGTGAACGAGAAGCTCGGCCCAGCCGCCACGCGCGGCATGGGCGCCATGGGCACGCCCGACGGCAAAGGCTGCGCGGCAGGCGGCGCCAGCTCGGCCGCGGTCACGCGTTGGTCGCTCCCCGGTGAAGCCCACGAGGCCCAGAGTGCATGCGCCTCGCTCGGCACGATGGCGCCACGCTCCACCGCAGCCTCGATGTCGGCCCAGCCCAGGCGCACGCGCACCGATGGCAAAAACACGTCTTCGGCTTGCGTGATCTCCCAGGTGGAGGGCTCTTCGGTGGGGATGGTTTCAGGGTTTTCGTTGTGCATGTGTTTGTGTGCCCCGGGGGGTTTCCTCGACTCCGCAGCAACGATAACGGAAAGCCGCTTGCGCAAGCTGTGCGCTGCGACCATTCAGCCCGCGCCACAGACCGTCCGCACGGAGTCATCTCAGTTGCGGGCTGAGCCACCTCGGTTCGGGCTGAGCCATCTCCGTTCGGGCTGAGCCATATCCGTTTGGACTGAGCTACTCCCGTTCGGGCTGAGCCATATCCGTTTGGGCTGAGCTACTCCCGTTCGGGCTGAGCCTGTCGAAGCCCTCGCCTGCATCTGTGTGAACCCTTCGACAAGCTCAGGGCGAACGGGTGGGTCGGCTCAGGACGAACGGGTGGATTGGCTCAGGCCGAACGGACGGAGTGCCTCAGCGCGAAAGGATGCTTGAGCAAAACCCAAACGGAGTGGGTGAGATCAATAGAATGCCTTGATGAGCTCCAACACCCCCCCAAGCAAGCCCACCAGCACCCCAGGCAACGCCCCCGCAGAGGGCGATCACAAGGTCAGCAACTTCCTGCGACAGATCATCGAAAACGATCTGGACAAAGGCACCTACGCCCAGCGCCGCTGGGCCGGCACCCCGGGTGACGCAGCGCACCACGCCGCCGGCCAGCCCGACCCGGCCAAGATCCGCACCCGCTTCCCGCCCGAGCCCAACGGCTACCTGCACATTGGCCACGCCAAGAGCATCTGCCTCAACTTTGGCCTGGCGCGCGACTACGGCGGCGTGTGCCACATGCGTTTTGACGACACCAACCCCGAGAAGGAAGACACCGAGTACGTCAACAGCATCCTTGATGCCGTGCAGTGGCTCGGCTTCAACTGGGAAGCCAACGGCCAGAGCCACCTCTTCCAGGCCAGCGACTACTTTGGCTTCATGTACCGCGCCGCCGAATACCTCATTGAAGCCGGCCACGCCTATGTGGACGAACAGACGAGCGAGCAGATGCGCCTGGCGCGCGGCGACTTCGGCAAGCCCGGCATCGACAGCCCGTTCAGAAGCCGCACCCCCGCCGAAAACCTGGCGCGGTTCAGGGAAATGCGCGACGGCCAGCACGAAGACGGCAGCATGGTGCTGCGCGCCAAGATCGACATGGCCTCGCCCAACATCAACCTGCGCGACCCCGCCATCTACCGCATTCGCCGTGCCACGCACCACCACACGGGCGACGCCTGGTGCATCTACCCGATGTACACCTTTGCGCACCCCATTGAGGACGCACTGGAGCAGATCACCCACAGCCTGTGCACGCTCGAGTTTGAAGACCAGCGCCCGTTTTACGACTGGCTGCTGGAGCGCCTGACCGAAGGCGGCCTGCTGCAAAGCCCGCCGCCCCGGCAGTACGAATTTGCCCGGCTCAACCTCACCTATGTGATCACCAGCAAACGCAAGCTCGCGCAACTGGTTTATGACCACAAGGTGAGCGGCTGGGACGACCCGCGCATGCCAACCATCGTGGGCCTGCGCCGGCGCGGCTACACGCCCGAGAGCATCCAGATGTTTGCCGAGCGCATCGGCGTGACCAAGAGCGACAGCTGGATCGACTACAGCACGTTGGAGGGCTGCCTGCGCGAAGACCTGGAAAACAAGGCCCACCGCGGCATGGCCGTGCTCGACCCCGTCAAGCTGGTGCTCACCAACTGGGCCGAGGCCTTTGGCTCAGACGATTACACGGAAGACTGCACCCAGCCCGCCCTGCCCCACCACGCCGTGCCCGAAGGCCAGACCCCGCCGCCCGAGCGCGTGTTCAAGATCGGCAAAGAGGTTTGGATCGAACGCGAAGACTTTGAAGAAGTGCCCCCCAAGGGCTACAAGCGCCTGTTCCCAGGCAACGTGGTGCGCCTCAAAGGCGGCTACGTGATCGAGTGCACCGGCTGCGAAAAAGACGCGAGCGGCACCGTGACCGCCGTGCACGCCAAGGTGATCCCCGGCACCAAGAGCGGCACCCCCGGCGCCGACAGCGTGAAAGCCAAAGCCGCCATCACCTGGGTCAGCGTGGCCGACGGCGTGCCCGCCGAAGTGCGCCTGTACGACCGCCTGTTCAGCGACCCCCAGCCCGATGCTGGTGGCAAGGACTTCATTGAAGCGCTGAACCCGAACAGCTTGAAGGTAGTGACGGCTTATGTGGAGCCGTCATTGGCTGCGGCGAAACCGGATGAGAAGTTCCAGTTCGAGCGGTTTGGGTACTTTGTGGCGGATCGGGTGGACCATGCGGCGGGGAAGCCAGTTTTCAATCGGATCGCTGGGTTAAAGGATTCTTGGGGGAAATAAACGGCGAATGTTGATCAAATAACCATCAGAAATATAATTCAGGAGGAACCATGAGCTACACGAAAAGAATTGAATTTGGAAACTTCACCCTTAAATTTGGAGACGAAAAAGTCTTACTCGACTTTTTCGAAGAAATAGTAGAACCTTCATTTACGGCTCAAAAGCATCATCGAAAAATAGAAGGTAAAGGCGAATATTTCTTTCTAGACTCATCCAAAATAACACTCACTGATTTCAATAAGAAAAAACATCCCGCCATAGTTGGAAGAATAGTAAAGAATACGAAGCTAAAGCGAGAGCAAATCTTTCAGGACAATCACATTGTTGCTGATAAAAAGGAACTCGAAACAGCACCTACGTCGATCTTTCTACTTCTCCTTGAAACTCATCGACTGATATTTTGTAGAGAATTACCTGGCGCCCCCTCAATTCAAAACTTTGAATCAACCTGTCAAAAATTTTTAATTATTGAACACAAAATCCTTGTTCAAAAACTCATTAAGGATGCGATACTTCCAAATGAAGAAAAAGCCCCGCGAGGAACAAGGGCAAATATACATAGGCGCTATCCCAGCCCGAGGCTTCGCATCACTCCTCTTTCAGATCGTCAATCTCTTAGTGACTTTATCGATAGATTCAAGAAAATCGAGAAAGTCACTATAAAACTACTCCCCACCAATCAAGAGGAGATTGACAACGATAGCTTTTGGGCAGATCTGGGGAGACGAAAGGAAGAAATGGGAAGCTCAATAGCATCCATTCAATTTAATGGCGGCAGAGATGGCCTAGTTGTGAAGAGTCAAGAGGTTGTTTCTTGAGCGAGTGAGCCGGGACATGGGAGCGATGCCGCCAATGCCTTGATGAGGGCGGTGCCAGTTGTAGTGGTGATTCCAGTAG
>NZ_LMIE01000030.1:0-27530 GCF_001428625.1 Hydrogenophaga sp. Root209
ACGTCCATGAAGTAATGGAACATGCCGCGCTTGAAGGCCCCGGCGTCTTCCATTCGGATCATCACGCTCGTCAAGAGCCCTTCGAACACGCGTGGCGGCGCGAAGTAGTAGGTCGGGCCCACTTCCTTCAGGTCGATCGTCACCGTGGCACCGGATTCGGGGCAGTTCACCACGTAGCCGCAGGTCAACCATTGGGCGTACGAGAACGTGTTCTGACCGATCCACGCCGGAGGGAGATAGGCCAACACCTCCTCCTTGTTCGTCAACCGGTCAAAGTCGGCTCCAGCACGGGCGCGGTTGAGCAAGCTGTGGTGGGTGTGCACCACGCCCTTGGGGTTGCCGGTGGTGCCCGATGTGAAGAACATGGCGGCCACGTCGTCGGGAAACGCCTTGCTGATCTCGGTCCTGAAGAAGTCTGGGTGCTTGCTGGCGAAGGCACGGCCACTGTCGGTGAGGGCTGCGAGAGATGACAGGCCGGATGCCGGGTAGTTGCGCAGGCCGCGCGGGTCGTCGTAGTAGATGTGAGAGAGCTGAGGGCACTGCTCACGGATCTCCAGCATCTTGTCAACTTGCTCCTGGTCTTCCACCACGCAGAAGCGCACCTCGGTGTTGTTGATCGGGAAGACGCATTCGGCGGCGATCGCATCCTGGTAGAGCGGAACCGGGATCGCACCCAATGACTGCGCGGCCAGCAGGGAGGCGTACAGGAATCGCCGATTGCCGCTGATCATCACGATGTGCTCGCCACGCTGAAGACCGGCAAGGTGCAGCCCACAGGCGATCTCCTCCACCTGTCGGGCGAGTGCGCTCCATGAGAGCGTTTGCCAGATGCCGTATTCCTTCTCGCGCAGCGCTGGCGCGTTTCCGTTTTCAATCGCGTGCTGCAGCAACAGAAGGGGGAAAGTCTTTCCCATCGAGAGGTTCCTTGGAAGCGTCGTTTCGATGAGGGCTGATGCTATGGACGCTGCCATTCACCGTTTGTCCTTGCCGCACCATTCCTAGGGAAGTCACTAGGGGTCCATCGCGGCAACGACCGCGAAGTACCATCCGCGTCATGAGTGAATCTCCAGAGAACGACCGCTTGGCCACGGGGCGAGAACTCGATCGCATTCCCTGGCTTGGGTTGCTTTCCGCGGAAGACCGCGCCTGGGTGGCGCCACGGATGCGGATACGTGATTGCGTGGCGGACGAGTTCGTGCTGCGTGTGGGCGCGCCCCCTTCACATTGGTATGGCGTGATCGAGGGCATGCTGCGCGTTGACCACCCGCTCGATCTGGACGAGCACCTCACCTACAGCGGCATTCCTGCGGGTGGCTGGTTTGGCGAGGGCACCCTGATCAAGGGACATCCGTTCATGTTCAGCGTGCAGGCGCTTCGCAAGAGTGTGGTGGCTTGCCTGGCCGCGGCAGACTTCCATGCACTCACGCAACGCTCGATCGGCCTGAGCCGGTTCACCTTGAACCAGCTCAACGAGCGCCTTGCACAGTTCATTGCTGCTCGCGAGATCGATCGCATCGCGGACGACGAACAACGGCTGGCCTGCAGCCTGTTGTGGCTGCGCAACCCGGTGTTGTTTCCCGCGGCGGGCAACGTGCTGATGATCACCCAGCAAGATCTCTCCAACCTGATCGGCATGTCCCGGCAGCGGGTCAACAAGGCGCTTGCCCTGCTGGAGGGCAAGGGTGTGGTGCGGGTCGAGTACCGCACCCTGCGGTTTCTGGATTCGCAGAAACTGAAAGACTGCGCCGAGGCGAGGTAAGCGGGCCATTCTGGCGACGGCTGGCGAAACGCCCGCGGCTGCGGGTACAGCGCGCGAGGTACCTCCTAGGGAAGACCCTCAAAAAGGTTCGCCGCGGACAAACAGCACTGGTGAACTCACCTACCTTGCAGTTTTCCAACCGTGTGGAGACTGCCATGCCCCCGATCTCAACCCTGCCCAACCACACCGCCCATCTGTCACGGCGCACTTGCGTCGCCGGCTTGCTGGCGTCGCCCTTTGTTCTCACGGCGCGTGCCGCGACCCCATCCCGAACGACGATCCGGATCGGCCAGACAACGGCCCTGAGCGGGCCACTGGGAGACCTGGGCCTGGCCATGCACAACGGTGCGAAAGCCTGTTTCACCGGCGTGAATGCGCGTGGAGGCATCCAAGGCATTCCCATCGAACTCATCGTCAAGGACGATGGCTACGATGCGACCCGCGCTCTCGCCAACGCCGTGGAACTGATCAACGATCCCCAGATGTTTGCCTTGTTCAACTGCATGGGAACCCCCATGACAGCGGCCATTCTTCCCAAGGTGAAGGATTCGGGCATTCCACTGTTTGCCCCTTTCACCGGGGCCTTGTCCGTGCGTCCCAAGGACATGCGCAATGTCTTCTACATTCGCCCGAGCTACCCCGACGAAGGTGAGCAGTTGGTGCAGCACCTCGACACCATCGGTACGCGCCGCATCTCCGTGGCTTACCAGAACAACTCCTTTGGCAAGGAGATCTACGAGGGCGTGCGGCTGGCCATGGAGCGGCGCAAGATGACCGCCCCCCGCACGGTCACAGTCGAGACCGACAGCTCCAACGTGGCCGAGGCGGCTGCGAGTATCGCCGCGCACCCGCCCGAGGCGCTTCTGGTGGGCATTGCCGGCAAGCCCGCCGTCGACTTCATTCGCGCCTTTCGTCGGCAGCGCAAGGCCGTCGCGCTCTACAGCCTGTCCATTCTCGGCACCGCTCAAACGCTCAGGGATCTGGGCCCGGACGGCGTGGGGATTGCGCTTTCGCAGGTGGTTCCCATGCCCGGCAACAGCAACACACCTGTCGTGCGGGAGTTTCAACTGGCCTGGAAAGCGCTGGGTGTCGCCCAGGAGCCTTCTCATCTGGCGCTGGAGGGCTTCATCAACGCCAAAGCCTTTGTCCTGGCCATGCAGCGCGCCGGCAAGGACGCCACCCGTGAAGCCTTCATCAACAGCACCTGGAAGCTGGGCCGCCAGGACCTCGGTGGTTTCGACCTGCGCTTCACGGCTCCGGGCATCCATGCCTCGCGCTTTATCGAGCTGACAATGGTCGGGCAGGGCGGGCGTTTCATTCGTTGATGATCTGGCTTGAAAATCGGGTTTGTAGACGTCTCGGCGCTGCCACATCTCTCAGTCAAAAACCATCTCCATGACCGGCCACCCTCGTAGACGCCGCTCGGCCACTCCCGAAGATCTGGCGCAGATTCACTGGCTGCAACGGCTTGCCCCTGAAGACCGGGCATGGGCTGCTGCCAGGGTGCAGGTGCACGACCTGGCGCCTCATGATGTCCTTTGCGTGTTCGGGGACCAGCCCACGCACTGGTACGGAACTTTGCATGGCTTGCTCAAGCTCAGCAACGACAGCCGCGATGGACTGCCCATCACCTACGCAGGATTGCCCACCAGCGGATGGTTTGGCGAAGGCACGTTGATCAAGCTGGAGCCTTACCGGTACAACGTCTCGGCGCTGCGGGCCAGCACGGTCGGCAGTCTGCCGGTGGCGGACTTTCACCACTTGCTGGACGTGTCGCTGGAGTTCAACCGGTTCCTCATGGCCCAGATCAACGAACGGCTGGGCCAGTTCATGGCGGCGCGGGTCACCGACCGCATGCGAAACCCCGAGATCCGGGTGGCGCGCAGCCTGTTGGCCTTGTTCAACCCGGTGCTCTACCCCACGGTGGACGCATTCTTTCAGATCACGCAACAGGAGCTGGCTTACCTCATCGGCATCCCCCGCCAGCGCATCAACGAGGCGCTGCAGCAACTGGCGGTGAAGGGCGTGGTCGAGTTGGGCTACGGTGGTGTGCGGGTACTGGACACCGGCTTGCTGAGCGCTGTGGCAGCTGCGCCACTTCGCTGACGATCGCGCTGCATTTCCGGCAACCGGTGCGCAACGTAGGTGCCCGTGCTCAAACCCAGCAGGTACAGCAGTTCAGGGCCGAAGACCGGCATTTGCAGGTCGTCGAAGACATCGGCCAGAAACACGATCACCAGCGCAACGGTCCACGCCAGCATTTGAAAGCGGGCGATCGAACAACCTTCGTCATCGGAGACGAGTTCGCGCATGAAGCGCCGCGCCGTCCAACGCGGTGCCAGGAAGATGTCTGTCTGTGTGGCCTGCGGGGCCGATGTCGCTGTGCTGGGACCCGCGGCTTTCACGAACGTGTCGCCCAGCGCAGTGCCGGCGCTGATGCTCAGCGTCGACAGGATGGAGCTGTTCAAGGTGTCGAAGTTGCCCGTGGCCAGCCAGATCACGAGGAAGGCGCCAAAGATCACGAAGAACCACAGCGCGAGCTGCACCTTGGCCAGGCTGAACCGGTGCGACAACGTTTCGTCCAGCAGCTTGCAGCGCTCCATCAACAAGGTGGTGTGCATCGCCAGTGCGCAGAACGCCATGCTGAACACCGCCACGATCAGAACGGCTGCCAGCAACCAGCGCCAGTTGATCACCGTCAAGAGCGCGCGCCGGCTGGTCAGGGTGAGGTCGGTGGCAAACGGATCCACTTGTTCAAGCCCCACGCTGAATCGCACCGCCCGCTGGAACGTCAGCGGACTGAGCAGGTGCGTCCATGTGTCCCGGTTCTGCTGGGTGATGCGCAGATGGAACTGCAAGCGGCTCTGGCCCAGATCCACCGCCAGTGGCGTCACGCCGCTGAGGGCGCGCCCGTCGAGGTAGGGCACCAGCTGCCATGCCGGGTGCACCGACGCCGGACCCGCGCGTGTCGAGGCCGGCCCACCGATGGCGAGGTTCCAGTCCGCCAGGTGATCGACCTGGACCTCGATGATCCGGTCGATCTCCAGTTCACCAATAAGTGCGCTCACAACGGGCGCTGGCGGCGCTGTCGCGACGGCAGTCGACTGGGCCCAGACCGACGGTGCCAGACACACCCACAGCCAGGCCGACAAATGGACGAGAAAACGGTTCATGGGATGACCTCGTTCCGGCGTGGTGTTCAGGCCTCGGCGCTGAGCAGCGTCTGTGCTTGTTTCCACAACTGCTCGCGGTGGGCCTGGCCCAGCACCGCACCGTTGATGGCCACGGTCAGTTGCTCGAAGGACTGCGCCGTGGCGGGGTCGGCCAGCGCGTTGCCGTTGATGCGCTGCCAGTACCACCCGGCCACGCGAGCGGCGGCGACCGGCTGCAGCAGGGCGTCTGGATCGTTGACCAGATCGAGCTGCAGGGCCGCCCCTGCTTCGGTGTAGAGGGTTCGCCCGGTCAGCTGGATGAGGCCTCGCCCCCGGTAGCGCCAACCGTCCCCACTGCTCTCGGGCCCATTGCCCATGCGGTTGGCATAGACCACATTGGCCAGCGCCTCGGGGTGGTGTTCAAACAGGCTGGCATCCAGGCGGCCATCGGGTTCGTCCGGGGCCAGGTAAAAATGCCGAGGCCACACCACGGGCAGCCGTCCGGCGCTGTAGCTGAGGTTCTCCGCCACCGCGCGCAGGCCGTCCGACTCGTGGACGGTCTGCGCCAGAAAGGCCGCCTCGCGGGCTGGCGTGTTGATCTGGAACTCGGTCATGGCGGCTTCGATGGGCCCAAGCCAGGGTGCCACTTCATTGCTGGGCCGCCCGGTGAGGGTGGCCAGATCGTCTGCGGTCATCGCTTGCCTCCTTACTGGCCTGCAGCAGCATCGGCCGCGGCAGTGTCGTCGCCCTGGATGGCGAGCAGCCTGTCGGGGTAGTACTTGTTCATCCACATCTGCGCGAGCTGCGTGCGCGTGATCGGCTTGAGGTAGTAGTTGATCGGCACACCGATGCCACCCTTGCGCGCGGCCGCCACGTAGTTGTCGAAGGCCGTCATCAGGGAGTTCACATCGAGCACCTTGACCTTCATGCCTTGCATTTCGCCGAGCTTGGTCAACACACTCTGCACCGTGTTGGCCTGCAGGTCGGTGAACGCCTGGCCCGAACGGGCGGTGGCAGCCAGGGCCTGCGTGGACTGGATCTCGGTGTTGGCTTTGTTGGCCAGAGCCGCCAGGGCGTCCATGGTGCTTTTGCCCTCTTCCACGGAAAACGTCTTCACGGCCATCTGTATGTCGGCACTGGCAATGCCCAGGATCACGCCGGAGGTGATCACGGTCACGTGCGAGGTGATCTCCTGGCGGCTGGACAGCGACTTTTCGTCATCGGCATCGGTGTCTTCCACGCCCAGCGAACCACTGGCCGAACTGATCCAGTCCTTCTTGGCGGCCCGGACCTGGAAATCGACCACGTCGGACTCCATTTCCTGGCTCGTGGCTGTGGTTTCCTTGCGCAGGATGTGCACCATGCCCACAAAACTGGAGCCATAGGTGGCGCCCGAGATGATGTTGAACGACTTGTCGCCGGGAGAGCCGACCTGGGTGGCGATCTTGGCCATGCTGTTGGCATCGGGCCGCAGCTTGTCCTTGGCATCGGCGAACAATTGGTTCCACACCCGCACCGCCTTGTCCACGTCGAGCACCAGCGGCGCCAGCACCGAGGCCTGGCGGTGCGTGCAGTTGGCGGTGAGCACCAGCGTGCCGGCGACCTTGTGCATCTGGCGCTGGTGGTTGATCTGCTTGACCGCTGTCTTGGCCATCTCGAAACCGCCCTCGGCATCGCCGTAGCTGCCGGCCAGGGTGATGAACTTCTGGATGTTGGAGATGGTGTTCTGGGCCTTCTGCTCGTTCTGGTCAAAGGAGAAGTACTGCGCGTCCATCTTCAGTGTGTCGGCCGCCAGCGGCATGGGCTTGATCACGGTGCGCTGGTAGTCAATCGGGCTTTCCACACCGGCGTTGACCAGTTGCACCTTGGCCCGCAGCGGCTGCATCTGCAGCTCCTGCTGAACGCGCGTGGTGGCGTAAGTCACGGCGGCTTTTTCCAACTGGGTGTCCACGTCGGGCATCTTGGCCAGCAGGTCCTTGGGATCGATGTTCATGTTCACCAGCTCGCTGGCGGTCATCTCCAGGCCGCGCTTGAGCGAGATGAACGAATTGAGCGTGTCCTGCGCCGCATCGACAGGCGTCTGCAGGGCCGACATCTCCAGCAGGGTGGCTATGGCCGTGGGATGCACGACACTGCCCAGCACGAGGGAGGGTGAATAAGGAATGGAGGAGGGCATGGAAAGGCTCCGGGGGAAAGGGGGATTGCAGACAGGGCGGGGGGGTCAGCGCATCGGTGCGCTCAGCTGGCGGGCGCTTCCTTCTTGGGACGCGGAGCGTCGTCGCCCTGGATGTCCACGTACTTGTTGGGGTAGTACTTCGAGACCCACATCTGCGCGAGCTGGGTGCGCGTGATCGGCTTGAGGTAGTAGTTGATCGGCACACCGATCGGGGTCTCGAGCGTGACGGCCGTGGCGGTGTTCACGTAGTCCTCGAACGCCACCACCATCGACGAGATGTCGAGCATGCTGTTCTTGTCATCGTCGAGCTTGGACAGGCTCTGCATCACACTTTCGATGTTGGCGGTCTTCAGGGCCACGAACTCTCCCTTGGTGCGCGCCGCGGTGGCAGCCTGCTGGGCCGAGTTGCGATCGGCCGAGGTGAAATCGGAGAGCTTGGCCAGGCTGGTCATCATGTCCGAAGGGTCGAAACTGGCGAACTGCTTGACGCCGATGGCGACATCGTTCGCTTTGATGGTGGGGATGAAGCCCGCGGTGATGAGCGTGACGTGGGAGTTGATGTTCTGGGTGCTGAGCAGCTTCTTGACGTCACTGGCGAAACTTTTGTTGACGCCGAAGCCCCCCTTGATGGAGGCCACTGCGGCACCCAGCGCCAGCGTCGCCTTGGCGTCGCGCTCGGTCGAATCGTCGTCCTGGCTGCTGGAGGTCTTGTCGACATTGAGCACGTGCACCATGCCCACAAAACTCGAACCCAGCGTGGCGCCCGAAATGATGTTGAAGGCCTTCTCTTGCGGGGAGCCCTCGTGCTCGACGACCTCGCGCATGCCGTCTTCGTCGGTGCGCAGCTTCTCGCCCGGGAACAGCTGGTTCCACACGCGGATGGCCTTGTCCACATCGAGGCACAGCGGGGCGAGCACCTGGGCTTCCTTGTGGGTGCAGCTGGCGGTGAGCACCAGGGTGCCCGAAATCTTGTGCAGCTGGCGCTGCTTGTCCACCTGGTCCACGGCGGTCTTGGCCATGTCGAAGGACGCGTCGATACCCAGGAAGGAGGTGGCCGCGCTGACATAGGACTTGATGTTGCCCAGAGTGTTGCTGTCGTTTTCCTGGTTGTCGTCGAAGGTGAAGAACTGCGCGTCCATCTTCAGCGAGTCGGCCGCCAGCGGCAGGGTCTTGATCTGCGTGCGGTTGTAGTCGATCGGACTCTCCACGCTGGCATTGACCATCTGCATCTTCGCGCGCAGCGGCTGCAGCTTGAGTTCCTGCTCCACGCGGGTGGTGGCGTAGGCGGTGGCGGCCTTGTCCACATCGGTACCCACTTCCTGTACCTTCTTCACCAGATCCTTGGGATCGATCTTCATGTTGATGAGCTCCTGAACCGTCATTTCCAGGCTGCGTTTCATGGCAATGAAGGAGTTCAGGGTTTCCTGCGCGGCGTCGATGGGCGTCTGCGCCGCCGACACCGCCAGCAACGTGTCGATGGCAGCGGGTTCGATGATGCTGCCCAGCACGAGCGAGGGCGAGTAGGGAATGGTGGTCGACATGAAGGGTTCCTGAAAAGTTGGGAAGGGACTGGCAACGTGTTCAGAATTTGCGGGCCATCGCGGCCTCGCCGGACTGGTTGAACGAGAGGTTGGCTCGGCAGGATGCCAACTGCGCGCCGTTGTGCGCACCCAGCTTGCGGCGCAGGTTGTCGCGGTGCGTGTTCACGGTGTAGGGACTGATGTTCAGTTCCCGTGCGATCTGTTTCGAGGTCAAACCGCGTGCGATGAAATCGAGGATTTCGGTTTCCCGGGCAGTCAAGGCGGTATCGGAAGAAGTCAAGAGAGTTGCGAATGTCATGGTCGACCCTGGTTGGTGGTTGTCTGAGCTCAAATCAGATGCACCCAACCGGAGCCCTGCTCGGCGCAGGGCTGTCGTCATCCGTGGAGGCATCGAATTCAGTGAGGGCAGTCTGCGGCAATCACCCGTTGGAGGATTGACGAACAGGTTATGAAACGCTCATGAATCGATGACTCGGCAAACGCCCCGGAAAGGGGTTTCACGGAGCTTGCGGCGGCCAGCGCAAAGCCTGTGCAACGCACGCAAAAAGGGCGCGACAGCAGGATGTCGCGCCCTGAATTTCGAAGGCAGCGCCGGGGTTACATGGCGGCTTGCAGCATGGCCCGGTAGTCCTCGGCCGTGGCCAGGCGAGGATTGGTCTTGTGGCAGTGGTCGGCCATTGCGCCTTCGATGACCTTGTCGAACAGGTCGGGTGTGACCCCCATGGTGGCCAGGCCCGCGGGCAGGCCCAGGCGGGCATTCATGTCGGTGATGGCCTCGGCCACATCACCGCCGCTGGCCAACCCCATGGCGTGGGCCATGCGTTGCAGGCGGTTGTCCTTCTTCATCGATTCGGCTTCGGCATTGAAGCGGATCACGGCCGGCAGAAAGACGGCGTTGAGCGTGCCGTGGTGCAGCCGCGGATTGACGCCACCCAGGCTGTGGCTGAGCGAATGCACGCAGCCCAGTCCCTTCTGGAAGGCCATTGCGCCCTGCATGCTGGCGCTCATCATGTTCAGTCGCGCTTCACGGTCCTGCCCGTCTTTCGTGGCGCGCTCGATGTTGGCCCAGCCCCGCGTCAGGCCATCAAGGCCGATGCCGTCGGCCGGCGGGTTGAAGGGCGGCGCCATGAAGGTTTCCATGCAATGGGCAATGGCGTCCATGCCGGTGGCGGCGGTCAGCATGGGCGGCAGCCCCAGGGTGAGTTCGGGGTCGAGCAGGGCGGTCTTGGGCACCAGGTGCCAGCTGTGAAAGCCGAGTTTGCGGCCGTCGTCCACGATCACGATGGCGCCACGCGCCACCTCGCTGCCGGTGCCCGCCGTGGTGGGCACGGCAATGAGCGGTGGCACGCGGTCGGTGATCTTCAGCGAGCCCCCTTCGATGGTGGCGTAGGTCTTGAGCGGACCCGGGTGGGTGCAGGCGATGGCCACGCCTTTGGCACAGTCGATGGCGCTGCCGCCGCCCAGGGCAATGAGCCCGTCGCAGCCTTGCGCCTGGTACACCGCCACGGCGGCTCGCACGGCGGCCTCGGTCGGGTTGGACGGGGTCTGGTCGAACACCGCCGGACGCAGACCGGGCAGGGCGGCGGTGGCCTTGTCGAGCAGACCCGCGGCTTTCACGCCGGCGTCGGTCACGATGAGCGGGCGGCGGATGCCCACGCGGTCGCACTCGGCCTGCAATTGCGAGAGCACGCCGAAGTCAATCAGGATGTTGGTGATGTAGAGGATCTGGGCCAAGGCGGTCTCCGGTGTAGGTGTTTGTTGATGCGAAAACTATAGGGCTCGCGCCTCGATCCGCCTATGCCGCCAACCCGCGGTCCGTCACCCAAAAGACAGGGCCTGTGACCACGCCTTTGTGTGCCCGCCACAATGTTGACCCATGTCCCACCATCCAGACCCCCGCTCGCTCCTGACGCCGGCCATGCGCCATGTGCTGGAGCGCATCGCACGAGCGGGGCACCTGCCACTGCACGCGCTCACGCCGGCGCAGGCCAAGCTGGCCTACGAAGCAGGCGCTGGCGTGCTGGAGATCCCCGCGCACAAACTGCCCAGGGTGGAAGAGCTGCGCTTCGCCGCCCGCGATGGCGTGGAGTTGCGCGCGCAGCTGTTCGCGCCGGATTCCGAGGCCGCCCTGCCGGTGCTGCTGTACTTCCACGGCGGCGGCTTCTCTGTGGGCAGCGTGGCCACGCACGCGGCGCTGTGCCGCCACCTCGCCCACCTGGCGCACTGCGCCGTGGTGTCGGTGGACTACCGGCTCGCGCCCGAGTGGAAGTTTCCGACCGCCGTGCATGACGCCTGGGACAGCCTGACGGGCCTGCGCGAGCAGTGCAACGCGCTGGGTCTGGATGCAAACCGCATCGCGGTGGGCGGCGACAGTGCCGGGGGCACGCTGGCCGCCGTGACGGCGATTGCGGCGCGCGATGCCAATGTGCCGCTGGCGCTTCAGTTGCTCATCTACCCCGGCTGCGTGGGTCACCAGGACACCGCCTCGCACAAGACCTTTGCCGAAGGCTTTCTGCTGGAGGAGCGGCACATCAGCTACTTCTTTGGCCACTACCTGCGCAGCGCGGCTGACCGCGACGACTGGCGCTTTGCCCCACTCGATGGCGTGGACGAGCACGGCCATGTGCGCGAGCTTGACGATGTCGCGCCAGCCTGGATCGGCCTGGCCGAATGCGATCCACTCACCGACGAGGGCGTGATGTACGCCGACCGGTTGCGACATGCGGGCGTTGCGGTGGACATCGAGATCTACGCCGGCGTGGTGCACGGCTTCATCAACTTCGGCCGTGCCATTCCCCAGGCACTGACCGCCCACAACGACGCAGCGCGCGCGCTGCGCCAAGCCTTCAACGGATGACCCACATGACACTACCCCCACGCTCATCGTTTCACGTATCGCTGCCCCCCAAGGGGGCGCGTCATTTGCCTTCGGACGGCCGGGCGGCACTGACATGACCTTGCAACGCTCCGACTTCCGCTTCTTCCACCGCCTGCGCGTGCGCTGGGCCGAGGTGGACATGCAGAAGATCGTCTTCAATGCGCACTACCTGATGTATTTCGACACCGCCATCACCGACTACTGGCGCGCGCTGGGTCTGCCCTACCAGGAAAGCATGGAGCAGCTCGACGGCGACCTGTACGTGGTCAAGGCCACGGTGGAGTTCCACGCATCGGCCCGGGTGGACGACCAGCTTGAGGTGGCCATGAAATGCAGCCGCATCGGCAACTCGTCGCTCACCTTCACGGGCGCCATCTTTCGTGGTGACGAACACCTCATCACCGGCGAAATCATCTACGTCTTTGCCGACCCGGCCACGCAGACCTCACGACCGGTGCCCGCGGTGCTGCGCGACATCCTGACGGGATACGAGTCGGGCGAGGCCGTGACCGAAGTGCGCGTGGGCCCCTGGAGCGAACTCGGCCCGCACGCCCAGCGCCTGCGCACCGCGGTGTTCGTGGAGGAGCAGCGCATTCCGAAAGAGCTGGAGTGGGACGAGGCCGACGCCACCGCCGTGCACGCGGTGGCCTACAACCGGCTCGGCCGCCCGCTGGCCACCGGCCGCCTGCTGGCCCACGAGCCGGGCACCTCCAAGATCGGGCGCATGGCGGTCGATCGAACGCTGCGTGGCGGGCGCCTGGGGCGCGACGTGTTGCAGGCCTTGATGGAAGCGGCCCGCGAGCGTGGCGACGCCGAGGTGGTGCTGCACGCGCAGCGCAGCGCCGAGGGCTTCTATGCCCGGCTGGGCTACAAGGTGCTGGGCGAGCCGTTTGAAGAGGCCGGCATCCCGCACGTGACCATGTTCAAGCGGCTCTGAGACTCACCACACCAGCGTTTCACGGCGCGAACGCTCAGGCACCAGACTGGTCACGGTCTGGGTGGGGTCGTGGGTCCATTCGTGGACGGTCACGGCGAAGCCTTTCCCATGGGCTCGCGCACTGACCACCTGGCTGGTGCGCGTGCCATAGGCGCGATCGGCCATGCGCACAAACGGGCTGGAGAGCGCCCGCTCCAAGTGGTCGGGCACACCAGTGCGCGGCAGTTCCGGGTCCAGCACCGGCTGGTCGTGGGTCAGGGCCCGGGACAAAGGTGACAACCAGTCGGATGCCCGGGTCAGTGATTCGCCGATCGCGGCTTTCAGTTGCTGGGTCTTGGGCCACGGGGTGTCCAGGCTTGCGTTGGACAGGCCGTAGATGCCGGCATGCAGTGCACGCTGGTGCAGCACGTTCGCCTCGCTGGCGTGCGGCGCATCGGGGTCGCGGTTGCTCAGCCAGTGCCAGGCGCGGGCATGGAAGTCGCCCACCACCAGATTGAACCCGCCGTAGTCAGCCGACGCGATGCCGGCCGCAAACCGCTTCACGTCACCATCGCTCTGCAGCCAGCGCGTGACGAGCTCGCCGCGGCTGCGCCGCGCTGCCAACGTCAGCGGTTGTCGCACATTGGTCAGCATGGCCAGGCGCCCATGGGTGCTCAGACCCAGCCAGGTGCCACCGTCGCGCAGGTCGCGCCCCCCCACCACCTCGGTGCCGTCGTCCAACTGCCAGCGGTGCAGCGGCGCTGTGGGCCGATCCAGGAATTCGTCGCGGTTGGCGGCGATCAGCAGCGGGCAGGCCGGATCGGCGTTCAGCGCAAAGGCGATCAGGCACATATTGAAAGGCCCCCCCCGCCGCGCTTCGCGCGACCCCCCTGAAGGAGGGCAACGCCTGCGGCCCGGCCAAGCCGGTTCCGTGGTGTCTCTGGTCTGGGGGTTGGCAGGCGATGCATGGCGTGCAATTGCCGAAGATCAGATGTCGTCGAGCAGCGGGTAGGGCAGGGGCAGCAAGCTCAGTGCCGGCCCGCTGGCGCTGGCGGCATGCAGGCTGCCATCGGCGGCCGCGCTGGTCTGCATCGACACAATGGCATCGAAGCCACCACCCGGGTGGGGCGCCGCCTGGACCACCGTGCCGCAGGGTTGCTCGGCGTCGCTGCTGTGGAATACCTCCTGCCCGGCGGCCAGGGGTTCCGGGCTGTGCACCAGGTAAGCCCGGCGCTTGAGCGTGCCACGAAACTGGCTGCGCGCCACCACCTCCTGGCCGGGGTAACAACCCTTCTTGAAGTTCACGCCGCCGACCGACTCGTAGTTGAGCATCTGCGGCACGAAAGCCTCAAATACCGGCTGGCTGAGCGTGGCCACCGCGCTCTTCACATCCAGCCAGTTCCACAGGTCTTCGCTCAACGCTTCACCGGTGGGCGCCGAGGCGGTGGCGGGAACCACCCACAAGGCTCGCGCGGTCCCGTCGGAGGGGTACAGGCGCACCACGCTGGCGTCGTTGTCGCGCCATTGCGTCCACGGCGCATCGGGCAGGGCGGCGGGCACGGCGCTGCCGGCCAGGCCCCAGATGGCGAAGGCATCGCTGGCATCGCTCAGTCTGGCTTTGGCGCGCAACACAAACATCGACAGCCGCTTGAGTGTGGAGGGCAGCAGGTCCCGGCTGCAGATCAGCAGGATCTGGTCGTGGCTGCGCTTGAAGCCCACGAAGCTGGCCTGCATGCGGCCCTTGGCCGAGCAGAAAGCCGCCAGGCGCGCCTCGGACAGGCCCAGCAGCGCGAAATCGTGCGTGAGCTGGCCATGAAGAAACTTCGCGGCGTCCTCCCCGTCCACCTGGATCACCCCCAGCCGGGTCAGCCGGACGACACCGTGTAGAGCTTGAGTGGCCTCGAGTGGCAAGGGTGGAGTCATGGCGGTGCTGGTGGTGTTCAAGTGGGGCGCCCGGGGTGGCGGGAGCGGCGCGAGAGGCACGCCGCGCTGTGGAAGTGCCCGATTATCATCGTGTGCCCGCTTCAGGCGCTTCGCGCCAGCCCCATCACCCTGCTGAGCTCACACCCTTGTTACGCCTACTCAAACTCATGTTCGTGCTGCCACTGGTGGCCCTGCTGATCGCAGGCGCCTTCGGCGTGTGGTGGATCGATGAACCGCTGCGACTGGCACCCGGCGTGACCGAGCAAAAGCCCCTGGACGTGGAGATTGAGCCCGGCCAATCGGCACGCGGCATAGCCGAAAAGCTCTCTTTCTCGGGCGTTCAGACACCCTGGGTCCTGTTGTACGGCTGGTTCCGGTTGTCCGGCCAGTCGCGCGATATCAAGGCCGGCAGCTACGAAATTGCGCCGGGCACCACGCCGCGCCGTCTGCTCTCCAAGCTGGTGCGAGGCGAGCAGGCATTTCGCAGCATCACCCTGCTGGAAGGCTGGAATTACCGCCAGGTCTTCGATCTGGTGCGCGCCACGCCCGACCTCACCCAGGATCTCGACAACCTGAGTTCGGCCGACATCATGGCCCTCATCGGGTACCCCGGCCGCCACCCGGAAGGGCGGTTTTTCCCCGACACCTACCGCGTGACCAAGCGCGCCAACGCCTCCAGCGTGTTGCGCCAGGCCGCCCAGGCCATGGACAAGCGCCTGACCGACGCATGGGCCCAGCGAGACAGCACCGTGCCGCTGCGCTCCCCGGAAGAGGCGCTCATCCTGGCCAGCATCATCGAAAAGGAAACCGGTCTGGAGAGCGACCGCCGCCGCATCGGTGGTGTGTTTTCCAACCGGTTGCGCATCGGCATGCGCCTGCAAACCGACCCCGCCGTCATTTACGGCCTGGGTGAGCGATTCGACGGCAATCTGCGACGCGACGACCTGCTGACCGACTCGCCCTACAACACTTACACCCGCGTCGGGCTGCCCCCCACGCCGATCGCCATGCCGGGGGCCGCGTCGCTGAGGGCCGCCGTGCAGCCAGGAGACACCAACGCCATCTATTTCGTGTCCCGGGGTGACGGCTCTAGCCAGTTCAGCGCAACACTCGAAGAGCACAATGCCGCGGTGCGGCGCTACATCCTGCGCCGCTGATCCCCGCTCGAACTTCATTCCTTTTTCATGCAGACCGCCGGACTTTTCATCACGTTTGAGGGCATCGACGGTGCGGGCAAATCCACCCACATTGCTGGCTTGGCCGAAGCCTTTCGGGCACAGGGGCGGGCCGTCACACTCACCCGCGAACCCGGCGGGACGCCGCTTGCCGAAAAGCTGCGCGAGCTGGTGCTGAACGACCCGATGGATCCACTGAGCGAAGCCTTGCTGATGTTTGCCGCGCGCCGCGACCACCTGCAGCAGGTGATCGAGCCCGCGCTGGCCCGCGGCGACGTGGTGCTCTGTGACCGCTTCACCGATGCCACGTTTGCCTACCAGGGCGCGGGTCGCGGCTTCGACCTGGACGTGCTGCGCCAGCTGGAGCGTTGGGTGCAGGCGCTGCCTGACCAGGACGACCGCCTGCGCCAGCCCGACCTGACGGTGTGGTTCGATCTGCCACCTGCCGTGGCTGCCGAGCGTCTGGCCGGCGCGCGCCTGCCCGACCGCTTCGAATCCCAGCCCTTGGCGTTCTTCGAGCGTGTGGCCGCAGGCTACGGCGATCGCATGCAACGGGACCCCTCGCGATTCGCCCGCGTGGCCTCGGACCAGCCCAAGGACACTGTGTGGCGCCACGTGCGACAGGCCTTCGAGCAACGCGGCTGGCTGCTGGCCGAGGAGCACCCATGAGCGGTTCAAGTCTTGCGCCCTGGTTGCAGACCCAGCTCGTCAGCCTGATGGCCCAACGCGGCCACGCCTTGCTGCTCTCCGGCCCATCGGGTCTGGGGCAATACGACCTGGCACTGGCGTTGGCGCGCGCCTGGCTGTGCGAACACCCCACGCCGCAGGGCGCCTGCGGCGAATGCGGCAGTTGCCACGCCATCGACGTGCGCACCCATGCCGACCTGTGCGCACTCATGCCCGAGGTGCTCAGCCTCGAAATGGGCTGGCCACTGGACGAAAGCGCGCAAAAGGAGATCGACGACAAGAAGCGCAAGCCCAGCAAGCTGATCCGGGTGGAAGCCGCGCGCGAGGCGGTGGCATTCACCCAGACCACCCGCTCGCGCGGCAACACCAAGGTGATCCTGGTCTACCCGGCCGAGCGCATGAACATGGAGTCGGCCAACACCTTGCTCAAGACGCTGGAAGAGCCGGTCGGCGAGGTGCGTTTCATCCTGGCCACCGAGTCGGCGCACCAGCTGTTGCCCACCATCCGCAGCCGCTGTCAGACCCATGCGATGGTCTGGCCGGCGCAGGCAGAGGCGCTCGGCTGGTTGATCGGGCAGGTGAGCGCCGCGCAAGCGGGTGGCAAATCACCCACCCCACCGCCCACGCCCGAGCAGGCTGCGGTATGGCTGCAGGCGGCGGGCGGACGACCCGATGATGCGCTGGCCTGGGCCTCCAGCGGGCTGGATGCCAAAGCATGGGCGGGTTTGCCTCAGGCGCTGGCACGAGGCGATTGGACGGTGCTGGCCGACTGGCCCGCAGCCCAGCAGCTCGCCGTGTTGCAGAAGCTGTGTCATGACCTGATGGCCCATGGCTCGGGCGCACCGGCCCGCTTTTTCCCCACGGCGGGACTGCCCGCCGCCCCGCGCATGACGGCATTGGCCGCCTGGTCGCGCGAACTGATGCAGGCCGCGCGCTCCGTGGAGCACCCTTACAACCCAGGCCTCATGCAAGAAGCCTGGGCTGCACGCACGCGCCAGGTGCTGGCGGCCAGGCCGCACTGACTCGCTGCGCGGTAGAACCACCGCGCAGAAAATACCCAGCCGGGCATGGCTTCGCAGCTCTGCAACAGGACGCACCCCGCGCGGGATTGCCGCTAAACTCCCAGCGATGAGCACAAACCCTTCTCCCTCGGCTGCTGCGGCACGCCCGAGCGTGATCCAGCTCTCCATCAAGGAGAAGGCAGCGCTCTATGCAGCCTACATCCCCCTGTTCGCAGACGGCGGCATCTTCATCCCGTCGTCCCGCGAATACCGCCTGGGCGACGATGTGTATGTGTTGCTCAGCCTGCCAGACGACCCACAGCGCTATCCGGTGGCGGGCAAGGTGGCCTGGGTCACCCCGGCCAAGGCCTCTGGTGGGCGCACGCAAGGTGTCGGCATCCGCTTCCCGTCCGACGAGAAGTCGCGCATGTTGAAGCTGAAGATCGAGGAAATCCTCGGCTCCAGCCTTGGATCCGACCGCGCCACCCAGACGCTCTGAGGCGGCTCTTCTACGGCTCTTCTCCCGTTGCGCCGCTGATCGGGCCTTGAATGGCCCGCTTCCCGTTGCCGAATTCCCAGGGCCCGCATGTTCACCGACTCCCACTGCCATCTGAATTTTCCAGAACTCAAAAGCCAGTTGCCCGAGATCTTGAATGCCATGACACAGGCGCAAGTGGACCGGGCGCTGTGCATCTGCACCACGTTGGAAGAGTTCGAAGATGTGCACATGCTGGCACGCGAGCACGACAACCTGTGGTCCACGGTGGGCGTGCACCCAGACAACGAGGGGGTGCAGGAGCCCACGCTGGACGATCTGATTGAACGAGCTGCACGCCCGCGCGTGGTGGCTATCGGCGAGACCGGGCTGGACTACTACCGTCTGGGCGAGCGCACCACGGCCGACATGGCCTGGCAGCGCGAACGCTTTCGCACCCACATCCGTGCCGCACGGCGCACCCGCCTCCCACTGGTGATCCATACCCGCAGTGCTTCTGAAGACACCCTGGCCATCCTGCGCGATGAGGGTGGTTTTCAGGGCGACGCTGGTTCAATGGACGCGGCCCGCGGCGTGTTCCACTGCTTCACCGAAACGGCCGAGGTGGCTCGCGCCGCGCTCGAACTCGGCTTCTACATCTCGTTCTCCGGCATCCTCACGTTTCGCAGCGCGAGCGACCTGCGAGAGGTCGCCGCGTTCGTGCCGCTGGATCGCATGTTGATCGAGACCGACAGCCCGTATCTGGCACCGGTGCCCCATCGTGGCAAAACCAATTCACCGGCCTTCGTGCCGAGGGTCGCAGAGCAGATTGCCGAGATAAGGGGCCTGACCGTGGCCGAGGTGGCGCAGGCCACTAGTGTGAATTTCGATCGCCTGTTTGACCGCGTCGGGTCGTCCTCGCCGAAATCCTGACTTGAGAGTTCACATGAAAAACACAAAAAAGATCATTGTTTTTAAATGGTTGTTGATGCCATTGCTCTTGATTTCCACCGCGCTGTGGGCCGACTCGTTCACCGACTTCTTCTCGGCCGTCAAACGCGATGACGTCGGCGCGATGCGGCAGTTGGCTCAACGCGGGTTCGACCTGAACACGCGAAACGAGGTGGGCGAACATGCGCTGTTCCTCGCCTTGCGCGACGAAGTACCAGAGGTCACGGACTTCCTTCTGGGACAGGCCAAAGTGCAGGTTGAAAGTCGGACCCCCAATGACGAGAGCCCGCTGATGATGGCGGCACTCAAGGGGAGGCTGGAAGTGGCCCGGCGCCTGATCGCGCGCAATGCCGAAGTGAACAAGCCCGGCTGGACCCCCTTGCACTACGCCGCGACCAACGCCGACGAAACGAGTCTGCCCATGGCGCGGCTCTTGTTGGAGCACCACGCCTACATCGACGCCGAGTCGCCCAACGGCACAACGCCGCTGATGATGGCCGCGCACTACGGCCACCCCACGGTGGTGAAGCTGCTGCTGGAAGAGGGCGCCGACCCCCTCTTGAAGAACCAGCAGGGACTCACGGCCATCGATTTCGCCAACCGCGCCCAGAGGGCAGAATCGGCCAACCTCATCGCGGCATTCGTCCGGGCGAAACAGCCCAAGGGTCGCTGGTAGGCACTCCCCGCGGACATCTGCAGTGTGAAGACGAGGCGCTTCACGCGACCGCGTATGTAGGTGTAACCCACATGGGGCAATTGCCTTGACCGGATCAAAATCGCGGCACCCATTATTTGGAGGAGACACTGTGAAGCTGGCAAGTCAAAAAGACTTTTTCTCTGGATTGATGTTCACCATCGTGGGCATCTCGTTCGCCGTGGGTGCAACGAACTTCGACGTAGGCAACGCGGCCCGCATGGGCCCCGGCTACTTCCCTCTGCTGCTCGGGATCGTGCTCACGATCCTGGGTGCCGTGATTACGCTCCAGTCGTTTCGCAGCAAGGCTCCAGATGGTGACCCGATCGGAAAGATTGCCTGGCGCCCGTTGGGCTTTGTGCTCGGGGCCAATCTGATTTTCGGCGCTCTTCTGGTTGGATTGCCCTCTTGGGGAATCCCTGCCATGGGTTTCATCGTTGCGATCTACGGCTTGGTCGTCATTGCAGGCTTTGCCCGTCCGAACTCCAGCATCAAGGAGTCCCTGATTCTGGCGACCATCCTTGCGATCGGCAGCTACGGTGCCTTCGTTTACATGCTCAACCTGCAGTTCCCGGTGTGGCCTGCTTTCCTGACCGCCTGACTGGAGACCCGCCCTCATGGAACTCTTTGACCACCTTGCACTGGGCTTCAGTGTCGCTTTCACCCTGCAGAACCTGATCTATGCGTTCGTGGGCTGCCTGCTGGGCACGCTCATTGGCGTGCTGCCCGGTATCGGCCCGCTCGCCACCATCGCCATGTTGCTGCCCGTGACCTACGGCTTGGAGCCGGTGGCTGCGCTCATCATGCTGGCCGGCATCTACTACGGTGCACAGTACGGAGGCTCCACCACCGCCATTCTGGTGAACCTGCCGGGTGAGTCTTCATCGGTCGTGACCGTGATCGACGGTTACCAAATGGCGCGCAAGGGCAGGGCAGGGCCTGCACTCGCGGCCGCAGGTCTGGGATCATTCTTTGCCGGTTGTGTCGGCACCTTGGTGCTGGCTGCATTTGCGCCACCGCTGACGGAAGTGGCGCTGAGCTTCGGTCCCTCTGAATATTTCTCACTCATGACGCTGGGCCTCATTGGAGCCGTGGTGCTGGCATCGGGCTCGTTGCTCAAGGCCTTGGCCATGATTGTGCTGGGCCTGCTGATTGGCTTGGTCGGCACCGATGTGAACTCCGGCGTGGCCCGATTCAGCTTTGACATCCCCGAGTTGACCGACGGGATCAACTTCGTCGTGATCGCCATGGGCATTTTCGGCTACGGAGAGATCATCAGCAATTTGTCGCACGACGAGGCCACGCGCCAAGTCTTCACCGGCAAGGTCCATGGCCTCATGCCCACGAAGGAAGATTTCAAGCGCATGGCACCCGCCGTCTTGAGAGGCACGGCGCTGGGGTCGGTATTGGGCATCCTGCCCGGCGGCGGCGCACTGCTGTCTTCCTTCGCGGCTTACACCATCGAGAAGAAGACCAAACTCAAGCCGGGTGAAGTGCCTTTTGGCCAGGGCAATATTCGCGGCGTGGCGGCTCCCGAGGCAGCCAACAACGCCGGCTCGCAAACCTCCTTCATTCCGCTGCTCACCTTGGGCATTCCGCCCAACGCCGTGATGGCGCTGATGGTGGGCGCAATGACCATTCACAACATCCAGCCAGGCCCGCAGGTGATGACCTCCAACCCAGAGCTCTTCTGGGGATTGATCGCATCGATGTGGATCGGCAACCTGATGCTCGTGGTGCTGAACCTGCCACTCATCGGCGTGTGGGTCAAACTGCTGTCCGTGCCCTATCGCTGGCTGTTTCCCGCCATCCTGATGTTCTGCGCGATCGGCGTCTATTCAACCAACAACAACAGCTTCGACATCTGGATGGTGGCCATTTTCGGTCTCATCGGTTACAGCTTCATCAAGCTGGGCTGCGAGCCTGCACCTCTGCTGCTGGGCCTCATCCTCGGTCCGATGATGGAAGAATACCTGCGCCGCGCCTTGCTGATTTCACGCGGCGACTGGTCGGTGTTCGTCACACGACCCATCTCGGCATCCTTGTTGGCCGCAGCCGCCTTGTTGCTGGTGATCGTGCTGCTGCCTTCGATCAAGAAGAAGCGCGAAGAAGCATTCGTCGAAGAATGACCACACGCATCTGCCCAAGCGAGCAGATGGATGTGAAACAAACCCGACCTTGTGTCGGGTTTTTCTTTTTGAAGTTCGAGCTGTTGTCGTTGTTGGCGCGGGTGAGAGTGGTGTCTAACACCAGGTGCAGCGTACCTGCAAGCTACGCGCTGCGCCTGAAATGCATCGCATGACGTACCGGCCGCCAGGTAATGTTGTGGAAAATCGACGTTCGCTGCGCTGCCTCGATCAGGGTCGCGGCCAAGCCAGCACGTCTTCGATGCCGTAGGTGAGTGCGGCCGTGCGCGCGAATAGGTCTTTGCACTCGCTGGCGCTGCAGCGCCACGCGCTTGAAGGCGTTCCACAGCACGGCGTAGCTGCAGCCCGTTAAGTCGACTGGGCAGTTGCTTTCGAACATGCGGTGGCTGGCGGCGCAGAGCCGCGTAGCCGTCGTCTCGCCGACAAGCGCCGATGGCGCGGCGAAGGCCGTCTCGCCCACGGGCCGCATGGCCTCGGGCCCATCGTGGCGGTAGTGCGAATGGCCGTCAACGAATACAGTCGCACGAATGTCATGGCCTGCTGTGCAGGTCGACGAGGCGCCCTTGTGCGGGTTGGCGGCGTCTGGTGCCGGCGTGGTCCGCATCGGCGAAGGCGTCAGAGCAGCGCGTGCGTCACGCCACCATCGACCAGCAGGCACTCGCCGGTCATGAAGCTGCTCTCGTCCGTGGCCAGGAAGGCCGCGGCGGCGGCAATGTCGTCCACATGTCCCAGGCGGCCCAAGGGTGTGCGCGCGACGCGCTTGGTGGCCAGGGCCTCATCCACGTTGATGCGCACGCCCTCGGTCGGTACCGAGCCGGGCGCGATGGCGTTGACGCGGATCTTGCGCGGCCCGAGTTCCACCGCCGCCGCGCGCGTGAGGCCCAGCGCGCCGGCCTTGACACCGCAATAGACCAGCGCGCCCGGAATGCCCAGAAAGCCGGCGGCCGAGGCAATGTTGATGATGGAGCCACCGCCGCTGCGCTCCATGGCGGGCGCAGCGGCCTGGACGCCCCAGACGATGGAGTGGAAGCCCGTGGCCGTCATACGTTCCAGCATCTCGGGTGTGATCGCGTCGGTAGGGCCGTAGCGCACCCAGATCGCGTTGTTGACCAGCACGTTGAGGCGCCCGTGCTGCTGTTCGAGCGCTGCCACCGCCTCGGTGAAGGTCTCACGCTGCGCCACGTTGCCACCAAAGGCCTGGGCCAGACCGCCGCCTGCGCGGATCTCCTCGACCGCCTGCTCGGCGCGGTCCAGCCGGATGTCGAGCACGCCCACCAGCGCGCCCATGTCCGCGAAGCGCTGCGCAATGGCGCGGCCGATGCCTTGCGCGCCGCCGGTGACCAGCGCCACCTTGTTCTTCAAGCTCGGTTCCATCGTCTGCATCCTGGATAGTGAATTAAAAACTACCGGCTGACCGGTAAGTCATGAAAGCGCAAAAAAAAGCCTTTGCGGGCCGACTTGATCAGGTCTTCGCCTTTTTGCGTGAGGCGATTGGCGCGGCGGCCTTGGCAGCCGGTTTGGCGGTGCTCTTTGCTGCAGCTGTCGCGACGGTCGCAGCGGCCTGCGGCATCTCCATGGGCGAGCGCGTGGTCATGCCCAGCAGCGCC
Source organism: Hydrogenophaga sp. Root209 (assembly GCF_001428625.1). GTDB lineage: Bacteria > Pseudomonadota > Gammaproteobacteria > Burkholderiales > Burkholderiaceae_C > Hydrogenophaga. The sequence continues at coordinate 23,083 of NZ_LMIE01000030.1, forward strand.
ATGTCAACGAACTGATCCATCACTTCCTTCACGTTCAGCTTTCCTGCGGGCGAGTGCCAGCGCGTCACGTAGTTGAGTGCCGAGAGCAGGAAGCGCGTGGTCATGGCGGCGTCCATGTGGCGGAACTCGCCAGAGTCGATGCCCTCGCTGATGCAGCGGCGCAGCAGCCTCTCGTAGGTGTCGCGCAGGTGCAGGGCCACGCCGCGGCGTTCGGTCTGGCCAGCTTCGCGGAAGGCGTTCGCGCCCGCCAGCCAGTGTTCGCGGTGCATGTCGAGAAAGTGGGCCGAGGAGCGCATGAAGGCGCGCACGCGATCGGTAGGGGTGTGGGCGCGCGCCACGTCGGCACCCACCATCTGCACCAACGCGTCGAGCGACTGGATCACCACGCGCTCGTAGAGCTCGTCCTTGTTCGGGAAGTGGTAGTACAGCGCGGCCTTGGTGATGTTGGCGGCCTCGGCAATGTCACGCAAGGAGGTGGCGTGAAAGCCGCGGTTGGCGAACAGGCGGCGCGCGATTTCCAGCAACTGGTCTTCGCGGTTGCCCTGGGACAACAAGGAATCGGAGGCGTTGGCGCGTGGTGCCATGGGAAAGACTTTCAGGGGAGCGGAAAACCCTAGAGGTTACCCCCATCGCCTTCCCGTGTTGCGGACGGCCGGATCGGGTTAACCATGGGTCATGGAGCTTGCATTCACCGATGTTGCGGTTGTATCATTAACCTGTCGGTAAGTAAAAACCAAGAGCTTTAAATACCGACATCAAGAGTATACAGACTGGAAAAATGCCAAATCTACCTGCCGATCGGCAGGTGAAAAAGAATGATGCTAGACCAAACTGAAGAACACCGGGCATTTCGGCAGGAAGTGCGTCGCTTCTGTGAGCAGAAGGTTCCCGAGACCCTGCGCCGGCGCGTGCGGGCCGGCTACCGAGCCACAGCAGAAGGGTTTCGCCAGTGGCAGGACATCCTCGCCCGTCAGGGCTGGGGCGCACCCACCTGGCCGCGCGAACACGGCGGCACAGGTTGGTCGCCAGTGCAGATACACATCTTCGAGCAGGAAACAGCGGCCGCTGACGCGCCGCCGCAGTTCCACCAAGGACTGGAACTCATCGGCCCCATCATCTTCACCTACGGCACGGCCGAGCAGAAGGCGCGGTACCTGCCGGGAATCCTTTCCGGCAAGGACTGGTGGTGCCAGGGTTACTCGGAGCCGCAGGCTGGTTCGGATCTGGCCGCGCTGCGCACCCGTGCCGTGCGCGACGGCGACCACTACGTGGTCACCGGCCAGAAACTGTGGACCAGCTACGCCCACGAAGCCAACCACATGTTCTGTCTGGTGCGCACCAGCGACGAATCGCGCAAGCAGGACGGCATCTCGCTGCTGCTGATCGACATGGACTCGCCCGGCATCACCGTACGCCCCTTCCACACGCTCGACGAGCAGGCCCACGTGACCGAGGTCTTCCTCGACGCCGTGCGTGTGCCAGTGGGCCAGCTGCTGGGCGAAGAAGGCCGCGGCTGGAGCTACGGCAAGGTGTTGTTGGACCGCGAGCGCGCGGTCACGGCCACGCTGGGCGCGCGCCTGGCGCGCCAGCTTGAGCAGGTGGGCGAACACGCGCGGCAGGCGAACGACGGCAACCGCAGCCTGTATCAGAACCCGGTATTCCGCGCCAAGCTGGCGCAGCTGGAGATCGAGGTGCTGGCGATCGAACAGATGGGCCTGCGAATGCTGGCCGACAACGTGGCCGGTGTGGACACCGGGCCGCGCGGCTCCATGCTCAAGCTGCGCTGGTCCGAGCTGCTGCAGCAGACGACGCAACTCTGGGTTGAAACGCTGGGCTACGACGCCTCGCGTTTCGCGCCAGCGGGCAGTGCGCCCGGTGCGGTGCCGCTGCACCAGTCCGGCCCTATGTCGGCCTATCTGCACAGCCGGGTCACCAGCATCTACGGTGGCTCCAACGAAATCCAGCGCAACATCATCGCGCGCCGCGCACTCGGCCTTTAGGACGCACTAAACATGCACAACCACCACACCTCCGAACAACAGATGCTGGCCGACGGCGTGGAGCGCTTTGTGCGCGAACACGGTCGCTTCGAGCACTGGCGCAAGCTCACGGCCGCGGGCGCAGCCTTCGACGAAGAGAACTGGCGCCGCATGGCCGAGATGGGCTGGCTGGCGTTGGCCATTCCCGAAGAACATGGCGGCTTTGGTGCTTCGATCACCGAGACCATGATCGTGGCCGAAGGCCTGGGTCGCGGCCTGCTGCGCGAGCCCTTCGTGAGTACCTGCGTGCTCGCCGTGCGCCTGCTAGCGCGTGGGGGCACTGCCGAGCAGTGCCAACTGTTTGAAGGCATTGCCGACGGCAGTGTGCGCATCGCCACCGCGCTGGCCGAGCATGCGGGCCGCTTCCACATGAACCGCGTGGAGACACGCGCAGTGGCCGTCAGCGGCGGCTACCGCCTGAGTGGCGCCAAGGCCTGGGTGCCCGACGCCAGCACGGCGCAGTGGTTTATCGTGCCCGCCCGCACGCAGGGTGCAGTCGATGCGCGCGCCGGCATCTCGCTCTTCCTGGTGCCCGCCGATGCGATCGGCCTGCTGCGCAGCGACTTCCGCAGCCCCGACCATCAGCACATCGGCCAACTGCAGCTCGACGGAGTCGATCTACCCACGTCGGCGTTGCTGGGGCCCTTGCACGAAGGGCTGGCGCTGCTGGAGGAGGGCGTGGACAACGCCATCGCCGCGCGCCTGGCCGAGGCCTGTGGTGCGATGGACGCGGTCAGCGAAATGACGCTGGAGTACCTCAAGGTGCGCAAGCAGTTCGGCACTACCATCGGCAGCTTCCAGGCCCTGCAGCACCGCATGGTCGACATGACCATCGCCTGCGAAGAAGCACGTTCCATGCTGCTGCTGGCCCAGGCCAGCATGGACGGCGACCCCCTGCAGCGCCAGCGCGCCCTAGCGGCGGCCAAAGCGCGCGTGGGCCAATGCAGCCTGTTCGTGGGCCACCAAGCCGTGCAACTGCACGGCGGCGTGGGCACCAGCGACGAGCTCGCGGTGAGCCACTACCTCAAGCGCCTGTCCATGATCGATCTGGCCTACGGCAACGCCGATTTCCAGCGAGACCGTTTCAGTGCGCTCTCGGACGCCGCGTCCGCGCGCACCGAGCCCGCGGCAACCTCCGCGCACGTGGAGCAGCCCGCATGATCGCTGCCGCTTCTGGCTGGAACCTGGCCGACATCCTCGACGGTGTCGCGGCGTGCGTGCCCGCCGACCGGCCCGCCATCGTGTATGGCGAGAAGGTGGTCAGTTGGGGAGAACTCGACGCGCGCAGCAACCGCGTGGCGCGCGCCCTGCTGGCGGCCGGCCATGAGGCTGGCGAACGGGTGGCCTTCCTCTCGCGCAACCACCCTGGCTATATCGAAGGCTTTGTCGCCTGCCTCAAGTCGCGCCTGATTCACGTCAACCTCAACTACCGCTACACGGTGGACGAGGTGGCCGGCGTGCTTGAGGACGCGGGCGCGACCGCCCTGCTGTACCAGCAGGAGTTCGCACCGCTTGTGGCCACGCTTGTCGCGCGGATGCCGGCGCTGCGCTCGTGCATCTGCCTGGACGGCGAAGGCCAGGGCGAGGCCACGGCCAGTTTCCAGGTCATGGCCGCAACGGGCGACGCCAGCCCCCTGACCATCGTGCGCGAAGAGCGTGATCCGCTGCTGCTCTACACCGGCGGCACGACGGGCCGGCCCAAGGGCGTGATCTGGCCCGGCAACCACTACCGCGCCTGTCAGCTCGAATCGCCGCTGGTGCAGCAACGGCCCGCCAACCTGAGCGAGCACCTGGCACTGGTCGCGGCCAACGCCACACCCGGGCGTGTACTGCCAGCCTGTCCGCTCATGCACGGCGCGGGCATCAGCAGCACGCTGGCCGAGTTGCTCAATGGCGGCACCGCCTTGTTGCTCGCGAACCACCGCTTCGATCCGCACGAACTCTGGCACCTGGCCGAGCGCGAGCGCGCCACGCGCGTGCTGATCGTGGGCGACGTGTTCGCGCGGCCCATGCTCGCCGCGCTCGACGAACAACCGGGGCGCTACGACCTGCCGTCGTTGAAAGTCATCAGCTCGGCAGGCCTGATGTGGAGCGAAGAGGTCAAAGCCGGCTTGCTGCGCCACATGCCCTGGCTGGTGCTGGCCGACATCTACGGCGCCTCCGAGGCCGCGGGCCTGGGCTACGCCATCACCACGAAAGACCGCGCCACACCCACCGGCCGCTTCGAGCCCGGCCCCCGCACCGTGATGGTCGGCGACGACGGCCGCATCGTGCCGGCAGGGCAAGAGGGCGAAGGCTGGCTCGCGCGCGGCGAGCCACTGCCCGAGGGCTACTTCGGCGATCCGAAGAAAACCGCCGAGGTCTTCCGCAGCATCGACGGCGAACGTTATTCCGTGCCCGGCGACCGCG
>NZ_LMIE01000030.1:27559-79388 GCF_001428625.1 Hydrogenophaga sp. Root209
CACGCCGACGGCTCCATGCAACTGCTCGGCCGTGGCAGCCTGGTCATCAACTCGGGCGGCGAAAAAATCTACGTCGAAGAAGTGGAAGAGGCCTTGAAGCGCCTGCCCGGTGTGGACGACGTGCTGGTGGTGGGCGTGCCCGACGTGCGCTGGGGAAGCGCCATCGTGGCCCTGCTGCGCACCGACACGCCACCCGATGCACAGGCCTTGCGCGCGGGTCTGGCACCGCACCTGGCGGGCTACAAGATGCCCAAACATTTTCTCGCCGTGGACCAACTGCCCCGCGCCGACAGCGGCAAGGGCGACTACAAGGCCGCGCGTGCGTTGGCCGAACAACTTCTGGAGACAACATGAACAAGGACATGAACCACAACGCGAGACGCACCCTTCTGAAAGCCTTGCCCGCTGCCCTGGTCGGCAGCGTGAGCGGCGCCAGTCTGCTCACCGCGTTCAGCGCGCACGCCAACGACGACACCTGGCCCAACAAGCCGATCCGCCTCATCGTGCCGGCCGCGCCCGGTGGTGGCGCAGACACCGTCGGCCGCATCGTGGCCCAGGGCCTGAGCGAGAAGCTCGGCAAGTCGGTGATCGTGGACAACCGCGCCGGTGCCGCAGGAACGCTCGGCGTCACCTCGGGCCTGCAAAGCCCGGCCGACGGCTACACCTTCATCTGGTGCACCCCCTCGGCACAGATCATGACGCCGGGCAGCGTGCGCTACGACCCGGTCAAAGACATCGTGCCCGTGAGCCTGGTGGTGTCGGCGTCCTACCTGCTGGTGGTGGGCAACCAGCAGCCCTGGCATAAAGTGCAAGACCTCGTTGCCGCTGCACGCGCCAAGCCGGGCAGCATCAACTACGGCACGGCCGGCACCGGCACGTTCGGTCATTACATGGCAGCCTCGTTCGGCCTGGCCACCGGCAGCGAACTCGTGCAGATCCCGTATGCCGGGGAAGGACCAGCCATGGTGGCGCTGATGCGCGGCGACGTGCAGATGGCCTTCATCAGCGGCGCGGGCGCCTTGCCGCACGTGACCTCGGGCCGCGTGCGCGCGCTGGGTGTGTCGTCCGCCGCGCACATGGAAGGTGTGCCGACGGACATTCCGTTCGTGGCGAACAGCGTGCCCGGCTTCGACCTCGTGGCCATCAACTACATCGCCGCGCGCGCCGGTACGCCGCAGCACATTGTCGACAAGATGAGCCAGGCCATTCAGACCGTGCTGGCCACGCCTGCGGTGCGCGAGCGTGTCATTGGCCTGGGCGTGTCGCCGGTGGCGAGCACCCCCGATGCGTTGGGCCGCCGTGTCGCGGTCGAGCGCAAACGCGTTCAAGACACCCTGCAGCGCGCCAAGATCGTGCTGGAGTAGCGGCACCGTTTCGCGGGCAATTCACACAAGAACAGAAGGAAACAAGATGACTCATTCCCAGAACCCGGCCCAAGGCCTCCGCCGCCGCGACGCGTTGCTCGCCGCTCTCGCCAGTGCCGCAGGTATCGCCGCGCCCACGGTCGCTTTCGCTGCCGGCCCCGAAGCCAACTGGCCCAACCGCCCGCTACGCCTGGTCGTTCCCTTCCCGCCGGGAGGCGGCTCCGATACCGTGGCACGCATCCTCTCCACCGTGCTCGCCGAGCGTCTGGGTCAACCCGTGGTGATCGACAACAAGCCCGGTGGCGCGGGCACCGTGGGCGTGAGCTACGCGCTCGCCCAGCCGGCCGATGGCTATACCATCGTCTGGTGCACGCCCGCGGCGCAATACCTCGCGCCCAAGTCGGTGCGTTACGACCCGATCGCCGATTTCGCGCCCGTCAGTCAGACGGTGGCCGCGACCTACATACTGCTGGTCGATCCCAAGCTCAACATCCATTCGGTGGCTGACTTGGTCGCGGCCTCCAAGGCCAAGCCAGGCACCATCAACTACGCCACCGCAGGCACAGGTGGCCAGGGTCACCTCATGGGCGCGTACTTCAACCTGCTGGCCGGCACCGACATGACCATGGTGCCTTTCACCGGCGAAGCCCCTGCGCTCATGGGCACCATTGGAGGCCAGGTACACGCCACCTTCATCAGCAGCGCGGCCGCGCTGCCGCAGGTCAAGGCGGGCAAGCTGCGTGCCATCGGCATGTCCTCCGCCACGCGCCTGCCTGGCATACCCGAAGACATCCCGCCGATCGCCGCGACACTGCCGGGTTACGACGTCACGGCCATCAACTATGTGGCCATGCGCGCCGGCACCCCAAAGCCCATCGTGGACCGACTGAGCAAGCTGGTCAACGAAGCGCTCGAGACGCCATCGGTGCGCGACCGCATCGCCGCCGTGGGTGTGGTGCCCGTGGGCAGCACGCCCGAAGAGCTGGGCCGCCGCGTGGCCGTGGAGCGGGTCAAATGGGCCGATATCCTGCGCAAGGCCAACATCGTTCTCGAATGAGCACGGCCACCGAGCCAGCTAGTGCCCCGGCGCGCTGCGCGGTGGTGACCGGCGCGGCGCGCGGCATCGGCCTCGCGGTCGTCGAGCAACTCGCGCGCGACGGCCTGCGGGTGCTGGCCACCGACCGCGATGGTGATGTGCTGCAGACGGAGGCCGAACGCCTGCGCGGCCAGGGCCTGAACGTGCAGGCCGCTGCGCTCGACGTGCAGGACCGCAGCGCGGTCGCGGCGCTCTTCGCCACGTTGTCCACCATCGACGTGGTGGTAAATAACGCTGGCATCGCGTCGACCCTGCTGCCGTTTCGCGAACTCGACGCCGCGCGTCTGCGCAGCATGATGGGCGTCAATCTGTTGGGCAGCTTCATCGTGGCCCAGGAGGCGGTGCGCCGCATGCCCGAGGGCGGGCGTGTGGTTCAGATCGCCTCGCGCGGTTACCTGGGCGGCTCGGGCGCCGCGCACTATGTAGCCAGCAAAGCGGCGGTGGTGGGCATGGTGCGCGCGATGGCGATCGAGCTGCGCTGGCGCAGTATCACCGTCAACGCGATCGCGCCGGGCATGGTTGACACCCGCATGCTCGAGGGATTCACGCCCGAGATGCGGCGCGTGCTCGAACAGCGCGAACCGGCCGGCGCCGCGGCCAGCCCTCAAACCATCGCCGATGCCGTGTCCTTCCTGGCCTCGCCGCGCGCGGCTCAGTGCAACGGCCAGGTGCTGTTCGTGGATGGCGGCAAGAGCGTCGGCATGCCGCCACTGTGAGCCGCTGTCATCCACACCGATCATGATCCCCATGCCCCCTCCATTCTTCGAAAATCGCCAGGGCGCGTTGCTGCTCGTGGGTGCGCAGGAGCCGCTGGCCGATGCCGTGCTGCGCCGCCTGCAGCACGACGGCCACGACGTGCTGACCGTCCACAGCGGCGATGACGCCGCGCTGCAGGCGGCCCTGGCCGCCGCTCCGCCCTTCGATGCGCTGGTCACGCTCACGCCCACCAGCCGTTCCAACCTCGCCTTCGACGACATCGACGACGCGGCTTTCGAAGCCGCGATCGACGCCCAGTTGCTCAGTGTGGTTCGCACCGCACAAACCGTGCTGCCACGCCTGCGCGAAGGCGCGCGCATCGTGCACGTGGGCTCGCGCGGTCACCTCGGGGCCTGGGGCGGCGTTCACCAGATGGCCGCGAGCGCGGGCCTGGTCGCCATGACGCGTTCCATGGCGCTGGAGCTGCAGCCCGAGGGCTTCTTCGTGAACCTGGTGGCGAGCGAGTTCACCCACGAACGCCAGGACACCCAGCGCAACCGCGAAGCCGTGGCGCATGCCGTGAGCATGCTGGTCGCGCCGCACAACGGCATCACCGGCCAATGCCTTGTCATCGACGGCCTGGCCTCGCTGCGCATGAGCGAAGCGCGCAGGCCCCATGTCACGCCCCTGAACTGAAATTTCCAGACCTATCCAACCGAGGAAAACACCATGCAATACCTGAAACTGAACGTTGAGAACTTCGTCGCCGTGATCACCATGGATGCGCCGCCCGTGAACGCCGTGTCTGCCGATCTCATGGACGAGATGATTGCCACCTTCGACCAGATGAGCGACCGCGACGACGTGCGAGTTGTGGTGCTTACCGGCGCCGGCAAGATCTTCTGCGCCGGCGCCGACATCAAGAGCCGCGCCGGCAAGGTCTTCGAGCCAGGTGAGCGCTGGGCCCACTCGCGCCGCGCGCGCGAGCTGAGCTATTCCATCATCGAGTGCAAGAAGCCCGTGATCGCCGCCATCAATGGCGCTGCGCTGGGCGCGGGCCTGGGCATCGCCGTGTCCTGCGACATCCTGATGTGCTCCGAGAACGCCTCGCTGGGCCTGCCCGAGGTCGATGTGGGCCTGATGGGCGGAGGTCGCCACGCCATGCGTGTCTGCGGCCATTCGCTCACGCGTCGCATGATGCTCACGGGCGACCGCATCAGCGGCGCCGAACTCTACCGCCGCGGTATCGTGGAAGCCTGCGTTCCGCTCGAACAGCTCATGCCTGCCGCCATGGAGATGGCCACACGCATCGCGTCCAAGAGCCCCATCGCCAGCCGCACGGCCAAGAACTCGGCCGCCACCATCGAGAACATGACCCTGCGCGACGGCTACCGCTTCGAGCAGAACATGACGGCCGAACTGGGCCAGACCGAAGACTCGCGCGAAGCCATGCGCGCCTTCGCCGAGAAGCGCCCGCCGGTATTCCAGGGCCGTTGAAGCCGGGGTGGCCGCGGGCTCCAGGGCTCAGCGCGCCAGCCAGCCGCCCATATTCAGGCTGCCCATAAGTCCATTGGACAGTCCGCCGTCGACCAGCAACTCGGTGCCGTTCACATAGGCGGCGTCGGACCCGACCAGGAAGGACAGCACGTTGGTTATGTCCTCGGACTGCGCGATCCGCTGCAGCAGCACACGCGCCTCGCGCTGCGCGCGCGCCTGTGCGTCGGCATACACCGGCGCGGTGCCCGGTGTCTCGGCATGCGAGCAGACAGCAGCGGGCTCGGGATCGCGCAGGCGTTCGATCGAATCGCGCGCCAGGCGCTCGGCCAGGGCGCGCCTCAGTTCGCGAGCACGCCACCGTCCACTGGCAGCGTCACGCCATTGATGTAACTCGCCATCGCCGAGGCCAGGAACACGGCGGGCGCGGCGATCTCGTCCGGTTGGCCCACGCGGCCCGACGGCGTGCGGCGCAGAAAGCCTTCGAGCCGGCGCGCATCGGCGCGCGTGGCATCCGTCATCGGCGTTTCGATCACGCCAGGTGCGATGGCGTTGACCCGGATGCCGTCCGGCGCGAGGTCCACCGCCATGCTTTGCGTCAGCATCTTCACCGCGCCCTTGGAGCCCGAGTAGCCGATGCAACCGGCCTGCGCGATGAAGGCCGCGCCCGAGGCGATGTTGATCACGGTGCCGCGCGTCTTGCGCAAGGCGGGCAGGAACGCGTGCAGCACGTTGAAGCCCCCCATCACGTTCACGTCGAAGACCTTGCGGATCTTTGTGTGCACGTTGGGCGTGTCGATGCCTTCGCGGATCAAGATGCCGGCGTTGTTGACCAATGTGTCCACCGCGCCGATCTCGCGGCCCACCTGCTCGGCAAGCGCGGCACAGGCCGGCACATCGGTGATGTCGAGTGCGAAGGCCCAGGCGTCGCCACCTGCGTCGCGGATGGTTTGCACGGTGGCCACGCAGTCTTCGGCTCGCAGGTCCACCAGCACCACGCGGGCACCAGCTTGCGCGTAGTGCAGGGCGATGGCGCGGCCGATGCCGGCGGCAGCGCCGGTGACCAGAGCCAGGCGGCCTTCCAACAGTCGTTCGTTGCTCATGGTGTCTTTCTCTTTTGAGTTCAAAGGGCTACCGCGCGAGCCGAGCGGCGTGCGAAATACGCGTTGATCTCGCCGACGATGCCGCGGCGGAACAGCATCACCACGATGACGAACACGGCGCCCTGCACGATCAGCACGGCCTCCGCAATGGCGGACAGCGAGTTCGCCATGGTGACCACCACGATCGCGCCGACCACCGGGCCGAGCAAAGTCTGCAGGCCACCGACGATGCCCATCAGCAGCGCTTCGCCCGAGGTGACCCAGCTCACGTCGGTGAGCGTGGCAATCTGGAACACGATCGTCTTCATGCTGCCCGCCAGACCCGCGAGCGCGGCCGACAGCGTGAAGGCCAGCAGCTTGTAGCGGTTCACGCGGTAGCCCAGCGAAATGGCGCGCGGTTCATTGTCGCGAATGGCGGTGAGCACCTGGCCAAACGGCGAATACACGATGCGCCAGATCAGCCAGAACGCAGCCACGACGGCCAGCATGACCACGTAGTACAGCGTGAGGTTGTTCGATAGATCGATGACGCCCAGCAAGTGACCGCGCGGTACGTTCTGGATGCCGTCTTCACCGCCCGTGATGGGCGAACGCAGCGCGATGAAGTACACCAGCTGCGCGCTGGCCAGCGTGATCATCGAGAACGCAATGCCTGCGCGGCGGATCGCCAGCAGGCCGGTGACCACGCCGAGGCCTGCCGCCACCAGCACGCCGAACGACACGCCCAGCGCCGGCTCGAAGCCCCACACCTTGACCGCGTGCGCCGTGCCGTAAGCGGCCGAGCCGAAGAACATCGCGTGCCCGAAGGACAGCAGACCCACGTAACCCACCAGCAGATTCAGGGAAGCCGCGAGCAGCGCGAAGCACAGTAGCTTCATGAGGAAGATCGGGTACGCCAGAAAAGGCGCGATCAGCAGCGCGAGTGCGCCAGCGATCAGCAGCGGGCGCTGGTAGCGCGTGAGGAGAGAAGGGGTGTCGCTCATCGTTGTCTTCCTGGTTTTATTTGTTGCTACCAAACAGACCGTTGGGTCGCACGGCCAATGTAAGCAGCATGATCACGAACACCACCATGCCTGCCCCATCGGGGTACACCACCTTGGTGATGCCTTCCACCACCCCGAGCGTGAAGCCCGCGACGATGGCGCCGACGATGGAGCCCATGCCGCCGATCACCACCACCGCGAACACCACGATGATGAGTTGTGACCCCATCAGCGGATTTACCTGGTAGATCGGTGCCGCCATCACGCCGCTGAAGCCGGCCAGCGCCACCCCCAGGCCGTAGGTGAGCATGAGCATGCGCGGCACGCGCACGCCGAATGTGCGCACCAGGTTCGGATTCTCGGTGGCCGCGCGCAGGTACGAGCCGAGCTTCGTGCGCTCGATCACGTACCAGGTCACGAAGCACATGGTGATCGAGACCGCGATGACCCAGAGCCGGTACCAGGGGAAGAAGGCCATGTCGGTGTCCAGTCCGCCCGCGATCGGGTTGGGGTAGGGCTGGCCGGTGGCGCCAAACTTGTAGCGGAAGGTGCCTTCCAGAATCAGCGCGAAGCCGAAGGTGAGCAGCAGCGCGTAGACGTGGTCGAGGTGGTAGAGCTTGCGCAGCAGGAAGCGCTCAAGCGCAATGCCCGAGAGGCCCACCAGCAGCGGTGCAATGACCAGCGCCCACCAGTAGTTCAGGCCAAGGTACTCCAGCAAACCCCAGGCCACGAAAGCGCCAAGCATGTACTGCGCGCCGTGCGCGAAGTTCACCACGCGCAGCAGGCCGAAGATGATGGCCAGGCCCAGGCTCATGAGGGCGTACAGCGAGCCGTTGATCATGCCCACCAGCAACTGCCCTGAGATGGCGGCCAGGGGATATCCGAACAAGGTGTCGGGCATGGTTGATGTCTCCAGTGTTGTGTTCTTGTGCGACGCGCTGAAGGGTCAGACGCCCAACAAGGTTTCGATGCGTGCGCGGTCGTCGGCGATGGCCTGGCGGTCGAAGTGCTCAACCACACGGCCTTCTTCGACCACGTAGAAGCGGTCGCCAACGCCCGAGGCGAAGCGGAAGTTCTGCTCCACCATGAGGATGGTGAAACCGCGTTGGCGCAGCAAGGCGATGGTCTCGCCGATCTTGTCGATGATCACGGGCGCCAGGCCTTCGGTACATTCGTCCAGCAGCAGCAGCATGGCGCCGGTGCGCAGAATGCGGCCGATTGCGAGCATCTGCTGCTCACCACCCGACAGACGCATGCCCGGGCTTCGGCGGCGCAGCTTGAGGTTGGGGAACAGCGTGTAGATCTCGTCCACCGACATGCCGCCGGGCATGAGCACCGGGGGCAGCATCAGGTTCTCTTCCACGTCCAGGCTGGCGAAGATGCCGCGCTCTTCCGGGCAATACGCCACGCCGAGGTGGGCGATGTCTTCGGGCGCCATGCCTTCGGTGGAACGGCCGTTAATGGCGATGTGGCCCTGGCGCTTGGTCAGCAGGCCGACGATGGCGCGCAGCGTGGTGGTTTTGCCGGCGCCGTTGCGGCCCAGCAGGCAGACCACCTCGCCCGGGTTCACCACGAAATCGAGGCCGTGCAGCGCCTGGGTTTCGCCGTAATGGCCGGTGAGGCCACGCACTTCGACGCAAGGCACGGTGTTGTTGTTCTCAGGCATGAGCGCCACCTCCGACATAGGCTTCCCGCACGCGCGGATCGTTGGACACCTGCTCGTAACTACCCTCGGCCAGCACCTCGCCGGATTGCAGCACGGTGATGCGGTCGCACAGCTCGGCCACCACCTTCATGTTGTGTTCGACCATCAGCACGGTGCGCTGCTTGGCCACCTCGGCAATGAGCCGCGTGACCGGGCCGATGTCTTCGTGGCCCAGGCCGGCCATGGGTTCATCAAGCAGGATCAGTTCGGGATCGAGCGCGAGCGTGGTGGCCAGTTCCAGCGCGCGCTTGCGGCCGTAAGGCAGGTCGGCGGCGGTGTGGTTCTCGTAGCCGCCCAGGTTCACCGAGGCCAGCAGCTCGCGCGCACGCGGCGTGAAGCGGTCCAGCGTCTTGACGCTGCGCCAGAACGCGTAGGTGCCACCGGCCTTGCGTTGCAGGGCCACGCGCACGTTGTCGAGCACGCTCATCTGGCCGAAGACGGCCGAGATCTGGAACGAGCGCACCATGCCGCTGGCGGCCACGCTGGCCGGGTCCTTGCGCGTGATGTCGCGACCGTTGTAGTGGATGCGGCCGGTGGTCGCGGGGATGGACGTGGTCAGCAGGTTGAAGCAGGTGGTCTTGCCCGCGCCATTGGGGCCGATGAGCGCGTGGATGCTGTTGCGCCGGATGGAGATTGACACGTTGCGCACGGCGTAAAAGCCCATGAACTGTTTGCTCAGGCCTTCAGTGCGCAGGATCACGTCCTCTCCCGCGGTGTTGTTGTTGTGGTGTGTTGTGGTCATGTGATGGCCTCGTCGCCGAACAGCACCTCGGGCAGACCGCGCACGCCCAGGCCGCGGATGGAAAAGACCGCGCCGGCATCGGGGTGCTCGCTCTTCAGGAGGTTGCCGCTGTTGCTGATGCTGGTGACGTAGAGCACGTCCAGATCGGGCCCGCCGAAGCAGGGGCAGGTGGGGTAGGTGGTGGGCACGTCGATCAGGCGCAGAAGCTTGCCTTGCGGCGTGTAGCAACCCAGTTTGCCGGCCTGCACCAGGGCGACCCAGAGGTTGCCGTCGGCGTCGACCGTGGTGCCGTCGGGCGCCGAGCCCTGAGCGCGCGTGTTGAACAACGCACGGCGTGGACCCACCGCGCCCGTGACGGTGTCGTAGTCAACCGCGCTCACTTCGTCGCTGAAGCTGTCGGCGTGGTACAGGGTGCGGCCGTCGGGGCTGAAGCAGGTGGCGTTCGCGAGTGCGATGCCGTCGAAGAGCTTCGTGGCGCTGCCGTCTCGCTCCAGCCGGTAGTACGCACCATCGCGGTCGTGGCGGCCCACCACCAGGGAGCCCGCGACGAAGCGGCCCTGGCGGTCGGTTCTGCCGTCGTTCAGGCGCATTGAGGGGCCGGCATGCTGCACTTCGGCGAGGCGGCGGGTCGCGCCGCTTTGCAGGTCGAGCAGGTGGAAGCCGTCTTCGAGCGACAGCACCAGGCGGCCGCGCTGCGTGAGCGCGATCGAGCCCACGTCGCTGGGCGTGGCCCATTCGGTGTACTCGCCCAGGGTCTCGCCCTTGAGGCGGCGCACCAGGCGGGCTTTGGAGTCTATCCAGTACAGCGCCTGTTCGCGGTGGTCCCACAACGGGCATTCGCCCAGCAGGTCGCGGCGGGTGTCGAGAATGTCGATGCGCAAGCTCATGCGGTGCTCCGGGTCATGTTGGACTTGCGAAGTGCGTCGGCGGCCGCTGCCCGGCGGACGAGGTACATGCGGTATTGCAGCGGCCAGGTGGCGTAGTCGTGGTTCACGCCCAGCGCCAATTCGGCGTGTACCGGCCAGTTGGGGTTGTAGAGCGCCTCGCGGCCCAGGGCCACGAGGTCGGCTTGTCCGGCCTGCAGGTAGTCTTCGGCGGTTTGCGGGTCGATCACCAGGCCCACACCCATCACCTGCAGGCCTGTGGCCGCGCGCAGTTGCGCCGCCATTTCCGCGCGGAACAGCAGGTTGTTGGACACCGATCGCCCCTGGGTGGGATAGCTGGAGATGCCACCGCCCGACGAGCAATCCACCACGTCCACCCCACGCTCCTTGAGCGCGAGAAGCAGGCCAACCATGTCGTCGAACTCCATGCCGCCATCGACCACGTCGGCCAGCGACATGCGCCAGAACAATGGTTTGTCGTCAGGCCATTCACTTCGCACCGCCTCTGCCACATCGAGCGCGAAGCGCCAGCGGTGCTGGCCGAAACGGTCGCTGCGCTGGTTGGCCACGGGCGAAAGAAACTGGTGGATCAGGTAGCCGTGCGCGCCATGCACTTCCAGCGCTTCAAAGCCGGCCTCACGCGAACGGCGCGCGGCAGCGGCCCAGGCTTGCACCAGGTCATCCACCTGCGTGGTGTCCAGTACCTGTGGTGTGGGCCAGCCCGGTCCCACAGGCAGCGCACTCGGGCCCACCACCGTCCAGGGAGACTCACCACGCGCAGCGTCGGTTTCGTTCAATGGGCCATGGCCGTTCCACCATTTCTGCATGCCGGCTTTGCGGCCGGTATGGCCCAGCTGGATCGCGGGCACCGCACCGTCGCGGCGCAGCGCAACGGCGATGCGCGCGAGCGGCGCGATCTGCTCGTCGTTCCACAGGCCGATATCGCCGTGGGTGTTGCGTCCACGCGCTTCCACGGCCGTGGATTCGACAAAGACGATGCCCGCGCCGCCCATCGCAAAACGCGCGAGGTGCGCCAGATGCCAATCGGTCGCCATGCCTTCGACGCCGGCGGACTGCTGCATCGGCGAGATGACCACGCGGTTGCGCGAACGCATGCCGCGAAGCGTGTAGGGGCTGAAGAGTTGGGTCATGGTCGTTGTCTGCCTTGTCTATGTTTCTGTGAGCGTGAACGTCGCGGCCCTATTGCGGCTGGATACCGACTTCGCTGGCAATGCGGCGGAATCGCTCGGTTTCTCGAACCTGGAACTCGCGCAGCTGCACCGGTGACAGCGTCAGCGGGTCCGAGCCGAACTTGCGTATGAACTCGGTGGCGGCCGGCGTCGACTGGATGCTGCTCATGGCCTGAACCAGCCTGGCGGTGATGGGATCGGGCGTTTCATAGCGCACATACATTGCGCCCCAGGTGTAGTTGACGGGTGTTCATGGTGGGTCTGCGGCTCAGGGTCTACTTCTTGATGAAATCGCAGCCACCTTCGGCCAGCGGGCGGAAGATCTGCTCAGCCGGAATGGCAGTGCCGACCTTGTAGTAGTCGTACTTGTATTTCGACTCGGCGGGCGACTTGATCTCGATCGGATACACCGCGCGCATCACCTGGCCGTCTTCGCGGATCGGAGCGTTCGCCGTCATCATGTCGTTGACGCGCGTGGCCTTCATCTTGGCGATCACCTTGGGGCCGTCGTCGGTGTTGATCTCCTTGATGGCCTTGAGGTAGTGGGACACCGCGCTGTAGACGCCCGAGTTGGTGAAGGTGGGCGGCACGCCGCCGCTGCTGCGTTCCATGAAGCGCTTGCTCCAGGCGCGCGTGGCTTCGCTCTGGTCCCAGTAGAAGGGGTCGGTGATGGTGAGACCCTGTGCCACGTCCAGGCCCATGGCGGTGACGCTGTTGATGGTCATGCCGAACACGGCGAGCGTCTGGCCGCCGCGCGTGAGGCGGAATTCCGCCGCCTGCTTGAGCGAGTTGGAAACATCTGCGCCCGCGTTCAGGATCACGATGCCCTTGGCGCCGCTGGCTTGCGCCTGCAACAGGTAAGACGAAAAGTCGGTCGCACCCAGCGGATGTTTCACCGAGCCCACCACGCGGCCACCGGCGGCCTGGATGAAGCGCGTGGCCTCGGCCTGCATCGCAGCGCCGAACGCGTAGTCCACCGTGATGAAGTAGAAGTCCTTGATGCCCTTGTTCACCATCAGCTGCACGCCGGCCTTGGGCAGCGAGTAGGTGTCGACCAGGAACTGGATGCTCATCGGCGAGCAGGCCTTGCCGGTGAGGTCCGATGAGATCGTGCCGGCGATCAGGTAAGGCTTCTGCTTTTCGCGCATGAAGCTCTGCACGCCCAGCGCGATGGAAGAGGCCGAGCCGCCCACGATGACGTCGACCTTGTCGGTGTCGATCCACTTGCGCGCCGCGGCCAGGCCCACGTCCGGTTTGTTCTGGTCGTCCACCGACACCAGCTCGATGGTCTTGCCGTTCACCTTGCCGCCAAAGTCTTCGATGGCCATGCGCGCGCCCAGCACCGAGCCCAAGCCGCCCGCACCGGAGTAGGGGCCACTGGCGTCGTTCATCACGCCGATGCGGATCACGTCGTCCGAGATCTGCGCCTGGGCGGTGGCGCCCACGAGGACGAGGGCAGCGGCCAGGGCGTGGACGCTCAGTTTGAATTTTTTGCTGGGGGTCATGGAGGTCTCCGGGTCTGGTTTATTTCTTGATGAAGTCGCAGCCGCCTTCTGCCAGCGGACGGAAGATCTGATCGCCGGGAATGGCAGCGCCGACCTTGTAGTAGTCGTACTTGCCCTTGGACTCGGCAGGCGTCTTGACCTCGATCGGGTACACCGCGCGCATCACCTGGCCGTCTTCGCGGATGGCGGCGTTCTTGGTCATGAAGTCGTTGACGGTCGTGGCCTTCATCCGGGCAATCACCTTCGGGCCGTCGTCGGTGCTCGCGTCCCGCACTGCCTTGAGGTAGTGGGTTACGGCGCTGTAGACACCGGCCTGGATGTAGGTCGGCACCACATTGCCGCTGCTGCGTTCCATGAAGCGTTTGCTCCAGGCACGCGTGGCGTCGTCCTGGTCCCAGTAGAACGGCACGGTAATGTTCAAACCTTGCGCGACGTCCAGGCCCATGGCGGTGACGCTGTTGATGGTCATGCCGAACACGCTGAGCGTCTGGCCACCGCGCGTCAGACGGAACTCGGCCGCCTGCTTGAGCGAGTTGGACACGTCTGCGCCCGCGTTCAGGATCACGATGCCCTTGGCGCCGCTGGCTTGCGCCTGCAACAGGTAAGACGAAAAGTCGGTCGCACCCAGCGGGTGTTTCACCGAGCCCATCACGCGGCCACCGGCGGCCTGGATGAACTTCGTGGCCTCGGCCTGCAGCGCAGCGCCGAAGGCGTAGTCGACGGTGATGAAGTAGAAGTCCTTGATGCCCTTGTTCACCATCAGCTGTACGCCGGCCTTGGGCAGCGAGTAGGTGTCCACCAGGAACTGGATGCCCATCGGCGAGCAGGCCTTGCCGGTGAGGTCGGCCGAGACGGTGCCGGCGATCAGGTAGGGCTTCTGCTTTTCCTTCATGAGCGTCTGCACGCCGAATGCGATCGACGAGGCCGAGCCGCCGACGATGGTGTCGACCTTGTCGGTGTCCAGCCATTTGCGCGCTGCGCTGAGGCCCACGTCGGGTTTGTTCTGGTCGTCCACCGTGACCAGGTCGATGTTCTTGCCGTTGACCTTGCCGCCAAAGTCCTCGATGGCCATGCGCGCGGCCAGCACCGAGCCGGGGCCGCCGTTGCCCGAGTAGGGGCCGCTCAGATCGCCCATGACGCCGATGCGCACCACGTCGTCCGAGATCTGGGCCATGGCCGCGCCGCCTGCGAGGGCGAGTGCGGTGGCCACGAAGCTGGCGCGCAGGCCGCTGTTGAATGTCGTATTGCTCTTCATGTCTGTCTCCGGTTGTTGTCTGCGTTGAGGGAAGGGAACGGGGAACGGGAAAGTTCAGCTCCTCGGGTTGCCCGAAGGCAGCGCCAGGATCTGTTTGGCGAGAATGTTTCGCTGGATCTCGTTGGAGCCACCGAAGATCGCGGGCATGCGCGAATCCAGGTACTGGCCCATCACATCGGTGGCGATGCCGTTGACCACCACGTCGTCCATCTGCCCACCGTGGTCGCCCGCGAGCTGCACCAGCTCGTCGGCAATGCGCTGGTAGGTCTCGGTGCCCCACACCTTGAGGTAGGACACGTCGGGGCCGAGTTCTTCGCCACCGCGCAGGCGGCCCATGAAGATTTCGAACGCGGCCTTGAGATCGCGCACGTCGAGCACCAGTTGCGCATAGCGGTCGCGGAAGTCGGCCTTGTCCAGCGCGTTCGTCGCATCGGCCAGGCGGTCCAGCTGGGCCAGCGCGCCTTCGCACTGGCGCGGCGTGCCGAAGAAAATGCGCTCTTCGCGCAGGAACGAGTTGGCGACGTTCCAGCCGTCGTCGATGCGGCCCACCACGTTGCTCACGGGCACGCGCACGTTGTCGAAGAAGACTTCACTGAACTCGCTCTCGCCCTTAAGGTTGACGATGGGGCGAACCTTCACACCGGGGGTCTTGAGGTCGATCAGCAGGAAGGTGATGCCGCGTTGTTTCGCGCCTTCGATCTTGCTGGTGCGCACGAGTGCAAACATCCAGTCGGCGCCCGGGCCCAGCGTGGTCCAGATCTTCTGGCCGTTGACCACCAGCTCGTCGCCTTCGCGGTCGGCACGGGTACGCAGGCTGGCCAGGTCCGAACCGGCGTTGGGTTCGGAATAGCCCTGGCACCACATGATCTCGCCGCTGAGCACGCGCGGCAGGTGGTGATTGATCTGCTCGGGCGTGCCGTGCATGAGCAGCAGCTTGCCGATGGCCAGGCCGTGGTCGGGGATGCGCGCGCAGCCGTGGCGCGCCATTTCTTCGGCGTAGATCACCTGCTTGATGGGCGACAAGCCCATGCCGCCGTGCGCCTTCGGCCAGGAGGGCGCGAGCCAGCCTTTCTTCGACAGCGACTGGTACCAGTCCGAGATGTCGGCGTAGTAAGCGCGCTTCTTCATGAAGCGTTTTTCGGGCGGGTAGTTGGCGGCGATCCAGTCGGCCAGCACGTGGCGGAACTCATCGTCGGGCAGGTCGTCCACGTCCACACCGTCGGCCAGTGTGACGGGCGTGCCACCGTTGAGCTGGCGCATGCGGCCGGTCTTTTGCAGTTCGTCCAGGAACTGGCCTCGCTGCCACAACGGATTGCCCAGCCAGGCCGAAAGCGTGAGCGCGCGTTTGAGGCACAGGCCGATGTCGGTCTCGTCGGCAATGCCCATGCCACCGTGCAGGTGGATCGCGGCCTTGCCCACCAGCAGGGCGCTGCTGGCGGCGCGCGCGCGTGCGGCGCGCAGCGAGAGCGTGCGTTGTGCCGCGTCTCCTGCGCCGTTCCAGTCGAGCAGCGCGTTTTCGGCCGAGGCGCGCGCGAGTTGGCAGTGCATCCACATGTCGACCATGCGGTGTTGCAGCGCCTGGAAAGAGGCGATGGGCTTGCCGAACTGCACGCGTTGCGAGGTGTAGGCGACCGTGTCGTGCAGCGCGCGCTCGGCCACACCGACGAGTTCGAAGGCCGAGGCCAGGCGCGCGAGTTCGATCGCTTGTGCCACCGCATCGCGCACGGCCGGGCCACTGGCGAGCAGCGCATCGGCCGGCAAGGTGATGCCGCTGAAATCAAGCGCGCCGAAGTCCATGCCGTCGACGGTGCGGCTGCTTTGCACGGCCGGACCTTGTGCGCCAGCGGCGGTCCAGAACAGCGCGGGTTCGCCGCCGTTCAGCGCATAGACCACGAAGCCTTCGGCGGCACTGGCCAGAGGCACGAAGCGTTTCACCGCGCCTTGCAGTTGCCAGCTGTCGGCGTGGCGCTTTGCTTGCAGTTGAATACCGTCGAGATCGAGCGCATCGGCGGCTTCCTGCCAGGCAAGGGCGGCCAGCGTCTTGCCCGTGACCACGTCTTCGAGCAACTGGCGCATGGCGGCGGAACCGTCCGCGAGCGGCACCAGGGTCTGCACCACCATCAGGCCGCTGGCCACGAAGGGTTCGGGCGTGAGGCCACGGCCGAGTTCGCTCGCGATCAGCGCGGCTTCGGTCAGGCCCAGGCCGTGTCCGCCGAGCGCTTCGGGCACCAGCACACCGAACCAGCCGGCTTCGGCCATGTCGCTCCAGACCGCCCGGTCCAGCGGCACGGCCTGGTCGCGCAGGCGGCGCACGCGGGTGGGCGCGGGCTGGCGTTGGTGGAAGTCCTGCACGCTGTCGCGCAGCATGCTCTGGGTTTCGTCGAGTGTGGTCATGGGGTCGGTGTTCGGTCAGGGAGCTGGCGCAGCGCGCTCAGGCCATGTCGGTGGGAAGAACGTGGGCGCGGAATTGCTCGCGCAACTTGAGCTTTTGCAGCTTGCCGGTGGCCGTGTGCGGCAGCGTTTCCACGAAGACCACGTCGTCCGGCATCCACCACTTGGCGACCTTGCCGTCCATGAACTGCAGCAGGTCTTCGCGAGTGGTTTGCTGGCCGGCCTTGGGCACGATGATCAGCAGCGGGCGCTCTTGCCAGCGCGAGTGCGCCACGCCGATCACGGCGGCCTCCTGCACGGCGGGGTGGCCCATGGCGGCGTTCTCCAGGTCGATCGACGAGATCCATTCGCCGCCGGACTTGATGACGTCCTTGCTGCGGTCGGTGATCTGCACGAAACCGTCGGCATCCAGCGTGGCCACATCGCCGGTGGCGAACCAGCCATCCGCGTCGAGCACGCTGCCTCCTTCGGCGCGGTAGTAGCCGCTGGCCACCCACGGGCCACGCGCCTTCAGGTCGCCGAAGGCCTTGCCGTCGTGCGGCAGCGGCTGGCCGTCTTCGCCGAAGATTTCGAGGTCGACGCCGTAGATGGCGCGGCCTTGTTTGGCTTGCAGGTCGAAGCGCTGCTGAAGGTCGATGTCGCGGTGCTTGTCAAGCAGCGTGCCGATGCTGGCCAGCGGGCTGGTTTCGGACATGCCCCAGGCATGGATCACGAACGCGCCGAACAGGGTTTCAAACTTTTCGATCATGGCGCGCGGGCAGGCCGAGCCGCCGATGACGAGGCGCTTCAAGTGGATGTCGGACAGGTCCAGCGAGGCGCGGTTGCGCTCGACGTAGTCGAACAGGCCGAGCCACACCGTGGGCACGCCGAGCGAGAAGTTGCAGCGCTCCTCCTTCAACAGGCGGTACATGTTTTCGCCCGAGAGGTTGGGGCCGGGCAGCACCAGCTTGGCGCCGCACATGGCGCCCGCGTACGGAATGCCCCAGGCGTTGACGTGGAACAGCGGCACCACCAGCAGCACGCTGTCGCGCGCCGACAGGCCCAGGCCGTCGGTGGTGCAGGCGGTGAAGGAATGCAGGACGGTGGAGCGGTGGCTGTAGAGAACTCCCTTGGGATTGCCCGTGGTGCCACTCGTGTAGCAGAGCGAGGAGGCGGTGTTTTCGTCGAAGCGCGGCCAGGTGTAGTCGGGCGAGGCGGCTTCGAGCAGGTCCTCGTAGCACAGCAGGTTGGGCAGGTTCACCTGGGGCATCTGGTCGCGCCGGCACATCGCCACGAAACCCTTGGCGTGCGTGAGCTGTGGCGCGAGGCCAGCGAGCAGCTCGGCGAAGCTGGTGTCGAAGAACACGTAGCCGTCTTCGGCGTGGTTCAGGATGTAGGTGATCTGCTCCGGGAACAGGCGCGGGTTCACTGTGTGCAGCACGGCCTGCATGCCCGAGACGCCGAAGTACAGCTCGACATGGCGGTGCGTGTTCCAGGCCAGCGTGGCCACGCGGTCGCCGGCCTGCACGCCCAGCGTGGTGAGCGCATTGGCCAGGCGCTTGGCGCGTTGCTGCACCTCGCGCCAGTTGCTGCGGTGTGTGCTGCCGTCGACCAGGTGCGACACGATCTCGCGCTCGCCGTGGAAAGCGGCCGCGTGGTCGAGCACGCCGGAGAGCAGCAGTTGGTGTTGTTGCATCAGGGCTTGCATGGGGTTTCCTAGTGGTAGCTGCGGCCGCCATCGACGGCGAGCGTGATGCCGGTGACGAAAGACGATTCGGCGCTGGTGAGGTAGAGCGCGGCGAGGGCGATTTCCTGCGCTTCGGCAATGCGTTCGAGCGCGTAGCGCGGGCCGACCTGGGCGCTCAGTTGTTCGGCGGTATAGCCGCCGCGCACCATCGGCGTGTCGACCGCGCCAGGGCAGACCGTGTTCACGCGCACGTGGGGCGCCCATTCCATGGCGATGCTCTTGGAGAACGAGATGACGCCGGCCTTGGACGCGGCGTAGGCGCTGCGTTGCTTGAACGGCTGCAGGCCCTGGCCGGACGAGAGGTTCACGATGGTGCCGGCGCCGGCCGCGCGCAGCTGCGGCAGCGCGGCGCGGCAGACGTTGAAGGTGCCGGTGAGGTTGACGTCGATCACGCGCTTCCAGTCGTCAAGCGAGACCTCGTCGGCCCAGTCGGTGTTGGCAACGCCGGCCGCGTTGACCACGCCGTCGAGGCCGCCGAAGTGCTGAACGGCCAGTTGCACGGCGCGCTCCACAGCCGGTGGTTCGGTGATGTCGGCCTCACAGGCCCGCCACTGCGAGGTTGCGCCGGCCAGGTCGGCGGGGCGGTGGCGGTCGAGCGCCAACACCTGCGCGCCGGCGCGCAGGAAGAGCTCGGCGATGGCGCGTCCGATACCCGAGGCGGCGCCCGTGACCAGGATGCGCCGGCCGGCAAGACGGTCCTCCATCCGGGCGTCGCTGGGGTTGAAGGGGGGATGGGGGTTGCTGTTGCTCATGTCGAGAGGTTTGGGGTTGATTGGCAGTTACCAGCCGGCAGGTAAATAGCAAACGCCAAAAAAAACCGTTGGATTCCTGGGTATGGCGGGGATGGGCGGGAAATGTGCGACGGCTCAGGCCGTCTCGGTCTTGCGGCGCCGCGCCGCGGGGGTGGTCGGTTCTTCGATGACAAGGCCGTGCAGCAGCATGTCGAGGAACTGTTGCATCACCTCGACCGCGCTGAGTTTGCCGTCGGGCTTGTGCCAGCGCGGCATCTGGTTGAGTGCCGAGAGCAGGAAGCGGCCGGCCATGGCCGGGTCCACAGCGCGCATCTCACCCGCTTTGATGCCGTCGGCGATGCACTGGCGCAGCAGTCCTTCGTAGCTGTCGCGCAGCTTGAGCGCGGCCATACGCTGCCCATCGGTGGCGGCCTGCCAGAACGCGTTGGAGCCGGCGATCCAGCGGTCGCGGCCAGTGTCCTGCACGCGCGCCGAGGCTTCCATGAAGGCGCGCACTCGCGCCGTCGGGCCTGTGGCCTGCGCTACCGCAGCTGCGACTTGGTCGTGCAGCAACTGGATCGATTCAAGCACTATGCGCTCGTACAGCGCGTCCTTGTTCGGGAAGTAGTAGTACAGCGCAGCCTTGGTTATGTTGGCGGCTTCGGCAATGTCGCGCAGCGAAGTGCGGTCGTAGCCATGCTGCGCGAACAGCCGGCGCGCGATCGCGAGCAACTGGTTCTCGCGCGTGTCCAGCGGATCGGGGGCATCCATCGTGACGGCGGGCTTGTGTTGGCGCATAGGGAATCTTCCGTGGTGGTGGGGTTCAGCGGACCATCATAGAAAGCTCGTGAAGGGTGTGAGGATTTCAGCGGCCCTGATAGACCGGTTTGCGTTTTTCGAGGAAGGCTTTTTGCGCCTCGCGTGCGTCTTCGGTTTTGGACAGCGCGACCGTGTTGCCCTGCTCGTAGCGGTAGGCTTCTCGCGTGGGCATGTGCAGCGTCATGCGGGCGGCTTCCTTGGCCAGGCGCATGGCGATGGGGCTCTTGGAGGCGATCTCGCGTGCGATGCCCATGGCGTAGGGCATCAGCTCGTCGGGCGGCAGGCAGGCCTCGATCAGGCCCAGGCGGTAGAGCTCTTGCGCCGACACCTGCATGCCCGTGAAGAACATGCGGCGGGCGCGTGACTGGCTGAAGTGCTTCTGCAGAAAGGTGGCGCCGCCGGCCAGGCCGACGTTGATCTCGGGCATGGAGACATACGCGCTCTCCGAGGCCACCCAGATGTCCGAACCCAGCACCAGACCAAAGCCGGCGCCCAGGGCGGGGCCGTTGATGGCTGCGATGATGGGCTTGGCGCACTCGACCATGGCGTTGGTGCACTCGCGCGTGAGGCGGTTGTGGCGGCCATAGGCGCCGGGCGTATCGCCCAGGTTCGGGCGCTCGCGGATGTCGGCACCGGCCGAGAAGGTTTTGCCCGCGCCGGTGATCACGATGGCGGCCACCTCTGCCATGTCGCTCAAGGTGTCGAAGCACTCGATGATTTCGCCGCGCAGTTCGGCGTTCTGGGCGTTGACCGGCGCGCGGTTCAACGTGACGACGGCAATGCCTTCATCGATCTGCAGCTGGAGGTGTTGGAAGTTCATGGTCGGTGTCCTGCGGCGTCGCGTGGTTTCAGTGCGTGGTGGAGATCAGCGCGTCCAGGCACACACCGCCTTCGGTCTGCACCACGAAGGGGTTGATGTCGATGCCCGCGAGCTGGTCGGCGTGTTGCACAGCGAATTCAGATAGCTTGCTAATTGCTTTGCACAGCGCCGGCACGTCGTAGACCGGCCCACCGCGCCAGCCCTTGAGCAAGGCCGAGGCGCGCACTGAATCCACCAGCGTGAGACTCTGAGCAGGCGTGAGTGGCGCCGACGCAAAGGCCACGTCCTTGTAGAGCTCCACCGCCGTGCCGCCCAGGCCGAACATCACCATGGGGCCGAACACTGCGTCCATGTGGATGCCGATGATGGTCTCCACACCGCCGCGCACCATGGGCGCGATCAGCACGCCGTCGATGCGGGCATGCGGCGCGCGCTCGGCCGCGCGGGCGAGCAAGATGTCGTAGCCTGCGGCCACTGCATCGGCGTCTTGCAGACCCACGAGCACGCCGCCGACTTCGGTCTTGTGCGGGATGTCGGCCGAGACGATCTTGGCCACCACGGGATAGCCCATCGCGTTGGCCGCAGCCACCGCATCGCTCGCGCTGTTGCAGGTTTTTTCGGGCAGCACGGGAATGCCGGCCGCGCCCAGCAAGGCCTTGGCCTGCGTTTCGGTGGCAACCGTGGGCAGCTTCTGCGCAGCGGCGGGCACGGCCACATCGGCGGTGCGCATGTCGCGGCGCAAGCGGGCCATGCGCGCGGCACCGGCGATGGCGCGCACCGCGCGGGTCGGGTCGGCAAACACGGCCACGCCCGCCGCTTCAAGGCGTTGCGAGACCCCCTCGTCGGACAGCATCACCACCACCAGCGCGCGGTCCGGGTGTTCGCGGTGGATGGCAATCAACCGGTCTTCGGTGGACTGGAACCGCTTGGGCGACAGGCCCACGTGCGCGAGGTACGCGAACAGGCTGCCATAGGCGGCGTCCTTGCCGAGCATGGCTTCGATCGTGCGCGCCACGCCGTCGGGCACGGCGGTCACTTGCGCCGTGGTGTCAAAGGGGTTGGCCGGCACGGCGTAGGGCAGCAGCTCGCGCAGCGCGGCGTTGGCGCTCTCGGTCAGCGCGGGCAGCTTCATGCCGAGTTCGGTGGCGTTGTCGGCCATCAGGATGCCGATGCCGCCCGAGCCGGTCATGATGCCGATGTCTTCGTTGCTGGGCAGCGTGCCGATGACGGCGCACAGGTGCGCGAGGTCGAGCATTTCTTCCACCGATTGCGCGCGGTGCGCACCGCATTCGGCAAACACGGCGTCGTAGACCGCGTCGTTGCCGGCCAGCGAGCCGGTGTGGGTGGCGGCGGCCGCAGCACCCACGTCGGTGCTGCCGATCTTCATGATGATCACAGGCTTGCCGGCGACCGCTGCCTTGCGCAGCGCGGCGCGCAGACGCGCGCCGTCCTTGCAGGCTTCGAGCGCGGCACAGATCACGCGCGTATCGGGGTCTTCTGCGAGGTAGTCGATGCACTCGGCCACGTCCACGTCGGCCTCGTTGCCGGTGGCAATCACGCGCGACAGGCCGATGCCGCGCAGTGTGGCCATGCCATACGTGGCCGAGCCGAAAGCGCCGCTCTGTGTGGCAAGGCCGATCACGCCGTGCTTCGGGCGCAGGCCGTTGAGCGCGGTGGAGAAGGTGGCGTAAAAATTCTGCGAAGGGTTCAACAAGCCCAGCGCGTTGGGCCCGACCATGCGCATGCCGGCTTCGCGGCAAATGGCCACCAGGCGCGCCTGCAGCTCAACACCGGCTGCGTCCACCTCGGCAAAACCGGCGGTGAACACCTGCACGGCCTTCACGCCTTTGGCTGCGCATTCCTTCAGCGCGGCTTCCACGCCTGGCACTGGCACGGCGATGATCGCGTGGTCCACCGGGCCCGGCACGTCGAGCAGGCTCGCGTACGCAGGCAGGCCCTGGATCTCTGCGGCACCGCTGCGGTTAACCGGATGCAACCGGCCTTTGAAGCCGGCTTCGAGCAGAAAGCGCAGAGGGCGGCCACCGATGCGCTCGGGGTCGGACGAGGCGCCGATCAGCGCCACGGAAGTTGGAAAGAACAGCGGGTGTAGGGGGTGCATGGCGTCGGCGCGCATAGGGTTCTTAAAGAAGAGCGTGGGTCACGCCACCGTCGACCAGCAGCGATTCGCCTGTGACGAAGCTGCTCTCATCGGAGGCCAGGAAGCAAACGGCCGAGGCAATGTCGTTCACCTCGCCCAGGCGGCCCAGCGGTGTGCGTGCAATGCGTTTGGCCACCATGTCGGGATTGACGTTGATGGCCACGCCTTCGGTCGACACCGAGCCGGGGCACACCGCATTTACGCGGATTTTCTGCGGGCCCAGATCGACCGCCGCTGAGCGCGTGAGGCCCAGCACGCCGGACTTCACGCCGCAGTACACCATGCCCGACGGAATGCCCAGAAAGCTCGCGGCCGAGGCGATGTTGACGATGGCGCCGCCACCCGAACGCGCCATTGCGGCTGCACCTATCTGAATGCCCCAGACCACCGAGTGAAAACCAGTGCCGGTCATGCGCGCCAGGGTTTCGGGGGTGATCGCATCGATGGGGCCGTAGCGCACCCAAATGGCGTTGTTGACCAGGATGTCGAAGTGACCGAAGCGGCGCTCGAGGTCTTCGACGGCGTGCTCGAAAGTGGCGCGTTGGGCCACGTCGCCCGCGTAGGCCTGGGCTTGTGCGCCTTGGTCGCGCAGCGCCTGGGCCGCGCGCTCTGCGTTGTCGCCCTTGATGTCGAGCACACCGATGGTGGCGCCCTCGGCCGCGAAGCGTTCGCAGATGGCGCGCCCGATGCCTTGTGCGCCGCCAGTGACAAGGGCCACCTTGCCCTTCAATCTTGATCCCATGTTGCAGTCTCCATCGTTGTGAATTATTCTACCTGCCGGTTAGTAAATCACGATAGCGTCAAAAACTAAGTAAATACCCTATGTCAACCCCAGATCTGAACCAGCAAGTCACCCAACTGATGGACCGCGAGGCGATCCGCGAATGCATGGCGCGGTACTGCCGCGGCATCGACCGCCAGGACGAAGAAGCGCTGCGCAGCGCTTACTGGCCGGATGCAACCGACCGCCACGGCCCCTACCAGGGCAGCGCTACCGGTTTCATCGACTGGGCCCTGAAAAAACTCGCCAAGGACAGCGAGCGCTCTATCCACAACATCACCAACATGTCGATCACGCTCGCAGGCATGCAGGCCGGCGTCGAGACCTACTTCCTTGCGCTGCAGCGCGACCGCGATGCGCAGGGCATCGCGCGCGAGGTCTTCATCGCCGGTCGCTACGTGGACCGCTTCGAGAAGCGTGGCGACGAGTGGCGCATTGCGGCGCGCACCGTGGTCTACGACTGGCTGCGCTCGTTGGGCACGCCCGGCGTGAGCGAGGCAGAGCACTTCGGCTCGGTGCGCCAGCCCGTGGGATCGCTGCGCGACAGCGACCCCATCTATGCGCTGCTCGCTTCTCTGAAGAATTGAGCACGCCATGACCTGCACCCCCGCGACCGTCAAATCGGCCGCGCGTGCACTGGAGTTGCTTGAGCACTTCCGCGCCGAGCGCGTGCCGCGCTCGCGCAAGGATATCGCCGACGCGCTCGGCTACCCGCAGTCGAGCACGACGGCGCTGCTCAAGAGTCTGACCGTGCTGGGCTACCTGAACTACGACCGCGTGCAGCGGGTGTATTTCCCCACACTGCGCGTGGCTGCGCTGGGCGAGTGGATCGGCCCCACGCTGCTCGGTGACAACGAGCAACTGCTGGAGGCGATGCGTGATGTGCACAACGCGACGGGCGAGACCGTGTCGCTGGGTTTGCTCAACGATGTTTACATACAGCACGTGCGCATCATCCAGTCCACGCACGCCATGCGCTTCTATACCGAGGAAGGCAGTATGCGGCCGGTGGTGAAGTCCTCGCTGGGCTGGCTGCTGATGTCCACGCGCAGCCCGGAGCAGATTGAGCGCCTGGTTCGGCGCTCCAACATTGTCATCACCCAACCGTCGGAGCGGGTGAATGTGGCCGAGATGGTCCAGCGCATCCTGTCATTCAAGGGCCAATCGCAGATCTACATCGAGGGCATGCCCTTCGCGGACGGCGCCACGATGTGCGCGCTGGTGCCTGTGACCATTCATGGCCAACCCGTGGTGCTCGGACTGGGTGGCAGCCTGGAGCGCGTGCGGGCAAACCGCGTGCGTTACGCGGCGGTGCTGCGCCGCGCCGTGGCTTCGATACGGCCGTAGGGCCCACTTCCTTCAGTGGAAGGAAAATGGAAAACGGAGCGGCTGAGGCCGCTCCTTGTCATCAGACCTCCACTGCCTGGCGCACCGGCTCGATCTGGTGGCCCGCGTAGCCGTTGGCCGCGGCCGCGGCGCAGTGCTCGCGGTACTTCAAGAAGCCGCCAATGAACTGCGTGAGGCCCTGCGGTTTGCCTTCCACGTTCGCGCCCACCCACCAGGTCTTGGCCTTGTTGATCAGGGAGTTCTTTGCTAGCGCGTGCACCAGCTCCATCCAGTCGTCTTCGATCTTCCTGCTGGGCTCGATGCTGCCCAGGCCGTTCTTGCGCAGGTGCGTGATGGCGTCGGCGATCCAGTCGACGTCGTTCTCGCTCATGCGGATGATGTTGGCCAGCGCCGCCGGGCCGTTGGGGCCGGTGGTCATGAACAGATTGGGGAAACCTTCCAGCATGATGCCCAGGTGCGAACGCGGGCCGTTCTTCCACTTGTCCTGTATCGTGCGGCCGTCGCGGCCCACCACGTCAAAGGCCAGCAGCGCGCCGGTGAGGCCGTCGTAACCTGTGGCCAGGATCAGGATGTCGAGTTCAGTCTCGCCGCTTGCGGTGCGGATGCCCTTTTCGGTGGCTTCGAGGATCGGGTCCGTCAGGCAGTCCATGAGGTGGACGTTGGGCAGGTTGTAGGTCTCGTAGTAGCCGGTGTCCAGGCAGGGCCGACGCGCAAAGATGGGGTAGCCGCGGGGCTTGAGTGATTCCGCCGTTGACGGGTCGGTCACGACCTCGCCGATCTTGCCGCGCACGAACTCGGCCACGTGCTCATTGGCCTCTTCGTTGATCATCAGGTCGCCAAAGGTGCCGAGCATGGCCAGGCCGCCCTGGTTCCAGGAGTCTTCGAGCAGTGCGAGGCGCTGGCCCGGCGTGACGGTGAAGAAACCGCGCGTAGACAGCGGCCGCGCGCCACCGATCGCGCTGTTGCGCGCGATCTCGCGGATACCTGCGTAGTGGCGCTTGACCTCGGCCATGTACTCGGGCTCGATCGGCACGTTGCGCATGGGCATGGTGAAGCTGGGCGTGCGCTGGAACACAAATAGCTCGCCAGCCTGACGGCCCACTTCCTGCACGATCTGGATGCCGGTTGACCCGGTGCCGATCACGCCCACGCGCTTGCCAGCAAAGTCGACCGGCTCATGTGGCCATCGCGCGGCGTACATCAGTCGACCTTTGAAGCGATCAAGGCCTTCGATCTCGGGCTTCTTGGGCACCGACAATGGGCCGGTGGCCATGATGCAGAAGGGCGCCTCAAAGGTGTCTCCGCGGTTGGTCTTCACGGTCCAGAGTTGACGGTCCTCGTCCCACACCGCGCTGTCGACGCGGGTGTTGAACTGAAAGTGGCGGCGCAGATCGAGGCGCTTGGCCACGAAGTCAATGTAGCGCAGCAACTCGGGCTGCGCGGCGTACTGCTCGGACCAGGTCCACTCCTGCTCGATCTCGGGCGAGAAGGAATAGCTGTAGTCGATGCTGGGCAGGTCCACGCGCGCGCCCGGGTAGCGGTTCCAATACCAGACGCCGCCGACGTCGTTGCCGGACTCGAAAGCCTGCAGCTTCAGACCCAGCTTGTTGAATTTGTACACGGCGTACATGCCGCCGAAGCCGCCGCCGACGATGATCACGTCGAGGCGCGTGACGCCGTCATCCGCGGGCCGAGAACGTTGGGGTAAGGCTGTTGCCGCCATGCTTGTCTCCTGGACTTGTTGCGGTGCCGCTTCGGTTCGACGCGCTGCCGCAGGTTGATCGGTCTACTCAGACGCGATCATGGCAATTAACCTGCCGACAGGCAAGTATCAAATGCATGGCGTTTGAAATATCACGTATGTGTTTTTTTCTGGCCTAGGGTTATGTGGCTGGACTGCACAGACACGGCGCGACCTTGCAACATCCGATTCATCCAGAAAACCCACCCTTACTCAGCGATGGAGGTCGGCCGTTCGCCGCGCCGGGCCGAACGCAGAGGCTAACTGATCGCCGGTGCTCTTCTAATTGCCATGAGAGCAAACTGGAGGCGGGATTGTTGGAAAGCCCACCCTGGCGCTGGTAGCCGAGCACCACGGCAACGCACCCAAGTCACCGCCATTGAGCCCCCGGCGGAAGAGGGCGCCCTCGCGGATGCCGCTCACCGACAACCAGGCTTGCAAGGCGACACCCGCCGCGCCCAGAACCGGCAGTGGTTCTCGGGCCGATTCAGGAATTTGACGTCTGCCGCGGCCACCTCGGAACGCCGGCGCTCGCCACTGGCCCAGGCAAAGAGGAGAAGGGTGCGGTCGCGTTTTCCCTTCAGTGAATCGTCGCAGGTGACCAGCACGAGCTGCAGCGGGCCCTTGGTCAGCGCGTCCTTCTTTTTGGGCAGCTCAACGCGTTTGGCGTAGGCCTTGCGCGTGCGCGAGAGCAACTCGCGCGCCCTTGGGATCCTGACACGGGTTTTTCACGTCAAGGCGAGCACGGCCAGGCGCTGCACCAGTGTGTGTGCGCCATCGGTCCTGGTTTTTGTTTGTAGCCGGCGTCGATCTCGGGCGGGAGCTAGTGCACATGGCTTTGAACCGAAGGGCTTGTTCCATGCGGGTTTCAGGGCTGCAAGGCCGTTTCCTAGGTGGTGGCTTGATCTTCCACGATGTATATTATGTATAGTTAATGATGCGGAAGTGCTTTCCGTTTCGGGCTTGAAGCTTGCTTAGTATTCCCGTGCCTTATCCAGACCGTACATCCCTACTATGCGGGGAAACACCTGCAGCCCAATGACGGTGCACCCTGAAGCGTCAACCTACAATCCAAACGCTTGTATCAACCCATTTGGCGATCAACTTAACCGCCATTGAAAGATGTCCATGAAAAACCTCCTTTTGTCCCTGAGCCTGATTGGCGCCGCCGCCTTGGTTGGTTGCGGCAAGACCGAAACTCCAGCGCCTGAGGCTGCCCCTGCGCCTGCACCCGTTGCCGCTCCGGCTGCGGCGCCCGCACCGGCCGAGCTGCCTGAACTCAAGGTTGCGATCGACCCGACCTACGAGCCCTTCACCTTCAAAACCGCGGATGGCAAACCCACCGGTTTTGACGTGGACATCGCCGAAGCGCTGTGCAACGAGATCAAGCGCAAATGCGTTTACGTCGAGCAAGTCTGGGACAGCATGATCCCCGGCCTGCAGGCCAAGAAATACGACGTCATCGTCAGCTCGATGTCGATCACCGAAGAACGCCAGCAGGTTGTGGACTTCACCGACAAGTACTACTTCACGCCCAGCCGCATCGTGGTCAAGACCGGCACGGCCTTCACCGATCTGGCCTCGCTCAAGGGTAAGAAAATCGGCGTGCTCAAAGGCAGCACGCAAGAGAAGTACGCCATGGGTGAACTCAAGGCCGCAGGCGTGAGCGTGGTTCCCTACGAAGCCCAGGACCAGGTCTACCTGGACATCAAGTCCGGCCGCCTGGACGGTACGGTGGCTGATCAGGTTGAAGTCAATGGCGGCTTCCTGAGCAAGCCTGAAGGCGCCGGCTACGGCTTCGTGGGCCCTGTGCTCGCAGATGCGAAGTATTTCGGCACCGGCGTTGGCGTGGCCCTGCGCAAAGGCGAGACCGCTCTCAAGGATGAGTTGAACGCCGCCATCAAGTCCATTCGCTCCAATGGCGTCTACGAGACGGTCAGCAAGAAGTACTTCGACTTTGACGTGTACGGCAACTAAGCTGTAGCGTGCTGTCCGGCTACTTCGCCTCGATCCTGCAGGGCGCCCTCCTCACGGTGGGCGTTTCACTGGCTGCCCTCGTGGTAGCCATCCTGCTGGGCCTGCTTGGCGCGGTGGCCAAACTCTCGGGTCGCCCCATTCTCGTGGGGCTGGCCACCGTCTACACCACGCTGGTGCGTGGCATTCCCGAGCTGGTGCTCATGCTGCTCATCTTCTATGGCGGCACCATCGGACTCAATCACCTGCTCGAATCGATGGGCAGCAAATCCTCGGTCGACATCAACCCGTTCCTGGCGGGCATGCTCACCATCGGCTTCATTTATGGCGCCTACATGACGGAGACTTTCCGTGGCGCCATCCTCTCGATCCCGAAGGGGCAGATGGAGGCTGCGTGGGCGTTCGGCATGGGCCCTGTGCGCACTTTCTTGCGCATCACCGCCCCTCAAATGGTGCGCTACGCCCTGCCCGGATTCACCAACAACTGGTTGGTGCTGATCAAAGCCACGGCGCTCGTGAGCCTGATCGGTTTGCAGGAGATGACCTACCTGGCCAAACAGGCCAGTGCGGCCACCCGCGAGCCCTTCACCTTTTTCCTGTTTGCCGCTGCGCTGTTCTTGGCCTACACCTCCGTGTCGCTGTGGGCGCTGCGCTGGCTGGATCGACGCTTCAGCTTGGGCGTGAAACGCGCCAACACCTGAGCAACAGCCATGAAATGGGACGTCATCTTTCAGCCCAGCACCCTGGCCATGTATGGCGAGGGTCTCATCACCACCTTGTGGTTGCTGCTCTCGTCGCTGGGCGTGGGCACAGTGCTCGCCGTGCTGTTCGCGCTGGCGTTGACGAGCTCGGTGGCACCGCTGCGCTGGCTCGTCGGTGCCTACACCTACGTCATCCGTGGCACGCCGCTGCTGATCCAGCTCTACATGATTTATTACGGTCTGGCGCAACTGGACTGGATCCAGGAGCGCTGGAACGACGTCTGGCCCTGGACACACTTCAAGGAGCCGTTCTTCTGCGCGTTGCTCGCCTTCAGTCTGAACACCGCTGGCTACACCGCCGAGATGCTGGCGGGAGCGATCCGGGAAACCGCGGCCGGTGAAATCGAGGCCGCGCAGGCCATGGGCATGAGCTCCGCCACGGCGATGCGCCGCATCGTGCTGCCCAGCGCCATTCGCCGCACCCTCCCGGCCTACAGCAACGAAGTGGTGATGATGCTGCACGCCACCAGTCTGGCCAGCACAGTGCCTGCCATGCTGGATGTGACCGCCGCCGCCAGCCGCATCTACTCGGACTTCTACCTGCCCTTCGAGGCCTACATTTTTGCTGCCGCGATCTACCTCACCATCACGTTCAGTCTGGTGGGCGCCTTCAAGCTCGCCGAGCGGCGCTTCCTGGCCCACCTGGCACCCCGCGGACATTGAGGGCCGCGGCCTCTGTCGAACCATGCAACGCACCGAATACCCCTTGCTCAGCCCAAGCCTGGGCAGTCAGAAGACCTTGGTAGGTTTTCACTTTGGCACGCCCGGCGCTCGTCCCAAGGTCTACATACAGGCCAGCCTGCACGCCGAAGAGCTGCCAGGCATGCTGGTCGCGCACCATTTGCGCGAGCGACTGGAAGAGGCCGAAAAGGCGGGACTCCTGCTGGGCGAGGTCATCGTGGTCCCGGCGGCCAACCCGATCGGCCTGAGCCAGCGCCTGGACCACCGCGCCATGGGCCGTTTCGAGTTCGACACGGCACAGAATTTCAATCGCCACTACCCGGACATGGCCGCCGCCGTACTGGCCGAAGCCAGTTCCCGCATGGGCCCCGACGCGCGTGCCAACGTGGCCACTGTGCGCAAATTGGTGGGTGAGTGGCTCGCCCAGTGGCAGCCCGCCAGCGAACTCGACAGCATGCGCCGACGGTTGCTGCTGCTCTCCCACGACGCGGACCTGGTGCTCGACCTCCACTGCGACAACGACGCGGTGATGCACCTCTACAGCGAGGAGGCCTGCTGGCCACCGTTCGAGCCGCTCGCGCGCTTGCTTGGCTGCCAGGCCGTGCTGCTGGCGCGCGAGTCTGGCGGCGGGCCGTTCGACGAGCGCCTCTCGGGTCTGTGGTGGCAATTGGCCGCTGCGCTGCGCGCCCAAGGCGTGAAGGCCCCCCTGCCCCAGGCATGTGCCAGCACCACGGTGGAGCTGCGTGGCGAGGGAGACGTGTCACACGACATCGCCCGGCAGGACGCGCAGGCGATCTTCGCTTTCCTGGAGCACACAGGCGCCCTGGCTGCGATCGCGCCGCGCAAGCTGCCGCCCATGGCTTGCAAACCGACGCCGCTGGCGGGCTCGCAGACACTGCGTTCACCGGTACCGGGTGTGCTGGTGTTTCTGGCCAAACCCGGTACGCACCTGGACGTGGGGGACGTGGTGGCCGAGGTGATCGACCCCACGGCCGCTGGACTTGCACGGGTGCATGAGGTGCGCTCCGAGGTCTCGGGTGTGCTGTATGCCAGCGTGCGCGACCGCTACATCGTTGCAGGCGGTGAAGTCGGCAAGATCGCCGGCGCCACACCGTTCCGCTCGGGCGACCTGCTGGGCGCCTGAGTTTCCATCTCCATCGGGCATCGAACATGACTGCAGAAACCACCGCCACCCGAACGCCCGGCCGCCCCTTGCTGGAGGTCCACGACATCCACAAGCGTTTTGGATCCAACGAAGTGCTCAAAGGCGTGTCGCTGCAGGCCCGCGCTGGCGACGTGATCAGCCTGATCGGCAGTTCGGGTTCGGGCAAGAGCACGCTGCTGCGTTGCATCAACCTGCTGGAGAACCCCAACACCGGTCGCATCGTCCTGGCCGGCGAAGAGTTGCAGCTCAAGGCAGACAAGCGTGGCGAGTTGCGCGCGGTCAACGCCGCCCAGCTGCAGCGCTTGCGCACCAAGCTGGCCATGGTGTTCCAGCACTTCAACCTCTGGGCCCACATGACGGTGTTGCAGAACATCATTGAAGCGCCGGTGCATGTGCTGGGCATCCCGAAGGACAAAGCGGTGGAGACCGCGCGCCGCTACCTGGAACGCGTGGGCCTGCGGGGCGTGGAAGACCGATATCCCTCGCACATGAGCGGCGGTCAGCAGCAGCGTGTGGCGATCGCGCGCGCGCTGGCCGTGGAGCCCGACGTGATGCTGTTCGACGAGCCCACGAGCGCACTCGATCCGGAACTGGTGGGCGAGGTGCTGCGTGTGATGAAGCTGTTGGCCGAAGAAGGCCGCACCATGGTGGTGGTCACGCACGAAATGGGCTTTGCGCGCGAGGTGTCCTCGCACCTGATCTTCCTGCACAAGGGCTGCATCGAAGAACAGGGTGTGCCCGCCGAGGTGCTGGCCCGACCCAAGAGCGAGCGCCTCGCTCAGTTCCTGTCAGGCAACTTGAAGTAACGCACCCCTCTTCAGGGTGTCAGCTCGAGCGTGGAAGTCCACTCGCCGGGTTTCATGGTGAGCGCCCGGTACTCCACCGCCGACCAGGTCTTGCTCATGTCGCGGTAGCGGCCCGAGAACACGTTGCCGCTCTGGCCGGTCTGGTAGATGAACCGGGAGTTGTCCATGTCGGCCAGGTCGTAGATGGCGCGCAGGCTGGCCGCGTGCCGGTTGGCAAACGGCGCATCGGCTTTGTCCAGGTGGTACTGACCCACGTTGATCGTGAACGGGTCGCCGCCCGTGGGCGATCGCACTTCGAAGAACGGCGCCAGCGGCTTGACATTGCTCAGTGGACGGTGGATGGAGATGGCCGGGTGGGCGTCGGCCCAGCGCCAGTTGGCTACGTTGTCGCCTTGCTTCACGCGCAACTGATCCAGTGCGCGATCCAGCGCCTGCGTGCTGGCCGCCTCGCAACCTGCCGCGCCGCACCACGCGGTGTCGTTGCGCTCCAGGATGCCCTCGACCGCGTTGCGAAACAGGCGCTTGCCGTACATGCTCTCAAAGCGTGCCTGCCCCAGTCGCTCACCCAACACCTGGCGCGTGAAGGCATCCACCCACGCCGTGTAGATCAAGGGCGCCGCCAGCTCGCCCCGCATCTCTCCGTTGAATTCCTTGAGTTGTGCCTGTGCCGCAGCGGCCAGCGGGTGGCTCGACGGGGTCTTTTGCAGGAATGGCAGCAGGCGCACCGTGGCGGCCGACTGAAGGTCGCCGTGCATGGCCTGGAAAGATGCCACCGTGTGCTGCGGCGTGGCCTGCAACAGTGCTTCGATGCGTTCCTGCCGGTACGACGGCGCCCAGTCCTGCGTGAGGAAGTGGGGGTAGTCGGCCGCGTGGATGCGATGGTTGGCGGTGGCGATCCAGCCGCGCTCACCCGCGTCCTGCGGCGTGTCTTCAAAGGGCAACCAACCCGCCCAGTCGTACCGTGCCTCCCAGCCCGGCGCCGGCGCCACGCCGCGGATGTC
The DNA here is from genome assembly GCF_001428625.1 of Hydrogenophaga sp. Root209. Classification (GTDB taxonomy): domain Bacteria; phylum Pseudomonadota; class Gammaproteobacteria; order Burkholderiales; family Burkholderiaceae_C; genus Hydrogenophaga. Next base: position 60,479 of record NZ_LMIE01000030.1, read on the forward strand.
GTTGTCCGGCGCCCTGACGGGGATCTTGCCCACGGCCTTGTAGGCAATCACGCCGGTTCGATCGGCCATCAACGCGTTCTGCATGGGTGAATGGAAATCGGCAAACGCCTTCGTCAGATCGGCGACCGACTGGGCGCGGTTCGACTCGATCGTGGCCACCACGTTGCGGTTGTCGGTATCGAGTGCGCTCCAGCGCAGGGCGAGCACGAAACGGCTGGTGTCGATGACCTCGCCGTGGCGCGCCTGTGCGTCGCTGAGCACCGGGCCGTGGCGTGTGCTGCGCACCATGTGGCTCACGTCGGGCTGGCCCTTCACGCGGATAGTTTCCATGCTCAGGGCGAAGTCGGCCCAGACCGGCTCGGCGGTGCTGCCCGGCACCCGGTACTGCGCCGGGTTGGCCGGGTTGATCTGCTCGATGTAGAGGTCTTGCACGTCGGGCCCGGTGTTGGTGAACCCCCAGGCGACCTGCTCGGTGCGCCCCAGCACCACAAACGGTGTGCCGGGCAAGGTGGCGCCGATCACGTCCATGCCTTTGACGCCGTCCGCATCGGGCGCCTGCAAGCGCGCGAAATACCAGATAGCTGGCGCGCTCAACCCCAGGTGCGGATCGTTGGCGAGCAAAGGCATGCCGCTCTTGCTGCGCGCGCCAGACACCACCCAGTTGTTGGAGCCCTTGCCTTCGATGTTGCCCAGCTCGTTCGCCCAGCGCTGCATGTCGCGGCCAATGAGCGCGGCCATGCTTTGCGATTCCTCCGGCCTGGCCAACGAGGTGGTGGTCGGCGCGCTTCGGTACAGCCCGAGACCACGGTACAGGGCGGCCAGGTCGGCCGTGGCCGCGGGCTGCTCACCGGGATACGGTGGAAACAGTTCCCACAACGCCGGCGTGTCGATGCTTTGCAAGGCGGTGAGTCGCGCGAATTCGTTGCCCCAGTTGCCACCGAGGTCCAACGCCATCATGAGCGACCAGCCCACGCTGTCCAGCGGATCCCAATAGCGCCCGGCCCGGGCTTCGGCGCCGGGATCCACACCCAGCAAGACGAACTCGGGCGACAGTGCCTGGGAACTGTTGGCGAAGAACGCATTGACCCCTTCGCTGTAGGCCGCCAGGGCCTGGCGTGCATCGGCGGGCAAGCCCTCCCACTGCCGCTTCGCGGCCTCGCGGATGCCCAGCGTGCGCATGAGCTTGTCGGTTTCCAGGGTGGCCGGGCCGAGCACTTCGGAGAGCGCACCGCGCATCACGCGCCGGTTGAATTCCAGTTGCCAGCCGCGCTCCTGCGCGTGCACATAACCCATGGCCTTCCAGGCATCCGTTGGCCGGCTGGCCAGGATGTGTGTCACGTCGCTGGCATCGCGGTGCACCTTGACCGGCGCACTCAGACCGCTCAACTGCAGTGATCCATTCATCTTTGGCAGGCTGCTCTGCGCATAGTAGGCGGCCACGACCGCCGCAGCGACCAGCAGCACCACCAGGAGTTTGAAGAAACGTTTGATCCAGCGCATGGTGTCTCCTGCGTGCTTTTTCAGGCTGTCCACGGCCTGTACCGCGGTTGCCGCAACCGGTTGGGGAACGGTCAGTTTGGAGGGGATGTGCGCCCAAGCACCATGTTGCCGTTGACCAGCTTGAAGCTCACCGTGGGCGCACTGAAATCGGTGAACGGCGCACCCAGCGCGATCTCGCCGTCGCTGTGCAGCATGCATTCCTGGCGGCGCAACGCAATCACGTTGTCACCCCCCGCAAAGCGCACCCAGGTGCCGTAGCTACTGATGTCTTCGAGCACGTAGTTGCCGGAGCGGATGTCGATGCTGGTGTGCATGCGGGAGACGCGCGGATCGCTGACCACGAAGTCGGCTTCGGGCACACGCCCGATCTTCAGGGGCAACTCGGTCACGCCAAAGCTGCGGTTGGTGTCCAGCCAGGCCAGTTCGATCCCGCCCATGCCCACGTCCTTGGGCGGTATGAGGGCATGCAGGTCGGCGGGCAAGGTCAGGAACTCGGAGAGCATTTCCGGCTGCCATTCAATGCGAAACACTTCACAGGGCTCCGTGCGGCCCTTGATCCGGATGGGCCCCAGGCTGCGGCTGCGCACCGGGGTGCGGGCGCCGAGTTCGCGCACCACGTTGTCCGTCGCCAGAATCTGTTCTGCACCCGCCAGATCGCTCAGACGCGAAGCGAGGTTGACGGCATCACCGAAGCAGTCGCCATCGACCACCACGACCTGGCCTCGCGCCATGCCGATCTGCATCATGAGTTTGAGGCGGTTGGGCCACTGAACCACGCGCTTGGCGTGTTCCTGCTGGATCTGGACCATGGCCTCCACCGCCAGACGGTTGCTGGAAAAAGACAGCAAGACACCGTCGCCCAACATCTTCACGACCACGCCGCCGTGTTCCATGCCCGTGGCGCCGATCCACTGGGTGAGCTTGGTCACCACCATCGTGGCGCGGTCGTTACCCAGTGTTTCAAACACCGAAACGCTCCCCGTCAAATCCACGAACGCAATTGTCAGTTCAGCCATAGAGCAAAAGAATATCGGCTGGATTAAAGCACAGGCCCCCGGCGACACCTTGTCACGAACAAACACACCCGCGCGAGTTTATTGGCGGGCGTTGTTGCGTTCTTGGCAAACGCTGGACCCATCGGGTATTAATCCAGAATCACATGTTTGCCCCGAATTGATACAAAAGGTACTACAAACCTAAAGCAGGGGATAAAAATATCGCCGTAAACCTTTGATTTGAATGTTGTTTTTGTAAAAGTAAATGACGTACGGGATTGCAAGATCAGTGTGAGTGAACGTATCCTAGACACGGATTCATATAAAAGTCGTTGAGGACACCCCCATGCGCTGGTTCAAACCCGGTATTCGCAACAGCATTTCTGCCCTTCTGGGGCCGGAAGTCCATCGGGATCCCGGCGAGGCGCTGGAGCCGGTGCGAAAGGCGATGCTGGATGTGCTGGGCGAAGATGGCGCACAGATCAATCCCCAGTTGGTGCGACGCCTCAAGTACCTTCACGATCCCCACGCGCTGTGGTTTGCTCGAGCCGAAATGGTCGCCGTCTTGAGCCAGCTGTATGGCGAGGCGCTGGCGGTACACCGGGTTCAAAGCCTGTCTCCGGTGTTTCAGGGCCTCGTGCCCAAAAGCCTGATCAACTCATCCCGCTTGCGCAGCCGTTGAGCTCAGCCCGGCCCGCATCGCTGCAGCCGCGTCAACCCCAGTAGATCAGGGCATCACGCCCTTCCACCATCAGGTCGACTTTCTGCCCCACGGGCAGCAGCACCTTGGTCGGCACATGGCCGAACGGCAGGCCGGTGAACACAGGTGTCTTCGTCTGGCTCCGCAGCCAGTCGACCACGGTCTGCAGTTTGAAGCCTCGGTCGTAGCCGGGCACCAGCTTGAATCGGTTGAACGATCCCATCAGCACCGCTTTCTGCCGGCCCAGGATGCCCGCATTGAGCAACTGCGTGAGCTGTCGCTCGATACGGTAAGGGTGTTCGTTGGTGTCTTCCAGAAACAGAATGCCTCCGGTGATGGCGGGCAGGTACGGCGTGCCGACCAGAGCGCAGATCACGTTGAGGTTGCCGCCCCACAAGGTGGCCGAGCGAACCCGCAGGGCGGGCTGCGCATCGGCCTTGCCGGGCTTCATGAATGCCACGTCGGTGGCGGGCAAGCGCCAGCCTGCCCCCTCGCCCTGCCCGATCATCAGATCGCCAAAGCACGCTTCCATGATGTCGTCGGGCGCTTCGGCGCCAAAGTCCTCACCCAGTGCCGGACCAGCCCACGTGCATGCGCCGGTCTTGGCCAGCAAGGCCATCTGCAGGGCGGTGAAGTCGCTCAGGCCCACAAACCGGGTGCCTCCTTCAATGGCCTTGGTGATCTTCTTGAAGGGCAGCTCGCCCAAAATGCGCGTGAGCCCGTAACCTCCGCGGGAAATCAGCGCCACATCGGCGCCACTGGCGGCCGCACGGCCGATCGCGGCCAGGCGCGTGGCGTCGTCCCCGGCAAAGCGCATGTGGCTGGACAAGGCCGCCTCGTCGATCTCCACCTCGTGCCCAAGGACCTTGAGCCGCGCCACCCCTCGGCGAAATGCGGCTTTGTCGCGCACCGCGCTGGAAGGGGAATAGATGTAGATGTGGCTCATGGGTTCGGGGCACTGCAAAGGGCCCCCATTATCGAGGTGCTCAAGCGTTGAAATGGCGCACAGCATTGAGTGCAATGGCCTCGCCATGTTCCTGCACGAAATGACCGGCCTGCGGGATCAAGAGCGGGTCGGGACATCCGTGGATCGAAGCGTGAAGTGCCCGCATCACAGGTTCGCCCAGCACAGGGTCTTGTTGACCAATGGCCATGAGGCTCTGCCCTTTCCATTGGGTGGACCAGAAGGCCTTCGCCCGTCGGCTGAGGGCCGCACCGTCGTCGTCCAGTTGCTCCGGGACCAAGGCTGGAAACGCGCGCAGCGCGGCGCGGTGCCCACGGTCGGGAAACGGCGCGTTGTAGGCGGCGCATTCGTCGGCGCTCATCTGCGGGTTGCCGCGCGAGAACAGGCGCGCAACGTCGAACTCGGGGTTTTGCGCGCACATGCTGCGCCAGGCCAGGAAGCCGGACGAGAGCGGCACGTCGCCTGTGGCCAGTGTGGTGTTCATCACCAGCAGACCTCGGTAGCGCTCGGGCGCCTCCATCGGCAGCGTGAGGCCCAGCAGGCCGCCCCAGTCCTGCACCACGAGCACCACGTTGCGCAGGTCGAGTCGCTCGATGAATTCAAGCAGCACCTGGCGATGCCATGTGAAGGTATGCGCGCTGTCCTTCTTGGGCTTGTCGCTGCGACCAAAACCGATCAGATCGGGCGCTACCACGCGCGCTCCGCTGGCCAACATCACCGGGATCATCTTGCGATACAAGTAGCTCCACGCCGGGTTGCCGTGAAGGCAGAGCCAGGTCAAAGACGCGTGCGCAGGCCCTTCGTCCAGGTAGTGCATGCGCAAGCCGTCCAGCGCGGGCAGATCGCTCAGGTAGTGCGGTGCCCAGGGATAGCCGGGAAGTACCTGAAAGCGGTCATCTGGTGTGCGCAACGCGTCGTCGCGCAGGGGGTGCAGGTTCACGCGCCGCTCCTTGAAAAAACCACGCAGCAGGTGCGCGCCCTCTTCGGCCAGCACACCGCCCTGCACCACCGTCTGGTGGTTGAGCTGCGTGTGGTCGAACAGGTTGAGCACCGAACCGGCGGCGCCGGTCTTGGGGTCGGCCGCACCAAACACCACGCGCGCCAGGCGCGCATGCAGCATGGCGCCGCTGCACATCGCACACGGCTCCAGCGTCACATACAGGGAACAGCCCTCCAGCCGGTAGTTGCCCAGCGTCTGTGCCGCCGCGCGCAGCGCCACGATCTCGGCATGGGCAGTGGGGTCGTGGCCGTCAATGGGCGCATTGCGCCCGGTGGCGATCACACGCCCGTCCTTCACCACCACTGCGCCCACCGGCACCTCGCCGGTCTCGGCGGCAGCGCTGGCTTCGGCCAAGGCCAGGCGCATGAAGTGGGCGTCGTCTTGGTGTGGCACAGAGGGCATTGGACGAGTGTAGGCGAGCCCCGATACCCTGCCCTGTAAAATGCACGAGGGTGTTCGCGTTGCATGTCGCAACGAAACAGGTTGTTTGCGCTGGTCGGGCCGCCACGCGGTATCAACACGACCATGAACCGAAACACCTCTCGGCAGTCCCTCCCTCGCGCCCAAGTTCTGGCCGAGCGCGCCTTCTCCACCCTCGATCGTTTCCTTCACATCGAAGCCGTCAGCGGCATCGTACTGCTGCTGGCCGCAGCCACTGCGTTGATCTGGGCCAATTCGCCCGCCGCCGCTGGCTACCACGCGCTGTGGCACGCACCGGTGTCGATCGGCCTGGGCAGCCATGTGTTTTCCCAGTCCCTGCATTTCTGGATCAACGACGCCTTGATGGCCGTGTTCTTCCTGGTCGTGGGCATGGAGATCCGGCGCGAGATTCATGAGGGTGCACTGGCCAGCCTGCAGCTCGCAGCCCTGCCGCTGGCCGCCGCGCTGGGTGGGGTGCTGGTGCCGGCGCTGATCTTTGTGGCACTGAATACCGAACCCACGCAGTTGCGCGGCTGGGCTGTTCCGACCGCCACCGACATCGCCTTCGCCGTGGGCGTGCTGGCGCTGCTGGGTCGCACCATTCCGGGCAACGTGCGCGTGCTGCTGCTGGCACTGGCCATCATCGACGACATCGTTGCGGTGCTCATCATCGCGGCGTTTTACTCGGGTGGTCTGGAATACAGCGGCTTGCTGGTGGCGGGCGTCGGGGTGCTGATGGTGCTTGGCCTGCAACAGATCGGCGTGGGGTCGGCCTGGGCCTACGTGCTGCCGGGCGCGGTGCTGTGGGTGGGCCTGTTGCAAACCGGTGTGCACCCCACGCTGGCCGGTGTCGTGCTGGGACTGATGACGCCGGTGCTGCCCGCTCCCATGCGCGAGCAGCCGCTGGACGCGGCGCGGCACGCGCTCGACGAGCTGAACACGCGCAACGATCCCACCCCCAACGAACTCGCGGGGCCGCTCAAGCAACTGCGGCAGGCGCAACGCGAGGTATTGCCGCCAGTGACCCGAGTGCAGATGGCGCTTCACCCCTGGGTCGCTTTTGGCGTGATGCCGCTGTTCGCGCTGGCCAACGCAGGCGTCACGCTTGAGGGCGTCGACCTGAGCCCGGACAGTGCGCAGACCGTCACGGTGGGCGTGTTGCTGGCGCTGGTGCTGGGCAAACCCTTGGGCGTGATCACGGCCAGCTGGCTGGCCGTGCGCCTGGGCTGGTGCCGATTGCCACCAGATGTGACCTGGTCGGGCGTCTGTCTGGTCGGCCTGCTTGCGGGCATCGGCTTCACCATGTCGATCTTCATCGCCACCCTCGCCTTCGACGACGACAACCTGCTCAACGCCGCCAAGCTGGGCGTTCTGCTGGCGTCGCTGGTGGCGGCCGTGCTCGGCCTGGCCTGGGGGTTTCTGCAAGCATGGCGGGCGCGTCAACACTCCCCTCTGGCATGATCGCGGCCTCTACTGGTTTTCCCTGATGCCACACGCCCCGCAACGCCGCTGGGAGCTCGATGCCCTGCGGGGCCTCATGCTCGTCCTGATGACGCTGACCCACATGCCGACGATGTACTCGTTGCCCACCGGTCAGCCCTTCGGCTTTGTGTCAGCCGCTGAAGGCTTCGTGTTCCTCTCGGCTTTCATGGCCGGCCGCGTGTACGGCAACCGAGCCCGGCGCGACGGTGTGGACGTCATGCAGAACGCCTTTCACCAGCGCGCACTCAAGCTCTACCTGTGCCAGCTCGGCTTGTTGTTGCTGGCGTTCACGGTGATCGCCTGGCTGGGCGTGCACAACCGGCAAGGTGGCGCCACGGGCCTGCTCGAGTTCTTCTTCATCGACCCGAAGGCCGCCGTGGTGGGGGCCGCCCTGCTGCTGCACAACCCGCCCCTGCTGGACATCCTGCCGCTGTACATCGTGCTGATGCTGGCAAGCCCCTGGCTGCTGCGTCGCGCCTTGCACCGCGGCTGGGCTGGCGTGCTCTCGGTCAGCGCCCTGCTCTGGCTGGCCGAGCAGTGGGGTCTGGGTCTCGCGTTGTACGAACTTGTTGGCCTGCCCATTCCCTACAAGGACATGGGCGCTTTCCACTGGTTCGCCTGGCAGGCGCTGTGGGTGGTTGGCCTGTGCCTGGGGGCGCGTCAGCAGCCACTGCCCCGCATTCCACTCTGGTGTGTCGTGCCCGCTGCGGTGTACGCCGCGGGCATGTTCTCGTGGCGCCACATGGTGGGCCAGGACCCGATGCCCGGCGTGCCGGCCGTGGGCATGCTGCTGGACAAATGGTCGCTCGGGCCCCTGCGTGTGCTGAACTTCGCCAGCGTGTTCCTGCTGCTGGTGTCCTTCGGCCCCTGGTTGAAGCAGGTGTTGCCGCGCCCGCTGCCGCTGGAGTTGCTGGGCCGCCATTCGCTGTCGGTGTTTTGCGCCCACATCGTGATTGCCTTGTTCACTCTGGCCTTCTTCGGCTCCACCCAGGTCGTGCGCCCCTGGAGCACCGATGTGGCCCTTCTGGCTGGCGCATTCGCAGGCCTGTTTGCGGTGGCCTTGGCGGCGCAGGCGCGCGAACGCAGCAGTTGGCGTCCCGTCCGGGTGTGGCGCTCAGGGCCTCAGGTGCGCTGAGACGATCTGGCGCCACAGGCCATAGCCTTCGGCGCTCAGGTGCAATTGGTCGCGCACGAACAGCTCCGGTCGCGCCCGACCGTCGTTGTCCAGCATGGCGGTGTGCACGTCGATGTAGTCGAGACGGTCGTCGTTGAGCACAAAGGTCTGGATCAAGAGGTTGGCTTCGCGCATGGCGGCCATGTGTGCCAGCCGCGAGGGGCTGGGCTTGATCGACATGTAGGCCACCCGCGTGGCCGGCAGTGCGCTGCGCACATGCTGCACGAACCGCACGAAATGGCCCAGCAGATCCTGCGGGCTGGCACCTTCAACAAGGTCGTTTTCACCCGCATAGAGCACCACCAGGCGGGGCTGATAGGGCAGCACGAGACGGCGCACCAGATCGGCGCTGTCGGACAGGCGCGAGCCGCCAAATCCGCGCCGGATCACCACAGGCTGATCGGCAAAGGCTGTTTCCAGGCCGCTCCACATGCGGATGGACGAGCTGCCCACGAACAACACGCCGCCAGCGGGCGGCATCTGCTTGCGATCGGCCGCGGCGAACGCGTCCAGTTCGCTCATCCAGCGCTGCTCCGCCGTGGCACCGGCCTGTGCCCGGGCGGGCGGCGTCAGCCAGGCCAACGCGACCAGCAACCAGGCGCGTCTATTCATGCGTCCTGCCCGTGACCCCCAGACGGCGCATCCAGCCGGCCAGGGCCCGTTCTTCGCCGTTGCCCTGCGCGTAGGCGCTCAGCATGGCCGCGTGCGCCTCGGGGCGGTGTTGATTGAGCTTGACCTTGCACTGCAGGTCTGTGATGCGCAGCTCGAACGCCACGATGCCCTGCATCATCTTGTGCTGGTAGTCCTCGCCCAGTCCGCGCCATTGGTCGGCGTAGGCCGGGTCGTGGTCATGGATCAGGTGCTTGAGCAAGCGATCCTTGTTGTCGAAGGTCTCCAGCAGCGTCGCCTCCACTGTGCAGTGCACGGCGAGGTAGTTCCAGGTGGGGACGCGCGCCAGATCCGGGTAGACGCGCGGCGTCATGTAGGCATGGGGACCCATGAACGTGACCACTGCCCTTGGGCGCTCGCGCAGGAATTTCGCGTGCGGGTTGGGCCTTGCCACGTGACCCAGCAGCACGAGTCGCCCCTCTTCTTCCAGCAGATGCAGCGGCAGGTGCGTGACGAACGGCAGGCCCTCGTCGTCGGTGGAGATGAGGCTGCCAAAGGGGTGCGCCCGGATGAGTTCGCGGGCGATGGCGGGGTCCTTGGCAGCGAACTGCGGCGGCAGGTACATGGCGGCCTCTTTCAGGCGGTGGTTCGGGCAATGGTTCAAGTGCGCGAGGCGCAGTGTATTCCCGCACCACAAAGTCGGGCGCGAGTGGGATGATGGCGCGACGTCACTGCGCCACCGCCATGTCCTTCCTCCACCACCCCGCCTTCCAGAGCCTCGTGCTGCCCTTCGTGCTCGCGTTGGCGGTGTGCTTGCTGCTGCGCACGGTGGGCCTGCGCTGGGCAGCGCTGGGTGCTTCGCTCGGGCTGGTGCTGGCCATGGCCGCGTGGCCTGGGTTCGACTGGCCGGCCAGTTCACGCGCGCAGATGCTGCCGTGGGCCACACTCGTCAGCACGCTGCTGGCCGCACTGGCGATCACGCTGACAGCGCCGGGCACGAAGGCCATGGGTCGGCGCAACGGCCTGGTCGCCACCGTGTTGCTCACGCTCGCCGCCCTGTCGCTGGTGGCCTGGGCGGCCCTCGGTGGCTCGATGCTGCTGGCCCAGCTCGCCTTGATGCTCGGGGCGGTCAGCGGTGTGGCGGTGCTGTGGGCCTGGCGCGCGGCGTCGGTCTCGTCGGTCTCGCCGGTTTCGCTGCTTCCCTTGCTGGTCACCGGCATCGGCATCGCGCTGTGCCTGACCTGGCTGCCGCCCGGTGGATCCGAAGGCACCGGTGGGAGCGGGGGCGACGACCCTTACTACGCGCCCCAGTGGAAGTAGGCCGCCCGCTCCCCGATCGTCAAGTCGAGGGCTATTCCGGGTTTTGACGCAATGGCAAGGTGGCAATGCGATGATGACCCCATGCCTTCGACCGTGCAGCTCACTTCCCCGCCCGCGGCTGCCGATGCGGTGACGGACGTCCCGCTCGACTGGCCCGGATTCTGGCTGCAGGTGCTGCGCGCGCGCGACGGCGAGCCCTCGCCACAACTGCGCCAGAACCCTGAGAGCGGCTGGGAGCTGGATGGTCTGGTCAGCGCGCGCACCGCTGCCCTGTTCGGTCTGTACAAACCCCTGCTTGACGCGCGGGCGCGCCAGCAAGAGTCACACGCTCATTCACCGTGGGTGATGGCACAACTCGGCCAGAGTCTGGACGGCTTTGTCGCCACCGCCACCGGCGACTCTTACTACGTCAACGGCGCCCACTGCCTGTTGCATCTCCACCGGTTGCGCGCGCTGTGCGACGCGGTGCTGGTGGGCGCGGGCACGGTGTCCATCGACAACCCGCAGCTCACCACCCGCCGCGTACCAGGGCCGCAGCCGGTGCGCGTCGTGATGGACCCGGCCGCCCGCCTGGATGGCCAGTCTCGCGTGTTTCGCGACGGGCGGGCGCCCACGCTCTGGGTGTGCGACACCCGCCACGCGGCGCAGGCTCGCGCGCGCCTGGCTCGGCAGGCGGTGCCCACCGAGGTGCTGCCGGTCGACGACCTGCTCGCCACAGACACGCAGGCGTGTTATCACCCGCGGCGGGCCGTGGATGCGCTGGCCAGGCGCGGCTTGAAACTCCTGTTCGTCGAGGGCGGGGGCATCACCGTTTCGCGTTTTTTCTCCGCGGGCGCGCTGGACCGCCTGCACCTGGTGGTGGCGCCGGTGCTCATCGGCAACGGCCGCCGTGGTCTGCAGGCCCCTCCCCACGCGGTGATGGCCGACTGCCCGCGCCCCCCGGCGCGCACGCTGGCGCTGGGGCCCGATATGCTCTGGGATCTGGACCTTCGTTCGTCTTAGGAAGGCAACGCCAGCAGGTCCAGGTGGCCCACGCGCAGACGAGTCTCTGGCGCCATCGCGCGCCGCCGTCGACGCCACGCGCGCACCGACGGCGCAGACGCGCGCGACTGTTCGCCGGCGGCCACCGCCATCCCATCGATCAAGGCGCATTGCAGCGCCCTCGCCTGCGGGCTTTCGCCGCCGTCCACCCACCAGTCGCTGGCGGCTGTGAACACACGGTAGCCCGCTGATTCGAGCGCACCCCGCAGCGCGGCCACCGCACCCGAACCGAGGGCGGGGCCAAGACCTTTATCGCGCTTCTGGTGCTCTGCGAACAGCTGGCCCACGGTGGCATCCATCGGGTCTTCAGGCCTCCAGACGTGGCGACCATCGACGTTCAGGCTCATGAGCAGGGCCACGCGAGATGCAGCGCTCGCCGCCACCAGGCGGTGCAGCCACTCGGTGCCCACGAGGTCGAGCAACGCGGAAGCGGTGACGAGGTCGGCCGCGTGCCAGGGCAGTGTTTCGAGCCTGGTCATCAGGTCCAGCTGCTGCCGCAGGATGGTCGCCTCGAACCCCGGTCCGTCGAAGCACAGGGGCTGTTCAAGAGCGACGGCGGGACCGGCCAGCGCACCGCCTGCCGCGGCCGGACGCTCGGGCCAGCACCGCAGCAAGGCGGCATCGTGGTCCACCACCAGCCACTGCTGCGCCCCGCCCAGCCGGGGCGCGAGCCAGCGCAGGTTGGCGCCAGTGCCGCAGGCCAGGTCGATCACCCGCCAGGGGGTCGGTCCGTGAGGGCGCAAGGCTGCGAGTCGGGTCTGCAGCTGAAGGTGTTGCGCCGCCGCGCCGCGCGCCGTCGCATCGAAGGGCTCGCGCTGTTGCAGCCAGTCGGCGCTGAAGGTGGCCGTGCTCATTCGACGCCCTCCAGCACGGTTGCGAAGCGGGCGGCCTGCACAGGCCAGGTGGGGAGTCGCCCGGCCGCTGCACGCGCACCCGCGCCCAGCCGCTCTCGCAGGCGCGCATCGGACATCACGCGCGCCAGCGCGGCCTGCAATGGCGCCACCTCGCCGGCGGGCACCTGGAGCCCGGCATCGGGCGGCAGCGTTTGAGCCAGGGCACCGGCGTCGCTGGCAACCACCGGCAGGCCATGCGCCAGAGCTTCGGTGATCACCATGCCATAGCCTTCGTACAGCGAGGCCAGCACAAACACGTCGGCCGCCGCGTAGTGCGCGTGCAACGCCTGAGCGTTGACATCGCCGTGCCAGAACACGCGATCAGCCATGGGCGCTGCCTGGGTTTGCAGGCGAGCGGCGGTGCCGGGGTCGCGCGTGGCGCTGCCCACGTTGTGCAGTTCCCAGTCCAGCGGCATCAAACCCGCCAGCGCCTGCAGCAGCAGGCTGTGGCCCTTGCGCGCCGTGAGCGTGGCCACGCAGAGCAGGCGCAGCGGGCCCTTGCGCGGTGGCTTGACAGACCTAGGCAGCGGGTCGGTGCCCGGCTCCACCACGGCGGTGTGCACCAGCGGCACGCCCATCGCCGCAACATCGACCGCCGTGTTCGGGCTGGTCACCACCACCCGGCGCGCATGCCGCAGCGCGCGCGCCTCACTCACCAGCAGGTGTTGGCGCGCGGCATCGGACAAGCCGGTTTCCAGATGCAGCGGGTGGTGCACGAGGGCCACCCAGCGCAAGCGCACGGCGTGCCGCGCCACCGCATCGTCCAGTGCGCCGAAGGCCAGGCCGTCGGCCACCACCAGGGTGCCATCGGCCAGCGAAGCGATGACCTCTTCGGCGGTGGCGAGCTCCGCGGTGCCGGGGTGTGGCCAGGCGCCCTCCACAGAGCGCACATCCACTGTCCAGCCGGCCTCGCGCAGCGCCAGCACGATCCGGCGGTCGTAGGTGTAGCCCCCCGTCGGGATGGTCCAATCGCCCGGGATCAGGAAGCAGCAGGCGCGCGGGACGGGCGTGGCACTCACGCGGATGCGCGCACCGGCAGAGCGCCCTCGTACGAGGCCCAGGCCACGTGGGATTCGTTCAGCGTCACCCGCATCTGCTGCACGCCGGCCGATTGCGCCGACGGCAAGGCGTGCACACCCAAGGCACCAGCGGCGATGCGCGCGGCCACGCGGTCGAAGATCAGGCGCGCGAGGAATTCGGTGGTGGTGTTGCGACCCTTGAACTCGGGCACTTCATCGAGGTTGCGGAAATTGAGTGCCGCGAGTTCCTCGCGCAGCACCTGCGTGGCCAGGCCGATGTCGACCACGATGCCGTCGGCATCCAGCGCCTCGCGCCGCAGTTCAAGGTCCACCACATAGGTGGCACCGTGCATGCGCTGCGCCGGGCCGAACACCGCCCCCTGGAAGCTGTGGGCGATCATGAAATGGTCTCTGACGTTGACGGCGTACATGGTGGTGTTCTCTGTTCTTCAAGCGGGGTAATCGATTCGATGGCACAGCGTGTCGCTCGCACCCGTGGCCAGGCGCGCAAGCACCTGCGGCAATTCTTGAAACGGCGCGCAGTGCGTGATGAGGCGGTCCAGCACCGGATCGGTGAGCAGCGAGAGCGCGAGTTCAAGCCGGCGGCGGTGGCTCCAGCGGCCGCGCTGCGCTGTGGCCACATGGCCGACCTGGGAGCTTTTCAGGGTGAGGCGCTGTGAGTGGAATGCCTCACCGAGCGGCACGCTCACTGCGCGGTTGCCGTACCAGCTGAGTTCGAGCACCGTGGCCTCGAAGGCGGCCAGCCGCAGCGCGGTGGCCAGGCCCGCGCCCTGCCCGCTGGTGTGCACCACCAGGTCGGCATCGGCCCGTGCAGCCATCGGCAGGGCAAACCCGGCGCCCAGCGCCGCAGCGATGTCGGCGCGGCTCGCTTCGGTGTCGATCACCTGCACGTCGCAACCGGGCAACCGGGCCGCCAGCCACGCCACCAGCAGGCCCAGCGTGCCGCCCCCCACCACCGCGATGCGGTCGCCCAGGCGCGGCGCGGCATCCCACAACGCGTTGATGGCGGTCTCCAGGTTGGCGGCCAGCACGGCACGCTCGGCCGGCACGCCACTGGGCAAGGGCACCACGGCGTGGGCCGGCACCTGGTACACGGTCTGGTGCGTGTACAGGCAGAACACCGTGCGTCCCAGCAAGCCGGCGGGTCCGGCCTCGACCACGCCCACGTTCACGTAGCCGTACTTCACCGGGCCGGAGAATTCACCCACCTGGAACGGCGCGCGCATGCGATGCGTCTCGCCGGCCGGCACCTCGCCACGAAAGACCAGGCCCTCGGTGCCTCGGCTCACGCCGGTGTGCAGGGTGCGCACCCGCACCTCGTCGCCTCCCAGGGGCGGCAGCGTCTCGTCGCGGATCTCGGCCCGGCCGGGTGACACGGTCCAGCAGGCCTGGGCAACGGTGGTCGAGGGGGAAAAAGGAGATGCCATGAACGAAGAGGGGTATGTCGTGTCTGAGGGGTGGTGCGTGCCATGATCACCGCGAACCGCCGACCCGGACAACGATCTTATGTTGCAGAACATGAAAACCGCAGGCAACCCACCCGTATCGCCCCGGATCCGGCAGGAGATCGCGGACCGCCGCTGTCTGGCGCGCGATGCCGCACGCGATCTGGCCGTCGTCGGGGCTGTGGTACTGCTGGTCGCGCTCTGGCTGGATGGGGCCGCTGGTCTCGGCCTGGAATACGCGGCCAAGGCCCTGCTGGTTTTCGGCGCGGGCGCATGGCTGGTGTGGCGCGGACGGCTGGCCCATCCGCATGCGCGCTTTGGCCCGGCCAATCGGGTGACGCTCGCGCGTCTGGGCTCCGTGGCCTTGATGGCGGCGCTGGTGGGTGAGCCCCTTCCCCGTGCGCCACTGGACTCGATGCCGGCGGCCGCCTGGTGCCTGGTGGCGGTGGCCACGCTCACGGCGCTGCTCGATGCGGTGGACGGTGCGCTGGCACGGCGCAGCGGCATGGCCAGTGCCTTCGGCGCCCGCTTCGACATGGAGACCGACGCCGCTTTCACCCTGGTGCTCTGCGCGCTGGTGGTGCAGGCCGGTCAGGTCGGCCCCTGGATCCTGGCCTCCGGGCTCATGCGCTACGCCTTCGTGGCGGCGGCCCTTCCATGGCCCTGGCTGGGCGGCCCCCTGGCGCCCAGCAAGCGGCGTCAGACGGTGTGCGTGATCCAGATCGCCACCCTGGTCGTCTGCCTCGCGCCGATCGTGCCGCCCTGGCTGGCCGGCGGGCTGGCCGCGATCAGCCTGGCCTTGTTGACCCTGTCCTTCGCCATCGACGTGCGAACCCTGGCGCGGCAGCGCCCCACCCCACCGGAGACCTGAACCATGCGTGCAAGAACCCTCTCCACCGCCCTGTTGTGGGCTGCTCTGGCGGGCAGCGGCCAGTTGTTGATGAGCGCTCCCGCCCAGGCCCAGGCGGCGCGCTACGAGCTGGACCCCGACCACATCACAGTGGCCTTCCTGGTCGACCACATCGGCTTTGCCAAAGTGCTCGGCCTGTTCCGTTCGGCCCGCGGCAGCTACCGTTTCGACGAGGCCAGCGCCACGCTCTCCGAGGTGCGCATCGAGGTGGAGACCGCCAGCGTCTTCAGCAACCAGCGCAAGCGCGACGACCACCTGAAGGGGCCGGACTTCCTCAACAGCGGCGAGTTTCCGAAGATGGTGTTCACCGCCGCCAGCGCCAAGCGCACCGGCGAGCGCACCTTCGAGATCGGCGGCCAGCTCGAGCTGCTGGGCAAGTCGTTGCCGCTCACGCTGCAGGCCACCTGGAACAAGAGCGCCGAGTCGCCGATGGGCGGCCCGCTGCGCAAGCCCTACACAATGGGCGTGTCGGCGCGCGGCAGCTTCAAGCGCAGCGCCTACGGCATGAACTACGCGGTGTCCAACGGCTGGGTGGGTGACGAAGTGCCGCTCATCATCGAGTTCGAGGCCGTGCGCCAGTGAAGTGTGCAGACTCAGCGCTGCCGTCGGCGCTGGGCTGGCTGCTGCGCTTTGCCCTGGCCTTCGGGCTGCTCAACACCCTGCTGACCTTCGAGAACCGCTGGCCCGGCTTCGGGGTGGCGTACATGCCGCGCCTGTCCTTCGAACTGTGTCTGGCCGTGGTGGCCCTCATGGGTTGGGTGATCTGGCGAGGAAGCTTGTCACCCCGCGCGGCCACCGTCAGCGCAACGGGCTTCATGGCATTGGTGCTGGTGCGCTACGCCAGCGTGACGGCTGCGGCCGTGATGGGCCGACCCGTCAACGTGTACTGGGATGGGCGCCATGCCGGCGAGCTGCTGCGCGTGGCGGCGCAGTCCTGGCCCGTCTGGCAAGGGGTGGTCGTGTTGTTGGCATTGTTGCTCGGGACGTTGCTGCTGACCGCCGTGGCGCGCAGGGCGATAGCGGAGCTCGCGCGCGGCCTGGCTTGGGAGCGTCCACGGCCGTGGCTGCTGGCGGGTGTGGGGGTCTGCACGCTGAGCTTTGCCGCCTACGTGCCGGAGCAGCGCGACACGCGCTGGTTTTTCTCGCTGCCCCTCACGCCCACGCTGGTGCACCAGGTCCAACTGCTTGCGCGTGTGGGGCGGCCCGGGCAGGCCACCCAGGTGCTGGGCCCGAGTCCGGTTTTTGATGGAGACCTGTCCGGACTGGTGAGCGACCCGGGCGCCGCCGACGTGCTGCTGGTGTTCGCCGAGTCCTACGGCGCCATCACCTTCGACGATACGGCGCAGGCAGCCGCACTGGCCGCGCCGCGAACGGAGCTGGCCGAGGCCATTCGGGCCAGTGGCCGTTTCGTGGTGTCGTCACGCGTCAAAGCGCCCACCTTCGGCGGATCGTCCTGGCTGTCGCACGCCGCGCTGCTGGCTGGCGTGGACACCAGCGACCCAGCCGACCACGACCTGCTGCTGACCAGCCAGCGGCCCACGCTGGTGAGCCACTTCGAGCGCCACGGCTACCGCACGGTGGGCTGGATGCCCGGCCTCAAGCGGCCGTGGCCCGAAGGCGTGTTCTACGGCTTCGACCGCCTGGCCGACGACGCCGGCATCGGCTACCGCGGCCCGGACTTCGGCTACTGGCGCATCCCCGACCAGGCCGCCATGGCGCTGCTGCAGGCGCAGGAACTGGACCGAGCGTCGGACCGGTCGCCCCGCTTCGCCGTCTTCGCCACCACCAGCACCCACGCGCCGTTCCACCCGGTTGCGCCTTTCGTGCAGGACTGGAGCCGGTTGACGCAGCCCGATGCCTACATGCCGGCCGAGATGGCGGCCGCGCTGGCCGCACCGTTGTCTGTCACAGAGCCACTGTCACAGTACCTGGAGAGCCTGCGCTACCAGTTCGCCTGGCTGGCCGATTACCTGCGGCAGGTGGCGCCCCGGCCGCTGGTGATGGTGATCGTGGGCGACCACCAGCCGCCGGCCCTGGTCAGCGGCCCGGGCGCCTCATGGGACGTGCCGGTGCACGTGGTGAGTGACAACCCGGCCCTGCTGCAACGCCTGCTGGGCAGCGGCTTCGTGCCCGGCCTGACACCGCCGGCACACGCGCTTGGCCCCCTGCACCAGCTGACGACCGTGCTGCTGGAGGCCTTCGATGCGCCGGGCGCCGGGGAGACGCTCGGTATCGAGCATGTGGCGGTGCCCGACGCACCCCACTCGGCGCCCGGCTCCTGAGTCCGCCCCAGCTTAGGCCTCGACCAACCAGGCGTGCACATCGCCCGAGGGACCATCCGCCGGCATCTCGGCCAGCCAGGCGCGCAACGCATCGGCCGGCTCGCCCTGGGATTGCAGCAGGTGCAGGCGTTCGCCCAGCGACACGGCATAGCGGTAGCGTCCCGGCCCGGCCAGCGCTTCCAGCCGGGCTATGCAGCCCAGCGCGATGTCGCGCACCGCCGGCAGGAACTCAAACGACAAGGCAGGCAGCGGCACGCTCAGGCCCATCAGCACCTCCAGTTCGAAACCTTCCACATCGATCTTCACGAAATCGGGCACGCCGTGCGCGGCGATCAAGGCGTCCAGCGTGGTCACAGCCACCAGTGGCCCGGCTTGCCAGCGCACGGCGCGGAACGATGGCGCCGCGCCCGCGCGCCGCACAAAATCGGTCGAGAGCGTGGCCACGGTGGGTGTGCGCGGGCTGGCCAGCAGGCGGGCTTCGCCGGGCGCGCGGCCCAGCGCCTGCGGCAGCAGCGTGACATCGGCATCGCGACCGAAACGGCGCTGCAGCAGCTGGACAAAATCGGGCTGCGGTTCCAGCGCGACCACGCGCGCACCGAGCTGGCGGAAGGCCGCCACCCGGTTCCCGGCGTGCGCGCCGACGTCAAACGCCAGCCCGTTGGCCGGAACGAAGCGGCGGTAGAAACGCCTGAGCTGCGCACCGCGCCAGGGTATGCCACGGTAGACCAGCAGCGAACGCAGCAGGCCGAGCTGGCGGTTGAGGCGCTCACCCAGGCGATGTCCTGTCTCGGGTTTCATGGTCAAGATCATGCCGCGCTTCGCAGCGCCCGCCCCACACGTCTGATCACACCGGGACCGCCATGGCCGACGACGCACCCAGCGAGCTCCTATCTCGCCGCCACCAGATGTTCCCCCTGCTCACCGACGCCGAAATGGCGCGGATGCAGCGCTTCGGCACGCGTCAGACCCATGCGCCCGGCTCGCGCCTGGCCTGTTCGTGATCTTCGAGGGCGTGGTGGCGGTGAGTGAGCGCGATGGAATGGGCTGAGTCACACCGATCGTTCAACATCGCCGCGGCCACTTCATGGGTGAGGTGGGCGCCTTGTCGGGCAAGCCTTCGCTGGTCGATGGCGTC
>NZ_LMIE01000030.1:79399-357992 GCF_001428625.1 Hydrogenophaga sp. Root209
GGCGATGTGGCCGTGGTGGGCGCCGGCCCGGCCGGGCTGGCAACAGCCGTCCATGCAGCGTCCGAAGGCTTGCGCGTGGTGGTGGACTGCCGCGCTTACGGTGGCCAGGCCGGCGCCAGTGCGCGCACTACGATCCGCCGGAACTGTGCAAATAACAGCTCTTCCGCGATGCACGAAGGGATGCGCGTGACCCGGAACGCTCAGGTCAGTTGGCAGCTGACCCGCTCCACGCCCCGGTCGGGCGGCTCATCGAAACCCGCCTCCAGTCCGTGCTTGCGCATGAAGGCCAGCATCCGCACATTGACGTCGAGCACGTCGCCGTAGAGGTGGCGCAAGCCTGCATCGCGCGCGCCAACCATGATGGTGTTCATCAGCCGGCTCGCCACCCCGGAGCCCTGCCACCCATCCAGCACGCTCAGGGCCAGCTCGGCGCTGCCGCGCTCGGGGTCGACGACGAACCAACCCGCCTCCCCGATGATTTCCTCGCCGTCAGGACCCCAGATGCAGGCCACCCAGGCCGCATGGCGGATGCCGTCGGCATTGACCAGATACGCAATCAACTTGGGCGAGGCGCCGTTCACGCTCCCATGGAAGCGATTTCGCCGCGACGGTCCGCTCAACCCCAGCACAAAGCCTTGCATGGTTTGTGCGTCCTCCATTCGCACACGGCGGACGAAGACAGTGAGTCGCGCTGTTGGCGTCACGGTTGAACACCTCTTGGGGATTCACGTGTCAGACAGAACAAGGTCACGTCGTCATGCGGTTCGAATGCGCCCACATGGGCAGCCAGCTGCGTTCGCATGCTCTCGACCATGGCCTGCGCCGAGCCCGCATGACGGGCAAACGCATGCCCGAGTGCCTCTTCACCAAAAGGCCCCGACACGCCCAGCGCTTCGGTCACCCCATCGGTGTACAGGAGCAGCCTGGCGCCTGGCTGCACCGTCAAGGTCTGCACTTCAAAGCTCTTGCCGGCCATCAACCCGACCGCCGGCCCGGTGACGCCGAGCCGGGTCAAGGCGCCGCCGCCCGCCTGCTGGACAAACGGCGCTTCATGGCCCGCGTTGAGGTAGTGCACGCGCCCGCTGTCCGGCTCCAGAAGCGCGAAGAACACCGTGGCAAACATGTTCTCGTGCCCGTGCACGGTGGCGATGTAGTCGTTGACGAAAGCGACGCTGCGCTTGAGTGTCGCGCGGGGTGTCTCGCCCTGCGTCGCCTGGCAGGCCATCGCGCGCAACAGCGTGCGAAACAGCGCCATGTAGAGCGCCGCCCCCACGCCCTTGTCGCACACGTCCGCGACCACGAAAGCAAGCGCACCTCCCGGCAGTGAGTAAGCATCGTAGAAGTCGCCGCCGACCTGTCGGGCGGGCGTACAACAGGCCCCCAGCGACCATCCCGCCAGGCTCGGCAGTTCCCCGGGCAGGAAGCCTTGCTGGATCCGCTGGCCGATCTGCAATTCGCGCGAGAGCGCCCGCAGCAACTGGCTCTTTTGATCCTGCAGACGTTTTTTTGCCAGCGATGATTCGACGCGTGCCTGCAGTACCACGGGGTTGAAGGGCTTGGGCAGGTAGTCGTCGGCCCCCAGCTCCAGGCAACGCACGACGCTTTCGCTCTCGTCGATGGCCGAGACCATCACCACGGGCAGTTGCGCCGACAGCGGGTCGGCCCGGATGCGCCGCAGGGTTTCGTAGCCGTCCATTTCGGGCATGGTGATGTCCAGCAGCACCAGGTCCCAGTCCTGCTGACTCAGCTTGTCGAGTGCATCGCGTCCATTGACGGCGACGCCAGCCTCGTGGCCGAGCCGCTGCACGCGGCGCGCCAGCAGGTCGCGGTTGAGCTCGAGGTCGTCGACCACCAGGATGCGCATCGGGCGCTCCAGTTGGTCATTGGGCGGCGGACGGGGCTTCATGCGGACACCGGATTGAAGCCTTCCGCGCCTTCACGCCGTGGCGGGTTCAAGGCGCTCGCGCTCTGAATTCAGCAGCGCATGAAGGTAGGGCAGTTGCTGCAAGGCGGCTTGCTCGCCTTCTTCGATGATGTAGGGCACCTTGGCGGTGTCGAACAGGCCCACACGCTGCTTGAACTGCGGCAGGATCAGGATCATCTCGGAGTGGTGCGCCGCGCTCTGGAATGCCAGGCGCGCCTTGAGCAGGTTGTTCGCAAGGATCGCGCTGAGCTGGCTCGCAAAGCGCCCTGCACTGCGGATGTTGTCCTGGTACGGACTCTCGAAGCCCACCGCGACGATCACCCGGCTGCCGTTCTTCATGGCCACGCTGACGGGCAGCGGGTCGGCCAGATAGCCATCGACCAGAAGCCGGCCGTCCCTCTTCACGGGCGGGAACACCAGGGGCAAGGACACGCTGGCGCGAATCGCATCGACCAGGTCGCCGCGGGTGATGTCGACCAGTTCGCCATTCTGGAAGTCGGTGGCCGTGATGTGGAGCGGAATCGGCGTGTCCTCGATGCGCTGTGCTCCGAAGACGTCGCGAAAGGCCGCGAGCATCGGGCGGTCGTCACGCAAACCAAAACTCTCCGGCTTGAAACCGAAGAGCCGAGGTGCCAGCAGACGCAGGAACCCCATGTTGTTTCGCCTGGAGGTCAGCTTGCGGGTCCAGGTGCGCTGGGTGATCTCCGTCATCCTGGGGGCATCGAAGCCCATGGCCACCGCGGCCGCGAACAGGGCCCCACCGCTGCAACCGACCACGCGGTCGATGCCGATGCCCGAGTCGGAAAGGGCCTTGACCACCCCGATGGCGGCGGCGCACTTGACGCTGCCCGAGCCGATCACCAGCGTGACCGCAGGACCCTCAACCGGCGCGCGTTTCATGCGGCCTCCGTGAAGCTCTCGACCGCGTGGTGCACGTCGGGGAAGATGTTGAGAATGCTGGTAAAACCGGCGATCTCGAGCACCCGGTGCACCTGAGGCTGCACCGCGGCCATGCGCAGATCGCCGCCGGCAAGGCGGCAGCTCTTGACCGTGCCCAGCAAGGACCGCAAGCCGGCGCTGCTGGTGTAGTTCACCCGCGAAAAATCGGCCACCAGACGCACATGGCTCAGCGAGATCGACTCCGCAAAGCGTTGGGTCAGGTGTTCGACGTTGAGGCTGTCTATGCTGCCAGTGATGGCCACGACGAAGACTGTGTCGTGTTGTGTGATGTCGATCTGCAAGGCGTTCTCCAGGGGTCAATGGGATGCGGGCGGCACGAGGAATTTTTCAATGGTGAAGACGTTGCCGCGCAGTGGGTGGCGGTGGTAGTGCTGGCGGTCGGACAATTGACGGATGAGATGCACGCCCAAGCCCCCCTGCGCGCGTGCCTCGACTGCAGCGCTGGCGTCCACGGGTGCCAGCGACAACGGGTCGAAGGGTTTGCCCTGGTCTTCCAGCGTCAGCACGATGCGGCGTGGACCGTCCTGGTGCACGATCGCCGCCGCCAGCGTCAGCGGACCGGCCTGCCCTGCGGGATAGGCGTGGTGCATGACGTTGACACAGGCTTCCTCGACGATGAGTCGAAGGTCGTGGCAGGTCGCGCCATCGATCTGCTCGCGCTCACACAGGCCGTCGACCAGGGACATCAGCGCCGGCAGGTTGGCGAGCTCGGCAGTGCACGCGATGCGGTTCATGCGAGGTGCTCCGGTGGCGCGACCGGCTGGGGCAGCCAGACGGTGAAGCACGAGCCCTGGCCGGGTGTGCTGCTCACCTCGATGTCGCCACCCATCAACCTGCACAGGCGGCGGCTGATCGCCAAGCCCAGACCACTGCCGCCAAAGGCACGCGTGGTGCCCTCGTCGGCCTGCAGAAAGGGCTGAAACAGGTTGCCGATCGCCTCGGGGCTCAGGCCGATGCCGGTGTCTTCGACATCGAACCGCACCTCCAGCGCACCGGGTTGTCGCTCGCACGTGGAAACGCGCAGCTTCACGGTCCCGCGGGACATGAACTTGGCCGCGTTGGACACCAAGGCGATCAGCACTTGCCGCAAGCGCAGTGCATCCGCAAGGACCAGCGACAGGCCCGGCTGCACGTCGAGCTGCATGCGATTTCCGTTGGCGACCAGCATGGGCTGCACGGCGGCCTCGACGGACGACAGCAGGCCACGCAGGTCGCAGTCCTCGAGGTTGAGGTGGATCTTGTTCGCGTCCAGCCGGGTGAGGTCCAGCACGGCGTTGATCATCGACAGCAAATCGGTCGCAGCATGCTTGATGCGGCCCAGGTCGGCGCGGGCCTCGGAAGTCGTGCTGTCGGGCAGTTCTTCTTCGAGCAGCTCGGCGTAACCGATCACGGCGTTGAGTGGCGTTCGCAACTCATGGCTCATGTTCGCCAGAAAGGCGCTCTTGGCCTTGTTGGCCTGCACGGCCTCCTTGCGTGCCTGTTCGAGGTGCACGGCCTGGGATTCGATCTCGCGATTGCGCTCTTCGAGTGCCGCACGCGTCTTCGCGGTGCGCAGCGATTCGGCATAAATCGCATGACCGAACAGCGACAGATAGAGCGCGGCGGCCACGGCCGACAACGCGATGGTGAGCAACGAGGTGTCTGGACGGAATTCGAAGCCGGTCACCGCAGCGCCGGTCAGGATGCCGATCCCCATGGCCATCACGCCACGCACCGCGTGCCGCCCCCCGCCCGAACCGAGGTTCGAGGCATGCATCGCCCCCCCCAGGGCAACGATGATCCATGGGTTGAAGCCGGAGAGCCCGCCGTAGACGCCGATCAGGAACGAGTCGACCAGCAAGGCGCGCATCTCGCTGCGCTTGCTGTCGCTTGAGCGGCAACTCAGCCAGTAGGCGACATGCGGCCACGTCAGCATGATCACCGCTGCCCACCACAGCGCCGCGGGCGGATGCATCGCAAAGACCGAGCCCAGCAACAACGCAGCGGCCAGATGGGCGCCGATGCGCACCGGGTAGTTCACCCGCACCCCGCCGTACAGGCGCCGCCGCAGCGTCGACACGCCAGTCAACGCCGTCACAGCAGTCCCTCGATCTTTGCCAGCAACCTCTCGAGATCGATCGGCTTGGTGTCGAAGTCGTCGCAACCTGCTTCCATCGCGCGCAGGCGGTCGCCCTCCATGGCATGCGCGGTGAGCGCGATCACGGGGATCTCGCGCATGGCGATGTCCGCCTTCAGGCGACGCGTGGCCTCCCAACCGTCCATGATCGGCAGGCTCAAGTCCATCAAGATCAGATCTGGCCGTGCGCTCTCCGCCAGGCGCAGGGCGTCCGGTCCGTCGAAGGCCATCACCACCTCGAAGCCACGCCGCAGCAGCCGCCGCGACAACATGTCCCGGTTGAGTTCGTTGTCCTCGACCAGCAGGATCTTTGGCATGTCAGTCCGCGTCGGTGCTTTCGACGACCGGCATCTTCATGAGCACCACTGCACGGAACAGGCTGCCCTCAGCGAGCGCACTGGTGGCCGTCACGTCGCCGCCCAGCAGGCGACACAGGCGCCGGCTGATGGCCAATCCCAGGCCCGTGCCGCCGTACTTTCGCGTGGTTTCGGCGTCAGCCTGCACGAAGGGCTGGAACAGCCGGTCCAACTGCGAAGGCGTCATGCCGATACCCGTGTCGCGGACCTCGAACGCCAGAATGGGTCGGCCACGCGTGTCGGCCTCGCCTGCTGCGGTGATCGAGATGCGACCGTCGCTGGTGAATTTGGCCGCGTTCGACACCAGGTTGATCAGCACCTGTCGCAGCTTGGTCAAGTCGGACTGCATCGAACCCAATTCCGGCGCGCAGTGCACCTCCAGCTTGTTGCGGTTGACGGCAAGCAGCGGCTGGGTAGTCGAAACCACCTGGTCCAGAAGCTCGGCCAACTGGAAGGACTCGATGTGCAATTCGATCTTGCCTGCTTCGATCTTTGAAAGATCCAGCACGTCGTTGATCATTTGCAGCAGATGCCGCGCAGCACCCTTGATGTGACCCAGATCGACCAGCGAGCTGCTGAGCGCCTCGCGATCCGCGAAGTCTTCTTCCAGCATCTCGGTGTAGCCGATCACGGCATTGAGCGGCGTGCGCAGCTCATGGCTCATGTTGGCCAGGAAGGTGCTTTTGGTGAGGTTGGCCGCTTCGGCCTGCTCACGGGCCCGCTCGGCAATTTCGCGGGCCTGTTCGAGGTGCGCCTTCTGTTGCTCGATGACCAGGTTGCGCGCGTGAACCTCCCGTTTCGCGCCAATGGCGTGCCGCGTCTGAAAATGAGACGCCAGCCCGAACGCGGCCGTGTAGGTGATGACGGCCAGTGCGGTCATCGCGTGCGCGAACATCGGCACCGGCAACACGTTGAAACCGGTGCTCAGTCCCGCAACCAGGACCCCGAACGCGAAGCAGCCGGCACCCATCACGCCCAGGCGCAGCCCGCCGATGCTCAGGTTGGCGGCGTTGACGGCGGTGAACGCCACCACTCCAATCCACAGATCGAGGCCCGTCAGCAAGGTGAACACGCCCATCAGGAAGCTGTCGACCAGCAGGTTCCGCTGTTCGGCGGCCTTGCTGTCGCGCGCCCGGCTTGCCACCAGATAGGCCAGATGCGGCCACAGCAAGGCAACGCTGCAGATCAGCACCAGGATGCCGACAGGCATGGGCCGCAGTTGCAACACCGAGATCGCTGCGGCGGCAAAGAACCCGTGTCCACCCACGCGCAGACCGTAGTCCAGGCGCACAGTCGGGTGGACCCGTCGCGGCGACTCCAGAGATGGCAGATCTTGTGTGGCGGTATTCAAGGAACGTCTCTCTGCAAATGCAGGTGATGCTGGCGGTTACACCCGGACGCTCTGCCGCCCAGCACCTATGAAGTGCGTATCATAATACGTATTACATCAGGAAATTCAACTTGTTACCGGGGCATCGCGAATCGCAGCGGCAGTCCGGAACCGGCCCGACAACGACTACAGGGGCTCGACGTGCGCGGCCTTCGCCAACGCCTCCAGCTTCACGGTGTCTGCGGCGTAGAAGCGCGCAGCCTCAACCAGTGACATCCGGGACGGCACGGCCCCACCAGCGGCATCAATGGCATGGCGCACGTCCGCATCGCCCAGCGCGTCTGCGACGACCTCGTGCAACTGCACGCTGATGCTTTCGCTCATCGCGGCGGGCACCAGCAGGCCGACCCAGATGCTCGGGCGACCGAAGGCAGGCGCCGATCTGCTTTCGTCGAAGGTCGCGGCGGCGGGAAACCGCTTGAGCCGCTGCGCAGACGAGACGCCCAGCACCTTCATCCGTCCGCCGGCGATCATGCTTCCCAGCAGTGCGTCCACGGGCAGCATCGTGAAGTCGATGATGCCGCGCTGAAGGTCGATCAACATGGGCATGCCGCCGCGGTAGGGCACGTGCGTGGCCTGCATGCCTGTGGTGGACAGCAGCATCTCCGTGACGAGGTGGAACAACGAGCCCTGCCCTGTGCTGCCATAGCTCAGGGGCCTGTCGCCTCTCTTGCGCGCCAGCGCAACGAGTTCGTCCAGGTTGTTCGCGGGCAAGTCGCTGCGCGCGTACAGCGCCAACGGCGAATCGTTGACCAGGCCCAGCAGGCGGAAGTCCTTGGGTTTGTATCGGACAGCGCGCAAGGTGAGCGGTGCGAGCACGGTCTCTGAAGGAGATCCGACAAAGAGCGTGGAGCCGTCGGGCTCGGCCGCCAGCAAGCGGGTGGCGGCGATGGAGCCGCTCGCTCCGGTGACGTTCTCCACCACCACGACACGCCCAAGTCTCCGGCCCAGCGCCGGCGCCACGGCGCGCGCGAAGATATCCGTCACGCCGCCAGCGGGTTGCGCCACCAGGATGGTTAGATGGCCAGTGCGGGTCTGGGCGCGGAGGCGAGGGGCGACAGCGGCGCCCACGCCCGACAGGGTGAATGCGCGACGTGAGAGGTTGATGGCGGAATCCTCTGTTCGGGGCTCATCCGGACGACGCCCCCTCTCTCAGCAATCAGACAGGGAGTGCAAAATGGTGATACGCATTATGGATGGCAACCCAATATGAAGAAGCCAACGACCGGCACACCAGCGCCCGCGGTCGCCTTGCGACGGCCCACGCAGCGCGACATCGCCGTGGCCACCGGCTTGTCGCAGACCGCCGTGTCGCTGGTGCTCAACGGTGTGGAGCCGTCCACCGTGTCGGAGGAGGCACGCGAACGCATACGGCAGGCCGCACAACGGCTCGGTTATGTCCCCAACCGCATGGCCCGCAATCTTCAGTCTGCGCGCACGCGCACGCTGGCTTGCATCGTCCCGGACATCACGAACCCGACGTACCCGGCCCTGGTGCGGGGGTTCCAGTCCACCGCCGATGCGGCGGGATACGACACCATGATCTTCGACACCGACGGCGCGCCCGAGCGCGAGCACCGGGCGCTGCAGTGGCTGTCGCAGGGGCATGTGGACGGTGTGATGGCGGTCTTCTTCCACGTAGACGAAGCCGAGCTGCTGAAGGCAGTGCGCGGACGCGTTGCCGTGGTGCAGATGGAAAGCCAGGCGCACAAGCCGTCCCGAGATATCGACAAGATCTATATCGACAACGCAGCGGCGGCGCAGGCCATGACGCAAGCCCTGATCGATAAAGGGCACCAACGCATCGCCATGCTGTCCTGCCCGTTGGGCCCGGGCGCGGAGCGCCAACGCGGCTTTCATGCGGCGATGCAGAAAGCCGGGCTTGAGCCTTGCGTCATTGCCGCCGATGACTTCACACAAGACGCCGGTGCGCGCGCCATGGCCGCCGAACTGGCGGGTCAATTCCGTTGCAGCGCCGTGTTCGCGGCCAACGACCTGCTGGCCATCGGTGCGATGGGCGCGCTGCGCGCGGCGGGGAAACGCATTCCCGACGATGTCGCGGTGGCCGGCTTCGACGACATCCCTTCCGCGCAATTGCTGCAGCCTGCGTTGACCACCGTGCGCCGATCAGAACAGGCCATCGGCCGCTTTGCAGCCGAATTGCTCATCGCACGGTTGGACGGCCCCGACGCGGACCGCCCGGGCCGCGGCTTTGAGCAGCCCTTTCAGCTGGTCCTGCGCGACTCGGCCTGACCGGCCGCCCTCTGCAGCAGCGATCGGCGATCGCCGTCCATCACTCCCACTCGATCGTCGCGGGCGGCTTGGAGCTCACGTCGTAGGTCACGCGGTTGATGCCGCGCACCTCGTTGATGATGCGGCTGCTGACCTTCTTGAGCAGCGCGTACGGCAGCTCGGCCCAGTCGGCGGTCATGAAGTCGCTGGTCTGCACCGCGCGCAACGCGACCACGTAGTCGTAAGTGCGCCCATCGCCCATCACGCCCACGCTCTTGACCGGCAGGAACACGGTGAAGGCCTGGCTGGTCAGGTCGTACCAGCTCTTGCCGCTGGGGTGGTCGATGGTGGAGCGCAGCTCTTCGATGAAGATCGCGTCGGCCCGGCGCAGCAGGTCGGCATATTCCTTCTTCACCTCACCCAGGATGCGCACACCCAGGCCCGGGCCCGGGAACGGGTGGCGGTAGACCATGTCGTGGGGCAGACCGAGCGCCACGCCGAGTTCGCGCACCTCGTCCTTGAACAGGTCGCGCAGGGGTTCCAGCAGTTTCAGGCCCAGTTGCTCGGGCAAGCCACCCACGTTGTGGTGGCTCTTGATGGTCACGGCTTTCTTGCTCTTGGCACCGCCGGATTCGATCACGTCCGGGTAAATTGTCCCTTGTGCCAACCACTTGGCACCTTTTGTTGATGCACCACTTGAAATGAGTTTGGCGGCTTCGGCCTTGAAGACCTCGACAAATTCGCGGCCGATGATCTTGCGCTTGGCCTCCGGCTCGCTCACGCCGGCCAGGTGGCCGAGGAACTGGTCGGCCGCGTCCACGCGAATCACCTTGGCGTGCAGCTTGCCGACGAACATATCCATCACCATGTCGCCCTCGTTAAGGCGCAGCAGGCCGTGGTCGACGAACACGCAGGTGAGCTGGTCGCCGATGGCGCGGTGGATCAGCGCCGCGGCCACCGAAGAATCGACGCCGCCCGAGAGGCCCAGGATGACCTCCTCGTCGCCCACCTGCTGGCGGATCTTCTCGACGGCTTCGGCGATGTGGTCACGCATCACCCAGTCGGGTCGGGTGGCGCAGATGTCGAGCACAAAGCGCTCCAGCAGCGCCCGGCCCTGCACGGTGTGCGTGACCTCGGGGTGGAACTGCACTGCATAGAAGTGGCGCGCCTCGTCGGCCATGCCAGCGATCGGGCAGGACTCGGTGCTGGCCATGAGCTTGAAGCCCGGAGGCAGTTCGGTGACCTTGTCGCCGTGGCTCATCCAGACCTTGAGCATGCCGTGGCCGTCGGGGGTGTGGAAATCGGCGATGTCCTTGAGCAGCGCGGTGTGGCCGCGTGCGCGCACCTCGGCATAACCGAACTCACGCGTGTGGGAGCCTTCCACCTTGCCGCCGAGCTGCTGGGCCATGGTCTGCATGCCGTAGCAGATGCCAAGCACCGGAATGCCCAGCTCGTAAACCACGTCGGGCGCCTTGTCGTCCACCTCGTACACGCTGGCGTGGCTGCCGGAGAGGATCACACCCTTGAGCTGGCCGTCGGCCGCAAACTCCCGCACCCATTCACTGCTGACGTCGCAGGGATGCACTTCACAGTACACATGGGCCTCCCGCACCCGGCGGGCAATCAGCTGGGTGACCTGGGAACCGAAATCGAGGATGAGGATTTTCTGGTGCTGCATGGCGGGGTCGGTGGAGCGTGAGGGGAAAAGAAAAAGGCCGTCTCGCGGACGGCCTGCGGAGTGGACCTGATCAGTCCGCCCGGTAGTTGGGTGCCTCTTTCGTGATCTGCACGTCGTGCACGTGGCTTTCGCGGATGCCGGCCGAAGTGATCTCGACGAACTCCGCCTTGTGCCGCATGTGCTCGATGCTCGGGCAACCGCAGTAACCCATGGCCGCACGCAGACCACCGGCCATCTGGAAGATGATGGAGACCACCGAGCCCTTGTAGGGCACGCGGCCTTCGATGCCTTCTGGCACCAGCTTGTCGGCATTGGGGTTGCCGGTGCTGCTTTCCTGGAAGTAGCGGTCGGCGCTGCCCTGCTGCATGGCGCCGATGGAGCCCATGCCGCGGTATCCCTTGTAGCTGCGGCCCTGGTACAGGACGATCTCGCCCGGCGACTCTTCCGTGCCGGCAAACATGCCACCCATCATCACGGTGTTGGCACCGGCCGCGATGGCCTTGGCGATGTCACCGCTGTAGCGGATGCCGCCGTCGGCGATCATCGGCACGCCTGTGCCTTGCAGGGCCGTGGCCACGTTGTCGATGGCCATGATCTGCGGCACGCCCACGCCCGCCACGATGCGGGTGGTGCAGATGGAGCCAGGGCCGATACCGACCTTCACCGCATCCGCGCCCGCTTCGACCAGCGCCATGGCAGCGCCACCCGTGGCGATGTTGCCGCCGATCACGTCAATCTGGGGGTAGTTCTGCTTGACCCAGCGCACACGGTCGATCACGCCCTTGCTGTGGCCATGAGCGGTGTCCACCACGATGGCGTCCACACCGGCCTTCACCAATGCTTCCACGCGCTCTTCGGTGCCTTCGCCCACGCCCACCGCCGCGCCCACGCGCAGGCGGCCAGAGGCGTCGCGCGCGGCGTTGGGGAAGTTGAGCTGCTTGGTGATGTCCTTCACCGTGATCAGGCCTTTGAGCTCAAAGCTGTCGTTGACCAGCAGCAGGCGTTCGAGCTTGTGCTTGTTGAGCAGGGTCTTGGCCTCGGCCGGCGTGGTGCCGTCGGGCATGGTGATCAGGCGCTCGCGCGGCGTCATGATCTCGCTCACCGGCAGGTCGTAGCGGGTTTCGAAACGCAGGTCGCGGCCGGTGACGATGCCCACCACACGGCCAGACTCGACGACCGGGAAACCGGAGATGCCCAGATCGTCGGACAGCTTCATGACCTGGCGGATGGTGGTTTGCGGCGAGATCACCACCGGGTCGCGCAGCACGCCGGACTCGTAGCGCTTGACCTTGGCAACCTGGGCCGCCTGCTCCTGCGGCGTGAGGTTTTTGTGAATGATGCCTATGCCGCCTTCCTGGGCCACGGCGATGGCCAGCCGGGCTTCGGTGACCGTGTCCATGGCCGCGGAAACCAAGGGCAGGTTCAACTGGATATTGCGGGAGAACTGGGTGGCAAGAGAAGCGTCCTTGGGCAGGACCTGGGAGTACGCTGGCACCAGCAACACATCGTCGAAGGTGAGCGCTTTGCCGAGTAGGCGCATGGGAAAGCTCCAAAAGAGTCGATTGTAGCCGCCCGACCCGAGGGCAAACCCGTGGGCCGGCGCCTGCAGCATCGACCGCTCAGCCGCGAAAAACCACCGCTGCGTCAGCTTGTGCCCGGTGGGGTGTCAGACGGCCACAGCGCCCGGTGGACTCAGGGCTAAACTGATGCAATGTCACAAGCCAACACCCCTCAACCGTCCTGGCGCAACCCACTGCTGATGGGACTGCTGCTCGCATTCAGTTCAGCAGCGATGGCGCAATGGCAATGGGTCGATGGCACCGGCCGCAAGGTGTTCAGCGACACCCCGCCGCCTGCAAGCATCCCCGACAAGAACATCCTCAAGAAGCCGGGCATGACGGCGGCCCCCATCGTCGTTGCAGAACCGGCCCCATCGACAGCACCCGCCGCCACCCCGCCTGCCGCGCCTCAGATCCCCGCTCGCGACACCGAGCTGGAAGCGAAAAAGAAACAGGCCGAACAGGCCGAGGAAGCGAAGAAAAAGGCCGAGCTGGAACGGGTGGCCAAGGTGCGTGCCGAGAGCTGCGAGCGAGCGCGAAAAGCGAAGATCACGATGGAGTCCGGCGTGCGGCTGGCGACCACCAACGCCAAGGGAGAGCGCGAGATCATGGACGACAAGGCCAAGGCCGCCGAATCTCGGCGCATGGATGGCATCATCCGCAGCGATTGCGGACCTGTGCCGAAGCAGTGATCAAGCCCGGCGCATCAAGAATTCAGTAGCCGGCCTTGGAGCCGGCTTTTCTTCGGGCAAACAGGCCTGTTCCGCGAGCGCCCTGCCCCACGAACCGCTCCCGGCGGGCCACCTTCGGGTCCACCCGAAGCGCCCGATACACCTCCAGGCGATCTCCGTCACGCAGCACATGCTCCGGGCTCACACGCCGACCCCACACGCCCAGCGTCAGTGCGGGCGTGCCCAGTTCTGGGTAGACGTTCAGCCAGCCGGCCTTCTCCAG
Source organism: Hydrogenophaga sp. Root209 (assembly GCF_001428625.1). Lineage (GTDB taxonomy): Bacteria > Pseudomonadota > Gammaproteobacteria > Burkholderiales > Burkholderiaceae_C > Hydrogenophaga. Next base: position 92,569 of record NZ_LMIE01000030.1, read on the forward strand.
CGCCATCTGCGCCGTGCATCCCTCGGGCACTTGCAGGCCGAGTTCGTGCACATGGCGCGGTGCCTTCGAATGGATCAGGGTGATCTGCATGCTTCGCTCAGTCTGCGCCGTACACCTGATCGGCGCGCTTGACGAACGCGTCCACCAGATTGCCAGCGATCTTGTCAAACACCGGGCCCACGAGCGCTGCGAGTGTGGTGCTTGAAAAACCATAGGTCAGGGTGAACTCCACCTTGCAGGCGCGCTGGCTGCCTTCCCCCAAGGGCGTGAACGCCCAGACACCGTCCAGCCTGGAGAATGGGCCATCGACCAGTTCCATGAGTACTTTGCGGTCGGTCTCATGCGTGTTGCGCGTGGTGAAGTTGTGGCGCAGTCCGCTGAAGGCCATGCCCACGCGCGCGACCATCCCGTCCTCGAATTGCTCCAGCACTTCGCCGTGATCGCACCAAGGCAGAAACTGCGGGTAGTGTTCGATGTTGGTGACCAGGGCGAACATTTCGTGCGCGCTGTGCCAGAGCAAGACATTCTTGTGAATCGTTTTCATACAATCGAACTCATTGTATTGGCCTGAAACGGCCGCACCTCGCGCGTCATGGCCACCAAAAACAGCAAAGCAACTCCCACCAAAGGCCTCGACAGCCGCATCGCCGACAACAAGAAGGCGTTCTTCAACTACGCCATCGAGGAGCGCTTTGAAGCGGGCATGGTGCTCGAAGGCTGGGAAGTGAAGGCCCTGCGCGAGGGCAAGGTGCAACTCACCGACGGCTACGTGGTCATTCGCAACGGCGAGCTGTTCCTCATCGGCTGCCAGATCAACGCGCTGCACACGGCATCCACGCACGTCAGCCCGGACGCGGTGCGCACCAAGAAGCTGCTGCTGAACAAGGACGAGATCCGCCGCCTCATTGGCAAGGTTGAGCAGAAGGGCTACACGCTCGTGCCACTCAATCTGCATTGGAAGAACGGCAAGGTCAAATGCGACCTGGCCCTGGCCAAGGGCAAGGCCGAGCACGACAAGCGCGACACCATCAAGGACCGCGAAGGCAAGCGCGAGGTGGACCGGGCGATGAAGTCGCGCAACCGCTGAGGCTGCGCGTGGCGTTCAGCCCAGGTGTTTGAGCGGATGCGCGTCCGCCGTCCACGGACTTTCGAAGAACGCGGCCACGTGCCCTCTTCCCACATCCTCGATGCGCTCGGGGTTCCAGCGCGGTTGGTGGTCCTTGTCCACCGCCAAGGCACGGATGCCTTCCACCGTTTCGCTGGCGGCACCCGGGCGCAGGTGGAAGCACCGGTACACCATGCCACGCTCCATGCGCAGGTTGTCGGTCAGGCCCATGGCGCGGGCGCGGCGCACCTGCTCCAGCACCACGTGCAGCATCAGCGGTGAGCGATGGCGCAGGGTGGCGGCAGTGGCCTTGGCCCACTCTCCATCACCCGACTCCAGCGTGGAGATGATGGCGTGCATGTCGGGCAACCCAAACACACGGTCGATCTCCTTGGCCGGCCAGCTGCCCGGCGAAACGGTGGTGCTGAGGTGGCTGGCGCACCAGCGCTCCACCGAGGCACCGTTCTCGAAGGGGGTCTGCGCCAGCGAGTTCCAGAGGCCGACAAGGCGACCCGACTCGATGAAGCCGTCGGCCAGTCCCGCTGCCATGGCGTCGCGCGCGCCGAGCGTCTGCCCCGTGAGCGCGAGGTATTCGCCCAGACGGCCCGGGCAGCGGCTCAGGAAGTAACCACCGCCTACATCGGGGAACAGGCCGATGTGGGTCTCCGGCATGGCGAGCTTGCTGCGCTCGGTGACGATGCGCAGGCTCGCCCCCTGGCTGATCCCCATGCCGCCACCCATGACGATGCCGTCCATGAAGGCGATATAGGGCTTGGGATAGGTGTGGATCAGGTGGTTGAGTGCGTACTCTTCGGTGAAGAAATCTTCCAGCGAAGCGTCGCCCGAGAGCGCAGCCTGGTGGAAGAAGCGGATGTCGCCGCCCGCGCAGAAGCTGCCGAACGGGCCTTCCTTGTTGACGCCGCGCACCGCGACCGCCTGCACTTGATCGTCATCGCGCCAGGCCACCAACGCCTGTGTGATGCGGCGGATCATGTCGAGCGACAAGGCATTGAGGGCCTTGGGGCGGTTGAGCGTGATGCAGCCAACGCGGCCCTGGACTTCGGCAATGACGTGGGTTTCTGGCACTGAGGCGTTCATTGTTGTTCTTCCGGAAGATCGTTCATTGTGGCTGCTGGTCGACGGTCTGGATGCGCGGTGAACCTGCTCGTGAGCGCCAGCCCAGCAACTCGTTGATCACCAGGGCGCCAATCACCACACTGCCGCCCAGCAGCACTTCGTCACCGGGTACTTCGTTGGCCAGGACCCAGACCAGCAGGATGCCGAAGATCACCTCCAGCAAGGCCAGCAGCGAGACCTCTGGTGCCTTGAGGACACGCGCGCACACCACCGAGAGTGCGCAGGGAATCGCCAGTTGCACCAGGCCGAGCAGGGCCAGCCAGGCCACGTCGCTGCCGGTGGCCGAAAACGGCAGGGCCAGGGGCAGCGTGAGCACCGACGAGATCACCGCGCCCAGCAGCACCGAGGGCACGAGATCGATCTTTTCCCCGTGGGTCTGGCCACGTTGCACCACGGTCCAGTTGATGGCACCGGCGATGGGCACGCACAGCGCGGTAAGCGATCCCAGCAACAGCCCGCCGGTGTCGATCTCGGGATGGGTCAGCGCCTGGACGAACTGGCTGCCGTACATGTACGCAATGCCCGCCCCGGCGGCCAGGATGGCCAGCCAGGTGCGCATGGCCAGTTGCTGTCCGATGAAGAGTCGCGCGACCAGCGCGGTGAGCAGCGGACCGATCGACATGATGATCAGCACGTTGGCCACGCTGGTGAAGGTCAGGGCCAACATGAACGCGGTGAACATCACCGACCAGCAGACGCCCGAGATCCAGAAGGCCGGCGACTCGGGAATCAGTCCCCAGTGGCGCTTGAGCCACGTGCGCAGCGAAGGCGCCAGTGCAGGGTCGATCAGGTGACCCTGGCTTCGGTCCATCCGGCGCCAGACGGGCAGGATCACCAGCAGCGAGAGCGCGGTGAAGGCACTGCGCCAGAACGTGACCTCAAAATGCGCCGCCGATTCGAGTTGGCGCGACACCACACCGGCGATCGACCACATGAGCGTGACCGCCAGCATGAGAAAAACCGCCTGGGTGTGGGTCAGGCGGTTGAGGGCGCGAAAGGGCATGGATGTCTTTGCCGTTCAGGTTACGCCACCCCATTGGGGTTGAGCTTGCCGAAGCCCCGAGCTCCGATCATCCTGAGCTTGTCGAAGGGCAGGCTCAGGGCGAACGGATACTTCAGGCGCTTTTGGAGGCGCGCTTGCGATCGCTTTCCTTCAGGAAACGCTTGCGCAGGCGCACGCTCTTGGGCGTGATCTCGACCAGTTCGTCGTCTTCGATGAACTCGACACCGTACTCCAGGTTGAGGTCGACCGGTGGCGTGATCTTGATCGCGTCTTCCTTGCCACTGACACGGAAGTTGGTCAGCTGCTTGGTGCGGGTGGCGTTGACGATCAGGTCGTTGTCGCGGTTGTGGATGCCCACAATCATGCCTTCGTACACCGGGTCGCCGGCGCGAACGAACATGCGGCCACGGTCGTCAAGCTTGCCCAGGGCGTAGGTGAAGATTTCACCGTCGTCCATGGAGATCAGCACGCCGTTCTTGCGGCTGGCGATGTCGCCCTTGTGCGGCTCGTAGCCATCGAAGATGTTGGCGATCAGGCCGGAGCCGCGCGTCAGGTTCAGGAATTCGTTGGTGAAACCGATCAGGCCACGCGCTGGAATCCGGTACTCCAGGCGCACACGGCCACGGCCATCGGGCTCCATGTTGGCCAGTTCACCTTTGCGCTCGCCCAGTGCCTGCATCACGCCACCCTGGTGCTGCTCTTCGATGTCGGCCGTCACCATCTCGATAGGCTCGTGGCGCACGCCATCGATGTCGCGGAACACCACGCGCGGCTTGGACACCGCGAGTTCATAGCCTTCGCGGCGCATGTTTTCCAGCAGGATGGTCAGGTGCAGTTCGCCGCGGCCCATCACTTCAAAGATGCCGTCTTCGTCGGTTTCCTTCACGCGCAGGGCCACGTTGTGCTGCAGCTCTTTCTGCAGGCGGTCCCAGATCTGGCGGCTGGTCACGTACTTGCCTTCACGGCCAGCCAGCGGGCTGGTGTTCACGCAGAAGTTCATGGTCAGCGTCGGCTCGTCGATCTTGAGCATGGGCAGCGGCGCGGGGTTCAGCGGATCGGTCACGGTCACGCCGATACCGATATCGGGAATGCCGTTGATGAGAACGATGTCGCCTGGACCGGCTTCGGTCACTTGCACGCGGTCCAGGCCCTGGAACTTCAGCACCTGGTTGACGCGGCCTTTGACGACCTTGCCGTCCTCGCCCTCCATCACGACCACATCCATGTTGGGCCTGATCGTGCCCTGGCTGATGCGGCCCACGCCGATGCGGCCGACGAAGGTCGAGAAGTCGAGTGCCGACACCTGCAACTGCAGCGGTGCCGCCGGGTCACCCTCTTGAGGTTTCACATGCTTGAGCACAGTGTTGAACAAGGCCGACATGTCCGGGCCCCACTGCTCGCCCGGTGCGCCTTCGACCAGTGACGTCCAGCCGTTGATGCCCGAGGCATAGACCACCGGGAAATCGAGTTGCTCGTCGTTGGCGCCGAGCTTGTCGAACAGGTCGAACGCGGCATTGATGACTGCGTCGGGGCGAGCGCCCGGCTTGTCCACCTTGTTCACGACCACGATGGGCTTCAGACCCAGGGCGAGCGCTTTCTTGGTCACGAAGCGCGTCTGCGGCATCGGGCCTTCCTGCGCGTCGATCAGCAGCACCACGCCGTCCACCATGGACAGGGCGCGTTCGACTTCACCACCGAAATCCGCGTGGCCGGGGGTATCGACGATGTTGATGTGCGTGCCTTCCCAGCTCACGGCACAGTTCTTGGCCAGGATCGTGATGCCCCGCTCGCGTTCGATGGCGTTGTTGTCCATCACCGTGTCGACGATTTTCTCGTGCTCGGCGAAGGTGCCCGACTGGCGAAGCAGCTGGTCGACCATGGTGGTTTTGCCGTGGTCAACGTGGGCGATGATGGCGATGTTGCGGATTTGTTTGCTCATGATGCGAGTTCCGGTGAGGTTTCCAGGATTTGCTGTATTTCGGAGGGGCTCAGCAGTCGCCCCGGGATCAGTTCACCCGATTGGGTGTGCGCGCTGCCCAGCAGCACGGGTTCGTGGGAAAAGGATTCTTCGCCTGCGGGCACCGGGCCGAACACGGCCACCCGCTCGTTGTCGCCCCAGGCGCCGCGACGGCGCAGGCCGCTGAGGAAGCGTCCGGCGTCCATGGCGTCGAGCGTGACGACCTCGTGTCCGTCCAGCAAGGCTTGAACCGGCAGCAACCGCGCCATGCGCTCGCCTTCATCGAGGGCTTCCAGTGCTTCGAGCGTGATGCACTGCGACGCATCGAAGGAGCCGGTCTCGGTGCGCCGCAGCATGCTGAGATGACCACCGCAGCCCAGGGCCTCGGCGATGTCTTCACCCAGCGTGCGGATGTAGGTGCCCTTGCTGCAGCGCACACGCAGGCGCAGGAACGGTGCGTCCCCCTGCAACCGCATGTCCAGCAGGTCCAGGTCGTGAATGAGGACAAGGCGCGCCTCGCGCTCCACCGTCTCGCCCTGGCGGGCATATTCGTAGAGGGGCTTGCCGTCTTTCTTCAAGGCGCTGTGCATGGGGGGCACCTGGGCAATGGGGCCCATGAAGCGGTCCAGCACCTCGACCACCTGCCCCGGCGTGCAAGCCACGTCGCGGGTCTGGAGCACATCGCATTCGGCATCGCCGGTGCGCGTCTTCACGCCGAGACGGACCACGGTCTCGTAAGTCTTGTCGGCGTCCAGATGGATCTGGCTGAACTTGGTGGCCGCGCCAAAACACAGCGGCAGTACACCACTGGCCAGTGGATCCAGCGTGCCGGTGTGACCCGCCTTTTCAGCACGCAGCAACCATTTGGCCTTTTGCAAAGCCTGGTTGCTGGAGAGACCCAGCGGTTTGTCGAGCAACAGCACCCCGTGCACAGGGCGCCGCTGCACCCTCGTGCTTGGCGCGTGCATGACTACTCTTCCTTTGAACGAGAAGAGACCGCCTTGGAAATCAAGGCGTTCATGTCAGCCGCGCGCTCGGTGGTGCGGTCGAACACGAAATGCAGCGTGGGCACGGTGTGGATGTGCAGGCGCTTGAACAAACCGCTGCGCAGGAAACCCGCCGCAGCGTTGAGGCCCTCCAGCGTCTCCTGCGGATCACCGGTCAGCAGGCTGAAGAACACCTTGGCGTGCGCGTAGTCGGGCGTGACCTCGACCGCATTGATCGTGACCATGCCCACCCGCCGGTCTTTCAACTCGCGCGCGATCAGCTCGGCCAGATCGCGCTGGATCTGGTCGGCCACGCGGAAACCGCGGTTGGGGGTGGAGGAGGCTTTGCGAACCATGCAGATCACCGCTTACAGCGTGCGCGCCACTTCCTTGACCTCGAAGAATTCGAGCTGGTCGCCTTCTTTGATGTCGTTGTAGTTCTTCAGCTTGATACCGCACTCGAAGCCTTCCTTGACTTCGCGCACGTCGTCCTTGAGGCGCTTGAGGGTGTCGATCTCGCCGGTGTAGATGACCACGTTGTCGCGCAGCAAGCGGAAATGCGCGCCGCGATTGACCTGGCCAGACGTGACCATACAACCGGCGATGGTGCCGATCTTGGTGGCCACGAACACGGTGCGGATCTCGGCCGAGCCGATGACCTCTTCGCGCTTTTCGGGTGCCAGCATGCCGGACATGGCCGCACGCAACTCATCGACGGCGTCGTAAATGATGTTGTAGTAGCGCAGATCCACGTCGTTGCCTTCGGCCAGCTTGCGGGCACCGACATCGGCGCGCACGTTGAAGCCGATGATCACCGCCTTGGAGGCGATGGCCAGGTTCACGTCGGACTCGCTGATGCCACCGACTCCCGCGAACACCAACTGCACCTTGACCTCGTCGGTCGAGAGCTTGAGCAGCGACTGGGCCAGCGCTTCCTGCGAACCCTGCACGTCGGACTTGACGATGATGGGCAGCAGCTTGACTTCGCCAGCCGACATGTCGGAGAACATGTTCTCCAGCTTGGCGGCCTGCTGGCGTGCCAGCTTGGTGTTGCGGAACTTGCCCGCGCGGTAGGTGGCGATCTCGCGCGCACGGCGCTCGTCGGTCATCACCATGAAGTCGTCGCCAGCCTGTGGCACCTCCGACAGGCCCTGGATTTCCACCGGAATCGACGGGCCGGCCGATTTGATCGGCTTGCCGTTTTCGTCCAGCATGGCGCGCACGCGGCCGGAGGTCTGACCCACCAGCACCACGTCGCCAGTCTTGAGCGTGCCGCTCTGCACCAGCACCGTGGCCACGGCACCGCGGCCTTTGTCCAGGCGCGCTTCGATCACCAGGCCCTTGGCCATGGACTCCACCGGCGCCTTGAGTTCCAGCACTTCGGCCTGCAGCAGCACCTGCTCCAGCAGCGCGTCGATGCCCACACCGGTCTTGGCTGACACGCCCACGAAGGGCACGTCACCACCGAACTCTTCGGGCACGACTTCTTCGGCCACGAGTTCGGAGCGGACCTTCTCCAGGTTGATACCGGGCTTGTCGATCTTGGTCAGCGCCACGACGATGGGCACGCCCGCCGCCTTGGCATGTTTGATGGCTTCCTTGGTCTGCGGCATCACACCGTCGTCGGCTGCGCAGACGAGGATGACGATGTCGGTGGCCTGGGCACCACGGGCACGCATGGCGGTGAACGCCTCGTGACCCGGGGTGTCAAGGAAGGAGATCATGCCGCGCTCGGTCTCGACGTGATACGCACCGATGTGCTGCGTGATGCCGCCTGCTTCGCCCGCGGCCACCTTGGCGCGGCGGATGTAGTCCAGCAGCGAGGTCTTGCCGTGGTCCACGTGGCCCATGACGGTAACCACAGGCGCGCGCGGCAGCAGCTCGTGCTCCTGCTGCGAGGTTTCGTCGTCAGCAAAGGCTTCCGGATCGTCCAGCGCAGCCACGACGGCCTTGTGGCCCAGTTCTTCCACCACGATCATGGCGGTGTCCTGGTCCAGCGGCTGGTTGATCGTGACCATTTGGCCGAGCTTCATCAGCTGCTTGATGACCTCGGACGACTTCAGGCTCATCTTGTGCGCGAGCTCGGCCACCGTGATGGTCTCCGGCACGTGCACTTCAATGACCTTGAGCTCGGTCGGCGCCACGAAGTTGCTCTGACCGGTGTCACGAGAATCGCGCGAGTCGCGGCGACCGCGTGGGCCTCCGCGCCAGTTGGAGCGGCCCGCGCTGGTGTCGCCACGGGTCTTGATTTCTTTCTTTTTGGCCGCGTCGTCCTTCCAGGTGGAAGACAGGTTCTCCGACTTGATTTCTTTCTTGCCGGCCACGCCAGCCGTGGCTGCGCCAGCGGTGGTGACGGGCTTGCCGGGCGTGCCGGCAGGCTTGTGCAGCGTGCCCTTGATGCCGGCCTTGGGGTCGGCCACCGGGGCAGGCTCGGGCTTCTTGGCCACCAGCGTCTTGGCTGGCGCAGACATCATGGCGCGGATGTTGGCGGCTTCGGCTTCGGCCTTGCGGCGGCGCTCCACCAGATCCTGAGCACGCAGATCGTCGGCGCGTTTGCTTTCAGCGTTGCGGTCCGCGATCACGCGGGCCGCGGAATCGCGCTCCAGCGAGTCGGTCTTGGCCTTGGCGTCCTTGGCGGTGCGGGCGGCGATGGCTTCGGCAACGCCTTCAGGGGTGGCGGCCTCGGCGGCAGCACGGGCAGCAGCTTCCGCCACTTCGGCAGCGGCAGCAGCGGCGCGCTCCTGCTCGACGGCGGCCTGAGCTTGACGAGCTTCTTCGGCTTCGCGCGCCTGGCGCTTCTCGTTGAACTCTTCTTCCTGGCGACGCAGCAACTCGGCCTGGCGGCGCGCGTCTTCCTCGCGGCGGGTCAATTCTTCGGTGTCGACCACTGGTGCGGCCGCCACGGGCTCTTCCGCGACCTCGGGTACTGCTACTGCTTCGTCGTCTCGCTTGATGAAGGTGCGCTTCTTGCGCACTTCCACCTGGATCGTGCGGGCACGACCCGTGGAGTCGGCCTGCTTGATCTCGGAGGTGGACTTCTTCACCAAGGTGATCTTCTTGCGCTCACCGCCGGCCGTGCCGTGGCTGGCCTTCAGGTGGCCCAGCAGCGATTGCTTGTCGGATTCGGTGACTGGATCGGTCCCGGATGTCTTGGGCACACCCGCTGCGGAGAGTTGCTCCAGCAGGACGGTGGTGGGCTTGTTCAGCTCGGCAGCCAGTTCGGCGACGGTGGTACTTGTCATAGGTTTCAATTCTCCGATGGGCCTCCGCTGGTCAGGTCGTGGATTGCGCTTCGTCACCGGTGAACCAGTGAGCGCGTGCCAGCATGATCAGCGCGGTGGCCTCTTCAGGCGTCTGTGCGGTGATGTCGGTGAGCTCGTCGGTGGCCAGATCGGCCAGCTCGTCGCGGGTGTGGATGCCGGCGTCGGCCAACTTGGCAATCAGCTCGGGGGTCACGCCTTCGAGGTCGCGCAGATCTTGCGAAACTTCTTCGACGCTTTCTTCCCGGGCGATTTCCATCGTCAGCAAGGCATCCTTGGCGCGGGTGCGCAGCTCATTGACCGTGTCTTCGTCGAAAGACTCGATCTCCAGCATTTCCTGCAGCGGCACGTAGGCCACTTCTTCGAGGCTGGTAAAGCCTTCTTCGATCAGGATGTCGGCAATCTCCTGGTCCACGTCCAGCTTGGCCATGAAGATCTTGCGGATGCCGTCGGCCTCTTCGGCCTGCTTCTGGGCCGATTCATCGGCCGTCATGATGTTGATGCGCCAGCCGGTCAGCTCGGACGCCAGGCGCACGTTCTGCCCCCCGCGGCCGATGGCGATGGCGAGGTTTTCCTCGTCCACCACCACGTCCATCGCATGGCGCTCTTCGTCCACAACGATGGAGACCACGTTGGCTGGAGCCAGCGCGCCGATGACAAACTGCGCGGGGTCCTCAGACCACAGCACGATGTCCACGCGCTCGCCAGCGAGTTCGTTGGTCACACCGTTGACGCGCGAACCACGCACACCGACACAGGTGCCGATGGGGTCGATGCGTTTGTCGAAGGTGTGCACGGCGATCTTGGCGCGCGAGCCCGGGTCGCGGGCGCAGGTCTTGATCTCCAGCAGGCCTTGTTCGATCTCGGGCACTTCCTGGCGGAACAGCTCGATCATGAAAGCCGGAGCCGAACGCGACAGCAGGATCGGTGCGCCGCGCAGCGTCAGGTCCACGTCCATGATCATGGCGCGCACGCGGTCCCCCGTGCGGAAGTTTTCCTTCGGGATCATCTCGCCACGCTTCAAGCGACCTTCGACGCGACCGCTCTCGATGATGAGGTCGCCCTTGTCCATGCGCTTGACGGTACCCACGAAGATCTTGTCGCCGCGCGACATGAAGTCGTTGAGCAGCATTTCGCGCTCGGCATCGCGGATCTTCTGCAGGATGACCTGCTTGGCGGCCATGGCGCCAATGCGGCCAATCGGCACGCTCTCCACCGGTTTCTCGATGAAGTCACCTTCTTCGATGTCGGAGAGTTCGTCGCGAGCGTCCGTGAGCAACTCTTCGGCGTCCGGGTTCTGCAGGCCGGCCTCATCGGGCACGACCAGCCAGCGACGGAAGGTCTCGTAGGCGCCGGTGTCCGGGTCCATCGCCACGCGGATGTCCACGTCGCCCTTGTAGAGTTTCTTGGTGGCCGAGGCCAGCGCCAGTTCCACGGCGCCCAACACGACGTCGCGCTCGACGTTTTTCTCGCGCGAGATCGCATCGATCAGCATCAACATTTCGCGGTTCATTTCACTCGCCCACCTTTCCGAATAGCTTGTCCTGGGTCACTTTGATTTCTCTCATTCATCACTGTCTGGAGCATTTGCTCCGGGAGCCTGTCGGCCCTTGAAATTCACGATCGGCGCCAACCGCGCCTGCTGGATGTCGTCCAGCGAAAACGTCATGGCCTGCATGGGCACGGGTGCGCGCTTCTTGCTCACCCGCGCGCCAGGCTTGGGTTCGGGCGCATCGCTCCAGACCACTTGCCACTGCACGCCGTCGTCGGCACGCTCGAGCGTGCCCCTGAATTTCTTGCGGTTCGCCGCCACGTCGGTCCCGGTGGCACCGATCGGTGCCTTCAAGGTGAGGTCGATCACGTGACCTTCAAACCGCACGTAATCGATCTCGCGCTTCAGTGGGCGGTCGATACCCGGCGAACCCACTTCGAGGCGGCGGTATTCCAGGCCCTCGACTTCCAGCAGGTATTGCAACTGACGCGTGATCTTTTCGCAATCTTCGACCGTAACGAAACGCTCCACAGGCACCGGCTGACCTACAACAGGCGCTTCCCACGGCAGATCGATCGTGACCTTCAACAGGCCACTGCCCGAGCGCTCCAGCTCCACCAGGTCAAAACCCAGTCCGGTGACGGTCTGCTCTACGATCTCTTGCCAAGCCATGCTGATGGTGTCTGCCCAGGGGTGTGCCGTTGAATCCGCCCTGTGGATTACCCCAGGGTCAAAAGCGTTCGGCCAAAAAAAATGGGCCGGTATTTACCCGCCCATTTGGTCGTGAAGCTCGCATTGTAACGCCTGCCAAGGCCAAATGGCAACCCAATGGGCCACTCAACGCTGAACACCGTTCAAATACCCAGAACCCATTGAATGAGGTTTTTGGCCAGAAACCCCAGCATGCCGAACGACAGCACCAGAAACAGCACGAAGGTGCCGAACTTGCCGGCTTTGGATTCGCGGGCCAGGTTGAACACGATGAAGAGCATGTAGAGGATGAAGGCGCCGACGCCGAAGGTCAGGCCGAACTGTGCGATCTGGCCCTCGGTGTAGCCAAAAAGGGTATTGCCCATGGCTCAGCGCGCCGTCCGATGGGCAGTCAGGTCGCGGTAGGCGTGCCAGCTGGCATGGGCCAGCAACGGGGTGATCGGAATCAGACCCAGCAAGGCGGTGGCCATGCCCAAGCCGACCAACAGCGCGATCACCACCGCCCACAAGACCATGGGTGCGGGATGGCTGGCCACGGCCCGCCAGCTCTCGGCCACCGCTTCCATTACCGAGGCGCGGGTGTCCACCAGCATGGGCAGTGCGACCACGGTGGAGGCAAACACGGGCGCGGCCAGCAAAGCACCGAGCAACAACCAGACTTCAAACAGGCCGATCTCGCGCACCAGCACCACGTGACGCAGGAAGTCCAGCGGCTTGAGGATGGGCGCCGGCGACCCCAAGGTGATCAGCCCGGCAGAGGTGAGCACCCAGCCGGTGCCCGCCAGCCCCAACAGCAGCCCGAACTTCACCAGCCGGCCATCGCCCGAACGCCAGAGATGCACCACATCACCAAGCCCTGCCCGCCGCTGTCGGCTGACTTGGTACAACCCGGTGGCCAGGATGGGCGCAACGATGAGGAAGCCTGAGAAGGCGCCTGCCAGCAGCCAGAACTGGTCACGCGCGGCCCAGAGCAGCAGCCAGCCAAAGGCGGTGAGCAGAAGTCCGTGAACCAGCCCGGGCATCGGGTTTCGCCGCAGGTCGCCCCAACCCAGGACCAGCCAGCGCCAAGGCGATTGCAGCGTGACGGGAAGCGTGGGCGGTGGCGAGGGATCGGTCATGGGAAGCGGTTATACGCTGCCCACCCCGCCAGAGCACTGATGCAGGTCAAGCCCGAGAAACGCTTCAGGCAGCCGCCTGCACCAGCGTTCGGGTGTAGGGATGTTCCGGGGCGCGAAGGACCCGCTCGACGGTGCCGCTTTCCACCACCACACCGTCTTTCATCACGATCACCTGGTGCGCCATCGCCTGGATCACGTCCACGTCGTGCGTGATCAGGAGGTAGCTCAAACCGCGGTCGCGCTGCAAACGCTGCAGCAAGGCCAACACCTGCTTTTGCACCGTCACGTCGAGCGCGCTGGTGGGCTCGTCGAGCACCAGCAATTGCGGATCGATGATGAGGGCGCGTGCGATGGCCAGACGCTGTCGCTGTCCACCGGAGAACTCGTGTGGGTAACGCTGCAGCCAGTCGCCGCCACGCCGGGGGTCGTCAACCAGGCCGACGTCGGCCAGGGCCATGACCACCCGTTCGCGTCGCTGGGCCACCGACAGCTCGGGCTGGTGCACAAGCAAGCCTTCACCCACGATCTGCTCGATGGTCATGCGCGGCGAGAGCGAGGAGAACGGGTCCTGGAACACCACCTGCACACGCTGACGCAGCGCCCTGCCCTGGCCGCTCTTGAGGGCTTGTACCCAGTCGGACCCGGTCACCTGCAGGTGGCCTCGGTGGGGCAACAAACCGAGCGCGGCCAGCGCCAGCGTCGACTTGCCGGAGCCCGACTCTCCAATGACACCCAGCGTCTGGCCGGGCGCCACGTCCAGATCGGCACCCTGCACCGCAACGAACTCGCCTTTTTTGAACCAGCCTTGCAACCCCGGCAGAGACACGGGGTAACTCACACGCAGGCCACGGGCCTGCAGTACCGGGGTGGCGTCGGCAGCCGGGGGTTCGGCGGGCGCCACGTCGCGTTGGGGTTTGCTGGCCAACAGCATCTGTGTGTAGGCATGTTGGGGAGCGGCGAACACGTCTGCCACCACACCCTGCTCCACCAGATGGCCCTGCTCCATGACCGCCACGCGGTCGGCGAAACGTCGCACCAGGTTGAGGTCGTGCGTGATCAGCAGCACCGCCATGCCGTGCTGGCGCTGCAGGTCGGCCAGCAGGTCAAGGATCTGGCCGCGCAGGCTCACGTCGAGCGCAGTGGTCGGTTCGTCGGCCAGGAGCAGCTTCGGCGCGCTGGCCAAGGCCATGGCGATCATGGCGCGCTGGCGCTGCCCCCCACTGAGCTGGTGCGGAAAGGCGTTGGCGCGGCGCGCCGGCTCCGGGATGCCTGTGGAAGCCAGCAGCTCCACGGTGGACGCGAGTGCCTGCCGGGGAGTGAGGCCTTTTTTGAGCTGCAGCACTTCGCCGATCTGGTCGCCCACGGTGTAGAGCGGGTTGAGCGCCGTCATGGGCTCCTGGAAGATGATGGCCACCTCGTCGCCCCGCACACCGCGCAACTGGTGTTCGGTCATGGCAAGCAGGTCGCGCCCGTTCAACATCGCAGAACCACTCACCTCGGCGTTGTGCACCAGGCGCAGCAGCGACAAGGCAGACACGGTCTTGCCCGAGCCGGATTCGCCGACCAGCGCCAGCTTCTCGCCGGCGTTGATGGAGAAGTCGATGCCGTGCACGACTTCCTGAGCGCCGAACGACACACGAAGGCCTTTGACTTGGAGGAGCATGGAGTGGGTCATTTGTCGACTTTCCGTGGGTCCAACGCGTCGCGCAGCGCATCACCCATGAAGGTCAGCAACAGCAGCGTGACCACCAGCACCGCAAAGGTGGAGAGCGAGATCCACCAGGCATCAATGTTGTTCTTGCCCTGACTGAGCAGTTCACCCAGCGAAGGCGTGCCGGGCGGAACACCCAGGCCCAGGAAGTCGAGCGAGGTCAACGCCAGGATGGCCGCGCTCATGCGAAACGGCAGAAAGGTGACGACCGGCGTGAGGCTGTTGGGCAGCACGTGGCGCCGGATGATCTGCCAGTTGGACAAGCCGAGCGCACGCGCCGCGCGCACGTAGTCCAGCTGGCGGTTGCGCAGGAACTCCGCGCGCACGTAGTCGGACAGACCCATCCAGCCGAACAGGCTGAGCAGGATCAGCAGCAGGCTGATGCTGGGCGCAAACACGGCCGAGAAGATGATGAGCAGATAGAGCTCGGGCATGGAGCCCCAGATCTCGATGAAGCGCTGGAAGGCGAGATCGGTCTTGCCCCCAAAGAAGCCCTGGATGGCACCAGTGACCACACCGAGCAGCACGCCAATGACGGTGAGCGCCAGCGCAAACAGCACACTCACGCGAAAGCCGTAGATGAGTTGGGCCAACAGGTCACGACCTCGGTCGTCGGTGCCCAGCAGGTTGTCCAGCGTGGGTGCTGACGGGTTGGGCAGTTTGGCGAAGTAGTTCAGCGTCTGCGGGCCGTACGGATTGGGGGCGTAGATGGCCCAGTTGTCGCCCTTGTTGAGCTGCTCGCGAATGAAGGGATCAAGGTAGTCGGTCGTGGTGTCAAAGTCGCCGCCGAACACTGTTTCAGCATAGTCCTTGACCATGGGGAAATAGGTCGTGCCCTCGTAGCGCACGATCAGGGGCCGGTCGTTCGACAACACCTCGGCGAACAGGCTGCCCACCACCAGAATGCAGAATGCGATCAGGCTCCAGTAGCCCAGGCGGTTGCGCTTGAAGCGGCGCCAGGCGCGCCTGCCGGGGGACAGCGAAGGTGTCACGGCTTCAGTCGAATTTGACACGCGGGTCCACCCAGACATAGCAGAGATCGGAAATCAGCTTGGTCACCAGACCGATCAGCGTGAAGAAGAACAAGGTGCCCAGCACGACTGGGTAGTCGCGCCGGATCACGCTCTCATAGCTCAGCAGGCCCAGTCCGTCGAGCGAGAACAGGGTCTCGATCAGCAGCGAACCCGCAAAGAAGGCGCCGATGAACGCCGAGGGAAAACCGGTGACGATGGGGATGAGCGCATTGCGGAAGATGTGCTTCCACAGCACCTGCCGCTCGCTCAGACCCTTGGCGCGGGCGGTCATCACGTACTGCTTGCGGATCTCTTCCAGAAATGCGTTCTTGGTCAGCATGGCCGTGACCGCAAAGCTGCCCAGCACCATGGCGGTGATGGGCAGCGTGATGTGCCAGAGGTAGTCAACGATGCGCGCGCCCCAACTGAGTTCGTCCCAGTTGGACGAGGTCAGGCCGCGCAGCGGAAACCACTGCAACTGCCCGCCAAAGATCACCAGCAGTGCCACGCCCAGCACAAAGCCTGGAATGGCGTAACCGATGAGCACCAGCAAGGTGGTCACCAGATCGAAGCGCGAGCCGGCACGCACCGCCTTGGCCACACCCAGCGGTACGGCCACGCCGTAGCTGATGAGAAAGGTCCATAAACCCAGCGTGATGGAGACCGGCAGCTTCTCCATGATGAGTTCAGACACCGCCTTGTTCTGGAAAAAGCTGGTGCCCAGATCGAAGCGCGCGAACTGGGCGACCATCTGGAAGAAGCGCTCGTGCGCGGGCTTGTCGAAGCCGTAGAGTGCCTTGATCTTCGATGCGTTTGGGGTCCACGCCTTGCGCGCCGCGGTAGACCGAGCCGCCCTCGGCCCCCGCCGCGCCGGCTCCCGCTCTTGCTTCGGCGAGGTACTGATCCACCGGCCCACCCGGCACGAACTGGATCACCACGAAGGTCAGCAGCAGCACCCCGAACAGCGTCGGGATCATGAGCAGCAGGCGTTTGAGGATGTAGACCCACATGGCGTTCAGGGCTTCCTGGTGATGATGGGGTTGCGGGCCCACCAGGTGTCGATGGCCCAGACCTCACCGCTGGCGTACGGCGGCATTTTTTCCGGCCTTGCCAGCCGCCACGCGTTGTAGGCCATGCGGTGCGTCGTGGCCGACCACTGCGGAATCAACACATGGCTGTGCATGATGGCGCGGTCGAGCGCGCGGCAGGCCGCCAGGAACTCGGGCTGCGTGGGCGCTTCGATCATGCGTTCGATCAACGCGTCCACGGCGAGGTTGGCAATGCCGGTGTGGTTGCCCGAGTCCTCGGTCTTGGCAGCGGCGCTGCCGAAAAGGTCGGCGTACTCGGCGCCCGGGTTGTTGGTACCGCCGTAAGCGAGCGAGACGATGTCGAAATCGAAGCTGCGCAAGCGCTGCTGGTACAGCGCAAAGTCCACCGGGCGGAACTTGAGCTCAATACCCAGTTTGGTGAGGTTGCGGATCCACGGCGTGACCACGCGCGCACCGGTCTCATTGCTGTCCAGATACTCGAGCACCATGGCCTTGCCTTGCGCGTTGCGCAGTTGACCGCCCCGCACCGTCCAGCCAGCCTCGCGCAGCAAGGCCTGCGCGCGTTTGAGGTTGCCGCGCAGGGAGTTTTCGCCATCAGTGCGCGGCGCCGCGTAGGCCGGGCCGAACACGGCCGGTGGCAACTGCTTGCGCCAAGGCTCCAGCAAGGCCAACTCCTCGGGCGAGGGTGTGCCCTGCGGCGAACAGTCGGTGTTGCCGAACAGGCCCTGCACACGCTGATAGGCGTTGTAGAACATCTGGCGGTTCATCCACTCGTAGTCCATCGCCAGGCCCAGCGCCTCGCGCACGCGGATGTCGTCCAGTGGCGCACGGCGCGTGTTGAGCACATAGCTCTGGAAGCCCATGGGCAGGCGGTGCGTGAACTCGCCCTTGACGAGTTCGCCGGTGTCGAAGCGCTTGCCGTTGACGCGGCGTGCCCAATCGCCCGCCGAGAAAAAGCGCATGAGATCGAACTCGCCCGCCTTCAGCGCTTCGAGCCGCGCGGTGTTGTCCTTGTAGATCTTGACCACAATGCGGTCGAAGTTCGCAGTGCCGCGGCGCACCGGCAGGTCGCGCGCCCAGTAGGCCGGGTCGCGCACGTAGGTGATGTCCTTGCCGAACTCAACCGGGCCGATTCTGTAGGGCCCACTGCCGATGGGAATATCGGTCACGACCTGGTCAAAGGTCTTGCGTTGGCCCGTCTTGGGATCGATGGCATTGCCCCAGGCACGGCTGAACACCGGCAATCCGCCCACGGTCAGCGGCAGTTCGCGGTTGGGCTTCTTGAAACGGTAGCGCACGGTGCGCTCGCCCAGCACGTCCAGCCCGGCCACGTCCTGCAGGATGGTCTTGAAGGCCGGCGAGGTGTGCGGGCCCATGAGCGTGTCGAAGCTGTGCTTCACGTCGGCTGCGAGCACCGGGTCCCCATTGTGGAAACGCGCGGTGTCGCGCAGCTTGAACGTGACCGACAGGCCGTCGGGCGCGGCGCTCACGTCTTCGGCCAGAAGGCCATAGCCGGCACCGTTCTCGTCCAGCGCGCCGGCCAGCAAGGAGTCGAACATCAGGTTGGACAAATACGCCGGCGCACTGCCGCGCAACGTGAACGGGTTGTACTTGTCGAAGGTGGACAGCCGAAGGTTGCTCACCAGGCGCAGTTCACCACCCTTGGGCGCGGTGGGATTGACGTAGTCGAAGTGGGTGAAGCCGTCGGGGTACTTGAGCTGGCCCCACAGCGCGTAGCCGTGTGCGGCCCAACCCAGCGGGCTCCAGAGCAGCAGCAACACGGCCAGGGTCAGCGAAACGAGTCGGTGGCCGGGGCGGGTGCTGTGAATGTGCATGCGACAATTCTGAAGGAATTTTCACTGGAGACTGAAACATGGGTTTTCTCGCTGGCAAGAAATTGCTGATCACGGGCGTGCTGTCCAACCGATCCATCGCCTACGGCATTGCCAGGGCCTGCCATCAACAAGGCGCCGAGCTCGCTTTCAGCTATGTCGGTGAGCGCTTCAAGGACCGCATCACCGAGTTCGCAGCCGACTTCGACTCCAAACTCATCTTTGACTGCGACGTGGGCGACGACGCCCAGATCGACAAACTGTTCACCGACCTCGCGCTGGTGTGGCCCAGTTTCGACGGCTTCGTGCACAGCATCGGCTTCGCCCCACGCGAGGCCATCGCCGGTGACTTCCTGGACGGCCTGAGCCGCGAGAGCTTCCGCATCGCACACGACATCAGTGCCTACAGCTTTCCCGCGATGGCCAAGGCCGCGCTGCCGATGCTCAACGACAAGTCGGCCCTGCTCACCCTCACCTATCTCGGCGCGCTGCGCGCCGTGCCCAACTACAACACCATGGGCCTGGCCAAGGCCAGCCTGGAAGCCTCGGTGCGCTACCTGGCCGAGTCGCTCGGCCCCAAGGGCATGCGCGTCAACGGCATCAGCGCCGGCCCCATCAAGACGCTGGCGGCCAGCGGCATCAAGGACTTCGGCAAGCTACTGGGCATGGTGGCCAGCGCCTCGCCGATCCGGCGCAACGTCACCATCGAGGACGTTGGCAACGTGGCCGCCTTCCTGTTGAGTGATCTGGCCGCTGGCGTGACCGCCGAAATCACCTACGTGGACGGTGGCTACAGCCACACCACGGGCGTGAGCCGCGACAGCGACGCGTTGAGCTGATTCGTTCCGGATCTGGGGAACGCACACTGCGCGGCAGTTCCATGAAGCGACGCGAGCTGATGGCCTGGCTGTGCGTCACCGCGTGTGGCCTGCCAACCGCAGCACGGGCGGGCGATGCGCCCGCCTTGATGCTCGCCAACGTTTACCGACCTGGCGTGCCGCTGGTTGAGTACTGGTTGAGCGAAAAGTACGACGGCCTGCGCGGCTTCTGGGATGGCCAGCGACTGATCACCCGCGGCGGTGAGGTGATCGTGGCACCCGCCTGGTTCACCGAAGGCTGGCCCGCCGAGCCCATGGATGGCGAACTCTGGATGGGCCGAGGTCTATTCGAAGAAACACTGTCTGCCGTGCGCCGTCAGACGCCCCGTGAAGACGCGTGGCTACGGATCCGCTTCATGGTGTTCGACCTGCCCGCGCACCCGGGGCCTTTCACCGAACGCATCCAGGCTTACCAAGGGCTCGTGCGGAAAATCGATCGCGCCTGGGTGCGGGCCGTGCCGCAGGAACGCGTGGTCAGCCACGCCGAGCTGATGGTCCGACTGGACCGCATGGTGAAGGACGGCGGCGAAGGCCTGATGCTGCACCGGGGCGACTCGCTCTACCGCACAGTGCGCAGCGACGACCTGTTGAAGGTGAAAACCCACGAAGACGCCGAAGCACGCGTGCTCGCGCACCTGCCCGGCCAGGGCCGACATGCCGCCCGCATGGGCGCCCTGCTCGTGCAGACACCCCAGGGTGTGCGTTTCCAGCTGGGCACCGGCTTCACCGATGCCCAGCGCGAGCAACCACCCGCCGTGGGCCAGTGGGTGACCTACCGCTTTCGCGGCGTCAACCCGAGCGGCGTGCCACGCTTTGCCAGCTTCATGCGGCTGCGCCCGGATGCACCGCCCCCACCCCTGGCTGGTCAGGCCTTCACGCAGTCGGCGAAATAGCGCTTCCTGCCGTCATCGCCCACCATCTCCACGAGACCGTGGATGTCGGTCTCGAAGCCTGGGCATTGCTGGTTGAACTCACGCGCGAACTTGAGGTAGTCGACGATCTTCTTGTTGAACACCTCGCCCGGGATCAGCAGCGGGATGCCCGGCGGGTATGGCGTGACCAGGCTGGTCGTGATGCGGCCTTCGAGTTCGTCGATCGGCACACGCTCGGTGGTGCGCTGCGCGATGTGCGCGAACGCATCGGTCGGCTTCATGGCCGGCGTGAGGTCGCTCAGGTACATCTCGGTGGTCAGGCGCGCGATGTCGTAGCGCGCGTACAGCTCGTGCACATGCTGGCACAGGTCGCGCAGGCCCATCTGCTCGTAGCGCGGGTGCTTCTGGCAGAACTCGGGCAGGATGCGCCACATCGGCTGGTTCTTGGCGTAGTCGTCCTTGAACTGCTGCAGCGCAGTCAGCAGCGTGTTCCAGCGGCCCTTGGTGATGCCGATGGTGAACATGATGAAGAAGCTGTAAAGCCCCGTCTTCTCCACCACCACACCGTGCTCGGCAAGGAACTTGGTGACGATGGAAGCCGGAATGCCTTCGGGCTCGAAGCGGCCGTCCAGGTTCAGGCCGGGGGTGACGATGGTGGCCTTGATCGGGTCCAGCATGTTGAAGCCCGGCGCCATGTCGCCAAAGCCGTGCCAGTCCTTGGCGGTAGCCTGTGAACCCGCCGGGTCGGCGTTGAGCACCCAGTCGGTTGCCTCGCCCATGCCCTCCTCGGCCAGATCGTCCGGGCCCCAGACCTTGAACCACCAGTCGTCGTCGCCGAACTCGGCGTCGATCTTGCGCATGGCGCGGCGGAAGTCGAGCGCCTCAAAAATGCTTTCTTCCACCAGCGCACGGCCGCCGGGTGGCTCCATCATGGCTGCGGCCACGTCGCAGCTGGCGATGATCGCGTACTGCGGGCTGGTGCTGGTGTGCATCAGGTAAGCCTCGTTGAAGAGGTGGCGGTCGAGTTTGACGTTCTGCGAGTCCTGCACGAGCACATGGCTGGCCTGGCTGATGCCGGCGAGCAGCTTGTGGATGGACTGCGTGGCGTACACCACCGACTCCATGGGTCGCACCCGCTTCTTGCCCATGGCGTGGTAGTTGCCATAGAAAGGATGGAACGCCGCGTGCGGCAGCCAGGCCTCGTCGAAATGCAGGTTGGCCACATAGCCGTCGAGCATCTGCTTGATGGCCTCGGTGTTGTAGAGCACACCGTCGTAGGTGGATTGCGTGAGCGTGAGCACGCGCGGCTTGACCGCGTCTGCGTCCACGCCCGCCAGCAGCGGGTTGGCGCGGATCTTGGCCTTGATGGCATCGATCTCGAACTCGCTCTGCGGGATCGGGCCGATGATGCCGTAGTGGTTGCGCGTGGGCTTCAAGAAGACGGGGATCGCGCCCGTCATGATGATGCTGTGCAGGATGGACTTGTGGCAGTTGCGATCCACCACGACCACGTCGCCCGGCGCCACGGTGTGATGCCAGACCATCTTGTTGCTGGTGCTGGTGCCGTTGGTGACGAAGAAGCAGTGATCGGCGTTGAAGATGCGCGCCGCGTTGCGCTCGCTGGCGCCGATGGCGCCGTTGTGGTCCAGCAACTGGCCGAGTTCTTCCACCGCATTGCACACGTCGGCGCGCAGCATGTTCTCGCCAAAGAACTGGTGGAACATCTGGCCCACCGGGCTCTTGAGAAACGCCACGCCGCCCGAGTGGCCAGGGCAATGCCACGAATAGGAGCCGTCTTCCGCGTAGTCGAGCAGCGCCTTGAAGAACGGCGGCTGGATGCCTTCGAGGTAGCTCTTGGCCTCGCGGATGATGTGGCGCGCCACGAACTCCGGCGTGTCCTCGAACATGTGGATGAAGCCGTGCAGCTCGCGCAGGATGTCGTTGGGCAAATGCCGGCTGGTCTTGGTCTCGCCGTAGATGTAGATCGGCACGTCCGAGTTCTTGCGGCGCACCTCTTCAATGAAGTTGCGCAGGTTCAACACCACGGGATCGAGATCGGCGCCGTGGCTGAACTCCTCGTCGTCGATCGACAGGATGAAGGCGCTGGCCCGGCTCTGTTGTTGGGCGAACTGGCTCATGTCGCCGTAGCTGGTCACCCCGACCACTTCAAAGCCCTCCACCTCAATGGCCTGCGCCAGCGCGCGAATGCCCAGGCCCGAGGTGTTTTCAGAACGGAAGTCCTCGTCGATGATGACGATGGGGAAGCGAAATTTCATGAAATTCTCCAGCCGCGGGGGCGGCCATCAGGCAAAAGAAGGCAGGCAACGAAAGCGCCCTTGATGGCAAAGCAGGCGCGAAGTGTACGGACAACGTGTGTCCGCGCCCTGGGACCGCATGGCATTTGCCGCAGAATGTGGCGTTGGTCCTACAAACGCCACCCCTGGACGCGGGCCAGCGGCGAACACAAGGACCCGTCGTACTCGGTCAACAAAGCGGGAGCATGCATGTCGGATTCAACATTGTGGTGGTTGTTGGCGGGTTCCACCGTCGCGCTGGAGCTGTTCACGGGCACCTTTTACCTGCTCATGCTGGCCGTGGGCATGGTAGCTGGCGCGTTCGCGGCCCACGCCGGCCTGGGCATGGCGGGGCAACTGATTGCTGCCGCCTTCACCGGGATGGCGGCGGTCGTGGCCTGGTACTTCGTCAAGAGGCGACGCGCCACCGACCCGTCCGTGCGCGCCATGCGCAGCGTGAACCTGGATGTGGGCGAGATCCTGCAGATCGATGAATGGAACGCTGACGGCACCGCCAGCGTCAAATACCGGGGTGCCCAGTGGACCGTGATCCAACGCCCGGGCAATCCGCCCACACCCGGCGCCTACCGCGTGGCCGAACTGGTGGGTAGCCGCCTGCTGGTCGACAAGGTCTGAGCTTCGACGCCGCCATGCCCTTGCGCTAACCTCACCATCTTCCAACTTTCCTGAGAACCACCTCGCCATGGAAATCGCCATCCTGTTGATCATCGTCGCTGCCATCTTCATCACGCGCTCCATCAAGGTGGTGCCGCAGCAAAACGCCTGGGTGGTGGAACGCCTGGGCAAATACAACTCGTCGCTCGCCCCGGGCCTGAACTTTCTGATCCCCTTCATCGACAAGGTGGCCTACAAGCACAGCCTGAAGGAGATCCCGCTCGACGTCCCCAGCCAGGTCTGCATCACGCGCGACAACACCCAGTTGCAGGTCGACGGCATCCTGTATTTCCAGGTCACCGACCCCATGCGCGCCAGCTACGGCTCGTCCAACTACATCGTGGCCGTGACCCAGCTCGCCCAGACCTCGCTGCGCTCGGTCATCGGCAAGCTGGAGCTGGACAAGACCTTCGAAGAACGCGACATCATCAACGCCCAGGTGGTACACGCCATCGACGAAGCCGCGCTGAACTGGGGCGTGAAGGTGCTGCGTTACGAAATCAAGGACCTGACACCACCCAAGGAAATCCTGCTGGCCATGCAGGCGCAGATCACCGCCGAACGCGAGAAGCGCGCTCTCATCGCCGCCTCCGAAGGCCGTCGCCAGGAGCAGATCAATATCGCCACCGGCGAGCGCGAAGCCTTCATTGCCCGTTCCGAGGGTGAGAAGCAGGCGGAGATCAACAACGCTCAGGGTGAGGCCTCTGCCATCCTCGCCGTGGCCGAAGCCACCGCCGAGGCCATTCGCAAGGTGGCAGACGCTATCCGCCAGCCCGGTGGACAGGAAGCCGTGCAGCTGAAGGTCACCGAGCGCGCCGTGGACGCCTACAGCAAGGTCGCCGCCGACGCCACCACCACCCTGATCGTGCCCAGCAACATGACCGAGGTCTCCGCCCTGATCGCCTCCGCCATGAAGATGGTCGGCGCCACCAAGACCAACTGACCCCCTCCCCTCGTCGAGACCACCATGACCCTCGCACGCAACGTTCTCGGTGGCGAACTGCTGCCCTGCTCCTACGACCCACTCACGGGGTTCTACCGGGACGGTTGCTGCGAGACCGGCCCCGACGACCAAGGCACCCATGTGGTGTGCGCACGCGTCACCGCGCCATTTCTGGCGTTTTCGCGCGAGCGGGGCAACGACCTCAGCACCCCCCGGCCGGAGTGGCGCTTCGCCGGTCTCAAACCCGGCGATCGCTGGTGCGTTTGCGTGCGGCGCTGGCTGGAAGCCCTGCAGGCCGGCGCCGCACCGCCCGTGGTGCTGGAGAGCACCAACGCCACCACGTTGCAGTACGTGAAGCTGGAGGTGCTGCAACAACATGCCTGGCACAAGACGGCCGATGGGAGCCCAACCACCTGAGCCAGTCAGCCAGGCTGCTACAATCGTGGGCTTCGCGGAGAGGTGGATGAGCGGTTTAAGTCGCACGCCTGGAAAGCGTGTGTGGGCTAATACCCACCGCGGGTTCGAATCCCGCCCTCTCCGCCAGGGATCAAGCAAAAACGGGCCTCACGGCCCGTTTTTCATTTCTGCGCCTCATGCGCCACGTCATCCCGCCACCACGGTCCGCATACGCTTCAGGTCTCGCCGGTACTTGCCGGCCAAGCTGCTCTTTTGCGCATCGCTGAGGATTTTCCCGGACAGCTGGAAGAACTTGGTCTCCTCTTCCTTGAGGTGGTGGTGCACTTCGTGCGACAGCTTCCTGGCAAGCTCGGGCCAAGTCTTCAGGTCTTCGTGAGCCTCGCCCAACGCTTCGACGCACTCGTCGATCTCGTGGTGTTCGGACAAAGCGTGCCGCGACGGCTTGAGGCCCAGGTCGTCCAGCAAGATGGGGGCATACAGGAACCGCTCTTCCGCGGCTGCATGAGCTGCCAGTTCGATGCGCAGCGTCGTGAAAGTTTCCTTCGCGCGCGGGTCTTCCGGTTTGATGCGAACCAATTGCCGGCACAGTTTGCGCTGAACCTCGTGACTCTCCCTCAGGGCTTCGTAGATGTTGTCCATGTGGATCTCCGTGGTGGGTTTCTGGGAACAGGCCCGACCATAGCCGCATCCCGGCATCGGCGGTGTAGGACATCGACGCATAGAAAAGTGCAGACTGCCCTGACAGATCACACGGTGGCTCGGCACCCCAAAAAGAAAAAGCCACCCGAAGGTGGCTTTTCAAAAGAACCGGAGCGCTGGATCAGCGGATCACGGCCAAGGTGGTGCGAACACCGCCCTTGTAGGTCATGAGCGTCAGGGCGCCATTCTTGATGTCGCCTTTTTCGTCAAACGCGATGTTGCCGGTCACGCCTTTGTAGTTGGTGGCCTTGAGTGCGGGCAGGTAGACCTTGGGGTCTGCGGAGCCAGCGGTCACCATGGCGTTGGCCATGACTTTGACAGCGTCGTACACGTAGGGTGCGTACACCTGAACGTCGGCACCGAACTTGGCCTTGAAGTCCGCACGGAACTTGTCCATGCCTTCTTTCTGCTCACCTTCAACACCACCGGCTTCGGCGCAATACACCTGGTCGTCGGCCATGCCGTCGGCGGCCAACTTGGGCAGCTCGCTGGAGCAGATGCCGTCGCCGCCCATGAACTTGGCGTTGATGCCCAGCTGCTTCATTTGCTTGAGCATCGGGCCGGCCACGGCGTCCATGCCGCCGAAGAACACGACGTCAGGCTTCTTGGCCTTCAGGGTGGTCAGGATGGCGTTGAAGTCGGTGGCTTTGTCATTGGTGAACTCACGGCCCACCACGGTACCGCCAGCAGCGGCCACACCTTTTTCGAACTCGTCAGCCACGCCCTGGCCGTAGGCCGTGCGGTCGTCGATCACGGCCACGGTCTTGGCCTTGAGGGTTTCCACAGCGTACTTGCCCAGCGTGCCACCGAGGTGCACGTCGTCAGCCACCATGCGGAACACGCCGGCGTAACCCTGGCGGGTGTACTTGGGGTTGGTGGCCGATGGGGAGATCTGGGGAATGCCAGCGTCGTTGTAAATCTGCGAGGCGGGAATGGTGGTACCGGAGTTCAGGTGACCGATCACGCCAGCAACTTTGGCATCAACCAGCTTGGTGGCGGCAGCGGTGCCCTGCTTGGGATCGGCAGCGTCGTCTTCAGCCAGCAATTCGAAGGTGACTGGAGCGCCAGCAATGGTCAGACCAGCCGCGTTGAGTTCTTCAATCGCCATCTTGGCGCCGTTTTCGTTGTCCTTGCCGAGGTGGGCAATCGCACCACTGGTGGGTCCGACGTGACCAATCTTGATGACCTGGGCTGCAGGTGCAGGAGCCGCCGCGGGTGCTGCGACCGGCGCGGCTTCTTCTTTTTTGCCGCAAGCGACAAGAGCGACGGCCGCAGCAAGAACGGCCAGTTTCAGGTTCAGTTGCATGGTTTTCCTCGAAAAGGATTAAAAAGTTAAGCGATGGGAACTTTTGCCATCACGCTCATAAAGATACTCTAAAAATGCCGTGAATTTCACATGTGTGACAAGGCGAAAGCGCTATCGAGGGTTTTCCCAGATCACATCACAGCGATGAATGGCGCATTAGCGGTGATCATTCCCCGCCGGGAAGCAGCCTTGTCGAACTGCGCTCAGTCCGACTGTGCCAACTGAAGATCGTGCCGCTGAGGCTCCAGTCCGAGCGCCTTGTACTGGCGCCAGCGCTCGCGAGCGGGTGCGCGATCGGCCTCGTCGAGCGTCACGACTTCGATGATCCGGCTGAAGGCGGCTGGATCATCGGGCATGTCATGGCGCAAGTTCACCAGAATAAAGGCCCCGCGGTCATCGGGTAGCCGATGGCCCAGCTGGATGGGTGAGCGGCTTTTCAGCAGATCGGAGTCATCGGCGCGGCAATGCGGGACGAATTCGCCTGAGCCCATGGTCCACAGAGCAGCATCGAGCCTGGTCAGATCGCCTTCCGACACCCAAACAAACAGGCGGGCCTTGCGCAAATAGGCCTTGCGCAACAGCCGGCAGGCATACCCCAGGCGATCCGGCGCATTGAAGTGGAAGGCGACGTCGGGCAAACCAGCCTCAGGCTTTGGCGGCGCGGCGGGCCGCCGGCTTGGCTGAAGGCGCTGCCTTGATGGGCACGTTCGCCTGATCCAGCAGGTATTGCAGCAGCAGCGGCACGGGCCGGCCGGTGGAGCCCTTGGCCGCGCCACTCTTCCAGGCGGTACCGGCGATGTCGAGGTGGGCCCACGGCAGTTCGGTGGCGAACTTCTGCAGGAACTTGGCGGCGGTGATGGCGCCGCCGGCGCGACCGGCCACGTTGCCCATGTCGGCAAAGTTCGACTTCAGGCCTTCGGCGTACTCATCGTCCAGCGGCATGCGCCAGCACAGGTCGAGCGACTTCTCGCCCGCGCTGGCCAGCGCCTGGGCGAGGTCGTCACGGGCCGAGAACAGTCCTGAGCGCACGCCACCCAGAGCGATCACGCAGGCGCCGGTGAGCGTGGCAATGTCGACCACGCTGCGGGGCTTGAAGCGCGCGGCGTAGGTCAGCGCGTCGCACAGAATCAGGCGGCCTTCGGCGTCGGTGTTCAGGATCTCGATGGTCTGCCCGCTCATGCTGGTGACCACATCCCCGGGTTTGACGGCCTGGCCGTCGGGCATGTTCTCGCAACTGGGAATGAGGCCCACCACGTTGATGGCCGGCTTGAGCTCGGCCAGCGCTGCGAAGGTGCCGAGCACGCTGGCAGCGCCACCCATGTCGAACTTCATCTCGTCCATCTCGGCGGCGGGCTTGATGGAGATGCCGCCGGTGTCAAAGGTAATGCCCTTGCCCACCAGCACCACAGGCGCGCTGTCCTTGGCGCCGCCGTTGTAGTGCATGACGATGAAGCGCAGCGGCTCCACGGAGCCACGCGCGACCGACAGGAAAGAACCCATGCCCAGCGCCTCCACCTGTTTGGGGCCGAGCACATCGGTCTTCATGCCGGGCTTGCGGCCGAGCTTGCGCGCGGCTTCGCCCAGCATGGTGGGGGTGGCGTGGTTGGCAGGCCGGTTCGCCCATTCCTTGGCGAACTCCACACCCACCACCTGGGCCTTGCCCACGTCAAAGCCACGCTGCACATCGCCCGCCTTCGCCACGCCCACCACCACTTGCCTGACGGTGCGCGCTTTGGCGCTGGGCTTGGTGGTGGTGTAGCAGTAGGTGGCGTCGGCACAGGCCTGCATGGCAGCGCGCACGCCGTCTTCTGTGGCTTCCATCAGGCTGAACACCAGCCCGAGTTTCTGAATACCGGGTTGTTTGAGCGAGCCCATGCCGGCGGCAACAGCCTTGCGCACCGAGGCGGCCGATCCATCTCCCACCCGCACCAGGGTCACGCGCGAGGCCTTGAACCCTTCCGGCCGGTAGCACGCCAGCAGCTTGGCCACGCCGATTTCAAGATCCTTGAGTTCGACGGCCTGCGCCACCAAGCGGGTCAAGGCCTGGTCGGCGGACTTCACGGTCGGGGTCGTGTCGGGCACCAGCACCAGCAGCGCGTCCACGGGCAGTTGAGCCGCTTGTGCAGTGCTGAGGGATTTGAGTTCGAAGTCCATAATTGTGGTTTCCTGTTGTGAATCGATGTTATTCCATTCTTCCATCCGCAAAGAGCTGGCGCGCAGCTTCGGGGCCACCCTGGTGGTGCTGTTCACCATCGTGTTGACGATGCTGCTGATCCGCACGCTGGGCCTGGCTTCGCGTGGCAGCGTGAACCCGCAAGAGATTGCCTTGGTGCTCGGCTACACCGTCATCGGCCGCATGCCCACCATCCTCACGCTGGCCTTGTTCGTGGCCATCGTCTTCACGCTCTCGCGCATGTACCGCGACAGCGAAATGATCATCTGGTTCTCCAGCGGGCGCTCGCTCGGGGGCTTTCTCGGGCCAGTGTTGCGCTTCTCCTGGCCGATTCTGGTGGTCATCACGCTGATGGTGTTTTTTGTGTGGCCTTGGGCCAATCAGCAAACCGACAACCTGCGCAGCCGGTTCGAACGGCGCGGCGATCTCGAGCGAGTGGCGCCCGGCCAGTTTCAGGAGTCGTCGAGCGGGCGCCGCGTCTTCTTCATCGACAAGGACACGGCTGGTGGCACCGAAGGCCGCAACATCTTCATTTCGAGCACCGAGGACGATGGCAGAGAGACGGTCACGTCCGCACGATCGGGGCGGATCGAGTGGGTGAACGACCAGCAGTTCCTCATGCTGAACAACGGCCAGCGGCTTGAAACGGCCGCCGACGGGAGCGGTTTGAAGGTCAGCGAATTCGAGAGCTACGGCACGCAGATCGGGTCCAGCTCGATCGCTGAAGGAGGCGCACAGGCGCTCAAGTCGCGCAGCACGCTGGTGCTCATCACCGAGCCCGACCGCGCCAACCTCGGTGAGTTGGGCTGGCGCATCGGCATGGCGCTTACCGCGCTCAACTTCGTGCTGATTGCCCTGGCCACCACCACGGGCAATCCGCGCGCCGGCCGTGGCGGCAACCTGTTCTTCACGCTGTTTTCGTTCGTGTTCTATTACAACCTGCTCAACCTCGGCCAGAGCTGGGTGGCCGGTGGGCTGGTGGGGCTGGGCGGCTTCATGCTGTTGCTGCATGGAGGGGTGTTCGTGCTGACCATGCTCTGGTTGATCAAGCGGCACTACAACGTGAGCATGCGCAGTTGGCTCAACAGCCGTCGCAATGCCAGCGCAGCGGGACAAGGGGCCGCTGCATGAAGACGATTCGACGTCTGATCTACGGCGAAATCTTCCTGGCCGTGGGCTTCGTGCTGCTGGCCTTCCTGTCGCTGTTCTTCTTCTTCGACTTTGTGGACGAGCTGCCTGCGCTGGGTAAACCGTCGGCACTGGATTCCACGCTGGTGTACGAAGTGCCGCATGCCTTGTTGTATGTGGGCCTGCTCATGCCCAACCGCATCTACGAACTGCTGCCGATCTCGGTGCTGATCGGCGCGGTGTTCGTGCTGGCGCGGCTGGCGCAGGGATCCGAATACACGATCCTGCGCACCAGCGGGCTGGGGCCCTGGCGCGCGCTGCGCACGTTGCTCGGCCTGGGCGCCGTGTTCGTGGTGCTCACCTTTGCGCTGGGCGACTACGTGGCGCCCCTCTCGGACCGGACGGCCCAACTCCTCAAGGCACGCTACCAGGGCAACATCAGCGTCGGTCAGACCGGCGCATGGCTCAAGGAGCGCCAGCCCTACAGCAATTTCTCGGTCAACGTCGGATCGATGTCCTCTCAGGGCGAGCTCGGCAACGTGCGGATCTTCGAGTTCAACAACCAGGGTTCGCTGGTCTCCACACTGACTGCCGTCACCGGCCAGATCGAGACAGACGACTCGTGGACCTTGCGCCAGGTTCAGCGGCGCGAATTCGACACCGCCGGCAAAGCGTCGGCCCGCATCGTGCGCAGCGAGCTGGAAATTTTCCGCTGGCCCAGCGGGCTCAACAGCGAGATGGTGTCGGTTGCTTTGCTCAAGCCCGAAACCATGCGCACGGCCGACTTGTTCGGCTACATCCGCCACCTGCAGGCCAACGGGCAGACCGCACAGCGCTACGAGATCGAGTTCTGGCGCAAGGTGTTCTACCCGCTCAGTTGCCTGGTCATGGTGGTGCTCGCCCTGCCCTTCGCTTACCTGCATTTCCGCTCGGGCAGCATCACCGCCTACGTGTTTGGTGGCGTGATGATCGGTATCAGCTTCTTCCTTCTCAACAACGTGTTCGGCTACATCGGCAACCTCAACCAGTGGCAGCCCTGGCTGGCGGCGGCCTCACCCGCGCTGATCTATTCGGTGTTTTCGTTGGCCGCGTTTGGCTGGCTCGTCTTGCGAAGGTAGCGTGTCCATGCTCGGTGTGATCGTGTTTGCCCATGGGTCGCGCGACCCGTTGTGGCGCCTGCCGGTGGAGGCTGTGGCGCAGCAGATCGCGCGCACCGACCCCACTGCCGCCGTGTCTTGCGCCTACCTGGAACTGTGCGAGCCCGACATGGCCTCTGCGGCACGCCAGATGGTCGAGGCCGGCGCCACCTGTGTGCGGGTACTGCCTTTGTTTTTCGGCATGGGCAAACACGCGCGCGAAGACCTGCCTCAGCTGATGCGCGAACTCCATGAAGCCCATCCGCAGGTGCGGTTCGAGCAACTTCCCGCTGCGGGCGAAGACCCCCGGCTGACCACCTTGCTCGCGCAGATCGCGCTGGAGAACTCAATGGAGAGCGCGCCATGAACCTGCACCAGTTCCGCTTCGTCCAGGAAGCCGTGCGCCGCAACCTGAATCTGACCGAAGCGGCCAAGGCCTTGCACACCTCGCAGCCCGGCGTGTCCAAGGCCATCATCGAACTCGAAGACGAGCTCGGGATTGAAATCTTTGCACGCCACGGCAAGCGCATCAAGCGCGTGACCGAACCCGGCGTGCAGGTGCTCAAAAGCATCGAGATCATCCTGCGCGAGGTCAACAACCTCAAGCGCATCGGCGAGCAGTATTCGGCCCAGGACAGTGGCACGCTCTCCATTGCCACCACCCACACCCAGGCCCGCTACGTACTCCCCGGGCCGGTGGCCGCATTGCGCCAGGCCTATCCCAAGGTCGGCATCAGCCTGCACCAGGGCTCGCCCGACCAGGTGGCCAAGATGCTGATGGAAGAGGTCGCGGAGATCGGTATGGCCACCGAGTCGCTGGTCAATTACCCCGAACTCGTCACCCTGCCCTGCTACGAATGGCAGCACGTGCTGGTGTTCCCGTTCGATCATCCCCTGCTGGAGCGCGAGCGCATCACGCACGAAGACCTGGCCCAGGTGCCCCTGATCACCTACCACCCGAGCTACACCGGCCGCACCCGCATCGACCAGGCGTTTGCGCTGCGCCATTTGCAGCCCAACATCGTGCTGGAAGCGATCGATTCCGACGTGATCAAGACCTACGTGAAGCTGGGCATGGGCGTGGGCATCGTGGCCGAGATGGCCATGGCGGGTGACAACCAGACGCCAGACCTGGTGTCTCGCCCCGCTGCCGACCTGTTTGGCCACAACCTGGCGCGCGTGGCCTTCAAGCGCGGCACCTACCTGCGCCACTTCGTGCTGCGCTTCGCCGAGCTGCTGAGCGAACGCCTCACGCGCGACCAGATCATGCGCGCGATGAGCGGCACCCCTGACGACTACCAGCTGTGATTTCATGAGCCCGAATCCACCCCGCACACCCACTCTCACATCCCGCCTGCCCAACGTGGGCACGACCATCTTCACCGTCATGTCTGCATTGGCAGCCGAACACAAGGCGGTCAATCTGGGCCAGGGGTTTCCCGATTTCGATTGTGACCCCGCATTGGTCGACGCTGCGACGCGGGCGATGCAGGCCGGCCACAACCAGTACCCGCCCATGCCGGGCGTGCCCTCGTTGCGCCAGGCCATGGCAACCAAGATGCAGGCGCTGTACGGCCTGAGCTGCGACCCGGCCACCGAGATCACCGTGACCGCCGGCGCAACACAAGCCATCCTGACCGCCCTGCTCGCCGTGGTGCACCCCGGCGACGAGGTGATCGTGCTGGAGCCCTGCTACGACAGCTACGTGCCCAACATCGAGCTGGCCGGCGGTGTGCCGGTGCGCGTGCCGCTCACCCCCGGCACCTTCCGCCCCGACTTCGACCGCATTGCCGCGGCCATGTCGGCGCGCACGCGCGCCATCGTCATCAACAGCCCACACAACCCCAGTGGCACCGTGTGGAGCGCGGCCGACATGCAGCGCCTGCAAGACCTGCTGGCGCCCACCGAAGTGCTGTTGATCAGCGACGAGGTCTACGAGCACATGGTGTTCGACGGTCAGCATCACCAGAGCGCCGCGCGCTTCCCCGGCTTGGCCGCGCGCGCCTTCATCGTGAGCAGCTTCGGCAAGACCTACCACGTGACCGGCTGGAAAGTGGGCACCGTGGTGGCGCCCGCTGCGCTCACCGCCGAGTTCCGCAAGGTGCACCAGTTCAACGTTTTCACGGTGAACACGCCGATGCAGCACGCCCTGGCCACCTACATGGCCGACCCCACGCCGTACCTCGAACTGAGCGCGTTCTACCAGCGCAAACGCGACCTGTTCCGCGAAGGCCTGGGCGCCACGCGCTTTCGCATGCTCGCGGGCGAAGGCACCTACTTTCAGTGCGTCGACATTTCCAACCTGGCCGTGCCCGAGCGCAACCTGCCCGAAGGCGACTTCTGCCAATGGCTCACACGCGAGATCGGCGTGGCCGCCATTCCTTTGTCTGCCTTCTACGGCAACGGATTTGACCAACGGGTGGTGCGGTTCTGCTTCGCGAAGAAGGACGACACCTTGCGCGAAGCGTTGAAGCGGTTGTCGCGGCTCTGATTGCTCGGCCTGGGTTTGTTTCTCGCCTGCACCCTCGCGGGCTCGTGAGCGCACGGCGCTCTGCTCCGCGAAAATCAACAGCGGACAGGATTGCGACAGTACCGGTCGAGTTCGCGCACCGTGCTTTGCCGCGCCACCGTCTGTTTGGCATTCGGCCCCACTTCCAGACTCAGCTTCATTTCGTATTTCTTGAAGAAGTCGTCGAACAATTCCCCGCCCAACGTGCCGGTGGCCGTCAGCTGATCGGTCGTCACGTCGTGTTCGATCAGCACCGCGCACAAGGGCTGCTCGGCCGGTCCATCGAGCACCTGGGCGCCGCGCGCCGGGTCGTACTGGCTGTGATCGGCGCAGCAATGGATCAGATCGTTGCCCTTGCTCGGCGTCTGTGGATTCACCGCCGCGCCCTTGCGAAAGCTGATGAAGCTCAACTCTTTCGTGGGGTAGACCAGCTTGTGCGCGCAGATGGCCGAGAACGCCACCAGGCTGCGCTGTGGGCCGACACCGCCGGGCCACTGGTAGGTCTGCTTCTCGCGCGTGACGAGCTGGGTTGCCGTGGCCGGCTTGCCCAGGTCGAGCAGAAAGACAGGCGTGGCCTCGAAGGGATAGTGAAACACGTAGTTGGTCTGAGCACGCAAGCTGGCGGCCTTGAGCGGGCGGCCGTGTTCGTCGACCAACAGCACTCGGCCGTAGCTGCGGGGCTTGGTGTCAGCCGCCCAAGCCGTGCCGGCCAGCGCTGTTGCCAACGAACCCGCGCCCAGCGCACAACTTTCCACGAATTCACGACGATCCATCGGTAGACCCCCAGTGCGGTGAAACAGCGACCACGACCGTGGTCTGATCCGCAGTGAAACGCATCGGCGGCCATGGTGTCAACCCAGGCGCACATGCCCCAGCCGACCAGGGGGACAAGCGGCTTTTGACTTTGTCCATCGCGCGCTGGGCGCGGGGCCACTCACAGATTGATTTGCGCCCAGGCCTTGTCCAGGCGTTTCACGCTGACCGGCTGCGGCGTGCGCAGCTCCTGCGCAAAGAAGCTCACCCGCAGTTCCTCCAGCAGCCAGCGCAGTTCCTGCAGGCGCGCGTCCTGCACACCCTTGCGCTCGGCCACCAGGCGCCAGAAACGCTGGTCTTGCGGGCGCAATTCGGCCAGCCTTGAAGCGTCGCGCGCCGGGTCGGCCCGCAGCTTGTCCAGCCGCAGCTGCACCGCCTTCAGGTAGCGGGGCAGGTGCTGCAGTTGGGCGTAGGGGGTGAGCAACAGGAAACGTTTGGGCACCAGCCGGGCCAACTGCTGGCCGACATCGGTGGCCACATCGGTGGGCGGTTTGCTGTCCTTGAGCTTGCGTGCGGCGGCGGCGTATTCGGTGAGGATGGCGCCGGCGCTGCGCGCAATTTCGCTGGCGATCAGCGTGAGGCGTCCTCTTCCTTCATCCACGCGCTGTTTGAAGGCCACCTCGTTGGTGGGCAGGGGTTCGGCCAGGAAGGCCCGGTCCAGCGCCAGTTCCAGTATCTGCGTGCGCAGTTCTTCCAGCGTGCCGCCACCGCCCGACTCCTTGCCCACCTGCATGTAGGCCGCGGCCATGGTCTGCAGGCCGGGCAGGTTCTTCTCCAGATACTTGAGCGCATCGCGGATCTGCAGCGCACACAGGCGGCGCAGGCCCTCGCGGTGTCGGGCCTTCGCCACGTCCGGCTCGTCGAACACCTCCAGCCGGACCGCATCACCGTCGTCGATGAGCGCGGGAAAACCGATCAACGATTGCTGGCCTTTGCGAATCTCCATCAGCTCGGGGAGTTCGCCGAAGTCCCAGCTGGTGTGGCGCTGTGCGGCGCTCACCGCAGGCGCGCTGGTCGCAGCCGTGCCGGCGGTTGTGGTCACCCGCGCGGCGGGCCGTTGCGCCTGAACCGGCGCAGCCGGGCGCAGGCTGTCCAGTTTGATGGAGGCAAGCGCCTGGAAAGCACCGCGCGCCTGGCTGCCCAGCTCGGCCTTGAGCGCGGCCAGACTGCGGCCCTGGCCGAGCTGACGGCCATGTTCGTCCACCACACGCAGGTGCATGAAGTGGTGAGGGCTGAGCATGTCGATCTTGATGTCGTTGCGCTGGATGTCGAGCTGCGTGGCCTCGCGAACCAGTTTCAGCAGTGCATCCATCAGGTTGCCCGCACCAAACGCCGCCGGTTCGCACAGCGCCTGTGCAAAGCGCTCGGCCGTGGCCGGCAAGGGCACCAGGCGTGAGCGTGGACGCTGGTGCAGCGTCTTGAGCAAGGCCAGCAACTTGTCCTTGAGCATGCCGGGCACCAGCCAATCGCAGCGGTCGTCGCTGGCCTGGTTGAGCGCAAAGATCGGCAACGTGACCGACAGGCCGTCACGTGGGTCACCGGGCACGTGCAGGTAGTCGCAGGCACAGTCCACGCCGCCCAGGCGCAGCGTCTTCGGGAATGCCTGCGTGGTGATGCCCGCGGCCTCATGCCGCATCAGCTCTTCGCGCGTGAGCAGCAGCAGCTTTGGATTGCGCCGCACCTCGTCCTGGTACCAGCGCTCGAAGCTTGCACCGTTGCAGATGTGCGCGGGCAGTTGTTGATCGTAGAAGGCGTAGATCAACTCGTCGTCGACCAGCACGTCCTGCCGGCGCGACTTGTGCTCCAGCTCGGCCACCTGCTGCACCAGCTTCTGGTTGGCGGCCAGGAACGGCAGACGCGTCTCCCAGTCACCTGCCACGAGCGCTTCGCGAATGAAGATCGCGCGCGCGCCCACCGGGTCCACACGGCCGTAGTCGGTGCGCCGATTGTTGTAGACCACCAGGCCGTAGAGCGTGGCGCGCTCCAGCGCCGTCACCTGAGCCGATTTCTTTTCCCAATGCGGATCGAGCAGCTGCTTTTTGAGCAGGTGCGAGCCCACCTGCTCCAGCCACAGAGGCTCGATGCCGGCGATGCCACGGCCAAACAGGCGGGTGGTCTCCACCAGCTCGGCACAGACGATCCAGCGCCCGGGTTTCTTGCTGAGGTTGGCGCCCGGGTGGCGGTAGAACTTGATGCCGCGCGCGCCCAGGTACCAGTCTTCCGCCTCGCTCTTCTGGCCCACGTTGCCCAGCAGGCCGGCCAGCATGGCCAGGTGCAGCTGCTCGTAGCTCGCGGGCTGGATGTTGATCTGCCACTTGTGCTCGGCCACCACGGTGTGCAGCTGGGTGTGGATGTCGCGCCACTCGCGCACGCGCCGCACGTTGACGAAGTTCTCCCGCAGCAGGTTCTCGTACTGGCGGTGGCTGAGCTTGTGGTCCTTGCCATGGCCGCCTTTCGTGTCTTCAAGCCATTTCCAGAGCTTGAGCGTGCCGCTGAATTCGCTCTTCTCGTCGTCAAACTTGGCATGCGCCTGGTCGGCCTGGGCCTGCTTGTCCAGCGGTCGGTCGCGCACGTCCTGCACGCTCAAGGCCGAGGCGATCACCATCACCTCGTCGAGCGCGCCGCGTTGCTGCGCCTCCAGGATCATTCGGCCCACGCGCGGGTCCAGCGGCAGGCGCGAGAGCGTCTGGCCGATGGGTGTGAGTTCGTTGTCGTCGTCCACTGCCCCGAGCTCGGCCAACAGCTGGTAACCATCCACGATGGCGCGTTTCTGCGGTGCTTCGATGAAGGCGAAGTCTTCCACCGCGCCCAGGCGCAGCGCCTTCATGCGCAGGATCACGCCGGCCAGCGAGCTGCGCAGGATCTCGGGGTCGGTGAACTTGGGGCGGCCGTTGAAGCCAGCCTCGTCGTACAGGCGAATGCAGATGCCGTCGGCCACGCGGCCGCAGCGCCCGGCGCGCTGGTTGGCCGCGGCCTGGCTGATGGGCTCCACCATGAGCTGCTCCACCTTCTGGCGGAAGCTGTAACGCTTCACGCGCGCGTTGCCGGCGTCGACCACGTAGCGGATGCCGGGCACGGTGAGCGAGGTCTCGGCCACGTTGGTGGAGAGCACGATGCGCCGCCCGCTGTGGTCCTGGAAGATGCGGTCCTGCTCGGCCTGCGACAGGCGCGCGAACAGCGGCAGCACCTCGGCGTTGCGCAGCGTGGGGATGTGGCTCAGGTGCTTGCGCAGATGGTCGGCCGCCTCCCGGATCTCCCTTTCACCCGGCAGAAAGACGAGAATGTCGCCCCCCTGGGGACCCCGCCACAGTTCATCCACCGCATCGGTGATGGCGCTGTTGAGGTCGTAGTCACGGCTCTCTTCGAACGGACGCCAGCGCACCTCCACCGGAAAGGTGCGTCCCGACACCATGAGCACCGGCGCCGGCCCGCGTTTGGAGGCGAAATACTGCGCGAAGCGGTCGGCGTCGATGGTGGCCGAGGTCACCACCACCTTGAGGTCGGGCCGGCGCGGCAGCAACTGGCGCAGGTAGCCCAGCAGGAAGTCGATGTTGAGGCTGCGCTCGTGCGCCTCGTCGATGATGATGGTGTCGTAGGCGCGCAGGTCGGGGTCGGTCTGTGTCTCGGCCAGCAAGATGCCATCGGTCATGAGCTTGACGGACGCGTCCTTCGAGAGCCGGTCCTGAAAGCGCACCTTGAAGCCGACCACGTCGCCCAGCGGGGTCTTCAATTCTTCAGCAATGCGCTTGGCCACGCTGGAGGCGGCGATGCGCCGCGGCTGCGTGTGGCCGATCATCTGGCCGCGCTGGCCCGGTTTCGCATTGAGGCGACCACGCCCCATGGCGAGCGCGATCTTGGGTATCTGCGTGGTCTTGCCGGAGC
Source organism: Hydrogenophaga sp. Root209 (assembly GCF_001428625.1). Classification (GTDB taxonomy): domain Bacteria; phylum Pseudomonadota; class Gammaproteobacteria; order Burkholderiales; family Burkholderiaceae_C; genus Hydrogenophaga. Next base: position 130,668 of record NZ_LMIE01000030.1, read on the forward strand.
CGGTTTCACCGCAGACGATGACCACCTGGTGGTCGCGCATTGCCGCCTCGATCTCGTGGCGGCGGGCCGAGACGGGCAGCGTCTCCGGGAATTCGATGTGCAGCGGTGTGGAGGACAAGAGAGGAACTTCGGTCAAAATCGGGCAGCCGGCCATTATCCGCGTCCGGCCCACCGTCTGCCCGCCATCCGCCCCATGTCCACAGTCTTCAACTTCACCTTCGTTCCCTGGTTCCGCTCGGTCGCGCCCTACATCCACAAACACCGGGGCAACACCATCGTGGTCGGCATCGCGGGCGAGGCCATCGCGGCCGGCAAGCTGGAGAAACTGGCGCAAGACCTCGCGCTGATCCAGAGCATGGGCGTGGAGATCGTGCTGGTGCATGGCTTTCGCCCGCAGGTGAACGAGCAGTTGCGCCTGAAAGGCCATGAGGCGAAGTACTCGCATGGCATGCGCATCACCGACGAGGTGGCGCTGGACTGCGCGCAGGAAGCCGCCGGTCAGCTGCGCTACGAGATCGAGGCGGCCTTCAGCCAGGGCCTGCCCAACACGCCCATGGCCGGCGCCACCGTGCGCGTGATCTCGGGCAACTTCATCACCGCGCGCCCCGTGGGCCTGATGGACGGGGTGGATTTCCTGCACTCGGGCCTGGTGCGCAAGATCGACACCGAGGGCATTCAGCGCACGCTCGACATGGGCGCCATGGTGTTGCTCTCGCCCTTCGGTTTCTCGCCCACCGGCGAGGCCTTCAACCTGACCATGGAAGACGTGGCGACCTCGGTGGCGGTGGCGCTGCAGGCAGACAAGCTGATGTTCCTGACCGAGGTGCCCGGCATTCGCGTCGACCAGGCCGACCCGGAAAGCGACATCGACACCGAGCTGCCGCTGGCCGACGCGAAGAAAATGCTGGCCGCCCTGCCCCCGGCCACCCAGCCGACGGACACTGCGTTTTACCTGCAGCACTGCATCCGCGCCTGCGAAGGCGGTGTGGAGCGCAGCCACATCCTGCCGTTCGCAGTGGACGGTGCACTGCTGCTGGAGATCTACACCCACGACGGCATCGGCACGATGGTGGTGGACGAAAAGCTGGAGAGCGTGCGTGAAGCCACCATGGACGACGTGAGCGGCATCGTGGCACTGATCGAGCCGTTCGAGAAGGACGGCACGCTGGTCAAGCGCGACCGCACCGAGATCGAACGCGACGCCGGCAACTACACCATCATCGAGCACGACGGCGTGATCTTCGGCTGCGCCGCGCTCTACCCCTACCCGGAAGCACGCACCGGCGAGATGGCTGCCCTCACCGTGTCACCCGATACGCAGAGCCAGGGCGATGGTGAACGGCTGCTCAAACGCATCGAGGTCAGAGCCAAGGCACAGGGCCTGCAGAGCATCTTCGTGCTCACCACCCGCACCATGCACTGGTTCATCAAACGCGGCTTCGTGCAGGTCAGCGCGGACTGGCTGCCCGAGGCGCGCAAGCGCAAGTACAACTGGGATAGAAAGAGCCAGGTTCTGGTGAAGAAGCTGGGCTGACCCAGCAGCCCGCCAAGTTCAGGCGGGGGTGCGCTTCACCCAGAGCACGACTGCCGCCAGCGCAATCGCGGTGAAGCTGAGGAACGACCAGTTGGCGATCGACAAACCCAGAAAGGTCCAGTCGATCACCGAGCAGTCGCCACTGCCGCGGAAGATCATGGGAATGGCGCGGCGAAGCGGAAAGGATTCGATCATTCCGAAGAAGTCGCGTCCGCAGCTCAGGACCTCTGGCGGATTCCATTGCAGCCAGCTCTGGCGAGCAGCCACAAACGCCCCAAAAACGGCCAGCACACCCATCTTGATGATGCCGCCCAGCAGCCAGAAGCGGCTGCGCAGAAATGCCGTGACCCCGGCCACCAGCGCCACCGCGATCAGCGCGTAGCGCTGCACGATGCACATCGGGCAGGGCTCAAGACCCACGACGTGCTGCAAGTAGAGGCCAAAAGCCAGCATGCCGATGCACACCAGAGCGATCAGGCCCAGAAGCTGGCGGGGATTGCGTTCGAGAAAGGAAGGCCTGACGGTCGGGATGGTGGTGATCAAGGGAGACCCTGTGGTTGAACGGTGCTTCGGAACAGAGCGCTCACAGACCGATCAAGTTCCTGCGAACGCACGCTCGATCACGAAAGCGCCCGGCCGGCTGGTGTTGCCTTCTTCGAAACCCAATTTTTCAGCCAGCGCCTTCAGGTCGCGCAGCATCTCGGGGCTGCCGCAGATCATGATGCGGTCTTCCGCCGGGTTCAGCATGGGGATCCCCAAGTCCTTGGCGACCCTGCCTTCGGCCAACAACTGCGGGATGCGACCCTGATGCACGAACGGCTCGCGCGTGACCGTGGGGTAGTACAGCAGCTTCTGCTGCACCATCTCGCCCAGGAATTCGTCGTGCCGCAGCGCATCGCTGAGGTACTCGCGGTAGGCCAGTTCCTTGACCTGGCGCACGCCGTGGATCAGCACCACCTGCTCGTAGCGCTCGTAGGTTTCCGGATCGCGGATCACGCTGAGGAACGGCGCCAGCCCGGTGCCGGTGGCCAGCAGGTACAGGCGCTTGCCGGGCAGCAGGTAGTCGATCAGCAGGGTGCCGGTGGGCTTGCGGCCCACGATGATGGTGTCGCCCACCTGGATGTGTTGCAGTCGCGAGGTCAGTGGACCGTCGGGCACCTTGATGCTCAGGAATTCGAGGTGATCGGCGTAATTGGGGCTGACGATGCTGTAGGCGCGCAGCAACGGCTTGCCGTCAACACGCAGGCCGATCATGGTGAAGTGCCCATTGGAAAAGCGCAGCGACGCATCGCGCGTGGTGGTGAAGCTGAACAGCCGGTCGGTCCAATGATGAACGCTGAGCACGCGCTCTTCCTGAAATGCACTCATGAGGGGTCCTGTGAAGGCGAAGGTGTCTATTGTAAAAAGGCGTCGTGGCAACAAGGCCACCATGGACTTGCGCACCAGCGATCATGCAGACTGCAGCCCTGATGACTTTGCGGTCGATCAAAGGTTGCTACAGTCGCCCTCTGCCGCACGAAGCCCGCATCATGCCGGCCTTCGCAAGACACTGGAACGAATAATTTCTTCCATTCGTTATAACCAAATCATCTGACCCACACCAAGGACACCCCATGGCACGCACCGTCAACTGCATCAAGCTCGGCAAAGAAGCCGAGGGCCTGGACTTTCCGCCCTACCCTGGCGAGCTGGGCAAACGCATCTATGAAAGCGTGAGCAAGGAAGCCTGGGCCGCCTGGCTCAAGCACCAGACCATGCTGCTGAACGAAAACCGCCTGAACCTGGCCGATGCACGCGCCCGCCAGTACCTCGCGCGCCAGATGGAAAAGCACTTCTTCGGCGAAGGCGCCGACGCTGCTGCCGGCTACGTGCCGCCACCTTCGGCCTGATCCGCGCAACCCACGCGCCCGCGCCCGTGTCTGACGCTCGACGCCATGCCTTGGTGATCGGCGCTGGCCTGGCTGGCGCGGCGGCCTGCTCCGCGCTGGCCCGCCGTGGATGGCGAATCACGTTGCTGGACGCTGCTGGCGGGCCAGCCAGCGGCGCATCGGGCCTGCCGGTGGGCATGCTCAGCCCCCACGTCACACGCTCACCCACACCGTTGTCGCGCCTGTCAGCCCTGGGCGTGGCCGACACCCTGGCCGAGCTGCGGCGTCTGGTGCCTGAAGGATCGGGCTGGCAAGCCTGTGAGGTCGACAACCTGGCCCACGATCCTGGCCGCTGGCCCGCCGCCCTGGTGCGTCCTTCCGCATTGGTGCAGGCCTGGCTGAATGAGGCGACGGGACTCGACGCGCTGACCTGTCTCTGGAACGCACACGTCCACCGGCTGAGTCTCGACATGAGCCGCGACCCGTCTTGCCCCGCGGTCTGGCAAGCCTGGGACGCAGAAGGTCACCCGCTGGCCAACGCACCGGTGGTGATCGTCGCGGCGGCACTGGGCAGCTTGAGCTTGCTCGCGGGCGATTCGGGTCAACTGTCAGGCGGTGATTTGCCCCTGCGCCCGGTGCAGGGACAAATGAGTCTCGCGGCGCTGGAAGGCCCTGTCCTGGCCGAGCGGCCTCAGCGCAACGACGGCGTGTTCGTGCCGCGGTACCAGGACAGTGGCCTGCCGCCCCTGTGGCCCGACACGATCTGGACCATGGGCTCGACCTATGAGCGCGGCCTGACCCACACCGACGTGAGCCTTGAGGCCCATGAGCGAAATGCCCTAAGCCTGCACGCCATCCAGCCGGCGGCGGCCGACCGTCTTCGATCCACTCTGGCCCGAGGCCGGTTGCTGGGTTGGGCGCAGGTGCGTTGTGCCTCGCTGGACCGGCTTCCCCTGGTGGGCGCGGCACCCGACACCGCCGCGCTTCGCGACCTCATGGCATCGGGGCGCGGGCAACGTGTTCGTGTGCAGTTGGCGGATGTTCCTCGCTGGCCGGGTCTCCACCTGCTCAGCGCCATGGGCTCGCGGGGCCTCACCCTGGCCCATTGGTGCGCAGAGCAACTGGCCATGCAGCTGGCGGGTGAAGCCACATGGGGGGAACAGAGCTTGCAGGAGGCACTGGACCCAGCGCGGTTTGCCCTCAAAAACGCCCGCCGTCAGGGCGTCGCACAGGAACGGGCTACAGCAGGTTGAGCCAGACTGAAATTTCGGGCGGCTGAATCGGGCGCGCCAACAGGGCCGAGATGCCCGCGCGCTGGGCATGGCGTCGCACGCGGCGCCGACTCCACCATCCGGCCGATGGACCCGCAAGCTCACTGGTGGCCAGGGTCAGGGCCTTGGGGTTGTGCTCGGCAAACAGCCGCATCAACAACCAGACATCCAGTTGGGGATCGTCCAGATTGAAGACACCGCAGACATAGTCACTGCGGGCAATGATCGCAATCGCGGCTTCGGTGTTGGTGACCTCGTCCACCTGCGCCACGCCGGCCAGGGCCAGGCGGGTTCGCAGATAGGTGCGTTCCTGCTCGTCGGCGCCAGCCACCAAGGCACGGCGCACCCCGATGACGTCTTCTCCAAAGGCCACGTCGAGCGGTGCAGGGGCGGTCACATCCAGATCGAGCAGACCGGAGTCGGCCTGCTTGGCCGCATAAACCGCATCCAGATCGTTCAGCACGGCGGCCCAGTCGATCGGCCGGTTCATGACGCGCCACGCATGGTCTGGCGCATCCTGGCCGACCCAGATCAGGCGCTGCCCCGTCGGCATTTCCTTGGCGTGCGACAACACCGCCTCGGCACTCTCCCCATCCACCAGCGCCACTTCAGACACCCCCTTGGGCGCAGCCACGCCTGGGGCGGTCAAGGGAACGTAAGGGGCATACGACAGATCCCGGGACTGGGAAAGGCGGAACACGGTGTTCAAGGCGTGTCGCTCCACGTCGGAGAAACCCACCACACTGACCAGAACACGCTGTTTTTGCATGGCGGCGATGTTACGTCAGCGCCTCTGCGCGCCGCGGCACGTGCGTCAGCCCGTGGGGACCGACGTGCGAAGCCACACGCTCGGACTTCTATATTCACCTGAGGCATACCCCCATAAAGAAAAAATCGTTTGGGATATAAGCCCGGCTCCGTAAAGTCGCGCCCATGCCTGACATCGCCATCATCCTGGCCGGATTCGCCGTGGGACTCATCGTGGGTCTCACGGGTGTGGGTGGCGGTTCGCTCATGACGCCCATCCTCATCTTCTTCTTCGGCGTCAAACCGTACCTCGCGGTCGGTACCGACCTCCTGTTTGCGGCTTTCACCAAGATGGGCGGCACCGTCAGCCTGGCACGCCAGAAGCTCGTGCCATGGCGCGTGGTGGGACTGCTTTGCGCGGGCAGCATCCCCGCCGCGCTGATCACCCTGGGCGCCCTGCACCGGTTGGGCCCCGCCAGCCCGCTGGTGCAATCGCTCATGACCAACACCCTGGGTATGGCGCTGCTGCTCACCGCCGCCGCCATGCTCTACAAGGCCGCGCGCGGCAAGCAATTGCCACGAACCCTGGCCGCAGGCCAGTTGGAAGCCGCGACGCACGCTCGCCACTGGAGCCTGCCGGTGCTGTTTGGCGCAGTCATCGGCACGCTGGTCACGCTCACCTCGGTCGGCGCCGGTGCCATCGGCGTGTCGGTGCTGTTGCTGCTGTTTCCGCTGCTGCCCCTGCCGCGCATCGTCGCCGCCGACATCGCCTACGCCGTGCCTCTCACGCTGGTGGCGGGCCTGGGTCACGCCAGCATGGGCTCGGTCGACTGGCCGCTGCTGGCCAAGCTGCTCGCGGGCTCGCTGCCCGGCATCTGGCTCGGCACCCGCCTGATGCGCCACACGCCCGAGCGCCTGGTGCGCTCTGCGCTCTCGGTGTTGCTGGCCTACGCCGGCATGAAATTGATCGCCCTCTGATTCTTACTGCCCCACGACGACGATGTACCAATATTCCGACTTTGACCGCCAGTTCGTGCAATTGCGCGCCGACCAGTACCGCGACCAGCTCACCCGCTGGCAAGCCGGCACGCTGGGCGACGACGAGTTCAAGCCGCTGCGCCTGCAGAACGGCTGGTACGTACAGCGCTTCGCGCCCATGCTGCGCGTGGCCGTGCCCTACGGCGAAATCAACAGTGCACAACTCAAGGTGCTCGCAAAGATCGCGCGCGACTTCGACCACAAGGAAGACCACGACGTTTCCAAAGCCAACGCCGGCCTCTCCGAAGTGCCCACGCTGCCCGACCGTTGCGGCCACTTCTCCACGCGCCAGAACGTGCAATACAACTGGATCCCGCTCGCACGATCGGCCGACGTGATGGACCTGCTGGCCAGCGTGAACCTGCACGGCATCCAGACCAGCGGCAACTGCATCCGCAACATCACCACCGACGCGCTGGCGGGTATCGCGGTCGACGAAGTCGCCGATCCGCGCCCGTTTGCCGAAATCATGCGCCAGTGGAGCACGCTGCACCCCGAGTTCGCCTTCCTGCCGCGCAAGTTCAAGGTGGCGATCACGGGTGCGCGCGAAGACCGCGCCGCCACCGCCTGGCACGACGTGGGCTTGCGCCTGCTGCGCAACGTCGACGGCGAACTGGGCTTCCAGGTGCGCGTGGGTGGCGGCATGGGCCGCACGCCCATCATCGGCAGCGTGATCCGCGAGTTCCTGCCCTGGAACCAGATCCTCAACTACCTCGAAGCCGTGGTGCGCGCCTACAACCGTTTCGGCCGTCGCGACAACATGTACAAGGCGCGCATCAAAATCCTGGTGAAGGCCGAGGGCCAGGCGTTCAACGACCAAGTGGAGGCCGAGTATCGCGACATCATCGAAAAAGACGGTGCGCCCCACACCATCAGCCAGGCCGAGTTCGACCGCGTGAGCGCCTTCTTCGTGCCGCCGCAACTCAACTGCGACCGCAAGAGTGCCGACGCCAAGATCGCCCACATCCTCAAGGCCGCCGCCGAGGACGACATGGAGTTCAGCCGTTGGCTCACGCAGAACGTCAAGCCACACCAGAACCCCGACCTGCGCGCGGTCACGCTGTCGTTCAAGCGCTTCGGCCAGGCGCCCGGCGACGCCACCGCCGAGCAACTGGAGCGCGCTGCCGACCTGGCCGAGCGCTTCTCGGCTGGCGAGGCCCGGGTGACGCACGAGCAAAACCTGCTGCTGCCCTGGGTGCGTTGCGACCAACTGCCCGAGCTCTGGCGCGAAGCCCGCCGCCTGGGCCTGGCCAAGCCCAACATTGGCCTGCTGACCGACATGATCGCCTGCCCCGGTGGCGATTTCTGCGACCTGGCCAACGCGCGCTCGCTGCCGCTGGCGCAAGCGATCCTGGGTCGCTACAAAGACCTCGACGAGCTGCACGACCTGGGGGAGATCGACCTGCACATCAGCGGCTGCATCAATTCCTGCGGCCACCACCACAGCGGGCACATCGGCATCCTCGGCGTCGACAAGGACGGCCAGGAGTGGTACCAGGTCACGCTCGGAGGCTCGGACGGCACGCGCCTGTCGGGCGAGGCCACGCCGGGCAAGGTGATCGGCCCCTCGTTCGCCGCGAGCGAAGTGCCTGACGTGATCGAAGCCTTGCTCGACACCTACCGCTCGCAGCGGGCTGGCACCGAGACCTTCGTGGCCACGCTGCGCCGAACCGGCGCCGACCCCTTCAAGAGCGCAGCCAACGCGGTGCGCACGAGCACGGCCCGCGCCACCGCCTGAGGACAGACACCATGAGCCAGCCCCTTCAACTCTTCAGCGCAGGCGCCTTTGCCCCCACCGAGGCCGAGGCACAGCGCCTGTCGCTCGCCAACGACACAGACCCACGCGACGCCGACCTCTCCGGCATCGCCGTGATCGAACTGCACTTTCCCAAGTTCAGCGATGGCCGCGCCTTCAGCCAGGCCTTCCTGCTGCACCGCCGCCTTGGCTATACAGGTCAGATCCGCGCCACCGGCGACGTGCTGATCGACCAGCTCGTGCAGATGCAGCGCAGCGGCTTCACGCAGGCCGTGCTGCGCGCTGACCAGAACCTGGCGCACGGCCAGGCGCTGCTGGCGCACTACCCCGCCTTCTACCAGGGCGATGCGGTGCATATCGCGCCCCACTTTGCCCCTGCTTGAGGACTGCCTTCATGAAAGCCCTCGACCTCTACAACAAGCCCTCCAGCGACTTTGCCGCCAAGGTGGAGCGCAGCATCGCACTGCTGAGAGAAACATCGGCCTCCCACCCCAGGCTGACCCAGGCCTCCAGCCTCGGCGCTGAAGACATGGTGGTCACTCACCTGATGCACCTGGCCGGTATCGATGCCAGCGTCTTCGTGCTGGAAACCGGCAAGCTGCACGCCGAGACGCTCGCCATGATCCCGAAGATCGAGCAGCGTTACGGCATCAGCGTGCAGGTGTTCCGCCCGAAACAGGAGTCGGTCATCCACTTCGTTCGCAAGAACGGTGAGGAGGCGATGTACCAGAGCATTGAACTGCGCAAGGCCTGCTGCGACATCCGCAAGATGGAGCCGCTCGCTCGCGCCCTCGCCGGCCACGACGGCTGGATCACCGGCCTGCGCCGCGAGCAGTCGAACGCGCGCGCCGAGGTCGGCGAGGTGGTGCAGGAACCCGGCCGCATCAAGGTCAGCCCCATCGTCGAATGGACCTGGGGCGACGTGTGGCACTTCATCGCCGAGCACCAGCTCGACACCAACGCGCTGCACGACCAGTTCTACCCCAGCATCGGCTGCGCGCCCTGCACCCGTGCCATCAGCGTCGGCGAGGACTTCCGCGCCGGACGCTGGTGGTGGGAACAGGAAAGCGCCAAGGAATGCGGCCTGCATGTGCAGCCCGCCACTTCTCCCCTCGTGTCCTCACTCGAACGGACCCCCTCATGAACGCCCGCACCGAATCCGCCGTGATCCAGACCGCCCTGCAGCACGCCAGCGACCACCACCTGAGCAACGCCCACCTGGATGCACTGGAAGAAGAAACCATCTTCATCCTGCGTGAGGTCGCGGCCGCCTTCGAGCGCCCGACGCTGCTGTTCTCTGGCGGCAAGGACTCGCTGGTCATGCTCAAGTGCGCCGAGAAGGCGTTCGGCGCGGGACGCATCCCGTACCCACTGTTGATGATCGATACCGGTCACAACTTTCCCGAGGTGACCGACTTCCGCGACCAGCGTGCGAAGGAACTGGGCGCAGAACTCATCGTGCGCAGCGTCGAAGACTCCATGGCGCGCGGCACCGTGCGCCTGGCGCACCCGGGAGAGAGCCGCAACGTGCACCAGTCGGTCACGCTGCTTGAAGCCATCGAAGAGTTTCGCTTTGACGCGCTGATTGGTGGCGCTCGTCGCGACGAGGAAAAGGCCCGCGCCAAAGAGCGCATTTTCTCCCACCGCGACAGCTTCGGCCAGTGGCAACCCAAGGCTCAGCGCCCCGAGCTCTGGACCCTGTTCAACACCCGGCTGCAGCCCGGCGAGCACTTTCGCGTGTTCCCGATCAGCAACTGGACCGAACTCGACGTGTGGCAGTACATCGCCCGCGAAAACATCGCCCTGCCCTCGATCTACTACACGCACCAGCGCGAGGTGGTCGACCGCCGAGGCCTGTTGGTGCCGGTGACCGAACTCACACCACCGCGCGACGGTGAGACCGTGCAGGTGCGCGACGTGCGATTCCGCACCGTGGGCGACATCACCTGCACCTGCCCGGTGGAGAGCCTGGCAGCCACCGCCGACGACATCGTGATCGAGACACTGGCCGCCGAGGTCAGCGAGCGCGGCGCTACGCGCATGGACGACAAGACTTCCGATGCTTCGATGGAAAAACGCAAAAAAGATGGCTATTTCTGAAGCCGCGCCGATACAGGACACCGACATGACCACACTCGCCCCTCAAGCCACCGCGCCACAAACCGCTACAGGCCCTATCGACACGCGTTCCGCCCTGCGCCTCATCACCTGCGGCAGCGTGGACGACGGCAAGAGCACGCTGATCGGCCGCCTGCTGGTCGACAGCAAGGCCGTGCTTCAAGATCACCTGGCCGGCGTGCAGCGCCACGGCCAGACCGACCTCGCCCTGCTGACCGACGGCCTGTCGGCCGAGCGCGAACAAGGCATCACCATCGACGTGGCCTACCGCTACTTCAGCACCGAGGCGCGCAAGTTCATCATCGGTGATGCGCCGGGCCACGAGCAGTACACCCGCAACATGGTCACGGCCGCATCCAGCGCCGACGCCGCCGTGGTGCTGGTCGACGCCACCAAGCTGGCCTGGGCTGACGCCGCGCTCAAGCTGCTGCCCCAGACCCGCCGCCACAGCCTGCTCCTCAAGTTGCTGCGCGTACCCTCGGTGGTGTTCGCCATCAACAAACTCGACGCTGTGGATGACAGCACCGTCGCGTTCGAACACATCGGCGCGGCCTTGCGTGAATTTGCCGCGCAAGCCGGTATTCCGGTCACCGCTGTGGTGCCCATCTCGGCACTCAAGGGCTGGAACGTCGTCGACGCCAGCGAACAGGCGGGCTGGTGCGGCTACAGCGGCCCCACGCTGCTCGAGATTCTTGAAGGCCTGCCTGTGACACCGGCAGACAGCACGCTGCCTTTCGCCTTTGCCGTGCAATGGGTGGAGAAGTTCAACAGCTCCGCCGACACCTCACAAGGCCGTCGCGTGTTCTGGGGCCGCGTGGCCACCGGAGGCGTGCAGGCAGGCCAGGGCGTGCGCATCATGCCCAACGGCCAGACCGCCGTGGTGGCCCAGGTGCTCAACCACGTGCGCCAACCGCAGGCCGTGCTCGCTGGCCACAGCGCAGGCATCGTTCTCGACCGTGAAGTTGATGTCTCGCGCGGCGACTGGCTGCTGGCCGATGGCGAAGGCGAGGCTTTGAGCGGCAGCCGCGAGATTCGCGCCACCGTGGCCTGGCTCGACGACGAAACCCTGGTGCCTGGCCGCGTGTACTGGGCGCTGCACGGGCACCGCTGGGTCAAGGCCAAGATCAAACGCATCGTGCACCGGCTCGACATCCACACCCTGGCAGAAGAGGACGCCAACCAGCTGGAACCCAACGCCATTGGCCACATCGAACTGACGCTGCAGGAACCACTGGCCACGCTGCCTTTTGCGCAATCGCGGGCCTTGGGTTCGCTGGTGCTGGTGGACACCGCGAGCCATCGCACGGCGGGGGCCTTGCTGGTCCAGTGACGACAGCGCGGGCCGCGCAGCGCGCCCGCACCCGCCTAACTTGTGTCACGGCAAGGGCCATGGCCCAGCCCATCCCTGCCGGAAACCCTAAAATCACGGCTTCCACCGATTCCCAAGACCACCATGACTCACGTTGTCACCGAAGCCTGCATCCGTTGCAAATACACCGACTGTGTGGACGTCTGCCCCGTGGACTGCTTCCGCGAAGGCCCCAACTTCCTCACCATCGACCCGGACGAGTGCATCGACTGCGCGGTGTGCATCCCCGAATGCCCGGTGAGCGCGATCTACGCCGAAGAAGACCTGCCCAAAGACCAGTTGCACATGACCAAGCTCAACGCCGATCTGGCGCTGTTGCCTGGCTGGAAGAGCATCACCAAGCGCAAGGCCCCCCTGGCCGACGCTGACGACTGGAAAGACCGCACCGGCAAACTTCCCGAGTTGCTGCGCTGATCGGCATGGAGCCGGACCTGAACACGGCGGCCAGCTTGAACGCTGCCGTGCACGAAGGGCTAGTCGAAACCGACGCGGTCGTGATCGGAGCCGGCCCCGTCGGTCTGTTCCAGGTGTTCGAGCTGGGCTTGCTGGAGATCAAGGCCCATGTGATCGATGCCCTGCCCTACCCTGGTGGGCAGCCGGCCGAGCTCTACCCCGACAAGCCGATCTACGACATCCCGGCCATTCCGGTGTGCACAGGCCAGGAACTGGTCAACAACCTGCTCAAGCAGATCGAGCCCTTCGGCGCCACCTTCCACCTGGGGCAGGAAGTCACCACGGTTGAACAGCAGGATGACGGCCGATTCTTCGTGGCCACCTCCCGTGGCACACGTTTTCTCACCAAGACGCTTTTCATCGCCGCAGGCGTCGGGGCGTTCCAACCTCGTGCTCTCAAGCTCGACGGGCTCGATGCATTTGAAGGACGACAACTCTTCTACCGAGTCAAGAACCCCAACGAGTTTGCTGGCCAGAACATCGTGATCGTGGGCGGCGGGGATGCGGCGCTTGAGTGGGCCACGACCTTCGCCGAACAGGGCCCCAACCACGCCAGGAGCGTGACCTTGATTCACCGTCGCGATGGCTTCCAGGCTGCGGCTGCGAGCATCGCACGCATGCGTGAATGCTGCGAGCGTCGCGAGATGCTTTTCATGGTCGGTCAGCCCACCGGCTTCGAATCCAACGGTGATCGCCTCACAGCCGTGCAGATCACCGACCCCCAAGCCGTGACTCACACCGTACCGCTCGACGTGTTGCTGGTCTTCTTCGGCCTATCGCCCAAGCTCGGACCCATCGCCGAATGGGGGCTGGACATCGAACGCAAGCAACTCGTGGTGGACACCGAGAAGTTCTCCACCAGCGTGCCGGGCATCTTCGCCGTGGGCGACATCAACACCTATCTCGGCAAGAAGAAGCTCATCCTCTCGGGCTTTCACGAAGCCACCCTCGCAGCCTTTGGCGCGACACCTTTCATCTTCCCCGACAGGAAGGTGATGCTTCAATACACAACCACGAGCACCAAACTGCACAAGGTGCTCGGCGTGGCATCACCCGTGTTCGATTGAACACGACAAATTTTCGACAAAACCTACGTTACGTCAGAAATCGAAAAAATCAACGCTATAATTTGAGGCTGTTCCCTGATAGCTCAGTTGGTAGAGCGACGGACTGTTAATCCGCAGGTCCCTGGTTCGAGTCCAGGTCGGGGAGCCACCCAACATCCACTCAAAGGCCTTCTTGCGAAGGCCTTTGTTGTTTCTGCAAGCCCATGCCTGCCATGAACCCACGACTGATCAGAGCCATTTTCTGGTGCAGCGCCATCGTGCTGGCCATTGCGTCTCTTTTGCCCTTGGATCTGTTGCCGCGCGAAGCCGCAACGATCTGGGACAAAGGCCAGCATGTCTTCGGGTTTGCCTGGTTGGCGTTGGTGGGCCTGCTGGCATACGGCCGCCAGCCCTGGCCGATGCTCGCAGGGCTGGTTGTGTACGGCGGTGTCATCGAACTGTTGCAGGCCGCCACCGGCTGGCGATACGGCGAGTGGCTGGATTTTCTGGCCGATGCCATCGGCATCTTCATCGGCGCGGCCCTGTGGCAGGGTCTGAGGCGTCTGGCAACACCGCAGAACTGAGGCCAGCCGCACAATAGCGGCATGTCGCACGCCCCACCCAACCGCGCCCTGCCCTGGCTGGAACCTGGTCAACCGTTTCCTCCGGTGGAGACAGCGTGGGGCTCGGGCGATCCAGCGCCTGGCCTGTTGGCCGCTGGTGGCGTGCTCGATGTGCCGTCCCTCATTGCGGCCTATTCGCGGGGCATCTTTCCTTGGTTCAGCGCCGGACAGCCCATTCTGTGGTGGAGCACCGATCCCCGCATGGTGCTGGAGACGCAGGCGTTTCGCCTGCACCGGTCGCTGCGCAAGACCATCCAGAAAATGCGCCTTGAAGGCAGTTTGGAGATTCGCTTCGACCACGGCTTCGAGCGTGTGATCCGAGCTTGCGCCAGCACGCCGCGGGATGGTCAGGATGGAACCTGGATTCTGCCGGCCATGGTGCAGGCCTACACCCGGTTGCACCATGCGGGCATCGCTCACAGTGTGGAGACCTGGATCGATGGCGAACTTGCCGGCGGCCTGTATTGCATCAATCTGGGCGGCATGGTCTATGGCGAATCCATGTTCAGCCGGCAAAGCGATGCCTCCAAGATCGCGCTCGCCGCACTGGTGGCCTTCTGCCGAGCCAAGGGCTTGCCTCTGATCGATTGCCAGCAGAACACGCCACACCTCGCCAGCCTCGGAGGGCGATTGATGCCTCGAGTGGCCTTCTGCCGACACGTCAGCGAGGCCATGTCGCGCCCCGCGCCAAGGTGGGAATTCCTCCCCATATACTGGCAAAACGTCATCCCTGAACAACGTCGGCACGCGTGACACACCTCAAAGAACTCCCGCTCCAGGCGCTGCAGTTTTACGCCACAGCGCCCTACCCGTGCAGCTACCTGCCGGGACATCAGGCCAGATCGCAGGTGGCCACGCCCAGCCACCTCATCCACAACGACGCCTATTCCGATCTGGTCACGCACGGCTTTCGCCGCAGCGGCATGTTCACCTACCGCCCGTACTGCGATGGTTGCCAGGCCTGCGTGCCACTGCGCGTGCCCGTGGCGGATTTCAAGCCCAGCCGCAGCCAGCGTCGTTCCCACGCGCAGCATGCCCATTTGCAAAGTCGTGTGCTCAAGCTGTGTTTCGTACCGGAGCACTATCAGCTTTACTTGCGCTACCAGAACAGTCGCCATGCCGGTGGCGGCATGGACCACGACAGCATCGACCAGTACACCCAGTTCCTGCTGCAAAGTCGAGTCAACTCGCGCTTGATCGAGTTCCACGAGCCGGGCACGGATGGGCAACCCTCGCGCTTGAAGATGGTGTCCATCGTCGATGTACTCAACGACGGCTTGTCGGCGGTCTACACCTTCTACGAGCCCGATGACAAGGCCAGCTACGGCACCTACAGCGTGCTCTGGCAGATCGAGCAGGCGAAGGCGCTGGACCTTCCCCACATCTATCTGGGCTACTGGATCGCCCAGAGCAGCAAGATGAGCTACAAGGCGGGCTTTCAACCACACGAGTTGTTGCTCGATGGTCGATGGGTCCCGGGCGCTTGAGACCGAATGGCGCGCGCACCACACGGCACCTGATTTCATCTCGTAAAATTTCGGTCACACTCGTGCCATGACCAAACGCTCCGACTCCATCCCCGCCACGCCCACGGTTCAGGTCATTGAACGCATGTTCAACCTGCTCGAAGTACTTGCCTCCAAAGAAGAGCCGGTATCGCTCAAGGAGATCAGTGAAAAGACGGGATTGCACCCGTCAACGGCGCACCGCATTCTCAACGACCTCACCATCGGCCGCTTTGTTGACCGCCCCGAAGCGGGCAGCTACCGGCTGGGCATGCGGCTGCTGGAACTGGGCAACCTCGTGAAGGCCCGACTGAGCGTGCGCGACGCAGCCTTGCTGCCCATGCGCGAATTGCACAAGCAGATCCAGCAACCGGTCAATCTAAGCGTGCGCCAAGGCGACGAGATCGTGTATGTCGAGCGCGCCTACAGCGAACGCTCGGGCATGCAGGTGGTGCGAGCGATTGGCGGCCGCGCGCCACTGCACCTCACGTCGGTGGGCAAGCTCTTCCTCGCCGATGACGAGCCACAACGTGTCAGGGCCTACGCCACGCGCACGGGGCTGGCAGGCAACACGCGCAACAGCCTGACCCAGTTGCCCAGCCTGGAACGCGAGCTGGCGCAATGCCGCCAGGCCGGCGTGGCGCGCGACAACGAAGAACTGGAGCTGGGCGTGCGCTGCATGGCCGCCGGCATCTACGACGACCAGAACAAATTGGTGGCCGGCCTGTCGATTTCCGCACCGGCGGATCGGATTGATGAAAGCTGGCTTCCCAAACTCAGGACCACGGCAGCGGAAATATCGTCGGCCCTGGGATGTTCACGGCCGGCGGGTACGACAGCACGCTGAGCTCGCTGGCGCACATGAAAAACGGTCCTGCAAGGACCGTTTTTTTATCGCTCGGGGAGCGGACCCGAATCAACCCTGCGGGCGCGCGGCCATCATCGGGCGAGGCGTTGTTTCAGCCTGTACTTCCACCCAACGCCGCACGCGCTCCGCGTCCTGCATGCGGCTCAGTTTGCCAGCCGAGTCCAGGAACACCATGATCAACTGGCGACCCGCCACCTTCGCCTGCATCACCAGGCAGCGGCCTGCTTCAGAGATGTAGCCCGTCTTTTGCAGGCCGATCTCCCAGTCCGGGTTCTTGATCAGGCGATTCGAATTGTTGTAGTGCAGCGTGCGGCGGCCCAACTCGACCTCATGGCCAGGCGATGTGGACAGGCTGCGCAGAATGGGCCGCTCATAGGCCACCGACACCAACGTGGCAAGATCGCGCGCGCTGGACTGGTTCAGGCTGGACAGCCCCGTGGGTTCGACGTAACGGGTGTCGCTCATGCCGAGTTGCCGTGCCTTGCTGTTCATCAGCCGGACAAACTCGCTCAAACCACCTGGGTAGGTACGACCAAGGGCATTCGCAGCGCGATTTTCGCTGGACATCAGCGCCAGATGCATCATTTCGCCACGCGACAATGTGCTCCCCACTGCCAGCCGCGAACTGCTGCCCTTGTAGGTGTCAACATCGTCCTGGGTGATGGTGATCAACTCGTTCATGTCCAGATTCGCGTCGGCGATCACCAGACCGGTCATGAGTTTGGTCAAGGACGCGATGGGCAGCACGGCGGCGTCGTTCTTGCTGAACAAGACCTCATTGGTTTCCTGATCGATCACCAACGCCACGCTGGAGTTGAGGTCCAGGCGATCATCGCTGCCACGCAGACCCAACTGCTCCCCCATGGACAGCCGTGCTGGTGCGACCACCCGCACCACGGCAGTCTTGTAGGATTTGCTGGCTGCGTTGCGGGAGGCCACCTGACGGGCCGTGGGCTTCTTGCCCGACGCAATCTGAACCTTGACTCGGGATGGCCCCCTTTTCACCACGACCACGGCCTTCTTTGGCTTGGCTGTCGCTTGCTTGCGGGTGGGTGCTTGGGCCGACACAGCTTTTCGCTTGGTCGCAACTTTGGCCGACGCTGCTTTTGAGGTCTTGCCGACCTTGGCCGTGCTGGAGGCCGCGTTCACCACCAAGGGCAATGCGCACACGCCCATCCAGGCGGCCACCGTGGCTGCAAAGATCAGTTTTCGAATGCGGAAAACGCCTAGGCTCATGACTTCACTCCAGCACAGGGATTGCGCTGGAGTGAAGTATAGGCATACAGAAAAAAACTAGCAATATCAAATGCTTGGGAAATTCTCTTAAATGATCGGTAGAACAGGTGCTACTTTTGGTGTCATTTCTGAAGATCAAAACACTGCGCGTCTTAAGTGATTGATTTTGCTCACCTTTATCCTTGCGCTGCCACGCGGTCGAACTTGCTGTGCAATTTGTTCAATGCGCTCAGATAGGCTTTGGCGGAAGCCACAACAATGTCGGGATCCGCACCCACGCCATTGACGACGCGGCCACCATGCTGCAAACGCACCGTCACTTCACCCTGACTCTCGGTCGAACCACTCGTGATGGCATTGACCGAATACAGAACCAGTTCCGCGCCGCTTTTGACATGGATTTCGATGGCCTTCAGTGACGCATCCACCGGTCCATTGCCGTCGCTCTCAACCTGAATTTCCTGGCCATCCACGGTGAACACCACGCTGGCGTGCGGACGTTCACCGGTCTCGCTGCGTTGCTTGAGCGAGACCAGTCCGTATTGCTCCTTTTCCGCGGTGACACTCTCATCGCTGCACAGCGCGAGGATGTCCTCGTCGAAGATCTCGCTCTTGCGGTCGGCCAGCTCCTTGAACGCCGCGAATGCGGTGTTGATCTCGCTCTCGGACTCCATCTCGATGCCCAAGTCCTGCAGGCGTTGCTTGAACGCGTTGCGGCCGCTGAGCTTGCCCAGCACGATCTTGTTGGCGCTCCAACCCACGTCCTCGGCCCGCATGATTTCGTAGGTGTCGCGCGCCTTGAGCACACCGTCCTGGTGAATGCCGCTGGCGTGCGCAAAGGCATTGGCACCCACCACCGCCTTGTTGGGCTGCACCACAAAACCGGTGGTCTGGCTCACCATGCGGCTCGCCGGCACGATCTGCGTGGCATCCACGCCCACATCGAGCCCGAAGTAGTCGCGCCGCGTGCGCACCGCCATCACGATCTCTTCAAGCGAGCAGTTGCCTGCGCGTTCGCCCAGGCCGTTGATGGTGCACTCCACCTGACGTGCGCCGCCGATCTTCACACCCGCGAGGGAGTTGGCCACCGCCATGCCCAAGTCGTTATGGCAGTGCACCGACCAGATCGCCTTGTCGGAATTGGGAACGCGCTCGCGCAAAGTGCGGATGAACTCACCATACAGCTCGGGGACCGCATAACCCACGGTGTCGGGGATGTTGAGCGTGGTGGCGCCTTCCTTGATCACGGCTTCCAGAACGCGGCAAAGATAGTCCATGTCACTGCGGTAGCCGTCTTCCGGACTGAACTCGATGTCGTCCACCAGGTTGCGCGCAAAACGCACCGACTGCTTGGCCTGCTCCAGCACCTGCTCGGGCGTCATGCGCAGCTTCTTCTCCATGTGCAACGCGCTGGTGGCAATGAAGGTGTGGATGCGGGCCCGGTGCGCACCCTGGAGTGCCTCGGCGGCGCGCGCAATATCTTTGTCGTTGGCGCGTGCCAGCGAGCACACCGTGGAGTCCTTGATCACGGCGGCGATCGCCTTGACGGATTCGAAATCGCCATTGGAACTGGCGGCAAAACCGGCCTCGATCACGTCCACCTTCAGGCGCTCCAGCTGGCGCGCAATGCGCAGCTTCTCGTCCTTGGTCATGGAAGCGCCGGGCGACTGCTCGCCATCGCGCAGGGTGGTGTCGAAAATGATCAGTTTGTCGCTCATGGGAAAACTCCGTGGGAAATGATGATCTTGGGCAGGCTGGCGTCAACTCGCCAGCGTGGTGTCGGGTTCACTGGCGTGGGGCCGCGCCACCCGCTGCAGGCCGGACACGATGGCCTTGAAGGACGCGGAAACGATGTTCGCATCAATGCCCACACCGAACAGCGTTCGCGTGTCGTCGACACGCAGTTCCACATAGGCCACGGCGCGGGCCTGCGCGCCGGAACCGATGGCGTGTTCATGGTAGTCCAGCACCCGCAACTGGCGACCCGTTGCGGCGGCAAGACCATTGACAAAGGCATCGATGGGGCCGTTGCCCCGCCCGTCCACAGCCACCGGCTGGCCACCGATCTGCAATCGGGCAGACACGCGCACGCTCTGGCCGTCGACGTCCTCCATGACGGGTTGCAGTGGTGCGTGCGCCTGCGACAAGCCGTACTCGCGCTCGAAGATGGCCCACAGGTCTGCTGCGCCCAACTCCTTGCCCTGCGCATCCATCACCGTCTGCACCACCTGGCTGAACTCAATCTGCAGGCGGCGCGGCAACTCGAGGCCGTACTCGTTCTCGAGCAGATAGGAAATGCCGCCCTTGCCGGACTGGCTGTTGACGCGGATCACGGCCTCGTAGCTGCGACCCAGGTCCTTGGGATCGATAGGCAGGTAGGGAATGTTCCAGGGCTCGTCTTCACGGCGCGCGGCAAAGGCCTTTCGGATCGCGTCCTGGTGCGAGCCCGAGAACGAGGTGTACACCAGCTCGCCCACATAGGGATGACGCGGGTGCACCGGCAACTGGTTGCAATGCTCGACGGTGCGGCGGATCTCGTCGATGTTGGTAAAGTCCAGACCCGGCGAAACGCCTTGGGTGTACAGGTTGAGCGCGACGTTGACCAGATCGAGGTTGCCCGTGCGCTCACCATTGCCAAACAAGCATCCTTCGATGCGGTCGGCGCCAGCCATCAAGGCAAACTCGCCCGCTGCCGTGCCCGTGCCCCGGTCGTTGTGGGGATGCACGGACAGCACGATCGCCTCGCGCCGGGCGAGGTGACGGTGCATCCACTCGATCATGTCGGCAAAGATGTTGGGGGTGCTGTGCTCCACCGTGGAAGGCAGGTTGACGATGCACTTGCGCTCAGCCGTGGGCTGCCAGACTTCGGTCACGGCATCGACCACGCGTTTGGAGAACGCCAGTTCGGTGCCGGAAAACATTTCAGGCGAGTACTGGAAAGTCCATTGCGTGTCGGGCTGCTGCGCGGCGATCTCGTTGAAGAGGCGCGCGTGTGTGCTGGCCAGTTCGACAATGGCATCTTCGTCCATGC
This sequence comes from Hydrogenophaga sp. Root209, assembly GCF_001428625.1. GTDB lineage: Bacteria > Pseudomonadota > Gammaproteobacteria > Burkholderiales > Burkholderiaceae_C > Hydrogenophaga. The sequence continues at coordinate 151,131 of NZ_LMIE01000030.1, forward strand.
CCAGCACCACCCGCCGCATCATCGGCGCGACCGCGTTGTAAAGGTGAACAATGGCGCGTTGCACGCCTTGCAACGCCTCGAAGGTGCGCCGGATCAGCGGCTCGCGTGCCTGGGTCAGAACCTGGATGGTGACGTCGTCGGGGATGCGCCGCTCATCGATCAGGCGGCGCAGGAAATCGAACTCGGTCTGCGAAGCCGAGGGAAATCCGACCTCGATTTCCTTGAAGCCGATCTCCACCAGCAACTCGAACATGCGCAGTTTGCGCTCGACATCCATGGGCTCGATCAAGGCCTGGTTGCCGTCTCGCAGGTCGGTGCTCAGCCAGATGGGCGCATGGGTGATGACGGCGTCAGGCCAGGTGCGGTCCTTGAGGCCGACAGGCTGGAAGGCAGGGTACTTGCTGGCAGGTTGTTTCAACATGGTGCTCTTTCGATGGTACTGAAACCCGCAGCCCCAAATACAAACGGCCCGCTGCAGGTGCAAACGGGCCGTTTTGAATGGAATGCGCGTGCGCTACCAAGCCTGCCCGTGTCGGACATCCAATAGTAGGGCGAAAGCGCGAAAACTCATGCCGCAAACTGTATCACAAACCTGCCGCCACGCCACCCTCAGTCGTGCAGCCCGCGCTCATCAGGCTCATCGGTGGAAGTGCTGATCACGCTGGTGGGGCGGCCCTTGGCCTTGCGCCAGAAGTACACCGCGTAACCCGACAGGCCATACACCACGAACAGACCAAACAATACCGTCGGTGGGTGAATGTTGATCACGGCAATGGCCAGCGCCACCAGCACGATGGCTGCAAACGGCACGCTCTTGCGCAGACTCAAGTCCTTGAAACTGTAAAAGGGCACGTTCGTCACCATGGTCAATCCGGTGTAGAGCGTGATGGCGAACATGCCCCAGGTGACGTCCTGAGGGGGTATCTCCAGCTCGGTCATCAGCCAGATGAAACCCGCCACAAGGGCTGCCGCCGCCGGCGAAGGCAGACCTTGAAAGTAGCGCTTGTCCACCACCCCGGTGTTGACATTGAAGCGGGCCAAGCGCAGCGCAGCGCAGGCGCAATACACAAACGCAGCGATCCAGCCCCAGCGGCCCAGATCCCTCAAGGTCCATTCATAGGCGATCAGGCCGGGGGCCGCGCCAAAGGACACCATGTCGGAGAGTGAATCCATCTGCTCGCCAAATGCACTCTGCGTGTTGGTCATGCGGGCCACACGCCCATCGAGGCTGTCGAGCACCATGGCCACGAAGATGCCCACGGTGGCCAGGTCGTAGCGACCGTTCATGGCCATGACCACCGAGTAGAAGCCACCGAAGAGGGCGGCCAGCGTGATCATGTTGGGCACCATGTAAATGCCCTTGGAACGCTTGGGCCGGTCTTCGTGCTGGATATGCTGGGGATCGGAACCGTCGTGCATGAGATTTGTGTTGAAGGGTGCCAGAGGCCACCTTGCAAGATTCAAAGGTGCAGTGTAAGGCAGTGCCCCTGCGCGCAGAAACAGCAAAGGCCACCAAGGTGGCCTTTGCTTCGGGCAGATTCACGCGATCAGGCCATCATGCCTGCGCAGAACCAATCAGTTGCGGGTCTGGTCGACCAGCTTGTTCTTGGCGATCCAGGGCATCATGGCGCGCAGCTGGGCGCCAACCACTTCGATCTGGTGATCGGCGGTCAGGCGACGGCGGGCCGTCATGCTTGGATAGTTGGTGCGGCCTTCCGAGATGAACATCTTGGCGTACTCACCCGACTGGATGCGCTTCAAGGCGTTGCGCATGGCTTCGCGGCTCTGGGCGTTGATCACTTCGGGGCCGGTCACGTATTCGCCGTATTCGGCGTTGTTCGAGATCGAGTAGTTCATGTTGGCAATGCCGCCTTCGTAGATCAGGTCCACGATGAGCTTGAGCTCGTGCAGGCATTCGAAGTAGGCCATCTCGGGCGCGTAGCCAGCTTCCACCAGCGTCTCGTAACCCATCTTGATCAACTCGACCGCACCTCCGCACAGGACGGCCTGTTCGCCGAACAGATCGGTCTCGGTCTCTTCCTTGAAGTTGGTCTCGATGATGCCGGCCTTGCCGCCACCGTTGGCCATGGCGTAGCTCAGCGCCAGGTCACGTGCCTTGCCGCTTTTGTCCTGGTGAATGGCGACCAAGTGGGGGACGCCGCCGCCCTGGGTGTAGGTGTTGCGCACGGTGTGACCAGGGGCCTTGGGCGCAACCATCCAGACATCCAGATCGGCACGCGGCACGACCTGGTTGTAGTGCACGTTGAAGCCGTGAGCAAAGGCGAGCGACGCGCCCTGCTTGATGTGGGGAGCCACGTTCTGGTGATAGACCTCGGCGATCTGCTCGTCGGGCAGCAGGATCATGACCACGTCGGCCGATTTCACCGCGTCGTTGACTTCCATCACGTTCAGGCCGGCCTTGCCGACCTTGTCCCACGAGGCGCCGCCCTTGCGCAGGCCGACCACGACCTTCACGCCGCTGTCATTGAGGTTCTGTGCATGTGCATGGCCCTGGCTGCCGTAGCCGATGATGGCCACGGTCTTGCCCTTGATCAGGGACAGGTCACAGTCTTTGTCGTAGAAAACTTTCATGAGTTGCTCCAGTTGAAATCTTGAAAAAAACAAGCGATGTTAGCGGGACAGGGGTTCAGTTCAGTTGGCGCCGTGGAACCGACGCCATCCCCCTTGAGGGGAAGCCGCAAAGCGGCGCAGGGGTGATTCCATTTACACGCGCAGGATGCGCTCGCCACGTCCGATGCCGCTGGCACCGGTGCGCACTGTTTCGAGAATCGCAGAGCGGTCGATGGCCTCCAGGAACGCATCGTTCTTGGTCTGGTCACCCGTGAGCTCGATCGTGTAGCTCTTCTCGGTCACGTCGATGATGCGGCCGCGAAAGATGTCGGCCATGCGCTTCATCTCTTCACGCTCCTTGCCCACCGCGCGCACCTTCACCATCATGAGCTCGCGCTCGGTGTAGGAACCCTCGGTGAGATCGACTACTTTGACCACCTCGATCAGGCGGTTGAGGTGCTTGGTGATCTGCTCGATGACGTCGTCCGACCCGGTGGTCTGGATCGTCATGCGAGACAGGCTGGGGTCTTCGGTGGGCGCCACGGTGAGCGACTCGATGTTGTACCCACGGGCAGAGAACAGGCCAACCACGCGGGACAGGGCCCCGGGTTCGTTTTCCAGCAAGACAGCGATGATGTGTTTCATGTGCGATTCCTCTTTTCGCCGCCCTCCCCTGCGCACGGTAATGCGCAGGCTCGGCGGGCAATAGATTCGTCTGAGGGGATAAAGCAGCGGACGACCGCTGCTTCGCGGGGGATCAGAGGTCTTCGGAACCCAGCAGCATCTCGGTGATGCCCTTGCCGGCCTTGACCATGGGAAAGACGTTCTCGGTCGGGTCGGTGCGGAAGTCCATGAACACGGTGCGGTCCTTGAGCTTGCGCGCCTCGCGAAGAGCGCCCTCCACGTCCTGCGGACGCTCGATCAACATGCCGACGTGACCATAGGCCTCGGCGAGCTTCACGAAGTTGGGCAGCGCATCCATGTAGCTGTGGCTGTACCGACCTTCATAGTCGATCTCCTGCCACTGCCGAACCATGCCGAGGTAGCGGTTGTTCAGCGCCACGATCTTGATCGGGGTGTTGTATTGCAGGCAGGTCGAGAGTTCCTGGATGCACATCTGCACCGAGCCTTCGCCGGTCACGCAGAACACTTCGCTGTCGGGCTTGGCGAGCTTGATGCCCATGGCGTAAGGAATGCCCACGCCCATGGTGCCCAGTCCCCCGGAGTTGATCCAGCGGCGCGGCTCGTCGAAGCGGTAATACTGCGCGGCCCACATCTGGTGCTGACCCACATCCGACGTGATGTAGGTGTCGGCGTCCTTGGTCATGTTCCAGAGCGTTTCCACCACGTACTGCGGCTTGATCACATCGGTGTTGCCACGGTCGTACTTCAGGCAGTCCTTGGAGCGCCAGGCCTCAATCGTGTCCCACCAGGCAGACAGCGCCTTGCCATCGGGCTTGGTGGTGCTCTCGCGCACCATGTTGATGAGCTCGGTGAGCACATCCTTCACATCGCCCACGATCGGCACATCGACCTTGACGCGCTTGGAGATGCTCGACGGGTCGATGTCGATGTGGATGATCTTGCGTTCGTTCTGCGCGAAGTGCTTGGGATTGCCGATCACGCGGTCGTCGAAACGCGCGCCCACAGCCAGCAGCACGTCGCAGTTCTGCATCGCATTGTTGGCTTCGATCGTGCCGTGCATGCCCAGCATGCCAAGGAACTTGCGGTCGGACGCCGGGTACGCACCCAGGCCCATCAGCGTGTTGGTGACCGGATAACCCAGCATGTCCACCAGGGTACGCAACTCGCTCGTGGCATTGCTGAGCAACACGCCGCCACCAGTGTAGATGTAGGGTCGCTTGGCCGCCAGCAAGAGTTGCAAGGCCTTGCGGATCTGTCCGCCGTGGCCCTTGCGCACCGGGTTGTACGAGCGCATCTCGACCGACTCGGGATAGCCGGTGTAGGGCACCTTGTTGAAGGACACGTCCTTGGGGATGTCCACCACCACAGGGCCGGGACGGCCGCTGCGCGCGATATGAAAGGCCTTCTTCATCACCATGGCCATGTCGCGCGCATCCTTCACCAGGAAGTTGTGCTTGACGATGGGGCGCGTGATGCCGACGGTGTCGCATTCCTGGAAAGCGTCCAGGCCGATGGCGGCCGTGGGCACCTGGCCGGTGATGATCACCATGGGGATGCTGTCCATGTAGGCGGTGGCGATGCCGGTGATGGCATTGGTGACGCCAGGGCCCGAGGTGACGAGCGCCACGCCCACGTCACCGGTGGCGCGCGCATAGCCGTCGGCCGCGTGAACGGCCGCCTGCTCGTGGCGCACCAGCACGTGCTGGATGGTGTCCTGCTTGTAGAAAGCGTCGTAGATGTGCAGCACCGCACCACCTGGGTAACCCCAGATGTACTTGACCCCTTCGGCCTGGAGGGCCTTGATGAGGATTTCTGCGCCGCGGAGTTCTTGGGTGGCTGCGCCGGTGGCGGCAGCGGCCGAGGCCAGTTCGGCCTTGTTGATTTCCATGATGAACCTTTCGAGAATTTCTCTGACGAAATACCTTGGGTGCCTCTTGACCAACTCTTGTGGAGCGGTGTCGAGACTTGAGACCAGTGGCCATGAGCGGGCACATACCCCGCCGGACCCTGATCCGTTTGCCGTGTTTTGAAGTGCAGCGCGAATTATCGCACTGCAACACGCGCCCAGCCAAGCTGACACCGGCACAACGCCCTCAAAAGCTGGCGTCTTGGCTCCAATGCGACAATTCACGGTTGCGATCAATGGGCCGAATTTCCCCGTCCACACATGTCCATCTCCCTCCCATCCCCCTCCACCACACCCACCGAAGCAGGCGCTGCCTCGGACCTCATGGCGCCGTCCCTTCGCCGTCGCATGGCCTGCTGGCTCTATGAAGGCACCTTGATGTTCGGCGTGGTGTTTCTGGTGGGCGTGTTGTTCACCACGAGCTACGTGCTGTCGTCGTTCACCCAGTCGGGCAACGCCCTGGACAACCGCCATCTGCAGCAGGCGCTGGTGTTCGTGGCTTTAGGCATCTACTTCGGCTGGTTCTGGGCCAAAGGGCAGACCCTGGCCATGAAAACCTGGCACATCCGCGTGGTCGATCGGCATGGCAATGCCTTGACACAAGGCCGTGCGCTGTGGCGCTACGTCCTGTCGTGGCTGTGGCTGCTGCCACCACTGGCGGTGGCAGGGCTCATGCACCTGTCGGGTCAGCAGCTGTCGGTTCTGCTGGTGGGCTGGATCGTCATCTGGGCGTTGCTGTCGCGCTTTCACGCCCAGCGCCAGTTCCTGCACGACGCCCTGGCAGGAACCCGCCTGATTCATTTCAAGCCGGTGGAAGACACCGGCAAACCTCGGCGTTGGTGGAGCTGACAACATGAGTCTCAACCCCGACCGGGAACCGGTGAACGCGCAAAAGCTGCGCAGCGGCGTCTCCCGCATGTGGCACGCCTTCGGTTACTCGCTCGCGGGGCTGCGCGCAGGCTGGGGCGAGACCGCCTTCCGCCAGGAGGCCCTGGCGGCGGTGGTCATGGTTCCGCTGGCCTTCTGGATCGGTCAAACCTGGGTGGAAACCGCCTTGCTCGCGGGCTCGGTGATGCTGGTGATGATGGTCGAACTGCTCAACACCGGAATTGAAACCGCGATCGACCGCATCGGTCCGGAATGGCACGACCTGTCCAAACGGGCCAAGGACATGGGCAGTGCGGCTGTGTTGCTCAGCCTGGTTCTTTGTGTGGGCATCTGGCTGGCGGCGGTCTGGACTCGGTGGGTTTGACGACAAGGATCCAGCCAATGAGGCAACCCAGCTTCTCAATCTGCGTGTACTGCGGCTCCCGCCCGGGTGCCTCGCCCGCATTCGCCGACGCGGCGCGTGCCGTGGGCCAATGGATCGGTCAGCATGGCGGTCAACTGGTGTACGGCGGCGGGCGCAATGGCCTCATGGGCATCGTCGCTGACGCCACCATGGCCGCCGGTGGTCAAGTGGTTGGCATCATCCCGAAAGCGCTGGTCGAAAGGGAGTGGGCCCACCAGGGTTGCACCGAGCTGCACGTGGTGGACAACATGCACGAGCGCAAACGCCTGATGGCCGACAAGGCCGACGCATTTTTGGCCTTGCCCGGCGGCATCGGAACGTTTGAAGAGTTCTTTGAGGCCTGGACCTGGCGCCAGCTCGGCTACCACGACAAGCCCGTGGGTCTGCTCAACGTGGCAGGCTACTACGACGGCCTCATGGCCTTCATGCGCTCCAGCGTGGAGCAGCAGTTCATGGGTGACGCACAGCTGGACTTGATCCGTGTCGACGCGGACATGGCCACCTTGCTGCCCGAACTGGTGCAGGCCGCCGGCATGGCGCCGCAAGCCCGCATCGAAGCCATCTGAACGTTCAGACGGCGGTTTCGTCCTCTTCCCCGGTGCGGATGCGCACCACACGCTCAACCGACGTCACAAAGATCTTGCCGTCACCAATCTTGCCGGTGCGGGCTGCCCGAATGATCGCGTCAACGCAGCGTTCCACGTCCACGGTCTTGACGACCACCTCCACCTTCACCTTGGGCAGGAAGTCGACAACGTATTCGGCGCCGCGGTAGAGCTCGGTGTGGCCTTTCTGCCGGCCAAAGCCCTTGACCTCGGTCACGGTCAGGCCGGTCACGCCCTGCTCGGCCAGCGCCTCGCGCACCTCTTCCAGCTTGAAAGGCTTGATGACGGCGGTGATCTGTTTCATGCAATGTCTCCAGGGCGTGGCTTTGGGGTAGGGCGTTGTCGTTTCATTATGCCCAAGGCCCTCTGCGCTGTTCGTACACTGCACAGTCAACCCAACAGCCCACACATGAATTCACACGCCCTGCCCCGCCACGTGCCCATCACGGTCGCCTACCGCGGCGGCCACCCGGAAAACATCCACCACGGCTCATTGGCGGTGGTGAACGCGCAGGGCCAGTTGCTGGCCAGCGTGGGCGATGTGGACTCGCCGCTCTTCACCCGCTCATCGCTCAAGCCCTTCCAGGCCATGCCGCTGATCGCGCAGGCGGCCGGGCGCTACGACCTCAGCGACGCCGATGTGGCCCTGCTGTGCGCCAGCCACAGTGGCGAACCCATGCACGTGGAGCGCGCTGCGGCGCTGCTGGCCAAGATCGGCGCGGGTGAATCCAGCCTGGCCTGCGGCAGCCATGTGCCCTTCTTCTTCAGCACCAACGGTGTCACGCCCGAGCCGGGTGCCCGCTTCAACCGCCTGCACCACAACTGCTCGGGCAAACACACCGGCATGCTGCTGCTGGCCCATGCGCTGGGCGCGCCACAGAGCGGCTATCTCGACATCGGGCATGCCGTGCAACTGGCAATCGCCAGCAGCGTGAGCCATTTCTCGGGTGTGCCGGTGACCCGGCTCGTGCGTGGCACCGACGGTTGCAGCGCGCCCAACTACGCCCTGCCCCTGCGTTCGCTGGCGCATGCCTTTGCCCGCCTGACGCTGACCGAGCCCGATCCGGTCTACGGCAACGCACCCCGACGCATCGCCCGCGCCATGAGCGAGCATCCCGAGCTCGTGAGCGGCCAGGGGCGCAACGACCTGACGTTGATGCGCGCGGGGCGCGGCGACTGGGTGAGCAAGGTCGGGGCCGACGGTGTGCAGGCGCTGGCCAGCTTCAGCCGTGGCATCGGCATCGCGGCCAAGTGCAGCGACGGTCAGCTGGCACCGCTGATGGTGGCCTTCGTCTCGGTGCTCGAACAACTCGGATGGCTCGACGATGAGAGCCGGCAGGCACTTGCGAGCCTGATGCCGCCACCGCTCAAGAACGCCGCCGGCATCGAGGTTGGTGACATGCGCGCCGTGCTGGAACTCAACGCAACGGTCGCCTGAGCAGTTCCATCCAAGAGATGCCGCGGAACTGGCTTTGCCGGGCCGCAGGCATCGCCCCCTGGGGGGCGCGCGCAGGGCGGCGGGGGGTGCCAGGTTACGCCCTGTATTTGCTCGTGATGGGGTAACGCCAGTCCTTGCCGAAGCTGCGGTGGGTCACGCGGATGCCCACTGGCGCCTGGCGGCGCTTGTATTCGTTGATGCGGATCAGGCGCACCACCTTGTCCACGTCGGCGCGCTCGAAGCCCGCCGCCACGATGCTCTCGGGGCTCTGGTCGTTTTCCATGTAGCGCTCGATGATCGCGTCAAGCACCGGATACTCTGGCAGGCTGTCCTGGTCTTTCTGGTCGGGCCGCAACTCGGCGCTGGGCGGGCGCACGATGATGCGCTCGGGGATCGGGTTGGCACCGGTGCCGTAGGGGTCGTGCGCGTTGCGCCAGCGGGCCAGCTTGAAGACCATGGTCTTGGCCACGTCCTTGATGACCGCGAAGCCACCGGCCATGTCGCCGTAAAGCGTGCAGTAGCCGGTGGCCATTTCACTCTTGTTGCCGGTGGTCAGCACGATGCTGCCGAACTTGTTGGACAAGGCCATGAGCAACGTGCCACGGATGCGCGCCTGCAGGTTCTCTTCGGTGGTGTCCTCGGGCAGCCCCGCGAACTCGCTGGCCAGGCTGGCCTTGAAGGCCTCGAACTGCGGCGCGATGCCGATCTCGTCGTAGCGCACGCCCAGGCGTGCGGCCATGTCGCGCGCGTCGATCCACGAGATGTCGGCCGTGTAGGGCGAGGGCATCATGATTGTGCGCACGCGGTCCTTGCCCAGCGCATCGACCGCGATGGCCAGCACCAGGGCCGAGTCAATGCCGCCGGACAGGCCGAGGATGGCGCCGGGGAAACCGTTCTTGCCCAGGTAGTCGCGCACACCCAGCACCAGCGCGTGCCACAGGTCGGCCTCGGGGCTGTGCGCGCGGTCGGTTTCGGCGGTGATCTGCCAGCCGGCACCCTGCCGTGTGAAGGCAGCGTCAAAAAGAGTTTCTTCAAAACTCACCGCGCGCCCGGCCAGCGCGCCGTCGGCCGACAGCACGAAGCTGCGGCCCTCGAACACGATCTCGTCCTGCCCACCCACGAGGTGGGCGTAGATGAGCGGCAAACCCGTGGCTTGGCAGCGAGCACGCATGGCGGCTTCGCGGTCGCCGCCCTTGCCGGCGTGAAACGGGGATGCGTTGATCACGGCCAGCACCTCGGCGCCAGCCACCTTGGCATCCGCGGCCGGGCCATCAAACCACGCGTCTTCGCAGATCAGCAGGCCGACGCGCACCGGCTTGCCATCGCTGTCCAGCACGTCGAACACGCAGGTCTCGTGCCCCGGCACGAAGTAGCGGCGTTCGTCGAACACCTGGTAGTTGGGCAGCTCGCGCTTGGCGTAGGTGTGGGTCACGGCACCGGCGTGCAACACGCTGGCTGCGTTGTGCAGGTGGGCCACCGACACGCTGCGTTCGCGTCGTTGTCCGGCTGCCTGCGCAGGCCGTGCCGGGTGTCCCACCACGATGTGCAGGCCTTTGAGGTGGGCGGTACCGGTCGCCACGGTTTTGAGGGCATCATCACAGGCATCGATGAACGCGGGCCGAAGGTACAGGTCTTCGGCGGCGTAACCGCTCAGGGCCAGTTCGGGCGTGAGCAGCAGGTTCATGCCGCGAGCGTGGGCCGCTTCGGCGGCATCGATCATCTTTCGGGCGTTGCCCGCCATGTCGCCCACCACGAAGTTGAGCTGGGCCACGCAAATGGAAAGAGTCATGGGGTCTGAAAACGTTGCGGAATGGGCTTTGAGCTCGCTGTGTGCAGGAGCTGCAAGTGACTGAAATCGATTATGTCACCCGGGTCTTTTCATCGCCGTCGCAGATCGAAGCGTCCGAATGGAACGCCCTGCTGGCGCTGGAGCCCGACCCGAGCCCGTTCATGCACCACGAATACCTGGTGGCCATGCACGAGAGCGGCAGCGCCCGTCCACGCGCGGGCTGGCAGTCGCAGTTCGTGACGCTCTGGCGGGGCAACGAGCTGCACGCTGCCTGCCCGATGTACCTCAAGAACAATTCGTACGGCGAGTACGTGTTCGACTGGGCCTGGGCCAATGCCTATGCGCAACACGGCCTGGACTACTACCCCAAGGCGCTGGTGGCCGTGCCGTTCACGCCAGTGCCCGGTGCGCGACTGCTCGCGCGCGACGGCGGGGCACGCGCCGCCCTGGTCAACGCCCTGATCCAGCAGGTGCGCGACGAAGATCTGTCGTCGGTCCATCTGCTCTTTGCGCAGCCCAAAGACATCGCTGCCTGCGAGCAGGCCGGCATGATGTTGCGCCACACGGTGCAGTTCCACTGGAAAAACGAAGCGCCTTCAGCGGATGGTCAACCCTTGACGTTCAGCAGCTTCGAGCACTTCCTCGCCAGCCTGCAGCAAGAGAAACGCAAGAAGATCCGCCAGGAACGGCGCAAGGTCACCGAAGCCGGAGTCACGTTTCGCTGGTCACGCGGGGCCGACATTGCTGACGCCGACTGGGCGTTCTTCTACCGCTGCTACGAGCGCACCTACCTCGAACACGGCAACGCGCCCTACCTCAACCGCGATTTCTTCCACCGCATGGCGCAGACCATGCCGCAGCACTGGCTGCTCTTCGTCGCCGAGCGCGAAGGCCAGGCCATTGCCTGCAGCCTGATCGGCATCGACGACGTGGCCCGCGTGGCGTACGGTCGCTACTGGGGCGCCCTGGAGCGGGTCGATTGCCTGCACTTCGAGGCCTGCTACTACGCACCGCTGGCCTGGTGCATCGAGCACGGGTTCCTGCGCTTCGAGGGTGGCGCCCAGGGCGAACACAAGATGGCGCGCGCCTTGCTCCCGGTCAAGACCACCAGCGCGCACTGGCTCGCACACCCCTCGTTTGCCGAGGCGGTCGAGCGCTTCCTCGAACGTGAGAGCCAGGGCATCGGTCAGTACATGGACCACCTTGCCCAACGCAACCCGCTCAAGCCGGGCCTGGCGGTGCGTGATGTGGCACCGCCCGTCACGGAGTTGTGATGCGCCGACGTTGCGCGGTGCTTCGCTAAACTCGGTCGCCATGGACGAAACCGACGCCTTCTTCACCCACACCATCGTGGGCGCGCCCTTCTCGGTGCTGCTGGGGCGCCGCCAAGGCCCGGCAAGTGTGTCCACGCAGGGGCTGGAAGTCTCTCTAACCGATGGCAACGCTGATCTGAGCGAAGGCTGGCGCAGCTGGGCTCTCCTCGACCATCTGGACACGCCCGCCGGACAACCTCGACGCCGGCCTAAGCGCCTGCGCCGCTGGCTGGAGCGCCACGCCTTGCTCATTGCGCTCTTCGGCGTCCTGATGCTGCTGTGCAGCGCAGTCTTCTGGGCAATCACGTTGCTGCCCTCCACGGGCTGGATGCCTGCGAGCTGGGCGGAGCGCTGGCCATGGAACTGAAAACACCCCAGGACACGTTGACGATCGACCCGGTGGCGATGAACGTCGTCAACCGCGTTGCGGCAGGCGGTCGCCTGCAAGGGGAGCTGGAGTTCAACGGCGGGCTGCTGGTGCAGGGCGAGATTTCGGGGCACATCCGCGTCAATGGTCCGTTGATCATCTGGACCGGTGGAGTCGTTCGCGGACGCATCCGGGTGCTGGGCGATCTCTACCTGTTCGGCCACCTGGGGGCCGCCGGCGCCGGCGCCGTCGAGACCAGCCTGGAGTGCCAGGGCATGGCCTATGTGTCCAAAACCGGCGTGTCCACCGGAACGCTCATGGCGCGGCGCCTGCAGCTTTACGACGGTGCCAACTTGCAAGGCCCCTTCAAGACCCTCAAACTCGGGGACAACCTGCCCGTGCTCAACGACGTGCTGGCCGACCCCACCTGAACGCCGCCCCAGGCAGCGGCACGCGAACCGGGAAACCCGACATGAACCAAGACGCCGACCAAGGCCCCTACCCCTGGGTGAGTTCGACCAACGACGCAGCGCAGGGTGACGAGCAAAACCCACCACCGCACCCGACCACGCTTGAAGTGCCGGTGGGCAATGCCCTGCCTCCCTTGCAGTCGGCCACCATTCCGGTGCTTCAAGCCCTGAACGTGTCCGTGGACGTGAATCAGAACGCCGAAGGCGTGCCCGGGCGCAGCATGCTGGCCGACGGCATGCATTTCGTGGGCAACGCCGTGTTGCGCGGCCCCTGCAGCATCGCCGGACTGCTGGAGGGCAACCTGATGCAGGACCAGGGCGCCGAGGTGTCGGTGGTTGTCACGGAAACCGGGCGCGTCAAGGGCGACATCACCGCGCAGAAAATTTCCGTGATGGGCCAGACCGACGGCATCCTCGACGCGGGCCTGGGCGAGGTATCGCTGCACGACACGGCTCGCGTGCAGGGTTTGGTGCGGTACGGCCGCATCCAGGTCAATGGTGCCGACCTCAATGCCACGCTGGAGCGTGCCAACCCGCCCCAAGACTTGCGCTGACGCAGCAGCCGTGTACCGATTCTGTGCCACCCGAGCGACCCACCCCACTTCCCGCCGTGCCCGACTCGGAGTCGCTGCGACAGGCCGCACTGCGTGCAAGCTGGGAGCGCGATCACCAGGTAGGCCGGCGGCGCCGGTGGTGGCGGTGGACGGTCTGGGCGTTCTGGCGTTACGGACTGCCCTTGCTGCTGTTGGCCGGCACGGTCACAGCGGCTGTTTTCATTGCGCTTGCGCACACCCTGGAGCCCTGATCCCATGACCCAGCAGCCTACCCCCACCCGCCTCGTGCCCGCCGAACGGCTGGGCGCCATCACCAGCCTGATCGCCGAAGGCTCGGTCTTTGAAGGCCACTTCCACGCCAGCCGGGACCAGGGCATCAAGATCGATGGCGTGCTCAAGGGCAACATCACGTTCGAGAACGGCGGCACCCTGCACGTGGGCGCCACCGGCGTGATCGAGAACACCCGGCTGGAAGCCGACTACGTGTTCATTGAAGGCAAGGTGACCGGCTCCGTGATTGCGCGCAAGGCGCTGGAGATTGCCGGTTCGGCCACCCTGCTGGGCGATGCGAGCTACGACGAGCTGATCGACATGCACCCGCGAGCCCGGGTGCGCGGCAAGATCGAATACCGCGGCGACATCGAAGCCACCGCAGGCTGATCAGCCCTTCTGCGCTTCGTAGGCGGCCATGCCGTCCACGATCTCCTTGTGGGCGGCGTCCTTGCCTTCCCAGCCGATCACCTTGACCCACTTGCCCGGCTCCAGATCTTTGTAATGCTCGAAGAAGTGCTGGATGGTGTTCAGACGCATCGGGTTCAGGTCTTCGGGCTTCTGCCACTGGGTGTAGATGGACAAGACCTTGTCGATCGGCACCGCCAGCACCTTGCCGTCTTCACCGGCTTCGTCCTGCATTTTCAGGATGCCGATGGCGCGGCAGGGCACCACAACACCGGGAATCAGGGGCACGGGCGTGATCACCAGCACGTCGACCGGGTCACCGTCGCCCGAGATGGTCTTGGGCACGTAGCCATAGTTGGTCGGGTAGTGCATGGCCGTGCTCATGAAACGGTCCACGAAGATCGCGCCGGTTTCCTTGTCCACTTCGTACTTGATCGGATCGGCGTTCATCGGGATTTCGATGATCACGTTGAAGGATTCGGGCACGTTTTTGCCAGCGGTGACGTTGTCGAGGGACATGTTGTTTGAGGGAGGTTGGTTGAAAACTGAAGCAGCCGGTGCAGGCCCACTGCCTTCTGGAGAGGCATCTGGCGTGTCTCATGCGACCGGCACGCCTAGGATTTACCCTGATTTTACTGATTCGAAGCTGACTTCTCTGCCGCCTTTCACGTGCGCATCATGAATTGCCGCTAAATTCGCCATGTTGGCCAATCGCCCTGTTTCAACGCTGTGCAACGCAGCGCAACCGGCAGCGAGGAAGCAACGCAGCGGGGGCACCCCGGAGGCGTTGCCCCTTCCAAGTCGAAACAACGAGGAGCGATTCAATGGTTGGTCAATCAGCGCTGATATTCGTGTTGGTCTGTGGGCTCGTGGCCGTGGCGTACGGTTTCTGGTCGCGCAGCTGGATTCTTTCTCAGGACGCGGGCAATGCCCGCATGCAGGAAATTGCCGAAGCCATTCAAACCGGCGCTGCGGCCTACCTGGCCCGGCAATACAAGACCATCGCGGTCGTGGGCGTGGTGATCACCATCCTCATCGGATTCTTCCTCGGCACCACCACGGCCATCGGCTTCGTGCTGGGTGCGGTGCTCTCGGGCGCATGCGGCTTCATCGGCATGAACATCTCGGTGCGCGCCAACGTTCGCACCGCACAGGCGGCCACCAGGGGCATTGGCCCGGCACTCGACGTTGCCTTCCGAGGCGGGGCCATCACCGGCATGCTGGTGGTGGGTCTGGGCCTGCTGGGTGTGGCCGGGTTCTTTTGGTTTCTGGTCGGCAACGGCAACCTGACGCCCGTCCAGGACCTCGCCAAGATGCTCAATCCCCTGATCGGTTTTGCCTTCGGCTCTTCGCTGATCTCGATCTTTGCGCGACTGGGCGGTGGCATCTTCACCAAGGGCGCTGACGTCGGCGCCGACCTCGTGGGCAAGGTCGAGGCCGGCATTCCGGAAGACGACCCGCGCAACCCTGCCGTGATCGCCGACAACGTGGGCGACAACGTGGGCGACTGCGCCGGCATGGCCGCGGACCTGTTCGAGACCTACGCGGTCACGCTGATTGCCACCATGGTGCTTGGCGCGCTCATGGTCACCGCCGCGCCCATGCAGGCCGTGCTCTACCCGCTGGTGCTCGGTGGCGTGTCCATCCTCGCATCCATCGTGGGCTGCTTCTTCGTGAAGGCCAGCCCCGGCATGAAAAACGTGATGCCGGCGCTCTACAAGGGCCTGGCCATCGCCGGCGTGCTCTCGCTGATTGCCTTCTGGTTCGTCACCGCCTGGATCATCCCGGACAACGCCATCACCGCCACCGGCAGCCAGTTGCGTCTGTTCGGCGCCTGCGCCGTTGGCCTGTTGCTGACCGCAGCACTGGTCTGGATCACCGAGTTCTACACCGGCACGCAGTACTCACCGGTCAAGCACATCGCGCAGGCGTCCACCACCGGTCACGGCACCAACATCATTGCCGGCCTGGGTGTGTCCATGCGCTCCACCGCCTGGCCCGTGCTGTTCGTCTGTGTGGGCATCCTGGCCTCGTACCAGCTGGCCGGCCTGTACGGCATCGCTACCGCCGCCACCGCCATGCTGAGCATGGCCGGCATCGTGGTGGCCCTCGACGCCTACGGTCCCATCACCGACAACGCCGGCGGCATTGCTGAAATGGCCGAGCTGCCCAGCAGCGTGCGCGACGTGACCGACCCGCTGGACGCCGTGGGCAACACCACCAAGGCCGTGACCAAGGGCTACGCCATCGGCTCCGCCGGCCTGGCCGCGCTGGTGCTGTTCGCCGACTACACCCACAAACTGGAAACCTACGGCCACCAGATCACCTTCGATCTGAGCGACCCGATGGTCATCGTCGGCCTGTTCATCGGCGGCATGATTCCCTACCTGTTCGGCGCCATGGCCATGGAAGCCGTGGGCCGCGCCGCCGGTGCGGTGGTGGTGGAGGTGCGCCGCCAGTTCAAGGAGATCCCCGGCATCATGGAAGGCACGGCCAAGCCCGAGTACGGCCGTGCGGTCGACATGCTGACCACCGCCGCCATCAAGGAGATGGTGATCCCGTCGCTGCTGCCGGTGGTGGTGCCGATTCTGGTGGGCGTGCTGCTGGGCCCCAAGGCCCTGGGTGGCCTGCTCATGGGCACCATCGTCACCGGCCTCTTCGTGGCCATCTCCATGTGCACCGGTGGTGGTGCCTGGGACAACGCCAAGAAATACATCGAAGACGGCCACCATGGCGGCAAGGGCAGCGAGGCGCACAAGGCCGCCGTGACCGGTGACACCGTGGGCGACCCCTACAAGGACACGGCCGGCCCGGCCGTGAACCCGCTGATCAAGATCATCAACATCGTGGCGCTGCTGATCGTGCCGCTGCTGCCGATGGCGACCTGATCCGCTCCCTGATGGCTCAAACGGCCCGCTTAGGCGGGCCGTTTTTCTTCGTGGCGGGCGCAGGTGGCCCACCCGCCAGCAGGCGCACCACGGCGCTGGTGCTGGGCGTGAGCCGCTCCAGTTGCGCCGCCTCGCCGCGTTCGATGGCTTGCAACACGAGCTCGTGGATGCCACCCACGGCTGCCATCGCCATGGTGGGGGTGAGCACCGGTTCCTGCGCGTTGATCGTCTCCAGCATGTAGTCCGCCAGGTGTTGCATCACCTCGCGGCGCACGGTCGCACCGGCCTGCCCGAGGTGGTGGATCTCCACGAACAGCATGCGGATGAGCTGCGGCCCGGCCGCCAGGTGCGCGAGGTAGGCGCCCAGTGCGTGCTCCACCTGGTCTTGCCAGGGACGCTCGGGCTGCACCGACTCGCGCAACGTGCGCAAGGCCGATGCGCTGGCAGCGCGGTAGAGCTCGAGAAAACACGCGTCCTTGTCGGCGAAATGCTCGTAGAACGTGCGTTTGGAAACCCCGGCCTCGGCCACCACCGCGGCAATGGAGGTGGCCGCCAACCCCTGCGCGGCAGCCACGTGGGCCATGGCTTGCAGCAGGCGTGCACGGTGTTCGTTGGGCACTTCCTCGGCGCCCAGGGTGTTCTTCGGCTTCATGTGCACGGATCTTAGGCGCTCGACCTTGACAGACCCGCGTTCGACGCGCACCATCGCGCCTTGGTACCGTCGCGTACCACCTTGAAAACACCCACCCGATCCCACCATGACCGAACTCGTCGTCCGCCGCCTCCTGATCGATCTGGAACCACCCGTGGCGCGCCACTGGTGCGCGAACGACGCCTTTCTCACGGCGTGGTTCAACGCCCTGTCGATGAGTTTTCCCGTGGGTGAACAGTTCTTTCTGGACTCGGTGCGCAACGGCGCCAAGGCCCTGTCGCCCCAAGAGCAGGCCCGATGGCAAGCCGAGGTGCAAGGCTTCGTGGGCCAGGAGGCCACCCACCGGCGCATCCATGCGCTGTTCAATGCGCAGATCGAACGGCACGGGCTGGTGAACACCTGGGGCCCCCGTATTGAAGAGCGCATGAAAGTGCTGGCAGGTGCCGATCCGCGCCACCACCTGGCCATCACCGCCGCCAATGAACACTTCACGGCATTGTTCGCCGAATGGATGCTCTCGCACCCCGAGGTGTTCAACCACACCGAGCCACGACTGAAGAACCTCTGGCTCTGGCACAGCGCCGAGGAGTCCGAGCACAAAAGCACCGCGTTCGACGTTTACCAGGCCCTGGGCGGCAGCCACGCCTGGCGCGTGAAGTGGATGCGCCGCGTCACGGTGTTCTTCCTCACCGATGCCCTGCGCCAGACCGCGCTCAACCTGCACCGCGACGGCACGCTGTGGCGCTGGTCCACCTGGCGCAGCGCAGCCCGGCACCTGCTCGGGCGCGAGGGTTTGCTGAGCAACAGCTTCAAACCCTGGCGGGCCTATTTCCGGCCTGATTTCCATCCCAACCAGCAGTCAAGCGATCTCTCAAGCCATTGGTTGGAGCGCAACGCCGACCAGTACACGCGTGTCGGGGCGGGTTGAGGCCGCTTGCCCTGCGCTACCCCGCAGGGTGTCATCGATAATGACCGAATGTCCGAACGTGTCATTCCCCTGATCGATCAGCGTCTCGTCAACACCGTGGCGCGCATCCCCACCGTGCCGGTGGCTCCCACCGGCCTGCTCGGTGATGCCTTGGGCCGCCCGCTGCGCGACCTGCGCATCAGCGTCACCGACCGGTGCAATTTCCGCTGCAGTTACTGCATGCCCAAGGAAATCTTCGACAAGGACTACGCCTACCTGCCGCACAGTTCGCTGCTGACCTTCGAAGAAATCACCCGCGTGGCCACGCAATTCGTGGCGCACGGCGTGCAGAAGATCCGCCTCACCGGTGGGGAGCCGCTGCTGCGCAAGAACCTGGAAATCCTCATTGAGCAACTGGCCGCCCTGCGCACCACCGAAGGCCAGCCGCTGGACATCACGCTGACCACCAACGGCTCGCTGCTCAAACGCAAAGCCGCTTCGCTCAAGGCCGCGGGCCTGCAGCGTGTGACCGTGAGTCTGGACGGCCTGGACGACGCCATCTTTCGCGCCATGAACGACGTGGACTTTCCCGTGGCCGACGTGCTTGAGGGCATCGAGGCCGCGCAGGCCGCGGGCCTGGGTCCGATCAAGGTCAACATGGTGGTCAAGCGCGGCACCAACGACCACGAAATTTTGCCGATGGCGCGCCACTTCAAAGGCACCGGCATCGTGCTGCGCTTCATCGAGTACATGGACGTGGGTGCCACCAACGGCTGGCGCATGGACGAAGTGCTGCCCAGCGCCGAGGTGGTGCAGCGCATCCATCAAGAGCTGCCTCTGGTGCAGCTGGGCGCCGCCGCACCGGGCGAAACCGCCGAGCGCTGGGGCTATGCCGATGGCTCGGGCGAGATCGGCGTGATCAGCAGCGTGACCCAGGCTTTCTGCAGCGACTGCAACCGCGCCCGACTGTCCACGGAAGGCCAGCTCTATCTCTGCCTCTTCGCCAGTCAAGGCCACGACCTGCGACCGCTCATTCGAGGCGGCGCCTCCGACGAACAACTGGCCGGTGCGATTGCGGCCATCTGGCAAGGCCGCAGCGACCGCTATTCCGAACTGCGCGCCAGCCTGCCACCCGATGCGGGCACTGGCGTGCGACGGGTGGAAATGAGCTACATCGGTGGCTGAACAAACATGATCCACACCAACGAAATCACGGGCCTCGTGCTCGCCGGGGGCCGTGGCTCCCGCATGGGCGGGCTCGACAAGGGCCTGCAGAACTTCAACGGCACGCCGCTGGCGCTGCACACGGTCTTGCGCCTGCAGATGCAGGAAGGCGACTTGATCGGTGAACTCATGCTCAACGCCAACCGCAACCTGGCCGCCTACGAGGCCTTTGGTGCGCCGGTGTGGCCCGACACCATGAGCGACTTCGCCGGGCCACTGGCGGGTTTCATGACCGGCCTGGAGCGGTGCGAAACACCCTACATGCTCACCGTGCCGTGCGACACGCCGTTGTTTCCCTTCGATCTGGCCCGGCGCCTGGCGCAGGCCTTTGAAGACGAGAGCACGGAGATCGCCATGGCCGCCGCGCCCGAGGAAGACGGGCAACTGCGCCCACAGCCGGTGTTCTGCCTGATGCGCGTTGAATTGCTGGAGAGCCTGGTGGTCTTCACGCAAGCGGGCGGTCGAAAGATCGACCAGTGGACGGCGAAGCACAAGACCGTCATCGTGCCGTTCAATCTGCCCGGTGACGACCCACGGGCCTTCCACAACACCAACACCCTGGCCGAGCTGCACGCGCTGGAAAAGAGCTGATCCCATGAAGACGATCGACCAGATCGCAGCCGAGCTGCAGGGCTACGACCCCAAGGCCCTGAGCGCCGAGCGGGTCAACGATTTCCTGGCCCGACTGGTGGAGCCCGTGACCGCGACCGAAGAGGTGGGCGTGTTCGAGGCGCTGGACCGGACGCTGGCCGCTGATGTGGTCTCGCCCATCAGCGTGCCGCCGCACGACAACTCGGCCATGGACGGTTTCGCCTTCGACAGCCAGTTGCTCAAGCCGGGTCAGCCGCTCAAACTGCGCGTGGCCGGTACTGCCTTCGCCGGCAAGGCCTGGGCGGGCGCATTGGGCGCCGACCAGTGCCTGAAGATCATGACCGGCGCCATCATGCCGGCCGCTCTGGACACCGTGGTGCCGCTGGAATTCGTGAAGATCGAGGGCGATGCGGTCGAAATTCCACCCGGTGTGGTGAAGGCGGGTGACAACCGCCGGCTGCTCGGCGAAGACCTGATGGCCGGTCAGCCGGCGTTGCGCAAGGGCCAGACGCTGGGTCCCGCCGCACTCGGTCTGATCGCCAGCCTGGGTCTGCCAACAGTGATGGTGTTCCGCCGCATCAAGGTGGCATATTTCTCCACCGGTGACGAGATCCTGACGCTGGGTGAACCGATCCGCGAAGGTGCAGTGTTCGACAGCAACCGCTACACGGTGTTCGGACTGCTCAAGCGCATGGGGGTGGACGTGATCGACATGGGCGTGGTGCCCGACGAGCCGGCGCTGCTCGAAGCCGCCTTCCGCACCGCCGCCACACAGGCCGACGCAATCATCACCAGCGGTGGTGTGAGCATGGGCGAGGCCGACCACACCAAGGCCATGATGAAACAGCTGGGCGACGTGGCCTTCTGGCGCATCGCCATGCGACCGGGGCGCCCGATGGCGGTGGGGCGCATCACGGAGGCTGGCAAGTCATCTGTGCTGTTCGGGTTGCCCGGAAATCCGGTGGCCGTGATGGTCACCTTTCTGGCCTTCGTGCGCCCTGCACTGCAGCGGCTCATGGGCGGCGCGGCCACTGCCCCGGTGCTGTTGCAGGCGCACTCTCTGGAGCCGCTGCGCAAGAAGCCTGGGCGCACCGAATACCAGCGCGGCATCGTCAGCAAGGCGGCCGACGGTTCGCTCACGGTTCGCATCACGGGCAACCAGGGCTCGGGGGTTCTCAGCTCCATGGTTGAGGCCAATGGCCTGATCGTGCTGCACCACTCGCAGGGTGACGTGTGCGTTGGCGACAGCGTTGACGTGATGATGTTTTCCGGGGTGGTCTGAGTCTCTCTCCGGCTGGTCCGGTCATCGGTGGCCATGGGGCACGGCTCCGCGAATGTCCCCCGGGGCCTTTGGCCCCTCCTCCTTGATTTCGCTCCTCGGGGGACAGCCGCGGAGCAGCGCACACCGCATTCGCGAGCCCGCGAGGTGCAGGCACAAAACCCACGCCAGCCGATCACTTCGCCGGAATGACTTCTGCGTGGCCGTCCTCACCAGCCAGCGGGTGCTTCGGTTTGTGGGACTTCGCACGAGACAACAGCGAATACATGGTCGGCACGACAAAAATGGTGAGCAAGGTGCCCACGCTCATGCCGCCCACGATCACCCAGCCGATCTGTTGGCGACTCTCGGCGCCGGCGCCACTGGCCAGCGCCAGCGGAATGGCGCCCAGCACCATGGCGCCGGTGGTCATGAGAATAGGGCGCAAACGCAGCGCCGCCGAGCGTTTGACCGCCTCGAGCTTGTCCACACCCTGCTCGCGCAACTGGTTGGCGAACTCCACGATCAGGATGCCGTGTTTGGAGATCAGACCCACCAGCGTGATGAGACCGATCTGGCTGAACACGTTGAGCGTGCCTCCGGACAGCTTGAGCGCGAGCAGTGCACCGAGCATGGACAGCGGCACACTGAGCAAGATGATCAGCGGATCGACGAAGCTCTCGAATTGGGCAGCGAGCACCAGGTAGATGAACAGCAGCGAGAGCACGAACACGATGGCCAGCGAACCCGACGAATTTCGGAACTCGCGGCTCTGACCGTTGAGGTCGGTGGCATAGCCTGCGGGCAGAATTTCAGACGCGGTCTGCTCCATGAACCCCAGTGCCTCACCCAGTGAATAGGTGGGGCTGATGTTGGCCGTGATCGACGCACTGCGTCGCTGCCCGAAGTGGTTGAGCTCACGCGGCACCACCACCTCGCGGGTGGTCACCAGAGAGCCCAACGGGATCATCGCGTCACCGCGCCCGCGCACGAACAGGCGGTCGATGTCCTCGGGTGTGCTGCGGTTGGCAGAGACGGTCTGCACCACCACGTCGTACTGCTCGCCGTCGCGCTTGTAGCGCGTGACCACACGCCCGCCCAGCATGGTCTCGACCGTGCGCGCAATGGTGTCAACGCCAACGCCCATGTCGGCCGCGCGTTCGCGATCCACGTCCATGCGAATCTCGGGTTTGTTCAGGCGCAGGTCGGTGTCGACCTGCACGAAACCGGGGTTCTGCGCCAGCCGGTCCTGGAACTTGCGCACGTTGGCCGACAGGTTTTCATAGGTGTCGCTGGTGACGATCACGAAGTTGATCGGTCGCTCGCGAAAACCCTGGCCAAGCGAGGGCGGCGTGATGGGAAAGGCGCTGACGCCCGGCAGCGCCGCCATGCCCGGGGCCATGGCGCGCGCGATTTCCATCGTGGTTCGGTCGCGCTCCTCCCAGGCCTTGCCGCGCATCACCACGCTCGCCTGCGCCACCGAAGGGTTCCCCACGATGGTGAAAATGCGGTCGAACTCCGACTGCTCCGTCGCCATTTTTTCGATCGCCTCGGCGTAGCGACGCGTGTAGGCCAGCGTTGCACCGTCGGGTCCGTTGATGTTGGCCAGCACGACGCCGCGGTCTTCCATGGGTGCGAGCTCCGAGCGCGTGGTCTGCAGCAGCCACCAGCTGCCAGCGGCGCTGGACAACATCACCGCAACGACCAGCCAGCGCACGTTCAATGAACGGCCCAGCGCGCGATCGTAGGCCGTGTTCACGCCCGTGAGAACGCGTTCCATGAACCGATCGAATCGACTGGGCTTGTCCGCATGCCGCAGCAGCTTGGAGCACATCATGGGCGAGAGCGTGAGCGCCACAAAGCCAGAGACCACCACGGCACCCGCCAGCGCCAGCGCGAATTCGGCAAACAGACGCCCGGTGCGTCCCGGTGTGAAGGCCAGCGGGGCATACACCGCCGCCAGTGTCAGTGTCATCGCAACGATGGCGAAGCCGATCTCCCGGGCGCCCTGGATGGCGGCCTCGAAGGGCTTCATGCCCTCTTCGATGTGCCGGAAGATGTTCTCCAGCATCACGATCGCATCGTCCACCACCAGGCCGATGGCCAGCACCAGGGCCAGCAGCGTGAGGGTGTTGATGGAGAAGCCGAACAGTGCCATCAGCGCGAACGAGCCGATCAGGCTCACGGGAATGGTGATCAACGGGATGACCGACGCGCGCAGTGTGCGAAGGAAGACGAAGATCACCAGCGCCACCAGCACCGCCGCCTCGGCAATGGTGGTGTACACGGCCTTGATCGAGCGGTCGATGAAGATCGAGTTGTCGTTGGCCACCTCGATGCTGACGCCTTCGGGCAGTTCCTCGATGATGCGTGGCAGCATCTCCTGCACCGCAGCCGAGAGCTCCAACGGATTGGCCGTCGCCTGGCGGATCACCCCCAGTGAAATGGCGTCGCGTCCGTTGTAGCGCACCGAGGTGCGCTCGTCTTGAGGTGCCTGCTCCACGCGCGCCACATCGTCGATGCGGATGGTCTGACCGCTGACGGTGCGGATGCCGATGGCGCGGAACTGCTCCGGCGTCTGCACGTCGGTGGCGGCAGTCACGTTGAACTCGCGCAGCGAACTCTCGATGCGACCGGCGGGCACCTCCAGGTTGGAGCGGCGCAGCGCGTCCTCCACGTCCTGCACGGTCAGGCCGTAGGCGGCGAGACGGTCGGGGTCGATCCAGATGCGCATGGAAAAGCGCCGCTCGCCCCAGACACGCACATCAGCCGCTCCAGGAGCGGTCTGCAGCCGGGGTTTGATGAGCCGATTGGCCAGATCGCTGAGCTCCAGCGACGTGATGGTGTCGGAATTGAGCGCCAGCCAGATGACCGGCGAGGCGTCGGCCTCGACCTTGGCGATGGTGGGCTCGTCAACGTCATCGGGCAGGCGCTGGCGCACGCGGCTGACCTTGTCGCGCACGTCGGCAGCGGCGGAGTCGGGGTCGCGCTCCAGCTTGAAGCGCACAGTGATCTGGCTTTGCTCCTGGCGGCTGATGGAAGTGATGATGTCCACGCCCTCGATGCCGGCAAGCGAATCCTCCAGCACCTTGGTGACCTGGGATTCGATGACCTCGCTGGAAGCGCCGCCGAAGCGCGTCGTGACGGTGACGGTCGGTTCGTCGATGCGCGGGTACTCGCGCACCGTGAGCCCCGCGAACGACACGAAGCCGATCAGCAGAATGAGCAGCGACAGCACGGTCGCGAACACCGGGCGCCGGATGGCAATTTCAGGCAGTTGCATGGGGATTCCCGTGGGTCGGCGGCGTCAGGGCGTGACGGGCTGGCGCGCCTGCGCAGCACCTTCGGTGGTTGACACCATGTTCACCACCCGCACGGCAGTGCCGTCGCGCTGAAGGCGCTGTTGTCCGGCCACCACCACCGTGTCGCCTGAAGCCACACCGTTGACGATCTGAACGACGGACCCGCGCCGCACGCCCGGTTCGACCTCGACCCGGCGCGACAGCAACTTCTTTGCGTCGCCCTGCCCCTGCTCATCGAGCAGGAAGACAAACTGCTTGCCGCCCTGGGGCACCAAGGCTTCCTCGGGCACCACCAGGGCAGCGTCGTTCACCGAAAACACGATGAGCACGCGTGCGAACATGCCCGGACGCAGATCGGCACCCGCCGTTCTGGGCATCACCGCGCGCACCGAGATGGATCGTCCATTGGCGTCCAGGAGGGGATCGACCGCCAGCACCTGGGCTTCGAAAGTCTTGCCTGGCAGGGCGTCGAGTTGCACCTGCACGGACTGGCCGGCGGCGATGCGGCTCTGGTAGCGCTCGGGCAGGCGGAAATCCACGGTCAGCAGCGAGGTGTCTTCCAGATTCACCAGGTCGTCGCCATCGCCCACGTACTGACCCAGGTTGATGCTGCGCAGACCCACGGTGCCGTTGAAGGGCGCCGTGATGCGCATGCGCTGCACGCGCGCGGTGGCCAGGGCCACCTGAGCGTCAGCCACCTGCAGATTGGCCTGGCTTTCCTCCACCACGCGGGTGGCCACGAAATTCTGCGCCACCAGTTCCTGGTTGCGCTTGAGGTTGGCACGGGCGATCGACTGCTGGGCTTGCGCCTGACTCAGCTCGGCGCGCTGCAAGGTGTCGTCCAGTTGCACCAGCAGCTGACCCGCCTTGACCTGCGCGCCGTCGGCAAACGCGATGCGGACCACGCGGCCACTGACCTCGGGCTTGAGCGTGACGCTTTGGCGCGAACGCAGCGTGCCCACCGCCTGGGCGTCGTCCTTCAAGCGCATGGCCATGACTTTGGCCACCTCCACCCCCGGCGCCGCGCCTGTGCCACCACCCCTTGCCGGTGTGGCGGCCGCTGCCCCGTTCGTACCCGGGGCAGCCACCACCACGGAGGGCTTGTTCTGCAGCCACCAGGCCGCACCGGAGGCCGCGGCGATGCCCGCAACTGCAACCAGCACATAGATCATTTTCTGGGCCATGGTTTCTCAGTGGAATTTCAAAAGAGGGGGGGCGAGCCGCTGCGCTCAGGTCAGCCGTGCATCGATGGCATGCTCACGATCTTTGCAATGTAGCAGTGCTGAGCGCCACGCAGGCGTGAAGTTCCCAACACCCCAGACACATTGAAAGGCTCATCAACCCGGGACACCTCGGTTGGCCAACGAGTCGGCTCGCTCGTTACCCGGATCGCCCGCATGGCCTTTCACCCAATGCCATTCGATCTGGTGGATACCGCCATGCACCAAGGCGTCCAGCCGCTGCCAGAGTTCGGCGTTTTTCACCGGCTGCTTGGCCGCGGTGATCCACCCCTTGCGCTTCCAGCCGTGGATCCATTCGGTGATGCCCTTGCGCACGTATTCGCTGTCGAGATAGAGCGACACGCGGCAGGGGCGCTTGAGCGCGGCCAGCGCCTCGATCACCGCGGTCAGCTCCATGCGGTTGTTGGTGGTGTCGCGCTCGCCGCCCCACAACTCCTTCTCGAACCCTTCCGAGCGCAGATACACGCCCCAGCCGCCAGGCCCCGGGTTGCCTTTGCAGGCACCGTCGGTGTAGATCACCACATGGTTCAAACGTCAAACTCCTGAAAAAATGGAAATGGATGGCCTCACACGACGGCTCAGCGCCGGTTGGCCACCGGCACGGGCGCGGGCGTCGCAACGCGGCGGGGCTTCCAGGCCGGCCCCAGCAGACGCATGCCGCGCACACGCTTGACCGCCACCACGAAATACACCGCGCCGAAGATGGGCCACCAGCGGGCGCCGGCACGGTCCATCCAGGCGGTGCGCTGCAACCATTTGTCGGTTTTCATCGCTGGGCGGTAGCAGCCAAAGCGGTCCGACTCTACTTCAAAACTCAGCAGACGCAGCCAGTCCCGCAGGCGCCAGGGCCCGATGAATTCACCCGCATCCGGCAGGAAGAGATCGGGCGTTCCCAGCACGCCGACGCGCCCGCTCAACCGGGCCCGCCCCTGGCGCAAACCCCACAGGCTGCCCGGGTTGAAGCCGGAGATCACCACCCGACCCTCGGGCACCAGCACGCGCTCCACCTCGCGCAGCACTTGGTGCGGATCGGCACTGAGCTCCAGCGTGTGCGGCAACACGACAAGATCGAGGCTGGCCGCGGGAAACGGCAGGGCCGCCGCGTCGGTGACCAGCGCCACCCGCATGCGCTGCGGCAGCCCGTTCGAGTCCCCCGTTTGGGCATCCTGTGCCACCTGGGACTGGAGCTCCTCCGGCAAGGCCAGCCAGCGGTGCGGCATGCGGTTGGCCTGCAAGGTCTGCAGTTCAGGCAGCCCCAGCTGCATGGCGTTGTAGCCAAAAAGGTCGGCCACCGCCAGGTCGAATTGCGTCTGCTCCCAGCCCAGCAAATACTGGCCGGGCGGGGTCTGAAACCATTCGGTCAACCCTGTCAAATTTTCGGTCATGGGTGGCGTCAGAGGGGCGATGAAACAGCCGAAGTCTGCGACACTGCAAACCACCGCGAAAGCCCCCTCGGACTCTACACGTCCCCGCCCCATCGACACACGCCCCGACCCCATGGAACTGTTCCCCCTGCCAGCCTTCAGCGACAACTACATCTGGATCCTCCACGATGGTCAGCGCGCGCTGGTGGTCGATCCCGGCGAGTCTCATGGCGTGCTGGCCTGGCTGGAGCAACACAGCCTGACGCTTGACACCATCCTGATCACCCACCACCACGCCGATCACACCGGTGGCGTGGCCGCGCTGCGCGAGGCCACCGGCGCACACGTGATCGGCCCGGCCTTTGAGCCCATGCCCGAACCCCTGCAGCGCGTGAGCGCCGGTGAACACGTGGATGTGCTCGGCCTGCGCTTCGAGGTGATCGAAGTGCCGGGCCACACCGCCGGCCACATTGCCTTTTACGCCGCCGAGGCCAAAGGCTCGCCACTGCTCTTCTGCGGCGACACGCTGTTCTCGGGCGGCTGCGGCCGTCTGTTTGAAGGCACGCCCGCGCAGATGCTCGACTCCCTCACCCGGCTGGCGGCCCTGCCCGCCAACACACGCGTGTGCTGCACCCACGAGTACACGCTGTCCAACCTGAAGTTCGCCCAGGCCATAGAGCCCGACAATGGAGCCCTCGCCGCTTACGTTGCGAAATGCCAGCAACAACGCGCCCAGAACTTTCCCACACTGCCCAGCTCCATCGGAGTGGAAAACAGCATCAACCCGTTCCTGCGCACCGCAGAGGCGGCCGTGGTGCGATCGGCCCAAGCCCACGAGCCGGCCACCACCGCCGACGCCGTGTCGGTCTTCGCCACGCTACGGACCTGGAAAAACAACTTCAAATGACGCACGCTTTCGCCTTGCCATCTCCCCCTGCTTTCCCCTCTCGCAACCGCCGCTGGTGGAGCACCGCCGCCCTGGTAGCGGGTCTCTTTCTTTCAGGCTGTGCCACGGTCGACAACGGCAACAGCACGCCAGCGCCTTCGGCCATCGATCCGTCCAGCAACCGCGCGAGCACCAGGCCGCGCCTTCCCTCGTACCGCTTGCCGGGCGACATTCCTCTGAGCGACATCGGCGTGGCCAGCACCAGCGTGCCACCCGTGGCCCTGCTGGCCGCTCCTGCGGACCTGTGGGAACGCATCCGCCGCGGTTTTGCCATGACCGATCTGGACAACGATCTGGTGCGCGATCAGGAACGCTGGTACGCCACGAGGCCCGACTACATCCAGCGCATGACCGAGCGTTCCAGCCGCTACCTGTTTCACATCGTCGAAGAGATCGAACGCCGCAACATGCCGATGGAACTGGCGTTGCTGCCCTTCATCGAGAGTGCGTTCAACCCGCAGGCGGTGTCCAGCGCGCGCGCCGCCGGCATGTGGCAGTTCATGCCAGCCACCGGGCAGTCGTTCGACCTCAAGCAAAACGTCTTTCGCGATGACCGCCGCGACGTGCTGGCCTCCACCCGCGCCGCGCTCGACTACCTCCAGCAGCTCCACGGCCGTTTCGGTGACTGGCACCTGGCGCTGGCCGCCTACAACTGGGGCCAGGGCAACGTGAACCGCGCCATCACCAAGAACCAGCGCCAGGGCCTGCCCACCGGCTACACCGACATCAACATGCCGCTGGAGACGCGCACCTACGTGCCCAAGCTGCAAGCGGTGAAAAACATCATGGCCCAGCCGCAGGCGTTCAACACCACCCTGCCCCTGATCGGCAACCACCCGTTCTTCGACACCGTCACGCTTGACCGGGACATCGATGTGGCCGTGATCGCGCGCCTGGCTGAGGTGAGCGAGGCCGACTTCCGCGCGCTCAACCCCTCGCTCAAGCAACCCGTGGTGATGGCCGCCGGCACGCCCAACATCTTGCTGCCCTGGGACAACGCGGTGATCTTTCAGACCAAGCTGCAAAGCCACGACGGCCCGTTGGCCAGCTGGACCGCCTGGGTTGTGCCCACCACCATGACGGTGGCGCAGGCCGCCTCGCGCGTGGGCATGAGCGAATCCGAGCTGCGC
The DNA here is from genome assembly GCF_001428625.1 of Hydrogenophaga sp. Root209. Lineage (GTDB taxonomy): Bacteria > Pseudomonadota > Gammaproteobacteria > Burkholderiales > Burkholderiaceae_C > Hydrogenophaga. The sequence continues at coordinate 180,261 of NZ_LMIE01000030.1, forward strand.
GAGGTCAACAACATTCCGCCGCGCATGAGCTTGCGCGCCGGCTCCAGTCTGCTGGTGCCGCGCACCGGGCAGCGCAACAGCGACGTGCCCCTGCACGTGGCCGACAACGGCCAGCTCAACCTGCAGCCGGACGTCGTCTTGCGGCGTTCGGTGGTCAAGGCGCGCAAGGGTGACACCCTGGCACGCCTGGCGCAGCGCTACGGCGTGAGCGCGGTCAGCGTGGCCGGCTGGAACAACCTGGCGGTCAATGCCGCCCTCAAGCCCGGTCAGCGAGTCAAGCTGATGTTGCCCAAGCGGATCTCGCTGGCGGCCTCTGGCGGCACACCCGCCAAGAAGGCTGCCGCCAGCAGTACCCGCAAGGTGGCCAAGAGCGCGGGCCAGCCCACCAAGGCAAAAGCCAAAGTGGTGGTCAAGAAGAAGACCACCAAATCGCTTGCATCGAGCAGCGCCAAGACACGCCTGGCTTCCACCGCCAAGATCGACAAGAAACCCTGATCCCGTGCGCCTCAGGCCCTGAAACGGGCCTTGGCCTTGCGGGCGAACACGTTGGTGAAGGTGTTCGGCAGATCGAAGCGGTCCATCGACCCGGGCTCGTCGAACTGGGCCACCAGGCGCGCCGCAATCTCCGGCCCCTCGTTGGGCATCAGGCCGTCGGGCGACCAGGACTCGCGCGCCCGGTTGAACGCCGCGAGGTAGAGCGAACGGTCACCCTGAAAGTAGCGCTCCGGCACCACCTTGATGATGTCGGATGGCCCCGCGGTCTGCAGCCACTTGAGCGCATGCACCATCGCGTCCGCCATGGACTGGCTGGCGCGCGGAAACTGGGTGAGGAATGCGCTCGTGGCACACAGACAGGCCGACGGCATCGGCCCGCCAAACACATCGGCATTGCCGCGCACGCTGCGCGTGTCGGCCACCACCTTCAGCTCTCCAGCCTGCTCCAGTTGCGTCACCGTCGGGTCGGTGTAGCTGATGGCATCCAGCGCGCCGTTGCGAAAGGCCGAGATGGCCGCCCAGGCATTCGGAATGGCCACGAACTGCACGTCACCCGAGCGCAAACCGCCGCGGCTGAACACGGCACGGGCAACGCGGTGCGCGGAAGACCCGATGGCCTGCACCCCCACCCGCTTGCCCCTGAGATCGGACAGCTGGCGGTAGTGCGCGAACGTCTTGGTCGACACACCCACCACGATCTGGGGCGTGCGCCCCTGCAGCACGAATGACTGCAAGGATTGGCCGCGCACTTGCCAGGCGATGGTGCTGCTGTAAGGCGCCGACAGCGCGTGGACCGCACCCGAGAGCAAGGCCTGCATGGCTTGAGACGCGTCCGCGAAGTCCCGCACCTCCACATCCACACCTTCGCTGGCAAAGTAGCCCAGCCGGTCGGCAATGGTCAGGGGCAGGCAGGAGAAGTCGGTGCGGTTATCCACCGCGATCACCAGCTTGGGTGCCTTGCGTGGCAAGGGTGCGGCCGGCGCCACGACCAATTGCGCGCGCAACTCCGGCATGCCCGCAGCCAATGCCGCTGCGGCCACTGCTCGACCCCAATCTCTGCGCTTGAGCATGCCCCCATGTCCTCTCTGTATTGCTTTATGAATACACAGAGATTAGGGGGCCCACTGCCCGCCCGCATCGGGACCATTCCCGAGCGGGTTTGTACCGAGCGTTTTCAGGGTCTTTTTTGCAAGCTGATGTAACCGCGACGCCACCAGCGTGGCAGCGTGCTCAGGCGAACAGGATCGCGACGTTCACCAGGAAGGCCAGCCCCCACACCAAACTGCGCACGGTGGCCAGGTCGGCCACGTACATCATGATGTAGAGCAGGCGCAGCACGATGTAGAGGAAGGCCAGCACGTCCAGCCGCAGCTGCGAGGCGCCAAGCTGGTGGGCGATGATCACCGCGCCCATGAAAAACGGCAGCGCTTCAAAGCTGTTGGCCTGCGCGGCGTTGGCGCGGGCGCGCCAATCGGTCTGCTTCGCGAGCCATTGACGCGGGTGGTGGTTGTCGAAACCGCCTTGGCGTCTGGGAGTGGCCAACATGCCCCACTTGGCCAGTCCCGCGCACAGGATCGGCAACACCGACGCCACGAGCACACACCAATAGGCCACGGTCAATCCCGCCAATTTCATGGGATGGTTCTTTCAGGAAAATAAAAGCGATGCGCTCAGCGCCGGTCCACCAGCGCATGGGCAATGGTCCCCAGGTCCACGTATTCCAGTTCGCTGCCCACCGGCACGCCTCGCGCCAACCGAGTGACTTGCACGCCACGCCCCTTGAGCGCCTGGGCGATCACGTGCGCGGTGGTTTCGCCCTCGGCGGTGAAGTTGGTCGCCAGGATCACCTCACGCACCTCGGACACGCCTGTCGGCGTCTGGGCTGGCGCGTCGATGCGGTCGAACAGCTTCTGCAAGCCGATGTCGTGTGGCCCCACCCCGTCCAGCGGGCTGAGCTTGCCCATCAGCACGAAGAACAGGCCCTTGTAGGCGCCCGTGCGCTCCATCGCGGCCTGGTCGGCTGGTGTCTCCACCACACACAGCTGGCTGCGGTCGCGCCGCGGGTCCAGGCAGGTGTGGCAGATGGCTTCTTCGGTGAAGGTATGGCACAGCGCGCAATGCTGCACGGAAGCGGCCGCGTGCTCCAGCGCACGGGCCAGATGCAAGGCGCCCTCGCGGTCGTGCTGCAACAAATGAAACGCCATGCGCTGGGCCGATTTGACGCCCACGCCTGGCAGGCGGCGCAGGGCCTGAACCAGATGTTCAAGGGAATGGGTTTCGGCCATGCGCGGGGGCAGCGGCCGTCAGAAAGGAAACTTCATGCCGCCAGGCAGGCCAGGCATGCCGGCGGTGATCTTGCCCATCTTCTCGGCGGAGGTTTCCTCGGCCTTGCGCACCGCCGCGTTGAACGCCGCAGCCACCAGGTCTTCGAGCATGTCCTTGTCGTCGGTCAGCAGGCTGGGGTCGATGGTGATGCGTTTGACATCGTGCTTGCAGGTCATGAGCACCTTGACCAGTCCGGCACCGGATTCGCCCGTGACTTCGACGAAGGCCAGTTCGTCCTGCGCCTTCTTCAGGTTGTCCTGCATGGCCTGAGCCTGCTTCATGAGGCCGGCAAGTTGTCCTTTGTTGAACATGCTGTGTCTTTCTTTGTAGGAATGAATGAGAGGCTCAGGCCCGTGTGGCCTTGAGCGTGCCAGGCACGATTCTGCCGCCAAAGTCGCGCATCATGGTCTGCACAAACGGGTCACCCATGATCTGCGCTTCGGCCTGGCGCTGCAGCCGCTCGGCCTCCAGCGCCAGACGTCGGGACGGTGAGTCGATCACGGTGCCGATCTCCACCACCAGGCGCACCTGGTGGCCAATGGTTTGCAAGGCCGTGGACAGGCGTTCGCGGCTGTTGCCCTGGTTGAGCGACTCGCGCTCCACCCGCAACACCCAGCGGTCGGTGTCGCGCGCCACCAGCTGCGACTGCAGGCCCAACTCACGCACCAGCGCCGAAATCGTTTCATTGCGCACCAGTTGCATGATGGCGTCGAACCAGAAATCGCCCTCTTCGCTGGACGCGATGGGCGCGAGGCCGGAAGGCGTTGCGGGGGCACGGACCTGGGGCTGGTCCAGCCGGCCGGGCTCACCCGCATCGCGCACGGGAATGGCCACCGTGCGGCTCGGGGTGGGCGCGGTCTCGGGGTTCTCTTCCCACGGAGGGCCGTCGTCTTCGGGCCAGGGTGCATCGTCCATATCGGGCAAGGCAGCGGCTTGACTGGCGGGTGCAGGAACCGGTGGCGGCTGGACCACCACGGGCTGGGGGACCGGCGCTGCGACGGGGGCGGCAACCGGCACCACGACAGGGGATGCAGCGGGCACCACACGCACCGCCAGAGCACTCACCGGCGCGGCGGCCACCACCGGCGGTGGGGCGGCCTCAGCGGGTTTCAGAGTTTTTTTTTCCGCCGCGGCCACCACCGCATTCGCAGGCTTGAAAGCCAGCAGCCTCAGCAGCACCATGGTCAAACCGGCGTATTCGTCGGGCGCCAGGCCGAGCTCGGCCCGCCCATGCAGGCATAGGCTGTAAAGCAACTGGGTCTCATCAGCGGGCAGGCTGCCGGCCAGGCGCTCGATCTCGATGTCGTCCGGGTCTTCCAGGCCATCGGCCGGCGCGCGGCCCGGCACAGCCTGGAGCACCGCCATGCGCTGCAGCACGCCGGTCATGTCTTCCAGCGTGGTCGCGGCATTCAGACCGTTGAGGCGCAACGCATCGATGGTGTCGACCACCGTGGCGCCGTCGGCCCGCGCCAGCGCGTCGATCAGGCGCAGCACATACGAACGGTCCACCGCGCCCAGCATCTGGCGCACCGTGACCTCCTGCAACTGGCCACCGCCAAAGGCGATCGCCTGGTCGGTGAGAGAAAGCGCGTCGCGCATGGAGCCGCGCGCGGCCCGCGAGATGAGGCGCAAGGCCTGGGCTTCGGCGGGCACCTGCTCGGCCTGCAGCACCTGCATCAGGTGCTCCTGCACCGTCTCGGGCGCCATGGGTCGCAGGTTGAACTGCAGACAGCGCGACAGCACCGTGACCGGCACCTTCTGCGGGTCGGTCGTGGCCAGCACGAACTTGAGGTACTCGGGCGGCTCTTCCAGCGTCTTCAACATGGCGTTGAACGCCGTGTTGGTCAGCATGTGAACCTCGTCGATCATGAAAACCTTGAAGCGGCCCTGCACCGGCTTGTAGACCGCCTGCTCCAGCAGGGCCTGCACCTCGTCCACGCCCCGGTTGGAAGCGGCATCGAGCTCGGTGTAATCCACGAAACGGCCGCTGTCGATGTCGGTGCAGGCCTGACACACACCACACGGCTCGGCGGTGATGCCACCCAGTCCGTCGGTGCCCAGGCAGTTGAGCGACTTGGCGAGGATGCGCGAGACAGTGGTCTTGCCCACGCCCCGCGTGCCGGTGAACAGGTAGGCGTGGTGCAGCCGCTGGGTGGTCAGCGCGTTGGAAAGCGCCTGAACCACATGGCCCTGGCCTACCATTTCGGTGAAATTGCGCGGGCGGTATTTGCGGGCCAGAACGACATAGGACATGCGGTCGATTCTAAGCGGCGGGTTATGGGCCAAAGCCCTGCGCCACCACAGCGCATCGCCTACAATCACCCTCGACGGGCCTTCCCGCATGGTGAAGCGGCCAACCGGGTCAGGTGGGGAACCAAGCAGCCCTAACTGTGAATCCAGTGCCGGGGTCAAGGCTCGTCACCTTCTTTTTTCCAGACTCCCCCCAGTCGAATGTCGCGATGGCCAAGCCCAGCGCGTGCGCGCCTGTACAGCCCCCCATCGATCGTGATACAAGCCCTTGCAAAACCAGTGAGGTAGAGCCATGGGGAAGGTGTGTGCGAAGTGCGGGACGGAGAACCGCGAAAAGGCGAATTTTTGCAAAGGCTGCGGTGGCAAGTTGGCCGCCGGGTCGAGTCCAGCGCCGGTTGAAGGGGCGTCGTCGAGCTGCCCGGCACCATCAGCACCACCACCCCCAGTTCCGCTCTTGGCGGATGCAGCCCGTGTCGATGTTCATCCAGCGTTCGAACCCGTGATCGAACCGAAGGGCATGGGCAGCAGAAAACTCATGTTGATCAGCATGCTGCTGGTCACCGCGGCATTGACGGCATGGTTCTACCTGCAACAGCAGAGGACCCCATCGCTTTCATCATCGCCCGTTCCCGCAACGCTGGCGGCCGAGTCGGCGCCACCCTCTGCCAATCCGCCGGTGGCGGCGGTGCTGGAGGTGAAGGAGCCGACCGTCAGCGCGCCGGCCACCGAGACCACCAGCTCCGCTGCCCCGCCTGTGGTGGACCCTGCAGCAGAGGCTGCAGAGGCCGAACGGGTGAATGCGCTGAACGCGCACAACGCCCGACTGAAACAGCAGCGACTCGAACGCGAGAGACGCGAGAAACGCGAGCGAATGTTGGCGGCTCAGGAGCAGGCCCGCGCCGCGCAGGAACTCGAACAACAGCGCGCCGAGCAGGCACGTCGTCAGGCCCAGAGCACGCCCGTGCAGCCTGCCGTCGCTGTGCCCGCGCCGGCAAAGCCCGTTGCCCCTGCGCCCACCGTGGCCCGGATCTGCGCCGAAGCCGGCAACTTCTTCACGCGCGAATTGTGTCGCGCGCGCGAGTGCCTCAAGACCTCGCACGCGAACGATCCGATCTGCGTGAATTTCCGCAAGCTGGAGGAGGCCAACCGTGCAAGAGAACCCTACAACTAGCATGACAACACGCGATCCCACCTCCATCGACAGTTGGCACGCCCATGTGTACTTTGGCGCAGACAGCCGCGACGCGGCCTGGGCATTGCGCGAAGTCATCGCCACCGAGCTCGGTGCGCGGGTGCAGATCGGGCGGTTCCATGAAAAGCCGGTCGGGCCGCACCCGGCGTGGACGTACCAGGTGGCTTTTGATGCGCCAGAGTTCGCCCATGTCGTGGGCTGGCTGTCGCTCAACCACGGCGCGCTCGACGTGCTCATTCACCCCAACACCGGAGACGCGCTGAGCGACCACCGCGACGGCGCGCTGTGGTTGGGCAAGTCGTACGCGCTGGACCTGAGCGCGCTCGCCTGACTCAGGCCGGCAAGCCCGCGATCCAGCGTCGCACGCCCTCCCCCGCTGCCACACCACTGGCCAGGCAGGCGGTGAGCAGATAGCCACCGGTGGGCGCTTCCCAGTCGAGCATCTCGCCAGCACAGAACAGCCCCGCACGCGCCTTGACCATGAGGTCGTCGTTCAAGGCGTCCCAACGCACACCACCCGCGCTGCTGATCGCTTCATCGATCGGTCGGGCCGCGCACACAGTGACGGGCAAGGCCTTGATGGCCGTGGCAAGCCGCGCGGGATCGTTCATCGCTTCCTTGTCCAGCCGCTCGTGCAGGATGCCCATCTTGATGCCGTCCAGGCCGAGCCGGCTCTTGAGGTGGCTGGACAGACTGCGGGATCCGCGCGGATGGCTCACGTGGGCCAGCACCTGCTCGGCGCTGCGGTCGGGCAGCAGATCGAGTTCGAAAGTGGCCTGGCCATTGCGAGCGATCTCGTCGCGCAGCAGGCTGGACGCGGCGTAGATCAAACTGCCTTCGACACCGGTGGCCGTGGCCACGAACTCGCCCTTGCGCTGAAAGTGCTGACCGAGGCTGTCGGTTGTGTGGAGGGCGACCGACTTGAAGGGCTGACCAGCGAAGCGTTCGCTGAAATGCGCACTCCACCCCTGGACCACGCCGTGTGCCGCCGAGCCGGCCACATCGAAGCCGCAGTTGCTCGGCCGTAGCGGGTTCACCGCCACGCCCGCGGCCTGCAGCCACGGTACCCAGGCGCCGTCGGACCCCAGGCGCGCCCAGCTGGCGCCGCCCAGCGCGAGCACGGTCGCGCGAGCGTGCACTTCAACACTGCCGCCGGGTGCTTCAAACACCAGCGGACCGTCGGGCGAGGCGTTCCAGCCCTGCCAGCGGTGGCGCATGTGAAACACCACCGGCACGCCACCCTCGCCCGGGTGGCGCAGCCGATGCAACCAGGCGCGCAGCAAGGGCGCGGCTTTCATGTCGGTGGGGAAGACGCGGTTGGAAGTGCCCACGAAGGTCTGAATGCCCAGACCTGAGGCCCAGTCGCGCACGGCTTGCGGGCCCCAGTGCCGCAGCAGGGCATGCACGCGGTCTTGCGCCGCACCGTAGCGCGTGACGAAGGTATCCAGCGGCTCGGCATGCGTGAGGTTCATGCCGCCCTTGCCGGCCAGCAGAAACTTGCGCCCCACCGAGGGCATGGCGTCGAACAGGTGCACCGCCAGACCGGCGCGGCTCATGACCTCGGCGGCCATCAGACCGGCGGGGCCTCCGCCGATGATGGACACGTCCACGTTGAAGGATGAAATGGCGCCGGGGTGGGTCATGAGGTGATCGGTGTGTCTTGCAGTTCGATCAAACGACCATGCAGGTTGATGAAGGCCAGGCGCACCAAGGCGCCGGGCCGCGCGGCTTGCACCGCCTGGCGGTAGCTCTGCATTTTCGCAAGCAGCTCCAGTTGTTGTTCCGGGTTCTCCGCACTCTTGAAATCGAGCACCCACCACTCGCCCGTGTCGGCGCGCCGGACCAGACGGTCCAGCCGCAGGAGTTCACCGCGGTGGAACAGCTCGACCTCGTTGCCGGTGGCGTCGACCACGGCGTCATCCCAGGCCCAGGCGGCTTCGCCTTGCACGATGCGCCGCGCCATGGCCTGCGCCTGCACGGCCTGGGCCGGGCTGAGCGCGAACTCGCGGGCCACGGCGTGGGCATGCACGGAGGACCAGTCGAAGCCGCGCGCGGGCGTGGGATGCCACTGCAGCAGGCGGTGCAGCGCAAGGCCGACGCGGGTGCGTTCGTCGTCCACCACCGGCACTGCCGCAGCGGGCAGCCCGGTGCTCGCGGGCTGTGTCAAAGGTGGCAACGCGAGCAGGCTGAAGGTGTCGGTGGCCGACGCATCCGAAGCGATTGGCTGTGCCGGTGAGGTGGGCACATCCAGCGGCTGCGTGAGCGGCAACAGGCGTTCGTACCAGGTTGCCGCGTTGCCGCGCGCATGGGGCTCGAAGCTGGAGATCACCAGGCGTGATTCGGCCCGCGTGAGCGCCACATACAGGGCATTGAGTTCTTCGAGCGAACGGGCCTGCTGCTCCAGCGCCAGGGCGCTGGCCGCACAGGCCGGCGGGTTCTTTTCACTGGCCAGAAACACGAAGCGGCGTGGCACCGGCGCTTCGCCCGGCCAGTCGATCAAAACGCCCATGCTCTCCGGACGCGAAGGGCCGGTGTCGGTGTCGAGCATGAGCACGGTGTCGGCTTCCAGGCCTTTGGCGCCGTGGATCGTGAGCAGGCGGACCGCGCCGCTGTTGTGCATGGGCGTGGCCTTGATGCCGCCAGCCTTGAGGGCGCGCACGAAGCGGTAGGGCGTGAGAAAACGCCCGCCATCCTGCGCCAGCGCAGTGGCCAGCAGGTCGCGCAGCTGTGCGAGCACACCGGCGCGCTGGCTGACGGGCACGGTTCGGGCAAATCGCGCGAGCACGTCACCATCGCCATAGATGGCCGAGAGTGCATCGTGCGGCGGCAGGCTCTGCACCCATTGGCGGTATTGCAGGAGGCGCCATGCGGTGGCGGCGAACTCCTGCGCCAGCGGCTCCGGCACTGCTGGCAACGCGGCTTTCTCGTGCTCGGGAAGAGCCGCGAAGCGCTGCAACACGGTCCACCACGAGGGCTTGACGGGCTTGGGGTCCGTGCCGGGGCGCACCGTCCAGTGCTGCTGCAAGCGGGCCAGCCAGGCCAGCGCGTCGTCGCTCCAGCCAAACAGCGGCGACTTCACCGCGCGCGCCAGACTCAGGTCGTGGCGGGTCGATACCAGCGCGTCCAGCAAGGCCACCACGTCCTGCACGGCGGGTGATTCGCACAGGTCCAGCTTCTCGGGCTGCTCGCTGGCGATGCCGCGTTCGCGCAACGCCTCGAACATCCAGGCCAGGCGCTCGCGCCGGCGTGCCAGCACCATCAAACCATCGGCGCTCAAGCGACCCGAGCCGATCTCGGCGGCGATCCAGTCGGCCGCCTGGCGTGCCTCCAGCGCCGACATGGTGTCTTCGAGCAAAACGCGTGGCGTGACAAGGCTGTCGCGCCAGGTGGCATCACCACCGGCGACGGTGCCGCGTTCGCGTGCGCTGCGGGGCACCTGCGGCAAAGCCACCACGTGCCCGGGTTCGCGGCTCTCGGTGGTGTGCTGGCGAAAATCGCTGCTGTACTCCCCGGCCTGCACGGCGGCGAGCATGGCGCTGTTGAGCGCGTCCACCACGGCGGGTGCGCAGCGGCGGGTGTGGTCGCAACTGAGCAAGGCGCCCGAGAGGCCCTCCACCACAAAGGCCTGCGCGGCCTTGAACACCTGCGGCTCGGCGCGGCGAAAGCGGTAGATGGACTGCTTGGGGTCCCCCACGAGAAACACGCACGGCGCCTCGCCCGGGCCGGCACCGGCATAGGCCGAGAGCCAGCCGTAGAGCGCCTGCCACTGCAGCGGGTTGGTGTCCTGGAATTCGTCGATCAGCAGGTGGCGCACCCGTGCGTCCAGCCGCTGCTGCAACCAGCCCGACAGCTCGGCGTCACCCAGCAGGCGGCGCGCGGCGGACTCCACATCGTTCATGTCGACCCAGCCACGCTCGCGCTTGAGCGCCGCAAAACTGGCGAGCAGCACCCGCGTGAGGCGCGCCATGCGCTGGTGGTGCAGCCAGGCCTGGTGCTGCGAGCGCGCCGCCAGCGTGCGCAGCGCAATCTCCTGCGCTGCACGCACCTGCTCGATGCCGGCGATCTTGTCGCTGAACTTGCGTGGCTCGTTTTTCTGCGTGAGCAGGGCGTCGATCGCGGCTGCACCGTCCAGCCCGGTGATGGCCTTCTCCAGCTCGACGCCCTTGGCCGCAAAGGTGACGGCGCCGGCCCGGCCGAGTGCAATGGCGGCACCGGACAACAGGCTGCGTGTGGGCGCGTGTTCCACCAGCCAGCGAAGTGGATCGTCGAACCCGGCGAACTCGGGGAACTGCTCAGCCATCGCATCCACCGAGCACTGCACCACGCCCGAAGCATCGGCCAGGGCAAACTCCACGCGCTTTTGCAGCGCCTTGCGCAAGGCCTGTTGCGTCTGAAAACGACCGTGTGTGCCCACCGCATCGACAAAATCCTGGCGGTCGGGGACGCTGGCGGCCAGCGCGCCGTAGAAGCGCGGCCACACCTGCTCCACGGCCTGCGTGTCGTCTTCGAGCAGCTCGTACTGCACCGGCAGCTGCAGCTCTTGCAGCACCGACAGGGGGGCGCCGCGCAGCAAGGCCGCGAACCAGCTGTGGAAGGTGCGCACCTGCACCGGCCGCCCCAAGGCAGTCACGCGCGCATGCAGGTTGCGGGCTTCGGGCACACGGCGCTCGGCATCGGCTGCACTCAAGCCGCGCTGCTGCAATACATCCAGCAGCTCGCCATCGGACAGATCGGCCCAGCGGCGCAGTTCTTCACCCAGCCGCTTGCGCATTTCGCCCGCGGCCTTCTTGGTGAAGGTGATCGCCAGGATGTCTTGCGGAGCACAGCCGTCAAGCAGCGCGCGCAGGATGCGCGAGACCAGCATCCAGGTCTTGCCCGCGCCGGCGCACGCCTCCACCGCGATGCTGCGCGCGGGGTCGCAGGCGAGCGCGTAAAAGGCTTCGCGGGACACGGGCGAGCCGTTGATCCGGTAGGCCTTCTGGGGGCTCATGCCAGGCTCCAGAAATCTTTGCGACACAGGCCGCGGGCCTTGCAGAATTCACACACCCGACCCTCGCCCAAGGCGGGCATGGGGTGGCCCGCGGCCACACGGGCCATGTCGTGCGAAACACCAGCGCGCAGCTGCTCGCGCGCCTCCAGCACCTCGGTGTGTTCCACCAGTTTCGTGGCGCTTTCAGTGGCCGCCGAGCCCGGCCGGTCGTTGATGCTGAGGTAGGCGGCGCGCAGGTTGTCGTCGGGCAAGAGAGCGGCGTAGAAGGCCAGTTGCACGTCTTCCAGCGGCTCCTTCAACCGATCCATGGTGGTCTTGCGGCTTTCGGTCTTGTAGTCGATCACGAACGGGATCGGGCCTTCGGGACTGTCCTGCGCATCCACGCGGTCGAGCTTGCCGTAGAGCTTCCACGGGCCCACATTGGCCGTCATCACCGCTTCGGCCTGCACAAAACGGGGGCCTGGCCGATCGGCGCGGGCTTCAAACGTGGCCAACCATTCCAGATAGCCGTCGCGCGTGGCGGGCCACACCACCTCATAGGGCAGGAATCCCGCCCCACCTTCGCCGGCATTCAGTCCCATGGCGGCGGCGGTCTCCGTGGCGATGCGATCGAGCGCCGCGCGATCCGCCTCGGCCCCGGGGCGCGAATCGCCGCGTTGCTCGTGAAAGGCGCGCAGCACCGCGTGCAGCCAGTTGCCCATGTCGCGCTGGTCCGGCTCGGCCGCGAGTTCGGGCGCATCGACCAGCCGCAACTGGCGCAGGGCGAAAAAGCGGTACGGGCAATCGCGCAGATCCTGGTAGGCGCTGGCCGACAGCGCGCCGGGCAACACGTCGCCGGCGGACGGTGAGGGGCGCGCGGACGGTGCAGATACCAGGGTGGTCGGTGTGCGTGGGTCGATGCCGTTGCGGCCGTGCGCAGCTTGCAGTGCCAACACCCAGGCGCTGGGCATGACGGGCTCGCCGAGCTCCTGCGTTCGCCACAGCACATCCAGGCGCGGCATGCACAGCAGCGCCTGCCAGGCACTGGCCGCTGCCTGTGCCAGGGTCTCGCGGGAGGGCAGGCCCAACAGCTCGCGCTGCGCTGCGGTCCACGAGCCGGGTGGCTCCGGGCTGGGGTTGAGATGCACCTCGTCGCAACCGGGCACCACCGCAGCCGCGAACGAACGGCCGAGCAATTGCGCCATCGGCAGGATCACCACCGACGCGTCGCCGGTGCCATGTGGCATGAAGGTCGCGCCCTCCAGCACGTCGCGCACCCAGGATGTCAATGCCGCGAGTGATCTGCGCCCGGCTGCACGCTGCGCGGCCGGATCGGGCAAGGTCTCGCCGATGTCAGAGAGCTCGCGCGACGCACCATCCTCCAGGCGCAGCACCTGCAAGACCTGCTGCCCCGCCGCGTCCCGTTGCAGCGCATCCCAAAGACCGATGGCCTTCAAGGCCTGCGCCAACGCGTCCAGCCAGGGCACCAGGCCGCGAGGCGACTGCAAGCCTTCCAGAATCGCGCTCAGGCCGTCGGGCAAGGCGTGCTCCAGACTGGCCGTGCGCGCAGCCGCGCGCCATTGCGACACACCGGCTTCGCGGGCGAGCTGCTCCAGCGTCAGCACGGTTTCCTCAGACCAACGCGTGGCCTGCTTGAGCAGGTCCAGCACATCGTCCATGGAGGCATGCGGCGAGGCGGCGCGCAACAAACTCATGAGTTGCGCGGCCGCGTGGGTGGTGGAGAGCTTCCAGCCGGTCTCGTCGCGCACGGCCACACCAGCGCCGTGCAGCAGGGCGCTCACGCGCCGCGTCAGCAGCCGGTCGATGGTCACCAGCGCCACAGGCTGATGACCCTGGTTGATCCGAGCAATCACACAGGCCGCCGCGCGTTGCGCTTCGTCTTCGGCGTCGTCGCAGGCATGCAAGGTCCGGCCCGAGGCTTCGGCGCTCGACGGCTGACCCACGTCCCACGACAGGTTCAGCGCGCGCTCGCCCCAGTGCGCCACCAGAGCGGCGGCCAGCGGATCGGTCTGAAAACCTTGCAGTATCACCAAAGCCTGTGCGCCCGCGCCGGGACTGGCCTGCGGGCTCCACAACACGTCGGTGGCGTACGTGGATGTGCTGGCCCAGGTCAGCGCCAGCGTGGCCACCAGCCCTTCCCATTGCAGCGAGGCCGGGCCAGGCAACAGGTCCAGGCGCACCGATTCGGCCCACGCCATGCGCTGCTCGGGTGGCACGGCCGCAGCCAGGGGTGCGAGTTGTCGCGCGGCCTCCACGAGGCGGACCACCATCACGGAGCGCAACTCGGCGTCGGCCCGGGCAGGCGCGACACGGTCGATGAAGGCGGCGGCCACGAGGCTGTCGCGCGCCATGTCCATGCTCAGGTCGGTGGCGCCGGGCATGAAAGGTTGCAGCGATGCCGCCCAGTTGCGACTCGACTCGAAGCGCGGCGCAAAGCCGTCGGGATGGTGAGTCGACCAGGCACGCCGTCCAACGTCCATGAGTTGCGCGTAGGGCACCAACACCACCGCGCTGCCCGCATCCAGGCCGCGCTCGGCCAGCGCCCGCGACAGGGTCTCGATCAACAAAGACCAATCGCTAGCGCCGCCTTCGATTTCTTGCCCGGGCAAGGCGGGAAGACCGGATTCGGAAGGCGGGTTGGCAGGCGTCATGGAATGGGGGTTTCTGTCACAATTGCTCGGACTGGTTGGCCCAGCGGTGACCTTCAAGCTCTTGAAGCCCGCGCAAGTGCCCAAACTTTAACCTCCCCGTTCAACGTTTTTTAGGATGAATCATGGCGAGCGACCTGATCAAACATGTTTCCGATGCAAGCTTCCAGGCCGACGTGCTGGATGCGCAGGCGCCCGTCCTGGTCGACTTCTGGGCCGAATGGTGCGGCCCCTGCAAGATGATTGCCCCCATCCTCGATGAAGTGGCCGGCTCCTACGACGGCAAGCTCAAGATCGCCAAGCTCAATGTGGACGACAACCGCGACGTGCCGGCCAAGTTCGGTATCCGTGGCATCCCCACGCTGATGCTGTTCAAGGACGGCCAGCTGGCAGCCACCAAGGTCGGCGCCATGAGCAAGGCTCAGCTCACCGCATTCATCGATCAACAGCTCGCCTGATGCGGTGTTGAGGTGTGCCTGGGTGCAATGCCCGGGCACCCTTCTCAGCGGCTTTCTTTTCCTGTCATAATTTCCCGCAGGCGGATCCGACAGACCCCGCCTCTCAATTGCGTACCGTCCGACATCCGGACGCCAGCGCCCCCTCCCCCGGTTCCCGACTCAACTCCCTCCCGGAGTGAATTCCATGCACCTCAACGAACTCAAGGCACTGCACGTGTCTGAAGTCCTCAAGCAGGCTGAAGCGCTTGAGATCGAAAACACCGGCCGCATGCGCAAGCAGGAGCTGATGTTCGCCATCATCAAGAAGCGCGCCAAGGGCGGCGAACTGGTGTACGCCGACGGCGTGCTGGAAGTGCTGCCCGACGGCTTTGGCTTCCTGCGTGCGCCGGACACCAGCTACACCGCCAGCACCGACGACATCTACATCTCACCCAGTCAGATCCGCCGCTTCAACCTGCACACCGGCGACATGATCGAGGGCGAGGTTCGCATCCCGAAGGACGGCGAACGCTACTTCGCGCTCAACAAGCTCGACAAGATCAACGGCCTGCCCCCCGAGGACAACAAGCACAAGATCATGTTCGAGAACCTGACGCCACTGTTCCCCAAGGAACAGATGCGTCTGGAGCGCGACATCAAGAGCGAAGAGAACATCACCGGCCGCGTGATCGACATCATCGCGCCCATCGGTCGCGGACAGCGCGCCCTGATCGTGGCTCCACCCAAGAGCGGCAAGACGGTCATGATGCAGCACATCTGCCACGCCATTTCGGCCAACCACCCCGAGGTGGTGCTCATGGTGCTGCTGGTGGACGAGCGCCCTGAAGAAGTGACCGAGATGCAGCGCACCGTGCGCGGCGAGGTGATCGCGTCCACCTTTGACGAACCCGCCGCGCGCCACGTGCATGTGGCCGAAATGGTGATCGAGCGCGCCAAACGCCTGGTCGAACTCGGCAAGGACGTGGTGATCATGCTCGACTCGATCACCCGCCTGGCCCGTGCCTACAACAACGTGCTGCCCTCCAGCGGCAAGGTGCTCACCGGCGGCGTGGACGCCAACGCCCTGCAGCGCCCCAAGCGCTTCTTCGGTGCGGCCCGCAAGATCGAGGAAGGCGGCTCGCTCACCATCATCGCCACTGCCCTGGTCGACACCGGTTCGCGCATGGACGAGGTGATCTTTGAAGAGTTCAAGGGCACGGGCAACTGCGAAATCCACCTGGATCGCCGCCTGTACGAAAAGCGCGTCTTCCCCTCGATTCAGCTCAACCGCAGCGGCACCCGCCGCGAAGAGTTGCTGCTGCAGCCCGAGATCCTGCAGAAGACCCGCATCCTGCGCCAGTTCATGTACAACATGGACGAAATCGAGGCGATGGAAATGGTGCTCAAGAGCATGAAGTCGACGAAGAACAACTCCGAATTCTTCGACATGATGCGCCGCGGCGGCTGATTTGGACATTCCTGCTAAAATCGCAGGCTTTGCTAATTGCGACAAGTACAGGGAAATGGTTTTCCTGCGGCTGCCGCACCTGAACCTCAAGGACACGTCATGAAAGACGGCATTCACCCCAACTACCGCGAAGTCTGCTTCCAGGACCTCTCCAATGGCTTCAAATTCGTGACCCGCTCCTGCGCGAACACGAAAGAGATGATCAAGATGGAAGACGGCCGCGAGCTGCCGCTGTACAAGCTGGACACCTCCAGCGAATCGCACCCCTTCTACACCGGCACGCAGAAGAGCGTGGACAACATGGGTGGTCGTGTGGAGCGTTTCCGCAACCGCTACGGCAAGGCAACGCCTGCCGCCAAGTAAGCGACTGGCTGGTCAGCGTCCCGCGGGGCGCTGGGTCCTGCACAAGAATGGCAGCTGGTTTCCCGGCTGCTTTTTTTTCGTCTTCAGCTTCCCCACCGTCGGCCACGGGCCCCTTGTATATTCCCCGCAGTGAACCAGCCCACCCCCGCCATCGTCACCCAGTCAGCCGTGCGCCGGTTCCCCCGGATCGCCCTGTTCCTGTTTTGCGCGGCCTACGTGCTGCCGGGATTCCTGGGGCGGGAACCCTGGAAGAACGCCGATGTGTCCGCCTTCGGCGTGATGCTGGAGATGGCCGCTGGCCACAGCGGGTGGTGGAACCCGCAGGTGCTGGGTGTGGCGGTGGAAGAAACCGGGCCCCTGCCCTACTGGCTCGGCGCGATCTTCATCAAGCTGCTTCCTTTCTTCTCCCCCGAGTTCGCGGTGCGCGTGCCCTTCGCGCTGCTGCTGGCCATCGCCCTGACCTGCACCTGGTACACGGTTTACCACCTGGCTCGTCAGCCCGCCGCGCAGCCGGTGCAGTTTGCCTTCGGGGGTGAGGCGCAGCCAACCGACTACGCGCGCGCGCTCGCCGATGCCGGCTTGCTGGCGCTAATGGCCTGTCTGGGTCTGGCCCAGCTGTCTCACGAGACCACTCCCGATCTGGCGCGGCTCGCATTGGTGTCGCTGATGCTCCTGATGGCCTCACGCATGGCGCACACGGGTTACCGGCAGCCTTGGCGAAGCGTGGCCATCTGGGGCGTGGCCGTCGTGTCTCTGGTGTTCAGCGGGGCGCCGTGGATCGCTGTCACGCTCGGTGGTGGCCTGCTGCTGATTCTGTGGCTCTCACGCCGCAGCCAGGACGAGCCCGACACCTCGTGGCTGACCAGCGAAGCGCCGTCACAACGCGATCCCGTGATCTGGTCGGCGGCGTTGCTGGGGCTGGCCGTGGCCGCCTCAGCCCTCAGCGGACAAGTCCCTGTCCCCGGCCTGCAAACCGCGCTGAATCAAGTGGAATGGCAGAGCTGGGGCAAGCTGCTGGTGTGGTTCACCTGGCCCGCTTGGCCACTGGTGTTGTGGACGCTCTGGCGCTGGCGCCACCAGTTGTTGCGCCCCCATGTCGCCTTGCCCCTGTGGGCGGCGCTGGTGAGCGTGGTGGACAGCGCACTCTCACCCGAACGCGACCGGGCCCTGCTGCTGGCCTTGCCCGCGCTTGCCGCGCTGGCGGCCTTTGCCTTGCCCACACTGCGTCGCAGCGTCTCGGCCCTGGTCGACTGGTTCACGCTGATCTTCTTCTCGGGTTGCGCCCTGGTCATCTGGGTCATCTGGTTCGCCATGCAGACCGGCATACCCGCCAAGCCGGCGGCCAACGTGGCCAAACTGGCTCCCGGATTCGTGTCCGAGTTTTCCTGGATGCTGTTTCTGGCGGGGGCTGTGGCCACCGGCGCATGGCTTTGGCTGGTGTCCTGGCGCGTCGGAAAACACCGGCAGGCGCTGTGGAAAAGCCTCGTGTTGCCTGCGGCGGGCAGCACCTTGTGCTGGTTGTTGCTCATGACGCTCTGGCTGCCTTTGCTGGACTTCGGCCGCAGCTATGGCCCGATTTCACGGCGCATTGCGACCTTGGTCCCAACCGAGGGCTGCGTGCTGGCCGACGGGCTGACTCAGGCCCAGATTGCTGCCCTGCAGTACCACGGATCGCTGAAGCTGGTGCGCACCTCGCACCGTGGCGCTGGAGCCGATTGCCAGAGCCTGGTTGTGGCTCCGGCGAGCCAGGCCACGCTGCACCAACGCGTCGAACTCACCCATTGGGCATTCAAGTCCACCGTGAGACGGCTCACCGATACCAAAGAGAGCTTGCTGATCTACCAGCGCGTGGGCAACTGAGAACGGCTCACCCGGTAACGCGCTCTCGCACCCTATTGGGCGGCAAGGCAATCGCAAACCGGGAGCCTTCTCCGACCACGCTTTCGGCATCGATATGACCACCGTGGCGCTGCGCCACGTGCTTCACGATCGCCAGACCCAGACCGGTGCCGCCGGTTTCCCGCGAGCGGCTGCGGTCCACCCGGTAGAAGCGCTCGGTCAGGCGCGGCAGGTGCTCGGCCGCGATGCCCGGCCCGGTGTCCTTCACGAAGAACTCGCCCCAGCCGTCGGATCGCAAGCGCCAGCCCGTCTGGATGAGGCCTCCACCCGGTGTGTAGCGCACGGCGTTGCTGAGCAGGTTGGACATGGCGCTGAGCAGCTCGGTCTTCGCGCCTGACACCCACATGGATGGCCCTGCCAGGGGATCGATCTGGTGCGGTGTGGCGGAAATTGCCTGCGTCAGGCCTCGGGCCTCCTGCACAACGTGCGTGAGCAGTTCTTCGCTGTCGATCCACTCACCCGGTCCGGGTGCGGGGCTGCCTTCAAGACGCGATAGCGTGAGAAGGTCGCTCACCAGCGTCTGCATGCGGTGGGCCTGCTGGCTCATGAGCCCCAAGTAACGTGTGCGGTCGGCCTCTTCCAGCGGGATGCTCTGCATGGTTTCGACAAAGCCGCTGAGCACTGTCAGGGGCGTTCGGATCTCGTGCGACACGTTGGCCACAAAATCGCGCCGCATGGTCTCGGCCAGCTGCACAGCGGTGACGTCGCGGGTGAGCATGAGCTTGCGCTTCTTGCCGTAGGGGTGGATCTGCAGCGATATCTTGGAAGGCTGGGAGGGGCGTGGCCCGATCCCGTCGATCTGGATCTCCTGGTTGAACTCTCCACCCGCCAGATAAGCGGTGAACGCCGGATTGCGCACCATGTTGCGCACGTACTGGCCCAGGTCGCGCTGCGGATCGAAGCCCAGGTGGTTGGCTGCAGTGAGGTTGGACCATTCGATCCGGCCAGCGGAGTCCAGCAGCACCACGCCATTGGGCGAGGCCTGGATGGCGGCGAGAAAGTCTTCCAGGCGGGCATCGCTGCTTTGCGCCTTCTTCTCCAGCTTCTTGACCAGTTTGCGTGCCCGGTCCACCATCTCGCCCCAGGTGCCCGAGAGGCGGGGCTGGCGGGTCACGTCGGCCTTGTTGAGCCAATGCAGAAAGCTGCGGGCGCGCAGTCCGTCAATGACCGACCAGAACAGCGCACCGACCAATGCGCCAGCAAATGTCCAGCCGGGAGAATCCTGCGTCCAGCCCAGCACAGCCCCAAATGCGACCAGGAGCAGGAGCTCTATCGCGCGCCGGGTCATGCCGCGGAAATGGGGGTGCCTTGCGCCGGTCGCCCGGTGTTGTTCATCGAGGTGAGCCGGTAGCCGGCGCCACGGACCGTTTCGATCATGCCGGAGGCTTCACCCAGTGATTCCCTCAATCGTTTGACATGCACGTCCACGGTTCGCTCCTCGATGAAAACATGGTCTCCCCAGACCTTGTCGAGCAGCGTACCACGGGTATGTACCCTCTCTGCGTGCTTCATGAGGTAGTGCAGCAGCTTGAACTCGGTGGGCCCGACCTTGAGCTCGGCACCGCGGAAAGTGATGCGGTAGGTGGCCGCATCCAGCGCCAGTTCGCCCACCTGCACCGAGTCGTTGACGATCTCGGGCGCACGCCGACGCAGGACCGCGCGGATGCGTGCGAGCAGTTCCTGGGTCGAGAACGGTTTGGTGATGTAGTCGTCGGCACCGGCGTCCAGGCCCTGCACCTTGTCGCTCTCGTCGCTGCGCGCGGTGAGCATGAGGATGGGCACGGTCTTCGTGCGTTCGTTCTTGCGCCATGCTCGAGCCAGCGAAGCGCCGCTTTCGCCGGGCAGCATCCAGTCGAGCAGGATCACATCGGGCAGCACTGCGTCCACTTCGCGCTGCGCGGCAACGCCGTCAAACACCACCGTGGGCGCAAATCCGTTGTGGCGCAGGTTGACCGCGATCAGCTCGGCAATGGAGGGTTCGTCCTCGACCACGAGGACTCTTGGAAGCTTCCTCATCCGACCACCGACTCTACCTGAGACATGGGGGTGTGGCGAACGTCCTCACCCTTCACGATGAAGATGATCTGCTCGGCAATGTTCTTGGCGTGGTCGCCCACGCGCTCGATCGACTTGGCCAGGAACAGCAGGTCCAGGCTGGGCGAGATGGTGCGTGGGTCTTCCATCATGTAGGTGATGAGTTTGCGCAGGAAGCCGTTGTATTCGTTGTCGATGGCGTTGTCGCCCTTGATGATGGCCACGGCCATGGTGGTGTCCAGGCGCGCGAACGAGTCGAGTGTCTTGCGCAGCAAGGCAGAAGCCAGGTCGGCGGCCATGCGCAGCTCGGAACTGGGCAGGTTGCGCGGTGAGCCATTTTCAATGATGGACTTGACCATGCGGGCAATGCGGGCGACCTCGTCGCCGGCGCGCTCCAGGTTTTGCGTGGTGCGCGAGATGGCCATCAGGAAGCGCAGGTCGCGCGCGGTGGGCTGACGCCGGCCGATGGTGGAGATGATCTCGTGATCGATCTGCATCTCCATCTGGTTGATGCGGTTCTCGTTCTCGATCACCTGATCGGCCGACTCCATGCTCATGTGCACCAGCGCGTACACCGCCTGGTGCAGCTGGGACTCGACCAGGCCACCCATTTCAAGGACCTGGGACGAGATGGAGTTCAACTCGGCGTCGAACTGGCTGGATATGTGTTTGTCACTCATGAAATATCTCCCGTGATGGCTTGGAACTGGTCGATTTTCAACCCGCGGCGAATCAGCCGAAACGCCCGGTGATGTAGTCCTCGGTCTCGGTCTTGGCTGGCTTGAAGAAGATCTGCTCGGTGGAGCCGAACTCCACCAGTTCGCCCAGGTACATGTAGGCGGTGTAGTCGCTGCAGCGCGCTGCCTGCTGCATGTTGTGGGTGACGATGGCGATGGTGTAGTCCTGCTTGAGCTCGTGCACCAGTTCTTCCACCTTGCCGGTGGAGATCGGGTCCAACGCCGAGGTGGGCTCATCGAGCAGCAACACCGAGGGCTTGACCGCCACGCTGCGCGCGATGCACAGGCGCTGCTGCTGACCACCCGAGAGCGACAGGCCGCTCTGGTTGAGCTTGTCCTTCACTTCGTTCCACAGCGCGGCCTTGGACAGCGCCCATTCCACACGGTCATCCATCTCGCTGCGGCCCAGGTTCTCGTACAGCTTCACGCCGAAGGCGATGTTGTCGTAGATGGACATGGGAAACGGCGTGGGCTTCTGAAACACCATGCCGATGCGCGCGCGCAGCAGGTTGATGTCTTGCTTGTCGTCCAGGATGTTCTGACCGTAGAAGTTGATCTGCCCTTCGGCGCGCTGGCCCGGGTACAGGCTGTACATGCGGTTGAGCGTGCGCAGCAGGGTCGACTTGCCGCAGCCCGAGGGACCGATGAACGCGGTGACCTTGCGCTCCTCGATGTTCATGTTGACGTTCTTCAGGCCCTGGAACTTGCCATAGAAGAAGTTGAGGTTGCGCAATTCCAGCGCGTTCTTCGCGGCGACTGCGGGTTGGGCTGCGAGGGCGGCATTCGGCATGGTCATGTCCATATCTTTGAAAACTGGGAGGATGGGGAGCGCCGGGATCAACCCAGCTTCTTCTCGCGCAGGAACACGCGGGCCACGATGTTGAGTACCAGCACCGACAGGGTGATGAGCAGCGCACCACCCCAGGCCAGGCGGATCCAGTTGTCATACGGGCTGAGCGCAAACTGGAAGATCACCACCGGCAGGTTGGCCATGGGGGCGCCCATATCGGTGCTGAAGAACTGGTTGTTGAGCGCCGTGAACAGCAGCGGCGCCGTTTCACCGCTGATGCGGGCCACGGCGAGCAGCAGGCCGGTCATGACACCGCTCTTGGCCGCGCGCAGCGTGACCAGCGTGGCCACCTTCCAGCGCGGCGCACCCAGGGCGAATGCCGCTTCGCGCAGGCTGCCCGGCACCAGACGCAGCATGTTCTCGGTGGTGCGCACGACCACCGGCACGGCGATCAGCGACAGGGCCAGACTGCCGGCCCAGCCAGAGAAGTTGCCCACCGTGGCCACGGCAATGGCGTAGACGAACAGGCCCAGCACGATGGAGGGAGCCGACAGCATGATGTCGGTCACGAAACGGGTGAGTTCGGCGGTCTTGCTCTCGTCGCCGTACTCGGCCAGGTACACCCCGGCAAAGACGCCAATGGGGGTGGACACCAGCACCGAGAAGCCGACCATCATCAGGCTGCCGACGATGGCGTTGGCCAGGCCACCGCCTTCGCTGCCCGGGGCTGGCGTGGACTGGGTGAACATGTTCCAGTCGAGCGCAGCCAGGCCATTGGTCAACAGCACGCTCAGGATCCAGAGCAACACCACCAGGCCAAGAACCATGGCACCCATGGACAGCGTGAGCCCAATGGCGTTGGCGCGCTGGCGGGCTTTATAGATTGGGTTGTTGAATTCCATGTCAGAACCCCTTGGCCTTCTCGGCGCGCATCATCATGATCTTGGCCGCCGAGAGCACCAGGAAGGTGATCACGAACAGCAGGAAGCCCAGCGCGAACAGCGTGGAGAGGTGGAAGTCCGCGGCTTCACCGAACTCGTTGGCCAGCGTGGAGGCGATTGAAGTACCCGGTGAAAACAGCGAGGTCGGCATGCGGTTGGCGTTGCCGATGACGAAGGTGACCGCCATGGTCTCGCCCAGGGCCCGGCCCAGGCCGAGCATGATGCCGCCGATGACACCCTTTTGCGTGTAGGGCAGCACCACGCGACGCACCACCTCCCAGGTCGTGCAGCCCAGACCGTAGGCCGATTCACGCAGGATGGGTGGCACGATCTCGAACACGTCGCGCATCACCGCGGCCACGAAGGGCAGCACCATGAAGGCCAGCACGATGCCGGCGGCCAGGATGCCGAAACCGTTGGTGCTGCCTCCAAACAGAAAGCCCACCAGCGGCATGCCGCCAAGCACGTTCTGCACCGGCACCTGGAAATGGTCGGCAAACAACGGGGCAAACACGAACAGGCCGAACATGCCGTAAATGATGGACGGCACGGCCGCCAGCAACTCGACCGCAGTGCCCAGCGGGCGGCGCAGCCACACGGGGCATGTTTCGGTGAGGAAGAGCGCGATGCCGAAGGCCAGCGGCACGGCAATCAGCATGGCGATGGTGGCGCTGGCGATGGTGCCCACAATGGCAATGGCGGCGCCGAATTCTTCGTTGATGATGTCCCACTCGACCCGCCAGATGAAGTTGAAACCGAACTTCTGGAAGGTGGGCCAGGCGTTGATGAACAGCGAGACGATGATGCCCAGCAGGGCGATCAGCACCAACAGCGAAAAACTCTGGGTAATGCGGTGAAACAGGACGTCCTGGAAGCGTTGCCGCTTGGCAATCGACGCCATGTTGGGGTTGTCCAGATGCACGGACACAGGTTGCGAACTCATGGTGGTTCCCAGGCTCATGGTGACTCCGATCCGGTTGAAACCGGCCCCACAAATCAACATCCGCCGGCCCGACTGAACCGACCGGCGGATGCGACTTGCAAAGCAGCCTAACTTACTTGGCGATCTGCGTCCAAACCTTGGTGCGGATCTGAGCGGTCAGCGCGTCGGGCAGTGGCACGTAGTCCAGCTCGGAAGCCAGGCCTTTGCCGTTCTTGAAGGCCCAGTCGAAGAACTTCAGCACTTCGGCGGACTGCGCCTTGTCGGCCGGGTCCTTGTACATGAGGATGAAGGACGCCGTGCTCACGGGCCAGCTGGCAGCGCCCTTGGCGTTGACCATGGAGATACCCATGCCTGGCATGCTGAACCAGTCGGCGCTGGCGGCTGCAGCTGCAAAGGCCGAGTCATCAGGGCTGACGTACTTGCCTTCTGCGTTCTGCAGTTGCAGGAAGTTCATCTTGTTCTTCTTGACGTAGGCGTACTCGACGTAGCCCAGCGCGCCCTTGACGCGGTTCACGTTGGCTGCAACACCTTCGTTGCCCTTGCCACCGACGGAGGACGGTGCAGGCCATTTGACGGCAGCGCCCTTGCCCACGGTGTCGGCCCAGTCTTTGCTGACCACGGTCAGGTAGTCCGTCCAGTTGTAGGTCGTGCCCGAACCGTCAGCGCGGTGCACCACGGTGATGTTGGCGTCAGGCAATGCCTTGCCAGGGTTCAGGGCGGTCAGCTTGGGGTCGTTCCACTTCGCAATCTTGCCCAGGAACATTTCGGCCAGCACGGGGCCCGTCACGCGCAGCTCGCCAGGAGCGAAGCCTTCCAGGTTGATCACCGGGACCGTGCCGCCGATGATGGCGGGGAACTGGACCATGCCGTCCTTGTCGAGGTCGGCGCCGGGCACGGGCGCGTCGGAAGCACCGAATGCCACGGTCTTGGCGCGAATCTGGCGAATGCCGCCAGACGAACCGATCGACTGGTAGTTCAAACCGGTGCCGGTTTCCTTCTTGTAAGCCTCGGCCCACTTGGCGTAGATCGGGAAGGGGAAGGTGGCGCCGGCGCCGGTGATGTCGGCGGCGATGGCGGAGCCCATGCCGGCGGTTGCCATGGCGGCAGCGGCCACGGCCTGAAGGAAGATGCGTTTGTTGATCATGTCGAGACTCCTTGCGGTTGGTAAGAGGAACAAGAGCGACTCTAGGTAGCCAATGTGACAACCCCGTGACAACTCGCAAATGTCACAGAGCCTGCGGTGCAGGGGCGCCCTCCGATTCGGGGTACTGGCCCGGGCATGCGTCACAATCCGGGCTCGCCCCGCCGTCCTCGTTTCCCCTGAGCCGTCCAGGCTCACCGCTCCCCCTTCGCATGCAAAACGGAACCCTCCTCGCCGCCATCGACCTCGGCTCCAACAGTTTCCGGCTGGAAATCGGTCGGTACCACTCGGGCCACATCGAGCGCATCGAATACCTCAAAGAGACCGTGCGCCAGGGCAACGGGCTGGACGAAGAAAAAAACCTCAGTCAGGCGGCGATGGAACGCGGCTGGGAGTGTCTGGCCCGCTTTGCCGAGCGGCTGCACGGCTTCAAGCGCCAGCAGGTGCGCGCCGTGGCCACGCAAACCCTGCGCGAGGCCAAAAACCGCGACGAATTTGTGCGCCAGGCCCAGGCGATCCTGGGATTCCCGATTGACGTGGTGTCCGGCTACGAAGAAGCGCGCCTGATCTACCAGGGCGTCTCGCGCCTGCTGCCACACTCCGACGAAAAGCGCCTCGTGGTCGACATTGGTGGGCGCTCCACCGAGATGATCCTGGGCCAGGGCTACTCGGCCCGCACCATGGAGTCGTACCGCCTGGGCAGCGTGGCCTGGTCCACGCGCTATTTCTCACGTGGCCAGCTCACCGCCGCCGCCTTCAAGACGGCCGAAGTGGCGGCCAAGGCCGTGATCGACGAAGCGCTGGACAGATTTCCCCCGGCCGACTGGACCGTGGCCTACGGCTCTTCCGGCACGGTGGGCGCCGTGGCCGACATGCTGGCCGCCAACGGCTGGGCCTCCGGCGTGGTGACCCGCTCAGGACTGGACTGGCTCACCGATCGCATGATCAAGGCCGGCAACGTTGACCAGTTGCGCATCGAAGGCCTGAAGGACGACCGCCGCCCCGTGGTGGGCGGAGGCGTGAGCGTTTTGCGCGCGATCTTCGACCTGTTCGGCATCGAGCAGATGTTGCCCGCCCAGGGCGCGTTGCGCCACGGCGCGCTGTACGACCTGATCGACCGCGACACCGACGGCGGCGACGTGCGCGAACGCACCGTGAACTGGCTGACCCACCGCTTCTCGGCAGATGAAGCCCAGGGCAAACGCGTCAGTGCGGTGAGCACCGCCCTCTTCTCGCAGATTGCCGCGCTGGATGCACAGAACGAGCGCTACTCGCAGAAGCTGGCCTGGGCCGCGCGGCTGCACGAGATCGGCACCCACATCTCGCACGAACGCTCGCACCACCACGGCGCTTACATCCTGGACAACGTTGACGCACGCGGTTTTTCGCTGCCCGAACTGCACCGCATGAGCCAGCTGGTGCTCGGCCAACGCGGCAAGCTGCGCAAGCTCGAAGAAGCGCTGCAGGACGAACTGTTCGCCAAACAGCTCATGGCCCTGCGCCTGGCGGTGCTGCTGTGCCACGCACGGCAGATGCCCGAGCACGAGTCGGTCAAGCTGAGCTACAAGCCGCGTGCTTTCAAGCTGGCCACCAACCCGGGTTGGGCCAAGCGCTACCCGCAGTCGGCCTGGTTGCTGGGCGAAGAGGTGGTGGCCTGGCAGAAATCGTCGTGGAAGTTCACTGCTGATATCAGATAGGGAACACCCCCGTCGCTTGCTCACTGCGTGTAGCCGCATCCCCCCTCAAGGGGGCAATGCCTGTGCCCCGGCAAAGCCGGTTGCACGGCATTTCTGGCTTGCGTTACGTCACGCGCCTGTCATCATACTGTCATAACCGTATAAACGATTTATACGGTTTATACTGCCCTTCCTTTTTTCCACCAACGGAGTGCATTCATGGCCAGTCAGAGCAGCAAGATCAGCAGCAAGAAACCCAAGCTCGTGCGCGACAGCTTCACCATCCCAAAGACGGAGTTTGCCGCCATTGAAACGCTGAAGACGCGCGCCATCGCGCTGGGCACCAGTGTGAAGAAGAGCGAGCTGCTGCGCGCTGGCCTCATGGCCTTGCAAGGTCTGAACGACGCGGCCTACAAAGCTGCGCTGTCCGCCGTGCCCACGCTCAAGACCGGCCGTCCCACCGGCACCGACAAGAAGCCCGAAGCACCAAAAAAGCCCGTGAGCAAGCCAGTGGTCAAGGTTGCGGCCAAGGCTCCTGTGAAGGCTCCAGTGAAGGTTGCCGTGAAGACAACCGCCAAGCCAGTGGCCAAACCAGCCGCCAAGAAGCTTGCTGCCAAGCCAGCAGCCAAAAAGGCCGCTCCAGCCAAGAAGGCAGCGGCAGCCTGAAGCCCACGCGCAGCGCCGTGTGCGGCGGCTCCGTTCAGATCAATTCCGGTGTCTGAACGGTCACCACGACGGTCTGGCTGCCACTGGCGCGCTCGCGGTGGCGCAGCCACCACAGCGCTCCCTTCTTCACCGAGCAGTCGTCTTCGGCCAGATTGAGCAGGCGCGCGATCACCCGGCCCAGCGTGGGCTGGTGGCCAACCACCACCACCGGTGACTTGCCATGCGGCCACTGCACCAGCTCCAGCAGGGCCAGCGGATCGCCCTCGGGCAACAGATCTTCGCGCATCTTGAACTTGCGACCCAGGGCCAGCGCGGTCTGCTCGCACCGCAAGGCGGGGCTGCACCAGATGCGAGCTCCCTCGGGCAATTGCCGGTCCAGCCAGGCGGCCATGCGCGCGGCCTGCTTCTCGCCGCGTGGGGTGAGGCGTCGCGCCAGGTCTTTGGCGTCGCCCGGCACACCGGTCAGGAGATCGGGATGCTCATGCGCCTCGGCATGTCGCCAGAGAATCAGGTCCATGCTGCGGCTTTCCATTGCGCCCCTTCCTATCCCTTGCTGCCGTAGCGAGCCATCAAGCTGGCTTGCGCCGAATGCATCACCGCGCGGGTGCGACCACTGCCGGTGATGCTGGCCCGCACATAGCGGCCATCGGGCTGCAACAGCCAGGCGTCCTTGGTGTCGTACAGGTAGGCCGACAGGCACTCGTCCATGATGCGGTGGCGCAGCACGTTGTCGGTCACGGGCCAGGCCAGTTCGATGCGGCGCAGCATGTTGCGGTTCATCCAGTCGGCACTTGAGAGCCACAGCTCCTCAGCCTCTCCCATGCGGAAATAAAACACCCTGGAGTGCTCCAGCAGGCGTCCGATCACCGAGCGCACGCGCACGTTGTCGGTGAAGCCCGGCACCTGCGCGGGCAGGATGCAGGCCCCGCGCACGATCAGATCGATCTTCACGCCCTGCTGCGATGCCGTGGCCAGCGCACGCGCCAGTTGCTCGTCGGTGAGGGCGTTCATCTTCACGATCACGCGCGCGTCTTGCCCCGCCTTGGCCGCAGCGCCTGCGGCTTCGAGCTTGTCGAGCATGGCCTTGTGCAAGTGGAACGGTGCGATCAGCGCCTTGTTGAGTTTGGGCAGCCGGTTCTGGCTGGCCAGGTGCAGGAATATCTGCTCCAGGTCGCCGGTGAGCGCGTCGTCGGCGGTGAGGTAGCTCAGGTCGGTGTAGAGCCGGGCCGTGCCCGGGTTGTAGTTGCCGGTGGACAAGTGCGCATAGCGCTTGAGCCCACTCTCCTCGCGGCGGGTGACGAGCAACATCTTGGCGTGGGTCTTGAGGCCCACCACACCGTAGACCACCTGGGCACCCACCGATTCCAGCCGCTCGGCGTAATTGATGTTGGCCTCTTCGTCGAAGCGCGCCTTGAGCTCCACCACGGCGGTCACTTCCTTGCCGCGTCGCACCGCCTCACGCAGCAGGTTCATCAGTTCCGACTTGGCACCGGTGCGGTAGATGGTCTGCTTGATGGCCAGCACGTCGGGGTCTTCCACCGCCTCGCGCAGAAAGGCCAGCACGGCATCGAAGCTTTCGTATGGCTGGTGGATCAGGACATCACCCTGCTGCAAGCGCTCGAAGTACGACTGCCCGGGTGTCAGCTGCGCCGGCCAGCCAGCGTTGTAGGCTTCGAAGCGCAGCGCGGGCGCGTCCACCTTGTCGATCAGCTGGTTCAGGCGCACCAGGTTCACCGGCCCGGGCACGCGGTACAGCGCCTTGTAGGGCAAGGCAAACTGCTCGAGCAAGAAGTTGGACAGGAACTCCGAGCAACCCGCCGACACCTCCAGGCGCAGGGCCTGGCCGTAGTGGCGCTGCTGCAGGCCCTTGCGCAGCGCGGTGCGCAGGTTCTTCACCTCCTCCTCGTCCACCGCCAGATCGGAATGCCGCGTGATGCGGAACTGTGAAAACTCGGTGACCTGGCGGCCCGGGAACAGATCACCCAGGTGGGAGCGGATCAGGCTGGAGATGGAAACGAAATGCGTCTGCCTGGAACCCTTGATGGGGGGCATGCGGAAAAACCGCGGCAGGATGCGCGGGATCTTCACGATGGCGATCTCGTTCTCGCGCCCGAAGGCGTCCTTGCCCGCCAGGCGCACGATGAAGTTGAGCGATTTGTTCGCCACCTGCGGGAACGGGTGCGCCGGGTCCAGCCCCACCGGCATCAGCAGGGGCTGCACTTCGTTGACGAAAAACTCCTTGACCCACCGGCGCTGGCGCGGATTGCGCTCGCCGTGCGAGATGAGCTTGATGCCCTTTTTCTCCAGCAGCGGCAGCAACTCGTTGTTGTAGATGGCGTACTGCTGCGCAACGAGTTCGTGGACCTTTTCGGACAACCTCTCGAAGGTCTGCGCGGTGTATTGGCCCCGCTGCTCGTTGGCCTGCGCAGCCGTCAGGTGGGGGGCGACGCGGACCTCGAAGAATTCGTCGAGGTTGCTGGAGACGATGCTGAGATAGCGCAGGCGCTCCAGCAGCGGAACGTCGGGGCGACGCGCCCAGTCCATGACGCGTTCATTGAAAGCCAGGATGC
This sequence comes from Hydrogenophaga sp. Root209, assembly GCF_001428625.1. Classification (GTDB taxonomy): domain Bacteria; phylum Pseudomonadota; class Gammaproteobacteria; order Burkholderiales; family Burkholderiaceae_C; genus Hydrogenophaga. The sequence goes on from NZ_LMIE01000030.1 coordinate 209,826, forward strand.
TGTGATCGCGATCCAGGAAAGGAAACTTGCTGTTGGAGTTGTTGCCGCTCATGTCTGTTGTCGTTGTTGTCGCCGGGTGCGTCTGCCCAGTGGCGCAGGACGCCGTGCCTTGCCCAGTGTGCCCGGCCGTCACCCCCTGCCTTGTGACGATTATTCAACGACAGGATGACGTTTGTGTGACAGTTTCGTGATGCCCCCGAGTTCGTGACTCTGCATGCCAAAGCCCGATCGCAGTCGCTGCCGCCGGTGCCTCGGCAAGACCACCAGATGCGACAGAAACGACGCACTCGAGCGACCCCAGCCGAACAGCAACGCGCGGTCGCGCGCCTGGTGTCGTTGCACCTTGAGCGCTTCGAACCAGGCCTCACGCAAATCGCCGTGCAGCGCGCCTGCGCGGCTCTGCCCCACCAATTGCAGCGGCCCGTCCACCGGGTAGGCCGCCACCGGTACGCCGCAGGCCATGGCCTCCAGCATGGCCTGGCCCTGGGTTTCTCCGCGACAAGGAAACACAAACACGTCGGCCGATGCGTACACCTGCGCGAGTTCGTGCCTCGGCAGCTCGCCGAGCCAGTGCACGTTGGGGTAGCGTGCGCGCAGGCTCGATGCCATGGGGCCTGCGCCACACACCACCTTGCTGCCGGGCACATCGAGCGACAGAAAGGCTTCGACGTTCTTCTCGGCCGAGAGCCTTCCGACATACAGGCTGACCGGGTGGGCCAGCGGGCCGAGCGAGGCGAACGACCGGGTGCTATCGCTCAGCGCAAACAGGTGCGTGTCCACGCCCGGCGTCCACAGACGCAGGTGCGGAAAGCCGCGCGCTTGCAACCGGTCGAGCAAACCCTGGTTGGGCACCATCACGCCGCTGGCCGGTCGGTGAAACCAGCGCAGCAAGGCATAACCCCAGGACAGCGGCAGCTTGAACGAGGTTTGCAGCGTCTCGGGAAGCCGGCTGTGAAACGCGGTGGTGAATGGCAGACCGCGTTTCAAGCAGTGCCGCCGAGCCGCCCACCCCAGCGGGCCCTCGGTGGCAATGTGGATCGCATCGGGATCGGCCGCATCCATCAGCGAGCGCAGCCGCGCACCGGGAAACAAGGCGACCTCCAGGCCAGGATGGCCCGGACAAGGCCGTGTGCGGAACTGCCCGGGCTGGATCACCACCACCTCGTGGCCACTCACCTGCAACTGGCGCACCAGCGCCACCAGGGTGGAGACCAACCCATGAACCTGCGGCTGCCAGGCGTCGGTGACGATGAGGATCTTCATGCGCGCATCAGGCCCTCAGGAAGTGCTTGCGGTAGCGCGCGGGCAGGTCGGAGATGCGCATGAGCATGGGCAGGTCGGCGGCGTTGAAATCCGGATCCCAGGCCGGCGGGCCCAGCACCTTGGCGCCCAGTCGCAAATAGCCTTTGATCAGCGCGGGTGGCTCCACGTCGAGCGTGTCGTCCAGCCGCTCCACCGGCAGTGGCAGGCGCGGGCGCACGTGGAAGTCGATCGGCGCGAGGTGCGTCTGCCGCACCTGGCGCCAGATGCTCGCCGCGGCGTGGCCGCCGCCCACCACACCGTGCGGGCCTTCGTGCTGCATCGGAATGCTGGCGCAGCCGATCATGGTGTCGAGCTGATTGCGCTCCATGAACTCGGCCAGCGCGCCCCACAGCGCCATGATCACGCCACCATGACGGTGGTCGCGATGCACGCAGCTGCGGCCCAGCTCCACCATGCGTTCGCGCACGCCGCGCAGGCGGGTGAGGTCGAATTCGGTGTCGCTGTAGGTGCTGCCCACACGCAGGGCCTGGGCGGGGGTGAGCACGCGGTAGGTACCGATCACCTGGCGGCTCGCGCTGTCGCGCACCAGCAAGTGCTCGCAGAAGTCGTCGAACAGGTCCACGTCGTAGCCCGGCACCGTGTTGGGCAGGCGGGCACCCATCTCGGTGGCAAACACGCTGTAACGCAGCTTCTGTGCCTCGCGCACTTCGCTCTGGTGCCGGGCCCAGGAAACCTCGATGCCGTGCGCGATCGGTTGCGCTGGCACAGGGACGAACGCCGTCGCTGACGGAATGGCGTGAGAGATGAAGGCTGTGGTCATGACCATGCAGTGTGAAAACCGGTCATGACCCATTCAAGGCAGTCGCATGAAGTTTTGGTGACACGCCTTGGCCGCCCATTATTTCTATATTTCAACTATCATTGAACTATATGAAGGGCATTTGAAAGACATGAACCTCGCCGACACCCTCAACCTGGGCTGCGCCTGCCAGACGCTGTCCCTGCCCCGCTTGCGCGAACAGCTCGAAACCGGTCCGGCGCTCGACGGCCTCGCCGCGCGGCTGAGCGTCAGCCACCCGCACCTGTTCTCGGCCAGCGCCGTGTTCCTGGACAGCGGCGTGGCGCAGCAGATCCGCGAAGCGGTGGCGGCGATCGAACGCGTGATCGCCCTGCCCGCCTGGCGCGATCAGGCGCTGGCGAGGGCGCCAAGCATCGCCGCACGGGACCACGGCCCGGTGGGCGCGTTCATGGGCTACGACTTCCACCTCAGCGACGCGGGACCGCGGCTGATCGAGATCAACAGCAACGCCGGCGGTGCGGTGCTCAACGCCGCGCTGGCCCGCGCGCACAGCGCCTGTTGCAACGCTTTCGGCCAGGTGCTGGACCCGCACGATGCGCTTCGGTCGCTCGACACGGTCTTCGTCGACATGTTCCGATCCGAGTGGGCATTGCAGCGTGGCGATGCACCGCTGCGCACCGTGCTCATCGTGGACGACGCGCCCAGGCAGCAGTACCTCGCGCCCGAGTTCGACATGGTTCGGGAACTGTTCGCTGCGCACGGCCTGACCGCCCTGGTGGCCGACGCGGCCGAGCTGCAGTGGCGAGACGGCCAGTTGCACCACCCGGCCCTGCCTGTGGGCACGGCGGTGGATCTGGTCTACAACCGGCTGACCGACTTCTACCTGCAGGACGACACCCACCAGGCATTGCGACTGGCTCACGAAGCCGGTGCGGTCGTGTTGACACCGCACCCGCGCACCCATGCCCTGTACGCCGACAAACGCAACCTCATTGCGCTCTCCGACACCGATCTGCTGGCCCGTTGGGGCGTGAGCGAGTCAGACCGCGCGCTGTTGCGGGCAGTGGTGCCCACCACGCAACGCGTGGGCATCGACAACGCGGACGCACTCTGGGCGGGACGCCGGGGCCTGTTCTTCAAGCCGGCCGCTGGCTTCGGCGCACGCGCGGCCTACCGCGGCGACAAGCTCACGCGCCGCGTGTGGGGCGAGATCATGGCCGGTGACTACGTGGCGCAAGCCCTGGTGCCACCGAGCGAACGGCTGGTGCGGGTGCAAGACGACACGCACCTCCTCAAGCTGGACCTGCGCGCCTACACCTACCGCGGTGAGGTGCAATTGATGGCCGCGCGCACCTGGACCGGCCAGACCACCAACTTTCGCACCGAAGGCGGCGGCTTCTCGCCGGTGGTGGTGTTGCCCACCGTGCCCGCGCCACTGTCACAGGTCGGTCACGAAGCTGCGCAACAATTCAACACACATTGAATTATTGGGGCGTGCCGCGCCCCCACCCCACAGGACGACCCACATGAAAGTTGGCATCAACGGCATGGGCCGCATCGGCCGCCTGGCCCTGCGCGCCGCCCTCGGCGCAGCCGAACGAGAAACCACCGACCCGCGATCCGGCAACCGGCTGCAGGTGGTGCACCTCAACGAACTCAAGGGCGGCGCTGCGGCCACGGCCCATCTGCTGGCCTTTGACAGCGTGCAAGGCAAGTGGCGGGCCGACATCGCCGCCGAGGGCGAAGACGCCATCCGCATCGACCAGCAGCGTTTGTCGTTCAGCTCGCACGCCACCGCTGGCGATATCCCATGGGGCGACCTGGGCGTGGACCTGGTGCTGGAATGCACCGGCAGGTTCCTCACACCCGAAACCCTCCTGGGCCACCTGGACCGTGGCGCGAAACGCGTGATCGTGGCCGCACCGGTGAAGGTGGGCGGTGTGCTCAACATCGTGGTGGGCGTGAACCACACGCTGTACGAGCCGGCGCGCGACCGCATCGTGACCGCCGCCTCGTGCACCACCAATTGCCTGGCGCCGGTGGTGAAGGTGGTGCATGAAGCCATCGGCATCCGCCATGGCCAGATCACCACGCTGCACAACCCGACCAACACCAACCTGGTGGTGGACGCGCCGCACAAGGACCTGCGCCGTGCGCGCAGCGCGCTGATGAGCCTGGCGCCCACCACCACCGGCAGCGCTACCGCCATCGCGCTGATCTACCCCGAACTCAAGGGAAAGCTCAACGGCCACGCGGTGCGCGTGCCGGCGCTCAATGCTTCACTCACCGACTGCGTGTTCGAGCTGCAGCGTGAAACCACGGTCGATGAAGTCAACGCCTTGTTTGCCACTGCGGCACAGGGCCCGCTGGCCGGCATTCTGGGCTACGAGACACGCCCCTTGGTCAGCGCGGACTACGCGCGCGACACGCGGTCGAGCATCGTGGACGCGCCCTCGACCATGGTGACCGACGGCACGCTGCTCAAGGTCTACGCCTGGTACGACAACGAGATGGGTTACGCCTGCCGCATGGTCGACCTGGCCTGCCACATGCAATCCGTCGGTATCTGACCTCACCGTTCGGGCTGAGCCCCCACCGTTCGGGCTGAGCCTGTCGAAGCCCTCGCACACACATGAACACCGCCGAACGCAACTACGCCATCGTCACCGCCGCCTACTGGGGCTTCACGCTCACCGACGGCGCGCTGCGCATGCTGGTGCTGCTGCACTTCTACCGCTTGGGCTATTCACCGTTCACGCTGGCCTTCCTGTTCCTGCTGTACGAAGCCGCGGGCATCGTGGCCAACTTCGTCGGTGGCTGGCTGGCCACGCGCTACGGCATCACGCGCATGCTCACGGTGGGCCTGGTCACGCAGATCATCGGCTTCACCGTGCTGTCGTTCCTCGACCCGGGCTGGAGCGCGGCGATGTCGGTGGCCTGGGTGGTGCTGGCGCAAGGCATCTGCGGCGTGGCGAAAGACCTCACCAAGACCGCCAGCAAGTCGGCCATCAAGGTCACGGCCGACCAGGCGAAGCACCAGGGCTCGGGCCAGCTCTTCAAGTGGGTGGCCTGGTTCACCGGCAGCAAGAACGCCATGAAGGGCATCGGCTTTTTCCTCGGCGGCCTGCTGCTGCAGACGCTGGGCTTCCAGCACGCGCTGTGGGCCATGGCTGCGCTGCTCGCGCTGGTGCTGTTGGGTGTGGTGAGCGCGCTGCCGCGAATGATGGGCAAGAGCAAGGCGTCGAAGTCGGCGAAGGAACTGTTTGCCAAGAACACAGGCGTGAACGTGCTGGCCGCCGCGCGCGTGGTGCTGTTCGGTGCCCGCGACGTGTGGTTCGTGGTGGGCGTGCCGGTGTACCTGTATTCGCAGGGCTGGACCTTCACCATGGTCGGCACCTTCCTCGCCGTCTGGACCATCGGCTACGGCGCGGTGCAGGCCATGGCGCCGGCCTTTGTGAAACGCAGCACCGACGGCCTGAGCACTGAAGTGCCCGCGGCCCGGCTGTGGTCGGCCTTGCTGGCGCTGGTGCCCATGGCCTTGGCGCTGGCCGTGGCGCTGGACGTGCCGCACCTGCCCTGGGTGGTGGTGGGTGGGTTGGGCGTGTTCGGCTTCGCGTTCGCGGTGAACTCGTCCGTGCACTCCTACCTGGTGCTGGCCTATGCCGGCTCGGAAAAGGCGGCCGAAGACGTGGGCTTCTACTACGCCGCCAACGCGCTGGGCCGCTTCAGCGGCACGCTGCTCTCGGGCCTGCTGTACCAGTGGGGCGGGCTGCTCCATGCGCTGCTGGGCTCCGCGCTCATGTTGGTGGTGTGCTGGTTGGCCACCCTCAGGTTGCCCAGCCAACCGTCCTTGCAACACACACCTGTCTGAAGGAGATCCCATGGATGAAACCCAAGCCGTCAAAGCCCTCGGCGCCCTGGCGCAGGAGACGCGCCTGCGCATCTTCCGCGCGCTGGTGGCACAGGGCCCGCAAGGCCTCAACCCGGGCCACCTCAGCGAAACACTGGGCGTGGCGGGCACGGCGCTGTCCTTCCACCTCAAGGAGCTCAGCCACGCGGGGCTGGTGTCGCAAGAGCGTGATGGCCGCCACCTGATCTACCGCGCGGAGTTCGGCGCCATGAACGACTTGCTGCAATTCCTCACCGCCCACTGTTGTCAGGGTGAGCCCTGCGAAGTGACGGTCCCGGTTTCTGCCTGCACCACCTGCTGAAAGGTCTTCCATGACACCTCACTCATACAACGTCCTGTTCATCTGCACCGGCAATTCGGCGCGCAGCATCATGGCCGAGTCCATCCTCAACCAACAAGGCGCGGGCCGCTTCCGCGCCTGGAGCGCGGGCAGCCACCCTGCCGGTACGGTCAACCCGCACGCCATCGAACTGCTGGAACGCAACCGCTTCAAGACCACCGGCCTGCGCAGCAAGAACTGGGAAGAATTCGCCGCGTCGGATGCGCCGCGCATGGACTTCGTGCTGACCGTGTGCGACAAGGCCGCCGGCGAGGTGTGCCCGGTCTGGCCGGGGCAGCCCATGTCGGCCCACTGGGGCGTTGAAGATCCCGCTGCGATCAAAGGCAGCGAAGAAGTCGTCCAGCGCGCCTTCAACGACTGCTTCATCCTGCTGAACCGGCGCATCGCGCTGCTGACGGTGCTGCCGATTGAAAAGCTCGACAAACTCGCGCTCAAACACGAGCTCGCCGGTATCGGACGGGTCAAAGTCTGATGGGACTCTTTGAACGGTATCTGACGGTGTGGGTGGCGCTGGGCATCGCGGCCGGCGTGGGTCTGGGGCTGGTCGTGCCGTCGGTCTTTCAGGCGGTGGCTGCGATGGAATACGCGCAGGTCAACCTGATCGTGGCCGTCTTCATCTGGGTGATGATTTACCCGATGATGATCCAGATCGACTGGCACGCCGTGCGCGACGTGGGCAAGAAGCCGCAGGGGCTGGTGCTCACGCTGGTGGTCAACTGGCTGATCAAGCCCTTCACCATGGCCGCGCTGGGCGTGCTGTTCTTCCAGCACATCTTTGCGCCCTGGGTCGATCCACAGTCGGCCAGCGAGTACATCGCCGGCATGATCTTGCTGGGTGTAGCGCCGTGCACCGCCATGGTGTTTGTGTGGAGCCAGCTTGTCAACGGCGACGCCAATTACACGCTGGTGCAGGTGTCGATCAACGACCTCATCATGGTGGTGGCCTTCGCCCCCATCGCGGCCTTTCTGCTCGGCGTGACCAACGTGACCGTGCCGTGGGAAACGCTGCTGCTGTCCACGCTGCTGTACGTCGTGCTGCCCCTGGTGGCCGGCATGCTCACGCGCCAGCTACTGCTGCGGCGTGGACCGGCGGCGGTGCCGGCTTTTGTGGCCGCGCTCAAGCCGTGGTCGGTGGTCGGGTTGATCGCCACGGTGGTGCTGCTGTTCGGTTTTCAGGCCGAGACCATCGTGCGCCAGCCGCTGGTGATCCTGTTGATCGCGGTGCCGCTGGTGCTGCAGAGCTACGGCATCTTCTTCATTGCATGGTGGGGCGCACGTTGGCTCAAGCTGCCGCACAACGTGGCCGGCCCGGCCTGTCTGATCGGCACCTCCAACTTCTTCGAGCTGGCGGTGGCCGTGGCCATTTCGCTCTTCGGATTGAATTCCGGCGCCGCACTGGCCACCGTGGTCGGCGTGCTGGTGGAGGTGCCGGTGATGCTGTCGCTGGTGGCCTTGGTCAACGCCTGGCGCCCCGCTGACACGCCCCTTCGAGCGTGACCCTGGACGCGGCAGAGTTTGGGCCGCTCTTGATCCGGCTCAAGAAGAACGCACGTTGCTGTGCCTGACCCCTTCACACCGCCCACTGGTTTTCGATAATGAAACAAGTGAAAGGGCGTGCTTGGTATGGAACTGCTCCTGAAGATGATCCACGGTGGGGCCGGCAGTCTGGCGGCTTACCTGGCGGCGCACGTCCTGTTGTGCCTGCTGCCTGCGTTTTTCATCGCCGGGGCCATGGCCGCCCTGATTCCCAAGGCCAGCATCACGCGGTGGCTGGGGCGCAACGTGCCCGCCTTTGTTTCCTACCCGGCAGCGGCGGCGGCCGGGTCGCTGCTGGCGGTGTGCTCCTGCACCATCGTTCCTTTGTTCGCCGGCATTTACCGCAAGGGTGCCGGCATTGGCCCGGCCATGACCTTCCTGTTCTTCGCGCCGGCGGGAAACATCATGGCGCTGGCCTACACGGGCAGCATCCTCGGGCCGGAGTTCGCGGTGGCCCGCTTGGTGCTGTGCCTCGTGTTCGGCATCGGCATCGGCCTGCTGATGGCGCTGATCTTCTGGCGCGACGACGCAGCCCACGACGCCCAGACCGACCAGCTGTTTGCCGACCGCGCCAGCATCTCACCGGCCGCGCTGGGCGTCCTGGTGTCGCTGGTGGCGCTGCTCATCGCGGGCACATTGAAGCTGTGGCCTCTGACCGCCTCGCTGGGTTCGTTCGTGCTGCCAGGCTCGTGGGCGCAGAGCTGGCAGACCACGTTGTTCGGCTGGGTACCGTTTGACCCAGCCAAAGGCGAAGAAGGCGTGAGCTTGCACGGCTCGCTGCTCATCGTGCTGCTGTTGCTGGTGGCAGCCACCGCGGGCAGGGGCCTGGAGAACATCATCGAGGGGGCCAACCGCTGGACCTGGCTTGTGCTGGGCCTGGCGGCGAGCACGCTGCTGGTGGCTTCGATGAGCTTGACGCCCGGTGCCAACGGGCTGGAGATCGCGATCACCGGCCGCGCTGTCGGCGTGGCGCTGGCCATGGGATCGGTCTGGTACCACGCAAGGCAATTGCCCGCCGACGACTGGCGCTCGTGGCTGTGGGAAACCTGGCGCTTCGTGAAGCAGATCTTTCTCGTGCTGGTGATCGGCGTTTTCATCGTCGGCATGGTGCGCCAGGTGATACGGCCCGAGTGGATCGAATCCCTGGCGGGCAGCAACACGGTGCAGGCCAACGCGGTGGCGGTCGGCTTCGGCGTCTTCATGTACTTCCCGACGCTGGTGGAAGTGCCGGTGGCGCGCATGTTCTTCGACCTGGGCATGCACCCGGGCCCCTTGCTGGCCTATCTCATGGCCGACCCCGAACTCAGCCTGCAGAGCATGTTGATGGTGGCAGCGGTCATCGGCTGGACCAAGACCGCGACCTACGTCGCCTGGGTGGCGGCCTTCAGCGTGTGCGCCGGACTGATCTTCGGCGCCTGGTCCGATGGCGCCGGCCTGCCCTCGCTGGCGGCTGTGATGGCGATCCTGCTGGGCGCACTGTCCCTTGGTGTGGGCAGGCTGAGGCGGCGCCAGCGCGCCATCGTGCCCATTTGAGCCCATGCATTCCCCACAGGAGAAAACCCATGTTGACCGTGAAGATCCTCGGCTCCGGCTGTGCCAACTGCAAGAAGCTCGAGGCGGTGGCACGTGAAGCCGCCAGCGCAGCCCGGGTCGAGGCGGAGTTCGTGAAGGTGACTGACGTGACACAGATCATTGCCTACGACCTGATGTCCACGCCGGGACTCGTCATCAACGAGAAGCTGGTGAGCAGCGGCCGCATTCCGACCGTGGCCGAGGTGCAAGGCTGGCTGGTGTCGACCGCCGTCACCTGAGCCTGAAAGGGCACAGGGGCCTGAGAGAATACGGCCCTGTGAACCTTGACGCGCGCCCCAACCTTCACTCACTGAAATGCCATCCCGCCACACCGGCGGGCTTGCCGCTGGATGTGTCGGTGTCGGTGAGCTTGAACCACGAAGGTTTGCGACTGGTGTACACGGTGAGTGGCGACACTGCCGGGCTGCGCATTCCGCCTGCCACCGAACCAGGCCCGGCCGATGGCCTGTGGCAACACACCTGCCTTGAGGCTTTTGTGGCGGCGCAGGGCGATGTGGCCTACCGCGAATTCAACTTCTCGCCCTCGGGCCAATGGGCGGCCTACCGCTTTGCCGGCGAGCGGCAACGGGACACCGCCAACGAAGGCCCGTCTGTCCCGCCTGCGATGCAATCGATCGTCACGCCGACCCGACTGACGCTGGACGTCCACCTGCCCACAGTGGCCCTGCCCTCGCCCGCCGAACTGTTTCACTTCGCGCTGAGCGCCGTCATCGAAGAACACGACGGGCGCCTGAGCTACTGGGCACTGCAGCATCCACAAGAACGCCCCGATTTCCACCACCCCGCCGGGCGCACACTGCGTCTGGCCCTGCCCCAGAACTGAATCTCATGCAATTCGGCCTCGATCGCTTCCTGCAAGATCCCGCCCTGCGCGCGCCGCTCAAGGGCCGCCGCGTGGCCCTGCTGGCCCACCCAGCCTCGGTCACGCGCGACCTCACCCACGCGCTCGATGCGCTGGCCGCTCGGCCCGATGTGACGCTGTCGGCAGCCTTTGGCCCGCAACACGGCCTGCGCGGTGACAAGCAGGACAACATGGTCGAGTCGCCCGACTACCTCGATCCCCGCCTGGGCATCCCGGTGTTCAGCCTCTACGGCGAGGTGCGCCGCCCAACCGACGCCATGATGGCCAGCTTCGACGTGTTACTGGTCGATCTGCAAGATCTCGGCTGCCGCATCTACACCTTCATCACCACGCTGCGCTATGTGCTGGAGGCGGCCGCACAGCACGGCAAGGCGGTGTGGGTGCTGGACCGGCCCAACCCGGCCGGCCGACCCATTGAAGGCCTCACGCTGCGCGAGGGCTGGGAGAGTTTTGTGGGCGCGGGCCCCATGCCCATGCGACACGGCATGACCATGGGTGAACTTGGCCACTGGTTCATCGCCACGCTGGGCCTGAGCGTGGACTACCGCGTGATCACCATGGCGGGCTGGCAGCCCGACTCGGCCCCCGGCTTTGGCTGGCCGACCGAGCGCAGCTGGGTCAACCCCAGCCCCAACGCCGCCAACCTGAGCATGGCGCGCGCCTATGCCGGCACGGTGATGCTGGAGGGAACGACCTTGTCGGAAGGGCGCGGCACCACACGTGCGCTGGAGTTGTTCGGCGCGCCCGACATCGACGTGCCCCGCCTGCTGGCAGACATGCGCCGCATCGCACCGCAATGGCTGCTGGGCTGCGTGCTGCGCCCGTGTTTCTTCGAGCCCACTTTCCACAAGCACCAGGGGCAGTTGTGCGCTGGCGTTCAGATTCATGTGGAAGACCCGACCCACTACGACCACGCCGCCTTCAAACCCTGGCGGCTGCAGGCCCTGGCGTTTCGCGCGCTGCGTCTGCAGGCACCCGACTACCCGCTGTGGCGCGATTTCGCTTACGAGTACGAACACGAGCGGTTGGCCATCGACCTCATCAACGGTGGGCCACTGCTGCGGGAGTGGGTGGACGATGTGTCGGCAGACCCCGACGTGCTGGAAGCGGCGGCTGCCGCCGACGAAGCGGCCTGGGCAGAGGCGCGCAAACCCTATCTGTTGTATTGAGGGGGAGTCGTCTCATCGAGGGCCACCGCGGAACCGGCTTTGCCGGGCCCATGGTGGCGCCTCCTTGAGGGGGTGACGGGCGCGTCAGCGCCCGGCGCGGGGGTGCTTCCTGTTCATAACCACTTCTGGAAGAACCGGGCGGTGCCCATAGCCGGGTCCAACTGGTAACCGGCATAACCGATGCGCTCGTACAGGCGGACCGCGCCATGGTTGCCCGACAGCACTTCCAACGTCATCTTCACCGCCCCACGCTCCTTGGCGATGATTTCGGCCAGGGCCAACATCTGCTCCGCAATGCCGCGCCCCCGGTGGCTGGCCAGCACGGCCACGTCGTGCACGTTCACCAGCGGCTTGCAGGCGAAGGTGGAGAAGCCTTCGATGCAGTTCACCAGCCCCACCGGCTGCGTGCCATCAAACGCCAGCACGCTGTAGGCCTGCGGCCGCGCCGCGAGTTCACGCACCAGGTGCTGTTTCGCGAAGTCCGACAGACCATCGCCACCGCCCGCCGGATCGCTCGCATACGCGTCAAGCAGGGCCACCAGAGCGGCTGCGTGGCTGGCGTCGGTGTAGTCCGCGCGAAAGATGGCAACACCGCTCACGCGGGCACCTGCGCTCGCACAGCGGCCACCAAACGTTCGGCGCAGGCCAGCGCCTTCTGCGCGTCACGCGCCTCCACCATCACGCGCAGCAATGGCTCGGTGCCGCTGGCACGGATGAGCACGCGGCCAGTCTCGCCCAGCTCGGCCTCCACCGCCTGCGTCTGCTGCGCCAGGAAGGTGTTGGTCTTCCAGTCCTGGCCGGGTTGCAGGCGCACGTTGATCAGCGTCTGAGGAAACAGCGTCACGTCGGCGAGCTGCTGCGCCATGGTCTTGCCACTGTCCACGCAGGCGTGCAGCACCTGCAGGGCCGACACCAGGCCGTCGCCCGTGGTGTGGCGATCGAGCACCAGCAAATGCCCGGAGCCCTCGCCACCCAGGATCCAGCCATTCTTTTCCAACTCTTCGAGCACATAGCGGTCGCCCACCTTGGCGCGCACGAACTTCACGCCGCGCGCCTTGAGCGCCACCTCCACCGCCATGTTGGTCATGAGCGTGCCCACCACGCCCGGCACGTCGTGGTCGCGCGCCAGGCGATCGGCCACGATCAGGTACAGCAGTTCATCACCGTTGAACAGGCGCCCGTCTGAATCCACCATCTGCAGGCGATCGGCATCGCCGTCGAGCGCGATGCCGTAGTGGGCGCCGTGCGCCTTCACCGCCTCCACCATGGCCTGCGGATGCGTGGCACCCACGCCGTGGTTGATGTTCAGGCCGTCGGGCGTGCAGCCGATCTTGATGACCTCGGCACCCAGCTCGTGGAACACGGCGGGTGCGATCTGGTAGGCCGCACCGTTGGCGCCATCCACCACGATCTTCAAGCCCTTGAGCGAGAGGTTGTGCGAGCAGGTGCTCTTGCAGAACTCGATGTAGCGGCCGGCCGCGTCTTCCATTCGGCGCGACTTGCCAAGTTCGGCCGATGCGGCCCACACCGGTGGCTCGTCCAGTGCAGCCTCAACCGCTTGCTCCCAGTCGTCGGGCAGTTTGGTGCCCAGGGCGCTGAAGAACTTGATGCCGTTGTCCGCAAACGGGTTGTGGCTGGCAGAAATCACCACGCCCAGGTTGGCGCGCTGGGCCCGGGTGAGGTAGGCCACGGCCGGTGTGGGCACGGGGCCGAGCAGCACCACGTCCACGCCGGCTGAGTTGAAGCCCGACTCCAGCGCCGCCTCCAGCATGTAGCCAGAGATGCGCGTGTCCTTGCCGATCAGCACCGTGGGGTGCGACTCGGTGCGGCGCAGCACGCGACCCACCGCATGGGCCAGGCGCAAGACGAAGTCGGGGGTGATGGGGGGCTGGCCGACTGTGCCGCGGATGCCGTCGGTGCCGAAGTATTTGCGGGGCATGTTGTGTTCTCTGTGTTGTTATGGATGCGGCGCTTCGCCACACCGGCTCAATGCTGGTCGGCGCGCGGCCGCAAAACGTCGATTATCGCGGTCATCCACCCACTCAAACGGGCTGGATGGCCTGCCAGACCCTCAGTGCGTCCACCGTCTCGCGCACGTCGTGCACGCGCACCACGCGGGCTCCGCGCTCCACCGCCAGCAAGGCGGCCGCCACACTGGCTGCCACCCGCTCGGCGGGCACCTCTCGCCCCGTTGCGGCTCCCAGAGACGACTTGCGTGACCACCCCGCGAGCAAGGGCCAACCAAGAGCCATCAGCTCGCTCTGGCGCGCCAGGAGGCTGAAGTTCTGCGCCACGGTCTTGCCAAAGCCCACGCCGGCATCGAGCACGATGCGCTCGTGCGCCACGCCACGGGCCATGAGCGCTCTGGCTCGCTCGCGCAGGAAAGCGCTCACCGCTGGCAACACGTCGCCCTCCATCGGTGCCACCTGCATGGTCTGGGGATCGCGGTGCATGTGCATGAGGCACACACCGCAGCGCGGATGCGCGGCAACCACGTCCAGCGCGTCGCCGCGCCGCAGTGCCCAGATGTCGTTGACGATGTCGGCGCCGGCATCGAGCACGGCACGCATCACCTCGGGTTTGTAGGTGTCCACCGACACCGGCACACCCAGCTTCACCGCCCCGCGCACCACGGGCAACACCCGAGCAAGCTCCTCGTCCAGGGGCACGGCCGGGCTGCCGGGGCGCGTCGACTCACCACCGATGTCCAGCATGCACGCGCCCTCCTGGACGAGTTGCTCGCAATGTTTGAGCGCGGCCAGGCTGCCGGCGTGCTGGCCGCCGTCGGAAAAGGAATCGGGCGTCACGTTCACGATGCCCATGACCTGCGGCGTGGCGAGGTCGATGTCAAAACGGGTGGTCTGCCAATGCATGAAGAAGATCTTGAACGGAAACAACAACGGGGCCGAAGCCCCGTGTATCCAAAAAACCCGAGTCGCTCAGGCGGCCGTGGGTGCAGGATCGGTCGCCACGGCGGGCGACCCACCGCTGCCACCGCCACCACCCACCGAGGGGTTGCGTGGCGTCCAGTCCTTGGGTGGGCGGGGTGGTTTGCCGGCCATGATGTCGTCGATCTGGTCGGCGTCGATGGTTTCCCATTCCAGCAGGGCCTTGGCCATGGCGTGCATCTTGTCGCTGTTCTCTTCGATCAGATCGCGCGCCAGCTTGTACTGCGCGTCGATGATGCGGCGCACCTCGGCGTCCACCTTCTGCATGGTGGACTCACTCATGTTGGTGGTCTTGGTCACCGAGCGGCCCAGGAACACTTCACCTTCGTTTTCGGCGTACACCATTGGGCCCAGGGCATCGGTCATGCCGTAGCGCATCACCATGTCGCGGGCAATCGTTGTGGCACGCTCGAAGTCGTTCGAAGCCCCGGTGGTCATCTGGTTCATGAACACCTCTTCGGCGATGCGGCCACCGAACAGCATGCTGATCTGGTTCAGCATGTAGTCCTTGTCGTAGCTGTAGCGGTCCTGCGCCGGCAGGCTCATGGTGACGCCCAACGCGCGGCCGCGCGGGATGATGGTGACCTTGTGCACGGGGTCGCACTTGGGCAGCAGCTTGCCGATGAGTGCGTGGCCCGACTCGTGGTACGCCGTGTTGCGGCGCTCTTCCTCGGGCATGACCATGCTCTTGCGCTCGGGGCCCATGAAAATCTTGTCCTTGGCCTTCTCGAAGTCCTGCATCTCGACCACGCGTGCGTTGCGGCGCGCGGCCATCAGGGCAGCTTCGTTGCACAGGTTGGCCAGGTCGGCACCGCTCATGCCGGGCGTGCCGCGCGCGATCACGCTCGGGTTCACGTCGGTGCCCAGCGGCACCTTGCGCATGTGCACGTTCAAGATCTGCTCGCGGCCCCGGATGTCGGGCAGCGTCACGTAGACCTGGCGGTCAAAGCGGCCCGGGCGCAGCAGGGCGGCGTCCAGGATGTCGGGGCGGTTGGTGGCCGCGACCACGATCACGCCGAGGTTGGTTTCGAAGCCGTCCATCTCGACCAGCATCTGGTTCAAGGTCTGCTCGCGCTCATCGTTGCCGCCACCAAGGCCCGCGCCACGCTGGCGGCCGACCGCGTCAATTTCATCGATGAAGATGATGCAGGGTGCGTTCTTCTTGGCATTCTCGAACATGTCGCGCACGCGAGCCGCGCCCACGCCAACGAACATTTCCACGAAGTCCGAGCCCGAGATGCTGAAGAACGGCACCTTGGCTTCGCCCGCGATGCCCTTGGCCAGCAGGGTCTTGCCGGTGCCGGGAGGGCCGACCAGCAGCAGGCCGCGCGGGATGCGCCCGCCCAGTTTCTGGAACTTGGCCGGGTCCTTCAGGAAGTCCACGACCTCCTTGACCTCTTCCTTGGCCTCGTCGCAACCCGCCACGTCGGCGAAGGTCACGGTGTTGTTGTTCTCGTCAAGCATGCGGGCTTTGCTCTTGCCGAAGCTGAACGCCCCGCCCTTGCCGCCGCCCTGCATCTGTCGCATGAAGTAGATCCACACGCCAATCAGCAGCAGCATCGGGCCCCAGCTGACCAGCAGGGTCATGAGCAGCGAGCCTTCTTCGCGCGGACGCACGTCGAACTTCACGTCGTTGTTGATCAGGTCGCCCACCAGACCGCGGTCGAGGTAGGTGGCTGTGGTGCGCACACGACGATCATCCTGCGTGACGGCCACGATCTCGGTGCCGCCCTGGCCTTCCTGGATGGTGGCACTCTTGATGCGCCGGGCCTTGACTTCGTCGAGAAACTCGGAGTAGCCCATGTAGCCCGACCCTGCGGCAGAGCGCGTGTCGAACTGCTTGAAGACAGTGAAAAGCACCATGGCGATGACCATCCACACGGCGATTTTCGAAAACCACTGATTGTTCAAGTGCAGCTCCTGGAGTCGGTATTGGCGGTTATGCGCATGTGGGAGTCATTCTAGGACTTTCAAGCGCGCGTGCCTCATGCGGGTGACGAGGCTGTGTCAGTGAAAGGGTTGGCTTTTCTCTATGAGAGGCCCCAACAGGCCGTACTCAGCCCCGTACCGTGGATTTGAGACCCAGGCCGACGAGAAAGGTTTCAGACGATTTGTCGCGCGACGCCTTGGGTTTAACGGCCTTGACGGTGCGGAATGTCTGGCGAAACAGGGCCACCATGGGGTCGTAGGCGCCGCCATGGAACAGTTTGACCACCAGCGAACCATCGACTTTGAGGTGCTTGATTGAAAAATCCACCGCCAGCTCCACCAGATCGGTGATGCGCGCGGCGTCAGTCATGCCGATGCCCGAGAGGTTGGGCGCCATGTCGGAGATCACCACATCAACCTGGTGCACGCCGCGGTCGGTCAGGGCTTTCTCCAGCTCTTCCAGCACCGCTGCCTCCCGGAAGTCGCCCAGAATGAAATGCACGCCTTCCACATCATCCATGGGCAGCATGTCCAGCGCGATGATCGTGCCATGCAGTTCGCCCACGGCCGCGCCCTGCGGACTCAGGCGACGGCGCGCGTACTGGCTCCACGCGCCAGGCGCCGAACCCAGGTCCACCACGCAGTCGCCCGGACGAATCAAGCCGAGGGTTTCGTCGAGTTCCTTGAGCTTGTAGGCGGCGCGCGCGCGGTAGCCGTCTTTCTTCGCCAGGCGAACGTACGGGTCGTTCACGTGCTGGTTGAGCCAGGCCTTGTTGACCTTTTTGCTCTGGGTTTTGACTTTCATGCCCATGAGGGTCGCCTAAGGTCTGTGTAAACGATAATTGTCCCATGCCCCAGATCACACTCACTCCCGCTCAGCGCAAAGTTCACCGCGCCGAAGCCCACCACCTCGATCCCGTCGTCCACATCGGAAACGACGGATTGAGCCCCGCCGTCAAGAAAGAGATCGCCGCTGCGCTCAAGGCGCACGGCCTGATCAAGGTCCGGGTGCTCAGCGACGACCGCGCGGCACGCGAGGCCATGCTGCACACCCTGGCCGACGAGCTGGACGCCGCTCCCATCCAGCACATCGGCAAGCTGCTGGTGCTCTGGCGCCCGTTGGTCGAAAAGGTGAAGGTGGTGGACGAAGACCGCATGCCCGGGCCACGCGACGTGAAGGTGCTGAAATTCAGCAAACGCGGCGGCCAGCGTCCAGAGGTGAAGGTGGTGCGCGTGCTGGGCAACCAGCGCCTGACCACCGGCGGGCAGATCAAGCGTGCCAAGGTCATGAAGAAGAGCGTGAAGAAGAGCGCCCAATCGCAGTCATAGCCTTCCCGACGTTCGTTCGTGGCCTCGCGGCTTGAACTTCACCCACAGCGCCACATCTGAGAACGCATGAACGACCGCACTGCCCCCTTCGACCAGAACCCGCTGCTCAACTTCGACGACCTGCCGCTGTTCGACGCCATCACACCGACGCTGGTGGGTCCGGCGATCGATCAATTGATGCAGGCTGCCAGCGTCGCGCTGGAGACCGTGACGGCCAGCAGCTTCCCGCCCGACTGGAAGCGCATCTCCGAAACCCTGGACGTACCCACCGAGCGCCTGTCGCGCGCGTGGGGCGCCGTGAGCCACCTCAACAGCGTGGCCGACACCCCCGAACTGCGCGCCGCCTACAACGAGGCCTTGCCCAAGGTCACCGAGTTCTGGACCCGACTGGGCGCGGACGAGCGCTTGTACGCCAAGTACAAGGCCATGGACCCCACCAGGCTCAACGCCGAGCAGGCCCGCGCCCACCACAACGCGATGCGCGGCTTCGTGCTGGGCGGTGCCGATCTGCAAGGCGAGGCCAAGACGCGGTTTGCCTGGCTGCAGGAGCGACAGGCCGAGCTGGGCCAGAAGTTCAGTGAAAACGCGCTCGATGCGACCGACGCTTTCGCGTTGTACGTGACCACCGAGGAACTGGCCGGTGTGCCCGACGATGTGATGCAGTCCACCGCCGCAGCGGCCGCAGCCGAGGGCAAGTCGGGCCACAAGCTCACGCTGAAGATGCCGTGTTACCTGCCGGTGATGCAGTTCGCCCACAGCAGCCCGCTGCGCGAGCAGCTCTACCGTGCCTACGCCACGCGCGCCAGCGATCAGGCCGCAGGTGACGCGATCAAGTTCGACAACGCCGCCATCATGGGCGAGCTGCTCGCCTTGCGCCATGAAGAGGCGCAGTTGCTGGGCTATCGGCACTATGCCGACGTGTCCCTGGTGCCCAAGATGGCCGAATCGCCCGAACAGGTGATGGCCTTTCTGCGCGACCTGGGCATCAAGGCCCGCCCCCATGCCGAAAAAGACCTCGCTGACCTGCGCGCTTTCGCCGCCAGCGACCTCGGCCAGACCGACCCGCAGGCATGGGACTGGCCCTATATCGGCGAGAAGCTCAAGGAGGCGCGTTACGCTTTCAGCGAGCAGGAAGTCAAACCCTACTTCACGGCGCCCAAGGTGCTGGCAGGCCTGTTCCAGATCGTCGAGACGCTGTTCGAGGTGGCCATCCGCCGCGACCAGGCGCCGGTGTGGAACCCAGGTGTCGAGTTCTACCGCATTGAACGCAGCAGCCCGAACGGTACAGAGCTCGTGGGCCAGTTCTACCTCGACCCGGCCGCGCGCAACGGCAAGCGAGGTGGCGCCTGGATGGACGACGTGCGCGCCCGCTGGCTGCGCCCCGACACGGGCTCGCTTCAAACGCCGGTGGCGCACCTGGTGTGCAACTTCGCCGAAGGCGTGAACGGCAAGGCAGCCTTGCTCACCCACGACGACGTCATCACCCTCTTCCACGAGTTCGGCCACGGCCTGCACCACATGCTCACCCAGGTGAACGAGCGCGACGTGTCGGGCATCAGCGGTGTCGAATGGGACGCGGTTGAACTGCCCAGCCAGTTCATGGAGAACTTCTGCTGGGAGTGGGACGTGCTCAAGCACATGACCGCCCATGTGGACACCGGCGAACCGCTACCGCGCGCGCTGTTCGACAAGATGCTGGCTGCCAAGAACTACCAGAGCGGGCTGCAGACGCTGCGCCAAGTGGAATTTTCGCTGTTCGACATGCTGCTGCACAGCCAGCCACAGCCCGCCACCAGCGGCGAGGCGATCCTCGCGCTGCAGCAGCAGGTGCGCGACGAGGTGGCGGTGCTGCAGCCGCCGGCCTACAGCCGCTCGCCGCACACCTTCAGTCACATCTTTGCCGGCGGTTACTCGGCCGGCTACTACAGTTACAAGTGGGCCGAAGTGCTCTCGGCCGACGCGTACGCCGCGTTTGAAGAAGCGGCGCAGCAAAATGGCCACAGCACGCTGGACGTCGCCACGGGCCGCCGCTATCGTGAAGCGATCCTTGAGGCGGGAGGCAGTCGCCCCGCCATGGAGTCGTTCAAGGCCTTCCGGGGCCGCGAACCCAGCATCGATGCCCTGCTGCGTCATCAAGGCATGGCTTGATTTGTTTTGCTGATTGCCGATAGGAGTCGACATGAACATCCCCACATCCACTTTCACCCCAGCAAGCGCGTCCTACCTGCGCTGTGCAGCCTTGGGCCTGGTGGCGGGCCTGGTGTCCGTGTCGGCCCTGGCCCAGGGCGTGTACCGAATCGTCGGACCCGATGGTCGTGTGAGCTACTCCGACCAACCACCGCCAGCCACCAACGCCCGTCCCGTGACAGCTGCGACAGGTTCTGCCAACAGCGCCAATGCCCCGTTGCCCTTCGAGCTGCGACAGGTCAGCAACCGGTACCCGGTGACGCTCTACAGCAGCAGCGAATGCGCCCCTTGCAACAGCGGGCGCAACCTGCTCAACGCGCGAGGCATCCCCTATGCCGAAAAAACCATCAACACCAACGAGGACGCCGAAGCCCTCAAACGCCTCAGTGGCCAGGCCTCCCTGCCCTTTCTGACGATCGGCAGCCAGCAGATCAAAGGCTATTCCGACAGCGAATGGACCCAGTTCCTCGATGCGGCCGGCTATCCCAAGCAGTCGGCCCTGCCCACAGCCTACCGGCGAGCCGCCCCCACGCCGTTGGTAGCCGTCCAGGCCCCGGCTACGGCTGCGGCGCCCGGGCAAACCACGGCCCAATCGCAATCCGTCGAAGCGCCTGCAGCGCCATCGGTGACACCGCCTGTCACCAACCCTGCCGGCATCCGTTTCTGATCGGGCGCCGGACGCGGGTCTAAAAGGTCAGCGTCTTCACGCCACTCGGCGTGCCCAGCAAGCACACGTGGGCTTTCTGGTGGGCGAACACACCCACCGTCACCACGCCCGGCCACTGGTTGACTTCGCTCTCGAACGCCAGCGGATCGGTGATGTGGAGACCGGTCACGTCCAGGATGTGTTGCCCGTTGTCGGTGACCAACGGAGCACCGTCCTTCACGCGCACGCTGGCGTGTCCGCCCAGGGCAGCAAACTGCCGCACCAACCGCGCGGTGGCCATGGGGATCACCTCCACCGGCAACGGAAAGGCACCCAAGGCCTTCACCAGTTTCGATTCGTCTGCGATACAGACGAATCGACGCGACTGCGCCGCCACGATCTTTTCACGCGTGAGCGCAGCACCTCCGCCCTTGACCATGTGGCCGCTGGCATCGATCTCGTCGGCGCCATCGATGTAGACCGACAGCTCGCCCACCGCGTTGGCCTCGAACACCGGGATGCCCAGCGCCTTCAGGCGCACGGTGGAGGCTTCGGAGCTGGAGACGGCACCAGCAATCTGGTCCTTGATGCTGGCCAATGCATCGATGAACTTGTTGACGGTGGAGCCGGTGCCCACCCCGACGATCTCACCGGGGGTCACATATTGCAGGGCGGCTTGGCCGACCAACGCTTTGAGTTCGTCTTGGGTCATTTGAGACAATCGGTGAAACAACAGCCCTGGATTATCCGATGTCGCTTCTCCCCTATGCCGCCGCCCGCCCCTTCCTGTTCGGCATGGACCCCGAAGCCGCCCACGATCTGACCATCAACGCCCTCGCACGGCTGCAACATTCGCCGCTGACCTGCCTGTACAGCGAACCCCGGGTCCACGATCCCTACACGCTGGCGGGCATCCAGTTCCCCAACCGCGTTGGCCTCGCGGCTGGACTCGACAAGAATGCCCGCTGCATCGACGGCCTGGCGGCCATGGGCTTCGGTTTCGTGGAGGTCGGCACGGTTACCCCCAAGGGCCAGAGCGGCAACCCGAAACCCCGCATGTTCCGCCTGCCCAAGGCCCATGCCTTGATCAACCGCCTGGGCTTCAACAACGAAGGCCTGGATGCATTTCTGATCAACGTGCAGCGTGCCCGTTTTCGAAACCAGAGCGGCGCGAGTCCCATGGTGCTGGGTCTGAACATCGGCAAGAACGCCAGCACGCCCATCGAGCGTGCCACCGACGACTACCTTGCCTGCCTGGACGGCGTGTATCCGCACGCCGACTACGTCACCGTCAATGTCTCCAGCCCCAACACGCAAAACCTGCGCAGCCTGCAGAGCGATCAGGCGCTAGACGCCCTGCTCGGCGCGGTGGCCGAGCGCCGCGAGTTGCTGGCTCAGCGTCACGGTCGACGGATCCCGATCTTTCTGAAGATCGCCCCAGATCTGGACAACACACAGATCGAGATCATCGCGGCCACGCTCATGCGCTATGGAGCCGACAGCGAAGGCCATGCGACCCAGGCTCTGGGCGTGATCGCCACCAACACGACACTCAGCCGCGAAGCTGTGAAGGGCATGGACCACGCCGCGGAGACCGGCGGGCTGTCAGGCTCACCGGTGCTGCACATGAGCAACCAGGTGATCCGCCAACTGCGCGCCTGTCTGGGCAAGAGTTTTCCCATCATCGGCGTGGGTGGCGTGCTCAGCGCGGCGGATGCGGTGAGCAAGATCCAGGCGGGTGCCAATCTGGTTCAGATCTATACCGGGCTCATCTACAAGGGCCCGTCCCTGGTGTGGGAGTCGGCCCGGGCGATCCAGGCCCAAGGCGGTTCAAAGGGTTCGTGAAACTGTAATCACCTGGTCTGCAAGAGCCAGGCAACTGGTCAGGCCGGGTGACTCGATGCCAAAGAGGTTGACCAGCCCTGGCACACCATGATCGTCGGGCCCCTGGATCCAGAAATCGGCAGCGGGCTCGTGCGGGCCACTGATCTTGGGCCGGATTCCGGCGTACCCTGGTTGCAGCGAGCCGCTGGGCAATTCGGGCCAATAGCGGCGCACCTCGGCATAAAAGACGTCTGAGCGGGAAGGATCCACCTGCAGGTCGTCGGCCGAAGAAGTCCACTCCACATCCGGGCCAAATTTGGCTTGTCCACCCAAGTCCAGGGTGAGGTGGACACCCAACCCGGCCAGATGCGCATCGGGCTCGGGTGCCGGGTAAATCAGATGGGAAAAAGGGGAATGACCCGTGAGTGTGAAGTAGCTGCCTTTGGCATACCAAGCCTTGGGGATGCTTCTCGCATCCAGACCGCGGGTCTTGCGAGCAAGATCGCAAGCGTACAGGCCCGCTGCATTGATCACGGTCCGGGCCAGCAAACGGGTCCCATCCAGGGACTCCACTTCAATCCCTCGCGATGTCACGGCGAGTTCGCGCACTCCGCTGTGACACACCACCAACCCACCTTGATTCTCCAGATCCCCCTGCAGCGCCAACATGAGCGCGTGACTGTCCACAATGCCGGTGGAGGGCGACCGAATCGCTCCCAGACACTCAAGCTCAGGCTCGAACAACTGCGCTTCATTCCGACTCAGCAGAACAAGATCGTCCACTCCGTTGGCTGCCGCCTTCGCCAGAATCGCCGGCAAGGCCGCCAACTGCGATGGCGTGTTGGCGACGATGAGCTTGCCGCACCGCCGATGAGGAATGCCGCGCTCGGCGCAGTACGCGTAAAGCGCCTCACGCCCCCGCACACACAGCGTGGCCTTGAGCGAACCAAACGGATAGTAGATACCCGCATGGATCACCTCGCTGTTGCGCGAGCTGGTGCCGGTCCCGATCGCGGCTTCACGCTCGAGCACCATCACCTCTCGACCAGTCAGGGCAAAAGCGCGTGCCACCGCCAGTCCTACAACGCCAGCCCCGATAACGAGGGCATCCACGTGCTCCATGACTCTGTTCATTGCTTGAAGATGCTCACGTGACTGACACAGACTCGATGCGCCATCAGCGGTGTCGATCCAGCAATTCCTGTATGTGCGCGCTGGGAATGGCGTATGAAATACCGGAGGGTTGGCTCAGAGCGGACTCCCGCGTGCCCTTGATCAGGACCATGTTCATCACACCCACGACCTCACCGGTATTCGGATCAAAAAGTGGCCCTCCACTGTTGCCCGGATAGGCGGTTGCATCCAACTGGAAAATCTGGAACGTACCGCCGCGCAACCCACGAATGGCCTGTTCACTCAACCGTCCTGCGGAAGGGCTCGGCAGGGCCGCAGCGGTGATGCTGGAAACTGTCGCTCGATGGGTCACTACCGAGAAGCCCAGTACACCCCCGATGGGAAATCCCATGAACGCCAAGTCCGCACCTTCCCGCACTGCTGCCGAGTTGCCCAAGCGCATGGCCGGTCCAGCGGGACCGTCCATGCGAAGCAAGGCGAGGTCTCGGGCTACGTTGGTACCCAGTACTCGAGCAGATCGCATCTGCCAGTCACCAGATGGCTGACGGATCTGAACCACCAGCGCTGGCGCATCGGAAACCGGCGGGTCGGTTGGCAAGACGTGCGCGTTGGTCACCACCATCTGCCCATCCCCGACAACGAACCCCGTGCCTCTGAGCTGGAAACGCGGACTTCCCGTGGCCTGGTATGTGCCGATCAACAGCACCGACGGCTTGAGGCTCTCGATGGTGTCGGACAGTCCTGCCCAGGCAAGGCCCGGTGAAGAGAGCACAACACCGAGGCACAAGAGCAAGGTCGCCGCGCGGCGCCTGGGGGGGTCAGGTAGGCGCATTCATGCTTTCTGTTGAAGGACAACTTCATCTTTTCCGCTATGGGGGAATTGCCGCATCCAGGCCTTGCGCAAAAGATGCGGGATCACAAGCTGCAAGGGCATTCGAAGCATGTGTGAGCGCACATACAAAAACCACCGAGCCACACCGGTCAACGGCAGATCACAACTGGGATGCATCGGCCTCAGCGCAAGCCCCAGCGACCAGGACATCAGAGCTCGCGCCAGCTGGTTGGGCCCCATCGTCTCAATGCGTGACAACAGATGGGGGGGCGCCTGGGAGCCAAACAGACGCCCAATGTGCCTCAGAGCATGAAACAAGGGTGTCTGCAGCCCAAGCTCGTCCGCACGCGCAACGAGCTCGTCCCAAAAACCAGACGTCGGGCCGAAGCGAATCAGCAAATCATTGAGGTCCAGCAAGTCCCGAAGTCCATGACCAAAGTCGCCCTCTTGAAAAAGGTGTACCGCGCTGTGCAAAACCATATCGACAGGCGCCAACACAAACAGCATCGGGTAATCCTTCACCGGAACAACTCGCTCCAGCAACTTGCGCCCATCAACGTGGAAGCGTGACGTCGGCGGCGCAATGGTGTGGTGCAGATCGATGAAGGTATTGCGCTTCACATGGCGCAGAGGCGGTATCTCGTGCATCCATTCCCGGTAGTAGCGCTGGTTGTACGCATCACGCTCTTCGCAGATCCATCCACCGCCCAACAGACAATTCTCGGCGTCTTCAAGGCGATCTTTGTCCACCAGGATGTCGATGTCCGAGAACAAGCGACCCTGGGCTTGCGGCAGCTCGTGCATCACATACGCTGCACCCTTCAACAGCACCACAGGGGTGTTCAGCTCCAACATGGTTCGAGCGATGCAATTCACCTCCCAGCGCACCTCATGTTGCTGGCGTTCGGCAAGCCTGATGGCGCCTTCCAGATGGCGACGTGGACCAGCGGGCACGTGTTCGATCCAGCCTCTGTCGATGTACAGATGTGCCAACCGGGGCAACAAAGTGGTCTGCCGTGCCTGCCCCAACATCACCGACCACTGCCGCAACGTGAGTTCGGGTTGAGCCGGGGAAGTCCAGACAGCGGACAGCAGATCAGTGTTCACCGGCTCTCCCGGCAACCAGTTCGTCGAACACCGATACCGCGTCGTCGAGCTGGCTGTATTCGAAATCGAAACAGTCGCAACAGGCGACCACATCGGCCAGTACGTCAAATCCTTGCTTGCCCAGGATGAGATAGTTGAAAGAGTTGCGCCCGAGTTCAAGCAGGCTATCGGCCTTGGAGCGCTTGGACAGCACGGGCTTCGCTCCAGCTACATAGCGCGGAAAGATCACCCAGCAAGGACGCGCGGGGTCCTTGATGCGCGCCAGGTGCTCCGAACGCACCTTCATGTGACTCACCGTACCTTTGGACGTGTCATGGACCACTCGGCTGAAGACCGCCTCCGGCACATAATTCCGAATGATGTCGATGGACTGGTTCTTGAGACTGATGGGGCGTCCGAATGGGGTGATCGAAAGGTCCTTCAGAGAAATCAAAGCCAACTCGTCTGACAGCAGCCGCCATCCGCGGTTGACAAGGCCTGCACATAAAGTGCTTTTTCCCGACCCAGGAGGCGCCGGCATGATCACCGCGCACCCCTCCCGCTCGATCACAGCTGAGTGCAGCAACAAGTAATGGTAAGTGTGCATGGATACACACCAATTCATGGCCCATTCAAGCAGCGGAAATGCATGCCGCTCTGGCAAAGGCACGAACGGCTCAAGGCCGTCAAAAGTGAAGATGGCCTGCCTTCTAAACCAGCGTCGCCACCCCTTGCCCCTGGAAATGCAAACGCTGAAGTCCACAAATTCGCCGCGATCCAGGACTGGGTAGTCGGCATAAAGACGCATAAGTGCCTCAGCTACTTGGGTCAAAGGGCATGACAACTCAAAGGAGAAGGGACCCACTCCAAGAATCAAATCCCCCTTGGACAGCCGTTCGCGCAGTTCATTGGGCTTCAGGTCAGAAAGAATCACGCTTCTGCGACCTCAACCAAGCCTGCGCCATGCAGCTCTTCGAGGATGTTGTGCACAAGCGGAGGGATTACCGTGGCATCCACCGAACCCAAGTGTTCCACCACTTGAAGGACCAAAGATGCTTCGCTATGGTGGCCTTGGGCAAGTACGTCCAGCACGAACGCCTTCAACACATCAAATCGATAAGTGATGCCAGAAAGCTGATCGAATACAACGAACTCTTCCTCAAACGAGCGCCAGTGCAAGACCACCAGTGGATTCTGAAAAAACAACTTTCCGCCCGGCATCAGCCCGCTGGCCTCAGGGAATGCGAATGCAGACGCTGGACTCAAGCCTCACCATGAGTCTCCAGGTACGTCGTCACCAGTTCGTAGAATTTGGCTCGTTTCACACTGTCCGCAGAGTTGTAGAAGCTCATGACTTCTGCGCCGCTGTAAGGAAACGGATTACCCGGAGCGCCCCCAGACAATCCGTTGAGGTAAGCCCCGATCCAGTGGCGCGTCTTGGTCGACGAGTATGTGGAATTGCTCATCACCTCGAACAAAGTCTTGTTGCTCAACGAGCGCCCCGGATCGTCTGACTCACACCGACTAAAGAGGTACTTGCATTTAACCGTATAGTCAGTTGGCCACGAACGCCGGGGGGTGCCGTCACTCTTTTTCTGACCCCACCAGCCTGGGCTGTACCCGCCGCAAATCAGGGCATCGTTGGGGATGTTCGAATTTGCCACCTTCGACTGCATTCCCGAGACCGAGCAACGGAGATTGGGAGTACCGCCGTCACCTTTGGGCGTAAGGAGGGTGGTGCCCTGCGCCAACGTCGACAGCGGCAATGCTGCTGCAGCCATGACCGCAGAGCCCTTGCCCAATCCTCTCAACATGATCAACCGCCGAGACGCAGCCTCGGCAGAAAGCTTTCGGGCATTTTCGGGCGGATGTGACGGAATGTTTTCTGACATGTGAAACTTTCTGGCAACTTGATTCAGGGTTGCGATGGCTTGTTATAAGCAATTTTCAGACCCGAGAGAACATGTATCTGAAAGTTGTTCTCTTTCAACGCCTTAAGCAGCCTTTGGACCGATGCTTTCGCGCCGACGGCAACCGCTGCGCATGGTTCGTAAAAAAACCCGACACCTACCATGGAACATTCTGCACATACGATCCTGTGCCGATTGCCACAAAAGCAATGCGGGAGCCTCAGAGCGACTTCTTCACCGCTGCCACTTCGTTCTGCCCTCCAAACTTGGCACCCATGGCTTCCAACTCATCGAGCAACACGCGTGCAGTGGCCTTATCGCCCGCAGCCACGTGTATCTTGGCCAAATTAAGTTTGAAAGCCGGCGAATTGGGCTGTGCGGCGACCACCTTCTTCTGGATATCCAGCGCCTTGGCGTGTTCTCCCTTCTCGGACAGCAGCATGGCCAAAGTGTCCAAGAACGCGGGTTGGTTGGGTGCCGTTGCCACCGCCCGTTCAGCGATGGACACGGCATCGACGCGCCCCAGTTTCCCAGCCACCCATGCCAGGTTGTTCAACGCCAAGCCATTCTTGGGCTGAAGCTCGACCACCCGCTCGTAGTGGCGTTGTGCATCCTGAAGCTTGTTGACACCCAGCGCGCGATCACCCAGGAAAAGGCGGAACCCTGCATCGTCCGGATGGCTCTTGATCCATTCCGCAGCCGTGCGATCTGCATCAGCAGCCTTGCCGGCCAAGCCCTGCACTGTGTGGAGCTTGATGGCCAATTCGGTACTGGGCGCGGCCTTGAGCCCGGCACTGTAGGCCGCGACTGCACCGCTCCAGTTCTTGGTAGCGGCGTGAACATCTCCCTCCAGCAGAAAGCCCACCGCTTCCTTGGGTCGCTGCTTCTGCACGGTTTTGCTCACGGCAAGCGCATCTGCTGGCTTCTTCGCTTGTATGGCCAGTTCCGCCAAGCCCCGCTGCGCGACCAGCAAGTTGGGTTGAATGTCCAATGCTTTGCGCAGACTTTGCTCAGCCGCCGCAAGGTCTTTCATCACGGCATGCACGGTCGCCATTCGCACATGTGGAAGTGGGGACTGCGGCATCAGACCAGCCATCTTGTTGAAGCTGCTCATGGCCTGGTTGTTCTCACCATTGGCAGCCTGCGCCCGCCCCAGTACGTCCAGCAGTTCGGGGGTGTCAGGAATCGCAGACACCGCCGTTTGCGCATTTGACAACGCGGCCGCGTTGTCCTTTTGCTGCAAGAGGTATTCGACCAGCATCAATCGAGGCAACTTCTCGGTGGGTGCAGCGTCGATGGCCTTGCGGATTGCGTCCAGCACTTCTGCTTTTGGAGCACCGTTTTTGGCCTTTATCTCAGCCAGGGCCATGAACGCTTGCGCATTCTTGGGTTCACGCTGAACCACCCCCTCAAACCGCTTTTGAGCTTCCTGCGCCTTGCCGTCAGCAACATCCAACGTCGCAAGCGCAGTCGTTGCGGCCATGTAAGTCGGAGAAATTTCCAGAGCGCGCTCCAAGGCCTTACGAGCGCCGGCCCGGTCATCGCGCACCAGCAAGGCTCGCCCCCGAAGCAACGAAGGCATCGGGTCATTGGCTCGCTTCTTCTCCAGGTCATCAATGGCGGCCAACGCCTTGTCCACGTCTCTTCTGCGCAGATGTGCGTTGATCAATGCCATGTCGGCCACGACACCCTTGTCGGATGCTGCGATGTCCTGCAAGGACTCCATGGCCAGCTCGGTTTTTCCAGACATCAACTGACTGACTGCCAGCGAGGTCTGCTTGGCGGGGTCATTGGGATCGAGTTTGGAGGCGCGCGCAAAGAAGGACTGCGCCAACTCGAGTTCGCCCTTGACCATGTGCACCTGCCCCGCAACTGAAAGC
Source organism: Hydrogenophaga sp. Root209 (assembly GCF_001428625.1). Classification (GTDB taxonomy): domain Bacteria; phylum Pseudomonadota; class Gammaproteobacteria; order Burkholderiales; family Burkholderiaceae_C; genus Hydrogenophaga. Next base: position 239,003 of record NZ_LMIE01000030.1, read on the forward strand.
AAGGCGGGATCAGAATTATTTGTCGCGATGTCGGGTGGCAAGGCCGCAAGAGCCTTGTCTGTCTGACCGGTGCGCAGCAACGTGAGCACCAGCGCGCGGCGCGCAATCTTCAGCTGCGGAGCGGCTGCCACTGCGCGCGTCAGGTAGGCCTCCGCTTGAACCATTGAATTCAGTTGGAGTTCGGTCGCCCCCGCCATCTCCAGTGCCGTGGGGCTATTGGGCGCAATCTTCAGCATTTGTTGCGAAAAATCGCGTGCCGCCGGATAGTCCTTTTTCTGAAACGCAAGAAGCGTTTGCAAGTACAAGGTCTGCGGAGTTCCTTTAGCGATTTTCGCCAAGGCATCCAGTTCCGTGGATGCCAGATCCAGTTGCCCCTGACTCAGCAAAACCCGGACAATCGCTGCACGGGCATCTGCAAACTGCGGATTGGCTTCACTGGCATCGCGAAAAAGCGCCAAAGCGTCTTTGACATCTCGCTTGCTGTACAAAAAGATGTCGCCCTTCAGCTTCAAGGCCTCTTCGTTTTTGGGCGCGGCAGCCAGAACCTTGTCCAGAACGGCGATAGCTCCTTCAAAGTCGCGCTGAGCCCCCTTGAATCGGGCTTGCTCGATCAGCGCTGGGGCATGATCCGACTTGGCCGCAAGTGCCTGCTGGAGGCTGGCCTCGAAACCCTCCTGTTTGCCTTGCTGGCGCCATGCGATCGCCAGCAAGGTTTTCAGATCGGCCGTCGCCTCGGGCGTGGCGAGCTCAACCTTGTCGAAATCGGTGGTGACTTGTTTGTACTCGCCCAATGCGAGCATGCTGCGCACCAGCAACGGAGTCACCTGCTCAGAAGCGAATCCGAGATCGCGCGCCTTGCGCAGCTCGGCTTTGCCACCCACCGGGTCGCCGTTGAGCGACAGCGCCTTGCCCAGAAGAAACCGCGCCTGCGCCAGGTTCGGGTTTTCCTGCAAGGCGTTCTTGAGTTGAATGATGGCCGCAGCGTTGTCCTTCTTGTCCAGGTATTGCTGCGCAGAATCCACCATTTTCTGGGGATCCTTGTCTGCGCAACCGGTGAGGACAAGCGTGACGGCGAGGGTGACAGGTGCAAATCCGAAAAGGCTTCTTGCGATCTTCATGGGTTCCTCCGGAATGGTGTGATGAGCTTCACTTGAGGCCCAGGCGATGCATCAAGTCGTACAAGGTGGGGCGGCTGATTCCAAGCAGTTCGGCCGCTCTGAGCAAATTGCCGTTGGACCTGGCCACCGCAGCGATGACGGCCCTTCTCTCGGCCTCGTCCCGAACCGCTCGCAAATCCAGTGATTGCTCGGCGGCACTCTCCAGGATGGCCGGCAGGCCCAGATCGTCCGCCGTCACTTGCGAGCCATCGGCCATGATGGTGGCACGCTTGATGCAATTTTCAAGCTCTCGGATATTGCCGGGCCAGGAGTGCGCCTCGATCGCTCTGAGCGCGTCGTCCGATAGAGACAGGTTGCGGCGGTTTTGTTCCTGCGCAAAACGCTTGGTAAAGGCATGGGCCAGCAAAGCGGCATCCCCCACGCGTTGCCTCAGCGGAGGAATATTGACCACGATCTCGGCCAGACGGTAGTAGAGATCCTCGCGAAACCGCGCCTCCGTGGTGAGTTGCTTCAGGTCTTGATGGGTTGCGCAGACGATGCGCACATCCACCGGAATCTCCTGGCGTCCGCCCACACGCTCGATGACGCGCTCCTGCAGAAACCGCAAGAGCTTGGCTTGCAACGGCATCGGCAGATCACCGATCTCATCGAGCATGAGCGTGCCGCCGTTGGCTGTCTCTATCTTGCCCAAGGTGGTCTTCGCCGCTCCAGTGAAGGCGCCCTTTTCGTAGCCAAACAGTTCGCTCTCGAGAAGATTCTCGGGAATCGCTGCGCAATTGATGGCAACAAACCGCCCGTTCTTGCGGTTGGAAGATTGGTGCAAACCACGGGCCAGCACCTCCTTGCCCGTGCCACTCTCGCCCAACAGCATCACGGTCGCGCCACTGTTCGCCACCTTTTCGATGGTTCGGCAGACGCGAAGTACCTCCGGGTCCCGCGTGATGAGGCCAGCCAAGGTGTCGGGCTGACGCATGGACTGCAGTCGCGCATTCTCCGTCTGCAGTTCGTGGAGACGGAAGGCTCGCTCCACGGTGAGGTTGAGCATCTCTGGTTCAAACGGCTTGGCGAGAAAGTCGTAGGCGCCCATGGCCACGGCCTTGAGTGCATTGGCCTGACCGTTCTGCCCGGTGAGCACGATCACTTTCGTGTCTGGTGCGGCGGCGAGCATCTGGTCAAGCAACTTGAATCCTTCGGATGTGCCGTCGGCGTCAGGCGGAAGGCCCAGATCCATTGTGACCACGGCAGGCGCATGGCGACGGAGTTGGACCAGCGCAGTCTCGCAGTCATCGGCGGTGACCGAAGCGAATTGGTCGAGTGACCACTTGATCTGTTTTTGCAGCGCGAGATCGTCTTCGACGATCAGCAATTGCGGTCCTTTATCTGAGCTCATGCCTCTCCCAATTGATGCCAGTCCGATTCGCGGAACGATTCAATGAGCGGCAACAGCAAAGTGACGACGGTTCCCGCTCCTTCCTTGCTGTCTACCGACATCTTTCCGCCCAACTCCTGTACGTATTGAAAACTTTCGTAGGCGCCGATGCCCATGCCGGCCTCCTTGGTCGTCTGGAACGGTTTGAACAGTCGCTCCTGCACAAACTGCTCCGACATGCCCAGCCCATTGTCCCCGACTTCCACCCGCGCATGGCTGCCGTAGCGCTCTATCTTGAGCCAGACCCGCTGCTGAGCTTCAGTGGCATCCAACGCGTTGTTCACAAGATGCCCCATGACACGCTCCAAACGATCTTCATGCCCTCGCGTTGCTACGCGAGGCTCCACCTGAAGTTCCAGTTGCCGCCCACGGCGGGACACGCTGGATGCGAGTCCATGAGCAATGCGACCGAGGTCCACTCCCACCGCTGCGCCTCCTGGGGCAGCCCCCTCCCGCAACTGCAACATCAACTGGCGCATTCGCTCCAGGGAGTTCTCGACAGTCATCAACATGTCCGCCTGAAATTCGGGGTTATGACTCAGCCGTTTGGCGTTCTTCACCATCAGAGAAAGCTGGGTCACGATGTTCTTCAGGTCGTGCACGACGAATGCCGACATTCGACTGAAGGCCTCAAATTTTCGAGCCTCCAACAGAGCTTCAGTCGACTGCACTTGCGCCAGAAAACTGGCGGCCTGGCGCCCTGCCGTCTTGAGCAAGTCGGTCACCTCCCAATTCACGTCCAATCGCGTGCGCGGGCTGCTCAGCACCACAAAACCCAACAACTCATGACCCAACCACAAGGGCACCAACAACCAGGCTTGCGACTGGAGCACAAGCCACTCTGGCAACTTCAAGTGTTCGTACCGATCCGGCTGCAGTCGGTACTCATCAAGATTGACCACCCAGCCTGTTCGCCGCATGAAGGTCAACAACGCTGAATCCACCGGTTCGGTTTCGGACACGTGCGGGAAATTCCAGCGCGCGACCTGGCGATAGAGCTGCTCATCCGGACGCCGCAGCCACAGCACTCCGGCGGGACTCTCGAGCATGTCCGCCAGGCCCCGAATCACATTGAGACCCATCTCCCCCGGCACGGTGTTGGCCGACAAGGTTTGGGTGAACTTCAACCACTCTTCGCGATAGTCGTACCGGTAGCTGAAAAAGTGCTTGCCCAACATCACCCGCACCCGGGCACGAAAGGTTCGCGAGAGGGCGAGTGCCATCAGCAACACGAGTGCCAAAAACACCATCGCCAACTGCAGCGATCGGCCCCATTCACTACCGAAATAGCGGACGTAATAACCGACGCCGGCAATGAACAGGAGATAGCCGCCGGCCATCAGCAATGTGGCCGAATGGAACACCACCTTGCGCGAGACGCGGATCTTGGAAATCCAGTCGCGATGCCGGGTGGTGGAGAGCAGCAGCAGCGGCATCAACGCAGCATGCACGAGGCCACGGATGTTCCATGCGTCCTCGTCGATGCCGCTGAAGAGCACCGCCTGAGAAAACAAGTAAAGATCAAAGAGGAATGTGCCTGCAAGCCCCAGGCAGATGGGCTTTGCACTCCAGAGTGCGTCTTCGGGCAGGTTGCGAAACAACTGCTCCACGAGAACCAGCCCCATCACGGCCAGCAACATCAACGTGAGAAACAGACCGACTGGCGCACCGGTGGTTCCCTTGAACCAGATCGCGGAAAACATCAGAGCCAAAAGACTGAGGACCGGCAGCGCCACGGCCAGGGGCGACATCCAAGGCGCCTCCTCCAAAGTCCGCCCTCTTTCCGTGCTCGCGCGAAACAGGTGAACCACAAAGGCAAACCAAGCCGCATACCGACAGATGTCGGCCACGGCTGCCCAGCCCCACCACACCGGCAACGCCAAAGCGACAAGGCTCAGGCATGCCCATAGTGTGGTGAGCGCAGCCGCCAGCAGGATGGCGATCCCTGGTTTGTTGGCGGGGGGCTTCCAGTAGCCTTGTTTGCCCACCATCACAGCGAGCAAAGCGTAGCAAAGGGCCGCAGCACCAAAGCCCCAGGCCATGAGCGAATTGCCGATGCCGTTCATGCCGCTGGCCCCGCAAGCATGATTCGGAAAAACTTACTGGGCACCTTTGCCCGTCAACACAACCCCGATGGTCTCGAAGAGCACCACAAGATCAAGAAAAAGCGAGTGGTTCTTGACGTAGTAGAGGTCGTATTGCAGCTTCTCGACGGTGTCTTCGCGAGAAGCCCCGTACTGGTAACTCACCTGTGCCCAGCCCGTTACGCCAGGCTTGACACTGTGCCGCACTGCATAAAAAGGGATGTCTTGCGTGAGCTTGTCGACAAAATATGGCCGCTCAGGGCGAGGCCCTACCAGACTCATGTCGCCTTTGAGCACGCCAAACAACTGCGGCAACTCGTCGATGCGGAGCTTGCGGATGATCCGCCCAACACGCGTCACTCGGCTGTCAGCGGCGGTCGCCCACTTGGGCACACCGTCTTTTTCTGCGTCGGTGCGCATGCTGCGGAACTTCACGACGCTGAACGTCTTGCTGTTGAGGCCCACACGCTCCTGTCGGTAGAGGACAGGACCTGCGCTCTCCAGCTTGATCGCCAACGCAGTGATCATCATGATCGGGAACGAGATCAATATCAGAAAGATGGCTCCTGCAATATCGAAAAGCCGCTTGACCGATGTGCGAACGAACCCCTGGTTGAAACCTTCGCCAAAAATGAGCCAGCCAGCCGAAGCTGACTCCAGGCGGATTTGTCCCAGATTCTGTTCAAAGTAAGTAGCAATGTCGGACACTCGCACGCCTTGCAGTTTGCAATCAAGCAGTTCGCGCATGGGCATGCTGCCTCCGCGGCGCTCACTCAACGCGACCACGATCTCGTCGACCCCGGCCCGCTGGACCAGATCGTTGAGGCGCTCGCCGGGCGCAAGCGTGGCCCAGGAGGTCACCTTGTGCTCCGTCTCGTTGGGGCTGGCGAAGTAACCGACGAGTTCAACGTTCGCACTGGCGTGGGTCAATGACTTTCCGACCATCTGGGCACGTTCACCGGTGCCATAAACCAGAACCTTGCGGCGCGTGATCGATTTGGGCAGCATTTCGCCCACGAGTACTCGGTGGGTCAGCATGAAGCCCGTCGTACCCAGCACGATCAAGGCCACCCACTTGGCGTCGTAGGACGGCTCCAAAGGCAACAACCAAAGTACGGCGAGGGCGATGACGCCCGACAGTACAAAAGACAACACGGCCCGTGCACGCATCTGGCCGGTGGTCTTGCTCCGGGTGCGTTCATAGAAACCCAGGGCTGAATTCACGGCCAGCATGCCCAGCGCCATCAACACTCCACGGGACAATCCTTCGGTCACCACAGAGGCGCCCAGCAACGCAGGATTGGACTGAACGAACAGCGCCAGCATCAGCGCACCAACCACCAGCCCCATGTCAAGCATGACCTGGAGCACCGTTCTTCGATGGAAATAGTGGTTAAAAATCTTGATCAAAACGGAAGTCCCTGTGTATTTTCGAGTGACAGCGCTGCGGGACGGACAACGTCGTCGACGACATTACAGCGTAATGCAAAGGACTACAACCTGTTACACCGTGAAACATCCTCTATTTGTCCACGAAATCCGCCACTTGACCACAACAAAATCATCAGTATCAAGGTCACACGCGGCACTTCCGTGACACTGATCACGGCTCCAAGACTCAACACGCCCACCATGGAAGCGGCCATGGCCCATGCCACCGAGTCGCCTTGCCGCAGCTTTTCCCAAAGACCGAGCAAAGCCCACAAGACCCAGACAGCAAGGATGACAAGGCCCAACAACCCTCTCTCGATCAGCACATCAAGATAAAGATTATCGATGTGCCAAGGCTCAAATTGTCCTTGAGCCATCGGTAGCCAGTGTTGCAGGCCTTTGGAAAAATTGGTATTGCGAAGGCGCTGCCGACCGCTCGAATCCCACAGTTCAACACTCTCGATGCGAATGGCCTTCCTGACCTGCATGGATGAGAGTGCAAGCACGCTCTCCCGCAATCCGGCGACGCCGCTTCTTCCTTCAAAGAGGCTTCTACCCATCCTCAACTCGATCCAGCCATTCCCCGCGTCTGACTGCGGCTTCAGCGAGACCCATCGCCTTTGGCATGAGAAATCGTAGAGCAAGTGTCGCTCGCACAGGCTCACCAGCAGCGTCGATGGACGCTCACCGGTTGCCCGCAAGCGTACATGAATGCTGCCTGCCTCCGTCAGATCGACGCGTTGTGTCAACGCAAACAAGTCAGCGTGCTGCCCACTGTCGTGCCGACCCGAGAGCAAGACATGGGTCTGATTCCCTGCATTTCCCTGCCACAAGGCTTCGCCTGGATAGTGCCCAGTTGGAACTTCGCGGCTGTAATGTGCGGAAAATCGCCCAATGCCCAATCCGGTCATCCACGCATCGGGTGACTTCAGCAGGCCAAGGCCAGAGCGCCAATGCTCCATTCGGCCGACGAGGTCCGAGTCAGACTGCGCCAGGCGATCGGCCATGAACGAGCCGCCGCTCAAAACGAACGCACTTTCAAGAATCAGGGTTGACACCATGGCCAGCAGAGTCCGACGACCCCAGGCCAGGCCGGCGGCGGGCGCCAGCTTGAATCGCCAAGCTGTGATGCCCATGAACAGCAACGCGATCAACACCGCCATGTAGACGCCCCGCGAATATGTAGTAAGCACGACGTAGACCGACAGCACCGTCAAGATGTTGGCGCCAACCCAGCGCCGCGTGGTTGTTGCCGTCCACATCGCCCAGACCGCAAACGGTACCGCCATCGCCAGGTAGGCGTCGATCGCGCCGCCGCCCACATGCATTTCCCAGAACCACGCGCTGGTGCGATAGGCATGGCTGAAATCAAAGAGGCCGGCGTAGACGGCGCGCTCCCAGATGGCAATCGCGCCGACCAGTCCCAAACCCACGACCATGCCGCGAGCCACCAGACGAGCAGACCCTTGCCTGTCTGCGGCACCTGGCGCATGCAAGAGCAAGGCGATGAGCAATGCCCAGACCAGGCTCTTTGCGACGCGCCAGGTGTTCCATGCGCTGTCGTAGCCGGCATACATGGCTTCATTCCAGACCGGGATCGTTGTCCAGTCGACCCCAGCGTCTTCTGCACCGCGCAACACGCCCACCAACAAGGACAGGGCAACCGTACCCCACACCGCCGCAAGTGACCCGCGCAAGGGCTTGCACACCTCACTCCGACAGCGCTGAACATCGATCCCCCAACGAGCGAAAGCGCCAGCCAGGCACGCCAGCACCAGTACATCGGATTCATCAAGCAGCCACCACCCGGTCCAGGGCGTGAAACTCATCACTGGCAAGGCCGCCGGGAGAAGGAACCACAAGGTCTGAGGGCAGGTGGCGTTCCACAAGATGAGCAACAGGATGGCCAGCGGCAGCGCCAGTGGCGCGACGGGATGCTGCACCGCCAAACCCAACGAGGCAAGCGCAAGACAGGCGCTCAGCAACAGCAGCAGCCCTGGCATGGCGACGTTCCAACGCGCCTGCCGCAAGGCACTGCGCACCTTCAAACCAGGACTTCCGCGCAGCGTGGATGGCCGAGAAAGGCCTGTGGGCTGGCGCTCGGTCCGTAAGCGCCTGATTGGTAGACCACCACCAGATCACCGGGGTGAGCCGGGGCAAGCTCGGCTCGATCGGCCAGCATGTCCAGCGGCGTGCACAGGGGTCCGACGATGGACGCTTTTTCGCGCTCTGCGGAGTCCATTTGCGTGCCGATGCAGACGGGGTAGTTGCGACGGATCACTTGTCCGAAATTGCCAGAGGCCGCAAGGTGATGGTGAAGGCCACCGTCTGTGACCAGAAACACCTGGCCGCGTGACACCTTGCGATCCAGCACGCGGGCCACATACACCCCAGCCTCGCCCACCAGGTATCGCCCGAGTTCCAGCACCAGCTGGCCGCCCGGCAACTCGCTGGCCATGCTGTTCTTGATGCCCATCAGTGCTTCGGCCACCGGCGCCAGATCCAGCGCCTTTTCGCCCGGGAAATATGGAATGCCCCACCCCCCTCCGAAGTTCACCTGCCTCACCGGCGCCGGCGCAGTTGCGGCCAGGCGCACCACGAGCTGGTGACATTGGCGAAGCGCCTCCGCGATCGATTCGCCATTGAGGTTCTGCGAGCCCGGATACAGATGGAAGCCTTCAAACTGCAAAGCCGCATCGCCGATTGCCCTGAGCACCAGTGGCACCTGCTCGGCATCCACCCCGAAAGGCTTGGCACCACCGCCCATGCGCATGCCGGCACCGCGCAGATCGAAGTCGGGATTCACGCGAACGGCCACGCGGGCGGGCAGCCCCAGGCGTTGTGACGCACGCGCCAGCAGCTCGACCTCCCGGAACGACTCCAGATTGACGAGCACGCCCGCAGCCACGGCTTGGGCGATCTCCGGCTCGCGCTTGCCCGGGCCAGCGAAGCTCACGTGCACCGGGTCGGCGCCCGCATCGAGCGCCACGGCCATCTCGCCAGCGGAGGCCACATCCAGGCCATCCACCAAGGTTCGCATGAATCCCACCAGCGCGGGCAGGGGATTGGCCTTCACGGCGTAGTGCAATCCGATGCCTGCAGGCAAGGCTTCTCGCACAGACGCCACGCGCTCGACCAGCAGTCGGCGGTCGTAAGCATAAAAAGGAGTCTGCCCAACGCGTTCGGCCAGGCGCGACAGCGGTACGCCCCCCACACACAGCTCACCGCGGATCGTCTCAGAAGGTCTCATCGTTCTTCTTTCCTTCAGTGCTTTCCCAGTCCGCTTTCCAGCGGGCGCGGTCGAGCTTTCCATTGGCGTTTCGCGGCAGGGCCTGCGCATGCCAATGCACACCTGCCGGCACCATGTAAGCGGGCAAGGTGCTCTTGCAGTGCGCCAGCAACGCGGCGGTGTCTTGCGCTTTGGCAGCCACCGCAGCCACGAGAATGACCTGCCCCAGCTGGGCATGCGGCACACCCACGGCCAGCACTTCGTGCACCAAACCGCTCGCGTACACAGCCTCTTCGACTTCGGTCGGGCTCACACGGTAGCCCGAGGTCTTGATCATCTCGTCCCGGCGAGCAACGAAATACAGAAAACCGTCGGCATCGCGTCGCACGGTATCGCCGGAGAAAACGGCAATCTCGGGACGGGCGAGCTTGTCGCCCCCCGCCCTGAGTCCATCAGGCAGCGCGCGGAAGCGCAAAGCCGTTTCTTCCGGCCTGCGCCAATAGCCCAACGCCACCAGCGGCCCACGGTGCACCAGTTCGCCCGGCTCGTCCACCTCACACTCAGTCCCGTCTGCTCGCAGCACACGAATGTCTGCGTTCGGTATGGCCTTGCCGATTGAGTCCGGTCGCCGATCCACTTCGGAGGGCGGCAGGTAGGTGGAGCGAAACGCCTCGGTCAATCCGTACATCAGGAAGGCTTGCGCAGCAGGCACCATCTGCCGCATGCGATCCAGCGTCGCCCGGGGCATGCGCCCACCCGTGCACGCCCAGTAGCGCAAGTGCTGAGAGGCTTCAGCAGGCCAGTCCAGCGCCGCAAGTTGCATGAAAAGCGCCGGCACGGCCGTCAAGCCCGTCACGCGCTCTTTGGACATCGCCGTCAACAGATCGCGTGGCAGCAGGTAGTTGAGCAAGACGACGCGCGCTCCCACCAGAAACGCGGTGGTCAACTGACTGAAGCCCGCATCGAACGACAAGGGCAACACGGCGAGCAGTGTGTCGTCGGGTCGGTTGTGCAGGTAGCTGGCCACGCTGGTGGCTCCCGCCACCATATTGCGGTGCGAGAGCACCACGCCCTTGGGCTGCCCCGTGCTGCCCGAGGTGTAGAAGATCGCAGCCACGTCGGTCTCAAGGCCATGGGGCAACACCTGCCGGGGGGCGGCCAGCGCATCGGTCCAGGCATGGAGCTTGAAATGCGCTACTTGAGGCGAATCGATGTCATCACAGATCACCACGTGCTGCAGGGTTGGACATTCGCTCAGCGCGGGCCACAAGGCGTTCAGTCGAGACGCTGACGTCACCAACACCCGCACACCAGCGTCTTGAAGAATGTGAGCAACCTGGGCCGCCTTCAGGAGCGGGTTCACCGGCACCAGAATCCCACCCGCCGCTGGCACGGCAAAGCTGCTTACCACAGCCTCGACGCGCTTCTCCAGAAACACCGCCACGCGGCTTGCGCTGGGCAATCCCAGGTGCAACAGCCCCGACGCAAGATCCGACACCGCATCGCCCAGCTCGCCATAGGAAAGCCGCACCGCTCCTGCCGTCAAGGCTTCCCGCGCAGCCCAGAAGGCGGCTGCCCGAAGCGGCAACTCGTGCAGCAAAACCGGGGGATAGCTTTCGCTGGATTCTCTCTCTGTGGGCATGCGGCGCATGTTAAGGCATCAAGCCAGACAGGCCGACCACGCTCATGGGCCAGTGGCGCGCAGTTCTTTAGAATCGAGTGCAATTCTGCGCACACATTTCGTTCCCCAACCAGGCCTCAATTCCATGAACGTGTACGAACAGGTCTTGCGCGTGCTGGACGACGCTCTCAACCTCCAGGGGCGCACCGCCGCCTTCGGGCCCACCACACAGCTTCTGGGCTCGCTTCCCGAACTCGACTCCATGGCTGTGTTGGCACTGATCACCGATCTGGAAAGCCATTTCGGCATTGCTTTCAGCGATGACGATCTCAACGCAGAAGTATTCGCCACCGTGGGCAGCCTGAGCGACCTCGTTCAACACCATCTGGCCGGCCAGGCCACATGAGTCAGCAAGGGCGCACTGCCCTTCCCCACGCTTTTTTTCTGCCCGTTGACCCGCAGGCACCCAGCGCCGGTCAGCGTTTTTGCCTGTTCCACCCGGCCAGGGGGAGCGCTCGACGCGGACGCATCCTGTATTTGCACCCCTTTGCCGAAGAGCTCAACACCACCCGCCGCGTGGTCGCACAACAAGCGCGAGCGCTGGCGGCTGCCGGGTATGCGGTCCTGCAGATCGATTTGACCGGCTGCGGCGACAGTTCGGGCGATTTTGCAGACGCCACCTGGGCCACCTGGTTGGAAGACGCCGCACTGGCGCACCGGTGGCTGAGCCAATCCGCCAGCGGTCCACTCTGGATCTGGGGCATGCGCGCGGGCGCCTTGCTGGCCACGGAATTTCTCCAGACACTGACCGAACCAGCCAACTTGCTGCTCTGGCAACCCGTGGTGAGTGGCCAGCAGATGCTGCAGCAATTCACCCGCCTGCACACTGCGGGACAATGGCTTGGTTCAGGCAAACCTGACGAACAGTCACCAGCCCAACGCCTCGCGCAAGGCCAGGCCGTGGAAATCGCTGGATACACCATCAGTCCAGCAATGGCTCAAAGCATGGCGCACGCCCGCCTTCTGCCTCCCGCCACAAAAGCCTGCGGCCGAGTGATATGGATTGAACTGGCCAAACAGGCAGACACTGCAATGAGCCCTTCGTCTGAAAAAGAACTGTCTGCGTGGCGAATCGCCGGCTGGCAAGTGAACGCCCAGGCGATCAAGGCCCCTGCCTTCTGGCAGACAGTGACCACGGAAGACGCCCCGGCCTTGATCAGCACCACCTTGGCGACCATGGCGGCAGACTGAGCTCGATCGAACAACACCCAGCCGCCATGAATGTCCACGAGAAAGCCATCGGCATACCCGGTCCACAAGCCGACATGCTGGGCATCGTCAGCATGCCGGACTCCCATGCAGAACGGCAACACACAGCCGTGGTGGTGGTGGTGGGTGGTGCTCAGTACCGAGTAGGCAGCCACAGGCAATTTGTGCAGATCGCACGCCACTTGGCCGGCGCGGGCTACCCGGTGCTTCGCTTTGACTTTCCCGGGATGGGCGACAGCCCAGGTGAACCGATATCGTTTGAAGACACCTCGACGCACATCGCTGCCGCCATCAACGCCATTCACGAGCACTGTCCCGACGTGAGTCAAGTTGTGCTGTGCGGACTTTGTGACGGTGCGTCGGCCAGTCTCCTTTACACACAAAGCACGAACGATCAGCGCGTGGCTGGCCTTGCTCTTCTCAACCCTTGGGTGCGCTCCGAGGCAAGTCTTGCCCGAGCACAGGTCAAACACTACTACTTGTGGAGACTTGCGGAGCCTGCGTTCTGGCGCAAATTGTTCGGCGGCCAGGTCGGGTGGCGGGCTGTGCGAGAGCTGGGCAACAGCTTGCGGACCATTCGAGCGAAGAATACTGGCCCGTCCAGTTTTCCGGATGCCATGGCGCAAGGCTGGCGGACCTTTACAGGCCCGATCCTGCTCTTGCTGAGTGAACGAGATCTCGTTGCGAAGGAGTTCGTTGAACACGCTCAAAGCGACGCACGGTGGAATGGACTCCTTGAACGGCCGGTCGTGTCCAAGTCGACCATTGATCGCGCCGATCACACCTGCTCATCTTCGACCGCCAGTCGCCAGACAGAGTCATTCGTCTTGCAATGGCTCAAGGGAATAAGGTGAACGGGTTACGCTGGCTTCGCACATGGCAGTGCCGTTAAGTAGATTGGAAATCCCCGCCTATTTTGGCCTTACATTTCGGCGGCTGCAGTTACATTTCAGCGCCCGCAAAGCACACCTCATCAAGGTATCGTCGCTGCGTTGGGGATGCGAGTGCAACCTATATAAATCAGGTGCCTTCGGGCGCACTGCGGAGAACATCGATGCTGGCGCAAAAATATAAATACTCGGTCGTGAGCCCAGGTACCGAGGAGTACGAAGAGTACTGCGCTCTGAGACATGAAGTTTTCTGCGCGGAGCTCGGTCGCTTGCCTTCTTGCGAGGACAGAGCAGGCAAACGCCCGCTGGAGACAGACGATTTCGACGCGCACAGCGTTCACGTGCTGTGCCGCTCGGTGGAAACGGGTGAAGCAGTGGGGTGCGCACGCCTCATCCTGCCGAGCCCACGCGGACTCAATGTCCTGTCGCGCTACAAGCTGCACAGCAAGCCGAGTTCGGAAGTAGATCTGGTGGGTGAAATCGGCCGTCTCGCCATCTCGAGCAAACTGCGCAGGTATCGCCGCGACACCCAACTGGTGGGACCAGCCCTGCCCTCAGGCCCAGCCGACGACCTCACCAAAGAAATCAAACGCGACGGACCCACCGTTGCCCTTGGTTTGTATAGGGAAGTGTTTCGCTTGGCCAGTGAGCACGGCATCACTCATTGCTACGCAGCCATGGAGCCCTCGCTGTCGCGGATGCTCAACCGCCTCGGTTTTCCGTTTCACGAGGCGGGGCCGATCAACACGGCGGTCCAACCCGCGCGTCAACCATACCTCATCGGCGCCAACGCCTTGCGCTCCGGACTCGCGAGCCGCAACTCTTGCCTGTACAAATTCCTGTTCGGCATGGAGGAGGCAACAGTCCTTGGCGATACGGATACGATCACTTGGCGGGAGCCGAACAAATCCTCGCTGACTTCATCCTCATTCGGAGCTCTTCTTCCTGAGCTGACCTGAAGCCATTCACCGCTGCCGAACCGACGAAAAAAAACCGCGCAGATCCTGCGCGGTTTTTTTGGCAAACCTGAATGGTTATGCGTTCTTCTTGCTGCGGCGCACTGCACCGATGGCGGCCAGGCCGAGGCCCAACAGAGCGAGTGCGCCTGGTTCTGGCACTTCGGTGGAATCACCGGTGATGTTTGCCGAACCCAGATGGGTCTTGTCGCCGATGGCAACGGGCAACGGGGTGAATGACGAGGTGTAGTTGAAGTCGGCACCGAACTGGCCGTTGGTGTCGAAGTAAGGTGCAGCAACACCACCCACAACGTCCAGGAACCCAGAGCCTTCACCGTTGAGGATCACGCCAAGGGCGCTCACGCCAGTGATGGAACCAGACAACGTGTAGCCAGCACCCAATGGGTCAGCTCCTACCAAACTCAACCACAGAGCGCCGTCGGAGAACGTTGCCGGGTTGTCAAAGACAGAGTTGGCCGCCGACACATAGAAGTCCAAGGTGCCACCGCTGAAGAAGAAATCCTCACCAACTGCTGGGGTGAGATCATTCAACAGGGTGTAGCCCGAGAACACATAGGTCAACTCGCAACCAGAAGGGCAGAACGACGAACTGGCTTCAGTATTGATCGTTGTGATGCGGCCCCAACCAGAAATCGTCTGGCCGATATCGACTGCGACGTTTTCAACCAGCGTGCTGTTTGCGGAAAAATCAAACATTGAGTCGGTATCCCAAACGATACCGCCCACGTTGACCACACCAGCGTTGGCGGCTCCAGATGCGATCAGCAGTGAGGCTGCGGCGAGCACCGATGCGGCGGACTTCTTGAATTTCATGATTAAGCTCCTTGAGGATGTTGGGCGAAAAGCGTCGGACCTACTGCAAACTAAGCAGAATGCGTGCCAGAGGTAAAAAACTTAAAAGAAACAAAGCTCAAGTTGAGAAGCACACTTTTCGCACGCATTAGCTGTAAAAAAACCCGACAAACTCCCATCTCCATCCACTCGTTGGTTCCAGCTTGCGTGTCTGCCTATCCTCATGCCCGAGGTGGCACCGCCAAATGGTGCCACCATATGCACAAACACAAGGAGGTCACTTGTCTCACTTCAACTACGCAGACGCCTTCAGCCGCAACATCGGCGTGGTCAGTACCCCAGAACATGATCGCCTGCGCAACTGCACGGTTGCCATTGCCGGCATGGGCGGCGTGGGTGGCGACTATCTGATCAGCCTCGTCCGTGCAGGCGTGGGCGGTTTTCACTTGGCGGAATTCGACGAGTTCGAAGTGTTCAACTTCAACCGTCAGTACGGCGCCAACACCGAGACGATCGGCCGCCGCAAGCTCGACGTGATGGTGGAGATGGCGCTCGCGATCAATCCCGAGTTACGCATCAAGAAATTCAGTGATGGCATCACCGCGGGCAACATCGACGCCTTCCTGGAGGGCGTCGATCTGGCCGTGGACGCGATCGATGCCTTCGCTGTCGACATGCACCCCCTGCTGGTGAACGCGGCCACCGCCCGGGGTCTGAGCACCATTGCCGCCGTGCCGTTGGGCCTGGGCGCCGGGGTCTTGGCATTCGGCCCCAAGGGCATGTCGTACACGGACTATTTCGCCATCAAGCCTGAGATGTCGGACGACGAGAAGATCGTCCAGTTCATGCTGGGCTTCGCGCCAGAGCTCCACCACTTGAAGTATCTGGACCCGAAGACGATCAATCTGAAAGCGCGCAAGGGGCCCAGCTCCATTGCGGGTTGCAAGCTGTGCACGGGTTTCATCACCACGCAGGCGCTCGTTGCCCTCCTCCACCCGCAAGACCTGCAGTGTGTGCCTTGGTACACCTACCTGGATGCGCGCCTGTCGCGCTTTCATCACCGGCGGCTGTGGATGGGCAACCGCAATCCGCTGCAACGTCTCAAGAGCTTCGTGGCCAAGAAACGACTGGAAAAAATGTCGGCGGACGCTTGATTTCGGGATGTTTCCTTTCGACACCATGGCACCAGGCTGGCAGCAAAGTGCCTGCGTTAGACTGGCCGCCTGACAGACAAACGGAGGGGGCGAGCATGGCAGCAACGGTCTGGTATTCATGGCTCGGATCCTTGTGGACAGCACCGGGTGGAGCGGGAACTGAGCAACGGGCCGCCTGCCGGCGCGCGATGGGGCTCGTCTTTCTGACCGCGCTGCTGCTCTCCTCAGCCGTGTTGGCCGACGATGGCGCCAAGCTCGCTCAGCGCGTACATGACCGCCCTGACGGCAAGGACTCAACGTCTGCAGTGACCATGTCCCTCACGGAGGAAGGCAAGCCGGCGCGAATTCGTGGCATGGTGGTGTTTCGCGCCAGCGCGGCGGGTAGCCAAGTGTCGACTCTGATCAGGTTCACCGATCCCGCGGATATTCAGGGCACAGGGCTGCTGACCATCGATGGCGCAGGCGGCGTGTCCAACCAGTGGATCTACCTGCCGGCCATGCAGCGCGTGCGACGGGTCGACTCCAACCGCAAAGGGGGACGTTTCGTCAACTCCGACTACTATTTTGAAGACCTGCGCGACCGCAAGCCGACGATGGATGCCCATCGGTTGCTGGGCCGGGAGCGTGTGGGCGACACCGACTGCGAGATGCTCGAGAGTGTGCCGGTGGACGCCAGCAATTCCGTCTACGTTCGCCGCGTGAGCTGGATTGACCCCAAAAGCCTGCTGCCCTTGCGAATCGACTTCTTCGAGCGCAACGCCGATCAGCCGAGCAAGCGCCTTCTGGTTGTAAAACGCGAACAGATTCAGGGGTACTGGACGGTGATGGACAGCACACTGAACGACCTCGCAAGCGGTCACCAGACCCGCTTGACGGTGGGACGTGTGCTGTATGACCGGAATCTGCCAGAGTCGCTGTTCACGTCACGCGCGCTGGCAGAAGAACGGGTGGAACGAGAATTTCGCCCTTGACAAGCTCGGTTTGCAGATGCGTGGCGATTGCAGCGTCAAAAACAACACCCAAACTTCAATCAAAGTAGGAGCAATTTCCATGAGGGGTCAGCAAATGCGCAACGCCTGGGCGACGACCGGGCTGGTGATGCTGGGGATGATGGCAGCCATGCCGACAAGGGCTCAAGATCAAGGCCTCAAGGTGGACGCGCTGCGGCTGGAAATCGGCGGGTTTACCGACGAACCTGGCGCATCGGGCAGCGTCCTGGCGCATGGGGCCGTGAGCCTGCGCGGCGACTCCGGGGACTGGAGCTATGCACTGGGCGCGCGACTCGATGCCCATTCGCAGAACGGGAGCAGCGATTTCGAACGCGTTCGGCTCGACTACACCGAGAACTACCTGCGCTGGCAGCAAAAAGATCTTCGCGTAACCTTGGGAACTCAAAACGTCCTGTGGGGACGGGTTGACGAGATCTCACCAACCGATCGCATGAGCCGGGTGGACTTTTCACGAGGCGTTCTCGACAAACTGCCCGATCGTCGACGTGCGGTGCCCGCAGTGCGCACGGAGTACTTTGGCGAAGGCTTCAAGCTCGATGGCGTGCTGCTCCCCGTGTTTGATGATGCAGTCATGCCGCACGCCAATAGCGTGTGGAACCCGGTGGACACGGTCAACGGTCGGATTCTGGGCATTGGAAACCTGCCGGGCATCGTGGGCGCGCGCGTGGTCAAGGCGGACATCAACGGGGCCGGTGGCGCCGGCCTGCGTTTGACAGCCGAGGGCCAGGGCTTCGACTATGGCTTCAACGTCCAGCGCGTGCGGCAGTCACAGCCCTATTACAAAGTGATTCCCGGCGCACCGGTCGTGCTGCAGGCGGTGCACCCGTTCAGCACCGTGCTGGGTGCCGAACTGGAGACAGAACGCATGGGTGCCACGTGGCGCATGGAGGTCGCCGTGAACAGCGCCGTGCCCCTGACGACACAGACCTTTCAGTACCGAACCGACCCGGCACTCGACATCGTGATCGGCGCTGAATTCTTCCCTGGTGACAGCGAAACGCGTGTGACGCTGCAACTGGCAGGCCATCGAACGTTCACCAACCAGCCCGTGCTGGATCGCACCCGGATCTACAGCTTCACCGGTGAGATCGAGCATCCTTTTGCCAATGGGCGCTGGCGTGCCGATCTGCGTTTTGCAATGGGGCTCAACGACCGCGATCTGTATATCAATCCACGACTGAGCTACACCGGCATCGATCAGCAGGAAATCTATCTGGCAGCCCACTTGTTCAGCGGAGCCAACAACACCTTGGGCGGTTTCTTCAGGCGCAACGACTCCGTGGTTGTCGGCTGGCAGGGGAAATTCTGATTGCGACGACGTTCAACGCACCGAGGCATTTCGAAGGACCTTGCTGCGCTGCAGGCAGAAGATGACTGAGGATCTCACTTGATCGACCGACTGCGAACCCTGCTGTTCAACGTCACGCAAAGCGCCCTCTTCCTGCGTGTCACGCAGCCGCGCATCCTCCGAAGGAAAACCGCGGTTGCCATCATCGTGCTCATCCATGTGGTGGGCGCAGCACTCCTGTTGAGGCTGAACCTCAACAACGCACCCGAGCTGTACTTCCCGGCCGACGCGCCAGCCACCGTGCTCGAACGCGAACTACGCGCCGAGTTTCCCAGCGACGAGATCCTCATCGGCCTGTTCCAGGGTGAGGATGTGTACACCGCGCCCGTGCTGAGTGCGCTCGACCGCGTTGCAGCCAGCATGGACAAGCACCCCGATGTCGACCGGGTGTTCTCCGTGACCCGGGTGGACCACATTGCCGGCAGCGCGGACGGTTTCGTGGTCGAACCGCTGATTGACGTCGCGAAGCTCGAGCAAGAGTCACCGCAGGATCGAACCGCCCGCGTCCTGGGTGATCGGTTCATGCCGCGCTGGCTGGCGTCCACAGACGGAAAATCGCTGGCAGTCGTGGTGCGCACCAACAAGCTGAGCGAGAGCCGCCAGCGCCAATCGATCGAAGACACGTTCCGGGCCGCCGTTCAAGATCAGAAGCTGGACAAACACCTTGTGGCGGTCGCAGGCACAGTGGCCCTGGACGCCGCCGAAATGCGGTCGATGCTGCGCGACACGATCGTGTTCACGCCATTGGTGATGGGATTGGGCCTGGCCCTGCTGTACTGGGTGGTCGGACGCGTGATCCCCGTGATCATCGGCGCCGTGGCCATGAGCACCTCGGTGGTGGTGTGCGTCGCGCTCATTGCGCTCCTCGGCAAGCCTTACACGCTGGTGACAGCCATGGTGCCGACCCTTTTGTCGGCCTACACGGCCGCCAACCTGCTGCACTTCTATGCAGCGCTCAAGCGCATGCGCGATGCGGGGTTTCACCGCCCCAAGCGGGTCGTCTTCGCGCTTCAGGAGATCAACACCCCCGCGATGTTCAACGTGCTGACCACTGCGGCCGGCATGATCAGCCTCGTTCTTGTGCCCATTCCGCCTGTGCAGGTTTTCGGCTTCGTGGGCGCCGTGGGTGTGGTGGTGATCTATTTTGTGGTGTTCTACCTCGTTCCACCCTTGCTCGTGAAGTACGACCACGGGCCTTGGGCCAAAGACGGTGGTGGCTTTGGATGGACGCGGCGCCTTTCGTTCGCACTGGCACGCTTCGGCATCCGCCATGCCGGTTGGGTGGTGGGAGCGCTGCTGGCCGTGGGGGTGGCCGGGACGGCCTTGGTGCTCAAGGTCGAAGCCGAGTCGGATCTGCTGAAGTTCTTCAGCCAATCGCACCCGCTGACACAGTCCACCGCGCGGGTGGAGACGTCCCTGGTGGGAGTGA
Organism: Hydrogenophaga sp. Root209; assembly: GCF_001428625.1. Lineage (GTDB taxonomy): Bacteria > Pseudomonadota > Gammaproteobacteria > Burkholderiales > Burkholderiaceae_C > Hydrogenophaga. The sequence goes on from NZ_LMIE01000030.1 coordinate 258,784, forward strand.
CAGCGCTTGAAATCGTCGTCGACGGACCCGGTCGTGATGCGTTCAAGAGTGTGGCGTTGCTCAAGCAGATCCAGGCGTTGCAGGCCCAGGTGGAAGCTTTGCCAGAGGTGGACCGGTCCATGTCGATGATGGACATCGTCGAAGAAATGAACTGGGCCTTCAACGAGGAGGACAAAAGCTTCCGTGCCCTGCCAGCCGACGATCGCATGTTGGCCCAGTTGCTGCTGATTTATGACGGGCGAGATCTGCAGGAACTCGTGAACAATGAATTCCAGCGCATGCGCATCTTGCTCAATGTGAACGTGCATGGCGCCAATGCGATCCAGGAGGTCATAGCCAAAGTGGAGGCCCTGATCACCAAGACCGACGCGCCCCAGCTGAAATGGCAGATCGCAGGTTACGGACGCCTCTTTGCCGATCAGGAAGACCTGCTGGTGACGGGACAGCTGCTCAGCTTCGCGGGCGCATTCGGACAGATTTTCATCATCATGCTGCTGCTGTGGCGAACGGTCCCGGCCGCCGTGATCAGCATGTTGCCCAATCTTGCGCCGTTGTTTTTCGTCTTCATGCTGATGGGGACCGCCGGCATCTACCTCGACATGGCCACGGTGCTCATCGCGGGCGTCGTGTTGGGCATCACCGTCGACGACACCATCCACATCTTTTACAACTACCAGAAGCGCCGCGACAAGGGACTGGGCGTGGTGTTCTCGATCGCGCGAAGCATCGAGGCCTCGGGCAAGGCCGTGCTCGCCACCTCGGTGCTCCTGGTCTCGCAATTCCTTCTGCTGAGCACGTCCAGCTTCGTGCCCACGTCCAGCTTCGGCCTGCTCACCGCCATCGGCCTGATATCCGGCCAACTGCTTGAGCTCCTGCTGCTGCCCGCCCTGGTGGTGCTGTGGAGCCGCATGAATCTGCGCCACCCACTGCTGAGGCTTTAGCGGTTTCCCATTCGATCTACGCCATTGGCATCCTTTGCGCTCCGTCAAACTGCTGCGCATGACCGGCGAGCATAATGAAACGAGCCACCGCGAACGAAGTGATAGGGTTGATCATGAGTTCTCAAATGACCACCCATCCATACAATATTCGTACAAACGCAGGCTTGAGGAGGGAAAAGACGATGTGTGCTCACCTTCGCATCCAGAGATGCTGCTTCCTGATCGCCACCGCTGACGGCGAGGCAAGCAGAGCATGAACACCGGTTCATACCAATTCGAAGCGCTCAACGACGCGCGTTTTCAAACACAACGTTTGCAGCAGCAGGCCCAGGCCGTGCGCGGCATGGAAGCCGCCATATTGCGGGGAGCCGGTATCCAGCCCGCGCACGACGTGCTGGAAATCGGCAGCGGCCCGGGCTTTGTCTCCGATCTGCTGGCCGAACTGGCGCCCGAGGGCAGCCTGCACGCGGTGGAACCCAGCCCGACCTTGATCGCCGAACTCGAAGGCAATGTGCGACAGAAGCCCGCCCGTGGGTTGTTTGCCCATCAGGCTTACGGCGACGCCTTGCCCCTTGCGGACCAGAGCATCGACTTCTCTTACACACGGTTCGTGCTTCAACATGTACCCAAGCCCGACGCGGTTGTGCAGGAGGTGTTTCGTGTGACACGCCCGGGTGGGCGCTTCTGCGCGGTCGACTCCGACGATGGCCTGGTGCTCTTTCACCCTGAGGAGCCGCGCGTGAGCCATGTGCTGAGCAGCGCGCAGGCGATTCAATCAAGCCAGGGGGGTGACCGTTTCATAGGTCGCAAGATGCAGGAGATGATGCTCAGAGCCGGCTTCACGAACGTCAAAACGCGGGTCATGATGCTCACCAGCAGCGAGCTCCCCTTCCCGGTCCTGTTCAACATCCTGCTCGGCTACAAGGCGTCGCTGCTGGGTGACCTTGTGGATCTGCCCCGGCTGTTCGACGACCTGTCCGCCGACGTGGCTGCTGGCAGGCGCCTCGTCTCTGCCGGCGTGTTCATCGTCTCCGGCGAGCGCGCATAGGATCAGCACCACAGAGGCGTGCTATGGAAACCGTGTACTTCTCCTTCTACGAAGTCATTCCAGGCACCTCCGATTTCGAAGACTATCTCGAAGCTCGGTACCTGGTGTTCTGCGAAGAGCTCGGCCGCGTCGACGCGCCAGGCATGTTTTCCAGCCGCGGGCATCCCATCGAAACGGACCCCTATGACGTCAACAGCCGGCACTTCATCGCGCGCCACAAGGCCAGCGGCGTGGTCGCGGGCTTCATGCGGATCATCATGCCCAACGAGCACGGGCTGAACGTCGAGCAACGCTACGTGATCGATCGACCACTCCCGTACGCAGGTGCGACAGGAGACAAGATTGGAGAAATCTCCAGACTGGCCGTGACACCTCATTTCCGCCGCCGTCACTCAGACGAGGGCAAACCGATTCAAGGTGACCCCGAGAGCGAGATGACCCTCAAGACCGATGGTGTGCGGCATCACCAACCTGAGCTCGTGCTGGGCATGTACCGCGAGGTGTACCAACTGTGCCGCCAGACCGGACTTGACTACTGCATGGCCGCCATGGACAACCTCTTCAGCCGACTTCTGACCCGGTTGGGGTTTCCTTTTGTGGCAGTGGGCCCGATGAATCCGAACGTCCAGCCCGCGCGGCGCGTCTACATCATCAGCGCCACCGAAATGGAGCGCATGCTCGGCGCGCGCGAGGCCACGATTCTCCAGTTCATGCAGACACAGTTGAGCACCAACGAAGAGCCTGCACCAACGTCCTGAGCGCCTGTCTCTCCGCTTGATCAGGTCGTCGCCAAGATCGATTTCACCGAACGGCGCCAGCGCCCCAGCACATGACGCCCAGCGGCCAACCAGCCTCGCCAGCGGCGCATGTCACAAGCCAGCAACCCCACCCGCTCGCGCCGTGAAGCCATCCAGTCGGCCTTGTAAGCATCGTCTCCAATGAGGTAGTCGACTTCCTGCACACGATCAATGTCCATCACATGCTGCATGAGTGCTGCCGTGAGCACGGACCCGGCCGACAATTTCTCGAACCCCTCAACGTACGCCAGCTTGTAGATGTTGGCCTTGCTGCCGTGCGCCAACCAGAGCTGCGCGGCCAGTGCCCGACCATTGAGCCGGAGCACCCCCAGACGCAACCAACCTTCACGAGCCGCCGTGCGGATGAGGCCCGGCATGAAGCCGGGGCAAGGTTCGGGTTGTTTCCAGCTCTGGGCATAGACCGCTTCATAGGCTTCGATGGCGGCGTCCAGGTCGTGTTCCTCGCTGGTGCTGATCTCGATGCGCCAGCTGCCTGCTTTGTCCAATCGACGGCGACCGCGCTCCACGCTGTGTCTGAGGGCAGAGGGACGTTCGGACCAGTAGGCGGCGAAGCCACCGCCAGGAACTGGCTGGTACCAGTTGCCGAAACAGAAAAAACGAGAAGTCAGATAACCCTGCGCGCGCAACCCACTCTCCAGCTCGCGCAGCCACTCGGCATCACCATTGAGCGGTTGCAACTGAATCACGGCACTGCCGGGAAGTGATCGCACTTCTTGCACCAGGGATGTCCACCCATCCTCGTGCAGCGCGTGTGTCGGGCCAACCGGACCGTAGAGACAGCTGTAATAGTTGGATTGAGCAGAGAGATGGCCCCCTGGTGTCAATTGCATGAGGGGCAGCTGAACAGCCCCCACGTTGGTATCTGCAACGGCCCGATGGCAGGTCGGCGCCTGAGTGAATCCATGCGCACAAAGGTTGTCGAACCAAGCCTGGCTGTAGAACAGATCGTCAGGGGCCACAAGGGGTGTTGATTCGCTGAAGGTCAATGGATGTGGGCTCGCCGTTGTATCGGAGGCTTCAGGGCAGATGTGAAGCGCCAACCGACGTGTTGAAGCAGGGCCAGGCCACAAGCCAATACCGCGAGCACGAACACGAAACGGATCCAGAGCGCCGCACCCGTCACATACTGAGTCCGGTCGGTGCTCAGCAAAAATTGCAGCGCTGAAAACACCTTCTCGTACTTGATGACGTTCTGCTCCAACCCCGCCAGGATCGCAAAGGGCGCCACGAGCGTTCCAACGACCATCGTTGGCACCAGACTGCGCCAAAGGCTGGGTACCGCAATCAGCACCGACAGCGAAGACGCCGCGAGACAAATTCCCAACGCACCCATCGCCAGCCAAGAGGCCGCAGAGAAGGCCGCTTGGCTGGCCATGAGCTCGATCAGATTGTCGGTCGCCGCCTGGTCCACGACGACCCAATACAGTGGGTAGGCCAGCACGGCGGACACCAACAGACCATTGACAAAGGCAGGCAATCGGCGCGGGTCCATGAGCATGGCTACAAACAGGCAGGCCAACCCTACCTGAATTCCGATGGACGTCCACAGGGCCATGAAACGCAGCAACCGCTCCCACTCCCAGGGCCAATCCAGGACTGGCGATCCCACCACATCGTGAATGCTCTCCAGAGGCACACCCAAACGCAGCAGTCCATAACAAAGTGCACCGATGAGCGGCAAGCCAAGGGGTGCCGCGAAGACCCACAACGGCGAGCGGTTCAAGAGCAACAGGGGGGCATTGGCCAGGAGAAACAGGCAGATGGCCATGGCCATTGAAGACACCAGACCCAACGGGCCAACGGCGATCAGTTCGCGCACGTTGTAGGGCACACCCGGAAGGTTCACGGCCACAGAGAGGGCAACCGCCAATGCCAGGACAAACCCCACGTGGAGGCGCACGCCACCACGGGCAGGACCCGCTGCCAGCGGCGCAGGGGCTCTCGCGCGCACGGCCGGCACGGGAATGGATCGAACCTCGGCCAGGCGAGGCAGCGAGGGAACCGTGGACACCGACCAGCGAGCCAGTCGAAAACCCAGCACCCCACCCAGAAAGGCCAGACCCGCATCGGTCAGGTCAGCCACCTTGCCAGGCAGGAAGACCTGTCCAGCCTCCACCACCACAGCCACCAGCAACAGCAAGAACACGGTGGCCCCTGAAAGCTTGGCGACTCTCCCTCGGACCCGGGCATTGAGGGTCAGGAACCAAAGCACCCCGCCGGGAAGAAAGAACCCGATCCGCCGGAGGACTTCGTTGATGGCGCGGTATTCGTCAGCCAGCTGGTAGGTGGTGAAAGGAACCCGCAGCCAGGACATCCATTCGTCGCCAGAAGGCATGCGGAAACTGAACGGATACCAGAAGACGACCAACACCAGCAACAGCCACGCCACCCAGGTACTGAGCCAGCGCCCCGCTCCAATGCGCTCGGTGGCTTGCACCGAGGCCAGGCTCCAGAACCGGGCACATCCACTGCCCAGGACCACACCCATCCCCGCCAGCAACACGTCCGTGACGTCGGTGACCCGGGTGAACACGAACAGTTGAAGCCCCTCGATCACTGCTCCCATCAAGAGGCCGCGCAGCAAGGTTTTTCGCAAGCTCAAGGGGCCCGACAGATACAGGAAAACGCCAACGGGAAGCCAGATGGCGATGTCGGACACGCACTCGTAAACACGCTCGGAGACATCGCCAGTCAAGCCCGCAAACGGCATCAGGATCACGCGTCCCTCGGCCCACTTGTGATAGATCTCCACGGGATTGATGGTCAGATCCAGTGGAAGCAGGCTGAAGCCCAGCAGCACCGCCAGATAGGCCTTGAGCGCACGGCTCAAACGCGCGGAACTGCGCTCGCGGCGCCACCAACCCAGCAGCCATTCGGACACCGCCGCACCCCATCGATGTTGCGCCGTCAATCCAATGACCGTGCCCAGATTCTGCGCAACCACATCGCTCCAGGACATCGTGCGCGGGGGAAAGAACTGCTGTGCGAACTCAACACCCACAGCCATCAACAGAATGCCCACCGCAATCACGCCCCGCAGCATCCAGGTACCCATCCACGAGCGCCCGGGCAACAGGCACTGGGCCGCAGCAAAAGCCACTGGAATGGTCAGCAGCACATTGCTGGCCTTGTCAACGCGGGAGCCCATGCCCAGATCGTCGGCCCCAAACGTCATGAACCGGGCGACGGCTTCAGCCCACGGCAAGGGCTGAAAGTTCAGCGGCACCAGGCTGCCGTACACGACGAACAGAATGCTCGCCAACAGCAACCACCGCCAAAGCCGCACGACCTCGACAGAACCGGCAACCCGCGGACGAAGGAGCGGCACCTCGCCGCCACGATTCGCTGCGTTCACCTGAACAAACCTATGTGGCTATGCTTCGTCACAACTGTTGGCAAGTGCGAAAGGGGTTGCAGAAATACGAACATAGTACCCTTGCCACCTGCTCAAAACCTTCTGACAGCCTTGTCAGGCCCCAGATGCCCACTCCCCCCCGCCACGTCGTTCACCTCATCTACCGTTTCACCACCGGCGGTCTCGAGAACGTCGTCGTCCAGCTCATCAACAACCTGCCCCACGGTGAGTTCCGGCACACCGTGGTGGCCATCACCGATGCGGACCACCAGTTTGTCCAGCGCATCGAACGCAAAGACGTCAACGTCATCTGCCTCAACAAGCCACCGGGGCAGCCCTTCGCCCTGTACCCCAAGACGTACCGTCTGTTGCGCCGCCTCAAACCCGACGTGGTGCACACCTGCAACCTGGCGGCCCTGGAATTCATGCCCATGGCGGCGCTGGCCGGTGTTCCCCTGCGGGTACACGCCGAGCACGGCATGGACATGGGCGAGATCAACACCAAGGGCTCCCGCTACCTCACCTTGCGCAAGATCTACAAACCCTTTGTGCATGAGTTCATTGCCGTGTCCAAGCCACTGCAGGGCTACCTGCAGCGCAAGCTGGGCGTGGCGCCAGCGCACGTCCACCTCATTCCCAACGGGGTGGACACGCACATGTTCCGGCCACCCCATGCGCAAGATCCCGCGCCACCCGGTTTTCCTTTCGAACGCGATCGGCATTGGGTCATCGGCACCGTGGGGCGACAGGTCCATATCAAGAACCCCTTGATGCTGGTGGACGCATTCATCGATCTGGCCCAGTCCAGCATGGACGGCACCGAGCGCCTGCGTCTGGCCATGGTGGGCGACGGCCCCTTGCTCGGCGAGATCGCCAAACGCGTGCGTGCCGCAAACCTGGAAGACCGGGCATGGCTGCCAGGCGTGCGCGGCGATGTGGCCGACATCCTGCGCTCGCTGGACTGCTTTGTTCTACCCTCGCTCTCCGAAGGCACCTCATGCACCCTGCAAGAGGCGATGGCCACCGGTTTGCGCATCGTGGTCACCGATGTGGGCGGCAATGCCGAATTGCTGGAGCACGGCGCGTGCGGAAGTCTTGTGCCCTCGGGGAATGTTGAGGCCCTGAAATTGCAACTGCTCCAGCAGCTCCGGGGTTCAGGGCACGATCAAGCCGCGGCCGCCCTGAACTCGGCACGCGAGCGCCATGGCCTGTCCGTCGTCATGCAGCAATACCGAGAGCTGTTCCTCGGCCGTCCGCGCTCCGTGAGCGCTGCAGCAGCACGCCATGAGCCTTGATTCACCCAGCGTTCCCGGCATGACATCTTCCCTGCCCAGCAACGAGGCTTTCGCCCGCCGGCATCGTGTGGTCATGAGCGGGCCGCTGCCGCCCGCCATCGGTGGCATGGCCTCGGTCGTGGGCGCGCTCAGCCAGTCCCTGCTCGCCAGCCAGACCCACCTGACACTGTTCGACACCGGCAAGAAGACGGCAGCCAACCGGACCCTGCTGCAAGGCATCCGGGCGCGCCTGCAGTTGATGCGCGATTGGTCCGCCCTGCTCGCTGGCCAACCCGGAACCATTGCCCATATTCACACCTGCAGCGGCTTCACCTTCTTCCTCGACGGCCTGCTCGCCTTCGTGGCCCGCTGGCACGGCTGCCGGGTGGTGTTGCACGTGCATGGCGGACTTTTCGACGCCTTTCTCGACGGGCTCAACCCCGCCATGCTGCGCATCGCACAACACATCGCGCGCCGGGCCGATCTCGTGCTCGCCTTGTCGGAGGACTGGCGGGAGCGATTGGGGCAACGGTTGCCAGGAAGCCGCATCGCCGTTTTGCAAAACGGCGTGGCCGAACCCACCTGCGAGCCTCAACGCGGAACCAACGCACGCACCACATTCCTGTTCCTGGGCAATTTAAGTCACCTCAAAGGTGTTCCCGTGTTGCTGGATGCACTGGAGCTGGCCCAGGCCGACTGGTGCGTTCAGCTGGCTGGCAACGAAAGCGAGCCTGGCTACAGGGAGCGGCTCGGCGATGAGATTGAGCGCCGCGGGCTGGCGGAGCGCGCCACCCTTCTGGGGCCTGTGGTGGGCGAGGCCAAGCAACAACTTCTGGCTCGGGCTGACGCGTTCGTGTTGCCCTCGCTGGCCGAAGGCTTGCCCATGTCACTCCTCGAAGCCATGGCTGCGCGCCTGCCGGTGGTGGCAACGACCGTGGGCGCCATTCCGGAAGTCATCGATGAAGGCGTTGAAGGACACCTCGTCCCACCGGGTGAAGCGGCTCCTCTGGCACAGGCCATGGACAGGTTGGCGGTGTTGACGCCGTTGCAACGTGAGTCCATGGGCCGCGCTGCGCATGCCAGCTACACGTTGGGCTACAGCGTGGATGCGATGGCGCAGACGCTGCTGGGCATTTACGAACGCGAGTTCGTTGTCAGTGCGACATCCAGCACCGCGCAAATGCCCTCAACATCGGATTGACTCATACCCGGCCTGCAAGGCACCCCCAGCAACCGCTTCGCCATGGCCTGTGCCTTCGGCGCCTCGGCCCCCGGTGCAACATGAGCCGCATAGCCCGTTCGCGTCTCAAGGCCGCGGCTCCTGGCTTCGCGCCGAACGCCTTCGAGGTCCGTGCCTTCGGGCAGAAGCAGCATCACCCTTGCAAGAAATCGCCCCGGCGCGAACTGCGGAAACCGCAGAAGGGGGTAAGCCTGCAAGGCTTGGTGATAGGCCTGCGCGATGCGCACCTTTTCCAGCAAGAGCGCATCTAGCCGGCTCAACTGGGCCAGCGCAAGGCCCGCCTCAAGGTGGCTGATCTGCGTGGCCCGCTGGTGGGCCACTGGCGACCGTCCCAGCACGGCCAGCGCACGGCCCAGGTAGTAGCCGGAGTGGCCGGTGTGAACATGGCCGACATGGTTCCAGAGAAAGTCGGCCAGCGGACCGAGCCGGCCACTTGCCGGTGGCAAAGCGGCGCAAGCCTGGTTGGCCTGCTCAGCCCATGTCGGCCGGTTGACCAGCAACACGCCACCAGACCCCCGAATGCCGGTGACGATGGTCTTGGACTGCGCAAAGCTGATCAGGCCCGCGTCACCAAAAGTGCCCAGCAGGCGACCGTCTTGTCGCACGCCCACCACCTGGGCTGCATCGTCAATCAGGAACACGTTTGCCAAGTCGCACAAGGCTTCGATCTCACCCATGCGCGATGGGCAGCCATACATGTGCGGCGCAATCACCGCCAGGGTGTCGGCACCCAGCGCAGCCTTCACATCGGCGGGGCTCATGTTCAGATCGTCCTGCACGTCCACGCTGCGCACACGCAGGCCGCAAGCTTCCACGGTCTGGATCACGCTCGGGCAGATATAGGCCGGCACGATCACTTCCACGCGCTCAGGACGTTGTCGTTTGAAAATGCCCAGCGCGATGTCGATGGCGTGATGGCCGTAGTTGGTAAGGTGCACGGCAGACGGCGCATACATCTGCGCCAGCCGCTCCCTCAGCAAGGCGGGGTGGGGCCCTTGATGCACTCGGCCACTCAGCAGGCAGCGCGCGATGGCCGTGTATTCGCGACCCGACCAGTCGGCAAAGGCAATGGGCTGGCGTTTCAAGGGCGGGGCCTGACGTGAAACGACGGCTCAGCGCTTGAAGCGCTGCACGAGCCGGGAGCCCACGTGGTCCAGCCAGGGCATGGGGTCGTTCCAGCGGCGGTAGGCGTCAAACACATCGTGCGAACGCGATGCCGTGTCTGGCGGGTCACCACTCTCCTCCTGGGACCACCGGTCGATCTGCGAGTCGCGCCAGACGCGGGGCGGATGGACAGGATTGACCGCTGGCGCCGGCAAATCCAGCTCATGGCAGTACGCGGCCAACGGCAGGTTGCATCCGTTGAGGGTGGCCACCTCTTCCTGAAAATCGGTGCGGGCGACGGTGGGCTCCACCATGCAGAAACGCCCATCGCGCGCATCGCGCTTGTATTCCATGCTGCCGATGCCGGTGAACCCCACCTGCCTGAAGAATGCCGCCGTGGTGTCGCTGAGTTCCTGCGCATGTTCCCAGGCGGCTGTGCAACTGGCGGTGCCCCCAATGCGGGGCGGCCAAGAGCGGATCTTTCGACCTGGAAACGAGCTCACCACCTGCCCCTGCCCACCGATGTACTGAAGACAGAAATAGATGTCGCCATCCCCGCCTTCGATCCACTCCTGCACCACCATGTCGGCCAGCACCGGCTCAATCTCGCGGTAGAGCGCATCCACCTCCTCGGCCGACGCCACCTTGTAGGCCTTCTTGAAGCGCGCGCCGTACTCATAGCTCTTCTCGCTGGGCTTCAACACGCAGGGGTAGTTCAGCGTGCGCACCTTGGGGAGATCTTGAGAACCTTGCAGTCTCACCGTGCGCGGCACCGGTGCGGCCAAGGCTTCTGCCAGCTCCTGAAAACCCTGTTTGTGCATGAGCGCCATCAAGCGCTGGTGTTCGGGCAGGCGGATCAACAACGAGGCCGGCAGGCTGGCGCGGCATTCGGAGACCGTGTTGACCGTTTTTTCCTCGGTCAGAAACAGCACCACCTGGGGCCCCAAGCGGGCTGCCACGCGCTGAAGCTCGGCCATGAATGCCGACCCATCAAGCGAACTGACCACGTGCGCGGCGGCGAAGCGCGAACGCATGGCCGGCGAGCGGGGGTCTGTATCAAGCACATGCACCGGCACACCGGCCTGTCCAAGACTGCGCACCACCCCCAGCGCATTGAGACCACCGCCCACCACGATGGCTGGTGGCTTCGCACCGTATGTGTTGTGAAAATTCATTTCAGAGGGACACCTTGGCAAAAGCGGACGATTCGCTCCACCTTGTAACTCCTTCTCAGGAACCCAGGCAAGTAATCCAGAAAGTCATTGCGAGTCAAAATTTCGTTGGTGACAACGCCGTCCGACCAAGTCACCCCACGAAATTTGAGGCTGTATTCCCAAACGCTTCGGTTCTTGTGATACCGGCTTGGAAACAGCGTTGTATCGATCTCAAGGATCGAACCGAGAATACTGGAATGCGTACGATTGGTGATGATCTTCTTCGCGCCAGCATGTACTCTAACCCAATGCAAGAAATCTCGACAAAAGTAGGCAGGGTCCATTCGAACACCCATTTTATTCACCGCAAAGCTTTTCTCCCCCGATTCGTTGTCCAAGCGAAATCCATAAAGCTGATAGCCTCGACTCACTTCTCCCACTGTTCTCAGTATTTCTTGCTTGGTTAAACGAAAAGCCGTGTCATGCGATATCAAAATTTGATGACAAAAGGGCCGCAGCAACTCCAACGCCAGGTGATAGGAGGTCAATTCACGGGCAAGGAAATAAAAGCTCCTGTCAGTGTGACGATGCAGGATAGGTATCATGACTTCACGGATATAGTCACGATCCTCTTCCAAGGTGCAAGGACCCTGAATCACAGAAGTTGCTTCGGAACGCAATGCATGCTCAAGCGCTTGAATCACTGCTCCAGAGCACCATCTATTATAGCCGCCACCCCCATGAATGTAGACAACCTCACCGCTTACAGCTTGGTGAGCGAGAAACTCCTGAATGCTCAAGGTTCGAAAGGATATGCCTAGTTGCTGGGCAAGAAATTCTGCACCCCAGTAGATCAAATGATCGCCGAAATTCCCACCTGGTTCCACAAATAGAAAATCGAGAGCGTTGTATTTCTTGAAAAGTATCGCCAGCTCATCCACCTCCCATTGATTATTATTCATCGAATTTTCCCCAGTTTGAATTTATTAAAGATAAGTCTCAAAATTCTTTTCTCTGGTCCATCGGCACAACCAGCCAACACCCAGAGAACCACCACACTGAATGCATACGACAGCACCCCCGCAGCAAGCAATGCAAATAGCATAACAACTTCAATCACCCCATTTTGATAAAGAATGATTGACGCCCAATACAAACAGACAGTCATTATCACAGCACCTCCCAGTGGGCGCGCAAAGACTCGCAAAATTGAATAAAATGGAATTTTTAGACCAAAGCGAATCAATCCACTGGAAACGAAAAACACCGCAATGGATGTAATCAGAACCGCCTGCGCAACGCCATTCAAACCCTCTATGGAAGACAGCCAATAAATCATAGGGATCAGAATGACCACTCGCAGCATACCCATCAGAGTTGAAACACGGGGGCGCCCCAACGCCATGAACACTGCACCCGTGTTTGAACTCATGGCAATCAGAGCACCCGACAAAGCAAGATACTGTACTAACGACACCGAGGATAGCCACTTCGGACCAAGAACGACTGGAACCAAGACATGTGCCAACATCGCGATCCCAACACCTGCGGGTAACACGAAGAAGGCTATTGATTCCATCACCACGAGATACATCCTCCTTAATTCGACTGGCAAGTGAGAAATTTTGCAATAACCAGGATAAGACGCCGCAGTAATATTGGCCGCGAACTCGGAGGTCGGCAACGTAGATATCTCTTGAGCGATTGCAAAGAATCCAGCGGCTTGCGGTGAAAGAATTTTTCCAACAATCATTTCAGGCGAACGATTGTTCAAGAAGTAGAAAACATTATTGATCATCAACCATTTTGAAAAACGAAACAAATGACGCCACTCAGAGAATGTAAATCGAGGTCGAAAATCGTGCAACAAATAACCGTTGATCAACACCAACAACTTCCAAATCAATGAACCAAACACAAGCGCCCAATAATTCTTTAACCAGAAGGCCAACCCCAGCGTGGAAAAAAAACTGACCAGTTTCGGCAATAATTGATAGCGAAACTCTTTGTCAAATGTCAAGTTTTTTCGAAATTCCACGACACCGATGTTCTGCAATCCACTGATCAAGAACAGTCCCGACAATACCAGCATCACCGATTTAATGCGTGCATCTCCGTAAAATTCCGAAACCCAATCAGCACCAAATGCAACAATGATACAGGCCACAATACCAAAACTCACATTGAAGGACCATGCGGTATTGTAGTCAGCAGGCGTAGCATCTTGCTTTTGAATCAACACTGTATCAAAACTAAAATTGCCGAAGATATCAATCATCGCGAACAGCGCCATAATGATCGCAATCAGCCCGAAATCCTCCGGAGACAAAAGGCGTGCAAGAAAGACGGTACTCAAAAGACCGATCGCCTTTATAGAAGCTTTCAGGGCGATCATCCAAATTGCGCCTTTTGCAACTTGTCTATTTAATGTGCTCACGCGTATACTTTCTAGACTATCCATTGCCTTGCATCTGCAAGTACGGTAAACTTCCCACGGCCGATCCAGATTCTATGCGGCAGACGTTCAAAGCTGTTAAAAGTCATACTTGATATCATGCATCAATCCCAGCTGACAGTCATTATCCCAACACTGGCCGACACCAAGCGATCTGAATCATTACTCAGAGCAATAGCGAGTGTAGTAGATCAACAAGAAGCTGGCGTAGAAATTATGGTGGCCGTCAACGGGCAGCGCTTTGATCCAGAATTGGTGAGTCATCTCCAATCTCGCCATGATCTCTGTGTGATGAAGCTTGCCACCCCATCCCTAACCAATGCCATTTACCAAGGGCGTCTTGCCGTAACTTCACCATTTTTTTCATTTCTAGACGATGATGATGAATATTTACCCAACTCCATTCGCTACAGGTTGACAAAGCTTGAGGACAATCCTTCCTGCGTCATGGTTGCTTCAAGTGGATTCCGAGATAGCGGAGGCCATCGCACAACCAGCGCGCACAATTTAACTAGCGCGTTAAGCAATCCCTATCATGAACTTTCGGTTAACAACTGGATGACTTCTTGTGGAGCCGTGTTTCGAAGTGACCTTTTGGGCCCCGAGGTCTTCAAAAATGTTCCCCCTCACCATGAGTGGACGTATTTAGCATACAAAATTCTTTCCACCGGTTCATTCTGCGTGGTGGAGGAGCCATGCTACGTCATCCATGACACGCCTGGCTCGCTGTCCAAGTCGACTGCATATTCAGAAGCGCCTGCCGCAGTGCTCCGTGAAGTACTCAAGCTAAATTTGCCCTCAATTGCTCGCCAATCCGTTCTGGCCCGGCTGGCAAAGGCAGAACATGATCTCGCGTCAAAGGCGCTTTCGAATGGACTTAGGTCGAAAGCAGTTAAACATCACCTCAAAAGTCTGATTCTTCCGGGAGGATTAAAGTATTTTTCGTTCAGCAGACATTTGTTCAAATGACAAGCATTAATATCCTCAAGGCATTTGTTATCGCACCGTGAATGTTGCCTTACGCTACATCAATGATGCGGTAATTTGGAGAATCCTCACCTTCTCCTACGTTCATTGCGAGCATGGTGTAGTACCAACGGCGACTATTCACCGGTGTGAGCAATATGAGCCCCGCAGGACTCATTCCTTGGGGCAGCAAGATTGAACCGTATCGACTGACGCCCGCGCGAGGTTTGGGCGCATAAGGCAGGCCAAGGCATTGGCGCCATTGGCGGTCGTGCCCCCGAAACCACAGGGCCGCCTCTTCACGGGTGTCTTGAAGCCGTCCGGGCTCGAACGTTGTCTGGATCATGGCGGTGCCATCGGTGAATTCACAGGCGGCGTACGCCGGGTTGCCGATGGTGGCCAGCACGGTGCGTCGGGCTTCTGCAAAGTCGTAACGGTAGATAAGGTTGATGGCGTCCGCCGGTGCGTCCTTGCCGGCGTCCATGCCCCACTCCATGCCGGTTTCATCAAACAGCAGGGCGATGGCGCGCCAACTTTGGTCGCCCCCAGCAAAGCGGTGTACGGAGGCAAATTCGTCGTCTGTGTAATAGAAGGACGACTCATGATCCTGATCGCCGGTGCAGATCCACAGGCGGTTGCGGAAGCGGTCGTAGTGAATGGCATGTATGTGTTTGATTTCGCTGCGTGCGAACGACCAGCAGGCTTGCACTTTGCGGGCCCGGGCGTCCACCCGGCAGACCCGGATGTCGCGCTCGTGCCCATTGAGGTACTCACCAAAGTAGACGCACTGGCTTGTGGGGTGCACTGCAATACCGCCGCGCAAGGGGGCGGCCATCGGCGGTTCGACGTCGGATGACAGCACCTCCGCACACGAGCCGTGAAGCTCGGGTGAGAACCAGTAGATGCGGTCGTATATGACGAGGACATCTCGTGCGGGCAGCTCCACCAACGCCTGGATGCCGGGGCCAGGCCGCAGCGTGCGCTTAAGCCAGCTGCGCGCCATCCAGTCCTTGATCCTGCCTTGCCAGCTGTTGGACCTGGGTGGAATGCGGAAGACCTTGCGCAGCGCCCTGGTCTGGTAGTCAAACCAATAGGCCCAATGGTCATGCGTGCACCAGCAACCGTTGGCGCTCGACCAGTGCGCCAACATCTCTGGGTGCACGGGTGTCAAGCGGGTGGTGCTGGCATCGTGATTCACGGTGCAACGCGCGCGACGCGATCAAACAACCGACCCAGGCTGCCGGTCTGCGAGCTTCGTGAATAGGCCTGCACCAAATGCCGGTTGAGCGCCAAGGCACTTTCATTTTCCTGGCTGGAGTTGGTGTGCATGGACAGCAGCAGCGATTCGCGAATGGAGTCCTTTGAATGGATGTCCGCAATGTGCACACCATGGAATTTGCGCAACTGGCCAGCGGTTCCGCCTTCGGGGTCGACCACGGCCAAAATCGGTCGCTCAGACCGCAGGTATTCGTAGATCTTGGCTGGTATCTGGGTATTGAAGTTGCTGCCCTGAAAAACGAGGAGCAGATCCGAGCCCATCATTTCTTCGATCGCGCGGTGATAAGGAATGGGTGGCCCCACCTCAACGCAGTCGGTCAGGCCGTGGAGGTCGGCACAGGCCATCACTTCTTCACCGTGGTGCGGCGCACGAAAGCGGATACACAGGCGTTCCGGGTCGATCTGCCCTTCGTCGATCAGCATCCGCACCGCGGCAAAAAAGGTGGAAGGGTCCCTGTCCTTGGGATAGATGAGACCGCTGTGCAACAAAAGGAGCGTTCCGTCAGCAACGCCCTCACGCGAAGGCACCACCTGCTCAAAGGCCTCTTCGTCGTACCCGTTCTCGATCACCTGGCATTTGGCGGCATGGTCGGGGTAGCGCCGCTGGTACTCCTGCGCAGCGCTCGCGGTGGTGAACACGCAGGCCGATGCATGGCGCAAGACACTGGCCTCCAGCCACTGCCAGAGGCGGCGCTGTGTTTTGTCGAAGGGGTAGTCGCGGTTCACCATGGGGTCGCGAAAATCGGCCACCCAGGGTATGCCGCTGAGGCGCGACAAGGTGCCACCGATGAGATGCGCGGTGGAGATGGGGTAGGTGCTCCAGATCAGCCACGGGCGCGCACGCCTGATCTCCCTCATGCCCATCCACACAGCAGGAAGCCACCATGTCGACCAACGGTCGGGCAATGCAAACAGCCTGGGGTACTTGCCCTTGATGGACAGGTGTCGCGCGGCGTCCAGCGCCGTGGCGCGCACCACAGTGGTCTGTGCTGGTATGGAGGGCACGAGATCGTTTCGCTGCTCCTCGAAAGCCCGAGGGGTGGCCGCAAGAACCGACGTGGCCCAGCCCTGCTGGGGCAGGTACTTCACGAAATTGAGGGTCCTCAGAATACCGCTGCTGCCCGCCTGAGGCGGGAAATGAAAGGCCACCATGAGCGCCCGCTTTTCATTGGCGGCGCTCTCGGCCAGCATGGGGGAGCGCTGCATCATGTTGCGCATGAACTGAAGGTTCATGCGCCCAGCGGTGGGTCCCCAGGGTGTGAAGCGGGGGATCTGGAGCAAGGACGTGTCTGCAGACGCCACGCCACGCAGGGTGGTGAGCGCATAGCGGTAGCCTGCGCGGCGCACCATCTCGATGTGCTCCGGACCAAAGTCTTTGCCAGGTGCGCCATTGGGATAGGCAAAGGCTGTGACCTTGCCGCGAATGATGGATTCGATCTGCTCGCGCGCGCCGGCAATCTCTTCGTAGGCCTGGTTGGGCGTGCAACGGCTCAGGATCGGATGGGTGACCGAGTGTCCCCCAATGCCAAAACCCCTCGAGTGCAGTTCTCTCAGGTCGGCCACGTCCATCACGGGAACGCGTGTTCGCTCGAACCCGGTGTGCTCTTCCAAAGCCGTCAGGAGCCTCTCTTTCTCCGCAGGCTCCTGGTATTTCAGGAAATCATCCAGCCGGCGAATGGTGTTCTGCCGCTCGATCGGCTCGTCAAACTTTGAAGGCAGCAAGTCCACACCCGGCCATTCCAGTGCCGGAGTGCCCACAGGCGCTTGCGCTACGGCATGCAGGATCCGCTCGTTCCACATGGGCAGGCCCGCGTACTGGCCAGAGGTGACGAAGAACGTGGCATGAACACCCAGACGCTCCAGCACAGGCACCACGCCGTCCAGCCAGTCCGGATAGCCGTCGTCGAACGTGATGCAGGCCGCGTTGGGGGGAAGGTTGCCGGCACGCAGAGAAACCAATGCTTCATCCAGCGGCAAGATTCGAAACCTGCGCATGGTCGCCTGCAGCACGGCGGTGAAATCAGCCAGATCCAGTTCTGCGGGGCACAGCGGGTGGTGCGTCTGCGGAATCTTGTGAAAGACGAGCGTGGTCAGTTTTCCGCTGGAGAACAGCTTAAACATGGACCACGCCCCCCTGCGGCGCCGACACCAGCTCCTTCTTCTTCGCGCTCTCAAGAACCAGGATGCGGTGGATGGCCGGCAGCATCATGATGAACAGGTAGACCAACTCGAAGTAGGCCAAACTCACGCCCGCTCCGCCTGCCATGAAGGCGACGAGTGAGAGGTTGATGGCAGTGGCGAGATCGGTTGCCCAGGCTGTGTCGGTCTTGGATTTGGCAGCCACCGCCTGGATTTTCCAGCGGTTGACGAAGGCGGAGGCGAGCAAGGACAGGAACAAGATCAGTCCGATGTAGCCCAGATCACCGAGTACCTGAAAGTAGTTGCTGTGTGCCGCCTTGGCCTTCATCGATGGGATGTTGTAATCGATAAAATTCGGGGTGTCTTTGTATCGATTCCAGATCCACTGCATTTGCACCGCATGAAACCCCCCTCCGAGCAAGGGATTGTCATTGCCAATGTTCACACTAACCTTCCAAGCGGCGACCCTACCAAGGAAAGACTGGTCCTCCGACGCAACCTTGATTGTTTCGATACGCTCAAACCATCGTTCGGGAGCAAACTGCATCACCCCTAAAGCGACGACGGAGACAAAGACGAGCGCCAGCATCTTTCTGGAGCTGGTAATCCAATACCAAACACCTAAAATCGCCAAGGCCAAAAATCCTCCTCGAGAGTTAGACCCTAAAATGGTCAGCACACACAATGCAAAAGCGATGGATGCAACCCATTTCGCGTAGCGATTGGCACTGTATTTAGCCAGATACAAAAATATAGGTAACAACATCACCATGGCCAAGGCGTACAAGTTGTTGTCAGCAAGTGATGAGTTGGGGATCCCATAGATGTTGTGCCCTCCCCCCGAGGCAACTACCTTCAAGCCATCCAGCACTCCGTGAAATCCCAAGCCAGCAGCCAACACAATCAACGTCAAATGAATTCGCCAACGCGAGGTAAGAAAAAATGGTGCTGCAAAAGCGAGCACCATTCCCTTGAGAAAGACATCGACGCGAAACCACACCAAGTTGTTCGGTTGCATGGCAAATGCAGATGACAAAAGCGCATGGAGCACGAATAGCGCCAGCAACACTGAAGTACCTTCCAACTTGAAACTGCTGGGCTCGCGCTTCTTACCCTTATATATCCAAAACAACAGTAAAGCGAGGCCTGCAAAGACAAAAACATAGCGAAAGCCCTGCATGAACCCGTAGAGATACAACTGCGGAGAGAACACCGTTGCAAAAACCCAAAGCAAGAAGGCGACAAATGGACTTCGGAACGCCATGGGTAACACGCTCAGCATTACGCCGAACATGAACAGATCTCTCATTTGTCGATGTCCTTTTTGGTTTCTTTGAATGCGAAAAAACCAAGATCGGAAACCTTGACCTCCGGCTTCTTGCCTGCTCGAAATGCAATCCAGCAGCAGTAAGACACAAGCACCAGATCAAAAGCAAACAAACTGGATTCAATCATGAGGCCTCCCTCGCAAAATCACCGCAGCACACCCTTGGTGTCGATCACGACCTTGTCCTTGATGACCTGTGGATCGATCGCAGTGAACTCGGAGTGGTCAACCAGCAGCAGCAGGATGTCGGCTTCCTTGAGCACTTCCTTCAAGTCGTACAGAGGGAACGAGACCTTGTCCTTGGCCACGTTCGGGTCGCAGGCCATGACCTTGCCGATGCCCGACTTGAGCAGGTGCTCGACGATGTCCATGGACGGCGACTCGCGCATGTCGTCGATGTTGGCCTTGAAGGTGAGGCCCAGGGCGCCAATGACAGGATCCTTGAAACGCTGTGCCTTGGCACGCACTTTTTCAATCACCCAATGCGGCTTGGAGTCGTTGACCTCCCGCGCCGTGCGGATCAGGCGCGCCTCTTCAGGTGCGCTGGACACGATGAACCACGGGTCCACCGCGATGCAGTGCCCGCCCACGCCAGGACCTGGCTGCAGGATGTTGACGCGGGGATGGCGGTTGGCCAGGGCGATGGTTTCCCACACGTTGATGCCCAGGCGGTCGCAAATGATGGAGAGTTCGTTGGCAAACGCGATGTTCACGTCGCGGAACGAGTTTTCGACCAGCTTGGACAACTCGGCTGTGCGGCTGTCCGTTTCCAGGATCGCGCCGTTGCAGAAGGTCTTGTAAAGCGTCCTCGCCTTGGCAATGGCGGCCTTGGTGGTACCACCGATGATGCGGTCGTTGTCCACCAACTCACGCAGGATGTGGCCCGGCAGCACACGCTCAGGGCAATGCGCCGTGTGCACCTTGCCCGCCAGCTCGGGCCGCTCGGTGGCAATGATCTTTTCGATCACCTCGGTGGTGCCCACCGGCGAAGTGGACTCAAGAATCACCAGGTTGTCTTCGCGCAGGTAGGGCACGATGGCCCGCGTGGCAGCCTCCACATAGCTCAGGTCGGGCGCCTTGGGGTTGCCGCCCTCCTCCTTGAACGGCGTGGGTACGGCCAGGATGAAGGTGTCGCCTTCTTCGGGCGTCAGCGATGCGCGCAGGTTGCCGCTGTTGACAGCGGAGCGAACGAGGATGTCCAGGTCGGGCTCGACAATGTGAATGCGGCCCGAGTTGATGGTGTCCACCGCTTTGGCATTGACGTCCACACCCAGCACCTGGTGCCCTTTGGTGGCCAGCATGGAGGCGGTGGGCAGACCAATGTAGCCCAGGCCCATGACGACGATCTTTTGCAGTTCTCTTGCCATTTCAGTTCTCTTTCGCGTTGTTTGAATTCTGTTTCAGGGCGGTCGCCGCGGCTTCCATGAGCAGCGCCACGCCGATGCTGTTGAAGTGTTGGTCATACGGCCCGACGTCCAGGCGCAAGGGCGACTGGCGCTGATGCTCACGGTAAATGGGCTCTCCCTGCACCACGCTTTGGCCGCGTGCGCGCAAGCGCTGGGCCAGATGGTAGCTCTCGTCAGGCAGGCGCACGCCTGAATCGAGGTTTCTCCGGTTCATGTCGATGACAAACACCACGCGAACGCCCTCCAGGGTGTCGAATTTCTCAAAAAATGCATCCACTGCCGCATCAACAATCCTCTTTTGCTCCACTGCGAGGGGCTCCAGGGCCGTCTGAACCGGCGCCGGACCGGGCTTTCCCGACTCGGGGGGCGTGCCCGACCGCCAGAAATCGGGCGAGTTCATCCGCGCCGTGTTGAACTTGAGCTGGCTGTTGAGATATTGGGCCAGGGCCGATTCACGAAGCACGTTTTTGAACCAGCTGGACGCTGGTCGCCTGCTGACGGTTGGCTCCAGGGTGTCGGGCGACAGGCAGCGGGCGTGCACGTTGGCCGAATTGCACAAGGCCTGACTGGCGTCCGTATGCTCCATCAAGACCACGAATGTGTTGAGCCCCAGTGCCCGATGCGCCCACTCGATGCGCTCGGCATAGTCCAGCAGCGAAGAACCGGGCCCACCCATGGCATAGACCCGCCGCCCGCCCAAAGCTCGCTCCAGCTGGGCTGCGGGCCGATCCGCCATCGGCAGCATGGAGGCTTCGACATAGCTGTCGCCGATCAACCCCACGGCGTCGCTGCCCGCCACGAAGTCGTGCTCGGCCGCGAACCCCATGTTGTTGCTGCGCAGGTGCTGCACATTGCGCAGATCCCATCCCGTGGCCATGGTCCATTCGTGGTTGGGTGGGTAGTTGAGGATGTTGGGCGTGAGGTGATAGTCGGTGTTCGTGGCGGTGGACACGGGCAGCACGCGCAGGATCAACTCGGCCGCGAAGACTGCGGCCATGGCACCGAACAGCAGAAACAGTACGCGCTGGATCACGTCAGAAGTTGAAGTAAATGAAAGCACCAGCCACGCCACGGCTGTTGTTCAGGAGGATCAACAACGCAATAAGGGTAACGCTGGCTCCCGCAACAAATGCCACCCGTGCCTCACGGCCCAGCACCAGGGCGCGCAGGCTGATACCCAGATCATTGCTGTTCCTGGGCCAGAGTGCCACCAGCGTCAGAAAGGCGCAAATCCACCAACCTGTGGCCGCATGCAGCCCGGCATT
Source organism: Hydrogenophaga sp. Root209 (assembly GCF_001428625.1). Lineage (GTDB taxonomy): Bacteria > Pseudomonadota > Gammaproteobacteria > Burkholderiales > Burkholderiaceae_C > Hydrogenophaga. Next base: position 280,554 of record NZ_LMIE01000030.1, read on the forward strand.
CCAGAGCACTGTGCCGAACTCGGTGTGCACCAGACTGAGCATGGAAGCATAGATGGCGGTGGCGCCCTCCAGCGACGGTGACCGGAACAGCACCCAGGCAAACACCACGCACAACATGGTGAGCGCCCACGACAACACCTTCAAGGTCAGGGAGCCGGCAACCGACGGCTGAGCGCGAGGGGAGGCGCTGGTGCCGCGCAGCCTGGCCCCCACCTGCTGGATCACGAGATAGAGGCCGTGCAGCGTGCCCCACAGCACAAAAGACCAGCTCGCACCGTGCCAGAGCCCGCCCAGGATCATCGTGGTCAGCAGGTTGGCGTACCGGCGCACGTCTCCGCGACGGTTGCCGCCCAGGGCGATGTAGAGATAGTCGCGAAGGAAAGCGGAGAGGGACATGTGCCAGCGCCGCCAGAACTCGCTGATGTTGGTGGCCAGGTACGGCGAATTGAAGTTGAACGGCAGGCGGATGTTGAGCATCCAGGACAGACCCACAGCCATGTCGGAATAGCCCGAAAAGTCGAAGTACAGCTGCAATGTGTAGGCCAGAGCCCCCAGCCAGGCCTCCTCCATGGTGGGTACGCTGCCCTGCTCTGCTCCATCGAACACGGCATCGGCGTATGGACTCACACCATCGGCAAGCACCACCTTCTTGAACAGGCCAAGCGCGAAGATGCCCAGCCCGATACCCAGGTTGTTGAAGTTGAAGCGGTAAGTTTCGGTGCGCGCGAACTGCGGCATCATCTGCGCGTGGTGGAGCACCGGACCGGCCACGAGGTGCGGAAAGTACGTCACGAACAGGCCGTAGTGCACAAAGCTCGGCTCACGCACACCCTTGGCGTACGAATCCACCAGAAAGGCGATCTGGGTGAAGGTGAAGAACGAGATGCCGATGGGCAGCACGATCTGACCCAGGCTCCACTCGGTGCCCGCCAGCGCATTGATGTTCGACAGCAGAAAGCCCGCGTACTTGAAGTAGGCCAGCAGCAGCAGGTTGATGGTCACACCGACGGTGAGCCAGGCTTTTGATCGCAGCGCGCCGATGCGCTGCCCAACCACATAGTTGAATGTGATCGAGACCAACAGCAACAGCGTGAACTCGGGCATCCACGCTGCATAGAACACCAACGAGGCGAGGAAAAGCCACAGCGCCGCGCCGCGCTCCGACCATTTCCCGATGACGAAAAATCCGGCCAACACGATGGGCAGGTACACCCAGGCGAAAAGAGCGGACGTGAACAGCATGGGCCTGGAGCAGTGGTCCGCTCAGGGGCTCAGGGCTGGCAAGCCGCAGACGGTCTGCACGATCCGCTGCACCGCCTTGCCATCACCATAGGGGTTGTGCGCGCGTGACATGGTGGCATAGGCATCGGCATCCACCAACAAGCGGCGCGCCTCGGCCACGATCTTCTCGCGTGATGTGCCGACGAGTTTCACCGTGCCGGCTTCCACCGCTTCGGGTCGCTCGGTGGTGTCCCGCATCACCAACACGGGCTTGCCCAATGACGGTGCTTCTTCCTGAATGCCGCCCGAGTCGGTGACGATGATGTACGAGCGGTCCATCAGGTAGAGGAACGGCAAATAGTCCACCGGCTCAATGAGGTGGACGTTGGCCAATCCGCGTGCGGCCAGAATGTCTTTCACCGGTTGGCGCACGTTGGGGTTCAGATGCACCGGGTAGAGGATCTCAACGTCGTCGTGCTCGGCCGCTATGTCGGCAAGAGCTTCGCAGATGTGCTGGAAGCCCTCGCCGAAGTTCTCGCGCCGGTGACCGGTCACCAGGATGAGGCGGCGCTGCGGATTCAGAAAAGCGAAGCGTTGCGCCAGCTCGGCTTTCAGCGCCGTGTCATTGCGCAGTTTGTCCACCACGGCCAACAAGGCGTCGATCACGGTGTTGCCGGTGACGTGGATGGCGTCAGCGGAGATGCCTTCACGCAGCAGGTTGTCGCGCGAGGCCGCGGTGGGTGCAAAGTGGACGTCGGCAATCGACCCGGTGAGCTTGCGGTTCATCTCCTCCGGAAAGGGCGAGTGCTTGTTGCCGGTGCGCAGGCCGGCTTCAACATGCCCCACCGGCACGCGGGCGTAGTAAGCGGCGAGGCTGGTGGCCAGCGTGGTGGTGGTGTCGCCATGCACGAGCACGAGGTCGGGCTTCTCCTGCTGCAACACGCCCTTGAGGCCAAGCAGGATGTTGCTGGTGATGTCAAAGAGATCCTGACCGGGCTTCATGATGTTCAGGTCGTGCTCGGGCACGATGTCGAACAGCTTGAGGACCTGGTCGAGCATCTCGCGGTGCTGCGCCGTGACGCAGACCACCGTTTCAATCTCACCTGCCCGAGCCTGCAGACCTTTCACCAGCGGTGCCATCTTGATGGCTTCTGGGCGGGTGCCGAATACAACCATGACTTTCATTGGGTTCCCTTGGAGAGCAATGCCTTGTAAGGCGCTTCGTAGTTGGCGACGCTGTTGCGCCAGTTGCGCACGGATTCCACGAACTGGCGGCCATTGGCGCGCAGCTCGGGCCATCGGGCGCGATTCTGGAGCATGTCCAGGATGGCATCTGCCAGTGCACCGACGTCGTCGGCCTTGAACAGCCAGCCGGTTTCACCATGGCGGATGAGTTCTTTGTGGCCGCCCACATCGGAGGCCACAAACAGGTGCCCCTGGGCCATGGCTTCCAGCGGTTTGAGTGGCGTCACGAGTTCGGTCAGGCGCATGGAGTGGCGCGGGTACGCGAGCACATCGATCAGGTCGTAGTACCGATTGACCTCGGCATGCGGCACCCGGCCAGTGAACGCCACGTGATCGCCCAGACCCAGCGCCTGAACCTGCGCCTTGAGGGCCGCGTCTTGCGGTCCACCGCCCACCAGCAGCAGAAAGATGTCCGGCCGGGATTTCAGCAGCAGAGGAAGTGCCGCCACCAGAAGATCGAGCCCTTCGTAGGCATAGAACGAGCCGATGAAGCCCACCACCGTGCGTCCCTTCAGACCCCAGCGCGCCTGCAGCGCAGGTTCGGGGGCCTGGGCCAACTGGAAACCTTGTACATCGACCGCATTGAGAATCACCGTCACCTTGGCGGACGGCACGCCCCGGGCGACGATGTCGCTGCGCAGTCCTTCGCAAATGGTGAACACATGTCCAGCCTGGCGAATGGCATGGCTTTCCAGCGCCCGCGTAGCCCGGTAGCGCAGGCTGCCCTCGCGGGTGCTGCCGTGGTCGACGGCGGCGTCTTCCCAGAAGGCACGGATCTCGTACACCACGGGAATGCCGTTGCGCCGACCCACCTTGAGGGCGGGCAAGGCATTGAGCACCGGCGAGTGGGCATGAATGATGTCTGGGCGCACTTGGTCCACGACGGTCTGCAACCGGCGCGCCAGCGCGCTCATCAGCTGGAGTTCGCCCACCAGAGGAAGCTTCACGGAGGGCTGAGCGTGCGGCGTGCGAAAGAAGTGCAGTCCGTCGACGCTTTCTTCAAGCTGCTCGGCGGCGCCATGCTTGGGCGAGGTCAGATGAAAGGTCTGCCAGCCCCGCGCTCGCTGTTCACGCAACAGGGCCGCCGTGCGAAACGTGTACCCGCTGTGCAGCGGAATGGAATGGTCAAGGACATGAAGAACGCGCATGGTCAGACGTCAAGGGTTCCGTGGCTGTATTGGCAAAGACGGGCAGATTCGCTCATGTCCAGCTCCTGTTGAAACCGGGCCGAGCCACAAAAAACAACGACCCCAATCGCAAAGCCTGCAACGACCGGTCTACCATTTGCACATGACTCTTCACACACGCCTCATTTCCGACCTGATCTTTCCCCTGCAGGAGCGCCTGAAAAAACACACCACGGTGCGTGTGAAGCGGGACATGGAAGCCAGTCAGTACTGGCCCAGAGACAGGCTGGAGGAACTGAGGGTGGCTCGCTTGAAGAGTCTGCTCGTGCACGCCGGACAGCACGTCCCCTACTACCGCGACCTGTTCGGCAGGTTGGGCTTTGATCCGCAAGCGGTCACCAGCTGTCACGATCTGCAGCGCCTGCCTTTTCTGACCAAGACCGAGATTCGTGCTCATACCGAAGCCCTGAAATCAGAGGGCGCGAGCGATCTGGCGCGCTTCAACACGGGGGGATCCAGCGGGGAGCCATTGGTATTCTTCATCGGCAAGGAGCGCGTGAGCCACGACGTGGCGGCCAAATGGCGTGCCACCCGCTGGTGGGATGTGGACATTGGTGACCCCGAAATCGTGTTGTGGGGCTCTCCGATCGAGTTGACTTCGCAGGACCGGGCACGGTACTGGCGCGACGCGCTCATGCGGACGCAGTTGCTGCCAGCGTTCGAGATGTCGCCAGAAAAGGTGGCAGGTTTCATCGAGAAGATTCGCACCACGCGACCGGCCATGTTGTTCGGGTACCCGTCTGCCTTCGCCCACATTGCGCGGCACGCAGAGGCACACAACATCCCGATGGGCGATCTGGGCATCAAGGTGGCCTTCGTGACGTCGGAGCGCCTGTACGACCACCAGCGCGAGTTGATCCAGCGGGTATTCAACTGCCCGGTGGCCAACGGATATGGGGGAAGGGATGCTGGCTTCATTGCACACGAATGTCCGTCAGGCGGAATGCATCTGACCCACGAAGACGTGATCGTGGAAATCGTGGATCCGCAAGGCAACGTGCTGCCCGACGGTGAGAGTGGCGAGATCGTGGTGACTCACCTTGCCACGCGCCATTTCCCGTTCATTCGGTACCGGACGGGGGACATTGGCGCACTGGGCACGGAATCTTGCGCCTGTGGTCGCACGCTGCCCTTGCTGAAGGAACTGCAAGGGCGAAGCACCGATTTCCTGGTGGCGCGCAACGGCACCGTGATGCATGGCCTGTCCCTGATCTACATCGTGCGCGATCTGGCGGGTGTCAAGCAATTCAAGATCGTGCAGGAGAGCCTGGATCTGACCCACATTCTGCTGGTCACTGACGAGCGCTTCGACCGGGCACTGGTGCCCATCATCGAAAGCGGTGCCAAAGCCCGCCTGGGCGCTGAAGTCGCCGTGAATGTCCGTCTGGTCGACGAAATTCCACCGGAGAAATCCGGCAAATACCGCTACGTGATCAGCCACGTGGCGGTGCCGGCGCTCTGATGGACGAGCAGTTGAAGAACGGGCGTGTTCCATGATCTCAAGGGGCTTCGCGCGTTTGCTTCAGCGCAGCCTCAAGGCTGGCACCGTGAATTCGGACGAAGTCCTGCAGAGCCTTGTCTGAGGCTGCACGGGCCTCACTCTCGGGCAGATTGCCATCGAGCGGGGTGTAGAACACGACGATGGCGCCGTCATCGCCCCGCCCCATCAAACGTGACAGGGCGCCCTGCAGCTTCGCCTGCACGTCACTGGCCGTAAAGCGGCCATTCACCCAATACAAGCGCCACGCTCGCAGTCGAGCCGCATTGCCGGACAGCACCGACGTTTTCTGTCGCAGTGTTGCCGCAGCCACCTTGAGGGGCTGACCCGCCAGCTCGGTGTCGGCGCTTCCGCCCGACACTTGAGCCCAACGATCGTCCTGGCTGGTCACAAGCATGTTCAACGAACTGACCAGCTTGCGTTCGTAGTCTTGCAGGCGGTAGTAGCTCAGATGCAGTCCCACGGCCTGGCCTTGCGGGCCCCTGTAGCCGCTGTGGCTGGTAGCAACCGGAAACTGGAACGCAGGCACCCAGTCGCTGGAAGGAGCGGCGGCGTCTTGCCAGGGCGTCTGCGCCGCGGGTGCGTTCAGAACCACTGGGCTGGTGTTGACGCCCAACGCAAGCAGGCGCTCCAGCGCGTGGGGAGAAGCGACGATCACCAGTGCTGCCATCGCAGCGATGGCGGTCGACCAGCGCGGCTGGGTGGCAACCAGCCGGGCCATGTCGGCTGCACCCAGAGGCTTGGCGCTGGGCTCAGGCGCGTCGGCCCAACGGGCCCCCACAAACAGCATGGCCAGAATCACCATGCCAAAGAACACCCAACCGTAGATCAGATGGTCCACGCCCGTGGCGAGCTCATTGCCCGAGAGGTGACCCAGCATCACGATCATGTAGGCGCGCAGCCAGTTGGCCACCAGGGGCACCAGGATGGCCACGCCGACGAAGATCAGGCGTTTGGTCAGGCTCTGGTAGCTCAGGTAGGCAAACAGGCAGCCCACTGTGACGGAGGCGATCATGTATCGGATGCCGCTGCATGCCTCCACCACCGACCATGAGCCCGACGGAATGATGAACTGCAGGCCTTCGCGGTAGACAGGTATGCCGCTCAGACGCAGTGCCAGGACGGTGAAATCGGCGGTCCACTCCATGAACTGGGGCAGCATGAAGTCGCCAATGGGCACGGCAAAAAACAAGAAGCCCAGCGGAAAAGCCATGGCCCAGGCCAGTTGCCAACCCAGGACTGCCGGCACTGCCAACACCAGCAACATCACCAGTGCCAGTTGGGTTGCGGCGTTCACAGCGACCAGATCACCGGCCAGCCACAGGCCCGCCGCGCCCAGGAGCATCAGCCAGGCCAGCCAACTGGGGCGTGGCTGCAACACCGCCAACGAATGGCGAATGCGCCAGATCAGCCACAAGGAGATGACGGGCACAACAAATCCGTGTGCGTAGGTGTCGGAGCGCGACCAGATGGAGACCATGCCCAGGAGCGTTTGCGAGTACAGCGCCAGGATCGCCAGCAGCAGCAGCAACAGCGAAGCCAGAGGAAGGCGCCAATGGGCAGGAATGCGTGTGGCTTCAGACATGAACGGCGGCCTCCGCAGGGGTCAGGGCGTCGGTTTCTGGCAAGCCGCCGAGGCATTGGTCGATGCCGCTGAGATGGGCGTGCCAACTGAAACCTTGTTCTACATAGGTGCGGGCACGCACGCCCAGCTCGGCCGCGTGACCGGGGGTGTCCAGCAATGGCAGCAAGGCCTGCACGAACTCCTCGGGGGTTTCGGCGCGCAGCAGGCCCTGCTCCGCCGTCGCACCAATGGCATCGGCGCAGCTGTTGACCGTGATCACAGCTTGCTCCATGGCCATGGCTTCGAGAATCTTGTTTTGAATGCCTCGCGCCACGCGCAAGGGCGCGACCACGGCCGCAGCGTGCTGCAGGTAGGGCCGCACGTCGGGCACCGTGCCGGTGACCACCACGTGTTCACCGGCCAGGGACTGCACCAGCGCCGACGGGCTGCGCCCGACGATGTAAAACCGCGCGCGTGGCCAATGGACACGCAAGCGCGGGAGCATGTCGGCCACGAACCAACTCACCCCATCGATGTTGGGCCAGTAGTCCATCGCACCGGTGAATACCACGGCCTGCTCGCCCGCTGGAAATGGGCTGGGTCGCTGCGGATCGGGCGAGAAGAAGTCGGCATCCACGCCGTTGCTCAAGGACTGCACCTTGTCGCGGCATTCCGGGGCCTGGGAGACGAACAACGCGGTTTCGTTCGGTGTGACGAAATAGGAACGACGAGATTGAGCCGCCACCACGCGCTCATAGGTCAGCAGCCTCTGGCCTTCGCGTCGATAGAGCATCGACAGCGGCCAGCGGTGCGCCGGCGCGTATTGCGTCCATTTGGCCGAGTCCACATCCACAAAGTCCACCAGCATGGGCACCTGTGGCAGCAAGGGCTGCGCGTACTGCGCCATGGCCGAAGAAAACACAACGCTGGCCTGCAGTCGGTGTTGGCTGGCCATCTCCTGCACCCACCGCTGCATGCCTGCGTTGCGGTAGTAGGCCAGCGTCAAAGCTTCACCCGTGAGCAGGCCGGTCAGGCTTTTCAGCTTGGCACTGCGCGGCACGATGCGCTCCACGTGCAGATCCGGGCACAGGGCCTTCAGCGTCGAAAGGTGTTGCTCGTCGTCCGGGTCGTCCATGAAGGTGCCGAGAAACACCCGATGGCGCTGCAGCAGGTGGCGCAACAGGTGGTACGAGCGCACCTTGTCGCCCTTGTTGGGAGGGTATGGCAAGCGGTGGACAAGGTACAGCAGGTTGGCCATGGATGCCTGCTCAGCCGAGGTTGCGAACAATGAAGGGGCCCAGCCAGTTGGCGAGGCCCAAAGGCATGCGGCGCCATGTGGCGATCAACAGCTTGTACTTGGCGTTGGCCGGATTGTTCTGAGGGATGCTCTCGCGCTTGTAGAGCCGGTATTCATAATTCAGCGGCGTGGGCTCAAAGCCCCAATTGCGCTTGAACGCATAGGGCCCGGTGCCCTCTTTGCTGCGGCCGTAGTCAAACGACTTGAGCCCACGTGCGCACGCCATGCGCATGAGCTCCCAATACTTGAAGTCGTTGGCCGCCAGGTCGCGCGCCGCCTCGTCGTCGCCAGCGTAGTACGGCAACACTTCGTCGCGAAAGTAAAAGCTCAGCACGCTGGAGAGCGGCCGACCTTCAGCCGAACACACGGTCAGCACTTCGCAGTCATTGCCAAACGTCTGCATCAAGGTCTGAAAGTAACGTTTGGGAAAAGCGGGTGTGCCGTGGCGGTGCACGTTGTCGGCGTACAGGGCAAAGAAGCGATCGACATTGGTGTCCACCTGGGACGTCAGGCCGTTCTTGATGCCCTTGCGCACCATGGCGCGTTGCTTGCGTGGAATGGCGAGCATGTTGTCTTCTTCCTTGGGCAGGATGGCCTTGCGGAAGGTGACGTAGAGCTCCTGCACCGGCCAGTCGGTGTGGCGGCGGTCAATGTGGCGAAGCTCCAGATGATCGGTGCCCAGTTCGATCGCCAGGCGCTGTGCTTCGGATTCGAGTGCGGCCGCGACAGCCTCCGATTCGGTGGCCACGCCGCCGTACACGGCAAAGGGCAACCCGGTGAGCGCATTGCCAAAAAGCCGGCTCTTCACATGGGCCAGGGGCAGAACACCTTGGATCTCGCCATCTTGCTCGGCAAAGAGGAAATACGTGGGATGCCTGAACACATCACGAATGACGGTTTGCCACCCCGCTCGGTGGAAGAACGTGGCATTGGGACATTGCGCAACGAAGGCCTCCCATTGGGCGACCTGGTCGTGGTGGGTGCTGTCCAGGCGCTGAATCTGCAGGGCGCCGCGGTCAGACAACGGGCACCCCTGTCAAGCGATCTGACGCCCGGTCTTTCAGGAAAATATCGTCCATGCGGCCCCAGCGGAAATCCTTGAGCAGGCGCGCCAGACGTTGCTCGGTTCGACCGATGTTCACGTAGTGGCGAAAGCGCGTCTTCAGACCAATGCCGGGCACGCGGGGCTGATCGGGGTCGATCTCCCAAGGATGAAAGTAAAAGATCGCCGACTCTGCATCGCGCTGGTTGACCTGTTGCAGCATCCAGCGTGACAACGCATAGGGCAGCAAACGGAAATAGCCGCCGCCACTGGATGGCAGATTGCGATTGAACAAGCGCAAGGTGGTGGGCGGCACCTCCATCAATCCTTCTCGGATCTGGTGCGCGAAACGAGGGGCGTCGGGCATGCCGTAGTGGTCGTGCTTGACGGGATAAATGCTGGAGCTGTATCGGTGGCCGGCGCGCAGCAAGACGTCGAGCGCCCAAAGGTTGCCCGTGCCGATGGAGAAACTCGGCGCACGGTACCCCTGCACCCGTTGCCCGCCGATGTCCTCAAGCAGCGCCTTGGCGTGCGACACGTCCTGGAAGAACTCTGCTTCCGTCAGATCGGAGGCGCGTTGGTGGCCATACCCGTGACTGGCGAGCTCGTGGCCTTCGCTCACGATGCGGCGCACCATCTGCGGGTAACGCTCGGCTACCCACCCCAACGTGAAAAAAGTTGCCTTGGTCTGTTCGTTGTCCAGCAGTTTCAGGATGCGGTCGATGTTGTGCTCGACGCGGCATTCACGATTGTCCCAATCGGCGCGATCGATGTGAGGTGCGAACGCAGAGACCTGGAAATAGTCTTCGACGTCGATCGTCAAGGCGTTGGTGATGGGCGAGCGGGCCAGCATGGTGCTACTTGGGCAAGTCCGTGGACGGGCCATTGGCGCGTGGCTTGCGGGCAGCAGCAACGATCTTCTTGAGCGAACTCAAGATTTCGAGACTGATGCGCTCCTGTCGCAACACGCTGCGTTCCATCCGAAGCAAGCGGGTGCTGAGCTGCTCGGCCGACACACGGGTGAGCTGGTCGCTCATGCCGTCCACCAGCGTGGGATCCAGCCCCAGCTCGGTCAGATCCATGTCGTCGGCCATCCAGGTCGGGGCCGCGCTCAAACCCGCGTTGGGCAGGTGCGCCCAGCGCTCTTGGTCTTCAGCCACGCGCGAAGGTGCTCCGGCGTTCTCCACCTGCATTTCAGCGACCACTTCGTTGAGTGCGTCCAGCGTGAGGTGCGTCATTTCAGACAGGTAACCCAACAGCAGCAACCGATCACACAAGGTATTGATGCGACGCGGTATGCCCCCGGAGTGCTGGAAGAGCGCCGCAAACACAGCCGGGTCGAAGGTGGGCTTGTCGGTGGCACCTGCGCACTTGAGACGGTGCTCCACATAGGCGCGGGTGTCTTCCTCGTCCAGTGGCCCCAGATGGCAGCGCGCTGTGACGCGTTGCCGAAGCTGCAGCATGCTCGGGCCCTGCAGGATGTCCCGAAACTCGGGTTGACCCACCAGGAAGGTTTGGAGCAATGCCTGATCGCCAAACTGGAAGTTGGAGAGCATGCGCAACTCTTCCACCGCCAAAGGCTGCAGGTTCTGCGCTTCATCCACGATCAGCAAGCAGCGTTTGCCTTGTGTCGTCTGGGTGATGAAGAAAGCTTCGAGCGCCATCAGCATGTCGGCCTTGCCGGTGCCGCGCACCGCCACACCAAACGCCGCGCACACCAGCTTGAGCGCGTCTTCAGCACCCAGCTGCGTGCTCACCAGATGCGCTGCCACCACCGATCCGTTTTCCAGGCTGTCGAGCAGGTCGCGGACGATGGTGGTCTTGCCTGCGCCGACTTCACCGGTGATGACGATGAAGCCTTCACCGCGCATGACACCGTAGACAAGGTAGGAGCGCGCACGCCGGTGGGGCTTGCTGCTGTAATAAAAACGGGGGTCGGGGTTGAGTTGGAACGGCTTGTTGCTCAGCCCGTAGAAAGCTTCGTACATGGGTCAGAACCGGTGGTTGATACGACCGGAGATTGCAGTGTCGCTGTAGGAACCAGCGGTGTTGTTGAATCGCCCGAACCGCAGTTGAACAATGCCGTTGGTCCGAGGGGCCAGGCGGGTGCTGAGCCCCAGCGAGACGGACTGACGCTTGCTGCTGGCACCCGAGCTGCCGACGCTCTCCTGATCCAGATAGGCGGCATTGAACGAAGTCAGAGGAGTGACCCGGTGTGCATAGTTCACACCCCAGGATTGCTGATCGATGTTGTCGTTGGAATCGAAATCATCCCCCAAGGTAGAGAGGGAATTGAGGCGACTTGTACTCCCACGCGTGACGTTGAATGTGACCACACTTCGAATGCCGCTCAAAGCAACCGACAGTTGCTGGGTCCGGTTCAAGGTTGCGGAAGAACTCAGGAAGTCCTGAAAGACTTGGGCATCGTCAGGCAGGCCCAGTTCAAACAGCCTTGTGCGAATGATGCGGTCGCGCTCTATCGGGTCTGTCACCCTGGGATCCAGCAGCGCGTCCAGCAGGTCATAGACGGAGCCGCGGGAAAAGGATCCCGACTGGGTGGGACTGTCAGATGCAGATCGAGAAGCGACGTATCGCCAGACGGTTCGCCCCGTGCGGTGCTCGAACGCGACGTTGTACCCGGTGCCGAAGTACCGGTTTTCTGCCGACACCGACAAACTCGTCCGCAGAGAAGGTCGCCATTCGAAGCCCGCGCCCGTGATGTTGTAAGACTCTCGCTGCAGGGTGATTACGTCGTTGGTTTCAACACCCGCGCTTAATGTCACATTCAATTGTGGAGACACTGAAATGATCACCCCTGCCCGCGCGATGTCGGAGCTCGTGTCACGGCCAACCGTGTAGTCGGTCTCCTGCGCAGAGGCGTCAAGATACCAGCCCAGCAACTGACCCACAGGTCGGCTTCCCAGACGCCCCGACAGCACTTGAGATGTCGAGTCCGATCGACTCGATGTGTCGGTATTGAGGGTCTGCAGGGCGTAGCGTGCCTGGTAATCGACGGCTCCGCCAATGCTTCCGCGAATGTAGGGAGAGACTCGGAAACTGGACGTCTCGGACCGGTTCGTGTCTGACAGACTAGTGACCGACTGAGGACCAAAAGCCGAAACCGCCTGATCCGATACCATTCCGGACACATCCACAAAGGCACGCTGATCCCAAACCTCAAGCGTCCCATTCGCATTGAGTCTGTTGCTGAGACGGTTGCTGGAATTACCCTGCAGGTAGTACAGAGCGCTCAAGGAATAGTCGACAAAGCCCTTCACCCTGGCCGTGTTCAAAAGCGCGCGCACGCTCGGGGTGACTTCGAGCGACAACTGACTGCGCGAATTGCTGCTTGAGGCATTGCCGTTGGACGACAGGGTGGCCCCGACGGATATGCTGGGCTCAATCCAGACCGTTGCCCTTGCGGCACCTTGGTCCACCGTTTGCGCCCAAGACTCAACCGTGAGCACGCTCAAGAACGCCGCGCAACCCAACATGGCCGCCGTGCGCTTGGGCCTCCGAGATGTTCTCGCGTGCTTGTTCCTCATCAAACTGCCCCCCGCCCGCTGGTGTTCATGATGCAACCGACACGCTCGCATTGGATTCGGCGGCCTGGCTGACCGACTGACCATATCCAAAGCCATAGCCATAGCCATAGCCATACGCATCCTGATCGCCACCTCGCGCCTGATTCAACATCAGGAGCTTGACCGGGCAGGCATCGATCGTCGTCAATGCATGAAGCACCTGGGAACGAAGCGTTTTCTCCGCATGAACCACCATCAGGATCTGCCCCATGTGGGAAGCGAGGACTCGCGCCTCCGTCGTGAGAAGCAAAGGTGGTGAGTCAAAAATGATGATGCGGTCTGGGTATCGCTGGCCCAGCTCCTCGATCAATACAGTCATCGCATCGCTGGCAAGTAACTCCGTGGCCCTGGGATGTGGTGTTCCGCTCAACAGCAAGCTGAGCTTGTCCACATTGGTTCTCAAGAGCACGTCGGCCATCTTGAGCTTGTTGTCGATCAACAGATCCAACAGACCGGGCCCGGCAGGCAGATTCAAGGTCTTGCGCAGAGATGGACGGGACACGTCGGCATCCACCAGCAGGACACGGTAGTCCAGCTCCATGGCGATGCTCATCGCCAGGTTGACGGCGGTGAAGCTCTTGCCTTCACCGGGCATCGCACTGGTGACCATGATCAGATTGCCGTTGGCCACGGGCGCCGCCCCTTTGCCCGTTGCATTGGCCAGCAAAGGCCTTTTGATGACGCGGAACTGGTCGGCAATGGCAGCGCGTGGCGCATTGGGCGTCACGTAACCATTGATCGCGAGGCTCTCGACATCAAGGCGCACTGCCCTGGACGTGCGTTCAACCTCGCCAACTGACTTCTGCACGGGGGCAGTGGGCGCAGCCATAGTTGTTGCGGCAGCCGCAGAAGGGGCGGACGCTTCAACGACGTCTGGAGGTGCGATATCAACGCCTGCCTGACGGAGTTGCTCCAATCGCTGCGCTGCTTTTTCAATCAAACTGGACATGATTCGAACTACCTTCCAAAGCCTGTCTGATAGGCCAGATAGGCCATTCCCACCAGGAACACAACGACCAAGACAACAACAGATGCGAGAAAACGGTACAAGCTGCGCGCCTCACGCCGCTTGACCACATCGTTTTTCACCAAGGTAACCACGCCGAGCAGAGGCAGTTCTGTGGCGGCTCGCAACGAGTTCGCATCAAAGAACACCGGTCTGATCTGGCTCATCAGGAAGGCTACGCCCAGGCCCGCGGCCAATGCCGCCATCAGGCCCGCCGAAAGCAGCAGCACACGGTTGGGCGCAACCGCTTTGGGATTGGCGCGGGGAGGATCAATCACCCGAAAGTCCGCCAGGCTGGATGCGCTTTCGAGTTCACCACCCATGGTGATCGACTCGCGTCGAGCCACCAGGTCTTCGTAGTTCTTGCGGTTGATCTCGTAATCACGGTTGAGCTGCGCCTGTTCCGCCTCAATCTGAGGCGCCACTTTCATGGACTCGCGCGCGCGGTTGACGCGCGACTCGTACTCTGCGACCCGAGCACGCAAAGAGGCCACCTGGACCTCGGCTGCCGAGGAAATGCGCGACAGTTCATACAACGCTGGATTGGTCTCGAGCACCGGCTGGCCAGGATTGGCGGCGGCGGCCTTTTGCATCTCCTCCACTTCCTTGCGCTTCTGTTCCTCCAACTCCTTGATCAGGCGTCGGGTGTTGATCACATCAGGGTGCTGCTCGGTGTATCGCTGAAGCAGGCCATCCAGATTCCGCTTGAGAGGGTCGATCCGGGCGTCCAGTTCGGGTGTCGCGAACGATGAACCACCTTGTGCGGGGGAAGCCCGTTGAGCGGCTCTCGCAGCGTCCAATTGCCTGCGCGCGACGTCCCGCGCACTTTCCGCTTCCCGAAGGTCCAGTTTGGCCTGATTGAGCGTGTTGGTGACCTCGCCAAGCCGACCCGCAGTGTCAAGCCCGCCCTGAGATTGGATATCCAGGTTGCGCAACCGGAACTCCTTGAGCCGGGTCTCAGCCTCGGTCAGGCGAGCTTCGTAGTTCTTGATTTGTTCCTCGATGAAGCGCCGAGCCGAGTCCGAATCGGACTTGGTGCTGCCAAGGCTCGACTCCACAAACACCGTCATCAAAGACTGGACAACGCGCAAAGCTTTCTCGGGGCTCTCCCCTTGGTATGCCAGCGTGTACAGGTTGTCGCGACCCGTCGATCTGATGGACAGCGAATCGGTCACTTGCGTGATCAGCTTGTCCTGCTCCGCTTTGGATTTGGCGCCGAGGTCGAGATCGGCCATGCGGATCAGCTTTTCAACGGTGGGCCGACTGATGAGCGTGCGGCTGAGCATATTGACCTGTTGCTCGATGTTGGGCTGAGCGGCCAGGCCGGACATCAAGGGCCTCAGTATCGATTGCGTGTCAACGTAAACGCGAGCTGAAGCCTCGAATCGATCCGGCATGAGAAGCACCGTTGTAGCAGCACCAGCGGCCACAAGCCAGGCGACCGCGACGCCCAAGCGCCGGTACTTCCACATCCCTCTGAGGATGGTTGTGATCTGCTGAATGAGTTCTTGCATGCAAGCGACTGTCTGTGACAGTGAAAAATGAACGTTCCATCCGCCTCAGGCGGCAGAATTCAGGATGCGGCAAAAGCCGAGATCAGAACCAGCCCTGAGGAATGATCAGGATGTCACCTGGGAGCATTTCCACGTTGGCGGAGATGTCGCCACGCTTGACCAGATCTTTCAGGCGAACGCTGTAGCGTTTGTTGCTGTCGCTGGCCCGGATGATGGTGGCCTTGTTGCCGTCCGCAAAGTCGGTCAGACCTCCCACCGCGATCATCACGTCCATCACGGTCATCTTCTGCTTGTACGGCAGAAACTGCGGCTTGGCGGCCTCGCCCACCACACGAATCTGTTCGCTGTACGGGCCAACGAAATTGGTGACGATGACAGTGACGACCGGGTCACGAACGAACTTCGCCAACGCTGTCTCTACATCGCGGGCGATCTGCGTGGGTGTCTTGCCCTGGGCAACCAACTCATCCACCAATGGGGTGGACACCTTGCCATCGGGGCGAACGGGGACGCTTGAGGAAAGCTCAGGATTGCGCCACACGTTGATATTGAGGCTGTCACCGGGGCCGACAATGTAGTTGTAGTCAGGGCTGGAGGCGAGGGCCGGCGCGGGAGGATTGGCGCTCTGGGTGGCGCAGCCGGTTGCGCCGAGCACCATGGCCAGTGCCGCGACATGGCGAGCGGAAGTACGCATGAGTTCTGAAGTATGTTTTTGCATGGTCCACGTCCTCAAAATCACGGGGAAATGTTAATAAAAGTTAACGGTCTTTTTGAATATACCGCACACCACCGCACGATGACTACCCGCAAAGTGTGACGAAGTACCCAAACTGAGGAAGCGTGCGCACGGCCGTCGATTTAGTTTTGCTTCAGTACGCTGAAGCACAGATGCATCAGGATCACAGAGGGTACGTCTTCACCTTGGGTGGATACAACAAGCGGGCGCTTTAAAATGCGCGGCGACTCTGTCATCAACCCTCAGGAACCTCAGCATGTCCCTCTTCACCGCCGTCGAAATGGCACCGCGCGACCCAATTCTCGGTCTGAACGAACAATTTGCCGCCGACACCAATCCCAACAAGGTGAACTTGGGAGTGGGCGTTTATTTCGACGACAACGGCAAGCTTCCATTGCTGCAGTGCGTTCAAAGCGCTGAAAAGACCATGATGGACAAGCCCACCGCACGTGGCTACCTCCCCATCGACGGCATTGCCGCCTATGACGCTGCCGTCAAAGGGCTGGTGTTCGGTGTCGACTCAGAGCCGGTGAAGTCTGGTCGGGTGGCGACCGTGCAGGCCATCGGCGGTACGGGTGGCTTGAAGATCGGCGCCGACTTCCTCAAACGGCTGAACCCCGATGCCACGGTGCTGATCAGCGACCCGAGCTGGGAAAACCACCGCGCCCTCTTCACCAACGCCGGTTTCACGGTAGGCGCCTACGCTTATTACGACGCCGAAAAACGCGGTGTCAACTTCGACGGCATGCTGGCCAGCCTGAATGCGGCGGCCCCGGGCACCATCGTTGTGCTACATGCCTGTTGCCACAATCCCACCGGCTACGACATCACTCCCGAGCAATGGGACCAGGTGATCGCGGTGGTGAAAGCACGCAACCTCACACCTTTCCTTGACATGGCCTACCAGGGTTTTGGCCACGGGATCGCCGAAGACGGGGCGGTCATCGGCAAGTTCGTGGCTGCGGGTCTGGTGTTCTTTGTCTCTACTTCGTTCTCCAAGAGCTTCAGCCTGTACGGCGAGCGCGTGGGAGCGTTGTCGGTGCTCTGCGAAAGCGCCGAAGAAGCCTCGCGCGTGCTGTCGCAACTCAAGATCGCTATCCGCACCAACTACTCCAACCCGCCCATCCACGGCGGTGCGGTGGTGGCGGCCGTGCTCAACAACCCTGAGCTGCGCACCCTTTGGGAAAAAGAACTCGGCGAGATGCGTGTGCGCATCAAGGCCATGCGTCAGAAACTGGTCGATGGCCTCAAGGCCGCCGGTGTCAAGCAAGACATGGGCTTCATCACCAGCCAAATCGGCATGTTCAGCTACTCCGGCCTCAACAAGGACCAGATGGTGCGCCTGCGCACCGAATTCGGCGTATACGGAACCGACACTGGACGCATGTGCGTGGCCGCGCTTAACAGCAAGAACATCGACTACGTCTGCCAGTCGATTGCCAAGGTGGTCTGAGCAGCCTTCGCTCAACAACAAAGGGCCGCTCTTGAGCGGCCCTTTTCATGGGTCAAAGCCGTCAACCCCAAATCACCGATCGCATTGAGATCGAGACACCCTGGAATCCCTCGTTGAAGAAGCGCGGCTCATCGTCTTCCTGCTCGGCGCCCGCTGCGTACAGCAGCGGCAGGTGATGTTCCCAGCTGGGATGCGCCATCTGCGCCACGGCACCCAACTGCAGAAAATCACAGAGCGCCGGCAGTCGCCATTGAAGAATGTGATCGGCGGTGACGCGATCGAACTCAATAGCCCAGTCGTAAGCCTGGTTGTCGGGCGCGTCGCGGCGCATGGTGCGCAGGTTGTGAACCGCGTTCCCGCTGCCAACGATCAGCACGCCACGCTGGCGCAGCTGTGCCAGCTGGCGGCCGATGGCGAAATGCTCGGCGGCAGGCCGGTTGTAGTCCCATGCTGAGCTGGATCACCGGGATGTCGGCCTGCGGGAACGGGCAAAGGCGCAGCAGCAGGCAAATCACTCCAGATGGCTGTGGGCGGTTCTGACGCGGTGGATCCGGACATGGGGTGGGCGGGTGAATACCGTCTGGCAGGTGGCAGAAATCGGTGATCCAGATTCTTTCACGAAGGTGACAAATGGCCCTTTAAATTAGGTGTTATCACGCTAACGCTCCTGGGTGCATGCTGCTATATTGCACTGCAACATAACGAAATCGGACAACCATGCTCTATCAAATTTACGAGACACAACGCTCCATGATGGAGCCGTTTTCGGACTTGGCTGAGGTGGCCGCGAAGCTTTTCACCAACCCGAGCCTGCCCCTGGCCCAGTTGCCCATCGCCCAGCGCATCTCCGCAGGCTACGACCTGATGCACCGCCTCGGCAAGGACTACGAGAAGCCGGTGTTTGGCATCCACACGGTGGACGTCGACGGGGTGGACGTGGCGATCCACGAGCGCATCGAAATCGACAAGCCGTTCTGCGAACTGCGCCGTTTCAAGCGTTTCTCTGACGACACCAGCACGCTCGCCAAGCTCAAGGGCGAACCCGTGGTACTGATCGTGGCCCCCCTCTCCGGCCACTACGCCACGCTGCTGCGCGACACCGTGCGCACGATGCTCAAGGACCACAAGGTCTACATCACCGACTGGAAAAACGCCCGCCTGGTGCCCTTGTCCGAGGGTGAGTTCCACCTCGACGACTATGTGAACTACGTGCAGGAGTTCATTCGCCACCTGCAAAAAGGTTATGGCAACTGCCACGTGATCAGCGTGTGCCAGCCCACCGTGCCAGTGCTCGCCGCCGTGTCTCTCATGGCCAGCCGGGGCGAGACCACGCCGCTGTCCATGACGATGATGGGCGGCCCGATCGATGCCCGCAAATCGCCCACCGCGGTGAACAACCTGGCTACCCAGCGTGCCCACAGCTGGTTCGAGAACAACGTGATCTACCGCGTGCCCGACAGCTTCCCCGGTGCTGGCCGCCGGGTGTACCCCGGTTTCCTGCAACACACCGGCTTCGTGGCCATGAACCCGGACCGCCATGCGTCCAGCCACTACGACTACTTCAAGGACCTGATCAAGGGCGACAACGAGAGCGCCGAGAGTCACCGCAAGTTTTACGACGAGTACAACGCCGTGCTGGACATGGATGCCGACTACTACCTGGAAACCATCGACACGGTGTTCCAGGACTTCAAACTCGTCAACGGCACCTGGGAGGTGAAGAACCCGCAAGGCAAGCTCGAGCGCGTGCGCCCGCAGGACATTCAGCACACAGCCCTGCTCACCATTGAAGGTGAACTGGACGACATTTCGGGTTCTGGGCAGACGGCCGCCGCGCACGACCTGTGCACCGGCATTCCCAAGACGCACCGGATGCACTACGAAGCCGCAGGCGCGGGCCACTACGGCATCTTCAGCGGCCGCCGCTGGCGCGAGTTCGTGCATCCGGTGGTGAAGGCGTTCCTCAAAGTTCACCAACCCACGGAGGTGGCGGCGCCGGCGGCCCCAGCCACTGCGCCCAAGCGAGCCAATGCCGCGACCAGGGCACCGGCCAAGCAGGCCGTCAAGGCTGTGGCCAAAGCCCAGGCGAAGGCGCCGAAAGTGGTGACCAAACCCGCAGCCAAGGCGCCCACCGCCCGCAAGGCGCGCAACACCAAGGCTTGAGCGGGTTCGCGCCTGAAGCCCGGCGGCCTTCACAGGCGCCGGTATATTGGCCGTCATGAAAGACCTCGCACGGCGCATTGACGCCGCCCTGCCGCAGACCCAGTGCACGCGCTGCGGCTACCCCGACTGCGCGAGCTATGCGCGGGCCGTGGCCGATGGCGACGCCGACATCAACCAATGCCCCCCCGGCGGAGCCGAAGGCATCGAGCGCCTGGCTGCCATCACAGGACGGCTCGCCAAGCCGCTGAACCCCCACAACGGGATCGAAGGCCCGGTGACGGTGGCCGTGATCGACGAGGCCTGGTGTATCGGCTGCACGCTGTGCATCAAGGTCTGCCCGACCGATGCCATCGTGGGCAGCAACAAGCGCATGCACACGGTGATCGAGCCCGTCTGCACCGGCTGCGAGCTCTGTTTGCCGGTGTGCCCGGTGGACTGCATTTCGCTGGAGATCGTCAGCGGCGAGCGCACCGGTTGGCAGGCCTGGACGGCCGAGCAGGCGCGCCAGGGCCAGGCGCGCTACCTGGCAAGGCAAGACCGCCTGGCACGCGAAAAGCTGGAGCACGAGGATCGGCTCGAAGCCAAGGCGAAGGAAAAGTTGACCGACCTGGCCGCGCATTCACGGATCACCGATGAGGCCCTGCTGGACAAGAAACGCGCGGTGATCGAGGCCGCGCTTGCCCGGGCCAGGGCCAAGCGCACAAACCTCTGAACCGGGCCTGAAACAGCGTCTGAATCAGGCGATCTGGCGCGCTGCGGCGGTCTTGTAGACGCCGCAGCCCACATACAGGTCGTCCACCTTCACCACATACGACATCTTGGCCTGGATGCTGCCGTTGGCCGGGTTGCCGATGTCGTACTCGACCCAGCCCGGGCCGGCTTCGGCCTGCGAAACGATGGCATTGAGCAGCGCCTGGCCGTCGATGCCGGGAATGTCCTGCACGCGGCTGCCCACCTTTTCGGGCTTGCCACCAAACGAGCGGTAGACGCCGTTGCGGTCCAAGGCAAACACGTACATGTCGCGGTCGTGAAATCCATTGGCCGGTGTGGTGATCTCGCGCACGAAGGCATCGCGCCCGCGCTGCTGGCGCATGGCCTGCGCCCGATCCACGAGCAGCATGGCCTCTTCGGCGGTGCCCTGCTGCAGCATGAAGGAGGACACGGCTTTGGACAGGTGGGCGGCACGCTGCTCGAGCTGGTCGGCCTGCGCCACGGCGCGCTCAACCATCTGCGCATTGCGCTGGGTGATCTCGTCCAACTGCGAGACGGCCGACGAGATCTCGCTCAGGCCGGTGCTCTGCTCGGCGCTGGAGGCCGAGATCAGCGACATGTTGGCAGCCACGCCGCGCACGCCGTTGGCGATCTGCTGGATGCTGCTGCCGGCGGTGCGAATCTGCACCACGCTGGCCTCCACCTGCTGGCGCGAGGCTTCGATGAGTTGGCGGATTTCCTTGGCGGATGCGGCCGAGCGCTGGGCCAGCGAACGCACCTCGGCCGCCACCACCGCAAAGCCCCTGCCCTGCTCGCCTGCCCGGGCGGCTTCCACCGCCGCATTGAGCGCCAGGATGTTGGTCTGGAACGCCAGGCTGTCGATCACGCCGATGATCTCGTTCATCTGCTGCGCGCTTTTCTGGATCCCCTCGACCGACTCGACCGCGCGGCCCATCGACTTCGCGCCCGATTCGGCCACATCGCGCACCTGGGCAGCCTGGCTGTCGGAGTCGCCGGCGGTCTGGGCATTTTGCTGCACCGTGCTGGAGAGTTCATGCACGCTGGCGGCGGTCTGTTCGAGATTGGCGGCTTGTTGTTCTGTGCGGTCGGCCAGATCGCGGTTGCCGGTGGCCAGGCTCTTGCCGGCGTGGGCCACCAGGGCCGAGTTGCTGCGTACCTCGGCCACCATGGACGAGAGATTGCCGACCATGCTGTCAAGCAGGCGGGTGAGGTCGGCCAGCTCGTCGGCGCCGCGTACCTTCAGCACGGTGCGCAGGTTGCCCGAGGCCGTCTGCTCCATGCTGGCGAGCACCTGCCGGAAGTCGCTCGTGAAGCTGACGTAGAAGCTCAGCATGAGGTAGACCAGCACGCCAGCACCAGCGAGCTCGATGCCCAGCACCCAGGCGCCCGCCGAGGGCGGCCCGGACACCATCCAGGCGACCACCTGGGGCAGCAGAGAGGCGGCGGCCAGCAGCAGCAACTTGCTGCGCAGGCGCAGGCGTCGCATCAGCCAGACGCCGGGGGACAAGGGGTGAATGCCGGACATGCGCGTGTCTCTCCTCTAGGGGTTGTCTATGTATCGGCCTGAAAGGGGCTGGCTTGAGACGCCACTCGTATTCAATGGGGAGCAGAAATGCCCGATTGACGGGCTTCAAAATGCCGGAACAGTTGCACCGCCATCACGCGAAGCGCGTCATCGGCCAGGTTGTGGGGCCAACTCTGCGACGCGTCGCGCGCGTGGCAGATCACCGCGGCGAGCGCTGTAGGTGCGGTTTCTCGCAGTTGTCGGGTCGGGACCTGGCTCATGGCGGGCTCCTTGGGCGGTTGGGCCACCGGTGATGAGAACGTGGCTTCGGGATGCCTCAAGCGTAGGACGACGCGACTGTGCGCATAACCTGGAACAGCGGCCGAAAACCCCGTTTGCTCACCGTTTCGGTGGTGTGCGAGCGCCTGGCGCGCGAAACCTGGAACCTGGTGGTCGCCGCCTCGCCGGCGGGATGACCGCGGCGTGATGGCGCGCGCCGGGCTCAGCCGGGTTAAGCCGCGAGCCTGGCAAACGCGCTGACCACCTCGGGCGGCGCCTGCACCAGCTCGATCAACACGCCCTCCCCGGCGATCGGGAACTCGTCGTTGGCCTTGGGGTGCAGGAAGGTGATGTCGAAACCCGCCGCCCCCGGGCGAATACCGCCCGGCGCAAACCGCACACCTTGGCCGGTCAGCCATTTCACGGCGGTGGGCAGATCGTCGATCCACAGGCCGATGTGGTTGAGCGGCGTGGTGTGCACCGCGGGCTTCTTCTCCGGGTCCAGCGGCTGCATCAGGTCGACTTCGACCTTGAAGGGCCCGCTGCCGATGGCGCATATGTCTTCATCGACGTTCTCGCGCTCGCTGCGAAAGGTGCCCGTCACCTCCAGGCCGAGCATGTCGACCCAGAGCTTCTGCAGACGCTGTTTGTCGGGTCCGCCGATGGCGATCTGCTGGATGCCCAAGACCTTGAAGGGGCGGGCGGGGAAGACCGGTGTGCTCATGCGTCAGTGAAAACCGTTGTGGGTGTGGGAGGACGGGTGGCTGGCCTGCTCCAGCGTCCAGACCGTGGCCGGCGGCAGGTTGGCCCAGATGGAAGCGGCCCGGCGCCAACGCCAGCCGATGGGGATATCGTTGAAGGGGCGCAGATGGGGCGAGGCGTAGGTGTACTGGATGAGGCGCGACCCCGGGCGGCTTTCGATCAGGGCGACCATGGCGTCAATGCAGCCATGCGCTTCTTCGCGGGTCATCGACAGCAAAGGCAATGAAGACACCACCGTCACCGGGCATTGCGCCTCGATGTCCAGCGCGTCGAGCCGGGTGGCGCAATGGTTCAGCACCTCCAGATCGGGGAAATTTCTGCACAGCAACTGGGCGAAGCCGGGGTCGCGCTCGATCACCATGAAACGCTCGATCCGGGCCAGCGCAGGCAGCAAGGCGCGGGTGATGGCGCCAGTGCCGGCTCCCACCTCGATCAAGATCCTGGGATCCGATCGCATGACCTCGATCAGGATGGCCTGCGCCAGGGCTTTGGAGGCGGGGGCGATGGCCCCGACGCGCCTGGGGTGGCGCAGGTAACCCAGTGCAAAAGCCAGACCGTGCCGCATGCGAAGCCCTTCAGAGTCGTTGTGAACGACAGGGTAGCGCAATTCAAACCCCGTTGTCTGTGGGGCACAGGCCCGGCCGGAACTCATTCGAACTCGACGATGGGCTGGTCCACCACCAGCGATTCGCCCTTGGAGGCGAGCACCTTGCCCACCACGCCATCGGCCGCGGCGAACAGCACGTTCTCCATCTTCATGGCTTCAATCACGGCCACCCGCTCACCGGCCTGCACCTTCTGGCCAGGCTGCACCGCCACGTCCACCAGCAGGCCAGGCATCGGCGAGAGCACGTATTTGCTCATGTCGGCCGGCGCCTTGAAGGGCATGAGCGCGTGCAGTTCGGCCATGCGAGGCGAGACCACCATGGTCTCGATGCGGGTGCCGTTGTGCTGCACCACCAGTGCCAGCGGGTTGCGCGGCGTGCCGCGCTCGATCTGCGCAGTGAAGGCCTGGCCGTTGCACTCGCCGGTGATGCAGATGTCGTTCAGCCGCGAAGGGCTGCTGATGGCATAGCGCTTGTCGGCCACCGTGACCACGGCCGAGCCGAGCTGGCCCACCACCTCGTCCACATGCACCGGCTTGTAGAGATGCTCACCGGTGGTACCCAGCACGATCACGCGGAAGTCGTGACCGACCTTGACACCATAGCCGGGCAACTGGCCCGACAGACCCGCCGCGCGTTCGCGCGACTTGCGGCGCACGAAGGCGGCCAGCGCCACCAGGAAATCGGCGTCGTCGTGCGGCACGTCTTCCGCGCGGAAGCCCTGGCCGTAGTGCTCGGCGATGAAGCCGGTGTTGAAGTCACCGGCCACAAATTTCGGATGCGCCAGCAGCGCGGCCTGGAACGGAATGTTGCTGCTGATACCTCGAATGACGAATCCGTTGAGGGCCTCGCGCATCTTGGCAATCGCCTCTTGCCGGTCTTTGCCGTGCACGATCAGCTTGGCGATCATGGAGTCGTAGAACATTGGAATCTCACCGCCATCCTGCACGCCGGTGTCCACGCGCACGCCCAGCAGATCGGCCGTGTTGCCCTGCCACATGCTCTGCGTGGGTGGCGCAAAGCGCACCAGCCGCCCGGTGCTGGGCAGGAAGTTGCGGAACGGATCTTCGGCATTGATGCGGCATTCGATCGCCCAGCCCTCACGCTTGACCCGGTCTTGCGTCAGCGGCAGCTTCTCGCCGGCGGCCACGCGGATCATCAGTTCCACCAGGTCAACGCCGGTGATGCACTCGGTCACCGGGTGCTCCACCTGCAGGCGCGTGTTCATCTCCAGAAAGTAGAAATCCTGGTCCTTGCCGACCACGAACTCCACCGTGCCCGCGCTCTGGTAGTTCACCGCCTTGGCCAGCGCCACGGCCTGCTCGCCCATGGCCTTGCGGGTGGCGTCGCTGATGAAGGGCGACGGTGCCTCTTCGATCACCTTCTGGTGGCGGCGCTGGATGGAGCACTCGCGCTCGTTCAGGTAGATCACGTTGCCATGCGAATCGCCCAGCACCTGGATCTCGATGTGGCGCGGCTCCTGCACGAATTTTTCAATGAAGATGCGGTCGTCGCCGAAGCTGTTGCGCGCCTCGTTGCGGCAGCTCGTGAAACCCTCAAAGGCTTCCTTGTCGTTGAAGGCCACACGCAAGCCTTTGCCACCACCGCCGGCACTGGCCTTGATCATCACGGGGTAGCCGATGTCCTTGGCAATTTCCACCGCGCGCTCTGCACTTTCAATGGCGTCGTTCCAGCCCGGGATGGTGTTGACCTTCGCTGCGTTGGCCAGTTTCTTGGACGCGATCTTGTCGCCCATGGCGGCGATGCTGAAGTGCTTGGGGCCGATGAAGGCCATGCCCTCTTCTTCCACGCGCTTGGCAAAGGCCTCGTTTTCCGACAGGAAGCCGTAGCCCGGGTGGATCGCCTGCGCGCCGGTCTGCTTCGCGGCTTCGATGATCTTGTCGGCCATCAGATAACTCTCGCGCGAGGGCGCCGGGCCCAGCAGCACGGCTTCGTCGGCCAGTTGCACGTGACGCGCTTCCTTGTCGGCCTCGGAGTACACCGCCACGGTGGCGATGCCCATCTTCTTGGCGGTGGCGATCACGCGGCAGGCGATCTCGCCGCGGTTGGCAATCAGGATTTTGGTAAACATCTTGTTGTTCTCCGTTCAGCTCACAGCGGAATGTTCCCGTGCTTGCGCCACGGGTTCTCGAGCTTCTTGTCTTTCAGCATCACCAGTGAGCGGCAGATGCGCTTGCGTGTCTCGTGCGGCAGGATCACGTCATCAATGAAGCCACGCGCGCCTGCCACGAAGGGATTCGCGAAACGGGCCTTGTACTCGGCTTCGCGCAGGGCCAGCTTGGCCGGGTCCTTCTTCTCTTCGCGGAAGATGATCTCCACCGCGCCCTTGGCGCCCATCACCGCGATCTCGGCGTTGGGCCAGGCAAAGTTCACGTCGCCACGCAGGTGCTTGGAGCTCATCACGTCGTAGGCGCCGCCGTAGGCCTTGCGCGTGATCACGGTGATCTTGGGCACCGTGCACTCGGCGTAGGCGTAGAGCAGCTTGGCGCCGTGTTTGATGATGCCGCCGTACTCCTGCGAGGTGCCGGGCATGAAGCCGGGCACGTCCACGAAGGTGATCACCGGGATGTTGAAGGCATCGCAGAAACGCACGAAGCGCGCGGCCTTGATGCTGCTCTTGATGTCGAGGCAACCGGCCAGCACCAGCGGCTGGTTGGCCACGATGCCCACCGTCTGGCCATCCATGCGCGCGAAGCCGATCAGGATGTTCTTGGCGTACTCGGGCTGCAGCTCGAAGAAGTCGCCATCGTCCACCGTCTTGACGATCAGCTCCTTCATGTCGTAGGGCTTGTTCGGGTTCTCGGGCACCAGCGTGTCCAGGCTGATGTCCATGCGGTCGATCGGGTCCCCGCTGGGGCGCACCGGCGCTTTCTCGCGGTTGTTCAGCGGCAGGTAGTTGTAGAGCCGGCGCAGCATCAGCAGCGCTTCCACGTCGTTCTCAAAGGCCAGGTCGGCCACGCCGCTCTTGGTGGTGTGCGTGATGGCGCCGCCCAGCTCCTCGGCCGTCACTTCCTCGTGCGTCACGGTTTTCACCACCTCGGGGCCGGTGACGAACATGTAGCTCGAATCTTTCACCATGAAGATGAAGTCCGTCATGGCGGGCGAGTACACCGCGCCGCCGGCCGACGGGCCCATGATCATGCTGATCTGAGGCACCACGCCCGATGCCATCACGTTGCGCTGGAACACGTCGGCATAGCCACCGAGCGAAGCCACGCCTTCCTGGATGCGCGCACCACCCGAGTCGTTGAGGCCGATCACCGGCGCGCCGACCTTCATGGCCTGGTCCATCACCTTGCAGATCTTTTCGGCGTGCGCCTCGGAGAGCGCGCCGCCAAACACCGTGAAGTCCTGGCTGAACACGAACACGAGACGACCGTTGATCATCCCGTAGCCGGTGACCACACCATCGCCCGGGATCTTGTTGTCCTGCATGCCGAAGTCGGTGCAGCGGTGCTCGACGAACATGTCCCACTCTTCGAACGTGCCCTCGTCCAGCAACACTTCCAGTCGCTCGCGCGCGCTCAGCTTGCCCTTGGCGTGTTGCGCGGCAATGCGTTTTTCGCCACCGCCCAAGCGGGCGGCGGCGCGTTTTTCTTCGAGTTGTTCGAGGATGTCTTGCATGGTGTTGTTCTCCAGAGATAACTTGGAATTCAGTCAAAAAGATCGAGCAGCTGGCGCGCTGCGGTGCTGGCCGGCAAGGTGCCGGCCAATACGCGTTGGGAGGCGTCGTCCAGCGCGGCACGCACCTGCGGGTGCGCGCGAAAACGTTGTTTGAGGCCGGCGTCGATGCGCTCCCACATCCAGGCTTTCGCCTGCTGCTGGCGCCGAACGGCGAGTTGGCCGTTGTCGCTCTGAAGCGTGCGAAAGCGCGACACCTCGGCCCAGAACGCATCGACACCCCGGCCCAGCAAGGCACTGAGTTGGATCACTTGCGGGTGCCAGACGGCCTCGTTGTGGTGTGCATGTTCGGGGTGTCCCTGCAGACCCAGCAGGCGCAATGACGAGGTGATCTGCGCCCGCGCGCGCGTGGCGGCGTCGGGGTCGAGATCGGCCTTGTTGATGACCACCAGATCGGCCAGCTCCATCACGCCCTTCTTGATCGCCTGCAAATCATCGCCGGCGTTGGGCAGTTGCATGAGCACGAACATGTCGGTCATGCCGCTCACCGCGGTCTCGCTCTGGCCCACGCCCACGGTCTCGACAATCACGATGTCATAGCCCGCGGCCTCGCAGACCAGCATGGCCTCCCGCGTCTTCTCTGCCACGCCGCCCAGCGTGCCGCTGCTCGGGCTCGGGCGGATGTAGGCCTGCTCGTGCACCGAGAGCTTCTCCATGCGCGTCTTGTCGCCCAGGATCGAGCCGCCCGACACGGTGCTGGACGGGTCGACGGTGAGCACCGCCACGCGGTGACCCTTGTCGATGAGGTACAGGCCCAGCGCCTCGATGAAGGTGCTCTTGCCCACGCCCGGCACGCCGCTGATGCCCAGGCGGAAAGCCTTGCCGGTGTGCGGTAGCAGGGCCGTGAGCAGTTCGTCGCCCTGCGCGCGGTGGTCGGTGCGGGTGGATTCGAGCAGGGTGATGGCTTTGGCGATGGCGCGGCGTTGCGCCATGGGGGAACCGGAGGTGACGCTGTTGGTGAGCCCTTCGACAGGCTCAGGGCGAACGGATGGATGGGCAGGCAAGAGCAGCGCCTTCGCCCGTTCGGACTGAGCCCCACTCCGTTCGGACTGAGCCCCACTCCGTTCGGGCTGAGTCCCACTCCGTTCGGGCTGAGCTCCACTCCGTTCGGGCTGAGCTTGTCGAAGCCCCTCCACACCCTGCTTCGAACGCGCCAGAGCTTGAACCCGCTCCCAATCCCCAGCGATCAATGCCTCCTTCTTCGCCCGCGACCAACCCTTGATCTGCTGTTCAAAAGCCAGCGCGCCCTCGCGTGACTCGAACTCGCCCTGCCAGACCAGCTGGACCGGCTTTCGCGTTGCCGTGTACCCGGTGTCGCTGGTCTGGTGCTGCAGCAGGCGTGCCTCCAGCTCGTCAGTGTGGCCAGCGTAGTAGGTGCCGTCTCGGCACAGCAACAGGTAGACGTGGAAAGGTTTCACGCGAAATGTGTGAGTGAGGACTTCGACAAGCTCAGTCCGAACGGAGGTTGACTCTGTCCGAAGGGAGATTGGGGTCGCAGCGGAGAGTGGAGTCGGAGTGGGAGTTCAAGCAGCACCCAATGCCTTGCGGATCTGCTCCAGCACGTCCTTGGCACTCGCCGGAATCGGCGTACCCGGACCGTAGATGCCCTTCACGCCGGCCTCATACAGCATCTCGTAGTCCTGGCGCGGAATCACGCCGCCGACGAAGACGATGATGTCGTCCGCGCCCTGCTTCTTCAGCTCGGCAATGATCGCCGGCACCAGCGTCTTGTGGCCGGCGGCGAGCGTCGAGACACCGACAGCGTGCACGTCGTTTTCGATCGCCTGGCGCGCGCACTCCTCGGGCGTCTGAAACAGGGGGCCCATGTCGACGTCGAACCCCAGGTCGGCAAATGCCGTGGCCACCACCTTGGCACCGCGGTCGTGGCCGTCCTGGCCAAGCTTGCTGATCATCACGCGCGGGCGGCGGCCCTGCGCTTCCGCGAAGGCGTTGATCTCGGTCTTGAGGGCGTCCCAGCCCTCGGCGGAATCGTAGGCAGCAGCGTACACACCGGTCACCTTTTGTGTATCGGCGCGATGGCGCCCGAAAACTTTCTCCAGCGCGTCGCTCACCTCACCCACGGTGGCGCGCAGGCGCATGGCCTTGATCGTCAGATCGAGCAGGTTGCCTTCGCCACTCTCGGCGGCGGCAGTCAGTGCCTCCAGCGCAGCCTGCACCTGGGCCGCATCTCGCGTGGCCTTGATCTTCTGGAGCCGCTCGATCTGTCCGTCGCGCACGGCCACGTTGTCGATGTCGCGCGATTCGATCGCGTCTTCGGTTTTGAGCTTGTACTTGTTGACGCCGACGATGACGTCCTTGCCCGAGTCGATGCGCGCCTGCTTTTCTGCAGCCGCCGCTTCGATCTTCAGCTTGGCCCAGCCGCTGTCCACCGCCTTGGTCATGCCGCCCATGGCCTGCACTTCCTCGATGATGGCCCAGGCCTTGTCGGCCATCTCCTGCGTGAGGCTCTCCATCATGTAGCTGCCGGCCCAGGGGTCGACCACGCTGGTGATGTGCGTCTCTTCCTGGATGATCAGCTGCGTGTTGCGCGCGATGCGTGCGCTGAACTCGGTGGGCAGCGCGATGGCCTCGTCAAAGCTGTTGGTGTGCAGGCTCTGCGTGCCGCCGAACACCGCGGCCATGGCCTCGACGGTGGTGCGCACCACGTTGTTGTAGGGGTCCTGCTCGGTGAGGCTCCAGCCCGAGGTCTGGCAGTGCGTGCGCAGCATCAGGCTCTTGGGGTTCTTCGCGTTGAAGCCTTTCATGATGCGCGTCCACAGCAGGCGGGCTGCGCGCATCTTGGCGATCTCCAGGTAGAAGTTCATGCCGATCGCCCAGAAGAAACTCAGGCGCCCGGCGAAGCCGTCCACGTCCATGCCCTTGGCGATCGCGGTCTTCACATACTCCTGGCCGTCGGCCAGCGTGAAGGCCAGTTCCAGCGCCTGGTTGGCGCCGGCTTCCTGCATGTGGTACCCACTGATCGAGATCGAGTTGAACTTGGGCATGTGCTCGGCCGTGTACTCGATGATGTCGCCGATGATCTTCATCGACGGCTCGGGCGGGTAGATGTAGGTGTTGCGGACCATGAACTCCTTCAAGATGTCGTTCTGGATCGTTCCGCTCAACTGGTCTTGCGCCACGCCCTGCTCTTCGGCCGCCACCACATAGCCCGCGAGCACCGGCAGCACCGCGCCGTTCATGGTCATGGAGACCGACACCTTGTCCAGCGGGATCTGGTCGAACAGCACCTTCATGTCCTCCACGCTGTCGATGGCCACGCCGGCTTTGCCCACGTCGCCGGTCACGCGTGGGTGGTCGCTGTCGTAGCCGCGGTGGGTGGCCAGGTCGAACGCGACCGACACGCCCTGCCCGCCCGCGGCCAAGGCCTTGCGGTAGAAGGCATTGCTTTCCTCGGCAGTGGAGAAGCCCGCGTACTGGCGGATCGTCCAGGGGCGCACCGCGTACATGGTGGCCTGCGGCCCGCGAATGAACGGCTCAAAGCCCGGCAAGGTGTTGGTGTGCTGCAGGCCTGCTGTGTCTTCGGCGGTGTACAGCGACTTGACGCGGATGCCGTCAGGCGTGACCCAGTCAAGCGCCCCGAGGTCGCCGCCGGGTGCCGACTTCTGGGCGGCCTTGGCCCAGGCTTCAAGAGAGGTGGGAGCGAATTCGGGCGTTTTTGAGCTCATGGCGGGCGATGGTTGAAATGACACGGATCGGCCGGGATTTTATATCATTCATAATTATTGATGCAGAATATTCCTTGCGACTTACAATCCTGCCCATGTCCGCCTTGTCCCTTGCCCCCCGCGCCCTCTACGAAGAAGTAGCCGAACTGCTGCGCCAGCGCATCTTCAAGCGCGAGCTGGAGCCCGGCAGCTGGATCGACGAACTCAAGCTCGCCGAGGAATACGGCATCAGCCGCACGCCCCTGCGCGAAGCGCTCAAGGTGCTCGCCGCTGAGGGTTTGGTGACGATGAAAGTGCGGCGAGGCGCCTACGTGACCGAAGTGTCCGAGAAAGACCTGGCCGACGTCTACCACCTGCTCGCCCTGCTCGAATCCGACGCGGCTGGCGTGGTGGCACAGCAGGCCACCGACGCCGAACTGGCCGAGCTGCAAACCTTGCACGACGCGCTGGAAGCCGCCATGGGCGAGCGCGACCGCTTCTTCGCGCTCAATGAGCAGTTCCACATGCGGGTTCTGGAGCTGGCCCGCAACCGCTGGCGCGAACAGATGGTGGCCGACCTGCGCAAGGTGATGAAGCTCAACCGCCACAACTCCCTGCTCAAGACCGGTCGCATCGAAGAGTCGCTCGCCGAGCACCGCGCCATCGTCGAGGCGCTGGCGCAGCGCAATGCAAGCTTGGCAGTGCAACGCATGCGCGAACATTTCCAGAGCGGCCTGGAAGCCGCGGCCTGAGCGGCTCGGCCGTCAGGCCACCTGGGCGGACTCCGTCAGGGATTCGGCTTCGATGCTCTCCTGGGCCATGGCCCAGACCTCGCGCGGGGGCAACGGCTTCAGGCGGTGGTCGCTCCAGATCTGGCGCCAGCGCCGCGCGCCGCGCAGGCCGTGGCGCAGACCCAGCATGTGGCGCGCGATCGCATACCAGGGGCAGCCGTCTTCCACAAACGCGCGCTCCATGTAGGTCACCATCTGCTCTTCCACCGCTTCGCGCGTGAGCGTGCTGGGTGCCGCGCCGAAAAAGGTCTCGTCCCACGAGGTGAGCTGCCAGGGGTTGTGGTACGCCTCGCGTCCCACCATCACGCCGTCCACGTACTGCAGGTGCTCGGCAATCTGGTCGTTGGTGGTGATGCCGCCGTTGATGCCGATGGTGAGCTTCGGAAAGTCGCGTTTGAGGCGGTAAGCCAGCTCGTAGCGCAGCGGCGGCACTTCGCGGTTTTCTTTCGGCGAAAGCCCGTCCAGCCAGGCATTGCGCGCGTGCACCATGAACACGCTGCAGCCTGCCTCGCTCACCGTGCCCACGAAATCGCGCACGAAGTCGTAGCTCTCCACGCGGTCGATGCCGATGCGGTGTTTCACCGTGACCGGGATCGACACCGCGTCCACCATGGCCTTCACGCCATCGGCCACGGTCTGCGGCTCGGCCATCAGGCAGGCACCGAAGGCACCGCGCTGCACGCGGTCGCTGGGGCAACCGCAGTTGAGGTTGATCTCGTCGTAGCCCCACTCTTCGCCCAGCCGGGCGGCCATGGCCAGCTCGGCCGCATCGCTGCCGCCGAGCTGCAGGGCCACGGGGTGCTCTTCGGCATTGAAGCGCAGGTGGCGCTGCACGCTGCCGTGCGCGAGCGCGCCGGTGGTCACCATCTCGGTGTAGAGCAGGGTCTGCTTGGTCAGCAGCCGGTGCAGGTAACGGCAATGCCTGTCCGTCCAATCCATCATCGGCGCCACCGAGAGGCGCCAAGGGTTGTGTTGTGGGTGGTGGGGGCTGTCTTCAATCATCTGTGGAATGGCTCACGGGCTCGGGCTGAGACTGTACCGCGCCATCTGCGCGTTCACAGGCGGGCCAGCAGTTTGGCCACACTCACCACCACCTTCACATCACCGGGCGCCAGACTGGCCTTGACTTCGAAGGCGGGGTCCGTCGTGTCGCGCAAGGCGGGCTCGCCCAGCGGCAGGCCCTGGCGGCCGACGATGGCAAACACCGCCGGTGCATTGGCTTTGGCGCCGCGTCGCGCCACCACCCCCACCTCACCGCTGGCCAGGTGGACGTAGCTGCCGGGTGGGTAGAAGCCGATGTTCTTGATGAACAGCGCCCCCAGGGGGTCGGGCGTGAGGTCGGCGCCCAGGTACAGCTCGCGCGCCACCTGCTGCGAGAGCAGGCCGCCGCGGCTCTTGCGTGGGCTGATGGAGGCGACGTACACATCGGCCATTTGCAGCAGGTGCTGGAGGGCACCGCTGACCCGCTTGCCTGCCGGGTAGCCCTGGCCATCGGGGCGCTCATGGTGATCTTCCACCAGTTGCAGCCAACTCGCATCCACCACGCCGAGCTGGCGCAACACCGCTGCGCTGCGATTCGGATGCTCCCGCACGGTCGCGCGCTGCTGCTCCGACAGCGCCCCCGCCTGACGGGCCATGTCGTCGTGGGCGCGGGTCATGCCGATGTTCATGGTCAGGGCCGCGCGCGACAGCGTCTGCTGATCAGCTACCGCCATGCCGGCCGACGGTCCCACCAGGGCGCAGAGGCCGGCCGTGAGCAGCGCATGCGTGGCGCTGTAGTGCATGCGTGGATCGAACAGCAATTGCACCAGCACCAGCAGGCTGCCGTCCGGCTGCTCGCGCCAGAGTTTTTCGGACCGCGCGTGCAATCGGTCCATACGCTCCATGAACTGGCTCGCCTCGGCGCCCTGATGCAACAAGGTGGTGAGTGCGGCGTGGATGTCTGGCCAGGCTTCTGTCGCGGTGAGATCCTCGCGAATCTCGGGTTTGTTCTGCACCGGCACCATGGCGTCGACCCCGGCGATGCGGCTGAGCGACTCGTTGCTGCGCACCATGCGGTCCAGCGCCGCGGTGTAGTTGTAGCTCACGGCTTGCCAGTCGGCGGCCAGCACCATGGGCGAATGCAGCATGAGGTGGCCGCGGTGCTGTTCGGAGGTGATGGGCTCGCCCTTGCGCAGCAACAGCACGCCCTTGGGGTCCCAGATGTTCACGGGCACGGGCTGGTTGAGCGCCAGGGATTCCAGGGGAAGCGGCTTGTACATGCAGGCAATGTATACGCAGTCGAAGGACGTGAGTCACCGGAAAACCACCAGCAAACGCTCACAAAAAACCCCGCCAAAGCGGGGTGTTGGACTGAAACGTCTTCCCCAGTGACACCGCGGGACCGGCTTTGCCGGACCGCAGGTGTCGCCCCTTTGAGGGGGTGACGCGCTCGCAAGTGCGAGTGCGGCGCGGGGGTGGGCCAATTCAGCCCATGTGCAGGCCGCCGTTCACCGAGAAGTCGGCGCCGGTGGCGTAGCCGCCGTCTTCGCTGGCCAGCCAGGCGATGATGGAGGCGATCTCGCCGGGTTCGCCCAGGCGCTTCACGGGCACGGTGGCCACGATCTTCTCCAGCACGTCAGGGCGGATCGCCTTGACCATGTCGGTGCCGATGTAGCCCGGGCTCACGGTGTTGACCGTCACACCCTTGTTGGCCAGCTCCTGTGCCAGCGCCATCGAGAAGCCGTGCATGCCGGCCTTGGCGGCCGAGTAGTTGGTCTGGCCAGCCTGGCCTTTTTCACCGTTGACCGACGAGATGTTGATGATGCGGCCCCAGCCTTTTTCCACCATGTCGGCCACGACCTGTTTGGTCACGTTGAACATGGAGTTGAGGTTGGTCTCGATGACGGCGTCCCAGTCTTCGCGCGACATCTTGAGGAACATGCGGTCGCGCGTGATGCCGGCGTTGTTCACCAGCACGTCGATGGTGCCGTGCTCGGCCTTGGTCTTGGTGAAGGCTTCCACCGTGGACGCCCAGTCGCCAACATTGCCAACCGAGGCGTAAAACGTGAAGCCCAGTGCCTTCTGCTCGTCCAGCCATTTGGTGTAGTCGCGCGTGGGGCCACAGCCGGCGATGACCTTGAAGCCTTCCTTGTGCATGCGCTGGCAGATGGCGGTTCCGATGCCACCCATGCCACCGGTGATGTAGGCTACTTTTTGACTCATTGGGGGTTCTCCTCTGGTTTGTGTATTGGGCTGCAGGGCACGCGTGGCCCTTCAGCAGCCTTTTGAATCTACCGGCAAATCAGCGTTCGACCGCGAGGGAAACCCCCATACCGCCACCGATACACAGCGCGGCCACGCCCTTTTTCGCGTCGCGGCGAATCATCTCGTGCAGCAGCGTCACCAGGATGCGGCAACCGGACGCACCAATGGGGTGACCGATCGCGATCGCACCGCCGTTCACGTTCACGCGCGCCGGATCGATGTCCAGCGCCTTGTTGACCGCGCAGGCTTGTGCGGCAAAGGCTTCGTTGAGTTCGAACAAGTCCACGTCGGCCGCTTTCCAGCCCGCGCGCGCCAGCGCCTTCTGGGAGGCAGGCACCGGGCCCATGCCCATGGTGGCCGGGTCCAGGCCGCTGGTGCCGAAGGCGGCGATGCGAGCCAGTGGCTTCAAGCCCAACGCGGCGGCCTTCTTCGCGGTCATCACCATCACGGCGGCCGCGCCGTCGTTCAGACCCGAGGCGTTGCCTGCCGTCACGGAACCGGCCTTGTCGAAGGCGGGGCGCAGACCGGCCAGCGCTTCGGCGTTGGTCTTCTTGTTGATGAACTCGTCAGCGTCGAACACAACCGGATCGCCCTTGCGCTGCGGAATGCTCACACCCACGATCTCGTCCTTGAATTTGCCCGCGTCTTGTGCCGCGCTGGCCTTTTGCTGGCTGCCCAGGGCGAGCGCGTCCTGCATGTCGCGCGTGATCGCGTGGGCCCTGGCCACGTTTTCGGCGGTGATGCCCATGTGGTACTGGTTGTACACGTCCCACAGGCCGTCGACGATCATGGTGTCGACCATCTTCCAGTCGCCCATGCGCTGGCCATCGCGGCTGCCGTTGAGCACGTGCGGCGAGGCGCTCATGTTTTCCTGGCCACCGGCGATCACGATCTCGCTGTCGCCCCAGGCCACGGCCTGCGCGGCCAGCATCACGGCCTTGAGGCCTGAGCCGCACACGGCATTGATGGTGAGCGCCGGGGTTTCCTTGGCCACACCGGCCTTCATCATGGCCTGGCGCGCCGGGTTCTGCCCGACACCCGCGGCCAGCACCTGGCCCATGATCACTTCACCGATCACGTCGGCGGGCAGGCCGGTGCGCTCCAGCATGGCCTTGATGACGATGCTGCCGAGCTCGGTGGCGGGGACTTTGGCGAGCGAGCCGCCAAACTTGCCGACGGCGGTGCGGGCGGCTGAAACGATGACGATGTCTTCCATGGGTCTTCCTCTTTGGTTTGCAATCTGGTCCGTTCGCCCTGAGCTTGTCGAAGGGCTTGCAACGGTGTTGGCGAGGGCTTCGACAGGCTCAGCCCGAACGGGGTTTCTTCAGGCTTTGGCTTTGACGTATCTGCCAGGTGCGGGCTCGATGGCAGCGTAAGTCTTGCCCTTGCCATAGGATTTGGGCGCAGCAATTTGCTTGCCAGCCTGTGGCTTGAGCCACGCGGCCCAGTCGGTCCACCAGCTGCCGGGCTGTTCATCGGCGCTGGCGATCCATTCGTTCACGTCCTTCGGGAACTTGGTGGACGAGCCGATCCAGTGGCTGCGCTTCTTTTTGCTCGCCGGGTTGATCACGCCGGCGATGTGGCCCGAGGCGCCCATGACGAAGCGCTTCTTGCCCGGGAACACCTGTGTGCTCGCGTAGGCGCCACCGATGGGCACGATGTGGTCTTCGCGCGAGCCGTAGATGTAGACCGGCAACTTCACTTTGCGGAAGTCGATCTTCTCGCCGCACACCGTCATCTTGCCGGGCTTGATGAGGTTGTTCTCCAGGTACATCTGGCGCAGGTAACGCGCGTAGTACGGACCCGGCAGGTTGGTGCTGTCGGAGTTCCAGTACAGCAGGTCGAACGGCGGCGGTGTTTCGCCCTTGAGGTAGTTGCCCACCACGTAGTTCCACACCAGGTCGTTGGGCCGCAGGAAGCTGAAGGTGGTGGCCAGGTCGCGCCCGGGCATCAGGCCGCCATCCTTGAACTGCATCTCGCGGTACTTCACGAAGTTCTCGTCGATGAACACATCGAGGATGCCGGTGTCGGTGAAGTCGAGCAGCGTGGTGAGGAAGGTGGCGCAATTCACCGGCTCTTCACCGCGCGCGGCCAGCACCGCCAGCGCCGTGCCCAGCATGGTGCCGCCCACGCAAAAGCCCAGCGCGTTGATGGTCTCGGCGCCGGTGATGTCCTGCGTGACGCCGATGGCCTTGATCACCGCGTCTTCGATGTACTGGTCCCAGGTGGCCTTGGCCAGCGATTCGTCGGGGTTGCGCCAGCTCACCACGAAGGTGCGATGACCCTGCTCCACGCAATAGCGGATCAGCGAGTTCTCGGGCTGCAGGTCGAGGATGTAGAACTTGTTGATGCAGGGCGGCACCAGCAGGAACGGGCGCTCGTACACCTTGGCCGTGAGAGGCTTGTATTCGATCAACTGAAACAGCTCGTTCTCGAACACCACCGCACCTTCGGTGGTGGCCACGTTCTTGCCCACCTCGAACACGCTCTCGTCGGTCATGGACACATGGCCCTGCTTCATGTCGTGCAGCAGGTTGGCCATGCCCTTGGCGATGCTCTCGCCCTGGGTGTCGATGGCCTTCTTTTGCGCCTCGGCATTGAACGCCAGGAAGTTGCTCGGCGCGCTGGCGTCGATCCACTGCTGCACCGCGAAACGCACGCGGGTGCGTGTCTTGGCGTCACCTTGCACAGCGTCGGCCAAGGCCATGAGGGTGCGCGCGTTGAGCAGGTAGGCGGCGGCGGAAAACGCAGCCATCGGGTTGCTGGCCCAGGCGTCCGAGGCAAATCGGCGGTCTCCCTCGGGCTTGACGGCGGGACCCTGGTTCCACAAACCGGTCACATCCTTCAGGTACTGGTTCTGAATCTCGAGCAGTTTTGCGGGGTCAAAACTCACCTGCTGGCCAGACGCGTTCTTGAACATGTCGCCCATGACGGGCATCGCGGGCATGCCCGGGAATGCCGCGCCCGCGGTGGGCATGGCCATGCCGAAGGGATTGGCGGCTCCTGCTTGCGGCATGAAGCTCTTGAACGCGGCGAAGGGATCGGTCGGACCGGCCTGGGCACCCGCCGCAGCCCCTGGAAAGGCCTGGGCCACCTGGGTCCATTGTTGAATGAGGCTCTTCTGGAACGCGCTGGCAGTCTCCAGCCAGTCGGTGGGTGGGGTTTTGCCCGATGTCATGCTGTCTCCTGTGTCTTTGTGTGCGGCTTATCATCCCCGCGCTGGGGAGGAAATTCCGGGTTTTCCCCAGTATCTGCGTGTCGGCTTCCAGCAGACTGACATGGTTTCCCGGTCTGCAAGGATCACTGTGTACCTGGTCGTGATGGGTTGGATGTATGTGGTTCTGATGATGTCGGTGGCCGAAGCGACCAACACCACGGGCTCGGTCCTCGGGGCCATTGTGACCTTTTTTCTTTACGGTCTGCTGCCCGTGATACTGGTGGTTTACCTGATGAGGACGCCCGCGCGGCGCAAGGCCATCAAGGTGCGCGAAGCCGCCGAACACCAGGCGCAGATGGCGCGGCTGGCGGGCAATGCCGAGTCTGCGGAGGCGGCCTCAATCGATCCAGATACAGGCAGCCATGCGCCCGGTGCTGCCCAGGCGGCCAGCATCGCGCCGGTGCGAAAAGAAACGTGAGGTTTGTGTCACGGTGCACCAGGCGGCCGAGCCGTCGTTGCCGTGCACGTTGGTGATGCCGGCCTTCTGAAGGCGGCGCAGCGCCAACGCGGGCAGATCGGCCAGAAACTTTCCTTTGCCAAGCGGCCAGAAATGCGCCGCGGTCTCGTGGTCCAGCGCGACAAACGCTTCGCACACCTCGGCCCCGACTTCGAATGCCTGCGGTCCGATGCAGGGGCCCAGCCAGGCGATGATTTCACCTTCACCCGCGGCATCGCTCAACTCGCGCGCGGTGGCTTCGAGCACACCATGGACCAAGCCACGCCAGCCTGCATGCGCCGCGGCCACCGCGGTGCCCGAGGCGTGCGCAAAAAGCACCGGCAGGCAATCGGCCACCATGATGGTGGCGGCCACGTCAGGTACATGCGCCACACAAGCGTCGGCCACGGTGCCATCGGGCGTGTCGGGCTCCAGTCGCGCGATCTGTGTTCCATGCACCTGCTGCAGAAACACCGGGCGCGCGGGCGAGATGAGCGCCGCGAGCCGCTCGCGATTGCCCGCCACGGCCAAGGGCTCGTCGCGCACGTGGTCGCCCAGGTTGAAACTGTCGAACGGGGCCACCGACACACCGCCCACGCGCGTGGTGAACAGCGCTCGCACGCCGGGCGGCGCGGGCCAGTCGGGAACGATACCGTCCGCAGTGAGCAGCATCAGACTTCAGCGTCCGGGCAGGCCGAGGGCTGCGCCTGCTGGAACGCGGGGTGCTTCATGCAGGCGTCGAACGCGGCCATGGTGCGCGGCAGGCCGCTGAAATCGGTGTTGAAACGCTGGCCGTTGAAGATCTGCGGCACCAGGCAGCAGTCGGCCATGGTCGGCGTGTCTCCGAAACAGTAGGCTGACGTCGGTTGCTGCGCCAGCTGGCGTTCGAAGGACTCCAATCCGGTGCGCACCCAGTGGCGGTACCAGGTGTTCTTGGGCTCCTCTTCGACCTTGAGTTCCTTCGTGAGGTACTTGAGCACGCGCAGGTTGTTGATGGGGTGGATCTCGCAGGCCACGATCTGCGACAGGGCGCGCACGCGCGCACGGCCCAGCGCATCGGCCGGCAACAGCGCGGGCGCGGGCTGCTGCTCGTCGAGGTACTCGATGATCGCCATCGACTGCGTCAGGCGCGTGCCGTCGTCCAGCTCGAGCAGCGGCACCAGGCCCTCGACCGCTTTGTCGGTATAGGCCGGCAGCTTGTGATCACCACGCGCGATATGCACGGGCACGTAGTCATAAGCCATGCCCTTGAGCGCGAGCGCGATGCGCACGCGAAACGAGGCCGAGGAGCGGAAGTAGTTGTAGAGCTTCATGGGTGCCAAGGATACGGCAGGCACGGGCTGCAAACGCAGAAAGGGCCTGCACACCCCTCGGTGAGCAGGCCCCATTTTCAGGCCAAGCCATGTGTCCGAGGACACGTGTCCCAGGACTTCAGGCAGCTTGCAGTGCCGGGTAGTCGGTGTACCCCTTGGCACCGCCGCCGTAAAAGGTCTTGTTGTCGGGCTGGTTGAACGGACCACCCTGCTTCAGGCGCGCCACCAGGTCAGGATTGGCGATGTAGGTCTTGCCGAAAGCCACCAGATCGGCGCCGTCTTGCACCGCTTGCTCGGCCATCGACAGGTCGTAGCCGTTGTTGACCATCCAGGCTGCCTTGCCGCCAGCTGCGTGGAAGGTCGCGCGCAGGGCGTCGTAGTCGAACGGGCGGTCGGCCAGTTCGCGCGGGCCACCGGTGGCCCCCTCGATGAAGTGCACATAGGCCAGGTCGAATTTCGCCAGCTCGTTCATCACGTGGGTGAACAGCGGCTGCGGATCGGCGTCGATCACGTCGTTGGCGGGCGTCACGGGCGACAGGCGAATGCCGGTGCGGCCCGCGCCGATGGCGTCCGTCACCGCCTGGACCACTTCAATCAGCAGCCGTGCACGGTTCTCGATGCTGCCACCGTAGACGTCGGTGCGCTGGTTGCTGCCGGTCTTCAGAAACTGGTCGATCAGGTAGCCGTTGGCCGCGTGGATCTCCACGCCGTCGAAGCCGGCCTCGATGGCGGCCAGCGCTGCCTTGCGGTAGTCCTCCACGATGCCAGGCAGTTCGCTGAGGTCCAGCGCACGCGGCTCGGAGGTCTCGACGAAAACAGGCGCGCCATCCTTGATCAACACAGTCTTGGTTTTGGCCGCGATGGCCGACGGCGCCACGGGTGCGCCGCCGTGGGGCTGCAGTTCGGTGTGCGACACACGGCCCACGTGCCAGAGCTGGGTCACGATCTTGCCGCCAGCGGCGTGCACGGCCGCGGTCACCCGCTTCCAGCCTTCGATCTGCTCGGGCGCGTACAGCCCGGGCACATCGGCATAGCCCTGCCCCTGGTGGCTGATGGCGGTGGCTTCGGTGATCAGCAGGCCAGCGCTGGCGCGCTGCTGGTAATAGGTGGCCATGAGCGGCGTGGGCACGGCGTCGGGCGCGCGGTTGCGTGTGAGCGGTGCCATGACGATGCGGTTGGCCAGCGCAATGCTGCCGGCAATGAAGGGGGAAAACAGCGAAGTGGTGCTCATGGGAACGGTGCAGTCCATTAAAGGAACAAAGGGAAAACCCCAGTATTCCCTCATACCTCCCTGCACGGGTAGGCCCCTCGCCATATCCCGCGCGCATCACGGCCATTCATCGGCACCTCCACGCATTGTTCACGCGCATGGCAGCCCGGTGCGATCAGTTGCCGCCGATGTGCATGCGGTAAGCCGCGCCGTTGGAGAACGTGCAGGTACCCGCCCCCTGGTACGGCGTGTTCATCTGGTACTCGCACGACATGTATAGGCCCTTCGGGCTGAAGGCGCTCGCCACGCCACGGCGCTCGTCGTTCGATACGCGGGTGGCCTCGCCGGTGAGCACCTCGCCTAGGTAAGAGACGTTGAAGACGCCCTTGCCCGTCATCATGTTGGTGACCGATCCGGTGATGATGCCGGTGGAGGTGGCAATGTCGTTGATTGGATAGAGCCGCGTCGGCAGGTTGGCGGGTGCGGCTGCGCCGCCGGGGGCCACCCCCACGCGCGCGGGCGCTACCGTGCCCACCGGCGGCAGGGGGTAGTGCTGGTAGATGACCTGCCCATCGGCCTGGCGTTCGGGCACGACGTAGCAGGCCGTCAGGCCCGATGACAGCACCAGGAAAAAGGCACAAGACATGACGGCACGCATGAGGGGGCTCCTTGGAGAAACAGGGACCATTCCCCTGCCCAGCCAGTCTAGGCAGCGCCGTAGCTCCAGCGTTGAGCAACCTCAACGCAACAACGACCCGTCAGATACCCTGCAACGCCGCCACCACCACAGGGACGATGCTCACTGCGTTGGATGCGTGCGCAATGCAGTCGGTGCTCCAGATTTCACCCACCCCCGAGCCGCGCACCAGTTGCACGGCGCCCGGCGCAAACAGCGCGTGTGTGACCGCCACGTCAACCGTGGCGGCGCCCGCCGCGCGCAACTTCACCGCTGCCCGCGCCAGCGTGTGGCCCGAGCTGGCCACGTCGTCCATGAGCACCACCGCACGGCCGGCCACCGGCAGGTCGGGCAGTTCGATGTCCACCTCGCAATCACCGTGGCGCGTCTTGCGGCACACCGCATGGTCCCAGCCGTGGCGCCGCGCGGCCAGGGCCACCCATTGCAGCGCTTCTTCGTCCGGCCCCATCAGCAGCGGGTTCTGGCGTTGCGTGGCGATGTGGTCGGCCAGCAGCGGCGCACCGCTTAATGCAATGGCGTCTTTCACCGGCATGGCCTCATGCAGTGTGGCCACCCGGTGCAGGTGCGGGTCCACGGTGATGATGGCGTCGAACAGTCCGGCCAGAAAGCCACCCACGATGCGCTGGCTGATCGCTTCGCCCGGGTTGAATTCGATGTCCTGGCGCATGTAGGCCAGGTAGGGCGACACCAGCGTCAGGTGCTTCGCTCCCAGCCTGCGTGCGGTCTGCGCGGCCAGCAGCACCTCCACCAGCTTTTCGTTGGGTTGCTGCAAGCCGCGCCAGAGCACGACGCGCGCGGGCAACTCGGCAGGCAAACGCAGACGCATTTCACCATCGGGAAAATGGTGGCGCTCCACCACGGCCAACGCCATGCCAAGGGCGCTGGCGGCCTGAGCGGCCAGCGCTGCTTCATCGTCGAAACAAAGCACACAACCCGCAACGGCTTTGCTTGATGGGGGCATCAGAACTCCACAAAAACATGGGGGACCTGCGCAGCGGTGCCCAGGCTGAAACCGTTGGCGCGAGCGCAGGCCTGGCGCGCAAATTCAAGGTCGGCCGGGTAGCTGGCGTGCACGCGGTAAAGCAAGTCACCCTCGGCCACGGGTGCGCCGAGTTTGACGCACAGGTCGACGCCCGCGCCCGGCGCCTTGGGCGCGCCGGCCAGCCGGGCAATCTGCGCGATCTGCAAGTTGTCGATGCCAATGACCACGCCCGCCGCGGGCGCCTTCACCTCCAGCGTGAGCGAGCCCAGCGCCGGTTGATGGTGGTCAAAACCGCGGTCACCCTGGGCCTGCACGATCGCCCGCATTTGCGTCAGTGCACGGCCCGAATCGAGGATGTCACGCGCAATGGCGAAGCCGTCGCCGCCCCGCACGTCGGGATTGCATTCGATCAGACGCCCGGCCAGGCGAAGCGATTTCTGCCGCAGGTCGTCCGGTGCCCGAGGGTCGTTTTCCAGCACCTGCATCACGTCGCGCGCCTCCAGCACCGGGCCCACGCCACGGCCGATCGGCTGGCGACCATCGGTGATCACCACGTCCAGCGAGAGATGCATGCGTTGCGCCACGTATTCGAACAAGCGGCGCAGGCGTTGAGCCTCGGGCATCGAGCGCACTTTGGCCGTAGGGCCAATGGGAATGTCGAGCACGAGGTGCGTGGCGCCAGCGGCGATCTTCTTGGACAGGATGGAGGCCACCATCTGGCCAGGTGAGTCGATCGACAGCGGTCGCTCCACGGAAATCAGCACATCGTCGGCCGGTGACAGCATGGCCGCGCCGCCCCAGGCCAGGCACCCGTGGTGCTGGCGCACGATGCCGGTGAGCAGCTCGAACGGAAGTTGCACGTTCGCCAGAACCTCCATGGTGTCGGCCGTGCCGGCGGGCGAGGTGATGGCGCGTGACGAGGTCTTGGGAAACACCAGGCCATGGGCAGCGACGATGGGCACGACCAGCATCGATGTGCGGTTGCCCGGGATGCCGCCAATGCAATGTTTGTCGACCACCAGCGGCTCGTTCCAATCGAGCCTGCGGCCACTGGCCACCATGGCCTCGGTCAAAAAGAAGACCTCCTCACGATCCAGCTCGCTGCGGTTGCAAGCCACGACGAAGGCGGTGAGCTCGATCTTGGAGTAGCGCAACTCGGCGATGTCGCGAATGATGCTGCGGAAGTCGTCGCGACCCAGGCGCTCACCGTTGATCTTGCGAAACAGGGCAGGGATGGACTCGGGCGGCTCTGCCGGCGACACCGCTGCCGAATGGCCGCCGGCCACGTCCAGCCGGGCAAACGCGTCTTCGGACACCCCAATTTCATTGCAGCCCACGATGCTGCTGTCGTCAACCACGTTGAGCGTGGCCAGGATGCGCCGCCCGTTGGCCCGCACCTCCACCTTGGACAAGGCCTGAAAGCCTTCGGCCCGCACCACCTCACAGTCGCGGTGCAGGTAAGCCACGTTCTCGTGGTAGGTGTCGATGGCCACGCGGCGCAGCGTGAGACCGGGGGAGAGCGCGGGTTCGGTGGCGGGCTGCATGCCCGAGACGATACACCGCGGCCGTTTCAACCGACGACCAGACGCATGACCGGCATCACTCGCTCGGATTCCGTTCTTCGCTCCAGCGCAAGCCGCATGTTCATCTGCGCTACCTCGGTGTGCTCCACCGCCAAGGCCTGGGCGCGTGCGCCCTCGCCACGCTGCAAGGCGTCGAACAGCATGTGGTGCTGGCGGTGCGCGTAGAGCATCCAGTCGCGGTCCAGCGCCACCGTGCCCTGCATGGGCAGCATGGCCGAGGCCGGTGCAAACGGCAACTTGTCGTTGAGCGCCACCGCGCGCTGCAGCGCGCGGTTGCCGCAGGCCTCCAGCAGCAGCGCGTGGAAGCGGTCGTTCATCACCGCATAGGCCACGTAGCTCTCGATGGTCAGCGGGCTGTCGGCCAGCAGCCGGTCGCCTTCGTCCAGGCAGGCCTGCAACTGGCCCTGCATTTGGCGCGACACGCCGTGCTCGGCGACCAGCCGCGCGGCCATGCCCTCGAGGTGGCCGCGCACCGCGATCGCGTCGGTCACTTCCTGCGCAGTGAACTGGCGCACCAGGTACTTGCCGGTGTCGTTGGCCTCGACCAGACCCTCTTGTTCCAGCGTCACCAGCGCAGCGCGAACCGGCGTGCGTGAAGCACCCAGCCGCTCGGCGAGCTGCTGCTCGGCCAGACGTTGTCCGGGCTCGAACTGACCGCTCAGGATCAGGTCGCGCAGTTGCATCAACACGGTGTCTTGCAGGCTCATGGCGCAAACTGTACACTGAAAAATGTAAACGGGATACCGTTTGA
The DNA here is from genome assembly GCF_001428625.1 of Hydrogenophaga sp. Root209. Taxonomy (GTDB): domain Bacteria; phylum Pseudomonadota; class Gammaproteobacteria; order Burkholderiales; family Burkholderiaceae_C; genus Hydrogenophaga. The sequence goes on from NZ_LMIE01000030.1 coordinate 325,539, forward strand.
ACCACACCCACCGGAGCACCCATGAAAGCCGAACTCAACCAGCGCCTGACCCAGGTCGGGCCCCGCACCCCCGGTGGTGAACTGCTGCGCCGCTACTGGCAACCCGTGGCGTTGCTCGACGAATTCGACCCCGTGCTGGACCCGAGCATGGCCGTGCGACCGGCCAAACCCGTGCGCGTGCTCGGGCAAGACTTCGTGCTGTTCCGCGACGCACAGGGCAGCTACGGCCTGCTCGACCGCGACTGCCCGCACCGCGGCGCCGACCTGGCCTTCGGCCGCGTTGAAGCCGACGGCCTGCGCTGCCCCTTTCACGGCTGGAAGTTCGACACCACCGGCCAATGCATCGAGACACCCGCGGAGCCCAAGGGCAGCACGATGTGCACACGCATCAGACAGCGCAGCTACCCGCTGGTGGAAAAGAGCGGCGTGCTGTTCGGCTGGTTCGGACCCGAAGACCAGACACCGCCACCCTTCCCTGCGCTGGACTGTTTTGCCGCGCCGGCCTCGCACACCTTTGCCTTCAAAGGCCTGTGGCACTGCAACTGGCTGCAGGCCTTCGAGGTCGGCATCGATCCGGCACACGCGTCCTACCTGCACCGCTTCTTCAACGACGGCTCGCTGGACGACAGCTACGGCAAACAGTTCCGAGGCGCGAGCGCGGGTGACGTGGGCGGCGAGCGCTGGCCCATGACGCGTGTGATGCGCGAGTTCGGCCAGCCGTTGATTTCGTTCGAGGCCAAACCTCACGGCCTGCAGCTCACCGCCTTGCGACCCATGACCGACGAACTCACGCACGTGCGGGTGACCAACGCCGTGTTTCCGCAAACTTTCGTGATCCCGCTGTCCGAGACGATGACCATCACGCAGATGCATGTGCCGGTGGACGACACGCACAACCACTGGTTCGCCTTCTTCACCAGCTTCACCGGCCCGGTGGACAAGGAAGCCATGCGCGCTCCACGCCTGGCCGCTGTGAACCTGCCCGACTACACACCAAAGACCGGCCGCCACAACAACTGGGGTTTCAACCCGCAAGAGCAGCAGACCCGTACCTACCTGGGCATGGGCGAGGACGACATCAATGTGCACGACCAGTGGGCCTGCGAGAGCATGGGCGCCATCCAGGACCGCACGCGCGAGCATCTGGGCACCACCGACAAAGTGATCGTGGCCAACCGGCGCCTGCTGCAGCAGGCCATCGACACGGTCGAACAAGGCGGCACCGCGCCCGGCATTGCCGACCCGGCCCTGCACGATCAGATCACCGGCCCCGAGACGGTGGACGGCATTGCGCCGGCGCAGGGTTGGCAAGACTGGTGGCAGGAGGCAGTTCGTGCCAGACGCGAGGACGCCCCTTGGAGCGCTCGATCGTCCGTTCGGACTGAGCCTGTCGAAGCCCATCCACAGGTGCAGGCGAGCCCTTCGACAAGCTCAGGGCGAACGGATGTGACAGGATGACGTTCGCAGAACGCTGCGGCATCCACACCGCCGCCCGCGAAGCCGCTTGCGTGCGTCTGGTCAAACGCATCGAAGCCAGCGGCGTCGAGTTGGTGCGCATGGCCTGGTGCGACACCCACGGCATGTTGCGTGGCAAAACCCTCACCGCCACCGCCGCCATGCGCGCTCTGCTCGACGGCGTGGGCATGGTGGGCACCTTGATGCTCAAGGACACGGCCGACCGCACCGCTTGGAAGGTGTTCGAGCCCGGTGGCGCCACCGACCTGCCGGGCTTTGCCGGCGCGGCCAACCTCATGCTGCTGCCCGACCCCGAGAGCTTCACCGAGCTGCCCTGGGCACCCCGCACAGGCTGGCTGCGCTGCCAGCCCTGGTTTGCTGACGGCAAGCCGGTGCCGCTGGACACGCGGCGCGTGTTGCAGTCCGCATTGGCCCGGCTGATGGATGCAGGCTACGGCCTGAGGACAGGGCTGGAGGTCGAGTTCCACATCTACCGCATCACCGACACCCGGCCCCAGCTCGACCCCGAGCTGGCAGGCTGGCCCGGGCTGCCGCCCACGGTGGAGATGATCCACCCGGGCTACAACCTGCAGGCAGAGGCCATGATGGACATGGCCGACGAGCCGCTGCGCATCGTGCAGCGCACCGCGCAGGCGCTGGGCCTGCCGCTGCAGTCGCTGGAGATCGAGCTCGGCCCGAGCCAGGTGGAGGCCGTGTTCGACGCCACCGACGCACTCACCGCCGCCGACCAGATGGTGCTGTTTCGAAACGGCGTGCGCCAGGCGCTGCGCCGCGCCGGATTTCATGCCACCTTCATGTGTCGCCCGCCGTTCCCGCACATCATGTCCAGCGGGTGGCACCTGCACCAGTCGCTGGTGGACCTGAAGACCGGGCGCAATGCGTGCATGCGCGACGCACCCGCGTCCGACACCACCGCACTGGATGCGCGGCACACCCTGTCCGACGTGGCCGGCCACTGGCTCGCCGGCCTGCTGGCGCACGCGCGCGGCATGACGCCACTGTGCACGCCCACCATCAACGGCTTCGCGCGCTTTCGCCCCAACGCACTCGCCCCGCAGGCCGTGCTGTGGGGCCGCGACAACCGCGGCGCGATGCTGCGCGTGGTGGGTGCGGCGGGCGACAACGCCACCCGCATCGAGAACCGCATTGGCGAACCCGCCGCCAACCCCTACCTCTACATGGCGGCGCAGATCCACGCCGGGCTTGATGGCCTGCACAACCAGTTGCAAGCGCCGCCCGCCAGCGAAACGCCCTATGCCGAAGGAGGCGCGAAAATACCCACCTCGCTGCCCGAAGGACTCAACGCGCTGGAATCGGATCCGGCCTTGTGCGCGGGCCTTGGCAACGATGTCGTGCAACATTTCTGCCGCCTCAAACGCAGCGAGATCGAGCGCCACGCCCAGGCCGAGGACAAGACCGATTTTGAACGCCGCGAGTACTTCAGCCGAACATGAAACCCCTCAAGTCCCCCACATGATTTCCATCCGGTTCATCAACCCCGACCAGACGCAACAAGACATCCAGGCCCGCCCGGGCGACAGCCTCATGAAGGCCGCGGTGAACGCCAACATCCAGGGCATCGAGGCCGACTGCGGCGGCAGCCTCACCTGCGCCACCTGCCACGTGATGGTCGACGCACCGTGGTCCGGGTTGCTGCCGGCCCCCGTGCCCGACGAGCTCGACATGCTCGACTTCGCCTCCAGCCCGGTGGTGCCGCAAAGTCGCCTGAGTTGCCAGATCCGCCTCACCCAGGAGCTCGACGGTCTGGTGGTTCGTCTGCCTGCTTCACAACACTGATGGCACACTGACCGCGCCAGCGACCTCCACCGCAACCCACACACACGTCGAACACCATGTCCGAGAACTACACATTCACCCCGCCCGCCACCGTCTCCGTGCCCGTGGTCGACAGCACCGAGCGCTTCCCGGTCCACCGCATCTACTGCGTGGGCCGCAACTACGAAGAGCACGCCAAGGAAATGGGGTTCACCGGCCGCGAGCCACCGTTCTTCTTCCTCAAGCCGGCCGACGCCATCGTGGTGGCCGAGCCCGGCCAGACCGCCCGCACGCCCTACCCCAGCCTCACCAGCAACCTGCACCACGAGATCGAGCTGGTGGTGGCCATTGGCACCGGCGGCAAAAACATCAAGGCCGCCGACGCCGCCCGACACATCTACGGCTATGCCGTGGGTCTGGACATGACCCGCCGCGACCTGCAAGGCGAGATGAAAAAACAGGGCCGTCCCTGGTGCATCGGCAAGGCCTATGACCACTCGGCACCCATCGGGCCGATCACGCCGGTCGCCAACGCCGGTGACGTGAACAACGCGCCCATCTGGCTGCAGGTCAACGGCAGCGACCGCCAGCGCAGCAACGTCAACAAGCTGATCTGGAACGTGGCCGAAACCATCGAACACCTCTCGGCCGCTTGGGAACTGCAACCCGGCGACCTGATCTACACCGGCACCCCCGAAGGCGTGAATGCCGTGGTGCGCGGCGACACCATGGTCGGCGCCGTGGACGGCTTGACCCCGATCTCGGTGCAGGTGGCCTGAACCCGAGGGTAAGACCTCTGAAACGACCCTCAGTCCCCGCTTATCCTTTCCCCATTTTTCCACAGCTCTCAGGAGACCTTTTCATGATCCAACGCAGAACCTTGCTCCAGACCGGTGCCGCCGTGGCACTCGGCGCACCCGCCCTGGTGGGCATGGCCCAGCAGAGCGTCACGCTCAAGTTCCACACCTTCATGGCACCGCAGTCCAACGTGTGGCTGAACATGCACAAGGCCTGGATGGACAAGGTCGAGAAGGACTCGGGCGGTCGCATCAAGTTCGAGGCCTACCCTGCCATGCAGCTCGGTGGCTCGCCGGTGCAGCTGTACGACCAGGCGCGCGACGGCATCGTCGACATCGTCTGGACGCTGCCGGGCAACACGCCGGGCCGCTTCCCGCGCATCGAGGTATTCGAGCTGCCGTTCATGATGAACAACGCCGAAGCCACCTCCAAGGCCTATTGGGAATACGTGCAGACGGTGGCCAAGGACGAGTTCAAGGAAGTCCAGCCCATCGCTTTGCAGGTGCACGGTCCGGGCATGTTCCACATGCGCAGCAAGCAGATCAAGACAGCAGAAGACCTGCGCGGCTCCAAGGTGCGCGGCCCCACCCGCCAGATCACCAAGATGCTCGGCTACCTCGGTGCCACACCCGTGGGCATGCCGCTGCCGCAAATTCCTGATGCCTTGTCCAAAGGTGTCATCGACGGCTGCGTGATCCCTTGGGAAGTCGTGCCCTCGGTCAAGGTGCAGGAGCTCACCAAGTTCCACAGCGAGTTCGACCCCGCCGGCGGCGCGCTCTACACCACCACTTTCGTGATGGCCATGAACAGGGCCAAATACGCCAGCCTGCCGCCCGACCTCAAGGCCGTGATCGACAAGAACTCCGGCATGGAAACCTCGGCCTGGCTGGGCAAGGTTCAGCAGAGTGGCGATGCAGCGGGCCGCGAGTCCGCGGTGAAACAGGGCAACTCGATCTACACCATCCCGGCCGCCGAAGCGCAAGAATTCCGCCGCAAGGCGCGCCTGGTGGAAATTGAATGGACGCAGGACATGGACAAGCGCGGCTTCAACGGCAAGCAATTGCTGGAAACCGCCAAGGCTCTCATCGTCAAGCACGGCAAGAAATCCTGAGGCCATTCCACTTGAAAACGCCGGGCCGTGGCCCGGCGTTTTTTCGTCGACATGCCAGCCCGCTAAACTGCCCCGATGCTTCGCCCACCTGCCAAACATTGCCGCAACTGCGGCACCCCGGTCGTGATGCGTCTGCCCGACGACGGCGACACCAAGACCCGTGCGGTCTGCCCGTCCTGCCACCTCGTGCACTACGACAACCCACTCAATGTGGTCGGCACGGTGCCAGTGTGGGGGGAGTCGGGCCAGTACGTTTTGCTCTGCAAGCGCAACATCGAGCCGCGCTTCGGCAAATGGACCTTGCCCGCTGGTTTCATGGAACTCAACGAGACCACCGCCGAAGGCGCGGCCCGCGAGACCTTGGAGGAAGCTGGCGCGCAGTTCGAGATGGGCGAGATCTTCACGCTGATGAACGTTGCGCGCGTGGGGCAGGTGCACATCTACTACCGCGCCCGACTGCTGAGCGACCTCTTCGACCCGGGCCACGAGACCATTGAGGCCCGGTTGTTCACGGAAGATCAGATCCCCTGGGACGAGATCGCGTTTCGCACTGTCAAGGAAACGCTGGAGCACTACTTCGCCGACCGCCGCCAAGGTCGCTTCGGTTTCCACGCGTTCGACATCGCCTGACGTGGGGCAACCGCGCCAGGCCTTCACCGCATGAGCACTCGCCCGGCCATTGCACGCACCTGGCCCCTGGTGTTGCGCCTGGGCACGGCGCAAACACTGGCCTGGGGCTCCACCTACTACCTGCCCGCGCTGCTGGCCAAGCCCATGGCCGATGGCCTGGGCCTGCCGATCTCGCAGATCTGGATCGCCTTCACCGTGGCCTTGCTGGCCTCAGCAGCACTTGGACCCTTCGCCGGCCGCGCCATTGACCGCTGGGGTGGTCGCCCGGTGCTCATGGGCACCAGTGTGCTGTTCGCCTTCGGCCTGGCCAGTCTCTCGCAGGTGCAAGGCACCACCAGCCTCATGCTGGCCTGGCTGCTGATCGGCGTGGCCATGGGCAGCGGGTTGTATGAGGCGGCGTTTGCCGCGCTGGTGCGCCTGCAAGGCACCCAGGCCCGCGCCTCGATCACCGGCATCACGCTCATCGCCGGCTTTGCCAGCACCGTGGGCTGGCCCCTCACCGGGTTGCTGGAGACCGAGTTCGGCTGGCGCGGCGCGTGCCTCGCCTGGGCCGGCCTGCACCTGCTGGTGGGGCTGCCGCTGAACGCGAGCATTCCACGCGCCGCAGCCTTGCCCGAGCCACCGCATGCGCTGGGGGCGGCAGCACCCACCGCGTCAACAGCGTCCCCAACACCGCCACCGAAATACACCGCCTGGGTCCTGTCCTACGTGTTCGCCGCCACCTGGTTCATCAGCACCGCCATGGCGGCGCATTTGCCGCAACTGCTGGTGGCCAGCGGCGCCACGCTGGCCGGTGCTGTCGCCATCGGTGCACTGGTCGGCCCGGCGCAGGTGGCCGGGCGCATGCTGGAGTTCGGTTTTCTGCGCCGCCTGCATCCGCTGCTCTCGGCCCGGTGCGCCGCACTGGCCCACCCGGTGGGGGTGGTCTGCTGGATGGTGCTTGGCCCGGTGGCCGGGCCGGCATTTGCGCTGCTGCACGGCGCGGGCAACGGCATCCTCACCATCGCCAAGGGCACGCTGCCGCTGGTGTACTTCGGCCCGGTGGGTTATGGCCAACGGCAGGGCATCATGATGGCGCCCTCCCGCGTGGCGCAGGCTTTTGCACCCCTGCTGTTCGGCCTGTGCATCGAGCGCTGGGGCGCCGGGGCACTGTGGATTTCGGGTGGTCTGGGGCTCAGCGCGCTAGCGGCTCTGCTGTGGCTGCGCACCAGCCTCCCGGAAACATCGCGCTAGCGCGGCAACTCCTGCAGGCCTGCATCGCTCCAGCCCAGCAGCTCGGCGAGCCGTCTCGCCACCCACACCGACTCGACCTCACTCACCACCACAGGCTCCACCCGCAGACCTTGCAGGCAGCGCGTGAGCACATCGCTCTCGGCCAGACCGAGACTGAACTCCATGTTGCGCGCCGTTTCGGTCAACAGTTGAGCCATGTCTTCGCACAACTCGTAGCGGGCGGCCAGTTCATCGCGCGCCAGGCTGGGCTTCTGGCGGCCGGGCAATACGTACAAGGCCACAAAGGAGGCGGGGATTTCGATCTGGTATTCGTCGGACATACCGCACTGTAATTGCACCAGCCTGGGTCCGGGCGCATGCACCATTACGAGGTATGGTCGACCCATTCAACCGCTTGCCACAACGAAGAATGACCGACACCAACGAACCCGTACACGAAGACCGCCTGTGGAGCGATGGGCATTGGACAGCCCGCGTGATCAAGAACGAAGACGACGATGGATGGGCGGTGGCCATGCACCTGGATGGCGGGTCGGAGCCCGCCTTGGTGGGCCCCTGGACCATGGGCCGCGACAAGAAGAATCCCAAACCACTGGACACGGCGGCCTTCAACACGCTGGTGAAGACCGCCAAGGAAGTCATCCGCCGTTCCGAGCAGCAACTGCATGCCCAGCTCAACAAGAGCGTCAACGTGACGGTTGACGGCAGCCGCCTGCGGATCGCACTCTCCATCGTGCCCGACGAAGAAGGTGCAACCGCCACCCTGAGCGCTCTGGACGAATTCGACGAAGAACTGGCCCGTGTGCCAGTGCCGCCCACCTTCAAGCTGAGTGTCGACAGCGCTCAGGCCTGGGTTGTGGCGGGGTTTGAACGTCCACGCTGAGACTTCAGGCACCAGAAACTGAAAAAGCCCACAACCTTTCGGTTGCGGGCTTTCAGTACTCATTGGTCGGCGTGGCGGGATTCGAACTCGCGACCCCTTGCACCCCATGCAAGTGCGCTACCAGGCTGCGCTACACGCCGACAAGCCTCGAATTATAGCTGTCAAAGACAGGTATTTCAGGCCGTGTGACGAAGAAGCTCGCGTATTTCAAGCAGTTCGCGGCGCACCTCGTGAACCAGCAACCCCGTGCCTGCAATCACTTCATGCGCCCGGTCATTGGACGCGGTTCGGGCTTCGTCGTGGATCACGGCATCGAAATCGATCACATCGAGCGCTTCGTCCTCGTCATCACCACGGCGCTTTTCGCGTTCGGCCTGCACGAGTTCCTGCAACTTGTTGCGGGCACCGCTGATGGTGAAACCCTGGTCGTACAACAGCTCACGGATGCGGCGAATCATGAGCACCTCATGGTGCTGGTAGTAGCGACGGTTGCCCCGCCTTTTCATAGGCCGCAGCTGCGTGAACTCCTGCTCCCAGTAACGCAGCACGTGCGGCTTGACACCACACAGTTCGCCCACCTCACCGATGGTGAAGTAGCGTTTGGCCGGGATGGGAGGAAGCGTTTTTTCCATGAAAATCAAGGCGGTACAGACCGAAGCTTGAATTTACTCTAACAAGCATGGGCGTGCGCAGGGGAAGGTGGAATTCTGTGTGAAATGTTGCAAACGCCACCGAGGCCGGCGCAATACGACCGTTCAAGGCCGTTAGCTGACCGTCTGGCACCAAGCAGCCAAGCCGCATGGGCCTGGCCTTAAAAGACACGCCGCTTCGATCTGAAAGCGGCTTGGAATCGAGGTTCAACCACCTATGACGGCGGTCTGCACCTGTTCCTTGAGCTTGGGACTGGCGTGGAACGTGACCACGCGACGCGCCTCGATGGCCACCGGTTCCCCGGTGCGCGGATTGCGACCGGGACGCGGCGCCTTGGTGCGGATCTGGAAATTGCCGAAGCCCGAGATCTTCACGTCGGTGCCTTCGACCAGGCTGTCGGTGACGAGATCGAAGAAGGCATCGATCATGTCTTTGGACTCCCGCTTGTTCAGACCGATCTGGTCAAACAGCATCTCGGCCAACTGGGCTTTGGTCAGTGCGGGTGTCTCCAGGCTTTCTACAGCGAGTTCCATGCGGTGCTTCTCCATCCTCGTTCGGTCAGGCGCGCAGCCGGGCTGCCACGCGCGTTTGCAGGGATTCAAGGGCGGCTTTCACGGTCGCCTCGATATCTTCGTCGGTCAGTGTAGCGTCGTCGCGGTTGAGCACGAGTCGCACTGCCAGGCTTTTTTCGTCGGGCGCCAGAGCGCCCGGTGCGGCGGACTCCGACTGCTTCTTGGGACGGTAGACGTCAAACAGCACCACGTCGCGCAGCCAGGCACTGGAAGGCGCACGAATCGCTTCGACCACGGCCGCGTGACTCACACTCTCCTTCACCACGATGGCCAGGTCGCGCTCAACGGCCTGGTGGCGACTCACGGCCTGATAGACCGGAACGTCCCGCACAAGCACCGCATCAAGCTCCAGTTCGAACAGCACGGGCGCCTGCGCGAGGTCGTACGACTGGCGCCAACGGGGATGCAACTCACCCACGTGGCCAATGCAGCGGCCTTGCAGCCAGACGCCGGCACAACGGCCGGGGTGCATCGCGGGATGTTCGTCGGCGCGGAACTCGGGCTTGAGCGGCGCGAGCAAGGTCTGCACATCGCCCTTGGCGTCAAAGAAATCGGCCACGCGCTCCTCAGTGCCCCACTGCAGCGTGTCCACCGCCCCAAAGCTCAGGCCAGCCACGCGCATCGGCTGGTGGAACCCGGCCACGCTGGTGTCGCTGTCGACCACCGACGCATCCTTGTGGAACACGCGCCCTACTTCAAACAGGCGCACGCGCTCGGCGCGGCGATCAGTGTTGAACTTGAGCACCGACACCAGACTGCCGATCAAGGACGAACGCATCACGCTCATCTGGCTGGCAATCGGGTTGAGCAGGCGGATCGGATCGGCGTTGCCAGCGAGCTCGCGCTCCCAGCGCTCTTCCACGAAGCTGAAGTTGATGGTTTCCTGATAACCGAGCTGGGCCAGCAGCCGACGCACCGCAAACGGTCCACGCTGGGCTTCAGGCCGGATCTTGGCGGTGATCGGTGCCAGCGGCGGCGTCTCGGGCAGTTGGTTGTAACCCACCACGCGCGCGACCTCTTCGATCAGGTCTTCCTCGATCTGGACGTCGAAACGGTACGCAGGCGGCGTGACCGTGACGGTGCCGTCGCCCTCTTCCAACGTGAGCCCGAGCCGACGCAGGGCGCCTGCGCACTGCACCTGCGTGAGCGGCATGCCGATGACCTTGTTCGCACGCGCCACGCGCAGGATGACGGGCTTGGCCACCGGCAGATTGACCACGTGGTCATCCATCGGACCCGCTTGACCACCGCAGATGTCCAGCACCAGTTGAGTGATGCGCTCAATGTGTTCGACCGTCGTCGAAGGGTCCACGCCGCGCTCGAAACGGTGTCCTGCATCGGTGGAAAAGTTGTAGCGGCGCGAACGGCCAGCAATGGCCTTGGGCCACCAGAAGGCGGCCTCGATGTAGATGTTCTGTGTGTCGTCGGACACGGCGGTCGCGTCGCCACCCATGATGCCGGCCAGCGATTCCACCGCTTGGTCATCAGCGATCACGCCCACCTGCGCGTCCACCGAAACGGTGTTGCCGTTCAGCAATTTCAGTGTCTCGCCCTCGCGCCCCCAACGCACCTCCAGGCCTCCGTGGATCTTGTCGAGATCGAAGATGTGCGAGGGGCGTCCCAGCTCGAACATCACGTAGTTGGAAATGTCCACCAGCGGCGAAACACTGCGTTGACCACAACGCGCGAGACGCTCCACCATCCAGGCGGGCGTGGCGGCGCGGGTGTTCACGCCGCGCACGATTCGGCCCGTGAAGCGACCGCACAAATCAGGCGCGCTCACCGCCACCGGCAGGCGGTCTTGCAGGGACACGGCTGCGGCAGGAAACGTGGGCTCGATCAAGGGCGCACCGGTGAGCGCGGACACTTCGCGCGCGATGCCGTACACACTCAGGCAATGCGCCAGGTTGGGCGTGAGCTTGAGCGTGAACAGCATGTCGTCGAGCAGCAGTTGCTCGCGGATGTTGCGCCCCACCACCGCCTCGGCGGGCAACTCCAGCAAACCACCGTGGTCTTCACTCAGTTTGAGTTCACGCGCCGAGCACAACATGCCCTGGCTTTCAACGCCGCGCAGCTGCCCCAGTTTGATCAGAAAGGGCTTGCCGTCTTCACCCGGTGGCAACTCGGCACCCACCAGGGCACACGGCACCTTGATGCCCGCGCGGGCGTTCGGCGCGCCACACACAATGTTGAGCAGGCTGCCCTGCCCCACGTCCACCTGGCACACGCGCAGGCGATCGGCATTGGGGTGCTGCTCGGCGGATTTGATCTCGCCCACGACGATGTGGGAGCACGGCGGCGCCACGGCCTCCAGCTCCTCCACTTCCAGACCAGCCATGGTCAAGGTGTCGGCCAGTTGCTGGCTGCTCAGAGGCGGATTGCAGAAGGCACGAAGCCAGGATTCGGGGAATTGCATGTCGGTGTCTCGGCGCGGTGGATCAGCGGAACTGGGCGAGGAAACGGACGTCGCCGTCGAAAAACAAGCGCAGGTCGTTCACGCCGTAGCGCAGCATGGTCAAGCGGTCCGGGCCCATGCCGAAGGCAAAGCCGATGTATTTCTCAGGGTCCAGACCCATGTTGCGCACCACGTTCGGGTGCACCTGCCCGGAGCCCGCCACCTCCAGCCAGCGCCCGGCCAGCGGTCCGCTCTGGAACTGGATGTCGATCTCGGCGCTGGGCTCGGTGAACGGGAAGAAGCTGGGTCGAAAGCGCAGCACCAGGTCGTTCGATTCGAAAAAGGTGCGGCAAAAATCGGTGAAGACGAACTTCAGATCCTTGAAGCTCACGTTCTCGCCCACCCACAGGCCTTCACACTGGTGGAACATGGGCGAGTGCGTGGCGTCGCTGTCGACACGGTACGTGCGGCCGGGCGCAATGACGCGAATCTCCGGCATCGGTCGACCGGCATCCAGGTCCACACGGTGGCGTTTGACGTGCTGCACCGCATGGCGGATCTGCATGGGGCTGGTGTGGGTGCGCAGCAGGTTCGGCGCTTTCTCGCTGCCACCTTCCACATAGAAGGTGTCGTGCATCGAACGCGCCGGATGATCCTCGGGCGTGTTCAGAGCGGTGAAGTTGAACCAGTCGGACTCGATCTCGGGGCCCTCGGCCACCTCGAAGCCCATGGAGCCGAAGATCGCCTCGATGCGCTCCAGCGTGAGGCTCACAGGGTGAAGACCACCTTGCCCGCGCTGACGACCTGGCAGGGTCACATCCAGCGCCTCGGCCTTGAGCTGGATCTGCAGCTCGGCATCGGCCAGAGCCTGGCGGCGCTCCGTCAGCGCGGCTTCAATCGCCTGCTTGGCCAGGTTGATGGCAGCACCGTGGGTCTTCTTCTCGTCCACCGGCAGCGCGGCCATGCCCTTCATCAGTTCGGTGATGCGGCCGGCCTTGCCCAGGTATTGGGCCTTGGCGTTTTCCAGATCGGCCGGAGTGGCAGCTTGCGCAAACCCTGCGCGGGCGCTGTCGACCAGTGCGTCCAACTCGTTCATGTGTGTACTTGAATCGTTGCAAACAAAAAAAGGGGTTGAAGCCAGCGAGGGAATTCCCTCAAGCTTCAACCCCTTTGAGCGACCGGAGATCACCGCGCTGACGCGGTGTCCCTGTCGTGAATCAAGCGGCCAGCTTGGCTTTGACTTGCTCCACGATGCTGCCAAAGGCAGCCGGGTCGTTCACGGCCAGATCGGCCAGAACCTTGCGGTCGATTTCGATCGAAGCCTTCTTCAGACCGTTGGCGAACTGGCTGTACGTCAAGCCGCATGCGCGAGCACCGGCGTTGATACGGGCAATCCACAACTGACGGAAGACGCGCTTCTTGGTGCGACGATCACGGTAGGCGTATTGCCCAGCCTTCATCACCGCCTGTTTGGCGATGCGGAAGACGTTACCGCGGCGGCCGCGGAAACCTTTGGCCAGAGCCAGTACTTTTTTGTGTCGGGCGCGAGCCGTGACACCACGTTTGACGCGAGGCATGTGTGTTCTCCTGTTCGTCGTTGATCAAATACCCATGCCGGGCAGCATCTGTGCCATGTGACCCATGTTGGTCTCATGAACAGTGACTGATCCGCGCAGATGGCGCTTGTTCTTGGTGGTCTTCTTGGTCAGGATGTGACGTTTGAAGGCTTGACCGCGCTTGACGGTGCCACCGGGACGAACGCGAAAACGCTTTTTCGCGCTGCTCTTGGTCTTCATTTTGGGCATCTTCATGCTCCTTTTCGTTTGTGCTCGTGAGGCGCTGCGAACCTTCCGCAGACTTGTTGGCCCCGAGCCACTTTTTATGGAAAACCTTTCGGCTTTCCGGTTCGGCGTCCGGCTTTTCAGCCAGCGCCTCGGACCGGCAGGAGACTACCCCGCCCGTCCAATGCTGTTCGTCTCGCCAGCGGCCTTCAGGCTACCGGTTGTCCTGCCGCAGGCGCTGCCGCCTCGGTGGGTTTCGCTGCGCCGCCACCCGTCTTCTTGCGACCGGGGGCAATCATCATGATCATCTGGCGGCCTTCCAGCTTGGGGAATTGCTCCACGATGATCGAATCGGCCAGCTCGTCACGAATGCGGTTCAACAGGGCCAGACCCAGATCCTGGTGGGTGATCTCACGACCGCGGAACCGCAGCGTGATCTTGCATTTGTCACCATCGTCCAGAAAGCGCCGGATGTTGCGCATCTTGATGTTGTAGTCGCCGTCGTCGGTACCGGGTCGGAACTTGATTTCCTTGATCTCGATGACCGTCTGCTTGGCCTTGGCTTCCGCCGCCTTCTTCTGCTCCTGGTACTTGAACTTGCCGTAGTCCATCAGGCGACACACAGGAGGCACGGCCGTGGCCGCGATTTCGACCAGGTCCACGTCCAGTTCACCGGCCATGCGCAGCGCTTCTTGCAGACTGACGATGCCCAGTGGCTCGTTTTCCGGGCCGTTGAGGCGAACCTCGGGGGCCATGATTTCACGGTTCAGTCGGTGTGCGCGCTCTTCACGTTGGCGGCGGTCGCGAAAGTTGGTAGCTATGGTGAGTTCCTTGATGTGGGCTGTTCAGGCGAAAGGGCGGCCCCTCGGCCGCCCACATGCACATGAAGTGCGCCGCGGCAGCGAGGGCATCAACCTGGATGTTTGCAATCAAACCTTGGATGAAACGTCTGCCGCAATGAGTTTGGAAAAGGCTTCCAGCGGCATGACACCGAGGTCTTTGTTACCCCGAGCCCGCACAGCCACGGCACCAGCTTCTTTCTCTTTGTCGCCCACGACAATGATGAAAGGCAGCTTTTGCAACGCGTGCTCTCGTATTTTATACGTTATTTTCTCGTTGCGCAGGTCTGTGATGACCCTAAGCCCTTGATTTTGCAATGATTTCGCGATTTCCCGACAGTAATCAGCCTGCGCATCGGTGATGTTGAGCACCGCCACCTGCACGGGCGAGAGCCAAGTGGGCAGCGCGCCGGCGTGTTCTTCGATCAGGATGCCGATGAAGCGCTCCAGGCTGCCGACGATGGCCCGGTGCAGCATGACGGGGCGGTGGCGCGCGCCATCTTCACCCACGTACTCGGCATCCAGCCGCTCGGGCATGGAGAAATCGACTTGCATGGTGCCGCACTGCCACTGCCGGCCGATGGCGTCCTTCAGCGTGTATTCGATCTTCGGACCGTAGAACGCGCCGTCGCCAGGCGATATTTCGAATTCGCAGCCAGAGGCGCGCAGGCTTTCCATCAACGCGTGCTCTGCCTTGTCCCAGACTTCGTCGGAGCCGATGCGCGCGTCAGGTCTCGTGGCGACCTTGTAGATGATGTTCTTGAAGCCGAAGTCGGCGTAGACCTTCTGCAGCAATGCCGTGTAGGCCAGGCACTCGGGCAGGATCTGCTCTTCGGTGCAGAAGATGTGGCCATCGTCCTGCGTGAAGCCTCGCACGCGCATGATGCCGTGCAAGCCGCCACTGGGTTCGTTGCGGTGGCACTGGCCGAACTCGCCGTAGCGCAGCGGCAGGTCGCGATAGCTCTTGATGCCCTGCTTGTAGATCAGGATGTGGCCCGGGCAATTCATGGGCTTCAAGGCGTAGTCGCGCTTTTCACTCTCGGTGGTGAACATGTTGTCGCGGTACTTGTCCCAGTGACCGGTCTTCTCCCACAGCGACTTGTCGATGATCTGCGGGCCCTTGACCTCCTGGTAGCCGTTGTCGCGGTAGACGCGGCGCATGTACTGCTCGACCTCCTGCCACAGCGTCCAGCCCTTGGGGTGCCAGAACACCAGGCCGGGTGCGTGCTCGTCGATGTGGAACAGATCGAGTTCACGCCCGAGCTTGCGGTGGTCGCGCTTCTCGGCCTCCTCGATCATGGTCAGATGCTGCTGCAGTTCGTCCTTGGTGGCCCAGGCCGTGCCGTAAATGCGCTGCAGCATCTCGTTGCGGTGGTCGCCGCGCCAGTAGGCGCCGGCCACCTTCATGAGTTTGAAGTGCTTGAGCTTGCCTGTGCTGGGCACGTGGGGGCCGCGGCACAGATCTTCGAATGCGCCTTCGCGGTAGAGCGACACATCTTCGTTGCTCGGGATGCTGGCAATGATTTCGGCCTTGTAGTGCTCCCCCATGCCCTTGAAATACGCCACGGCTTCGTCGCGCGGCAACACGCGGCGCACCACCGGCTCGTCCTTGTTGGCAAGCTCGGTCATGCGCTTTTCGATCGCCACCAAATCATCGGGCGTGAAGGGCCGCTTGTACGAGAAGTCGTAGAAGAAGCCGTGCTCGATCACCGGGCCGATGGTCACCTGCGCGTCCGGGAACAGCTCCTTCACCGCATAGGCCAGCAGGTGGGCGGTGGAATGGCGGATGACTTCCAGGCCGTCGGCATCCTTGGCGGTGACGATGGAGAGAGGGCTGTCCTGCGTGATGAGGAAACTGGTGTCAACCACCTTGCCGTCAATCTTGCCGGCCAGCGCGGCCTTGGCCAAGCCGCTGCCGATTGAGGCAGCGACGTCGGCCACGGTAACCGGGCCGGGAAATTCGCGTTGGGAACCGTCGGGGAGCGTGATGTGCAACATGGGGAGGTCCAGAAAACAAAAAAGCGCGGCAGGGGCCGCGCTGGTGTGGGTCAAAAGGGAATCGGGCAGGCGCGAACTGCGGGCCTTAGAAGGCCGGGAGGGTGATCTCCTGAGTTCGCGGTGTCATAACCAGATTGCCTTTCTCGCTCTTGCTGATTCAAAGAAGCATTGATTTTCCCATAAAAAAGCCACCCCGAAGGGTGGCGATTCTTGTCTCCTCCAACCGCTCTGGGGCGGACTCAGGGATTTCAGTGGAACTGCTCTTCTTCGGTCGAGCCGGTCAGGGCCTTCACGCTGGAGGAGCCACCCTGGATCACAGTGGTCACGTCGTCGAAGTAACCCGCGCCCACTTCCTGCTGGTGCGACACGAAGGTGTAGCCCTTGTCGCGTGCGGCGAATTCCTGCTCTTGAACCATCTCGGTGTAGTGCTTCATGCCTTCGCCGCGGGCGTAGGCGTGGGCGAACTGGAAGGTGTTGAACCAGTTGATGTGGATGCCGGCCAGCGTGATGAACTGGTACTTATAGCCCAGCGCGGCCAGGTCTTCCTGGAACGAGGCAATCTGCTTGTCGTTGAGGTTCTTCTTCCAGTTGAACGAAGGCGAGCAGTTGTACGACAGCAGCTTGCCGGGGCACGCGGCTTGCACGGCTTGCGCGAATTCGCGGGCGAAGCCGATGTCGGGCACGCCAGTCTCGCACCACACCAGATCGGCGTAGGGCGCGTAAGCGATGCCACGGCTGATGGCTTGTTCCAGGCCGTTCTTGACGCGGTAGAAACCTTCCTGCGTGCGCTCGCCGGTGAGGAAAGGTTTGTCATTGGCGTCGTGGTCGCTGGTGATCAGGTTGGCGGCTTCGGCGTCGGTGCGGGCCAGCACGATGGTGGACACGCCCATCACGTCGGCGGCGAAGCGCGCGGCGATGAGTTTCTCGCAAGCCTCTTGCGTGGGCACGAGCACCTTGCCACCCATGTGGCCGCACTTCTTCACGGCGGCCAACTGGTCTTCGAAGTGCACGCCGGCGGCACCGGCGGCAATCATGTTCTTCATCAGTTCGAACGCGTTCAACACGCCGCCGAAACCGGCTTCGGCGTCGGCCACGATCGGCAGGAAGTAGTCGATGAACTCCGGGCTACCCGGCTCGATGCCACGGCCCCACTGGATTTCGTCGGCGCGCTTGAAGGTGTTGTTGATGCGGCGAACCATGGTGGGCACCGAGTCGTAGGCATACAGCGACTGGTCGGGGTACATGGTTTCAGAGGTGTTGCCGTCAGCGGCCACTTGCCAGCCCGACAGGTACACGGCTTCCAGGCCGGCCTTGGCTTGCTGCATGGCCTGACCGGCGGAGATGGCGCCGAAGGCGTTCACGTAGCCCTTCTTGGAGCCGCCGTTGACCTTGTCCCAGAGCTTCTCGGCGCCGCGCTTGGCCAAGGTGTGCTCGATCTGCATGCTGCCGCGCAGGCGCACGACGTCGGCGGCCGAGTAGCCACGCTTGACACCTTTCCAGCGAGGGTTGGTCGCCCAGTCTTTTTCCAGGGCTTCGATTTGCTGCTGGCGGCTCAGTTGCTCGGTCAGGGATTGAGGCATGGGGATACTCCGTGAGGTTGATGGAACAGGGGCGGCTTCGGGGTTGTGCAAACTCTCTTGCAGCGCCTCAGCCAGTGCCTTCACTTTAAGTCTTATAGAAGACTTTTATAGGCTCTTATGTCTTATATAAGAGAAGAAATTTTTCTTTGTTTATCAATGATGTTTTCTCATATTTTCTCAATGTGGAAATTGTTTTCTTGTATTGAGAAATTTTTCCGCACCGCACCATTCTTGAATTTCACAATAAGAAATTTAGTTCTCTCATCCCGAAAAGTGGCAGCAGCAAAGCTTCGGGCATGATCCAGCCCACTTCCGAATCGACCGTTCTCGTGAATCCCACCCTTCCCCTGAACCGCTGGTGGGCCTATGCCTGCCTCGCGCTGAGCATGTCACTCGTGGGCAGCTACGTGGCCCTGTCCAAGCCGCTGGTGCTCGTGTTCCCCATCTTCTTGCTGGCCTGGCTGCGTTTCGGCATTGGTGGGCTGGCCATGGGGCGCTGGTTGAAGAAGCCGCAGGGCGAACCGCCCATCACGCCACACACGCGCTGGCTGCTGTTCCTCGAATCGTTCCTGGGCAACTTCCTTTTTTCCATCTGCATGCTGTTTGGCGTGAGCATGACCACGGCGGTGGCTGCTGGCGTGGTCATGTCGTCCATCCCGGCGGTGGTGGCGGTTCTGAGCTGGGTCTTCCTGCGCGAGCGCGTTGGCTGGCGAAGTGCAGCAGGCATCGCTTGCGCAGCCATCGGCATTGGCCTGTTTTCGCTGCAGAAGGTCGACGGCGGCACGGTCCCCGACGTCAGCGGTCCCTTTGGCATCAGCCGGGCCCTGCTGGGCAACGTGCTGGTGTTCGCAGCGGTGGTGTGCGAAGCGTCTTACGTGGTGATCGGCAAGCGCCTCACCGAAGGTTTGGGGCCCAAACGCATCTCGGCCATCATCAATTTGTGGGGCTTTGCGCTGGTCACGCCGCTCGGACTGTGGGCCGCGTGGTCGTTCGACTTCGGCACCGTGAGTCTGCCGATCTGGACACTGTTGGTGTTCTATGCACTGGCGGCCAGTGTGTGGACGGTGTGGCTGTGGATGACCGGCCTGAAAACCGTCCCGGCCTCTCAGGCCGGCGTGTTCACCGTGATGCTGCCGGTGAGTGCAGCGGCCATCGGCGTGCTGTTCATGGGTGAGCGCCTCACCGCTTTGCAGATGGTGGCCTTCGGCATCGCCCTGCTCGGACTCCTGCTGGCCACCCTGCCCCAACGACGCTCGGCACAAGCCTGATTCACAGGCACCACAGGCCGGTGGGCTGGGTGATGCCCATCCACAGCGCCCAGCCGGAAGTCACCGCCAGCGCCAACCCCGCCAGCCGGATGCCCCAGGCGCCCGATCGCGCGCCGTTCAGCCGCAGCAGCAGCCACGGAGCGGCGGTCAACGAAATCGAGGTGCCGATGGAAAACAGCGCCATGATCGCGGCGCCCTCCAGTGCGTTGGCCGAGAGCGACGCCACCAGCAGCGCCGAGTACAACAAACCGCAAGGCATCAATGCCCAAGCCACGCCCAGCACCACCGGCGCGCGCTGGCCCATGGACATGAACACCGGGCGGGCCTTGCGCCAGATGTTCTGACCCATGCTCTCGATCCAGGCCGGCTGGCGCGCACGCCACAGCAGCGTCATGCCCAGCAGCAAGGCCGCCACGTGGAACGAGGTCCACACCGGGCGGATCACCGTCGTGTTGGTGCCCAGCCAGGCCAGGCCTTGTACCGAGCCTGCCGCGAAAGCACCGAACAGCGCATAGCCGACCATGCGGCTGACCTGAAAGGTCCACAGCGCCTGGGTGCTGCGCGCACCCGCGGTGCGGCTGATGCCGGCGCAGGCCGCACCGCACATGGCCACGCAGTGGGGGCCACCCACCACACCCATGAACAAGGCCGTGATCGCCATCGAGGTTTGCATGGGGTCAATGTAGTGCAGCTCAGATGATCTTGGAGAACCGCGCTCGATCCTGGTCCACCCTCAGGTATTTGTCGAACACCATGGCGATGGCACGCACCAGGTACCAGCCGGCCTCGGTCACCTGGAGGCCGGCCTTGTCCAGGCGCACCAGCCCGTGCTCGGCCAAGCCCTCAAGGATTTCCAGCTCACGCGCGAAATAGCCCCTGAAATCGATCAGGTGTCCGAGTTCGATCGACTCGAACTGCAGCTCGCCCTGGCACATCAAGGACATGATCACCGAGCGGCGCAGCAGGTCGTCGCGCGTCAGCGCCAGACCGCGCACGATCGGCAGGCGGCCCTGGTCGAGCATGTCGCGGTACTCCTCCAGCGTCTTGGCGTTCTGGCTATAGGTGGCACCGATGCGACCAATGGCCGAGACACCGAGCGCAATCAGGTCGCAGTCGGGCTGGGTGCTGTAGCCCTGGAAGTTGCGGTGCAGCCTGCCCTGTCGCTTGGCCACGGCCAAGGCGTCGGTGGGCAGGGCGAAATGATCCATGCCCACGTACACGTAGCCAGCGTCCTGCAATGCATCGAGCGAAGCCGACAGCATGGACAGCTTGGCACTGCCGCTGGGCAGCTCGGCAGCGATGATGCGCCGCTGCGGCTTGAAGCGCGAGGGCAGGTGCGCATAGGCGTAGAGCGCGATGCGGTCGGGCCGCAACTCATTGACCTGTGCGAGCGTGCGCGCGAACGACTCCGGCGTCTGCATGGGCAGGCCATAGATCAGGTCGACATTGATCGATTCGAACCCGATGCGCCGTGCCGCAGCCACCAGGGCAAACACCTGCTCCGCGGGCTGAAGGCGGTGCACCGCCTTTTGCACCGTGGGGTCGAAGTCCTGCACGCCGAAGCTCAGGCGGTTGAAGCCCAGACGCGCCAGCGTGCGCAGGCGCTCTTCGGTCACGGTGCGCGGATCCACCTCGATCGAATACTCACCGCCCGGCACCAGCGTGAAATGCGAGCGCAGCATGCTCATGAGGTCTTCAAGCTCGCTGTCCGACAGGAAGGTCGGTGTGCCGCCGCCCAGGTGCAGCTGCGACACGTTCTGGCCCGAACCGACGTGTGCCACCTGCAACTCCACCTCAAGCGCGAGGTAGCGCAGGTACTCGGCGGCGCGTTCGTGGTGCTTGGTGATCACCTTGTTACAGGCGCAGTAGTAGCAGACCGATTCGCAGAACGGAATGTGCACGTACAGCGATAGCGGCAGCGCCATCGATCCCACCTTGCGCTGCTCGAGCGCCTGAACGTAGTCCTGCTCGGTGAAAGCTTCAACGAAGCGGTCGGCGGTGGGGTACGAGGTGTAGCGCGGTCCGGGAATGTCGAACCGGCGAAGCAGGTCGTCAGAAATGGTGTGGCTCACGGGGGTCTCCCAATCAATGGGGCCACTGTGCAGCACGACGGCGATGCGCCCCTTGATCTTCATCAACAGGCGGTACGGCGGGCGGTTTTGGTCATCAACACCCCACGGGGGTATGCTGTCACCTGTCACACATTCCTGGATTCTGTATGGACGCCCACACGATCAAAGTTGCCTGCTCCAGCTGCAACCTGCGCGAGCTCTGTCTTCCCATGGGTTTGAACCCCGAGGAGATGGACAAGCTGGACCGCGTGATCTCCACCCGCAAACGCATCAAACGCGGTCAATCGCTCTTCAACGTGGGAGACAAGTTCACCTCCCTCTACGCCGTGCGCTCGGGCTTTTTCAAGACCTGCGTCACCACCGCCGACGGCCGCGACCAGGTGACCGGCTTTCAGATGACGGGCGAGATCATCGGCATGGACGGCATCGTGAGCGACCACCACTCCTGCGACGCGGTCGCGCTGGAAGACGCCGAGGTCTGCATCATGCCGTTCGACCAGGTTGAGGAACTCTCTCGCGAGTTCACCACGCTGCAGCACCATGTGCACAAAATCCTGAGCCGCGAGATCGTGCGCGACCATGGCGTGATGCTCTTGCTGGGCAGCATGCGGGCCGAGGAACGGCTGGCCGCCTTCCTGCTCAACCTGGTGCAGCGCCTGCACGCGCGCGGGTTCTCGCAGTCCGAGTTTGTGCTGCGCATGACGCGCGAAGAAATCGGCAGCTACCTGGGCATGAAACTCGAGACCGTGAGCCGCACGTTCTCCAAGTTCGTGGAGGACGGCATCATCGATGTGAAGCAGCGCTACGTGCACATCAAGAACGTCGACGGCCTGCGCCAGATCGTCAACCCACAGACCTGTTTATAGAGCCCCACGCTCCGCCGCTGCGCGGGTCGCTGCCCCCCGAGGGGGCTGATCCGCATTGGGGCGGCCCTGCGGCGGATCGTTCAAAGCTCCGACGGCGGCACGGCCAGCAGCGTGGTCAAAGCGCTCGACGCTACCGTCAACCCCCAGAACACGAAAAACGCCAGCGTGTAGACCGCTTCCCGCGACAACGCCAGCGGCGAGCCGAACCAGTGCAGGTCGCTCGGATCCACCAGCGCAAACACGATCATCTCCAGCACGGCCGCCACCAGAAAGGCGGGCCATGCAATCCACATCAGGCGTCTTCCCCACATGGGCTGGTCTCCCCGTTGTTGTGGTGGCGGATCACTGGGCCGGGATCACCGGCGAGGCAGCGTTGTTGCGCGCCTGGTGGGCCGGCTGCAGCTTGGCCAGCGCGTCGATACGGGCCTGGCCTTGCAGTGCATGGGCGGCCTTGAAGTCGCGCTGGTAGTCGGCCTTGTTGAGCACCGGGTCGGCACCATTGATGGCGAAGAAGGCAGCGGTCAGGCTGGCCGCCACGCCCACCAGCGGCGCCCCTACCACCAGCCACATCTGCGGGGTGCGCCACCAGGCGGGGGCCGGGGCAGTCGTCATGGCATGGGATGAATTCATGGAAATCTCCTGAAAAGGGGCTGGGTCAACGCGGCACGAGGAAGGCGGCCTTCTCGGTCACGCGGGCCACGTCGTCGCCGGTGGAACTGATGTCGAACTGGATCGGGTGTGAGCCGGTTTGCGCAGTGCCGGGCGGAATCTGAACCCGCACCGCGGCCGATCGCACCTCGGTGGGCAACACCTCGACCTCGGTGACCGGGTCCAGCGTGATGCCCGGCAAGCCAGAGACCGTGATGGCGTAGCGCTGCGTCTTTTCGGTGGCGTTCATGATCTGCAGGCGGTACACGTTTTCGATGCGGCCCTGCTCCACCATGCGCGCGAGCGACCCGCGGTCGCGCATCACGTCCACCCGCAGGGGCGTTCGCATGAACAGGCTCACACCCACTGCGGCGGTGATGGTCAACAGAATGGCCGAGTACACCAGCACACGTGGTCGCATGGCGCGCCGCAGCATCTGCTTCGTGTCCCAGCCCTGCGCCATGCCGTTCTGGGTTGAAAACTTGATGAGTCCACGTGGGTAGCCAACCTTGTCCATCACGTCATCACACACGTCAACGCAGGCCGCGCAACCGATGCACTCGTACTGCAGGCCCTTGCGGATGTCGATGCCGGTGGGGCAGACCTGCACACACAAGGTGCAGTCCACGCAAGAGCCCAGACCCAGCGCCACCGGGTCGGCCTTCTTCGAGCGCGGCCCACGCGGCTCGCCACGCTTCTCGTCGTAGGTCACGATCATCGTGTCGTTGTCGAACATCGCGCTCTGGAAACGCGCATAAGGGCACATGTACTTGCACACCTGCTCGCGCAGGAAACCGGCGTTGCCGTAGGTGGCGAAGCCGTAGAAGAAGATCCAGAAGGTCTGCCAGGGTCCGAGCGAGGCGGCCAGGGACAAGGCAGCGAGCTCGCGGATGGGCGTGAAGTAGCCGACGAAGGTGAAGCCTGTCCACAGCGCAAAGGCGATCCACAGCACCTGCTTGAGCACGCGCTTGCCGAGCTTGGATGCCGACATGCCGGCTGCGTCCAGCCGCAGGCGCGCCGAGCGGTCGCCCTCCACTTTCTTTTCGATCCACAGGAAGATCTCGGTGTAAACGGTCTGCGGGCAGGCAAAGCCGCACCACAGCCGCCCCGCCACCGCGGTGAACAGAAACAGCGAGAGCGCCGAGATCACCAGCAGGCCCGTGAGGTAGATGAAGTCCTGCGGGTAGAGCACCAGACTGAAGATGTAGAAGCGGCGCACCTCCAGATCGAACAACACGGCCTGGCGCGCATTCCACTCCAGCCAGGGCAGACCGTAAAAAACGATCTGCGTGATCCACACCATGAGCCAGCGCCAGTTGGAGAACACCCCCGAGACCGAGCGCGGGTGGATCTTCTGGCTCGCCGCATACAACGACACCATCGTCTCATCGTCCACCGCTGCGGGCACGATGGGAATGACGGTGGCTGAAGGCTTGGTGGTGGACACGGGGGGTTTCAACCGGACTCAGTTGGCCGCAACCGGCGGCTTGTTGGACATGCCCCAGACATAGGCTGTGAGCACGTGGATCTGGTCGGCGTTGAGCTTGGCCGCCTGCGCCGGCATCTGGTTGGTGAAGCCATTGGTCACGGCGCGCGTGATGGCTTCTTCGCCCCAGCCGTGCAGCCAGACGCCGTCGGTCAGGTTGGGTGCGCCCAGCGCGGTGTTGCCCTTGCCATCGGCGCCGTGGCAGGCGGCACACACGGCGAACTTGGCGCGACCTTGTGATGCGCGCACCGAGTCGTGCGGCGTGGCCGACAGGCTCAAGACGTAGTGGGCCACGTTGCGAACATCATCGGGCGTTCCCACGACAGCGGCCAGGGGCGGCATCATGCCGATGCGCCCTTGTGTGATCGTGGTCTTGATGGCGGCGGGGTCTCCGCCGTGCAGCCAGTCACCGTCGGTGAGGTTGGGAAAGCTGCGGGCGCCACGCGCGTCCGAACCGTGGCACTGGGCGCAGTTGTTCATGTACAGCCGCTCTCCGACCGCCATGGCCGGCGCGTCACCGGCCAGCTGCTCGGGCGACAGGCCATTGAAACGCGCGTAGATGGGGGCGATGTCCTTCTGCGCCTTGTCCACCTCAGCCTGGTGCTGGCCTTGCGATGTCCAACCCAGCAGACCCTGGTATTTGCCGAAGGTGGGGTACAGCACGCCGTAGACCAGCGCAAAGATCACCGTGATGATGAAAAGGTACACCCACCAGCGTGGCAGGGGGTTGTTCATTTCTTGCAGGTCCTCGTCCCACACGTGGCCGGTGGTGTTGTCGGCCCGGGCCTTGACCTTGGTCGTACCGCTGATCCAGAGCAGGACCGCGCAGGCCAGGATGCTGACCAGGGTCAACCCGGCCACATACCAGGACCAGAATTCGCTGGTGAAATCACTCATGATGTTTCTCTTGTTCTGACTGGTTCGCGGGGTTCATTCGTCCTGAAAAGGCAGCTGCGCTGCCTCATCGAAGCGTTCCTTGTTCCGCTTGGACCAGGCCCAGGCGACGATGCCCAGGAAGGTCAGCATGCTGACCACGGTGACGATGCTGCGCAGGTCGTTGATGTCCATGGTGTCCTCCGTGGGGTTACTTGATCGCGGTGCCAAGCACCTGCAGATAGGCCACCAGCGCGTCGAGCTCGCTCTTGCCCTTCACGTCGGCAATGGACGCTGCGATCTCGTCGTCGGTGTAGGGCGCGCCCAATGTGCGCAGCACCTCCATGCGCCGGGGAACACCGGCTTCTTTGACCACATTCTTCTCAAGCCACGGGTAGGCCGGCATGTTCGACTCGGGCACCAGGTCGCGCGGGTTGGTCAGGTGCACGCGGTGCCACTCGTCGCTGTAGCGCCCGCCCACGCGGTGCAGGTCGGGCCCGGTGCGCTTGCTGCCCCACTGGAAGGGCCGGTCGTACACGAATTCACCCGCCAGCGAGTAGTGTCCATAACGCAGCGTCTCGGCCTGCAGCGGCCGGATCATCTGCGAGTGGCAGTTGTAGCAACCTTCTCGCACGTAGATGTCGCGCCCGACAATCTGCAGCGCGGTGTAGGGCTTGAGACCCTCCACCGGCTGGGTGGTGGATTTCTGGAAGAACAGTGGAACGATCTCCACCAGTCCACCCACCGCGATCACCAGCACGATGAGCACGATCATCAGGAAGTTGTTGGTCTCGATCCGCTCGTGGGTGAAACCCTGGACTTTGTCTTGGTTGGCCATGGTGTTGTCCTCAGGCGTGAGCAGGGTTGAGCGCGGGGATGCGCACGTCCTGCGCCAACCCGGTCTTGACCGTCATGAACGTGTTCCACAACATCACCAGCATGCCGCCCAGGTAGAGCAATCCGCCGAGCAGCCGGATCACGTAGAAGGGGAAGGTGGCCTTCACCGACTCAACAAAGGTGTAGGTCA
Source organism: Hydrogenophaga sp. Root209 (assembly GCF_001428625.1). GTDB lineage: Bacteria > Pseudomonadota > Gammaproteobacteria > Burkholderiales > Burkholderiaceae_C > Hydrogenophaga. Next base: position 351,502 of record NZ_LMIE01000030.1, read on the forward strand.
GGCTGCCGTCGGGGTTGACCGAGCGCCACATCAGGCCCTGCATCACACCGGCAATCCACATGGCCGCGATGTAGAGCACGATGCCGATGGTGGCGACCCAGAAATGGACTTCGATGGCCGGCACCGAATACATCTTCTTCTGGCCGTACAGGCGTGGAATCAGGTAGTACATGGAGCCCATGGTCACCAGACCCACCCAGCCCAGGGCGCCGCTGTGCACGTGGCCCACGGTCCAGTCGGTGTAGTGGCTGAGGGCGTTGACCGTCTTGATGGACATCATCGGACCTTCAAAGGTCGACATGCCGTAGAACGAGAGCGAGACGATCAGGAAGCGCAGGATCGGATCGTCGCGCAGTTTGTGCCAGGCGCCCGAGAGCGTCATGATGCCGTTGATCATGCCGCCCCAGCTGGGCGCGAGCAGGATGAGCGAGAACACCATGCCCACCGACTGTGTCCAGTCGGGCAGCGCGGTGTAGTGCAGGTGGTGCGGGCCGGCCCACATGTAGGTGAAGATCAGGGCCCAGAAGTGAACGATCGACAGGCGATACGAGTAGACGGGACGCTCGGCCTGCTTGGGGATGAAGTAATACATCATCCCGAGGAAGCCGGCCGTGAGGAAGAAGCCCACCGCGTTGTGGCCATACCACCACTGCACCATGGCGTCCTGCACCCCGGCGTAGGCCGAGTAGGACTTGAAACTGTCCACCGGAAGCGCCGCGCTGTTGACGATGTGCAGCATGGCCACGGCCAGGATGAAGGCGCCGAAGAACCAGTTGGCCACGTAGATGTGGCGCACCTTGCGTTTGCCGATGGTGCCGAAGAACACCACCGCGTAGGCCACCCAGACCACCGCGATCAGGATGTCGATCGGCCATTCGAGTTCAGCGTATTCCTTGCCCTGCGTGAGGCCCAGCGGCAGCGTGATCGCAGCCAGCACGATCACCAGTTGCCAACCCCAGAAGGTGAAGGCTGCCAGGCCATCGGAGAAGATGCGCGTCTGGCAGGTGCGCTGCACCACGTAGTAGCTGGAGGCAAAGAGCCCGCAGCCACCAAAGGCAAAGATCACCGCGTTGGTGTGCAGCGGCCGCAACCGGCCATAAGACAACCACTCGATGCCCAGATTGAGCTCGGGCCAGGTGAGCTGGGCCGCGATGATCACGCCCACCAGCATCCCCACCACCCCCCACACCACCGTCATGATGGCGAACTGCCGCACCACTTTGTCGTTGTAGACCGCCGACTGGCTGGTCTTGTTTGTCACGGACATGCTGAAACTCCTCACAAATATCGCTGGTTGAAGTGTCTTGCGCGCGGGAGCGCGGCGCCTTGACTTACATCAAGCGGGCTCAATCGTTCTTGAGTATCCGCTCTCCTTCTCGCTCGATGTTGTCGAATTGCCCGGCCTGCAAGGCCCACCAGAACACGCCGATGATTCCGAACACGAGCAGCACGGAGAGCGGGATCAGCAGATAGAGAACGTCCATGGTGGGCGGGCTTTCGGAATCGTTGGAGGGGGTCGGTCCATGCTACGCCGTTGCGGGCGCAGCAACCGGATGGGCTGGCGAACGATCGGGGGTCTTTCCGGCCAGGCGCAGGGCGTTGCCGATCACCAGCAACGAACTGCCCGCCATGCCCAGGCCGGCCAGCCAGGGCGGCATCCAGCCCACCAGAGCGAATGGCACGGCCACCACGTTGTAGGCCGCCGCCCAGACAAGGTTTTGCCGTACCACGCGCAGCGTGGCGCGCGCCTGAGTGAGCGTGTGCACCACATCCATCACCTGACCACCCTGGATCACGTAGTCGGACTGGGCCTGGGCCAGCGGCGCGGCCTGGCCCAGCGCGAACGAGGTGTCAGCACGCGCGAGCACCGGGCCGTCGTTGAGGCCGTCACCCACCATGGCGATCTTCAGGCCCTGTGCTTGCAGACGGGTCACTTCCACCAGCTTCTGCTCGGGTGTGGCGCCGGCGATCACGTGGTCCACCCCCACCGCCTGGCCCACCGACTCGGCGGCCCCCGCGCGGTCACCCGACAGCAGCCAGGTGCGCACGCCCAGCGCGCGCAGCGCCTGCACCGCCTCGCGGGCGTCTTCGCGCAGGGCTTCTTCCAGCGTGAAGCTGGCCATCCAGCCAGCGTCGTCGCTCAGGTGGACGCGCGGTGCGTCCTCGGGCGTGCCCGGTCCGGGCGCGCCGCAGAACGCGGCAGATCCCAGCCGCACGCCGGTGCCGCCGGGCAGGCGGGCTTGCATACCCTGCCCGGCCACTTCGGTCACATCCATCAGTTGCAACCCCGACCCGTGGCTGGCCAGGGCACGGGAGACCGGGTGCAACGAGCCCGCCGCCAGCGCGCCCGCCAGGGCCAGCGCCTGCTCGCGGCTCATGCCGGCCCGCGTGCTCACCTCGCGCAGCGCCAGGCGGTCGTGGGTCAGCGTGCCGGTCTTGTCGAACACCACGGCGTTGATGCTGGCCAAGGTCTCGAACGCCTGCAGCCGGCGCACCAGCACGCCGCGGCGCGCCAGCGCGCCGGCCGAACTCAGCATGGCCGCCGGTGTGGCCAGCGACAGCGCACACGGGCAGGTGACGATGAGCACCGCCACCGCCACGGCGAGTGCCCGCGTGTGATCGATCTGCCACCAATAGACACCTGCCACGGCGGCCGCCAGCAATACCAACACCAGAAACGGCGCGGCGACGCGATCGGCCAGGACGGCCAGACGCGGCTTCTCGGTGGAAGCCTGCTCCATCAGCTTGACGATCTGGGCAAAGCGCGTGTCGCGCCCCACCAGGGTCACGCGCATGCGCACCGGGCCACCCAGGTTGAAGCTGCCCGCCACCACGCCCTGCCCTTGCGCGCGGGTCACCGGGCGTGATTCGCCGGTGAGCAAGGCCTCGTCCACCGTCGCGCGCTCGCTCAGCAGTTCCCCGTCGGCCGGAAAGGCCTGCCCTGCCTGCACCCGCACCGCGTCACCCACCACCAGGCGGCGGATCGACACCGTCTCCAGTCCTTTGGCGGTCTCGCGCTCGCAGACCTCGGGCAGGCGGTTCATCAGGCTGTCGAGCGCGCCGGCTGTGCGGTCGCGCGCCTTGAACTCCAGATAACGCCCGCCGAGCAGGAAGAACACAAACATGGTCAGCGAATCGAACCAGACTTCCGCGCCCCAGGGGCCGGTGGGGTCGAAGGTGGCGGCCGAGCTCACCAGGAAGGTGACCAGGATGCCGATGGACACCGGTGTGTCCATGCCCACGCGGCCGTGCTTCAGGTCGCGCCAGGCGCTCTCGAAGAACGGACCGCTGGCGAAGAACACCACCGGCAGGCTGATCACCCAGCTCGCCCAGCGCAGCAACTGGTCGATGTCGGCCGGGATCTCGCCCGGCTCGGTCACATACGCGGGCCATGCGTACATCATCACCTGCATCATGCAGAAGCCCGCCACGAACAAGCGCCACAAACCCTGGCGCGTCTCGCGCAAGCGCTCGCTGATGCCCAAGGCCTGCTGCATCGGCAGCAAACGGTAACCGCGCTCGCCCACCACTTGCGCCAGGGCCGACATGCGGGTGGCCCGCGGATCCCAGCGCAGCGTGAGCCGGCGCGTGGCCGCGTGCACGCGCGCCTGCACAACCCCCGGCAGGCCCTGCAAGGCCGACTCCACCGTGTCGGCGCAGGCCGCGCAATACATGCCCTGCACCATCAACACCGACTCGGCGACCTCGCCTTCGGTCTGCTCGATGCGCAGGGTGAAGGTCTCCTGCTCCACCGGGTCGTCGAGCACGGCGAAATTGTCGGTGACGGTGAGCGGACCCCGGTGGTCGCCCAACCAACCGGCCGCTGGCGGGACAGGTGCGGGGTCGGCGCGCGTGGGCCGCACCGGGAGCGTGGTCGCGGCCTGATTCATGGCTGGAGGGTAAGCGGGGTGTTCTTTCATGGGCTTGATCCAAGTCAACCACGAAGCGCTCACCTGCGCTACCCTGCGGACTCAAACAACAACTTTGAAGGAGCAAGCCATGTACAAGCGCATCCTGGTGGCCACCGACGGCTCAAAACTCTCCAAGATGGCGGTGGAGCATGCCCTCACCCTGGCCGACCTGACCGGTGCCGAGGTCGTGGCCCTGAAGGTGATTCCCCGCTATCCACAAACCTATTTCGAAGGTGGCGTGGCGCTGGCAGCCGCGGAGATCGCACGAATCGAAGCCCAGTGGAACGAGGAAGCCCTGGCCGTGGTGAACGCGGTGAAATCGGCCGGGCAGCTGCGCGAGGTGAAGGTCAAGCCGGTCACCGTGAAATCCGACCTGATCGCCGAGGCCATCATCGCCACGGCCAAGCGCAGCAAATGCGACCTGATCGTGATGGCCTCGCACGGCCGCCGAGGCCTGAAGCGACTCTTGCTGGGCAGCGAGACCCAGCAGGTGCTGACACATTCGCACACGCCCGTTCTCGTGCTGCGATGACTTGACCTCGGCCTCACAGGCCTGAGAGGGCCGGTGTAGAGTGGGCGCGCATTCTCGCCCACCCTCCATGCCGCCCTCACCCCACGCCACGCCGACCTTCGTCACCGGCTCCACGCTCAGACACGTCGTCAGCATGACCGCCACCGGCTCCATCGGGCTGGCGGCGGTTTTTTTCGTTGACGTGCTCAACCTCTTCTACATCGCGCAGCTCGGGCAGAAGGAGCTGGCGGCGGCGGTGGGGTACGCGGGCACGCTGCTGTTCTTCCTCACCTCGCTGGCCATCGGTCTGTCGATCGCGGCCACGGCATTGGCCTCGCGTGCCCTGGGGCGCGGCGAACGCGAACAAGCCAAGCTGATCGCGGGGGCCTCGCTGGTGCTCATGGCGCTGTTCATGGGTGGCGCCGTTCTGCTGGTCTACCCCTGGCTGGCCAGGCTGCTCGCACTGCTTGGCGCCACGGGCGACACCGCCACGCTGGCGCTGCGCTTCACCCGCTGGGTGCTGCCCTCGGCCGTGCCGCTGGGGCTGGGCATGTGCCTGGCGGCGCTGCTGCGTTCGCTGGGCGATGCACGGCGGGCGATGTTCGTCACGCTGGGCGCAGGTGCCGTCTCGGCCGTGCTCGACCCGTTGTTCATCCTGGTTCTGGGCTGGGGGCTGGACGGCGCGGCCGTGGCCACGGTGCTGGCGCGATGCTCCATGGTGGTCATTGGCGCGCAGGCGCTGCGGGTGCACGGTCTGTTTGCCTGGCCGAGTGTGTCGGTGCTGCGCGGCAGCCTCAAGCCGTTCCTGGCCATCGGTGTGCCGGCTGTGCTGACCCAGGTGGCCACACCGGTGGGCAACGCGTTCGTGACCGCGGCCATCGCACCGTTCGGCGACAACGCGGTGGCGGGCTGGGCGGTCATCGTGCGCCTGATCCCGGTGGCCTTCGTGGCCTTGTTCGCGCTCTCGGGCTCGGTGGGACCGATCCTTGGGCAGAACCTGGGCGCTCGTCGGTTCGATCGGCTGCGCAGCACGGTGCGTGACAGCCTGAAGGTGACGCTGGTGTATGTGCTGTTGGTCTGGCTGCTGATGGCCGTGGGCAGCGGCTTCATCGCTGACGCGTTCGCCGCGCAAGGTGAGGCACGCGAACTCATCGTGTTCTTCTGCGTGTTCGTGGCCGGCAGCTTTTTCTTTAACGGGGCGCTGTTCGTGGCCAACGCAGCCTTCAACAACCTGGGCTTTGCCTTTTACTCCACCGCGCTCAACTGGGGCCGCGCCACACTGGGCGTGGCGCCTTTCATCTGGATCGGTGCGCAGTGGTTTGGTGCGCGCGGTGTATTGGCGGGTTACGGCCTGGGTGTTGTGGTGTTTGGTTTGATGGGGGTGTGGTTGAGTCGGCGGGTGCTGCGGCGGTTGGAGCGGGAAGCCTCTTCTTCAGTCGTTGTTTCCGGCTAGCGGTTGATTGCCTGCGCTTCTTCGGCTCGCGGACGTGGCTCGCTCTGCTCCGCGAATGTCCCCCAGTGGCCTGCGGCCCCCTCCTCCTTGATTTCGCTGCGCAGAACAAGCCACGCCCGCGAGCTGCCTGCACCCATGCACGTCAGCCACTACGTGCACCCTCTCTTCGCATACCAACGAGGTCGTCGGCAGCCGGGCTGACCGGCGCAGCGGCATAAAGGAGGAGCACGGGGCGCAGCCCCGGGCGGGGGACAGCTGCGGAGCCGGTCAGCCCGGTTGCCGCCGACCGGATCAGGCCAACGAAGTGAAGCTGGCAGCACCGACTAAAGTAGTGACTGTTGAATGGTGGCCCTTCGGACCGAAAACCTAGGCCCGACAGGTACTTACGCGCGTCAGTCGCGACTTTGCTGCCCTAATGGAAGGACGAGGCACATTTTGGGGCCATCATCGGACATCGATTATCAGGACACCGCGCTCTTACTTCGCTCCTCGCCTTCTGCAGTAGAGGTCCGGTCTTAATGAACCGCCCCGCGTTTCGTGGAGGCTTGTTGGTTTAAGTCAGGCAGCGGTTGCCACCTGATTGGCGAGATGCCGGTAATAGTTTGCCTCAGCTTCA
>NZ_LMIE01000031.1:0-117272 GCF_001428625.1 Hydrogenophaga sp. Root209
GAACGGCGCGTTCGCGGACCTCAGGTGAAAAGTGGTTCGACTTCTTCATGGCTCAATCCTCTCAGAGAAAAGAGCCTCCTCAAAATACGGGGCGGTTCACTCAGCTCCCAGCGTCTGAGAGCAAGAAGCAATGCCTTCAGGCGTTCACAAGGATCGATTCCACAGTGGCGGCCAGCTTGGTGGGGGCAGACTCCAGAAATCCGTGCGCAGTTAGTTTTAAAAGAGTTTCTGTGGGGGTGTTTGTGTGGAGTCCCCACCACCAGCAGGTCACGGGCCCGCGTCACGACATCACCGCAGGAATTCCTTCGCCCTTGGCCGAGTGCACTGTGCCGCACCTAAGCTCGGACCAGTCGTTGTGCCCTAAATCCTTGCGCCGACAGCAGCATCCGATAGATTCACCCCTGCGCACTGGGAAGAACCAAGCGCTGTACTTGGGCCTACAGCTCCCCGCTCATCGCCTTTCTCATTTCCTCACCCGAATACCTCTTGCCTGTGGCCAACTCCTCAAGGCTGACGACCTTGGAGAAGGAATACGTGCGCAACGCGTTGTACACAAAGCACCAGGCCTCCAACAGGTCCTTGCGCTCTGCGAACCCGAAGATGGCGATGCGTCGGGAGTACGTCTCACCAGGCAAGCCTGAGAGGCAATCGAGTTGAAAGTTGGGCCAGGCTTACGAGGAAGCCAGGCCGTCGGCCATGGTGTGTCGGCGCCCTCCATCGGGAAGTATTTCCGTGGACACGGGCCTACCTCCCTCACCAGGCAGCGTAGCCTCAATGCGATTCATTGCGCTCAACCAATGCTCTCCCGGGTGAGCTGCGTGTCCCCTGCTCTCAGAGTGTGGATGGCCCATTCGGTGAGAGGTTGCTGAAAGTCAAATCCTAGCCCGACGCCATCGAGCGGTGAGGTGTCAGGGCCCGCATCACTCGGTTCATGCCCTCCTCCACACGGAAGACCTGCAGCACGTTGGCTGATTGCGGCCCTAAAGTTCGTAGACGTCATCAACATCAAAAAGAGCTTTAGCCTAAAAAGCGGATGCTGGGTCTACTCATGTTCGCCACCTTCACAGCCCAACAGCGGTCGAGCGAGGCTGGATGAGCGGCGTTCGGAAGGCTCAAATCCTGAAAAAAGACGCAACCGGACGAGAAAAAATCCCGAAGATTCAATGGTCCGCTGTCCCAACTTTGCGAGCTAGATTTGACACGCGTTTTTTTCTTTTCTTTTCAATAGAGGCTAGTTTCGACTTTGATATGTTCCGTCACAAGCTCAGGCAAACAAACCCTTGTGCTCCTCGCGCAACAAGTTCTTCTGCACCTTCCCCATGGTGTTCCTCGGCAACTCCCCCACCACAAAACAGCGCTTGGGAATCTTGAAGTTGGCCAGCCGCGACTTGAGTGAAGCCAGCACCTGGGCCGCATCCACCTGCACACCCGGCTTGGCGATCAGCAAGGCCACACCCACCTCGCCAAAGTCAGGGTGCGGTACACCGATCACCGCGCTCTCGACCACACCGGGCATCTCGTTGATGTAGCCCTCGATCTCGGCCGGGTAGACGTTGTAGCCGCCGGAAATGATCAGGTCCTTGCTGCGGCCGACGATGTTCACGTAACCACGCTCGTCGACGCGGCCCACGTCACCGGTCTTGAAGAAGCCGTCGGCGGTGAACTCCTCGGCGGTCTTCTCGGGCATGCGCCAGTAGCCCTTGAAGATGTTGGGGCCACGCACCTGGATGCCGCCGATCTCCCCGGGTTGCGCCACCTGGCCATCGTCGCCCATCACGCGCAGCTCCACGCCCGGCAACGGGAAGCCCACGGTGCCGCCGCGCCGCTCGGAGGCGCCACCGTAACGTGCGTCGGCGCTGCAGGGGTTGGAGGTCAGCATGGCGGTCTCGCTCATGCCGTAGCGCTCCAGGATGGTGTGGCCCGTGCGGTCTTTCCATTCGTTGAAGGTCTCGATCAACAGCGGCGCCGAACCCGAGATGAAAAGACGCATGTGAGCTGCCTGCTCTTTGGACAGCGTGGGCTCGGCCAGCATGCGGGTGTAGAGCGTGGGCACGCCCATGAACACGGTGGCCTCGGAGAACTTGGCGATAGCCAGCTTGGGGTCGAACTTGGACATCCAGAACATCTTGTTGCCGTTGATCAGCGCACCGTGCATGGCCACGAACAGACCGTGCACGTGGAAGATGGGCAGTGCGTGGATCAAGACGTCGTCGGGGCGCCAGCCCCAGTAGGTCTTGAGTACCTCGGCGTTGCTGCGCAGGTTGCCGTGCGTGAGCATGGCGCCTTTGCTGCGCCCGGTGGTGCCGCTGGTGTAGAGGATGGCGGCGAGGTCGTCGTCCCGGCGCACGGCGGGCGTGTGCCGGTCGCTCATGTGGGACGCGCGCTCCAGCAGGCTGCCGGTGCGGTCGTCGCCCAGGGTGAACACGTGGCGCGTGCCGGCGGTGAAGGCGATCTTGCTGACCCAGCCGAACTGGCCCGGGCTGCACACCACCACCGCGGGCTCGGCGTTGCCGACGAAGTACTCGATCTCCGCGCTCTGGTAGGCGGTGTTGAGCGGCAGGAACACATGGCCCGCGCGCAGCGTGGCCAGGTACAGCACCAGCGCCTCGACCGACTTCTCCACCTGCACGGCCACGCGCGACTCGGGCGGCAGCGCCAGCGAATCCAGCAGGTTGGCCACCATGGCCGAGGCGCGGTCGAGGTCGCGCCAGGAGTAGTTCAGACCGTCGTCGGTCTCGATCGCCACGCGGTCCAGGTCCTGCGGAAAGGCCGCGCGCAGGGCGGCAAAGAGGTTGAGGTTGTCCATGTTCTGGTCAGCAAGGTGGTGTGACAAAAAAATCAGAAAGCCCGTCAAAAAACCGGCGAGCGCTTGGCAATGAATGCTGCAATGCCTTCGCGGTGTTCGGCGCTGTCGGCGTACCGGTAGGCACCCTCGCCTTCGGCCGCCGTCGAGCCTTGCGTGGCTCGCAAGGCTTGCTTGTTCAGGCGCGCGGCCTGCGGCGACAGCGCGCTGATGCGCTGAGCGCGCGCCAGCACGGCGGGCGTGAGCGTGCCGTCGGGCAGCACGGTGTTGAGGAAGCCACGCGCCTTCATCTCGGCAGCGTCGAACACCGTGGCTTCCAGCAGCATTTCGCGTGCGGTGGCGATGCCGGCCTCGCGGGCCACCAGCGCGGCCTCGCGCGGCGCCATCGGAAAGCCCAGCTTGGCGATGGGTGCCCCAAAGCGCGCGCCACTGGCCGCCACGCGGATGTCGCAGCAGCTCGCGATCTCCACACCGGCGCCCATGCAGTTGCCCTCGATCTGCGCCAGCAGCGGCACGTCACACGCCAGCATGGCGCCCAGGCCGCCCCACACATCGTCTTCGTGGAAGTCGCGCAAGGCAGCTTCCACGAAGCGAAAGCCGGGGTACTCGGCAATGTCGCCACCGGCGCAGAAATGGCCGCTCTCGCCCACGACGATCACGCAGCGCACGTCGGTACGCGCCTGGAGTTCGACGAACACCGTTTTCAACTCACGCCACATCGCACGCGACATGGCATTGAACTTGCCCGGATGCGAAAGCGTCACCCGCGCCAGCGTGTGTTCGATGGCGAGGTGAACCCGGCCCGACATGCTCGGGCTCAGTCGAGCTTGGCGCCAGAGGCCTTGACCACCTGCGCCCACTTGCGGATCTCGCTCTTGACGAAGGCGTCGAACTGCGGGCCACTGACGTTGGCGAACTCGGCGCCCTGGTTGGCCCAGACCGCCTTGGCTTCGTCGGTGCTCACCGCCTTGCGGATCTCCTCGATCGCGCGCGCCTGCGCATCGGCGGGCGTGCCCTTGGGCGCCCACACGCCGTACCAGGTGGTCACGTTGTAGTCGGGCATCCCGAGTTCGGCAGCACAGGGCACGTCGGGGAATGCCGCGTTGCGCTTGTTGCCCGACACCATCAAAGCCTTGATGCGACCGCCCTTGATGTGGCCGGCCGACGAACCCAGGCCGTCGAACATCATGTCCACCTGGCCGGCAATGAGGTCGTTGAGCGCCGGGCCTGCGCCGCGGTACGGAATGTGGGTGATGAAGGTGTTGGACTGTTGCTTGAACAGCTCACCCGCGAGGTGGTGCGAGGTGCCGCCACCGGCCGAACCGTAGTTGAGCTTGCCGGGGTTGGCCTTGACCTGCGCCATGAACTCCTTGAAGCCCGCGCCGGAAATGTTCTTGGGGTTGACCACCAGCACCTGCGGCACGCTGGCCACGAGGATCAGGGGAATCAGGTCGGTCTCGATGTTGTAGTCCAGCTTGGGGTACATGCTCGGGGCAATGGTGTGGTGCACCGCGCCCATGAACAGTGTGTAGCCATCGGGCACGGCCTTGGCCGCGATGCCCGCGCCCAGCGTGCCGCCAGCGCCGCCACGGTTGTCGATCACCAGGCTCTTGCCCGAGAGCCGCGTGAACTGCGCGGCCATGGGGCGGGCAAACGCATCGGTGCCGCCACCGGCGGGGAACGGCACGATCATGGTCACCGGCTTGGTGGGCCAGGTGGCCTGGGCGTATGCCCCGGTGCTGTAAACGGCGGCGCCGGCAACAGCCGTGCGCAAGATGTCTCGGCGGTTGAAGTGGTCGGTCATGTCTTTTGTCTCCTGTGGTTATGAAAATGCAGCGTCAAAGGTACAGGTCTTCGATCGCTGCGGCTATCGGGATCTTTCCCTGCGCCAGCCAGGCGCGGTGTTTCTCCAGGCGTTTGAGGTCGTAGAGGTAATTGACCATCAATCCATACGATTGTTTGACGCCCTTGTTCGACGGGTCACCGGCCCAGTTCAGGCGTTCCACACGGGCACCGTTGCCCAGGTGGAAACGCGCCACCGGGTCCAGCGGCTTGCCGCCCTGCATTTCATTGCCCAGGTAGCGCGCGGCCCAGCCCAGCAGGGCCTTGCGCTCGGGCGATGCCTCGGAAAGGTCTTCCAGGTTCTCCCAGCTCTTGAGCAGTTCGGCCGGCGCATTCTTGTTCAGCCAGGCGCGCAAACCCGGTATGGGCGAGAGCGTCACGAACACCTTGAGCTTGGGAAACTCCTGGTGCAGCGTCTCGACCACGCGCTTGATGAGCGAGTCACCAAAGCTCACGCCGCGCAGCCCGTTCTGGGTGTTGCTGATCGAATAGAAAATGGCCGTGTTGGCCTTGGCAATGTCGACCGGTGCCGCCTCTTCGTCCAGCAGCGGCGTGATGCTGGCGGCGATCTCGTTCATGAGCGCCACCTCCACGAAGATCAACGGTTCTTCGGGCAGGCGCGGGTGGAAGAAGCCGTAGCAGCGACGGTCGCCGTCGAGCCGGTTCTTCACATCGGCCCAGCTGCGGATGTCGTGCACGGCCTCGTACTTGATGAGCTTTTCCACCAGCGAGGCTGGCGAATCCCAGCTGATGCGGCGCAGCTCCAGAAAACCCACGTCGAACCAGGTGGAGAACATGTATTCCATCTCCACATCGAGCGCGAGCAAGCGCTTGTCGCCCTTGAGGTGAGACTGCATCTCGGCGCGCAGATCGACCAGGAAACGGATGCCATCGGGGTGCGCGCTGAAGCGCTGCAATATGCGACGGCGCGGCGACACCGTGGCCCGGCGATACAGCACCTCGGCAGCGGCCTCGTCTGGCGTGCCCACCGCGGCCGCAAACTGGGTCTGCGCCGCCTTGATCTGCTCGGCGTCGGCCACGAACTGCTCGCTCATGAGCAGCCAGAGGTCGCGGCGCTGCGGCGGCGTGGCCTTGGTGTACCAGGCCATCAGGTCTTGGGCGCGGCGCCCGCCCTCAACCTCGCTCAGCAGCGGATCGACAATGCCCTTGAGCTGGTCGAGCAGGTGGCGCAACTGGCGCGGCGACATCGCCTCGTCGTCGTGGCGCAGCGTACCCTTCAGGCGTTCCTGGGTTGATCGCACGCCCGCCTTGGTTCCGGGACGCAGCATGGAGGCGCCTCTTTCCAACCATTCAGCGGTGTTCATGCCGTGATCCTCGAAGTGTTGCTGCGCGCAAGTTCGCGCAGGGCCACGCGCTGGCGCGTGAGGTGGGTGCGCATGGCGGCCTCGGCGCCTTCGGCATCGCGCGCCTTGAGCGCGGCAAACACCGCCATGTGCTCGGACAGGCTCTGGTCCAACCGACCCGGCGCGTGCAACTGCTGCAGGCGCGCGAGCTTGACGATCTTGCGCAGGTCACCGATCACCTGTGCCAGCCACCGGTTGTTGGCCAGCGTGATGATGGCTTCGTGGATGGCGAAGTTGGCCTGGTAGTAATCGTTGATGCGACGCGCCTTGGCACAGCGGTTCAGGCGGTCGTGCATCTGCTCCAGCGTCACCAGATCGGCGTCGGTGGCGTTGCTCGCGGCCTCGAATGCGCAACGGCCCTCAAGCAGGGCAATGACGGGAAAGATCTCGTCAAGGTCGCGCTCGGTGATCTGGTTGACGAAACAACCCCGGCGCGGCTCGTGGCGCACCAGGCCTTCTGCGGCCAGCACCTTGAGCGCCTCGCGCAGCGGCGTGCGCGAGATCGACCATTCGCCGCAGAGACCCAGCTCGTCGATGAAGCTGCCAGGTGCCAGCACACCGTCAAAAATGCGCTCGCGCAGCTTCGCGGCCACTTCGTCGTGCAGGGAGTTGAGCACCAGTCGCATTGTCTTGGGTCCGTCCGTAATCACCTGTAATTACGCATCATCATAAAAAATCCCTGGCCTTCTGTACCGGGGATTTACCCTTGCTGGCAACGAAGGGTGAACAGATCCGCCGCCGGGCCGCCCCCAAGGCGGATCAGCCCCCTCGGGGGGCAGCGACCCGCGAAGCGGTGGAGCGTGGGGGCAGCGACCCTAGCTGCGCCGGCCGAACCACCACCACATGAACGCACCGGCCAGGACCATGGGCACACACAGCCACTGGCCCATGCTCATGCCCAGGGAGAGCAGGCCCAGGTGGGCGTCGGGCTCGCGGAAGAACTCCGCGATGAAACGGAACACGCCATAACCCATGAGGAACACCGCCGACACCTGACCGCGCGCACGTGGCTTGCGGGCATAGAGCCACAGCAGCACGAAGAGCAACAAGCCCTCTAGCAGGAACTGGTAGACCTGCGAAGGATGGCGTGGCGCATCGCCCGCGCCGGGAAACACCATGCCCCAGGGCAGCGAGGGGTCGGCCACGCGGCCCCAGAGTTCGCCGTTGATGAAGTTGCCCACGCGCCCGGCGGCCAGACCGGTCGGCACGCAGGGCGCCACGAAGTCCATCACCTCCATGAACGGGCGTTGGCGGCTGCGCGCGTACCAGACCATGGCCAGCATCACGCCGATCAGCCCGCCATGAAAGCTCATGCCGCCCTGCCAGATCGCAAAGATCTCCAGCGGGTTGGCCAGGTAGTACGCCGGCTTGTAGAACAGGCAGTAGCCGATGCGCCCGCCGGCCACCACGCCGAGCACGCCGAGGAACAGGATGTCCTCCACATCGCGCCGCGTCCACGGCGGGTTGGTGACGCCGGCAAAGGGCTGGTGGCGCAGGCGCAGGTTGGCCAGCCACATGAAGAGGCCAAACGCCGCGAGGTAGGTGAGGCCGTACCAGTGGATGGCCAGCGGGCCGATCTGCAGGGCAACGGGGTCGATTTGGGGGTGTTGGAGCATCGAGCTATTGTGCCCTTGGCTTGTTTCGCGCCGAGGTCGCAGGACTTGCATCCTGATCTTGGGCAAACTGGATGAAATGCGCCAGTGCCGGGCTCACCGCATCGGCGCGCCAGACCAGGCTGGTCTCACACGCCGGCACGGCCCTGCCCCGCGGCCAGGCCACTGCGCGGTACACCACCCCAGGCCGCTGGAACTGCCGCACGCTCTGCGGCACCCAGGCCACGCCCAGCCCGGCGGACACCAGGTTCACGATGGTCTGCATCTGGATGGCCTCCTGCGCCACTCGTGGCACGCAACCAGCCGCGTTGTAGAGCACAAAGATCGCGTCGAACAGCGACGGCAGGATGCGCCGGGGGAAGATCACCAGCGGCTCGGCCAGCAGGCTTTTCAGCGCGGGTCGCTCCTCTGCCGCCAGGGCGTGGGCTTCGGGAAGGGCCACCACCAGCGGCTCCGTGGCGATCAATGACTGCACCAGGCCCGGGGCGGCAAAGCCGGGCGAGTGCAGCACAAAGCCGGCGTCCACCTCGCCGCGCGCCAGCAGTTCCAGCTGCACATCACCCGTGGCCTCGATCAGCTCCAGCGCCACCTGAGGCCATTGCTCGCGGAACGCCCGCACCCAGCGCGGCAGCAGCTCGAAACCCACCGTGGACACAAAGGCCAACCGCAACCGGCCCAGTTCGCCTGCGGCAGCCGCGCGGGCCAGTTCCGGCAGGGCCTGCGCACGGGCCAGCAGCTCGCGCACCTCGGGCAGCAGGGCCGCACCGGCCGGCGTGATCCGCACGCTGCGCTGGGTGCGCTCGAACAGGCGCACGCCCAGCGCGGCCTCCAGTCCGGCGATGGCCTGGGTCAGCGGCGGCTGGGTCATGTGCAGGCGCACGGCGGCCCGGCCGAAATGCAGTTCTTCGGCCAGCGCCACGAACTGACGCCACTGGCGCAATTCAATGCGCAGGGATCTGGATGGGTCATTCATATGCTAAGCGTATCAAACCTGGCCTTCGAAGCGATTGGAAAGCGCCCAGGCGCTGCCGCATACTTGGCGCTCTTTTCCCCACCCCACGAGACAAGACCATGGCCGACAGCAAAACCATCCCGATCAAGCCCATCAACAGCCGCAGCGCAAACATCACACAAGGCAAGTCGCGTGCGCCCAACCGCTCCATGTACTACGCCATGGGCTACGAGGAAGGCGACTTCGTCAAACCCATGGTGGGTGTGGCCAACGGCCACAGCACCATCACGCCCTGCAACTCGGGCCTGCAGAAGCTGGCCGACGCGGCCATCGCCGGCATCGAGGAAGCGGGCGGCAACGCCCAGGTGTTCGGCACGCCCACCATCTCCGACGGCATGGCCATGGGCACCGAGGGCATGAAGTACTCGCTGGTCAGCCGCGAGGTGATCTCCGACTGCATCGAGACCTGTGTGGGCGGCCAGTGGATGGACGGCGTGGTGGTGGTCGGCGGCTGCGACAAGAACATGCCCGGCGGGCTGATGGGCATGCTGCGCGCCAACGTTCCCGCCATCTATGTGTACGGCGGCACCATCCTGCCAGGCCACTGGAAGGGACAAGATCTCAACATCGTCAGCGTCTTTGAAGCCGTGGGCCAGAACGCGGCCGGCAACCTGAGCGACGAAGACCTGCGCGAGATCGAGATGCGCGCCATCCCCGGCACCGGCTCCTGTGGCGGCATGTACACGGCCAACACCATGTCCTCGGCTTTTGAGGCGCTGGGCATCTCACTGCCCTACTCCAGCACCATGGCCAACCCGCACGACGAGAAGATGAACTCGGCCAAGGAGTCGGCCAAGGTGCTGATCGAGGCCATCAAGAAGGACATCAAGCCGCGCGACATCGTGACCAAGAAGGCGATCGAAAACGCCGTGGCGGTGATCATGGCCACCGGTGGGTCCACCAACGCGGTGCTGCACTTCCTGGCGATCGCGCATGCGGCCGAAGTGGAGTGGACCATCGACGATTTCGAGCGCGTGCGCCAGAAGACACCCGTGTTGTGCGACCTGAAACCCAGCGGCAAATACCTCGCGGTCGACCTGCACCGCGCCGGCGGCATCCCGCAGGTCATGAAGGTGCTGCTCAACGCCGGCCTGCTGCACGGTGACTGCCTGACCATCAGTGGCCAGACGATTGCCGAGGTGCTCAAGGACGTGCCCGATGCACCGCGCGCCGACCAGGACGTGATCCGCCCGATCGACAAGCCCATGTACGAACACGGCCACCTGGCCATCCTCAAAGGCAACCTCAGCCCCGAAGGCGCGGTGGCCAAGATCACCGGCCTGAAAAACCCGGTGATGACCGGCCCGGCGCGCGTGTTCGACGACGAGCAGTCGGCGCTGCAATCCATCCTGGACGGCAAGATCAAGGCGGGCGACGTGATGGTGCTGCGTTACCTCGGCCCCAAGGGCGGCCCCGGCATGCCCGAGATGCTGGCGCCCACGGGTGCGCTGATCGGCGCGGGCCTGGGTGAGAGCGTGGGCTTGATCACCGACGGCCGTTTTTCGGGCGGCACCTGGGGCATGGTGGTGGGCCACGTGGCGCCCGAGGCCGCAGCCGGCGGCACGATCGCGTTCGTGCAGGAGGGCGACAGCATCACCATCGACGCCCACCAGTTGCTGCTGGAGCTCAACGTGCCCGAGGCGGAGATCGAGAAGCGCCGTGCCGCGTGGACGGCACCGGCACCGCGTTACACGCGCGGCGTGCAGGCCAAGTTCGCGTTCAACGCGTCCAGCGCCAGCAAGGGCGCCGTGTTGGACAACTACTGACGAGGGTTCAGCGCGAGCGACGCTTGGTCTTCATGCCAAGGTTCTCGCGCTGTTTGTCGATGCGGTCCTGCTTTTTCTTGTCCATCTTGTCCATCTCGCGGCGCTTGGTGTAGCCGGTGGCGTCCGCCCAGGCCCACCAGACCACGGCCAGGGCAAAGGGCGTCAACACCCACCACCATGAGAGGTCGACCACGAAGCCCACTTCGAGGTACTTCATCAGCATCAGGATCACGCCCAGGATCAGCAAATACATCACACGCTCCAGTAAAGGTCCGACAAAGTGGGGCAAGAATCTGTAAGCGATCGTTTCACCATGGCCGTGCATCGTTAAAATCCAGACCGTGCTGGCATCAGCATTCACTCACAAGGACAACCCCCATGAAACGCGCTCTCCTGATTATGGCCGCCATGACCACACTGGCGGCTCCCGCATTCGCCGACGAGGCTTTGGCCAAAAGCAAGAACTGCATGGCCTGCCACGCGGTGGACAAGAAGCTGGTGGGCCCGGCGTACAAGGACGTGGCCAAGAAGTACGCCGGCGACGCCAAGGCAGTCGATGCATTGGCCACCAAGATCGTCAAGGGCGGTTCCGGCGTGTGGGGCGCAATCCCCATGCCCGCCAACACGCAGGTGAGCGAAGCCGATGCCAAGAAGCTGGCGGCCTGGGTTCTGAGCCTGAAGTAAGTTCTGCTTCTTCCAACAAAAAACCCGCTGGAAACCAGCGGGTTTTTTGTTTCACGATGACTCCAGCCCGGTAGTTCGCTGGACTGCGCCGTAGCTAGATACAGCAGGTTTATCAATAACTTACGCGCGTCCATCATATGCCGGTGCTTTCTGAAACTTGACCCGGTTTTCCCTCGCGCCGCTCCTATCTGGCTCCTGGAATCCGGGTTGTTCCGAGGAGTCATCATGGCAAAGATCAAGCTCACTAAGACCGCCGTGGAGTCGGCCCAACCCCAGGCCAAGGATGTTGAACTGCGGGATACCGTGGTGCCCGGCTTCCTGTGCAAGATTACCCCGACCGGCCGCCGGGTGTTCATGCTCCAGTACCGCACGAACTCCGGCCAGCCCCGCAAGCCCTCGCTGGGGCTGTACGGGGAGCTGACCGTCGAACAGGCACGAGTCAAGGCACAGGACTGGCTGGCCGAGGTTCGCCGGGGCGGCGACCCCGGCGGCGCCAAGGCCGAGGCGCGCAAGGCGCCCACGATGGCCGAGTTGTGCAAGAAGTTCATGGAGGACTACTCCAAGAAGCGCAACAAGCCCAGCACGCAGGACGGCTATCAGGGCGTCATAGACCGCAACATCATCCCGCTGCTGGGCCGCAAGAAGGTGCATGACGTGAAGCGGCCCGACATTGCCGGGCTGATGGAGAAACTGGCCTACAAGCCGA
Source organism: Hydrogenophaga sp. Root209 (assembly GCF_001428625.1). Lineage (GTDB taxonomy): Bacteria > Pseudomonadota > Gammaproteobacteria > Burkholderiales > Burkholderiaceae_C > Hydrogenophaga. Next base: position 11,791 of record NZ_LMIE01000031.1, read on the forward strand.
CCGAGGCGAACAAGACCTTCGGCGTGCTGCGCAAGATGTTCAACCTGGCCGAAGTGTGGGGCTACCGCCCGGACGGCACGAACCCGTGCCGCCACGTCCCCATGTACCCGCCGGGCAAGGAAACCCGGCTCATCGTGGACGAGGAAATGGTGCGGATCTTCCGCCAGTTGGAGAAGCTGGAGGCGGAGGGGCTGGAGAACTACGTCATCCCGCTGGCGATCCGGCTGCAATTCGAGTTCGCCGCCCGGCGCTCCGAAATCTGCCCGCTCGAATGGAGCTGGCTGGACTTCGAGAACCGGCGCGTGGTGTGGCCCGACAGCAAGGTCGGCGGCATTTCCAAGCCCATGAGCGAGGAAGCCTATCGGCTGCTTTCGACGGCGCCGCGCCGGGAGGGCTGCCCCTACGTCCTGCCATCGCCGAACGACCCGGCCAAGCACCTGACCTTTGGCGAGCACTATGGCGGCTGGTGCCGGGTGCTCAAGGCCGCCGGCGTCCCGCACGTCGGCACGCACGGCATCCGCCATCGCTCGACGACCGACATTGCCAATTCGGGCGTGCCGACCAAAGTGGGCATGAAGCTGACGGGCCACAAGACCGTAGCGATGTTCATGCACTACGTCCACACCGAGGACAAGCCGGTGCGCGATGCGGCCGAACTGGTGGCCAGCCGGCGCCAGGCCATCACGGGCGCGCGCCAGCTTGCGGAGGCGGCGGCATGAACACGCGCCGGTCATCCGCAGCATCGTCCGCAGCGCCTTCGGCGCTGCTGGGCGACATTCGGGCACTGATCGAGGCGGCGCGCAAGCGCGCCGCCTCGACGGTGAATAGCGAGCTGACGATGCTCTATTGGCGCATCGGCCAGCGCATCCGCACGCAGGTCTTGGACGGGCGCCGGGGCGCTTATGGCAAGGAAGTCCTGCCCACCCTGGCGGCGCAGTTGGTGAAGGAGTACGGCGGCAGCTTTGCCGAGCAGAACCTGCGCCGCATGGTGCAGTTCGCGGCCACCTTCCCCGACGAGCAGATTCTCGTATCACTGATACGAGAATTGAGCTGGACGCACTTCATCGCCCTGATCCCGCTGAAAGACCCGCTCCAGCGGGACTACTACGCACAGATGGCGAGCGCCGAACGCTGGAGCGTGCGGACGCTGCGCGAGCGCATCGACTCGATGTTGTACGAGCGCACGGCGCTGTCTCAAAAGCCGGGCGAGACGATCGCACAGGAGTTGGCGAAGATGCGCGATGCGCAGCGCATGTCGCCCGCCCTGATCATGCGCGACCCCTACATCCTCGACTTCCTGGGGCTGCGGGACACTTGGCAAGAAGGCGACTTGGAGGCGGCGATCATCCGCGAAATGGAGTCGTTCTTGTTGGAGCTGGGCGCGGGTTTCAGCTTCGTGGCCCGGCAGAAGCGCATCCAGATCGACGGCGAGGATTTCCACCTCGACCTGCTGTTTTACAACCGCAAGCTGCGGCGGCTGGTGGCAGTGGAGTTGAAGGTCGGCGAGTTCAAGGCAGCTTTCAAGGGACAGATGGAGCTTTATCTTCGCTGGCTGGACAAGCACGAACGGGAGCCGGAGGAAGCCTCGCCTCTGGGGATCATCCTTTGCACCGGCAAGAAGCGCGAGCAGATCGAATTGCTGGAGTTGGACAAGTCGGGCATCCACGTCGCCGAGTACCTGACCGCCTTGCCGCCGAGGGGCGTGCTAGTGGAGCGGCTGCAACAAGCAACGCAACGGGCGCAGTTGCAGATCGAGCAGCGCAAGACCGACAACGAGTAGTCCTGTCTCAAGCAGTCGAGCGTCCCGGCGTGCCGCCGTCGCGCTGTCGTCGCTTGCCAAAAACCCGCGTGCGTGGGGTGGTGTGAGGGGGCGGTCTTGCTGTGTCCCTTCACCGTATCACGGCGTTCTCGCCGTGCAAGGGCTGCGCGCGCCTTGCGCGCTTGCGTCCTGGCGGCCGTCTGCGACCCCTGACTGCTGCGCTGCGCCGTGAGGGCGACGGTTCCGGGCAATTCCGCCCTTGCAACCGGAGAACCGTCATGAACGACAAATCACACGTTTCCCTCGAACAGCACGTTTGCCTGGTCTGCGGCACGGCGTTCGACACCGGCGCGATCCTGCTGGACAAGCGCCTGCGCGCGAGCATGGAGCGCCACACGGCGACCGGCTGGGGCCTGTGCCCCGAGCATCAGAAGCTGGCCGACGATGGCTTTGTCGCGCTGATCGAATGCGATCCGCAGCGCAGCGGCTCGCAGGCTGGCGGGCGCATGAAGCCCGAGCAGGCATACCGGACGGGCCGGCTGGCCCATCTGCGGCGCACGGTGTTCGCGCAGGTGTTCAACGTGCCGATCGCGGACGAGCAGGCTTGCGTGTTCGTTGAGCCTGGCGTGATCGAGCAGTTGCAGTCGATGACAGCGCCGGCGGCGGGCTGATTGCGTCGTGCGGCCTTCGGTGCGTCGCTCCTTCGCGGGCGGCGCACTTTTTCATATCCCCCCAGGGGGGATACAATTGCCACATGAACGCGACACACAAGCACTCAACCCATCCCGATCTCGTGAAGCGGCTGAAACGCGCCGATGGTCATCTTCGGCACGTCATAGGGATGATCGAAAGTGGCGAATCCTGTCTCGACATCGCCCGCCAGCTCGCGGCGGTGGAAAGCGCGGTGACGGCCGCAAAGCGCGTCCTGATCCACGACCACATCGACCATTGCCTGGCCCATGACGAAGACTCCGTTTTGACCGAAATGAAGGCACTGACCAAACTGCTCTGAGGCCCGCCGATGCTCTCCGTCCTGAAGAACCGTACCTATCGTCACCTGTTCGCCGCTCAGGTGATTGCGCTTGTCGGCACCGGCCTGATGACGGTGGCCCTTGGCCTGCTTGCCTACGATCTGGCCGGGGCGAATGCCGGCGCGGTACTCGGGACGGCACTCGCAATCAAGATGCTGGCCTATGTCGGAGTCGCCCCGGTCGCGCAGGCGTTCGCCGACCGGCTGCCGCGACGGTCGTTGCTCGTTGCCCTTGACCTAGTACGAGCATCCGTTGCGCTCTGCTTGCCCTTTGTCAGCGAAATCTGGCAAATCTATCTGCTGATCTTCGTCTTGCAGGCGGCGTCCGCAGGCTTCACGCCGACCTTTCAAGCCACTATCCCGGACATCCTTCCCGACGAAGACGAGTACACGAAAGCACTGTCGCTTTCCCGGCTGGCCTACGATTTGGAAAGCCTGATCTCCCCGATGCTGGCCGCCGCGCTACTGACGGTCATCAGCTTCCACAACCTGTTTGCCGGAACGGTTCTCGGCTTCCTCGTGTCAGCCGCGCTTGTGGTCAGCGTGAGGCTTCCCACAACCGTTCCCGGCCCGCGTCGTGGCATATGGGATCGCACTACGCGGGGCACGCGCATTTACCTCGCCACGCCGCGCCTTCGGGGTCTGCTGGCGATCAGCCTCGCTGTGGCAGCAGCGGGGTCAATGGTGATCGTGAACACGGTGGTCATCGTGAAGGCACGCTTCGGGCTGGGCGAATCCGAGGTAGCGTGGGCGCTGGCGGCCTTCGGAGGCGGGTCGATGGTTGCGGCCTTCGCGCTGCCTCGCCTGCTCGACAAGATTGCTGATCGACCTGTCATGATTGCGGGAGCGGCGATGCTGGTTGTGGGAACGGCAGCCGGGGCAATGATTCCGACCTATGCCATTCTGGTGGTGATCTGGTTGGTGGTCGGCTTCGGCTACAGCGTGGCGCAAACACCTTCCGGCCGGCTGTTGCGCCGCTCCGCTCATCCCGAGGATCGCCCCGCGGTCTTTGCCGCGCAATTCGCCCTGTCCCATGCGTGTTGGCTCATTTGCTATCCCTTGGCCGGTCGCTTCGGCGCTGCCTTTGGGCTGCAATCGACCTTCATCATCATGTCGCTGATTGGTCTTGTCGGAGTGGGACTGGCGCTGTGGCTCTGGCCCGCTAGTGATTCTTCCGACATCGCCCACGATCACCCTGATCTACCGCCAGATCATCCTCACTTGCGCGAACATGCAGACCGAGGCGGGCATCGTCATCCCATGATCGTTGACGATCTGCACCGGGACTGGGCGCGCATTTAAGAACTGCCCGCCTTTCACATCGCTGATGCCTCCGGCCCGGATTGCTATTCGGGCCTGCGCGCTTCGCTTGCCAAAAACCCCGTGCGTGGAGGTGCGAGGGAGGCCGTCTTGCTGTCCCCTTCATCGTGCCACGGCGTTCTCGCCGTCAAGGGCTGCGCGCCGATGGCGCTTGCGTCCTGGCGGCCGTCGTTGACCCCTGACTGCTTGCGCTGCGCCGTGCCCCGGAAGGGTCGGGCAATTCCGCCCGGCAACCTTTCAGGAGTTCACCATGAACAACGCACTCATCACTGACGAGCAGCGCATCGTGCTGCTGGCCAACGGCCGCGAATCCTTGGAAAACGCGGACTTCGATCCGGCGCCCGTGGTCAAGCTGTTCACGCCGGACGCCGGCGCGACCTGGCTGCTGACCGAGATTGATCCCGACGACCACGACCACGCCTTTGGTCTATGCGACCTGGGCCTGGGGGCACCGGAAATCGGCTGGGTCAGCCTGGGCGAGCTGGCGACGGTGCGCGGCGGGCTGGGCCTGCCGATCGAGCGCGACCTGTCTTTCCGGGCCGAGAAGCGATTGAGCGCCTACGCGCGCGATGCGCGGCTGGCCGGACGAATCGTTGTCTGACCCGGCCCTGGGAGCGCCGCAAGGCGCTCCTCAATGCCATGAGCAGCCACCACGACTACATCATCGAAATCACGGCGCAGCACGATGCGCTCAAGCCGTTCGCACCGGAGAACGGACAACCCTTGCGCTTCAAGATCGGCGACGCGGTGATCTACACCAACGAATACGGCGCACAGTTCCGGCACCGCGTCACCGGGTTCTACCGGCCCACCGGGCTGTCGGGTCTGTACGCGCGCGGTGCGCGCTACCTGCTGGACTCGTCATCGCCGTGGATGCCGGCTGCGGAATCCAGCCTGCGCCCTGACGACTCGGCGTGATGCCTTCGCGCGCCTTCCGGGGCGCTGCGCGCTTCGCTTGCCTCCAGGGGAAAGCCCTGCGGGCTATCCCCGCCGCGCAATGCTTGGCGCCCCTCAAAGACCGCCGAACCGGCTGCGCCGGATCGGCCAGACCACGGCAGTCGCTGTCGAACCTGTTTCCCGATGACTGGCGCATGAGCTTGTGCATCGAGCCTTGAAGTCCGGACGTCCCCGGCCAAGAAACATGGCCGGTCGCGCTGTCGTGCGCGTAGCGCATCGAGCCGCCTGCGGCGTCTCGCCCCATTCGGGCTTCCATCGTTCCCTCGCTCCGCTCGGCTGACGCCTCCGGCCCGGATTCCTAGATCCGGGCCTGCGCGCTTCGCTTGCCGTGCGATCGGCGTGTTGAGGGGCCGTTGCCATGTCCAGCCGTCTCCCCTGACTTCATCACCTTGTCCGCGACTGTAGCCCGCGCCCGTGCGCCGTCAAGGCGCGCMGGGCCGTGTCCTCGCTKCGCTGCGGGCCGCACCARCCCTGCGCTTGCCTCCTTGACGGCCCCCGTCCGCGCGCTCCTGACCGTCGCGGGCGATGAACTCAGGAAAGACGGTGGCAACAGGGCCAACCGGGTTCCTCGTGCCGACCGCACCAAACAGCCGAAAGGCTGGGCTCCGAATCTAGGAATCCGGTGTGCGGTGAACAGCAAACCCTTTTTTCTTTGTCAGGAGAAATGCCATGCAACTCGCATCCCGCTTCGCTTCCCGTTCCCCGGTGCTGCGTTCGGAACGTCCCTTGTCCGATGACCAAATCCGGGCAGTGGCCCCGTCCATCTTCGCGGAGGCACCACACGAAAGCCGCTCCGAGCGGTACAGCTACATCCCCACCGCGACCGTGCTGCAAGAACTGCGCGGGGAAGGCTTCGAGCCTTTCATGGTGACGCAAACCCGCGTGCGCCACGACGACCGCCGCGACTACACCAAGCACATGATCCGGCTGCGCCACGCCAGCCAGATCAACGGCCGCGAGGCCAACGAAATCATCCTGCTGAACTCCCATGACGGCACCAGTAGCTATCAGATGCTGGCCGGGATGTTCCGCTTCGTTTGCAGCAATGGCCTTGTCTGCGGCGACACCGTGGCCGACGTGCGCGTGCCGCACAAGGGCGACGTAGCCGGGCACGTCATCGAAGGCGCTTACGAAGTCCTGCACGGCTTCGACCGGGCGCAGGAATCCCGCGATGCCATGCGCGCCATCACGCTCGACGCCGGGGAATCGGAAGTGTTCGCCCGCGCTGCGCTGGCGTTGAAGTACGACGAGGACAAGCCCGCGCCCATCACGGAATCGCAAATCCTGATGCCGCGCCGCCACGACGATGACCGCCGCGACCTGTGGAGCGTGTTCAACCGCACGCAGGAGAACTTGACCAAAGGCGGCTTGTCCGCCCGCGCCGCGAATGGCCGCCGCCAGACCACCCGGCCCGTGCAGGGCATCGACCAAAGCGTGCGCCTGAATCGCGCCCTGTGGCTGCTGGCCGATGGCCTGCGCCAGTTGAAAGCCTGAATCCCCACGCGGCAGGGGCAGGCAGCAGCCCTTGCCGCTTCTCTCGCTGCTGCATCCCTAACCGCAAGGAGTTATCACCATGAACGCCGTACTCAAAACCGAAATCGCCGCCATCGAAACCGCCGCACCGCTGGAAATGGCCGACCCGTCCAAGAACCTGATTCTGGTTCCGCTGTCGCAGTTGCTGCCGCGCCGCTCCAAGCGCAACGCCCGCAAGATGCCGCGCCTGTCCATCCCCGAACTGGCCGCGAGCATTGCCCGCATCGGCCTGCTGCAAAACCTGATCGTCATCCTTTCCGCCGATGGCGAGGCTTACGAAGTGGTGGCCGGTGATCGCCGCCTGACCGCCTTGAAGCTGCTGGCGAAGAAGAAGCGCATCCCCGCCGACTACGAAGTGCCGTGCCTGCTGGTGCCCGATGCTTCGGCCCGCACCGTCAGCCTCGCGGAAAACCTGATGCGCGAGCAGATGCACCCCGCCGACCAGTTCGAGGCGTTCGCCGCGCTGGTCAAGGAAGGCCGGCCCATCGAGGACATTGCCGCCGACTTCGGCGTGTCCCCGCTGGTGGTGCAGCGCCGCTTGAAGCTGGCCCACATCGCGCCGCGCCTGATGGCCGACTATCGCGCCGGAACCGTCACGCTGGAACAGTTGATGGCCTTGACCATCACCGACGACCACGCCGCGCAGGAAGCCGCGTTCTATGGTGCGCCGGAATGGCAGCGCAGCCCGTCCAAGCTGCGCGAGCGCCTGACCGAGCGCGAAATCGACGCCACGCACGCGCTGGTGCGCTTCGTCGGGCTGGACACCTACCGGCAGGCAGGCGGCGGCATCCGCCGTGACCTGTTCGCGGAAGGCGATGCCGGAACCTACCTCACCGATACCGCAGTGCTGGAAACGCTGGTGCGCGACAAGCTGGCAACGCTGGCCGAGGACGTGCGCGCCGAGGGGTGGGCATGGGTGGAGGCCGTGCCGCATCTGGCCTACGAGGAACGGCAGGCGTTCCAGAACGCCCCGCGCCATCGTCGCGAGCCGACCACCCGTGAGGCCCGCCGCATCGCCTCGCTGGAAACCCGCCTCGAAAAGATCGACGGCGAACTGGAAGAAGCCTGCGACGCCGAGGACGAAGCCAAAGCCGAGAAGCTGGAACAGCGGCGCGATCAGGTGGTCGGGGAACTGCAAGACGCGGAGGACGCCTTACAGGGCTACACCCCCGAAGTGCGCGAGGTGGCCGGTGCCATCGTCACCATCGACCGCAACGGCGAAGCCGCCATTCATCGCGGCCTGCTGCGCGAAGCCGAGGCCAAGGCGCTGCGCACGCTGGAAAAGCTGCGGCGCGGTTTCGACAGCACCGAAGGCGAATCCGCCAACGACGAGCACGAGGACGCCGACGCGCCCAAGGCCGCAAGCCTGGCCGATGGCTCGGGCTGGATGCCCGCCATCTTCAAGGCCGCTGGCCCGCAGGATGCCGCGCAGGAAGAAGGCTCGGAGCAGGACGCCACGGAGGATGCCGAGGCAATGGCGGATGAACCCGCCGAGGCGCTGGCCGCTTGACCCGCGCCGAAGGCAAGCGCCCCGGCCTCGACCGGGGCGCTTCGCTGGAAGGAGAAGCCCCCATGACCCGCACCACCATTAGCCGCCCGCGCATGGCGGCGATCTACGCCGCTGGCACGGTACGCGCCCGCCGTTGGAACGGCGATGGCGACGTGCGCGGCTACCGCCCGCCCTCGGGCTGGACGGCCTGCGCCGACCTCACCGACATTCACCCCATCACGGGCCGCGCCTTGCCGCCTGCCGTGTGGTGGCTCATCGAGACGAAGGAATAACCGCGATCAGCACCGCAAAAATCCGGGCGCGGCAGTGGCCGCGCCCGGTGTTCAAGGCCACCAGCCGAATCGGCACGCCGCCGCCCTCGCGGCAGCTCAGACGGCGGCGTTGACGTGACCGGGCTTCCCGCCCGGTAATGGCAGGCCCGTATGGGTCTGCAAGCCGTAGCGCCCGCCGTGCGCGGGAATCACCAGCGGTTTTCGGCTTGCCGCGTGCATACCTCGCAGCGTAGGGCCGCGCCCATTTCATCAGAGGCATGTCCGCGTTTCCTGCTTAGAAATCTGGAACGGCCTGGGCGTGTCGGCGCATAGCGCCGCCGGGCTTTCGGGCTACGCCCCGTGCCGTCTTTGCCGTCACGGCCATTCGGCTTCAATCCCTCACGCCTTCGCGCCTGCGGCGCTGCGCGCTTCGCTTGCCTCCAGGGGAAAGCCCTGCGAGCTATCCCCGCCGCGCGATGCTTGGCGCCCCTCGATGCTGCCGAACCGGCTGCGCCGGATCGGCCCGCCCAACGTCCCGCCGCGATGGACGGGACGCTGGCGAACACGCTGGCGCTTGCTGCGGCAGGTTGTGCAGGTGCGTGCCGTCCTCAACGCTGGCGGTTCCTGCCCATCACGTCACGAAGGACGGTTCACGGACAACCCGCCCGGTATCGCTATGGAGCTTCCACGCCACGCCTCAAGACCGGCGCCGCAAGGTATGGCGGGGGCGTTCTCGCCTGTCGTTGCGGGGTTGACCTGGCCCGCGTCAGCGGGCGAGCCGGAGAAGCCTTCGGGCGGGGATGCCGAGTCGGCCCCATCTCCTTTCGGAGCGGTTCGGCCCAAGGCGTCCTTGTCTCGTTGTGAATCCTGGCGGGGGCGCGGCTGCGCCTCGGGCTTCATGGCTGCAACCGTCCGGCGAAAACAATTTCCCCGCCGCTGCGCGGCTTCCTCGCGCAGCAAATTCTTTTCGCCTCCCGGCTCTCCACTGCGTTTCGACCGCAAGCGGTGCAGCCAGCCCGTCCCCCGCCGGCCGGATCACAACAAGGACGCGATGGGCGCGAACCTTGTTCAACCGAAAGGAGAAATCATCATGGCCAACATCGGCACCTTCACCGCAGACAAAGACGGCTTCACCGGCACGCTGCGCACCCTGACGCTCAACGTCAAGGTCAAGCTGGTTCCCAACGACAAGGGCAGCAGCGAGAACGCCCCCGACTTCCGCCTCCAGGCCGCCGGCCACGACATCGGCGCGGCGTGGAACAAGACCAGCGAGGCCGGGCGGGAATACAAGTCCGTGACCCTCGACGATCCTTCGTTCCCGGCTCCGGTCTATGCCCGCCTGATCGAAGGCGAGGACGGTACGCACGACCTGATCTGGTCGCGCAGCAAGCCCCAGGCGGCGTGACCGCCGCAGCGCCCCGCCCATCGCGGCGGGGCGCTGTGCTGCTGTTCGCAGCACATCACCACGTCACGCGCGCGGCTTCGCCGCGCCGCGCTCCTTCAGCACCGCCTCCAGCTCCCGGCGCACCTGCGCCAGCAGCTCGTCGGCCTTGTGCGGGCTGTCGCCCGCGTAGGCCAGCGTCAGCAGCGTGAGCGGGTGGATCTCCATCACCTCGCACAGCTCGGCCAGCTTATGCAGGGTCGGGCTTTTCAGGTCGCGTTCGAGGGTGCTCATATAGGTGCGGCTGGACACGTCAGAGAAGGCTTCCTGGCTCAAGCCACGCGCCTTCCTGACTGTCTTCAACGCCTTCGCCAATGAGTTCCCAGCCGCCACCTATGGTTTCCCTCGAAAAACCAAGATGACAGCCCATTGCGCCCTATAGGGCTACAATCTATAGTGTTCATTTGGTGTTCTACGTTTTCGTGCCTTTACGGAAATCCGCATTTGCTGGTTCCAGCAAAGCCACGCAAGCGCATCCGTGCTTGCACACGAAGGCGTAAATCCGGTTTGGCGGTTCTGCGCTTGGGCGTGAAACCGCATCCGTGCATCATTGGATTTGTGGGATTGCCAACCATGCCCCAGCCACTCGCCACCGTCCCGGAGCGCGCGCAACTGCTCGCCAACGGCGAGGCTCGTGCCGCTGGCCAGGCCATCGACCCGGTGCCCGTGGTGCGGCTGTTCACGCCGGACGCGCATGTGACCTGGCTGCTGGCCGCACTCGATCCCGCCGATGGCGACACCGCCTGGGGCCTCATCGACCTGGGAATCGGAATGCCGGCGCAAGGAACCGTCAAGCTGTCCGAGCTGGCTGGCATCGTCGGGCCGCATCAGCAGCCCGTGATGCGCGACCGCTACTTCCGGCCCACGCGCACGCTGTCGGAATACACCCGGCTGGCCGAGCGCGACGGGGCTATCCCGGACTGAACACAGCCTACTGTGACTTTTTCAGTCTGGTGTCATACCGGGCAGGTCTCAATCGAGATTCTTGCGGCGTAGCCGCGCCAGTCTGATCCAAACGGACATGATGCCTGACGCGGACTGCGGCAGGCTGGCCTGTACGGCGTCCCACGGGAGGGACGCTGCCGCCGCAGCATTGAGACGAATACCGCAACGCATCGGAGCCAGTCGGACTTGACAGCCCAACTATTCCCTTAACCCATTTCGTTCTGATGACACCGATGTAGCACGTAGTTCTTCTGTCGCGGCCAGTCCTGTTCGCAGGGAGGTTGCGTCATGGTCGATCGCAGCGCCGAGCACTGGTATCCGACTGCCGCGTATCTGTACGTGCTGCACTTGGACGACCTTGGGACGGCCTGGGAATATCTGCGCAGAAACCCCGATTACCGGCTCGACTGGCTGCGCCATCATCGCCGGCCGAAAGCCGCGCAGCAGGCGGCGCATCGCTGGGGCTTGCGCCTGCTGGAAGATCCGGCGTTGGATGCGCGCGACGCTCATCCAGCCTGGTTGCCCGGCCATGTGGCCGTGGTGCAGCTCTATCCCGACGCCGATCCGCCGCAGTATGCTCCCGCGTTCACGTTTTGGCGCATTGCCGGGCACAAGCAACTGCTCCATGACGGCAAAGGGCTGGCGCTGATGGCGCACAGCCCAGGTCATTGCCTGCGCTTCGCGCTGGCGCCCGGCCTGGAAGACGGGATGGCTGTCGCCTATGCCCGCCGCGGCGGCGCCGCCGCACCTGCGCGCAACCGTGCGCTCGGCGCGGCCCTGGCTTCTGCGAAGCCCAGGCCGGCACCCGCCGCGCTGCTTGAGCTACACACCTTGCAGGCGCTCGACGCAACCCTAGCGGGTGCGTCCTTGCGCGAGGTGGCCGAAGGCTTGTTCGGCGGCGATGCCGCAGCCGATTGGTACAGCGACGGCGGCCTGCGCTCCAAGGTACGCCGCTTGGTACGGCGCGGCGATGCGCTGATGCGCGGCGGCTATCGCCGCCTAGCACAGCTTCCGCCGCTTGAGAAGGGTCGTTTTGAGGACGACGCAAAACGGCCCTGAGCAGGACAGCTTGGTTTTCTGAGACTGCCTCCATCCGGTTGCGCTGTGTGGCCGGAGCTTTGAAAGCTATGGAGGTTCACACCATGCGTCCCGCTCCTTTGCGGCCTGCCGCCACTGTCTCGACCGCTGCCGCGCAGCCCCAACGCTATCTCACCAACGACGAAGCCGCCGAGTACCTGCGGCTGTCGCCGCGCACGCTGGAAAAGCAGCGCGTGATCGGTGGTGGTCCGCGCTTTCGCAAGTTCGGCCGGCGCGTCATGTACGCCGTGGCCGACCTCGATGCCTGGGCCGCCGACCGCAGCTTCGAGACGACTTCCGATCCCGAGTACGCCGAGCACCACTCGGCCGACAGCCGTGCGCGCTGATCGGCGGCGCGCGGCAGGCCATCACCATGTCCAGCTCCGCGCTGCCGTTCCGGCAGCGGTCGTTGCAGGAGCGCGAACAGCTCGACCTGTTCCGCGCCTTGCCCGGCGACATGGCGCCGCGCGACAGCCAGGACTTGATGGCCTATCCGTTCTTCTCGCTCGGCAAGTCCAAGCGGGTCAAACCCATCGACTTCCGCGCGGGCAACGTGACGATCCGCGTAGAGGGCACGCAGGAGCACGGCATCGCCACGATTTGGGATGCGGACGTGCTGATATGGGCGGCCTCGCAGATCGTGGAAGCGAAGGACGCGGGCCTGCGCCCGTCGCGGCTGATGCGCGCGACGCCCTACGAGATCCTGCGCTTCATCGGACGCGGCAAGTCGCTGCGCGACTACCAGCGCCTCAAGGCCGCGCTGGATCGCCTGCAATCGACCACGGTGGCCACGTCCATCCGCGAGACAACAGGCCGGCGCCTGCACCGCTTTTCGTGGATCAACGAATGGAAGGAACTGGCCGATGCCAGCGGCACGCCGCTGGGCATCGAGCTGATCCTGCCGGACTGGTTCTTTGCCGGCGTGCTCGACGCTGCGCTGGTGCTGACCATCGACCCGGCGTATTTCCGGCTCACCGGCGGCATCGAGCGGTGGCTGTACCGCCTGGTGCGCAAGCACGGCGGCAAGCAGGCATACGGCTGGCAGTTCGACTTTCGCTATCTGCACCAGAAGTCCGGCAGCACCGCGAAGCCCTACGACTTCGCCTGCGATCTGCGCGCGCTCGTCGCGCGGCAGTCGCTGCCCGGTTACGTCCTGGGCATCGAGCGGATGCCCGACAACGGCATGGAACTGCTGACGTTCCGGCCCGTGCCGCAGACGGCACGGGGATAACTCCGGGAAAGCCTGTGAATGGTGTCGTGCTATCAGGCGTGCGGGGTATCGTGCTATCAGGCGTGGGACTATCGTGCTATCAGGCGTGCCGATCGGCCGCAAACCCGCGCCAGCACTGGGCTTGCGCGTCCTCTAACTTCCCTAACTTAGTTTCTCTAACTTTTAGTAGGGAAACGCCGCTGCGGTGGACAACCACCCCGCGGCCACAAACGCAGCAGCAAAAGCCCGGCTTTCCAGCATGGAGGGCCAGGCCATGATCGTCGCACTGCTCAACCAGAAAGGCGGCGTCGGCAAGACCACGCTCGCCACGCACATCGCCGGCGAGTTGGCGATGCGCGGCCAGCACGTCGTCCTGCTGGACGCTGACCCGCAGGGCTCATCGCTGGACTGGACGCAGCGCAGAAGCCAGCAAGGCTTGCCACGGCTGTTCAGCGCCGTGGGCCTCGCACGCGAAACGCTGCACCAAGAGGCGCCGGAACTCGCCAGGCGGGCCGATCACGTCATCATCGACGGCCCGCCGCGCATCGCCGCCTTGGCGCGCTCCGCGCTGCTGGCGGCCGAGCGCGTGCTGATCCCGGTGCAGCCCAGCCCCTACGACTTGTGGGCCAGCGCCGAGATGGTGGCGGTGATCCGCGAGGCGCAGGTATTTCGGCCTGCGCTGCGCGCGGCCTTCGTCATCAATCGGCGCGTCAGTACCACCGTGATCGGGCGCGAAGCACGCCAGGCACTCGCCGACCAGCCGCTTCCTGCGCTGCGCGCGGAAGTGCATCAGCGCATCGTGTTCGCCGATAGCGTGGCCGCTGGCCGGCTTGCACGCGAGACGGCACCCGACAGCGCCGCCGCACGCGAAATCACTGCGCTGGTGGACGAATTGCTGCGGTGGCCGACATGACCGCGAAGCCGCCATCGAACAGCAAGCGCACGGCAAAGCGCGTCGGCATCGGCGCGCGTCCGCCCGCGAATCCGCACGCCGAGGCGTGGATTCGCCAGGGCGACACCGATGCGCTGGGCAAGGGCGACCTCTACACCGCCCGTCTGACTCTCGACATCACGCCCGCGATGCGGGCACGCATCAAGGTGTCGGCCTTCACGCAAGGCGTGACCGTGGCCGACCTGCTGCGTGGCCTGTTGGAGCGGGAGTTTCCAGAGCACCGCAGGGAGAACGCACCATGACTGCATCCGCTTCGCCTGCCGCTGGCGCGGCTACGGCTGCACTTGCCGGCCAGCCTGCCAGCGCGCCGCTGACGCGCGTGGCGCTGGCCTACATCGAACCACGCTTCAAGCTCTACCTGCGCTTCGGCGAACCTGCGCGCACGCACCAGCTCGACCGCTGGCGCCGTTGCGCGGTGTTCCTGCCGGGCGCCATGTTGTGCCGTATCCGCTGGCAGGCCAACGACTACGGCACTGTGCGTTGGCAGCTCATGGTGATGCAGGCTTGCACGCCGCTGGATGCAGCGCAGCGCATCCCCGGCGTGCAGCCGGGGGCGCGCTTGCTGCTCCACGCCGAAGGGGAGAACCAGGTGCGCGCGGTGCTGGAGTGCATCGACGCCATCGAGGCGCTGGGCATCGCGCCCGCCGCTGTCTCGCCCGCGTACTGGCGCACGCTCGCCAACCGGCTCGCTGCACGCCTGCCGCTGCCCGAATACACCGCCGAGCGGCACGCTGCCTGGCTAACCGGGAGGACGCTGCCATGACGCTTCCATCCGCCGTTGCCAGCGCAACCGGCATCCCGCCGCATCCTCGCTCGCGCCTGCGCGCTCGCCTCGTGTTGGCGGGCCTGTCCGCCTGCGGCCTCGCTGCGCTCGCCTGGGCGTCCTTCGTGCATCCGCTGCCGCGCCTGATCTACAACCCGTCCGACAGCGTGGCGGTCGGCTGGTATCGCGTCGATCCGCAAGGCCACGGCACCGACTCGCCGCCACGTCCCTTGTCCGTGGGCAGCATCGTCCTGACCACGCTGCCGCCAGACGCCGCCGCGCTGGCCGCGCAGCGCGGCTACCTGCCGGCGCGCGTGCCGCTGCTCAAGCGCGTGGGCGCCGTCGCGCCGCAGGAGGTGTGCAGCACTGGCCGCGTCGTCCGCATCGACGGCGTGCCTTCGGCCGCCGTGCTGCCTGCCGACCGCTGGGGCCGGCCGCTGCCATCCTGGCAGCAATGCCGCCGCCTCGAATCCGGCGAACTGTTCCTCTTGAGTGTGACCAACCCGGCGTCGTTCGACAGCCGGTATTTCGGGCCGGTCAGCGCATCCGCCGTGATCGGGGTCGCGCATCCAGTCTGGCTGGAATCCCGCCCATGATGGCCGCCGACTCGCTGCACGTTGCCGTGCATCTTGTCGTGCCATCGGGCGTGTCGCTCTGCTGGCCGTCGCCGTGTCGTCGCGCGTGCAGTGCGGGTGCATTCGCACCGCACTTCGCGCTGCCTTCGGCGCAGCCGTCCAACGTGCAGGCGTCTTGCCTCGAACGCGCCCGGCCTATGGCCGTCGCCGCGTTCGCCGGCGCGGGGGCAAAGGCGGAAGGCAAGACAAAAGGACGCGGCACCGGGCCGCGTCGAAAGCCAGTCTGCACATGGGGTGGCGCGGCACGGAGCGGCTTCGCCGCCGTGCCGCTTGGGGCGCGAGGCCCGCGCCAATGCAGGGCTGTCCGCGTGCTTCACACGACCGGACACGCCAGAGCTTGCAGGGAGCGCAGCCATGACCGACCGCCGCGACGATGATTTCCGCATCCGCCCCAGCGCACCGAAGAACCGGGGCCAGAGCTTCGTTTCCAAGGTGCTCAAGCAGGCAGGCAAGGCCAGTAGCGGCAAGTCGTCGGTGCGCCGTCCTGGCGCTGCCAGCGGCTCCGGGAGGGGCAACGGCCAGCGGCCCGGCTCGCGCCTGGGGCGCGGCCACACGGCCGCGCGCTTCGCCGGAGCGAAGCTGACGCCCATGTCGCGGCGCGTGACCATCAAGACGCTGCTGGTCAACCAGCGCCAGGCCAGCCCGCAGTCGCTCGCCAAGCACCTGCGCTACATCGAGCGCGACGGCGTGGGCCGCGATGGCGAGCCGGGCCAAGCCTACGGGCCGCAGACCGATGCCGCCGACCTCGACGCTTTCAAGGAACGCTGCGCCGACGACCGACACCATTTCCGCTTCATCCTCTCACCCGAGGATGGCCCGGAACTCGAAGACCTGCGCACCTACACGCGGCACCTCATGGGCCGCATGGAGGCCGACCTGGGCACGGGCCTCGATTGGGTGGCGGTCAACCACTGGAATACCGACAACCCGCACACGCACATCGTCGTGCGCGGGCGCGACGACACCGGCAAAGACCTCATCATCGCGGGCGACTACATCGCCGATGGGTTCCGCCATCGCGCCGCCGAACTGGCGACCGAATGGCTGGGGCCGCGCACCGAGCTGGAGATCCAGCAGACCTTGCGGCGCGAGGTGGATCAGGAGCGGTGGACGAGCCTGGATCGCACCTTGAAGCGCGAGGCCGGCGACGATGGCATGGTGCATGTCGAACGGCTCAACGAACCCCGACTGCAACGCCAGCGTCTGCTGCTGATCGGCAGGTTGCAGCGTTTGCAGCGCCTGGGCCTGGCCGACGAGGCCCAGCCCGGCACGTGGACCGTCCACAACGATGCGGAAAAGACCCTGCGCGCCCTGGGCGAGCGCGGCGACATCATCCGCACCATGCAGCGGGCCATGCGCGGCGAGCCGCGCGAACTGGCGGTGTTCGAGCCTGGGGACGATGGCCGAACCATCCTCGGCCGCGTGGCCGCGAAGGGGCTGGCCGACGAACTGCACGACCGGGGCTATCTGGTCATCGACGGCGTGGACGGCATGGCCCACTACGTTGCGCTCAACGCCCGCGACGAGCTGGCGAACTATCCGACCGGCGCTGTGGTGGAGGCAAGGAGATCGGCTGACGTGCGCGCGGCCGACAAGAACATCGCCGCGTTGGCGAGCGATGGCCTGTACCGCACCGACCACCACCTTGCCATCGCGCAGGGTCAGGCCCTGCCCGGCCGCGATCCGCAGGAAGTGGTCGCGTCCCACGTCCGCCGGCTGGAAGCCTTGCGCCGTGCCGGTATCGTGGAACGGGTGGCCGAGGGGCTATGGAAGGTGCCGGGCGACCTGCCCGAGCAGGGCCGTCGCTACGATGCGCAGCGCCTGGGCGGCGTGGCGGTGGAGCTGAAATCGCACCTGCCCATCGAGCGGCAGGCCCGCGTGATCGGAGCCACCTGGCTCGACCAGCAGTTGATCGGCGGCGGCTCGGGCCTGGGCAACCTGGGCTTTGGCAGCGAGGTCAACCAGGCGATGCAGCAGCGCGCCGAATTCCTGGCCGAACAGGGGCTGGCAGAGCGGCGCGGGCAGCGCGTAATCCTCGCGCGCAATCTATTGGCGACACTACGCGATCGGGATGTGATTCGGGCTGCCAAGGATATTGCCACCGAAACCGGGCTGAAACACCGTCTGGCGGCCGATGGCCAGCGCGTGACCGGCATCTACCGACGCAGCCTCATGCTCGCCAGTGGCCGCTTTGCCATGCTCGATGATGGTATGGGGTTCAGCTTGGTGCCATGGACGCCTGTCATCGAACAACGACTCGGCATGCTGATTTCTGCGCAGGTACATGGTGGCACCGTATCCTGGCAAATCCGACGGCAGCAGGGTTTATCCGTTACCTGACGCCAGCAGCAATTAAGCACCCACCGACCGGATGCGTCTACAGCCGTTCAGCGTCCGGCAAACTGCGGGACTTGCTTTGCGACGAACGCGCGGACCGCTTCCAGCGAATCTGTGGTTTTCGAGGCTCGATTCATTTCGGCCGCCTCCAGCCTCAATGAGGTCGCCAGATCACTCTCGAAGGCAGCGAGTTGCAGGCGCTTGGCGCCCGCATAACCTTGCGTTGGTCCGACCGAAAATTGCACCGCCATACGCCGCGCTTCGTCCAGCAGGCTCTCGCCAGGAACCACTTTCTCGACCAATCCCCAGGCCAAGGCCTCGTCCGAACTGACTACGCGATTGGTCAAGATCATGTCTCGTGCGCGTCGTCCACCCACTGCGCGTGGAAGTAGCCAGCTGATGCCGAAATCCCCCGCGTATCCGAGGCCGGTATGGGCCGCCACAAACTTCGTCCCACTTGCGGCAATCAGGTAGTCAGAGACCAAGGCAAGCCCGAGACCGCCTCCGGCTACCGCGCCTTGTACAGCGCAGACTACCGGGAACGGCAGGCTGGCGAATTGAGGAATCATGCTTTCGGCCACTCTCAGTTCGTCATCGACCAAAGTAGACAACGCATCGCCCGCGGCCACCATTTCTTCGATGTCACCTCCGCAACTGAACATCCGGCCCTCACCGCGCAGCAGTAAAGCTCGAATCGAGCCATCGCGTTCGACATCTGCAATGACACCAGCGAGCACGTTTACGACCGACGTGCTCAACGCATTCATTTTTTTTGGCGAGTTGAGTGTTATGGTCGCGACGGCACCATTCTTTTCGAGAATTACCGGATTTCCAGGCATGCTGACGTTCCCTGATTGATCAAAATTTCAGCGTCAGCGCGGCGCCATGCGAATGGCACCATCCACACGAATGGACTCGGCATTCATGTAGCCGCAAGTAACGAGAAACTCGACGGCCTGCGCGAATTCATCGGGGTCGCCTAAACGCTTGGGAAAGGGCACGCTGGCCGCCAGCGCCTGTTTGACGTTGTCCGGCAGGCCCAGCAGCAACGGTGTACCGAAGATCCCCGGCATGATGGTGTTGATCCGGATCCCTTCGTCCATCATGTCGCGCGCGATTGGCAGGGTCATGCCCACGATGGCTGCCTTGCTGGCCGCATAGCTGGCCTGGCCGACCTGGCCGTCCTGCGCGGCGGCCGAAGCGGTGTTGACGATGGCGCCGCGGTCGCCATCGGCCAGCGGCGCGAGCGTCAACATGCCCGCAGCTGACTTGGCGATGCAGCGGAAGGTGCCCACCAGGTTGATCTGAATGATGCGATTGAAACGATCTGCCGCGCATGGGCGGATTTCGCCGGTTTTCTTGTCGCGGCTGACAGTCTTGACGGCATCGGCAGTGCCGGCGCAGTTGACCAGAATGCGTTCCTGCCCAATGGCCGCGCGGGCCTTGGCGAAGGCGGCGTCCACCTGCTCCTCGGACATCACGTCCACATTGCAGTAAACGCCGCCGAGTTCGCTAGCCAACGCCTGGCCGACGGTTTCGTTCATGTCGAAGATGGCGACTTTGACGCCATGGCTGGCCAAACGCCGGGCCGTGGCGGCTCCCAGGCCGGAAGCGCCCCCGGTGATGACGGCAGAGATGTCGGAGTTCAGTTGCATGGTTTTTCCTCGATGGGTGAGAAACAGGCGCTATTGGCCGGTAAAGTTGGGTGTGCGCTTGCCTAGGAATGCCGCTTGCCCTTCCAGGTTGTCGGCCGAACGCAAAGCGACGAGGAAATTGCGCTTCTCATGCTCCAGGCCTTGCGCGAGCGGAGTTTCAAAGCTGGCCAGTGCCGCATCTTTCGCCAGCGCCACGGCCAGCGGCGAATTGGCTGCAATCCGGTTGGCCATCGCCAACGCCGTCGGCAGGGCCTGGCCATCAGCCGTCACTTCGGCGACCATGCCTGCATCGCAAGCCATGCGGGCGTCGATGAAATCGCCGGTCAGCAGCAGGGCCATGGCCTTGGACTTGCCGATAGCGTGGATCAGGCGCTGCGTGCCCCCGGCACCCGGAATGGCGCCCAGCTTGACTTCCGGCACACCGAAATTGGCGGACTCGCCAGCGATCGCGATGTCGCAGGCCAGCGCTAATTCTGTGCCGCCGCCCAGCGCGAGCTTTTCCACCGCTGCGATGACGGGCTTGGGGAAGCGCTCCAGTTCCGACCAAAAGTGGCCGCCTGCCGCCGCACGATCGCCCAGCAGCGGCTCGGCGCGCAGCGCATCGAAGGCCGTGATGTCGGCCCCGGCGCAGAACACGCCCTCGGCGCCGGTGATGATGACCGCGCGCACGGTATCGTCGTCGCGCAGTTGCACAAGCTGCGCACGCAGGCCATCGAATACCGCGCGGTTCAAGCTGTTCTTCGCGCGCGGGCGGTTGATGGTCAAGGTGGCGATGGCGCCATCGCGGCTGACGAGCACTTCGCTGGCTTCGCTCATGGTGGCCCCGCTCATCCAAGCCGCTCGATGATGGTGGCGTTGGCCGTGCCCGAGGCCTCGCAAATCGTCTGCAGGCCATAGCGGCCGCCCCGGCGCTCCAGCTCGCACAGCAGGTCAGTGAGCATGCGCGCGCCGGTAGAGCCCAGCGGATGGCCGATGGCTATCGAGCCGCCGTTGACGTTGAGGCGGTCGTCCAGGATGCCGAACTCCTGCTGAAACATCAGCGGCACGCCTCCGAAGGCCTCGTTGACTTCGAACAGATCGATATCGTCGAGGGTCAGACCCGATTCCTTCAGTGCCTTGCGGGTGGCGTCGAGCACAGCGGTGAACTGGATCACCGGGTCGGCGGCGGCCACGGCGGTGCTGACGAAGCGCGCACGCGGCTTCAGGCCGTGTTGCTTGGCGTAGGCACGGCTGGCGATCAGCAGCGCGGCGGCGCCGTCGCTGATCTGCGATGAGTTGGCGGCCGTGGTGGCGCCGTCGGCGGCAAACACGGCTTTCAGCGTGGCCATCTTCTCGGGGTTGGGGTCCGCGCGCACGCCCTCGTCGGCGGCGACGACCGGGCTGTCCGGATCGGCCGGATCCTCGGTCAGCCGCACCAGTTGATCCTTGACGCGGCCAGCCTGCGAGGCCTCGGTGGCCCGCCGATGGCTACGCACGGCGAAGGCATCCAGGGCCTCGCGCGTGAGGCCAAAGCGCTTGTTCATCAACTCCGAGGAAGCGCCCTGCGGTATCAGCGGGTTGTCCTGGTAGCGCGCCAGTTCGCTCGGGCTGTATTGCGCGCCAAGCGGCGCACCAGGCTTGAATGACGGCGGCATGGGCGCCTGCGACATCGACTCCACCCCGGCGCCGATGACCAACTGGTAGGCACCCGCTTGAATACCGTGCACAGCAAAGCTCACCGCCTGCTGGCCGGAGCCGCATTGCCGGTCGACCGTCACCGCCGGAACGGATTCGGGCAGCCCCGCCGCCAGCACGGCATGCCGGCCCAGGTTGCCGTGCTGCTGGTCCCACTGCAGCACGCAGCCGACGATCACATCGTCCAGATCGGCCGGGTTGATGCCGGAGTGCTCGACCAGTTGGCGCAGCGTCTCGCCCAACAAATCGACGGGATGCCATTTCTGCAGGCGCCCGCCGCGCTTGCCCACGGGGGTGCGCAGCGCACCGACGATGACGGGTTCATGGTCTTTCATGTTGTTCTCCTGGATAAAAAAGCCGGCGTCACTCGGCGTAGCGATCCGCGTGCTCGGCGCGTATACGCTTCTTGTCGAGCTTGCCGACGCTGGTCTTGGGGATGGCCTCGACGAACAGGACCTGATCCGGCAACTGCCACTTGGCGAAGGCGCTGGTCAGGTGTTCCTGCAGTTGTTCCTGGGTCGCCTGCTGGCCAGGCTTCAGCACCACCAGGGCCAGCGGCCTCTCCTGCCACTTCGGATGCGGAACGCCGACAACTGCGGCGTCGCGCACGGCGGGGTGACCCATGAGCAGGTTTTCCATGTCGATGGAAGAAATCCATTCGCCGCCGCTCTTGATCACGTCCTTGATGCGGTCGGTGACCTTGAGGTAGCCGTTCTCGTCCACCGTGCCGACATCGCCCGAGCGCCACCAGCCGCCTTCCAGGAAGCGGTCTGCGGAGTCGGGCATGTCGTGGTAGCTGGCCGTGATCCAGGGGCCGCGCACGCAGATCTCGCCTGCCGACTTTCCGTCATGCGGCAAGTCCTTGTCGTCGGCATCGACGATGCGGATGTCCACCCCGGTCAGCACCAGACCTTGCTTGCGCTTCAGGTTCCAGCGCTCTTCCTCGGTCAGGCGCTTCTTGAGCGTGGACTTGAGGCGGTTCATCGTCACCAGCGTCGTGGCTTCGGTGGCGCCGTAGCCATGCACCACCTCGGCACCGGTGAGTTTGTAGAAACCGATCATCATCGACAGCGGCGGCTCGGAGGCGCCGGACAGCATGCGCATGCGGCTGAAGTCCGGCTTGACCGGCATCGTCTCGATGTACTGCAGCATGGGCTGGAAGATGGCCGGTGCGCCGTTGGCGACCGTCACGCCCTCGGCGATCATGGCGTCAACCAGGGGCTTGGTGTCCTCGGCGACATAGCGGCCCGGCAGCACGATCTTGTCGCCCAGCAGCGTGGCGGCCTGCGGCAAGCCCCAGCATTGCCCGTGGAACATGGGGGTGATGAGCATCACACAGTCGTCCAGCGTCATGCCCAGATTGGTGGCCATGCCCGTGGAATGCATGTAGATGCCGCGGTGCGAGTAGTACACGCCCTTGGGCCTGCCCGTGGTGCCGGTGGTGTAGCAGGCGCTGTAGGCCGAGGTTTCGTCGATCTCGGGCCAGTCGATCTGGGTGTCGGCGGCGGCCAGCAGGTCTTCGTAGTGCAGCAGCGGTTTCAGCGTGGTCTTGATCTGGTCCAGCGGCTTGTCGGTCATGACAATCCAGCCCTTGATCTGGGGCGAATTCGCTGCGACGGATTCGGCAATGGGTAGTAATGACTCGTCCACGCAAACGTAGGACACCTTGCTGTGGTCGACCACGTAGCCCAGGTCCTCTGGGCCCAGGCGCAGATTCATCTGCAACATGACAGCACCCAGGCCGGGAATAGACCAGTACAGCTCGAAGTGACGTCGGCTGTTCCAGTCCAGGATGCCGACCCGGTCGCCGGGCTCGACACCGAGCGCGCGCAGCGCATTGGCGCTGCGGCAGACGCGCGCGTAGCAGTCGGCATAGGTGTAGCGATCCCAGCCGCCATCGGGTGTGCGGTAGACGATCTCCTGGTCCCCATGGGTGCGCGCGGCGTGCCGGATCAGCGTCGTGGTGTTGAGCTGGCGGTCGTTGCCCGTGGTGGACGGGCAGCCGCGGACGATGTGGGTGGTAGCAGTCATTTCTTTGTCTCCTGGGTGGTGGTTGCGTTGAGTGCCTGGAACCGTGGGGCCGGGGCCGCTTCGATGGCGCCGAAAGAGGTGGTCTGGTAGATGCCCCGTACCGCGTTGTGCGGATGCCGCACTGCCTCGGCCAGGCTGAGAACGGGTGCAAAGCAGGCGTCGCTGCCTTCAAGCAGCGCGCACCAGTGCGCCTGGGGCTGGGTGCGGATGAGGGCCGCGATGCGCTCCTTCAACGCCGGCCACGCCGCCGTGTCGTACTGGTCTGCAGGGTTCACGTCCGCCAGGCCCAACTTGGACAACAGCAATGCGTAGAACGGCGGCTCGATCGCGCCGAGGCTGATGAAGCCACCGTCGGCGCAGACGTACACGTCATAGAACGGCGAATCGTGGAACGGGCTCGGCTGTGCGCCGTCGATCTGCCCGTTGGCGCGAATCCAGTGCACCAGCGTGCCCAGCATGGCCACGATGTCCACGATGGCTGCGTCCACAACCCGGCCACGGCCGGTGGCCCGTGCATCGACCAGCGCGCAGGCGATGCCAAAAGCCATGCCTAGCGCCCCGGCACCGTCCCCGAGTACCGAGGGCGGCACGATGGGCGCCTGCCCCCTGTGCGCCGACAGCGACAGCAGGCCCGTCAGCGCGACGTAGTTCAGGTCGTGGCCCGCGGCCTGGGCAAGCGGCCCGTCCTGGCCCCAGCCCGTCATCCGGCCATAGACCAGTCGGGGATTGCGCGCCGCGCAATCTGCGGGGCCAAAGCCCAGCCGCTCCATCACCCCTGGGCGAAAGCCTTCGATTAGGGCGTCGGCCTGGGCAATCAGCTCCAGTGCGCGCGCCTTGCCACCTGGCGACTTCAGGTCGATGACCTCGACCTTCTTACCGCGGTGCAGCGGGTTCTCCACCGTCCCGCCCAGCCGCTGCGCCCCAGCAGCCTGCTCGGCCCGTGCCAGCGCGATCACCTCGGCGCCCATGTCGACCAGCATCCTGGCGGCCAGAGGGCCTGGACCGATGCCCTCAAACTCCACCACACGGACGCCGTGCAGCGGCAACTGCAGCGTGTGCGACGTGTGCGGCATGTTCACAGCTTCCTCGAAACCAGGTCTTTCAGGACCTCGTTGGCACCGCCGTAGATCTTCTGCACTCGCGAAGCGGCATACATCCGCGCGATCGGGTACTCGGCCATGTAGCCGTAGCCGCCGAACAATTGGAGACACTCGTCCACCACGCGGCACTGCTGTTCGGTGCACCACCACTTGGCCATGTAGGCGGCCTCGTTGTCGAGTGTGCCGTCCAGCAGTCGCTGGGTACAGTCGTTGACGAAGCTGCGCACCACATGCGCGATGGTCGCCATCTCGGCCAGCTTTTGGCGCGTTGTCTGCATGTCGAACAGAGGCGCGCCGAATATCTTGCGCTGCTTCGTGTATTCGATGGTGAGCTCCAACGCCCGGTCGATGACGGCCGCCGCCGGCACTGCAATGACCATGCGCTCGTAGGGCAACGCGCCCATTAGTTGCCCAAAGCCTTGGCCTTCAACGCCCCCCAGCAGTTGGTCGGCTGGAACGCGCACGCTGTCGAAGAAAAGCTCCGCCGTGTCCGAGGCCTGCATGCCGATCTTTTCAAGCAGGCGGCCCACACGAAAGCCTGGCAGGTTCTCGGTCTCCAATACGAACAGCGACACCCCTTTGCTGCCCGCGCCACTGGTGCGCGCCGCGACGATCAGCAGGTTTCCGGTGAAGCCGTTGGTGATGAAGGTCTTGGCGCCGTCGATCACGTAGTGGTCGCCGTCGCGCCGGGCCCGCGTGGAGATGGCCTTCAGATCCGAGCCGCAGCCCGGCTCGGTCATCGCGATTGCGGCCAGCATCTCGCCGTTCGTCACCTTGGGCAGCCAGCGCTGCTTTTGCGCTTCGGTGCCGAAGTCCAGGATGTAATGCGACGCGATGGTGTGCACCGCGATATTGACCGGCATCTCGGCCTTGGCCAGTTCGTCCTGCACCACCAGCTGGTAGGCGAGGCTGGCGCCGGCACCACCATAGGTCTCGGGCATCTCGGGCAGCAGAAAGCTCATCTCGCCGAACGGACGCCAGACCTCGCGCGGGATGTAGCCCTGGCGGCGCCATTCGTCGAGCCGGGGAGTAAATTCGGCGGCAACGTAGCGGCGCACCTGCTCGCGAAAGGCGTCGATCTCGCCGTCCATCCAGGCGTGGCGATACAGCTGTGGCAGCATGAGCGTGTCTCCTTGTATGTTGGCTTCTGACCCCGCGCCGGGCGTTCCGCACAGCGCCACTGCCGAAGTGCTTTGGGGGATGCGACAATCGTAATAATTGGCCCCTGCAAGGGCGATGGCGGATTGCCTCAATCAACTGACAAATAACTTCGTTCGGCCCGTGCGACCGGCGTTGACCCCTTCGATCACACGCCATGCTGCAACCCGTCTTTACTGCTCCTATCTTCGCCGTGCATGGCCTGCTGGACGGCGCGCGCGGCAAGGGGCTGGCCACGCAAGAATGGCTGGAGGGCGTGCTGGGGCGCGCAGGCATCAGCGAATCGCTACTGGATCTGGAGGATTCGCGCGTAACCGTGGAGCAGTTCAACGCGCTGTTTATCGCCGTCAAGGACAGCCTGAACGACGAGTGCCTGGGCTACCTGCATGGGCGGCCCATGCGCCCGGGCAGCTTCGCGCTAATGGTGCGCAGCGCGTTCACTGCCCATTCGTTGTCATACGCCCTGCGTCGCCTGAGCGAATCCTTCGCCCTGCTGCAGGACGACGTGGCGCTGGTGCCCGTGACCGAGGGCGCGCTGGGGGGCTTCGCGCTGGAGATGCGCGGCGGCGCGGGCGCACATGCCGAATTCCTTCACGCACATCTGCTGCGCGTGTTCTGGCGCTTGCTGCTGTGGCTGCACGGCGGCCGGCTGGTGCCGCAGCGATTCGACTTCAATTTTGCGCAGCCGCTCCATGCGATGAGCTACGGGCGCATCTTTTCCGGTACGCTGTGCTTCGGGCAGCCGCGCACGGCCGCCTGGTTCGACGCCGACGCCTTCAAACAGCCGGTGCGGCGCGATCGGGACGCGCTGCAGTCCTTCCTGCGCGCCACGCCGGGCAACGTGGTGGGTCCGCACCTGAACGAGCGCAGCGCCAGCGCGCGGGTCCGCATGGTGCTGCAGCGGGCCAGCCCCGAATGGCCCGACCTGGCCGTCACCGCGCAGCGCCTGCACATGTCGGTGAGCGCGTTGCAGCGGCACCTGGCCACCGAGGACACTTCCTTCCAGGCACTGAAGGACCAACTGCGGCGCGACATGGCGATCGTGCGCCTGACCAGCAGCGAAGCCTCGCTCATCGCCATCGCCGCCGACCTGGGCTTCACCGACAGCACCGCCTTCCAGCGCGCCTTCAAGGTCTGGACCGGCAGCGCGCCGGGAGCCTACCGCGCCCGCTCGCGCAGCGGGCAGCACCCTACATAGAGGCATTCGACCAATTCCGGCACGGCCACGAGGCTGTAGCCGACCACCGAGAAGATCGGCGCCTTCATAGCTGCCGGGCCTTGGCCCACATCGAGCGAGGCTCTCGTGCGCTCAAGAGACTGTTTGCAGCCCTTGAGGCAGTTGCACCGACGGCAGCGCAGCGACAGGCTGCGCCAGGAAGCAGATGTTTTCCGTCAGCCTATCGAGGTCATTCGTCATTGCCACCCGTTGAGGCTGACTTCTAAGCTTCCTAAGCTAAAACTGAACTCGCACTGCATAGGAGTGATGGCTGTGTGCCATTTGGAGCGGCACTGCCAGAATGTAAATCAAGCATCATGACCGACGCAGCCCCGGCACTCTCGTATCCGTTCTCGGATCTCCCACTCCCTGGCCAAGCCACGGAAATCAAGCCTGGTGTGCTGTGGCTGCGCATGCTGCTGCCGTTTTCCCTGGATCACATCAACCTCTGGGCATTGAGCGACGGTCCTGGTTGGGCGGTCGTGGACACGGGCATTCGCAGCGTGGACGTCAGGAACGCGTGGCTCGCCTTGCTCGCTCCGCAGGGGCCGCTAGCCGGCCGTCCCATCTCCCGTGTGATAGCGACGCACATGCACCCGGATCATGTGGGCATGGCGGGATGGTTGACACGTCGCTTCGAATGCGCGCTTTGGATGACACGAGACGAGTATTTGAGCTGTCGGGTGATGCTTGCCGATACGGGGCGGGAAGCGCCAGTCGATGGCGTTCGCTTCTATCGGAGGGCCGGATGGAGCGACACCGAGGTGGATGAGTACCGCACCCGGTTCGGTGACTTCGGTAAGATGATCCATCCATTGCCTGACAGCTTTGTGCGGCTCACGGATGGCCAGATGTTGCGGATCGGGGACCAGGAATGGGAAGTCATCGTCGGCACAGGACATTCCCCCGAGCACGCGTGCTTCTACTCGCGCGAACTGGATTTGCTGATATCGGGGGATCAGGTTCTTCCCAGGATCAGTTCCAATACCTCCGTGTACGCCACCGAGCCGCATGCGAATCCTCTGCAGGGCTGGCTCGATTCCATCGACCGGTTGATGCAACGCGTACCTGGGAGCGCCCTGATTCTGCCTGCCCACAACGAACCTTTCCATGGCCTGCACCTACGGTTGGAGCAACTGCGTGCGAGCACCGTCAGAGGCACCGACCGCGTCAGGCAACAACTTGTGCAGCCTCTGAGGGTCATCGACCTGGTTCGCGCCCTGTACCGTTCGTCCATTGTTGCGGAGCAAATGCACCTCAACCTCGCGACCGGAGAGACGCTCGCCCACCTAAACTATCTCGACCAGCGTGGGGAAATCGTGTCTGCAGAAGACGAAGACGGTGCAATGCGCTATCGGCTCGCCTGATGCACTAATTTGCCCTCAAGGATATAGAAGTAACCCAATCAAGCCTGTCATTGACTGGGTTCTTTGCTGATGTGTTTCGAGAGCAATGAGTCCTTGCACCAGCGCGTCGTGTACGGCCTCCAGTTCTTTGAACACCGTGTTGGCAAACCAATCCTGGCACGGCACCTTCCACAGATGCTCGACCGGGTTCAGCTCAAGGCTGGCAGAAACTCTAGGCGCATATTCTGTGGCACATCCAAGTGACCCGCGATGTGCCAACCCGCCTGATCCATGACCATCATGATGAACTCGACGGCATGGCGTCGCGCCATCTCGGCCAGGAACACCTGCATCGTCTCAGCGTTGGCCCAGGGCAGCACCAGAGAGTCAATCACGCCATCGTGCGTGCTGACGGCGGCGAAGGCGTACAGGGTCTGGCGTTGAGGCGTGCGCCGACGATGGGGCGTGAGCCCCTGGGCACCCAACACTGCCGGGGTGTTCCCAGCAGGCAGAAGCGCCCTTCGTGCTGGAATATCAGCCGCACGGGCGACCATATTCAGCTTGACGCCTGACCTCTTGGCGCACTTGAACAGTGCTCTCAGAAAGGGGCCGTTTGTCATTCGATCGGGGCGCTTCGTCATCGCGGCTCGCAGCACCGGCACCTAGGATTCCTTGTGTGCGCTGGACGACATGTAGCGGAGCGGCGATGACCGCCGCCCCACGATCCAGAGCCTAACCCAAAGGAGACAAACACGTGTGCCAAATCGACATGCAGAAGCTCGCCGACGACGCTCGCTTCAACCGCTTTCATGCCAAGGTGCTTCTGTGGTGCCTGTTGATTCTCATCATCGACGGCTATGACATCGCCGTGGTGGGCATCGCCCTGCCGTCCATCATGCAGCAGATGGGCGTGAACGCATCGACTGCCGGTTTCATGGCCAGTTCGGCCCTGTTCGGCATGATGTTCGGCGCCATGGTTCTGGGCACGCTGTCCGACCGGATTGGTCGGCGCTGGGCCCTCTCCATTGGCGTCATGCTGTTCAGCGTGTTCACCGCGGCCGCCGGATTCACCAAGGATCCCATCAGCTTCAGCGTGGTGCGCTTCATCGCGGGCCTGGGGATTGGCGGTGTGCTGCCGGTCATCGTGGCACAGATGGTCGAGTACTCGCCCAAGAAGATCCGCAGCCTGATGACGGCGCTGATGACTTCGGGCTACGCACTGGGCGGCATCCTGGCCGCGGTGCTCGGCAAGCAGCTGATCGGCGAGTACGGCTGGCAGGTCGTTTTCATCGCAGCGGGTGTGCCGGTCCTGCTGATTCCGTTCATCTTGAAGCTGGTGCCGGAATCAATGACCTACCTGATCTCGCGCAGCCGCAACGGCGAACTGGCCGAAGTGGCCCGTAATCTCCAGCCGGGAGTCAAGCACCCGGCGGACGCCCAGTTCGTCGTGCCCACCGCCGACCGCGTGGCGGGTGCGCCGGTCTCCCGGCTGTTCCAGGACGGGCGAGGCCCGAGCACGGTGCTGTTCTGGATCGCCTTCTTCTCGGGCCTGTTCATGGTCTATGCGCTCAGCAGCTGGCTGACCAAGCTGATGGCTATGGCTGGCTACAGCCTGGGGTCTGCCCTCAGCTTCGTGATCGCGCTGAACGTTGGCGCCATCATCGGTGCCGTGGGAGGCGGGTGGCTCGCCGACAAGTTCAACATCAAGTGGGTGCTGGTGGGGATGTATGCGCTGGGCGGCGTGCTGCTGTACCTGATGACGTTCCAGACCTCGACCGAGCTGCGTTATCTGATCATCGGCGCGGTCGGCGCCTGCACCACCGGCGCGCAATTGGTGGCCTATGCCTACTGCGGGCAGTTTTACCCGATGTCCATCCGCTCGACCGGCATCGGCATGGCCTCCGGCGTGGGGCGCCTGGGCGCGATCGCGGCGCCGCTGCTAATCGGCCAGATCGTTGCGCTTGAGCTGCCGCTGGAGCAGAACTTCCTGGTGATCGGGGCTTTCGGAATCATCGGCTCGATCGCCCTGGCGTTCATCAGGCATGGCGGCCCGGCGTCGGTGGGCCCGCAAGAGGCTGCACGCGAGTTGCGCCCGTCGCAACAGACGCCGCAAAACGCCTGATCGTAGCCATCAAGGAAATTCGCTGTGTCTGTCTACATAGCCCCCCTGCGCGAAATGCTGTTCGCCATGAAAGAGGTCGGCGGCCTGGACGCGATCTGCGCCCAGCCCGACCATGAAGAAACCACGCCCGACCTGGTCGAGGCCATCCTGCAGGAGGCGGCTAATTACGCCGCTGGCGTGCTGGATCCGCTCAACCGCCCCGGCGACGTGCAGGGCGCGCGCTGGCACGATGGTCGGGTCACGCCCGCCGACGGCTTTCGCGAAGCCTGGGCCAGCTTCTGCGAGAACGGCTGGAACGGCATGCCCGCTGCCACCGAATGGGGCGGCCAGGGCCTGCCCACGCTGGTCTCCACCGCCGTGCTGGAGATGTGGAAGTCGTCCAACCTCGCGTTCAGCCTGTGCCAGATGCTCACGCTGGGCGCGGTGGAGGCCATTGCGCACCATGGCAGCGACGCACTCCAGCGCCGCTTCCTGGCACCCATGGTCGAGGGCCGCTGGACGGGCACCATGAACCTCACCGAGCCCCAGGCCGGCTCTGACCTGGCCGCGCTGCGCAGCCGTGCCGTACACGAGGGCGACCACTACCACGTCAGCGGCAACAAGATCTTCATCACCTGGGGCGAGCACGACATGGCCGAGAACATCGTGCACCTGGTGCTGGCGCGCCTACCCGATGCGCCACCGGGGGTGAAAGGCATCTCGCTGTTCCTGTGCCCGAAGTACCTGGTCAACGACGATGGCACCCTGGGCGAACGCAACGACTTGGCCTGCACGTCGATTGAGCACAAGATGGGCATCCACGGCAGCCCCACGGCGTCGATGAGTTTTGGCGACAGCGGCGGCGCTATCGGCTACCTGGTCGGCGAGCCGCACCAGGGGCTGGCCTGCATGTTCACCATGATGAACCACGCGCGGCTGAACGTTGGCCTGGAAGGCGTGGGCATTTCCGAGCGCGCCTACCAGCGCGCACGCGCCTATGCGCTGGAGCGGGTGCAGGGCAAGCCGCTGATCAGCGGCAGCACCGCCATCGCAGGCCACCCGGACGTGCGGCGCATGCTGATGGACATGAAGGCCCGCACCGAGGCCATGCGCGCGCTGGCCTACTTCTGCGCCGGTCAGATGGACCGCGCCGCGGGCCACGCCGATGCGCAGGAGCGCGCGCAGGCGCAGGCCCTGGTCGGCCTGCTGATACCGGTGGTCAAAGGCTGGTGTACCGACAGCGCGCAGGGCATCACGTCCGACGGCGTGCAGGTGCATGGCGGCATGGGCTACGTCGAGGAAACCGGCGCCTCCCAGCACATGCGCGACGCGCGCATCACGACCATCTACGAAGGCACCACGGGCATCCAGGCCAACGACCTGATCGGCCGCAAGCTGGCACGCGAGGGCGGGCGCACGCTGAAGGCGCTGCTGGGCCGCATCGACGGCGATGCGCGCCGGTTGGTCGAATCGCCCGATGCAGTGCTGGCGCAGATCGGCCGCGCGTTGGCAGCCGCTGCCCAGGCGCTGGACGAAGCGGTCGACTGGCTGCTGGCCCACGACGGTCAACCCGCGCAGTGCGCGGCGGGCGCCGTGCCCTTCCTGCGGCTGGCGGGCACCGTGATCGGCGGCTGGCTGTCGGCGCGCATGGCCGAAGCCGCTACCGCGCAACTCGCGGCGGGCGCGGGCGATGCGGGCTTTCTCGGTACCAAGCGCGCCACAGCCAGCCATTACGCGGCGCATGTCCTGGTGCAGGCGCCGATGCTGCGCGACATCGTCACGGGCGGCGCCGCCAGCACGCTGGCCCTGGCGGACGATCAACTCTGAATGATCCTGAAAGGAAACCCTCCCATGAAAATCCTGGTTCCCGTCAAGCGGGTGGTTGACTACAACGTCAAGGTCCGCGTCAAGAGCGATGGCAGCGGCGTGGACATCGCCAATGTCAAGATGAGCATGAACCCCTTCGACGAGATTGCCGTCGAAGAGGCTGTGCGGCTCAGGGAGAAAGGCGCGGCAACGGAGATCGTCGCCGTCTCGTGCGGCGTGTCTCAATGCCAGGAGACGCTGCGCACCGCCATGGCCATCGGTGCCGACCGCGGCATCCTAGTCGAGACCAATGAAGAACTGCAGCCGCTGGCCGTGGCTAAGCTGCTTAAGGCCCTGATCGACAAGGAACAGCCCGGCCTCGTGATCCTGGGCAAGCAGGCCATCGACGACGACTGCAACCAGACCGGCCAGATGCTGGCGGCGCTGGCCGGTCTGCCGCAAGCCACCTTCGCCTCCAAGGTCGAGCTCGCCAGCGACAAGGCAGCCGTGACCCGCGAAGTGGACGGCGGCCTGGAAACCCTTAGCCTCACGCTGCCCGCGGTCATCACCGCCGACCTGCGTCTGAACGAACCGCGCTACGTCACCTTGCCCAACATCATGAAGGCCAAGAAAAAGCCGCTGGACACCATCAAGCCCGAAGACCTCGGCGTTCAAGTCGCCCCGCGCCTGAAGACCCTGAAGGTGACCGAACCCGCCAAGCGCGGCGCCGGCGTGAAGGTGGCTGACGTGGCCGCCCTGGTCGAAAAACTCAAGAACGAAGCGAAGGTGATCTAAATGTCGGTACTCGTTATTGCTGAACACGACAACGCATCCATCAAGGGCGCAACCCTGAACACCGTGACGGCTGCAGCCGCTTGCGGTGGCGACGTGCACGTGCTGGTGGCCGGCCACAATGCCGGCGCTGCCGCACAAGCCGCCGCCCAGATCGCCGGTGTCGCCAAGGTCATCCACGCCGACGCCGCAGGCTTGGCCCACGGCCTGGCCGAGAACGTGGCCGCCCAGGTGCTGGCCATCGCCGGCAACTATAGCCACATCCTGTTCCCGGCCACGGCCGGCGGCAAGAACGTGGCCCCCCGCGTGGCCGCCAAGCTCGACGTCGCCCAGATCAGCGACATCACCAAGGTGGTGAGCGCCGACACCTTCGAACGCCCCATCTACGCCGGCAATGCCATCGCCACCGTGCAAAGCAGCGACGCCACCAAAGTCATCACCGTGCGCACCACCGGCTTCGACGCCACAGCGGCGACCGGAGGCAACGCAGCAGTGGAAACGGCAACCGCAGCGGCAGACACCGGCAAGAGCAGCTACGTGGGCAGCGAAATCGCCAAGAGCGACCGGCCCGAACTGACGGCGGCCAAGATCATCGTCTCCGGCGGCCGTGCGCTGGGCAGCAAGGAAAAATTCGACGAAGTCATCACCCCGCTGGCCGACAAGCTGGGCGCGGCCATCGGCGCGAGCCGCGCGGCGGTGGATGCGGGCTACGCGCCCAATGACCTGCAGGTGGGCCAGACCGGCAAGATCGTGGCGCCGCAGCTGTACGTGGCGGCGGGCATCTCGGGGGCGATCCAGCACCTGGCGGGCATGAAGGACTCCAAGGTGATCGTGGCGATCAACAAGGACCCGGAGGCGCCGATCTTCAGCGTGGCCGACTACGGGCTGGAGGCGGACCTGTTCGCGGCTGTGCCGGAACTCGTCAAGGCCTTTTAACTTGGATGAGATACACCATGGAGCTTCGGCATTTGCGTTGCTTTATAGCGGTGGCCGAAGAACTTCACTTTGGCCGCGCAGCGGAAAAGCTGCACATCGATCAGTCCCCTTTGTCGCGCACCATCAAGGAGATAGAGGAAGAGCTCGGGGCGCAACTGTTCACGCGAACCACGCGAAGCACCCGCCTGACCTTTGCCGGAATGGCATTCCTGGAGCGGGTGCCGCGAATCTTCGAAGCTCTGAAACAGGCGTGTGACGGCGTCAAGTCCGCCGCCAGTGGGTTTCAGGGACAGTTGCGCATCGCTTTGTCCGATGGCATCACGCCCTCGCGAATGCCGACGCTGCTGGCACGGTGCCGAGAGGAAGATCCAGAGATTGACATTCGGTTATTTGAGATGCCGTTGGACCAACAGATCAAGGGTCTGCACGATGACCTGTATGACGTCGGCTTTTCGATGGCCGAAGAGGTGGGCGACGGCATTGTGGTCAGGCCTGCGTGGGAAGACGAGCTGATGGTGGCGGTCCCAGCTCGCCATCCTGTGCTGGCCCACAAGCACGTTCCGTTGGAAGAAGTGCTGCGCTATCCGCTGGCGCTATGCGATCCGGCGATATGCGAAGGCCATGCACGCCAAGTTGATCGCGTTTTGCAGCGCTACGAGCAACAGCCACTGATCGCCCAGCGCGTGGCGTCCTATGAGGTGATGATGACCTTAGTCTCCGCCGGATTGGCACTTGGTTTGGCGGGCGCCGCGCACATTGCATCCGGCCGTGGGCCAGGTGTTGTGGCCCGGCGCTTGGCGGGCAAGTCGCAGATGCTGGCCACGTATCTGCTGCACCGTGACGTGGAGCCCTCCGAAATGCTGGCTCGGTTCATCGCACGAGTGGACTCCATTGATTCGGCGGATGGCTCCAGCGCCGCCGAGGACTCCTGATCCACCTGCTGAAAGGACCCAAGCCATGCCCCGATTCCTGTCGCTGCTGATGGCCGCTGCACTGACAGCCTCCTGTGGGCCATCCCAACCGACGGAAACCGTGGACTTCCTCGTGGCCCATCCTGAGCGTCTCAAGGAAGTCCAGCGCCTGTGCAAGGAAGAGCGCGCGAAGGCCGGCGAAGAACTCTGCCGACGTGCCGCCGAGGCCGCGAATCGCCGCTTCTTTGGTGACCGGCCGGAGCAGAAGTCCCAATAAGGTAACCTTCCGTCGCGGCGCCGCGACAAAGTTCTCGCAGTTACCTCATCACGCCGCAGCGCGCTCGCGCATGCGGCATTTTTATTGTCTTCGCCACCGCAAGAAGTCTGGCTCTTTTGGCCTGAATCCCCGCCATAACGGTCTTTGACCGGCCTGCACGCTCGCCTTGATCCTCGGCACTACGGCACGTTCCTGTGCCGTAGTGGGAGGTTGACCAATGCAAGGAACGAACGTGCTGTTCGGTCAGATTGCCGTCGTCTTCGGCATCGTGATCGCTGGCGTATGGAGCGCCACGCAATGGACAGCAGCGGCCCTGGGCTACCAGCTACGCCTGGGCTCGCCGTGGTTCGACTTCTTCGGTACGCCGGTCTACCACCCCTGGGGCCTGTTCGAGTGGTGGTTCTTCTTCGACGCCTACGCGCCGCATATCTTCGACGCGGGCGGTGCCATTGCCGCAGGCAGCGGCCTGATCGCGATGGTAGTTGCCATCGGCATGTCGATCTGGCGCTCGCGCCAGTCCAAGCTGGTCACGACCTACGGCTCGGCCCGCTGGGCCAATGCGGAGGACATCCACAAGGCGGGCCTTGACCAGCCTGCGGGCGTGTTCCTCGGCCTGCATCGCCAGCAGTACCTGCGCCATGAAGGCCCGGAACACGTCCTGACATTCGCGCCCACCCGCTCGGGCAAAGGCGTGGGCCTGGTGGTTCCCACCTTGTTGAGCTGGCCTGCATCGGCCGTCATTCACGACATCAAGGGCGAGAACTGGAGCATCACCGCCGGCTGGCGCTCGCGCTTCTCGCATTGCCTGCTGTTCAACCCGACCGATGCGAAGTCGTCGGCCTACAACCCACTGCTGGAGGTGAGGCGCGGCGCGCACGAAGTGCGCGACGTGCAGAACATCGCAGACATTCTGGTCGATCCCGAAGGAGCACTGGAGCGGCGCAACCATTGGGAGAAGACCTCGCATGCGCTGCTGGTTGGGGCCATCCTGCACGTGCTCTACGCAGGCGAAGACAAGACGCTGCGCGGAGTCGCCAACTTCCTCAGCGACCCGGCCTGTCCCTTCGAGCTGACCCTGCATCGGATGATGACCACGCCGCACATCGGTGGTGGGCCGCATCTGGTGGTGGCATCGGCAGCGCGCGAAGTCCTGAACAAATCGGACAACGAGCGTTCCGGCGTGTTGAGCACCGCCATGTCATTCCTCGGCCTGTACCGCGACCCCACGGTGGCCGAAGTCACCTCGCGCTGCGACTGGCGCATTGCCGACCTGATCGCGGCCGAGCATCCGGTGTCGCTGTACCTGGTGGTGCCGCCTTCGGACATTTCGCGGACGAAACCGCTCATTCGCCTGATCCTCAACCAGATCGGGCGACGGCTGACGGAATCGCTCGACGGCAGCGACGGCATCGCGCGCCGCCACAAGCTGCTATTGATGCTCGACGAGTTCCCCGCGCTCGGACGGCTCGACTTCTTCGAGACGGCCCTGGCCTTCATGGCCGGCTACGGTATCCGCAGCTTCCTCATCGCCCAGTCGCTCAACCAGATTGACAAAGCCTACGGCCAGAACCATTCGATCCTGGACAACTGCCATGTCCGGGTGACGTTCGCCACCAACGACGAGCGCACCGCCAAGCGCATCTCCGAAACGCTGGGCACCGCGACCGAGCTGCGCGCGCAGCGCAACTACGCCGGCCACCGGCTCGCGCCATGGCTCGGGCATCTGATGGTGTCGCGCCAGGAGACGGCACGTCCGCTGCTCACGCCGGGCGAGGTAATGCAGCTTCCGCCCGACGAGGCCGTGGTGATGGTGTCCAGCGTGGCGCCCATCAAGGCCAAGAAGCTGCGCTACTACGCGGACAGCAATTTCAAGCGGCGCGTGCTTCCGCCGCCGGTGCTTGCAACCCTGTCCATGCAGGGGCGCTATGCCGATGTGCCACCGGAACGCGCCGACGACTGGAGCGGGCTGGCGATTCCCGCCATGCCGGTCGCACCGACGGCCGACGCCGCCGATGGGCTGGAGAACCTGGGTTCGGCCGACGACAGCGGCCCACGCCGCCAGCCCGAACTTTCCGAAGCCGTCACCTACGACCCCGACCTGGTTGCGCCCGCAGCCGACCTCGGGCTGCTCGATGACGACGACATGCCGCATCCCCTTCCTCGCCAGCTCGATCCGGCCCTGCAGCGCACGGCCCGGCTGGCTTCCCTCGACCCTGACGACGGAATCGACCTATGACCCAACACCGCCTCAATGTGTTCATCCAGCCGGAGCACAGCAAGCGGCTCGATGAACTGGCCGCCAAGAAGGGCGTGTCCAAGTCCAGCATCGTCGCGGCGGCCCTGGCCTCCTGGCTGTCGCCCGATGCGGCCGACCAGCGCGAGGCGGCAATTGCCAAGCGGCTGGACCGCCTGTCGCGCCACGCCGAGCGCCTGGAGCGCGACCAGAACATTGCCATCGAAACATTGGCGCTGTTCATCCGCTATTTCCTCACGGTGAGCACACCCGTGCCCGAGGCCCATCAGGATGCCGCTCGCGCCCAGGGCAAGGCCCGCTTCGAGCAGTTCGTCGAGCAGCTCGGTCGCCATTTGCTGCGCGGGCGCAGCCTGGTGCGGGATGTGGTGGAGGAACTGCACACCGATCCGACGCGACCGGAGGGCGCTGCGGCCGTCGCGGATGCCCAGGAGCGTGCCTTATGAGCGCCGTTCCTTCCTCCTTCACGGCCACCTCGCTGGATCGCCGCATCCAGATGCTGCGCACGGCCATGGGGCCGCTGATCGCTGCCGCGCTCGAAGACCCGGACGTGGTGGAAATCATGCTCAACCCCGATCGCACGCTCTGGGTGGATCGTCTGTCCACGGGCCGCGCGCCGATGGGCGTGGAACTGTCCGAGGCCGATGGCGAACGCATCATCCGCCTCGTTGCAGCTCACGTTGGCACGGAAGTTCATCGGGGCCAGCCGTTGTTGACGGCAGAGCTGCCCGAGACGGGCGAACGCTTCGAGGGCATCCTGCCGCCCGCCGCGCCGGGGCCGGCCTTCGCCTTGCGCAAGCGCGCCTTTGGCGTGATCCCACTGTCGCGCTACATCGAGGACGGAATGATGACCGCCGCGCAGGCGGGCCTGCTGGTGCGCGCCGTGCGCGAGCGCCAGAACATCCTGATCGCAGGCGGCACCAGCACGGGCAAGACCACGCTCGCCAATGCCTTGCTCGCCGAGATTGCCGCTACCGGTGACCGCGTGCTGGTGCTTGAAGACACGGTGGAGCTGCAATGCGCGGCGCGCGATCACGTACCGCTGCGCACGCGCCAGGGCGTGGTGTCGATGACCGAGCTGGTGCGCTCTTCCATGCGCCTGCGCCCGGATCGCGTGATCGTTGGCGAAGTGCGTGGTGCCGAGGCGCTGGATCTCATCAAGGTATGGGGCACGGGCCACCCCGGCGGCATCGCCACCATCCACGCCGGCTCCGCGCTGGGCGCGCTGCTGCGCCTGGAGCAACTGATTCTCGAAGTGGCGGAGAACCCGCCCCGTGCGCTGATCGCGGAAGCGGTCAACGTGGTCATCCACATCGCCGGGCGCGGACGCAAGCGCCGCATCGAGAGCATCGCCCGCGTCGTCGGCTTCGATGGCGCGGGCTACCAACTGGCGGATGCGCTGGAAACGCCGTTTCCCGAGCTGCCGCCACGTCCCGATGCCGCACCCGCTGCGGCGACATCCCCATCCCCTGACTCACTTGGAGAACTGCCATGACGCAGATGACCATTCCTGCTTTCCGTTTTTCTGCAAATCCGGCTTTGCGTCTTGCGCAGCTGCGCTGCCTGGCCCGCCCTGCGGGGCAAGGGCTGTTGCTGGCCGCGCTGCTGCTGTTCCTGGCCGGAACCGCGCAGGCCGCCGGTTCCTCGATGCCGTGGGAAGGCCCGCTGCAATCCATCCTCGAATCCATCCAGGGGCCGGTGGCGCGCATCGTCGCGGTCATCATCATCATCGCCACGGGCCTCGCGCTCGCGTTCGGTGACACGTCCGGCGGATTCCGCAAGCTGATCCAGATCGTGTTCGGTCTGTCCATCGCCTTCGCGGCGTCGAGCTTCTTCCTGTCGTTCTTCAGCTTCTCCGGCGGGGCCGTCGTATGAGTGCCCCGGACACCTTCGCGGACGGCTTCGAGGTGCCGCTGCATCGCTCGCTGACCGAGCCGATTCTGCTGGGCGGTGCGCCGCGCACCGTGGCGATCGCCAACGGCACGCTGGCCGCCGCTGTCGGCCTGGGCCTGCAACTGTGGATTCCCGGCGTGGTGCTCTGGATCGTCGGCCATTCGCTGGCGGTGTGGGGTGCGCGCGTCGATCCGCAGTTCATGCAGGTCTTCGCCCGGCACATCAAGCACCGCCCGCTGCTGGACGTGTGAGGGGAGGACGCCGCGATGCTGAACCTCGCCGAATACCGCCAGCGCCCGGCCTTGCTTGCCGACTGGCTGCCCTGGGCCGGGCTGGTCGCACCGGGCGTCGTCTTGAACAAGGACGGCAGTTTCCAGCGCACGGCCCGGTTTCGCGGGCCTGACCTCGACAGCGCGACGCAAGGCGAGCTAATCGCCACGTCGGCGCGGTTGAACAACGCGCTGCGTCGCATGGGATCGGGCTGGGCGCTGTTCATCGAGGCCGAGCGCCGCGCCGCCGCCGACTATCCGCGCTCGGAGTTTCCCGAGCCGCTTTCGTGGCTGGTGGAGGAAGAACGCCGGGCCGCCTTCGAGGAATCGGGCAATCACTTCGAGAGCGGCTATCACCTGACGCTGCTTTACCTGCCGCCGGAAGAATCCCGCGCCCGTGCAGCCACGATGCTCTACGAGAACACGCCGACGACCGGCGTGGACTGGCGCGGGCGGCTGCAAGCCTTCGTCGCGGAAACGGATCGCGTCTTTGACCTGCTCGACGGCGTGATGCCGGAGATCGCCTGGCTCGATGACAGCCAGACGCTGACCTACCTGCACGCGACCATCTCGACGCGGCGCTATCGCGTGGGCGTGCCCGAAGTGCCGTTCCACATCGACGCGCTGCTGACCGACTCGCCGCTGGTCGGTGGCCTGGCGCCCATGCTGGGCAACCAGCACCTGCGCGTGGTGTCGGTGCGAGGTTTCCCGACCTCGACCTGGCCGGGGATTCTGGATGACCTCAACCGCCTTGGCTTTGCGTACCGCTGGAGCACGCGCTTTCTCTGCCTCGACAAAGCCGAGGCGGAGAAAGAACTTTCCCGCCTGCGCCGCCAGTGGTTCGCCAAGCGCAAGAACGTCATCGCGCTGCTGCGCGAAGCGATCTTCCAGCAGGAAAGCCCGCTGGTCGATACCGACGCCAACAACAAGGCCGCCGATGCGGACGCTGCCTTGCAGGAGTTGGGCAGCGATCAAGTCGCCTTCGGCTACCTGACGGCGACCGTCACCGTCATGGACGAGGACGCCGCCGTGGCGGACGAGAAGCTGCGCATGGTGGAGCGCGTCATCCAGGGCCGGGGCTTCGTGACCATTCCCGAAGCGCTCAACGCCGTGGATGCGTGGCTGTCGTCCATTCCGGGCAACGCCTACGCCAACGTGCGCCAGCCCATCGTCTCGACACTGAATCTGGCCCACATGATGCCGGTGTCGGCGGTATGGGCGGGGCCGGAGAAGAACGACCACCTCGACGGCCCGCCGCTGATCGTCACGCGCACCGATGGCGCGACGCCGTTCCGGCTGGTGACGCACATCGGCGACGTGGGCCACACGCTGGTCGCAGGCCCGACCGGCATGGGCAAGTCGGTTCTGCTCGCCACGCTGGCGATGCAATTCCGCCGCTATCGCGGTTCGCGCATCTTCGCCTTCGACATGGGCCGCTCGATGCGGGCCACGATCCTGGGCCTGGGCGGCGAGCACTACGACCTGGGCACGGATGGCGAAATCGCCTTCCAGCCACTGGCACGCATCGACCGCGAGGGCTACCGCACCTGGGCCGCCGAATGGATCGAAGGCCGCTTGCTGCACGAAGGCGTGGCGGTCGGCCCCGACGAGAAGGCGGCTATCTGGTCGGCGCTGGGAAGTCTCGCCGGGGCGCCGGTGGAGCAGCGCACGATGACGGGGCTTTCCGTGCTGTTGCAATCGAACACGCTGCGGCAGGCGCTGTCGCCTTATGTGCTCGGCGGTGCCCACGGCAAGCTGCTGGACGCCGACCACGACCGGCTGGGCACGGCCGACGTGCAGTGCTTCGAGATGGAGGAGCTGATGCACAGCAAGGCCGCCGTCATGGCCGTGCTGCATTACCTCTTTGCGCGTTTTGATGAACGCTTCGACGGGGCGCCCACGCTGCTGATCCTCGACGAAGCATGGCTGTTCCTCGATGACCCGGTGTTTGCCGCGCGTATCCGCCAGTGGCTCAAGACACTGCGCAAGAAGAACGTCAGCGTCATATTCGCCACGCAGAGCCTTGCCGACATCAAGGATTCGAGCATCGCACCCGCGATCATCGAAAGCTGCGCGAGTCGGATTTTCTTGCCCAACCCGCAGGCGACCGAGCCGCAGATTCGCACGATCTACGAGGGCTTCGGCCTCAACAGGCGGCAGATCGAAATCGTCGCCACCGCGCAGCCCAAGCGCGACTACTACTACCAATCCCGCCTCGGCAACCGCCTGTTCGACCTCGACCTGGGGCCGGCGGCGCTGGCCTTCGCGGGCGCTTCCACGCCGCAAGACCAGCGCGACATTGACCGCGTGCTGCTGGACGCCGG
Source organism: Hydrogenophaga sp. Root209 (assembly GCF_001428625.1). Taxonomy (GTDB): domain Bacteria; phylum Pseudomonadota; class Gammaproteobacteria; order Burkholderiales; family Burkholderiaceae_C; genus Hydrogenophaga. The sequence continues at coordinate 53,251 of NZ_LMIE01000031.1, forward strand.
CGTGCCCGGTTTCGCGGGTGCCTGGCTTCGCCACCGCGGCCTCGATTGGGCGGCCGACCTGCTGCCCTCGTTCCCCGGCCTCGCGCCGGGTGCTCGCTGACCAACCCCTGGAGAACCTGCCATGAAGAAGCGCCTTGTCGCGGCCGCCATCGCGGCCATGCTTTGCACCGCCACCGCCCATGCGCAATGGGTCGTGGTCGATCCCACCAACCTCGTGCAGAACACGCTGACCGCGATCCGCACGCTGGAGCAGATCAACAACCAGATCCAGCAGCTTCAGAACGAAGCGCAGATGCTGATGAACCAGGCGCGCAACCTCGCCAGCCTGCCGTCCAGCGTGGTCGGCCAGTTGCGCGCCAATTTGGCGACCACCGAGCGGCTGATCGCCCAGGCCAGGGGCTTGGCCTACGACGTGACGAATCTGGATCGGGAGTTCGCGCGCCTGTATCCCGAGCAGTACGCCGCCACCGTCAGCGGCGACCAGATGTACCGCGACGCGCAGGAACGTTGGCGGAACACGCTCAACGGCTTGCAGACCACCATGCAGATGCAGGCGCAGGTGTCGCAGAACCTGGGCGAAGACGAAAGCGTGCTGGCCGATCTTGTGGTCAAGAGCCAGTCGGCCGAAGGTGCGTTGCAGGCGATGCAGGCCATGAATCAATTGCTGGCCTTGCAGGCCAAGCAGTCGATCCAGTCGCAGCGGCTCCAGATCACGCAAGACCGGGCGGCATCGCTGGAGCTGGCGCGGCAGGCGGCAGCCACGGAGCGCGCCCGCGAGGTGCGGCGGCGCTTCCTCGGCGACGGCACGCCGTACACGCCGCAGTCCGTGAACTTCTACGGCAACTGACGGGAGGCCGCCATGCGATGCGTCCTCGCCCTTGGTGTCGTGCTGCTGGCCGCTTGCGGCGAGCAGCTGACCACCTTGCCGATGCCTTGGCCGCCGATCCCGTGCGGCTGAAGGCATTGCGCGCGCAATGCGCGGCCGACCGGCAGGCCACGGGCGAGGACGCTTGCCGTGCCGCCGCCGAAGCCTTCCGGCGGCGCTTCTTCTCCGGCCAGGCCGGGCCGGATGAGTACCAGACGCTGGCCGACCTGCCGCCGATCCCGCCGAGCTTCGAGGAGCCGGCCGATGGCGTGGCGCCGGCCGATCCCGCCGAACCGGAGGACACGCCATGAATGACGTGACCATCATCGACCAGTTCCTCAACACCTTCGCCGCCTACATCGACTCGGGTTTCGGGCTGCTGCGGGGCGAAGTGGCGTTCCTCACGGCCACGCTGATCGTCATCGACATGACGATCGCCGGCCTGTATTGGGCCATGAGCCATGCCACCGGCCAGGGCGAGGACTTGATCGCCAAGCTGCTGCGCAAGGTGCTCTACGTCGGTGCCTTCGCCTACATCATCAATAACTTCAACTGGCTGGCCAGCATCGTGTTCCGCTCGTTTGCGGGATTGGGCATCACCGCCACCGGCTCGGCCATCACGATGGAGAACTTCTTGCAGCCGGGCCGGCTGGCGAAAACCGGCATCGACGCCGGGGCGCCGATTCTGGAGCAGATCGGCGAGATGGCGGGCTTTCCCGAAGTGTTCGTGAACCTCGACCCCATCGTGGTGATGTTCCTCGCGTGGCTGATCGTGGTCTTGTGCTTCTTCGTGCTGGCGATCCAGCTGTTCATCACGCTGATCGAGTTCAAGCTGACCACGCTCGCCGGATTCGTGCTGGTGCCATTCGCGCTCTGGAACAAGACCGCGTTCCTCGCCGAAAAGGTCTTGGGCAACGTGGTGGCCTCCGGCGTCAAGGTTCTGGTGCTGGCCGTGATCGTCGGTATCGGCTCGGGCTTGTTCGCTCAGTTCCAAGTCCATCCCGCCGAGCCGTCCATCGACCACGCGCTGGTCATCATGCTGGCCTCACTCACGCTGCTGGCGCTGGGGATCTTCGGCCCCGGCATTGCCACGGGCCTCGTGTCCGGTGCGCCGCAACTCGGCGCGGGCGCAATGGCCGGTGCTGCTGTCGGCGCTGCCGGCACGGCCGTCGCCATTGGCGCCGCTGCGACGGGCGTAGGCGGTGCCGTGGCCGCTGGCGCGCGCATGGCCCCGGCTGCCGCCAAGCTGGCCGGCGCTGGTGCGCGTGCCGCCACGTCGGCGGCTGGTAGTGCGAAATCGGCGTTCCAGGCCGGCTCCGCCGCCGCAGGTGGTGGTGCGAAAGGCGCAATGGCGGGCCTGGGCAACGTCGCCAAGACCGGCGCGCAGGCAGCCGGGCGAGGCGCTGCATCCCGCGCTTCCGCTGCCGGGCAACGCATGGCCGCTCCCTTCCGCGCTGGCTGGAATGGCGCTGCTGCCGATAGCGGCGCGGGCGCGGCATCCGGTCAGGGTGCCGCAGGCGAGGCCGCATCCGGCGCCGCTACGGCGCAGACACAGGAACAGCCCGCTTGGGCCAAGCGCCTGCATCGCCGCCAGCAACTCACCCATGCCGCGACCACCACCGCCCACGCGCTGCGCGGTGGCGATGGCGGCGGCTCCGGCCAAGGGCCAAGCCTGCGCGATTCCGATTCATAAGGAGAACTGACCATGCGATTCAAGAAACCGCAGGTGCGCTATGCCGACACGCCGCAGCCTGCCACGCCGTACCAAGCTGCCGGCCAGGTGTGGGATGACCGTATCGGCTCGCCGCGTGTGCAGGCGAAGAACTGGCGGCTGATGGCCTTCGGGTGCCTCACGCTCGCACTTCTGATGGCCGGCGGCCTGGTGTGGCGCTCGGCGCAGTCCATCGTGACGCCTTACGTGGTGGAGGTGGACAACGCGGGCCAGGTGCGCGCCGTGGGCGAAGCCGCCACGCCGTACCGGCCCAACGATGCGCAGACCGCGCACCACATCGCGCGCTTCGTGACGCTGGTGCGCTCGCTGTCCATCGACCCCATTGTCGTCCGCCAGAACTGGCTGGACGCCTACGACTACACGACCGACAAGGGCGCGGCCGTGCTCAACGACTACGCACGGGTCAACGACCCGTTCGCGCGCATCGGCAAGGAGTCGGTGACGGTGCAGATTGCCAGCGTGACCCGTGCCAGCGACACGTCTTTCAACGTGCGCTGGACGGAGCGGCGCTACGTCAACGGCGCCGCCGCAGGCACTGAACGCTGGAACGCCGTGATTTCCATCGTGCAGCAGACGCCACGCACCGAGGAACGCCTGCGCAAGAACCCTCTCGGCATTTACGTCAATGGCCTGTCGTGGAGCCGCGAACTGGATTCTTCCGAAGGAGTAAAACCATGAACCTGTCTTTCCGCTTTTTCGCTTTGCCGTTGATGCTCGCTGCCCTTGCGGGCTGCGCCACGCAGGGCAAGCCACCGCCGACCATCTCGCTCGATGAGCAGCCGGTGCAGGCCCAGCCGCTACCCGAGCCACCCGCGCCGGTGGAGGTGGTGGCCGTGCCCGAGGTGCTGCCGATGCCGGCGCAGTTGAAGCCATTGCCCGAAGCCGAGGACGCCAAGCCCACGCCGGAGCCAGCCGACGAGAAGGTGCGCGTCTCACGGGCCAATGCCGAGGCGCGCGTCGCACCCACGCGCGAGGGATACGTCAACGCGATTCAGGTGTGGCCGTTCACCGATGGCGCGCTCTACCAAGTCTATGCAGCCGTAGGCCGCGTGACCGTGATTTCGCTCCAGCCGGGCGAGGAGCTGGTGACGGTGGCCGCTGGTGATACCGTGCGCTGGATCGTGGGCGATACGTCGAGCGGCAGCGGTGCTGACCTGCGCGTCAATGTGCTGGTCAAGCCGATCCGCTCGGGCCTCAAGACCAATCTCGTCATCACCACCAACCGCAGGACGTACCTGCTGGAGTTGGCTTCGACGGAAAAGACGTGGATGGCGTCGGCTTCTTGGGAGTATCCGCGTGACCGGATGCTGGCCTTGCAGCGCCAAGCGCAGGCGGCCAGCGCCGCCGCGCCGGTGGACTCCGGCTTGTCGCTGGAGAACCTGCGCTTTCGCTACGCGGTCAGCGGCAGCACCCCGCCGTGGAAGCCGCTGCGCGCGTTCGACGACGGCGCGAAGGTCTATATCCAGTTCCCGCCCGGTATCGCGCAAGGCGAGTTGCCGCCGCTGTTCGTGATCGGGCCGGAAGGCGACGGGCAACTGGTCAACTACCGCTTCCGCTCGCCGTACTACATCGTGGATCGGCTGTTCGGCGCCGCCGAACTGCGCCTGGGCGGGGACAAGGGTGACGTGGTGCGAATTGAGCGCACGGACGGCGTTGCGCGGAGGAACTGACCATGAGCCAGGACGACACCCCCGACCTCGCCACGCCACAGGCGGGCAAGGTCGCGCCGGAGGCGGTGGCGCTGCGCGCCCAGCCGCGCCCAGTCACTCGCCTGAATCGGCGCACACTGGCCATCCTCGTCGGCGGCCTGTCCGTCGCCGTGCTCGGGGCCACGATCTGGTCGCTGCAACCGCAGCGGCGCGGCGCGGGCGAGCAGACCGAGCTTTACAACGTCGATCGTGTCTCGAAGTCCGAAGGGTTGGACGGCCTGCCGGCGGACTACTCGAAGCTGACGCCGAAAGTGCCCGAGCTGGGGCGGCCGCTACCGGGCGACCTCGGCCCGGCCATCGTGAACTCGCAGCAGCCGGCCGTGGCCGCTTACGCGGCCCCTGGCCACGATCCCAACGTGTTCTTCCGCTCGGGCGGCCAAGGGCAGGCGGCCGCCACGATAGCGCAGGCGGCGCCGGGTGCGCCCGGCGGTGCAAGCGCACTCGCGGCCTTCGACCCGCTCGCTGCCGGGCCGGCCTCGACGGCGGCCCAGCCCGCCGACCCGACTGCCGTGCAGAACCGGCAAGACCAGAAAGAGGCGTTCCTGAAAGCCGGCTCTACGGAAACCCGCAATTCCGGCAATCTGGCGCTGCCGGCGTCGCCCTATCAGGTGATGGCCGGAACCGTGATCGCCGGGGCGCTGGTGACAGGCATCAAGTCCGATCTTCCGGGCGATGTGATCGCCACCGTCACAGAGCCGGTCTATGACACGGCCACGGGCAAGTTCCTGCTGATCCCGCAGGGGTCGCGCATCCTGGGCAAGTACAACAGCCAGGTCAGCTATGGGCAGAGCCGCGTGCAGGTGGTGTGGAACCGGGTCATCCTGCCGGATACCTCATCGCTGACGCTCGACAACCTTGTGGGCACCGATCCAGCGGGCTACGCCGGCCTGGAGGACGACGTGGACTGGCATTGGAAGCGCATCGTCTCGGGCGCGGTGCTGACGACGCTGCTGGGCGTGGGCGCCGAACTGGCCGCGCCGGAGAACCGCCAGGACGGCAACCGCATCGTCATCGCCGGGCGTGATAGCGCCCAGGACAGCATCAATCAAGTCGGACAGGAGATCACCCGGCGCAACATGAACATCCAGCCGACGCTGACCACGCGGCCCGGCCTGCCGGTGCGGATCATCGTCAACCGGGATCTGGTGCTGCGGCCGTACCAGCCCCTGTTCTTTAACCGGGGAGCTTCGCAATGACCACGACCAAGAAGCTGCGGCTCGGGCCTCTGCCCAAGACCGAGAGTGTCAAGCTGACCTTCGCCTGCCCGGCAAGCCTGAAAGCCGACCTCGACCGCTACGCCTCGCTGCACGCGCAGGCGTATGGCGAGGTGGTCGATGCAGAGAAATTGATCCCGCACATGCTGGAGGCGTTCATGGCGGGGGATCGGGGATTCAGGAAGGGCACGGCGACCCGGAGCGCGCCATCGAAGCCGACATGATGGCGTCACATACCAACGGCATCCATCGAACGCGCAGCCACCGGCTGCGCGTTCTTCATTCTGGATGCCGCCAAGCCTCTTGGGCTATGATGACGCGACAGGCCCGCCGTTCCTCGGCAATCCAGCACGACACGGTGCGATGCGGCTTTCTCTCCCGACGCTCTTATGTGGCTCCTAGCCGACGAAGCCGCGGTTCTGCAAAGCGGCCCCGAAAAGAGCTAACCTACTGTCCCATATACGGTTTCAAGCCCTGCGTGATTTGCGCGAAAGACTTGACACCGGCACTTTTTTGTTGCCTGAAAGCCTGCGTCAGTTGTTCTCGGACAACTGGTCGAGGATGGCGGGATTCTCAAGGGTCGAGGTGTCCTGCGTGATGGCCTCGCCCTTGGCGATCGACCGCAGCAAACGCCGCATGATCTTGCCGCTGCGGGTCTTGGGCAGGTTGTCACCGAAGCGGATGTCTTTCGGTTTGGCGATCGGGCCAATTTCCTTGCCCACCCAGTCGCGCAATACCTTGGCGATGGCTTTGGCCTCTTCACCGGTGGGGCGCGAGCGCTTGAGCACCACGAAGGCCACGATGGCCTCACCCGTCAGATCATCCGGGCGACCCACCACGGCAGCTTCGGCCACCAGATCGGTCTTGCTCACCAGGGCCGACTCGATCTCCATCGTGCCCATGCGGTGGCCCGACACGTTGAGCACGTCGTCGATGCGCCCGGTGATGCGGAAGTAACCGCGGTCGGCGCTGCGCACCGCGCCGTCGCCGGCCAGGTAGTAGCCTTTGAGCTCCTCGGGGAAGTAGCTCTTCTTGAATCGCTCGGGGTCGCCCCAGATGGTGCGGATCATGGAAGGCCAGGGCTTCTTCACCACCAGGATGCCGCCCGAGCCGTTGGGCACATCGATGCCGGCTTCGTCCACGATGGCCGCGGCAATGCCGGGCAGCGGCAGCGTGCACGAGCCCGGCACCAGCGGCGTGGCGCCCGGCAGCGGCGTGATCATGTGGCCACCGGTCTCGGTCTGCCAGAAGGTGTCCACGATGGGGCAGCGCTCACCGCCCACGTGTTTGTAGTACCACATCCAGGCCTCGGGGTTGATGGGCTCGCCCACCGAGCCGAGCAGGCGCAGGCTGGTCAGATCGGAGCGTGCCGGATGCACTTTTTCATCACCTTCGGCGGCCTTGATCAGCGAGCGGATCGCCGTGGGCGCGGTGTAGAAGATGGTGCATTTGTGCTTCTCGATCATCTGCCAGAAACGACCGGCGTTCGGGTACGTGGGCACGCCCTCGAACACGATCTGCGTGGCGCCGGCGGCCAGCGGGCCGTAGGTCACGTAGGTGTGGCCGGTGATCCAGCCGATGTCGGCGGTGCACCAGAAGATGTCATCGGCCTTCAGGTCGAAGGTCCAGTTCATGGTGAGGTTGGCCCACAGCAAATAACCGCCGGTGCTGTGCTGCACGCCCTTGGGCTTGCCGGTGGAGCCGGAGGTGTAGAGCACGAACAGCGGGTGCTCGGCGCTCACCATCTCGGCCGGGCACACGTCGGACTCGCTGGCCATCACCTCGTGCATGAAGCTGTCGCGCCCGGCCACCATGTTGCAGGCGGTGGGCGTGCGCTGGAACACGATCACGTTCTTGATGCACTCGCAGCCACCCATGGCAATACCGTCATCCACGATCGCCTTGAGCGGCAGCTCTTTGCCGCCGCGCAGCTGGTAGTTGGCGGTGATCACGGCCACGGCACCGGCGTCTTGAATGCGCTCTTGCAGCGCCTTGGCCGAGAAGCCGCCAAACACCACGCTGTGGGTGGCGCCAATGCGGGCGCAGGCCTGCATGGCCACCACGCCTTCGACCGTCATGGGCATGTAGATGACCACACGGTCGCCCTTCTTCACACCGCGCGCCTTGAGCGCATTGGCAAAGCGCGAGACCTTGGCCAGCAGTTCCTTGTAGCTGACCTTGGTGACCTCGCCGCCGTCGGCCTCAAAGATGATGGCGGTCTTGTTCTCCACCGGCGTGCCCATGTGGCGGTCCAGGCAGTTGTACGAGGCATTGAGCTCGCCGTCCTCGAACCACTTGTAGAACGGCGCATTCGTCGAGTCCAGCGTCTTGGTGAAGGGCTTGTTCCAGGTCAGCGTCTCACGGGCCAGGCGCGCCCAGAAACCCTCGAAGTCCTTGTCGGCCTCGTCGCACAGCGCCTGGTAGGCCGCCATGCCCGATACCCGGGCAGCTTTGACGGTTGCTGCAGTGGGTTCAAAAACGCGGTTCTCGACCAGGGTCGATTCGATGGACGTCGACGGTGCGGACATGGGCAGTCTCCTCAGGTGTTGTGGATTCGGATCTCAACCGATGACTGTGGGCAAAGGCTCTTACGAGCCACTTACATGGCGGGAAACACGCCCGTTCGGCCGACCCGGTACATCGGTACAAACCCGGGCTCAGCGCAAAGACCACCCTACAATACACCCGCTTTGTGGCCGCCCGTCCCGGGCACCCGGCGCATTGCATCTCCCATGACCGATCCTGTCAAAACTCCCACCCCGATTCGCGCCTTGCCCAACCTGATCTTCGCCAGCCGCTGGCTCCAGTTGCCGCTCTACATCGGCCTGATCGCGGCGCAATGTATCTACGTCTTTCACTTCTGGGTCGAACTGGTTCATCTGGTCGAAGCAGCCTTTGGCAGCCAGGTGGCGCTCGACAAACTCGTCAGCAGCATCGGCTACAAAAGCGACGTGCAACTGACCGGTCTCAACGAGACGGTGATCATGCTGGTGGTGCTGGCCCTGATCGACGTCGTCATGATCTCCAACCTGCTGATCATGGTGATCATCGGTGGCTACGAGACCTTCGTGAGCCGCATGAACCTGGAGAACCACCCGGACCAGCCCGAGTGGCTGAGCCATGTGAATGCTTCGGTGCTCAAGGTGAAGCTGGCCACAGCCATCATCGGCATCAGCTCCATCCACCTGCTCAAGACCTTCATCAACGCCGCCAACTACACCGAACAGGTGCTGATGTGGCAAACCATCATCCATGTGGTGTTCCTGCTCAGCGCCATGGCGATTGCCATGACCGACAGGCTGATGCAGCCACCCGTGGGCTCGGGGCACTGAGGAGCGCGTCAGCGCCCCACCATCTGCTCGGGCCGCACCCACTGGTCGAACTGCTCGGCCGAGACGAAGCCCAACGCCAACGCCGCCTCGCGCAGGCTGGTGCCCTCCTTGTGTGCCTTCTTCGCGATCTGCGCCGCCTTGTCGTAACCGATGCGCGGGTTGAGCGCGGTCACCAGCATCAGGGACCGGTCCACCAGTTCGGCGATGCGCGCGCGGTTGGGCTCGATGCCCACCGCGCAGTGGTCGTTGAAGCTCCTCATGCCGTCGGCCAGCAGGCGAACGCTCTGCAGGAAGTTGTGCGCCACCATCGGCCGGAACACGTTGAGCTCGAAGTTGCCCGAGGCACCACCGATGTTGATGGCCACGTCGTTGCCCATCACCTGGGCGCACAGCATGGTCACCGCCTCGCTCTGCGTGGGGTTGACCTTGCCGGGCATGATGGACGAGCCCGGCTCGTTCTCGGGGATGCTCAACTCGCCGATGCCGCTGCGCGGCCCGCTGGCGAGCCAGCGCACGTCGTTGGCGATCTTGTTCATGCTCGCGGCCAAGGTCTTGAGCGCACCGTGCGCATGCACCAGGGCATCGACGCTGGCCATGTTCTCGAACTTGTTGGGTGCGCTCACCAGGGGCATACCGGTGAGCCGTGCCAGCTCGGCCGCCACCGCTTCGGCGTAGCCCTTGGGTGCGTTCAGCCCCGTGCCCACGGCCGTGCCGCCCAGGGCCAGTTCACACAGGTGCGGCAGCGCATCGCGCACATGCCGCTCGCAGTGCGCCAGTTGCGCGGCGTAGCCCGAAAACTCCTGCCCGAGGGTCAGCGGCGTGGCGTCCTGCAAGTGGGTGCGGCCAATTTTCACGATGTCATGGAACTCGGCGGCTTTCTGCGCCAGCGTGGCTCGCAGCGCGTCCAGCGATGGCAGAAGCCGGTTGGTGATCGCGTCCACCGCCGCCACATGCATGGCCGTGGGAAACACATCGTTGCTCGACTGGCTGCGGTTCACGTCGTCGTTGGGGTGCACCAGCCGAGCTTCGCCGCGCGGTCCCCCCAGCAACTCGCTGGCGCGGTTGGCCAGCACCTCGTTGAGGTTCATGTTGGTCTGCGTGCCCGAACCGGTCTGCCACACCACCAGCGGAAATTCGGCCTCGTGCTGCCCGGCAATCACCTCGTCGGCCGCCGCCACAATGGCTCCGGTTTTCTTCTCGTCCTGCAGGCCGAGTGCGTGGTTCACCTCGGCTGATGCACGCTTGACCTGCGCCAGCGCCCGGATGAGTTCACGCGGCTGACGCTCACCCGAAATGTCGAAATTCTGCAGCGAGCGCTGGGTCTGCGCGCCCCAGAGCCTCTCAGTGGGCACGGCAACCTCGCCCATGGTGTCGCGCTCGATCCGGGTCTTCATGGCACTCTCCTGTGTCAGCCGGCGTTGGGACGACCTGTCAAAATACCGGTTGGCCCACCGTAGCAGACTATGCGCCGCCCCGGCCCCTGCGGCAACGGCCCACCCGACCACAACCTCCCCACCGCCATGACCACGAGCATCCGCCAGAACGACCTGATCGAATCCGTCGCCGCCGCCCTGCAGTACATCAGCTACTACCACCCGGCCGACTACATCGCCCACCTCGCCCGCGCCTACGAGCGCGAGCAGAGCGCCGCCGCCAAGGACGCCATCGCGCAGATCCTGACCAACAGCAAGATGAGCGCCATCGGCCACCGCCCGATCTGCCAGGACACCGGCATCGTCAACGTGTTCCTGAAGGTGGGCATGAATGTGAAGCTCGACGGCTTCACCGGCAGCCTCGAAGACGCCATCAACGAAGGCGTGCGCCAGGGCTACAACCACCCCGACAACCAGCTGCGCGCCTCGGTCGTGGCCGACCCGCAGTTCGCGCGCAAGAACACCAAGGACAACACCCCCGCCGTGATCTTCACCGAGCTCGTGCCCGGCGACACGGTGGAAGTGACCGTGGCGGCCAAGGGCGGCGGCAGCGAGAACAAGAGCAAGATGATCATGCTCAACCCGGGCGACTCGGTGGTTGACTGGGTGATGAAGACCGTGCCCACGATGGGCGCGGGCTGGTGCCCGCCGGGCATGCTGGGCATCGGCATCGGCGGCACCGCAGAAAAGGCGGTGCTGATGGCGAAGGAAAGCCTGATGGACGACATCGACATGTACGAGCTGCAGGCCAAGGCCTCCAAGGGCGAGAAGCTCAGCCAGGTCGAAGAACTGCGACTGGAACTGTTTGACAAGGTCAACGCGCTGGGCATCGGCGCGCAGGGCCTGGGTGGTCTCACCACCGTGCTCGACATCAAGATCAAGATGTACCCCACGCACGCGGCCAGCAAGCCCGTGGCCATGATCCCCAACTGCGCCGCCACGCGCCACGCGCACTTCGTGCTCGACGGCAGCGGCCCGGTCTACCTGGAGGCGCCCAGCCTGGACTTGTGGCCCAACGTGAACTGGGTGCCCGACACGCAGAAGAGCCAGCGTGTGGACCTGAACCAACTCACCAAGGCCGAGGTGGCCAGTTGGAAGCCAGGCCAGACCCTGCTGCTCAACGGCAAGATGCTCACCGGCCGCGACGCCGCGCACAAACGCATCCAGGACATGCTCGCCAAGGGGCAGAAGCTGCCGGTGGACTTCACCAACCGCGTCATTTACTACGTGGGTCCGGTCGACCCGGTGCGCGATGAAGCCGTCGGCCCCGCCGGCCCCACCACCGCCACGCGCATGGACGGCTTCACCGACATGATGCTGGAACAAACCGGTCTTATCGCCATGATCGGCAAGGCCGAGCGCGGCCCGGTCGCCATCGAATCCATCAAACAACACAAGAGTGCCTACCTCATGGCCGTGGGCGGCGCGGCCTACCTCGTGTCCAAGGCCATCAAACACGCCAAAGTGGTGGGCTTCGAAGACCTCGGCATGGAAGCCATCTACGAATTCGACGTGGTCGACATGCCGGTGACGGTGGCGGTGGATTCGGGCGGTACCAGCGCGCACATCACCGGCCCAGCCGAGTGGCAGAAGCGCATCGCCACCGGCGAGTTCAAGGGCATCAGCGTCGCTGCTGCTTGAAAACCGTCGGGGTGTTCGACAGCGGGGTCGGCGGCCTGAGCGTGCTGCGCGCCCTGCTGGCCGAGCTGCCCGGCGTGCGATTCATCTACGTGGCCGACAGTGCCTACGCCCCCTATGGCGAGCGCACGGTCAGCGAGATCACTGACCGATCGGAACGCATCACCGCCTGGCTGCGCGGAACCCACCACATTGACGCGTTGGTGGTGGCCTGCAACACCGCCACCGCTCTCGCCATTGACAGCCTGCGCGCCACCCACCCCGACCTTCCCATCGTGGGCGTGGAGCCTGCGCTCAAGCCCGCTGCGCTCATGAGCCACACGCGCCACGTTGGCGTGCTGGCCACACGGGGAACACTCGACAGCCAGCGATTCGCGCGCCTGCGCACGCAGCTGGAAAGCGCCGCTTTGAGCCCGGTCCATTTCATCTGCCAGCCCTGCGATGGCCTGGCCGACGCGATCGAGCGTCACGATCTGCGGACCCAACAGTCCCTGTGCGAACGCTACGTGGCCGCGCTGCGCGAACACGCTCCCGGGGACATGGACACCGTGGTGCTGGGCTGCACACACTACCCCTTCGCCGCAGATGTTCTGACCCAACTCCTGGGGCCCGCCGTGACCTTGGTCGACACGGGCATCGCCGTCGCACGTCGCACACGCGACGTGTTGGGCATGTCCATCGGGGTCGTGACCCCTGCGACGCCGCCTGTGCTGTTGTCCACCGGCGATCCCGCAAAGCTGTCGCAGGGGGCCAGCCGCTGGCTCGACCTGCAGACCCGCGCCGAGCAGCTACTGGTCTGACGTGCTGATCGCTTGAAGCGCGGCCTCCCGACCCCGCTTCATGTTGACCGGAATCAGCAACAGCAACCCGATCACGAACAGCACGGCGGTGGACCCGATGGCCAGCCGCTGGTTGCCCCCCGTCATCCAGGTGATGGCGCCATAGCTCAGCGGCCCGATGATGCTGGCCACGCGGGTGGCAAAGGTCCACAGGCCGAAGAATTCCGCGAGCTGCGCCGACGGCGCCAGCATACCGGCCATCGCGCGGCCCGACGACTGGCTGGAGCCCATGCACACCCCCGCAATGGCAGCGGCGTACCAGAAGCCGCCCTTGGTGGTGGTGATGGCCGCGATGATGCAGGTGGCGACCCAACCCACCAGCGTGATGCCCAGCGCCAGCTTGTGGCCCAGGCGGTCCTGCCAGTAACCGAAGGCGAACGCACCCACCATCGCAGCGATGTTGAGCACGAAGATCAACACCATGGTTTCCTGTTGCACGAAGCCGATCACCTGCTCGGCGTAAATGGCCGCCAGCGTGATCGCCACCGCCACACCACCCTGGTAAGCGGTGACGCAGGCGAGCAGCCACATGAAGTCCTGGTAGCGCCGCGCCTGCTGAAACGTACTGCGCAACTGACGGTACGACTGCCTCCAGGCAGACCCTGTGCTCAAGCCGGTTGGAGGTCTTGCGCGCTCGCGCAGCAAAACCAGGGTGAACAACGACGCAACCGCGAACACGGCAGCCGTGATCAACATGGTCACCGGCACGAACTCGGCAGCCTTCTGCCCTTGCGCCTGCGCCCACAACACATAGGCCAGGCTCAGGCCCAGGGCCAGCATGCCACCGCAGTAACCGAGGCTCCAACCCCATCCACTCACACGCCCCATCGCCGACGGCCTGGCCAGTTCCGGAAGGAATGCCGCCACGAGGGACTCGCCCCAGGCAAAGAACACGTTGGACACCACGATGAGCAGCATGGCCAACGCGACCGCCCCGGGCCCCACCAGGGCCAGCGCGGCCGTGGCGAGCACACAGCCCGCGGTCGTCAACATCAAGAGCCTCTTCTTTGCCGCGTGCTGATCGGCCCAGGCGCCCATCGCCGGAACGGTCAGCATCACGATCAGGTGCGACACGCTCAAGGCAGCGGTCCATGCGAATGCGGCCCACTCGGCACCATCTGCCACAGCGCCCACGAAATAGGCGGCAAACACCGCGGTCAACACCACCGTGGTGTAGCCCGAGTTGGCGAAGTCGAACATCGCCCAGCCGAACACCTCGCGCTTGCGCACGCCGGGGTTCAGGGCATCGGTGGAAAAGAAAGACATGGGGCTCCGGGCGGCGGGCTGGGGCCCGCCATGCCGCGCAGTCTAGGGCCTGAGGATGTCAGGCCGACGCATCCCGTCGCGGATCAGTGCAGGTGGCGCGGCTTGCGCGGGCCACCATGGCCCGAAGGACCACCGTAGCCGCGCGGGGGCTTGCCCAGTTGCATGGAACTCACCAGGGCATCAAAGCGCTGGGTGAAGAGCTTGTCGATGGCGCCCACCACGTCGCCCAGTTCGGCGGCATCGAAATGGCGCTCCATGACGTGGAGCACATCCTGCACCAGCAAATCGCGTTGCACCTGCATGATGGCGGCCGGCGTGGGCCCGACAAAGCACATCAGGAAGTCATCGCGCGCTTCTTCCTCGGAGGATTCGTCCTCTTCGTCGAACTCGGCATCGTAGAACGACACCTCCAGCGGCGCACCGGTGGCCGCGATGTCGTTGAGGCCCATGCAGGCCTCTTCGATCACCTGGCGAAAGTCCTCGTCGCCGGGCACGGTCCAGCAGATTTGCAGTACATGGGCTTCGGCATCAAAGCGGATGCCTGGCTCGTCTTCGTAGCTGCTCTCCGCCGCAGCGGCCAGCGACTTGGCACCGGCATATACCCACACGGGTTTGAGGGCGTCCTGGATCTGCGCATAGACCACGTCCTCGCGCAGAGGCACGTCGCCATGCACGTGGATTTCGAAGGGCGCGTTGTATCGGGTCATGAAAACTCACTGTACCGGCGAAACCGGAAAAAACCTAGTCCTGGTGCCTCGAACCGGGGTCGAACCGGTACGCTCCCTTTCGGGATGGCGGCGGATTTTAAATCCGCTGTGTCTACCAATTTCACCATCGAGGCCGAGTGTGGATTGTCGCAGGTGGAGACACCTTGGAAGCGAGCGAGCCGAATGAACCAGACGGCTGAAATGAAACAACCCCGGCAACGATCAAGTTGGCGGGGTTGCGGATGATCTGGAGGCGCGATCCGGAGTCGAACCGGACTAACCGGATTTGCAATCCGGGGCATAACCGCTTTGCTATCGCGCCATCAGGGTCGGTACCAAAGCACCGATCTGAAAAGGCTACAAAAAAGGGAAGCAGAGCTTCCCTTTTTGAATCTGGAGCGGGAAACGAGACTCGAACTCGCGACCTCAACCTTGGCAAGGTTGCGCTCTACCAACTGAGCTATTCCCGCATTTTTCAGCACTTTCTTCATGCTGTTCCGCTTGTCTGCCGGAAACCGAAATTCTAACCCAAAAATCGGGCCTCTTTCAAGCCCCCTCAAATTTTTTGATCAATGTTTCACCGCGTCCTGCCCGGGCGTAGGCGTGCGCGTGGAAGCCGCAGCGATCTGCGCCGCCACCTCTTCGTCCGTCAGCGGCACTGGCTGACGTTCGAGTGCAATGGCCAACACTTTGTCGATCCATTTCACCGGCACGATCTCCAGACCCAGCTTGACGTTGTCCGGGATATCGGCCAGGTCCTTGACGTTCTCTTCAGGAATGATCACCGTCTTGATGCCGCCGCGCAGGGCAGCCAGCAGCTTCTCTTTCAAACCGCCAATGGCCGTGACTTCGCCGCGCAAGGTGATCTCACCGGTCATCGCCACATCGGCTCGCACCGGGATGCCGGTGATCGACGACACGAGAGCTGTGGTCATGGCAGCACCTGCGCTCGGTCCGTCTTTGGGCGTCGCGCCATCGGGCACGTGAATGTGAATATCGCGCTTGTCGAATTGCTCATCCTTGATGCCCAGCATGCGGGCACGGCTGCGCACCACGGTCCGGGCCGCTTCCACGGACTCCTTCATCACGTCGCCCAGTGAACCGGTGCGGGTGATGATGCCCTTGCCCGGCATGATCGCGACCTCGATGGTGAGCAGATCGCCGCCCACTTCAGTCCACGCCAGACCGACCACCTGGCCCACCTGGTTCTGTGCCTCGGCGCGGCCATAGCTGTACTTGCGCACACCCAGGAAGTCGTTGAGGTTCTCCGCATCCACCACCACGGTGGGCGTGTACTTCTTGAGCAGCAGCCCCTTGACCACCTTGCGGCAGATCTTGGAGAGCTCGCGTTCCAGCGAACGAACACCTGCCTCGCGGGTGTAGTAACGAACGATGTCGCGCACCGCCTCTTCCTTCACCTCAAGTTCGCCCTCTTTCAGGCCGTTGTTCTTGAGCTGCTTGGGCAGCAGGTAGCGCATCGCGATGTTGGTCTTTTCCTCTTCGGTGTAGCCCGAGAGGCGGATCACTTCCATGCGGTCCAGCAGGGCCGGCGGAATGTTCATCGAGTTCGAGGTTGCCACGAACATCACGTCGGACAGATCAAAATCGACCTCGACGTAGTGGTCGCCGAAGGTGTGGTTCTGCTCAGGATCCAGCACCTCGAGCAGCGCGCTCGACGGGTCACCGCGGAAGTCGGTGCCCAGCTTGTCGATCTCGTCGAGCAGGAACAGCGGGTTGCGCGTGCCGACCTTGGTCAGGCTCTGCAATACCTTGCCCGGCATGGCGCCGATGTAGGTGCGGCGGTGTCCTCGGATCTCGGCCTCGTCACGCATGCCGCCCAGCGCCATGCGAACGTACTTGCGCCCGGTGGCCTTGGCCACCGACTGCCCCAGCGAGGTCTTGCCCACGCCGGGCGGGCCCACCAGGCACAGAATGGGCGCCTTGACCTTTTCCACGCGCTGTTGCACAGCAAGATACTCAAGGATGCGGTCCTTGACCTTCTCCAGCCCGTAGTGATCTTCGTTGAGCACCGCCTCGGCGTGCGCCAGGTCGTGCTTGATCTTGGTCTTCTTGCTCCAGGGAAGCGCCACCAGAGCGTCGATGTA
Organism: Hydrogenophaga sp. Root209; assembly: GCF_001428625.1. GTDB lineage: Bacteria > Pseudomonadota > Gammaproteobacteria > Burkholderiales > Burkholderiaceae_C > Hydrogenophaga. The sequence continues at coordinate 70,091 of NZ_LMIE01000031.1, forward strand.
ATTGCGCACCACCGTGGCCTCAGCCGACATGGGCGACATCAGCTTGAGCTTCTTGAACTCGGCATCGGCCTTCTTGCGTGCCTCGGCGGGCATCTTGGCGGCCTTGATCTTCTTCTCGATCTCCTCGATGTCGGCGCCCTCTTCGCCTTCGCCGAGTTCCTTCTGGATAGCCTTGACCTGTTCGTTGAGATAGAAGTCGCGCTGGTTCTTCTCCATCTGGCGCTTCACGCGGCCACGGATCTTCTTGTCGACGTTGAGGATGTCGACCTCGCGTTCGAGCTGCTCGAACAGGTTTTCCAGTCGCTTGTTGACCGGATCGAGGTCGAGCACGACCTGCTTGGATTCGAGCTTGAGCGGCAGGTGCGCGGCGATGGTGTCGGCCAGACGACCTGGATCATCGATGCTGGAAATCGAGGTCAGGATTTCCGACGGAATCTTCTTGTTGAGTTTGACGTACTGGTCAAACTGCTGCATCACCGCGCGGCGCAGGGCTTCCAGTTCGTTGGACTGCGTGTCGGCACGCTCGACCACCGGATCGACCGGGCTCACGCTGGCAATGAAATGGCTCTCGCCATCGCGAATGGCCAACACCTTGGCACGCTGCACACCTTCAACCAGCACCTTCACGGTGCCGTCGGGCAACTTGAGCATCTGCAGGATGGTGGCCACACAGCCCATTTCGAACATGTCGTCGGTCGACGGCTCATCTTTGGCCGCCGCTTTTTGCGCCACCAGCATGATGCGGCGCTCGGACTCCATGGCCGATTCGAGCGCCTTGATGCTCTTGGGACGACCCACGAACAGAGGGATCACCATGTGCGGGAACACCACCACGTCGCGCAGCGGCAGCAACGGCAGGTCAACCGGGGAACTGGGGAGAGGGGTTTGTCCGGACATTTCAACCTCGACTAAAACAGGTAACTGGGGTTGGTGCGGGCGATATCAACCGGACGCATCGCTAAGGGGCGCTTCCTGAAACGCCCGACATCGCAGGCCCATTCAGGCCTGCTTGGCCGCCTCGCGGTACACCAGCAAAGGCGGCTTGTTTTCGTCGATGGTGGACTCGTCCACCACCACCTTCTCGACATTGTTCATGCTCGGCAGTTCGAACATCGTGTCGATCAACGCGTTCTCGAGGATCGATCGCAGGCCGCGAGCGCCCGTCTTGCGGGCCAACGCTTTGCGGGCGATCGCCTTGAGCGCCGCGGGACGCACTTCCAGTTCGGCGCCTTCCATGGCCAGCAAGCGCGAGAACTGTTTCACCACCGCGTTCTTGGGCTCGGTGAGGATTTCGACCAGCGCGTCCTCGCTGAGTTCCGACAAGGCGGCGATCACGGGCACACGGCCCACCAGCTCGGGAATCAGGCCGAACTTGATCAGGTCTTCGGGTTCAATTTCCTTGAAAGCTTCGGTCAGGCTGCGTTGCTTCTTGCTTTTCACCGTGGCGCCGAAGCCGATGCCCGAGGCCTCGGTGCGGTTCTCGATGATTTTCTCCAGGCCGGCAAACGCGCCGCCGCAGATGAACAGGATGTTGGTCGTGTCGACCTGCAGGAAATCCTGGTTGGGGTGCTTGCGCCCGCCTTGGGGCGGCACCGAGGCCATGGTGCCCTCAATGAGCTTGAGCAAGGCCTGCTGCACGCCCTCGCCGGAGACGTCGCGGGTGATGGACGGGTTGTCGGACTTGCGGGTGATCTTGTCGATCTCGTCGATGTAGACGATGCCCTGCTGCGCGCGCTCGACGTCGTAGTTGCAGCTCTGGAGCAGCTTGGCCACGATGTTTTCCACGTCTTCACCCACGTAGCCGGCTTCGGTCAGCGTGGTGGCGTCAGCCATGACGAACGGCACATTGAGCATGCGCGCCATGGTCTGGGCCAGCAGCGTCTTGCCCGAACCCGTGGGCCCGATCAGCAGGATGTTGCTCTTGGCCAGTTCCACATCGTCCTTGCGGGCCGTCTGTTTGTGGCGCAAACGCTTGTAGTGGTTGTAGACCGCCACGGCCAGAGCGCGCTTGGCACCCTGCTGGCCAATCACGTAGTTGTCGAGGTTGGATTTCAGGTCCGAGGGCGTGGGCACCTCTTCGCCCGACGCCTTCACCGACTCAAGGCCGGGCAACTCGTCACGGATGATGTCGTTGCACAGGTCGATGCATTCGTCGCAGATGAACACCGAGGGGCCGGCGATGAGCTTCTTGACCTCGTGCTGGCTCTTACCGCAGAAGGAGCAGTAGAGCGCTTTTTCGCTGGAGGCGGCTTTTTTGTCGGCCATAGGGGAAGGTCAGGTGGAACAGTAAGAACAATGATAGATCAAGCCTTCCGGGCGCCAAACCCGGGAAAAGCGCCTTTATTGGCACTGTCTCCCGCTTTTCGCCGCGCGGTCGGAATCAGTTCGCGCTCGGGCGTTTGTCGATCACTTTGTCGATCAAGCCGTACTCGGCCGATTCAGCGGCGGACATGTAGTAGTCGCGCTCGGTATCGCGTGCAATGCGCTCCAGAGGCTGGCCGGTGCGTTCGGCCAGGATCTTGTTGAGTTGCTCGCGGGTCTTCAGGATCTCGCGGGCCTGGATCTCGATCTCGGTCGCCTGACCACGGCTGCCACCTGACGGCTGGTGGATCATGATCTTGGAGTTGGGCAGCGAGAACCGCTTGCCCTTGGCGCCCGCCGCCAGAAGGAAGGCACCCATGCTGGCCGCGAAACCGCAACACAGCGTGGACACATCGGGCTTGATGAAGTTCATGGTGTCGAAGATCGCCATACCGGCGCTCACCGATCCACCAGGAGAGTTGATGTAGAACGAAATGTCCTTGTCGGGGTTTTCGCTTTCGAGAAACAACAACTGTGCCACCACGAGGTTGGCCGAATGGTCGTTGACCTCGCCCACCAGGAAGATCACGCGCTCTTTGAGCAGGCGCGAATAGATGTCGTAGGCACGCTCGCCGCGACCCGAGGTTTCGATCACCATGGGCACCATGCCCAAGCCTTGAATGTCCATTGCGCTCATGCGTTTCTCCATGTGTTGTTGCATTGCCGTGTCACTACTGTAACCAACCCACTGTGGCCGTATGCACACAAGGGCGATCGCCTTTGAGGCGCCAAAAGGACAGTGGGTCGCACGTGGGGCTCAAATCGGCAAAAAAAAGGGCGGATCGCTCCGCCCTGTGCGATCAGGCCCGGCAAGCCGATCAGTTTTGAGCCATCAGTTCGTCGAAGCTGACCGCCTTTTCGGTGATCTGGGCCTTGGACAACACGAACTCGGTCACGTTGTTCTCGATCACGATGGCTTCAACTTCGGCCATGCGGCGGTTGTCGCCCTGGTACCAGCGCACGACGTCGGCCGGCTTCTCGTAGGAGGCGGACAGCTCGTCGATGTGGGCCTTGATCTGCTCGGGCTTGGCGTGCAACTCGTTGGCACGCACCAGTTCGGCCACCACCAGACCCAGGCGCACGCGTCGCTCGGCCTGTGGGCGGAACAGCTCCTCGGGGATCGGGGCCTTCTCGGCATCCTTCACACCGCGCTGCTTGAGGTCGGCGCGCGCACCTTCGACCAGGCGGTCGAGTTCGGACTGCACGACCGACTTGGGCAGGTCGAGTTCAGACGTGGCGATCAGCGCGTCCATCACGGACTGCTTGTTGCGGGCTTGCAGGCGGAACTTGACTTCGCGCTCCAGGTTCTTCTTGATGTCGGCACGCAGGCCGTCGACCGTGCCGTCGGCAATGCCGAGCGACTTGGCCAGGGCCTCGTCCACCTCGGGCAGGTGGGCGGCCTCAAGCTTGTTGACAGTGACCAGGAAGTCAGCGGTCTTGCCGGCCACATCCTTGCCGTGGTAGTCCTCAGGGAAGGCCAGCGGGAAGGTCTTGCTTTCGCCTTGCTTCATGCCTCGCACGGCGTCTTCGAACTCCTTGAGCATCTGGCCATCGCCCACGATGAACTGGAAGGCTTCGGCCTTGCCGCCTTCGAACGGCTCGCCGTCGATCTTGCCGGCGAAATCGATGGTGGCACGGTCACCGTCCTGAGCGGCCTGGTCTTGCGCGCGTTGCGCGAAGGTGCGGCGCTGCTTGCGCAGGATGTCCAGGGTGCGGTCGATGGCGGCGGCATCGACTTCAGCCGAGACCTTGTCCACCGTGGCGGTGGCCAGATCACCGATCTTGACTTCGGGATACACCTCGAACACCGCGTCAAAAGTCAGTTCACCCTCAGGTGCGCCTTCCTTTTCGGTGATCTTGGGTTGGCCGGCGACGCGCAGCTGCGCTTCGTTGGCGGCGGTGGCGAAAGCCTCACCGACCTTGTCGTTCATCACTTCGTAGTGGACCGAATAACCGTAGCGCTGGGCGACCACGTTCATGGGCACCTTGCCCGGACGGAAACCGTCCATCTTCACATCACGAGCCAGGCGCTTGAGGCGGTTCGCCACCTCGTTCTGGATCACATTGGCCGGCAGCGAGAGCGTGATCTTGCGCTCGAGCTTTTCCAGGGTTTCAACGGTCACGGTCATGGTTCTCTCCAAAAGGGTGATGCCCAAAAATTGCGGTTCGGCCAGCCTGCCTGGACGAACCGGGGATGCATGTGTCTGTGGTGGTGCGCGGGGGGGGACTCGAACCCCCACACCATTGCTGGCGTCAGGACCTAAACCTGGTGCGTCTACCAATTTCGCCACCCGCGCGCCTGGTTGGGGTTTCGGGCCTGGCGCAGATGGGTCTGCTCCACGCCTTGTCCTCCTCACGGCAACCCTCGATTGTAGCCCTTGCCAGCAGGCGGTCCGGACGCCGCTCAGGCCCCCAGGCGGTGGCGCAGCATGCGCACGGCGCTGCCCGGTGTGGTGAGCACCGGCAGGTCCACGGCCCTGTGCACCGCCATTTGCGCGCGTGCCATGCTGAACTGCGCCAATGCAATGACGTCGCAGCCCTGGTCGGCGAGCCAGCGCGCGGCCTCGACGACCAGCGCGTCGTGCTCGGCGGTGTCACCGCGGTTGAGAGCCTCCAGCGCACCGGCTGCCAGGCGGGTAACCAAGGCGGTTCCCGCCGGGAACTCGGGCGGCATCGACTCAAGCGTGGGACCGAACGATGCAATCAGGCCCACACGCCCGCCGTGTGCGGCTGCGTCGACCACCATGGCTTCATTGGGCTTGAGCACCGGCATGTGACGCCGACGCGCCGCTGCTGCCTCGATGCAGGGCCCAAAGGCAGAGCAGGTGAACAGGATGCCGTGTGCCCCCGCGCGCTCGGCATAGGCGGACAAGTCCTCGAACCGCTGGTGCATGGCGGCGTCCAGCCCCGCACCGTTGCGCGCCAGATCGGCCGACAGACTGTCGTCGAGCAGGTTCATGCGGATCGCTTCGGGCCAACGGCGTTCCAGTTCTTCGTTGATGGGCGCCACCGAGTGCGCCAGGGCATGGATCAGGGCAATACGCATGTCAGATCGCATTCCGAACGCGGGCCGCAGGCAGACGCCGGCCCTGGTTCCACCACACCAGCAGGATCAACAGCAGGGCCGGCAGGTAAAACCAGTGCGGCGTGGGACGATCGGTTGTCACCTGAACAGCTGTGACATCCCAACCCTGCTCGAAGCCGGACTTGGCCGCGCGCGTGCCGAATTTGACCTGCCCGATCTGCACCGCATCACCCAGGGGCACGAGTTGCAGGCCGGCTTCGGTCAACCGCTTGCGTCCGTCCTCGCCCTTCTCGCCCAACTGCACGGCCACGGTCTTCACCACATCGTCGCCCTCGATGGTCAAGCCCTGAATGATCATCACGACACGGTCGTCGGTGGCGGTGTCACGCGCCACGTCGTAAACCTGTGCGGCTGGCACCTGGCGGTACTCGGGTGTGAGGCGGTCCATGAAGAAGTCAGGGCGGAACAGCAGCACCACCGCGAAGGCCAGCAGCGCGGTTTCCCACCAGCGGCTCTTCACGCGGAACCAGTTCATGGTCACGGCCGCGAAGATCAGCGTGGCCAGCGTGCAGGCCAGCACCAGGCGGATGAGCTCGCCCCAGCCGTGCACGTTGATCAGCAGAAGCTGCGGGTTGAAGATCCAGATGAAGGGCAGGATCACAGTGCGCAAGGCGTACACAGAGCCCTGGACGCCAGTCTTGATGGCGTCCTCGCCCGAGATGGCTGCCGCCGCGAACGTGGCCAGGCCCACGGGTGGCGTGATGTCGCCCATGATCCCGTAATAGAAGACGAACAGGTGGACCGCGATCAGCGGAATGATCAGCCCCGATTGCGCGCCCAGCTCAACCACCACCGGCGCCATCAGCGTGGCCACAAGCACGTAGTTGGCCGTGGTCGGCACACCCAGCCCCAGCACCAGGCAGACGAAGGCGATGAACAACAGCATCACCATCACGTTGCCCTGCGCCACGAATTCGACGAACTCGGTCATGCGCAGACCCAGGCCGGTGAGCGTGATGGCCCCCACGATCACGCCCGCCGTGGCGGTGGCCACGCCAATACCGATCATGTTGCGCGAGCCGTCGTTGAAGCCACCCACCACCGACTGCCAGCCCTGCAGCCAGGTGCCGGCACCACTGGTGCGCCGAAACAGCGCGATCAGCGGACGCTGGGTGAGCATGAGCACGATCAAGGTCGTGACCGCCCAAAAGGCCGACAGCGCCGGCGACATTTCCTCCACCATCAGGCACCAGATCAGCATGGCGATCGGCATCAGGTAGTGCAAGCCGGCACGTACCGTGGGCCAGGTCTGCAACGGTTTGGGATCGTCGACGTCGATGTCGTCGGGCAGGTCCGGGCAGCCCGCGGCCTGGTACACCGAGAACAGGTAGAGCGCGAGCACCACCGCGGACACGGCGTAAGGCGCCACGGGGCCCATGACAGCCTTGATGCCCTGGAGCAGGTAGTACACCGCGCCAACCACGGCGATGCTGCCGGCAATGCCGAGGGCATTGCGCAGAACGCGCACCCGCCACGGGCGGGCCACGGCCTGCACGATGGGCTGCATGCCCATCTTGAGTGCCTCCAGATGCACGATGTAGAGCAGGCCGATATAAGACAACGTGGCCGGCAGGAAGGCGTGCTTGACGACGTCGGCATACGGGATGCCCACGTACTCGACCATCAGGAAGGCGGCCGCGCCCATCACCGGCGGCATGATCTGGCCGTTGACCGAGCTCATGGTCTCGATCGCGCCGGCCTTCACGCCGCCGTAGCCGGCCTTCTTCATGAGCGGGATGGTGAAGATGCCGCCTGAGACCACGTTGGACACCGACGAGCCGGAAATCATGCCGTTGAGCGCCGAAGACACCACCGCCACCTTGGCCGGGCCGCCGCGCAGGTGGCCCAGTGCCGCGAAGCTGACCTGCATCATGTAGTTGCCACCGCCCGCGCGGTCCAGCAGCGCACCGAACAGCACGTAGACGAAGATGGTGCCGGCCGAGACGCCCAGCGCAATGCCATAGACACCCTCGGTGGTGAGCCACATGTGGGAGATGAGGCGGTTGACCGACGCGCCCTTGTGCGACAGCACCTCGGGCAGGTACGGTCCGAGCAGGCAGTAGGCCAGGAAGACAACCGCCAGCGCCGCCATGGGCCAGCCCACCGCGCGGCGCGTGGCCTCCAGCAGCAGCAGAACACCGGCAGACCCGACCACGATGTCCATGGTGTTGGGCTGGCCGGGCCGGGTGGCCAGCTCTGCGTAGAACAGCATGATGTAGGCACCGCAGAAGGCGGCCACCAGCGCCAGCAGCCAGTCCAACACCGGCACCCGGTTGCGCGGAGAACCCTTGAACGCAGGCCAGGCCAGGAAGGCGAGGAACAGGGCAAAGCCCAGGTGGATCGCGCGGGCCTCGGTGTCGTTGAGGATGCCGAAGCCCAGCGCGAACGGCAGGGGCGATGCGTACCAGTACTGGAACAGGGCCCAGAGCATGGCCACGGCGAACACCACGCCAGCTGTGACACCCGTTGGTTTTCGACCACCCGTGTCACTGTCGGCCACGAGTTGCTGCAAGGCTTCCGGCGCTTTTTCGAGGTCTGTTGTCATGGCATCAGGTCCGCTGGGGAAGGCTAAAAAAATGGCGAAGATCACTTCGCCATGGAGATCACGTCAGGCCCGCCTGCAGGCCCGCGCAGATCACTTCATCCAGCCTTTTTCCTTGTAGTACTTCACCGCACCTTCGTGCAGCGGCGCACTCAAGCCGTCCTTGATCATGTTCTCGGGGTTGAGGTTGGCCAGCGCAGGGTGCAGCTTCTTGAATTCGTCGAAGTTGTCAAACACGGACTTGACCACCGCATACACGGTGTCGGTCGGCGTCTTGCTGGACGCCACCACGGTGGCGATCACGCCGTAGGTGTTGGTCGGCTGCGGATTGTTCGGGTAGAGGCCTCCGGGCAGCGTGACCTTGGCGTAGTAGGGCTTGTCAGCCACGAGCTTGTCGATCGCAGGACCGGTGATGGACACCAGCTTGGCGCCGCAGGAGGTGGTGGGGTCCTGGATGTTGGCACTGGGGTGGCCCACGGCGTAATAGAAGCCGTCGATCTTGCCGTCACACAGCGCCGGGCCGTGTTCGTCGGCCTTGAGTTCGGAGGCCAGCGAGAAGTCGCCCATCTTCCAGCCCATCGCGCTCAGCAGCTCTTCCATCGAAGAGCGTGTGCCCGAACCCGGATTGCCCACGTTGAAGCGCTTGCCCTTGAAGTCCTCGAACTTGGTGATGTTGGCTTCCTTGCGTGCCACCACCGTGAAGGGCTCGGGGTGCACGGCGAAAACGGCTCGCAGGTCGCCGTAGGCTCCGGCGTCCTTGAACTGGCCCACGCCTTTGAGGGAGTTGAACTGCACGTCCGACTGGGTGAAGCCCAGATCGAGTTCACCGGCCTTGATGGTGTTGACGTTGAACACCGAGCCGCCCGTGGACTCCACCGAGCAGCGGATGCCGTGCTTGGCGCGGTCCTTGTTCACCAGACGGCAGATGGCGCCGCCCGCTGCGTAGTACACGCCGGTGACACCGCCGGTGCCGATGGTCATGAATTTCTGTTGCGCCTGGGCCGGTGCCATGGGAACCATGAGGGCCGTCGCAGCGGCCAGGGTGCTCAGACTGAGGGAGATGTTTTTCATGCGGATGGCTCCTGGAGGTTTCTACGTGGTTGAACAAACTTGGTGCGGACACGAAGGTGTTTGTCGAGCAAGCAAGCTTCGTGCAGACCCGCCCTCGCGGCGACGGGGTTTACCCCAGATGGACATGCAAATGCGTCATGAATCAAGGCCGGCATCAGGCGGCCACCGCCCTGTCGATCGCACCGGCAAGCCGGCCCACGATCTGCTCCAGCTCTTGCGGCGTGCTGATGAAGGGCGGCGCGAGCAACACGTGATCGCCACAGCGCCCGTCCACCGTGCCACCCATGGGATAGACCATCAAGCCAGCGGCCATGGCTTCGCTCTTGATGCGGGCGTGCAGCTTGCGCGCGGGGTCGAACCATTGCTTGTTGTCGCGGTTGGCCACGAGTTCAACGCCCCAGAACAGGCCACGTCCGCGGATGTCGCCCACGTGAGGATGGTCGTCAAATGTCTGGTGCAGCAGAGCCTCTAGTTGTTGCCCGCGCTCGCGCACCTGCGCCAGCAAACCATCGCGCTGAATCACGCGTTGCACGGCGAGCGCGGCAGCACAGGCGATGGCATGACCCAGGTAGGTGTGGCCGTGCTGAAACAAACCACTGCCCTGGCGAAACGCGTCCACCACCCTGCCCTGCGCCAGCACGGCACCGATGGGCTGATAACCACCGCCCAAGCCCTTGGCGATGGCCATCAGATCGGGCACCACGCCCTCCTGTTCGCAGGCGTGCAAGCTGCCGGTGCGACCCATGCCGCACATCACCTCGTCCAGGATCAGCAGGATGCCGTGGCGGTCGCACAGTTCACGCACGCCCTTGAAGTAACCCGGCACCGGCGTGAGCACGCCCGCCGTGGCGCCGCCCACGGTCTCGGCCACGAAGGCCATGACGTTCTCGCCGCCGAGGCGGTCGATGGCCTCGGACAGCTCGGTCACCAGGCGCTGGCCATACTGCTCGGCGGTCTCGTCGTCGCGCCGGTGGCGGTATTCGTAACACGGCGCCACATGGGTCACGTCGATCAACAGCGGCTTGAACTGCTCGCGCCGCCAGGCGTTGCCGCCGACGGCGAGCGCGCCCAGGGTGTTGCCGTGGTAACTCTGATGTCGGGCGATGAAGTGCCGGCGCTGTGGCTGACCGATCTCCACGAAGTACTGGCGCGCCATCTTCAGCGCAGCCTCCATCGCCTCCGAGCCACCGCTCACGAAATACACATGGCTCATGCCGGGCGGCGCTGTCTCTATCAAGAGGTCGGCCAGTTTCTCGGCCACCTCGGTGGTGAAGAAGCTGGTGTGCGCATACGCGAGCTGGTCGATCTGCGCGTGCATGGCCGCGATCACGTCCGGGTGGCCGTGGCCCAGACAGGACACCGCCGCGCCACCCGAGGCGTCCAGATAAGTCCTGCCACCCGCGTCGGTGAGCGTGATGCCCTGGCCACTGACCGCAGTGGGCAACGAGTGGCTGAGCTGGCGATGGAAGACGCGGGTCCCGGGCGAGCTGGCAGTGAGCATGGATGAGGTGGGCGGTGTTGAACGGTGGGTCAGTGTAGGCAGCCCCGCTCCCTTAGGAAAATGCCTTTTTGGTGCCGATCCATGCCGCGCGTTTATGGCCTCGCCACCCACCGCCGGCCCATGACTTTGTGGCATGGGCGGTGTCGTTGTTGGCATTTTTCAGAAGCGCTTCACCTGCCTACAGTCATGCGCCATGGACAACCGCCCCACACATTCCCTGCATGTCTGCGTCCTGGGCGCGGGCATCGTCGGCCTGGCCACGGCCTGGCAACTGCACCGCGACGGACACACGGTGACCGTGGTCGACAGTGCGCGGGCCGGCACCGGCGCGAGCGAGGCCAACGGCGCGCAACTGAGCTACGCCTACGTGCAGCCACTGGCCGACCCGAGCATCTGGCGTCAGCTGCCCAAACTGCTGCTGGCCAGCGATTCCCCGTTGAAACTCCGCCCACAGATGGACCCGCAGCAATGGGCCTGGGGTCTGCGCTTTCTGGCCGCCTGCCGCGCCAGCGTGTCGCACGACACCACGGCCGCGCTGCTCACGCTGGCGGCCGAGAGCCGCGCCGGCTTCGAGCGCCTGGTTGCCCAGGAAAACATCGATTGCGATTTTTCAACCACCGGCAAACTCGTGCTCTATCCCGATGAAGCCGCATTTGCCGCCGCGCGGCGCCAGATGGTCCTGCAGCGATCCCTGGGCAGCATTCAACACGCGCTCTCGCCAGCCGACGCGGTCGCCGTCGAACCCGCCCTGGCCGGCTATGCGTCCCGCTTTTCGGGCGCCATCCACACACCCGGCGAATGCGCGGCCGACTGCTTCAAGGTGTGCCAGGAACTGCAGCGACTGTTGCAGGCGCGTGGCGTGCGGTTTGTGTTCGACACCCCGGTCACGCGGCTGGTGCGCAAGGGCGATCACGTCTGCTCGGCCGAAACACCCCACGGCCCCCTGGAGGCCGACGCCTTCGTCGTGGCGCTGGGTTCTGCCTCACCCCGGCTCGCCCGCCCCCTGGGACTGGACGTGCCCGTGTACCCGCTCAAGGGCTACAGCATCACCTTGCCAGCCTGCGCCGCGGCGCCTCGGGTGAACGTGACCGATGTGTCGCGCAAGGTGGTGTTTGCCCGCCTCGGCGAGCGCCTGCGCGTGGCCGGCATGGCCGAACTGGTCGGCCACGACAGGAGCATCGACCCCGCACGCATCCAGTCGCTGCTGGCCAGCGTGCGCGATGTCTTTCCGCAGTTGGAAGCACACGGCGAGCTGAACCCCTGGGCCGGCCTGCGCCCTGCCACACCCACCGGCCTGCCAGTACTCGGTCGGCTGCGCGGATCGCCATCCAACCTGTTCTTCAACACCGGCCACGGCGCGTTGGGCTTCACGCTGGCCTTCGGCAGCGCCGAACGGGTGGCGCGCGAGCTGGCAGCCTCGCTCAGGCCAGTTGCTGCAGGGCCTGTTGCATGCAGCGCGTGAACGCGCGCGTGGTGAGCGAATTGGGCCTGGCCGTGGGCCGCAGCATGTGCACCGAGGTGGCGATGGCGGGCTCCAGCGTGAGCACGTCGACCCGCTGCAGATCGGCCGACGCGGCCGTGCACCCCTCCACCATGGCCACGCCCACCCCGTGGTGGGCCAGCGCCAGGGCCACGTGGTAGGTCTGCACGGTGATCACTTCGTTGAGTCCGGTGCCCGCCTCGCGCACGGTGTGGGCCAGCAACATGCCCAGGGGATCCTGCCCATCGAGCGCGATCACCGGCAGCTTGGCGAGCTGGGCCAGCGTGATCGTGCCGGCCTTGACCTGTCTGGCGCTCAGCAAGCCTTTGGGCACCACGCATTCCACGCGCCGCTCGGCCAGCCGCTCCTGCGCCAGCGCCGGATGCGTGACCGCACTGAAAACATAGCCCACATCGGCTTCCTGCAGCACCAGCGACGACACGATCTCGGGTGAATGCAGGGCCTCGTGGTGGACCACAATCGAAGGGTGCTTTTCGCGAAACAGGCGCATCGCGCGCGGGAACACTTCATAGCTCAATGCGAGCACGGTAAGCACCCGCAACTCTCCTTTGCCGCGCCCGGCCTTGAGGCTGGCCGAGAGGCGCTGCACCTCGTCGAGCTGCGCAAACAGGCGTTCAATGTGCGGGTAGAGGGTCTGCGCCTCCACCGTGGGTTTGAGTCGTCCACCGACCCGCTGGAAGAGCTGGAAGCCGAGTTGCAGCTCGGCATGCTGCAAGGTGCGGCTCACCGCAGGCTGCGTCACGTTGATCATGCGGGCGGCGGCGCTCACGCTGCCGGTTTGCATGACCGCGTTGAAAACTTCGATGTGTCTTAGTCGCATGGAGCCATTGTTGACCAAGGTGGATGCTCTTGTCCGGTGGCTCTGGCTCCGGCTGATCCGGTCATCGGCGACCACGGGTCACGGCTCCACGAATGTCCCCCGGGGCCTTCGGCCCCTCCTCCTTGATTTCGCTGCGCCGTGCCCCATGGCCGCCGATGACCTGACCTCGTTGGCGCTCGGTCTGTTGACGTGCAAGCATCACCTCTGCTCGCGGGCGCGGTGTGTTCTGCGCAGCGGCATCAAGGAGGAGGCGGCTCCAGCCGCCGGGGGACAGCCGCGGAGCAGAGCACACCGCGTCCGCGAGCCCGCGAGGTTCATCGCTTACAAGGCATCAGGCTCCCTCTCCACCCGGAACCAGGCCGCATACATCGCAGGCAAAGCCAGCAGGGTCAACACCGTTGCAACGACAAGACCCCCCATGATCGCCACCGCCATCGGGCCCCAGAACACGCTGCGCGACAACGGAATCATCGCCAGCACCGCCGCAGCGGCGGTCAGCACGATCGGCCGCATGCGCCGCACAGCGGATTCGACCACCGCGTCCCAGGCCGGCACGCCACGCGCGCGGTCCTGCTCGATCTGATCGATCAGGATCACCGAGTTGCGCTGGATCATGCCCATGAGCGCAATCACGCCCAGCAAGGCCACGAAGCCGAACGGCCGGTTGAGCAAAAGCAACGCGCCCGCCACACCCGCCAGGCCCATCGGACCGGTGAGGAACACCAGCACCGAGCGGCTGAAACTCTGCAGCTGCAGCATGAGCAAGGTGAAGACGATGAACAGCATGAGCGGAATGCCCACCACGATCGACGACGAACCCTTGCTGCTCTCGGCCACGGCGCCCGCCACCTCGATGCGGTAGTCGGAGAGCCCGCGCGCCGCCCAGCCGTCGCTGATCTGCTTGAGCACCGGTTGCAGCTCGGCCGTGACGGTGGCACCCTGCAGACCTTCCACCACATCACCCTGCACCGTGATCGCGTAGTCGCGGTTCTCCCGCCAGAGCACACCGGCCTCCCAGTCGAACACCGGCTTGGCAATCTGCAGCAAGGGAATACTTTGCCCGCTGCTCGTGGGCAGGTAGGTGTTGGCCAGATCGCTGATCGCATCGCGCTCGCTCAATGGCTGGCGCAGCACGATGTCGATCAGCTTGTCACCGTCGCGGTACTGGCCCACGGTGCTGCCGGTGAGCAGGGTGCGCGCGGCCTGGGCGATCGACTGGCTGGACACACCCAGCGCACGCGCCTTGGCCTGGTCCACCTCCAACCGCAAGCGCTTGACCGACTCGTTCCAGTTGTCGTTCACGCCGCGCATGTTGCTGTTGGCGCGCATCGCCACCTTCACCTCGTCGGCCAGCGTGCGCAGTTGCGTCGGGTCGGTGCCGACCACGCGGAACTGCACCGGATACGGCACGGGTGGGCCGTTGGGCAGCAGCTTCACGCGGCCACGCAGCTCGGGGAACTCGGTTGCCAGCAAGGCCGGCAGCGCCTTGCGCAGGCGCTCGCGGGTCTTCAGGTCTTTAGGCAACACGATCATCTGCGACACGTTGGTCTGCGGAAAGATCTGGTCCAGCGGCAGATAGAAGCGCGGCACGCCCGAGCCGATCCAGGTGCTCACGCTGGTCACGCCCTCTTCTGCCGTCATGCGCGCTTCCAGCCGCTTCGTCACCTCGTCCATGGCCTTGATGCTGCTACCCTCGGGCAGCCACACGTCCACCAGAATTTCGGGCCGGCTCGAATCCGGGAAGAACTGCTGCTGCACCTGGCCCATGCCGACGATGCCCAGCACGAAAGTGAGCACGGTGGCACCGATGGTGAGCCAGCGGTGTTGCACGCACCAGTCCACCAGCGCGCGGAAACGCACATAGAACGGACCGTCGAACACCTCATGCACCTCACCCACATGGGGCTTGACCTTGAGCAGGCGCACGCCCAGGTAGGGCACAAAGAACACCGCCACGATCCACGACAGCAACAGCGCGATGACGGTCACCGCGAAGATCGCGAAGGTGTATTCACCGGTGGTGGAGTTGGCCAGGCCGATCGGCAGGAAACCGGCGGCCGTGATCAGCGTGCCGGTGAGCATGGGCATGGCCGTGGCCTCCCAGGTGAAGGTAGCCGCGCGCACCATGCTGTAGCCCTCTTCGAGCTTGCGCACCATCATCTCCACCGCAATGATCGCGTCGTCCACCAGCAGGCCCAGGGCAATGATCAGCGAGCCCAGCGAGATCTTGTGCAGACCGATCTTGAAGTAGTTCATGGCCAGGAACGTCATGGCCAGCACCAGCGGAATCGTGATGAAGACCACCAGTCCGGGGCGCATGTCCAGCGTGTAGCCGCGCAGGCCCTTGCTGCCCGCGCGCCTGTGCAGTCCGAGCGCCAGAAAACTCACCACCAGCACGATCACCACCGCCTCGATCAGCACCGTCACGAACTCGTTCACGCTCCGGGTCACCGCGCTGGGCTGGTCCTGCACTTGCGCCAGCACCATGCCCGCGGGCAGCGTGGCCTCGATGCCGGCCACCGTGGTCTTGAGTGCCTTGCCCAGCGCAATGATGTCGCCGCCCTTGGCCATGGAAATGCCCAGGCCGATGCTGTCCTTGCCGTTGTGGCGCACCAGCACCTGCGGCGGATCCACATAGTCCAGGCGGATGTCGGCGATGTCGCCCAGGCGGATCTGCGTGCCATTGGCCGCGCGGATCGGCATGGCGCCGAGCTGCTCCACCGAATTGAAAGCGCCGGCCACGCGCACCTGAACCACGTCCTGCGGCGACTGCACCGCGCCGGCCGAGGCCACCGCGTTCTGCTGCCCCAGGGCGTCGAACACCTGCTGCAGATTCAGCCCCAGCACCGCCAGCCGTTTCTGCGAAATCTCGATGAACAACTTCTCGTCCTGCGCGCCGAAGAGTTCAACCTTGCTCACGTCGGGCACACGCAGCAGTTGCTGGCGCACGTTGTCGGCCACCTGCTTCTTGTCGGCATACGAGAAGCCGTCGCCCTGCAGCGCGTAGATCACGCCGAACACGTCGCCGAACTCGTCGTTGAAAAACGGCCCCACCACGCCTTGCGGCAGGGTGGCCTGCATGTCGCCGATCTTCTTGCGCGCCGTGTACCAGATCTGCGGCACCTCCTTGGGCGGTGACGAGTCTTTCAACTGGAAGATCACCAGCGTTTCGCCGGGTTTGGAATAGCTGCGGATCTTGTCCGCGTAGGGCACCTCCTGCAGCGTCTTCTCGATGCGGTCGGACACCTGCTCGGCCACCTGCTCTGCGGTGGCGCCGGGCCAGTAGGCCCGCACCACCATGGCGCGAAAGGTGAACGGCGGGTCTTCGTCCTGGCCGAGCTGGAAGTACGCCGCCACGCCCAGCAGCATGAGCACGATCATCAGGTAGCGGGTGAAGGCCTGGTGGTCCAGCGCCCACTGCGAGAGGTTGAAGCGGGAGACCCAGGTGGCCGCCTGGTCGGCGGATGAGTAGTCGGACGAGCTCATGCCGGCCTCACTTCGTGGCCGCGCCAACAAAGCGCGTGACCGTCTGCCCCGGCGACAACACATGCACGCCAGCGGCCACCACCTCGTCGCCCGGCTTGAGGCCCGAGGCAATCACCATCTCGTTGCCGTCGGCGCCGGCCACCACCACTGGGCGCGGCTGCACCGTGTTGCTGGCCGCGTCAAACACCCAGACGGCGCTGCCACTGCGGTCTCCGGCGTCCGAGCGCATCAGCGCCGAGGTCGGCAGCTTGATCACAGCGGTGGGCCCACCGGGGGGCGGAACCATGGTCACATAGGCCGTGGCGCCCAGCGGCGCGGCCGCGCCTTCGGGCAAAGCCAGCTTCACCTGGTAGGTGCGTGTGATCGGGTCAGCACTGGCCGCCACTTCGCGCACCACGGCGTCCAGCGGCGTGGCGGCGCCCGCGGGTCCGTTGGGAGCACCAGCCCACAGGCGCACCTGCGCAGCCTGACCCACACGCAGCAGCGCCAACCGGTCTTCGGGCACCGCGAAAACCACGTCGCGGGCGCCATCACGCGCCAGGCGCACCACCGGCGCGCCGGCCGCCACCACCTGCCCCACTTCAGCCTCGACCGCCACCACCACGCCAGCGCCGTCGGCCAGCAAGCGGGCATAGCCGGCCTGATTGCCCTGCACCGCACCCTGGGCACGCGCCTGGCGCAACGAGGCGTCGGCCGATTGCAGCGTGGCCTGGCGTCGTTCGATCTCGGCGCCACTCACGAAGCCCTGGGCCAGCAGTTCCTGAAAACGCTTGAGGTCGGCCGCGGCCAGATCGCGCTGGGTCTGCGCCGCGCTCACCTGGGCCTGCGCGGCCTGGCTCGACAACGCAAGGTCCTGCGCATCCAGCTGGGCCAGCAACTGCCCCACCTTCACCCGCTGCCCCACCTCGGCCGGGCGCTGCACCAGCTTGCCCCCGACCCGGAAGCCCAGGCGCGATTCGGTGCGAGCACGCACCTCGCCGGCGTACTCGGTCCTGGCCCCCAGGGCGCTCGCGCCCACGGTCATCAGCTTGACCGAACGGATCGGCTCGACAGGCGCGGGCGCGGGAGAACACGCCACCATGGCAAGCGTGGCGGTCACGATCAGGACAAAATTCGGCGTTTTCATGGTGCTCTGGGCGAGGTGAGAATGGAAGGCGCGCGGCACATTCAGGCCGCTGCGGATACCCGTATATTAATGACTGACCGGTTAGTAATCAAAAATATCGATCAAATTGGCCTTCATTCCCATGACGCAACCCACCCCGTCGGTCCAACTCCCGCCTCCTGATGGCCGTGCCCACGCTGCGGCACAAGCCACCGCGCTGGGCGCGCTGGGTGGCGGCGTCGAGCACTACGAAAATTTCCCGGTGGCCTCCTGGCTCTGCCCGCCCAAGCTCAGACCCACGGTCGCGGCCATCTACCGTTTCGCCCGCACCGCGGACGACATTGCCGACGAAGGCTCGGCCAGCGCCGCAGAACGGCTGGCCGATCTGGCCGCGTACCGCAACGAACTGGCGCTGTGCATCGTCAAGGCCGCTGGCGGCGCGGTCGCGCCCTGGCCGCAGCGCTGGCCCGCCGTGTTCGAACCGCTGGGCCTGGCCGTGGCCCGCCACGCGCTGCCGAGCGATCTGCTGCACGACCTGCTGAGCGCCTTCGAGCAGGACGTGCGCTACACCGAACAACAACACCGCTACGCCAGCACCGAGGAGTTGCTGGGTTATTGCCGCCTCTCGGCCAACCCGGTGGGGCGCCTGCTGCTGCACCTGTATGGCGTGCACGACGCGCGATCGCTTCAGCAAAGCGACCAGATCTGCAGCGCCCTGCAGCTCATCAATTTCTGGCAGGACATCAGCCGCGATCTGCCCAATGGGCGCTGCTACCTGCCGGCCGACACCTTGCAGCGCCATGGGCTGCAGGTGATCGATTTCGAGAGTGCCCAGCTGGAGGTCACGCCCGACAGACGCGCCGTGGTGGCCGAGCTCTGCGCCTACGCGCGCGCCCTCATGCAGCTCGGCGCACCACTGGCGCGCCGCGTACCGGGGCGTGCCGGCTGGGAACTGCGTCTGGTGGTGCAAGGCGGCTTGCGCATCCTGGAGCTCATTGAAGAGCAGGACCACCGCAGCTGGCAGACCCGCGTGAAGCTGCAGCGCGCCGATCTGCCCCGGCTGGTCTGGCAATCACTCTGGATGTGAACGCCGCGCCCTGATCCGGGCGTGAGCGTGAGGGCCTCAACGCTTCAGCAGAGCAACCCGCGCCGTCATTCTCCGACGCTGGTAGACGGTCCCGGCGGCCACGACCAGTCCGATGACCAACAGGGCCAATGAACCCGGTTCAGGCACCGGGTTTGGATCCACGATGACCCCACCCTCCTGCTCGAAGCCGGCATATCGGACGGATTGCTGGGAGTAGTTGTAGAACCCGAACTCGCCTGAGGTGAAGGTGTTGTCCGCCACCGTCACATTCCAGAGTTCATCGAGTCCTTTCTTGACCACGATGGTGAACTCTCCTGCCACCAAATTGAAGTCCAGCCGGAAGTCGTAGAGCGTGTTGTCTTCCCACCCCTTGCTGCTGGACTGGTTGGTGGCCAGCACGTCCACGTCGCCAAAGTTCACCTGGTTCTCCCAGAGCTCGGCCAGCGAAAGATCGGTCAGACCGTCGCCGGTGGCACCCGTCACTTTCTTCACCGCCATGCCCTCGGCGGCTGTTCGGCCCTCATAGCCTTGGGTGCCCTGCTTCCAGTCGAACAAATAGAAATTGCTCGAATTCTGGTAGCCAAACACGAAGCCCATGTAGTCGTCGTCCCCGCCGCTCTCAAGCACCTGCCAGGAGCCCTGGATGGAATAGCTGGTCTGGTTGAGGTTGTTCAGATAGAACGAAGGGTCGGCATTGACCACCTGTTGTACCGCTTCATTGCCCGGCTCAAGCACCCAGCTGCCCGCTGGTTGGCCCCCAGCGAAGTCAAGCGTCAAAGGTGACCAGGAGCTCAGGTCGATGGGCGCGGCCTGCGCGGCCCATGACGCCCCCGAGAGCAACGCCACGAGCCAGATCCGGGTGGAGAAGTTTTTCACGATGAGGACTCCTGGAAGAAGTGCAGACATGGGATTGCCGCAACTCATGACCAGGGGCGGTCACCACAGCTCAATACGGACCCCTGAGACCAAGGCACAGCAAGCGTTGAGGCGTCGTGCATCGCATGCTTCATGCCATGAAGAATTTCTCAACAAAAACAAAGAGATGGCTGAGGCCCCTGATCGCACGTTCACAAAACTGCAAAGAAACCCGACAGGTGAACGGACGACATTGCGTGCTGCCAAGCCCCCGGGCTTCGACGGCATTTTGAAAGCCAGGTTGCCCTGCGACTACCCCAACAGGGCCGCCAGGCCGCCCTCGGCCTCAAACCGCTGATTGCGGTAGGTCAGCCTTGTGGGGCCGGGCCACACGCGCTGCGCGATGCTGTGCGCCGGATCGCCGGGGTAGCAGATCACGCGCACGCCGTCCTGATCGAACGGCTCGGGCTCGATCAGCGCGGGTGGTCGGCTGCGGGCAGCGGCCATCACCTGGGCAGCGGTGCTCAGGTGACTGAGCTGCCCCAGGCTCATGATCTGAGGCGGCGCCAGATCGATCTCGCCCGCCCAGTAACGCTCCAGCCCCCGGCGCGGCGCCAGCCACACGGCTTCGGTGGCCTCGAAGGTGCAATGCTCGGCCTCCTGGCCCTGCGGCGCGGTGGCCACGAAGAAGCGGGTGTCGAAGCGCTTGTTGGTCACCGACGGCACGCGTGGCGTGACCCAGCGCGACCACGGCAACACACTGGCGGTGGACACCGGGCAACCGAGCTGGTGCAGGGCGGCGGCAAAGCCGGTGCCCGCGGCGGTGAGCTCACGCATGCGCGGGATCAGATCCGCGCGATGCACCTGGCCCAGCAGCAGGCCGCATTCTTCGAACGTCTCGCGCAGGGCCGCTACGTGCAGGCCCAGCGCCGTCTCGGCGTCCAGACCCGGCTCGTTCAAACCTTGCGCGCAATCGAGCCCGGAACGGTCCACCGCCGCGGCATCCACCTGGTGGTCGGCGGCATCGAGCTTGCCGCCAGGAAACACGTGCACGCCACCGAGCACGCCCGAGTTGCCGTGCCGGCGCACCAGCAGCACCTCCAGCCCTTGAGGTCCGTCGCGCACCACCATGACGGTGGCAGAGGCCACGGGCGGCGTGTGAACGGTGTCTGAATTGATCGTGAGGGCCATGCGTGGATTGTCGGCGAGAGCTCGTCCAGCGGGGTCAACCCGGGCTCAAGAAACCCGGGCAGGTGTCGATACGCAAGTATCAACCCCACACCCTGGACCCATGGACGCCCACAACACCCCCACCCCCGCGGTCCTTTCTCCCAGCGCGCCCACGCGCCGCCATGCCCCGGTGCTGGCGGGTGCCGGTGAGTTCCTGAGCTTTCGCCTGGGCGCCGAGGAGTACGGCATCGACATCCTGCGCGTGCAGGAGATACGCTCGTACGAAGAGCCCACCCGCATCGCCAACGCGCCCGAATCCATCAAAGGCGTGGTCAACCTGCGCGGCGTGATCGTGCCGGTGGTGGACATGCGCATCAAGCTGGGCTGCGCCAAGGTGGAATACAACGCCTTGACCGTGGTGATCGTGCTCAGCGTGCACAACCGCGTGGTGGGCCTGGTGGTCGACTCGGTGAGTGATGTGATCCGGCTCGGCCAGGAACACATCAAGGCCGCGCCGCAGATCAACACCTCCCTGGACGCCGGTTTCATCACCGGCATCGCCAGCGTGGGCGAGCGCATGCTCATCCTCGCCGACATCGAAGCCTTGCTCGGCAGCTCCGACCTGGGCCTGGTCACCCCCACCGAAACCCTGCAGTAAACCGTCATGAACTTTTTTCGCAATCTCTCCGTCGGCGCCCGGCTGTGGGCCGGCGTCATCGCCATCATCGTCGCCCTGTTCGTGGTCGTGGGGACCGCCGGTTCGCGATCGACCCAGCTCAACAAGACGTCTGAACAAACGCTGGCCAAGCTGGCCGAAAAGACCACCATTGCCAGCGAGTGGGCCGCGCTGACGGAACTCGCGGTCACCCGCACCCAGGCCGCCGTGGTCAGCAGCGACCCCGCCGTGGCCGAGATGTACAAGGACCTGGTCCCCGCCGCCATCGCCAACATCAACGAACTTCAAAAGAAGCTGCAGACGATGGAGTTGAACGACGCAGAAAAAGCGCAACTGGAGAAGATCGCCGAACTGCGCAAGAGCGTTCTGGCCTCGCACGCCAAGGCCAACGAGATGAAGAAGGCCGGTGATGCCGCCGGTGCCGCCGAGGAGATCCGGGCCCGCTTCAACCCCGCGGTGACGCCCTATGTGGGCGGCTTGCGCGACTTCACGCGCATGCAATCCGACATCCGCGCCAAAGCCCAGCAGAGTTTCGACGAACAGCGCGCCACCAGCCTGACGATTGCAACCTTCCAGGTCGTGGCCCTGATCGCCGGCATCGTCGCGGGCGCGTTCTTCCTGATCCGCAACATCCGCAACCCGCTGCGCGAGGCGATGGCGTTTGCCGAACAGATCGCCGGTGGTGACCTCACGGCCACCATCCACAACGACCGCAAGGACGAGTTCGGCGCCATGATCGCGTCGCTCGTCACCATGCGCGAGCGTCTGGTGAACGTGGTCGCGGACGTGAAGCGCGGCACCGACAACATCACCGTGGCCGCCAAGGAAATCGCCACCGGCAACCACGACCTCTCGGCGCGCACCGAGCAGACCGCCTCCAACCTGCAACAGACCGCTGCCAGCATGGAACAGATGTCCGGCGCGATCCGCCAGTCGGCCGACTCGGCGCGCGTGGCCAACCAGCTGGCCGATGTGGCCGGTCAAAGCGCCCAGAAGGGTGGCGACGTGGTCAGCCAGGTGATCTCCACCATGGAAGAGATCAACCAGTCCTCACGCAAGATCAACGACATCATCGGCGTGATCGACGGCATCGCCTTCCAGACCAACATCCTGGCACTCAACGCCGCGGTGGAAGCCGCGCGCGCCGGCGAGCAAGGCCGCGGTTTCGCGGTGGTGGCCGCCGAGGTGCGCAACCTGGCCCAGCGCAGCGCGCAGGCAGCCAAGGAAATCAAGGTCTTGATCGGCACCAGCGTGGACAAGGTCACCGCGGGCACCGAGCTGGTCAACCAGGCCGGCAAGACCATGGGCGAGATCGTCGAGAACGTGGTGCGCGTGCGCGACATGATCGGCGAGATCGCCAGCGCCTCGGGCGAACAGGCCGACGGCGTGAACCAGATCAACTCGGCCGTGGCCAACCTGGACCAGCTGACCCAGCAGAACGCCGCCCTGGTCGAAGAAAGCGCCGCGGCCGCCTCCAGCATGAACGAGCAGGCCGACCGCCTGGCCGAGGTGGTGCGCGTGTTCCGCGTGGATGCGCAAGCCACCTCGCACAGCACGATCGCCCAGATTCGATCGACCGACCTGCACAAGCCCGGCAACACCACCGTGCGCAGCGCCCCCGTGGCCAAGCCGGCAACGGCCAAGCCCGTGTCGAGCGCCGCGAAAGCCGCATCCGCTGCGCCCGTGAAGCCAGCGCCCAAGCCGGTGGCCAAAGTCACCGAGAAGGCCGGCGCGTCGGACGAGTGGGAATCCTTCTAAGGCCAGCGCCCCGCCTGCGGGTTGCCGTCGCAAAATAGCGCGATGACCCAATACTGGCTGATGAAATCCGAACCGGACGAGTGCTCGATCGACGACGCACTCGCCGCACCCGGCGCCACCGTGCCCTGGACCGGCGTGCGCAACTACCAGGCGCGCAACTTCATGCGCGACGTCATGCGCGTGGGCGACGGCGTGCTGTTCTACCACTCGAGTTGCCCGCAGCCCGGCATCGCCGGCATTGCACAGGTCGCGTCCGACACCCGGCCCGACCCCACGCAGTTCGACCCCAAGTCGCCCTACTTCGACGCCAAGTCCAAGCCCGAAACACCGCGCTGGCTGCTGCTCGATGTGAAGGCGCTGCGCAAGACACGCCTGCTCGGCCTGCCCGAGTTGCGTGCAAACCCGGCTTTGGCGGAGATGACGCTGCTGCAGCGCGGCAGCCGGTTGTCGATCACGCCGGTGAGCGCCGAGCACTGGCAGCTGATCACCGGGACGCTGCTGAAAGCCTGACGCGACCGCGCCAGGCGCCAAGGTATTGCGCTCGCTCAATGCGCCAGCTGGGCAGGAAACAAAGTGTCCAGGAGGTCGTCCGGCAAGGTCAGTGCGGTGAGACGATCACGCGCTGCAGCTTGCCGCTGCGGCCACACCGTGCCTTCACCCCACTGCGGCACTGGATGTGCACGCCTTGGGCACCCTGCTCCCACAGGAAGTCCCCCAACTGCTGGCGAGCCGCGTCGAGCGTGTGTTGCGCCTGTCTGCCGTGCATGCCTGTGGTGAGCAGCAACTCGCCTGGCCCGTTCTGCACGAGCTGAAAGTCGAACAGGCCCGCATCCTCCAGCACGGTGCTCACCGCCAGCGGCACCACGTCCACGCGGGCGCGTCCCCGTCCGCCGCGCAGTTGCAGTGTGTCGTCGTCGCGGCCGCATACGGTGATGACGGGCAGGTGCGAACCGCAGACGCAGGGGCTGGACTGCAAGCTCACGCGATCCCCCAGGTCGTAGCGGATCAGCGGCTGGACATGGTTGGCCAGGTTGGTCAGCAAGGTGGTGCTGCCGGCGTGCCCGTCCGGCACGGGACGGCCTTGCGCGTCCACGGCTTCCAGGATCGCCCAGTCGCTGTTGAGGTGCAACACCCCATGGCGGCATTCGAAAGCCAGCGACAGAAATTCCGAAGCGCCGTAGCTCTGGCTGACGGGACACGAGAAGCTGTCTTGAACGAATGCGCGCTGGACCGACGACATCCCTTCACCGCCGGTCCATATCTCGCGCAGGTCCACCTGCAAGCGGCCCGCGAGGTGTTCCTGCGCCAACAGCACGGCGGCGCTGGGGTAGGTCGCCAGCACGGTCGGCTGGAACGCCTCCAGTTCGGCGCCCAGCGCCTCCAGGGGTTGCAGAAACGACAGGCTGCGCAGTCGGGCCGAAAGTCCCGGCTGCAGCTGCCTCAGGCGTTCGACCGACACGTTGCTCGCGAAGTGCCCACCGGTGGCCCCGACAAAGGCGATGCGCTCGGTCAGTCCCCAGGGGTCCAGCCAGCGCTGCAGAGGACGCAGCACCGGACGGCGCAGCGCCTCAAGTGCGTCGTACACACCCATGGCCCGCGCATCCTGCACAAAGATGGCAGGCTCGCCGGAACTCCCCGAGCTCTCCCAGACGATGTACCGGTCGAGACAGGCTCGGGCGATGTTCCCGGGGTCGGCGACGAAACGGCGCAGGTGGTCGAGGGAGAGGGCCGGGTCCGCGACCCAGTCGGAGAAATGGCGCATCAGCTCCGACTTGCGTGCGATGGGCAGTTCTTCCAGCCGTGTGTGCGCCGGGTCGCGCCCGGCCAACAGGCGACGGTAGCGTGGCGAGCCTTGGGCCGCCGCTTCGAACAGGGCCGCCAGTCGCCGCGCGCGCAGCGCAGCAAGCACCTCGGGCGAGGCGATTGAGGCCATGCCCAACTCTGCAGCGACCAGACCGGTGTGCCAGGGATCGAACGGCGTCGACATCGGGGGAGACTCTCCTTTCAGTGACCCATGACGAGAAGATCGGCATCCAGATCCGCAGGCATGGACAGCCCTCCCAGGATGGGAACTGAGGTGAACACAACTTACGCCGCACAACGCCCTGGCGCATTGCGCTGGATCAAGTCGCTCCATCCCTCAATGAAAATCCCGGCTCACCGTCGACAGCCCGCGCAGCAGCGGCGTGAGGTCTTCGAGGTGGCCGGCGATCAGGTTTTTCGCTTCGCCGTCGCGCTGCCACACGCCGTGCACCGCCAGCAGGCGTGATTGCGTGAGCACCGTGCGCTGGCGCTCGCGCAGGTGTTTCCACACGATCACCTGCACCACGCCGGTCTCGTCCTCCAGGCTCACGAACACCACGCCCGAGGCGGTCTCGGGTTGCTGGCGCAGGGTGACGATGCCGCAGTGGCGCACCAGCCTTCCGTTGGGCGCGTCCCGGAGTTCTTCGGCACTCATGAGCCTTCGTTTCGTGAGCTCGGGCCGCAGCAGCGCCAACGGGTGGCGGCGCAAGGTGAGGCCCAGGCTGCCGTAGTCCCACACGACGGCCTCGCCCTCACTGGCCTCGGGCAAATGCAGCGGGGCTTCGTCGACCGGGGCGTCCTTCATCAGCTCAGGGGCGGTCCTGAGCGCGGCGGCGTCCCACACCTGCTGGCGGCGGTGGCCGCTCAGGCCCATGAGCGCGTCGGCGGCGGCGAGCAGTTTCATCTGGGGTTGGTCGAGGTTGGCGCGGCGGGCGAGGTCTTG
This sequence comes from Hydrogenophaga sp. Root209, assembly GCF_001428625.1. Classification (GTDB taxonomy): domain Bacteria; phylum Pseudomonadota; class Gammaproteobacteria; order Burkholderiales; family Burkholderiaceae_C; genus Hydrogenophaga. The sequence continues at coordinate 95,855 of NZ_LMIE01000031.1, forward strand.
GGTGGTGGTGAAGGGTTTGCTGGCGCGGGCGATGGTGATGCGGTCGGCAGACTCGGCTTTGAGGCCTGAGACCAGGCGCAGGCCCAGGCGGACGGCGGGCTGGGCTTCGACAGGCTCAGCCCGAACGGATATGGGCTCAGGCCGAGCAACAGATAACCGTTCGAGCGTGCAGTCCCAGTCGCTGCGCACCACATCCACCGGCCGCACCTCGACACCATGGCGCTTGGCGTCCTGCACCAGTTGGCTGGGTGTGTAGAAGCCCAGCGGCTGGCTGTTGAGCATGGCCACCAGGAACTCGGCCGGGTGGTGGCGCTTGATCCAGCAGCTCACGTAGACCAGCAGCGCAAAACTCGCCGCGTGGCTTTCGGGAAAGCCGTAGCTGGAGAAGCCCTTGATCTGTTCAAACACGCTTTGCGCGAATTCGGGTTCGTAGCCGCGCGCGGTCATGCCGTCGACCAGGCGCCGTTCGTACTTGTGCAGATTGCCGTTGCGCTTCCACGCGGCCATGGCGCGGCGCAGGTCATCGGCCTCGCCGGGTGTGAAGCCCGCGGCCAGCACGGCGATCTGCATGCACTGCTCCTGGAAGATCGGCACGCCCAGCGTGCGGCCCAGGGCCTCCTTCAGATCCTGCCCGCCGCGCGGGCCGGGGTAGTTCACCGGCACCAGACCGCGCCGCCGGTCCAGGTAGGGATGCACCGCACCGCCCTGGATGGGGCCGGGGCGCACCAGCGCGACCTCGATCACCAGGTCGTAGTAGCTGCGGGGCTTCAGGCGCGGCAGCATGCTCATCTGCGCGCGGCTCTCGATCTGGAACACGCCCACGGTGTCGGCCGCGCAGATCATGTCGTAGGTGGCCTCGTCCTGGGGCGGGATGTCCGGCATCTCGATCACCCGCCCTTCTTTGGCACCGATGAGGGCCAGCGCCTTGCGGATGGCGGTGAGCATGCCCAGGGCGAGCACATCCACCTTGAGCAGACCCAGGGCGTCGAGGTCGTCCTTGTCCCACTCGATCACGGTGCGGTCTTTCATGCTGGCGTTCTCGATCGGCACCAGGCGCGAGAGCGGCAATTGGGTGAGCACGAAGCCGCCGGTGTGCTGCGAGAGGTGGCGCGGAAAGCCCATGAGCTGCGCGGTGAGTTGCAGCAGCTGGCGCACCGCCAGGTCGTCGGGGTCGAGCCCGGCCTCCAGCAGCCGCTCGGTCTCGATCGCGCGCCCGTCCCACCAGCGCGTGCTCTTGGCCAGCACTTCGAGCGCGCCGTCGGCAAAACCCAAGGCCTTGCCCACGTCGCGCAGCGCGCTGCGCGGGCGGTAGCTGATCACGGTGGCGGTGAGCGCGGCGCGTTCGCGGCCGTACTTGTTGTAGAGGTACTGAATGACCTCCTCGCGCCGCTCGTGTTCAAAGTCGACATCGATGTCGGGTGGCTCGTTGCGCTCGCGCGAGATGAAGCGCTCGAACAGCAGGCTGGTGCGCTCCGGGTCCACCGAGGTGATGCCCAGGCAGTAACACACCACGCTGTTGGCCGCCGAGCCCCGGCCCTGGCACAGGATGTCCTGCGAGCGCGCGAAGCTCACGATGTCATTGACCGTCAGGAAGTAGTGCTCGTACCGCATGTCGGCGATGAGCTGGAGCTCGTGCTCGATCTGCTTCGCAAACCGCGGTGGTGTGCCCTGCGGCCAGCGCCAGGCCGCGCCCGCCCAGGCCAGGCGGTGCAGGTAAGAAGACGGTGTCTCGCCCTCGGGCACCACCTCGCTGGGGTACTGGTAGCGCAGCTCGTCGAGCGAGAAGGCGCAGCGCGCCGCCACCGCGAGCGTCTGGGCCAGCAGCTCGGGCGGGTAGCACTGGCCCAGCGTCAGGCGCGAACGCAGGTGCTGCTCGGCATTGGGCTCCAGCGCCAGCCCGCAGGCGCTCAGCGGCTGGCCGATGCGCGTGGCGGTGAGCACGTCCTGCAGCGGTTTGCGCGAGCGCACATGCATGTGCACGTCGCCCACGGCCACCAGCGGCACGGCGGTGAGCGTGCTGCTCTGGCGCAATTTGTGCAGCAGCATCTCGTCGTCGAGCCGGCGCAGCTGCGTCACACCCAGCCAGCAGCGGCCCATGAAATGCTGCAGCAGCCAGCGCGCTGTCGCGTCCATCGGGTCCTGGTCGCACGCGCGATCGGGCACGGCGATCACCACGCAGTCGGCCAGCGCTTCGGCGCGGATGGCATTCAATGCCAGGCGGTACGTGCCCTTGGGAGCCGTGCGGCGCAGCTGCGTGATGAACTCGCACAGGTTGCCGTAGCCGTTGAGGTTGCAGGCCAGCACGATGAGCGTGAAGGGCACGAGCGGCGCGCTGCATTGCACCCGGAACTGGCTGCCCACCAGCAACTTGAGCTGGTGTTTTTTGGCGGCCACGTGGGCCCGCACCACACCGGCCAGGGAACACTCGTCCACCAGCGCCAGCGCGCTGTAGCCCAGGGCCTTGGCGCGCTCCACCAGTTCTTCGGCGTGGCTGGCGCCGCGCAGGAAGGTGAAGTTGGAGATGCAGCGCAGCTCGGCGTAGTCGGGCAGGAGGGTGGTTTTCATGTCATGCAAAGTGCCCGTGCAGGTACCACGCGGGCGCCTCATCCAGCCGCGTCTGGAAGATCCACAACACGCCCGCCTTCGCTGACAGCGCCACCCAGTAATCGCGCACCACGTTGCGCGTGGCACCCGCGCCATCAACCCGGTCCCACCAGCCACCCTCCACCCGCTGCGGGCCGGCGAGCAGTTGCAGCTCGCCCTGGTACATCGGCCGGTTGCCGCGCACCAGCAGCTTCAGCGGCTCGGGCAGCACGAAGGTGGGTTGCGGCAGGCCGATGTCGGGCGCCGGCTTGCGCGGCAACGGCTCGGGCGCGCTCTGCCAGCGGCACATCCATTCCTGGCGGTGGTCGGGCAGCACCACCGGGCGCAACACACGCCCCGGCCCCAGGCGCGCGGCCAGGCGCTCCAGCACCAGGTGCAGCGTCTCGCCCTGGCGCACGGTGTCGGGCAAGAGCGAGGCGCTGCGTTCTAACAGCGGTTGCACGTCGGTGGCCAGCAGGTGCAGGTCGCCCACGGGCGCGAGCAGCTGCACATGGGCCAGGTGCTCGGCGAGCAGGCGGCAGAGGTGTTCGGTGTCGCGCGTGGGCTCGGCCGTGCGCACCGTGATCTCGCCGCCCTCCCCCGCATCGCGTGCGCGCATGGCGTCGTGCGCCCAGCGCAGCGTGAAGGCCGTGACGCCCGCGCGCCGCGCCGCCAGCCAGCCGCTCATGACCAGCAGCAAACGCCGCGCGCCCCACAGCAAAGCCGGCGCCTGCTCCACGCGCGCCATGAGCTCCAGCCGCTCCTCGAACCGCTCGGGCAGCGCCACCCACACATGGGCCTCGGGCTCGGCGCCGTAGGCCTGGTCCAGCGCCTGCAAAAGCTGCTTGTCAAATCGCCGACCCACACCACCACGCGGCAACGCGCGCACGTCGCCCAGCGTGCGGCAGCCGATGTGCGCCAGCGTGAGCTGATGCGGGTGCACGGCGTTCAACACGACCATGGGCAAGGCATCGAGCAGCACCGGCAGGGGTTGCTTGAAACCGTTTTCAATGCCGGCGCGCGCCAGCGCCAGCGCGGCCAGGCTGTTGGGCGCCCAGGCCACCTGCGCCACGCCCACTTCTGCGCTCTCGGCCACCACGCGGTCGCGCAGCGCGCGTTTGCCGCCAAACAGGCGCACGCTCCCCGCCACCTCCATGAGCACCGCACCGCCGGCCAGCGCCACGCGGGGCGTGAACTGCAACGCCCAGGTGGCCACGGCCCGGCGCGCCGCCTCAGTGCACGGCGCGGTGGGGGCGGTCGGGAGCAGGAGTGCTGACCACAACATGGTCGGCCTCTCGGGACAGATCAGAGGGCAACAGGCGGCTGGGGAACCGCAGCCGCGGCGTGAGGATGGCGCGCAGGCCCCCGGGCACCGAGCCCAGGCGCAGCGTGCCTTCAAGCGGCGGGCCCTTGCGTTTGAAGATGTCCAGGTGCAGTTCCCAATCAAGCCCCACGCGGGCCTGCAGCCGCAACGGCGCGGCCGACGATTCGCGCGCCGCCGCGCTGGGCCGGCAGAGAAACACCGGGCCTTCGCAGCTGGCGGCCAGCACCTGCAGGCGGCGCACCTGCTCGGCCCGCGCCTGCGGCAGCCACACCACCAGCGCACCGCAGGCGTTGGCCTTGATCAGTTGTTCGGCCGACCACAGGCGCTCCGCGGCCGTGTCGGCCCGCACCCAGACCAGGTGGCGCTCGTCGATGCCCTCGAAGCGCAGGCCCGGCAGGTGCGGCGCCCTGGGCGGGCCCACCACCACCACCGCGCGGCCGGCGGCACACACCTGGCGCAGCGCGGGCCCGAGCAGGCGCCACTCCAGCATGCCGCTCTGCGACGCGAGGATTTCAATGACGCCGTGGCACGGCCAGCCGCCGCCGGGCAGTTGCGCGTCCAGCGCCTCGAAGCCACTGGCCAGCACAGCCGAGACCGGGCCGCCGAGTTGATCGCCGCGCCAGATGGCCGCGGCCACGGCCATGGGCAATTCACCGGGCACTCGCACCGGGATTGCGGGGCGTGGTGGCTTGGGCGGAGGTGAAAACATCAGCGAGGAAGACGGATCGTCCTCCTGCCAGTCAAGGGCGGGATGCATGGCGGGGTGTTCGGGTGGGGTTGGGAAGGCCGATAAATACTGTATGTGCGTACAGTATCTTAAAGGTCAAACCCTGTCCACTGGTGGAACAAACCGAACCCAACAGCGCCGCTTTTTGGGCGCCCGCCCTGCCTCAGTCGATCACGACCTTCGCTTCCTTGACCAACTTGCCGAACTTCTCCGTCTCGCTGGCAATCTGCTGAGCCATCTGCGCGCTGGTGTCGCCAATCGGCTCGGCACCAATCTCGGCCATGCGGCTGCGGAACTCGGGCGACTGGATCACTTTGACCATCTCGGCGTTGAGGCGGGTCACGATGTCCTGCGGTGTGGCTGCCGGAGCCAACACGCCGAACCAGGTGCCGATGTTGAAGCCCTTGAGGCCAGCCTCCTCCAGCGTGGGCACGTCGGGCAGGGCTGCCGAGCGTTTGGCCGTGGTCACCGCAAGCGCGCGCAGCTTGCCTGCCTTGATGTGCGGCAGCACCGGCGTGATGGTGTCGAAGGTCATCATGATCTGACCGCCCAGCAGGTCGGTGGACAAGGGGCCGCTGCCTTTGTACGGGATGTGGATCACGGCGGTGCCGGTCTGGTTCTGGAACTGCGTGCCGATCAGGTGCTGCGCCGTGCCGTTGCCGTTGGAGCCGTAAGCCAGCTTGCCAGGGCTTGCCTTGAGCAAGGCCACCAGTTCGTTCACGTTCTTCGCCGGGGTGCTGGCGTTGACCACCAGCACGTTGGGCACCAGGGCCACGGTGGTGATGGGGGCCAGGTCTTTGGCGAAGTCGTACGGCAGCTTCTTGTAGACGCTGGACGCAATGGTGTGGTGCACCGCGCCCATCAGCAGCGTGTGGCCGTCGGGCTTGGCCTTGGCCACGAAGTCGGCGCCGATGGTCGCACCTGCACCGGGCTTGCTTTCCACGACCACCGGCTGACCCAGGCTTTGCGACAGCTTGTCGGCCAGCGCGCGGGCCAGCACATCGGTGGTGCCACCAGCCGCAAAAGGCACGATCAGTGAGATCGGTCGGGTGGGCCAGCTCTGGGCCATGGCGCTGGTGCCGGCAACGGCGAGACCCAGTGCGAGGGCCTGCACGACGTGACGACGGTTGAGGGAATGAATGGCTTGCATGCTTGTCTCCAAAAACGGCGCGGTCTGCGCTCTGATGAACCGGACTCTGCGATCCGGTGGGGTCGCCGAATCACTTTGAAAAAAGTGCATCCGGCATGAACTTCAGATCAGGCGGCGAGGCGTCGCTCGCCGATGCCGAGCAGATCGCACACGGCTTGCGTCACCTGTGCCGTGGTGGCGCGTCCACCCAGGTCGCCGGTGTGCAGCGCGGGGTTGGCGGTGACTTGTTCGATGGCGCTCATCAGGCGCCGGGCAGCGTCCATCTCGCCCAGGTGTTCGAGCAACATGACGCAACTCCAGAAAGTGCCGATCGGGTTGGCCAGGCCCTTGCCCATGATGTCAAACGCCGAGCCGTGGATGGGTTCGAACATGCTGGGGTAGCGGCGCTCCGGGTCGATGTTGCCGGTGGGCGCTATGCCCAGGCTGCCCGCCAGCGCGGCGGCCAGATCGGAGAGGATGTCGGCGTGCAGGTTGGTGGCCACGATGGTGTCCAGCGTGGCCGGGCGGTTCACCATGCGGGCGGTGGCGGCGTCCACGATTTCCTTGTCCCACTTCACGTCGGGGAATTCGCGGGAAATCTCCAGTGCGATCTCGTCCCACATCACCATGGCGTGGCGCTGGGCGTTGCTCTTGGTGATCACGGTGAGCAGTTTGCGGGGCCGCGATTGCGCCAGCTTGAAGGCAAAGCGCATGACACGCTCCACCCCTACGCGGGTCATCATGGTCACGTCGGTGGCGGCTTCGATGGGATGGCCCTGGTGAACCCGACCGCCCACGCCGGAGTACTCGCCTTCGGAGTTCTCGCGCACGATGATCCAGTTCAGGTCTTCGGGTTTGCAACGCTTGAGCGGCGCGTCGATACCGGGCAGGATGCGCGTGGGGCGCACGTTGGCGTACTGGTCGAAGCCCTGGCAGATCTTCAGCCGCAGGCCCCACAGGGTGATGTGGTCGGGAATGTCCGGATCGCCCGCGGAGCCGAACAGGATGGCGTCCTTGTGGCGCAGCGCGTCCAGGCCATCGGCCGGCATCATCACGCCGTGTTCGCGGTAGTAATCGCCGCCCCAGTCGAAGTCCTCGAAAACAAATCTGAAACCGCTGCTGGATGCGGCGATGGCCTCCAGCACCTGTTGGCCAGCAGGCACCACTTCCTTGCCGATGCCGTCTCCTGGAATCGTTGCAATGGCGTAAGTTTTCATCGGCTGTTTCCTCGTGGGGGATGGTTCAATGGGGTGAATGTAGAGCTTGCACGGCGTGTCCATTCACCGCTAAAGTGAATCCATTGTTTACCTGCATTCAACAATGGACCCACCATGAGCAACGCCATTCAACCCGCCGATCTGGGCTTTTTTTCCGCGCTGGCGGGTGCCGGCAGCCTGAGTGCCGCGGCCCGCGAACTCGGCATCACCACGCCAGCGGTGAGCAAACATCTGGCGCAGATGGAGGCGCGCCTGGGCGTGGTTCTGGTCAACCGCACCACCCGGCGCATGGGCATGACGCCCGAGGGCGAGCTCTACCTGGAACACGCGCGCCGCATCCTCGGCGAGATCGACGGCATGCAGGCGTTGCTGGGTGTGTCCAAGGGAACACCCAAAGGCTTGCTGCGCGTGAATGCCACGCTGGGCTTCGGGCGCAGCCACGTGGCGCCGCTGATTTCACGCTTCGTGCGCAAGCACCCGCAGATGGAGGTGCAGCTGCAGCTTTCGGTCAATCCGCCCGCGCTGACCGACGACTCGTTCGACGTCTGCATACGCTTCGGCGCGCCGCCCGACGCACGCGTGATCGCCCGCCACATCGCGCCCAACCGGCGGCTGCTCTGCGCGTCTCCCGCCTACCTGGCCAGACACGGCACACCCAGGGTGCCCAACGACCTGGTCAAACACAACTGCATCGGCATCCGCCAGGGCGAAGAGGCCTACGGGCTGTGGCGCCTGGCCAGTGGACGTGGCAAGAACGTCACCACCGAAGCCATCAAGACCCGTGGCAACCTGACCACCAACGATGGCGGGATCGCGGTCAACTGGGCACTGGACGGCCACGGCATCCTCATGCGCGCCGAGTGGGACATCGAGCGCTACCTGGCCAACGGGCGGCTCATCCAGGTGCTGCCCCAGTACGCCACACCCGACGCCGACATCTACGCTGTCTACCCACAACGCCACCAGTTGGCCGTGCGTGTGCGGGCGTTTGTTGATTTCGTGGCGCTGTCGTTCAAGAAGCAGGCAGGTGCAGCATAGGAAACCGGGTCGGCCATCCCGGGCGAGTGTGGATTTCCTCACACTCTTCCCTGAAGAGATGCGCTTGAGCATCCCTATGTGCGACATCGAACATACGAGCAGCGACGGGGTCCGTACTGTCGGCCGCAGCCCATGGTGCACCGGGTCTGTGTCTTTCGACAACCGCAAAACAAGGGAACCCGATGAAGCGCTTGATCTTTGCCTCGCTGCTGGCAGTGGTGGGGCCGTTGGGGTTTGTCGGGTCGGCAAGCGCGAATGGCGACCATGTCGCCACGTTCAAGAATGTGTCCGGGGATATCGGCATCGCTCGCAATGGCTCCACGCTGGACGCCGTGTCGGGCTCGACGCTGTTCGTCTCGGACCGCATCGTTTCCGGTTCCGGTTCCTCCGCGGGCATCGTGTTCAAGGACGGAACGACGCTGACGGTCGGGCCGTCCACCGACATCCAGGTGCGCGACTACGCCTTCGAGCCCAAGCAGGCGAAATACGAGTTCTTTGTCTACCTCGCCCGGGGGGCCGCGATCTACTCGTCGGGAATGATCGCCAAGCTGGCGCCGGAAGCGGTCAAGGTGGGCACGCCCACGGCGACCATCGGCGTTCGCGGGACGCGATTCATCATCGAGGCGGACTAGGGCCGTGAGGACATCAGAAAACCCTTGCGCCCGGTTCGCGGCGCCGCTCCTGCTCGCCGTCGCACTCCTTGGCGGATGCGCCACACCGCCGCCGACCAGCACCCGAACGACCGTCGTCCTGATGCCCGATGAAGACAGCACGGTCGGCGCCGTGTCGGTTTCCACGGCCTCAGGATCACGGCGGCTCGACAAGGCGTTCAGCTACACGTCCGTCAATGGGAGCAGCGCGGCACCGTCAAAAGCCAGGACGATCAGCCGCAACACGATAGACACGGCTTACGGCACCTTGCTCAAGGCACAACCGCCGAAGCCCAGGACCTTCATCCTGCAGTTCCTGTTGGACAAGACCGAGCTGACCGAGGAGTCGAAGGCCATGCTGCCTGCCATTTTTGACGAGGTGCGCGAGCGCAAGCCCACCAGCATCACGGTGTTCGGGCACGCCGATGCCACCGGCACGAAGGAATGGAACCTGAGGTTGTCGGCCGATCGAGCCGAGGCCGCTGCCCACCTTCTCAGAACGAACGATCCCTCGCTCAAGGACATCGAGGTGCAATTCTTCGGTGACGCCAAGCCTCTGACGCCATCCGGTCCGGGTGCTTGGGAACCGCGCAACCGGCGCGTCGAAATCCTGATTTTTTGACCACGGTCCACCAGGAACAGGCCCGGTGAGGCCCGGCACACGGACCCGACAGTTTGGATACGACAATCGGCCGGATGCTGCTCACGACACCCTCCCCAGTGCTTTGGCCCGACCCGGCCCGCCTGGGCCGCGCCCGCGCAACGACGGCGGAGGACATTTGAGCGCCACCGTTCCCAGCGTTTCACCGAGGCCCCGCTCTGCCTCCAAGCCTGCGGGATCGCCGTGGGGTGCCTCCCGTGGCCGCCCGCAGAGTGATCGCATGACGCGCGAGCGCAGGCGCATGTCGGTCGCGCTGCTGCTCTCCCTCGTGTTCCACGCCCTGCTCTTGGGCCTGACCTTTGGTGGCCAGGGCATCGGGCTGCCAGGCTTCGGCTTTCCCTGGCAGGACCGGCGGATCGAGGTGCCCAATCTGCGCGTGCTCCTGACTGCGACGAAGGAAACGGTGGCGCAGCCTGCGCAGGCGCAGGCGGTGGAGCCATCGCCCCCCGCACAGGCGGTGCGCCCGGTGGCCCGGCGGTCTGCGCCAAGGCCCCCAAAGCCGTCGAAGCCCCCCGCGCCAATCTCTGGGCCGACGCCGGCAGCGAGCGCGCCACCGGCCCAGCCAGAGCCCGTGGTCGCGGCCGCGCCGAACGAGCCTGTTCCAGAAACGGCGTTGCCACCGATTCATGAGGCCGGCGAACCAGCGGTCGCGCCTGTCGCGCCACGGGCACAGGAGTCCCCCGCCGAGGTGGCTCTGCTCAACCGCGCCGAGCCACAGGCGCAACCGCAGGAAACGGAGCGGCTGGAGCTTGAGCGGCTGGAGGCGGTGCGGCAAGAGGCGGCGCGACTGGAAGCCAGTCAGCAAGAGGCTGCGCGGGCAGAAGCCACCAGGCGCGAAGAGGCGCAACAGGAGACGGCCCGGCAGGAACTGGCGCGCGTCGAGGCCGATCGCCAGGAAGCCGCTCGACAGGAAGCGGCGCAGGTCGAAAGCGCACGGCTGGAAGTTGAGCGCCAGGGCGCGGCTCGCCAGAAGGCTGCGCAGTTGGCAGCGGCACAGCAAGAGGAAGCGGAGCGCCAGGAAGCAGCACGGCAGGAGATCGCGCGCGCGCAAGCAGCCCGACAGAATGCCGCGCAGGCCGACGCCGAACGCGCGGAGGCCGAACGGCAAGCCGCCGCCCAATCAGCAGGAAGCCGCGCGGCAACTGGAAGCAGAACGTCAGGAGGCAGAGCGCCAGGCGGCTGCAAGGCAGCAAGCGACCGAGCAGGAAGCCGCTCGCCAGCAAGCAGAGCGGGTTGAAGCCGCGCGGTTGGAAGCCGAACGCCAAGCCGCCGCGCAGCAAGCGGCAACGCAGCAAGAAGCCGCTCGTCAGGAGGCGGCACGGGTCGAAGCAGCCCGGTTGGAAGCCGAGCAACAGGCGGTGGCACAACGCGCGGCTGCGCAACAGGAAGCGGCACGCGAGGACGCAGCACGCCAGGAAGCGGCACGGGCCGAGGCCGCACGGCTCGAAGCGGAACGCCAGGCTGCCGCGCAGCAAGCGTCCGCGCGGCAAGAGGCCGCCCGCCAGCAAGCCGCCGAAGCCGCACGGCAAGAGGGCGCGCGTCAGGCCGCCGCGCAGCAAGCGGCTGGTCAGCAGGAGGCTGCCCGCCAGCAAGCGGCTCAGGGAGAAGCCGCGCGCCTGCAAGCCGAGCGGCAGGCGGCGGAAGCGAAACGCGAAGAGCGGCTTCGGGCCATCGGGCGGCAGTTGAACGAGGAAGCCGACCGGCGCGAGGCGGCCGAAGCGGCGGCACGCCGCTTGCCCTCGGCGAGCACATTGCGCCGGGCCCGGCTCTTCGGGCACACCGATCCCAACACCGAACTCATCCTCTATGCGGAGGCCTGGGCCCGCAAGATCCAGATGAACATGACCATCGACATGGTGCGCGAGGCGGCGAAGCAGCCGCACACCCAGCCCGTGGTGACGGTGGCGATCCGCAGCGATGGCACGGTGGAGTCGGTGACCTTTGTGCGCTCCAGCGGCGTGACGGCCATCGACGAGGCCATCCCTCGCATCGTGCACAGCCAGGCGAACTACCCGGCGTTTCCGCCGGGCCTGGCGAGCGAGTACGACGTGATCGAAATCCGCCGCACCTGGCATTTCGACATGGCCGTGCGGCTGTACTGAACCTGCGGTCAGCGCCCTATTTTTAAGCAGTCCCCGCCAAGCCAGGCGGGCGGCGGGCTGCGGCGGTTGTCCACCTTGTTATCCACAGCGTAGGGCACAGTCTCTGTGCGTAAAGTCACGCGTCGCTCACGGCAGCGACAGCATGTGCCCCACGCGCGCGTCGCCTCGCCCGCCCAGCACCAGGGCGTGAGCGGCCTGCACGGCGGCCGGGCCTTTGTGGTGCTGCACCACCACCCAGGGCGCAGCGGGTTGGCTCACCTGGGCCATGAAGGCGTGCCAGGCCTTGCCCATGCGCTCGTTGAAACCGGCGGCGCCCCAGTCGCCGTGGCGCTTTTTGGCCTGGGTGGGCGCGAAGAACAGCACCGGGCGCGGCCCGGCCAGATCGCGGCCGCCGGCGAGCTGGTCCACGTGGGTGCCGCCGATGGAGCAGCTGTAGGCCAGCGCGGCGAAACGGCCGTGGATGGCCTTGCGCAGCGCGCCGTTGCCCGCAAAGTCCACGTACACGCAGGGTGTGGCCTGCGGCAGTTGCTCGAGCTGGTCGTAGGTGAGCACGCGGCTGTACACGCCCAGGCTTTCGCAAAACGCCACATTGCCCGGCGAGGTGAGGCCCACCACCTCCACCTCGGGCCGCTTCGCCAGCTGGGCGGCCGTGGCATACGCCGTCTTGCTGCTGGCCGACGAGAGCAGCATCACGCCGCGCTTGCCGTCTTGGCACGTTCCAAAGAAATCGTTGTCGGCCAGAAAATCGTCGATCAGCCAGGCGGTGAGGAAGAGCGGGCGCAGCAAGGCCTGAAGCGGCTCGGTGGCGGGATCGTGCAGCGGGTCCACCGCGCAGCGCAGGTAATTGTTGTAGACCGGATGCAGCGTGGCGCGGTGCGGTGCGCCGTCAAAGAAACCTTCGGGCGACAGGCGCACGGGCTTGAGCACCGCGTGTGAAGCCATGGGCCAGTAGCCGTACAGGCGTTCGCCCACGGCCACGCCCGCGCACTGCGTCTGCTCCACCACGCCAAACCCCCACACCGGCACCAGGCCCCATGCGGTGTCATCGCCAGACGCAGGTGCGACCGGGAAGAACTGCCAGTAGTTCATCGCATCGCCAAACGCGGCGTAGGTGATGTTGTTGGAGGTGTAGGCAAAGTGCTCGATGCGCACGCGAATCTCGCCATCAGCCAGTGGCGCGTCGGGCAGTTGCACGGTGCGGGTGGTGGCGAGCTGGTCCTTGCGGACCTGGAATTGCTGTGTGGTCATGGTGCGGGCGTGCGGGTAGTGACGGCAACGCCATGGTGCACTGATCTCGCGCCCGCGGTTGTCACTCGCGTTCGCGGGCCTGCCTCAATGACACAGGCGCACACATTCAGCGGACACGGCCGCACGAAGGCCCACACACGGATGTGTGAGCCCTCGCACCAGGGTTCAACGGAACACGAGGAACAGGATGATGATGAGCAATAGAGCGCCGCCGCCGATGTACATGTGATTCTCCCGAGCATTGCCGGCCCTCGGTGAGGGGCATCGGCATGTGCCTGCAGGATCATCTGACCACTGCGCAAGGCGGTGGTCTGTTCGCCAGCGAACCCATCGCCTGCAGCGCGCCCGGGCCAGCCGGCGTCAAGCGTCGTCGGGAGTGCTGCGCACCGGCGCGGCTTTGGCGCTGCGCCGGCGGTTCAGCATCACCTGCGCCGCCATCGCCACGCTGCCCAGGCCCAGCATCAGCCAGCCCAGGTTCACCGCACCGTCGTGCGGTACCAGGCCCACCGCGTAGCCGCCCACCGCCCCCATGAGTTGCTGCGCCAGACCCGCCACCGCGGCGGCCGAGCCGGCGAGCGCCGGCACCAGCCCCACCGTGCCGGTGAGTGCCGGGGGCACCAGGAAACCGTTGCCCAGGCCCATCAACATGAGCGGCAGCGCAAAGGCCAGCGGGGTGTCCACGTTGGCCAGGGCCAGCACCAGCATGAGCGCGACGCCACCCACCGTGCACAGCTGGCCCAGCATCATCATGGCGCGGTCACCGGTGCGGTGCACCAGGTGCGTGGTGAGGTAGTTGCCCACGATGTAGGACAGCGGCACGACCATGATGTAGTAGCCGATCCCTGCGGGCCCCACGCCATAGCTGCCCAGCACGATGGGCGCGCCCGCCAGGAAGGCATAGAAGTTGGCGGTGCTCATGGCCAGGATGAACACGAACAGCAGGAACGAAGGCTCGCGCGCCAGCCGCGCGTACGACGACAGCATGGCACCCAGCCAATGCGGCTGCACGGTGGCGGCTGGCTTGTGGTCGGGCAGGCCCTTCCACGCGGCCACGAACAGCACGACCGCGAGCACGGCGATGAGCACGAAGTTGGCCTGCCAGCCCAGGCGCACATGGATCTGCCCGCCCAGGATGGTGGCAGTGGGCGGGATCAAGCCCATGGCCATGCCCACGTAGGCCATCACGCGCGTGCGCTCGGCGCCGGTGAAGAGGTCTTGCACCATGGCCCGGCCGACCACCATGCCCGCCGCGCAGCCCGCGCCTTGCAACACGCGCGCCGCGGTGAGCCACGCCAGGCTGGGAGAGAGCGCCGCCAGCACCGAGCCCAGGCCGGCGAGCGCCAGACCGAACATCAGCACCTTCTTTCGACCCCACCGGTCGGACCACGGGCCGTAGAGCAGCTGCAGTCCGCCATAGGCCACCACGTAGCCGCTGAAGGTGAGCTGCACGCTCGCCTGATCCGATCCGAACACGGCACCCCACTCCTGCATGGACGGCAGGCAGATGGTCATGGCGAGCAGGCCGAAGGCGAGCTGCGCGATCAGGTTGGCGATCAGCGGGCCGTGGGATGGGTTGGGGGTGGGGGTGAGGGATGCAGACATGAGGGGAGGCGGGAGTCTAAGGCAATGGCGATGACTTGACCGGTGTCAAGGACACAGGGCAGCCCGGGTGATTGAATGGGAAGCTGGAATTTTTTTGCCCGACCCACCCGATGAACGCCGCCCCGCTGGATGCCGAACCCGTCTTCATCGCCGAGGGCCTGACCAAGGTCTATGGCGAGGGCGAGACCGCCGTGCACGCGCTGCGCGGGGTGGATCTGTCCATCGTGCGCGGCGAGTTCGTGGTGTTGCTGGGGGCCTCGGGCAGTGGCAAGTCGACCCTGCTCAACATCCTGGGCGGGCTGGACAGCGCCAGCGCCGGCACGGCGCGCTGGGTGCACGAAGGCGAATCGCACGAACTCACCGGCGCCAGCGACGCCGAGCTCACACGCTACCGCCGCGAGCACGTGGGCTTCGTGTTCCAGTTCTACAACCTCATCCCCAGCCTGACCGCGCTGGAAAACGTGGCGCTGGTGACCGACCTGGCCGACGACCCGATGCCGCCCGAAGAAGCGCTGGCGCTGGTGGGGCTGAGCGAACGCAGGAACCACTTCGTCTCGCAGCTCTCCGGCGGCGAGCAGCAGCGCGTGGCCATTGCGCGGGCCATCGCCAAGCGGCCCGCCGTCCTGCTGTGCGACGAGCCCACCGGCGCGCTGGACTACGCCACCGGCGTGATGGTGCTGCAGGCCATCGAACACGTGAACCGCACGCTGGGCACGACCACGGTGGTGATCACGCACAACGCGCCGATCGCCGACATGGCCGACCGCGTGCTGCGTCTGGCCGATGGGAGCATCAAGGACGTGCGGGTCAACACACACAAGGTGGCCGCGTCCACCCTGCGCTGGTGAGCCCACCATGAAGGCCCTGGACACCAAGCTCTGGCGCGATCTGAAGCGCCTGCGCGCCCAGGTGAGCACCATCGCGGTGGTGGTGGCCATCGGCGTGGCTGGCTTTGTGGGCATGTTCTCGGTGCACGAGTCGCTGCAGGGATCGCGCGACAGCTTCTACCGCGACAACCGCCTCGCCGACGTGTTTGCCAATGTCAAGCGCGCGCCCGTGCACCTGGGCACGCGGCTCGCCGCCATCCCTGGCGTGGCCGAGGTCAAGCTCGACGTGGTGATGGACGCGCAGATCGCCTTGCCCGACGCCGATGCACCCGTGACGGGGCGCTTCATCGGGCTCGATCTGGCCCGCGTGCATGCGCAGCGCCAGGGACTCAATGCGCTCACACTGCGCAGCGGGCGCTGGCCCGAACGCGGCCGTGCGCTGGAGGCGGTGGTGAGCGACCGGTTCGCCGTGGCGCGAGGCCTCAAGCCCGGTGACCGGGTCAACGCCATCCTGAATGGTCGACTGGAGCAGGTGCACCTGGTGGGCACGGCGATTTCGCCCGAGTACGTGTTTGCCTCGCGCGGTGGCGCGCCCGACGACCAGACCTTCGGCATCTGGTGGATCGACAGCGAGCGCATGGCGCACGCCTTCGACCTGCAGGGCGCGTTCAACCAGGCCGCGCTTCGGCTGGACGCGGGCGCATCACAACCCGCCGTGATCGAGCAGACCGATCGCCTGCTCGACGCCTACGGCGCGCTGGGCGCGGTGGGTCGCGACAAACAGCTCTCGGCCAAGATCGTCGCCGACGAGCTCTCGCAACTCAAGGTGATGGGCACGGTGCTGCCCTCGATCTTCCTGGCCGTGGCCATGTTCATCCTCAACGTGGTGATCAGCCGCCAGGTGGCCACGCAGCGCGGCCAGATCGCCGCGCTCAAGGCGCTGGGCTACAGCGACGGGGCCATCGCCTGGCACTACATCAAGCTCTCCATGGTGATTGCCGGCCTGGGCGTGGTGGCAGGGCTGGGCCTGAGCGTGGTCATCGGGCAACTGATGCTCGGGCTGTACGACGAGGTGTTCCGCTTCAACCACCTCGCCTACGTCACCACGCCATGGCTGGTGGTGGTCGCCACGGCGCTGGCCTTTGCCGCCGCCGCGGCCGGCACCTGGGCCGCCATCCACGCGGTGGTGCGGCTTCGGCCCGCACAGGCCATGCAACCCCCCACCCCGCCCCACTACCGCCAGACGCTGATCGAACGGCTGGGCCTGGGCCGACGCGTGAGCACCGGCGCGCTCATGGTCATCCGAAACTTCGAGCGCCGCCCGCTGCGCGCGGCCTTCACCGTCACCGGCATCGCGCTCTCGGTCGCGCTGCAGATCTCGGGCGCTTTCTGGCTGGACGCCATCGCCCACATCGTCGACGTGCAGTTCCGCCAGGTGCAGCAAGGCGACGTGCTGGTGAACTTCCACCGCCCGGTGCCGCTGTCGGTGGTGCAGGACCTGCAGCGCCTGCCCGGCGTGATGAGTGCCGAGCCCTACCGCAGCGAGCCGGTGCGCGTGCACCTGCGCGGGCAGACCGACGATGCGGCGCTGATGGGCTTGATCAAGGATGCGCAACTCCTGCGCGCGGTGGACGACGCGCGCGGCCACGTGGCCCTGCCCGCCAGCGGGCTGGTGATGTCGTCGCTGCTGGCCAATGCCGTGGGCGCGCGCGTGGGTGACCGCGTCGAGGTGGACTTTCGCCTCTGGAGCCAGACCCGCACCACCGTGGAGGTGGTCGACATCGTGCACACCATGATGGGCAAACAGGCCTTCATGAACCTGGACGCCATGAACACGCTGGCGCGCGACGGTGCCGGCGTGGCCGAGGCCGCGCTGCGGGTGGACCCGCTGGCCATGAAGGAATTCTGGGCGGCGGTCAAGCGCGCGCCAGTGATCAACGCGGTGTTCGACAAGGCTGGCTCCATGGCCAGCTTCAACGAGACCACCTCGCGCAACATGGGCGTGTTCAGCGGCATCCTCACGCTGTTTGCCGTGGCGATGGCGGTGGGCATCGTCTACAACGCGGCGCGCATCACGCTGTCTGAACGGGCCTGGGAACTCGCCAGCCTGCGCGTGCTGGGCATGACACGGGCCGAGGTCTCGGTGCTGCTGCTCGGTGAACTCGGGGCCGAGCTCCTGCTGGCCCTGCCCCTGGGCGCGGTGGCGGGCTGGGCGCTGGCGTCCCTGATGATGCGGCTCATGTCCTCGGACAACATCGATTTCCCGGTGGTCATCGAACCCGCCACCTACGCCTGGGCGGCGCTGATCGTGCTGGCCGCCGGCATTGTCAGCGCTCTGATGGTGCGCCGCCAGATCGACCGGCTCGACCTGGTCGCTGTTTTGAAAGTCCGCGAATGAACAAGACCAACCACAACAACCGATGGCGCCGCTGGGCGCCCTGGGCGCTCGGGGCCCTGGTGGCCACCGCCCTCGCCTTCTGGGCCTTCCAGCCGCGCCCCTTGGTGGTGGAGGTGGCGCCGGTGACCACCGGCCGTTTCGAGCAGGCCATCGAAGAAGACGGCCAGCTGCGCCTGAAGCACCGCTACCTGATCTCCGCGCCCACCCTGGCCGAGCTGGCGCGGCCCACGCTCAAGGTGGGCGACGCCGTGCGCGCCGGTGACGTGGTGGCCACGCTGACGCCGGTGGCGTCGCAGATGATCGACGCCCGCACACGGCTGGTGCTGCAGCAGCGCGTGGGCAGTGCCGACGCGGCGCGCCGCGCGTCAAGCGCACAACTGCAGCGCCTGGACACCGCGTTGGCGCAGGCCAGCCTGGAAGCCGAGCGGGCACAGAAGCTCGCGCGCGACAACTTCATCGCGCCCTCCGCGCTCGACCAGACCGTGTTGGCGCGGCGCTCGGCCCAGCAGGCGCTGGACGCCGGACGCGCCGA
The DNA here is from genome assembly GCF_001428625.1 of Hydrogenophaga sp. Root209. GTDB lineage: Bacteria > Pseudomonadota > Gammaproteobacteria > Burkholderiales > Burkholderiaceae_C > Hydrogenophaga. The sequence continues at coordinate 113,893 of NZ_LMIE01000031.1, forward strand.
GCTGCGCGCGACCGAGTTCGCGCTGGCCGAAGCCCAGGCCGCGCTGGCGCGGTCCGAACCCGGCGCAGGCGCTCGCCTTGAGGGTCTGTGGGCGCTCAAGAGCCCGGTGGATGGCCAGGTGATCAAGCTGCACCTGGACAGCGCGGCCCCCGTGACCGCGGGCCAGCACTTGCTGGAGATAGGCGACATCGCAGCGGTGGAGGCGGTGATCGACGTGCTCTCCAGCGAGGTGCAGCAGATCGCGCCGGGCGCACCCGTGCGCCTCACGCTCACCACGGGAGCGCCGGCGCTGCCCGGCCATGTGGTGCGCATCGAGCCGGTGGCCTTCACCAAGGTGTCGGCCCTGGGCATCGAGGAGCAGCGGGTGAACGTGATCGTGGACCTGGACACCACGGTCGCCCAGCCCCAGCGCCTGGGCGATGGCTTCCGGGTCGATGCGCGCATCACGGTGTCTTCGCAGGAAGGTGCCCTGCTCGTGCCCAGCGCAGCCCTGGTGCGCGACGGCACGGCGTGGCGGGTGTTCGTGTTCGAGGGGCAACGGGCCGTGGCCCGCGCCGTGACGCTGCGCGAGCGCAACGCCGACGTGGCGTGGGTGAGTGAAGGTGTGCGCGAAGGCGAGCGGGTGCTGCTCTACCCGGGCAGCACCATCGCGGACGGGCAGGCCGTGAAGATCAGGTGACTGGCGCGGGGTTGAAGAGCACCAGGGCGTTGTGCAGCTTCCAGTGCTCGGCCCAGGTCTTCTTGCGGCCGCTGGCCACGTCGAGCATGAGGCGGAACATTTCCCAGCCGACGTCTTCGATGCTGGCCGAGCCGTCTGCTATTGCGCCGGCGTTGATGTCCATGAGGTCGTGCCAGCGCCGCGCCAGGTCGCTGCGCGTGGCGACCTTGATCACCGGCACCGCAGCCAGTCCGTAAGGCGTGCCGCGCCCGGTGGTGAACACATGCAGGTTCATGCCGGCAGCGAGCTGCAGCGTGCCGCAGATGAAATCGCTCGCGGGCGTGGCGGCGTAGGTCAGGCCCTTGTGCTTGAGCTTCTCGCCGGGCGCGAGCACGTTGGAAATCGGCGCGCTGCCCGACTTCACGATCGAGCCCATGGCCTTTTCCACGATGTTGGACAGGCCGCCTTTTTTGTTGCCGGGCGTGGTGTTGGCACTGCGGTCCACGCTGCCGCGTTTCAGGTAAGCGTCATACCAGGCCATCTCGCGCACCATGGCCTGCGCCACCTCGGGCGTGGTGGCGCGTGCGGTGAGCTGGGCAATACCGTCGCGCACCTCGGTGGTTTCGGAAAACATCACGCTGGCGCCCGCGCGCACCAGCAAATCAGTGCAGAAGCCCACTGCGGGATTGGCCGTGACGCCTGAGAACGCATCGCTGCCCCCGCACTGCACGCCCACCACGAGTTCACTCGCGGGCACGGTCACGCGCCGGCGCGCGTTCAGGCGCTCCAGGTGCTCTTCGGCCTGGCGCACGATGGAGTCCACCATGCTCATGAAACCCACGTGCGCGTCGTCCTGCAGGCAGACCACGTCAAGCCGGGTCTCGGCGCTGGTGCCCACGTCGGCCACGTTGCGCTCATCCACCAATGGAATCGAACCCGGTGGCAGCAAACGCTCGGGCTGCAGCTTCTCGCAACCCAGGCTGACCACCATCACCTCACCCCCGAAGTTGGGGTTCAGGCTGATGTGGCGCAGCGTGCGGATGGGGATCACCGCGTCGGGTGCGTCGATGGCCACGCCGCAGCCGTAGCCGTGCTCCAGCGCCACCACGTCGTCCACATTCGGAAAACGCGGCAGCAGCTCGGCCTTGATGCGCTGCACGGCAAAGTCGGTGACGCCGGCCACGCACTGCACGGTCTGGGTGATGGCCAGGATGTTGCGCGTGCCGACCGAGCCGTCGGCGTTGCGGTAACCCTCGAAGGTGTAACCCTCCAGGGCGGGCTGCGGCTCGGGTTTGACGGTGGCCATGGGCAGGTTGTCGAGCTCGCGGGCATCGGGCATTTGCAGCAGGCGTTCGTGCACCCAGCTGCCGGCGGCAATGTCCGAAAGCGCATGGCCGATGGGCACGCCGTAGCGCAGCACGACCGCGCCTTTGGGCAAGTCCACCAGCGCCACCTTGTGGCCTTGCGGCACCTTGTCGCGCAGCACCAGGCCGCCGGGCAGTTCGGTGCCCACGGGCAGGCCACCGTCGTTGGCCACGATGGCCACGTTGTCGCTGGCGTGCATGCGGATGGTCAGCGGTGCGGCCGAGCCGGCGGCCTGGGGTGTTTGGAGGGCTTGTGACATCCCTGTCTCCTAAGATTGCGGGGTTCGGCGAGCGTCGGTGGCCATTTCGGCATACGATCGCCATCTGTTTGGTACCGGTACCATTTCAAGCCTCGATTAAGCCTCAAATGAAAGAAACCGACAACTCCCGACGCGCTCGGCGTGGCAGTGGCGCCATCACCCTGCGCGACGTGGCCAAGCTCGCCGGGGTGGCGCCCATCACCGCTTCGCGCGTGCTCAACACGCCGGAACAGGTGTCGGCAGAGGTGCGGCAGAAGGTGCTGGACGCGGTGCAGCGCACGGGCTATGTGCCCAACCGCATGGCCGGCGGCCTGGCTTCGTCGCGCAGCCGGCTGATTGCCGCGGTGGTGCCGAGCACGGTGATGTCGGTCTTCATGCCGACCATCGAGGCGCTCAACGACACCCTGTTCGACGCCGGCTACCAGCTCATGCTGGGGCAGTCGGGTTACTCGGCGGCGCGCGAGGAGTCGCTGCTGGAAGCGATCATCGGCCGGCGGCCCGACGGGATCTTCCTCACCGGCATCCTGCGCCCCGGTCTGGGCCGCACGCGCCTCATGGCCTCGGGCATTCCGGTGGTGGAGACCTGGGACCTCACGCCCACGCCGATCGACATGCTGGTGGGGTTCTCGCACGCCGACATTGGCCGCGAGGTGGCGCGCGCAGGCCTCGCGCCAGTGTCGGTGGTGAATGTGGGCGCCTCGCGCTCGTTGCAGAGCGGGCGTGAGGGGCTGGACCGTCTGCTGGCGCAGGCGCCCGATGTGGATGCGGTGTTCTGCAGCTCGGACCTGCTGGCCCTGGGCGTTTTGACCGAGGCGCGGGTGCGTGGCATTGCGGTTGCCGAGCGGATGGCCATCATGGGCTTTGGCGACGTGCCTTTTGCCGCCGACATGGCGCCCGCGTTGAGCACCGTGCACATCAACGGCGTGGAGATCGGCCGCCTGGCAGCACGCAGCCTGATCGATCGGGCCGAGGGGCGCGAGGTCGCGCAGCGGGTGGTGGATGTGGGGTTCTCCATCGTGGAGCGGGAGACTTCCTGAGTCTCTCGGGTTGGTTTTCTCCGGTGGCTTTTCCGGCTGGTCCGGTCATCGGCGACCACGG
>NZ_LMIE01000031.1:117283-233228 GCF_001428625.1 Hydrogenophaga sp. Root209
CCCCTCCTCCTTGATTTCGCTGCGCCGTGCCCCATGGCCGCCGATGACCTCGTTGGCACTCGTCAAGGCTCACGCCAACATTGCTTCAAGCTCGTGAGTGAGCGGCGTTCTGCGCAGCGGCATCAAGGAGGAGGCGGCACCAGCCGCCGGGGGACAGCCGCGGAGCAGAGCGCCGCTCGCTCACGAGCCCGCGAAGGTGCAGGCATAAAAACCACCCGACAAACGACCGTTGACGCAAAACAATGGTACCGGTACCATGCGATCCGACAATCATTGGTACCGGTACCAATTCGCGGCGACTACACCACCCGATTCCACCCCTGAAGGAGACATGCAATGAAGAAACTGCTTTGCGCACTCGGCGCATCCATGGTCATGACCACCGCCATGGCCTGGCCCGACAAGACCGTCACCATCGTCGTGCCCTTCCCACCCGGCGGCTCCACCGACGTGATCGCCCGCACCCTGCAGCCCCGCCTCCAGGAAAAGCTTGGTGGCACCTTTGTGGTGGAAAACAAGGCCGGCGCCACCGGCACCATTGGCGCCACGCACGTGGTGCGCTCCGCGCCCGATGGCCACACGCTGTTCGTTTCGTCGCTTGGCCCCTTCGTGATCGCGCCGCACCTGTTCAAGGTGAGCTACGACGCGCCCAAAGACTTCGACTACATCTCGGTCGCAGTGCAGGCGCCCAACGTGCTGGTGGTGCCCGCCGCTTCACCCCACAAAAACATGGCCGACGTGCTGGCGTTCCAGAAAGCCAACCCCGGCAAGATGACATTTGCATCGTCGGGCAACGGCAGCAGCGACCACCTCACCGCCGAACTCTACTGGCAGCAAACCGGCACCAGTGGCGTGCACGTGCCCTACAAAGGCGGCGGCCCGGTGATGACCGATCTGTTGGGCGCCCAGGTGGATTCGTCGTTCATGAACATCAACACCGCCATGCCGCAAATCGTGGCCGGCAAGCTGCGCGCACTCTCCATTACCAGCGCCCAGCGCTCGCCCTTGCTGCCCAACGTGCCCACGCTCGAGGAACTCGGCATCAAGGACGCCAACGTGTACTCGTGGCAGGCCGTGGCCGGTCCCAAGGGCATGCCGGCCGATGTGAAAGCCAAGCTGCACGCTGCGATCAAGGAAGTGTTGAACGACCCGGCCGTCAAGCCGAAGCTGCTCGAAGTGGGCTTCGAAATCGTCGCGAACACGCCTGAGCAGTTCACTGCATTCCAGGCTGCCGAGTTCGCGCGCTGGCAGAAGCTTATCCAGGCCCGCAACATCAAAGCCGACTGATCCCATGCCGTCTTTCGCCACGCCCCGCGTCACCGCCTTGCGCGTCATTCCTGTCGCCGGGCGCGACAGCATGTTGCTCAACCTGAGCGGCGCACACGCGCCCTTCTTCACCCGCAACCTGCTCATCCTCACCGACAGCGCCGGCAACACCGGCGTGGGCGAGGTGCCCGGTGGCGAGAAGATCCGCCAGACGCTGGAAGACGCGGCCGAACTGGTGGTGGGCCAGTCGCTGGGCAACCACCAGAAGCTGCTGCAGCAACTGCACACCCGTTTTGCCGACCGTGACTCGGGCGGGCGCGGGCTGCAGACCTTTGACCTGCGCACCACCATCCATGCGGTGACCGCGGTGGAGTCGGCCCTGCTCGACCTGCTCGGCCAACACCTGGGTGTGCCGGTGGCTGCACTGCTGGGCGAAGGCCAGCAGCGCGACGCGGTGGAGATGCTGGGCTACCTGTTCTTTGTCGCCGACAAGTCGAAGACCGATCTGCCCTACGCCAGCGAACCGGGTGCGGACAACGCCTGGAGCCGCATGCGGCACGAGGAGGCGATGACGCCCGAAGCCGTGGTGCGCCTGGCCGAGGCCGCGTATGAACGCTACGGCTTCAACGACTTCAAGCTCAAGGGCGGCGTGCTGCGCGGCGACGAGGAAGTGGACGCCGTCATCGCGCTGCACGAACGCTTTCCCGACGCGCGCGTGACGCTCGACCCCAACGGCGGCTGGCTGCTGAAAGACGCGATCCGCCTGGGCCAGCGCATGCGCGGCGTGGTCGCCTACGCCGAAGACCCGTGTGGCGCCGAAGACGGCTTCTCGGGCCGCGAGGTGATGGCCGAGTTCCGCCGCGCCACGGGCCTGCCCACCGCCACCAACATGGTCGCCACCGACTGGCGCCAGCTCACGCATGCGCTGTCGCTGCAGAGCGTGGACATTCCGCTGGCCGACCCGCATTTCTGGACCATGGCCGGCAGCGTGCGTGTGGCGCAGACCTGCCGCGACTGGGGCCTGACCTGGGGATCGCACTCCAACAACCACTTCGATGTGTCGCTGGCCATGTTCACCCACGTGGCGGCAGCCGCGCCCGGCAAGGTGACCGCCATCGACACGCACTGGATATGGCAGGACGGCCAGCGCCTCACGAAGGATCCGCTCACCATCCAGGGCGGCCACGTGCAGGTGCCCAAGACCCCGGGCCTGGGCGTGGAACTCGACATGGTTGAAGTGGAGAAGGCGCACCAGCTCTATCTGCAGCACGGCCTGGGCGCGCGCGACGACGCCACCGCCATGCAATACCTGATCCCGAACTGGACCTTCAACCCCAAGCGCCCTGCGCTCGACCGATGACACACCGCACTTGCAAGGAAGCTTCATGAGACCCAACCGCCTGCGCGAGATCTGGGCCGCCGGTGGCGCTGTCGTCAACGGCTGGCTGGCGATCCCCAACAGCTTCTCGGCCGAGACCATGGCCCACCAAGGCTGGGACTCGCTGACCATCGACCTGCAACACGGCGTGGTGGACTACCAGGCCATGGTGACCATGCTGCAGGCCATCAGCACCACCGAGACCGTGCCCGTGGTGCGCGTGCCCTGGCTGGAGCCCGGCATCCTCATGAAGACGCTGGATGCGGGTGCTTACGGTGTCATCTGCCCCATGGTGAACACGCGCGAAGACGCGCAGAAGCTGGTGGCGTACACCCACTACGCACCGCGCGGCACGCGCAGTTTCGGCCCGGTGCGCGCCCTGCTCTACGGCGGCGCCGACTATCCCCAGCACGCCAACGACACCATCGTGACCTTCGCGATGATCGAGACCGCGCAGGCGCTGGACAACCTCGACGACATCCTCTCGGTGCCGGGGCTGGACGCGATCTACATCGGCCCGTCCGACCTGTCGCTGGCGCTCGGCTGCAAGCCCACCTTCGACGACCTCGACCCCAAGGCCGCAGCAGCTGTCGAACACATCCTCGCGCGCGCCAAGGCGCACGGCCTGGTCGCCGGTATCCACAACGGCTCGCCCGAGGCCGCGATCAAACGCGTGGCCATGGGCTTCCAGTTCGTCACCGTGAGTTCGGACGCGCGCCTCATGGCCTCCGGCGCGCAGCAGGTGATGGCCACCATGCGCGCCGGAAATGCACCCAAAACCGAGGGCGGCTACTGAGCCCGCCCTTCACACAAAAGGACCCTTCATGAAAATCGGATTTATCGGCTTGGGCATCATGGGCACGCCCATGGCCCTGCACCTGGCTTCGGCCGGCCACCAGCTGTACGTGCACACGCGCAGTCAGGTGCCCGAAACCATTCAAGCCGCAGGCGGCGTGCGCTGCGACAACGCCGCCGCCGTGGCGCGCGAGGCCGACGTGGTGTTCACCATGGTGCCGGACACCCCCGACGTGGAAGCCGTGCTGTTCGGCGAGAACGGCGTGGCTTCTGGTTTGAAAGACAGCAAGGCCGGTCCGAACGGCCGGGTGGGCAAGGTCGTGGTCGACATGAGCTCGATCAGCCCCATGGCCACCAAGACCTTCGCGAAGAAGATCAATGAGCTCGGTGCCGACTACATCGACGCGCCGGTCTCTGGTGGCGAAGTGGGCGCCAAGGCCGGCTCGCTGACCATCATGTGCGGTGGCGACGAAGCCGTGTTCGAGCGTGTGCGCCCGCTGCTGGAACTGATGGGCAAGAACATCACGCTGGTGGGCGGCAACGGCGACGGCCAGACCACCAAGGTGGCCAACCAGATCATCGTGGCGCTCAACATCGCCGCCGTGAGCGAAGCCCTGGTGTTCGCCAGCAAGGCCGGCGCCGACCCGGCCAAGGTGCGCCAGGCGCTCATGGGCGGGTTTGCCGCCAGCCGCATTCTGGAAGTGCACGGCGAACGCATGATCAAGCGCACGTTCAATCCGGGCTTTCGCATCAAGCTGCACCAGAAAGACCTGAACCTGGCGCTGCAGGGCGCGAAGGAAATCGGTGTGTCACTGCCGCAAACCGCGAACGCCGCGCAGCTCATGCAAGCCTGCGCCGCGAACGGCATGGGTGATCTGGATCACTCGGCCCTGGTGAAGGCGCTTGAGTTGATGGCCGGGCACACCGTTTCGCCAGACTGACACTGGCGAAGCAGCCCCGGCCGAATCAGGACTTGGCCGCGGACGCCGGTGGTGTGGTCACCACCTCGCCATCCTTCACCGGCAGCGTGGCGCCGGGCTTGAAGGAGGTGCGCACCGTGCCGTCTTTGCCATCAAGGCGGTAGGTCACGTTGTAGCCCACCAGCTTCTGCGACTTTTCGTTCACGGTCCTGCAGCGCTGTTCGGACGTGGTCACAACGTCCTTCTGCTGCATGTTCTTCTGAACCTGGTTGCCGGCATAACCGCCGGCCGCGGCACCCGCCAGGGTCGCCACGGTCTTGCCGGTGCCGTTGCCCACGGCGCTGCCCAGCAAGCCACCGGCCAGGCCACCCACCACCGTGCCGGCAATGCGGTTCTGGTCTTTCACCGGAGCCGCGCGCTGCACCGCCACGGTTTCACAGCGCTCGCGCGGGGTCACCACGGTTTGGTTGATCTCCTTCACGGCCACCACGTCGGCGAACTTCGGCTGCGTCAGCGCCTTGTAGCCGGTGACGCCGCTGGCCCCGAGCACGACCATGGCGAGACCACCCACGGCGATACCTTTGATCATTGACTTGTCCATGTGCTCATCCTTTTTGAAGTTGAGGCAATCTAACCGGCTTTGACGACCCTCGAACGACCGCGTGTGACAAAAGGTGTTTCCTCCGGAATCCTCCGCCCCGTCACCCGATGTCACCCGACGCGCATGCCGGTATGGTGAATCGTCCATTGCTCAGGCTCGTCAACGGGCGCCGGGGGCAGAAGCCGGTCGCATTCGAGCTTTACCACGGCATAACATTCGCAGGCCCGGTCTTCCAGACCTTGTCGGTCGAGCACCTCGATGCGACCGCGCGCGTAGCGAATAAGGCCGTCGCGTTGCAGCGCCAGCGCCACCAGCGTGACGCTTTCGCGCCGCACGCCGAGCTTGCTGGCCAACAGCTCCTGCGTCATCTGCAGGCAGTTGCCCTCCACCCGGTCCAGGTTCAGCAGGATCAACCGGCAGACCTGTTGATCGACCGAGTGGTGTCGGTTGCACAGCGCCGTCTGCGCCACCTGCGTCAGCAGCGCTTGCGTGTAGCGCAGCAGCAGTTGCATCACCGCGCCGCCCGCGTTGAGCTCGTCAATGACGACCTGACGATTCATCCGGTAGCCCCGGCCTGCGCTTTGAACCACCGCGCGGCCGTTGGTCGAGATGCCGCCCATCAGCAGCGGCACGCCCACCACGCCGTCGTTGCCGACGGTGGCGAACTCGGCACAGGCTCCGCTGGCCGTGAGGTTGAGCAGTGACACGATGGCCGACGTGGGGAAATACACGTGGTTCAGGTCACTGCCCGATTCGTACAGCACCTGGCCCAGTGGCATGTTGACCAACTCCATCTGATGGGACCAGCGTTCCCAGTCGCTGGCGGGCAATGCCGCCAGCAGATGATTGGTGGGTGTACCCGCCGCGAACCGCTCATGCGCCGCGCAGCATTGGTGCGACGACAGTCCTTGGTGGGCAGGTGTGATGAACTGCAGGGGTGCGTGCGGGGGTGCAGAGAGGGCGTGCATTTGAACTTGCTCCTGAATGGCTGATGCCTTCAGTGTTCAGTACCGCACGCAAGCGGTCTGTCGGCGCGCAGGGCAGATGCGGGTAGGACAGTGCCTACACGGCGCCTGCCTTTGGTCGTGAGGCATTTTTCGCCCGCCTGCCGATCCGGGCACAATCCGCGCCTGCAGCACTTGCTGCGCCGCAACGAGAACCCGACCATGGACCTGCCCACCCACCAACTCACCATGACCGTGCTCATGACGCCCGACATGGCCAACTTCTCGGGCAATGTGCACGGTGGCACCATCCTCAAGCTGCTCGATCAGGTGGCCTACGCCTGCGCCAGCCGCTACGCGCGCAGCTATGTGGTCACGCTCTCGGTGGATCAGGTCATGTTCCGCCAGCCCATCCATGTGGGCGAGCTCGTGACCTTCATGGCCTCGGTGAACCACACCGGCACCTCGTCCATGGAGATCGGCATCAAGGTGGTGACCGAGCACATCCGCAACCAGGTGGTGCGCCACGCCAACAGCTGCTTCTTCACCATGGTGGCGGTGGGCGACGACGGCAAGCCGGTGGCGGTGCCTCCCCTGCAACCCGGCACCCCTGACGAACGCCGCCGCCACGCCGCCGCCCAGGTGCGCAAGCAACTGCGCCAGGAATTTGCCAGCCGCTTCGAGGAACTGCGCACCACCTCGGGTTGAGCGGTGTCCGGAGCGCTCAGCCCGCGCTTGATCTCAGGCTTCACGGATCGCGGCGGCCCGCAAGCGCAGTGCGTTTCCGATCACCGAGGCCGAGCTCAGGCTCATGGCCAGGGCCGCGATCATGGGCGAGAGCAGCCAGCCGGTGAAGGGATACAGCAAGCCGGCGGCCAATGGAATGCCCAGCGCGTTGTAGACGAACGCGAACGCCAGGTTCTGCTTCATGTTGGCCACCGTGGCCACCGACAGGGCGCGGGCCGTGGCGATGCCACGCAGGTCGCCTTTGACCAAGGTGAGCTGGGCGCTGTTCATGGCCACGTCGGTGCCCGTGCCCATGGCAATGCCCACGTCGGCGCGGGCCAGTGCCGGCGCATCGTTGATGCCGTCGCCCGCCATCGCCACCACGCGGCCCTCGGCCTGGAGCCGCTCCACCAGTTTGAGTTTGTCGGCCGGTTTCACTTCGCCGTGAACCTCGTCGATGCCCAGGCGCTGGCCGACCGAGCGCGCGGTGGTCAGGCCGTCGCCCGTGGCCATGACCACGCGGAATTTGGCCTGGCGCAGCGAGCCGAGTGCATCGGCCGTGGTGGCCTTGATCGGGTCGGACACGGCCAGCAGACCGGCCAGTGCCTTGTCCGCCGCGAGGTACATCACGCTGGCTCCCTGCGCACGGAGTGCTTCGGCCTCGCTGGCCAGCGGTGACACGTCCACACCCAGCTGCTGCAGCAGCGCCGTGTTGCCCAGGGCCAGGTCCTGGCCACTCACCCGGCCCCGCACCCCGATGCCGGATTCCGAGTCGAACTGCTCGGGCTCGTCCAGCGCAAGCCCCTGTTGCTTCGCCGCGGCCACGATGGCGGCGGCCAGCGGGTGTTCGCTGCCCTGGTCCAGACTGGCGGCCAGACGCAAGACCTCGCCTTCGGCAAAGTGCCCGAAGCCGATGGCTCGCTCGAAGGTCGGTCGTCCTTCGGTCAGGGTGCCGGTCTTGTCGACGATCAGCGTGTCGACCTTGCGAAGATTCTCGATGGCGGCGGCGTCGCGAAACAGCACACCGTGGGTGGCGCCACGACCGGTGGCCACCATGATCGACATGGGCGTGGCCAGCCCCAGTGCGCAGGGGCACGCGATGATCAGCACGGCCACGGCGTTGATGAGCGCATGCACCCAGCTCGGCTCGGGCCCAAGCCAGCCCCAGACGAAAAAGGTGAGCAATGCCGCCACCACGACGCCCATCACGAAGTAGCCCGCCACCTGGTCGGCCATGCGCTGCATGGGCGCGCGCGAGCGCTGCGCCATGGCCACCATCTGCACGATCTGCGAGAGCACGGTGGCAGACCCGACATGCTCGGACTTCATCACCAGGGCGCCGCTGGTGTTGAGCGTGGCGCCGATCAGCTTGTCGCCGATCCGCTTGGTCACCGGCAGCGGCTCGCCGGTGAGCATGGATTCGTCCACCGCGCTGCTGCCCTCGACCACCGTGCCATCGGTGGGCACCTTCTCGCCCGGGCGCACGCGCAGCAGATCGCCCACATGCACGTGGGCCAGCGGCACGTCTTCCTCCTGCCCATCGGCCGTGATGCGCCGCGCGGTCTTGGGCGCCAGCCCCAGCAGCGAACGGATGGCCGCCGAAGTCTGTGAGCGCGCCTTGAGCTCCAGCAGTTGCCCCAGCAGGGTGAGCGAGATGATCACCGCCGCCGCTTCGAAGTACACCGCCACCCGCCCCATCGAGACGAACGCTTCGGGAAACACCTGCGGAGCCACCGTGGCCACCACGCTGTAAACAAACGCCGACCCGGTGCCCAGGCTGATGAGGGTCCACATGTTGGGGCTGCGGTTCACCACCGACTGCACCCCACGCACGAAAAACGGCCAGCCAGCCCACAGCACGATGGGCACGGTGAGCACGAGTTCGATCCAGCTCTGGGTGGCCATCTCGAACCAGCCCAGGCTGTGGCCAGACATCGCCAGCACCGTCACCACCACCGTGAGCGGCAGGGTCCACCAGAAGCGACGCTGGAAATCCAGCAGTTCGGGGTTCTCGGCCTCGTCCAGCGCGGGCATGACCGGCTCCAGCGACATGCCGCACTTGGGACAGTTGCCCGGGTGGTCCTGGCGAATCTCCGGGTGCATCGGGCAGGTGTAGACCGTGCCGGGCGCGGCTTGAGCCGACGCGTGGCCATGGGCATGCCCCGCGTGGGCGTGGTGCGTGTGCGCGTCCATGAGCGATCTCCTGCGGTGATGGCAGGAGCATGAGCTTGATCCTTGCCGCCGTGGCAAGGTCAAGGGTTCATCGGACAGGCGGCGCGGCGGTGGCTCCCGGCATGCGTTGCATCATCATGTCCATCATGGTCTGCATCATGTCCATGCGCTGCTCCAGCATCTGTTGACGCTGGGCCGGGTCCATGGGCATGCCCCGGCCCTGCATGCCCTGCATCGCGCCCATGCCGCCTTCCATGGCTTTCATGTGCTCGGCCATCAGCGCCTGGCGCTCTTCGGGGGTCTTGGCGTTCCTCATCTTGTCGCGCATCGCATGCATCGAATCCATCGAGCCCTGCATGGCCATGGGCGCCGCGCCCGGGTGATGCGCAGGCGACGCGTGGGGGCCGCGGAACCCTCCGGGGCCCGCGCAGGCGGCCAACAGGGTGAGTGTGGACAGCGCGGTCAAGGTCTTCAGTGCAACCATGGTGATCTCCTGATGGGAAAGTCCCATGGTTTTCAGCATGCGCGCCTGAGCAGATGGCGCATTGCGCCAGATCAAGGAAGAACCACGAAGCGCCGACCACCCGACCACCCGACCACCCGGCCGCATGCCTCAGGGCTTGCGCGCGACGATGGTCGCGAACGACTTCACCGTGTCGCCCGGTGCTGCGAATTCCTGGTGCCCGGACTCGATCACCTGCCAGCCGGCCAGCCGGGTCTCCAGGAAATCCTTCGCAAACAGGCAATGCGACTCGGGGTCGAACATGTCCATGTAGGTCGTGCCCTCGACCAGCACGTTCACCAACATCGTGCCACCCGGCACCAGGTGCTCCTGCAGGTCGGCCAGCGCCCTGTGCGCCGTGGCGCAGTCCAGGAACATCAGCAGGCCGATGGAGACGATGGTGTCGAACTCGCCGCTCACGCTGTAGCGGCTGAGGTCGGCCACCTGCGCCTGCACCGGCAGGCCCTCGGCACTGGCCACCTGTTGCAGATGTGAAATCGCGACCTCGCTGGCATCGAGCGCGAGCACCGAACAGCCCTGACGCGCGGCGGCCAGGGCCAGATTGCCCATGCCGCAGCCGAAGTCGAGCACGCGGCCCCTCAGATGCGGCAGCGCGGCCTGCTCGAACGGGTTGAGCGCCGATTCGGTCTGGTGGATCTGCCGTTCGAACTGGCGGTCGAAGAAGTCAACGCTGCGGTTGCTGCCCATGAGTGCCTTGCTGTGTTGGTCTGACGTGTTGCGCATGGTAGGCGCAAGCGCATCGACAGCGCCGTGATCCGGGTTCATCATCGAATTCTTCGACCCGCCATCCACACGCCAAGGAGGACCCCGCCATGCCCGTTGAAGTTTTTGATGCCATCGTCGTCGGCGCCGGACAGGCCGGCCCGGCGCTGGCCGCGCGCTGTGCCCGCGAAGGTCTGCGCACGGCGGTGATCGAGCGCCACCATTTCGGCGGCACCTGCGTCAACGTGGGCTGCGTTCCGACCAAAACCCTGGTGGCCAGCGCACGCGCCGTGCGCCAGGCGCACAGGGGCGCCGAATACGGTTTTGACGCGGGCGAGATCCGGGTCGACATGGCGCGTGTGAAGGCCCGCAAGGAGCGCCTCGTGCTGCAGTCGCGCCAGGGGGTGGAGGCGTGGATGCGGGGCCTGGACCACACCGAGGTGATCACCGGCGAGGCGCGCTTCGTGGCGCCCCCGTGCGCCCCGATCTGCAGGGCATCGACGATGTGCCGACGCTGGACAACGCGTCGTTGATGGAGTTGTCCACCGTGCCCGAGCACTTGGTCATCGTCGGGGGCAGCTACATCGGCCTGGAGTTCGCGCAGATGATGCGCCGCTTCGGCGCCGAGGTGACGGTGGTGGAGCGCGCGGCACACCTGTTGCCACGCGAAGACGCCGACGTGTCCGACGGCATCCGCGAGATTCTCGAGGCCGAGGGCGTGCGCTTCGAACTCGAAGCCGAATGCATGGCGCTGGCGCGCAACGGCAAGCGCATCAGGGTGGGCGCGCAGTGCGCCGACGAACGCGCGCCCATCGAAGCCAGCCACGTGCTGCTGGCCGTGGGCCGGCGCCCCAACACCGATGGACTCGGCCTGGAGCAGGCCGGCATCCGCACCGACGACAAGGGCTACATCGAGGTGGACGACCAGTGCCGCACCAGCGCCGACGGCGTGTGGGCCGTGGGCGACTGCAACGGCCGGGGCGCCTTCACCCACACCGCCTGGAACGACCACGAGATCGTGGTGGCCAACCTGTTCGACAAGGACCCGCGCCGCCTCAGCGACCGCATTGCGTGCTACGCCCTCTTCATCGATCCGGCGCTGGGCCGCATGGGCATGAGCGAGACGCAAGCCCGGGAGAGCGGCCGCCCGGTGCTGATGGGCAAGATGGCGATGCAGAAGGTGGGTCGCGCGCGCGAGGCCGGCGAAACCCAGGGTTTCATGAAGGTGCTGGTGGATTCGGACTCGCGGCAGCTGCTGGGCGCGGCCATCCTCGGCCTCAATGGTGACGAGGTGGTCCACAGCCTGCTGGACCAGATGGCCGCCGGTGTGCCCTGCGACGCGATGGCGCGCACCATGCACATCCACCCCACGGTGTCGGAACTGCTGCCCACGCTGCTGCAGCAACTCAAGCCGCTGGACTGAAGGCCTCGCGTCGACGTTGAACACTTCCCCAACCTCCCACAGTTCGCTCACAATATCAGTACTTGCTAATTTACTTCCAAATAACGGAGACAACATGCGCCACCGACACATCGTTCTTTCGGTGCTGGGCACCGCCGCCCTGCTCGGCTCGACCGCGGCCCTGGCCAACAAGGCGGCCGCCATCGACGAAATGGAGGCCTACCTGGAGTTCGTGGACTACGGCGGTGGCGTGATCTTTGCCGAGCAGATCCCCAAAGACGACTGGAAGAAGTTCGTGCTGATCGACGCACGCGACGCCGGGCAGTTTGCCAAGGGGCACATCCCGGGCGCCATCAACATGGACTGGCGCCAGGTGCTGGCCAAACGCGAATCGATCCCCAAGGACAAACCGGTGCTGATCTACTGCAACACCGGTTCGCTGTCGGCGCAAGCCGGGTTTGCGCTGCGCGTGGCGGGCTGGGACAACCTGCGCATCCTGCAAGGCGGCATGGAAGAGTGGAAGGCCAAGGGAGGCTTTGATGCCGCCACCCACACGACCAGCGGTGCAAAGCACTGACCCCCCGAACCCCATCACCTGAGGAGCGTTCCATGTTCCCGTCAATGCCCATCCACGCGCACCCGATCTTGCGCCACTGGCTGCTGCGTGCCCTTGCGTTGGGCCTCGCCGCACTGAGCGTGTCTGCCACGGCACAAACCGCGCCGGAGATGACGCCGCAGAAGGTCGGCCCCAACAGCTGGTACGTGCAAGGCCTGGCCGCGATGGGCTCACCGGCCAACCAGAACTTCATCAGCAACGCCGGCTTTGTGGTGGCACCGCAAGGCGTGGTGGTGATCGATGCGCTGGGCTCACCCGCGCTGGCGCGCCGGCTGGTGCAGAAGATCACGGAGATCACGCCCAAGCCGATCACCCACGTGGTGCTCACTCACTACCACGCCGACCACATCTACGGCCTGCAGGTGTTCAAGGAACTGGGCGCGCAGATCATTGCGCAGCAAGACGCGCGGACCTACCTGAACTCCGATACGGCGGCGCAACGCCTCGTGGCCTCGCGCACCGAGCTGGCGCCCTGGGTGGACGACAACACCCGCCTGGTGCCGGCCGACCGCTGGCTCACCGACTCCACCACCCTGGAGCTGGCGGGCATGCGCTTCGTGGTGGAACGGGTGGGGCCGTCGCACACGCCCGAAGACCTGGCCATTCATGTGCCCAGCGAACGCGTGCTGTTCGCCGGTGACCTCATGTTCAGCGGACGCCTGCCCTTCGTGGGCCAGGCCGACAGCGGCCAGTGGATCGCCTCGCTCGACCGCCTGCTGCGCTTTGACGTGCAGGTGGTCGTGCCCGGCCACGGCGCAGCGTCCACCGAGCCGCGCAAGGACATGGTGGTAATGCGCGACTACCTCACCTACCTGCGCAGCACCATGGGCCAGGCGGCCAAGGACCTGGTGCCGTTCGAAGAGGCCTACAGCAACACCGACTGGAGCCGCTTCGAGCCCATGCCCATGTTCCGCTTTGCCAACCGCATGAACGCCTACAACACCTACCTGCTCATGGAGAAGGAAAGTTTGGGCGGGCGGTGAGCGGGCGTCTGCGATACCGCCATCGGCCTCCACAAGGCGGGGTTGAGATCGAGGGTGATGTGGATTCTGCGTAAGCGCACAGCCATCTCACCCTTGAAGGGATGGGCGTAAGCGGCAACGATGGCGTCCACCAAGCAGTTGAGGTGGACACCATGAATGAAGCCAGGAAGAAGACCCGCCGGCGGTACGGCGCCGAGCTCAATCAGCAGATCCTTGCTCAGTGCGCCGAGCCAGGCGCTTCGGTGGCCAGCATTGCGATGTCGCACGGTATCAACGCCAACGTCGTTCATAAATGGCGCCGCCAAGCCTGCGGCGCGCTGCCTGCACTGCAGGCCCCCTGCATTCGTTCCCGTGTCACTGCCACCTGCGGCGTGCGCGCCTGCGCCGGACATCTGCATTGAACTGCGCCGTGGCGCGACCAGCGCCTCATTGACCTGGCCACTGACTGCGGCCGAGCAGTGCGCCGTCTGGATGCGAGCGCTGCTCAAGTGATCCGGGTGGATGCCTTGTGGCTGGCCACCGAACCGCTGGACATGCGAGCGGGCACCGAGACGGCGCTGGCTCGCGTGGTGTCGGTCTTCGGCGCAGCGCGCCCCTGGCAGCCTGCCTCCACCTGAGCATCAGCCATGACCGCCGTTTGCGGTCGACATGGTCGCCGCGCGCACACCTCAAATCGCCTGCGGGTGCGGGTGGTGGCACTTCCACTTTGGCACGTTGTTGCAGGCTTGGGTGGGGCGCACATTGCATTGCTTGCTATTCGCCGCCCAGATGAAAGTGTTGACTCGTTCTCACAGGCTTGACATTAACCAGACGTGCCTGCGAATTGCTGCTCCTAAAAATGTAGCTTGACGCCCCTCATGTATCGAATTACCTTCGGCGGGTTTGAAAGTTTAGGAGTAGACCCGGTGAACAGCGTGTATCGATCGGTGTGGAATGGCGCGCTCGGCGCCTGGGTGGCGGTGTCGGAAGCCGCATCGGGACATGGCAAGGGCGGCTGTCGCCACTTGCTGGTGGGCGGTGTAGCGGCGGTGGCGCTTGTTGGCGTACCGGCACATGCGGCAGACATCGAATACTTGAGCACTGGCGCCGCTGCTTACATGGACAACCCGTTGCTCTGGCAAGGTGGGAGACTTCCCGGCCTCAGCGACCGCGGCGTCATTTCGGGCCCAACCATCAATCTCTCCGCTGGTAGCGCTCCCGGTGCTGTCTCCATCGGCTCCCTCTGGATCACCAGTGGCGCGGGCGTCAGACAGTTGAACCCGCAGGCGAGCTGGCTCTCGCTGGCCGGGATCAACGGCATCGGTATTCAGTCGGATTCGCCCAACGGCATCCAATTCATACGGAACGTCACCCTGTTGGGCGATATTTCCATCCGGGTGACCCACATAGCGGGTGGCGGCATTTCCTTCGCCCGGGCGATCAATGCGTCCCCTTCTTCCACCATCGATATCGGGAACTACACCCTGACACTCGATCCGGTCAATGCGGTGAACACCGTGAACGGAATTAACGCCGGGATCATTGGCACCGGGAACGTTGTCAAGACGGGTGCCGGACGTTCGACCTGGAGCACCTCGGCCAGCTCAGTGGCTTCTTTGCTGGCATACACCGGCTTCACCGACATCCGCCAGGGCACCTTCGCGCTCACGGGCATTGCCAGCCTGCACAACGCCAGCCGCGTGAACGTCGACGGCACGCTCGACATCTCGGGCACGGTCAACGGGACGAACATCGGCAACACCACGAATACGCCTGACGGCAGCAGCCTACGCAATCTGACCGGGACCGGCCAGGTCTTGCTGGGCGCGCGCAACCTGCACCTCATGGCCGGTCAGAGCGACTTCTCGGGTGCGATCAGCGGGACCGGCGCGCTGTTCATCGAAGGGGGCGAGGCCACGCTGCGCACGGCCAACAGCCATGCGGGCGGCACGGAACTCAAGAGCGGCCGCCTGAACGTCGGCCACAACCAGGCCTTGGGCACGGGCGCGCTGGCCATGGACGACGGCACCACGCTCGGCTTTGTCGCCGACGGCCTGAACATTGCCAACGACATTGTGATGACCGGAACCAATGACCCCATCATCGACACCGGCGCGTTCAACGAGACCCTCTCGGGCGTGATCAGCGGCGGCGGCTTCCTGACCAAGCAAGGCACGGGCACGCTGACACTCACGGGCGCCAACATCCACACCGGCGCGACGAACGTGGCCGCGGGCACCTTGAAGGCCGGCGCGGCCAACGTCTTCAGCGCCGCCTCGGCGCACATGGTGGGTGCCGGCGGCACGCTGGACCTCGCTGGCTTCAACCAAACCCTGGCGTCCATGGACGTCGCCGGTATGGTGTCCACTGTGGGCGCGGCCCCGGGCACCACGCTCACCGTCAACGGTCTGTGGCGAGGCAGCGGCGGCACGCTGCGCCTGGGCACCGCGCTGAATGGCGATGGCAGTGCCTCAGACCGCCTGGTGCTGGATGGCGCCGGGGCCTCGGCCAGCGGAAGCACCACGCTGCAGATCGTGAACCTCGGCGGCCTGGGCGCGCAGACAACGGGCGATGGCATCGAGGTGGTCACCGCCCAAGGTGGCGCGACCTCCACCGCGCAGACCACGCGCGACGCCTTTGCGCTGCAGAGCGGACACGTGGACGCGGGTGCCTACGAGTACCACCTGTTCGCCGCCGATGCGGCGGGCCTGGGCGAGAACTGGTACCTGCGCTCGACCCGCGCGGCGTCCGACACGGTGATGTACCGCGCCGAGGTGCCGCTGCTCACCGCACTGCCCGAGCAGTTGCGCCAGTCTGGCCTGGTGATGCTGGGCAACCTGCACCAGCGCGTGGGCGACGAGCGCCAGGGCGGCGCCGAACAGCGCCACAGCTGGGCCCGCCTCATCAGCACCGAGCGTCAGATCGCCCAGGGCGGCACCATCGCCCCGGTGAGCCACACGCGGTTCAACGGTGTGCAAGCCGGCATCGACCTGTGGAACGAGCCCGAGTGGCGCGCGGGCCTGTCCCTGGGCCAGCTCGAAGGCAACTCGCGCGTGCGCGGTTTCTCTGGCGGCATCGAGAACCTCGCCGTGGGCGGCACCGACCTGCGCAGCCGCTACCTGGGCGCCTATGCCACGCACCACCGGGCCTCGGGCTTGTATGCCGATGCCGTGTTGCAGTTTGGCGACCACCGCTACACGCTCAAGCCCAATGCCGCCCCCGCCGAGAGCGCTGGCGCTAGCAGCTGGCTCGCTTCGCTGGAGGTGGGACAGCCGTTCCATGTCAGATCGAACTGGCAGGTGGAGCCGCAGCTGCAACTCGTCTACCAGCACATGGATGTGAGCGACGTGCAGATCACCAACGCCCAGGTGCAGGTGAACACCCGGGGCAGTTGGCTCGCGCGGGCGGGCTTGCGCGTGAAGACGTCGATGTCCACGCGCCTGGGCATCCTGCAGCCGTACGGTCGTGTCAACGTGTACCACGCCAGTAACGGCAGCGATGTGGCGAGCTTCGGTGTGGCCGTGGGTTCAAAGAGCTTCGCCACGCGCGTCGGTGGCACCAGCGCCGAGGCGGCTTTGGGCATGACGCTGGAGGTCAGTCCCCGTGCCAGCGTGTACGCCGAGCTGGGCACGTTGTGGGCCTCGGGCGGCGATAGCCGCAGCTCGGGCGGGCTCAACGGCTCGGCCGGCATGCGTTGGCTCTGGTGAGAGTGGAAGGCACGCGAATGGACATGGGTGATGCAAACAGGGGCGTGCGCTTGCGACCGCTTCGCTGCGGTCAAGATGGGTTTGCCGGGCGCATACGATTCTGCAGCGGCACAGCTCCAGCGCAGCCACAGGGCGCGCGCCCTCCTGCCAGGCACACGCAGAAGTTCATCGAGCACGCGCGCCAGTTCGACTCGATGTTCATCGAGCTGGACGCCATCCGGGTGATCGAGGGTGGGGGCGACGACGTCCCCGACGGCAAAGTCACCGATTTCCGCCGCGCAGTCCAGGCCACGGCCGAGGAGACGGTGGCCTTTTCGTGGATCGAATGGCCGGACAAGGCCACACGTGACGCGGCCATGAAGAAAATGATGGAAGACCCGCGCATGGATCCGTCCACACCCGGCAACCTGCCCATGCCTTTCGACGGCAAACGCATGATCTTCGGCGGCTTCGAACCGGTGGTCGAAGTGAAGGCTTGAGCGGCGGGAGCGACCCCGCCCCCGGGGCGTGCCACGCCAAGCGCAGGCCCGCAGGCAGGTGGGCCCGCAACCCCTCAATCCTGACCCCGCTTGCTCGGTCGCAGGCGGTTACAAAGGGATCGGAAGCACGCCCTAGAATCTTTGTTTCAACTAATGGACCTCAGATGACCACTGCCAAAAAGCAAACCGCATTCAACCGAGCCCTCACGCCCAGCGCCGAGCTGGCCGCTGTGATCGGTGCAACGCCGCAACCCCGCACCGAAGTTGTGAAGCTCATGTGGGAGTACATCAAGGCCAACAACCTGCAAAACCCGAAAAACAAGCGAAACATCCTGGCGGACGCCAAGCTCAAGGCCGTCTTCGGAAAGGATGAAGTCACCATGTTCGAGATGACCGGGCTGGTGGGCAAGCACCTGAGCTAGCTGGAGACCACGGGGCCGTGCGCAGACGGCCGCTCGCATGACCCATGACAGTCAAGCTCTACCTTCGCGAGCATTCTGCGTGTGTTCAAAGCAAGCCCTGCTCGTCGCCCTCGGGTCGCATGTGCGGACTGGCTGGGCCAACGCCATCCACACATGAAATGGCAAGCGTTCAACGGCACGGCACGGCACGGCACGGCGAGGCGCGGCGCGGCGCGCGCCACCACCAACGAGCCGCGCTCCATCTGCAGCACGCCGCGGCCGAACTGGTCGGCCACACGCTGGACCAGGCTCTCATGAGGATCGCGCGCGGATTGTTTCCTGCATGGGCTTGCGCCCGAGCCTGGATGCCGGCGTCCGTCAGACGCAACGTTTCATGGCCATGGCTGCCCGCACCTGAAATTCCAGAATGCTGTTGCCGGGAATCACGCCTGGAATGCCCCGCTCGCCGTAGGCAGTAGCCGGTGGGCAGGTCACATCAGCGGTGTCGCCGACTTTCATTTCCTGCAAGGCTTGTGTCCAGCAGGGCACGACGCGGTTGAGCGGGAAGGTGGCGGGCTCGCCACGTTTGAAGGAGCTGTCGAACTCTTTCCCGTCGGTCAGTTTGCCTCGGTAGTGCACCTGCACGGTATCCGTGGCCAAGGGCTTTTCGCCCGTGCCAGCCGCGGTCCATTTCAGAACCATGCCTGACGGCAGCGTTTTGTTGGCGGGCACTGCACCAGCCGTTTGGGCATGAACGGAGGAGATGACCGACAGGGCGGCCAGGAGAACGGTGAAAGTGGGGATTGTTTGCATGGGGCTTGAGGCGGCGGAGAGAAGAGGATGTTCGGGCACGGGTGGGATCGGCTCCAACTTTAGCCACAACCGTGGTTCCCGGCAGATCGCCGGGCCTGGAGGATCTTGGCACGCCCTGGGAAATGCCCACGCCCAGGGACAGGCTGTAGTTGCGCGCTTCCCACGTGGTTCGCAAGTGCTCGAAACGCCACTGCATATCCGTTGCCATGCGGCAGGCGTGGCGCCGTGCGCCGCGATCAGCTCCCCCATCACCGCATGGAACTCGGCCAGCATGCGCATCACTTCGTCCGCGCCATGCTGCTGGGTGAAGCTGGTGTAGCCGCGCAGGTCCAGAAACAGCACCACGATCTCGCGCTGGTGCGGGCGGTAAAAGTCCGCGTTGGGTGCGGTAGGTTTTCGAAGGAACTTCAGTGCACGCGGGTGAGTTGCTGGCTCAGGTGCGGTTGGTGCAGCAAACGGTGGATATCGCCGCACCCCACAGAGGCATGCTCGAGTCCATCCCGGTTCCGGCGGGCGAGCGTTGTGGACGCGGCGCGGTGCGGTGCTGGCCCGCGCCATCCCCTTGTGAATGCCAATCTGCGCAAGCATTGAGCACGCTCAAGCGGGCCGATTGCTGCCCCGCACAGACTGAAGGCTCCGCTGCACGCAGCGACATTGCTCGACCCATTCGCCATGCACACATCTGCCCTGAAACGTTCGTTGCTCGTTGTGCTGGCCATCTTCAGTTTGGTGGCCTGCCAGACCCCCGTGACCCAGGAGCAAAGTGGCATGGTGATCGGTGGTCTGCTCGGTGGTGCGGTGGGTTCGCAGTTCGGCCATGGCAGTGGCCGAACGGCCGCCGTCATCCTGGGCACGCTCGCTGGCGTGGCCGTGGGCGGCACCGTGGGCCGCTCCATGGACGAGCGTGACCGGTACATGACCGCGCAGACCCTGGAGACCGTACGCACCGGCGTGCCCAGCCAGTGGGTCAACCCGGACACCGGCTACCGCTACACCGTGGTGCCCACACGCACCTACGGCAGCGACGAAGTCCCCTGCCGCGAATACCAGGTGAGCGCCGTGATCGGCGGGCGCGTGGAACAGATGTGGGGCACGGCCTGCCGCCAGCCCGACGGCAGCTGGCGCGCCCAGCCCTGACGGCCGGCAGCATGGAGGTGGTGCTCGTCAGCTTGAGGTTTTGAGTGCGGGGTTGCTCGGGAGGCAGTCTGATCAGACTCCGGGCCCTCTCTCTACCCACCGCCACAGCAGCAGGGCTGCGCTGAATGCGCACGCAGCCGAGAACCCGAAAGCGCTCAGCGGGCCGAATGCCTGATACAGCCAGCCGAAGACGACAGACGCCGGAAGCAGAAGAATCCCGGCGATCAGGTTGAACCATCCGAATGCCGTGCCTCGCCGATCCTCGGACGCAAGATCGGCCACCAGCGCCTTCTCAACACCCTCGGTCGCGGCCATGAACAATCCATAAAAGCCGAACAAGGAATACAGGCCCCAGCCATCCACTCCGACAAGTCCCATCAAAAGGTAGAAGGCCCCGTAGGCGACATAGCCCCCGAGCAGGATTCGAGAGCGGCCCACCTGGTCAGACCATGCCGACAAGGGGGTAGAAAAGGCCATCGCCACAGCTGACACAGCCGCCCAAAGCAGCGGTATGTGGGCTTCGGGAACACCCAGCTCTCTCGCTCGCAGGAGCAAGAACATGTTGGATGAATTGCCCAGATTGAACAGGGCCACCACCGCCAGGTAGTGCCGAAGCGATCGTGGCAACTGGCCGATTCGCCAGTCAAAACGGTCGCGCGACATGGCTGGTACTTGAGCGGACTCCTTGAGCGACAGGGCCAAGACCACACAGATGACCGCCGGGATCACCGACCACAGAAAGACATCCCGCAGCGGGACGCCAGCGGCCAGCAAGGCAAAGGCCAGCAGGGGACCCACCACAGCGCCAGCGTTGTCCATCGCGCGGTGAAGTCCAAAGGCCAGGCCACGCTGGGTCGAGTCAACGCTGGCCGCCAGCAGCGCATCCCTGGGTGATGTTCGCAAGCCCTTGCCGACCCGGTCTGCAAACCGAATGACCAGCAGCGTGCCCCAACTGCCCGCAAAAGCCATCAGCGGGCGACCGAAGCCAGCCAGTGCGTATCCCACAACCACCCAGGGTTTGCTCTTGCGGGTACGGTCCACGATGACGCCTGAGAACAGCTTGAGCAAGCTCGCAGTCGCTTCGGCAATCCCCTCGATGATGCCCAACGCCCGGGGCCCGGCCATCAGCACCGAGGCCAGGTACAGGGGAACGAGCGGGTACAGCATCTCGCTGGCACTGTCGTTGACGAGACTGATGAAACCGATCAACCAGACTGTGCGGGGGAGCCGGGACAAGGATTCAAGCAATCGGTCTACCTTGCTACAGGTCTTGAAGGGAAAGTGAAAGCGTCGGATCTCTTGTGCCGGGGTTCGTGCTCAGCGCGGCGGCTGTTGCGTCATCCACAGCTCCGAGGGCGAACGCGCGCGCACGTAGCAGTCGATGCGTGCGACATCGGGCCAGTCGCCCTCGATACCTACGAATGAAAGGCCCTTGCGTGTGATGAGTTCGCGCGTGATGCGCGATCGCATGCGGTAGAAATCCGATGTGCCGTGCGTTGCCTCGCCCAGCAAAACGAGACGTGCATCGCCTGCATGCTCCAGCAGATCGTGCGGTGCCTCACCCAGCACGGGTTCCGAGCCTGTGTCAGCCATGTCTTCCACGCGAAAGTCGTTACCGTGCAGACGGGTCACACGGACCAGTTCACCGACTTCGGGATCATCGCCCAGGGTCATGGTGGTCCTGCGACGGGAAGGCTCTGAACGGTTCATGCCGCGGTTTCCTGGAGCAATGTTCATGTTCGCGCAACGCGCAACTCAAGTGGCATCGTCCGCGACATGGCATCGCCCGGCATTGAGCCGGCGCAATGTGAGGGTTCAAGGACTTTTCACGCAGGACATTGCGTCCAGTCAATGTGCGGCTGACATCACCCCTCGACATTGGAACTCGGCTTCAGTTCCCGGTTGTGAACCAGAAGCAGGCAGTTTCAGTGGGCGCTGAGAAGGACCTCCGGTCATGACCGGGGCGTTCTCCAGAAGGCTCGTTCAAGGTTCTTTTAAGGAAATATTTCATGAAAACTTCCAAATCGGACTCTTCTCGTTGGCATCGATTCGTGAGTGGTGTCGCTGCGTTTTCCATGGCATCCCTTGCGGCCTTGTCGCTCTCAGGATGTGGTGGAGGTTCATCCGAACCCACTTCACCGCCACCCGCGACCATCGCTGCGCCTGGTGAGCCAACTTCCTTGACCGTGACCGGTGGCGAGAATGTGGCGACCCTGGTGTGGTCCCCGCCAGTCGTGTCAGCCAATGCCGGCCAGCCGGCCAGTTTTGAGATCTACCGCAGCACCACCGCAACCACCACCGCGACAACGTTGGTCTCCCCGGCCAACTTCGTCGTCTCGATACCTGCGGTCGCGGCACAGACAACGCCCTACAGCCACACCGACATCGGTTTGCCAGGGGCCAACACCACTTACTACTACGTGGTCACCGCCAAAAACGCCGGCGGCGAGACGCCATCCGCGGTGGCCAGTGACTCAGTGACTGGTCCACCTGTACCCGCCACCTATGGCAACAACTTTTCAGCGGCCCTGATCTTTGCGGACGATATCGGCATCACCAATCTGGCCCTCGATCCGGCAAAAAGCTGGACCATCACCGACCTGACGGCCATCGACTACAACACCGGACTGCGCCCACTGGCCTCAGAGATCACAGCCATGCAGGCCCTCCCGGTCCCCCCGAGCACGCTGCCCTATCTGCCTCAGGCATCCAGAATCAACCCTCTGTACTACGAGCAGAAGTCCATCAACACCTGGCAAGGTGAATGGGCCAAGGCCAATGGGGTGGATCAGGAAGTCACCGCCAAGTGGGGTGACAACCTGTCCAGTGCCAGCCTCAGTTCGTCTGCCAAGATCAGGATCGAAATGGTTCTGACCAAGGACGTCACCGCAACCCCCATGACGGTCTACCCGATGTTGCTGCTGTCTGGCTCGGGAACAAACGAATTGCAAGGGACCACAGGTGTAGCCACCACCGCCACCACCGCCTTTGTCTTCGCGACCAATGCCCGTCTGACGCTCCAGAAGCTGGATGCAGGCGGCCTGCCCACCGGCCCAGTGGTGGTGGACCAGGCCTTGTTTGATCCAGCAGTCCCCGACGGCCTCAACAAGCTGTCTGGTGAAATCCCCGTATCCGGCAATTTCACCTATGGCTTCGTGTGGGATCCTGCAACTGCAGGATCCTCCGCCGGCCAGTACCGGGTGACCTTCAAGCTCGATCCGACGTCATCGTTCGGAACCGGTAACCCGGCCAACAACACCTTCATGAAGACAGCCACCAACGGTGTGCGCGTATCCGACACCGAGGTCTACATCGATATCGATGTGAAGTAGCCAACCCCGACCCACTTCGCCGCGCAGCCACAACAGGGGCAGATAACAACCGACGATCTCGGCGATGGCGGTGGCGAAGTAGAGCAGCAGTGTTTTCATGTCACTGGATCGTCGGGTCGTGAAAGCGCCGGGCCAGACCGCTGCGCCCCGGATAGAACTTGAACCAGGGCCGCGCCTGGTCGATGGTGCGTGCCACCGGTGGGTGGTCCATCAACCGGTCAAAGTACGCCGCCAGGTGCGTGTGTTGCGGCGCGAGGGGCACGTAGGTCACGGCGTAGAACAAGGCCGGCGCGGCTGCGCAGTCGGCCATGCTGAACCCATCGCCGGCGACCCAGGTTCGCCCTTCCAGTTGGCGATCGATCAGCGCATAGGCCGACGTCAGCGTGTCTCGGGCCCGCGCAACACTGTGTGCGTCGCGCTCGCCCTCCGGCCGCAGAAGATCGGCGGTGAAGGCCTGCATCGGCGTCATCACGTACAGATCGAAGAGGCGGTCCCACAAGCGCACTTCAAGTGCCTGGTCCGGGTCGTGCGGTATCAGCGTGCGGCCTGGGCGCGCATGGTGGCGTTGCAGGTGCTCGATGATGATGCTCGTCTCGGGAACGGGCCGGCCCTGGTCCACCAGCAGCGGCATCTTGCCCAGGGGCCACAGCGCCAGGTGCGCCGAGCGCTCTGCCGCATCACCCAGGTTCAAAAACCGCAGGTCGACCTCGATGCCGAGCACGTCGACAGCGATCAGCACCTTGTGGCAGCACGAGGACAGGGGGTGGTAGTGAAGCGTCAGGGCACTCATGGCATCTCCTGTGATTCCAATGATCGGGAGTATGAAGCCGACCCCGGCCCTGCCAACGTGGCAGAGGCGGGTCAGTTCGGTATCAACACGTTGCGCGCAGCAGCAACAACCCGGCGGGTCAGTCCATCGAGCAACGTTGACGCCGCGCGCGCCTGTTGCCAGTGCAGCGGCACGTCCAGCGAAGAGCCGGGCACCAGTTCCACGAGAGCGCCCGTCTTCAGCTGGGCGCGGATCATCACCTCTGGTTGCAGACCCCAACCCATGCCGGCGACGGCCGCCACCACGAAGGCCTGTGGCGACGGCAAGGTGTGCCGGGGCAACTCCACATGCCGATGGCACAGGCGCCGCACCCAGCGCGCCTGCAACTCGTCCTTGGTGTTGAACTGCAGGCTGGGTGCCTGCGCCAGGCTGCCCGCGCCCACACCACCGGCAAAGTGGCGTTCGACGAAGGCGGGACTGGCGGTCGCCAGGTAGCGCATGGAGCCCAAGGGCTGGCTGTTGCAGCCGACGGCCTGCCGGGCAGAGGCGGTGACCGCGGCCAGCACCGCACCGCTGCGCAACCACTCGGCGGTGTGGTCCTCGTCATCCACCGCCACCTCCATCAGCACCGGAGTCCGTGCCGCGAAGGCGGCCACCGCGGGGGCAAACCAGGTGGCCAGGCTGTCGGCATTCACCGCCACGGGCAGCGCCACCCGCGCAACGCCTTCGGGCGCGAGCGCGGGCAAAGCGCCTTGCAGTTCCTGTTCAAGCAGCCGCACGCGGTCCACGTGTTGACACAGCCGCCTGCCCGTTTCCGTGGCCTGGCAGGGCTGACCGCGCACCACCAGCGCACAGCCGACGCGCTCCTCCAGCAACCGTATGCGCTGCGAAATCGCCGACGGTGTCACGTTCAGCGCACGGGCCGCGCGCTCGAAGCTGCCTTCGCGCACCACGGAGGCCAGCGCAGACAGCGATGCATAGTCCAGCATGAATGCAGTTTTTCTTAAGTGAATGAAGTAGAGACAGTTTGCCTTCACACAACCAAGCTGGCAATCTCGCCGCATGACGACGTTTTTCTCCAACTTGTCCGGCGCGGGGCCGGTCTTCATTCAAGGTCTGTTTCTGAGCCTCGGGCTCATCGTGGCCATCGGTGCGCAAAACGCCTTTGTGCTGCGCCAGGGGCTTCGCCGCGAGCATGTGGGCAGCGTGGTGCTCTTCTGTGCCGTGGCGGACGCCGTGCTGATCACGGCGGGCGTGCTGGGCATGGCGCAGGCCCTGGCAGACAGCCCCGGCATCGCACGCGCGCTGGCGCTGGCCGGCGCTGCCTTCCTGGCGGTGTATGGGTGGCAAGCTTTGCGTCGCGCGCGCAACCCGCAGCTTCTGAAGGCCTCCGAGGGCAGCGAGACGTTCAGCCGTGGAGCGGCCGTGGCGCAGGCGGCGGCGTTCACGCTGCTCAATCCCCATGTCTACCTGGACACGGTGTTGCTGGTGGGCAGCATTGGCGCGCAGCAACCGGCGGCGCTGCGTGGCTGGTTCGTGGCAGGCGCGAGCACGGCCAGCCTGTTCTGGTTCGGGCTGCTCGGCTTTGGCGCGCGTTGGCTGGCGCCTTGGTTTGCCCGTCCGCGGGCATGGCAGATGCTGGACGCTCTGATCGGTGTGACCATGTGGGTGTTGGCAGGTCTGCTGGTGCGCCACGCCCTCACCAACTTCTGAAGGTTCTGAAGGCCTTTGACGACGACTCCCCCCGCCCCTGGCGGGTGGACCGTGCGGAGCAAAGGTCTCGATGCTATCGGTTGGCCTTGCCCACCTCTTCAGCCACCAGCGCGGCCAGCTGATCAGGGCCAAAGCTCGGCAGGCTGCGGCCATTGACGAAGAAGGTGGGCGTCTTGGTGACTTGCAGCGCCGTGAGGTCTTCCATGTCCTGTTGCAACAGCGCCTGCATCCCGGGCTTCTCGATGTCCCGCCGCGCCTGGGCGAGGTCCAGTCCGGCCTGCTCGGCCACTTTGAAGGCGGTCTCGATATTGGGCTGGCCGTGGTCGGCCCAGGTGGGCTGCGCGGCCAACACAGCCTCAAGAACTGTCTGGTACTTGCCTTGGCTCCGGGCGGCTTCCAACAGCTTGACCACATGGTCAGAGCCTTGGTGGAACGGCGCGTAGCGGATCACAAGCTTCACGTCGTTCGGGTACCGCGCCATGAGATTCTTGACGATGGGATGGAACGCGCGGCAGGTCTCGCAGGCCGGGTCAAAGAACTCGACGATGGTGACCGGTGCGTCTTGCGGGCCGAAGACCGGCGAATGCATGCGCACCAGGCGGGTCTGCTCGGCCTTGACCTGCACCGCCTGCGCGGTCTGCACGCGCTTCTGGTAGGTATTCATGCCCAGGTAGAAGAACAAGGCAACGATGGCCACGAGGCCGATGACAGTGAACTTTCTGGCGCTCATGAACGGGTCTTTCTCAAGTAACCAAAAAGCAGGATGACGACGGCGATGAAGGCCACGAGTGACAACCAGGGAATCTGGATGCCGCCCAGAACTTCGAGGCGCTGTTCGCTGCACGAGGGTCCGGTGCCGCAGGGCACCCACCACTTCGGCACCCACCCGGCGATCAGCGCGGAGTGGTAGCCCGCCATGGCCGCGCCACCGAGCGCCAGCGGCATCGCATAAATGGCGCCGCGCCGGTCTTCAGCGAAGGCGGCCATACCCAGAATGAGCGCCAGCGGAAACATGAAGATGCGCTGGTACCAGCAGAGCAGGCAGGGCGTCATGCCCATGACCTCGCCGAGGAACAAGGCGCCCAGGGTAGACACCAGGGCCACGCCCCAGGCCACCACCAACACAGCCCAGGCACGCATCGGCCGGGGCCGCTCAGTGGACGTGGCCATGGTGATCCTTGCCGGCTTCCTCACCCAGTTCTCCCCTCGCCTGCCGCAGCACCGTCCAGCCGCCGTGCAAGGCCAGCGCAGCCATCAGGCTGGCCACCGCCAGGTCGGGCCAGGCCGAGCCGGTGCCGAACACGCCGAGCGCGGCCATGAACACGGCCACGTTGCCGATGGCGTCGTTGCGCGAGCACAGCCACACGCTGCGCATGTTGGCGTCGCCTTCGCGAAACGCGTAGAGCATCCACGCCACGGCTACGTTGGCCGCGAGCGCAAGCAGAGCCACCGCGCCCATGGTCATGGCCTGTGGCACCCCGCCATGCCACACCGACCACACCGCCGCCCCCAGCACATACAGACCGAAGCCCATCATGCTGACCGCCTTGAGCATGGCCGCGCGCGCTCGCCAGGCCAGCACCGAGGCCAGCACCGCGAGCGAGACCGCGTAGTTGAGCGCATCGCCCGCGAAGTCCACCGCATCGGCCAGCAGCGAGAGCGATCCGGCCTGCACGCCCGCGCCGATCTCGATCAGGAACATGGCGGCGTTGACGATCAGGGCGATCCAGAGGATCTTGCGGTAGCGCGGCAGGTTGACGAGGGTCTCGGCCTTGGGGGTGTCGTGGTCACAGCAATGAGCGGACATGGTTTTTCCTTTCGATGCCTGCATTGGAAACCCTGGAGTCGCTACAGTGTCAACCACTCATTTCAATGGAGGGTGTGCGATGCAGATCAAGGAACTGTCCCAAGCCACGGGCGTGGACGTCGAGACCATCCGCTACTACGAAAAACAGGGCCTGCTGCCCGAGCCGGCACGGCGCGACAACGGCTATCGCGACTACGAAGCCAGCCATCTGGAACGCCTGTCCTTCATCCGCCACTGCCGGGCGCTGGACATGCCGCTGGCCGATGTGAGCCGCTTGCTGGGTTTCGTTGACAAGCCCGATGCGCATTTTGGCGACGTTGATCGGCTGGTGGACGAGCAACTGGCGCGCGTGCGGGCGCGTCTCAAGAGCATGCGCGCGCTGGAGAAGCAGTTGCTCCAGTTGCGGGCGCGCTGCTCGGGCACCCACGCAGGACACTGCGGCATCCTGGACGAGCTGGTGTCCGCGGCGCAAGGCGAGGCCTGCGCTTGCCACAGTGACGGCTGACGACGCTCAGTTCTCCAGCTTGATCAGCCCCTCCGCCACATAGCGCTTGAAGTCGGTCAAGGGTATCGCCGCCGAGCCGTGCGTCTCTTCGTCGGTCCAGCTCAGCGTGGCGTCGTTGACAGCGATGGTCACCTCCACCGGGCCGGGGCGGATTTCGACATTCGGGCCGTCGCCACTGCGGTATTCGACCTTGCCGACGATCTGTGCTTTTTGAGCCATTTGGTATCCCCCAGTTAAAGACCAATAGCATCGCCCTGCACGGCCCCCAAGGTCGGTGCGCTGGCGTACGCTTCGCATCACGCCCACCGTTCAAGACCATGACCCACACACCGTTTTCTCCAGCCCTGCGCGGCGGACTGCTCGCCCTGGTGGCTGCCGTGCTGTTTGGCCTGAGCACACCGCTGGTGCAGCGTTTCGGGCTCGGCGTGGGCCCGTTCACCACCGCCGCCCTGCTCTACGCGGGCGCCGCGCTGGTGGCCCTGCTGCTGCGCCAACCCACGCAGCGCGAGGCGCAACTGCGCCGCACCGACCTGCCCCGCCTGCTCGCCATGGCGGCCTGCGGCGCGGTGATCGGGCCGGTGGCGCTGGCCTGGGGCCTGCAGCGCACCAGCGGCTCGAGCGCCTCGCTCATGCTCACGCTCGAAGCCGTGTTCACCGCGGTGCTGGCCTGGCGCTGGTATGGCGAAACCATGGACCGCCGCGTGATCGGCGCCGTGCTGCTGCTGCTCGCCGGTGGCGCGCTGCTGGTGGTCGAGCAAGGCCTGGCGGGCCAGGTGCAGCTGCTCGGTCTGCTGGCCGTGGCGCTGGCCACCGTGGCCTGGGGCGTGGACAACACGCTCTCGCGCGGCGTGGCCGACCGCGACCCCGGCCAGGTGGTGTGGGCCAAGGCCCTGCTGGGCAGCTGCGCCACGGTGGCCCTGGCCTTCATGGCGCGCGAGGCGCTGCCAGGCTGGGCCAGTGCACTGGCCTTGCTGGCCGTGGGCGCCACCGGTTACGGCCTGAGCCTGCGCTTTTACTTGCTGGCCCAGCGCACCTTCGGCGCGGCGCGCACCGGCTCGGTGTTTGCCTTTGCCCCCTTCATCGGCGCGGCGGGCGCCTTCGCGCTCGGTGAGCGCTCGGTCACCGCTCTCATGGTGTTGGGCGGCGCACTCATGGCGTTGGGCGTGCTGCTGCACCTGATCGAGCGCCACAGCCACGCGCACACGCACGAAGCGCTGGAGCACGAACACGCCCATTCACACGACGACGGGCACCACCTGCACGCACACCAGCCCATGCCCGAGGGTGCCCACAGCCACTGGCACACGCATGCACCGATGCAGCACACGCACCCGCACGTGCCCGATGCGCACCACCTGCACCGGCATTGAGCCGGCGGCGCCGCGCGGGTTCAGCTGTTCTTGCGGTTGTCGCTGATCCAGTCCGACGCCGCAAACAGAAGGCCCGAGATCACGAACGTGAGGTGGATCGCGATCTTCCAGCCGATCTGTTCACCGGTGAGCGTGGTGCTCACCAGAAAGGCCTTGAGCAGTTCCACCGCCGAGATCGCCACGATGGCACCGATCAGTTTCATCTTGAGGTCGGAGAAACTGACCTTGCCCATCCACGCGGGGCGGTCCTCGTGGTCGCCGATGCTCAGCTTGGAGACGAAGTTCTCGTAACCGCTGAACACGATGATGAGCAACAGCACCGCAATGAGCGCCGTGTCCACGAGCGTGAGGATGGAAATGATCGAGTCGTGCTCGTACAGCCCCAGCACCCCCATGAGCAGCGACACCAGCTCCTTGCCGAATTTCAGCAACAGCACAAGCATGGCGATGATCAGCCCGATGAAGAACGGCGCGAGGATCCAGCGGCTGGCAAAGATCGCCGACTCCATGAATCGCTCGAAGGTGTTGGACTGTTTTGACATGTGACGAATTTGAAGACTGGGGTGAAGCCTCACCGGATGATGCCCCACCACGTGTTCATAAAAAAGGCCCGCTCATGCGGGCCCATTTTCGCGCTGAGCGAATTACTTCTTCTTGCACTCGTCCTTGGCCTTGTTTTCGTCTTTCATGCAATCCACTTTTTTGTCGTCCATTTTTCCGCCTGCATGGCTGGCAGCAAACGCGGGAACGGAAGCCATCATGAATGCAGCAATCATTGCGGAGATGAGAGTTTTCATAGATTACCTTTGGAGTGAGATGTCTTTTGAGACCGGCACACAATGGGAAATCGCCCACCGATGCCACCGCGAAGGATATCGATTTCAATGATCCGCAACCTGACAGACCTTGTTCCCATGAGCGGCCCTCAGGTATTGATTGGATTCAGGTGGAAACCCTGTTGCAAAGCCCTGCTGGCCCTTGTAATCGGTGTTTCATTGAGTGCCTGGGCGCAACCCCGATTGACGCCAGCGCCCGACCAGATCGTATTGCCGGCTTCGGTACATGCGCAAAACAATCAGGCCGGTTCGCTGCGCGAAATTGAACGCGAATGGCGCCAGAACCGCAACAACCTGCCCGTTGCGCTCCGGTACGCGCGCGCCGTGTTCCTGCTGGGGCTGACCGAAGGCGATTTGCGTTGGTACGGCGCGGCCAAGGCAGCATTGCAACCCTGGTGGAACGCAACCCGGTTGCCGGCCGATGGCCACTTCCTGCGCGCGTTGGTCAAGCAGGGTTTCCACGAATTCAAAGGCGGCATTGACGACCTGAGCGCTGCCATCGCCATCGACCCGGCGCAGCCCGAATACTGGTCGTGGCGCTTCTCGCTGAACCTGCTCACCTCCAACATGGCGGCCGCGCGGACCGACTGCGATGCAATCGGACAGCGTTTCGGTCGTGACGAAGCTCAGGCCTGTGCGGCCACATTGATGTACCGGACCGGCCAGGCACTGCAGGCCATTCCCGTGTTCAACCGCCTGGTCGATCTGCCGGACTACCAGGGCCCGTTCACGCAAGACTGGCTGCGCTACCACCAGGGCGAGGCCTACCGCACCGCGGGCCAGTACGCGCAAGCCATTGCCGTGTGGGAGAAGCACCTGCAGGCGCGACCCAACTCGCATCTGGTGAAGCTCTCGCTCACCGAACTGCTGAACCAGCAAGGTCAGTTCGCCAAAGCCCGGCGCTACGCGGAATCGCCCTCACCCACCGACGCGCTGCTGGTGCAGGCGCTGCTGGCCAGCCGTGGCCTGAAGGACGGCAACACGCAGCAGCTGGCCGACCAGTTCGAGAGCCGGATGAACAACCAGGCCCTGCGCGGCGAGAGCCTGATCGAACGGCCCACCATGGTCTACCTCATCACCTACGGACGCGACAACGCGCAAGGCCTCAAGCTCGCGGCCGAGAACTGGAGCGCGCAGAACGAACCCGCCGATGCGGTGCTGTTGGTGCAGGCCGCGCTGAAGGCCAACCAACCCAGACTGGCCGAGCCGGTGCTCGGCTGGATGGCCACCACCGGCTACACCGACCCGGTGCTGAAGGCCCTGACCCAGGAACTCCAGACCCGGCTGGGCAAATCCTGATGAGCCCATTGTTCCGACGCCTGGCCGGGCACCTCGCCCTGCCCGCCTTGTTTGCCCTGCTCGCCTGCGCGGCATCCCACGCCTGGGCCCACTCCAGCAGCAACAGCTACCTCTCGCTCTCACAGCGCGGCTCCGATCTGGTGCTGCGCACCGACATCAACCTGCGCGACGTGGACCTGATCTTCGACCTGGACGACGACCGCGATGGCAAGGTGAGCTGGGGTGAGACGGCGGCGCGCATCGATGAGCTCACGGCGTGGATGCAGCAAGGCATCATCGTGCGCGGTGCCTCGGCCGCGTGCGAGCTGCGGCCCCTCGACGTGATGGCCAGCCCGCACTCTGACGGCTTTTACCTCAGCGCCGAATGGACCGTGGCTTGTGCCGATCCCGAAGACGTCGCGGCCCGGCGTCTCACCCTCAAATACAGCCTGATCTTCGACCAGGACAACCTGCACCGCGGCCTGCTCAAGATTGATCTGCCGGGTTCGCAGAGCAGCGCCATCCTGAGCCCGGACCGGGCTGACGCCGCGCTGCTGGCCGGTGAAGTCTCGGGGTGGTCGGTGTTCACCCGTTATGTGGTCGAAGGCATCTGGCACATCTGGATCGGCATCGACCACATCCTCTTCCTGCTCAGCCTGCTGGTGCTCGCGCCGCTCGTGCAGACTCGCCAGCGCGTGACCAGCTGGAGCGCGGTGGAGCGTTTTCGCATCTCGTTCATGGACGTGCTGGCGGTCGTGACCGCCTTCACCGTGGCGCACTCCATCACGCTGGTGGCGTCCATCCTGGGCTGGATCAACCCACCCGTGGCCATCATCGAATCGGTGATCGCGCTCTCGGTGATTCTGGCGGCGCTCAACAACCTGCTGGGCTGGTTCTCGCTCAAGCGCTGGCGCCTGGCCTTTGCCTTCGGCCTCATCCACGGCTTCGGCTTTGCGAACGTGTTGCTCGACCTGGCCCTGCCGGCACAACAGCTTGCGCTGGCGCTCGGTGGGTTCAACGTCGGTGTGGAGATCGGCCAGCTCGCCATCGTGCTGGCGTTCCTGCCGGTGGCCTGGCTGCTGCGCCACACCGCGTTTTACCGTTGGGTGGTCGTGGCCGGCGGTTCGCTCGCCATCGCGGTGATCGGCTCGATCTGGCTGGCCCAGCGCATGGGGTTCTGAACACGGGTTGTTACTGGATTGACGACTGGTTGGTACGGTCACGAACAGACTGGTTTTTTCATGGCACCTAACCTGAAGGTCAGTCGGATTCTTCGGCTGCGAGTCTCAACCGCTGCACCCGTGCAGCACGTTCAAAGGATCCTCCATGAAAACGTCCAGTTTCATCACTTCCTCGGTTGCCGCCCTGGCCGTGGTCGGCTCCATCGGTCTGGTGTTCGCGCAAACGACCCCGGCCCCATCGAGCCCCGCACCTGCAGAAGCCACCCAGCCGGCCCCTTCCACAACCACCACGCCCATGGCCACGCCACCCGCTGGCGGCATGACCACCCCCGCGCCCGCCACCACCGACAGCATGAACAACAGCGCTGCGATGAACGAACCTGTGGCCCGCGCTGATCGCAACTGATCCGGCCAGCTTGCGCGCAGCGCCCCTTGACCCGCGCGGTCCGGGGGCGTTGTCGTTTGAAGGCATTCGATCCATGGACGTCACCCCATCCACACTGGCCGACCGAGTCCCATGGGCGGACATCCGCAATGGGGTGCTGGCCGGCATGGCCATACTCGCGCTGCTGCTCCCCCCCGGCGCACCCGTGTCGCACAGCGCGTCGCAGCTCACGGCATCGCGCGAGCCCACACCGCTGCGCCAGGCCGAGTTCGGTGGCGTGGACGCTTCCAACGACATGCGCCATATGGCGAACTGGATTGCAAGCGCGGGCGATCACGCTGCCATGCCGTTCGTGATGATCGACAAGCGCGCCTCGCGCCTGTATGTGTTCGATGCACAGGCCCGCCTGCTTGACCACACCCCGGTGCTGCTGGGCTCTGCGCAGGGCGACGACTCGACGCCCGGCATCGGCGACAAGGCCATTGCCGATGTGCTGCCCGAGGAACGCACCACGCCAGCCGGTCGCTTCAAAGGTCAGCGTGGGCTCAACATCATTGGTGAGGACGTGGTGTGGGTCGACTACGACGCCGCCGTGTCCATGCACCGGGTGCGCACCACGCAGCCGAAAGAGCGCCGCCTGCAGCGCCTGGCCAGCGACACGACAGACGACAACCGCATCAGCTACGGCTGCATCAACATTCCCGCGGCCTTCTTCGACGCCCACATCGCGCCCACGTTCTCGGTGCACCGGGCGATGGTGTATGTGCTGCCCGAGCAGAAGTCCCTGCAAACAGTCTTTGGCGTGCAGGTCCCCGAGCCCCTCCCCACCGAGCAGGCACAAGGGCATTTGACTCAGATGATTAAGTAATTAACAACCAAAAATCCATTCGTTCCTGAATTGCACCGAAGCCCGGATCATCCGGTCACTTTCAACAGTTCACACAAGGAACGACATGACCACCCGCCGCCAACTCATCCAGGCCCTTGCCGCCACCGCCCTCACCGCCAGCGCCTTCTCGGCCGTGGCCCAGCCCGCACCGGTGACCTTGCTCAACGTGTCCTACGACCCGACGCGCGAGCTCTACGTGGAATACAACGCCGCGTTCATCAAATACTGGAAGGCCAAGACCGGCCAGGACGTGAGCATCAAACAAAGCCACGGCGGCTCGGGCAAACAGGCCCGCTCCATCATCGACGGCCTGGACGCCGACGTGGCCACCCTGGCCCTGGCCGGCGACACGGACGCGCTGCACAGCAACGGCGGCTGGATCCCGAAGGACTGGCAGAAACGCCTGCCACTCAACAGCTCGCCCTACACCTCCACCATCGTGCTGGTGACGCGCGCCGGCAACCCGAAAAACATCAAGGACTGGGACGACCTGATCCGGCCCGACGTGAAGGTCATCACCCCCAACCCCAAGACCTCGGGCGGCGCGCGCTGGAACTACCTCGCGGCGTGGGAATTCGCCAAGCGCAAATACGGCAGCGACGCGAAGGCGCAGGAGTTCGTGGCCAAGTTGTACGCCAACGTGCCGGTGCTCGACTCGGGTGCGCGCGGTTCCTCCATCAC
The DNA here is from genome assembly GCF_001428625.1 of Hydrogenophaga sp. Root209. Classification (GTDB taxonomy): domain Bacteria; phylum Pseudomonadota; class Gammaproteobacteria; order Burkholderiales; family Burkholderiaceae_C; genus Hydrogenophaga. Next base: position 151,574 of record NZ_LMIE01000031.1, read on the forward strand.
CTTCGCGCAGCGCGCCCAGGGCGACGTGTTCATCTCCTGGGAAAACGAGGCCTACTTGCTGGAGAAGGAATTCGGCAACAAGGTGGACTTCGTCTACCCCTCGCTCTCCATCCTGGCCGAGCCCGCCGTGACCGTGGTCGACAAGAACGTGGACAAAAAGGGCACGCGCGCCGTGGCCCAGGCCTACCTGGAATACCTGTACACCGAAGAGGCGCAGGACATCATCGGCAAACACTTCTACCGCCCCACCTCGACCAAGGCCCAGGCCAAGTACGCCAAGCAGCTGCCCAAGCTCAACCTCTTCAAGATCGAAGATGCGTTCGGCGGCTGGGAGCAGGCGGCCAAGGTGCACTTCGCCGATGGCGGCAGCTTCGACCAGATCTACACCAGGAAGTAATCCTCCCGTGCAGCCACCGGATCGAAATGCGCCCGCAGCGCGCGATCGGTCCGTGCCCTCGCCTCGACCAGCGCATCCGGTCCCTGACCCGTTCCCTGCACCGAGAAGAACATGATGTCGTGCAGCCCTACGGTAGCCAGGATCGCCTTGAGGTAGGGCGTCAGGAAATCGGGTTGGCGGGCGCGCTCGCCTGAAAAGACGCCGCCCGAGGACACGGCGACGAACACTGGCCGGTTTCGCAGCGTGCCGTGTTTGCCTTCCCGACTCACATGGAAGGTCCGGCGCACCCGCACGATGTGATCGATCCAGGCCTTCAGCGCGGACGGCACGGTGAAGTTGTGCATGGGCGTGGCGATGACCACGGCGTCTGCGGCCTCCAGTTCCTGGATCAGTTCCTCCGACCGCGCCATGGAGCCCGTCATCGTGTCCTCCGTGGCGTGCGTGGCACCCAAAGCCGTCGCGTAGCGGTCATCGACATGCGGCAACGCACCGCCGCCGACGAAGCGCTCCACCACGACCGCGTCGGGCGCGCCGCGTTGCAGGAACGCGATGATCCTTCGGGACAGCCGATCACTCTCGGCGCTGGGCCCGCGCGGGCTGCAGCTCACATGCAGGATTTTCATTGCAGACCATTTCCAACGGTTTCGAACAGAGCGCCCGCGTCCTGCGCGGGTCGCCGAAGACCTTCATTGTCAAAAATCAATGGCTCATCATGAAGGTCCATGAATCGTTAATATGACTAAGCCATGAGTGCCACCCAACCCAACCCCGTTCCCGCGCTCGATCCCGCGTCGGCCGAGCCTTTCTACCGGCAGATCTACGACCGCATCCGGGGCGCCATTGCCAGCGGTGTGCTCAAGCCCGGCGACCGCATTCCCTCGGCGCGCGCGCTGATGAAAGAGCTGGGTCTGGCACGCGGCACCATCGAGACGGCCTATGGCTTGCTGGCCGCCGAGGGCTACATCCAGGCCCGCGGGCAGGCTGGCACCGTGGTGACGCCGGGCCTCAAGCCGCGCATGCCGGTGGCATTGCCCAGGCCACCCTCCCGCAGCGGTATTGCCGCGGCCAGTTTTCGGCCCGATTCGATCCTGCCGTTCCAGATGGGTCTGCCGGCCCTGGATGCATTCCCCCGCAAGATCTGGGCGCGGCTGGGCGGCCGCTGCGTGCGGTCCATGCAGCCCGCCGACATGGCACACCCGCCCGTGCACGGCCTGCAGGCCCTGCGTGTCGAGATCGCCGCCTACCTCCAGCTCTCGCGGGGCATCGCCTGCTCCCCTGCCCAGGTGTTCGTGACCTCGGGCTACCGCCACACCATGGAGCTGATCACCCATGCCTTGCTGAAGGAAGGCGATCGCGTGTGGCTGGAGGATCCGGGCTACCCGCCGACGCGGGAACTGCTGGGCCATATGCGCATCACCACCGTCCCGGTGCCCGTGGACGGCGAAGGCATGGCGGTGGCCCATGGCATCAAAGTGGCGCCACGGGCGCGCGCCGCCGTGGTCACACCGGCGCACCAGAGCCCGCTGTGCGTGTCGCTGTCGTTGCCGCGGCGCCAGGCCTTGCTGGACTGGGCCGCGCGAAACCAGGCCTGGATCGTCGAGGACGACTACGACGGCGAGTACCGGTACATCAGCCGTCCGCTGCCCGCGCTCAAGAGCCTGGACCGCGATGGGCGCGTGCTGTATGCCGGCACCTTCAGCAAGGTGCTGTTTCCCGCCATCCGGCTGGCCTACCTGGTCGTGCCGATTTCGCAGGTCGAGCGCTTCGAACAGATCAGCGAAGTCTTTGCCGGCGGCAGCCCCACCCTCACGCAGGGCATCGTCACCGCCTTCATCACCGAAGGGCACTTCGCGCGCCACATCCAGCGCATGCGAAAACTCTATGCCGAGCGCCGGGAAGCGGCCACCGCAGGCCTGCAACGCGTGCTGGGCCAGCACATGACGATCGATGCACCACCCGGTGGCATGCACCTGGTGCTGCGCCTGCACGCACGGCGCTCCGACCGCAAGCTGGTGGCGCTCATGCGAGAGGATGGCCTGTACGCGGAAGCCATGTCGGACTGGACCATGGGCGCGGATGTCGATCCTGCCCTGTTGCTGGGTTTCACGAACATCGACAACCAGGCCACCGTCGAGAAACTCGGCCGGCGCATCCTGCGCCTGCTTTAACGGGTTGACACTCCACATCTTGGCCCATTCAACAACACCATTCATGGCTCTTCTTGAATAGTCCATGAAACTGCACCATGACGTCCTTCCATCAACACGTTCAAGAAGGATTCGTCATGAGCAACCGCATCGACTACGCACAGGCTTCACCCGAGGGCTTCAAGGCCTTCGGCGGGGTGTACGTCAGTGTTCAGAAAAGTGGCCTGGCCAAAGGCCTGGTCGACCTGGTGTACCTGCGGGTCTCGCAGATCAACGGCTGCGCTTACTGCATCGACATGCACACACGCGACCTGATCAAGTCCGGCCTGGCGGCGGACAAGCTCGCCCTGGTGCCGGTGTGGCGCGACGCGGGCGCGGTGTTCACGGGCCGCGAACGCGTCGCACTGGCCTGGGCCGAAACCGTCACCCGCGTGGCGACGACCGGCATTCCCGACGCCGACTACCAGGCCGCGGCCGCCGAGTTCAACGACAAGGAACTGGCCGACCTCACCTACGCGATCGGCCTGATGAACGCGTTCAACCGGTTTGGCGTGGCGTTCCGCTCCACCCCCGCAGCCGCAGCCACAGCGCAGGCCTGATGCCATGGCCTGGACACTGCTCGGCATCGCCGGCCTTCTCGAGATCGCCTTCGCGCTGGGCATGAAGGCGTCCCTGGGTTTCACGCGCCTGTGGCCTTCGCTGTTCACGGTCGCCACCGGCCTCTCCAGCGTGGTGCTGCTGTCGCTCGCGCTGCGCACCCTGCCCGTGGGCACAGGCTATGCGGTATGGACCGGCATCGGTGCGGCCGGCACCGCGATTCTCGGGATGGTGCTGATGGGCGACGCCGCTGCACCCCTGAGGCTCTTCTGCATCGCGCTCATCCTGGCCGGTGTGATCGGCCTCAAGCTGGTCTCGGGCTCGTAAGGGCAATGGCATCCGGGCGCGTCAACCTGGTCGCGTCCGGCTACAGTGCCTTTTTTCTCAACCCACCAAGGATTCGAAAATGCCCAAGGCGTACTGGATGGCCACCTACCGAACGATCAACGACCCAGCCGCACTTGCTGCCTACGCAGCACTGGCCGGCCCCGCCATTCAGGCCGCGGGCGGGCGTTTCCTGGCGCGTGGCATGCCCGCGAAGGTGTATGAGGCGGCCGACAATCAGCGCGCCGTGCTGATCGAGTTCGACAGCGTGGCGCAGGCCACCGCGGCGCACGACAGTCCGGCCTACCAGGAGGCGCTGAAGGCCCTGGGCCAGGGCGCTGAACGCGACATCCGCATCATCGAAGCGGTGGCGTAAAAGCCCAAACGCACCTGCGGAGGCGTCATGCATCTGGAAGGTTCATGCCATTGCGGCAGTGTCAGGTTCTCGGTCGAATCCGCCGAGCCCGTTCCGTTCATGCGGTGCTACTGCTCCATTTGTCGAAAGACGGCCGGCACCGGCGGCTACGCCATCAACCTCGGCGCCGACCACCGCACCCTCAAGGTGACCGGCAAACGCCACCTGCGGGTCTACAAGGCTACGATCACCGAGGGTGACCATGTGCGGCACAGCAGCGGGCATCGGCACTTCTGCGGCGTGTGTGGCACTGCGCTCTGGTTGTGGGACCCCACCTGGCCAGACCTGGTGCACCCCCACGCGGGCGCCATCGATACGCCCTTGCCCGTGCCGCCCGCGAACGTGCACCTCATGCTGGGCTCGAAGGCTTCATGGGTTCGGGTGGAAGGCGGCAAGGACGACGAGTGCTTTGACGTGTACCCGGATTTTTCCCTCAAGGAATGGCACCAGAAGCGCGGGATGGAGCCCTGAGATGGCCGGGAGCACCAAGGCTGGCCGGTGCGCGCGCCGGAGTCACCTCACGCCATGAACACGGCAATGAACGCCAGCATGAAAATGAGGATGGCGCCCATGATCGGCAACAACAAGGGCATGTAGTGCACCACGGAATCGAGGATGTCTTCGGCCTGCTCCTCGGCGTACGCTCGCAACTCAGGGTCCGAATATTCCAGGGGATGTTCGGCCAGGGCCTGATCTGGCGGTGGTTGTCGGTGTGGCATGGCGACCTCCGTTTTTTGGTCTCATTCGTCCGGGAGGACGAGCGGCTTGTCCGCCCTTGCAAGGCGATCGGCTCTTGCAGTGTGCCCGATCTCCAATTTCTCGCGTGGGTCTTTTCGCAAGACCCGGTGTCCTCGCCCGGCATCTGTGCCGCTGCATATGCCGCGATCCCATAAACAAACTACTTCATAGTTGTTTGTTTGTTTGGAAGTGCTCCAGAGAATGCAGTTTTGCAAGGATCAAGGACGTCACCATGAGCACGCTTCGACCCGGCGACAACGCCCCGGATGTCACTCGGAACACCACGCTGACCGACCCCGCCAGCTGAGCCCACGGCATGGCATTCCCCACCATCATCGTCATGCCAGGCTGGCGCAATTCCGGCCCGGGCCACTGGCAAACGCTGTGGTCCGACAGCCTGCCCTCGGTGTTGCGCGTCGAGCAGGATGACTGGGTCGCACCGGTGCGCAGATCCTGGGTGGCCCGGCTCAGCGAGACCATCGAACAGGCCCCTGGGCCGGTGGTGATCGTTGCGCACAGCCTGGGTTGCATTGCCACCACCCACCTGCCGCCCGACGTGTCGGCCCGTATCCAGGGGGCTTTGCTGGTGGCGCCAGCCGACCCCGAACGCCGCGGCGTGCTGGTCGACTTCGCGCCCGTGCCCTACCAGCGCCTGCGCTACCGCAGCATCCTCGTGGCCAGCAACAACGACCCGTATTGCCCGGTGCGCACGGCCGGCGCCTACGCGCGGGCGTGGGGCAGCGAATTCGTGCGGCTCAACGATGCCGGCCACATCAACGTGGACTCGGGCCATGGCCCCTGGCCACTGGGTCTCGCGCTGCTGCAGTCGCTCGGGGCCAATGTGCCCGCTGCCACCCGCGCGGTGGAGCCTGCTTGATCCGGGCTTATGCCTGAGCCGCATAAGAAAACAAGAACAAAGTCGTTTGGATTCGCAGGGCGCGCACCCAGAATTCTTCACATCCTGTTTTCGTCTGGAGCTCTTTCATGAACAACACACTGCGCGCGGCCCTGGCCGCCGTCGCCCTCTCCACGTCCGCGCTGGCATCCGCCCAGACCACGCTGCTCAACGTCTCGTACGACGTGGCGCGCGAGTTCTACAAGGACATCAACGTGGCCTTCGCCGCGAGCTACAAGAAATCCACCGGCAAGGACATCAAGGTCGACCAGTCGCACGCCGGCTCCAGCGCGCAGGCGCGCGCCGTGGCCGACGGCCTGGAGGCCGACGTGGTGACCTTCAACACCACCACCGATGTGCAGTTCCTCGCCGACAAGGGCGTGGTCGCAGCCGACTGGACCAAGCGCTTCCCGAACAACGCCGCGCCCACCACGTCCACCATGCTGTTCCTGGTGCGCAACGGCAACCCCAAGGGCATCAAGGACTGGGACGACCTGATCAAGCCCGGCGTGCAGGTGGTGGTGGTCAACCCGAAGACCGGTGGCAACGGCCGGTATGCCTACCTCGCAGCCTGGGGACACATCCGCGCCAAGGGCGGCACCGACGAGCAGGCCGCCGAGTTCGTGAGCAAGCTCTACAAGAACGTGCCGGTGCTCGCGCGAGGTGGCCGCGACGCCACGGGCACCTTCCTGCAACGCAACATCGGCGACTTGCTGATCACCTTCGAGTCCGAGGTCGTGTCGGTCAACAACGAGTTCGGCGCCGGCAAGGTCGATGCCATCCACCCCAGCATCTCCATCGTGGCGGAGAACCCGGTGGCCATCGTCGAGCGCACCGTGAACAAGAAGGGCTCTGCCGTCGACGCCAAGGCCTACCTCGACTTCCTCTACAGCCCCGAAGGCCAGGAGATCGCAGCCAAACACAACATCCGCCCGCGCAACGAAGCCGTGCTCAAGAAGTACGCCACCGCCTTCAAGCCGATCAAGCTGTTCAGCGTCGAGCAGTACTTCGGCTCGCTGGCTGAAGCCCAGAAGGTGCACTTCAACGACGGTGGCCAGTTCGACAAAATCTACACCGTCGGTAAATAAATGGCGTCGGCTCCCTCTGCCGTGCTGCCCGGCGCCGCTGCCCCGCACGGAGTTCCCCTGCCCCGGCGCGCCACGCGCCGTGTGCTGCCGGGTTTCAACATCACGCTGGGCTTCACGGTCTTCTACCTGAGCCTGATCGTGTTGATCCCGCTCTCGGCACTGATCTTCAAGACCTTCACCCTCACCTGGCCACAGTTTTGGGACGCCGTCACCGCGCCGCGCGTGCTGGCCTCGTACAAGCTCACCTTCGGCGCCTCGCTGATCGCCGCGCTGATCAACGCCTTCTTCGGCCTGCTGGTGGCCTGGGTGCTGGTGCGCTACAGCTTTCCGGGCAAGAAGATTGTTGATGCGCTGGTGGACCTGCCCTTTGCGCTGCCCACCGCTGTGGCCGGCATTTCGCTCACCGCCATCCTCGCCGGCAATGGCTGGATCGGCCAATACACCGAACCCCTCGGCCTGCAGCTGGCCTTCAACCCCAATGGGGTGGTGATCGCGCTCATCTTCATCGGCCTGCCCTTCGTGGTGCGCACGGTGCAGCCGGTGCTCGAAGACACCGAGAAGGAACTGGAAGAAGCCGCCACCTGCCTGGGCGCCACGCGCTGGCAGACCTTCAGCCGCGTGATCTTTCCCAGCATCGCCCCCGCCCTGCTCACCGGCTTTGCCATGGCGTTTGCGCGCGCGGTGGGTGAATACGGTTCGGTCATCTTCATCGCCGGCAACATGCCCATGATCTCCGAGATCACGCCGCTGATCATCATCAGCAAGCTCGAGCAATACGACTATGCCGGCGCCACCGCCGTGGCCACCGTGATGCTCTCCATCTCCTTCGTGCTGCTGCTGCTCATCAATGGCCTGCAGACCTGGCAACGCAAGCGCTCCGGCGGGGTGATGGCATGAGCGTTGCACGCACCGAAGCACCCTGGGTTCGCCGCACGCTGATCGGCATCGCGCTGGTCTTCATGTTCCTGTTCCTGGTGCTGCCGCTGGCCGCGGTGTTCACCGAAGCGCTGCGCAAAGGCTTTGCAGCCTACTGGGAAGCGCTGAAAGACCCGGACGCCTGGTCCGCCATCCGCCTGACCTTCATCACCGCGCTGGTCGCCGTGCCGCTGAACCTCGCGTTCGGCGTGGCCGCGGCCTGGGCCGTGGCCAAGTACGAGTTCCGCGGCAAGTCCTTCCTGACCACGCTGATCGACCTGCCGTTCTCGGTGTCGCCGGTGGTCGCGGGCCTGATCTACGTGCTGGTGTTCGGCGCGCAGGGCTGGCTGGGCCCCTGGCTCGCGGAGCACGACATCAAGATCGTGTTCGCCGTGCCCGGCATCATCCTGGCCACCATCTTCGTCACCTTCCCCTTCATCGCGCGCGAACTCATTCCGCTGATGCAGGCACAAGGCAACGACGAAGAGCAGGCCGCGATCGTGCTCGGCGCCTCGGGCTGGCAGACCTTCTGGTATGTGACCCTGCCCAACATCAAGTGGGGCCTGATCTACGGGGTCATCCTGTGCAACGCACGCGCCATGGGCGAGTTCGGCGCGGTCTCGGTGGTCTCGGGCCACATCCGCGGCCAGACCAACACGATGCCGCTGCACGTGGAGATCCTCTACAACGAATACCAGTCGGTGGCGGCGTTTGCCGTGGCCTCGCTGCTGGCCCTGCTGGCCCTGGTCACGCTGGTGATCAAGTCGGTCGCCGAATGGAAGATGGAGCGTGAAATGAAGGCGCTGGCCGAGCTGCCACCTGAGCGGCCCACGCAAGCCGTCAACCCCTTGCTGGGACAAACCTCATGAGCATTGAAATCCGCAACATCAACAAACACTTCGGCACCTTCCAGGCGCTGAACAACGTCAACCTCGACATCCACTCAGGCGAACTGCTTGCGCTGCTCGGCCCGTCGGGCTGCGGCAAGACCACGCTGCTGCGCATCATCGCCGGGCTGGAGACGCCGGACACCGGCAACATCCTGTTCAGCGGCGAAGACACCACCGACGTGCACGTGCGCGAGCGCAACGTGGGCTTCGTGTTCCAGCACTACGCGCTGTTCCGCCACATGACCGTGCTGGAAAACGTGGCCTTCGGCCTGCGCGTGAAGCCGCGCGGCGAGCGCCCGAGCGACGCGCAGATCAAGGCCAAGGTGCACGACCTGCTCACGCTGGTGCAGCTCGACTGGCTGGCCGACCGCTACCCCTCGCAACTCTCGGGCGGCCAGCGCCAGCGCATCGCCCTGGCGCGCGCGCTCGCGGTCGAACCCAAGGTGCTGCTGCTCGACGAACCCTTCGGCGCGCTCGATGCCAAGGTGCGCAAGGAACTGCGCCGCTGGCTGCGCCGCCTGCACGACGAGCTGCACGTGACCAGCGTGTTCGTCACGCACGACCAGGAAGAGGCGCTTGAAGTGGCCGACCGCGTGGTGCTGATGAACCAGGGCCATGTGGAGCAGGTGGGCGCCCCGCAGGAAGTGTGGGACCGACCGGCCAGCCCCTTCGTGTATGGCTTTCTGGGTGACGTGAACCTCTTTCACGGCCGCGCGCACGAAGGCCAGATGCATCTGGAGGGCGTGTCGATTGCATCGCCCGAACACGCCGGCGCGAAGGACGCCAGGGCCTTCGCCTACGTGCGTCCGCACGAACTGGATGTATTGCCCTACGCCGCGGGGCTCAGCGGCATGGTTGTCAAGCTGGACCGTGCCGTCGTGGTGGGGCCAATCGCCCGCCTCGAACTCCTGCCCCTGGAGGCGCCCGCCAACGGCGAGAAACCCACGCTGATTGAAGCCCACCTGTCGGCCGAGCGCTTCAAGGAGCTCGGCATCCAGGAAGGCGACACCGTGGTGGTCGCGCCCAGAAAAGCGCGCGTATTCCTGCATCCCCACGCCACCTGATCCGCAGACCGCCCGACAAGGCGCACAGGGCGCAGGATCAGCGGCCTCCCTCGGTGAACGCATCCGGTTGCGTGCCGTAGAACTCGTGCACGTCCTTCTCCCATTCGGGGTCGGCCATGTCGGGCCAGTGCTGTTTGTCAAAGCCCGGCGCGCTCTCCAGGCGCGCCTTGCTCACGCGCAGCACGAAGCACCGGCTGGTGGTGTCCAGCTCCAGCGCCGCCCACGGCACGGCAAACAGCTTTTCGCCCACACCGAGAAATCCGCCGAACGACAGCACTGCGTAGTCCACCTGCCCGGTGTGCATGTCGAGCATGATTTCCCGGATCTCGCCCAGGTCTTCATCGCGATCATTGAAGACATCGTTGCCGATCAAGGTGCTGGCGCCCATGAGCCGGGGGCCCGGACCCTGGCGAGGGGCAATCTCACCACGGCGGGTCGCGGTGGCGTGGAGGACGGGTTCTTCAAGTGTTTCGTCGTGCATGGCAGTTCTCGGTTCGATGACCAGAAGCCATGCTGACAAAAGTACGGCGCCGGGTCTGTGCGCCGGCGCACCTCAGACGTGGGCGGTGCCGCGATCCAGCGAGCAGGTACCGGGCACTGCGCCAGAGCTCACCTGGGCCGGTTTGGCCTGCAGCACCGCGTCGTTTTTCAGGCGGTCGTAGGCCTCGCGAATCACGCCGTGGCATTCGCAGCTGTGGTTTTCCAGGCCAGCCCGGTCCAGCACCGACATCTGCCCGCGGCCATAGCGGATCACCCCGGCTTTCTGCAGGCGCAGCGCCCCACCGGTCACGCCTTCTCGGCGCACCCCCAACATGCTGGCAATGCGCTCCTGCGTGATGTGCAGTTCGTCGTCTGGCTGGCGCTCCAGGTGCACCAGCAACCAGCGCGCGAGTTGCTGGTCGAGCGAATGGTGGCGGTTGCAGGCCGAGGTCTGCGACATGTGCTGGAACAGCGTGCGGGTGTAGTTGAGCAGGTGGTGCATCACCTGTTCCGAGCGCTTGGCGTGGTGCGCGATGGACTGCGCGCTCATGCGATAGCCGTGACCGCCCCGACTCACCAGGGCCGTGTTCTGGGCCATCACGGTGCCGCTGGCGGTGGTGCCGTTGTTGGCGTTGCTGCTGCCCATGAAAGCATCCACACCCACCATGCCTTCGCTGCCCACCGCAGCCACTTCCACCGTGGCGCCGTCCAGCATCGTGGAAACCAGCGAGACAACGGCGGTGGTCGGAAAGTACACATGGCGCAAGCTGGTGCCTGCTTCAAACAAGGTGCTGCAGGCAGGCATCTCGACCCACTCGAGGTGGGATTCGATGTAACGCCAGTCTTCGAACGGCATGGCCGCGAGCAACTGGTTTTTTTCACGGTGGGAAACGGCAGAAGATGTCATTTGCATGCGCCTCATGGTTGTCATTGAGCGCAGTGAAAGATCTCCGCGCCCCGGTCAGAGACGCAATGTAGGTTGATACATATGCGGTTTCCATGTCGAAAGACACATACCCATTGCGCTTTACATAACTTGTCAATCGGTTACATCCCGGAGGGCGCCGCCCCACCCGCGCACCGCCCTCAGACCAGTGGTCGCGGGGGCGGATTCCCGTCGCCGTACAGATCAGCCAGGCGCGCGAGCGCCTTCACATCGCGCAGGAACAAGCGGCCATCCTTGATCTGGTGCAGGCCGCGCTTCTCCAGCTTGCGCAGGGTCTTGTTGGTGTGCACCAGCGACAGGCCCAGCGCGTCGGCAATGTGCTGCTGGGTCAGGGGAAAGACCACGCCGCCCGCGCCCTTGTCTTGCTGCAGCGCGGCCGCGCGCTTGAACAGCAGGATCAATGTGCTGGCGATGCGTTCTTCGGCGCTGCGCCGCCCCACCGACAGCAGCGTGTCGTCCACCAGCGACTCCTCGTGCGCTGTGAGCCAGGTCACGTTGAAGCCCATGGTGGGCGAGCGGCGGTGGATCTCCCACAGCGCGTCGCGCTGGAACACGCAGAAGCTGGCCGATGTGAGCGTGCCCACGCCGTGCGCGGCGGCATCGCCCATCTTCTGCTGCACACCAATGAAATCACCGGCGAGCAGGAAGCTCAGTATCTGGCGCCGCCCGTCGCTCAAGGTCTTGTAGCGGAAGGCCCAGCCTTGCAGCAGGGTGTAGAGCGGCGCATCGGTCTGGCCTTCGTGGATCAGCGTCTCGTTGGCCTCCACCCGCAGCGCACGGCGCTTGAGCGACTGCACGAGTTCCAGCTCTTCAGGGGTGTGCTCCACAAACAGCGGCAAGGCCCGCAACGGGCATTCGGTGCAGCGCATGGCGGTGGCGGGTGCCTGGTCGGGCCAATCGACCTCGGGCGCTGGACTGACAGCGGATGTGGGCATGAATTGCTTCTGTTGGGAGACTGTGGGGTCAAAAACAGCCGATCGGCTGAGCACCGGCGTCGCAGTGAATGTACCGGGTTGCATTGTGTTCGACAGCGCACAGACCCCAACAAGTGGGGGCCTTACGGTCGGCCCATGAACACCGATCAAAGAGCCCACCTCCGGGAACGCCTGGCCAAACGGGCGCCACCCAGCCGGCCCACGCCCGATGCCATTTCCAGGATCGCGGCCGAACACGCCGAATTGCAGCAGATGTTCACGGCGTTCGAAAACACACGCTCGGTGAACAACAAGCGTTTCCTGGTGGAGCGCATCTGCGCCACCGTGGTGGTGCACGCGCAGGTCAAGGAAGAAATCTTCTACCCGGCGGTCGAGGCGGTGATGCCACAGGCCACACCGCAACATGACACCATGAAGGCACTCGTGGCCCACATCAAGAGCCTGGATCCCGTGGCCGAGGAGGTCGACGCCCCCATCCAGGTGCTGGCCGAAGAGGTGAAGCAGCACGTGTCGACCTTGCGCGAGAACATGCTGCCACGGGTCAGGGAGTCCCGCATTGACCTGGTGGAGCTCGGGGACCGCATGGCCCGGCGCAAGGCCGAACTGATCGCGCAACACCCCTGAACCGGCAGCCACTGCGCATCTCCAGCGTCCAGGCCTGGACCACGCGGTGTCATGAGCGTTGACAAACCTGCCAGCCCCGGCACAGGGCAACCCCGGCATGGGTACGTACACTTGTCAGAAAAACGTGCCCATGACCCCTCAAGACTACGTCCAGCAAAAAGCAGCCGCCTCCGGCAGCAGCTTCTACTACGCCTTCCTGTTCCTGCCAGCCGAGCGGCGCGCCGCGATCACCGCCTTCTATGCCTTCTGCCGCGAGGTCGACGACGTGGTGGACGAGGTCAGCGACCCCACCGTGGCACAAACCAAGCTGGCCTGGTGGCGGCGCGAGGTGGCGCAATCGTTTGCCGGCTCACCCACCCACCCGGTGATGCGCGCGCTCATGCCCCTGAGCCACACCTACGCCATCGAAGCCCGGCACCTGAACGCCGTGATCGACGGCTGCCAGATGGACCTGGAGCAGAACCGCTACCTCGATTTCGCCAACCTGCAACGCTACTGCCACCTGGTGGCCGGCGTGGTGGGTGAAGTGGCCGCGCGCATCTTCGGCCAGACGCAGTTGCAGACCACCGAGTACGCGCACCGGCTGGGCCTGGCGTTTCAGCTCACCAACATCGTGCGCGACGTGGGTGAAGATGCCGCGCGCGGGCGCATCTACCTGCCGGTCAACGAACTGCAGAGCTTCAACGTGAAGGCACACGAGCTGCTTCAACGTGGAGCTGCACCCGGCACCGACGAAGCCGATTTCAAGCGCCGCTTCACCGCACTCATGCAGTTCCAGTGCACCCGCGCACTGCAGACCTACGACGACGCCCTGGCCCTGCTGCCCGCGGCCGACCGCCGCGCCCAGAAGCCGGGCCTGATGATGGCCAGCATCTACCGCACCCTGCTGCAGGAGATCGCTGCCGATCCGTTGCTGGTGTTGACCCAGCGGGTCAGCCTCACACCGTTGCGCAAATTCTGGCTCGCCTGGAAAGTGCAAGCCCTCGGCAGGCTATGAGGATTGCCCCCACGCTCCACCGCTGGCGCGGGTCGCTGCCCCCCGAGGGGGCGGACCCGCCTTGGGGCGGCCCGGCGGCGGGTCGGCTGTGAAGCTCGCCGTCGTCGGCGCAGGCTGGGCCGGCATGGCCGCGGCGGTCGAAGCCGCATCGTTGGGGCTCGACGTCACCGTGTTCGAAGCCACGCGCACCTTGGGTGGACGCGCCCGCGCGCTGACCACCGAGAAACCCGACGGCACACCCATCACGCTGGACAACGGCCAACACATCCTGATCGGTGCCTACAGCGAGACGCTGGCCTTGATGCAGCGCGTGGGGCTGAACCTGCCGCAGGTGCTGATGGCACTGCCGCTCTCGCTGCCCTACCCCGACGGCACGGGCCTGCAGACCCCGGCCTGGGCGACGCGCTGGCCTGCTCCGCTGGACGCACTGGCGGCCATCGCCACCGCGCGCGGATGGCGCTGGGGCGAGCGCCTGGCGCTGATCCGTGCGTCGCTGGGCTGGCAGCTTGCGGGCTTCCGTTGCACGCCCACGCTCACCGTCGAGGAACTGTGCGAGTCCTTGCCTGACCGCGTGGTGCAGGAGCTGATCGAACCGCTGTGCGTCTCGGCGCTCAACCTCCCTTCTGCGCATGCCAGTGCGGCCGTCTTTCTGAACGTCATGCGCGACGCCCTGTTCGGCCGAGGCGCGGCTGGCTTCAACGCATCGAGCCTGCTGCTGCCACGCACCGATCTCACCAGCCTGTTTCCCGCAGCGGCGGCGCATTGGCTGCAAAGCCACCATGGCGAGACAACACGCCTTCGAACGGGCGCGCGCATCACCGGGCTGCTGGCCCATGCGGGTCGGTGGCAACTGACGGGTGATGGCGTGGATGAGGCATTCGATCGCGTGATCTGGGCCACGCCGGCCAGCGTGGCCGCGCAGACCCTGCTCGCCCACGCCGATGACAACGAAGCCCTGGCCAGTTGGGCTTTGTCGGCGCACGCGCTCGAGTTCACCGCCATCACCACGGTCTACGCCCATGCCGCGGGCGCGCGGCTGCCTGCGCCCATGCTGGCCTTGCGCGCCGAGCCGCACGCCCATGCCGCGCCGGCGCAGTTCGTGTTCGACCGGGGGCAGCTCAGCCCGACCGATGCGGCCGCGCAAGGCGTGCTGGCCTTCGTGGTCAGTGCCAGCAACGGTGAGCGCGACGACCTGCAGGCGCGCGTGTTGCAACAGGGCGAACGTCAACTCGGCTGGCCACTGCAGCCACTTCTCAGTGTGGTGGAGAAGCGCGCAACGTTCGCCTGCACGCCCAGTCTGGAGCGCCCCGGCGCGGTGATGGCCCCCGGGCTGTATGCCGCGGGCGACTATGTACAGGGGCCCTACCCCGCCACGCTCGAAGGCGCCGTGCGCAGCGGCGTGGCGGCGGCCCGCCTGGCCAACGCCTGAGCCGACAAAAAAAGCACCCGTGGGGAACCTCTGCAAAGCCGGGCGTTCCCACCAGATGGATTTTTCTCAACCTCCCACCAAGGAACCCCCGCTGATGACCCGAACCAGCCTCACCCGAACCCTGCTGATTGCAACCGGCCTGTGCCTCGCGGCGCTGTTCAACACGACGGCCAACGCACGGAACATGGTCAGCGTCAAAGGCAGCACGCTGAACATGCGCGAAGGGCCTGGCACCCACACCGCCGTGCTGTGGGAGCTGAAACGAGGCTATCCGCTGCAGATCACCCAGCGCAAGGGCCGCTGGCTGCGGGTGCGCGACTTCGAGGGCGACACCGGCTGGGTGGCACGCTCACTCACGGGCAACACACCGCACCATATCGTCAAGTCCAAAGTGGCCAACGTGCGCAGCGGACCTGGCACGCAGCACCGCATCGTGGGCAAGGTCGAATACGGCGAGTTGCTGCGCACCCGCGAGAAGCGCGCCGACTGGGTGCGCGTGGAGCGCAGCGAGGGCGTGGGCGGCTGGATCGCGAAACGGCTGCTCTGGGGCTTCTGAAAACCGACGCTCAACCGAACTCGCGCACCTGAACATAGGCTGGCCGCGCCATGCAGCGCAGGATCCAGTCGTGCGTGAGTGGGTGGGCGGCCATCAGCGACTGCGAGGGGCGGGCCCAGTTGAGCACACTGGCTGCACAGACATCGGCCACGGTGAACCGCGCGGCCGCAAGAAAGGCCTCGCCCGCATCCTTCTGTTTTTGCAGGTGCTGTTCGATCACGCGCAGCGGCACCGCCAGGCGGCGCTCGGCGGCGTTGGCCATCTCGGGCTTGCGCCGCTCCTCGGGCATCGCCAAGCGGTGCATCAGCACGGTCAACGCGTCGGCCTCGGTTTCCGTCACGGCCCAGAAGCTCCAGCGCAAGGCCTCGGCGTCTTCGCGCGGCGTGGCGGGTGTGATGCTCACGCCGTCCGCTGGTCCGTGGTGGCGTGCGATGTACAGCGCACAAGCCATGCTCTCCCACACCACCACATCGCCCTCTGGCCTCGCATCGACGATGGCCGGCACGTGACCATTGGGGTTGATGGCCAGGAACTCCGGCGTGCGCGTGCCTCCGCCCTGGTAGGCCAGCTTCTCGTGGTGGTAGTTCAGTCCGAGTTCGGTGGCGGCCCACAAAGGGCGCACGGCGCGGGACGCGGGAATGCCGTAGATCGTGAGGCTCATGTCGAACGCTGCGGGGGGAAAAGGGATCAACCGATCTGTCGGCACAGGGCCATCAGGTCGGCAACGGTGGTGTGCGGCTGCACGGGTGCGTGCTCCCAGGCCATGCCCGTGCGGTTGACCCAGGCCACCTGCATGCCGGCGCCCAGGGCACCCAACACATCCAGGCGCGCGTCGTCACCGATGTGCAGCACCTCGGCGGCGTCCACACCGGCGGCATCGGCGGCTGCATGGAAGATGCGTGGATCGGGTTTGCCCACGCCGAATTCACGGGCGCTGAAGGCAGCGTGAAAGTGGTTCCCCAGACCCACGCGGTGCACATCGGCATTGCCGTTGGACACGGCCACCACCGGAAAGCGGGTGCTCAGCCATTCCAGTGCGGGCATGGCGTCTTCGAACAACTGCACGCGCTGGCGCTCGTCAAAGAACACGTCGAACGCGGGCTCGGCCAGCGCGGGGTCGTCTCCAGCACGTTGCAACACGTGGCGAATCGACTCGCGGCGCAGCGCGCTGAGGTCGTGGGCCAGGTCGGGTCGCAGGGTCTGCAAGTGGTTGCGGGCCTCACGCAGAGCGCCTGGCGTGGCGTAGAGCTGGGCGGTGGCCGGCGCATGCTGGCTGAGCCAGCGGGCCAGCATGGCTTCGGCGCGCTCGATGGTGGGCCAGATCGGCCAGAGTGTGTCGTCCAGATCGATGCTGATGGCGCGGATGCGGGCGGGGTCCAGCGCGAAAGGCGCGGGCGGCAGGGCTGTACTCGTGGGGGTTTTCATGCTTGCGTGAGAATAGCGCATGCCCTTCAACACCGAACCGCCCTACCAACACGGCCAGCCGGCTCGCACCGCTGTATTGCTGTGCAACCTGGGCACCCCCGACGAACCCACCGCCCCCGCCCTGCGCCGCTACCTGGCCGAATTCCTGAGCGATCAGCGCGTCGTGGAAATACCGCGGCTTGTCTGGATGCTGATCCTGCACGGCATCATCCTGCGCGTGCGGCCCAAAAAATCGGCCGCCAAGTACGCCGGTATATGGATGCCCGAGGGCTCGCCGCTGAAGGTGTGGACCGAACGCCAGGCCACGCTGCTGCGAGGCTACCTGGGTGAGCGCGGCCACCAGGTGACCGTGCGCTACGCCATGCGCTATGGCAACCCCTCCATTGCTTCGGTGATGGACGAACTCAAGGCCGAGGGCGTGACGCGCGTGCTGGTGCTGCCGGCCTACCCACAGTACAGCGCC
The DNA here is from genome assembly GCF_001428625.1 of Hydrogenophaga sp. Root209. Lineage (GTDB taxonomy): Bacteria > Pseudomonadota > Gammaproteobacteria > Burkholderiales > Burkholderiaceae_C > Hydrogenophaga. The sequence goes on from NZ_LMIE01000031.1 coordinate 168,899, forward strand.
ACCACCACGGCCAGCGTGGTGGACGGCGTGATGAACTGGGCGGCCAAGGTGCGCAACCTGCCCGAGCTGCGCTTCATCAACCGCTATCACGACCATCCCGGCTACATCCAGGCACTGGCCAAGTCCATTCGCGCGCACTGGGCGGCACACGGCCAGTGCGAGCAGCTGGTGATGAGCTTTCACGGCGTGCCTGAGCGCACGCTGCAGCTGGGCGACCCCTACCACTGCGAGTGCCACAAGACCGCGCGCCTGCTGGCCGAGCAGTTGGGGTTGGCGAAAGAACGCTACAAGGTCACCTTCCAGTCGCGCTTCGGCAAGGCCAAGTGGCTGGAGCCCTACACCGAGCCCACGCTGATCGATCTGGCGCAGAAGGGCTTGAAGAGCGTGGACGTGGTCTGCCCCGGCTTCACCAGCGACTGCCTTGAAACGCTGGAAGAGATCAACATGGAAGCGCGTGAAGCCTTCCTGCACGCGGGTGGCAGCAACTTCCAGTACATCCCCTGCCTCAACGATCAGCCCGAGTGGATCCGCGCGCTCACCGACGTGGCCGAGCAGCACCTGCAAGGCTGGCCCACGAAGACTGCGGACAGCCCGATGGAGTTGCAAGGCAGCCGCGAGCGGGCGCTGGCGTTGGGGGCGAAAGACTGACTGTGGTTCGCGGGAGCGATGACGATGCCAACCCACTCCATTTTCAAGACAGCATTTTCAAAGGTCTATCCGCTGTACGTTCAGAAGGCGGTGCGCAAGAACCGAACGAAAGAGGAAGTCGACGAGATCATCCGCTGGTTGACAGGCTACGACCGGGCGGGGCTGGAGCGGCAGATCGAACGGGGCAACGACTTTGAAACCTTCTTCGCGCAAGCCCCGGCGATGCACCCGAACACCTCATTGATCAAGGGCGTCGTCTGCGGTGTGCGCGTGGAGGAAGTCGAGGATCCGTTGATGCAGCGAATCCGTTACCTCGACAAGCTGATCGACGAGCTGGCGAAGGGCAGGAAGATGGAGAAGATTCTGCGGACGTAGTGCCAATGGTGACCGGACAGCAGCGCGCTCAGTGCCCCGCCAGAAACCGCTGCACCAGCTCGAACTGCTCGGGCACGTTCAAAGCCGGTGCATGCCCGCAGCCAGCCATCGTCACCACCAGCGCGCGCGGTCCACGGTCACGCATGGCCTCCGCCGTGTCAGCCAACAGCAGATCGGAATCGGCACCGCGCAGGCACAGCACCGGCACGTCGATGCGGTCGTAGGTCGGCCACAGTTCGTAGTCGGTGGGGTGGTGGGTGAACTGTTGCACCATGGCCGGGTCGTAGTGCGGCGTCACGCGGCCATCGGGCAGGCGACGCGTGGAACTCTCGGTGAGCAGCGTCCACTGGGCATCGCTCAAGTAGCCATACGGCTGGTAGATGGTGCGGAAGTACCGCTGCAGCTCGCCCACCGTGTCGAAGGCGGCCGGGTTGCCGGCGTAGCTGCGGATGCGCGCAATGGCCGCGTCCGCGGTCTTGGGGCCAATGTCGTTGAGCACCAGGCGCTCGATGCGCCCGTGCAGCGGGCCGGCCGCGCACACCATGCCGATGGCGCCGCCCATGGAGGTGCCCACCCAGTGGAAGCGCTTGAGCGCGAGCTGGTCCACCAGCGATGTGGCGATGCGGCTGTAGAAGTCCAGGCAGTACTCGGACTCGGGCTTCGGGCTCCACTGGCTCAGGCCGCGACCAATGGTGTCGGGACAGATGACGCGCCAGCCCTGCGCACTGAGGTGCGCAGCCAAAGGGTCCATGTCGCGCCCGGTGCGCGCCAGGCCGTGCCAGGCCACCACGACCGGGCCCGCGGGGGCCTCAGGCTCCCAGTCCATGAAATGGATCTCCCGCCCTTCGCAGATGATGTAGCGCGAGCGTGGGGTGACGGCGGCGCGGTTCATGGCGTGCCTTTCAGCCGCGCCAGCGCGGCGCGCTCGCGCAGCTTGCCCACGATGCCGGTGGGAAAGTAGTAGACCGAGAGCACGAACAGCACGCCCAGCCAGAGCAGCCAGCGGTCGGGCGTGAGCAGCGCGGGCAGCAACGGAATACCTTCGGTGGCCTGGCCCGCGACGCGCAGCAGGTCCTGCAGGTAACTCTGTGCCACCAGGAACAGGACGCTGCCGATCAGCGCGCCATACAGCGTGCCCATGCCGCCGATCACGACGATGAGCAGGATGTCCAGCATGATCTCGAACGAGAGCGAGGTGTCGGGCCCGTTGTAGCGCAGCCAGATCGCCAGCAGGCAGCCCGCGAGCGTGGCGAACGACGCCGAGAGCACGTTGGACAGCGTGCGATAGACCACCGTGCGATAACCCAGCGCCTCGGCGCGAAAGTCGTTCTCTCGAATGGCTTGCAGCACGCGGCCGAACGGTGAATTCACGATGCGCAGGATGGTCAGGAAAATCGCCGTCACCGCCACGAAGATCAGGTAGTAGGTGATCAGGCGGCCATTCAGATCGACCTCGCCCAGCGGTGTCACCAGGGGCTCCTCGCGCAGCATGAAGCCGGGCGAGAGCAGCTCGGGCACGCGAAAACTCAGGCCGTCTTCGCCACCGGTGAAGTCCGACAACTGCGAGGCCAGCGTGAGGAAGGCCGAGGCCACGGCCAGCGTGATCATGGCGAAAAAGATCGCCTTCACGCGCAACGAAAACAGGCCGATGAGCAGCGACAGCACGAGCGAGATCAGCAGCGCGCAGACCACACCCACGGCCAACGCGCCCCAGCTCGCCTGCTCCACCGAATTGAGCGCGATCGCCACGCCATAGGCACCGATGCCGAAGAACATGGTGTGCGCAAAGCTCACGATGCCGGTGTAGCCCAGCAGCAAATCAAAGCTGGCCACCAGCGCCACGAAGATCAGCACCTTGGCTGCGACGTTGAGCGCTTTCACGCCGGGGAACAGGAAGGGCGCGAAGGCCAGGCCGAGGAACAGCACGATCAGCAAGGCGGTGAGCCAGCGGCTGCGCGGCAGGTCGTTGGACAGGAGACGGGAAATCATGGTCGGCTCCTTATCGGTTCGTGACCGGGTAAACACCTTGTGGCCGCCACAAGAGAATCGCCACCATCAGCGCGATGTTGGAAAACAGCGCGACCTTGGGCACCAGGAAGCCGGTGTAGTTGGCCATCAGGCCCACCAGCAGCGCGCCGATCAGCGCGCCCAGCGTGGAGCCCAGGCCGCCGATGATGATGACGATGAAGATCAACACGTTGACCTGCGCGCCCATCTGCGGCGTGACGGTCTGCTGGTAGAGGCCCCACATCACACCGCCCAGGCCCGCGAGCGCACTGCCCACCACGAACACGCCGATGAAGAGCTGGCGGATGCGGTAGCCGAGCGACTCGACCATCTCGCGGTCCTGCACGCCGGCGCGCACCAGCAGGCCGACCTTGGTGCGGTTGAGCGTCCACACCATCGCGGCGAACACCGCGGCGCCCACCAGCACCGCGAGCAGGCGGTACTTCTCCACCGCCGCGTCGCCGAAAATGAAGGAGCCGCGCAGGCTCTCGGGCAATGGCAGCGCGATCTGCTCGGGGCCCCAGACGACCTTGATCATTTCTTCACCAATGATCATGCCGCCCATGGTGATGAGGATCTGCTTGAGGTGCATGCCGTAGACCGGGCGAATGATGAGCCGCTCGAACACCCAGCCCAGCGCACCCGCCACCGCCATGGCCACCAGCATCGCGGGCAGCAGCGCCACCAGGTTGAGCCAGAGGCTGTCGGCCGTGGTGTAGCTGCCCATGCTGGCCAGCACGGTGGTGGCCACGAAGGCGCCAAGCGCGATGAACACGCCGTGGCCGAAGTTGAGCACGTCCATGAGGCCGAACACCAGCGTGAGGCCCGAGGCGATGATGAAGATGATCATGCCCATGGCCAGACCCGCCACGGTGAGCGTGAGCCAGGTGGAGCCGCTGCCCACGGCGGGCAGTGCAATCAGCGCCAGCGCCGGCACCAACGCGAGCGGCTTCCAGTCGAAGTCGGCTTTGAGAAGTGTCATTGGTGTGCTCCGAGGGAGAGGCCGAGCAGCCTGGATTGCATGTTCTCGTCTGCCGCGAGCTCGGCCATGGACCCGCTGTGCACCACGCGCCCGTCGTCCATGACGGCCACGGTGTCGCCGAGCTGGCGCGCGAAGTTGAAGTTCTGTTCGACCAGCAGGATGGTGGTCCTGGCGGCCTTGAGTTCGCGAAAGGCCGCGATCATGTTCTGGATGATCGCGGGCGCCAGGCCCTTGCTGGGTTCATCGATCAACAGCAGGCGGCGCGGCTCGACGATCGCGCGCGAGACCGCCAGCATCTGCTTCTGCCCGCCGCTCAGTTTGCCGGCGGGGTGCAGCCAGAACTTCTTGATGGCAGGGAACAGGCCGAAAATCCATTCGAGCCGCACGGTGTCGATGTCGTCCAGCGTGCGCGCGCCGCGCGCGGCCAGCAGCATGTTCTCGCGCACCGAGAGGTCGGAAAAGATGCCCATGCTCTCGGGCACGTAGGCCACGCCGCTCTGCGCGGTGTCGGGTGTGGGCTGCTTCGTGATGTCGACGCCGTCGAGCACCACCTTGCCCTGGCTGGCGTGCCACAGGCCCATGATGGTGCGCAGCGTGGTGGTCTTGCCCGCGCCGTTGCGGCCCAGCAGCATGGTGAGCTGGCCCTCGGGCACGGCCAGGTCCACGCCGTGCAGGATGTGGTACGCGCCGATGTGGGTGTGCACGCCGCTCAAGGTCAGAAAATTGCTCATGGATGGGACTCCCGCCGGGCCGCCCCAAGGGAGGCGCGCGCCCCCTTGGGGGGCAGTGAATACACGAAGTGATGAACGTGGGGGCTCATACGGTTTCGGGGTTGATGCCGAGGTAGGCCTGCTGCACCACGGGCGAGGCGATCACGGTGGCGGGGTCGCCATCGGCCACCAGTTCGCCGTTGTGCAGCACGATGATTCGGTCCGAGAGTTCGCGCACCACGTCCATCTTGTGTTCGACCAGCAGGATGGTTTTGGTCTTGTCGTTCTTGAGCTGGCGGATCAGGTTCAGGATCACCGGGACCTCGTCCACGCTCATGCCGGCCGTGGGCTCGTCGAACATGAACACCTGCGGCTCCAGCGCCATCAGGATGCCGACCTCCAGCTTGCGCTGGTCGCCGTGCGGCAGGCTGCTGGCCAGCGCATCGCGCTTGTCGGCCAGGGCCACCGTCTCCAGCACCTCGTCAGCGCGCTGCAGCAGGTCTCGCCGGTCGCTCCAGATGCGCCAGAGATTGAGGCCCGCCCTGGCCTTGGCCTGCACCGCCAGGCGCACGTTCTCCTGCACCGTGAGGTTGGGAAACAAATTGGTGAGCTGGAAGGCCCGGCCCAGCCCGGCCTGCGCGCGCGCCGGTGCGCCGAGTGACGAGATGTCGTGCCCACCCAGGCGCACGCTGCCCGCGCTGGCCTTGATCTGGCCAGAGATCAGGTTGAAGTAGGTCGTCTTGCCGGCGCCATTGGGGCCGACGATGGCGGTGAGCGTGCCCGGCGCGAAAGCGCAGGAGACAGCATTCACCGCCACGTGCCCGCCAAAGCGGACCGTGAGGTCTTGGGTTTCAAGCATGGAAGAACTGCGCCGGGGCGCGTATCGGTGAGAAATCCACCCACCCACCGTTCGGGCTGAGCCTGTCGAAGCCCATCCACACATGGAGGCCCTTCGACAAGCTCAGGGCGAACGGGTGTGATGGGCGCCGCGGAAAAGAATCAGCGCTTGTTGCGGATGGGTATCGCCAGATCTTCAGGCTTGATTTCCCGCACCAGCTCAGGCACACCCCACGCAAACGCCGGGTCCACCTTGATCTTGAAGTGGTACATGCTCTGCATGGCCTGGTGGTCTTCCTTGCGGAAGGTCATCTTGCCCTTGGGCGTGTCGAAGCTCATGCCTTCCATGGTGCTGATGAGCTTCTCGGTGTTGGTATCGCCGTTGGTTTTCTTCAGCGCCGTCACCACCGCCATCGCGGCAGAGAAACCGCCCGCGGTGAAGAAGTCTGGTGGTGTCTTGTACTGCTTGTAGTGCTCGGCCACCATGGCGTCGTTCACCGGGTTCTTGGGGATGCCGAAGTAGTAGTACAGCGCGCCTTCCATGCCGGGGAACTGCTTGTAGGCCACCATCGCCGGCAGGATGTTGCCGCCCGTGGCCAGCTTGATGCCGTAGCGTTTTTCCAGATCCATTTCAGCAATCTTGCTGAACGGCGTGGGAGCACCCGACCAGCCCACCGAGATGTACTTGGTGCCGGGCTGGTCCTTGAGTTTGTCGACGATGCGCAGCAGGCCGGCGGTGAAGTCGGTCGTGCCCACGGGCAGGTATTCCTCGTGAACGATCTTGGCCTTCTTGATGAAGTCCTTGGTGGCCTTCACACCGTCGCGGCCGAAGGCGTTGTCGTTGGCGAGCAAGGCGACCACATTGCCGGGTTGGTCCAGCGCCACGGCGTTGGCGGCGGCGTCCTGGCTGCTGTTGCGCCCGGTGCGGAAGATGTATTTGTTCCACTTGTCACCGGTGATCGAGTCGGCCACGGCGGGCTCGACCAGCAGGATCTTCTTGTACTCCTCGGCCACCGGCAGCATGGCCAGCGCCACGGGCGATGCCGTCGGGCCAATGGCCAGGTCGACCTTGTCGTCGGCGTAGGCCGCGGCCAGCAGGCTCTTGCCCACGTCGGGCTTGCCCTGGTCGTCCTTCTCGATCACCACGATCTTCTTGCCGGCCACCATCATGGTGCCGCCGGTGGCATAGCTCAGACCCATCATCAGGCCGGCCTGGGTCTGCTTGGCGTAGGCCTCGAGCGGGCCGGTCTTGCTGTGGATGTGGGCAATGCGGATCTCGCCCTTGCCGGCCTGCGCCATGGCCGTCGAGGAGCCGAATGCGGCGGTGCAGGCGAGCGCGATGACCGCCAGGCGGCGGGTGGGATTTGTCATGTCTTGTCTCCTGGTTTTGAACGATTCACAGCTTGCGCCGTGCGCAGACATTGCAGGCTTCGTGCCAGTTCAGAAGACCCTTGATTTCGCTGACTTTTTTCAGCCGGCATGCCTGCTACGTCTGATTTTCAGACGCAAGAATCGAATTGATCTGTCTGATATTCAGTCAACCGTCTGAATATCAGACACAAGCCCCATGGCGGTGAGGCGGTCGTACAGGCTGGCGCGCGAGATGCCGAGCAGCTTGGCCGCCGCCGTGCGGTTGCCACCGGTGTGCGTCAGCGCTTGGGCAATCGCCCGGTGTTCCAGCTCGGCAATCTGCTCGGGCAAGGGGCGCAGAGCGTCACCCGGGGCAGCGCGCTGCGGCGCGCGCACGGCAGCGGCCGGTGCCAGCGCGGGCAGACCCGCTTCCTGCAACACCATGCCCACCTGGGCGCCCGCGATGTGATGCGTGTCGCTGCGCAACGCGAGCTGCTCCAGCACGTTGCGCAGCTCGCGGATGTTGCCGCGCCAGGGTTGCGCGGCCAGCAGGGCTTGCGCATCAGCAGTGAGCTCCAGCTGCGCGCCACCGCCGCGCGCGGCGATGTCCTCGCACAGGGCCTCGATCAGCAGCGCGATGTCATCCTGCCGCTCGCGCAGCGGTGGCACGCGGATCGGCAACACGTTGAGCCGGTAGTAGAGGTCTTCGCGAAAGCTGCCTTCACGCACCATCTGCTGCAGGTCGCGCGAGGTGGCCGCGACCACGCGCACGTCGAAATGCACCAGCTTGTTCGAGCCCAGTGGCTCGATCTCGCCTTCCTGCAGCGCGCGCAGCAGCTTGACCTGCACCGACATCGGCATGTCGCCGAGTTCGTCGAGGAACAGCGTGCCGCCGTCGGCCAGTTTGAACTTGCCGTCGCGGCCCTTCTTGTCGGCACCGGTGTAGGCGCCTGGGGCCACGCCGAAGAACTCGGCCTCCAGCAAGGTATCGGGCACGGCCGCCATGTTCACGCTCACGAACGGGCGGCCCGCGCGTGGTGAGGCGGCGTGGATCGCGTGCGCGAGCAGCTCCTTGCCGGTGCCGGTCTCGCCCAGCAGCAGCACCGGGCTGGCCGACTGCGCCGCGCGGCGCGCCTGGCGCTTCACCTCGAGTGCGGCGGCGCTGCTGCCCACGAAGCTGGCAAAGGTGTACTTGGTGCGGCGCTGGCTGGCGAGTTCGCGGCGCGCATCGCTCAGGTCCTGCTCCAGCCGCGCAAACTTGCTGATGAGCGGCTGCAGCGTGGTCTCGGGGTGGTCGAACAGCACGATGCCCAGCACGCCGATGACTTCCCCCGCGTCGTCGCGCAGCGGGATGCGGCTGACCACGAAGGTGCCGGCCTTGTTGGTCAAGAGGTCGATGAGAATGGGTTTGCCGGTGGCCAGCACCTGGTGCATCTGCGTGTTCTGCACCACGCGCGAGACGGGGTGGCCCACAAAGTCCTCCTCGCGCTCGAAGCCCAGCGCGGGCAGGAAGCGGCGGTACTGGTCGTTGATCCAGACCACGCGCGCGTCGCGGTCCACCAGCATCATGCCTTCGCTGGCGTTGGCAAACAGATCGAACATCGACCTCGCGGCCAGTTCAAGAATGCTTTGCGCGTCGCGCGGCAGGCGGTTGTCCCGGATCATGGCTGGATGGTACCCCTGGTGGGTATCAGGTTTCCTCCGGCTGGCCCGGTCATCGGCGGCCACGGGGCACGGCTCCGCGAATGTCCCCCGGGGCCTTTGGCCCCTCCTCCTTGATTTCGCTGAGGAGAGGCGGCAAAGCCGCCTCGGGGGACAGCCGCGGAGCAGAGCGCCGCTCGCTCACGAGCCCGCGAGGTTTGACGCTCTAAGCCCGAACCCGTCGAGCCAACAAGCGCGGCACCAGCAACACCATCACCACCACCGCCAGCAAGGTCGCCGACATCGGCCGCTGCAAAAACACCATCCAGTTGCCCTCGCCAATGGACAGCGCATTGCGCATCTGCGCCTCGGCCATGGGACCCAGGATCAGGCCCACGATCACCGGCGCGGTGGGGAAGTCGTATCGGCGCATCACCACACCCAGCAGGCCCAGGCCGTACATGAGGAACAGGTCGAACGCGCTCTGGCGCATGCCGTAGACACCCACGGTGGCGAAGATCAGGATGCCGGCGTAGAGCTGCGGGCGCGGGATCTTCAAGAGCTTGACCCACAAGCCCACCATCGGCAGGTTGAGCACCAGCAGCATCACGTTGCCGATGTAGAGCGAAGCGATCAGCGCCCACACCAGGTTGGACGACGTCTGGAACAGCTGCGGCCCGGCGTTGATGCCGTAGTTCTGCAGCGCGCTCAGCAGGATGGCCGCCGTGACCGAGGTGGGAATGCCCAGCGTGAGCAGCGGCACCAGCGTGCCGGTCACGGCGGCGTTGTTCGCCGCCTCGGGTCCGGCCACGCCTTCGATGGCGCCGGTGGTGCCGAACTCGGCCTTGTGTTCGGGGCTGGCCAGCTTGCGTTCGGTGGCGTAGCTCAGGAAGGTGGGAATCTCGGAGCCGCCGGCCGGGATGGTGCCGAACGGAAAGCCGATGGCGGTACCGCGCAGCCAGGCCGGCCACGAGCGGCGCCAGTCGGAGCGCGACATGTGCACCTTGGTCATCTTGTTCATGAAAGCCGGGCTTCGGCCTTCGTAGAGCGCGTTGTAGAGCGCCTCGGCCACGGCAAAGAGACCCACGGCCACCAGCACCACCTCGATGCCGTCCATGAACTCGAGCACACCAGCGGTGAAGCGCACCTGCGCGGTGATCTGGTCGATGCCGATGAGGCCCAGCGCCAGCCCGAAGAACAGCGCGGTCAGGCCACGCAGCGTGCTCTGGCCGAGCACCGCGCTCACCGTGGTGAAGGCCAGCAGCATCAGGCAGAAATACTCGGGCGGGCCAAGCTGCACCGCGAACTCGGCCAGGATGGGCGCGAACAGCGTGACCAGGATGGTGGCGATGCTGCCGGCCACGAACGAGCCGACGGCCGCGCTGGCCAGGGCCGCGCCGGCGCGCCCGCTCTTGGCCATCTTGAAGCCTTCGAGCGCGGTGACCATGGTGCCGGTTTCACCCGGCGTGTTGAGCAGGATCGAGGTGGTCGAGCCGCCGTACATCGCGCCGTAATAGATGCCGGCGAAGAAGATCATCGAGGCCGTGGGCTCGACCTGGCCGGTGATGGGCAGCAGCATGGCCACGGTCACGGCAGGGCCCAGGCCAGGCAGCACACCGATGGCGGTGCCCAGTGCGCAGCCGGCGAAGGCCCACAGCAGGTTGATGGGGGTGCCGGCGGTGGCGAAACCGCCGAGCAATTGGGTGAGGGTGTCCATCATGGTGTCAGATCCAGCCGCTGGCGGTGATGCCTGGCAGGTTCACGGCCAGCAGTTTGGTGAAGAGCCAGTACACGGGCGCTGCGATCAGCATGCCGGTGACGGCGTCCTTGACGGTCTGGCGAAGATCGCCACCAGGCTTGCCTTCGCTGGCACGCAGGCCGCGCACCGCGAGCACGAAACACAACGAGCAGCTCAGGATGAAGCCGATGGTGGTGATGAGCGCTGCATTGAGCAGCACACCGGCCGACACCCAGGCCAATGCGCGCCAGTCGCCGCGCGCCGCACCCGAGGGCTCCTCCATCTGGCGGTAGCCGCCGGTGAGCACCTCGCGGATCAGCATCACGCCACACAGGCCCAGCGCCGCGCTGATCACCCAGGGCAAAAAGTTGGGGCCAACGCCGGCATAGCCCGCGTCGGAAGGAATGTCCATCGCGCCCCAGGCGAGCACCACCGCCACGATGAGAGCACCGATACCCATGGCGAGCTGACCAGGGCGGTGGTTGGGTGTGGGTGAGGAGTCGTTGTTCATATCGTTATTCCTGAGCCCAAAGCGAGAGCCCCGCAGCGAGAGAGGAAGCCCCTCCAGGGGCATCAAGGGTCCGGCTCCGCCGGCCCAAGATGCCGTCCCCCTCCCAGCGCCGAAGGCGGCCTTGCCGGTCAGCAACGCAGGCATCCAGTTGTTCTTCTCGATCGCGGCGGCCCAGGCCTTGCTCTGCGTGGCCTTCACCACCATGGCGGTCAGCGCGTCGCGCTGCGCCTGGGTGATGCCGGGTGCGCCATACACGCCGCGCCAGTTGCCGATCTCCACGTCGATGCCCTGCTCTTTCAGCGTGGGCACGTCGATGCCCTTGACGCGCTGCGGCGAGGTGACGGCGATCGCGCGCATCTTGCCGCTCTCGATGTACTGCTGGAACTCGCTGTAGCCGCTGCCGCCCACGGTGACGTTGCCGCCCAGGATGGCCGCCGTGGCCTCACCACCGCCACGGAAGGGCACATAGTTGATCTTGGAAGCCGGCACGCCGACCGACTGCGCGATCTGCGCGGCAGCGATGTGCTCGGTGGCGCCGCGCGAACCGCCGCCCCACTTGATGCTGCCCGGGTCCTTCTTGAGCTGCTCGACGACGTCCTTCATGGTCTTGTAGGGCGAGTTCGACGGCAGCACGAACACGTTGTATTCGGTGGTCAGGCGCGCAATGGGCGTGAGTTGCGTGATGGAGACCGGCGGCTTGCCGGTGATGATGCCGCCGAGCATCACGGCGCCCATCACCATCAACGCGTTCGGGTCACCCTTGCTGGCGTTGTAGAACTGGGCGAGGCCGATGGCACCGGCCGCGCCGCCCTTGTTCTCGAAGGTGACCGAGGAGGCCACGCCGGCGTCGCGCAGGGCTTCGCCCAGCGCTCGGCCCGTGCCGTCCCAGCCACCGCCCGGGTTGGCCGGGATCATCATCTTGATGTTGGCATTGGCCCAGGCGGCATTGGGCAAAGCACCGGCAGCGGCCAGTGCGGCCAGGGATTTGAGGAAGGTATCGCGGCGCATGGTGTGTCTCCTGCAATGTGTGATCAGACGGTTGTATCTTGCAACTGAGCGCTGTCAGTTCGCTGTCCATCACCCTAGGACAAACCCTAGGGTGATGGATCTCAAAGAATCAAAAACGGTGGCGCAAGCCGAACTGGATGCCGTTGGAATTCGAGCCGGCCACCGGGCTGTTGAAGCCCAGGGCGGCTGCAGCGTCGTTCGACACGGCGGTGAGGTGGCCGTAGACCGCGGTGCGCTTGGACAGGTTGTGGCTGGCCTGCAGCGTGTAGATCTTCGCGTCGTCGCTGGCGGCTGCTGCCGAACCGTTGACGTCCTTGGCTTGCGCCGCACCCACCGACACCGTGGTCTCGCCGAACCTGAATGCTGCGGCCAGACCGTAAACCTTGAGCTTCTTCGCCGCCTTGTCTTCCGCGTCGTAGTAGGCGGAGAGTTTGAACGCGCCGAAGTCGTAGGCACCGGCCAGCAACACCGCATCCTTGCCCTGCTTGCCGGCCAGCACGCCGTCGGCATCGGTCACCTGCATGATCGAGACGCCGGCCGTCAGCGGTCCGTTGGCGTACAGCGCATGCGCGCTCACCTGCTTGGCGAAATCCTTGCTGGGATCGGTGCTTGCGCGGCCGTCGCCCAGGCTGTGCTGCAACTGGAAAACGGTGTTGGCCACGGTCGGCGAGACGTAGGTGATGGCGCTGTCCACCCGGTTGTAGTCGCCGTTGCCGATGATCGGGACCACGCTCAGCACGTCGTACGTCTTGGTGCCGACGATGCCGGCGATGTCGTCCATGGGCGAGTACTGGCGGCCCAGGCGCACGGTGCCCCATCCGCCGCCCAGCCCGACGAAACTCTGCCGGCCAAATGCACGCCCGCCCTGCCCCAGGGTGCCCGACTGAGCGTTGATGCCGGACTCCAGCACGAACACGGCCTTGAGCCCGCCGCCCAGGTCTTCCGTGCCGCGCACACCCCAGCGCGAACCCTGCTGCTGACCCGAGACCATGCGGGTGATCGAAGTCGCGCCCTTGACGCGCTCCACCGCCACGTCGACGACGCCATACAAGGTCACGGATGACTGAGCGCTCGCCAGTCCGGTGAACAGCCCGAGAACGGCCAGGGCGACTGCATTTCTTTTCATATTGACCTCTAGATTGGATGAACAACCGCAACAAGCCCGACGTGTCCGGTGCGGCGTCGGACAGGCTGCAATGCTCGTTTCGCTGGCTGTCAGTTCGCTGTCCACGGCATGCGTACAAACCCTGTGCAAAACCGATCCCCGGGTGGGAGTGGCGCATCCCTTGCCCATAATCGAGGGCCATGAAACTGCTGCTGATCGAAGACAACGCCACCATGCAGACCACCCTGCGGCGCAGCTTCGAGCGGCGCGGCGTGCAGGTGATCGGTTGTGAGGACGGCGCCCGCGCGCTGGCCTTGTGGCAGGCTAGCCTGCCCGACGCGGTGCTGCTTGACCTGAGTCTGCCCGGCATGGACGGCCTGGAGGTGCTCAGCCAGGCGCGCGCCGCGGGCCTGGAAACACCGGTGATCATCCTCACCGCGCGCGGCACGGTGGGCGACCGCATCCTGGGCCTGAACACCGGCGCCGACGACTACCTGCCCAAGCCTTTTGATCTCGACGAACTGGAGGCGCGTCTGCGCGCGCTGGTGCGCCGTTCGGGCAACGCCGACAGCTCGTCGGGCGCCGGCCGCGGGCCGGTGTGGTGCGGCATGCACGTGGAAAAAGACAGCGGCGCGGTGTACTTCGCTGGCCAGCCCATGGAGCTGGCACCGCGCGAGTTGTCCATGCTGCAAGCCCTGCTCGGCAAGCCGGGGCACGCGATCGCCAAGGAGCGCCTGTTCGAGCTGGTGTTTCCGGGTGAAAGCCATGTGCAGCCGGAAGCCATCGAGGTGGTGGCCTACCGCCTGCGCAAGAAGATCGCCCACACCGGCGCACAGCTGGTCACCTTGCGCGGTCTGGGCTACCTGCTCAAGGCCGACAGCTGATGCCTCAGCCCGTCACGGCCCCCCGGCAGCACGCGCTCTCGCTGCGCCGCACCCTGTTGCTCGGCATCCTGCTGCCGGTGTTCGCCTTCCTGCTGATCAACACCCTGGTGCTGTACCGCCAGGCCCTGGACGCGGCCGACACCGCCTACGACCGCACCTTGCTCGCCACCGCCAAATCGCTCGGCGAACAGCTGCGCGTCACCGGCTCGGGCAACGACGTCCGGATCGAATCCACCCTGCTCTATTCGGCGCTGGAGGCCTTCGAGGCCGACAACCGCAGCCGCATCTACTACCGCGTGAGCGGCCTGCAGGGTGAGATGGTCTCGGGCTTTGACGACATGCCGGCCTGGCGGCGCGACATCCCGCAAGAAAACCTCTATGCCGCGCTGGTGAACTTCTACGACGACGAGTACCGCGGCGTGCCGGTGCGCATGGCCGTGCTGCTGCAACCGGTCTCCGGCGTGTACGAGCAGGGCATGGCCACCATCCAGGTGGCCGAGACGCTGGAGCTGCGCGAGACCCTGGCGCGCCAGATCCTGATCGACACACTCTGGCGGCAGGCCGCGCTGGTGCTGTTGATCGCGCTGGTGGTGGTGTTCGTGGTGCAACGCGCCACGCGCCCGGTGCGCGCGATCAGCCATGCGCTGGGCGCTCGCAGCGAGAACGATCTCTCACCCCTGCCCACCGAAGGCGCGCCGCGCGAACTGCTGCCGTTGCTGGACGCCACCAACCAGCACATGCTGCGCCTCTCGCACCTGCTGGAACACCAGAAGCGGTTTGTGCGCGACACCTCGCACCAGCTGCGCACGCCACTGGCCGTGCTCAAGACGCAGGTGCAATCGGCACAGCGGGGCGATGTGGAACCGCTCCAGGCACTGGAGGAAATCGGCCACACGGTGCAGCGCGCCACCGAGCTGGCCAACCAGATGCTCGCGCTGGCCAAGGTGGAGCAGCTGCGCCAGGAGAAGAGCGCGCCAGTGCACGATTGGTCGGCCGTGGTGCGCCTGGTGGCACTCGACCTCTCGGCACTCATTGCCGAGCGCGCGCTCGATTTCTCCATCACCACGCAACCCGCGTCTGTGCGCGCCCACGAATGGGCGCTGCGCGAACTCAGCCGCAACCTGCTGCACAACGCCATCAAGAACACGCCCGCGGGCACCGCGCTGACCGTGGCGCTGGTGACGGATGCGCGGACCGCGGCCCTCACCATCAGCGACGAAGGTCCGGGCATCTCGGCCGCGCTGCGCGAGCGCCTGTTCCAGCCGTTTGCCACCGAACCCCGGCAGAACACCAGCGTCCCGGGCTCCGGGCTGGGCCTGGCGATCTGCCGCGAGATCGTGCAGTCGCTCGGCGGCGCGATCGATCTGGACAACCGCACACAATCGGGCCAGGTGCGCGGGCTGGACGCCACCGTGCGACTGCCCCTGGCCACACCCAACCCCTCTGCATGAAACCCGCCACCACAAAAGAACTGCAGTCCACCAAGGTCCGTCTCGACAAATGGCTCTGGGCCGCGCGCTTCTACAAGACGCGGGGCCTGAGCAGCGAGGAAATCGACAAGGGTCGCGTCAGGCTCAACGGCCAGTTGGCGAAGCCCTCCAAGGACGTGAAGATCGGCGACACGCTGGAACTGCGCATCGGCCACGAGGTGCGCACGGTGGTGGTCAAGGCTTTGAGCGGCGTGCGCGCTTCAGCGCCGGTGGCGGCCCTGCTCTTTGAGGAAACGGCGGCATCGCTGGCGCAACGCGCAGCCAACGCCGAGATGCGGCGCCTCGCGCCCGAGCCCGCACACAGCCAGACCATGGGGCGGCCGACCAAGCGGAACCGGCGCGACATCGACGGGTTGAAAGAAGACGCCCCAAAGGACGACTGGAACGATCGTTGGAGCGCCTCGCTGGACGAGTGACCGCCCTCACCCTCCTTCGACAAGCTCAGGGCAGGCCAAGCCTCTCCCGGAGGGAAAGGGAGCAAAACCCGCAACGCACGAAGCAACGCAAGGCCCGGAGGCATCGAGGGTCCGGCTCCGCCGGCCCAAGATGCCGTCCCCCCTCCCAGCGCCGAAGGCGCGCCAGAGAGGGGGGAAGCCGCGTCAGCGGCGCAGGGGGGAGCTCCTCGCTCCTTGGGGGAGTTCACCCTCTCCTCAACCCCAGCCACATCACCGTGGCCACCACCAGCAGGCCGCCCGCCACCTGCACCGCTGCGATCGACTGCCCCAGGATCGCCCACGCCAGCACCAGCGCGAAGATGGGTTCGATGTTCATGATGGCCGAGTTGCCCACCACGCCGAGCTTGGGCAGCACGGTGAACATGATGGTGAAGGCCGTGCCGTAGAGCAGCGTCAAGCCGAACAGCCCCCACCAGCCCACCGCCGCCTGCGGCAACGCCAGCCCCCCCTGCACGCCACAGGCGATCAGGGCCATGAGACCCACGATGGTCATGGTGGTGGCGGTGCGAAGACGACCGTCCAGGCCCTCGGTTTCGTGCTGCGTGATCACCAGGGCCAGACCAAAGGTGGCCGCCGCCGTGAGGGCGAACGCCACGCCCACGCCGATCTGCGCCCAATGCCCGGAGGCGCCGAGACCCGAGGCGGCGCCGGACACGTCGAGCGCGAGCGCCAGGCCCAGCAGCATCACCGGCATGGCGCGCAACACGCGCGGCTGTGGTCGCTGCCCGTAGACCACGCGCGCCCACAGTGCCGTCCACAACGGGTAGGTGTTGAAGGCCAGCAAGGCCAGCGCCACCGGCAAGCGCGCCACCGAAGCATAAAGACACAGGCTCTGTACACCCACCAGCAGACCGATGGCGAGCAGTGCCTTGCGGTGGTGCGGTTGCAGACGCACCGGCACGCGGTAGATCAACAAAAGCGAACCGACCACCAGGGCCGTGACGCCACTG
The DNA here is from genome assembly GCF_001428625.1 of Hydrogenophaga sp. Root209. Taxonomy (GTDB): domain Bacteria; phylum Pseudomonadota; class Gammaproteobacteria; order Burkholderiales; family Burkholderiaceae_C; genus Hydrogenophaga. The sequence goes on from NZ_LMIE01000031.1 coordinate 185,590, forward strand.
CGAAACACCACCGCCGTGGCCACGCTCACGCCGTCGTCGAAGGCCAGGCGGGCGGCCACGTGGTTGGCGCCCATCATCAGGGCGATGAGCAGCAGGGTGGCGAAGGCGGATGTGGACAGAGCGCCGGTAGGAGATGGGGATGCAGACATGCCTGCATTCTGCTGGGCCGACAAGGAAGCGCGTGTCACATCGGCACCGGTGCATCAGCCCCGCAGGGCTCCCGTGCTCAGAGGTCCAGCACCAGGCGCGCGCTGCAAGCACGGGAGCAGCATGGCAGGAACTGGCTGTTGTCCGCCTTTTCCTCCGGGGTGAGGTAGTGGTCCCGGTGGTCGGGCACGCCCGCTTTCAAGCCCGTGAGGCAGGTACCGCACACGCCTTGCTCGCACGACATGGGAATGTCCAGGCCGGCGGCTTGCAGGGCAGCGAGCGCGGTCTGTTCGGGCTGAACCACGATCACCCGACCGGTGCTTGCGATCTCCAACTCGAAGCTGCCGTCGCCGCTGGTGTCCACCGGGGCGGCACCGAAAAACTCGAAGTGCAGCCGCTCCTCGGGCCAGCCCTGTGCGCGAGCCGTGCCGAGCACAGCGTCCATGAAGCCCTGCGGCCCGCAGGTGTAGAGGTGAGTGCCCGGTGCGGCCTGTTGCAGCAAGGCGGCAATGTCGAGTTTCTGGGCCGCATCGCCATCATCGAAGTGGTGGTGCACCTGGCGGGCAAAGGGCGCTGTGGCCATGTGTTCCACGAAGGCCGTGCGCTCGCGCGTGCGACTGGCGTGGTGCAGTTCGAAGCTGGCGCCATCGCGCGTGAGCTGTTCAGCCATGGCCAGCAGCGGCGTGATGCCGATGCCACCGGCCAGCAGCAGGTGGTGCGCCGCGTCGCAGGCCAGCGGAAAGTGGTTCTTCGGCGTGCTGATGTGCAGCGTCGAGCCCTCGCGCACCGCGTCGTGCACCGCCCGAGAGCCACCGCGCGAGGCGGCGTCGCGCAGCACCGCGATCTGGTAATGCGAGGGGCTGCCCGACGGGTTGCACAGGGAGTACTGGCGCACCAGGCCGTCGGCCAGGTGCACGTCGATGTGGGCGCCTGCGCTGAAGGCAGGCAGGGTGTGGCCCGGCTCTGCCACCAGGTCGAGGCCGCAGATGTCCAGGGCCTCGACGCGCTTGCGCGCCACACGCACCAGCACAGGGGTTTGGGGTTCGCTCATGGTGTCTGCGTTGTCGGGCGACTCAGGCGGGTGTGCCCTGCTCCGCCGCCACGACGCGCTCGATCACCTTGCGCGACTGCACGCCACCGGCGTCGATGTTGAGCTTGAGCAGCTTGCGCTCGGGAAAGTCGCTGATGTTGCGCTGCTGCCGCTCCAGCATGTCCAGGTCTTCCGAAAAGATCTTGCCCTGGCCTTCGCGGATCTGCGCGGTGAGTGCCTTGTCGCCCGGATTGAACTTGCGCGCCATGCCCCAGAAGTAGTGCATGGAGGTGTCGGTTTCGGGCGTGATGAAGTCCACCACCACGCTGTAGACCTTGTGCTCGGCCGGTGCCTCATAGCCACCGTGGCCGGCGTGGGCCACACCCACTTCGATCATCACGTGGCTTGGCGGCGTGAAGCGGCAGATCTGCCAGCGGTCCACCGGCACGTCGTCGGCCAGGTGGTTGGCACGCAGTGCGGATTTCCAGAACGGAGGTGCGGTGATGTTTTCCATGAAGCGGCTGGTGACCACGGTGTCACCATCGACCACCGTCTTGCACGGCACCTCGTCGATCTCCTTCTGGCCGATGCTGGTGGAGTGCACGTAGGTTTCGTGCGTCAGGTCCATGAGGTTGTCGACCATGAGCCGGTAGTCGGCCTTCACGTGGTAGAGCCCGCCGCCGTATGCCCATTCGGGGTTGTCGTACCACTCCATGTGGGGGATCAGCGCGGCATCGGCCTTGGCCGCTTCACCCGGCCAGACCCAGACGAAGCCGTAACGCTCCTCCACCGGATAGCTGCGGATCGCCGGGAAGCCCCCGACGCGCTGGCCCGGCATGGCGATGGTCTTGCCGTCGCAGCCCATTTCCAGACCGTGGTAGCCGCAGACCAGCTTGCCTTCGCAGACATAGCCCAGCGAGAGCGGAGCGCCGCGGTGCGGGCAGAAGTCTTCCACCGCAGCCACCTTGCCCTGCAACGCCCGGTAGAACACGATGCGCTGGTTGCAGACGGTGCGGCCCAGCGGTTTTTCGTCGATCTCATCGGCCGTGCAGGCCACGTACCAGGTGTTTTTCGGGAACATGCAAGGTCTCCTTGAGTGGGGCAAATCGAATTCATTCAGTATGCTGAATGACCATCAGTATACGGAATGTCTCGGCGAAAAAAAAGGGCGAAAGCTCAGGGTTTACCCGAATCACTCCGACCGGGCGGCACTTTCGTTCAGTTGCACGAACTTGCGCAGCAGGCGCAGAAATTCGGCCTGCTCTGCCGGCTCAAGCGGGGCCAGCAGCTCGCGATACATCGGCGCGACCTTGGGCAGCATGTCGGCCAGCACGGCGAGCCCCTCGGCCGTCAACGTGAGGCTGCGCTGGCGCCGCGGCATCAGCTCGCGCACGATCCAGCCCTTGCTTTCCAGCCGGGTGGCGATGTCGGCGGTGGTCGAGGTGTCCAGCGCCACCTTCTCCGCCAGCGTCACCTGGTCCATGCCGGGGGTGTCCTGCAGTGCCCGCAGGATGGCGTATTGCACCGGCGTTATCTGGCGGCCGTGGGTGCCGTGGAAAGTCGAAACCGCCACCTGATGCGCGCGGCGGATCAGGTGGCCGGGTTCGGCATGCAGCTCGATACCGCTGTCGGGGATGGGGCTGGCGGTCACTGCACGGGGTGCCGAGCGAGAGACGGCGGAGCGGGGAGAAGTCATCGGGTGGGTTCACAGTGGGCCATGTGCGGGACTATAGGTCAGCCGCACAGCGGACCATGCGACGAGCACATCCACCCATGGCGGCGGGCGGGGCGGCTTCCATAATCGACCGACCCCACGCTCCACAACCCTGCTCCACATGTACACCGTTGCTCCACTGGTCGATCTGCTCAAGCCGCTGCGCGCGCTCTGCGCCGTGACGGCCACCGGCAGCACGGTGGCGGCGGCAGAAGCACTCCACCTGTCGCAGTCCTCGGTGGTGCGGGCCATCCAGTCGCTGGAGGCAGATCTGGCAGGCACCCTGTTCGAGCGTTCTGCCCGTGGCATGCAGCCCACGCCCATGGGGCAAGAGCTGGCTCTTCGCGCTTCGCGTGCGCTGAGCCACCTGGCACAGGCCGATGCGCCCGCCCGCCGCTCGGCCAGGAACCACGCGCTGGCCTGGACCGGCAGCCGCCTGGCAGCAGGGGTGGGCGCTCGCCACGTCGGGGTGCTGCTGTCGCTGGCGCAGACCGCTTCAGAGACCGCCAGCGCGGCAGCACTGGGCATCAGCCAGCCGGCCGTGCACCAGACGCTGGCCCAACTGGAGCACATGGCCGGTGCGGCACTGTTCGTGCGTGCGCGCAAGGGCTTGCGCCTGACCGAGGCTGGCGAGGCCACCCAACAGGCTTTCAAGCTGGCCCGGGCCGAGCTGCAACAGGCCAGCGACGCGCTGGCCGCGCAGCGTGGCGTCGTGCAGGGACGCCTGGTCATCGGCACGCTGCCGTTTTCCACCGGGCGCCTGCTGTCCGGGGCGGTGGACCGCGTGCTGCAGTCCCACCCCGGGCTGGCCGTCACCATCGTTGACGGCACCTACGACGCCCTGCTGCACCAGTTGCGCCAGGCCGACATCGACTTCATCGTAGGGGCGACCCGGCCGGCACTTGCAGGCGCCGAGCTGGCGCAGGAAACCCTGTTCCTCGACCGCCTTGCGGTGGTGGCGCGCGCGGCGCACCCACTGGCCGCGCGAAGCCATCTGAGCTGGCAAGACCTGCGCGATTGCGGCTGGATCATGCCCATGCCCAACACGCCCGCGCAGGTGGCGTTCGAGCAGGCGCTGAAAGTGGCGGGAATCCCCATTCCTGCCGATCCCCTGCGCGTGAACAGCGCGTTGATGATGCAGGCACTGCTGGCGCAGAGCGACCGGTTGGCGCTGATGTCGCCGAGACAGGTGCAAGCCGAAATCCGCGCCGGCTTGTTGGTTCAGCTGGGTGTGCCGGTTCGGCACGAGCCGCGAATGATCGGTCTGGTGCGGCGCGCGGACTACCTGCCCACACCGGCCGCGCAGTCTCTGCTTGACGCACTGCGCAGCGTGGCCCGGGACATAGCCGATGATGCTGATGCACACATCGAAATAAGCAAAGTGCATAGGTAGTCCCACAAAAGCATTGGACCTTCCATGGCGGCGGCAGGATCATGCGTGGCCTGTGAAGCCGCCAGCACGCAGCGGCATGCATACGGGAAAACCCGCAACCCACCGGAGACGCACCATGCAGAAACGCAACTTCATCCGCACCGCCGTTGCCCTCGCGCTCGTCGGAGCCCTCGGCCACGTCGCAGCTCAGGACAACACATTCAAGATTGGCCTGATCCTGCCCATGACCGGGCCGTTCGCCTCCACCGGCAAGCAGCTTGAAGCTGCCGCCCGCCTCTACATGGCGCAGAACGGCGACACCGTCGCCGGCAAGAAAGTGCAGCTGATCGTGAAGGACGACACCGGCGCACCCGACGTGACCAAGCGCATCGCACAAGAACTGGTGATCAACGACAAGGTGCAGGTGCTGGCCGGCTTCGGCCTGACGCCGCTGGCCTTCGCCACTGCTCCGGTGGCCACGCAGTCCAAAACGCCACTGGTGGTGATGGCGGCGGCCACCTCCAGCATCACGGAGGCTTCGCCCTACATCGTGCGCACCAGCTTCACCGTGCCGCAGGTCGTCACCGTGCTGGCTGACTGGGCGACCAGGAACAACATCAAGCGCGTGGTGACGCTGGTCACCGACTACGCACCGGGCGTGGACTCCGAGAAGTACTTCAACCAGCGCTTCCAGGCCAACGGTGGCGTGGTGGTCGAGTCGCTGCGCGTGCCTCTGCGCGGCCCCGACTTCGCGCCCTTCCTGCAGAAGGTGCGTGATGCCAAACCCGACGCGCTGTTCACCTTCGTGCCCTCGGGCGCCGGTTCGGCACTGATGAAGCAGTTCGCCGAGCGCGGCCTGGACAAGGCCGGCATCCGCATGATTGCCGAAGGCAGCGTGACCGATGACGACATCCTCAATGGCATGGGCGACGTGGCCCTGGGCGTGGTGACCGCCCACCACTACTCGGCCGCGCACAACTCGCCGCTGAACAAAAAGTTCGTCGAGGCCTTCGGCAAAGCCAACAACGGCATGCGCCCCAACTTCATGGCCGTGGGCGCGTACGACGGCATGCGGGTGATCTACGAAGGCGCCAAAAAAACCAAGGGTGAAGGCGGCGAGGCCTTGCTCAATGCCATGAAAGGCCAGGTGTTCGAGAGCCCGCGCGGTCCGATCTACATCGACGCGCAGACCCGTGATGTGGTGCACAACGTCTACGTTCGCAAGGTCGAGAAGATCAACGGCCAGATGTGGAACACCGAGATCGAAACCGTCACCGACATGAAGGACCCGGGCAAGGCCAAATAAGCCGCGCCCAACCTCCGTTCCCTTCTTTGTCATGACGGCGGGTGCCCAGCGCACCCGCCAGTGAGATGCCACGCCCATGCTGACCATCCTCTTCGACGGCATCGCCTACGGCATGCTTCTGTTCATTCTGGCGGTGGGCCTGTCCGTGACCATGGGCCTGATGAATTTCATCAACCTGGCCCACGGCGCCTTCGCCATGCTCGGCGGCTACCTCACGGTGGCCCTGATGCAGCACCAGGGTCTGCCATTCCTGGCTTGTCTGCCGCTGGCCTTCGGCATCACGGCGCTGGTGGGGGCGGTGCTGGAGCGCACGCTCTACCGGCCCATGTACAAGAAGCCGCATCTGGATCAGGTGCTGTTCTCGATCGGCCTGACTTTCATGGCCGTGGCCGCCACCGATTTCTTCATGGGCTCGCAGCAGCAGATCATCCAGCTGCCCTCGTGGCTGCTCGGGCGCACGGAGCTGTTTGACGGAGCGCTCGGCATGGGGCACTACCGACTCTTCATCATCGCCATCTGCGCGGCGCTCACCGTGGGGCTGCAGTTCATCCTCTCGCGCACCCGCTTCGGCAGCCGGCTGCGCGCCAGCGTGGACGACCCTCGCGTGGCCGCCAGCCTGGGCATCAATGTCAACGTGGTGTTCGCTGCCACGTTCGCGGTGGGCTCGGGCCTGGCGGGCCTGGGCGGTGCTCTGGGCGCAGAGGTGCTGGGGCTGGACCCGAGCTTCCCGTTGAAGTTTCTGGTCTATTTCCTGATCGTGGTTGCCGTCGGCGGCACCTCGTCCATCACCGGCCCGCTGCTGGCGGCGCTGTTGCTGGGCATTGCCGACGTGGCGGGCAAGTACTACATCCCCAAGCTCGGCGGCTTCATCGTCTACACCCTGATGATCGCCATCCTGCTCTGGCGGCCACACGGCCTGTTCTCCCGTCTTGGAGGCGGCAAATGAATCCCACCACCACAAGCTCAACGCCTGCTCGCAGCCTGATGGACCAGGCCCGCTGGCGCCCCTGGGAGCCCGTGCTCTGGCTGGCCGCGCTGGCCGCGCCCTGGCTGCTCAAGGAGCACGCGCTGATCATCAACGAGGTCGCCATCGTCGCGCTGTTTGCGGTCTCGCTGGACCTGATCCTGGGCTACACCGGCATCGTCTCCCTGGGCCATGCGGCCTTCCTGGGCTTCGGGGCGTACAGCGCGGCGCTGTTTGCCAAACACATCCACCCCGACCCGATGGTGGGTCTGGTGGTGGGCACCGCGGCGGCCACCGCACTCGGCGCTCTCAGCTCGCTCACCATCATGCGCGGCACCGATCTCACCCGCATCATGGTCACGCTGGGTCTCACGTTGATCCTGTTCGAGCTGGCCAACAAGCTCGACTGGCTCACCGGCGGTGCCGACGGCCTGCAGGGCGTGGTCATGGGGCCGCTGCTGGGCCGCTTCGAGTTCGATCTGTACGGGCAAGTGGCCGCGGCTTACTCGATCGCGGTGCTGCTGGTGGGTTTTCTGCTGGCGCGCCGGCTGGTGCACTCACCCTTTGGCGCCACCCTCAAGGCGGTGCGCGACAACCGGCTGCGTGCCATGGCCATCGGCATCCCGGTCGCCTCCAGGCTGGCGGTGGTTTACACCATCGCCGCCGGCATGGCCGGCGCGGCCGGCGCCTTGCTGGCACAGACCACAGGTTTCGCCTCGCTCGATGTGTTCTCCATCGAGCGCTCGGCCGACGTGGTGTTGATGCTGGTGATCGGCGGTGTCGGCTGGCTCTACGGCGGTGTGCTCGGCGCGGTGGTGTTCAAGCTGCTGCACGATGTGATTGCCGGCATCACGCCGCAGTACTGGACCTTCTGGGTCGGCCTGTTCCTGGTGGTGCTGGTGCTGGTGGGGCGCGAACGCCTGCTGCGGCCCTGGACCTGGTTTTCGCGCAAGGACGCCGCATGAACGCCCCGATCGACACGAACGCAAAGACCGTTCTGAAGACGGAGGGCCTGGTCAAACGCTTCGGCGGCATTGTCGCCACGCAAGACGTGAGCCTGAACGTGAGCCACGGCGCACGCCACGCGCTCATCGGCCCCAACGGCGCGGGCAAGACCACGCTGATCAACCTGCTGACCGGCGTGCTCGATCCCTCGGCGGGTCGCATCCTGCTCGACGGCGACGACATCACCACGCTCGCACCCCACCAGCGCGTGCGGCGCGGCATGGTGCGCACCTTCCAGATCAACCAGTTGTTCAACAGCCTCACGCCACGGGAAACCCTGGCCATGGTGGTGGCCCAGCACCTGGGTTTGGGTGGACGCTGGTGGCAGCCTCTGGGCCGCCAGCCGGCGGTCAACCAACGCTGCGAACAGTTGCTGGAGCAGTTTCACCTGGCCGATGTGAGCCACGTGCGCACCGAGCACCTGGCCTACGGCAAGCGCCGCCTGCTGGAGATCGCCATCGCCCTGGCGTGCGAGCCGCGCGTGCTGCTGCTCGACGAGCCGGTGGCCGGCGTGCCTGCGGGTGAGCGCGAGGAGCTGCTGCACACCGTGGCCGCACTGCCGGCCGACGTGTCGGTGCTGCTGATCGAGCACGACATGGACCTGGTGTTCGAATTCGCCCGCTTCATCACCGTGCTGGTCAATGGCGCGGTGCTGGTCGAAGGCACACCCGGAGAAATTGCCAACGACCCGCGGGTCAAAGCCGTGTACCTCGGCCATGGGGAGGCCATCCATGGCTGATCTGCTGCACATCGACCACCTGAGCGCCGGCTATGGCGAGGCCGTGGTGCTTCAAGGCGTGAACTTCTCGCTGCCCGAAGGCGAAACACTTGCTCTGCTGGGCCGCAACGGCACTGGCAAGACCACGCTCATGAACACCCTGGCCGGTGCCACGCGCCAGCACGGCGGCAGCATCCGGCTGGCCGGCGTCGAGCTGCACCGGCTGCCGGCGCATGAGCGCGCGGCGGCCGGCATCGGCTGGGTGCCGCAGGAGCGCAACATCTTCAAATCCCTGACGGTGCACGAGAACCTGACGGCGGTGGCGCGCCCGGCGCGCGCCGGCAGCAGCAACCGGCCCTGGACACCCGAGCGCGTGTACGAGCTGTTCCCGCGCCTGGCCGAGCGCAAGACCAACCTGGGCACCCAGCTGTCTGGCGGCGAGCAGCAAATGCTGGCCGTGGGACGCGCGCTGGTCCTCAATCCGCGCCTGCTGCTGCTGGACGAGCCACTGGAAGGCCTGGCGCCCATCATCGTGGAAGAGCTGTTGCGCGCCATTGCGCGCATCACGCGCGACGAAGGGCTCTCGGCCATCATCGTCGAGCAGCATCCGCAGGCGATTCTGCGCATCAGCCACCGCGCGGTGGTACTCGACCATGGCAACGTGGTGCACAACGGCGAAGCCGCGGTGCTGGCCATGCAGCCAGAGCTGCTTGACGGCCTGCTCGGCGTGGTGCGCTCTTCAGGAGCCACGCATGTCGCATGACCCAGCGCCAACGGAACCGCTATTCCTGGTGCCCGGCCTCATGTGTGATGCAGCGGTCTGGCAGCCGGTGTTGCCTGCGCTGTCGCCGGGACGGGCGTGCCATGTGATCGACCACGGCAACGCCGACTCGCTGGAACAGATGGCGCGACAGTTGCTGACCACCGCGCCTGCGCGTTTCGCGATAGCGGGCCATTCCATGGGCGCGCGTGTGGCATTGGAGGTATTGCGCCAGGCCCCCGAGCGCGTGAGCCGTGTCGCCCTGCTCGACACCGGCTACCTGGCGCGCGCCGCCGGCGCCGCGGGGGAAGAAGAGACCCACAAACGCCTGGCGCTTCTGGACGTGGCGCGCAAGCAAGGCGTGCGAGCCATGGCCTTGCAGTGGGTGCGAGGCATGGTGCATCCACAGCGCCTGAGCGATGCAGCGCTCATGGAAGCCATCGTCACCATGTTCGAGCGCAAGAGCGCCGAGACCTTCGAACGCCAGTTGCGTGCGTTGCTGCAGCGACCCGATGCGTCGGGGGTGCTGCGCAGCATCCAGGTCCCGTCGCTCGTGATGTGCGGCCGGCAGGACAGCTGGGCTCCCGTGGCGCAACACCAGGCCATGCACGCGCTGATACCCGGCGCCGCACTCGACGTGGTGGAAAACGCCGGCCACATGGCGCCGATGGAGCAACCCGATGCCGTGGCCTCGCTGCTGTTGCGCTGGCTGAACGCGCAGTGAACCGGAGACCCCTATGACCGCCGCCGATTTCGCCGACATCCCAGGCACCGTGCTGTTTGACGCCCAGCAGTCGCGAAAGGGCTACGCACTCAACCAGTTCTGCATGTCGCTGATGCAGTCGGCCAACCGTGAGCGCTTTCGCGCCGACGAACCCGCCTACCTCGCCGAATGGCCGATGACACCAGAACAGCGCGAAGCGGTGCTTGCCCGCGACATGAACCGCTGCCTGGCCCTGGGTGGCAACGTGTACTTCCTGGTCAAGATCGCTGCCACCGACGGCATCAGCGTGCAGGAGATGGTGGGTGGCATGACCGGGATGAGCGAGGCCGACTACCGCGCCATGATGCTGCGCGGCGGAAGGCCGATCGAGGGCAACCGCTACCTGCACGAGTGGTCCGGGCGCAAAGGATCCGTCTGATGGCCCACGTGAGCGCCAGCGTCTACACCTCGCACGTGCCAGCGATCGGTGCAGCGCTCGACCAGGGACGCGCGGCAGAGCCCTACTGGGCGCCGGTGTTCGGCGGCTACGAGGCCTCGCGCGCCTGGCTGCGCCAACACCCGCCCGATGTGATCGTGCTCGTCTTCAACGACCACGCCACCGCCTTCGGGCCGGACTTGATCCCCACCTTTGCCATCGGCACCGGCGAGCGCTTCGCACCCGCCGACGAAGGCTGGGGCGCACGCCCGGTGCCGATGGTGCAGGGCCACCCCGAGCTGGCCGCCCACATCGCGCAGAGCGTGATCCAGGACGACTTTGACCTCACGCTGGTCAACTGCATGGACGTGGACCACGGCCTGACTGTTCCGCTGTCGCTGCTGTTCGGACAACCGCCGGCGGATGATTTCCGTTGGCCTTGCCCTGTGATCCCGCTGGCCGTCAACGTGATTCAGTACCCCGTGCCCAGCGGTCGGCGTTGCCTCGCGCTGGGCCGCGCGGTGCGCAAAGCCATCGAGAGCTATGGCGAGAATCTGAACGTGCAGGTCTGGGGCACGGGCGGCATGAGCCATCAGCTGCAAGGACAGCGCGCCGGCCTGATCAACCCCACGTTTGACAACGCCTTCATGGACATGCTCACCGCCGTGCCGGAGGCCGCTGCGGCCATCTCTCACGTGGATTTTGTGCGCGAGGCCGGCAGCGAAGGCATCGAGTTGGTGATGTGGCTGATTGCGCGCGGAGCGATGCCCGAACGCCCCGACGGTCGAGCACCGACCTGTGTGCACCGCTTCTATCACGTGCCGGCGTCCAATACCGCCGTGGGCCATCTGGTGCTGACACCATGATCCTTGAACTCGATACCCTGCTGGCCCAACAAGCCTGCCGCGATCTCGTGCTGGCTGCCGCCGAAGCGGTTGATGGCCGCGACTTCCTGGCACTGGCTGCGATGTTCGAACCCGACGGCGTGCTGGTGCGACCCGACGGGGTGGAACTGAGCGGCCGGGATGCCATCGTGGCGGCCTATGCCGCGCGCGACCCCTACCGCCTGACGCGCCACTTGGTGAGCAACCAACGCGTGAGCGTGGACCTGGCCGCCGGCACCGCGCGCGCCACCTGTTCCGTGTTGCTGTGGAGCGGCCGGCACAGCGACGCGGCCACCCCGCGCGGGCGCCCGGCCGATCCGGTGCAGCAGGTGGGCGAGATCCGCGACCTGCTCGCCAAAACACCACAAGGCTGGCGCATCAGCCGCCGGGAAGCGTGGTTCACGCTGTTCCAGACCGGCTCGACGCCGTAGGACCATCAGACGCAAAAAAGCCCTGCACTGCAGGGCTTTTTTGCGATGTCATCGACCTGTTGAAAAGTCGTGAAATCAGGTCTGGCGGAGCGAGAGGGATTCGAACCCTCGATGAGGCTCTACACCCCATACTCCCTTAGCAGGGGAGCACCTTCGGCCACTCGGTCATCGCTCCGGAAGCTGCGTATTATGCCTCAAGTCACCCGCCCTTCTCTCTGGGCGAAGGGATCAACCAGTGATGGTGTCGGCGGTCTGGTCGAGGTCGAATTCGCGATGCAGTGAACGCACGGCCAGTTCCATGTACTTCTCGTCGATCACCACCGAGGTCTTGATCTCCGAGGTCGAGATCATCTGGATGTTGATGCCTTCGGTGCTCAGGCACTTGAACATGCGGCTGGCCACGCCCACGTGGCTGCGCATGCCGATGCCCACGATGCTGACCTTGCAGATGCGCGCATCACCCACCACCTCGGCAGCACCCAGCGCGGGCACGACCTTGGCCTTGAGCAGGTCCACGGTCTTCTGGAAATCGTTGCGGTGCACCGTGAAACTGAAGTCGGTCTTTCCGTCCTTGCTCAGGTTCTGGATGATCACGTCGACTTCGATGTTGGCGTCGGCCACCGCGCCCAGGATCTGGTAGGCGATGCCGGGGGTGTCGGGCACGCCGAGCACGGAGATCTTGGCTTCGTCGCGGTTGAACGCAATGCCGGAAACGACGGCTTGTTCCATGGTTTCTTCTTCCTCAAAAGTGATCAGGGTGCCGGAGGCGGCTTCTTCATTCAGGTCAATGTCCCAGGGCGTGAAGCTGGAGAGCACGCGCAGGGGCACTTTGTACTTGCCGGCGAATTCCACCGAACGGATCTGCAGCACCTTGCTGCCCATGCTGGCCATCTCCAGCATCTCTTCAAAGCTCACGCGCCTGAGGCGGCGCGCTTCGGGCACGACGCGCGGATCGGTGGTGTAGACGCCGTCGACGTCGGTGTAGATCAGGCACTCGGCGGCCTTGAGCGCGGCCGCCACGGCCACGGCCGAGGTGTCGCTGCCGCCGCGACCCAGCGTGGTGATGTGGCCTTCGGGGTCCACGCCCTGGAAGCCGGTGACGATGACGACCTTGCCGGCGGCCAGGTCGGCGCGGATGCGCACGTCGTCGATCGACTCGATGCGGGCCTTGGTGAACGCGCTGTTGGTCTTGATCGGCACCTGCCAACCGGCGTAGCTCACCGATTCCAGACCCTCGGCCTGCAGCGCAATGGCCAGCAGCGCCGAAGAAGCCTGCTCGCCGGTGGAGGCCAGCATGTCGAGTTCGCGGCTGTAGGCGGTGGTGGCCTTGCTCGGTGCGAGCTCCCTGGCAAGGCCGAGCAGGCGGTTGGTCTCACCGCTCATGGCGCTGGGCACCACCACGAGATGGTGGCCCGCGCGGTGCCACTTGGCCACGCGTTTGGCGACGTTGCGGATGCGCTCGGTCGACCCCATGGAGGTGCCGCCGTACTTGTGAACTATCAAGGCCATCGGGTTGGATTGGTTGGGTTGGAAGCGCCGGCTGCGCCGCCGGGCAAAGCCCGCAATTATAGGGCGGGGGTATACCCGAGACACGCTCCGATGCGCTCCACATGGCCCGGACCCACCTTGATGTGGATGCGGTGGCCCCGCGTGGTGCAGGCCGCGATCTGGTCGAGCAGTTCGTCCAGCTGCGCGGTTGCAGCGGCCACGCCCGCGCTGGTGCGCAACCAGTGGCGCAAGGCGTTGGCCTGACGATCGCGCGAGAGCGACTGCAAGCGCACGATCTGCGGCGGCACGCCGGTGTGCGACAGATCGAGAGCAGCCAGCTCATCGAGCAGGCGCTGGGCCTGCGCGGCGTGGCGTGCGCTGCGCGCGAGCATGGGCCGAAATCCGGGGAAGCAGGCTTCCCACGCGGGCATGAGCAGGGCGCGGATGCGATTGCGGGTGAAGCGCGTGTCGGTGTTGCTGGGGTCGTCCACAAAGGCGTGTCCCTGCGCCAGCAACCACGCGCGCAAGTCGCTGGCCGGCACGTCAAGCAAGGGCCGGCCGAAGCGCATGCCCGCGCGCTCGAAGTGTTCAGGCATGGAAGCCATTCCCGGCAACCCTGCGCCGCGGCTCAGCGCGAGCAGCAGCGTCTCGGCCTGGTCGTCTGCATGCTGCCCGAGCAGCACGCCATCGGCACCAACCTCCCGGGCCATGCGCGCCAGGGCGGCGTATCGGGCCAGCCGGGCCGCATCTTCCGGACTCTGTCCCGGCTCGTGCACGGCCTGCACATGCTGCACCTGCAGCGCAATGCCGTGCTGTGCGCAGAACTGGCGTGCCTGTCGCTCAAAGTCGTCGCCAGCCGCCTGCAAGCCGTGGTGCACGTGCAATGCCACCACATGGGCGGGCCAGCGTTGGTGTGCAGCGAGCAGCAGGGCAGTGGAATCGGCGCCGCCGCTGTAGGCCACCGCCACCTTCATCATGTTGGGAGCGCAGCGATCGCACCACCGTGCCAACGCCTGCTCACAGGGGTTGGCGGACGCGGTGCTGCGGGTCACGTCAGCGCTTGTCGCTCTTGCTGTCGGCCTTGGTGTCGGTGAAGCGGCCGTAGCTGTTGAGGCGCGCATAGCGACGGTCCACCAGTTCCTTGACCTTGAGGTCGGTCACCTGGCGCCAAGCATCGCCCAACGCGCGCTTGAGGAAGGCCGCCATCTGCTTGTGATCGCGGTGCGCACCACCCACCGGCTCGTTGACGATCTTGTCAACCAGCCCCAGCGCCTTGAGCCGGTGCGCGGTGATGCCCAGCGCATCGGCCGCGTCGCTGGCGCGGTCGCTCGTCTTCCAGAGGATGGAGGCACAGCCTTCCGGGCTGATCACCGAGTACACCGAGTACTGCAGCATCAGCACCTGGTCGGCCACCGAAATGGCCAGTGCGCCGCCGGAGCCCCCTTCGCCGATGATGGTGGAGATGATGGGCACTTCGAGCTGCGCCATCTCGAAGATGTTGCGCCCGATGGCTTCGGACTGCCCGCGCTCTTCGGCGTCAATGCCGGGGTACGCGCCGGGAGTGTCGACAAAGGTGAAGACCGGCAGGCGGAATTTTTCGGCCAGTTTCATCAGGCGCAGCGCCTTGCGGTAACCCTCGGGCTTGGTCATGCCGAAGTTGCGCAGTCCACGCTCTTTCGTGTCGCGTCCCTTCTGATGGCCCAGCACCATGCAGGGCTGACCATTGAAGCGGGCCAGGCCGCCGACGATGCTCAGGTCGTCGGAGAAATGGCGGTCACCGTGCAGCTCCTGGAAGTGCGTGAAGATCTCGCGCACGTAGTCCAGCGTGTAAGGGCGGTCGGCGTGGCGCGCGATCTTGGTGATCTGCCAGGGCGTGAGGCTGCTGTAGATGTCTTTGGTGAGCTGCAGGCTCTTGCCGGCGAGCTGTTCGATTTCTTCGGAAATGTCGACCGCGGATTCCGTCTGCACGTAGCGCAGTTCCTCGATCTTGGTTTCGAGTTCGGCAATGGGTTGCTCGAAGTCGAGAAAGTTCTTTTTGGCCAAGGTGGACTCCTGTGGTCTTGTGGTGCGAGGCCGGTGTCCTGAAAGTCATCAGGCCATCGGCCATGGCCCGAATCCATCGGGCGCGGTTGTCAACGACGTATCGGGTTCAGTAAGCGACCGGGGCCGGGTCGAGAGAGCGCCAAATATACCAAGTCGCCACGCTGCTGAAAGGGGCCCACGAGCTCGCCACTTCGCGGATTTCGCTGCGGCTTACCGGTTCGCCCGAAAAGTAGCAGCGGCTGATGCCGTTCTGAAGACCAAGGTCGTCCAGCGGTAGTACGTTGGGCCGCATGAGGTGGAAGATGAGAAACATCTCGGCCGTCCAGCGTCCAATGCCGCGGATGGCCACCAGCTCGGCAATGATGGCCTCATCGTCCATCTCCGCCCAGCCTTTCACGTGCACCTGGTCATTGGCGAAGTGCAGCGCCAGGTCCACCAGGTACTCGACCTTGCGGGCCGACAAACCGGCCGCGCGCATGTCGTCGACCTTGAGCTTGAGCACCTGGGCGGGCACCATCTTCTTGGGCAGCACGGCAAACCGGTCCCAGACCGATTGCGCCGCTTTCACCGAGATCTGCTGGCCGACGATGCTGCGCGCCAGCGTCACGAAGGCATCCCCGCGCGATTGCAGGCTCACACCACCGTGCTGCGGGATGAGCTTCTTCATCACGCGGTCGCGCTTCATCAGGTGGCGGCACGCCTCCAACCAGTAGTCGGGCGCATCGGGGCCCACGTCGGGCAGGATGGACGCGACCATCAGGTGCGTTCCCAGGTGGTGCCGGTGGGGCTGTCCTTGAGCACGACGCCCTGCTCCAGCAAGACCTTGCGGATGCGGTCGGCTTCGGCGAAGTCTTTGGCCTGTTTGGCGGCAACGCGCGCGGCAATCTGCGTGGCAATGGTTGCTTCATCCAGACCGTCTGTCGACCCTGCCCCGCCCTGCAGGTAGGCCGCGGGATCGGCTTGCAGCAAACCCAGCGTGCCACCCAGCGCCCTCAGCAAACCCGCCAACGCAGGATCCTTGCTGCGGTTGACCTCGCCGGCCAACTCGAACAGCACGGCCACCGCCTCGGGTGTGCCGAAGTCTTCGTCCATCGCCGCGCGGAAACGCTGCGCGTGCGGCTGGCTCCAGTCAATCGCGGCCATGGGCGCGGGCGGCACCAGCGAGAGCGCGGTGTACAGGCGTTTGAGCGCGCCACGGGCGTCGTCCAGGTGCACATCGCTGTAGTTCAGCGCGCTGCGGTAGTGCGCGCGCAGGATGAAGAAGCGCACCGTCTCCGGGTCGTACTTCGCCAGCACCTCGCGGATGGTGAAGAAGTTGCCCAGGCTCTTGGACATCTTTTCGTTGTCCACTCGCACGAAGCCGTTGTGCATCCAGAAGCGCGCCAGGGGTTGGCCGGTGGCGCCTTCGCTCTGGGCGATCTCGTTTTCGTGGTGCGGAAACTGCAGGTCGGCGCCGCCGCCGTGGATGTCGAAGGTCTCACCCAGCGTGGCGCAGCTCATGGCCGAGCACTCGATGTGCCAACCCGGGCGACCTGCACCGTAAGCGCTGGCCCATTGGGCTTCGGCCGGTTCGTCGGGCTTGGCCGACTTCCAGAGCACGAAGTCCAGCGGGTCGTTCTTGTCGCTGGCCACGGCCACACGTTCGCCAGCGCGCAGGTCGTCAAGCGACTTGCCGGAGAGCTTGCCGTAGCCCTCGAACTTGCGCACGGCGAAGTTCACGTCGCCGTTGTCGGACTGGTAGGCCAAGCCCTTCTTCTGCAGCGTGTCGATCAGCGACAGCATCTGCGGCACGTACTCGGTGGCGCGCGGCTCCAGGCTCGGGGGCTCGATGCCCAGCAGGCCGATGTCCTGGTGCATGGCGGCGGTCATCTCGTCGGTGAGGGCCCGAAGCGTGATGCCGCGTTCGACCGCGCGCTTGATGATCTTGTCGTCGATGTCGGTGATGTTGCGAACGTAAGTCACTCGGTAACCGCTCACCTTCAGCCAGCGCTGCACCACGTCAAACGCCATCATCATGCGGGCGTGGCCGATGTGGCACAGGTCGTAGATCGTCATGCCGCAGACGTACATGCGCACATGACCGGGTTCGATCGGCTGGAAGTCCTCCAGGCGGCGCGTGAGCGTGTTGTGGATTTTCAGGGTCATGTCGGGAAAGCGGGCACGGGTTCAGCGCGGCGAAACGGGGTGGAAAACCTGACGCGGCAGCTGGTGCGGCCGACCTGTGTCACACAGGCCACGCGGGGTGCTGCGGGCGGTCTGGATCAGCCATGAGAAACAGACCCCTCAGATACAATGCGCCAGTATATCCAGCCCGACGATGCGTGCCATGCAACGTCGGGCCTTCGATCAACGTGTCGCTGGATGCAACCGTCTTGCGGTGGCCCAGGTTCGCTCTCCGAGGTCCCATGTCCCACCCTGTGAATCTTCAAACCACCCTGCGTGGTACCGCTCCCTTCGTGGTTCGCTCCGGCATGGCTTCGCGTTTGCGCAGCCTGGCGGTGGCGGTGGCCATCGGACTGGGCACGTCGATGGCCTTGGCGCAGAACGAGGAGTACGCCGAAGTCAACCGCCTGTTGCGCAGTGGCCAACTGGCCGAGGCTCTGTCCAAGGCCGACCAGTACCTGGTGGGCAAGGCTCGCGACCCGCAGATGCGCTTCATCAAGGGCGTGATCCTCACCGAGAGCGGCAAGACACAAGACGCGATCACGACCTTCAGCAAGCTCACCGAAGACTTCCCCGAACTGCCCGAGCCCTACAACAACCTCGCCGTGCTCTACGCCGGCCAGAGCCAGTTCGACAAGGCACGTGCCGCGCTCGAGATGGCGATCCGCACCAACCCGAGCTACGCCACCGCCCACGAAAACCTGGGCGATGTGTATGCCAAGCTCGCCAGCCAGGCCTACAGCAAGGCGCTGCAGCTCGACGGCACCAACCCCGCCGTGGCTCCCAAGCTCAGCCTGATCCGCAACCTGTTTGCAGCCGACACCCGCTCGGGTGGTGCGGCGGCTTCGGTGGCCGCGGCTCCTGCCAGCGCCCCGGCAACGGCCAAACCGGCCAGCCCGGCGCCCGTGGCGGCGGTCACCAAGCCGGCCAGCCCCGCTGCGGCAGCGACTGCGCCCGCGGTGGCGGCCGATGCCCAGCGTGAAGTCGAGGCGGCCGTGCGCACCTGGGCCGGCGCTTGGTCATCCAAGGACATGAGCGCCTATCTCGGCGCGTACGCCAGCAGCTTCGCACCGCCCGGTGGCCAGGCCCGCAAGGCCTGGGAGTCGGATCGCCGTGCCCGCATCGAACCCCGCACGCGCATCGGGGTGGACGTGAGTGATCTGGAAGTCACGGTCAACGCCGACAAGGCCACCGCCAGGTTCCGCCAGGACTACACCTCCGACACCCTCAACGTCACCAGCCGCAAAACGCTCGAGATGGTCAAGAGCGGCAGTCGCTGGCTGATCGTGCGCGAATCCACGGGCTCTTGATGGCCGGTCGGAGGATGGGTCAACGCGGTCATGCCAGTGTGCCCGCGGGTCTGCTGGGGCAAGGACCGGGCATGAGCCGACGCGCCGCCTGGGTGCTAGGCGCGCTGGCGGGGGGCGTGCTGCTTGTCGTGCTCATCAACGCCGGCCGACAAGACGTGGCACTGGCCAACAGCCCCGGTCCAGTCACTTCCCTCGACACCATCGAACCTTCGCTGCTCAACCAGGCCATGGCCCGCGTTCAAGACGCGGCGCGCAGCCAGTTGCCGGTCAACCCTTCGGGCCTGGAGACCACCAGTCTGACCGCCGCGCGATTCGATGCGGTCAAGCCGATGCTGGGGCAGGCCGAAGCGCGCCTGATCGGGATCTATCAGCTCATCAGCCAGGGCCAGCACCGGGAAGCGCTCGCGCTGGCCGACAAGCTGGTCAAGGATCACCCCAATTTCCAGTTGGCCCACCTGGTGCACGGTGATCTGTTGAGCCTGCAGGCACGGCCAGTGCGCCAGCTCGGTGACGTGCCCGACACCAAGGCCCTGGCCGCCAGCCAGCAACTGTCCACGCTGCGCGAAGAGTCGCGCCGCCGCCTGCTGGCACTCACCGAACGCCCGCCCGAAGGCAGCATTCCCACCCAGTTCCTCACGCTTGCACCACAGAGCCGCCACGCCATTGCCATCGACGCATCGCGCTCGCGCCTGTACCTGTTCGAAAACCTCAAGCCGGCGCGCCCCAGCCCCGATGCCGACCGCCAGCCCAGGTTGCGGCTGGTCGCAGACTTCTACATTTCGGTGGGTCTGTCCGGCATTGAAAAAACCGTCGAGGGTGACAAGCGCACGCCGCTGGGCGTGTACTACATCACCAGCAGCCTGAACCCCGCCGATCTGCCCGACCTCTACGGCGTGGGAGCCCTGCCCATCAACTATCCAAACCCGCTGGACGTGCAGCGCGGCAAAACCGGCAGTGGCATCTGGCTGCACGGCACGCCCAGCGAGCAGTTCGTGCGCGCGCCGCAGGCGTCGGACGGATGTGTCGTGCTGTCCAACCCGGACCTCGAGCGCGTGCTCGCCACGGTGCAGATTCGCACCACACCGGTGGTCATTGCACCCGAACTGCAGTGGGCCCAACCCGACGCTCTGAGCAGCGACCGCGAGCAGTTCGAAAGCGTGCTGGAGGCCTGGCGCCGCAGCCGCAGCGAAGGCAAGCTGACCGAACTCAAAGGGTTTTATTCAAACCGCTTCTCGAACCAGGGCCGCGATCTGGCTCAATGGTGGCCCAGGGTGGAGGGCGAACTGCGCAGCACCGGCCCGCGCGAGCTGGCGATCAAGGACCTGTCGGTCCTGCGCTGGAGCGACACCGATGACACCCGCGTCGTCACGTTCGGCGAGGTCGCGGCAGGCCAGAGCCGCGGCGTGACCAAGCGCCAGTACTGGATCCGCGAAAGCGACCGCTGGACCATCTTCTTCGAAGGAACCCTCTGATGACAATGCACGCCCTCAACCCGCTGCGCCGTGGAATGCTCGGCGCCCTCGCCGTGACTGCTTCCATGGTCTGGCTGCCCTCCATGGCACAGGACGCCCCACCCCGCGTGAAGCTCACCACCTCCATGGGTGACATCGTGCTGGAGCTCTACCCCGACAAGGCGCCCAAGACGGTCGAGAACTTCCTGCAGTACGTGAAAGACAAGCACTACGACGGCACGGTGTTTCACCGCGTGATCAGCAACTTCATGGTCCAAGGCGGTGGCTTTGACGCCAGCTACAAACAGAAGCCCACCCGCGCGCCCGTGGTGCACGAAGGCCAGGCCGCGCTGCAGCGCGGGGGCCCGCGCAACACGGTCGGCACGGTGGCGATGGCCCGCACCAACGACCCGCAGTCCGCTTCGTCACAGTTCTTCATCAACGTCCAGAACAACGCCTTCCTCGACCCCACCCCGATCCCCCCCGGGGACCCGGTGCCCCAGTTCGAGTACCGCGGCAAGGTCTACAAGGACGTGCCGCGCGCGAGCCTGCTCAACGCCGGCGAGCTCTACGGCTACACCGTGTTCGGCAAAGTCGTCTCGGGCATGGACGTGGTCAACAAGATCAAGGAAACCCCGACCGGCTCCGGCGGCCCGTTTCCCACCGACGTTCCCAAAACCCCCATCACCATCCTCAAAGCCACCCTGGAGAAATGACCATGGCCAACCCCCAAGTCGAACTGCACATCACCGGTCACGGTGTCATCACGATCGAACTCGACGCTGAAAAAGCCCCCCTGTCCGCCGCCAACTTCCTGGCCTACGTGAACAAGGGCCACTACAACAACACCGTGTTCCACCGCGTCATCCCTGGTTTCATGGTGCAAGGCGGCGGCTTCGAGCCCGGCATGACCCAAAAGCCCACCGACGCGCCGATCACCAACGAGGCCAACAATGGCCTGAAGAACGACACCTACACCCTGGCCATGGCGCGCACCAGCGACCCGCACTCGGCCACCGCGCAGTTCTTCATCAACGTCTCCAACAACGGTTTCCTCAACCACACCGCGCCCAGCGCGCAGGGTTGGGGCTATGCCGTGTTCGGCAAGGTGGTTGCGGGCGCCGACATCGTCAAGAAAATTGAAGGCTTGCCCACCGGTCGCAAGGGATTCCACGACGACGTCCCGAAGGACGACGTCGTGATCGAAAAAGCCGTCGCTCTGTGACCCCGGGGGCTTGGCCCCTGGCAGCCCCTGGTTTGATGTCCACGCCCTCCTTCGACCCCTCTTCCGACCGCTCTGCCCAGTTGCGCGCACCCGCGCACTGGCAAGCGGTCGAGTTCATTTCAGACCTGCACCTGCAGCCCGGCGAGCCGAAGACCTTCGAGGTCTGGCGCGCCTTTCTGCAGCGCCCCGCGCACGAACGGGCCGACGCCCTCTTCATCCTGGGCGACCTGTTCGAGGTCTGGGTGGGTGACGACGTGCTCGACTCCAGCGCCTCCACCGACCAGGCCTTCTGGCGCGCTTGCGCCGATGCGCTCAAAGCGTTCAGCCTGCACACCCCTGTGCATTTCATGGCTGGCAACCGCGACTTCCTGCTGGGTGCCGAAGGCCTCAAGGCCTGCGGCATGCAGGGATTGAGCGATCCGACCGCACTCGATTTCCTGGGCCAGCACTGGTTGCTCAGCCATGGCGACGCGCTGTGCCTGGCCGACACCGACTACATGCGTTTTCGCGAGCAGGTTCGCCAGCCCATCTGGCAACGTGAGTTCCTGGCCCGCCCCTTGGCCGAACGCACCGCGATAGCGCGCGGTCTGCGCGAGCAGAGTGAGGCGCGCAAACGCAGCACCGCGAGCGACCCCAGCCTGTGGGCCGATGTGGACACCACCGCGGCACGCGACTCCCTGCAGGCCGCCGGCGCCAGCACCTTGATCCATGGCCACACCCACCGTCCGGCCGAACACACCCTGGGCAACGGCCTGCAGCGCGTGGTGCTCAGCGACTGGGACGCCGCCGCTCAACCACCGCGCGCAGAGGTGCTGCGACTCGACGCACGGGGGCTGCGCCGCCTCCCCCTGCCGCTGTCATGATCGATCTGCTCCAGCGCCTGCTGCCGCGCTCGCTGCGCCAACCGACACCGGTACCCGACGCGCTCTGGCAATCCACCCTCATCGCCCACCCGTTCCTGTCGGCGCTCGACCGAGAAGAGCGCGCGCGCCTGCGCCTGCTGAGCACGCACTTCCTGGCGGAGAAGGAGTTCCACGGCGCCAACGGCCTGGCGCTCACCGACGCGATGGCGCTCGCCATCGCGGCGCAGGCGTGCCTGCCGCTGTTGCACATGCACGGCACGTCGGGTGACGCGGTGCGCGATCCTCTGAAGCTGCTCGACTGGTACGGCGATTTCGTCGGCATCGTGGTGCAGCCTGGTGCCGTGGTGGCGCGGCGCAAGACCACCGACGGTGCGGGCGTGGTCCACCACTACGACGAAGTGCTGGCCGGCGAAGCCATGGACCGCGGACCGCTGATGTTGAGCTGGGAGGAAGTCGCCCACGCCAGCGTGGCCGCGCACAGCGGCAGCAATGTCGTGATCCACGAGTTCGTGCACAAGATGGACATGCGCGGCATCTCGCTCGGGGAACACCCGGACGGCGCCCCACCGCTGCCCAAAGGGTTCATGGGCACGCGCAGCGCCTCGGAGGCCAGGGGTGTGTGGCGTCAAACGATGCAGCTCGCCTTCGATGGATTCCGCGAGGCGGTCACCATGGCCGAGCGCTTCGGCGCCGAGCGCCCATGGCTCGACGACTACGCGGCCAAGGATCCCGCCGAGTTTTTCGCCGTCACCTGCGAGGGCTACTTCGTGAGCCGCGACCGATTCGCGCAGGAATTTCCCGCGCTGGTGGCGCTGTACGACGGATTTTTCAGACCCGCCTCCAGCACCATGAAAAAGGCCCGTGCAGACTGAGTCTGCGCGGGCCTTGCGCGTTGGGGGGCGACGGATTCAGCGTTTGAGCAATACCTTCAAGACGGTTTGAAGTCGGCGCGCGACCGACGCATCGAATGGCGACGCGAGCACACCCGCCACGTCTTCCACCCAGGTGTCGCTCGGTGCCGCTGCGTGGCGACTCGTGAGCAACTGCAGTTGCAGCATGCGGCGTTCGCTCAGGTGTTCGGCCGGCGTGGGCACTTCGGCGGCCATCTCCAGGCGCAACACCGTCTCACCTTGCAAGGCGCTGGCTGCCTTGGACAAGGCGGCTGACCACGCACCGCGGCTGGCGGCGCTCACGCGCGAACCCAGCGCCTGGGCCGAGGGCATCTGCTCGGCGTCGCGCTGTTCCCAGGCCGTCATGAGCTGCGTGAGCACCTCGCCGTGGGCTTGCGCTGCGAGCTTGCGCAGGCTGGCTTCGGCCGATTCGATGGCCTGGCGCTGGGCGCGGAACGCCGCATCGCCCAGGCGCGGACCACGCTGTTCGCGCTCGTCGCGCCATGGCGCTGCGCCAGCACCGCGTGCATCGCGTGGACCCCGCGAATCGGGGCGACCTGCGCCACCGTCACGGCGCCCGTCAGGACGACCCCCGCGCGCATCGCGGCCGGCCGGCTCGGCCTTCTTCATGCCGGGACGGTCGTCCCCGCGCATGGCCACCAGCTTCTTGGGCGGTGCGGCGGGTTTGGCAGGCGCCACCGGCTCAGCGGGCGCAGCAACGTCTGCCGCCTCGGCTTCATCGGATTCACCAGGTTCTTCGGCCGCGTCCACCACGGGCTCCACAGGCTCGCTCGGTGCGGCTTTGTCGGCGACAACAACAGGCGCTGGCGCAGCCTCGACCGCAGCCGGCCGACCGGCCAGCGCCGACTCAAGTTCGTGCATGGCCGCGCGGATGCGCTGCGCATCGCCGCTCGCGCTGGCTTGCTCCAGCGCACGCGAGGCGTCGAGCACGCGCTGGTCGTGCGCGTTGAGCGACGTGGCAGCCTTCTCGCGCTCGGTGCTCTTGCGCGCAAACGCTTCATCGATGGGCTGGCGAAACGCTTCCCAGAGTTTCTGCTCGTGCTTGCGCTCCAGCGGCACGGCATGCGCTTCGGCCTGCCAGCGCTGCTGCAGGGTCTTCACCGCATCGATGCGCAGCATGGGCGCGGCGCCCAGTGCGGTGGCTTCTTCAATCAGGGCCTTGCGACGAGCCGTGCTCTCGGCCTGCGCTGCTTCCAGGCCCGCATGGGCCGCATGCATGGCATCTTTCCACTGCGGCTGCATTTCGGCAAACGCCTTTTCGCTCATGTGGCCGGCTTCACGCCAGCGCTCGGAGAACGTGTGCAGCGCGCGCACCTGGGCTTTCCAGTCGGTGTTGCCGGCGTGGGCCTCGGTCCATGCCCTCAATTCGGCAATGATGGCCTGGCGCTGGGCCTTGTGTGCTTCGGCCTGCTGGCGCACCTGCACCAGCCAGGTTTCCACCAGCTTGTGGGCTTCGGTGCAGGCTTCGTCAAAACGCTTCCACAAGGCGTGGTTGGGCTGGCCGCCCTGGTCGGTGGTCTTCCATTGGTCGCGCAGGCCGCGCAGGGTTTCCTGCATCTTGCGGCCACCGAGGCGCTGGCCTTCGGGCGCTTGCAGCAAGGCCTCTGCCTTGGCCACGAGTTCTTCGCGCAACTGGTCGGCGCGCCAGCGCTGCCAGCCTTCGAGTTCACCGGCCTGGCTGAGCGCCGCGTGGGCGCGGGCATCAAGCGCGGCGCTCACAAAACGACCGTTGGACTTGAGGATCGCGCGCACATCGGCGGCGGCCTTGGGCGTGGCCTTGCCATGGCCTTCGGCGAGTTCGCGCTCCAGCACATCCAGCGCATGGCCGAGTTCGGTGCTCACGCGGGCGCGGCGCTCTTGCTGGGCCTGCGTGTCCACGGCGGGCTTCTCGGCCACGGCAGCGGCTTCGCCGCCGCGCGCCACGCGCAGCTCGTCGGCCCACACCGGCACGGCGGGCAGCGGTGCCTGCGCATCGGCGTCTGCGGCCACGGCCTGAGCCAGGGCCGCTTCGAACGCGTCCCACACCAGTTGCAATTGCTTGCGCGAAGCGTCGAGCATGGGCGGGAACTTCACGTCCACGCTGGCCCACTGGGGGTCCTGCGCCAGACCGCTGGCCTGCTCCTGCCACTGGGCCACATCGGCCTGCAACGTCTGGGCGCTGTGCTGGGCTTCGCGCCAGGGTTTGGTGGACAGCACCTCGATGCGTTGGGCGATCAACACCGCGGCCTCGCGCTCCACCTGCACACGGTGTTGCAAGTCTTCAATGGCTTTGACGCGCTCGGCCAGCGACTGGCGCAACGTGGCCAGGGGCTCACGTGAAAGCGGTGCGCCCGCGCGGGCAGCATCGCGCTGCCAGGCCAGCGCGTCGGCCAGGTTCAGACGCGAATGGTCCAGCAAGGCCTGCGCCTTCTGCGCCCATTCCACCGCCATCTGCTCCTGCGACTTCAAGCGCTTCTGCTCGTCCAGCTTTTCCTTTAGGGGCTTGGCCGCGCCGCGGTCGCGGTTGG
This sequence comes from Hydrogenophaga sp. Root209, assembly GCF_001428625.1. Taxonomy (GTDB): domain Bacteria; phylum Pseudomonadota; class Gammaproteobacteria; order Burkholderiales; family Burkholderiaceae_C; genus Hydrogenophaga. The sequence continues at coordinate 211,021 of NZ_LMIE01000031.1, forward strand.
ACAACTCCTTGTAGACCTCGTTCATCTGCTCCAGACCCGGCTCGGTGGCAAGCCACTCGCGAATGCGCGCAGCGCGCTCGCCTGAAGTGGGCGCGGAGAACGCACCACCGGTCACGGCGTCCAGGGGATGGGCCGCAGCAGCTGCGGACTTGGAAGGGGTGGGCGTGTTCACGGCAGGTGGAGAAGCTTGAGGGGAAGAGGAAGACTTGCGCAAGGAAAACAGCGACATGGAGGTGTCAGTTCAATCAAGACAGAGGCCGCGCCAGATCGGCGCGGCAAACGCGTATTGTCGCCGCTGTTCGCCTGCGCGCCACCGCTCGCGCCCGATGGGGCCTTGGCGGGAGGCTGGATCAGCGTGGCGCCAGACGCAGTTCGGCTTGCGGGCGCCAGTCATCGCCCTGGCGGGCCAGCTGCGGCGCACCCAGAAACATGCGGTCTTCGGGCAGTGACCGGCTGGCCAGGAAATCCTTCACCGCCTGCCCACGCGCCACCGCCAGATCGCGCAGCGCGTCGGGCGTGACGGGTATCGAGGCCAGCAGCAAGGCTTCCATCTCGGGTTGCGGAATGTCCTTGGCCATGCCGATCAGGTTGCGCGGCTTGGGGATGTCGGCTCGCCGGTACACCTCTTTGAGCAGCGCGGGGTATTCGTCGGCAGACACCGCCAGCGTGCTGGCGATCGGCTTGCCCTCGCGCGCCAGGGCCCGGCGCTTCTCGGCCAGCACGCGTTCGTCGAGCCGGCTGCGCTGGTAGCCGCTGCGCTCGGTCTCCAGATCGCTGTGCCCCACCACCGTGATCTGCAGCGCCGGGCGCTCGGCCAGCGCCTTGGCCACCGATTCCAGCTGCGGCTGGTTCTCGGGTGCCAGCACCGCGCTGCCCGGCGCAAACACCACTTGGCCGGGCGACTCGGCACCCCCGGCGAACGCGCTGGCGATCAGCGAGAACGGCGCGGTGATGGCCTTGCCGATCAGGTTGAGGATGAGCTTGAAGATGATGGGTGCCAGGCGGAACTGGGGGTCGTTGATCGAACCACTCACCGGCAGGTTGATGTCGATCACGCCGTTGCGGTCGGCCAGCAGCGCCACCGCCAGTTTCACCGGCAGGTTGGGCGCTTCACTGCCGGCCACGCGGTCGCCAAAGCTGAGCTGGTTGAGCACGATCTGGTTGCTCGCGCTGAGCTGGCCGTCGGGGTCGATCTTGTAGGCCACGTCCACGCTGAGCTTGCCGCGCTCGATGCCGTAACCGGCGTACTTCACGGTGTAGGGCGACAGCGGGGGCAACTCCAGGTTGCGCACGCGGCCTTTGATGTCGAGTGCCAGCGGCTGGGCCAGCGGGTTGAGCTGGCCGTCGATCTCCAGCGCGGCCGTGCCCTCGGCGCGCCCGCGCAAGGACAAGGCCGCCAGTTCGGGTGCGGCGCCCGCAGGCGTCAAGTTGGAGAAAGCGCCCAGGCTGCCGGTGAGTTCGCTCAGGTTGGCGGTGTAGTTGGGCTTGATGAAGCGGTCGGAGAACAGAACGCGGCCATTGACCAGGCTGATCGGACCCAGGCGGATGTCGGGACCGGGCCCACTGGCAGCCACCGTGGTCTGCGGTGGTGCTGCTTCGGGACCGGCTGGACCATCGGGGTGTTTGACCAAGCCCTGAAGGTTGATCTTGCCGGCCTCGTCAATGATCACGCGGGCGAAGTAGTCACTGAGCACCGTCTCGCGCACCGCCACCTTGGTTGCCTGCCCTGGCACCAGAGCGAACTGCAGGCCGCGCACCTGCAGCGACTTCCAGGCCAACAGGTCTTCAGCGGGCGACAGGGTATTGGCACTCAGTTCATCCAGCGCGGCGTCGCCTTGCAGGTTGAGAGCCAGGGCGCCGCCGGGCAGGCTGGCCTTCACCGTCCCCCGGTAGCTCGCGTCGGCGCGCAGCAGTTCGAGGTTGAGCCGATCGGCAAAGTACGGCTCCAGCGCGTGCGCGGGCAGGCGATCAACCCGCACCTGGGCCTCCAGCCTCATGCCCGCACCATCCGAAGCTCCTGGGGCCGGCAGCCGCAGGGACCCGCCGAGCGATATCTGGCCGGGCGCGACCTGGCTGCCCGCGCCCACCCGGGCCTTGATCGCCAACGCCATGTCTTTCTGGACTGCGTCCAGCGGCCGAAAACCCTTGAGGTCCAGTTGTAGACCGGAAATGTCCAGCGTCACCGGGCGCGCAGGCCTGCGGTCGACAAACCCCACCGAACCACCCGCAACCTGCAAGGCGGCCAGGCCCACCCGCCAAGGGGTCGCCTGCCCTGTGGGATCTGCGGTTGACCCTCTCGCTGGAGGTGTTGCAGTCGCCAGCCAGGGCTCGAACATCCAGCTGCCATTGGCCTCACGCTGCACCTTCAACTGGGGTTGGGTGAGGGTCAGGCTGCCCACGTCGACGCTGCGCTGGGCAAGATCGACCCGCAGGTCTTCCACCAGCAAACGCTTCAGGCTGGCCAGGGGTTGCCGGGTGGGCCCGAGTTTCAGCTCGTTGAGGTCGATCCGGGCAGCCGTCAACTGAAGGGCCATGGCCCGATCACCTTGCGCGGCTCGCCATTCGATGCGACCTTCAGCACCCAGGCGCCCCTGCAGGGCAGGCTTGAGAACACTGGATATATAAGGAGCGAATCGCTCCAGTGGAATGTCTCCCAGAGACAGTTCTGCTTGTGCAGTGGCATCGGTGGCGGTGCCCTTCACATTGATGCTGGTCTTGTCGAGCTGGGCCGACACCTCGAAAGGCATCGGGGCGCGCACCGGCCAGCTCAGCCCGCTGGTTTGCACACGCAACGCGTCCAGCGCCATCTCGGCAGCTGGCTCTACCGCATCGTCACGCCACTGAACACGTCCACCATCCAGATCCAATCGGCCTAACTGGATTTCCCAAGGTACGGATGCCGCCGCTGGCGCCTGGGCACCGGCCGGCGCCTGCGGTCCGACCGTCCCGAAGCCATTGGCCAAGCGGGTCAGGTTGAGCCGCCCCTGGGCATCGCGCGAGATGGTCAGGTTCGGCGACTTCAGTTCGATGGCCGCCAGATCCACCCTGCGCGCCAGCGGCTCGACGCGGTTGAGGTTCACGCCCAGGCGCTCCCACGACAAGACGCCCGCCGTGCCACCGCCTGGCGCACGTTCCACCAGTTTCAACCCCGTGAGCGCGACATCGCCCGAGAGCCACACCTGCGGCACGTCGCGCTGCGCAAAGGCCAGCTTCAGGTTCAGATTCAAGACACCAGCCTCGGGCTTGAGGTTCCAGGCCGCGGGCCAGTAAGGGAAATAGGGTGCCAGATCGAGTGCAGGAATCGACAGGCTGGCGTCGGTCTCGCGGTCGACGGCAAACGGGGTAGAGGCTGCGCGCGAATCAAAAGCGCTTCCGTTGAGCTCGAAGGCCAGGTGCGGCTCGGTCACCACCTCGCGGCGCGAAGCCAGGTTGCTGAGAAACGGCACGCTCAGCGCCAGACTGCGCAAATGGTGCGTCACGCCCACGGTGTCGTCCACCAAGGTGAATTCGCCACCGGCCAGCCCGATGTTGAACAGCGCAAACCGCGCGGGCTCGCTCGATGTCTCCGAGGGGGGCACACGAAGGCGCTGGACGATGTCGTCCACGTCGTAGCGCCCGCCACCCAGGTGCCGCATCGCCAGACGCGGTTCCTCGATCTTCAAGGCATCGATCACGGGCGCCAACCGCAGGATCGACTGCAACTCGGCGTTCAGATAAAGCCGGGCCACCGACAGCTGCTCACCATCACCCTGGGCGGTGGCGATGCGCACTCCCTCGATCGACAGCTCCAGCGACCAGGGCCGGAAATCCACCCGTTGCACCGTCACGCTGCGGCCCAAGGCTTGGCTGGCTTGCTTTTGCAGCTGCCATTTCAGGAGCGCGGGCACCGCGAGCCACGTGACCAGCCACAGCAACATCACTACCAGAACGGTCCAGGCCAGACGTCTGAGCCACGGGTTGGACGGGAAACTGAAATGGCTGTTGCTCATGGGCGCGAGGGATGAACGTAAGGCATCGCGCCAGTGTCTCCGAACTCAGGTCCCGCTGCACCCCATCTGCCGACGGGGCCCCCGGAAACAAGAAACCCCGACAGACGAGGTCTGCCGGGGTTGACGGCGGGCTTGAATGCTCATGCCGTCTGTTTTGGCGGAGGGAGTTTGATGTCTCTCCAGCCTGGAAGCAACAGATTGCTCCCGTTGGGGGCCGTCATGCGGCTACACCGCTGGGTCGGCTGATGCCGGTCATCACGACTGGCACGCCAAGCGTACTCCCGGGGCTCTCCAGCGGCAAGACAAGTCGGTCGGATCGCCCATGAAGCTTTTCAATCACGGGTTGGAAGCCTATTCGGCAGACCCGAAACCCCGTTTTGCGACATGAAAGGTGGCCGTCGGCCGACAAGCGGCAAAATCCGGACGGCACCGCTGCAAGCCCCACAGGCATTGGGTTTCCCGCTAGCGAACCGCTTGAGCGGTGAATTGCAACGAATTGTTCATAACCAAAAGTTGCTTTAGATCTACGCTTAAACATTGACTGGGTATTTATAACCTCCTACCATCCGCCAACTTTGCCCGCCAAGGGTAAACCCCGAACGCTGCCCTCCCAGGCTAAGTTGATCGCCAGACCGATGTGTCCGGCCTTCAGCGGCGACCTCACTCAGCGAACCGACCCACATCGGTGGCGGCCATGACAGGAGCGACAACATGACAACTTTCACGACTTCGCCACACAAGGGCACCTCAGGTGTCGTGGCATCCCTCAAGGCCACGCTGGGAGACACCTACCGCGGCTTTCTCGACATCACGCACAACAGCGTTGCCTTGCTGGGCACCCTGTTCGCCGTGAGCCTGATCGTGCTGAGCGCGCGGGCCGACCTGCGCCAGAGCGCCGAACAGCAGCTGCTGGGCTGGCTGCTGCAGCGCCAGGAAGCCACACTGGAAGAGCCCCTGATCGCAGTGGAGCCCTCCGCCATCGATCGCGTGACCGCGGCGCATCTCGGGGATCTGCCCAAGCAGCAGGCCAATGTGACCTACTGGCTAAGCCGCAAGTACCGCGTAGCGCCCGAGCCATTGGGAGCCTTGGTAGCCGAGGCGTTCGAGATTGGCGAGAAAGCCAAATTGGACCCGACGCTGATCCTGGCCATCATGGCCATCGAGTCCCGCTTCAATCCGTTTGCCCAAAGCCCCGTGGGTGCTCAGGGACTGATGCAGGTGTTGACCCGGGTCCACACCGACAAGTACGAAGACTTCGGGGGCCACCTCGCCGCTTTCGACCCCGTGTCCAACCTGCGTGTGGGTGTGCGGGTACTGCAGGACTGCATCAAGCGCGCCGGGTCGGTCGAAGGCGGCCTGCGCCTGTACGTGGGCGCTGTCACCACCGACGGCGGCTGGTACATCGACAAGGTGATGTCCGAGCACATGCGCATTCAGAGCGTGGCCCTGGGCAAGCCGCTGCAGCGCTACATTCCGCAGGCACGCCCCACCCAAGTGGTGGCGCCTGCCTCGACTTCCGCTCCAGTCGTTGCACCCGGCACGGAAATCGAAGCCGGCCCTGCGGCTCCAGCCACCACACCGCTGACGACCTCTCTGGCGCAATCCTGAACGTCCCGGTTTTGCGGCATTGAGCGACGAATCTCGTGCCCCTCGGCTAAACTCGCCGAGTACGCAACTGGCGATAGGCGCGCAACCCTCGGATCGATCCGGGAGGTCTGCCGCTGACGTGGCCCCCCTGCCCGATCACACCCAACATCGATCTGCGGCCGGGACAACCACTGGGAAGCGTGCCACCCCAGCTGATGCAGCGCGGGTGTTCAGCCGTTCGCCTGGGCAGCCCTTGTCAATGCGCAAGGATTCACCTCTAGAAGGACTGCCATGTTCGACCGCAACATTCTCATCGAGCAAACCGACCCCGAGCTGTTCGCAGCCATTCAGGCCGAAAACACCCGCCAGGAACACCACATCGAGCTGATCGCCAGCGAGAACTACGCCTCACCCGCGGTGATGGCCGCTCAAGGCACTCAGCTCACCAACAAATACGCCGAGGGTTACCCCGGCAAGCGTTACTACGGCGGCTGCGAGTTCGTCGACATCGCCGAGCAACTGGCCATTGATCGCGTGAAGCAGATCTTTGGTGCTGATGCGGCCAACGTGCAACCCCACTGCGGCGCCTCTGCCAACGAAGCCGTCTTCCTCGCCTTCCTCAAACCCGGCGACACCATCATGGGCATGAGCCTGGCCGAAGGCGGCCACCTCACCCACGGCATGGCGCTCAACATGAGCGGCAAGTGGTTCAACGTGGTCTCCTATGGTCTCAATGACAAGGAAGAAATCGACTACGACGCCATGGAGCGCAAGGCGCACGAGACCAAGCCCAAACTGATCATCGCCGGCGCATCTGCCTACAGCCTGCGCATCGATTTCGAGCGCTTCGCCAAGGTCGCGAAGGACGTGGGCGCCATCTTCATGGTCGACATGGCCCACTACGCCGGCCTGATCGCAGCGGGCATCTACCCCAACCCGGTGCCCCATGCCGACGTGGTCACCTCCACCACCCACAAGAGCCTGCGTGGTCCGCGCGGCGGCATCATCCTGATGAAGGCGCAACATGAAAAGGCCATCAACAGCGCCATCTTCCCCGGCCTGCAAGGCGGCCCGCTGATGCACGTGATCGCCGCCAAAGCAGTGGCCTTCAAGGAAGCATTGGCACCCGAATTCAAGACCTACCAGCAACAAGTGCTGACAAATGCACGCATCGTCGCCGAAACACTCACCTCGCGCGGCCTGCGCATCGTCAGCGGACGAACCGAGAGCCACGTCATGCTGGTCGATCTGCGCGCCAAGGGCATCACCGGCAAAGAGGCTGAGGCGGTGTTGGGCAGCGCGCACATGACCATCAACAAGAACGCCATCCCCAACGACCCCGAAAAACCCATGGTCACCAGCGGCGTGCGCATCGGGACCCCCGCCATGACCACCCGCGGCTTCAAGGACGAAGAGGCCCGCATGACGGCCAACCTGATCGCCGATGTGCTGGACAACCCGCGCGACCCAGCCAACATCGAAGCGGTTCGCGCCAAGGTCAATGCCTTGACCGCACGCTTTCCCGTCTACCGCTGACCCCTGAGTCCGGCCCGATGAAATGCCCCTTCTGCGGTCACCTTGAAACCCAGGTTGTCGAGACCCGGGTGACGGAAGACGCGGACTTCATCCGGCGCCGGCGCCAGTGCGGCCAGTGCGAAAAGCGCTTCACCACGTACGAACGGCCCGAAGTCAGTTTTCCAGCGGTGGTGAAGAAGGACGGTCGCCGGGTGGACTACGCACCAGACAAGCTGCGTGCTTCGTTCTCCCTGGCGCTGCGCAAGCGCCCCGTCAGCACGGAGCAGGTTGACGCCGCCATCGAACGCATCGAAGAGAAGCTGCTCAACCTGGGCAACCGGGAGGTGGCTGCCAACCGACTGGGCGAGATGGTGATGCGCGAGCTCAAAAAGCTCGACAAAGTGGCTTATGTGCGCTTTGCCAGCGTGTACCGCAGCTTCGAAGACATCGACGAGTTCCGGGCATTGGTGGATGAAGTGCGACGTTGAAACGCGCTTATTCCATTTTTGTTACTGTGCCGACCAAAAAATAATGCACCTGAAGTATTCCCCGATTTCAAGACGCTGCTCTTGAAAGTCAACCGTCTGTCCTGCGCAGGGAGCATTTCAGCGTCTGTTCCGGGCCGATACGTGCTTCAAGCTGAAAATCTCAGCGTGAAACATTCCCTTACCCCGTTCAGTGTCATGAAGCCAGCCCGCCAGGCCGGCTTCACTCTGGTTGAACTCATGGTCGTCATGGTGATAGTCGCTGTGATGGCGATGATCGCCATCCCGAGTTGGCGATCCATGCAGGTACGCAACACCATTCGGACATTGGTGAACGACTACACGCTCTCGGTTTACTTCGCGAAAACTGAGGCCGTTCGTCAAAACGCACCTGTCACGGTGTGCCCCAGCTCCGACGGCGCCACTTGCACGGACAGTGGGCTGGAAGATGGTTGGGTGGTCTTCGTCGGCTTGCCCGATGCTGCGGTCCCCGTGTTGCTGCAAGACACCCCTGCCCGCCCGCGCGTGCGCACCGCCTTTGCGGACAACACATTGGCCAACCGCGCAGTGACATTTCTCCCCAACGGGCAACCTGTTGCAGCCTACGCAGGCAACACCCTGTTCGTGTGTCCCACAGAGGCTGATCTCGACAACCTCTCCCGTGACATTGCCATGAACCGAACGGCGCGCATCAACGTGCTGACCCCCGGCGTCTGCAACATTCCCGCGCCTCCACCATGAACCATTCCAAGCTCCAAGGCGGTGCAACCCTGCTTGAGGTGCTCATCACCATGATGGTGGTGGCCGTAGGATTGCTCGGTGCAGCCGGTCTGCAGCTGGCATCCACGCGTTTTCAGCAGACCTCCACCGTGCGAACGCAGGCGCTCATTCAGGCAGATTTCATCATCGAAAAGATGAGGGTCAACAGTGCCAACCTCACGTTGACAAACCTCGCCACCGCGGTGGCGAACCCGGAAACGGCCTATCTGGCCGAGGATGGGTATGACGATGCCGCCGATCTGCCCGACGATCCCGCCTGTGGTCTGACCGGATTGCCCGACTGCACTGCAGCACAAGCCGCTCAACGCGACCTGCGTGAGTGGCGCATGTCGCTTGCGCGCGAATTGCCTGGTGGCCGGGGCGCCATCTTCGCGGTGGCCGACGGCGGCGATACCGAGCCGAACGCACGTCGGGTGGTCGTGATGTGGCGAGAAAAGACAGAAGCTGCCACAGACAACACAGCAGGCTTGGCCGCCACCGAGGGTACCGACGCGAGTTGCCCGGACGATGCCGTCGCAGGTATCCGCTGTCTCAACCTGTGGGTGACGCCATGAAGCATCTGATACCGGTCCGACGCCAACGAGGTCTTTCCCTTATCGAACTGCTGGTGAGCATTGCCATCGGCCTCGTGATACTCACCGCCATCGGGACGGCTTACCTCAACACCACCAACACCACGCGGCAACGGGAAAACCAGGCAGAGCTGAACGATCCCGCGCGCAACGTGATGCGGATGCTGAAGCAGAACCTCATGCAAGCGGGCTATGTCGACATTTTCGACCTTGACGCGACCACCAGTCGCGCGCAAGCCGCGACTCTGTTCATGCCAGGCAACGCCGATCGCACCAACATGTTCGTCAGGGCCACTGCCGCAACCCCGGTGCCGGCGCCCATCAGCCAGTTCTTCCCCGGCCTGACGCCGGTGTTTGGATGCGATGGCGCCATGACCAGCACACCAAACGCCATCGTTGTCTCGGCTGCGGCGGTTCAGGCTTGTGGTGCAGCCAGCGCCACACGACACACGCTGCAAGTGGCCTATCAAGGCATCCCCATCACCACAACCAACCTTCCCAACAGCCTGCTGCCGGCCGACACCACCACCGGCGAGGGCCTTGATTGCCTTCAGCGCATTCCCCCGGCGGGTGAAGTGATGGTGATCAACCGCTTCTCTGCGCCCGCACCCGCGGCAGGCGCTGTCTCTCAACTGAACTGCGAAGGTTCGGGCGCCGCGGGTGCCCAGTCGATCGCCGCTGGTGTTGAGGAATTCGTTCTTCGCTATCAGATGGCTGCACCCGGCAATGCAGCCAACCCTTCGGCAGCGGGTGGCGCTCAGCAGCGCTACCTCAGCGCCACCGAGGTGTCGGCCAGCGCCATGGGCTGGGCGGGGGTGACCGCAGTGGAGATCTGCGTTGTATCGGCCACGCCCGGCACCAGCGGCCCCGCGGCCCCGGGCACGGCGGCGCTGCAACCCACCCGGCCAACCTGCACGCGCGACGACGATGGCGTTTTCGACGCCAACATTGCGCGTGCGGCCGGAGATACCCGCCTCTGGAAACGCTACACCTCGGTCGTATCGGTGCGCAACGCGGTCTTCGCCACCCCTCTGTGAGCACGGCATGAAACGGCAAAAAAACAATGGCTTCGTGCTGGTCACCAGCCTCATTTTCCTGGTCGTTCTGTCACTCCTGGGTGTCATGGCCATGCGGGGCTCGTTGTTTGAGGAACGCATGTCGGCAAACGACCGCGACCTCGCGATGGCCAGAGAACTGGCCGAACTGGCGTTGCGCGATGGCGAGCGCGATATCCTCGGTTTGCGCTTTGATGGAACATACTGCCGAGCGCCCGATGGGACGACCAACTGCACACTGGTCCGCCCCCAGGGAACACGCCCCACGAATGCATTGGATGCAGGCAATTTCTGGGTTGCCGCCAACCCGGTGATCGACGATATCGGACTGGACGACGGAGGCGGGATTGGGGGCACTGCGAACCTCCTTGGGTTGTACACCGCAAGCTCTTCCACGGCCTGCGGCATGCCCATCTGGAGCGGCGCCAATTGGGTAGATGGAACACTGCCTGCTCGCAGTTGCGCTGGATCTATCGCTGCACCGGTTCCAACAGTGGCATACGGCACCTTCACCGACGCTCCACTCAACGGACCGGCTGGAACCATTGCGCCCCGCTACATGATCGAGATGTTCAGGGCTGACGACCTCAACATCACGCCGACCTCCAACAAGCTCTTCTTTCGCATCACGGCCGTGGGCTTTGGCCGCACCCAAGGACCTGGCGGCCGTGCTACGTCAGTGACCTTGCAATCGGTTTTCTCACCGCTTTGACGAATCTTGCTCAGGGAACATGACATGAATACACCGTCGCAACGCCGCCTCTTCGTCGGCCTGGTCATCACGCTGTTCACGGTGTGCGCATGGGGGTTCACACCCAGCGCCCAACCGCCCGAGAGCACTGCCGTGCCTGGCAACGTGATGCTGGCACTCTCGGTGGAACACCCGACCGGCCTGCAGGTGTCCTATCGGGGCACGACCTACAGCAGTCCGGTGAAGTACGACGGCTATTTCGACAATCGCAAGTGCTATACGTATGACAGCACGGGCGAGGTGTTCAACCCCGGCACTGCGATCACCAGCGATGGTCTCTGCGGAAGCGCGGAATGGAGCGGTAATTTGCTCAACTGGCTGACGATGACGAACATCGATCAGTTTCGCTCGGTCATGACGGGAGGCACGCGCGACAACTTCACCACCAAGGCCCTGAGCAGCAGCGACTACCACGGTGACACGACCGCCAGAACCATCCTGATTCGTTCGTTCAGCGACCGCAACGAATACAACCCCAACAAGACTTTGCCCTCGGGCGCCAGCGCGCCGATTCCCAGCGGTTTCAGAGGGAAAACGGTGCGCTCGGGGGGATATGGTTCCAAATTCATCATCTCGGACAGTGGTTTCTCCGACATGACCACCACACAACAAAGACAAAGTTGCAGCGGGCACACCGGACTGAACCGCCTGGGTTGCTTCAACATTCGCGTGTCCGCCTGCGTCATGTCGCCGGCGCAAGGGGTCAGCGGGGACACTCGGGAGGCCAATTGCCAAGCCAAGTATTCGGGCGTTGCAAAGCCCGAAGGCCTGATTCAGGAATATGCCGCCTCCTTGCGATTTGGTGCTTTCGGCTATCTGAACCAAACCGGTAACGACCGCAACGGCGGCGTTCTGCGAGCCGCAATGAAGAGCGTGGGACCGGTAGCAGCCACCAGCACCGGTGTTGTCGCCAACCCCAATTTCGAATGGAACACCACGACGGGCGTGATCCTCGCCAACCCGAATCCAGACGACGCCACGGCCAGCGGCGTGAGCAATTCGGGGCTGATGAACTACCTCAACAAGTTCGGCTACACCGCCGGATACAAGGGCAACGACCCAGTGAGCGAGATGTACTACGCTGCCCAGCGCTACATGCGTGGTTATGCACTGCCCGACTCGTACACCAACGGCCTGACCGATGCCTACAAAGACGGGTTCCCCGTCATCACTGGCGCCGCGCACGGGCGCGGCGGCAGCCGCGATCCGATCATCAACACATGCCAGAAAAACTTCATGCTGGGTATCGGCGACATCTACACCCACCAGGACGGCCAGCTGCCAGGCAGAACGGGTGGTCCCACCGACGCCGACAGCTTGAACGTTGATACCTTGTGGACCCGCCTGACGACTCAAGAGGGATCTGCAAGCTGGACAGGGGGATCCAGCGGCGGTACGCCCTACATGGCGGCCCTGGCGCACTGGGCCAACACGAACGACATCCGCAGCGATCTGACGGGCACCCAAACCATGGCGACCTACTGGGTCGACGTGCTGGAAAATGGCAACGGTGTGGGTGGCATGCCGTCCGCCGGCACATTGAAAACGCAGTACTGGCTGGCCGCGAAATACGGCGGGTTCGACACGACGCTGACGCCGGGAGACAACCCCAATGTCAAGATCGATCCTGCAGACGCTACGGTCGCTGTGGCGTGGGACAAGAACGCCGATGGCGTGCCCGACAACTGGTTTGCGGGAAGCACCCCCAGCCTGTTGAAGTCGGGCCTCTCGGCCGCCTTCAGCAAGATCAACAGCGAGGCAGGCGCAGCCGCAGCATCCAGCGCCGCCGTGACCTCCAGCCGCCAGACCTCCAGCAGCGAAATCATTTACGCCGGGTACAACCCAAAGGACTGGACGGGCAACGTGCGCGCTTGCGCACCTGAGCAAACCGCATTGGAGTGTTCCACCAGCCCGAGCTGGGATGCCTCCAACTGGATCAATCGCGACTCCACCGCGGTGGCCGATGCCGCCAAACTCACGTCGGCCACGCGCAAGATCTTCACGTCGTTCCGCAACCCGACCACCCCGTTTGCCTTCTCTTCCATGCCCTTCAAATGGGACAGTCTCAACTCCACGCAACAAGGTGAGCTGAACACCGACAGCAACGGCGCCAACCGGGTCGAGTTCCTGCGCGGCAGCCGCACGCACGAAGGCACGCTCTTCCGCACCCGTCCAAGCAACCTCTTCGGCGACATCGTCAACTCCGGCGTCACCTACCTGGCAGGAGCGGGGCCTGCACTGACTGGCAGCAAATTCCCCGGGCACAAGATCTACCGCGACACCACCCGCACCCGTCCCGCCGTCGTCTATGTGGGTGGCAACGATGGCATGCTGCACGCACTGAATGGCTCCAATGGCAAGGAGCTCTTCGGCTACATCCCTCGAAGCGTGTTTGGCAAGCTCAAAGGCCTTTCGGACTTCAGCTTCAGGCACCAGTATTTCGTCGACAGCACGCCGATGGTCGGTGACTTCGAGAAAGCAGGCTCAACTCCGACCTCCCCCAGTTGGGGAACGATGCTGGTTGGCGGTCTCGGCGCTGGCGGCAAGGGCTACTACGCCCTGGATATCAGCAGCCAGAGCACTTTTTCCACCGCCACCGAAGCCTCGCTGGCATCCACCCTGCCCATGTGGGAGTTCACCGATGTGCAGGACACCGACCTGGGATACACCTTCAACGAACCATCGATCAATCCGGTCAACGGCGTTTACAGACAGATTGCGAAGATGGCCGATGCTTCGGTGACCACGGGGGCGTGGCGAGTCCTGGTCGGCAACGGCTATGGCTCTGTAGGCGATGGCACCTCGACGGGCGGCGGAAAGGCCGTGCTCTTCTTGCTCAATGCCAACACCGGTGCAGCCGAGACCAAACTGATCGCCGACAGCACTGGCGCCAACGGCTTGTCGTCACCCACGCCCGTGGACACCGATCGTGACGGTCTGATGGACACGATTTATGCCGGGGACATCAAGGGCAATATGCACAAGTTCCAGTTTTCGAAAGTCCTGGGACCGGACTTCGTGCTGGCACGACCATCGGATTCAGGTGCGGCATGGCGCTACCTGGGCAAGGTGTACACCGCCACCACATCGGAAACCGTCCCCAAGATTGAACCCATCACCACAGCTCCATCGGTCGTGCCAGCGTGCGAAGGTGTGGGCTGGAATGTGCTCTTCGGTACGGGCAAGCTCAACGAAGACGCTGACTACACCGACACTGTTGCACGCGGCTTCTACAACGTGCTGGACAAGTCTCCGTCCTCGACACTCACCGTGCCAAAGTCCGATCTCGCCCACATCTCTCCCCTCACTGAAACCACGCTTGATGTGGGCGTGGTCGGGCGGATCTGGGACACACCGGACATGACCTCCAAACGCGGGTGGAGAATGACCTTCACCGGTGGCGAGCGGGTGCTGACCAACTCCACGTTGCCACCCGACACCGGTGCGGTGCTGTTCGGAACCACGCAACCCACGGGAGATGTCTGCACGCCGGGCAACTCCGGCTACCTCATGTCGGTCAACGTCTGCTCGGGCAAAACCGGCGACCTGATCGTCAACGGCGTGTCTGTGGGAGGTTTGGCCATCGACTCTTCGGGTATCGTCAAGGTCAGCAACACCTACACCAACACGGACAACAAGCAGACGGTGGTGTGCAACCAAGACGACTGCAAACCTCGCTGCGCGGACCAGACCAAAGCTGAATGCCGCCCGCCCAGCCTGCTGGGGCAGTCGGCTCCGCGTGGCCGTTATTCTTGGCGTGAAATCCTTTCGAAGTGACACCATGAAATCCTTCAGAACTCACAGCCACGGCTTCACCCTGATTGAGGTGATGATCGTGGTCGCGGTGATCGGCATCCTGTCCGCCATTGCGTTCCCAAGCTACACCGCCTACGTGCAGCGCAGCCACCGCGCGGACGCCAAGAGTTATCTGCAGTCCGTGGCACAGCGGCTGGAGCAGAACTACTCACTGGCCGGCCGCTACGACGCCACGCAGGACGGTGTAGCCATCGGCGCTGCCTTCATCAACGCGACCGGCTTTGCCGTGGTGCCTGCGGGTGGACCCCCCCGGTACAACATTTCATTTGTCCCACCCGTCGCTCCCGCGACGAATCCCGCTCAAGGCAGCTTTCTTCTCCAGGCTGTGCCCGCCGGGGCTCAAGCGACCGACGCTTGCGGCATTCTTTTGTTGAACCATCAGAACATCAAGGGCGCAGGCGGCGTCCTGGCCAATCGGGCGCAGCTGACGATGGATTGCTGGGGCCGATAGTGAGGCAGGGTGCGGGCATCGCACGCGCCATGTCGATCGCACGAGGCGCTCTGCGGCTTTCCAACCCCAATCCCAGGGTCGGCTGCGTCATCAACGCATCGGACGGCAGGGAAATCGGTACGGGCCACACCCAGGAGGCCGGAGGGCCTCATGCCGAGGTGGTGGCGCTCCGCGATGCGCGCTCGCGCGGTGAATCGCTGGAAGGCGCCACGGTGCATGTGACGCTGGAGCCGTGCTCCCACCACGGAAGAACCCCACCATGTTGCGATGCGCTGATCGAAGCGCGGGTCGCCAAGGTGGTTGTCGCATCCGCCGACCCCAATCCACTGGTGGCAGGGCGAGGCTTGGCACGATTGCGGGCGGCAGGCATCGAGGTGGAGCTTCTGCCACACGACAGTGAGCCCGCCAAGGCCTCCCGCGAACTCAACATCGGCTTCTTCAGCCGCATGGTGCGCGGCACACCGTGGGTGCGCATGAAAATGGCAGCCTCGCTGGATGGCACGAGTGCACTCGACAACGGCGTCAGCCAATGGATAACGGGCGAGCCTGCCCGCGAAGACGGGCACGCCTGGCGAGCTCGGGCCTGCGCCGTGCTCACAGGCATCGGCACGGTGCTCGAGGACGACCCACGGCTTGATGTGAGGCTACCCGGGGTGTCAAGACAGCCTCATCTGGTGGTGGTGGACAGTGATCTCAAAACGCCCTTGACGGCTCGGCTGCTCGAGCCGGTGGCTGATGGGCTGCCGCGCCAGGTGTGGATCTATCACGCGGCACTTGATCCCAGGAAACAAGAGGCGTTGGGGGAACGCGGCGCCCTCCTCACTCACCTGCCCGGCGCCAGCAACAAGGTGGATCTGCACGCCGTACTGCGAGACTTGGCAAAACGCGAGGTGAACGAACTGCATGTGGAAGCGGGGAGCAAGCTCAACGGGTCGTTCCTGCGTGAAGGCTTGGTCGACGAACTGGTGGTCTACCTCGCGCCCAAACTGCTCGGGGCCGGCGCAGGAGTTTCCAGCTTCGGGCCGCTGCAGCGGCTGCAGGACGGCATCGGATTGAACTTCACATCGGTTGATAGAGTGGGAGACGACCTCCGCATCGTTGCCCGGGTGCAAGGGCGAGACGCCTTCCTCCAGGCCGATCAGGTTTGAGCCATTGAAGGGGCTCACACTGATCGTTCAAGCCGTTCACGCGACCTTGCCAACGGCAAAAATACTGCAAATATAGTAGTCAATCCGCCTATCTTCCATTTACTTGCTGCCATCGACTCGGCACTTAAGTATTCAAACATGCCTGCTAGAGTGCCGGCATGTTTCGGTTGAATGCCCCCCCTCTTGTCGACCCGCTTCGCTCCAAAGGCTTGACGCTGATTGAGCTGATGGTTGTTGTCGCCATGCTGGGAGTGTTGTCGGCATTGGCAGCGCCCAGTTTTGCCGACATGCTGCGCCGCATGCGCATGGAATCGATGCGCGAGGAACTGCAAGCCTCCATTGCCAACGCTCGTGTAGAGGCCATCTCGCGTGGACAGCCTGTGGTGCTGTTGCGCACCGCTCCATGCCCCCAAGCCGCAAACGCGCTGGACTGGGATTGTGGTTGGACGGCCTTTATCGATCTCAATGGCAATGACACGATCAATGCAGGCGAGCCGATCCTTCACGTGGTCCAAGGCAAGCCCGGCACGCGAGTCGGAAGAAACCCAGGTGCGGCCCTAGCAACGATCGACCGGTTCGGTCAGCCGCCGATCGCGAACTTCAGCATATTCCCTGCCGGCGAAGCCTTCAGCCCCGCAGACGGTGTGGCCCTTTGCGTTGCCAGAAGCGGCCGTATTCGCAATTGCCCGCCATGAAACGCTCCACCAATTCCCGCGGTATCGCCATGATCGAGGCCCTGGTGGCCATGTTGGTGCTCTCGTTGGGCGTGCTGGGTTTGGCCAGACTCCAGGTGAGCGCACTCACGGAGTCGCGCAACAGCAACGCGCGAGCAGTCGCCGTGCAGATGGCCAACGATCTGGCCGAGCGCATGCAGAGCAATGCGATCGTCCGCCAAACCAATCCAACACCCAACCCGTACGAAACCCTCTGGGGAGCGCCGGCCGCTGCAGGCACCGACTGCCTGGCCATGGCCTGCAATGGGACCCAACTCGCCGCCTTTGACCTGCGGGCCTGGAAGCTGAATGTGGCCACGTTGCTGCCCAGCGGCGACGCCCAGGTGTTCCGCTCCAACACCGACACCAACCAGTTCGGCGTGTTGGTGCGCTGGACGGAATTGGAGGGCAAGAACAAAGCCTTGGCGACCGACGCAGAAGACGCCCTTTTCACGCGCGCCGATGCCGTGACCGACGCCGCCGGTGCTGTAGGCACCGGCATGGCTGGCTTCACTTGTCCGGTAGATTTCACATGCCATCTTGTCTATATACGGCCATGAAACCGCAACCACATGTCACCCATCGCCCTGCATGGGAAGCAGGCGTGAGCCTGATCGAACTGCTGGTGGGGCTGGCGATCGGCGCCATCGTGTCGGTGGCAGCTGTCAGCAGCTTTGGCTCCACCCGATCGGCCTCGGCCACCGTGGGTGACAGCACACGGCTTCAACAGGACGCGGCCATGGCATTCCGCACCATCGGCCACCACATTCGTCAGGCGGGAGCCGTGAGATTGATCGACAACGGCCCTGGCCTCGTCACTTTTGCGGAGAGCTTTGTTGGCTATGGAAACGCCAGCGCACCCCAAGCCATACAAGGCATCGACGGAGCCAACGACGCCCCGGATGCACTTGGAATCAGCCACGACAGCGAAGTGTCACTGAATGCGGTGGACTGCCTGGGACAGAACGTGGCAAACGATGTGGCCATCAGGAACAACTTTGAACTTGACATCCTGAACCAGAGCCTGCGTTGCCTGGGTTCCGGTAATTCCGCGCCCGGACCCTTGATCGCAGGCGTTGAAGACTTTCAAGTGCGCTACGGACGACGTATCAATGGCAACCTGCAATACCAGGACGCAAGCGCAGGCTGGACTGCGGACGACTGGAACTCAGTGGAGGCAGTCATGGTGTGCCTGCGCTTGGCGGGCCAGGTCGGTGGCCACGCCGGACAGGCCAATGCAAGCGGCTGCAACGGCCAAGTCTTCCCCCTAGATGGCCGCATCCGCCGTGTATTCGTGCGGGTGTTCAGCCTCAGGAACATCGCACTATGAAACTCCGCCGTCGCCAGCATGCTTCATCCCAGCGCGGCATTGCGTTGGTGGTTGTCATGGTGATGCTGTTGCTCACCACCTTCGTGCTGCTGGCCAGCAACCGCGTGGGTTGGCTCAACGAGAAACTGGTGGGCAGTGAAAGCGACCACGAACGTGCGTTCGCCGCCGCCGAAGCCCTGATTCGCGACGCCGAAATGGACATCAGCGGCCGTCAGTCCAATGGCCAACCCTGCGCGGGGAACGCAAGCTTCACCGGATGCCGAGCAGCGAACGCGGCGTATTTCCCGTTCGGCAAAGGCGAAGACGACCTGGACATCATTGCGGCCCGTTTGGCACCAGGTTTTATGGGCATCTGCAGACAGGGCATTTGCCTTCCGGAGACCACAACCCAGCTTGAGACCGCCGGTGCATGGACCGCCCAGTTGGCCAACATGCAGGCGGCGGGTGCGAGCTATGGGCAGTTCACAGGTGCGAATCCGGGAGCAGCCGGCAATCCGCTGCTCACGGCGGGGCAGGCCTGGTACTGGGTTGAAGTGTTTCGCCATTCAGAAGCCTTCAGCAACAACGGATTTGCGTCCTTCGCACCGTTACCCGATACCCAGCACCCATTTGTCTATCGCATCACGGCCTATGTGCAGGGCCGCAAACCCGGCACTCGGGTGAGGCTGCGCTCCGTATACGTTCGATCCTTGATAAAAGCTTGAAAGCGAGAAACCGCCATGCCATCCATCAGTTTCTCCCGACGCGGTGCTGCGCTGGCCATCGCTGGCTTCAGTCAGGCCGTCGTGGCGGCGCCATTGCTGCTCTCCCAAGCACCACCCACAATGTCCCGGGATCCGGCGCCCAACATCATCGTCTCGGTGGACAACTCCACCAGCATGGGCTCCACCGGGGTTGCCGAACTGCGCACCGCGCTCAAAACCACCTTCGCCGCGAGCAATCTTCCCGACAACCAGATCCGCCTGGCATGGCAATCCATGCACGGCTGCAACACCATTCCCGGAAGCAGCACCAGCACCACGGGTATCTGCCGGGGGTACAACGGCATGCGACGATTTGCCGGGCAACACCGCACCAACTTTTTCAACTGGGTAGATTCGATCGCCATCGTGCGAGGCACGCCCTCTCACTTCATGATGGACAACGCAGGCCAGTATCTCAGCGCCACGGGACTGGGCTCCAACAGCCCTTGGGCAGCCAATCCTGGCACTGAAGAGTTGCCAGTGTTGTCGTGCCGCAGGTCGTACCACATCCTCATGACCGACGGAGAGTACGGCCACTCGTGGGCTTCGGGCGAGCGCGACACCTCCGGCCCGCCAGGCACACGCATTGTTCGCGGCGGCAATGCGGATGGAACCGAAACTGTTTTGCCCGACGGCACGCTCTATTCCGTCGCTTCCACCAACACACAGACCCGCCTCTACCGCGACACCTGGGGCAGTTCCACGCTAAGCACTCTGTCCGATCTCGCCTTTTACTACTGGTCGCGCGACCTGCAGCCCGGCATTCCGAACAATCTCAAACCGATGCCGGCCGAGCAGTTTCCCCAGCAAAACTTCGGCACCACCAGTGCGCCGGCCGATCTGGAGAGCTACTGGAACCCCCGCAACAACCCCGCCACCTGGCAACACATGGTGACCTACACCATCGGATTCAAAAGCGCTGCCCAATGGTCGACGAACACGTCCTATCCCACCTGGATGGGCGACACCTTCTCAGGCCTGGCCCCGCTCATCCGAGGCGACAAGTCCTGGGTCACGCCTTTCTGCAACTCGTCGGTCAGCGGAGCAGGCAACCTTCCTTGCGACGGCGGCGCCAACTATGAAATTCGTGACGATGCGCGCAAAGCCGACCTGTGGCACACGGCACTCAACAGCCGCGGCCGTTTCATTCCGGCGCCCGATGCCCAGTCGCTGGTAAATGCGTTCAAAGGCATTCTGGAAGGTCTCTCTTCAGAAAACGGCCAAGCCCGCGTGAGCATCGCCGCCAACTCCACCCAACTTCGCACCGATGGCCGCATTTACCTGGCCAGCTACAACATGGAGCGTTTCAGCGGTGACGTGGAGGCCTACAAGATCAGCGCGGCCACCCGAACGGTGGATGCGTTGCCCGCCTGGACGGCTTCCTCCAAACTCGATGCTGCCGGGCTCAACTGGGCGAGCCGACGCATCCTCTCGCATTCGGGCGCAGAAGGCATCAACTTCAACTGGACATCGCTGAGCTCAGAACAACAAACTGCTTTGCGCGGCTCCGACACCGCCACCGTGGGCGGGCAAAGGGTGGACTACCTCCGCGGAGACCGGTCACGCGAGGCACCGGCCGGCAGCTTTCGCCAACGTGCGTCCCGCATGGGCACGGTGGTCAACTCCAATCTCTGGACGGTGGCTGCGCCAAAACGGCTGAAGTATGAGCATGCCGGTCACGCCAGTTTCCGCTCGACGCACATCAACCGACCAGAAACGGTCTACATCGGTGCCAACGGCGGCATGCTGCACGCCTTTGACGGTGCCACGGGTGCAGAACGCTTTGCCTACGTGCCGCGAGCGGCGTACGCCGGCCTGCGCGACTACACCTTGCCCCAATACACCCACCGGCACTTCGTGGACGGCCACCCATTCACCGGTGATGTGGATACCAGTTGGGTCAACAACCCGAGCACGCCGCCCACTCCCGTTTGGCGAACCGTTCTCGTCAGCGGTTTGGGGGGTGGCGGCCGGGGCTTTTTCGTGGTGGATGTCACCGACCCCACCAATGTGACCAACACCTCGATCTGGTTGGACCGAACATTTCCAGGCAACTCCACCGGCGCATTCGTCGGTCATCAAGACGTCGGCCACATTTACGGCGCGCCCGTGACCGACACCTTGTCCGGCGGGCGCAGCGAACAGATTGTCAAGCTCAACAACAAGCGCTGGGCCGTGGTGCTGGGCAATGGCGTGAACAGCTTCAATGAGCGGCCGGTGTTGCTGATCCAGTACCTGGATGGCGATCGCAGCCTCCTGCGCATCGTGGCCGACTCCACCGCGAGCGCATCGAATGGTCTGGCGCCGCCCCGACTGGTCGACCTCAACGCCAACGGCACGATCGACATCGCCTACGCGGGTGATCTGAAGGGGCAGTTGTGGAAATTCGATCTCTCCAGCAAGAACGACTCAGACTGGGGCGTGAGCGCCTGGGACGGTGCCGCGCAGCCCTGCAAGGATTCCAATGCCTGCCAACCGCTCTTTGTGGCCCGAGACGCCGCGTCGACCGCGCAACCGATCACCACGACACCTTTGATCATGGCCCACCCCATGGGCGGAATCCAGGTCATGTTCGGCACCGGCCAGAACATTCAGTCGAGCGACCCCGCCAACGCCGCCGTGCAGACGATCTACTCCGTTTGGGACAAGAGCAAGTTCACGCCCATCGTCGACCCTCTCGACACGGGGGCCAAACGACTCCAGTTGGCCGACGCCCTCCCCATCACGACCGGTCGTGCCGCGTTGGTGCAACAGAGCATCACCACGGCGGTGACCCAAACAGAGACAGACGGCGATGTGGTCGACACGATCTACTCCAACTCCACCGACAACACCATCGCGTATTCGCGCACCGACAACACGGCCAAACGCGGGTGGTTCATGGATTTGCCGCTCAGTGGTGAGCGCGTTCTCAATCCACCAAGCCCCCTGCAAGGCCAGCGGGTGATCATCCCCAGCATGGCTCCGTCGCCCACGGCCGGTGGCGAAAGCTGCAGCCCTCAGGCCGCCGCTGGACAAGGACGTATCACAGTGCTGAACATGATCACTGGCCGACCTGCGTCGTCGCCGGTGTTCTTCAGCAGCGACCCCACGGTTAGCCTGAGCAGGGCCACCAGCATGCTTGTATCGTCGGACGAAGTGGTCGCGATTGAAGGGTCCCAGATTCGAGTCGACCTCTTTTCAATCGGCGGTGAAAGCTCTGGCTCTGGCTCTGGCTCTGGCTCTGGCTCTGGCTCTGGCTCTGGCTCTGGCTCTGGCTCTGGCTCTGGCTCT
>NZ_LMIE01000031.1:233246-384688 GCF_001428625.1 Hydrogenophaga sp. Root209
CTCTGGCTCTGGCTCTGGCTCTGGCTCTGGCTCTGGCTCTGGCTCTGGCTCTGGCTCTGGCTCTGGTGTAAGAAATGACGGCATCCTGCTGGGAACAAGCCAAGGCGCCCGCGCGGACTGGCGGGAGGTGCGCTGATGTCCAGTTTCCGCCGCCCACACCGCGGTTTCACGTTGATCGAACTGATGATCGCGGTGGCCGTAGTGGCGTTGCTCGCGGCGGTGGCTTTGCCCAGCTACAACGAGTTTGTGATGCGAAGCCACCGCGCCAATGCACGCGCGGCGCTTTTGCAGGCTGCGCAGTGGATGGAGCGCACCGCCACGGCCCAGGGCACCTACCCGCTCACAGCCGCCATTCCCCCCGGTGTGCTGTTTGTCGAGGGTGGGCGTTACAACATCAACGCGGTTTCCAACGATGGTCTGGCCTACACCTTGACGGCGATTCCCGGCGCGCCCCAGTCAACCGACCGATGTGCTTCCTTCCAGATAAATCAGGCGGGCACCCGAGCGCAGGTTGCCACGGGCGACGTGCCGAATCCGCTGGGGCCGATGGAGTGCTGGAACCGGTAATCCGGGCGCGCGCAGCCAAGACCAGCCCCTGAACACCGGCGGGCTCGCAAACCCTGCGAAAATAGCCGGATGTTTACCGGCATCATCACCGGCGTGGGGCGCATCGCCGCCCTCCACGACCTGGGCAGCTCTTTGGACCATGGCAAGCGACTCACGATCGAGGCACCCTCCGGGTATCTCGACGACGTCGGCTTGGGCGACAGCATTGCGCTCAACGGCGCTTGCATGACCGTGACCTCGCTGGATCTGCCCCGGCACCACTTCACCATCGACATCTCGGCCGAGTCGCTTGCCCGCACGGCGGGGCTGGCGCAGACCGGCGGCCGCATCAATCTGGAGAAAGCCCTGCGCGCCCACGACAGGCTGGGCGGGCACATCGTCTCTGGCCATGTGGACGGTGTCGGGCATGTGACCCGCTTTGCGCAGGTGGGCGAGAGCTGGGAGCTGCGCGTGATCGCACCGCTGAGCCTCGGCAAATACCTGGCCTACAAGGGCTCCATCACCGTCAACGGCGTCAGCCTGACCGTCAATTCGATCCAGGACCGTGCCGACGGCTGTGAATTCAGCATCAACCTCATTCCCCACACGGTGCAAAACACCTCGCTGGGCCTGTTGACCGATGGAAGTCCGGTCAATCTGGAAATCGACACCGTCGCACGCTATGTGGAGCGCATGCTCAGCGCCGGTCAAATCAACCTCAAGGAAATCGCATGAACGCGCCTGAAACCCTGGCCCCGGTGGCCATCTCGCCCGTGGAAGACATCGTGGCCGACATGCGCGCCGGACGCATGGTGATCCTGGTGGACGAGGAAGACCGTGAAAACGAAGGCGACCTCGTGCTCGCCGCCGACCATGTGACGCCAGAAGCCATCAACTTCATGGCCCGCTTCGGCCGTGGCCTGATCTGCCTCACGCTCACCAAAGAGCGCTGCGAACGCCTGCAACTGCCACCCATGGTGCCGCGCAACGGGACCAAGATGGGCACGGCCTTCACCATCTCCATCGAAGCCGCAGAAGGCGTGACCACCGGCATTTCAGCCGCCGACCGCTCGCGCACCGTGCAGGTGGCGGTGGCGCCCAACGCCGTTGCCACCGACCTGGTGCAGCCCGGTCACATCTTCCCGTTGCAGGCGGTCGAGGGTGGTGTGCTCATGCGCGCAGGCCACACCGAGGCCGGTTGCGACCTGGCCGCCATGGCCGGTTGCAGCCCCAGTGCCGTGATCTGCGAGATCATGAAGGACGACGGCACCATGGCCCGCCTGCCCGACCTCCAGGTGTTCGCTGCCGAGCACGGCCTGAGGATCGGCACCATCGCCGACCTGATCGAACACCGCAGCCGCACCGAATGCCTGGTGAAAAAACTGGGCGCCCGCAGCTTGAACACCGCGTTCGGCGAGTTCCAGGTGCACGCCTTCAGCGACGAGCCCAGCGGTGCGCTGCACTTGGCACTCGTCAAAGGTGAATGGGGCCCGGACCAATCGGTGGCCGTGCGGGTGCATGAGCCGCTGTCGGTGCTCGACGCGCTGGAGGTCGGTCGCTCCATGCATTCCTGGAGCCTGGAGGCCAGCCTGCGCTACATCAGCGAAGCGGGCGCCGGTGTGGCCGTGCTGCTCAACTGCGGCGAGACCGCGGCGCAGTTGCTGGCCCAGTTTGAAGGCACCGCCCGATCGGCCCAGGCACCCGAGCGCGGCCGCATGGACCTGCGCACCTACGGCGTGGGCGCGCAGATCCTGCGTGATTGCGGCGTGCACAAGATGCAGCTCATGGGCAACCCGCGCCGCATGCCCAGCATGACCGGCTACGGTCTTGAAATCACCGGTTACCTCAGCCGCAACGGCTGAATCCATTCACATCCTCAATCAGAAACGGAGCCGCACATGTTCGGCGCAGACAAAGGCACGGCCCACTTGCTCGACGGCAAGAAGCTCAGCATCGGGATCGTTCAGGCCCGCTTCAACGAACCCATCACCGACGCGCTGTACAACGCCTGTCTGGCAGAACTGCTGACACTGGGCGTGCAGGACAAGAACATCGCCCATGTGAAAGTGCCAGGTGCACTCGAGGTGCCCGTGGCCTTGCAGGCCATGGCCGAGCGCGACGATTTCGACGCGCTCATCGCCCTGGGCTGCATCATCCGCGGCGAAACCTACCACTTCGAACTGGTGGCCAACGAGTCGGGGGCTGGCGTTACGCGCCTGGCCCTGGACTACCAGATCCCCATCGCCAACGCCATCCTGACCACCGAAACGCTCGAGCAGGCGATTGCCCGCAAGACCGACAAGGGACGCGATGCGGCCCGCGTGGCGGTGGAAATGGCCCACCTGCTGCAAGAAATAGGCTGAACATGTCCACAGAACTCCCCACCTCCGAGGGCGAAAAAGCCAAAAGTGGTCTCATCGGTCGCAAGGCCGCCGACAAGTCGGCCCGCACCCGCGCCCGCGAATTCGCCCTGCAGGCGATTTATCAACACCTGGTGGGTCGCAACGCCGCCAGCGACATCGACGTCTTCACACGCGACTTGGCGGGTTTCCACAAGTGCGACAGCGTGCACTTCGACGCTTTGCTGCACGGCTGCATTGAACAGGCGGACGCGCTGGACGCGCTGATCAAGCCGTTGCTTGATCGCCCGTTGGTCGAGCTCTCGCCGATCGAGCGTGGCGTGCTGTGGATCGGCGCGTATGAATTCCAGCACTGCCTGGACGTGCCCTGGCGTGTGGTGCTCAACGAATGCATCGAACTGGCCAAGTCGTTCGGTGGCACCGACGGCCACAAGTACGTCAACGGTGTGTTGCACCAGTTGGCCGCACAGCTGCGCGAGGCCGAAGTGGCCGCTGCGCCATCAAAACCTGGCCCGCGCAAGAACACCGCACCGTGAGGATTGCGCAGCGCGCTCAGCGCGTCGAACCCTTCTACGTGATGGAGCTGGCCAAGGCGGCATCTCTCCTGGCGGCGAACGCGCAGCCGGGTGACCGCTCGATGATTTACCTGAACATCGGCGAGCCCGATTTCACCGCGCCGCCGCTGGTCAACGCCGCAGCCGAACGCGCGATCCGCGACGGACGCAGCCAGTACACCCAGGCCCTCGGTCTGCCCGCCTTGCGCGAAGCCATCAGCGGCTGGTATGCCTCGCGGTTCGACCTCGCGATCGATTCAAGCCGCATCGTGGTCACCGCGGGGGCTTCCGCCGCCCTGCAACTGGCGTGTCTGGCGCTCATCGAGGCCGGTGACGAAGTGCTGATGCCCGACCCGAGCTACCCCTGCAACCGGCAGTTTGTGCAGGCAGCCGAGGGCCGCGCGGTGATGATCCCGAGCGGCCCTGAGCAGCGCTTTCAGCTCAGCGCGGCGCAGGTGGAGGCGCACTGGAACCGGGCCACGCGCGGCGTGTTGCTGGCCTCGCCGTCCAATCCCACCGGCACCTCCATTGCCCGCGACGAGCTGGAGCGCATCGCCCGCTTCGTGCGCACCCAGGGCGGCGTGTCGATGGTCGACGAGATCTACCTGGGCCTGAGCTACGAGGACGATTTCGGCCACAGCGCGCTGGGCCTGCCAGACGGTCTGGGCGATGAGGTCATCAGCATCAACAGCTTCTCCAAGTACTTCAACATGACCGGCTGGCGCCTGGGCTGGCTGGTGCTGCCGCCCGCGCTGGTGCCGGTGGTGGAGCGGTTGGCACAGAACCTGTTCATTTGCGCCAGCACCATTGCACAACATGCGGCGCTCGCCTGCTTCGAGCCCGAGAGCCTGTCCGAGTACGAGCGCAGGCGCAGCGAGTTCAAGGCGCGTCGCGACTTTTTCATTCCCGAACTCAACCGCCTGGGCCTGCGCGTGCCGGTGATGCCTGACGGTGCTTTCTACGCCTGGGCAGACGTGACCGGTCTGTGCGCGCGGTGGGGCATCCCGCCGCAAGGCGCACGACCCGACGAAGGCGGCAGTTGGGCGCTGGCCTTCGAGCTCATGAACCGTTGCCAGTTGGCCACCACACCGGGGCGCGATTTCGGTAGCGCCGACCCCGGCCGCTACCTGCGCTTCTCCACCGCCAATTCGATGGCCCAGCTTCAGGAAGCTGTGTCTCGCCTGGAGCAAGCGCTGTGAGTCTGCCCGCGCTGCAATCAAATCCGTTCACCTGGCCGGTGCGC
Organism: Hydrogenophaga sp. Root209; assembly: GCF_001428625.1. Lineage (GTDB taxonomy): Bacteria > Pseudomonadota > Gammaproteobacteria > Burkholderiales > Burkholderiaceae_C > Hydrogenophaga. The sequence continues at coordinate 237,950 of NZ_LMIE01000031.1, forward strand.
GTCTACTGGGAAGACACCGACGCGGGCGGCATCGTGTTCTACGCCAACTACCTCAAGTTCTTCGAGCGTGCCCGCACCGAGTGGCTGCGCGCATTGGGCATCGAGCAGCAACGCATGCGCGAGCAGGTCGGTGGCATGTTCGTCGTCACCCAGACCCAGTTGCAATACCACCGCCCGGCCCGGCTCGATGATTTGCTTCTGGTTACAGCACGGGTGGTGGATACGGGCCGTGCGTCCATGACAATTGAGCAGCGTGCGCTCCTGAAACCGCAGCAGAGCGATGCGGGCAGCGATGCACAAGCTGAATTGCTGTGCAGCGGCACCATCCGCATCGGTTGGGTCGACGACCGCAACCTGCGCCCGCAACGCATACCACCCGCCGTACTCGCCGCGCTCAAACTGCCGCCTTGAGCGTCCTGTCCGGACCACGAAACTTCTTCACGACCTGCCTTCTCTGAACACGCATGAACCAAGATCTCTCCATTGTTCAATTGATGCTCAACGCCAGCTGGGTGGTGCAAGCCGTTGTGGTGCTCCTCATGGTCGTCTCCGTGGTGAGCTGGGCCGCCATCTTCCGCAAGGTGTTCTCGCTCAAGCGCGTGCGCGCGCACAACGAAGACTTTGAGCGCGAGTTCTGGTCGGGCACCAACCTCAACGACCTGTATGCCGCAGCGGCCCAGAGTGCCAAGCATGGCGGCCCGATGGAACGCATCTTCGCCAGCGGCATGCGGGAATACCAGAAACTGCGCGAGCGTCGCATCACCGACAACGGCGCCCTGCTCGACGGTGCGCGCCGCGCCATGCGGGCGAGCTTCCAGCGCGAACTCGACGTGCTGGAGACCAACCTCTCGTTCCTGGCTTCGGTCGGCTCGGTTTCACCGTATGTGGGCCTGTTCGGCACGGTGTGGGGCATCATGCACGCCTTCACCGGCTTGGCCGCCCTGGCGCAAGTGACACTGGCCACCGTGGCACCCGGCATCGCCGAAGCCCTGGTGGCCACCGCCATCGGCCTGTTTGCCGCCATTCCGGCGGTCGTGTTCTACAACCGCTTCGCGCACGACATCGACCGTGTGGCCAACGCCATGGAGACCTTCATGGAAGAGTTCTCCAACATCTTGCAGCGCAATCTCGGCGCTCAGACTCAAACACCTTCAGGTCACTGACCATGCCCGCCGTCTCATCACGCGGCCGAGGCCGCCGCACCATCAACGAGATCAACATGGTCCCGTTCATCGACGTGATGCTGGTGCTGCTGATCATTTTCATGGTCACCGCCCCGCTCATCACACCGAGCCAGATCGCGCTGCCCAGCGTGGGCCAGGCCGGGCGCCAGCCCGACCGTTTCGTGGCGGTGATGATCGACAAGGACGAACAACTCAAAGTGCGTGAAGGCTCGGCCAGCACCGAGTCACAGCCAGTGCCCATGGGGCAGTTGGTGGCGCGCGTGAAGCAGTTGCAGGCCAGCAAAGGCGCCGCACCCGAGGGCGGTGTGCCAGTGGTCATCAGCGCCGACAAGAACGTGAAGTACGAAGCGGTCGTGCGCGTGATGAGCGCACTGCAGGAAGCGGGCATCGCCCGCGTCGGCCTGTCCGTGCAAACCACCCGCTGATCAACGCCATGCAGTCCACCGCCGACCACCTCGACCTCGCACCGCCCAACACCGGCCGCTGGCTCGGCCCGGTGGGCATGGCACTGATCGCGCACGGCCTGCTCGTGATCGCGCTCACCTGGGGCGTGTCGTGGCAGAACGATGCCGAGCCGGTGACGTTCGAGGCAGAGCTCTGGTCGCGCCTGCCGCAGCAGGCCGCTCCGCGTGCGGTGGAACCTCCGCCACCGCCACCGGCACCGCCCCCACCTGCGCCGCCCAAGCCCACCCCGGTGCCAGCACCCGCCCCGCCGCCGCCCTCGCCCAACCAGGCCGAGATCGCCACCGCGCAAGCGAAGAAGAAGGCTGAGGCCGAAAAGAAGGCGCGCGAGGAAGAAACCAAAAAGCTCGCGGCTGCCAAGGCCGCCGAGAAGGCTGCAGCAGAGAAAAAGGCCGCGGCAGAAGAAGCCGCCGACGAGAAAGAGCGCCAGCAGAAACTGGCCGCCCAGAAACGCGAGCAGGAGCGCAAGGCCGCGGCCGCCGATGAGAAGCGCCGCGATCAACTGCGCGACGAACAGATCACCCGCATGATGGGCCAGGCCGGCGCCAGCGGCGGACCGCAGAGCACCGGCACGGCACAGCAGTCCAGCGGCCCCACGCCAGGCTACGGCGCCAAGGTGGCTGCGCGCATCAAACCCAACGTGGTGTTCACCGACGTGGCCCCGGGCAACCCACGCGCAGAGGTCGAGGTGCGCACCGCGCCCGACGGCACCATCACCTCGCGCAAGCTCAGCAAGAGCAGCGGCAACGCTGCCTGGGACGAAGCCGTGTTGCGCGCCATCGACCGCACCAGCAGCCTGCCGCGCGATACCGACGGGCGCGTGCCGCCGTCACTCGTGATTGGTTTGCGTCCGCTGGACTGATCAAGCACCTCTCCGGCGCGCCATCCCCACACCAGAAATGCCGCGGAACTGGCTCCGCCAGGCCGCAGGCGTTGTCCCCCTTCAGGGGGAAGCCGCGCAGCGGCGCAGGGGGTTCTCTCGATCAATCAAACACGATTTCCGCCCGCTGCTCATGCGCCTGCGCCATCCAGCTGGCCAGCGCCGCATCGGTCGGGAAAAACAGCGCTCGGTCGTCCAGTTGCAGTTCGCACTGCGCGCCCTCGCGCAAGAGTTGCAGCCGCACCGGCAAGCCCCGCACCAGCTCGCCCTGCTCCGTCACTTCGCGTTTGGGCGGGAACTCTCGCACCAGCTGGGCCACGGCAGGTGCATGGCCGTTCACCGCCACCCGCAGGTACTTGCCGAAGCGGCAGCGCGCGGCAGCCAGGTCCCACACCTGCTGGATCTTCAGGCGCACACCACCCGAGAACCGGTCGGGCTGGGCCACGGCCTGCACGATGATGAGTTCATCGTCCTTGAGCAGATTGCGGTGGGCGTTGATGAGGTTCTCGTCGGCGCTGGTCTCGAACACGCCAGTCTTGTCGTCGAGCTTGAACAGCGCAAGCTTGCCGCGCTGGCCGTTGATCACGCGGAAGTCGGTCACGATGCCGGCCAGGATCTGTGGGTCGCGGCTTTCCATCACGTCACCCAGCGGCGTGCGCGCAAAGCGGCGCACCTCGCGTTCAACTTCGTCGAACAGATGGCCCGAGAAGTAGAAACCGATCGCGGTTTTCTCCATCGTCAGGCGTTCCTTCACGCCCCAGGGCATGGTCGCCACCAGGTCGGGGTCCTGCGTGCTGGAGCCGTGGTCGCTGTCGCCGAAGATGTCGGCTTGCGCGGCGTTGGCGGCCGAAGCGGCTGCGAAGGCGAACGCGCGGTCCACCGAGGCAAGCAGCTCGGCGCGGTTGAGGTGCAGTGAATCAAAACCCCCTGCCTTGATCAGCGCTTCCACCGTGCGCTTGTTCAAGCGCGTGCGGTCCACGCGCACGCAGAAGTCGAACAAGCTCTTGAACGGCCCCGTCTCACGGCCACGGGGCCCTTCACCACGGCCTTCGCGCGCGGCCACGATGGCCTCGATCGCTTGCTGGCCCGTGCCCTTGATGGCGCCCAGACCGTAACGAATCGACTTGTTGGAGATCGGCTCGAAGCGGTGGAAGCCGCGGTTCACGTCGGGCGCTTCGAACGCCATGCCCATCTTGAGCGCGTCATCAACCAACACCTTGAGCTTGTCGGTGTCGTCCATTTCCACCGTCATGTTGGCGCAGAAGAACTCGGCCGTGTAGTGCACCTTGAGCCAGCCGGTGTGGTACGCGAGCAGCGAGTAGGCGGCGGCGTGCGACTTGTTGAAACCGTAGCCCGCGAACTTCTCCATCAGGTCGAAGATCTCGTCGGCCTTCTCCTGCGAGATGTTGTTCTTCGCTGCACCGGCTCGGAAGATCTCGCGGTGCTCGGCCATCTCCTCGGCCTTCTTCTTGCCCATCGCACGGCGCAACATGTCGGCGCCGCCGAGCGAATAGCCGCCCAGGATCTGCGCGGTCTGCATCACCTGCTCCTGGTAGACCATGATGCCGTAGGTCTCGGACAGCATCTCGGCCACCAGGGGGTGCGGATACTCGATGACTTCCTTGCCGTGCTTGCGGTTCACGAAGCTGGGGATCAGGTCCATCGGTCCCGGCCGGTACAGCGCGTTGAGCGCAATCAGATCTTCAAGGCGCGAGGGTTTGGCGTCTTTCAGCATGCCCTGCATGCCGCGGCTTTCAAACTGGAACACGGCCTCGGTCTGCCCGCGCGAGAACAGCGCGTAGACCTTCGCATCGGTCAGCGGCACATCCTCGAAGCGGAAGTTCTCCTGCCCCGGGTGGCGCTTGATGATGAGCTCGCGCGCGATCTCCAGAATGGTCAGCGTGGCCAGGCCCAGAAAGTCGAACTTCACCAGGCCAATGGCCTCCACGTCGTCCTTGTCGTACTGGCTCACCGCCGAGTCGCTGCCGGGCTGCGCGTAGAGCGGGCAGAAGTCGGTGAGCTTGCCCGGCGCGATCAACACGCCACCGGCGTGCATGCCGATGTTGCGCGTCATGCCTTCGAGCTTCTGCGCGAGCTCGATCAAGGTCTTGACGTCGTCTTCCTTCTGGATGCGCTCAGCCAGCACCGGCTCCATCTCGATGGCGTAGTTGTTCTTGTCGCCCTCCTTCTTGGGGTTGGGCGGGTACTGCAGCGTGACCGACATGCCGGGCTTGTTCGGGATCAGCTTGGAGATGCCGTCGCAAAAGCCGTAGGAGAAATCGAGCACACGGCCCACGTCGCGAATCGCCGCGCGCGCGGCCAGCGTGCCGAAGGTGGCGATCTGGCTCACCGCGTCCTTGCCGTACTTGTCCTTGACGTAGTCGATCACGCGGTCGCGGTTGGTCTGGCAGAAGTCAATGTCGAAGTCGGGCATGGACACCCGTTCCGGGTTCAGGAAACGTTCGAACAGCAGCTTGTATTGCAGCGGGTCGAGGTCGGTGATCTTCAGCGCGTACGCCACCAGCGAGCCCGCGCCCGAGCCACGGCCCGGACCGACCGGGCAGCCGTTTTTCTTGGCCCAGTTGATGAAGTCGCCCACGATCAGGAAGTAGCCCGGGAACCCCATGTTCAGGATGGTGTTGATCTCGAACTCCAGGCGCTCCACGTAGCGCGGGCGCTCGGCTTCGCGCTTGGCCGGGTCGGGGTACAGGTGCACCAGGCGCTCCTCAAGCCCTTCAAACGACGACTGGCGGAAGAAGTCCGCCATCGGCATGGGCACACCATCGATCAATGGCGTGGGGAAATTGGGCAGTTGCGGCTTGCCCAGCACCAGCGTGAGGTTGCAGCGCTTCGCGATCTCCAGCGTGTTGGCCAGCGCCGAGGGCACATCGGCGAACAACGCCTGCATCTGCGCCGCGCTCTTGAAGTACTGCTCGCGCGTGAAGCGGCGCACGCGCCGGTTGTTGCCGAGGATCTCGCCTTCGGCAATGCACACGCGCGCCTCGTGCGCCTCGTAGTCGTCGGGCTCGAGGAACTGCACCGGGTGCGTGGCCACCACCGGCAGGTGCAGGCGCGCGGCCAGCTGCACCGCTTGCGACACATGACGCTCGTCGTCGGCGCGACCCGCGCGCTGCAGCTCCAGGTAGAAGCGGTGCGTGAACATCGTGGAGAGTTGCAGCGCCATGTCGGTGGCGCGCTGGGTATCACCCTGCATCAGCGCCTGACCCACCGGGCCGGACTGCGCGCCCGACAGCATGATCAAGCCCTCATTGCATTCCTGCAGCCAGTCGCGGTGCACCAGCGCCTGGCCCCGGCCCTCGTTGCGCGTCCAGGCGCGGGCCAGCAACTCGCTCAGATTCAGATAGCCCTGGTGGTCCTGCACCAGCAGCAGCACGCGGGGTGCTGCAGGCTGGTGGCTGCCGGGCATGGCGCCGGGCGTCTCTTCAGTGAAGCCTTGCAGCATCACCTCGGCACCGATGATGGGCTTGACGCCCACGCCGCGCGCGGCCTTGTAGAACTTGACCGCGCCGAACAGGTTGCTCAGGTCGGTGATGGCCAGCGCGGGTTGGCTGTCGGCGGCCGCGGCGGCCACGACTTCATCAATGCGGTTGGTGCCGTCGACGACGGAGAATTCGGTGTGCAGGCGCAGGTGTAGGAACATGCGTCCATTTTAGGAGGCGGCATCCCCCGGCCGAGGTCTCAGGGCAGCGGTGTCACATCTTCTTTCAGGATGTGCAGCACCTCGGAGCGGAACTCTCGCATGTAAAGGATGGCCACCACCGCCAGGGTGCTCAGCACCATGGCCATCGGCGAGACGAACCACGCCAGCGCAGCAAACGAAAAGTAGTAAGCGCGCAGCCCGTCGTTGAAGGTTTCTGCCGCCGCGCCCACCATGGCGGCTGCGCGGCGGGCGTAATGCTCGCGGTCGAACTTGCCCGAGTCGAAGGCTTCGGGTGACGGCATGGAGCCGATCACCAGCGCCACGAAGGTGTACTGCCGCATGCACCAGGAAAAGCGGAAGAAGGCATACACGAAGATCGCCACCATCACCAGGATCTTGAACTCGAAGACGATCAGCGTGGTGGTCTGCGCAAACGGGATTTCGCTCATCAGCTCCGTGGCCTTGTCGGTGGTACCGAGCAGGGCGAACAGGCCGCCGATGACCAGGATGGAGGTGGACGAGAAGAACGCTGGCGTGGTGGACAGCGTCTGCGTGATCACGCCGTCGAGCATGCGCGGATCGCGCGCCGTGGCCTGCATCATCCAGTAGCCGCGGTAGCGGTTGGTGGTCTGGATCAGCGAGCCCATTTTTCGTCCCCACACGCGAGCGAACCAGGCGTAGCCCGTCCACAACGCAAAAAAGCAGACCAGCGCCAGCCAATCTGCCCAAGGAATGATGCTGAGAATCTTCATGTGCCGGATGTTACCTTTGCGTTTGGCGTCATGATCAGGTCACAGCCGGTGGCAACAATAGGGCTGGCGCTGTCGCCACGACCTTCCATCACCATGAAACACCCTTTGTCCCGGCGTCATCTGATTGCCGGCGCTGGCTCTGCGCTGGCTTCCTTGTCCTTCCCCACGGTCTGGGCTCAGGCCTGGCCACAGCGCCCGATCCGCATCGTCGTGCCCTTCGCGCCCGGGGCGGGCACGGACGCCGTGGGCCGCCTGGTGGCCGAAAAGCTCGCAGAGTTGCTGCCCGCCACCGTGGTGGTGGAAAACCGCGTGGGTGCCTCGGGCGCCATCGGCGCACAGGCGGTGGCGCACAGCGCGCCCGATGGGCACACCCTGCTGCTGGTTGCCGCGCCCTTCACCACCGTCCCTGCCGCGCTGCCGGGCGCGGGCTACGAGCCTTTGGCGCAGTTCACGCCGGTGGGCATGATCGCCACCGGTCCACTGGTGTGGGCCGCCAACAAGGACCTGCCTGCCGGCACACTGGCCGAGGTGGTGCAACTGGCTCACGCCAGGCCCGGCTTCTACAACTACGGCTCGGCCGGTGCCGGTGGCATCAACCACCTGGTGCTTGAGCTGCTCAAGGTGCGCACAGGCGCGTTCATCACGCACATCCCTTACCGCGGCATCGCACCCGCCGTGCTGGACATGATGGGTGGACAGATTCACCTGGTCACAGGCACGGTACCGGCACTGGCACCATTCATTCGCGACGGGCGCATCAAGGCGCTGGCGGTCACGTCGGATCGACGCACACCGGCCTTGCCGGAAGTGCCCAGCATGGTGGAGGCCGGACAGGCCGGATTCAACGTTCTCAACTATTTCGGACTGGTGGCCCCGCACGGCACGCCGCCCGAGGTGGTGGGCCGGCTCAATGCCGCCATCGCGCGTCTGGTCACTCTGCCGGAGGTGAAGGCGAGGTTTTCGCTGGATGCGCTGGAACCCGCTGCCGGCACGCCAGCCGACCTGGGGCGTTTTCTGGCGGCTGACCTCCAGTCATGGCTGCAGGTGGTGGCTCGCCAGAAACTGCAGGTTGCCGCGAGTTGAAACTCGCCGCGACCTGCTCGGTGGGTTCGATCAGCCCTTGAACTTCGCCGCCACGGAGGCCACGCGCTCGCCGAACAGGCGCGCGGTTTCCAGATCGCCCGGCAGCATGTCGTTGGCACCTGCGTCCGACGGGCTCTGCGCGATGGCACCGCTGTAGCTCACCAGATAGTTCACGTCGTTGCGATGGGCACCCTTGGTGTTGCTCGGCATCAGCCCCTGGCTGACCCAGATCATGCCGTGCTGCATGGCCAGGATGAACAGGGTGTTGAGGGTGGCCAGCTTGTCGCCGTTCATGCCCGCGCTGTTGGTGAAGCCGGCTGCGATCTTGTCCTTCCATTGCTGGGAAAACCAGGGTTTGCTGGAGGCGTCGGCGAACTTCTTGAACTGCCAGCTCACGCTGCCCATGTAGGTGGGCGAGCCCATGATGATGGCGTCGGCCGCAGCCAGCGCTTCCCAGCCGCCGTCGGGCAGGTTGCCGTCGGCGTCGATCGCGATGAGTTCGGCGTTGGCGCCCTGGGCAACCGCTTGCGCCATGCGCTGGGTGTGACCGTAGCCCGAGTGATAAACCACAACAACTTTGGACATGACTTGTCTTTCTGAAAAAGACGCGGCGCCTGGGCGCCGCGATGGACAAATGAAGCGAAAAGGAACCGTTGCTCAGGCCGTGCGGCGAGCGTCCACGCTGAAGGCGCCGGCACCGAAGGCCGCGAAGGCCAGCAGGCCACCCGTGATGGCGATGTTCTTGAAGAACATCAGTTGTTGCACCATCTGCTGCTCGGCGGGCACCGCCCAGTAGGCGTGGAAGAAGAAGCTGGCCACCAGCGTGAACACCGCGAGCGCGAGTGCAGCGTAACGGGTGCGCAAGCCAATCAGCAGCGCCAGGCCACCGAAGAGTTCGATCACGAGCGCGATCGCCACACCCACGGTGGGCAAAGGCAATCCCATGGCCGTGGCGTAGCCCACGGTGCCGGTGAAACCGGCGATCTTGCCGAAGCCGGCCGGCACGAACATCAGGGCCAACAGGATGCGGCCGATCAGGGCCAGGGGATTTTGCAGAGCGTTCATGGAGGTTCCTTGAAAAACAGGTTGGGGGTTGAGAGAAAGGTTCAGGCAGCGAGATCGAAGACCAACACTTCGGCATCGTGGCCGTTGGCCAGCTTGAGCTGGCTTTCAGCAGCCAGCACCGCGGCGTCACCGCCCTTGAGCGTTTCGCCGTTCACATCCAGCGAGCCGCGCACCAGGTGCACATAGGTCTTGCGCGCCGGGTTCAGGGCCAGCTCGGCGGTCTCGGCGCCGTCCAGCAGGCCAGCGTACATGGCCGCATCGGCGTTGATGTGCACCGAGCCCTCGGCGCCGCCGTTGGAGGCCACCAGGCGCAGCCGGCCACGCTTCTGGTCGTCGGCAAAACTCTTTTGCTCGTAGCCCGGCTCGATGCCCTTCACGTTGGGTTCGATCCAGATCTGCAGGAAGTGCGTGGTGCTGTTGGGCGCGTGATTGAACTCGCTGTGGCGCACGCCGCTGCCCGCGCTCATGCGCTGCACGTCGCCGGGCGGAATGCCTTTGACGTTGCCCATGCTGTCCTTGTGCGCCAGGTTGCCCTGCAGCACGTAGCTGATGATTTCCATGTCGCGGTGGCCGTGGGTGCCGAAGCCGGTGCCCGGGGCGATGCGGTCTTCGTTGATCACACGCAGGTTGCCCCAGCCCATCCAGGCCGGATCGAAGTAGTCGGCGAACGAGAACGAGTGAAAGCTCTTGAGCCAGCCGTGGTCGGCAAAACCGCGGGCATCGGAGCGTCGAATCTGGAGCATGGTGAGTTCCTTTCCGTCGGGGAGTGGCGCCATTGAAACCGGGTGGATCTCGCTGGCATGGGATGAATTGTGGGATCGCACATGCTCATTGAGACTGCACGGATTTGATGGCATCATTCAAATCGTTTGAACAGTCAGCTCCACGACCATGGCCACCTCCACGCCCCGCGCCGCCTTGTCGCCCGAAAATCTGGGCCTGCTGGAGGCGGTGGCGCGCCTGGGCAGCATGGCCGCCGCCGCACGAGAGGTGGGCATGGTGCCCAGCGCGCTGACCTACCGCATCCGCCAGGTCGAGGACGCGCTCGACGTGCTGCTGTTCGACCGCAGCGCGCGCCGCGCCGTGCTCACGCCCGCAGGCGCCGAACTGCTGCGCTCCGGCCAGCACCTGCTGAACGAACTCGATGCGGTGGCGCAGCGCGTCAAGCGCGTGGCCACCGGCTGGGAGCCGCAGTTCACCATCGCGGCCGACGCGATCATTGCGCGTGCCACGCTGTTCGAACTCTGCGAGGCCTTTTACGCCGAAGGCGCGCCCACGCGGCTGAAGCTGCGAGCCGAAACGCTGTCCGGCACGGTGGAAGCATTGCAGATGGGCCAGGCCGATCTGGCCCTCGGTGTCCCCACCGACCTCTCGCTGCCCGAGATCCAGTCTGCGCCGCTGGGGCCGATCACCTTCGTGTTTGCGGTGGCGCCCCACCACGCATTGGCGGGAGTGAGCCATAGCTTGTGCGACGAAGAACTGCGCGAACACCGCGCCGTGGCCGTGGCCGACAGCGCGCAGCGTGGGCGCGGCGTCACCCACAACCTGCTGCCCGGGCAGGACGTGCTGACCGTGCCCACCATGCAGCACAAGCTGGACGCCCAACTGCGCGGTCTGGGTTGCGGTTTCCTGCCACTGCCGCTGGCACAGCCCTTCATCGCCGCCGGGCGGCTGGTGGTGAAAAACGTTCAGAGACCCGACCGCAGCCTGCGCGTGGCCTATGCCTGGCGCCTGCCACGCACCTCGGGCGACATGGGTCGCGCACTGCGCTGGTGGCTTGATCATCTGCAAAGCCCGCAAACACGCGCCGCACTGCTCAACAACCACCACCAGACATGACCTCGACGCCCGTGCGCATTTGGCAGGCGGGCTGCTACAGTCAACAGCACTCCACCCAGCCCGACCAAGCGTCATCAGAAAGCGCCCAGAGACATGACCACATCCCCCAAGACCCGTGCCTCCAAAGGTTCTGCCCCCAAAGCCAAGGCCAAGACCCCCAGGTCGGTGGGTCTGCACGTCGCCGTGGTGGGCGCCGGCATGGCGGGCGTGGTGTGCGCGCGCACGCTGGTGCAGGCCGGGCACAGGGTCTCGCTGTTTGAGAAAAGCCGCGGCCTGGGTGGCCGCATGTCGACCCGGCGCACCGAGTTCGGCGGTTTTGACCACGGCTCGCAGTACTTCACCGTGCGCGACGCGCGCTTCGAGACCGCGCTGCGCAGCAACGCCACTTCGGTGGTGCGCCCCTGGAGCGCCAGCACCGTGCGCGTGCTCGACGAATTCGGCCATGTGCTGGCCAGCGCGCCGCCCCCCACCGAGCCGCATTTCGTGGCCTCACCCGGCATGAACGCCCTGGTGAGCCTGTGGGCCCAGCCCCTGGCCGCCACCACGCTGCTCGACACCTGTGTGACCCAGATCGAACGCGACGCGCTTCACCCCGAACAGTGGCAACTGCGCACCGAAGACAGCGCCGGTGGTCAACAGGTCGTGGGTGGTTTCGACCGCGTGGTGCTGGCCATGCCGCATCCGCAGGTGCACGACCTGCTGCGCGCCTCGGGCCTGGCGCCCGAACTGCGCCAGGCTCTCGCTCCCGTGCACGTGGCCCCCTGCTGGACGCTGATGGTGGCTTACCCGCAGGCCATGCAGCCCGGCCTGCCCCACCTGGGTCCGCAGTGGAACGCCGCGCGCAGCACGCACCACCGCATCAGCTGGCTGGCGCGCGAATCGAGCAAGCCCGGGCGCGACCCGATCGAGCGCTGGACCATCCAGGCCAGCCCGACCTGGTCCACCAAGCACCTTGAAGACGACGCCGAGCGCGTGAAAGCCAAGCTGCTGAAGGGCTTCGCTGAAATCACCGGCATCCGCGCCACGCCCACCTTTGCCGTGGCACACCGCTGGCGCTTTGCCCAGACGCAAACCCCGCTGGGCAAGAGCCACCTGTTCGACAGGGCACTGGGCATCGGCGCCTGTGGCGACTGGTGCCTGGGCCATCGCGTCGAGGACGCGTTTGTCTCCGGGCTCGAAATGGCGCTGGAAATCGCCTGAACCCGCCCTTCTTGCATCCACTCATCCTGAGCCTGTTGAAGGATCGAAGCCCTCCCCAAGATGGCTGCGTACAGAGGTCGTTTCGCCCCCTCCCCCACCGGCCCGCTGCACGCGGGCTCGCTCGTGGCAGCGCTCGCCAGCTGGCTCGACGCCCGCGCCCGCGGCGGCGTCTGGCTGGTGCGCATCGAAGATGTGGACACGCCGCGCTGCCTGCCCGGCATGGATCAGATCATCCTGCAGCAACTCGCCCGCTGTGGGCTGGTGAGCGACGAACCCGTGGTCTGGCAATCGCGGCGCGGCGACATGTACCAGCAGGCGCTGGACCGCCTCGTGCAGCAAGGCCACGCCTACCCCTGCGGCTGCTCGCGCAAGGACATCGAGGCCGCCCTGCAATCGCAAGGCATGGGCCGCGAGCGCCATCACATCGCCGTCTACCCCGGCACCTGCCGACCCGAGCGCGGCGGCCTGCAAGGCAAACCCGCGCGCGCCTGGCGGCTGCAGATTCCTGACACGCCCGATGTGGCGTGGACCGACCGCCGTCTGGGCCCTCAAACCCAGAACGTCGCCACCAAGGTGGGCGACTTCGTCCTGAAACGCGCCGACGGCCTCTGGGCCTACCAGCTCGCGGTGGTGGTGGACGACGCCGCGCAAGGCATCACCCATGTGGTGCGCGGTCAAGACCTCGCCGACAACACCGCGCGCCAGATCCTGTTGCAGCGCGCACTCGGCCTGCCCACGCCGGCTTACCTGCACACGCCCCTGGTGCTGGGCGCCAACGGTGAAAAACTCAGCAAGCAAAACGGCGCGCAGCCGCTGGACCTGAGTGATCCCATCACGGCCCTGAGCCAAGCCGCAAACGTGCTGGGGTTGCACAGCACCACCACCCACCCGGCGCTGGCCCTCGACAGCTGGACATCTGTGTGGGATCAGCAGTGGATTCAACGAAAAGGGGGCGCCGCATAGCGCGGAGCCCCCTTGGGAAAGCGGCCGGTACCGCAAGGAATGGAGTGCCGCCTCCGGCCTTCGACTACATCGCAATCTGCTTGAATTTCGGATCGCGAACAACGTCCTCGATCAGCTTCTGAACCGCAGGGCCCAGAGCCTGCGCGACTTCCTGGCACGCCTTGTCCGCAACAAAGCTACCCGAAAATCCAAACACCGATTTGGTGCTGAAGCTCTCCTTGCGCGCGTTCGACACCACCAACGTGAACAGCCACTTGCCGTCCGTGATGCCTGAGCTGAAGTCCACTTCCTCAAGCTTGCCGGAAATGATCATCGGGGATGCTGGGTCGTACACGCCCGCGAGCTTGAGCTCGTCGATGAACGCCTTCTCGATGTAGCTCTCGAAACTGGGTGACACCGTGACCGGGCCGGCTGCGCGGCAGGTGATGGAGGCCAGTCCCGGTTTCGAGGACTCGAATTTCGCCACGGCGATCGGTTTGATGTTGAGGAACTTGATGGATTCCACATTCTTGACCGACGCCCCATACGGAGACGCGTTGTAAGCACAACCGGACAACACCGCTACGGCGGCGAGCATGGCCAGGGACACAATTTTCATGAATGACTTTCTGGTTGTTGGCGAAAGCAAAACTCCTCGGCAAGACCGCCTATCGGCCTCACCCCCTCACGGTTGCTCGCCTTTGCTTTGATGCCAGCCAGGCCATTTGACCCTGCGCCCAAAGCACGCATCTTCCCCATGCAGGACGGCAACTGCCGCGCAGTCTATCCGAGCCGTGGCACGCGGACGGGGGCAAGCCAACCCGCTCTCCTACAATCTGGCACCCTCAAACCGCCACCATGACCGATCCTCGACACGCGCAACCGCGCATTCCCCTGAGCGAAGTGCCCTACGTGCGGCAAGTGAAAAGCTATGTGCTGCGCGCGGGCCGCACCACGGTTGGCCAGGCCAAGGCCTACGAACTCTATGCCCCACGCTGGCTGCTGAACTACGCGCCCGGCCCCTTCGACGCCACCGCTGCCTTTGGCCGCAGTGCGCCGCTGATCATGGAAATCGGCTTCGGCATGGGTGGCGCCACCGCGCACATCGCCGCTGTGCGACCCGAAGACAACTTCCTGTGTTGCGAGGTCCACGAGCCCGGCGTCGGCGCGCTGCTCAAGCTCGCGGGTGAACAGCATCTGGACAACATCCGCATCCTGCGTCACGACGCAGTGGAAGTGCTCGACCACATGCTCGGTGAGTCGAGCCTGGACGGCGTGCACATCTTCTTTCCCGACCCCTGGCACAAGAGCCGCCACCACAAGCGCCGCCTGATCCAGGGGCCGTTCGTGAACCGGCTCGCGCGCCACCTCAAACCCGGTGGCTATCTGCACCTGGCCACCGACTGGGAGCCCTACGCCCACCAGATGCTCGAGGTGCTGAGCGCCGAACCGCTGCTGCAGAACACCGCCGAGGCCGGCGGCAACGGCTTCGTGCCACAGCCCGGCTACCGGCCGCTCACCAAGTTCGAGAACCGGGGCCTGAAGCTCGGCCACGGCGTGTGGGACCTGGTGTTCCGCCGGGTCTGACACCCAGCGCCCGAGGCCAGCCCGTCCCACCGTGGCACGCCCGCCGAAAAGTCCGCACATCCCCGCACGCCACGGCGTGTCCGCCAGCTGCGTGGCGCTGCCACACGCCAAGACGGCACCCTGGCCCTTGCTGCTCGACTACCTGGCCGAGCGCCTGAGCGCGGTGGACCGCGCGGCCTGGGCCGAGCGGCTGGCGCGCGGCGAGGTGCTGGACGACGCCGGCCAGCCGCTGCCACCCGACGCACCATTCCAGCCCGGTGCGCGCATCCACTACTACCGCCACCTCGACGACGAGCCCACCATCCCGTTCATTGAGGCCGTGCTGTTTCAGGACGAGCATTTGCTGGTGGCCGACAAGCCGCATTTTTTGCCGGTCACGCCCGGTGGACGCTACGTGCAGCAAAGCCTGCTGGTGCGCTTGAAACGCAGCACCGGCATCGACACACTGAGCCCCATCCACCGCATCGACCGCGAGACCGCGGGCCTGGTGCTCTTCAGCGTGCGAGCGCAAGACCGCAACGCTTACCAGGCCCTGTTTCGTGACCGTGCGGTGCACAAGACCTATGAAGCCATTGCACCCCACCGCCCAAGCTTGAGCTTTCCGCTCGCACGCCGCAGCCGCATCGAGGAAGACAGCGAACGCTTCTTCCGCATGCTCGAAGCCGAGGGCGAGCCCAACAGCGAAACGCGGATCGAACAAACCGAGGTGCACGGCACCTGGGCGCGCTACACGCTCTCACCCGTGACGGGCAAGCGGCACCAGTTGCGCGTGCACATGAATGCACTCGGTGCCCCCATCGCGGGTGACCAGTTCTACCCACAGGTGCTGCGCGGGCCTGACGACACCGAGGACTTTGCCGAGCCGCTGCGGCTGCTGGCGCGCGGCATCGCGTTCACCGATCCGGTGACCGGGAGGGATCGGCACTTCGAGAGCGGGCGGGTGTTGGCGTGGCCCGTGGACTGAGGGTCACAAGTCGCCCAGGATGCGGGAAACGCAGGCCTTGCAGCCGATGGCGCTGACGACCAGCCCCAAAATCGATGCGGCGAACAGCACACCGGCCACGATCCAGAATGCCACGCCGAGTGAATCACCGCGAAGCCACAGAAGGGCCGGAATGCCCGCGGCGAAAGGAAGGCAGCAGACCAGCAGCGCCGGCCGTTTCCACCAAACCTCGCGCCGAGGCCCCCAGAAACAGAGGGTGTTCACCGTAGAACAGCACGGGCAGGTCGTGGGCATCGATGCTTTTGAGCCGGAGGTCATGTTTTCTGCGCTCTTCAGTCGCGACAGTAACCTTCACCGGCCCGAACCGTCAGGCAGCTGGATCGCTCGCTCAACCACTTCATGCCTGTTTCAGCGCCGTTCGTGGCGCGCAGAGATTCTTTCACGCCGTTGCGTTCAAACTCGATCCGATCGCCTGCGGCCTGGCCCGAGAAGGTGCGGGGACCGTCCAGGTTCTGGATGGTCACTTCGTACCGGCCATTGCTGCCGGCGAGTTGCAGAAATGTTCCCTCGGGCCCAATCCACTTGCCCAGCCACTGGTCGGTGGCGGGCGCAGAGCTCGAACCCGCTGAACTCGGCTTGCTGACCGGTGCGAGCTCCGGGGCCCGGTCTTTGCAGCCTGCAACGAGCAGAACCAGCGTGGCGCACGCCATCACCCACCGACGTGGGGTTCTCGTGGGTGGGGTGTTCCGGGCAGTTTGAAATGTTCTGGACATCGCGGTTGACTGAGGTTGAGACAGATCGAGCACGGCCCAGCTTACCCCGCCAGCAAACCCGCCAGCAAACGGCTCACATGCACCGCCTCGCGCTGCGCGCCGTCATGGATCTGGTGGCGGCAGCTGGTGCCGTCGGCCACCACGATCGCGTCGGGGTGGGCGCGCACGGCGGGCAGCAGGCTGAGCTCCGCCATCTGCATCGACACATCGTGGTGCGAGGCTTCATAGCCGAAGCTGCCGGCCATGCCACAGCAGCTGCTCTCGATCAGTTGCGGCCTCGCGCCGGGAATCCAGCGCAGCACTTCCACGATGGGTGAGACCGCGTCAAACGCCTTCTGGTGGCAGTGGCCGTGCAGCAGCACCGGTTGGTCCACCGGCTGGAGCCTGGCCTTCAAGCCGTCCAGCCGCCCGGCCTTCGCTTCGCGCGCCAGGAACTCCTCAAACAGCAGGGCGTGCTCGGCAATTTGCTGGGGCGCCGAGCCCAGGCCCATCACCAGCATCTCGTCGCGCAGCGTGAGCAGGCACGAAGGCTCCAGCCCCACGATGGCAATGCCTTTGTGCGCAAACGGCAGCAGGCTCTGCACCACCTCGCGCGCCTTCTCGCGCGCCCGCTCCACCATGCCGCTGGCGAGATACGTGCGCCCGCAACACAGGTGCCTGCCGTCGTCTTTGGCCTTCGTCGCCACATGCACGGTGTAGCCCGCGGCCTGCAACACTTTCACGGCGGCGTGCGCATTCTCGGATTCGAAGTAGCCATTGAAGGTGTCGACGAAGAGCACCACACCGCGCTCCGCGGCCAGCACTTCGTCGCGCGTCGCCGTCTTGAGTGGTGTGTTGAAAAAATGCCGGGTGTGCCATTGCGGCAGGCTGCGCTTGGCCGAGATGCCCAGCAGTTTTTCGGTCAGAGATGCGAGCAGCGGCACGCGGTTGCGCAGGTTGAGCAACGGCGCCAGCCGCGCCGCCCAGGCGGCGTAATCGGGCAACTGCGCGACCATGCGGTCCTGGAGCGTGTGGCCGTGTTTCGCCTTGTAGTGCTGCAGGAACTCGACCTTCATCCTGGCCATGTCCACGCCGGTGGGGCAGTCGCGCTTGCAGCCCTTGCAGCCCACACAGAGGTCCAGGGCTTCGCGCACCACCTCGCTGGTGAGCGCGTCGCTGCCCGACAGGCCCGGGATCTGCCCGCTGAGCGCCAGCCGCAAGGTGTTGGCGCGGCCACGCGTGAGGTGCTGTTCGTCGCGCGTCACGCGGTAGCTCGGGCACATGGTGCCGGCGTCGAACTTGCGGCAATGGCCGTTGTTGTTGCACATCTCCACCGCCTTGGCCAGACCGCGCGCCGGGTCTTCGCCGGTGCCGGGTGCGGTGGTCACTTCGGTCACCGGGTCTGCCTGCACGTCCCACGCGCTCCAGTCGAGCACGGGTGTGATGGGCACCACCTTGTAGCTCGGCGGAAACCGCATGAGCCGCGTGTCGTCCATCTTCGGCGGATCAATGATGCGGTTGGGTGAGAGCAGGCCGGTGGGGTCGAGGTGTTGCTTGATGCGGGCAAACGCGTCGTTGATGCGTGGGCCGAACTGCCATTCGATCCATTCGCCGCGGCACAGACCGTCGCCGTGTTCACCGCTGTAGGCGCCTTTGTATTGGCGCACCAGTTCGCTGGCTTCTTCGGCGATCGCGCGCATCTTGCTGGCACCTTCGCGGCGCATGTCGAGGATGGGGCGCACGTGCAGCGTGCCCACCGAGGCGTGGGCGTACCAGGTGCCACGGCTGCCGTGTTTGTGGAACACCTGCGTGAGTGCGTCGGTGTACTCGGCCAGATGCACCAGGGGCACGGCGCAGTCTTCGATGAAGCTCACCGGTTTGCCGTCGCCACGCAGGCTCATCATGATGTTCAGGCCCGCCTTGCGCACCTCCCACAGGTTCTTCTGGGGTGCGTCGTCCACCATCTCCACCACGCTGCCGGGCAGGCCGAGGTCGCCCATGAGCTCCACCAGTTCGCGGATCTTGTGCGCGATGTCGGCCTTGCTCGGGCCGCTGAATTCCACCAGCAGCACGGCTGCGGGCTTGCCGCCGTTGATCTGCGGCGAGAGTGCGGTGCGGATGGTGGGCGCAAACGCCGGGTTCTGCAGCGAGAGCTCGATCATGGTGCGGTCGACCAGCTCCACCGCGGTGAGCTGACCCACGGCCATGCCCTCGCCCAGCTTCACGATGTGCTGCGCGCTGTCCATCGCCTGAAAGAAGGTGGGGAAGTTCACCACGCCCAGCACCTTGGCACGCGGCAGCTCACACAGTTGCAGCTTGAGCGAACGCGTGAGCGCCAGCGTGCCTTCGCTGCCGATCAGCAGGTGCGACAGGTTCACCGAGCCGTCGTGGGTGTACGGCTTTTCGTTCTGGTTGCGGAAGATGTCGAGGTTGTAGCCGCCCACGCGGCGCAGCACCTTGGGCCAGCGCGCGTCGATCTCGTCGGCGTGCTCCATGGCGAGGTCGCGCACGAAGTTGCCGATGGCTTTGGCTTGCGGACTGGCGGTGGCGTGGTCACCGAAGTCGATCAGGCTGCCGTCGCCTGCGCGCCGAGCACGTTGTGCACCATGTTGCCGTAAGCCACCGAGCGGCTGCCGCACGAGTTGTTGCCGGCCATGCCGCCCAGCGTGGCCTGCGCGCTGGTGGACACGTCCACGGGGTACCACAGGCCATGGGGTTTGAGCTGCGCGTTGAGGTGGTCGAGCACCAGGCCGGGCTCCACTGTGGCGGTGCGGCCTTGCACGTCCACGTCGAGCACGCGGCGCATGTGTTTGCTGTGGTCGATCACCAGGCCCGCGCCCACGGTCTGGCCGCACTGGCTGGTGCCGCCGCCGCGCGGCACGATGGGAACAGTCAGGTCGCGGCAGATGTCGAGCGCCACGCGCACGTCGTCCGCATCGCGCGGCACGAACACGCCCACCGGCATCTGCTGGTAGATCGAGGCGTCGGTGGCGTAGCGCCCACGATCGGCGGGGCTGAACAACACCTCGCCCTGCGTTTGCTGTGTCAGGCGTTGGGCCAGCTGGCCGGCCACCTCGTTGCTGGCCTGGGCAACGCGCTCGTACACCGCATTGGGGTGCTCCCGCGCCACGTCGAGGGGCAAGGGCGCGTTCATTCGGTGCCTCCCTGGCGCTGCAGCGTCTGCGCCTCCTGCGAACGCAGTTGCTCCATGACCACGTCGCGCTTGTTGTTGAGGTGGGACGTGAGCACGCGGGCCAGCGCCACGCCATCGCGGGCTTCCAGCGCCTGGATCATGGCTTCGTGCTCCTTCACCGCGCGGCTCCACTTCTCACCGTCCTGGTTGGAGCGGAAGCGCAGCGCCTGCAGGCGCGCATTGACCTGGTTGTAGGTGCTGGTGAGCACCGGGTTGCGGGCGGCCGCGTTGATGGCGCGGTGGATCGCGGCGTTGAGCGGGTAGTAGGCCGAGAGATCGCGCCGCGTGTAGGCGGCCAGCATCTCGTAGTGCATGGCCTTGATCTCGACAAGCTCGGCGTCGGTCACGCGCTGCGCGGCCAGTTGCCCGGAGGCCGCCTCCAGCCCGGCCATCACTTCAAAAGTGTTGTGCACGTCGGCTTCGCTCAGCTGCACCGCCACCGCGCCACGATTCGGCACCAGTTCCACCAGGCCCTCGGCGGCCAGGGTCTTGATGGCTTCGCGCAGCGGCGTGCGCGAGACCTTGAGCTGTTCGCACAGTTCGCGTTCGTTGAGCTTGGCGCCCGGGGCAATCTGCCCCTCGACCAACATCTGGCGCAAACGGTGGGTGGCCTGCTCGTGCAAGGCCGCGGGAGGAATGGAAAAAATCTGGGCCGTCATATTTTGTATTCAAAAACTTTGCCTGGTTTGCCGCATTTTAGGGCTGATCCGGTTGACAGATTGATTTTGTATGCAAAAAATGGATCTGTCATCCACCCATCATTTGCCATGCTGATCACCGACTCCCACCCCACCGGCCGCCATTTCCTGCAGATTCCCGGCCCCTCGCCCGTGCCCGACCGCGTGCTGCGCGCCATGAGCCTGCCCACCATCGACCACCGCGGCCCCGAGTTCGGCGTGCTGGGCCTGAAGGTCTTGGCGGACATGCAGAAGATCTTCCAGACCCAACACCCGGTGATGATTTACCCGGCCTCGGGCACCGGCGCCTGGGAGGCCGCGCTGGCCAACACGCTGAGCCCGGGCGACCACGTGCTGATGTACGAGACCGGCCACTTCGCCTTTCTGTGGAACAAGCTGGCCACGCGTCTGGGCCTCAAGGCCGAGGTGCTGGCGTTGAGCGGCACCGACAACGGCGTGCCCGCGAGCTGGCGTCACGGCGTGCAGGCCGATCTGATCGAAGAGCGCCTGAAGGCCGACACCGGCCACAGCATCAAAGCGGTGTGCGTGGTGCACAACGAAACCTCCACCGGCGTGACGAGCAACATCGCGGCCGTGCGCAAGGCCATCGACGCGGCCAGACACCCTGCCCTGCTGCTGGTGGACACCATCTCGGGTCTGGCCAGCGCCGAGTATTGCCACGACAAATGGGGCGTGGACGTCTCGATCAGCGGGTCACAAAAAGGCCTGATGCTGCCGCCCGGCATCAGCTTCAATGCCCTTTCTCCCAAGGCGATCGAAGCCAGCAAGACCGCCAGGCTGCCCAAGGCCTTCTGGGCCTGGGACGAGATGATCGAGATGAACAAGACCGGCTACTGGCCGTCGACCCCCAACACCAACCTGCTCTATGGGCTGAGCGAAGCGGCCGACACGATCCTGGGCCAGGGCCTGGACGTGGTGTTCGCGCGCCACCAGCGCTGGGCCAGCGGCGTGCGCGCTGCGGTGCAGAGCTGGGGCCTGCCCATCCAGTGCGCCGAGAACGGTGTGCACTCGCCCATCCTCACCGGCGTGATGACACCCGAGGGCGTGGACGCTGATGCGGTGCGCAAGATCATCTACGAGCGTTTCGATTGCTCGCTGGGCACGGGCCTGGGCAAGATCAAGGGACGCATGTTCCGCATCGGCCACCTGGGCGACACCAACGACCTCACGCTGATCGCCGCCGTGGCCGGCTGCGAGATGGGCCTCAAGCTCGCGGGCGTGAAGCTCGCCGGCTCGGGCGTGCAGGCACTCATGGACCACTTCAGCAGCCATCCTGGCGGCTTGCTCAAGGCCTGACACCACCCACCGTTTCCGTGCACCTTCTCGTCCGTGGACGGCGCACTCTTTTCAGCGGACATCAACGACAAGGAGACAGACATGCCCACACAAACCTTCAAGTTCCCGACCTTCAGCGGCCCGATGCGCAAGGTGGCCGCGGCCGCACTGCTGGGCGCCACCGCCCTGCTCGGCGCCAACCTGGCTCATGCGCAGGTGGAGATCAAGCTCGGCCACGTGGGCGGCCCGGGCTCGCTCTTCGAGCGTTCAGCCAACGAATATGCGCGCCTGGCCAACGAGCGCCTGGGCAGCAAAGGCAAGGTCATGGTGTTCGGCTCCAGCCAGCTCGGCGGTGATTCCGAGATGATGCAGAAGCTTCGCCTGGGCACGCTGGAGCTGTCGATTCCGTCGACCATCATGTCGTCCAATGTGCCGGCCTTCGGCATGTTCGAGATGCCCTATCTCGTGAAGAACCGCGATCACATGAAGAAGATCGAATCGGACATCCTGCGCCCGACCATGCTGCCCATGGCCGAGGAAAAGGGCTTCAAGATTCTGGGCGTCTGGGAGAACGGCTTTCGCCACATCACCAGCAACGTCAAGCCCATCGTCAAGCCCGAAGACTTGAAGGGCATGCGCCTGCGTGTGCCGCCCGGCGTGTGGCGCGTGAAGATGTTCCAGGCCTATGGCGCGAACCCCTCGCCCATGGCCCTGTCCGAGGTGTTCGTGGCATTGCAGACCGGCGTGATGGATGGGCAGGAGAACCCGCTCACGCAGATCTACTCGTCCAAGTTCCAGGAAGTGCAGAAGTTCATGTCGATGACGGGCCACGTGTACACGCCAGCGTTCCTCACGGCGGGTGCGCGCAAGTTCAATTCGCTGCCGGCAGACGTGCGCGAGATCCTGGAGAAGACCGCGCAGGACGTGCAGCCCTTCGTCTACAAGACCGCAGCCCAACTCGACGGTGAGCTGGTCGACAAGATCAAGGCCGCTGGCACCAAGGTGAACGAAGCCGACAAAAACGCCTTCATCGCCGCGAGCAAGACGGTTTATGAGGAGTTCGGGAAGGAAGTGCCCGGCGGCGCTGACCTGGTGAACAAGGCCGTCGCACTCGGCGCCGCCTTCTAAGGCCGCCCTGCACACGCGTCGGGACTGGCACACGCCAGCGCCCGACGCGTTGTGTGCACCCTCTCTTCCTCAAGGATTCCCACCGTGTTCCTCAAACTACGAACCGCGTTCGACCGCACCCTGACAGCTTTCGTCATTTTCCTGCTGGTCTCGCTGGCGGTCATCGTCCTCATGGGCGTGACCTACCGCAAGCTCGGCATTGCCATGGTCTGGTACGACGAAGTCGCCTCGATCGCCCTGGCCTGGCTCACCTACTACGGCGCTGCGCTGGCCGCCCTCAAGCGTTCGCACATCGGTTTCCCCGGCCTGGTCAATGCCATGCCCCCGGCTTTGCGCGTGCCGGTGGTGCTGTTCGGTGAGGTGGTGGTGATCGGCTTCTTTGCCGTGCTCGCCTGGTATGGCTACCAGGTGCTCGACATCCTGCAGGGCGACACCATGGTGAGCCTGCCCTGGGTACCCACCCAGTTGACCCAGTCCGTGATCCCCGTGGGATCGGTGCTGTTCATCCTCGCACAACTCTTCAGCCTGCCCGAGTTGCTTGCCCAGGCGCGCGGCGCCGGTGTGATCGATGCGGAGCAGCAGGAAATGGAAAAAGAACTTCAGAAGGCGTTGCAGCAATGACTCCCTTTCTCATGTTCACGGGTCTCATCGCCCTCATCCTGATCAACGTGCCCATCGGTATCTCGCTGGGCGTGGTGGCCATGATCGCCATGGTTTTCCATGGCGGCATGGACTCGCTGCTGAGTGCCGCGATCACCATGTTCACCGGCGCCACCAGCTTCCCGCTGCTGTCGATCCCGCTGTTCATCCTGGCCGGCGCCATCATGAATTCGTCAAGCCTGTCGCGCCGGCTGATTGCCTTTGCTTCGGCCTGCTTCGGCTTCGTCAAGGGTGGCCTGGCGATGGTCAACATCGGCACCTCGCTGTTCTTCGCCGAAATCTCCGGCTCGGCCGTGGCCGACGTGGCTGCGATGGGCTCGATCCTGATCCCGGCGATGAAGAAGAAGGGTTACCCGAAGGAGTTCGCGGCAGCGGTCACATCGTCGTCGGCCACCCTGGCCATCATCATTCCGCCCTCGATCCCGATGATCCTGTACGCCGTGATGGCCGAGGCCTCGGTGGTGCAGATCTTTGTGGCCGGCATCGTGCCAGGCATCCTGGGTGGCGGCGGCATGATGGCGCTGGCCTACTGGTATGCCAAACGCTACAACTACCCCGTGGAAGAGGTGTTCAGCTGGGCCAAGTTCCGCTCCACCTTCAAGGATGCGGCCTGGGCGTTCCTGCTCCCAATGATCATCCTGGGCGGCATCTTCGGTGGTGTGGTCACGGCCACCGAAGGCGCAGCGCTCGCCGTGCTCGCGGCGCTGTTCATCGGTGGTGTGATCTACCGCGAACTCAACTTCAAGCATCTGTACGACTCCATGCTCGAAGGCGGCATCCAGACCGCGGTGGTGATGCTGCTGGTGGCCGCTTCCGCCCTGCTCGGCCACCTGCTTACCGAGCAGCAGATTCCTCAGGAACTCGCAGCGTGGATCTCGTCCCTGACCAGCAACAAGTACGCGGTGCTGGCCATCCTCAACGTCTTCTTCCTGTTCGCCGGCTTGTTCCTGCACTCGGCCGCCGCCATCATCCTGATCGTGCCGATCGTGATGCCCCTGGTACTCGCCGTGGGCATCGATCCGGTGCACTTCGGCCTGATCGTCACGCTCAACATGGGCATCGGCCAGCAGACGCCACCGGTGGCCAGCGTGCTGATGACGGCGTGCTCGATCGCCAAAGCAGACATGTGGAAGGTCACGCGGGTGAACCTGCCCTTCATCGGTTTGCTCGTGGTGTTGTTGCTCATGGTGACCTACATCCCCGCGATCCCGATGTTCCTCGTTGAATATTTTTACCGTTGAGCATGAGCGCGGACACCGGTGAAGTGACCCTGCACATCGACGCCGGCGTGGCGACGGTGGTGTTTGACCGCCCTCAGGCGCGCAATGCGATGACCTGGGGCATGTACGAACAGCTCGCGGCCATCAACCGCCAGCTGAGCACCGAGCGCAGCGTGCGGGTGGCGGTGTTTCGCGGAGCCGGTGGGCAGGCCTTTGTGGCCGGCACCGACATCGAACAGTTCGCCACTTTCAAGACCGGCGAGGACGGCGTGAACTACGAACGCCAGATCGAGGCCGGCATTGAACTGTTGTGCCAGCTGCCCATGCCCACCGTGGCCGTGGTCGAGGGCTGGTGCGTGGGCGGCGGCCTGGCGATCGCCACCGCGTGCGACTTCCGCCTGGCCACACCCAGCGCGAAGTTCGGCGTGCCGATTGCCAAGACGCTGGGCAACTGCCTGGCCATCGCCAACGTGGCGCGGCTGCGCGCAGCCTTTGGGCACCAGCGCGTCAAGCGCATGCTGATGCTGGCCGAGTTCATCGAAGGCGACGAGGCGCTGGCCTGCGGCTTCCTGCATGCCGTGGAGGCGCCCGAGACCATCGACAACGCGGCCGCCTCGCTCACGCAGCGCCTGAGCGCACTCGCCCCGGTGACCCAGCGCGTGAGCAAGGCCGCGCTGGAGCGCTTGGCCACGCACGATCTCGCGGACGCCGAAGACCTGATCCGCGCCGCCTACGGCAGCGACGACTTCCACGAAGGCGTGGCCGCTTTCATGGCCAAACGACCCCCTGTGTGGAGCGGCCAGTGAACAAACCCACCGGACCGCTCGCGGGCCTGCGCGTGCTCGAAGTCACCCAGATCATGTCGGGCCCCACCTGTGGCCTCTTGCTGGCCGACATGGGTGCCGACGTGATCAAGATCGAGAAAATTCCCGGCGGCGACGACGCGCGCGGCTACCGCGACCCGCAGGTCGGCGGTGTATCGGCGCCCTTCATGATGATGAACCGCAACAAGCGCGGTCTTGCACTCAACCTCAAGAGTTCCCAGGGACGTGACTTGCTGCTGCGCATGGTGAAGAACGCCGACGTGCTGGTGGAGAACTTCCGCGGCGGCACCATGGACAAGCTGGGTCTGGGGTATGAGGCCCTGAAAGCCGAGAACCCGGGCCTCATCTACTGCGCCATCACCGGTTATGGGCGCACCGGTCCCTATGCCGACAAGGGCGGCTTCGACCTGATTGCACAAGGCTTTGCAGGGCTGATGTCCATCACCGGCGAAGCGGGCCGCCCGCCGGCCAAGAGCGGCAACGCGGTGTCGGACATGAACGCCGGCATCCTGGCCGCGCTCGGCATCCTCGCCGCCTACATCCACAAGCTCAAGACCGGTGAAGGCCAGGTGGTGGACACGTCGCTGAGCGACGCGGCGCTGCAGCAGACCTACTGGCACGCGGCGGTGTGGTTCGCCACGCAACGATCGCCCGAGCCCACGGGCTCAGCCCACATCCTCACCGCGCCCTACCAGGCGTTTGAAGCCAGCGACGGCTGGATCAACATCGGCGGCGCCAACCAGACCAACTGGGAACGCATCTGCGACGTGCTGGGCCACCCCGAGTGGCGAAGCGACGGGCGCTTTGCCACCAACAGCGACCGCATGGCGCACCTGGATGTGCTGGTGGGCCTGATGAACGCGGTGGTGCGCACGCGAACGCGCGCCCAATGGCAGGCGGCGTTTGATGCAGCGGGTGTGCCGGCCGGGCCGGTGCACACCATCGGCGAGGCACTGAGCCACCCGCAGACGATCGCGCGCGGCATGGTGGTGGAACTCGACCACCCGCAAGCCGGACTCACGCGCGCAGTGGGTTGCCCCCTCCACTTCTCGGCCTCACCGGATCGCAGCAGCACACCCGCGCCGCTGCTGGGCCAGCACACACGCGAGGTGCTGCGCGAGTTCGATTTATCGGAGGCCGAGATCGACACTCTCATGGCCGAGGGCGTGGTGATCGAGCCCAATTCGGGCTGAGCCAACCCCGTTCGGGCTGAGCCAACCCCGTTCGGGCTGAGCCAACCCCGTTCGGGCTGAGCCTGTCGAAGCCCTCGCCCAGGTGCTGGTGAACCCTTCGACAGGCTCAGGGCGAACGGAAGTGGGTCGCTCC
This sequence comes from Hydrogenophaga sp. Root209, assembly GCF_001428625.1. GTDB lineage: Bacteria > Pseudomonadota > Gammaproteobacteria > Burkholderiales > Burkholderiaceae_C > Hydrogenophaga. The sequence continues at coordinate 264,624 of NZ_LMIE01000031.1, forward strand.
GGAGCGAACGGGTTCGGTGCTCACGCCCGCTCAGCAACCCAGGCCTGCACCGACTTCAGCGCGGCGTCCAGACCCGAGGCATCGGTGCCGCCGGCCATGGCCATGTCGGCCTTGCCGCCGCCCTTGCCACCGACCTGCTGGGCCACGAAGTTCACGAGTTCACCGGCCTTGACCTTGCCCACGCTGTCGGCGGTGACACCTGCGGCCAGCTGCACCTTGTTGCCGTCCACGGCAGCCAGCACGATGGCCGCGGTCTTGAGCTTGTCTTTGAGCTTGTCCAGCGTGTCGCGCAGGGTCTTCGCATCGGCGCCGTTGAGCACGGCGGCCAGCACCTTGATGCCTTTGACGTCGACCGCCTGCAGCATCAGATCGTCGCCCTGGCTGGAGGCCAGCTTGCCCTTGAGCGCGGCCACTTCCTTCTCCAGGGCCTTCACCTGGTCCAGCGTCTGCCCGATGCGGTTCGTGAGCTCGGCGGTGGGCGCCTTGAGCACGCCAGCCGCCTGGGCCACGGTGTCTTCGAGCGACTGCAGGTAGTTCAGCGCGTTGACACCGGTGATGGCCTCGATGCGGCGCACGCCGGCGGCCACACCACCCTCGCCCACCACCTTGAAGAGGCCGATGTCGCCGGTGCGCTGCACGTGCGTGCCGCCGCAGAGTTCGCGGCTGCCGCCGATGTCGAGCACGCGCACGGTCTCGCCGTACTTCTCGCCAAACAGCATCATGGCGCCGGTCTTCTGCGCGGACTCGATGTCCATCAGGCGCGCCTGCGTGGCGGCGTTGGCCAGCACTTCTTCGTTCACCAGCGCTTCGATTCTCCGGATCTGAGCGTCCGTCACCGGCGCGTTGTGCGCGAAGTCGAAGCGCGTGCGCTCGGCATTCACCAGCGAGCCCTTCTGCTGCACGTGTTCGCCCAGCACCTCGCGCAGGGCCTTGTGCATCAGGTGGGTGGCGCTGTGGTTGCGCACGGTGGCGGCGCGCACCGCCGTGTTCACCTGGGCCGCCACGCTGTCGCCCACGCTGATCGTGCCCTGCACCACGGTGCCGTGGTGGCCGAACACGTCGGCCTTGATCTTCTGTGTGTCACCCACGTCGAAACGCGCCGAGCCGCTGGTGATCACGCCCTCGTCGCCCACCTGGCCGCCGCTCTCGGCATAGAAGGGCGTGCTGTCGAGCACCACCACACCGCTCTGGCCGGCCTTGAGCGTGGCCACGGGCGTGCCGTCGAGGTACAGCGCCACGATCTTGCCAGTGGCATCGAGCTGTTCGTAACCCACGAAGGTGTTGCCAGCGCCGGTGTAGTCGAGCGCCTTGTCCATCTTGAACTTGCCGGCCGCACGGGCCTGGGCCTTCTGCTTGTCCATCGCGGCGTGAAAGCCCGCTTCGTCGACCGACAGGCCGCGCTCGCGGCACACATCGGCCGAGAGATCGAGCGGGAAACCGTACGTGTCGTGCAGCTTGAAGGCCACGTCACCGGGAAGCACTTTCGCGCCGTCGGCCAGGGCCGCGTCGAGAATCTCCATGCCGTTGGCCAGCGTCTCGTAAAAACGCTCTTCCTCCACCCGCAGCACATCGGTGATGCGCTGCGCCTGGTTGGCCAGGTTGGGGTAGGCCTCGCCCATCATGCGCACCAGATCGGGCACCATCTTGTGGAAGAACGGCGTCTTCTGGCCCAGCTTGTAGCCGTGGCGAATGGCGCGTCGCACGATGCGGCGCTGCACGTAGCCGCGGCCCTCGTTGCTCGGGATCACGCCATCGCTGATGAGGAACGAGGTGGCGCGGATGTGGTCGGCGATCACCTTGAGCGAAGGGTTGCTCAGGTCGGCGGTGCCGGTCTCGCGGCCGGCGGCCTTGATGAGCGCGTCGAAGATGTCGATCTCGTAGTTGCTGTGCACATGCTGCAAGATCGCGGCGAGGCGCTCCAGGCCCATGCCGGTGTCCACGCAGGGTGCGGGCAGCGGCGTGACCGAGCCGTCTTCGGCCATGTTGAACTGCATGAACACGTTGTTCCAGATCTCGATGAAGCGGTCACCATCTTCATCGGGGCTGCCTGGAGGGCCGCCGGCGATGTGGTCGCCGTGGTCGTAGAAGATCTCGCTGCAGGGGCCGCACGGGCCGGTGTCGGCCATCATCCAGAAGTTGTCGCTCTTGTAGCGCCCGCCCTTGTTGTCGCCGATGCGGATCACGCGCTCGGGCGGCAGGCCGATTTCCTTGGTCCAGATGTCGTAGGCCTCGTCATCCTCTTCGTACACCGTGGCCAGCAGGCGATCCTTGGGCAGCTTGTAGACCTCGGTCAGCAGCTCCCAAGCCCATTTGAGCGATTCGCGCTTGAAGTAGTCACCAAACGACCAGTTGCCCAGCATCTCGAAGAAGGTGTGGTGGCGAGCGGTGTAGCCCACGTTTTCAAGGTCGTTGTGCTTGCCGCCGGCGCGCAGGCAAGCCTGCACCGAGGCCGCGCGCACATAGGGGCGCTTGTCGGTACCGAGGAACACGTCCTTGAACTGGACCATGCCCGAGTTGGTGAACATGAGCGTGGGGTCGTTGCCCGGCACCAGCGAGCTGGACGCGACCACGGTGTGGCCCTTGGAGGCGAAGAAGTCCAGGAAGCTCTTGCGAATGTCGGCAACTGAGGCGGGGCGGGTCATGGTGGCCTTGTGGTTTTCGGTCAAAGGATGCGGCTGCCGCGCGGGCGCGCGAAACCCCGTATTTTCCAACATGGCGGGCCGGTCGCTTCAAAGCGGGTTTTGGCCTGCTCGCAGTCCCCGGTGGACCAGGGGTCAAGGTCGCCAGCGGTACTGCACGCCACCCCCCGAAGGACTATGCTTTCCCGCTGCCTTGCCACCCTGGCGCGCACCGAACAACGGAGACTCCCCATGGACATGAAGACATCCCCCCTGGCCCTGCTCAAGGACCCCACCCTGCTCAAGACCGACGGCCTGGTCAACGGCCAGTGGGTCCCAGGAGCTGGCCGCTTCGACGTGCTGGACCCCGCCACCGGCCACAAGCTCGCCGACGTGGCCAACCTCGGCCCGAAAGACGCCGAAGCGGCCATCGCCGCAGCCAACGCCGCCTGGCCCGCCTGGAAAGCCAAGACCGCCAAGGAGCGCAGCATCATCCTGCGCAAGTGGTTCGACCTGCTGATGGCGAACCAGGAAGACCTGGGACGCATCCTCACCGCCGAACAAGGCAAGCCGTTTGCCGAGGCCAAGGGCGAGATCGCCTACGGCGCGAGCTTCGTGGAGTGGTTTGCCGAAGAAGCCAAGCGCGTCAACGGGGAGACCCTGCCCCAGTTCGACAACAACCGCCGCCTGATCGTGCTCAAGCAGCCCATCGGCGTGTGCGCGGCCATCACGCCGTGGAACTTCCCGCTGGCCATGATCACGCGCAAAGTGGCACCGGCTCTCGCCGCCGGCTGCCCGGTGATCATCAAACCCGCTGAGCTCACGCCGCTGACCGCACTGGCCGCGGCCGAGCTGGCCATCCGCGCCGGCATCCCGGCCGGTGTGCTCAACATGCTCTGTGCCGACGCCGACAACAGCATCGCCGTGGGCAAGGTGCTGTGCGAAAGCGACGTGGTGCGCCACATCAGCTTCACCGGTTCCACCGAGGTGGGCCGAATCCTCATGGCGCAGTGCGCGCCCACGGTCAAGAAGATGTCGCTCGAGCTCGGCGGCAACGCGCCTTTCATCGTGTTCGACGACGCCGACATCGACAGCGCGGTGGAAGGCGCGTTTGCCAGCAAGTACCGCAACGCCGGCCAGACCTGCGTGTGCTCCAACCGCATCTACGTGCAGGCCGGCGTCTACGACAGCTTCGTGGACAAGTTCGCCGCCAAGGTGAAGACGACGAAAGTCGGCAACGGATTCGACGAAGGTGTGAGTCAGGGCCCGCTCATCGAAGAAGCTGCTCTGGTGAAGGTGCAGCGGCATGTGGACGATGCGGTGGCCAAGGGAGCCCGCGTCATGACCGGCGGCAAGCGCTTGACGAACATCGGCAGCGGCCAGTTCTTCGAGCCCACCGTGGTGGCAGACGCCACTGCCGACATGCTCTGCGCCAGGGAAGAAACCTTCGGCCCGTTCGCCCCGGTGTTCAAGTTCCACACCGAGCAGGAAGCCATAGCCGCGGCCAACAACACCGAGTTCGGTCTGGCCAGCTACTTCTACAGCCGCGACGTGGGCCGCATCTTCCGCGTGAGCGAAGCGCTGGAGTACGGCATGGTCGGCATCAACGTGGGCATCCTGGCCACCGAACACGTGCCCTTTGGCGGCGTGAAGCAGTCGGGCCTGGGCCGCGAAGGCTCGCACCACGGCATGGACGACTACGTGGAGATCAAGTACCTCTGCGTGGGCGACATCCTCAAGTAAACTTGAGCGCCCTGCGGGTGTAGTTCAATGGCAGAACGGCAGCTTCCCAAGCTTCATACGAGGGTTCGATTCCCTTCACCCGCTCCAGATTGAGTGGCCAAAGCCACAGTCCCCAAAGAACAAACCCCTCGCAGCACACGCTGGGAGGGGTTCGGGTTCAGATCAAGCCTGAATCAGTCAACCAACAAGCCTCGCTTCAAGCAAGCTTTCTGAGACGGCGGGCAGCACCAAGACCAGCCAGCGCCACGCCAATCAAAGCAAGAACACCGGGTTCGGGCACTTCGCCAGGAACATTGAGCGCGTTGGTCAGGGCCAGCTCTTCACCGCCAGCGTCCAGGCCCAACATGTACAGCTTGAAGTACAGAACGTCGGATGGCAGGTAGTTTGTCAGATCGAAGGACGGTGCATACGCAAAGAAATCGGGCTTGCCGCTTCCCACATTGTTGTCCACCGTCATCGAGCAAAAGCCTGCCACGCAACCGGCACTGGTGTTGCTGGCATCGAACCACTCGACCACCACCTCGGCCTGCGCAGTCACCAACGAAGCAGCGTCGTATTCGCTGTTGACCACGTTGTCGAACGCCAGGGTCTCGATCGTGAGCCCATCGCGCCTGACTTCCAACAGGCCATTGAGGTTCAAGTCTGTTTTGGACGTGTTGTTGAGGTCGAAGCTGAAAACAGGCGTGAACAGACTGCCTCCCAAAAATGCCTGGAGGTCCGCCACGGTCACATTCACGAGATATGGCCACTCACCCAGGTACTGGTTGTCATTTTTGGGGGTCTGATCCCCGTCAAGCGAGGGATCCTGATTGTCCCCAGTCCCCCCGGTAGCGGCGGGAAACCCCCCGTTGTTCGAATTGTTGAACGAGAACAGCTTGACGATCTGGCCCGAGCCGAACGAGGGCAGCGTGCTCCAGTCGCTCAGACCCGCGTAGCCGAAATTGTTGGCGAGTTGCTGCAGGGAATTCACAGAATACGAAATGAAGTCGTCGTGAGAACTCGCGACATAGATCTTCACGCCCGCAGAGGGTTCATAGCAGAGGAGGTTTTCGAACCCGGCTCCGTATCCACAACTGGTGACGGAGGGCAGCGTCAGAGCTTGAACGCTCGACGATGCGACGAACGCGGAAACCACGGAGGCGGTGCGCAAGAGTTTGATCAGTTTGTTGTTCATGGTGTGCCTCATACAAGGATGGTCGACGGCAGACAATCCCCCCTGACATCTTTGAGTCACATAAGCAATCTTCGAGCCCAAGGAAAAACCCCATGAAAGTCAAAGGGTTCGCCGCTTGGCGGTGCCGCGGCGGCCTTCCTGTGGAAAAAATTCCGACACGCACGGACTGAATGTCGACGGGTGGTCAGGACCCCACGCCCAACAGCGCAAGCACGCCCAGTACCGCAAAAATGCCCGCGGCCACCCGGTGCACCAGCGCGATGGGGACCTTGCGCGTGATCGCATCGCCAAAGAACACCACCGGCGCATTGGCCAGCATCATGCCGAAGGTGGTCCCGAGTACCACCGCGATGAGGGGGTCGTACTGCGCGCCCAGCGCCACGGTGGCGATCTGCGTCTTGTCGCCCATCTCGGCCAGGAAAAAGGCCCACACGGTCACGAGAAAAACGCCCATCTGCCGTTTGGGCAAGGCGTTCTCGTCGTCGAGCTTGTCGGGGATCAGCATCCACAGCGCCATGGCGATGAACGAAACGCCAAGCACCCAGCGCATCACATTCGGACCCGCGGCAGCCATGATCCAGGCACCGGCAGCGCCGGCAATGGCATGGTTGAGCAAGGTGGCCACCAGGATGCCCCAGACGATGGGCCATGGACGCCTGAAGCGCGCGGCCAGCACAAGGGCGAGCAATTGCGTCTTGTCGCCCATTTCAGCGAGGGCGACGATGCCGGTGGATATGAGGAAAGCTTCCAAGACAGTGCTCCGAGGGCCGGCAGAAACCAAAAGACCACACGGCATCCCCGGCCCATCCGGAGGCAGTGTGGTCAAAGGTCTTGCCAGGCTGAAGGCTGTCGGCGCCATGGCCTTGAGGGCCAAGTGTGTTGACGCAAACCTCTGCAGGGCGCAGAGCGGCTACTCCCCAATGACGGGTGCAGCCGGGAGTATAGCCGTCAGATCAACGTGGGCCCGGTCTTGGACTGGATGTACTCGCGGGTCACGCCGGGGGCGAGCTCCACCAGCTTCAGGCCCTGAGGGGTCACGTCCATCACGCCGAGGTCGGTGATGATGCGGTTGACCACACCCACGCCCGTCAGCGGCAGGGAACATTGGTCGAGGATTTTCAGGTCTTCGGTGCCGTCCTTCTTTTTGGCCACGTGCTCCATCAGGATGATCACGCGCTTGACGCCAGCCACCAGGTCCATGGCGCCGCCCATGCCCTTGACCATCTTGCCGGGGATCATCCAGTTGGCCAGATCGCCCTTCTCGCTCACCTGCATCGCACCGAGGATGCTCAGGTTGATCTTGCCGCCACGGATCATGGCAAAGCTGTCGTGACTGCCGAAGATCGACGAGCCCGCAATGGTGGTGACAGTCTGCTTGCCGGCGTTGATCAGGTCGGCATCCACCTTGTCAATGGTCGGGAACGGGCCGATGCCCAGCATGCCGTTCTCGCTCTGCAACCACACCTCTTTGTCGGCGGGCACGAAGTTGGCCACCAGCGTGGGGATGCCAATGCCCAGGTTCACATAAAAACCGTCTTCGAGTTCCTGGGCTGCGCGCGCAGCCATCTGGTCTTGGTTCCAGGGCATATCAGACTCCCGCCTTCTCAGTGATGGTTCGTTTCTCGATGCGCTTCTCGGGCGTGGCGTTGAGGACCAGGCGGTGCACGTAGATGCCCGGCAGGTGGACGTGGTCGGGCTCAATGGCGCCCTTCTCCACGATCTCTTCCACCTCGACCACGCAGATCTTGCCGGCCATGGCCACGGCGGGGTTGAAGTTGCGCGCGGTGAAACGGAACTGCAGGTTCCCCGAGGTGTCGGCGCGCCAGGCTTTCACCAGCGAGACGTCAGGCACCAGCGAGCGCTCCATCACATAGGTTTCCCCGTCGAATTCGCGCAGTTCCTTGCCCTCGGCCACGATGGTGCCCACGCCGGTCTTGGTGAAGAACGCCGGGATGCCGGCACCGCCCGCGCGCAGCTTCTCGGCCAGCGTGCCCTGGGGCGTGAACTCCAGCTGCAGTTCACCGGCGAGGTACTGACGCTCGAACTCCTTGTTTTCGCCCACGTAGCTCGAGATCATCTTGGTGATCTGGCGCGTTTCCAGCAACTTGCCCAGACCAAAGCCGTCCACGCCCGCGTTGTTCGAGATCACGGTGAGGTTCTTCTTGCCGCTGTCGCGCAGTGCATCAATGAGCGCCTCGGGAATGCCGCAAAGGCCGAAGCCGCCCACGGCGAACAACTGGCCGTCGGCCACGATGTCTTTGAGCGCGTCGGCTGCGCTCGGGTGGATCTTGTTCACGTTGCTGTCTCCTGGGTTGAAGCAAGGAAGCCGGTACGATACTACGTAACGGCATACGTAGTAATTCGTAAAGTAAAACCCTCATCCGCATGGACATCGACTACCGCCTGGCTTTCGACCTGGCCCCCGTGGGTCTCGCGCTCTCGCGCCAGCGCACCATGGTTGACTGCAATCAGGCGCTGTGCGAGATGTTCGGCGCCACGCGCGAGCAGCTCGTGGGCCAGAGTTTCCAGGTCCTCTACCCCAGTGCTGACGAGTACGAGCGTCTGGGCGCGCGCATGGCGCCGCTGCTGGGCAAAGGCGGCACCTATGCGGACGACCGCATCATGAAACGCGTGGGTGGCCGGCTGCAGGACGAGACCTTCTGGTGCCATGTGACCGGGCGCGCGCTGAGCCGCGAGACGCCACACGCGGCGGGCATCTGGAGCTTTGAAGACTTGAGCTCACGCCGCACGGTCAAGGCCGATCTCACGCCACGCGAGCGTGAGGTGGCGGCCCACCTCATGGGCGGCCTGACCAGCAAGGAGATCGGCAAGGCCCTGGCGATCAGCCACCGCACGGTGGAGATCTACCGGGCGCGGCTCATGCGCAAGTACGGGGCGCACAGCACGCCAGACTTGGTCCACAGACTGCTGGCGGGTTGAGCAACGCCGGCGAGGGCGATCCGGCGCCGGGCCGCCCCAAGCCGGATCAGCCCCCTTGGGGGGCAGCGGACCTCGCGCAGCGGGGGAGCGTGGGGGTCATTCACTGAGGAACGAAGCCGCTCTCTTGAATGATCTTGGACCAGACCTTGCCGTAGGCCTGTTCGCGCGCGCCAAGCTGTTCACCGGTCATGAAGCCCACGGTGAGGCCCATGGCGGTGAGCTTGTCGCGCACGTCGGGCTGGGCAATGGCTTTCTGCACGGCCTGGGCGATGCGGTCCAGCGTGGCCTTGGGCGTGCCGGCCGGGGCAAACAGGCCGTAGTAAGGCACGTCTTCAAAACCCTTGAGGCCGAGCTCGGCGAAGGTGGGTACCTCGGGCATGGCGGCCTGGCGCTGCGAGCCCATGACGGCCACCACGCGCAGCTTGCCGGCCTTGTGGTTTTCGATGAAGTCGGGAATGGACGCCACGCCGGCCGGGATCTGGTTGCCCAACATGTCGGCCATCATGGGCGCGCTGCCGCGGTAGGGCGCGGCCACCAGGTCCAGGCCGTTCTGTTTTGCGATCACCTGCACCAGGAACTGCGGCACCGAGGCCGGCGCGGGAATGCCCACCGTGCCCTTGCCGCCGGCGGCCTTCACGCCGTCCACATAGGCCTTGAAGCTGGTGGCGGGCGTGCCGCTGCTCACCGCAAATGCGTTGACGAAGGTGGCGAAACCGGCCACCGGAACGAAGTCCTTGGCCGGCTCGTAACCCGGCGCCTTCATCACCATGGGCAGGATGGTGATGCTGTGGTCGTGGCTCAGGAACAGGGTGTTGCCATCGGCCGCGGAGGCCTTGAGCGCCTGTGCGGCGAGCTGCCCGCCCGCGCCAGGCTTGTTGTCGACCACCACCGCGTGGCCCAACTCGTCCTTGAGGCGCTCACCGAGGATGCGCGCAATCGCATCGGTGCCACCGCCCGGTGGAAAGCCCACCAGGATGCGGGTGGTGGACTGCGCCTGCGCCAGGCCGAGTGTGCAGATCACGCCGGCGGCCAGCAGCGCGCGACGAACCAGGGATGGGCTGGGAAGTGACATGACGAAACTCCGTGATGGATGGAAAAGCCCGATCGTAGCGCCAGCCTTCAGGCCCTCAGGCCTTGTTCTCGCCGTCGACCACACTCGCCGCCGTGCGGAATGCCTCGACCGCAGTGGGCACGCCGCAGTAGATGCTCGCGTGCAGCAGCACTTCCTGCAGCTCTTCGGGGGTGACGCCGTTGTTGAGCGCACCGCGCACATGGCCTTTGAGCTCGTGCTGCTTGCCCATCGCGATGAGCATGGCCACGGTGATGAGACTGCGGGTTTTCAGATCGAGCCCCGGACGCTGCCAGACATCGCCCCAGGCATTGCGCGTGATGTACTGCTGGATGGGCTCGGTGAATGGCGTGGCGTTGCCGAACGCCTGTGCCACAAAGTCCTCGCCCATCACGCGCTTGCGGGTGGCGAGGCCTTTGTCAAAGTCTTTGTCGGTGGCGGGTGGGTTCATACCGTGGCTCCAGGCAAAAACCGCCAGCATAGTCGCTACATTCGATGAACACACCCTAAGGAGACCCGCATGAACCGCTACCCCGCACCCGACATCAACGATCTGCCCGAGGACATCAAGGCCAAAGTGCTGGAAGCGCAGGAAAAGGCCGGCTTCGTACCCAACGTGTTCCTCGCGCTGGCGCGCCGTCCGGCCGAGTGGCGCGCGTTCTTCGCGTACCACGACGCACTCATGCTCAAGGAAGAAGGCTCGCTCACCAAGGGTGACCGAGAGATGATCGTGACCACCACCAGCGCAGCCAACCACTGCCTGTATTGCGTGGTGGCCCACGGTGCCATCCTGCGCATCTACGAAAAGAAGCCGCTGGTGGCCGACCAGGTGGCGGTGAACCACCACAAGGCCGACATCTCCCCGCGCCAAAAAGCCATGCTCGATTTCGCGATGAAGGTCTGCCTGAACTCACACGAGATCAACGACGACGACTTCGCGCCGCTGCACGTGCACGGTTTCTCCGACGAAGACATCTGGGACATCGCCGCCATCACCGCGTTCTTCGGCCTGTCCAACCGCATGGCCAGCTTCAGCAACATGCAGCCGAATCCGGAGTTCTATCTGATGGGGCGCGTGCCCAAAACCAAGGCGGCCTGAGCTCAGTCTTGCAGCCGGACCCGCAAATGGTCCGGGATCGGCGCCGATTTCTGTTGCGGAAAGTTCACCCACACCGTCGTCGCACCGCCCGAGGCGTACAGCATCTCAGGATCGTCGGACCGCGTGAGCGTGCACCAGCTCTCGAAACTGCTGCGCCCGGCGTCGCTCACGAACATCGTGGCGATCACATCGCCGGGAAACTCCAACTGCTTGTGAAAGGTGCAGAACGCGTTGACGATCACCGGGCCTTCGCCCTGCGGGTCGGGCTGGCAGCCGATGCTGCGCATCCACTCGATGCGGATCGTCTCAAGGTAGCGGAAGTAGGTGGTGTTGTTGACATGTCCCATTGCATCCATGTCGCCCCAGCGGATCGGGATGGTCATGCGGAACACTTCTTTTTTCTGCTCGGGCAACTCGAACTTCATCGGTGGGCCTTGATGGACGCGAGGATGCCCAGCACGAAAAGCGCACACGCGGCCCACTGCAACGCGGCAGGCCAGGCGCCGTCCCAGGCGAAGCTGTAAACGAGACCAAACACGGTCTCGCTGACGATGAGTTGGCCCGCCAGGCTGGCGCTGAGCCGGCGGCTTGCCATGTTCCAGAGCACCGACGCCACCCAGGCTGCGCCGATGCCGGTGACAGCACAGACGACGAGGAAAGTGCCGAAGCCCGGGCGGGAAACCAGCGTGGCCAGATCGGTGCCCGCCACCACCCAGATGCACAGCGCGCCAACACCGGCGGCAACGCCCAGCCAGTTGGCCCACACCGTGGAATTGACTTCGGGGTGCCTGGCCAGCCACCGGGCATTGAGCAAGCCGAAGGCCGTCCACGACAGCATGGCCAGCACGGCGTAGAAGATGCCCAGCCACAGGTGGGTGCCCGCGCTCTCGCCTTGCCCGTGCGCCGTGACCTGCATCATCAGCACCATGCCCGCCACCGTGAGCAGCAAACCCGGTACGAGCGAACGCCAGCGCAAAGCCTTCGGTTTGCCCAGCAGCATGATCCACAGCGGGATGGTGCCGATGATGAGCACGGGCAGCGCCGCGCCCGCGGCCTGGATGGCCAGCACCAGCAGCAGGTAGTAACCGGTGTAGCCCAGCAGGCTGAGCCAGAGCGCCGCACCCGCCTGGGCCAGCGTGGGACGCTGCGTGCCACCTCGCAACGCAGACCACAGCAACAGCACCACCGAGAGCACGCCACAAGAGAGGTAGCGCCCCACGGTCAAGTCAACGGTGTTGAAACCTGGAGCGATCAAAGGGGCGACGAAGGTCGTTCCCCAGAACGCACCTGCCCCCACACCGGCCAGGATGCCGGTGACCATGCCAGGGGGCCAGCCCGAGGGCCGGCCCAACACAGCTGCGTTCATTCAGGCTCCGAATCCGTCGTCTGCGGCGATCACGGCGCCGTTGATGAAATGGCTTTCACTTGAACACAACATCACCAGCACCGCGTCGAGGTCGGTCGGCACACCCACGCGCTTGCGCGGCAGCATGCCGATGAGCTTCTGGCCTTGCTCGGTCTGCCAGTGGTGGTGGTTGATCTCGGTGTCGATGTAGCCCGGGCAGATGGCGTTCACGTTGATGCCGTACTTGCCCCACTCCACCGCCATGGCCTTGGTCATCTGCACCACGGCGGCCTTGCTCATGCAGTACACGCCGATCTGCGGCAGCACCTTGAGACCGGCCATGGACGCGATGTTGACGATGCGCCCCCCCACGTAGGTGCCCGGCGCCGCGCCCTTGGCGCGCGCCAGCATGCGCTTGCCCACTTCCTGGGCCACGAAGAACGCGCCCTTGGTGTTGGTGTTGAAGATGTAGTCGTAGTCTTCCTCGGTCACATCCTGCAGGCGCTGCGTGGTGCTCACGCCCGAGTTGTTGACGAGGATGTCGATGGCACCCACCTCGGTCTCGGCGTGCGCCACCGCCGCCTTGATGGAGGCCTGGTCGGTCACGTCCATGGCCACCACGTGGGCGTCGCCGCCCGCGGCCTCGATGTGCGCGCGCAGGGCCATCAGGCGGTCGGTGCGGCGGCTGGCCAGCACCACGGCCGCGCCGGCCTTGGCCAGTGTCTTGGCGAACTGTTCGCCCAGGCCACCCGACGCTCCGGTGATCAAGGCCACGCGGCCCGACAAGTCCATGCTGTATGACACGATACAAGCTCCCAAGTGATGATTAGTACGACCGTTCGATTCCGTGCGGGTGCCGCATAAAATGCTGTCTGTCGAGTGACACGCAAGGCACACTCTGCGCCTTCTCAAAAATCATTATCTGCGAGACCCCCCGATGACCCATGATGAATTGCTGACCCAGTACGGCCCACGCGAAGCCATGGAATACGACGTGGTCGTGGTCGGCGGTGGTCCCGCAGGCCTGGCCACCGCCATCCGTCTGAAACAGCTGGCCACCGAGAAGGGCAGCGAGATCAATGTGTGCGTGCTGGAAAAAGGCTCCGAGCCGGGCGCGCACATCCTCAGTGGCGCGGTGATGGACCCGATCGCGATCACCGAACTCTTCCCCGACTGGAAGGAACGCGGCGCGCCGCTGAACCAACCCGTGACCGGCGATGACTTGCTGGTACTCACCGAGACCGGCTCCACGCGCACCCCTGACTGGCTGATGCCGCGCAACTTCCACAACGACGGCTGCTACGTGATCAGCCTGGGCGCGGTCACCAAGTGGCTGGGCGAGCAGGCCGAAGCGCTGGGCGTGGAGATCTTCCCCGGCTTCACCGCCGCCGAGGTGCTCTACAACGACGACGGATCGGTCAAGGGCGTGGCCACTGGCCACCTGGGCCTGGGCAAGGACGGTGAGCCCACCGGCCACTTCCAGCTCGGCATGGAACTGCACGCCAAGTACACCGTGTTCGCCGAAGGCGCGCGCGGCCACCTGGGCAAGCAGCTCATCGCCAAATACAAGCTCACCGAGGGCAAGGACGCGCAGACCTTCGCCATCGGCATCAAGGAACTGTGGGAAATCCCGGCCGACAAGGCCAAACCCGGTCTGGTCGTGCACACCGCCGGCTGGCCCATGGACGACGACACCTTCGGCGGTGGCTTCCTCTACCACCTCGAAGGCAACAAGGTCACGCTGGGTCTGGTGGTCGGCCTGGACTACCAGAATCCCTGGATGTCGCCGTTCGAAGAAATGCAGCGCTGGAAAACGCACCCCAGCATCCTCGCGCACATCGAGGGCGGCAAGCGCCTGGGCTACGGCGCGCGCGCGCTCAACAACGGCACGCCGCAGGCCCTGCCGAAGCTGGTGTTCCCGGGCGGCGCCATGGTGGGCTGCAACGCCGGCTTTTTGAACGCCGCACGCATCAAGGGCAGCCACGCCGCCATCAAGAGCGGCATGCTCTGCGCCGAGGCCGCCTTTGAAGCTGTGAGCGCTGGCCGCCAGGGCGACGAGCTGGCCGGCTTCCCGGAGCGCTTCGAGAAAAGCTGGCTGCATGAGGAGCTCTGGACCTACCGCAACTTCAAGAACTGGTTCAAGAAGAGCCCGCTGCTGGGCAAGCTCATGACCGGCGTGGAGCACTGGTTCCTGCCCAAGGTGGGCGTGAAGACGCCGCCCTGGACGCTGCACAACACCACGCCCGACCACCTGAAGCTGCGCCCGGCCGCCGAGATGTCGAAGATCAACTATCCCAAGCCCGACGGCAAGATCACCTTCGACCGGCTCTCCAGCGTGTTCGTCTCCAACACCAACCATGAAGAGAACCAGCCGGCCCACCTCACGCTCAAGAACGACAGCGTGCCGGTGCAAATCAACCTGGCGAAGTACGCCGGCCCGGAGAGTCGTTACTGCCCGGCTGCCGTCTACGAGTTCGTGAAGAACGAAGACGGATCGGACCGTCTGCAGATCAACGCGCAGAACTGCGTGCACTGCAAGACCTGCGACATCAAGGACCCGACACAGAACATCGTGTGGGTCACACCCGAAGGCGGCGGCGGGCCGAACTACGCAGGCATGTGAGCGAAGTCACAGCCTTCGAACATTCCTACACAAGGCCGCCCCCGGGCGGCTTTTTCGCGTCTGCGATTCACCTCGTCGTCACATGGCGTGGCCACAGTGCGGGCTTGTGCCTTCACACCCCGTTACACCATGCTCAACAAGACCGACAAGGGCCGCGCCGAACTGCAGCCAGGCCAACGCACCCTGGGCCAGCGCGAGCGCGCCGTGCTGCTGGTGGCCGACGGCCGCAAGGCCACGGCATCGCTGCAGGCCCTCTTCGGCGGCCTGGGCGCCGACATCGTGCGAGAGCTGCTTGCCAACGGTTACATCGTTGAGGAAGCACCCCCCGCCCCGGTAGCCCCACCGCCGCCTGAACCCAACGCGCCCCGGGGTTCGGTCGATGCCTTTTCGGGGCCACGTTCTCTTGCCAGCGCGCGCATGTTCCTGTTCGATCTCAGCGAACGCATGTTCGCGCCGCGCGACAAGGCCCTGGCCAAGCGATTTCGCGATGCATTGCGCGAGGCACGCGATGCCGCGACCATGCTGGCGGTGAGCCGCGAGATGCTGGCCGCCATCGAGCAGATGGCTGGCGCCGGCCGGGCCGACGGCATCAGCGAGCGGCTGGCCAGGCTGCTGCCCGAATCGGCCCTGGAAAACGCCTGAGCCGCCTCTCTCGGATACACTCGGCCAGGTCAGGAGAGTGCCGCCCCCGAGGCGGCCGCCGAAGGCGCAGGAGGTCACCCACGTGGCCCTGAACGCTCAGGCAAAAGGACTGACAAACACGGGCTGCGAGGCCGGTGTACCCCCCTGGAGAGAGGTCGCTCACCGAGGCGATCCACCGAAGGAGCAAACGCTGCATCGCCCGCGTGAATCTCTCAGGTAAAGCGGACAGTGGGGCAGCGCACGGATGAACCGTGTTTCGCCCCATCGGGGCCTGCCCCTTTTGCCTGCGAGCCCTCCGTGTCCGACACCGATCTCCTCAAGACCCCGCTGCACGCACTGCACACCGAACTCGGCGCCCGCATGGTGCCGTTTGCCGGCTACAGCATGCCGGTGCAGTACCCCGCCGGCCTCATGGCCGAACACCACCACACCCGCGCTGCAGCCGGCCTGTTCGACGTCTCGCACATGGGCCAGCTGCGCTTGGTCGGGGCGGATGCCGCCGCGGCCTTCGAATCGCTCATGCCGGTGGACGTGATCGATCTCGCCGTGGGCAAACAGCGCTACGGCCTGTTGCTCAACGATGAGGGCGGCATCATCGACGACCTGATGTTCGTCAACCGGGGCGCGGACATCTTCGTGATCGTCAACGGCGCCTGCAAACACGGCGACCTGGCCCACATTGTTGAGCGCATCGGCAGCCGCTGCACCGTGGGGCCCCAGTTCGACCGTGGCTTGCTCGCACTGCAAGGGCCGCAGTCCGTGACCGCGCTGCAGCGACTGGTGCCCGGCGTCGAAAAACTGGTCTTCATGACCGGCGGCGCCTTCCACTGGCAAGGCGCCGACCTGTTCATCACCCGCAGCGGCTACACCGGCGAGGACGGCTTCGAGATCTCGGTGCCCGGCGACCGCTCCGAAGCTTTCGCGCGTGCCCTGCTGGCCGAGCCCGAGGTGAAACCCGTGGGCCTGGGCGCGCGCAATTCGCTGCGCCTTGAAGCTGGCCTGTGCCTCTATGGCCACGACATCGACACCACCACCACACCGGTGGAAGCCGCGCTCAACTGGGCGATGCAGAAGGTGCGCCGCACCGGCGGCGCTCGCGCGGGCGGTTTCCCCGGTGCGGCGCGCGTGCTCGCGCAGCTCGACGGCAGCGAGCCCCTGAGCCGCAAACGCGTGGGCCTGATTGCGCTGGAACGCATTCCCGTGCGCGACCACACCGAACTGCAAACCACCAGCGGCGAGACCATCGGTGAAGTCACCAGCGGCCTGCTCGGCCCCAGCGCCGACCAGCCAGTGGCCATGGGCTATGTGAGCCCGGCGCACGCTGCGGTGGGCACGCGCGTGCAGGCGATCGTGCGTGGCAAGCCGGTGCCGATGGAAGTGAGCGCCATGCCTTTTGTTCCCAACCGCTATTTCCGCGGCTGACCTTTTTCATTTTTCAGGAGATTGCACATGACCACCAAGTACACCGAAGACCACGAATGGATCAGCGTTGACGGCGACATCGCCACCGTCGGCATCACCGTGCACGCACAGGACGCGCTGGGCGACGTGGTGTTCGTCGACCTGCCCGAGGTCGGCAAGACCTTTGCGCAGAAAGACGTGGCCGGCGTGGTCGAGTCCGTCAAGGCCGCGGCCGACGTGTACATGCCTGTCAGTGGCGAAGTGACCGAGGTCAACGAAGCCCTGCGCGCCGACCCGTCGCTGGCCAACAGCGACCCGCTCAAAGCCGGCTGGTTCTTCAAGGTCAAGCTGTCCGACCCCAAGCAGGTCGACGCCCTGCTCGACGAGACCGCCTACAACGCCTTCTCAGAGAACGCCTGAGATCTCCGTTCGGGCTGAGCTTGTCGAAGCCCTCTCACATTGGTCCGTGCGCTGCCCTTCGACAGGCTCAGGGCGAACGGAAAACAGGTTACACACCATGCTGATGCCGTCTGTCAAACCCCTGGATGAACTTGAGAACCCGTCCGAATTCGTGGCCCGCCACATCGGCATCAGCGAAGCAGATGAAACGCTGATGCTCTCCGTCATCGGCGAGGCCTCGCGCCGCGCGCTGATCGACGGTATCGTGCCGCGCAGCATCGCGCGCAGCCAGGGCATGCAGTTGCCGCCGGCCGTCACCGAGGCCACTGCGTTGGCCGAGATGAAGGAAATCGCCGAGCAGAACCAGTTGCTCAAGAGCTTCATCGGACAGGGCTACCACGGCACCCACACGCCCGGCGTGATCCTGCGCAACGTGCTGGAGAACCCCGCCTGGTACACCGCCTACACGCCTTACCAGGCCGAGATCTCGCAGGGCCGCATGGAAGCGCTGATCAACTTCCAGACCATGGTGTGCGACCTCACCGGCCTGGCCGTGGCCAATGCCTCCATGCTCGACGAAGCCACGGCCGCCGCCGAGGCCATGACGCTGGCCCGGCGCAGCGTGAAGAGCAAGAGCAACCGGCTCGTGATCGCCGCCGACTGCCACCCGCAGGTCATCGAGGTGGTGCAGACCCGCGCCGCGCCGCTGGGCCTCGAAGTGGCGCAAGCGGGCTCGGCCAGCGAATGGGACACGCTGCTCGACGGCGAGTACTTCGCCGTCATTGCCCCCTATCCGTCCACGAGTGGCCGCATCGACGACCTCAAGGCCGACGCGGACCGCATCCACGCCAAGGGCGCCGCGCTGATCGCCTGCGCCGACTTGCTCGCGCTCACGCTGCTGGTGCCGCCCGGCGAATGGGGCGCCGACATCGCGGTCGGTACCACCCAGCGCTTCGGCATGCCCATGGGTGCGGGCGGTCCGCACGCCGCCTTCATGGCCTGCCGCGACGAGTTCAAGCGCTCGCTGCCGGGTCGTCTGGTCGGCGTGAGCGTGGATGCACACGGCCATCCCACCTACCGCCTGGCGCTGCAGACACGCGAGCAACACATCCGCCGCGAGAAAGCCACGTCCAACATCTGCACCGCGCAGGTGCTGCCTGCGGTGGTGGCCAGCATGTACGCCGTGTACCACGGCCCGCAAGGCCTCAAGCGCATCGCGCAGCGCGTGGCTGCCTACACCGCCATCCTTGCGCAGGGCCTGGAACAGCTGGGCTGGAAAAGCACCAGCGAGACCGCCTTCGACACCCTCACCTTCAAGGCGGGCGACCGCGCCAGCACCCTGCTCAAGCGCGCGGTGGACGCCGGCATGAACCTGCGCCTCTCCTGGGTCGAATACGTCGGCATCACGTTGGACGAGACCACCACGCGCGAAGACATCGAGAAGCTGTGGGCCGTGTTTGCGTTGCAGGGCCAGAGCCTGCCCGGTTTCGCCGCGTTCGAGAAGGGCGTCGAGCCGCGCATCCCCGCCGAGCTGCGCCGCACCAGCGCCTATCTCACGCATCCGGTGTTCAACACGCACCGCAGCGAGACCGGCATGCTGCGCTACATCCGCGCGCTGTCCGACAAGGACCTGGCGCTGGACCGCAGCATGATCCCGCTGGGCTCGTGCACCATGAAGCTCAACGCGACCAGCGAGATGATCCCCATCACCTGGCCAGGCTTTGCCAACATTCACCCTTTCGCTCCGGCCAATCAGCTCCTGGGCTACAAGAAGCTCGACGAGCAACTGCGCGCCTGGCTCTGCCAGGCCACTGGCTACGCCGGCATCAGCCTGCAGCCCAACGCCGGCTCGCAGGGCGAATACGCCGGCCTGCTGGTGATCCAGGCCTACCACCGTTCACGCGGCGAGAGCCACCGCAACATCTGCCTGATTCCCAGCAGCGCGCACGGCACCAACCCCGCGTCGGCGCAGATGGTGGGCATGCAAGTGGTCGTGACCAAGTGCGACGACAAGGGCAACGTCGACATGGCCGATCTGCAGGCCAAATGTGAACAGCACAGCGCCAACCTGGCCGCGGTGATGATCACCTACCCCAGCACGCACGGTGTGTTCGAGACCACGGTCAAGGAACTCTGCGCGCTGGTGCACCGCCACGGCGGGCGTGTTTATGTGGACGGCGCCAACATGAACGCGCTGGTCGGCGTGGCCGCGCCGGGTGAGTTCGGCGGCGACGTGAGCCACCTCAACCTGCACAAGACCTTCTGCATCCCGCACGGCGGCGGCGGCCCGGGCGTGGGCCCTGTGTGCGTGGTCGAAGACCTCGTGCCCTTCCTGCCCGGTCATGCCACGGGTGGCCTGCCGGTGAACGGCGTGGGCGCGATCTCGGCAGCACCCTTGGGCAACGCAGCCGTGCTGCCGATCAGCTGGATGTACATCCGCATGATGGGCGCTGATGGCCTGAAGCACGCCACCGAAGCCGCCATCCTCGCGGCCAACTACATCAGCAAGCGCCTGGCTCCGCACTACCCCACGCTGTACGCGAGCGCCAACGGGCATGTGGCGCACGAGTGCATCCTGGACCTGCGCCACTTCAAGGAGACCAGCGGCGTGATGGCCGAGGACGTGGCCAAGCGCCTGATGGATTACGGTTTCCACGCGCCCACGCTGTCGTTCCCGGTGGCCAACACGCTGATGGTGGAGCCCACCGAGAGCGAGACGCTGGAAGAGCTGGACCGGTTCATCGACGCGATGATCGCGATTCGCGAGGAAATCCGGCTGGTGGAAGCCGGCACCTGGCCGCAGGACGACAACCCTCTGAAGAACGCGCCGCACACCGCCGCCAGCCTGATGAAGGCCGACTGGCCGCACCCCTATGCGCGCAACATCGGCGCGGCCAGCGCGTCCACCCGGGCACATGCCAAATACTGGCCGCCGGTGGGCCGGGTGGACAACGTCTACGGCGACCGCAACCTGTTCTGCAGTTGCGTTCCACTGAGCGAACTGGCGTGAAGCCGACTCACCTGCCCTGGCGCCACTCGCGACGCCAGAGGCGGTTGAGCTCGGCCATCACCGGGCCCGGCGGGGAGCCCACCACGGTGTTGCGCCCGGCCATGTGCACGAAGCCATACACCCTGGCCTGCGGCGCGTCGTACAGCAGCACCGCATTGTTGTCGCCGCAATCGTGCGGCTTGCAGAACGCCGCCAATGTGTAGGTGATGCCGGCCACGGACTCGGGCTTGAGTTCGGTGGCCGGGCCGTCCATGCGGGCCAGCCAGGCCTGCGATGACAGTGAGCCCAGCGCGCGCTGGTAAACCGCCTTGAACTGCGCATCCCGTATCAACTCCGAAGGCGATGTCGCCGTACCGGGCTTGACTGGTGCGCGCGCCGCCGCCTGCGCCTGTTGCTCTTCGCGCACCTGAGCCGCTGCCCGTTGGTTGGCGGCCGCATCGCAGCGCCGGTAACGCGCTTTCGACAGGGCGGGGCCCAGGGTGCCCAACACCGCCTTGTCGCCGTCGACGTTGAGGAACTGACCTCGCGCATCGGCCTGCACGACGAACAACATCTCGTGGCGGCCCTGCACCTGCGCCAGCAAGGCCACCAGGTAACCCGGCGGCGGCGACTGGCCAAAGTACGAATGCGCCGCCTGCACCGACTGCGCGGTGAGCCGCCGGTCGCCCTGCTCCACGCTGATGGCGTTGCGATCCACCCGCACGCGCGGCGACTGCGGCTGGCTGCAATCGATGGCGTACAGCCCACCGTAGAGCTTCAGGCTGTCGGCATCGAGCCCGCTTTGCGCCCCCACCGCAGCGCTGACCAGCAGCCCGGCCACCCCACACGCCCGCAAAGCCTGTTTCCAGGTGTTCATGTTGCTCTCCTGCCTGTGCACAGCCTGAAATGCTAGGTCGGCGCCCCCGCAGCGTCCACCCACAAGGGATGGCCGGTCATGCGCGTGACGCCCGTGCTCTGGCGCAGCCAAGCCGTAAGATCACCCCCCACCCTCACCGCACCGCCCATGACCGCCCCCGCCCTGCGTGTGCTGAGCCTCATCCCACCGATGACGCAGCTCAACACGCCCTACCCCTCCACCGCGTACATCACCGGCTTCCTGCGCTCGCGCGGGGTCGATGCGGTGCAGGCCGACCTGGCGCTGGCACTGGTGCTCAAGCTGTTTTCTCCGGCCGGGCTCGAATCCGTGCGCAGTCACGCGCTGGCGCAGCCCGAAGCGCAGCGCACGTCCAGCGTGCACGCCTTCCTCGACCAGTTCGCGCGCTACCGCGCCACCATCGGCCTGGTGATCGCCTTCCTGCAGGGCCGGGACTCGACGCTGGCGCACCGTATCGCCGCGCGCGAGCTGCTGCCCGAAGGCCCGCGCTTCGCCGCGCTGGAGGTGTACGTGGACGCGGCGCTGAGCGAAGAAGGCGGCGACCCGCTGGCCTGGGCGTTCGGCGCTTTGGGCGTGCAGGACAAGGCGCGCCACATCGCCACGCTCTACCTCAACGACCTGGCCGACGTGCTGCGCGACGCGGTCGACGAGCGCTTTGCCTTTGTGCGCTACGCAGAATCGCTGGCCAGCAGCCAGCCCACCTTCGCGCCCATGGCCGCCGCCCTCGCCGCGCCCTTCACGCTGGTCGACGAGATCCTGCACACGCTCACGCTGGCCACCCTGTCGCAGCACAAGCCCGACCTGGTGCTGCTCTCGGTGCCATTCCCAGGTGCGCTGTACGCCGCGCTGCGCATCGCACAGACCATCAAGGCGCAGAACCCGCACATCACCATTGCTTTGGGTGGCGGCTTCGTCAACACCGAGCTGCGCGAACTGGCCGAGCCCCGCCTGTTCGACCTGGTCGATTTCGTGACGCTCGATTCGGGCGAACGGCCCTTGCTGGCGTTGATGGACTTTCTGCAGCGCAAACGCTCCAAGCAGCGGCTGGTGCGCACCTTCGTGCGCGAAGAAAACACCGTGCGCTACATCAACTTCGTCGAGCCCGAAGTGCCTTTCGAAGAGGTGGGCACGCCGACCTGGGTTGGCCTGCCGCTGGACCGTTACCTGAGCCTGCTCGACATGCTCAACCCCATGCACCGGCTCTGGAGCGACGGCCGCTGGAACAAGCTCACCGTGGCGCACGGCTGCTACTGGAAGAAGTGCAGCTTCTGCGACGTGAGCCTGGACTACATCAGCCGTTACGAGACCGCGTCGGCGTCCACGCTGGCCGACCGCATCGAAGCAATAGTGAACGAGACCGGCCAGACGGGTTTTCACTTCGTCGACGAAGCGGCACCACCCAAGGCCTTGAAGGCGCTGGCCGACGAGCTGATCAGCCGCCAGTTGCCGATTTCGTGGTGGGGCAACATCCGCTTCGAAAAGACCTTCACACCCGAGCTCTGTCAGTTGCTGGCCGACAGTGGCTGCATCGCCATGAGCGGCGGGCTTGAAGTCGCCTCCGACCGGCTGCTCACGCTGATGAAAAAGGGTGTTTCTGTGGAGCAGGTGGCGCGTGTCACCAAAGGCTTCTCGGACGCCGGCATCCTGGTGCACGCCTACCTCATGTACGGCTTTCCCACGCAGACGGTGCAGGACACGGTGGACGCGTTGGAGTACGTGCGCCAGCTGTTCGAAAACGGCTGCATCCAGAGCGGTTTCTTCCACCGGTTCTCGTGCACCGTGCACTCACCCGTTGGCCGGGACCCCGCCGCCTACGGCATCGAGCTGATCCCACTGCCCCCGGTCACCTTTGCCAAGAACGACATCGGCTTCATCGATCCCAGCGGCGTGGACCACGACGCCCTGGGCGTTGGCCTGCGCAAGGCCATCTACAACTACATGCACGGCATCGGGCTGGATGAAGACGTGCGTGCCTGGTTCAGTCATGTGCCTGGCAAGGTGCCCAAGGCCACTGTCGGCAGAAACCGCATCGCGAAGGCTCTGACCCAGCCAGCCTGAACCTCAAGCAGCTTCCGCAGCAATCTGCCTCAAAGCCTGCTCGAACACCGCCGCAGGCTGCCCACCCGAGATCAGATGCCGGTCGTTGATGATCACCGCCGGCACCGAGTGAATGCCGTGGCTGGTGTAGAAGGCCTCGCGCTCGCGCACGGCCTGCGCGAACTCGTCGCTCGCCAGAATGGCTTGCGCCCGCGCCTCGTCCAGGCCCACTTCACGCACGCACGCCAGCAACACACCGTGGTCCCCCATGGCTTCCGACCGTGTGTGGCAGGCCGCGAGAAACGCCTTCTTCAGCGCGTGTTGTTGACCCGGCGCGCCATCGAGCTCGGCCCAGTGCAGCAGACGGTGCGCGTCAAAGGTGTTCCAGACGCGGCCACGGCCCTCGGGGTTGAAGGCAAAGCCCACCTCGGCGCCGCGCGCGCGGATGGTCTCGCGGATCTGCACCTGCTGTGCGGCGGTGGAGCCATATTTCTGCGTCAGGTGCTCGCCGATGTCCTGGCCTTGTGCGCCCATCTGCGGGTTGAGCTCGAACGGCTGGAAATGCAACTCGGCAGACACCTCGCCCTGCAGCTTGCCCAGCGCTTCTTCGAGCGCGCCCAGCCCGACGGCGCACCAGGGGCAGGACACGTCGGACACAAAATCGATCTTGAGGGATGTGGTCATGGCCGCGATGGTAGGCCGTGACCCTTGACCGCAAAAGCCGCAGGGGCTTGCGCCACAATTGGCGAACACCCCTCGGCGCACTCAACTCCACTGCCCTCCCATGACTGACCGCTACGCCGTTCTCGGCAACCCCATTGGCCACAGCAAGTCGCCCCTGATCCACCGCCTGTTTGCCCAGGCCACCGGGCAGGACATCGCCTACACCGCCATCGAGACACCGCTGGACGGCTTCAAGGACACCGTGCTGGGCTTTCGCGCCAGCGGCGGGCGTGGGCTCAACGTGAGCCTGCCGTTCAAGCTGCAGGCATATGAAATCGCGACCGAGCCCAGCGAGCGCGCCCGGCTGGCCGGAGCGGCCAACTGCCTCAAGTTCGACGGAGACCGCATCCTGGCCGACAACTTCGATGGCGTGGGTCTGGTCAACGACCTGCAGCGCAACCTGGGCTGCCCGCTCGCCGGCAAGCGGGTGCTGCTGCTGGGCGCGGGCGGCGCCACGCGCGGCGCGCTGCTGCCGATCGCGGCCGAACGACCGGCGCTGCTGTCGGTGGCCAACCGCACGGCCGACAAGGCACACGCGCTGAGGCACGACTTCGCTGCCCACACACCCTTGCAGACCGGAGGCTATGAAACCCTCGTGGGCCAGTCGTTCGACGTGGTGATCAACGCCACCTCCACCGGTCTCACGCAGGAAGCGCTGCCCCTGCCGGCAGGCGTGTTCGCGCCGGGCGCCATCGCCTACGAGATGGTCTACGGCAAGGGCCTCACGCCGTTCCTGAAACAGGCCCAGGCCGCCGGCGTGAGCACCGTGGCCGACGGCGTGGGCATGCTGATCGAGCAGGCCGCCGAGGCTTTTGCCTGGTGGCGCGGCGTGCGGCCCGACACCCGCGCCGTGATTCAGCGGCTCACCGTGCCGCTGGCCTGAACGCTGCGGCCATCACACGGCCACGGCCCGCGCGGCTGCGCTGCACCACCACCAGCATGAGCAAGGCCAGCGCCATGAGCGCCAGCGTGCCAGGGACCGGCACGCCGTAGATCTCCAGTGCCGCCCGGGCAAACAGGCCATGCACGAAGGCAGACGGGTGCAGCGTGTCGGAGAACAGCGAATGCGCGCAGTCGGCGCCGGCGCTGTAGAAGAAGGCACCGCACGGCAGGGTGGTGTTGATCACGCCGTAAGCGCCCGGATTCGACAGCACGTCGACCGCGATGCCCGCCATGTCGAGCAGCTCGACGTTGAGGCTGGGAAACAGCGATTCCAGACCGAACAGAGTGGGCACCAGCGCGTTGAATCGGGCGGAGGCGTCGGCAGACGCTGCCTGGAGACCCAGCAGCGCGGCTTCAGGGGTGTTGCCCAGATTGGGCAAGCTGGCAATCAGCACGTTCTGCGCACCGCTGGCGGCAAGGTAGCCGATGGTGGTGGCCAGGTCGGTGATGGCGGCGATCGCCGCAGCCTGGCGGCCCAGATCATCGGCCGGCGTGCTCCCTTGAAAAGCAAGGCGGGCATCGCGCATGTCGTTGCCGCCGCCAACCACCACATACAGGGCGTCGGGATCGGCACTTCCGGGCACGGGCACCGGGCCGCTGCCCCAGATGCCGGCCACCTGCGCCAACAAGCCGGGCGGGCTGCTGCCCGTGCCCGTGCGGGCACCGGCGTACGCAAAGTTGTTGCCACCGGTGAGATAAGAACTGGCCTGGCCAGCCAGCCCCAGGCCAAAGGCCAGGCCCTCCACCCACAGCGGCCCGTTCGAGTATCGGCCGTCGGCGTACGGCTGAGCCGTACCCGGTGCGGCGCCGCCCGTGGCCAGGCTCAGGTTGCCGGTGTCGGACAGGCTGTCGCCGAACACGAAGATGCCGGAAAACGGCCCGGCGTGTGCCGACACCGACACCGCGACCAGCGCGGGCAGCAGCAGAGCGCGCAGGGTCGAGCGAATGCGCTTGAAAGTCATGAAATGTCTCCTGGTGTTTGTTGTGATGCGCCGTTCTGGTTGCGGAAGCGAGGGGCGCAACCGAAGCATCCCCGCGAGTCCCGGCGGCCGACACGGGGCAAACCCTCAGGGCCGCGCAAGGCAGTCGCCGGCCGGACAGCCGCCACCCGCGGCCTATACTTCCGTCGCCCAACCCATCGGCCAGCACACCACAACGCCATGAAGACACTGCTCATCCTCAACGGCCCCAACCTCAACCTGCTCGGCACCCGCGAACCCGCGGTGTACGGCGCCACCACGCTGGCCGAGGTGGAGGCCGAGTGCGTTGGCCACGGCAAGCGGCTGGGCTACGCGGTCGAGTGTTTCCAGAGCAACCATGAGGGTGTGCTGATCGACCGGATCCAGGAGGCGGGCCGCCGCTTCAAGGGCGGAGAGCTGGCCGGCGTGGTGTTCAACGCCGGCGCCCTCACCCACACCTCGGTGGCCTTGTTCGACGCCATCAGCGGCGTCAAACCCCTGCCGGTGATCGAGGTGCACATCTCCAACGTTCACGCGCGCGAGGCCTTCCGCCACCACTCGTACCTGTCGCCGGCTGCGGCGGGCATCGTGGTGGGCTTCGGCACCGACGGATACCGCCTGGCCATCGAAGGGTTGGCGCGCAAAGACGGCGCCACCTGATCGTGCGTTGAAGACCCGCCACTTCGCCCAGCTCGTGGGCTTGTCCGCCCTGTGGGGCGCGTCCTTTCTGTTCATCCGCATCGCCAGCCCCGTGATGGGGCCGATGGTGCTGGCGGGTTGCCGCGTGGCGCTGGCCGGTCTCACGCTGGCCGTCATCATGCGGGGCCTGAAGCAGCGCTGGCCGTGGGAACACTGGCGCGAGCTGTTGCTGCTGGGCGCGCTGTCGGTGGCAGCGCCCTTCCTGCTCTATGCCTGGGCCGCGCTGCGCCTGCCGGCCGGCTACAGCGCCCTGCTCAACACCACGGCGGTGCTGTTCGGCACGCTGGCGTCCAGCTGGTTCAAGGAAGACACGCTCACCGCGCGCAAGTTGCTGGGCTGCCTGTGCGGCTTCATCGGCGTGGGTCTGATCGTGCGGCTGGGCCCGGTGCAGCCCGATGCCGGGACCATCGCCGCTGCCCTGGCCTGCATCCTGGCGGCGGCCTGCTACGGTTGCTCGACCCCGCTCATGAAGCGCGCCACCACCCGCATGCAACCGCTGGCGATCGCGGCTGGCATTCACCTCGCGGCCATGGTGCTGGTTTTCCCCGGCGCTGTGTGGGCCTGGCCACAAGCGCAGTTCACACCGGCGGCACTCGGTGCGCTGCTCGTCATGGGGGTGGTCACCTCTGGCCTGGCCTACTGGGCGCACCTGCGCATCATCCGCCACGTGACCCCGGTGGCGGCCATGAGCCCGGCCTTCCTCATCCCGGTATTCGGCGTGACCTGGGGCCACTTGTTCCTGGGTGAAGCCTTGTCGCCCGGCATCTTTGCCGGCGGCGCGCTGGTGCTGCTGGCCACCGCGCTGGTGACCGGCTTCAACCCGCTCAGGCGCTGGTTCGCTGCAACACCCACGCCTTGACGGCACACACACAGGCCACCGCCGCGCATGCCGACGCGAGCCAGAACACGCTGGCCAGCCCGAAGGCCGAGCTGAGGAATCCCCCGGCCACGCCGCCCACCACACCCGGCAAGCCATAACCCACCACGGTGTAGAGCGCCTGCCCGCGCCCGCGCAGGCGCCCCGGGAAATGGTGCGACAGCATGGCAATGCACACCGTGTGGTGCGCGGCGAAGGTGATGGCGTGCAGCGCCTGGGCCACCAGCAGCAGCGGCCACACCAGCGGGAAACCGGCGGTCAGGCCCATGCGCAAGGCCATGAGCGCCGCGGCCAGCACCAGCCAGGCCGAGAGCGACAGTCGCGGCAGCCAGCGGCCCTGGGTGAAGAACCAGCCGATCTCGATCACCACCGACAGCGCCCACAGCAGACCGATCACCGTCTTGCTGTAGCCCAGCGCGTCCAGGTAGAGCGAGAAGAAGACGTAGATGAAGATGTGCGCGAGCACATGGAAGAACACCGCCGCGAAGAACCAGCGCACTGGCGGCTGGCGCAGCACCGGCCACACGCTGGGCTGCACCTCGTCGGCGTGGGCCGGTTCGCGAAAGTCGGGCAGCAGCCACACGCTGATCGTCACGGCGGCCAGCGTGGCCAGTGTCCAGGCGGGAAAGTGCACCAAGCCGAACCGCTCGAACCAGAACCCCGCCGTCACCACCGTCACCAGAAACCCCAGCGAGCCCCACAGGCGGATGCGGCCATAGCGCCGGGCGTCGAACGCTCCGCCGTGGCTCACCAGGTGTGCCAGCGCGGCTTCGCTCATGGGCATCATCCCGCTGGTGTGGGTGAACATCAGCAGCAACACCACGAAGAGGCCCACGCCGCCCAAGTCGAACCACAAGCCCAACGAAAGCAGCAGTGCGGCCGTGGCGCCGTAGCGCAACAAGCGCACGCGTTCGCCGGTGCGGTCGCTCAATGAACCCCAGAGGTACGGCGCAAACAGGCGCGAGGCCGACTGCACCGAGGTCAGCACGCTGATGGCCAGCAGGCTGAACCCGAGCTCCTTGAGCCATAGCGGGAGGTAGGGATTGAAGAAGCCGATGTGCGCGAAGTAGCTCGCGCTCAGCATGGCAAACGGAAACAGATTTCTTTGCCGACTCACAAGAGACCCCGTTCACCCTGAGCCTGTCGAAGGGCTCGCAAGGGCTTCGACAAGCTCAGCCCGAACGGGAGGAGTTGGCGCACGAAACGGTGGGGCGAATCACCGTCGACCGGCGGCCGCGATGTCGGGTGTGGGCAATTGCACGTCGCCGCACTGGGCGCGGTGGCGCAGCGCGTGGTCCATCACCACCAGCGCCAGCAGCGCTTCGGCGATCGGTGTGGCGCGGATGCCCACGCAGGGGTCGTGGCGGCCTTTGGTGATGATCTCGGTGGGCGCGCCTGCCACGTCGATCGTCTCGCGCGGGATCAGGATGGAGCTGGTGGGCTTGATCGCGATCGCCACCTCCAGGTCTTGCCCGGTGCTGATGCCACCCAGCACACCGCCGGCCTTGTTGGCCGCGAAGCCCTCGGGTGTGAGGCTGTCGCCGTGCGTGCTGCCCTTGTCGGACACGCTGGAAAACCCGGCGCCGATCTCCACGCCCTTGACCGCATTGAGGCCCAGCATGGCGTAGGCGATGTCGGCATCGAGCCGGTCGTACAGCGGCTGGCCCAGGCCCACCGGCATGCCCTGCGCGGTCACGCGGATGCGCGCGCCGCAGGAGTCGCCGCTCTTGCGCAGGGCGTTCATGTAGTCCTCCAGCGCCGACACGTCGGCCACGGGGGCGAAGAACGGGTTGTTCGGCACGTGCTCCCAGCCCTCGAACGGCACGACCACTTCGCCGATCTGCGTCATGCAGCCGCGAAAGGTGGTGCCGAACTTCTCTTTCAACCACTTGCGCGCCACGGCGCCAGCGGCCACGGTGGGCGCGGTCAGGCGGGCCGAGCTGCGCCCACCACCGCGCGGGTCGCGGATGCCGTATTTCTGCCAGTAGGTGTAGTCGGCGTGGCCGGGGCGGAAGGTCTGGGCGATGTTGCCGTAGTCCTTGCTGCGCTGGTCGGTGTTGCGGATCAGCAGGGCGATCGGTGTGCCGGTGGTCTTGCCCTCGTACACGCCGCTCAGGATTTCGACCGCGTCAGGCTCGTTGCGCTGGGTGACGAACTTGCTGGTGCCCGGGCGGCGGCGGTCCAGGTCGGCCTGGATGTCGGCCTCGCTGAGTTCCATGCCCGGCGGACAGCCGTCGATTACGCAGCCAATGGCCGGGCCGTGGGATTCACCAAAGTTGGTGACGCAAAACAGGGTGCCGAAGGTGTTGCCGCTCATGCGCTGGATTATCCCTGAGGCACGCTGGTGCGCCGGTGAGCCAGTCTGGTGCGTGAGGTGCCCGAAAAAACGCCCGCATGGCAGGAAGGGCGACAGGAACATTTCGTGCTTCGCGCTGCAGTGCAGCAAATCGTTGCTGCCCAGCCCCAGAAAGGAGCGCTCCATGCTCGATCGCACCAGCACCCTGTTCTCGCACGTCAAAGGCACCGACAACCCCTACGCCACCGGCGGTCTGCGGGATTTTTTCCTCTACCGCGACCTCGGCATCGCAGCCGCCACCCACGGCAAGGTGATCGCGCATCTGGTCAAGGCCAACCTGCCGCCCGAGGAGGGTACGGGCTGGCACCGCCACGAGGCCGACTTCCAGATCGTGATCATGATCAAAGGTTGGGCCAAGTTCATGTACGAGGATCAGGTGACGCTGGTGGAAGCCGGCGACTGCGTGCACCAGCGCCCGGGCATCCGCCACTATCTGTTCGACTATTCACCGGACATGGAGTACCTGGAGATCGTATCGCCGGCGGACTTCAAGACGGTGGATGTGGAGCCGGTATGTGAGATTCCCAAACCTGCGCCTTGGGGTTGATTGGGGTTCGGGGATTGCTGGGCTGCCGGGTTGCTGGGCCCGGGAGCATGGGTACGGGCACTCCAACGGCGGTTTAAACACCCGCCAATTGGGATCGGGCGCCTGGGCGCTCTGCGCAGCGAA
The DNA here is from genome assembly GCF_001428625.1 of Hydrogenophaga sp. Root209. GTDB lineage: Bacteria > Pseudomonadota > Gammaproteobacteria > Burkholderiales > Burkholderiaceae_C > Hydrogenophaga. The sequence goes on from NZ_LMIE01000031.1 coordinate 294,824, forward strand.
ATAAAGGGGGAGGCGGCACCAGCCGCCGGAGGACATTCGCGGAGCAGAGCGCCCAGGTGCCCGATCCAGCGCGAGGTAGCCGCCTACAACGCAACGAACAACAAAACCTCAGAACTCCGCATCCAACTCATCGATGTCATCCGGCTCAGCCTCCGCAGCAGCCACCCACTCCTTCATCGCCGGCAACGCCATGATGGCGTCGCAGTACGCCACACACACCTCGTCAATCGCCACCCCGTAGGTGATGAAGCGCGTGACCACCGGCGCAAACATCGCATCCGCCATGCAGGGCTTGGCACCAAACAGGTAAGGCCCGCCGTAGGCTTCCAGACACTCCGTCCAGATCGCCTCGATGCGGTCGATGTCCGTCTGCGCGCGCGACCAGAGTTTGAAGTTCGGGAAATGCGCTTTGATGTTCATCGGCAGCGACGAACGCATCGAACTGAAGCCCGAATGCATCTCGCCACAGATCGCGCGGCAGTGCGCGCGTGCTGCGCGGTCTGCCGGCAACAGGCCCGCCTTGGGTTTGATTTCGTTGATGTATTCGCCAATGGCCAGCGTGTCCCACACGTGAATACCCTGGTGTTCCAGCGCGGGCACCCGCATCGAGGCCGAGAGCAGCAGCATTTCGGCCTTCATAGCCGGATCGTCGGGCGAGATGACCTTCTCGGTGAACTCCAACTTGGCCAGCCGGGCCATCAGCCAGCCCCGCAGGGCCCAGGCACCGTAGTTCTTGCTGCTGATCGTGAGTACCGTGGTGGTCATGGACATGCTCCTCGTTGACCCTGCTCTGAGCAAGGGCTGTGCCACAAAAGTGCCCAGCCACGCACCGCAGCGGTGCAGACCCGGCTGGCGCGTTACTTGCCTGCACAGCAACACGTAGTTTCAGGATCCCACCATGCTGTACCAGGCCTACCAGACCCAGTCCGACCTGCTCTCGCCGTTGCGACTCATGGCCCAGCACCTGAGCGCTTCGCTGTGGCTGCAAGACACGGAACGCAGCGTGCTGCGCAAGGTGGCCGCCGCCTGTGACGTGATCTCGCGCCTGCGCCTCACGCACTCGCGCCCGCCCTACAACATTGGCCAGGTGATGGTGGGTGACCAGGAAGTGCCCGTGACCGAAGAAGTCGCGCTCACCCTGCCCTTCGGCACGCTGCTTCACTTTCGCAAGGCGGGCGTGGAGCCGCAGCCGCCGGTGCTGCTGGTGGCACCGCTCTCGGGCCACTTCGCCACCCTGCTGCGCGAAACCGCCCGCACCCTGCTGCAGGACCACGACGTCTTTATCACCGACTGGCACAACGCGCGCGACGTCTCGCTGCTGCACGGCGGCTTTTCGCTCGACGACTACATCACCTACATGATCCGCTTCACCGAGGCCGTGGGACCAGGCAGCCACATGGTGGCGGTGTGCCAGCCCTGTGTGGCGGCACTCGCGGCCACCGCCGTGATGGCCGAAGACGACAACCCGGCGCAACCGCGCAGCCTCACGCTGATGGCCGGCCCGGTGGACTGCCGCGTGAACCCGACCGAGGTGAACCGCCTGGCCACCAGCAAGCCCATCGAATGGTTCGAGAAGAACCTCATCAACCACGTGCCGCTGCCGCACACCGGCTTCATGCGCCGCGTGTATCCCGGCTTCATCCAGCTCTCGGCCTTCATGGCCATGAACCCGGAGCGCCACAAACAGTCGTTCCGCAACATCTACGACCACCTGGAACACGGTCGCACCGAGGAGGCGCAAGTGATCCAGGACTTCTACGAGGAATACCTGGCGGTCAACGACCTGCCGGCCGAGTTCTACCTGGAGACGGTGGCCAAGGTGTTCCAGACCTACGACCTGCCGCGCGGAGAGCTCACCTGGAACGGACGCAAGGTCAACCCGGCGGCCATCCGCCGCACCGCCCTCATGACGGTGGAAGGCGAGCGCGACGACATCTGCGCGGTCGGCCAGACCGTGGCCGCGCAAGACTTGTGCAGCAGCGTGCGCCCCTACCTCAAGACCCACCACGTACAGACCGGCGTGGGCCACTACGGCGTGTTCAGCGGGCGGCGCTGGAACCAGCAAATCTATCCACGCGTACGGGACATGATCCACGCCACGATGGGGTGATGTTTCGGCAAGCCCATGAAAAACGCCCCGGCATGCGGGGCGTTTTTCATGGAGCCTGAAGCGGATCAGCGTGCCGGTGCGGCGGGCTGCACCTCGTCTTCGGCCGGCCAGTCGCGGATGTAGGCCTTGAGCATCTGGTTCTCGAAATTCTGGCTGTCCACCACGGCCTTGGCCACGTCGTAGAAGCTGATCACGCCCATCAGCATCTTGTTGTCCATCACCGGCATGTAGCGGGTGTGCCGCTCCAGCATCATGGGGCGCACCTGTTCAAGCTCGGTCTGGGGGGTGCAGGTCATGGGGTGGTCGTCCATCACCGTGCGCACGGTCTTGTCGCCCAGCGCGCCACCGTTGCGCGCCAGCGTGTGAATGATTTCGCGGAAAGTCAACATGCCCACCAGCTCGCCGTGCTCCATCACGGCCAGCGAACCGATGTCGAACTGAGACATGGTCTCCACCGCGCGGTGCAGGGTTTCTTGCGGGTGGGTGGTGTAGAGCGTGCCGCCCTTGACGCGAAGGATGTCGCTGACTTTCATGTCTGATCTCCTGTTTCTGGTGGTGTCTCCAGCAAGGCTGGCGTCCGTGCAATATACCCCCACAATACCGCTCAAAACCACTGCGCGCCAGCCCCTGGCGACACAGCACTGCACTCCGAGGAGACCACCCCCATGTCCGGTTATTCAGACCCAGGCTTCGACACGCTCGCGCTGCACGCGGGCGCCGCGCCCGACCCCGCCACTGGCGCACGCGCCGTGCCGATCCATCTCACCACCTCGTTTGTCTTCGAATCCAGCGACCACGCAGCGGCCCTGTTCAACCTGGAGCGCGCGGGTCATGTGTACAGCCGCATCAGCAACCCGACCAACGCGGTGTTCGAGCAGCGCATGGCCGCACTCGAAGGCGGCATTGGCGCGATTGCCACCGCCAGCGGCCAGGCCGCGCTGCACCTGAGCGTGGCCACGCTCATGGGCGCGGGCTCGCACATCGTCGCCAGCACCGCGCTCTACGGCGGCAGCCAGAACCTGCTGCACTACACGATGCGCCGCTTCGGCATCGACACCACCTTCGTCAAACCCGGTGACATCGACGGCTGGCGCGCCGCCGTGCGGCCCAACACCAGGCTCTTCTTCGGCGAGACCGTGGGCAACCCCGGCCTGGACGTGCTGGACATTCCCACCGTCTCGCAGATCGCACACGAGGCCGGTGTGCCCTTGCTGGTGGACTCGACGCTTACAACGCCTTACCTCGTCAAACCCTTCGAGCTCGGTGCCGACCTGGTCTACCACTCGGCCACCAAATTTCTCAGTGGCCACGGCACCGTGATCGGTGGCGTGGTGGTGGACGCGGGCAGTTTCGACTGGGAGAAGTCGGGCAAATTCCCCGAGCTCACCGAGGCCTACGAAGGCTTCCACAACATGGTCTTCAGCGAGGAGAGCACCGTGGGCGCCTTCCTGCTGCGCGCGCGCCGCGAAGGCCTGCGCGATTTCGGCGCCTGCCTCTCGCCGCACAGCGCGTGGCTCATCCTGCAGGGCATCGAGACGTTGTCGCTGCGCATGGACCGCCACATGGGCAATACCGAGAAGGTGGTGCAGTTCCTGGCCAGCCACCCGCTGGTGGGCCGCGTGGGCCACCCGCTGCTGGAGAGCCACCCCAGCCATGCGCTGGCCAACAAGCTGCTGCGCTTCGGTGCGAAAGGCGCAGGCTCTGTGTTCAGTTTCGACATCAAGGGCAGCCGGGCGCAAGGCAAGGCTTTCATCGAAGCGCTCCAGATCTTCAGCCACCTGGCCAACGTGGGCGACTGCCGCTCGCTGGTGATCCACCCGGCCAGCACCACGCATTTCCGCATGACCGATGAGGCCTTGGCCGCCGGCGGCATCGGCCCGGGCACGATCCGCCTGTCCATCGGTCTGGAAGACGCCGACGATTTGATCGACGACTTGAAGCGTGCCTTGAAGGCCGCTGAGAAAGCAAAGGCTTGACCATGCACCTCACCGTCAACGGCGCCAACACCTACTGCTACACCGGCGGCAAGCCCTTCGATGCCGCCAAACCCACCGTGGTTTTCATCCACGGCGTGCTCAACGACCACAGCGTCTGGATCCTGCAGAGTCGCTACCTGGCCCACCACGGCTGGAACGTGCTGGCGGTGGACCTGCCAGGGCACTGCAAGAGCGAAGGCGAGGCGCCCGCATCGGTGGAAGACGCGGCTGGCTTCGTGGCTGCGCTGCTCGACGCGGCGGGTGTGCAGAAGGCCGCGTTGGTCGGTCACAGTTGGGGCTCGCTGATTGCGCTGGAAGCGGCTGCGCGCTTGACGGACCGGGTCAGCCACCTGGTGCTGGTGGGCACGGCCTACCCCATGAAGGTCTCGCCCGCGTTGATCGAAGCAGCGCTCAACGAGCCCGAGAAGGGCATGAAGATGATCAACGTGTTCTCGCGCAGCACGCTGGCCGCACCGCCGTCGGCGCTCGGCCCCGGCACCTGGGTGTACGGATCCAGCCTGGCACTGAACCGCCGGGTGCTGCGCAGCAACCCCCGGGTCAATGTGTTCCACCGCGGCTTCGTGGCTTGCGACAGCTATGCGGGCGGAGAAGCCGCCATGTCGAAGATCACCTGCCCGGTGCTGTTTCTGCTGGGCGTGCAGGACCAGATGACGCATCCCAAGGCCGCGCAAGGTCTGATCGAGACGGCCAGGGCCGCCGGCCACCGGGTCTCGGTGACCAGCGTGCCCGCGGGCCATCACCAGATGACCGAAGCGCCCGAAGAAACGCTGGTGGCCATCCGCAACTTTCTCGCGGCCTGAGCCTCACTTCACACACTGGAGCTGGCTGGTGTCCTTGCTGGAGGCGGGTGGCAGGGTGATCACGCAGGACATCGCACCGCACATGCAATGCACCACGCTGGCGCCACCCGAGACCACCAACGTGGGCGCCGAACACTGGCAGGCCGGCGCCGTCATGACGCTTTGAGCCAGTGCTGGCGCTGTGTGGAACGAGAGCGCCAGCACCAACACGGAAAGTCGGGAAATGCAGGAAGTCATCAAGTTCTCCTTCAATCAAAAACGCCATCATCAGCGCTGCGTTGCATGCTACGCCGCCGCCAACCTGTTTAGACCATGACTCTCGACATCACGCCACCGATGACCCCCGCCCGGGCCCGGGACATCGCCCGGGCCTTCGACCTGCGCGCACTCCAACCCGAGTTCCTCGCCAACCCCTACCCGGTGTACGCCGCGCTGCGCGAACACGAACCCGTGCGCCGCATGCCCGATGGTTCGGTGTTCCTCACCCGCTGTGCCGACCTGATGGCGGTGTACCGCGATGCGCAGACCTTCAGCTCGGACAAGCAGGTCGAGTTCGCGCCCAAATACGGCGTGGGCTCCGCGCTTTTCGAGCACCACACCACCAGCCTGGTGTTCAACGACCCGCCGTTGCACACGCGCGTGCGTCGGCTGATCATGGGCGCACTCACGCGCCGCGCCATCGCCGACATGGAACCTGGCCTGATCGCGCTGGTCGACAGCCTGCTGGACTCGTTGGCCGAGCGCGGCGGTGGTGACCTCATCGAAGACTTCGCCTCGGCCATTCCGGTGGAGATCATCGGCAACCTGCTCGATGTCCCGCACCAGGACCGCGGCCCGCTGCGCGCCTGGTCGCTCGCCATTCTGGGCGCGCTGGAGCCCACCATCACGCCGGTGCAGCAAGCGCTGGGCAACGAGGCGGTGACCGACATGCTGGCCTACCTGCGCACGCTGGTGGCGCAGCGCAGGCAGCACCCGGGTGACCCGGAGCGCGACGTGCTCACACGGCTGATCCAGGGCGAGGCCAGTGGCGAGCAATTGAGCGAAGTCGAACTGCTGCAGAACTGCATCTTCCTGCTCAATGCGGGCCATGAGACCACCACCAACCTGATCGGCAACGGCCTGATCGCGCTGCAGGAACACCCCCAGGCCCGCAACTTCCTGCAAACCGCGATGCAGCACACCGCAGACGATGGCACTGCGCAAGAGGCGGTGCTCAGCCGCGCGGTTGACGAGTTCCTGCGCTTTGAGTCGTCGAATCAGCTGGGCAACCGGCGCGCGGTGAAGGACACGCAGGTGGGCGGTGTTGAGCTCAAGGCCGGCACGCTGGTGACGCTGTGCATCGGCGCGGCCAACCGCGACCCCGCCCAGTTCGCCGACCCCGAGGTGCTGGACCTGGCGCGCGAGGGCAACAAGCACCTGGCCTTCGGTTTCGGCATCCACCAGTGCGCGGGTCTGAGCCTGGCGCGGCTGGAAGGACGCATCGCCATCGGGCGCTTTCTGCAGCGCTTCCCCGATTTCCAGCTGACCGAAGCCCCGCTGCGAGGTGGGCGCGCTCGGTTTCGCGGCTTCCTGCGCGCACCGTTCTCGGTGGCGTGAAGGCGTTTCAGCCCGACGCGACTGACGGGCCTTCGGCCATCTCCTGGACCAACGGCGGCTGGGGCGTGGACGCCAGGGCCTGTGCCAGCGTGAGCTGAGCCCAGTGGCTCTCCGACCAGAAACGCGCGGTGTTCGGCTGGCGCGCCAGCAGCAAGCGTTCCACCAGCAGCGCCAAGGGTGTGCTGACGGGGTCGACCAGCAGCACGTAGCGCTCGCCGTCCTCATCGAGCCGCCCCAGCCAGTCGAGCGACACCAATGCGGCCACGGGTTCCTCGAGTTGCAGCGCATCGACCCGCAGCACCTGGGCCAGGGCTTCCAGGCTCAGGCCCTTGGGCGCCGTGTCGCGCGCGGTGTGCAACTGCTCCAGCACCTCCAGCGCCAGTTGAAAACTCCAGCCCGGCGAATCACCGCGCCGCGCAATGCCCGAGAGCAGGCTGGGCAGGTAGGCCGTCACCACCGCCCCCAGCAGCACGATCACCCAGGCCACGTAAAACCACACCAGCAGGATCGGCACCGTGGCAAACGTGCCGTAGACCACCGAATACGTGGGTACCTGCGCGAGGTACCAGGCCAGCAGCTTCTTCGCCAGCTCCAGCCCGGTGGCCACGAACACGCCGCCAATGAGCGCGTGGCTCCAGCGTACCCGCGTGTTGGGCACGTAGCGGTAGAGCGCGGCAATGCCGCCCGTGAGCAACGCGAACTGCACCGCGTCCAGCAGGAAGCGCACGCCGCCGGGCAGGCCGGAGACCACGCCGCGCGAGGCGGTCACGGCGTACGTGGTCACGGTCAGGCTTACCGCCAGCAGCAGCGGCCCCAGGGTCAGCACCGCCCAGTACACCAGCACCCGCTGGGTGAATGAGCGCGGCTGGCGCACGCGCCAGATGTCGTTGAGCTTGCGGTCGATGGTGAGGATCAACGCCAGCGCGGTGATCAGCAGCACCAGCGCGCCAGCCCACCCGATCTGGCCGGCCTTGCCCGCGAACTGGTTGAGGTAGCTGAACACCTGCTTGGCGATGTCGGGCGGCACCAGGCTTTGCACCAGCCAGCGCTGCAGCGTGACCTGCAGGCGATCGAACATCGGAAACGCACTGAAGATGGCCAGCGCCACGGTGAACAGCGGCACCAGCGAAATGGTGGTGGTGAAGGTCAGACTGCTGGCGGTGATGCCCAGGCGGTCTTCCCGGAACCGCTCGCGCAGGGTAATGGCGGTGTTGGCCCAGGGGAAGTTCAAGGCATCGCGCCACAGCGCGCGAGCGAGGGTTTCCAGGGCACGCAGGCGCTCTTTGAAGGTCATCCCGGTATCATGCCACCTGCTTTTTCTCCCCTCCCATGCCCGACATCTCCACGCCCCCCAGCCTCGAAGCCCTCCTTGTTGCACAGGGAGATTCGGCGCGCGCCGTCAACGCCACACGCTGGCTGGCCGTGGGCAGCCTGCTCGGCCTGATCGTGCTGGGCTTTCTGTGGGAAATGTGGCTGGCCCCGCTGCGAGAGGGTGGCTCCTGGCTGGTGCTCAAGGTGCTGCCGCTCACGATCCCGTTGGCGGGCCTGCTGAAAAACCGCATGTACACCTACCGCTGGGTCAGCCTGATCGTGTGGCTGTACTTCACCGAAGGTGTGGTGCGCGCCACCAGCGACACCGGCCCATCCGTCTGGCTGGCGGTGCTCCAGACGCTGCTGTGCGTGGCCTTGTTCGTGGCCTGCGCCCTGCACGTGCGCATCCGCCTGCGCGCGGCCGGCAAAGACGCTGTGGCGGCCGACGTGGCCAGCGCCAACGCGGCTGCTCAACCATGAGCCCGGCACACCTCGAACTGCTGGCGCAACTGCGCCAGAGCGTGGGCGCCTCGCATGTGCTCACGCACGAAGACCCCACCACCGATCTGTCGGCCTGGGAACAGGACTGGCGCAAGCGCGCGCATGGCCGGGCTCTGGCCGTGGTTCGCCCGGGCAGCACGGCCGAGGTGGCCGCCGTGGTGCGGGCCTGCGCGCAAGCCGCCGTATCGCTGGTGCCGCAAGGCGGCAACACCGGCCTGGTGGTCGGCTCGGTGCCCGACGCCTCGGGCGCGCAGGTGGTGCTGAGTCTCATGCGCCTGAACACCGTGCGCGCCATCGACCCGGCCAACCTCACCATGACGGTGGAAGCCGGCTGCGTGCTGCAGACTCTGCAGGACACAGCCGAAAAGGCGGGTTTCCTGTTTCCCCTGAGCCTGGCGGCCGAAGGCAGTTGCAGCATCGGCGGCAACCTGGCCACCAACGCCGGCGGCACGCAGGTGGTGCGCTACGGCAACGCGCGCGACCTCTGCCTGGGCCTGGAAGTGGTGACCGCGCAAGGCGAGGTGTGGCAGGGTCTCACCGGTTTGCGCAAGGACAACACCGGCTACGACCTGCGCGACCTGTTCATTGGCAGCGAAGGCACGCTGGGCGTCATCACCGCCGCCACGCTCAAGCTCTACCCCCTGCCCGCCGCGCAGCTCACCGCCTGGGCAGCACTGCCTACGCTGGACGCCGCCGTGGCCCTGCTGGGCCTCGCGCACCAGCACCTGGGCGCGGGCCTCACCGGCTTCGAGGTCATGGGCCAGTTCGCGCTCAGCCTGGTGGACAAGCACATGCCGCGGTTGCGCGTGCCGCTGTGGCAGGACACGCCCTATTGCGTGCTGCTGGAGAACAGCGACAACGAATCGGAACAACACGCACGCGCCCAATTCGAGCGCCTGCTGGAAGCGGCCTTCGAGCAAGGCCTGGTGAGCGACGCGGTGGTGGCCGAGAGCCTGGCGCAGGCCCATGCGCTCTGGCACATCCGCGAGAGCATTCCGCTGGCGCAGGCCGAGGAAGGCCTGAACATCAAGCACGACATCAGCATCCCCGTCTCGCACATCCCGGCCTTCTGCGTCGAGACCGACGCCTTGCTGCAGCGTGAGATTCCGGGCGTGCGGCTGGTCAACTTTGGCCATCTGGGCGACGGCAACCTGCACTACAACGTGCAGGCGCCGGCCGGAAGCGACGCCAAAAAGTTCCTGAACGAGCAGGAAACACGCGTGAACACGCTGGTTTTTGACGCGGTGGCGCGCTACCATGGCTCGATCAGCGCCGAGCACGGCGTGGGAAGCCTCAAGGCTGACCACCTGCCCCACTACAAGGACCCGGTTGCACTGGGTCTGATGCGGGCCATCAAGCAGGCGCTGGACCCGCACAACCTCATGAACCCTGGCCGCGTCCTTTCACCATGATCTCCCGCCATTGGCTCCGACTTCTGCTGGCGTTCGCGCTCGCTGCCGCGGGGCAGGCGCACGCGGTGGACGTGTCGCAGCGCCAGGCCTGGCGTGAGCAGGCGCAGGGCTTCGAGCACGGCGAGGGGGTGAAGCGCGACACCGAGGCCGCCATCCGTCTGTATTGCCAGGCCGCGCTGGCTGGTGACGCGATGTCGGCCTACAACCTGGGCTGGATCTACGCCAACGGCCGCGGCGTGGAGCGCAACGACGGGTATGCCGCGCATTGGTTTGCGCGCGCCGCATTGCTGGGCGACACGCACGCCGAGGGCATGTTCAACCGCCTGGCCACGCCGGCAGACAAGCCCGAATGTGTGCAGGAGGCCGAACGCACCGACCTGCAAAAGGCCAATGAGGCCAGGCAGGCAGCGGAAGTCACCGAGCTCGCGACGCACTACCAGTCCCTCGTGAACACACCCGAACAGCAGCGGATCATGAAGATCGTCTACAAGCTGGCGCCGCAGTTCGGCATTCAGCCGGGCCTGGCCTTCGCGGTGATCCGGGCCGAGTCCAACTTCAACGTGAACGCGCGGTCGGACAAGAACGCGCAGGGCCTGATGCAGCTCATCCCCGAGACGGCGGCGCGCTTTCGCGTGCGCAAGCCGTTCGACGCCGAGCAGAACATCCGCGGCGGCCTGTCGTACCTGCAATGGCTGCTGGCCTATTTCCGGGGCAACGTGCCCTTGGTGCTGGCCGCTTACAACGCAGGTGAGGGCACGGTCGACCGCTACCGCGGTGTGCCGCCTTACCCCGAGACCCAGGGCTACATCAAACGCATCCAGCAGGTGTTCGCGCTGCAGCACCACCCGTTCGACGCACGCATCACATCCCCCTCGCAGGCCCTGCCCAACCGCCTTCCATGACCCGTCCCATCCGATCGCAGTACGAAGACTTCATGCGCCACGTCTACACCACAGGCGTGCAGAAAACAGACCGCACCGGCACCGGCACCACCAGCGTGTTTGGCCACCAGATGCGCTTTGACCTCAATGAAGGTTTCCCGCTCGTGACCACCAAGAAGGTGTTCCTGCGCGCCATCATCGTGGAGCTGCTCTGGTTCCTGCGCGGCGACAGCAACGTGAAGTGGTTGCAGGAACGCGGCTGCACGATCTGGGACGAGTGGGCCCGGGAAGACGGCGACCTGGGCCCGGTCTATGGCGTGCAGTGGCGCAGCTGGCCCACGCCCGGCGGTGGCCACATCGACCAGATCGCCGACGTGATGAACACGCTCAAGAGCAACCCGGATTCGCGCCGCATCATCGTGAGCGCCTGGAACGTGGCCGAGCTCTCCAAGATGGCGCTCATGCCGTGCCATGCGTTCTTCCAGTTCTACGTGGCCCCTCCCACCGAGCCCGGAGGGCGCGGCAAGCTGAGCTGCCAGCTCTACCAGCGCAGCGCCGACATCTTTCTTGGCGTGCCTTTCAACATCGCCAGCTACGCGCTGCTCACCCACATGGTGGCGCAGCAGTGCGATCTGGACGTGGGCGACTTCATCTGGACTGGTGGCGACTGCCACATCTACAGCAACCACCACGAGCAGGTGGAACTGCAGCTCTCGCGCCAGCCCATGGCCTACCCCAGCTTGCACATCAAGCGCCGCCCGGCCAGCATTTTCGAATACGAGTTCGAAGATTTCGAGGTGCAGCACTACCAACACCACGCGGCCATCAAGGCGCCTGTAGCGGTGTGATCAGCCGCCGCCAACTGTGGGCGCTGCTGGCGCTCACGCTCATGTGGGGCGTGAACTGGCCCATGATGAAGCTATCGCTGCAGGAACTCTCGCCGCTGTACTTTCGCGCCAGCACCATGCTGCTGGGCGCGCTCTGGCTCTTTGCCTATGTGGCCCGCAGCGGCGAGCGCATGTGGCCAGCGCGCGCCGAGTGGGCCACCATCGCCTGGCTGGGCCTGCCCAACGTGCTGGGCTGGCACACGCTGTCCATCTTCGGCGTGAGAGAGCTGGCCTCTGGTCGCGCGGCCATCCTGGGCTTCACCATGCCGATCTTCACCGTGCTGATCGGCGCGGCCTTCTTTGGCGAGCGCATCACGCCGCGCGTGCGCGTGGCGGTGGTGTGCGCGGGCATTGCCATCGGCCTGCTGCTGTGGCACGAGTTGCAAAGCCTGAGCGGTCGGCCGGTGGGCATCGCGTGGATGCTGGGCGCGGCGTTCTGCTGGGGTCTGGGCACCTTGATGTTTCGCCGGGCGCACTTCCAGCTGTCGCCCATGGTGGTCACGGTCTGGATGCTGTTGCTGGGCAGTGCGGTGGTGTGGGTGCTGGCCCTTGCATTGGAGCCTGTGCCCACACCTTCGACCTTCTCCATCCCTCTGTGGATCAGCCTGGTGTACGGCGTGTTCATCAACTACGGCGTCGCACAGCTGATCTGGTTCGGCATGGCGCGCGACCTGCCCCCGGCCACCAGCGCCATGAGTGTCATGGCGATTCCACTGGTGGGCACGCTGAGCGCCACCTTCATCGTGGGCGAGGTGCCGCACTGGCAGGACTGGGTGGCCATCGGCTTCGTGATGATGGCCATTGCCAGCGTGCTGCTGCCCTCTCGAGCCGCAGCGGCTGCGCCCGGGCCGGCGGCACAATAGCGGCATGCCAGCCACAGCCCAGCCCAGCCCTCGCCTCCATCTCATCTTTGCGCGCGCCGCCAATGGCGTGATCGGCAAGGACAACGCCCTGCCCTGGCACCTGCCAGAGGACATGGCTCACTTCAAACGCACCACGCTGGGCTGCCCGGTGATCATGGGCCGCAAGACGTGGGATTCGTTGCCCCGCAAGTTCCGGCCGTTGCCCGGCCGGCTCAACATCGTCGTCACGCGCGACGTGCACTGGCAGGCCGATGGCGCCGCGCGTGCAAGCTCGCTTGAAGATGCCGTGAGGCTGTGCCCGCCCGATGCCGACGCCTGGGTGATTGGCGGCGCGCAGGTCTACACCGCCGCGCTGCACCTGGCCGACACGGCGGTGGTCACCGAGATCGCGCAGGACTTCGAGGGCGACGCCTTCGCCCCCGTGTTCGGGCCCACTTGGCGCGAGACCGCGCGCGAGCACCACACCGCGGCCAACGGCCTGCCGTTTGCCTTCGTCACCTACACACAGGACCGCTGAAGCCATGCAAATCGCCACCTGGAACATCAACTCCCTCACCGTGCGCCTGCCCCAGGTGCTGGACTGGCTCGCCGCCAACCCTGTCGATGCACTCGGGCTGCAAGAGCTCAAGCTGGTGGACGAGAAGTTTCCCTATGACGCATTGAAGGAAGCCGGGTACCACGCCGCGGTTTTTGGCCAGAAGACCTACAACGGCGTGGCCATCCTGAGCCGCACGCCCGTGACCGACGTGGTGCGCAACATCCCGATGCATTCCGACGACCAGTCGCGCGTGATCGCCGCGACCCTGGACACCCCAGAGGGACCGCTGCGACTGGTGAACTGCTATTTCGTCAACGGGCAGGAACCCGGCTCGGAGAAATTTGCCTACAAGCTGCGCTGGCTGGAGGCGCTGCACCGGTGGCTCGTGGAAGAGTTGAAAGTGCATTCGCGGTTGGTGCTGATGGGCGATTTCAACGTGGCGCCAGAAGACCGTGATTCGTTCGATCCCGTGGGCTTGAAGGACACCATCCACCACACGGTGGAAGAGCGCGCGCACTTCCAGGCCTTGCTGCAACTGGGGCTCACCGACGCCTACCGACTGTTCGAGCAGCCCGAGAAGAGCTATTCATGGTGGGACTACCGCATGCTGGGCTTCCAGAAGAACCGCGGGCTGCGCATCGACCATATTCTGGTGAGTGAGGCGCTGCGCGACGGTGTCAAGGCATGCACCATCGACCGCGCGCCCCGCAAGAACCAACAGCCCAGCGACCATGCACCGGTGGTGGTCACTCTAGATTGAGTTCTTGTATTTTTCGGGTGATCGTGTTGCGCCCAATGCCCAGCTTGTGCGCGGCCTCGATGCGCCGGCCTCGGGTGTTGACCAGCGCCGTCTGAATCAGCTTGGTCTCGAAGCGGCGGGTGAGCACGTCCCACACATCAGTGCGGCCCTCTTCCAGCAACGCCAACGCCTCGGCCTGCAGGCCCGTTTCCCAGGCCGGCACCGATGCCGTCGGCACGGCATCAGGCACTGGTGAAAATTCGGCCATGGTGAGTGAAGGCGATTCGATGTGCGAGGCCTCCGGGAGCGCCACGAGTGGCAAAGTGGCCGAGAACGGGGCCGAAGCGGTGGGCGTGGACAACGCCTCTGGCAGTTCCGCCAACGCCGCCACCGACGTTCCCGCCATGGCCAGCACCTCGGGGGGCAGGTCCTTGACTTCGATCATCTGGGCGGGCGCCATCACGGTGAGCCAGTGACACACGTTCTCCAGTTGCCGCACGTTGCCGGGAAAGTCGAACGTGCCCAACAACCGGATGGCGGACTCTGAAATGCGCTTGGGCTCCACACCCAGTTGCTTGGCACTTTGCTGCAGGAAAAAGCGCGTGAGCATGGGCACGTCTTCACGACGCTCGCGCAAGGCAGGCAGACGCAGGCGGATCACATTGAGCCGGTGAAACAGATCCTCGCGGAACACACCTTCCTTGACACGTTGCTCCAGGTTCTGGTGCGTGGCGGCAATCACGCGCACGTTGGCGCGCACGGCGCTGTGGCCACCGACACGGTAGAAGTGTCCGTCGGACAACACGCGCAGCAAGCGCGTCTGGAGGTCAAACGGCATGTCGCCGATTTCGTCGAGAAACAGCGTGCCGCCATCGGCCTGCTCGAAGCGACCACGGCGCATCGTCTGCGCACCGGTGAAGGCACCCCGCTCATGGCCGAAGAGTTCGGACTCCAGCAAGTCCTTCGGAATCGCTGCGGTGTTGATGGCCACGAACGGGCCTGCGGCGCGGGGCGAATGTTTGTGCAAGGCGCGCGCCACCAGCTCTTTGCCGGAGCCCGATTCACCGGTGATCAGCACCGTGACCTGGCTCTGGCTCAAGCGTCCGATCGCGCGAAACACATCCTGCATGGCCGGCGCCTGCCCGAGCATCTCGGGCGCGGCGGTCATGCGTTCTTCGGCCACCTCTTCTCGCTGGCTTTCTTCCACCGCACGGCGGATCAGCTCCACCGCCTTCGGCAGATCGAACGGCTTGGGCAGGTATTCGAATGCTCCACCCTGGAAGGCAGACACCGCACTGTCGAGGTCGGAGAAGGCGGTCATGATGATGACCGGCAGGCCGGGCAGCATTTCCTTGACCTTCTCCAGCAGCTCCAGGCCAGAGCCGCCGGGCATGCGGATGTCGCTCACCAGGATCTGCGGGCCTTCGCTTTCGGGTGAGTCCGTCAGGGCCTTGAGAACGTCCTGCGGATTGGTGAAGCTGCGTGTGGGCAGGTTCTCGCGCAACAGCGCTTTTTCAAGCACGAAGCGGATCGATTGATCGTCGTCCACTATCCAGATCGGCTTCATGTTGGTGTCGTCCCTTCTTGTGGCGCAGCGCTCGGCAATGGTGTGTCGGTTCTAGGGCAAGGGGATGAGGATCTTGAAGTCCGTGCATCCCGGCACGCTCTCACACTCGATCAATCCATGGTGCTGCTGAACAAAGGTTTGTGCCAGCGTGAGCCCCAGGCCGGAGCCGCCATCGCGTCCCGACACAAGCGGGAAAAAGATGCGGTCCTTGATCGAGTCTGGTACGCCAGGCCCGTTGTCGATGACATGCAATTCCAATGCCAGGCGATAGCGCTGCTTGCCAAACGTGACTTGCCGACCCACACGGGTCTTGAAAATGATCTTCGCCTCACCCGCCGCGATGCGTTCGGCCAGCGCTTGCGCCGCGTTGTGCGCGATGTTGAGCACGGCCTGGATGAGTTGCTCGCGGTCACCGCGAAACTCGGGAATGGAAGTGTCGTAGTCGCGCACCACGCGCAACCCCTTGGGGAACTCGGCCAGTATGAGCGAACGCACCCGCTCGCAAACCTCGTGAATGTTCACGTCACCCACCACGTGCGGTCGGCGGTGCGGCGCGAGCAGGCGATCAACCAGCGATTGCAGCCGATCAGCCTCGTGGATGATGACCTGTGTGTATTCGATGAGTTCGCGCGAATCCAGCTCCATCTGAAGCAGTTGCGCGGCTCCGCGAATCCCGCCCAGCGGATTCTTGATCTCGTGCGCGAGGTTGCGAATGAGCTCCTTGTTGGCCTGGGCCTGGTCGATCAGGCGCTCCTCGCGCTCTTGTCTGGCCTGTTGCTCCAGCGGCAACAACTCCACCACTACCTCACCCTTGCTCTCGGTCTGGGCCACCACCACATGCACCGGCAAGGATTCATGGCTCACGCGCTTGAGCCAGGCGTCGTAGCGCAAGGCGGCAAATTCGTTGCCCCGGGCGCCACTGAGTGCGTTCTCCAGTAAGGCGGGCTCGGTGAAGCAGTCTTGAAACAGGGAGTTGGCAATGCTGCGTCGGGAGGTGCCCAGCGCATCCTCGAGCGCCGCGTTCGCATACAGCACATGCCCATCTGCATCGACCACCGCAACCAGGGTGGCCAACAAGTCAAGCGATTGAAAACGCCCCGACGAGGCAGCGGGCCGCTTCGCGCCTCCGGCCCCCGTCGGCTTGGGCGGCGCCCCGCGTTTGATGGGAGATGGAGCTGGTGTCTTCTTCAAACCGCTCATCTTGCGGCATTGCCCGACGCGGCAGGCAGCCGGCCCAACTCTCGCTGCAGTCCTGCAACATCGCTCTCGGCGCGTGTCACCGCAGCCTTGAGCTCAGCCACCCGATCCAGATAGCGCTGGTAGTTGCGCGACTCGATGCCCTGCTTTTCGGGCTCGCCATTGGCGTACTCCTTGCGCGCCTGCGCCAGCCGCTCCTCGGCCTTGCGCAACTCGGCCTCCAGAATGGCCTTGGCATCGCTGTCGCGGGCACGCTGCGCATTGGGATCCACACGGTCGTTGCCGTTGCGCGTGGCCGCTGCAGGTGTGGTGCGGGCAGCGGGCGCGGGCTTGGTCCCTTCCACGATCGTGATGTTTCCACCCTCCATCGGGGTGCAGTTGCGGCTCTTGGCCACTTGGGCGTTGTTGGTGTATTCGTTGCCGCAGCGATAGATGCGCTCCTGGGCCTGGGCTTGCAGGCTGCACAAGGCCACAGCGCCTGCGACGAGGCATGGAACGAAAGAGAAATGCAGAGCGGACATGGGCACAGGGTCTCCGTTGGGTCGACACGGCAAAGACTGGCGCCGTTTATCGCGAATCAGTATGACGGAAAACCCTTTGAAAAGTGCCGCCGCCGACCCCATGGACAGGGCCAGATGTCGCTCCAAAACAAAAAGGGACGGCTTGCGCCGTCCCTCGTCTGCATGGACGCCCGGCCAGGCCGAGCGATCCATCACAGGCTGTAGTACATGTCGAATTCGACCGGGTGCGGCGCCATGCGGAAACGCGTGACTTCGGCCATCTTGAGCTCGATGTAGGCATCCAGCATGGAGTCGGTGAACACACCACCCTTGGTCAGGAAGCCGCGACCCTTGTCGAGATACTCCAGCGCCTGGTCGAGGCTGTGGCACACGGTGGGCACCAACTTGTCCTCTTCCGGCGGCAGGTGGTACAGGTCCTTGGTGGCGGCTTCGCCCGGGTGGATCTTGTTCTCCACGCCATCCAGACCGGCCATCATCAGGGCCGAGAAGGCCAGGTAAGGGTTGGCCGAAGGGTCGGGGAAACGCGCTTCGATGCGACGACCTTTGGGATTGGCCACGTACGGGATGCGGATCGAGGCCGAGCGGTTGCGGGCCGAATAAGCCAGCTTCACCGGGGCTTCGAAGCCAGGCACCAGGCGCTTGTACGAGTTCGTGCCAGGGTTGGTAATGGCATTGAGCGCACGGGCGTGCTTGATGATGCCGCCCACGTAGTACAGAGCGAATTCGCTCAGGCCGGCGTATCCGTCGCCGGCGAACAGGTTCTTGCCGTCTTTCCAGATCGACTGGTGAACGTGCATGCCCGAGCCGTTGTCGCCAGCGTAGGGCTTGGGCATGAACGTGGCGGTCTTGCCGTAGGCATTGGCCACGTTCCACACCACGTACTTGAGCACCTGGGTCCAGTCGGCGCGCTCGACCAGCGTGCTGAACCTGGTGCCGATTTCGTTCTGGCCAGCGCCCGCCACTTCGTGGTGGAACACCTCAACCGGAATGCCCAGCGATTCGAGGATCAGGGACATCTCGGCGCGCATGTCTTGCGTGCTGTCGACCGGGGGCACGGGGAAGTAGCCACCCTTGACGGTGGGGCGGTGGCCACGGTTGCCGCCTTCGAGCTTGGCTCCACTGTTCCACGGTGCTTCATATTCGTCGATCTCGCACATCACGCGGCCGGGCTCATTGCTCCAGCGCACGCCGTCGAAGATGAAAAATTCCGGCTCTGGTCCGAAGTAAGCGGTGTCGCCCAGGCCCGAGGCCTTGAGGTAGGCTTCAGCGCGCTTGGCGATGGAACGCGGGTCGCGGTCGTAGGCCTTGCCGTCACCCGGCTCGATCACGTCGCACTGCAGGAACAGCGTGGTTTCTTCGAAGAATGGATCGATGTTGGCGGTGTTGGAGTCGGGCATGAGTTGCATGTCCGAAGCTTCAATGCCTTTCCAGCCAGCGACCGAAGAGCCGTCGAACGCGTGGCCCGAGGTGAACTTGTCTTCGTCGAAGTGGGACACAGGCACGGTGACGTGCTGCTCTTTGCCCCGGGTGTCGGTGAAACGGAAGTCAACGAACTTGACGTCGTTGTCCTTCACCATTTGCATCACGTCTGCGACGGTCTTGGCCATCAAATACTCCTGTAGCTGGGTGAGTGAAAAATGAAAATCGACTTGGGAATGAAGCAGTATTTGTGCCAAACGCAACCCGGGTTCACCTGAACGGGGCATCTGCCTCCAAACGCCCGGGGATTATGGCGCAGGCGATGCGCCACAAAGGTTCGCGGCAAAGCGCTGACGAGGGGTTTTCAGCCTTCAGCGCGAAGGCTGAACCGATGAACGGGACATTCGCACGATTGCGGTGCACTCCAAATGATGTGCACCAACAAGGTGCAACTCAGTTGCGCACCATCTCAGGGCCCAGCTCGGCCCCGTGCAGCTGCAGCCCAGCAAGCAGGCTGGCAAAGGCGTCTGCAACCGCGCCAGAGCCCCCCTTGACGCCCAGTTCGATGTGGCGCCCGAACTCGGGGTGATCGACGCTGGGCAGGCTGAACACCTTGACCGGATACTCCCGCTCAATCCGCTCCATCAATGGCGTCAGTGCCGCCTCCATGGCGCCCATCACGATCACCGAGCGCTCCAGCGAGGAACCTTGGTGGTGCAGGTGAGCATAGGAATGGTCCAGTACCCACTCAATCATCGGCCATGCCATGACTGGAAATCCAGGCACAAAGTGAACCTGCCCCCCACCGGCACCAGTGCAACTGAACCCAGGGATCTTGTTGTAAGGGTTCTGGATGATGTTCGAACCCATTGGGAACACCCCCATGTTGTAGCGGTGCACGTTGTCCGCACGCTGGGGGTCGAAGACCTGACCCTGCTCGGCGGCCACATCGCGCATGCGCGACTCGATCAGCAGCTTGGCTTCGGGATGCAAGGCGAGTTCAACCTCCAAGGCAGCAGCCGCACACTGGCGGGTGTGATCGTCAGGGGTGGCACCGATGCCGCCGCATGAAAAAACAATGCCCGGCTGAGCAAATGCGTCTCGCAGATTGGCGGTGATGCTCGGGCGGTCGTCGCCCACAAACCGCGCCCAGGACAGTGACATGCCTCGCGCGTTCAACAGCTCGATGACCTTGGACAGGTGCTTGTCCGAGCGCTTGCCCGAGAGGATTTCGTCGCCAATGATGATCAGGCCGATGGCTGGCTTCATGAAGTGCTCAACAAAAAGAAAGGAATGGTCACGCCGCGCCGGTCTGATCTGGCCCGCGCAGTTGCGGCGGCTCGGAGCGGGCTTCAGACGGGCGAACACGTTCTGGATCGGCGTCAAGCACCTCCACCGGCACCACGGCACGCAAGCGCTGCAGCGCCGCGAGCGCGAAGTGGGCAAACCAGAGCGAGGCAAAGGCAAACACCAGCGTGTATATCCAGATGGCCAATGGCACCAACAGCGGCGCCATGGCAATGAACATGGCGCCGGAAGCCCACAGCAAAGTGGGGGCTGCGCCCAAATAGCCGCTGAGCACACCCATGAGCAGCAAGCTGCCGCGGTGCTCTCTCAAGATGGATTTGCGCTCGTCACTGCTGGCATGCGTGGCCAGCGCGTCAAACGCAAAAACGCGGTATGTGAGCCAACCCCAGATCAGGGGCGGCAGGATCAGCACCAAGGGGGGTACCAGCCACAACGGCAAGGAAATCACCAGCGCAACGATGGCCAGCAGTGTGGAGCCCAATGACCAGAGCACACTGATCACCAGCGACCCGCCGTGTTTGCGCTCCAGGCTGGCGAAGCGACGCTGCCCCACCAGATCCACCATCGCCGGCGTCATGAACATCGCCACCAGCAACAGACACAGCAGCACGATCACAGGAGTGGCCAGCACCAACACCAGCAGCGGCGCAAACACGCCTCTGAGTGGACCCATTCCGATCCGGTCCATCCAGGCCAGCAAGGTTTCCACGAGCTCAAATGATGCCAGCCAGGCACCCACCGAGGCCACTGCGCCCTCCCAGAAAAAGTAGCCCAGGCCGAACGACAGGACGACCATCAAGATCAGGGGGAGAAAGGACAGGGCGATCACCCTGGGGTGGACGCAGTACGCAACGGCCCGCCAGAAAGAATCGAACAACAAGGTCATCGCATGAGAATACAGCCAATCCAGGACACAGATGGGGCTCGGCACAACGTGTATCGGTGTGCCGCAGAACGAAGGCAATCACGTTGAAGACAACTCAAACGCTGCTTGAAGGCTAGCATCTGAACGATGAATCGCATCGTCATTTCAGGCGTGGGGCTCGAGGTGGCTCACATTCCCGGCTCAACCAACAAGAGTCCACTTGTCTTTCTGCATGAAGGCTTAGGCAGCGTCTCTCTCTGGCAGCAGCGAGGACGACTCTGGCCCGCCGAACTGTGCGCCGCGACTGGTCGCACCGGCTGGATATATTCAAGACGCGGTTACGGACAATCAGACCCGGTGGAAGACGTCAGGGGCCCTCCGCGCCGTAGCGGACCATGGCACATCGGCCGCCACGAGCCCGACTACATGCATCTGGAGGCCAACGAAGTGTTGCCACAGGTGCTCCAGCAGTTGGACATCGGCCGCCCGGTTCTGGTGGGACATTCCGACGGTGCCACGATTGCATTGCTGCACGCTGCAAACCATGACGTGGCAGGTTGCGTGGCGCTAGCGCCCCATGTGTTCGTGGAAGAGATGTCATTGAAGGCCATCGCTCAGGCCAAAGCGCTCTTTCAGGCCGCGCCACAATCCGCAGATGGCCTGCGCCAGCGGCTGGCCCGTCACCATCGAGATGTCGACAACGCTTTCTGGCAGTGGAACGATGTCTGGCTCAGCGAGGCATTCCGCACGTTCGACATCAGGGCAGAAATACGGACCATTGCTTCGCCACTGCTCATGGTGCAAGGCTTGGAAGACGAGTACGGCTCCATGGAGCAATTGAGGTCGATTGAAACAGTGATCGCCGGTGCCTTGAGGCTCGAGCTTGCCCAGTGCGGGCACAGCCCCCACCGAGATCAGCCCGATCATCTCACCGAAGCGGTAGAAAGCTTTTTGAGCCGCATTGTTTGACGACCGTTTGGAAGTTACTCACTTTGTAGGATGTACGAACGTCCAGCAGTGTGCACAATCGGTCTGGGGGTGTAATGTGGACCAAATAGCCCATCAAACGGTGCCCAAACCCCAAGAAATTCACACCTTCTTCGTGTATCGAGATTGCAGACCCTCCATGGCTGGCGACAACTGCATACACTTTGATACAGATAGACGAACACCCTCCGATCCTCATGACCGACTGGACCAACCCATGGCTGCTTGCAGTGCTGGTGCCCGCTTTGCTGGCGCTGGGCGCGCTGCTGCACCGCATGTGGGCAGAACGGAAGGCCAGGGAGAAAAGACGCATCCCGAAACACTGGCCCTTGAGCACGCGAGCGCTGGCCAACAGCGAAGAAGCCAGGGTATGGCATTGGCTGGCCAGAGCCTTTTACGATCATCACGTGATGATCAAGCTCCCCGTGACGCGCTTCACCCTTCCACGGGACCGAGAACAAGGCATGGAGTGGTACAAGTTGCTGGGCAGTGTGTATTGCACGTTCACCGTGTGCCGATCTGACGGCCGGGTGCTCGGTTGCCTCGATGTGCCTGGAAGTGCTGGCCTTCCGCGCAGCACGCGAGCACTCAAGCACTCATTGCTGACCCAGTGCGGCCTGCCCTACTGGGTTGTTCGCTCCAACAGTCTTCCCACCGTGGCCGAAATCCGAGCCGAATTCCTGGGCGAATCTGCGCTGAGCCAGTCGATGCGCGAGCGCGAAATGGAGGAGCGCGCCATCATCGCCGCGCAGGCCAACCTGCGCACGGTATTGACCCGCCAACGCAGCACCCGCGCCAGCGACTTCTCCCCACTCTCCACGTGGCCCAACAGCACCACGGGCGAGCCACGAAGCGACTTCAACTCTCAGTGGCAAGAGAACTCTTTCCTGATGCCGCTCGACAGCCGCAAAGGCGATCTCCTCTGAACGACGTCGTGGGCATCAGCCAGAGGTCTTTTGAGTAAGCGACGCGACTTCTTCTCGACTCAGCCATCGCCAGCGACCGGGCATCAAATCACCGGTCAGCGAAAGCACTCCCACCGACGACCGATGCAGGGCCTCTACCCTGTTGCCGACCGCAGCCACCATGCGCTTGACTTGGTGGTACTTGCCTTCGGTCAGCGTCAATTTCAGGTGAAACTCGCTCTCAGCCGAACACGCTTGGGCCTTAACAGGCTTGGGATCGTCGTCAAGAACCACGCCCTCCAGCAATCGGATCACCTGCTGCTCATCCAGAGGATGTTTGACCTGCACCTCGTACACCTTGGGAACGTGATGACGGGGAGAGGTCAACCGATGAATGAACTTGCCGTCATCCGACATCAACAACAGACCCGTGGTGTCCTGGTCAAGACGGCCCACCGCCTGCACGCCCGCAGCCGCTCCACCGCCACGGGAACGCAATGGGCCGGGCAACAGGGTGTAGACGCTCGGATAGGTGCTGGGCTTTTGCGAACACTCGAAACCCGCAGGTTTGTGAACCATGAGGTAGGCGTGCTCGTGGTAGACCCAGGTTTCGCCCTGAACCTGGAACACCAAACCCTCCTCGACAAACGCGGCTGTGGGATCGGTGCATGCTTGCCAGTCCGTACCCTCTTCCACCTTCACCAGCCCTTGCTGAATGAGTCCGCAACAGATTCGGCGGGTACCAAAACCTTGTGAAAAAAGAATGTCCTGCAATTGCATCATGATGCGGGAATTGTCGCCGCTGTACAGCTGCTCGCCTTCGAGTCAGGACAATGCCCCATCGCATGCATCGCGCCTTGAAGTCAAACTGCGCAAATGCCTGATTCAAAAAGAAAAAAGGCCGCCAACTGAATCTTGTTGGCGGCCTTTATCAGGTCGTATGGTGGAGCTGGGGGGATTTGAACCCCCGTCCGCAAGCCTTCTTCGAGCAGTTCTACATGTGTAGCCGTCTGATTTAAGTCTCGCCGCCCGAGTCGCGCAGTGGCACGCTAAACGGGAAGCCAGCATCCTTGAGTCTCGCCCTGCGTCAAGGTGCCCGACGCAAAGCCAGCCGATGAAATTATCCTTGCAGCCGGGAGGTCTTGCGACCCCCTTGCCCAGCCCATCGGCCTGCTGTTGCAAGGCTCACCGCTGATTAAGCGGCGAGTGCGAAACGTTCGTCGTTTGCAGTTGGTTTTTTTCTGTTGCTTTACGAGGTGACAGAACCTCGACATGCCCTGCTGCGCGTCCGAACCCACGTCGAAACCAGTGCAGCCCCAAGTACTCTATTTTAAGACGGTTCGAGCAATTGCAAGACCTGCAACGGAGAAGAAACTTCAGCGTCGGCACCCCAGGACGCAACGTCAGCCCCTGCACCCAGATAGCCATAACGCGCTGCCACGGTCCACATGCCTGCCGAACGCCCTGCGCGGATGTCGCGCTCGTCATCACCGACATAGATGCACTGGGCTGGAAGCAACGACATGCGGCGCGCCGCTTCCAGCAGGGGCGCGGGGTGCGGTTTGGCGTGAGACGTCGTGTCACCGCTGATCACAGTGGCTGCCGAATCGAACAGCCCCATGGAGCGGGTGAGGGGCGTCGTGAAACGCTGAGCCTTGTTGGTCACAACCCCCCAGCGCAAACCGCGCTCAAGCAAAGAAGACACCAGTTGAACCACCTCCGCGAAGGGGCGAGTGCGCTGGGTCAGGCAGTTTTCGTAGTGAATGAAGAACTCTTCCTTGTATTGTTCGTATTCGACATGTTCAGCATTCATACCGAATGCCACTTGCAACATGCCGCGCGCACCGGAACCCACATGGGGGCGGTATTCCGCCAATGGTTTGGGCGGCAAGCCGCGCTGCAGGCGCATGCCATCTGCCGCTGCGCCCAAATCGGGCGCGCTGTCAATCAGCGTCCCGTCCAGATCAAACAGCACTGCGCGCACCCCGTGGAAAGAAACGAACCTCATGTTTTTCGGGTGGCAAACAGATAATTGACGCTGGTGTTCTGACTCAACCAGTAGCGACGAGTCAGTGGGTTGTACTCCATGCCGCGCGTGTCCGACAGCTCAAGTCCAGCGTCGCGACCATACCGGGCCAACTCGCTTGGCCTGATGAATTTGGCGTACTCATGGGTCCCTTTGGGCAACAGTTGCAGGAGGTATTCGGCACCCAGGATTGCAAACAGAAACGACTTGGGGTTGCGGTTCAAGGTCGAGAAGAAGACCCAGCCACCAGGTTTCACAAGAGTCGCACACGCACGAACAACGGAAGATGGATCGGGCACATGCTCAAGCATTTCCATGCAGGTGACCACATCGAACGAGCCCGGCTCCTGCAACGCCATGGCCTCTGCACTGATTTCCAAGTACTCGACATTGGTCGTGCCTGCTTCGAGCGCATGCAACTGGGCTACTCGCAGTGCTTTGACCGAAAGATCGATACCTGTCACCCTGGCGCCTTTTCTCGCCATGGCATCCGAAAGAATGCCACCGCCGCATCCGATATCCAGTACACGTTTGCCTGCAAGTTGAGCCATTCCATCAATCCAGCTCAATCGCAATGGATTGATCTGGTGGAGTGGCCGAAACTCGCTTTCAGGATCCCACCAGCGATGAGCCAGATCGGAGAATTTGGCCAACTCGGCTGGGTCGGCATTGAGGTTGTGATTCATTGTTTGATTATCGTCAGCCCATGAAAAAACCGCGCCGAGGCGCGGTTTTCTTGGAGCAACCCGAAGGTTTACTTGTTGGCGCGGGTGCCGACAACTTCCACTTCGACGCGGCGGTTCTTGGCGCGGCCTTCGCGGGTGGCGTTGTCTGCCACTGGCTGGGTCAGACCCTTGCCTTCGGTATAGATGCGGTTGCTTTCTATGCCTTTGCTCACCAAATAGGCCTTGACGGCTTCAGCACGGCGATTGGACAGGGCTTGGTTGTAACCAGCAGCGCCAGTGGAGTCAGTGTGACCCACGGCAATCACAACTTCCAGGTTGATACCGGAAACTTTGCTGGCAAGGTCGTCCAGCTTGGCTTTGCCTTCTGGCTTGAGCACGGCTTTGTCGAAGTCGAAGAACGCATCGGCAGCGTAGGTAACTTTGGACGCGGCAGGAGCAGGTGCGGCGGCAGGAGCGGGCGCGGGGCGTGCGGCTGGGGCAGGTGCCGGCGCTGCAGCAGGAGCCGGTGCAGGAGCAGCCACAGGAACAATGGCGCCGTCGCAACCGACAGCGGCAGTTGCAGGCGTCCAGTTTGCATTGCGCCAGCACAGTTCATTGGTACCGTTTTTCCAGACCAGTTCGCTGGTGCCATTGCGCCAGTTGTCGATGGTTTGGGCGCCGGCGGCCGTTGCCATGGCGGCCGTTGCGATCAGCATTGCCACTTTGTTGAGTTTTTTCATGGTTTTCCTCTTGGTAAGCCGCAGACAATCTGCGTACAAAAAAAGACGCTTGAAGTGACCACCACTCAAAACGCTGGATTTCATTGTGCCACAAGCGCTATAGCGCCAACCGGCAGTTACGGGCGCCTCGGGGACTGTATTCCGGCTGCCCCCGCATTCGTTGTGGTGTTACAACAAAGCGCGCGCCAAGGCGCGATCCTGTGCCACCCGTAAAATGGCGAGTTGCCTTTTGGCCCACCCGACGCATTTCAGCCCCTGCTCATGACACAGTTCGCCAAAGAGACCCTGCCCATCAGTCTTGAAGAGGAAATGCGCCGCAGCTACCTCGACTACGCAATGAGCGTGATTGTCGGGCGGGCGCTTCCCGATGCGCGCGATGGCCTCAAGCCCGTGCACAGGCGCGTGTTGTTTGCCATGCACGAGCTCAACAACGACTGGAACCGGCCGTACAAGAAATCGGCCCGTATCGTCGGCGATGTCATCGGTAAGTACCACCCGCACGGCGACAGCGCGGTATACGACACGATCGTTAGGATGGCGCAAGATTTTTCGCTCCGCCACATGCTGGTGGATGGACAGGGCAACTTCGGCTCGGTGGACGGCGACAACGCAGCCGCCATGCGATACACGGAAATCCGCCTGTCGAAAATCTCGCACGAGATGTTGGCCGACATTGACAAGGAAACCGTCAACTTCGGCCCCAACTACGATGGCTCTGAAAAGGAGCCCTTGGTACTGCCTTCTCGCCTGCCCAACTTGCTCGTCAACGGCTCGTCGGGCATTGCGGTAGGCATGGCCACCAACATTCCGCCGCACAACCTCAATGAGGTTGTTGATGCGTGTCTGCACCTGCTGAAGCACCCGGAAGCATCAATCGATGAATTGATGGAGATCATCCCGGCCCCCGACTTCCCCACGGCCGGCATCATCTACGGCATCAATGGCGTGAAGGATGGATATCGCACAGGTCGCGGCCGGGTTGTGATGCGCGCGAAGTGCCACTTTGAAGACATCGACCGCGGTCAGCGCCAGTCGATCATCGTGGACGAGCTCCCATACCAAGTCAACAAGAAGACTCTGCAGGAGCGCATTGCCGAGCTGGTGCACGAAAAGAAGATCGAAGGCATCAGCCACATCCAGGACGAGTCGGACAAATCGGGCATGCGCCTGGTGATCGAGCTCAAGCGGGGAGAAGTGCCGGAGGTGGTGCTCAACAACCTGTACAAGCAAACGCAACTGCAGGACACCTTCGGCATCAACATGGTGGCGCTGGTCGACGGCCAGCCCCGTTTGTGCAACCTCAAAGACCTGATCCAGGTGTTCCTGGAGCACCGCCGTGAGGTCGTGACCCGTCGCACCGTGTTCAACCTGCGCAAGGCACGCGAACGCGGTCATGTGCTCGAAGGCCTGGCGGTGGCACTGGCCAACATTGACGATTTCATCAAGATCATTCGCGAGTCGCCCACGCCCCCCGTGGCGAAGGCTGAACTGATGGCGCGACCTTGGGACAGCCAACTCGTGCGCGAGATGCTCACCCGCACGCGCAGCGATGGCGGCGTGATCAACGCCGACGATTACCGGCCCGAGGGCCTGGAGAAGGCGTTCGGCATGGGCGGTGACGGTCTGTACCGGCTTTCCGAGACACAGGCGCAGGAAATCCTGCAGATGCGCCTGCAGCGCCTGACCGGCCTGGAGCAGGACAAGATCGTCGCGGAGTACAAGGAGGTCATGGGCGAGATCGACGATCTGCTCGACATCCTGTCCAAACCCGAGCGCGTCTCGACCATCATTGGCGACGAGCTGGTGGTGGTGAAGCAGGAGTTTGGCCAGACCAAGCTGGGTGCGCGCCGCAGCGAAATCGAGCACAACGCGCAAGACCTGGCCACAGAGGACCTGATCACGCCCACCGACATGGTGGTCACACTCAGCCACAGTGGCTACATCAAGAGCCAGCCGCTCTCCGAGTACCGGGCGCAAAAGCGCGGCGGGCGGGGCAAACAGGCCACGGCCACGAAGGAAGACGACTGGATCGATCAACTCTTCATCGCCAACACACACGACTACATCCTGTGCTTCTCCAACCGCGGCCGGCTTTACTGGCTCAAGGTGTGGGAAGTGCCCGCGGGTTCGCGCGGCTCGCGCGGTCGACCGATCGTCAACATGTTCCCGCTGCAGGAAGGCGAGAAGATCAATGTCGTCTTGCCTCTGACTGGCGAGATGCGCACGTTCCCGTCAGACCGCTATGTGTTCATGGCGACGAGCATGGGTACCGTCAAGAAAACCGCGCTGGATGAGTTCAGCAATCCACGCAAGGCGGGCATCATCGCGGTGGACCTGGACGAAGGCGACTTCCTGGTCGGGGCTGCGCTCACCGATGGCCAACACGATGTGATGCTGTTCAGCGACGGCGGCAAGGCCGTGCGTTTTGACGAGAACGACGTGCGCCCCATGGGCCGCAACGCACGCGGTGTGCGCGGCATGATGATTGAAGAGACCCAAAGCGTGATCGCCATGTTGGTGGCCGAAGACGAGCATCAGAGCGTGCTGACCGCAACCATCAACGGCTACGGCAAACGCACGCCGATATCCGAATACACCCGCCATGGCCGAGGCACCAAGGGCATGATCGCCATCCAACAAAGCGAGCGCAACGGCAAGGTGGTGGCCGCCACGCTGGTGCACACCGACGACGAAATCATGTTGATCACCGACAAGGGCGTGCTGGTGCGCACCCGCGTCGCCGAGATCCGTGAAATGGGTCGCGCCACGCAAGGCGTCACACTGATCGCGCTGGATGAAGGTGCCGAACTCTCAGGCCTGCAGCGCATCGTTGAGAACGATGCCAATGTGCCAGAGCTTGACGACTCGAATGAGACCAACGAGGTCGACGATCCGGGCACTGAAGCGTGATGGCGCGCCCCTTCAACTTCTCAGCCGGTCCGGCGGCCATGCCCGCCGAAGTGTTGCAGCAAGCCGCTGACGAGATGCTCGACTGGCGGGGCAGCGGCATGAGCGTGATGGAGATGAGCCACCGCGGCAAGGAGTTCAGCACCATCATCGAGACAGCAGAAGCCGATCTGCGGGAACTGCTGGCAGTGCCGGCAGAGTTCCGTATCTTGTTCATGCAAGGTGGCGGACTGGCCGAGAACGCCATTGTGCCGCTCAACCTCTCGCGCGGCGGCAAGGTGGACTTTGTGATCACGGGCAGCTGGAGCGAGAAGTCCATCAAGGAAGCCGCGCGCTATGCCCAACCCGTGCTGGCCGCCAGCAACGCCGATTCCGGCCACACCACCTTGCCTTCGCCCGCCACCTGGAAGCTCAGCGCAGACGCTCAGTACGTACACATCTGCAGCAACGAAACCATCCACGGCATCGAATTCCACGAATTGCCCAACCTCAAGGCTTTGGGCAGCAACGCGCCGCTGGTGATCGATTTTTCCTCCCATGTGGCATCGCGACCGGTGGACTGGTCGCGCGTGGGCTTGGCCTTTGGAGGCGCGCAAAAGAACCTGGGCCCGGCTGGTGTGACCCTCGTGGTCGTACGCGAAGAACTGCTGGGCCATGCCCTTCCCGTCTGTCCGAGCGCATTCGACTACAAGACTGTGGCGGCGAATGCCTCGATGTACAACACGCCGCCCACCTTCAGCATCTACATGGCTGGCCTCACATTTCAATGGCTCAAGCGACAGACCGAAGGTGGCCTGAGCGGCGTGGCGGCCATGGAGCAACGCAACATCGCCAAGGCCTCGCTGCTCTACGACTTCATTGACGGCTCCGCTTTCTACTTGAACAAGGTCGCGCGCAACTGCCGCTCGCGCATGAACATTCCGTTCTTCCTGCGCGACGAAGCCCTGAACGATGCATTCCTGGCAGGTGCCAAGGGCGCGGGTCTGTTGCAGCTCAAGGGTCACAAATCGGTGGGTGGGATGCGTGCGAGCATCTACAACGCCATGCCACTGGAAGGCGTGCAAACGCTGGTGCAATACATGCACGACTTTGAAAAAACACGGGCCTGACCCCAGGCCTCAGAACCCGAAGACATGACCCAACCCACCCAGTCAGATGCCCTGGCGGTCCTGCGCGTCCAGATCGACGCGCTGGACCAGCAGTTGCTGTCGTTGCTCAACGAGCGTGCGCGCGTGGCCGAGGAAGTCGGCGTCATCAAGCGGCGAGAAGGTTCGCCATTTTTCAGACCGGACCGCGTGGCGCAGGTGATCGAGAAAATCCAGGGTGCCAACCAAGGCCCTCTCCTGAACCAGCATGTGGCATCGATCTGGCGCGAAATCATGTCGGCCTGCCTCGCGCTCGAAGCGCCGCAACGTGTGGCGGTGCTGGGTCCGCAGGGCACCTTCTGCGAGCAGGCAGCCATCGAGTTCTTCGGCAGTGCAGCCAACCTGATCTACTGCGCCGACTTCGACGAGGTGTTCCACGCCACCGCCGCCGGCACCGCACAATTTGGTGTGGTGGGCATGGAGAACTCCACCGAAGGCGTGGTGGCGCGGTCGCTGGACCTGTTCCTGCGCTCGCCCGTGCATGTGGTAGGTGAAGTGAGCCTGCTGGTGCGTCACAACCTGCTGCGCCAGCTCAACACGCTGGACGGCATCGAAGTGGTCATGGCGCATCCCCAGGCCTTGGCCCAGTGCCAGAACTGGCTCTCGCAGCACCTGCCCAAGGCCGAAAAGCGGGCAGTCTCCAGCAATGCCGAAGGCGCCCGACTTGCGGCCACCAATCCTGCTTGGGCCGGCATCGCCAGTGAGCGCGCTGCGGCTCAATTCGGCTTGCACATCGTCTCGCACGCCATCCAGGACGAGGCCTACAACCGCACGCGCTTTGCCGTTATCGCCTTGCCCCAGACGCTGGCCATGCCGCCTGCCTCGGGACGCGACTGCACCAGCCTGGTGGTGTCGGTCCCCAATCGGCCAGGGGCGGTGCACGACCTGTTGGTGCCTCTCAAGAACAACGGTGTCTCGATGACGCGTTTCGAGTCGCGGCCGGCGAAATCCGGACAGTGGGAGTACTACTTCTATATCGACATCGCAGGCCACCCATCGCAGCCCAATGTGGCCGCCGCCCTACAAGAACTGCAAGGCCTGTGCGCTTTCTACAAGGTGCTGGGCGCGTACCCGGTGAACGAATGATGTTTGAACAACTGGGATTGATCGGCTGCGGCATGATGGGCGGCTCGTTTGCGCTGGCTCTCAAGCGCGCCGGTCTGGTCAAACGCGTGGTCGGCTACAGCAAGTCTCCCTCCACCACCGAGCGGGCACGCCAGCTGGGTGTGATCGACGTCGAGGCACCCTCTGCGTTGCTGGCCGTTTCGGGCGCTGATCTGGTGCTGCTCGCCGTGCCCGTGTCGGCCACCGAAGCCACCTTCAAGGCCATCCGGCACTTGGTGCGCGGTGACGTGTTGATCATGGATGTGGGATCGACCAAACGCGAAGTGATCGATGCGGCGCGACGCGTGCTCAAGGATCAGGTGGGCGTGTTCGTGCCAGCACATCCGATTGCGGGCAAGGAACTCGCCGGCGTCGACCATGCAGATCCCGATCTGTACAAGGGCCGTCAGGTCATCCTTACGCCGATCGAGCGCACGCTCACGGCGCAACTGGACAAGGCACACAAGGTCTGGACCGCATTGGGTTGCCACGTCAAGCAGATGTCGCCCGAAGCGCACGACGCTGCCTACGCAGCGGTGAGCCACCTGCCCCACTTGGTGGCGTTTGCCCTGATGAACGGCATCCAGAGTCAACAACAGGCTGCGGACTTCCTGTCGCTGGCCGGCCCAGGCTTTCGCGATTTCACGCGCATTGCGGCCAGCGACGCCGCCGTCTGGCGCGACATCCTCATGTCCAACCGCGAAGAACTCCTGGCGCAGTCCCGATTTTTCCAGCGCGCTCTGCATGCGTTGGAGACGGCCATCAATGCCGACAACCCGGACGCGCTGGAAGCCCTCATTGACCAAGCCAGCACTGCCCGCGCCCATTGGCGCATGACCGCCATCAAGCCCCAGAGCTGAGCGACGCACGCTGCGGCGTTCTTGCGTCACCGCGCACATGTACTCCATTCCGTTTCTCGACATTCCTCCGCTGGCCACGGCTGGCGGCACCGTGCGCCTGCCGGGCTCCAAGAGCATCTCCAACCGGGTGCTCTTGCTGGCAGCCTTGAGCGAGGGTCACACCGACGTGACAGACCTCTTGGACTCCGACGACACGCAAGTCATGCTGGATGCCCTGCGCCAGCTCGGCTGCCGGATCGAACCACAACCCGACGGCGCCTTGCGAGTGCACGGCCTGGGCGGCGTGCTCCCGGTGCGACAAGCGCGGCTGTTTCTGGGCAATGCCGGCACCGCCATGCGCCCGCTCACCGCAGCACTGGCCTTGCTTGCGTCCACACACGGTGCCGAGTTCGAGCTCAGTGGTGTCCCGCGCATGCATGAGCGGCCCATTGGTGATCTCGTGGATGCCCTGCGCCAACTGGGCTGCGCAGTGGACTGCCTGGGCCAGGAAGGCTATCCGCCGCTCAAGCTCGGTACGGGCACACCCCTTGCGCTGCAGCTCGACCAGCCCATCCGGGTGCGGGGCGACGTCTCCAGCCAGTTCCTCACGGCACTGCTGCTGGCCTTGCCGCTGGTGGCGCAGAAGCAAGACATCGTCATCGATGTCGTGGGCGAACTGATTTCGCGCCCGTACATCGAAATCACGCTGAACCTGCTCTCGCGTTTCGGTGTGCAGGTGCAACGGGACGGCTGGCAACGCTTCACCATCCCTGCCGGTAGCCGTTACCGCTCGCCGGGGCGCATACCCGTCGAGGGCGACGCGTCATCGGCCAGCTACTTCATCGCGCTGGGTGCCATCGCGCAAAGCACGCAAGGCATCACTATCGAAGGCGTCGGTCTGGCCTCGATCCAGGGGGACATCAGGTTCGTCGAAGCGGCCAGGCTCATGGGCGCCGAGGTCACCGGTGAAGCCAATCGCCTGCGCATTCGCCGTGGCGCGTGGCCACTCAAGGCCATCGACCTCGACTGCAACCACATCCCGGACGCCGCCATGACGTTGGCCGTGATGGCGCTTTACGCCGACGGGATCACCACGCTGCGCAATATCGCCAGCTGGCGCGTGAAGGAAACCGACCGCATCGCCGCCATGGCCAACGAGTGCCGCAAACTGGGTGCCACGGTGGAGGAAGGCGCCGACTTCATCCGCATCACGCCGCCCACCACTTGGCGCTCCGCGAGCATCCACACCTACGACGACCACCGGGTGGCGATGTGCTTCTCGCTGACCAGCTTCAACCCGGCGGGCCTGCCGGTGCGCATTGAAGATCCGAAATGCGTCGCCAAGACTTTTCCCGACTACTTCGAGACCTTGTTCGAGGTGTGCAACACGCCAGCCCAGGCCATCCCAGTCATCTGCATTGACGGCCCCACGGCTTCCGGCAAGGGCACGTTGGCCTCTGAAGTGGCTCAACGCCTGGGCTACCACCTGCTCGACTCCGGCGCACTG
Organism: Hydrogenophaga sp. Root209; assembly: GCF_001428625.1. Taxonomy (GTDB): domain Bacteria; phylum Pseudomonadota; class Gammaproteobacteria; order Burkholderiales; family Burkholderiaceae_C; genus Hydrogenophaga. The sequence continues at coordinate 328,161 of NZ_LMIE01000031.1, forward strand.
TACCGAGCAACCGCGCTCGCAGCGCAAGACGCTGGTGTGTCGCTGGACGACGAACCCGCCCTGGCCCGTCTGGCCGCACAACTGCCGCTGGCTTTCCGTGACCACAAGGTGTTTCTGGGTGGTCGCGACATCACCGACCCGCTGCGACTGGAATCCACCGGCGGCATGGCGTCCCGGGTATCCCAACACCTGGCCGTGCGATCCGCCCTGCACGCCCTTCAGCAAAGCTTCCGGCGCCTGCCCGGTCTGGTGGCCGACGGGCGCGACATGGGTACGGTGATCTTCCCGGACGCGGCTTTGAAGGTGTTCCTGACCGCCACCGCCGAGCAGCGCGCCGAGCGGCGCCATAAGCAATTGATTTCAAAGGGAATTGCTGCTAACATCGACAGTCTTTTGGCAGACCTGCGAACGCGTGATTTGAGGGACTCATCCCGCACACACGCACCTCTCAAGCCAGCCGAAGACGCCTTGAAACTGGACAACTCCGAACTGGACATCGAACAATCGGTGCAAGTGGTGATGAACTGGTGGCAGGGCAAATCAGCGTTCTCGGGGAACTGAGCGCGCTTCACACACGGCCCTGACGGCACAGCCGGGCGCTCCCAGCCCGCATGCTCGACGGTTCTTTTCAACCAACCCCGCGGTGTTTCGCACCGCAATGTCAACGCCGCCCACACGTCGATCCCTGCGCAAACCGAGTCACACCGGTTGAAGGCGCCGACGCTGAGTGGTTTTAGGAAATTCAATGTCTGAATCATTTGCCGCCCTGTTCGAAGAGTCCCTGAAACGCGCTGAAATGCGCTCGGGCGAAGTCATCACTGCTGAAGTTGTTCGCATCGAACACAGCCATGTGGTGGTCAACGCCGGTCTGAAGTCGGAAGCGTACGTGCCGCTGGCCGAATTCAAGAACGACCTGGGTGAACTCGAAGTGCAGGTCGGAGACTTTGTCTCCGTTGCAATCGACTCCGTGGAAAACGGTTTCGGCGACACCCTGCTGTCGCGCGACAAGGCCAAGCGCCTGGCCTCGTGGATGTCCCTGGAGAAAGCACTCGAATCGGGTGAATTCGTCACCGGCACAACCTCCAGCAAGGTCAAGGGCGGCCTGAAGGTCATGGTTAACGGCATCAGCGCCTTCCTGCCAGGCTCGCTGGTGGACAGCCGTCCGACCAAGGACCTGACCCCGTACGAGAACAAGACCCTGGAATTCAAGGTCATCAAGCTCGACCGCAAGCGCAACAACGTGGTGCTGAGCCGCCGCGCCGTGGTGGAAGCCTCCATGGGCGAAGAGCGCGCCAAGCTGATGGATACCCTGAAAGAAGGCGCCATCGTGCACGGCGTGGTCAAGAACATCACCGAATACGGTGCGTTCGTGGACCTGGGCGGCATCGACGGTCTGCTGCATATCACCGACATGGCATGGCGTCGTGTGCGCCACCCGAGCGAAGTGGTGCAGGCTGGCCAGGAAATCACCGCCAAGATCCTGAAGTTCGACACCGAGAAGCACCGCGTCTCGCTGGGTCTGAAGCAGATGGGTGACGACCCCTGGATGGGCGTGGCTCGCCGCTACCCACAAAGCACCCGCATGTTCGGCAAGATCACCAACATCGCCGACTACGGCGCGTTCGTGGAACTCGAGCCAGGCATTGAAGGCCTGGTGCATGTGTCCGAAATGGACTGGACCAACAAGAACGTGGCGCCTTCCAAACTGGTGTCGCTGGGTGACGAAGTCGAAGTCATGGTGCTCGACATCGACGAAGACAAGCGCCGCATCTCGCTGGGCATGAAGCAGTGCCGTGCCAATCCATGGCACGAGTTTGCTGAACAGACCAAGCGCGGTGACCGCGTCAAGGGTCCGATCAAGTCGATCACCGACTTCGGCGTGTTCGTGGGTCTGGCCGCCGGCATTGACGGCCTGGTTCACCTGTCCGACCTGTCGTGGAACGAAACCGGCGAAGCCGCTGTGCGCAACTACAAGAAGGGCCAGGAAGTCGAAGCCATCGTGCTGGCCATCGATGTGGAGCGCGAGCGCATCTCTCTGGGCATCAAGCAACTCGACGGCGACCCGTTCACCACCTTCGTGTCGGTGAATGACAAGGGCTCCATCGTGACCGGCAAGGTCAAGACCGTCGACGCCAAAGGCGCCGAGATCGACCTGGGTGAAGACGTGTTGGGCTACCTGCGCGCCAGCGAAATCAGCCGTGACCGTGTGGAAGACGCACGCAACATGCTGAAAGAAGGCGACGAAGTCACCACCGTGGTGGTGAACATCGACCGCAAAACGCGCAACATCCAGTTGTCCATCAAGGCCAAGGATGCCGCTGACCAGCAGGAAGCCATGGCGACCCTGAGCCAGCAATCCTCGCGCGAAAGCGCCGGCACCACCAGCCTGGGCGCCCTGCTGCGCGCCAAGCTGGACAACAACAACGGCTAAGCACGAATGCTGGCGTCTGATCAGACACATGTCTCACGGCGTGTGTTCTGACCGGACGCCGGTCCTTGAATGCCCAAGCCCAAATCCGAACACATGACCCGCAGCGACCTTGTTGAAGCGTTGGCCAGCCGATTTGGTCAGCTCACCCACCGCGACGCCGAGTTCGCCGTCAAGGCCATCCTCGACGCCATGGGTGATGCACTGGTCAAAGGCCATCGGATCGAGATCCGCGGCTTTGGCAGCTTTTCGGTCAATCGCCGATCCCCGCGCGTGGGACGCAACCCGCGTTCTGGCGAGAGTGTGATGATTCCCGAGAAGCGAGTACCGCATTTCAAGCCGGGCAAGGCCCTGCGCGAACAGGTGGACGCCAAGACGGCCGAGATTCTCGGGCGCGAACCGAAGAAACCGACGTGATGGTCGCTACCTTGGCGGCGACCTGATCGCTACAATCGCCCCACCACAAAGGGGACGATTTGAAATACCTGATGTGGCTGCTCAATGCAGCCATTTTTTTTGTGTTGTTCGCTTTCGCGTTGAACAACCAGGACAGCGTCACGCTCAACCTGTTCTTTGGCGCCAGTTGGCAAGCGCCGCTGGTGCTCGTCATCCTGGTCGCACTCGTGCTCGGCGTGTTCCTGGGCGTGCTGGTCATGTTGCCACTGTGGTTGCGGGCCAAACGCTCTCGACGCCGCGCTGCGTCGGTCGTCGCGGCCAGCACCTCCTTCGACGCTGATTCCACGCTATTCCCCGACCCCACAGACCGCCGCCATGGACTTTGATTTCACCTGGCTGCTGTGGGGCCTACCCCTGGCCTTCGCGGCAGGCTGGGGAGCCTCTCGCCTGGATCTTCGTCAATGGCGCATGGAAAGCCGCCAAGCGCCCAAGGCTTACTTCCGCGGCCTGAACCACCTGCTGAACGAACAGCAAGACCAGGCGATCGACGCTTTCATCGAGGCGGTGCAAGGCGACCCTGACACAGCAGAACTGCACTTTGCGCTGGGCAACCTGTTCAGGCGCCGCGGCGACTATGACCGCGCCGTGCGAGTCCACGAACACCTGCTCTCGCGAGCCGACATCAGTCACAAAGACCGCGACCGCGCCCAGCATGCGCTGGCCCTGGACTTTCTCAAGGCTGGACTGCTGGACCGTGCGGAGGCCGCCCTCAACAAACTCCAGGGTTCAGCCTTCGAGGGCGAGGCCTTGCTGGCATTGCTGGGCATTTACGAGCGTTCGCGCGATTGGCCGCGGGCCAAGGAGATCGCCCAACGGCTTGAGGCAGCCGAGCAAGGCAGCTTCTCGACGCGGCTCGCCCACTACCTCTGCGAAGAGGCTGAGATTGCCCAACAGGGCGGTGACAGCAAGCAGGCCCTGCATCTCCTGGAAGAGGCGGTGCAGCGGGCACCACAGCTCTCACGGGGTTGGATGGCTCTGTCTGCACAGAAGGCCCAGGGTGGAAACGCTGCAGGCGCGCTGGATGCCCTGTTTCATCTCAACCAGCATGCTCCACAGGGATTGCCGCTGGCGGCCCACTCACTCGCCGACCTGGCCCGGCAAACCGGACGCGAGGCAGAGGCTGTCAAGGTGCTGCATGCGAGCCACGAGCGAGCGCCGTCGATCGACATCACGCAAGCCCTGGCCAGCCTGAGCCTCAATCCCGAGGCAATGCGCAACCACTACCTCAGCCACCTGGAACGCGAGCCCTCACTGGTTATCACCGCGCAGTGGTTGGCGGGAGAAACATTATCAAGTGAGCGCGCACAAGCACGGGTGCAACAGGCCTTGGAGCAAGCCAGCGCGCCATTGCGACGCTACCGCTGCGCAGCCTGCGGTTTTGAGGCTCGCCAACATTTTTGGCAGTGTCCTGGCTGCCAGACCTGGGACAGTTACCCGGCACGCCGAGTCGAAGAGTTGTAGCCTGGGGCAACGCCTGCGGCCCGGCCATAGCCGGTTCCGCAGTTGCTGGAACGAGCTCTGCGCTCGTCAAGCTTTTCCGTAGCCGCCACCGCCGGGGGTGTGGATCTCGAAGATGTCGCCCGGCTTCATCTCCGCCTGGCCGATGTGACCCAGTTCCTCCGCTGAGCCATCCACCCGCACCACTCGGTTGAGACCCACCTGACCGGCCTGCCCACCGCCCATGCCGAACGCGCCGTGGAGGCGGCCATTGGACAGGATGCTGGCAGTCATGTCTTCGAGGAAGCGAACGCGCCGCACGCCACCGTGCCCCCCCTGCCAGCGGCCTGTGCCGCCCGAGCCTTCGCGGATCTCGTAGCTCTCCAGCCGAACCGGGAAGCGGAACTCCAGCACTTCGGGGTCGGTCAAGCGCGAGTTGGTCATGTGGGTCTGCACCACGCTCGTGCCATCAAATCCCTCTCCCGCGCCGCTGCCGCCCGAGATCGTTTCGTAATACTGGTGGGCCGCGTTCCCGAAGGTGAAGTTGTTCATCGTGCACTGACTCGCAGCCATCACGCCCAGTGCGCCATACAAGGCGTTGGTGATGCAGCTGGAGGTCTCCACATTGCCGGCCACCACCGACGCCGGCGGGTTGGGGTTGAGCATGGAGCCCGCAGGGATGATGACCTTGAGTGGCTTGAGGCAGCCAGCGTTCAGCGGGATGTCGTCGTCGACCAAGGTGCGGAACACATAGAGCACGGCGGCCATGCACACTGCGGTGGGGGCGTTGAAGTTGTTGAGTTGTTGAGCCGACGTTCCTGTGAAGTCGATCTCTGCGCTGCGTTGTGCGGTATTCACCCGCACGGCCACCTGAATCTGCGCACCGTTGTCCAGCGGCAAGATGAATGCGCCGTCTTTGAGGCGTGTGATCACGCGTCGCACCGACTCTTCCGCGTTGTCCTGCACGTGGCGCATGTAGGCTTGCACCACGTCAAGACCGAACTGCTCGACCATCTTGCGCAGCTCCTGCACACCCTTTTCGTTGGCGGCGATCTGTGCCTTGAGGTCGGCCATGTTCTGCTGCGGGTTGCGAGAGGGGAACTCTCCGCCTTGCAGCAGCGCCACCATCTCGGCTTCGAGCAAGACGCCACGATCAACCAACTTGACGTTGTTGATCTGCACGCCCTCTTGTTCGATGCGCGTTGAGAACGGTGGCATGGACCCGGGAGTGGTGCCACCGATGTCGGCATGGTGGCCGCGTGAGCCGACGTAGAACGTGGGCTTGTTGCCCAGGTACACCGGTGTGATCACGGTCACGTCGGGCAGGTGGGTTCCACCGTGGTACGGGTCGTTGAGCGCATACACATCGCCACGCTGCATCTTGCCGGCGTTCTCACGGATCACGGTCTTGATGCTCTCGCCCATGGAACCCAGGTGCACAGGCATGTGAGGTGCATTGGCAATCAAGTTGCCCTCGGCGTCGAACAGCGCGCACGAGAAGTCGAGTCGCTCCTTGATGTTGACCGAGTAGGCTGTGTTCTGCAGTTGCAGCCCCATCTGCTCTGCGATGTTCATGAACAGGTTGTTGAACACCTCCAGCAGCACGGGGTCCACCGAGGTGCCCACGGCGTAGGTCACGGTGCGCGGCACGCGGCGGTCCAGAACCAGGTGATCGAGCGCGGTCAGAACAGCTTCCCAACCCGGCTCCACCACCGTCGTGGCATTTTTTTCGGCAATGATCGCCGGCCCCGGAATCACGTCACCGGGACGCAGATCCTCGCGCACCACCAAGGCAGCGTCCAACCACTGACCACCAGAATACATGCGCACGGTTTCGCGCCGCGGCACTTCACGGGCTTCATGCGTCTCAAAGCGGGGTTCGTCGGGCGCGTCGCCCGGCACCACCGCTTCCACCGACACCGCTTCCACCATAAGGCGCTTGCCTTGCATCAGGAAAGCGAAGCGCTGGCGGTAAGCGGACTCGAAGCCAGCCTGGATCGTGGCAAGGTCCCCGAATGGCACAACCAATGCCGAGTCGCTGCCCTCGTAGCGGATGTGCACCCGTTGGTGCACCTTGGCTTCACCCGCATTCACCTGCTGGCGCTCCAACTCCGCTTGCGCGGTAGCGCCCAATGCATCGAGCTTTTCAGCAATCAGGGGCAACGAGGTGGCCGCCAGAGGCAACTCCACCGCCTGCTCACGAATGACGTTTTGATCGGCCAGACCCATGCCGTAAGCACTGAGCACGCCTGCAAGCGGGTGCACGAACACGCGCGTCATACCCAATGCATCAGCGACCAGGCAGGCGTGTTGCCCGCCCGCACCGCCGAAGCACTGCAGTGTGTAGCGTGTGACGTCATAACCGCGCGCAACTGAAATCTTCTTGATCGCATTGGCCATCTGCTGAACCGCGATGTTGATGAAACCTTCGGCCACTTCTTCAGGTGGACGACCGGTCTGCGCCGCCAATTCGCCGAACCGAGCCTGCACCGCCTCCAGGCTCAACGCCTCGTCGGCCTTGGGGCCGAACACCTTGGGAAAATGGCGCGGCTGGATCTTGCCGGTCATCACGTTGGCATCGGTGACCGCCAGCGGTCCGCCACGGCGGTAGCTGGCGGGTCCTGGGTTGGCACCTGCGCTTTCCGGCCCCACGCGGAAGCGGGCACCGTCGAAGGAAAGAATGGACCCTCCGCCGGCCGCCACGGTGTGGATGCTCATCATGGGTGCGCGCATGCGCACACCCGCCACCTGGGTTTCGAACTCGCGTTCGAACTCACCCGCATAGTGTGAAACGTCAGTGGAGGTGCCACCCATGTCAAAGCCGATCACCTTGTCCTGGCCCGCCAGGCCTGCCGTGCGTGCCATGCCCACAATCCCGCCCGCCGGACCTGAGAGGATCGCGTCCTTGCCGTGGAACGCTCGCGCGTCCGTCAACCCGCCCGAAGACTGCATGAAGAACAGCTTGACACCTGGCATCTCGCCGGCCACCTGCTCCACATAGCGTCGCAGGATGGGCGAGAGGTAGGCGTCGACCACTGTCGTGTCGCCGCGGCTCACGAACTTCATCATCGGACTGGTTTCATGCGAGGTGCTCACCTGCGTGAAGCCGATCTCACGCGCAATGCGACTGGCGGCCTGTTCGTGCGCGGTGAAGCGGTAGCCGTGCATGAACACGATGGCCATGCTGCGCAGTCCGCGCGCGTACGCGGTCACCAAATCTCGACGCAACGCCACCTCATCCAACACCTGCAGCACATCGCCGTGCGCGCTGACACGTTCCTGGGCCTCAATCACCTCGCTGTACAGCAACTCGGGCAAGACAATGCGGCGATCGAACAGGCGCGGGCGGTTTTGGTACGCGATGCGAAGCGCATCACGAAAACCGCGCGTGGTCACGAGCAGCGTGGGTTCGCCCTTGCGCTCCAGCAGCGCGTTGGTGGCCACAGTGGTGCCCATCTTCACGCACTCCACGAGCACAGGCGTCACAGGCTCGCCGTGTTTCAAACCCAGCAGGTGGCGAATGCCGGCCACTGCCGCATCACGGTACTGCTCGGGGTTCTCGGACAAAAGCTTGTGGGTGCTGAGTGACCCATCCGGCTTCTTGGCCACGATGTCGGTGAAGGTGCCGCCACGGTCGATCCAGAATTGCCAGCGGCTGCCCAGCGGGGAAGTGTTGTCTTGCATGATTTGCGAACTTTAACGTTGAAGGTAGTAGGGAACGAAGATCAGGTTGGCTTCGCTGCCGACCGATCTCACCCATTCACGGGAAAACTTTTCGCCCAGGCGCTTGAGTTCAGCCTCGAAGCCGAGGGGCACGCGACCCACCTTGATGCCGCGACGTTGCAATTCCCAGGTGGATTCGTTGGCCACGGCTTCACTCAGCGCCCAGCCTCGCACTTCGGCGCGGGCGGCAGCCTGGGTCAGGGCCTCACGGGCTGATGTCGGCAAGGCCTCAAAAGCCCTGGCATTGACGAACACAATGTTTTTGGGGAACCAGGCGTTGATGCCGTAGTAGAACCCGATCTGGTCCCACACGCGGTTCTCAACCCCGGTCACGGCGGAGGTGATCATGCTGTCCACCTTGCGGTCAGCGAGCGCCTGATTGACCTCGACCATCGGCACATCCACCGGCGAAGCATCCAGCATCTCGGCGATGCGCACGGTGGACTGGTTGTAGGTGCGCATGCGTGTTCCTTTGAAGTCGGCCGCCGAGTGCACGGGCTGGCTGGTGAAGAGACCTTGAGGCGGCCAGGGCACCACATACAAAGCCTTCAACCCTCTCGCCCCAAAATGCTTCTCGATCAATGGGCGCTGCAAATGCCAGAGCCGACGGGCATCACCATAGCTATGCACCACGAAGGGAATGGCATCGGCCCCCGCGATCGGGATATCCCCCACCATGCTGCTCATGATGGTCTCACCCGCCTCCACCTTGCCCTCTTGCACAGCCCGACGGATCTCCGCGAGCTTGAACAGGGTGTTGTCGGGGCGAAGCTCGATGCGCAACGCACCGGCCGTGGCTTGCTCCACGTCGTCCGCGAACTGGGCGAGGTTCTGCGCGTGAAATGAGTCCGCCCTGTAGCCTGTTGCCAGTTGCCAGCGCGTCTGCGCGTGCGCCACCGAGGTCAGCATCAATATGGCCAACACTAGGAATTTCATGGGCTCTCCCGATCGATGGGGTGAACGGAATCAGCTCTGCATCTGGCGCGGCAGCCACAGCACGATGTCGGGCATGAAATATGTGGCCAGCACCGCCACCAGCATCAGCAGGAACAGAGGCAACGCGGTGCGGGCAATCCAGGTCACTTCGCGCCGGGTCAATCCCTGGATCACGAACAGGTTGAAGCCCACCGGTGGCGTGATCTGGGCCATCTCGACCACCAGCACGATGAAGATGCCGAACCAGATGAGATCAAAGCCGGCGGCCTCGACGGTGGGCAGCAGGACCGCAATGGTCAGCACCACCATCGAAATGCCATCCAGAAAACACCCGAGCACAATGAAGAACACGATCAACATCAGCATCAGGTTGAACGGCGACAGGTGCAGCCCGCCGATGAATTCGGCCAGATGGCGCGGCAGACCAATGAAACCCATGGCCAGGGTGAGGAAGGCAGCACCCGCAAGGATCAAGCCGATCATGCAGTAGATGCGACAGGCAGCGACCAGTCCATCCTTGAAGCGAGCCCAGTTCAGGGAGCCTTCGATCCTGGCCAGGATCAGTGCCCCGCCTACGCCCAACGCCGCCGCCTCGGTGGCAGTCGCAATACCGCTGTAAATGCCTCCCAGCACCAAAGCAATCAGGGAGACCACCGGGATCAGATGCCGCGAGGCATGGATCTTTTGAACAAAGGTCATGGGTGCATCGGCAGCTGGGATCTTGTCCTTGTTGAGCAGGGCCCACACGATGATGTATCCCATGAACAAGCCGGCCAGCATCAGGCCTGGAATCACACCGGCCAGGAACAGCTTGGCGATCGAGACATTGGCTGCCACGCCATAGACGATCATGATGATCGAGGGAGGAATCAGAAGCCCCAACGTGCCGGCACCGGCCAGCGTGCCCACCGAGATGTCTTCGGGATAGCCTCGTTTCTTCAACTCGGGCAACGTGATCTTGCCGATGGTGGCGCAGGTGGCCGCAGACGAACCCGAGATGGCGGCGAAGATGGTGCAACCCACCACGTTGGTGTGAAGCAGGCGGCCGGGCAGCCGGTCGAGCCAGGGCGCCAGACCCTTGAACATATCGTCCGAGAGCTTGCTTCGGAAAAGGATCTCACCCATCCAGAGGAACAAGGGCAACGCTGTCAGGGTCCAGCTGGATGTCGACCCCCAGATGGTCAACATCATGCTGTCGCCAACCGGGCGAGACGTGAACATCTCCATGCCGATGTAGGCCACGGCCAGCAGGGACAGACCGATCCACAAACCGCTGCTCAACAATGCCAGAAGCAGGACCATCAGGCCTGCGGCAATCAAAATATCCATGAGGCTCTTTCGAGGAGGGGCGGGTTATTCGATGTGTGCAGCTTCGGCGCTCGCCGCGATGAATTGCTCACCTTGCCAGCGAAGCACCAGGGCATGAGCAAACGACAGAGCAAAGCCAGCGCAACCCAGCGCCATGCCGAGTTGCGGAATCCACAGTGGCGTGACGTCTGCACCCGGGGAGATGTCATGCGTGTCCCAAGACACCCAGACCAACCGCATGGCATACCAGGCCAGCGCCACGGCGATGACCAACCCTCCGGCGAGGCAGATCCATTCCAGCGCACCGCGAACTCGCGTCGGCAAACGGTCCAGCAACAGCGTCACCCTGATGTGATCGCCATGCCGCAGCGTGGCTGGCAAAGCGAGGAACAGCACACATGCAATGGCATAACCCGCATAGGCATCGAGCCCCGGAATGTCCCAATGCACTTCGCGCGCCACGACACCCAGCAGCACCGCAGCGAAGGCCGCAATCATGGACAGGCACGACAGGAACATCAGCCCCTGGTAGAAACGAAAGACGAGTCGGGACACCGCACTCTCCTGGGTTCGGTTGAAGGGCAAAAAAAAGATGAAACGAGCGGGCAAGAACGCCCGCCCGTCTGGGAAGCGGCTTACCGGACGCCGCGGTACGCGTCGATCACGACCTGGCCTTCGGGGCCGGCGGTCTTGAGCCAGTCGGCGGTCATGGCTTCGCTGATGGAGGCAAGCTCCTTCTTGAGGCTGTCAGACGGTTCTGCAATCGTCATGCCCTTGGCGCCGAGCTCCTTGATGAACTCGCCGTTGAGTCTCTCGCTGGTGACCCAGCCGCGCTGCTCGGCCGCAGCGGCCGCCTTGACCACGGCGTCCTGCAGGGGCTTGTCCAACGCATCAAAGGCCTTCTGGTTCACCACGGTGGCGTTGCGCGGCAACCATGCACTGACAGGGTAGAAGTACTTCACCTGCTCGTACAGCTTGCTTTCCACGCCACTGGCGCTGGAGGTGAGGAAGTTCTGCACGCCGCCGGTGGCCAGTGCCTGCGGCAGTTCTGCCAGCTGGATGGTGACCGGCTGGGCCTTGAGCAACTGCGCAATGCGCGTGGTGGCAGGGTTGTAGGCACGCATCTTCGTGCCAGCCAGATCGGCGGGGGTATTCACCGGCTTGATCGAGTAAAGCGACTGACCGGGCCACGGCACGGTGAACAACACTTTCATGCCCTGGGAGCCCAACAACTTGTCCTGGGCCGGCTTGCCTGCTTCGTACAGGCGCTTGGCCGCGGGGTAAGTGGTGGCCAGGAAGGGAATGGAGTCCATACCGAACAGGGCGTTCTCGTTGGCCGACCCCGACAGGATGAATTCGGCCGCCGGCACCTGACCGGTTTGCACGGCGCGTTTGATTTCGTTGGCTTTGTACAGCGAGCCGCCGGGGTGCACCGTGATCTTGAGCTTGCCGCCGGTGAGCTGGTCCACCTCGTCAGCGAACTGCTGCACGTTCTGGGTCTGGAAACTGTTGGCGGAATACCCCGTGGGAAGGTCCCACTTGGTTTGTGCCGAAGCGGCGCCGGCAAGGGTGACAGCGGTAAGACAGAACAGCATTTTTTTCATCGTGGTCTCCTGGTTCAAAAACTGGCTAACTGGTGGTTGAGAAGGTCGGTGATCAGCATCGCACCGGGGGCGTGGGTGATGCAGAACGCGGGGCGGGCCTGCTGGATCGCGGCTTGCGGCGTGACACCACAGGCCCAGAACACCGGCAGTTCATCGGGCAGCACGTCCACCGCGTCGCCATAGTCGGGGCGCGAGAGGTCGTGAATGCCGATCTGGGACGGATCACCGATGTGCACCGGTGCTCCGTGGACACTGGGAAAGCGCGATGTGACCTGTACGGCGCGGATGGCGTCTGCAGCCTTCATGGGGCGCATGGACACCACCAAAGGGCCACCGAAGAGGCCGGCTGGCTCCGTGGGGATGTTGGTTCGATACATGGCAACGTTGCGCCCCTGCTCAACATGGCGCAACGACAAACCGGCCGCCATCAGCGCCTGCTCAAAGGAAAACGAGCAACCGATCACGAAGCTCACCAGACCTTCACGCCAGAGGTTGGTGATGTCCGTGGGCTCGTCGATCAGTTCACCATGGCGCCAGACTCGATAGCGCGGCAGGTCGGAGCAGATGTTGATGTCCGGACCCAGCGTCGGCAACAGGCGATCGCCTGGCTCCGACACTGCCAGCAGCGGGCAGGGCTTGGGGTTGCGCTGGCAGTAACGCAGGAAATCCACGGCCAACGACTCCGGCAGGATGACAACGTTGCCCTGTACATGCTGGTCGGCCAGGCCGCTGGTGTGTGAACTCCAACGACCTTGGCGGATCAAGCTGCGCACATGGGAAGCGTTCTGAAGGCCGTCCTGCCCGAACACATCCACCGCCAGTTGGGAAGCTGAATCCACCGCGTCTCCTGCTGTTTTCGCATGTCACCGTGATGACGATGGGCGGATTGTGGAGGGCGATCAGCGGGAGTTCAAATTCAAAATATTTCGCTTAGCTCATCGATTTTTTCGATGCTCCGGAACGGGGCACGATGCGCCTGGATGGTGCGCTCACGGCGCGAGCCTTGGTACCAAACTGCGCTTCCACGAAGGCCAAAGCCGACTTCACCACCGTCTCCACGGCGTCCGTGGTGGGGTCTGTCCGATAGCTGGCGTGGATCGGCAACGGCTGCAACACGCTGTTGCACGCCAGCGGGCGCAGGTCGGGGTAGTTCTGCATGCGCTGGACCGCGTAGAGAGGCAGCGTGGCCACACCGAAGCCGCCCTGCACCAGTTGCACCATGGCCGAGATCGACGAGATGGTGTGCACACGACCGGGCTCCACGCCCTCCTGCCGAAACAGATCGATCAGCGCCACATGCGGGTGGGAACCGCGTTGGAAGGTCAACAGTTCCAACTCGGACAATTCGCTCAATGCATAACGGCGCTTGCGATGCAGTTGCGCATGGCCCATGAACACCATCTCCATCGGTGGCAGGCTTCGGCTGCGCACGCCATCGGCCGCCGCGGGCAGCGCGGCGAAGACGATATCCTGCGTGCCGCGTTGCACTTGCTCCACCAGGATGGGCGTGGTCTCCACCGTGAGTTCCAGCGCCAGCGCAGGGTGGTCGGCGCGCAGTTTCTCGATCCAAGGAATCAACCACGAATGCAGCACCGATTCGATGGCGCCAATGCGCAGCGACACCGCCAACGCGGCACCCGACCCCATCTCGGCCTTCACCTCGCGCTGCAGCTCCAGCAGCCGCTGGGCATAGGTGAAGAAGCGTGTTCCCGCCACCGTCAGGCGGAACTGCTTGTCACGCCGATCCAGCAGCAGAACGCCGAGTTCTTCCTCCAGCGCTGCAATGCGGCTGGACATGGCCGATTGCGTGAGGAACAACTTGTCGGCCGCACGCGTGACGCTTTTGAGCGACGCCACCCAGTAAAACGCCTCGACAAATCGCAGGTTCATGGAATCGGCCCCGGGGGAAATACCCGAGCGACTGGCCCGGTATTTGCATTTATGCTGATGGTCCTCGTCATTCAACCATTGTCCCGGAGAAACCATGAAGAACCAATTTGGCCTGTTCGCCGCCGCCCTTGTCCTGGGCACCGCTGCCCACGCACAAACCAAATGGGATTTGCCGGCAGCCTACCCGGCGACCAACTTCCATTCCGTCAACCTCGCTTCATTCGCATCCGATGTGCAGAAGGCCACAGGCGGCAAGCTGCAAATCACCGTGCACCCCGGTGCATCGTTGTTCAAGGCCCCCGAGATCAAGCGCGCGGTGCAGGGTGGGCAGGCACAGATTGGCGAGATCCTGCTGGCCGCGTACCAGAATGAATGGCAGATGTTCGGCGCCGATGGCCTGCCCTTCCTGGCCACCAGTTACGCCGATTCCATGAAGCTCTACAAGGCGCAGAAGCCCATTCTGGAGAAGAAGCTCGCAGAGCAGGGCATGACGCTGCTCTACACCGTGGCCTGGCCACCGCAAGGCATCTACAGCAAGAAACCCCTGAGCAGTGCGGCCGACCTCAAGGGCAGCAAGTGGCGCGCCTACAGCCCGGCCACCTCACGCATCGCCGAACTGGTGGGCGCACAACCGGTCACCGTGCAGGCCGCCGAGCTGTCGCAGGCGCTGGCCACCGGTGCGGTTGAATCCAACATGACCTCGGGCGCCACCGGGGTGGACAGCAAACTTTACGAGCACCTGAAGTTCTACTACGACGTGCAGGCCTGGTTGCCGAAGAACGCCATCATCGTGAACAAGCGCGCGTTCGACGCGCTGGACAAGCCCACGCAGGACGCGCTGCTCAAGGCCGGCGCTGACGCCGAAGCCCGCGGCTGGGCTGCTTCGCAAAAGGTCAACACCGACACGCTGGCCATCCTCAAGGCCAATGGCATGGCGGTGGAATCTCCGTCGGCTGCGCTCAAGGCCGACATGCAGAAGGTGGGCGAGACCATGCTCAAGGAATGGCTTGAAAAAGCGGGTCCCGACGGCCAAGCCATGCTCGACGCGTATAGAAAGTAAACACCTCCGCCGCGCTCCGCGCGACCCCCTCAAGGGGGCGAGACCTGCCGCCCGGCAAAGCCGGTTCGGCGGTCTCACTGGGTTGGACCCGGGCACGCGCAACGGGTCATTCATCTGAAGTCACCTCCCCATGCGCAAACTCCTCGATTCCCTCTACCTTGGCGCGGCCTGGCTGGCCGCGCTGTTCATGATCGGTGTGCTGGTCATGGTGCTGCTCTCGATGCTGGGCCGCATGCTCCAGTTCTATGTACCCGGCACCGATGCCTATGCGGGCTACGCTATGGCGGGCGCCGGCTTTCTCGCGCTGGCACACACCCTCAAGAGCGGTGAACACATCCGTGTGACGCTGATCATCGGCAAGCTCAAGGGTGGTGCGCGGCGCGGGCTGGAGTTGTGGTCGCTCTCGGTGGCTGTTCTGCTGGCCGGTTTGCTGGCGGTGTACGCGTGGCGGTTGTCCTGGCAATCGCACGAGTTTCACGACATTTCCACCTCCGCCGACGCCACACCGCTGTGGATTCCGCAGATCCTCATGGCCGTGGGCACCACAGTTCTGCTGATCGCATTCCTTGACGAGTGGGTCCTGGAATTCCAGCGCAAGCGTTCGCACGACAGCGTGGAGACCCGCCATGAATGAACTGCTCGTCACCTCGCTGCTGATCGTGGCGCTGTTTGCCCTGCTGGGCAGCGGTGTGTGGATCGGCCTCACCCTCGCGGGCGTGGCCTGGATCGGCATGGAGATGTTTTCCTCGCGACCGGCGGGCGACGCCATGGCCATCACCATCTGGGGGTCGGCCAGCAGTTGGACGCTGACCGCGCTGCCCTTGTTCGTGTGGATGGGCGAGATCCTGTTCCGAACGAAGCTGTCGGAGAGCATGTTCCGCGGCCTGGCACCCTGGGTCAACGCCCTGCCCGGTCGGCTGCTGCACACCAACATCCTGGGCAGCACCATCTTCGCTGCGGTCTCGGGCTCGTCGGCTGCCACCTGCGCCACCATCGGCAAGATGACCATCCCCGAGCTCACGCGGCGCGGCTACCCGCCCGAGAAGATCGTTGGTTCGCTGGGTGGTGCCAGCACGCTGGGCCTGCTGATTCCCCCCTCGATCATCATGATCGTTTACGGCGTGGCGGCCGAGGTGTCCATCGCCAAGCTGTTCGTGGCAGGGGTGTTGCCCGGCCTCATGCTGGCCGGGCTGTTCAGTGGCCACCTGATGATCTGGGCCTTGTTCAACCCGCAGAAGGTGCCGCGGAGCGACGCCAGCATGACCTTGGCCCAGAAGCTGAGTGAGTCGCGCCATCTGATCCCGGTGATCCTGCTCATCGGCGGCGTCATCGGCACCATCTATACCGGCATCGCCACCGCCACCGAAGCGGCGGCGGTGGGCGTGGTGGGCGCACTCATCCTCTCGGGCGCTCAAGGCTCGCTCAACTGGATCACCTTCCGCGACTCGTTGCTGGGCGCCACGCGCCTCTATTGCATGATCGCGCTGATCCTCGCCGGTGCGGCCTTCCTCACGCTGGCCATGGGTTACATCGGCCTGCCGCGGCACCTGGCCGAATTCGTCACCGGGCTGGGGCTGTCGCCCGGCGTGTTGCTGCTGGCGCTGGCCTTGTTCTACATCGTGCTCGGCTGTTTTCTTGACGGCATTTCCATGATCGTGCTGACCATGGGTGTGATCCTGCCCACCGTCACTGCCGCCGGCATCGACCTGATCTGGTTCGGTATTTTCATTGTCATCGTGGTCGAGATGGCGCAGATCACACCACCCGTGGGCTTCAACCTGTTCGTGCTGCAAGGCATGACCCAGCGCGAGATCACCTGGATCGCCAAGGTCTGCATGCCCTACTTCTTCCTGATGGTGCTGGCGCTGCTGTTGCTGTGGTGGTTTCCGCAAATCGTTACGTGGTTGCCATCGAGAATGTGACCTCGCCATCACCTAAGATGCAAGGCCCGCCACGATCAACGTGGCGGGCCTTTTTCGTATTGCAGATCAACAAGGATTTTCGTGTTCAAGAATGTGACGATCTACCGCATCGCCCCCGGCTGGACGGCGACGGTGGCAGACATGGAGGCTGCGCTGGACGCGGCCCGTTTCAAGCCCTGCGGCGCCACGCAGGACAAGTCGGTCGGCTGGGTCGAGCCGCGTGGTGAGGCCCACGGTCCGCTGGTGGAGTCGGTGGCCGGCCAGCGCATCCTGAAACTCCAGATCGAGACCAAGGGCGTGCCCGGCTCGGTGGTTAAAAAGAAGGCGCAGGAAGAGGCCGACCACATCGAGGCCACCACCGGCCGCAAGCCCGGCAAGAAGGAAACCAAAGCCCTGCGCGAGGACGCGTTGCTGTCACTTCTGCCGCAGGCGTTTGCGCGACAGATGAACGTGTGGGTCTGGCTCGACCTGGAAGCCGGCTGGTTGGTCACCGACGCCAGCAGCCAAGGGAAGATCGACGAGGTCGTGACCGCCCTGGTGCGCGCCTTCGATGGCCTGGTGATCACACTCCTGCAGACAGCTGTGACGCCGCAAACTGCCATGACGCAGTGGCTCTCGGCCACCACGCCCGACGAATGGCCGGGCGGCTTCGCGGTGGAACGCGAGTGCGAGCTGAAATCGGGCGACGAGGAAAAATCGGTGGTGAAATTCACCCGCCACAACCTCGCCACCGACGAGGTGCGCCAACACATCACCGAGGGCAAACTGCCCACGCGCCTGGCGCTGAGCTGGGAAGGCCGCATCGGCTTCGTGCTCACCGAGTCGCTGCAGCTCAAGAAGATCAATTTCCTCGAAGGTGTGTTCGACGGCCGACCCGACGAAGGCGAGAACGGTTTTGATGCCGACGTGGCCCTGTCCACCGGCGAGTTGCAAAAGCTGTTGCCCGAGCTGGTCGAGGCGCTGGGCGGTGAGATGGCGTTCGGTGCCGCGCCTGCGGGCGACGCACCTGCTGCGGCGCAGCACGCTGCCGTGACCGCCGACGGGGACGACGAAGGCCCGCCCTTCTGAGGTCTGAGCCATGAGCAGCCTGCCCAGCGTCATCGCCATCTGCCTGGGGGCCTGCGTGGGTGCTCTGGCCCGTTGGCGCCTGGGTCTGTGGCTCAGCGCGCCGGGCTCGCTGCTGCCCTGGGGCACCCTCGCCGCCAACTGGATCGGCGCCTACGCCATCGGCCTGTCGCTGGCCTTCTTCAACGCGCAGCCGCACATCGACCCTGTGTGGCGCCTGGCCATCGTCACCGGCCTCCTGGGGGCATTGACGACCTTTTCCACCTTCTCGGCCGAGGTGGTGACGCTGCTGCAGCAAGGCCGCCTCGTGCTGGCCAGCGGCGTGGCCAGCCTGCACCTCGTCGGTTCGCTGCTGCTGACCTGGCTGGGCTTGCGCACGGCTGCGCTCTGGCTCACCCCGGCCTAGGGCCTGTACAGCGCCGCCACCGCGCCGGCCTGCTGCGCCATGCGCTGGCGCATCGCGGGTGGCGCCAGCACCTCGATCTCATCGCCGAAGCCCAGCAATTGCCGGGCGCCCTGCTCGATGGACTCCACGCGGATCGTGACCTCATCACCCATCTGATCGGCATGGGGAATGCGCGCATTCGCCAGCCACTTCATCGCACGGTCTGACACGCGGACGCGAACCTCGATCGAACGCAGGTCCGACTCGAAGCGCGCTGCAGATGCCCGCCAGGTGCCGGCAAGGTCGAAGCTTTTGGGGCGTCTGAAGGCAGCGCCCGTTGTCAGATCCAGCACGCTCGCCAACCGGTAGGTGCGCACGCCGTCGCCCCCACCGCCCCGTGCTGGCGCCTCCACCGCGCGCGCCACCAGATACCACGCACCCGCCTTGAGCACCAGACCCAGCGGCTCCAGCAAGCGCTGCGTCCTGCCCCGCCAGCTTTCGTAGCGCACCTCGATGCGCCGTGCGCGCCAGACCGCATCAGCCGCCTCGCGCAGGAACCGCGGTGCGTCCTGGGTGCGGTACCAATCCACCGCGTCAATGTGCAAGCGTTGGCCGACACGCTCGGCCTGTTCACGCCACTCGCCGGGCAGGCTGGCCACCATCTTCAGGCGGGCCGACGCCGCCGCAGCACCCAGGCCCAGCTCGGTGGCCGGCCCGGGAAGGCCGGCGAGCAACAGTGCGTTGGCCTCGGGCTCGGTCATGCCGGTGAGCTGCGTGCTCCAACCCTCGCGCAACTGAAAACCACCATGCCGCCCGCGTTCGCCCCACAGCGGCACGCCCGCCGCAGAGAGCTGATCGATGTCGCGCAGCACGGTGCGCTCCGAGACCTCCATGGCCTGCGCAAGCGCGCCCGCCGTCAGACGGCCGCGCGCCTGCAACAGCATCAGGATGGAGAGCAATCGGCTGGCTTTCATGGCCCGCCGATTTAAACATGACACAACGTGTCAGGTTATTGGGCAGATCATCGTCACACCATTTTCAAGGAGCCCCCGATGTCTTCCACCCCGTCCGAATCCTCCCTGGTCGAACTGCGTCGCTACACGCTGCACCCCGGCCAGCGAGACACCCTGATCGATCTGTTCGACCGCGAGTTCGTCGAAACCCAGGAGGCGGTCGGCATGCACGTGATCGGCCAGTTCCGCGACCTCGACGACGACCAGCGTTTCGTCTGGCTGCGCGGCTTTGCCGACATGGCCCGCCGCCGCGCGGGCCTGGAGGCTTTCTACGGCGGCCCGGTGTGGCACGCGCACCGCGACGCCGCCAACGCCACCATGGTGGATTCGAACGACGTGTTCCTGCTTCGCCCGGCCTGGCCTGGCGCGGGCATCGACAATCCGACGTCCGGGCGCCTCGCCATCGGCTCTGCGACACCACCCGGCCTGGTGGACGCCAGCGTCTTCCCCCTGCGTGCACCCGCCAGCGACGACCTGCTCAGGCTGTGCCGCGAGGTGCTCTCGCCCGTGCTCCGACAGGGCGGCGCGCGGCGAATCGGCTGGTACGTCAGCGAAGCCCGCCCCAACGACTTTCCGCGCCTGCCGGTGCGCGAGGGCGAGCCGGTGCTGGTCGGCCTGGCGCTGTTCGACCACCTCACAGCCTTCGAGGCCTTCGCCCGCAGCGGCGCCTGGGCGCGCGACGCGCAGCCTGCACTCGCGCCCTGGCTGGCGCGCCCCGCCGAAAGCCACCGCCTGGTGCCCACCGCGCGCTCGGCCCTGCACGCCTGAAACCAACCCTTCGACACCCAAGGAGCCACCCATGACCACCCTCAGTTCACACGACTTCGACTTCCTGCACGGCCCCTGGCGGGTCACGCACCGGCGCCTGCGCGAGCGCCTGTGCGGCAGCGACGACTGGCAGAGCTTCGACGGCAGTTGCAGCGCCCACCCCGTGCTGGGCGGCCAGGGCATCGTCGACGACAACCTGCTGAACCTGCCCGACGGCAGCTACCACGCCGTCACGCTGCGCGCGCACGACCCGCAGACCGGCCGCTGGTCCATCTGGTGGCTCGATGACCGCCACCCGCACCGCCTCGACGTGCCCGTGGTCGGTTCGTTCGACCAAGGCGTCGGCACCTTCTTCGCCGATGACGAACTCGACGGCCGTGCGATCCGTGTGCGCTTCCGCTGGACCGACACGCACACCGCATCGCCGCTCTGGGAGCAGGCGTTCTCCATCGACGCAGGCGCCACATGGGAGGTCAACTGGACGATGTGCTTCCACCGACAGCACACCGCATGAAAACGACGGTGCGGTGGCGAACAGACGTGCGCGCGTCGCACTTTCACAGTGGGCTGCCGAACCCCACACGCTTGCACCGCACCATGACCCAGATCCGCACAGGACAGGCCCCCGCCCCGCTGGAGCGAGCGCAATTCGCCGAGCGCTTTCGGGCCCTCTTCCTGGATCCGGGATTTCGCGCCGAAGACAGCGGTATCGCGCGCCTGGAGGCGATTGCCTGGGATGCCTACAAGGAAGGCCGCAAGGCCCCCTTCACGGAAAAGGCGGGAGCAGGCTATGCCGACCCGGACTACGACCTCTCGGTCGAATGGGTGGCCACCAAGGCACGCATCGACGCGGCTCAGGCCCGGTGGGCGCTGGTCGACACGCCCACCCGTGTGCTGCTGGTGTGCGGCTCGGCGCGCAACGACGGCACCTGCCCCGGTGAAATCTCCAAGACCTTTCGCCTCACGCAGATCGCGCGCGAGGCACTGGAGGCCACCGGAATCGAATGCGATGTGCTCGATCTGAGCCTGATCACGTCCGAGTACCAGCTTCACATCCACCCCTGCAAAGGCTGCGTGTCCACCGCCATGCCGCTGTGCCACTGGCCCTGCAGCTGTTACCCCAACCACGCACTGGGCCAGACGCACGACTGGATGGCCGAGATCTACGAGCGCTGGACCGCCGCGCACGCGGTGCTGATCGTCACGCCGGTGTATTGGTACCAGAGCCCCAGCCCGCTCAAGCTGATGATCGACCGTCTGGTGTGTGCCGACGGCGGCAACCCTGACCCCACCTCTACCGGCGGCAAGAAGGCCGCGCTGGCCAAGACCTTGGAGATGGCAGGCTGGGACTACCCGAAACACCTGGCAGGCCGGGCCTACGGCGTGGTGGTGCATGGTGACGTGGCCGGCATCGAAGGCTCGCGCCACTCGCTGTGCGACTGGCTCGACTGGATGGGATTCATCGACGCTGGTGCCGTCGCCCGGATCGACCGGCACATCGGCTACTACGAACCGTACGCGACCAGCCACGAAGCGCTGGACCGCGATCTCGACGTGCAGGAAGAAACGCGCCAGGCCGCGCAGGCACTCGGCAAGGCGGTGGTCGAGTTGCGCGCTGGCCGGCTGAAATCGCTGCAATCCCCACGCGCCAGGCCGCGGCCGAAGTGAATGCTGGCAGCGGCGTCGCACCCAGCGTCAGCCGCCGCCGCGCTGCATGTACAGATCGAAGCGTTTCATGAACGCGTAGCGCTGCCCGGCATCCAGCCCGCTGAAGGCGAAGTTCACCCGCAGCACCGGCATGCGCATGAGCGCGATCACGCGCGGTGGCTGCTGCGTCCAGCGCAGCGCGAGCCGCCCTGGCGGCACCTCGATGACGGCATGAGCACCTTCGCGGCGCCAGACGCAAGCGCCCACCGCCGCCGGCAACCAACCCAGCCACTCGGCCTCGGTACAACCCATGTCGCGTTCGAAACTTTCCGCGTAGCTCGCCTGCACAGCCCTCAACCCCCGGCAATGGGCGGCCAGATGGCCAGCACATCGCCTTCGGTCAGCGTCGCGCTCAGGCGCTCGTCGGGCTGGATGTACTTGCCGTTGACCAGCACCAGGTGCACCAGCTTGGGCGGCAGGCCGAAGGGCTCGATGATCTGGCTGATCGGTGTCGCCGGATCGATGTCCAGCGACACCTGGTTGCTGCGCCGGGCTTCGGGGGGCAGGTAGTCGGTGAGGGTGGCGAACAGTTTGAAGGTGATGTTCATGGATGGCGAAGGCCCTTCGACAGGCTCAGGGCGAACGGGAAAAAGGACACGTTATTTTCAACGCCTGCGCTCATCCGCGGCACCTGCCCATTGCCCTTGCCCCTGCGCGCTGGCCAGGTAGGCATCCATCAGTTTGGTCGGGTCGTGCATCAGGCGGTCTTTCCAGTCGCCCAGCTTCACCTGGCCTTCCACCAGGCCGCGCATCACGCCCACGTGTTCGGTCCAGCCGACCGAGTTGCAGCCGACCATGACGTCGCCCTGGAACTGCAGGCTCAGGTGGCGCCCGCCGGCCTTGTCGGTGAGCTCGGCGTGTTCACCGCCGGGCACACCTTCCCAGTTGCCAAAGCTGGTGGAGATCATGCCCAGCGTGTCGAGCACGTTGATCTGCGTCACGCCTTTCAGATCGGCCTTCTGGCCCACCATGTTGAGCGCGGCCACGCGCGCCTGCTCGGCGGCATTGGGCTGGATGGCGCTCACGATGGTTTTGCCGCTGACCTTGTCAAAGGCCTCTGCGCAATCGCCGGCGGCGTAAATGCCCGGCACATTGGTCTGCAGGTGTTCGTCGGTGAGCACGCCCACGAGGCAGGTGATGCCCGAGTCTTTCAGGAAGCCGATGGCCGGGCGCACGCCGGTGGCGCTGATCACCAGATCGGCCTCCACCGTCTGCCCGCCCGAGAGCTTGACGCGCAAGCCCTTGGCCGGCTCGGACGAGCCCAGGCCGATGGCACTGGCGATCCTGCCCACCACACCCGAGGGCTCCGAGGCGAGTTCGATCCCCTCCACCTTGGTGCCGGTGTAGACCTTCACGCCCTTCTTCTCGCACCAGTCGCGGATCATGCCGCCGGCGGTCGGGCCCATCATGCGCGGCACCATGCGGTCGCCCATTTCCACCACGCTCAGCTCCACACCACGCGCGGCCAAGGCTTCCATGATGATGCAGCCGATGAAGCCAGCGCCCATCTGCAGCACGCGGGCGCCCGGCTTGGCCAGGGCCATGATGGCGCGTGCGTCCTCCAGCGTCCAGCAGGGATGCACGCCGGGTGAGTCCATGCCGGGAATCGGCGGGCGCACGGGGTGCGAGCCGGTGGCGATCAGCAGCTTGTCGAACGTGAGCTGGGTCCCGTTGTCCAGCGTCACGGTGCGCGCCTGGGCATCCACCGACGTGGCGCGTCCGGGCACCTGGTCGATGCGCAGATCGGCGTAGTGCGTGAGGCTCTTGCGCAGGTAGGTGCCGGTTTCCTTGACGTTGCCCATCAGCAGATACGGAATGGCCATGCGCGAGTACGGCGGCTCGGCCTCGTCGCCCACCAGGGTGATGGTGTCGGCGGGGGCATGCTTGCGGATGGTCTCGGCGGCGATGACACCGGCGGGGCCGGCGCCCAGGATGACGTGGTGCATGTCTTGTCTCCTCGAAAAAAGAAAGGGGGCAGCGTGGTGACTGCCCCCTGGGTTCAGGCCAAGGCTCTTGGGCGCCAGGCCTTACAGACTCAGGCGTGCCCGGGTCTCGGCCGTGGGGCGACCTTCCGTGTCCCAGCCGCGCGCGGCGTAGTACTTGGGCAGCATCTCGGGCAGCTTGCTCACCATGCCCTTGGAAGCACCGGTCTTGGCGGCTTCGGTCAGCAGGCGCTTGGGCAGGCTGTCGTCCTTGGACGTGAAGCCAGCGGCGTTGTTGAATTCGCGCTCCATGTTCCAGATGCGCTCACCGATCTTCTCCAGCTCCTCGGTGGTGAACTCTTCGTCACACGCGGCTTGCAGTTGCGGCGCCAGATCGGCCACGCCCCAGGCGAAGGTGGTGAACACGCACAGGCCGGACGAGTCGAACGCGGCGGTGGCGTCCTGGAACGCCTTCACCAGTTCGGGCTTGCCTTCGCTCTCCACCGGATCGGTCTTCACCGGAATGCCCAGCACTTCGGAAGCAATGGTGTAGCCACGCAGGTGGCAGGCGCCGCGGTTGGAGGTGGCGTAGGCCAGGCCGATGCCCTGGATCGCGCGACCGTCGTAGGCCGGGAATTCCTGGCCCTTCACGCTCATCGACAGATCGGGGTGGCCGTACTTCTTCGTCAGGCGGGCCGAGCCCATGCCGATCTCCTTGCCGAAGCCTTCGCCCTTGGCGGTGATCTCGGCGAAGTGGGCCAGCGCTTGCGCCGAGCCGAATTTCGCGTCGATGCCGAGCTGTTCCTGGGTGAGCACGCCCATCTCGTAGAGCTCCATGACAGCGCCCACGGTGGCGCCGAAGCTGATGGGGTCGAAGCCTTCTTCGTTGCACAGCAGGTTGGCGTATTGCAGGGCTTCCAGATCGTTCACGCCGTTGGCAGCGCCCAGCGCCCAGGCCGCTTCGTATTCCAGGCCGCCGTTGGCGCCCCAGTACTGCGGCTTGTTCTTCACCGTGAAGTGGTTCTCGTCCATCTTGCTGATGCGCCCACAGGCGATGGTGCAACCGAAGCAGGCCTGGTTCGTCACCAGGTGCTTCTTGCCATCGCTCTCGCGCGGTGTGACCATGGCTTCGGCCGAGATGTCCTTCGCGCCTTCGAACTGCACGTCACGGTGGTTGCGCGTGGGCAGCGCACCGATCTCGTTGATCACGTTCATGAGCACCTGCGTGCCGTAGGCCGGCAGGCCCTGGCCCGTCACCGCGTTCTCGGCCAGGATCTTTTTCTTCTCGAAGGTGGTCTTCATGAAGGCCTTCGGGTCCCGGATGTTGCCCACGCCCTTGGTGCCGCGCACGGCGATGGCTTTCAGGTTCTTGCTGCCCATCACGGCGCCCACGCCCGAGCGGCCAGCCGCGCGGTGCAGATCGTTCACCACAGCCGCATAGAGCACGCCGTTTTCACCGGCCTTGCCAATGCTCGACACCCGCACCAGCGGGTCCTGCAGGCTCGACTTGAGCACCTCCTCGGTCTTCCACACGCTCTGGCCCCAAAGGTGACCTGCGTCGCGCAGCTCGACCTCGTCGTCGTTGATGTAGAGGTAGACCGGCTTCGGGCTCTTGCCCTCGAAGATGATCATGTCCCAGCCGGCCATCTTGAGCTCGGCCCCCCAGTAGCCGCCCGAATTCGAGCAGGCGATGGCGCCTGTCAGCGGGCCCTTGGTGATGACGGTGTAACGGCCACCGGTGGAGGCCATGGTGCCGGTCAACGGGCCGGTGGCCCAGATGATCTTGTTCTCGGGCGAGAGCGGGTCGACCTTGGGGTCGACTTCACTCACCAGGTACTTGCTGCCCAGCCCGCGCGAGCCGATGTAGGCACGTGCCCATTCGGTGTTCAGCGGTTCGGACTTCACGGTGCCCGCGGTCAGGTTGACGCGGAGGATTTTTCCAGCCCATGACATGTTGATGCTCCTTGATTGGTCAGTTGGGGTCAGAGCACATCGCTGCGCGAGTGGTCTGACCCACAAGGTTTCAGGCTTGGGGTCAGGCGGCGGAAGGCTGGTTGCCCAACTTGTCGGCCCACTGCTTCATCTTGTCCATGCCGGTCCAGTTGGCATCGATGAAGGTGATGGCGGCGGTCGGGCAGGCTTCGGCGCACGCCGGCTCGCCACCGCACAGGTCGCACTTCTGGACCTTGCCGGTTTCCTGCACGTAGTTGATCGTGCCGAAGGGGCAGGCGATGGTGCAGACCTTGCAACCCACGCAGGTGGTCTCGTTCACCACCTTGGCACCCGTCATCTTGTCCACCGTGATCGCCTCCACCGGGCAGGCGTGCAGGCACCAGGCCTCGTCGCACTGCGTGCAGGTGTAGGGCACCTTCTTGCCGGTGTGGTGAAAGTCAAAAACCTTGATGCGCGACTTCGACGTGGCGTAAGTGCCGTAGTTCTCGAACGAACAGGCCATTTCGCACTGCAGGCAGCCGGTGCATTTGTCGGGATTGATGTGAAGGACTTTTTGCATCGTTATGTCTCCGTGGGGGTAACAGACGCGGTGCGCACGAACAGCGCCTATGTACATCTGCTCATACGATTTTTTGTGCCCCTCCCTTTTTCGTGTTCAGGGTTTACCCGTGTTTCCGTCCGGCCAGGCCAAAAAGTCTCAGATTGAGACACGGGGCAATTGCCCGGGAAAACGGCGCCGTCCAGGCCTTCGTGGAGATTCGCCAGGCCGCTCCCGCGGCCCCCGACCACATTGGCACACCGTTGCATAGCCAGGGTCCGGTTTCAAGCCGGAACGGTCTGCATTGTCGGGCGCCACCAGGCCCACGGCCGGGCGCTTCTCCCGGGCGTCAGCGTCTCAATTTGAGAATGTTTGAAGCGGTGGAATTGAACCGAGTGTTAACCCTCAATCCAGGCCCATCCAGCCATGCTCCACTGCGCCTAAGCAACCACAAGGAGACAAGCATGCAGGTTCAACTGAAGGTCAACGGCAAGGCCGTGACGGTCGATGCAGCGCCCCACACGCTGCTGGTCCAGACGATCCGCGAACACCTCAAGCTCACCGGCACCCACGTCGGTTGCGACACCGCCCAATGCGGCGCGTGCACGGTGCTGGTGGACGGCCGCGCGGTGAAGTCCTGCAACATGCTGCTGGCCCAGGCCGCCGGCAGCGACATCACCACGATCGAGGGACTGGCTGCGGCCGACGGGACCATGCATCCCATGCAAGCCGCCTTCAAGGACTGTCATGGCCTGCAATGCGGTTTCTGCACGCCCGGCATGGTGTTGAGTTCGATCAGCCTGTGCAGGAGCCACCCCAACGCCAGCGCCAGGGAGATTCGCGAAGGGCTGGAGGGCAACCTGTGCCGCTGCACCGGTTACCAGAACATCGTCAAGGCCGTTCAACAAGGCGCCGCTGCGCTCAAGGCATAAGGAGCCAACAACATGGGTGCCATCGACTTCGCCAAACTCCCCCACATCGGGGAATCCCTCCTGCGCAAGGAGGACTACC
The DNA here is from genome assembly GCF_001428625.1 of Hydrogenophaga sp. Root209. Taxonomy (GTDB): domain Bacteria; phylum Pseudomonadota; class Gammaproteobacteria; order Burkholderiales; family Burkholderiaceae_C; genus Hydrogenophaga. The sequence continues at coordinate 355,287 of NZ_LMIE01000031.1, forward strand.
GCTTTCTCACCGGCGCCGGCCAGTACACCGACGACATCGTGCTGCCCAACATGCACCACGCGGTGTTCGTGCGCTCGCCGCACGCCCACGCCAACATCCGCAAGATCGACAAGGCCGCCGCGCTCAAGGCCGAAGGTGTGATCGGCATCTTCGACGGCAACGACGTCGCGGCCGACAAGATCGGCGGCCTGCCCTGCGGCTGGCTGATCACCGACGTCAACGGCGAGCCCATGAAGGAGCCGCCCCACCCCATCCTGGCCTTCGGCAAGGTGCGCTACGTGGGCGACCACGTCGCCATGGTGGTGGCCGACACGCTGGAGAACGCGAAGAACGCGGCCGAGCTGGTGGAGGTGGACTACGAGCCGCTGGCCGCCGTGGTTGATGTGCGCGATGCCATGAAATCGGGGGCACCCGCGTTGCACGAAGCCGCCGCCGACAACCACTGCTACAAGTGGGCCATCGGCGACAAGGGCCAGGTGGACGCGGCTTTCGCCAACGCCGCGCACGTGACCAAGATCGACCTGATCAACAACCGGCTCGCGCCCAACCCGATGGAGCCGCGCGCGGCCATCGCCTCGTACAACCGCGCCGGTGACGACTACACGCTCTACGTGGCCAACCAGAACCCGCACGTCGAGCGCCTGCTGCTCACCGCCTTCGTGATGGGCCTGCCCGAGCACAAGGTGCGCGTGATCGCGCCCGACGTGGGCGGCGGCTTCGGCGCCAAGATCTACCTCTACGCCGAAGACGTGTGCCTGACCTGGGCCTCCAAGAAGCTCAACTGCGCGATCAAGTGGAACTGCGACCGCTCGGAAGCCTTCCTCTGCGACGCCCATGGCCGCGACCACGTGACGCATGCCGAGATGGCGCTCGACAAGGACGGTCACTTCCTCGCCTTCCGCGTGCACACCGACGCCAACCTCGGCGCCTACCTCTCCACCTTCTCCACCGCGGTGCCCACCATCCTGTACGCCACGCTGCTCGCGGGCCAGTACAAGACACCACAGGTCTACGTGGAGGTGGACGCCTGGTTCACCAACACCGCGCCGGTGGACGCCTACCGCGGTGCCGGCCGGCCCGAGGCCACCTACCTGCTGGAGCGCATCGTGAGCCGCGCCGCGTGGGAGACCGGCCTCGCGCAGGACGAGATCCGCCGCCGCAACTTCATCACCGAGTTCCCCTACCAGACCCCGGTGGCCCTGCAGTACGACACCGGCGACTTCCCGCAGTGCATGGAAAAAGCCAACGAACTGGCCGAAATGTCCAGCTTCGCGCAACGCAAGGACGCGTCCAAGGCCAAGGGCCTGCTGCGTGGCGTGGGCTACAGCAGCTACATCGAGGCCTGCGGCCTGGCACCCAGCAACATCGCGGGTGCGCTCGGTGCGCGCGCCGGCCTGTTCGAGTGCGGCGAAGTGCGCGTGCACCCCACCGGCAGCGTGACGGTGTTCACCGGCTCGCACAGCCACGGCCAGGGACACGAAACCACCTTTGCGCAGGTCGTGGCTTCGCGCCTGGGCCTGGACCCGTCGCAGGTGGACATCGTGCACGGCGACACCGGCCGCGTGCCCTTCGGCATGGGCACCTACGGCTCGCGCTCCATCTCGGTGGGCGGCTCGGCCATCATGCGTGCGCTCGACAAGATCGAGGCCAAGGCCAAGAAGATCGCGGCCCACCTGATGGAGACCGGCGACGCCGACGTGGACTTCGCCAACGGCGAATTCACTGTGAAGGGCACCGACAAGAAGGTCACCTTCGGCCAGGTCGCGCTCACCGCCTACGTGCCGCACAACTACCCGCTGGACAAGCTGGAGCCGGGCCTGAACGAAACCGCGTTCTACGACCCGACCAACTTCACCTTCCCGGCCGGCACGCACATCTGCGAGGTCGAGGTCGACCCCAACACCGGCGTGGTGCGCATCGACCGTTTCACAGCGGTGGACGACTTCGGCACCATCATCAACCCGATGATCGTCGAGGGCCAGGTGCACGGCGGCCTGGTGCAGGGCATCGGCCAGGCCTTGCTGGAGCACTGTGTGTACGACCGCGAAACCGGCCAGCTCGTCACCGGCTCGTTCATGGACTACGCCATGCCGCGCGCCGACGACGTGCCCGATTTCAAACTCGGCCATGTGGTCACGCCCTGCACCACCAACCCGCTGGGCACCAAGGGCTGCGGCGAGGCCGGCGCCATCGGCTCGCCCCCCGCGGTGATCAACGCCGTGCTCGACGCCCTCGCCCCGCTGGGTGTGAAGGACCTCGACATGCCCGCGAGCCCGAACCGCGTGTGGCAGGCCATCCAGGCCGCGAAGTAAGGAGAAGCACCATGTACGCATTCACCCTTGAGCAACCCAAGACCCTGGCCGACGCCAAGCGCCTCACCGCGGGCGGCGCACAGGCTCTGGCGGGAGGCCAGACCCTGATCGCTTCGATGAAGCAGCGCCTGATGCGGCCCGAAAACCTGGTCGACCTGGGCGGCGTGGCCGAGCTGCGCGGCATCAAGGTCGATGGCCAGAACCTGGTCATCGGCGCCATGACCTGCCACCAGGACGTGGCCAACAACGCGGACGTGCGCAAGCACATCCCGGGGTTGGCGGCGCTGGCCGACGGCATCGGCGACCGCCAGGTCCGTGCCATGGGCACGATGGGCGGCTCGGTCGCCAACAACGACCCGGCCGCGTGTTACCCGAGCGCGGTGCTGGGCCTGGGCGCCACCGTCGTCACCGACCGGCGCCAGATCGCGGCCGACGACTTCTTCCAGGGCCTGTACACCACGGCGCTGGAACCGGGCGAACTCATCACCGCGATCCGCTTCCCCATCCCGAGCAAGGCGGCCTACGCCAAGTTCCGCCAGCCGGCCTCCCGCTTTGCGCTGGTGGGCGTGTTCGTGGCCCTCACCCCGGGCGGCCCGCGCGTGGCCATCACCGGCACCGGCAACGGCGTGTTCCGCCACCAAGGCCTGGAAGCGGCGCTGGCCAAGAGTTTCACGCCCGAAGCGGTGAAGGACGTGCAGATCGACGCCAGCGAGATCAGTGGCGACCTGCACGCCAGCGCGGCCTACCGGGCGCACCTGATCACGGTGCAGACGCAGGCCGCGGTGCGGCAGGCAAACGGATGAGCCGCTTGCCCGCCGACACCGACTCCATCGACGGCCTCACCCACGCCCTGCAAGGCGTTGGCTACCACGCTCCCCGGCGGCTGGCCACCGCCGTTTTTCTGGCGATGCGACTGCAGCGCCCCCTGCTGCTCGAAGGTGAGCCCGGCGTGGGCAAGACCGCGCTGGCCAAGGCCCTCGCCCAGCTGCTCGGCCGCCCGCTGCTGCGCCTGCAGTGTTACGACGGCATGGAGCAGCGCGAGGCTCTCTACGAGTGGAACCACACCGCGCAGCTGCTGCACATGCGCGCGGCGCAGGCCACCTCCACACCCGACGAGATCGAGCGCGAGGTCTACCAGGCGCGTTACCTGATCCGCCGCCCGCTGCTGCAGGCGCTGCAGACGCCCGAGCCCGGCGCGGTGCTGCTGATCGACGAAGTGGACCGCGCCGACGAACCCTTCGAAGCCTTCCTGCTCGAGTACCTGGGCGAATACCAGGTCACCATTCCCGAACTCGGCACCATCAAGGCCGTGGCCGCGCCGCTGACCATCCTCACCAGCAACCGCACGCGCGACCTCAACGACGCCGTCAAGCGCCGCTGCCTGTACCAGTGGCTGGACTACCCCGACCGCGAGCGCGAGCTCGCCATCGTCAAGAGCCAGGTGCCAGAGGCCAGCGCCACGCTCACCGAGCAGGTCACGCGCTTCGTCTCGCGCCTGCGCAGCCAGCCCTTCGCCAACGCCTTCCAGCGCAGCCCCGGCATCGCCGAGAGCGTGGAATGGGCCAAGGCGCTGGTGGCACTGGACACGCTCACTCTGGATCCCGAGGTGATCCAGGACACGGCGGGCATCCTGTTCAAGCAGCGCGAGGATGTGGCTGCTTTGTTGCCGATGCTGGACCAGTTGTTGGCGCCTGAACCTGTTTGACTGTACTTGTCGTGGAAACCTTGTTTGCCTGCACCACTTCCGGGCCGCTGGGGCGTGTGTCCGTTCTCCGGCGCTCGGTCGCGGACGTCTGCCCGGGCGCTCGGAGTCGCGCTTCATCAACCACGTGGTCTGGGCTCGCCCTCTGTGGCAACCGCGAATGGCGCCTGCGCCCGGACACCCACCCCATCGACCCCAGTAGCACCTGGGCCCGCCACGAAAATGATGGCCTTGGCCTTCTGCACGCCTTCGCGCCACTCTCGACGGCTGGTGGGGTTCGCGGGCGCAGGCGCCATTCGCGGCTGCCGCAGAGTGTGGGCGCCAGCCATGGCGTTCATGGAGTGGTGCCGGCCTGCCCGGGCAGACGCCCGCGACCGTGCGCCGGAGAACGCGGACCACGCCAGCCGTCAGCGCGAGGTCCAGGCACAAAACAAGTAGAAAAACCATGATCCTGGGTGACGCAAGGAGCGGGAAGCTCCCCGACCACATCACCGCCTTCGGCCGCGCACTGCGCCGCGCCGGTGTGCCGGTGGACAGCACGCGCATCGCCAGCGCGATCACCGCCACGGAGATCGTGGGCGTGGAGCGCAAGGACGACCTGCGCGCCGCGCTCGAAGCCGTGCTGGTGAGCCGCCAGCAGGACATCGGCGTGTTCGGCGAAATGTTCGAGGCCTTCTTCCGCAACCCCGAACTGGCGCAGCAGTTGCTCGCGCAGATGCTGCCCAAGGCCGCCAAGGCGCACCCGGTGCGGCGCAAGGCGCGCGTGCAGGAAGCGCTGAGCGTGGCCGGCCTCAAGGCGCGCACGCCCAACCAGGGCGAGACCGAAATCAAACTCGACGCCGCCATGACCGCCAGCGACCAGCAGCGCCTGCGACACGCCGACTTCGCCGGGCTCTCGGCCAGCGAATTACGCCTGGTCGAACAACTGGTGCGCGACATCCCCCTGCCCTTGCCGCCGGTGCGCGCGCGACGCGAACGCGCCGGCACGCGTGGCCACCGCCCGAACTGGCCGCGCGCGCTGCAGCAGGCGCGTCGGCACGACGGCGAGTTGCTGGAGATCCCCCGCATGACCCGGCGGCGCCAGCCGCTGCCGCTGCTGATCCTGGTCGACATCTCGGGCTCCATGGAGCGCTACGCCCGGCTGCTGCTGGCCTTCCTGCACCAGGCAACGCACGGCACACCACGTGCGACATTCGCCTTCGGCACCGAGCTGACCGACCTGCGAGCGGCCTTCCGCCACCGGGACACCGACCAGATGCTGGAACTCGCCAACGCCGCCATCGACGATTTCGCTGGCGGCACGCGCCTGGGCGCATCGCTCGCGCGCCTGCGCACCGAGCACAAGCGCTGCCTGGTGGGCCGACGCACCGTGGTGCTGCTCATCACCGACGGCCTGGACACCGGCTCGCCCGACGCGCTCGAAGAAGAACTGCAATGGCTGGGCCGCCACACCCGGCAACTGCTCTGGCTCAACCCGCTGCTGCGCTACGAGGGTTATGCGCCGCTGGCCAGCGGTGCCAGCGTGCTGCACCGCCATGCGCACGGCATGCTGGCCGTGCACAACCTGAGCCGCCTCGAAGACCTTGCGCGGTCCATGGCAACGCTGATGCAGCGCGGCTGAATTCCCCGGTTTCATTCACCATGCCGACCTGACAGGAGAACCCCACGTGGACATGCAAGGCAGCCGGCCACTCGCCGTCACCCAACAACAGGCCTGGGAAGCCCTCAACGACCCGGCGATGCTCAAGACCTGCATCCCGGGCTGCGAGAAATTCGAACTCACCGAGCCCAACACCTACGCCGTCACCACCGCGATCAAGATCGGGCCCGTGTCCGCCCGCTTCAATGGGCGCGTGCAACTCTCCGACATCGTGCCGCCCAGCTCCTACAAGCTCGGTTTCGATGCGCAGGGCGGCGTGGCCGGCTTCGGCAAGGGCGAGGCCGCGGTACAGCTCGCGCCCGCGGGCACCGGCTGCGAACTGAGCTACACCGTGCACTCCATCGTCGGTGGCAAGATTGCGCAGCTCGGCCAGCGGCTGATCGACGGCGCGGCCAAGTCGCTCGCCGAAGACTTCTTTCGCCGCTTCGACGAAGAACTGCAGCGCCGTTACCCGGGTGCCACGACCGATACTGCACTCACACCGATGCCCCAGGCCGGCGGCGGCCTGCCGACGTGGGCCTGGGCCGCCATCGCGGTCGTGGTGGCGGTCATGATCTACCTGGCCACCTGAAACCGAAGGAGTCTGAACTTGGAAAACCTCGACGTCACCGTTCTGCGCAGCCTGCAAGGCTGGCGCGCGGAAGGCCGGCGCGCGCTGCTGGCCACCGTGGTGCGCACCTGGGGCTCGTCACCGCGCCCGGTGGGCTCGATCATGGCGCTGTGCGAGAACGGCGCGGTGGTCGGCTCGGTCTCGGGTGGCTGCATTGAAGACGACCTGATCTACCGCTACAGCCGCGCGCACGGCGCGGTGCAAGGCAGCACCGCGCCGTCCGGCATCACGCACGAGATTCCCGACGGGCCGCCCGAGCGCGTGAAGTACGGCGTGAGCGCCGACGAGGCGCACCGCTTCGGCCTGCCTTGCGGCGGCACGCTGGAACTGGTGCTCGAATTCAACCCCGACGCCGGCTCGCTGGCCGAGCTGGTGCAGGCCCTGGCCGACGGCCAGATGATGGAGCGCCGCACCGAACTCGCCACCGGCCGCGTGGCCCTGCGCGCGGCCACCGCACCGGCCTCGCTCAGCGACGACGGGCCGTGGCTCAGCAACACCTTCGGCCCCGAGTACCGCATGCTGCTCATCGGCGCGGGCCAGCTCACCGAGTACCTCGCCACCATGGCGCTGTTCAGCGGCTTCGCGGTCACCGTGTGCGACCCGCGCGAGGAGTACCGCACCGCCTGGCAGGTGAGCGGCGTCACCCTGCTCACCGAGATGCCCGACGACGTGGTGCGCGACTTCAAGGTCGACCGCCGCAGCTGCGTGATCGCGCTTACGCACGACCCCAAGCTCGACGACCTCGCCCTGCTCGAGGCGCTGGAGACCGAGGCCTTCTACGTCGGCGCCATCGGTTCGCGGCGCAACAACGAGGCGCGCCACGCCCGCATGATCGAACACTTCGACCAGACCCCCGAGAGCCTGGCGCGGCTGCGCGGGCCGATCGGCATCTACATCGGCAGCAAGACCCCACCCGAGATCGCGGTGAGCATCATGGCCGAGGTGCTGGCGGTGAAAAACGGCGTGCCGCTGCCGCGCGACATGGACGTGGCGCAGGCCAAGAATGCGCTGACCGATGGCCACAAGGAGCCGTCCGGCCCGACCTGCTTTTCGCCCACCACCGCACGGTGAACACCGCCGCCCCGCCACAGCCGCTGCGCACCGGCGTTCTCATCCTGGCCGCTGGCGCCGGCCGGCGCATGGGCGGGCGGGCCAAGTGTTTGCTGGAGGTGCAGGGCCAGAGCCTGCTGGAGCGGCTGGTGCGCTCGGTGCGCAGCGTCGGGCTTCACACGCCGGTGCTGGTGCTCGGCCATCACTCCGCCCAGATTCAGGCGCACCTGGCGCAATGGCCTGCGCACCTGGTGCCACGCCAGGTGGTCAACCCCGAGCCCGAAGACGATCCGGCCTCCTCGCTGCACCTGGGCCTGCACGCGCTCGACGACGACGTGCAGGCCGTGATGGTGCTGCTGGCCGACCAAGCCCTGATCGACGCCGCCGACATCGGTGCGGTGCTCGATGCGTTTCAACGCCGCCCGCCCGGATGCCGGGTCTTGATGCCCATGGTGAACGGTGTGCCGGGCCACCCGGTGGTGTTCGACGCCTCGGTGCGCGCCAACCTGCTCGCAGCGCCCGGCACCAGCCTGCGACAGTGGCGCGCGGCGCACCGCCAAGCCACCCTGCCCTGGGTGGTGGACAACCCACACTACACGCGCGACCTGGACACGCCCGACGACCTCGACGCCCTGGCGCGCGACACCGGTTGGGTCTGCCGCTGGCCCGAGTCCACGACGGGGGTTAACACCGATCCCGGGAGCGGTTGATCGCCGTGCATGGGCGTTCAAACGCTGCTCTAATTCCTGGGTGAACTCCCACACGCAGTCACCCTTGACCCATCCCCACCGCCTGGCCTTGATCGAGCAGGCGCGCAAATCGGTTCTGGACACACGGGACCCGAGCAGCCCGGTGGAACTCTCGCCGTGGATCGACCGTTCGTGGCGGCGCTGCCTGGGCATGGGCTTCAACCCGCACCAGCCGATCGCCTTCGATGCGGTCACCCACAGCGCCGTGCGCAGCGCCATCGAGGCCAACCAGCCTCTGCTGCGGGCAGCGGCACCGGTGATCCAGTCGCTCACGCGGGCCATGGCCAACACACGCTATTTCGCCATCCTCACCGACGCCAGCGGCCTGGTGATCGACGTCAATGGCCCGGTGGACCGCCACAACCCGCAGGCGTCGACCATCGCGCGCGTGGGTGTTGATTTGTCCGAACGCGCCGTGGGCACCACCGCCATCGGTGCCACGCTGGCCGAGCTGCAGCCGGTGTGGCTGCACCGCGGCGAGCATTTCTTCGATGCCACCAGTGTCTACAGCTGCGCCGGTGCGCCCATCTGGGGGCCCGACGGGCAGTGCGTGGGCATGCTCGATCTCACCGGCGTGAACGTGGTGGAGCAACCCGCCCTCAAGCACCTCGTCACGCAGTCGGCGCGCAGCATCGAGAACGCGCTGGCGCTGGCCCGACCCCACCGGCTGCTGCTGTGCCTCAGCTGGCCGGGCGGCCTGCCGGGCGACGCCAGCGAAGGCCTGGTCTGCGTGGACGCCGACGGCCAGATCACCGCGCTCAACCGCTCTGCGGCCGACATGCTCGGCATCGTGGCCGGCATGGCGCCTGGCCACTGCAGCGATGTGTTTGCCGTGCCGGTGGAAACGCTGTTCGACGCCGCGCGCCTGCAGCGCGGCCCGCTCGAAGTGCCGCTGTGGTCAGGCCTGCGTCTGAGCGTGCTGGCCAAGCTCAACCAGGGCGGTGAACGCGCCCCGGTGCATGGAGCCACCCATGGCCTGCCGCTCAAGGACGTGGAGACCGCCATGATCCGCAAGGCGGTGGACGACGCGCGTGGCAACGTCAAGGAAGCCGCCCGCGCGCTGGGCATCAGCCGCGCCACGGTGTACCGCAAGCTCGGCGCACCACGCTCGCGCATTTAGTCCCATCCGTTCGGGCAGAGCCTGTCGAAGCCTTCACACCATGTTGGCCTGCGAGGGCTTCGACAAGCTCAGCCCGAACGGTCGGCGTCCAGTTCGGCCAGCTCGGCCTCGTTGAACACGCGCGAGCGCGTGTGAAACGCCTTGCCCTCCGGTCCCTCGAGCGAGAACGTGCCGCCGTGGCCCTCGATCACGTCGATGATGAGCTGCGTGTGGCGCCAGGTCACGTACTGCGCCTTGCCGATGTAGAACGGACAACCCCCGATCTCGCCCAGGTACACATCGCCCGCGCCCATGGTGATTTCGCCGGGCAGGTAGCAGTTGGCTGCGCTGTTGTCGCAGCAGCCACCGCTTTGATGGAACATGAGGTCCGGGCCGTGTTTGGTTTTGAGGAAGGCCACGAGCTCCAGGGCGGCAGGGGTGGCTATGACTTTGTCGACCATGGGTTTTTCTCCTCTTGGGGTTTTTTGGCGCTCGCAGCTTCGTGGACGGTGTGGGCGGACGCCGATTTCTGGTACCCCAGCATGAGGTGGCCGCCCACACAGTCCACGCAGCCGGGTGGTTGGAGTGCCATCGTCGTAGTGCGAAAAGCCACGTGGATCCGCAAGGGGGTGACCACCGATTTCTGGTACCCCAGCATGAGGTAGGCACCCCCTTGGGGATCCACGTGGCGGCCCCTCCGGCGAGAAGGGGCCGAGCGGCTGGTCAGAAGAAGCCCAGCTTGTTTTCCGAGTACGAAACCAGCAGGTTCTTGGTCTGCTGGTAGTGGTCGAGCATCATCTTGTGCGTCTCGCGCCCGATGCCCGATTCCTTGTAGCCACCGAAGGCCGCGTGCGCCGGGTAGGCGTGGTAACAGTTGGTCCACACGCGCCCGGCCTTGATGGCGCGGCCCATGCGGTAGGCCACGTTGCCGTTGCGGCTCCACACGCCGGCACCCAGGCCATATAGCGTGTCGTTGGCGATCGCCAGCGCTTCGGCTTCGTCCTTGAAAGTGGTCACGGCCAGCACCGGGCCGAAGATCTCCTCCTGGAAGATGCGCATCTTGTTGTGGCCCTTGAACAGCGTGGGCTGCACGTAATAGCCGCCTTCGAGGTCACCGCCCAGATGCGCCTGGCCGCCACCGGCCAGCACCTCGGCGCCTTCCTGCTTGCCCAGGTCGAGGTACGAGAGGATCTTGGTGAGCTGTTCCTTGCTGGCCTGCGCACCCATCATGCTGTCGGTGTCCAGCGGGCTGGCGTGTTTGATCGCGGCCACGCGCTTCAAGACGCGCTCCATGAACTTGTCGTAGATGCTTTCCTGGATCAGCGCGCGCGATGGGCAGGTGCACACCTCGCCCTGGTTGAACGCGAACAGCACCAGGCCTTCAACCGCCTTGTCGAGGAAGGCATCGTCCTTGTCCATGATGTCGGCGAAGAACACGTTGGGCGACTTGCCGCCGAGTTCCAGCGTCGCCGGAATCAGGTTGTTCGCCGCGGCCTGTGCGATCACGCGGCCGGTGGTCGTGGAGCCGGTGAACGCGATCTTGGCGATGCGCTTGGAAGTTGCCAACGGCATGCCGGCTTCGCGGCCGTAGCCGTTGACGATGTTGAGCACGCCCGGGGGCAGCAGGTCGGCGATGAGCTCGGCCAGGATCAGGATGCTGATGGGCGTGGACTCGGCGGGCTTGAGCACCACGCAGTTGCCGGCACCCAGCGCGGGCGCGAGTTTCCAGGCTGCCATGAGGATGGGGAAGTTCCACGGAATGATCTGGCCGACCACGCCCAGCGGCTCCTGGATGTGGTACGCCACCGTGTTCTCGTCGATGTTGCTCAAAGCGCCTTCCTGCGCGCGCACGCATCCCGCGAAATAGCGGAAGTGGTCCACCGTGAGCGGGATGTCGGCGTTGAGCGTTTCGCGAATCGCCTTGCCGTTGTCCACGGTCTCGGCGTAGGCCAGCAGCTCCAGGTTCTGCTCGATGCGGTCGGCGATCTTCAGCAGCACGTTGGAGCGCGTGGCGGCATCGGTCTTGCCCCAGGCATCGGCGGCGGCGTGCGCGGCGTCGAGCGCGAGCTCGATGTCTTCTGCCGTGGAGCGCGCAGCGCGGGTGTACACCTGGCCCGACACGGGCGTGATGACGTCGAAGTACTGACCCTTGACGGGTGGGACCCAGCGACCGCCGATGAAGTTGTCGTACTGGTTTTTGTAGGTGATCTTGGCGCCGGCGGCGCCAGGGGCTGCATAGAGCATGTTGTCTTCCTCAAGGGGTGAACGTTGATGACGAAGCCTGTTTCGTCAGGCCCTCTTCACACCTCAAGTTCCATGCCATGGGCATTTCCCGGGAAACCGCTGCGCGACAGCACACATGCCCTGGAAAACTGTCCCGAAACCGCTCGGACGCCGGAGCGGTTGTATCAACCCGGCACACCCGACGTGGCGTGAAGTGCTTGCCAGGTCGTGGCGCAAGCCGCTGACCCAAATGTCATCATTCGTATCGAATACGGTCAATATATTAAAACGTATCGATAACAGTCAGTCAAAAACGTTGCAAATACGATAATATCTGGCATTCGTATCGAATACACAACGCCATGAGCACCTCACTGGAACTCGCCCAACACCTGGAAACAGCCCGCCTGGCCAGTGGTCTCACGCGGCAGCAGCTGACCGAACAGGCTGGCGTGAGCCGCCAGGCCGTCTACCGCCTGTTCAAGGGCAACGATGTGCAACTGTCGACCTTGCTGGCCGTCATGGACGTATTGCAACTGGATCTGATCACCTTGCCGCGCACGCTCAAACGGGGCATGCCGGAATTCGGCGCCACGGCGCCCGCGTCTCACACGCCGTCGGCGGTGCAACGGCGCCTGGCCAGTCTCAAGCAAGGCACCATCGTACCGAAGGGCCGCCCATGAACGTTCCTGTGCTCGTCATCAAACTGCACGGCCAGCGCATCGGTTGTCTCTTCAAATATGCGCAGCCCGGCATGCCCATCGTCCTGCGCTTCGCCGCCGATGAGACCTACGCCAGCATCCCCTGGGAAGAAGCCGATGTGCTCTCGGAGTCCATGCGCGCGGACGACCCGGCACAGCAGCAGTCCTTCTGGCTTGACGTGACCCGGCCCGAGTTCAACGCCGTGCCGGGCAGCCGGGGCGATGCCCAACTGCCGCCGTTCTTTCAGAACCTCTTGCCCGAGGGGGTGTTCCGGCGCTTTGTGGCCGACGAGGCGCAGATCGATCCGCTCGACCACATGGGCATGATCGCGGCCTGCGGGAAAAACCTCCCTGGCGCGGTCACTGCGGAGTGGGAAGACATTCCCCGCTCCACGCTGCAGCGCCTGGTCACCCAGAACCAGGACGCACTCGAAGCCACGGTCTGGGCCGAGCCGTTCCAGGACGCGTTGTCGATCTCCGGTGTGCAGCCCAAGATCGGTGTCAACAAGGACCGTGAGGGTCGCTTCGTGGGAAGAACGTCTCAAGGCGAAGCGGCCATCATCGCCAAGCTGCCGTCGTCGGAGTACGCGCGCATGCCGCAGCTGGAGAGCCTGAGCATGAGCCTGGCCCGGCTCGCCGGGGTGAATGTCTGCGAGTTCGAGTTGGCACCGCTCTCGGCGCTGTCGGCGCCACACCGCTACGACTTGGGCGAGGAAGTGGCCGGCGAGTTCCTGGCTGTGACCCGGTTCGACCGCGACCCCGGCGGCAAGGTCCACTTTGAAGACTTCGCGCAGGTCTTCGGGTTGCCGCCCGAACAGAAGTACGCCGAGTCCTATGTCGCCATCGCGGCGGTGTTGATGAGCCTGCCCCGCTGCGGTCAGGCCGCCGTACACGAACTGCTGCGCCGCATCGAGGTCAACGAGTTGCTCGGCAACGCCGACATGCATTTGAAGAACCTGGGACTGCTCTACCGCGACCGGCGCCACGCCGAACTGGCACCGGCCTACGACATCACCTCGACCCTGATCTACAACGGCACGCGGGGCCATGCCCTGGTGTTGATGCCTGGCGCACAGAAGCAGCACGCGGCACCGATCTTCAACCCGCAACGGCTGCAGGTGTTCTGCAATCTGCTGGGCCTGCAGGTGGCGGGTTGCGCCAAGGTCGTGCGCGATGTGGCGGCCGAGGCCGCGCAGCATTGGCTGGCGCCCATCCTGGCCAGTGGCCTCACACCCAGGCAGAAGCTGCAGCTGCTCGCGCGCCTGGCGAAGCACCCCCACCTGATCCAGGCCACCCGACGGCTGCGCCGCCCCGATCTGCTCGACGCCTGGACCTCGGCCGCGAACGTGCCGTGACGCTCAGGGCGCGGTGAGCGTCATGCCGTGCTGCCTGAAGATCGCGAGCAACTCGCCGCTCGCGCGGATCGATTGCAGGGCGGCTTCCAGCGCCTGACCCAGGTCCTTGTTCTCGGCCTTGATCGCCATGCCCACCGGCCAGCCGTTGTCGGGCAGGCCGCTGAGCGCCAGCGGCGTGAAGCGGTATTGCCCCGGCTTGACCTCGGCGCGCGAGAGCACCGACTCGGCTTGCGCACGCGTCACGTAGGCCGCGGCGGCCTTGCCCTCCAGCAGGGCCTGCACGGCTTGCGTGCCGGTGTTGTGGATGCCGACCTGCGCGCGCAGCAGGCCGCCGCCGTACCCCATGAGCGCGCTGGTGGCCCCGGCGCCACGCTCGGCCGCGAGCTGAAAGCCCTTGAGATCGTCCGGGCTGTTCACGTCGGCGATGCGCGAGGTGTCAAAGACCAGCACCAGCGACTGGCGCATGTAGGGCGCGAGGATCAGCACCTGGCGGTTGCGCGCCATGAGGTATTTGTCACCCGGCACCTGCAGCATCACGTCGGCCGGGCCGTAGCCCAGGTAGTGACCACGCCAGACCATGTTGCGCAGGTCGTCGTTCATGTTCTCGCCCGCATCGAACGGCAGCAGTGCGAGCTTGAGCTTGAGCTGCCTGGCCAGCGCGGTGGCAATCGACACATCCAGCCCCTGCACATCGTTGGCGGGGCCATCGGAGAACGGTGCGTTGTCCTTGTAGACCGCCACCTTGAGCACCCCGGCGGCGCGGATCTTCGCCAGATCGCTCAGCTCGGTCTGCGCCTGCGCCAGCAGCGGCATGCCAGCCAGCAGGGGCAGCAGGCCGGCCAGGATCTGGCGGCGATCCAGGGGTCTGTTTTTTTCTGTCATGTCCTGTCTCCTCACGGTGCGCGCCGCAAGCGGCTCGCGGTTCACATCACTGTTCGCGGCGGGTTTCGAGGTAGGTCTTGATCGACCAGATGGCTTCCTGGGTGAGCGTGCCTTCAAAGGGCGGCATGTACACACGGCCATCGCGCACGCGGCCACGGCGCACGGTGGCCACGTAGAACTCGTCCATCTCCTTGTAGCAAGCGGCCTTCTTGGCCGCATCCGCCATGCCGGAGCAGTCGCTGTCGAACTTGCGCAGATCGGGCGACATGCCGCCCGAGATCGCTTCCAGCCCATGGCAGCGGGCACAGTTCTGGTTGTAGGCCGAGGTGCCGATGCGCAGCGCTTCCTTGTTGGCCGGGCCGGTGCTGAACGGGTTGGCATCCAGCCACTTGGCGCCGAGCTGCGGCAAGGTGCTGGTGTCCACCGATTGCGGGATCACGTCGCCGTGGGCCATCACGGCGGCCACGCCGCATGTCACGGCCACGGCCAGCAGGCCGCGAGCGGCGCGCTTCGAGAGAGAAAAGGATCGGGTTTTCATCGCGAGGTCTCCAGGGTCAAAAGGCGGGTTCACCCTGGCTGGTCAGCAAGAAGCAGGCCTTCCCCCAAAAACCGGATCGACACCGGCAACCTGTTCCAAATTGCATCAGTTGCACAGCCGGTCGTCGCGCCGCGTGACACATCCTCTTGCACGACTGGTGCCTTCTGGACCACCTTTTCACGGGAAGCAGCAGGCCGGCAAATTGCTACCCAGGCACGGGCACATCGGGCCTGGGTTGTTGCACACCGGGATAACCAGTGTTGTTTCCCGAGACAGTTATGAAGAAAATTGCATGAGCCACCAAGACAGCGAACACACTGGATCCACCCCCCCTGCGGCAGACGACGCACGCTGGTCGGTGGACTACTGGGGCGTCATTCCCCCGGACCCTGGAGACAACATGAGTTCTGCCCTCTTCACGAGCCCCATCCCGGGTCGTCGGGTTGAATCCCCGCCATCGGGCATGGTCACCACCGAACTCCACGAGTTGATCGACCAGTCGCACCGCCGCTCGCAGTCGTACGGCATCACCGTGACCGACGAGCCCGACTTCTCGAGCCCTTCTCATGGCGTGCTGCCCGACGCGCTGGAAGAAAACCGCTTCCTGTTCCAGCACGCCGCACCCGTGATGGAGACGCTCTACGACCAGATCGTCAACACCCACAGCATGGTGTTGCTGACCTCGGCCAAGGGTCTCGTGTTGCACTCGCTGGGCGACATGGATTTTCTGGAGCGCGCTTCGCAGGTGGCGCTCACGCCCGGCATGGACTGGTCGGAGAAGAGCAAGGGCACCAACGCGATCGGCACCGCGCTGAGTGAAGAGGAAGCGCTCACCGTGCACGGCGGCCAGCACTACATGAACGCCAACAAGTTCCTCACCTGTTCGGCCTCGCCCATCTTCGATCCCTACGGCCAGGTCATCGGCGCGCTCGACGTGACCGGTGACCACCGCAGCTACCACCAGCACACGCTGGCGCTGGTGCGCATGTCGGCACAGATGATCGAGAACCACATGTTCGCCGACATCTTTCCCAAGGCGATCCGCATCCACTTCCACACCCGCTCCGAATTTCTCGGCACGCTGGTCGAGGGCATCGCGGTGTTCTCGCCCGAGGGCCGCTTCCTCTCGGCCAACCGCAGCGCGCAGTTCCAGATCGGCCTGCCCTTCAGCGCGCTCAAGGCACACACCTTCTTCTCGCTGTTCGGCCTGCCGGTCTCGGCCCTGGTCGAGCTGTTCAGCGGCGCCACGCCCAACCCCAAGCAACTGTGCATGCACAACGGCGTGTCGGTGTGGTGCCGGGTCAAGCTCAAGACCTCCAACATGTGGGCCGCCAAGCCCGGCGGCCACACGAGCGAGGCGCCTGGCCAGCCGCAGCCCACGTCCGCGGCGGCCCAACCAGGGCCCGAGCCGCTGAAGCAGACCGGCAAGAAGATGCAGTTCTCCTCGCTGCACTACCTGGACACCGGCGACGCGCAGGTGACCTCGGTGATCCACAAGCTGCGCATGGTCAGCGGGCGCGACATCCCCATCATGATCCTGGGCGAAACCGGCACCGGCAAGGACCTGCTCGCGCAAGCCATCCACGGCGACTCCACGCGCGCGGCCCAGCCCTTCGTCTCGGTCAACTGCGCCTCCATCCCCGACACCTTGATCGAGTCCGAACTCTTCGGCTACGAAGAAGGCGCCTTCACCGGCGCGCGCAAGAAGGGCTCCATCGGCAAGATCCTGCAGGCCCACGGCGGCACGCTGTTCCTCGACGAGATCGGCGACATGCCCAAACACCTGCAGGCTCGGCTGCTGCGCGTGCTGCAGGAGCGCAAGGTCAGCCCGCTGGGCGCGGGCAAGGAGGTCGAGGTGGATGTGGCCGTGGTCAGCGCCACGCACAAGAACCTCAAGGACATGATCGCGCGCGGCGACTTCCGCGAAGACCTCTACTACCGCCTCAACGGCCTGGTGGTGCGCCTGCCCGCGCTGCGCGAGCGAAGCGACTTCGAACTCGTGGTGCAGAAGATCCTGCTTGCGCTGAGCGAGGGCAGCCAGCCGGTGGGCGTGTCGGCGCCAGTGATGGACCTCTTCAAGCGCTACGCCTGGCCCGGCAACTTCCGCCAGCTTCACAACCTGCTGCGCACGGCGGTGGTGATGGTCGGCCAGGGCGGCGTGATCGACATGGGCCACCTGCCCGATGACTTCCTCGAAGAGCTGGACCACGACCAGTTGCTGACGCGGCCCCTGCTGTCCATGACCGCCACGGCACCCACCGCCCACATCAGCGTGCCGACAGAGGCCGCACCCGTGTGCAGCCTGCCCGAGCCGGTGGTGGAGGTGGCCGCCGAAGGCCAGAGGCTGCAGGACGTGGCGCTGTGCGCCATGGCGCAGATGCTGCGACTGCACAAGGGCAATGTGTCGGCAGCGGCCAAGGCGCTGGGCGTCTCGCGCAACACCATCTACCGCAAGAAGGACCTGCTGCCGCCGGACTTGCTGAACTGAGTCATTGCCCGGGTCCGCGCTCCATCCACACCGGCTCCAGTTCGCGCCACGCGCGCTGCACATTGAAGCCCTGGCGCTGCGCGTAGCCTGCCCAACGGGCATACGCAGGCATGGTGATCAAAGCGCTCTCGCCCGCGTGACGACCTTCGTCCATCGCCGCCAGTACGCGCGCGCGCAGCTCGGCGAGGTATGCGCGGGTGACCACCACCGCAGGCGGCAGCGCCCGGTCGTCCAGGGTGCTGGACACCGTGTTGCCGATCACATGCCTCGGGCGCAGCGCTGCGATGCGGTCCAGCGCCGACAACCACGCGTCCACCCCGCCCTGCGCCAGCTCGGGCAGGCGCTGGTCGACCACCAGCCCACCGGCCCACACCACGCGGCTGGCTTCGTCCCACAGCACCAGATCGCTCTCGGTGTGGCCCGGCGCGGGTGGCAGCACACGCAAGGTGTGCGGGCCCACGCGCAGCAGTTCGCCGGTCTTCAGCACGCGGCTGGGCAGCACGATGCCCGTGCCCGCCATCGCACCCTGACCAGCGCGCTCGCCCAGGCTGGCCAGGCAGGCCGCGCAGCGCTGCTGCATCGCACTGCGCGTGCCGTCGCTGGACAGGATCTCCAGCTGGCCCGCCGCCAACCGGTCGGCAAACGCCGAGTTCGCCAGCACGTTCTCGGCGTGGGCGTGGGTGTTGACCACCCAGCGCACCTGCGCGCCGAAGCGGCAGGCCAACGAGTCGCGCACACGCAGGCCGTGGCGGTGGCTCGGGCCGGGGTCGATCACCAGGGCTTCACCGCCCGAGACCACCACCGAGGTGGGCACCACATGACCGGCATTGGCAGCCGATACCTCACCCACCACGTCGGGCTGCCACACCCACAGGCCGGGCACCACCGCTTGCCACGGCACCGCGTGGGCGGCGCTGCAGTCGGGCCTGGGTGCGGTGGAGGCACAGCCCATCAACAGCGCGAGCAAGCCCGCCCCCAACGCGCGGCACAGGCCGTTCATGCCAGCGTCCTGCGCACGCTCTTGCGCAAGGCGCTCAGCATGTCGGGCTCGTGGCCCAGGTGACCGCTGTGCGGCTCCACCTGTACGATCGCGCCACCCGCGGCGCGGCCCAGCGCGGCCCAACGCCGGCTGTTGGCGGGGGGACAGATCGCGTCGAAACGGCCGTGCAC
Source organism: Hydrogenophaga sp. Root209 (assembly GCF_001428625.1). Taxonomy (GTDB): domain Bacteria; phylum Pseudomonadota; class Gammaproteobacteria; order Burkholderiales; family Burkholderiaceae_C; genus Hydrogenophaga. The sequence goes on from NZ_LMIE01000031.1 coordinate 373,826, forward strand.
CCAGTCCACCGGCAGGCCGTGTCGAGCGGCCTGCAACACGCCTCGGTCGAGCTGGGCGGTCCGCATGAAACCGCGGTGGCGCAAGTAGTGCGCCTGGATGTGGAATTTGGCTAACGCGTTGCGGTCGGCGCGGGTTTTCCCGGGTCGCTTCAGTCGCGCGATGGCGCGCTTCTCGGCCTTGCGCAGCGCCGCCCATTCGCGCCGGATCGCCGTCGCCAGGCGCGGTGTGCCCAGCGCCGCATGCAACAGGCTGCGCCGCTGGCTGCGCGCGGCCGCTGCCGTTTCCAGCAATCCCCAGCCGCGCGCGGCGCGCAGCGATGCAACACCGGGTGTCCCACTTTGAATCAGTTGTGTCAGCCGCTGCAACGCAACGGGCAAGACCGTGCCGCCAACAACCGGCCACAGCGCGCCCCAGCCGAGCGACCGTCGCACGCGCGACGAGGGCAACAACAACCCGCCGACCTCGCGCGCGCTGAGCGCAAACGCGCCACGCAACACCAGGCGTTGCACACGCAGCGGGTGCGCCAGCGTGTAGGCCAAGGCCACCACCGTGCCCCACGAACCGGCCAGCACCGACCAGCGCTCCAGCCCCAGGTGTTCGCGCAGCGCTTCCATGTCGGCCACCAGCGCGGCCGTGTGGTTGCCCGCCGTGCGGCCCTTCGGGAGCGAGGCGCCGCAGCCGCGTTGATCGGGCGCCACCACCCGTTGCCGCGACAGGTCGAACGGCCTCAGCATGCCGGGCTGGCAACTGCTGCCAGGCCCCCCGTGCAGCAGCAGCCATGGCTCACCATCTGGCGCCCCCACGGCACGCCAGGCCATGCGGTGCAGCCCACCCAGCGGCAGGTGTTGCGGACGTGGCCACGCGGGGCTGGCCACCGGTGGGCGTGGCACAGTTTTCGTGGCATCGATATTGCTATTCATGAGGGGCGGCTTGTGGCAATGGTGCTGGCGAGCTTGCAGACATGTTTCGTGCCAACCCATTATTGGAGACCTTCTATGCAATGGACGACCCCCGCCTTCACCGACCTTCGCTTCGGCTTTGAAATCACGATGTACATCGCCAACCGCTGATCTGCATCACTCGGTTCGGGGCGCACGGGTGAACAACGCGTGCGCCTTTTCATTGGCCTTTCAGGGGTCCTGACATGCGCATCCGTGTTCTGGGTTCATCGGCCGGTGGCGGCTTCCCGCAGTGGAACTGCAACTGCCCCAACTGCGATGGCTTTCGCCAGGGGCGCATCCAGGCCACAGCGCGCACGCAATCGTCGATCGCCGTCACGGCCAACGGCCTGGACTGGCTGCTGGTCAATGCCTCACCCGACATCCTCACGCAGATCCGCGACACACCCGATCTGCAGCCGGCCCGCGCCGTGCGCGACAGCGGCATTGCCGCGGTGCTGCTCATGGACGCACAGATCGACCACGTGACCGGTCTCATCATGCTGCGCGAGCGTGGCTCGAAGCTGCCGCTGCTGGCCACCCCCGAGGTGCTGTCCGACATCTCCAGCGGCTTCCCCATCACCGGCATCCTCTCGCACTACTGCGGCGTGGCCACCACCGAACTGCCGTCGGACGGCCGCACCATCACCGTCGACGGCCTGCCCGGCATCGAGATGCAGACCGTGGCCATTGCCTCCCGGCCGCCACCGTATTCGCCCTTTCGCGGCAACCCGCGCGCCGGTGACAACATCGGCGTGGTGATCCAGAACCCCGCCACCGGCGCGCGCGTGTTTTACGCGCCCGGCCTGGGCGCCGTGACACCCGAGCTGCTCGCCCTCATGGCAAGTTGCTCGGTGCTGTTGGTGGATGGCACCTTCTGGACCGAAGACGAAATGATCACGCTCGGCCTCTCGACGAAGAAGGCCGCCGAGATGGGCCACCTGCCACAAAGCGGCCCGGGCGGAATGATCGAACAGCTGGACCAGCTGCCGCGCTCCATCCGCAAGATCCTCATCCACATCAACAACACGAACCCGATACTGATCGAGGATTCCGCCGAGCGCGCCGAGCTCACCCACCACGGCATCGAGGTGGCGCACGACGGCATGGACATCGTGTTCTGACACCCCCACCCCATGGACATCGCCACCACCCCACGCCCCCGCGAAGGCCTCACCGCCTGGACACGCGACGAGTTTGAAGCACAGCTGCGCGACAAGGGCCGCTCGTACCACATTCACCACCCGTTCAACGTGCGCATGAACGCCGGCGGCTGCACACCCGACGAGCTGCGCTGCTGGGTGGCCAACCGCTTCTATTACCAACTCTGCATCCCGCGCAAGGACGCCGCCATCCTGGCCAACATGCCGGAGCGCGCGCACCGCCGCCTGTGGGTGGAGCGCATCCTCGACCACGACGGCCATGGTGACTACGAAGGTTCGGCCAGTGGTGGCCTGGAGGCCTGGATCCGGCTGGGCGAAGCGGTGGGCATCGAACGCGACGACCTGCTCTCGCTGCAGGGTGTGGCGCCCGCCGTGCGCTTTGCCTGCGACGCCTATGTGAACTTCGCAGCCCAGGCACCGTGGCAGGAAGCCGTGTGTTCATCGCTCACCGAGATGTTCGCGCCGCAGATCCACAAAGACCGTCTCGCCAGCTGGCCCACGCACTACCCCTGGATCGACGCCGACGGCCTGGGCTATTTCCGCAATCGCATTCCATTGGCCGGACGCGACGTGGAGCACGGCTTGCAGGTCACGCTGGACCACTTCACCACCCGCGCCGCCCAGCACCGCGCGCTCGACATCCTGCAGTTCAAGCTGGACATCCTCTGGAACATGCTGGATGCCATCGAGAAAGCCTGTCAATGACCCCCCTTCATCCCAAGCTCTCGCGCCGCTTCCGCCTGCAGTACGAGGAAGCGCAGACCCGCTGGGTGCTGCTGTATCCGGAGGGCATGGTGCAGCTCAACGACAGCGCGGCGGAGATCCTCAAGCGCTGCGACGGTGAACGCACGGTGGCTGAGATCGTGAGCGAACTGGAAGCTGCGTTCTCGGTTCATGGCCTCACGCCGCAGGTGGAATCTTTGCTGGAAGAAGGAGGCCGCCGTGGCTGGATTGACTGAGTTCGCGCCGGTCTCCGAAGCCCTCTCACTGCTCGCGGCGAAAACGCACCCGGCCGGCCCACCGCTGTGGCTGCTGGCCGAGCTCACCTACCAGTGCCCGCTGCACTGCGTGTTTTGCTACAACCCCACGCAACACGCGCGCATCAAGGACGAGCTGACAACAGCGCAGTGGGTCGACGTGATGCGCCAGGCGCGCAAGCTCGGTGCCGCGCAGCTCGGCTTCTCGGGCGGTGAGCCGCTGGTGCGCGACGACCTCGAAGAGCTGGTGCAGGAGGCGCACGCGCTGGGCTACTACACCAACCTCATCACCTCCGGCGTGGGCCTGACCGAGGCACGTGCGCAGCGTTTGAAAGATGCAGGCCTGGACCATGTCCAGCTCTCGTTCCAGGACAGCACGCGCGAGCTCAACGACTTCCTCAGCCACACCAGGACCTTCGAGCTCAAGCAGAAGGTGGCGCGCCTGATCAAGGCGCACGACTGGCCGATGGTGATGAACTGCGTGCTGCATCGGCACAACCTGCCGCACGTGGGCCAGATCATCGAGATGGCGCTCGCGCTCGATGCCGAATACCTCGAACTCGCCAACACGCAGTACTACGGCTGGGCCTGGATCAACCGCGACCACCTCATGCCCACGCACGAAGCGCTGATCGAGGCCGAGGCGGTGGTCAACCGCTACCGCGAGACCATCGGCCAGCGCTGCAAGCTGCTCTTCGTGGTGCCCGACTATTTCGAGCAGCGCCCCAAGGCCTGCATGAACGGCTGGGGCTCGGTCTTCCTCTCGGTCGCGCCCGACGGCGTGGCCATGCCTTGCCACAACGCGCGCGACCTGCCCGGCCTGAAGCTGCCCAACGTGCGCGACATGGCCCTGGCCGACATCTGGCAGAAGAGCCAGGCCTTCAACGCCTTTCGCGGCGAAGACTGGATGAAGCCGCCCTGCCGCACCTGCGACGAGCGCCACAAGGACTTTGGCGGCTGCCATTGCCAGGCCTTCCTGATCACCGGCGACGCCACCCAGGCCGACCCGGTGTGCGGCAAATCGCCGCACCACGAGAAGGTGGTGCAACTGGTGAACCGGGCACCCGCGCAGCGCCACATTCCCATCGTGTTTCGCAGCGACACCGAGTCGCGCGCATTGCACCCGCAGGCCTGAGCGCCTGGGCATTCGTGCCCTTCGTGGCTCGCCGGCCACACATGGCCTGGGCGCGGCGCCGCATGCATGCGCCACGGCACGCCCATCGCTCCTAAATTGAAAACCCCTTTCAAACGAATCCAAGGAGTTTTCATGATCGACGGCGCGGAACACTTTCACTACCTCGGCCTGGCCCGGCGACACCACAGCGTGCTGATGGTGTTTCAGGAAGGCGTGCTCATCCTCGACATGGACCAGCCGGGCTGGGGCTGCATGTCGCCATTGACACTGCATCGCTTGATGTCCGACTCGCCCGCACATTCCCCCACCGGCTACGGCTCCGGCAATGAGTCCTCGTGGAGCGACAACGATGGCACCGACAGCCGCTCCGAAGGCGGGTTCAGCACGGACAGCTCCAGCACTTCCCCCTCACATTCGCCGAGTGCATCGCGGCCGGGCAGCCCGGCAATACCTCGCAATGACGCGGACGCGCAGCCCCACCCAGGGTGGTCCCCGTCCGGGGCGCTTCTGGGCTGGCACCCGTGCGAGGCTGTGGTGTACGTGGGGCCGGTCGCCCTCAGGGCTGTCAACGCCTACAAGGCGCTGCAGAGCTCCGACGAACTCCAGGCCTTCGTGGCGCAGCTCAAGGGCGGCCATTGGACCCCCCAGCCGGTGGGCAACCCGGGCGATACCTCGATGGTGGTCTTGCAGATGTTCGGCCAACTGCAGGTGATGCTCTGGGACGGCACCTGGCATGCCGCGGGCGACGCCGAGCACCAGCTGCGCGAAATGACCCCCCAACGCGCCTGCCAGATGGTCGCGAACTCGGTGGTGGCACAGGCCTGCAGCCTGGCACTGGTGCTGCACGCCGAACGCAGCGACTACCTCGCCCACGTGCAGTCGGGCGCGATCTCGGTGATGGTCTTCAACCAGGGCCTGCTGGTGCGCTCGCACCCCGATCCCGCGCTGGTGGGCTGGCACGATCTCGACGACACCACCCGCGGCGCCTTCGTGTCCCCGGGCGACGCCAACATGATCGAACTGGCCTGCCGCGCCAACTACCCGCGCGACAACAGCATGTTCCAGACCTTCTTCATCGGAATGATGGACGTGACATCCAACGAAGGTCCCTTTGTGGCGGCGATCTTTTCGCACAAGACGCGACGCTGGTCCCACATGCGCCTGGACATGCCGCATGTGCAGTTGCCGAACGACCCCACAGGCCCCACGCCGGCGGCGGTGATCCAGACCTTGCGCCAGGCGCGCCCCGCGCCGCTGCACGATCTGCAGACGTCCAGCGGCCCCGTGCGGCTTTCCAGCGGCGACTGGCAGGTACCGCTGTTGCTCGGCGCGATCCAGTGCATCGATGCCAGTGTCGACGTGCCCGGCTTGATCGGCACCCACTGGCACGACACCTTGCAGCCAGTGATCGAAAGGCAGTTGATGGCCCATCACGCACAAGAGGCGGCCTGGCTGGCCAGTGGCGTGATCAAACAGCCGATCGACCGCCTGATCGACCTCACGCGACGCGACCTGGCCTTGCGCCGGGACGAGGTGTGGGTGATGTGGCCGGTCGCGCTGCTCGAAGATCTCTTCAAGACGCTGGCGCCGCACGAAAAATCGCGCGTGATCCTCGCACCCAAAGCCACCGACGTGGACCTCGCGCTGCGGCAATACGCCTGCACCTTGTTGGTCTTCCAGACGCCGGGGCACCCTGAGCAGTCGGTCGTGCTGGCACAGGGCAACACCTGCTGGAGCGGGCGCGAGCGCATGAGCCTGCCAGAGGTGAAGGTACGCGTGACCAAGGCCCTGGCCGGCGGTCCGGGTGAGCACCTGGTGGCGCTGGCCTACGTGGTTTAGGGCAACCGGTCAAATGGCCGCGGCCTCCAAGCCCCTGGAGGCCGCGGCTGCGTCGTAGCCAACTCAGTGCTTGCCGCCGCCGCCGCCACCGCCGTTTCCGCCACCGCTTCCGCCACCATTTCCGCCGCCATTTCCGCCACCGTTTCCGCCACCTTTGCCACTGCCCTTGCCACCGTCACCGCCCAGACCACCTTGCCCCACGCCGAGGCCCACCGAAGCGGATGCGACCGAGGAGCGGTCCGAGCGGGTGGTCGAGGTCTTGGCCGCCTTCTGCGACTTGTTTGCACTGGCCGCACGGGCATCATCCGCCTTCTTTGCCTTGTTGGCGTCACTCACCACATCGCCCAAGCGCAAGCCCAGCGAATTGGCGATCGCGCCCCAGCCCATGCCGCTGTCGCGCAGTCCCTGCACGTTGCTGGTCGCCATGCCCAGCTGGGCACTGGTGGGGTTGGTGATGCCTTGTTGGGCGAGGTCGGCCTTGGCGATGTTGGTCGCAAAGTCTTGCGTCGATGTGGCCGCGTTCGTGGTGGTCGGCGCGGTGGTCACCGACACGCCGACGGTCGTCTGGGCGAATGCTCCGGTCGCCGCGAACAGCGCGGCGCACAAGCCGGTCTTGAGCAACAGGGGATGGGAAAACTTCATGAACGGCTCCTGGGTTGTTGTGTCACGACCCATGCTAGGGCGGCCTTGTACCTGGGAGCACGCTCATTGGTTACCAACGGTAGTTTTGAGCTACCAGACGTCAACCATGCGTGCGCCCGCGCACGCTGGTCACTTCACGCCGGTGCTCTCGCCCGACCCCAGGGCCGCCAACGCGGGCGGATAGCTCTGCCCAGCCGCCTTGCGCAACCACGCCCGGCTTTGCGCCACATCGTGTTCGCGGCCTTTGCCGGTGCGGTACATCACGGCCAGCGCGTACTGCGCTTCCGCTTCACCAGCCACAGCCGCGCTCTCGAATCGGCGTGCTGCTTCCGCGAGGTCGCGCACAACACCACGACCGGCTTCAAACATCCAGGCCAGTCGCGTCTGCGCGCGGCGGTCCCCGCCCTCGGCGAGCTGGCGGTAGAGCGCGGCGGCCTGCGTGTGCTCACCGGTGGCGTTCAGGAACTCGGCACGCTGGTAGGGCGCGAGGCTGGCAGTGGGTTGGCCCAGTGTGACCAGCGTGGCGGTGGCGTCCTTGTCACCGCCCTGCGCGGCCAGCATGAGGAAGATGCGCGCCCTCTCCACGTCGCGCGGCAGCAAGGTGCCCGCGCTGTAGAGCATGCCCAGTCGGTACTGGGCCTTGAAGTTGCCGGCATGCGCGGAGCTGGTGTAGAGCGTCTCGGCCTTCTTCATGTTCTTCGGCTCGCCCAGGCCGTCTTCGGCCAGGATGCCCAGGTTGAACAGCGCATCGCCGTTGCCCACCTCGGCCAGCGTCTCCCACACCTCGCGCGCCTGGGCGTAGTGGGCCATCTTGAACTCGGCGTAGGCCTTGTAGTTGCCCATGGCGGGGTTGCGCAGCCAGTCGTCACGGTGGCTGTCCTGCGCCTGTGAAACGCTGGTGAGCACCACCAATGCCGCGCCGAGAAGAGTGCGCGGGTGGATCATGTCGATGTCTCCAGTCGGGGTCACGGCGATTCCATGCACAGCTCGGTGAGCACAGTCAAGGCTTGACGGTCAGCACCCAGGTGGAGAGCGTCTTGAGGTCGGCCGTGCTCAGGCTGGAGTGTGCGGGCATGGGTATGCGACCCCACTTGCCCTTGGAGCCGTTTTGAATCGATTGAGCGAGCGACGCAGCCGCGTCTTTCTCGGTCGCGTATTTGTCGGCGATGGCGGCAAAGGCCGGGCCCACGACTTTTTCGCCATTGGCATGGCATGAATAACAGCCGCTGGCCTTGGCCAGGTCGGGGGCGCCGGCCAGATCGGCCTGCGCGAAGGCGCTGGCGCTCGTGATCAAGGTCGCGATGAAGAAGGTCGAGCGCATGGCAAGTCCACCTGAAAAGGGAAAGAAGAAGAAGAAGAAGAAGGTGCCGGCCCCGGCGCGTGCACCGCGCCTGGCCAGCACCCCGGGCGATCACTTCATCAGCTTGAAGGTCCAGACGGAGCCGCCCTGTTCGAGGAAGTTGACCTTCTTGGCCACTTCACCGCCCCACAGCGGCACGGCACCGCCCCAGCCGGAGACCACGCTTACATACTGCTCGCCACCTTCGGTCCAGGTGATGGGAGGAGCGACCACGCCAGAGCCGGTCTGGAACTGCCACACGACCGTGCCGGTCTTGGCATCGGCGGCCTTGAGGTAACCCTCGGGCGTGCCCCAGAACACCAGGTCGCCAGCGGTCAGCACACCGCCCCACAGCGGCGCGTTGTTCTTGACTTCCCAGGCCACCTTGCCGGTCTTGGGATCGATCGCGCGCAGCGAGCCGATGTGGTCTTCGAACAGTGGCTTGATGGTGAAGCCCGCACCCAGGAAGGCAGCGCCCTTCTTGTAGGTGATCGGCTCGTTCCAGATCTCCATGCCCCATTCGTTGGTGGGCACGTAGAACAGACCGGTGCGCGGGCTGTAGGCCATGGGCATCTGGTTCTTGCCACCCAGGAAACCAGGCGCGGAGAACACCGACTTGCCTTTGCCGCCGTCGCCGTTGGCAGCGGCAGCGGTCGGGTCGCCCGGGCGGTTGGTGTCGTCAAAGTTCGGCCGGCCGGTCTTCAGATCGATGCTGGTGGCCCAGGTCACCTTCTTCACGAACGGGAAGGCGTTGACCAGCTTGCCGGTGGTGGCGTCGTTCACATAGAAGAAGCCGTTGCGGTCCGCCTTGGCGCCCATGCGCTTGCCGTCCATGTCGAAGGTGACGAACTCGTTCACACCGTCGTAGTCCCAGCCGTCGTTCGGCGTGCTCTGGTAGTGCCACACGATCTTGCCGGTCTTGGGATCGATCGCCACGGTGGAAGCCGAGTACAGGTTGTCGCCCTTGCGCACATGGCTGTTCCATGGGCCCGGGTTGCCGGTGCCGAAGTAGGCCAGGCCGGTCTTTTCGTCGTAGGTGCCGCCCAGCCAGGGGGCCGCGCCACCGGTCTTCCACGTCTCACCGGGCCACGAGGCGTTGGTGGTGCCGGTGATGCCGTTTTCCTTGCCGTCCTTGAAGCCCATGTGGCCTTCGACCACGGGGCGTGACCAGACCATCTTGCCGGTGCGCGGATCGCGCGCTTCCACGCGGCCGACCACGCCGAACTCACCACCGGAGACACCGGTCATGAGCAGGCCTTGCGCGATCAGCGGAGCGGCGGTGTAGCTGTAGCCTGCCGAGTAGTCGTCGATCTTCTCGCGCCACACCACCTTGCCGGTGTCCTGGTCCAGCGCCACCAGTTGCGCGTCGAGCGTGCCGAAGATCACCAGGTTGTCGTAGAGCGCGGCGCCACGGTTGATCACGTCGCAGCACGGCATGATGCCTTCGGGCAGGCGGTGCTCGTACTTCCAGAGCTTCTGGCCGGTCTTGGTGTCCACCGCGTAGATGCGCGAGTAGGAAGCCGTCACGAACATCTTGCCCTTGTTGACCAGGGGCTGCGACTGCTGGCCGCGCTGCTTCTCACCGCCAAACGACATGGACCACACCGGCACCAGCTTGTTGATGTTGCGGGCGGTGATGCCATTGAGGTCGGAGTGGCGTTGCCCCTGGGTGCCGAGTCCCCAGCTCAACACGTTCTCGGGCGACTTGGCGTCGTCGGCAATCATGGCGTCGGTGACGCCCTGGGCGCCTGCGTGGGCCGTGGCGGCCATGATCATGAGGCTCAGTAGGGTGCGTTTCACAGTGTGTCTCCTGCTCGTTCGTGGGTTGGATGGCTGCTGCCGTGCAACATGCGCGGCCGCTTGTGATGCCCTGCGCGACAGGTCAGTCGTGGGCTGCACGCGACTTGAATGGCAACATCTGTGCCAACGTTCACGGCGTGCCATGCGGCGGTTTTTCCAAGGGTTTTCGAGCACCTGTTGCAACGAACGGCGGGTGCAACTGCGCCATGCCGCCGGTGGCGGTTGTCACCTTGCGGTGACAGTGTTCAAAAATGAATCACAGACCCGCAGGCCTGCAACAGTCGGCGTTCAGCGCCGGGTCGCGGAGCCGCTGAGCACCTGCTGCTCGTAGCGCGGATACCACTGCGTGATGGTGCGGTGCAGCTCGGCTGGCTGAGCGGCCCAGGCCTGGAAACGCAGGGGCACCGGCAGGCGCATCGCGCGTCTGGTCCACGCCGGCCTGGCCGCTGTGCAGCGGACCGTGGCTGGGCACCACCTGGCGGATGTTCTCGGTGGCGATCCACTGCGAGAGCTTCACCAGACTGGCCTGCCACGCTTCAAAGTCTGCGTGCGGCGTGGTGGGCACGCGCTGGGCAAACACCAGACCGCCGGCAAACAGAACGCCGGTGGTGTGGTCGATCAGCACGAGGTCGTCGCTGGTGTGGCCGCTCAGGCGACGCAGCTCCAGCTTGTGGCTGCCGATCTGCAGCACCCCGGCCTCGATGGGCTCGCGCGAGGGGGTGGACTCGGTACCCTTCATCCAGTCGCCGCACAGCCGGTAGAGGTTGTCGGCGTAGGCGCGGCCCTCAGCCTGCATGCCGTTGATGCTGCCCGGCAGCGCCTGCGTGGGCCGGTCGGCCCAGGCCTGGTTGCCGAAAAAATAGTCGGGGTGCAGGTTGAGGCTGAGCACGCGCACCACCGGCTCGCGCGTGATGCGTTCGATGGCCCGGCGCTGCTGCTCGTAGCGCGGATACCACTGCGTGATGGTGCGGTGCAGCTCGGCTGGCTGAGCGGCCCAGGCCTGGAAACGCAGGGGCACCGGCAGGCGCA
>NZ_LMIE01000031.1:384710-585261 GCF_001428625.1 Hydrogenophaga sp. Root209
ATCGCGGCGCTGGCCCACGCCGCGGCGAGCCACAGCAGCAGGCTTCTCAAGCGCTCACCTCGGCGTCGATGCGGTTGCCGTTGTTGTCGCGCCCCAGCAGTCGGAAGCCGCCTGTGGTCTGCGGCGGCAGCTCGACCGTGATGAGCGGGTTCTCCGACACCGGTTCGTGCAACGCCAGGCGCCACCAGGGCGCGCCCGCGCCGTCCACCAGCTGCAGCTGCTCGATGTAGAAGGCCGGGATGCCGGCGACCAGGCCGGTGTCCATGGGGTGCATCACGCGCACGCGCAGGCGGCGGCTGCCTTCGAGCACGTTGTTGAAGAAACGCGCCTGCACCTGGTTGAGCGTGCGGCTCCACGAACCGTCGGCGCGGGTGGCGCCGGGCACCGTGCAGCCGCCACCGGCGGCCTGCACCCAGGTGCTGCCCACGTGCCAGGCACCGTCGCGTGTCTGCACCAGCGCACGCACGGGTGAGGCCTGCTCCATGCGGATGCGAAACGCCAGCATGGGCAAGGCCTTGAGCGGTTCGAACTCCAGCACCTCGCGCACCGGGTTGCGGTCCACCACCACCTGGATGCGCGCCACGCCACCGCCGGTGTTGCCGAGCGCGCGCGCGTCCACCAGCAGCGGCACGTTCATCGCGTCATCGGCAAAGGCCGGGCCGTTCACCACCACGGCGCTGGAGAAGCGCATGGGCGCATCGCCCAGGTACTGCTTGCGCAGGCCGGGCCACTGCATGGAGCCCAGCGGGTCGCCGCCGGTGGGGTCGTCAGCGGCCCACAGCGCAGTGCTCGCCGCGCCCAGCGCAGCGCCCAGGAACAGGCGGCGGGTGTTGTCTGGTGACATGAAAAACTTTCAGGAACCTTTTTGGCGGATCCAGCCACGCTGCGGGTCGTAGCCCCACAGCGCCAGCACAAAGAAGGCGATGCTGCACACCCCCACCACCGCCCATGACGTGGCGTTGAACTGCCCATACATCGCAAAGCGCATGGCCTCCACCGCATGCGTGAAGGGGTTGAACTCGGCGAGCTTGAGCAGCCAGTGCGCGCCCGACTCCTCCAGCTTCCACAGCGGGTAGAGCGCGGGGCTGATGAAGAACATCGGGAAGATCACGAAGTTCATGGTGCCGGCGAAGTTTTCCAGTTGCTTCACGTACACCGAGAGCATGAGACCGAGGGCGGCCAGCAGCGTGGCGCCACACGCCATGGCCACCAGCAGGCCCGGCAGGTGCAGCCATGCGATGTCCACCCCGAAGGCCCACGAGATGGCGAGAAACACCACCATCTGCAGCACCGACAGGCAGGTGCCCGCGAGCAGCTTGAAGGCCAGCAACCAGCCGCGCGCCAGCGGCGCGGTGAGCAGCAGGCGCATCACGCCCATCTCGCGGTCGTACACCATGGAGAGCGAACTCTGCATGCCGTTGAACAGCGCCACCATGCCCAGCAGGCCGGGCACCATGTAGACCTTGTATTCGATGTAGGTCTCGTAGGGCGGGATGATGGCCACGCCGAACACGTTGTGGAAACCCGCCGCGAACACCACGAACCACAGCAGCGGGCGCACCAGCGCCGAACCCAGGCGCGAAGGCTGGCGCAGGAAGCGCCCGATCTCGCGGCCCACCACGGCACGCAGCGCGCGCGCCAGGTGCACGGGCATGGAAGGCTGACCAGCCGGCGGGATCAGGGTCGTTGTCTGCATGCGCTCTCCTGTTCGTCCACACCCAGCGTGTCCAGCACTTCCCTGGGATGCAACACACCGTCGAGCGGGGCCAGGCCCACCACACCGTCCACATGGCTGACAAACATGGGCTGGCGCAGTTGTCCGTCCCACGCGCGGAAGCTGAGGCGCGGGCCCTTGAAACCGTCGATCACCACCGTGCCCGAGCGCAGCTGCTTGAGCTGCTGCGGTACTGCCGCCTTGGGGTCGTGCACCAGCACCGCGGCCACCGCCTTGCCCGCCGCCCAGGCGGCCCAGTCGTGGCTCTGCATGGGGCGCTGTGCGAGCTTCTGAAAGCGTCGCGTGAGCTGCGGGCCGCCGTTGCGCTCCCACTGCGGGTGCCAGGCCTGCGCCACCAGACCGCTGGCGCCCACCACCGGGCGCGGCCACTGGGTGGCGTAAGGCAGCGTGCGGGCGAACTCGCCGTTGGCATCCATCACCGCCACCACCTCGTGCTCGCGATCGCCGGTGAGCAGGCGGGTGTTGGCCAGGTCGCGTTCGCGCGGATCGCCGCTGAGCTTGAAGGCCTTGGTCTGCGTGATCTTCAGACCGTAGCGTTTGGCCGCGCGGTTGAAAGCTTCCCCCATCAACACGTCGCCCGGCTCCGGGCCTTGCAGCAGCAACACCTTGCGCCAGTTGCGCGCGGCCAGGTACTGCGCGAGCGTGTCGGCGCGCATGCTGGCGCTGGGCAGTGTGTGCAGCAGGTGCGCGGCGCAGTTTTGCGCGCGCAGGCTGTCGTCGTCCAGCCCGGTGTTGAACACCACCGCGCCGCCCAGCGCGGCGGGTGCGGCCTGCACCAGCTGTTGCAGCTCGGCCAGCGGCAGGTCGGCCACCAGGTGCTGCACCTTGGCGGCCTTGAGCTCGGCCAGCGCTTTGGGCAGGGCAGCCATGTCGGGCAGCACCACGTCGCGCACGGTCAGCTTTATGCCGGCCGTGTCGAGCTCGAACGCGGCCTCATCCAAAGCGAGCTGCACGCCCTGCAGAGCCCTGCCCTGCGGATGGCCGGGGTAGCCGCGCTCCATGCGGCGGTTGGCGTAGCGTGCGTCACCCGCCAGCGAGATCACCGCCATCGTCATCTGCGTGGTGGCGGCCTGCACCGCCGGCCAGGCCAGCAGCGTGGCCAGTGTGAGCGTGGTCACCATCCGGCGCATGAGCAACGTAGGCATCAGGGCTGCACCAGCACGCTGTGCGGCACGCGGCCCACGGCCACGGTCCGAACAGCCTTGGCACCCGCCGTGTCGATCAGCGTCATGTCGTCCGACAGGCCGTTGGTCACATACAGCGTCTTTCCATCGGGGTGCATGGTGAGACCCCAGGCGCGCTTGCCCACCAGCACCTGGCGGCCCACCTTCTTGCTGGCCACGTCCACCTCGGCCACGTGGTTGGCCCTGCCCAGGCCCACCCACATGGTCTTGCCGTCGGGGCTCAGCGTCATGCCCACGGGCGTGATGTCGGCCTCGCGCAAGCCCTGCACCGCGAACTTGATGGTGGCCTTCACGCTGTGGTCTTTGGTGTTGACCACGCTCACCGTGGCGTCGAGCTCGTTGGTGACCCAGAGCTCGGCGCCGCCCTCGGCCAGCACGAAGCGGCGTGGGCGTTTGCCCACCTTGATGTTCTTGAGCACCTTCTTCTGAGCGAGGTCGATGACGTGAACCACGTTAGCCACCTCGGAGGTGACATAGGCGAACTTGCCATCGGCCGTGACCAGCACGCCTTCGGGCTCACCACCGGTCTTCACCTCGAACAGCGGCTTCCTCGTGGCCAGGTCGTAGGCAGCCATCACGTTCTCGTCCTCGATCGACACATAGACCGTCTTGCCGTCGGGGCTGAGGTCAAACATCTCCGGACTGTCCCCCAATGGAACAGTCCCGGTCATCTTGCCGGTGGCCGTGTCCACCAGGCCGAGCTGGTTGCTGTCGCCGCAGCACACATAAATCTGGCTGCGGTTGGCGTTGAACATCATGTGGCGCGGCCGCTCACAGGTGTCGATGGCGGACAGGCGCTCGCCCAGGGCATCGAACACGTGGATCTTGTTGTCCTTCTCACTGGAGACGTACACCTTGCCCTGCGCCAGCGCGGCCACTGGGGCGGCCAAGGCGCAGCCGAGCACGGCGGCCCAGGCCAGCGCACGAAGGCCTTGCGCAGCGGGTGCTGAAAGTGCGGAACGCGTCATTGGTTTGTCTCCATGGATTTGTGGGGTGCGCGGTGATGGTCTGCAAAAACAGTGCCAGCGCAACAGGCCTGGAAATTGCCTGCAAACCCCTGCAAAAGCGGGGTTCCAGCGCAGTCGGACCCCTTGCTAGAGACAAACCCTGAGACAAAACGGCACACCTGATGACACACCGCTCCACACCACCCTGCTCCATGCAGTCGCTTGTTTCGCGCAGGCAGTTCCTGGCCTGGGGAGCTGGCGGCGCGCTGGGTGTTTCAGGCCTCGCCCACGGCGCCATCGCGCAGGCCGGTGGCGCATTTCCGCAGCGGTCCATCCAGTTGATCGTGCCCTGGCCCGCCGGTGGCGCGACCGACCTCACGCTGCGCATCCTCTGCGACGAAGCCGCGCCGCTGCTGGGCCAGTCCATCGTGGTCATCAACAAGCCCGGCGCGGCGGGCACCCAGGTGGCGCCGCTGCTCAAGGCCGCCGAGCCCGACGGCCACACCATCGGCCAGGTGCCCATCACCGTGTACCGCCACGCACTCATGAACAAGGTGCCCTGGGACCCGGTGGTCGACCTCAGCCCCATCGTGCAGGTCTCGGGCACCACCTTCGGCGTGCTGGTGCCGGCCAGCAGCGCGTGGAAGAGCTTCAACGACCTGCTGGCCTGGGCCAGGGCGCACCCGGGTGAACTCATCCTCGGCTCCACCGGCATCGGCACCACCGCCCACCTGGCCACCGAAGAAATCCTGCTGCAGAACAACATCCGCTACGTGCACGTGCCCTACCGCGGCACGGCCGACCAGATGCTCGGCGTGGCCGGCGGCCAGGTGATGGCGGGTGTGAACTCCACCGGCTTCGCGCCCTGGGTGGACCAGGGCAAGGTCCGCGTGCTGGCGATCTTCAGCGCGCAGCGCAGCCCACGCTGGCCCGATGCACCCACGCTGCGCGAGCTGGGTTACGAACAGTCCGTCTACACCTCGCCCTGGGGCCTGGCCGCGCCGCACGGCACACCCGAGCCCGTGGTGCAGCGCCTGCACGACGCGTTTGCCAAAGCCATGCAGAGCGAGCGCCACCTGCAGGAGCTGGCCCGCTACGACCAGACGCTGGACTACCTCAACACCCGCGACTACCGCCAGGCCGTGCTGAACACGGTGGAGCGCGAGAAGCGCCTGCTGCAGCGCATGAACCTGCTGGCCAGAGCCCACGGCGCCTGATCCCCGATGAACGAACCCGCCACCCTGCTCCACGCCCACCACCTGCACAAGGCCTACGGCGCCAAGCCCGCGCTCAAGGGTGTGGACGTGACCCTGCGCGCCGGTGAAATGGTGGCCCTGCTCGGCCCCAACGGCGCGGGCAAGTCCACGCTGCTGCAGTTGCTCACCGGTCTCTTCACGCCCGACCAGGGCAGCATCGAAGTGCTCGGCCACGACATGCGTCAGCACCCCAGCCGTGCGCTCGCCGGCCTGGGCGTGGTGTTTCAACAAAGTGCGCTCGACATGGACCTGAGCGTGATGGCCAACCTGCACTTCCACACCGATCTGCACGGCATGCCGCGCAAGCTGGCCAACGCACGCATCGCCACGCTGCTGGACACCATGGGCCTGGCCGACCAGGCCCGGGCCGTGGTGCGCAGCCTCTCGGGCGGCACGCGCCGCAAGATCGAACTGATCCGCGCGCTGCTGCACGAGCCCCGCGTGCTGCTCATGGACGAAGCCACCGTGGGCCTGGACCCGGCCTCACGCCAGCAACTGCTGGACACCGTGCGCGGCCTGTGCCAGAGCCGCGGCATGGGCGTGCTGTGGGCCACCCACCTGATTGAAGAAACCCGACACGCCGACCGGCTGATGCTGCTGCACCAGGGCGCGGTGCGCTTTGAAGGCCCCATCGCCGAGTTCATGGCGCAGAGCGAGGGCGGGGATTTTCAGGCGGAGGTGTTGAAGCAGTTGGGGCGAGGGACGGTTTGAGAGAGAGTGGGCACACGCGAGGGTTGGACCAATGCTGTTAGCCTCACTTGGTCGGCCAATCGTGCCCCATTTGAAAGTGAATTCATCATGACCAGCCCGCTGTACACCGCCTCCGTTCCCGTCCTGCAGCAGATGCTGCACGCCTTGTCGGATGTGCTCAAGAAAGCCGAAGACCACGCCACGCAAAAGAATATCGATCCCAATGCTCTGCTCCAGGCGCGCCTGTTTCCCGACATGTTGCCGCTGATACGTCAGGTACAGATCGCCGCAGACTTCTCCAAGGGCATTGCCTCCCGCCTGGCTGGTGCCGAGGTGCCGTCCTGGCCCGACACCGAGGTCAGCTTCGTGGATTTGCAAGCATTGATCACCAAGGCTTTGGCCCATATCGGCTCCTTCAAGCCTGATCAATTTGATGCAAGTGAGAGCCGCGAGATCGTATTGCGCCCCGGCACCCCCAAGGAAAAGAAGCTGATGGCCACCGCATATCTACTGCACTACGGCCTGCCGCAGTTTTTCTTCCACGTGACCACCGCCTATGCCATCTTGCGCCACAGCGGCATTGAGATCGGTAAACGCGACTACATGGGTGCTTACTGACACTGGACACCCGACGCGTTTCGGGCGTTCAACGTCGGTATGTGGAGGCGGTATTGCAGCGAGGAGCGGTCCTCCGAACCGAAGGACACGAATGACGGCAGGTTGCTGGCCTACGGCCATTCGAAGCGCCTCCCTGTTTTCGTCTCAATTTGACCCGCACTCGCATGGCCGAAATCATTCGGGATGCACATGCAGTATTGGGTTAGCTTTGGGCTTCAAGCTTCAGATGGCAGAATCAATCGCTGAAACATCATGAAACCGCTCGACTGGCAATACGAACTGCACGTCCTCGGCACGTCGAAGAAGACGCTGTCGTTAGACGACTTCGCCGACTTGGCGAAGAGGCTCGCTGATCTACTCGGCGAGCAGGAGCGTGTCCATTTCGGCGCCCTGAAAGATGGCAGCGCCCGGATCTTGGCAAAGGTGGAGCAATCCGCCCGCCAAGACGTTGTCTTGCAACTCGTAAAGATGCGGCTCGGGGTTGCCCCCGCGAAGATCACCAAGCTGAACGACTACCTTGGGTCGAAAGGGTGGCGGGGCGAACTCAAGAATGCAGAGGGTGGCGTGATCATCGCCTTCCCGGGTACACCCCAAAAGAAGCCGGAGCAAGTTCAAACTGTCTACCAGACTGATTCCCTGATCGGTCAAGTGATCAAGATTGGAGGCAGGGACGACTCTGTACCGATGACGCTCAAGACGCCGGATGGCGCTTTCGTTGATGTGAACGTCAAGGGGCGGGACGAAGCGAGGAAGCTGGCCCAGCACCTGTTCGGTGCGGATATCAAGGTCAATGGGAATGCCACCTGGACCCGAGACGAAGAGGGCCAATGGACTTGCAGCGCCATGGAGGTGCTCTCATTCGAAGAGACTGATAGTACGTCGCTGGTGGAGCTATTTGAGGCTCTAAGGCGCGTGCCGAACAACCACTGGCATAAGTTGGAAGATCCGATTGCCGAGTGGGCAAAGAAGCACCGAGAGGACCACTCATGAAGGTGCTGATCGACACGAACGCGCTGATCAAGCTGCTGGACCCTCGAACCGCATTCGAAGTGTCGGCTCGGCTCAAAGGGCTGCTGGAAGACATTGACCGGACCAACGGGCAATTGATCATCCCGGTTCAGGTCGTCGGCGAGTACATCAGCGGCGCGGATCAAGCAGGGCAAGAAGTGCTGGCAAAGCTCTTGGGCAATCGCCGGATCAAGGTCGCGAATTTTGACCACGTGGCAGCCGTCGAATGCGCGATGATGGACAAGACCGCCATCGCCTCCGGCAACAAGCGGGCGCCACTCACTCGAGAGGTCAGCTGGCAGAAGGTCAAGGTCGATCGCCAGATTGTCGCGATCGCTAGAGTGTTGAAGGTCGATCGGATCATCTCGACCGATGGGGACATTCCGAGGATCGCTATAGCGCTAGGGATGCCGTGTATCTCGGTTGAAGACTTGCCCCTGCCTGCATGGGCGGCTCAAGTCCATATCGATGAGGTTCTTTTCACCCCGGCTATCCCAGTTCAACCGGGCGTCCGGCGGCTTAGGCTCGCAGCCAGGAACCAACCCCCGGCTTCAAAGTAGGACGCCGGCAGCCCGGAATCCGCCGCGCCGGTCTTGCCGGTTCTTCCCATTTCTTGAATAGACCGACTTGAAAGGTCGCTGGCAAGGTCGGGGCTCGGCGCCAGAAGCGACTTAGTGGATACCTAGATCACACTTCCGCAACCAGTCTGAAGCTGACCTATCCGTCGAAGTTCTGCCGTGCAGCAATCGCTGCGGCTAAAGTCGGACCGATCACCCAACAGTGCCTGTGCACTCTCTTCTTTCCCCACCCTTTGCCCCATGAAAACACGTCTTCAAATCGCCGCCTTCCTGGCCACCCTGTCGGTCATCTCTTCTGTTCATGCCCAAACGACGCCTGCCCTCCCAGCCAACAAAGTCCTCCCATCGGGCGTCGCTTTGAAATGGACCACGGCCGGAACGGGCGAAAAGCCCTTGGCCACCGATACCGTGCAGGTGCACTACCGCGGCACATTGACCGACGGCAAAGAGTTCGACAGCTCTTTCAAACGCGGCGAGCCCGCCACCTTCCCGCTCAACCGCGTCGTGCCCTGCTGGACGCAAGCTTTGCAGGAAATGAAAGTGGGCGACACGGCTGACATAACCTGCCCACCGGCCACCGCCTACGGCGAGCGGGGCATTCCCGGCGTGATCCCGGGCAACAGCGTTCTGGCGTTCCAGGTGCAACTGCTGTCCGTGAAGAGGAAGTAACCGGCTTCGCTCTGGCCTGCCTACGATCCATCGACCCGTTGCCGCAGCAAGGCCTGGCCAGCCCGGATGCGCACACCGCTCTCGATGCCCGGCGCCGGGTCCAGGCCGGGCGGTGTGAGCACGATGATGGTCGAGCCGTGTTCGAACCAGCCCATCTCTTCTCCCTTGGTCATGCTGGCGGCGCAGGGAATCACGTTGGGGCCGGGCCAGCGCAGGTGCAGCAGGATATTGAGCCAATGCAGGCGGATGCTCGCCACCAGCACCGCGGCCACCGGCACCAGGATCAGCGGGGCATCGCCCAGACCGGGCAAGCGGCATTCGATGACGGCGCGCTCGTTCTTGCAGAACAGGCGCTCAACGCGTTTGAGCGCGATGGGATTGACGTTCCAGGTGTCGCCGCTGATGTAAGTCACCCGGTCCACCGCCAGCGCATGCGGGGCATGGAAGCGGTGGTACATGGCCGAGGTGAGGCGCAAGGTGGTGTAGCGCCCGCCCTGCATGCGCTGCGCCATGTCTTCGGAGCGCAGCAACTCGCGCAACGGGTAGGGGAAGCCCTTGGCCTGCAGCACATCGGTGCCATCGATCGGCCCGCAGGCGCCCACGATGGCGTCGCTGGGGCTGCACACCACGGCTGGGTCGGGATCAAAAGGGCGCAGGCCGGGTTTGAGCTCCCGCGTGAAGCAGTCGCGCAGGCTCTGAAAGCTTTGCTGTTTCGCCTCGCTCAGGTCGAGGTCGGTGAACAGCCGCCACACCGCGATGGAGAGCCGCGTGAGCACAGGGCTCTGGATGCGGCTGAACCAGCCCATGAAACGGGTGGCCGCCACACGCGGTATGCGGTTGGTGAACAGGAAGTTGAGATCTTCATTGAGAAGGAATTTTTCGCGCCAGGCGTTTTTGTTCATGGTTCTGTCAAAGCAATGTTCTACAAATGTCACACCTTCACTTTTCAGGTGTGTGTCAGATGTCCACCGCATGGGTTCTTTCAGCCAGCGCACTGGCAGCGTCCTTTCCTTTTGTTCACCAGCGCATCCAGCTGTCGCGGGCGAAGCACCGCTCGCTGGCCGGGCATTCGCTCATGGCCAAGCGCCTGGCGCGCTGGTTGCCCGGCTACAGCTACACCGAAGACCGCTTCTTCGCGGCCGACGGTGCACCGCCCGGCGTGGCGGCCCAGCGCAAGGCGGCCTTCCATCGGCTCTCGGCCCAGTTGAACGCCAAGGCTCCGCAAGGGCTGGCACTCACCGCACAGCTGCGCGCCGGGCTGCCAGACCTGCAGTTCACCGGCCGGTACCGCGTGCCGTTCCAGTTCAGCGAGCTGGTGCGTCAACACCTGGCGCTGCCCGCGTTCTGGGCGCACGCCGAAGGCGTTGGCCTGACCGACATCGACGGCAACCACTGCTTCGACCTGACCGGCTCCTACGGCGTCAACGTCTTCGGTGTCGACTTCTACAAGGCCACCATGGCCGAAGGTTCCGAGCTGGGCGCCGCACTGGGCCCCGTGCTGGGCGGTTACCACCCCTGCGTGGCCGACAACGTGGAGCGGCTCAAAGCCATCTCGGGCCTGGATGCCGTGTCGTTCCACATGTCCGGCACCGAAGCGGTGATGCAGGCGGTACGGCTCGCGCGTTTTCACACCGGCCGCAAGAAGCTGGTGCGCTTTTGCGGCGCGTACCACGGCTGGTGGGACGACGTGCAGCCCGGGCCCGGCAACCCGATGCCGCCGGGCCACACCTACACGCTCAAGGACATGGACGAACGCAGCCTGAACGTGCTGCGGACCCGAAGAGACATCGCCTGCGTGCTGGTCAACCCGCTGCAGGCATTGCATCCGAACCGCAATGCACCGGGCGACTCGACGGTGATGACCGCACGCCAGAGCGATCCCGCCGATCAAAAGGCCTACGCGCAGTGGCTGGCGCGTTTGCGCGAGGTCTGCACCGCACGTGGCATTGCGCTGATCTTCGACGAGGTCTTCGTGGGGTTTCGGCTGGCGCGCGGTGGAGCGCAGGAACACTACGGCGTGCAGGCCGATCTGGTCACCTACGGCAAGACGCTCGGTGGTGGTCTGCCGGTGGGCGTGGTCTGCGGCAAGGCCGCCTGGATGCAGCGGTTTCGCCCCGAGCGCCCGGCCGACATCTGCTTTGCCCGCGGCACCTTCAATGCGCACCCCTACGTCATGGGAGCGATGAACGCGTTTCTGCGGCGGTTGGAGACACCTGAAGTCCAAGCCATTTACGAAGGCCTGGACGAGCGCTGGCAGAACCACCTCACACGTTTCAACCACGCGCTGCAGCAGGCCGATGTGCCGGTTCGGGTGGCTGGGCTCTCCAGCATCTGGACCGTCAACTTCACGGCGCCCTCGCGTTACCACTGGATGCTGCAGTTCTACCTGCGCGAGCAAGGCCTGGCGCTGAGCTGGGTGGGCACCGGCCGCATGGTCTTCAGCCTGAACTACAGCGAGCAGGACATGGCCGAGGTGCTGCGCCGCTTGGTGCTGGCCTGTCAGCGGATGACCGAGGACGGCTGGTGGGCCAACCCCACCGGGGCAACGGCCCGGGATCTGCAACGGCAGGTGTTCAAGGAAATGTGGCGCGCCCGCTGGAGCGGACGCGCCTGAGGAATTCAGCTGGCCCGCGGCCCCGGCTCCATCCACTCCCCGCGCAACAGCTGCAGCGGCGCGCGGTGGTACAGCTTGATGTCGTGAAACGGGTCGGTCACGATCTTGATGGCCCACACCAGTCCCGTGCGCAGATCCTTCAACACCCACAGTTGCATGACGCGGAATGCCAGACCACCAACACCCACCCAGAGCCACATCCAGCCGACGTTGTGCGCGAGGCCCAGCCAGTCGGTGTGGGGCTCCATCAGGCCGAAGAGGTCGGGCTGCGCCACCAGCAGCAGCGGCGACGCTGCCCAGATCAGCATCAGCACCACCTTGCGCTGCAGGTTGTAGCCCACCTTGACGGCCTCCTTGTACGCATGCGTGGCCTGGTTGATCTCGTCGTAACCCTTGGGTTCGAAAAAGAAGTGACCGGCCTGGCGACTCACCATGGACACCAGCCAGGCCACCAAAGCGGCCAGCGCCGGATCGGCGAACAACAAGGCGTAGGCCACCAGGAAACTCAGGGCGCTGAGCAGGTGCAGGCTCTGGTTGATGCGGCTGTGGTGGTAGTAGCGGTGGTCGTCCCAGCGCTGTGTCTCGAGCTCTTTGAAAAACGTGTTCATTCAATTCCTCTTGTTCAGTCACGGACGGGCCCGATCACAATGAGCGGTCCTGCATCGGATGCTCAGGCGGCCACATGAAACGGCCGTGACATCAACCGAGACATTGCAATGACACGACAGGCTGTTGTGCAGCGGACCGCGTGTCACACAACTGTTATCGCAAGCGATGAACATCGCCCCCATGAACACATCCGACGTCTGCGACGCCCTGCTGGTCGAACACCTGCCCGTGCCGCGACCCAGTCTGCGGGTTGCCGTGGTCACCGAGACGTACCCGCCCGAGGTCAATGGTGTGGCCGTCACATTGCAGCAGCTGGTGCAGCGGCTGCAGGCCAGCAACCACCAGATCCAGCTGATCCGGCCACGCCAGCCCCTGACCGACAAGGATCGCGACACCACCTCGGACGAACTGCTGGTTCGGGGGCTGGAGATTCCCCGGTACCCGCAGCTTCGCCTGGGCATGCCGATCAAGCGCGCACTGCTCGCGCAATGGACCCGGCAACGGCCCGACCTGGTGCACGTGGCCACGGAAGGCCCTCTGGGCTGGTCGGCCGTGCAGGCCGCCCGCAAGCTGCGGCTGCCGCTGAGCACCGACTTCCGCACCAACTTCCACGCCTACAGCCAGCACTACGGCATCGGCTGGCTGCGCAAGCCGATCGCGGCCTACCTTCGCAAATTCCACAACCTCGCGGATTGCACGATGGTGCCGTCGAGCGACCTGCTGCAAGACCTGTCCGCCCAAGGCTTCGAGCGGCTGATGGTGGTGGCCCGGGGTGTGGATGCCGCCAGGTTCTCACCGGTGCACCGCAGCGAAGCCCTGCGCGCCCAGTGGGGTGTGGCGCCCGATCAGCCGGTGCTGCTCTCGGTGGGCCGGCTCGCCCGCGAAAAGAACCTCGATCTGCTGGCGCGCAGTTGGAACGCGATGCGCGCCGTGCGGCCCGATCTCAAGCTGGTGGTGGTGGGCGACGGGCCCTCGCGCAACGCCCTGGCACAGGCCTGCCCCGATGCATTGATGGTGGGCGCGCAGAGTGGCGAGGGGCTGGCTCGCCACTACGCCAGCGCCGACCTGTTCGTCTTCCCCAGCGTGACCGAGACCTACGGCAATGTCACACCCGAGGCGCTGGCCAGCGGATTGGCGGTGCTGGCCTTCGACTACGCCGCAGCGGCCGAGCTGATCCGGCATGGCGACAACGGCTTGCTCGCGCCCCGCGGCGATGAGGCGGCCTTCCTTCGGAACGCGGTTGAACTGATGAGCAACCCCGGGCTCGTCCAGCAGTTGCGCGAGCGCGGCCGCGCCACCACGCTCACGCAGGACTGGGAGCAGATCGTGCGCCAGGTCGAGGGCGTCTGGCACCACCTGGTGGCCGCGCGCCTCACCGGCGCGCAGGCCTGATCAAGCGGGTTGCGGCAGTTCCCGCGCCGGGTGGGCAGCCTGGTGATGGCCGCGCCGACCGATGCCTTGGTAGACGAAGCCGAGCGAATCCATCAGGGCCGGGTCGTAGAGGTTGCGGCCGTCGAAGATGACGCGCCCACGCATGCACCGCGCCATGGCGTCGAAGTCGGGGTTGTGGAAACACTTCCACTCCGTCAGCACCAGCAGGGCATCCACGCCGGCCACCGCATCGAGTGGGGATTCGACGAATGTGAGGCCGTCCATCTCGCTCACCGGTCGCCCCAGATCGGCACTGAGCGCGCGCTGCGCCTCGTTCAAAGCCACCGGGTCGTGCACCAGCACCTCGGCACCCCGGCTCAGCAGCTCGGGGATCACGATGCGGCTGGGAGCGTCGCGCATGTCGTCGGTGTTGGGCTTGAAGGCCAGCCCCCACACACCCAGGCGCAGCCCGCGCAGATCAGAGCCGAAATGCGCGCAGACCCGATCCACCAGAACCTGCTTCTGCTCGTGGTTCACCGACTCGGTGGCCTCGACCACGCGCATGCGCAAGCCATGCGCGGCCGCTTCGTGGATCAGCGCGCGGGTGTCCTTGGGAAAGCAACTGCCCCCATAGCCCGTGCCGGCGTAAAGGAAGCCGTGGCCGATCCTGCTGTCGGAGCCGATGCCCCGGCGCACCGAGTCGATGTCGGCACCCACGGCGTCGGCCAGGTGCGCCATGTCGTTCATGAACGAGATGCGCGTCGCCAGCATGGCGTTGGCGGCGTACTTGGTCAGTTCGGCGCTGGCCACATCCATCCACAGGCTGCGCTCGTGGTGGCGGTTGAACGGCGCATAGAGCCGGGTCATCAGGCGACGGGCCGCTTCGCCGGCGTCCCCGGTGGGCAGGCCGATGACGATGCGGTCCGGGCGCATGAAGTCGTCCAGCGCGGCGCCCTCCTTGAGGAACTCCGGGTTGGACACGACCGCGAAATCCAGCGCTGCAAGCCCCCTGTCCGCCAGGGCGCTGCGCAGGACCTGCTCCACACGCCCTCCGGTGCCCACCGGCACGGTCGACTTGTTGACCACCACCTTGAAGTCGGCCATGTGCTGGCCGATCTGCGCGGCCACGGCCAGCACATGCTGCAGGTCCGCCGATCCGTCTTCCTGCGGAGGCGTTCCCACCGCGATGAAGATCACCTCGGCATGCCGCACCGCAGCCGCTATCGAGGTGGTGAAGCGCAGCCGGTCGGCATGGCGGTTGCGCTGCAACAGGTCTTCAAGACCAGGCTCGAAGATCGGCACACCGCCGGCTTGCAGCACCGCGACGCGCCCGTGGTCGCGGTCCACGCAGATGACGTCATTGCCCAGTTCCGCCAGGCAGGTCGCGGTGACCAGACCCACATACCCTGCACCCACCACTGCGATCTTCATGGCTGTTCTCCGTTGGTTGGAGAACATGCTGCAAGCCCAAGATGAAACTGCCTTGGCGAAGCGATGACAGAACGGTGAAACGGGGGGCTTGCAAGGACAGGGCCCGCGTGCGCGCCACCGCGTGGAAACTCCGCCTCAGCCAGCCCGATCTTCACAAACACGGCGTGCTGCGCTGCTGGCCACAGCAAACCACCCCCGCCCAGGTTTGCGTTGGGCGGGCTACGGATGGCAGCGATGCACCTCATTCCAGCCTTGGGCCTTTCGCGAGGGAGTTGGCTCCTCCAGTGAGCGCTTCATTGCATCTCGAGCGGGCGCCCCGATATGGAACTGGCACACTCGGTTGGCGGCTTGAGCGAGTCGGCCTCGACCACCCAACCCTTACCCAACAACACCATGCGGGTCTGGAGTCGGTCGCGCGTCTTCGGATCCACAGGTGACGCCAACAAGTGAAGACTCTTGTTTCGAACCTCGACGTATTCCAGTCGATGACGTGTTGCGAGGGATATCCACAGCGCATGAGCACTTTGGGATTGGCGGGCGCCGCTGACCAGGCAAAACCCCTGATCAAGCGCCCACTCATACACCGCGGTAGCGATGCCCCTTCGCTGGTACTCGACCGCGTACTTGGAATGCGGAGCCCGGACAAATCGATCCAGCCGGCGATTGACTTCGATCAATCGGTTGAAGACCGTGTAGCCGGCCAGACGGCCGCGAGCCACGTCCTCCACGTAGATGTAGTGCTCCCCATCGGCTTCACGGTGGCGAAGGATCAGGCCAGGGAGTTGGGTTGTGAAGATGCCCGTGCCGCTTTTGAGCAGGCCCGAGCGCTCAAGGCGTGCATGCAGCGACTTCAATTCATCGTCAACGGACGCTGCGCTCCATTGCACGTCCACGCGCAGTTCCATGGTGTGCCGCTGGGCACAGGGCTGCGCATCGCGGTGCCTTGCAGGCCGCTCGCGGAGAAGGGCTGGTCCAGGGGTGATGAAGGGAAATGCCAAGAGGGCACACATCCATGGTTCAAACATCCCGTGCTCCTGCCCACCAGCCGCTCATCAAGCTGGCGGGCTTTTGGCTTGCGCACACGCGGGCGCTCGATTCCCAGGACCCCATCTGCACATTCAGGCCTGCAAACACGCCAAAGCCGGCGCCTGCCATGATGGTTTCGAACGCACTCAGACTTTCGCCAGCGCGTATCGCGCCCCTGGCCTGGATGGCTCCACCCGCCTTGATGCCCCAACCCGCCTCC
This sequence comes from Hydrogenophaga sp. Root209, assembly GCF_001428625.1. Classification (GTDB taxonomy): domain Bacteria; phylum Pseudomonadota; class Gammaproteobacteria; order Burkholderiales; family Burkholderiaceae_C; genus Hydrogenophaga. Next base: position 400,667 of record NZ_LMIE01000031.1, read on the forward strand.
AGGTGCATGCCGCAATCGATGTCCGAGAGGACCGAGATGCCTTCGACAGCTTGGACGGTGCCGCCTGAAACCAGGGCGCCTCCAGCCAAGAGACTCTTTGCACAGGTGATGGAACCTTCCACGTTCACGTCGCGACCCACGGATGCCTGTCCGTTGAGTTTGAGTTGGCCTGCGCAGCGAACGTCCCATGCCGCTCGCAGGTCTGCCTTTGCAGTGATGTCGCCGTTGGCTTCGATGCCCCAGCCAGCTTTGAGACGCCCGCCCGATTCCAGTCTGCCGTTGCTTCGAACATTTCCTTCGCAGCGGATGTCGTCGCCCGACACCAGCGATTCACCGACAACGATGCTGCCACCCACGTCGATGCGCCGACCCACTCGCACCACCGAATCCACGTCGACGTTGCCGCGCACCCGCAGTGAGCCGGCGAACACGATGGCGCTGGCCGAGAGATGGTCCAGGATCAAGGTCTCGTTGGTGGGGCCGAACTGGTCGAGCAGCCAGCAGGCGTCGTTGACGCGATCTGCCTGGACCAGGGCGTCCAGCAGGTCCTGGTAGTTGCTCCCCTCATGGTGGTGCCGCAAGAACCATCGGAATCCATCGGCACATGGCTGTTTGATCTTGATGAAGTCTTTGGTGAGGTCCATGTCGTTCTCAGAAGCGGTCTGCCGTCGTGGCCACGTTCAGTTGATCAAATGGAGCGATCAACACATCGCCCGCGGCCCACTTGGCCAGTCGCTGGGCAACGCTGCCGGTGAAGAACTGAGCCAGTGGCGAACTGGGTCGTTTGCCCACCACGACCAGGTCGGCCTGTGTGGACAGCTGGTGCAACGCGGTTGAGTAAGCCGGGTCGCCATTGCCGACGTCAAAGGCCAGTACCGGGTTGCGTGACGGTTCCGGCGTCGCGTCCAGCGCGCCGATGAGCTGCGCCAGCCGGTCCCTGGCGTGCTGGCGCGAGCCGAAGCGGTTGGCCTGAATCGCTTGCGGCGATGCGTTGACCGAGCGCAGCTTGCTGTCTTCAATCGTGTCGATGGCGTGAAACGCCTTCAGCACCGTGGGCGTCGAGAACCGGTCGGCGAAGTCGATCAAGGGTCTGGATCGTGGCGACAGGTCGACGGCCACGAGCACATGTCCATAGGGACGGGTTGGCGCCTGCTTGACCACCAGCAGTGGACACAAGCTGCCGTGCACCGCCTGGTCGAGCGTGGTGCCGCGGTGAAACCGTTTCCAGCTCCGCTGCGAGAGCGGCCCCATCACCAGCAGGGTCGTGGCACCGGCCTCCGCCAGTACCGCGTCGAGCGACGCCGAGCGTTCGATCGCATGCACCGAGATCTCGTAGCGCCTGGCCAGCTGGCGTGCCCGCTGTCCAAGGCGCGCGATCGGATCGGCAAGGTAGATGTTCGGACCCTCGTCAAGAAGGATCAGCCGCAGCGTGATCTGGTGTTGGCGAGCGAGCAGGGCTGCGCGCTCCAGCGCGTGTTCAGAGAGCGCCGAGAAGTCGGAGACGGCAAGGATGGATTCAAAGTGCATGGGAATTCCTGGACGAACGAGGGCCAACCCCGCAGCGCAGCGGCTGGGGGCGTGATCGACGGCATGAGGCGGCTAGGTCGTGTAGTCGCCGCTGGCTTCGGGCTGAAACAGCAGCGAGACAATTTCCGCCGCGCACGCGTCCCCGTTGGGCGTGCGCCAGCGGGCGATGGCACCCACTCGCTGCCCGAGCAGACTGGCCCCCACCGGGGAGAGCACGGAGATGAAGCCCAGGTGTGGCTCGGCATCAGCTGGATAGCACAGAGTGAGCTTCTGTCGCTGGTGTGAGTCGAGGTCTTCGACGATCACTTGCGAGTACATCGTGACGATGTCGGATGGGATCTCTCGCGAGGGCACGAGGTCCAGGGATTCGAGCGTATCGACCAGCTCGGGCGGAAAATGTTCACCGCGCAGCTTGTTCAGGCGTGCGGAGTCAATCTCGGTGAGCAGCCGCTCACCCGCAAGGTTCTTGTGCATGTGGCACTCCAACTGGTGCAAGCCTGCCCGAAAAAGGCAGCGCCCGCGATCGCGCTGGCTTGGGGCCCGGCGATGGTTGGATTGCGCAAAAAGGAGGGAAGGGGTATCGCCGGGCTTAAGAATGTGCGGCCGGCTGGCGCAGTCCCGCCGAGCCCATCAGCTTGCGACCAGCCACAGCGCCGCCTGCCGCGAGGGGCAAACGAGCTGCCGTGAGGGCAGTGATGGTGGGGTAGGAAGCCATTACCGCTATTGTAGGACGCATCGGAGCTATCTGATACAAGTGTCAGTTGCTGCCCGAGGGCATGCGCAAGCGAACGCGCAAGACGGACCTGTCAGCAAATGACCACGGGTAAATCAGAAGGGGGTTGCACGTCCCATTCAGAGCAGGATCCATGAAAATAGAGTCTCATCTGAAGGCGCATCCGAATGACGACTGTTGAAGTCCGAGGAAACAAAGAACCACTGAGCACTTGGATCATCTGCGGTGTTGCGGTGCTGGGCTTGCTGTTGTTGATGATGACGCACCCTGGAATGTCACCCGTGTGGCTGACTTCGCGCATGCTGGCAGTTCATACCATTCTGGAGCTGTTCGCCATTCTGATTTCGGGTCTGGTTGTCGCCTCAGCGTGGCACACCTTGGATCGAGCCAAACAGTCCAATGCACAGGTGTTCATCGTCGGCTTTCTGGTGGTGATGGCCTGTGACGTGATGCACGTGCTGACCTACAAGGGAATGCCTGCGTTCGTCACGGAAAGTTCCACGCCGCAAGCCATCTTCTTCTGGCTGATGGGCCGCAGCGCGGAGATGCTCACACTTGCCGCAATTGCATTCTCGGTCGTTCTGAATTGGTCTCACCTCGCGTCTCTTGCGGTGGCGTTGATGATCGCGTCCGGGCTGGTTCTGTTCGGTTCCTTTGGGCTGGAGTATTTCCCGGCCACCTTTGTGCAAGGCAAGGGCGTCACGCCGTTCAAGGCCGGCTACGAATACGTGTTGTCCGCCAGCAACTTTGCACTCGCGCTGATGTTGTGGCGTCAAGCTCGCCGCGAAGCCTCGAAAGAGAAGCGATTGTTGGGGCTCTCCAGCTTCCTCATGGGACTGGGCGGGATGGCCTTCACGCAGTACACCGCGCCATCAGACATTCAAAACATTGCAGGCCACCTCTACAAGGTGGCGGCCTATGCCTTGCTGTACCGCGCTATTTTCATCACCAGCATCCGGGCGCCCTTTGACGCCTTGCAGGCCTCCGAGGCTGTGATCCGCAAGAACCAGGAGCGCATGCGCACCTTGGGAGCGAACCTGATCAATTCAGTGATTTACCAGGTGACCAGATCCCCCGATGGTGACCTGCGCTACACCGAGGTATCGGACTCGATCGAGCGCATTTGTGGTGTGAGCGCCGCCGAGTTGCATGAGCAGCCCAAGCGGTGGGCGCAAATGGTCATCAAGGAGGATCAGCGTTTAATTCAGGCGGCTGAGAAAAGTTCGCTGGAATCCCTGTGCAACTTTGACGTCGTGGTGCGCATGCTGCGTGGCGATGGCACGCAGCGGCACATGCACTTTGTGGCCGCGCCGCGCAGGCGTGATGATGGCGCGATTGTCTGGGACGGCGTTGCGACGGACATCACCGAGCGGATCGAGGCTGATGAGAGGCGCAAGACGCTGGAAGCGCAACTCAACCAAGCACAGAAGATGGAGTCTATCGGCACGCTCGCGAGTGGTATTGCCCACGATTTCAACAACGTGCTCGCTGCCATCTTGGGCAACGCGAACATGGCAATAGAGGATGTCCAGCGCGGCGAGAAGGGTGAAGCGCTGGTTGGTCTGGCCCAGATTCGCAAGTCGGGCTCAAGGGCGCGTGCCCTTGTCAACCAGATACTGAGCTTCGGGCGGCGTGAGGCATTGTTTCGCAGCGTTCAGCCTGTGCGGCCGATCATCGAAGAGGCAATCACGCTGCTGCGCTCCACCATTCCCCGCAACGTGACGCTGGATGAGAGGCTGGATGATCAAAACGCGTGTGCGCTGATTGATCGCACCCAGATCGAGCAGGTGTTGCTCAACCTTTGCACCAATGCCTGGCATGCGATAGGCGACAAGGGTGGGCGGATTGCTGTGAGCAGCTCGTTGGTTTCGGTCAGTGCCACTGCGGCACCGATTGGCGCTTTGCTGCCTGGCAGGTACGTGCAAATCAGAGTCGAGGACAACGGTTGCGGCATGGACGATGCGACTAGACGTCGCATCTTCGAACCTTTCTTCACCACCAAGAGCCCAGGCAAGGGGACAGGTCTTGGATTGTCCGTGGTGCACGGCATCGTCAGCTCTCACGATGGAGCCATCACCCTCGAGTCAAGTTTGGGCCGCGGCACGACATTCGATGTCTTCCTTCCCGCATGTGATTGCCCTCAAGCGTCCGTTGCGTCAGCAGTCCATGAAGGCATGCCCAACGTCATGGGCAACGGTGAGCGCGTTCTTTATGTCGACGATGATGTCGTGATGGCCCTCATGGTCGAACGGTTGCTCAAGCGTGCACGCTTCGATGTCAGCGTGGTGCACGAGCCCAATGTCGCATCCATCCTGCTCAAGGAGCGACCCGACGCTTACGACGTACTGGTCACCGACTACAACATGCCCGGCTTGTCAGGGCTGGAACTGATCCAGGCGGCACGGGTGATTCGCCCAGACTTGCCGGCCATTCTGATTTCCGGATATGTGAGTGAAGAGTTGCGCGAACTGTGTCAACGTCAAAACGTGGGTGTTGTCTTGGAGAAGCAGAAGTCCCTGGATGAGCTGACAGCAGCCATCGAAAGATGCCTTGAAGGCACACGATAGCCGACACCATCCTCTCCACGTTGTATTGGTCGCGAGTCCAAGTGGCACTCCTACTTCACTCCAGTTCGGTCCTCTCAACCCGCAAGCCCAATCACCAGGGCCGCCGGCATCAAAGCCGCCACAGCCACATCTCCCACCCGCCCGTTGAACGGATGCCGCGCAAACCCCACCCAGTGACCCCCACCCTCCAGCGCCAGCACCACCTCGTCTTGCCGGGCACCGGGCGAACAGCGCTCGATGCGGCCGGTGAGTGCGCCAGCGGCAACGTTTGAAGCAGCGAGCGACACCTCCACCGCCGTCGCCTTGCACAAGGCCAGCACGGCCAGCCCCGGCGCCAGGCCCAGCAGATCCGCGCTCTCCTGCGTGATGCTGGACACCAGTTGCGCGCCGCCCGCCGTGGCCAGCGTCACCTCCACCGTCGGGTCGCCCGGGGCGAGTGGTGCGCAGCGCAGCACGCGACAACGCAGCTGGTTGCGCATGCTGGTGCGCAGGCCCAGGCCACCCTCAATGAGGGCACCACCCGCAAAGCGGGCCAGCACCTGCTGGCGTGCGCGGGCCAGCTCGGCGGCGAGTGCGAGCAGTTGCAGTCCATCGGCCGTGATGCGTGCGCCACCGCCGCCCACGCCACCCACGGTGCGCTCCACCAGCGGAACACCGCTGAGGTTGCTCAATGTGTCGATGGCCTGCCACGCGGCCTTGTAGCTGATGCCGACCTGGCGCGCCGCCTGCGAGATGGAGCAGCCGGCGGCCACGTGGCGCAACACGTCCAGGCGTTTGTCGGCGCTGGCATCGGTCAGGGCATGGGGCAGATCGGTAGGCGAGCGAGAGGTGTCTTTTCTGGAGGCCATGGGTTTTGAGGTGCCGTCTATACTCACCGTTATTCCTGATCGGAATAGCGATATTGTTCGAAAGGATCGCTCCGATGTTCGCACGTTCACTGCTGTTTGCATGCCTGTTTTTCATGGCCGGCGCGCTACATGCCGCCGAGACCCAGGTGGCGGTGGCGGCCAACTTCGCCGAGCCCATCAAGGCCATTGGCGCGGTGCTGGAGAAGTCCACCGGCCACAAGCTCAAGATCACGGTGGGCGCCACTGGGCGGCTGTATGCACAGATCAGGAACGGCGCACCGTTCGACGTGCTGCTCTCGGCCGACACCCAAGCGCCCGCGCAGCTGGAGGCCGATGGCCTGGCGCAGCCGGGCACCCGCTTCACCTACTCCACCGGCAAGCTGGTGCTGTGGTCGGCGGACGCGGCCAAGGTGGACGCGCAGGGCGTGGTGCTCAGAAGCGATGAGTTTCGCAAGCTGGCCATCGCCAACCCCAAGACGGCGCCCTACGGCGCGGCGGCGGTGGAGGTGATCAACAAGCTGGGCCTTTCGGCCACGCTCACCCCGAAGCTGGTGCAGGGCGAGAGCATCGGCCAGGCCTACAACTTCGCCTACACCGGCAACGCGCAAGTCGCCTTCGTGGCGATGTCGCAGGTGCTGGAAGGCGGGCGGCTCAAAAGTGGTTCGATGTGGGTGGTGCCGCAACATCTGTACGCACCCATCCGGCAAGACGCGGTGCTGCTGAAAACCGGCGCCAACAACGAAGCAGCGCTGGCGCTCATGAAGCTGCTGCAAAGTCCCAGCATCAAAGACCTCATCCGCTCCTACGGATATGACATCTGACCCGCCGTGTTCCTGACACCTTCCGATCTCCAGGCCATCGGCCTGACGCTGCAAGTGGCCGCGCTCACCACCGGCATCCTGCTGGTGCTGGGCGTGCCGCTGGCCTGGTGGCTGGCGCGCAGCCGCTCGGCGTGGAGTCGGCCAGTGGGTGCGCTGGTGTCGGTGCCGCTGGTGTTGCCGCCGTCGGTGCTGGGTTTTTATCTGCTGGTGCTCATGGGCCCCAACGGCCCGGTGGGTGGGCTCACACAGGCGCTCGGCCTGGGCGTTCTCACCTTCAGCTTCGCGGGCTTGGTGATCGCCTCGGTGTTCTATTCGCTGCCCTTCATGGTGCAGCCGGTCTTGAACGCCATGCAGGCGCTCGGTGAACGCCCGCTGGAAGCCGCGGCCAGCCTGCGCGCCTCCAAGCTGGACACGTTCTTTTCGGTGGTGCTGCCGCTGTGCCGGCCGGGCCTGGTCACCGGGGTCATCATGAGCTTCGCGCACACGGTGGGCGAGTTTGGCGTGGTGCTCATGGTGGGCGGCAACATCCCCGGTGTGACGCGCGTGGTGTCGGTGCAGATCTACGACCACGTGGAGGCGCTGGAGTACAGCGATGCGCACCGCCTGGCCGCAGTGATGCTGGGCTTCTCGTTCCTGGTGCTGCTGGCGCTGCAGCTCTACAACCACCGTCAGCGCAAGGGCCTCGGATGAGCGGTGATCTACAACTCACCGCACGCCTGCAGCGCTCCGGCTTCCTGCTCGACGTGGATCTGCGTCTGCCCGCTCGTGGCGTCTCGGTGCTCTTCGGCCCCTCGGGCTCGGGCAAGACTTCATGCCTGCGCGTGCTCGCGGGGCTGGAGCCCATGGCCCAGGGCGTGGTGCGCGTGGATGGGGAGCTGTGGCAGGACAGCGCGCAACAGGTGATGCTGCCGGTGCACCAGCGCGCGCTGGGCTATGTGTTCCAGGAGGCCAGCCTGTTCGAGCACCTGAGCGTGCGCGACAACCTGATGTTCGGCTTCAAGCGCACGCCGCCTGCCCAGCGCCGCCACGCGTGGGACCACGGCCTGGAACTGCTGGGCATTGCCCACCTGCTGCAACGCAGGCCCCACGAACTCTCCGGCGGTGAGCGCCAGCGCGTGGCGATTGCCCGCGCCCTGGCCACGAGCCCGCGCGTGCTGCTGATGGACGAGCCGCTGGCGGCCATCGACGCGGCGCGCAAGAACGAGATCCTGCCGTGGCTGGAGCAACTGCACGAGCGGCTGGACACCCCCGTGGTGTACGTGACCCACTCCAGCGACGAGCTGGCGCGCCTGGCCGATCACGTGGTGCTGCTCAGCGAGGGCCGCGCGCTGTGCAGCGGGCCGGTGACCGAGCTCATGACGCGGCTGGACATGCCGCTGGCGCGCGGCGACGCGGCCGCCGCCTTGATCGAAGCGCGCGCTGTGGACCATTCGCCTGCCGATTGCCTGAGCGAACTGGCGTTCGACGGCGGGCGCCTGCTGCTGCCGCAAGCCAGCAACGCTGCCCTGCCGAAGGGCACGCCGGTGCGCGTGCGCATTCAGGCGCGCGACGTGAGCCTGTCGCTGCAGGCACCCGAGCACAGCAGCGTGCTCAACGTGCTCAACGCCACGGTGGTCGATGTGGTGGACGACACGCCCGGCCAGGTGTTGGTGGGGCTGCAGCTGCAGCTGGGCCACGGCCCGAGGCCTGTGCGCCTGCTCTCGCGCATCAGCCAGCTCTCCGCGCGCCGCCTGGGCATCGCGCCAGGTCAGGCGGTGTTTGCGCAGATCAAGGGTGTGGCGATGGTGCGTTGAGGCCAGCGCCTCAGCCCGCCGAGCCCACGGCGTCTTTCACGCACTTCTTGGTGAAGCTGTTCTTGGCCGCACCATAGATCTTTTTCTCGACCGCCGCGGCATCACAGGTGGCGGTGGCGTCTTTCTCGCACTTCTTCATGAACGAGGTCTTGGCCGCGCCGGCCAGCTTTTTCTCGGTGGCGGACGCCGTGCAGCTCGCACCTTCGGCAAACGAAGTCAGCGGCAACAGGGCCGCCAGAACCCAGGAACCCAACCAGATGGTGCGCATGCAGATCTCCATGAATGAAAAAATTCATTGAAGGTCAGCCGGCAAACACTGTCAATGCGCCGAGGCGGGTTTGGGGCCCCGCCTCGGGTTCATCCCAGCATCGAAAGTATCAATCGAGCAGTTCCTGGGGGATGTTGCCGCCATTGGCCGCGATGTGCGCCAGCACGTTCTTGTGCAGCCACACATTCATCTTGGCCGAGTCATCCATGAGTTCGTCGGGGCAGTAGAGCTCTTTGGCCAGCTCCTTGCGCGCGGCCAGGCTGCTGTCCATGTCGAGCAGCTTGAGCAGGTCGACGATGGACGTGCGCCAGTTGAGCTTTTGCGGGTTGGCCGCGGCCTTCTTCTCCATCAGGGCGACCACGTCGACCATGGTGATGGAGGCCACAGGCGCGGGTGACGGCGCTGCCGCGGGCGCGGGTGCCGCCGATGGCGCGGGTGCGGCGGCTGGCGGCTGAGGCACCACTTTGGGGGAGCCCATGCCGAGTTTTTCGAGGATGTTGCTGAAGAGACCCATGATTTTCTCCTTGTGGATGGATGGGCGCGCCGGAGTCCGGGTGGCGGCGCGCTGCGCACAAGCATAGGCCATAAAGATGACCGCACGCCGCGTCATCTTGATGCGTTCTTGACACCCACCCCCCAACTCTTGCGCCCGTCTTGACGCCGCCGTTCCTAGCATCGGTGGACTGTCTTGAACGGAGAACCACATGGACTTCATCTACATCGGCCTGGCTGCGGCATGCGGCCTGGCCGTCTGGGGGCTGGCACTCGTCTGCCACCGCCTGCAACCCACCGGTGAGGGGCGTTCATGAGCACCCCTGCATGGCTCCAACTCGCGGCGTTCCTCGCCCTGCTGCTGGCACTGGCCTGGCCACTGGCGCGCGCCATCGATGCGGTGATGGCGGGCCGCTTCGCGCTGGGCCGGCGCATCGAGGCACCGCTGTGGCGCCTGGCAGGCGTGCAACCCGAGCGCGAATCGGGCTGGCTGCGCTACGCGCTCGGCCTGCTGGTGTTCAACGGCCTGGGCGTGCTCGCGGTGTATGCGCTGCAGCGCCTGCAGCATGTGCTGCCGTTGAACCCGCAGGGCTTTGGCGCCGTCACGCCCGACTCGGCCTTCAACACCGCCATCAGCTTCATGAGCAACACCAACTGGCAGGGCTATGGCGGCGAGTCCACATTGAGCTACCTGACCCAGATGCTGGGCCTGACGGTGCAGAACTTTCTCTCGGCCGCCACCGGCATCGTGGTGGTGATCGCGCTGGTGCGCGGCTTCTCGCGCCACTCGGTGAAATCCATCGGCAATGTGTGGGTCGACCTGACCCGCGCCACGCTGTGGGTGCTGCTGCCGCTGTCGCTGGTGCTGGCGGTGTTCTTCGCGGGCCAGGGCGTGATCCAGAACTTCTCGCCCTACACCCCGGTGCACACGCTGGAGGTGGCAGCCGATGGTGCTGCCACGCAGACCCTGGCCATGGGCCCCGTGGCCTCGCAGCTGGCCATCAAGATGGTGGGCACCAACGGCGGTGGCTTCTTCAATGCCAACTCGGCGCACCCCTTCGAGAACCCCACGGCGGTGACGAACTTCGTGCAGATGCTGGCCATCTTCCTGATCCCCGCCGCGCTGTGCTTCGTGTTCGGTCGCATGGTGGGTGACCGCCGGCAAGGCTGGGCGGTGCTGGCCGCAATGACGGTGCTGTTCGTGGCCTTCGTGGTCGCCGCCACCACCTTCGAGCACCAGGGCAACCCGGTGCTGGCCGCGCTCGGCGCGGACCAGGCCACCAGCGCCCTGCAATCCGGCGGCAACATGGAAGGCAAGGAAGTGCGCTTCGGCATCAACGCCTCCAGCCTGTTCGCGGTGATCACCACCGCCGCGAGCTGCGGCGCCGTGATCGCCATGCACGACAGCTTCACGCCACTGGGCGGCATGGTGCCACTGGTGCTGATGCAGCTCGGCGAGGTGGTCTTCGGCGGCGTCGGTGCGGGCCTCTACGGCATGCTGGTGTTCGCCATCATGGCGGTGTTCATCGCCGGCCTGATGATCGGACGCACCCCGGCCTACCTGGGCAAGAAGATCGAGGCGCACGAGATGCGCATGGTGTCCATTGCCATCCTGGTCACGCCCTTGTTGGTGCTCATCGGCGCGGCCGTGGCCGTGATGACCGAGGCCGGTCGCGCCGGCATCCAGGACCCGGGCGCGCACGGCTTGACCGAGGTGCTGTACGCGCTGTCTTCGGCCGCCAACAACAACGGCAGCGCCTTTGCCGGCCTGTCGGCCAACACGCCGTTCTACAACGTGCTGCTCGGCCTGGCGATGGTGTTCGGCCGCTTTGGCGTGATCGTCCCGGTGCTGGCCATGGCCGGCTCGCTTGCGGCCAAGCAACGCGCCAGCGCCACCGACGGCACCCTGCCCACCCACGGCCCGCTGTTCGTGGCCCTGCTGATCGGCACCGTGTTGCTGGTCGGCCTGTTGAACTATGTGCCTGCACTGGCGCTGGGCCCGGTGGCCGAGCACCTGATGCTGTGGGCCCGCTGAAAGAACCAACATGACCCGCACAACCCTGACCCTGTTCGACCCGGCGCTGGTGCGTCCCGCCTTGTTCGACACCCTGCGCAAGCTCGACCCGCGCACGCAGTGGCGCAACCCGGTGATGTTCGTCGTCTACCTCGGCAGCGCATTCACCACTGTGCTGGCCATGCAACAGCCCAACGCATTCACGATTGCGGTGGCGCTGTGGCTGTGGTTCACCGTGCTGTTCGCCAACTTCGCCGAGGCCCTGGCCGAGGGCCGCAGCAAGGCGCAGGCGGCGTCGCTGCGCGGCTTGAAGCGCCAGACCTGGTCCAAGAGGCTCGAAGGAAGCTACGACCGCAACACACCGCGCACGGACATGAAATGGCTGCCACTGGAGGCCGACAACCTGCGCAAGGGTGACATCGTGCTGGTCGAGGCCGGCGACACGGTGCCCGCCGACGGCGAGGTGATCGACGGCGTGGCCTCGGTGGACGAGAGCGCCATCACCGGCGAATCCGCCCCGGTCATCCGCGAATCCGGTGGCGACTTTTCGTCCGTGACCGGCGGCACCCGTGTGTTGTCCGACTGGGTCGTGGTGCGCGTGACGGTGAACCCGGGCGAGACCTTCGTGGACCGCATGATCGCGATGGTGGAAAACGCCAAGCGCCAGAAGACGCCGAACGAGATCGCGCTGACCATCCTGCTGGTGGCACTGACCATCGTGTTCCTCGGCGTCGTCGTCACCTTGCTGCCGTTCTCGCTGTTCAGCGTGCAGGCCAGCGGCGCAGGTGAGCCCGTGAGCCTGGTGGTGCTGGTGGCGCTGCTGGTGTGCCTGATCCCCACCACCATCGCCGGCTTGCTCAGCGCCATCGGCGTGGCGGGCATGAGCCGGCTGATGCAGGCCAATGTGATCGCCACCTCGGGCCGCGCGGTGGAAGCCGCGGGTGACGTGGACGTGCTGCTGCTCGACAAGACCGGCACCATCACCCTGGGCAACCGCCAGGCCAGTGCCTTCCTGCCCGCACCCGGCGTGAGGGAAGCCGATCTGGCCGACGCCGCGCAACTCGCCTCGCTGGCGGACGAAACGCCCGAGGGCCGCAGCATCGTGGTGCTGGCCAAGCAGAAGTTTCAGCTGCGCGAACGCGAGGTCGAGGCCCTGGGGGCGAGTTTCGTTCACTTCACCGCGCAGACACGCATGAGCGGTGTGGACTTGCCGCAGGGTCGCACGCTGCGCAAGGGCGCGGCCGACGCGATCCGCAAGCATGTGGAGTCGCTGGGCGGCGCGTTCCCGGCAGCGCTTCAGGCCTCCGTGGACGAGGTCTCGCGCCGTGGCAGCACACCCCTGGTGGTGAGCGACCGGGAGCGTGCGCTTGGCGTGGTCGAGCTCAAGGACGTGGTCAAGGGCGGCATCAAAGAGCGTTTTGCCGAGCTGCGCCGCATGGGCATCAAGACCGTGATGGTCACCGGCGACAACCGCCTGACGGCTGCAGCCATCGCCGCCGAGGCCGGCGTGGACGATTTCCTGGCCGAGGCCACGCCCGAAGCCAAACTCAAGCTGATCCGCGAGCACCAGGCGCAGGGCCGGCTGGTGGCCATGACCGGCGACGGCACCAACGACGCACCCGCGCTGGCGCAGGCCGACGTGGCGGTGGCCATGAACACCGGCACGCAAGCCGCCAAGGAGGCGGGCAACATGGTCGACCTCGACAGCAACCCGACCAAGCTGATCGAGATCGTGGAGACCGGCAAGCAGATGCTGATGACGCGCGGCGCGCTCACCACCTTCAGCATCGCCAACGACATCGCCAAGTACTTCGCCATCGTGCCCGCCGCGTTCGTCAGCACCTACCCGCAGCTCTCGGCGCTCAACGTGATGCAACTCGCCAGCCCCAACTCGGCCATCCTGTCGGCGGTGATCTTCAACGCGCTGATCATCGTGGCCCTCATCCCGCTGGCGCTCAAGGGCGTGCGCTACCGCGCGGTGGGCGCGGCCTCGCTGCTGCGCCGCAACCTGGCCATCTACGGCCTGGGCGGCATCGTCGTTCCCTTCATCGGCATCAAGGTGATCGATCTGCTGATCTCCGCCGCCGGCTTCGCCTGAATTTCCAAGGACCTGTCATGAACACGAAACTTCCAACCATCCCCAGCGAGCCGGCCTCGCAAGGCCCGGTGCTGCGCCCGGCCCTCGTGCTGTTGGCGGTGCTGACCCTGGTCACCGGCTTGCTTTACCCGCTGCTCGTCACCGGTGTGGCACAGGCGGTGTTTGCGCACCAGGCCAACGGCAGCCTGATCGAGCGCGACGGCCAGCCCGTGGGCTCCGCGCTCATCGGCCAGCCGTTCGCCCAGCCCGAGCACTTCTGGAGCCGCCCGTCCGCCACCGGGCCAATGGCCTACAACGCCGGCGCCTCCAGCGGCTCCAACCTCGGCCCCAGCAGCCCCATGCTGGCTGAGGCGGTGGCAGCTCGCCTCGCTGCGTTGCGCGCCGTCGACCCGGGCAACACCGCGCCCGTTCCCGTGGACCTGGTGACCGCCTCGGCCAGCGGCCTGGACCCGCACATCAGCCTGGCCGCCGCGCGCTACCAGGTGGCGCGCGTGGCCCGCGTGCGTGGCCTGGCGCCCGAAGCGGTGAACGCGCTGGTGGACCAGCACACCGAGCACCGTTTGTTCGGCTTTCTGGGCGAGCCCCGCGTGAACGTGCTGGCGCTGAACCTGGCGCTCGACACAGGTGACAATGCCTCCCACCGGCGCGAACCCTCCTGAAGCGCAGGCCCGACGCCCCATGTCCGAACCCGCCCGCCCCGATCCAGATGCCTTGCTCGCCCAGGTGCAGGAAGCCGAAGCCCGCTCGCGCCGCGGCAGCCTGAAGATCTTCTTCGGCGCATCGGCGGGCGTGGGCAAGACCTACGCCATGCTCTCGGCCGCGCGCGCGGCGCGCTCCCAGGACACACCGGTGACCATCGGCGTGGTCGAGACGCATGGCCGGCCCGAGACCGAGGCGCTGGCGCGCGATCTGCCTCGCCTGCCACTGCGATCGGTGCCCTACCGGGGCCACCAGTTGCACGAATTCGACATCGACGCCGCGCTGGCCTTCGGTGCGCAGCACGAAAACGCCCTGGTGCTGCTCGACGAACTGGCGCACAGCAACGTGGCCGGCTCGCGCCACCCAAAGCGCTGGCAGGACGCCGAAGAGCTGCTGGCCGCGGGCATCGACGTGTGGTCGACGATGAACGTGCAGCACCTGGAGAGTCTCAACGACATCGTCAGCGGCATCACCGGCATCCGCGTCTGGGAGACCGTACCCGACCGCTTCTTTGACGACGCCGACGAAGTGGTGGTGGTGGACCTGCCGCCCGACGAGCTGCTGGAACGGCTCAAGGCCGGCAAGGTCTACCTGCCGCGCGCCGACGACAACCGCGCCGAACGCGCGGCCGCCAACTTCTTCCGCAAAGGCAACCTGCTCGCTCTGCGCGAGCTCGCGCTGCGCCGCACCGCCGACCGGGTGGACGACGAGATGCGCGCCTACCGCGCGGGCAGCGCGGACAAGCCGGTGTGGCCCAACCGCGAGGCATTGCTGGCCGGCGTGGGGCCGGGCGCGCACGCCGAGAAGGTGGTGCGCAGCACCGCACGCATGGCGGCCCAGCTGGACGTGCCCTGGCACGCGGTGCATGTGGAGATTCCCGGTCGGCCCATGGGCGAGGTCGCGCAGCGCGCGCTGCAACTCGCCGAGGGCCTGGGCGCCACCACCGCCACGCTCTCCGCCCCCGACACGGCCACCGCGCTGGTGCGCTACGCGCGCGAGCACAACCTGGCGCGGTTGGTGCTGGGCCGGCGCGCCCGCCGCTGGCCCTGGCAGCGCAGCGTGGCCGACCGCATCGCCGAGCGCGCGGAAGACCTGGACCTGGTGCAGGTCGGCTTGCCCGCGACCACGGCCGCGCGGGCCCGCACCGCGCCCAGCGCTGAACGCGGTGACCTGCCCTGGCGCGGCTACGGCTGGGCCACGGCAGTCTGCGGTCTCACGACCCTGCTGCTCACGCCGCTGCTGGACGTGCTCGAACTCAGCAACATCGTCATGCTGTTCCTGCTGGCCGTGGTGGGCGTGAGCCTGGTCCACGGACGCGGTCCGGCGGTGCTGGCGGCCTTTCTCGGCGTGGCGCTGTTTGACTTCTTTTTTGTGCCGCCGCGCTTCACCTTCGCGGTGAGCGATGTCGAATACCTCGTCACCTTTGGCGTGATGCTGGTGGTGGCGCTGGTCGTGGGCCAGCTCACAGCCGGCCTCAAGCTCCAGGCCGAAGCCGCCACGCAGCGCGAACACCGCGTGCGCAGCCTGTACGACATGTCGCGCGACCTCTCGGCCGCGCTCTTGAACACACAGGTGGCCGAGATCGGTGCGCGCTTTCTCACCGGTGAGTTCGGCGCGCGCTCAGCGCTGCTGGTGGCCGACGAACACGACCGGTTGCAAGCCATGGAAGGCGGCAGCGCGCCGGTGGACACCGCCGTGGCGCAATGGGCCTTCGACCGCGGCGAAGAAGCCGGACGCGGCACCGACACGCTGCCCGCCAGCGCCTGCCTGGTGCTGCCACTGAAGGCCCCGATGCGTGTGCGCGGCGTGCTGGTGGTCGAACCCATCGACTCGCGCGCCTGGGGCATCGAGCAACGCAGGCTGCTGCAGACCTGCGCTTCGTTGCTGGCGATCTCGCTCGAGCGTATCCACTACATCGAGGTGGCCCAGTCCAGCACCGTGCAGATCGAGTCCGAGCGGCTGCGCAACTCGCTGCTGTCGGCCATTTCGCACGACCTGCGCACGCCACTGGCCTCTCTGGTGGGCCTGGCCGATGCGCTCGAGCTCACGCCACCGGCGCTCAGCGAGGCGCAGCGCGAGGTGGCGGGCGCCATGCGCCAATCGGCCCAGCGCATGAACGCGCTGGTGAACAACCTGCTCGACATGGCGCGCCTGCAGGCCGGCGCGGTGCAACTCAACCGCGCCTGGCAGCCGCTGGAAGAGGTGGTGGGCAGCGCGCTGGCCGCCTGCGGCACCCTGCTGACCGGGCGTGACATTCGCGTGGACCTGCCCGATGACCTGCCGCTGCTGCACCTGGACACGGTGCTGATCGAACGCGTGCTGGTGAACCTGCTGGAGAACGCCACCAAGTACACACCGGCGGACAGCAGCATCGAGATCGCTGCGCGCGCGCGCAGCGACACCGTGGCCATCCTGGTGGACGACCACGGCCCCGGCCTGCCCAAGGGCCGCGAGGCGCGCGTGTTCGAGAAATTCGAGCGCGGCCAGCGCGAAAGCGCCACGCCCGGCGTGGGCCTGGGCCTGGCGATCTGCCGCGCCATCGTCGAGGCACACGGTGGCACGATCGAAGGCCACAACCGCGAACACAACGGCGCCGTGCAGGGCGCGCGCTTCGTCATCACCCTGCCCCGCGGCACGCCCCCGGCCGACTTGGGGACCACCACCGCCACCGAGGAAGCGCCCACGCCATGAGCACCGCCGGCAGCCAGATCCTGATCGTCGAAGACGAGGCCCACATCCGCCGCTTCGTGCGCCTCACGCTGGAGGCCGAGGGCCACACCGTGCACGAGGCCGAGAACTACCAGCGTGGCCTGATCGAGGCCGGCACGCGAAGGCCCGACCTGGTGGTGCTCGACCTCGGCCTGCCCGATGGCGACGGCGTGGACCTGATCCGCGAGCTGCGCCAGTGGTCCACCATGCCGGTGATCGTGCTCTCGGCGCGCAGCGCCGAGAGCAGCAAGATCGCCGCACTCGACGCGGGCGCGGACGACTACCTGGTGAAGCCCTTTGGTTCGGGTGAGCTCAGTGCGCGCGTGCGCGCCCAGCTGCGCCGCCACCAGCAGCAGACGCCGGGCGGCGCGCCGCAGATCCACTTCGGCGACGTCCGCATCGACCTGGTGCGGCGCCTGGTCGAGCGCGCGGGCGAGGCGCTGCACCTCACGCCCATCGAATACAAGCTGCTCACGCACCTGGCCTCGCAGCCCGACCGCGTGATCACCCACGCGCAACTGCTCAAGGCGGTGTGGGGCCCGGGCCACCTTGAAGATTCGCATTACGTGCGCGTGCACATGGCCAACCTGCGCAAGAAGATCGAGGCCCAGCCCTCGATGCCGCGCCACCTGATCACCGAGACCGGCATCGGCTACCGCTTCGTGGCCTGAGCGTCGTGGGTGCTCGGCGGCATCGGCGGCTGACCGCCCATGTGCCGACCCGGCGCCTCAGACAGCAACCTCTGCGGGCTCATCTCAACCGATGGTGGTCAACACCTCGTCGAGCCGCTCCACCAGCAGGTCCGCGTGCTCGCGCTGGAAAACCAGCGGCGGGCGGATCTTCAGCACGTTGGCCTGCGCGCCCGTCGCGCTCAGCAGCAGCTCGTGTCGGCGCGGACCCGGATCATCAGGGCTGCCCAAAGCCGTATCGCGCAAACGTGACCTGCGCGGGCGGCGCCAGCAGCGCTTTGGCGAAGGCTTCGGCCGACGCAGGCGCTCCACGCCGCACGGTGAGACCGTACGACGCGCCCACCTGCAAGGCGGCTGGCACTTGCACCACCTTCAGACGCGGCACCTCTTTTTGCGAGGCCACGGCGTTGGTGCAGTAGGTGAGGAACACATCGGCCTGGCCCTGGTCCATCACCCAGGCGTAGGTGCCCTGGCCGGCAGGTGGCTTGGGGGAGTCGGGACCCCCGGTGAGCTTGAGTGCCTTGGCCTCCAGCGCGGCATACGCGCCAGTGCGCACCGTCTCGGCCTTGCGGAACAGCTCCCACGCGTAGTCGCCAGAGGGATCGGCTTTCGGTGTGGAGGTGCCCAGCTTCACGGCCGGGTCGAGCATCGTCTCCAGCAGGTTCTGCGGCGTGGTGTTCACGCTGGCCTGCGTCAGCGCGCACAGGCTGTTGCGCACGAACACGGTGTGCGGCACCCAGCCACCGGCGGCCGCGAGGCGCTGCGGATGCTGCGTGTCGGCCGAGGCGAACACCTGGGCGCCCTCGCCTTTTTCAATGCGCTCGCGCAGCAGGCCCGAAGCGCCGAAGGTCAGCGCGATCTTCTGCCCGGTGCGCGCCTCGTGGTCGCGCGCGATCTCGGTCAGCGCCTCGCGCAGGCTGCCCGCGGCGTATACCTGCAAGGGTTCCTTCATCAGGGGGGTAGCCTCAGGCGAAGCACAGCCGGCCAGCGCAACCAGGGCAACGACCGTCATCAGGCTGCTGCGGCGCATGGCACTTCACTTCGAGGCATTGGGGAAAAACAGTTGCTCGCCACCGATCTTGTAGTTGGCGATGACCGCCTGCCCGGCCGGTCCGGTGACCCAGTCGACGAACTTCTGGCCTTCGGCGGTCTTCACCTGCGGGTGCTTGGCGGCGCTCACCAGCATCACGCCGTACTGGTTGAACAGGCGCTTGTCGCCTTCGACCAGCACCACGAGATCGGCGCGGTTCTTGAAGTTGAGCCAGGTGCCGCGGTCGGCCAGCACGTAGCCGCCGGCGCTGGACGCGATGTTGAGCGCCGGGCCCATGCCGCAGCCGCATTCCTTGTAGCCGGTGCCCTTGTTGGCATCGGTGTCCGTCATCTTCCAGAACCGCAGCTCGGCCGCGTGCGTGCCGCTCTTGTCGCCGCGCGAGATGAAGGATGCGTTGGCCGCAGCCACCTTCTTCATCGCGGCCACGATGTCGTTGCCCCTGACCTGCACAGGGTCGGCCTTGGGGCCGATCAGCACGAAGTCGTTGTACATGACCTCCCGGCGCTTGGCTGCAAAGCCGTCGGCCACGAACTTCTCTTCGGCCAGCTTGTCGTGCACGAAGAGCACGTCGGCATCGCCCCGGCGCGCCATGTCGATGGCTTGGCCCGTGCCGAGGGCAACGACCTTCACGTCGATGCCGCTGACCTTCTTGAATTCGGGCAACAGGTACGAGAACAGCCCCGACTGCTCGGTGGACGTGGTGGAAGCCACCACGATGCTTTGCGCCATGGCACCGGCGCTGGCCAGCAAGGCGGTGCCGAGGGCGGCGGCGAGGGTCAGGCGGCGGAATGCATTCATCAACTTTCTCCTTGGACAAACAAATGGGCCTGCGGGCACAGTGTGCGCAACAGGTCGCGGTTGAAAAAATCGGCCACCGGCAGGTCGGCCAGCAGCCGCCCCTGCTCGAGGTAGATCACGCGGCTGGCCAGGCGCTTGACCTGACCGAGGTTGTGGCTGCTGAACACCAGCGTGGGTGGGCGCTCACCAGACGCTTGTGGGTGTCCCAGCGTGAACTCGGCGATCTGTGCTTCCACCTCGCGTTTGGCATGTGGATCCAGGCTGGCGGTGGGTTCGTCGAGCAGCCACACGTCGGGCCGCAAGGCCCAGGCGCGGGCCAGTGCCACGCGCTGCTGCTGCCCGCCCGAGAGCGCGCGGGCATTGCGCTCGGCAAGGTGGCCCAGCTCCACGCGGTCCAGCGCGGCCAGCGCCAGGGCACGCGTTTCGCGCCAGGCCACGCCCTTGAGCCAGAGCCCGAGCTGGATGTTCAGCCGCACGCTCAGCCGCAGCATGTGGGGTCGCTGAAACAGCATGGCCACGCGCTGCTGGCTCGACGCATGCAGTTCACCACCGCTGATGCGCTGCAGGCTGTGCAGGGTGCGCAGCAGCGTGCTCTTTCCGCTGCCGTTGGCGCCCACCAGTGCCACGCGCTCGCCGGCCTGGATGCGCAGATAGATATCGGCCAGGGCATGCAGCCGTCCGGCGGGGCCCAGGTGCACCTGCACGTTGCGCAGGTCAAAACAGACCGCGGGCACCACTGCGTTGACGGGCAGACCGGTCATGGGGTCACCAGCTTCAGGCGCGTCGCATCGGCGCTGTCGGCACGCTCGCGCCAGCGGCTCACCAGCGACACCAGGGCATTGAGCACCAGCACCACGGCCAGCAGCACCAGGCCCAGGCCCAGCGCCAGTGGCAGATCGCCCTTGCTGGTTTCCAGCGCGATCGCGGTCGTCATGACGCGGGTGAAGCCTTCGATGTTGCCGCCCACGATCATCACCGCGCCCACTTCGGACACCGCGCGGCCAAACGCCGTGAGCAACACGGTGATGAGGGCGTAGCGGTCGTCCCAGGCCAGCAGCAGACTGCGCAGCACCGGCCCCGCACCCAGGGACGAGAGTTGCTCGCCATGGTTGCGGTCGGCGTCTTCCACCACCTGGCGCGTGAGCGCCGTGACCAGCGGCAGCACCAGACAGGCCTGCGCCAGCACCATGGCCTGGAAGCTGAACAACCAGCCGAGGAATCCCAAGGGACCCGAGCGTGACAGCAAGAGATAAATGACCAGACCGACCACCACCGAAGGCACGGCCAGAAACGTGTTGAGCAGGGTGAGCACGGCACCGCGACCCGGGAAACGCGAGACCGCCAGCCAGGCACCCAGCACCAAGCCCAGCCCGCAGGCCAGCAGACACGCCATGGCGCTCACCGACAGGGACCGGCTCACCACCGACCACAGACCCGGATCGCCCGAAACCACCAGTTGCAGTGCGGTGGTGACGCTATCGGAAAAGGTGTTCATGTGGACGCTGAGCATAGGGGAGATACCCCCACGGGCAGCTACGTACTGACGCGGTATGAACCGCCTTGCATAGGCAATTCATTTCATACGTTGCAGTGGTCACGGCGCCTGGCCTGGCGGAGACACAGCGCGCTTGGGGCACACTCGCGGACCATGAAACAGATCCAGTTGTCGTACGCGTTCGCCGCCCGCGCACCGGGCCGTTCCAGCGGTCATGCGCTGCTGCGCAATCCGATGATGGACGTGCTGCAGGCCGTGCACACCAGTGGCTCCATCTCGGCCGCTGCGCGACAGCTGAACCTGTCGTACCGCCATGTCTGGGGGCAGCTCAAGGACTGGGAAGCGGCCCTGGGCCAGGCGCTGGTGTTCTGGGAACGCGGCCAGGCAGCGCGCCTCACGCCGTTTGGCGAACGGTTGCTGATGGCCGAGCGGTTGGCACAGGCGCGCCTGGGGCCCCAGATTGAAGGCCTGCGGGCCGAGCTGGAGCGCGCATTCGCCCGAGCCTTCGACGACGCCGGGGAGGAAGGCGACAGCGAGGTGCTCACGCTGTACGCGAGCCACGACCACGCCTTGAGCGCCCTGCAGGAATTTGCCGCCACCAGCACACCCGGGGGCAAGGACACGGGCCGTCTGCACCTGGACATCCGCTTCTGCGGCAGCGTGGACGCCATTCGGGCACTCAACGAAGGCCGCTGCGCCCTGGCTGGCTTTCACACCCAGCCGTTCGCCGCCTCGGGCAGCCAGAGCGCGCGCACCTACCGCCCGTTGCTCAAGCCCGGGCTGCACAAGATCATCGGTTTCGCGCGCCGCGCCCAGGGCCTGATGGTGGCGCCCGGCAACCCGCTGCGGCTTCACGACATGAACGACGTGGCGCGCCTGCAGGCTCGCTTCGTCAACCGTGCGCTGGGCACCGGCACACGTTTGCTGATGGACGAACTGCTCACCCAGGCCCTGCTGATGCCGGAAGACATCACCGGCTTCGAGCATGTGGAGAGTTCACACGCCGCGGTGGCCCAGGCGGTGGCCAGCGGCACGGCCGATGTGGGCCTGGGCACCGAGTACGCCGCCCGCACCCAGGGTCTGGGCTTTGTGCCGCTCACCGAGGAGCGCTACCTGCTGGTGTGCCTGAAGACCGCGCTGGAACAGCCCGCCGTGCAACGCCTGCTGCAGCGCCTGCGCAGCCGCGCCTGGCACGACCAGTTGGCGGGCCTGCCGGGTTATGCGCCCGATCACTGCGGTGAAGTGGCCGCGATGAAGCGGCTCCTGCCCTGGTGGGACGCGGTGTGACGGATCACTGGCTTGTCCTCTGGTTGCGTCCAACTTTTCAACTGTTGAAACATCGAAGAATTTGACTTGAAGCACCGCAGACGGGGGCGCATGATCCGGGCCGGAGACAACACCGGTTCAACGACAAGATGCCCATCCCCAGCGCCACGATCAGGGCGGTCACCGCTTCGCTTTACGAGCGGTCACTCAAGAAGATTCCCGACGACACGCGTGCCGTGCTGGCGCGTGCCGGCGAGCGCGAAACGGACCCGACGGCGCGCCGCACCTTCACGATGATGCTGGAGAGCGCGGACACCGCCGCGCGCAGCGGCCAGCTGGTCTGCAGCGATGTCGGCATTCCCACCTACAGCGTGAAGATCGGCACCCGCGTGCAGTTCAGCGGGCCGGTGCGCCAGGCCATGGTCGACGGCCTGGCCGACATGGCGGCCAACATCGACCCGCCCATTCTCAAGATGGTCACGCACCCGCTGACGCACGAGCGCAGCCACGCGGGCAAGGACATTCCCATCGTCACCTTCGACGTCATCGACGACGCCGACTACATGGACATCGTCTGCGCGCCCAAGGCCATGGGCACGGGCCGCTGGGAAGCGGTGGAGGCCTTCGTCTACCCGAGCGTCGAGGATGTGGAGAAGTACGTGCTGGACGTGGTGCTGCGCGCCGGGTCGCAGCCCTGCCTGCCCATCGTCGTGGGCGTGGGCATCGGCGGCACCTTCGACCAGGCCACGCGTCTGGCCAAGGAACAGGTGCTGCGCCCGCATGGCAAGCCCCAACCCGACCCGCTGCTGGCCGGCATCGAGCAACGCCTGCTCGACGCGATCAACCAGATGGGCTTTGGCGCCATGGGCACCGGCGGCGACTGCAGCGCCATGGCGGTGAACGTGGACTACTCGGCCAGCCACGGCTTCGTGCCGGTGGCGGTGTGCCTGAACTGCTGGATCAACCGCCGCACGGCCGCGCGCATCCACGGCGATGGACGCGTGGAAATGCTGTATGACTGAAGCACCCGCCGTGAGCCGCCTGCACGAATTGACATTGCCCCTGTCGGAAGAGCGCGTGCGCGAACTGCGCGTGGGCGACATGGTCACGCTCACCGGTGCGGTGACGGTGAGCATCGGCATCCCCACCCACAAACGCCTGGCCGAGGCCGCGCGCAACGGCGACGCGCTGCCGGTGGACCTGCGGGGCGGCGCCTTCTTCCACCTCAGCACCTATGTGCGCGAGCAAAACGGCACCCCGGTGCCGCTCTACCTCAACCCCAGCACCAGCACGCGCTACAACGCCTGGATGCCCGACATCGTGCGCGGCCTGGGTCTGCGGCTGGTGGGCGGCAAGGGCGGGCTGGACGATGCCAGCGTGGCCGCGCTGCGCGACTGCGGTTGCGCCTACCTGTCCTTCCTGGGCGGCGGCAGCCCGCTGTTGTCGCGTGCGCTGCGCGGCGTGCGCAGCTCGCACTGGAACGAATACATCTCGCAATTCCGCCTGCTGACGCTGGACGTCGCGGCGCTCGGTCCGGCCACGGTGGCGATCGACGCGCACGGTGGCAGCACCTACGACCAACTGCGCGAGCGCGCGCAGGCCCGCATGCCCGACATCCTCGACCGCCTGCGGCGGGCGAGGCAAGCCGGCTGACTTTGATCCCACCCCACCCAGGAGACACCATGCAACGCAGAACTTTCCAGACCGTACTTGCCACCGCCTGCCTCGCCGCCGGCTTCGCGGGCAGCGCGCCAGCGCTGGCGCAGAGCGGCAACTGGCCCGCCAAACCAGTGCGCATCGTCGTGCCCTTCCCCGCCGGCGGCAGCACCGACCTCGTGGCGCGCTTCATCGCCCAGGGCCTGAGCGAGAAGTTCGGCCAGGCGTTCATCGTCGACAACCGCGGCGGCGCGGGCGGCAACATCGGCACCGACGCGGTGGCCAAAGCCGCCCCCGACGGCTACACCATCGGCCTGTCCACCTCTGGCCCGCTGGTGAACAACAAGTTCCTCTACAAAGAGATGCCGTTCAACTCGGACAAAGACCTTGCTCCGATCGCGCTGGTGTGCGAAATCCCGCTGGTGCTGACCAGCAACCCCAAGGTCCCCGCCAAGAACCTCAAGGAATTCATTCAGCAGGCCAAAGCCAACCCAGACGCCTACACCGTGGGCCAACCTGGCAACGGCACCATCGGCCACCTGGCGCTGGAACAGCTCTCGTTGGTGACCAACACCAAGCTCTCCACCGTGGCCTACCGTGGCGACACACCGGCCCTGACCGACCTGCTCGGCGGCAGCATCCAGGCCCTCTCGGCGCCCATCACCGCCTTCATACCCAACCTCGCCTCGGGCAAGCTGCACGGCCTGGCGGTGACCTCGGCAACGCGCTACCCGGGTCTGCCCAACATCCCGACCGCCAAGGAACAGGGCATCGACATGGTGGCCACGGTGTGGTTTGCCATCGTCGGCCCGGCCGGCCTGTCGCCCGAGATCATCAAGTCGCTCAACACCGAAATCAACAACATCGTGAGTTCCACGTATGGCAAAGCCAAGCTGCAAACGTACGGCGCCGTGGTCAATGTGGGCCCGCCGACCCTGCTGCGCAAGATGATGGATGAGGACTCCAAGAAGTGGCAGAAGGTCATCGCCACCGCCAAGGTCACCCTCAACTGACGCCCTTCCCTCCGTGGCCTGCGGGCCGCCCACTTTTTTTCCGGATCCCCATGAGCGCCTCTTCCCGCCCCCTGCTGTTCGATGCCCACGCCCACCTGGTTGCCGATGACCAGACCGCCTACCCGCGCAAACCCATGCAGCGCGCAGCCAACGCGCCGCCCCGCCTGCCCGGTGTGATCGGCACACCCGGCGGCCACCACGGCCCCAACCCCATCAACGAAGTGCCCGACGTCTCGCGCATGCTGGTGTGGATGAAGGAAGAGAACGTGGGCGGTGCGGTGGCGGTGCAGAAGCGCATGGTCTACCGCTACGACAACAGCTACATCCTCGACTCGTCGGACCGCCACCCGGAGATCTTCTCCGCCGTGGTCATCCTGGACGCCGAGGATGCGGGCACCGCGCCGCTGGTGCGCGACTGGATCGCCAACCACGGCCTGGCCGGCGTGCGCCTCTTCGGTGGCCGCCAACCCGACGGCAGCATGCCCTGGCTCAACTCGCCGATGGCGCTCAAGACCTGGGAAGTGGCGAACGAATTCGGCCTGGTGATGAACCTGGAGGTGCTGTCCATCGGTGGTGGCGGCCCTTCCATCCCGGCGCTGATCGAGCTGTCGAGGCAGTACCCGAACGTGAACATCGTGCTCGACCACCTGCTCGAGCCCGAGATGGAAGAAGGCGAACACTTCGGTCTCGACGAACGCTACGAGACGCTCTCGCCCATCCAGAACATCTCGTTCAAGTGGACATCGATCAACCTCGACATCTGCCGCGAGGAGGGCATCCCCGCCGACAAGGTGTTGCGCCGCGCGGTCGACCTCTACGGAGCCGACCGCCTCATGTGGGGCTCGGACATCGGCACCTCGTCAGGCACCTACAAGGACATGGTGCAACGCGCCATCGACTCCGCCACGCTGTTGACCGAAGCGGAGAAGCGCGCCTTGTTCCACGACACCGGTCGCCGCATTTTCCAGAAGGGCGGCAGCGGCCGCCGCGCCTGAATCCAGGGCCAGTGACGATGTCCCGACCCGACTTCACCACCCTGGACGCCACCACCATGGACACGGCCACGGCCTACCGGCTGCTGGTCGGTGCCGTGGTGCCGCGCCCGGTGGCGTGGATCACCACCCGCAGCAAGGGCGGCGTGGTCAACGCCGCGCCGTTCAGTTCCTACAACTACGTGGCCCACAGCCCGCCCATGGTGGCCGTGAACATCGGCACCAAGGACGGCCAGCTCAAGGACACGGCGCGCAACATCGTCGAGACCGGCGAGTTCGTGGTCAACGTGGCCACCTTCGACGCCATGGACCTGATGCACGGCTGCAGCGCCGACTATCCCGCCGAGACCAGCGAGATCGAGGCGCTGGGCATCGAGTTGCTGCCCGGTGAACGCATCGCGGTCCCGCGCGTGGCGATCTCGCCGATCCAGATGGAATGCCGCCTGGAGCGCGCGATCACGCTGGGCCGGGGCCTGAACACGCTCTACATCGGCGAGGTGCTGCTGTTCCACCTCTCGTCCTCCGTGTTCGACGGCCGATATGTCGACAGCGTGAAGTTGCGCCCCATCGCCCGACTGGGCGGTCCGCTCTACGCCGAGCTGGGCGCGCTGCACAACCGCCCGCAACTGCAGAAACCCCCGAAGTGAACCCACCATGACCCGCCAACTGAAACTGGGCACGTTCGTCAAGACCGCCTCACCTCACATCGTCGAAGTGCTGGGCACCACCGGGCTCGACTTTGTCTGCCTGGACGCCGAACACGCGCCGCTGGACCGTGCCATGCTGGACCTGATGGTGCTGGCCGCGCGCGCCAGCGGCCTGCAGGCCTTCATCCGCATCGCCGAGGCCAGTCCTTCCGTGGTGCTGTCGTGCCTTGACCTCGGTGCCACCGGCCTGCTGGTTCCCCACGTCGACAGCGCCGAACAAGCGCGCGACGTGGTCGCCATGGCGCGCTACCGCGGCGGCGTGCGCGGTTATTCCAGTTCGCCACGCTTTGCCGGCTACGGCAGCCTGGGCATGAAGGAGGCGCTGCGCATCGGTGACGAGGCCCAGGTGATCTGCCAGATCGAATCCGGGGCCGCCGTGACAGAAGCCGAGGCCATCGCCGCGGTGCCCGGTGTGGCCGGCCTGTTCGTGGGCCGCGCCGACCTCGCCCTTTCCATGGGCCTGGACAGCCCGCGCGACCCGCGCGTGCTCGACGCCACTCGCCATGTGCTGGCCGCGGCCCAAAAGGCCGGCAAGTTCGCCGGCATGTTCGTGGCCGGCAATGCGGAACGCGACGAATTCGCCGCGCTCGGTGCCAACTGGTTCATCGTTTCTTCCGACCAGACCCTGCTGCGCCAGGCCGCCCAAGCCATTGCGCACGCCAACTGACCCACCGAGGAATTTCAAGATGCCCTTGCTGCCCTCCCAACTCGCCACCTACGCCCGCCACCACGACCACGCGCCTCGCGCCGTGCCGGGCGACAGTTGCCCTGCGTGGATCACGCGCGGCGCCAACTTCGTCGTCGTGGTCTCGCGCGTGCAGCCGGGCGACACGCTGCAACGCGACAACACCGACGAGTACGTGCTGCTGCTGCCCGACACGCCGGGTCTGTCGGTGCAGGTGGAGGCCGGCGGCTCATCGCTGCAGACCGACCCTGACAGCCTGACCATCGTGCCGCCGGGCCCGAGCACGCTGCGCGTGAGCGGCAGCGGCCTGCTGGTGCGCGTGTTTTCCAGCGACGTGACCGACCTGCTCGCGCTGGCCGACAACCACGCCGCCTACGCCACACCCAACCCGGACGCCGCGCCGCTGGTGGCCTGGCCCGAACCCGTGGGCGGCTACAAGCTGCGCCACTACCGGCTGGCCGACTTCGCCACCGAAGGCAGCCAGATGCGCATCTTCCGCACCCGCAAGCTGATGGTGAACCCGCTGCTCAAGCGCACCGTGGCGCGCGACGTGCACAAGCTCAGCCCGCACAGCCACGCCGACTTCGAGCAGGGTTCGCTGGCGCTGTCGGGCACCTACGTGCACCACCTGCGCTTCCCCTGGGGACCCGACATGACGCAGTGGCGCGGGGACGAGGCCGAGCAGATGGGCAGCCCCTCGCTGCTGGTCGTGCCGCCCAAGGTCGTGCACACCAGCCGCAACATCGACGCCCCGGGCGTGCTGGTGGACATCTTCGCGCCACCGCGCTGGGATTTCTCGAAAAAGGGCGTGGTCTGCAACGGCGACGAATACCCGATGCCGCCGGAACCTGTAACCGGCTGACTCCATCCCCGTTCGGGCTGAGCCTGCCGAAGCCGTGTGCGCGCATGCACTTCGACAAGCTCAGTGCGAACGGTTTTTTGCTAGGGGTATAGCCCCGCACTGCGGGCGCGCAGGCAGGCCAGCGCGAACACGTCCTGCAGCCGAGGCACCGGCTGCCCCACGGCCTGCGCGCATTCGATTGCCGCGCCCAGGATGGCATCAAGCTCGACGCTGCGGCCAGCCTCCAGGTCCTGCAGCATGGAACTGCGGATGGCACCGAGCTGGCGCGTCTGCGCCATGCGCTGCCCGGTCGTGGTCTCCAGCGTCAGGCCCAGACGCCGGCCCAACGCGATGCACTCCTCCATCATGGCCGCGAACAGCGCGCTCACACCAGCGTCGTCGAGCATGCGGTCGGTCGTGGCGCCGGTCAGCAAGCTCAGCGGGTTGGCGCACACGTTGCCCAACAGCTTGAGCCAGATGTCGCTGCGGATCTGCGCGCTGGCCACCGCGCCGAGGCCGGCCTCGGCCAGCACACCGCTCCACAGCGAAGCGCGCTCGCTCACGCCACCTGCGGGCTCGCCGATCGCGAGGCGCGCACCGGCGCTGTGCACCACCACGCCTGGCTGCGGGCAATAACACGAGGCCATGATGGTGCCGCCCAGCACACGTGACAGTTCCACCGCGCGTTCGGTCTCGCCCTGCGGATCGACGCGGCTCAGGCGCTGACCTTCGAGCGGCTGGCCCGGCACCAGGAAATACCACCAGGGCAGACCGTTGTTCAGCGTCAGCACGGGCGTATCGGTCGCGAGCAGGGGCTGCAGGGTCGGCACCACGGTCGGCAGCGCCTGCGACTTGAGCGCGAGGACCACGAGGTCTTGCGGACCCATGGCCTGCGGCGCGGATTCGGCGCGCACCGCGATGCGCTGCTCTGGCTGGCCGCCGGTGGTGTAGCGCAGGCCGTGCGTGCGCAGGGCCTCCAGCGTGGCGCCACGCGCCAGCAGCGTGACGTCGTGCCCCGCGCCCGCGAGCCGCGCGGCCAGGTGGCCGCCGATGGCGCCGGCGCCGACGATGCCGATGCGGCGGGGATGGGCGGTGGCAATGGTCATGGGAGGGTGTCTCGGGATGGGATTCGTGTCACAGCGCGGTCAGCCGCTCGCTCACCTGCCGCGACAGGGTCTGCAGCGGTTCGAGGTAGCGCTCCACCGCCTGCTCGTTGCTGAAGGTCGAGGCGATCCAGGTCATGCCGATCGTGGCCACGACGCGTGGGCCCTCGAACACCGGCACGGCGAGCGTGCCCGACACCGGGCGGATGCCGGGTGCGCGCAGCGCATAGCCTTGCTGGCGGATCTTGCGCAACATCGCCTGCAGCGCGGCCTTGTCCTGCGCCATCGCGTCTTCCTCGTTGGGCGAGAGACGCAGGATGCCGAGCAGCGCTCGGCGCTCCTCGCGCCCGCAGAACGCCAGGTAGGCGCGCCCCAGCGCACGCCCCACCAGCGACAGGCGCATGTTGATGGTCGAGTGCAGCAGGGCCAGCGGCGAGTTCGGGATGGTGCTGTAGCGCACGACCACGGCGTCGTAGTCGGGCACGGCCAGGGCCAGGGGCCACTTGATCTTGCGCGTGAGGGCGTCGGCCGGCGCGGCCGTCGCCTCCACGATGCGCGGCTCGCCGTGGTAGCCGGCGGACAGCGTTTTCACGCCCGACGCCAGGCTGTAGGCCCCGTACTGCGGTGAATGGACCACCAGGCCCTTTCCCTGCAGCGTCTCCAGCAGACGCACGAGCGTGGGCTTGGGGATGCGCGTCTGCTGGTGCAGCAGGTCCAGCGGGCAGACCGGCTGGCGGTTGAGCGCCAGCAGCACGTCGAGCGCCCGCTCGACGGCACGGATGGGGGCGTAGGACGGCACGGACGGCGGCCTTCAGGCCTGCAAACGTCGCGCGATCTCGACCACCAGCTGGCGTGCGAGCACCAGCTTGGACGCGCGCGGCAGTTCGGTGGTGCCGTGCGCGTCCACCAGCAACAGCGCGTTGTCGTCCTGGCCGAAGGTGGCCGGGCCGATGTTGCCCACCAGCAGCGGCACACCCTTGCGCGCGCGCTTGGCCTGGGCGTGGGCCAGCAGGTCGTGGCTCTCGGCGGCAAAACCCACGCAGTAGAGCGCGCCGCCCTGCGCGCGCGGGCTCGCTGCAATGCCCGCCAGGATGTCGGGGTTCTCCACGAACGACAGCGTGGGCACTTCGCCCGAGCCGTCCTTCTTGATCTTCTGGTCCATCGTCTGCGCCGGGCGCCAGTCGGCCACGGCGGCGGCCGAGACGAACACGGTGGCGGTCTGCGCCAGGTGGTCCAGCGCCTCCTTCATGTCCAGCGCCGACTTCACGTTGATTCGCCCCACGCCGCGCGGCGTGGGCAGGCCCACCGGGCCGGCCACCAGCGTCACATGGGCACCCGCTTCGTGCGCGGCGCGCGCGATGGCAAAACCCATCTTGCCGCTGGAGAGGTTGGTCAGGCCGCGCACCGGGTCGATGGCTTCAAAGGTGGGGCCGGCGCTCACCAGCACCTGCTGGCCCGCGAGCACCTTGGACTTGAAGAAGCGGACCAGGTCGTACAGAAGCTCGTCGGGCTCCAGCATGCGGCCGTCCCCGGTTTCACCACAGGCCTGATCGCCCGCGCCCACGTCGAGCACGGTGGCGCCGTCAGTGCGCAACTGCTCGATGTTGCGCTGCGTGGCCGGGTGCGCCCACATTTCGCGGTTCATGGCGGGGGCCAGGATCAGCGGCACGCTCTCGATGGGGCGCGCCAGGCACATCAGCGAAAGCAGTTCGTCCGCCCGGCCGTGCACCAGCTTGGCCATGAAATCGGCGCTGGCCGGGGCGACCACGATGGCGTTGGCCTCGCGGCTGAGGTTGATGTGCGGCATGTTGTTGTCGGCGCCACCCGAGGTGCGCGCGTCCCACTGCGAGGTGAAAACCGGGCGGCCCGAGAGCGCCTGCATCGTCACTGCCGTCATGAACTGCTCGGCCGCCTCGGTCATGACCACCTGCACCGTGGCACCCTCTTTCACCAGCGCCCGGCACAGCTCGGCCGCTTTGTAGCAGGCAATGCCGCCCGAGAGGCCCAGGACGATGTGTTTTCCAGTGAGTTCGTTCATGGGCGCAATGTAGCAGTTGGGCCCTGTCCACACGGCCATCCGGGTGGGGGCAGGGGTCGGCATTTATAATCGCCATTTCCACCTCCTGCGAGCATCTGGCTCGCCCGAGACATGACCAAATTTGTGTTCGTCACCGGCGGTGTGGTGTCCTCTCTGGGCAAAGGCATAGCCTCCGCATCCCTGGCCGCGATTCTTGAGTCCCGCGGCCTCAAAGTCACCCTCATCAAGCTCGACCCGTACATCAACGTGGATCCGGGCACCATGTCCCCCTTCCAGCACGGCGAGGTGTTTGTCACCGACGACGGCGCCGAGACCGACCTGGACCTGGGTCACTATGAGCGTTTCATCGAAACGCGCATGAAGAAGACCAACAACTTCACCACCGGCAAGATCTACCAGTCGGTGCTGGAGAAGGAACGCCGGGGCGACTACCTCGGCAAGACGGTGCAGGTGATCCCGCACGTCACCAACGAAATCCAGGAATTCATCCAGCGCGGCGCCGGCATCGGCACGCCCGACGCGGTGGACGTGGCCATCGTCGAGATCGGCGGCACCGTGGGCGACATCGAGTCGCTGCCGTTCCTGGAGGCCGTGCGCCAGATGAGCCTGCGCATGGGCCCGAACAACTCGGCGTTCGTGCACCTGAGCTACGTGCCCTGGATCGCCGCCGCCGGCGAGCTGAAAACCAAGCCCACGCAGCACACCGCCAAGGAGCTGCGCGCCATCGGTATCCAGGCCGACGCCCTGCTCTGCCGCGCCGACCGCCGCATTCCCGACGAAGAGCGCGCCAAGATCAGCCTGTTCTCCAACGTGCCCGAGTGGGGCGTGATCTCCATGTGGGACGTGGACACCATCTACAAGGTGCCGCGCATCCTGCACGAGCAGGGCCTGGACGGCCTCATCTGCGACAAGCTGCGACTGAACACGCCACCGGCCAGCCTCAAGCGCTGGGACGACCTGGTCTACGAAGTTGAACACCCCAAGGCCACGGTGCACCTCGCCATGGTCGGCAAGTACGTCGACCTGTCGGACAGCTACAAGTCGCTCAACGAAGCGCTGCGCCACGCCGGCATGAAGAACCACGCCAAGGTGCAGATCGAGTACATCGACTCCGAAACCCTCAACCCGGCCAACGTGGCCCAGGTGCTGGGCCGTTTCGACGCCATCCTGGTGCCCGGCGGCTTCGGCAAGCGCGGCATCGAAGGCAAGATCTGCGCGGCGCGCTTCGCCCGCGAGCACAAGGTGCCTTACCTCGGCATCTGCCTGGGCATGCAGGTCGCCACCATCGAGTACGCGCGGCACGTGGCCGGCCTCAAGGACGCCAACAGCACCGAGTTCGAGGCCGACACGCCGCACCCCGTCATTGCGCTCATCACCGAGTGGAAAGACGCCGACGGCAGCATCAAACAACGCGACGCGAACTCCGACCTCGGCGGCACCATGCGCCTGGGCGCACAAAGCTCCGACGTGACCCCTGGCACGCTGGCCCACCAGATCTACGGCCCGGTGGTCACCGAGCGCCACCGCCACCGGTACGAAGCCAACGTGAACTACCTCGACCAGCTGCGCAAGGCCGGTCTGGTGATCTCGGCGCTCACGCAGCGCGAGCAGCTCACCGAAATGGTGGAGCTGCCCCAGAGCGTGCACCCCTGGTACGTGGGCGTGCAGTTCCACCCCGAATTCAAGTCCACACCTTGGGCCGGGCACCCGCTGTTCAACGCCTACGTGAAAGCCGCGTTGGTCCAGCAGGCGAAAAACACCCCGGCCGTGGCCACCGCCTGATCGAGCTCCCACCATGAAACTCTGCGGCTTCGACATCGGCCTCAAACAGCCCTTCTTCCTGATCGCCGGCCCCTGCGTGATCGAGTCCGAGCAGTTGCAGATGGACGTGGCGGGCCAGCTGAAAGAAATCACCGGCAGCCTGGGCATCCCGTTCATCTTCAAGAGCAGCTTCGACAAGGCCAACCGCAGCAGCGGCACCACTTACCGCGGCCCCGGCCGCGAGAAGGGTCTGGAGATTCTGGCCAAAGTCAAACGAGAGCTGGGTGTGCCGGTGCTCACCGACGTGCACAGCGAAGACGACATCGCAGAAGCCGCGAAAGTCTGCGACGTGCTGCAGACGCCCGCCTTCCTGTGCCGCCAGACCGACTTCATCCGAGCCGTTGCGCAGAGCGGCAAACCGGTGAACATCAAGAAGGGCCAGTTCCTCGCGCCGCACGACATGAAGAACGTGATCGACAAGGCGCGAGCGGCGGCGAAAGAACTGGGCCTGAATGAAGACAACTTCATGGCCTGCGAGCGCGGCGCGAGCTTTGGCTACAACAACCTCGTGAGCGACATGCGTTCGCTGGCCATCATGCGCGAGACCGGTGCCCCGGTGGTGTTTGACGCCACCCACAGCGTGCAGTTGCCCGGCGGGCAAGGCACCAGCAGCGGCGGCCAGCGCGAGATGGTGCCGGTGCTGGCGCGTGCAGCAGTGGCAGTCGGCGTGGCCGGCCTCTTCATGGAAACCCACCCCGACCCCGCCAAGGCCATGAGCGACGGCCCGAACGCTGTGCCGCTCAAACACATGAAGGCGCTGCTGGAAACGCTGCTGGCGCTGGACGCCGTGGCGAAGAAGAACGGCTTCCTTGAAGACCATTTCAACGCCTGAACCCCATTCACTTTTTTGTTTTTTGACCCAGAGGTAATGACCCCATGAGCGCAATCGTTGACATCGTTGGCCGCGAGATCCTGGACAGCCGCGGCAATCCCACCGTCGAATGCGACGTGTTGCTGGAAAGCGGCGTGATGGGCCGCGCGGCCGTGCCTTCAGGCGCGTCCACCGGCTCGCGCGAAGCCATCGAGCTGCGCGACGGCGACAAGAGCCGTTACCTCGGCAAGGGCGTGCTCAAGGCGGTGGAGCACATCAACACAGAAATCTCCGAAGCCGTGCTGGGCCTGGACGCCTCCGAGCAGGCCTTCCTGGACAAGACCCTGATCGACCTGGACGGCACCGACAACAAGGGCCGCCTGGGCGCCAACGCAATGCTGGCCGTGTCCATGGCGGTGGCGCGCGCTGCGGCCGAAGAAGCTGGCCTGCCGCTCTACCGCTACTTCGGCGGCATGAGCGCGGTGCAGATGCCCGTGCCCATGATGAACGTGGTCAACGGTGGCGCACACGCCAACAACAACCTGGACCTGCAGGAATTGATGATCATCCCCGTGGGCGCACCGAGCTTCCGCGAAGCCGTGCGCTGGGGTGCCGAGGTGTTCCACGCGCTCAAGAAAATCATCCACGACAAGGGCATGAGCATTGCCGTGGGCGACGAAGGTGGCTTTGCTCCGAACGTGGCGAACCACGAAGCCGCGATCCAGATGATTCTGGAAGCCATCAGCAACGCCGGCTACACCGCCGGTGAGCAGATCGCCCTGGGCCTGGACTGCGCCGCCAGCGAGTTCTACAAGGACGGCAAATACCACCTGGATGCCGAAGGCTTGGTGCTGAGCGCCGAAGACTGGACCAACATCCTGGCGACCTGGGTCGACAAGTACCCCATCATCAGCATCGAAGACGGCATGGCCGAAGGCGACTGGGACGGCTGGAAGGTGCTGACCGAACGCCTGGGCAGCAAGGTGCAGCTGGTGGGCGATGATTTGTTCGTCACCAACACCAAGATCCTGAAAGAAGGCATCGACAAGCGCATCG
The DNA here is from genome assembly GCF_001428625.1 of Hydrogenophaga sp. Root209. Classification (GTDB taxonomy): domain Bacteria; phylum Pseudomonadota; class Gammaproteobacteria; order Burkholderiales; family Burkholderiaceae_C; genus Hydrogenophaga. The sequence goes on from NZ_LMIE01000031.1 coordinate 435,258, forward strand.
GCAACTCGATCCTGATCAAGATCAACCAGATCGGCACCCTGACCGAGACCTTCGCCGCGATCGAAATGGCCAAGCGCGCGGGTTACACCGCCGTCATTTCGCACCGCTCGGGCGAGACCGAAGACAGCACCATCGCCGACATCGCCGTGGGCACCAACGCCGGCCAGATCAAGACCGGCTCGCTCTCGCGCTCGGACCGCATGGCCAAGTACAACCAGCTGCTGCGCATCGAGGAAGACCTGGGTGAAGTGGCGGTGTACCCCGGTCGCGCTGCCTTCTACAACCTGCGCTGATTTCTGACCCATGGCCAACCGTCTCATCCCTGCCCTGCTGATCGCGCTGCTGCTGGTGCTGCACGCCCAGCTGTGGTTCGGGCGGGGCAGTGTGCCGCGGGTGACGAGCATGAAGCAGCAGTTCGTCGCGCAGGAGCAGGCCAACCGCGACGCGCAGCAGCGCAACGACCAGTTGATGAGCGAGGTGCGCGACCTGCAAGAGGGCCTGGACATGGTCGAGGAACTCGCCCGCGCTGAACTCGGCATGGTCAAGCCCAACGAAATCTTCGTGCAGATCGCGCAGAACAAGCGCTGACGCCATGGCGGCCGTCACGGTGACGCTGCTCGGCGGCGAGTCCAGCGGCAAGACCACACTGGGCTTGGCCCTCGCCGACCACCTCAACACCCTGAACGTGCCGACCACGTTCGTGCCCGAGCACCTGCGCGCGTGGTGTGAACGCGAAGGCCGCGCCCCGCTGGCGCACGAGCAGGCAGCCATCGCCGACGAACACACCCGACTCATCGACTCCGCAGCGCAGAGCGGCGTGCAGGTGGTGGTGGCCGACACCACGGCGCTGGTGGTCGCGGCGTACAGCGAGCGCGTGTTCAACGATCTATCGCTCCTGCCCGCCTCGCTGGTGGCGCAGAAACGGCTCGACCTCTCGCTGCTCATGGGCCTGGACTTGCCCTGGCAGGCCGACGGCCTGTTCCGCGAAGGACCCGGCATGCGGGCCGATATCGATGCTGTGCTGCGACGCGAACTGCAGTCGGCCGGCATCCCGTTCCAGACCGTCTACGGAACGGCAGAGGCTCGTTTGCGGCACGCGCTGCGCGCGGTGGGCGTGTTGCTGAAGCGCCCGCTCGTGGCACACGACCCGCTGCTGGAAGCCGGCACCGGCCGATGGACCTGCGAGAACTGCAGCGACCCCGAATGCGAGCGGCGGCTGTTCAGTGGGCTCGTGACGAACCGGCCGGGTTGATCAGTGTTTTTGGTCGCTCGCAGGTGCCTGCTGCGCTGGCTGCAGAAACACCTGCGCCGCGTCCACCGGATCAAACCGGTACTGCGCGCCACAAAACTCGCAGCCCACCTCCACCTGCCCCTGCTCGCTCAGGATGGAGTCGATCTCGTCGCGACCCAGGCTGCGCAGCATGTTGCCCACACGCTCGCGCGAGCAGGTACAGGCAAAGCGCGGGCCGTTTTCGCCCGTCATGGGTTCGAAGCGGCGCACGTCTTCTTCCCAGAACAGGCGGTGCAGGATCGTGTCGGCATCCAGCGTCAGCAGCTCTTCACGTTTGAGGCTGGACGCCAGAATGGCGATGCGGTTGTAGTCCTCGTTCAGGCCGATCTGGTCTTCGTCACGCGCGCCCGACTGGCCTGCGAGGTTGCCACTGCCCTGCAGCGGCAAGCGCTGGATCAGCAGGCCAGCGGCCACGTGTTCGTTGGCCGCGAGCACCAGCCGCGTGTCGAGCTGCTCGCTCTGCAGCATGTAGTGCTCGATCACCTCGCTGAGCTTCTCCAGCTTCTCGCGCTGGTCGCCATACAGGGGCACGACGCCCTGGTAGGGCTGCTGGCCGGGCAGGCGGTCCGTGGGGTCGAGCGTGATGGCACAGCGACCCTGGTTGGTCACGTTGACCATGTGCGACAGCGCAGCGTCCGGGGCCACGTCACCCATGACGGTGGCGGTGGCGCGCAGGGTGAGGTCGGGCTGCACTTCGGCCACGGCCAGCTTCACCGGCCCGTCACCCATGATCTGCATGATGAGTGCGCCATTGAACTTGATGTTGGCCTGCATCAGCGTGGCCGCAGCCGTCATTTCGCCCAGCAGTTCGGTTACGGCCGTGGGGTAGCCTCCGCCGTCGCGGTGGCGCTGCAGGATCTCCTGCCAGGCGTCGGTCAGGCGCACCAGCATGCCGCGCACGGGCATGCCTTCAAAGACGAATTTGTGGAGTTCGGACAAGCGGGGCTTTCAGGGATCGTTCGAAAAAACGCAATCGTGGCAGATCGGGGTCAGTCGATCTTTTTCAAGGTCTTGCGAAAACGCGCGGCGTTGTCGGTGTAATGCTGGGCACTCATGCGCAGGCCTTCGATCTGCTCGGGCGAAAGCGTCTTGGCCACGCGCGCCGGGCTGCCCAGGATCATCGTGCCGTCCGGGAACTCCTTGCCTTCGGTCACCAGCGAGCCGGCGCCCACCAGGCAGTGTTTGCCGATCTTCGCGCCATTGAGCACCACGGCGCCAATGCCGATCAGCGAGCCGTCACCGATGGTGCAGCCGTGCAGCATCACCTGGTGGCCCACCGTCACGTTTTCGCCGATGTTCAGCGGCAGACCCACGTCGGCGTGCAGCACGCTGCCGTCCTGGATGTTGCTGCCGCGCCCGATCGTGATGGTTTCGGTGTCGCCACGCACCGTGACGCCGAACCACACGCTGCTGTCTTCACCCAGCACCACATTGCCGATCACCTGGGCGTTGTCGGCCACCCAGGCCGATTCGGCCACGCGGGGAGCGGTGCCGTCGAGTTCGTAAAGGGCCATGTCTGTTGTCTCCGTTGGCTGATTTGGGGATGCTTCCTAGAATTGTAGGGATGCAAGCCCCCGCCGACCTGTCGCATCTTCCTTCCGCATCTTTGCGCGCAGGGGCCCTGCAGGCGCTGTGCACCAGCGAGCCAGGCCAGAAGGTGGCGGCCACCCATGCGCTCTTTGAGGCCCTGCAAGCGGGCGGAACATCGTTGGACCCAGCCGAGCTCCTCACGCCCGACGCCTCCCGATCCCTGCCCGGGCGGCCAGCGCGGCCCGTGCTCATTGCGCCGGTCGACGTGCCCCAACGCTCGGTGTTCACGCCGGAAGGCTTTGCGATGCTGCTGCACGCAGTGGCGCACATCGAATTCAATGCGATCGATCTGGCCCTGGATGCCGTCTGGCGCTTCCGCGACATGCCTGCCGAGTACTACACCGACTGGATGCGCGTGGCCCACGAAGAAGCCATCCACTTCGGGCTGCTGCGCGCGCACCTGCAAACCCTGGGCCACGACTATGGCGACTTCGCGGCGCACAACAGCCTGTGGGAAATGTGCGTGCGAACGCAGCACGACGTGACGGCCCGCATGGCGCTGGTGCCACGCACCATGGAAGCCCGCGGCCTGGACGCCACGCCGCCCATGCAGGCACGGCTGCGCAAGGTGGGCACGCCGGCCGCACTGCGCGCGGTCGAGATCCTCGACGTGATCCTGCGCGACGAGATCGGCCATGTGGCGGTGGGCAACCGCTGGTATGGCTGGCTGTGCGAGCGGCAGGGCATTGAGCCGCTGGCGCACTACCGGCGCCTGGCGCGTGAGCATTCGGCGCCACGCCTGAAGCCGCCGTTCAACGAACCCGCGCGACGGGCGGCAGGCTTCAGCGACGCCGAGCTGACCGCCATGCATCAGGCCTGAGCCCCGATAATCGGGGATGACTTCCGCACCCCCGACCGCTTTCAGCACCCTCCCCCTCTCCCCCGCCACGCTGGCCAACCTGGAGCAGCTCGGCTACCTGGAAATGACGCCGATCCAGGCCGCAGCGCTGCCGCCCGCGCTGCTGGGCAAGGACATCATTGCCCAGGCCAAGACCGGCAGCGGCAAGACCGCCGCCTTCGCCCTCACCCTGCTGTCCAACCTGAACGCGCGCCGCTTTGCGGTGCAGACCCTGGTGCTGTGCCCCACGCGCGAGCTGGCCGACCAGGTGACCACCGAGATCCGGCGCCTGGCGCGCGCCGAGGACAACATCAAGGTCGTCACCCTGTGCGGCGGTGTGCCGCTGCGCGGGCAACTGGCCACGCTGGAGCACGGCGCGCACATCGTGGTGGGCACACCGGGCCGCATCATGGACCACCTGGAGCGCGGCAGCCTGCCGCTGGACGCACTCAACACCCTGGTGCTGGACGAGGCCGACCGCATGCTCGACATGGGCTTCTTCGACGACATCGTGACCGTGGCCAAGCAGTGCCCGAAGACGCGCCAGACCTTGCTGTTTTCCGCCACCTACCCCGAGGGCATTGCCAAGCTCAGCGCGCAGTTCATGCGTGAGCCCGTCACCGTGAAGGTGGAGGCACAGCACGCGGGCGCGCAGATCGAACAACGCTGGTACGAGGTGAAGGACACCGAACGCCTGGACGCGGTCAGCAAGCTGCTCGCCCACTTTCGCCCGGCCAGCACGCTGGCCTTCTGCAACACCAAGGCGCAATGCCGGGACCTCGTGGCCGTGCTGCAGGCCCAGGGCATTAGCGCACTGGCGCTGTTCGGCGAGCTGGAGCAGCGCGAGCGCGACCAGGTGCTGGTGCGCTTTGCCAACCGCAGCTGCTCGGTGCTGGTGGCCACCGACGTGGCCGCGCGCGGCCTCGACATCACCAGCCTGGCCGCCGTGATCAACGTGGACGTGACGCCCGACGCCGAGGTGCACATCCACCGCATTGGCCGCACCGGCCGTGCGGGCGAAAGCGGCCTGGCGCTCAACCTGGTCAGCATGGACGAGATGGGCAGCGTGGGCAAGATCGAGCAGCTGCAGGGCCGTGAATCGAAGTGGCACCCGCTGAGCGAACTCGTGCCCACCGGCCAGGGGCCGCTGGTGCCACCCATGGTCACGCTGCACATCCAGGGCGGGCGCAAGGAGAAGATCCGCCCCGGCGACGTGCTGGGTGCGCTCACCGCCGACCTGGGCTACACCCGAGAACAGGTGGGCAAGATCAACGTGAACGAATGGTCGACCTATGTGGCGGTGGACCGCGACATTGCCCAGCAGGTGGCCAGCCGGCTCAACGACGGTCGCATCAAGGGCAAGGCGGTCAAGGTGCGGGTGCTGGAGGACTGAGTCCTCAGAACGTCACCTTGACCGACGGCGCGCTGCGCTGCGCCTCGCCGTGGAACACAGCTTCGATGTTGTTTCCGTCGGGATCGATGACGAAGGCGGCGTAGTAGCCTGGGTGGTACTTGCGTTCACCCGGCGCGCCGTGGTCCTTGCCGCCTGCGGCCAGCGCGGCTTTGTGAAATGCATCGACCGTGGCGCGATCCTGTGCCTGAAAAGCCAGGTGATGGCGTCCGGTGAGTGCGCCGTTCGCGGCCCCGCTCCCGGCTGTGGAGACGAAGAGTTCGTCGGCCCAGAAATAACCCTCGCCAGCGCCGCCCATCGGCACCTTGAGGACCTTGAACACGGCTTCATAAAACGCCTGGCTGGCCGGGAGGTCCTTCACGACGAGCTGGATGTGGTCGATCAGCCGACCTCGGTGCAGTTCCTGTGTTTCCATGGTGAGCTCCTGTTACTCAACGGATGAAAGGAGACAACATCCTAGCGAGCTGCACCCCGAACCACGTCATTGAGCACACGATCGAGATCGCCGGCTTCGACCGGTTTGCGCAGCACAACTGCAAACAAGGCCTTCAGGTGCTGCTCGTGCGCCTCGTCCAGATTGCCGCTCAGCAAGACCACCGGCGGCGGTTGGTCCATCGAGCGCATGCGTTGACCCAGGCCCACACCGTCGAGCCGCGGCATCGACAGATCGGTGAGCACGACGTCCCAACGCTGGGCGGACTGCACCAGGTAGCTCCAGGCCTCTTCGCCGTCCCGGGCGCGCGTCACGTTCCAGCCTTTGCGCTCCAGCAATGCGCTCCACGATTGGCGCACCAACTGGTCGTCGTCGACGAACAGCAGTTCACGCCTGCGCTTCTCTGAGTCGGGAGCCGTTGTGGGAGGAGGAGCGGCTGCCTCGTCGGCACTGGCCGGCAGGTACAGGCAGAAATGGGACCCCTCCCCCACCACGCTGGACAGGCCGATGTGGCCGCCGTGATGCGCCACGATGCCCTGCGCAACCGACAGCCCCAGCCCGGTTCCGCGACCCACGCTCTTGGTGGTGAAGAAGGGCTCGAACACCCGGTCGACCACATCGGGCGCCATCCCGGGGCCAAAGTCCCGCACCTCGATCGTCAGGAAGCGCCCTTCGCCCAGCTGGGCGATGCCCGGCGGCGGGTTCTCATCCCCCCCGAGCGGAAGGAAGATCTCGTCGATGGTGATCTCGATTCGGCCCTTGCCCTCCATCGCGTCTGAAGCGTTGATCAAGAGATTCACCAGGACTTGTTGCAATTGCGTCGGGTCGCCTTCAACGACGTCAGGATCCACGCGATGGATCGCGACGATTTCGGACTCGCGTGTCAGACCGGCGCTCACGAGCCGGCGCGTGTCTTCCACCAGGCTGCGCAGGTGCAGCCGCTGCAGTTTTGGCGCTGTCTTGCGGCCAAATGCCAGCAACTGGCGTATCAGGCCGTCGGCGTACTTCGTGGCCTTCAACGCTTGTCCCAGCGACTCATGACCGGGATGCTTCTCTTCGAGATCCTCGATCGTGAGCCGCACCCAGCCCGTCACAGCCGCCAGCGAGTTGTTGATGTCGTGAGCGATGCCACCGGCCAGCCGGCCGAGTGCCTCGGATTTCTGGCTTTGCATCAGTTGCGCCTGAATGGCCTCCTGCCTCTCGAAGGAACGCTGCTGCTCTTGCGCATCCGACCGCACACGCTGCAACAGCTGATTGACGACCGATGCGAGTGAACTGATCTCGTCACGCCCCTGCACGAGCACAGGCGGCGCCGAGGTGGGGCCGTCTCGGGTGATGACTTCAATGTCGGTGCAGAGGCGCTGAAGCCGTCTGAGCAGAAACCGGTCGAGGATGAGCACCAGCAGCAGGCTGGCCATCGACGCCGTCAGGCCGACCGCCATCATGCCCTGCCGGTTCAGCGCCTGGCCCTGCTCCTGCAGGTGGCGATCCAGCCCGAGGACCAGTTCTGCCACGGGAAGACCTTGGTGGTCTTCCAGCAAGACATGCAGATCGTCCAGTTCGGCATTCCCCCGCTGCACGTGAATGGGCGCGTTCGTGTGACCAGGCGTCTCGAACGACAAGCGCGCCGGCATCATCAGAACGTCGGCCAGGCGATGAACCTCCGCTTCGTCAAAACGGCGCACCATGACCATGACTCCCTGTACCACCCCAGTGGTCTGGTTGGGCGGACGAATGCCGGCTGCGATCACGATCTCCAGCCCACCGTCCGCCAGGCGCAGGGTCTGGAGCACCGCCTTGGGATCCTTACCTGCCAGGACGAGCTCGGTCAGCTCCCGCAGGGGCGCAATGCGTTCCGCCCCCAGCTTGGACAGTGGCCCCTCCCCTTCCCGCTTCACCGTGGCCAGCACGCGACCACGGTCATCGAACACCAGCACCTCGGAAATGCGCAGGTATCCCATGTTGTCGGCATCAAAGTTGTCCGCGATGAACTCAGGTAGCTTGCCGCGAACAAAATTCACCGCATCAACCCAGTAGGCGTAGTCCTGGGTGGTGGCCCTCAAGGCCTGCACCTGTTGGGCGAACACACGCTTGGCGCGTTCACCCTCGTGCGTCGCGTGTTCGGCCTCCAGTCGGGCGAACGAGTCCTGCACGAGGTAGCGAGCGCCGAGCATCCCGCCGCCCGCGCACACGGCGACGGCTGCGAGGATCAAGGCCCAAGCCTTGTGCTGTAGTTTCATGGTCACAGGAGATCGACCCTTTCGCGGGAAAGTGAAGTGACAAACGGCACGCAACGGCCATTTCCACGTTCTGGCCGACAATCCAGCCATGAGCGAATCCACCCCCACCACCCCTCCTCCCTTGCCCGACCGCCTCTCCATCGACGCCCGCAGCCCGCACCATGTGGCCGCGGTGTTCGAGCACGACATCGGCATCCGCTTCAACGACAAGGAGCGTTTCGACGTGTCCGAGTACTGCATCAGCGAAGGCTGGGTGAAGGTGCCTTCGGGCAAGACAGTGGACCGCAAGGGGCAGCCGCTGCTCATTCAACTCAAGGGCAAGGTCGAGGTCTTCTACAAATAGAGACCATTTGCCCTGAACGCGTGGTGAGCGATCGACTCGATACAAGCCTATGCGCCGCAGATTCCTTTTCTCCGCTGCCTTGTGCGCGACCCTGGGTCGACAGGCATGGGCTCAGCCGGTGGAAGCCGACGACCGGCCCTCCGGGCCACCCGGTTACACCGTGTCGACCGACGTGCTGCAGCGCTCGGTGGCAGAGCGCTTTCCCATGCGCTACCCGGTGCAGGGGCTGCTGAACCTGGACCTTCAGTCGCCGCGCCTGAGCTTGTTGCCCGAGCAGAACCGCCTGCGCGCCGAGATGGCGGTGGAGGCCGCCGGCCCGGCGCTCAACCGCAGCCACCGGGGCAGCTTCGACCTGGACTTTGCACTGCGCTATGAGGCGAGCGACCGCACGCTGCGCGCACACCAGCTGCGCATCGACCGACTGCGCTTTCCCACCCTGCAGCCGAGCGTGGTGGAGTTGCTCAACACCTACGGCCCGGCCTTGGCCGAGCAATCGTTGCGAGAGGTGGTGCTGCACCGGCTGAAGCCGCAAGACCTGCGCATGGCCGATGCGATGGGCATGCAACCCGGCCCCATCACAGTGACGCGGGAGGGCCTGGTGATCGCGTTCGTGTTGAAGCCACTTTGAAGCCCTTGTGAGGCGCGGGCGCAAAATGGCCCGATGAAAGCTCCTCCCCGACTGCAATCCCTCGTTGAAGAGGGTCTCATCGACACCGTGGTGCGCCAGCTCATGAGTGGCAAGGAAGCCATGGTGTACGTGGTGCGTTGTGGCACTGAGACCCGCTGCGCCAAGATCTACAAGGAAGCGAACAACCGCAGCTTTCGTCAGGCGGTGGACTACACCGAGAACCGCAAAGTGAAGAACTCTCGTCAGGCGCGCGCCATGGCCAAGGGCACCAGGTTCGGCCGCGAGGCGCAAGAGGCCGCCTGGCAAAGCGCCGAGGTGGACGCGCTCTACCGGCTGGCCGCCGCAGGCGTGCGGGTGCCGCAGCCCTTCAACTTCTCCGAAGGCGTGTTGCTCATGGAACTGGTGACCGATGCGCAGGGCGACGCGGCACCCCGGCTCAACGACGTGTCGTTCACGCCCGAGCAGGCGCGCCAGCACCACGCCACGCTCGTTGGCGAGGTCGTGCGCATGCTGTGCGCGGGTGTGGTGCACGGCGACCTCTCGGAGTTCAACATCCTGCTGGCGCATTCGGGCGAAGACAACACCGACGACTTCCCCGTGATCATCGACCTGCCGCAAGCAGTGGACGCCGCCGGCAACAACCACGCCCAGCGCATGCTGCTGCGCGACGTGGCCAACCTGCGCGACTTCTTCGGCCAGTTCGCACCCGAGTTGCTGAAGACGCAGTTCGGACCCGAGATCTGGAGCCTGTACCAGAGTGGTCTGCTGCGCAACGAGACGGTGCTGAGTGGCCGCTACGAGCGCGCGCCGGGCGCGGTGGACCTGGGCAGCGTGATGCGCGAGATCGACGACGCGCGCGACGAAGACGCAGCGCGCCGGCTGCGCATGGCGCAGACGTAACCAGGTCTTGGTTTCGATTGCCCGTGTGGCCGTGTAAGGAATGCCGGCTGTGGTCGACTCATGCTCATGAACACCCGTCCAACCCTCAACCGCCGCCAGACCATGAAACTGCTGACCCTGCTTGGCCTGGGTTCACAGGCCGCCACCACCGCGGTCAAGGCCGCGGCCGCTACCGATCCCTGGAAACTCAGCGAGGCCGAGTGGAAGAAGCGCCTGACGCCTGCCCAGTTCGACGTGTTGCGTGAAGAAGGCACCGAGCGAGCGGGCAGCAGTCCGCTCAACGCAGAGAAGCGCACGGGCACCTACCACTGCGCCGGCTGCGATCTGCCGCTGTTCTCGTCCGACACCAAGTACGAGAGCGGCACCGGCTGGCCGAGCTTCCACACGCCGCTGGCCGGCGCGCTGGGCACCAAGACCGATTTCAAGGCGATCTTTCCGCGCACCGAATACCACTGCGTGCGTTGTGATGGCCACCAGGGCCACGTGTTCAACGACGGCCCCAAGCCCAGCGGCAAGCGCTACTGCAACAACGGCGTGGCGCTCACCTTCAAGGCGGCCGCATGAACGCGTACCTCCTGCCCCTCATGGCTTCAGTGCTGCTGTCCGCTGGCGCTGCACAAGCTCAAACGACGCCCGCCACCGCCAAGGCCACGTTTGCCGGTGGCTGCTTCTGGTGCGTAGAAGCCGACTTCGACAAGGTCCCCGGCGTGCTCTCGACCACCTCGGGCTATATCGGCGGCACGGTGGCCACCCCGACCTACCAGCAGGTGTCCCGCGGCAACACGGGCCACGCCGAGGCGGTGGAGATCGTGTTCGATCCGGCCAAGGTCAGCTACGCCACCCTGGTGGAAAAGTTCTGGCGCACCATCGATCCGACCACCAAAGACCGGCAGTTCTGCGACGCCGGCAACCCCTACCGCACAGTCATCTTCACGCACGATGCGGCGCAAGCGGAGGTGGTGAAACGCTCGCTGGCGGCGCTGGAAAAATCCAAACCGTTCAAGGAACCGATCGTCACGCAGGTCGTGCCCGCCACCCCGTTCTACGCGGCCGAGGACTACCACCAGGACTACTACCTGAAGAACCCCATTCGCTACAAGTACTACCGCACGAGTTGCGGGCGCGATGCGCGTTTGCAGCAGCTCTGGGGAAAACAATGACAGACCCACAGTTCAATCACCGTTCGGACCGAGCCTGTCGAAGCCCTCACCCAGGTCTGCATTCGTTGCCCTGCGACAGGCTCAGGGCGAACGGCTTGATGGTGTGACGAATCTGACGTCGTCACCCTCGCGGGTGGTGCTGCGCGACGATGGTCTTGAGGCGTTCGCGCGCCACGTGGGTGTAGATCGTGGTGGTGGAGATGTCGGCGTGGCCGAGCAACATCTGCACCGCGCGCAGATCGGCGCCATGGTTGAGCAGGTGCGTGGCAAACGCGTGTCGCAGCGTGTGGGGCGACAGCGGCGAGGTGATGCCCGCGGCCAGCGCGTACCTCTTCACCAGTTGCCAGAACATCGCGCGCGTCATGGCCTCGCCGGCGCGAGACCCGCGCGAGGTGACGAACAGGTCTTCGCTCTGCAGGCCGTTCAATATCTCGCCGCGCGCCTGCCCCAGGTAACGCAGCAGCCACTGCCCAGCCACCTGCCCGAACGGCACCAGGCGTTCCTTGTTGCCCTTGCCGGTGATGCGCAGCACATGTTCGTTCATGCCCACATGCCAGGTTTTGAGCGTGACGAGTTCGCTCACGCGCAGGCCGCTGGCGTAGATGAGTTCGAGCATGCAGCGGTCGCGCAGGCCCAGCGGGGTGCTCACATCGGGCGCGTTCAGCAAGGCCTCCACCTGCGCCTCAGACATTGTCTTGGGCACGCGCAGCGGCTGGCGTGCCGGTGAGAGGCGCAGCGTCGGGTCGGCGGAAATGAAACGTTCGCGCAGCGCCCAACGGAAGTAGCGCTTGAAGACCGTGAGCCGTCGGTTGGCGGTGGTGGCGCGCGTCTGGCTGTGGCGTTCGCTGAAGTAGCCGTTGAGATCGGCCTCGGTGGTTTCGGGCAGGGTCTTGCCCTGCCCGGCCAGCCACTGGCCGAGCAAAACGAGATCACGCCGGTACGCGTCCAGCGTGTTGCGCGAGAGGCCCTCTTCGAGCCAGAGCGCGTCGACAAAAGCCCCGGCAAGGTCCTCGCTGGTCGATGCCAGGGCCGGGTCCATCACTCCAGCTTGAGCTTCTGCTTGGCCACCACCTGCTTGTAGACCTCGAACTCGGCCTTGATCTGCGCCGTGAACTCGGCCGGCGAATTGGCCACGATCAGCGAGCCCGTGTCTTCCACGCGCTTCTTGACGGCCGGGTCATTGAGCGCCTGCTTGGTCGCGTTCGACACCTTGTCCACCACTTCCTGCGGCAGGCCCTTGGGGCCGATGATGCCGTAGTAGGCCATGCGGTTCACCGGCTCCAGGCCCACTTCCTTGAAGGTCGGCACGTCGGGCAAGACCGCCACGCGCTGCGGCGCGGCCACCACGATGGCGATGAGGCGGCCGGCCTTGATGTGCGGCAGGGCCGAGGGCAGGTTGTCAAAGATGATCGGCACCTGGCCACCCACGGTGTCGTTGAGCGCGGGGCCTGCACCGCGATACGGAATGTGCGTGATGAAGGCACCAGTCAGGCTCTTGTAGAGCTCGGTCTGCAGGTGGCCGATGCCGCCGGTGCCCGAACTGGCGTAGCTGTACTTGCCGGGGTTCTTCTTGATCTCGGCCAGGAAGCCCTTGTAGTCCTTGGCCGGGAAGCTGGGGTGCACGGCGATCACGTTGGGCGTGGCCGCGATGTTGATGATGGGCGTGAAATCGGTGAGCGTGTTGTAGGGAATCTTGCCGTTGATGGCCGGGTTGGCCGCGGTGGTCGACACCGTGGCCATGCCCAGGGTGTAGCCATCGGCCGGGGCACGGGAGAGTTCCAGCGCACCCACCACACCACCGCCACCGGCCTTGTTTTCCACGATCATGCTCTGGCCCAGCGCCTTGCCGAGCGACTCGGACATCACGCGGGCAATGATGTCGGTGGTGCCGCCGGGTGCAAACGGAACTTGCAGACGAATGACCTTGTTGGGGTAGGCCTGGGCCCACGCGGTGCCACCCACAGCCACCGAGGCGGTGGCCAGACCGATTGCAACCAGTTGACGACGAGAAACCATGACACTTGCTCCTTGCTTGAGACATCGATAAAGGCAGGCCGGGGTCAGCCTGTTGCGCGCGATCGGGGTACGGCTCGCACGATGCGAGCCTGCAATGTAGCCGCTGAGCACCGCCATGACCATGGGACAACTACATAAGTGGAAACCCCCGGCACGCTATGCTCGCCCGGTGAATTTCGCCCAACTCCTCTTCCCCGACTTCTCGCTCATCCTCTGTGGCTACCTCGTCTGCCGCTTCACCGCCCTCAACCGCAAGGTGTGGGAGCAGGTGGAGAGCCTGGTGTACTACTTTCTGTTTCCCGTGCTGCTGTTCCACAGCATCGTGAAGAGCCCGCTCGATCTGGGCCAGGCTTCCAGCCTCATGGGTGCGGGCATTGCGCTGGGTTTGTGCGGCATCGCGCTGTCGTATTCCCTGCCCCACTGGCCCTGGATCGGCAAACGGCTTGATGTGCGCCTGCACGCGGCCAGCGCCCAGGTGGGTTTTCGCTTCAACTCGTTCATTGCACTGGCACTGGCCGAGAAGATGGCCGGCCCGCCGGGCCTGCTCATGATTGCGGTGCTCATCGGCGTGTGTGTGCCGCTGTTCAACGTGGGCGCGGTCTGGCCCATGGCACGGCACGCCAACAAGGGTTTCATGCGCGAGCTGCTGCGCAATCCGCTCATCATCGGCACCGTCTCGGGCCTGGTGGCCAACCTGCTGGGCTTTTCCATGCCGTTCTGGCTGGAGCCCACCGTCAACCGCATCGGCCAGGCCTCGCTGGCGCTGGGCCTGATGGCTGCCGGCGCGGGCATGCAGTTCGGCATGCTGGCCAGTGCCAAGACGCTGGGCGGCCTGGTGCTGGCGGTCAAGCACCTGGGCATGCCGCTCCTGGCGCTCGGGCTGGCGTTGCTGTTCCGGCTCGACCCGACCCAGACCACCATCCTGCTGATGTTCTCGGCCGTGCCCACCGCGTCCAGCTGTTATGTGCTGGCCGCGCGCATGGGCTACAACGGACCTTATGTGGCCGGGCTGGTCACGCTGTCCACCTTGCTGGGTATCGTGAGCCTGCCATTTGCCTTGGGCGTGCTCAGGCCCATGGCCGGCGCATGATCAACGTTCTTTCAAGAAGGCCACCATGAACCCGTTCCACCGTCCCCCTGCACTCCTGTCCGGCCTGGTGCTGGGTCTTTCCTTCGCCACCTCTGCAGCCCACGCCCAGGCCATCGGCGAGGTGGACACGGTGTTCAAGTGGCTGGGCCCCGACCACAAGATCGTGGTCGACGCGTTTGACGACCCCAAGGTCAAAGGCGTCACCTGTTACGTGTCGCGCGCCAAGACCGGTGGCATCAAGGGCGGGCTCGGTCTGGCCGAAGACAAGTCGGACGCCAGCATCGAGTGCAAGCAGGTGGGCGCCGTGTCGTTTGTGGGCGATCCCTTGAGGCAGCAGGAAGTGGTGTTCACCGAGCGCACTTCGCTGGTGTTCAAGAAGCTGCAGGTGGTGCGCATGGTCGACAAGACCCGCAACACCCTGGTCTACCTGAGCTATTCTGACCGCGTGATCGAAGGCTCGCCGGACAACAGCATCACCGCCGTGCCCCTGCCCCCCGGCACCACGATTCCCATGCGCTGATCAACGGGCCGGCGCCACCAGGTCGATGCGCCGCTGCAAGCGGGCCGCTGCCTTGGCGTCGCCTGCTGCCTGGGCGCGTTGTTGCTGCACCTGCAACCAGGCCAGCAATGGCCGGCGCCAGCCCCGCGCCGACGCGGTCTCCACCGCCTGCGCCATCACGCCGGGCGTGGCGCGGCCGCTGCGAAACAACACACCGGCGGCCACCAGTTGCGAGAGCGGGTCCTGGATCGCGGCCACGGCCGCATCGGGCGCTGCGCTGCCCACCAGGCTGCGGTGCACCTCGGGCAACAGCGCCGCATCCGCCGCTTGCGCGGTGCCCGCCAGATAACGCGCATAGGCCAGCTCGGCCGGCGCCGCGTCTTGCGCCAGCGCTTCAAAGCCGACACAGGGCTCCAGCACCAGGCTGGCCACGCGCGTGGCGCAACGCAGCAGCTCCAGCCGCGCCACCAGCGCCACCTGCCCCGTGCGCGCCACCTCGGCGCGTGCCCGGTTGAACTCCGCCATCTCGATGCGGCTGTTGCCACTGAGCCAGGCTTCGGTGGCCCGCTCGCTGCTGCCCTTGGCCTCGCCCGGCCAGTCGGGTGCGGGTGGATGGCTGGAGCAGGCGGTCAGCGCCATGAGCGCGCACACGACGATGGAAATTCTTGTGTTCATGGCAGTCGAATTTCCGTGTCGCGCGCAAACGGCCACTTGCGGTTGATGTCGTTGATGAGCCCGTCGACCTTGCGCAGGCTGGACTCCACCTCACCGCGCAACACGCCCAGATCGGTGGTGGCTTCGCGCGTGTTGCCGGCAATGCCCTGGGCTTCCACCAGCACCGCATCCACCTTCTGCAGGCTGGTGCGTGCCTCGGCCAGCAGACCATTGAGTTGCTGCACCGTCACGCGCGCATCGGCCACCAGCCCGCCCTGGTCCGTGCCCTGGCCGAATACCTGTTTGTTGGCATTGCTCACCAGACTGTCCATGCGCGCGGTGAGCGTTTCGGCGCGCGCCAGCAAGGCGTTGGCGCGTTCGACGGTGATCACCAGCTTCTTCGCGTCTTCGTCGTTGCCCATCAGCACGCCCATGGCACCCTGCGGTCCCTTGAGTCGCTCGGTGGCGCTCTGCACGTTGGTCAGCGCCACATCCAGCGCGGCATCCTTTTTGGTGAGCGCGGCCACGTTCTCCAGCACCTCGCGCATGCTCGCCGCCAGCTTCGGAATTTCGGCCGCCGTGTCGCCACGCAGCACGGTGCGCTCGGCACCATCGGGCAGGGCCGGGTCGTCCAGCACGCCGCTGTAGGCACGGATGCGCGTGCCGCCCACCAGGCCGCGCTCCATGGTGAAGATGCTGGAGGTGCGCAGCCACTTCGCTTCCTTGGTCGGCACGTCGATCAGGATGCGGGCCGTGCCGTCCGTGCCCAGTTCGATGCGCGCCACGCGCCCGATGGCGAAGCCGGCAAAGGTCATGTCCATGCCCACCACCACGCCTTCGGAGTCGTCGGAGATGAGCACCAGTCGCTGCGTGTCCTCGAACATGCCGCGCGCAAACATCACATACAGGCCCGAGCCGATCACGAGCACGAGCAGGGCCAACAGCAGCAGCGCGGCCTTGAACTCGAGGTTTTTCACCTCGGGCGAATCGGGAGCGGCGGGTTCGTCGGGCGTGGGGTTCATGGTGTTCAGTAATAGTTGCCCACCAGCGAGACCACTTCAATGAGCAGCACCACGGAGAACAGGCGGGCGAATTCGGAGATGTCGCTGCGTTGGGCATACAGGCCCTGCGCATCTTGCTGCGCGCTGCCGGCCAGCGGCACCACCGCCACGGCCAGGCTGAAGAACAGTGTCTTGAGCGCAAAGATCAAGGTGACCGCTGGCGTGAACACCTGGCCAACGCTGCGCGTGTAGCCGGGCAGGCCCCAGTGCGAAAAGCCGTAAACCGTGAGGTAGGTGAGCACCAGCGCGATCAGGCAACTCAGGGCGGCGAGCATCAGCACCGAGAACACCGATGCCAGCGCGCGCGGCAGCAGCTCGGTGGCCAACAACACGCCATGGCCCAGCTCATGGCCTGCCCGCTGGTGGGTGGACAACTGCTCGCGCACCAGCTGGGCACCCGGCATGGCGTAACGCACCGCGACAAACATGGCGGCATACAGCGGAATGAGTTCGAGCACCAGCGTGCGCACCAGCACCTCCAGCGCGTACTGCGACAGCCCATAGCTGTAGGCCGTGGCAACCACGATGCGGATCAGCACAAGACTGATGAGCGCCGACAGCACCAGAAATCCGGTCAGCAGCGGCGCAGTGGCCTTGTAGACGTGCAGCAGCACGCTCTGGCGACGCGGACCGGCGGCGTAGCTCGACGGCGTGAGCGCCATCACCAGGATCTGCGCGCCGAGCATGACCACCTGCCACCAGGTGATCCACGACAGGCGCACCCGGTGGCCCCAGCGGGTCATGAGGGTCTGACAGGCGGAGACGGGGTTCATCGTTTGATGATAGTCCTCGGTCTGTGAAGGTTCAGCGAGCATGCCGTGTACAAAGGTGACAGCAGGCTGGTGAAAACGCGCATGGCCATGGCCGGCGATTCGGCTTCAATCAGACCACTTGCCAACGCCAACGTCCATCCATCCAGGAGCCCACGCATGTCCTCGTCCCTTCACCCGGTGGTGCGCCGCCAGACCATTGCCGACGCCTTGCACCGCACCGCCCTGCGTTTGCCGGGCAAGACCGCCATCGTCTGCGGCACCACCCAATGGACCTACGCCGAGTTCGACGCGCTGGTCAGCCGCCTGGCCGCGGGTCTGGCTCGCCTGGGCGTGGATCAGGGGGACAAGGTGGCCGTTCTGGCGCGCAATTCCCACGGCTTCGCAGCGCTGCGCTTCGCCCTGGCGCGCCGCGGCGCGGTGCTGGTGCCGATCAACTTCATGCTCAAGGCCGACGAGGTTGCCTACATCCTGCGCCACGCGGGCGCCAGGACCCTGGCCACCGACAGCGGCCTGGCCGCGCTGGCGCGCGATGCTGCTGCCCTGGACACCGTGGTGGAGCGATTCATCTGGTTGCCCAGCGAAGACCCGAGCGAGCCCGACGCCTCCATGCACCGCTTTGACCACCTCGCCGCCTGCGCAGACCCGTTGCCCGAGGTGACCTTGGGCAGTTTCGATCTGGCACAGATCGTCTACACCAGCGGTACCGAGTCCACGCCCAAGGGCGCCATGCTCACGCACGACGCGGTGCTGTGGCAGTACGTGAGCTGCGTGATCAACGCCGAAATCGCCGAGGAAGACCGGGCGCTGCACGCGCTGCCGCTCTACCACTGCGCCCAGCTCGACGTGTTCTTCGGCCCCGCCATCTACATCGGCAGCAGCAACGTGATCACGGCCAAGCCGGTGCCCGACAACCTGCTGGCGCTGATCGAGCGCATGCAGATCACCAGCTTCTTTGCGCCGCCCACGGTATGGATCGCGCTGCTGCGCTCGCCCTTGTTCGATGCCACGAAGCTGACGAGCCTGGTCAAGGGCTACTACGGCGCGTCCATCATGCCGGTGGAGGTGCTCAAGGAACTGGCCTCGCGCCTGCCCGCGGTGCGGCTGTGGAACCTGTACGGACAGACCGAAATTGCGCCACTGGCCACCATGCTGGGGCCCCAGGACCAACTGCGCAAACCCGGCTCCTGCGGCAAGGCCGTGCTCAACGTGGAAACGCGCGTGGTCAACGACACCATGGAAGACGTGGTCGTGGGTGAGGTCGGCGAGATCGTGCACCGCTCGCCCCACCTCATGTTGGGCTACTTCAACGACCCCGAGCGCACCGAGGCTTCATTTGAAGGCGACTGGTTCCACAGCGGCGACCTCGCGGTGATCGACGACGAGGGTTACATCACCGTGGTGGACCGCAAGAAGGACATGATCAAGACAGGCGGTGAGAACGTGGCCAGCCGCGAGGTGGAGGAAATGATCTACCGCCTGAGCGGCGTGAGCGAGGTGGCGGTGATCGGTCTGCCCGACGCCAGGTGGGTCGAGGCGGTCACGGCGGTGATCGTGGTCAAGGCCGGGCAACAGCTCACCGAGGCCGACGTGATCGCGCACTGCAACCAGCACATGGCCACGTTCAAGAGCCCGAAGCGCGTGGTGTTCACCGACAGCCTGCCCAAGAACCCCAGCGGCAAGTTGCTCAAGCGCGAGCTGCGCCAGCACTACGCGACCTGAACACCCCCCACGTCAAAAGAAGTGACCCACTCCAGAGGCACCGAGGGACGGCTTCGCCGGCCCAAGGAGCCGTTCCACCTCCCAGCGCCAAGGGCGCGCCAGAGAGGGGGGAAGCCGCGAAGCGGCGCAGGGGGGTGTTCCTCACCCCAGTGTCTCGTGGTGGCCGGCGCTGCCGCGTTTCCAGTAGGCGGAGGCGCGCACGCGGGCCTTGTCCAGACCGTGTCCGTCCACCAGGGCCTGGCGCACCGCCGCCATGCTGGCCGCCTCGCCGGCTGCCCAGGCAAAGCCCTCCCCGGCCGGCAGCGTCAACGCGGCCACCTGGCGCGCCAGTGCATCGGTGGAGCCGGTCTCGATCCAGTGCGTCTGCAGACGCGCGCGGGTGCTGAAGGCGCGCCGGTCGCCCACGTCAGCGGTCGCTATCACGGTGATCGCCTGCGCGGTGTCGGGCAGTTCTTCAAGCCGCCGCGCAATGGCCGGAATGGCGGTTTCGTCGCCCACCAGCACGTGCCAGTCAAAGCCTATGGGCACCACGAACGAGCCACGCGGCCCACCCAGACCGACCTCGTCGCCGGGTTTGGCCGCCTGCGCCCAGCGCGAAGCCACGCCGTCACCGTGCAACACGAATTCGATGTCGAGGACACGGGCCGCGGCGTCGAAGTGGCGCGGCGTGTAGTCGCGCATGGCCGGCCTTTGCGCACCGGGTGGCAGCGCCAGGCCATCAGGGCCGGGTTCGGGCAACACCAGGGGCTGGCCAGGCTCGGGCGGCAGCATGAGCTTGGCGTGGTCGTCGAACGATGCGCTCACGAAGTTGTGCAGGGCATCACCGGCAAAGCGGATGCGAAGGAAGCTCGCGCTGATGCGATCGATGCGTTTCACCTCCAGGCGGCGCACCTGGAGCGGATGGCGCGCGCGTTCGACGGCGAGGGAAGAAATCTGGCTTGTGTTCATAGGTGAGACTGGTTGATAATGACAACCATCATGCCCGCATTGGATGATACTGTCAACCACAAGACCCCACGATGACGAAACAAGCAAAAACCGAAGTGCTGGATCACTTGCACACGCTCATGCACGGCCTGCGGCGCCACCTGCAGGAAGCCGCAAGGCAGGACGGCGACGGCCTCGGGCCGATGGAGGTTCGCTGCCTGGGCTATTTTTTGCGTCACGCTGGCGCCACACAACGTGATCTGGTGCAGCACTCGGGGCGCGACAAGGCGCAGATCGCTCGCATCGTCAAGGCCCTGCACGAGCGCGGCCTGCTGCAAAGCCAGCCCGACCCGAACGACGGCCGCAGTCAGCGCGTGAGCGTCACGCCCGAGGGCCAGGCTTTGCAACGCAAGATGCAACTGCACCGGGTGCGCTTCGAGAAGTCAATGACCGCGGGCCTGAGCGAGAGCGAGCGCGCCACCCTGCTGGCCCTGCTGGGCCGCTTGCAGGAGAACGTGGGCGAGGGTTGAGAGTGCCAACCACCGTTCGGCTGCAATCCCGCTCATCCTGAGCTTGTCGAAGGATCGAAGCCCATCCAGCAGTGTTGGTGAGCCCTTCGACAAGCTCAGGGCGAACGGAGGGGATTGTGTGTCTGAGAGAGCGCCCAGGCCACGTGCTCGCGCACAAGTTTGCTGGGGTGGTCTGCACGGGCCTGCAGCGCGCGCAAGGCCCTCTCGTCGTGCCGTGCGCGCAAGGCATTGCCCAACGCCACCGCGATGTTGCGCAGCCAGCGTTCGTGGCCGATGCGCCGGATCGCATTGCCTTCGGTTCGGCGCAGGAACTCGGCCTCGCTCCAGGAGAACAGCTCGACCAGCGCCGCGCCCGAGAGCCCGGCGCGTTCGTCGAAATCGGGCAAGGGTGAGCGTTGCGCGAACTTGTTCCAGGGGCAGATGAGCTGGCAATCGTCGCAGCCGTAGATGCGGTTGCCCATGAGCGGACGCAGCTCCAGGGGAATGGCGCCGGCGTGTTCGATGGTCAGGTAGCTGATGCAGCGCCGCGCGTCCACCCGCTGCGCACCGGTGATGGCCTGAGTGGGGCAGACGTCGATGCACGCCGTGCAGTTGCCGCAGTGCTCGCTGGTGGCCTCGGTGGGCGGCAGCGCCAGGTCCACACAGATCTCGCCCAGGAAAAACATCGAGCCCGCCTCGCGGTGCAGCGCCAGCGTGTGCTTGCCGCGCCAGCCGATGCCGCTTCGGGACGCCAGCTCCACCTCCAGCACCGGGGCGGAGTCGGTGAACACGCGGTGGCCGAACGGGCCGATGGTCGCCGCAATGCGCTCACTCAGCGTCTGCAGACGGTTGCGCAGGACCTTGTGGTAGTCCCGTCCACGCGCATACATCGAGATCACCGCCTCTTGCGGCCGGTCGAGCCGCTCGAACTCGATGCTCTGCCAGCCCTCGGGCGTGGCGCGTGGCAGGTAGTCCATGCGGGCGGTGATCACGCTCAGCGTGCCCGGCACCAGTTCGGTCGGACGTGCGCGTTTGAGGCCGTGCGCGGCCATGTAGGCCATGTCACCGTGACATCCAGCCGACAACCAGGCCAACAATCCGGGCTCGGCAGCCGACAAATCCACACCAGCCACCCCAATTTGGGAAAATGCGAGTTCCTGGCCCCAGGCCTGAATCCGAGAGACGAGTTGAGCGGCATCCAGAACGACATTCATGTGACGAGCATTGTAGGAACCGGTTCGGTGCCTGCGGGATCGGCGTCGGCGCCGCAACAGTGGCAAGGCCGCTGGACCAATGAAGAAGACACCCGGGCCTTTGCCCAACGCCTCGCGCTGTCGCCGGCCATTGCCCACGCCACCCTCACCCTGCAAGGCGACCTGGGCGCGGGCAAGACCACCCTGGCGCGGCACCTGTTGCGTGCGCTCGGCGTGCGTGGTCGCATCAAAAGCCCCACCTACGCGGTGGTGGAGCCGCACAGCGCCATGGATTGCCCGGTCATGCCCGCGGGCGAGCCGCTGTCGGTCTGGCACTTCGACTTCTACCGCTTCAACGACCCGCGCGAATGGGAAGACGCGGGCTTTCGCGAACTTTTTGCCAGCCCGGGTCTCAAGCTCGTGGAGTGGCCCGAACGCGCTGGCGCGTTTTTGCCGGCGGTCGATCTGCAGATCGACATCCAACCCGACGACATGAATCCACACACCGACCCGGAACACGACAGCGCCCGCGCCGTGCGCGCCACCGCCCTTACCCTCACGGGCCAGCGTCTGCTGGAGGCGCTGGCATGACGGGACCCGTCAGTCGCCGCAGCTTGCTGCGCGCCGGCACGCTGGTGCTGCTGCTTGGCGTGCAGCACATCGCGCGCGGGGCCAGTGTGCTGGCGGTGCGCATCTGGCCGGCCGAGGACTACACCCGCGTGACCATCGAATCCGACGGTGAACTCAGGGCTCAGAAGTTCTTCGTGACAACCCCACCCCGCATGGTGGTGGACATCGAAGGCATTGACCTGCTGCCCGGCCTGCGCGAACTGGTGGGCAAGTTGAAATCGGACGACCCGAACATCGGCAGCATCCGCGTGGCGCAGAACGCGACCAACGTGGTCAGGCTGGTGGTCGACCTCAAACAGGCCATCAAGCCGCAGGTGTTCAACCTGGAGCCGGTGGCCGCGTACCAGCATCGCCTGGTGCTCGACCTGTACCCGGTGAACGCGCCCGATCCGCTGGAGCAACTGATTGCCCAGCGCATGAAGGACATGGACGCGGCCAGCGAACGCGCCGCGCGATTGCTGGGCCTGGAGGCCGACAAAGTCACCAAGCCGGCGACGCGGACAGACGACCCGCTGGGCGAACTGATCGCGGGACGCGAGCGGCCGAAGCCCCCCGGCAACCCGAATCACGGCCCCGGCCCGACCTCACCTGCGCCCCAGCCATCGGTCGACGACGACACTGCCGTGGCCGGCGCCAGGCCCGACAAGGGCAGCCCCGCCAAGCAGCCTCCCGGCGGCAAGGGCAAGACCGAGCGCCTCATCATCGTCGCGCTCGACCCCGGCCACGGAGGCGAAGACCCGGGCGCGATCGGCCCAGGCGGCACGCATGAGAAGAAGGTGGTGCTGCAGATCGCACAGAAACTGCGCGACCGCATCAACGACACGCGCGTCAACGGCAACCCGATGCGCGCCTACATGACGCGCGACAAAGACTTTTTCGTTCCCCTGCAGGTGCGCGTGCAGAAGGCCCAACGCGTGCAGGCCGACCTGTTCATCAGCCTGCACGCCGACGCCTTCTTCACGCCACGCCCGCAAGGCGCCAGCGTGTACGCGCTCAGCACCAAAGGCGCCAGCAGTGCCGCTGCGCGCTGGATGGCCAACAAGGAAAACGCGGCCGATCAAGTGGGCGGCCTCAATGTGAAGGCCAAGGACGCCACGGTGCAGAGAGCCCTGCTCGACATGAGCACCACCGCGCAGATCAACGACAGCCTCAAGCTCGGCAGCGCCATGCTCGGCCATGTGAAGCGGGTCGGCAAGCTGCACAAGCCGCGCGTGGAACAAGCCAACTTCGCGGTGCTGCGCGCTCCTGACATCCCCAGCGTGCTGGTGGAAACGGCCTTCATCAGCAACCCCGATGAAGAAGCCCGGCTCAACGACCCCAAGTACCAGGACGACCTGGCCGATGCGCTGCTGCGCGGCATCGTGGCGTACTTCAGCAAGAACCCGCCGCTGGCGCGGAACCGCCAGATCTGAACTCAGCCCTGCAGTTGCAGGAACACCCGCCCGCCTTCGATGCGCACCGGGTAGCAGCGGATGGCCTCGGTGGCCGGCGCACAGGTGGGACTGCCGTCGCGAATATCGAACCTGCCCTGGTGCAGCGGGCATTCGATCTCGTGCCCATCGAGGAAGCCGTCGCACAGGCGCGCGTGGCCATGGGTACAGGTGTTGTCGGTGGCGAACACGCTGCCGTCCACCTTGTAGAGCGCAATGTCGCGGCCGGCGACCTGCACCCCGATCACGTCGTCCTCGGGAACGTCGGCTTCATCGCTGGCGTCCAGCCATTCTGGCTCGTTGCTCATGGTGTGTTCTCAGATCGGGTAGATGATGGAATTCGGGATCATTTCGCTGTCGTACACGCACAGGCGCGAAGCGAACTTGAGGCCGGCCGGTGTGCGCACGATCACGTCGATGTAGCGCCCGACGTTGAAGACCGTCGATTCGTGCGACAGCTTGGTGCGGAACACCGCGTAGTTGGCCTCGACCTCGAAACGGTCGGCCTCGGCCTTGTGCACCAGTGGTGCGCCCACCACATGGCGCTGGTAGTAGGGGTCGTGGAACAGCGTCTCCTTGATTCCGTAGGCCCGGTCCTTGAGCATGCCCTTGCTCTCGAAAAACAGCGTGGCCAGCGGGAAACCGCGCTCGTGGTTCTCGCGCGGAATCAGCTTGTAGATGCAGTCATCGATGAAGAACTCGGGCCAGAGATCCCAGTCGCCCGAATCGACCGCCTGGGCGTAGTCGGCGTACAGGCGCGAGATGGCCAGGTGGTCCTCGAATCGCACATCGGGTGCTTCGCTCATGTCTGGTCCTCCATCACTTCGCGCCAGTACTGGTACATGCCACGGATCAATGTCTCGGTGACCATGTGGTCGGTGTCGCCCACCTCACGCCCACCCAGCTCGGCCAACGTGCGGTGAAATGGTTTCTGCTCGAAACCCAGCTGCGAGAACTCGATCACCTCGCCGTCGTCCGCCGAGACGAAGCCCGCTGGTCCGAACAGGTTGGCCTGGCGCAGCCGGCGCTGCGTCATCTCGGCGCTGTCGTCCTCGAAGCCGAAGTGCGTCCAGACGAAGTCGAACGCGCCGTGACCATCGGGCTGGATGTGCCGCGTCGACACGCTGTTGACCTGTTGCTGCAGGATGATGCTGGGAAAGATCGTCATCATCACCGCCGTGGGAACAGGTGCCCCCACGCTCGCCGCTTCGCGCGCTTCGCTGCCCCCCGAGGGGGCGTCGGACGCCTTGGGGCGGCCCGGCGGCATCGGCCCTTCCCACCAGGGCTCGGGCACGATGTCCAGGAAACGCGGGTCGTGCAGCTGCATGCTCTCCTTGAAGCTGGAGACCTGGGTCACCTGATCGGCTTTGCCCGACTGGCCGCGCGTGGAGATCATGGCCGCGTGGCGGTGGCGCGCATCCATCTTCAGTTCGCTCTTGTTGTCGGCGCGCCAGAGGCCGAAGGTGACGAACCAGGTGTGCAGCAGGCCCGGGTGGTAGGGGTCCTTGATGTTCTCCTGCATCAGCTTCCAGTTGCCCGGGATGCGCTGGCGGTTGTAGCCCAGGATGGTGAGCTTGCGGCCGTTGAACAGCCGGTCGAAATAGGCCAGGATGGTGGGGCCGAGGAATTCCTCCAGCGACTCGATGCCGTGGTCGAAGCTGGCGAACACCACCCCGCCGCGCGTGGCCACCTTGAGCTGGTTCAGGCCGTGGTCGGTGGTCTTGAAATCGGCCGGCATGCCGCCGTTGACCTTGCCGTCCTGCTTCACGCCCCGGCGAAACGGCACACCTTGCAGATCGCCCTTGAGCGTGTAGCTCCACTGGTGGTACGGGCAGACGAATTCCTTTTTGTTGCCGTGGCGCTCGCGGCAGAACTGCATGCCCCGGTGGGCGCACACGTTCTCCACCACGCCGATGCCGCCATCGGCATCGCGCACCATGATGACCGAGCGCTCCCCCACCACCGTGCGCTTGTAGTCGCCCGCGTTGGGCACCTCGGCTTCAAGGCCGACGTAGTTCCAGTGCTTCGTGTAGAAGAAGCGCTCGAGTTCCTTCTTGTGCTGCTCGGCATCGGTGTAGGCCATGAAGGGAATGCGGCTCGTGCCGTCGGACTCCCAGTGGATGCGTTCGGGGAAGGTGCCCGCGTCTTCGGATGGGTTGCTCATCGTTGTCTCCTTGGTCTAGGTGCCGCTGGCGTAGAACGCGTCGGCGTAAATCTGCCCGGGCAACACGCCCATGCGCTGGACGAGCCGCGACGCGGCTTCCACCATGGGTGGCGCACCACAGAGGTAGGCGCGAAAGCCTTGCAGGTCGGGCCAGTCCTGCTCGATCGCGTCGGTGACGAGGCCGGTGCGGCAGCCCGGCGCGCGGCCAGACGCGATGACCGTGTGCACCTGCAGCCTCGGGTACTGCTGCTGCAGCTCGGCCAGCCAGTCCTGCCCGTACACGTCGCGTTCGGAGCGCACACCGAAGTAGAGGTGGATGGGGTTGTGCATGCCCGATGCGACGACGCCGCGCACGATGGACAGGATGGGTGCGAGCCCGGTGCCGCCGGCCACGCAGAGCATGGGCCCGGTGTGCTTGCGGCGCAGGTAGGCCGAGCCCAGCGGGCCGGTCACGCGCACCGCATCGCCCACCTTCAGATCGCGCTCGATGTAGCCCGTCACGCGGCCGTCGGGCACGCGCCGCACGTGGAATTCGAGCTCGCCATCGGTGCACAGGCCGGCCATGGAATAGGGGCGGATGTGGTCGGGCGTGAACTGCAGTTGCGCGTACTGCCCGGGCGAGAACTCCAGCGGCTTGGCGGGCTTGAGCCGCAGGCGCTGGATGTCGTGCGTGGGCGACTCGATCGCGACCACGGTGGCCTTGATGATGCGCGCGGGGTGCACCACCACCTCGTCGGGTTCGGGAATCTCGACGGTGCAGGGCTCGGTGAGAAAGGTCTGGCAGGCGAGCACGCTGGTCGCGTCGTCCAGGGCTTGCGGTGGCCGCTGTTCGCGGCCGGATTCCAGCACATGCCCCGAGATCACCTTGCAGCGGCAGGTGCCGCAGCGGCCCGCCAGGCAGCTGTACGACACCGGGATGTCGTTGGCGCGCAGCGCTTCCAGCAGGTTCACGCCCGCGTCGACACGCAGCGTGCGCTGCAGCGGGCGTACATGAATGTCCATCGTGGTGTGTCTCTGGTTTTCGTGGGAACTGGGGCCATGATCACGACCGGATGAAAATCAGTCAATGCAATGAAATCGATTGACACTATCATTCATATCAATATTGACGAACCCACCTCAGAGACCCGCCATGAAGCTCGAAGAGATCGATCTGAACCTGCTGGTCGTGTTCAACCAGTTGCTGACCGAACGCAAGGTCTCCAGGGTGGCCGAGAACCTGGGCCTGGGTCAGCCGGCGGTGAGCAACGCGCTGGCGCGGCTGCGCAAGCTGTTCGACGACGAGCTGTTTCTGCGCACCGCCCACGGCATGCAGCCCACACCCTTTGCCGAGCAACTGGCCGAATCGATCGGCTATGCGCTCGGCATGATCCACAGCGCCGTGAACGCACGCAGCTCGTTCGACCCGGCCACCAGCCAGCGCAGCTTCTCCGTGGGCATGACCGACATTGGCGAGATCTATTTCTTGCCGCTGCTGATGCAGCGCATCCGGCAGCTGGCGCCCTCGGTGACCATCAGCACGGTGCGCAACACCTCGCTGCACTTGCGCGACGCGATGGAGGCTGGCCAGGTCGATCTGGCGATCGGCCTGCTTCCGCAACTCAAGGCCGGCTTCTTTCAGCGGCGCCTGTTCGAGCAGCGCTATGTGTGCCTGTTCCGGCAGGGGCACGCGCTTGATCTCAAGCGCATGAAGGCGGCCGATTTTTTTGCCGCCGAGCATGTGGCCGTGGTCTCGGCCGGCACGGGGCATGGGCAAGTGGACGAGATTCTCGACAACCACTCACCGCAGCGACGCGTGAAGCTGAAAGTGCCGCACTTCGTGGCCATCGGCCACATCCTGCAGTCCACCGACCTGATTGCCACCGTGCCCGAGCGCCTGGCCGAGCGCATGGTGCAGCCCTTCGGGTTGAAGCAGCTGCCACATCCGGTGGACTTGCCCAGAATCGCGATCAACCTGTTCTGGCACGCGAAGTACCACAAGGACCCGGCCAACCAATGGCTGCGCAACCTGATCTTCGAGCTGCACGCCGACCGCGTGGGCGCACAGCCGTGAGCCCGGTTCAGACGGGGTTGCGCTTGGCCTCGCGGCTGGCCTTCCAACCGCCATACAGGGCAATCAGACCGGGGATGAGGATCATGGCCCAGATGATCTTGCTCAGGTTCGTCTGCACCCAGGGCAGGTTGCCGAACCAGTAGCCCGCGGCCGTGAGGCCCACCACCCAGATCAGCGCGCCGATCACGTTGTAGGCGGTGAACTTGGTGCGCGTCATCTCGGCCACACCGGCCACGAAGGGCGCGAAGGTGCGGATGAAGGGCATGAAGCGCGCGAGGATGATGGTGACGCCGCCGTATTTCTCATAGAACGCGTGCGCCTGGTTGAAGGCGTTGCGGTTGAAGATCCGGGAGTTCTCCCACTGAAACACCTTTGGTCCGAAGTAGCGGCCGATCGAATAGTTGGTCTGGTCGCCCAGCACGGCCGCGGCCACCAGCAGGCCCATGGCCAGCGGCAGGCTCATCAGGCCCGCGCCGCACAGCGTGCCCACCACGAACAGCAGCGAATCGCCCGGCAGGAAGGGCATGACCACCACGCCGGTCTCGGTGAAGATGATCAGGAACAACAGGGCATAGACCCACGCGCCATAGTTCTGAACAAAGGTCTGCAGGTGCTGGTCGACGTGCAGGATGAAGTCGATGAGAAAGGCAATCAGTTCCATGGAGGGGGATTATCCCTGCCGCCTACAATTTGATCGTGACAACCCCACCCAGCACCCTCCAGCCGATTCGCCGGCCCATCCGTGAGCTCCCCGATGAACTGATCAGCCAGATCGCCGCTGGCGAGGTGGTGGAGCGGCCGGCTTCGGTGGTGCGCGAACTGGTGGACAACGCGCTGGACGCCGGCGCCACGCAGATCACGCTGCGTCTGCAGGCCGGCGGCGTGCGGCTCATCGGCGTGGAAGACAACGGCAGCGGCATCCTGCGCAGCGAGCTGCCCAACGCACTCAAGCGCCACGCCACCAGCAAGATCGCCAGCCTCTCCGACCTCGAATCGGTGGGCACCATGGGGTTTCGTGGCGAGGCGCTGGCCGCCATCTGCTCCATCGCCGAGGTCTCGCTGCTCACGCGCGTGGACACACCCGACGAACCCCACGGCTGGCTGCTCGATGGCCGCAGCGGCGAACTGCAACCTACGGCGCGCGCACCCGGCACCACGGTGGAAGTGCGCGAGCTCTTCTTCGCCACGCCGGCACGGCGCAAATTTCTCAAGACCGACGCCACCGAGCTGGCCCATTGCATCGAGGCCGTGCGCCGCCACGCGCTGGCGCGGCCCGACGTGGGCTTTGCGATCTGGCACGACGGCAAGCTGGTCGCGCAGTGGCGTGCGGTGGCCGGTGGCGGCATGGATGCGCTGCGCCAGCGCCTGGCCGACGTGCTGGGCGACGATTTCGTGCAGCAGGCCGTGGCGCTGAACTGGCCGATGGACGCGCCGGACGACGCCGGAGCGCAGCGCCTGCGCGTGTGGGGCTTCGCGGGTGTGCCCGACGCTGCGCGCTCGCGCGCCGACTGGCAGTTCGCCTACGTGAACGGTCGCTACGTGCGCGACAAGACCATCACCCACGCCGCGCGCAGCGCCTACGAAGACGTGCTGCACGGCCACCGCCAGCCGGTGTATGCGCTGTTCGTCTCGCTCGACCCGACGCGGGTGGACGTGAACGTGCACCCGACCAAGATCGAGGTGCGGTTTCGCGATGGACGCGAAGTGCACCAGGGTGTGCGGCATGCGGTGGAAGCGGCACTGGCTGTGCCGCGCTCGGGGACAACCCCTGAGCCGGTGGACACAGTGCCCGCACCGGCGTGGACACCACCGGCACGGCAGGATGGATTTGCGTTCCGGCCTCGCGAGCCCGAGATCGGGCACCGGGTGAGCGACGTGGCCGCCCTGTGGGGCTACGGTTCTGGCGAGGCTTCGATCCTTCGACAAGCTCAGGATGAGCGGGTTGCAGCCCGAACGGACTTCGTTTCGACTGACCACCTCGACTCCGTTCGGGCTGAGCCCGTCGAAGCCCCCACCCACCCACAGCCTCTGCCTACCGGCGACTGGCCACTCGGCCGCGCCATCGCCCAGTTGCAAGGCGTCTACATCCTGGCCGAGAACACCCAGGGCCTGGTGGTGGTCGACATGCACGCCGCGCACGAGCGCATCGTCTACGAACGGCTCAAGCAGCAGCTTGACGACCAGCAGGTGGCCAGCCAGCCACTGCTGATCCCGGCCACGTTTTCCGCCACGCCCGACGAGGTGGCCACCGCCGAAGACTGCACCGAGGTGCTCAAGACATTGGGCCTGGAGGTCACCGCACTCTCGCCCAAGACGCTGGCCGTGCGCGCCGTGCCGACCACGCTGGCCCAGGGCGACCCGGTGGAGCTGGCGCGCAGCGTGCTCGCCGAGCTCGGCCTGCATGATGCGAGCACCGTGGTGCAACGCGCGCGCAACGAGCTGCTGGCCACCATGGCCTGCCACGGTGCGGTGCGTGCCAACCGGCGCCTGACGCTGGACGAGATGAACGCGCTGCTGCGCCAGATGGAAGTGACCGAGCGCTCCGACCAGTGCAACCACGGCCGCCCCACCTGGCGCCAGGTGGGCATGAAAGAGCTGGACGCGCTGTTCCTGCGCGGGCGCTGAACGGGCCCGTCCCGGGCCTTTGGTCGGGAATTCGGCGAGAAATCCCGTCCCCAGCCATGATGGGCCTCCCCGCTGGCATGGAACGTGCGCGCAGCGAAGTCTGAACTTTTTGCCCAGCGAGCCGCTCCATACCCGTCATGAAACGCCTGTTCGCCCTCCTGCTGGCCTCGCTGGCACTGCTCGCCGGTTGCGCCACGCTCGACGAGCAGCAGCGCACCTGGATCTTCCAACCGTCGGACCGCAGCTGGGCCGGCGGCACCCACGCGGCCGAGAGCATGGAAGACGTGTGGATCGACTTCACCTCGCAGGTCACCGAGAAACCCGTCAAGCTGCACGGGCTGTGGGCACAGAACGACAACTTCGCCGCGCGCGCCGATGCACCGGTGATGCTCTACCTGCACGGTGCGCGCTTCAACGTGACCGGCTCGGCCTTTCGCGCCCAACGCATGCAGGAACTCGGCTTCTCGGTGCTCGCCATCGACTACCGCGGCTTCGGCAAGAGCACCAACGAACTGCCCTCGGAGACCAAGGCCTACGAAGACGCCCGCGCCGCCTGGGACTGGCTGGGCGAAAAGTACCCCGGGCGGCCGCGCTACATCTTCGGCCATTCGCTGGGCGGCGCCATTGCCATTGAACTCGCGGCTCAAGTGAAAGACGAAGCCGGCACGGTGGTCGAAGGCACCTTCACCTCCATCCCCGACGTGGTGAGCACCTTCAAATGGGGCTGGCTGCCGGTGAGTCTGCTGATCACCCAGCGCTTTGAAGCGGTGAAGCGCGTGCCCGACATCGGCTCGCCGCTGCTCGTGGTGCATGGTGGCGAAGACCGCCTGATCCAGCCCGAGCTGGGGCGCAAGCTGTACGAAGCTGCCAATGTGCGCAAGGCCTTCGTGCTGGTCGAGGGTGGATCGCACCACAACACCAACTCCGTCGGGCAGGCGCAGTACCGCACCGCGCTGGCCGCCCTGTTCGGCCTGGACGACTCGACCCGCGTCGTCAAGCGCTGAGCCTGCCGGTGCGGTGGAAGCACCGGGAAAATCCGAAGGGCTTCTGCTACCCTCGACCGGATGCCCGCAACGCCATCCTCTTCAGCCATGTCACCCGGTCTCGTCGTGCTGGCGCTCTCTCTTCTGCTGGGCCTGCAGCCCATCGCCACCGACCTGTACCTGCCCGCCCTGCCCGCCCTCACGGCCGGCTTTGGCGCGGCCATGTCGCAGGCCCAACTCACGCTCACCGCGCTGCTGCTGGCGTTTGGCGTGTCGCAGATGTTCTGGGGTCCGCTGTCGGACCGCTTTGGCCGGCGGCCTGTTCTGCTGATCGGCATGAGCGCCTTCGTGGTGGCGTCG
Source organism: Hydrogenophaga sp. Root209 (assembly GCF_001428625.1). Classification (GTDB taxonomy): domain Bacteria; phylum Pseudomonadota; class Gammaproteobacteria; order Burkholderiales; family Burkholderiaceae_C; genus Hydrogenophaga. Next base: position 466,778 of record NZ_LMIE01000031.1, read on the forward strand.
GTCGGCAGCACCTTTTCGCCCTCCATCGAACAGCTCATCGTCTGGCGCGCGGTGCAGGGCGCGGCCATGGGCGCGGGCGTGATGTGCGCGCGCGCCATCGTGCGCGACCTGTACCTGCCCACCGAAGGCGCGCGCATGATGTCCAAAGGGCTCACCGGCCTGGGCGTGATCGCCTGCGCCAGCGCGCCGCTGGGCGGCTTCCTGTCCGACCTGCTGGGCTGGCGCCTGTCGCTGATGGCGGTGGCCGTGTTCGGTGCCATCACGCTGGGCGTGATCGCCTGGCGGTTCGAGGAAACCCTGCTCGCGAAGAACTCCCGCGCCCTGCAACCCGGCATGCTGCTGGGCACCTGGGTGCAGATCGCGCGCCATCCCACCTTCTGGGCCTTTGCACTGCTCTCCGCCACCTCGTACTGCGGCCTGTTCACCTTCCTCGCGGCCTCACCCTTCGTGTTCATCCAGGTGCTCGGCATGACCAAGACGGGCTATGGCCTGATGATGATGACGATGTCGCTGAGCTACATCGTGGGAACCTTCATCTGCCGCCGTCTGCTGCTGCTTCTGGGCGTGCGGCGCACCGTGGCCGTGGCCGCGGTGTTCACGCTGGTGGGCGGCACCTGCATGGGTGTGCTGGCCTGGCTGGGCGTGCAGAGCGCCTGGGCCATCATGTTGCCGTTCTACCTGTTCATGATGGGCCACGGTGTGCACCAGCCCTGCGGCCAGAGTGGCGCGGTGGGCCCGTTTCCGCAGGCCGCCGGCGCGGCATCGGCGCTGGCCGGCTTCATCATGATGATCGCGGCGTTTCTGGTGGGTGGCTGGCTGGGCCAAAGCCTGGCGGCCATTCAATCCGGCACCGGCACGGTGCTGCCGCTCACCAACGGCATCTGGTTCTGGAGCGTGTTCATCTCCCTGACCGCCTGGACGCTGGTGCAGCGCTTTGGCGAGAGCCGGCCCGGGCCTGAGCGCGCGGCACCGGGCAGCGTGACGCAAGGCTGACCCGGTCCATGCCCCACGTGTCCTGCATCGGCCTGGCCGGGCCCACCGCCAGCGGCAAGAGCGCAGCCTCGCTGGCCATCGCGCGGCGCTGGCCGGTGGAGATCATCAGTGTCGACTCGGCGCTGGTCTACCGCGGCATGGACATCGGCACGGCGAAACCCAGCGCGGCCGAACAGGCGCAGGTGCCGCACCACCTGATCGACATCCTTGACCCGCTGCAGAGTTACAGCGCCGCCGACTTCGTGCGCGACACCCTCCGGCTGGTGGCCGAGATCAACCAGCGCGGGCGCACCGCCTTGCTGGTGGGCGGCACCATGCTGTATTTCAAGGCGCTGCTGGTGGGCCTGGACGACATGCCGCAAGCCGACATCGCGGTGCGGGAGCGCATTGATGCCCAGGCCAAGGCACTCGGCTGGCCCGCGCTGCACGCCGAGCTGATGCGGGTCGACCCGGTCACGGCCGCGCGCCTTCCGCCCAACGATTCGCAGCGCATCCAGCGCGCCCTCGAGGTGTTCGAGGTCTCGGGTCGGCCGCTCTCCTGCTTTCAGACCGGGCGCACGCACAACCCCGACAGCCCACTCGCACCCGGGCAACTGATCTCGCTGGAGCCGCTTGACCGCGCCTGGCTGCACGCGCGCATCGCGCAGCGCTTCGATGCGATGTTGGCTGAGGGCTTCCTCGATGAAGTGAAGCGCCTGCGCGCGCGCGGCGACCTGGGCACCGACCTGCCTTCGATGCGCTGCGTGGGTTACCGGCAGGCCTGGGAGTTGCTCGACGGCCACGGCGACACGCTCGCCCCCGCGCAACTCGCCGAGCTGCGCGAACTCGGCATCGCAGCCACGCGCCAGCTCGCCAAGCGCCAGCTCACCTGGTTGCGTTCCATGCCGCAGCGCCGGGTCATTGCGTGCGACGCGCCCGATGCGCTGGCGCGCGTGATCGAATCGGTGCAAGCCCTGTTGGGCGCACCCACCTGAACCCATGTCACTCGTCGTCGAACAGCTCGGCAAACGCTACGGCTCCACCACCGTCTTCAGCGGTGTGAACCTCACGGTGGCGCCCGGTGAGTTCATTGCCATCGTGGGCGAATCGGGTGTGGGCAAGTCCAGCCTGCTCAACTGCCTGGCCGCGCTGGACGACTGGAGCGAAGGCCGCATCACGCACGCAGGTGTGGAGCTGGGAGCCCTGAGCGACACGCAGCGCGCGCACTGGCGCCGTGCGCACCTGGGCTTTGTGTTCCAGGCCTTTCATGTGCTTCCCCACCTGGACGTGGCGCAGAACGTGGGCCTGCCCTTGCTGTTGTTGGGCCGGCCGGATGCCGCGCGCGTGCAAGCCATGCTGGACGCCGTGGGCCTGGGCGACCTGGGCGCGCGGCTGCCGGCCGAACTCTCGGGTGGCCAACTGCAGCGCGTGGCCATTGCCCGTGCGCTGGTGCACCGCCCCAGCCTGCTGCTGGCCGACGAGCCCACCGGCAACCTCGACCCCACCACCGCCGCGCAGGTGATGGACGTGCTGGAGCAACAGGCTCGGGAGAGCGGCGCCGCGCTGGTGCTGGTGACCCACTCGCAGACAGCCGCAGCACGGGCACAGCGGGTGCTGCACCTCACCGCCAACGGACTGCAACCTGCCTGAGGCTTCAGCGAGCGCTCAGACCTTGAGGATGACGTCGTGGTCGGGCGCGAAGCAGGCGTGCAACGGCAACAGCGCACCGCCCAGAGCCCGCGCGTCCGAGCCGATGCTGCCCAGCTCCAGGCGCGGGCGGTGCAGACCTTCCCAGCTGTAGGACGCCAGCGCCGTGCGCGTTCGCTCGCACAGGGCGCGCAGCAGATCGGGTGCGATCGCCCCGTCCATCACCACCGCCTCCACATCGAGAAACGCGGTGCCCGAGACCACGCACTGCGCCAGCGCCGGCGCTGCGCGCGCTATCCAATCGTGGCTGTACGGCAACCAGGGCGCCTGCAGGGCCCGCGCGTCGTAGGCGGCCATCGGGTCCAGCCCGTGCTGGCGAAAGCGCTGCTCCAGGTCCCACAGCGACGCTTCGCTGATGAGCTGAGGCGTCGGCTCACCGCCTTGCGCCACGCGCAGGGGCAGTGAGGCAACAGCGCCCGCGTTGCCGTGGATGCCGCGATGCAGGTGCGAGTCGAGCACCAGCCCACCGCCGACAAAGGTGTCCATGAACAGGTAGAGAAAACTGCGGATGTCGCGCCCTCGCCCCTGCAGCAGCTCGGCCACGCAGGCGGCCGAGGTGTCCTTGGCAAAACTCACCGGCAGATCGGTGAGCTTCTGCACCTCGGCACCCAGGTCGATCTGGTTCCAGGCTTGCGACTGTTCGGCCGTGAGGCCCAGCATGCGGTGCCAGCCACCCAGTTGGAACGGCGCGGCCACGCCCACGCCCACCACGCGGTCGCTCAGCGGACCGAGCTTCTTCAGCAGGCGGTTGAGGTTGGTCTTGATCGCGGGCAGCAGCACCGGGATGTCGGGAAAGGCGTAGTCCAGCACCAGGCGCTCGCGCACCTGGCCGGTGAAGTCCACCAGCAACCAGTCGGCGCTGCGCCGGCCGATCTTGATGCCGATGGCGAACGCGCCGTCGGGGTGCAGGCCCAGCGGCACCGAGGGCTGGCCCACGCGCCCGCGCACCGGCGCCTCGCGGCGCAGCAACTGATCTTCGTCGAGTCGGGCCGTGATCAGCCCGATGGTCTGGGCGGTGAGCCCGGTCAGGCGCGCGATGTCGGCCTTGGCCAGGCTGCCGTGCACGCGCAGCGCCTGCAGCACCACGCGCTCGTTGAACTGGCGCATGCCCACCTGGTTGGAGCCCCGCGGTCGCAGGCGCGGCTGATCGCCCGGCTCAACATCGGGAACGGCTTCGGTGGCGTCGTTGGGTTTCACTGCGTCGGCTTCGGTGTCGGGTTCAGGTGCGCAAAGTGTCGCCGATGACACCCTTGCGCAGGATGAAGTTGCCCCAAGGCTGCAGCTCGCCGGTGACCACGATGGCGTAGGCCTTCTTCACACGCTCGTAGAAGGCAAAACGCTCCACCGCTTCGGCCTGGCCCTCGACCAGGCCTTCAGCGGCCAGCACCGCCAGCGTCTCGCGCTGCAGGGCCGAGCGGTACGGCGCCTCGGTACCGCCCACCTGCATGTAGGCCACCGGCTGCGGCACGTCAGCCGCCAGCGGCAGCACGCTGGCCACGGCCTGTACCGTGCGTGCCATGCCCACACCGGGCAGGCGCAGCACCGTCTTGCCCGCGCCCAGGCTCATGGCGGTGAAGTTCGCATCGGCGAGCACCAACGCGTCGTCGTGGCCCATCTCGGCCAGCAGTTTCAGCAGCTCGGGGCTGAGCAGGGGGTCGATGCCTTTGAGCATGGTTCAGGCGAGCGCTTCGGGTGGCAGTTCTTCGGCCAGCTTGGCGCCGGTCATCACCGCCACGGTGTCGCTCATGCTGATCACCTTGGGGTTGACCACCGCCGCGCGTTTGCCCAGACGAGCGATGTGGACGCGGTCGGCGATCTCGAACACGTGCGGCATGTTGTGGCTGATGAGAATCACCGGCAGGCCCTTGTCGCGCACGCAGCGGATGAGTTCGAGCACCATGTTGCCCTCCTTCACGCCGAGCGCGGCGGTCGGCTCGTCCATGATCACGACGTGCTGCGCGAAGGCGGCAGCTCGCGCCACCGCCACGCACTGGCGCTGCCCACCCGAAAGCGTTTCCACCGCCTGCGTCATGGAGCGGATGCCGACCTTGAGGTCGTTCATGCGCGAGATGCTCTCGGCCAGCATCTGCTTCTTGTCCAGCAGACGCAGGAAGCGGCCGAAGAACCCGGTGCGCAGGATCTCGCGCCCGAGAAACAGGTTCTCGGCAATGGTCATGGCGGGCGCCACGGCGAGGTCCTGGTAGACGGTCTCGATGCCGGCGCGGCGCGCGTCGATCGGGCTCTTGAAGTGGATGGGCTTGCCATCCAGATAGATCTGGCCATCGTCGGGAATGGTCGCGCCCGAGAGCGCCTTGATCAGGCTCGATTTGCCCGCGCCGTTGTCGCCGATCACGGCCAGGATTTCCCCAGCGCGCAGTTCGAAGTCGGCGCCGTCCAGCGCGGTGACCTGGCCGTAGCGTTTGACCAGGCCCTTGGCCTGGATGACCAGAGGTGCATTCGGGTTCATCAGCGCACTCCTTTGCGGGACATCTGGTCGGTGGCCACGGCCAGGATGACGAGGATGCCGGTGACAAGAATCTGATAAACGGAGGACACGCCCATGAGCGTGAGGCCGTTGCGAAACACGCCCACGATGAGCGCCCCCACCAGGGTGCCGAGAACGATGCCGCGACCACCGAACAGGCTGGTGCCACCCAGCACCACCGCGGTGATGGCGTCGAGGTTTTCGGTCTGCCCGGCGTTGGGGTCACCGGCGCCGATGCGCGCCACGGAGAGCAGCGAGGCCAGGCCGTAGAACACGCCGGCCAGCATGTACACACCGAGCAGCACCTTGTCGGTGGAAATGCCCGTGAGACGCGTGGCTTCGGGGCTGTTGCCCACGGCGTAGATGTGGCGCCCCGGTGCGGTTTCGCGCAGGAACAACCAGGTGATGAGATAGAGCGCCAGCATGAGCACCACGCCGTAGAGCACGTTGGTCTGGCCCATGCGGAACGAGTTGCCGAGCCAGGTCATACCCTCGGACACGTCGGTGATGGTCTGCGAGCCGCTGTAGAGCTGGGTGATGGCGAAGGCGATGTTGAGCGTGCCCAGCGTGACGATGAAGGGCGGCAGCTTGGCCTTGGTCACCAGCAGGCCGTTGACCAGGCCGAACAGCGTGGTGGCGGCGATGCCCAGGGCAATGGCCACCGGGGCCGAGAGACCGAAGTCGGACGCCATCTTGGTCATCACGATGCTGCCCAGCGCCATGATCATCCCGCACGAGAGGTCGATGCCCGCGGTGAGGATGATCAAGGTCTGGCCGATGGCGATGGTGCCGACCACCATCACCTGCTGCAGGATCAGCGAGAAATTCTGCAGCGTGAGGAAGCGGTCGCTTTGTGTGGCGAAGAAGGTGCAGGCCAGCAGCAGGGCGATGAAGGGCCCGAGCGTGCCCAACGGGGGGAGTTTGGCTTTCATGTCCGGGCCCCTGGCGTTACTTGTTGCCCCAGCAGAGGTCCATGCCGGTCTTCACGTCCTTGCTGTCCACGCCGGCCACCGGCTTGGCCGCGATCAGGGCCACGCCGGTGTCGGTGTAGCCGCTCACCTTCTTGCCCGTCTTGGCGTATTCCACGCCCGCGGCCACACCCATGGCGGCCATGCGCAGCGGGTACTGCTGCGAGGTGGCGGCGATCACGCCACCGCCCACGTCCTTGATGCCGGCGCAGCCCCCGTCCACCGAGACGATGACCACGTCCTTGTCCTTGCCGGCGGCCTTGAGCGCCTTGTAGGCGCCAGCGGCGGCGGGTTCGTTGATGGTGTAGACCACGTTGATGCCCGGGTTCTTCTGCAGGCAGTTCTCCATGCCGGTCTGGCCCTTGGCGGCGTCGCCGAAGCTGTCGGCCATGCACACCACCTCGGCCGGCTTGGCCAGGTCGTTGCTCTTGGCATCCAGCGACTTCAGGCCATAGCCCTGCAGGAAGCCGTTGTGGCGTTGCGCGCCCACCGGGTGGCCGGGGAACAGATCGAGCGTGGCGATCACCGGGGCCTTGCCGCCGAGCGCGGCTTTCGCGTACTGGCCGATCAGCACGCCGGCCTTGTAGTTGTCGGTGGCGAACAGACCGTCGACCGCGCTGACCGGGTCGGTCGGGCTGTCGAGCGCGATCACCATCACGCCTTGCGCCTGCGCGCGCTTGATGGCGGGGATGATGGCCTTGGCGTCGCTGGGCGTGATCAGGATGGTCTTGGCGCCACCGGCGATCATGTTTTCCATGGCCGTCACCTGGCCGGCGTTGTCACCGTCGGTCTTGCCGGCAGCCGACAACAGCTTGGCGCCGAGCTTCTTCGCTTCGGCGTCGGCGCCCTCTTTCATCTTCACGAAGAAGGGGTTGGAATCGGTCTTGGTGATCAGGCCGATGACGGGCTGGGCCTGCGCATGGGCCAGCGATGCGGCCAGGGCGAGCACGGCCAAGGCACCGGCGGACGTGGCGAGAGTGGAAGCACGGATGGTCATGTTTGTCTCCTCAGGTGGAAGGGATGTCTCAGGAATCACGCCGCCAGACACTTGGGGTTTTCACGAGGCCCGTTGCGGTGTGGTTGAACTATATTTCGAGTCAGGTTAATAAATCAACTGGATTTAGTTATGGTTTTCCCTAGTCTTCCGGACACCCTGCAAGTCGCCACCGCCGGCGAAGCGCTCATCGACCTGATCGAAGAGTCCGACGGGCGTCTGCGCCCCTGCGCGGGCGGCGCGGTCTACAACCTCACCCGCGCGCTCGGCCTGCAAGGCGTGGGCACGCTCTATCTCAATCCGCTCGCGGGGGACCGCTTCGGTCGCCTGCTGGCAGAGGGCATTGCGCAGGCCGGCGTGGTCCTGGCACAGCCACAACCGGTGCACGAGCCCACCTCGCTCGCGGTGGTGGGCCTGGACGCGCAGGGCAAGGCCAGCTACAGCTTCTACCGCGAGGGCGTGGCTGACCGGCAGGTGTCCGCGCCCGGCCTGATGGCCGCCTGCGAAGCTCTGCCGGGTCTGCGCATCGCCGTCACCGGATGCCTGGCCCTGGTGGCCGAGGACAGCGCGAAGTACCTGCCCTGGCTGCAGGCCCAGCGCGCGGCGGGGCGGCTGGTGGCGGTGGACGCGAACCTGCGCCCGGCCATCGTGCCGGACATGAGCGCCTACCGCAGCAGCGTGATGGCGGCGCTCCAGCAAGCCCACCTCATCAAGGTGAGCGACGACGACCTCGACACGCTGGGCGAGCCGGGAGCGGACGCCCTCACCAGGGCCAGTGCGCTGTTGGCCAGCACACGCGCGCAATGGCTCGCCCTCACGCTGGGCGCGGGCGGCGCGGTGCTGCTGGCGCGCGACGGCCACGCCTGGCACTGTGCCGAATCGGCCCCGGTGACGGTGGTCGACACCGTGGGCGCGGGCGACTGCTTTCTGGCCGGCCTGCTGGTGGCCTTGCTGCAGCGCCCCGCGCTGCAGCAGAGCACGCATGCCGACGCACTGCGGCTGGACGCCAGCGACGCGCACCACCTGCTGGCCCACGCCGTGGCCAGCGCCAGCCTGTGCGTGATGCAGACCGGCTGCACACCGCCCAGCCTGCCCGAGGTGGTGGCCCGCACCACCGCCCATCCGCCGGTTTTTCGCGCCCTCTGACTGGGCACGCGCCAGTGGGGCGGTTAAGGTGGAGGCAAGGCCCCCGAGGGCTCGCCAGCCAGCGCCGACATCCTGTACCCGTGATGTAACTTAATTACATTAACATTCCACTTTCTCAAGTAACTTGATTAGATTCATGGTCACCTCAAGCCCCACCGCTGCCGCTGCTTCCTCCACCCCCCCGGGCCCGCTCGACCTGGTGATCTTCGGTGGCGCGGGCGACCTCTCGGTGCGCAAGCTGCTGCCCGCGCTCTACATGGCGCACCTGCACCACAACCTGCCCGAGGCCACGCGCATCCTGGCGCTGGGTCGCCAGCCCTGGGACCGCGCCACCTTCACCACTTTCATCGACGACAAGGTGCGCGGCTTCATCGAACCCGAAGCCCTCGAAAACACGGCCTGGACCGCCTTCAAGGACCGCCTGGGCTACGTGTGTCTGGACGCGACCCAGCCAGACGACTTTGCGGCGCTGGGCGCCGCGATGCAGCACGGCTCCGACCGCGTGTACTACCTGGCCACCGCGCCCACGCTGTTCACCGGCATCTGCGCGAATCTCGCCAGCGCCAACCTGATCGACGCCCGCTCGCGCGTGGTGCTCGAAAAACCGCTCGGCCACGACCTGGCTTCGGCGCGCCAGATCAACGAGGAAGTCGGCCGTTACTTCAGCGAAGCCCAGACCTTCCGCATCGACCACTACCTGGGCAAGGAGACCGTGCAGAACCTGATGGTGCTGCGCTTTGGCAACACCATCTTCGAACCCCTGTGGCGCAGCCCCTTCATCAAGAGCGTGCAGATCACGGTGGCCGAATCGGTGGGTGTGGGCAGCCGCGCCGGCTTCTACGACGGCACCGGCGCGTTGCGCGACATGCTGCAGAACCACCTGTTGCAACTGTTGTGCATCGTGGCCATGGAGCCGCCGGTCTCGCTCGACCCGGACGCCGTGCGCGACGAAAAGCTCAAGGTGCTGCGCTCGCTGCGCCCGCTCACCGTGGCCGACGTGGCGCGCGACACGGTGCGCGGCCAGTACGCTGCGGGCAGCGCCAATGGCGACAAGGCCGTGGGCTATCTGCAAGAGGACAACGTGCCGCCCGACAGCACCACCGAGACCTTCGTGGCGCTGCGCGCGCACATCAACAACTGGCGCTGGGCCAACGTGCCTATCTTCCTGCGCACCGGCAAGCGCATGGCCGAGCGCCGCTCGGAGATCGTGATCGAGTTCGCCGACCTGCCCTACACCATCTTCCCCGACGCGCCGCGCCAGCCGGTCAACCGCCTGATGATCCGCCTGCAGCCCGAGGAACACGTGCAGTTGCAGATGATGGCCAAGGAACCCGGCAGCGGCATGCGCCTGCGCCCGGTGAGCCTGAACCTCGACCTCGAATCCGCCTTCAGCGCGCGCCGCGCCGAAGCCTACGAGCGTCTGCTGATGGACGTCATCAAAGGCCGCCTGACCCACTTCATGCGCCGCGACGAACTGGAAGCCGCCTGGACCTGGGTCGAGCCCATCCTGGACGGCTGGAAGAACCTGAATGAAAAACCCAAGGCCTACATCGCCGGCAGCTGGGGCCCGGCCGCCTCGTCGGCCCTGATGGCCCGGGAGAATTCCGCCTGGGTCGAGGAATCATGAACGAACACGTCTGTGACTCGACGGCCGAGCTGGCCTGGCAACTGGCCGACGCCATCGCCGAGCGCCTGCACGCCGCCATCACGCTGCGGGGCCACGCGGTGCTGGCGGTCTCGGGCGGCAAGTCACCGATCGCGCTGTTTGAAGCGCTGCGCCGGCTGCCCCTCGAATGGCCGCGCGTGACCGTGCTGCTGGTGGACGAACGCTGCGTGCCACACGACCACGCCGAGAGCAACACCGCGCTGGTGCGCCGCCATCTGCTGCAGGACGCGGCCGCGGCCGCCACCTTCGTGCCGTTCTTCGAGACGCTGCCAGACACCCTGGACGACGCAGCTCTGGACCGGCTGGCCGATGCCGCCAACCGGCGACTGGCCACCCAGCCCTGGCCCATGGACATGGCGGTGCTCGGCATGGGCGAAGACGGCCACACCGCCTCGCTGTTCCCCGGCGCACCCGGCCTGCGCCAGGCCCTGCACAGCAGCGGCCCGGTGGCCTGGGTGCGTCCGGCCACCGCGCCCCACGCGCGCCTGACCCTCACCCTGCCCGCCCTGCTGGCCACGCGTGAACTCGCGTTGTCGATCAGTGGCGCCAGCAAGCTGGCCGTGTTCCAGCAAGCCCGCCTGGGCGCCGACGAAGCGCTGCCGGTGTCCCTCATCCTCAACCAGCACCAGACGCCCGTGAGTGTCTGGATAGCCTGAACTGAATCGGAGAACATCATGACCACACTGCACCCGACGCTGCAACGCGTCACAGACCGCATCACTGAACGCAGCGCCACCACACGCGCCGCCTACCTGGCCTCCATGGCCGCACAACGCAAGAGCGGCACGCAACGCACCGGCATGGGCTGCGCCAACATGGCCCACACCACGGCCGCGCTGCCGGCGGCCGACAGACTCAAGATCCACGCCGAGCGCGCGCCGCACATCGGCATCGTCACCGCCTACAACGACATGCTCTCGGCCCACCAGCCGTACGAGACCTACCCGCAGCAGATCCGCTCCATCGCCCACGGGCTGGGCGTGACGGTGCAAGTGGCCGGCGGCGTGCCCGCCATGTGCGACGGCGTCACCCAGGGCGCCGCCGGCATGGAGCTCTCGCTGTTCTCGCGCGATGTGATCGCGCTCTCCACCGCGGTGGCGCTCTCGCACAACGTGTTCGACGCCGCGCTCTTCCTCGGCATCTGCGACAAGATCGTGCCCGGCCTCTTCATGGGCGCGCTGCAGTTCGGTCACCTCAGCAATGTGTTTGTGCCCGCCGGCCCCATGACCTCGGGCCTGTCCAACGACGCCAAGGCCAAGGTGCGCCAGCAGTACGCACAGGGCCAGGTGGGGCGTGAGGCCCTGCTCGAATCGGAGTCGCAGGCCTATCACAGCCCCGGCACCTGCACCTTCTACGGCACCGCCAACAGCAACCAGATGCTGATGGAGATCATGGGTCTGCACCTGCCCGGCGCGTCCTTCGTGAACCCGGGCACGCCGCTGCGCGACGCGCTCACCGCCGAGGCCGTGAAGCGCAGCCTGGTCAACACCGGGCGCACCGGTGAAGCCGCCATCTGCATGGCCGACATCGTGACCGAGAAGACCCTGGTCAACGGCATCATCGGCCTGCTGGCCACCGGCGGCTCGACCAACCACACGCTGCACCTGGTGGCCATGGCGCGCGCCGCCGGTGTGCTGATCGACTGGGACGACTTCGCCGAGCTCTCGCACGTGATCCCGCTGCTGGCGCGCGTCTACCCCAACGGCAGCGCCGACGTGAACCACTTCCACGCCGCCGGTGGCATGGGCTACCTCATGCGGCAACTGCTCGATGCCGGCCTGTTGCACGCCGACGTGGCCACCGTGATGGGCCACGGTCTGCAGGCCTACATGCAAGAGCCGTGGCTGGACGATGGCCAACTGGCATGGCGCCCCGTACCCATGCAGAGCGGCGACACCTCGGTGGTGCGCCCCGTGGCCGAGCCCTTCAGCGCCGACGGCGGCTTGCGTCTGCTGCAGGGCAACCTGGGCCGCAGCGTGGTGAAGGTCTCGGCGGTGAAGCCCGAACACCGCGTGGTGCGGGCACAGGCCGTGGTGGTCAGTGACCAGCAAGACCTGCTGGCGCTGTTCAACGCCGGCCAGCTCGAACGCGACTTCATCGCCGTGGTGCGCTACCAGGGACCGCGCGCCAACGGCATGCCCGAACTGCACAAGCTCACGCCACCGCTGGCCGTGCTGCAAGACAAAGGCTTCAAGGTGGCACTCGTCACCGACGGCCGCATGTCGGGCGCCTCGGGCAAGGTGCCCGCGGCCATCCACGTCAGCCCCGAGGCGCTGGCCAACGGCCCGATCGCCCGCGTGAAAGACGGCGACTGGATCACGCTGGACTGCGAGCGCGGCGTGCTCGAACTGGAGGTGGATGTCGCCACCTTCAACGCGCGAGAACTGCACCACCCCGACCTCAGCGCCAACCAGCACGGCACCGGGCGCGAACTGTTCGCCATGTTCCGCCAGCACGCCAGCGTGGCCGAGCTTGGCGCCTCACCGCTGTTTGGCTGAACCACAAGGAACACCATGACCACCACCTGCGTCACCCGCCCCGCCTTCACTTCCCGCGTCGTCCCTGTGATCGTGCTCAACGACGCAGCCCATGCCGTTCCCCTGGCCCACGCCCTGCTCGAAGGCGGCATCGACGTGATGGAGATCACCCTGCGCTCCGGCGTGGCGCTGCAGGCCATGGAAGCCGTGGCCCGCGCCGTGCCGAAGATGCACCTGGGCGCGGGCACCGTCACGCGCGTGGCCGAGGTCAAGCAGGTGATGGCCGCTGGCGCCACCTTTGCCTTGTCGCCCGGCTGCACCGATGAACTCGTGCACGCCGTGCGCGAGGCCAGGCTGCCCTTCATTCCCGGCGTGATGACGCCCAGCGAGGTGATGCGCGCGCGCGACCACGGCTTCACCTTGATGAAGCTGTTCCCCGCCTCGCAGGCCGGTGGCCTGGGCATGCTCAAGGCGCTGGGCGCGCCGCTGCCCGACGTGCGCTTTTGCCCCACCGGGGGCGTCAGCGTGGAGAATCTGCGCGACTTCCTGAAACTGCCCAACGTGGCCATGGCCGGCGGTTCCTGGCTCACGCCAGCCGATCTCGTGCGCCATGGCGACTGGGCCGGCATCACGCGGCTGGCACGCGAGGCCACCGCGATGGCCGCCCCCCACTGAAAGGGAAACCACACCCATGAAACTGCCCACCACCCTGCCCGCCTGGCAAGAGCTGCAGACGCTGGCCGGCAACCCCACGCCGCACCTGCGCGAACTGCTCGCCGACCCGCACCGAGCCCAACGCATGAGCGCGACCGCCGCCGGCATCACGCTCGACACCAGCCGCCAGCGCCTCACGCCCGCCATTCAGCACGCACTGCTCGAGCTGGCCGAGCAGTCCGACGTGGCGGCGCAGCGCGATGCCATGTTCCGTGGCGACACCATCAACACCACCGAGGACCGCCCCGTGCTGCACGTGGCGCTGCGCGGCGATCCGCTGCACGCTGGCCCCTGGGGCAACGCCGTGCAGGGCGATGTGCACCGGGAGCTGGCGCGGGTCTGCGAGTTCGCCCAGGCGCTCACCGCCGGCGCCGTGCTCGGCTTCTCCGGCGAGGCCATCACCGACGTGGTGAACATCGGCATCGGCGGCTCCGACCTCGGCCCGCGCATGGCCATCGACTGGCCGCCCCCGCCGTGCCCGGCATCCGCGTGCACTGCGTCTCCAACCCGGACGCCTGGGCTCTGTGGAGCGTGCTGCGCGGGCTCGATGCCAGACGCACCATCCTCGTGGTCTCCAGCAAGACTTTCACCACCCAGGAAACGCTGACCAACGCCGCCAGCGCACAACGCTGGCTGACCGACCACGGCTGCCCGCCCGAGGCCTTGTCCAAACACCTGGTGGCCATCACCGCCAGCCCGGCACAAGCCGCCAGGCTGGGCTATCCACCCGAACGCACCTTCCTGTTCTGGGACTGGGTGGGCGGGCGTTACTCGGTGTGGTCGGCGCTCGGTCTGCCACTGGCCATTGCCATCGGGCCGGAAAACTTCCGCGCCTTCCTCGCCGGGGCGCGCGCCATGGACGAGCACTTCTGCACCGCACTGCCGGCACACAACCTGCCGATGCAGCTCGCGCTGGCCGGCATCTGGAACCGCAACTTCCTGCACATGCCCACGCAACTCATCGTGCCCTACGCCTCGCGGCTCGTGCGCTTCACGCCCTTCGTGCAGCAGATGGACATGGAGTCCAACGGCAAGCGCACCCACACCGACGGCACACCCGCCACGGTGGCCACCGGCCCCATCGTCTGGGGCGGCCTGGGCATCGACGGGCAGCACGCCTACTTCCAGCTCATCCACCAGGGCCAGCACACCGTGCCGGTGGACTTCATCGGCGTGCAGAACGAGGACACACCGCTGCCCATGGCCGCCACGCACCACGCGGTGGTCAACCTCAACCTGCGCGCGCAGGCACAGGCCATGGCCTGCGGCCGTTCGCTGCAGGACACGCAAGCCGCGCTGATGAAGGACGGGCTGAATGAAGCCGATGCGGCGGCCATGGCACCGCACCGCACGTTCGAAGGCAACATCCCGAGCAACGTGTTGTGGCTGGACCGCCTGGACCCCATGCGCCTGGGCGCGCTGATCGCGCTGTACGAGCACAAGGTGTTCACCCAGGCCGCCATCTGGCGCATCAACGCTTTTGATCAATGGGGTGTGGAGCTGGGCAAGACGATGGCCAAGGCGATGGAGCAGCGCAAGGTTTGACGCAGATCAAACCCGCCGGGCAGCCATGCGGCGGGTGATTGAGTTGGCTCAGTGGGCGACACCGGTTCCTGCCTAGAGTGGTTCCCAGAGGGGCAATGGCCCCCCTGAAAACCAACCACTCTGGAGCCACCATGAACACACGACGCAACGCGCTGTACGCCGCCCTGCTGGGTCTTGCCGGGTCCACCCTCCTGATCGTCTCAGGCTGCGCCACGCCACCACCCGTGGCCGAGCGCATGGTCATCTCGCCCATGGGCACCGTCCTCACTTACCACCGCAAAAGCTCGGGCAGCCTGGGCACCTACGACGGTCAGGTGGTGTGGACGCATGCCCCCGCCACCTGGCAAGGCCAGCCGGTCATTGCGTTCGGCGCGCCGCAAGCCGGCGTGGCGCTGCACGATCCGGCGAGCTTCGCCATCCGGGCCATGCTCTCCGCCGACGGCAAACCCGTCATGGCATTCGACCCACCCATCGACTACGCCTGGCCGCTGACCGTCGGCCAGACCTGGAGCACGCAGTACGCCGTGACGCTCTACCCGAGCGGCGCCAAGGTGCCGATGAAGCGCGACTTCAAGGTCGAGGCATTCGAGGACGTGACCGTGCCAGCCGGCACCTTCAAGGCCTGGAAGCTGTCGTGGAAGGACAGCACGGGCGAAACCGAAACCCGCTGGATCAGCCCGGCGCAGGGCGTCGCCACGGTCAAACGCCATGTCGAACGCCCCGCCACGCACGCACAGGGGCCCGGCGTGCTGGATGCCGAACTGCTGTCTCACGCGCCACCCGCCCGGTGAGCTTCGCACCGCCATGAAAAAAGCCGACCCCGCAAGGGATCGGCTCTTCAGTGGAGGCGCCTGGGCGTTTACTTCGCAGCGCGCGCCTTGGCCACCGCCGCCTGCGTTTCCTTCCACAGGTCTTCACCCACGTTGGCCGCAATGCCGGTGTTCACGGCAGCCAGCTTCTCGCGCATGCGGTTGGCTTCGGCCGGCGACAGCTGGTTGATCTGCATGCCCTTGGCCTTGAGGTCGGCCAGCGCCTTGTCGGCCTCGGTGCGCGTGTCCTGGCGCTCGAAGTCGCGGCTCTTCCTGGCGGCGTCCAGCAGCACCTTGTGCTCGTCCTTGCTCAAGCCGTCCCAGTACTTCTTGCTCACCAGCACGATCCAGGGGCTGTAGACATGGTTGGTCACGGTCAGGTACTTCTGCACCTCGTAGAACTTGCTGGAGAGGATGGTGTTGTACGGGTTCTCCTGGCCATCGACCGTCTTGGTTTCCAGCGCGGTGAAGAGCTCGGAGAACGGCAGCGGCACGGCGTTGGCGCCCAGGGTCTTGAAGCTGTCGATGAACACGTTGTTCTGCATCACGCGCAGCTTGATGCCGTCCATGTCTTCGAGCTTGGTGACGGCGCGCTTGTTGTTGGTGAGGTTGCGGAAACCGTTCTCCCAGTACACGAGACCGACCAGGCCTTTTTCCTGCAGTTTGTCCATCACCTTCTGACCCACCGGGCCGTCGAGCACCACGTCGGCTTCCTTGGCGTTGTCGAACAGGAAAGGCGTGTCCCAGATTGCCATTTCCTTGGTGATGCCCACCAGTGTGGCGGTGGAGCCCACCATCATTTCCTGCGCGCCGCCAATGAGGGCCTGCTGCATCTGCACGTCCGAGCCGAGCGCCGCGGCGCCGATGGCACGGATCTTCATCTTGCCGCCCGAAGCCTTTTCGACTTCGTCGGCAAACACCTTGGTGGCGCGGCCCTGGTTGGAGATTTCGTTCAGGCCGTAGCCGAATCGGATGATGCGCGGCTTGATGTCTTGCGCGAGCGCAGCAAAAGGCGCGGCGAATGCTGCCGCGGCGGTGGCGGCAATGAGGGTGCGACGGAACAGGGTCATGACAGTCTCCTTGGAGTGGGTGAAACGGATGGGCTGGGGTTGAGCGTCAACGCATCCACGCGACGGGCGCGGTGACGATCTGCGGGAACACGATGAACAGGGCGAGAACGAGGATGTACGTGAAGAGAAAGGGGTTCACGCCCTTGATGACCTGGTGCATGGGCAGGCGCCCCACACCGGCCACCACATTGAGCACGGTGCCCACGGGCGGTGTGACCAGGCCGATGGCGCCGTTGAGCACGAACATGAGACCGAAATACACCGGGTCGATGCCCGCCTTCACGGCGATGGGCAGCATCACCGGCGCGAAGATCAGGATGGTGGGTGTGAGGTCGAGCGCGGTTCCGATCAGCACCAGCACCACCATCATGGTGATCATCAGCACGCGGGGGTGCTCGACCAAGGGGCCCAGCCAGCCGGTGAGCGTGGATGGCAAATCGGCCAGCGTGATCATGTAGCTCGCCACCGCCGCGCCCGCGCACAGGAACATCACCACCGAGGTGGTGCTCGCCGCGCGCACCAGCACGCCGTACACATCGGGCAGTCGCATCTCGCGATGCACGAAGAGTGCAATGACGAGCGCATAAGCGGCTGCCACCACGGCGGCCTCGGTGGGCGTGAACACGCCGCTCTTCATGCCGCCGATGATGATCACCGGCATGAGCAGCGCCCAGGCCGCGCGGGCAGTGAGGCGCAGGCGCTCGGCCATGGGCACCGGAGGCGAGCTGGTGAGCGTCATCTTGCGCAGCACCACACGCCACGCCAGCACCAGCGCAACGCCCATGATCAGCCCGGGCACGATGCCCGAGATGAACAGCGCCGAGATCGAGGTGTTGGTGGTCACGCCGTAGATCACGAAGGCCATGGACGGCGGGATGATCGGGCCGATCACGCTGCCCGCGGCGATGAGGCCGGCGGACGAAGCGACGGGGTAGCCGTGCTTGCGCATCATGGGCAGCAAGATGGCCGACATGGCCGCCGCGTCGGCCAGCGCCGAACCCGACATGGCCGAGAGCAGCACCGCCGCGCCAATGGCCACATAACCGAGCCCGCCGCGCACGTGGCCGACCCAGGCCTGTGCCATGTCGATGATGCGTTTGCTGATGCCGCCGGAGTTCATGAGCTCACCCGCGAGGATGAAGAAGGGCACGGCCAGCAGCGGAAAGCTGTCGACGCCGGCCACCATGTTCTGGGCCAGCAGTTGCGTGTCCCAGAAATCCATCACCCAGGCCATGGCGGCCCCGGTGAGCAACAGGGCAAAAGCCATGTTCATGCCGATGCCCATGAGCACCACCATGCCGGCGATGAAGACCACGAAGGCCATTGCTTCAACGGTCATCACATCACTCCATCTCGGCCTGATGGCCCAGGTCCAGCGGCGTGCGCTGAACGATCTCGATCAGCACCATGAGGCCGATGGCCATCGAACACAGCAGCGCGGGCAGTGGCAGCAGCGCCACCGGGTAGCCGAGCACCACCGAATGGCTGTCCATGCCCACCACCACCTGCTGCCAGGCGCCCCGACCCAGCAACACACAGGCCAGCAGCACCAGCAGGCGGATGACCAGCGTGGCGGTGGCGAAGAGCGCGGGCTTGTCGCGCAGCGCACCTACCAGACTGGTGAAGGCCATGTGCTGGCCCAGCGGGTAAGCGGCGGTGGCGCCCAGGAACACCATCCACACAAACAGCAGGCGCGAGAGCTCCTCGGTGGCGTTGACGCCGCTGTTGAACCCGTAGCGCAGCACCACGTTGCCAAACACGCAGACGACCATGCCGGCCAGGCACAGCGCGAGCAGGGCTTCGGCCCCGTGCTTCAAAAATGGGCCCGGTTTCATGAGCGGTTCTCCAGGATGGCGGTGGCCGGCGCGGCCTGAACCCAGCGCGCAACGGACGTGGCCAGTTGGTCCAATGGCTCGGTGGCGTCCAGATGCAGCACACCGGGTTCATGGCGCGGGTCTTCGAGCGCGGCGAACTGGCTGGCCACCAGGCTCACCGGAAACAGGTGCGCGGGGCGCGCGGCCACGCGTTCGCGCGCCTGCTCCTGCGTGAGGTCGAGAAACGCGAAGCGCAGGCCGGGCGCGGCGGCGCGCAAGCGGTCGCGGTAGCGCCGCTTGAGCGCCGAGCAGGTCAGCACCACACCTTGCGGGTGGGCCTGCAGCTGGGCGGCCAGGGTGTCGAGCCAGGCCGCGCGGTCCTCGTCGCTCAGCGGTGTGCCGCTGCGCATCTTGGCCACGTTGCTCTCAGAGTGGAAGTCGTCGCCTTCGAGCAGCGGCACGCCCAGGGACCCGGCGCACAACTGGCCCAGGCTGGATTTGCCGCAACCCGCCACGCCCATGACGACGAGGAAGGTGTTTTCGGGCCGGATGTTCATTTGGTAGCGCTATCCCGATGAATCAAAAAAATGGGCGAATTCCCTGTGTGGCATCGCTGCTCTTTCCGGTTGAATTCCCGGCTACCTGCGGCGCGATTCAGGGTAAATTCGGGTGACACAAGGCCACGGACAGCGCTATCCTAACGCCACACGATCCGCACCAAATACCGGGAAAACCCTTGGAACCGACCGAACGCAAGCGCCGCCACAGCGGGCGCACCACCCTCAGCGACGTGGCGCAGGCCGCCGAAGTCAGCCCCATCACTGCGTCGCGCGCGCTGCGCGGCGAGCGGGGCGTGGCCGCCGATCTGGTGGAGCGCGTCAAGCGTGCCGCCGCGCAACTCGGCTATGTGCCCGACCCGGCCGCGCGCGCCCTCGCTTCGCAGCGCAGCACGCAGGTGCCGGTGCTCGTTCCCCTGCTGTCCAACGCCCTGTTTGTGGACGTGCTCGAAGCGGTGCACCGCACGCTGCTGCCCCACGGCTACCAGCCCATGATTGGCGTGACGCACTACGAGCCGCAGGAAGAAGAACAACTGCTGCGCAGCTACCTCGCGCACCGCCCGGCCGGTCTGCTGCTCACGGGTTTTGACCGCACCGAAGCCGCGCGCCAGATGATCGCCACCAGCGGTGTGCCCTGTGTGTATTTGATGGAGCTCACGCAAGCGCCCAATGTGTATTGCGTGGGCTTCTCGCAGATCGAGGCCGGCCATGCCATC
The DNA here is from genome assembly GCF_001428625.1 of Hydrogenophaga sp. Root209. GTDB lineage: Bacteria > Pseudomonadota > Gammaproteobacteria > Burkholderiales > Burkholderiaceae_C > Hydrogenophaga. Next base: position 486,418 of record NZ_LMIE01000031.1, read on the forward strand.
ACCGGGCACCTGGTGCAGCGCGGGCGCAAACGCATCGCCTTCGTGGCCGCCCAGCTCGACCCGCGCACCATGCAGCGCGCCGAGGGCTACCGCCGCTGCCTGCGCGAGCACGGCCTGTATGACGCGCGGCTTGAGTTGCTGAGCCCGCAGCCGTCGTCCATGCGTCTGGGTGGTGAACTGCTGGAGGATTTGCTGCGCGCCCGCCCCGAGGTGGACGCCGTGTTCTTCTGCAACGACGACCTGGCCCAGGGCGGCCTGCTCACCGCCCTGCGCCTGGGTGTGGACGTGCCGGGCCGCATCGCCGTGGCCGGCTTCAACGACCTCTCGGGCAGCGACCAGATGGTGCCGCCGCTGACCACGGTGCGCACACCACGCCGCGCGATGGGCGAGGCGAGTGCGCAGATGCTGCTGGGTTTGATGCGCGGAGAGGTGCCCGTGCGCAATTCGGTGGATCTGGGGTTCGAGATGATGGTGCGCGGGAGCAGCTGACCGGGCCTCACAAGGCCTTGCCATCAAACTGTTGCACCGGGATCGCGGCGAGGTCGATGTTCTCGATGCAACGCAGATTGACGGCGGCCACGGCATTGCCCTTGGGATCCGTGCCTTCGCCAAAAGCGTGGATGCCGCAGATGGCGCAGAACCGGTGCTTGATCACGTGTTTGTTGAACAGGTAGGTGCCTGCGGCAGCATCCGGCGTCTTCAGCTTGAGGCTCGCGCGCGGCACAAACCACAGCAGCGACGCCCTGCGTGAACAGATCGAACAGTTGCACGCCAGGCCACTGTCGATGGTGCCTTCGACTTCGAATGCGATGTTGCCGCAGTGGCAACTGCCGGTGTAGGTGGTGGTCATGGGTGTTGGCTCTCGGTGGGTTTGGAGGGAGATCCGACTCTAGTCAAACGGCCGTGCGACGGGGAGTAACAAGATCGTCGTGAAACGGTGGCGACAAGAGATCGGCGTTGCGCCGTCAGTCGCTGACCCGTTTCCGCGGCTCGAACGAGGTCCGAGCCATGCGCGCCGCATACTCGGCTTCCAGCCGCGTGTGCAGTTGCCAATACCGCGGCGGCTCGCGACCCTGAAGCTGCGCAACCAGCAAGGCGAGGTGCGCGTGCCAGCCCGCCGACACGCTGAGCACGTCGTCGCGACCCGGCAAACGCTGGTGGGTGATCACGAGCCGCACGCCGCCCGCGGTTTCAGACAATTCGTACCGGACCTCGCCCTGCCCGCCCCAGGTGTGGGCCAGCAGATGCGGCGGCTCGCACACGGTGACCTGACCCCGCAGCTCGGCGTGGTCGGCCATGTCCGCGTACTTCGCGGGTGCGGGGTCGTCGGGATGGGTCAGCTCGCTGTGGCGGAACGCCAGCGCCACCCGGCCCCCCACGCGCAGCTCCATCGTGCCGCCCGCGAACCACCGGGCGCGCTTGTCTTCCTCGGTGATCCAGGCCCACACCCGATCGATGGATCCGGGCAGCAGGCGCTCGATGCGCACGGTGTCGGGGGCGGTGAGCACGCCATAGTCGTCGTTCATGGTTTTCTCCTTGGGTTGTGGGTGGGTCTGGACGGTTTGCGAGCCTTGTCCTCGGCCTTGAGCAAGGCCTCCAGCACATCGACGCGCTGCTGCCAGAACTGCTCGTAGTGGCGCATCCACTCCAGCCCCGCGTGCATCGGTGCCGCGTTCAACTGGCACAGGTGGGTTCGGCCGGTGATGCTGCGCTGGACCAGCCCCGCGCGCTCGAGCACCTGGATGTGCTTGGAAGCAGCGGCCAGCGACATGTCGAACGGCGCCGCGAGCTCGCCCACGGGCAACGGCTGCGCAGACAGGGTATGCAGCATCGCGCGCCGCGTCGGATCGGCCAGAGCATGAAACACGGCGTCGAGCTGGGCGGGTTTATATTCAATCATGTGGTTGAATATATCGACGGCACATCCAACGGTCAACCATTCAGTTGTACTTCGATGCAACTCGGGCTTTAAGCTCAAGGGCAACCCACCCCACAGGAGACCCCATGCCCGCCTACATCTACGGCAATGTTGAAATCACCGACCCCGCCCTCTACGAGGAATACCGCCGCGAGGTGCCTGCGCTGATCGCCGCCCACGGTGGGCGATACCTGGTGCGCGGCGGCGCGGTCAGCGTGCTCGAAGGCAGCGGCGTGCCGCACCGCCAGGTGATTCTGGAGTTCCCCGACATGGCGCACCTGCAGGCCTTCTACACCTCGCCCGAGTACCAGCGCCTGATCCAGATCCGCCAGCGCGCCTCCACCGGCACGCTGTTCGCCATCGAAGGCTACTGAGGCTGCTGCCGGGTAGTCTGCGGCGCTGTGCCCATCACGCTGTACCAGTCCACCTTGCGGGTGACCACCATGATGGCCGCGAGCACGCCGAAGAGCAGCAGCGAACCCATCATCAAGGCGTTGTCCTCCGAGACCAGGATGCCGTAGAGCACGCCGTACAGCGCCACCAGCATGGCGCTCATGCCCAGAGCGGGCCGCCAGCCACCCAGCACATGACGCAGGTAGTGCGTCAGCAGGCCAATGCAGGCCGCACTCGCCAGCCCATACGCCCAGGCGAAATCGAGGTGCTCGGAGAGCGATAGCAGCAACAGGAAGAACAGCACCAGCGCCGCGCCGATCATGAGGTACTGCATGGGGTGGATGCGCCAGCGCTTGACCATCTCCAGCACGAAGAACGCGGCGAAGGTGAGCACGATGAACATCAGCGCGTACTTGGTGGCGCGCTCGGTCAGGCGGTACACGTCCACCGGGTTGTCCAGCGCCACGGAGAAGCTGTCGGGTGCGGAGCGCCGCTCGCCCTGCTGCACAAACTGCTGCTGCGCCTGGGTCGACAGCGAAGGCACGCTCCAGGTGGCGTCAAACCCCTGGTCGCTCACGTTGCGTGTGCGCGGCAAGAAGTCCCCGCCGAAATTGGGATGAGGCCAGCTGGATCGCAGGCTCACGCTGTTCTCGTCGGCCAGCGGCACCCAGCCGATGCGGCCGGTGCCGGCGAGCTCCACGTTGAGGGCGAAGTCGAATGCGGCGCCGGGCTTGAGCAGCGCCACATTCACCGAAGCGGCCAGGGGCAGCGGCAGTTTCTGCGCCGCGGGTGATGGCGCCATGGTCAAGGCTTGGCCCGCCACCGTGAGCTGGGGTGCGCTGAGCAGGCCGCGCAGATCGCTCACGCCCAGGATCATGCGCGGTTGCCCGAGGGTGATCTGGCCGTTCTTCTCCAACGGCTCCACACCGCTCCACACGAAGCGCCCGGTGCTCTGGTGGGTGCTGGTGTAGACCGTGACCGGGAAGATGCCGCGCCAGCGGGTTTGTGTCTCCAGCTGGCTGCGCGTGTCCAGGCGGGTGGGAAACCGCAAGGCCACGTGGGCCTGCGTGACCCGCTCCTCGCGCGTCTCGCCGCGCCCACCCTCCACCGGCACGGTGCGCGTGAACGTCTCTGTATAGGGCACGTACAGCACCGGACCGGTGACGATCTGGGCACCAGCGTGGGCACGCGCCACCGCGGTGGCGGCCTCGGCGCGGTAGGCGCTGCGCTCCTGGATCGTGTCGAACACCATCAACAACGGGATCGACAGCAACAGCATCAAGGAGAAGATCACGAGCAACTTGCTCAGCAACGGGTATTTGTTCAAGGCGGGCTCCATGGTGGGGACCGCGCCAGTCTCTCAAGCGGGTGTGCAGCGGCCGTGCAGTGCCACGGCGTTTTGTGCAGTGAATGTGAAACGGCTCAGAGCGGCAGGCGCCAACGCGCCAGGCAACCGGGCGGATCGCTCACGTTGCCGACCTGGATGTCTCCGTGGTGCAGGTCGCTCACTTCCTTCACCAGACACAGGCCCAGGCCCGAGCTCTTCTCTTGCGCCTCGCCGCGGGGCAACGAGTAAAAGCGCTCGAAGATGTGCGCCTGCGCATAGTCGGGCACACCCGGACCCTGGTCGCGCACCGACCACACGAGCGCACCACCGTCGTTGGTCAGCCGCAGCCACAGCTCGCCCTGCTCCGGCGAAAAGTCGATCGCGTTGTCCAGCAGGTTCTGCAGCGCCTGACCGAGCAGGAACGGATCGCCGCGCACCATCTGGCCTTCCCCCAGCTCGTCGCGCACACGCAATCCCTTCAGGCGCAGGCGGGGCTCGGCGCGCTGCAGCAGCTCGCGTGTGAGTGCGCTCAGGTCGACGGGCTCAAGCTTGCTCAGTGAGCGCATCTGCTCCACATCGGCCAGGCGCAGCAGCTTGTCGATCAGCTGGCGCAGGCGCTCGGTCTGGCGCTGGATGTTGCCGGCGAAGCGCTGGCGCTCCGGCCCGGGCAGGTCTTCCTCCAGCAGTTCGGCTGCGCCCCGGATCGCGGCCAGCGGGCTCTTGAGTTCGTGCGTGAGCGTGTGCACGTAGTTCTCCACGTACGCCTTGTCTTCGAGCTTCACGCGCATGCGCTCCACGGCCTGCGCCAGATCGTTGAACTCGGTGTTGCCACTCAGGCGCCCGAAGCGCGGCAGCGCCACCCGCTCGCCGCCGGCCACCGCGTTGGCATAACCCCGCAGGCGCGAGAGCGAGCTCGCCATCCACCAACTGAGCAGAACACCCATCAACAGCGACAGCCCCAGCAGCGCCCACGACCAACGCAGGATGCGTTGCTGGCTGCGTTCGATGTAGGGCTCCAGGCTGCGGTTGGGCCGGGACACGGTGAGCGCGCCGATGATGCGATCGCCATCGCGGATGGGCGCGGCCACGTGCATCACCGTGCTGTTCGGATCGTTCGGATTGGCCAGACTGGAGCGTGCGCCGTACTCGCCGCGCAGCGTGCGCAGCACGTCGTTCCAGCGCGAAAAATCCTGCCCCACGGCCTCTTGCCGCGTGTCGAAGCGCACGATGCCTTGCGCGTCGGTGATGGTGATGCGGTAGTCGACGCTGTTCTTCTGAAAGCCCCAGATGCTGGCGCCGGGCTGCGCGCCCGAATAAGCGTGCAGCGCCCGCGCGAAGCCGCCGGTGGCGATGGTGCCGGCCTTCATGTCGGCGGCGGCCAGCTGGGCAAACGCATGGGCTGCGTCGATCAGGCTGTCTTCCATGGCCAGGCGCGTGCCGGGCTTGACCTCTTGCAGGAACACGTTGAGCACCACCACCAGGGCCACGCCCAGGACGAGGAAAAACCCCAGCAGCAGCCGCAGACCGATGCGCATGGCTCAGTCCACCGCGCGGATCGAATAGCCCATGTTGCGGTGGGTCTGGATCAGCTCGGCCCCCACGCCAAGCGCGCGCAGCTTGGCGCGCAGCAGCTTCACGTGCGCGTCCACCGTGCGGTCCGATGTGTCCAGCGCACCACCCCAGACCAGATCCATCAGCTCGACGCGCGAGAAGATGCGCTCAGGCCGGCGCAGCAGGGTGGCGAGCAGCTGGAATTCGTAGCGCGTGAGCACGAGCCACTCGCCGCCACAGCGGATGCGCTGCGCGGCTTCATCGAGCTGCAACAGCGGGCCCCGAGACGCCTGCTCAGGCGAAGCCGCCACTGGCGGCGCTGCGCTGCGCCGCAGGATCGCGCGCACCCGCGCGCACACCTCGCGCGGTGAAAACGGCTTGACCACGTAGTCGTCTGCCCCCAGCTCAAGACCGAGCACGCGATCGATCTCTTCATGGCGCGCGGTGAGGAACACGATGGGCATTTCGCTGGTCTTGCGAATGGCGCGGCAGACATCGAAGCCGTTGCCGTCGGGCACGCCCACGTCGAGAATGGCGAGGTCTGGCGCCTGCGCGCGGAACGCCTCCAGCGCATGGCCAGCCAGGCGCACATGCTGCACCTCGAAGCCCTCGCTCTGCAGTGCATAGAGCAAGGTGTCCGCGATGGCTTGTTCGTCTTCCAGCAACAGAATGCGCTTGCGCATGGGCGATTTCACAGGTGGGCCAGGGGCGGCTGGCCATCTTACCCGTGGGGTCAGACACAGGTGGTTACCACCCTCACGCACAGCCTGCACATGCACGGCGCACCGATCCGGGACAATCTCACCCCATGCTCATGCTTTTCCTTCGTCGCACCACGCTCACCCTGGCCATGGCGCCCGCCGCCTTCGTGGCCCCTGCCCTGCAGGCCTCGACCTTCGATCTGCCTCCGCTGGACAGCATCGTCAACTACCAGCCCAAGCTGCCCTTGCAGGTGTTCACCACCGATGGCGTGGAGATCGCGCAGTTCGGCACCGAACGGCGCGAGTACCTGCCGCTGTCGCGCACGCCGAAGCTGCTGCAGGACGCGGTGCTGTCGGTGGAAGACGCGCGGTTTCGCGAACACAACGGCGTGGACCCCCGGGGCATGGCGCGCGCGCTGGTGGCGGCCGTGACCGGTGGGCGCAAACAGGGTGCGTCGACCATCACGCAGCAGTTGGTGCGCACCATGCTGCTCACACGCGAGTTCTCTGCCGAGCGCAAGGCCAAGGAAATCTGGCTGGCCCTGAAACTGGAAGACGAACTGTCCAAAGACCGCATCCTGGAGATCTACCTCAACGAGATTTTCCTGGGCCAGCGTGCCTACGGCTTCGCCGCCGCGTCACAAACCTATTTCGGCAAACCGCTGGACAAGCTCTCGCTTGGCGAAACCGCCATGCTCGCCGGCCTGCCGCAAAACCCCTACTACGCGAACCCGGTGGCCAACTTCGCACGCGCCACGCAGCGCCAGCGCGTGGTGCTGGAGCGCATGCGCGCCACCGATTCGATCACCGACGCGCAACTGGCCGCCGCGCGTGCTGAAAAGCTCGTCCTGCGCACGCCCGGCTTGCGCAGCGTGCACGCCGCCCACGTGGCCGAAATGGCACGTCGCGCGGTGGTGGAGCGCTTCGGGACCGAGGCCTATTCCAATGGCCTGCGCGTCACCACCTCGTTGCGCGCAGCCGACCAGCGCGCGGCGTATGCCGCCGTGCAGCGCGGTGTGCTGGCCTTCGACCGGCGCGGCCCGTGGCGTGGACCGGAAGACCTTGAGGCACTCCCGTCGGGCAATGGCGCAGACGTGGAGCGCGCGGCCGCCGAGGCCTTGAAGGACCACCGCGACGACGAAACCTTGCGCGTGGGCATCGTGCTCGCGGCCAGCCCCAAGGCCATGCAGGTGCAACTGGCCAGCGGTGAGCGCATCACCTTGCAGGGCCAGGGGCTGCGCTGGGCGCAAAAAGGCCTGGACCCCAAAGCCAAGGCACCGTTGAAGATCGTGCGTGGCGCCATCGTGAGGGTGGTGAGCGCGGGCAAGGTGAAGGGCACGCCGGCCTGGGCCATCTCACAATGGCCCGAAGCCGAAGCCGCGCTGGTGGCCATGGACAGCCAGACAGGCCGCGTGCGCGCGCTGGTGGGCGGGTTTGACTTCACCCGTCAGCCGTTCAACCACGTCACCCAGGGCTGGCGCCAGCCGGGCTCGGCGCTCAAGCCGCTGCTGTACTCGGCCGCGCTCGAAGCCCGCGTGATGCCGGGCACGCTGGTCGACGACCTGCCCTTCACCGCCGCCAATGGCTGGAGCCCCACCAACAGCAATGGGCAGTACGCCGGCCCGATCACGCTGCGTGAAGCACTGGCCAGGTCCAGCAACATCGCCAGCGTGCGCGTGCTGCAACACACCGGCACCCAGGTCGCGCGCGACTGGACCGCCCGCTTCGGCCTGGACCCCGCGCGCCAGCCCAACGACCTCACGCTGGCCCTGGGCACGGGCAGTGTCACGCCGCTGCAGATGGCGCAGGCCTATGCCACGGTGGCCAACGGCGGCTGGAAGGTGGCGCCGGTGGTGGTGGAGAAAATCACCGATGCGCGGGGCTTGGTTCTGTTTGAAGCGCCACCACCCGAGCCACTGACCGAGGCCAACCGCGCGATTCCCGCGCGCAACGCCTTCGTGATGTCCAGCCTGCTCAACGAAGTGACGCGCAGCGGCACGGCCGCGCGTGCGCAGGCCACGCTCAAGCGCTCCGACGTGTACGGCAAGACCGGCACCACCAACGACGCCGTCGACGCCTGGTTCGCCGGCTACCAGCCCAGCCTGGCCACCGCCGTGTGGGTGGGCTACGACAAGCCACGCAGCCTGGGTGGTGGTGAGTCTGGCGGGCGCATCGCGCTGCCGATCTGGATCGACTACATGGGTGCTGCGCTCAAGGGCACGCCGGTGGCGCAGGCTCCCGCCGTCCCCGACGGCCTCACGCGTGTGGGGGAGGACTGGATGTACGCCGAGTGGCAGAGCAGTGGCTCGGTGGCACAGATCTCGGACGTGGGCGGCGTGCAGTACGCGCAGACGCCGGGGGCGGCCATTGGCGAAGCCCTCAGCAGCTTCGGTGCCTGGTTGAGAGGCGAACGGTAGTCCTGACGAAGACTGCTCCGCAGACGCAAAAAAGCCGGCTCTTCAAGCCGGCCTTTTTTTGTCAGCGAAGAGGCCTGATCAGCCTGCGCAGATGCGCGCTTTGGCTTCCGCGTATTCGCGCTTGAAGCGCGCCACCAGATCGGCTGCGGGGACCACCTCGCGGATGGCGCCGATGCCCTGGCCGCAGCCCCAGATGTCTTTCCAGGCTTTGGCGGCGTTGGCGCCTTCACCCGTGGCGAAGTTCATCTTGCTCGGGTCGCTTTGCGGCAGGTTGTCCGGGTCCATGCCGGCTTTCTGGATGCTGCCCTTGAGGTAGTTGCCGTGGATGCCGGTGTAGAAGTTGCTGTAGACGATGTCGTCCGAGTTCGACTGGGTGATCATCTCCTTGTAGCCGTCCACCGCACGGGCTTCCTCGGTGGCGATGAAGGCCGAGCCGATGTAGGCAAAGTCGGCGCCCATGGCCTGTGCGGCCAGGACAGCACCGCCCGAGGCGATGGCGCCCGAGAGCGCGATCGGGCCACCAAACCACTCACGGATTTCCTGCACCATGGCAAACGGGCTCTTCACGCTGGCGTGGCCACCGGCACCGGCCGCCACGGGAATCAGGCCATCGGCACCCTTCTCGATCGCCTTGTGCGCGAACACGTTGTTGATCACGTCGTGCAGCACCACGCCGCCCCAGCTGTGCACGCCTTGGTTCACGTCTTCGCGCGCGCCCAGGCTGGTGATGATGATCGGCACCTTGTACTTGGCGCACAGCTGCATGTCGTGCTCCAGCCGGTCGTTGCTCTTGTGCACGATCTGGTTGATGGCGAACGGCGCGGCCTTGTTGTCCGGGTTCGCCTGGTCGTGCGCGGCCAGCGCCTCGGTGATCTCGGCCAGCCACTCGTCGAGCTGCGCGGCCGGGCGGGCGTTGAGCGCGGGCATCGCACCCACCACGCCGGCCTTGCACTGGGCGATGACAAGCTTGGGGTTGCTGATGATGAACAGCGGCGAGCCGATCACGGGAAACTTGATGTTCTTGAGAACGGGCGGCAAGCTGCGGGCGGGTGCGGTCATGTTGTCTCCGGGTGATGGGGGCAGATCAGAACGATTCGATGGCCAGTGCGGTCACGGCCTCGGCGCCGTCCACGATGCTGTCGCGCACGCCCGGTGCGCGGCTGAGGATGTGGTCGGCGTAAAAGCGCGCGGTGGTGATCTTGGCCTGCATGAAGGCCGTGTCCTGTCCCTTGGCTGACAGGTCTTCGGCCACCATCAGTGAGCGCGCGAGTTGCCAACCCGCCATGAGGTTGCCGGCGAGCATCAGGTAAGGCACGCTGCCGGCAAACGCAGCGTTGGGATTGCTGCGGGTGTTGGCGGCGATGAACTCGACCACGTCCACAAAGGCCTCGCGCGCGGCCTTCAGGCGTTTGTGCACGGCCTTGGCGTTGGCGCTCTCGCGCTTCGCGAGTTCCACTTCGGTCTTCTCGATTTGCGCGGCAATCGCCTTGGCACCGGTGCCGCCGTCGCGTGCGGTCTTGCGGCCCACGAGGTCGTTGGCCTGGATGGCCGTGGTGCCTTCGTAGATGGTGAGGATCTTGGCGTCGCGGTAGTACTGCGCCGCGCCGGTTTCTTCGATGAAACCCATGCCACCGTGCACCTGCACGCCCAGGCTGGTGACTTCCAGGCTCATCTCGGTGCTGTAGCCCTTGACCAAGGGCACCAGGAATTCGTAGAAGGCGGCGTTCTGCTTGCGCGTGTCGGCATCGGGGTGGTGATGCGCGGCGTCGTACGCGGCTGCAGCCACAGCGGCCATGGCGCGGCAGCCTTCGGTGAACGCGCGCATGGTCATGAGCATGCGCTTCACATCGGGGTGGTGAATGATGGGCGCGGCCGCGGAGAGCGTTCCATCGACCGGGCGGCTCTGCACGCGGTCCTTCGCATAGCCCACGGCCTTCTGGTAGGCGCGCTCTGCGACGGCGATGCCCTGCACGCCCACGGCGTAACGCGCGGCGTTCATCATGATGAACATGTACTCCAGGCCGCGGTTTTCCTGGCCCACGATGTAGCCCACGGCGCCGCCGTGGTCGCCGTACTGCAGCACGGCGGTGGGGCTGGCCTTGATGCCCATCTTGTGTTCGATGCTCACGCAGTGCACGTCGTTGCGCGCGCCCAGCGCGCCGTCTTTGCCCACCATGAACTTCGGCACCACGAACAGGCTGATGCCCTTCACGCCCTCGGGCGCGCCGGTCACCCGCGCCAGCACCAGGTGCACGATGTTCTCGGCCATGTCGTGCTCACCGTAGGTGATGAAGATCTTGGTGCCGAACACCTTGTAGCTGCCGTCGGGCTGCGGTTCGGCGCGGCTGCGCACGGCCGCCAGGTCCGAGCCGGCCTGTGGCTCGGTGAGGTTCATGGTGCCGGTCCACTGGCCACTCACCAGCTTCTCCAGGTAGATGGCTTTGAGATCGTCGCTGCCCGCGGTGATCAGCGCCTCGATGGCACCATCGGTCAACAGCGGGCACAGCGCGAAGCTCATGTTGGCGCTGTTGAGGATTTCACCGCAGGCCGCGCCGATGGTCTTGGGCAGGCCCTGGCCACCAAAGTCCACCGGGTGCTGCAGGCCCTGCCAGCCGCCTTCGGCGTACTGCTTGAAGGCGTCCTTGAAACCAGGCGTGGTGGTGACGACGCCGTCCTTGAACGACGACGGGTTCTTGTCGCCTTCAAAGTTCAGTGGTGCGATCACGCCTTCGTTGAGCTTGGCGCACTCCTCGAGCACGGCTTGCGCGGTCTCGAGGCCGGCGTCTTCGAAGCCCGGCATCTGCGCGACCTGGTCGATGCGCGCCAGGTGTTCGATGTCGAACAGCATGTCTTTGAGGGGGGCGGTGTAGCTCATGGTCTTGTCTCCACGGAATTCAGGGATGCAGATACGACAAGGGCATCGCGAACGATGCCCTTGTGTTGTTCAGAGGGCTCAGAGCGCCTTGATCAATTCAGGCACAGCCTCGAAGAGGTCGGCCTCCAGGCCGTAGTCGGCGACCGAGAAGATCGGCGCCTCGGGGTCCTTGTTGATCGCCACGATCACCTTGCTGTCCTTCATGCCGGCCAGGTGCTGGATGGCACCCGAGATGCCGGCGGCGATGTAGAGCTGCGGTGCCACGATCTTGCCGGTCTGGCCCACCTGCCAGTCGTTGGGCGCGTAACCCGCGTCCACCGCGGCGCGGCTGGCGCCCAGCGCGGCACCGAGCTTGTCGGCCAGCGGCGTCATCACCTCGTTGAACTTCTCGGCGCTGCCCAGCGCGCGACCACCCGAGACGATGATCTTGGCCGCCGTGAGCTCGGGGCGGTCGCTCTTGGCGATCTCGCTGCCCATGAATTTGCTTTTACCGTCGTCGGCCGATGCTGTGGCGGTTTCGATGGCCGCGCTGCCGCCGGTGGCCGCCACCGGATCAAAGCCGGTGGTGCGCACGGTGATCACGTGCGTGGCGTCCAGGCCCTGCACGGTGGCGATCGCGTTGCCGGCGTAGATCGGGCGCTCGAAGGTGTCGGCGGCAATCACCTTGGTGATGTCGGAGAGCTGGGCCACGTCGAGTGCGGCGGCCACGCGGGGCGCGACGTTCTTGCCACTGGCGGTGGCCGGGAACAGGATGTGGCTGTAGTTGGCCGCGATGGCCAGCACCTGCGCGGCCACGTTCTCGGCCAGGCCGTGTTCGAAGCCCGGCGCGTCGGCGTGGATCACCTTGGCCACGCCCGCGATCTGCGCGGCGGCGGCGGCGGCTGCACCGGCGTTGTGCCCGGCGATGAGCACGTGCACCTCACCGCCACATTGGGCGGCAGCGGCCACGGTGTTGAAGGTCGCTCCCTTGAGGCTGGCGTTGTCGTGTTCGGCAATAACGAGTGCGGTCATGTGTCGGTTCCTCAGATCACTTTGGCTTCATTTTTCAGTTTGTCGACGAGCGCGGCCACATCGGCCACCTTGATGCCCGCGCCGCGCTTGGGCGGCTCGCTGACCTTCAGGGTCTTGATGCGCGGCGTCACGTCCACGCCAAGGTCTTCGGGCTTGACGATGTCCAGCTGCTTCTTCTTCGCCTTCATGATGTTGGGCAGCGTCACGTAACGCGGCTCGTTCAGGCGCAGGTCGGTCGTGATGACGGCTGGTAGCGTGATGGAGAGGGTTTCAAGACCACCGTCGACTTCGCGGGTCACGGTGGCTTTTCCGTCGGCCACTTCCACCTTGGAAGCAAACGTGGCCTGCGGCAGGCCAGCCAAAGCGGCCAGCATCTGGCCGGTCTGGTTGCAGTCGTCATCAATCGCCTGCTTGCCCAGGATGATGAGACCCGGCTGTTCCTTGTCCAACAGGGCCTTCAAGAGCTTGGCCACGGCCAGGGGCTGCAATTCGACGGTGGTTTCCACCAGGATGGCGCGGTCCGCGCCGATGGCCATGGCGGTGCGCAGGGTTTCCTGGCACTGCGTGACACCACAGGAGACGGCGATCACTTCGGTGACCACACCCTTCTCCTTCAGGCGAACCGCCTCTTCCACCGCGATTTCGTCAAACGGGTTCATGCTCATCTTGACGTTGGCGATGTCCACACCACTGCCGTCGCTCTTCACGCGCACCTTGACGTTGTAATCCACCACGCGTTTGACGGGGACGATGACCTTCATATTGGGTTGCTCCTGATGATTGGAAAAATGGCGTCACGAATTGACGTGCACGTCAACCCGAGGATTGTATGCCCCACCCCCTATCGAGGACGGTCAGGCAAGGGACAAATCAGGACCGGCAAAAAAACGAACGGTCGTGCTTTTTGAAGATTATAGAAGAACGATCCGCACCCACAAAGCCCTAATTTCCTGCCCCTGGCAAGCGACTGCCGCGGCGAATTCACCGACCGCTTAGTCGGTGAATTCGGGTAAGCCATGAGACGCCGAATGAGGGATCTGGCCTATATTTCTTTTGCGTTTTTATTTATGTTGAGTAACCATTTAATTTGCCGGTACAGGAGTTTTCGCATGCCCTCACGCACCCTGGTTTCCCTCGCCTTGACGTCCACCCTGCTGGCCAGCGGCTTGGTGTCGGCGCAGACGGTCTTCACCGTCTCCAGCTGGCTGCCGCCCAGCCACACGCTGAGCACTTCGCAGAAGACCTGGTGCGACATGCTGGAGAAGGAGAGCACTGGCCGCATGAAATGCAACATCCTGCCCAAGGGCGTGGTGGCGGCACCCGGCACATTTGATGCCGTGCGCGACGGCCTGGCCGACATCTCGTATACGGTGGACGGCTACACCCCCGGTCGCTTCATCAACACCCAGGTGGCCGAGTTTCCGTTTCTCGGCAACAACGCCGTGGCCACCTCGGTCGCTTACCAGCGCGTCTACAGCAAGTATTTCGCCCCCCTGGGCGAGCACCGCGGCGTGAAGGTGCTGGCGGTGTTCACCCACGGCCCGGGCGTGATCTTCAACAGCAAAAAGCCGGTGACCTCGGCCGCCGAGGCCGCGAGCCTGAAGTTCCGCATCGGCGGCGGCAACATCAATGAACTCTCCAAGGCCATGGGCTGGAACACCACGCTCAAGGCCGCGCCCGAGTCGTTCGAATTGCTCTCCACCGGGGTGATGGACGGCACCTTTTTCCCAGACGAATCGATCGCCTCGTTCAAGCTCAGCATGATCAAGTTCGCCACCGACTTCCCCGGTGGCCTGTACAACACCAGCTTCGTCTTCATGATGAACCCGGCCAAGTACAACGCCCTGTCGGCGCAGGACAAGGCTGTGGTCGACAAACTCTCGGGTGAGCCGGCCGCACGCCTGTTCGGTGGAGGCTGGGACAAGGTGGACGCGGCCAGCCGCGAAATGCAGAAAGGCCAGGGCGTCGCACGCATCACCGCCGACAAGGCATTCGTGAAAGCCGTGATGGACAAGCAGGACTACCTGGAGACCAAGTGGGCGGCCAGCGCCCAGGTCAAGGGACTGCAGAATCCCAAGGCTGTGCTGAGCGAATTCCGCGCAGAGATCGCCAAGGTGAAGTAACTTTCGTGCCACCCACGTGGCCTTGCCGGGCCGGCTGAGCAGAATGCACAGCCGGCCTTTTCACATCAAGATTCATCATGCTCAAGACGATTGATCGCGGGTTGCGCTGGTCCACCGGACTCATGGCCGCCATGGCCCTGTTTGCCATCATGTGGCTCACACTGGTGGACGTGACCGGTCGGCGCTTCTTCGACCATTCGGTGCCCGGCGGCCTGGAGATCACCGAGATTCTCATGGTCATCGTGATCTTCGGTGCGCTGCCCATGGTGTCGTGGCGCAATGAACACGTGGTGTTCGACTCGCTCGACACCTTCCTGCCCGACTGGGTGCGCAGCATCCAGTCGCGCCTCGTCAACCTGATCTGCGCGGCTGGCTTTGGCTTCCTCGCCTACCTCATGAGCACACGCGCCGACCGTTTTGCCGAATATGGCGACACCACCGTCTACCTGCAGGTCTCCATCGCGCCCGTGGCCTGGATGATGGCGCTCTTCCTGGCCACCACGGCGGCCGTGCATCTGCTGTTCGTGTTTGTTGTGGTGCCCGTGCCGTCGCCCCACCACCCACCGCCCGCCGAGCTGCCCGCCGATCTGGACGGAGCCACGCCATGACCGAGGCGGCACTGGGTTTCCTGGCCGTCTTCGCGATGGCCTTCCTGCGCATTCCCCTGGCGCTGGCCATGGCCATCGCCGGTGTGGTGGGTCTGGGCCTCATGCGCGGCTGGCAGCCGGCATTTGCCAGCACCAGCCAGGTGATTTTCGAGACCGGCTTCGCCTATGTGCTGTCGGTGATCCCGCTGTTCATCCTCATGGGCAACCTCGTCGCCCGCGCCGGCATGGCGCGCGAGCTCTACACCGCGGCCAACGCCTTCGTGGGCCACCGCAAGGGCGGGCTGGCCATGGCCAGCATCATCGCCTCGGGCGGCTTCGGCTCCATCTGTGGTTCGTCGATCGCCACCGCCGCCACCATGACGCGCGTGGCCTACCCCGAGATGAAACGCCACGGCTACAAGGACACGCTGGCCACCGGCGCCATTGCGTCGGGCGGCACGCTGGGCATCCTGATCCCGCCGTCCACCATCCTCGTCATCTACGGGATCATCACCGAGACCGACATCGGCAAGCTGTTCATCGCCGGCATCCTGCCCGGTCTGGTCGCGATCATCTGCCTGTGCCTCGCGGTGGTGTACATCACGTGGCGCGACCCGCTTGCCGGCCCACCCGCCGAGCGCTTCACCTGGGCGCAGCGGATGGCTGCGGTGCGCGGCATCTGGGGTGTGGGCATGCTGTTCGCGCTGGTGATCGGCGGCATTTACGGCGGCGTGTTCACCGCCACCGAGGGCGCGGGCGTGGGCGCGGCCGGGGCCTTCTTCTTTGCACTGTTCCGCGGTGCGCTCACGCCACGCATCCTGCTCGACATCCTGGTCGAGAGCACCCGCACCACGGCCATGCTCTTCACCATCCTGATCGGTGCGATGGTCTTCACCAGCTTCATCAACTTCACCAGCATGCCGGGTGACCTGCGTGACTTCCTGCTGCAGTTCAGTCCGCACCCCATCATGGTGGTGGTCGTGATGATGACGATCTACATCGCCCTGGGACTGGTGATGGAAGAATTGTCGATGGTGCTGCTGACCATCCCCGTGTTCTTTCCAGTGATCACCGGCCTGGGCTTCGACCCGGTGTGGTTCGGCATTCTGATCGTGACCATTGTGGAGATCGGCATGATCTCGCCGCCGGTGGGCATGAACCTCTTCGTCATGAACTCGCTGCTGCCGCTGGTCAAGCTCAAACACATCTTCCAGGGCGTCTGGCCGTTCGTCATGGCCGACATCGTGCGCCTGGCCATCCTGATCGCCTTCCCTGCCATTTCCCTCTGGCTACCGGGATTCATGAACCGCTGAAGCGGCTGCGTCAAGTCCACCGGGCGGTGGCTTGATGTGCAGCACGCGCTGCGGGTAGGGAATCTGGATCTGGTTTTCGCGCAAAGCCTGCAGCACCTTGCGGTTGATCAGCGATCGGATGTTGAGGGTGCCGTTTTCCGGATCGGCAATCCAGTAGCCCAGGGTGAACTCCAGGCCGTCGGCGCCGAAGTTGGACAAGGCCACCGATGGCCCCGGGTCCTTGAGCACGCGGTCCTGGGTCAGAGCAGCTTCCCTGAGCAACTCCATCACCTGTTCCACATCGCTCTCGTAGCCCACCGAAACCACGGTGGACTGCCACAGCCGGTCGTCGGCCAGCGAGAGGTTCTCCACCCGGTTGATGATCAACAGCTCGTTGGGCACGATGGACTCGCGTCCCGTGGTGGATCGGATCACGGTGTAGCGAGCGTTGATGTCGGTGATGATGCCTTCGAAGTTGTCCACCCGCACGTTGTCGCCGATGCGCATGCTCCGCTCGGCCAGGATCACGAACCCGCTCACATAGTTGGACGCCAGCTTCTGCAGGCCAAAGCCGATGCCCACGCCGATGGCGCCACCCAGCACCGACAGTGCCGTGAGGTCGATGCCCACAGCCGACAGCGCGATGATCAGACCGAAGAACATCAGCAGCGCGCGCGTGGCATTGCTCACCGCCTTGCGCAGCGACAGGTCACCCCCCACCGCCTTGCGCAGCAGGCGCGTCTCGATGGCCGAGGACACCCACAGCGAAAGAATCAACACCGCACCGGCGGTGAGGATGCCTTCGATCATGGTGCGCAGGCTCAGCGTGGTGGCGCCGATCTTCCAGGTGATCTGGTCCATCTCGGCCAGCACCACCGGCAGCAGTCCGCTGACCCACAGCACCATGGCCAGCCACGCCACCCAGGAAATGGTGCGCTCAAGCACACGCACCCACGGTGCGGTGGCAAAGGCCACCTGCAGCACCTTCACACCCACCCGGATCACCACCAGCGACACCAGCACGGGAATGGCGACCTTGAAAGCCGCCAACGGCAGGACGGCCGCCAGCCAGGCACGCGCCACATAGGCCAGCGTGAGCAGCAGCAGCGGAAACATCACGCCATCAATGAGATTCCGGCCAAACAGAACCGACGTCTTCTCGTCCTGCATGCGCAGCGCGCGACGCAGCAGCCAGGTGATGCCGAGCGCCAGCGCAATGCACACCGCCAGTGCGCCCAGTTCGGTCAGAACGGTGGGCTGCGCGAAGGCCGACAGCCAGAGACTGAAGTCGTCGATGGGCTTCGGGGCGGTGGTAGGGGTGGTGGCCATGGGAAGAAAACAGGTTGAGAGTTCAGGCGCGCCAGCTCGGCGCGCGTTTGTCGATGAAGGCCTGTACGCCTTCTTGCGCCACGTCGTGCGCCATGTTGCAGGCCATGGTCTGCCCGGCGAGCTGGTAGGCCGACTCGATGCCGGTCTCCAGCTGGCGGTAGAACAGTGCCTTGCCCATGGCGATGGCCTCGGGCGGTTTGGCGAGGATGCGATCCACCAGCGCGGCCACTTCCGCGTCCAGCGCGTCGGTGGCAACAACCCGGTTGACGAGGCCCCGGGTACAAGCCTCGTCGGCGGAGATGAAGTCACCCGTGAGCAGCATCTCCATGGCCTGCTTGGGCAGGATGTTGCGCGACAAGGCCACGCCCGGTGTGGCACAGAACAGGCCCACGTCGATGCCGTTCACACCGAAGCTAGCGTTCTCGCTGGCCACGGCCAGATCGCACTGCGCCACCAACTGGCAGCCCGCGGCAGTGGCCAGTCCGTGAACGCGCGCAATCACCGGCACCTCCAGCTTGCGGATGGCGAGCATCAGGCGCGAGCAGCGCGCAAACAGCGCCTGGTAATACGCCAGCTCGGGGTGCGCCCGCATTTCCTTGAGGTCGTGCCCGGCGCAGAAAGCCTTGCCGTTGGCGCCGATCACCGCCAGCCGCGCCTGCGGGTCAGCGGCCACCGCATCCAGTGCCGCCTGCAGCGCGGCAAGCATGGCTTCGGACAGCACATTGAAGCTGCGCGGGGTGTTGAGGGTGAGGGTGTGCACGCCGCGCGCATCGCAGGTGTGCAGCAGCACTGCGCCGTCGGCCGTTGGGGATGGAGAAGATGCGGGGTGGGTCATCAGAACATTATCGGACGCCCGTCCGCCGCACAGGTTCAAACGTCGGCCAGCACCCGCAAGTGCGCTTCCACGCTGCGCCCCAGCGCGCTCAGGGCGTATCCGCCTTCGAGGCAGCTCACGATGCGGCCCTCGGCGTGGCGCTGCGCGACTTCCTTCACCCGCATCGTCATCCACGCGTAGTCCTGCTCCACCAGGCCCAACTGTGCCATGTCGTCTTCACGGTGGGCGTCGAAGCCCGCGCTGATGAAGATCATCTGCGGCTTGTGGGCATCGAGCCGGGGCATCCAGGTCATGTCGATCAGCTCGCGGATGTCCATGCCCTTGGTGTAGGCCGGCACCGGAACATTGACCAGGTTGGCCGCGGTGGCGTGTTCACACAGCGGATAGAACGGGTGCTGGTAGAAGCTGCACATGAGGATGCGCTCGTCGCCCGCGACGATGTCCTCGGTGCCGTTGCCGTGGTGCACGTCGAAGTCGATGATGGCCACGCGTTTCAAACCGTGCCGCTCCAGTGCGTACTTGGCGGCCACGGCCACGTTGTTCACGAAACAGAAGCCCATGGCCTGGTTGCGCGTGGCGTGGTGGCCGGGTGGGCGCACGGCGCAAAAGGCGTTGTGCATTTCGCCAGCCATCACCGCGTCGGTGGCGTCGATGGCGGCGCCCGCTGCCATGAGGATCGCGTCCCAGCTGTGGATGTTGATGGAGGTGTCGGGGTCGACTTGCGCGTGGCTCGGGCCGCCGGCCTTGATCTCGTCGCGCAGGTTGTCGCTCAGGCCGCGCAGCGACGCCAGGTGCATGCGGCCGTGCGCGAGTTCGAGGTCGGCCATGGAGGCGGCGGTGGCCTCGCGGCGCTCCAGCGCCACGTCGAGCCCGCTCATGAGCAAACGGTCTTCGATCGCGTCCAGACGCTCAGGGCATTCCGGGTGACCGGCGCCCATTTCGTGCCTCCAACAATCCTTGTGGGTGAAATACCCGGTGGCCTGTCCCATGGCGGTTTTACGGTAAGGTTCGCGGCATGCAAGCCGACACAAAAATCCAACAGTTGCTGAATCAGCTTAACACGGTGATCGTGGGCAAATCCCAGCAAGTTTCCGACTGCGTGGCCTGCTTGCTGGCCGGTGGACACCTCCTGATCGAAGACGTGCCTGGCGTCGGCAAAACCACCCTGGCGCACGCACTGGCGCGCTCGTTCGGCCTGCAGTTTTCGCGCGTGCAATTCACCGCCGACCTCATGCCCAGCGATCTCGTGGGCGTGTCGATCTACGAGCGTGGCCGCGAAGCGTTTGTGTTCCATCCTGGGCCGGTGTTTGCCCAGGTGCTGCTGGCCGACGAGATCAACCGCGCCAGCCCCAAGACCCAGAGTGCCCTGCTCGAAGCCATGGAAGAAAAGCAGGTGACGGTGGAAGGCGAAACACGCGCACTGCCCGAACCCTTCTTTGTGATCGCCACGCAGAACCCGCACGACCAGCTGGGCACCTACGCGCTGCCCGAATCGCAGCTCGACCGTTTCCACATGCGCCTGTCCATCGGCTACCCCGACCGCGCGGCCGAGCGCGAACTGCTGCGCGGCCAGGACCGTCGCGACATGCTCGACAAACTCTCCGCCGCCTTGACCCCTGCCGACCTCGCGGCCCTGCAGCACACGGTGAGCCAGGTGCACACCGCCGAGCCCGTGCTGGAGTACCTGCAAGACCTGGTGGCCGCCACGCGCAACGGGCAGTGGTTTGCGCAAGGCCTGTCGCCGCGCGCCGCGCTCGCCGTGGTGCGCTCGGCCAAGGCACAGGCTTACTTGAGCGGACGCGACTACGTGGCGCCCGACGACATCGCCGCCATCCTGCCGCAGACCGTGGCGCACCGGCTGATTCCGGTGCGTGATGCGGGGCGCGGACCGGTGGAGCAGGTCCGCGCCATGCTGGAAGCCATACCCCTCCCGTGACGAATGAACACCCCCCGAAGCGCCTTCGGCGCCTCCCCCCGGGGGCAGCTCCTGCGGCCTGGCAAAGCCAGTTCCGCGGTGCTCTGGGTTGGAGGCACCCCTTGCGATACATACGCGCCCACCTCCAGACCTGGTGGCACAACCGCCTGCCCAAGTCCGACACGCTCACCCTGACCCAGCGCAACGTCTACATCCTGCCCACCCGCCCGGGCTGGATGCTGGCTTTCACCTTGCTGCTGCTGCTGGTGGCCAGCATCAACTACCAGCTCAACCTCGGCTACTTGCTCACCTTCCTGCTGGCCGGCAGCGCGGTGGTCGGCATGCATGTGTGCCACAGCAACCTGCGCGGCATCACGCTGCTGCTCACGCCGCCCGAGCCGGTGCACGCCGGCCAGGCGGTGACGCTGACCGTGCGCCTGTCCAGCGAACGCAAGCACACGCGCTACGGTATCGGCATGGGCGTGATCGGTGCCGACCCCACGCACGCCCCGCTGGCCTGGACCGACGTGCCCGCACAAGGCAGCGCCCAGCTGAAGGTGAGCTTTCCGTCGCCCGAACGCGGCCTGCACCCGCTGCCGCCGCTGAGCGCGCAAACCCTGTTTCCGCTCGGCACCTTTCGCGTGTGGACCGTGTGGCGCCCGGCCTCGGGTGTGCTCGTCTACCCCGAGCCCGAAAGCCATCCGCCACCGCTACCCCCGGGCGAGCCGCAGGCCGGCAGCTCGGGCGCGGCGCGCGTGCAGAGCACCGGTGAGTTCGACGGCGTGCGCGCCTACCGCCGGGGTGATCCGCTCAAGGCCGTGGTGTGGCGCAAGGCGGCGCAGGCGTTCTCAAGCGGGCGTGACGATCTCGTCAGCCGCGACGCCTTGTCGCACCAGCGCCAGCAGCTCTGGCTGGACCACGCGCAGTGCGGCGGCGCGGGCCTGGAAGCGCGGCTGTCGCGCTTGACGGCCTGGGTGCTCATGGCCGACCGCCAGGGGCTCGACTTCGGCCTGCGCGTTCCCGGCCGCGAGATACCACCCGATCAGGGCTCGGCCCACCGCGCACGCTGCCTGGAGGCGTTGGCCATATGTTGAACACGCCAATATCGGGTGACGGAGACGAGCCGATCCGCCGCCGGGCCGCCCCAAGGCGGATCAGCCCCCCCGGGGGGCAGCGACCCGCGCAGCGGTGGAGCGTGGGGGCCTCACTACCTCGGGACACGCGCGACACGCTCTTTCTGCTCGCCGTCATCGGCTGGGTGGCGTTCATGCAGGTCGGCCACACGCCCTGGTGGTGCACGGCGCTCACCGCCCTCGTGCTGGTGTGGCGCACCACGCTCGCGCTGCGCGGTCTGCCCCTGCCCGGCTGGCCGGTGCGCGTGGGCCTGCTCGTGCTCACGCTGGCAGCCACCTTCATGACCCACAGCACCCTGATCGGGCGCGACGCGGGCGTGACGCTGGTGGTGGTGCTGCTCGCGCTCAAGACGCTGGAGATGCGCGCGCGGCGCGACGCCTTCGTGGTGTTCTTCCTCGCCTTCTTCACGCTGCTCACCCACTTCTTCTATTCGCAGTCGCTGCTCACGGCCGCGGGCATTCTGGTGGCGCTGCTGGGCCTGCTCACCGCGCTGGTCAATGCCCACATGCCCGTGGGCCGCCCGCCACTGTCGCAGGCCGCGCGCATTGCCGGGGGCATGGCGCTCATGGGTGCGCCCATCATGCTGGTGCTGTTCCTGCTGTTCCCGCGCCTGTCGCCGCTCTGGGGCATGCCGGGGCAAGACGAAACCGGGCGCAGCGGCCTCTCGGGCTCCATGAAAGTGGGCCAGATCGCCCAGCTGGTGCTCGACGACGACATTGCCTTGCGGGTGCGTTTTGAAGGCCGCCCGCCACCGCAGGGCCAGCTGTACTTTCGCGGCCCGGTGCTCAGCGATTTCGACGGCGTCGAATGGCGCGCGCTGCGCTCGGGTTTCTCGCAGTCCATGGCCTTGCCCACCGACCTGCGCGTCTCGGGCGAGCCCGTGCGCTACCAGGTGACCATGGAGCCCAACCGCCGGCCCTGGCTGTTCGTGCTGGAAGCCACCCCGCAAGGCCCCGAGGTGCCCGACAACGCGGTGCGCATGAGCAACGAGCTGCAGTGGTTCACGCAGCGCCCGATCAACACGCTGGTGCGTTACAGCGCCGAGAGCTATCCCACGTTCCGCTACGGTCCACAAAGCCAGGTGGTGGCCCTGCAAGACCAGATTGCACTGCCCGGCGGCTTCAACCCGCGCACCCTGGCGCTGGCGCAAGCGCTGCGGCGCGAACACGGCACTGGCCCCGAGGCCAACCCCCGGCTCATCGACGCTGTGATGAACCGCCTGCGCACCGGTGGCTACAGCTACACGCTGGACCCCGGCCTGTACGGCCAGAACACCGCCGACGAATTCTGGTTCGACAAGCGCGAAGGCTTCTGCGAACACATTGCCAGCAGCTTCGTCATCCTCATGCGCGCGCTCGACATCCCCGCGCGCATCGTCACCGGCTACCAGGGTGGCGAAATCAACGGTGTGGACGGCTACTGGACCGTGCGCCAGCGCGACGCCCACGCCTGGGCCGAGGTCTGGTTGCAAGGCCAGGGCTGGGTGCGCGTCGACCCCACTTCTGCCGTGGCGCCCGGGCGCATCGGCTCGTTCGAACGCCTGCGTGCACCCCAGGGCGCGCTGGCCGGCGCCATCGGCAACCTCAACCCCAACCTCGCCGCGCAGCTGCGCGCCGCCTGGGAAGCCGTGAACAACAGCTGGAACCAGTGGGTGCTGAACTACACCCAGGGCCGCCAGCTCGACCTGCTGAAAAACCTGGGCTTCAGCTCCCCCAGCTGGACCGACCTGGCCTATGTGCTCATCGGCGTGGTGATGGCGGTGAGCCTGCTTGGCGCGGCGTGGACGCTGTGGGAGCGCCAGCAACACGACCCCTGGCTGCGCCTGCTGCGGCGCGCCCGCGACCGGCTGCACAAGCTCGGCCTGGAGAGTACCGACCACACCCCACCGCGCGAACTGGCCCTGCGCGTGCAACAGCGCTGGAAAAATGACACCGTGGACGCCGGTGCCGCCGCGCGGCTTGCACAATGGCTGCTTCAGCTCGAAGCCCAGCGCTATGCGCGCCCCGGCTCTGGCGACGCCACGCTCTCCCGCCTGCAGCGCGAGTTTCAGCGGCTGGCGTGGCCCCGGAACACCGACGCCTGACCCCGACACCTGACCCCACCGACACCTGATCAAGGCACCCATTGCAAGTTGTGAACCGTCTTCTTTCCGCGCTGGCCGCCGCCCTCCTGATGGCCGCACCGGCCCTGGCCCAGTCACCCGCCAAGGCCCGGCCCAACACGGCAGCCAAGGCCGCGCCCGTCTTCACCTACGACCAGAGCGAAGCCGCCATGGCTTTTGCCACCGACCTCGCCGTGCGCCGCAACCTCGACCCCGCCTGGGTGCGCCAGCAGATCGGCCAGGCGCAGCGCCTGCCCATCGTCGTGCGCCTCATGCAGCCCGCGCCCACCGGCACACCCAAGAACTGGGCCGCCTACCGCGCCCGCTTCATCGAACCCATTCGCCTGCGCGCCGGGCAAAGGTTCTGGGAAGACAACCGCGAAACACTCGCCCGCGCCGAGCTCGAATACGGCGTGCCCGCCAGCCTCATCGTGGGCGTGATCGGTGTGGAAACGCTCTACGGCCAGCACACCGGCAACCACCGTGTGATCGACGCGCTCAGCACGCTGGCCTTTGACTTCCCCGCCAGCCACCCGCGCGCCGCCGCGCGCACGGAGTTCTTCAAAAGTGAACTCGAACAATTCCTGAGCCTGACCGAGCGCACCGGCACCGACCCGTTGTCCCCACGCGGCAGCTACGCCGGCGCCATGGGCTGGCCGCAGTTCATGCCCAGCAGCTGGGTGAAATACGCCATCGACTTCGACGCCGACGGCAAGGTGGATCTGTTCAACAGCCAGGCCGACGTGATCGGCTCGGTGGCCAACTACTTCAAGGCCTTCGGCTGGCAAACCGGCATGCCCACCCACTACCCGGTGAGCTTCGACACCAGCAAGCTCGACCTGGACACCCTGCTCGCCCCCGACATACTGCCCAGCTTCGGCGTGGAGAGCTTCACCGCCAAAGGCGCCGTGCTCGAAGGCCCAGCCCTGCAACACCCCGGCAAGCTCGCGCTGGTGCTGCTGGAAAACGCCGGCGCCCCGCCCACCTACGTGGCCGGCACGGACAACTTCTACGTGGTCACGCGCTACAACTGGAGCAGTTACTACGCGCTGGCGGTGATCGAGTTGGGGGATGCGGTGCGGGCCTTGGTGCCCAGCCGCTGACACCCCACCACGGCAAAAGCCTTTACCCAATGCAAACGGGGGCCGAAGCCCCCGTTGGTCATGCGATCAAACCGATTCAGGCTTGCTTGCGGCGGCGCAGGGCACCCGCGGCCAGCAGGGCCACAGCCACCAGGGCCAGCGTGCCGGGTTCCGGCACTGCGCTCGAAGCTTCGTCAGCGGTGCCAACGAACTCAGCGCGGAAGGCGCCAGGGCCACCGTTGTTCTGAATCACGAACGACAGCGTGTTCAGGCCGGCGATGAAACCGCTGTCCAGCGTGAACGCGTGCAGCTGGTTGAAGTTGGCCACGACCACGCCCAACAGCTGGTCACCGGTGCTCACGCCGTTCAGGAGGATGTCCAGGCCTTGGTTGTCGGCGCCCCACAGGCCGTTCAGCACAGCGGTGGCGGCGTCCAGGCCGGTCAGGTCAAAGGTGGTGGTGAAGGTGAAGGTCTGGTTGCCACCCAGGGTGTTGCCCCAGATCCACTGCGACGTGGCGTTGTTGGCCACATAGGCAGCGTTGCTCACCACGATTGGCGCCGTGATCAAGCCGGTGGAGTAGTGCGTATCGGAACCACCCAGGGCCAGACCACCCAGACCCAGACCAGCTGCATTCACGCCGGTGTTGAAGATGGAAATGGGAGCAGCGAAGGCACCGGCCGGGGCCAGAGCGGCTGCGGCCAGGGACAGGGTGGCAACGATGTGCTTGAACGAGAAGGTCATGTGAACTGTTTCCAACTGGGTTGATTTGTACCGAGATGTTAAAGACTATGCAGTTTCTGTGCCGCATAGTGTTTTCTATATGAATCAAGGGCCTGTATGGGGTGCGTTGGCATTGAACGGTAAGCATGTAAACGATTCCGACAGTTCCGAAATGGGCGACTGTGATGGAGTTCACGCCTCACCAAATGCGAATGTGCAGGCGCAAGACCAACGGGAACGCTTTGCGCGCGCATTGAGCTTCGCTACTGGCACCGAATTTGCTAACCCTGAACCAGAGAGGCGCTGTGCCCACACACACGCCAGCCTTGAAGACCGCTAGGGTTCCGGGCTCCGCGCAGTTGACCACCGACTGACGCGGAGCCGTCTGGTCCGAGAGCAGTCGGCCACCATCGCGTGGTTCCACGGAGGGACAAAAGCCCGGGAGACGCTTGCGCTGCAAAGCACATGCCTCTCCGCCTTTTTGTCCCCCCGCTCAGGAGCCCCGCATGTCCTTGCCCCTTGCCCCCACTGCCACGGCGCCGCGCGCCGCTGGCGCACCAACCCGGCCCAAGCGGCGTTCCAAGCTGTTCACCGTGCGCGCCGGCATCTCGCGGCGCACCTATTGGGTGCTTGCGCTCACCGGGCTGTTCACCCCTTTGGTGCTTTGGGCGGGCGTCGGCCTGTGGGGTGGCATCGATCCGGTGTTCATGCCGGCGCCGCTGCAGGTGCTCACCAAAAGTTTCACCTGGGCCACTGAAACCGGCTTGCTGGAAGACATGGGCATCAGCATCTACCGCGTGGTGGCGGGCTTCCTGCTGTCGGCGGTGATTGCCCTGCCCTTGGGGCTGTTGATTGGCTCGTTCCGCTCGGTGCAGGCGCTGCTGGAGCCGCTCACCGATTTCATCCGCTACATGCCGGCGGTGGCCTTCATTCCGCTGGTGATGCTGTGGGTGGGCATTGGCGAGGGTTCCAAGATCGCCATCATTTTCATCGGCACCTTTTTCCAGATGGTGCTGATGGTGGCCGAAGATGTGCGCCGCGTGCCGGCCGCGCAGGTGGAGGCGGCGCAAACCATGGGCGCCAACCGGCTGGAGCTGATCGAGAAGGTGATCTTTCAAAGCGCCAAGCCGGCGCTGCTCGACACCTTGCGCATCACCATGGGCTGGGCCTGGACGTACCTGGTGGTGGCCGAGCTGGTGGCCGCCAACTCGGGCCTGGGTTACGCGATCTTGCGCGCCCAGCGCTTCCTGCAGACCGACACCATCTTCGCCGGGATCATCGTCATCGGCCTCATCGGGCTGGTCACCGACCAGCTCTTCCGCTGGGGGCACCGCCGCGCCTTCCCCTGGCTGTATCTGAAATGAGCACCCCCTGCGCCGCTTCGCGTCTTCCCCCTCTCTGGCCTTCGGCCGGAGGGGGACCGCACCTGGGGCCTGGCAAAGCCAGTTCCGCGGTACGTCTGAAAGGCGTTCCTTCATTCGAGGCATCCATTCAAAAAGGCCGCTCATGAGCACCGCCCACATTCCCCTGCCCAAGATCGCTATCCGCAGCCTCAGCAAGCGGTTTGACGGCGCGCCGATCAACGCGCTGGAAGGCATCAACCTCGACATCGCCGAGAACGAGTTCGTCACCTTCGTGGGTGCGTCGGGCTGCGGCAAGTCCACGCTGCTGCGCACCATCGGCGGGCTGGAAACGCAGACCACTGGCGACCTGCTGGTGGACGGCCGCGCGGTGGACGGCCCGGGCATCGACCGCGCCATGGTGTTCCAGCACTACAGCCTCTACCCGTGGATGACGGTGATGGAGAACATCAAGTTCTGCCGCCAACTCAAGGCCCACACAGACAACCGCACATCCGCCGACGTGGAAGCCGCCTCGGGCCGGGCCGACGCGCTGTTGCGCCTGATGGGCCTGCAGCCGGTGGCCAACGCCTGGCCCAACCAGCTCTCGGGCGGCATGCAGCAGCGCGTGGCGATTGCACGCGCGCTCATGGGCCGCCCCGACGTGGTGCTGATGGACGAGCCTTTCGGCGCGCTCGACGCGCAGACGCGCGAGGTGATGCACGACCTGATCCGCTACGTGCACAAGCTGGAGAAAGCCACCATCGTGTTCGTGACGCACGACGTGGAGGAAGCGCTGTACCTCGGCGGGCGTGTGGTGCTGATGTCGCCGCGCCCCGGACGCATCGACACCATTTACGACGTGCCCTTCGGCGACCAGCGCGTGCAGGACTTGAAGCATGAACCGGCCTTCGTGCGCCTCAAGCGCGACATCCTGGAGCGCATCCGCGAGACCTCGGGCATGAAGACCGATCTGGAGCAGCTGCAACGCCTCTCTGGCGTGGGCGCGGAGAACTGAACCATGCGAGCTCCGTTCGCCTGGAACGAATACCCGTTCGCCCTGAGCCCATCTCCGTTCGCCCTGAGCCTGTCGAAGGGCTCACCAACAACGCTGGAAAGGCTTCGACAAGCTCAGCCCGAACGGGTGTTGGCTCAGCCCGAACGGGTTTTGGCTCAGCCCGAATGGGTGTTGGCTCAACCCGAACAGGGGTTGGTTCAGCCCCATCGAATTTCAATCAACAGGAGACAAGCATGAATCCACAAGACATTGCAGACCCCTTTACCGTGGCGCCACCGAATCCTCCCCAGGCCGCGCCGGTGGACGCGCCCGCCTTCTGGCAACGTTTTCCCGCACCGGCACTGGCCGGTGTGGACACGAGCCAAGTGATGTGGAGCGAGGTGGTGCCCGGCGGCAGCCACTGGAGCTGGCGCATGCCGCGCGGCAGCGCCATCCGCTTTGTGGCGCTGGAGGCCGGGGCCAACGTGAGCCTGGTGCTCTACAGCGCGCTGGAAAAGCTGGAGCGCTACAACATGCCCGACAGCCTGAAGGCGCAGCACACAGCGCACTACACACAAGGCCATGTGCTCATGAGCGACATGGGCCGCAGCATGGCCAGCTTCACGGCCGACAGCCTGGGCTGGCACGACCCGCTGGGCGCCCTGCTGGATGCCGAGCTGATGCAGCAGAAATACGGCGAGAAGCGCTACGAACACGCACGCAACGCCATGCACCGATCCGGCAAGGACGGCCTGCTGATCGAGATCGGCAAGTACGGCCTGAGCAAGCGCGACCTGATTGCGCCGGTGAACCTCTTCAGCAAGGTGGGGGTGGACGCGCAGGGGCGTTTCGCCTTTGTGCCGGATCACGCCAAGGCGGGCGACTTTGTGGAGCTGCGTTTCGACATGGACGTGATCGTGGCCATCAGCACCGCGCCGCACGGGCTGGACACCGCGCCTGCCTACGCGCCGAAGAGGGTGGGCCTGCTGGCCTGGCGCTGCGGCGCCGCGCCGGCCAACGATGTGTGCCGCGCCTTCCGCCCGGAGAACGCGCGCGCCCTGCACAACACCGACATGCTGTACCTGTGAGGAGCCTTTGATGACCACCGAAGCCACCGACATCCGCATCCTTGAGAGCACCCTCGACCCGGCCCACGCGGTGATGAACCAGCGCCACCCGGCGGGCGAGCCCATCCTGTTTGAAGTGAAGCGCGGGCAGACGCTGCGCATCGTCGACCTCGAAGGCAACCAGGCCGCCGACGTGCTGTTCTACAACCGCCACGACCCGGCCGAACACTACAGCGCCACCAACACCATGCAGCGCCAGGGCGGCATCTACCTCACCACGGGCTCCGTCATTCGCAGCAACGACGGCAAAGCGATGCTCACCATCGTGGCCGACACCTGCGGCCGCCACGACACGCTGGGCGGCGCCTGCGCGGCCGAGAGCAACACCGTGCGTTACGCGTTGCAGAAGAAGTTCATGCACAGCTGCCGAGACAACTACCTCATCGCCCTGCAGCACGCCGACGTGGGCCTGGGCAAACGCGACCTGGTGCCCAACATCAATTTCTTCATGAACGTGCCGGTGACAGCGGATGGCGCGCTGAGTTTTGAAGACGGCGTGTCGGGCCCGGGCAAATACGTGGAGATGCGCGCGGAGATGGATGTGTGGGTACTGATCAGCAACTGCCCACAGCTGAACAACCCGTGCAACGCCTACAACCCCACGCCGATTCAACTGCTCGTCTGGGACCCCACCTGAACCCACCCACTCCGTTCGGGCTGAGTCCCACTCCGTTCGGGCTGAGTCCCACTCCGTTCGGGCTGAGTCCCACTCCGTTCGGGCTGAGCCTGTCGAAGCCTCGCCAGCAGAACTGGGATGCCCTTCGACAAGCTCAGGGCGAACGGTGGGAGAGCTCAAAGCGAACGGTGGCTGAGTTCAGAGCGAACGGTGTGTAGAGCAACAAAGAAACAATTCCATGTTCACCAAAGTCCTGATTGCCAACCGAGGCGCCATCGCCTGCCGCATCATCCGCACGCTCAAAATCCTGGGCGTGCAGAGCGTGGCCGTGTACTCCGAAGCCGACGCGCAGGCCCGCCATGTGCGCGAAGCCGACGAGGCCTACCTGCTCGGCCCGGCTCCGGCGGCCGAGAGCTATCTGCGGGCCGACCGCATCCTGCAGATTGCACAGGACTGCGGCGCCCAGGCCATTCACCCTGGCTACGGTTTCCTCTCGGAAAACCCGGCGTTTGCCGAGGCGTGTGAAGCTGCGGGTATCGCCTTCATCGGCCCCGCGCCCGGGCAGATGCGCGCCTTTGGTCTCAAGCACACCGCGCGCGATCTGGCGCAGTCGCGTGGCGTGCCGCTGCTGCCGGGCTCGGGTCTGCTGCTTGATGTGGCGCAGGCGCAAAGCGAGGCCACGCGCGTGGGTTACCCGGTCATGCTCAAGAGCACGGCCGGTGGCGGTGGCATCGGCATGCGGCTGGTGTGGAACGCGGCCGAACTCACCGATGCGTTCGACTCCGTCGGCCGCATGGCGCAGGCCAACTTCAAGGACGCGGGCCTGTTCATCGAAAAATACGTGGAACAGGCTCGGCACATCGAGGTGCAGGTGTTCGGCGACGGCGCGGGCGGCGTGATCGCGCTGGGCGAGCGCGACTGCTCGGTGCAGCGGCGCAACCAGAAAGTGATTGAAGAAACCCCCGCGCCCGGCCTGAGCGACGCGCAGCGCAGCGAACTGCACGCCACCGCCGTGCGGCTGGCGCAGGCGGTTAACTACCGATCCGCCGGCACGGTGGAATTTGTCTACGACGCTTCCACCGGCGCTTTCTACTTTCTGGAAGTGAACACGCGCCTGCAGGTGGAGCACGGCGTGACCGAGCAGGTGTGTGGCGTGGACCTGGTGGCGTGGATGCTGCAGCTCGCGGCTGGCGACCTGCCGCCTTTGCACACGCTGCAACCAGTGCCCAAAGGCGCCTCGATTCAAGTGCGGCTGTACGCCGAAGACCCGGCGAAAAACTTCCAGCCCAGCGCGGGCTTGTTGACCGAGGTGGTGTTCCCCGGCAATGCGCGCGTGGACAGCTGGGTGGAGCGCGGCACCGAGGTGCCCGCCTGGTACGACCCGATGCTGGCCAAGCTGATCGTGACGGCCGACACGCGCGAAGAAGCCCTGAAGAAAATGGAAGACGCGCTCGATGCAACGCGCCTGGCCGGCATCGAAACCAACCTGGGCTACCTGCGCCAGGTGGTGCGCGATCCGGTGTTCCGCGAGGGCAAACAGGTCACGCGCTTTCTCTCCACCTTCGCCTACCACCCGGCCACCATCGATGTGCTGGAGCCCGGTGTGCAGACCAGCGTGCAGGACTGGCCGGGCCGTCAGGGTTACTGGGACGTGGGCGTTCCGCCCAGCGGCCCCATGGACATGCACGCGCACCGCGCAGCCAACACCTTGGTGGGCAATACCGCCGATGCGGCAGCACTGGAAATCACGCTGGCTGGGCCCACGCTGCGCTTCAACACCGCCACCGTGGTGGCGGTGACAGGGGCACCGGCCAAGCTCACGCTGAATGGCGAGCCGGCGCCGATGTGGCAGGCCATCAAGGTGCCGGCCGGCGCCACACTCGCCGTGGGCCGCTGCGAGCGCGGCGTGCGCCTGGCCCTGGCTGTCGCGGGCGGGCTGGACGTGCCGCTGTACCTGGGCAGCCGAAGCACCTTCACGCTGGGGCAGTTTGGTGGTCACGCGGGGCGGCATCTGCGCACGGGGGATGTGCTGCATGTATCAACCGTTCGGGCTGAGCCTGTCGAAGCCCCGCCCACAGGGTTGGCAAGCCCTTCGACAGGCTCAGGGCGAACGGAGGGGTTTGGCGTTCGGGCTGAGCTCACCTCCGTTCGGGCTGAGCCTGTCGAAGCCCCCGAGTACACCCACCACTGGGACATCAAGGTCCTCTATGGCCCGCACGGCGCACCCGACTTCTTCACGCCCGACGACATCACCATGTTCTTCGGCACCGACTGGAAGATCCACCACAACAGCAGCCGCACGGGCGTGCGCCTGATCGGCCCCAAGCCCCAGTGGGCGCGCACCGATGGCGGCGAGGCCGGCCTGCACCCGTCCAACATCCACGACAACGCGTATGCCATCGGCGCGATCGACTTCACCGGCGACATGCCGGTGATCCTCGGGCCCGACGGCCCCAGCCTCGGCGGCTTTGTGTGCCCGGCCGTGGTGCTGCACGAAGAGCTGTGGAAGGTCGGGCAGTTGCGGCCTGGTGACACGGTGCGGTTTCACCGGGTGTCACACGAACACGTGATGTGCTTGGATGCCCTTCGACAAGCTCAGGGCGAACGGGAGGGATGGGGTCGGGCTGAGCCCACCTCCGTTCGGGCTGAGCCTGTCGAAGCCCTCACCCACCAACGCTCGCCCATCCTCGACGACCGCGCGGAGCAGGGCGACCGCCCGCGCCGCGTGATCCGCCAGGCCGGTGACCGCTACGTGCTGATCGAGTTCGGCCCGCTCACGCTGGACCTGGAGTTGCGCATGCGCGTGCAGGCCTTGCTGCACGGCCTCAAAGCAAGTCAACTGAAGGGCGTGATCGACCTCACCCCCGGCATCCGCTCGCTGCAGGTGCACTTTGACCCTGCCCTGCTGCCGCGCGACGAGCTGCTGCGCACCATCAGCGCGGTGGACGACGCGTTGCCGCCCGTGGACGAGATGGTCGTGCCCTCGCGCACCGTGGTGCTGCCGCTGAGCTGGGACGACCCGCAGACGAAACTGGCGATCGAAAAATACATGCAGTCGGTGCGACCCGACGCGCCCTGGTGCCCGAGCAACATCGAGTTCATCCGCCGCATCAACGGGCTGGATTCGATCGAGGACGTGTTCAACATCGTGTTCGACGCGCGCTACCTCGTGCTCGGTCTGGGCGACGTGTACCTGGGCGCACCGGTGGCCACACCGCTGGACCCGCGCCACCGCCTGGTGACCACCAAGTACAACCCCGCGCGCACCTGGACGCCGGAAAACGCGGTGGGCATCGGCGGCGCCTACCTCTGCGTGTACGGCATGGAAGGCCCGGGCGGCTATCAGTTCGTCGGCCGCACACTGCAGATGTGGAACCGCTGGCGCCACGGCACGCCGGGGAGCGCCTTCGAACAACCCTGGCTGCTGCGCTTTTTCGACCAGATCCGCTTCGAGCCGGTGAGCGAAGACGCGCTCAAGACCATTCGCGCCAACTTTCCGCACGGCGGCCATGCGTTGCGCACCGAAGACGGCACCTTCAGCCTCAAGGACTACCGGCGGTTCCTGGCTGACAACGCCGAGAGCATCGCGGCTTTCAAGGCCACCCAACAGGCCGCGTTTGAAGCCGAGCGCGAACGCTGGGTGGCCGCCGGCCAGGCCGACTACACCAGCGAAGACGCAGCCGCCAGCGCCGGCGTGGCCGACGAGGTGGACTTGCCCGAAGGCGGCCGCGTGCTTGCCACCAGCGTGCCGGGCAATGTGTGGAAGGTGGCGGTGAGCGTGGGCCAGCAGGTGCAGGCCGGCGACGTGCTGCTGGTGATCGAATCCATGAAGATGGAATTCAACTTGCTGGCACCGGCCAACGCCACGGTGCACAGCCTCATGTGTGCGCAAGGTGGAGCGGTGTCGGCCGGGCAGAACGTGCTGGTGCTGATCGACGAAGCCATCTGAACTTTTAGAACGACAACGGAGTGTTTCCATGTCACTGAGCCAACTCTCTTTCGATCTCGCCAGCCTGCAAGCCGCCTACCGCAGCGGCACCTCCGCGCGCGAGGTGATCGCCGAAGCGCTGGACCGCTGCCGCGCCGACACGCACCACGCCTTCATCCACGTGCTGAGCGATGCGGAGGTGGCGCCCCATGTGGCGCGGCTCGATGGCGTGGACCCATCCAGCCTGCCGCTGTTCGGCGTGCCATTCGCGATCAAGGACAACATCGATCTGGCGGGCGTGCCCACCACCGCCGCCTGCCCCGAATTTGCCTACACACCCACCGAGAACGCCTTCCTCATCCAGCAGCTCCTGGCGGCCGGTGCGGTGCCGGTGGGCAAGGCCAACCTCGACCAGTTCGCCACCGGGCTCAACGGCACACGTTCGCCCTACGGCGCTTGCCAGAACGCGTTCGACCCGGACTTCATCTCGGGAGGCTCCAGTTCGGGCTCGGCCGTGTCCGTGGCCAAGGGGTATGCCACCTTTTCACTGGGCACCGACACCGCCGGCTCGGGCCGCGTGCCCGCGTCGTTCAACAACCTGGTGGGCCTCAAGCCCACGCTGGGTCTGCTGTCCGGCACCGGGGTGGTACCGGCCTGCCGTTCGGTGGACACGGTGTCCATCTTTGCGCTCACGGCCGCCGATGCGCAGGCCGTGCTGGGCGTGGCAGCCGCGTTTGATGCGGCCGATGCCTACAGCCGCCCGGCCCAGCCCTTCGGCGTGGATTTCTCACAAGGCCCGTTTCGCTTTGGCGTGCCGCGCGCGCAAGACCTGGAATTCTTCGGCAACGATGCGGCGGCGAAACTGTTCGCCACCTCGGTGGAGAGGCTCAAGGCGCTGGGCGGCACGCCGGTCGAAGTCGACCTCACGCCGTTCCTCGAAGCCGCGCTTCTGTTGTACGACGGCCCGTGGGTCGCCGAGCGCTATGTCGCCATCCAGGACTTCATCAACGCGCAACCCGAGGCGGTGTTTCCCCCCGTGCGCAACATCATCGAAGGCGG
This sequence comes from Hydrogenophaga sp. Root209, assembly GCF_001428625.1. Taxonomy (GTDB): domain Bacteria; phylum Pseudomonadota; class Gammaproteobacteria; order Burkholderiales; family Burkholderiaceae_C; genus Hydrogenophaga. The sequence continues at coordinate 520,797 of NZ_LMIE01000031.1, forward strand.
TCGCGGCGTGACCGGCGCCCAGGCCTTCGCGGCAAGCTACCGCCTCAAGGCGCTCAAGCGCGTGTGCGACGCGGTGTGGAACGACATCGACTGCCTGCTCACGCCCACCGCGGGCACCATCTACCGCATCGCGGAGATGCAGGCCGATCCGATCCAGCTCAACTCGAACCTGGGCCGTTACACCAACTTCATGAACCTGCTGGACTACAGCGCGGTGGCGGTGCCCTCGGGCTTTCTGGCCGATGGCCCGGCGCAATGCCTGCCCTGGGGCGTGACGCTGGCCGCGCCCGCGTTCAAGGACATCCCGCTGCTGCGCCTGGCCGACCGCTTCCACCGCGCCGAGACCTTCACGCTCGGCGCCACGCCCACGCCGTTGGCCGGCGCACCGGCCTGCACCGGCCTGCCCTCGGGCGAGGTGGGCACGGCCGGCAGCGGCACCGTGCGCGTGGCCGTGTGCGGCGCCCACCTCTCGGGCCTGCCCCTGAACCACCAGCTCACCTCGCGCGGCGCACGCCTCATCGGCAGCCTGCGTTCGGCCCCCGAATACCAGCTGCACGCCCTGGCCGGCGGTCCGGTGCAGCGGCCCGGCATGGTGCGCGTGGCCTCGGGCGGATCGGCCATCGCCCTGGAGGTGTGGGAAGTGCCCGCCGCGCACTTCGGCAGCTTCGTGGCCGGCATCCCGGCGCCGCTGGGCATCGGCAAGGTGAAGCTGGCCGATGGCAGCGAAATGCCCGGCTTCATCTGCGAAGGGCAAGGCATCGCCGGCGCGACCGACATCACACATTTCGGCGGCTGGCGGGCGTGGTTGGCGGCGGGTGCGCCGCGCTGACGCGAGCGATCAGACGTCGAGGCGGCGCGCAGACGAAAAAAAACCAGACTCGAAAGTCTGGTTTTTTTGTCAGGCCGTTGAGGCCTGAACTGGCTTAACGCGGGCTGCGGCGGGCCATGGGGCGCGACGGTGCGCCTTCAGGACGGCGCGGTGCGAATTCACCACCGCGCATGGCACCGCGCTCGGCGTTGCCACGGTCGCTGAAGCCACCACGTTCTGCACCACGATCACCCATGGGCTTGTCGCTGCGGCCGAAGCTGGAGAAACCACCGGGCTTGGGGCCGAAGCCGGGGCGCGCGGGTGCACGATCGGCGAAGTTGCGGCCAGCAGCGGGGCGCGTGTCGGGGCGGTAGCCACCGGCTTCGCCACGGTTCTCGCCACGGTCACCGAAACGGTTCTCACCGCGGTTGTCGAAGCGGCCTTCAGGACGCTGCGGCTCGGCACGGCCTTCGAAACGCGGGTCAAAGCGCGTGCCGGGACGGCTGTGGTCGACGCGAGGCGCCTCGGCGCGGGCTTCGAAGCGCGGCGCAGGGCCACGGCGGTCGTTGCCACCGAAGCGATCGTTGCCGCCAAAGCGGTCGTTCGAGCGGCCTGCCGGGCGACCACGGCCGAAGGTTTCGGCCTGAGGCGCGCGCTGGCGTGGCTCCAGACCGGTCACGGTTTCAACGTTGATGCGCTGGCGCGTGTAAGCCTCGATGTCGAAGATCTTGCGGCGGTCGCGCACTTCGGCAAACGTGATGGCCAGGCCATCGCGGCCGGCACGGCCGGTGCGGCCGATGCGGTGCGTGTAGTCCTCGGCCTTCATCGGCAGGCCGAAGTTGAAGACGTGGGTGATGGTGGGCACGTCGATGCCGCGGGCGGCAACGTCGGTGGCGACCAGGATCTGCACCTGGCCGGCGCGCAGCGCCATCAGGCGGCGGTTGCGGATGCCCTGGCTCAGGGCACCGTGCAACGCGACGGCCGAGAAGCCTTCTTGCTGCAGGTCGTTGGCCAGGCCATCGCACTCGATCTGGGTGCTGGCGAACACGATGGCCTGGTTGATGCCGGTGTCACGCAGCCAGTGGTCGAGCAGCTTGCGCTTGTGATCGGCGTTGTCGGCCCAGAACAGCACCTGCTTGATGTTGGCGTGTTGCTCTTGCGGGTTGTCGATCTGCACCTTTTGAACGTGCTTGCCGTTCTCGTGCATCACGCGCATGGCGAGCTGCTGGATGCGCGGCGCGAACGTGGCGCTGAACATCATGGTCTGGCGGCGCTGGCTGGTGAGGTCGTTGACTTCGGCCAGGTCGTCGGAGAAGCCCAGGTCGAGCATGCGGTCGGCTTCGTCAACCACCAGGAACTGCACCTGGTCGAGCTTGAGCTGCTGCGAGCGCTGCAGGTCGAGCAGGCGGCCGGGGGTGGCGACCACGAGGTCGGCGTTCTGCAGCTTGGCGATCTGCAACTGGTAAGGCATACCACCCACCACGTTGGCCACGCGCAGGCCACGGCAATGGCGCACCAGGTCGATGGCGTCGTTGGCCACCTGCTGGGCGAGTTCGCGCGTGGGGCACAGGATCAGGGCGCCGGGGGTGGCAGCCTTGAAATTGCGCGAGCTGGTGGGGTCTTTGCGCTTGGGCGCCTTGGGCGGCGCTTCGCCGCGGGCCAGAGCTTCGGCGGTCAGGCGCTCACGCTCGGCGCGTTCCTTGGCGTCGGCATCGGCGCGCTGTTGCAGCAGGGTGTGCAGCACAGGCAGCAGGAAGGCGGCGGTCTTGCCGCTGCCGGTCTGGCTGGAGACCATCAGGTCGGCAAAACGCGCTTCTCCTTCGGCCAGCATGGCCTTGGGAATCACATTGTTCTGCACCTGGGTGGGCTGCACGTAGCCGAGGTCGGCACAGGCCTGCACCAGCTCGGGTGCCAGACCCAGCAGCTGGAAGCCGTTGGGTGCTGCAGGCACTTCGGGCTGCGTGGCCTCGTTGGTGTCGGTGGAAGAAATCTCTGCGTCGATGTCGGCAGAGAGGATTTCAGGCGTGAAGTCGCCCATCGTTTCAAAAGAGTCGCTCATGTTCGTCCATGCGCCAAAAAAATGCGCAATTGATCGAATGAAGACGCTGGGAAGGTCAGCCGACCCGCAAGGGGGTGGCCGCTCCATGGCGCTAGATCCGTTCGTGGTTACAAAACATCAACCATCAAACGGTCTACGCGCCTGGGGTCACTTGGGAAGAATCCGGTGACGCTGGGGAGCGAATGGTCCCCATCCGTTGGCCAGGCTCTGAAGAGTCTGGCGGGTGTTGCGGTCTTTTGAAGGACTGCGCCACCGTTGCAATCGGGGGGCCTTGTGTGAGGCAGATGCACAAATCATCGCAGTTGCCTGCGAAGCCGCTGATTATAGCCTGAACTTCAGGGAAAACCCTGAATTTTCTTCGGCGGATGCAGGTTGACCCTTAAGGGAGGTTCTCGCGGAACATGATTTGTCCACGCACCGCCTCCACCCCGGTCAGCGCATCGCGCCCGTCGCGCAGGTTCGCGAAAATGCGCACGCAGGTCAGCATCGCGCCTTGGGGGTTCTGGCTGATGACGGCATCCATGGTCCCGTCGATCAGCAGGGCACGCGTGTCGGGCGACAGGCCATGCCCGATGAAGACCACCTTCTGGTCACGACCGGCTTCCTTGAGCGCGCGGCCAACACCATCAGACGCGCCACCGATGTTGTAGATGCCGGCGAGGTCGGGGTACTGGTCGAGCAGGTTGCGCGTCAACGCGTGGTTGCGCTCGGCGTCGTCGTGGCCTTCACGCAGGCCCACCACCTCGATGTGGGGGAAGGACTCCTTGAACAGATAAAGAAATCCCATTTCGCGCTCTTCGTGGGCGCGGTAGCTCAGGCTGCCCGCGATCATGGCCACCTGAGCGGGTCGTTCACCGATGAAGCGGGCGATCAGGTAGGCCGCGGTTCGGCCAGCAGCACGGTTGTCCAGCCCCACGTAGGCTGCGCGTCGCGCGCCCGAGAGATCGGAGATGAGGGTCACGGTGTGCACGCCGCGCTCAGCCAGCAGGTCCACGGCGTCGCGCACCAGGGGATGCTCCAGCGCCATGAAGGCGATGCCGTCGGCGCGTGCGCCGTGGCGCAGCAGGGCCTTGGCCAGCACCTCGGGGTTGAACCCTTCCACCCACTCGACACGACAGCGCACGTTGTAGGGTGTCCAGTGCTGCTCCGAATAGCCAATGGTGTCGCCGAGCATGCGCAGGAAGCGGTTGCTGCCCGCCGGCAACAGAAACACCAGTTGCATCGGCGGTGGTTGCAGCGCGGCCCGCAGGTCGGCATCGGGCAGGTACTGCAGGCTTTCGGCGGCCTGCATCACACGCTCGACCGTGGCACGGCGCACGCCTGCGCGCCGGTTCAGCACGCGGTCCACGGTGGCGGTGGACACGCCCGCCACGCGGGCGATGTCGGGAATGCGAGCGATTTTGGACATGCGACAAATCAATCAAAAACCATCAACTCAAAAACTGGCATCTTCGAGGGCTCAAAGATAACATCGCTGCTGATTTTGATGCATCAAAACATCAAATCAAATCAGATCAGATACCAACAAGAATCTGGAGACAAGTGGACTACGAATTCGATTTCGCCAGCGTGCTCGCCGCCTGGCCCCAGTTTCTTGAAGGGGCCTGGCTGACCATCCAGCTGTCTTTCCCGGCAACAGTGCTGGGCTTCGCCATCGGCACGATGTGTGCGATCGGCCGGCGTGGTCAGGTGCGATGGCTGTCCACGCTGTGTGGCGCCTACGTCGAGGTCGTCCGGAACACGCCGCTGCTCGTGCAGGTGTTTCTGGTCTTCTTTGGCCTGGCCAGCCTGGGCTGGAAGGTGTCGGCCTTCGCGGCGGCCCTGGTGTCCCTGGTGATCAACGTGGCGGCCTATTCCTGCGAAATCATGCGCGCCGGCATGGACTCCATCCACAAGGGTCAGCTCGAGGCGGCGGAGTGCCTGGGGCTCACGCGTCGGCAAATCTACTGGCACGTGATCCTGCGCCCGGCCATGGAGAAGGTGTACCCGGCGCTGACCAGCCAATTCGTGCTGCTGATGCTGGCCACATCCATCACCTCGCAGATCTCGGTGGAAGAGCTCACGGCGATCGCCGCGCGCGTGCAGTCCGAAACCTTCAGGCCGTTCGAGGCCTACATCCTGGTGGCGGTGGCCTACCTCATGCTTTCGCTGCTCATGCGCGTGGGTCTGTGGCTGTTCGGACAGTTCGTCTTCACGCGCAAGCGCCGTCTGGGCACGGATGGAGTGGCCCGATGATCGAAGGCGGCTTGAACCTGTACCACGCCCAGCTTCTGCTGGTGGGGCTCATGTGGACCGTGTGCCTGTCGGTGATCGCCTTCGTCGGCGGCGGCCTGGTCGGCGGCGTGGTGGCGCTGGGCCGCATCAGCCCGATCAAGGCCTTGCGCTGGCTGGCCATCGGCTGGATCCAGTTGATTCAAGGCACGCCGCTGCTGGTCTTGTTGTTCGTGTGCTATTTCGGTCTGAGCATCATCGGCCTGGAACTGCCCGGCCTGGTGGCGGCCAGCATCGCGATGGTGATCTACGTCAGCGCCTACCTGGGCGAGATCTGGCGTGGCTGTATCGAATCGGTGCCGCGAACGCAATGGGAAGCGGCCGAATGCCTGGCGCTGTCGCGCTCGCAACGCATGCGCCTGGTGGTGCTGCCGCAAGCGCTTCGCATCGCCACGCCCCCCACCGTGGGTTTCATGGTGCAGATCGTCAAGAACACCTCGTTGGCGTCCATCGTCGGCTTCATCGAGCTGGTGCGCGCCGGGCAGCTCATCAACAACTCCATCTTCCAGCCCTTCATGGTCTACGTGATCATCGCCGTCCTCTACTTCGCGATCTGCTACCCGCTGTCGGTCTGGAGTCGTCGGCTGGAACAGCGCCTGCAATTTGGCACCCGCATTCAGAGCGAGACATGAAAGAAGCCACCCCTATGCCACCGGTCGTCGAACTCCATGACGTGCACAAGCGCTTCGGTACCAATCAGGTGCTCAAGGGCGTGTCCTTCGCCATCCCCAAGGGCCAGGTCACGGCCATCATTGGCAAGAGCGGCTCGGGCAAAAGCACCGCGCTGCGCTGCATCAACCGGCTGGAGATCATCGACAGCGGCCGCATCCAGGTGTGCGGTCACGCGGTGCACGACGCCAGTGCGATCGACCTGCGTCGCCTGCGCATGGACGTGGGCATCGTGTTCCAGAGCTACAACCTGTTCCCCCACCTGACGGTGGCTGAAAACATCATGCTCGCGCCCAGGGCGGTGAAGGGCATGTCCGCGGCAGACGCGCGCGCCGTGGCCGAGCGAACCCTGCACCAGGTCGGCCTGGCCGAGAAGGCGCAGGCGTACCCCGAGCAGCTCTCGGGCGGACAGCAGCAGCGCGTGGCGATCGCGCGTTCGCTGGCCATGGAACCGCAGGTGATGCTGTTCGACGAGGTCACCTCGGCGCTGGATCCCCAACTCACAGGCGAAGTGCTGCGCGTGATCGAGCAGCTGGCCGAAGGCGGCATGACGATGGTGCTGGTCACGCACGAGATGGATTTCGCCGCGCGCGTCGCAGACACCGTCATCTACATGCATGAAGGCCGGGTCTGGGAGACCGGCCCCGGCACCATGCTGCGCGATCCCAAGACGCCGGAGTTGCGCGAATTCCTCTCGCACGGTCTCTGACCCGCCGCACCCCCGCGTCACCCCATCCCTTTTCCCGTCCCTTCCTACAACGCAACAGGAGATACACCATGTCCACATTCCCCATCCTGCGCCGCACTGTGCTGGTCGCTGCCCTTGGCTCACTGACACTGCCGGCGCTGGCCGATCTCGCCGACATCAAGGCCGCCGGCAAGATCCGCATCGGCGTCGATCTGAGCGCGCCCTTCTATGGCTACGTGGACGACAAGGTGAACCCAGCAGGCTCCGATGTGGAGGCAGCCCAGTTGCTGGCGAAGGACCTTGGGGTGCAGCTGGAAATCGTGAACTCCACGAACTCGGCGCGCATCCCCAACCTGCTGTCGAACAAGGCCGACCTCATCATTTCCTCGCTGTCGATCACGCCCGACCGCCAGAAGGCCGTGGATTTCTCCATTCCCTATGGCGCCATCCAGGCCGCCGTGGGCGCGCCAAAGAGCATGAAGATCACTGGCGTTGAAGACCTCGCCGGCAAGACCGTGGCCGTCACGCGGGGCGGTCCGCAGGACAAGATGGTCACAGAGCGTGCACCCCAGGCCAAGGTGGTCCGGTTCGACGACGAAGCGACCTCGATCACGGCGGCCGCCAGTGGCCAGACCGACATCGTGGCCATCACGCCACCCATCATCGCGGCCATCGCCAAGCGGGCACCGGCGCGCGAGTTCGAAGTCAAGTTCGTGCTGCAGTCCTACCAGTTGGGGGTGGCGATGCGCAAGAACCAGCCGGAGCTGATGAACTGGGTGAATGGCTGGGTCAAGACCAATCTGGCCAACGGCAAGCTCAACGACATCCACGTCAAGCATGCGGGCGTGCCCATCCCCAAGGACATCATCGACGGCGCCAAGTGATCGCCATGCACCCCACCGGAAAGAACATTCCATGAGCCGCCATTTCGGAGAGATTCGTCAACTGGGCTACGTCGTGCACGACATCGAGGCCGCCATGGACCACTGGAGCCGCACCCTGGGCGTGGGCCCGTGGTACTACAACCCGCGCGTGCCGATCAAGAACTACCAGTACGACGGCAAAGACTACGAGCCGCACAACTCGGTGGCGCTGGCCAACTCGGGCTTCGTGCAGGTGGAGCTGATCCAGACCCGCAACGACGTGCCGTCGATGTACCGCGACTTTCTCCAGGCCGGGCGCACCGGGCTGCAGCACGTGGCGTACTGGACCAGCGACTACGACGCGGACCTGAAGCGCCTGCTGACGCAGGGCTTCAAACCGAAGATGCAGGGCGAAGTCGGTGAACGCGGCCGCTTCATCTATTTCGACACCGAGTTCCACCCGGGCACGGTGATCGAACTCTCTGAAGTGGCCGGCCCCAAAGGTCGGATGTTCGACCTGATCCGCGAGTCTTCCCGGTCCTGGGACGGCATCACGGACCCGGTGCGCCCCTTTCCCGACCTGACCACCCTCTGACCCCCACTCATGACGCATCACGAACGCCTGGAGGCGACCTACCTGATCGAGACGCCGCTGGACCCCGCGCAAGTGGCCGAGGTGATGGCGGGCGAACAATCCTGCGGCACCTTCACCCGCGTGCATGGCGAAACCGATGCCCTGCGCGAACGCGCACGGGCCACGGTGGAACAGATCGAGGCGCTGCCCGATGCCCCCGCCCCCAGCCTGCCCAACGCCTGGCTGGAGCGGCAGGGCCGCGGGGGACCCTGGCGGCGCGCGCGCGTGCGCATTGCGTTTCCAACCGCCAACATCGGCGCCAACCTGCCCACGCTGGCCGCGACCGTGAGTGGCAACCTGTACGACCTGGGCGAGGTCACCGGCATGCGGCTGGAGTCGTTGCGGCTCCCCGCGGCGTACCGCGCGCGATTCGACCTGCCACTGCTGGGCACCAGCGGCACGCGCGCGCGCACCGGCGTGAGCAGCGGCGCGCTGGTGGGCACCATCATCAAACCCAACGTAGGCCTCTCGTCCGAACAGACGGCCGAACTCGTGACACGCCTTTGCGCGGCGGGTGTGGACTTCATCAAGGACGATGAGGTCTGCGCGGACCCGGCACACGCCCCCCTGGCCCAGCGCATACCTGCCGTCATGGCGGCCGTGCGAGAGCACCAGCAACGCACCGGCAAACATGTGATGGTGGCCTTCAACATCACCGACGAGACCGACGCCATGCGCCGCCACGCGGACCTGGTGGAGCGCGAGGGCGGCTCCTGCGTGATGGCCAGCCTGAACTGGTGTGGCTACTCGGCGCTGCAAACCTTGCGCCGGCACACCCCGCTGGCCCTGCACGGCCATCGCAATGGCTTTGGCGCGCTCTCGCGACACCCATTGCTGGGCATCGGGTTTCAGGCCTATCAAACGCTGTGGCGTCTGGCCGGCGTGGACCACATGCACGTGCATGGTCTCCAGGGCAAGTTCTCCCAGCCCGATGACGAAGTGACCGAGTCTGCCCGCGACTGCCTCCTGCCCTTGGCCGACGGCGTCAACGACACCGTCATGCCCGCTTTTTCCTCCGGCCAGTGGGCGGGCACCGTTCCTGCCACCTGGGCCGCCACCGGCACGGACGACCTGCTCTTCATGTCCGGCGGCGGCATCCTCGCGCACCCGGGCGGACCCGAGGCGGGCGTGGCGAGCATCCGTCAGGCCTGGTCCGCGACGCGCGCTGGCCAGTCGCTTGACGCCGCCGCGCGCGACGCCCCCGAACTCGCCGCCGCCCTGGCGTTTTTCGGTCCCAGAACGAAGTGAGCCTCACGACGGAGAACCCACCGCCACGGCTGGCTTGGTACGGTGACGACTTCACAGGCGCCACCGACACGCTGGCCACCGCCGCGCAGGCGGGACTGCGAAGCCTGCTGTTCCTCGGCGTGCCGGCCGAGCGGCACCTGAACCAAGCCGGGCCGCTGGACGCCATCGGCATCGCCGGCGCGGCGCGTGCAATGGACCCGCAGGCCATGGCGGAAGAGCTGGAGCCCGTGGGCCGCTTCTTCGCCTCGTTGCGTTCGCCGGTGGTCCACTACAAGTGCTGCTCCACGTTTGACAGCGCCCCCCATGTGGGCAACATCGGGGTGGCCATCCGGACGCTCAACAGACACATCAACAGCGCCTGGGTGCCCGTTGTCGGCGGCCAACCCAACATCGGTCGCTACTGCTGTTTCAGCCAGTTGTTCGCTGCAGCCGGCACCCAGGGCGAGGTGCACCGCATCGACCGCCACCCCACGATGTGCCAGCATCCTGTGACGCCCATGACCGAGGCCGATCTCCGCCGGCATCTTCAGGCGCAGGGACTGCATCGTGTGGCGGCGCTGCACTATCCGGGCTACGCCCTGAGCGCAGACGCGCAGGACGCTGCGCTGCAACGGCTGCTCGCGCAACAACCCGACGCGGTGCTGATGGATGTTTCAGGCCCCCAAGACCTGCCTGCCGTGGGCCGTCTCATCTGGCGCGATGCCCGACAAGCCACCGTGCTGGCCGTGGGGTCCAGTGGCGTTGTTCAGGCGCTCGCTGCCCATTGGGGCAACACGGAAGTCGCATCGACCCTGGATATGCCCCGCCCCGCCGATGGCCCGGTGTTCGCCTTCGCGGGAAGCCTTTCCCCTCAGACGGAGACGCAGGTCGCTGCCGCCAGTTCGTACCGGAAAACACCGTTGGACGTTCGCCGGCTGTTGTGCGAACCCCGCCACGCGGCGGATTGCGCCGAGGCCGTGCTTGCGGGCCTTGACGGAGGACATCACGTGTTGCTCCACACCCAAGCCAGCGCCCGTCACGCCGATCTCGACTCGCTGGCGGTGGCCTCGGCCACCGGCGATCTTGTGGCCCGAATCGTGGGGATGCGGGCCAGCCAAGGCCGCCCCCTGCGGCGGATCGGCATTGCCGGCGGCGACACCTCGAGCCTCGCCGTTCAGAAACTCGGCATCTGGGGACTGAGCTGCCAGGGCGTGCTCGCCCCGGGGGTAACACTGAGCAGAGCACACAGCGACCACGCGAGTCTGAATGGGCTGGAGCTCATGCTCAAGGGGGGGCAAATGGGGCCGCCCGAGGTGTTCGAACGACTTGTCTGGGGCCTCCGGGACTGATCCGCAGGCCCGGTGCGCGGTTCAACTGAGCACGGCGCGAACGATGTAGAAAAGGATGGCCGCCAGCACTGCCGTGGCGGGCACGGTGATGATCCACGCGGCCACGATGCGCATGACGGCCGAGCGTTTGACGATCTCCTTTTTGATCGCCTTCTTCATGGCCCGCTGTTCTTTTTTGGCCAGCAAGGCACCCTCGGCGGTTTCGATCGCCTCGCGCTGCTTGGTGCGGCGCTTCATCTCGGCGAGCATGCGTTTCTTCTCCTGCACCTCGGCCGCTTCGAAGCGGTGCAGGTAGGCCTCGACCTCGGCACGATCGGCGCCCTGGTGGCCGGCAAACACCACCGCTTCCATCTTGGCGTAGTTCACCTTGAGCAATTCGCGCAGGAACCCCACGCCGAACACCGCGCCGATGGAAATGTGCGTGGTGGACACCGGCATGCCGAGCTGCGAGGCGACGATCACGGTGAGCGTGGCCGACATGGCGATGGAGTAGGCGCGCATGTTGTCCAGCTCGGTGATTTCCTTGCCCACGGTGCGGATCAAACGCGCGCCATACAGCGCCAACCCCACTGACAAACCGAACGCGCCGAGCACCATGACCCAGAGCGGCGTGCCGGCCTTGGTGGCGATGGCGCCCTCTTTCACCGCTTCGTAGATGGCGGCCAGCGGTCCGATCGCGTTGGCCACGTCGTTGGCGCCGTGCGCAAAGCTCAACAGCGCAGCCGAACAGATGAGTGGCCAGGTGAACAGGCGGTTCACGCCATCCTTGCTGTTGTCCTGACGGATGGCCATGCGCGCAATCGGCTTGCGGATCAGCCACCACACCACCACGGCCACCACCAGGCCAATGGCCAGGGCGGCCAGGAACCCGATCTTGACCAGTTGGCTCACCCCCTTGAGCAGCATGTACGTCGTGTACGCCCAGACCATCAGCGAGATGAGCACCGGCACCACACGACTGGCGGCCTCGGTTTTGTCGGCGCGGTAGGTCACGCTGCGCTTGATGAGGTAGAGGAAGGCAGCGGCCATCGCGCCGCCCATCAGCGGCGAAATCACCCAGCTGATGACGATGGCGCCAATGGTGTCCCAGTTGACCAGGCCCCAGCCGCCAGCGGCAATGCCCGCACCCATGACGGCACCGATGATGGAGTGGGTGGTGGACACCGGTGCGCCCACGGCAGTGGCCAGGTTGAGCCAGAGCGCACCGGCCAGCAGGGCCGAGAACATGACCCAGGCAAAGAGGGCGGGGTCGGAGATGGCGGCCGGGTCAATGATGCCGCCCTTGATCGTGCCAACCACGTCACCACCCGCGACGATGGCGCCCAACGCCTCGAACACCGCAGCCACCACGATGGCCCAGCCCATGGTCATGGCGCCCGAACCCACGGCAGGCCCCATGTTGTTGGCCACGTCGTTGGCACCGATGTTCATGGCCATGTAGGCGCCCACGCTGGCGGCCACGATGAGCAGCCAGACAGCGGATGAGGTCAGGCCGATGGTGGAAGCGCCGGTGAGCGAGGCATACACCCCCACCAGGATGAGGAACAGCACTGCGGCGCCCAGTTGAAGGGCCTCCTGGTGCTTGGAGATGAAGCGGCTACGGGCTTTTTTGGGCATGTGAATCTCGCGTGAATGTCACGATTTTGTCATGTTGATCAGGGACGCCCATCGGCTCAAGGGCCGATCCGCCTGGGCGCTGCACTCTCGGCAAAGGGCACCTGCGCTCAGCGCAGGAAGTGCTTGCGGTAGTGCTCCAGCTCGTCGATGGACTCGTGCACATCGGCCAGCGCGGTGTGTTTCTGGTGCTTCTTGAAGGCGTCGTACACCTCGGGCCGCCAACGCTTGGCCAGCTCCTTGAGCGTGCTGACATCAAGACACCGGTAATGCAGGTACGCCTCGAGCTTGGGCATGTACTTCACGAGAAATCGGCGGTCCTGGCTGATGGTGTTGCCGCACATGGGCGAGCCGCTGCGGGGCACATACTTGCCGATGAACGCCAGCAGCTCGGCCTGCGCCTGCTCCTCGGTCACGGTGCTGGCCTTGACCTTGTCGATCAGGCCGCTCTTGCCGTGCGTGCCCTTGTTCCAGTTGTCCATGGCACCCAGCACCGCGTCGCTCTGGTGGATCACGAGCACCGGGCCTTCGATGCGCGGCGTGAGCTGCGGGCCGGTGATGATCACCGCGATCTCCAGCAAACGTTCCTTTTCGGGGTCCAGGCCACTCATCTCGCAGTCGATCCAGACCAGGTTCTGGTCACTTTTGGCGAGGGTGGGGGTGTCGGTGGTGGCGGGGGCCAGGGCCGTATCGGCCGGAGTGGGGGCAGAAGTCATGCCGGGATTTTCACCGATCGGCCGCGACGTCCTGAAACAGGACGGTTCGACCAAGCCCCCAAGGGCATGCGACAGCGGCCGTCTTCGATAGACTCCACCCCATGGACACCGCATCTCTTGCCTTCACCGCCCTCTTCTGCGCCCTGCTGGTGCTGGGGCTGGTCATCCGCACCGCGCTTGCGAGTCGGCAGATCCGCCACGTGGCCCGCAACCGAGGCACCGTGCCGGTGGCGTTCAGCGACACCATTTCAGTGGCAGCCCACCAGAAGGCGGCCGACTACACCGTCACCAAGACGCGCTTCGGCATGCTGGAGATCGCCATCGAAGCCGCGTTGCTGACCGGCTGGACCCTGTTGGGCGGCCTCGACTGGCTCAACCAGGCCCTGCTGGCAGCCCTGGGCGGCGGCATGGTGCAACAGCTCGCGCTGCTCGGATCGTTCGCCGTCATCGGCGGCCTGATCACGCTGCCGTTGGGCTGGTATGCCACTTTCCGCATTGAAGAACGCTTCGGCTTCAACAAGATGACGCTCTCGCTGTGGCTGGGCGACTTGCTCAAGGGTGTGCTGGTCGGCACGCTGATTGGCCTGCCGATTGCAGCGCTCGTGCTGTGGCTCATGGGCGCGGCCGGGCCGGCGTGGTGGCTGTGGGCCTGGGGCGTGTGGATGGCCTTCAACCTGCTTGCCCTGGTGCTCTACCCGACGGTGATCGCGCCGCTCTTCAACAAGTTCGAGCCGCTGGCTGATGAAACCCTGAAGGCGCGTGTGAACGCCCTGATGCAGCGCTGCGGCTTCGCGGCCAAGGGCCTGTTCGTGATGGACGGGAGCAAACGCAGCGCCCACGCCAACGCCTACTTCACCGGTTTCGGCGCGGCCAAGCGCGTGGTGTTCTTCGACACCCTGCTCAAGCAGCTCAGCCCGCAAGAGATCGACGCTGTGCTGGCGCACGAGCTCGGCCACTACAAGCGCCGCCACATCATCAAGCGCATCGGGCTGATGTTCGCGCTCAGCCTGGCCGGCTTCGCGCTGCTGGGCTGGCTGTCCAGCCAGGCGTGGTTTTTCACCGGTCTGGGCGTCATGCCCTCCCTGGACGCGCCCAACAACGCATTGGCGCTCATCCTCTTCATGATGGTCGTCCCACTGCTCACCTTTTTCCTCTCGCCGCTGATGGCGCAGCTCTCGCGCAAGCACGAGTTCGAGGCCGATGCCTACGCCGTGGCTCAGACCAACGGGGCCGATCTCGCCAGCGCCTTGCTCAAACTCTACAAGGACAATGCCAGCACGCTCACGCCCGACCCGGTGTACGCGCGCTTTTACTACTCCCACCCACCGGCCAGCGAGCGCCTGACGCGCCTGCAAGCCGCTGCTTGAAATACCCATGAACCCCATCCACCAGAACCGCCGCGCCCTCTCGGCCACCGAAATCGTGAGCCAGCTCACCCAGCTCAATGGCGAATCCGCCCAGGGCTGGAAACTGATCGATGGCGCGCTGGAGAAAACCTTCACCTTCGCCAACTTCCACGAAACCATGGCCTTCGTGAACGCGGTGGCCTGGATCGCCCACCGCGAGGACCACCACCCCGACCTGGCCCTGGGCTACAGCCGCTGCACGGTGCGCTTCAACACGCACGACGTGGGTGGCATCTCGGTGAGCGACTTCCATTGCGCGGGCGCGGTGGACGCACTGCAAAAGGCCTGATGGCCGATCTCCAGACCGGCCTGGTGGTGGCGGCCCACGGGCGCCACTGCATGGTGGAAAGCACCGACGGCGAACGCCGCATCTGCCATCCCCGGGGCAAGAAGAGCCAGGTGGTGGTCGGTGATCAGGTGCAATGGCAGATCACCGGCGACGAAGGCAGCATCGAGCGCGTGGAAGAGCGGCGCAACCTGTTCTACCGGCAGGACGAGATGCGCACGAAGTCGTTTGCAGCCAACCTAGACCAGGTGCTTGTGCTGGTGGCGGCCGACCCGGAGTTCTCCGAAAGCCAGCTCGCACGCGCCTTGATCGCCGCGCAGGCAGAGCGCATCGAGGTGCTGATCGTGCTCAACAAGAGCGATCTGCAACCCGCCTTCGACCGCGCTTGGGCACGGCTGGATCCCTACCGCCGCATGGGTTGCACGGTGATGCCGCTTCGACTCAAGGCAGTAGGCCAGGACGCTGGGGGGGACGACGGCCTCGATGCCCTGCAACAAAGCTTGGCCGGCAAACGTACGCTGGTGCTCGGTCCGTCGGGTGTGGGCAAGAGCACGCTGGTGAACCGGCTGGTGCCCATGGCCAAGGCGCTCACCGGCGAGATTTCGCGCGCACTGAACTCGGGCAAACACACGACCACCAGCACCACCTGGTATTGGGTGGACACCGAGCGCAGCACGGCACTGATCGATTCACCAGGCTTCCAGGAATTCGGCCTGAACCACATCGAACCGATGCAGCTGGCCCACCTGATGCCCGATCTGAACGCGACGCTGGGCAGTTGCCGCTTCTACAACTGCACCCACCTGCACGAGCCAGGTTGTGCGGTGGTGGCGCATGTGCAGACGGGTGGTGCAGAAGTCACCGGAGGCGATCCGCTGGCGATCAGCGAGAACCGTTACCGGCTCTACCGAGAGCTGTTCGCCGAGCTGTCGGACAAGCGCAAGTACTGAGGCAAGTACTGAGCTGGCTCAGAAGCGCGCGAGCGTGACGAGTGCGAGCAGCAGCATCCACAGCACCACCGCACGCCAGACCAGGCCCACCACGCTGTCCAGGTGGGCCAGCTGCGGCTCGGGTCGGCTACCAGGATCACTTTCGTCGATCAGCAGTGTGGGGTCCGGTTGAGGTGTGAGACGCACGTTGAGTGCGCCTGATGTGGCCGCCAGGACCACCCCGTCGCTGCCCGGCGCAAATCGCTCGGCGTCGCCGCGCCAGCTGGCCACGGCTTCCTCGAAATTGCCCACCACGGCAAAGCCTAGCGCGGTCACGCGGGCGGGCACATGGTCGACAAAGGCCCAGGCGCGCGCAGCCGCGCGTTGCAAGGCCAGACTCGGTGTGCCATCGGGGCGTGCGCGCCAGTTGCGCGACAGGTATTCGGCCGACCGGTAGAACACCGCGCCAGCCGGCCCCAGCCCCAAGGCCCAGAACACCACAAAACACACCAGCACACCGAACACATGGCGGTGTGCAGAGAGCACCGAGTGTTCGATCACCTGGCGCAGCAGCTCGCTGCGCGGCAGGCTGGAGGCGTCCACCCGAAGCCAGGCGGCGAGCTTCTCGCGCGCCAGCGCATCGTTGCCCTCTTCCAGCGCGTTGCGGATTTCACTGAAGTGGTGGCTGAACTGGCGAAAGCCCAGCGTCACATACAGCACCGCCACCATCCACACGAAGGCCAGCACCGAACTGAACCACCACAAGCCCCAGTGCACCAGCGCGACCAGCATCGCGGGCACCCCCACGGCCAGCCCCCAGGCCACCCAGCCGTGCGAGGACTCGCCCGCATCAAGGTTGCGGCGAACCGCGCGGGACCAACCGCGCAGCGCGGCGTGCACCACGTTGTCGTAGGCCAGTGGACGCGCCTGCTCCAGCAGCAAGGCAATGAGGATGGCGAAGAAACCCATGGGTCGATCATAGTGGCCCGCGCGGCGCGGACCAGCGAAGCAAGATCAGGCGCTGAGCAGTCGGTAGAAGTTGCGCAGCATGCCGGCGGTGGCGCCCCAGATGAATCGCTCCTGATCCCCGTCCTGGTATGGCATGGAGTACCACTCGCGCACCACGCCTTCGAAGTCGAACGCATGGCGGCGGTGGTGCAGCGGATTCATGAGAAATGACAGCGGCACCTCGAACACGTCGTCCACCTCGTCGGGGTTGGGCAACAGCTCGAAGCCCGGCTGCACCAGTCCCACCACCGGCGTGACGATGAACGAGGTGCCCGTGACGTACACCGGCAACGTACCCAGCACCTCGATGCGTTCGGGTGGCAAACCGATCTCTTCAAACGTTTCGCGCAACGCGGCCGCCGTGGCATCCGCGTCGGTGGCATCGAGCTTGCCGCCGGGCAAGGCGATCTGACCCGAGTGCGTTGAGAGGTGGGCGGTGCGCTGGGTCAGCAGCAAGGTGAGTTCGTCGCGCATCACCAGCGGCAACAGCACGGCCGCATGGGCGGGCGCGCGGTCGGCAAACTTGACTTCGCGCACCAGCTCGGGTGTCCAGAGCGGCGGGTTGGCGAACAGCTCGCGCAGCCCGCTGGCGGTGAGGCGCTCGGGATGGGCGGGGTGCGTGATTTCGTCGGCGTTGACGATGGGCACGAGTCGCGGGTCGAAGGCGGGCAGCAGTTGGGTCATGTCGAGACAGCATAGGCCAGACGCAAAAAAGCCGCTCCGAAGAGCGGCTTTCCACTGGGAGAGCAAGCGCAGGCTTATGCAGCCTTGCTGCCCAGCTTTTCCTTGATACGTGCCGATTTGCCGCTGCGATCGCGCAGGTAGTACAGCTTGGCGCGGCGCACATCACCACGACGCTTGACTTCGATCTTGGCGATCAGCGGGCTGTACAGCGGGAAGGTGCGCTCGACACCTTCACCGTTGGAGATCTTGCGCACGATGAAGCTGGAGTTCAGGCCACGGTTGCGGCGGGCAACCACCACACCTTCGTAGGCCTGCAAACGCTTGCGGGTGCCTTCGATCACGTTCACGCTGACGATGACCGTGTCACCGGGAGAAAACGGCGGAATGACTTTGCCGAGGCGAGCAATTTCTTCTTGCTCTAGGGTCTGGATGAGGTTCATGGTTTCCTGTTCGTCGATCATTCCCGCGCTGCACTAAAGGCCACGAATCCGGCAGGGGCCCTGTCCAACCTCTTGCAGACGTTCTGCTCGAGGATTGCGGGCTGACCCGGTCGCGGCGGCCGGTAGAGGATCGAAAAGCCTTGGATTATAGCAATCCCTGGGCGCGCAGGAAAGACAGGTCTGCGGCATCGAGCAAACCCTGCTCCCTGGCACGAGCCAGCAGGTCAGGCCGCTGGCGGGCGGTGATCGCCAGACTTTGTTCGCGGCGATGCCGTGCGATGCGCTCGTGGTGCCCACCCAGCAACACCTCAGGCACGGGCATCGGGCCCTTCGGCCCCTGCCAGACCTCGGGGCGTGTGTGATGCGGGCTGTCCAGCAACCCGTCGAGCGCAGGGTTGAAGCTGTCTTGCTGATGGCTGCCCTCGTCGCTCAACACGCCGGGCTGCAGACGCGCCACCGCATCCAGCAAAGCCATGGCCGCGATTTCGCCACCCGAGAGCACGAAGTCGCCCAAGCTGATCTGCTGATCAACGCAGGCGTCGATGAAACGTTGGTCAATGCCCTCGTAGCGGCCACACAGCAGAACGGCACCCTGGCTGGCAGACCAGCGTTCAACGCCGGTGTGGGTGAGGGCTTTGCCAATGGGGGAGAACAACACGACTGGCGCGCATGCCTCGTCTGGCTCCGCGCGTTCGGCGCGAACCGCCTGCAGGCACTGCCACAGTGGCTCGGCCATCATGACCATGCCTGGCCCCCCCCCGAACGGACGGTCGTCCACGCGGCGGTAGTTGCCTTCGGCGAAGTCGCGCGGATTCCAGAGGTGAACGTCGACCAGCCCGGATTCAAAAGCGCGGCGGTTGATGCCGTGTTGCAGAAACGGCGCAAACAGTTCAGGAAACAGCGTGATGACGTCGAAGCGCATCAGGACGAATCAATAGTCTGTTTGCCAGTCGGCGGTGATGCGGCGCTTCGCCTTGTCCACATCGTCGATGTAGGCCGCCACGAACGGGATCATGCGTTCGGCCACCTGCTCGACCCCGTCGACCGTGTCGGTGTATTCGAGCACCAGCACCGAATTGGGCCCGGTGGCCATGAGGTCGCGCACCACGCCCAGATGCACGCCCTCGCGGTTGACCACGTCCAGACCGATCAGGTCGACCCAGTAGTACTCGCCCTCGGGCGTGGCCGGAAAGGCGCTGCGTGGCAAATAAAGGCGAACACCCTTGAGCGCTTCGGCCGAATTGCGATCGTTCACGCCTTCAATCTGTGCGACCAGTCCATCGGTGTGGGGTTTGACTTCAACAAGCCCAACGCTCACGCAGCCCGAAAACGCCGAAAAGCCGCGCGCGAAGCGGGCTTCGGGCGGCTCCAGGAACCATTGTTGGGAAGCGATCAGGGCCGAAGTGTCGGCACTGTAGGGCAGGATTCGGACCCAGCCCTTGATGCCCCACGCGTCCTGTATGCGCCCCAACTCGACCGCATCGGCCGGGAGGGACGACGCCGTGAAGGCGCCAGACGCGGGGCTGCTCACCGTGCGGTCAGCAGAATCAGGCCGCGACAGCGGCCTTGGCGGCGTTCTGCTTGACCAGACGCTCCACCGTGTCGGACGGGGTGGCACCCACGCCGGTCCAGTAGGTCAGGCGATCCAGGGCGATGCGCAGAGGCTCTTCGCCGCCACGGGCCAGGGGGTTGTAGAAACCGATGCGCTCGATGAAGCGGCCATCGCGGCGGTTGCGCTTGTCTGCAACGACGATGTTGTAGAAGGGACGGGCTTTGGAGCCGCCGCGGGAAAGTCGAATGACGACCATGATTTATCCTTCGGGTGGAGAGGTGCCGAAATTGGCACATCACTGGATCTTGCGATCCGCTTGTCTGCAGCGCTTGAGACACACGACTGACCACCCGGTCAGCGAAACGCCACGAAACCCGCGATTATAGCCCGTCTGTGGCCACCCAGGTCACCGACTCCACTCTGTTCGTTCTGATACGCCCCATGCCCACGATTCGCCCCAGCCGAGACGACGATCTCGACGCCATCACCCGCATCTACGGCCACCACGTGCTGCACGGCACCGGCACATTCGAAACCACAGCGCCCAGCCTGGCCGACATGATCACGCGTCGCGCCGACGTGTTGTCCAAGGGACTGCCCTGGCTGGTGGCCGAAGACGGTGGGCAAGTGGTGGGCTTTGCCTACGGCAACTGGTTCAAGCCGCGACCAGCCTACCGCTTCTCGGTGGAGGATTCCATCTACATGGACCCGGCCGCCCACCGCAAGGGCCTGGGCCGCGCCCTGCTGGCCGAGCTGATGGCCGCGCTGGAGCGCGGCGGCGTGCGCAAGGTCATGGCCGTGATCGGCGACTCCGCCAACGCGGGCTCCATCGGTGTGCACAAAGCGCTGGGTTTCGAGACCGTGGGCGTTGTTCAGTCGTGTGGCTGGAAGTTCGACCGCTGGCTCGACATCGTGCTGATGCAGAAAACACTGGGTGCCGGTGACACCACGCCACCCGAAAGCGCGGCGTGATCGGCCGAGGCAAGAACAAAACGCTGGCAGCGGTGCTGGCGGTGCTCGGAGGCACGCTCGGGCTGCACCGCTTCTACCTGCGCGGCCTGGGCGACTGGATTGGCTGGCTGCACCCCATCCCCGCGGCGCTGGGCTGGTGGGGCGTGGACCGCGTGCTCACCTACGGGCAGGACGACAAGCTCTCGTGGGTGCTGATCCCACTGTTGGGCATGACCATTGCCGCGAGTTGCCTCACGGGCATCGTCTATGCGTTGACTGATCGCGAAAAATGGAACCGCTGGTTCAACCCAACGCTGCCGGTGGACGCCAACGCCGGCGCCACCCATTGGCTCACCATCGGGACGCTGGTGCTCGCGCTCCTCATGGGCACCGTGGCCTTCATGGGCAGCCTGGCCTTCGGCATCCAGCGCTACTTCGAGTACCAGATCGAAGAGGCCCGCAAGATAAGCCAATGACTTTGGCCCACCCCCGCGCCGAGCTGTCGCGCGTCACCCCCTCAGGGGGCACACCTGCGGCCCGGCAAAGCCGGTTCCGCGGTGTTCTGGCTTGAAACTGCTGCCGCCGACAAGGCTGTCGTGCATCAGGTCAGCCAGGACATGGCGAGCATGAAAAAACTCAGCGTGAAGAGCGACACCAGCGTGGTCATGCCCATGCTGGCGGTGGTGAGTTCCTGGGCCACGTCGTAGCGCTGCGCAAACAAGAACACGTTGGCGCCGATGGGCAGGGCGCCGGCCACCACGATCACGGTCAGCGGCAGGCCGGTGATGCCCAGCGCCCAGGCGCTCAGCCCCACCATCACGGGCAGCAGCAGGTTTTTGGAGAAGGAGATCCACAGCGCATCGCGAAGGTGGCCTCTCAAGGGGGTGCTGGCCAGCGTCACCCCCATCAGCACCAGCGAGAGCGGACCAAAGGCGTTGCCCAGCAACAGCAGGGGTTTGTCGATCACCGTGGGCAAGCTCCAGCCGGTCTGTGAGAACAGCAGGCCGCTGAGGATGGGCAGGGGAATGGGATGGATCAGCGCGCCTTTGATGGCCGAGGTCGCTGTCTGCAGCAGGTGCGGCGCCCGCTCACCGCCCGCGCGCGCCTCACGCGCCACGGCCAGTTCCAACACCACCGAGCCGGTGGTCAGCAGGATCAGCGCATGCACCGACACCAGCGTCAGGAGCGTGACGAGGCCGGCCTTGCCATAGGCCAGTTCAACCAGCGTGATGCCGATCATCACCATGTTGGAGAACACGCCGGCCATGGCCATGACCACGCTGGCGCGGTTGAAACCGCGCCAGGCGATGGACACCGCCAGCAGCAACAGCGCGGCGGGGAAATAGGCCAAAACCGGCCGCAGGTCCAGTTCTTCGAACTGCACCGCACTCATGGTGCGAAACAGCAGCGCCGGGATCAGCACGAGGAACACGAGGTTGGAGAGGTCCTTCACCGCGGCGTCGCGGATCCATTGGAGACGCCCGGCGATGAAGCCGATGGCCATCAGGAGGAAGACGGGGGTCAGCGACGCGACGGCGGGGTGGGCAGCAAGGTTCACCCACCGATGGTATCCGCGCTAGGGGACGCCCACGGCGTTGGTGATGCGGTAGTACAGGCCGTAGGGATCGTTGTTCAGCACATGAAAGGTGCCCTCGACAACCACGGCTTCCAGCTTGTATTTCACCGGCGTTTTTGTGCGCACCTCGACCATGCTCTCCGGCCCGCCGGGCGTGCAGAAACCGCAGGTGAGCGGCACCGAAGCGAGCAGGAAGTGGCGCTGGTTCTCGCCCGGCTCCAGCGGCATCATGAAGCCTTGCAGGCGCAGCGTCTTCTGGTTGAGCGCGGCCACCGGCGCGGGATACACCGGCACGATCCGCTTTTTTTCCACCCGGGTGGTGATGTCGGTGAGGGTAGACCAGGCCACCACGTCGGTGCGCTTGGGCAGCGGCGCAAACGGACTCAGCGGGCTGTGCACGCCAGCACCCTGCCCGTGTGGCAAGGCCGAGCCATCAGCCGCGCTGGCGGGTGGCGGAGTGCCCGGTGGCAGCGGTGAGCTCAGCGTCTGCGCGGACACACCAACCACCATGGCACTGCTCAGCCACAGGGCGCTGAAGAGGGTTTGCATCGACATCGGGTTCATGGTGGTTGCACGGTGTGTCAATGGGCGTGACGCATGCCGCAGTATTTGCCCAGCGCCAGACCCTTGCAGGCGGCCTGGAGTTCCTCCATGCAGACTTTTTCTCCTTTGCCGGCTTCCAGGCACTTGGCCGCTCCTTCGTGCGCAGCGGCCATGCCGCGGTGGCGTTTGACGTCTTCCTGCGTTTCCTGGTCGGAATGTTGGGCCAGGGCAGCGCCGGACAGAAGCACGGCAGTCAGGAGCAGAAGGGCTTTTTTCATCGGGATCACCTTGAGTTGAGAAGTTGGGAAACGTCGACACGGTAGGCACTGACGACCGGCACCAGCGCCGCCACCACCGCCACCCCCAGGGCCAGCGCGGGCACCCAGCCTTCGGCCGGAACCCATTGCCAGCCATGGATGGCCAGCGACTGGCTGTCCATCACCATGGAGCCCAGCAGCCCCGCCAGGCCATGCGCCACCAGCAGGCCGAGCACGCAGGCCAGTGCAGCCAGCCACAGGGCTTCGCACAGCAACAGCACGGCCACGCGGGCCGCTGGCGCGCCCAGCATGCGCAGCATGGCGAGGTCGCCCCGGCGCTCGCGCACCGCGCCCCACAAGGCAATGAAGACCGAGAGGGCGGCCACGCCCAGGAGCACGACGGCGAGCCCCTGAAGCACCTTCGTGCCCACACCCACCATGCCGAGCAGCCGCGTGATTTCCACCGCCGGCGCGGCGGCCTGCATGGATGTGGTGCTGTTGATGAAGCGCGGAAAACTCACCGCGGCCATGGGCGTGTTGTAGGTGATCAGCGCCAGCGTGACCTCACGCTCATCGGCCAGCGCCTGGGCGAGTTCGAGGCGCTCGGCCTCGTCCATGCTGTCGCCTGCGTGCATGTCGTCGTGCACCTGCCAGACCGATTCGGTCGCGGTGAGCACCAGCCGGTCGATCACGCAACCGCACGGCGCCAACACGCCACTCACGGTGTAGGGCGTTTCGCCGTGCATGGCGCCGCCCGCACCCAGACCGTGGGCGCCCTCGAATGCTTGACCCGTTTGCAAACCGGTGCTGCCGGCCACCTGGGCACCCAGCACCGCCTGCATGGGCCTGGACCACAAGGTCCCTTGAGCCACCTGCACGCCATAGTGGGCTGCGTAATCGGGCGTGGTGCCCACGATGCGGAAACCCTGCAGGTTGTCACCCAGGCTCAGCGGGATGAGCCTGGCCACCTGTGGGTGCTGCGCAAGCCGCTGCACCTCGGCCAGCGGGATGTTGCCCGGTGGCACGTCGATGTGAAACACGCCTGCGAGGATCAACTGCATGGGGCTGCCCTTGGCACCCACCACCACGTCGATACCGGCCAGGTCACGCTCGAAGGCGCGGTCGATCTGGTCGCGCGCGATCAGCACGAAGGCCATGGACGCCAGGCCGAGCGCGAGCAAGAGCAGGTTGAGCGCGGTGGCGAGCGGGCGCGACCACAGATAACGCCAGGACAGGCCGAACACGTTCATGCGGCGACCTGCGCAGCGGTATTGAATCCGAGCTGGCGCGCCAGCGGCAGTGCCTGCAACACCCGAGCATCGTGCGTGGCGATCACCAGCGTGGCGTTCAGTCCGCTCGCGCAAGTGCTCAACAGGTTCAGCGAAGCCGCGCAGGCCTCGTCGTCCAGACTGGCGGTGGGCTCGTCGGCCAGGATCACGCTCGGGCGCAGCAGCAGCGCGCGGGCCAGCGCCACGCGCTGGGCCTGGCCGCCGGAGAGCTGCGAAGGTTTGCGCGCAGCCAGGGCCGCGATGTCCAAAGCGTGCAAAGTCTTTGCGACAGCGGCCTTGTCCAGCGCAAGACCAGCGGCAAAGAACACCAGCCCCAGGTTGTCTGCCACCGACAAGGCTTCGCTCAGGTGCAGCTTCTGCGGCAGAAAACCGATGTGTCGCGCACGCCAGCGGTCGCGCGCGGCGGCAGGCAATGCACCCACCGACTGCCCGCTCACCAGAACCTCGCCCGCGCTGGGCGTGAGGAGCCCACTGGCCAGCGCCAGCCAGGTCGACTTGCCGCCGCCCGAGGGCCCGCGCAAGAGCAGCTTGCCACCCTGCTCCACCGTCACGTCACCAAACCGCAGCGGCTCGCTGCGCGGGTAGGTGTATTGCAGACCGCTGCAGTCAATCACGCAACCGGCTCCGCGCAGCCCGCACAGGTGCCATGGATCGAAACGTCCACCCGCTCGCCGTGGTGGCCCAGCCGTGCCAGCGCCGCAAAGAGATCGTGCGTCACGGCCCGGGTGGGTTCACTCGCATCCGTGAGCCGGAACTGCCGGTGGCAGGCATCGCATTCAAAGCGCGGCAGGGCGCCCTCTTCCACCGCATCGGGCTCCGGCAGGGCCAGACTGAAACGCCAGGTGCGCGCGTCGTCGGCCTGGCGCTGCAGCACCCCGCAGCCGGCCAGCCGATCGAGCAGGCGGTAGAGCGTGACGCGGTTGATGTTCAGGCCGCGCGCGGTGAGCGAAGCCAGTGCCTGCGCATGGGTCAGACCACCGGCAGGACGGGCCAGGAACAGGCCGAGCACGGCGCGGGTGGCGAGCGTGCGCCGCAGCCCGGCCTTCTCCAGCCTCGACTGGATCTCGGGTGGAACGCCCAGGAGTTCTTTGGGTTTGCTGGTAGTCAATGAACGCATCTCCGCATTATCGCAACTTTGTTGCGTTATGATGCCTGCTATCGCAAGTCAGTTGCATTATCGTCGCCACAAGGACCCCTGTGCAAGCCAATCCACACGCCTTGGGCAGCCCGCCGGCCATTGCACTGCGCAACGTCACGCTGGGCTACGAACAGCACCCGGCCGTGCACCACCTCGCCATCACCATCGATCCCGGGTCACTGGTGGCCGTGATCGGACCCAACGGGGCGGGCAAGTCCACCCTGATCAAGGCGCTGGCAGGCCAGCTGCGGCCGATCGAGGGCCGGGTCGAGGGCCTTGAACACCAGCACGTGGCCTGGCTGCCGCAGCACAGCGGCATCGACCGCAGCTTTCCCGTTTCGGTGCAGGAACTCGTGATGCTCGGGTTGTGGCGCAAGGTGGGCGCGCTGGGGCGCTTCACCCGGGCTCACCGCGCGGCCTGCCACGAGGCCCTGGATGCCGTGGGACTTCTGGGCTTCGAGCAGCGCGGCATCGACACGCTCTCGGGCGGCCAGATGCAGAGGGCTCTGTTCGCCCGCCTGATCCTGCAGGACGCACCCGTGGTGCTGCTCGACGAGCCCTTCGCCGCGGTCGACCAGCGCACCACCGACGACCTGCTGCACCTGCTGCACCGCTGGCACGCGCACGGCAAGACGGTGGTGGCGGTGCTGCACGACCTGGCGCAGGTGCGCGCGCACTTTCCGCTCACCTTGCTGCTGGCGCGCGAACCCGTGGCCTGGGGCGCCACAGCCGAGGTGCTGACCGAATCGCACTGGCAGCGTGCGCTGCGCATGCAGGAGCCGTTTGACGAGAACGCGCCCCTGTGCGCACCGGCAACCGGTCACGCACACCTCCAGGAAGCATCGGCATGAACTCGCTGGACGGCGCTGTGACGACGCACCTGCTCTGGGCCCATCTGTGGCTCGGGCCTTTCATGGAGTTCGGCTTCATGCGCAGCGCCCTGCTCGGCTGCGCGGCCCTGGCGGTGAGCGCAGCGCCGGTGGGCGTGTTCCTGATGCTGCGGCGCATGAGCCTCACCGGCGATGCCATGGCGCACGCCATCCTGCCGGGTGCGGCCATCGGCTACCTGGTGGCGGGCCTGTCGCTGGGCGCCATGACGGTGGGCGGCATCGTGGCGGGCCTGGCGGTGGCCGTGGGCTCGGGCCTGGTCGCACGAAACACCGTGCTGCGCGAAGACACCAGCCTGGCCGCCTTCTACCTGCTGTCGCTGGCGCTGGGCGTGCTCATCGTCTCCATTCGTGGCAACAGCGTCGATCTGCTGCATGTGCTGTTTGGCACCGTGCTCGCGCTGGACAACGCGGCGCTCACCCTGCTGGGCGGCATCGCTGTGGTCACCCTGGTGTCGCTGCGGGTGCTCTACCGCCCCCTGGTGCTGGACTGTCTGGACCCCGGCTTCCTGCGCGGCAACAGCCGCTGGAGTGCCGCGGCGCACTACGGTTTTCTGGCGCTGCTGGTGATCAACCTGGTGGCCGGCTTTCACGCCCTGGGCACGCTGATGGCGGTCGGGATGATGGTTTTGCCCGCGGCCACGGCGCGCTTCTGGGTGCGCCGCCTCGGCCCGCTGCTGGGCTTGGCCGTGCTGCTCGCCCTGCTGGCCTGCGCGGCCGGCCTGCTGCTCTCGTACCACGCCGACTGGCCCACCGGGCCGGTGATCGTGCTCAGCCTGGGCACAGGCTACCTGTTCTCGCTGGTGTTCGGGCCGCACGGCCTGTTGCGCCACCAGCGGCCCGCTTCCCTCCACCTCAAAGCCTGAACCGAAAGATCCTCATGACCTTGCCCACACCCACATTCGTTCAATGCCGCAGCCTCCTCGCCGTGGTGGCGCTGACCATCGCAACCCTGTCGACACCGGCACAGGCGCAGGCGCAGGCACCCATCCCTGTCGTGGCGAGCTTCAGCATCCTGGGCGATCTGGTTCGCCAGGTCGGTGGCGAACGCGTCCAGGTCAACGTGCTGGTCGGCCCCGGCAGCGACGCCCATGTGTACCAGCCCACGCCCGCGCAGGCACGCCTGGTGGGCCAGGCGAAAGTGGTGTTCTCCATCGGCCTGGGTTTCGAGGGCTGGATGAGCCGCCTGCTCAAGTCCGCCGGCTACAAGGGTCAGCAAGTGGTGGTCAGTCAGGGCATCCTGCCGCTCAGAGAAGCCGGGCACGCCCACGACCACGGCGAGACCGACCCGCACGCCTGGCAGAGCGTGGGCAACGCCAGGCTGTTCGCGAAGAACATTGCTCAGGGCCTGTGCCGTGCCGATGCGGCGGGCTGCAACGTCTACGACCGCAACGCCATTGCCTATGTGGCCCAACTCGACGCGCTGGACACCGAAATCCGCGCGGCCTGGGCACCGATCCCGGCCGCGCAGCGCAAGGTGATCACCTCGCACGATGCCTTTGGCTACTACGCGCGGGACTTCGGCGTGAGGTTCCTCGCACCGCAGGGTGTGAGCACGGAAAGCGCGGCGTCGGCCAAGGGAGTGGCACGGCTGGTGCGTCAGATCAAGCAGGAGCAGATCAAGGCCTTGTTCGTCGAGAGCATTTCCGATCCGCGGTTGATCGCGCAGATCGGACGCGAGACCGGGGTGAAACCTTCGGGAGAACTGTTCTCCGACTCGCTGTCGGCTGCGGACGGCACGGCGCCCACCTACATCGACATGATGCGGTTCAACACCCGCGCGCTGACCACGGCCGTGCGCGGCGAGTGACGGGTCAACACTGTCGCCGGCCGGACCCGGCAACCCATGGTGGGCAGGGTGCTCGGGGTGGGCGTGGCTACACTTGGCGCCCAACCCTCGCCTCAGGACCACCTTGCCTACCACCCATCTCCTGCTCGCCCTCTCGGTGGTCTTCGTCTGGGGCACCAATTTCGTGGTGATCCGCTGGGGGCTCGACGGACTGCCGCCGTTCCTGTTCGCCACGCTGCGTTTCGCCTTCTCGGCCTTGCCCTGGCTGCTGTTCATTCCCCGCCCCACGGCGCCCTGGCGCAAGCTCGCGGCCTTCGGCGTGTTGCTGGGCGTGGGACAGTTCGGCCTGCTGTTCCTGGCCATGCGCAGCAGCATCTCGCCCGGTCTGGCTTCGCTGGTGGTGCAGTTGCAGGTGTTCTTCACCATCGGTCTGTCGCTGTGGCTCATGGGCGAGCGCGTGCGGGGTTTCCAGATCGTCGGACTGCTGCTCGCGCTCTGCGGCCTGGGGGTGATCGCGGCCAATCTCGACGCCACCGTGACGATGGCGGGCATCGGCATGGTGCTGAGCGCGGCGTTCTTCTGGTCACTGGCCAACCTGGTGGTGAAGTCGCTCGGGCCGGTGAACATGCTGCACTTCATGGTCTGGAGCAGTCTGTTCGCGGTGCCGCCGCTGTTCGCCTTGTCGTGGTTCATTGAAGGGCCTGCGCTCATGCGCTCGGCGGTTGAACAGGCGGGAGGTCTGGTTTGGGCCAGCGTGCTGTGGCAGGCGGTGGGCAACACCTTGTTTGGCTACGGCGTGTGGAACTGGCTGCTCGCGCGCCACCCGGCGGCCACGGTGACGCCTCTCGCCTTGCTGATCCCGGTGTTCGGCATGGGGGCCTCTGCTCTGTCCCTGGGTGAATCACTTCCCGACTGGAAGCTCGGTGCTGCGGCGCTGGTGCTTCTGGGTCTGGCGGTGATCGTTCTTTGGCCTCGGTGGCGACCGGGGCGCTGACGGTCTCTTCTTCTCCGGCTGAAGCGGTCATCGGCGACCGGGCGAAACGGCTCCGCGAATGTCCCCCGGCGGCCTGCGGCCACCTCCTCCTTGATTTCGCTGCGCCGTTCCACCCGATCACCGATGACCTCATTTGCGCGCGGACGGCTGCGCGACAGGATCCCTTCAGGCTCGCGGACGCATGGCGTTCTGCGCAGCGAAATCAAGGGGGAGGACCGGCGCAGCCGGTCCGGAGGACATTCGCGGAGCAGAGCGCCGTGCGTCTGTGAGCCCGCGAGGTGCAGGCAAGAAATGCCTGGAGGATGCTACTTGGCCAACCGCGCAAACGTCTTGCGAAACTTCGCCACCTTGGGCGCCGCCACCATCATGCAGTAGCCCTGGTTGGGATTGCGTTCAAAGAAATCCTGGTGGTATTCCTCGGCAGCGGAGTAGTTGTCCAGCGGCTTCACCTCGGTGACGATCGGCTTTCCAAACGCCTCGTCCCTCGTGAGCTCGTCGATCAAACCCTGCGCCACTGCCTGCTGCTCCGGCGTGGTGAAGTAGATGCCGCTGCGGTACTGCGTCCCCACGTCGTTGCCTTGGCGGTTCAGTGTGGTCGGGTCGTGGATCACGAAGAAGATCTCCAGGATCTCGCGCGTGCTGATCTGCGAAGGGTCGTACTCCAGCCGCACCACCTCGTTGTGCCCGGTCGTGCCGGTGCACACGGCCTCGTAGCTCGGCTGCTTCACGTGGCCATTGCTGTAGCCCGACTCCACATCGGTCACGCCCTTGACCCCCACGTACACCGACTCGGTGCACCAGAAACAGCCACCACCCAACACCAGCACCTGTCTGTCGCTCATTGCGTTCTCCATGTGTGTTTGTTCCTGTGTTGGTCGTTCCAGACACAGAATTCTTTCAGTGCTTCACTTTAGTGGTTGGGCAAATGCGCGCACCGCACCCAGAAATGCCCCCAGCGCCGCCTGGTCTCTGTCGGTCTTCCACAGGCAGTGGGTCTCGTAGGGTGGCGTGTCCACATCCAGCGGCACGAACGCCGCGCCGGGCAGGCCGGCCTGCTGCAGCGCCGCCGGCACCAGCGCCGCCCCCAGGCCCTGCGACACGATGGACACCACACTGAGCCAATGGCGCAACTCGAAGCGGATCTCCGGCGAGAACCCCGCATCGGCACACAGGCCGAGGATGCGCTCGTGGTAGTCGGGCGACACGGCGCGCGACACCACGGCAAACGGCTCACCCTGCAGGCGCGCCAACGACAACGTCTTGCGCCGTGCCAGCGCATGACCCACCGGCAGGCAGGCCACGAACGGCTGGCGGGAGACCAGAATCTGCGAGAAGCCGGCCGGCACGCGCGTGGTGTGCACGAAGCCGATGTCCAGCCGCTCGTGCATCAGGTCGATCAACTGGTCGCTGGAACTCAGCTCGCGCAACACCAGACGCAACTTGGGGTGCCCTGCGGCAAAGCCTTTCAGGATCTGCGGCAACCCGCGGTAGAGCACGGTGCCCGCAAAACCGATCTGCAAGCTGCCCAGCATGCCCTGCGACACCTCGCGCGCCTCGCGCGCAGCCAGACCGGCCTGATCGAGCAGCGAGCGCGCGGCCGGCACGAAGGCCTGCCCCGCCGCGGTGAGCTGCACGCCACGGCTGTTGCGCGTGAACAGCTGCGCCCCCACCGAAGCTTCGAGCTGCTGGATGTTGAGCGAGAGCGGCGGCTGCGTCATGGCCAGACGCTGCGCCGCGCGACCAAAATGCAACTCTTCGGCCAGCACCAGGAAATAGCGCAGGTGGCGGAACTCCATGAATAGTTTCCCTGTATCGACGGATACCTATTCGATATTAGACAGGTATTCATGGCCGGCGGACAATGCGCGCATTGCCACCCCAACACACGGAGACACCGACCATGCTTTCCCCCACCAAAGCCAAAGCCAGCTTCAGCTGGGAAGACCCTTTCCACCTCGACCAGCAGCTCACCGACGACGAGCGCCAGGTGCGCGACGCCGCCCACGCCTACTGCCAGGAAAAGCTGCTGCCCCGCGTGACCGAGGCCTTCCGCCATGAGAAGACCGACCCGGCGATCTTTCGCGAGATGGGTGCACTTGGCCTGCTCGGCCCCACCATCCCCGAAGCCTATGGTGGCAGCGGCCTGAACTACGTGTGTTACGGCCTGGTGGCGCGCGAAGTGGAGCGCGTGGACTCGGGTTACCGCTCGATGATGAGCGTGCAGAGCTCGCTGGTGATGGTGCCCATCAACGAGTTCGGCACCGAGGAACAGAAGCAGAAGTACCTGCCCAAGCTCGCCACGGGCGAGTGGATCGGCTGCTTCGGCCTGACCGAACCCAACCACGGCTCCGATCCGGGCAGCATGGTCACGCGCGCCAAGAAGGTCGCCGGCGGCTACAGCCTGTCGGGCGCCAAGATGTGGATCACCAACTCGCCCATCGCCGACGTGTTCGTGGTCTGGGCCAAGGACGACGAAGGTTCGATCCGCGGCTTCATCCTCGAGAAGAGCATGAAGGGTCTCTCCGCCCCGGCCATCCACAGCAAGGTCGGCCTGCGCGCCTCCATCACCGGCGAGATCGTGATGGACGGCGTGTTCTGCCCCGAAGAAAACGCCTTCCCCGAGGTGCGCGGCTTGAAGGGGCCGTTCACCTGCCTGAACTCGGCGCGCTACGGCATCGCCTGGGGCGCGCTCGGTGCCGCAGAAGACTGCTACTTCCGCGCCCGCCAGTACGTGCTGGACCGCCAGCAGTTCGGCCGCCCGCTCGCGGCCAACCAGCTGATCCAGAAGAAGCTGGCCGACATGCTGACCGAGATCAGCCTGGGCCTGCAGGGCTGTCTGCGCCTGGGCCGCATGAAGGACGAAGGCACGGCTGCGGTGGAGATCACCTCCATCCTCAAGCGCAACAGCTGCGGCAAGTCGCTGGACATTGCCCGCATGGCTCGCGACATGATGGGTGGCAACGGCATCAGCGACGAGTTTGGTGTGGCACGCCACCTCGTGAACCTGGAGGTGGTCAACACCTACGAAGGCACGCACGACGTGCACGCGCTCATCCTGGGCCGTGCGATCACCGGCATCCAGGCGTTCAACTGAAAAAAGGTGCGATCGGGCGCCGCCGGAGCGAGGTGCCGCGTCAAGGGCGCCCGAGGATCCGGCTCCGCCGGTCCCAGGGTGCGCCCCCTTGAGGGGGACGCGCGCAGCGCGGCGGGGGTGGGTTATAGTTAATAACCCATCGGTCATTAAAGACACCCGCATGCCCTCGTCCCCCGTGTCAGACACCAGCAACCCCGTCGAACCCGACGCTCCGCAACGTCGTTCGCGGCGCAAGGAGGCACGTCCGGGTGAGTTGCTGGACGCCGCGCTCACCCTGTTTGTGGAGAAAGGTTTTGCCGCGACCCGGGTGGAAGAAGTGGCGGCCATGGCGGGCGTGTCCAAGGGCACCCTCTTCCTGTATTTCCCGAGCAAGGAAGAGCTGTTCAAGGCCGTCGTGCGCGAGAACATCGCCGGGCGTTTCACCGAGTGGAACGAAGAGTTCGAGCGCTTCAGCGGCGACAGCGCCGAGCTGGTGCGCTACTGCATGCACTCGTGGTGGGAGCGCATCGGCATGACGCCCGCCTCGGGCATCACCAAGCTGGTGATGAGCGAAGCCGGCATGTTTCCCGAGATCGCGGCCTTCTACCAGAAGGAAGTGATCGAACCCGGGCACGACCTGATCCGCCGCATCCTGCAGCGGGGCGTCGACCGCGGCGATTTCCGACCGCTGTCCATGGAATACGCCGTCTACAGCCTAATCGCGCCGATGATCTTCCTGCTGATGTGGAAACACTCCATGGCGCCGTGCTGCCCGGCGACCGAGCAGATCGATCCGATCGGCTTCATCGACGCGCAGGTCGACCTGCTGCTCTCGGGCATGCAGGTGCCCCAGTCCACCCAACGTCCCGCCTGAGCAGATCGCACCAATCGCACCGACCACCATGTCCTCACGCCATTCGTTGTCTTTCTGGATCAAGTGGTTGCTGCTCATCGCGCTGGTGCTTGGCGTTGCGCTGGGCGTCACGCGTGCGCTGGGCAAACGCAAGGCCACCAGCGAAGCGGCCCGCAGCGCTGCTGAATCACTGCAGAAAGCCCCGATCTACACGCTTTCACCCACCGATGTGGTGAGCGTGCAAACCATCGAACTCACCCAGACCGTGCCCTTGTCGGGTTCGGTGGACGCGCTGCAGACCGCCTCCATCAAGGCCAGAACGGCTGGTGAGATCCAGGGCCTGACCAAACGCGAAGGAGATCCGGTGAAAGCCGGCGAAGTGGTGGCCCGCATCGACAGCACCGAGGCCCAGGCGCGCGTGCGCCAGAGCGCGCGACAGGCCGAATCGGCCCAGGCGCAGGTGGCGATCGCCAAGCGCACCTTCGACAACAACCAGGCCCTGGTGCGCCAGGGCTTCATCTCCAGCACCGCGCTGGAGACCGCCACCGCCAACCTCTCCAGCGCAGAAGCCACCCACCAGGCCGCGCTGGCCGCGCTGGACATCGCGCGCAAGTCGCTGGCCGACACCACGCTGCGCTCGCCGCTGACGGGCCAGGTTTCGGCCCGGCTGGTGCAGAACGGCGAACGCGTGGGCATCGACACGCGCGTGCTCGACGTGGTGGATCTCTCGGGCTTCGAGATGGAAGCGGCGATTGCGCCGGCCGATGCCGCGGCCGTGCAGGTGGGCCAGACAGCGCGCCTGACCGTGGAAGGTCTGAGCGAACCGGTGCAGGCCACCGTGGCGCGCATCAACCCCAGCGTGCAGGCGGCCAGCCGCAGCGTGCTGGTGTACCTGCGCGTGCCTGCGCTGCCCGGCATGCGCCAGGGCCTGTTTGCGCAGGGCCACATCGTGATCGGTTCGGTCACGGCGCTGGCCGTGCCCGCCTCCACCGTGCGCAACGACAAGCCGCAACCCTATGTTCAGGTGGTGCGCGAAGGCGCGGTGGTGCATGTGCCGCTGCAAGCCGGTGCCACCGGCCTGCAGGGCACCGAGCCCATGCGGGCGGTGGAGGGTTTGCCCGCCGGCACGCAACTGCTGCGCGCCCAGGCCGGTTTGATCCGCGAAGGCACCGCCGTGCGCCTGAACGCGCCCGCCACCGCCGGCAACTGAGCAGCCCGCCATGTGGTTCACCCAGGTCTCCCTGCGCAACCCGGTGTTCGCCACCATGGTGATGATCGCCTTCGTGGTGCTGGGCATCTTCTCGTTCCAGCGCCTGCAGGTGGACCAGTTCCCCAACATCGACTTTCCGGTGGTCGTTGTCACCACCGCCTACCCCGGTGCCTCGCCCGAGATCGTGGAATCGGAAGTCACCAAGAAGGTCGAAGAGGCGGTCAATGCGGTCGCCGGTGTCAACACCCTGACCTCGCGCAGCTACGAAGGCTCCTCGGTCGTCATCATCGAATTCCAGCTCACGGTGGACGGGCGCAAGGCGGCCGAAGACGTGCGCGAGAAGATCGGCATCCTGCGCCCGCTGCTGCGCGACGAGGTGGAAGAGCCACGCGTGCTGCGCTTCGACCCGGCAGCGCGCTCGATCTGGTCGGTGGCCGTGATTCCGGAAACCGTGAACGGCAAGTCCCCCAGCGCGGTGGAGCTGACCACCTGGGCCGAACAGACCCTCAAGAAGCGGCTGGAGAACGTGCGTGGCGTGGGCTCGGTCAACTTGGTGGGCGGTACACAACGCGCCATCAACATCGAGCTCAATCCCTCGGCCATGGAGGCCCTGGGCGTGACCACCGAACAGGTGACCGCCGCCGTGCGCAGCGAAAACCAGGACCTGCCGGTGGGCACGCTCAAGACCGGCGAGGCCGAGCGCGTGGTGCAGATGCTCTCTCGCCTGCAGAACCCGCAGGATTTTGGCGACATCATCGTCGCCCGCCGCGCTGGCCAGGCCGTGCGCCTGTCGCAAGTGGCCACGGTGAACGACGGCACAGAGGAGGTGCAGAGCCTGGCGCTCTACAACGGCCAGCGCACGCTGCTGCTGCAGGTGCAGAAGTCGCAAGACGAGAACACCATCGCGGTGACCGATGGCCTGAAAGCGGCAGTCCAAGCCTTGCGGTCCGAGCTGCCACCGGGCATTCGACTGGAGCAGATCGCCGACGGTTCGCGGCCCATCCGCGTGTCGGTGGACAACGTACGCCGCACGCTGATCGAAGGCGCGCTGCTCACGGTGCTTATCGTGTTTTTGTTCCTGAACTCCTGGCGCTCCACCGTCATCACCGGCCTCACGCTGCCCATCGCGCTGATCGGCACCTTCTTCTTCATGAACCTCTTCGGGTTCACCATCAACATGATCACGCTGATGGCGCTCACGCTGTCGGTGGGTCTGTTGATCGACGACGCCATCGTGGTGCGCGAGAACATCGTGCGCCACGTGCAGATGGGCAAGACGCCGTTCAACGCGGCCATGGACGGCACGCAGGAGATCGGCCTGGCGGTGCTGGCCACCACGCTGTCCATCGTCGCGGTGTTCCTGCCCATCGGCTTCATGGGCGGCATCATCGGCAAGTTCTTCCACGAGTTCGGCATCACCATGGTGGCGGCCGTGCTCATCTCCATGTTCGTGAGTTTCACGCTCGATCCCATGTTGTCGTCGGTGTGGCACGACCCGTCAACCCTTCGACAGGCTCAGGGCGAACGGTCTCTGTACGACCGAACAGTCGGCCGGGTCACCGGGTGGTTCGACCGCCTTCAGGACGACCTGGCCGACACCTACCAGTCCACCCTGCGCTGGTCGCTCAAGCACAAGCTGGCCACGCTGGGCGTGGCGCTGGCCACCTTCGTCGGCAGCCTGTTCGTGCTGCCGCTGCTGGGCACCGAGTTCGTGCCCAAGGCCGACTTCTCGGAAACCTCGCTGAGCTTTCACACGCCGGTGGGCTCGTCGTTGCAGGCCACCGAGGCCAAGACGCGCGAGGTCGAGGCCATCCTGCGCCAGTTCCCGGAAGTGAAGTACACGCTGTCCACGCTCAACACCGGCAATGCCCAGGGCACCATGTACGCCAGCGTTTATGTGCGCCTGGTCGACCGCAAGGACCGCACGCTGAGCGCGGACGCGATGTCAGCCCAACTGCGCGAGCGCCTGCGCAGCGTGCCGGGCATCACGGTCACGCACGTGGGCCTGCTCGACGCGGTGGGCGGCAACAAGCAGGTGGAGTTCTCCTTGCAAGGCGACGATCTGGCCGAACTGGAGCGCTTGACCGCAACCGTGACGGAGCGCATCCGCCCCATCGTTGGCCTGGTTGACCTCGACGCGAGCGTGAAGCCCAACAAGCCCACGGTGGACGTGAAGATGCGGCGCGAGCTGGCGTCGGACGCCGGCATGAACGTGGCCGCGGTGGGTGGCGCGCTGCGCACGCTGGTGGCCGGCACCACGGTGGGCAACTGGCGCGCACAGAACGGCGAGAGCTACGACGTGAACGTGCAACTGGCCGCCACCGGGCGCGAGCGCGCGAGTGACCTGGAGCAACTGCCCTTCATGGTCGGCACCGAAGCCGACGGCACCGCGCGTGTGGTGCGCCTGGGCCAGGTGGCCGAGGTGGTGGCCAGCACCGGCCCCAACCAGATCAACCGGCGCAACCTCAACCGCGAGGTCTCGATCAACGCCAACGTGTTCGGCCGCTCGGCGGGCGAGGTCTCGGCCGAGATCAAACAGGTGCTCGACAGCACGCCGTTTCCACCCGGCTACCGCTATGAATTCGGCGGCTCCACCAAGAACATGCAGGAGTCGTTCGGCTACGCCATCTCGGCACTCGCCCTGGCCATCATCTTCATCTACATGATCCTGGCCAGCCAGTTCCAGAGCTTCCTGCAGCCGCTGGCACTCATGACGGCGCTGCCGCTCACGCTGATCGGCGTGGCGCTGGCCCTGCTCATGTTCGGCTCGACCATGAGCATGTTCTCGGTCATCGGCATCGTGCTGCTGATGGGCCTGGTGACAAAAAACGCCATCCTGCTGGTGGACTTCGCGATCCGAGCGCGCAACGGGCTGGCAGGCGAGGCGCCGATGGACCGCGAGTCGGCCCTGCTGCTGGCCGCGCGCGTGCGGTTGCGCCCCATCCTCATGACCACGCTGGCCATGGTCTTCGGCATGGTGCCGCTGGCGTTTGCGCTCACCGAGGGCTCGGAACAGCGCGCGCCCATGGGCCAGGCCGTCATCGGCGGGGTGATCACCTCCTCGCTGCTGACCCTGGTGGTGGTGCCCGTCGTGTACTGCTACATGGACGATCTGGCGCAGTGGTTTCGACGCAAGCTCGGCATGGCTCCGCATGCGGCCGAGCCGCTGGGCTCCACTCCTTAAAATTCATGCATTTCCCCGTCTCTTCAGACGCTCCCAGGAGCCCCGCCATGACCACCACACCTGCCCCCGCCATCCACACCGGCTTTGACCACGCCCGCTTCAACATGATCGAACAGCAGATCCGCCCCTGGGAGGTGCTCGACCCCCAGGTGCTCAACCTGCTCGCGCGCATGCACCGCGAAGCCTTCGTGCCCGCCGCCCACCGTTTGCTGGCCTTCGCCGACATGGAACTTCCCCTGAAACACCCCGCGGTGGAGGGCCAATGCATGCTGGCGCCCAAGGTCGAAGCGCGCCTGCTGCAGGACCTGGACCTCAAGCCCACCGACAAGGTGCTGGAGATCGGCAGCGGCAGCGGCTACATGGCCGCCCTGCTGGCCAGCCTCGCGCAACGCGTGGTGTCGATCGAGATCGACCCAGTGCTGGCCGGCACCGCGCGCGAGAACCTGCGCAACGCCGGTATCGCCAACGTCGAGATCAAGCAGGCCGATGCCGCGGCGCAGGGCTTTGCCGCCTGCAACGTGAACGGGCCGTTCGACGCCATTCTGCTGAGTGGCTCGGTGGCCGAGATTCCTCCGGCGCTGCTCGCTTTGCTGGCACCGGGTGGCCGGCTGGCCGCCATCGTCGGCTTCGAGCCGGTGATGCGCGCCACCATCGTCACCCGCATCGGCGACGCCTCGTTCCAGACACTGCAGCCCTGGGACACGGTGGCCCCCCGCCTGCTGAACTTCCCGGAGCCTTCGCGCTTCCGGTTCTGAAGTGTTCCTTCAAGGATGTCCATGAAAGCGATTCAGCCCGCACAGCTCGACGCCTGGCTTGAGCAGGCGGCCAGCGAAACACCGGCGGGCAGCCTGCCGGTCGTGCTCGATGTGCGCGAGCCCTGGGAGCTGCAGACCGCCTCCGTCAAGGCCGATGGTTTCGAGCTGCGCCACATCCCCATGCGCAGCGTGCCCGAGCGGCTCTCCGAACTCGACCGCGATCAACCGATTGCCTGCCTGTGTCACCACGGCATGCGCAGCGCGCAGGTGGCGAACTTTCTGATGAACCAGGGATTCACGCAGATCGTGAACATCCATGGCGGCATCCACGCCTGGTCGCAGGAACGCGATCCGGGTGTCCCGGTCTATTGAACGACCACTCCATGTCCCGCCATCCGTTTCAAAGGAACTCCATGACCGACCTGCACGCACCCGCCCCCACCCCGGGTCGATCCTTCGCTGTGAGCCGTCTGGCCATGGCCACCTGGTTGGCACTGGGCGCTGTCACGGGGGCTCAGGCCCAGAGCCTGGTGGAGCTCTACGAAGCAGCGCGCGGCTTTGATGCCACCTATCTGTCGGCCCGATCGCAGTTCGAAGCCAACCTCTTCCGCGCAGACCAGGCCAAAGCCGGCCTGTTGCCCGAAGTCGGCCTGGGCGCGGCAGCCAGTTGGGCCCGACGCGAGGTCAACGGTGGCGCGGACACCAGCAGCAACAGCCAGAGCACCACGCTCTCTGCCAGCCAGCCGCTGTACCGCCCGGTCAACAAACTCATCAACGACCAGGCCCTGCTCTCGGTGGACGTGGCCAAGGCCACGCTCACACTGGCCGAACAAGACCTGATCGTTCGCACCACGCAGGCCTACTTCGACGTGCTCGCAGCCACCGACACACTGGCCTTCGTGCGCGCCCAGAAAACCGCGGTGGCCGAACAGCTCGCCGCAGCGAAGCGCAACTTCGAGGTGGGCACCACCACCGTGACCGACTCGCGCGAAGCGCAAGCCAGCTTCGACCTCGTGGTGGCGCAGGAGATCGCCGCCGAGAACGACCTGCGCGTCAAGCAACTGACGCTGGATCAGTTGGTAGGCAGGGTGGCAGTGACGCCGAAGCCGCTGGTGGCGCCGGTGGTGCTGCCGCCGCTGCTGCCCGCTGACCCGCAAGCCTGGGTGGCGCTCAACGACGAGACGCACCCCACCATCCTGCAAGCCACGCGTGGGCTGGAGATTGCGCAGCTGGAGACGCGCAAGGCCGAGGCCGGCCACAAGCCCACGGTGGATCTGGTGGCGCAGTACCAAGTGGCACGCGCGCCATCCACCCAGACCCTGGCGCAGAACACGGTGCGCAGCAACAACGCCAGCATCGGCGTGCAGTTCAACATGCCGCTGTTCGCCGGTTACGCCATCCAGAACCGGGTGAAGGAAACCATGTCGCTCGAAGACAAGGCCCGCACCGACCTGGAAGCCGCCAGACGCGGTATTGATCTGGCCACGCGCAGCGCGTTCCTCGGCGTGCTGTCTGGCCAGGGCCAGGTGAAGGCCCTTGAAGCCGCAGAAGCCTCCAGCCAGAGCGCCCTGGACGCCAACCGCCTGGGCTACCAAGTGGGTGTGCGCATCAACATCGACGTGCTCAATGCACAAAGCCAGCTGTTTCAGACCAAGCGCGATCTGGCCCAGGCCCGCTACAACGTGTTGCTCGGCGGGCTGCGCCTGAAGCAGGCCAGCGGCAAGCTGGTGCCCGAGGATCTGCTGCCGATCAATGCGCTGCTGGCGAAGTAACGTTAGCCCAAGTCGATGAGCCTGCTGACCTGGAAGCTGGAGCGCGAGTTCAACCGCATTCGCCAACAACTCAAGGGCATCCCGGAGTTCTTCACCGAGCCCCTGCGCAGGCAGCGCCACGATGCCCAACGTGGCGCCATGCTGCAGGCGGATCACGGAGCCATTGCCCTGGGTCCCAAGGTCGCGCTGTTGCTCGTATACCAGCCCGCAGGCATTTCAGATGCAACGGTCTGGACGTGCCAGCACTTGGTCCACAAGGGCTACGCCCCGCTGATCATCAGCAATGCACCACTGAGCAGCGAAGACAGGACACGCCTGTCTCCATGGATCTGGCGAATGGCCGAACGACCCAACTTCGGCTATGACTTCGGCGGGTACCGTGACGGGATCTGGCTGCTGCAACAGTGGAAAATCGACCCCGATGTGTTGATCATCCTGAACGACAGCATCTGGTTCCCACTGCACGGCAACGAGACCTTGATCGACCGCATGGAGGGCAGCGCCGCCGATTTCGTTGGCGCACTGCAACTCGACCCGTTACGACAAACCGAAAACCTGCCACCCAAGAAGCGGCCGTTCTTCGGCTCCTTCTTTCTGATGGTCAAGCGTGGCGCCCTGCGACACAAGGCATTCATTCGTTTCTGGGATCGCTATCGCATCACCAGCAACAAATACAAAACCATCCGCCGCGGAGAACGGGGCTTCTCGCATGCACTGATGGATGCGGGCATCCGTTGCGAGGCGATGTACACACGAAGTGCATTGGATCGGTACATCGGTTCGCTGTCGAACTTGAAGCTGAAAGAACTGCTGGAAGATCTCGTCACGATCGATGAACGCATCGAGGCAGGCATTGCCCAACGCATCACCAGCTTTGCAGACAACGACGATTGGCGTGGAAGTGCCCTAGCGTTGGCCTTGGAGGCCACCGAGAAACAAAACGTCCTCGCCACCGCACCCATCACCTCGCTGAAGGTTTTCGAAGTCCCCTATCTGAAAAAGTCGCGAGACTGGAACAACCTCAAGGCACTGACCTTGATACGTGATCGCATGCGGTCTAATCGCATGGCAAGCGCTCACCCGGACATCCTTAGGGACATCGACGACGTTCTGCGTTGAACTCCCGTGCCTAGACACATTCGATTCGGGGCCGCGGCGCCCGACGCCACTTTCATGAACAATTCCATCCAGCCTACACCTCGCTGGCAGCAAGCTTTCGACCATCTGTGTGGCTGGAGCGCTGTGGCGCTCGTGTTCGCAGCCCCTGTATCGAGATCCCTGTTTCTCGTCGCAGCGCTCACCTTCATCGTTGCATGGGTCGGCGCGGGTCAGTACCGCTCAAAGCTGGCCTTCATTCGGGCTCTACCAGTGGCAGCGCCACTGGTTCTGCTGGCAAGCATCGTCGCGTTGTGGGCACCGTTCAGCCCCGCACCGTTTGGCGACGTCGTCAACAGCCTGAAGGTGTACAGCAAGCTGTTGCTGGTCTTGATGCTCGCCGTCACCTTTGCCGACGCCCGCTGGCGAGCGCGCGCCTGGTCAGCTTTCACACTGTCAATGATCATCGTCCTGGCGTCCACCTACGCCAACGTCTTCGTGAACCTGCCTTGGTCTCGCACCCAGAACCTGGGCATTGGCGCCGACCACAGTGTTTTCATGGAGTACGTGTCTCAAAGTGTCATGACAGCGATCTTCCTTGCAATGGCACTAAACAAGACCCTTTGCGTTACGAACCGAAAATTGCGCCTGGCATGGGCCATTGGCGCGGTGGTCGCCATTGGCAGCGTTCTCTTTCTTTTGCAGGGTCGATCCGGCTTGGTGGCCGTGGTCGTGGTCGTGGCTACTTTCCTGGCATTGCACACGCGCAAATCCAGACGATGGCCGGCCGCCCTGGGTGTGACGCTGCTTGGTATCGCACTGGTGACATCGAGTCCATTGATGAAAAGTCGGCTGACAACGGCGTATGAAGACATTGCGTCGTACCAGGCGGTCGATCGCACATCACTCGGCCTTCGAATCAACATGTGGAAATTGGCTCTCGACCAGATGGTGGACCATCCCATTGCAGGCACGGGTTCGGGCACATACCACCAGATCGCTGCCCAGCATTTTGGCCACTGTGAATACACATGCACACACCCTCACAACCAGTATCTGTTCTTCGGGATGGAGTACGGTCTGATCGGCTTGCTTGCGTTCTTGTGGCTGCTGTGGCGACTGCTGGGCATGGCACGACATTCCACGACGTCAGAAAGCGCCGTGCTGTACGCGCTGGTTGCCGTTCTGGCCGTGGACAGCTTGTTCAACGTGCCGCTGTGGTATCGCGCAATAAGCTATTTCTTCTACACAATGCTGGGCCTGATCGTGGCCAGCAACCTGCCTTCAGGCAGCCAGATAACGGCAACAAAGTTCAGATCTTGCAAGCCAGAAGCCTGATGAAATCCTGACCTACTGGTAGCAAGCGTGCAGCAAATGGTAGGGGCGCGCCCGATGACTTCTGGCATTGGGCTTGAACCCAGATACGCGACTGGCAGACAGCGCATTCCTTCAGCGTCCCGGAGCACTCCCGAACGCCCAGTCCTCCACAGCTTCTTGTACCAAGGCAGACTCCGAGGAGCGACAGACCGGGCAGGTGCCAACCTCCTCCAGGTCTGCAACATGCCAGC
This sequence comes from Hydrogenophaga sp. Root209, assembly GCF_001428625.1. Taxonomy (GTDB): domain Bacteria; phylum Pseudomonadota; class Gammaproteobacteria; order Burkholderiales; family Burkholderiaceae_C; genus Hydrogenophaga. The sequence goes on from NZ_LMIE01000031.1 coordinate 562,934, forward strand.
TTGATCCCGCGTGGGAATGGCCATTGGCCGGAACCACTTCTGCGGGAACATCACTCATCCGCAAACGCCTTCTGCATGGGCCGCGCCCAGAAATCGGCCGACTGGAGAACCGCGACAAAATGCTCCGCCGCATTGCCAACGCCGAACGTGGTATCCGCCGAGAGCCGATGGCCCCATGTGTCAGACAGGAAATGACTCAAGGTTTCGGTATCAAACGCCGAGCATGTGGTGATTGACGGCCCACTGGCTCGCCGGTTCTGGCGCGTGCCCACATCCAGGCTCGGCACACCCAGAAACGGCGCTTCGCGCACACCCGCACTGCTGTTGCCCACCATGGCGGAGGCGTTCTTCATGAGCTCGGAGAAATAGTTGAAGCGCATCGACGGTATCTGGCGGAACCGATCCTTGGGCAACTTCTCCAGCACCGCAAAGATGTCCTCGGTGCCGGGGTCGTTGTTGGGGGCGATCACCACGAAATGCCGGCCACTGGCTTCCAGCCGCGCAAACAGCGACTGCGCCTGGGCACCGATGGTGTCGGCCTCCGAGGTCACGGGGTGGAAGATCGCGATGCCGTAGTCATCGAACGGGATGGCATAGCGCTCCTTCACCTGCGCCAGCGTCACGCCCGAAGGCCGCGCGTGGGTGTCGAGTTCGGGTGAGCCAATGTTGTAGACGCTCTCGGGTGACTCGCCGAGCGCCAGCACGCGCTGGCGGGCATTTTCGGAGCTCACGAAATGTGCGGCGCACAGCTTCGTGTTGCAGTGGCGAATGCTTTCGTCGATGGTGCCCGAGACCTCGCCGCCTTCGATGTGCGCCGAGGGGATGTACTTCATGGCGCAGACGATGGACGCGGCCAGCGCCTCCACCCGATCACCATGGATCACCACCAGATCGGGCCGGTGTTCGTGCACGAAATCGGAGAAACCCAGGATGGTCTTGGAGAGAATGAAATCCTGCGCGTCGCCTTCGCGCTGGTTCACGAACTCGAAGAACTCGGCGCCCGGGAAACGCTTCACCTCAAGCCGGGTTTCACCATAGCGCCGCATCATGTGCATGCCGGTGATGAAGAAGCTCACGGCAAACCCGGCCTGCTGCGCGGCCAGCGCAAGCGGCTCGAGCTTGCCGAAATCGGCCCGGGTGCCGGTGACGAAGAGCAGTTTTTTCGCGCTCATTCGAATCAGCTGTTGGCCAGAGGCTTCACGCCGTCGAGATCGCTCCACAGCAGTTGTTGGTTGCGCTTGACGGCACGGGTGAGCTTCGCACCGACGAGGCGGTCGAAATGCTGCACGGAAATCTCACCTGAGCCCGGGCGGCGCGCCCAGATATCGCTGGGGGTGACCACGTGGCCTGCGGGCAGATCGCGGTCGGCCACCATGGAGCCGCGCGCGAAGCGGTACACGTCTTCCTCGGGCGCGGTGCGCACCTTGGGGTTGTTCAACGCGGTGTGGATCTCGCGCGAGCGGTCAATCAGGAACTTGAGTTCGGCCGGGTCCATGGAGCAGGAGATGTCCGGGCCCTTGCGGTAACGCGTGTCGGTGAAGTGGCGCTCAAGAATGCAGGCGCCCAGCGCCACGGCGGAGAGCGCCATTTCGGGGCCGATGCTGTGGTCGGAGAAGCCGATGACGGCGCGCGGGAAGGCGTTGCGCAGTTCCGTGATGCCTTGCAGGCTCACGATCTCGGGTGGCGAGGGGTAGAGGTTGGTGCACTCCAGCAGCGCATATTCAACACCCGAGTCGTCCAACGCCTTGACCGAGGGCCGCATGCCGTCAATGGTCTGCATGCCGGTGCTCATGATGATGGGTTTGCCGAAGCTGGCGATGTGGCGGATCAGCGGCACGTGGTTGCACTCGCCCGATCCGATCTTGAACGCGGACACGCCGATGTCGTTGAGGAAATCAGCCGCTGCGCGCGAGAACGGCGTGGAGATGTAGATCATGCCCAGCGACTCGGCATAGGACTTGAGCGATATCTCGTCGTCCTTGGACAGCGCGCATTCTTCCATCACGTCCCAGATGGATTTGTCGGCGTTGGGCGGGAAGATCTGTTTGGCCTCGTCGGTCATTTCGTCGTCGACGAAATGCGTCTGGTGCTTGACCATTTCGCAACCGGCGCGGTGCGCAGCCAGCACCATGCCTTTGGCCACGTCCAGACTGCCGCCGTGGTTGATGCCGATTTCGGCCACGACCAGCGGGGGGTGTGCGGGGGAGATGGTGCGGTGGGCGATTTTCATGGGTGTCTCGATGAATGGATTGAACGCTTACCGGAGTGAACCGGCGCAGAACGCCTTGATTTTTGATTGCATGTGCCCGAGCGTCTTGGGGCTCCAGATCAGTTTGCGAGCCTTCTCGTCGACGATCACATCGCCATCCTTGAGGGACATCAACTTCTCCGGCTTGATCATCAGCCCGTTCAGCGTCACGGCCACGAGCTTGCGGCGGCGAGTGCGCACCCAGGGCAACCAGGCTTTGATGTAAAGCCAGAAGCCCCAATAGAACATGAACTCGCCAGGAAATTTGACGGCGAACGAGGCGGGAATGCCCACCATGTGCTCCTGCGCCGACCAACTGATGAATCGTTCGTCGGCCACCATGGGCCGGAGCTCCATCTTCGGATACTTCGCATACACCGACCGGAACCGCTCCGCAATGTAGTGGCATTCGCCGGGGTGGTAGATCACGAACGAAGAATTGCCACGCGCGTACTTGCGGCCATTGGTCCAGCGATGCAGTGTCCTTCCAACCCAACCAAACGGAATGATCGCACTCGGCAGAATGGCCACGGTCTGGCGGTTCTTCATCAAGGCCAGGCCGGTACTGAGGTCACCCAACACAATGGTGTCCAGATCGACGTATATCGCGGGCAGGTCCGTTGGGACGATGCCGCGTTCAAACATGGCCAGTTTCGCGTGACACCCCGCCGTCCTCAGAGGGGGCGCCAACCAGTACTCGGGAAACCGCACCAGCTCGATTCGATCGGCCAGATCGGGGCGTTCCCGGTCGGAGATGAGGATGAAGCGTGGTTGCGACGAGGCCTTGTCTGCGATGCTGCGGGCCAGGTTGTTGATGAGCGAAGTCGAGTACTTCGTACCCCAGCAGATCATCACGCACTGCCAGGTGGGCGCGGCGTAAAGCTCCACGTAGTCGGTGTTCATTTCATTGACCATGCGCGGCCTCCAACGCGGCTTCGCAACGCTGGAAGTCTTCCAGCGAGTCGATGTCCTGGCTGCGCTCGGCAGGCATTTCCACCACGCCGATGCGCTCCGAGACGAAACTGCCACTGGCCACGAAGCGTTCGGCATTCAACACATACAGCGCACCGTTGGGGCGCACCACCGGCGGCAGGCTCTGGCGGTTGGCAAAGCAGTGCGCCGGATCCGACAGGGGCTGGAAGCGGTTGCCGCGCAGCGTGCCCCACTTGAGCACACCGCGGTCGGCAGACGTGACCGACATGACGAGTTCAAAGTAGCCCCCGGCGAAGACGGACAGCGCGGCTTCGATGTCGGTGCGCTGGCGCAGCGGCGAAGTGGCCTGCAACAGCACCACCGTGCCGTGGCAGTCGGCGGCCTGCAGAGCGTGTTGAAGCACCGGAGCCATGGGCACGGTGTCGCCCGCCAGCTCGGTGGGGCGCTCCACCAGCGTCACCTGGGTGGGGAGTTCCGCCCAGAGCACTTCGGGGATGTCGGTCGTGATCACCACGCGCTGGGCGCCGGCTTGCAGCGCCTGGTCCACCGCGTGGCAGTACAGCGGTTTGCCTGCCAGCAGGCGGATGTTTTTGGAGGGCAGGCCCTTGGATCCGGCGCGCAGTGGGATGACTGCGGTCCAGGCCGGCGTGGGAAGGGGCATCGGTGGTGTTCCTGTGTGGGAGGCGGGCCGCTTGGCAAGGGCCTGCTCAAGGGCGTAACTATACTGAATGGCCTTCGCCCGGAGCCCTCGGTGGGACGTGCAGGCACCCCCGCCCGTACCGTACCGCTCCCACCGATGGCATCCCTCTCTTCCAAGCACACCGCCTCCCGTCCATTTCCGCCCAGCTGGCGGCTGTCCGTGCTCATCGGTGTGTACGAAATGCTGTGGCACCTGCTACTGCCGGTGTTTCTGCTCTTTCTGTGGCGGCGCGGCCAGCGTGAGCCGCTGTACAGAGCGCACTGGGACGAGCGTTTCGGTGCCTCACCCATTGTTCTCACCGGTCTGGACCGTCCGGTGTGGGTGCATTCGGCGTCCATGGGCGAGATGCGCGGTGCCGCACCGCTGGTGCGCGCCCTGCTGGCCGCGGGTTATCCCGTCTTCATCACCACCCTCACCCCGGCGGGCCGCACCGCCGCCCACACCCTGTTTGACGAAGCCATTGCACAGCGCCGCCTGCAGGTGAGCTATGTGCCGCTGGAGCTGGGCTGGGCGGTGCGCCGCCTGATCCATCGCGTGCGCCCGCGCGCGGCGCTCATGACGGAGATCGACACCTGGCCGGTGCTGTTGGCCACCATCCGACGCCAGGGTGTGCCGCTGGCCATGGCCAACGCGCAGTACCCGAAAAAGAGCATCGTGCGCGACCGCAAATGGGGGGGTTTTCGCGCGGGCATCTTCCAGGCCTACGAGCTGGTGCTGTGCAAGTCCAAAACGCATGCCCAACGCTTTCGCGACGTGGGCTGCGAGCGCGTGGTGATCGCGGGCGAGACCCGCTTCGACCTGCCCGTGTCCCCGCAACAGCTGGCTGCGGCCCACGCCTTGCTCGCGCCCTGGCAGCTCGCCACGGCTTCGCCGGGACTCAGGCCCGTGGTGTGTTTCGCGAGCGCCATCGTGGGCGAGGACGAGCAGTTCATCGACGCGATCCGCCTGGTTCAGGCGGGCCTGCAGGCCGCGGGTCTGCCGTCACCGCTGGTGGTGTATGTGCCGCGCAGTCCGCAGCGCTTCGACACCGTGGTGCAACTGATGGAGGGCGCGGATCTGCGCGTGGCCCGGCGCAGCCGCATGCTGGATGCCGCGCTGCAGCCCACGCCGGACGCGCCCGACATGAGCGGTATCGACGTGCTGGTGGGCGACTCGCTGGGGGAGATGTACTTCTACCTCGCGTTGTCGCAGGTGGTGGTGGTCGGGGCCTCTTTCGTGCCGCTGGGCGCGCACAACGTGATCGAACCGCTCGCGTTGAAGAAACCGGTGATGGTCGGGCCCAGCATCTGGGGCATCGAGTACCCCGGCGTGGAGGCTTTGGCCGCTGGGGTGCTGCAGCAGCACATGACAATCGCCAGCCTGTCGAAAGCGCTGGTGCAACTGCTCACCTCGCCCACCGAATATGCTCGCGCCATTGACGGTGCCGAGGCCTTTTACGCCGAACATGGCGGCGCCACCACCAAACACATGGCCACCCTCGTGCCCTGGCTGGAAGCCCGATGACGCCAGCGCGCCAGCCCTGGGCGATGCGGGTCTACCTGGTCCTGGCCCGGGTGCTCGCTCCAGTGTGGCGCCAGGGTTTGCAGCGGCGTTTGCTGCGCGGCAAGGAAACGCCGCGCAGCGTGCGGCAGAAGCTGGGCAGCGAGTACGCCGATCGTCCCGAAGGCACGCTGGTGTGGGGCCACGCGGTGGGGGTGGGCGAGTCGATGGCGCTGGCGGGCTTGTTCGCCCGGCTGGCCGAGCGGCGGCCCGACTGCAGTTTCCTCATCACCACCACCGCGCGCACCTCGGGTGACGCGTTGCGCCGCACCGGCCTGCCGCCACGCTGCCAGCACCAGTTCGCCCCGGTCGACACACCCGAAGCCGTCTCGCGCTTTCTCGATCATTGGCGGCCGTCGCTCGCGCTGTGGTGCGAGATGGACTTGTGGCCCGCGCTGATCGCCGAGACCGACGCGCGATCCATTCCGCGCGCGCTGGTCAATGCCCGCATGTCCCCCGAGTCGCTGGCCAAGCGGCGCTGGGGCCGTTGGCTCTACCAGGCCTTGCTGCCCGGGTTTCGCGATCTGTTTGCGCAGAACGAGACCACCGCCGACGCGCTGGTGGCGCTGGGTGCGCCGCGCGAACGCATCACGGTCAGCGGCACGATCAAGGCGCTGGTGCCACCACTGGCATGCGATGCGGACGACCTTGATGCCTGGCAGCAGGCACTGTCAGACCGACCGGTGTGGTTGTTGGCGTCGAGCCACCCGGATGAGGAAGACCTGGCGCTCGCCGCACATGCCCGGCTGTGTGAACAGCATCCCGATGCCTTGCTGGTCATCGCGCCGCGAGCACCGGCGCGCGGTCTTGAGGTGGCGGCGCTTGCGTCAGCCTCCGTGTCAAAAGATGTCCCCCTGCGCAGCGCTGGTGCGCACATCGCCACCGAAGCCCCGGTCTACATCGCCGACACCATCGGCGAAATGGGCCTGTGGTACAGGCTCGCGCCGGTAGCGCTGGTGGGCGGGTCGTTCGCCAGCGTGGGGGGCCACAACCCGCACGAGCCGCTGGCGTTGGGCTGTGCCGTGCTGCATGGGCCGAACGTCTGGAATTTTGCCGAGAGCTACGAACGGCTCGACAGCCTGCGCCAGGCCCGACCGGTGAGCAGCGAAGCCGACGTGGCCCGCGAAGTGGCCGCGGTGTGGGGCGCCAACCGGCCTGTGGACACCACCGCCCTGGTGGACGAGCAGGCCGAGGCGGTGATCGATCGCGTGCAGGCCTTGCTGCCGCGCTGAGCCCCCTCAGTGCGCGCTGGCGCCCACCACGGCGTCGGGCTTGGCCTGCTTGAGCAAGGCCAGCATCACCGCTTCAATGCGGTGCAGCGCCTCGGTGGTCTGGCCTTCGAAGCGCAGCACCAGCACCGGCGTGGTGTTGGACGCCCGGATCAGACCAAAACCATCGGGCCAGTCGACCCGCACGCCGTCGATGGTCGACAGCCTGGCCGGCGCGTCGAACTTCGCCAAGGCCACCAGCTTCTCCACCACCGCGTGCGGCTCGCCTTCGGCACAGGCCACATTGAGTTCGGGCGTGCTGAAGCTGGTGGGCAATGCATTGAGCACGTCGCTGGCGTTCGGGCTGCGGCTCACGATTTCGAGCAGGCGCGCGCCGGCGTAAGTACCGTCGTCAAAGCCGTACCAGCGCTCCTTGAAGAAGATGTGGCCGCTCATCTCGCCACCGAGCGGGCTGTCGAGCTCCTTCATGCGCGCCTTGATCAGCGAGTGGCCGGTCTTGTAGATGTGGGCCACGCCGCCGGCCGCTTCAATGGCCGGGGCCAGGCGCTGCGAGCACTTCACGTCGAACACGATGTCGCCACCGGGCACGCGAGAGAGCACGTCCTGCGAGAACAGGATCATCTGGCGATCAGGGTAGATGTTGGCACCGTCCTTGGTGACGATGCCCAGACGGTCACCGTCGCCGTCAAAGGCCAGGCCCAGCTCGGCGTCGGTCTCGCGCAGCACGCGCATCAAGTCCTGCAGGTTTTCTGGTTTGCTGGGGTCGGGGTGGTGGTTGGGGAAATTGCCGTCCACCTCGCTGAAGAGTTCGATCACCTCGCAGCCCAGCGCGCGAAAGATGGCCGGGGCCGAGGCACCGGCCACACCGTTGCCGCAGTCCACCACCAGCTTCATGGGACGCGAGAGCTTGATATCGCCCACGATGCGGGCCTGGTAAGCCGCCTGCACGTTGATCAGGCGCACGCGCCCGCCCTCTGCGCGCTGGTGCGTCTCCATCTCCATGGTCTTGCGCAGTGCCTGGATGTCGTCGCCGTAGATGGCGCGCCCGGCCAGCACCATCTTGAAACCGTTGTAGTCGCGCGGGTTGTGGCTGCCCGTGACCTGGATGCCGCTGGTGCACAGCGTGGCGGCGGCGAAGTACAACATGGGCGTGGTCGCCAGGCCGATGTCGATCACGTCCACCCCGGCGGCCACCAGGCCTCGGATGAGCGCGGCCGAGAGCGCCGGGCCGCTCAGGCGGCCATCGCGGCCCACGGCCACCGTCTTTTCACCGAGCTGCAGGGCCCGCGTGCCGAACGCCAGGCCCAGCGCCTCGGCCACACCCTCATTGAGCGCGGTGGGTGTGACGCCCCGGATGTCGTAGGCCTTGAAGATGGACGCGGCAACTTGCATGAGGACTCCCTTGGGTGACAGGCAAAAAGCGATTGTAGGAGGGGGTTTGGAGAGGTCGGGAGGCATATGTCCGGAAACGACCAGCGAACCTCCGGTGCAAGGCCTACCATGACACCCATGAATCCACCCGACCGCATCGACCAGGACGCTTGCTACCGCGCGCTGTGCTCGCACGACGCGCGTTTCGACGGCCAGTTCTTCACCGCCGTCACCTCCACCGGCATCTACTGCCGGCCGGTGTGTCGCGTGCGCACGCCGCGGCGCGAGAACTGCCGCTTTTTCGAGCATGCCGCCCAGGCCGAGCACGCCGGGTTCCGCCCCTGCCTGCGCTGTCGGCCCGAGCTGGCACCGCTGGACCGCCACTGGTCGCGGGAAGACGCTTCCACCATCCTCGCGCAGCAGGCCACACTCTGGCTCGACGATCCGCAGCACTGGCTGGACGCCGACGGCAACATGGGCGAAAGGCTGGCCACGCGCCTGGGCGTGAGCGACCGGCATCTGCGCCGCGTGTTCGAGGAGCGGCTGGGCGTCTCGCCCCTGCAGTACCTGCTCACGCGCAAATTGCTCACCGCCAAACAACTGCTGGCCGACACCGACCTGCCGGTGACCCAGATCGCGCTGGCCAGCGGCTTCGGCAGCGTGCGCCGCTTCAACGCGGCCTTCCTCGAACACTACCGGCTGAACCCGACCCAGCTGCGGCGAGAAAGCAGCACCAGAAGCCGGGACAAGGGTCAGGGCACGACCGTGCGCCTGGGTTATCGGCCGCCGTACGACGTGGCTGCCACGCTGGGCTTCTTCCGCCAACGCCTGATCGAGGGCGTGGCCTTTGTAGACGACAAACTGCGCCTGGGGCAGACCTTGCGCATGGACATCGGTGGCCGCAGCCACCGCGGCTGGTTGCTGGCCGAGTTCGACGAGGAACGCAGTCAGCTCGTGCTGCGTGTGAGCGACGAACTGCGCGAGGTGCTGCCGCAGGTGATCCACCGCCTGCGCGCCGCGCTGGACCTGGACGCCGACCCGGCATCGATCAACGCCGTGCTGCACGGCGCGTTCCCGGCCGGCGACGGCCTGCGCGTGCCGGGTGCGCTCGACGGCTTTGAACTCGCCGTGCGGGCGGTGCTCGGCCAGCAGATCACCGTGGCGGCCGCGCGCACGCTGGCTCAGCGGCTGGTGAACCGGTTCGGCGAGCCCATGGTGACGCCCTTCGCGCAGCTCACGCGGCTGTTTCCAGCCCCCGCCGTGCTGGCGCAGGCCGGCGGTGATGCGCTCGGCGAACTGGGCATCGTCAAACAGCGCCAGGCCGCCATCGTGGCCCTGGCCCGGGGCGTGGCCGAGCAAGGCCTGGTGCTCAACGGCAGCGCCGACGTGCCCGCCACCATCACCGCCCTCAAGGCCCTGCCCGGCATCGGCGACTGGACCGCGCAGTACATCGCCATGCGCGCGCTGCGCTGGCCCGACGCCTTTCCCGCCGGCGACGTCGCGCTGCACAAGGTGATGGGCGTGCAGGCACTCAAGCACCCGGCCCGCGAGGCCGAAGCCGCGTCGCTCGCCTGGAAACCCTGGCGCAGCTACGCCGTCGTCCGGGCCTGGTCGGCAGGCCATGTCACACACACAGGAGCCTCCACATGAAACACGATCCCCTTACTGTTTTCACCTCATGGCAAGGTCCGCTGGGCGCCATGACCCTGGCGGCGACGCCGCGAGGCCTCAGTGGCGTGTGGTTCGATGGCCAGCGCCATGGGCCCGATACCTCGGCCTGGCGCCGCGATCCTTCGAATCCCCTGTTGCTCAAAGCGATAGGACAACTCACCGAATATTTCGCGGGGCAGCGCAAGCACTTCGATCTGCCGCTGGACCTGAACGCGGGCACGCCGTTCCAGCAACAGGTGTGGCAGGCGCTGCTGGGCATCGCCCCCGGCGCCACCACCAGTTATGGCGGATTGAGCGCCTCGATCGGCAAGCCGGCAGCCGTGCGCGCCCTGGGCGCCGCGGTGGGCCGCAACCCGGTCAGCGTCGTGGTGCCCTGCCACCGTGTGCTGGGCGCCGACGGTTCGCTTACGGGTTACGCGGGTGGGCTCGATCGCAAGACCGCGCTGCTCTCGCTCGAAGGTGCCCGCCTGCTGTGAAGCGCCAGGCATTGAGTCGATCCGCGCATCAATGGCGCACCTATCCGGCATCAATGCCGCTCCTGCGCACTCGAACGCCCATGCATACTTTCACGCCATGAACCCCGTCCTTGCCCTTGAATTCCTGTTGCTCGCCGCGCTGTGGGGCGCGTCCTTCCTGTTCATGCGCCTGGGTGCGGCCGAACTCGGCGCACTGCCAACGGCCGGCATGCGCGTTGCGCTCGCCGCCCTCTTTCTGCTGCCCGTGTTCCTCATCAAAGGTGTCTGGGCCGACTTCCGCGCGCGTGCCAAACCCATCCTGCTCGTGGGCCTGCTCAACTCGGGCATTCCGTTCGCGCTGTTCGCCTATGCGGTGCTGCACATCACGACCGGGCTCAGTTCCATCCTCAATGCCACCGTGCCGCTCTCGGGCGCGCTGGTGGCCTGGCTCTGGCTCAAGGACCGCCCGGGCGGCTCGCGCATGCTCGGCCTGGCCATCGGCTTTGCCGGCGTCACGCTGCTGGTGATCGGCAAGTCCGGCTTCAGCGCCACCGGCGTGGCCGGTGCGGGCTCGTCCGGCACCACGCTGGTGGCCATGGGCGCCTGCCTGCTGGCCACTCTGTGCTACGGCATCGCGGCGAGTTTCACCAAGCGTTACCTCACCGGCGCCCACCCGCTGGCCACCGCCACCGGCAGCCAGATCGGCGCGGCCCTGGGCCTGGCCATCCCCACCATCTGGCTCTGGCCCAGCCAGCCGGTGAGTGCCACCGCCTGGGGCGCGATCGCCGCGGTCGCCCTGCTCTGCACCGCCATCGCGTACATCCTGTTCTTCCACATCATCGAAAAGGCCGGCCCGAGCCGCGCGCTGACGGTGACCTTCCTGGTGCCGGTGTTCGCACTGGTGTATGGCGCCGTGTTTCTCAACGAGATCATCACGCCCTGGATGATCGGCTGTGGTGTCGTGATCGTCTGCGGCACCGCGCTGTCGACCGGGCTGGTTCGCCTGGGCTGGCTGGAGCGAGCAACCTGACCGGACAGACGAAAAAAAATCACCAGGGTCTTGCGACCACGGTGATTTGATTCATGACTGGCGGAGTGGACGGGGCTCGAACCCGCGACCCCCGGCGTGACAGGCCGTAAATACAAATCTCATATGTCTATGATTTACAATATGTTTTATACATATTCCTCCCCATTTTTCTTTTTTGGGGACAAATCCGGGACACTGAACTTCGATGGCAAATTTCACGCGACGCGAATCTGGCAAGTGGCAAGCAAAAGTCCGTCGTGAGGGCTGGCCCTCACAAAGCAAAACGTTCGACACAAAGGCGGCAGCGGAGGCATGGGCCAGATCGGTGGAGCGTGAGATGGATACGGACTCATTCATCTCCAGAAACGACGCCGAACGAACCACCTTCCTCGAAGCTGCTGAGCGCTACCGGACAGATGTACTCCCTTCAAAACGAGGGAAGCAACAAGACGGCTACGTGCTCAAGCGCGTGACCGAAGAGTTTGGCTCGTACTCCCTTGCCGCGATCACACCGGCCAAGCTGTCTGCGTACCGGGACGAGAGATTGAAGGCTGTCAGCCCACAGACTGTGCTGCACGAGTTGGGCATGGTCTCCCGAATTTTCAAGGCGGCCAAGCTGGACTGGAACATTGCCCTGCCCAAAGGGAACCCTGTCGAGGATGTGCGCAAACCCAGCCCGAACAACGACCGAGCAAGAAGACTCGAGAGCCTTGAAGAAGACCTTCTGTTGAATGCTCTGAAAGAGTGTGCCAGCGTGTGGCCACATGCTGCGGCAGTGCTGGCCATGGAGACTGGTGCCCGCCAAAGTGAACTGCTGTCTCTCAAATGGGAAGAGATCGACTTGGAGAAACGTGTTGCACGTATTCGTGGTCGGGATGGCGGAAAAACAAAGAACGGCGATGAGTACCGAGATGCGCCGCTGTCGAGGCGGGCTGTGGCACTGCTCAACTCACTTCCCAAAGCAACGCGAGGAAAAGTACTCCCCCTCAGCCAGAACGCACTTCAGTTGTCCTGGGAACGGGCAGTGACTCGCGCAAGGAGAACCCATGTGTTTGGATTGCTCCGTGTGCTACTGGAAAAGGACGGTTTTGACGAAAAGGCCCAGGAGCGCGAAGTCACCGCACTGAAATTCAAGAAACGAGCGCCCAGTGAAGCGACGGTCAATCACCTTGCTGACATCGACAAGCACGACAGGGTGATGGTCGACCTTCATTTCCATGACTTGCGTCATGAAGCCACCACGCGCCTCGCCGAGAAACTGGAGATGCATGAACTCATGAAAGTCACCGGCCACAAGACCACACGCATGCTTGCAAGGTATTACCACCCTCGGGCGGCTGACTTGGCCAAGAAGCTTGACTAAAAAGAAGCCTTTTGGCGTATAGGCCCGCGCGACTGAAAAGGTCAGGACTCTGTCGAACGGACTTTATTTTTTGGCGACATATCCCAAGCAGTCACCCGCCACTCACGTGAACGGCCATGGGCAAAAACAGCATGACAATCCCGTCAATGCGTTTGCCCGCTAGCGCACATGGCGACGTGCATTGCACCCTAACAAACCCAAAAGGATAACGGTCATTCGCCTGATCAGTTTTCTTTAGTAGCTCTTAGGAGCTACTTTTTTTTATGGGCGACAGTACTTGTGCGAAAAACAAAACTTCACCAAAACCGGTGACTGGACCAGCTCGGAGGCTGGTGTTCGGCTTCGCAGCGATTGCCGCCAGTCAAACCCTAAAGCTGGATGTCGGCACTGGGGCTTATTGCGAACGTTCAATGCTCTGGGTAGGTTTGATTGCGCTCTTGGAGCATTGCTTTGTCCGGTGCCCACACCCATGCCGCCCGCGCCGCTGCTAGGAGATGTCTTTAGACCCGGAGTAGAAGAACTGAACTTGTCCAGCATATCCGCGGGAGTCGCCGAACGGGCGCAGAGCAAACCAGTTGCTCGCAAGTCAGACGCTTCGACAGCGATCAAGGTAACTGATGGTTAAGATGCCCAGGATGCGCCTTCTGCATTTGTCTGACATCCACTTTCGCTCTCCTGACTGCGAGACCCTGGCTACCGACCGCAATCACCCGTACCGAACGCTGCTTGCACAGGATGCGGTCGAGCTCTGCCGCGAAGGCGGTCCGGTCGACGCGATTCTGGTCGGAGGTGACATTGCCTACAAGGGTGAACCCGGAGAATACCGTGTGGCACGCGCATGGCTACTTGGCCTTGCGCATCAATGCGGTTGTTCACCGGAAGGCATCTACGTCGTCCCAGGCAACCACGACATCGATCGGGGGGTATGCGCCAAGTCGCTGACCATTTCCGTTGCGCAGGACGCTATCGCTAAGGCGTCGGATGATGAGCGTGAATCGATGTTGAAACGTCAGCTCGCAGACGCAACCTTGGGCCAAGCCTTGTTCCAGCCATTGGCCGCCTACAACGAGTTCGCTGCGGGGTTCGACTGCAGCGTGTATCCCGAGCTTCCTTTTTGGACAGACGAAGTCGAACTGGATAGGGGCGTACGCCTGCGCCTCTTCGGACTGACGTCGACTCTCATTTCTGGGTTGGGCGGGCGCGACGATGGCCCAGGACGCCTGTACCTTGGTAGGTTGCAGACGGTTCTGAATCCTGAGCAAGATGTAGTCAATCTGGTGCTCTGCCATCACCCGCCTTTGTGGTTCTCTGATCGAGACGACACTGACGACAACATAAATGACCGAGCCAAACTGCAGTTCTTCGGGCATGAGCATCGACAGCGCTGCACACCCACGCCGACCTACATGCGGTTCCAGGCTGGAGCTGTGAACCCGGACGTTTACGAGCGAGACTGGAAGCCGGGCTACAACTTGCTCGACATCTCCGTGCGCGGTGAAGGCCTGGACCGGACTTTGGATGTCCGCGCCTTTGTGCGCCATTTTCAGAAGGCACCTGAGATGTTCGTCGCACTAAAACCAGATCGATTCCAGGAAGTTTGGACGCACAGCATGCCGCTTCCGCATCTGCCACCACTAGGCGAGGCTGCTGCGAGGGTTGAACCGATTGCGCCATACCCTGCCACCGCAGTAGCGGTGGCCATACATGCGGCCGCCGCTATCGCAGTTCCAGCGGAGCCCAAACCGGAGGCAACGATGCAAGGCCCGTCCCCGCGCAACCTCATTTTCCGGTTCTGGGACCTATCAATTGCTGAGCGCCGAGACATCATGTTAAAGCTTGATCTGATCGACGTCGCAGAGCTTCGCGTGCCGGAGCCAGAGCTTTACAAGAAGGCATTCAAACTGGCCGCGACCCGCGGTCTCCTGGCCGACCTGGCCAGCGAAATCGAACGCGTTGAAAATAGCCATTAACACGAGGAGGGGGAGACCGTGCAGGATCAATTCGACAGTTGGTATAGCGGGATGGAATTCAGCGAGAACGCCGATGTCCGCTCGCGGCGGTGGGCGAGCATCCAAAGCATCGCAAACAACCCGACCGCCACGAGGCTGGAAGTGCTGACGCGATTGGCCTTTCGTACGAAGCTACAGGGTTTGGCCGCTGAGGCGGGCCAAGTCCGCACTCAGTTGGCCGAGGGCGGTCCTGCGCTAGAGGATGAGGAAGTGGCTCTACTCGCTGCAGTAGCGCTTGCACTGATTCTTGATGAAAGAGACACGACGGCCGCCAAAGCTGCTGCCCTTGTCACCGGCTCAGCGTGCGCTGGTCTTCGAGGGTTGCAACAGCCGATGGACCTCGTGGGCATGGCTTTGAACGCGCAAGCCTACCTATCGGAAACCGCGCGCCGCAGGCCACCTCTCGAGCAGCAAAAGCTCGTCAATCCTCAACTAGATGTCGCTGCCAACCTCAACGCGCTGGCGGATGGGAACATCGCTACGGTACGCGCAGCGTTGGAGGCCCTCACTGGAGCTACCACCAAGGTTCTTTCTGCTATGGCGGCAAGACAGCGATCGTTCGAGACAGCCGTACAGGGCTATGTGCGGGTGCAGGATGAGGAACTCGACATCCTCTGGTGGCTGCAAGGCGGTCAGTGCGTTCGCTTCGGGTTGCCCTTCGCAGAGGTTCAGCCTGAATTCCGCCCAATCGTCTTCGCCGTCGAACTGGCGGCGCTGACGAAGGTGCTGCCAGGACCGACCGCATTTTCTTCGTTACTGGTCCGTGTGGGAGTCGATGACACCGTTCAACTGACCATCCCGGCTGCGGTACAAGGCCTGCCGCAGGAGTGGCTCGCGCGTGTTTTGCCAGAAGATCGCACAGGCAGGGTGTCCATGACAACGACACCGATCCTGGAAGCTGTCCGTCGGCGACAAGAGGCTGATGGCGCGGATACGTGGGCCTCGGTGTGGAGTACGGTGACCGGCATCGACCAGACGAAGCCGTTGTCTGCACTGCAGCTCTGCGAAGCGTTGTACCGCGAGCTGCTCCAGGTGACGTTGGGATGAGCGCCATGGAGGAGGAAGACGAAGCTCCCGCGATCCAATGCTCCAATCTCGAATGCAAGATCGCATCCGGTGGTCGCTGCCTAGAAGGTTTTTCCGAGGTCACTGCATGCCCTCAGTACGGTAAGGCTGTGCCTATCGTCCCAGCTGCGGCGCCAACTGGCGCACTTTCCGCTCGTCAGGGAGTGAGACTGCCGCACGCTGAGGCGCTGTCCATTAGCGAAGCGACCAACCTGCTCGGCAAGGGTCCGTGCAATGTGATTTCCTTGGTGGGACCGTTCGATTCAGGCAAGACCAGCCTGATTGCGGGCATGTACGACCTGCTCCAACGAGGGCCGGTAGGCGGCTACGCTTTCGCCGGATCGTCCACGATGCACTCGTTTGAACGTGCTTGCCACGACTCTAGGCGCGAGTCGGAGCGCGGCGAGGCGCACATGGAGCGCACTGAGCGAGGCGAGGTGCTCTTCTTCCACGTCGATTTAGTCGATGAAGAGCGCGACGCTAAACGCTCGGCGTTGTTTGGCAATCGTGCGGGGGAGGAGTACACACTCGTTCAGGACGAGCTCGACCGAGCGAAGAGCTACCCAGAACTGAAGCGCTCTGACGTGCTGACTGTGTTGGTTGACGGCGCCAAGCTGCTCGATGCTGGCGAGCGCCATCAAGTGCGCTCTCAGGTTCGTATGACGTTGAGAGCGTTCGTGGAGGTCGGCGTGGCGCCGCCCTGGCAACGCCTAGCGCTGGTCCTCACAAAGCTCGACGCGATCCGCAGGGACGACGCAGCTCGCGACGGTGCGCTACGCCACTTCGAGACACTCGTCGCTAATGTGCGACTGGAGTACGCCACCAAGTTCGCTCAGGTCCAGGATTTCAAGGTTGCCGCCTCGCCCAAAACTACCAACGCTCACCGTGGAGAGGGAATGGCTGAGCTTCTCAGATACTGGATGGCAAACCCTTGCCGCAATGTGCCTAGCGCTATTGCGAAGGAAACCGTGCCTGCGGAGCGCGCGTTCGGAAGACTTCTTCCAATAGCCGCGAGGACCGTTTAATGACCGTACAAGACATCGTCGTGTTGGGTTTGCCTGGGTCAGGCAAGACGACCTTTCTCGCAGCGCTGTGGCATCTCCTGACGTCCGGCGAAGTCAGCACAAAGTTGCAGCTCGTTAGGCTGAAGGCTGACCAATCTGCGCATCTCAACGAAATTGCGGCCCTTTGGCGCAAGGCCAAGGTTCAGGAGCGCACCCTCCATGCGGGCGACCGCACAGTAACGATGTGGCTTCAAGCAGGGGGCGACCCGGAGTTTCAACTGTCGTTTCCAGACCTAGCAGGCGAATCGTTTCAGGAGATGTGGGAGGGTCGCGAATGCTCGCATGAGGTCGCGGCATCAATGCGTAGCAGCGGTGTGCTGCTGTTCGTTCATGCGGACAAAATCAAACCTCCCGGCTGGATCATCGACGACATTGAAGATGCGGAAGCGATGGGGCTGAACATCGAACCCGGTAAGCCAATTCTTTGGTCTGCACGCCTTGCACCTACACAGGTCAAACTCGTCGACCTCCTTCAGTTACTGCAGTCCGCACCGTTGGACGCTGGTCCCCGCCGCGTTGCCATTGTGCTCTCCGCATGGGACAAAGCCGCAGGCTCTGGAAGACAACCCGACGACTACCTGGCGGCACACCTGCCGCTGCTCCAGCAGTATCTGAAGCACGGTCTCGACAAGGCGTGGACCGTGAAGGTGTTTGGGGTCAGCGCTCAAGGCGGGGTCTACGATGAACAGGGCAAGCCCGCAAAAGATGAGGCCCAACGCATCAGGGAAATGGACGTTCCGTCCGAGCGGATCTCGGTCGTCTCCGCTGGTGGTAGGTCGCATGACCTGACGGAGCCACTTCAGTGGCTTCTGGCTTGAGGTAGTTGTGGGCACCATCGTCCATCAAGCTCTGCACGGCTATTCTGAGGGCCACCGGCAGTTCGCTTGCTCCGCCAAGCTGTCGCCCAACGACGTGCGCCAAGTTCTCGTCATGAGTGATTCATCGGGTGCCGGCGTGACCGCGGAAGGCATCTCCTACCTTACGGGCTACCCGCTACAGGAGTCGGGGCTCTATGCCCTGGCGCGCACCTGGCCGGCGCCAGAGATGCCGAGGCCAGGATGCGTCTGGACGCATACGCTGTTCATCGAGTTTGCCGATCTAGCGTTGTTGGATAGTCCGTCACAGCTCGAGCAATTGTTCAGGATTCCATCGGTCGAAACGTCGAGAACCTACGGCGTCAGTGTGGACCTTACTGCGGCCGCTCCCGCCTCCTGCGCACTCACGCCAACTGAGGTGTCGCTGTTCCAGCGACTCGCGACCGCGCTGTACGAACATCCGCACGAGCAGGTGTGGGCGAAAAGAGCCGGCGACAGATTTGTTGACGACGTGGTACTTCGGCTTTGGGACCTGCAGTGGCCGCGTCTGAGGCGGTCGTTCAGGTTCTGTACCCTGACTACGCGCGACCGTTCACAGGAGGGCTCACCGTTCGACCTGCAGCTGTGTGCCGAGTCTTTGTCACGACTGAGGTTTGCACAGCAAGCCGACGGCATTGAGGCCAATACGATCTCTATTGAGCCATGGCTAGTACAACTCGTCGAGTACGCCGACCGTCCCTCCGCCACCGGCTTCCGAGAGGCTCTACGCTTGCTGGGTACGGACGTGCTCGGAGGGCGCGATGCAATGCGGTCGATTTGCAGCTTGCAAGCTGTCCTCGCACGACATGAGCCTTCGGCCGTCGAGGAAGCCATCGCATCGGTTCAGTCCAATGCACCTCTGTCTTCCTCCAAGGTCGCACGGGTGATGGTTGTCAACGCCGTGCTCTCGCGCTCGAACGAACTCAGTCCGGACGCGCTCGCGTATGTTGTAGCAAACCTGGACCTTGTGAGCGACCAAGAACTCGCCCAACATGCCAACCGGCTTACACGCAGCCTTTGGGCGAGTTCGCCGCCAAGACTGGTGGAGTTGCTTTTTGACCAGCGTCCGGCCGTGCAGGCTGCGATACGGGAAGCTGTAAAGGACATCGACGTTGATGAACTCGCCCAGGGTCTGGTTCCAGGAGAGGGATGGATGCGGCGCTTGCTTCAGGTGCGGCCCGACCTGACAGAGACACCGGAGTTCTGGCGGCGAACACAGCCGCGCGCATCTGATATCGAAAATGCAGGGATCAAACTCCAGGGCGACATCGCGCTGGAGTCAGCTGTACTAGGGCTTCACGATGAGTTCGCCATTGAGTCAATCGCCCGAGGTTTCGGGGCACTTGCAGTGCTCGAGACACTTCAGCGACTCATGACGACCTTGCAAGAGTTGCCTCAAGCGTTAGCGTGGGTGATGCATGCTTGCCGCGATGTTAGTGGTGCGGCCAGCTTCCTCGCCCATGTCAGGGCGCCAAGCGTGCAACTTGTCGATGCCATCGCCAATGAACTTGCGCCGGACGCAGTTCCCAATGACTACGGAGTCGACCCCTGGTTCACGGCCCTGAGCGATCTGCAAAGTCGGGGGGCTCTGCCGCTCGAGCTTGTTGCCTACGGATTCAGACGAGCCCTTGGCTACCGCACACGAAGCGCAGGGCCGCTGTTGCGCCTGACCTTCGACACCATGCATTGCTCCGCGATAGCCGGCTCATTTAATGACGCGAGGTGGCAGCAGTTTCGCGATTCTCTTCCTTGGGTTAAACAAGCCGATGCTTGGGATGTTGCTTTGCGCTTGCGACTTGCCGCGGCGAAGAGAAGCGTCGAGGCGCCAGTTCCGGCTGAGGACTATGTCGGGATCACAGCGGACGACCAAGTGTTCCTGTCTCTGATGGCTGCAACTTGGGATCATTGGGGTGGTCAACGCTATCTGAAGAAGGTCGCCGAAGAACTACAGGAAACTTCTGGGGCACAGTTGATTCCGCATTTCCGACTCCTAGTTAGTTACATAGACCGGCACTCACATTGGTGGAAGTAGGGACGGCGGTACGTCGAATTAGTGCTGCCTCCTCTACATAGACGTCGGCTTCCCCTCAAGAGCAGTCACTCGTCGGCTTGCCTGCACCTGACCGCTATCAGTCTGAAGTTGCCCACCACATGCCAAGGTCGACCCCGCAGAGATTGCCCAACGACGGTGCGTACTTCATGCTCGTTCAGTCCGTTTCGGCTGAGTGGCAAATCGCGATTGAACAAACTGCTTTGCTTGTTCCAGAGTGACGACTTCATATGGCCATGAGAAGTGGCGATACAAGAAAGAAGTACCTTCGCGATCAGTTACCTTGCAGTCGACCTTGAAAAGCGTACCAGGTGGATAAGGGGTCCCAATATTCGCTTTGCGATCAGAAGATCATCTGTACGGACGATTACCGTCGGCACCTGCGGGTTGACACCCACCTGCACGGATGCTTTGAGTAGCTCGTTTCTTCCTGCGCTCACTCGGCCAATCAAACGGAGCTCTGCGAAGGCTCCGTCAGTTGTCCATAACGTAGATGCAGACTGAAAGTAAGCAAGGTGATCTGTTCCAGTGTTCATTCTCGGAAGTCCGCCTAAGGCTGATTGCTGCAGTCTAGTCTGGGCTACACCATCTGACAGCACTCGCCACGAATCGCCAACTCCTGGATGTCTGCAACGTGGTGCAGATCGCACGTTCGGGGCGTTGGCTCAGCCGGCTGCAGTCAGTCTAGAGCTGCCATCAGGATCCCGAGACCCGCTTGGCAGCTACAGCAGTCAGTCAAGCTTGTTGGTCGAACGAGCGCTGCACACCAAGCCGTAGTTATTCATCCCATCAAGCGGCGCATGCACCCCCTTTCCGATCCCACACTGCTCACGTAAGAATCGCTCATGGCGTTCAGCCTGGCCAATAGCGTGCACGCGGGCTTCCCCTCGCCGGCATCGGACTTCTCGGCAAAACGAATCTACATCATGGACCGCCTGGTGGTTCTCTTCGAGCCGGTAAGCCACTGCTCGACGGCGGCGTCTTCGATGGAGATCACGCTGCGCTTGTATTGCTCGTCAGGTCCCTGCTTGGGATCGGGGTTGATGTCTGCCACGGTGCCTCTTCGCCACGAACTTGCGGCGGGGAGCGGATCGTACACGGTTTATTCATCCAGCACGTTGATGCTCCTACTGGATGGGTGAGGCACACCGCCTTGCGATATGGAGGCTCCTTGTCAACTCCATGGATCCGCAAGCTGGGACCTCAAAACGAGCCGTTGATACGGCTTCGTGCACTTTTTTTCGTAGATACATATCCCTTCCAGTCATGGCGATGTGCCTGACCTTTTAAAGGAAAAATCTACTATGCGTATCAACAATGCTCAACGGACTGGTCTTGCTGATCTGTTCGAAAAGATTGCCATCGGTTTAGTCTGGGCTCTCTTCTTTGTTATTTTCATAAATGAGCAATTTTCATGGCTGAAGGTAATAATAATCTCCATATTATCTTTTGCATCTCTTGTTGTCTCAGTGTGCCTGAGAGGATCTGCCAATGAAAATTGACTTAGTTCACAACCTGCACCTGCACTTTCATCCATTCGCCAATCTAAGCAAGCTTCAATCAATGTAGATTTTCATCAAATCAACAAAGCCAACAACCAAAAACCACGATTCGTCGTGGTTTTTTTATGTCCATACAGAAACGAAAAAATCCCGCCGAAGCGGGATTGGGTTAACTGGCAGTCAGTTTTTCAAATGATTTTATTTCGGCATGCACAAAAATCAAGAAATCATCAACTTGCCCCAGTAAATGAAAATACTCATCATCAAATAGTTGGCTGGTGGTTTTACAGAGCAGCAGAAGCTCTCTAAATCCCTTAACTCTCTGCTGTGACTCAAATAAACATCCAAGCAGATTCATTTGCATCGCCACAGGATGATCGTATTCACCATGCTGATGAAATCTTATTAACCCCTCCATGTCTTCAAGCGTTTCCGAAAGTTGCACGGGATCGAGTGTGAGGTTCATATCTTAATACCTTTGAAGTTAAACATATTCAACTGAATAGTCTCCTGCTCACTTGGTAGCTCATCACAGAAAGTGAAGTTCTACCGATGTTGCTTGGTGACTGCAGTGGATATGTGCACAACTCAAAAAGGCCAAGAAGGTCGATCTATCCAGAACTCAAGGAAGCCATGTGGGGGGTTTGGCTGGATCAAGAAGTTCAAGAGTTTGCGGAGCGGCCACGCGGTTGTGGAGTCTCCGTTCATGTTCGATGCAGATGCTCCATGAACATGCGCCGCGTGGTCGGCGAGGAAGGAATGCGCCGCCAGGTGCATTCGGGGGCACCCGCCTTGCGGGGGGCGGCAGCCCGGTCGAAGACCTGTGCGGAGGGCACCCGGCCCACCGGGGAGGCGGGAGCCTCGTCCGAAGGACTGCTGTGCGCCGCTTCGCGGCTACCTGGGAGGTTTCCGATGTGCGGAGCACAGGCGCGAGCCCAAGCACGGCAGTGCGCGGTCGGTAAACCTCCCAGGTAGCCGCGAAGCGGCGCACAGGTGTTGGGGATGGGTGGGGAGCCGCCGCAAGGCGGGGAGGGATAGGGGCGAAGCCACTACCCCTCCCGCGCAGGCGCAGCCGAAGCGCTGGGGGGCCGCGTAGCGGGGAGCGCAGCTCCCGCCGCAGGCGCGGACTTATTTTTTGTCGCACATACCCCGATGGCCAGGTCAAATTCCCCCACCCTTGGCCACCCCAAATTCCCCCAGGCAGGACGGTCGGATTATGACGACTCGGGTGTGATGGCGATGCGT
>NZ_LMIE01000032.1 GCF_001428625.1 Hydrogenophaga sp. Root209
GCACGCATCGCCATCACACCCGAGTCGTCATAATCCGACCGTCCTGCCTGGGGGAATTTGGGGTGGCCAAGGGTGGGGGAATTTGACCTGGCCATCGGGGCATCCACCAAGTGGCGCTGAGCGATGAGCACGACTGCGGAATGGGCGTGGGCCATCGACTTGAAGCCCGAGGAGGCTAAGTTGTTTGGACTATTGCGATTCGATCCGTCTCGCGACCATGATGCGCTGTGTAAGTCCTGCGAGGCGGCGGGTGAGTTGGCGCGATCGCTGCTGGCACGAAAGGCCCTCCCCGCAATCCGGTTGCGCTACTTCACTGATCCGGAGCTCAACATCGGCTCCAGAAAATCCCGCAAAGAGGTCTTCGAGTTCAACGGGACTCGCGGCTATGACATCCTGAGCCACGGCAACTTCCTGCCGTACCTGCGCTACTTTGTCGAAGGCCCTGCCCTGCCTCACCAAGTAGCCGACGCGTTTCGCGCCCAGGTTCAGTCAATGGGATACGTCTCTGGAAGCGACATCGACACGCTCAAGCGCTTCGCACGCGATGCGGTTCGATCTCATCGTTTGTCAGCCGGGTCCGCCGCAGAAGAGTTCTTCAAGCTTGCGATTGAATGTGATATCGAGGTCTACATAGCCAGAATGGTCCGCGATGCAGTTCGAGGCGTGCGATAGCCGAACCCTATTGGCCTCGGCTATAAAGGATGATACGAATACATCTTCGGGGACAGGAGAATATGTGGGCAAATCACATGAAGCTAGCGCGTCGGCGACTGGCTATCTCTTTCAATGCCGCTATGCCTTGCTGGCCAGACTTCGCGCGACTTTCGACGCTCCACAGCTCGAAATCTAGATCGAGAAGTTTGATGACATCGCGTTCGAAGCTGATGGCAATGCAATCGAGCTGATTCAAACCAAACACCACATAGCCAAGCGCGGCAATCTGACCGACAGCAGCACCGACCTATGGAAAACTTTGCTGATCTGGTCGAAGCTGGTAGCAAAGAACCCCGACGCCTCCTTTCGAACCCGATATGTGCTGCTCACAACCAGTCAGGCCCCGGAGGGATCGGCAGCATCGTTTTTGCGGGTGCGTGATCGTGATGAGGCCGAAGCCGACAAGCGCCTCCTTCATACAGTTGCGTCGTCGAAGAGTAAGCATAACGCTGAGGCCTATGCTGCCTACAAAGCTCTGCCCAACGAACTCCGGCTGAGTCTTCTACGCGCAATCTACGTCCTTGACGGATCCCCAATATCATCGACGTGCGCGAAGAGATTGCGCGCGAACTTTATCGTGCAGCAGTACGGGACCAGATCGACAATTTTGTCGAACGCCTTGAAGGATGGTGGTTCGGGACGGTCATACGTGCCCTGAACGGCACGCAAGATGCTCAAGAGCGGCGGAACGTCGATTCCCGAACTGGCCGCGAGCATTGCCTGCGTCGGTTTGCTGCAAAACATCAACGTCGTGCGTGTCCCCGATGGCGAGCACGACGAAGTCGTGGCCGGTCCCCGTCGCCTTGCCGCGCTCAAGCTGCTGGTCAAGTGGCGCAAGCTCGTCAAGGACTTCGCGGAGCTCTGCTTGCTGGCGCCGGACGCGGCTGCGCGCACCGTGAGCTTGATGTAGAACTTGCAGCGCGAAGCCATGCACCCGGCCCAGAATGTATTGATGAGCTTCTTGGAGCTCGCCCGATTGGCTTAGCGGGTCTCTTACTTACGCAGATAAAGAGCCGCCGATTCGGGCGCTCAGTCTACGGCCGAGCGCCCGAGAGACCTTAAAGGGAGGCGTCCTTGATCTTCTTCAGGGGGCGAACCTTCACGCGCACGGTGGCGGGTTTGGCTGCGAATTCGCGCTCGACCTTGGTGAAGGGGTCGATGCCGCGGCGTTTCTTCTTGGCGGGGATCGCCTGCGCGGTGATCTTGAGCAGACCTGGCAGCGTGAACTCGCCCAGGCCATCTCAGCCAGGTGAACCTGGAGCGTGGTCTTGTTGAAGGCCGTCTTGATCGGCTTCAAGGGCGCCACGCTTGCAGTTGGCTTCTTGGCCACAGCGGCCTTGGGGGCTGCGGATGCCTTCTTCGCAGCGATGGTTTTCTTTGCAATTGCCATTGGTTTATCTACTTTCGATTGATGAAAATGCGCGAAGCGCGCGACACGATTGTAGAAACCTTGTATGTGCACGCGAAGTTCAACAGCCGCAGAGTCTGATCGCTGGATAGCCCTGAACTTCCCCTGCGCCACCAGCAACCATCTGCTACGCAGACGTGCGCACGTTGGAAGGACGCTAGCGGCGAATCTGCGGACTCGCCAAGGGTATCGAACGCTGCGAGTCCTCGCCAATTTCTTGCTTGCCTTTCTGAGGATTCCAAGACGAAGTCGCCTCCTGAATGAACAAGGCAATCGAACCAGCCAGCCTCACGTCCCTGGCATCGGATGACCCCGCAAGGGCTTGCTCGATGTGTAGCCAGCCCTTCAATGCGTCCGCCCTGCTGGTGCGCGTCTTGTCCCCTGAACTGGAAGTGGGTCGAGCTTTTCTCAATCGCCCATGCTCCTGGGCTTTCAGCCGCCAGAGGTCCGGGTGGCTCACGTTCCGGCCGCGGGTGGCCTGCCGCGTGGCTTCGGCCTCAACACCATAGCCGCGCAGCTTCTCGGCAAAGGTCTCGCGCCACCGCTGCAGATCGGCCTTGCGCGGGTTGAGTCGTCGGCCGTATTGAGACTCAGCCCGCACACTGACGTGCACATGCGGGTTGGCCTGGTGGTCGTGCAGCACCATCACGTACTTGTGGTCAGACAGCTCGGTCTGCGCGAACTCGCGAGCAGCCATCTGCACGATCAGCGGGTCGGTGCCGCGCGGCATGGACAGCATGATGTTGAAGGCCTCGCGCCGGTACCCGACGTCGTCGATCAGGCTGCCCCCGAACCGCCAGTCGTCGGCCAGTTCGTGCACCGCGCTTTTGCCACGGACGGTCTCGCCCTGCTCGTTCTCGATGTCGAGCCGACCGTTCTTGCTGATGTAGCGGAAGTGGGCCGCAATGGCCTGCATGCCCCGCCCTCCCCCCGTGACCTTGACCATGACCTGCGGCGCCCGGCGCACCACCGTGGCTTCGATGCGTTGGCGGATGGCGGCCGCCCGCTGTCGCATGGAACAAGTGTCCAGCCTAGGCTGGGGTTGGACCTTGACTATCCGGTTGCCCGGATAGAACAGGCGGTCGCCCCACTGAACGAGCACGCCATCGATGCTGGACGTCTGGGCCATTGTGTTCTCCTCGTAGTCAGCGGGTGGAACGGTGCTGGGTTTCGGCGGTGTGCCTGCGCGGGCGCAGATCGGCCAGCAAACCCGCGACCTGGGCGAGATGTCGCCGGACATCGACATCGAGCGCGTCGAGCATGTCGCGGTACACCATCGCCTGCGGCACGTTGCCCAAAGTCAGGAAGCGCGTAAGAACGTGTACGTTGCGGCTGAGGCTGGACAGGTGGGCGTTGGACGCTGTGAGAACGGCGAGCTGATCGGTTCGGCTGGTACCGGATGTCAGCGCGGGAATGCCAGCGACGAGACCGGCCAGGTAGGCGCCGCGTGAAAGACCCGATGAACGAGCGCCAGCAGCCAGCTGCTCTGCTTCAGAAGTTGTCAATCTGATTGACAACTTGACGATGAGTCCTCCAGGTGTTGAGCCGTTCCCAGAGGAAAAGAACTGCGGTGGGGACAACTCATCCAGCCCCAGGTCGCGGGCCACGGCCCGCCGGACCAGCACCGACACACTCACCCGTTGGGCCGTCGCACGAGCGACCAGCGCGGCTTTCAAACCGCGCATATCGACCGTCACGAAGTCCGGGTTTTGTGCGTTCATGTGCCTACCGAAGGTTGAAGACGTGAGCAAAGCGAGGCGTTTGTGAAACTGGCGGCCGGCCGCCTATCCTGCACTCATCTATGAACTTATGGTCGTTGAGGATCGGTAGATACGAGTCGCTGGATTCGGTCGAAAATCCAGCAAAACGCATGCGGCGCTGATGGCGGCCAGGTTGTCAATCAGATTGACATCCGACCAGGCGAAGAGCGTCTGCATGCAACTTGATCCACACGGGAGGAACCCAGTTGAACAACGAATCACGGCCTCGCGGATTGGACCGGACTCCAGAGAGAGACGAGGTACTGCGCCGAATCGGTCGAAATGTCGTGAATTTCCAGATGGTTGAAGCCATGCTCAAGCACATGAATGCCAATGCTTCGGTGCACGGGCCAGCAAGCCAGCTGGAAGAGCGCATGGAAGCGCAGAGAACTGCGGTACACCGGAAAACCATGGGTGAACTGGCCGGAAAGATGGTGACCCACGTACTGCAAGCGCCACCGGAACACCAGACGCCCGATGAGATCACGGAGCCCTGGATTGGCTTTCACTTCACCGTTGAGACCGATACGCAGTTCATAGACCAGCACGACCAAGAGATGCGCGTCTTGGTCGATGCTCGCAACGATCTGATCCATCACTTTCTGCCACGCTGGCACTCTGCGGTAGACGGTGACGCGGAAACGGCGCTGGCGTACTTGGATGCCCAGCGGGACGAGACCTTTCGCATGATGGACAGGCTCAAGGGCTGGGTGAAGGCGCTTGACGAAGGCCGGCGACAGATAGCTACCTTCTGGGCCTCCCCCGAGAGCGTGCGGCAGATGGAACTGGGTTTTCTGCAGAGCAGTCACCTTGTGGCGATGCTCGGTGAAATTGCCCTGAAAACCGCACGGCCACACGGCTGGGCATATCTCACCACAGCGCTGAACCTGATCCGTCGCGAGGCACCCGACGAACTCATCGACCTGCAGAAACGGTATGGGCACCAGAACCTCAAGGGTATTCTGTTGGCGGCCGAGTACTTCGACGTGCTGGAGGAGGCACTACCCAATGGGGGCATTCGAACGGTTTTCAGGATCAACGATCGGTACACGCTGCACCTTGGCCAGGATGTCGCAAGCGAGCCGAAATCGGTTGCGAAGGCCTTGCCCTCTGTCAATCAGATTGACAACTCACGTCCCGTACCAGGCCAATGAGAGTGAGGCGGCTGGTCTCCACCGTTTCCTTCTGACCGCCATTCAACGGGGTCACATAGAGCTGTCCGGCTTGCGGCGGAGCTAGCAAGGTGTTCACGACCACTTCGACACCACCCATGCTGGCCAGTAGCCTCAGCGGTGCTTGACGGGGAGCGCGAGTGACAGGTTCCGCAGGTGGAGCAAAGACTTCCAGAATCTTCTCGGTCTGATCCTGGGCTACGCCCTCACCCAGGCTGACTTCCATGGATTCGATCAGTGTCGAGGTGCCGCGCCGCACACTGCCAGACCCCTCCGCCAGATCGGCTCGGAGCGTCATCACGCGATCTCGGGTGATGACGCTGCGATCAGACGCCCAGGCCTCGACGTATTGAGGGTGTTCGTTGGCCAGTTTGCGCAGCTCGTAGAGTTCATTCAGTCCCCGGCAGCGTCCCTCCCGGTACGCCGACATCAACCAGTCGGGTGGATCGATCAATGCGGTCGCCAGGGTCACGTACTGTCGGCTCTTACAAATAGTCCTCGCAATGTCGGCCTGCGACTCGCCCCGGTTGAGCGCCCGCTGCACGAACAGCGCGATCTCAAGCGGAGTCAGCCCTTTGCGTTGTTCGTTCTCGATGAACTGGTCCACGCTGTTGGCCGTGTTGTCCAAGAAGGCCGGGATCTCAGGTATCCCTGCGAGCTTGGACGCCCGAAGGCGCCGCGCCCCGAAGTTGAGCATCCATCGGCCGGGCTGTGTGGGGTGCGTGCGCACGGACACTGGCTGGCGCACGCCGCGCGCCTTGATGGTCTCGGCGAGTTCGGCAAGGGACTCGTCGTTGAACTCCTGCCGGGGTTGGTCCGGATCTTCATCAATGGCACCGAGCGGGATCTGCATCGGAGTGCCGCTCTCCCGTGCCGCTGGCAGCAGATCCAGGTCATCCAGCGACAGGGCCATGGTCCGCTCCGTTGATGGTTGTGGCAATGGCTGTCGCATCCGCCGGACTCAGCGACAGCACCGTATTGGCGATGAAGGTCAGTCCAGGCTCGATCTCGCGCCAGGCGTCGCGGGCTGCGGTTTTCTTCATCTCCCACAGGGCGAGCCCTTCGGCCTGCGCTTCGGCCACTGCTGAACGGCGCGGCATTGACGCGATGTCGCCTGGCTTCGGTCCAAAGAAAATCAGCAGGGGATTGAATTGCTGGATCAGCTGCATGAAGTTCTCTTTCTGCAGCGGCGTGGCCTCCACCATCGTTGGGTACAAACCGATCAGGTGCAGCTTCGGATTGAGCACCGCCTTGATCTTGCGCACGCCGACCCGCGGGTGGTTGAGCAGCGCGGACACGCCGCTGATGGCTTCCTGATTGAGCTGGATCGGCGAAAGCACGAAGTCAGCCGAGACCAGCGCTGCGATGACGCGGATGTCGGGGTTGGGATTGGTGTCCACGATGCAGACGTCGAAGCGAGTATCCATGGCCGCCAGACAGACACGGAAGTTGCTGGCAAAGGTGTTGTGTAGCGTGGGCTGGCGTTCCAGATCCGAGAGGTCCCGATCAGCAGCCGCCAGCACAAAGTCGCCACTCGGTATCGCTGGGTTGCTATGCGCAAGCAAACAGCTGGCCGGGACTTCGGCCACAGCGGTGCGCTGGCACTTTCGCAGGGGATTGGAGAAGTTGCCCTGGTGGTCCAGGTCGATGGCCAGCACGCGCAGGCCGAGTCTTCGGTAGTGGTGAGCCAGCAAGGTGGCAACGGCGGATTTGCCGACGCCTCCCTTCTGGTTGGCGAGCACAAGGGTCTTCATGAGGAGTCCTCCGGCACGATCAACAAGGAAGGTCCGAGGCGGAGGAAGGTTCCCGGGCGCCGCACTCGATGCGCCAGCGGCCGGGATCGCGCGAGCCGGCGCCAGCCGACGAGCGCGTTTCAGAAAGTCGCGCGCACGCACCGCCCGATGATGGGAGCGGTGCGATACATGGCAGGCGCTGGATTCGGCTGGGAATCCAGCGCATTGATCGTTCAGGCCTTGAGCTTGCGCATCTCCTCGGCCAGCACCCACAGCGCGCGGTTCAGGCTCACGCTGCGGTCGATGCTGGCCACCGGGCGCGTGTGCAGACGGCGGCCCTTGGCTCCCCTGCCCAGCTGGCCGCCTCTCAATGCGTTCTCCTGCACGCGCTGGAAGGTGGTCCACAAGCTGGCGCCGAAGTCTTCGGGGCGGCGGGCCTCGATCAGTTGGTCCGCGGTCACCGGTGCCGGTGGTTCGCCCTCCCCTCGCTCGCCGTAGCGCAGCGCCAGTGCGGCAGTGGCGTAAGCCCGCTGTTCCTCGGGTTGAAGGGTCAGGCACTTCATGCTTTCGGTGGAAGCGTCCACGGCCTCGAAATCCTCCAGCACCCGGAACGCGCCTTCAATCACCTCGTCCTCGATGTTGCCCTTGTGGGGGATGCGGATGTCGTTGGACACGTTGCCGACCACCAGACCATTGCAGCAGACAAAGCGGAAGACCCCAGCAAGCATCTGGTAACTGCTGGCGCCGTCGTGGCTGTTGATCAGGATGATCTCGTTGACCTCGGGCCGCGAGTTCACCTGCCCCGCGTGGCGCATGCGGATCATGTGCTTGGTGAACTCGGTCTTGCCTTCGATGCGGCTTTTGCTCTGGGCGACCATGAGGGGCTCGAACCCCTCGTTGCGCAGGCCGCGAAGTACCTCGATGGTGGGGATGTAGGTGTAGCGCTCGGAGCGGCTGCCGTGTTTGCCTTCGGCAAAGATGGACGGGGCGGCCCGACGCATCTCGTCTTCAGCCAGTGGCGTTTCGCTGCGAATCACGAAGGTGTTCTGGCCAAAGCGCGTGGCCAGACGGGGTGCGTTGGATGTTGAGAACATGGTGATGCTCCTGAATCGGTGAATGGTTGGGGAAACGGTGTGGGTGTATGCCGGACGGCCGAACCGCCCGGTGTGTGGCTTCAAGCGCTGGCTGCCTGTTGGGCGCTGTTGCTGCGGGTGCGGCGGGCCTCACTCTCGGCCTTGCTGTCGAGGTAGTCGATATCCTCAACGGTGAATTCCACGCCGTAGACCTCACGGCCCTCGCTGTCCAGGTACTGGTTGTTGTGCAGGCGCCCCACGAGGTTCACGTGCGAGCCTTTGCCCAGGTACTCGGCGGCGTGTTCGGCCTGCTTGCCCCAGAGCGTCCACTGGATGGCAACAGCCCGCTCTTCGCGGTCTTCACCACTGCCCCGGTACTGGTTGCTGATGGCGGTCAGCAGTGCTTTGGCGAGCTTGCTCTCGCGCCCGTTGACGAATTCGAACTTGACGGCACCGGCCAGGTGCGCGTGGCGCTGAATGACTAAAACGTTGGACATGTTGGACTCCTTGCATGAGCGAATCGGCCGGGCCCCGATCCGGGGTCCCTGAAAACCGATCCTCTCGCTCGGACTCCTCGCTCCCGCCCAC
This sequence comes from Hydrogenophaga sp. Root209, assembly GCF_001428625.1. Taxonomy (GTDB): domain Bacteria; phylum Pseudomonadota; class Gammaproteobacteria; order Burkholderiales; family Burkholderiaceae_C; genus Hydrogenophaga. Next base: position 8,449 of record NZ_LMIE01000032.1, read on the forward strand.
GGGCGGGCGGGGGGTGGGCAAGGCCCCTTCCCTCGGGAAGGGGTGGGGGATGGGGAAAACATCGCAGCCGAAGCAGTGAGCCTGTTGCCTGGCCCACCGCTGAAAGATCCCCCCACAAGTCCCCCTCACAGGGGGACGGGGGCGCCGTGGGGGGATGACGGTGGGCCGACTGGCGCACGCGCTGCCCCCACCTCTTCGGGCGCCGCAGCACTGCGCAGGTGTCCGCAGTGCTTGAGCAGCGGCGGCTCTGCGGACGGCGTGACACCAAGCGCAGCGACTGGCGCGACGTTCGAGCCGCTGCGATCACTTGAGCTCAAAAGAAAAATGGGCCCGAAGGCCCATGGTTCACACTAGGCCCAGTTCAGCCATCGACTGAACCGAGCTGCCCGCCACGATGAAGTGATCCAGCACCCGCACGTCGACCAGCGCTGCCGCCTGCTTGAGCGTCTGCGTCAAATACTCGTCGGCCCGCGACGGGTCGGCCACCCCCGAGGGATGGTTGTGCACCAGCAGCAGCGCTGAGCTGCTGCGCAGGAGTGCATCGCGGACCACCTCGCGCGGGTAGACCGATGTCTGGCTCACCGTGCCCCGGAACATTTCCACGTAGTCGAGCACCCGGTTCTGCGCATCAAGGTGCACCACCGCAAACACCTCGTGCGGCAAGTTGCCTAGCCGGGCGCGCAGGAAGTCCTTGACCACGGCGGGCGAGGACATCACGTCGTTGCCTCGCACCTGCGCCGCCAGCAGTTGCTGTGCGACCAGCAGCACCTCGTCTGCCTCGGCCGGACGGTACTGGCCAGCGACATCGCGCACCAGCAAAGCGGAAGCGGCAACCGAGAGCGCCTGGAAGGAATCGAGGGAAGAAAACAGATCGTGCTGCATGACGGACTCCAGTGATCGGGCGGGATTGCCCGAGACCGGAACCGGCACGCCGCAGCGCAGCGGTCACAGGTTCGAAGACGGCCGAACGGCCGCCAGCGCACAAAGTGCGCGCAGACCTTGACGGCGAGAACGGTGTGCAAGGATGAAGGGAACAGCAAGCCAGCCCCACCACACAAGCAGGCGCGAAACAGGCAAGAGCAGCGCGCAGGCCGGGGGGCCCACCGACGGCCAGAGGCGTCAGGGATCGAAGCCGCATGGCCGCGACCCGGCACGGGGCGCGGGGCGCAGCCCGCAGAGCCCGACGGCGATAGCCGGGACGCACAAATCCTCACTGCGGCGAATATGGATCAATTTCGTGCATCAACGCGCAGGGTGTTACGTCGCGCCGGCAAGACGGTGTTGATCAGAGTCCACAGGCTCCAGCAGCACATGTCAGCTGTGGTCATTGAGTGCTCACGGTAAGGGGAATGGCCCGTCCAAGTGCGGATTCATCGTGCATCGGCACAGCATCCGAAACGCCCAACTTTTAAGCAGCCGCCCGCAAGTCAGGCTGGCTGTGGCCTGCGGGCGTTGTCCACCTGGTTATCCACAGGCTAGGACACAGTCTCTGTGGGTAACGGATCTGCAGTTCGCGTATTCGATCCTGTTAAAAGTGTAGCGACGCTCTCATCGGCGCTCGCCAGCCACTTACTTGACTCAGAGCGGCCGACGCATCAGGCGATACAAGGCCTGGTCGTACTGGTTTTTCCGGCGCAAGGTCAACGCAGACGGGTACCACGCATGAACGTCCATCTTTTTGTTGGCTGGCCATCAACACCGCACATCCCGAAGATCCGTTGCCACCCCTGTGGAATAGGCTGATCTGGATGGCCCGCATCTGGCCAGCAAGCATCGCCGTGCTGATGGCCGTGGCTATCTATGGTGCTGCGCTGGGAGCTCAAGACCTGAGGCACAGGGGAGCGCGACATGGGCGACGAGGGCTCCACAACGGACGAGGCTTTCTCGTTGGCACATTCAAGAATTCACAGAGAAGGCAAGATGGTCGCCCTGGCCAAGGGCGTGGCCTTGCCGCACGACCTGTGGCAAACCGCCGGCCTGATGCAGGAAGACCTGGGCCGGGTGCCGGAAGTGGATGACCCGTCGTTCATGGGCCTGGTGTCTTCGGAATCGCCAAAGCGTCGCCCAGCGAACAGACGGCCGAGGAAGTGAGAGATAACTTGATGGGATGAAATGGGCCTCCCGAATGGTGGATACGCCCTTCCCCTACCCTCTGGTCTCCACGAAGCACTGACTTGAACGCTGTCCTGCCACCAACGCTTCATGACGCGCCCCGCAGCGCTATCGATCTGTTCAACAGCGCTTGCTTCTGCTTCAGACTTGACCAGCGCAAGCTGACGCGTTCGCCAGATTCGGAGCGAGACCAGCCAGGGCTTTCACAGAGGGTTCGACAACGCTGGCCGTTTCTCCTTGCAGCACTGCCGGTGTGCGTCGCGACACCGCAATGCCATCGCATGGCGCAAGTGATGCGGGCGGTCGAATCGGATGTGCGCTTCAAGGATGGATCGCACAACTCCCTGGTCAACGAGACCTACAGCATGATGCGCTTCGACGCAATGGAGCGTGTCGATCCTGCGCCCGCACCCACCGCCGCGCAAACCTCTGCGGCGTCTCCTGAAGACCCCGCTTGTCCGAGCGTTGCTGAACGGACTCAAATGGTGGAGTTGCTGTTTGGCGCAACCGGATCACCCCCTTCACCATGTGCGGCATCTGCGGTGAACTGAGATTCGACGGCGCATCGCCCGATATGCGGGCGGTTGAACGCATGTCCGAGCACCTCGCGCGCCGCGGGCCGGACCACAGCGGCACGTTCGTCGACGGGCCTCTGGCCTTCGGTCACCGGCGCCTAGCCATCATCGACTTGTCGCCGAGCGCCGATCAGCCGATGGTGGACACCACGCTGCACCTGGCCCTGGTATTCAACGGCACGATCTACAACTACAGGGAATTGCGGGCTGAGCTGGTCGAGATGGGTTACACGTTCTTCTCGGAAGGCGACAGCGAAGTGATCCTGAAGGCGTATCACGCCTGGGGCGAGCAGTGCGTGCAGCGCTTCTACGGCATGTTCGCCTTTGCCATCTGGGACATGCAGGAAGCAGACGACAAGCACCGCGCCAGCCTGTTCCTGGCGCGCGATCGTTTCGGCATCAAGCCGCTGTACCTGACGCAGGACGCCGGGCGGCTGCGCTTCGCGTCGAGCCTGCCGGCGCTACTGGCCGGCGGCGGCGTGGACACGCAACTGGATCCGGTGGCCTTGCACCATCACTTCACGCTGCACACCGTGGTGCCGGCACCACGCACGGTGCTGCGCGGAGTGCGCAAGCTGCCGCCAGCAACGACGATGGCGGTGAGCCTGGACGGGCGGGTCACGCAGCGGGTGTACTGGACTCTGGATGTCACCCGGCCGGCGCAGCCACCGACCGAAGCCGAGTGGCTGGACGCAACGGCCAAGGTACTGAAGCGCGCGCTTGAGCGCCATCGCCTAGCGGCCGACGTGCCGGTGGGCGTTCTGCTGTCGGGCGGTCTGGATTCGAGCCTGCTGGTCGGCTTGTTGGCTGATCATGTGGACGATTTGCTGACGTTCTCGATCGGCTTCGAGGGCATCCCCGGCGTCAGTGTGGGCGCGGAGAAGGCAGACGAATTCGAGTTTTCGGACCTAATCTCGGAGCAGTACAAGACCCGTCACCACAAGCATCTGATTCCCGACAGCGAAGTGCTGGAACGCCTGCCCGAAGCCGTGGCAGCGATGACCGAACCCATGATGAGCCACGACGTGATCGCGTTCTACCTCCTCAGCGAACGGGTGTCGAAGGAGGTGAAGGTGGTCCTGGCAGGCCAAGGTGCCGACGAGGTTTTTGGCGGCTACTTCTGGTACCCGCTGATGGATGCTGAAACTGGCCCGGCGGTCGAGCGCTTCAGTCGGCACTATTTCGACCGTGACCATGCCGAGTACCTGGAGATGATTGCACCAGAGTGGCATGTTCCTGATGTGACGACAGAGATGGTTGCTCAAGAACTGGCCAAGCCGCAGGCCGACACGTTCCTCGACGAGGTCTGGCGCTTTGACGCCACCACCTTGATCGTCGACGATCCCGTCAAGCGTGTGGACAACATGCCGATGGCCTGGGGCCTGGAGGTTCGAGTGCCCTTCCTGGACCACGAACTGGTGGAGCTCGCAGCGCGGATGCCGCCGGAACTCAAGCTCAAGGAAGGTGGCAAGTACCCGCTCAAAGCGATCTCGCGCGGTGTGATCCCGGACGCAGTGATCGACCGGCCCAAAGGCTACTTCCCGGTGCCCGCCCTGAAGCACGTGCGCGGCCCGTTCCTCGAACTGATGCGCGGCATCCTGCAATCCGATGCCTGCAAAAGGCGTGGTCTGTACCAGCGCGCTTACGTCGACAAGCTGTTGGCCAACCCAGAGGCGCACTTCACGCGCATTCAGGGCAGCAAACTGTGGCACTTGGCGCTGCTGGAATGGTGGCTCCAGGTGCATGTGGACAGTGTGGCGAGTGGTGCAGGCGCGGTGTAAGCATGACCACGAATTCCCTGGCCCGCACCCCCGACTCCGAATTGAAGCGCACGGATTGGCAACGCTCGGACCGCATGCCGCCCGCCACCCAATAAAGGCTGATGGTTTGGAGCCCACCGGCCCGATGAACCAGCGCTCTAGCCGATCGGTCAACCGCGGCCGCTGCGGCTGATCGTCACGGCGCCAGGCCTATCGCGCAGTGGATGATTGCCAACGCAGCTCGTTCGTGACGCTGAACAGCAGGGGGATGAACACACCCAGGCAGATGGCAGCGAGCACATCCGAGGGCCAGTGAACACCGAGGACGAGACGGGAAACGGCGACCAGGCCTGTCCACAGCACAGCAAGCACCATCGCCAGGGTCCCGGCCTGGGGCCAGATACGCGCCACGCACAAAGCGACAGCGGTGGAGAACGCCGCGGTCGTGAGGGTGTGCCCACTGGGAAAGCTGGAACCCCATTACCACTGGGCATCCCACAATGCCGGGCGAGCCCGGCCGACAATGGCTTTCATGCCCCAGACGACGAGCGTTGCCGCGATCGGCGATGCACCCACAAGCAAAGCCTCGGAACGGCGCCGGGCGACGAGCAGTGCCACGGCAGCCACGACTGCAACGGGCACCAGAAACCGCGCTGACCCGCTGAACGTGAACGCGGCGAAGAAGTTGCTCAGCGCGGCGGGCACATGCTCTCGAACAAACCACAGGATGGCCTCGTCAACGGGCCCAGACTCTTTCGCGACCACATCCTCGATGAGCTTGACTCCACCCACGGCCACGGTCAGCAGTCCCAAGACGGACAACTGGCGCTTCGTCATAGGCTCGGTCCATTGCGGCCTTTGCCGCCGTGCATAGGCACCCAGCAACGCATAAGCGCAAGCGATGAAAAGGCTCAGCTTGGCGATGTCCGCCGCGATATTGAAGAGCATCCTTCATCAACTCCAGCGGCGCCTGAGCAGCTTCTGCCCTTCGCTGTAGATCAGCACTCCGCTGGCCATCGCAGCGCACACCAGCCACTGTCCCGGCGCCAGCGGCGCCGTGCCGAAGGCGATGTTCAGAAGCGGGACGTGGACGACGGCCAACTGCATGCTCAGCGACAGAGCGACGGCACCCCACAGCCACGGGTTGACAAACAGATGGCTGAAGGCGCTGGTGGTGTCCGAGCGCGCGGTGAAGCAGGTGAACAGGCTGGTGAACACCAGTGTCGTGAATCCTGCCGTGCGGGCCGTGGTCAGGTCGCCCGTACCCTCGATCAACCCGCCCGGCAAATAGAAGTCCATCGTCAGCAAGCTCACCAAGGCAATCACCACGCCGGTCTGAATCACGCTGGACCACATGCGCGCATCGATCAGGCGCGTGTTTACATGCCGCGGCTTGCGTGCCATCAGGTCGTCGGTGGCCGGGTCCACGCCCATCGCCAGCGCGGGCGCCGAATCCGTGACGAGGTTGATCCACAGTAACTGGGTAGCTAGCAGCGGCAGCACCACGGTGCCGCCCGCACCCGCCGCATCAACGGCGCCGGTGGACTTCAAGCCGATCACGCCAGCCCCCACCACGCCCAGAAACACCGTCAGCACCTCGCCCATGTTGGACGACAGCAGGTAGCGCAGGAACTTGCGGATATTGTCCAAGATGGCGCGCCCTTCGCGCACGGCATGCACGATGGTGGCGAAGTTGTCGTCGGCCAGAATCATCTTGGCCGCTTCCTTGGTCACTTCAGTGCCGGTGACGCCCATCGCGATGCCGATGTCGGCGGCTTTCAAGGCCGGCGCGTCATTCACGCCGTCACCGGTCATGGCCACGATGTTGCCGTCGGCCTGCAGGGCGTCGACGATGCGCAGCTTGTGGGCCGGTGCCACGCGGGCGTAGACGGATGTCTTGCGCACGGCGTCGGCGAAGGCTGCTTCGTCCAGCGCATCGATCTCGGCGCCTGTGAGCGCAGGCGCGCCCGCCTCGACGATGCCGAGGTCTGCCGCAATGCGCGCGGCCGTTTTCGGGTGGTCGCCGGTGATCATGACGACGCGAATACCAGCGCGGCGCGCTTCGGCAATCGCCACCGCTGCCTCTTCGCGCGGCGGGTCGATCATGCCGACGGTGCCGACGAAGATCAGGTCATGCTCCAGCGCTTCGCCAGCCGTGGCTTCTTCGCCCGGCGCCAACGGCCGGTACGCCACAGCCAGCGTGCGGAGCGCGGCGTCGGTCAGGGTGTCGACATCGGCCAGCAGCCGCGCCCGCAAGGCGTCGTCCAGTGGGGCGACTTCCAACCCCAGGCGCGCCTGCGTGCAATGGCTCAGCAGCACGTCGGGCGCCCCTTTGGTGATGGCCACGAGTGCACCGCCGTTTTCGAGGTCACGTTCGATCGTCGTCATCAGCTTGCGCTCTGACGTGAACGGAACTTCGCCGACACGCTCGAAGCGCCGCTCGCGCCGCTCGGTGACCGTGCCCTGGCCCAGCTTGCGTTCGGCGACCAGGAAGGCGGCTTCGGTGGGGTCGCCGTGAATCTCCCACGCGCCGCCTTCGGTTTTGCGCAAGTCGGCGTTACCGGCCAGGCTGCCACCGCTGAGCACGACAATGGCCTCGCTGCGCAGCGGCCCCTCGAGCAACTCAACCCGCTCGCCACCGCCCGGCTCGGCCTGGTGAACCTGTCCGTCAGGCGCATACCCCACCCCGCTGATGCGTGTGTCGCCGGAAGCGGTCATCACGCGTTCGATGGTCATCTCTGATTTCGTCAAGGTGCCGGTCTTGTCGGAGCAGATCACTGAGGCGGAGCCAAGCGTCTCCACCGACGACAGGTTCTTGACGATGGCCTGGTGCTTGGCCATGCGCTGCACACCCAACGCGAGCACCACCGCCAGAATGGCGGGCAGCCCCTCGGGCACCGCGGCCACGGCCAGCGAAACCCCCAGCAGCAACACGTGCACCACATCGGCTGTGCTGCGGATGTCGGAGATAAGCAGGATGGTGCCCACCACCACGATGGCGATGGCCACAACCGCCAGGCCCAGCGTGCGGCCGATTTGTGCCACCTCCTTTTCCAGCGGAGTCGGTTCCTCGGCGGTGGCCTCCAGAAGCGCCGCAACGTGGCCCATCTGGGTGGCCATGCCGGTGGCCGTCACCACAGCACGGCCAGTGCCCTGCGCCACCGCCGTACCCTTGAAAACCATGTCGAGCTTGTCACCGAGCGCCACCGGCTTGGGCAGCGTGGCGGTGGCCTTGAGAACGGCCTCGCTCTCGCCAGTCAACGCGGCCTCTTGGACACGCAGCGCCGTGGCTTGAAGCAGGCGCGCGTCGGCGCCGATGGCATCGCCTTCAGCCAGCACCAGCACGTCGCCGCGCACCAGCTCGGCGCTGGGCACACGTTGCGGCTTGCCGTCGCGCAGCACGGTTGCAGTGGCAGCCGTCATCTTCGCCAGGGCTGCCACCGCGTTCTGCGCCTTCGCCTCCTGCACGTGGCCGATCACCGCGTTCAACAGAATGACGGCAGCAATGACGATCGCGTCCACCGGCCAGCCCCTTCCTTCATTACCTGCGCCTTCGACCCACCAGGCGACCAGAGCCACGGCCACCGCCGCCAGCAACAGGTAGATCAGCGGGTCCTGGAACTGCGCCAGCGCACGCCGCCAGGCCGGGACCGGCGGTGCCGCACGCAGCTCATTGGGGCTGCCATGGGCAAGCCGGCTCGCAGCTTCCTGCGCGCTCAGGCCGGTCTCGACATTCACCCCAAGCGCCACCGCCACGGCATCAGCGTCGATGATTGACGCGTCGGCGATGCTGCCGATATCCCCTATGTCGCCGCTTTCACCGTTGTCGCCAGGTTCGCTGGGCTGGCCGGCTGCTACCTGCGTCATGCGAGCAACGCCCAAGTGTGGCGGGCGATCTGCTCGTCCTCTTGCGAGGCCAGTACCAGCACCTGGAAGCGCGACGTGCGGTCGCTGCCGGGATTGGCTGCAGCGCGGTTACACGATTCGTCGCGGCTGACACCGATCCATCCGAGCCCCTCACAGATCTCGCTGCGCACCAGCGCGTCGTTCTCACCGATGCCGCCGGTGAAGACGAGCATGTCCAGGCCACAGAGTGCGGCGCTCATCGCGGCCACCTGCTTTCGCACGGAATAGCAGAACATCTCTATGGCCAGGCGCGCATCACGGTTCGACGCAGCAGCTTCATGCAGGCGCCGCATGTCGCCGCTGACTCCCGATATGCCCAGCAGGCCGGAGTTTTGATCGATCAATGCTGCGAGCTTGGCGGCATCGAGCTTCTTCTCGCGCATCAGGTAGACGAGCACACCAGGGTCGAGATCGCCGCTGCGTGTGCCCATGATGACCCCACCGCTGGGCGTCAAGCCCATGCTCGTGTCGATCGACTGACCGTCCTTCAACGCGGTGATGCTGGCGCCGTTGCCGAGGTGGGCGATCACCAGACGCTTCGGCACGACGTCGCCGAGCTGCCGCACGATCGATTCCAGAGAGAGGCCGTGAAACCCGTAGCGATGCAGGCCCTCCGACAACAGCTCCCGGGCAATCGGCAGCACGCGGGCCACTTCGGGCAAGCTGGCATGAAACTGGGTGTCGAAACACGCCACCTGCGCAATGCCGGGAAAGTGGGCCTGCGTGGCCCGAATGAGCGCCAGCTCGGCGGGTGTGTGCAGCGGCGCGAAGGCCGCCGCAGCTTGCAGTTGCCGCATCACCGCGTCGTCGATACGGCAATGTTGGCGCAGCGCCGGCCCGCCGTGAACGATGCGGTGTCCGATGGCGTCGGGTGGCGGCATCCCAGCTGTTGCGAGAACGCTGGCGACACGGGTCAGCGCGTCCCTATGGTCGGCCGTGCCGGCTGTGGAGACAGTCTCGCTGAGCAGTTCCTCGGCACCTGCCGAATCGACGCGGTACAAACCGAACTTCAGCGATGACGAGCCGCTGTTCAGCGCCAGGATGTTCAGCGTGCTCACGAATCGGTCTTCGCCGGCGACCAACGCCAGTCCAGAATCTCGGGCATATCGTCGCCGTGTTCGGCGATATGGCGCTTGTGGCGCTGCAGGGTGGCCTCAAAGCGCGCAACTTCGGCCTCGACCTGGCCCGCAAGTCTGGGGATACGCCGGATCGCGTCCAGCGCCAGTTGATAGCGGTCCAGGTTGTTCAGCACCACCATGTCGAACGGCGTCGTCGTGGTGCCCTCTTCCTTGTAGCCGCGCACATGGATGTTGGCGTGGTTGCGCCGCCGGTAGGTCAGCTTGTGAATGATTGCGGGGTAACCGTGGAAGGCGAAGATCACCGGCTTGTCAATGCTGAACAAAGCATCGAACTCATGGTCGGCCAGCCCGTGCGGATGTTCCGAGGGCGGTTGCAACACCATCAAATCGACGACGTTGACGAAGCGGATGCAGATGTCGGGCACGTAGCTGCGCAGCAGCGTCACGGCGGCCAGCGCTTCCAGCGTCGGCACGTCACCGGCGCAGACCATCACGACGTCGGGGTCCCGGGCATCGTTGCTGGCCCACTCCCACACGCCTGCGCCCGCGGCGCAGTGGCGCACGGCCGCGTCCATGTCCAGCCACTGCGGCGCCGGCTGCTTGCCGGCAATGATCAGGTTCACGTAGTTGCGGCTGCGCAGGCAATGGTCGGCCACCGACAGCAGCGTGTTGGCGTCGGGCGGCAGGTAGATCCGCACCACGTCGGCCTTCTTGCTCGCAACGTGGTCGATGAAGCCGGGGTCCTGGTGCGAAAAGCCGTTGTGGTCCTGCCGCCAGACATGTGAGGTGAGCAGGTAGTTCAACGACGCGATCGGCTTTCGCCAGGGAATGCCGTTGCACACCTTGAGCCATTTGGCGTGCTGGTTGAACATCGAGTCGATGATGTGGATAAACGCCTCGTAGCACGAGAACAGGCCGTGGCGTCCCGTCAGCAGGTAGCCTTCGAGCCAGCCTTCGCACAGGTGCTCGCTCAACACTTCCATCACCCGGCCATCGGCGCTGAGGTGGTTATCTCGCTCTTCCTGCACATCGTCCAGCCACACCTTGCCGGTAACTTCGAACACGGCATCCAGCCGATTCGACGCAGTTTCATCCGGGCCGAAGAGTCTGAAGTTGGCAGCTTTCAAGTTGAGTCTCATCACGTCGCGCAGGAAAGTGCCAAGGACGCGTGTGGCCTCGCCCTCCACCACCCCTGGCTCGGTCACCGCAACGGCGTAGTCACGGAAGGAAGGCATGTTCAGCGGCTTCAGGAGCGCGCCCCCGTTGGCGTGCGGATTGCAGCCCATCCGGCGTTGACCTGTTGGTGCCAGCGCAGCCAACCCCTCACGGAACTGACCATCCAGGTCGAACAGCTCCTCGGGTCGGTAGCTCTTGAGCCAGCTTTCAAGTTGCTGCACGTGCCCAGCGGTCTTGAACTCGGCAATGGGCACCTGGTGCGAGCGCCAGCTGCCTTCCACCTGTTTGCCGTCAACGTGACTCGGCCCGGTCCAGCCTTTAGGCGTGCACAAGACGATCATTGGCCAGCGTGGGCGATTCACAGGCTGCTCGGGGCCCAGCGCTCGAGCCTGCTGTTGGAAGGCGCGTATCTGCACCAGCACCGCATCCAGCGTGGCGGCCAAAGCCTGGTGCACCAACACGGGGTCGTCGCCTTCGACGAAATGCGGCTCGTGACCATAGCCACGCATCAGATCGGTCAGCTCTTCCCGGCTGATGCGTGCCAACACCGTGGGGTTGGCGATCTTGTAGCCATTGAGGTGCAGGATCGGCAGCACCGCACCGTCGCGCGCGGGGTTCAGGAACTTGTTGGAGTGCCAACTCGCCGCCAGTGCGCCGGTCTCTGCCTCACCGTCGCCAACGACGCAGGCAACGATGAGATCGGGGTTGTCGAATGCCGCGCCGTAGGCGTGCGCCAGCGAGTACCCCAACTCACCGCCCTCATGGATCGAGCCCGGAAGTTCGGGCGATACATGGCTGGGCACGCCCTGCGGCCACGAGAATTGCCGAAACAGCCGCTGCAGGCCGTTGCGGTTGCGTTCGATGGCCGGGTAGTGTTCGGTGTACGACCCCTCCAGATAGCTGTTCGCCACGATGCCCGGCCCGCCGTGGCCAGGACCCATGACGTAGATCATGTTCACGTCATGCTCTTTGATCAGCCGGTTCAGATGGACATACAGAAGGTTCAAACCTGGCGTCGTGCCCCAATGACCCAACAGGCGCGGCTTGATGTCTGCGAGCGTGAGCGGGCGCTCCAGCAACGGGTTGTCTCGCAGGTAGATCTGCCCGACCGACAAGTAGTTCGCCGCACGCCAGTAGGCATCGATCTTCTGCAGAATGTCAGGCGTCAAGGAATCAGACATGGAGGCCTTTCGGGGTCATTGAGTTGTGCGGTGGAGGCGCAGACGAAATCGCCGTGTCGACGATGGCCTGCGCTTCTTTCAAGATGCGCTGCAGGTGTTCTGCGCCCACAAAGCTCTCGGCGTAGATCTTGTAGATGTTTTCGGTGCCGGAGGGCCGCGCAGCGAACCAGCCGCTGGCGGTATTGACCTTGATGCCACCGACAGGCTCACCGTTGCCGGGTGCATGGCTGAGGATGCTTTCGATGCGCTCCCCGGCCAGTTCGGTCGCTGTGAGGTGCTCTCGGGTGAGCGCCGCGAGTTGCGCCTTCTGCCGCACCGTCGCAGAGGCCTGCACCCGGCTTGCCACCGGGCTGCCGAACTCTTGCGCCAAAGCCGCATAGCGTTCGCCAGGGTCGAAGCCGGTGCGCGCAGTGATTTCGCCAGACAGCAGCGCAGCGGCGATGCCGTCCTTGTCGATCGTCCAGGCCGACCCATCGCGGCGCAGGAACGTGGCGCCTGCACTCTCTTCGCCCGCAAAGCCGAGCGCGCCGCTCTCCAAGCCACTGGCAAACCACTTGAAACCGACCGGCATCTCAACCAGTTGGCGACCCAGCCTGGCCGCGAGCCGATCGATCAGCCGGCTGCTGACGACGGTCTTGCCAACTGAAGCCTGTTTGCCCCAGCTCGGCCGGTGTTGGAACAGGTAGTCGATGGCCACCGCCAGGTAGTGATCGGGCGACAGCAAGCCAGCCCCTGGAACGACGATGCCGTGGCGGTCGTGGTCGGTGTCACAGGCGAAAGCGATGTCGAAGCGGTCCTTCAAGTCCACCAACCGCTGCATGGCGTGCGGCGACGAGGGGTCCATGCGGATCTGTCCGTCCCAGTCCAGCGGCATGAAAGCGAAGGTCGGGTCGACGATCTCGCTGATGACGGTGAGGTCCAGGCGGTAGCGCTCCGCAATGGCCGCCCAGTAGTGCACTCCAGCGCCCCCCAGGGGATCCACGCCCATGCGTACCTTCGCCTCGCGGATCACGTCCATGTCGATCACGTTGCCGAGATCGGCCACGTAGGCGTTCAGAAAATCGTGGCGGTGCGTCGTTGCGGCCCGCAGCGCCTGGGCGTGCGGGATGCGCTTCACGCCTTCAAGGCGCGCTTGGAGAAGCCGATTGGACTCGGCCTCGACCCAGTTCGTGATCTCCCGGCCGGCCGGACCTCCGTGCGGCGGGTTGTACTTGAAGCCGCCGTCGCGCGGCGGGTTGTGTGAGGGTGTCATGACGATGCCGTCGGCGACGCCTGCGTCTTCCGAATGCAGGCGCCCCCGGTTGTAGCCCAGGATCGCGTGCGAGACTGCCGGCGTCGGCGTGTACTCGTCGTTTGTCGCCAGCATCACATCGACGCCGTTGGCGGCCAGTACTTCGAGCGCACTGGCGCACGCGGGCTGCGAGAGCGCGTGCGTGTCGATGCCCAGGAACAACGGCCCGTCGATGTTGTGGGCTCTGCGGTAGTGGCAAATCGCCTGCGTGATCGCCAGCACATGCCATTCGTTGAACGACACGTCGATGGCCGAGCCGCGGTGGCCCGAGGTGCCGAATGCAACGCGCTGCGCCAAGACCGTGGGGTCGGGCACGTTCGCGAAGTAGGCGGCAACGAGCGCGGACACGTCGACGAGCGACGATGGCGGCGCCGGGTGGCCGGCCAATGGGCTGATGCCGCTGCCTGCCATCTTGCGCCTACGCCTTCTGCGCGTGCCGCGCGATCTGTTCCCTGGCAGCAACCACGACGTGGGCGACATCGAAGCCGAAATGGACTTGCGCAACCTGGCCTGGCGCCGAGATGCCGAACGAGCGCATGCCGATGATCGTCCCGCCCCGGCCGACATAACGCTCCCAACCGAGCGGCGACGCGGCCTCGACCGAAACGCGCGCCTCCACGTCAGGCGGCAGCACGCTGTCGCGGTATTCGGCACTCTGGCCTTCAAACAGGTCCCACGACGGCATGCTGATTACGCGGGCAAGAATGCCTTCGCCCTTCAGTTGCTCGTAGGCGGAGATGCACAGCGCCACTTCGCTTCCGGTGGCCAGCAGCAGCACATCGGGCTTGCCGCCCTGCGCATCGGCCAGCACGTAGGCCCCCCGCGCCACACCGCTGGCGCTGGCGTACCGGCTGCGGTCCAGCGTAGGCAGCGCCTGGCGCGACAGCACCAGGCTGGCCGGCCTGTCGGTCAGCTGCATCACCACGCGCCAGGCCTCAACCACCTCGTTGGCGTCAGCCGGGCGCAGCACCACCATGCCGGGCATCGCGCGGAACGACGCCAACTGCTCCACCGGCTGGTGCGTCGGCCCGTCTTCGCCCATGCTGATCGAATCGTGGGTCCAGATGTAGATGACCGGCAAACCCATCATCGCGCTGAGGCGGATCGCGCCGCGGCAGTAGTCGGTGAAGATGAAGAAACTCGCTGCGAAAGGACGCAACTTCGACAGCGCCAAGCCGTTGGCGATGGCGCACATGGCATGTTCGCGAACGCCGAAATGGAGGTTGCGGCCGGCGTAATCGTCGATCGCGCCGACTTCGTCGCTACCAGTGGGCGGCTCGAATTCGCCAGCGATGGTCAACGCCGTCTTGGTCGAAGGCGCCAGGTCTGCCGCCCCGCCCAGCAGCCAGGGCATCTGCTGCGCGATCGCGCTCAACACCTGGCCCGATGCCTCCCGCGTGGCCAGGCCCTTGGCATCGGCTGCAAAGCTTGGAAGCGCACGGTCCCAACCCGGCGGCAATTGGCGTTGCTGCTGGGCATCAATCTGCGCCGCGAGTTCGGGGTACAGCGCCCGGTAGGCTGTGAAGCGTGCGTTCCATGCTTGGTGCGCGCTGGCTCCGCGCTGGCCGAACCCGGCGCTGAAATGCGCCTGCACACCAGCGGGCACAGCGAAGGTCGCATCGGGGTCGAAGCCATAGAACTGCTTCGTCAGCCGCACTTCATCGGCGCCCAGCGCCTCGCCATGTGCTTGCTTGCTGTCCTGCTTGTTCGGCGACCCGTAGCCGATGTGGCTTTGCACAATCACCAGCGTCGGCCGGTCCAGCGCCTCCATGAAGACCTGCATGCCGCGCGTGAGTGCGTCCAGGTCGTTGGCGTCGGCCACACGAACGACGCGCCAGCCATAGGCCTCGAAGCGCGCCCCGACATCTTCAGTGAAGGTGATGGTCGTCGAGCCTTCGATGCTGATGCGGTTGGCGTCATAGACCCAGCACAGCCGCGACAGCTTCAGATGGCCGGCCAGCGACGCCGCTTCGGCGCTCACGCCCTCCATCATGTCGCCGTCGCTGCACAACGCGAACACGCGGTGGGTGAATATGTCGTGGCCAGGGCGGTTGTAAGTAGCTGCCAGCCAGGCCTGTGCCATCGCCATGCCCACGCTGGTGGCAACGCCCTGCCCGAGCGGGCCGGTGGTGGTCTCCACACCCGAGGTCCAGCCGTATTCCGGGTGACCGGTGCAGCGGCTGCCCGCCTGGCGGAAGGTCTTCAAGTCTTGCAGCGCCACCGCCAGCGAGCCCGGCTGGGGGTAGCTTGCGCCGGTGCCCAACACGCCGCACAAGTACAGCAGGCTGTAAAGCAGCGCCGATGCGTGGCCGGCCGAGAGCACAAAGCGATCCCTGTCAGCCCATTCGGGATCGTTCGGGTCATAGCACAGGAAGCGCTGCCACAAGCAATAGGCGATCGGCGCGGCACCCATCGGCGTGCCGGGGTGGCCCGAGTTCGCCTGCTGCACGGCATCGATGGACAGCGTGCGCAGCGTGTCGATGCACAGTTGGTCGAGTCGCCCGGCCTCGCAGGAGGGGGCATCGGCTGGCTGGTTCAACCGGTCATTCATGGCCGGCTCTGGTCGGGGCATCGGCACTGGCGAGGCGCGCCGTCTCAAAGGTACCGACCCACTCAAGCAACCGCGTGGCGACTTGTTGCACCGCCTCGGAGCGTGATTTTTTCTGTGCTTGCCAGCCGAGGACTGCATCCCAGAAGGTCGTGCGGCCGACCGCAAAGCCGATGAAACCGGGGACAGCCGCCGCAGTGGCCAACCAGTGTCGCACCTGCGTTGCATCGGCACCGCGGCCGAGCACGATGCACCCCACTGTGCCGCGCCCGTCGCAGCGCGCTGCAGCGACGACGCGCTCGCAGTCGCCACGTTGCGCCAGGCCCTCGACCTTCCACACGTCGGGCTCGACGCCGGCATCTTGCAGTTGGCGAATCGCCTCTTGCATCAGCATGGGGCGCAGGTCGCGGTCGTAGGCGTCCTTGTCGCCACCCAGGCGCTGCAGTTGCGCCTTGGTGGCTGGTACCAGCAACTCGAACATAAAGCGCCGCCGGGCGCGCCGGCAGTGCTCGGAAAGCTGCTTCAGGCGGCCGGACTGGCGCTGATTCAGGGCTGCGTCACCCTCAACGTTGTAGCGCACCAGCGCTTTGGCGAATGTCGGGTCGAAGCTCTCGATGTGGTGCATGAAGTCGGCGCCGTACTCGAACTCGAACTCCTCCGAGCCACTTTGTTCGGTGGGCAGAGCGGTGACGAAGCCTCGCCTGCGCGCGTCGCGCAGGATGTCAGCACCGAATTCCTCATCTACAAGAATGCCGCCCGCTGGAAGAGGCACACCTTTTTCGATGGCGGCCACGAAGCCCTCATAAATCAGCTGTTTGCTGTCGCAGACGCGCACAGCCTGCTGGGCCGACAGCGGTGGCGCGAAATTGAACAGGCTTTTCACATAGGAGTGCCGATGATCGAACGGCAGCAGATACAGCGGCTTGTCGTATCCGAGATTCATTGCGGTTGCTCCGTGGCAGTGGCCGCTCCCGCCACCACACTCTTTTCCCTGATTTGCGCCAACAAGCCACTCCATGACTTTGCAAAGGCCTGCACACCCTCGCGCTGCAACTGTGCGGCCAGTGCTTCGTCATCGACACCTTCGCGCCTGAATTCTTCCAATACCGCTTCGGCCAGGCCGCCATCGGCCGGCAGCGCGGCACCGGGATGGCCATGGTCCGAAAAGGCCAGCAAGGTCTTCTCGGGGATGGTGTTGATCGTCTCGGGTGCTACCAAAGCCTCCACATAGAGCGTGTCGCGCGCGGCTGGGTCTTTGGTCGCGGTACTGGCCCACAGCAGGCGCTGTGGCCTTGCCCCTGCTGCCGCCAGCTTGCGCCAGCGTGCGGAAGCCAGCAGCTCGCAATGCGCCTTGTAGCAGCGCATGGCCACCGCGATGCCCAAGCGGTTGTGGAACGGCGGCGAAATCTCCTGCTTCACCGCAGCGTCCCAGCGGCTGACGAAGAGCGATGCCACCGACTGAACCCTGGGCGACAGACCGGCCTCAACGCGGCGCTCGATGCCGCGCAGGTAAGCCTCGGCCGCCGCCAGGTAGTGCTCGCGCGAAAACAGCAGCGTCACATTGATCGGCACGCCGTCGAAGATCGACTGTTCGATGGCCGGCAGGCCTTGCGGTGTGCCGGGAATCTTGATGAACAGGCTGGGCCGCGCGGCCCGCGCGTGCAGTTGCACTGCGGCGCTGATGGTCCCGGCCGTGTCACCCGCCAGCAGCGGCGAGACTTCGAGTGAAACCCACCCATCGACGCCGTCGCTGGCGTCGAAGACGGGCCTGAACAGGTCGGCGGCGCGCGTCAGGTCGGCCAGCGCCAGCTCAAAGAAGATACCCTCCTCCGACAAACCGCGCGCGGCGAGCTTCTGGATCGCATCGTCATAGCTTGCGCCACTGCCGATGGCTTTCTCGAAAATCGTCGGGTTGGAGGTCAACCCGGTCACCGACAGATCGGCGATGTAGTGCGCGAGGGTGCCGCTGTCCAGCAAATCACGTGTGATGTTGTCGAGCCACAGGCGTTGGCCCAGGTCGTGCAGCTTTCGGGTGTTGGCAATCATGGTGTTTCCTGAGGTGCGCGGTTGTCGCGAAGGTCGCGAAGATCGATGTCGAGCAATTCGCCAATGCGCTCGATGGCGATGTCGGCGGGCGGGTAAGCCGCCAAGGCGGCCGCATCCAACGCGTACTCCAACGCGTAGTGGCCCTGGCGCGGGAAGACGGTGGTCAGACGGCCTTGCATGACGCCCTTCATGGCCGCCAGGATGCGCATCTTGTCGTCGACCATGACGTAGTGGCGGGCCGGAAAATGCCGCTGCACCGCCCCCAGCATCTGCTCTTTGTGGATGTAGATCAGCACCCGGCCGGCCACCGCATCCCACAGACCGGAACGCTGAATCTTGCGCGGCTGGAACACCACGTCGCCATCGGTCAGGATCACCGTCGGCCCGCTTGCGTTCAGGCGCCGGACAACATCCAGAGCCTGCGGGTACAGGCGATCGGCGAAGGGGTAGTCGATCAGAAACTCCGACATCTTCAGCAGAGGCATCTCGTCGCCCGGCAGAGGCTCGGCATCAAGCCGCCAGCGCTGCAATGCGCCCAGGTAATCGGCGTAGCCAAGTTCGCTGCGCAAGGCTTCGAAGTGGGCCCAGTAGCGGCCTGCGGGGACGACGCCGAATTCATGCTTCAAGTGCGCGTGCAGGTCAGCGACGACGCGGTCGTTGTCGAGCAGCGTGTTGTCCACGTCGAGCAGGAACACGGTGTCGTGCCGGGCGGTCATGCTGCGCCCTTCTCAGCGTGGCCACCAAACTCTTCCCGCATCGCCGACAAAATCCGATTGGCAAAGTCGCCGCCACCGCGCGACGAAAAGCGCTCGAACAATGCCGCACTGAGCACCGGCACGGGAACGCCCTCCTCGATGGCCGCCTGAAGGGTCCAGCGCCCCTCGCCGGAATCGGATACGCGACCGGCGTAGCACCCCAGTTCTGGGTCTTTCAGGAGCGCCTGCGCCGTCAGATCGAGCAGCCACGAACCGATCACGCTGCCGCGGCGCCAGACTTCGGCAATCTCGGGCAGGTTCATCTCGAACTGATAGAACTCAGGGTTGCGCAGCGGTGTGGTTTCGGCGTCGCTCGCGAGGTCGGCCTTGCCGACGTTGGCATTGCGCAGTATGTTCAGACCCTCGGCATACGCGGCCATCAAGCCGTATTCGATGCCGTTGTGAACCATCTTCACGAAGTGGCCGGCGCCATGCGGACCGCAGTGCAGATAGCCTTCTGAAGCGCTGCTGGAACCGACCCCTCGACCGGGTGTGGCCGTGGCCGCTGCAACGCCGGGTGCCAGCGCCGAGAAGATCGGCCGCAGATGCTCGAAGGGCACCGCTTCACCGCCGATCATCAGGCAGTAGCCGCGATCGAGCCCGGCGATGCCACCGCTCGTGCCGACGTCCAGGTGCTGAACGTCAGCCGCATGCAGCTCAGCTGCGCGCCGAATGTCGTCGCGGTAGTTCGAGTTGCCGCCATCCACGACGATGTCGCCTGCTTCAAGCAGCGGTGCAAGCTCGCTCAACAACAGATCAACCCCGGCAGCCGGCACCATGAGCCAAATCACACGTGGCCGGCTCAGCCGTGCCACCAATTCCTGCAGTGACGCCACACCCATCGCGCCTTCCTTGACCGAACGGCCCAGCGCTGACGGCTGCTTGTCAAACGCCACGCAAGCGTGACCGGCGCGCAGCAGGCGCCTGACCATGCCGTCGCCCATCCGACCCAATCCAACCAAGCCAATTTGCAAAGCTTTGCTCCGTCGCGGCGCACGGGCGCTCTGCGCCACTTGAATGTGCGCAATGCTGGAAGCGTGCCGGAATCTGAGCGTGCGCTTTTTCGGCAACCCTTGTCCGTGCGCTTCCGAACCCAGCGGGTGAAGCAATGAAGCGCGATTCCGGGAACAGGGCGAAGCTGCGTCTTGCAACGCACAGACGGCCTTGAAAGGCACGCGTACCTTGTACCCCTGCAGTGAACAGTCCAAGCCCTTGCTCATCGCTGGGCCGCAAGGCTGAACGTGGGACGGCCTGAAATGGTCAGACAGGCTCTCCGCCACAGCTGCCGCACCGGTGCCGGTGCCGGTGCCGGTGCCGGTGCCAGTGCCAGTGCCAGTGACCACACCCTGCACAACATTAGGGACCATGCATGACCGCTCTGGTTTCAGCTACCTCAGACCGAAATAGACGCAGCGTCGATGCCGAACTGCATGAGCTGCAGCGCCAGACCTACGGCTATTTCCAGCATGAAACGAATCCCGACAACGGCTTGGTCATCGACAAGACAGCCCCCGGTTGGCCGGCCAGCATTGCAGCAACCGGGATGGCGCTGGCGTGCTACCCGGTGAGCGTGGAACGCGGCTTCATGTCGCGCACGGCAGCCGTTCAACGCACGCTGGGCACGCTGCGATTTTTCTGGAACAGCCCACAGGGCACCGAATCCGACGCCACCGGCTACCAGGGCTTTTATTACCACTTCCTCGACATGCAGACCGGACGGCGCGCCTGGGAGTGCGAGCTGTCCACAGTGGATACCACCTTCCTGCTCGCCGGCGCACTGATGGCGGCCATGTACTTCGACGCCGACAGCACCGACGAAGCTGAGATCCGCACACTGGGCGTCGCGCTCTATCGGCGCGCCAATTGGCAATGGGCCCAAAACGGCGGGGCCACCGTGACGCATGGCTGGAAGCCCGAGACCGGATTTCTTCCCTACCGGTGGGAAGGCTACGACGAGGCGCTGCTGCTGTATGTGTTGGGTTTGGGGTCGCCGACTTTTCCGCTGCCGCAGGAAAGCTACGCAGCGTGGACGTCGACCTACCAGTGGAAGCATTGTTTTGGGCAGGATTACCTGTATGCCGGCTCGCTGTTCACACATCAGCTGTCGCATGTGTGGATCGACTTTCGCGATATTCAGGACGCCTTCATGCGCGGCAAGGGCATCGACTACTTCGAGAACAGCCGCCGTGCGACGTTGGCGCAGCAAAAGTACGCCATCGAGAACCCGCTCGGCTTCAAGAGCTATGGAAGCCATTGCTGGGGCATCACCGCCAGCGAAGGACCGGGCCCTGGCCGCCTGAAGGTTGATGGCGTTGAGCACGAATTATTCGACTATGTGGCACGCGGCGTGCCTTACGGTCCCGACGATGGAACCCTTGCGCCGTGGGCGGTGGTGGCGTCGCTGCCGTTCGCGCCTGAGGTCGTGATGCCCACCATCGACTACTGCATCTACCAGGCCAAGTTGACGCAATTCAACTCTTACGGATTCAAGGCCTCGTTCAATCCGTCGCACCCGGGTGAACCTGGCAACCCCTACGGCTGGTGGGTATCACCATGGCACTTCGGGCTCAACCAGGGACCGATCGTTCTGATGATCGAGAACCACCGCTCTGGTTTGCCGTGGCGCCTGATGCGGGCTTGTCCGCCCATCGCCGCCGGGCTGCAGCGAGCCGGGTTCACCGGGGGATGGCTTCAAGACAACGTGGCAACCGACCCAGCCACAGCCAATGGGTTGCTTTCGACGAGCAGGAGAACAGCATGACCAACATGACAACAGCCAGTGTTTCAAGATCCACCCCCTACGGGCTGCCGCCCGCGCTCAAGACCGCACAGGCGGCGATGCAACTGCCTGAAGTGCAGGACATGTTGCGCCGGCTGTCTGAGTTTCGGCTCGGCATCTTCATGCCGCACCAGCATGACGACGGCACAGGTGAATTCCAGCCGCTGCCCGACGATGTGATGCAGGTCGAGTCCGGTCGGACGGTGTCGTTTGAGCGCCAGGACGAGATAGCCCAGCGAGCTGCGTCGTTTCTGCCCGTGGCTTGGCTCTGGCGCGCCGGCGCACCCAATGTGGCGGCCGTCTGCGAAATGGCTGATCAGGAAGGGCCCGAAGACGAAGAACATCCCGTCAAGCACAAGCATCCCGAAAACATCCGTTGACCCAAGGAGTTGCGATGAAAACCAGTGTGATGGAAGTGCGCGACATGTTGTCGGTGTTGAGCGTGCAGGGCGTGGAAAAGCGCATCGGTGAGGTACCGGGCGTTGAAAGCGTCACCGTGAACTTCGCGGCGGGCAGCGCCACGGTGCGCTTCGACGAAACCCGGCTCAGCCTGGCCGATATCCGGTCTGACGTGCGCCAGATCGGTTCCAAAGACGACGCAGCAGACGACGGGGGCAAGGAACCGGAAGAGCCGGACGCGCCGTCCGCAGTCACCCAGCCCGTGGCCGTGAAGGCACCGCCTTCAGCAGCCAGCGCGGACGCCAGTTCGCCCGACAAGGATGCGATGAAGGGCATGAAGGGCACGCCATGAAAACGAGCGTGATTGACGTACACGACATGCTTTCGGTCTTGAGCGTGCCCGGGGTCGAAAAGCGGATCGGCGAGGTGCCCGGGGTCGAAAGCGTGACCGTCAATCACGCTGCGGGCAGCGCGACGGTGCGCTACGACGAGACCCGTCTTCACGTGTCCGACATCAAGTCGGATGTCCGCCAACGTGGATACGACGCAGCGGATGAGTCGTCGCCGACGCACCCGGGAGAACACAAGACAACAAAAGAAGGCGGCGATCAATCACCGCCGCAGGCTGCCGTTGTGTCGGCAACGCCGGGCGCTGACGATGGCACCGCGGAGCCTGACGCTGAGATGGCACGTCCCGCAGCCGACACTTCGAAGGAGCAGGCGCCAGAGCCGACCGCCATCACAGCCCCTGCGGAGACTCATGCAGCTGCACCAGCAAACACGCCAGCCGACAAGGACCCCGACACCCAGGGGCCAGGTCTTGTCGAGAAGGCCACCGCCTGGGTGAAAGAAACTCTGTCCCGTGACGACGAGGGCAAGGCCGAAGCCGAGGCGCCACCCACTGCGCCTGCGGCCGCCGTAAGCACCCCCACCGACGCCCACGCCGGGCACGCAGGTCACAAACCAGCTGCCGGCGCAGCGCCCGCGAAGGTGGCCGACATGGCCCACGAAATGGGTCACAGCGGCAGCGACATGGGCGCAATGGTTCGCGACATGCGCAACCGCTTCTGGATCTGCCTGGTCTTCACGCTACCGATCCTTGTCTATGCCCCGATGGGCGGCATGTGGCCGGCACCAGCGCCGCCGTTTGGTCTGGACTTGAACGTCTGGCTTTTCTTCTTCGCCAGCGCGGCCATCCTGTATCCGAGCTGGCCGTTCTTCGTTTCCGCATGGCATGCGCTTGAGGATGGGACAGTGGGCATGGCGGCGCTCATTGTGCTGAGCGTGGGCACCGGCTATCTGTTCAGCGTCGCAACCACATTCTTCATCAAGGGCGAGGGGCAGTTCTTCGAGGCCGTCGCCGTGTTGCTGGTGTTCATCCTGCTGGGACATTGGCTGGAAATGCGCGCGCGTTCTGGTGCGTCTTCGGCCATCAAGGCGCTGATGAATCTGACGCCTTCCATGGCCAATATCATCCGCAACGGCGCCGAAGTCGAAGTGCCGACGGCCGAGGTTCTGGCAGGCGAGATCGTTGTCATTCGGCCAGGTAACAAGATTCCGGTGGACGGCACCATCGAAACCGGTGAATCGCTGGTAGACGAATCGATGCTGACCGGGGAATCGATGCCCGTGAAGAAAGGGCCCGGCGCCACCGTGGTGGGTGCCAGCATGAACAAGAGCGGCAGCTTTCGCTACACGGCAACGAAGGTCGGTGCCGACTCCGCGCTGGCGCAAATCGTCAAGCTGGTTCAAGAGGCACAGAACTCCAAGGCGCCAGCGCAACTGCTGGCCGACAGGGCGGCTCAATGGTTAACCTTTGCCGCCATCGCTATCGGTCTGACAACCTTCTCGGTGTGGTTCTGGGTCATTGGCGAGCCACTGCTGTTTGCAGTGACACTCACCATCACTGTCTTCGTGATTGCTTGCCCGGATGCATTGGGCCTGGCGACCCCGATGGCCGTGATGGTCAGCACGGGCCTCGGCGCTGCCAACGGCATCCTCTTCAAGAACGCCTCAGCGCTGGAAGACGCAACCAAGCTCGACGTCATCATCTTCGACAAGACCGGTACGCTCACGGTGGGGCAGCCCGAGGTGGTGGAGACCGTGCTGGCAGACGGCGTCACCGAGGACGTACTGCTGACCGCCGCGGCCGCCGTCGAGCAGGGTTCGGACCATCCCTTGGCGCAGGCTATCGTGCGCCGAGCGGCCAAGCTCACCATCGTGGCGCCCACCGGCTTCGAGAGTCTGGACGGCATGGGCGCGCGCGCTGAAACCGCCAGTGGCACGGTGTACCTCGGCAACCGGCGTCTGATGGACACGCAGAAGCTCGTGCTCGGCGTGCTGGAGGCCGAAGCCAAGCGCTTGCAAAACGACGGGCGCACGGTGGTGCATGTAGCACAGGCCGGCCGTGTGATTGGCCTCATCGCCATTGCCGATGCGATCCGGCCCACGTCCAAGGCGGCAGTGGCCAAGTTGCGCGAGCGCAAGATAGAAGTGGTGATGCTGACCGGCGACAACCTGGCCACGGCCACGCGCATTGCTGCTGATCTGGGCATCGCGCAAGTGTTGGCCGACGTACTGCCTGGCCAGAAGGCCGAGAAGGTGAAGGCACTGCAAGCCACCGGCAGACGAGTCGGCATGGTGGGCGATGGCGTCAATGACGCCCCTGCGCTGACGCAGGCCAACGTTGGCTTCGCAATCGGCGCTGGCACCGATGTGGCGATGGAAAGCGCCGATGTGGTGCTGATGAAGAGCGACCCCTACGACATCGTCGGTGCAATCGAGTTGTCGCGCGCCACGGTGCGCAAGATGCACCAAAACCTGTGGTGGGCGGTGGGCTACAACACTATCGCATTTCCGCTTGCTGCGGGTGTGTTGTACCCGTTCGTGTTGAGCCCGGAGGTCGCCGCGATCTCCATGTCGGGCAGCACGCTGATCGTGGCGATCAATGCGCTACTGCTGAAGCGCACCAAGCTGGCTGGTATCCGTCAACCGGGCAAGGCCGGAGCATCCGGCACGCCAGACTACGCGCCGGCAGCGTCGCCTTTCAGGAAGACACTTGCCAAGGACGCAGACCCGCAGCCCAAACAAGGGAAGGCCGCGTGACATACGAGAGCCTCTCCATGAACCTGGAGCGTCTTCGTTGGGTGACATCCACGTCGGTCTCAGGCTGGGCGGGTTTGATGCCACGTCAGTGCCTATTGACGCCTTAGTCAGCGCCAATCCGATCCAGCTTGCCTTGAGAGTCGCGCAGAACTGACGGGCGAGAAAGGCGCAATCGTTCCCTGTTCCGTGGGCAGTCGTCGCGCTAGCTGTTCTATCGCGCATGATCTCAGCGGATGTCCACGGAGCGTCGCCCCTGGAGGTAGTGGCAGTCCCGACCCGCCCCACGCCGGACCCGATCTCCCTCGCTCCGCCCATGCCAGTTAGATCAGAAGACCCGAGCGCACAGGCACTGCAGCATGATTTTCTCTGGCGCACCACGCGCAACGTGCCAGAGCGCGGGCGCATCGACATCATCACCCAGGCTGGCGCCCTGCGGAATATCGGCGAAATGTTACCTTTTGACGCGAAACGCGATGTTCCTTCCCGCACCAGGTCACCGATGACGAGAAAGGGTGCTCTTTGCGGCTAGACGCGGCCGTCGCATCAACCGGTAAACCACCGGCACCACCAACAAGGAGAGCAACGGCGCGCTGATCATCCCGCCGATCATGGGTGCTGCGATGCGCTGCATCACCTCGCTGCCCGTGCCCATGCCCCAGAACAGCGGCAGCAACCCGGCCACGATGGTGGCCACCGTCATGGCCTTGGGCCGCACCCGCAACACCGCGCCTTCGCGGATCGCCTCCAGCAGCGAAGGCTCATCGGTGCGCCCGGCGTCCAGCCGCTCCTGCCAGGCCTGCTTGAGGTAGATCAGCATGATCACGCCGAACTCGGCCGCCACACCGGCCAGCGCAATGAAGCCCACCACACTGGCCACCGACAGGTTGTGCCCGAGCAGCCAGAGGAACCACACCCCACCCACCAGCGCGAACGGCAGCGTGGCCATGATAAGCAAGGCTTCGTCGAAGCGGCGGAAGATCAAATAGAGGAGCACGAAGATGATCAGCAGCGTGACTGGCACCACCAGCTTCAGCTTGGCCGTGGCGCGCTCCAGAAACTCGAACTGCCCCGACCACGACACCGAGTACCCGGCGGGCAACACCACGCGCTCGGTCACCGCGCGCTGCATGTCCAGCACTGCGCCGCGCAGGTCGCGCCCGCGGATGTCCACGTACACAAAGCCGGCCAGGCGTGCGTTTTCGCTGCGCAGCATGGGTGGGCCCCCAGAAATGCGCAGGTCGGCCACGTCGGAGAGCACCAGCCGCTGTCCCCCCGGCGCCACGATGGGCAGCGCGCGCAACTCGGGCAGCGAGTCACGCAGCTCGCGTGGGTAGCGCAGGTTGATGGGGAAACGCTGCAGGCCCTCCACCGTCTCGCCGATGTTCATGCCACCCACGCCGCCGGCCACGATGTCCTGCACATCGGCAATGTTCAGGCCGTAGCGCGCGGCATCTGCGCGGCGGATGTCCACGTCGATGTAGCGCCCGCCCGTGAGCCTCTCGGCCAGCGCGCTGCTGACACCGGGCACCGTCTTCACCGCCTTCTCTATCTCACCGGTGAGGCGGTCGATGGTGGCCAGATCGGGCCCGGCCACCTTCACGCCCACGGGGCTCTTGATGCCGGTGGCGAGCATGTCGATGCGGTTGCGGATCGGCGGCACCCAGATGTTGGACAGACCCGGCACGCGCACGGTGCGGTCGAGCTCTTCAATGAGCGCTTCGGGCGTGAGGCCTGCACGCCACTCGTCACGCGGTTTGAACTGGATCGTGGTCTCGAACATCTCCAGCGGCGCCGGGTCGGTGGCGGTCTCGGCGCGCCCGGCCTTGCCGTACACGCTCTGCACCTCGGGGATGGTCTTGATCAGGCGGTCGGTTTGCTGCAGAAGCTCGGCCGCCTTGGCGGCAGACAAGCCGGGCAGCGCGGTGGGCATGTAGAGCAGGTCACCTTCGTCCAGCGGCGGCATGAACTCGCTGCCCAGCTGGCGCAGCGGCCAGATGCTGACCACCAGCACCAGCGCCGCCACCACCAGCGTGAGCTTCGGCGCCTTCAGCACCGCATCGAGCACAGGGCGGTACAGCGCGATCAGCGCGCGGTTCAGCGGGTTGGCGGTCTCGGCCGGGATGCGCCCGCGAATCAAATAGCCCATGAGCACCGGGATCAGCGTCACAGCCAAACCCGCAGAAGCCGCCATGGCGTAGGTCTTGGTGAAGGCCAGCGGTGCGAACAGCCGGCCTTCTTGCGCCTCCAGCGTGAACACCGGGATGAAGCTCAGCGTGATGATGAGCAGCGAGAAGAACAGCGCCGGACCGACCTCGGCGGCGGCGTCGCCGATCACCCGCCAGCGCGGCTCGCCCTGCAGCGTTTCGCCGGGGTGGTGGTGGGCCCAGCGCTCCAGGTGCTTGTGGGCGTTTTCGATCATCACGATGGCCGCATCCACCATGGCGCCGATGGCAATGGCGATGCCACCGAGCGACATCACGTTGGCGTTGATCCCCTGCTGCTGCATCACGATGAAGGCCATCAGCACGCCCAGCGGCAGCGAGATGCTGGCCACCAGCGCACTGCGCAGGTGGAACAGGAAGGCCAGGCACACCAGCGCCACCACGATGAACTCCTCGAGCAGCTTCTCGCCCAGGTTCTTCACCGCGCGCTCGATCAGGCCCGAGCGGTCGTACACCGGCACGATCTCCACGCCCGCCGGCAGGCTGCGCTGCAGCTCGGCCAGCCGCGTCTTCACCGCCTCAATGGTCTGCAACGCGTTCTTGCCCGAGCGCATCACCACCACACCGCCCACGGCCTCGCCCTCGCCGTTGAGTTCGCCGATGCCGCGCCGCATTTCGGGCCCGGTCTGCACCCGCGCCACATCGCCCAGGCGCACCGACACACCGGTGCCACTGGTGATGAGCGGGATGGCGCGGAAGTCGTCCAGCGTCTTGAGGTAGCCACTGGCGCGCACCGCGTACTCGGCCTCGCCCAGCTCCAGCACCGAGCCCCCAGCCTCCTGGTTGCCGCGCGCCACCGCCACGGCCACCATGGCCTGCGTCACGCGGTAGGCGGCCATCTTGTCGGGGTCGAGCACGATCTGGTATTGCTTGACCATGCCACCCACGCTGGCGACCTCGGCCACATCGGCCACGGTCTTGAGCTCGAAGCGCACGAACCAGTCCTGCAAGGCGCGCAGCTGGGCAATGTCCTGCCCGCCGGTGCGGTCGATCAGGGCGTACTGGTAGATCCAGCCCACGCCCGTTGCGTCGGGACCGATGCTGGACGAGGCGCCGCGCGGCAGCCGCGCCTGCACCTGGTTGAGGTACTCCAGCACACGCGAGCGCGCCCAGTACGGGTCCACCGCGTCTTCAAACAGCACATAGACGAAGCTGTCGCCGAACATCGAGAAGCCGCGCACCGCGCGCGCGCCCGGCACCGAGAGCATGGTGGTGGTCAGCGGGTAGGTGACCTGGTTCTCCACGATCTGAGGCGCCTGCCCGGGCCAGGTGGTGCGGATGATGACCTGCGTGTCGGACAGGTCGGGCAGCGCGTCCAGCGGCGTGCGCTGCAGGGCCACCACGCCCCAGGCACTCAGCAGCGCGGTGGCCAGCAGCACCAGGAAGCGGTTGGCGATGCTCCAGCGAATCAGGCCGGCGATCATTTGCCAGGCTCCGGTGCCACGCGCTGCAGGCTGGTGATGCGCGGCACCTCGCCGTCGCGCATTTCAAACTCGATCTGCAGCCGGTCGCCGGCCTCCAGATCGCGTGGCTGCTGTGCTCTCGGTGGCAGTTGGAAGTCCATCTGCATCTGTGGCCACTTCAGCGCCGGGATCGGGGGGTGCGTGAGCGTGACTGTGTCACCGCTGAGTGCATCGATCACGGCATCGGTGGTGTAGCGCTGTTGGGTGAGTGGAGGTGCGGGCTCCTGGTTGAGACGTGCTTCCAGCCCGCGCAGGCTGGCTTCGGAGTCGATCAGGAACTGGCCCGAGAGCACCACGCGCTGGCCCATTGCCAAGCCGGCGCTGATCTCGGTCTGGCCACCCACCTCCAGGCCCGCGGTCACCTCCACCGGGCGGAAGCGCCCGCCCTCTTCGGCCACCATCACCACGCTGCGCCGCCCGGTGTGGATCACCGCATCGCTGGGCACCAGCAAGGTCGCTGCGGCCTTCGGGCGGTCCAGCCGCATGCTCACCTGCATGCCGGGCACCAGCCGCCCCTGTGGGTTGGCCAGTTCGACCCGCGCGCGGATGGTGCGGGTGACCGCGTCCACTTCGGGCAGCAGGGCCTGCACCTGGCCCTCGAAGGTCTGGCCCGGCGCGCCGGGGCTGGTGGTGCGCACTCGCGCGCCCGGCTTCAACAGCGCCGCCTGGCTCTCGGGCACGGCCCCCTCGGCCCACACGGTGCGTGTGCCCTGCAAGCGCATCAGCGTCATGCCCGGCATCGCGGTGGCGCCCTCGCGCACCATGAGCTCGCTCACGATGCCGGCGATGGGCGCGGTCAGCGTGAAGCGCGGCTGCACCATGCCCGAGCTCACCACGCGCTGGATGTGCGCAGGGCTCATGCCGGCCTGGCGCATGCGCTGGCGTGCTGCGTCCTGCAGTGCGTCGGTGCCGTCTCCACTCAAACGCGTCAGCGCCAGGTATTCCTCCTGCGCGGCCACCCAGTCGGGCACGTACAGCTCGGCCAGCGGCGCGCCGGCAGCCACGCGGTCCAGCGCGGCTTTCACATGCAGCTTTTCCACGAAGCCCATGGCGCGCGAACTCAGCACCACCTGCTCGCGCTCGTTCCAGGCCACGTTTCCCACCGCCGTCACCTCCGACACCAGCGAGCCTTCGACCACCGGTGCGGTGCGCAGCCCCAGGTTCTGCTGAATGCGCGGGCTCACGGTGACGCTGCTGGCGTCTGCCGCATCACCACCGGCGTAGCGCGGCACCAGCATCATGTCCATGAAGGGCGACTTGGCGGGTGCTTCGAAGTTCTTGCCCGGCACCATCGGGTCGTGGTAGTTCAGGATGCGCCGACCCGTGACCGGGTCCACGTCGCCCGCCTTCAGCGATTCGCGGATGTGCCGGCGCGTGGCTTCTTCGCCTTGCGGGATGGTCCACAGCGAGGGGTCGTCACTGGCCGCTGTGCTGGTGCCGGGCACAGTCTGCACAGCGGCTGGTGTGGTGTGGCCCATGCCCTGCTGCATGCCCATCCACCAGGCGCCACCGCCCACGGCAACGAGCGCGGCCAAGGCCGCCAGGACGAAGAAGGATGTTCTTTTGTTCATGGCTTCACTCCAGCGGTGGTGTCGGCGAACAGGTATTCGAGTTGCGCCCACAGGCCAGCGGTTTCACGTTCCAGCACCAGGCGCTCCAGCGCCAGGTTCAGCGCATCGCGGCGCGCCTGCAGTACCGGGCCCAGGCCTTCGCGCCCACCCCGGTAAGCGGCCAGCGCAGCGTCCACGCGCTGCGCGGCCAGCGGCTGGCGTTGGGCGTCCAGCAACGCGAGGCGGTCCAGCCCGGCCTGCCACTCCCGCTGCCAGCGCTGAACCTGCAGCACCCGCTCACGCGTCTGCTCCTCCCGCTCGGCCTCCAGCTCATTCACGCGGGCCAGGCGTGCAGCGAGCTCGCGTTGCTGGCGCTGCGGCCGGTCCCATTGCAGCGGCACCGACACGCCGATCGACACCATGTTGGAGAACTGCGGGCCGCGCTGGCTGAACATGATCTCCGCGCTCCAGTCGGGCTTGAGCTCCTGTCGGGCCACCTCGGCTTCGGCACGGGCCACGGCTTCGCGGGCCTGCAGGGCTTTGAGGTCTGGCAGCTCGTCTGCGGTGTTGACTGGTGCGGGGTTGAACGGCATCGGCGGCGGATCGGCCAGGGGCTGGTCGGGCGGCCCACCGGTGAAGCGCGCCAGCGTGAGGCGGGCGTTGGCGCGCTCTGCCTGCGCACCGATCAGGCCTTGCTCCAGCTGGGCCAGTGCTTCGCGCGCGCTCAACGCATCGGCCGTGGAGCCCCGTCCACCGCGAAGAGCTGCCTCGGTGGTCTGCACCAGCACACGCGCCTCGGTGATCTGCGCCTGCAGCAACGCCCATCGCTGCTCCTGCATGCGGCGCTCCAGCCAGGCCTGCGCTACCTCGGTCTGCAGTAGGGCCACCCGCTGCGCTCGTTCGCTCAGCGCTGCCTCGGCCTCCCGCTCGAATCGCTCACCCCGGGCGCGGCGCTTGTCCGCGTTCGGCAGGGTCTGCATGAGACCGATGGAACGCATGGTCATGAAATCGCGCGTGGTGCTGAAGCGCTCAGGCCCATTCACCGGCAGGTTGTCCAGCGACAGGCGCAGCACCGGGTCGGGTCGCTGCGCAGCCGCCACTGCCATCTCGCGCGCGCCTTGCGCGGCGGCGGTTGATGCGTCGAGACTGCGCGATCGCGCCAGGGCGGTGCTCACCGCAGCGCCCAGGCTCAGGGGTTCATCGGCGGCAGCGGGTGTGATCAGCGCGAGCAGGCCAGCGAGGGCCAGCACGGCGCGTGCAAGAAAAAGCGAAGGGTGTTCCATGTCTGAGCTCCGGAGCAGGCACGCCCGGGGCAAAAACCCTGACAGCGTGCGACAGCAGCACCACCCACGGGTGGCCTGCACTGTGCGGGGAATCAGACGGAAGTGGGCGGACGCCAGAAGCGCGAAGTCGCGCCCGGAGGAAGGCTGCGCCAGGCCGGCGCTTGAGGGTCCTGAGTGACCGGGGTCTGGGCCACGAGGGATGGGAAAGACGGCAGGCCTGCAGCGGGAACGACGCAACTCTGAATACTCTTGCAGGGCTGGCCCGTGCGCTCAAAAGTGGCCATGTCGTTGCAGCAATCGTCCATGGCCTCGGCCAGGGACTCTGCCATCCCGTCGACTTCATCCGCCATGGCCATCATGCCCTGCATGGGGCATGGTGACGCAGGCACCTGCCACGCCGCAAACCCCTGCAAGGGCAGCAGCAGACACAGGACGAGGACGAGCAAGCGGCGCATGGCTGGATTCTATGGCGCGCAGACTGACTGCGCTTGCCTGATTGGAAAGCCTGCCCGAACAAGGCACCATAGACTGTTCAGAGCGAGCCAATCTGTACTTGGAGGCCAACGTGGACATTGCTGCACATGCGCTGTGGGCGGGAGCGGGCGTCGTCCTGCTGTTACGCCACCGGCCAATACCCGTTGCAACTGGTCTTGCCACTGCCGCAATGGCGGCGTTGCCGGATCTGATGCACATGTTGCCTGTGGCGGCGTGGGCTCTCTTCAACGGGCTGCCGGCCGAGTTCATGACCTATGTCCGAGCGCTGCCGGAAAGGGTGCAGCCTTTACCCGAGAGCGTGGAACTGTGGTCGCACCATCTCCACTGCATCTTTCACAGCGGGGTGATCGCCATGGCAGTGACGCTGGTCGCTTGGCGATGGTCTCGTGTCTTCTGGCTGCCGTTGGCCGGATGGTGGTCGCACATCCTCATTGATGTATTCACCCACTCGGACGACTTCTTTCCGTCTCCAGTCCTCTACCCGCTCACCTACCGAGGATTTGATGGCGTTGCCTGGAACACGCCTTGGTTTGTCGTCGCCAACTACTCGGCGCTCGCGCTCGTCTGGGTTTGGCTGTTGGCGACGCGAAGAGAACGAGACCCATGAGAGCCCGGAAACTGCAGGTAGAACCGGGTTGTTCCCGCTGACGACGTGACCGACGCGCTCCCGCCGTGAGCGAGCATGATGGCCTTGGTAATGGCCAGACCCAGGCCAGCACCATCGGATGAGGGATGCGCGCGCGCCTTGTCCACGCGATAGAAGCGATCAAACAGGCGCGGTAGGTCTGCTGCATCGATCGGATCGCCCGTGTTCGTGACACACAAGCTGATGCCATTCATCTGGGTCTCGACAGTCAGCGCAACATCGGTACGGGGGTGGGCGTGCCGAAGCGCATTGGACAGCAAGTTGCTAATGGCTCGCCGAATCATCAGTCGATCACCCACCACGCTACCCGCTCCCACCACCCGAAGGCGAAGTTCTTTGTCCTCGGCGACCGCATCGTAGAAATCCAGAAGGCTCTTCGCCTCGTCTTCGAGTGCGACGTCTTCGCGATTCGGCAGCTGGATGCCGTGGTCCGTCTTGGCCAGAAACAGCATGTCGGACACCATGCGCGCCAAGCGCTGGAACTCCTCGGCATTGGAGGCGAGGATATCTCTGTAAGTTTCCGGATCACGGCGTTGCGAGAGGGATACCTGGGTCTGTGTCAGCAGGTTGCTGATGGGCGTGCGCAGTTCGTGGGCAATGTCGCTTGAGAACTCCATGAGCTTTGAAAAATCCTGCTGCAGACGCTCCAGCATGGTGTTGAGGCTGCGAGCCAGCTCCGCCATCTCCACGGGCACAGCGTCGATTGGCATGCGCTCGTCGAGCTTGTGGGCCGTGACCTTGAGCGCGCGCTCTCTCATGGTCCTCAGCGGGGCCAGACCGCTGCGGGCTGCCCACCACCCCAGGAGGCCGCTGAGCAGGGTGGCCAAGAGGACATAGACCGCCAACTGTTGGCGCAGCATCTGCATGAAATGGGTGTGGTGCTGCGTGTCCAGCGCGAGCGTCAGGCGCATGCTCTGACCTGGACTGCTCAATCCGCCGGGCATCTGCGCTGTGGAGAGCTCTGTGCTCATGCCTCGCAGTTGCCGCTCACCATCGGTCCAGTCCATGGGCTGATCTGCGGCGCTTCGTGCAGCGAGTTCTGCTGGAAATGTGATGCCGCCTTTTCCAAACAGCTGTTCGTCACCGCGCGTAATTGAGATGAAAAGGCCTTGATGGCTGTTAAGCGATTCATCCAGCTTGGCCGCGAGTTCGGCTGGCTCTGGCGTTTCATCGACGATCTTCTCGATGAGCTGCACCTTGTCCAGCAGGTAGTCGCGGTCAAGGTCGATGAAGTGCAAATGGGTGGACCACGCCACCAAGACGCCAAGGCCAAGAAGCACCACAGCCGATACCAGGGTGTACAGAAAGGTGAGTCGTGCGGTGAGGGTCAAGCGCCGGATCATCAGGAGTGCTCCGGCACTTCCAGCACGTAACCCATGCCTCGAACCGTCTGCAACAGGCGGCACTCAAACCCGTCGTCCACCTTGACACGAAGCCTGCGCATGGCCACCTCGATGACGTTGGTGTCGCTGTCGAAGTTAACGTCCCACACCTGGGAGGCGATCAGCGAGCGTGGCAACACCTCACCCTTGCGGCGCATCAGCAATTCGAGCAATCCGAACTCCTTGGCGGTCAGGTCGATGCGCTTGCCCGCGCGGGTGACCCGACGGCGCAGCAGGTCCAGCTCCAGATCCGCGACCTGCAGGGTGGTTGGCTCCATACCCGAGCGCCCACGGCGCAAGATGGTGCGCACCCTGGCCAACAGCTCAGAGAACGAAAACGGCTTGACCAGATAGTCGTCCGCTCCGAGCTCCAGACCCTTGACGCGGTCGTCCACATGATCTTTGGCGGTCAGGAAGAGCACCGGCATCTCTCGACCCTGGGCACGCAGACCTCTGAGCACCTGCCAGCCGTCCATGCCGGGCAGCATGACGTCCAGAATGATGAGGTCGTGGTCGCCCTCCAGCGCCTGGTGCAATCCGTCCACGCCGTTGTTGAGCAGCTCTACCGCGTAGCCCGCCTCGCGCAGTCCCATGCACAGGTACTCACCCGTTTTGCGTTCGTCTTCAACAATCAAGATTTTCACGTTCACTCCTGCGGCGATTTTCACTGCCAGCGGCCATCTGCAACCGAACCTGACAACTTTGTAATGAAACCGACAGGTTCGTGACGGGTGGCCTTTTGCACACTGCCCTCAGCTTGAAACAGTTGAACAGGAGCAAATCAGTGATTCATCGACATTACCCTTCCTTTGCACTGCGGGCCATTGTCCTGGGCGTGTTGGCACTCCCCATGGTCGTTTCCGCCCAGATCGCACCGGCCCCTGCCGAGAAGAACTGGCGCGAAGCCAACGACGCCGTGGGACAGTTCAAACGCGGCCATGCCGACATCCTCAAGTGGGAAAAAGAGAATGTTCCCGCTGCAGCAGGTGAGGAGTTGGCGTCTCCCAGCCTGAGCCTTATGACGGCTGAAGACGCCGTTCGCCAGGCCTGGCGGGCCCACCTGGATTTGGTCAAACCCATGAACAGGATCGGTACGGCCAACGTGGATTTGATTGCCAAAGGCCAATGGGCCGAGCTTGATCCCATCCATCAGCGCAAGGTAGACGACATGGACGAGCTGCTGGAAGTCGCCGCTCAAGGTCGCAAGGCGTGGTTTCAGGCAGTGGCTGCGCGACAGGTTCTCAAACAGCACCGTGATGCGCTGGACGCCGCCGAGGCCGGCAACGAGCTGGGTCGCCGCATGGTGAGTGTGGGCAATTGGAGCAAGCTCCAGCAGGCCCAAGTTCAACTGGCTCAGTCATCCGCCAAGATGAACGTGCGACGCGCACAGAACGCCGCCACGCAGGCCGAAGCCTCACTCATCAAAACGTTGGGCCTCACCGGCATGCACAGCGCTGTTGCGCTGCCTGACCGTTTGCCCGATGTGCCGGTCCAAGCCTTGTCGCAACAAGTGCTGGACGAGCGCGCTGCGGCCATTGCTGCACAACTGCCGCGCGCCGAGGGCATGCGCAATGGCGCCAACGCCCGCCTCGCTCGCCAGGCCTACCTCTCCAGCCACGCACTGGCTGTGAGTGCGCGTGAGGAGGTGTTGAAGGTTCGCGAGTTCATCACCGAAGAAACCGTTCTTCACTACAACGGCATGCTCAAAAGCGTGTGGGACCTGCTCGGAGAGGTCTCCAGCCAGTCGCAGGCAGTGGCCGGTGCCATCGAAGCGCAGCGGGACTTCTGGATTGCGGAAACGGATCTGCAATGGGTGCTGCAAGGCGGTGCCCCGGACAGTTTCGTATCCCTGGGTGGTGGCGGCGGTGAGCCCGCAGCAGCCGCCGGTCATTGAAAGCACAGAAAGAAGAACATGAGCCTCATCAATTCACGTCGACAGTTTTTTGCGGGCGCCGCTGCCTCAGTGGCTGGCTTGGCCGTCGCTCGGTCTGCCATGGCCGCCCTGCCTGAGCCGGTGTACCAAACCTCGGTGGACACAGCGCCTCCATTGGTGCCCACCACCGGTCGCCCTTACAACCCGGTGGTCACGCTCAACGGCTGGACCCTGCCCTGGAAGATGAACAACGGTGTCAAGGAATTCCACCTGGTGGCAGAACCCGTGGTGCGCGAGGTCTCGCCGGGCTTCAAGGTCAACATGTGGGGCTACAACGGCCAGAGTCCTGGCCCAACCATCGAGGTGGTCGAAGGCGACCGCGTGCGCATCTTTGTCACCAACAAGCTGCCCGAGCACACCACCATCCACTGGCACGGCCAGCGCCTGCCCAGCGGCATGGACGGTGTGGGTGGCCTCAACCAGCCCGCCATCCCCGTGGGCAAGACCTTCGTCTACGAATTTGAAGCGCGCCGTCCGGGTACCTTCATGTACCACCCGCACGCGGACGAAATGGTCCAGATGGCCATGGGCATGATGGGCATGTGGGTCACCCACCCCAAGGGCAAGCATCCCCACATCAGCGAGGTGGATCGCGACTTCTGCTTCCTGCTCAACGCGTTCGACATCGAGCCGGGCAGCAAGACGCCCAAGATCAACACGATGCTGGACTTCAACATCTGGTGCTGGAACAGCCGTGTCTTCCCCGCCATCGACACGCTCAACGTGCGCTTGAACGACCGTGTGCGCATTCGTGTGGGAAACCTCACCATGACCAACCACCCGATCCACCTGCACGGGCACGAGTTTCTGGTGACCGGCACCGACGGCGGCCCAACGCCGCCGAGCACGCGCTGGTACGAGGTGACCACCGATGTTGCCGTGGGGCAGATGCGCCAGATCGAACTGATCGCCGACGAGGAAGGCGACTGGGCCATGCACTGCCACAAGAGCCACCACACCATGAACGCCATGGGCCACGACGTGCCCACCATGATCGGTGTGGACCACCGCGGCCTGGTCAACAAGATCCAGAAGGTGGTGCCCGACTACATGCTGATGGGCGAGCGCGGCATGGCCGACATGGGCGAAATGCAGATGCCCATTCCGGACAACACTGCGCCTATGATGACCGGCACGGGCCAGTTCGGCCCGTTGGAGATGGGCGGCATGTTCACCGTGTTCAAGGTGCGCAAGGACCAGAAGCCGGGCGACTACAAGGACCCTGGCCCGTACAAGTTCCCCGAAGGCACTGTTGCGCACGAATGGACCGGTGCGCCCTTGCCCGCCGTCAGGCCCAAGGCCAGTGCAGACACAACCCCGGCGATGGGCACAGCGGTCAAGCCCATGGGCAAAGGCATGCAGCACTGAACCAAGCCGTCTTTACACATTTCTCCCACTTGCTTTCTCAACCCACCAATCCAGAGAGTTCACATGATCTTCACCCAAGCCCCACTTTCCAAGCGTTCCAGCCTTTTGTTCGTTGCCGCCCTTCTAGCCACGTCAGCCGCCACAGCGGCGGGCACGCACGGCGGCGGCCACAACGAATCGCCCATCGGTGAGCCCGGCGTCGCCAGTAAAGCTTCCCGCACCATTCAGGTCGACGCTGCCGACAGCATGCGGTTCACGCCAGCACTGGTGGACGTCAAGAAGGGGGAAACCGTCCGTTTCGTCGTCACCAACTCCGGCAAGGTGCCGCATGAGTTCAGCCTGGGCACGGAGAAGGAGCTGAAGGAGCACTACGAAGTGATGAAAAAATTTCCAGGCATGGAACACGATGAGGCCAACAAGATTTCCCTGAAGCCTGGGCAAAAGGGTGAGGTCATCTGGCGTTTCACCAAAGGCGGCGTCGTTGATTTCGCCTGCCTTCACCCCGGACACTACGACGCGGGCATGAAGGGTCAGATCAAAGTGACCACCAAATAAGTTGACAAACCACCATTCTTGCAACCCACAGACACACCTGATTGAAGGAACATTTCATGAAAACACTGAACCTGAGTCTGGCCGCATCAGCGGTCGCCCTTTCTTTTGCCTTCGCTGGACCCGCGCTGGCTCAAATGACCATGGACCAAGGAAAGATGGGAATGGATCAGGGCAAGATGGGCATGGCGGCGACACCCGGCATGACCGACGGCGAAATTCGCAAGATCGACAAGGAGAACGGCAAGGTCACGATCAAGCATGGCGAGATCAAGCACATGGACATGCCTCCGATGTCCATGGTGTTCAACGTCAAGGACAAGGCCATGCTGGACAAAGTCCAGGTGGGCGAGAAGATCCAGTTCATCGTCATTCAGGACGCCGGCAAGATGGTGGTCACCGATATCAAAGCGATGAAGTGATTTAACCAATCCGACCCTATGGGTCGGTTGTGGTCAAGGGATCGGTTGTGATGACCGATCCCTTTTTTGTATGGGTGACGTCCTCCCTGCTATGTGAAACCGGTCCGACACAGTCTCGAAACCAATGGGCAGGCGTACGTTGGCGCACAGTCAATCCGAGCATCGTTGTCGATGATGATGAACCCGCCTTCGGGTAGCTTCAAGGAAGTCACATGAATCATCAATCCACCACAAAACGCTTCACCACTGTCCCTGTCAAGGCTCTGTGCGCCGTTTCGCTGACTGTGCTCATGTCGATGTCGGCGCATGCTCAGTCCACGCCAGCCACAGGCCCAGCGACGATGCCCATGTCCGATATGCACAAAGGCGCCACAGGTGCACACGACATGAAAGGTTCCATGATGATGGGCATGGAGGAAATGCAAAAGATGCCCATGTCGGGCAATACCGACAAGGACTTCGCGATGATGATGAAAATTCATCACCAGCAAGCTTTGAACATGGCCGAGATGCAGCTCAAGACCGGCAAGTCACCCGAGATGAAGGTCATGGCAAAGCAGATCATCGTGGCGCAAAAGAAAGAGATCGCTCAGTTCGACAAGTGGCTCGCCAAGCAGAAGTGATCTGCTGCAATGACTCTGGAATTCTCGCCGGCCAAGCTTGCTTCCAGTGTCAGCACCAGCATCTTTATTGGCGCTGGTGCTGTATCGAGAGTTCCCATTCATCGGTCACCGACAGGCCGATTACCTGGTGCTGGCTGACGCGTCTGAGCAAGTCGACACACTAGTGCCGGGTGGCACCGCTGAGACTGGCAGATCTGAAGAACTGGCTCCGCCAAACAGCAAAGCTTGCATTCGAGCTCGTTCCTCAGCCGTTGGCCATGCAGGATTCTCAGCACGATCCACTGGCGTTATTAGCGCTGGAGAGGCTCGGGTTGGTTTCGCTCGCCCTTGTTCGTCAAAAAGCACCAAGCTGTAGGTCTCGTTGACGACTGTTTCGGGCGCCCCCCCATTCAAGCGGACGTACCAATCAGCGACGCGCAAGGTCCGTCCCGCCATAGCTTCAATCGTTGCCTCACCGCGAGCAAGTGCAACATACAAGCCGTGAGGGACCGGGTGGACTTCATCGCTGGAGTCCAGCAAGAAAACAAATGAGGCATACGCCGAGTCCTTGTCTTGATCGACAAGGTCGCCATCACAGGAATCGACGACACGTCCCCATGATTCAGCAGTGCTGTACACCGGAGCAAAGCCTCCACCTGGCGTACGAAAGTTGGTGGTCTGCCCTTGATATAGCCGTGCCGCCACCCATTGAACATCCCCGCCGTAGGCATAGGCGCGAAGGTCAAACTTCATGGCCTTGGGGGCTTTCGGGTCGCTTGGCATCACGTCCATCGTCGGTGCGTCAGCGTTGTCGATCAATCGCTCGCCCGGTGAGACGATGGCCTGGGCCACATACTCGCCGGCCAGAATTTCTTGCCACACCCGTTTTGTCAGCTTGTCGCCCCGATAAGCCGCGCGGCTACCGAAGCCAGCGACAGGCTTGAAGAACAGGTTTCGTCGCGCATCCCACAAGCGCTGGGCATCGGCCGCCTTCACCAACTCGGTTGAGGGAACGTGCTCAAGAAGAATTCGCTGCACAGCTTGCGGAACACCCAGGGCCTGCATCTTTTCAGCGTCACTGAACAGTGCCAAGCGGCGCTTGTCTGCATACAGAGCATGGGCCTGTGGATGCGGTGTCAGCACGACAGCTTCCTGCACGTACGCTTCGCGCAGTGCAGCGCTGCTGGGCTCCTCCAGGTAGAAATCGGTCAAGCGGTTGTAGACCAGATCGATGGCCTGCTCGCCATGCCAAAGGGCCCCGTTTCGCCATTCAAGTGCACCCGGATCAGCGATGACCGTGCGAATGCCGTGTCGTTCAAACAGTTGCTGAAACAACAGAAATTCGGGATAAAGGTACTGCTCTTCCGGAGAACCGTCGACGATGGCAATCGACGTCAGGGGACGCGGGTGCCCGAGGGTTCCAGACAACCCAGAAAGGCCCCATTCGCGACGAAACATCTCCACGATGCGCTCCTCGAACGTGACCACGTTGTCAAGCGATGGGATCAGTGAATCAATTGCCGTGCAACAGGCACGCTGAGCGCGGGCCAGCAGCGCATTGAGCATGGCGCCACCCGCATTC
Organism: Hydrogenophaga sp. Root209; assembly: GCF_001428625.1. Lineage (GTDB taxonomy): Bacteria > Pseudomonadota > Gammaproteobacteria > Burkholderiales > Burkholderiaceae_C > Hydrogenophaga. Next base: position 48,661 of record NZ_LMIE01000032.1, read on the forward strand.
GTGTTCACCTCGATCAACCCCAGTCGGCCTTGGTTGAGGTGAAAGTCATAACCAAAGAAGACGCTCAGCGGGCCGTGAGTGCCCAAACGCGCGATGGGGGGTGCGGTTGCCAGCACTTGTTCCCTATAGGCTGAAAGCGCCACCACCGATTCAACCGCTTGCACGACCTCAGCCATCTTCTGCAACTGTGGTGCTGCCACGAAGACAGGCACTGCCGAGAACAGGAAAGGGCAGCGCTGTTGAATCAGCGCTGAAAGACCAGGCGTCCCAACTTCCTGATCAAGGGCCTGCGCCATTGCCTGCTTGTCAAGACTCAAGCAAAAGCAAGCGCTGTTCAGCGCATCGCTTGATCCTAGCGGTGCTCGGCGTTGTGGCGGTGGGGACAAAGTATTCACGGGTTGTTGATAGTCATGACCTGGAGGAAAGCACACGAAGATAGGCACGCTGCTGCACGCTGTGAGGGTATCAGTCGCATGAGCTACTGTCTGCTGCCTGGACACAGTGCTGCCGATTCAGTCACAACCGCCGAACCTCTTCAATGCCCAACAAGCAATCAGTTGGCTTTGCGTACGGTGGGGTACATACAACTTCGCGAGTGTGGTGCACCGTGAAGGTGTTCTTGTGCCCCCAATCCTTTGCCCTAGCTCACCGTTCACCGTTGTGAAACCCCCGTTGCGTACACGCGCACTTCACTTGATGTAGATCAATCCACTCATCTACGAAGGATCCTACGATCGACCGACAGCAGCACGCATACACCATGAAGTTCTTCACCGAAACTCGCACCAAACGCAACACCGCATTTGTGGTCTTGCTGGTGATGCTGTTCGCGTTGGCTTCAGGGGTCGCGAATGCTTGCTTGCTTAACTGGTCTAGTCCTCATTCCACGGAATCAAACGTTTGGAGGATCCCGACGAGCCAGACGACCGTCGAGTCGGTTGCACGTCTTGGCAGCCTCACAGGCCACGAGGATGACTCGGATGTCAGTGAGGATTCGTGCCTGAGGGTCTGCGATGAGGGGGCGAACGCTTTGACCAAGGTCCATTCGGGCGGTGAAAACACCGACCCGGGTCTGGCGCCATGGTTTGCGACCTTGTGGACTGGGTCGCAACAACTGGTCTCGGCATCTCGCCGAGTTGTCGAAGCCGCGACACCCATCGCCGATCTTCCCCTAAGGGTTCGCTACTCGCGACTTGCGCTGTAGCGGGCCTGGCGACGAACCCACAGCCTTTGTGCTGAGTGGGTCAGCGTCTGTGGTGGCAAGGCCGTTGTATTTGCTCGAACGCAAGACCGCCTGAACTGAAGCAATGCCAGCGCCTCGCTGCGCAAAGCCCACCAATGGCGCACTCCTCTGAAGCTGCCTACCTGACCTGATGAGCGCGGTGTATCCAAGACGCACCTGCAACCCAGATGGCGCCAACACGTTCTTCAATTTCCGTGCTTGGACAAGAAGGCTGCTCAACACAACCCGCGCAAACAGTTTGACCCAAGGGCATCGAAATGAACTCCAACCACATACACCATCAACAACCCATTGAAGGCCCGTCCCAAACGTTCTGGCGATCCCGCTATGGAATCGGCTTGCTCGTGTTCGGCGCGGTTGCAGCCTACTTTTTACTGGCCGAACACCGCGCCCACCTTTTTGGCGCTTGGCCGTTCCTGCTGTTGCTTGCTTGTCCGTTGGTGCATATGTTCATGCACGGCAGTCATGGGAGTCACCAAGGTGGCACGGTAGACGCGGGAACACCCGAAATCCAGGTGAAGGAGAAACCATGACGCACGCTTCCTCGGCGTACGGCTTGTGGACGTTGGTCGTCTTCAACTCGGCCCTCTTCTTGATGTTCGCCTTCAGCTTCTTCAAGCCGCAGACTGGGCGGGACTGGCGCACTTTTGGCGCTTTCGCGGCCTTCATCGTGGCGCTGTTTGTGGAGATGTATGGTTTTCCTCTCAGCATCTACCTGATGTCGGGATGGCTTCAAACGAAGTATCCCAATCTGGACCTGCTGTCCCACGACTCGGGACATCTGTGGTCCACGCTGCTCGGAGAGACAGGGGATCCCCACTTAGGCGTGCTGCACATCGCGAGCTACCTGTTTCTCGGCTACGGCTTCTACCTGCTGTCCACCTCGTGGAAGGTGCTGTACCACGCGCAACGCCGCAACGAGCTGGCACGAACCGGACCCTATTCGCGCGTTCGCCATCCGCAGTACGTGGCGTTCGTCCTCATCTTGCTCGGCTTCTTGCTGCAGTGGCCGACATTGCTCACGCTCGTGATGTTCCCGGTGCTGCTGGTGATGTATGCGCGCTTGTCCATCACCGAGGAGGCTGAGATGCAGAAGCGCTTCGGCTCTGAGTTTGAAGCCTATGCCGCCAGTACGCCACGCTTCCTGCCTTCCTGGCGAATGGATACGAAGCGCACGAGGACCTGATTGGCTCTCTGACTCAAGGAACCCTCATGAAAACAAGCACCATCGAAGTCGGCGAGCTGGTCTCCACACTGAGTGCAACGGGAGTACAGCGAGAGCTGTCAACGCTGCCCGGTGTTCATCACGTCGACGTGAACTACGTGGCCGGTAGTGCGACCGTGCATTACGACGAAGCAATGGTCACGATAGAGGCCATCCGTCAACGTGTGGTGGATTGCGGTTACCACTGCCGTGGTGAACTGGCTCCGGCGCATGTCTGCGCGCCGGCAAACCACAGAACCGACAGCGCCACCCACGCGGGACCCTCAACCGGGAAGGGATCGAGAGGGGTGGGACACGGTGTCAATCCAAGTGCCCCGGAGACGAAAACCCACGACGGCCACGCGACCCACGGGCCATCGGATGCATCGTCCAAAGCTCAGAAGGCGGACATGATGCATGACATGGGCCATTCGCCGGGTATGTCCATGCAGGACATGGCCAACGACATGCGCAACAGGTTTCTGGTCGCCTTGGTGTTTGCTGTACCGGTCTTTTTGTACTCCCCGATGGGCGAGATGTTCGGCAACTTTCCCTCGCCGTTCGGTCTGGACCGCAAGCTGTTTCTGTTCTTCATGGCCACGGGCGCCATCGCCTATCCGGTCTGGCCCTTCCTGGTGGCTGCGGTAAGGGCCGCACGCAACAAGGTTGCCAACATGGCCACACTCATAGTGCTCTCAGTCGGCACGGGATACCTGTTCAGCGTGGGGGCCACGTTCTTTTACGAGAGCGAGGTGTTCTTTGAAGCGTCCGCCGTGCTGCTCGTCTTCATTCTGCTGGGCCACTGGCTGGAGATGCGGGCGCGCGCCGGCGCGTCGGACGCCATCCGTGCACTGATGGATCTGGCCCCACCGATGGCCAATGTCGTTCGCGGAGGAGTCGAGACGCAGGTGCCGACGTCGCAGGTCCTCGCCGGCGAAACCATCGTCATCAAGCCAGGCGACAAGATCCCGGTCGATGGCGAGGTGACGGAGGGTAGCTCTCAGGTCGACGAGTCGATGCTCACCGGGGAATCGATGCCGGTGAAGAAGGTGGTGGGGAACCCTGTGATCGGCGCCACCATCAACAAAGGTGGCAGTTTCCGCTACAAGGCTACCAAGGTGGGTGCGGACACCGCGTTGGCGCAGATTGTCAAGTTGGTGCAGGAAGCGCAGAACTCCAAAGCACCAGGCCAACTGCTCGCTGATCAGGCTTCGCAGTGGTTGGTGTTGGCGGCCATTGCCATCGGACTGCTCACCTTCGGCGTGTGGTTCTGGGTCATCGGCGAACCCTTGCTGTTCGCGCTGACGCTGACCATCACCGTGTTCGTGATCGCCTGCCCCGACGCACTCGGGTTGGCCACGCCGATGGCCATCATGGTGGGCACCGGTCTGGGCGCGATGAACGGCATTCTTTTCAAGAACGCCTCGGCGCTGGAGACCGCGACCAAACTGACCGTTATCGTCTTTGACAAAACAGGCACGCTCACCATTGGTCAACCCGATGTGGTGGAAATGGTAACGGCGACCGATGTCAGCGAGGCACAGTTGCTCGCCGTAGCAGCTGGGGTCGAGAAGTTCTCCGAACACCCATTGGCGCAGGCAGTTCTCAAGCGTGCTGGATCTGCTCAGGTCGAGGTGGCCAGGGACTTCGCCAACATCGATGGACAGGGCGCCCGAGCCACCATCGGCACTGATGCCGTGCTGCTGGGCAACCGCAAGCTGATGCAAGCAGAAGGCGTGAGTGGGACGTCGATGGCAGCCCTGGCGGCCAAGGCCGCGCAGCTTGAAGGGGGCGGACGGACTGTCGTCTACGTTGCTCGAGGAGGCGAACTCATCGGCTTGATCGCGATTGCCGATGCGGTGCGCCCCACATCGAAGGCGACCATCGCCAAGCTGCAGGAGCGCGGCGTCAAGGTTGCGATGATGACCGGGGACAACCAGGCCACCGCCGAGCGTATCGGCAAGGAGCTGGGCATCGACATCGTGCTGGCCGAAGTGCTGCCCGGACAGAAGGCCGCAAAGATCAAGGAACTGCAGGACCAAGGCAACAAGGTTGGTATGGTCGGCGACGGCATCAACGATGCCCCGGCGTTGACACAGGCCGACGTGGGATTCGCCATTGGCGCGGGCACCGACGTGGCCATGGAAAGTGCCCAGGTCGTGCTGATGAAGAGCGATCCCTACGACGTGGTCGGTGCCATCGAACTGTCGCGCGCCACTTTGCGCAAGATGCATCAAAACCTGTGGTGGGCGGTGGGCTACAACGTGGTCGCCTTCCCGGTGGCGGCGGGCGTTTTCTATCCCTTCACGCTGTCGCCGGAGATCGCAGCGCTGTCCATGTCGGGCAGCTCGGCGGTGGTGGCCATCAACGCATTGCTGCTCAAGCGCACCAAGCTTGCAGGCATCAAACAGGCAGGAGGATCTGGCACGCAGTCGACCGTTGCGAAGCTTGCCGCTGGAGCGTCGGCATGAACACTCCAAAGCGCCCTGCGGACTTGATGGCAGGAACAGTGCCACTGAATGCCGTCAAGAGCATTCAAGTGTCGAAGTGGATGTTCTCAGCCTGCGGTGTTTGGCTGATGGCCTTAGGCGTCTATTTCATTTTTGTGCGGCCACCCCTGTTGCCTGAAGACCCGCGCTTCATGGGTGCCACCCTCGAACAGATTCGTGCTTCGGTGCCCGGCCTCGAAAGTTGGTTGCGCAAGGTGTTTACTGTCATGGGGGGATTCATGGCAGGTGCCGGGGTACTCACGGTGTTCGTTGCCACTGTCGCCATACCGCTGCAATCGAGGAACACGTCCTGGGTACTGGCCATCTCCGGCGCACTGACTGTTGTGCTGATGAGCGCGACCAACTTTGCACTCCATTCCGATTTCAGATGGCTGCTCCTGCTACCCGCTTTGGTCTGGTTCGCGGGCCTGGTCGTCTTGGTCGCGAGCCGTAAAGCATCCTCTGTCGATCTCGACCGAAGCAACGGAGGAGTGAACTGAATGTGCTTCTCGGCCACTGCAAGCTTTTCCGCGGGTGCGTTTCTCCTCGGAGTTGGAACGCTCACTGTCAGGACGGCCCTGGATACGGGCCAGCGTCGGGATCTTCCATTCGCGGCGATCCCGATGTTGTTCGCGATCCAGCAATTGATCGAGGGCGTGATCTGGCTGACTTTCAGTGAAGACGCTCCACGGCTGAACGCGGTGATGACTCAGGTGTACTCCTTCTTCTCGCATGTGCTGTGGCCGGTCTACATACCCGTGGCTGTTCTGCTGATGGAGCCTCTGGGATGGCGCCACCGAGCGTTGAATGTCTTCGTTGCAGCCGGCGCCACGGTCGGGGCGTATTTGATGTACGCACTGGTGGCATTTCCAGTCGTATCAAAGCCCACCGGTCAGCACATCGAGTACGACTCGCCACACTTTTTTGCAGCAGTGACGATGACGCTGTACCTGCTGTCGACGGTGATCAGCCCGCTGCTGTCCACACACCGCATGGTGCAGGTCTTCGGCGCTCTTGCTCTGCTGTCGTTTGGCGCGGCTTACGCCTTTTATGCGACCTGGTTCATCTCGGTGTGGTGCTTCTTCGCTGCACTACTGAGTGCTGTGATCTGTCTCCACTTTTGCGGGTATGGGCGCGAGCGCAGGCCATCAAACGCCATCAGTCTTCCAACGCACCGTTCACGGGAGAGATGAATGCTGCCCCGTCGATACGAATGCAACAGCTTTGTCCAGGCTCTGCCGGGTCGGGTTTTTGCGCAAATGGACGTTCACACACGACTGTCATCACACATGGGCGAACCCTCCTGGAGGACGGGATGGGGACGGATGAAAACCGAACTCGACGAAGGGCAAGGGCAAAAGGTCGGGTCTCGGATGCGTTTGTCGGGGCGAGTCTTTGGTGTCGAACTCTCGGTCGAGGAGATGGTGACGGAGCGCATCCCTCCCCGTCGCAAGGTCTGGGAATCCACCGGGGCACCAAAGCTGCTCGTTATAGGCCACTACCGGATGGGCTTCGAGCTGTCACCCCATGGGAACGGTTCGATGCTCCGCGTCTTCATCGAGTATGAGTTGCCGGAAAGCGGGCTCGCACTTTGGCTCGGACGATTGTTCGGCCAGCGCTACGCGCGATGGTGCACCCGGCAGATGGTTGACGACACAGTCAAGAACTTCGAGGCGAGTCCCACAACACAACGATCGATCTGATCATTCTGAGGAACTGAACATGAGCAAACAGATTCGAGCCACAACGGCTGCCCTGGCAACAAGCTTGGCCCTGAGCCTGAGCGGCTGCGGCTACAACACTTTTCAAAGTGCCGACGAGCAGATCAAGGCGGGTTGGGCCGAGGTCATCAACGAGTACCAACGCCGTGCGGACTTGATACCCAACCTCGTCAGCACAGTCAAAGGCGAAGCGAAATTCGAGCAGGACACATTGACGCGGGTCATTGAAGCGCGCTCGAGGGCTACATCCATCCAGGCCACACCGGAGTTGATCAACGACCCTGCGGCATTCCAGAAGTTTCAGCAAGCACAGGGCGAGCTTACTGGTGCATTGTCCAGGCTGATGGTGGTGTCGGAACAGTACCCGAGCCTGAGAGCCAACCAGGGATTTCGGGACCTCTCTGCGCAATTGGAGGGTACCGAGAACCGCATTTCAGTAGCGCGCAATCGATACATCCAATCGGTTCAGACCTACAACGTCACTGTGCGGTCGTTCCCCTCGAACCTCACCGCCATGGTGATGGGATACAAGGAAAAGGCGACCTTTGCCGTTGAGAACGAAAAGGAAATTGCCAAGCCTCCCCGTGTCGAATTCGAAGCTGCCCCGGCCACATCCACAAGCCCAGCGTCGGGAGCCCTCAAGTGATTGCGATCAACCCAGTCGGCAGGTGCGGCAGCGCGCTGCTGCTTGCAAGCTTGCTGGCGGGCTCTTTGAGCTGGGCTTTGCCTTCCATGGCGCAGACGCCCGTTCCAGCGTTGACGGGGCATGTGGTCGACCAGACTGGAACGCTGACTTCGCAACAGACGTCTGCACTGGAACAAACGCTGACCGATTTTGAGACCAGGAAAGGCAGCCAGTTGGCCGTGCTTCTGGTCCCCTCGTCAGCGCCGGAAGCCATAGAGCCCTACGCCTTGCGCGTGGCCGAACAGTGGAAGCTGGGGCGCAAGAAGATCGATGACGGGGCGATCCTGGTCGTCGCCAAAGACGACCGCGCAGTTCGCATCGAGGTGGGCTACGGCCTGGAGGGTGCCCTCAATGACCTCACCAGCAAACGCATCATCAACGAGGCCATCCTGCCGCGCTTCAAGGTCCAGGACTTCCATGGCGGCATTGCCGCAGGGGTTGGGCAGATGATGCGCGTCGTGGACGGTGAACCCTTGCCCGCACCCAGTACACGGTCCAGTCAGGGCTCGGTGGGACTCCAGCAGTACGCACCGATGTTGTTCATTCTTGCGCTCACCGTGGGTGGTGTGCTGCGCTCCATGCTGGGCAAAGTGCCAGGCTCATTGGTTGCCGGCGGTGTCGTCGCGGTGATTGCCTGGTTGGTTGCAGGCGTCATCTCGATGGCGCTCGTGGCGGGCGTGGTCGCATTGCTGGTGACCTTGTCCGGGGGAGGTCTGCTTGGCCACGGCATGGGTGGCCACCACAGGGGCGGTGGTCGAGGTGGCGGTGGGGGAGGTTTCAGCGGCGGCGGGGGCGGTTTTGGCGGCGGTGGCGCGTCGGGGAGGTGGTAGTCATGAACATCCAACGCATCGTGCGGCATTTGCTGGTGACGGATGGGCAGGTCAAAAGGGCTTTTCCTCCCAGCACATTGAGCCGGATCGAACAGGCCATCAAGGCAAGCGAGGCCAGCCATGTCGGTGAAGTCAGATTCGCGGTCGAAGGGGGGTTGGACGGCGTGCCGTTGTTCAAGGGGCTCTCGCCTCGAGACCGAGCAATCGAGCTCTTCTCCCAATTGCGTGTTTGGGACACGCAGCACAACACCGGTGTGTTGATTTACTTGCTGCTTGCAGACCGGGCCGTGGAAATCGTTGCCGACCGCGGGATCCACGCGAAAGTCGAGTCGCAGGAATGGTTCCGGGTCTGCCGACAAATGGAGGAAGCCTTCCGCCGGTCGGACTTCGAGGGTGGTGTCGTGCGGGGCGTGGAGACGGTGACGGGATACCTCGTGCAGCACTTTCCATCCAATGGCGATGACTCCAACGAGCTGGCTGATGAGCCCGTGCTGTTGTGAGCCATACCGAAGACCAGTCTGGAGGGGACGTATGACGCCAACGCGAGCAGCCGGACCAGGCGAGGCCACAGGAATGGCGCGCAGGACTGACGGACTGCGACCTGTTCAAGTGGCATGGCTGGCGGGCGCTGTCTTCAGTGTTTCGGCTGGATATGGAGCGCTGTTGCCGGTGCTGCCAGGATGGCTGGCGACGCTGATGCCGGGGGTCGACGTCGTCGATGTCGGGCGCCACGTCGGCTTTCTCAGTGGTGTGTACGCAGCTGGGGTGCTGTTCGGAGCGCCTTTGTGGGGCGCCGTGTCAGATCGTCTGGGACGGCGGCGCGTCTTGATTGCGGGGTTGGTCGGTTACGTCACCAGTCTGTTGCTGTTGTTGGTCCCTGCCGCCACAGGGCTCTGGGGTCTCTATGCGCTGCGCGGTGCAACTGGATTTTTTGTCGCAGCGGTAATCCCTGTGGTCGCTGCCCTGGTGGCAGAACACACACCAAAGAGACTGCGCGCTCGGCGATTTGCGTGGTTGGGTGCCATGTCCTTGGTGGGATTCTTGTTTGGCCCGGCGTTGAGTGCGGTCGGCGTTTGGCTCGGACCGTGGGTTGCCGGCGCCCCGCTGTCACCTACGTTGTCAGCAAAGGTGGTGCTGCTGCTGTCTGCGTCACTCGGCGCCGTGATGATGCTCGGGCTGGCCCGCACCTTGCCCACTCTGCGTGGTGACGCTGTCGTTGCCAAAGAGGATCTAGCCACTTCAACAGGTGTCGGAACTGATCAGGCCTCAGCCTTGCCCTTGTATTGGTTGAGCGGGGTGGTGATGTTTGTACTGGCAGGCTTTGAGCTGGGCATCGTTTTGCAGGAACAGCACTCCTCCGAAGTGACATCTTCCCAGTCCGCGATCATGCTGGCTGAGTGCAGCTTGGTCATGCTGGGGGTCAATGCACTGCTCTTCATCACATCGCTGTTGGAGAAGATGCCTGCGCGAACGCTGATCGGAACAGGGCTTTTGCTGGCAACAGCAGGGCTGATCGTTTTGGCCACAGATCCAACCGACGCGTGGATGTACTTTGGCGTCAGCCTGACCTCCGCCGGGACCGGCCTGGTGCTGCCAGTCATCGCCTATCTGGCCGCTGCCACTTCGCCGCCCAGGTTGGGTGCCGTGATGGGCGGTCTTGCCGCAGCGTCCGGCCTCGGTCAGACGCTCGGCTCGGCGGCGGGCGGCGAGCTTTTCGGCGCATTGCAACACCTCACCTTCGCCTGGTTGGCCGCGCCCTTGATCGCAATGACAGGGCTCATGTTGGTGCGCCATCAATTGTGGTCTGGCACCGCCTCCACTGTCATTCATCCGCGCTAGTTGCCTTCCCACGCTGGAAGTACGTCCCATTTGACAACACCCACTGGAGAAATTCATGGCCTACACGAAGACTTTAGACACGGAAAATTCTGTGCCCGCTGAGACAGGCAACGCGCGCCAAAGGAAGCTGCCACTCAGTTTGCTGGTGGCCTTGGTGGTCGGATCCATACTGGGCAGCGGCATCTTTGGGCTGCCGCAGAACATGGCAGCCGGTGCCGGGGCAGGCGCGGTTCTCATTGGTTGGTTGATCACTGGTGTCGGAATGCTGGCGTTGGCGCTCGTGTACCAGTCGCTCGCCCTGCGAAAGCCTGACCTCAACAACGGCGTCTATGCCTACGCCCGGGCAACAGCCGGCGAGTACGTTGGCTTCAACGCCGCCTGGGGTTACTGGGTCAGCGCCTGGATAGGCAATGTGGGCTACTTGGTAGCCGCATTCGGCGCGCTGGGCTACTTCTTTCCGGTCTTTGGTGACGGCAACACGATTGCAGCAGTCGCTGGTGCGTCTGTGGTTCTCTGGGTCGTACATGCGATGGTGCTGCGCGGCATCCAGGGTGCGGTGATGCTCAATGCCGTGGTCACGCTGGCCAAGGTTGTTCCGCTCTTGCTTTTCATCGTGCTGGTCGCTCTGGCCTTTCAGGTGCAGACCTTCACGTTCGATTTCTGGGGTTCCACAGCCCTGGGACCGCTGCTGGACCAGGTGCGCAGCACCATGCTGGTGACCGTGTGGGTCTTCATCGGCATTGAAGGTGCCAGCGTTTACTCGGCCCGCGCGCGGCGTCGCGAGGATGTGGGCCGTGCCACCGTGATCGGGTTCGCCATCACATTGGCGCTGCTGATGAGCGTGTCGTTACTGTCGCTGGGTGTGCTGCAGCAACCGCAGCTCGCGCAGCTGAAGAACCCCTCAATGGCCGGTGTACTGGAAAGTGCGGTCGGCACCTGGGGCGCGGTGTTGATCTACATCGGCTTGATCGTGTCGGTGGGGGGTGGCTTTCTCGCCTGGATGCTGCTGGCGGCTGAGTCGCTGTTCACGCCTGCTGGAGGTGGCGTGATGCCTGAGTGGCTGGGGCGCCAGAACCGCCAAGGTGTGCCCGCCCACGCGCTGTGGCTGACCAACGGCATGGTGCAGTTGTTCCTGATCGTGACGCTGTTTTCCAAGGCCTCATACCTTGCACTAATCTCGTTGTCCACGGCGATGATCCTGCTGCCCTACCTGTTCAGCGCAATATACGGATTGTTGCTTTCATTGCGTGGCGAGGGCGCTTCCGGTACACGGCGCACGGCGGACTTGCCCGTGGCGGGATTGGCAACGGTGTATTGCCTGTGGCTGCTGTACGCAGCTGGTCCGAAGTACCTGCTGCTCGGCTCATTGCTCTATGCCCCAGGCGCGGCGGTGTATCTGTGGGCCCGAAAGCAACGTGCCGAGCGTGCATTCAAGACCTATGAAGTCGCAATTCTGATTGCGATGCTGTTGATGGCGGCAGTGGCGGCCTATTTGTTGTCCACGGGCGGGCTCAGCCTGTGAACGCCATGAACAACCTTACCCAAAGTCCCAAGCATGATGTGGCGTTTGGCGTGCATTCAGAAGTGGGGCGTCTGCGCAAAGTGATGGTGTGCCGTCCCGGTCTGGCGCAAATGCGATTGACGCCTGGCAACTGCCGAGAGCTGTTGTTCGACGACGTGCTCTGGGTTACCCAGGCGAAAAATGATCACTACTCTTTCGTCAACGCGATGGTCGAACGGGGCGTTGAGGTGCTGGAAATGCACGAGCTACTGGAAACTGTCGTGGCCAACACCACTGCGCGCGACTGGATACTCGATCGCAAGCTCACCGCCAGCTTCTTCGATCAGGAAGATGTGTGGGCACTGCGCCAATGGCTCGAGTCACTGCCTGCAGCGCAACTGGCCGAACGCCTGATTGGTGGTGTGGTGCGCGGCGAGTTGCCATTTGAGCCCACGGGCCTGACAGCGCGCTGCGCTTCACCATCTGACTTTCTGCTGCAACCCCTGCCCAACACACTGTTCACGCGCGACACAAGTTGCTGGATCGGCGACGGCGTGGTGTTGAGTCCGATGTTTTGGCCTGCACGTCGTCAGGAAACCCTGCTGGCCACCGCGATCTACCGATTCCATCCGGACTTTGCAGGTCAGGTTGTCGAGTGGTGGGGCGACCCCGATGTGGATCACGGCCTGGCTTCGTTGGAAGGTGGTGACGTCATGCCACTGGGTGGCGGCGTTGTGCTCGTGGGCATGGGCGAGCGCACTTCCCCGCAGGCGGTAAGTCAACTCGCTCGTGTGCTGTTCGCCCGCGGTGCTGCGACCCGTGTGCTTGCCGCGCAGATGCCCAAGTCACGCGGTGCCATGCATCTGGACACCGTGTTCACCTTTTGCGATGTCGACCTCGTCACGATCTTCCCAGAGGTCGTGAACGAGATTCGAACCTACAGTCTGTGGCCAGGCGAGAGAGAGGGTTCGCTTGAAGTGCGGCCCGAGGGTCTGCCGTTCATTGAAGTGGTGGCTCAAGCCTTGGGTTTGCCGCGCCTGCGCACCGTGTTGACCGGAGGTGACGCCTACGAGGCCGAGCGAGAGCAGTGGGATGACGGGAACAACCTGCTCGCCCTCGCCCCGGGTGTCGTGATGGCCTACAACCGCAACACCTATACCAACACGCTGCTGCGCAAGTCGGGCATCGAGGTCATCACGATCCCCAGCGGTGAACTCGGTCGCGGTCGCGGCGGGAGCCATTGCATGTCGTGCCCGATCTCGCGTGACGCCCCCTGATCCACCGCACAGCCACCCAAGGAGACCGACACCATGAGTTTCAACCTTCGCAACCGCAGCCTGCTGGACCTGAAGGATTTTGTGCCGCGAGACATTCGCTTCCTGCTTGATCTGGCCAACGAACTGAAACGTTCCAAATATGCGGGCAACGAGCATCCGCGGTTGAAGGGCAAAAACATCGCGCTGGTTTTCGAGAAGGCTTCGACACGGACACGGTGCGCATTCGAAGTGGCGGTGCACGACCAAGGGGGGCACGTCACTTACATCGATCCAGTGAGCTCGCAGTTGGGCCACAAGGAGTCGCTCAAGGACACGGCGCGTGTGCTGGGTCGGCTCTACGACGGCATCGAGTACCGCGGCTTCCACCAGAGTGTGGTCGAGGAGCTGGCGCGCTTTTCGCATGTGCCGGTGTGGAACGGACTTACCGATGAAGCGCATCCGACCCAGATCCTCGCCGATCTGTTGACGATGGAGGAGTTTGGTGAAAGGCCCTTGCACGAGCTCTCGTTCTGCTACCTCGGCGACGCACGCTTCAACATGGGCTGCTCGCTGTTGATTGGTGGCACACAGATGGGCATGGATGTGCGTATCGCAGCGCCGGCTGGCCTCCAGCCGCCCGCCGAACTGGTGGAAGAGATGCGCACACTGGCGCAGACCACAGGAGCACGCATCAGCATCGAGATCGACCCCCTGAAAGCTGTCATTGGAGCCGACTTCATTTACACCGACGTCTGGGTCTCTATGGGCGAGCCGGACGACGTGTGGAAACAGCGCATCGACCAGCTCCTGCCCTACCAGGTGAATAAAGCGCTGATGCAAGCAACCGGCAAGGCGCGCACCCGCTTCATGCATTGCCTACCCGCCTTTCACAATCTGGACACCGAGGTCGGGCGCCATGTACACGAACGATTTGGACTGAGCGAGATCGAGGTCACCGACGAGGTGTTCGAGTCCGACGCGTCCATCGTCTTCACGCAGGCCGAGAACCGCATGCACACGATCAAGGCCGTGCTGGTGGCCACGCTGGCATGAGGGCATCCACATGAGACTGGTCATTGCCCTGGGCGGCAACGCGCTGTTGCGCCGTGGTCAGGCGCTGAGTGCAGACAACCAACTCGACAACGTGCGCATCGCCGCTGCACAGCTGGCGCGTGTGGCGCTGAAACATGAAGTTGTGCTCACCCACGGCAATGGTCCACAGGTCGGTTTGTTGGCCCTTCAATCGGCGGCATACACCGTGGTGCAAGGCTATCCACTGGACGTACTGGGTGCGCAGACCGACGGCATGATCGGATATCTGCTCGAACAGGAGCTAAGCAATCTACTTCCGCCCGACAAGGTGGTTGTCACGCTATTGACCCGCGTGGAAGTGGATCTTGCGGACCCGGCTTTTGCAAAGCCGAGCAAGCCGATCGGTCCGATCTATCGCAGCGAGGAGGCTGAAAAGATCGGTGCTGAGAAAGGCTGGGTCATGGCAGCTGACGGTGCGGGGTTCCGGCGTGTCGTTGCTTCGCCGCACCCACAGCGGGTTCTGGGACTGGATCCCATTCGCTGGATGCTGGCCCATCAGGCGCTGGTGATCGCAGCTGGTGGTGGTGGCATCCCTGTCGCGGTGGGTGATGACGGGCGCAGCCGGCACGGTGTCGAGGCCGTCATCGACAAAGACCTGTGCAGCGGCCTGCTGGCCCGCGAGCTGAAATCGGATTGCCTGATCATTGCCACTGACGTGGATGCTGTTTATCTTGATTGGGGACTACCCGGGCAACGCGCCCTGCGACTGGTGTCCCCGGTTGAACTGGCGCGCCATGCGTTCCCTCCTGGCTCGATGGGACCCAAAGTGGAGGCGGCATCCCGTTTTGCCACGGACACCGGCAACCGGGCTTTGATCGGTTCGCTCGAAAACATCGAGGCAATGCTGGAAGGTCGAGCTGGAACGGAGGTTCGGCGTGATGTGGCCGCCCCGCTCGACAGTTCTTCGCACGGTTTCCACTTGGTCGGGTAAGGCAAACGTTTCCTTGTGAGCTGCGTAAGCGCACCGACTCGTTTTATGCCGACGTCGCCGCCGGTTCAGGAGGGAGGGCAGTCGGGTTGCGGCAATCCATCCTGACTTTGCGCTGACCGAGATGTAATGCATTCGCAAGCTGCCGGTCATGGGTGCCTTACTACATTGGACTCGTACGCTGTACCGCATTGATTCATTCGAACAATGTGATTTGTTCTTACAGGAGACATCCATGATTCGCAACCTCAACATTCTCGTCCTCTCAATGGCCGCACTGGCTCCAGCTTTCGCAATGGACGCAGCACAGTCAGAGGCCAAGCAGGTCATCGCGTTGCAGAACGGGGAGAAGCTTTACGTTTTCAAAGACGGATTGATGGCGAAGGAAAGCAAGTTCGGAAGCGTGAAGCACCTCACCAAGGGTGAAGTGGTCCAGACGGCCGATGGAAAAAGCATCACGACGATGGGCAACGAAGTCGCGCGTTTGAGTTCCCTGTTGAACAGAGGTCACGGCAACTGATCCTTGCCGAGGCCTTCGAAAGGCGGCGTCCGAACCGAACCGAACTGCACACCCTCGCTCCGTGACTGGTGAGAGGGTGTGTAGTTCGGGACAGAGTGAACTGCGCAAGTTGCTCAGTCTCACCCTTTCCAGGGGCGCAGCGCCACGCGGCCCCAAGTCGTTGCCTGTGACCGAGGTCGAACCATTGGGCGTCGGCAAGCAACACAAGATGTGGCTGATCAAGCCTCACTAAGCATCAAACTCGTGGCCAACACGATCGCTCCAAACGCCACTGCGGCAAGATAGCCAAAGAACACGGGCTTACCGAACTGCGAACCACCCGTCGTCCACGCGATGCCGACCTTGGCCACCATGTTCGCCAACGTTGCGAGACCGAGCGCCACGACGGTGGCGACTGTTGACAACCCCCCTGCGCTATGCAACCGAGCAAGCGAGATCAAGATCGCATCTACGTCGGCCAGGCCAGAAACCGCCGACAGTACGTAAAGACCGCTGGTGTCCAGCCACTGTTTGGCTGCGGGCACCAGGACACTGATGACAGCGAGAAGCGCACCAAAGCCAAGAGCAGTCCCGAGATCAAAGGGCGCCATCGCGCCGACAGCACCCTCCTTCACAGATGTGTCGGCCTTCTTGCTCCACCGCCAGAGTGCCATACACAGCAGTACCACGCCCGTGACAACAAGGCTGCTGCCTAAGGTGGATAGCAGCGACGGCTGTATCGCAGCCAGCAGAACGACCATGCGAAAGAACATGACGCCACACGCGGCCAGTGAGCCGGCTGCTGCCGCATCAGCCAGGTGTGGCTGCTGGCGTGCGTATCGAGCCAAAGCCAATGTGGTGGCCGTGGAAGAGGCAAGCCCGCCCAGAATCCCGGTCCACAGAACGCCCCTTTGTGCACCTGTCATCCGCATCGCGAAGTGGCCCGTCATCGACAGGCCTGCGATCAGGATGACCGCCCACCACAGCTGGTACGGATTGAGTGCGGCGTAGGGCCCCAGACCCGCATTCGGCAAGTAGGGCAGGATGACCACGGACAACACCAGCAACTGAAGTGAAGCCGTCAACTCGCGATGGTCGATCACACGCAGCCAACCATGCAAAGTCGGCTTGAGGTCCAGCAACACTGCGCCAACCACGGCGGCCGACAAAGCCAATGTGATATTGCCGTGTGCCGCAAAGGCGCCCAGGCCCAGTGTCAACAGCATCGCCACGGGTGTTGTGGCGCTGAGATCGCCCGACACTCGAGCATGACGGGCGTAGGACACCGTCAGCAGCAGGGAGAGTCCAAGCAGCGCACCCAGCAAAGGCCAGGCGCCGAAATCAGGCTGCAAATGCCCAAGCACACCGCCGAACAATCCTGTCAGCGCGAACGTGCGCAAGCCTGCAACACGTCCCCCCTCCGGCAGCTCGCGTTCGTGCCAGCCGCGTTCCAGGCCAATCACCAGACCCACAGCAAGCGCTGCGATAAGACCCTCGGCGCCAGATGGAAGTTCGTAGTCGCTCATCGGTCCTCTCCGTTGAAGGCCTGCGCAGCGGCCTGCAGCATCTTGCGAACGCACCGGTCGGCGTAAAAGTGACCAAAGAGCCAGCCCACCCGTGCCGGATGGGCACAGGCTGAGGACCACCCTCGATGCGTCAAGGCGTGATGCTGATGCCGTTGGGGGACTTGCCCACTGGGACGGTCTTCGTGACCCTGCGTTCTGTCACGTCAATCACGGAGACCGAATTGGCGTAGATGTTGGTCACATACGCAAACCGGCCGTCGCGATCGACGACCACGCCATGGGCACCGGCGCCGGTCACGACTGTCTTGGAGACTTTGAAACTCTGCAGGTCAATCAGGCTGACGGTCTTGCCAGGCTTCTTGCGCGTGCCCTGGTTGGCCACCAGCAGCGTGCGCGAATCGGGGGTGGTATACAGCTGAATAGGCCCTGCTCCGACTCCGATCTTGCGAACCACCTTGCGTGTGGCAGGGTCGATCACGGCGACAGCGTTTTCCTGCGACAGCGAAACAAAGGCAAAACGACCATCTGGCGTGAAGCCGGTCTGGGCTGGTCCTTTGCCAGCGGGCACTTGCACCACCTCCTTCTGGCTGGCGGTGTCGATGACCGACACCGTGCCACCCTTGAGATTGGCGACGTACACCTCCTTGCCGTTCGGGCTGATTCGAAGGCCGTGTGGAAACTGGCCGACCGAAATGGTCGCCACGAGACTCCGCGACGATGTGTCGATCACACTGACCGTGTTGTCGCCGCCGTTGGTGACGTAGGCGAAGCGGCCGTCTGGCGACACCACCACATGGGCCGGGTGCATCCCCACCGCCACCTGCGCTACGACTGCGTTGGTGCTGGTGTCGATGACCCAGACAGCCCCGGGCTGTGCCATCGCCTCGTGGGCGCCTTGGGCCATGCCCTTGTGCACGGAAGCGTCGGTGGCCTGATCAGGCTCGCCATTGTTGGTCACCCACGCGAATTTGCCGTCCGGTGATACCTGCACGTTGTGCGGCATCTTCCCCACGCGCACGCTCGCCAGCGTCTTGAACGATGTCGTGTCAATCACGCTGACCGTGTCTGCGCCCTCATTGGCCACATACACCTTGTCGGCGGAGAAGCTGGCGCCAGACCAAGCCAGCAGGCCCACCTGCACCGCAGTCAAAAGCCAGTTGTTCTTTCTTGTCATCGCGAGCCATCCTTGCTGGTAAAAATCAGGTGAAATCCGCCGAACTTCGTTGTCATGCTTTGCCGCGCCGCAAACGCAGCGCATTGCCAATCACCGACACCGAGCTCAAGCTCATGGCCAGCGCGGCAATCAACGGCGACAGCAGCCAGCCCGTCAGTGGATACAGCACGCCGGCCGCAATCGGAATGCCCAGCGCGTTGTACAAAAAAGCAAACACCAGGTTTTGCTTCATGTTGCCCACAGTCGCTTCGGACAGCGCGCGCGCAATCGCAATCCCGCGCAGATCGCCCTTGACCAGCGTGATCTGCGCGCTGTTCATCGCCACGTCGGTCCCGGTACCCATGGCCACCCCCACATCGGCCTTGGCCAGTGCCGGTGCATCGTTGATGCCGTCACCTGCCATGGCCACCACGCGACCTTCCTTTTGTAGTCTCTCCACCAGAAGCAGCTTGTCGGCCGGCTTGACCTCGCCGTGCACCTCGTCGATGCCCAAGCGGGCTGCAACAGCCTTGGCCGTGGTCAGTCCGTCACCCGTCGCCATCACGATGCGCAGACCGGAGGCCTTGAGCGTCGCCAGGGCCTCCGGCGTGCTGGCCTTGACCGGATCGGACACTGCCAACAAGCCCATCAGCTGTCCATCAACGGCCAGGTGCATCACGCTGGCGCCTTCTGCGCGCAAGGCCTCGGCCTGCGACACCAGAGCACTGACCGACACACCGATCTGCTCCATCAGCGTGGTGTTGCCCAGTGCCAGCTGACGCTCTCCCACCTTCCCCCGCACGCCAATGCCCGAACCGGATTCGAAGTCCTCGGGTTTTTCCAAGGCCATGTTGCGCTCGCGAGCGGCGCGCACGATGGTCTCGGCCAATGGGTGTTCGCTGCCCTGGTCCAGGCTGGCGGCCAGGCGCAGCACCTCATCGGCGTCAAAGCCTGGCGCGGGAACGGCGCGCTCAAACGTGGGACGGCCTTCGGTAAGCGTTCCGGTCTTGTCGATGATGAGGGTGTCGATCTTGCGCATGTTCTCGATGGCCGCTGCGTCCCGGAACAACACGCCGTGTGTGGCGCCGCGACCGGTGGCGACCATGATGGACATGGGTGTGGCCAGGCCCAACGCGCAGGGACAGGCAATGATCAGCACGGCCACCGCGTTGATCAGGCCGAACACCCAGCTTGGCTCGGGACCGAACAGACCCCAGCCGAAGAAGGTCAACAAGGCAATGCCCACCACAGCGAGGACGAAGTAACCCGCCACCACATCGGCCATGCGCTGCATCGGCGCTTTGGAACGCTGGGCCTGGGCCACCATCTGCACGATCTGCGACAGCATGGTGGACGCACCGACGCGCTCCGACCGCATCACCAGCGCGCCGCTGGTATTGAGCGTGGCACCGATCACTTTGTCGCCCACGCGTTTGGTGACTGGCATCGGCTCGCCAGTGAGCATGGATTCATCGATTGAACTGCCCCCCTCCGTCACCTCGCCGTCCACCGGTACTTTTTCGCCTGGGCGCACGCGCAGCAAGTCGCCTACATGCACATGGGTCAGTGGCACATCCTCTTCGGTGCCGTCTTCCCGGATGCGCCGGGCGGTTTTTGGCGCCAGACGAAGCAGCGACTTGATGGCCGCCGAGGTCTGAGAACGGGCCTTGAGTTCGAGCACCTGTCCCAGCAGCGTCAGCGAGATGATCACGGCGGCGGCTTCAAAGTAAACGGCGACGCGGCCCATGGAGATGAACGAGTCCGGGAACACCTGCGGCGTGATCGTGGCAACCACGCTGTAGAGAAAAGCTGCACCCGTGCCCAGGCCAATCAAGGTCCACATGTTGGGACTGCGGTTCACAACGGACTGCCAGCCTCGCGAAAAGAAGGGCCAACCCGCCCACAGAACAATCGGGACCGACAGCACCAGTTCGATCCAGGTCTGGGTCGTGGATTCAAACCACTGCAGCCGATGACCAAACATGGCCAAGACCGTGACCACCACGGACAGCGGAAGCGTCCACCAGAAGCGGCGCTGGAAATCGCGCAACTCGGGGTTGTCATCGTCGTCGAGGTCAGGCAGCAAGGGCTCGAGCGTCATGCCGCACTTGGGACAGTTGCCCGGATGGTCCTGGCGAATCTCAGGGTGCATCGGACAGGTGTAGATCGCGCCGGCCACCGCTGAAGTGGTCTCTGCGGGTGGCTCGGGCGCGAGGTATTGAAGCGGGTTCGCAGCGAACTTGCCTTGGCACTTGGCACTGCAGAAATAGAAGGTGCGGCCCTCGTGGGTCAACATGTGACCAGACTGCGCAGTGACGGTCATGCCACACACGGGGTCCTTCAGGTCCTTTGGTGAGGCCGATTCGGACAGCGCACTGCTGCCGTGATGTTGGTGTGCATTCATGTTGATCCGCCTATTTCCTGTCGTTGTGGGTACGCCCGGAGTCCTGCGAATGGCTGACGTGCCCCCCGTGGCCGCCCCTGTGCATCAAGTGCATCAGCGGACAAGCGAGCAGCAGCAGATAGGGCCAGTAACCCAGGACATGACCCCAGTGTTCTCGCAGCAGATAAAAACCGGCGATCAAGGCGGCCGTTGCCAGCGCCATGCCTGCCGGGCGGCGCCAGAACGATGGCGCGGGGGAGTCGTTGTCAGGTTGGTTCATCGAATCACTCTTTCAGAGTTGCCAGCGAAAGGTTCGGGAAGCGGATTCGCCCGGCCGGTCGATCCGGAGTTCGATCGCACCGGGGCGCGGCGCCGGCACATCGAAGACCAGCACGCCTTCGCGGTGGTGGCCTCCCGGTGGCGCGCCCAGCCAGCCCGTGGGCTTGAACGTCCGCCCGTCGTCGGTCGTCAAGTTGGCGCTTTGAGCCAGGTCATCACTCAGGTCGGCACTGTGCGTGTCCAGCACGACATCGAATTCCCACTGGCGGCCCGGCAATCCGATCGACTTCGCGGTCACCTTGACCGTCACCCCCCGCTCGTTGGACGACTGTGCGGCAGTGGTGGCAGGGCTTGTTTGGGCCCATGCGACCCAAGGCGCCGCGACCATCAACAGTCCGGCCAATCCCATGGACGCCACCAACCACAAGCGCCGGCCCGTCGCGTCGACTTTTTCATGAACCATGGTGCGCTCCTTGAGCAAAAGATCATTTTTCATGTCAGTCAGCGGCAACCGCACCCCCCCGTACCGCCGCTGTGACAGCCCGCGTTTTTAGGCTGCGATGCAGCACTGGAAATGGACGGATCTGTGACCAGCTTCGCGGGGTATCCCGCACCTGCCAGGGCCGCAACCAGCGAATCTCCGCCTTGCACCAACTCACCGCTTACCTTGACACGGCCAGATGGGAGATCGACCTCCACCGCGCTGACACCTGGAAGCGGCTGCAACGCCTGTGTGACGCGTTTGACGCATGAGCCACAGCTCATGCCCTCGACTTGCAGATCTATCGTGCTCATACATCACTCTCCTGAATCAGGCCTTCACCGTGTAACGCAGCATCATTCCCGCTTCGGCGTGTTCAAGCGTGTGACAGTGATAGACATAGTCCTGATCGCCCGCGTGTGGGTGGGCGAAGTCGATGGCGACCCGCACCGATTCGCCAGGCCACACGTGCACGGTGTCGAGGACGCCCTGGTCCTGCGGCAGCAGGCCCCTCGCGCCGGCCAGCTCGCGCACCAGCGTTGGGCTGCCCAGGCGCTCGATCACCCGGAACGAAAAGCCGTGAAGGTGCATGGGATGGGGCATGCTGCGCTCGGCGTTTTCGATCAGCCAGGTTTCGCGGGCACCGCGCTGCACACTCAGCGCCGCCACTTTCGGATCAAAGACCCCGCCGTTGATCGTCCAGTTGCCCTTGCCGTTGTGCCCGAGCTGCATGCGCCGCGGCGGATTCGCAGGCGCGGTGGCAGCGGACAGGCTGGACAGCACCGTGGGCATGCGGCGCTCGTACTTGGCTGAAGGTTTCAGGTCGATGCGCATCAGCGCGCGCGCGTCCCCCTCCATGGCCATCGGGGTGGACAGTTCTGCCGCGGGCGTCGCGCCGCGTTGTCCGTGATCCATGCCGGCCATAGGTGGCGCAGCAGGGCTCGCGTGGCCCATGTCATGGCCCCCCTCAGCGTGCATCGGGTCGAAGGAGAGCGAGGCCAGCGTTACAGGCATACCAGGATCGGCCTCACGCAGGTCCACCAGCACGTCCAGCCGCTGGCCTGGGGATATGAAGGTCTGATCGATGCGCAGCGGCTGAGCCAGCAATCCACCATCGGTACCCGTCAGAAAGAAACCCAGGCGGCGCCCGCCCTGGACGAAGGCCAGCCGGTAGCTTCGCGCGTTGCTGCCGTTGAGGATGCGGAAGCGGATGATGCGGCGCCCGGCCTGGATGAATGGTCGCTCCGTCAGGTTGACCAGCAATCGATCACCCACCCAGCCACCAAAAGATTGGGCTGCGGTGGGTGCGTACCGCAACCTCCCCTGTGCGTCGAACTCTCGGTCCTGCAGCACCAGGGGGATTTCGGTGTCGCCCAGGGCCAGGTCCAGCTCCTTGCGCAGCGCCAGCTCGTCGTCATCCTCCACAAACAACAGGCTGGCCAGACCGTGGTAGGCCTGCTGAGGTATGTAACCGTGCGCATGGGGGTGGTACCAGTACATGGACGAGCGGTCGCGCAGGGTGAAGGCGTAATCCATGCTGCGCCCGGGTGGCACCACGGTGAGCCCGTTGCCGTCGTTGCGCGAATCCACGCTCAAGCCGTGCCAGTGGATGACCGTCGGTTGATCAATGCGGTTGATCAGTCGCACGCGCATCTCGTCGCCGCGGCGGGCCAGGAGCGCCGGGTTCAGGAACTTCTTGCCACCCGACTCAACGGCATAGGCCAGGATGGGTGTTCGCCGACCGGGGAGCACCTCGATTTCGCTGCGCACCACATGCACCTCCCGGAACTCGGACACCGGGAGCACGCCGAAGAGGCCGCTGCTGCCCGGCAACCGAAGAGGGTTGGCGAAGCCAGTCGCCTCTTTTTCAATCCCGGTGATCTCTTCGGTCATGGCGCCAGACGCGCCGGGGGTTGCAGCCAGAACGCCCGGAACAGAACCGGCCGCGCTCAACGCGCCCATGCTGCCGAGGAAGTGCCGTCGCGTGAACTTGGACATCTCAGAACTCCTGTTGTTGGTTGGAAAGTGGACTCAACCGCAAACACCGCGAGCTGCGATGGCCTGTCACTTGCCGGCGGGAGGCATGGCGGCACCCGGCACGCGCTGCATCATCATTTCCATCATGGTCTGCATCATGTCCATTCGCATCTCCATCATCTGCTGCTGCTTGGCCGGGTCCATGGGCATGTTCTTCATTCCCGCCATTCCCGGCATTTCGTGCATACCCCCCATGCCCTTCATGCCGCTCATCATCGCCATGCCCTGGTGCATGACCTTCATGTGCTCGTCCATCAGTGCCTGCCGCTCCGCGGGAGTCTTGGCGCTCATCATCTTGTCGCGCATGGCCTGCATGCGATCGTGCATGGCAGAAGGTGCCGCAGCGACACGCTCGTCGGCGCTTGCCGCCGACATGGGGCTCGTGCTCGGTGTTTTCGGATTCGCGCATGCCGTCAGGAGGACAGCGGTGGAAAGCGCAAGGATGGCGTTGATTGTTTTCATGGTGATGTCCTGTGGATGAATTTGGGAGTCGCCGGGGCGGCAACAAGATGGCCGAGGCCTGGAAGGGGTGCGGGCCACTGGGGCCGGCCAGAGCGCAGGTGCGCTGATCGCGGTGGCCCGCGATGCGTCCTAAAGCGTCAAGCGATGGGGTCGCACAGCGATGGGCAAGGCCACGTGCGCGGGTCGGTGGGCGAGCACCGGGAGTCGAACGACGGTTGGCGTGGCCACGGAAGGCGCCCATGCCCGATGCAGCATGCCCACCGGGCTGCCATCGGCGATAGGCTGATCCACCTTGGTGATGGCCAGCGAGGCTTCATCGCAAAACTTCAAGCATCCGGCATCGCTGGAGTCGGTTTGTTCGCCGTGATGGGTTTGGGCGACGGGTACGTCCTGTGGCATCGCCGTGAACGAAGAGTGACTGCCTTCGTTCGGTTCGTTCAGAAGGCACGCATTGGCCACCCCTGCGCCCAACGCAAACAACCACACCGCCAGGATCATCCAGGTGGCATGGCGCAGCGAGCGGCGATACAGGTGCATATCAGTTAGATGAACAGTGGCAACGGTCCAAGGCTAACCCTGGGCGCTTGAACAGCCTTGATGCAGATCAAGAAAGCAGGTCAAGATACGATCCCTAATCGAAACAGTGTGCGACTGGGCTCTACGTCGGTCGGTTCGTCACCGAACAGACCAGCTCGCTGCCATGGCGGTGACGGCATGTCCCCTCAGTGAGCGTCATGGTGAACGTGAACGCCGCGCATCCAGGCCATGAGGTCGATGGGGCTGGAGGTGCCGGCGCTGGTTGCCTCTGCCTGAGCACGGGACTTCTTGAGCTGCGGCTTTTGATGTGGTTGGTGTTGGGTCAGGCTGCCGCGCGATAGCTTGTCCAGGATCGCGCAGTGAGGCTGCTCGTTGCCGTGGCAGGCCTTCACCAAGACCGAGAGCCCGTCCATCATCTGTTCGATTTCACGCCGCTTATCTTCCAGGTCCGCCAGGTGACGTTGCGCCACGGCCTTCACCTCGCGGCTCGTGCGCTGTGAATCGCTCCACAGGCCGATGAGCTCGGCGATCTGGGCCACCGAAAACCCCAGATGGCGCGACTGCCGGACGAATCGCAATACCGAGACTTCACGATCACCATACAGACGGTAGCCCGCATCGCTGCGCTCTGCCTCAGGCAGCAGGCCGATCTGTTCATAGTGGCGAATCATCTTGGCGGAGACGCCTGCGGCGGCAGCCGCCTCGCCAATGTTCATCAGAGTGGTCATGGTGCGCTCCGGAGTTTGAATGACTCCAACGGTCGAAGGATGTAGCTTGTCATGGTGGGAAGGTCAAGGCCCTCACCGGGAGGGCCCTGAGGAGCGGGGTTCAAAGGGTTGGATAGCCAGCCTCAGCCAGCGCTTCGACCAGAACATCGCGGTCTTCACCGCTTTTCACCGTGATCAGACGTCGCGGAAGATCGACCTGTATCTCGCATGCGGGATCAACCAGTTTCAGGGTGACGTTCACCTTGGAAGCGCAGTGGCCGCAGGTCATGGCGGGGAGGTGGAATTCGTGCATGGATGACTCCGTAAAAGGGTTGAGGGAACCCGCACTGTGGGTATTGCCACGGTGGCAGTGTCAAGTCGTATCTGCCGTTGCGCTTGCCACCGTGGCAAGGCCAACCATTCGCTCCACCCACAACCCCTGGAGTGCCTCATGAACACCGCCACCTTGTCGCTCATCGAGCATCAGTTTCCCATCGAAGGCATGACCTGCGCCTCTTGTGTGGGCCGCGTCGAAAAGGCCTTGAAAGCCGTTGCCGGCGTAAAGGAAGTCAGCGTCAACCTGGCCACCGAACGGGCCACGGTGAACGCCGCTGCTTCCACTCTGCCTGCCAGCCTGGTGGCTGCGGTGCAAAAGGCAGGCTACAGCGTGGGCAAGGAACCCAGCGTGGATCAGGGAGCACAGCCCACAAGAAGCAAAGGCGAGCCCTGGTGGCCTGTCGCGCTCGCCGCTTTGCTGTCGCTGCCCTTGGTGCTGCCCATGATTGCCATGCTGTTCGGCTCTGACTGGACGATCAATGGCTGGTTGCAGCTCGCGCTGGCCACGCCCGTTCAGTTCTGGCTGGGCGCGCGCTTCTACCGCGCGGGCTGGAAGGCCCTGCGTGCAGGTGCCGGCAACATGGACCTGTTGGTGGCCCTGGGCACCAGCGCCGGATATGGACTGAGTGTGTATCTGCTGTTCAAGCACGCCGAACACGGCATGCCGCACCTGTACTTTGAAGCATCGGCAGTGATCATCACGCTGGTGCTGCTGGGCAAATGGCTGGAGTCACGCGCCAAACGCCAGACCACGGCCGCCATCGCCGCCCTCAATGCGCTCAAGCCCGAGGTGGCGCGCGTGCGCATGCCCTATGGCGATGTGGACGTCGCCATTGCACAGGTAAAGGTGGGTGACACCGTGGTCATTCGCCCGGGTGAGCGCATTCCGGTGGATGGTGTGGTCACCATAGGCTCCAGCCAGGTGGACGAATCGCTGATCACGGGCGAGAGCCTTCCGGTGGCCAAACACGCGGGCGACAAAGTCACCGGCGGCGCCGTCAATGCCGAGGGACTGCTGCTGGTGGAGACCACTGCGGTGGGTGCCGAGTCCACGCTCTCGCGTATCGTGCGCATGGTCGAATCGGCCCAGGCGAAGAAAGCCCCGATCCAGCGAATCGTGGACCGGGTGAGCGCCATCTTTGTGCCGGTGGTCCTGCTGATCGCCGCACTCACCCTGCTGGGCTGGGGCCTGACCACCGGAAACTGGGAGCAGGCCATTTTGAACGCGGTGGCGGTGCTGGTGATCGCCTGTCCTTGTGCACTGGGCCTGGCGACACCGACCGCCATCATGGCGGGCACCGGGGTGGCCGCTCGCCAGGGCATCCTGATCAAGGATGCCGAAGCGCTGGAGGTCGCGCATCGCATCGACACCGTCGCGTTCGACAAGACGGGCACGCTCACCGAAGGCAAGCCCACGCTGGTCGCGGCGGTGGCGGCCCCCGGCCACGACGATGAGTTGCTGTCCTGGAGTGCCGCGATCCAGGCGGGTAGCGAGCACCCGCTGGCACGCGCCGTGATGAACGCCGCTGAAGAGGCCGGCCTCGCCTTGCTCTCCGCCGCCAAGGTGAGCGCCGTGCCGGGGCGCGGCATGTCGGCGGAGGTGCAGGGCCGTGCATTGCGTCTGGGCAGTCCACGCTACATGCAGGAGTTGGGCGTGGACACCTCGGCGCTGGCCGAACCCGCCCGCCGGCTTGAAGACGAGGGGCGCACGGTGTCCTGGCTTGCCGACGTGACGAAAGCACCAGCGCTGGTGGGCATGCTGGCCTTTGGCGATGCCCCCAAGGCCAGCGCCATCACAGCCATTCAGAGCCTGCAGGCTTTGGGCATTCGCACCGTGATGGTCACTGGCGACAACCGGGGCAGCGCGCGCTCGGTGGGGCGTGTGCTGGGCATCGACCACATCGAAGCAGAGGTGTTGCCCGCAGACAAGGCGGCCATCGTGAACCGGCTCAAGGAAGGTGGCCGCTCGGTGGCGATGGTGGGCGACGGGATCAACGACGCCCCGGCGCTGGCCTCGGCCGACGTGGGCATCGCCATGTCCACTGGCACCGACGTGGCCATGCACGCCGCCGGCATCACCCTGATGCGGGGCGACCCTGCGTTGGTGGCCGACGCGATCGACATCTCGCGCCGAACCTACCGCAAGATCCGCCAGAACCTGTTTTGGGCCTTTGCCTACAACGTGATCGGCATTCCGCTGGCAGTGGCAGGTTTGCTGAACCCGGTGGTGGCCGGTGCGGCCATGGCGTTGAGCAGCGTGAGCGTGGTGAGCAATGCGCTGCTGCTGGGGGGTTGGCGGTCGAAAAGATAGATTGACGTACAAATCAATCGGCTGATGGGCCTTCGCGCACGCGGTTCGTTTGTGAGCCGAACCTCGTCTCGACACTGTTGTGCGAGGTATACATACATTGCTACGGGTCCAATGGCCCACTTTTGGCCCACCGGAAACGACTACGCCACCCGAAGGTGGCGTAAAGCGTTGTCATGTATGACAAATTTGGTGGGCGGTGCAGGGTTCGAACCTGCGACCCCTGCCGTGTGAAGGCAGTGCTCTACCACTGAGCTAACCGCCCGATCGAATCAATGATGCAACAAGGCATCGATCGATCGGAAGCCTCAGATTATAGCCAGGTTTTCAGTGCTTTCAGGCGACTGCGAGCGAACGCCACACGGTTTTTCCTTTGCTGGCCTTGTCCAGGTCGGCCAGCACGCCGTCGTGGGCTTGCGTCTCGTGCTCGTTCGCACGCAGCACCGGCAGCTCGAATCGGCTCAAGTCCAACGTCTCGGTCAGACCGTTCTCATCGGGTGCGTCACCCAGGTCCATGAGCAAGGCATCCTGGCCCCGCGTCATGTTGATGTAGACGTCAGCGAGCAGCTCGGCGTCGAGCAGCGCGCCGTGCAGCGTGCGGCCCGAGTTGTCCACGCCCAGGCGATCGCACAGGGCGTCCAGGCCATTGCGTTTGCCCGGGAACATTTCCTTGGCCATCACCAGGCTGTCGGTCACCTGGCCAATCACGGTCTTGATGGGCGGGCGGCCCAGCCGGTCGAGCTCCTTGTTGAGGAAGCTGATGTCGAACGGCGCGTTGTGGATGATCAGCTCGGCGTCGCGCAGGTACTCCAGCAGTTCGTCGGCGATGGCTGCGAACTTGGGTTTGTCACGCAGGAACTCGTTGCTGATGCCGTGCACCTTGAGCGCGTCCTCGTGGCTGTCGCGCTCGGGGTTCACGTAGAAATGCAGGTTGTTGCCGGTGAGCTTGCGGTTGAGCAGTTCCACACAGCCGATCTCGATGATCCGGTCGCCGTTGTCGGCGGACAGGCCGGTGGTTTCGGTGTCGAGGACGATCTGGCGCATCAGTGGAGTTCCTTCGCGTGGTTGATCGAGTACTTGGGAATTTCCACGGTCACATCGTTCTGCGCCAGGATGGCTTGACACGAGAGGCGAGAATTTGGCTCCAGACCCCAGGCACGATCGAGCAGGTCTTCTTCGGTCTCGTCGAGTTCGTTCAAGCTGTTGAAACCCTCACGCACGATCACGTGGCAGGTGGTGCAGGCAGCGCTCATGTCGCAGGCGTGCTCGATGTTGATCTTGTTGTCCAGCAGAGCCTCACAGATCGAGGTGCCGGCGGGCGCCGAGATGCTGGCGCCCTGGGGGCAGTATTCGGGGTGGGGCAGGATTTTGATGATGGGCATGGGGTTCAGACTTCTTCGAGTTTCTTGCCGGACAGGGCTTGCCGGATGCCGCGGTTCATGCGCAGGGCCGCGAACGCTTCCGTGCCCTTGGCCAAGGCCGTGGTCGCGGCCTCGATGGTGGCGGCCTCGGTGCTGCCCAAGGACTGTGTCAATGATTCGATGAGGGCGTCGATGCGCTGGCGTTCGTCGGCTTCCAGCAGATCTGCGTCGGCGGCCAGCGCGGTTCGGGTGGCAGCAATCATGCGGTCCGCGTCCACCCGGGCTTCGACCAACGCACGCGCCTGGATGTCCTGCTGGGCCGTGGCAAAGCTGTCCTGCAGCATGGCGGCAATCTGTTCGTCGCTCAGGCCATAGGCAGGTTTCACGTCCACCCGAGCCTCCACGCCACTGCCCTGCTCTTTTGCGCTCACCGACAGCAGCCCATCGGCGTCCACCGTGAAGGTCACGCGGATGCGTGCCGCACCGGCCACCATGGGCGGAATACCGCGCAGCTCGAAGCGCGCGAGGCTGCGGCAGTCGGCCACGAGGTCGCGTTCTCCTTGCACCACATGCAGCGCCAGCGCGGTCTGGCCATCCTGGTAGGTGGTGAAGTCCTGTGCGAGCGCGGTGGGGATCGAGCTGTTGCGTGGCACGATGCGCTCGACGAGGCCACCCATGGTCTCGATACCCAGCGAGAGCGGGATCACGTCGAGCAGCAGCAAGTCGCCGTCCTTGCTGTTGCCAGCCAGCGCATTGGCCTGGATGGAAGCGCCCAGCGCCACCACCTCGTCGGGGTTGAGGTTGGTCAGCGGCTCCTGACCAAAAAATTCACCCACCGTGCGACGCACCACCGGCATGCGGGTCGAGCCGCCGACCATCACCACACCCTTCACCGCGTCCTTGGCGATACCGGCATCACGCAGCACCTTGCGCACGGCGGTCATGGTGCGAGCGGTGAGTGTTGTGGTGCAGGCCTCGAAGTCGGCCGGGGTGACGGGCTGCTCGATGGTCTGACCGGCCACACTGGCGCGGAAGGTTTCGCTGCTGGAAGAAGACAGAGCCTCTTTCACTCGGCGCGCCTCGGCATGCACAGCGGCGCGTTCCGAGGCATTCAGCGCGGAGCCCACATCGGCTTGAGCCAGCACCCAGGCGGCCAGCGCCTGATCGTAGTCGTCGCCGCCCAGGGCCGAGTCACCACCGGTGGCCATCACCTCGAACACGCCCTGCGTGAGACGCAGGATGGAAATGTCAAAGGTCCCACCGCCCAGGTCGTAGATGGCGTAGACGCCTTCCGAACCGTTGTCCAGGCCATAGGCAATGGCAGCGGCCGTGGGCTCGTTGATCAGGCGCAGCACATTGATGCCGGCGAGTTGGGCCGCGTCCTTGGTGGCCTGGCGCTGTGCATCGTCGAAGTACGCGGGCACGGTGATGACCGCACCATAGAGCTCATCATCAAAGCTGTCCTCGGCCCGGAAACGCAACGTAGCCAGGATCTCGGCGCTCACCTCCATCGGCGTCTTGCGCCCGGCCACGGTTTCCACCACCGCCATGCCGTCCTGCTCGACCACGTTGTACGAGAGCTTGTCTACATCGGCCACCTGGGCGCGGCTGCGGCCCATGAGGCGCTTGACCGAACTCACTGTGTTGGCCGGGTCCTGCACCTGTGCAGCCAAGGCCTCGAAGCCGATTTGACGGCCCGAGCCATCTTGCGCCGGGTCGAGGTAGCGCACGACGCTGGGCAAGATCATGCGGCCGTCGGCGGCGGGCAGGCACTCGGCGATGCCGTGGCGCACCGCGGCCACCAGCGAATGCGTGGTGCCCAGGTCAATGCCCACCGCCACACGGCGTTGGTGTGGGTCGAGGGATTGGCCAGGTTCGGAAATCTGCAGAAGCGCCATGGGTCACGATCGGTTCAAAGAGGACAGCTGTCTATTGTCCCAGCAGATCGATGCGGCTTTCCACATCGCGCGCAAAGCGCTCAACGAACATAAGGGCTCTGACCTGGCGGGCCAGCGCGGGCCAGTCGTGCAGCTCGTCGGCCGTCGTCTGCAGAGCTTGCAACATGTCGCGGCGCGCAGCAGCCACGTCATCGGCCATGCGCTCCAGGTCCGCCACTGCGCTGGCCTCATCCAGGTCCTCGCGCCACTGCATCTGCTGCATCAGGAAAGCCGCCGGCATGGCGGTGTTGTTCTCGGCCTGGATCGGCGCGCCGTGCAGCTCGCACAGGTAGGCCGCGCGTTTGAGCGGGTTCTTCAGACGCTGGTAGGCCTCGTTGATCCGCACCGACCACTGCATGGCCTGGCGCTGCGTTTGAGCATCGGCGGTGGCAAAACGGTCGGGGTGAGCCTCGCGTTGCAGGTCTTTCCAGCGCGCATCGAGCGCAGCGCGGTCCACGGCGAACCGGGGGCTCAGGTCGAAGATTTCGAAGTCGGTCGATTGCAGGTTCAGGTTCATGCGCATGGCAAAACAAAGCCGCCGGCGCTGAACAGCACGGGCGGCTCGGTGGATGAACGCGTCATCAGATCCTGAAGCTCTCGCCGCAGCCGCACCGGTCGCGCTCGTTCGGATTGTTGAAACGGAAGCCCTCATTGAGGCCTTCGCGCACGAAGTCGAGCTGCGTGCCATCGATGTAGGCCAGGCTCTTGGGATCGACCAGCACCTTCACGCCGTTGTCTTCAAACACCACGTCCTCGGGAGCGATGTCGTCGGCGTACTCCAGCTTGTAGGCCAGACCCGAACAACCAGTGGTCTTCACACCCAGGCGCACGCCCACACCCTTGCCGCGTTTGGCAATGTAGCGATTGACGTGCCGCGCAGCGGCTTCAGAAATGGAAATGGACATGGCGCCTGCAGCTCAGTGGCTGTGCTTCTTGCGGTAGTCGTCCACCGCGGCCTTGATCGCGTCTTCGGCCAGGATGGAGCAGTGGATCTTCACCGGCGGCAAGGCCAGCTCTTCGGCGATCTGGCTGTTCTTGAGCGCGGCGGCCTGGTCGAGCGTCTTGCCCTTCACCCACTCGGTCACCAGCGAAGACGAAGCAATGGCCGAGCCGCAGCCGTAGGTCTTGAAGCGCGCGTCTTCAATCACGCCCGTGGTCGGGTTGACCTTGATCTGCAGCTTCATCACGTCGCCGCAAGCAGGCGCGCCCACCATGCCGGTGCCGACGCTGTCGTCGCCCTTTTCGAACGAGCCCACGTTGCGGGGGTTTTCGTAGTGGTCAACCACTTTTTCCGAGTAAGCCATGATCTTTCTCCTTCAGTGTGCTGCCCACTGGATGGTGGACAGGTCAATACCGTCTTTGAACATTTCCCACAGCGGAGAGAGTTCGCGAAGCTTTGCAACATTTTCCTTGATCGTCGCAATCGCGTAGTCGATCTCTTCCTCGGTCGTCCAGCGACCGATGGTCATGCGCAGGCTGCTGTGCGCCAGTTCATCGCTGCGGCCCAGGGCGCGCAACACATAGCTGGGCTCCAGGCTGGCCGAGGTGCAGGCCGAGCCCGACGACACCGCCAGACCCTTGATGCCCATGATCAGCGACTCGCCTTCAACATAGTTGAAGCTCATGTTGAGGTTGTGCGGCACGCGCTGCGTCTCGTGGCCATTGATGAACACTTCTTCCACATCTTTCAGGCCTGCGACCATGCGGTCGTGCAGGGCCTTGATGCGCTGGTTCTCCTCGTGCATCTCGGCCTTGGCAATGCGGTAGGCCTCGCCCATGCCCACGCACTGGTGGGTGGGCAGCGTGCCAGAGCGCATGCCACGCTCGTGGCCACCGCCGTGCATCTGCGCCTCGATGCGGATACGCGGCTTGCGGCGCACATACAGGGCACCGATGCCCTTGGGGCCGTAGGTCTTGTGCGAGGTCAGGCTCATCAGGTCGACCGGCAGTGTCTGCAAGTCGATGTCGACGCGGCCGGTGGCTTGCGCCGCGTCCACGTGGAAGATCACGCCCTTCTCACGGCAAATCGCGCCGATGGCGGCGATGTCCTGGATCACACCGATCTCGTTGTTCACGAACATGACCGAGGCCATGATGGTGTCCGGGCGGATCGCGGCCTTGAAGGCATCCAGGTCGAGCAAACCATCGGCCTGTACGTCCATATAGGTCACCTCAAACCCTTGGCGCTCCAGTTCGCGGCAGGTGTCGAGCACAGCCTTGTGCTCGGTCTTGACAGTGATGAGGTGCTTGCCCTTGGTCTTGTAGAAATGCGCCGCGCCCTTGAGCGCGAGGTTGTTCGACTCGGTCGCGCCGCTGGTCCAGACGATTTCACGCGGGTCCGCGTTGATCAATGCGGCCACCTGCTCGCGTGCGGTTTCCACGGCCTTTTCGGCTTCCCAACCCCAGGCGTGGCTGCGCGATGCCGGGTTGCCGAAGTGCTCGCGCAACCAGGGAATCATGGCGTCCACCACCCGCGGATCGCAGGGGTTGGTGGCGCTGTAGTCCATGTAGATGGGGAAGTGAGGAGTGCTCATGGCGGGCTGTCTTTGTGCGGATCTGTGGGTGGTCGAATGAGAAATGTTGCCGGGACTGGCTGACGCTGGCCTTGGACCTGCCCGGAGCAGCGCTCCGGGCAGGTCAGGCTCATTTGGAAAACGCCGCTCCACCCAGTGCGAACACCGAGTTGGGCGCGTTCACTCGAATGGGCTTGACCACCGGCGCGCTGGAAATGGCTCGTTTGATCATGGGCGCGTTCTCCACGACCACGCCTTTGGCAAGCTGCTCGTCCACAAGCGATTGCAGGGACACGGAGTCGAGGAAGTCCACCATCTTGGTGTTCAGCGCAGCCCACAGTTCGTGGGTCATGCAGCGGTGCCCTTCGCCCATACAGTTTTCCTTGCCGCCGCATTGTGTGGCGTCGATCGGCTCGTCCACCGACACGATGATGTCGGCCACGGTGATCTCGGATGCCTTGCGGCCCAAGGTATAGCCACCGCCCGGCCCACGGGTCGATTCGACCAGTTCGTGGCGACGCAGCTTGCCGAACAACTGCTCAAGGTAAGACAACGAGATCTGCTGCCGTTGGCTGATGGCCGCGAGCGTGACAGGTCCGTTGTTCTGGCGCAGAGCCAGATCGATCATGGCTGTGACCGCAAAGCGGCCTTTGGTCGTGAGGCGCATTTTCAAGCTCCTTTAAATGTTGGCTTGACCGTCGTTGACTGGCTCAACAGGTGTTACCCCTGAACCCCTTCTCCGCCCACCCTGACCACTGCTGGTCGCTTCATCGAAGGCTTTCCCGACTGTTTTCGTCGAGTATAGCGTAAAAGCCTAGTGATTTGCTCGGCATCTTAAATCAGGAAGCCATTTTGTCTAAGACAAATCGATTGTCGACCGAAAAGATCAAAAAAAGACTGCTCGGTCTCTTTCGAGCTCGGACGCGCTTGATCAGACTGGTGTTTCGACCAAATCGTTCAGACAAAACGATAAAAAAACAGCAGGCCATGCGAGCAGCACAGCCCATTCCACCTTTTTTTTTGGCCCAGCTGTCAGGCGATGTTGTCCATGCCGGGCGCCCCGAACACCGAGGCCTTGAGCCGGCCCAACTGGTCGCGCACGCTGGCCGCTTTCTCGAATTCGAGGTTGCGCGCGTGTTCCAGCATGAGCTTTTCCAGCCGCTTGATTTCACGCGCCACGTCCTTTTCGCTCATCTCGTCGATGCTGGCGCGGTGTGCGCTATCGGCGGCCAGGCGGTCGGCTTCCTTGCCCGCCTTCTCGCTGTAGACGCCGTCGATCAGGTCCTTGATGCGCTTGTTGATGCTGCGCGGCTCAATGCCCATGGCGAGGTTGTGGGCCACCTGCTTGGTGCGGCGTCGATTCGTCTCGTCGATCGCCTTCCTCATTGACTCGGTGACGCGGTCGGCGTACAGGATGGCGCGACCATTGAGGTTGCGCGCAGCGCGCCCGATGGTCTGGATCAGGCTGCGCTCGGAGCGCAGGAAGCCTTCCTTGTCGGCGTCCAGGATCGCCACCAGCGAGACTTCGGGAATGTCCAGGCCCTCGCGCAGCAGGTTGATGCCCACCAGCACGTCGAAAGCGCCCAGGCGCAGGTCGCGCAGGATCTCCACCCGCTCCACCGTGTCCACGTCGCTGTGCAGGTAGCGCACCTTCACGCCGTTCTCGGTCAGGTAGTCGGTGAGCTGCTCGGCCATGCGCTTGGTCAAGGTGGTGATCAGCACGCGCTCGTTTTTCTCGACGCGGATGCGGATTTCCTGCAGCACGTCGTCCACCTGGTGGGTGGCCGGGCGCACCTCCAGCTCGGGGTCCACCAGTCCCGTGGGGCGCACCAGTTGTTCGACCACCTGGCCGGAATGGGTTTTTTCATAGTCGGCCGGGGTGGCCGAGACGAACACCACCTGGCGCATGCGCTGTTCGAACTCGTCGAGCTTGAGCGGGCGGTTGTCCAGCGCGCTGGGCAGGCGAAAGCCGTACTCCACCAGCGTGGTCTTGCGCGCCCGGTCGCCGTTGTACATGCCGCCGAACTGGCCCATGAGCACGTGGCTCTCGTCCAGGAACATCATCGCGTCCTTGGGCAGGTAGTCGGTGAGCGTGGATGGCGGCTCGCCCGGCAGGCTGCCCGAGAGGTGACGCGAGTAGTTTTCGATGCCCTTGCAGTGGCCGACCTCGCTGAGCATTTCCAGGTCGAAGCGCGTGCGCTGCTCCAGCCGCTGTGCCTCGACCAGCTTGCCCATGCCCACCAGCTGCTTGAGCCGTTCGGCCAGCTCGAGCTTGATCGCCTCGACCGCGCTGAGCACCTGCTCGCGCGGCGTCACGTAGTGGCTGCTGGGGTAGACGGTGAAGCGTGGAATCTTCTGCCGCACCTTGCCGGTGAGCGGGTCGAACAGCTGCAGGGTCTCGACCACGTCGTCGAACAGCTCGATGCGGATCGCCATCTCGGAGTGTTCCGCCGGAAACACATCGATGGTGTCGCCGCGCACGCGGAACTTGCCGCGCGAAAAATCTTGCTCGTTGCGCGCGTATTGCATGCGCACCAGTTGCGCGATGAGGTCGCGCTGGCCCACCTTGTCGCCCACGCGCAGCAGCATCACCATCTGGTGGTAGCTCTCGGGCTTGCCAATGCCGTAGATGGCCGACACCGTGGCCACGATCACCACGTCGCGCCGCTCCAGGATGCTCTTGGTGCAACTCAGCCGCATCTGTTCGATGTGCTCGTTGATCGCGCTGTCCTTTTCAATGAACAGGTCGCGCTGCGGCACATAGGCCTCGGGCTGGTAGTAGTCGTAGTAACTGACGAAGTACTCGACCGCGTTCTTCGGGAAGAACTCGCGAAATTCGCTGTAGAGCTGAGCGGCCAGCGTCTTGTTGGGCGCGAACACGATCGCCGGGCGGCCCAGCCGCGCGATCACGTTGGCCATGGTGAAGGTCTTGCCCGAGCCGGTCACGCCCAGCAGGGTCTGGAACACCTCGCCGTCGTTCACACCCTCCACCAGCTGGCGAATCGCCTCGGGCTGGTCGCCAGCGGGAGGGTACGGCAGGAACAGCTCGAACGGCGAGCCGGGAAATTTGAGGAACTCGCCCTCGGGGGGCGCTTCGCTCAGCCCTTCAATCAGCGGGGTTTTCGGCGTCGGGGGCAGTGTCGTCTGGGGCATCGGACGATTGTGCCGGATGGTCGCGGTCAGCATCGGTCCTCGGTCTGCGCACGCCGGGCTTGGCCAGGATTTCCACATAGGCCTGCTCGCCGCCCTCTTTCGCGATCGCGTCGAGCTGGCCCATCAGGGCCGCGAGATGCACCACCTCGGCGGTCTCCCTGGTCGCACCGACGCGGCAATCGAAGTCCAGGAAATCGGCACCTTCGGGCAGGTCGCGGCGGCGTTCGCGCTTGAGGTACTTGCGGATTTCATGTTTGACGGCTTCGAGCACGCGGTCGCGGTGACGGCCCTCTTGGGTCAAGGCAAAGATTTTTCTCATGGCGGTCGAGCGCGTGCGGCGCGTGTCAGGGAACGAAGGGCGCGATTATGCGCGCCGGGGTATCCTGAGCCGCACATGACACCGCGCGAACAACACCCCACCCCCAGCAAGGACGAGATCGCTCTTCTCGAACCCTTCGAACGCCTCGGGCTGGACCGCATCTCGCTTGTGAACACCGCGGCGCAGGCGCGAGAAGCTTGCGCCGAGTTGATCGACAACGCGGTCTGGGGTTTCGACACCGAGTCCAAACCCACTTTTTTCAAGGATCAGGTCTCAGACGGGCCGCACATCGTGCAGCTCGCCACCCTGCAGCGCGCCTGGGTGTTCCAGTTGCACGACCCGGCATGCCGCGATCAAGTGGCGGCCTTGCTGGCAGATGCCAGGTACACCAAGGCTGGCTTCGGCCTGGGCGACGACACAAAACGCATCGTCTCCAAACTCAAGGTGGAGCCGGCAGCCGTGCTGGAGCTCAACGCCCTCTTTCGCCAACGCGGCTACCGCAAGGACATGGGCGTCAAGGGCGCGGTGGCGGTGTTGTTCGACCGGCGTTTTCTCAAGTCCAAGAAAGCCGCCACGTCCAATTGGGCCAATGTGCACCTGAGTGAGGCGCAGCTGGTGTATGCGGCCAACGACGCATGGGCCGCTGGGCGTGTTCACCAAAAAATCTCCGAACTCTGGGGAAGCTCCATCCAGAAAATCGATGACTCATCATCGAATTAGTACAAATAAAGTATTCCCCCAGTTTGTCCTACTCATGACACTTTGTCCGTGAGTTGAAGCGCCCCGCCCCGTCAAGGCGGCGCGCCACAGCTCCAAAGACCGTCGGATGTTCGCTTCTTCAAGCGGCGATCCGCGCGTCGGCAAGCGTCATGTTCAGGGGGAACGCGGGCAACAGAAGACCGGTACAAAAGCCGTCGCTTTGCCCATTCCGCAGCGCCTGATCTCCTTTTGTTCGGACAACCAGCCGGTTTTGGTTTGTCCAGATTCATTACAAAAGGATTCAACATGGCCATCGATCTCAACGGCTCTTCCGTCGCCGGACAAAACTACATCACCAGCTACCGCGAGGACGATCCAGCGATCGGGATCGTGTCTTCCGATGTCCGCGTGGGCAGCGGCAGTTCGTCGGTGAATACCGACAACATCCGGCACATCCGCGTCAGCCTCACCCAGGCCCACGGGGAAGACGAGTGGGTGATCGGAACCATGCCAGCCGGCATCTTGGTCAGCCTGATGCAAAACGGGCCTGCGATCACCGTGCCTTTCACGCTGAACGCCCTCACAGCCCCATCGTTTTATCTGCGCACGGACGGACGGCCCATGCCGGATGCCGATTGGCAAACCGCCCTGAAAGCAATCGGCTTTTTTGCCGATGAAACCATCGCACCGTCCCGTGAAATCGTCATCCAGGCCCAGAACAGCGCAGGGACATGGCAAGCCCCCGTCGCCACCCAGATCAACATCACAGCCAACAACGACGCGCCCAACACCACCGC
Source organism: Hydrogenophaga sp. Root209 (assembly GCF_001428625.1). Taxonomy (GTDB): domain Bacteria; phylum Pseudomonadota; class Gammaproteobacteria; order Burkholderiales; family Burkholderiaceae_C; genus Hydrogenophaga. The sequence goes on from NZ_LMIE01000032.1 coordinate 86,936, forward strand.
GGACGCTGGGGAGGCCATTGAAGCGGGCGGCGTGAACAACACCACCCCCGGCTCCAACGCAATGGGCAACGTGCTGACGAACGACTGGGACATGGACAGCCCCATGCAGGACACGATCGTCTCGCTGGTGTCCTTTGGCGGTTCAAGCACCGACCCGGGCAACAGCATCAGCGGAGCTTTCGGCACCTTGACCTTGCAAGCCGACGGGTCCTACACCTATGTCGTCGACAACAACAACGCCACCGTGCAGAGCCTGCGCAACGATAGCGTCCAGATCACCGACACCTTCTCCTACATGGCAACGGATGCAGGCGGCGCCAGCAGCTCAAACACGCTGACCATCACCATCAAGGGCAAGGACGACACGCCGTTTGGCATCGCAGTGGGCCAGCATTTCGACGGCACGGCTGCTTCTGTGGTGGCCGGCCCGACCCTTCCGGGCGTGAGCCGTGACTTCGCCTTCGAACTGCGCGTCTCGCCCACGAACGGCGTCGTGCTCCACGCAGCGAGTCTCACTGGCGCGGCGGGCACCAGCGGGCAGGAGTTCGCGGTTACACCACTGCACGGCCAGACAGCGTGGGGCAGCACCGAACATGTGGGTGTGGGGCTGTCGGTGGGCACCAACGGCATCTCGGTGTACCAGCACACAGGGAACCTGTTGTCTTCACTGCTCACATGGAGCGGAACGGTCAGACGCCGGGCCCGGCGCAGCCAACACGGCCATCAGCCTGCCGGAATGCCTCGCCTTGTGCGCGGCCCTGGCCGGCCGGCCCGTGTCGGCGGCGTCCCTGTGTGCGGGTTTGTCCATGGACGAGGGCGAACTCACACCCCAAGGCTCGTCGCAAGCCGCTGAGCGCGCGGGGCTGGTGCTGGAGGCTTTGGCCGCCTCACAGGTTGAACAGGTGTTGGCGGCGGGCGATCACATCATCGTCAAGACAGGCCGCTCGCATTCGCTCATCCACTTCACGTCGCAGCGCATACAGCACCTGTCGCCACAAGCGGAAGGCCCTGTGTTGCGTGAAGACATGGCACGCCCGGACGTGCTCTATCTGGTGCAGCAAGCCACCCAGGCATGGCGCATCGGTACGCGCGAGCTGGCTCACGCGCCCGACACCGAACTGGAAGACAAGCCCGACCGCTACGCCTGGCTGCGCCGCAGCGTGCTGGCCCAGTGGCGCACCTACGTCTGGGTGGGTGTGTCGTCGCTGGTGGCCAACGGACTGGTGATCCTCACCTCGTTCTACAGCATGCAGGTGTACGACCGGGTGATCCCGAACAACGCGTTCGCCACCCTGTGGGCGCTGTCGATCGGGGTGGGTCTCATCTACTTTTTCGATCTGATCATGCGGGTGCTGCGCGCCTACATGATCGACCACGCAGGCAAGAAACTCGACTTCGAAATCTCCTCACGCCTGTTCGGGCAGGTGCTGGGTTTGCGACTGGCCAACCGCCCGGCCTCGGCTGGTGTGTTTGCCAACCACCTCAACGATTTCGAATCCATCCGCGATTTCTTCACCTCGCTCACGCTCACGGCGGTGATCGATTTCCCGTTCGTGTTCCTGTACCTGGCGGCCATCGCCTTCATGGGTGGGCACCTGGTGTGGGTGCCGCTGCTGATCATGCCGCTGATGCTGGGCCTGGCCCTGGCTTTGCAGGGGCCGATCGATCGCGCTGTGCGCACCTCCATGCAGGCCTCGGCGCAGAAACACGGCATGCTGATCGAGGTGCTGGCGGGCATTGAAACGGTGAAGCTCACTGCGAGCGAAGGCGTGTTTCAAGGCGCCTGGGAGCGCGCGGTGCGCAGCATTGCGCAGGCCTCCATGAAGTCCAAGCTGATCTCCACCACCGGCCTGTCGGTGGTCAATTTCATGCAGTCGATCTCGTCGGTGGTGTTGATGATCGTGGGGGTGTACCTCATCAGCCAGCAGCAACTCAGCATGGGCGGGCTGATCGCCTGTTCCATCCTCACGTCGCGCGCACTGGCGCCCTGCAGCCAGTTGGCTTCGCTGCTGTCGCGCTGGAAGCAGACGCGCATCTCCATGGACACGGTGGCGCAGATCTTTCAGCGCCCGGTGGAGCGGCCCGCCGGCAAGAGCTTTCTGGTGCGCGATGCGATCGAGGGCAGCGTTGAGCTGCGTGAGGTGAGCTTTGCCCACGCCGGCAGCGCGCTGCCCGCGCTGAACAACGTGTCGCTGCGCATCCAGGCGGGCGAGCGGGTGGCCATCATCGGGCGCTCGGGCTCGGGCAAATCGACCCTGGCCAAGCTGGTGGCCGGGTTGTACGAGCCTTCCAGCGGCGCGGTGCTGGTGGGTGGGGCCGACACGCGCCAGCTCGATCCGCAGCAGTTGCGGCGCTCCATCGGCTGTGTGCCGCAAGACCCGTTTCTCTTCAACGGCACCGTGCGCGAGAACATCGCCTACGGCAGCGAGGCCGCCGACGACGCCGCGCTGCTGGAGGCCGCCCGGCAGTCGGGGGTGGACGAGTTCGTGAAGGTGCACCCGCAGGGCTACGACATGCCGGTGGGTGAGCGGGGTTGCCGCCTCTCGGGTGGGCAGCGCCAGGCGGTGGTGCTGGCGCGTGCGCTGGTGAGCTCCCACAGCCTTCTGCTGCTGGACGAGCCGTCCAGCTCGCTGGACCACGTGGCCGAGCAGTTCTTGCGCGAGCGGCTGAAAGCCAGAACCCCTGGCGAGACCTTGATGCTGATCACCCACCGCCTGGGCATGCTCGATCTGGTGGACCGGGTGATCGTGATGCATGGCGGTCAGGTCGTGATCGACGGCCCTCGGGACGCCGTGCTGCAACAACTCAACGGCGCACCCGCCGCGCCAACGCGGCAAGCCGCAGCAGGATGACCATGAACGCCTCGACCGTCAACCAACCCATGCCCTTGCCTCCCCTGCCACCGGTGCCGCAGGTGGCGCCCGCAGCGGTGAACACCCCGGCCGCCAACGACGCAGGCCCCGCGCCCGCCATCCCCTGGTGGCGTCGCGGCTGGCATGCCACGCGCCAGCTGTGCGCGCGCCTGCTCGACGACCTGACGCACATCGACACGAAGGGCGACGCCGCACTGCATGGCCCCCGCATGACCATGATGGCCGTGACGGCGCTGCTGGTGGTCTTTCTGGCCTGGGCCGCGCTCTTCACCATCGACGAACTGGTGCGGGGCGAAGGCAAGCTGATCCCACCGCAACGCGTGCAGTCGGTGCAAAACCTGGAGGGCGGCATCGTCTCTGCCGTGCTGGTTCACGAAGGCGACACGGTGCGCCAGGGTCAGGCCCTGGTGGTGCTGGACCGCACCACGGCGCAGGCCGATCTGGCCGAATCGCAAGGCCCCTACCTCAGCAGCCTGGCCGCACTGGCCCGGCTGCAGGCCGAGCTGGAGGGACGCCCCGTGCGCTTCCCGGCCGAGCTCGACGACCACGCCGCGATCCGCCAGAACGAACTCAAGGCCACCGAGGCCAACCGCCAGGAAATCGGCAACACACTGGCCGCACTGGACCAGCAAGCCGAGCAGCGCAGACAGGCACTGGAGCGCGCGCGCAGCGAGCTCGCCACCAAGCGGCGCGACGAGCAAATGATCAGCGAAGAGATGGCCATCCTGCGCCCGCTGGTGCCTTCGGTGGTGCCGCGTTCGGAGTGGCTGACCAAGGAGCGCGAATGGCTGGCGGTGCGCGGCGCCATCGAGAGCCTGCAGCACCAGGCGGCGGAGCAGATGGGTGCCCTGCGCCAGGTGCAGGCCGAGCGCGAACGCTCGCTGGCCACGCACCGCTCGCGCCTGATCAAGGAAGCGGGCGAACACCAGACGCAGGTGACGGTGCGGGCAGCGCGCTCGGCAGCGCGGCAGGCGCAGATTTCTCGCACCGAGGTGGTGGCGCCAGCCGATGGGGTGGTCAAGCAGATCCACGCCCGCACGGTGGGTCAGGTGGTGTCGCCAGCCGGGGTGTTGCTCGACCTGGTGCCCCAGAGCGACCAGCTCACGGTGGAAGCGCGCATCACGCCGGCCGACGTCGGTTTTTTGCAGGTGGGCCAGGCGGTGAAGGTCAAGGTGGCCACCTACGACTTCGCGGTGTACGGCGCCATGGACGGCGTGGTCGAGTCGATCAGCGCCGACACCCTGCATGACCGCGACAACCCCCAGGCGCCACCCTACTACCGCGTGAACGTGGCGGTGCAGGCAGCACTGCAGGGCCAGGACGGCCAGGCCCTGCCGCTCACACCGGGCATGACGGTGTCAGTGGACATCGTCACCGGGCGCAAGACCGTGTTGACCTACCTGTTCAAACCACTGGTGCGTGGCATGAACCAGGCGATGGGAGAGAAGTGATGACAGATCTCAAGATGAACAAGGCAGGCTGGATCATCGGTGCGCTCGTCGCCCTTGCCCTGCCGGCCCTGGCCCAGGCGCCCGCGACCGAGGCCGACTGGGTGCGACTGGCGCTGGAACGCGATGCGACTCTGGCCGCACAACGTGATGACACCCGCGCCGCCGGCCAGGCGGTGGCTGTCTCGCGCGCGGGCCTGTGGCCCACGGTGCAGCTGAGCGCCGAAGACGGCCGCAGGGAGCGGCGCGACCGGCCCGAGTCGATCTTCCAGCCCCACACCGGGTCAAGGCCCTCCGACCAACAGTCGCTCACGGTCACCCAGCTGCTGTACGACGGCCAGCGCACGCGCAACGAAATCCAGTCGGCCGAACACCGCGTTTCCCAGCAGCAGGTGCGCCTGCTCAAGGTGGCCAACGAGCGTGCCGCGGCGGTGCTGCTGGCCTGGCACCAGTGGCGCGCGGCGCAAGCCGCCTGGCAGGCACACCGCGTGGCCGAAGGTGAGTTGCGCCAGTTGGTGGATGTGGTGTCCCAGCGCCTGCAGGCGGGGCGCGCCGCCGAGGTCGACCTGCGGCGCGCCGAGTCGCGCTGGCTGGATGGACAGCGCACCGTGGCGGAATCGCAGGCACGCTGGCGCGAGGCTGGCGTGGCGCTGACCTCACTCTCCGGCGTTGACCCGATCCAACTGGTCGACACACCGCCGCCGATGTTCAACCCGCTCGAGCCCAGCACGGCCAACACGCTGCGCGAACGTTGCCGCACCGAATGCCCCAGCGTGCAGGAGAGCGAGCTTCAGCTGGAGCGAGGCCGCGCCGAGCTGGCAGCAGCGCGCGCGGGGCACCATCCACGCATCACCCTGGAAGCGGCCCAGGCCCATGCCCGCAACCCCACCGGCACGGCCGAGCGCTACCTGAGCCGCAGCCTGATGCTCAAGGCCAGCTGGACGCTGTTTGAAGGCGGTGGCCGCTCGGCACAGGTGGCACAGGTGGCCTACAGCGTGGAGGGACTCACCCACCAGGTAGACGAAGCGCGCCGCGAGTCGTTGATGCAGTTCGACCAGGCGCTGGTGCGCTACGACGACGCGATCGCGCAGCACGCGCTGGCCACGCGAAATGCCAGCGTGTCGCGTGAAGCCTTGCGGCTCGCACGCCTGGCTTTCGAGGCGGGCCGCCGCCAGGCGATTGAAGTGGCCGATGTGATCGCCGAGGCGGCACGAGCCGCGGACGAAGCGGCCCGACGCGACGCCCAGCGCTGGATCGAGCGCGACCGCCTGCTGGCCACGGCGGGTGTGCTTCTCGATCAGCTCGGTGTGGTGCTCGCGCCGGCCTGAGGCTCCCGATCAGCGCCGCCGCAATGGCGTGAGCAGATCGCTCAGGCCGTTGTGGTCGATCTCATGCATGAGCTGCAGCAATCGACCCACCTCGCTTTTCGGAAACCCTTCGCGGGCGAACCAGTTGAGGTAATTGCCCGGCAGGTCTGCGATCACGCGGCCCTTGTGTTTGCCGAACGGCATTTCCACGGTGAGCAGGCGTTCAAGGTCTTCAGGCTTCATGCGGTGGCATCGTAACGCCGCGCGGGCACCGGGTCACCGATACTCGATGGCATGCATCTGCAGCGCACGATTTTCACCACGCCCGTCGTCAACTCGGTGCTGCGCGCATTCTCGATCGGCTTTCTCAGGCTCACCGGTTGGCGTGTGGAAGGTGCCCTGCCCGCGCATGCGCTCAGAAGCGTGCTGATCGCAGCACCCCACACCAGCAACTGGGATCTGCCCTACACCTTGATGGTCGCATTCGCCCTGCGGCTCAACATCCGCTGGATGGGAAAACACGGCATCTTTCGCGCGCCGTTTGGCGGTGTGATGCGATGGCTGGGCGGCATCGAGGTCAACCGAGAGCAGTCCAACAACCTGGTGGCTGCCTCGGCCAAAGCGATCCGCGAGTCCGACGGCCCGTTGCAGCTGATCGTGCCGCCCGAAGGCACACGCAGCAAAGCACGTTATTGGAAAACCGGCTTCTACTACATCGCTCGCGAAGCGCAGGTGCCCATCGTGATGGCCTACATGGACTACGCGCGCAAGCGCAGCGGTCTGGGGCCGCTGTTCGAGCCCACCGGCAACGTGGACGCCGACATGGCAACCATCAAGGCGTTCTACGCGCCGTTCAAGGGCAAGAACGCGATGCAGTTCGAATCGACCGACTGAATCAGAAGGCCTGGGCCAGGCGGCCCGCGCCTTCTTCGATCTTCTCCAGGCCCACGGTGGCAAAGCTCAGCCGCAGCGTGGCGGCGTCGGGGTTGCTTGCATAGAACGGCGCGCCGGGCACAAAGGCCACGCCTTTTTCGATCGCGCGTTTGGCCAGTTCGCCACCATCCTTCACCTTGCCACCGGCGCCAGTGAGGCGGGCCCAGACGAACAGCCCGCCCTGCGGCTGCACGAACTCGATCGCGTCGCCCAGTTCGCGGCGCAAGGCATTGCCCATGGTCGTGGCGCGCTCGGCATACACCTGGCGCACCTTGGCCAGGGTGGCGGGCATGCGCCCTGCCTTGAGGTATTGGGCTGCCGTGGCTTGCGCGAAGGTGCTGGTGTGCGCATCGCTGAATTGCTTGCACATGGTGGCCTTGGCCAACAGATCGGCAGGGCCCACCATCCAGCCCACGCGCAGACCCGGGCTCAGCACCTTGCTCAGGGAGCCGCAGTGCACCAGCCTCTCACGGCTGCCGGGGACCTGGGCGCTCAGCGCCAGCAGACTGGGCGGGGGCGCCTCGCCGAAGTACAGGTCGCCATACGGGTCGTCTTCCACGATCAAGGTGTCGTGTTTCACGGCCATCTGCAACACCGCCTTGCGCCGTTCCAGGCTCATGAGCGCGCCGCTGGGGTTGCCGAAGGTGGGGATGAGGTAGACAAACTTGGGCTTGTGCTGCTGGATGAGCTGCTCCAGCGCGTCGGTCTTGGTGCCATCGCCATCCACCGGCACGGTGATGAGCTCGGCACCGTACAGGCGGAAACACTGGATGGTGGCCAGAAACGTGGGGCCTTCGACGATCACCTTGTCGCCGGGCGAGATCAGCGTCTTGCCCAGCAGGTCCAGCGCCTGCTGGCTGCCGGTGGTGACGATGAGGTCGTTCGCCCCCACCCCGCTGTTGCCCTTGCTGGCCATGAAGGCGGCAAGCTGCTCACGCAGCGGCTGGTAACCCTCGGTGGCGCCGTACTGCAGCGCGCCGCCAGCCTCTTCGGTCAGCGCGGCGTTCACCGCCTCGCGGATGCCCTCCACGTCGAACAGTGCGCTGTCTGGGAAGCCACCGGCAAAACTGATGATGCCGGGCTTGCCCAGCAGTTTGAAGAGTTCGCGGATGGCGGAGGTCTCGACGTTGTTGAGGCGGTCGGCAAAGGGGATGGTGAACGGCATGGTGGGGGCTGATGTGGTTGGCAAGGGCGCGAACACCCGATGGTAGCGAAAGGAGTCGATGGGCTGTTGACGCGATTCCCGCGCAGGTGGTGGATTTCTAAAGTTGTTTGCATCGCAATCAATGGAAAAACCCACATGACTTGTTCAATTCGACGCCTCTCGTTCCTGGTTCTGCTGGTCGCCACCTTGGCCGGCTGTGGTGGGCGGGGTGGTCCCGATGCCGCGCCAGACGCAACGCCCGACGCCCCGGTCAACCCCGCGTCTCCCGCCTGGCTCGACGCTGAACGACTCGACCTCGGCGACAGCGGGTCCGCGCGAAACGCGCGGCTCGCGATGAACCGCCAGGGAGCGGGCATGGTGGCGTGGGAACAGGTGGACGGATCGACCGTTCAAGAAGTGCACGCGCGCACCGTGTCGATCAACGGCGGCCACGGAGCAAGCCTTTCGCTCGGTACCGGCATCGCGGCGTTGCCGGACGTGGCCATCAATGAACAAGGCCGTGCACTCGTGGTCTGGGTCCAGGGCGCAAGTCCGCTCAACCAGATCTGGGCCCGGAGCTACGACCCCGACACTGGCTGGGGCACCGCGGAGAGGATGTCCCGCCTGGAAGACATCCTCGTGGCACAACCGCGCGCCGCCATCAATGAAGCAGGCGAGATGGCCGTGGTCTGGATGCAGACCGTGGACGTGACCTACCAGGTGCACGCCCGGCGCTTCAGGCCGACGCAGGGTTGGAGCCCAGCGGTGCGGCTCGACAGCGCACCATACGATGCTCGGACCCCCCAGGTCAGCCTGGATGCCGAGGGCCGCCTGCTCTCCACCTGGTACCAGTCCGACGCGGACGGTAGATCGAATTTGTGGGCCAATCACATCAATCCCGACGGCATATCCGTAGCGGCCGTGCAGATCGACCAGAGCACCGGCTATTCGGACCAACCAGTGCTGGCCCTGCTGGGCGACGACAGCACCCTGGCGGTATGGCGGCAGACGAACGAAGTGTTGCTCCAACTCATCGGCCTGAACCGCTTCCTGCCTGGCTCGGGTTGGGTCACAACCACCAGCACATCGGGCGGCAACATCTCCCTGGCACGCAGCCCTGCCCTCGCGGCGTGGGGCGCGGCCCACGCCGTACGACGGCCAGACACTGGCACAGGATGATCCATGCATCGGCGCGGACAACCTCGGCAATGTGATCGGCATGTGGACGCTGCGAGACGGCGATGCACGCACCCTGTGGACAACACAGTGGCCCGCCAGCGGCGCACCGGGCATCGCACAAAGGCTGGACAACAGCGCATCCGCCTCTGTCTCCGAATCGGCTCTGGGGGTGGACGCGCAAGGCCAGGCCCTGGCGGTATGGATCCACATGGAAGGCGACCGCGCACGCTTGTGGGCCAGACCCTACCGCGCGCCCTGAAGCCCGCGAAGGGCCACCAGCTCAGGCCGAAACCCAGGCGCCGCCAGCGTGCTTGCCGCCCTGGCGCAAGCGCTGTGGCCACCAGCGCCAGCGCGGCGCGGCGGCGCGCCGGGTACACACCACCGGCTCCAGCCGCAGCACCGAGGTTTCCAGCGCATAGGCGATTGCCCGCTGCTGGGGCCGCATGGTGAAGACCTCGCCGGGGTTGAGCACCACATCGCGCTGATCGTGGTCCAGCGTGATCCAGACACTGCCCTCGCGGCAGACCAGGCGCAGCGCGCCCTGGGGAATGACCTGCAGCGCCTTGTGGGGCATGTTGAGGTCGACGGTCAAGGTATCGGTTTTCATGGAACAGTCCTTTCACATCAGGGATGTGCATGACTGTACGGAGCCGCCCTATACTGCACAAACGATGTTTTTGAATGCTTCACATGCCATTTAAGAATGTGAAAACCCCGCCCCCGCCGATCCCGCGCTCGCAGATGCTGCGGCTGGACCTGCTGCCCTGCTTCGACGCCGCCGCGCGCACGCTGAGCTTCACGCTGGCCGCGCAGGAACTCAACCTCACGCAATCGGCCGTGAGCCGGCAGATCCAGTTGCTCGAAGAGAGCCTGGGCGCGGCGCTGTTCGAGCGCGGACACCGCTCGCTCACGCTGACCGAAGCCGGCGAGGTGATGCAGCGCGCCACGCGCGATGCGCTGGAGCGCCTGCTCGACGCCTCGGCGCGCGTGCGCCCCGGTCCGCGCCTGCGCCAGGTGGCCATGACCTGCACGCAAGGCTTCGCGTCGCTGTGGCTCATCCCCCGGCTCGCACGCTTTGCGGCCAACCACCCACAGGTGGACGTGCGCATCTCCGCCACCATGGACATCATGGATCTGGAACGCCACCGGCTCGACGTGGCGGTGCGCTTCGTGCCGTCCAGCGTCGGGCGCGGGCAGGCGCTGTTCGAGGAAACCGTGCAGCCGCTGTGCGCCCCCGCGCTGCTGCGCGACAAGGCCGCCCCGTTGCGCCAGCCCGCCGACCTCGCCCACCACACGCTGCTGACCGTGGAGAAACCCGCGGGTTATGCGCTCACCTCGGACTGGGACCCCTGGTTCCAGGTGATGGGACTGCAGGACATGCGCATGAAGAACACCATGCACTTCACCCAGTACGCCGACGCGGTGGCCGCTGCCGTGGCCGGGCAAGGCGTGGTGATCGGCCGTCTGCCGCTGCTGCAGTCGCTGGTGAACGAGAAGAAGCTGGTCGCACCGTTTCGCAGCGGCGCGGCGACACGCCGGGGCTACTACGTGGAGGTGGCGGACCACGCCCATGGCAACGCCGACGCGCTGGACTTCGCGAACTGGCTGCGTGTCGAGGCCGAAAGCGCGTGAGCGCGTGAGCGCGTGGGACAATCCGCGCCCATGACGCCCGCCCAGATCGAATCTTTTTTCGCCACGCTCAAAGCCACCAACCCCAACCCGCAGACCGAGCTCGAATACACCAGCGTGTTCGAGTTGCTGGCCGCCGTGCTGCTCTCGGCCCAGGCCACCGACGTGGGCGTGAACAAGGCCACGCGCAAACTCTTCCCGGTGGCGAACACGCCGCAGAAGATCCTCGATCTGGGTCTTGACGGGCTGGAGTCGTACATCAAAACCATCGGCCTGTACCGCAGCAAAGCCCGCCATCTCATGCAGGCCTGCCGCATGCTGGTGGAGTTGCATGGCGGTGAGGTGCCGCGCACCCGCGAAGCGCTCGAGGCCTTGCCCGGCGTGGGCAGCAAGACCGCCAACGTGGTGCTCAACGTGGCCTTCGGCCAGCCCACCATGGCGGTGGACACGCACATCTTTCGCGTGAGCAACCGCACTGGCCTGGCGCCGGGCAAAACGCCGTTGGCGGTGGAGCAGCAGCTGATGAAGCGCGTGCCACCGGCTTACGCGGTGGACTCACACCACTGGCTGATCCTGCACGGGCGCTACGTGTGCCAGGCGCGCAAGCCGCTGTGCCCGAAGTGTGCGGTGGCTGCGTATTGCGACTTCCCTGAGAAAACAACGACCGTGCGGTAGTTCGGCCCCGCCACGCCGCTCAGATGCGCAGCACTTCGCCCTTCAACGAGTAAAGGATCGCCACTACCTCATTGATCTCGGTGGTGCCGACCCCTTGGCTCTGCATCGCGGCAACGAAGTCGTCGATGGTCGCGATCAGTTCCTGCTCGCTGATGTTCATCCCGGCGTGTGCGTTGCGCAGATCGCGGCCCTCGTAACGCTGGGGCCCGCCTGCGCCCATGCAGAAGAATTGCGCCCCCATCCGTTTCGCGTGGGCGAGGTCCTTGCCGCTGAAGCGGGGACCCAGCAGTGGATTGACCGCGTGGCGATCAACCGCGTCGTCAACAATGGCGTTGATCCCAGCGGTCTCCCCGAGTCTTTCGTAGAGCGATTGCGTCATGGTGGTCTCCTGACTTCATTGCAAATGGATCAACCATGAGTCGAACTCAATGGATCCGGGGTCTGGGGCGGCGTCTGCGGGCTCTGGCTGCGGCTGCGCGAGTGCGCGGTCGATTGCCGAGTCGAGGCGGGCGAACGCGTCGGGCGTCAACATGTCTGGCAGCGTCAGCGTCGCTGTGCCGTAGGGGGGAATCAGGAAGGAAATCAGTTGCGTGGCCATGGTGTACTCCTGTTGAATGGTGCGGGTCCTGGGCAACCCGCGACCAGAGCATCGCCATCCGGTGTTCCTGAAACGTTCCTGGCCGCTGTGGGCATTGCGCATCGGGGTCGAGAAACGCACACTTGATCCGCCATGACCTATTCCCACGCCATCGAACAGTCCGGCCCCGGCAATCGCCTCGGGGTCCGTCTGTTGGGCGGCTTCTCGGTGTCGATCGACGACACCGAGGTGGCCGCCGAGAGCTGGCCCGGCCTGCGCTCGGCCCAACTGGTGCAGCTGTTAAGCCTGGCGCCGCAGCGGCGCCTGACCCGCGACCGAATCGTCGACACGCTGTGGCCGCAACTCGATCCCGACGCCGGCGCGGCAAACCTGCGCAAGGCCGTGCACCACGTCCGGCAGGCACTGGGCCGACACGACATCGTGGTGTTTCATGGCGGTGAGGTGGTGCTGTGGATGCACGGTCGCGTTGCCGTCGATGTCGACCACTTCGAGCAACTCGCGCAGGCCGCGCTCGCCAGCGGCGAGCGCGAGGCTTGCGCACATGCAGTCGACGCTTACGCTGGCGACCTGCTGCCGGGCTCGGCCTACGAAGCCTGGGCTGAACCGGCACGCGAACGGCTGCACGCACGTTTCGTTGCGCTGCTTCGGGCCAGCGCACAGTGGGAACGACTGGTCAGGGTGGAGCCCACCGATGAGCCCGCCCATCGAGAACTCATGGCGCTGGAGTTCGCGGCCGGCAACCGTGCGGCCACCGTGCGCTGGTACGCGCACCTGCGCGAGGCACTTCAACGGGAGCTCGGCATCTCACCCGATAGCGACACCGAGGCCTTGTACGAGCAATGCGTCGCGGGCTTGCAGCCAGCGGGTCCCGCCACCATCGGGCGTGCGTTGGTACGAGCCCAGGCCGCGGCCTGGCTGGGCATGGCCCCCACCGAACGGCCCGGCGGCATCGTGCTGCGCGGCCCCGCGGGCATCGGCAAGACCGCTTTCTGCCGTGAACTCAGTGCGCTGGCCCGGGAGCGCGGCTTGATGGTTTTTTCCGTGGACGCCGCACTGCCCGGACGCGCCTATGCGGTGATCGCAGCTCTGATCGAACGACTCGTCATGACCGACCGCGCCATGCTCGACCGCATCGGCGCGCCGGCCCAGTCGGTGCTGGCCCAGCTTAGCCCGCTCGCGGCACCAGCCGCTGCCCTGGCCGGCCCGTTGGGGCGGCACCAGGTGATCGGCGCGCTCCGACGGCTGTTGCTGGCGGCCTCAGGCGGTGGCCCCGTCATGGTGCTGGTGGACGACGCACATCTGATCGACGATGCCGACGTGGACGTGTTGATGCACCTGGCCTGCGCCGGTCCACCGGTGGGCGTGATGCTCGCAACGCGCATGCCCACGCTGGGGTCGGCGCTCGCCCGTGGTGTGTCGCGCCTGGTCGGCAGCGGCGTCATGCTGGCGCTCGATCTTGAGCCACTGGACGACGACGAGACACGTCGGCTGGTGGCCCAGGCAGCGCCCTGTCCATTGTCCGAAAAGAACGTGTCGCACATCGTTCGTGTTGCCGAGGGCAACCCGTTTGCGGCGATCGAACTGGCGCGCTGTGCAGAACCCTCGGACACGCGGCTGCCGCGCAGCGTCGCCGAAGCCATCCTCGCCCGCCTGTGCGACGTACCCGACGCAGCGCTGGCGTCGCTGAAGTGGATGGCCCTGGCCGGCGACGTCTTCGACGCCACGACGGCCGCCTCACTCACCCCGGACGCCGAGGCGCACGCATTTGCGGCGCTGGACCTTGCGCTGGCGGCGGGCGTGCTGGTGCTGGCCGGAACGGGCTACCGGTTTCGGCACGACCTGGTGAGACAGGTCTTGATCGAACAGATCCCGCCGCATCAGCGATTGAAGATGCATCGCCAGGCCGCCCAGCGCCTGAGCGAACTCGACGCCGCGCCGGCCCTTGTCGCACGCCACTGGCTCGACGGCGGAAACCCGCGCGATGCCGTGCCTTGCCTTCTTGCCGCGGCGCGCGACGCAGTGCGCCTGGCCGCCTTCAGTGACGCGCTGCGTCATCTGGAGCCCGTGCTGGCCTTCGAGGCCGGCCATGCCGAGGCGCTGCAATTGCGCGCGGAGGCGCTGGATGCCATGGGCGATCCGGCGGCGGTGGCTGCGTACCGGACGGCCGCCCTGGCAGCCGACGAGCCGATGTCACACAACCTGCGCGCGAAGTGCGCCTTGGCGCTGATCAAGCAGGGCGATCCCAAGGGCGCGCTCGAAGAGCTGGTGGGCGTGCGGCCGAACAGTGTGGACGGACGGCTGAGCGAGGCGCTGACCTACAGCGGCGCCGCGGCCCTGGGCGCGGCCGACCCGGCCATGGGCACGCGCAAGGCGGCCGAGGCACGGCGACTGGCATTGCAGGCCGGTGATGTCTCGGCCATCGTGACAGCCTCGTGGGCCCAGGCGGCGGCGGCGCACGCCCGCGGGGAGCTGCACCAGAGCGTCTGGGCCGACCTGCAGGACACCAGCCAGCTGCCGCACCTGGCCGTGCGCGTGTTCGACGGGCAGCTCTGCATCCTGCAGCGATTCCTCTACGGGGCGCGGCCCTATGCCGAGGTCATTGCCTTTGCAGAAGGGCTGGCTGCCGAAGCCGCTCGGATCGGCGCAGCACGTGGGCACGCTTTTGGCGTCACGTTGCGGGGCGAGGCGGAGCTGCTGGCCGGCGATCTGTCTGCGGCCGAAGAGCATTTGACGCTGGGTGTGCGCCTGCACAACGCCATCGGCGGCGCGACCGGCGAGGCCTTTTCGATGCAGCGGCTGGCCGAGGTCGCGATGTACCGCGGGCGACTCGACGATGCCCGTGCCCTGATCGACGAGGCACTGGACCTCGCGCGGCAGACCGACATCGGCTTTCACCTGATGGACCGGATCTACGGGACACGCATCCGTCTTGCCCGCAACCCGACCGCGGCGCTGCATGCGCTGGAGGAGGCCCGCGAGGCTGTGCGCGGCCCGCTGGAGACCTGCCCCGGCTGCCGCATCACGTTCGCGGTGCCGGCGGCGATCGCCGCGGCGCGTGCGAGGCGCCTCGATCTGGCCGAGGAATACGCCGGCCAGAGTGCCTATCTGGCGGATGTCGTGATGCGCTTGCCGGCCTGGCATGCGGCACACGACGAGGTGCTCGGCCACATGGCTGTCGCTCGCGGCGAGGGCGCACATGTGGCCACCTCGCGCTTTGCAGAGGCGGCTGCGCGCTTCCGTGGCGCCGGCCACCCGATCGATGCGTTGCGCTGCGAGCGGCTCGCGGCGGTTTCCGAGTCAGGCGAAGCGGAAGGATTTGGCGCGATTTGAGCGTTCGAGGGTTTCGCCGGCTCTGAGTTGCATTGATCCGCGCCCATCCTTGCTGGAGCTCCTGGGCGTCCGCTGCCGGCGCCCGCGACGAGCAGCGGCTTCTGGACTATTGGAGGCATTGCGCCATACGAAACGTATATACTTTGCATACGTTTCATATAAAGGTAACTGATGGGTATCGTCAAAATTTCGGACTTGATGCACGAGAACCTGCGCGTGGCAGGAACCGCGCTCAGCAGGTCCATCAATGCGCAGGCCGAGCACTGGATGCGGGTCGGCATGCTGACCGAGATGCACCCGGAGCTGGATCACCGGGAAATCTGCCAGATGCTGGTGAGGGCCGAACTCGCGGGGGGTCTGGACATTGCCATGTCGGTCACAGCGCCCCCTGGCAAACCCCGCGCCTCGTCGACGGGCAAACACTAGTGGGTCGCGGTGTTTCCATCAAGTCCGCCGAAGACATCGAGATGGCACGGCGGGCCGGCAGTCTGGCCGCGGAGGTTCTCAACATGATCGGGCCGCACGTCGTGCCGGGTGTGAGCACGGAGTCGCTGGACCGGATCTGCCATGACCACATCGTCAATATTCAGGGCGCCATTCCGGCCAACGTGGGGTACCACGGTTATCCGAAAACCATCCTCACCTCGGTCAATCAGGTCGTGTGCCACGGCATCCCCTCGCCCGACAAGATTCTGAAGAAGGGCGACATCGTCAACATCGATGTTGCTGTCATCAAGGATGGCTGGTTCGGCGACACCAGTCGCATGTACTTCGTGGGTACCCCGACCACTTTGGCGCGGCGGCTGGTGGAGACGACATACGAAGCCATGCTGGCCGGCATCCGGCAGGTCAAGCCTGGAGCGACGCTGGGCGATGTGGGCCATGCCATCCAGTCGGTCGCTCACCGGGAGCGTTTCAGCGTCGTGCGCGAGTACTGCGGGCATGGCATTGGACAGGTCTACCACGAGGAACCGCAGGTGCTGCACTACGGGCGTCGCGGAGAAGGCATCAAGTTGGAGTCAGGGATGGTGTTCACCATCGAGCCGATGCTCAACGCAGGCAAGCGCGAAACCCGGCAACTGCCCGACGGCTGGACGGTGGTGACAAAGGACCGGTCTTTGTCCGCCCAGTGGGAACACATGGTGGCGGTCACACCCCAGGGCTACGAGGTGCTGACGTCCTGGCCGGATGGCACAGGGACCTATGCGCCGGTTTGACGCTCGCCTTGTTTTACAGCGATACCAACGTCCACCCACCCGGCTCGGGCGCGTCCTTCGGCCACTCGGCCGCATCCTTGATGTGCACGCCACCACTGGCCACGATGTGCTGCACCGCGCGGATCACGCCCGCGTGCGTGACCCACACCACGTCAGTCGTCTTCGCAGGTCGCAGATCAGCGAGCGCGGCAGCCACGCGGTAGAGCAGCATCTGCGTGCTTTCGGCGCCACCGAAACGGTGGTGCGCGAAATCGGCCATCCAATCGTCGAAGGCGCCGCGTGGCATGCCGTCCCAGCGCTGCAGTTCCCAGTGGCCAAAGTCCATTTCGTTCAGGCGCATGTCCATGCGCGCAGCGCCCAGGTCGGGCCGCACGGCCTGCAGCGCGCTCACCATTTGCTGCGCTCGCAAGAGGCCTGAGACCCACACCGGGGTGCCGGGAGGCGGCAGCGGCGCGAAGGCCTGCGCGGCTTTCCGTGTGAGCGTGGCATCGGCCGGCACGTCGCTCGCGCCATAGCACAGACCTGCGGGCTGCAACACGGGCGCGTGGCGCAACAGCCAGAGTTTCATGGCAGCGACAGGGCCAGGCCCAGGTAGAACAGCACCTCACACACCTGCTGCGTCGCGCCCAGCCCATCGCCGGTGAAGCCCTGCAGGCGACGCTGCAGCAGGCGCCACATCCAGGCCAGGCCGATCAACGCGCCCAGCACAGCCTGCGCCCACGGCACCGCGGGCAGCAACCACACCGCCAGCGCCATGGCCAGCGCCCACCACAGCAGGCCCGCGGCCAGGCCGGCGTTGCCGATGCTCTCGGCCAGTGGTTTGCTTTTGGATTGCGGGGTGTCGCCCACATGCGCCAGCGTGCGGATCACGAACAGCGGCACCGTGCGCGAAGTGACATGCGCCGCGAACAGCGCCACCACCGCGAGCCACGCATCCGCTTGCGCCACCAGGGCCAGAAGCGCCACTTTGCTCAGCAACGCGAGCACCAGCGCGATCGCGCCATAGCTGCCGATGCGCGAGTCCTTCATGATCTCCAGCGCACGCGCGCGCTCCGCGCTGCCGCCCAGGCCGTCGGCCAGATCGGCCAGCCCGTCTTCGTGAAAGGCGCCGGTGAGCAGCACGCCGAACACAGTGCTCGCGATGGCCGCCACCCAGGGCGCGGCGGGCACCGGCGGCAGGAGCACCAACAGGCCCCACAACACCGCCGCCGTGAGCCCGCCCACGATCCAGCCCACGCCCGGAAAATGCGCCGCGCTCGCGCGCAGCATGGCCGGGCTGAAGCCCACCCAGTCGGCCAGCCGCCCCGTCACCGGGATGCGGGTGAAGAACTGCAGGGCCAGCAGGAAGTGGCGGATGGAATCCTTCACGGACTCATCCCTCCGTTCGGGCTGAGCCCACCACCGCCGTTCGCCCTGAGCCTGTCGAAGGGCTCGCATGGGCTTCGACAGGCTCAGCCCGAACGGAGTTGGTGTGCTCCGCTCCAACGGAGATTTCCTCGCTCCTGGACACACCCGCCGCCTCGAAGCTCGCCATCTCGCGCAGCAGCGCACACGCGCTCACCAGCAGCGGCCATGCCAGCGCCGCGCCTGAGCCTTCACCCAGGCGCAGGCCCAGGTCCAGCAACGGCTCGGCCTTGAGGTGCGCCAGCATGAGCGCGTGGCCGCGCTCGCCCGAGCGGTGGGCGAACACGCAGCGCTGCAGCACGTGCGGCTGCAGGTGCGCCGCCACCATCACGGCCGAGGTGGCGATGAAGCCGTCGACCACGATCACGCGCCGCTCAACGGCTGCCTGCAGCACCGCACCCACCAGCGTGGCGATCTCGAATCCGCCAAAGGCCGCGAGCGCGTCCAGCGGGGTGCTTGCATCGGCGTGGCGCGCGAGCACCTCGCGCAGGATGCCGATCTTGCGTTGCACCGCTGCGGCGTCGAGCCCGGTGCCCGCGCCGGTGACCTCGGCCACGTCCAGTCTAGCCAGGCGCGCCAGCAGCATCGAGGCCGCCGAGGTGTTGCCAATGCCCATTTCACCGAGCAGCAGCGCGTTGCCCTGCAGGCCCTTCAACACCTCGCGACCGTTGGCAATGGCCTGCGCGCACTGCGACGCGCTCATGGCCGGGCCTTCGAGCGCGTCGGCCGTGCCGTGCGCCACCTTGCGAATCAACAAGCCCGGCTGTTCGGCGAAGTCGTGCTTCACGCCGCAGTCCACCACCGTGAGGCCGATGCCGTGCTGGCGCGCCAGCACGCTCACCGCCGCACCACCGGCCAGGAAGTTCTCCACCATCTGCCAGGTCACGTCGCTCGGGTAGGCCGAGACGCCACGCGCGGCCAGGCCGTGGTCGCCCGCGCACACCAGCATCTGCGGCGACTTCAGCACCGGCTGCGCCGTGCCGAGGATGAGGCCGATGCGCTGCGCCAGCGCCTCGATGCGGCCGAGCGAGCCCAGCGGCTTGGTCTTGTTGTCCAGCGCGCGCTGCAGGGTCTGGGCGAGCTCGGGCTGGGTGATGTCTGGGATGTTCGTATTCATGGTGCGATGAGTTGTTCGAGCACGCCGGGCTCGACATGTTTTTCGATGAAATCGGCCAGACCGTCGAACACGGTCTCCAGCGTGGGCGCGGTGGCGCCGAACAGCGCATGCATCACGCGCGGGTCTTCAAACAGGCCATGCAGGTAGACGCCGAGCACGTTGCCCGCGGCGTTCTGCCAGCCCAGGCCTGCGGGCAACACCTCGCGTGCCACATCGCCACCCGCCGCCATGGCCGGGTGCTGCGCGGTCTGGCCATGGTGGATCTCGTAGCCGGCGGCGGCCACGCCCGAGAGCGCGGCCCACGCGCCGTGCAGGGCACCAAAAACGGTGTGCGTGTGTCGCACGGTTTTTTGCAGATCGAACTGCGTCACCAGTGGCAACAGGCCCAGGCCGGGTGCATTCCCGTCGATGCCGTGCGTGTCGATCAGCGCCTCACCCAGCATCTGCAGCCCGCCACACACACCCAGCACCGCCCCGCCCTGCGCGGCGTGCGCAGCGATCGCGCGGTCCAGCCCCTGCGTGCGCAGCCAGGCCAGGTCGGCGGCGGTGGCCTTGCTGCCGGGCAGCACGACCCAGTCGGCACCGGCGCAATCGGCGGGGGTGCGGGCCCAAATCAGGCGCACGCCGGGCACGTTCTTGAGTGGCTGGAATTCGTCGAGGTTGCTGATGCGCGGGTAGGCAATGACGGCGATGGTCTTGTTCACCGCGCCGGAGGCGCGCGAGCGGTCGTCAAAGACACCGTCCTCCTCGGGCAGGCCGTGTTGCCACCACATCGGCAGCGTGGCCACCGTGGGCACGCCGGTCAAATCCTGCAGCATCTGCGGCGCGGGCGCGAGCAGGCTGGCGTCGCCGCGGAACTTGTTGAGCACGAAGCCGTGAATGAGCGCACGTTCTTCAGCAGGCAGCAGCGCCCAGGTGCCATACAGATGGGCGAATGCGCCGCCGCGGTCGATGTCGGTCACCAGCAGGCAGCGCGCCCGCGCGTGCAGCGCCACGCGCATGTTCACGATGTCGCTGGCGTGCAGGTTGATCTCGGCCGGCGAGCCCGCGCCCTCGATCACCACCACATCGTTCTCCGCCATCAGCGCGTCCAGCGCGGCGGCGATCTGCGGCCACACGTGCAGACTTCGGCCGCGCCAAGGCATGCTGGACAAGGCCTCGCTCACCTGTCCCATCAGCACCACCTGGCTGCGCGTGTCGGCCTCGGGCTTGAGCAGCAGCGGGTTCATGCGGACGTCGGGCTCCGCTTGTGCCGCGAGCGATTGAAAGTACTGGGCCGAGCCAATTTCGCCGCCGGCCACCACCCTTGCGTTGTTGCTCATGTTCTGCGCCTTGAAGGGTGCCACCTTCAGGCCCATGCGCGCGTAATGCCGGCACAGCGCTGTGGTGAGCCAGCTCTTGCCCGCGCCGCTGGTCGTGCCCAGCACCATCACGCAACGCACGGTCATCGGCACACCTCCGTGCGGTGCAATGCCGTACGCAACGCGGCCTGCGCCTCGGGTGGCAACACACCCAGGCGCCAGTGGCCCGGCAGGCCAAAGGACGTGGTGTCACGCAGCTTGATGCCGGCCGCGCGCAAGGTCATCGCATCCAGCGGGTTCGGGGGTTCGCCGCAGACGTAGTTGGCCTCGCTGGGCAACACGCGCCAGCCCAGGTCGTTCAGCAAGCCCAGTTGTTCGTGCTTCCATTCGCGCAACGTCTCCAGACTCCGCGCCAGCCAGTCCTGGGCGGCCGGCGACACCCAGGCATCGAGCATGGCCACGGCGTGCGCGCCCAGCGGCCACGAGGGCGCCAGTTGATCGAGCGCGCGCGCCTCGACCACGGCGCGCTCGGGGGCGATGGCGTAGGCGCCGCGCACGCCGGTCAGCCCCATCGCCTTGTTGGGTGTCCAGAGTTGCCAGATGCGTTGCAGCGCGACGGGGTCGAGGCTGCAGGCGCCATTCAATCGCAGCGGCTCGTAGGCGCGGTCCAGCACCACCTGCGCTCCCGATGCGACCACGCGCCGTGCGAACGGCTCGATCTCGCCCGTCGGGCTCGACGGCTCGCAGACCCAGGCGAGGTGGGCACGTGCCGGGTCGTGCATGGGCTCCAACCGCCAGGTTTGAGCGGCACGCGCACAGTCGCCATAGGCCAGCACCGGCAGCCAGACACGCTGGCCACCCTCGCGCGCCACCCAGGCGGTGAAACGGTGGATGAACTCGCTCGCGCTGCCGGCCAGCACGATGCGCGCGGCGTCCACCGAGTGGAAGGCCGCGAGCGATTCACGCAGGGCCGCGTACGAAGGCTCGGGGTAGTGGCGCGCATCGGCCTGCTGCACCGCCGCCAGCGCCATGGGGCAAGGGCCACAGGCGTTGGCGTTGGTGGAGAAGTCCCAGCGGGGCACGCCCAGTGTGTCGGGGCCGCCGTGCGTGATGTTCATGGTGTGAAGCTCCAGATCAGCGCCGCCCACAGCAGCGCGGTGGTGGCGAGCAAGGCGACCACGCGGCCGGCCAGTTGCAGCGCGTGCGCGGTGTCGGCGGCCTGCGGGCAGCGGCCCGCGCCGTGCAATTCGTACACGCCGGGCTTGCCCAGGCGCACATCGAGCGCCAGCGCCATCGCAGCCATGGGCCAGCCGCTGTTGGGCGACGGTGTGCGCCGCGCCTGCGCCGGCAGTGTGCTCAGGCCGCGCGCCGATCCGAGCAAGCCCAGCAAAGCGGCGGTGATGCGCGCGGGCAACCACGACAGCACGTCGTCGGCCCGCGCGGCCCATTTGCCGGGCCAGGTCCAGTCGCGGCCGCCGCGCTCACCGCGGTAGCCCCACATGGCGTCTGCCGTGTTGGCGAAGCGGTAGAGCGCGGCACCGGGCAGCCCCGCCACGGCGAACCAGAACAGCGGCGCGACCACCGAGTCGTTGAGGTTTTCGGCGAGCGATTCGATGGCACTCTCGCGCACCTGCGCGGCGTCGAGCGCGGCCACGTTGCGGCTCACCAGCCAGGACAGGCGCTCGCGCCCCGCCGCCAGCGACTCGCCCAGCGCCGTCTCCACCGCCCGCACCTCGTCGCGCAACATGCGCCAGGCCAGCAGCGGCTTGAGCAGCACGCCCAGGGCCAGCGCCTGCAACCACGCCGGCCCCTGCCCCACGGCCCAGGCCGCCGCGAGGGCGATCAACAGCACCACGGCGGCCCCGGTGATCCATGCCAGCGCGCCGGCCAAGAACAACCGGGCAGCGGCGGGCGCGGGCTCGCCCATGGCGGGCGCCATGCGCCGGCCCATGGCGTCGAGGCCCTGCCCCATCCACACCACCGGGTGCCAGCGCGGCGGCGGCTCGCCCCACCAGCGGTCGATCAGCAGGGCCACCACCACCGCGATGGGCATGACCGCCCAGGACGACAGTGGGAAAAGCCCGCTCATGGCATTCATGCGGTGGCCAGCGGGGCGCGCGCCGTCTGGCCCTGCGCGCCGATGGCGCGGGCCGCGATGCGCAGCGCCCGCAGCAGCGTGTCCACGTCGGCGGGCTCGTGTGCGGCCGACAGCGCGATGCGCAGCCGGGCGGTGCCCACCGGCACGGTGGGTGGACGGATCGCGGGCACCCACAGGCCCTGTTCGCGCAACACGGCCATCACGGCCAGGGCGGCGGCGTTGTCGCCGATCACCAGAGGCTGGATCGCGGTGCTTGACGCCATCAGGGTCCAGCCGGCGGCATCGACCGCCGCGTCGGCACCGGGAGCCAGGCCATCGCGCAACTGCATGATCCGCGCCTGCAGTTGTTGTCGGCGGTGTTCGCCATCGGCCCCCAGCACACAGCGCAGGCTGGCGCGCACGGCCTCGGCCAGCAGGGCCGGTGCCGCGGTGGCGTAGGTGTAGCTGCGGGTCTTCTGCAGCAGCCACTCCACCAGGCGCTCGGGCCCGGCCACGAAAGCGCCCGCCACGCCCAGGGCCTTGCCCAGCGTGGCCATGTAGAGCACCCGCGGCGAGGCCTCGGCGCCCGTGAAGCCGGCAGCGGCCAGTGCGCCCCGGCCCTGCGGCCCGAGCACGCCAAAGCCGTGCGCGTCGTCCAGCAGCAGCAGCGCGTCGTGTCGCTCGCACAGCGCGTGCAGACCGGCGATGTCGGCGACGTCGCCGTCCATGCTGAACACCGCATCGCTGATCACCAGCTTGCGGCGCGCCGGGCTGGCCGCCAGCAGCGCGTCGAGCTGCTGCAGATCGGCATGGCGGTAGCGGTGCACCGTGGCTTTGGACAGCCGGGCACCATCGATCAGGCAGGCGTGGTTCAGCGCGTCGGAAAACAGCGCATCGCCCTCGCCCACCAAGGCGGGCACGGCACTGGCATTGGTGGCATAGCCGGCATAGAAGTACAGCGCGCGCGGCAAGCCCACGGCCTCGGCCAGCTCACGTTCCAACGCGGCGTTGGCCACGCTGTGGCCACTGACCATGGGCGAGGCGCCCGAGCCGACACCGTAGCGCTCCACCGCGGCGTGCACCGCCTCGCGCAGCGCCGGGGCCTGGGACAGGCCCAGGTAGTCGTTGCTGCAGAAGGCCAGCAGGGACTCGCCGTCCACGTTGAGCCGGGCGTTCTGCTCCGGCACCACCTCGCGGCGGCGACGGCGCAGCGCCTGGACATCCAGCGCACTCAGGCGCTCATCGAATTCGTTCAACCAGCTCACGGTCATTCCTTCATTGCCATGCAGAGGGCAGTTGCAGCGCGATGTGGCGCGCATCGGGCGTATCGGGGTGCCACGGCACGGTGCCCAGCAGGGGTGCGGGCAGGCGCTGGCGCAATGTGTCGATGTTGTCCTCGCGGCAAAGCATGGTGGGGTCGACCGCATTGGCCACCCAGCCAGCCAGCTGCAGGCCGTCGGCGCGGATCGCCTCGGCCGTGAGCAGCGCGTGGTTCAGGCAGCCCAGGCGCACGCCCACCACCAGCACCACGGGCGCGCCGATGGCGCGCGCCAGGTCGGCCAGTGTCTCGTGCTCGTTGATCGGCACGCGCCAGCCACCCGCACCTTCCACCACCACCACATCGACCAGCGCCCGCAGCGACCGGTGTGCGGCCAACAGGTCGGCCACGCTCACGGCCTGCCCCGCGCGCCGGGCCGCGATGTGTGGCGCGATGGCATCGGGCAAGGCCACCGGGTTGTCAAGTGCGGGGGGCACGGCCAGGGTGGAGGCCGCGCGCAGCGCGAGCACGTCTTCGCTGACCCACTGGCCCGCGTGGGCCACCAGGCCGGCGGCCACCGGCTTCATGCCGACCACGCGCCGGTGCTGGCGCGACAGCGCATGCAGCAGGGCTGCGCTCACCAGCGTCTTGCCCACACCGGTGTCGGTGCCGGTGACGAAGCAGCCGTCAAACGCCATCGCGCACCCCTTCCAGAGCGAGCGCGCTGGAGGGCTCTTCTTCGGCCAGCGTGGCCTGCAATGCGACGAGCGCGCCAGCGGCCAGGTGCGCTCCTTCAGCTTCGTCGATCACATACGGCGGCATGGCGTAGAGCGTGTGGCCGATGGGCCGCAGCAGCAACCCCTGGTCGAGCGCATGGCGGGCGTAGCGGCGAGCGAAGTCGGGCAGGCTGCTGCTCACGTCCCACGCGAAGATCATTCCTTGCCGGCGCGCGTGGCGCACGCGCGGGTGGGCAGACAGCGGCGCGAACTGCGCGGTCAGGCGCTCGCCAGTGGTCAGGTTGCGGCGCAGCGCGTCGGTCTGGTCGAACAGGTCCAGCGTGGCCAGGGCGGCGCGGCAGGCCAGCGGGTTGCCGGTGTAGCTGTGCGAGTGCAGGAAGCCGCGCGCGACCTGGTCGTCGTAGAAGGCGGCATAGACCTCGTCGGTGGTGAGCACCACCGACAGCGGCAGCGTGCCACCGGTCAGTCCCTTGGAGAGGCACAGGAAGTCGGGCCGGATGCCGGCCTGCTGGTGCGCGAACAGCGTGCCGGTGCGACCGAAGCCCACGGCAATCTCGTCGAGCACCAGATGCACCTGGTAGCGGTCGCACAGTTCGCGCACGCGCTTGAGGTACAGCGGATCGTGCATGGCCATGCCGGCGGCGCACTGCACCAGCGGCTCGACGATCAGCGCCGCCGTGTCTTCGTGGTGTTCGGCCAGCCAGTCGGCCAGGGCGCCCGCGGCCCGCTCGGCCACATCGGCGGCCGATTCACCCGGCGCGGCCGCGCGGGCATCGGGGCTGGGCACGGTGGCGCCCAGGCGCACCAGCGGCGCATAGGCCTCGCGGAAGAGCGCAATGTCGGTCACGGCCAACGCACCCACGGTCTCGCCGTGGTAGCCACCGGCCACCCCGACGAATCGGTTCTTGCGCGCTCGCCCGGCGTTGCGCCAGTGGTGCGCGCTCATCTTCAGCGCGATCTCGGTGGCGCTGGCGCCATCGCTGCCGTAGAAGGCGTGACCCAGGCCGGTCGCGGCCGACAGCCGCTCGGACAGCTCCACCACCGGCGCGTGGGTGAAACCGGCCAGCATCACGTGGTCCAGCGTGTTCAGTTGATCGATGAGCGCGGCGCGGATGGCGGGGTGGTTGTGCCCGAACAGGTTCACCCACCAGGAACTGATCGCGTCCAGGTAGCGCCGGCCTTCATGGTCGTGCAGCCACACGCCCTCGGCGCGGGCCACGGGAATCAGCGGCAAGGCCGCGCCATCGCTCGCGTGCAGCTTCATCTGCGTGCACGGGTGCCAGACTGCCGCGAGGCTGCGCTGGCGCCAGGCTTCGTTGCCGGACATGGCTGTGAACTCAGGCGCGGCGCGCCTGCATGCCCAGCCGGGCCAGCATGTCCATGTCGGCGGCCACGTCGGGGTTGCCGGTGGTGAGCAGCTTCTCGCCATAAAAGATCGAGTTGGCACCACCCAGGAAACACAGGGCCTGCACCGCTTCGCTCATCTGCTGGCGCCCGGCAGAGAGGCGCACTCGGGCACGCGGCATGGTGATGCGCGCCACCGCGATGGTGCGCACGAACTCCAGCGGGTCCAGGTCGGGCTGGTCGGCCAGCGGCGTGCCCTGCACCTTCACCAGGTTGTTGATCGGCACCGACTCGGGGTAGTCGGGTGCGAGGTTGGCGAGCTGGGCCACGAGCGCGGCGCGCTGGCGACGCGACTCGCCCATGCCCACGATGCCGCCGCAGCAGACCTTGACGCCCGCGCCACGCACGCGCTCCAGCGTGTCCAGACGGTCCTGGTAGTCGCGCGTGGTGATCACCTCGCCGTAGAAGTCGGGCGCGCTGTCCAGGTTGTGGTTGTAGTAATCCAGGCCCGCGTCGCGCAGGGTTTCGGCGTGGCCTTCGTTGAGCATGCCCAAGGTGGCGCAGGCCTCCAGACCTTCTTCTTTCACGGCGCGCACGAGTTCGGCCACGGCATCCACGTCGCGGTCTTTCGGCGCGCGCCAGGCAGCGCCCATGCAGAAGCGCGTGGCGCCCGCCTGCTTCGCGCGCTGCGCGGCTTCGCGCACGGCGGCCACGCCCATGAGCTTGCCGGCTTCCAGGCCGGTGTCGAAATGCACCGACTGCGGGCAGTAGCCACAGTCTTCAGGACAGCCGCCGGTCTTCACCGACAGCAGCGTGGCCAGCTCCACTTCGGTCGGGTCGAAGTGTTCACGGTGCACCGTTTGCGCGCGGAACAGCAGTTCGGAAAACGGCAGGTCGAACAGCGCGGCCACATCGTCGACCGACCAGCGTTCGGTGGTCGCGGTTGCAACAGAAGGGCGTGGCACGAGGCGCACAGGTTGTTCGTTCAGGGTCGTCGTGGTCATGGTTCTCTTCTTTCGGGAACAGGGTCAATCTTCGATGCCGCGTTGGGCGGGAATGCCCGCCTTGAACGCATGCTTCACCAGAGTCATCTCGGTCACGGTGTCGGCCAGCTCGATGATCTCGGGCGGGCAGCGCCGCCCGGTGATGACCACATGCACGTGGCGCGGGCGATCACGCAAGGTCTGCAACACGTCATCAAGCGGCAACCAGCCGTAGATCAGCGGGTAGGTCAGCTCGTCGAGCGTAACCATGAAGTACTCACCCCCGAGGATAGCCGCACGCGCTTTCTGCCAGCCGTCGCGCGCCAACTGGGCGGAATGCTCCAGGTCCTGGCTCTTCCAGCTGAAGCCGTCGCCCAAACCTTCGATCGGCAGACCGAGCTGCTCGAAGATGCGATGTTCACCAAAACGCGCAGAGGGCACTTTCATGAACTGAAATATTTTCACCAGCTTGCCGTGCACGTGCGTGCGGCCAAACGCGCGCAAAGCCAGGCCAAAGGCCGCTGTGCTCTTGCCCTTGCCGTCGCCGGTGTGAACGATGACCAGACCACGCCGCTCGCCCTCGGGTTTGTCGTAGCGCTTGTCGGTGGGCGGTGTTTCGATCTGCATGGTCGGTCTCCAGTCAAAAATGGTTCAACGGGGCAGCGCGACCCACTGGTCACCCAGCGGATGGATCGCGACGCGGTGGTCAAAAACTTCCTCCAGCGCCAGGTGGGTGGCCTTATCGTCGCAAGCGCCCTGGTGGACCACCCGGCCGTGCGCCATCACCACCATCTGGTCGGCGTGCAGCGCCATGCCGATCTCGTGCAGCACGCTCACCACGGTCTTGCCACGTGTGACCAGTTCGCGCACGAGCAGCAACCAGTCGGCCTGGTGAGGTGGGTCCAGGTTGGCCAGGGGTTCGTCCATCAGCATCACGTCGGCTTGCACCGCCAGCAGGCGCGCGAGCAGCACACGCTGGCGCTCGCCGCCCGAGAGCGCGCCCAGAGACCGCTCGCGCCAGTCCCAGGCCTGGGTGGCGCGCAGCGCCTGCTCCACGGCAACGCGGTCAGCGTGCGAGGACGGGGCCAACCAAGGCTGGTGAGGCAAGCGACCCAGCATGGCCACGTCCCACACGCTGAGGTCGTCGGCGCCCTGCTCGCCCTGCCCCAGCCACGCCAGGCAGCGTGCGCGTTCGCGGCCGCGCCATTGCGCGAGCGGGCGGTCCAGCAGCTGCACCTGGCCGCTGTGCGGCAGCAAGCCGGCCAGCGCCTTGAGCATGGTTGACTTGCCTGCGCCATTGGGGCCAACCACGCTGGTCCAGCGCGCGGCGGGCAAGGCCACGTCGATGCCGTGCAGCACGGGCGTGCCGCCCAGCGACACCCCAATGCCGCGGGCTTGCAGCGCAACGGGCGTTCGCAACACCTCCGTGCTGCGCACTGCGGTGCGAGCGCCTTCGGGCGGCCGGGCGGCGGGCGTTCGCAACACCTCCGTGCTGCGCACTGCGGTGCGAGCGCCTTCGGGCGGCCGGGCGGCGCTCACAACCCACCCCCCGGCCGGCGGCGCCGGTGCATCAACCACAGCAGGTAGCTGCCGCCGAGCACGGCGGTGAGCACGCCCACAGGCAGTTCCTGCGGCGCGATGATCCAGCGCGCCAGCACGTCGGCGGCCATCAGCAGCAGACCACCCATGAGCGCGCTGAGCACCACCAGCCGGCCGTGCGTGGTTTTGACGATGGAGCGCACCAGGTGCGGTGACGCCAGGCCCACAAAGGCAATGAGGCCGGTCTGCGCCACGGCCGCGCCGGTGGCCAGCGCCAGCACCGCCACGAGCACGCCGCGCACGGCCGCCAGCGGCAGACCCAGGCTCAGTGCCGTGGCCTCGCCCAGGGCCAGTCCATCGAGCACACGGCCCAGCATGGCGGCCACCAGCAAGGCCACCAGCAGCATGGCCGCCATCACGCCGCACGCGGCCCAGCCCACGAATCCGGTGCTGCCCAGCATGAAGCCCTGCATGGCCTGCAGGGTGTCGGGCGAGGCGATGGTGACCAGGTCGCGCCCGGCGCCCAGCACCACCCCCACGATCACGCCGGCCAACAGCAGCCGCAACGTGTGCTGCACACCCTTGGCCAGCGCCAGCGTGAGCACCACGCCGACCACCGCGCCTGCGAAGGCCGCGCTGGTCAGGCCCAGCCGCACCAGCCACTGCGTGGCAAACGGCGAGGCGCCAAACAAGGCCAGCGCCAAAGCCACACCGAGTGCCGCGCCCGAGGCACTGCCCAGCAAGTAGGGGTCGGCCAGCGGGTTGCGAAACAGGCCCTGCGCCACCGCACCGGCCAGCCCGAGCAGGCCACCCGCCACCCAGGCGCCCAGGGTGCGGGGCAGGCGGATGTCCCAGAGGATCTGCCACGCCACCGGATCGCCGCGAGCATTCAGCACGCTGTCAAACCCGGTGCTGCCCACGCCGGCGCCCAGCAGCAGCACGGCCGCTGCCGCGAGCAGCAGCGCCATGCCGAGCCAGAGACTGTGGCGTGCTCCGCTCACGGCAATCCCTTGGACGTGATGCAGCGCGCCATCACACGAGCAGCCTCGGCCATGCGTGGGCCGGGACGCACGAGCACGTCGGACTCGGCTTCGGTGAACACGCACACGCGTTGCTCGCGCAAAGCACGCATGCCGCGCCAACCGGGGCGCTGATCCATGCCCTGCACATTGCGCGAGCCGATCATGATGAGGTCGGGGTTGGCGCGCACCACGTACTCGGGGTTGATGCGCGGGAACGGGCCGAGATCGGGCGTGATGATGTTCTGCACCCCCAGGCGCGCCATCATTTCGCCAATGAACGACTGCGTGCCGGCCGCATAGCCGCCGGTGCTCACCTCGTAGTACACCCGCAGCGAACGCGCCCCGGGCGGCAGCGACTGCGCCGCGGCCGCCACACCGGCGTCGATGGCGCGCCAGATGCGATCGGCATCGGGCACTTCCAGCAACTGGCCCAGCTTGCCCATGACGCGCTGCGCATCGGCCGAGTTTTTGGGCTCCATCGCCAGCACCTTGAGGCCCAGCGCCTCCAGCCGTTGCACGCCGCGCGACGAGGTGGCCATCAGCACCACGTCGGGCCTGAGCGCCACGATGGCCTCGATGTTGGGATCGATACCGCCACCCGCCTTTGGCAGGCCGCGCACGAACGCGGGGTGGTTCGAATACCGGTCCACGCCCACCAGGCGCTCGCATCGACCCAGCTCACACACGGTCTCGGTGAGCGAAGGCAGCAGCGAG
The DNA here is from genome assembly GCF_001428625.1 of Hydrogenophaga sp. Root209. Classification (GTDB taxonomy): domain Bacteria; phylum Pseudomonadota; class Gammaproteobacteria; order Burkholderiales; family Burkholderiaceae_C; genus Hydrogenophaga. The sequence goes on from NZ_LMIE01000032.1 coordinate 116,765, forward strand.
ACAATGCGTTGCGGCGACTGTGCCAGCGTCACGGTCACGCCGCGGTCATCGGTCAGCTGGATGCCGGCTGCGTGCAGCGCGCCCACCCATACCAGGAGTGCAGCCGCGCTCAACCAGCGCCCGAAGGCAAGGTGTTTCATGCGGATTCTTTCAAGGTCAACGGCAGGCCGGCGGCCATGAGCGTGACGCGAGCGCAGGCGCCCGCCACGGACTGGTTCAGGCCACCGAGCGCATCCACGAAATCACGCACCTCGCGCCCCATGGGGATCACGCCCAGACCGATTTCGTTGCCCACCAGCACCACCGGCCCCTTGGCCTGTTCGATCGCGCGGCACAGCGCTTTCGTCGGAACCTCGGCGTCCAGCGGCGCGCCCTGCGCCGGCATGAGCAGATTGGTGAGCCACAGCGTGAGGCAGTCCACCACCACCAGGGTGTGTGGCGAGCTGTGCCGCTGAAGCTCCTCGGCCAGTGCCACAGGTTCTTCAACCGTGACCATGCCGGGCACACGCACCGCGCGATCGCGCTGGTGGCGTGCGATGCGTTCGCGCATCTCGTCATCCCAGGCCTGGCCGGTGGCGACCAGCACCGCGCGGTGCGCCACGGTGGCATCCAGCCATTGCCGCGCGATCAGCTCGGCGCGGCGCGATTTGCCGCTCTTCTGGCCGCCAAGGATGAATTCGCTGCGCGCAACGTCAACCATGAACGTTCATCCAGTCGGTGACGATGCGGTGCATCTGCGCCACGCCGTCGGTGAGCGCAGCCGGCCCGGGCTGCAGGATGTCGGCCGACTTGATCTCGAACAGTTGCCCGGTCTTCACCGCGGCCACGTCCTGCCAGCCGGCGCGCGCGGCGACCTTCTCGGGCCGGAACTTCTTGCCGCACCAGGAGCCGATGACGATGTCGGGATTGCGGCGCACGATCTCGGCGCCGTCCGCAATGATGCGGTTCTTGCCCAGCGACTGCGTGGCCAGCTCGGGGAAACAGTCGTCACCGCCAGCAATGCCCAGCAGCTCCGAGACCCAGCGGATGCCACTGATGTGCGGCTCATCCCACTCTTCAAAAAACACGCGGGGGCGGCGCTTGCCCTGCACCTGCAGCGCCAGCACCGACTGGCGAATGCCATCGAGCTGCGCCCGGTTGGCCGCGATCCAGGCCAGCCCCGCATCGGCACAGTCCACCATGGCCGCCACCTGGAACAGCATGGAATGGATCTCCTCCACGCTGCGCTGGTTGAACACCGTCACCTGCACGCCGGCGCGGATCAGCAAGGCCGCGATGTCGGCCTGCAGATCGGAAAAGCCGAACACGCAGTCCGGCTGCAACGCCAGGATCTTGTCGATCTTCGCGCTGAGAAAAGCGCTGACCTTGGGCTTCTCTTCCCGCGCCCGGCGCGGGCGCACCGTATAGCCCGAGATGCCGACGATGCGGCTCTCCTGCCCGAGCAGGTAGAGCCACTCGGTGGTCTCTTCGGTGAGACAGACGATGCGCTGCGGACCCAGGGTGGCGGCGTTCATGGCGATATCAGAACGACACCCGCAAGGCGGCGGTGAAGGTCCGACCGGCTTCGGGGTAGATCGACGAGGTCTGCCCGCCCACACAGCCGAACGCCTGGGTGTAGAAATCGCGATCGAACAGGTTGTTCACACCGAACGACAATTCCATGTTCTTCACCTGCACGGCATAGCGCGCATCCGCCGTGGTGTAGGCCGGCATGCGGCAGACATTGGCGAAATCGGGATGCTGCGAACCGACGAAGTTCACGCCGCCGCTGACGCGGTGGCCGGCCAGCGGCACCCAGTCAGCGCGCAATGCCAGGGTGCGACGCGGCGCGAGTGGCACGTCCATGCCACTGTTGGGGCCTTCCCGGAAGGTGGAGCGCCGCAAGGCCAGCCGCGCACCCAGCGAAAGCGTGTTGCTCAGCTTCCAGTCACCATCGACCTCCAGCCCCTGACGGCGGGTCGGGTCGAAGTTGACGTTCGCACCCAGACCAAACGGACCCGGCGCAGTGCGGTCGTAGCCGATCTCGTCGGTGAGGTTGCTGCGGTACAGGCGCGCTTCGAGCTTGTAGGCACCCTCGGCCCAGCGCATCCCGGCTTCCAGGTCGCGAGAGGTCTGCGGACGGATCATCACCGCCGGATTCGTGAAACTGAACTCATCCACGTTGGCCAGGCGGAAGCTGTTGCCCACGCGGCCCCACACCGTCGTGGTGGTGCTCAGCGGCTGGCTCAGACCCAGCTCCCACGCCGTTTCGCGCTCGGACAGGTTGACCGGCGCGAAACCGTCGTCAACGCGCTTGTCGAGCTCTTCCGTGCGCACGCCAGCGGACAAGCGCGTGCCGCTGGCCATGGTGAAATCGTCCTTGAGGTACCAGCCGCGTGCCGTCTGGTCGGCCACCGAACCGAAGGCCCCCTGCACCACGCGGTCCCACTCGCCACGGTCGTGCCCGATCACCAGCGCGTTGCGCGCTGCGCCCCATTGGCTGGTGTGGCGCGCCTTGAGCGCCAGCTGGTGCGACTCCACCTCGTAGGCATACACGGAGGTCGGACGCACGCTGGTGAGCGACTTGTCGCGCGAACCCGCATCCATCCCGAGCTGCCAGTTGCCCAGCATGGCTTCTGCAAACACGCCGCTGCGTTCGTTGCGGATGCTGGCGTGGTTGCTGGGCTGGGTGGTCTGGCGCGGGTTCGCCGCGTACTGAGCCGCGGTCAGCGAACCCGGCAGGCCGGTGTCCAGGGCATCGCGGTCGTGGCGCAGGCCCAGTCGCAACGCGTCGTTGGACCATTGGGCCGTGAAACCGGCACCATCGGTTTCCGAACGGAAGTTGTCCCGGTGGTTGTCGGTCTCGCGCCGCTGGCCGTGCAGATCAAGCGAGAAACCGCCGCTGGCCACGGTGGCATTGGCGCGCAGTTCCCGCAGGTCGTTGCTGCCCACGGCGCCGTACAGCGTGGCGCTGTTGCGACGCGCCGAGCCGTTGCCCGCCTTGGTGGTGATGACGATCACGCCGCCGGTGGCACCTTCTCCGTACAGCACCGAACCGCTGCCACGCAACACCTCGATGCGCTCGATCGCATCGATGGGAATCCCGGCAAGGCGGGTACCACCCAGATCAGCTTCATTGAGGCGCACACCGTCGAGCACCACCACCTGGTTGCTGTCAGACGTCGCGCCGAACCCGCGCAGGTCCAGTGCGTAGTCACCACCACCGTAAGAGTCTTGTCGGCCCGGCACGCCCAGCAGTTTCATCACCGCTTCGTTGACGGTGGTGACACCAGCCGCTCGAATCTGGTCGGCCGTGATGACGCTCACCCCCATCGGCAGCGAGGTCAGCGTTTCATTGAAACGCGTGGCGGTGACCACGGTCTCGGGCAGCTCACTCGAAGCGGCGGTTTGGGCGTGGGAAGGCAGCGCGGCCAGAACGGCCAGCGGCAGCGCGGCCAGGGGCGCGCGCAAGATGCAGTTTTTCATGTTGAAGAAACAAGAGACAAAGCTCTCACCGCCTTCCCCGACGGTGCCTGAGCGTCACGGCGGCGCGCCCGTTGTCAGACACACCACCACCTTGTTGGCCGGTATCCGGGCTGACAGAACAACCTTCATCGCCTTCCCAGATGGCAACGTCCCGTTGGGGCATGCTCTCCAGTGGCTGCGTGATGAAAGCGGAGTGGCCTGATCTGCGTCAGGTCTCTCGTCTGCTTACCGTTGCGGGGGCAGCGCAGGTTAGGTTCGTCCTTGTGGACTCTCCCTCCTGCTTCCCGTTGAACTGCGGCATGTGAACCACACCGCGAGCACCAACAGGCGGCATTCTAATCCGCGCCGGCTTAGGGCAACCCTACAATGCGAAAACTGCGAGTCCCCACCATGGCCGATCCCAAGCACCTTGACCAGATCACCGAGCGTGTCGAACGCCTGCTGTTGCGGCACGAAGAACTGCAGCGCACCAACGCCCTGCTGGTCGAGCAGGTGCACACGCTGCAGGCCGAGCGCGACTCACTCAAGTCCCGCCTGATGGCCGCGCGCGCGCGCATCGATGCGCTGCTGGAGCGCCTCGCACCCAGCCACATCGACCCGGCCAGTGCCCAGTCCGACAACCACAAGGACCGAGCATGAGCGCCGTACTTGAGTCAGCTCGCACTGCAGTGCAAAGCACGGAGGTTTTCCAATGAACAAGCCAGGCAGCAAGCAGATCGAGGTTCAGATCATGGGCCAGAGTTATCTGCTCTCGTGCCCGCCCGGTGGCGAGTCGTCGCTGCTCGACGCGGTCGAACGCGTGGACACCGCCATGTGCCGCATCCGCGATGCGGGCAAGGTGAAAGCACGCGACCGCATCGCCGTGCTGGCCTCGCTCAATCTGGCGTTCGAACTCTCGCAGAAGGAAGCCGAGAGTTTCCAGGCTTCGTCATTTGGCCAGCCCGACAACAGCGCGTTTGCCGAGGCCGGTGGCGCCTTCGACCACGAGCCCCTGGACCCGCAAACCCAGGCCCGCGTTGATGAACTCATGCGCCGTCTGGACCAGACACTCGACAAGGACGGCCGGTTGCTCTGACACCGTCCGTCACTGCGCCCTCTTTTCTTTTCCGCTGGCCCGCACGGGCCTCGCGCAGCACCTACAATTTCCCTGTCTGCAGTGCGCGCCGGGCTTTATATTTCCTTGAACCAATGCTCATAGAGCCCGGGCTTGGTACATTGCGTGGCTGGCGTGAGCGTCTCGCGTCAGACGATCCCAAAGCCACGCTGCCCTTGCCCACCTGAACCCCGGTTCAGGATGCCGGTCCGGCGGCACTTGCAGACACCTTTCATGCCTTTCGATCCCCTGTTGATTCTTGAATTGGCCGTGCTCGGCCTGGGTACCGGTTTTCTGGCCGGCTTGCTTGGAATCGGTGGAGGCATGCTCATGGTGCCCTTCATCACCTTCATTCTCTCGGCTCGGGGTGTGGAGGCTGACCTCGCCGTCAAGATGGCCATCGCCACCTCCATGGCCACCATCATCTTCACCTCCATCTCCAGCGTGCGTGCGCACCACAAGCGCGGAGCCGTGCGCTGGGACATCGTCAAGGGCCTTGCACCGGGCATCGTGCTGGGTTCGATGATCGCCAGCCTGGGTGTGTTCGCCTTGCTCAAGGGCAGTTGGCTCGCCTTCTTCTTCGCCGGCTTCGTGAGCTTCTCGGCCACACAGATGCTGCTGGACAAAAAACCCAAACCCACGCGCACCATCCCCGGCACCCCCGGCCTGCTCGGCGCGGGCGGCGTGATCGGTTTCCTCTCCGGCCTGGTCGGTGCGGGCGGTGGCTTCGTCAGCGTGCCCTTCATGACCTGGTGCAACGTGACCATCCACAACGCGGTGGCCACCAGCGCAGCGCTCGGATTCCCCATCGCACTGGCCAACGCCGTGGGCTACATCATTGCGGGGCAGAACGTGCAGAACCTGCCCGCAGGCGCGGTGGGCTACATCTACCTGCCCGCACTGGTGGTGATCGCTTGCGTGAGTGTGCTGATGGCGCCGCTGGGCGTTAAGGCAGCGCACGCGCTGCCGGTGAAGACGCTCAAGCGCGTGTTCGCCGGCCTGCTCTACATGCTGGCCGCCTACATGCTCTACAAAGGGTTGACGGCCTAGGGGGAGCCCCCACGCTCCGCCGCTGCGCGGGTCGCTGCCCCCCGAGGGGTCTGGCCTTGCTTGGGGCGGCCCTGCGCCGCGGCCCGCTCAGCTCATCGCTCGGTCGGCCACCACGATGCCGTCTTCGTCGGCATAGAGCCAGTCCCCCGGTCTCACCCACACACCCTGGATCTGCACCGCCACATCGCGCTGGCCTTCGTTGCGCTTCTCGGTGGGCAGCGGCATGGATGCCAGCGCGCGGATGCCGGTCTGGCTGGTCACGAGTTCGGCCACGTCACGCACACAGCCATCGATCACCACACCGGCCCAGCCATTGCGCGCAGCCGCTGCGCCCAGGTTGCCGCCCAACAAGGCGCGGCGCAGCGAGCCGCCACCATCGACCACCAGCACACGGCCCTCGCCCGCGCTGTCCACCGCCGCCTTCACCAACGAGTTGTCTTCGAAGCATTTGACGGTGACCACCGGTCCGCAGAAACGGCGCACCGCACCAAAATCGCGGAACACCGGCGGCAGCACGCGAAAGGCGCCAGAGGTCTCGTTCTTGTGTGCATCGCACAGATCGCAGGTCGCAAATGGTGGTGTGTTGGTCATGGTATTTCCTGTCGAAAACTGAAGCGCGGACTGTGAGCAAAACAGCGCCGCATTTGAGCAGATGCGCCTGCACGCCGCGCCGCTGGCGGCTCTGCGTGCGTCGAAGTGTTGTTTTCCCCGCCAAAATGCAGCTTCCTCCCTCTGAAAACGAAGAAAAAACCGCGTCGCCCACCTTGGATTGCAAGTGCATCTCCATTAGCATCCGAGACACCAGTGTGAAAGCGCGTTTTCCACTGGGGACAAGTCAAACTTCTAGAAGGAAATTCAACCATGGCAACTGCGAAAAAAGCTCCCGCTAAAAAAGCGGCCCCGGCCAAGAAGGCTACTGCTCCGGCAAAGAAGGCCGCTCCGGCCAAGAAAGCCGCTGCACCTGCCAAGAAGGCTGCTCCTGCGAAGAAAGCTGCTCCGGCCAAAAAAGCCGCTCCAGCCAAGAAAGCTGCACCCACCAAGAAGGCAGCACCTGCCAAGAAGCGCACCCCCAACGCTGCGTTCATGAAGGCACTGACCCCCAGCGCCGCTCTGGCCGCCATCGTGGGTGCAAGCCCCCTGCCGCGCACCGAAGTCACCAAGAAGATCTGGGAGTACATCAAGAAGAACAAGCTGCAGGACTCGGTGAACCGTCGCATGATCAATGCCGACGCCAAGCTCAAGGAAATCTTCAAGAAGGCCCAGGCCTCCATGTTCGAGATGACCAAGCTGGTCAACGACCACCTGAAGTGATCCTGGCTTTCGCACCCGGTTGGGTGTGATTCCCCCGCAAAGCCGACGCAAGTCGGCTTTGCTGTTTTTGCCATCTCCACAACTGACGCTCGAGAGCAGTTGTGAGAAACTGCAACGCAACCCGCATACCCCCACCGGCATGACAAGCAGCCCCACCCCGAACACCTTGCAGACCCCGGACACAGGGGCTGGGGAGACTGCGCTTGCACTGCCGCAGCAGCGCCACAAGGTGGTGCTGGTGATGGACCTGGTGGAGTCGGTGCGCCTGATGGCCGCCAACGAGGCCGCCGTGGTGAACCAATGGCGCGGCTTCGTGCACCACGCCACCAGCACGGTGCTGCCCGACTGCAAGGGCCGCATGGTCAAGAGCCTGGGCGACGGCATGCTGGTGGAGTTCGACCAGCCCACCGATGCGGTGCGCGCGGCCCTCACGTTGCACAAGTACTTTGCCCCGCTCAACGACACCTTGCCGGTGAACCAGCAGCTGTTTCTTCGGGCCGGGCTGAACGCCACGCACCTGTATGCCGACGAGAACGACGTGTATGGCCACGGCGTGAACCTCGCGGCCCGCGTGGCCGACCTCGCTGCCCCGGGCGAGACCATCATCACCGCCAGCATCTTCGACGGCATCGTGGTCGGCATGGATGCCGAGGTGGAAGACCGCGGCGAAAACTACCTCAAGCATTGGCCCGAACCGGTTCGCACCTGGGCTGTCCATCCCGTGAGTGCGGGGTCGTCCGCGATCCGCGCCCAGGTGCCGGAAGGCACTGCGCTGGACTTCCGCCCTTCAATCGCCGTCGTGCCCTTCGAGACGCGCAGCCACGTCACCGAACAGTTCGTGATTGGCGAACTCATTGCCGACGGCGTCATCGCGCAGCTCGCGCGCAGCCCCGATCTGCGCGTGATCTCCCGCCTGTCCACCACTGCCTTCCGGGGACGCACCTCTTCCGCAGGCGACATCGGTCGACATCTAGAAGCCACGTTTGTGCTGGGCGGCAGCTACGTGACCTACGGCGACAAGGTCGTGATCATGGCGCAGCTCACCGACAACCGCCGCGAAGAAGTGATCTGGGCCGATCGGCTCACAGGCGACGTGCGAGACCTGATGGAAGCCCAGAGTGCACTGCTTGACGCCCTGTGCTCGGCCTGCTCCAAGGCATTGCTGAACGACGTGGTGCAACGCACCCTGGTGCTGCCCTTGCCCCAGCTCGACAGCAACGCCCTTTTGCTCGGTGGCATCACGCTGATGCACCGCTCCACGCCGCGAGACCTGCAACGCAGCCACCAGTTGCTCGAAGCGGTGGTGGAGCGCCACAAGCGCGTGGCTACGCCATGGGCCTGGCTGGCCAAGTGGCACATCATGCAGGTGGTGCAAGGACTCTCGGCCGAACCGGCGCGAGACTTTCAGCGCGCGATCGACACCGCCGACCGCGCACTCGATCTGGAACCTGGCAGTTCGCTGGCCATGGCCATCAAAGGCCATGCGCTGTGCCACCTCGGTGAAGACGTGGACACATCGCGCCGACTGCTGCAGGAAGCCACGCAGAGCAACCCGAACGACCCTATGGCCTGGCTGTACAACAGCGTGTGGTCGACGATGTGGGGAAATGCAGAAGATTCGGTGATGGAGACCGAAAACGCTCTGCATCTCTCGCCGCTGGATCCCCAGAAGTACTACTTCGAGATGATGTTGGCCACCAGCTACCTGGCCGTAGGGCAGTTGGCTCGATCGATCGAAATGGGTCAGTCGTCTTTGAAGAAGAACAGATATCACTTACCGACCATTCGAACCCTGCTGATCGCGCAGTACGAATTCGGTGCGGAGTCTGACGCGATTCAGACCTTTCAATTGCTCAGATCGCTTCAACCCGATCTCACGGTGTCGAAATACCTTGCCTCCGGAAAACAAAGTCCCCTGAGAAGAAAAGGGGCGAAAGTCCTGGCGGCTCTCGGTATGCCCAACTAACAATTTCAAGGAGTAGTCATGAGCGGTGGCCTGAGCGGGGGTTTGAGTGGCGGTTTGAGCGGGGGCCTCAGCGGCGGCCTCAGCGGTGGGTTGAGCGGCGGGCTCAGTGGAGGTTTGAGCGGCGGGCTCGGCACTGCGGTGGTGTCGGCCGACGCCCTGCTCCTGAGTCGCGCAGCGATCGTGGGACCCTTCGTTGGGGCCACTTTGCATGTCAGCGAGCCTGCTTTCGACAAGCCCGACAACCTCAGGCTTTGGGCCGATGGCCCCCGCGTTGAAGCTTGTTTCACCGAACTCGTCGAGGGACTGCTCTTCAAAACGCGAAATGGTCCCAAGGAGGCGGTGCTGGAGTTTGCCAATCTGCAGTCCAACAACATCCAGCGCAAGCCCTTGGTGCACATGCGTGCACCGACCAAGGCGCAGTTCAAGAAGCAGCTCGATCTGGTAGCGGCTTACGCCGACTTGCGCGCCGACCGGGCCGCGGAAATCGTGGATCAACGCACTCCGCCGATCGCATTCTTTTCGTCCGTGATCGGCCTCACGGCGCACCGCCACAAGAAGACGCTGCAGCTGATCGACCTCGTGTTCTCGTTGTGTGTTTTCGTCGAGATGCGCTTCAAGCACATTTTCGCGAGCGTCCGCCCAGTGGCCTTCTCGCCGCAGATCCAACCCATGATCGAAACACCGGGGCACGGCAGTTGGCCCAGCGGCCACGCCACCGAAGCCTTCGCGATGGCAGTGTTGCTCGAAGCACTGCTCAATGCCGCGCCCGGTGCCGGCACGCCCCCCAACGGCACGGAAAGCCGCGAACAATTGCAGCGCCTGGCCGCGCGCATCGCGGTCAACCGCACCGTGGCAGGCCTGCACTTCCCGGTGGACAGTGCAGCAGGTCGCCTGCTCGGCACCGCCCTGGCCGAGTTTCTGGTAGCGCGGGCCACCGGCACCAAGGTGCACGAGCGCGGTTTCGACGGCCGCCTGTTCGAAGGCCCCAATGGCGAACCGCTGGACTTCAGCCTGCACCAGTCGATGGACCACACCAGCGGCCACGCCTACACCCGATCGGCGAGCACCACGGGTGTGGGCAACGCACCCCTGGTTGCCTGGCTCTGGGGGGAAGCGCTCAAGGAGTGGGCATGAGCACAGCGCCGGGCCGCTCCCAAGCAAGCTCGCACCGCAGCCCGCAAGGCGAAGGTACCTCAGTGAGCGGCGCAAGCTGGTCGCCCCTGCCCACAGGCGAATTCACCGGCATCCACTGGAGTGCGCCTGGCGCGATTGACGGGCAAGACCCCTACCTGGCCTGGGCCGAAGCCGACAAGTTCGCCGGCTACCGCGGCAAGCCCAAAGGCAAGCCGCCGAAGTGGCTGCCCATCGTCATCGAGCTCACTGCACCTGCCGATGTTCCGGCGCTGGTGGCTGCCTCCAGCACGAAGTGGCTGCAGATACCGCGCGTGTACCTCAATCTGCCTGCGCTGCGCTTTTGCACGGCGCACGTGAAGCCCAAGTTTTTTCAGCGGCTGCGCTCCGATCCGCAACTGCGCGGCCTGATCCAGCGCCTGGAACTCGGCCTGCCGGTGGGCCACCACACGCAGCCGATCCACGACCCCTGCACGCCCGGCGCACATCCCGTCAACGCACCCGATCGCCTGAACGGAAAGGTATTGGGCCTGATCGATGGCGGACTGGCCTTTGCCAACCAGGTCTTCCTCAACGCCAAAGGCCGCCCACGGGTAAAACACTTCTGGCGCCAGGACGACACGCAGGATGGCAACTGGCCGGGCAACGAACCGCACCACCAGACACCGCTGGATCCAGCTCGCGCCGGCCCCCGACCACGCGACATGGGCTACGGCCACGAACTCTCGGGCGCTGCGATCAACAAAGCCATGGCGGACCACACGCACCATGGCCGGCTGGACGAAGACGCGCTTTATGAGCACCTCCAGCTGTGGGACCTGAGCAAACCCGTCAACCACGGCACACACGTGATGAGCCTGGCCTGCGGCTCGGGCAACCTGCTGCAACTCCGGGACGACGAGGCCAGTCGCTGCGACCTGATCGCGGTGCAGCTGGACTGGTCCAACGTGCTCGATACGTCTGGCGGCGCGATGAACGTGAGCGTGCTCGACGCACTCATGTACATCCTGGCGCGCTGCACGCCCCAAGCCCAACTGGTGGTGAACATCAGCTGGGGCACGTTGGCCGGCCCGCACGACGGCAGCTCCATCCTGGAGGCTGCTATGGACCAGCTGATCGATCTGTGCGAGGGACGTCTGCAGGTGACCGTGCCCGCGGGCAACGCCTACCAGAGCCGCACCCACGCCAACGACACGCTCGCACCGGGCGCATCGGTGCCCTTGCACTGGCGTGTGCAGCCCGACGACCGCACGCAGAGTTTTCTGGAGATCTGGCTGCCCGACGATGCGCAAGGTATCGAGATCAGCGTGACACCACCCGGCCATGCGCAAGCCTTGCCGCCGCTGCGCAAAGGCGCGTCGGGCCTGTGGCTGGGGGCCGACGGCCTGCCGATGTGCGGCCTGATCTTTCCGAACGACTCGGCGCTGGGCATCGGCAGCACCTGCGCCCTGCTGGCGCTGGCGCCCACCTTCAGCCGCAGTGCCAAGGCAGTCACCGCACCGCTTGGCTCATGGCAAGTGACGTTGACCAACACCGGCACCGAGCCCGTGGTGTTCGATGCCTATGTGGAGCGGGACGACGTGGCGCTGGGTCAGAACACCGGCGCGCGGCAGTCCTACTTTGAAGACGCGTGGTACGACACCAGCGGCAACATCGGCAGCTTCGTGGACCACCCGGGCAACCCCACGCCCATCCGGCGCAGCGGCACCTTCAACAGCCTGTCGACCGGGCAGAACACGGTGAGCGTGGGCGGCCTTCGCCAGCACGCATCGCCCAGCGGGCACTTTGCGCTGTACTCCCCGCGCAAGCCCGACCCGGACGCCAGCCGGCCGCAACGCCCCGGCGTGAAAAAGGTGCCCGACACACTGGCCGCGAGCGACACCAACCCCGCCTTGTGGGGCGTGCTGGGTGCCGGCAGCCTCAGCGGCAGCGTGGTGCGGCTGGCGGGCACCAGCTCCGCTGCGCCGCAGGAGGCGCGCCGCCTGATCAATGGCGCTTGAGTGCCAGAACTCTCCAACCGGGAACACCGCGGAACCGGCTTTGCCGGGCCGCAGGTGTTGCCCCCTGGGGGGAAGCGCCGAAGGCGCATCGGGGGGAGCACTACCAGCGGGCCGGCAAGGTCTTGAGCAGCCAGATCCAGCGCTCGCGCACGGCGATGTAACCGCCGGTCTCCAGGTCTTTCAGCAAGCGGCTCACCATCTCGCGTGAGCACGCCAGGTGTTGAGCCATCTGCTGGTGGGTCAGACGCTCCTTGAGCGCGCGTTCACCCCGCTCGTTGGGGATCTGCGCCAGGGTGTTGAGCAAGCGGACCAGGCGTCCATACACGTCTATCAGCGCCACGCTGCGCGCGCTTTCGGTGGCCAGTCGGGCGCGGCGGATCAGGCGCGCCATGAGTTCCAGCGCAAATTCGGGGTGCTCGGCGATGTACGCCAGCAAGGTGGTGCGGGTCACCACCGAACAGGTGCTGGGCTCGGCGGCCTCCACGTTGGCCGAGCGGGGCCCGCCATCGAGCGACATCTCGCCCACGTACTCCAGTGGACCGTAGAGGCCCAACGTGAGTTCGCGGCCGTTGTTGTCCGACAGGAAAGCCCGCAGGCGGCCCTGCAGCACGATGTACAGCGTGTCGCCGGTCTCGCCTTCCTGGATCAGAAGCGTGCCGCGCCGGTAGCGGCGCTGTACACCTTGCGAGGCCAGCGCTTCAATGTGTTGGTTGGGATGGGCAAATACAGAGGCGGAAGGTATGACTGGCATCCATGCTCACGGGTGGATTGACTCCGCGGCATTGTGGGGCATCGGCATCACGATGCGCAAGGCGGGCACAACCGGCGGCAGGCTGTTGATGCGCTGCAGCAGCCGGCGGATGCTGGCCGAGCCCGCCTTCTCGCGCAAGGTCTTGATCTGGCTGCGGATGGTGGACGAGGCCACGCCGTGCTCGGACGCGATTTCCGGGATCTCCAGGCCGCGGCACAAACCCATGAGCACCGCTTCTTCGCTCGGGCTCAGACCAATGGTGCGGGCAAACATGCGCACCGCCAGGTTGTCGCAGGTGCTCTGACGCGACAGCATCACCAGCACGGTGGGCGGGTCGGCTTCTAGCGGGTGACTCAGGGGTGTGAAGGTCATGGCGAGCTCACGCTCACCCTTGTTGAGCAGCGCCAGTCGGCGCTGGCCGCGAAACGCAGCCTCCATGGCCAGTTGCATCTGGGCGGTGAACTCGGCGTTGCTGCCCAGCAGCGTGTTGCCGTACGACATGAGCATGCGTCCGCTGGCGAGTTCGTGCCGCGCCAGGTGGTTGGCATGCAGGATCGTTCCCTGCGCGTCGATGATCAGCATGCCGTAGTCGACCTCATCGAGCACACGCAGCAGGTGTGCGCGTCCCATGGAGGGCTGACCTGGCACCCCGCCCAGCTCGTGAAACTCGGATAGCTTGGTTGCACCGGTTGCTTGCCACATGGCCACTCTCCTTTGATTGGATAAGACCAGTCTAGGCAGGCAGTGCCTCCAGAGGGTGTATGGGAGTGCCAGGGGCTTTGTGATCTATTCACCAAATCGCCACGCGGCCCGGCGTGTGGCGATCAGCCGGGCGACTGCGCGCGCGCGCGGATGGCCGTGAGCGTGCCACGTGTCGTGATCACATCCACATCGATCAACACCTCGATCAAGCTGCCGCCCGGCGCGGCCAGGGCGCGCTGCAGCGCGGGCTCGAACTCTGCCGTGTGCGTGATGCGCTCGGCCGCATAACCATAGGCGCGGGCCAGCGCGCAGAAGTCGGGGTTGGACAATGCCGAGCCGCTGACGTTGGCAGGGTACTCGCGCTCCTGGTGCATGCGGATGGTGCCGAAGCTGCCGTTGTTGAGCAGCAGCACGATGCTCCTGGCGCCGTGCTGCACGGCGGTGGCGAGTTCCTGGCCGTTCATGAGGAAATCACCGTCGCCAGCGATGGTGAAGGCCGTGCGCCCGGTGAGAATGGCCGCGCCGATGCCGGCCGGCACGCCGTAACCCATGGCGCCGTTGGTGGGTGCGAGCTGCGTCTTGTGGCCTTTGGCCAGACCGTGGTGGCGGTAGAAGCGGTGCAACCAGCTGGCGAAGTTGCCGGCACCGTTGGTGAGCACCGCGTCCGCGGGCAGGTGCTTCTGCAGCGTATGGATGACGGCAGGCATGTCGATGGTGCCGGGCAAGGTGATGCCGCCGTTGGCGGGGTCGATGTTGGCCAGGTAGTCGGCGTGGCAAGCCTGCGCCCAGCCGGCCCACCTCACATCGGGTGGCGCGGTGAGCACCTCCAGGCTGCGCGCGGCCGCGTTCATGGTGGCGTTGATCGCCAGCGTGGGCTGGTAGACGCGGCCCAGCTCTTCGGCGCTGGCGTGGATGTGCACCAGCTTCTGTTTCGGCACCGGTGCCTCGATCAGCGTGTAGCCGCCGGTGGTGGCCTCGCCCAGACGCGGCCCGATGGCGATGAGCAGATCGCTCTCGCGCACCCGCGCAGCGAGTGCCGGGTTGATGCCCAGCCCCACGTCGCCAGCGTACAGAGGGTGGTGGTTGTCGAAGGTGTCCTGGAAGCGGAACGCGTTGGCCACCGGCAGTTGCCAGTTTTCGGCGAAGCGTTGCAGCGCGGCGGCCGACTGCGGCGTCCAGCCGCCACCACCGGCAATCACCAGCGGGCGCTCGCTGGCCAGCAGCAGGGTGCGCAGTTCGCGCAGCGCGCCCGGGTCGCTCCAGGCCTGCACCGGCTCCACGCGCGGCAAGGGCTGCGCGTCCACGGTTTGCGTGAGCATGTCTTCGGGCAGCACCAGCACCACCGGACCGGGCCGCCCGTTCATGGCGGTGGCAAAGGCACGCGACACGTACTCGGGAATGCGGCGCGCGTCGTCGATGCGCTCCACCCGCTTGGCCATGCCCTTGGTGGACGGACCGAAAAACGATGCGTAGTCCACCTCCTGGAAGGCCTCGCGGTCGCGTGCGTCGCTGGCCACATCGCCCACGAACAGCACCATGGGTGTGGAGTCCTGGAACGCGGTGTGCAGACCGATGGAGGCGTTGGTGGCGCCCGGGCCGCGCGTCACGAAACACACGCCCGGCCGGCCAGTCAACTTGCCCTGGGCTTCGGCCATGAAAGCCGCGCCGCCTTCCTGCCGGTTGGTGATGAAGCGGATACGCTCGGCGTGGGCGTGAAAGCCGTCGAGCACGGCGAGGTAACTTTCACCGGGGACACCGAAGGCGTGGGTCACGCCTTGGGCAATCAGGCATTCAACGAGCAGATGGCCGGCTATGCTGGGCATGGATTGACTTTATTAACCAAATGGGGAATTATTCCAGCATGAGCACCACACCCACGCCGGTTGCAGAAGAGCGCCTGAGAGACGCCGACCGGTCGCAGAATACCATCCTGAACGCGGCGCGCGACGAGTTCTCGGAGCATGGCCTGGGGGGTGCGCGCATGGACCGCATCGCCGAGCGCGCGGGGCTGAACAAGCGCCTGATCTACTACTACTTCGAAGACAAGGAGAAGCTGTTTCAGGCGGTGCTGGAGCAGGCCTACCGGCAGATCCGCGAGGAGGAGCGCCAGCTCAACCTGCTGCACCTCAAACCCGAAACTGCGCTGCGCCGGCTGGTGGAGTTCACCTGGAACTACTACCTTGAACACCCCGAATTCCTCACCCTGCTCAACAGCGCCAACCTGCACCGCGCGCGGCATCTCGAACAATCGGAAAGGGCGCGCCAGCTCAACTCGCCGCTGATCGCCACACTGGGCGAAATCCTGGAGCGCGGCCGCGCAGACGGCACGTTTCGCGGCGGCGTCGATCCACTTCAGCTCTACGTGTCGATCGCCGGGCTGTCGTACTTCTACCTGTCGAACAACCACACGCTGTCGGCCATCTTCGGACGCGATCTCATGACGCCCAAGGCGCACAGCGAAAGGCTCTCCCACATGTGCGACGTGATCCTAGGGTATGTCCTGATGAACTGAGCGGTTTTGCGGCTTGACGTTGGGCGGGTGGATTTTTAGTATTAACCGTTCGGTGAATTAACTCCAGGAGACATTGCATGACAACCGTTCCCCTCCGCCAACTGCTCATCACCTCCCTGCTAGCTGTGGCCTCGGCCAGCGCGATGGCCCAATGGAAGCCCGACCGACCGATCACCTTGATCGTGCCCTGGGCCCCGGGCGGCTCCACCGACCAGGTCTCGCGCGTGACCGCGGCCGAGCTGGAGAAGCACCTCGGCCAGAAGATCGTCATCATGAACCAGCCCGGCGCCTCGGGTTCGGTGGGCACCAAGAACGCCATGGCCGCACCGGCCGACGGCTACACCTGGACCGCCGGTGGCGCCAAGGACCTCGGCACCTACAAGGTGCTGGGCATGCTCGACACCTCCGCCAGCGACTGGAACCTGTACCTCAACGTGGCGCACATCGCAGTGGTGGGCGTCAACGCGGACACGCCGTACAAGACCATGACCGAACTGCTCGCGGCCATGAAAGCCAACCCGGGCTCGGTCTCGGTGGCCACCGCGGGCGTGAACTCCAGCGGCCACTCGGCCATCGAAGCCATCGCGCGCGCCGCTGGCGTCACCTACAAACACGTCACCTACGACGGTGGCGCACCCGCTGCCGTGGCCGCCGCCTCTGGCGAGACCCAGGTAACCACACAGCTCGCGGCCGAGCAGACCGACATGATCCGAGCCAAGAAGATTCGCCCGCTGGCGGTGGTGGGCGACAAGTCGATCGAGATCGAAGGCTTCGGCACCATCCCGCCGCTGTCTCAGTTCATCCCCGGTTTCAAGGATCCGATCAACTACTTCGGCATCTTCGTGCCCAAGGCCGCACCGCCCGAGGTCAAGCAGACGCTGGACAGGATCTGGGCCACCGAAATGGTCAAGAGCGATGCGCTGAAGAAGTACGCGCAATCGCGTGGCGCCATGTTTGCGCCGATGGCGGGCGAGGAAGCACAGAAGGCGGTGTTCCCGGCCATCCAGTCGTACGCCTGGACGCAGCAGGCCGCCGGCAAGGCCAAGGTGTCACCCGACACCGTGGGCATCCCCAAGCCCTGATTCCCCCACACGGAACACCGCATGACCGAGGGTGAAACATCCGCCCGCTCCGACCTCTGGGGCGGTGCGGGCTGGGCGGGCTTTGGCCTGTTGATCGTGGTGCTGGCGTGGCGCATGGAGCGCTTCGAGTCCATGGGCGCCGAGCTCTACACCATGCCGGGCTTCGTGCCGGGCATGCTGGGCGGTGTGCTGCTGTTGCTGGGCACCGTGCTGATGCTGCGCAGCTGGCTGCGCATCCGCCAGCAGAGCGGCACACCAACGGCCCAACCTCTGTTCAATCGGCGCATCGGCATCACGCTGGCGCTCTCGCTGACCTACGCCGCCGGGCTGATCGGCCGCGTGCCGTTCTGGTTCGCCACCGGCGTGTTCGTCGCCGCCTTCGTGGCGCTGTTCACGCCGCCGGAGCATTCCGCCGCGCGCCGCCTCACCGTGTCCCTGCTTGCTGGCGTGCTCACCTCGGCCGTGGTCACCACCGTGTTCCAGCAGATCTTCCTCGTCCGTCTCCCCTGAGCCTTCCCCAGCACACCACGCCATGTTTGACGGACTGATCCTCTTCGGTGAATCGATCGTGCGCTTCAGCACGCCCGAGGCCATCGCCTACGCCCTGCTCGCCTCGCTGGTCGGCGTGATCATGGGCGCCCTGCCCGGCCTCACCGCCACCATGGCGCTGGCGCTCATGACCACGCTCACGCTCAAACTGCCGCCCAGCCAGGCGCTGCTGATCCTGATCTGCACCTACGTGGGCTCCATCTACGGCGGCTCGCGCTCGGCCATCCTGCTCAACATCCCGGGCACGCCCGCGTCGGCGGCGTCGTGCCTCGACGGCTACCAGCTCGCTCGCCAGGGCATGGCCGGTCGCGCCATGGGCATCGCCACCACCGGCTCGGTCATGGGCACGCTGATCGGCATGTTCTTCCTGGCCACCTTCACGCCGGTGCTGGGCGGCCTGGCGCTGAAGTTCGGCGCCTACGAGTTCTTCTGGCTGGCGCTGTTCGGCGTCATCATTGCCGGCACGCTCACCGGCGACGACCCGCTCAAGGGCTGGATCGCCGGCATCGCGGGCCTGTTCGTGGCCACCATCGGCCAGGAGCCTCAGTACGGCTTCGAGCGCTTTGCCTTCGGCGTGCGCGACCTGGCCGGCGGCATCCAGCTCGTGCCCGCGCTGGTGGGGGCCTTCGGTTTCGCCGAGCTGCTCACCGCCATGCGCCAGCGCCAGCTGCCGGTGAAGATCAGCGCGTTCGACACCGTCATCCCCAAGCTGCGCGACGTGACCCAGTACTGGCGCACCATCCTGCGCTCGGGCCTCATCGGCACCGGCGTGGGCATCGTGCCCGGCGTGGGCGAGGACGTGGCGGCCTGGTCGTCGTACGCCGCGGCCAAGCGCGCGAGCCAGGAAAAGGAGAAGTTCGGCAAGGGCTCGGTGGAAGGCCTGATGGCCGCCGAGACCGGCGACAACGCCTGCGTGCCCGGCGCCATGATCCCGGTGCTCACGCTGGCCATTCCGGGCTCGGCACCGGCCGCCGTGCTGATGGCGGCCATGATCATCCACGGCATCAAGCCCGGCCCGCTGATCATGGTGGAGAACCCGCAGTTCGTGTACGACGTGGTCGCCATGATGCTGTTCGCCACCATCGGCATCCTGATCTACGGCCTGCTGCTCACCAAGGCGCTGGTGCAGGTGTTGCGCGTGCCGCAGCACCTGATCGTGCCCATCATCTTCGTGCTCTGCGCGGTCGGCAGCTTTGCCATCGCGGGGCGGTTGTTCGATGTCTACGTGATGCTGGCCTTCGGCGTGATCGGCTTCTTCCTGCGCCACTTCGGCTACCCCATGGCGCCGCTGGTGCTGGGCATCGTGCTGGGCGACCTGATGGAGAAAAACCTGCGCCGCGCGCTCATCCTGTCCGACGGCAGCCTGGCGCCTTTCTTCACGCGCCCCATCGCCGGCACGGTGGCCGCGATGATCTTCGCCACCATCGGCTGGAAGCTCTGGAGCCTGTACCGCCGGCCGGTCCAACGCAAGGCCGCGGCATGAAGCTGGCGCTGTGCAACGAGGTGCTGCTGCCGCTCAGCCTCGTCGAGCAATGCGAGGCCGCCGCACGCATGGGATACGACGCACTCGAGATCGCGCCCTTCACGCTGACCAACGACCCCACGACGCTCGACGCTGCGGCCGCGAACCAGGTGCGTGCCACTGCGAACAGCCATGGCCTGGTGGTCTCCAGCCTGCACTGGTTGCTCGTCAAACCCGAGGGGCTGTCGCTGGTGACGGACGACGCGGCCCTGCGTCGCCGCACGCTTGACCTGCTGCGCAGACTGATCGACTTCGCGGCCGCTTGCGGCGCGCGCGTGCTGGTGCACGGCTCACCCAGGCAGCGCTCCCCGGCACCAGGCCAGAGCGTGCTGGAGGCCACCGCGCGGCTGGAAGCCGCGCTGGCCGAACTGGCGCCGCACGCGGCCGCGGCCGGCGTCGTCTATTGCATTCGAACCGCTCGGGCCTTTCGAGACGAACGTGATCAACACCGTGGCCGAAGCGGCCGCGCTGGTGGACCGCATCGGCTCGCCCGCCATCCGCACCATGCTGGACGTGAGCGCCGCATCGCACAGCGAAAGCGATCCCGTGCACGAGGTGCTGCGAACCTTCCTGGCCAGCGGCCACATCGCCCACGTGCAGGTGAACGACAAGAACCGTCGCGGCCCCGGCCAGGGCGACACCGATCAGCGCCCGGTGCTGCAGGTGCTGAAAGACATGCGCTACACCGGCTGGGTGGCCGTGGAGCCTTTTGAATACCTGCCCGACGGACCGGGCTGCGCCGACATCTCGGCGCGCCATGTGCGCCACATCTGGAGAGACCTGTCATGACCGCCGTGAGCCTGCGCATCCACGAGGTGCAGCTGTACCAGCGCCACGTCACGCTGCGCCTGCCGTTCCGCTTTGGCGCGGCCACCGTCACGCAATGCCCGCAGGCGTTCGTGCGGGTGGTCGGCGACGTCGACGGGCGCAGTTTCGAAGGCGCCAGCGCGGAGCTCATGGTGCCCAAATGGTTCGACAAGTCGCCCGCGCTCACGCACGAACAGAACTTCGAACAACTGCGTGAGTCACTGCGCAATGCGCGCGATGCGGTGTTGGCAGCCCGCGAGCCCATGAGCCCGCACGCGCTTTCGCAGACGGCCGGCGACAACGCCATCGCCGTATCAGTGGCGCGCGGTCTGCCCCGCCTGGCCGCGCAGTTCGGCCCGGCCCTGCTCGACAAGGCGGTGGCCGACGCGGCCCTGCGCGCGGCCAACCGATCGTGGGTCGATGGGCTGCGCGCTGGTGTGCTGGGCGACCCCTGGAGCACACAACTGGAACTGGTGCGACCCACCCAGGTGGTGCTGCGCCACACCGTGGGCCTGGCCGACCGACTGACCGCGCACGACGCAGGCACCGACCCGCAAGACGGCCTGCCCGCCACGCTGGAAGCGGCCATCCAGCGCCACGGCCTGCACCATTTCAAGCTCAAGCTCTGTGGACAGATCGACGCCGACGTGGAACGGCTCACGCGGATTGCCGAGGTGCTGGCGCGCCTGGGCGGCAACCACCGCGTCACGCTGGACGGCAACGAAACCTTCACCGACGCGGCCAGCCTGGGCCGCTTCTGGCAGGCGCTGCAGGCCACCCCCGCCCTGGCCGACCTGCTCGAGCGCACCCTGCTGCTGGAGCAACCGCTGGCGCGCGCCGTGGCGCTGCGCGAGTCCATTGCATCGCTGGGCATTGGCGTGCCGGTGATCCTGGACGAGTCCGATGACCACGCCGGTGCGCTGGAAGAAGGCCTGGTGCTGGGCTACCGTGGCATATCGAGCAAGGCCTGCAAAGGCATCTACCGCTCGCTGGCCAACGCACACCGCATTGCGCAAGACCCGCGCCTGCTGCTCTCGGGCGAAGACCTGACCTGCCAGGCGGGCCTGGCGGTGCAGCAGGACACGCTGCTCGCAGCCAGCCTGGGCGTGCGCCACATCGAGCGCAACGGCCATCACTACGTGGACGGCTTCGGCACCGCGCCAGCGGCCGAGGCGCAAGCCTTCGCCGAGGCCCACCCCAGCCTGTACGACACCGCCTCGGGCCGCGCGCACCTGAGCGTGCGCCATGGCCAGCTCGACCTCACCTCATTGCACGTCACCGGCTTTGCGTCGGCCGCCGTGCCGCAGTGGCGCAGTCTGCAGACCATCGCCTGATCATTCACCATTTGGTGAATTGATGCGCCGATCAGAATGCGAAGTCTCAGTACAAACCCTAACATCTATCCCGTAAAAGTCCATTGCAGCGAGCAGATTCCATTCCTATAATTTCCTCTATTCACTGAATGGTGAATTAAAACAGCGACTGCACAACACCCCGAAGACCAGCATGAAACTCATCCACGCGACCGCCCTGACCGTTTTCGCCCTCGCCGCCGGCCTGCCCGCCTCCGCGCAGCAGGCCTACCCGAACAAGGCCATCCGCGTGATCGTGCCGTTTGCCGCCGGAAGCACCACCGACATCATTGCGCGCGCCATCACCGACAAGATGAGCCAGAGCATGGGCCAGCCCATCGTGGTGGACAACCGCGGCGGCGCCAGCGGCACCATCGGCCAGGCGGCGGTGGCCATGGCCGCGCCCGACGGCTACACGATCATGATCCACTCGTCGTCGCACACGGTGAGCCCGTCCACCTTCGCCAAGCTGTCGTTCGACACCGCGACCGACTTCGCCGGCATCACGCCGATCACGTCCACGCCCAACGTGCTGGTGATCGCCCCCGGCAAGAACATCAAGACGCTGCCGGCACTGCTGGCCTACGCCAAGGCCAACCCGGGCAAGATGAACTTCGCCTCCGCCGGCCAGGGCAGCGCCACCCACCTGAACGCCGAGAAGTTCAAGATGGCCGCGAAGATCGACGCGCTCAACATCCCGTTCAAGGGCTCGGCCGAAGCCGTGACCGAAGTGCTCTCCGGCCGCGTGGACTATTACTTCTCGCCCATCGCTCCGGTGATCGGCCAGATCAAGGAAGGCCACCTGCTCGCCCTGGCCGTGGGCTCGCCGCGCCGCGCCAGCGCCCTGCCCGACGTGCCCACCACCACCGAGGCTGGTGTGCCCGGCTCCGAATTCAACTTCTGGATCGGGATGATGGCCCCGGCCAAGACGCCGCGCGACATCGTCAACCGCCTGCACGACGAGGTGGTGAAGGCCCTGGCAACGCCCGAGGTGAAGAACGCTTCCTCAAGCTCGGCGCCGACGCCTGGACGCTCTCACCCGAGCAGTTCGATGCCTACATCAAAGACGAAATCAAGAGCAACGCCGTGCTGGTGAAAGCCGCCGGCCTGCAAGTGGCCCATTGAATCTGAACCCGCTGAATTTTCAAAGAAAGAGAAGGACCTGACGATGGCTGTTCAACAACTTGGGATCATCATGCACGGCGTCACCGGGCGCATGGGCATGAACCAGCACCTGATCCGCTCCATCTGCGCCATCCGCGCACAAGGCGGCGTGACGCTCTCCAACGGCGACCGGGTCATGCCCGACCCCATCCTGATCGGCCGCAACGCCGAGAAGATGGAAGCGCTGGCCAAGACCCACAACATCGCGCGCTGGGGCACCGACCTCGACGCCGCGCTGGCCAACAAGAGCGACACCATCTTCTTCGACGCCGGCACCACGCAGATGCGACCCACCCTGCTGGCCAAGGCGATCCGCGCCGGCAAGCACGTGTACTGCGAGAAGCCGATCGCCACCAACCTCAACGAGGCCGTGGAGATCGCGCGCCTGGCAGAAAGCTCGGGCCTCAAGCACGGCGCCGTGCAGGACAAGCTGTTCCTGCCCGGTCTGCGCAAGCTCGACATGCTGCGCCGCGCCGGCTTCTTCGGCCGCATGCTCAGCGTGCGCCTGGAGTTCGGCTACTGGGTGTTCGAAGGCGACCTGCAGCCGATCCAGCGCCCCAGCTGGAACTACCGCAAGGAAGACGGCGGAGGCATGATCCTGGACATGATGTGCCACTGGCGCTACGTGCTGGACAACCTGTTCGGCGAAGTGAAGTCGGTCTCGTGCATCGGCACCACGCACATCCCCACGCGCTGGGACGAAGCCGGCAAGCCTTACGAGTGCACCGCCGACGATGCGGCCTACGCCACCGCCGAACTGGTCGGCCACAACGGTGAGAACGTGATCGCGCAGCTCAACATGAGTTGGGCCACCCGCGTGAATCGCGACGACCTGGTGACCTTCCATGTCGACGGCACGCACGGCTCCGCTGTCGCCACGCTGACCGGTTGCAAGGCCCAAAGCCGCGTGAACACGCCGCGCCCGGTGTGGAACCCGGACGTCAAAAACACCATGGATTTCTCCGATCAGTGGCAGGACGTGCCGGACACGCAGGTGTACGACAACGGCTTCAAGATCCAGTGGGAACACTTCATCCGCCACGTGGTGGAGAACGAGCCCTACAAGTGGACTCTGCCCGAAGGCGCCAAGGGTGTGCAGCTGGTGGAAGCCGCGCTGGACAGCTGGAAGGAACGCCGCTGGGTCGACGTACCTCCACTGAAAGTTTGAAGATGGCACTGTCCCTGAAACTGCCCAACACCTCGGGCCAGGTCGAGGCCTACGCGCTGCGCGGCACCACCCCGGTGAAGCCCGCAGCGGGTGTGAAGTTCAACCGCATCGCCTACTCGGCCGCCCACGTGGTGGCCGACCCGCTGGCCGCCATCGACCCCTGGTTGCAGTGCGCGGTGGACTGGGACGAAACCATCGCTTACCGCCAGCGGCTCTGGTCGCTCGGCCTGGGGGTCGCCGAGGCCATGGACACGGCCCAGCGCGGCATGGGCCTGGACTGGCCCACCTCGCTGGAGCTGATCGGCCGCTCGCTGGACGCCGCGAAAGACGTGCCCGGGGCGCTCGTGGCGTCCGGCTGCGGCACCGACCACCTGATGCTGGAGAACGTGAAGACGGTCGATGAAGTCATCGCCGGCTACGAGGAACAGATGGCCGCGATCGAGAAACTCGGCGGCAAGCTGATCGTGATGGCCAGCCGTGCGCTGGCCCGCGTGGCGAAAAGCCCGGCCGACTACGAGCGCGTGTACGACCGCATCCTCAGCCAGGCGAAACAGCCGGTGGTGCTGCACTGGCTGGGCGACATGTTCGACCCCGCGCTCAAAGGCTACTGGGGCAGCAACGATGTCGACCAGGCGATGGACACCGCGCTCGCCGTGATCGCGGCGCACCCGGACAAGGTGGACGGCATCAAGATCTCCCTGCTCGACAAGGACAAAGAGATCGCCATGCGCCGCCGCCTGCCGCCAGGCGTGCGCATGTACACCGGCGACGACTTCAACTACGCCGAACTCATCGCTGGCGATGGTGTCGGTAGCGAAGTCACGCATGGTCAGAGCGATGCGCTGCTGGGCATCTTCGACGCCATCGCACCGGCCGCCAGCGCTGCGCTGGGCGAGCTCGCGCAGGGCAATGTGCAGAAGTTCCACGACATCCTGGGCCCCACAGTGCCGCTGTCGCGCCACATCTTTGCCGCGCCCACGCGCTTCTACAAGACCGGTGTGGTCTTCATGGCCTGGCTCAACGGCCACCAGAAGCACTTCACCATGGTCGGGGGCCAGCAAAGCACACGTTCGCTGCAGCACTTCGCCGAGCTGTTCCGCCTGGCCGACGCGGCCAACCTGCTGGAGCAACCTGAGCTGGCGGTGCGGCGCATGGGCACGCTGGCCGCGTTGCATGGGGTGGAGTGATGCGTGATTTCTCGCAAGACCACCGCTGGCTCTCCATCAACACCGCCACGGTTCGCAAGAGCCGGGGCAAGGATCTGCCGCTGACCGACATCCTCGACGCCTGCGCGCGGCATGGCATCGGCGCCATCTCGCCCTGGCGTGATCAGGTCGCGGCCGTGGGACTGAAAACCATCTCGGCCCAGGTGAAGGCGCTGGGTCTGAAGCTCTCGGGCTATTGCCGCGGCGGCATGTTCCCGGCGGTGGACGCCGCTGGCCTGCAGGCCGCACGCGATGACAACCGCCGCGCCGTCGATGAGGCCTGCGAACTGAATGCGGCCTGCCTGGTGCTGGTGGTCGGCGCCCTGCCCGGCGCGCTGGCCGGTCAGGCCGCGCACAAGGACATTGCGCGCTCGCGCCAGCAGGTGAGCGACGGCATTGCCGAGCTGCTCGACTACGCGAAGGCCGCCGGCATGCCGCTGGCCATCGAGCCGCTGCACCCCATGTACGCGGCCGACCGCGCCTGCATCAACACCCTGGAACAGGCGCTCGACGTCTGCGACGCGCTTGACCCGGGCCAGACCGGCGCGCTCGGCGTGGCGGTGGACGTGTACCACGTGTGGTGGGACCCGAAGTTGCGGGCGCAGATCGAACGCGCGGGCCAAAGCCGCCTGCTCGCCTTTCACGTGTGCGACTGGCTCACCCCCACCACCGACCTGCTCAACGACCGCGGCATGATGGGCGACGGCGTGATCGACATCCCGCGCATCCGCGGCTGGGTGGAAGCGCAGGGCTTCGCGGGCTTCAGCGAAGTGGAGATTTTTTCCACCGGCAACTGGTGGCAACGCGATCACGACGAGGTGTTGACCACCTGCATCGAGCGGCACCGCAGCGCCGTGTGAAGCACGGCTTCAGGCGGTGCGCCGGCCCACGCCCAGCGCCGCCACCACCGACAGCCCCAGAAACACGGCGCTGCCCACCAGCGTGGCAGCGAACCAGCCACGGTCCATGAACAGGCCGAACAACAAGGGCGCGGCGGCAAAGCCCACGTCCAGCCCGGAGTACACCGTGCCATAGACACGGCCGGTCGCACCCTTGGGCGTGGCGCGCTTGATCATCAGGTCGCGGCTGGGGCCACCCACGCCCACGGCAAAACCGGTGGCGGCCAACGCCACCAGCGTCCCGATGGAGCCCAGCCAACCGGTGGCGCACACCAGCAGCAGCACGGCACCCAGCGCCATGGCCCAGGCCACCACGTGGTCGCTGGAGAGCTGATGCTGGTGGCTGTACGCCGCCACGAAGCCGCCCACCAGCATGCCGAAGGCCGCGCACAGCATGTAGGCGCTGATGGTCAGCGTGGCCACTTCCATGCTCGTGCTGTGCATGGCCTTGAGGATGGACGGCGCAAAGCTCTGCACCACCGCCAGCGACATGGTGGAGAGCAGAAAGAAGGCAAAACACCACCACACCACCGGCAACCTCAGAAAGCCGAGATCACCCCCGCGCGGCGCGCCCGCCGCTTGCACCACCACCTCGGTGCGCAGCTTGTCGCGCTGCCAGAACATCACACCCAGGATCACGAGGTACAACAAGGCCGCCACCTGGTAGGCCACGCGCCAGTCGGCCCAGGCCGAGATGCCCACCAGCAGCGCGGGCGCCAGCGCCCAGCCCAGGTTGCCGGTGAGGCCGTGGGCGCTGAAGGCATGGCCCAGCCGGGGCGCCGACACGCGCTGGTTGAGGATGGTGAAGTCGCAGGGGTGCAAGGGCGCGTTGCCCGTGCCAGCCAGCACCGCCACCAGCATGAGGCCCGCGTAGCTGTTGGCCTGCGAGGCGGCCACGGCAGCCAGGAAGAACATGCCGATCGCCCCAAACAGCACCGGGCGCGCGCCGATGCGGTCCACCACAAACCCGGCCATGGCCTGGCCAATCCCGGAGATGACGAAGAACACCGTCATGAGCAGGCCCACATCGGCAAACGAGAGGCCGAACTCGCGGATGAACACCGGGAACAGCGGCGCGAGCAGCAACTGCGAAAAATGCGAGGTGCCGTGGACGAGGCCCACCAGGCCGATGACGGCGGCGTCCTGTTTGAGCGGAATGGGATTGGCGGGCGCGGCAACGCGCAAGGTGGCGGTGTTCATGGACACGATGGTAGGGCGGGTGGAGAATGCGCAATCGCGACAGAACGACAAACATCGTCGAATGTCAGCCAACCCCAGCCGGGAGCCCACCATGCGCCGCCCATCCACCCACCGCCGGCTTCTGCCAACAACCGACACCGACCCGTATTGCCCCACGCCGGCGCATCCAGTGCGCTGCCGTGCGCGCCAGGTCGACAGCGACGACCAGTTCGAACCGCACCACCATGCCTGGGGGCAATTGGCCTACTGCGCACGTGGGCTGCTGCAGGTGACGGTGGTCCACACCGACGCGGCTGACGAACACTCGCCACTGGAGACCACCACCATCGTGCCGCCCTCGCGCGCGGTGTGGATCCCGCCGCTGGCGCGCCACGCGGTGACCATCGTGGAGTCGGCCCAGCTGCTCACTCTGTACATCGACGCCAGCGCCGTGCCAGCGCACTGGACGCGTTCGCGCGTGCTGGTGGTCTCGCCCCTGCTGCGCGAACTGGTGCATGCCCTGAACCGGCCGCTTCGGCCGTCGGGCGAAGCCGGGCGCGCGCTGCACACCCTACTGTTTGACGAGATGGAGCACGCCGACACCCAGCCGCTGGGTGTGCCCATGCCGAGCGCCACGGGCGGCGATCGACGGCTGCGCAACCTGTGTGAAGCGGTGATGGAGGCCCCGGCCCAGCACGCCACGCTGGCAGCCTGGGCCACGCACGGCGGCGCCAGCGAGCGCACCCTGGCGCGGCTGTTTCGCGACGAACTGGGCACGAGCTTTCAGCGCTGGCGCCAGCAGGTGGTGCTGGCGCACGCCCTGCCCATGCTGGCGCGCGGTGTGTCGGTGGGGCGGGTGGCCGAAGCCAGTGGCTATGCGAGCGAGAGCGCGTTCTCGGCCATGTTCAAGTCGGCCATGGGCCTGCCGCCGACGCGTCTTCGCGAGCAGGCCAGGGCACAACCTCAGGCCGGCACGGCCTCTTCGACGCGGGCCTGATCGGCCGCGATGGCCTCGATGGCCTTGCGCACCACGCTCTGACCGTCCACCGGGCGCAGCAGGCGGTTGGCAATCAGGCGTTCGCAGCTGCGTTTGGTCATGGAATGGGGGCGACCACCGCGGCTCACGAACATGAAAAGCGTGCCGCGGTTGCTCGCCCAGATGAGCTGGGCACGCAGCCATTCGCGGTGCGAATACAGGTCGACCCAGTCGCCTTCGCGCAAGCCCGCCAGCACCGTGATGGCGTCGAACGGAATGCCCTCTTCGCTCTCCGCTTCATCCACGCTGGTCGCCTCCGCCGGCGTCACCTCGGGCACGCCCCGGTTCTCGGTGAGCTCGGAGAAATCGGTTGGCATGGTGTCTTCAAAACCCGCCGCCTCCAGCTCTTCGCGTCCCAGCCAGGGCTGGGCGGCCTTGCGCGGCTTGCGCTGCTCGGGTGTGGCCGGCAAGGTCTCGTCGAGCTCCATCGACATCGACGAGGTGTCCAGCGGAACCGGATTCGACGCGCTCGCGTCGGCCCGTGCGCGCGCGCGCCGCAGACCCAGCACCGGCTGATGCAGGCGCATGAGGGCGTCAAAGAAAGGTTTGGTTTCGTCGCGGGTCTTGCCCAGCGACTCCAGCCCGGCGTGCAGCGTGGCCAGCATGCCCGGCACCATTTCCAGCAACTGAGCCGGCAGGCGCAGCGTGACGTCCTTCTTGGTGCTCCACAACAGGTTGGAGACCACCTTGCGGTAGCCCCCGGGATCGACCTGACCCTTCTGCGCTTGAAGCTGGGCGGAGGCAATGGCCAGCGACCAGGGGCCGTAGAGAAAGTCGAGGATGAAGCCGGGCACGTTGTCCACATCGGGGCGCTGGCTCAGGTCCCACGCCACCTGGTCGGCCAGGGTCTGGCGCGCTTCGGCGTGGCGGATCGCCTGCAGGTTGTTGTCCTGCGCCGCCACGTCCTGGCGGTCCTGGCTTTCCCATTCCTGCAGCAGCTCGTCGAGCGCGATGGCAAAGGCCTGTGGATCTTCTGTCTCCAGCTCGTTGAGGGCGTTGAACGCCTGCTGCACCGGCTGGAAGAACTCGGCGAACTCGCTGGAGAATTCGTCGTTGTATTTGAAGCTGCGCTGCGCCACGCACTCCACCAGGCGGCGGGCCGGGTGCGCGTCTTCGCTGAAGAAGCGCGGATTGGCCATGGCCAGGCGCAGGAGCGAGGGCTCCAGCGCGACCACCGCTTCGCGCACCGGTGCCAGCAGCAGCGGGTCTTGGGCCACCTGGTTGACCAGCTTTCGCACCACGTCCAGGCCCATGGCCTGCGCCACGCGCTCGGCCTTCTGCTTGAGCTGCATGAGCACACGGGCGCGCTCGTGGGCCGCTGCGAAATCGCCCCAGGTCTTCTGGCTGAGCTGGGTGCCGATGTCCACCGCGCGCGCGGGCCGGTCGACCACGGGCAGCGCCTTGTATTGCTCGCTGCGCCGCACCACCATCGACTCGTCAAGCGTGGGGATGGCGGCAAACGCCTCAATGGCCGCGAGTTCCTCGCTCACCTGCTCGTAGTACTCGGGCGCGAGCGACTGTTCGTAGCGCTGCCCACCCTTCTCCAGGAAGTTGTGCAGGTACTGGTTGTCCACCGGTGTCTGCAAGCGCGCCAGTTGCGGCATGTCGGGCATGGAGTCGCCAAAATGCGCATCGCGCGTGCTGTCGCCGCGATAGTCCAGTGGCGCCGGGCCCGACGGGTTCCATTCGGTGGCGGCCGGGCCGGCGCCGCGCGCAGCCCGGGCTGCACTGGCCGCAGAGCGGGCCGCCGCGCCCGGGGCCTCGGCGATCAGCCGCACGCGGTAACCGGCTTCCTGCACGTTGGCGCGCTGCAGCACCAATGCCAGGCGGGCATACAAGCCCTTGAGTTCATGGCCGATGGTCTTGCCGCAATGGCGCAGCCACAGGGCGCGCATCTGCGAGTCCGGCTCGTCGAGCGACATCATCTCGCGCAGCGCCCGCACGAAAACCGCCGGGCGCAGCGGGTTCATGTCGGCCTGCACGGTCGAGAGCCCCTGCAGCGAACTCATGAGGGCATCGAGCACCTTGAGTTCCTGCTCCAGCGGCGGCAGCAGGCTTTGCAGCAGACGCGCGGATTCAATGGATTCGGTGACCGTGTCGTCTTCCACCAGCGAGAGGTAGGTGGATTCGCTCAGCAGCGAGGTGCGCGAGGACTGAGGGGCATCGGTGGGCACTGCAAACGCTTCACGCAGGCGCTGCGGGAAATCGGCCACCCAGCCTTCCTTTTCCTGGCGCATGCGCCACCAGGCGCTGGCCAGGCGGTCGCGCTGAGCGACTTCAAGGCACTGCTTTTCGGCCTCCTGCAGGCTCACCACCGCCGCGTCAAGACAGCGCCCCAGCATCGCGGGGGCGTCTTCAAGCGCCTCGGACAGGCACTGTTGCAGCAATCTGGGGGGTACCGTCATCGCCTGGTTGCGGCGCTCTGCCGCTGGGTCGGAGTGTGAAACACGTCACGGTTATACCTGCGCAAGCCACCGAGGGCACGACACCGCTGAGATAAGGCAGATATCGGTCTCCGAACGGTCAACCGGTCCGCCGAATGGCCCCGGCGTCAAGACACTGTCACAACTGGCATGCAACATGCATGGGTGCTGTCCACACACGCGCAGGCTTCAGGGAAACACAACAATGATGCAAACCATCCGGCGTTACGCCAAGACGAACATGGCATGGGAGGCCCTCTCACGACCCGACGCCGTGGGCCGCCAGGCCCACACGCTGCTGCTCATGGCCAACGGCCGGCGTAGCGAGCAGGAGTTGTCCCTGCTGCTGGGCTCGGATGTGTCCGAACTGGCCTATGGGTTGATGCAAAAGGGTTACCTGCAGAACACGGCGGCCGTGGTGCAGCCCGAGGCCGACGACGACGCGCTCGCTGGCGTCTGAGCGGGCTCAGCCGCGGATCACAGCCAGCGCTTGAGCAGGCCCATGATCTGGTCGAAACGCGGGCCATAGGGCGGGTAGAACAGATGCCCCATCGAGAAGCGCGACTGCACCAGAACAGGTTTTTGCTGGGTAAGGCGCAGGAAGCCGGTTTCACCGTGGTACGCGCCCCAGCCGCTCTCGCCCACGCCTCCGAAGGGCAGGTTCTCGTGGGCCACGTGCATGAGGGTGTCGTTCACGCTCACGCCGCCACTCACGGTGTTGTTCATCACCCGGTCGCGCGCGGCGGTGTCGGTGCCGAACCAGTACAGCGCCAGCGGGCGCGCGGCGGCGTTGATGCGTTTGATGGCCTCATCCAGCGAGTCGTAGCTCAACACCGGAAGGATGGGGCCGAAGATTTCTTCGTCCAGCAGCCGAAGGCCCGGACCGGGGTTGAACACCAGGGTGGGGTTCATCTGGCGCGCGGTGGAGACTGCAGCCGCCGCGCCGGGTGGCGCCACGTCGACCACACGAGCGCCCTGCGCCGAGGCTTCACTCAGCAGGGCTTGCAAGCGGACATGGTGGCGGTCGCTCACGATGGCGGCGTAGTCGGGGTTGCCGGCGATGGTGGGAAACAGGCGCGCCACGGCGGCCGTGTAGGCGCGCTCGAAGGCGGCCTCCTGGCCGCGCGGCAGCAGCACGTAGTCGGGCGCGATGCAGGTCTGGCCAGCATTGAGCAGCTTGCCGTGCGCGATCTTCACGGCCGCCTCATCCAGATTGCAAGACGCATCCACAACGCAGGGCGATTTCCCGCCGAGTTCCAGCGTCGTGGGCGTGAGATTGACCGCGGCGGCCGCCGCCACCGTGGGCCACATCGGCGCCGCCGAGCACCACGCTGAATTCTTCTGCCGAGAAGGCGCCCTGCACCAGCGAGGCCATGAGGGCCGAGGTGTGGGGCGTGAGTTCACTGGGCTTGAGCATCACCCGGTTGCCCGCGGCCAGCGCTGTGGCGGCGGGCCCCAGCGTGAGCTGCAGCGGGTAGTTCCAGGGGCCGATGATGCCCACCACGCCGAGCGGCTGGCGCTGGATGTGCGCCCGGGCGGGCTTGAGGTACAGCGGCGTGGCCACGCGCCGGGTCTTCATCCAGTGCGGCAGTTCCTTGTGCAATTGGCCGATGGCCGCGCGCAGCACGAACAGGTCGGCCACCTCGGTGAGCTGGCGCGAGCGCACGCCGAAGTCGGCTTGCACCGCGTCGGACAACGCAGCGCCGTGCGTGTCGATGAGTGCCTTCAGGCGGGACAGCCGCTCGCGGCGCAGCGCCAGCGGCACATCGATCTTGGCGCGGCTGGCATGCTGCTGGGCGTCAAACAGCGCACGCAAGGGAAGGGTCGGGGGTATCTGGGTCATGAGCCGGATGATAGGTCTGGCGCCCCGGCAGTGGTAGGGGCAGTCCCCCATCCCGACGGATGGAGGTCTGCCGCTTCAGGCTTGGCTCAGGCCTCGGCGACGGCGTCGCCGAACTCGAACACGCCCGGGTTCTGCACCGGGTCCACGTCCACCGGAATCGACGACTTCGGCGGGTAGCGCCCTTCGAGCAGGAACTTCGAGAGCGGGTTCTCGATGCGCTGCTGGATCGCGCGCTTCAAGGGCCGCGCACCGAACACCGGGTCGAAGCCGACCTTGGCCAGTTCGGCGAGTGCTGCCGGCGAAACCTGCAGGTGCAGGTCCATCTTGGCCAGGCGCGCTTCGAGCACCTTGAGCTGGATCGCGGCGATCGACTCGATGTGTTGCGCGTCCAGCGCGTGGAACACCACCGTCTCGTCGATGCGGTTGAGGAACTCTGGCCGGAAGTGGTTCTTGAGCTCGGCCCACACGGCGTCCTTCACGTCCTCGTAGGGCTCGCCCACCATGGCCTGGATCATGTGCGAGCCGATGTTGCTCGTCATCACGATCACGGTGTTCTTGAAGTCCACGGTGCGGCCCTGGCCGTCGGTCAGGCGGCCGTCGTCGAGCACCTGCAGCAGCACGTTGAACACGTCGGGGTGGGCCTTCTCCACTTCGTCGAGCAGCAGCACGCTGTAGGGCTTGCGGCGCACGGCCTCGGTGAGGTAACCGCCCTCCTCGTAACCCACGTAGCCGGGCGGCGCGCCGATGAGGCGGGCCACGGAGTGTTTCTCCATGAACTCGCTCATGTCGATGCGCACCAGGTGGTCTTCGCTGTCGAACAGGAAACCGGCCAGCGCCTTGCACAGCTCGGTCTTGCCCACGCCGGTGGGGCCGAGGAACAGGAAGGAGCCGGTCGGACGGTTCGGGTCGGAGAGGCCCGAGCGCGAGCGCCGGATGGCGTTGGCCACCGCGCCGATGGCCTCGTCCTGGCCGACCACACGCTCGTGCAGCTTGCCTTCCATCAGCAGCAGCTTGTCGCGCTCGCCCTGCATGAGCTTGCTCACCGGAATGCCGGTGGCGCGCGCCACCACCTCGGCGATCTCTTCGGCGCCGACCTGGGTGCGCAGCAGCTGCGGGCGGCCCTTGCCGTCCTTGTTCTGCGCCTTGCCGGCTTCAACCGCCTGCGCGTCCTTCAGCCGCTTTTCCAGCTCGGGCAGCTTGCCGTATTGCAGCTCGGCGACTTTGTTGAAATCGCCCTTGTCGGTGAAGGTCTTGATCTGCGAGCGGATGCGATCCATCTCTTCCATCACGTCCTTGGAACCGAGCGCGGCGGCCTTCTCGGCCTTCCAGATTTCGTCGTAGTCGGAGATCTCCTTCTCCAGCCGGCCGATCTCTTCCTCGATCAGGCCAAAGCGCTTCTGCGAGGCCTCGTCCTTCTCGCGGCGCACGGCTTCGCGCTCGATCTGCAGCTGGATCAGGCGGCGGTCGAGCCGGTCCATCACCTCGGGCTTGGAGTCGAGTTCAATCTTGATCTTGGACGCGGCTTCGTCGATCAGGTCAATCGCCTTGTCGGGCAGGAAGCGGTCGGTGATGTAGCGGTGGCTCAACTCGGCCGCGGCCACGATGGCCGGGTCGGTGATCTGCACGCCGTGGTGCACCTCGTACTTCTCCTGCAGGCCGCGCAGGATGGCGATGGTCGCCTCCACGCTGGGCTCGCCCACCAGGATCTTCTGGAAGCGGCGTTCCAGCGCGGCGTCCTTTTCGATGTACTTGCGGTATTCGTCGAGTGTGGTCGCGCCCACGCAGTGCAGCTCGCCACGCGCCAGCGCCGGCTTGAGCATGTTGCCCGCGTCCATCGCACCTTCGGCCTTGCCCGCGCCCACCATGGTGTGCAGCTCGTCGATGAAGACGATGGTCTGACCCTCGTCTTTCGCCAGTTCGTTCAGCACGGTCTTGAGGCGTTCTTCGAACTCGCCGCGGAACTTGGCGCCTGCCAGCAGCGCGGCCATGTCCAGGCTCAGCACGCGCTTGCCCTTGAGCGAATCGGGCACCTCACCGGCGACGATGCGCTGCGCCAGGCCCTCGACGATGGCAGTCTTGCCCACGCCGGGTTCGCCAATGAGCACCGGGTTGTTCTTGGTGCGGCGCTGCAGCACCTGGATAGCGCGGCGGATCTCGTCGTCGCGGCCGATCACCGGGTCGAGCTTGCCCATGCGGGCGCGCTCGGTGAGGTCCATGGTGTACTTCTTGAGCGCCTCGCGCTGGCCTTCGGCCTCGGGGCTGTCCATGGACTGGCCGCCGCGCACCGCGGTGATGGCCGACTCCAGGCTCTTGCGGTTCAAGCCGTTTTCATTGGCCATGCGGCCCAGCTCGCCCTTGCTGTCGGCCACGGCCAACAGGAACAGTTCACTCGCGATGAACTGATCGCCGCGCTTGATCGCTTCCTTTTCGGTGGCCTGCAGCAGCTTGGCCAGATCCTGGCCGACCTGCACCTGGTCTTGCCCTTGCACCTCAGGCAGGCGCTTGATCGCCGCCTCGGCGACCTTGGCCAGGCCAGGCACATTGACGCCCGCGCGCTGCAGCAGCGACTGGGGACCATCGGCCTGACGCAGCAGGGCCAGCAGCAGGTGGGAAGGCTCGATGTAGGCGTGGTCGGCGCCCAGCGCCAGCGTCTGGGCTTCGCTCAGCGCTTCCTGAAATTTGGTGGTGAGTTTGTCGAGTCGCATGAAAGTGCTCTCCGGGTGATCTGAACTGTTGGGCATGTGGAGCTGCTCCACAGGTTTTCAAGCCAGCAACCAGCTTGCGCCCGCCCGCGGCATGCAGGCTTGACGCAGATCAATCCACCAACGGTGGGCGCCAGTAGGCGTAAGGCCAGGCCAGGGTGAGACCTGCGCGGTGGTACAAGGCCTGCGCCGGCAGGTTGCTCGCATCGACCTGCAGGAACACGCCGGCCAGACCACGACGGAGAGCCTCGAGCGCCATGGCATGCAGGACGCGGCCCGCCAGACCCTCGCCGCGCCGGGCGGCCGCTGTGCGCATGCCGTGCACGCCCAGCCAGCCGTGGCTGAACGACGCAGCGCCGCAGGCCACCGTCTGCCCGTGCTCCCGCACCGAGGCGTAGAGGGTGTCGGTGGCACGGCTGAGCGAACGCGAACGGCTGGCACCATCGGCCGGGTCCAGGCCCTCGCCCAGGAACATGGCCATCCACCCAGCGTCGGGCCTGGCATCCAGTTCACCTGGCGGGCCGGGGTGCAGATCCATCAGCCGGTGGACCTCTCCCGTCATGGTCAGGGTCGGCTGGTCGCGCTGCCAACCTCGCAGCCTCAAGGCCTCATGCCACGGCTGAAAGGAAGGCAGATCGGGCAGGCGGAACCGCGGTTCGAATCCCAGCGCGGCGTAGCGCGCCAGAATGGCGGGCAAGCGTTCGGTGTCGTGTGTCCCGTGATGCAGTGGCACGGCGCTGCGGGCACGGCCCACGGTCCCGTGGTCCATGGCCAGCAGCCAGCCATCCATGGGCTCCACCACCTCGGGAGCCACCGCTTGCAGCGTGGCACGCTCGATCGATTCGATGTCTGCAGCGCTGAGCATGGCCTCGCTGCGGCTGTTCAGCTGTTGGTGGCCGCGATGCCCCAGCGCGCCAGGGCTGCGTCGTCGCTCACGCGGGCATCCACCCAGCGCGCGCCCTCGGGGGTCTGCTCCTTCTTCCAGAACGGCGCTTGCGTCTTGAGGTAGTCCATGAGGAACTCGCAAGCCTGGAAACTCTGGCCACGGTGTGCAGAGGTCACGACCACGAGCACGATCTGATCCAGCGGCTGCAGCAGTCCCACGCGGTGGATCACGCGGGCGCCGAAGATGTCGAAGCGCTGGTGCGCCGCGTCGATCATGGCTTCGATGGACTTCTCGGTCATGCCGGGGTAGTGCTCCAGCTCCATGGCAAGCACTTCCTCGCCGTCGCGCTCCGCCGCCGGGCCGCCCCAAGGCGGAGCAGCCCCCTCGGGGGGCAGCGAACCACGCGTAGCGGGGAGCGTGGGGGCCATGTTTCTGTCGCGCACCGTGCCGATGAAACTGCAGACCGCGCCCACGCCTTTGTCGGCTTTGCGCAGCAGCGCCACCTCGGCGCTGAGGTCGAAGTCCTCGGTCTGAATGGAGACGCGAGTGCCCATCTCAGCCGCCCGTGACAGGAGGAAAGAAGCCGACTTCGGCGCCCTCGCTGAGCGCAGCGGTCTCGTCGCTCATGGTCTGGTTGAGCGCCACACGCACCGAGCGGCCTGGCGCGAGTGCGTCAGCGTAGGCGCCACCGCGAGCCACCAGCTCGGCCCGAAGGGCGGCCAGCGTGTTGGCTTGGGTGTCGAAAAATTCGCCCCCCATGCCCAGGGCCTCGCGGATGGAAGCGAAATAGCGCAGTTGGACTTTCATGCAAACAGGTCCGCAAAAGAGATGAAGGACACGAGGTCTCCGTGGGCGATGGTTTTGCCAGCGGGGTTGTCCACCAGACCGTCGCCCCACACCGTCGAGGTCAGCACACCCGAGCTCTGATTGGGAAACAGATCGAGACCACCGGCAGCATTGCGTCGCACGCGCAGGAACTCACGGCGCTTGTCGGCCTTGCTCAGCGTGAAGTGCGCGGGCAGCATGGTGGCTTTCAATGCAACCGTTTCGACCCCTTGCAAGCGCAACAGGAAAGGCCGCACCAACAGCAGGAAGGTAACGAAGCTGGACACAGGATTGCCCGGCAGGCCGATGAAGTGGCAGGCCTCGCCAGCATCGCGCTTCACGGTGCCGTAGGCAAACGGCTTGCCGGGCTTCATGGCGATCTGCCAGAGATCGAGCCGGCCGAGTTGTTGCACGGCCGGCTTGATGTGGTCTTCTTCCCCCACCGACACGCCGCCACTGGTGAGGATGAGATCGTGGTGATCGGCCGCGGTCTTGAGTGCGGCCAGCGTGGCCTCGCGCTGGTCGGGCACGATCCCCAGGTCGCTCACCTCACAGCCCATGCGGTGCAGGAGCGCCCGCAGGAAAAAGCGGTTGGAGTTGTAGATGGCACCGGGCTTCATGGCCTCCGGCGCAACCTCGCCCGGCATCACGAGTTCGTCTCCGGTGGAGAACAGCGCCACACGCGGGCGCGCCACCACGTTCAGGTGCGCCAGGCCCAGGCTCGCGGCCAGGCCCAGGCTCGCTGGCGACAGGCGTTCACCACGGGTCAGCACCACCGCGCCGCGCGTCACGTCTTCCCCCGCACGCCGTACCCACTGACCCGGCCGGGGCACGGCCTGGATGTGCACACCGTGGATGTTGCCTCCCACTTCGACCGTGTCTTCCTGCATCACCACCGCATCGGCCCCGGCGGGCATGGGCGCTCCTGTGAAGATGCGCGCGCAGGTGCCAGGCTCCAGTGGCTCGCCCGAGTGGCCGGCGGCGATGCGCTGCGTCACCGGCAGCACCTTGCCCGCCTCAGTCACGTCGGCAGCGCGCAGGGCGTAACCGTCCATGGACGAGTTGTCGTTGGGTGGCACCTGCAGCGCAGACACGAGGTCTTGTGCCAGCACGCGGCCGTCGGCATCGAAGGTGGCCACCGCTTCGGTGGACTGCAACGGCCCGACGTGCGCCAGCAAGCTCACCATCGCGTCGTCCAGCGACATCAATGGCACACGGGTCTGTGATGGAGGGGGCGTGGTCATGGCAGGCTCAACGGGGTGCAGTATTGGAATCGCACTGCATTGTCGACCAACCAGGCGGCTACGTCATCGGCACGGTTCAAATCCAGCACGGTGCAGTGGACGGACATCGGCAGGGTGTCCGGGGTGTCGGTGGCGATGGCCACGATGTGTTGGTCGTCGGGAAAGCGCAGCGGCTTGCCATGGGCCTGCCGCCACACCTCCACCTTGGGCAGATCGCTCTGCTTGAAACCCTCGACCAGCACCCAATCGACGTCTGCGCGCAACTGGGCAAGGAGGTCGTGTACCGAATGCTCGACGACGGTCTCCAGTTCACGCATGAGCACCATCCGTTTGGGCGAAGCCGCAAGCACCTCGAAGGCTCCGGCTTCGCGGTGGCGCCAGGTGTCCTTGCCGGGGTGATCGATGTCAAAACGGTGGTGCGCGTGCTTGACCACGGACACGCGCTGCCCGCGCAGCTTGAGCTCGGGAATCAGCTGCTCGACCAGCGTGGTTTTGCCCGATCCCGAAAAGCCCGCAAACCCGACGACCTTCATGCCCGGGCGCAATGCTCGGCGATGAAGGCCTGAACGGCAGCCGTGCTTGCCGGCATCACCCGCACGCGCTTGGGCAGATCCTCGATGCCCCGGAACTGCGGCGGACGGTGCGGTTGCTGTCCCAGGGCCTCGACGATGGTCTCGGCGAACTTGATCGGCAACGCAGTCTCCAGCACGATCATCGGTACGCCGGGCTGGAGATGCTCACGCGCCACTTTCACGCCATCGGCCGTGTGCGTGTCGATCATCACGCCGTGGCGCTTGAAGGTGTCACGAATCGTCTCGAGGCGGTTTTCGTGCGTGCTCGTGCCACTGCGAAAACCATAGTGGCTGGCGGCGCCCGCAAACGCCGGATCTGCGCTCAGGTCGAAACGACCTTCACGCGACAGCACGTCGCCGAACAATGCCTTGACGCGCTCGCCGTCACGACCCAGCAGGTCGAACACGAAGCGCTCGAAGTTGCTGGCCTTGGAGATGTCCATCGACGGGCTGGAGGTCTCGTGCGTGTCGGCGCTGGCCCGCACGCGGTACACGCCTGTGCGAAAGAACTCGTCAAGCACGTCGTTCTCGTTGGTCGCGACCACGAGCTGCTCGATCGGCAGGCCCATCTGGCGCGCCACGTGGCCGGCGCATACGTTGCCGAAATTGCCACTGGGCACGGTGAACGAGACCTGCTCGGTGTCCTTGGTGGTGGCTTGGAAGTACCCGGCGAAGTAGTAGACGACCTGGGCCAGCAGCCGCGCCCAGTTGATCGAGTTCACGGTACCGATTTTGTGGCCGCGTTTGAATTCGAGGTCGTTGCTGACGTTCTTGACGATGTCTTGGCAGTCGTCGAACACGCCTTCGATCGCGATGTTGTGGATGTTCTCGTCCATCAGGCTGTACATCTGCGCCTGCTGGAACGGGCTCATGCGGCCATGCGGGCTCAGCATGAACACGCGCACCCCGCGCTTGCCGCGCATGGCGTACTCGGCCGCGCTGCCGGTGTCACCCGAGGTCGCACCCAGGATGTTGAGTTCCTCGCCACGGCGCGCCAGTTCGTATTCGAACAGGTTGCCCAGCAACTGCATGGCCATGTCCTTGAAGGCCAGCGTGGGGCCGTTGGACAGAGCTTCGAGGTGGAAGCCCGGTTCGAGCTGCTTGAGCGGCACGATCTGCGGCGTGCCGTACACCGCTTCGGTGTAGGTCTTCTCGCACAGCGCACGCAGGTCGGCGGGGGGGATGTCGTCGATGTAGAGCGAGAGGATCTCGAACGCGAGCGCTGCGTATCCGCCGGTCGCGCCGCCGTTGAATGTGGCGCGCAAGTGCTGAAGCGCCGTGGCATCCAGTCGGGGATACGCCTCGGGCAGGTACAGGCCGCCGTCGGGTGCCAGGCCTTCCAGCAGGATCTCGCAAAAGTGCTTGCGCCCCGGGTCGCCACGGGTAGAGAGGTACAGCATCAGTTCAGCTCTTCCTTGCGGATGCGCACGATGGGCGCGAGCACGGTGGGCAGTTTTTGCAACTGCGCCAGGGCATCGTTCATGGTGCCTTCGCGCGTGTCGTGCGTGAGGATGATCAGGTCGGTGGACGTGCCGCCTTCGCCGCTCACCTCGTCGGCCTCGCGCTGCAACACCGCGTCGATGCTGATGCCGGCTTTGGCCAGCAAGCCTGTCACTTCGGCCAGCACGCCGGCCTCGTCGGCCACGCGCAGGCGCAGGTAGTAGCTCGTCACCACCTCGCTCATGGGCAGCACGCTCAGGTCGCTCATCGCATCGGGCTGGAAAGCCAGGTGCGGCACGCGGTGGTGCGGGTCGGCGGTGTGCAGGCGTGTGATGTCCACCAGGTCGGCAATCACGGCGCTGGCGGTGGGCTCGCTGCCCGCGCCCTTGCCGTAGT
Organism: Hydrogenophaga sp. Root209; assembly: GCF_001428625.1. Taxonomy (GTDB): domain Bacteria; phylum Pseudomonadota; class Gammaproteobacteria; order Burkholderiales; family Burkholderiaceae_C; genus Hydrogenophaga. Next base: position 157,040 of record NZ_LMIE01000032.1, read on the forward strand.
ACAGCGTGGTGCCCACGGCGTCGCCCTGCACCACCACCGCGTTCATCGCCCCTTCCACATTGGCGATCAGGCGTTTGGACGGCACCAGGCTCGGGTGCACGCGCAATTCGATGCCTTGGGCCGTGCGCTTCGTGATGCCCAGCAGCTTGATGCGGTAGCCCAGCTGTTCGGCGTACTTGATGTCGGTCGCGCCGAGCTGCGTGATGCCCTCCACGTAGGCCTTGTCGAACTGCACCGGGATGCCGAAGGCGATCGCGCTCATCAGCGTGACCTTGTGCGCCGCGTCCACACCTTCGATGTCGAAGGTCGGATCGGTCTCGGCGTAACCCAGGCGCTGCGCTTCCTTGAGCACGACGGCAAAGTCCAGACCCTTGTCGCGCATCTCGGAGAGGATGAAGTTGGTCGTGCCGTTGATGATGCCGGCGATCCACTGGATGCTGTTGGCAGTCAGTCCTTCGCGCAGCGCCTTGATGATGGGGATGCCACCGGCCACCGCCGCTTCGAACGCCACCATCACGCCCTTGGCCGAGGCCGCGGCGAAGATCTCGGTGCCGTGCACCGCCAGCAAGGCCTTGTTGGCGGTCACCACGTGCTTGCCCGCGGCAATGGCTTCCAGCACCAGCGCCTTGGCGATGCCGTACCCGCCAATGAGCTCGATCACAATATCGATCTCGGGATTCGCGATGACCGTGCGTGCGTCGTTCACCACCTTCACGTTCGGGCCCACGATGGACTGGGCGCGCGCGGTGTCGAGGTCGGCCACCATGGTGATCTCGATGCCACGACCGGCACGCCGGCGAATCTCTTCCTGGTTGCGCTGGAGCACGTTGAACGTGCCACTGCCCACGGTGCCTATGCCCAGAAGGCCTACTTGGATCGGTTTCATGTCGGTCATGGTTGGGGAGCAAAAAATCAGGTGCCGTGGCGTTTACGCCAGCCTTCAAAGAACTTCGCGACGCGGTTGATGGCCTCGCGCAGATCGTCTTCGTGAGGCAGGAACACGATGCGGAAATGCTGGTTGTCGGGATAGTTGAAGCCCGAGCCCTGCACCAGCATCACGCGCGTTTCCTGCAGCAACTCCAGGAACATCTGCTGGTCGTCCTCGATCGGGTACATCTTCGGGTCGAGCTTGGGGAACATGTAGAGCGCGGCCGACGGCTTGACGCAACTCACGCCCGGAATCGCGGTGATGAGCTCGTAGGCCAGATCGCGCTGGCGGCGCAACCGGCCGCCCTCGCCCACCAGATCGTTGATGCTCTGGTAACCGCCCAGGGCCGTTTGAATGGCCCACTGACCCGGCACGTTGGCGCACAGGCGCATGTTCGAGAGCATGTTCAGGCCCTCGATGTAGTCCTTGGCCGGCTTCTTGTCGCCCGAGACGACAAGCCAGCCCGCGCGGTAGCCGCACGAGCGGTAGCTCTTGGAGAGCGAGTTGAAGGTCAGCGTGAGCACGTCTTCCGACAGGCTGGCGATCGCGGTGTGCTTCACGCCGTCGTACAGCACCTTGTCGTAGACCTCGTCGGCAAAAATCACCAGGCCGTGTTCGCGCGCGATCTCCACGATGGACTTGAGCAATTCGTCGGAGTACAGCGCGCCGGTCGGGTTGTTGGGGTTGATGACCACGATGCCTTTGGTGGCCGGCGTGATCTTGCGGCGAATGTCGTCGAGGTCGGGCATCCAGCCATTGGATTCGTCGCACATGTAGTGCACTGGCGTGCCGCCAGACAGGCTCACGGCGGCAGTCCACAGCGGGTAGTCGGGCGCGGGTAGCAGCAACTCATCGCCGTCATCGAGCAGCGCATTGGTGGCCATCACGATCAGTTCGCTCGCCCCATTGCCGAGGTAGATGTCGTCGAGCGTCACGCCCTTGATGCCCTGCGTCTGGGTCTCGTGCATCACCGCCTTGCGCGCGCCGAAGATGCCTTTGCTGTCCGAATAACCCGCCGAGTTCGGCAGGTTGCGGATCATGTCCTGCTGGATCTCCTCGGGCGCGTCAAAACCAAACACCGCCAGGTTGCCAATGTTCAGACGAATGATCTTGTGACCCTCGTCTTCCATCTTGCGCGCGGCATCCATGATCGGGCCCCGGATGTCGTAGCACACGTTGGCCAGCTTGGCGGATTTCTGAATGGTCTTCAAAGTCACTCCCTGGGTGTTCTGGGGTCGTGCGGGGCGGGGTTCCCGGTGTGCTGCACCGGGCGTTATATTCGGTCTTGTCTGCAGGGAAAACCTGCAATTTGACCACAGTTCCGCACCCCGTCCGATTGGCTGCCGCCCCATGAAACTGCACTCCGACAAGCTGGATATCCAGTCCTTCACAGGCTATGGCGATGGCTGGATCGCAGTGAACGGCCAGCGCCATTCCCACAGCCTCATGCTCACACCCAAAGGCCAGTTGCAGCCCTGGCCATGTTCGCGTTTTGAGTTGCTGGAAACCTCTCACTTCAACATGCTCATCCAGCTGGCCGCCGAACCTCCCGAGCTCATCGTGTTCGGCAGTGGTTCACGGTTGCGCTTCGCACCCCCGGCCTTGCTGCGCGACCTGATGGCACAGCGCATCGGTGTTGAAACCATGGACACGGCCGCCGCCTGCCGCACCTACAACATCCTTGCGGGAGAGGGTCGTCGAGTGGTCGCGGCCTTGTTGCTGGAGACCTGAGCCCCCCCCGGCAACCACCCTGGGTTGCCACTGTGACGGCTGAGTCCAATCAGGGTAAAATACCGGATTGTTTCCTGCCACGGGTCCCATTGCTGCAATGCAGGGCTCGCCGTGAAACAGCCGGGAAGCCAACGCATCACCACCAACTTACGTCAGGGGTCCACGCAGTATGGCAGTCGTTGTCAATAAACCCATTCCCGAATTCGAATCGATGGCCACGGGCGGCATCAAGGTCAGCAACCAGACGCATCTGGGCCAGACCATCGTGCTGTACTTCTATCCCAAGGACAACACGCCCGGCTGCACCACCGAAGCCATGCAGTTCCGCGACAAGTACAAGGATTTCGTGAAGGCCGGTGCCCAGGTGTTCGGCGTCTCGCGCGACAACATGAAGTCGCACGACGACTTCAAGACCAAGCTCGAACTCCCCTTCGAGCTGATCGCCGATACCGAAGAAAAAATGTGCCACATGTTTGGCGTGGTCAAGAACAAGATCATGTACGGCAAAAAGGTCAAGGGCATCGAACGCAGCACCTTTCTGATCGGCCCAGACGGCGTCCTGAAGCAGGAATGGCGTGGCCTGAAGGTGCCGGGTCATGTTGAAGACGTGCTCAAGGCCGTGAAGACACTGAAGAAAGCTGCCTGATCTGCATCAGGCCAAGGGCTGTGGGCGTGGAGTTTGCGTCACGGGACTCATGCATAATGAATTCATGACGCCGGGAAGCCTCTCAGCCCCACCCCTTCTGCATTCTTCCAGCAGCCCCGAAAGCCGCCCGGTCACCCCGGCGGCTTTTTGTTTTCCAGCCCTGCGCTGAACACACAAGCCCACATGCCACTGCCTCCCGCTCCCTCCAAACGCGCCGCCCTTCTTTCACCTGAGGCCTACAGCCTCAAAGCAGCCGACGAACCGTTTGATCTGCCAACAACAGATGCCGCACCCGTGCCGCCAGCGCCGGCCCCTGCGCCCGCGCGGCCGGTCGAGCGCGGAACAGCCACATTGGCACCGCCCGCCGGCAAGCCGGCTGGCCGGGGTCGCAAACCGGCTGCAGCGGCTCCTGTTGCTGAGTCACCGAAAGTTCAGCCCGTTCAGGAAAAAGCCATTCCAATCATGGCGCTGGTGAACAGTCAAACCACGAAAAGCCCGGTCGCCGCTCAAGTCACCGCCTCATCCGGTAGCCGCCGGCGCTCTACGGGCAAGGCGAGTTCTGGACCGGCCAGGCTCTTTGTGCTGGACACCAACGTGTTGCTGCACGATCCGATGAGCCTGTTCCGCTTCGAGGAACACGACATCTTCCTGCCGATGATCGTGCTCGAAGAGCTCGATGGTCACAAGAAAGGCATGACCGAAGTGGCGCGCAACGGGCGCCAGACCAGCCGCACGCTCGATGCCTTGGTGGCCCAGCAAGGTGGCGACATGACCAAGGGCCTCAAGCTCTCGGCCACCGGTCACCACGGTGCGCGCGGCCTGCTTTTCTTCCAGACCGAACCGCTGGAAAGCAACCTGCCGTCCAGCCTGCCGCAAGGCAAGGCCGACAACCAAATCCTGGGCGTCGTGCATTCGCTGCGCCAGCGCCATCCCGAACGTGAGGTCATCCTGGTGTCGAAAGACATCAACATGCGCGTGAAGGCCCGCGCGCTGGGCCTGGCCGCCGAAGACTACCAGAACGACAAGACACTGGACGATGGCGAGTTGCTGTACGCCGGAGCACTGGCACTCCCACAGGACTTCTGGACGCGCCAGAGCAAAACCATCGAGAGCTGGCAAAGTGGAAGCCACACCTTCTACCGCGTCAGCGGCCCGGCGGTGGGTCAGTTCTACATCAACCAGTTCGTCTACTTTGAAGCACCCGGCGAGCCTTCGTTGTACGCCCGTGTGACCGAGATCCGCGACAAGACAGCGGTTCTCAAGACACTCAAAGACTACACCCACTTGAAGAACGCGGTCTGGGGCGTGACCAGCCGCAACCGCGAACAGAACTTCGCGCTCAACCTGCTGATGGACCCGGAGATCGACTTCGTGACGCTCGCCGGCACTGCAGGCACAGGCAAGACGCTGATGGCCCTGGCCAGCGGTCTCACGCAAGTGCTCGACGACCGCCGCTACACCGAGATCATCATGACCCGCGCCACGGTGAGCGTGGGCGAGGACATCGGTTTCCTGCCCGGCACCGAAGAGGAAAAGATGGGCCCATGGATGGGCGCACTGGACGACAACCTGGAATTCCTGGCCAAGGGCGACGGTGGCAATGCCGGCGAATGGGGCCGCGCGGCCACGAACGAACTCATCCGCAGCCGGATCAAGGTCAAGAGCATGAACTTCATGCGCGGTCGCACCTTCATGAACAAGTACGTGATCATCGACGAGGCACAGAACCTGACGCCCAAGCAGATGAAAACGCTGATAACGCGTGCAGGCCCGGGGACCAAGATCATCTGCATGGGCAACCTCGCGCAGATCGACACGCCCTACCTCACCGAAGGTTCGTCGGGTCTGACCTTTGCGGTGGACCGCTTCAAAGGCTGGCCGCACGGTGGGCACATCACCCTGGCGCGCGGCGAGCGTTCGCGTCTGGCCGACTTCGCGAGCGAAGTGCTCTGAACCCGAGGATCACGCTCCCCATGAAAAACCCGGCCTCGGCCGGGTTTTTCATGCGACCCAACGGGTCGGTCAGAAATCGCCGCCGCCCGCGAGACTCTCGAACCGCGTAAGCATGTTCAGGAAGGCCAGCTTGACCGTGCCCGTGGGCCCGTTTCGCTGCTTGCCGATGATGATCTCTGCCACGCCAGGTTCCTTGCAGGCGTCCTTCGTGTAGTACTCGTCGCGGTAGATGAACATGATGATGTCCGCGTCCTGCTCGATGGCGCCGGACTCGCGCAGGTCGCTCATCATGGGGCGCTTGTCGGTGCGCGTCTCCACGCTGCGGTTGAGCTGCGATAGCGCGATCACCGGGCACTGCAGCTCCTTGGCCAGCATCTTCAGGCCTCGCGAAATTTCACCGAGCTCCGAGGCGCGGTTGTCACCGTCACCCCCACTGCCGCTCATGAGCTGCAGGTAGTCGACCACGATCAGGCCGAGCTTGCCGCACTGGCGCGAGAGCCGCCGGGCGTTGGCGCGCAGCACGCTGGCGGTCAGGCCCGGGGTCTCGTCGATGTGCAGTGAGACGTTTCGCAGCTTTTCAATGGCTTCTGTCAGGCGCGGCCACTCGTCGTCGGTGAGCTTGCCGTTGCGCAGGTGGGACTGGTTGATGCGGCCGATCGAACCGACGATACGCACCGCCAGCTGGGAGGCGCCCATTTCCATCGAAAAGACCGCCACCGGCAGACCCTCGTTGAGCGCCACGTGCTCGGCGATGTTGATCGCGAACGCGGTCTTGCCCATGGACGGGCGCGCGGCGAGCACCACCAGGTCGCCGGCCTGCAGGCCGGAGGTCATGCGGTCCAGGTCAACAAAGCCGGTGGGCACGCCGGTGACGTCGTTGGGGTTGTCGGCCATTTCCTGCACACGGTCGAGCAGCTCGACCACCAGCGTGTCCATGCCTTGGAAGCCCTCCTTCATCCGCGAACCTTCTTCGCCGATGTTGAAGATCTTCTGCTCGGCCTCGTCCAGGATCTTGTCGACCGACTTGCCCTGAGTGTTGAAAGCTGCCGTGGCGATCTCGTCGCTGGCGGCCACCAGCTTGCGCAGGATGGCGCGCTCACGCACGATCTCGGCGTAGCGGCGGATGTTGGCCGCGCTCGGCACGTACTGCGCCAGCGAGTTGAGGTAGGCCAGGCCACCCGCCTCTTCGGCCTTGCCCAGATTTTGCAGATGCTCAAACACCGTTACCACGTCGGCCGGCTTGCTGGCGTTGACCAGCGTGGCGATCACCGAGTAGGTCAGGCGGTGTTCGTAGCGGTAGAAATCGGAGTCGTTGAGAAGGTCCGCCACCCTATCCCAGGCGCCGTTGTCGAGCAACAGGCCGCCGAGCACGCTGGACTCGGCTTCAATGGAGTGTGGGGGGACGCGCAACTGCGCGATCTGGCGGTCGGCACCACCAACGCCCTCATCCAAGCCGGCATCAAAGGAAGTGAAAGTACTGGAAAAAACGGCGGACATCGGCGTGGAAAAAGTAAAGGGCCATGGTACGCGCTGGCCTCTCGAAAGTCATGGGACAAGTCTGTGGACAAGTCCGGTAAAAGAGGTGGATGACGGACGGGCCCACCGCGACACATGGATCGCATCCCAAGAAAAAAGCCGCGGCCCGAAGGCAGCGGCTTTTGAGCGAAGCGCCTGAGCGCTCGCGCGGAATTCAGGCGGTTTCGCCGAGCACCGAGACGTTGACGTCCACCGTCACGTCCGTGTGCAGGTTCACGCTCACCGTGTAGTCGCCCACGTTCTTCAAGGGACCATTGGGCATGCGAACTTGCGACTTCGCGACCTTGAAGCCTTGTTTGTTCAACTCTTCAGACACGTCGTGGTTGGTGACGGAGCCGAACAGGCGACCGTCAACGCCGGCCTTCTGCGACAGCTTGACCGTCACAGCGGCGATTTTTTCACCCAAAGCCTGGGCTTCGGCGTGTTTGGCTGCTGCCACTTTTTCGAGTTCGACGCGGCGTGCTTCGAATTCGGCGATGGCGTTTTGCGTGGCACGGCGAGCGCGGCCGGACGGGATCAGGAAGTTGCGGGCGTAGCCGTCTTTGACCTTGACCACATCGCCGAGGGCGCCGAGATTGACAACTTTGTCGAGCAGGATGATTTGCATGTCAGGCTCTCTTTCAGACGCGGTGCTGGTCGCTGTAAGGCAACATGCCGAGGAAGCGCGCGCGCTTGATGGCGGTGTTGACCTGACGCTGGTAGAAGGCACGCGTGCCGGTCAGGCGCGCGGGAATGATCTTGCCGTTCTCGGCGATGAAGTCGCGCAGGACATCAACGTCCTTGTAGTCGACTTCTTCGACGTTGGCCACGGTGAAGCGGCAGAAGCGCTTGCGCTTGAACAGCAGCGATTGGGTGTTGCGCTTGGGGCGCTTGTCTTTGTTGAAACGTTTGGGTGACGCCATGATGGGCCTTCCTATGTCTTGCTGAAATCTTGGATGTGGAACACCACGCCTTTGCCATTGCGCGCATTGGTCAAGAAGCCGTGAAACTCACAGACCGAATCGAGTCCCTGTCGGGAGAGGATTTCGGCGTGCGACCCGAAGGCTATCGCCCTGAGTTGCAGCTTCACTTGCCTGGGGGTGTCCAGTTCGACGATCTGTGACTCGTGTTCGAGCACGAGGTTGACGGCCGGTATGCCTGCCGGTGTGTACCGCAGGCTCTGAACCTGCACCACCACGGCCGACAATTGAGTCTGGTTCACCCGTTGACGTTAACGCGCACCGGGCATCAAGCCTGGGCCTGTTCCTGCGGTTGGTGCTGCTGGGGGCGTTGCTCTGGCTGCTGAAGCTTGCGGGCTTCTTCGCGCTCGACCGACTTCATCATCGACGATGGGCCGGTGTCGGCTTTCTTGCGCAGCACGGTCAGGTGGCGCAGCACGGCGTCGTTGAACTTGAAGGCATGCTCCAGTTCAGCCATCACGGCCTGATCGGCCTCGATGTTGACGCACAGGTAATGGGCCTTGGACAGCTTGTTGATCTGGTAAGCCATCTGGCGACGACCCCAATCTTCAACGCGGTGGATCTTGCCGCCGCCGGCGGTGATCATGCCCTTGTAGCGCTCCAGCATGGCTGGAACCTGTTCGCTTTGATCCGGATGGATCAGCAAAACGATTTCGTAATGACGCATGGACTCTCCTTGTGGATGAAAAAGCTACCCCCAGCGTCGGTTGGGGTGCAGCAAGGCAAGCCCGCGATTCTAGCAAATAACCCGGCCAGTCGCAAAACTGGCCGGGTTCGGAGGATCCACCGGGCGCCAAGGCACTGGGTGGATAGGGTTCAAGCGCTACGGATCAGGACATGCGCAGGTTGGGGTAACGCACGTGCTCCACCAGTTCCTGCACCTTGCGGCTGGGCGCCGGGGTGACCAGGCTCAGCAGGATGATGATGGCAAAGCCGACTGGCACGCCGAACAACCCGGCCGAGATCGGCTGGATGCCCCACCAGAGTTCGATCGGCGAGGTCACGCCAAAGACGCCGCGCAACCAGGGCTGGGTGGTCACCATGTAGTAGAAGGTGATACCCAGACCAGCAGCCATGCCGATCGATGCGGCGATACCGGAAGCTCGCTTCCAGAAGATACCGAGCACCAGCGCCGGGAAGAACGCCGCCGCCGCGAACGAGAACGCCGCCGAGACCAGGAACAGGATGTCCGCCGGTTTCTGCGCCGCCACGTACGCTGCACACAGTGCCACGATCAGCAGGAGCATCTTGGAGATGGTCACGCGACGGGCAGTGGAGGCGTTGGGGTCGATCATCTTGTAGTACAGGTCATGCGACAGCGCGTTGGCGATCGTCAGCAGCAGGCCGTCGGCGGTCGACAGTGCGGCGGCCAGACCACCTGCTGCCACCAGACCGGAGATGACGTACGGCAATCCGCCAATGGCAGGCGCCGCGAGCACGATGATGTCGCCACCGATGCTCATCTCGTTGAGCTGCAGCAGGCCATCCTTGTTGATGTCCGTCACCGACAGCAGGCCCGGGTCCACCCGGTTCCAGGCACCGATCCACTCCGGCAGGCTGTTGAATGGTGTACCGACCAGCACCGTGAACACCTCGTATTTCACCATCACGGCCAGAGCCGGGGCTGTGAAGTACAGCAGGAAGATGAAGAACAGCGACCACGTCACCGACTGACGCGCTTCCTTCACACTGGGCACCGTGTAGTAGCGCATCAGGATGTGAGGCAACGCTGCCGTGCCGATCATCAGGCAGAAGATCAGGGCCAGGAAGTTGCGCCGCGACGTGTCGAAGGTCGCCTTGGCTGCTGCATCGCCATTGGGGTCTCCTGCAAACTGCTGCGCGTGCGGCGGCATGCCATTGAGCGGCTTGGCCTTGGTGTCGGCACCGGCCTTGGCAGCCGTCCAGGCGGTCTTGGCTGCAGCGGCGTCCTTGGGCAAGGCGGAGATCGCCTTTTCCGCCGCCGCGATGTCGGCCGACGGCGCATTGGCAGCACGCAGTTCGGTCAGCTTGGCCTCGGCAGCAGCCTTGTCGGCAGCCAGCGCGGCGGCAGGATCCTTCAGCTTCTCGGCCAGGGCCGCGGATCGTTGCTTGAAGAGCTCGCGAACTTCAATCTCTTTCGGATCCGCCGTGAGCTTGGCCTCTGCCTGCGTCACCTTCAGCAGTTGCTGACCATAGATGGCCTGCGGCACCGGCACGCTGGTCTGCTTCACGGACAGCCACACCACCGGGATCATGTAAGCCACGATCAGGATGATGTATTGCGCCACCTGCGTCCAGGTCACCGCGCGCATACCACCCAGGAACGAGCACACCAGAATGCCGCCCAGGCCCAGGAACACGCCCAATTCGAACGCCACGCCGGTCAGGCGCGAGGTGATGATGCCCACGCCGTAGATCTGAGCCACCACGTAAGTGAACGAGCACAGGATGGCGGCGAAGATGCCGATGAAACGCGGCAGGTTGCCGCCGTAGCGTTCGCCCAGGAAGTCGGGGATGGTGAACTGGCCGAACTTGCGCAGGTAGGGCGCGAGGAACAGCGCCACCAGACAGTAGCCACCGGTCCATCCCATGATGAAGGCCAGGCCACCGTAACCCGTCAGGTACAGGGTGCCGGCCATGCCGATGAAGGACGCGGCAGACATCCAGTCCGCGCCCGTGGCCATGCCGTTGTAGACCGCTGGCACGCGACGCCCCGCGACGTAGTACTCCGCAGCGTCGGTCGTGCGGCTCATGATGCCGATGCCCGCGTACAGGCCGATGGTGGCGAGCAGGAAGATGAAGCCAATCCACTCGCGAGACAGACCCATCTGCTCGAGGATGGCCAGCGCCACCACGAAGATGAAGAAGCCCCCGGTGTACCACGTGTACACCTTGTTGAGCTGTTGTTTGAAGGCCTTGTTGCCTTGGCCACCGCCGGCTTGGGTTTCGAACATACCTGCCATGGTGTTACTCCTCGGTCTCTTCGACACCGTGTTCGATGTCGAGTTTGTTCATGTACCAAGCGTAGTACCCAATGATCAGGCAGTACACCACCAAGGCGCCTTGGGCGCCCATCCAGAAACTGAACGGCCAACCGAAGAAGTTGAAGCTCAGTTCACGTGCGAAGTAGCTCACCACGAACGTCACGACGAACCAGATTGCGAGCAATATGGCTGTGATGTTCAGGTTTTTCCGCCAGTAACGGCGGTGCTTGTCAGTCAGTTCCATGCGATCGTCCTCCATCAAGAACACCCTCTCGGGCACGCCACGAACACCGCCTTTGTCCCCCAGGCAGCCTGCAACCGGTCCGCGTTTCTCGGAAACCGGCTCCCACCGGCTTCCCCTTTTGAAGGCTGCGCAGCAGCAGCGTGAAATCAGGCCTGGGCTTGCCCAAGACCGGTCTCAAGCTCCAGCTGAGCTGCCACTTTGGGCTCGAACTTTCGGAGATGGCGAATGATCTTCGCCGCCTCGTCGGGCTCTTGCCGATCTACATGAACCCGGGCCAGCTGATACCAGCCGTAGGGGCTCATGGGTTGCAGTTCGGTGTTCTTCCGCAGGGCGGGGATCGCTTCATCGAAGCGTCGCTGGCGGATGAGGCTCAGGGCCAGGCCGTACCAAGCCCGGTCGAGCTGGGGATCTATCTCGGTGGCACGGCGAAAGGAAGACTCGGCCTCTTCCAGCTGACCCATCTCTTCGCTGAGAAAGCCCAGGTTGAACCAAGGCGCGGCCTGAGCGGGCTGGAGGTCCACCAGACGCTTGAGCACCTGCAGCGCACCCGCTTTGTCGCCCAACTCGGCCAGCACGTGGGCACGTGTGGCCAGCGCGTAAACATCCGACGGGTTGGCAACCAGCAAGGCGTCCAGTTGTTCGAGTGCTGCAGATCGGCGCCCAAACACCAGCAGGCCTTTGACCTGCCAACGGGCAAACCAGTGATTGACAGGGTTCATTGACACAGGCTCACCCCGATCTTGAGACAGTGGTTGATCTTGGCGATCGTCACACCCACCCACACAAAGGCCAGAATGAAAAACGCCACCAGCGGCAGGTGGCGTTCGAGCACAAACTTCGGGGTCACCAGCCGTGCCACCTGAACGAAAGGTTTGCCGACTTGCTGGAGCACTTGATAGAACAGATTCTGATCTTTCTTCTGGCCCGCGAGCAGGCCCAAAACCCACTGACCGAACAACGACAGCAGCGCGATTTCGGCGATCAGCTTGACTGAAGAAATGAAGAAGAGCATGGTGCCTTCGGTTGGTTTGGGGTCATTCTGGATTTGCACCTTACCGACTTCTTACAAACGGACTTGCAGCCCGCTTGAGGCAGGTCAAACCCTCTAAGGATTTACCCGAGGTTTTCATCGCAGGCACGGTATAGGATGAAGAACGGATTCTTAAGTCCTACAACACCCATCATGACCACTCTTCCGACAGAAGAATCCCGCTTCACCCCAGCCCCGAGCGAGGCAGCCGCCCCACTGGGCGACGCTGCGCTCAACCTCATGACCACCCCCGTGAGCTCGCTGATCAAGCGCGAGCCGATCACCCTGCCCCCGCAAACCAGCATTCGCGCGGCAGCGCAACTCATGAGCGAGCAGCGCGTGTCTTCCATCCTGATCGTGGAGCAGGGCCACCTGTTCGGGCTGATCACCGACCGCGACCTGCGCAACCGCGTGATTGCGGCGGGCCTTGACACGCAGCGACCGATCATGGACATCGCCACGCTGGCGCCTTTTTCAGTGGGCTTGAACGACCCCGCATTCGACGCCCTGTTGCTGATGGCGCGCCACAACATCCATCATGTGCCCGTGCTCGATGGACAGCGCATCGCCGGCATGATCACCGCGACCGACCTGACAGAGCAGCACAGCACCTCGGCCGTGTACCTGGCCGGCGACATCTACAAACAGACGTCGATCGATGGCTTGCAACGCGCCAGCACCAAGATTCGTGCACTGCAGCAGAGCCTGGCCGCTGCCGACGCCACGGCCTACAACACCGGCCACATCATCACCGCGATCACTGACGCCATCACCACCCGGCTGCTGCAATTGGGCGAAGCACAACTGGGCCCCGCGCCGGTGGACTACGTCTGGGTCGCAGCAGGCTCTCAGGCCCGAAACGAGCAGACCGCCAAGTCCGACCAGGACAACTGCATGGTGCTCGATGATGCGTTTGACGAGGCCTTGCACGGTGACTATTTCCGGGAACTCTCGCGCTTCGTCTGTGATGGATTGGACGCTTGCGGCTATGTGCACTGCCCGGGCGAGATGATGGCCATGACCGATGCCTGGCGACAACCACGCCATCGCTGGGCCGAGTACTTCCGTCGCTGGACCAATGAGCCAGAACCCAAGGCGCTCATGCTCACCTGCGTTTTCTTCGACCTGCGAGCCATTGCAGGCCAGAGCCGCCTGCTCGACGGCCTGCGCGGCGATGTGCTGCAGAGCACCCGGGGCAACACGATCTTTCTCGCCCACATGGTGGGCAACGCACTGACCCACCAGCCACCATTGGGCCTGTTCAAGAGTCTGTCCACCGCGCGCAGCGGCGAGCACAAGGGCACGATCGACCTCAAGCACACCGGTGTGGTGCCCATCGTCGATCTGGCCCGCGTGTATGCGCTGGCGGGCGGTCATGCCGAGGTGAACACGCACGACCGGCTGCTCTGCGCCGCCGACGGAGGCGACATCAGCAACCAAAGCGCACGCGACTTGCGCGACGCGCTGGAGTTCCTGGCCGCACTGCGCATCCAGCACCAGGCCCGCCAGATCGCCGCGGGCATGCCACCCGACAACTTCCTCAACCCGGAGGAGATTTCCAACTTCGAGCGCACCCAGCTCAAGGATGCGTTTGCGGTTGTCCAGACCATGCAGTCGGTGCTGGAGCAGCGCTATCACGTAGGGCGATTCTGAACATCTTGCCGCCGCGCAGGGATCAATACTTCAAGCGGGCGTAGTAAGTTCTCTGAGCGGCTTCCCTGGCTTGCCCCAGCGTGTGAATGCCCTGCTCGGCCAGCAAGGGCAGCAGCTTGAGGAATATCTCGGCCGTGACCATCGCATCACCCATCGCGGTGTGGCGACCGATCACCGGCACGTCGAAGCGCTCGGCTATGGCCTCCAACCGGTGCGAGTCCTGGTTCGGGTGAATCACTGCCGACAGCAGCAGGGTGTCGAGCACGGGCTGATCGAACACCACGCCGGTGGACTGCTCCTTCAGTTGCAAGAAGCGCATGTCGAACGCAGCGTTGTGCGCCACCAGCACGGTGTCTTGCGCGAAGGCGTGAAACGCAGGCAACACCTCGCCGATTTTCGGTTGCCCCACCACCATCGCGGGCTGAATGCCGTGGATCGGAATGGAAGCCGGAGGAATGGCGCGTTGCGGGTCCACCAGTTGCTCGAAGCACTCCTGGCGCAGCAGCTTGCCGTTGACGATGCGCGCCGCGCCGATCTGGATGATCTCGTCGCCCATGGAGGGCTCCAGTCCGGTGGTCTCGGTGTCGAACACGGTGTAGACCAGATCGACCAGGCGGCGCTCGTCGAGGGAGCGCGTCTGCTCGGTGGTCTTGAAAAGATCGAAGTCGTAGTACTCGGGCCGACTGTCGCTGTGCACATAGCTCAGGGCGTCGATCTGATCGCGCGGATCGGCCAGCGGCAGCAGGATGCGGAAGAACGCCTGGTGGCGGGCACGCTCGCGCTCGAACCAGAACGCACCGCCGTGCCGCTCGATCACGTCGCGCACGCTCAGACCGGTGGTCTCACTACCCACCGTCATGGCATCCATTTCCCAACTCATCACCGTCTCGTTGCTCATCGCCTGCCCCGACCAGACAAGGTCCAGCTGCGCCTTGCCCGCGCTGCCCGTGGCCAGGTCCAGGCGCAGCTGCACGAAACGCACGGCGAACTCTTCGGCAAGGCGACCCGAGAGATAGACCAACGCCTGCAAGAGGGAAAAGCTCTCGACCTTGAGCCACAGCACCGGGTTGACCTCCTGGGCGCTGGCCGGCAATCCCGTCACGGTCTCGATGCGGCGCAGCGCGGCCGACACCAGATCGGCTCCCAGCATGTCTTCGAGCGGCCAGCGCGTTTTCAGGTTCTGAGCGGTATCGGATTCGATCGCAACAATGCGCCGGGCCAACCCGCCGGTCTCTTCACGAACCACCCGCAGAAAGCGTTCGCGCGCGGCTGGTTCCAGATCCGGGTGGTCCAGCACGTCCAGCGCAGCCTGCATGTTGGCAAGGGCGGATCGGGTGCCCTCGGTCAAGGTGTGCAGCACCCGATCGCGGGCCGACTCGGCCTCGAAGTCGCGCGTGATGTTGTCGAGCATCAGCACGAAGCCGGTGAGTTCAGCGCGGTCGGCCGGGTCTTCAGCGGCCTGGGCCTGGGCCGAGCGAACCGGTGCCATCTGCACCCGCAGCAGTTGGCCCGCGGGCGTGGAGGTCACGAGTTGGGCCGAAGGCTGGGCCGCACCCGCCAGCATGCGCTGCTGGATGTTCTCCAGTGCGTGTGCCACCAGCTTGCGGTCGAACACGGTGTAGATCGAGCGGCCCAGGCCGATCAACTCGGCACCACCGGCCACATCGGGCGCTTGGGACAGCGCGCGGAACTGCAGGCGAGCGCGTTGGTTGTAGAGCAGGATGCGCCCATCCAGATTGCACACCACGACGCTTTGCGTGAGCTCGGCCATGAGCGCGGCCAGCCGACCCTTTTCCTGGGCGATGTCGCGGCTGGCCTCCAGCACACGCGCATCCATGTCCTGGCGCAGCCGGGTGCGCTGCACCACCAGCTGGTTGATCACCTCGGTGAGGGCGCGGTTCTCTGCACTGCCCTGCGCCGGCAGGACGCGCGCCACGTCGGTGCGCACCAGCACCATGCCCTCTTCGGCAAGCTGGGCCGCGGGTTCGATGAAGTGATCCACCAGCGCGCGCACCGCGAACGCCAGCGCACCCAGCAGGACCACGCCCATCATGGCCACCAGCGTGCCGCGCGACACCACGATCCCGGCCAGCAGGTGTCGCTCAGCCTCATCCAGCGTCGAGCCCATGATCGCCCACGTGAGGCCGAGCCACAGCAAGACGGCGCCGCCCAGGAGCGCCACACCCACCCAGTAGCGGCGACCCATGCGTCGGCGACTCATGGCGCGTGCCCCAGCAGCTCGTGCACCTTCTGCACCAGCTCCCGAGTGGAAAACGGCTTGGTCATGTAGGCGTTGGCACCCAACGCCAGGCCCTTGGCCACGTCCGTGTCGCGGCCCTTGGCGGTGAGCATCACGATAAGCATGTCGCGCAAGATCTCGTTGGCGCGCACCTCGCTGCACACATCAAACCCGGTCTTGACCGGCATCATCACGTCGAGCAGCACCAGCGCCGGGTGCTCGCGCTTGATCGCGTCAATGGCTTCCTGCCCGTCGCGCGCCAGCACCACCTCGAAGCCTTCCCGTTTCATGAGGAACTCCAGCGAGATCAGGATGTTGGGCTCGTCGTCGGCGATCAGGATCTTGTGGCTCATGAGTCGTCTCCTTGCGTTGTTGTAGGTATCCGGCGCGGCAGCGAGAACCCGAACACCGCCCCCTGCCCCGGTGTGGAATGCAGCCACATGCGCCCACCGAAATGCGCGACGATCTGTCGGCTGATCGGCAAGCCCAGGCCTGTGCCGCCCGGCCGGTAGTGCGCATCACCCGCGATCTGGCGGAACTTCTCGAACACCATGGCCTGCTGGTCGGGCGCAATGCCCGGTCCGTTGTCCTGCACTTCCACCTCGACCCCCTCCTCGCGCTCTTTCAAGCTCAGCGCCACGCAGCCGGTGTCGCGCGGTGCGTACTTGGCCGCGTTTGACAGCAGGTTGAGCACCACCTGCATCAGGCGGTCGGCGTCGGCGTGCAGAGGCTGCACCCGCGTCGGCACATCGAGCACCAGCCGCACGCCGCGCTCTCGCAGCGGCTCGGCCATGGTGCTGGCAGCCTGCTCCAGCAGGGCTTTCATGTCCACCTTGGTGTCGTGCCACTCGGCGTTGCCCGACTCGATCTTGGCCATGTCCAGCACCTGGTTGACCAGGCGACTGAGCCGCTCGGTCTCGGCCACGATGATGCCCACAAACTGCTGACGCTGCACGGTATCCATGTTGGCATCGTCGCGCATCAGTTCGGCCAACGCCCTGATCGAGGTCAAGGGGGTGCGCAGTTCGTGCGTCACCGAGGACATGAAATCGTCCTTCAACCGGTCCAGGCTCTTGAGCTGGTCGTTGGCCTGGCGCAGCTCGGCCGTGGCACGCTCCAGCGACTGCGACTTTTCCTCCAGCGCGTGCGAATACGCGCGCAGCTGCGACGCTTCATCAAGGATGCGCATCACGTCGTCCAGGTCCAGCGCCTCTTCTTCCACCACCGAGGCCACCATCACGCGGGCCGACGCGCTGCCGATGGCGCCGGCCAGTTGCGTCTCCACAAAATGCACCAGCCGAGCATCGGGCGGTATCTGCTCGATCTGCCTCACCCCGGCGCGATCGGCATAGTCGGCAAACAGGCGCTGCGCAGCCTCCACGCCCAGGAAACGCCCCACCAGCGGCAGCAAGGCAGACACTTTGGCCTTGCCCTGCCAGAACACCGGACGCGTGGCCAGGGTGCGGTGAAACACGTCGACGAACAACAGGGCCTGGCTGGTCTCGCGTGCGGTGGGTGCGCGCCAGAGCGACACACCCACATAGCCCGTCACGTTGGCCAGCAGGCTCCAGATCAGCGAGTGGGTGAGGTTGTCCAGCCCGGCCAGGCCCAAAAAGGCCTCGGGCTTGAACAGCCGCAGGCCAAAAGGCCCCTGCTCCATGAAGCCGGCGGTGAGCCAGCCCGACTTCACCAGCGACGGCAGCATCAGCGTGTAAGCCCAGAAGGCAAAGCCCAGCAGCAGACCGGCCAGCGCCCCATGCTGCGTGCCGCCTTTCCAGTACATGCCGCCCAGCAAGGCCGGCGCGAACTGCGCCACCGCCGCAAAGCTGATGAGGCCGATGCTCACCAGCGCGTAGGCATCACCAGCGAGGTGGAAGTACAGATAACCCAGCAGCAGGATGCCCAGGATGGCCAGACGGCGGATGCGCAGCAGCACCGCAGTGAGATCGCCGCTGGCGCGCGCGCCAAAGCGCCGCATGCGCAGCAACAGCGGCATCACCAGGTCGTTGCACACCATGGTGGACACCGCGATGGCCTCCACGATCACCATGCCGGTGGCCGCCGAAAGGCCACCCACAAAGGCCAACAACGCCAACGCACCCTGCCCCTGTGACAGCGGTAGCGACAGCACGAAGGTCTCCGGGTCCATGCGCCCCGAGCCGAAATGCAGCAGGCCACCGAGCGCGATCGGAAGCACGAACAGGTTGATGAGCAGCAGGTACAGGGGAAACGCCCACACCGCGCGCTTGAGGTGGTTTTCGTCCACGTTCTCCACCACCATCACCTGAAACTGGCGCGGCAGAAAAATCACCGAGAGCATGGCCAGCAAGGTGAGGCCCAGCCACTGCGCGTAGGCAAAGGGCTGGCCCTGATCGAACTGCATCAGGCTGCGCAGCTCCTCGACGGCGTGCGCCTGGTCGAACAGCGCTGCCGGGCTCGCAAAAAGACCGAAGCAGACGAACAGGCCCACGGCCATGAACGCCATCAGTTTGACCACCGACTCGAACGCAATCGCCGCCACCATGCCCTCGTGACGCTCGGTGCTGTCCAGATGACGCGCGCCAAACACGATGGTGAAGCCGGCCAGCGCAATCGCCACATACAGCGTGCTGTCGCTCCACCAGTCCGCACTCTGCACTGCCGGCATGCCCAGCGGCGAGGTGAGCACCGCATAGCCGCTGGCAATCGCCTTGAGCTGCAGCGCGATGTAGGGAACGATGCCCACCACCGTGATCAGCGTGACCAGGCCCGCCAGCAGCGGGCTCTTGCCGTAACGGCTCGCGATGAAGTCGGCGATGGAGGTGATGCGGTAGGTCTTGGCGATGCGGATCATCTTGCGCACCACCATCCAGGCCAGCAGCATGGCCAGCATGGGCCCCAGGTAGATCGGCAGGAACCACACACCGGCGTTGGCCGCGCGCCCCACGCTGCCGAAATAGGTCCAGGCGGTGCAGTACACCGCCATGGAGAGTGCATACACCCAAGGGCTGGAGATCACCGAACGGCCCTGCGCAGCCCGCAGGTCGCCCCAATAGGCCACGGCAAACAGCAGCAGCAGATAGGCAAACGAAACGCCGATGACGAGCGGGGCCGACAGCATGTTCAGTCGTGTTGCGGCACGTTGCTGTGGTGCTCCACCACCCAGGCAAGCGCTGCGATCAGCACCGCCCAGATGACGAAGAGCGCGAGCGGGAACAACGGCAGGCCCCACACGCGCGCATCGTGGTCCCACAGCGCCAGCAGCGGAAAGTTGAACAACGCCGCGGCGGCGAAGAACAGGGCCACCAAGCGCTGGGCGGCAAGGCCTTTGAACATGTTTGTCTCCTCGATCGTCCGCCGCGGCCGTTGACCGCTGGTGGGCGATTCGATTGTGCGCCATGCACTGACCTCGGACTGACCGGGATGGCCACGAAAAAAGCGGCAGGGTTGCCCACTGCCGCTTTCTCGTTCAAGCGCCCAAGCGCGGGTTCTGTTACTTCTGGCTGGACGACAAGAGTTGCCAGGTGTCCACCACCGAATCCGGATTCAGCGAGATCGAGCTGATGCCCTCGTCGCGCAGCCACTGCGCGAAGTCGGGGTGGTCGCTGGGGCCCTGGCCGCAGATGCCCACGTATTTGCCCTCGGCCCGGCAGGCGCTGATGGCCATCTGCAACAGCGCCTTGACGGCCGGATCGCGCTCGTCGAAGTCGTGCGCGAGCAGCTCCAGGCCCGAATCACGGTCCAGGCCCAGGGTGAGCTGGGTCAGGTCGTTGGAGCCGATCGAGAATCCGTCGAAGTACTGCAGGAAGTCCTTGGCCAGCACCGCATTGCTCGGGATCTCGCACATCATGATGACCTTGAGGCCATTCTCGCCGCGCTTCAAGCCCTTCTCTGCCATGAGCTCGGTCACGCGCCTGGCCTGGCCCAGCGTGCGCACGAACGGCACCATCACCTGCACGTTGTCCAGACCCATGTCTTCGCGCACACGCTTGAGCGCTTCGCACTCCATGGCAAAGGCTTCGCGGAAGTCTTCGCTGATGTAGCGCGCCGCACCGCGGAAGCCCAGCATCGGGTTCTCTTCATCGGGTTCGTAGCGCGAACCACCCACCAGCTTGCGGTACTCGTTGCTCTTGAAGTCCGACAGGCGCACGATCACCGGCTTGGGCCAGAAGGCCGCGGCGATGGTGGCCACCCCTTCGGCCACCTTGTCCACGTAGAAGGCGCGCGGCGAGGCGTGGCCGCGGGCCACCGACTCCACCGCCTTCTTCAGGTCGGCGTCGATCTGCGGATAGTCCAGGATCGCCTTGGGATGCACGCCGATGTTGTTGTTGATGATGAACTCCAGCCGCGCCAGGCCCACGCCGCCGTTGGGGATCTGGCAGAAGTCAAACGCCAGCTGCGGGTTGCCCACGTTCATCATGATCTTCACGTCCAGCGGAGGCATCTCCCCACGCTGCACTTCGGTGATCTCGGTCTCCAGCAGGCCGTCGTAGATGTTGCCGGTATCGCCCTCGGCGCAGCTCACCGTGACCAGCGTGCCTTCCTTGAGCAGCTCGGTCGCGTCGCCACAACCCACCACCGCCGGAATGCCCAGCTCGCGCGCGATGATGGCGGCATGGCAGGTGCGTCCACCACGGTTGGTCACGATGGCGCTGGCCCGCTTCATCACCGGCTCCCAGTTCGGGTCGGTCATGTCGGTCACCAGCACGTCGCCGGGCTGCACCTTGTCCATCTCGCTGATGTTGTGCACCAGGCGCACCGGGCCCGTGCCCACCTTCTGGCCAATGGCGCGGCCGCTGGCCAGCACCGCGCCCTTGCCCTTGAGCTTGTAGCGCACCTCGGTCTTGCCGGCGCCCTGGCTCTTCACCGTCTCGGGGCGGGCCTGCAGGATGTAGAGCTGGCCGTCCACGCCGTCCTTGCCCCACTCGATGTCCATCGGGCGGCCGTAGTGCTGCTCGATCACCACGGCGTAGCGTGCGAGTTGTTCCACATCGGCGTCGGTCAGGCTGTAGCGGTTGCGCAATTCCACCGGCACGTCGGTGGTCTTCACCAGCTTGCCCTTGTGTGCGCCATCACCCGACTTCTCGGCATCGGTGGTGAAACCCATCTGGATCAGCTTGCTGCCCAGGTTGCGGCGGATCAGCGCGCGCTTGCCGGCCTTGAGCATGGGCTTGTGCACATAGAACTCGTCGGGGTTCACGGCGCCCTGCACCACGGTCTCGCCCAGGCCGTAGCTGCTGGTGATGAAGACCACGTCCTCAAAGCCGCTCTCGGTATCGATGGTGAACATCACGCCGGCCGCTCCCAGGTCGGAGCGCACCATGCGCTGCACGCCGGCACTCAGGGCCACATCGGCGTGGGCAAAGCCCTTGTGCACGCGGTAGCTGATGGCGCGGTCGTTGTAGAGCGAGGCAAAGACTTCCTTCATCTTGTGCAGCACCTCTTCGATGCCGATCACGTTGAGGAAGGTCTCCTGCTGACCGGCAAAGGACGCGTCGGGCAGGTCTTCGGCGGTGGCCGAGGAGCGCACGGCAAACGAAGCCGTGTCGTTGCCGTGGGTGAGCGTGACGAAGGCTTCGCGGATGGCCTTTTCCAGATCGGCCGGAAACGGCTGGTTTTCCACCATGGCGCGGATTTCGGCACCCGCCAATGCCAGCGCACGCACGTCTTCGGTGTCCAGCGCGTCCAGGCGCGCGTTGATGCGCTCGGTCAGGCCGTCGTATTTCAGGAACTCACGAAACGCGTGTGCCGTGGTGGCGAAGCCCGTGGGCACTTTCACGCCGGTGGGCAGTTGGGAAATCATCTCGCCGAGGCTGGCGTTCTTGCCGCCGACCGACTCGACGTCGCTCATCCGCAAATGCTCGAAAGGCACGACCAGATCGGTCGCTCCAAACAGGTTGGACATGGGAAAACTCCTAAGGTTGAAAAAACCGGGGTGTCCATGCAGGGGCTGGCGACCTGTTGTTCTGTTGTGGGTCTGGCACCGGGCAGGGAGGCAAATGAGACGGCAGGGCCACCGATAATGACCCCGACACAACAACCGGTATTGTAAGGACGCGCCCCCATGCCCAACCGAACGGTCTTCTTCATCTCCGACGGCACCGGCATCACCGCCGAGACTTTCGGCAACGCCCTGCTGGCCCAGTTCGAGATCGAGGTGCGGCGCGTGCGCCTGCCGTTTCTGGACAGCGTGGACAAGGCCCACCAGGCGGTGCGCCAGATCAACCACACGGCCGTGATCGAAGGCAAGCGCCCGCTGGTCTTCACCACCGTGGTCAACATGGAGGTTCTCGCGGTCTTTCAAGGGCACTGCCACGGCATGATGCTCGACATGTTCGGCACCTTCGTGGAACCCATGGAGCACGAGTTGGGTGTCAAGTCGAACCACCGCGTCGGGCGTTTCTCGGACGCATCCAAGAGCAAGGCCTACAACGACCGCATCGAGGCGATCAACTTCTCGCTGGCGCACGACGACGGCCAGAGCCACAAGGACCTGCAGGGCTCCGACGTGATCCTGGTGGGGGTGAGCCGCAGCGGCAAGACGCCGACGTCGCTGTACCTCGCCATGCAATACGGCTTGAAGGCCTCCAACTACCCGCTGATCCCCGAGGACTTCGAGCGCCGCAAGCTGCCGCCCGCGCTGGTGGCGCATCGCAAGAAAATCTTTGGCCTGACGATTGCACCCGAGCGCCTGAGCGAGATCCGCAACGAGCGACGCCCGAACTCGCGCTACGCGAGCCTGGACAACTGCCGCATGGAGGTGAGCGAGGCCGAGGGCATGATGCGGCGCGAGGGCATCCGATGGTTGTCGACAACGACCAAGTCGATCGAAGAGATCGCCACCACCATCCTCCAGGAAATCCGCCCGGAAAGACTGGAGTACTGAGCCCCCACGCTYCGCCGCTGCGCGGGTCGCTGCCCCCCGAGGGGGYTGACTCGGCTTGGGGCGGCCCGGCGCCGAGCCGTCTCTTCGGTCAGCCCTTCTTGCGCCCCAGCCCCTGGCCGTGCGCCTGGCGGCTCAGTGCGAACGATGCCAGCAGCTTCATCCACAGCGTGACACCGGCCACGGCGATCCAGTCTTCCGAGGCGAGCGCCTGGAAGCCCAGCACGGCCACCAGCACGCCCACCAGGATCACGCCGCCCACCAGGTTGATCGCCATCTCGTAAGGCGCGTAGTGTTCGGCGTTGGGTGGGGCCACACCCTTTTTCAACGCCACTTCGGAGAAGTCGCGTTTGACGAGGATGCGCCACGCGCGGCGCAGCCAGAAGAACGCCACCGGAAACAGGGCGATGAGGAAGATCCAGTTGAAGATGAAGACGCTGGGGAGGTTCATGGGGTGGGCATCCTGACGCTGGATTGTCGTCCAGTGGCTCTCTAAAAAAACGAAACCCCGTCAGCGCACCGACGGGGTCCGGGTCACAGGCAGACCGGGCACGGGCCCGGTCGGTGTGAATTCAAGCCATCAATGGGCCGTGGCCGCGCCCGCGCCCTTGGGCACGCGCACCGATTCCACCAACGCCACGATGTGCTTGGGCACAGGTGCCGACACCTTGCTCACGGCATAGGCCACAGCGAAGTTCACGATGGCGCCCACGGTGCCGAAGGCTTCGGGCGTGATGGTGAAGAAGCCATTCACACCGCCCACCATGTCCACGAAGTCGGTGCCCTTGATGAAGAAGATGCCCTTGTGTGCAAACACATAGAAGAGCACCACGCCCAGGCCAGCCAGCATGCCGGCGATGGCGCCCTTGTCGGTCACGGTGCGGCTGAAGATGCCCATCATCAAGGCGGGGAAGATGGTGGACGCTGCAATGCCGAAGGCCAAGGCCACGGTACCGGCGGCGAAGCCCGGTGGGTTCAAGCCCAGCCAGCCCGCCACAAAGATGGCCACGCCCATGGCGATCTTGCCAGCCATGAGTTCACCCTTTTCGCTGATGTCGGGCTTGATGGCGCCCTTGATCAGGTCGTGCGAGACCGCCGACGAGATGGCCAGCAGCAGACCGGCGGCGGTGGACAGCGCAGCGGCAAGACCACCGGCGGCCACCAGTGCGATCACCCAGTTGGGCAGCAGCGCGATTTCCGGGTTGGCCAGCACGATGATGTCGGCGTTCACGGTCAGTTCGTTGCCCTTCCAGCCGGCCGCTTCGGCCTTGCCTTTGGCGACTTCGTTCTTGGTGGCGTCGTTGTAGTACTGGATGCGGCCGTCGGCGTTCTTGTCTTCCCACTTCAGCAGGCCGGTTTTTTCCCAACGCTTCATCCAGTCTGGACGCTGCTCGTACTGCAGGCTGGACTCGGTGGCGTACAGGTCGCCATTGGCCTTCACTGCGTCGGCGTTCACGCCAATGCCGCCTTCAGCGCTGTTGACCAGGCCGACAGCGGAGTTGACCGTGCCGTGCAGGTTCAGCTTGGCCATGGCGCCCACGGCGGGTGCCGTGGTGTAGAGCAACGCGATGAAGATCAGCGCCCAGCCGGCGGTGGAGCGTGCATCCGCAACCTTGGGCACGGTGAAGAAGCGAACGATCACGTGGGGCAGGCCCGCGGTACCAATCATCAGCGACACGGTGTAGAAGAACATGTTCAGCGTGGAGCCTGCGCTGGTGGTCGTGTACTGGCCAAAGCCCAGGTCGGTCACCACCTGGTCGAGCTTGGTGAGCAGCGACACGTCGGTGCCCGACATGTCGGAGCCCAGGCCCAGCTGCGGCAGGAAGTTGCCGGTCAGGTTGAGCGAGATGAAAAAGGCCGGCACCAGGTAGGCCGCGATCAGCACGATGTACTGAGCCACCTGCGTGTAGGTGATGCCCTTCATGCCGCCGAACACGGCGTACATGAAAACGATGGCCATGCCGATGTAGATGCCCTGGTCGCTGGAGACGCCCAGGAAACGCGCGAAGGTCACGCCCACGCCCGTCATCTGGCCAATGATGTAGGTCAGCGAAATGATCAGCAGGCACAGCACGGCCACGTTGCGCGCGGCCTTCGAATAGAACCTGTCACCGATGAACTCGGGCACGGTGAACTTGCCGAACTTGCGCAGGTAAGGCGCCAGCAGCATGGCCAGCAGCACGAAGCCGCCGGTCCAGCCCATCAGGAACACGGCGCCGCCGTAGCCCATGTTGGAGATGAGGCCGGCCATGGAGATGAAGGACGCGGCCGACATCCAGTCGGCGGCCGTGGCCATGCCGTTGGTGATGGGGTGCACCCCGCCGCCGGCGACATAAAACTCGGACGTGCTGCCCGCGCGTGCCCAGTAGGCGATGCCGAGGTACAGCGCGAAGCTGAGCCCGACGAACAGATAGATGGTGGTTTGAAGTGCCATGGTGTTCTCGTGTTTCTCAGTCTTCCTGCATGCCGAACTTGCGATCGATCTGGCCCATCTTGTGGGCGTAATAGAAGATCAATGCAATGAACACGTAGATGGAACCCTGCTGCGCGAACCAGAAGCCCAGCGGATAGCCGCCGAGCGAGATGTTGTTGAGCAGGGGCGCGAACAAGATGCCCGCGCCGTAGGAAACCAGGAACCACACGACCAATACCTTGGTCAGCAGGCCCAGCGTGGCAGACCAATAGGCCTTTGCGTTGCTGTCGCTATTCATGAGTCATTTCCTCTGAGGTTGCTTGCTGATGGGCGGCGTCTGCCGCCGTTGAGTGCACTCCACAAACACCGGGTTCGTGGCATCACGCAGGGCACTTTGTTAGCGTTTTCTTACAACTAAATTGCGGCGCCGCCTCGAAGGAGTCAAACCAAGGGTATGCCCCTAGCAATCAGCGTCGAAGCTGACGCGTAGCTTGCAAATTGAGAGCACGCGCACGGCGTGTGTGGGTCAGCGGACAGACGCCTTGTCAGCGTGGCGTCATGCTGGGGTCAGTGCTTGGTAAGAGTCCGGACCTACGCTGGGTCTTCACTTCAACACCCGAGGAGACCCCATGCAAGATGACATGGTCCAACGCATCCTGAGCCATCCGAAATACCAGGAACTCAAGGCCAAACGATCCAGTTTCGGCTGGTGGCTCACACTGGCGATGATGGTCGTGTACTACGGCTTCATCCTGCTGGTGGCCTTCAACAAGGAGTTCCTCTCGCAGCGAATGGGTGACGGCGTGATGACGATCGGCATACCGCTCGGCTTCGGCGTCATCGTCTTCACCATCGTCATCACGGCGATCTATGTGCGGCGCGCCAACACCGAGTTCGACGACCTCTCCAACGCAGTCGCGAAGGCGGTGACGAAATGAAGCACCTGTCTTCCAACTTGCGCCGCGTCCTCACTCTGCTGGCCCTGTTCGGCGTGTCGGCGGCCGTGTGGGCTGCTGGCGCCGATCTTGGTCAAGCAGAAAAGCAGGCCACCAACTGGACCGCCATCGGCATGTTTGGCACCTTCGTTCTGTTCACGCTGTTCATCACCAAATGGGCGGCGGCCAAAACCAAATCGGCCTCGGACTTCTACACCGCTGGCGGCGGCATCACGGGCTTTCAAAACGGTCTGGCGATCGCGGGCGACTACATGTCGGCGGCGTCCTTCCTCGGCATTTCCGCCGCTGTGATGGCCAGCGGCTTTGACGGCCTGATCTATTCCATCGGCTTTCTGGTCGGCTGGCCTGTCATCACTTTCCTCATGGCCGAGCGCTTGCGCAACCTGGGCAAGTTCACCTTTGCCGACGTGGCCGCGTTCCGCTTCCAGCAGACACCCATCCGCATCTTCGCGGCCTCGGGCACGCTGGTGGTGGTGGCCTTCTACCTGATCGCCCAGATGGTGGGTGCGGGTCAGTTGATCAAGCTGCTGTTCGGTCTGGAGTACTGGATCGCCGTGGTGATCGTGGGTGCGCTCATGATGGTCTACGTGCTGTTCGGCGGGATGACCGCCACCACCTGGGTGCAGATCATCAAGGCCTGCCTGCTGCTGGGAGGCGCCTCGTTCATGGCGCTCTCGGTGCTGTGGCACTTCGGCTTCAGCCCCGAGGCCATGTTTGCCGGCGCAGTGAAGATCAAGACCGACCTGGCCTTGAAGGACGGCAAGACCGCGGAGGTGGCGGCCTCGCTGGGGCAATCCATCATGGGACCGGGCAACTTCGTCAAAGACCCGATCTCGGCCATCAGCTTCGGCATGGCGCTGATGTTCGGCACCGCCGGCCTCCCGCACATCCTCATGCGCTTCTTCACCGTGCCCAGCGCCAAGGAAGCGCGCAAGTCGGTGATGTGGGCCACCGGATGGATCGGCTACTTCTACCTGCTGACCTTCATCATCGGCTTCGGCGCCATCACCTTCGTTCTGACCAACCCGCAGTTCCTCGACGCCAAGGGCGCGCTGCTGGGCGGCAACAACATGGCGGCGGTGCACCTGTCCAACGCGGTGGGCGGCAACGTGTTCCTGGGCTTCATCTCGGCGGTGGCCTTTGCGACCATCCTCGCGGTGGTGGCCGGCCTCACGCTCTCGGGCGCCTCGGCCGTTTCGCACGACCTCTACGCCACCGTGATCAAGAAGGGCAAGGCAGACAGCGCCTCCGAGTTGCGCGTGTCCAGGATCACCACCATCGCGCTGGGCGTGGTGGCCGTGGTGCTGGGCATTGCCTTCGAGAAACAGAACATCGCCTTCATGGTGTCGCTGGCATTTGCGATCGCAGCGTCGGCCAACTTCCCCGTGCTGTTCATGAGCGTGCTGTGGAAAGACTGCACGACCAAGGGCGCGGTGATCGGTGGTTTCCTGGGCCTCATCTCCTCCGTGGTGCTGACCATCGTCTCGCCCTCGGTGTGGGAAGTGACCCTGGGCAATCCGAAGGGATCGGCGCTGTTCCCGTACACCTCGCCCGCCCTCTTCTCCATGACCATCGGCTTCGTGGGCATCTGGCTTTTCTCCATCCTGGACACCAGCCAGCGGGCCAAGGTCGATCGGGCGGGCTTCCTCGCGCAGCAGGTTCGTTCGGAAACCGGCATCGGCGCATCGGGCGCGTCAGGTCACTGATTCCCGCTCCCATCCACAGGCTGCCTGCATCATGCTGGCAGCCTTTTTTTTCACGTTCGTTTCGGCACACCGGGTTGCACGACATTCGCTTGCATGTCTTGAAACACGGCCCGTGGCGGACGCACCAAGTAGCCCGAAAGCTCCCAACCTGGACATTCGCTTACAACTTGCGATTTGCTTCATAAAGACAAAACGCCCAGAATTTGTGACAGATTGCACAGTCCGAACAATTTGAAACAGCCACCGGGGGAGCTCAAATGGCCAGCAAGAATGCGTCTGTCCCAACAGCGAAGAAGCCCCAGGCCATGTCGCTGCACGTCGGCCTCAACGAAGTCAGCGCGGCCGACTACGAGGGCTGGACCGGACCACTGGCCGCCTGTGAATTCGATGCGCACGACATGGCGGCCATCGCGCAGGCCCAGGGCATGAAAAGCACACTGCTGATCACCAAAAAGGCCACCCGGGCCCACCTGCTGGCGGCCTTGCGCAAGGTGGTGACTTCTTCTTCATGAGTTTTTCCGGCCACGGCGGCCAGGTGCCCGACGTGAGCGGAGAGGAAGACGACAAGCAGGACGAAACCTGGTGCCTGTATGACGGCCAGCTCATCGACGACGAGCTTTACTTCGAGCTCAGCAAGTTCAAGGCGGGGGTGCGCCTCTTCGTGGTGTCGGACAGCTGCCACAGCGGCACCGTGGTGCGCGCCGGGCGGCCGCCCCCTGGCACTCCCGCGCAGCGCCCGCGCATCATGCCGCCGGCCGTGGGCATGCGCGTCTACGCGGCGCACAAGGCCTTCTACGACAAGCTGCAAACCGAGGTGGCCAAGGCCGCGGGCGGACGGGTGGGCGACCCCGACACCGCGCTGGCCAACGTGACGGTGAGCAACCGGCTCACGGCCATCGTCAAGGAGTTCAAGCCCTCGGTCATCCTCATCTCGGGCTGCCAGGACAACCAGTTTTCCATGGACGGCGACCACAACGGCGCCTTCACCGAACAACTGCTGCGCGTGTGGAACAACGGCGCGTTCACCGGCAGCTACGCCCGCTTCCACGCGCTCATCCGCGCGGGCCTGCCGCCCAGCCAGTCACCCAACCTGTTCACGCTGGGGCCGGCGGCGGCATTCCTGAGAGAGACACCGTTCAGCGGATGAGCGCACCGCGCCCGTGAACGGCG
The DNA here is from genome assembly GCF_001428625.1 of Hydrogenophaga sp. Root209. GTDB lineage: Bacteria > Pseudomonadota > Gammaproteobacteria > Burkholderiales > Burkholderiaceae_C > Hydrogenophaga. The sequence continues at coordinate 186,029 of NZ_LMIE01000032.1, forward strand.
CCTTGTTCGCCTTCGGCAACCCAAGGGAGGGTTTCATGCTCGGCATTCAGAACCACCGCCTCACCGGCCCCGATGTGAGCTTCCGGCCCACACCCAACGTGGGTGGCGCGATGCGTCCGCAGTTCGTGGTGTTGCACTACACCGCCGGGCGCACGCTGGAGAGCTCGGTGGAGTCTCTGTGCACGAAGAAGGCACAGGGCAATGCCTCGGCGCACATCGTGCTGGGGCGTGACGGGCGCATCGTGCAGCTGGCTCCCTTCAACGCGGTCACCTGGCACGCCGGCGTGAGCCAGTGGAACGGCATCGATGGCCTGAACCACCACGCCATCGGTGTCGAGATGGACAACGCCGGCCTGTTGCACCGCGAGGGCGAGCGCTGCGTCTCGTGGTTCGGCAAAGCCTACCCCGACAACGAAGTGGTGGTGGCCGAACACCGGCACGGCGGTGGCGTGCGGCCGTGGCACCACTTCACCGAAGTGCAGATCGAGCGCGCGCTGCAACTGTGCGAAGTGCTGGTGGCGCATTACGGTTTGAAGGACGTGCTGGGCCACGAGGACATTGCGCGCGGACGCAAGGTGGACCCCGGCCCGGCCTTTCCGCTGGCGGCGGTGCGCAGCCGTGCGCTGGGCCGCGGTGGTGATGTGGCGGTGAGGCTGGTGGTCACGTCGGCCAGCCTGAACATCCGCGGCGGACCGAGCGCCGATTTCCCCAAGGTTGCCCCCGCGCTCAAGCGCGGGACCGAGCTGGTGCTGCTCGAACCCCAGGACCGCTGGAGCCGCGTGGCCGTGGTGGGCGCCACCGACCTCGAGGGCTGGGTGTGCAACGACTTCGTGGCGCGCCAGGCCGCCCCGCGCTCTGGGGCCGGCGTGCTGTCGCGCTCGCAGCGCGCGGTGCCGGTGGCGACCCGGGCGAGAGCCACGGCAAGCGTTCCGGCCAAAAAGCGGGCAGCGCCAGCGAAGAAGGCCAGCACCACCCTCCCGCGCCCGGCGCCGAGATCAGGCGCGCGCACCCGCTGAAGAAAGTGCCTCCATGACCACCGCGTCCGACCCCATCACCTTCATCGTTCGTGGGCAGCCGCAAACAGCCCCGGCCGCCACACGCGGCAGGGGGCCCGGTGCCCCGGCATCTTTCGGTGGGCGCGGGCAGACCACGCAGCGCGTGCAGGTGGGCGCCACCCGTGGCAGCAGCGACGTGGTGCGCCTCACTGCCCGCCCCGGGCTCGACGCGGTGGTGCTGCACATCACCAACGGCCCCTCGCTCATGCTGCACCCCGAGACCGCGCGCGACCTGATGCTCGCGCAATCCGGCCTCACGCGCAGCGGCATCGAAGCACAACCCCGCAGCCGCTCCGGCGGCAGCGCCGCGGGCACCGAGATCAACGTCCCGGCGCAACTCGGCTGGCAAGGCCTGGAGCAGGCGGGCGCCTCGCGCGGCACCTCGCGGGGGCGTCTGGGCGATGTGCTGCTCTCCGCCATCGAGGTGGTCACCGGCTTGCTGCTGGAGCCGGCTTCGCGCATCACGGCCGCCAAGATCGGGGCGCGGGTCGACAGCCAGGTCGATGCCGGCCTGTACCCGCTGTCGGCGGAGAGCCTGGCCTCCGCGCTCAAGGGCAACGGCCAGCGCATCTCCAGACTGCCCTCCCCCACGCCCGCCGATTCGCCGCTGCTGGTGCTGCTGCACGGCACCTTCTCGGAAACCCACGGCACCTTCGGCAAGCTGTGGCAACACCACCCGAACAAAGTGCGTGAACTGTTTGCGCGCTATGGCAACCGGGTCTATGGCTTCGACCATCCCACGCTGATGGCCAGCCCGATCGACAACGCGCTGCTGCTCGCCCGCTCGCTGCCCAAAGGCGCGCGCCTGCACCTGCTCACCCACTCGCGCGGCGGCCTGGTGGCCGAGGTGCTGGCCCGTGTGTGCGCGCGGCCCGAGCTCGACGAAAAATCGCTCGCGCCGTTCAAGGCGCCGGACCACCGCAACCAGTTGCAAGCCCTGCGCGACCTGGCCGCCGAGCTCAAGGGGCGCGACATCCGGGTCGAGCGCGTGGTGCGCGTGGCCTGCCCGGCGCGCGGCACGCTGCTGGCGTCCAAACGGCTCGATGCCTATGTGTCGGTGCTCAAGTGGTCGTTGGAGCTGGCGGCGATTCCGGTGGCACCCACACTGATCGACTTCATTGGCGAAGTGGCCAGCCAGCGCACCGACCCGACCCTGATGCCTGGCCTCGAATGCATGCTGCCGGAGAGCCCGCTGGTGCAGTGGCTGCACGCCAGTGAAGAGGCGGACGCCGGCCCGCTGCCCGGACAACTGCGTGTGGTGGCCGGCGACATCCAGGGCGACTCCATCACCTCATGGGTCAAGACCCTGCTGGCCGACGCGTTCTACTGGACCGACAACGACCTGGTGGTACAGACGCGATCGATGTACGGGGGCACACCGCGCGCGCCCACCGGCGGGCACGCGGCGGCCACCTTCGTGCTGGAGCGCGGTGGCAAGGTCACCCACTTCAGCTACTTCAGCGAAGCCCGCTCGGCCGAAGCCATCTGCAACGCGCTCGTGCAGGACGCCCCTGCGGGCTTCCGGCCGATCGGCCCGATGTCATGGGCCGGCAGTTCCAGCGACGGCCTGCGAGGCATGCCTCGCACGGCTGGCGCGCCGCCGGCCTCCGAGCGGCCCGCCGTGATCATGCTGCCGGGCATCCTGGGCAGCCACCTCGCGGTGGATGGCAAGCGCGTCTGGTTGAGTGCGCGCATCCTCGGCGGCCTGGGGCGTCTGGCCTACCCCGATGCGGGTGGGCGCGTGCTGCCCGACGGCGCCATCGGCAGCGTGTACGACGACCTGGCCACCTTTCTGTCAGCGACCCACGAGGTCATCGAGTTCTCGTTCGACTGGCGCCGTCCCATCGAGGAAGAAGCCGTCCGTCTGGCCGACGCGATGGACCAGGCCCTGGCCGCGCGCGCCACCAGTGGCCAGCCGGTGTGCCTGCTGACGCATTCCATGGGAGGCCTGGTCGCGCGCACCGTGCAGCTGGAGCGTCCCGACGTGTGGCAGCGATGGCTGGAGCGGGCGGGCTCGCGCTTGCTGATGCTGGGGACACCCAATGGCGGCTCGTTCGCGCCGATGCAGGTGCTCTCGGGCGACGACACCATGGGCAACGCGCTGTCGGCCTTCGGCATGCCGTTCCAGGACCACAAGGCGCGCCGCCTCATGGCGGCCATGCCTGGCCTGCTGCAGTTGCAGGCCGGTCTGCTCGACCCCGCGCTGGGCCTGGCGCAAAGCGAGCGCTGGCAGGCGCTGGCCGAGCAGGACATGAAGACGCTGGAAGAAGCCAACTTCTGGCACAGCGTGGAGAGCCAGCGCGCCATCTACCGCTGGGGCGTGCCGTCGCAAGAGGTGCTGGACCGCGCCGTGGCCTTGCGCCGCCGGCTCGACCAGCAGCGCGATGCCGCACTGCCCGGCTTTCGCGACCGGCTGCTGATGGTGGTGGGTCACGCGCGCTTCACACCCGCGAGTTTCGAGATCGATGCGCGCGAAGGCCTGGTCTACCTGGACCAGCCGGAGGGTGGGGACGGCCGCGTGACGCTGGAGAGCGCCTTGCTGCCCGGGGTACGCGCCTGGCGGGTGGATGGCACGCACGGCGACTTGCCCGACGTTTCATCGGCCTTTGCCGCATACTTGGATCTGCTGCAACACGGCGACACACAACGCCTGCCGGTGGTGGGCACCGAATCCCTCACACGCAGCGGCGGCGCTGCGTCTGCGCTCGTGCGCAGCCGCCCGTCACGCCAGCGCAGCCCTGTCGTGCAGCCGCCCACGGGACTGGGCGAGGTGCTGGCGCCGGCCACCGAGGCGCCCATCCGAACCGAAGCGCCGCGCAGCGCACTGCGCATCAGCGTGCACAACGCCAACCTCAAGTTCATCAGCACGCCCTTGCTGGTGGGCCACTACTTTGCGTCCACCCTCAGTGGCAGCGAGGCGGTGGTGGACCGTTTCATCGGCGGCGTCATGTCGGCGTCGCTGACAGCAGGTCTGTACCCGGAGGCACCGGGCACGCACCAGATCTTCGTCAACAACCGGCAAGACCCGGACAGCCCGTTGTCGTTGCCCCGCCCGCCCCACGTGGTGGTGGCAGGCCTGGGCACCGAAGGCAAGCTCAAGAGCGCCATGCTGACCCACACCGTTCGCCAGGCCACGCTGGCATGGGCCCAACGGGTGGCCGAGACGGGCGGTGCCACCCACTTCGAACTGGCCGCCACGCTGATGGGCAGCGGCGGCAGCGGCATCACCGTGAGCACCTCGTCGCAGGCGGTGGCGCAGGGTGTGCGCGAGGCCAATGAAAAGCTCAGCGCAGGTGGCTGGCCGCTGGTCAGCCACCTGCACCTGGTGGAGCTCTATCTCGACCGGGCCACCGAAGCCTGGAGCGCCTTGACGCTGCTGGCCGCCGCAGCCCCCGACCACTTCATGATCACGCCCACCATCATCTCGGGCGTGGGCGCCCTGCGCAAGACGCTGGACAACGGCTACCGCGGCACCGCGTACGACTTCATCAGCGCGGTGACCGTGACCGACGAGACGGGCGAACCCAGCATCGTCTACACGCTGGACACGCAGCGCGCGCGCGCCGAGGTGCGGGCGCAGGCCACACAGGCGCGGCTGGTGGGCGAACTGGTGCGACGCGCCTCCAACGACGCCAACCGCGACCGCAACATCGGTCGCACGCTGTTTCAGTTGCTGGTGCCGGTGGAGATGGAGTCCAGCCTGGGCGGCACGACCGAGCTGCTGCTGGAGCTTGACGACGGGACTGCCGGCATTCCGTGGGAGTTGCTGGACGCACCCGACGATGGCCGCGGTGGACCCGAGGCGCCCTGGGCCATCCGCAACAAACTGCTGCGCCGCCTGCGCACCGCTGCATTCCGCACCCAGGTGAGTGACGCACGGCTGGAGGACTCCGTCCTGGTGATCGGGGAGCCCCTGTGCGACCCGCTGCTGTACCCGCCGCTGCCGGCCGCGCGCGCCGAAGCCCTGGCGGTGGTGGAGGCGCTGAGCGGGCAGCTCGGGCTGGACGCGTCCCGGGTGCATTCGCTGATCGCGCCCGACGACGGCCTGGGGCCCGATGCAGCCGCCGTGACCACCGCGCTGTTGGCGCGGCGCTACCGCATCGTGCACATCGCCGGCCACGGTGAACCTGAACTCCTGCGCCTGGGCAAGCCCCCGCTGCTGCGCGGCGTGGTGCTCAGCGACAACACCTTTCTCGGCCCGCGCGAGGTGCAAGCCATGCGGGTCGTGCCCGAACTGGTGTTCCTCAACTGCTGCCACCTCGCCGCCGACCCCGACAAGCTCCTCAAAGGTGGCTACGACCGCGCGCAATTTGCCGCCGGCGTGGCCAAGCAACTGATCCGCATCGGTGTGCGCTGCGTGGTGGCCGCGGGCTGGGCGGTGGAAGACGACGCCGCCAACGTGTTTGCCACCGAGTTCTACCGCGCGCTGCTGTCGGGAAGACGCTTCATGGACGCGGTGCAGGCCGCCCGCGTGGCCGCTTACACCCTGAGCCCGCTGGGCAACACCTGGGCCGCCTACCAGTGTTACGGCGACCCCGACTGGGTCTGGCAGCGCAACGAAGCCGACACGCGCCGCACGCCGCCCCCGCTGTCCAAGCTTTACGCGGGCATCGCCTCACCGGTGGCACTGGCCCTGGCCCTGGAAACGCTGGCGGTGCAGAGCACCACCCAGGGGGCAGCACCCGAGTCGCAGCGCGAAAAGATCCGCTATCTCGAATCCCGTTTCGACAGCGAATGGGGCGGCATGGGCGCGGTGGCCGAAGCCTATGGGGTTGCCTGGGCCGCGGCGCGCGACATCGACCGGGCACTGCACTGGTACCGCCGCGCAGTGGCGGCCAACGACGGCAGTGCTTCGGTGAAGGCCAACGAACAGCTGGCCAACCTGGGCGCGCGCCAGGCCTGGGCGCGGCTGGAGGCCGCGCGGCGCCAGGGGTCCAGGCCCGCGGCCCTGAAGGCCTTGCTGGAGCAAGGGCGCGTGGAGATCGCGCAGGCCATCGCGATCCTGGACGCTCTGGTGGCGCTGTCGCCCACGGTCGAGCGTGAAAGTCTGCTGGGTTCGACCTGGAAACGCATGGCCCGGCTCGAAGGCATGGCGGGCACCTCCGGGGCCGCCGCAAAGGCCCGGGCGGTGGACCGCATGGCCGAGCACTACCGCCGGGCTGAGGCCCTGGCCTTGAAAAGCGGTCAGGCCGACCTGTTCTACCCCGCGCTGAATCTGGTGGCCGCCGAGCTGCTCGCGCGCGGACGCGATCATCAGTGGCCAGGCTTCGGCACGGAGCGCCTGCAGCGGGTGCGCCAGAGCCTGGAGCGCCAGCAACGCGAAGACCCCGACTTCTGGAGCGTGGTGGGGCTGCCCGAGCTCAGCGTGTACGAAGCCCTGGCCAACCATTCGCTGTTGGCGCAGTTGCCCAGCATCCTGAGCAGCCTCGACGACATGCACCAGCGCGCTGGCACCGCCTGGATGTGGGCCTCGGTGGCCGACCAGCTCGGCTTCGTGCTGGAGCACCTCGATGGCGTCACGCGCGCCGACCAGCAGGCCGCGGATGAGTTGCTCGACGTCCTGAACCGGTACGCCGCCGAATGAACCGCATCTTCATCAGCTACCGGTCGTCCGACGGCAAGAAGGACGCCGACCGGCTGTGCGCCGACCTCAGCCGCCTCTATGGCGAAGACCAGGTGTTCTTCGACAAGCAGGACCTGCGGGGCGGGCATTCGTGGCGCAGCGCCATCATGGCGGCGCTGGGCACGCAGCCGGTGGTGCTGCTGCTGGTCACACCCGATCTGCTGGGCATGGCCCACCCCGAAGGCGGCCGGCGCATCGACCGGGACGACGACCCCATCCGGGGTGAAGTGCTCACCGCGCAGTCCCACGGGGCGACCATCATCCCGCTGTTGACCGAGGGCGTCTTGATGCCGGCCACCGGCGACATCCCGGCGCCCCTGCGGTTCCTGAAAGAATCGCACGCACTCAAGCTGCGCACCGAAGACTGGGCGGGCGACCTGAACAAGATCGTGACCGACCTCGCCAGCCACGGTATCAGCCCGCTGGTGCCGCGCTCAGAGCCGGACGTGCAGGCGAAACGAGGCTGGATGCAACGCATGCAGCGCGGCTTCACGTGGATCGGCGGCATCTTCGTGGGGCTGGTGGTGATCGGGCTGCTGCTGCCCGAGGACGAAGACGCCGTGCCGGCACCGGCACCGCTCGTATCGCCAACGCCTGCACCTGTGCCCGGCCAGAACACCCGCGATGTCTCGGGCATGTGGTGGTCGATCGACGAAGACAACCGGCGCCTGCGCGTGCAGTTCACCGTGATCAATGGCGCGATCCAGTTGCAGACGGATGCCTTTCCCATCGCCTGGTACCCGCGATGGCAAGCCTACGCACAGAGCGTTCGGGACATGGGCCTGGTCTTCAGCGACGTGCGCTACGTCGGCCAGGGCGTGCTCACCAACGTGATGGGCGTGCCGCGCATCGAGATTCCTGTCCAGGCCGTCACTGGCGACGGCCGTGGACCACTGGACACCGGCAGCGTGGTGCTCACCGCCAGCGCCGACGGGCGCGAACTCACCGGCCAGCTCTGGAGCAACGGCGAGCAGGCTGACACCCCGCTGCGGCTGGTGCGAAATCCCTGAAACCCCCAAGGAGCCACCATGACCAAACTGGTCCATGTCTGTACCCAGCGCCTGCTGCCCGCCGAGCTCATGCAGTTCCAGCCCACGGTGCGCAGCCGCGGCCGCACGCGTGCCATCGTTCCGCTGGGCAAACTGTGGATGAACGGCAGCACGCTGCGGGTGCGTTTCATCGGCGGCACAGCAGCGCAGCAGGCCAAGGTGCGCGAGCAGGCGCAGTGGTGGACGGCGCACGCCAACCTGAAATTCGAGTTCAACAACGCGTTGGATGCCGAGATCCGCGTCAGCTTCGACCCGGCCAAAGGCGCGTGGTCCTATGTGGGCACCGACAACCGCAGCATCCCGCTGGACCAACCCACCATGAACCTGGGCTTCATGGACGGTGGCACCGTGGCGCACGAGTTCGGCCACGCCATCGGACTCATGCACGAACACCAGAACCCGGATGGCGGCATCGAATGGAACGAAGCCGCCGTGATCCGCGACCTCTCGGGACCGCCCAACAACTGGAGCGAAGCCACCATCCGCCACAACGTGCTGAACAAGTACCGCGCCGACCAGATCAACGGCACCACCTTCGACCCCGACTCGGTGATGCTGTACTTCTTTCCCGGCAGCTGGGTGCAGAGCGGCGTGGGAACACGGGCCAACCCCGTGCTTTCCGCGCAGGACAAGGCCTTCATCGGTGGCGCCAAGGCCTACCCCAAGTCCGCACCCACGCTGCTCGATGCCCAGGAGCTGACGATCGGCGCCAAGCGCCGCACCTCAGCCGCCATCGGCAAGACGGGCGAGGAAGACCTGTTTCAGTTCAACGTGAAGACCGGTGGCAACCACATCGTGGACACGCGGGGTCCGACCGATGTCGTGATGAAACTCTTCGGGCCCGACAGCCCCACCGCCGTGATCGCCGAGGACGACGACAGCGGTGTGGGCACCAACGCGCTGATCCGCGCCAGCCTCATCCCCGGTCGCTACTACGTGCAGGTGCGCCACTACAACAAGGCCAGTGGCATGGGCAACTACACCTTGAAGGTGCGGCGGGCCTGAGCCCGCCGCCGCACTCAAGCCGCGACCGCTTCCGCCGTTTCAGACACCACCACCGGCTGGCGAATCAGGTAGTCGAAGGCGCTGAGCGCGGCCTTGGAGCCTTCGCCCGCGGCGATCACGATCTGCTTGTACGGCACCGTCGTGCAGTCACCCGCAGCAAACACGCCAGGCACATTGGTGTGGCCCTTGGCATCAACTTCGATCTCGCCGTAGCGGCTGAGGTCCACCGTGCCCTTGAGCCACTCGGTGTTGGGCACCAGGCCGATCTGCACGAACACACCTTCGAGCTCGACATGTTTGATGTCGCCACTCACGCGGTCCTTGAACGACAGGCCATTGACCTTGCCGCCGGCACCCGTGATTTCGGTGGTCTGCGCGTTCACGTTGATGGTCACGTTGGGCAGGCTCTTGAGCTTGCTCACCAGCACCGCGTCGGCCTTGAGCGCGTCGGCGAACTCGACCAGCGTCACGTGTTTCACGATGCCCGCCAGGTCGATCGCGGCTTCCACGCCGGAGTTGCCACCACCGATCACCGCCACGCTCTTGCCCTTGAAAAGCGGACCGTCGCAGTGCGGGCAGTAAGCCACGCCCTTGTTCTTGTACTCGGCTTCGCCGGGCACGTTCACGTTGCGCCAGCGCGCACCGGTCGAGAGGATCACGCTGCGCGCCTGCAGCACCGCACCGTTGGCCATCTGCACCTGCACCATGCCCCCCGCTTGCGCGGCGGGAATGATCTTGTCGGCGCGCTGCAGGTTCATGATCTCCACGTCGTAGTGGCGCACTTGCGCTTCGAGCGCGGCGGCGAACTTGGGGCCGTCGGTCTCCAGCACGCTGATGTAGTTCTCGATCGCCATGGTGTCGTTGGTCTGACCACCAAAACGCTCGGCCGCCACGCCCACACGAATGCCCTTGCGGGCGGCATACACGGCAGCGGCCGCACCGGCCGGGCCACCACCCACGATCAACACATCGTAGGGGTCCTTGGCACTGAGTTTGGCGGCTTCGCGTTCGTCGGACTTCACGTCGAGCTTGGCCACGATCTCTTCGAGCAGCATGCGACCCGAGCCGAACAGCTCACCGTTGAGGAACACCATCGGCACGGCCAGGATCTGGCGCTCTTCAACTTCAGCCTGGTACAGGCCACCGTCGATCACCGTGGCCTTCACCGCGGGGTTGAGGATGGACATCAGCGTGAGCGCCTGCACCACGTCCGGGCAGTTGTGGCACGAGAGGCTCATGTACATCTCGAAATTGAAGTCGCCTTCCAGACCCTTGATCTGATCGATCACAGCGGCCTCGACCTTGGGGGGGTGGCCACCGGTCCACAGCAGCGCAAGCACGAGCGACGTGAACTCGTGGCCCAGCGGAATGGCGGCAAACCGCACGCCGGTGGTCTCGCCTTCACGGGCAATCACGAACGACGGTTTGCGCGCGTCGCTGCCACTCTCGTCGAAGTTCACCAGGTCCGACAGCTCGGCGATTTCCTGCAGCAACTCACGCATCTCAACCGCGCCAGCGCTGCTGTCGAGCGAAGCAATCAGGCGGATCGGACGCTGCAGCTTGCCGAGGTAAGCCTGCAACTGGGTCTTGAGGTTGGTGTCGAGCATGAAATTCTCCTGAATGGGGTTGAGGCATCAATGCCGCCGGTGGATGGGCCAAAAAGGCCCATCGGGCTGCGGTACTAAGCAGTGCGGGAGGATCGCGTGAATCCACCCAGAATGCCGCTGGTCCGGCTCCGCCGGACCGCAGGCATTGCCCCCTCGAGGGGGTGACGCGCCGCAGGCGGCGGCGCGGGGGTGCTTAGATCTTCCCGACCAGGTCCAGCGAAGGCGTGATGGTCTTGGCGCCTTCGTTCCACTTGGCAGGGCACACCTGGCCTGGGTTGTTGGCCACGAACTGGGCAGCTTTCAGCTTGCGCAGGGTTTCCTTGACGTCACGAGCGATCGCGTTGTCGTGGATTTCGGCGGTCTTGATCACGCCTTCGGGGTTGATGATGAAGGTGCCGCGCAGCGCCAGGCCTTCTTCTTCGATGTGCACGCCGAACGCGCGGGTCAGCGTGTGGGTCGGGTCACCGATCAGAGGGAATTTGGCCTTGCCCACGGCAGGCGAGGTCTCGTGCCACACCTTGTGCGCGAAATGGGTGTCGGTCGTCACGATGTAGACCTCGGCACCGGCCTTCTGGAACTCGGCGTAGTTGTCGGCAGCGTCTTCCACTTCGGTGGGGCAGTTGAAGGTGAAGGCAGCGGGCATGAAGATCAGGACCGACCACTCGCCGCGCAGGCTGGCGTCGGAGACGGGCACGAACTTGCCGTTGTGGAAGGCTTGGGCCTGGAAGGGCTGAACGGTGGTGTTGATCAGGGACATGGTGGTTTCCTTTGTCGATGGAGTTGCGGGAATGGTGAACGGGGTACTGCATGAGCAGCGCTGAGGTGAACTATAGCCCATGTCTATCAATAATCTTTATTGATAGTCTCTATCCGATCAATAGTTGGAATGTTGCAACGCAGCACCAAAATCTCACCAGCGCGTTACATTTTAATGCGAATCGTTCTCGTTCTATATACAATTCCGGCTTCCAGCCAGCCAGGACGCAGCCGCGTGCAGCCAGCCGAAAACCTTTCAGCTTGTTGACACCATGTCCCATCGGAAATCCCGCCTGCGCCCCACCCACGCCCTCTCTGCGTCATCGACGCCCTCGACCGCCTCCGCGGCCATGTTGCCGTTGGGCGCCATGCTCCTGGCCGGCTCCTTGAGCGCCATGGCGCAAACCACACCATCGAACACGCTGCCCACGGTGACCGTGCGCGAGCAGGCTGAGGCGCCGGAAGGCAAGGACGCACTGCGGGCGACGGAAACCGGTATCGGCAAGGGTCGCCAGCAATTGCGCGACATTCCGCAGTCGGTGACCGTGGTGACCGAGAAGCTCATCGACGACCGCAATCTCGACACCGTCAAGGAAGCGCTCAAGAACACGGCCGGCATCAGCTTCCTGGCGGCCGAGGGCGGCGAAGAAGACATCCGCCTGCGCGGCTTTTCGCTGCAGGCCACGGGTGACCTGTTCATCGACGGCGTGCGCGATCCGGCCTTCTACGAACGCGACACCTTCAATCTCGACCGCATGGAGGTGCTGCGCGGCTCGGCTTCCATGCTGTTCGGTCGCGGCTCCACCGGCGGCGCGGTCAACCAGGTCAGCAAGGTGCCGCGCCTGATCACAGAACACCAGGTCGACCTGACCCTGGGCAGCCATGCCTACCGCCGCGTGCAGGGCGACTTCAACATCCAGACCGGTGAGAGTTCGGCGCTGCGCCTCAACGCCATGGTGACCAAGGCCAACAACAACGGCTCGGGCGCCAGCCTCGACAAGAATGGCGTGGCCGTGGCCTACCGCTGGGGCATCGGCGAGCGCGACGAGTTCCAGGCCAGCCTCTACAACCTGGACAACAACAACGGCATCAACTACGGCATCCCGTTCATCGCGCCTTATGCCGGCGCGCCCGCCACCGAGCGCGTGCTGTTGCCGCTGGATCCCAAGAACTACTACGGTCTGGCCAGCGACTACAGCGACGGCAGCGCCACCATCGCCGGTTTCAGCCACATCCACCGCTTCGACCGTGAAAGCGAAATCAAGACCCAGATCCGGGTGGGCCAGTTCAAGCGCGACCAGCGTTCGGGTGCGATCCGCTTTGCCGCAGCAGGTTTCCAGCCCGGCGGCGTGACGCCCACCTTGGCCAATCTGAGTCCCGACACCGTGTTGCAGCGCAACCTGCACCTGAAGATCCAGGACATGGACAACGTCCACGTGCAGAGCGACTACAACGGCAAGTTCGAAGCGCTCGGATTCAAGCACGAGATCCTGGCCGGCGTGGACGCGTCGCGCGAAGAGAAGACGGTTTACGCAGCGCGCAATGCCGCGCAAGGCGGCGTGGTGCCAACCAAACCGCGCACCACCATCGGAACGCCCAGCGACGGCGCCTCCGTGGACGAAGCGTCACGCGTGCTGCGCGTCAACAACCAGTACGTATCGACTGGCTGGGGTGCCTACGTGCAGGACGTGCTGCAACTCACCCCCACATGGAAACTCGTGGGAGGTCTGCGCTACGACAACCTCAGGGGCGACTACGACACCTTCACCATCCCGAACGCCGCGCCAGGGCCGGTCACCACCAACAGCTACCGCATGAAGGTGTCCGAAGTGAGCCAGCGCGTGGGTGCGCTGTGGCAACCCAACGCGCTGCAGTCGTTCCACGCCTCGGCAGGCACCTCGTTCAACACCTCGGGCGACGCCTATTCGCTGGGCGCAAGCAACGTGGACACGCCGCCCGAGAAGAGCATCAACCTGGAGATCGGCGCCAAGCTCGATTCGGCCGACAAACGTTTCACCACGCGCCTGGCGGTGTTCCGCTCGACCAAGCTCAACGAGCGCAACACCGACCCGGATCTCCCGGTGGTCACGCTCTCGGGCAAGCGCCATGTGGCCGGCTTTGAAGCCGACATTGCCGGGCGTCTCTCGCCGATCTGGGAAGTCTATGGTTCCTACATGTGGATCCCCGTCGCCCATGTGGACAAGGCCGCGCCTTGCCCAGCGTCGGGCGCGTGCACACAGAACACCCCGGGTGAACGCGTGGGTGACCGTCCCTCCCTCACGCCCGAGCACAGCGGCACGGTCTGGAGCACCTGGCAGCTCACGCCCAGGTTCCGCTTCGGCGCCGGCCTGAACTTCCGCGGCAAGCAAAAGCCCACCCGCTCCGAGTTCCACGTGCCCAGTTACGTGACCGCCGACCTCATGGCCGAGTACCGCTTTGACTTCGAGAACCTGATCCTCAAGGCCAACCTGACCAACGTGACCAACAAGCTGTACGCCGACCAGCTTTACCCCGGACACTACATTCCGGGTGCAGGCCGCACGCTGCAAGTGACCGCCAGCCTGAAGTTCTGACACGTCCGTTCTCCAAGGCTTGTGCCGCCCCACACGTGTGGGGCGGCTTTTTGCCTTTTCTCCACGACACAAGACCACAAGATCCCATGCTGCTGACCTTGCCCGACATCCTGAGCCCCGAAGACCTGCGCCAGGCCCGCCAGGCGCTCGCGCGCGCGCCCTGGGTCGACGGGCGCGAAAGTGCCGGCAGCCAGGCCCGGGAGGCGAAGAACAACCAGCAACTGCCGCACGACTGCGAGGCGGCGCAAGCCATCCGCAACCTGGTGCTGCGCGGGTTGGACCACAACCCGCGCTTTTTCTCGGCCGCGCTGCCACTCAAGGTCTTCACGCCGCGCATCAACCGCTACGGCGGCCCTGCCAACGCCTATGGCAACCACATCGACAACGCGGTGCGCGTGCTTCCCGACGGCCAGCGCGTGCGCACCGACATCTCGTGCACCGTCTTCCTGAACGATCCCGCCGACTACGACGGCGGCGAGCTGGTCGTGGCCGACACCTACGGCGAGCACCGCATCAAGCTGCCAGCCGGACACGCCGTTATCTACCCCGGCACCAGCCTGCACCAGGTGAGGCCCGTCACGCGCGGTGAGCGACTGGCCTGCTTCTTCTGGGTCCAGAGCATGGTGCGCAGCGACGAACAGCGCCGCCTGTTGTTCGACCTCGACATGAACCTGCTCGCGCTGCGCCAGCGCCATGGCGAAACGCCAGAAACCACCGCGCTCACCGGCACGTACCACAACCTGTTGCGGCAGTGGGCAGACACATGAAGTCCGAGCCTGGATCCAACGTCCCCAACATCCTGCCCGACGGTGTGGTGAGTCTGTCCGACCACGAACACCACGCACGTATGGTGCTCGACGACGCGGTATGGGCCTACTTCAACGGGGGCGCGGCTGACGAGATCACCTTGCGCGCCAACACCCAGGCCTGGCAAACCATTGAGCTGCTGCCGCGCGTGATGCGCCCACTCGCAGGCGGCCACACCCGCATGAACCTGCTGGGCCGCGAATGGGCTCATCCCATTCTGGTCGCGCCCATGGCCTACCAGCGACTGGCCCATCCGCACGCCGAGCAGGCCACCGCGCTCGCCGCTGCCGCGCTCGGTGCTGGCCTGGTGCTCAGCACCCAGGCCAGCACCCTGCTCGAAGACGTGGCCCGCACCGTCCTGCCCGAAGCAGACCGCGGCCCGCTGTGGTTCCAGCTCTACCTGCTCCCCGACCGCGGCTTCATGCAAGCACTGGTGCAGCGCGCCGAAGCGGCCGGGTTTGAAGCCCTGGTGCTCACGGTCGACGCCCCGGTGCAGGGCGCACGCGATCGCGAGCGCCGCGCTGGCTTTCGCCGGCCTGCGGACATCACGGCGGTCAACCTCGCCGGGCGCGTGGCGCCCACACCGCTCTCCCTGCTGCCCGGACAGAGCAAACTGTTCAACGACCTTATGACCCACGCCCCCACCTGGGACGACGTGGCCTGGCTGCGCTCCATCACCCGCCTGCCTGTGCTGCTCAAGGGCGTGGTGCACCCGGACGACGCACGGCAGGCGCTGACCTGCGGCGCGGCCGGGCTGATCGTCTCCAACCACGGTGGGCGCACGCTGGACACCATGCCCGCCACCGCCACGCTGCTGCCGCGTGTGCTGCAGGCGGTGGCCGGTGATGCGCCGGTGCTGGTGGACGGCGGCATCCGGCGTGGCACCGATGTGCTCAAAGCCATGGCACTTGGCGCGTCCGCCGTGCTGGTCGGCCGCCCGGTGCTCCACGGCCTGGCCAACGCGGGCGCCACGGGCGTGGCCCATGTGCTGCGCCTGCTGCGCGACGAACTCGAAATCGCCATGGCGCTGACCGGCTGCCGCACCCTGGCCGATGCGCCAGGGGCACTGCTCACCCCCGGTTGATGAGCGTTGAGTGCTCCTTTTTTGTCAGATCATGCAAATACGAAGCATTCTCGTTTAGAATCACTCCCAGCGATGACCCACCCATCACCATCTTCGAAAGGACACCAAATGACCACCGGACTTGTCGCCTTCGGCACCAGCCTGATCTTGATGTTGTGCGCGGTGTAGTGGATCTTCCGCGCCTGATGCACTCACCTCCCACGCCGCTAAACTGATGAGCTCATCCAGCGCCACCCTGGCGCCGCCCTCCTCCCCCATGCCTGACGCCATGCCCACGCACTTGCACCGCCGTCTGGCCATCGTGCTGGCGGTGGTGGCATTCCACGTGGGCGCCCTCTGGGCACTGCAAAGCGGCCTGCTCAGGCGTGCTGTGGAACTGGTGATCCCGGTGCAGGTGATGGCCGAGTTCATTGAGCCGCCGCAGCCGCAGATCGAGCCGCCGCCGCCCGCCCCGCCTGTGGCCACGCCCACACCGCCAAAACCGAAGCCCCGGCCGGTGCCCCAGCCCCTGCCGCGGCCGGTGGCCACGCCCACTCCCGAACCATCCACGCTCGCACCGGTGGTGCCACCCAGCCCGCCCGCTCCACCCGCGCCCGCCGAGCCGGTGGTGGCCGCAGCGCCGCCATCTCCACCCGCCCCCCCGGCGCCGCCCCGCATCGAACTGCCTTCGAGCAGCGCCGACTACCTCAACAACCCCCGCCCGCCCTATCCACCGCTGTCCAAGCGCCTGGGCGAACAGGGCAAGGTCGTGGTGCGGGTCTTCATCGACGTGGACGGCACCGCCTCACGGGCCGAAGTGCGCAGCTCCAGCGGCTTCGAGCGCCTGGACCAGACCGCCCTTCAAACCGTGCTTCGCTGGCGCTACGTGCCCGGCAAACGCGCTGGCGTGCCCGAAGCCATGTGGTTCAACGTGCCGATCAATTTCGTTTTGGAATAAACCCGCCCCCAGGAGTCAGAAAAATCATGGAACCGCAACTCGCCACATCGGGCATCGCCCACGTCTGGACCCAAGGTGACTGGGTCACCCGCTCGGTGGCCATCGTGCTGCTGCTCATGTCGCTCGCCACCTGGATCATCATCCTGTGGAAGGCGTTGGATCAGCGCGCCCAGCGCGCGCAGGCCATGGGTGTCGAAGGCTTCTGGCACAGCGCCGACTTCGCCGAAGGCCTCGACAAGCTCGGCTCGCCCGAAGGCAATCCGTTTCGCGCCGTGGCACTTGAAGGCCGTGAATCCACCCGCCACATCCTGCACAAGGATGGCCACAACGGCTCGCCGCCGCAGCGCCAACTGCACGACAGCCTGGACGTGAGCGACTGGGTCGAGCGCTCGCTGCGCAAGAGCGTGGACGACTTCACCGCGCGTGCCCAGAGTGGCCTGTCGGTGCTGGCGTCGGTGGCCTCCACCGCGCCCTTCGTGGGCCTCTTCGGCACGGTCTGGGGCATCTACCACGCGTTGCTGGGCATCGGCGCCGCCGGCCAGGTCAGCATCGACCAGGTGGCCGGCCCCATCGGCGAGGCGCTGATCATGACCGCGCTGGGCCTGCTGGTGGCCATTCCCGCGGTGCTGGGCTACAACGCCCTGGTGCGTGGCAACAAGGGCATCAGTCACCAGCTCAACCGCTTCGCGCACGACCTGCACGCCTATTTCGTCACCGGCGCCCGCGTCACCGCGGGTGGTGATGGCAAGGTGCTGCCGATGAAGAAAGCCTGAAGAGGAACCACACCATGGCCATCGGAACCCAACAGGACAGCGACGACATGATGAGCGAGATCAACATGATCCCGTTCATCGATGTGATGCTGGTGCTGCTGATCATCTTCATCATCACGGTGCCGGTGATCAAGCACGCAGTCAACATCGAGTTGCCACAGGCCAGCCTGGAGAAGGTGCAGGACAAGCCGGAGAACATCCGCCTGTCGGTGGACGCCGACGGCACTTACTTCTGGAACGACCAGCGGGTGGACGACGCGGACTTTGCGAACCGCCTGCAGGCCGCCGCCGCCCAGGAGCCACAACCCGAACTGCACATCCGGGGCGACAAGGCGGTGCGCTACGAGCGCGTGGCTCTGGCCATGGCCACGGCGCAGCGCACCGGCGTGCGCAAGATCGGTTTCATCACCGAACCCGTGCCATGAACACCGAACCTCGCCCAGACCCCAGCCGGGAGCCCGCCCCGGCGGTTCGCGACACCGAACCCAGGGAAGACGCTTCGCCTTCCCTGACCAGCGACTCGCTGCTGCGCGGCCAGAAGGCCGTGACGATCAGCCACAACGGATCCGTCTACCGCCTGCAGGCCACTCGCCAGGGCAAGCTGATCTTGACCAAATAGTTATTTGAATCGTGGGGCGACCTCGGAGAATTCATCATCCCCGAGCGTCGTTTTTGACCAGCCAGGGGGCGATGTGCCCCGGTAGCCAGGTCTTTTTTCGGAGTGGAAGGTCGGGCTTCAGAGTCCGATGGCGGCGATGCCCGCGCGTGCAATCTGCGCGTCTTCGGTCGACTTCACGCCGCTCACACCCACCGCGCCCAGGCATTGGCCGTCCTTCATGATCGGCACACCGCCTTCAAGCATGCCCGAGATGAAAGGTGCGCTCAGGAACGACACGCGGCCCTGGTTGATCACGTCTTCATAGACCTTGCTCTCGCGCCGGCCCATGGCTGCCGTGTGGGCCTTGGCCGGGGCAATGTGCGACGAGATCGCGGGTGCGCCATCCAGACGCTGCAGGCCCAACAAGTGGCCGCCGTCGTCCACGATGGCGATCGTGACCGCCCAGTTGTTCTTCAGCGCTTCAGCTTCGGCAGCGGCAGCAATCAGTTTGACGTCGGCGCTTTCCAGCATGGGTTTGTTTTTCATGAACTTAAGTCCTGGTGGGATGTCTGATGAAGGTTGCAAGCAGGGATTGTGAGTTCCCGCGCGCACATGGGGAACGATACCGCGACCATTGAGGGTCATGAGGTCACAAGTGACCTTACCAAAAGACCGGTTTCCACCCCTGTGCGCACCAGGCGGATCGTCGCCCTACAATGCATTTCCACCGGTTGGGCGTCATCCCGATGTCCAGACACCGGCCTCCGTGTCAGATGATGAAGGAGTCACCACCATGACCGACCAAGTCCACACCAGCGGCCGCTTCGGCACCGCGGTATCGAGCGATGCGCTGCGCAACAAAGTCATGCGCAACACCTACTGGCTGCTGGCGTTGTCCATGCTGCCGACCGTGCTGGGCGCCTGGGTGGGCGTGCAGACCGGCATCACCGCCAGCCTGGGCGGCGGCCTGGGGCTGATCGTCTTCCTGGGTGGTGCCTTCGGCTTCATGTTCGCCATCGAAAAGACGAAGAACTCGGCAGCCGGCGTGCCGGTGCTGCTGGGCTTCACCTTCTTCATGGGTCTCATGCTCTCGCGCATGCTCGCCACGGTACTGGGTTTCAGCAACGGATCCAGCCTGATCATGACCGCGTTCGGCGGCACGGCCGGCGTGTTCTTCGTCATGGCCAACCTCTCGACCTTGATCAAGCGCGACATCTCGGGCATGGGCAAGTGGCTCTTCGTGGGCGCACTGGCCATCATGATCGGCGCGATCATCAATGTGTTCGTGGGCAGCCCGGCCGCCATGGCAGCCATCGCCACCATCGCCATCGGGGTGTTCAGCATGTACCTGCTGTACGACCTCAAGCGCATCGTGGACGGCGGCGAGACCAACTACATCACCGCCACCCTGGGCCTGTACCTGAGCCTGTTCAACATCTTCCAGAGCCTGCTGATGCTGCTGGGCATGTTCGGCGGCGAGCGCGAGTAAGCGGACCCGGCACTCAGAAAAAAGGACCTTCGGGTCCTTTTTCTTTGCCGGAGCGTGTCCGTCGCCAATCGGGTGTCAAGTTCTCGGAGCAAACGCCGAAACAACGGGGAACCGACACCGAACACCATGCGACACACAGCCCTCACCGCCTGCCTTCTTGGTACCGCCAGCCTGCTGGCGGGGTGTGACGCTCTGGGCGTCGAAAGCGCCAGCCAGGTGGCCGCGAAAAAGGAAGCCGAGGGCAAGGCCATCGGCAGCGCCTGCCGCCACGCGGTGCGCAGCATCGAGGATTGCTTTGGCGGCTACCCGCGTGCCGGCAAGGCCGCCGTGTTCGCTGGCTGGAAAGAGATGGACGAGTACATGCGCGAGAACGCCATCGTCGGCATGCCGGCCGAGCCGGCGCCAGTAGAAGATGCATCCACTGCCGGTCCGAAAGCCCCCGCCGACGGCGGCAAGCCGGCACGCACATCCTGAACCGACGACACGCCGCGCCGGCTATTCAGGCGCTGGGTCGTGGCCGGGCAAGCGCGTCGGGTCCAGCTCGAACACCGCCATGCTCTCCACATGCGCCGTGTGCGCAAACATGTTGATCACCCCCGCCGCCACGCAGCGGTAGCCCGCCTGGTGCACCAGCAGGCCCGCGTCGCGCGCCAGCGTGGCCGGGTTGCAACTCACGTAGACGATGCGCTGCGGCGGCGTCCAGCCACCACGCTGAGCCGGGTTCTGGTGCAGGTCGGCGAGCGCCTTGGCCAGCGCAAAGGCGCCCTCTCGCGGTGGGTCCACCAGCCACTTTTGCGCCGTCCCGTCGGACACCAGCAGGCCTGGCGTCATCTCGAACAGGTTGCGCGCGGCAAATGCGGTGGGCGCGAGCGCAGTACCCCGCCCCGCCTGGTTCAGCGCCAGGTTCTCGCGCGAACGTGCCACCAGCGCCTCGCTGCCCTCGATGCCCAGCACTTCACCAGCGGTGGTCGCGATCGGCAAGGTGAAATTGCCCAGGCCGCAAAACCAGTCGATCACGCGTTCGTGCCTGCGCGCATCGAGCAGGCGCAGGGCACGTGTGACCAACACCCGGTTGATGGCCGGGTTGACCTGAGTGAAGTCGGTCGGCTTGAACGGCATGGTGATGCCGAATTCGGGCAAGGCGTAGCTCAGCAAGGGGCCGTCCACATCCAGCAGCTTGACCGTCTCCGGCCCCTTGGACTGCAACCACCACTGCACACCATGCTGCTGGGCAAACGCGCGCAACCGGCTGATGTCGTCCTCGCTCAGCGGCTCCAGATGGCGCAGCACCAGGGCCGTTACTTCGTCGCCACAAGCCAGCTCGATCTGCGGACAGGTCTCGCGCGCGTCCATGCCGAAGATGAGTTCGCGCAGCGGCATGAGCATCTCGCTCACATGGGCGGGGAGCACCGGGCAGACCCTCATGTCGGCCACGTAGCGGCTTTTGCGCTCGTGAAAACCGATCAGCACCTCACCCTTCTTGTGCACGTGGCGCACCGACAGGCGCGCGCGGTAGCGGTAGCCCCAGGCCGGCCCTTCGATCGGGCGCAGCATCATTTCGGAGCGGACCTTGCCCAGATGCCAGAGGTTGTCTTCCAGCACGCGCTGCTTGATCGCCACCTGGGCGGACTCGTGCAGATGCTGCATCTTGCAGCCGCCACAGGCTCCGGCGTGCAGGCCGAAGTGCGGACATCCCGGGCGCACGCGCTGCGAAGACTCGTGGTGCACGGCCGTGACGACACCGGCCTCCCAGTTGTTCTTTTTGCGATGCACGTTGACGCTGACTTGCTCGAAGGGCAAGGCGCCTTCGATGAAGACGACCTTGCCATCGGGCCGGCGTGCGATGCCCTGGGCATCGATGTCAAGGGATTCCACCGCGAGCCAGCCGTCAGGCAATGGGCTCTCGGGTGCGTCGTGGGCCGCGGCGTTGGCGGTGGTGAGGAGGCTGTTTTCGTGGAGGGTGGCGGCTGTCGTCATCCCTCGATTGTCTCAGGCCCACGCGGCCAGATATTCATCCCAGTGCGATTCGCTGGCCGCCAAGTTCCCCAGCGTGTCCTTCACCATCGCAATCTCCTGCTCGTACTCGGCCTCGGTCAGCCCGCCGCGCATCTTTTGGAAGCGGCAGTACACGAGGTAGGTGTTCATCACGTCGGTTTCGCAGTAGCGACGGATGTCCTCGGTCTGTCCGGCGAGGAACTGCGCATACACCTGTGAGCCGTCCATGCCCAGCTTGCCGGGAAAGCCGCAGAGCTTGGCCATGGCGTCCAGCGGTGCGTTGTTCTTGGGCGAGTACATGGCCAGCAGATCCATCAGGTCCAGGTGGCGCATGTGGTAGCGGCTGATGTAGTTGTTCCACTTGAACTCGCGGTCGTCCTCGCCGAGGTCCCAGTACTTGCTCGCTTCCACCCCGTGGCGCAGACCGCGGTAGTGCAGCACCGGCAAGTCAAAGCCGCCGCCGTTCCAGCTCACGAGCTGCGGCGTGTGCTTTTCAACCGCATGAAAAAAGGTCTGCACCACCCTGCCTTCGCTCTGCCCGTCGCGGTCCACAAACGAATGGATGCGCAGGCCTTCGGCGTTGCGAAAAACGCAGCTGATGACCAGCACGCGCTGCAGATGCAGCGGCATGAAATCGCTCTGACCCTTGGCCCGGCGCTCCTCCAGCCAGCTGGCGTAGACCTGCCCGTCGGTCAGATCGGCCGGCGCGGCGCGCAGGGCGCGCAAGCCGTCGATGTCGGGGATCGACTCGATGTCGAAAACAAGAACGGGCCAGGCCATGGTGGCCCCGGTTCAACGCTTGGGCAGGTAACCGATCGGATCGACCGGCTTGCCCAGGCGGCGCACCTCGAAGTGCAGCTTCACGCGATCGGTGTCGCTGCTGCCCATCTCGGCGATCTTCTGGCCCTGGCGCACGGCTTGGTCTTCGCGCACCAACAGGGCCTGGTTGTGCGCGTAGGCCGTGAGGTAGGTGTTGTTGTGCTTGAGGATGATCAGGTTGCCGTAGCCACGCAGACCGGCACCGGCGTACACCACACGGCCATCGGCCGCGGCCACCACCGGGTCACCGATCTTGCCGGAGATGGACACGCCCTTGTTCGTCGTCTCGTCGAACGAAGACACCACCGCGCCCTGCGCAGGCCACACGAAACTGAGTTCGTCGGCGCCGGCCGAGGCGGGCGCAGGGGCCGGCGCCGGCGCCGGAATGGGAGCCGCTGCGGGTGCGGTGTCGGTGAGCGGGCGTGAGACGACGCCGGCCGGGCTCACCGGCGTGCTGGCCACGGCAGGCGCTGAATGCGGCGCTGGCGCAGGCGGCTGCACGCGCAGCACCTGGCCCACTTCAATCGCGTTGGGATTGGCCAGGCTGTTCCAGGCTTGAACATCGCGCCAGTTCTGGCCATTGTCCAAAGCGATGCGAAAGAGCGTGTCGCCCGGTTTCACGGTGTAGTAACCGGGCTTGCCGGCGTTCTCGGCGCCGGGCAGGGGAACGATGTCTGCGGGTCGGACCAAGCCGCGGTCTTCCACCGGAGCAGGACCCGACACACGCCGGGTGGAACAACCCGCAGTGACCAGCAGGGCCGCCAGAACGGTCAGAACCGCGGCGCCACGCCAGGCCGAACGACGCGATTCGAGGGGCAGGCCTGGTGCCTGGGGAAAACGCATGTACATGAAAACTCCCAACCAATGGACGGGACACGCCAGCAGGCTGCCCCGATTGAAAAAACGCTGCCGCTGCTCAGGGCAGCGGGACACTCATGCGATGCCCGATTTTAGTGGCACAAAAAACACCGCCTCCAGCTCGGTGCGAACCACGCCGGTGGCGGTTTTGTCCACCACCACCAGGTTTTGCTTGCCCGCTGCGGTCACGGCCGGTGCCACCAGCCGACCACCCACCGCCAGCTGGTCGATCCAGGCTTGGGGGATGTCGTTGCCACCAGCGGCGGCAATGATGGCGGCATAAGGAGCACCTTTGGCGTACCCCAGCATGCCGTCACCGAACAGCAGGTGCAAATTGGAGACGCGAAAGGCGCGAAGGTTCTCGCGCGCTTTCTCGTGCAGGCCGCGCAAGCGCTCGATGCTGTAGACCTCGCGCGCCACATGGCTGAGCACGGCGGCCTGGTAACCGCAGCCGGTACCGATCTCAAGTACCCGGCCGAGTTTGCCCACGTGGCTGGCGCACAGCAGCTCAATCATGCGCGCCACCACGCCGGGCTTGGAGATGGTCTGGCCCAAGCCGATCGGCAGGCTCGTGTCTTCATACGCCTGATTCACCAGCGCGGTGTCGACAAACCGGTGGCGTTCCACCGCCTGCAAGGCTGCCAGCACGCCTGCGTGGCTCACGCCCTGCGCCTGGATCTTGCGCACCATGGATGCGCGCACGGTCGATGAGTCCATGCCCACGCCGCTGGGCACCACAGGCCGCGTTGCGGCGAGGGCCTTGATGGCCGGACGTGGCACCGGTTTGGCCGCAACCAGTGCGGGCTGGGAAGCCCGTGCCACCGGCTTGCGCACGGTTGGCGGGTGCGGGACCACCGGCAGCCTGGCCGGAAAGCCTGGACGGGCCTTGCCGCCGTCTTTCAAGAAACCGCTCCACCCGTGGGTTGCACCACGCCTGGTGCCGACAGGCTGGCAGCGGCCGGTGCCCAGTAGGCCAGCCGCTCGTGGTCGGTCAGGTCCACCTTCAACGGTGTGATGGTGGCGTAACCCTGCAACGCGGCGTGGAAGTCGGTGCCATCGGCGTCGTCCTTGGCCTTGCCGGCACTGCCGATCCAGTACATGGTGTCGCCGCGCGGGTTGGTCTGCGAGATCACCTGCTCGGCCGCGTGGCGCCGGCCCAGACGCGCGACCTTGAAGCCCCGGATGTCGGCCAGTGGGCGGTTGGGGATGTTCACGTTGAGCAGCCAGGGTTCGACCGGAGCCCCGTTCTCCAGCGATGGCAGCAACTGCGACACGAGGCGCGCCGCCATCCGGCCCGCGTCCTCCAGGTGTCCCCAGCCCTTTTCGGTCTGCGAAAACGCGATGGCCGGAATACCAAAGAGGTAACCCTCCATGGCGGCGCCCACGGTACCTGAGTAAATGGTGTCGTCGCCCATGTTCGCGCCGTTGTTGATGCCCGAAACCACCAGATCGGGCCGGTAGCCCAGCAGGCCGGTGAGCGCGATGTGCACACAGTCGGCGGGCGTGCCGTTGACATAACGGAACCCGTTGTGCGCGGTGTGCACGTACAGAGGGGAATGCAGGGTCAGCGCGTTGGATTTGGCACTGTTGTTGTGCTCGGGCGCCACCACCTCCACATCGGCCAGACCCTTGAGGGCCTCATACAGCGCCACGAGACCGGGCGCCTGGTAACCATCGTCGTTGGAGATGAGAATTTTCATTGCCACGATTTTAGGTGGGTTCCCCCCGGTCACGCTTGAGACAGACAAGGGGCTTACCCGCTGCAATCGAGGTCGCCTGCCTGCCTATCATGGACCGATCATCGACCCAACCACCGAGGAGAAGGCATGCACGCCTGGCTTTGTGAAAACCCCGTGGGCGTTGACGCCCTGACCTGGAAAGAACTGCCCACGCCCGAGCCCAAGGCGGGCGAGGTGCTGATCGAAATTCAGGCCGCGAGCCTGAACTTCCCCGATCTCCTGATTGTGCAGAACAAGTACCAGATGAAGCCCGCCCTGCCCTTTGTGCCGGGCTCCGAATACGCCGGCGTGGTGCGCGCCGTGGGCGAGGGTGTGAAGCACCTTCAAGTGGGGCAGAGCGTGGCCTGCCTGAGCGGCACCGGGGGCTTCGGCACGCACACCGTAGCGCCCGCGGCGCTGTGCATGCCACTGCCTGCCGGTTTCCCGGCGGTGGACGCGGCCGCCTTCATCATGATCTACGCCACCTCGTGGCACGCCCTCATGGACCGCGCAGCGCTGAAAGCCGGCGAGACCGTGCTGGTGCTGGGCGCCGCTGGCGGCGTGGGCACGGCGGCGATCCAGATCGCCAAGGCCGCCGGCGCGCGCGTGATCGCCGCCGCCTCCAGCGACGAGAAGTGCGAGCTGTGCAAACAGCTCGGTGCCGACGCCACCATCAACTACAGCGTGCACACGCCCAAGGAAGGCCTGCGCGATGCGATCAAGCAGCTCACCGACGGCAAGGGCCCCGACGTGATCTACGACCCGGTGGGTGGTGACTTCGCCGAACCTGCTTTCCGTTCGATCGCATGGCGCGGCCGCTACCTCGTGGTGGGCTTTGCCAGCGGGCCCATTCCTGCCCTGCCCCTGAACCTCACCCTGCTCAAGGGCGCGAGCATCGTGGGCGTTTTCTGGGGCGACTTCGCGCGCCGCGAGCCCAAGGCCAACGCCGAGATGATGCAGGCCCTGGCCGTGATGTACGCAAAAGGACAGGTCAAGCCGGTGATCGACCAGACCCTGCCCATGAGCGAATTGCACAAGGCCTACGCCATCATGGGATCGCGCTCGGTCAAGGGTAAGCTCGTGATGGTCAACTGAACCTCACCGGATCCATGTGAAAGCCACGCCACCTACCAGCCCCAGCGACCGTCCTGCCCACCCGAAGTACCTGGGCCGGTACGAACTGCGCCAGGTGCTGGGCAAGGGCGTGCACGCCACGGTGTGGCTGGCCCACGATCCGCGCCTGGACCGACTGGTCGCCATCAAGGTGATGCAGGCGGTGCGGCCGGGCGCCGGTGCCTCCATGGAGCCCTGGCTGCGCGAGGCGCGCCATGTCGCCCGGCTCGCTCACCCGAACATCGCCACGCTGTTTGAAGCCGATGTGATCGACGGCCAGCCCTCGCTCGTGTTCGAGTACGTGGCGGGCCAGACGCTGGCCGGGCACCTGCATGACACCGGCGCGCTGCCTGCGGCCGACGCCGTCGCCCTGATGCTCCCGGTGCTCGATGCCCTGCAGGTGGCGCACGCCGCCGGGGTGGTGCACCGAGACCTCAAGCCATCCAACATCCTGCTCGACCGCGGCCTGCGCCCCAAGGTCACCGACTTCGGCATCGCCGCGCGCATGGGTGCGGCCGACGTGGACGCCGACACGGTTCAAGGCACGCCGGGCTACATGTCGCCCGAGGCCGCCACCGGGCAACCCGCCACCGCCACCAGTGATGTGTTCAGCGCGGCGCTGGTGCTCGCCGAAATGGTGTTCGGCAAGCCGCTGGTCGATGGCCGCGACACCTACCGCGCGATCTACCGGGTGACCCACGAAGATCTCGTGCTGCCACAGGACAGCGTGCACGAAGTGGACGACGCGCTGCGCACCCTGCTCATGCGGGGCCTGGCGCGCGACGCGCGCCAGCGCTTCGAGAGCGCTCAGGTGCTCGCCCAGGCCCTGCGCGAATGGCAGAGCCAGCAACAAGACAGCGCCAGCGCCCCGGAACCCCAGGGCAGCCACGCCACGCTGGGTTTCCTGCTGCGGCGCATGCGCCACAAAAGCGATTTCCCCGCCATGTCGGAGTCCATCGGGCGTGTGCAGAGCATGGCCTCGTCGGAAAACGAAAGCCTGAATTCGCTGACCAGCGAAATCCTCAAGGACGTGGCGCTGACCAACAAGCTGCTGCGCCTGGTCAACACGGCACAGTTCGCGCACGCTGGCGGTGGCAGCATCAACACCGTGTCGCGCGCGGTGAGCCTCATCGGCTTCGTGGGCATCCGCAACATCGCCATGAGCCTGGTGCTGCTCGAACACATGCAGAACAAGGCGCACGCCAGCCTGCTCAAGGCCGAGTTCCTGCGCGCGCTGCTGGCAGGCTCGCTGGCCAGCGATCTGTGTGCAGCGTCGCGCGAGGGCGAAGAGGTGTTCATCGGCTCGCTGTTCCAGAACCTGGGCCGCCTGCTCACCGAGTTCTACTTTCCTGAAGAGGCGCAGCAGATGCGCAAGGGCGTCGCTGCCGGCAAGACCGAAGACGTGGCGGCCCTGGGTGTGCTGGGCATCACGTGCGAAGACCTGGGCCTGGGCGTGGCCCGTGTGTGGGACCTGCCCGCCAGCATCCAGCGCCTCATGCGCAAACCCGCCGGTAACCCACCCACGCGCACGCCTGCGGGCACCGAAGAGCGCCTGCGCTGGCTGTGCCTGGCGTCCAACGAAATGGCCGACGCCTTCCTGCACAAGGAGGGCGAAGCGCTGGCACGGGAGCTCGCGCGCCTGTCCACCCGCTACGCCAGTGGCCTGGGACTGGAGAGCAAACACATCCAGACCATGGCGCTGGCCGCGCGCGAAAAACTCGCGCAGACCGCCGAGGCCATGGGTGTGCAGGTGGCCAGCGATTCTCCCGCGGCCCGGCTGCTGCGCCCCGCGCCGATCAAGGTGCTGCCCGCCGATTCCCTGCAGCCGCTCGAACTGACGGCCGGGCCCGCGCCGGCCGCAGCCGAGACCGTCCCGCCAGTGACCCCGCCGCGCGCGGTGTCGGCCGACTTGCTGGCCACCGGCATCCAGGACATCACCAACGCCATGGTCGAAGACTTCGAGCTCAACGACGTGCTGCGCATGGTGCTGGAGACGATGTACCGCGCGCTGGGATTTCGCCGCGTGCTGTTCTGCCTGCGCGACGCGGCCACGCACAGCCTCACCGGCCGATTTGGCCTGGGCGACGACGCCGCCTCGGTGGCCAGGCAGTTCCGCGTGCCGCTCAAGGACGCACAGGATCTTTTCGGCATGGTGTGCAACAAGGGCCTGGACACGCTGATCCGCGATGCCAGCGTACCCAACGTCGCGCAGAAGCTGCCCGTCTGGTACCGCAGCCAGATCAACGCGCCGGCCTTTCTGTTGCTGCCCCTGCAGCTCAAGGGCACGCCATTCGGCCTGATCTACGCCGACAAGGCCAGCGCCTCCGACATTGCGCTCGACGAGAAGGAACTCGCCCTGCTCAAGACGCTGCGCAACCAGGCGGTGATGGCGTTTCGCCAGTCACGACCCTAGCGGCGCCAACCCCCAAGCAAAAAAGGCCTCAGAACCGAAGTTCTGAAGCCTTTTGAGTTGACTCAGCGCGAGGCCGAGACAGCGTAAGCGCAGGGCTTAGTAGCCGCCGCGTCCGCCGCCGCCACCACCGTAGCCGCCACCGCCGGAGCGATCGCCGCCACCGCCGTAGCCGCCACCGCCGGAGCGATCACCACCACCACCGTAGCCGCCGGTGCGGGGAGGACGAGCCTCCATCGGACGGGCTTCGTTCACGGTGATGCTGCGGCCGCCAAGCGACTGACCGTTCATGCCGGAGATAGCGGCTTGCGCTTCGGCATCGCTGCCCATCTCGACAAAACCAAAGCCTTTGGAGCGACCGGTGTCGCGTTCCATCATGACCTTGGCGCTGGAGACAGAGCCGAATTCGCTGAAAGACTGTTGCAGGTCTTCGTCGCGGACGGTGTACGGCAGGTTGCCGACGTAAAGTTTATTGCCCATGGGGACTCCTCAAAAAACACATGAAACAAAAGCGATGGGGTCCCGAAAGCACAACAAATCCAAGAAGTACCGCCGTAGCGCGCGAAACTGACCGATCACCTAGCTTGTGCAACTGATGGACAGTCGCACGCGTCGATTATGCGCTTTATGCGGACGAATCCCCACCACGGGACAAACCCCATGCGCCGCCTACCCCAAAAAGAGCCCAATGCGCACGGGTCCAGGCCGTTTCGGGCCCTGACAAGGAGACGGCCAATGGCCAAGCTGATGCTGGAATACGCCTTTGAACACGAACGCCTGCGGCGGGACGAACCCTTCCTCACGCAGCCCGTGGGCAACGGCGAGGTGGTCAACTGGACCTGGGGTGAGACCATGGACCAGGCGCGGCGCATGGCCGCCCACCTGCGGACCCTGGGTCTGGAGCCGGGTGCGCGCGTCGCCATGCTGGCCAAGAACAGCGCCCACTTCTTCATGGCTGAATTGGCCATCTGGATGGCCGGGGGCACCACGGTGGCGATCTTTCCCACCGAGTCGTCTCACAACATCCACTACGTGCTGGAGCACTGCGAACCCCGCCTGCTGTTCGTGGGCAAGCTCGACGACTGGCCCAAGCAGGCGGGCGGCGTGCCGACTGCCCTGCCCTGTATCGCCCTGCCCCTGGCGCCCGACACCGACTTCGAGCAGTGGGACGACATCGTGGCTCGCACGCCACCGCTGGCCGGTGAGCCCATGCGCGCTGCCGACGAGCTGGCCATGCTGCTCTACACCTCGGGCTCCACCGGCCAACCCAAAGGTGTGATGCAGACCTTTGGCAGCGTGAGTGCAGCCTCGGAGTGCATCGTCGAAGAAATGCGCCACCGCTTCACGGGTGACATCGAATTGCGCGTGCTGTCCTACCTGCCTCTGGCCCACTGTTTCGAGCGGGCCTGGGTGGAGTGCCAGGCCTTCGTGCGCGGCGACATGCAGGTGTACTTCACCGACACTGCCGCCACCTTTATGAAAGACCTGCAGCGCGCCAGGCCCACGCTGTTCATCTCGGTGCCGCGCCTGTGGACGAAGTTCCAACAGGGCGTGTTGGCCAGCATGCCAGCGGCCCAGCTCGACGCCTTGCTCGACAACCCGGCCACCGCGGCGGCGGTCGGCGCGAAGGTGCTGGCCAGCTTGGGACTGGACCAAGTGAAGAATGCAGGCAGCGGCTCTGCGCCATTGCCGGCCGAGCTGCTGGTCTGGTATCGGCGACTGGGGCTGAACCTGTTCGAGGGGTACGGCATGACCGAGGATTTCGCCTACTCGCACGGCGGCGACGGCGAGGCTTCGCTGCCCGGCCATGTGGGCAAGCCCTACCCCGGCGTGCAGGCGCGCCTGGCCGACGACGGCGAGATCCTCGTCAAATCGCCCGGGTGCATGGCGGGCTACTACAAGCAGCCCGAACTCAACGCCGAGGCCTTCACCGACGACGGCTTCTTTCGCACCGGTGATCTGGGCGTGGTCAACGAGGCGGGCCTGCTGCGCATCACCGGGCGCAAGAAGGAACTCTTCAAGACCGCCAAGGGCAAGTACATCGCGCCCGTGCCGATCGAGAACCTGCTCAACGCACACCCCATGGTGGAGCTGGCCCTGGTCTCGGGTGTGGGGCAAGCAACGCCGTACGCGGCGCTGTTGCTCGACGAAGCGCTGCGACCGCGGCTGACCGATGCGGCCGTGCGCGATCAGGTGCAGGCAGCGCTGACGGAGCTGCTGAACCAGGTGAATGCGCGACTGGGCAGCCACGAACAGCTGCAGTTCCTGGCGGTGGCGCGCGAACCGTGGAGCATCGAGAACGGCTGCCTCACGCCCACCATGAAGATCAAGCGCAGCCGCATCGAGGCCAGCATGGCGCCGCACCTGCCGCAGTGGTACGAGCAGCCGCAAGCCGTCATCTGGGCGTGACGGGTTGCCCTCAGGCCAGCGTGTAGGCCGTCTTCACTGTGGTGAAGAACTCGGCTGCAAAGCGCCCCTGCTCGCGCGGCCCGTAGCTGCTGCCCTTTCTACCCCCAAAGGCCACGTGGTAGTCCACACCCGCCGTGGGCAGGTTCACCATCACCATGCCCGCCTGCGCATGGCGCTTGAAGTGCGTGGCGTGCTTGAGGCTGGTGGTGGCGATGCCGGCCGACAGCCCGAACGGCGTGTCGTTGGCCACCGCCAGGGCTTCGTCGTAGTCCTGCACGCGGATCACGCTGGCCACCGGCCCGAACACCTCTTCGCGGTTGATGCGCATGGCAGGCGTGCTGTCGGTGATGAGCGCGGGCGCCATGTAGAAGCCCTCGGTGTCGCGTTGCAACCGCTGGCCGCCACACAGCAGCGTGGCCCCCTCGTCCCGGGCGATCTGCACATAGCTCAGGTCCTGTCCCAGTTGCGCCTGGCTCACCACCGGGCCGATTTCGGTGCCGGGCTTGCGCGCGTCGTCCACCCGCAGCGCCGCCACACGCGCCTGCAGCGCGGCGATGAAGGCCGGGTAGATGCGCTCGGTGACGATGAGCCGGCTCGACGCGGTGCAACGCTGCCCGGTGGAGAAGAACGCGCTCTGCGCGCACAGCTCCACAGCTGTCTTGAGGTCCGCATCGTCCAGCACGACCTGCGGGTTCTTGCCGCCCATTTCCAGCTGAACCTTCTTGTGCTGCGCCATGCAGGCCTGGCCGATGCGCTGGCCCACGTCCTGAGAACCGGTGAAGCTGATGCCGTCCACACCGCAGTGGTTCACCAGCGCCTCGCCCACCGTGCGGCCCTGGCCCATGACGAGGTTGAACACGCCGGCTGGCAGGCCCGAGCGGCTGATGATCTCGGCCAGCGCCCAGGCGCTGCCGGGCACCAGGTCGGCCGGCTTGATGACCACGCAGTTGCCATAGGCCAGGGCGGGCGCGATCTTCCAGGCGGGAATGGCGATGGGGAAGTTCCAGGGCGTGATCAGGCCGATCACGCCGAGCGGCTCGCGCGTGACTTCCACGCCAATGCCCGGACGCACCGAAGGCAGCAACTCGCCCGCCAGTCGCAGGCATTCGCCGGCAAAGAACCTGAAGATGTGGCCGGCGCGCGTGGCCTCGCCGATGGCTTCGGGCAGGGTCTTGCCCTCTTCGCGCGCCAGCAGGTGGCCCAGCTCCTCGCGGCGCGTCAGGATCTCGCCGGCGATGCGTTCCAGCGCATCGCTGCGGGCCTGGATGCCCGAGTTGGACCAAGCGGGAAAGGCGGCGCGCGCGGCGGCCACCGCGGCGTCCACCTGGGCTGCGTCGCCCAGCGCGTACTCGCCCACCACGTCGCTCAGGTCGGAAGGGTTGATGTTGGGTGCCGAGCCGGTGTCCACGAGCCAGTCGCCCGCGATGAAGTTGCCGTGCACCATCTCAACGACCCCAGCGCAGCACGAGCGGGTCGAGGCGTTCCGCGGCGTCGAGCAAGCCGGCGCGCACCTCGGGGTGCATGGACGGGAAGGGGTGGCGCGAAGCCTCGCAGGCGATCACGCCGCCGGCCTTCATGAGTGCCTTGGCGCTGAGGATGCCGCCCTGGCGGTTCTCGCAGTTGATCAGCGGCAACCACTTCGCGTAGGCCGCCACCGCGGCCTCGCGGTCACCTGCGAGGTACGGGTCGATGATGGTGCGGATGCCGTCGGGGAAAGCACCGCCGGTCATGGCGCCGGTGGCGCCGGCGTCCAGGTCGGCCAGCAGGGTGATGGCTTCTTCACCATCCCACGGGCCTTCGATCGCGTCGCCGCCCAGGCGGATGAGTTCGCGCAGCTTGCTGGCCGCACCCGCGGTCTCGATCTTGAAATAGGCCAGGTGCTCGATCTCCTTGGCCATGCGCGCGAGAAAAGGCGCCGAGAGCACGGTGCCGCTGGCGGGCGCGTCCTGCACCATGATGGGAATGTCGATGGCATCCGACAGCCGCGCATAGAACTCGAAGATCTGAGCCTCGGGCACGCGGAAGGTGGCGCCGTGGTAGGGCGGCATCACCATCACCATGGCTGCGCCCTGCTCCTGCGCGCGGCGGCTGCGCTCGGCACAGACGGCGGTGCCGTAGTGGGTGGTGGTCACGATCACCGGCACGCGGCCGGCCACGTGCTCCAGCGCCACGCGGGTGAGGGTTTCACGCTCGACGTCCGAGAGCGAGAACTGCTCGGAGAAGTTGGCCAGGATGCACAGGCCGTTCGAACCGGCGTCGATCATGAAGTCGAGGCAGCGCTTCTGGCTGTCGAGATCGAGCGTGCCGTCTTCATGGAAGGTGGTGGGCACCACCGGGAACACGCCCTTGTAGCGTCGGTTCATCGCGCTCAACCGGTGATGTTGAACTGATCGAGGAACTCGGTCTTGAGCGTGAGGCCCAGGCCGGGCACGTCGTCGCGCAAATCCAGGAAACCGTTCTCGGCCACGGGCTCGCCGTCGAAGATGTAATAGAAGAGC
The DNA here is from genome assembly GCF_001428625.1 of Hydrogenophaga sp. Root209. Classification (GTDB taxonomy): domain Bacteria; phylum Pseudomonadota; class Gammaproteobacteria; order Burkholderiales; family Burkholderiaceae_C; genus Hydrogenophaga. Next base: position 219,205 of record NZ_LMIE01000032.1, read on the forward strand.
TCGTTGCCGACCTCCACATCGAACATCGGGAAGTACTCGCTCATGGGCGAGGCCAGCGTGCTCATGGTCAGGTGGTAGTTGTGCATCTGGCCGGCGTGCGGGATCACCGGCACGCTGTAGGCCTCGCACAATGCGTTGATCTTGTGCGCCGCGGTGATGCCGCCCACGCGGTTGGTGTCGTACTGCACCACGCTCACCGCCTTCTTGTCGAGCAGCTGCTTGAAGCCGTAGAGGCTGAACTCGTGTTCACCGCCGGAGATCGGGATGTCTGTGAGCTGGTTGAGTTCGGCGTAGCCGTCAATGTCGTCGGCGATCACCGGTTCTTCGAGCCAGCGCGGCTCGTACTTCACCAGCTTGGGCAGGATGCGCTTGGCGTACTCCAGGTTCCAGCCCATGTAGCACTCGAGCATGAGGTCGTTCTCGTAGCCGATCACCTCGCGCACCGCCTCCACCGATTTCAGGTTCTCCACCACGCCCTGCTGGCCGTGGCCGGGGCCGTACCCAAAGCGCATCTTGAAGGCCTTGAAACCCTGGTCCTTGTAGGTCTGCGCCTCTTCCTGCATGGCCTTGAGGTCGGTGCGGTAGAGCTTGCTGTAGTAGCAGGGAATCTTCTCTTTCGTGCGCCCGCCCAGCAGCTTGAACACCGGCTTGTTGACCGACTTGCCCAGGATGTCCCAGATCGCGAGATCGATGGCCGAGATCGCCGCCATGGTCACGCCCTTGCGACCCCAGGCGTGGGTGCCGCGGTACATGCGCTGGAACAGGTATTCGTAGTCCCAGGGGTCCTGGCCCAGCACCAGCGGCGTGAGGTACTCGTCGATGATGGCCTTGGCAATCCTGGGTGCCAGCGCCACGTTGCCCAGGCCGACGATGCCGGTGTCGGTCTCGATCTCCACCACCGTCCACGAATGGAAGCGGAAGGTGCTCATGGTCTCCGAGTTCGAGTACAGCAGGTCCATGGCGTTGGAGCAGAAGTTGCCCTGGGGAGGCACGGTCTTGCCTTTCCACTCGAACACGCGGGCGCGGACGGATTTGATCTTCATGGGAATGTCAGGTTGGGATGAAAGGGTTCAGGCAAGGCGCGCGGCACCCATGCGGGCGGCGATGCGCAAAGCGTTGTAGGTGGCGTTGACATCGGCCTTGCCTTGGCCCGCGATGTCGTAGGCGGTGCCGTGCGCGGGCGTGGTGATGGGCACCGGCAGGCCACCCTGCACCGTCACGCCCTTGGAGAAGCCCATCAGCTTGATCGCGATCTGGCCCTGGTCGTGGTACATGGTCACGATGGCCTGGTACTCGCCGTCGCGTGCCTTCAAGAAGATGGTGTCGGCCGGGAACGGGCCGCCCACCGCGATGCCCTCGGCCGCGAGCTCACGCACCGCCGGCTCGATGATCTCGATCTCCTCGCGCCCGCAGGTGCCGCCGTCGCCACCGTGCGGGTTGAAGGCCGCCACCGCCACCCGGGGCTGGGCGAAACCCGCCGCCTGCAGCGAGCGGTAGATCAGGCGCGCGGCGTCCTTGATGCGGTCCTTGCTGAGAAAGCTGGCCGCGTCCTTGAGCGGGATGTGAGAGGACACGCGCGAGGTCCACAGCTCGCCCAGGGTGTTGAACTCGCAGAAGTAGCCCTGCACGCCGAGGTACTCGGCGAAGTGGTGCAGCTCGTCCTCGTGTTTCAGGCCGCCCTGCTTCATGGCGAACTTGTTGAGCGGCGCGAAGCAGATCGCATCCACCTCGTTTTGCTGCGCCGCGTCCATGCAGGCGTTGAGCACCTGCAGCACCGACGCACCGCCGGGCGCCTGGGCCAGGCCGCGCTGCACTTGTTCGGGCGCCACCGTGTCCATGGCCAGCCAGGCCGGCGTGTTCGCATCGGCGCGGCCGCGCACCTCTGAAAAGCTGCGCACCGACGTGGTGGCCACCTGCACCCCGGCCACCTCCTGGCCTGCCTCCCACAGCCAGGGGTCACCCACCAGCACCAGGTTGGCGTGCGTGCTGGCGTCGGTCTGGCCCAGCAGGCGGGCGATCAGCTCCGGGCCAATGCCGGCGGGGTCGCCCAAGGCCAGGGCAACAACGGGAAGTTCGGTCAGGTTCACAAGGTCTCCTCGGGGCTCGCGGTGTCAGCGGTTCGTGCTCATTCGAGCTTGATGTTCTTGCGGCGGATCAGGTCGCTGTAGCGCTTGTTCTCGGCGTTGTGGAAAGCCAGGAAAGCCTCGGGCGTCATGGGGGTCAGATCGGCACCGATGGCCGAGAGGCGGGCCTGCGTTTCGGGCATGGCGATCACCTTGTTGACCTCGGCATTGACGCGTGTGATGACTTCCCTCGGCGTGGAGGAAGGCATGTAGATGCCGTACCAGGCGCTCATTTCAACGCCCTTGACGCCCGCTTCGGCCATGGTGGGTACCTCGGGCAGTTGCGGGTTGCGCTTGGCCGCGGCCACCGCCAGCGGACGGATCTTGCCGTTGCGGACATGGCCAATGACAGAGGGCATGGTGTCGAAACTGACCTGCACGGCCCCACCCATCAGGTCGACCAGCGCGGGCGCGCTGCCGCGATAGGGAATGTGGGTGATGAAGAGACCCGTCACGTCCTTGAACATTTCGGCCGCGATGTGCTGCGTGCTGCCCGAGCCGCTGGTGGCGTAGTTGAGCTGTCCGGGGCGGCTCCTGGCAAGCTTCACCAGATCGTCCACGCTGGTCACGGGCAGGGCCATGTTGGCCACCAGCACATTGGGCACCGAGCCGACAAAGGCCACCGGCACCAGGTCCTTGTCGTTGTTGTAGTTGAGCTTGAGCAGATGCGGCGCGATGGCGTGCGCGGTGGACACGCCCATGATCATCGTGTGCCCATCGGTGGACCTGGCGGTCAGGTCGGCGGCCAGGGTGTTGGAGGCACCTGCGCGGTTCTCCACCACCACGTTCTGCTTGAGCAGCGGGCCCAGCCGGTCGGCGATGGCGCGGGCCATGGCGTCGGTGCCGCCGCCGGGCGACGAGCCCACCAGAATCCTCACGTTCTGGCGCGGCCAGTCCTGTGCGGTCGCGCCGCCGGTGGTGAGGGCCAGCGCCAGCGCGGCCAGTGCCCATTTGATTGTCTTCATGGTGTGTCTCCGTCGGGAAAAGTGGTGTAAGGCGAACGGATGGTAGGTGGCCGATTGATCGCCGTATATTGAAAGTTTGGAAATCATCGATAACTCAGAGTTATCATTCAAACATGGCCACCTCCCCCACCCAACAGCTACTGAACCGCATGCGCATGCGCCAGGTGGCGCTGCTGCTGGCCATCGGCAAAAGCGGCACGCTGCGCGCGGCCGCCGCAGAACTCGGCATGACCCAGCCGGCCGCCACCAAGATGCTGCGCGAACTGGAGAACGCACTCGGGCACGCGCTGTTCGAGCGCGCGGGGCGGGGCCTGAAGCTCACCGAATCGGGCCGCTGCACGCTGGGCTACTTTGAGGGGCTGCAGGGCAGCCTGGATGCGCTGACGCGCGAGCTCGACGGCATCGAGCAGGGCGGCAGCGGCAAGCTCTTCATCGGCAGCATCATGGCCGCCTCGCCGGAGCTGCTGTCGGAGTCCTTGCTGCGGCTGCGCGAGACCTATCCGCAGCTGGCCATCGAGATCATGGTGGACACCAGCGATCGCCTGACCGACGCCCTGCGCCGCGGCGACCTTGACCTGGTCATCGGACGTGTGCCCGAAGGCGCGCTGGACGACATGGAATTCAAGCCGGTGGCCGACGAGGCGCTGAGCGTGGTGGCGGGGCCCACCCACCCGCTCGCCCACAAACCGCGCGTGGCCTTTGACGAGCTGCTCGACCACCCGTGGATCCTGCAGCCGCGCGGCAGCCCCATGCGCGAAGTCCTGGAGCAGGAGTTCCGCCGCAACAAGGCCCGCCTGCCGCGCGGGCTTGTCGAAACCTCATCCATCCTCACCACCATGAACCTGCTGGTGCGCTCGGACATGATCGCGGTGATTCCGGCCGAGGTGGCGGCGCGCTACGAATCGCACGGCATGCTGGCCTGCATCCGCTACGCCGTGCGGCAGCAGTTGGGCGTGTTCGGCTGCCTCATGGCCCGGGGCCGCCCCCCCAGCCCGCCGCTGGCGCACTTGCTGTCCCTGCTGCTGCCGTCTCAGCCGGGCAGCGTCCGATGAAGCACTCGACGTCGATCAACGACGCCGCCATCTCCTTGGTCAAAGGCTTGACCAGGTAGCTGCGGATGATCCCGATGGATTGGGCCGTGGCCTTGTCCACCGACCATGCCGACGAGGTCAGCAGGTGAAGCTGCAGGGCCGTGCGCGGCTGCAAGCGATCGCTGAGCGCGCGCGCCACCTCAAAGCCGTTCATGCCGGGCATGTTGATGTCGAGCAAGATCAGGGTGGGCACGCCGATCTGGTCTCGCACCAGGAATTCGAGTGCGCGTTCACCGCTTTCAAAGATCTGGATCTCTCCATCGAACCCGGCCCTGCGCAGCGCGATCTCGTGAAAGAAGTTGTCGTTTTCGCTGTCATCGATGAGAACGACCCGCTGGATCCGGGTGGTGAAGCTCATGCGGCGGGCCCGGTTCGTTGAAGCTCGATCGCCCTGTTGGGGCCTGGAAGGATCACGGAGTAGCGGTTGGCGCCGTCGGACCTCAGCTCGATCTGCAGCTCTCCCTGGTGCAGGTCGATGATGTGGGAGGCAATGGACAGGCCCAAGCCCAGTTCGCGGACATCGGCCATGGCCCGCTTTCGGGTGCGGCGTGCCGACATCGGGCGGCGGGTGGTGGCGGCGGCAGCGACCGTTGATGTGCTGGACACAGGGCTGCGCCGCTGCACCATGATGTCCACGCGATGCGTGAACAGCTCTTCCTGCGATCGTATGAGCACCAGCGAGACGCCTGGCACCGAGCCCTGACGATCCGCCGAACTCAGCAGATTCTCAAGAATGCTGCGAATGGCCAGACTCAGGAGCGGCGCATCCGCACGGATCGTGCCCTCCACGCTCAGCTCGACCTCAACGCCCGCGGCCCCGAGCTCCGCGTCGATCTCGGTGATGGCTCCGGCATAGATGCTGTGCGCCAGGTGAGGCTGCATGCGCATGTCGCCGGTATCCACTTCGCTGTACAGGCGCAGGTCTTCCAGCACGCGCGAGAGTTTGGCACTGGCTTCCTGGGCGATGCGCACGCAGCGTGTCTCCAGCGGGTCGGCGCGCAGCGCGGCACCCTCTGCCAGCAGAAGGGTCGCGTTGGTGATCGCGTTGACCGGCTCCTTCAAGTCGTGCGAGACGCTGTAGACGTATTTGCGGTTGGCCAGGCGCTTTGCCTGCAGTTCCTGCACGGCTTCATCGAGCTGTCGCTCACTTTGCTTGCGCGCGGTGATGTCGCGTGCGCGTTCGACCACGCCATGCACCACACCACCGTCGCGCGCCGGCGTGTGGGTGAACTCCAGGTAGCGCATGCCCATGCCCGGGAAGTCCAGTTCCAGCGCGAACTGCGACTCGTGACCCGCCAGCGCCTGATCGAGGCTGGGCTTGAACAAGGCGTGGTAGCTCGTGGGATCGATCAGGTCCTGCACCTGCATGCCCATGATTTCCTGGGGCTGCAGCGTCCAGTAGCGCTGAAACGCCGGGTTGACGAACAGGTAGCGGTGTTCCAGGTCGATGAAAGCCGCCATGTCGCGGCCCTCGTTGAGCACGTCGCGAATGATCTTCTTGCCTTTCAGGATCTGCTCGACCATGTGCTCGGACTGCTCGCGCCGGCTGCGCTCGTGCTCGATGAGCTGCATGGCCAGATCGGCCAGATGCTTCAACATGTTCAGTTGCTCTTCATCGAGCTTGCGCGGCAGCGTGTCGAGCACACACACCGTGCCCAACGCCGCGCCACCCGAGGTGACGATGGGCGCGCCGGCATAGAACACCAGCTCGCCGTTGCGCACCCTGGGAAAGTTCTGAAAGCGCGCATCGCGGGAAGCGTCATTCACCACCAGCACTTCGCTCGGCTCCATGACGGCGTGGGCACAGAACGCCTCGTCGCGCGAGGTCTCCGCCAGCTCGGTGCCCAACCGCGACTTGAACCACTGGCGGTTGGAATCCACCAGCGAGATCAGCGCGATCGGTGTGCCACAGATGCCGGCCGCCAGGCTGGTGATGCTGTCAAACGCTTTTTGCGGCAGGGTGTCCAGGATCTGCAGGCGCCGCAGGGCAGCCAGACGATCGGGTTCGTTGGCTGGAATCGGGGTGGACATGTCTTGAACTTGTTGCACAGAGGTCAGCACAGGTCGATCAGCGCGGCCGCCGTCTCCTGCGTCAGGGGTTTGACAAGGTAGCTCTCGATTCGCCCGATCGAATCGCATGTGGCCCTGTCCACCGACCACGATGACGAGGTCAGCATGTGCAGGTGCAGCGGTACGTCAGGCTCCAGTTGCTCGTCCAGCGCACGGGCCAGCTCGAAGCCACCCATGCCGGCCATGTTGATGTCCATGAACATCAGGGTGGGCACACTCACGCCGTCCTGCAGCAGAAACGCGAGCGCGTCCTCACCTTTGTCGTAGATCCTGATCTCGCCACCAAAGCCGCACTTGCGCAGGGCGATGTCGTGGAAAAAGTTGTCGTTGTCGCTGTCATCGACCAGGATGACGCGTTGGGTGTGGGTGGTGTGGTGCATATGAAAGCTCCCGGAGCAAAGGCGGATGCCTGCCCTTGAGCCCAATGTAGGCAGCGGCGAACAAGCCGCAGGTGTCATAAGACACAGGGCCCACGGGATTGGTTCAACCACCGTGTCATGGGTCACAGGAACGCCCCCCGCATCGACGGCGGGCTGCGGCACCGGGCTGTTCTAGATGAAGCGCTCTATATAGATCAAAGCGCCTTCGTCGAAATGATCGAAATTTCGGTGGATCGCGTGCGCGGCGCGGATGAGCTCCGCTTCAACGAAACGCGGGCAATCGATCGCCCAGAGTTGCAACGGGATGTTCGCCGCCGCGGCCAACATGGGGCCACTCGGCGCCCAGAACAGCGTGCCGCTGTCGTGGCCCACCCGAAGGTCCTGATAGTTGTACTGGTAGCGGCGCGTGAACATGACCGCCACGAAACGCAAGGCAGCCGCCATGGCCACCGCCTGGGGCTGCCCCACCGACACGAACTGGTGCTGGATGTACTGCATGCCCAGCTCCAGCGAAGGCAGGTCTTCGATGCCGGGGATGACCGGGTACGACTCCAGCGCTTGCAGGTCGGTCTGAAGCTTGTGCCCCATGAGCTTGAGTGCGCGGCGCGCGGCCTCCACGAACAGCAGGCGCGGCACCGGCTGGCAGGCAGCGTCCAGGTCGATCTGCACCGCCGGGCCAGCGCCCTGGGGTTTCGAGTTTGCGTCGTGCGGTTCGGCGTTCATGGTGTGTACGCAGTGCTGCGACCTCAGGCCAGCAGATTGAGCTGCGTGCCCACGCTGCCGCTGGTGGCCAGCGGCAGGTTGCCGGTGAGGCTGTTCAGCAGCGAAATGGCACCTGCGCCCTGCATGTCCATCGCCTTCTTCAGCACGGCCAGTTGCACTTCCTGGGCCGCATTGGCCTGCTTGTTGGCGACATACGCGCCCACGATTTCAACGGGAGATACGTCCACGGTGGTTCCTGGTGGATGGAGATACCCCCTGTATCGGTCGCGGCGAGGAGATCTTGATATCTCCCTGAGCCACCCGCTCACCCGTTGCGGGACGTGGCGCAATGCTCCTCGAGTGCCGCGCCGGGCAACTCGACGGTGAAGGTGCTGCCCCTTCCGACGCCCGCACTCGACCCTGAAATGGTGCCGCCATGCATTTCAACAATCGAGCGCGCCAGGGCGAGCCCGATGCCCAGACCACCTTGGCGACTTTCCTTCACGTCGTCCCCCTGAGCAAACAACACAAAAAGCCGATCGATGGTCGCCGGGTCCATCCCCACTCCGTTGTCGGAAACCTCCACCCGCAACCAGTCATTGACCACGGTGGCTTTCAACCGGATGGCGCCACCGTCCGGTGAAAATTTTGCCGCGTTGGTCAGCAGGTTCTGCAGCACCTGGATGAGACGAATCTCGTCGGCGTTCAGGCAAATATGGCCCTCGGGCATGTCGACGTCGAGCACCTGGGACCGCGCGTTCATCTCTGGCCAGACCGCCTCGACGGCCTGCGTCACGATGTCATTGAAAATGATCCGCTCGGGCTTTGCGTGCATCTTGCCGCTGGTGAGCCGTCCGGCGTCCAGCAGGTCCCCCAACAACCGATTGAGATGGGTCAGTTGACGGTCCAGGACGTCGCGCGCCAGGGACAGTGACGGGTTCAACGATGGCTCCCGCTGCATGAGGGACACAGCGTTGCGCATGGGCGCCAGGGGATTGCGAAGTTCATGGCCCAGCATCGCCAGAAACTCGTTCGTGCGACGCAACGAGTCCTCCAGCTCATGCAGCCTGTGGCGTTCGCTCATGTCGCGAGTCACCTTGGCAAAGCCGGTCAGCACGCCCTCACTGGTATGGATGGGCGTGAGCACGATGTTCGCCCAGAAAGTCGAACCATTCTTGCGAATGCGCCATCCCTCCTCTTCCGTTCTTCCGTGGAGAAGAGCCCTTTGCAGTTGCCAGGCTGGAAGCCCCTCCGCACGGTCGCTCTGGCGAAAGAACATGCTGTAGTGCTTTCCGATCACCTCCGAGGCCGAGTAGCCCTTGATCAACTCGGCACCCCGGTTCCAGCTCTGGACATGGCCCTGAGGATCGAGCATGTAGATGGCGTAGTCCCGCACGGCGTCCAGCAGCCTCAGCCGCTCCGAGTCCGTCAAATCCACACGATCGAGGGTCGACATACCGTTGCACTCCGGCTTGGGGAAAGTGGCGATGACTGTACTGCAACGCTGGCCGCACAGGCCAGGCGCGGCACGCGCTGGCGATCATTGCGGGGGTAGCGTCCTGCCTCTCCAGTGGCGAACGGTGAATGGGAATGTCGGGCGGTGGTCCCTTGCCGCGAGCGCACCGTCGGGTGTTGAGCCAAGCTCGCCCCACCCCGATCCCACCGCGTGCTCACCCCAGTGCCGAAAACCGTGCTGGAGCACGCTGTGGCTCTCTCCGGGAATGCCGAGCGCCGTGGTTTCGTAAACGCCTTCGCGTTCGGGGGGGCCGTTGGCGTCAATCGTGAACCAGGGAGTGAGCTCGGTGAACATGGTGTGACCTCTGCAAAACAACGAGGACGCCAGCCTAAATCCGATCCGCGCTGGCCGACTGTTCGCTGGCCAACTCAGCGGCGATCCCGTGAAGAGGCGGCCAGCGGCGCGTGGACCGCGGGCCACGGTTCTGGCGGCGCGGGTGAATCGACGGCGGCCCCAGGGTCTTCTTCCCCTGCGACCGAGAGCAGCAGGGCGACAGACGGATCGTCGGGGTCCGGGTCCAGGGCCCTGGGTGGCACGAGAGAATGGAACGGGTGCGAACCGGGCGCATCCGGGTAGGCGCCCACATGCACCCCCACACCCAGCCGGGTCACCAGTTCGCCGCCCAGCCACACAGTCCCCAGCATGCAGGCGCCCGCGACCAGGCTCAACGCCAGGACCGGGGCGGAAGGCGGCAGCCCCGCCTCACGCAGGAACCAGCTCAGCGCGAAGAGACCCAACGCAACCGCGTTACCCCCGCCGTGAAGCGCGCCCACCCGGCGAGCGCGGGTACCGCGCGGGATGCGGCGCCAGTCCAGCCAGCCAAAGGGCGCGGCGAACAGGCCTCCGGCCAGCGCCAGCGCCAGCAGATCGTGCGCCAGCTGCATGGCGCGCGGCCCCGTGCCGACCAAGGTGCACAGATCGACCAACACCGCGGTGAACAGCAACCCGCCCGGAAACAGCACCAGCAGTTGATGCACCGGGTGGCCGAACAGATGGATGCTGCGGTTCATGGCTGGTGACGGGGCAAGGCACGTTCCCGGCAACTCGGCTCTGCCCCTCACGGTGTGCGGGAGCCGCCCTGATGAAAGGCGGCAGAAGTTGCGGCATTTCTGACGGAAACGCAGCGCGAAGCTCTGGAACATCATGGCCGTGCCGCGGCTGGCGGCCGGCAGGTCGGTGATGTTGCGGTTCTCCAAAGGGCGGTGCATTGCGCACGCTCAATGCGCCAGATCCGCCGGAGCCAACAATGGGCTGACGTTGACCTTCATTTCCGGGATATTCCGGGGTTTTCGGACGAGGCACCCCATGTCCAGCTTGCTCATGACGGAGCCCGTGCAACTCGGCTCGCTCGCGCTGCCGGGGGATCTGGTGATCCCGCCCCAGGCGCTGGGTGTGGTGATGTTCGTGCACGGCAGTGGCAGCGGGCGCCAGAGCCCGCGCAACCGCTGGATGGCCGGCGAGTTCCAGAAGCTGCACCTGGCGACCTTGCTCTTCGACCTGCTGACCGAAGAGGAAGCGCAGGATCGTGGCATGGTGTTCGACATCGATCTGCTGGCCGAACGCGTGGTCGAGTCCATCCACTGGACTGAGCACCACCCCGACCTGGCCAAACTGCGCCTGGGCCTGTTCGGCGCGAGCACCGGCGCGGCTGCCGCGCTCAAGGGTGCGTCCCTCCGGCCCGACCGTGTGGCGGCCGTGGTCTCGCGTGGTGGTCGCCCGGACCTGGCCATGGACTGCCTGGAGCAGGTGCAGGCCCCCACGCTGCTCATCGTGGGCGGGCTGGACACTGAGGTGCTGGCGCTCAACCGGCAGGCCATGCGCCAGTTGCACACCCCCAAGCGGCTTGAAGTGGTGCCTGGTGCGGGCCACCTGTTTGAAGAGCCGGGCGCACTCGGCACCGTGGCGGTGTTCGCCGCCAGCTGGTTCGAGCAATACCTGGGCAACGGAAGGGACGCATGAACGATTTTCTTTGGGGCGACACCACCCCCATGGGGATCGCACGCAACGCGGCCATGGCCGGCCATACCTTCGCGGACCGCACGCACGCGGGCCGCGCCCTGGCCGACGAACTGCTCGCGCTGGGCCTGACAGGACCGTTGGTGGTACTGGCGCTGCCGCGTGGTGGCGTGCCGGTGGCGGCCGAGATCGCGCGAGCACTGGGCGCCCCGCTGGACCTGCTGCTGGTGCGCAAGATCGGCGCACCCTTCCAGCCCGAGCTGGCGGTGGCCGCCGTGGTTGAAGGCTCACCGCCGGACGTGGTGATCAACGAAGACACCGCCAACCTGCCCGGGGTGGACGAGGCCTGGATCCAGGCTCAGTTGCCGGCAGCGCTGCGCGAGATCGAACGCCGCCGCGGCGTGTACCTGGCGGGGCGGCCGCAGCAGCCGGTGAAAGGTGCCACCGTGATCGTGGTGGACGACGGCATTGCCACCGGCACCACCTTGCGGGCGGCGTTGCGCGCGCTGCGCCGGCGCCACCCGGCCCGCCTCATCGTGGCGGTTCCGGTGGGGCCACACGCCGCCATCGCCGAGTTGGGCGACGAGGTGGATGCGGTGGTCTGCCTGCTGGAGCCCCGGCCGTTTCGCGCCATCGGGCTGCACTACCGGGACTTTCACCAGCTCGGCGACGACGAGGTGTGCGCGGCGCTGAACGCGGCCAACGCTGGCGGCCAGGCCGGTTGAAGACGCTCAGCCCGGCTGCGTCGGCTCCCTCGCAAAACTCACCAGCACCAGGCTGCTGGTGCGGCCTTTGTTGGCCACGCGGCGGGTGCGCACCCGGTCCGGTCGGCTCAACCGAGGTCCGGGGGTGCACCCAGATTGGCCTTGTCGAGCCGGTGCTCCAGGCCAAACCGGATCAGCGCAGCTGTGCTGTCAAGCTGCAGCTTTTCAAGAATGCGGGTCTTGTGCGTGCTCACCGTCTTGATGGACAGGTGCAGGGCCTCGGCAATGTCGACCATGCGCTCACCCGCCACCACGCGCTGCAGGACCTCCAGCTCGCGGTTGGACAGGCCACTGAGGTCGGAGGCCGGGCGCCGGCCGTTGAGTTGCTGCACCACCTGCTCGGCCAGCACCGAGGTGACGAACACCCCGCCCGAGGCCACCTTGCGCACCGCAGCGACCAGCTCCTCGCCGGCACTGTCCTTGGTGACATAACCGCTGGCACCGGCCTGGAAGGCGCGCAGCGCGTACTGCTCTTCGCTGTGCATGGTCAGCACCAGCACGGCCACGCCGGGAAATCCTTCCTTGATGCGGTGAATCAGGTCCAGCCCGCTCATGCCGGGCAGGGACAGATCTGCAATGACCAGATCGAACGATTCGCGCCGCAGGCATTCGAGCGCCTGGAAGCCGGTGCCTGCCTCGGTGATCGACCACTGATGGGTCTGCGGGTCCAGCAAGCGCTTGAGGCCTTCGCGCACCACAGTGTGGTCGTCTACCAGAAGCAGGCGCAGGCGCACGCCCGGGTCAGCGTCACTCATTGCGGTCGCCCCACGCGGTTGATCGCCCGCCCATCAGGCGCGCACGGTGCTCCAGGATCAGCGGCGGCTCCGAACGGACGTCCAGGCGCCACGGTGACTTCAGATCGTTGCCGCACGCGCGCAGGGTGAGAATGAACTGGCCCATCGGACGCTGCGCCTCGACGATCAGTTCCGAGGCATTGGTCTCGTGCGGCAGGAACGACAGCGACTCCTGGAAAAAGCGGCACAGCGCCAGCGACAGCACGCGCCGCAGAGGTGGCAGGTCGTGGTCCGTGCGCAGGCACAGCTTCAGATCCAGCGCGTCGCGGCTGGCAGTGGGAGAGATCGGCGCGTCACTCATGGTGTTGTTTCCTTCATTCGAGGCCGCCTCGGGTGGATTCGTCGAACATCGGCTCGTCCGCGTCCTGAAAGTCGTCGTGGCGCGCATGGGCCGCGGGAGCCTCCAGCGGCACACGCGCCTCCAGCCGGGCGCCTCCCCCAGGCGCGTTGCCCACCGACAGGTGCCCGCCCAGCATCAGCACCCGCTCCCGAATGCCCAGCAGCCCGAAGGAGCCGGGACTGCGGGACCGGGTGCCGCTGGTGAAACCCACGCCGTTGTCCTCGATCACCAACCGCAGCGCATCGCCGGAACCATTGACTTCGACCAAAACCCGCGTGGCCCGGGCGTGCCGCGTGATGTTGGTCAACGCCTCCTGCACGATGCGGTAGAGCGTGGTGGCCAGATTGGGCGAGAGGTCACGCAGTCCTTCGCCCACCCGGTAGTCGACCTCAATGCCGGTGCGGCGCTTGAATTCCTTCACCAGCCAGTCGATGGCCTCCGGCAAGCCCAGGTCGTCCAGCATCAGAGGGCGCAAGTCCATGGCAATGCGGCGGACCGACGCCACGGTGTCATCCAGCATCTCCTGCATGAGTTGCGCGCGCTCGCCTGCCTCCGGGTTCGGGTGGTCGCGCTGGCAGGCGGTCATCTCCAGCTTGAGGGCGGTGAGCCGCTGGCCCAGCTCGTCGTGCAGTTCGCGGGCGATGCGCCGGCGTTCTTCCTCGCGCGCCTCCACCATGCTGGCCGAGAGCTCGCGCAAGGTGCGGCGCGAGCGCAGCAGGTCCCTCTTCTCGCGCGAGCGCTGGGTGATGTCGTTGATGACCATCTGCACGAAACTGCGCTCGTGGTCGGGCAGCACCGCCACCACCATTTCGACCTCGCGCAGGCTGCCGTCGCCGCGCCGAATGGCGCCCATCAGAACCGACACGCCCTCCTCCTGCGCCAGGTTCTTCAGCTTGCCGCGCACCGGTTCGTGCGAGGCGGGCGAAAGCAGTTCGAAGATGGAGAGTCCGACCAGTTGTTCGGGGCTTTCGAGCCCGATCAGGTGCGCACAGGCGCGGTTGGCGAACACCACCCGATCCTTCTCGGTGATCCAGATGGCCACGGGTGCCCGTTCGAAGACGGAGCGCAGACGCAGGTTGAGCTTCTCGATGACGGAGCTCATGCGGTCGAGCTCGGTGAGGTCGCGCAGCAGAGCGGTGTAGTAGGTCCGGGTGCCCGACGGCTGGGCCACCTCGCTCTTGAAGATGGCCGCTTCGAGCGAAAACTCCTCGCCGTTGGCGCGCAACCCCAGCACCTGACCGCGCTTGCCCATCGGGCGCTCGATCTGGCCTGAATCGCCGAATTGCCGGATGTGGTTCGCATGCGCTGCGCGCAGACGCTGGGGGATGAGGCGGGAGAGCTCCATGCCCAGGGCCTCGTCTCTCGTGAGGCCGAACATGCTCAGGCCGGCAGGATTGATCATGACGATGCGCTGCTCTTGATCGACCGTGATCACCGCCTCCAGCGCCGCATGCGCCAGCCGTGCCTCCACCAAGGCCTCCATGGGCAGGAAAACACTGGGCATGGCATGTGTAGTCATGAGTCTGGTGTGCGTGGATGCCTCTGTGGAGGCATCTTAGAAAGCTTTTGGCAGATCAACCAGCCCGCCACTGGCCGATGTTGATGCATATCAACATCCCTCACCAGGGGGGTAGGAATTTTCCGAACGGTCCATGGGAATCCGGGCCATCGCTTCAAGGCTCAATCCGAGCGCAGGTCGCGACGGATTCCGATGGTGCTTCACAGACCGCCGGCGCATCCTTGAACCAGCCCAAGCTCAACAAACCATTGAGGAGTCACCCTTGAACCCACCGTTCACCCCGTCGATCTGCCTGGCTCCGGCCAGCATCTCCGATGTCGCGCCGATCGGGCGCGGCACTCTCGCCGACCTGATGCGCATGCTGGGCAACGACGCACTGGGCAACCCCGGCTCGGAGCCGACCGCAGCCCACACGGCTGTGGGACTGCGCCGGGTGTTGGCGGGCGACCACCTCATCCACATGGGCGCGCCGAGCGATGCGCTGTACTTCGTGAGCAGCGGCACCTTCAAGATCTTCCGCACCGACGAAGACGGCTACGAACAGGTGCTGGCTTTCGCCGGGCGCCGCGAAGTGCTGGCCTTCGATTCGCTGTGCATGGAGACCCACCCCACCGCCGCCAGCGCGCTGGAGGATTCCACCGTCTACGTGATCCGCAAGACCGACCTGCCCGCCCTGAGCCGCGCCGCGCCCGCCTTCGAGCGCGAGTTGCAGCGTGCTGGCAGCCGGGCGCTCACCCGCACCAACGAGCTGGTGGACGTGATGGCGGCCGTGGCGGCCGAGGTGCGGCTCGCTCGCTTCCTGTTGCAGCTCTCGCGCCAGATGGCCGCCAGCGGTCAGTCACCGCGGCGCTTTCACCTGCGCATGGGCCGCCGCGACATCGCCAGCATGCTGGGTGTGGCGCACGAGACCGTGAGCCGTTCGTTCACAGCGCTGGCCATGAACTGCCTCATTCACGTGAGTGACCGCGACGTGGAGATCCTCGACATGGACGGTCTCAAGGCCTATGCACGCAGCACCCGCCGTTCGATGGACGACCTCGGCATGGTCGCCACACGCCGCCAGACCAGCCGGCGCTCCGTCCCCCGCCAACCCGCGGGCATGCGCGCCGTGGCCGCATGACACAGGAGCCGCCATGCAGCTCACCATGCCTTCCTTCATCGAGTCGCGCATCGGGCAGCTGTCACGCCCGCTGGCGCTGCAGTGGCCGGGCGGGCAAGCGGGTGCGGCAGACGCACCGGTGCGCCTGAGGGTCAACGACACCGAGCACCTCCGTTGCCTGGCCAGCGGGAACATCGGCACCCTGGCCGATGCCTACGTGCGTGGCGACCTGGAGATCGAGGGCGACCTGCGCGAGGTGATGGAGATCGCTGCCGAACTCGTGGGCGACCCGGTGGCACAGGGCCAGGCCACGCTGGGCACGCAGCTGCTGCAGCACCTGCGCTCGCGCTGGCTGCACCGACCGCACAAGGACGCCGAGCAGGTGCGCTTTCACTACGACCTGTGCGACGACTTCTTTGCGCTCTGGCTCGACCCGCTGCGGGTGTACTCGTGCGCCTACTTCGAGCGCCCCGACATGACGCTGGCGCAAGCCCAGGAGGCCAAGCTCGAGCACATCTGCCGCAAGCTGCAACTGCAGCCAGGTCAGACGTTTCTGGACATCGGCGCGGGCTGGGGTGGTCTGCTGTTCTGGGCTGCCGAGCACCATGGCGTGCAAGCCATGGGCATCACGCTCTCGCATGACCAGCACGCCCATGTGAACCGCCTGATCGACGAAAAGGGACTGCGCGACCGGGTGACCATGCGCCTGCTCGACTACCGCGACCTGCCGCCCACCGCGCGCTTCGACCGCATTGCCTCGGTCGGCATGTTCGAGCACGTGGGCAGCGCCCGACTCGATGGGTATTTCACGCGGTTGCAGCACCTGATCAAACCCGGTGGCCTGCTGCTCAATCACGGCATCACCGCCGGCGGCACGGACAACCACCAGCTTGGCGGCGGCATGGGCGAATTCATTGACAAGTACATCTTTCCGGGCGGCGAACTGGTGCACGTATCGCGCGTGGCGCGCAGTCTGAGCGCCAGCGGCCTGGAACTGCTGGACGCCGAGAACCTGCGACCGCACTATGCGCGCACGTTGTGGGCCTGGTCAGCCGCGCTGGAGAGCCAGCTCGATCGCGCGCGCGCACTCACCAGCGAAGCCACGGTGCGCGCCTACCGGCTCTACCTCGCCGGCTGCGCGGTGGCCTTCGAGCGTGGCTGGATATCGATCCACCAACTTCTGGCGTCGCGGCCGACCGGACTGGTGCGCGACACGCCGCTGCGCGGTGCGCAGTCGGACTACCCGTTCAATCGACGGCACATGTACGCGGCCGAACCAGCATGAAGCACCCAAGGAGAGACCTTCCATGAAAACCGATGCACAACTCAAGAAAGACGTCGAAGCCGAACTCGAGTGGGAACCCGCGGTGGAAGCTGCCCACATCGGTGTGGCGGTGAAGGACGGTGTGGTCACGCTCACCGGCCACCTGGAGACTTTCGCCGAGAAATACGTGGCCGAGCGCGCCGTGCGGCGCGTCGCCGGCGTGCGGGCGATTGCCGAAGAAATCGACGTGAAGCTGGCCCGGGGCCATGTGCGCAGCGACTCCGACATCGCACAAGCCATCGAAGGTGCGTTTTCCTGGCACACGCTCATCCCGAGCGACCGCATCCAGGTCAAGGTGGAGCACGGCTGGGTCACGCTCACGGGCGAGGTGAACTGGGACTACCAGCGCCGTGTGGCCGAGCAGACAGTGCGCCCCCTCACCGGCGTGCGCGGCGTCACCAACAGCATCACGCTCAAGACCACTTCCACGCCCTCGAACATCACCGAGCGCATCGAGCAGGCGCTCAGCCGCCAGGCCGAGCGCGAGGCCAAGGCCATCGAGGTCACGGTCAACGGCACCACGGCCACGCTGCGCGGCCACGTGCATTCATGGGCCGAGCGCAACGCGGCGCAGGGCGCGGCTTTTTCGGCGCCGGGCATCACCACGGTGCTCAACGAACTGCGGGTGGGCAACTGACATGGGTCGGATCGCACCCGACCTGCCGTCCGGGCGGATCGCGCTGGCCGAGGCGCCGCGCCAGACCCGGGCCCGGTCAACTTCGGAGGAAGCCATGTTCGATCACATTGGATTCGGCGTCACCGACCTTCCGGCCAGCAAGGCCTTCTTCCTGCGCTCGCTGGCGCCCCTGGGCGTCGCGGTCGTGATGGAAGGGCCTTATGGTGTGGGCCTGGGACGCCACAACAAGCCCACGCTCTGGCTGTCACCCGGCGGCTGGCAACCTGCGCCGCTGCATCTCGCCTTCACCGCCGAAACCCGGCAGGAGGTGGACGCCTTTCACGCGGCCGCCCTGACCGCGGGCGGCCGGGACAACGGCCCGCCCGGTCTGCGCCCGCACTACCACGCCAACTACTACGGCGCCTTCGTCATCGGCCCGGACGGCCACAACATCGAGGCCGTCTGCCACAGGCCGCCGCCTTGATCCCGCGGTACCGGCAAGGCCTGGCGCCGGGCCGCCTCACACCTGCCACCCGGTGCGCGCCACCACAAACGCCGTGATCCTCTTCATCGCCCGCGCTGCTTCGGGCAGGAAGGCGGCAAGCTGGAAAGCGTGCGGCACGCCGGGCCACAGCTCCACTTCCACCTCCACCCCGACGGCGCAGGCCTTGTCGGCCACGCGCAGGGCTTCGTCGCGCAGCAGTTCGGTGCTGCCGGCCTGCATGAACAGCGGCGGGAAACCGGTGAAGTCGGCGAAGAACGGTGACACATCGGGGTGGCGGTACAGCTCGGGGCTGGGCACATAGCCTTCGCGCAGCGCCAGCAGCCGGGGCAGGCTGATCACCGCATCTAGGCGGTGGTTGTCGGTGATGCTGGGGCTGGCCAGGGTGCAGTCCACCGCGGGTGAGAGCAGCACCGCGCAGGCCGGCAGCGGCTCGCCGTTGCGCAGGCTGCGGTTGAGCGTGACCAGACTCAGCGTGCCGCCAGCCGAGTCCCCCACAAAAACAGTGTTGCCGGGCCGACACCCGTGTGCAAGCGCCCAGCGCCAGGCACGTTCGCAGTCGTCGGGCGCGGCCGGAAACGGGTGCTCGGGTGCGAGCCGGTAGTCGGGCACCAGGGCGCTGGCGCGCAACTGGCGGCACAGGCGTGCGGCAAACGCCGTCTGGGCGTGCGGGAATCGAAACGCAAACGATCCACCGTGCAGGTAGAACAGCGTGCGCCCGGCCAGGCTCTGCGGCACGCTCACCCAGTGGGCGGGCACGCCGTCGCAGTCCACCGCCTCGCGGCGCACCGAGCGGTGCAGCGGAAAGCAGCGCGCGTCCATGCGTTCGTAGCGCTCGCGCAGCGCGGCGAAGTCGGCGTCGGGGTTCAGGGTGCTGCCCGAGGCCAGGCGCAGCACAAGGTTCAGGGCGCGGCTGCGCCAGCTGCCCGGGCCTTCGATGGTCAACACCCGGGGTGAGGCATCACCGCTGCTCATGGCGCCTCCTCCGCTCGGCCAGCCAGCCGGTGGCGCCACTCCAGCACGCAGGCGCCCAGGCCAGCGGCCATGGTGAGCGTCACCAGCAGCGGTCCCAGCAAGGGCACCGCACCCGCCACCAGCAGCGCGATCACGGCCAGTGCCATCCAGCCAAACGGCACGGTCTGGCCGGTGGGCTGGCCCGCCGAAGCGCTGGACGCCAGCCAGCGCGCGGCGAACAACGCGCCGATCAACCAGCCCAACAGCAACAGCGGTGGATACAGGGCCATGACCACCAGAGCCAACGGAATGCCCAGCAGCGTGAAGAACAGCAACAAGGCCAGCACCGGCAGGGCCACCAGAAGAGCGGCGCCCACACCCAGGGCGTGCCACGGCGTGGTCTCGATCCGGTGCGCGGCCTGGCCGGCAAAGCGCGAGAAGACGAACAGGATGACGCCGGCCAGGACCAGCACGCCGAGCAGGCCCATCGACAGGGGCACCAGGAGCCACCATCCGGCCATGCCTGGCCACCCGTCGTCGTGCATGGGGTGTCGCCCGCCGCGGCCCGGGCCACGGTCAAACAACCGATCGACACGCTCGATCGGGCCGGACACCGAGGCGGCCGGGTCCTGCGTGAACGTGGCCGAAGCATGGCGCAGGCCGCCGCCAACACGGGCCTGCGGTCCGAGTTCCAGCGTCTCGACCGACGCCTCAACGCTGCCGCCCACCGGCCCGTTGAGCACCAGACGCCGGGCCCGCACGGTCAGCGAACCATCCACCCGGCCGTCCACCAGCACGTCGCCACCGGCGAGCTCGGCGCGGCCCGCCACCTGGGCACCGTTGGTGAGCTTGAGGTTGCCGGCGGCGGCCATCACGTCACCGCCGACCGAACTCTCGACCACCACGTCACCCCCGGCGGTGCGCAGATCGTCTCCCACCGGGGCTCGCACATCGACCGTGCCACCGAACAACAAGGCGTCCCCCGCCACCGGCTGGTCCACCACCACGCGCCCCCCCATCGCCGTGAAGTCGCCCTTCACCGCGGTCTCGGTCCGCACCGACGAACCCGCCACCTGCTCGTTGCGCTCGATCGGCAGCGGCTGGCAGAACGCACCAGGCAACCACAGACCCAGCAGCAGGAGCAGCGCGGTTCTCATGTCGTTTCAGGCGAGCGCCCGATCCTGCGTGGGGGGCAGCGAGACCGAGACCGAGCGCACCCGCTTGAGCTCGAGCAGGAAATGGCGGAACGCCGGGTCGCGCCTGCATTGCCCCAACGCCCGTTCCGTCATGGCCAGCCGCGCCAGCGCCCGGTGTCCGCACAGATCCTCCAGATCATCCAGTGCCTTGGCCTGGCCGGAGCCAGCGCAGGTGCAGAAGACCGCCACGTTGGCCAGCGCACCATGGTGGCGCTGCAGCCAGGTGCGCAGGGGACTGGCCACGTTCCAGCACCACACCGGCGTGCCCACGATCACGAGGTCGTAGTCGGCCGGGCGGCGGTGCATGCGCTCGATGGCCGGGCGCAGCCCCAGGACCGCCTCCGCCGCCGAGCGCAGATACCCGATCACACCCTGGCGTTTGTGGCGGTACTCGATGCGCTCGAGATCGGCGTGGCAGCGCGCCGCAATCTGCTGCGCCAAAAACTCGGTGTGACCGTTGCGGGAGTAATAGACCACGAGGATGCGTTTCACGGATCGCCTCACTTCACCAGCAGCACCGGCACAGGCGACTGGTGCACCACGTTCAGTGCCACCGAGCCCAGGAACAGGCTTCCCACCGCACCCATGCCGCGCGTGCCCATCGCGATCAGGTGTGCACCGGTCTCACGCGCCAGTTCCACAATCTCCGCGGCCACCGGCCCGCTCGTGCCATGCCGGGCGCCGAGCGTGAGGCCGTTGGCGCGCAGCAGTTGCGCCGCATCTTCCAGCACGCGCTCCTGCTGCAGGCGTCTGGCTTCGTCGACCTGCTGCAGCGCCGGGGCCGGGATGTCGCCGTAGTACACCGGGTTGCTCACGTTCACCAGCACCACCTCCAGGTCGCCGGGCTCGCGCGGCAGCCTGGCCACCGCCTCGATGGCGCGGTTGGCGTGTTCCGAACCGTCGATCGCGATCAACACCTTGTACATGTCCGACTCCTTGATGTCAGGGCTGTTCGCGGCACGGGCCCTCGTCGCTGTGCGCAGCAAAGCCCTCAGTCTGCAAGGCGCTGCGGCCAGCGCGCTTGAGCGTGCTCAATGACCGGGCAGCTTGGCCCTCACAAGGGGACGATCTGGGCCAGCACCGCGCCGCGCGCAATGCGCTCGCCCGCGGCCACCAGGATGGACTCGATCACGCCTGCGTGAGGCGCAGCAATGTCCACCGTCTGGTGCACCAGTCTGGCCTGTGCCAGCAATTCGCCCGCGTGCACCACGTCGCCCTCGCTCACCAGCCAGCGCTCAAGTCGCGCCTGATCACCGGCTTCCAGGGTCAGCCATAGATGAGGATCCAGCGTCACGTCGTGCATGTCGGCTCTCCTGTGCAGGTGCCATCTTGTCGCGCCACTGCCTGCACGTGCATTGATCGAACTCAACAGTGCGCGCACCCACCGGTACTAGATTGGGTGCCTTCGCGTTGAAAGGACTCGTCATGAAGAAACAATGGATTCTGGTCGCCAATGGGTCCCTGGCCCGTATCTTCAGCCGCACCAGCGCGAGCGATCCGATGGTGGCGCTGGAGACCATCGACTTCCCCGAAGGTCGCCTCAAAGGCAGTGAGCTCGAACGCGACCGCCAGGGCCATGAACGCAGCGACAACAGCAGCGCCGCCACGCACTTCGAACCGCACACGAGCACGCGCAAGAAGGTGCTGCACCAGTTCGCGCACGAGCTTGCCGAACGGCTGGAAGAAGGCCTCGTGGATCGTGAGTACGAGACGTTCTGGCTGACCGCCTCCAACCCGTTCCTGGGCGAACTCAAGGCCGCCCTGAGCCCGCCCGTGAGCGCGCGGCTTCAGTGGACGCACGACGCCGACTTCACCGGCCTGGATGTGGGAACCCTTGAGAGCCGCCTGCGCGAACTGCGCGTGCCTGCGCGGTGAACTCGTGGGGAACGCGCTGGCGGGCAACTTGACGGGCGCTTGAGGAAAGTCAATGCACCGCGCGCACAGCGGCGTAAGGTCGAGTTGTCTCAGCAAACCCCGGGAGCACCCCATGAAACATCCGTTCCCATCCCTCTGGCTGGCACTGGGCTTGGTCGCGCTGGCGGGCAGCGCGCTGGCGCAACCACGCAACGCGGCCACCGACCCCGGCAAGCGAGAGTTCGACGCCAACTGCGCGAGTTGCCACGGCACCAGCGGCAAGGGCAATGGTGCGCTCGTGCCGTTCCTGACCAGGAGCCCACCCGACCTCACGTTGCTGGCGAAGAACAACGGTGGCGTGCTGCCCATGAACCGGCTCTACGACGTGATTGATGGCGCGGAGGTGCCGGTGCACGGCTCGCGCGACATGCCGGTGTGGGGACGTGACTACCGCATCAAGGACGCGGAGTACTTCATGGAGGCGCCCTACAACGCCGAGGCGCATGTGCGTGCGCGCATCCTGGGCCTGCTGGAGTACATCAACCGCATCCAGACCCGGTGAGCGGTCTGCGCTGGCGGCTGCCCGCCCTGGCGTTGCTGGCCTGCGCGCTGGCCGCATCTGCCACCGAACCCGGGGGCACGGCTGCGCCGCTGCCCGGTGGCTTCGTGCCCAACCACCGCGCAATCGTCGAGCTGGCCGGGCCGGCGGTGGTCGGTGTCGAGGTGGTCGGCATGCGCACGCCCTCGGCCTCGACCTGGGCACCCGGTGACGAAACCCTGGTGCTGCCGTTCAAGGGCAAGCTGCCGTTTCACGGGCAGGGATCGGGCTTCTTCATCAGCAGCGACGGCCTGCTGCTCACCAGCGCCCACGTGATTCAAGGCGCCCGCCGCATCACGGTGCGCCTGAGCGACAGACGCCAGTTCCGTGCGGAAGTGGTGGGCAGCGACCCCACGACCGATGTGGCGGTGTTGCGCGTGAAGGCCACTGGCCTGCCGGTGGTGCGCCTGGGCCGGGCCGACCTGCTGCAGGTGGGCGATCCGGTGGTGGTGATCGGCTCTCCCTTCGGGCTGGAGCAAAGCGTCTCGCAAGGCATCGTCAGTGCCAAGGGCCGCGCGCTGCCGGGCTACGCCGCGGTGCCCCACATCCAGACCGATGCATCCGTCAACCCGGGCCACTCGGGCGGACCGCTGCTGGATGCAAGCGCCTCGGTGGTCGGCATCAACGCGCAGATCTACAGCCTGTCTGGCGGCTACGAAGGGCTGTCGTTCGCGGTGCCGATCGACGTGGCGCTGCGCGTCAAGGACCAGATCGTCGCCCACGGCCGCATGCGGCACGGCTACCTGGGCGTGAGCATCCAGAACCTGGACCTAACGCTGGCCAACGCCTTTGGCCTGGAGCGACCCCATGGCGCACTGGTGGCCGGCGTGGACGTGGGCAGCGCTGCCGAGAAAGGCGGCCTGCGCGTGGGCGATATCGTCACCGCCTTCAACGGTGCACCGCTCGGCCACGCGGGTGAACTCACCAGCCACCTGGGCGTGGCGTCTCCAGGCGAGCGGGTTCGTCTCGGGGTGTGGCGGGCGAGAAAGGCACAGGAGGTGGTCGTGCAGTTGGACCAGGCCATGGAGCTCGATGGTGCAGAGGAGGCACCCACCGCCACGGACCGGCACGAACCGCAATGGCGCCTGCGCCCTCTGACGGCGCAGGAGAGCAGCCTGATGGGTGTGGTGGGCGGATTGTGGGTGGAAGAAGTGAGCGCGCTCACCGCACAGGCCGGTCTGCTGGCGGGCGACGCGCTGCTGGCGATCAACCTCACGCCGGTGCAATCCCTGGAGGATGTGCGCCGACTGCTGCACGAGCGCCCATTGAGCGCGGCCCTGCTGATCGACCGGGACGGTCAACGCCTGTACCTTCCGCTGGAACTCGACTGAGTCTGGCGGGCGTGTCAGGCCACCCTGTGCGCCCAGGCCAGCAGGCCGAAGCCCGCGTTGTAGACGGCGTGCACCCCAACGGCGGGCCACACGCTGTGCAATTGCTCGCGCAGGTGACCCAGTACCAGTGAGGGAACCGCCACCGCCAAGGCCCACGCCGTGGGCTGCGCGACCAGATGCAAGGCAACAAAGGCCAGCGTGACCAGCGCATTGGCCCAGGTGATGGGGCCGATGCGCGCCGGCTCGCCGCGCCAGGTGGTCATGCGCAGCGCTTCGCCTTGCAGAAGACCCCGGAAGACCCACTCTTCCAGGCAGGGCTGCACCAGCACCAGCGAACACCAGGCCCAGACACCCTGGGGCACGCGCATGCCGGGCGGTGCCCAGACGAAGAGCACCAGCCAGACCGGCAGCGCCGCCAGCAGCGCCAGCAACAGGTGCGGATCGGTCCAGCCCGGGCGTTGGAGGCGCATCACATCACCCGGCACAGAAAAGGGCACCACCCGGCCACGGGTGGCACGTAGACACGGCCGTTGTGGATGGCGGTGGCGCTGGCTCCACCGATCACGCCCTTGATGGCCATGAGGGAGGGTGCTGCCGCCGTGCTCCAGTCGATCTTGACGACGCCCGCATCACCGTAGGCCACGTAGAACAGCAGGCGCGGCGTGGTCAATGTGTAGACCGAGCCGGCGCCGTTGCTCAGCAGCTGGTTGGCGGGGAAGAGCTGCGGTGTCATGTAGAGCGCACCGCCGTCGACGTCTTCATACCCCGCGAGCTTCTGCAGCTTGAAGTAGCCAGCCGCCGCAGGACGGCATTCGGCCACACCGCCCTGCTTGGCGCTGAGCTTGGTCACGTCGGTCACCGCCAGGCAGGCGTCGGGCGCCTGGCCCACCGGCACCACCGCCGGACGCTCCAGCGTGGCGGGGCGGATCAGGTCGTCCATGCGGTAGGCCACGAGGCCGAAGCTGTCGTAGCTGAAATAGGCCATGTCGCCGACCACGTGCACGTCCACGCTCTTGCCGTCGGCCGAGCCGAAGGCGTTGTCGTCATCGGCCTTGAGCGGCTCGAAGGTCTTGATCAGGTGCTTGGCCACGTCGAGGTCCTGCGCCCGGCCGGTGGCGAGGAAGTCCGTCATGTCGACCACCGAGATGCCGTAGGAGCCCGCGGCCACCACCGCATAGGTGCGCTGGGTGGCGCCGTTCTTCCACAGCTTGACGGAGGCGGCGCGACCCAGTGGCGGCTTGCCGCTGGTGCCTTCGGAGTCACCGATGTTGGCCACCACGTGGGCGCCGGTGCTCGGGTCGGCCGTGGTGTCGTACACGGTCAGTCCGTTGTCACCGTCGGCCACGATGGCGTACTTGCCCCAGAAGGTCACGCCATACGCGTGGTCCTGCCCGGTGATCTTCACGGCGCCCACGTTGCCGCTCTCGGTGTTGTGCTCGAAGATGCCACCCTTGGCGTTGAGCAGCGCGGGCGAACCCATCTGCGCCGAGCCACCCGTGACGGCCGAGACGTTCACGCGGCGCATGCCCAGGCTCTGGCTCATCACGTAGGCCTGCGTCGGGTCCGCACCGAAGGCCACCTTGAACGCGTGCGGCGTGGGCAACACGGTGTCGCCCGTGGGGTACTCGCTCTGCAGCGTGTTGGCCACCAGGTGCAGGTCGTCGATGGGGTTGAGGCCATCGGCGATGCGCCAGACGCTCATGCCGTGCGGGCCGTCGCCCAGGTAGAGGTGGTTGCCCGACACGGTCACACCCTCGGCGTGGCCGATGGCGATGGGCTGGGTGGCAGAGCCGTCCTCGGCCGCGCCCACCTCGTTGGTGCTCACCAGATTCACCGGCACGGCAAAGCGGCTGGCCACCGCCACACCGGCGCCTTTGAGGTCGATGATGTCGACGAAGCTCACACCACCGGCGCCCGAGGACTCGACCACGTCCACCTGGCCCGCGGCCCGGGTGTTGCCGGCGACCATGAACAGCGAACCGCCATGGCCGTTGATCTCACCCGTGACCAGCATCACCGGCGCGCTGTAGTTGCCGCTGACCGCGGTGAGGAACTTGGGCATGGACTCGTCGCCGACCGGCACGGGTGTCATGTCGTAGGACTTCACGAACTCGTAGTCAGGCCAGTAGACCCGTGCGTCGCTGTCGTTGTTGTAGGTCCCGTTGCGCCACTGGGCGCCCGGGGCTTCCGCGCCCTTGACCACCACCAGACCGGCGAAGTGGTCGGTGTAGTACGCGTGGAATTTTGTGCCGTCATCGGGGTCGGGCACGACACGCACGTTCATCACGCCCGCCTCCTTGAGCATGCCGGAGCCGAAGTGCGACAGGATGCCCTTCTTGTCCACATTCACAGGCGGCTCGTCAGGGCCGTGGGCGGGTGCCGCGGGCACGTAGCCGGCATAGGTGGGTGCGGCAACCGTGGTCACGTCCACCGCCACCAGGCCGCCCAGCGAGTAGGCCACGTACGCCATGGTCTTGCCGCCGGGCAGGTCCACCAGATCCAGGCTGCGGGCGTTGTAGTAGTACTTGCCGTAGCGGTCGAACTCGGCCCAGGGGTAGGCGCCCAGGCTGTTCTTGTCGCCGAGTTCGGCAGCGGCCTGCTCGTGAGTGGGCATGCCGTCGGCGTCGATGAACGCCGGGTTGGCCAGCAAGGCGGTGTTGCAGGCCGGCTTGCGGTTGGGGAAGCCGAACCAGTCCTCCTGCGCGCTGTTGGCGCAGTCGGTGTAGAGGTTGTAAGCGCCCTGGCGCGAGAGGTTGGCCGGGTCGAAGATGCCCACGCCCAGGAAGCCCAGCGCGGCGTACAGGCGTCCGCCGTGCTGCTTGAGGCTCAGCGGCCCGCCCCAGGGGTTCTCGCCGGCGTACTTCATCGTCCAGGCTTGCGCGCCGTCGATCGCGAGCACACCATCGGAACCGGCACCAAGCAGGTTGGAGAGTTTCGTTTTCTGGATACCGAAGGCCCCGTTGGCGACGAACAACTCGTCGTCGGTCGTCTCGGGCGTGCCACTTTCATCCACCAGCAAATCGGCCACCTGCCCGATCTGCGGCGTCACCGCAGCTGCCTCGGTGAAGATGGTGCCGCCGCCGTCGGAGTAGGTGTATTCGGGCGACAGGTGGTTCACGCTCATGGTGCGCACATGGCTCATGGCAGCGGGGTTGGTGATGTTCACCACACCGATGCCTTTGCTGCCCATGGAGAGCAAGGCGTAGTTCTGACCGCCATAGCCCTTGACCACGGTGATGTGCTGGATGTAGCCCGGCATGGAGATCTCGGTCACCGCGCCCTTGCTCATGCCGATGGGCGTGGCCGCGAAACGGTTGGCCATCGTGTAGAGCGTCCAGTCGGCCGTGCCGTCGTTGTAGAGCTCCACGTCCTGTGTGCCCCCTCCGACCTGCGCGGCCAGGGTGTCGATGTTGGCTTCGATGATGGTGGTGGGCGTGGCGAGCGCGCCGTCGGTGGCGTCACCACCACCGCCGCCGCCGCAGCCGGCTGTCACGAGCGCAGCGGTGCACACCGCCGTCAGGCTTGCGGTCCACAGGGGACGGCGCGCCAGTGATTGAAGAGGTCTGAAGGTCATGAAGAATTCCTTTGGAGTGGAAAAAATCGCGGGAAAAAAAGAAACCAACCTGGAAACGTCTCAGCGGCCCCGGATCGACCGGGTGCGCACGCGGCGCAAACCGAGGCCGAACAAGGCGAACAGGGCGAGCACAGGCAGCGCGGGATCGATCGGGCGCTGGCCAGTGGCGGCCGTGCAGCCACCGCCCTCGTCCACCGGTGCGGGCGTGGGCGGTGCAGGTGGATCGGCCACGATGGCCACCTCACCACTGGCGTACTCGGCCACGGTCTTGCTGCTGATGGCGTCGGCCTGGTTCCACACGCCGTAGAAGCGCGTGCCATCGGGGCGGGTGACGATCTGCGCCTCGAAGGCCGACTCGTCGTCCTGGAACAGCGAGCCCTTGGCGGTGGAATAGCGCACGGGTGTGGCAAAGCTTTGGCCCGCGTCGCTGCTCTGCGTGATGTACACGCCGAGGTCGTCGCCGCCCTCGGGATCGCTCAGGGGCACGTTCTCCTGCGTGCCCCAGGCGAGGTACACCACGTCGGTGTTCTGGCACTGGGTCTTGTCGGTGGTGAGCGGATCGGCGGGGTTGCCGCTGGGGCAGGTGCCGGGGTTGCTCTTGGGCGTGCCGAAGATGCGCGGCTCGCGCACGTTGATGTGCGTGTCGGCGATGCGTGTCACGTTGGACGGCAGGCTCCAGGCGCCCGTGTCCACGTTGAACTGGCGGATCCAGAAGTTGTAGTTGTCCATCTGCGCGTCGAGCAGCGCCAGATCGCGGGTGTAGGAATAGCCCACCCACAGGTCGCGACCGCGCAGCACGCCGCGATGAGCCAGTGCGTTCTCGGTGTTGTTGCGTTCGGTGTCGTCAGCGAGTCCGTTGTCGGCGGCGGTGGCCACCGTGCTGCGGCTGCTGATGTTGGTGGCGCGGGCGCTGGTGAGCCCCACGGCCTCAACGTAGACCGAGGTGGCGCACGCAGCATCCACCACGGGCTGCATGTTCGCGGGCTTGACCGACACGGTGGTGGCATCGGGGCCGATGGCCCGGCGCAGCACGATGTCGGACGAGCCGCCCTTGTCGGCCAGGCCCTCCTTCCAGAACACGGCGAGTTGCACGCCGCCGGCGCCCGCATCGGCCGGGCTCTGGGTCAGGAAACGCACGCGCCGCGCGTTGCGCAACGGATCGGAGATCACGCAACCCTTGGGATCGTTGGAAGCGGCATCGCCCCCGATGGGCGTGGGCTTGTTGAAGGTGAAGCTGTGGTAACGGATGAACTTGCCGCTGGACGCTCCACCCGCGGCCTTGGTTTCCTCGTAGGCCACCAGCGCCTGGTTGCCGAGCATGCCGATGTTGGCGCGCGAGGCCCCAGCGTCGCCCGATTCGATCGTGGTCGGGCTCACCTCGGTGGCGTTGCCCTCGAACACCGCGTTGGTGTCGGTGGTCACGTCGATGCCGTCGCGCAGGTGGTTGTCGGTCAGCCGCACCGGTGTGGCCAGCACGAAGTCGTTGCTGGACACTGGTGGCACAGCCGAGTTGTCGCTCAGGTCGACCGTGGCCGACGTGTACCAGATGTCCGTGCCCATGGAGACGTTGGCACCGGACGCACCGTCGCCGGGCCCATCGGCCTCGCCCAGCTTCAGCCCCACCGGGTCTTCCTGCCAGGAGAAATTGATCTGGCCTTTGCGCGTGTCGCTGTTGAAGCCGCCGTTGCTCGCGTCCTGGATGGCATCGCGCACGCCGGTGCTCAACTGCACGGCGGGCTTCCAGCTCGTGCCGTTGTTGGTGGACCAGGCCACCCACATGCACGAGAACGGGATGACGCGGCCGCCATCGCGCTCCATGTAACGCACGCCGCGCTGCACCGCAGGCTGCAAGCCAGCGGTGGCCAGATCGCCGTCGGGGCAGTGTTTGCTGACCCAGGTGATCACCATCACCGGGCCGCTGGTCTTGATGTTGGCCTTGTCGATGTCACCCGGGTAGCTGGCCGGCTCCCCCAGGGTGCCGCGCCAGTCGAACACGCCGCTGCTCATCTGCAGCGCCGAGCCTGACAGATTGACCGGGGCCGACCAGTCGGCCTGGCTGTCACACGATTTCGTGGCATCGGGCTTGCAAGTCTTCACGAACACGTCGCGCGCCAGGCGCTCGGCGTTGGCCTTGACGTCGTACACCACGCCCGCGCCGTCCGGGTTGTCGCCATAAACCACCACCAATGTGCCGTCGCCCGCGCGCTGGATCTTGGGCTTGTCACCCGAAGTGCCATCGCTGAGCGCAAATGGGGGGTTGATCGTGATTTGCGTGGCGGCAAGCACCACACCCGCGGCGATGCCTGCACCCAACACACCGATCTTCCTGCTTGTGGAAAACATGTCTGCACCCTCGTGTAAATGGCTGTAAAAGACCTGCCATTCAGTTTCAATTTGGGAGGGGCATGCCCGATTGAGCAAGCTCAAGCGGCCTGCAAGTTCCCCGGCCGAGGCAACGCGGGCACCACACCGGTTCAAGCCTGCGATGCCCTGCATTGAGTCCACTCAATGGCCAGCGCGCCGTGCATCCAGACACTGCAGTGCGAGGTTCGGGCGGCGCACGCCACCGAATCCGAACTTGCACAAACCCGACTTCAACCTTTGAGGACCTACCCATGAACAAGCCTTTGCCACTGTCTTTCGCCGCTGTCGCCCTCGCCGTTTCTCTGGCAGCACCCGCCTGGTCCGCCGGCGGTGCCGGCGCCGGGGGTGGCGCGGGTGGTGCTGGCCCGGGGGCTGGATCGGGCGCCAAGTCCGCCCAGCAGGACCGGCTCTACAACCAGACGCAGCTCAAGACCCAGGAGCAACAGCTGCTGCGCACGCGCGATCAACTCAAAACGCAGGACCGCCTGCTCAGCGCCACGCGTGATCAGATCAAGACCCAGGACCGTCTGCTCACGCAGACCCGCGACCAGCTCAAGACCCAGGACCAGACCCGCGACCGTGAACAGCTGCAGACGCAGGAACAGCTGCATCTGCAATCGCTCGACCAGTTGAAGCTGCAGGAACAGGCGCAGCTGAAAACGCGCGACCAGCTCAAGACTCAGGAAGAACTGCACCTGCGCCAGAGGGACGAGCTGAAGGCCCGTTGAGGGCTTTGCTGGCCCACGCGACAGGCGCCGGCGGTGGGCCTCACAATGGCCGATGCTCCTCATTCAACGATTGGCCCGCACCAAGGCTGCCCTGACTTCCTGCCGCTGGTCCGCAGCTCTGCTGCTGGCCAGCACCCTGGTTGCTCACCCCGCGTGGGCGCTGACCCCGTCACCCGACGCCTTGCGCACGCAGTTCAACACCTTGCGCGAGAAGGGCACGGGCCAGCTGGCCGGTCGATCCATCTACCTGCGCTCCACCGAGTCGGCCGACCGCATGCAGGGCGAGGTGCACGCCCTGATCGACGAACCTTTTGACCGGGTGCGCCAGGAGCTGACCCAGGCCGATCGCTGGTGCGACGTGCTGATCCTGCACCTCAACGTGAAGTACTGCCGCAGCATGCGCAACGCCGCCGGTGAAGAGCTGGTGTCGGGCGTGGGGCGCAAGTTCGACCAGCCCCTGTCGGAGGTGTATTGGGTGCGGTTCGGTTTCAAGGTGGCAGCCGATCGCAGCGACCACCTGCTGGTGGAACTGCGCGCGCCCAGCGGCCCGCTGGCCACGCGCGACTACCGCATCGTGGTGGAAGCCGTGCCCCACGCCGGTGGACAGTCGCTGGTGCGCATGACCTACTCGTACGGTTTCGGCACGGCCGCCCGCTGGGCCATGAAGACGTATCTCGCGACCCTGGGGCGCGGCAAGTCGGGCTTCAGCGTGGTGGGCCGATCGGACGATGGCCAGCCGATCCGCGTGGATGGTGTGCGTGGCGTGGTCGAGCGCAACACCTTGCGCTACTACCTCGCGCTGCAGTCGCACCTGCAGTCACATGACGCACCGGGCACCGCCCAGCTGCAGCAGAGCCTGGAGGGCTGGTTCAACGCCACCGAACGCTACGCCGAGCAGTTGCACGAGATCGAGCGCGCCGACTATGTGGCCATGAAGCTCAAGGAAGTGCAGCGCCAGGAGACGGTGGCGCCACCACCACCTGGCTGAAACCCAGGTGGTGCATCAGCTCGCGCAGGATGAGCAGGGTTGCAGCCGCCTCCTTGCCAGCCGGCAGGCCCCGTAGCGCAGACGGATCGCCCAGCGCGCCCGAGGCCAGGCGCTGGAACAAGCCCTCCACCACCTCGCGTGTGAGCACCGCCCCGGCCGGCCCTTCGGCCTGAGCCAGAGCGCGCACGAGCGGGTGGTCTGCCACCAGCGTGGAGCGCCCTGCCGTCCAGGCCACGGCGCGCATCAGTTCGTCTTCCACATGATCGATCGCCCGCTCCAGTTCGAGCGGCGTGGGCAGGTCACCGCGAAAGAAGCGCTGCGCCGTGCTGGCGCTGCCCACGTCGAGCGCGAGCGACCTCCCCTGGTCCTCATCCCCATCGCGCTCCAGCCAGGTGGCCGTGGCGCCCAGGCGCAGGAACACGCGCTCGCCGCTCACTGCGCCACCTCGCCAAACACGAAGGCGTCCATCGACAGCACGCCGTGCGTGATGCCGCCGTCGATCACCCGCGCCGGCACCGACTCGCCCGCGGCACCGGCGGCCACCAGCAGCGGCAGGAAGTGCTCGGTGGTGGGGTGGGCGCGCTTCGCGTGGGGAGCGATCTCCAGCGTGCGCTGCAGGCGCGCACCATCGCCCTGCTGCACGGCTTCGCGCACCCAGGCCACGAATTCGGTGGCATAGGCCTCTTCATGGCCGTGCCCGGCGCGGAACTCGTAGAGGTTGTGCGTGAGGCTGCCCGAGCCGACGATGAGCACGCCTTCATCGGCCAGCGGCGCCAGCGCCCGGCCGAGTGCCCAGGCACCCGCGGCGTCCAGCGTGGCGGGCAGCGACACCTGGAACACCGGCACATCCGCCTCGGGGTACAGATAGAGCAGCGGCACCCAGGCGCCGTGGTCCAGGCCACGGTGCTCGTCGCCGTGGGCACTCCAGCCGGCTTGCTGCAACACGTCCAGCGCGCGGCGGGCCAACTCGGGGTGACCGTTGGCCGGGTAGCCGATCTCGTACAGCGGCTGCGGAAAACCGCCGAAGTCGTGGATGGTGGCGGGCTTTTGCGAGAGGCCCACACGCGCACCCTGCGTCATCCAGTGCGGGGAGACGATCAGCACGGCCCGGGGCCGGGGCAAGGCGCGGCCCAGCGCGCTGAGTTGCGGCCCGGCCAGGCCGGGCTCCAGCGCGAAGGTGGGCGCGCCGTGGGACACGAAAACGGTGGGCAAGCGGGTCATGCGTTTCTCCTGCGGCGCCGGGCGCCGTGCGGTCAATGAATCTCAGTCGGCGCGGCGGGCCAGCGTGGCGTCCACCGAGGCGTTGCCCGCGCCGCTGATGAGCAGCGAAACGGCGGCGGCGAGCAAGGCCAGCGCGAACTCGTAGCCGTTGTTGGCCATGAAGAGGCCCTTGTCCAGGTGCACGGTGGCAATCGCCACCAGCATCGTCACGGCGAGCACGGCGGCGGCCGGGCGCACCAGCAGACCCAGCAGCAAGGCCAGGCCACCGAAGAACTCGGCGGAGCCGGCCAGCAGCGCCATGAGGTAGCCCGGGCTCAGGCCCAGCGAGTCCATGAACTGGCCCGTGCCTTCCAGGCCGTAGCCGCCAAAGGCACCAAACAGTTTCTGTGCGCCGTGCGCCACAAAGACGATGCCGATGGGGATGCGCAGGGCCAGCGGTGCCCAGCCGGCGCTGGTGCTCAGCAGGCGTTGCAAGGGAGAGGCGGTGGTGATGTTGTTCATGGTGAATTTCTGAAAAGGGGTTGAGGGGTGAATCGATGACTGGACTGTAGAAGTTCCACACAGGAAGATAAACATGCTCCAATGAGACTGACTGTTCCGATAACTGACACAAATGGACCGAGATGGACCGATTTGAAGAAATGCGGGTGTTTGCGGCGGTGGTGGACGCGGGCAGCTTCGTGGGCGCGTCCGACGCGCTGCCCATGTCCAAGGCAGCGGTGTCGCGCCACGTGGCCGAGCTCGAAGCGCGCCTGGGTGTGCGGCTGCTGCACCGGACCACGCGCAAGCTCTCGCTCACGGCCGAAGGCGAGGTGTTTCACGCGCGCTGCAAGGACGTGCTCTCCACCGTGGATGAGGCCGAGGCCGAAATCACCTCGCGCAGCGGCGAGGCCAGTGGCCTGCTGCGCATCAACGCACCGTTCACCTTCGGTCTGTTGCACCTGGCGCCGCTGTGGGTGGAGTTCATGGCGATGCACCCCAAGGTCACGCTGGACGTGACCCTGGCCGACCGCATGGTCGATCTGGTGGACGAAGGTTTTGATCTCGCGGTGCGCATCGCCCGCCTGCCCGACTCCACGCTCATCAGCCGCCAGCTCACCACCACCCGCCTGGTGCTGTGCGCCTCGCCCACCTACCTGCGCCAGCACGGCACGCCGCAGCACCCGTCGGAGCTGGCGCACCACGCCGTGGCCGCCTACAGCCTGTTTTCGATGGGGGAGAACTGGGTCTTCACCGGACCCGACGGCCCGGTGGCGGTGAAGGTGTCACCGCGCCTGCGCAGCAACAACGGCGACACCTGCCGCATGGCCGCGCTGCGCCATCTGGGCATCGTGCTGCAGCCCTCGTTTCTGGTGGGGCCCGACCTGCGGGCCGGCACCTTGGTCGAGGTGCTGCCCACATTCCATTCGCTGGAACTCGGCGTGTACGCGGTCTATCCCTCGCGCAAATTCGTCGCGCCCAAGGTGCGCCTGCTGATCGACTTTCTGGCCGAGGCCTTCAAGATGCAGGCCTGGCCGGTGACACCGCCAACCACCTGAATCAGCGCACCTTGCCCAGCGCTCGCAACACCTTCTGCGGCGTGATCGGTTGCGAGAACACATGGGCATCGAAAGGCGCGATGGCGTCGTTGATGGCATTCATCACCGCCGCCGGCGCGCCCGCCGTGCCAGCCTCGCCCGCACCCTTGGCGCCCAGCTTCGAGGTGGCGGTGGGCGTCTGGATGTGGGCCACCTCGATGTCGGGCATCTCGGCCGACATGGGCACGAGGTAGTCGGCCATGCTGGCGTTGATCATCAAACCGCTCTCGTCGTAGAGGCACTCTTCCAGCAGCGCGCCGCCGATGCCCTGCACGATGGCACCACGCATCTGTTCGTCCACCAGCATGGGGTTGAGCACGCGGCCGCAGTCCTCCACCGCCCAGTGCTTAAGCAGCTTCACGAAGCCGGTGTCGGTGTCCACCTCCACATAGGACGCCTGCACACCGTTGGTGAAGATGAACGGGAAGTCGCGCTGCGCGTAGTGCCGCGTGACCATGAGCTCGGGGGTGAACTCGGCGGGCAGTGTGTCGGAGCGGAAGTAGGCGATGCGGCCCAGCTCGGCCAGCGGCAGCAGCGCTTCGCCGGTGGCGGCGTCAACGATGCGGTCGCGGCGCACCACCAGGGTGGCGCCGTCGCGCTTGAGGATGACGGCGGCCACCTTCACGATGTTTTCGCGCAGGGCCTGGCCGGCCAGCAGCACGGCTTCGCCGCCGATGCCCGCGCCGCGCGATGCCCAGGTGCCGCCGCCATAGGGTGTGGCGTCGGTGTCGCCGGTGACCACACGCACCTTGGCGATGTCCACGCCCACCGCGTCGGCCGCGATCTGCTGGTAGATGCCTTCGGTGCCCTGGCCCTGTTCGCCCACGCCGATGAGCACGGTGATGTGGCCTTCGGGGTCCAGCCGCACGGTGGCGCCGTCCTGCGAGGCGATGCGCGCGCCGCCCACGCCGTAGAACGCGGCGCTGGGGTTGGTGAGCTCGATCACGGTGGCAAAGCCGATGCCGCGAAAAATGCCCTGCTCGCGCATCGCGGCCTGCTCGGCGCGCAGCGCGTCGTAGTTCATCAGCTCGCGCAGCTTCTTCAGGCTGGCCTGGTGCGAGAGGATTTCCAGCTTGATGCCCGAGGCCCCGGCGGTGGGGTAGGCGTCGTCGGGGATCACGTTGAGTTCGCGGATGCGCAGCGGGTCCATGCCGATCTTCTGCGCCGCCAGGTCCACCAACGCTTCGGTCACGGCGCAGGCGATGGGATGGCCCACACCGCGGTATTGGCAGGTCGGCGTCTTGTTCTGGAACACCACGTCGAGCTTCGCGCGGTAGTGCTTGTGCTTGTAGGGGCCGCCCACCAGGTTGACCACCTGGTTGCCTTCGATGGCGCTGGTGCGCGGGAACATGGAGTACGGGCCGATGCCGGTGAGGTCGTCCATGTCGAAGCCGAGGATCTCGCCGTCGCGGTTGACCGCGATGCGCGCCTTGATGTGGTGGTGGCGCGCATGGATGTCGCTGGTGAAGCTCTCCAGTCGGTCGGCCACGAACTTGACCGGGCGACCCAGCAGGATGGACATCGCCACGGTGGCGAAGTCATCCGGGTAGGCGTGCACCTTGATGCCGAAGGAACCGCCCACGTCCTTGCAGACCACGCGGATGGCGCTGGCCGGCAGGTCGAACTGCCGGCCGTAGAGGTCCTGCATCATGTGCGGCGCCTGGCACGAGTGGTGCACGGTGAGGCGCCGGTCGGCCGGGCTCCAGTGCGCGATCTGCGCGCGCGGCTCCAACGTCACGCCGGTGTGGCGGCCGAATTCGAATTCGATGTCGGCCACCACGTCGGCCTTGGCAAAGGTCTCGTCGACCTGGCCCACGTCCAGCGTGCGGGTGAAGCACAGGTTGTCGCCCAGTTCGGGGTGGATCAGCGGCGTGGCCGGGTCCAGCGCGGTGAGCATGTCGGTGGCGGCGGGCAGTTCTTCCCAGTCCACCTCGATGTAGGCCAGCGCGTCCTCGGCCTCGGCGCGCGTTTCGGCCACCACGGCCACCACCGGCTCCCCCTGCCAGCAGGCGCGATCCAGGGCCAGCGCGTACTGTGGTGCCGACTTCATGCCCGCCAGGTGACCCAGCGTGGCCACCCAGGGCTTGCAGACCTTGGCGATGTCCTGCCCGTCGGCCACCAGCAGCACGCCGGGCATGGCGCGGGCGAACTCGGCGTTGACCGACTTGATGCGCATGTGCGCCACGGGGCTGCGCCAATAGACCACATGGGCCATGCGGGGCAGCTCGATGTCGTCCAGGTACTGGCCCAGGCCCTGCGTCAGCCGCTCGATGCCACCGCGCGGCACCGAGGCACCGATGTAGCGCTGGTCGTCGTTGACCGGGGTCAGCGGCCGGCTGTGGTCCACGCCGGGTTCGAGGTTGACGGTATCGCGCTTCATGCGGTGGCCTCCTTGCGTTGTTGCAGCACGTCGCAGATCGCATCCACGATGGCCTGGTAGCCGGTGCAGCGGCAGTAGTTGCCCGAGATCCACTCACGCACCTCGGCGCGGTTGGCACCCGGCATCTGCTCCACCAGCTCCTTGGCCGCCATCAACATGCCCGAGGTGCAGAAGCCGCACTGCAGCGCGTTGCGCCGCACAAAGGCGTCCTGCAGATCGCGGATCACGCCGGACTGGCTCACGCCTTCGATGGTCTGCACGTGCCCACCGTCGGCCTGCACGGCCAGGGTGAGGCAGCCGCGCACAATCTGGCCGTTGAGCTCCACGGTGCAGGCGCCGCACACACCGTGTTCGCAGCCGAGGTGGCTGCCCTTGAGGCCGAGGTCTTCCCGCAGGAAGTCCACCAGATGGGTGCGGGGCTGCACGCTGCATTGGTGCGGCTTGCCGTTGACGGTGACTTTGATCGGGTACAGGTCTGCCATGGTGTTCCTTGGGGCTCAGGCGGCAACGGCAACAGGCAGCAGGCGGTGCAGCAGCACGCCGGCCAGATGCCGTTTGGTGTCGGGGGTGTTGGTCAGGTCGGGCAGCGGGTCGATCTCGCTGCGCAGGCTGGCCACGGCCTGGGTCACGGTGGCCAGGTCCAGCGCGCGGCCTTGCAGCAGCGCTTCGGTCTGGCGCGCGCGCAGCGGCGTGGCGTCCACACCGAGCAGCACGATGCGCAGGTCGTGCAGGGCCGCGCCTTCGCGCCGCGCGGTGGCGGCCAGGCCCACAATGGCGTAGTCGCCGTGGCGGCGCGCCAGTTCGCTGAAGCCGAACCAGTGGTCGGCACCGGCCAGCGGGATCTCGCAGGCGGCCAGCAATTCGTCGGGCTGCAGCGCGGTGCTGTAGAGACCAGTGAAGAAATCGTCGGCCGCGATGCGGCGTTCGCCTTTCGGCCCGCGCGCCACCACCGTGCCGCCCAGCGCCAGCAGGCAGGTGGGCCACTCGGCCGCCGGGTCGGCGTAGGCAATGGAGCCGCCCCAGGTGCCGCTGTTGCGGATGGCGCGGTGCGCGATGTGAGGCGCAGCCGCCTTGAGCAACGGGGCGTGGCGTGCCACCAGCGGGCTGAACTCGATGTCGGTGTGCGTGGCCAGCGCGCCGATGCGCAGCACCTGGCCCTGCACGCTGATGCCGCGCAGCGATTCGATGCCGGTGATGTCGATCACCAGCTGCGGTTCGGACAGGCGCATGTTCAGTGTGGCCATCAGCGTCTGGCCACCAGCGAGCAGGCGGGCGTCGTCGCCGTGTTCCTGCAGCAGGGCAATGACCTTGTCGATGGAGGCGGGTTTGACGTAGTCGAAGGCGGCGGCTTTCATGGGGCGGTCCTCAAGCAGTCAACAAGGAAGCGATCCACACGCCGAAGCCGGTGGACAGGGACCCGAGCACGAACCACAGCACGCGAACGCCTTCGCCGCTGGCGACCGGCTGGGGCACCTGGATGGAGCGCGGCACGAAGGTGGGCTGCGACGCAGCGGTGGCACTTTCCGCGGTTTCCGCGGGCGCTGCTTCAACAGCCTCCACCACCGGCACACCGACCATCTGTTCGTTGAACGCGGTGAAGAACTGGTCGGCCATCTGCTTGGAGGCGGCGTCGATCATGCGGCCGCCCACCTGGCCCAGCTTGCCGCCGATGGCGGCTTGCGCGGTGTAGCGCAGGCGTGTGCCACCGGCCTCGTCGGTGAGCTCCACGTTCGAGTGGCCCTTGGCCATGCCGGCCGCGCCGCCCGAACCCTGAAAGCGCAGCACGCAGCCTTCGTTGGCGCGGATGTCTTCCATGCGCACATGGCCCACGAAGCGCGCGCGTACCGGACCGATCTTCACGGCCACGCGGGCGGTGCGTTCGGTCGGGCTGGTGGCTTCCATGGCTTCGCAGCCGGGGATGCAGCGCGTCAGGATCTCCGGGTCGTTGAGCCCGGCCCAGACCTTCTCGCGGGGTGCGCCGATCAGGATGTCTCCAGTCAATTCCATGCCTTGAATCCTCGGGTTTTCACGGGTGTTTTTGTTTACCAGTCGGTTAACAATGGTACGAATCATTGACCGATCGGTAAATAGCGTGCGCATCCAGACAAACCCTGACAAGGCGAACGAAGCCAGAAATGCAGATCCGCAAGCCCCGGCACGCCGGCGCATGGGCGTGGTCGAGCGCGAGCGCCAGATCCTCGATGGCGCGATCCAGTTTTTCTCCGTGCACGGCTTCGGCGGCCAATTGCGCGACCTGGCCAAGAGCATCGGTGTCACACACGCGCTGCTCTACCACTACTTCCCCACCAAGCAGGCGCTGGTCGACCGCGTGTACGTGGAAGTGTTCGAAGGCCGCTGGCGGGACGAGTGGGATGCGCTGCTGGACGATCCCGACAAGTCGGTCGAAGACAAGTTCACGGCCTTCTATCTGGAGTACGTGACGATCACGCTGTCGCGGGAGTTCGTTCGCATCCTGGTGTTCTCGGGTCTGACCGACCACACCATCACCGACCGCTTCTTCGCCATGCTGCGGACCCGGCTGTTTCCGCGCCTGATCCGCGAAACACGCCGCTTCCGTGGCGTGACCAGCCGCGCGAAGCCCAGCGAGCGCGAGATGGAGCTGCTCACGGGCCTGCACGGCGGCTTCTTCTACATCACCATGCGCCGCTGGATTTACGCGCAGGACGTCTACAGCGAAAGCGCCCACGACGGTTACGACGAACAGCTGGTGCGCGACCGCGTGCGCGCCTACCTGCACGCCAGCCGAGATCTGTTTGCCGACACCACCGGGAGCACGCGCAAGCGCCCGTCCCAACGCTGACACACCCATTTGATGAAGCCGGTGCGGGGGCACCGGCACCCTGCCCACCCGGCTGAACCCTCAGCCATGACACCCACCGAGGAGACAACATGCAACTCAAGAAGATCGCACTCGCCAGCCTGGTCGCCATGGGCGCCACACTGGCGGTCGGTTCGGCCATGGCGCAGCAACGCGTCACGGTCAACATCGGCTCCAGCCACCCCACCACCAACATCTGGGCCTTCGCCATGAAGGAAG
The DNA here is from genome assembly GCF_001428625.1 of Hydrogenophaga sp. Root209. GTDB lineage: Bacteria > Pseudomonadota > Gammaproteobacteria > Burkholderiales > Burkholderiaceae_C > Hydrogenophaga. The sequence goes on from NZ_LMIE01000032.1 coordinate 258,789, forward strand.
TGTTCCAGCCCGAAGTGGACCGCCTGCTGAAGGAAGGCGGCGCCAAATACGAGGTGCGCTGGCGCGAAAACTACGGCGGCACGCTCTACAAGTTCACCGACACCCGCGCCGCCGTGCGCGACGGCATCGTGGACGTGGGCATGGTCGGCACCGTGTGGGAAAACTCCGCCATGCCGCTGCAGAACGTGACCTACTTCACCCCGTTCGCCACCACCAACCACGAGCAACTGATCGAGATCTTCGACAAGCTCAACACCACCGTGCCTGCCCTGCGCGACAGCTGGGCCGCGCAGAACATGGTGCCGTTGTCCTCGCTGATCACCGACAGCTACGACATCTACGCCACCTTCCCGGTGAAGGACATGGCCAGCCTGAAGAACAAGCGCATCAACGCGCCCGGCACCTCGGCCAACTGGCTGCGCGAGACCGGCGCCACGCCGGTGGACGGCGCGCTGACCACCTACTACACCAACATCCAGACCGGCGTGACCGATGGCGCGCTGTCGTTTGCCAGCGGCATCGGCCCGGCCCGCGTGTATGAAGTGGCGAAGAACCTGACCCGCATCGACATCGGCGCCATGTACTTCGGCAGCGTGGCGGTGAACAAGAAGGTGTTCGATGGCCTGCCCAAGGACGTGCAGGACGCGATGCTCAAGGCCGGCAAGGCCACCTCGATCGCGCACGGCAAACACGTCACCAAGACCGCCAATGCCGCGCTGGACACCATGAAGGCCGCCGGCCTGCAGATCACCGACCTGCCCCAGGCCGAGAAGGCCAAGTGGGTCAACAGCCTGCCCAACATCGTGGCGCCCTGGCTGCAAGGCACGGGCGACGCGGGCAAGCAGGTGCTCAAGGCGTACTTCGACGAGCTGCGCGCGCGTGGCGTGAAGCCCCTGCGCGACTGGGACTTGCAAAACCGCTGACCGGCCCCGCTCCCACTTGTCCGCCCGGCGGTGCTACGCGCTGCCGGGCGATCTGTCTCCCCGCTTTCACAGGTGACCTGTGCACAACGAACCTGATTTCGCCAGCGAAACCCCAGCGGTCGCCGGCCTCGCCAACCCCCTGCAGGGCGTGGCCAACTTGCTGGCCGCCGTGGGCACGGCGTGGATTTTTCTCATGATGCTGTTGATCGTGGCCGACGTTCTGGGCCGCAACTTCTTTGATGCACCCATCACCGGCGTGGCCGAGTTCGCCGCGCGCTCGGTCGCCTCCATCGTCTTTCTGCAGCTGGCCGCGGCCGTCTGCTCCGGCCGCATGACGCGCAGCGACTTCCTGTTGCGCATCATCGGCCAACGCTCGCCAGCGGCCTTCAAGGCGCTGGAGGTGTTCAACGTCGTCGTGGGCGCGATGCTGTTCTTCGCGCTGGCCTTCATCGCATGGCCCGAGCTGGTCGAGGCCATGAAGATCAAGGAGTACTTCGGCGTGCAAGGCGTCTTCACCGTCGTCACCTGGCCGTTCCGTGCCCTCATCGTGCTGGGCTCGCTGGCCGCCGCCGTGGCCTACCTCGCCTGCATTCCTTCGCTGCTGCGCCAGCCCCCATTCAACGGAGCACAGGCATGAGCGAACTGGCCATGGGCGGGCTCCTGATCGGAGCCCTGGTGTTTCTGGTGTTGTTCGGTCTGCACATCGCGGTGGCTCTCACCGCCGTGGGCTTTGCCGGCATCTGGCTCATTCGCGAAGACGTCGACATGGCCATGCGCCTGTTGTACCTCTCGGCCTACAACGGCGTGGCCGACTACATCTTCGCCACCATCCCGCTCTTCGTGCTGATGGGGCTGCTGGTCTCGATATCGAACGTCGGCAAGGACACGTTCGATGTGGCCGAAACCCTGCTGCGGCGCCTGCGCGGCGGTCTGGGCGTGGCCACCGTGGCGGCCAACACGGTGTTCGCTGCCGTCACCGGCGTGTCGATCGCGTCGGCCGCCGTGTTCACCCGCGTGGCCGTGCCCGAGATGGTGAGCCACGGCTACCGCGCCAGCTTCGCCGCCGGCACCGTGGCCGGCAGCTCGGTGCTGGGCATGATGATCCCGCCCAGCCTGCTGCTGATCATTTACGGCGTGCTGGCCGAGCAGTCCATCGGCACCCTGTTCATCGCCGGCATCATCCCCGGCTTTGCCATGGCGGCGGCCTTCGCCGCCATGATCATGCTGATGGCCCGGTTCACGCCCGGTCTGGTGTTCGACCTCAAGCGCCAGGCCCAGCTGGCCGCCGAGCGCAGCACCGCACGCCTGCTCACCACCACCGAGATGCTGGCCAAGCTGGTGCCCATTGCCGCGCTGGTGGCGCTCGTGCTCGGCGGCCTGTACTCGGGTTTCTTCACGCCCACCGAAGCCGGCGGCGTGGGTGCTTTCGGCGCCTTCGTCATCGCCATCCTGCGGCGCAAGCTGGGCGGTGGCAACCTGTGGCGCGTGCTCACCGAAACCGGCGCGGTGTCGGTGGGCATCCTGATCCTGCTGGTGGCTGCCGGTTTCTACAGCCGCATGCTGTCGGTGGCCGGTGTGCCCATGGCCATCAGCGACCTGGTGCAGGACGCGGGCCTGGGCCCTTACGGTTTCCTGTTCCTGTACGTCGTGATCCTGCTGCTGCTCGGCATGATCCTGGACTCCAGTTCCATCCTGCTGATCATGACGCCGGTGGCGGTGCCGATCGCGGCCGGTCTGGACTTCAACCTCATCCACTTCGGCATCATCACCGTCATCGCGGTGGAGATCGGCTTGCTCACACCGCCCTTCGGCATCTCGGTGTTCACCGTCAAGTCCACGCTGAACGACCCGAAGGTGTCGGTGGAGAGCATCTTCGCCGGCACCATGCCCTACGTGGGCGTGATGCTGATCGTGCTGCTGCTGATCGCCATCTTCCCGGTCATGGCGCTGGCCTTGATCTGAGCCACCCGCCCACCACCGCCGAACCGGCCTGACGACCAAGGCGATCCATCGGGGTTGCTACGATCGACGCCATGAATCGTTGAAAAGGACGCGGCATGGAGCTCAGGCACCTCAGGTATTTTTTGGCGCTGGCCTCGTCGTTGAGCTTCACGCGGGCGGCCGAACGCGTGCACGTCACCCAGTCCACGCTCTCGCACCAGATCCGCCAGCTCGAAGACGAGCTGGGCATCCCGCTCTTTGACCGCGTGGGCAAACGCGTGGCGCTCACCGAAGCGGGCGAGACCTTTCTGGCCTACGCCACCCGCGCGATCCAGGAGGTGGACCAGGGCGTGGGCGCGCTCAAGGAGGTGGGCGATGAGCTCCAGGGCCGCGTGCGGGTGGGTGCCACCCACTCCTTCAACCTGGGGTTCATTCCCGAATGCGTGGCGATCTTCATGAAGCGCCACCCCACGGTACACATGTCGGTGCAGGAGCTCAGCGCCGACAACATCGTGAGCCAGGTGCGCTCGGGCGACCTGGACCTCGGCATCTCCTACCGCCCCGCGGCCTTGAGCGGGCTGGTGTTCGAACCGCTGTACAACGAAGAGATGGTGCTGGTGGTCGGCACCGGACACCCGCTCGCGCGGCGCCGGCGCGTTCGCATGGTGGAGCTGCACCGCCAGCCCATGGTCTTGCTGCCCAGGGAATTCGCCACGCGCACGCTGCTCGATGAGTGTTTTGTGGCCAGCGGGGCCGAACCCCGGGTGGTGGCCGAGATGAACACGGTCAACCCCATGTTGTCGCTGGTCGAGCGCATCGAGATCGCCACCATCGTCTCGGGCGGCGTGGTGCCGCCGGGCCGCGCGCTCAAGGCGATTCCGATCGAGAGCCCCACGCCGATCCGCACGCCCGGCATCCTGCGCCGCAAGGCGGACCACCCCTCGCCCGAGGTGCGTTCGTTTTCGGCGATCGTTCGAAAGCTCGGCTTCAACAGCAGCCTGCCCAAGGGCGGCTGACACCCGTCGGGCCAAAAAAAAACCGCCCCCGAAGGAGCGGCTTTGCCGAGCGGGGCCGCTCAGTCCAGGGTGATGTTCTTGGCCTTGACGATGCGACCAAAGATCTCGGCATCGCGGCGCACCATCGACGCCATCTCGGCGCGCGACACGCCCAGGGGTTCGACGTTCAGGGCGCGGATGCGCTTCTGCATCTCGGGGTCGTTGGCGGCCTCCACCATCACGCTGTTGAAGCGGGTCAACACGGCGGCCGGCGTGGCCGACGCGGCCCAGATGCCGTGCCACGAGCTCACGCTCAGGCCGGGCACCACTTCAGACAAGGTGGGCACGTCGGGAATCGACGGGTGGCGCGTGGTGTCCGAGTAGGCCAGGGCCTTGGCACGACCGCTGGCGATCAGGGGCGATGCGGTGGCGATGGGTTCCATGAGCGTGTCCACCTGGCCTCCGAGCAAATCGGCCACGGGGCTGGCGCGGTAAGGCACGTGCAGCATGTCGATCTTGGCTTCTTCCTTGAGCCACTCCACGATCAGGTGCGACGGGCTGCCCGCACCATACGAGGCGTGCGAATACACACCGGGCTTGACCTTGGCCGCAGCGACCAGGTCGCGGATCGTCTTTGACGGGAAGTTCGGGTTGGTGATGAGCACCAGGCCCTGGCGCATGGTGGTGGCCACCGGCACCAGATCCTTCTCCGGATCAAATGGGAGCTTGGAGTAGATGAACGGGTTGATGGTGAACGCCGTCGAGAGGTTGTAGAGGAAGGTGTAGCCGTCGGCCGGGGCCTTGGCCACGATGTCGGTGGACAGGTTGCCCGCTGCGCCCGGCTTGTTGTCAACAAGGACCGGCACGCCGAGTTTCTTGGACGCGTAGTCGCCGTACATCCGGGCAAAGATGTCGGGCGGTGTGCCGGCGGCAAAGCCGACCACGATGCGGATGGGTTTGGTGGGCCAGTCGGTGTTCTGGGCACCGGCCAGGCTGCATGCCAGACCCAGCACAAGGCCGCCGAGCAATTTGATCTTCGAGCGCATGGAAGTTGTCTCCTGTTTTGGGCTGAGCCCGTCTATGGTTGAAAGAAAGCAAGCGGGAACCGGACACGGGCGGGCGATCCTCCTTCAGGACGCCACACCGGAAAGCACCTTGGGCCGTGGCGCGCGTTTCATGCGTGTGCCCCGAAGCCGTCGGGCAACACACCGTCGTACTGCAGCTCACGCGTGGCCTGGTACGACAGCGCAAAACCGCTGGGCTGCTCGGCCTCTTCGGCCAGGTGGGCAATGAGGCCGGCGGTGCGCGCCAGGATGGGCACACCGCGCAGCGACACCACCGGAAAACCCACACCCATGAGCACCGCGGGAATCGCAGCCGACACGTTCATGCGCAGGTCGCGGCCGACGATGCCGGGGATCACACGCTCCAGCGCCTGGGCGATGTGCACGTAGCGCAAGTCGGCGCCGGCCTGGGTGGCCACTTCGATGAGGCGGTCCACGCGCGGGTCGCGCGCCTTGTGCAGCGGATGTCCGTAGCCCGGAATGGCGCGGCGGGCAGTCTTGAGTTCGATGATGGCCTCGGTCGCCGCGTCGTCCAGGGACACGCCGGCGTCCATGCGCGCGGCCACACTGGCAAACAGGCGCCCCGCCGTCTCGGAGGCGCCCAGGATCACCGATCCGCAGCCCAGGATGCCGGCGGCCACCGCGCCTTGCAACGCATCGGGGGCGGCCGCAAAGGTCATGCGGCTGGCCTGCACGCTGGGCACAAAGCCGTGCTCGGCGATCGCCACCAGGGTCGCGTTCAGCACGGCGCTGCAGGCGGCGTCGGGCTTGCGACCGGTGAGCAGCAGGAAGAAGTAGTCCGCAAAGGACAGGTGGCCGATCAGGTCCTGGCACAAGTCCTGGCCGCGCACGACGATGGTGTTTTCGTCGGAGGTGCAGATGGCCGTGCGGGGAACGGTTTCTTTGCCGATTTTCATGGGGTGTCCTCTTCAGGCGGCCTGGGGTTCGAGGTGGAAGTCGTAGTGGGCAGACCAGTAGGTGCTGTCCATCACACGACCATCGGGGGCCTGGCCGGCGGGGTGCGATTCGTACTCCACGATCAGGCTGGGGCGAACGCCGAACACCGCATCGGAATCGAGGTACGGGCTGTTGGCCACGAACAGGTGGGTGGTCACCGGCACGTGCCCGGTGGCGGACACCACCATGTGGATGTGACCGGGGCGGTTGGGGTGGCGCCCCATGCCGTCGAGCATGCGACCCACCGGGCCGTCGACCGGCACCGGGTAGTAAGAGGGCCGGATGGACCAGAACCAGTAGCGGCCCTCGTCGTCGGTTCGGATGCGCGCACGCGCGGCCATGCCGGCACCAGCGATCTGCATGTCGTAGTTGCCTTCGCCGTCACCCGACCAGATGTCGAGCAAGGCGCCCTTGAGCGGCTGGCCGGCGGTGTCGAAGATGCGTCCGCTGTAGAAGGTGGGCTCGCCCACCACACCCTCGGCAATGTTGGCGCCCAGCGGCTGCTCGGGCGCGCCCTCCCAGTAGTAGGGGCCCTGCACGGTGGCGTGGGTGGCCTCGGTGGCGCTCAGGCGGGCGCGGTCCTTGGCCATGGCACGCGCCTGGTCCAGCATCACCACCATCATCGACGCGCCCAGTGTGTCGGACAGCAGGATGAACTCCTGGCGTTTGTCGTCACACGCCTGCCCCACCGCCGTGAGGAACTGGATGCCGTTCATCCACTCGTCGGGCTTCAGGTCCACATCGCGGATGAATGCGTGCAGGTGCTTGATCAGCGAGCCCATCACCTGCGCGAAGCGCGGATCGGTGGCACCGCTCAGGCGCTCCAGCACGGCCTGGGTCAGTTCGTTTTCGTTCGATGGATTCATGTTGTCTCTCTTGGCGTTGTTGTGTCTGTGATCTCAGGCCACGCTCGGGCTGGGCGTGCGCAGGCGTTGGCGTATGGGTTCGACGATGGCGTCGTTGTCGGCGCCCAGCGTGGGAGGCGCCGTGACCTCGAGCGCACGCTCGCCGTCAAAGCTCACCGGCGAGCGGATGGTGTGCCATTCCCCGCCCTCGGGGTGGGGCGCGCTCACCTTCAGCTGCAGGTGCTTCGCCTGCGGATCCTGCATGGCTTCCTGGGTGTCGTACATCGGGGCGTGCGGCACGTCTTCAGCCTCCAGGCGCTGGCACCAGGTGGCGCGGTCGTGCTGGCGAAACAGGCCGCCCAGCAGCACGATCAGTTCGTCCTGGTGGGCGATGCGCGCGTCGCGCGTGGCAAAGCGCGCGTCGTCGAACAGCGTGGGGCGCTCGATGGCGTTGGCCAGGCCCTGCCAGAACTTCTCGGGCGATGACATGTGCAGGGCGATCCACAAACCGTCGGCGCACTCCAGCACGTAAGACTGCGAAACGCTCGGGCGGCTGAACGGACCCATGATCTCGTTCTCGGAAAAGAAGTGGGTGAAGGCATCGAGGTTGAAGTGGCACATGGCCTCCAGCATCGACACCTCGACCTTGCGGCCCACACCGGTGCGACTGCGCTCCACCAGCGCGCCCAGGATGCCGTAGGCGGCGTAGATGCCGGTCATGGCGTCGGCCACCGCCGGGCCCACCACGCGTGGGTTGCCGGGGTTGACCAGCAGCTTGAGGAAACCGCTGGCGGCCTGCGCCACCGAGTCGTAGGCGGGGCGGCCCGCGGCGGGCCCGGTCTGGCCGAAGCCGCTGATGGCGCAGTAGATGAGACGGGGATTGAGTTCGCGCAGGCGCGCGTCGCCCGCACCGAGGCGGTCCGCCGCACCCGGGCGGAAGTTCTGGATGTACACATCCACGTCCTTCACCAGCTCGTCGAACACGGCCGCGTCCTGCGGCAGTTTCGGGTTGAGCGTGATGCTGCGCTTGTTGCGGTTGTAGGTCTGGAAATGCGGGCTGTAGAGCCCGCCCTTGAACGAGCGGAACGGGTCACCCGTGCCCGGCTGCTCCAGCTTGATCACCTCGGCGCCGAGGTCAGCCAGGAACATGCCCGCAGCCGGTCCGGTGATGAACGTGCCTTGCTCCAGCACCCGGATGCCGCTGAGGACTTTGTGCATGCGCTTGTCTCCTGTTTGATCTGTGGCCTGTGTGGCCTGGGGGCGACTGTAGGGGCGAAGGTCCACACTTGAAAGTGATTGTTTTTCATGAACTCGATCGATGCCATCGATCCATGAAGGCCGGACCTTCGCGACCCCACCCGGGCGCGATACGGCCTACAGCAGCGCGCGCACCACCGCCAACACACCCTGCTCGAACCCGCGCGGTTCGCCATCGGTCACCAGCAGGATCACGCGCCGCCAGCCGGGGTGTTGCTGCGCATCGACCCGGCCGCAGGCTATGTGGTGCTCGCCGCGCGTGACGCCTCGGAAGCCCTGGAACGCTTCTGCGCGGCTTTGCCTGCGGCGATGTGGACTACGTGGTCAAGTCGCTGCGCATTCCCGCGGCACCAGCGGTATGCCGATCCGATTCCGCAGCAGTAATCGTTGGCGTTGGCGTTGGCGTTGGCGACTTGAATTGACTGATACACGTCAATCTTGCTGCGATAAGCCAGCAAGTCCTTGTGGGTTCATTTGAACGGTCAGCGGATGCCCGCACGCAGAAAACTCTGGACGAAGTGCCGTTGAAACAGCAGAAAGGCCACCAGCAGGGGCGCGCTGGAGATCAGCGTTGCGGCGTTGATGATGGCCCAGTCGATGCCTTGGTCCGTGCCGGCAAACACCGACAGCCCGACCGTCAAGGGACGTGTCTCCACCGAGTTGGACATCACCAGGGGCCAGAGAAAGTTGTTCCAGTGGTAGCTCACGGAGACCAGGGCATAGGCCAGATAGACCGGTGTGGCGAGCGGGATGTACACGCGCCACAGCACGCCCATGGCGCCACAGCCCTCGACGCGCGCGGCCTCTTCCAGTTCCTTGGGAACGGTCTTGAACGTCTGGCGCAGCAGAAAAATGCCGAAGGCCGACGCCATGTAGGGCAAGGCCATGGCGCTCAGCGTGTCCGTGAGGCCAAGCTGGTGCAAGGTGCGGTAGTTCTCCACCAGCACCACGTCGGGCATCACCATGAGCTGCACCAGCACCAGACCAAAGGCGATGTCGCGGCCCGGAAACGAGAAGCGCGCAAACGCATAAGCGGCCAGGGTGCACAAGACCATCTGCCCGACGAGGATGCCGCTCACCAGCGCAAAGGTGTTGAGGAAATAGCGCGGGAAAGGCGCGGCCGCCCAGGCCGCACGGAAGTTGTCCAGCGTGAGCGGTGCCAGCAGGTCAAAACGGGCCGAAAACTCGGTGGCGTGGAACGCCGACCAGACCGCATAGAGCAAGGGCAGCAGCCACAGCATGGCCAGCGTCCAGGCGCCGGCGGTATTCAGCCATGTGTCGGTGCGACTCGGGTTCAACATGTGGCGCGCGTCATTGGTAGTGCGTTCGGCGCTCAAGCAGGCCGAACTGCAGCAACGCCAGCAGGGCCAGCACGGCCAGCAGCACCGCGGTGAGCGCGGCGGCGTAGCCGGCGTCCCAAAACTTGAAGCCGGTCTCGTAGATGTGGAACAGCAGCAGCGAGCTGGCGTTGTCGGGTCCGCCGCGCGTCATCACGACGATGTGGTCGATCAGGCGGAAGGCGTTGATCACCGCATTGACCAGCACGAACAGCGTGGTGGGCATGAGCAGCGGAAATGTGACGCGCCAGAAGAACTGCCAGCGGCCACATCCCTCCAGCGCAGCGGCCTCGCGCAGCTCGGGCGACTGCTGCTGCAGCGCGGCGAGGTAGAAGATCATGAAGAAACCGGCCTCCTTCCACACCGCCACCACCATCACCGCGCCCAGCACCGTCTCGCGCGAGCCCAGCCAGTTGTGGGCTGCGCCGCCGACCAGGCTGCGGATCTGGTCGAGCAGGCCGTAGTCGGGCGTGTAGAAAAACAGCCAGATGTTGGCCACCGCGATCATGGGCAGCACGGTGGGCGTGAAATAGGCCAGCCGCAGCAGGGCACGGCCGGCCAGCTTGCGGTCCACCCACAGCGCCATGACGATCGACAGCGCAATCGCCGGCACGATGGTGCCCAGCGCGTACCAGGCGTTGTTGAACAGCGAGGTCCAGAACACCGGGTCGTCGGCCAGCGCGCGGTAGTTGTCGATGCCGATCCAGCGCGCGGGGCGGTTGGGCCGGGCGGTGCTGAACAGACTGTGCCACAGCGTGGCCACCGCCGGGTAGTGCGTGAACGCGAGCAGCAGCAGCGCTGCTGGCAGCAGCAAGAGCCAGCCCACAACGGCGCTGCGACGATCAAGCATCACAACACCCGGCCGTGCTTCAGCGGTACGGCCGCAGAATGCGGTCGGCTTCTCGCTGGGCGTCTTGCAGGGCCTGCTGCGCTGGCTTGGCGCCGGTGAGCGCAGCCTGCAGGCCGTCGTTGAGCGCCTTGGTCACGCGCTGGTTTTCGTGGGTCGAGAGTTCGGCCACGGCGTGCTTGAGTTGATCGCGCGCCACGATGGGTGCGGGGAAGTCGGTCAGGTACTTCTTCATCTCAGGGGTGTCCCAGGCTGCGGGGCTCACGGCCACATAGCCGGTGGCAATGGCCCATTCCGCCGCGCGCTTCGGCGAGGTCATCCACTGGATGAATTTCATCGACGCCTCGCGCTCGGCCGCGCTGGACTTCTTGAAGACGTAGAAGTTGCCACCACCCGTGGGCGTGCCGCGTTGTTTGCCGGCCGGCAGCATGGCCACGCCAAAGTCGAACTTGGCGTTGCTGCGGATGTTGGTCAGGTTGCCGGTGGTGGTCCAGATCATGGCCGCCTTGCGCTCGAAGAAGTCCTTGGGCGTTGTGCCCCACTCCACCACGCCGGGAGGGTGAACCTTGTGCTTCTGCGACAGGTCCATCCAGAATTGCAGAGCCTGCACGACCTCGGGCTTGTCGTAGTAGGTCTGGGTGCCGGCGGGGTTCATGAGCTGCGCGCCGTTCTGGGTGGTGAAACCCTGGAACAGCCAGTAGGGAAAGCCCGAGGAAGGCACCTGCACGCCCCAGGTGCTGACATTGCCGGCGGCGTCCCGTTTGGTGAGCTTCTGGCCGAAGTCCACCAGCTCGCTCCAGTTCTGCGGTGGCTTGTTCGGGTCCAGGCCGGCTTCCTTGAACAGGTCCTTGTTCCAGTACATCACCACGGTGGAGCGCTGGAACGGAATGCCCCAGGTCTTGCCGCCGGTCTGGCTGTTCTGCATGAAGCCGGGGTAGAAGCTGTTCATCCAGGTCTTGTCGGCTTCGGTCTTGGCCATCTCGTCGAAGGGCACCAGCACATCTTCATCGATCAGGGTGTACATGTCGGTGGAGAGCATCACCGCGATGTGGGGCGCGTCGCCGCCCTTGGCTGCGGTCAACACCTTGGTGATGGTGTCCTGGTAGCTGCCCGAATACACCGGCTTGATCTTGATGCCGGGGTGTTCCTTCTCGAAGTCGGCGGCCATGCCGTCGATGATCCTGGTGACCGGCCCGCCCACGGCGACCGGGTAGTAGAAGCTCAGTTCCTGCGCAAAGGCAGGCAGGCTCAGGGTCGCGCTCAGGGCAGCGCCGGCAAGGCTCAGGGTCCAGGGTTTCATGGTTTCTCCTCAGGGTTGGGTAAGTCGCAGACCGCTGTCGCGGTCAAAGGGGTGCAAGGCAGCGTCGGGCCAGCCCAGGCCGACCGTGTCGCCTTTGCGGGGCAGTTGGTGGCCGTCGGCGCGCAGCACCAGGCGCACCGAACCCGCCTCACAAATCAAGAGACTCTCGGCGCCCAGGTACTCCACGGCCACCACGCGGGCGGGCATGCCCTCAAGGGCGGACAGCAGACGCATCTGCTCGGGGCGCACGCCCCACAAGGCATCGCCCTTCGGCGAAGGAAACAGGTTCATCGCAGGGGCGCCGATGAAGCCGGCCACGAAGGTGCTGGCTGGGCGCTCATACAAGTCTTGCGGCGTGCCCTGTTGCTCAATGCGTCCCGCGCGCATCAGCACCACGCGGTCGGCCATGGTCATGGCCTCGGTCTGGTCGTGGGTGACGTAGATCATCGTGATGCCCAGGCGCTGCTGCAGTTCGCGGATCTCACTGCGCATTTGCTGGCGCAGCTGCGCATCCAGGTTGGACAGAGGCTCGTCCATCAGGCACACCGGCGCCTGGGCCACGATGGCCCGGCCCAGCGCCACCCGCTGGCGCTGGCCGCCCGAGAGCTGCGAGGGTTTGCGGTCGAGCAAGGCCTGCAAGCCCAGAAGCTCCGCCGTGTGCGCCAGTCGCCGCGCGCGCTCGGCCTTGTCGACGCGGCGCACCGTGAGGCCGAAGACGATGTTCTCGGCCACAGTGAGGTGGGGAAACAGCGCGTAGTTCTGGAACACCATGGCAATGCCTCGCTCGGCGGCTGGCGCGTGCGTGACGTCGACGCCTCCGATGACGATGCGACCGGCATCGGGCTGCTCCAGCGCCGCGATCAGGCGCAGCGTGGTGCTCTTGCCGCAGCCCGAGGGCCCGAGCAAGGCAACGAACTCGCCCGCCTCGGCCACGAGATTCACATCCTGCACCGCGGCGTGGTCGCCGAAGCGCTTGGCGATGCCGTGCAGTTCGACGCGGCTCATGCGACGTGCACCTGCGGCCGAGTCTGCTTCAGGAGCGCGCGGAACGCCGCGACGGGTCGCTCGTCGATGAAGAGGTGGTCCATGTCCGCCAGGCGTCCGCCTCTGGCCATGGCCGCGCGTCCGAACTTGCTCGCATCGGCCACCAGCAACGACTGTCGGCAGTTCAGCCGCATGGCTTCGCGGGCGGCCACTTCGGCCGGGTCGAAGTCCAGCAGCATGCCATCGGCATCGATGCCACCCACGCCGAACACCGCGAAGTCGGTCTTGAATCCGTTGAAACAACGCACGGCCGCCTCACCCACCACGTCCAGATCGGCCGGACGCAGAAAACCGCCGGCCACCGCGATCTCCAGCTCGTCGCCGCCGGCCAGCGCAAACACCACGCGCAGGCTGTTCGTCACCACGCGCAGGCGTTTGTGGGAGCGCAATGCCAGCGCAACCTGGTGCGGCGTGGTGCCCAGGCCGATCGACACCGAAGCGCCATTTGGAATGAATGCCGCCACCGCAGCCGCGATGCGCCGCTTGCCTTCGAGCTGCTGGTCCTGGCGCGCCTCATAGGGCAGATTGACGCCCTTGACCGGCAGCGTGACACCTCCGTGCACGCGGCGCAGGAGTCCGAGTTCGCTGAGGTGGTTCACACCGCGACGGATGGTCTGCGGCGTGACATCGAACTGGCGCGCCAGCTCGTTGATGTCCACCAGACCCCGACCTTTCACCAGGTCCAGGATCTGCTGGGCACGGGAGCCCTGCTTCAGTTCCAGCATGTTCGAATGAATGCGTCTGGCAAGTTCATACGAACAGCGTAGAAGCCGAATGTGACCTGTTGATGTCACTCAGGTCATTGCATTTCGGGTTCCAATGCGGGGCCCTTCAGGAGAACACCACCGTGCTTGTGCAACTGACAGACCCTCACATCGTCGCGCCCGGGCGCCTGCTCATGGACCGCATCGACACCCCCGCTCTGCTGGCCAGCGCCGTGGCGAGTGTGCGAGCCCTTCAACCGCCCGCCACTGCCGTGGTGCTCACCGGCGACCTGGTCGACCGGGGCAACGCCGACGAGTACGCGCACCTTCAGCGACTGCTGGAGCCGCTGACCTGCCCTGTCTGGCTGATGCCTGGCAATCACGACTCGGTCGCAGCGATGCGCCTGGCATTTCCGGACCACACGGAGCTGAGGCCCGTGAACGATGAGGCGCTCTCGCCCTACGTGCTGTGGGTGCGCGAGGTGGCCGGCATGCGCCTCATCGCGCTGGACACGGTGGTCGCAGGAGCGGCCCACGGCTCGTTGTGCGAACACCGCCTCGCCTGGCTGGACCGTACGTTGGGCGTGGAGCCGCAACAGCCCACGATCGTGGCCATGCACCACCCACCGTTTGCCACCGGCATCGGGCACATGGATGGCATCGGCCTGCGCGAAGGCTTCGATGCCTTGGCCGACGTGCTGCGCCGACACCCTCAGGTCGAGCGCGTGATTTGCGGACACCTGCACCGCCCCATCGTTCGGCGCTTTGGTGGAACGATTGCCATGACGGTGCCGTCCACGGCGCACCAGATCGTGCTCGATCTGCGCACAGATGGACCACCCGCCTACCGACGCGAGCCCCCCGGTTATGCGCTGCACGCAATCGTGGGAGGAACGGTGGTTACACATGGGGCCAACGTGGGTGAGTATGGGCCTGCAGAGCTATACGCTTGATCGCGGGCCGCGAAATCTGCTGGTCACCGTCTCCGGCAACGAGCGCGTGGGAGTGTCATAAAAACTTCATGAAGGCTATCAATTTCATAGCTTCAAGCCCATGACAACCGGGGAATTCAGGCACTTTAACCAGATCATAAAAACTCAAGATGGTGTGGATTGAGTCGATATCCAAACCAAGCCATCAACTGTTGAACCTCAAACCTCACTGACTCTTCACCATGAACTGGATCTCACACATCTCCACGCGAGCCAAGCTCATCCTGTTGGTCGGCGCATGCGCGCTGGGCATCGCCGTCGTTGCCATCACCGCGCTGCGCGGCCTCCAGCAGGCCGTCGGTGCAGGTGAACAGCTCGCACAACAGGAGGTCTCAACCGTGCAGGTGTTGGGTGATCTGCGCGCGAACGTGGGGAATATGCGCCGCCTTGAAAAGGACATGTTCCTCAACCTCGCAGATGAGGAAGCACTGAACCACGATCACAGACTGTGGCGCGAACAAGTTGCCCTGGGAGCTCAGCGAGTTGAAGACCTTCGCCCCCTGCTGAGTTCCGAAGAGCGGCCGCTGACCGATGATTTGATCGCCGCGTTGGCGGGCTATTCGAAAGTTGTTGAATCCATCCATGTGGGTATCACCCGAGGTGAGGTGAATGACCCTTGGCGAGCCAACCAGGCACTTGAACCTGCCTTGGTACAGGTGCGCTCCATCGATGAGGCGCTGGGCACCATCAGCAACAAGGTGTCAGCGCGCGTGGCAGTGACGACAACCCAGTTGTCGACGATTCAGAAAAGCGCGATTCAACTCACGCTTCTTGCGTCGGTCGCATCACTCTCCGTGATGCTGGTGCTGGGGTACGCCATCGGTCATCGCATCATCCTGCCGCTAGGCGCGGCTGCCGCAGCCATTGAACGAGTGGCTGAGGGTGATCTCGGCACGCGGGTGAGCTCTGGAGGATCGGATGAGATGGGTCGCGTCCTCGGCGGCATTCAGCGCATGCAGGACAACCTCGGAATGCTCGTGACGGAAATTCGTGATGGCGTGCAGAGCATCAACGCGGCGTCGTTGGAAATTGCAACGGGCAACCAAGACCTGAGTGCTCGCACAGTGCAGTCGGCAACCAGCCTGCAGCAAACCTCCGCCAGCATGGAGAAGCTCACCAGCACGGTGCGCCAGAGCGCCGATGCCGCACGACAGGCCAATGAACTGGCGTCCAGCGCGGCGGCGATCGCCGCGCGCGGTGGCCGGGTGGTGGGACAAGTGGTTGCCACCATGGACGAAATCAATCACAGCAGCAAGAAGATCAGCGACATCATCGGCGTTATCGATGGAATCGCCTTTCAGACCAACATCCTTGCCTTGAACGCGGCGGTGGAAGCGGCGCGTGCTGGCGAGCAGGGTCGCGGCTTCGCCGTCGTGGCTGGAGAAGTGCGCAACCTCGCGCAACGCAGCGCGCAGGCGGCCAAGGAGATCAAGGGGCTGATCGGGGCGAGCGTGGACAAAGTGGAGGCAGGCAGCAAGTTGGTTGCAGACGCTGGGCTGACGATGAGCGAGATCGTCGGTTCGGTGCAGCGTGTCTCGGACATGATTGGCGAGATCACCGCTGCGGCATCAGAGCAAAGCGATGGCATCGGGCATGTCAACACAGCGGTCAGCCAGTTGGACAAGATCACGCACCAGAACGCGGCATTGGTTCAAGAAAGCGCCGCCGCTGCGCAAAGCATGCAGGATCAAGCCACTCGGCTCTCGGCAACCATGGGCCGTTTTTCAACCGTTGCAAGTTGACCTGCATCCGTTCGAATGCTGTGAGGGAGACCCGGGGATGAGTGGGATTCTTCTGCACGGCCTTCAAGCCACGCGCGACCCATAAATGCGAAGGCGTCTCGCCTGATTCACGTCTTGGTCACAGGGCACCGGCACGCTCTGCTGCATGCAGAACCTGACACCCTACACACTCCCCACACCGGCTGTGGCCCTGCTGAACCTGGATATCAGGTGCTTTCGGTGGATAGGGGCCGGCCGGCCGGATCGACCAAAACGGCTGCACCTTGCGATCCAGTTTGCGCGCTGGAGTTGGGTGCCCTTGCTGGCCGTGATCAGCGGAACCCTCGCCTTCAGAGACCACATGCTCCCACCCGTGCTGACCGCCCTGTTGAGTGCTGGCGTGCTGCAACTGCTGGTCAAACGTGCTTCAAAACGGTGGTGCGCGAAGCGCCCTTTTGCCGTCGGTCTGTGCGACAACCACCTGGGCCATTCGGACCGGGGCGGCATGCCCAGCACTCATGCAGCCGTCATGGGCTGTGTGGCGGGAGCCCTGATGCCGTGGGTGGGCGTCGGCTCCGAGTTGGTGTTGATACCTGTGATCGCGGTGCTCACGGGCTGGGCCCGCGTTCATGCCGGTGCTCATTTTCCTTCGGACGTGGTCGCCGGCCTGTTGATGGGCATGGCATTTGGCTGGGGAACGAGCCACTGGTTGTGATCGTTCGGCGGGGCCGGCGGGAAACGCAATCCGCCTCCCACCGGTCAATCGAACAACCGCTCACCGGCGCGGAACTGTCACTTCTTGCTGCGTCGGCGCTGCGTCGCGGCACCCATCAGGAGCAGGCCTGCCAGCAGCATGGCGTACGTTTCGGGCTCCGGCACGGGTGCTGTCAGCACAAACAGGCGCGAGTTGGCTGTGCCGGAGTCCTCGGCCACCAGGTACAGGTTGCCCAGATCGTCGACCGTCACACCTTCGATGGCCTGGCTGGTGATGCCCGCCAAGTTCAGGCTGCTCAGCACCTGCCCGCTTCGTGTCACTTCCAGCAGCCTGCGCGAATCCAGGCTGAGGATCAGCAGGTTGTCGGCGCCGTCGGTGCCCGCCAGTGCCGAAACAGGTGAGAGTGTCTGCACATCGGACAGGCTGGTCACGCCCAGCAGCGCCGGATCAAACAAGGCACCCATGGTGGACGCACCGGTGGTGAAGTCCAGTGTGCCGCCCAACACGGCCTGAGGCAAGGCCTGCTTCACAGACACAAAGCTGCCGTCGCGGGCATCGTACGAAAGGCCTTCAAGACCGTTGTTGCCCACACTGCCGCTGCCGATCGAGGACGAAGGCGCGGTGGCCAGATTGGCGCTGCCGCCTGCCACGTAGGTGAATCTGAAAGCATCCTGCAGGCGCTCTTCGGCCACCACCAGAACGCCGTTGCCCAGGTAGGTCAGGCCTTCGGAGTCGCGGTTGGTGCTGGTGGTGGGCCAGCCGAGGTTGGTGCCGCCACTGAACGACATGCTGCTCAGCGTCTGGCCAGTGAGAGAAATCTCGACCACGCCTGTGCCTTCATCGCCCACGAAAAACAGCGTACCGTTCGTACCGCGATCGCGGGCGAACGTGATGGCAGAGGCTTCCAGGCCCGACACGCCGTTACCCGGGTTGGCGTCCAGCGTGTAGTTGCCTGTGACCTGGTAGGCCGACAGATTGATGCTGGTGGCCGCAAATGCATTGAAGCCGAGCGCGCAGGACGCGGCCAGCAAGGTTGAAATCAGTTTCATGGCAGCTCCCGGTGACGCTCAAGCCTGGCGGCGGCGGATGGCTGCACCCATCAGGCCCAGGCCAGCGAGCAACATGGCGTAGGTTTCGGGTTCGGGGACCAGGGAGGGCGAGCCGATCTCGAGGCCTGAAGCGATCACAAACGCGCCATTGGTGCCCGCTGTGCTGAGCGTGCTCAAGGTCACGTTGTTCAAGCCGGCCGAGTTGTCGAACGTCTGATAGGGCGACGAGGCGTCGGATGCACCGAAGTCAACACGGGCTTGAAGTGCGCCCGCTGCGTTGAAGATGTTCACCGCGTCGCCACCAGTGCCAAAACCAATGCCGGAACCGCTGTAGGTGCCGACCACCACGCCTGCAAAGGATGGGGAACCGAACCAGTTGCTCAGGAAGCTGCCGGCGGTCGCTGCGCTGCCTTCGATGAAGACCACCGACTGGCCTGCACCGATGCTGGACACACCGGTCAGCGCCAGCGCAGAGCCAAATGCATTCGAGTTGTCGTCCACTTTCCAGCCGGTGATGTCGACAGCGGAAGTGCCAAAGTTGGTCAGCTCGAACCAGTCGGCTGACACCACGGAGTTGCCGCTGCTCCAGGGCGCGACTTCGGTGATGCGGACCTGCGCCGTGGCGGCTGTGGCCGTGAGGACAAGCGCAGACAACAGGGCGGACAGGGAGAGTGAGGAACGCAGCGACATGGTGACCCTTGAAAAGGTGGTGGAATGAAATGGCGACGCCGCCGTGCACGGCCTGCCAAGACTAAGCAGGAAGTGCAACGGCGGTTTGAAGGAGTTCCCTCGGTGGAATGGTCCGAATGGACCATTCCCGAGGAAGGCCGACGGCCAACGCGCGCGCAAGGCGCCCGGGCGCTGAACTCAGCCCTGGCGGCGACGGCGCGTGATCCAGCCCACCATGCCCAGACCGCTGAGCAGCATGGCCAGGGTCTCCGGCTCCGGCACGGCCGACGTCACGGTGATGTTCAGGCTGTCGCCCACATTCAGGCCCGCAATGGTCCAGTTCACACCACCATTGCCGAGCGGGTCA
Source organism: Hydrogenophaga sp. Root209 (assembly GCF_001428625.1). Taxonomy (GTDB): domain Bacteria; phylum Pseudomonadota; class Gammaproteobacteria; order Burkholderiales; family Burkholderiaceae_C; genus Hydrogenophaga. Next base: position 277,516 of record NZ_LMIE01000032.1, read on the forward strand.
CCGATTTCAATGTCATAGAACTCCGCCGGCGAAAACGTGACGATGGCATCTGCGCCGTTGAACACAATGTTGCTGCTGCCACCGAAGTTGCGCGTCACGGTGCCCAGGTTGCCGAAGCTGCCCGAACTCAGGCCGAACGTGTAGCGGTCGATGCCCCCGCCCGTGTAGTTGCGCAGCACAGCGTTGAAGGACAGGCCGCCCAGCACATCGGCCGCGTCAATCGTGTAGCCCAGCGTGGCCGATGTGAGCGACGAGAAGTCGATGTCGAAGGCGATCAGACCATCGGTGCTGAAGTCTGCAACGTCGGCTGAGGTGCTGCCAACAACACCGGTGAAGGTGGCGGCTTGAGCAGGAGCAAGGCCGGCCAGCGAGGCCGCCGCAACCAGGGCGAGAAGGTGTTTGTTCATGGTGGTCGGTTTTCTGTTGAGATGGTTCAAAGGGTGCCCTTGCTCCACGGGCCGGTGATGGCCAGCGTGACGCCGGTGTAGATGTTCACGAACAGCACACGGCCATCGGGGCTGAACACGCTGCCGGCCCATTCGGTGTTGAGCTGGTTGCCGCTGTTGGCACCCGTCTTGCCCACCGCGTCGAGCTGGGCGCGCGTGAAGTTGTAGTTGTTCTTGGCGAAGATGTAGCTGCGGCCGTTGGGCGCCAGCACCTTGAGGTGTTGCGACGCAATGGGGGCGCTGGTGGGGCTTCCGTCGCCACCGTCTTCGTTGAACAGCAAGCCGCCGCGTGGGCTGATGCAGATGTTGTCGGGCGAGTTGCCCACCACACGATCGCGGCTCACGAAGATGGCCTTGAGCACCATGGTGGCCAGGTCCAGCGACCAGATCACGCCGGCGCGCGCCGGTGTCGTGGCGGTGGCAGAGCCGGTGGCCTTGTCGGTGAAGAACACCACGCCGTTGGCAACCCAGCAGCCTTCGTTGGCACCGAAGATGGCGCCACCGTTGGCATAGGCGCCGCGAAACGGGCCGCTGCCGGTGACGGTGCTGACGGTGGTGGTGATGGACGCGCGGTCCGCATCTGGATCGGCCACTTCAACCCACTCGCACTGGAATTCCTGGCACAGCGTGGGGAAGCGCAGATCGGCGCCAGGCTGACCGGTCACGGCCAGACCTTGCATGCGACCTCCTTCGTGCAGCGAGCCCAGGCCACCGTTGATGTTGTTGGGCAGGAAACGGTACAAGGTGTTCGCGTTGCCCGCGTCTTCGGTGAGATACCAGTATCCGGTGTCGAGGTCGAGGGCACTGGCCTCGTGCGCCATGCGGCCCATGTCGATGATGGGGTTCACGTTGGCCGCGCTCTGGCTGGTGTCGGCCGGGATCTCGAAGATGTAGCCGTGCTTCTTGCCGGTGGTGCTGATGCTGTTGCTGCCGATTTCCTCGTTGCTGAGCCAGCTGCCCCAGCTCGACGAACCGCCCGCGCAGGGGCGGTAGATGCCACCGAAAGATGCGTAGCTCTCCACCCAGTTGCCATCGCGGAACACCAGGTTGGTGTTGCCACCGATCTGGTAGCTGCCGCCCGTGAGGCCGGTGTCGTACTTGGCCACGTTGGCGCGGCCGTTGCCGATCACGTTGTTCACGTTGGTGGACAACGACTGCTCGTGGTTGCGCACGAGGATGATCTCATTGCTGCGGCCCACACGTCGAGACACCACCACACCCATGCCGTCGTGCGCACCTGGCGTTGGCAAGCCATCGCTCATGATGTCGCCGCGCCAGCCGTAGCTCTTGTAGGTGAAGCCAGCCGGCAGCTCGATCAGAGGCAGGCCGGTGGTCAGGTCTTTCACCGGCGCCGTGGGGCCGTAAGGGCTGGCCATCAGTGAGGAAGCATCGGCCGGCGCGCAGTTGGCGCCGTAGCCCTGGTCGATGGTGTTGGCCATCGCCGTAACAGGGCCGGTGAACGCTGCCGTGATGGCCGCAGCGCCTCCGCCGATCAGCAGATTGCGGCGGGAAAGTTCGGGAATTTGGTCGGACATGGGGCTGACTCTTTCGGTGGTTGAAGACAGCCACAAGCTTGCTGTGGTGTGTTGAAACCGCAGTGACATGCCCGCTGACGTTTGGACCTGCTCTTTGACAGCGCTTCACACTGCATGAGCCGATCGGCTCATGCCGGAGCGCCCATCACCCAGCCAGCATTCACGCGACCGAATTCAAGGTGTCACATACGGCCTTCAAACTGCCTGCTCTGATCCGGCCGTCGTCGACGACAGACACCTGCATTCCCGCCCGTTGCGAACGTCCGCTGTACCGAGGGAGCACCCTTGAACCACACAACTTCCTCAGCTCCCCCCTCCGGCACCATGGCACGCAGCGCACAGGGCGCGTCCAGCCGGGGCAGCCTGTTGCACGCGCTCGAGACATCACTGAGCCCCCTGGTGGGCGTGAGCTGCCTTTGGGCGTTGGCCATGGGCATGGACGGGGGCATCCACACGGAGTACTTCCTGCTCGGGCTGGCGGTGTTCGCTCTCACCTATCCCGGACCATCACGCCTCACCCTGTCGGCACAGGCCACGTTCGTCGACCTGCTGCTCAGCTGGGGCACGACGATGGGCCTGCTGTTTGCAGCCGGCTGGGTGACCGGCTACGTGCGCATCTTCCCGCTGGACGTGATCCTCACCTGGTTGGCCGTCACGCCCGTGGTCGACTTCGCGGCCTGGATGCTGCTGCGCTGGAAGGCACCGACGCTGGTGCGCCTGCAGGGTCCTTCGGAGCGTGCACTCGTGGTCGGGATGAACCACCAGGGTCTGGCACTCGCCAGCAACCTCGCGGCCACCCGATTCAACAACATCGAGGTGGTCGGCTTCGTGGACGACCGCAGTCGCGAGCGGTTGGGGGCAGGCGATCGGTTCACCCTGCTGGGCCGCTTCGATCACCTGGTCGAAGTGATCAACAGCCAACGCATCAACCTGATCTACATCTCGTTGCCCATGGCCTCGCAGCCACGCATCCTGAAGATTCTTGATGACCTCAAGGACACCACGGTGTCGATCTACTTCGTGCCCGACATGTTCGTCACGGACCTCATTCAGAGCAAGCCCACCGTGCTGTGTGGCGTACCCGTCATCTCGGTCTGCGACACACCCTTTCACGGAATCAATGGCGCGCTCAAACGAGGCAGCGATGTGGTGCTCTCCTCGTTCATCCTGCTGGCACTGGCGCCGGTGCTGCTGGCGATCGCAGCCGCGGTCAAGCTCGGCTCGCCCGGGCCCGTGATCTTCAAGCAGCGCCGCTACGGCCAGGACGGTGAAGAGATCGTTGTCTACAAGTTCCGCTCAATGACCGTGGCCGAAGACGGCCCCGAAGTCCGCCAGGCGCAACGCGACGACAAGCGCATCACCGCCCTGGGCGCCGTCCTGCGCAAGACCTCGCTCGACGAACTGCCCCAGTTCATCAACGTGCTGCAGGGGCGCATGAGCATCGTGGGGCCGCGCCCGCACGCCGTGGCGCACAACGAGCTCTACCGCAAGCTCATCAAGGGTTACATGGTGCGTCACAAGGTCAGGCCGGGCATCACCGGCTGGGCCCAGGTCAACGGATTTCGGGGCGAGACCGACACCCTGGAAAAGATGGAGGGACGCATCGAGCGCGACCTCGACTACCTGCGCAACTGGTCGCTCAAGCTCGACGTGTTGATCATCCTCAAGACCATCCGCCTGGTGTTCCGTGACCAGCAGGCTTACTGAATGAAACACCTCCCGCGTCGCCTTCGGCCGCTCGGTGTCTTCTGGACCGTCTGGGTACCCGCGCTGCTGGCCTGCGGCGTCCCTGGCACCGCCACCGCCCAGGAAGCCGACGGCATGACCCTTCGGGCGGGCTATTCGCTGCAGCGCGACGACAACCTCTTTCGCCTGCCCGACGGGGTGGATCCGCAGACCGTGCTGGGACGCCCCAGCGCGGCCGAAAGCGTCGGCATCGGCACGCTGGGCATGAGCTATGCGCACAACTACAGCCTTCAGCGACTGGAACTGGATGTCAGCCTGATGGACTACCGTTACCGCACCTACAGCCGCCTGGATCTGCTCGCCACCAACTACGACGTCACCTGGCGCTGGGCACTCACGCCGCGCTTTCGCGGGACCCTGAGCGCCGAACGCGATGAAAGCGTCAACAGCTTTGATGACACCAGCGTCCTCACGCGCGGCAACCAACGCGTTCGCCGCCACGAGGGCTTCGATGCGCTCTACGAGCTGGACGGCGTCTGGCGACTGGTGGCAGGCATTCAGAGCACACGCAACCAGAACGAGCAACCCCTGGTCGGGGAAGACAGCTATGTGTCCAGATCGGCCAACGTGGGGCTGCGATTTGACGCGCGCTCTGGCAGCTCGGTCACCGCGAGGCTGCGAAACGGCAGCGGCAACACCACCACTGGCGCGATGCTTCCCGCCTCGCTGAGAGACCCGGATTTCAACCAACGCGAGCAGGTGCTCGACATCCGGTGGCTGCTCAGCGAGAAGGCCACCGCCGACCTCAGCCTGGTGCGGATCGACCGCACGCACGCACGCCTGGCCACCCGCGACTACAGCGGCACCAACTCGGCGCTGTCGCTGCGCTGGGCCGCCACCGCCAAGACCCAATGGACGCTGCAGTGGGCCTCTGATCTGTCGAGCTACCAGACCACCAACGCCAGCCACGCACGCACCGACCGCATCACCGCTTCCCATGTCTGGCAGATCGCGGCACGAACCAGCCTGCAAGCCAGTGTGAGCGAGTCGCGCCGCCGGTTCCTGGGCCCACCACCCGGGCAACTCCCCGACCCTCAGCGCGACACCACCCGAGACGCGTCGCTGGGCCTGCGCTGGAACGCCACCCGCAACATCGCACTCAACGCCTCGGTGCAGCACACGCAACGCCGCAGCAACCGGCCCGGGCTGGAGTTTTCGAGCACACAAGCCGTGGTAGGTGTGAGTGTCTTCACGAACCAGTGAACCACCCTTCGTACATGGCTTGACGTCCCCCCCATATCCGGACGCTTCTCGACTGGCGTTGGGCGGCTTTCCAGCTGTTGATCTGACCTCTTTCTGTCGCACGGCGCCGCAAGAACCGGTCGTCCTGAGCGGGTACTGGCAAGGGTTTACCCTGTTAGCATACAAACAGGGGATAAGAGCAGCCGCTCCGCACAATGCGTCCCCCTTGTTCTCAGAGGAGTTCCCATGCTTGCTGTCAAGAAAGTCCGCAAACTCATTCACACCAACCCCGATAGCCCCAGCGCCAAAGTGCTTTCAGCGCTGGTGATTGCGCTGGAGTCCAACCAGGCATTTCCCCTGAACCAGCTCTACACCTTGAACTACTCGCAATTCGAACTGGCGCTTGAAATTCTGTCGGAGTGGCGACTGGACCGCTACTACAGCAGCAAAGGTCGGTTGCTGGATCTGTCGGTGCATGCTGCGGAACTTCAGAGCGCATGAACCTGCGGGCCCCGTGAGCTCATTCAGTCCCGTCGAGCTGCCACCCCGGCGTCAGAGCGAAGTGGCGACAGCACCAACGGACCGAACCATGCGCTGACCCGCTCACCGGTGTTGTTGGAGTCGGTCATCACCCCCACCGCCGTCACGGGGCCGGGCGGCTCGCCAAACACCAGACGGTAGTCGGCCTCAATGTCGCGTTCGTGGTCGACCCACTGGTTGAGCCGTCGTGGCCCCGAGTCGATCACCAGCTTGCGGATGCGCTGGGTGTGTGGGTTGGGAATCACGCTGCCCACGGGGTATCGGTGGTCCCACACGTACATGAGCGTGGCGAACGGCAGGGGTTCGCCGGTGACCAGGTTCGCCAGCTCCGAGAGCATGTTGTCACGCACGCTCAGGCGGTCACGGTCGCCATCGAAGGTAACGATCACCCGCACCACCGCATCGTCGATGTCCTGGTCACGCAGGTCGGCCCGTTCGTTGAGCGCCGGCACGAACCACGAAAACGCCAGTCGAGCAGATGCGGGTTGGCCGTCAGCGGGCAGGCGAAGGCGCAAGGTGCTGTTGCCCGCATCGCTCTGCGCATGCACCGCCAGCCGACCCTGGTGCACCGTGGGCAGGTAGCGGGTCGGCCTGTGGTTGCCGAAGCGTCGGTGCACCCAGGTGCCTGTGGCATCGCTGCCCAGGCTCTGGCTGACCTTGGCCCAGGCCGACCCGGCCAGTTCGGAGGCATCAGCTTCCCGCAAGGCATGTTGCGCGGCTTCGTCGGCCTCTTCCAGATCTTCGTTCGACAACGACGCACAACCGGTCAGCAGGATGAGCGCCAAGGTAGGCACCCACCGCAGGCACCGCATACGCATCACTGAAGCTGGTGTGCCATGCATGGGCTTGCAGGTCTCAGGGGGCGGCGCGGCTGGCGGCCGGCGTCTTGTGCTCGTCGAGCTTGTCGCGGTGTGTCTCCAGCATGTTCTCGATGCCCACGCGACCCATGCCGGTGAAAGGTTCCAGGCGCAAAACGGTGTCCCTGGCGCTGCGGTCGCGGCATTGTTCGATCAGCGAACGGCCCGTGGCGTACAGCTGCGTGTTGCGCCCCTCGCAGGCCGCCACCTGCTCGCGCAGCCCGGCGCCCTGGGTGTCGAGCTGCTGGCCGCGTTGGCGTGCGCTGGCCAGGTCGCGTTCCAACTGCCCGGCCTTGACGGTGATTTCCTGCAGCTTGCGTTCCTGCTCGGCATTTTTAGCCAGCAGCGCATCCCGTTCGCTGGTCACGGTCTTCAAGTCGCGCTGCAGCCGCTGCCCTCTCGCCGATTCGATTTGCGCACGGCTCTGTGCACCGCCCACTTCTTCAGCCAGTTTGGCGCGCTCCTGTTCTGCTGCGTCGAACTTCTGCTGCAGCGCACTCAGGTCCTGGGTTGACTTTTGCACCTGCTGCTGGGCGCGGCGCAAAGCCTCGCGCTCGCGGCTGGCCCGTTTGTCTTCCTGCGCCATCGATGGGGAGGTCAGGCCGACCAGGAGCACTGCAAGCAGCGAGGCACGCAGAAAGGTGGGCAACATCAGAAATCCTCCTTGGGATAGGGACGGCTGGCACGCAAAGCCACGCGCGGCCGATCGCCCTGGGCGCCTGCCTGCACAAGCTGTTGGGCCAGCGTTTCGCGTTTGAGCTGGTGAGCCCAGTACAAGGGCGTGAGGCCATCGGCATCGGGCTGGTTCGGATCCAGGCCGTGGCCCAACAACACGGTCATCACCTGGGGCAGGTTGTCGTTGATGGTCACCTGCAACAGCCCCGCGCCGGTGCGGTCTTTCACCTGCGTGTTGGCGCCCGCCTTGAGCAGCAGGCGGACCACCTCGGAGTGGTTGAGCTTGGCCGCGTTCATCAGGGGCGTGTGTTCGTTCAGTCCGCGCGCGTCCACCTGCGCACCGGATCGCAGCAGCAGCCGCACCATGTGCGTGTGGCCTCGCAGCGCTGCTTGACCCAGCGGCGTGAGCGGTCCACCGCGTCCGTCCACATCGGCGCCCGCGCGGAGCAGCGCGCGCGCGGTCTCCACATCACCTTCACGCGCGGCCAGCAACAGGGCCGTGTTGCCCCATTCGTCCACCGCATTCACCTGCGCGCCGTCCTTGATGAGCTGGCGCAGGGCCACCACATCGGCGCGGCCCGCCGCTCGGATCAGTTGCTGGTCGAGCCCGCTGGCAAGACGAACCACCGGGTCGCTCGCGCTGGCCACCACCGCCTGGCGCTCGCGCTCCGAAGCGTGAAAGCGCACGCTGTCTTCGGGCATGAGACCCCCCTGCTCGATGCGGTCTCGCAGCGCGAGCTGCTCGGCCCCGTGCCGCGCGCAGCCCACCAGAGCGATGCACACCGCGCCGACAAGCCATGCCCGCCCGACGTGGGTCACCAGGTCAGAACTTCGCATTGAGGTACACCTGCATGGTGTTGATCGACAACGGCAGACCCCTGATCTCGCGGCTGGAGAGCCAGCGTGCGTTGATCCAGGTGTTGCGGCTCAGACCGTATTGCGCGCCCACGATGAAGCCCTTGTTGTTGGTGCCGCCCAGGTGGAAGTCGGAATCGTTGAAGGCGTCCAGCGTGGCATCGGCTTCCAGGTAGCGGTAGGCCAGCGAGAGCTGCCAGTCGTTCTTGAGCAGCATGGCGGGCATGCCCACCGCGACACGCACCATGTAGCCGGTGGTCTGCGGCGTCACGTTCAGACCGGAGCGCGCGAGCGCCTTGCTGCTGCTGAAGCCGATGTTGCGCACATAGTCGCCACTGACGATCAGGTGAACCGGGTTGTAGAGGTTGAAGTCCACCGCGCCGGTGAGGTTGAGCACCTGGTAGTCGGCAGCCAGGCCGTACAGATTGGTGTTGGGATTGCCGTCGTTGTCGATGTTGAAGAGCGTGTTGCCCTTCTGCCGGTAGTCGGGCGCGGTCTCGTTGGTGGTGGTGCTGTTGAAGGCATTGCGCACTCCGCTGATGTTGCGGTAGTCGTACACGCCCAGCCCCACCTTGGCCCGCAGGTCGTTGCTGGGCACCCATTCCACACCGCCCTGCGCGCCGATCAGCCACTTGCTCTTGGCCTCGTTGCTGAGCGAGCGCTGCACCTCCTGCAACGGGAACACCCCGAGTGTGGCAAATGGCCGCCAGACCCGGGCCGCCGCCGTGGGGTCTTCGTACTGCAGAGCCAGTCCGTCGAAGTTCAGATCGTCGTCCCACACCAGGTCGGTGCTGAAGAACGGGTTTGGAATGCGCCCGGCCGTGGTGGTCAGCCACGGCAGGAAGTCCTGTGAGCGGCCTTTGAGGAAAGCGCGGTCGAGCGAGAAGTTGGACTTGTTGTTGAAGTTGCCCAGTGTCTGGTTGGTCGACACCGGTTCGAACTGGCTGCCGGTGGCCAGGCGCAAGCCGGCCGTGATGTCGGGGGTGACTCGCGCGGTGAAGCCAAAGCGGGCACGCAGGCGGGCACGGTCGCGGTCTTCGAGGGTGTTGTCGATGTCCTGGCCCTGCACCTGGAAGAACACCTCGGGCGCATTGGATTCGGAGAACATGTCGCGCTGCAGACCCAGCCGCAGGTCGCCCTCGAACTTGAAGCGGTCCACCCACTCGGGCACCGCGTTCACGTCGCCCCAGCGCTCGGCCTTGGCCTGGGCCACCACCTCTTCGCGCACCTCGTCGGCGATCTGCTTGCGCACGGACTCCGGCACGAATTGCACGCGCACGGTGGACTGCTCGGTCTTCTTGGCCTCGGCCACCGACGCCTTGGCCTTGGCCTCGGCTTGTTTGACCAGCGCATCGGCCTTGTCGGCCGGCAACACGCCTTGCTGCACCAGCGCCTGAATAAGGTTGATCGTGGTCTGCTTGAGCGTCTCGAGGTCCTCTCGCTCGTCGGCCTGGGCTGCACCGAGGCCAACGGTGATCAGGGCCGCCAGGGTCACTTGGCGCATGGCGTGGTGCAAGGGTCGTTTCATGGGATGTCTCGCAAGGGGCGGTGTTTGAATGGAACTCAGGACCGCGTGTGTCAGGAGCGGGTGGAGATGCGCAGTCGAATCGGTTGTGGCATGTCGCCCGGTGCGCCCTCGCGCACGGGTGGGAGGTTGCGCAGGGCCAGGCGCAGCGCCTCGTCGAGTTCGGGTTTGTCGCTGGTGCCCACCAGCTCGACCCGGGTGACCACACCGCTGTTGTTGACCCACACGTTGACCACGCGCTGGTAGTCGGCGGCTTCGCGCAGCTTCTTGTCGCGCTGCACGGCGTCGGTGATGCGGTCCTTCACCAGCGCGCCGTACCAGGCGAAGCGGTTGCCACCACCGCCTCCACCGCTACCGATCAGGTCGCCACCACCCGGTTTGCCCACCAGGCCGAAGTTGTCACCACCACCGCTGCCGGCGGCATCCACGCCCAGGTTCGGGCCTGGCGGTGGCGCCTCTGAAGGCTGGTCGGGTGCGGCTTCCGGCTTGGGCACGTCGATCTTTTCCTGCTTCTGCTCGGGTGGGGGCGGAGGCGGTGGTGTCTTGGGCGGGGGTGGCGGAGGCGGCGGCTTGAGCAGCGAGATCTCCTGCACCGTGCGCTTCTTCGTGGGCTCGGTGGGTTTGGACATGACGCCATAGAGCCACACAGCGCCTGCGATCAACAGGGCCACCAGCAGCACCAGCGCCACTGCGCGGCCATGGCGCCGCAGGAACGAATCGTCCGGTTTCACTTGACGAGTCGCTGTGTTACGAGGCCGATCTGGTTGAGTTCGAGTCGCCCCAACAGGTCGAGCACTTCAACCACCTTCTCGTATTGCACGGCAGAGTCGCCCTTGACCACGATCGGGAACTCGGGCGTGCCCGCCTTGAACTGCAGCAGGCGCGCCTCCAGGTCGGCCAGTGTGGCCATCGGGTAGGCGTCGAGGTACAGCGCACCGGTCTCGGTGATGGTGATGGCGCGCGTGGCCGGCTTGGCCAGGCTGGGGGTGTCGCTGGCCCTGGGCAGGTTCACCTTGATGCCCTGCACCGAGGCTGTCGTCATGAGAATGAAAATGACCAACAGCACATACGACAGGTCCAACATCGGGGTGATGTTGATGTCGTCGTAGATCGCGCCGTCTTCCTGGGCTTTGGACATGTTCGTGTTCCTCAGTCGCCGTAGGTTTCGGCCATCTTGGTCACGAACTCGTCCACGAACACGTTCATGTCGTTGGAGATCGACTTGATGCGCGTCTGCAGGTAGTTGTAGCCAAACAGCGCGGGGATCGCCACGCCCAGGCCGGCCACCGTGGCCACCAGCGCGGCGGCAATGCCGGGCGCAATCGCGTTCACGTTCACGTCACCCGCCGCGGCAATGGCGGCGAAGGTGATCATCACGCCCACCACCGTGCCCAGCAGGCCCAGGAACGGGCCACCCGAGATGGCGATGGTGAGCATCACCATGCCCTTGTCCAGACGCTGGCGTTCGCGCGTGAGCTGCGCGTCCAGGCTGGAGCGCACGGCGAGCATGGCGCGCTCGCCCACCGAAGGTGCCACCACGCCGTCGTGTTCCACGGTGGCGCCCGGTGAACCGTCGGCATGAAAGCGCGACTTGAGTTCGCGCGCGCCGACCTGGAAGATGCGGTGCAGCGGCGAGTCCTTGTACTGATCGCCCTGCGAGGCCAGTTGATCGAGCTGGCTGGCGTGCAGGGACGGACCCCCTTCGAGCGTGCGCAGGCGGGTGGCGAGTTGGTCAAAGGCCTCGGTGAAGCGGGGATTGCTGCGGTCCTGGCGCGTCAGCAGCACCGCCTTGGCCCACATGATGTAGATCGCGATGAAGAACATGAACACGCAGATCACCACCACCACCCAGCCGTCAACGGTGAGGTTGTTCATGGTGGCCATGAAGTAACCGGTCTGTGCGCCCTGCTCGGTGGTCTCTTCCTCACCCATGCGCACCAACTTGCCCGCCTGGCCCTGGCTGTCGGCCTGCGCGGCGATCCACGCCTCGGGGCGCTGTTCGGTGGAGATCTGCACCTCGTCGATCTCGCCCACCAGCCCCGCGCCCACGCGCAGCGCACCTGCGGGTGCAAACGCCGTGGCCACGTTGGCCACCGGTTTGCCATCGAGGTACAGCACGGCATTGGTTCCGGAGCTCACGGCCACATGGCGCCAGGCATTGAGCGCCAGTGGCGCCCCACCCTGGGCCACCGTGCCGCCTGCGCTCAGCTCCGGCACACCGCCCCGGAGCGACAGCGTCAGGCCGCCAAACGCCAGCAACTCGCCGTCGGCCCGCTCCGGCTTGATCCAGGCCGAAAACGTGAAGCCGGTGGCCGCCTGCAACGTGGCGTCGCCGACCTGCAAACCCCCGTCGGCGTTGAGCCGTGCCGATCCACCGATGAGCCCGCTGGGCACGAAGGTGGCGGTGCCACCCGACATGTGATGGCCCGCGGCGGTGATGTCTTGCGGCAGGCCGGTGGTGTCGCTGAGGTGGTACACGGCCCACTGCGCGGCGTCGTACAGGCCCGATGCCGGCACGGGTTGCGCTGATTCGTTGCCGTAGTACAGCCACACGTGCTGCACGGCGCTGCTCCCGGCCACGCGCGGCACCTGCACCCACACGAAGGCCAGTTCATTCGTGCTGTCGAAGCGCTCGATGTGGTGCGCGAGCACCGTCTTGTCGTCCTCGGCCACGAAACGCAGGTCGGAGCCGTTCTCGTTGGCGGCGAGGAAGTCGAAGTTGCCGGTGGACAGGCGCACCAGCACCGGCACACCCGTGGCCTCGGCCGTGATGCCGGCGGCCTGCGTGTCCAGCGTGATCTTCTTGCGGATCGTCCAGCCCTCGTCCCACCAGGCGTGGGCAGAGAGCGGCAACATCAACACGCAGAGGGCGAGAGCAAAAAAGCGTTTCATGGGAAGACAGAAAAGATGGCGTGCAGCCCGCGGCGCGGGACATGCACGAAAGGTACGAAGGAACGATGGCGGTGGCGTTACAAAGGTGGGAAGACCATCCGTTCGGACTACTCGCCAAAGCCCAGCACGTCGACCCGCACCACCGATGGGCGCAGGGCCGAAGCCATCTCTTGCGCCGCCTTGGCCGATTCGGCCGCCGCCTGGTTGAGCGACTCGACCACCTTGCCGGTGTCGTCACCACCCGAGGTGGCGCCCGACGATGCTGCCGAGACCGCGCTGGTGTCGGCCACCGGCGTGCCGGCGCTGGAGCCTGAAACAGAGATGTTGTCGGCGCCCAGCACCACCAATGCGGCGATGTTGAGGTTGCCGGCCCGGATGCCGGCGTCGCCCGCGTTGACTGTGCCTTTGGGCGCGATCAGGTCGACGTCGCCGGCGATGATCCCGTTGGTGGACAGTGCCCCGATGCCCGAGCCTGCCGCAGCGGCCTGGATCTCCTGGGTCACATTGCCATCGCTGTCGGTCTTGATCACCGGGGGCGGCACCGCCGTCGCCGTCTTCTTGCCCTTGCCGGCATCGATGTCGCCCTCGCTCGACCAGATCAGGACATCACCACCGGCGGCGGTCAGCACACGCGACTGGTTCACCAGCACATCGTCCCTCGCCAACATGCGGATGTCACCGGCCCCCACGGTGATGATGCCCAGCGGGCCGCTGTCCTTGCCGCTGCCCAGCGGCGTGACCAGTGCCTCTGGTGTGTTGCTCAAGCCCACCACCACCCCGCCGCCGGGCACCAGCAGTTCGATGTCGCCGCCCTGCTCTGTCTTGATCCGGCTGGCGAACACATCGATCGTGCCCCGGTAGGCACCCGTGGCCAGCGAGTTCCCCATGCCCGGAAACACCGTTTCCAGCGCCAGGTAGGCACGCGAGAAATCACCCGCAAACGGGCTGTCCGCGTTGTTCGAATCGCGACCGGTTTTCAGAACCCCGGTGAACAGCATCTCGCGCACCCGTGCGCGCTGGGTGTCCAGGTCCGAGGCGGCGACCTGTTGCACCCGCTGCAGGGCCTGTTCACGCGGCAGTGTGTTGTCGCCCGTCAGCCAGCGCGCCAGCCACAGCGTCTCTTCGCTGAACACCCCGTCGGCCAGTTCGTTGGCGAGCCGGTTCACGGCTCCTGCAGAGTCCAGGCCTGCGGCGCCCACACCCGCTGCCAGATGCAGGTCTGCACCACCATCGGGCAACGCGGGGTTGTCCAGCGTGCCCCGGCTGAGCACACCGGCGGAAGCGCCGAGGTCAATGTCATGCCCCGCCGTCATTTCAAGTCGGCCGGGACCTGACACCGCCACGTAACTGTTGCTCGAACGGATCGGACTCAGGGCAATATCGTTTCCGGCCTCCACCACGCTGACGTCGCTGGCCGACACATGCTGGACGTCCATCGGCAGGTTGAGAATGTCATCGCCAGCACGAACACCCACCCGCTTGGCCGACTTGAGCACCTGGTTGTTGCCGAGGATCGACCCGTTCACGGCATACAGCTGCACCGGATCGGCATCGTTGGCGTGCACCGGCACCGCCGCATGTGCCTGCGTCGATCTGGCGCTGTATGCGTAGCTGAAAACACCCGAGGCCCGGGCATCCGAGCCGGGGTTCACCGCATCGGGCAGGGAAGCGGTGTCCGACAGCGTGATCCTGGCCGGCACATTCAGGTTCTCGCTGGCCAGCAGCTCCAGCTTGCCCTGTGCTGCCGGGCTGAGCAGCGCGCTGGACAACAGCGACACATCCCCAGACATTGCAATGGCGGACAGGGAAGGCGGCAGCACCGTCAAGAGCACGTCGTCCGCGTAGGCGCCCAATGCCAGGTTCACCGGAGACTTGTAAGCGTTGGCCAGCGACTGCGCCTGCGCGGTGCTGCCGACGCCACCACCAAAGAGCCGAACGTTCCCGGTCGCACTCAGCAGCGATGCTGAACTGTCTTCGGCGTAAGTGGAAAACACGCTCCACTGCGCGTTCGCTGCCTGAGTCGTTCCGATGTTGAATCCCGCCGTGGACGATTGCACCACCAGGTGCGGGTTGATGATGGCGTGCACATCCACATCGCCCAGCGCAGTGGCGGTCACCGCCCCGTCGCCCACCGCCAGGATGGTGTGCACGGGTCGGCTTGAGACCGAGTAGCCGCTGCGAATGCTGCCACCTGCCTTCAGGTTCACATCTCCCAGATCGGCGTAGTACTGACCGCTCAGCACATCGCCGCCGGCCGTCACGTTCACATCGCCACCGCCCGTGCGCACGGCCGCCGAGGCATCGGCCACCGATGAGGTGGTGTACCCCTGCGTGGCGGCGGACGCCGACAGGTTGGACACCTTGCCCCCCGCGGTGATGTTGACATTGCCTCCGCCCAAGGTAGCCACACCCTGCTCGAATTTGTCGAAACGCACCCACCAGGCGGGCTGCGCATTCGCTACATAGCTCACGCCATCGGCGCCCAGCTTGCCCTGACGGAACAGCCAGTTGCTGTACAGCTGGGCTGAAGCAACGCCCAGCACATCGCGCTGCGCCGACATCACGATGTCGCCGCCACCCTGGCTGAACTGGGCGAGGGCTGGCACGGCAAAGCCCGCCGCTGGCGTGTACCGGGTGCCTGCGGTGTAGACAGCCGAAGCGTTGGACTTGAGCACGATGTCCTGTCCGGCCGCCATGCGGATATCGCCAGAACCCGTGCGAATGAGCTTGGCCGCGGCCAGCGTCAGGTCGCCCGCCCCCGCCCGGGTGTTCATCACGTCCGCCGAATTGCCATCGGCACCGGCCACCAGGTTGAACGACCAGGCCTTGCCGCCCCTGACCGTCGCGTCCTGCAACGCGGCGGGGTTGGCGCCGTCCAGCTTTGTCGCTGTGGAAAAGCCGTCCGACAGGTTGTTGTTGATGTTCAGGTTGCCGCCGGCGCGCAGCGTCAGCACGCCGGCCTCGCCGCCCGCAGCGGCGTCCTGAAAGTTCCAGTCGGCGCCCAGCGTCATGGCGTCCGCAGAACGGACCTCCACCCCCGAGACAATATGGAACGCCGGGTTGCCCGCCTGGCCCAGGCGGCCCTTGATCGCACCGTGGTTGCCGGCGTAGGCGTGGTTGTCGTTCTTGATCTTGGTCAGGCCCAGCGTTGAGCTGCCCTCGTCGGTGGTCGACACATTGAGGTTGGTCTTGTTGTCGTAAACCCGCACCGCTTCCAGCGTCACCTCGCGGGCTCCTGTGATCGTGCTGTCCAGTGCCGTCACGGCCACCTCGTTGCCTTTGCGCTGGGCACGCAGGTGCACCTCGCCGCCTGCGCCTCCGCTCACGTCGATCACAGCGCCGGCCTGCAGATCGATGCCCTGCGCGTCGGTTTCACTGGCCTGTGTGGCCGCGCCGAGTTCAACCCGGCCACCTTCGCCACCCGCAGAGGTGGCGGCTGCTTTCACCCGGGCCGTCCCGGCCAGCGTGACCGACTGACCGTGCAACGCCACCTGGCCCCCTTCAGCACCCGAGGCCGAAACCGTTCCGTGCACCGTGAGCGCGCCGCCGTCGGCGGTCAGCGTCACCTTTTGAGCTTTCACCACATCGGTGGCAGCCACCGTCAATGCGCCGGTTCTGGCACGCAGGCTGCGTTCACCCTCGAAGCCGCCGGCGTTCAACCGTGCATTGAGCGCGGAGAAGTTGGCCAGCGACTTCGCGTCGATGCGCACCTGGGCAGCCTTTCCGGTCTGGCCGTCCGCATCGGCAGGGGTCTGACCCACCAGCGTCGCCGCTTCAAGCTCCACGGTGCCCTGCACCGCCGTCGCCACCAGCGTGCCGCCGTCGGCGCCCACGCCACCCGACACATCGATGCGTGCATCCGCCTTCGCCTCGATCTTGCCGGTCGCGCTGCTCAGCGTCACATGGCCGCCCCCGATGCTGCGGGTCTCGTCGAAGAACGCCACCGAGCGACCCGACACGTCGATGTCGGCGTTCGCGCCCAGCGTGACGTCACCGCTCACCGCTGCCAAGGTCAGCGCACCGCCGCCCAGGTCGGCCTGGGTATCAAACAGAACCGAACCCGCGTTCAGCTCCCAGGCAGCGCCCAGAGAAGTCGTTGCGACCAGTGCCGTTGATGGCGTCATCTTGCCCAGGGTCAACGCCTGGGTGCCGGCGTCCAGCGTCTGGCTGGCGCCGGTGCTGCCGGTCAGCCGCGCGGTGGTGATCGAAGCCCCGTTGTCGAGCTGGGTGCTGCCGGTGCCCGAAGCCACCAGCTCGTCGGCGGTGATGCCCACGCTGGCAAAACCGTTCACCGTTTTTGTGCCTTCGCTCAGAGTGAGGGTCTGCGCCTGTACCTCCAGCGATCCGCTGCCCAGGGTCAGTCCAGCCGGTGCGGCGTTGGGCACGCCCGCGGTGTTGGCCAGGGTCAGGTTGCGGGCGCGCAAGCTGGCGGTCTGCCCCGCCGCACCGAAGCCCGCGAGTCCTGCGCCTTGCAGCGTCAGGTTCTTGATCAAGGGTTTCCCATCGCTACCGACCCCCCCGACGTCCACATCCCCGTGGAAATCAAACGTGGAGTAGCTGGTCAGCGCCAGGCTGTCCAGGCTCTGCAGCCCGTCCAGTTCGGCCTGGCTGAACGTCAGGCCATCCACCGGCTGGGCAGGGCTGCCGAAGTTGATGCGTGAACTGCCCGCGCTCAATTCACCGGCCACGGCAACACCCTCTTTGACAAAGGCCAGCTGACCCGCGAAGGCGTTGTCCTGCGTGGCATCGATGGCGATTGCCTTGGCCGCCTGAAGCGCGCTGTCGGCTGCGCCGATCAGCGTGCCCTGGCTGCGGTCAGGCGACCCGGTGCGCGTGAAGCTGGCCGACGAGGATGCGGCCCGCACGAAGGCGCCATTGCCCGCCGTGCTGATGCTGCCCGCTTTGCCGCCTGCGCCCTGTGCGTTGATGGCGCTGCCCGCGGCCAGCGTCAAGGTGTCCCTGGCCGCCAGCATCACCTCGGGCGCAGTCAAGGCGCTCTGCGCATCGTTGGCCAGGGTCAGGGTATCGGTCAACACGGTCAGTTCCGTGCCCGTCTGCGAGCGGGAGCGCGCACCGCCCAGCAACAGGCTCTCGGCACCCAGGTCGTTGATCCAGCCCGTCGCGACCCAAGCCTCGTCCGGGGCCGCCGCATCGGCGGAGCTCGAGACCCGCAGCTTGGCGGCAGCAATGTCAACGGCCGCTCCCGCACCCCCGGCGGCGCCCTGCGTCGCCACCGTTCCATTGAGCCGCAGGCTATCCGAGCCCGTGCCCAGGCTCACCACGGCCAGCCGCCCGGCGTCCTGGGGCGAAAAGCGGGAGTCCGCGAAGAACGAAGACGCTGCCGCGAGCGTGTATTCGGACCGGTCCCGCACCTGGTCCCGTGTGAGCACCTGAATGCCCTGCCAGTCACCCGCACGAGGAGCTCCAGAGCGGCTGTCGGTGAGATAGCCAGAGGCCACCTGCACACCGTCCGCGCGGGTGTAGCCGCTTCCTGGCAACACGGGTGATTCGCCCGGGTTCAACCGCACTGCAAAGGCCCCCGGCAACAGGGCGTAGTGCGCAGGCAGCAAGGTGTAGACGCCATCGGCCAGGCCGTTCACGCCACGCAGGTACACGGCGGCACCTCCGTCGAGGGCAAAGCCTTCCTGCGCATCGCTGGGTGCGAAGCCATCTGTGTAGCCGGGCATCACCGCGAAGGTGTCTGCCTGGGCCAGGAAATCCTTCGAACCACCGGGCCCCACGGTGAACTCGTAGGCCTGGGCATCGCCGCCGCCAGCCACCGAGACCTGGGCACCGGACTGGAAGTCCACCTGGGCGCCCTTGAGGCTGATCGACTTTTCGGGAAGATCCGAAAGAATGTCGCCGCCGTAAGACCACTCCCGGCCATTCAACACGGAGCCGAAAGGCAGCACGGTGCCAGCCTGGGCAGACACCGAGGTCAGGCTGTCCGGGGCCAGGGTCAGCGATCCGCTGGCCTCCAGATCGATCTGACCCAGAGGCGCCCAGATGCTGCCTTGCTGCACGATCTGGCCCGCCTCGATGCGCAAGCGACCAAAAGCGGACAACGGCTGCTGCGCCACGCCGGCTGCCTGAACAATGCGCACCGTGTTCCCGGGCGCGGACACCTTGAAGTCGCTGTAGGTTGCCGGAGCCAGCACCTTCGCGGTGAACGTCAGATCGCCAGCCGTGTCGAGCGCACCGGCGAGAGGGCCCACAGCGTCCACATCCACACCCGACAGCTCGATCTGCTCGGAAGCGGTCAACCGGGTTTTGGCCACGCCGCTCAGCGTGGACTTGCCCACCACCTCGATGCGCGTGGCATCCACGCTCAACACCCCACCGCCGGCCACCGCCGTATTGACCACGCTCTGGCGCAACGTGGATTGGTTGCCCATGCGGACCCGTGCAGCCGTCACATGGGCGGTGCCTCCCGCCATGTCGATGAGAGGGGTGTCCAGACTCACCGAGCGCAGCGGCATGGTGCGACCCCCCCCGATGTTCACACCGTCTTGCAGGCGGATCGCATCTTTGGACCCCAGAGCGATCTGCTCGAAACCCGCCGCCTCGATGCGGTCCATGTCCAGGCGCGACCGGTCGCTGACCGCGGCCGGTATGGCTTGCCCGGCTTGCAACGCCTGCGCCTGCGCGGGCACGGAGGACTCGACGCTCAGCACACTGGGGGCCACCGGAAAGGGGATCGGGCTTGGCGTGGGCGCGTTGTCATTGCCCAGGTGGATCGTCAAGCTGCCGCCGTACTGGTCTGGTGCGCCGGCCTGGGCCAGCAGCGTGCCATCGAGCACCAAGCCTTCACGCGCTGCTATGGACACAGAACCCGCGCCACTGCCCAGATTGCGACCAAGACCACCCGCCTCGTTGCGCTCGGCCAGGTAGACCGGCGCAGCACCGGAGACGTTGATGCTGGAACCCTCCTTGGCGATCACATAGCCGGTGGACGCGTTCAGGCTCACAGAGCCTCCGTCCAGCACCCGGCCAACTGGCTGGCCCGTGGCATCGGCATGGGTCAAGGCCGTGCCGGACACATCCAGGCTGGCGGCTTCACCCAGGAAGATGCTGCTGGAAGCGTCGAAGTCCTTGTCGAGGGGCGCTGACAGCCTCGCCTCGATGCGACCCGCATGGGCCTGCGCCGAACCGAGGATGCTGACCTGGTGTGCCGCATTCAGGGTCAGCGAGCCACCCGTGTCCAGGACCGTGCGCGAGCCCGTGCCCAAGGTGACATCGCCCAGAAGATTGGAGTCGGCCACCAGGGTCAGGTTGACCGGGCTGCGCTCATGGGGCGGCAAGACCCGCAGCGACGCCATGGAAGCCACATCGGTGCCCGACGTCTGGACCGCAAACCCCGGGTTGAGCTCGCGCGACTGCAGCTGTGGCGCCAACACGGCACCTTCGGCCAGCGTCACACCCTCGCGACCCGTGACAGTGATGTTCTCGAAACCAACCGACGAGAGCCACTCGGGCTGCAGGAAAAGCGCGTTGCTGGCGCCCGTGGGTTCGCCACCGATCTGGACCGACCCCGACGACAGCTTCAAGGTGCCGCCATCCTGGAAGCCAAAGCCCAGCAGGCGACCATCCAGCTCGACCCGACCCGGCATCGAGCCATCGGTCCTCAACGTTTCGTTGGCGACCAGCGTGGCGGTGCCACCACTGCCGTATTTCAGTGTCCCGTCGCGTTGAAGCCGGGCCGCACCTGACACATCGACGGTGGAGCCGCTGCCCAGAACCGCGTCACCGATGGCCGACAGCGTGACGGAGCCACCGTCGATCACCACGCTGCGGCGCGCCGAGTCGTCGAAGCCCACCTGTTCGTTCACCCATTTGCCAGCCGTCGAGAGCGTGACCCCGGGGGCCACCACCACATCGGCTGTCTCGAGCACGAATGCGTTGGTCGGATCGGCCTGATTGCCCCGCGTGTTGAATTCGATGACACCCCCTGCGGCACTGACGTCGGCATTGACCGCGACCGCGCTGGCCGTGATCGACAACGATCCCCCGTCCGGCAGCGCCACCGCCTGTTCCACCACGGCGCCCTTGTTCGAATGGATGGTGAGCCCGGCGATCAGATCTTCACCGAGCATCCTGGTGTCGATGAGCAATTGGTTCTTGAGGTCGGCCGCCAGCACGTCGCCAAAGTTGAAGTTGATGGGCAACTGCTGGAAACCATGCCCCAGGCGCACCTGCTGAAAGTTCTTGAAATCATTTTCAACAGCTGATGACCCCACCTGCAACCGCGCGCCCTGCGGTGCGGTGCCGGCGGCCAGCTGCCGCTCACCCACCACGGTCTTGCCCTGGATGGTCGACTGCAGCACCGTGCCGCCCATGCCCACGATGTTCATGGCGCCCGCGGCCTTGCCATCGGTGTAGCCGGGGTCGTATTTCATGTACTCCCCCAGGTCGATGGTTTCCTTCTGGTTCCAGCGTCCGTAGTCGATCACGTAGCGCGTGGCGATGCCGTCGTAGCGCACGTTGGCATCCGCCTCGCTCACCTCGACCCGCTGGCCATTGACAAACAGCAGCGTGGACTTGACGGTGGCGGGCGTGTACTCGACGCTGCCTCCCGAGAGGTTGATGGTCGAGCCCGTCTCCAGGATCACCTCGCCTTGCGACTGGATGTTCACCGTGCCGCCCTGGGTGGACCGCTCCGCCACCGTGCGGCCCAGTCGTGCCTGGTAAGCCTCCAGGCTGTCCTCGGCGATCAGGGTGGACTCACCACTGCGGGCTCGGGCCAGCGCACGCTCCACGTCCAGGTACACCTTCTCGCCGCGCAGCACACCGTTGCGGTTGGCGGGCGAATCCTTGAGTTCATCCCCCCGAAGCTCCGCCTCCACCGTGTTGCGCTCCCCCGAGACCTGCACGCCCGACAGGCCGGACACATCGATCACAGCCCCCTCCGCCACGTGCACGCGCGCCGTGCCCGACACCTGATCGATGCCCACCGTGGTGAACGGGTTGACCCCCTGGCCATCCACGTTGAGCGGTTTGTCCACCGCGGTGATGTCCACCACTCCGCTCGCCGCGCGAACCGTGGAGCCTGTCGCCAGGCGCACGTCGTTGCCCAGGATCTGCACCCGGGACTTGTTCTCCAGATCGGACTTCAGCGTCTTGACCGTGCCCACCTGCTCGATCCAGTCCAACGAGGTGGTGGCGTCATTGACTTCAGGCAACACCTCGGTCGTGCTGCCGGTCCCCAGGGTCACACGCCCGGCGCGCTCGGTCCGGCTGCCTGGACTGTTCAGGTTGGCGGCCCCCGGGCTTTTGTAGGTGTCGCTGGCCATCAGGTACACCGTCCCGTTGGCCACCACCGAGGTCGTGGCGCGGGCCAGACCGAGCTGGTTGACGGCCAGTCCCACCATGGTCACGTTGCCGGTGGTCGCAGTGAGTTGGCCCAGATTGGTGGCGTTGCCCAGCAGATCCCGGGCCGGGTCCGTCAGATCCACCGCCTGCCCATCCAGCAGGCCGTCCTTGACGCTGGTGTTCACCGCGTCGTAACTGTTCAGGCCAGCCGGACTGTCCACCTCCACCATCAGGCCACGCACATCGTTGTCGCCAGCGGCCGAGGCCGTGCGCAGGTAGGCCTTGGTGCCCGCCGCCAACACCACCTGGCCGCCCGGCGCCGAGATGCTGCCCTGGTTGATGACCGTCGGCGCAATCAGCATGATGCGCCCCTGTTCACCCGCTGTGATCTGCGCGCCCTCGAACACTTTCACGAACCCGCCCGTGCCCTGGTACTGCGGCTGATCGTCACCCGGCAGCAGCGTGCTCAGGATGTATTTGTCCGCGATGTCCAGGCTGCTGGCCGTGAAGCTGTTGAGGTTCACCTGCGAACCGCCCATGAAGGCGATGCCGTTGGTGTTCACCATGATCACGTTGGCTTTCTGGCCGGTCGCCTGCGTGATGCTGCCCGCGATCACGCTGGGGTTGATGTCCCAGATGCGGTTGAGCGTGGTGAAGTTGGCGCCCTGCACCAGCTGGTTGTTGACCAGATCGTGGACCTGACCGAACTGCACCGTCTTGCCGGCACCCACGTTGAAGGTCTGCCAGTTGTGGATGGCCTTGTTGCCCACCTGATTGACGAACGCCCGGTTGCCAATCACGCTGTATCCCGCATTCGCACCCTGAGGCACCGGCAGCTCGGCCAGCACCGGTGCGGCCAGCAGCAGGCCACCCAGCAAGGCCGTGGCGCTGCGCGCGCCACTGGCCGACTTGCCGCGGCCCCGCGTGCTTTCGGCGGCGGGCACCAGGCCCCCTACGCTCTGGCTGAAAACGAGGCGGTAGCGTTGACGGTTCATGGGGTTCTCCTGCGCTGCATCACCACTCGTAGGCGACGCTGAAATGGAAGCGGTGATCGCCGCGGGCGGTGTTGCCCACGGCTTTGAGGGGGTACGCCCATTGCAGGGCGGCATCGAGACCGTTGAAGCCCTTGAGGCGCAAGCCCAGACCCAGACTGGCCAGGGTGAAGCGGCTGGTGGCCGTGATGGGTTCGAGCACGCGCACGGTGCCCGCGTCGACAAAGGCAATGGCGTGCAGGTCGGTCACCGCTTCGCCCAGCGAGGGGAAACGGCCCTTGAAGTTGGGCGACTTGCCTTCCAGCGACACCGCCAGACCGGTCTCGCCCAACGCAGCCGATTCCAGGTAACCACGCACCGTGTCCACACCGCCGATGGCGAACTGCTCGTTGGAAATGAGTGGCTGCCCGGCCATCTGCCAGGTGGTGCGCACTGCCACGCCGTAGTTGTTGGTCAGCGTGCGTTCCTGCGAAGCATGGCCACGCAGGTAGGCATAAGACGGCCGGCCCTTGAAGCGCTTGTCGGCGAACTCCTGCTCGTCGCTGCCCAGGCCCTGCACGTTGAAGTTGAACGACACGCCCAGGCGCGTGGTGCCCTGCTCGGTCAGGCGCGTGCCGTCCCAGCCGATGGTGAACGGCGTGTATTTGATGGGTGTGTTGAAGCCACCGCTGCCGATGAGGTTGACCGACTGGTCGAAGTCCTTGACGTCCACGCCGAACGAGGCACTGTGGAAGAACGAATCGCTGCCCGGCAAGGGTTTGATGTAACGCGCGCCCAGGATGGTGCCGCGGCCGACCACGTTGAGCGTGCCCACGGCCGACACGTCGGAATCTGACTTGACGCCATAGAGCGCGAGAAACTCACCCCCCGCCAGCGGAATGGTGTAGTTGACCGAGAACACCTGGCTCTCGCTGGGGTTGCTGGGCGCGGTTTGCAGGCTCAGGCCAATGCTGTGTTGTTTGCCCCAGAGGTTGTCGTAGCGCACGCTGGCGTTGAGCCGGGTGCGCGAAGTGTCAGGGCTGTAGCGGTCGTTGAGCTCCACACTGCCGTGCAGCGGCAGCTTGTCCTGCACCTTCAGGTCCACCTCCACCGTGCCGGGCGTCTTGCCCGGGCGCAGCACCGGCGTGACGCGCCGGTCGGCGTTGCGGTTGAGCGCGGTCAGCTCGGTCTGCATGTCTTGAAAATTGGGCACGTTGCCTTCGGCCAGCTCGGGCGCACCCGCGCGGATGGCACCCTGGTCGAAGTAGCGCGACTCCACCACCCGCAGGCGGTCCACCGGTGCTTCGGTCACGGCCAGGCGCACCACGCCTTCGTTCACCCGCTGCTGCGGGATCGTCACCAGCACGGTGAGGTAGCCCACGCCGTGGTAGGCCTTCTCCAGCGCCTCGCGCGCTTTCTCCACATCGTCCAGCGTCTTCTGCTCGCCCATGTGCGGATACACCGCCTTCTCCACGGTCAGCGCGGGGATGAGGGTGGTGCCTTCGACGCGGTATTCGAAGATGTTGAATTTCGCTTCCTGGGCCTGGGCGGAGGTTCCAGAAAACAAGGCCACCGCCAGCAGGCTGAGGACCGCTGCACCACGGCGCGGGGATACGAAGGATCGTCCTGGCGCGGGTCTGAACAAACACAGCAGCATGAAACGCCTGTTAAAAAAACAAATTCACAAAACAGGATCGGGACAGCCATCGCTGGCTGTCCCGGAGACCGGTTCAAGACACCGGCCACACCGGGCGTGGAGCACGCCCGGTGTGGTGGTCAGATCGCCGACTTACTGGGTCGACACCGAGCAAGCGTTGCCAGCCTTGAAGCCCTTGGACACTTGCGTGGGGAAGTCCACGTTGGCGAAACCAGACAGCGGGGTGGCGAACAAGCCGCGCAGATCGGTCACGCTCGGGTCGCCCAACACCGTGGCCAGACCGGTCAACAAGCCAGCGCCTTCGGCCGGTGCGGTGGCAGCGGTGAAGGCCACCAACTCGTACCAGAACTCGTAGTCGCCGTCGATGGCGGTCTGGCGCTGCTTGGCGTCGGCCGTGGGCGACACGCTGTTCAGCTTGGTGAAAGCGAACTTCTCGGTGCCGGCTGCCGCGTTTTCCAGCGACAGCACGCCGATGGCGTAGGCGTTCGCGTTGGAAGCAGCGGTGATGTTGGCCTTGACGTCGCCCGAACCGTTGTTGGAACGGATGGTGACGAAGTCATACACCGTGGAACCCACTGAGTTAGAACCGTCAGGCGTCAGCGCGCCAGTTGCCAGACCGGTGGCGCAAGGAGCGTTCAGGAAGAAGGCATTGGACGACGACTGGGTGCCCGAAGTGCCGACCCTGCGCTCGACCTGCAGTGGCGAGCCCGCCAGCGTGCTGGCGAGCAGACCAGCGTCCTTGTCGGCAGCGCCGCCACCCACTAAGGATGAGTATTTCTGGCGGCTCACGTTGGGCTGGCAGGCCGGGGTGGTGTTCACCGCGGTGATGGCGGCACCGGAGCCGGTGGCGGCGCATGCGGGGCTGGTGATGCCCTGCGACTGCTGCATGGCCACGTACAGCGGGTAGCTCACGGCCAGACCAAAGCCTTGGGCCACGTTGGTGGACACTTCGCTGCCGATGTCGGCCAGGCTCTTGATCACGCCCAGGTTGAGCTGGTTCAGGGTGTACTCGGTGTCTGACACACCGCCCACAGGCAGGGTGGGCACGGCGTTCACGCTGGCGTTGGGCGCCACGGTCACGGCCAGGCTGCCGCAAGCGAGGTAGGTCGGGTCTTGCGTGGCGAAGGCGGTCAGGGCGCAGGTGTTGCCGGTGGTGGCAGCGATGTTCTTCAGGCGCTTCACCGAGCCGCTCACGCTGGGGTTCACTTCACCCGCCAGGAACAGGTGCGGGGTGTAAGCCTCGAAAGAGCCCACGTCGAAGGTGTGATACACGACAGTCTTCTTGCCTTCCAGATCGGCACCGGCCGCTGGGCCCATGGTGCAGGCGTAGGCAGCAAATTTGCCGGCGGCGCTCTTGCCCGGGGCAGCATCGGCAGCGGTGGTCACCGACTTTTCCAGGTACACGTGCAGGTCGTCAGGAGCGCCATTGCTGTTGGCGTCAACGCACAGCTTGCGGATGCCGCCGTACACCGAAGCGGTGGGGGCGGTGGCGCCGTTGATCCACAGTTGCACGGTGGAAGCGTCGATTTGCGCGGGGGTCAGGGCGAAGGAAGAAGAAGCCACGCAAGCCAATGCAGCGGCCAGGGAGATGGAACGGATTTTCATGATGAAGTCCAAAGGATGGAAGGCTGGAGGAAGAGAGACCGAGGGAAAGAGAGACCACCCGCCCATGGGCGGGCAGCCTCATCTGGAACTCAGGAACGTGAGGCCAGACGCGCGCTTCAGGCGGCCTTGTTGTTGCGGCGGCGGGCGATGGCACCCATCAGGCCCAGACCAGCCAGCAACATGGCGTAGGTCTCGGGTTCCGGCACGGCGGTCACGCTGAAGGTCAGCACGTCACCCTGCAGGGTCCACAAGCCGTACTCGGTGCCACCGGCGAGGGCGCCGTTGCTGTCGAACTCGATCACACCGTCACCGTCGAAGTCGTAGCCGATGGCTGTGAGATTGGCCTTGGCGGCCGACGTCGTGCTGCTGGAGACCTGGTTGAAGAAGGCCACGGCCTGCTGCTGACCCGCGAAGGTGGTGCTGCCAGCGGCGTACTCGCCGTTGTACTGTCCGTTGGTGTCGAACATGGAGGCTTGAGCAAGCTTCTCCATGCCGGAGCCGTTGTTGAAGTAGGCAGCACTCCCTGCGCTGGCCAGGTGGGCGCCATTGGCGTCGGTGGCATGCGTGCCGCTGACGTTCACGTTGTTGAAGAAGCCAGCCACTGTCGAGTTGCCAGCAAGGCCGTTGTTGGTCAGGTTGGTCGTCGAGGTGATCGTTGCAGCGCCGCCGGTGGCGTTGATGGCGTTGCCGGAGGCGTAAACGCCGCGCGAACCCACTGTGGTGCCAACGCCGTCCAGAGCCATTACCTGCAGCTGTGCCGTGCTGGTGGCGCCTGCACCGGCAGCCGCGGCATTGAAGTCGGTCAGGGTGGTGCCGTAGTTGCCGATCACGGAAGCCGTCAGGCCGGTGCCGCTGTACTCACCCGTGCTCAGGTTCCACGAACGGATCCACTCCGTGCCGCCGCCGGACAGCGTGGTGTTGATGTCGACTTGCCAGGTGGCCAGTTGGGAATACGACAGACCCAGGTCGAACGAAGCCGAGGAGCCAGCGGAGCCGTTGCCGAAGGCCAGGGAAGCCAGGAAGGTGCCGTCGCCAGACGCAGCGCCGGAGTCAACAGCGGCGTGGGTCAGGCCGGTGGCAGCCAGCAAGGCGGCCGCTGCGATGAGTTTGAGTTTCATGTGAGATTCCAATCTGAAGTGAAGTGACAAGGAAGGGGGGAACTTTTCGCCGGTTGCAGCTCCAAGCCATCGGCTGCACAGAAGGAACTGTAGAAATCCAACGTTGCACCGCATTGGTTCGGTTCCCGTGTCCGCGTAGTCCGTTCAGGTAGTGAAATCCGTCACACACCGGGCTTCACCCGCCCTCTCCCCTCCCACACCCCGTTTCAGTTCAGATCGCTGTGCGCCATCAACCGCAAGGTGGCGCTCTTGCCCACGGCCTGGGCGCGGTTGTTCACGTTGAGCTTGCGCATCACCTTCTGCAGGTGGTTCTTCACCGTGGGTGGGCTGATGCCCAGGATCTGGCCGATTTCCATGTTGGTCTTGCCGTTCTTCACCCAGTGCAGCACCTGGATCTCGCGCTTGGACAACAGCGTCACGGGCGCCAGGTCCACCGCGCTGCCCGTGGCTTCGCGCATGCGCATGCGATGCAACGCCAGGTGCATGTGGGGCATGAGCAGTTCCAGCAGATAGGCGTCGCGCTCGCTCGGCAAATGGTCCATGCCGGCGAAGACGAAGAAGCTGCCGTAGCTCCCCTGCATTTCGCGCACGCCGTGCACGGCCACATGATTGAAGCCGCAGTGCTTGAGGTCGCTGATGAGCTGGCGCCGGCCCACCTGGTCGCCGCCTTCGCTGCTGAGCAGGCGCGGAATGCGCCCGCCGCGCAGCCAGTCGTCCACCAGGCGGGGCAGCAGGCCATCGGTGCGGTCGGTCACCAGCGCGTCCACCCGCTCGCTGGTCACGCCGTTGGAGAAGCACTCCACCCGCAGCTGCATGCGCTCGATGTCGCCGTGCGCGCACCACAGCGATTCGTGGGCGATGAAGCCTTGCAAGGCACCTTGCGCCCACAAGAAGAACTGCGCGCGGGTCTGAACCTCGAGCGCGCGCTCCATGGTCATGAGCAGGTGTTCAAGATCGCTGGCGTTCAGACGGACAAACGATGCATTCGTTCTCATGAGGCTCCTCTGGAAGCTGTGTTGTTGTCGGTTGCTGTTTCCGCGGGTGCAGCCATGGCTGGCGCGGCTTCAAAAACCCACTGGCTGTAGGCCGTGGTGCCGTTCAGGGCGGCGTCTTGTGGTTCGTGCGCCTTGCGCAGCGACTCGCCGCCATGACGGGTGTGGATGCCGGTGATGCGCCCGCCAGGTTTGACAAGCACCCACTCGGTGCTGTTGGTCATGGGGTCGCGCCAGAGGCGGCGCAGGTGCGGCACGGGCGTGGGAAAGCGCTTGTCCTGCAGCAGGTCGTCCAGCGTGGCCGGCGTGTTGGGCGAGCCGACGGGGCTGCGGTCGCGGTAGGACGCCAGCGCCAGCCGGAACTGCTGACCCACGAACAGCAACTGCGCTTCTTTCTCGCGCTGCGAAGCGGTGCGCCACACCTCGCCTGCACCGGCCAGCGTGATGCCCATGACAGCGATGGCGAACAGCACCATGAGGTAGCCAAAGCCCCCTTGTCGGCGACGGCCTGGCGAGTGGAGTTCACCACTGGTCATAGGTCTTGCCCTCCTCCACCGCGCCGCTGCGCAGGTCCCACACGCCGCTGGTGGTCTCGGCTGCCTCGCCCTGCAGGCTGCTGGGTGGTGGCAGCAGGGTCCAGGTGTCGCTGCTCTCGGTGATGGGGTCGGTGGGCAGGCTGCGCAGGTAGCGCTTGTCCACCAGTTCGTCCAGCGTGGCGGGGTAACGGTCGTTGTCGGCCGCAAACTTGTCGATGGCGTCGCGCGTCACGGTCAGCGTTTCGCGCAGCGCCGTTTCCCTGGCGCGGTCCAGGTGTGCAAAGTAGCGCGGCGTGGCGATGGTGAGCAGCGTGGCAATGATGGCCATGACCACCATGAGTTCGATGAGGGTGAAGCCGCGGCGGGTGTTCATGCTGTTCACCATTCGCGATAGGGCTGGCCGTTGAGGCCGGTGCGCCGGGAGCGCGAATACACGTCGTACACGTCTTCGCCTTCGGCGGGCGCATCGGGCGGGCTGCTGTAGGCGCGCAGCCCCCAGGTTTCGGCGGCGCTCAGGCTGCGGTCGGTGTTGAACGGGTCGCGCGGCAGGCGGCGCAAAAAGTAGATGCGCGCGGTGGTGGCACTTTTCGCGTCGGCCACCCCGTCCACCAGTTCGCCCAGGTTGCGCGGGTAGCCGCTGCCACCTGTGCGCGCCAGCACCCGGCCTTCGTCGGTGGCGCGCTTGTGCGCGTCGAGTGCGCCGCGGATCTGGCGCAGCGCGGTGCGCAGTTCGTGCTCCCGGGCCCGCTGCACATTCAGCTCCACCAGAGGCACCGCCACCGAGGCCAGCACGGCCACGATGGCCACGGTGACCACCAGTTCAATGAGCGTGAAGCCGCGGGCCCGGTGTTTCATGGGGCCTGCCCTGCGGGACGTGCGGGTGCGAGCGGCGCCACCGGTGTGAGCGTCATCGACGACGCGGCTTCGGTGGCGGTCGCCGGGGCCGCCGGCACGGCGGGCGGCGGTGGGGCAGGAGCGGCCGCGCCCGGCGATGGCGTGGCGCCTCCCTGCCCGGCCGCGGAACTGGAGTCGCTTGTTTCGGTGGTGGCTTCTTCGGGCGGCTCGGTGTTGACGGGCGTGCGGGCGGCTGGCGGTGCACCGGCGGAGCGCGGTGCGGGGCGAGCACCGGCGCCGCCGCTGGACAGAGAGAGCGTGCGCGCCGCGGCTCGCTTGAGCACCAGCGGTGGCGCGCCCACGTCGGACTCCGAACCCGCGGGCTCGTTGACGGCGTTGGCGTCGGGCCGGGCCACGTTGCGCACGATGCGCGGCGTGATCAGCAGCACGATCTCGGTCTTGCTGTTGTTGTCGCGCGTGCTGGAGAACAGCCGCCCCAGCGTGGGGATGTCGCCCAGGCCGGGCAGGCGGTTGGCGCTGCTGCGTTCTTCGTCGCTGATGAGCCCGGCCAGCACCTGCGTTTCGCCATCGCGCAGGCGCAGCACCGTGGCCGCGCTGCGCGTGCCGATCTGGTAGGCCAGCGATCCGGCCGGCCCGGTGACTTCGCGGGTCACGGAGCTCACTTCCATCTGCACCTTGATGCCGACCTCATCGTCCAGGTACACGTTGGGCTCCACATCGAGCTTGAGGCCCACGTCCAGATAGGACACCGAAGCCGACACGCCCACGTTGGCCGTGGACGTGGTGGTGAACACCGGCAGCTTGTCGCCGATGTGAATCTTGGCCTTCTCGCGGTTCTTCACGCGGATGCGCGGGTTGGCCAGGGTGTTGCCGTCGCCGGCTTCGCTGCGCAGGTTCAGCGTGAGCGCCGGGTTGGACACGAACGAGGTCAGGCCGTTGCGGTTGCGCAGGTCCACAAAGCCCTGGGCCAGCGTGCCGCCCAGCGTGGTGTTGCTTTGCGTCACGCCGTTGTTGACGATGGTGGTGTTGAGGTCGGGCTGCAGGCGGCCATAACCAATCTGGTCGGGGAAGCGGATACCGAGCTCCTGCAAACGGCTGCGCGTGACTTCCAGCACCTCCACGTCCAGCATCACCTCGGGCTCGGCCATGTCGAGCGATTCGATGAGCTTCTCGGCCAGGCGCACCGCGTCGGCCGTGTCCTTGATGATCACGAGGTTGAGCTTTTCGTCGACAAAGATGTCCTTGGTCTTCACCAGCGTGCGGATCATGGTCTGCGCCTGCTTCACGTCGGTGTTGGCGAGGTAGAACGTGCGGGTGACCAGGTCCTTGTAGTCCCGCGCTTTCACCGGCGTGTCGGGATAGATCATCAAGGTGTTCTGGTTGAGCAGCTTGCGTTCGAGCTGGTTGGTGGTGAGCACCAGGCCGATGACTTCTTCCACGCTCGCATCGCGCACGAAGATGGTCACGCGGGTGTCGGAGCGCACGTCCTTGTCGAACACGAAGTTCACGCCCGAGGTGCGGGCGATCACGTCGAACACCGATTTGATCGGCACGTCCCGGAAGTCCAGCGTGATGGGCTTGGACAGGGCTGCGGTCAGAGCCGTGGGTGGCGCATCGGGGCGCGGTGCGTCGGCCCGCAGCCGGGCCAGCAGGCGACGCGCTTCGGCCTGGGTGGGCGCCACGGACAGCACCTCGCGCAGCACACGCTCCGCGCCTGCGCTGTCGCCCTTGGCGAGCAGGGTGCGGGCCTGTGTCATGCGGGCGGCCACGCGGCGCTCGTTCTCCAGCGCGATCATGCCGTCGCGCACGCGCGGGTTGTTCGCGTCCAGGCGGGTGGCGCGTTCGTAGAGTGCCTGCGCTTCGTCCAGCCGGCCTTGCAGGCGCTCTGTCTCGGCGAGTGCCACGAGCTGGGCCGACACCCGGTCGCGCTGGCGGAAATACAGGGCGCGCAGCTCGGCGTTGTTGCCCGATTCGCGCACGCCCACCTCAAGGCGCTGCACGCTTTCGTCCAACTGGCCGGCATCCATCAGCGCCTGGCTTTCCCGGATGGCGGGGTGGGTGGCGCAGCCCGCGCACACACACAGGATCAGCATGGCCGCCATGCGACTTGAAATGAGCAAGGGGTTCAAGGGGTGCTTCCAAACAGCAGGCGCTGTGGTTCGTTCAAAGGCAGGTAGGTCAGGCGCATGCCCAGCGAGGTGATTTCGTCCACCCGGTAGTTCGGCAGCAGGTCGCCCTGGCGCACCACACGCGGCAACTGCTGCGCGCCCTCGGCGAGAAATGCGATCACACGGCCGTCCTCTTCCATGCGGCCGAGGTAGCGGTAGGGCAATTCAGGGGCGCGTGGTGGCGACGCTGGGGCCACCGCAGCGGGCGGTGGTGGTGGTGGTTGCCAACTCAGGGTGGCGAACAGATCACCACCCTCTCGCGTCATGCGCTGGGCCTCGAGCTCGCGCGGGGCGCTGGGGTTTGTGCTCCCCACCGCAGACACGCCGGTCACCTGCGGTCGGGCCGCTGGTGCGGTGCGCTGCGGCGCAGCCAGCGGTTCCTCGCCAGCATCGTCCACACCAGCGGCGTACCAAGTGGCCGCCAGCGTGAGCGCCAGGCCCAAACCCAGCCAGAGCGATCGGCGGTTGGCCATCACGGTGCCTTGAGGTAGAACGACCAGCGCACCCGCGCCTGGACCTTGGATTCGCCCACGGTATTGCGCTTGAAGCTGAGTTCATCCAGCGCCATGGTCGGCAATTCGTTGAGCACGTCGGCCATCCAGGCCCGCAGATCGGGGTAGGTGCCGTCGGCAGGCAGCGTGATCTGGTAGCGCTGCAGACGACCACCGGGTTCGTCCACCAGGCGGTACTCGCCGGTGGACAGCGCCACACCGTGTTCGCTGGCGCTGCGGTGGATGTGCCGCACCGCCTGCAATGCGCCAGCGGCCTGCGGCAGCCCCCCTTCGAACGTGGCCAATTGGGTGGCCTGGTCAAGCTGGGGATCGGGCTGGCGGTCCCGGCGCTCACGCTCGGCCAACTGCGCGGCTTGCAGGGCGCGCGTCTCGGCGCGGGTGCTGTCGGCGCCAAAGTGGGCGATGGGCCACACCAGGGCCATGAACACCAGACCCACCGCCGCCGGCCAGCCGTGGCGGTGCAACAGGAAGGCCATCTGGGTGGTGAGCGGAACTTTCAAGACGCGCCTCCCCAGGCGATGTCGACCGAAAAGCGGATCACCGACACGCCGTCTTGCAAGATCACCTCGTGCGAGCCGAGCACCACCGAGCTGGACACCGGCGACAGGCGCAAGGTCTCGACATAGGCGATCACCTCGGCCATGGTCCTGGCCTCGCCAGTGATGCGCAGCTGGCGTGTGGTGCCCTGCGCCTCGAACCCGAGCAGCGCAATGCCGGGTTCGGCCAGGCGTTCGAGCTCCTTGAGCAGTTTGCCCCAGGGGTGTGCAATGGCCTTGCCCACGCGGGCGTTGGCCACCACCACGGCGGGCGCCAGCGTGGGCGCCGCGGTGCGGGGCTTGGCCTTGGCGCTGCGGGACTGCCGCTCGGCGTGGTCCAGCGTGGACTGGAATTCTTCGCGCGCCTGGGCGTAGTCCAGCGCGGCCAGCAACAGGCCCACCAGACCCGCGAACATCAGCGCCCAGCCCAGCAAGGAAGCACGCGGGCGACGGCGCAGAAAGTCGATGCGAAGTGGTGGCATCGTCAGGCTCCCCAGGCCATGCGTTCAATGCCGGACTGTGCAGGGGACCGGTCGTCACGCTCACCCACCAGCCAGACCAGACGCGGATCGCGCTCGCGCTCGGCTTCGGTGCCACAGCCCACGAGGTAAACCGTGGGCGGCTCCCTGGAGAGATCGAATCCACTGGCCAGCTGAATCTGGGCCTGCAGGGCCGGCAACACGCTGCGCCAGCCGGCCGCCGACGGGTCGGTGTGGCGCGCTGATCGCAGCCCGTGCCACACACCGCGGTGCAACAAGCCCAGCGTCAGGCTGCCCGGCTCGGCCACACCAAACCAGGCCATCTTCTGGCCCACGCTGCTGCGCCAGTGGTCGAACGCAGCCGAGAAGTACGGCACCACGCTGGCCACGCTCGTCTCGCCAATGCTCTGCAGGCTGTCGAGCTCGGCCAGCAGCGTCTCATCGATCGCACACGCGGGCAGCGCCCGCCCGGGCAAGGGCTCGGTATGCACCACACGCCAACTGTCGGCCACGGTGCCGAAGGTGGCGCGAAACCGAAGCCGGGCGTAGGCTTCCAGCTCCTGGGGACGCACCAGTTGGGGCTGCCATTGCAGCAACTGCCAACGCACCAGTTGACTGCTCAGGAACACGTGCAGTCGGGCGCGCTTCAGATCGTGTTCTCGCAACCAAGTGGACAATGCCGCCATCGCGGGGTGCCAGGCCGGCGCGTGCATGCCGGACGGGGCAACAGCCACAACCTCTGTCTTGCCATTGGGTTCACCACGCCGGCGGATCGCACGGCCGATCACCAGCCGGTTTTCAAGCAAGGCCACCTGCAGCACAGGGCGTTCAGCGAACCACACGGTTGAGCTCCTGCAAGGTGGTTTCTCCCAGGCGCACCAGGTCCATGCCCACATCGCGCAGCACGCGTGTGCCCTTGCGGTGTGCCGCCTCCTTCACCCGGCGCACCGGCTCCTTGGTGACGATCATTTCGCGCAGTTCATCGTCCAGCAGCAGCACCTCGGCCACCGCCTTGCGGCCCTTGAAACCGGTGCCACGACAGCTCGCACAACCGCGACCCGCGCGGAACTGAAAGCCGCTCACATCACCCAGTCGGCTCTCGCCCAGCAGTTCGGCCGAAGGCGTGTCGTGCACCGAACAGTCGGGGCAGTTCACGCGCACCAGGCGCTGCGCCACGATGCCATTGAGCGCGGCCACCAGGCTGTAGGGATCCACGCCCATGTGGGTGAAGCGGCCCAGCACATCGAACACGTTGTTGGCGTGCACGGTGGTGAGCACCAGGTGGCCGGTGAGCGCGGCCTGCACAGCGATCTGCGCGGTCTCGCCGTCGCGGATTTCGCCCACCATGATCTTGTCGGGGTCGTGTCGCAAGATGGACCGCAGCCCACGCGCAAACGTCAGCCCCTTCTTCTCGTTCACCGGTATCTGCAACACACCGTTGAGCTGATATTCCACCGGGTCCTCGATGGTCACGATCTTGTCGTGCCCGTGGTTGATTTCGTTGATGGCGGCGTACAGGGTGGTGGTCTTGCCGCTGCCGGTGGGGCCGGTGGCGAGCAACATGCCGTAGGGTTCCTGGCACAGCGCCCGCAGCGCGCCCATGGTTTGCGCATCAAAACCCAGCGACTCCAGCCGCAGGCCCGTGACCTGGTCTGAGAGGCGCTCCTTGTCGAGCACACGCAGCACCGCGTCTTCGCCGTGGATGCTGGGCATGATGGACACGCGGATGTCGATGTCGCGCCCGAGCGCGGCCACTTTGAAACGCCCGTCCTGCGGCACACGCCGCTCGGCGATGTCGAGCTCGGCCATCACCTTGATGCGCGAGATCACCTGCTCGGCGTTCTCGCTGCCATGGATGCCGCCCACGCTGGCGAGCACACCGTCGATGCGGTACTTGATGTAAATGCCGCCGGTGCCGGTCTCCAGGTGGATGTCGCTGGCGCCGGACTTGAGCGCGTCGTACAGGGTGGAGTTGACCAGCCGCACCACGGGGCTCGCATCTTCGCTGATGCTGCGCAGCGAGATGTCTTCCAGGCCCTGGCTGGAGGCCGTTGCCTGCTGCATGGGTGCCAGGCTGTCCATGGCGCGCAGGCTGTCCTCGTGGCGGGCCAGGTAGGCCGCGATATCGGCGCGCCTGGCCAGGTGCACTTGTTTGGGCTGTCGCACGCGCTCTTCGGCCCAGGCCATGAGGTCGGCGTTGAACGGGTCGCCCACAACCAGCAACAAGTCGCCCCCTTCAGCGCTGCTGCGCATCAGCAGGCATTCGCGCTGCAGGGCTTCGCCGTAGGGAAGCAGGTCGAAGGCCGGCACCAGGGCGTGCAGTTCGTCCATGTGCAGTGCGGCCATCTGCGCGGTGGCGGCCAGCCGGCTCACCCACTCGCCCGGCGACCCCGGTTGAGCATCCAGCCAGTCGATCAAGCCCATGCCCTGGCTGTCCGCCGACGCGCGCGCTCTCTGCAGCTCGGCGGCGGTGTATGGATGGGCCAGGTGGGGGAGTTCGTGGCGCGCGTTCATTGCACGCTCTCCGCCAGTTGGAAGATGGGCAGGTACATCAGCACCACGATGGCGCCGATCACCAGACCCATGATCAGCATGAGCGCGGGGCCCAGCAAACGCGTGGCCCATTCGGCCCAGCGCGAGAGTTCCTCGTCGTGGAACGCAGCTGCGCGCTCCATCATGTCGCCCATGTTGCCGGTGCGCTCGCCCACGCGCAGCATGCGCAACGACACCGCCGTGCTCAGCCCCTGGCTCTCGAACGCGTGCGACATGGGCTGGCCTTCGCGGATGCGACTGGTGGCTGCGACCAGACGCGGCTGCAATGCGGGCGACAGCAGTCCACTGACCATGTCGAGTGCAGGCACGATGGCGATGCCACCGCGCAGCAACATGCCCAGCGTGCGGTACAGCCGGGCCAGCTGGAACACCCGCATGTGTTCTCCAATGGCCGGGATGCGCCAGAGCTGCCCCATCAAACGTTGCCCGAGCCAGCGACCGCCCCCCATGAACAAGCCCACCACCACCGCCACCATCAAACCCAGCAGCACCGGCCAGTACTGCTCGACCGCCTGCCCCCACTGCAGCATGAGGCGCGACATGAAGGGCAGTTCGTCGCCCATGTCTTCATAGATGTGCGAGAAGCGTGGCACCACATAGCCCATGAGAAACAGGATGACCAGGCTGCTCACGCCGATCAGCATGACGGGGTAGATGGCCGCACTCACCAGCTTGTTGCGCAGGGTCTCCAGCTGGTTGCCATAGGCGATATAGCGGCCCAGTGCCTCGCTCAGGTCGCTGGAGCGCTCGCTGGCTCGCACCGTGGCCACAAACAAGGGGGGAAAGGTTTGGGGCATGGCCTGCAGCGCGCTGGAAAACGTGTGGCCTTCGCGCAGGCTCAGCAGCAGCTTTTGCAACACCGTGCGCACCGGCGCCCTGGATTCTTTCTCGGCCAGCGTTTCCACCGCCTCCACGATGCTCACGCCCGAGCTCAGCAGCGACAACAGTTCCTGGCTGAACAGCAACAACGGGAAATCCGCCCGGGCTTGTGAGCCCGCACCCAACCCGCTTTCGCGCGAGATGGACACCACGGCGTTGCCCAGCGCCTGCACTTGTCGACGCACATCGTCCACGGTGTCCGCGTCGACGACGCTGACCGCCATCGACATGTCCGACTGCAGGAACTTCACGCGGTAGCGCATGCCTACCAGCTCACCAGGTCTTCGGCTTCGCCCGTGCCACCGGGCTGGCGGTCCTTGCCGTAAGACAGCAGGTCGTATTCGCCCTGCTCGCCCGGCGAGCGGTAGATGTAGGCCAGACCCCAGGGGTCCAGCGGAACGCCCTTCTTCAAATAGGGCCCTGACCACTTGCTGTCGTTGGCGGGCCGCTCATTCAAGGCGGCCAGCCCTTCGTCGCTGGAGGGGTATCGCCCGACATCCAGGCGGTACTGGTCCAGCGCCTTGCCCAGCGCATCGATCTGCGCGCGTGCGGTCTTGACTTCCGACTTGCCGATCTGCGCGAAGAAGCGCGGACCGACGAATCCCGCCAGCAGCCCAATGATGACCATGACAACCAGGAGTTCGAGCAGGGTGAATCCACACTGCCTCCGATTGCGAGGCGCGGTTTGTCGAGACATGGGGTGCTCCGGATCGAGTGAACGTTGCAAGCGCACTTGCGTGAAGTCAGCTTAAGAAGGTCATATGTAACCCGGGTTACACATAGACGTTGGGCGCTCGAGTTTCGATGGGTGAGAGCGCGATTGGTCCGAACGGACTACGCGGATGGGTCTGGCTCGTTACAAACCCAACACACCGCGACCGGTGGGTTCAGGCGCCAGACAAGCTGTAGCCGCTGCCGCGTACCGTGCGAATGACGTGATCCAGACCCGAGGGCAACAAAGCATTGCGCAGGCGACTGATGTGCACGTCCACCGTGCGGTCGTCCCCCACGAATTCGGGGCCCCACACGTGGTCCAGCAACTGACTGCGGCTGTACACGCGGTCGGTGTGGGTGACGAGAAAGTGCAGCAGGCGGAATTCGGTGCTGCCCAATGACAAGGGCTGGCCTTTGGCGATCACGGTCTTGGCCGCCGGGTCCAGCACCAGCCCAGCCACGCGCACCACCTCGGCCGTGACCTGTGGCACGCGGCGGCGCAGGATCACCGCAATGCGGGCGATCAGCTCTCGCGGTGAGAACGGCTTGGTGATGTAGTCGTCGGCGCCCACCTCCAGCCCCGAGATCTTGTCGCGCTCCTCGATGCGGGCCGACAGGATGATGATGGGAATGTCGCGCGTGCGCGCTTCGGAGCGAAGCATGCGGGTGAACTCCACGCCGGTCATGCCGGGCAACATCCAGTCCAGCAACAGCAGGTCGGGCAAGGAGCGATGCATCATGTCGCGCGCGACTTCGGCGTCAGGTGCGCAGCGGACCGAGTGTCCCGCGCGGGTGAGATTGATGGAGATGAGCTCCTGTATGTGCGGCTCATCTTCGACAACCAGAATTTGAGCAGCCATGTTTCGTCCGTCGATGAAGTGGCGCGATCCTAGGTGCCTGTAATGACGGTTTGATTGCAGCGTTTGTCCAAACGGATCATGGTCGGTCACAGATCTGACGTACTGGCTACCTAGACTCGCGGTCTCTTCAGTCAACAGGCGTTTGTGTCACATGAAGCTCCACCACTTCAGAGGTCTTCTGATCGCAGCCGGCACAACGCTTTGCACCTTCGCGGCGTCGGCGCAAGACATCACCGGCGCGGGTGCCACCTTCCCCGCACCGGCCTACGCCAAGTGGGCCGATGCCTTCAAAACAGCGGCGGGCGCCAAGGTCAACTACCAGGCGATCGGATCGAGTGGCGGCATTCGACAAATCGATGGTCGAACAGTGGATTTCGGCGCCACCGACGCAC
This sequence comes from Hydrogenophaga sp. Root209, assembly GCF_001428625.1. Classification (GTDB taxonomy): domain Bacteria; phylum Pseudomonadota; class Gammaproteobacteria; order Burkholderiales; family Burkholderiaceae_C; genus Hydrogenophaga. The sequence goes on from NZ_LMIE01000032.1 coordinate 315,905, forward strand.
CGCTGAAAGACGACGAACTCACCCGCAAGGGGCAGATCCAGTTCCCCACCCTCATCGGTGGCGTGGTACCGGTGGTGAACCTGCGCGGCGTCGCAGCGGGTCAGTTGCGCTTGACGGGTGCGGTGCTCGGTGACATCTATCTGGGCAAGATCAGCCGCTGGAGCGACCCGGCCATCGTGGCGCTCAACCCGCAACTCCCACTGCCCGACACAGCCATCACCCCGGTGTTTCGCTCAGATGGGTCGGGCACCTCGTTCATCTTCACCAACTACCTGAGCAAGGTGAACGCCGACTGGAAATCACGCATTGGCGAAGGCACCCAGGTGGGCTGGCCCACCGGCAGCGGAGGCCGCGGCAACATCGGTGTGGCCGCCATCGTCTCGCGCACGCCCAACGCCATCGGCTATGTGGAATACGCCTATGTGAAGCAGGCCAAGCTCAACTTCGCGCTGTTGCAAAACGCATCGGGCGCATTCGTCGCACCGGGCACCGAGGCGTTTCGCGCTGCCAGCACCGGCGTGGACTGGACCACTTCCCATTCCCACATGCTGACCCAGCAACCCGCACCCGAAGCGTGGCCCATCACCGGCGCCACCTTCGTGTTGATGTACGCCAAGGTCGACAACGTGGCCAACGCATCGCAGGCGCTGCGCTTCTTCCACTGGGGTCTCACCACAGGCGAATCCATGACCACCGAGCTGGGCTACGCGGCCCTGCCGAAACCGGTGGTGGATTCGATCGAAGCGCTGTGGTCCCGGGTGCGCGATGCCTCTGGAAAGTCTGTTGCCTACAAGTGATCCGACGCCTTCTGCGCGTCAGCCTTCTTCTTCGAGCCCAAGCATGAACCACCTCAAACGCAACCCCATCACCAGCCTGCTGCAAACCACCGCACTGGCCTTCTCTTTGACCGTGGGCCTGAGCGCCTGCGGCAGCGAAGAAGGCAGCACCAAGGCCACCCAGGTGGCCGCCAAGGTCGGCTCCAGCGAAATCTCGGTGCACCAGATCAACCAGGTGCTCAGCCGCACCCCCGTGGGCAACGCCTCCAAGGACGCGGTGCAGGCAGCCAGTCAGCAGGTGCTGGAGCGATTGATCGACCAGCAACTCGCGGTGGACCAGGCGACCGAAGCCAAGTTGCACCGCTCCCCCGACGTGGTGGCCCAGCTCGAAGCGGCACGGCGCGAAGTGCTCGCGCGCGCCTACCTGCAGCAGCTCACCGGCAACGTGCCCAAGCCGACCCCGGAGGAGATCAAGAAGTACTACCAGGACAATCCCGCGCTGTTCGCCGAGCGCCGGGTGTTCAACCTGCAGGAGATCCGCGTGCCCAAAGCCATCGGCTTCGTGGACGACCTGAAGAAGCTGGCCGAGCAAGGCCGCCCAATCGAGGAGGTGGCCGGCTTCCTGCGCACGCGCAACGTGCAGTTCGGTGGTGGGAGCGCCACCCGCACGGCCGAACAGATTCCACTGGAGCTGCTGCCCCGCGTGCATGCGCTCAAGGATGGCCAGAGCGCCGCGGTGCAGGCCGGCGACAGCGTCACGTTCTTGCGGGTGGCCTCGTCGCAGCAGGTGCCCGTGAGCGAGACCGTGGCCACGCCCGGCATTGCCCAGTTCCTGAACAACCGGCGCACGGCAGAGATCGTCACCGGTGAAATCAAGCGGCTGCGCGCGTCCACCACCATCGCCTACCTGGGCGACTTCGACCAGGCTGCCGCCAAGAGCGCAGAGTCGGCGGACAAACCGGCCGCCCCTGCCGAAACCCTGCCGCTCACCGCTCCGCTGGAGAGCGGCGCCAAACCTGCGGCGAGCGCGGAGCAAGGCGCCATTGAACGCGGCATTCAGGGCCTGAAGTGATGACTTCTGCCGTGACGTCGTTTTTCATGCTGGCCGTGCAACGCTCGTGCCTGCTGCTGGTCGCACTGCTGCTCGCCAGCATCGATGCTCACGCCCAGGCGGCTCCGGTGGACTACCCACTGGCCGCTGGAGATGCCGTGCGAGTCCAGGTGTTCCAGAACCCCGACCTCACCCTGGAGACCCGCATCTCCGAAAGCGGCACGATCTCGTTCCCGCTCATCGGCACCATTCGCCTGGGTGGGCTGGCGGTGGGTGCAGCGGAGAAAAGAATTGCCGATGCCCTGAAGAGCGGCGGCTTCCTGCAGAACCCGCAGGTCACCCTGCTGCTGACGCAGATCCGCGGCAGCCAGGTGTCGGTGCTCGGCCAAGTGGGCAGGCCGGGTCGATTTCCTCTGGAAACTGCGAGCACCCGCCTGAGTGACATGCTTGCCAATGCGGGTGGCGCCACGCCCGGCGGGGACGATGTGGTCATCGTGACGGGCCAACGCGCCGGCCAGCCGTTTCGCAAACTTGTCGACGTGCCATCGCTGTTCCTGCGCGAGCGAGGCGAAGACGACATCGTGCTGCAAGGGGGCGACGTGATCTATGTGCACCGGGCACCGGTGTTCTATGTGTACGGCGAGGCACAACGCCCGGGCTCTTTCCGCATCGAACGCGCCATGACGGTGATGCAAGCGCTGGCCCTGGCCGGTGGACCGACCGCGCGCGGCTCTCGCGACCGCTTGCAGCTCCATCGCCAGCAGGACGACGGCGGCGTGGCACTGCTCACACCGCGGATGAACGACCCGGTCATGCCCAACGATGTGATCTACGTGCGGGAAAGCCTGTTCTGAAGCGCCGCTACGGCAGACACATCCCATGACACCTCAACAACTTTTCATCATCCTGCGCGCCCGCTGGCTCGTGGTGTTCATCGCCTTCATGCTCGTGGTGGTCACCACGGCCACCGTCACGCTGATGTCCGGCAAGCAATACACCGCAACAGCTTCGGTGGTGCTCGACATCAAGCCCGACCCCGTCACGGGCACCATGGCCGGCATGGCCGCCACCGGCTACATGGCCACCCAGGTCGACATCATCAAGAGCGACCGTGTGGCCAAGCGCGTGGTGAGCAACCTGCGCATGGACACGAACCTCTCCGTGCAGTCGCAATGGCGCGAAGCCACCAACGGCCGCGGACAGCTGGTCGACTGGCTCGCTGCCCTGCTCAAGGGCAACCTCGATGTGAAGCCCTCGCGCGAGAGCAACGTCATCAACATCGAGTACGTGGGCGCCGACCCCGATTTCGCTGCCGCCGTGGCCAATGCGTTCGCGCAGGCCTACATCGACGTGAACCTCGAACTGCGCGTGGACCCGGCGCGCCAGTACACAGGCTTTTTCGACGAGCAGACCAAGGCGGCGCGCGCGCGCCTGGAATCGGCACAGAAGGCGCTGTCCGACTTCCAGCAGGCCAACGGCATCACCTCGACCGACGAGCGGGTGGACTACGAAACCGCCAAGCTCAACGAGACCAGCAGTCAGCTCACGGCCATCCAGGCCGCCACCACCGACAGCCGCAGCAAGCGCTCGCGCACCGACGGCGACACCGTTGCCGAGGTCATGCAGAGCCCGCTCATCAACGGCCTGAAGTCCGACATTGCAAGGCTCGAGGCCAAACTGATCGAAGGCAGTGTGAACCTGGGCAAGAACCATCCGCAAACCATGCGTGCGGAGTCCGAACTGGCCGAGCTGAAAGCACAGCTGGCATCGGAAACGCAGCAGATCACCAACTCGATCAACACCACCTACGAAGTGAACCGCCAACGAGAGTCGCAGTTGCAGGCCGCGCTGTCCGCACAGAAGTCACGCGTGTTGCTGCTCAATCAGCAACGAGACGAGATCCGTGTGCTGCGCGGCGACATCGAGTCGGCCCAGCGGGTGTTCGACTCGGTCAGCCTGCGCGCCTCGCAGAGCAGCCTGGAGAGCCAGACCAGTCAGACCAACATCGCGGTGCTCAACCCCGCGATCGCACCGGCCTTTCCGTCCGGTCCCCGGGTGAAGCTCAACATCGCGATCGCCATGTTCCTTGGCGGGCTGCTGGGCGTGATGCTGGCCCTCTCGCTGGAGTTTGCCAACCGCCGTGTGCGCTCGGCCGACGACCTGCACGAGCTTCGGGACGTGATCCTGCTCGGCAGCATCGGGCCCGCGCGCGGCATGATGAAGCCCGCCGCTGGAGCGGCGGCATGAACGCACCCGAACGCCTGAAGCCGCACGGAACGATTGGCGATCTGTTGGTGGCGCGCGGCGTGCTGCAACCCGAGCACATCAACACCATCATCGAACGCCAGCACAGCCACGATGAGCCCTTCGGCGAAGCCGCCATCGCCCTCAAGCTCCTGCAGCGCAGCGATCTGGATGCCGCGCTCTCCACCCAGTTCAACTACGGCTACCTGCACGACAACGACACCCACCTGAGCCGCGAACTGGTCACGGCCTTCAAGCCCTTCTCCAGCGTGTCTGAAGAAATGCGCGCGCTGCGCGGGCAGATCATGTTGCGCTGGCTCAACGACGATCGCCGCCGTCGCATGCTCAGCGTGGTGAGCCCGCAGGCGCAGGACGGCCGCAGCTTCATCGCGGCCAATCTGGCGGTGGTGTTTTCACAGCAGGGCCAGCGCACGCTGCTGATCGACGCCAACCTGCGCCAGCCCCGCCAGTCCCAGTTGTTCCACACCGGGCACAGCGCCGGGCTGGCCGGCATCCTGGCTGGGCGCGCGCGCCTGGAGGTGATCGAGGCCGTGCCCGGCTTGCCTGGTCTGCGTGTGCTGCCTGCTGGATCATCCCCACCCAACCCGCAGGAGCTGGTGGGCATGGCCAGCTTCGGTGAACTGTTGCAGCAGGTGAGTCAGAACTTCGACGTGGTGCTGATCGACACGCCAGCATGTGATCGCTTTGCCGATGCGGAAATCATCGCAGCGCGCACCGGCGCGGCGCTGGTGGTGGCACGCAAGAACCGCACACCGATGCGCCGCGTGAACGACCTCGCCAGGCGGCTGCAGGACACCGGTGTTGCGGTGGTGGGCTCCATCCTCAACCAGCACTGAGCGTCAAGACCGCTCGACCTCTTCATGCGCAGCCACCCACGCCCTCACCTGAATGCGAACCGCGAGCACGACCGTGCCCAGGCCAGCGCCCACCGCATCGGCCACCAGGTCGTCGAACTCGGCGGTGCGTCCGGGCAGGTGCATCTGACTGAACTCATCCAGCCCGCCCACCAGCAGGGCGCCGACGAAGCCAATCAGCATGGCCGATGCTCCCTGGCGCCGGCTCGCAAACCCGATGGCGCAGGCCAGCACGGCATACACCGACATGTGGGCCAGCTTGTCCCAGGGTGCGGGCACCAGGCCCACGGCAAACGGTTGTGCGCCGCCCACGAGCAGTGCCAGCGGAATGGCCGTCGCCAGCAAATAGGCCATCCAGCGCGCTGCACGCTGAAGCCGCACAAGTGAAAAAACCATGACCGCCACCACCCCTGTTTCTGAAGCGACCAGCGCATCGATGGTGACGCGTCTGGTGCCGTATGTGCCGATTATGGTGGGCCTCGCCCTGCTCTATCTACCCAGTCTCCATGACTTGTTCACCGGGATCTGGGCCGAGGACGAACAGTTCCACGGCCCCATCGTGCTGGCCATCTCGCTGTGGCTGCTGCAGCGCAACTGGGCCCGGATGGAACAGGCTTCCCAGGGTGAACAACCCAGCGCCTGGGGCTGGCCGCTGGTGGCGATCGCGCTGTTCCTCTACGCGCTGGGCCGTTCACAAGGCATCGGCATATTCGAAGTTGGATCGGTGATCTGGCTGCTCGCCGGTCTGCTGCTGCTGCGCGGCGGCAGAGCGCTCAAGGCGCAATGGTTCGCGCTGTTCTTCATGCTCTTCATGGTGCCCCTGCCGGCGCAGGTGGTCGATCTGGTGACCATGCCCATGAAGATGGCGGTGTCGTATGTGGCCGAAAACGTGCTGTACCACGCGGGCTACCCCATTGGCCGCAACGGGGTGGTGCTGCAGATCGGCCAATACATGCTGCTGGTGGCCGACGCGTGCGCGGGTCTCCATACCCTGCTGACACTCGAAGCCCTGGGCCTGCTCTACCTCAACCTCGTGCGGCGCGACTCGCTGTTTCGCAACATCACGCTGGCCGTGCTGATCGTGCCGATCTCCTTCACCGCCAACGTGATCCGGGTGATGGCACTCAGCCTGATCACCTACCACTTCGGCAACGAAGCTGGTCAGGGTTTCCTGCACGGCTTTGCCGGCATGGTGCTGTTCCTCAGCGCCTTGCTGTTGATCATCAGCACCGACACCGCGCTCCAGTTCTTCGACGGCCTGCGCATGCGGGCGCGCACCCAAACCCCAAAGGCCTGACGCCATGGTCTTCCCGCTCAAGAACCTGCTGCTGTTGTCCCTGATGGTGGCTTCTGCCGCGCTGGCCGCTGCCATGCGCCCCTCCGCCAGTCTGGCCGATGAGCGGCCCACCATCGACCTGGCCGCCATGGTGCCCAGCGAGTTTGGCGACTGGAAGGAACAGTTCAATGTGGCGGTTCAGATCGTGGACCCGGAGCAGCAAGCAACCATCGAAGAGATCTACACGCAGACCCTCACGCGCAACTACGTGCACGCCGACGGCTACCGCGTGATGCTGTCCATTGCCTATGGCAAGAACCAGAGCGACAACCTGCAGCTGCACAAGCCCGAGGTCTGCTACCCGGCGCAGGGCTTCAAGCTGGAGAAAGTCGAACGCGTGCCGCTCAACCTGCTCGATCAGTCCATCTCCACCACCCGCCTGGAAACCCACCTGGGGCAACGCTTCGAGCCCGTGACCTACTGGACGGTGGTGGGGGATCACATCACCACAACCGGCATCAACAAGAAGCTTGTCGAGATGCGCTACGGATTGAGCGGACGGGTGCCCGACGGCATGCTGGTTCGTGTGTCCTCGATCGACCGCGACAGCCCGCGCGCCCACCGCATACAAGCCGAATTCGCCGCCGCCATGGTGGCCGCCATTGCCCCTGAAAACCGCGCCCGTTTTGCCGGCGTCAGCCCCACCAGTGGCGTTCGCGCCACCACCGCACCATGAAAAAGAAAGTCGCACTCATCACCGGCATCACCGGTCAGGACGGTTCGTACCTGGCCGAGCTGCTGCTCGACAAGGGCTACGAGGTGCACGGCATCAAGCGCCGCTCCTCGTCGTTCAACACCGACCGTATCGACCATCTCTATCAGGACCCGCACGAGAGCGACCGCCGCCTGGTGCTGCACTACGGTGACCTCACCGACAGCAGCAATCTGATCCGCATCATTGGCCAGGTGAAGCCGGACGAGCTCTACAACCTGGGGGCCATGAGCCATGTGGCGGTGAGCTTCGAGAGCCCCGAGTACACCGCCGACGTGGACGCCACCGGCACGCTGCGCCTGCTGGAGGCCATCCGGCTGCTCGGCATGCAGAAGACCTGCCGCTTCTACCAGGCCTCCACCAGCGAGCTGTATGGCCTGGTGCAGGAAATTCCGCAGAAGGAAACCACACCCTTCTACCCGCGCAGCCCTTACGCAGTGGCCAAGCTCTACGCCTACTGGATCACGGTGAACTACCGTGAGGCCTACGGCATGTACGCCTGCAACGGCATTCTGTTCAACCACGAAAGCCCGCAGCGCGGCGAAACCTTCGTCACCCGCAAGATCACTCGCGCCATCTCGCGCATTGCGCTGGGCCTGCAGAAGTGCCTGTACCTGGGCAACATGAGCGCGTTGCGCGACTGGGGCCACGCCAAGGACTACGTGGAAATGCAGTGGCTCATGCTGCAACAGGACAAGCCGGAAGACTATGTGATCGCCACCGGCGTGCAGTACAGCGTGCGCCAGTTTGTGGAGCTGGCAGCGCTGGAGCTCGGCTTCACACTGGACTGGCTGGGCGAAGGCAGCGACGAAGCCGGTGTGGTGGCGGCCGTGCACCGCAAAGATTTGCGCGTGCAGGTGGGCGACGTGGTGGTGCGGGTGGACCCACGCTACTACCGCCCCACCGAAGTGGAAACCCTGCTGGGCGATGCGAGCAAGGCACGCACCCAGCTCGGCTGGACGCCCAAAATCACCCTCCCCCAGCTGGTGCAGGAGATGGTGCAATCCGACTACCGCATGGCCCGGCGCGACGCCATGGTCAAGCTGGCCGGCTTTCCGGCTTTCGAGTTTCACGAGTGAGCCTCGCCATGCACACCGATGCCCGGATTTACGTGGCGGGCCACCGCGGCCTGGTGGGCTCGGCCATCGTGCGCCAGCTGCGCGCCGCCGGCCAACACAACCTGCTGCTGCGCACCCACGCGGAGCTGGACCTGACCGACGCCGCAGCCACCCGCGAGTTCTTTGCGCTTGAGAAACCCGAACATGTGTTTCTCGCGGCAGCGCGTGTGGGCGGCATCCAGGCCAACCAGCAGTTCCCGGCAGACTTTGTGCGCGACAACCTGCTGATCCAGACCAACGTCATCCACGAAGCCTGGCGCACCGGCGTGCAGCGGCTGCTGTTCCTGGGCTCCAGCTGCATCTACCCCCGCCTGGCGCCCCAGCCCATGCGGGAAAGCGACCTCCTCACCGGCCCGCTGGAGCCCACCAACCGGCCCTACGCGCTGGCCAAGATCGCAGGCATTGAAATGTGCTGGAGCTACAACCGGCAACACGGCACCCGTTTTCTGGCGGCCATGCCGACCAACCTGTACGGCCCGGGCGACAACCACGACCTGGACACCAGTCACGTCATCCCGGCGTTGCTGCGCAAGTTTCACGAAGCGCGGGTGCAGGGCAAGCCCAGCGTCACCGTGTGGGGCAGCGGCGAACCGCGGCGCGAATTCATGTACAGCGACGACATGGCCGCGGCCTGCGTCTTCCTCATGAACCTGCCCGAACGCAGCTTCGATTCATTGCTTGGCAGCGACGAAGCCCTGACCGGCCGCTTCGAGCCACCCCTCATCAACATCGGCGTGGGCGAAGACCTCAGTATCCGCGAGCTGGCCGAGACCATCCGCCAGGTCACCGGCTACCAGGGCGACATCGTCTTTGATCGCAGCAAGCCCGACGGCACGCCGCGCAAGCTGATGGATGTGTCGTGCCTGAATGCACTGGGCTTTCAGCCGACGGTGTCGCTGCGCGAAGGACTGCGCCGTGCGCTGGCGGATGTGCCCTACGCGCAGGCCCAGGTGAGCCTGGCATGAACGACAGGCGATCACGCCTCGCACGTGGTGCGCGCTGGCTCTGCGCAGGGGCCCTGGCCTTGTTCCTGGTGGCCGAGCTGGTGGGCCGCACGTTGCTGGGCCTGGGTACGCCCCCTCTGTACGAAGCCGATGCCGGCTTCGAATACACGCCCAACCCTGAACCGACGACTGTCGCCGCAGGTGCGCGTTCATGAACATGGCGGGCTTCACCGTGTTGTACCTGGGTCCCATGAGCGGCACCTGCCTTGACCGGGCCAACGCCTTGCGCCGCATCGGGTGCAACGTCGAACACCTGGACCTGCGCAGCCTGCTGCCCCGGCAACGCTGGGTCGACCGCTGGGCGTGGCACGTGGGAGGCCACTGGTTTTCCCCCCTCATCGTCAAGGGCCTGGCACGCTGGCTTGGCCACAAGCGCTTTCACCTCTGCCATGTGGACGGCGGCGAATGGGTGACGCCCGCGGTGCTGAGGGTGCTGCGCGGGCACACCGAACTGGTGGTGAACTACAACATCGACGACCCCACTGGGCCCCGAGACGGCGCGCGTTTCACCGCGTACCGGCAGTCGGCTGCGCTGTACGACCTGCTGGCCGTGGTGCGCGAAGACAACGTGGCCGAGCTGAACGCCCTGGGCGCGAACAACATCGTGCGCGTATACCGCAGCGCCGACGAAGTGACCCACGCGCCGCGCCCGCTCACAACGAGCCTGCAGCTGGCATGGATGTCGGAGGTGTTGTTCCTTGGCAGTTGGTTTCCCGAACGCGGCCCTTTCCTGCGCGACCTGATTCGCCTCGGCGTACCGCTGACCATTCGCGGCCCGAACTGGCACAAGGCGCCCGAGTGGCCTGAACTCAAGTCGCACTGGGCCGGTGGCGCCATTGGCGGCAGTGAGTACGCCCTGGCCATCCAGTGCGCAAGGGTGAACCTCGGCCTGATCTCGCACGAAAACCGCGACCTGCACACCACGCGCTCGCTCGAGATTCCCTCACTCGGCGGCCTGCTGTGCGCAGAACGCACACACGAACACCTGGCCATGTACGAAGAAGGTGTCGAGGCGTTGTTCTGGAGCGGCGCTGAAGAGTGCGCCGCCACGTGCCTTCAAGCCCTGGCAGACGAACCACGCCGCGCCCGCATTGCGCAGGCAGGCCACGATCGCTTCAAGCGCGATGACCACCGCAACGAAGCGGTGATGCGGTCCTTGCTGGAAGCGGTGGAGGAGCTGGTCGAATGAACCGGGCCATGCGCCAGCGCGTGATGGCCGCCATGGGCGCCCACTCGATGGGCATGGCAATTTCGGTGGGAATCCAGCTCGCGTCATTGCCTCTGTTTCTGGCGACCTGGGACGCCGCCGCCTACGGCATGTGGTTGCTCCTGTCGGCCCTGCCCGCCTACCTCGCCATGGCCGATGTGGGCATGGTCACAGCCGCCGGCAACCGTATGACGATGGCCCTGGGCGCTGGCGACACAGCGATGGCCAGCCGGGTGTTCCAGAGCGCACAGATGTTCATGCTGTTCGTCTGCGCGGTACTGGCCGCGCTGGCCTTGCCAGCCATCTGGTGGTCGCCTTGGCCAGCCAATGCGACCCTGGACCAGCGCATGGCCCTGATGGCCCTGACGGTCAGTGTGCTGATAGCGTTTGCCGGCGGGCTTTCCGAACAGCTCTTCAAGGCCACGCACCGGTACGCGCTGGGCACCCTGCTGGGCAACTTCACGCGCCTGGCCGAATGGGCTGGATGGATGCTGGGCTTGTTGTTGGTGGGCACCTTCAGCGCGGTGGCATTGACGGGCTTGGCGTTTCGCGCGGTCGGCACCCTGCTGACCATGGTGGTCGCACGCGCGGGCGAACCCGGGCTGCAATGGGGCTTGCGCCACGCCACCGCGGCCACGGTCCGGGACATGGTGCGCCCGGCAGCGGCCTTCATGGCTTTTCCGTTGGCCAATGCGCTGAGCTTTCAAGGTGTCACGCTGCTGGTGGGCGTGTTGCTCGGCCCGGTGGCAGTGGCCGTTTTCAGCACCTACCGGACCCTCGCACGCACCGCGGTGCAGGTCACCGCCATGTTCAGCCACTCGCTTTGGCCCGAGTTTTCCCGCCAGTTCGGGCAGGGATCGCTGGCTGAACTTCGGCAACTCGCCAGGCGCAGTGCCGCGCTCAGCGCGGTGCAGGTGCTGCTGCTGTGTGCTGCGCTGTACGCCATCGCTCCCTGGCTGCTCAGCGCCTGGACACACGGCAAGATCGCCTTTGACCCCGCGGTGGTGGGCCTGCTGATCGCGTATGCCGCCGCCAGCGGCCTCTCGCATGTGCCGCGTGTGCTGCTGATGTCGACCAACCAGCACGGCACTCTGGCCGTGTGGACCATGCTGGGTGGAGCTGTGTGCGTGATGCTCACCGCCTGGTGGGCGCCCCGGGCCGGACTGAACGGTGTGGGACTCGCCATGCTGTCGAGCGAACTGTTGGTGGTCATTGCGTGTGCCACGTTGGCGCTGCGCGCGTTGGGGCATGGCGGGCCAACACGGGCGGTGATGCCATGAAGGTTGCACTGTCGGTGCTGGGCAAGTTCCACACATTCGATCTGGCGCGCGAACTGCATGCCCACGGGGTGCTGGCGGGCGTGCTCACGGGGTATCCACGCTTCAAGCTGCGCGCCGAGCGTTTGCCCGATGCTTCGATTCATACCTTTCCCTGGGTGATGGGGCCGTACATGGCCAACCCGATCAAATCCAGAATGCCGCACAGCTGGATCCGGGAGTGGGAGAACCTGGCCGCCACCTCGTTCGAGCAATGGACGGCACACGCGCTGCCCGAATGCGACGTGTTTGTGGGGCTGTCGGGCAGCGCTCTCAAAGCTGGCAAGGTGCAGCAGGCCCGGGGTGGGCACTACGTCTGCGACCGGGGGTCTTCGCACATCCGCGTACAGGACGCGTTGCTGCGCGAGGAACACCAGACCTGGGGATTGCCGTTTGACGGCATCGACCCGCGATCCATCGAACGTGAGGAGGCCGAGTACGCGCTTGCCGACTGCATCACGGTGCCGTCCACCTTCGCATGGCGATCGTTTGTTGATCAGGGCGTTGCTCCGGACAAGATGCGCTTGCTCCCCTACGGCGTCAACCTCTCCCGCTTCGCTCCATGCGATGCACCCGATCCCGCGCGCTTTGATGTGTTGTTCGTGGGAGCGATGACCCTCCAGAAGGGGGTGCCGTACTTGTTGCAGGCCTTCAACGCCGTTCGCCACCCCGGCAAGTCCCTCACGTTCGCAGGGGCCGTCTCTCCACAGGTCATTGAACGCATGAAGGCGCAAGGTCTGTGGTCCGATGCGATCCAGGTTCTGGGACATGTGCCGCAAGCCGAACTCAAGCACTGGATGAGCAAGAGCCACGCACTGGCGCTGCCCAGCGTTCAGGAAGGCTTTGGAATGGTCATGACCCAGGCCATGGCCTGTGGTTGCCCCGTGATCGCCAGCGAGAACACCGGCGCGCGCGATCTGTTTGACGATGGGCAGGAGGGCTTCATCGTCCCCATCCGGGACCCACGGACGCTCACCGACCGACTGCAGAGACTGGCCGAGGAGCCGGACCTGCGCGCGCGCATGAGCGTCCGGTCGCTGGAGCGGGTGAAGCACATGGGCGGATGGCGAGACTACGGTCAAAAGGCCTTGAACACCTACCAGGCGTTGGTGCAAGCATGAGCTCCCCCGCATCCCACCGCGATCCGCGCCCGAGGCCCGAGGCGCAGCACCTGAGCAACGGTCGTTTTATCTTGCTGGGCCTGATGGCACTGAATCTGCTGGCGTTGCTGGCGCAAATCGCCATCGACTTTTCGGCCGAGAACCTTGCCTCGGCAAGCATCGTGTTTACATCTTCCATGTTGGTGCTGCTGTACCTGCAGTGGACACCTGCGCTGCAGACCCACCCGCTGTCGACATTCGCGGTGTTCGGCTTTGGCGTCACCACTCAACTGGGTGCGCTGCTCGGACAGACCGCGTACTGGACATCGCTGGCCGACAACCTGCGCGTACCCATGGCCACCTTCGCGCTGCTGGCCGGCTTTCAGTTGCTGGCGTTGATCGCGCACACCGGCTACCGCTGGCTCATGCCTCCGCCCGCTGCAGACCAAGGGTCGCTGCCCCGCCGGATATTGCAGAAGTTGGGCCTTTACGACACGCCCACCACCGGCGTGCTGTGGTTCATGGGTTATGTGGGGCTGATCGCGTTCTTGCTCGGCGCCGGGCGCGAAGGCACCTTTGGCAAGGTGATGCAAGGCCTGATCTTTCTCACCTGGGCGCCTTTCCTCATTCCCATGTATCTGATCCAGCTGGGCGATTCTTACAGCAGCCTGCGCAAGCAATGGCCCTATCTGCTCTTCTTTGCGGGGCTGGTGGTGCTGTTGGGTCTGGCGGCCAATGCAAGGCAGGTGATGCTCTCCGGCTTTGTCACCATCGCGCTGTTTGCCTTGCTGGGTGCGCTGCGCAGCGCCACGGCGGTGTCGGGCAAACGCGTGTTGAAGCTTGGCGTGCTGGGTCTGGTGCTTGCCGCTCTGGCCATCCCGCTGAGCGATCTGGCCACCGCCATGGTGGTGGCGCGCAAGGTGCGCGGCAATGTCTCGGCGGTTCAGATGGTGAAGGAAACCTTCTACTACTTCCAGCGGCCTGATGCACTGGCCGAGCAGAACGAGGAGCAACGCAACGCAACGCGGGGAAAGTACGACGAGCACTACTTCGAAAACCCCTTGCTGGCCCGCCTGGTGGAGACCAAGTTCCACGACAACTCGTTCTACTTCGTCTCGACCTTCTCCCAGAGCGATACCGAGCTGCTCGCCCAGACCACCACAGACATGTTCTGGGTCGCGCTGCCCGAACCGTTGATCAAGCGCCTGGGGGTGGACATTGACAAGAAGGCGTTCGAGTTCTCCATCGGCGACTACCTCAGCCACCTGAGCCAGGGCGGGCCGCTGGGCAGTCGTCGCACAGGTTCGATGCTGGCGCAAGGCGTTGCGCTACTGGGTGCTGGTTTTGCGGTGGTCTACATCGCCTTCTGCCTGGTCACCTTCGCCATGATCGACCTGCTCTCGTTTCGCAATCGGGGAGGGCAGGTGGTGCTCTCAGCCGTGGGCATGCTGGCGGTGTGGAAGTTGTTCCAGAACGGCATCACCAACGATTCTTTGCACGCCTGGATCACGGGCACGCTGCGCACCATTCCACAGAACATCGTGTTGTTCTTACTCGTAGCCACGACGGCTCGCGCCTTCGGCATGTTGTTGGGCGGTCGGTCCCATGTTGCAAACAACCCGCCAGACCGCCCCGATGGCCTGCGCACGCCGGTTTGATCCATGCGCATCGTCCTCTTCACCCACCCCTCGTTCATGGCTTCACAAAGCATGCCGCGGTTCGCGCGCATGCTGCAGCAGGCTTACCAGGCGCTGGGGCATGAGGTGGATGTCTGGTCGCCCACGGCAAAGGTGCATGCGTGGGTGCCTTCCGGTCGCCTGTCCAAGTGGGCCGGGTACATCGACCAATACCTGCTGTTTCCCTTGTGGGTGCGACGCGCGGCTGCGCGAGAGCCGGCCGACACGTTGTTCGTGATGGCCGACCAAGCCCTGGGGCCCTGGGTACCGCTGGTCAAACACCGCCCGCTGGTGGTGCATGTGCACGACCTGCTGGCGCTGCGATCGGCGCTGGGAGAGGTCCCGCAGAACCCGACTCGCTTCACCGGACGCCTGTACCAGCGCTATATCCGCCAGGGGTTTGCGCAGGCGCAGCACTTCATCTGCATCTCGCAACGCACGCTCGACGACCTGCGACGCTTGGGCGGGGTGGCGCCCGTCACTTGCAAGGTGGTGCACAACGGGCTGAATCAACGCTTTGCACGGACACCTGCACTCGAAGCCCGCGCGCTCTTGCGCCGCGCAGGCCTGCCGGTGCCCGACGCCGGCTTGTTGCTGCATGTCAGTGGCAACCAGTGGTACAAAAATGTGGGCGGTGTGATCCGCATCTATGCCCGGTACGCCACCGCGCAAGCGAACCCCTTGCCGCTGTGGCTGGTGGGCGTTCCCCAGACTGACGCGGTGCGAGAAGCACTGAATGAAGTCCCCGCGCAGGGGCAGGTGCACTTTCTCCATGGCATCGACCACGCCCTGCTGCAAGCCGCCTATTCGTTGGCGCGGGCCTTCCTGTTCCCCAGCCTGGCCGAAGGATTTGGCTGGCCCATCGTCGAGGCGCAGGCCTGTGGCTGCCCTGTCATCACCACCGACGACGCGCCCATGAACGAGATCGGTGGCCCCCACACCGACTACCTGCCCCTGCTTCGCAGCACCGACGACATGGCCCTCTGGGCGGCCCGCGGAGCACGGGTGCTTGAAAAACTGCTGAACGAACCAGCGCAGGCGCAGAGCGAACGCACCGACGCATGCATGACCTGGTCTCGGCGCTTTGAGTCAGCGCGGGCCATTGCGGCCTACCTGCAGATCTATGAGGGCGTGATGGCCCGCCACCCAACCAACGCGGACCATGCACTGGCCCGAACTCCTTCATGAACATCCTGCATGTGATTTCGTCTGCCAATCCCACGGGTGGCGGGCCCATTGAAGGGGTGCGCAACCTCGGGCAACGGATGAAGGAGCTCGGCCACCACACCGAGCTGGTCACCCTGGACAACCCGACAGACACCTGGTTGCAAAACCAGACACACACCGTGCATGCCCTGGGCCCGGCGCGCGGCAACTACGGCATGAGCCATCGTCTGGTGCCCTGGCTCGTGGCGCACGCACACCGGTACGACTTCGTGATCGTCAACGGCATCTGGCAGTACCACAGCTTCGCCACCTGGCGCGCCCTCACGCGGCTCAAGCTGCCCTATGCCGTGTTCACGCACGGCATGCTTGACCCCTGGTTCAAACGCACCTACCCGCTCAAGCACCTGAAGAAGTGGTTCTACTGGCCCTGGGCCGAATACCGGGTGCTGCGGGATGCCGCGGCGGTGCTCTTCACTTGCGAAGACGAGCGCCTGCTGGCCCGCGAATCGTTCTGGCTGTACCGGGCGCGCGAGCAGGTGGTGGCCTATGGCACGCGCCCTCCCCCCACCGACAAGGCACCGCTCGCCGCGTGCTTTCTGGACGCCTACCCGCACCTCAAAGGCAAACGCCTGCTGCTGTTCCTCAGTCGCATTCAGGAGAAAAAGGGCTGCGATCTGCTGATCAGCGCGTTCGCCAAGGCAGCTGCCCACTCACCCGATCTGCACCTGGTGATGGCCGGACCCGACCAGACCGGGTGGGTCGCAACCTTGCAGGCGCAAGCTCGGCAACTGGGCGTGGCCGATCGCATCCACTGGCCCGGCATGCTGCAGGGCGATATCAAGTGGGGCGCGTTCCATGCCGCCGAGGCTTTTGTGCTGCCATCGCACCAGGAAAACTTCGGCATTGCGGTGGCGGAAGCGCTCGGCTGTGGCCTGCCCGTGCTGATCTCCAACAAGGTCAACATCTGGCGGGAGATCCAGAATGCCGGCGCGGGTCTGGTTGAAGAAAACACCGCAGACGGCACCCATGCACTGTTGATGCAATGGCTGGCACTGGAGCCGGCGGCTCGCACGAGCATGGCAAAGGCAGCCAGCGAGTTGTTCAACGCGCGGTTCACCGTCAGTGCCATGGCGCAGAGCCTGCTGCACATCGTGGGTCAGCACCAGAAGAGGGCCGCCCCATGAACAAGACCAGCAATTCGGTAGGGCACATCGGCTCTGCATTCGACTGGGGTTGGGAGAATCTGCAGTTCCTGCGGATGCGCCTGCAAGGGCTTCAAAGCAAGGAGGCGGACGTGGCCAGGCTGGTCGCAGAGCTGGACGACTATCGGTCGATCTTTGAGACCACCACAGGTCTTCCGTTCCACCAGGCGTCCATCTTCGAGGTGGGCTACGGTGCGCGCCCGTTGCGTCTACTGGCACTCATCTCGATGGGGCTGAATGCGCGGGGCATCGATCTGGACGCACCCATGTTGCGTGTTTCCGTGTCCGCGTTGTTGCGCGTCCTCAGGACCAATGGCTGGCAGCGCTTCATCAAGAGCACGGCGCGCGCGCTGATTTTCGACTCACACGAACGCCAGGCGCTGAACCGCGTGCTGGTGCGTCGGGGTGCCCGACTTCGCGTGCAAGCCGCACGCTTTCTGGTGGGTGACGTAGCCGATGTTTCGTTGCCGTCAGCGTCGATCGATTTCGTCTACTCAGAGGATGTCTTCGAGCACGTTCCCCGCGAGGCGCTGGACGGCGTGTGTGCCAACCTGGCGCAGGCACTGACACCGCAGGGTATGGCGGTGATTTCTCCGGCCGTGTTCACCGGGATCAGCGGTGGGCATCTGGTGGAGTGGTACCCACACACGCTGAAGGCCGACAGGGACCGTCGCTCCGACCCCTGGGAACACCTGCGGCAGCGCCGGTTCACGGCCGATTGTTTCCTTAACGAGATGCGGCTTCACGATTACCAGCGGCTGTTCGAGCGTCATTTCACGGTGGTGGCGGTGCACAACCTGCAGGCTGGGCACGGGCGGTCGTTCCTGACCGAGGATGTGCGAGAAGAACTCGCGGACTACGGCGTGGACGAGCTCCTGGGGGACAAATGGCGTTTCGTGCTGCGCAAGAAGCCCGAGGAGCTGACGTGATCCTCGAAGGCAACGACCCCGCCACACAGCCCTCGTTCACGATAGGCAACCGCCTGGCGCGCGCGCTCTGGGGCGTGAGCTGGCTGCTGCTGTTCAGACCCAGTCCAAGACCTCTGCACGCTTGGCGGCGTGCGTTGCTGCGTCTTTTTGGTACCCGTATGGGAGAGCATGTGCATGTGTATGCCGGGGTGCGCATCTGGGCACCGTGGCAGCTCACGCTGGGCGACCGGGTGGGCATCGCTGATGGCGTGACGCTCTACAACATGGCGCCCATGACCATCGGCAACGACTGCACGCTGTCGCAAGGCGCTTACCTGTGCGGCGGCTCGCACGACATCAATTCCGCCAACTTCCAGCTCGTGGCCCACCCTATCAATCTGGCTGATCACGTCTGGGTCTGCGCCGAGGCATTTGTGGGCCCGGGTGTTTACATCGCAAACGGCTGCGTGGTGGGCGCACGTGCGGTGGTGATGAAAGACATCAATCAACCCTGGACCGTTTGGGGCGGACACCCGGCGGTTCAACTCAAGACACGGCGACCACGGAGCTCGACATGAAAGCCCACACGCATGCACCCATGCACGCGCCGGTTTCGGTGCTGATCCTGACCAAAAATGAGCAACAAGATCTGCCAGGATGTCTGCAAAGCGTGGCATGGAGCGACGACATCCATGTTTACGACTCGGTGAGCACAGACCGCACCGTGGAGATTGCGAAGGCTTTTGGCGCCACCGTGACGCAGCGCCCATTCGACAACTGGGCCAGCCACCAGAACTGGGGCTTGGCGAACCTTCCGTTCAAGCATCCATGGGTGTTCTACATCGACGCAGATGAACGCATGACACCCGAACTGGTGGAATCAGTCCGCGCGGCGGTGGTCGCACCGGGGGACAGGGTGGCATTTCGTCTCCAAAGGCGTGACTTCTTTCTAGATACCTGGCTCAAGCACGTGCAGACCTCGGCGTTTTACATGCGCCTTTTCCGACCCGAAAACATGCGCTACGAACGGCTGGTGAACCCGATCTCGCTGGCCGACGGCCCGGTAGGCGATGTAACGGGCTTCCTAGACCACTTTCCGTTCAGCAAAGGCATGGGGCACTGGTTCGAACGGCACAACAACTACAGCCGTCTTGAGGCTGAGCAGATCATGTTCAACCGCGGCAACCAGACGCCGTTTTCGATCACCAAGGCTTTCACAGAGAGAGACTTCCACGAGCGCCGCTTCTACCAGAAGGAACTGTTCTACCGGCTGCCGCTGCGCCCGCTGGTGAAGTTTGTCTTGCTCTACGTTGTGAAACGCGGTTTCCTCGATGGCCGCGCGGGCCTGCGCTACGCCGTGCTGCAAGCCATCTATGAATACATGATCGTCCTCAAGGTCAAAGAGCAGGAACAGCTGGTGCCGCATGCAGCCACGTCCACGGCGCTCAGGCAGCCATGAAGATCCTGATCCACAGCGCCAACTTCGCGCCCGAGCCCACCGGCATCGGCAAGTACTCGGGCGAGATGGCCGAGTGGCTGGCCGCGCAGGGGCACGAGGTGCGTGTGGTGGCCGCCCCGCCCTACTACCCCGCCTGGAAACTCGACGAGACCTACCGCTGGCCGCCCTGGCGTCACGAGGTCTGGCGGGGTGTGAACGTATGGCGCGCACCGCTGTGGGTGCCGCGCAAGCCCGGTGGCCTCAAGCGGGTGCTGCACCTGTGCACCTTTGCGCTGTCGTCCCTGCCCGTGATGCTGCGCCAGACACTGTGGCGGCCCAACGTGGTGCTGACCGTGGCACCCGCTCTGGTGTGCGCGCCCACAGGCTGGCTCACCGCGCGTCTGAGCGGTGCGCAGGCCTGGCTGCACGTGCAGGATTTCGAAGTGGACGTGGCACTGCAGATGGGTCTTCTCAAGGGCGCTGTCTTCGGTCGCGCGATCCGTGCTGTGGAATCCGCGTTGTTCAAACGCTTCGATGTGGTCTCCACCATCTCAGAGCGCATGCGCCAGCACCTGCTGCGCAAAGGGGTGGCACCTGAGCGCACGCACCTCTTTGTGAACTGGGCCGACGTGGACCGCATAAAACCTTTGACCCAGCCCAGCAGCTACCGCGCCGAGCTGGGCCTGGCCGCCACCACGCGCGTTGCCCTGTTCTCCGGCACGCTGAGCGCAAAGCAAGGCCTGATGGTGATCCCGGAAGCAGCGCGCCTGCTGGCGCACCGGCACGATGTGTTGTTTTTGGTGTGCGGCGGTGGCGCCATGCAAGCCGAGCTGGAGCAGGCCGCGCGCACGCTGCCCAACCTGCGGCTGCTGCCTCTGCAACCGCTGGAGCGGCTGGGTGAATTGCTCGGACTGGCCGACGTGCACATGTTGCCCCAAAGCCAGGAGGCCGAAGACCTTGTGCTGCCCAGCAAGCTCTCCGGCATGCTGGCCAGTGGCCGGCCGGTGGTGGCCACCTGCCGGGCAGACACCGATCTGGCCGCGGTGGTGGGCCAGTTTGGCCGCGTGGTGCCACCGGGAGATGCCAGAGCGCTTGCACAAGCCGTCACCGATCTGTTGGCCGACCCGGCACACCGACAAGTCCTGGGCGAGCGGGCGAGAACACACGCCCTGCTGCACCTGGCCCGCGACGGTGTGCTGCAGGCGCTGGTGCGCCGCATGCAACCGGCCGTGCCGCAAGCCCAGGCCAGCACATGAGCGCCGCGCCGGGCCGTTCCCAAGCCAGCTCGCACCGCAGCCCGCAGGGCGAAGGTACCCCAGTGAGCGCCGAACCTGCCGCCCAGCCATTTCCGCCACGGGGCGACATCGTCATCTTCCAGCCGGAGTTCGAGGAGTTCGGCGGTGAAGAACGCGTGATCCTGTCGCTGTCTGCCGGTCTGCATGCGCAAGGCAAGGCACACAGCGTGCTTTGTTACCACGACCACATTGGCCTGGCGCGGCACGCGCACCTTCCACTGCCGGTGTTTGAACTCAAACCATCCGGCGGCGGATGGGTCAAAGCCATGGCACTGCGGGCCGCGTTGGCGCGGCTGCATGCTCGGGGCGATCCCACACCCGTGCTGTTCAGCATCCAGTCGGCCTTGCACGCCGGCATGGCCAACCTGCGCAGCCAACTCCCCTACTTCCTGCGCATTCCCGACACCTACAGCCTGCTGAATTACGAGGCCACCGCCACCGGTGGGCTCGGAAGGTCGGAACGGCTCTCCGCAAGGCACTGGCTCACGCGCCACGGCATCCGCTCGGCACGAGGCTTTGCCACCAACACCGTTGCACTGGCCAACGAGATGCATGCCTTGTATGGACGAAGGGCCGAGGTGGTGTACCTCGGCGGCTTCGGCCAGCAGCCGCTGGCACAACTGCCGGCGCGCGCAAGCCAACCCATCGAGTTGTTGAGCGTTTCGCGGCTGCAGAAAAGCAAGCGCGTGGACTGGATCCTGCAGAGCCTGGCGGAGATCGTTCGACGACCCGAGGGTGAACCCGATTTTGTGTTGCATGTGGTGGGCGCTGGACCCGAAGAGGCTGCATTGAAGTTGATGAGCCAGGAGCTCGAACTTAGAGAGCGCGTGCGCTTCCATGGCTTTGTCTCGGACGATGCTTTGACCCACCTGTACCAGCGATCCCACGTGTTCCTGATGCCTGCATGTCAGGGCTACGGACTGCCCGCCATTGAAGCGCTGTACCGCCGGCAAGGCGTGGTGCTCAACCACGAATCGGGCGTGGTTGAGCTGCTGGCCGACTCACAGTGGGCGGTGGTGGCAGAGCCCGGGCCGCTCGGCTTCACCCAGGGCGTTCGCGACATGTTCAAGCGCGTTTGCGATCCGCGCTTCTTTGCCCATCCCTTGCCATCGCTGCCCACCGAAGGCGACTGGGCCAAAAAAATCATCGCGTTGTTTGGCTGGTAAGGCCCTCTGCATGACAGAAAGGTTGGCATGAGCATTCAATCCTGGTTTGCGCGCAGCTTGGGTCGAGTCCGCGAGGGGACCAAAGCACACCTGGTGAGCTCTGCCGAGCTTCTCGACTTCACGGATGACGCACTTCACGCCATGCGCGAAGCAACAGACGACGAATGTGAAGCCTCGTTCGTTGAACATGTCTCCCGGACCTGTGGGGGTACCGTCGATTGGAGGGAGCAGCCACAGGACATTGCTGAGACCCTCGCTGCATTTCTCAGCGCAGACGAAGTCTCTCTGATCCAGACACCGACGTTCAATGATCGAACCAGGCCCCCACAAGCAATTCAGGGATTTGACGAATCCCTGAAGGGTTCACCGAGGGGAGTTCGAGCCCTGGACTCCTTCGGAGATTTCTACATCGTGCTGGTCTTGCCACGCCATTTGCTGCCGCGCTTCGATGAAATCAACCAGCACTGGATTGCAGCATGAGTCGCATGACCGGCGTCACGGCTTCTGGGGCTTGACGACCAAACGCGCCGGCACATCGGCGGTTCCAGTCGCCGGTGCAGATTCGCTCAACACCTCTCGCAGCCAGACGGCGTGTTCGCCCAGCACCACGCCTCCGCCACCCGTGCCCGACGCCCGTGGACTTGCGGCAGTGGCACCGAAAGAGATGTTGAAGGTGTTGACGCCGGCGAGATACCACCGACCATCCACGTGCACAAAGGCCGCACTGCCCGAGTCGCCGTTGGCCAGCGTTGCCTCGCGATCAAGCCCCAGGGTGCCGTTGGCGGGCACCGCGGGTCCCAGGCGGTTGGCGGCGAGGTCGGGGCCATCGAAGTCGAACAGGTAGGTCGCGGGGCGCCCGAGGAAGTCGGGAAAGACCAGGTCGGCGCGGTTTTCCCCGGTTGTAAACAGCGTGGTGCTGCCGCCGTGGCTCACGAGGGTCAGGACGCGCCCCAGCACAGGCCCGGTGAACACGCGTGCGACCGGCATCATCGACGGTGCCGGTGTGGCCAACCGCACGATGGCCAGATCGGCATGCACGGAGGGATCGCCCGGGCTGTTGTTGGCACTGCTGCCGGTGTAGCCCGGGTGCACCTGCACCAAGGTGCCCGCACTTGTAAACCCCTCGGCGACCGCGCTGCGAAAGCGGATGTGCGCCGGATTGGCGCCGGCCACCACATGGGCCGCCGTGATCACATGCTGCCGGCCGATCAGGGTGGCACTGAACAGCCGTCCGCCCACGTCCAGGCTGCCGACAGCGGCCCAGGCCGGGTCCGCCGGCTCCTCGCTGGGGCCGGCGCCACCGGTGAGCGCATGGGCGAGGCCCATGGCCATGCCAACACCGGCGCAAACGCTTCGCCGCAGCCATGCCAGGGAGGCACGGGCACGCTCCGCCCGTCGACCGGCAGTCAACCTGCGCGCACCACCATCCAATCGGACCATGCCAGCACCCCTACCCAACGCGAAACGAACAAACAACCACGCCAGCCTCCCCGCAAAATCGGAAGCTCGTGGCTGACTCACGTGGTGACCATACCCAGGCTGGTGTGACTTTGCTATCGCGTGTCAGTCTTTCATTTGTTGGCACCGTCCCGTTGCAATCCCGGGGCGATGAAAGGTGATCACCATGTTCCGTTTGAAAACCCTCTGCCGGACACTGTGCCTGGCCACCGGCCTGATCCTCACGGCTGGCGCCGCCTCTGCGGCCACTCCTCTGTCCGCCCTCGGTGGCACCTCCACCGATCTGCTCAGTTCGGCTGTGTCATTCAATCCCAAGTGGTTCGACGACGCATCGTCGTTTGCCAGCCGAAGCGCCAGCAGCTTCGACCTGAGCTCGATGCTCATGGGCGCTTCCCTGCTGCTGACGCAGCCCGCCAACGTCACATACACGCTGATGGGG
This sequence comes from Hydrogenophaga sp. Root209, assembly GCF_001428625.1. GTDB lineage: Bacteria > Pseudomonadota > Gammaproteobacteria > Burkholderiales > Burkholderiaceae_C > Hydrogenophaga. The sequence continues at coordinate 339,393 of NZ_LMIE01000032.1, forward strand.
TTTGAAGCCGGCTTCAACAACGCTTTCGTGTCAGGAACTGAACAACTGATCAACCGAAGCGGCTCGACGTCCCAGCTCGGCACATCGATGAGCTTCAGCCATGTCACGGCTTCCCCGCTGGACTTCGGTTTCCTGTCCAACGGAAGCGGCACGCTGTTCGCCAATGGCAGCTCGCGCACGGGCCTGGTGATGTCCCACGACGGCCAGAGCGCGCTCATCCTGTTCAACGACATGTACTCGGGCGACATCGACTTCGACGACATGGTGATCCGTGTGTCGATTTCGGCGGTGCCAGAACCCGAGATGCTGGGCATGCTGCTGGCCGGCCTGTGCCTGGTCGCAGCAGGTGCGCGGCGTCGTTTGAAGCGCATGGGCACGTTGGCTGTTTGAGATGTGATGCGGGCGGCCGGTCTGTTCAGACCGCCGTCACGCCGCCCTTTTTCTGGCGGCGGCGGATGTAACCCCCCATCAGTCCGAGGCCGGCCAGCATCAGTGCATAGGTCTCGGGTTCGGGCACGGCACTCACGCTCACGTTGTCGATGCGCAGCTCGCTGGTGCCCAGGTAATCACCAATGTCGGCGACGCCAATGACGAGCGACACCGCGCCGTCGCTGGCAGCGGTGTAGGTGTAGCTGTTCTCGGTGAACACCCAGCTGGCCGCGCCGAAGTCACCGAAATTCCCGGTGAAGCTGCTGACCAGAGGGCTGCTGGCGGTGTTCACGAAGCTGACCACGGTGTCGTTGATGGCAATGAAGCCGAAGTCGGCATTGGCCGTGTCGGACGACAGGAAAGCCCAGTCGAACTTGACGGTGATCTGCTGTCCGGCGGTGGCCATGAAACTCTGGCGCAGGGCCGAACCTTCGTATGCGAAGCCACCGATGTCCAGTGAGCCCACGGCCACACCGGCCAGGTTGTTGTTGAAAGAGAAATCAACCGCTGCGGTGCCCGAATTGTTGTTGAAGCCGGCGCCCAGGGGAGCGTCGTCCTCATAGTCGAGCGAGGCGGTGGACAGGATGCCGATCTTGCGGCCGCTGGTGGTGACGAGCACATCACCATCGGTCGACCAGTTGGTCAGGCCGGATTCGAAGCTGCCGTTCTGAAATGTGGTGCTTTGGGCCATGGCCGAAGCGCTGGCCAGTGCAAACACGGCGGTGGCAGCCAGGCTGCGAGGGATCGATTTCATGGGAGGCCTTTGTTGAATGAGGAAGGATCAAGGATTCAGGGAACGACAGGGGCCACCAGATCACGACCAGGCGCCATCTGCGCAGCGGTCAGACCTTTGAGCAGGACGAAAGGACGCGCCACGGCGGGGCCGGTGGAGCCGTCGGTGTCAAGGGACAACTGCACGCCACCGATCACGTCGAAGAACGTCACATGGCCGCTGGCCACACCGTTGCCGGCCACGCCCAGGCTGCCCAGCAGCGGAGTGAGGTCGAGCTTGTCGGCATAAGGCGTGAAGTCGGTGATGGTGTCGCCGGCATCGCGGGTGCTGGTGAAGCGGAAGACGTCACCGCCAGCCCCACCCGTGAGCATGTCGGCACCGGCGCCGCCGATGATGATGTCGTCCCCTGCGGTGCCCACCAACGTGTCGCGGCTGGTGGTACCGGCGCGCGTGACGCCGGGGGTGGCCCTGGCGACGGCAGCATCGATCAAGCGACCATATGAGTCGAACGCGTTTTCTTCGCCGTACATGTTCACGGTGATTTCGTCGCCATCGGCCGGGCTCACGCGCTGCAGGCCACCTGCTGCTTTTGGCGCCTTGATGAAGTTCGCCAGTGCTTCCTGGTAGGTGATGGTGTTGACCGTGTTGTTGAACACCACGTTGTTGGCCGCGAAGGGGTAACCGTCGCCACCGTTGGCGGTGAAGTCGATGGTTGCGAAGGAGAAGACACGCGGCGACACGACCACACCGTTGTCGACCAGCAAGGTGCCGTCGTTGAGCTTGATGTTCCGGATGCGCTCGCCCGTGCCCAGCGTGGAGCGGGCCGTGCGGGTGGTGTCGTACGTCACCTGCATGCCGGAGATCTGGGCGAAGCGGCCTTGTGCCGAGCCACCGGGCGTGGACGCGGCCACGGAGTGCTCCATCAGATCCTTGAGCTGTGCCGCATTCATGGCCGGTGCGGTCTTCACCAGGTTGGTGAAGGGCAGCACGTTGAAGGTGTCACCGGTGGTGACGTTGCCCGGGCCGGCAATGCTGGTGCGGATCCCGCCGCCGTTCTGGATGGCCACTTCGGCGCCACCGGCAAAGCGCATCGCGTCGGCCACGAGGTTGCCCAGGCCGGTGTCGGCGTTGCGCACGCCTTCGGTGTATTCGCATGGCAGCGGCGTGCAGGCCACGTGGGTGGGACCGTTGAGCTTGGTGGCGGTCGTGCCGATGATCTCGGCGTTGAGGGCCGCAATGAAGCTGGAGACCGGCGTGATCACCGAAGCCTGCAGGGCGGGGTCGCCGCTGACGCGGTCGGGATCGGCGGCAGCACCGGAGACGCGGATCATGCGGGTGGCAAGCACGGCGGCCACCGCGCCGGTGGTGTCATCGATGTCGAGCTGGACTTCACCCACGTAGCGGTTGCCGAAGTGACCGGTGACCATGGGCACGGGTTTGCCGGTGGCGTCGTTGCGGTAGGTGGGATGGGTGCTGTAGGACGGCGCCACGCCGCCGTTGATCAGCAGGTCATCCGTGTCGACCATCAGTTCGTGTCCACCGCCCGAAATGACCATGTCCACGCCGCTCAGGGCAGGGATCATCACATCGAGTTCGTTGGCGGAATTCTGCAGGTGGCTCATCACGATGATGGCGGTCACCCCCTGGTTGTTCCTCAGATCGTCGATCTCGGCCTGCACCAGCGGCAACAGCGCCTGGATGTTCTGCAACTCGCTGTTGCTGGAGCTCCAGTTTTTCATGATGCCGACCGGTGGGGATGAAATGCTGGGCAGCAGGGGCGTGGTCACGCCGATCACGCCAACCTTCTTGCCCGCCGCGGTGGTGAGGATCTTGGAGGCGCGCACCTTTTGCTGGGCGGCCAGATTGGCCAGCGCAGGGGTGACGCTGAAGTCAAGATTCACCGACAGGTAGGTGGTGCCCGAGACCTCGGCGAAGCGCGCTGCCACCGGGCCGGTGCTGTCGAGGTCGAACTCATGGTTGCCGAAGGTGGTTGCATCGATGCCGATGGCGCGGTTGGCGATGGCGTCGTAGAAGTCCTGGCCACCGTCGGCCGCTGCCGTGGCGAGGTTGGTGAAGCTGGCGGTCAGGCGCGGGCCGGGCAGGAACGAGTCGCCGGCGTTGAGCGTGATCACAGTGCTGCCCGCGGTGGCGGCAGCGGCCTTGCGGGCTGCAACCACACTGGCCAGGCGGTCGATGCCGCCATAGAACGAGATCGCCTGCGCGGCGTCGTTGCGCAGGTTGCCCTGAGCCGACAACAACCACGACTCCTGGTCACCGATGTGCAGCACGGTCAGGGTTTCGGCCCAGGCGGCGTTGAAGCCGCTGGCCAGGGCGAGCGAGACCGCGAGGGTGCAGGCGCTGCGGCGCAAGGGGCTGCGGGTTGTTTTCATGAGTAGGAGGCTCCGGGTTGGTGTTCAGGTGAGTTGGAATGGGTGCGGTCGGGTCACAGGCCGAGGTCGCGTGTCGGCACGATCTGGGCGGCCGATACGTTGCTGAGCGTGAGCAATGGCCGGCTCACGGCAGGACCGGCGTTGCCATCGGTATCGATCTGCACGACCAGCCCGGCGGCGCTGTCGACCAGCCGCACGATGCCGTCGGCGATGGCGTTGCTGCCGATGTAGCCAATGCCCTGCAGCAGTGCGCTGATGTCGATGCGATCGGTGGCCGGCGCAAAGTCGGTGATGCGGTCGGCGGCATCGCGGATGCTGGTGTAGATGAAGGTGTCGGCTCCGGCGTTGCCGGTGATCACGTCGGCGCCAGCGCCACCGGTGATGCGGTCATCGCCGGGTGTACCCACCAGCGTGTCGCGACCCGTTGTTCCCTGCAAGGACTTGACCAGCGACAGGCCCAGCAGGACGGCGTCGTGATCGGAGGAGCGGTACACCGTGGCCGTGTAGTAGTCGGGGCCGCAGGTGGCGCAGGCTGGCTGCTTGAACTCGAGGTTGTAGTCAATGATCGACGGCTCGTCCGCATTGATGTGCCAGTGCACCGCGCCCGTGACCAGGGGGCTCAGGCTGGCGGTGGTCAGACCATGGTCGAGGTAACCCACCTCACCGTCGAACACATACGAGTAGCTGTCGGCGCCGCGCCGGGCAATTTCGTCCACCAGGCCTTGGGCCGCCAGTTCGAGGATCGGGTCTTCCTTGCCGTAGGCGTTGAGGTCACCCACCACCACCACATCGGCGTCGATCGCCTTCAAGGTTTCGACGAAGGTGCCCAGGGCACGGGCCTGATCCAAGCGGGTGGCGTTGAAACACCCCTGGCCATCGCCCACGTCCAGATCGGCAGCGTCCGAACCGGCTGCGCAACCCTTGGACTTGAAGTGGTTGACCACGACGGAGAACCGTTCGCCGTTGGCTGCGGCAAAAGTCTGCGCCAGCGGCGGACGGTTGTGCACCGGGTCGGTGTCGCTGCGGGCCTGGCCCACCAGACTCAGACGGCCGGGCTTGTAGATCATGGCCACGCGGATCGCGTCGGTGCCGGCACCGCCCACAGGCATGGCGACGGTGGCGTAGGCGCCGGCGCCGGCCACGGCGTTCAAGCCGTTGACCAGGTCCTGCGCGGCCGTGTTGCCGTTGTTCTCGATTTCCATCAGGCCCACCACATCGGCGTTGAGGCCGAGGATGGCGGGAATGATCTTGTTGCGCTGGCGCTGGAACTCGGCAGCGCTGTCGGCACCGCGGCAGTCGGATCGGGTGCCGGTGGGGTAGCAGCTGGCACCGGACTGGTCGATGGTCGTGAAGTAGTTCAACACGTTGAAGCTGCCCACACGCACATTGCCGCCCACCGCGGGTGGCGTGGCCAGGCGCGGATTGGCGCGGGTGAACACGACGGTCTCGGTCGGGTGGATCTTGTAATCGCTCAGGCCGTCGGTGTTGTTGGTCGCCAGTCCGTAGTCGATGACACCGGTGATGCCGCCCGGCAAGGTGTCGCCGGCGCGCAGTGTGTTGTCGGCACCGATATAGGGCGTGGGATTGGGGTTCTGGAGGCTGGTGCCGTCGTCCAGGATGATGCGACGGCGTGCGTTCTCGTCGGCCAGCGCGATCGCTTCGACCGAGCCGGCCGGGTGCGCGTTCGTGGGCTTGATGAGGCGACCGTCGGCGCCCAGGGTCACCTGCCCGTATCGGCCCTGGAAGAAGTTCTGCGCCGCAGTCAGGGGCGTCTGGATGTAGAGCAGCATGCCCTCGTAGCGTTCGAGTTCACCTTCGACCACCTCGGGCAGCGTGATGACGGTGGGAGAGATGCTGTTGCCGCTGGAGACCACGCTGATCACGGGCGAGGTGAGTTGCGTCACGGGCTTGTAAGCCGCATTGACGCCGGTGGGTGCAAATTCACCCACCGTGCCGCTCACGCGCACATCCTGGCCCACCGCCACCGTGGGCGCGACACTGGTGAAAACGAAGATGCCATCGGAGGTGGCGGCATCGCCGTCGCCCAGCGGGTCCTGCATGTAGAAGCCGTTGTTGAGCAGCTTGGTGACCACGCCCTGCGTCGCGACGGTCTGCCCCACACGCGGACTGATGTCGCCGCTGCCCTGAATCTGGGGGATGCTCACGACACCATTGACCGTGACGGTGAAGTCACAGGCGACCGATTGCAGCTCGTTGTTGGTGAACGTGATCTGCACCGGATAGGTGCCCACGGGCACGCTGCCATCGACCTGCACCGACGTTGTCGCCTCGCCGCCATCGCTGGTGGCCGAGCTCACCGGACCCAGGGAGACACCGGCCACCGCGGTGCTGGTCAGGCTGGCGCCATTGACCACGCTGTCGGCGTCGGTGGCGCTCAGGTTGACCACACCACCCACACCCGAGTCGAACACCGCAGGGGCCGGACAAGTGGCGGAGATCGGCAGATTGACGCCGCCGCCCAGCGGCGAGCCCGTGATGGCGATGTCGTCGATGCCGATCCATTCGTCAGAGCCCGCCGCATCGGTTGTGATGATGCGAACCTGCACTTCGGACTGGTTGTCGGCAGCGGCCGGCAGGACCACCGACACAGGGAAGATCGCACCCGTCAGGCTGGGGCCCTGGCTGGCATCGGCCACGAAGCCGGCCGGCAGGTTGATGAAGTTGCCACTGTTGCCAACCCGGTATTGCAGCGCAACGGGCTGGATCGCGTTGTCGGCGGCGCCGTCCACATCGCGCAGCGCGTAGCTCACCTGCACGGCCTGCTGTCCGCTCGTGTTGAGGTGGATGACGATGTGAGGGGCCTTGGCCGTGCCCGAGCCTGCGAGCGCCAGCGTCGGCTTGGCGATGGCGAACTCCGTCACACCGCCGGTGGTGAAGGTGTTGGGATTGCTCTGATTGGCGTTGACATCGACCACGGGGGTGCCGACCCCGACAACCGTCTGGGGGTCGACGCCCGTGCCGCCTGCCAGGCCATCTCCGCGGTATCCAACGATGCCTGCAACGCCAGTCCAGTTGTCGCTCACCGAAATGAGACCGGCGTTGCTCCAGTCCTGGGAGAACGGAAGGGCTTGGGGAACCGAGTCCGCCCAGGCAGGAAATGCCGACAACACGCCCAAGGCCACCAGGCAGGCAGAAAGACGCTGGGGAGCCAGCGACAGGCGGGGGGTGGTCGTGCGCAAAGTGGTCATGAGCATTGTTTCGTTGGGAGAATTCGGAGGCGAGCAATGCAACGCCGATGTGCGTTGGATCATGCAGAGCGTCGATCACGAGATTGCGATCTCCCACCCCTGCTTTACTGGTCCGAACGGATCACGAGTTCCTGCCCGGTTGAACTTTCTTCACTTCCCGGATGTGGCGTGCCGCGGATGGAGCCGATGCGACGGCCACGGCTGGACCCGGTCTAGCAACCAGACGCGATGAAACAGAAATAGGGAGCGGCAGGAGGCTGGCTCGCCCAACCGGAGAGTGGGGCTGTCCGCTATTGGGGAGATCGATCGGAGAACATGATTTCGCGCCGACCGTTGTGCGTGACGCGCCCCAGCAAACCGCCATCCAGTGCGGGCGATGCGAGCAGCCAGATGCCGGGCTCAACCCCCAGCAAGGCGTCCAGCGGCCGCTGGCCCGGGTGGACATCGAGGATGCCCATGTAGGCGTCATCGGCGGTGGGATGCAACATCTCCAGATGCGCAAGCCGATTTTTGAAAGAGTCCATTCCGGGTCCTGTGGGGTGGCGCTTGGGGCCGGGTGAATGCGGCGATTCAATGTGATGCACTCGCCCTGTCGCTGCACACGATTTCGCGAGACCGTCCATACATCCGGCAGTCTGAACAACCAGGATTGCAGCGGCTTGACATCGATCGACACTCGCATAGGCCGAACGGGTATCGAGATCTGGCATGGTTGGCCTCGGCAACACTTGGCGGCTTCCAGTCGCTCGCGCTGGAGCACAAGCTGGTTGCGGCCCGCGGCGACTTCTTGAATGTCTACGAGGCGATGGCGCTGATCGACCCGAACGCCGCGGCACCATTGGGCAGGGGGCGAGAACACTGGACCTCCGGCCGCTCGGCTGGTGCTGCAGGATCTTGCGAAGCTCGCGGCCTGTGCTGCCGCCGATGGGTCCGTCAACGACTTCGTAGCCACCAAAGTGCTGCGACGCGCCGGCTGCCTTGAACAGTTGCCGGCCGACGCCGATCAGCGGATTACGCGGACCGAAGAAATGCATGATGCCGTCGTGGCGTTTGGCGCGGCATGCGTGAAGCCAGACGCCACCGTCGCTGACGTCGTCGCGCCCATCATCAAGGCGAAGTTTTTCAAAGTGGACGCTCGGCTGCAGCAGCAGTTTGCCGACCAGACGCCTCCGCCGGCTGCGCCGATTCCGCGTAAGGAAACCGAGACCGACGACGCGCGACGGCGAAGGGGGGGTGCGCGTTGTTCAAAGCGCCATGGGCCGAACTGGAGCGGTACCGGCGGCTATCTGGCGGGTAACTCCCAACTTGCCACGCACCAGGTGGTCAAGGGATCCACTCACCGCTGTAACAGCCGTCCTTTAGTCTCAGAACTGAACCGCCCCGTATTTTGAGGAGGCTCTTTTCTCTGAGAGGATTGAGCCATGAAGAAGTCGAACCACTTTTCACCTGAGGTCCGCGAACGCGCC
>NZ_LMIE01000033.1 GCF_001428625.1 Hydrogenophaga sp. Root209
GGGGTCTCCTCGTTTTCAGTGCAATAAGTGACGGTACGAAAAGCTAGCACTGGCGCGGAGGTGGTGTTGGTAGATCGTTGATTTCATTGACTTTCCTGTTCACTTTCAAATCTGCGATTCGTGGCGTCAAACCGTGGTCGGTTTCATCCATTGGTGCCAGTTATCGATGCATTTGGCCGCGAAGGCAGGATTTGGTCAGCATAGCGGTCAACCGGGAAGCGAAACACACCCCGCAAGTTGATGCTCTCCAGCCTGGTGGGCGCAATCTTCCCGATCAGTTCCGGTGGAATGACCTGGCGGCGGTTCGACCAGCGATCCAGGACCGCCTGCATCTGTGAGGTATTCCACGCCATCACGATGTTGGCCATCAGGCTCAACGCATCGGCCACAGCCTGCATTTCATCGACACGTTTGGCCTGCGCCGGGCTGATCCGGCCGGTATAAATGGCGCGCTTGAGGGCGTTAACAGCCTCGCCCCGATTGAGCACCCGGCGCAACTCGTTCCTGAAAGCGTCCTTGACAAAGTAGTCAGCCAAAAACGCCGTACGCAGCAACCGCCCCAATTGCACGCCAGCCTCATAGATTGGATCGCCCTGGGCGGCAGAACCGAACCGCGCAAGAGCTGCCACCGCACTGGCATGTCCGCTCATGACCGAGGCTGCCAGGTGCACCAGACTATCCCAATGCTTTTCGATCAAAGCGACGTCGACATTGGCTTCGCACACCGCAGCGATTTCTGCGGGCACTTTGGTGCCGCGTGGCACAAAGAGGTGGCGCTGTTTGAGTTCCTTCAACCGCGGGCAAAGATCAAAACCAAGCAAACGGGCATGTGACATGGCAAAGTCGGTGTAGCCATGGGTATCCACAGCAAGCTGGCTGGTCTCCAGCTTTTCTTGGCGGATGACACCTTCAATGGCCACGCCCGCCTGGCGCTCATTGAGCACAAAGGGCTGCGCATGGAAGATGCCCCACCGGTCTTTTACATGGGAGTAGATTCCAATGGAAGGTGTGTTGCGCCGAGGATCAAGCCGGGCTTGCCACACCCGTTTGGTGGTCTCCATGSTCATCATGTCAGAAGATGCCAAATCGGACCGCCCCCAGGTGGCGGCAATCGGGTGTCGCTGCATGAATTCCAGCACAGCCTGGCAGGCCTGGCTCAGACGCCGTTCGTCCCGCGCCCAGCGCATGGCCTGGCGAATGCTGGTGGCAGACAATTGCGGAATCATGCGCGCGCATTCGACCGCAGTCAGACTGGTGCCGTGGGCCATGATGCCGGCATAGACCATCAGCAGCTCGTCGGTAGAGCGCGGCTCACGTCCGAGCATGATCCAGCTAAAGCGCACCTGGGCGTCAACGGCCAGAATCACTTCCGGCAATTGAACCTCACCGATGCGGTGATCCAAAGCCGCGCGCAGCTTGGTCACTTCTGGGTCTTCGTCCTCTGCGGGCAATGGCGACAAATGGAGTTCATCATCCACGCGCAGTACGCCACTGCGGGCTGCAGCGGCCACCGCATCGACACCGGCAGTTACTCTGGCCAGCAAAGGCTTCAAGAAAGTGGCAGCCTTGCTGGGTAACGATAGACGGGCATAGTGTTTCTTGGACTCTGCCTGCCAACGCTCGTCCGTGAAGAACAAGCGCGCACGACCCCGAAAGCTCAGGCTGTGCTCAATCCAGACCGAGCCATTGCGCACCGCGCGGCGCAGGGCAAACAGGGTGGCCACCTCCAACGCCTGAAACGCCCGTTCCCGGTCTGGGCTGGAGATCGAAACCTGCCAGATCATTCCCAGACTTGGTGCCACCACTTCAACTGGCAGCTTTCTGGATCCTTTGAGATATAAAGCTTGCAGCTTGGCAAGGTACTCGATGGCAGGATGCTCGCCGGTGGCCTGCCAGGGCAGCTTTGCAATGGCGACGAGCAACGACCGCACGGGGCGAATTCCATCAATCAATCCCTCGCGGACCAGGGAGGCCCTGCTCGGTGGTTTGCGTTTCTGGGTTTCGGTGATCAAGGCTTCAAGACGGGCACGCAACTCAGCATCTGGCACCGCACCTTGCGCGCTCAAGGCAACAAGTTCGCCGAGCAGCGTTTTGTACATTGCGGCCCAATTGACGGTAGCGGGGACATCGGCGGCAGCCTGACGCCACAGATCGGCGATCCGGCGCTGCACCATAAGGATCAACTGGTCTGTGGTGGNTGCGGCCCAATTGACGGTAGCGGGGACATCGGCGGCAGCCTGACGCCACAGATCGGCGATCCGGCGCTGCACCATAAGGATCAACTGGTCTGTGGTGGTGAACAGGCAATACCGAAGAAAGCATGCGACCTCCACGGTGCGCGCTGGCTCTTTGATCTTGGCTCCGGCTGAGGGCGGCCTGGAGACAAGTCGGCGCGCGTAGCGGCGCAAGATGAGATCGGGGATGTCTGCCAGGTGCTTATGAACGTCCAGCGTGTAAAGCAGGTCGATGCGCTCCAGTACCTCGCTGATTTGGCGGGTTGAGTGTTTCGCCGGTGCAGCCCATAGCCAACTCTGCTGGGTTTGTCCATCTGGGCGCAGCTCTGAAACTGAGGCTCGCCAGCGATCAAGTGTTGCTGGATCAACGCTGGCGGCGATGGCGGTGCCTGTTTCAACTTCAAGCTGGGCAAGTGCCGCCGCAATCAGTGTCCGAATTGCCCGCTCGTGCACGATCACCAGCTTGTTCTTGTACAGCCATTGACGCGCCCGCACGAGTAGCTGATCGCGGTCGGCGCAGCGCGCCACTTCGTCGCGCAGTTCACGTACCAGTGAGCGGCGCTGGTGCTCGCTCATCCACTGGAATCCAAGGACCGTGCAGGCTACTTGTTGGTGATCGAATAGCGTGCGCCCGCGTTCATACATGGCTCTCAGCGAGGCGACTTCTGGTGCTGCAATGCCAAGCTCGTTGCCAAGGTGGCGCCACAAGGCTACTGGAATTACCCGAAAGGCACCGAGCAAACGCCCACTCATGCGCAGGAAACCAATATGGAGCGCCAGACCAAGCTTGTGGGAATCACCTCGGCGTGCATTGATTGCGTCGCGCTCGGCACCATCGAAGGTGAAAAATGCCTTCATCTCGAAGTCGCTGATATCGCGGGGGAGCCCACGCATCCCCAAAAACGTTGTGTGCCAACCCTGCATCGTGAACCTCAAAAGTGGGAGGCCACCATACCCGTTTACAAAGCGAACAGGAAAGTCAATGAAATCAACGGTCTACCCAGACCACCCCCGCGCCAGTGCTAGCTTTGCGTACCGTCACTTATTGCACTGAAAACGAGGAGACCCCTCCCCAGAGCAGTTCGCAGACCCTCTCGAACGGGACGTTCTGCTGCGCGAGCTCGCTGGCCAGATGGCCTCTGTAGCTGGGGCCAGCCTCGGTGATCTCCGTGATGCCGCTGCTCACGATGGGGGGCCCGTGGTCCATCGCGCCGGCCGCCACCGCCCCATGCCCCGCCCGCGCCGCAGCGCGTGCGACAACGCGCTCGATGTCCGCTCGGCTGTACAGGTGCGCCTTGGTTCCGGGCTGGGGAATGCTGCGGATGGCTCCCCGGCTCACATAGGCATAGAGCGTCTGCGGACGAACGCCCAGGAGAGCGAGACTGGCCTTCGCATCAATGAAATCCGGGGGCCGTGAAGGCGCGGGATCAGGGCGTGGGGTCATGAGGTCTCGCACGATTCCAGCTTATGGTGGTAAGACATGACCAAGAACCGCGATATGCCTCCACCGAAATAATTCGTCGTCCCTGATTTATTCATTTCAAGCGGCGGCGACGAAGGCTGATGGCGGTCGTGGGTCAGATTTCAGCCATTGACGGACCGTCTGCAGCCAGTTGGGCGATACGTCGGCGAGTTCACACAGGCGCAAATAAAGTCGCTGTAAGAAGGTGATGCCCTTGCGGGCAATCATGCGCAGCAGCCATTTGATGTTGTAGCCCGCAGCACACAGAACGGCGTGCAGCCGGTCGCCGGTTTCGCCCTTGAGGTGGCAGCGATCCATGCGGTGATCGGCCTTGAGGTGGCCGATGATCGGCTCGATCGCCTGACGCCGCCTGAGCTGGCGCCGATCCTGCTCGCTGATCCGCTTGGCCTTGCCTCGGTGCACGATATGCACATCCGGGTTCTGTGCGTCCACACCCCGATAGCCCAAGTCGACGAACGCCGTCGCTGGCTTGGCTGCACTGTCCTGCATCAGGATCGCGGCCTGCTCCAGTTGCTCATTGAGGGTGTGGCCGTCGTACGGGTTGCCGTGGAAGGCTCGTGAGCCCACTATCAGGTTGCCCTGCAGCGTGCTGGCAATGCCCACCTTCACGCCGAACTCATAGGGTGTTCGGGCCTTGCCCTTGCTGATGCAGTCCACCTCCGGGGCGTGCCAGGCGTAGAGCTTGCGCTGTCCGTCCACCGCTTTGCGCTGACCGCTCTGGTCTGTGATGCGCGCGGCCTTGTTCAGGACATCGCCCAGCGCCTCTCGTACCGCTGCGCCGATGGCGCTGGCCTTGCGATCAATCTCGCGCTGCAACCGGCCGACGATGGTGCGCTGGCGTTTGATGGCGCGCTTCATGCGCTTGAACTGCCGGGCGTGGGCATAACGACCGGCCTTGTGGCTGAGGTGCTGGCCTTCCTTGGCAAAGGTCTGCTTGAGCTCGATGCCGACGTCTTTGGCCGCTGCCACCAGCTTGGTGCGTGCCGTCTCCAGCAGGCGGCTGTCGGTGGGGTGTGCAATCGCCTTGTGCTGCACCGTGCTGTCCACGATCACGCGGGCGAGCTCCTGCGGCTTGATCAGCTTGAGCTGCACTGCCACGTTGATGGTCTGCGCCAGCAGTTCTTCCACGCCTTCTTCGCCCAGGAGCTGGCGGAACTTGACCAGGGTGCTGGCGTCGCAGGGGCGGTGGTGTTCAAAGTACGCCTGGCCCGAGAAGAACTGCCAGGTGGGTGTCTCGCCCCAGCGCTCGACGACGCCCTCGTCGGACTCGTTGAACGCATGTTTGAGGTACAGCAGCGCGATCATGATGCGCAGCGGAACGCGAGGCCGTCCGGCATTGCTGGCAACGGCAACGCGCTGCGCCTGTTCACCGAAAAGGTCCAGGTCGGGCATGGCCACACCGGCGCGGCCTTTGCGGGAGAACACCTGGGCCACCCGTGCTTCGATCTCCTGCCAGGGCATGCGCGAGGACAGCACGGCCAGCGGGTGGCGCAGATCGATCATGTGGTCGATGCGCGAACGGAAGAAATCGTCGGTGGCGGGGCAAGCAAACATCACGGCAGAACTCCCAGCAAACAGCTCCTATTGGAATTCCAACTGGGAGCCCCGGCTATCCGCAATCACCCCGAAAGCCAGTGTTCATGCGGCTTCCCGGGGTTCTTCAGGGACGACTAATTCGTCATCTAATTATTTCATATGCTATCGCTTGGTGGGAGTACTGTGCCCTACGGGCCCGATCATGGAGAAATTGGAGTGCTCGGGTTTTCAAGGGAACTTCACCAAGAATAAGGTGCAGTTGCAAACCAGACCTCGCAAGCTTGGACTTCATCGCCAGCAGAGTTAAATGCAACCTGCTCTTTGAGTGTGTTTTGCAAACTTTCTCCATTCCAGTCAACCACACCCTAGCCAATTACTCGCCTTTGTAAGGTATCCCGCACCAAGGTCCGCAGCCATCGATGGGAGAGATCCTCATGGTTTCGCTTATGCCAGATCTGGATGACTTCGACGCTCGGCGAAGCGAATGGCAGCGGCAGGGCGGTGATGCCCTCTTTGCCTTCGAATGCACTGATCAGGTCCATGGGAACGATGGCAGTCAGTCCAGTCTGGGGAATGATGGTTAAAAGGCCGAGATAGTGGGGAATCGTGGCCACCACGTTCCGATGAATCCCCATGGCAGCCATCGCCTTCTCGATAACTTCCTGGCTTCGGCCTTCCGTCCTGACGGCGATATGGAGCGCCGTCTGGAACGAGACAAGATCGAGTTCGCCACGCGCCGCAATATCCTTGTCGCCCGTAATGCACAGGAACCCGCTGTTGCGCAGTAGCCGCTGTTGAAACACGCCACCGTTCGTGATGTCGGGGAAGTACCCGATCGCTAGGTCGACGCCGCCGGATTCGAGGCCCTCCTCGAGCTTCTCCACGATCGGAGATACTGTTCTCAGCCGGACGCCCGGCGCATGGTTGCGCACCGCGTTGATCACCATTGGCATATAACAAGTCTCGCCGACGTCCGTCATACAAATCGTGAACTGCCGAGAGGACGTTCGCAAGTCCAGAGCTGCCCGGGAGAAGATCTGCCGGCGCGCGAGAGAAAGTGCCTGCCGGACCGGCTCGGCGACCTCCAAAGCCTTCAAGGTCGGCTGCATCTCGTTCTTGACGCGCACGAACATCGGGTCGTCGAAAGCCCTCCGCATCTTCGAAAGCGCATGGCTCATGGAAGGTTGGCTCAGGTTCAGTCGCTCCCCGGCCTTGGACACGCTGCGGGTCTCCATTAACGCCTCAAAGATAATGAGCAGATTCAAATCTTTGTCTGTGGGGTGCATCTTGTTCATGCTATGAACGCGTGTTTAGCACTGAGCCAGAGGTCGCGTGCCGCAAGTTTGAGGGTGCTGTAACCCGGCCCCTGCAACCGCAGTTTCTGAACATCTGACGCTTCACCACCTCGCCTGCATCGAGGTCACTGTGGTCTTCAGCACCGGGTAGCTTTCGAGCGTGGTATGCACCCGTTCGCTGCCACACAACAGAACGACCCCGTTAGCCACTAAAGCATCAAAGTCTGAGACGGCATTGAGGCGAGGTACCGCTGTCCGGATGAGGAGGACATCATTCTTTCATTAAGTCACTTTGGTAGTAGACGCATTCTGAAAAGCGTCGCTCACGACATTGTTTGCTCGACACCATTGTTTTGCCAGCAAGCCTGGTCGACTAGCGCCATCCACAGGCGGTACTGGCCCTACACATGCGTTAAAGCCCCTTCAAAGAAGTCTCAGGACGTGCAAGGTTTTCCGATCGTGAATTTGTAGAGCTTGCAGTTCTTCGCTCGACCCGTTGGTGCAGAGAGTTCTGCCCCGCCGACCTTAATGTCGTTCATCAATGATCCTCTTATTATCTTGTCTCAGCTAGCACCATTTGTCACTACCTGATTACACCATCCCGAATTTTTAACTCACTGACACAAGTGACCCATTGATCAAATCAAATTCTTGTCCTCTTGGTCGACGGACTCCTTTGAAACTCGACCATGGAAAGATCATTAGGCCATCTCAGCCGCTTTGTACCGCAGGAGACGTAAAGAGAAAGTTTACGATCCTGTGATCATGACTGCGAAAGGCTTTTTTCAATGGCTACGACCGCTGAGACAGGACCCTGAACATCCTCGAGCAATGCACGCCCTTCCTTTGTAAGAGCAATTCCTCGAAAATTGCGCTCAACCAAGCGTTTCCCTACGCACTTCTCGAGACGCGTTAGGCGTCTGCTCAGCGCTGGTTGAGCGAGGCGAAGCACTATTGCGGCTTCAGATATGCTCCGACAGTGGGCCACGACAACAAAAGCGCGGAGATCATCGAATACAAGAGTCGTCTGCATATTCCTAATTATCCCAATTGGCGTGATGCACTCAGTCTATTGGGAATAATTCAGTGATCGAGGGCGGCAATTTTTTCTTACGCCACTCCTTCGATCTGGGTGTGGGCATGCCTTTTCTCATGACGCTTTCAATCTGCTTGACACGAAAATTTTAAAAACAACCGCGAATGTTACAAGCATGTAGCCAATTAACTATTTACCCCCACAACTTCCGACTCTTGTGGCTTATTATCAAGATCCCCGCAAGCCGCGACGTGCAGCACGAAAAGCGTGGCGTGTGTGCAAAGCGAGTCCAAGTGCTGCCATTTTGGGATCCCTCCGGCCAAGAATTTTCTCTGCCAGAGGCAAGAATTCGCGTTCTTCCAGCCTCGCATGAGCTGTATACTGATCTACGAGTTTCTGAACAGCTGCTTCATCGATTTCGACAATGTGTCCTTTCGCGAGCTTCACCAGCTTGGGCTCTAAACGTACCCATTGAGACTCAATTTCCCTATGCTCTGCTGTAAGTCCATCCACCAACGTCCGAGCAATGGACTGTTCCTCTCCAGGCTCTGCATTGGCCAGGACAGCAGGAAACAAATCTCGCTCTTCTTCTGAGTGATGGTCAAACACTGCCACTCTGAAGAACGCTACAGTATCCTCAGCTATCTTCCGGGCACTGGTTGCCGCCTTAACAAGACTAGTGATTTCGCCAAACCTATTTAAGTGTGAAATAATCCCATCATGACAACTGGAAAAGCTATCAATGGGAGAATTACTGCTCAAGTTTGAGTCGGCGGTCATGCTAATGTCCTCATGAATTAATCAGGGTGATGTATGGCTATACTGAACGCCTCAGAGTAACCTTCAATCCTCGACGAAGGCCTCTTCGCGCTTCTTCTTCACGGCCGGCAGCAGGACGATCGTCAACAGCACCAGCGCCACCACCAGCAGGCTGGCCGAGATCGGACGGGTCACAAATACTGACCATTCACCTCGCGAGATTAACAAGGCGCGCCGCAGGTATTCCTCCATCATGGGCCCCAGGATCAGGCCCAGCAGGAGCGGTGCGGGCTCGCACCCCAGTTTGATGAAGACATAGCCGATCAGGCCGAACAAGGCGACCATCCAGATGTCAAAGCTGTTGTTGTTGGTCGAGTAGACGCCGATGGCACAGAACAGCACGATGGCCGGGAACAGCCACTTGTAAGGCACGGTCAGCAGCTTGATCCAGATGCCGATCAGCGGAAGGTTCAGGATCACCAGCATGGCGTTGCCGATCCACATCGAGGCGATCAGGCCCCAGAACAGTTCGGGGTTGCTGGTCATGACCTGCGGACCCGGCTGGATGTTGTGGATGGTCATGGCGCCGACCATCAGTGCCATCACGGCGTTGGGCGGAATGCCCAGCGTGAGCAGCGGGATGAACGAGGTCTGGGCGCCCGCGTTGTTGGCAGCTTCGGGCGCGGCCACGCCGCGGATATTGCCCTGGCCGAACGGGATCTCGCCTGCCTGCAGTTTGGTCTTCTTCTCGATCGTGTAGGCGGTGAAGGCCGAGAGCAGCGCGCCACCGCCGGGCAGGATGCCCAGCGCCGAACCCAGCGTGGTACCACGCAGCACGGCAGGCAGCATGCGCTTAAAGTCCTGGGCGGTCGGGAAAATGTGGTCTACCTTGCCGGTGAACACCTCGCGCTTCTCGTCCGGGTGCGACAGGTTCTGGATGATCTCGCCGTAGCCGAAGATACCCATCGCGATGGCGAGAATGCTGATGCCGTCTGTGAGCTCGGGGATGTCGAAACTGTAGCGGGCCACGCCGGAATTCACGTCGGTGCCGACCAGGCCCAGCAGGAGCCCCAGCACGATCATGGACAAGGCCTTGAGCAGCGATCCGGAGGCCAGCACAACGGCCCCGATCAGGCCCACCACCATCAGCGAGAAGTACTCGGCGGGACCGAATTCCAGCGCTACCTCCGTCAGCGGCGCGGCAAAACCGGCCAGGATCAGCGTACCCACGCAACCGGCAAAGAAGGAGCCCAGGCCGGCGGCCGCAAGGGCCGGGCCTGCCCTGCCCTTGCGTGCCATCTGGTAACCGTCCAGCACCGTTACTACGGAGGACGATTCGCCTGGCAGATTCACCAAGATGGCGGTGGTCGATCCGCCGTACTGCGCACCGTAATAGATGCCAGCGAGCATGATGAGGGCCGCCACAGGCGGTAGGCCATAGGTCGCCGGCAGCAACATGGCGATGGTGGCCAGCGGGCCGATGCCGGGCAGCACACCGATCAAGGTGCCCAGCAAGCAGCCGACGAAGGCGTAAATCAGATTCTGGAAGGTGAACGCGACGCCAAAACCCAGCAGCAGGTTGTTGATCAGATCCATGTTCTTGTTCTCCTCGGATCAGTTGGCCAGGAACCAAGGCAGCACGGGAAACTGCAGATTGAGCAATTTCACGAAGGCCACATAGCTGCCAACGGCCAGGATCGTCGCCAAAATGATCGACTCCCTCAGTTTGCAGCCTTGTCGGGCGTAACCGGACAATGTGACTAGGCCGAAGATGGCGACGATGAAACCGAATGGAGGCAGTCCAAAGGATGGCACGCCCACCAGCAAGGCACCGAACAGCAGGTTGGCGCCCAAGATGAACACCAGAGGGCGCCAAGCGATCGAACCGATCCGGTCGCCACCCGGAGGGCCGCTGCGGAATGAATTCACAGCGACCAGTGCACCCAGGCCGACCAGAATCAGGCCGAGCATGAACGGAAAATAACCGGGCCCCATGCGGGCCGCTTGTCCAATCTCGTAGTCCACGGCACCCCAGGCGAACGAACTTCCGACGATC
Source organism: Hydrogenophaga sp. Root209 (assembly GCF_001428625.1). Lineage (GTDB taxonomy): Bacteria > Pseudomonadota > Gammaproteobacteria > Burkholderiales > Burkholderiaceae_C > Hydrogenophaga. Next base: position 10,400 of record NZ_LMIE01000033.1, read on the forward strand.
ATGAACATGAGGCCGGACAAAAAATCTCTCTGACTAACCAATGGCACAACTTGTCTCCTAATTTTCTGCATGCTTCTTAGTTATCGAAGCTTATTATTTTATACCTAAGCATTCAAGGAATAACGTTAGGGTATACACCTAGGAAAGGTAACGCAACGCCCTTATCGACAGAGTTGGTATCTAACTTCGCCGGATCCACTTTCCACTTGAGGTGTGTCCTTCGAAGCGTTACGCGAAAATCAGCGGCGCGGACTCCGGGTACCAGAAGCGAGCAATGGCTTAGTCGCCGTGGGGATGGCCGGTTTGAGCTGGGTGCAAGGCGCCTGGAGTGTCGAATGGGGCCGCCCGGATAGTGCCGACGCATTCTCCAAATCCGATCCGCTGTGCTCCTTCGCGCTCGCACCAAGCGCGCAAGGAAACCGTATCTCCATCCTCCAGGAAGATTCGACTCTCTCCCGAAGGCAGCGTGATGGCTTCGCGCCCTCCGATGGTTTTCTCGATCAGTGAGCCAGCCTGCGAGGGATGTGGTCCGGACAGTGTGCCGGAGCCGAGCAGATCTCCTGCGTTGAGATTGCAGCCCCCGGCCGCATGGTGTGTCAGCAGCTGGGAGGGTGTCCAGTAGGCGGCTTCCACGAAGCTTGAGCGTGACAGGCACACAGGCTGGCTGCCCACATGCTTCATTTTCTCTGTTTGGAGCAAGACCTCGAGTTGGACGTCGAGCGAGCCGCGGGCCATGTTCTCGTCAGACCGCAGGTAGGGCAGCGGCTCGGGATCACCCTGTGCTCGCCGGCAGTAGGCCCGAAACGGTGCCAATGCCTCAAACGTCACGATCCAGGGAGACAAGGTGCTGGCGAAGTTCTTGGACAGAAACGGACCCAGAGGCTGGTATTCCCAGGGCTGGATATCCCGAGCAGACCAGTCGTTGAAAAGCGCCACGCCAAACAGGTGGCTTTCGGCATCTTCGATGGGGATGTGCGCACCTCGCCGATTGCCCGGGCCTACAAAGAAGCCGAGTTCCAGTTCGTAGTCCAGGCGCTTGCTGGGCCCAAAGTCTGGCGTGTCGGCGGTGCCCTTGCTCTGGCCGTGTGGGCGGTAGATGGGCTCACCGCTGACAACCACCGAAGAACTGCGACCGTGGTATCCGATGGGCACCCACTTGTAGTTCGGAAGCAGTGGGGTATCTGGTCTGAAAAGCCGACCAACGGCCGTGGCATGGTGGATGCCGATGTAGAAGTCGGTGTAGTCGCCGATGGTCGCGGGCAGTGCATGCTCCGCCGCCGATTGCGCAACCAGGCATGCTTCCAGCGCATGGCGCTCGTTCGCGCCTTCACGCAGCGCGCGCGACAGCGCCAGTCGCAGCGCGGACCAAGCGGATGTGCCCATGGCCATGAAATCGTTGAGCCGTTCGCGCGATGCCGAGACCGCTGCGCCCTGAGCCAGACCGTTGAAGACACCTCGATGAACCGCCGAAGCCAAGTCGAGGATCTGGTCTCCGATCGCAACGCCTCCTCGAAACGACTCGTTGGATCCGCGTCGCCGAAAGATACCGAAAGGCAGGTTCTGAAGGGGAAAGTCCGTCGCGCCGTCGTTCGCCGAGGCCACCCAACTGCGCAGGTCAATCGAGTGGGTTTCGTTCAAGGGCGTCATGCTTGTGTCGGGTTGAAGTGCTTCTTGAGGTCTTGCCAGCAGCGGTAGTAATCGTGTTGCAGCTGAGCGGACTCCATGGCAAACCTCGTTGGCCTGAGTACTTCGTTTGACTCGAACATGAAGGCCATGGTCTCGGTCAGATAGTCCGCTCGCGCTGTGTCTGCAGCGCTGGCTTTGGCAAACGTGTCTGCGTCAGGGCCGTGCGCGCTCATGCAGTTGTGCAGGGACGAACCACCCGGCACGAAACCTTCCGCCTTGGCGTCGTAGGCGCCGTGAATGAGCCCCATGAATTCGCTGGCGACATTGCGGTGGTACCAGGGTGGCCTGAAGGTGTCCTGCGCTACGAGTATGCGAGGCGGAAAGATCACGAAATCGATGGTGTCGACACCCGGGGTGTTGCTGACGGATTGCAGCACGAGAAAGATCGAAGGATCTGGATGGTCGTAGCTGATTGAACCGATGGTGTTGAAACGCCGCAGGTCGTACTTGTAGGGGGCGTGGTTGCCATGCCAGGCAACCACGTCCAAAGGGCTGTACCCGATGCGCGCGCTCCAGAGATTGCCCTGGAAGCGGGCGACCAGTTCGAAATCGCCTTCCCGGTCCTCGTAGGCCGCGACGGGGGTAGAGAAGTCGCGCGGGTTCGCCAAACCATTGGAACCGATGACGCCGAGGTCCGGCAGCTTCAGGGCGGCGCCGAAGTTCTCGCACACGTAGCCGCGCGCGCGGGCGTCTGGTAGCCGAACCTGAAAGCGCACGCCTCGGGGAATCACGGCGATCTCCTGGGGTTCCAGGAGCAGGCGCCCCATTTCCGTTGCCAGCTCAAGGCGACCCTCCTGGGGGACGATGAGCAACTCCGCGTCGGCGTCGTACAGGAAGCGATCTTCCATCGACCGGTTGGCGGTGTACACGTGAATGGCACAGGCCGCATTCACCGCCATGGTGGTCATGCCATCGATGAAGTCGGTGGGCTGCCCAGGCAAAGGGAGCGGATCCCAGCGCAACTGGTTCGGCGTCACCGGCGCATCGTCGGCCCGGCTGATCCATCGACCTGAATCCAAAAGCACAAAAGGCTGGTGCATGGTGGATGGTCGAATGCGGTACAGCCAGGCGCGGCGGTTGGCATGCCGGGGCGCGGTGAACGCCGTGCCAGAAATCTGCTCGGCATAGAGCCCATAGGGTGCGCGTTGTGGTGAGTTGCGCCCTTGAGGGAGCGCCCCGAGGAGCGCTTCAGAGGCAAACTCGTTGCACATACCCGTTTGGTAGGTGATGGGAATGTCCGGCATGATTTCGTCACTCGGTGATTCGTGATGGCATGAGGAGGGAACGAAGCGTTTCAATTCATTCGGCACGCGCGCCGGTTTCTTTGATGACCTTGGACCAACGCACCGTGTCTTCGTGCATGAGTGCCTTGAGGGCAGCCGGGGTCGACGGAGTCGGCTCCAGCCCTTGCGCTTCCAGAGAGGCCTTTACGGCAGGGTCGCGCAAAGCCCGGCCGACAGATTCTTCGATCTTGGCAGCGATGTTGGCTGGTACACCTGTGGGGGCGACGAGGCCAATCCAGACCTCGCTGCGGAAGTCTTTGAAGCCGGCGCTGGCCACGGTCGGAACGTTCGGCAGGTAGGACAGAGGCTGCTCGCCACCCACCGCCAGCGGGCGCAGGGCGCCGGTCTTGATGTGGGGCAGCACCGAGTTGGCGACGCCAAAAAGCACCTGGATCTGGCCACCGAGCAGATCCGCGACCACGGGCTGCGCACCACGGTATGGAACGTGCACCATATCGATACCAGCCATGCTCTTGAAGAGTTCCCCAGTCAAATGGTGTGGCGTGCCGACACCAGCGGAACCATAAGACAGCTTACCTGGCTGGGCTTTGGCCAGCGCCACCAGCTCCTGGGTCGACTTCGCAGCGACATTGGGGTTGACGACGAGGACAAAAGGAACGCGCCCTAACTGGGTGATGGGAACGAATTCCTTGACCGGGTCATAGCCAGCGCGCCCATCTGGATAAAGGAAAGGGTTGGTGACGAAGTTGTTGGCAACCACCAGCAAGGTATAGCCGTCAGGTGCCGCCTTCGCGGCCAGCTTTGTTCCAAGATTGCCGCCAGCCCCGGGACGGTTTTCGACGATCACCGGTTGCTTCCAGTACTCGCTGAGCTTTTGTCCTACCGTGCGGGCAAGAACGTCGTTGCTTCCGCCGGCGGTGAAGGGAACCACGATCGTGACGGTCTTGCTGGGGTACTCGTCGGCATGGGCCGGCAGCGCAGCGTTCAGCCCGAGAAGCGCAAGCACAAGCGCTTTGGTGGCGCGGCCAAGGGCAAGAGGTTTGAGCATGTTCATGAGGATGTCTCCTTGTGTTATCGATGGGAAGGGGAAAGCGATTCGAACTATCCGGCGCCGCGCACGGTATCTACCAATTGGTCCGGAGAAGTCACCTGGGCGCCGCGCCAAGCGACATGGCCATCCGGTCGGACCAGTACGAGGGGGCGCTCATATGCGGCCGCCACATCAGCTTGCTCGATGGATTCGATCCGGAATGGGACGCCTTTTGCGGCAAACGCCTCGGCCAACGTGTCCGCCTCGTGCTGAAGCCTCGGGTCGGTGCACACGAGCACGAACCCTTGGCCGAACAGATCAAGCGTCGAGCGGCCATCGCTGAGCCATACGTGCGGCGCGCGCGAACCAGGCCGCGTCGTGGGGATGTAGGTCGAGTATTCATCCGGGGTCGGCGTCGTGCCGTCCGGTATGCAAATGGGAGAGTCGTCGTAGCGGTGGCCGAGTTGCAGACCCAGCGACTCCCACTCCACCCGGGTCGATTCGCGCAGGCGTCGGCCAAGGTCCTGGCGCACTTGCTCTCCTTCGGGCGTCAGGTCGCAGACCGCTGCCGGGCTGGGGGTGTCTTGCCATGCCCTGAAGTTCTGGGTGGAGAAACCGATGTTGCGTCGCGCGACCGGTCGGCGCTCGGCATCGTAGCTGCGCAGCAGGGCAGGACCGCCCCAGCCCTTGACAAGTCCTTCGAGCTTCCAGCCAATGTCCAGCACCTCCTGCGTACCCGTGTTCATGCCCATGCCGCCCGTTGGCGACATCGTGTGCGCCGAGTCGCCGACGAGGACAACGCGCCCCTGGTGGTAGCGATCGGCGAGCATCTCGCTGCGTCGCCAGGGGATGGTGGAGTCCACATGAAACGCGACATCGTCGCGACCGATCGCTCGGCGGACCCAGGCCGCCGCGTCGAAATTCTTGAGGTCCATCTTCTCTTCGGTACCCAGCACGGTCAGGCGCCAGATCTCATTCCCGTCGACGACCGTCAGGTTGCCCCAGGTCCCCTCCGGGCCAACGAAGAGATAACGCTCGGCAGGCCCCATTTTGTGTTGGTTCACCAAGCCTGGCGCGTGGAGCAGGATGTTGACGGAGTAGCTGAGCAGCTTGCCTTCCATCTTGATGCCGACCTGCTCCCGAACACTGCTGGTGGCACCATCGCAACCGAGCAGGTAGTCGGCGCGGATCGTGACCGGCTCGCCCGTGTTCAGATCGGTGACCACCGCCGTGACGCCTTGGTCGTCCTGCTGCAACGATTCGAAGCGGTGCCTGAAGAGCAGCCTGGTTTTCGGTTCCGCTCGTGCAGCATCGGTAAGGATGGGCTGTAGCCACAACTGAGGGCAGCGCTGCTTCTTTTCGGGCGTCTCGGGCGGTGTCGGCGCATCGCGCATGCTCGGGTACTTTTCCTGGTCGAGCAGCAAGCCGTTGAGCGAGGTGCAGAAGACCATGGAAAGCTCATAGTCCTCCGGGAAACCGCACTCGCGCACGCGCTGGGCCAGACCCCAGCGCCGGAACAACTCCATCGTCCGCATCGCGATGAGGCCGGTGCGCGGGTGCTCGATCGTCCCGTCACCCTCGTCCACAAGCATCGATTCGATACCCCTCCAGCCCAGCTCGATGGCCATCGAAAGGCCCACCGGGCCTCCACCCACGATCAGCACAGGCGTCTTGATCATTGTCTCCATAAGTTCGTTTCCTTGATGTGTTTTTGATCCGTTCGAAAAATGATCTTCGAGAAAGGCAACCACGTCCAATCGATATTGGAGAGAAATAGAATTCAGGATATGAATATCAAGACGTTCGACTTGAACCTGCTGAGGGTCTTCGCCGCTGTCTATGCGGAGCGCAATGTTTCCAAGGCGGCTGTCGCTGCGGGTCTGTCGCAACCCGCGATGAGCAATGCGTTGCTTCGGCTGCGCAAGGCCTGCTCCGATGTGCTGTTCATCCGGACATCGCGAGGCATGGAGCCCACTGCGCTGGCCGAGGAACTCATCGATCCGGTTAGGCACGCGCTGTCGATCCTCCAGGCGTCCTTGGAACACCCTCACGGCTTCGATCCGCGAGAGTCCGAACGGACGTTCAAGATCCTCATGTCAGATGCAGGTGAAGCCATCGTTCTGCCCCAACTGGTACCCGCAGTGCTCAGGGAGGCACCTCACGTGCGCATCGAAGCGCTACGGCGCCCCAATGAGCTCTATTCGCAGATGCTTCAGAGTGGAGAAGCGGATCTCGCCATCGGAAACCTCGCGTTTCTGAAGACCGGGTTTTACCAACAGCGCCTCTTTGGCGACCCCTACTGCTGCCTGGTGCGAAGAAAGCACCCGTCGATCAGTGGCGAGTTGACTCTTAAGCAGTTCCTGGAAGCGCAGCACGTTTCGGTTGCCACTGGAAACGCAGACGCCTTGGTCGAGCGCACGCTTGCGAAGATGCGTGCGAAGCGCAAAGTCGTCCTGCGCGTGACCCACTACCACGTCGCGGCAGATGTCGTCGAGCGGTCCAACCTGGTGGTCACCGTTCCCCGCAACGCGGCGCGCAACGCCCGGGGCGTTCAGATTCTTCCTGTACCCTTGAAGATCCCCGCCGCGGATGTGCGCCAGTTCTGGCACAGTCGCGCGCACAAGAATCCGGCCAACCAGTGGCTGCGGTCGATGCTGGCCAAGCTCGTGTTCGAATAGTCACGGCGAAGGTTGACGGGTCTTCTCAACTGGATCCCTGCTGCCCCATGTATCTGGCCCGAGGCCGCAGCATGGCGCCGGTCAGGCGTTGCTCCAGTGCGTGGGCGATCCAGCCCGTGGTGCGTGCGAGGGTGTGCAGCATCGCGCCCGTTCCGTTGGGCAGCCCCATCGCCTTGCAAAGCATCACGAGGGAGGCAAACACATTCGGATGCTGTCCCGCCTGGCGGGCGCCAACCACCAGCGCCCGTATCTTCGGCGTGTCAGGGCCGTGCGACGTCAGGCGTTCCATCATGTCGAGCAGCACCACCGAGCGGGGGTCCTCTCCTTCATACAGGGGATGGTTGAAGCAGGGCAGTTCGTTGCTCATGAAGCCCATGGCCGCCGCCAGCGACAGAGCGTCTTCGGACTCCAGTCGCGAAGGCAGCGCGTCGATCAGGGCCTCCACTTCCACGGCGCCGCCCACCTGCATCGCTCCGGACTGGGTCAGCATCGCGGTGGCGACGCAGGCGTGCAGGTCGGCGCCCGTGGAGGCGCATATCCGTGCCGCGAACGATGGCGCCGACAGTTCGTGCTCTGCGGACATCACCAGCGCGGCATCGATGGCCTGCACGGCATCCACACGGTCTCCCAGGCCGAGCCCGCGGGCGATGCACTGCGCCACGAACTCGCCCTCGCGGGGAGCGGAAAACCGCGCGTCCGGCCCGAAGACGCCGGCCGTGCCGGCCAGGGTCTGCAGCAGTCGCCGGTACGTCGCAAGACCGGTCGCCTGTATGTCATCTTCGGCCTGCTCGAATGCCGACAGCGAGGTCGCCAGCAGCGTCAGCAGCTTGAGCGGCGTGACCCTGTCGGCCGGGTGCGAGGCGAGCTTGATCAGGTGCTCCAGTGGCCGGGTTTCCTGCAGGGCTGGCCATGCAACGTCCCGGGTGCGCGCAAGCCCCGTCCAGATGAGTTCGCTCGCGAATTCGAATGATCGTCCGTCGCGCACCAGGTCGCGCGCAAGTACGCCGCGGTAGCGTGGCCCCTGGGCCGTGATCTCGCTGATCCACGTCTGTGCGATGGGTTCCCCGTAGCGCAGGGAGTGCGAGACCTGCGGTCCGCCCGAGCGGGCGGCGGCCCGGCTTCTGAGTTTCTCGACATCGGCCTTGCGGTAGAGCTTGGCCTTCACGCCCGGGCGCTGCACCGTCTTGATGAGCCCTCGGCTGACGTAGGTGTACAGCGTTTCCCGGCGCACACCCAGGGTCGACGTTGCTTCGGCGCTGCTGACGTACTCAACGTCGTTGATCTGGCGCTTCTGGCGTCGCGTCTTTGTATTTTCTTTCGGCGGCATAGGGTTCTCCCGGTGAAATACGTCGATTCTCACATCGATCTATACATTGATCAATGTATTGCCTAACATCCGCGGCACTCCGTCAACACCCTTTTGAAAGGACAACCACCATGCAAGTCGCCGAGCAACAACTCCTGGACCTTCGTCCCAAGTTCAAGGAAACCCGCAAGAAGCTGCTCAGCGCACGGCACCTGCCGGGCGAGGTGTACAGCTCGCCGGAAATCTACGACATGGAGAAGCAGCAGATCTTCATGAAGTACTGGCTCTCCGTGGGGCGTGTCGAGGAGATCCCCAACGTCGGCGACTACTACACCTTCCAGGTGATGAAGGAGTCGATCGTGGTGTCGCGCCCTGCGCCCGATCAGATCGTCGCCTACATGAACCAATGCCTGCACCGAGGGGTCGAGGTCGCGGTGGGCAGCGGCAACGCCAAGGAGTTCAGCTGCCCCTACCATGCGTGGCTGTACGACGTGAGCGGCAAGCTGGTGGTCGCGCCCGGCATGAAGGCTTCGGAGGTCGATCTGAAGAACTGCAGCCTGCGGCAACTGCACGTCAAGATCTGGCGCGGCTGGATCTTCGTGAACTTCAGCGACGAACCGATGTCCTTCGAGGACTACATCGCGCCCTTCGAGGAGCCGCTGTGGTGGTTCCAGACCGACCAGTGCAAGCTGGCGCAGAAGGTCGAGATCGACGTCAAGTGCAACTGGAAGTTCCTGGTCGAGAACCTGATCGACATCTACCACGTGGGCGTCATCCACAAGGGGACGTTCGGCGGCTTCGTCAAGGGCGAGCAGGTCCGCTTCAACCTGCTGGCCAATGGCGGCTGGCATACCCAGTACGAAGCGCGCCCACACTCGAAGTCCGGCGACCAGGTCTTCCCGACGCTGCCCTGGGCACAGGACAAGCCCAGCGGCATCGCCTGCAAGGCGGGTATCTATCCCAACCTGAACCTGTCGATGCGTGCCGACAGCGTTCGCATGTGGCACATCTGGCCCATCTCGCCCACGGAAACCCGGGTCATCTGCTACCTGCTGTTTCCGCAAGCCGCTTTCTCGATCCCGAACTACGACGAAGAGATGGACAAGTACGTCGGCTTCGTGCGTCAGATCATCGCCGAGGACGCGGTGATGGTGGAGGGCATGCAGAACACCGCGGGCTCGAAGTTCTTCAAGCCCGGCCCGATGTCGCCGCTGGAGGAAGCGCTGTACCACATGGAAAACCACTATATCGACGCGATGACGTCGCAAGACTGAGGCAGCCGCCATGGGAACAACTGTGTGGAGACAGCATGCACGATGAATGGATCAATGTAGGCAGCGTTGCCGATGTCGACGAGGACGACACGCATTCGGTGGAAGTCGACGGCAAGCGGGTGTGCCTGTACAAGCTCGGTGGAGAAATCTATGCGACGGACGGTACGTGCACACATGGCGAGGCGGATCTGTCGCTGGGCATGGTGGTCAACTCCTGTCTCATCGAGTGCCCCTTGCACGAAGGCACCTTTGATATCAGAACCGGCCGCGCGGTGGACGCCCCTTGCACCGAGCCGCTGCATTGCTACCCGGTCAAGGTCGAGCAGGGGGTCATCTACCTGCGGCCCGTCCGCTGAGCACCTGATCGGGAAACAGAGATGGATGTTGTCATCGTAGGAGCCGGCCAGGCCGGCGCTTGGGTCGCCCGGTCGCTGCGGCAGGGGGGGCACGAGGGGGGGATCACGCTGCTGGGCCGGGAGTTGCACGCGCCGTACGAGCGGCCCCCCCTGTCCAAGGGGGTGCTCAGCGGGACGGAGGCACATCCGCCGGTGCTGCTTGACCCGCAACAGTGCGATGCCTTGCGTGTGGATTTCCGGCCGGGTGTCGAGGTGGTCGACATCGATCGCTCCCGCCACCAGGTCCGGTGCGCGGATGGCTCGGTGGTTCCCTACGACAAGCTCGTGCTGGCCACCGGCGGGCGTCCCCGGCCGTTGTCGTGTCCTGGCGCGGACCTGCCCCATGTCCATGCCTTGCGAACGATCGAGGACTCCATGGCCATCGCCAGGCAGTTGGTGCCTGGCAAACGCTTGCTGGTCATTGGGGGTGGATGGATCGGGCTGGAGGTCGCGGCGACGGCGAGGGCGAAGCAGGTCGATGTCATGCTGCTGGAGGCGGGCTCCCGCCTGTGTGCGCGGTCGCTGCCGCCCCGGTTTTCAGAGCTTTTGCTTGAGAAGCACCAGCAAGAGGGTGTCGAGGTCCGCTTGTCGACAACGGTCTCGTCGATCACTGCCGGGCGTCAGCGCACTCTGGCCGTGCAACTGCCCGGCGGGGCGCAGGAGTTCGACGCGGTCGTGGTCGGGATCGGGCTGCTGCTCGATACCGGCCTGGCCGAGACCTGCGGGCTGGAGGTCCGGGACGGCATTGTCGTCGACCAGGCAGGAAGAACGTCCGACCCCGACATCTATGCGGTGGGCGATGTGGCCAACCAGCCCAGCACCTGGGCAGGCGGCCGCTTGCGCCTCGAATCGTGGGCCAACGCCCAGAATCAGGCGATCGCCGTAGGCAAGGCACTGGCCGGAGAAGACGTGGCCTATGACGAGATACCCTGGTTCTGGTCCGATCAGTACAACCTGAACATACAGGTGCTGGGGATACCGCTGAACGATGTGGAAGGCATTCAGCGCGGATCAGTGGAGTCGGGCCAGTTCTCCGTGTTCCAGTTCTCGGGCGAGCGATTGCACAGCGTGATCTCGGTCAATGCGCCGCGGGACATCAAGGTCGCCAAGCGCTGGCTCAAGCAGGGGACTTGTCCGTCTCCAGATGTGATCGCAGATCCATCGGTGCGCCTCGACAAGCTTGAGCGCTCAGCGTGAACCCTTGCGCCAATTGGCAGAGTTCAATCGGTTGTCGCGCCGGCTTTCGCTGAAAGCTCGCGCGAGGCGTCCAGCAGCAGCGCCACAATCTGCTGCACCCGCGCGTCGTCCAGACGGGCGCTGGGTCCGTAGACGACGAGCGACCCCATGACTTTGCCGCCTGCGGCGCGGAACGGCACCGCCATGGCCACGGCGCCCTTGATGAGTTCGTCGCGGCTGATGGCATAGCCCGCCTCGCGGATGCGGGCCAGCCCTTCGAGGTAGGCTGGCTGCTGATTGGGCGGCACCTTGCCATCGAGGTAGCTCGCCGCGTCCTTCACGAAAGCCAGAATCGCTCGCCCGCTCGCGCCCTGGATCACGCTCTCGCTGTGGCCCACGCCGCGCTTGAAACTCAGCGGCTGCGGGCTGGGCATCTCGGCCACACAGACCCGCTCCCGGCCGTGGTGCACCAGCAGCGCGACAGTCTCGCCGGTCTGCTCCCACAAACGCCGCATCATGGGCTGCGACAGTTCCGCCAGGTCCAGGCCGGAGGTCCAGACGTGGGCCAAGTGCGCCACCGAGGGACCGAGCTGGAAGCGCTGCGGCTCGCCCGAGGCCACGATGAAGCCGCGCAGCTCCAGCGTGCGCAGCAACCGGTAGAGCGTGGGCCGGCTCAGATCGATGCGCCGCAGCAACTCGCTCGCGCTCAACTGCCGGTCGCCCGCCCTGAAAGCCAACAGGATGTCCAGCGCGCGGTCCACCGCGCGCACCCCTTCCCCCGGCTTCTCCACCACCGGCCCGCGGTCCGCGCTGTCATCGCTCATGGTCGTCCCCACGTTGCTCCGTGTCTGTGATGGTTGATTGTACAAAATATGTCCATCAGATGGACAACATGTTCATTCTGTTTGACTTAAATCAAGCCCATCCAAATAATGGACATCCGTCTCATACAACGTACAACCTCTGGAGCCCACATGAACAAGGAAATGTCTGAAACGCTCACCCGCGTCGGTCCCGGCACGCGCATGGGTAAGTTGCTGCGCCGTTACTGGGTACCGGCACTGATGTCGAGCGAGATCGCCGAGCCGGACAGCCCGCAGGTGCGCGTGCAGCTGCTGGGTGAGAAGCTGCTCGCGTTCCGCAACTCCGACGGCCAAGCCTGCCTGATCAGCGAGTTCTGCTCCCACCGCGGCGTGTCGCTGTACTTCGGCCGCAATGAGGAAAACGGCATTCGCTGCGCCTATCACGGCGTCAAGTTCGATGGCATGGGTAAGTGCGTGGATGTGCCGTCATCGCCCCAGGCTTGCGCCCGGATGCACATCAAGGGCTACCCCTGCATTGAGCGCGGCGGCATCGTCTGGACCTACATGGGCCCGGCCGACCAGCAGCCTGCAGCGCCTGAGCTTGAGTGGTGCACGTTGCCGGCCGAGCACGTGTTCGTCTCCAAACGGGTGCAGTACTCGAACTATCTGCAGGCCATGGAAGGCGGCATCGACACCGCGCACGTATCCTACGTGCACAGCTTCGAGGTTGACGGCGACCCCATGCACCAGGGCGTCAAGGCGTTGGACTACATCAAGGCCGACGGCAACGTGAGCTTCGAGATCGAGAAGCAACCCTTCGGGCTGAGCCTGTTCGGCCGCCGCCTGGGCGAACCCGACTCCTATTACTGGCGCATCACGCAGTGGCTGTTCCCCTGGTTCACCCTGATCGCGCCCTTCGGCAAACACGCGCTGGGTGGACACGTGTGGGTGCCAATCGACGACCACAACTGCTGGGCCTGGAGCATCAACTGGCAGCCCGATCGCCCGCTCACGACTGAGGAGCGCTCCGCCATGGAGGCCGGCAAGGGCATCCATGTGGAATACGAAGCTCCTGACAGCTTCATTCCTAAGTACAACCGCGACAACGATTACGGCATGAACCGCCAGGCCCAGAAAGACAAGCGCTCCTACAGCGGAATCTTCGGTTTCGCGGCCCAGGACTACTCGTTGCAGGAGAGCATGGGCCCGATCCAGGACCACGAAGCGGAAATGCTGCTGCCCACCGACAAGGCCATCGTGATGGCGCGGCGCATGCTGCACGAGGCCGCGCTGGGCCTCGAAGAAGGCCAGACGCCGCCGGCGCTGGACGCAGGCGAACAGCACGTGCGACCGGCTGGCGTGCTCCTGCCCCGGGACCAGGACCCCGTCGAATGGGCACGCGAGAACCTGGCCGCAGCCATGAGCAAGCCGGTCTTCAGCCTTTGACGGCACGATCTTTCATTCCCATGACAACACGGAGACAACCCATGACATTCACCCGCAGGCTCCTCACCACCGCATTGGTCGCCGCAACGATTCCTTCCGCTTGGGCGCAGGGCACGCCCGACTGGCGCCCCAGCAAACCGGTGCGCATCGTCGTACCCATCGTCGGCAGCACCAACGACGTGTTGGCCCGCCTGGTCGCGCCCGAGCTGCACAAGGCATTTGGTCAGCCCTTCGTCGTGGAGAACAAACCCGGTGCGGGCGGCAACATCGGTGCGCTGGATGTCTCGCGTGCCGCGCCCGACGGCCACACCCTGCTGGTGGGCTACAACGGGCCACTGGCCATCAACGTCACGCTGTTCGACAAGATGCCCTATGACCCGACCAAGGACCTGGCACCCATCACGCTGGCGGTCAAGGCACCGCAGTACCTGGTGGCCACCCCATCGGCCGGGTTCACCAGCGTGCAGGATTTCATCGCCAAGGTCAAAGCCAATCCCGCTCGGTACTCCTACGGCTCCGTGGCCATGGGCAGCGCCTCGCACCTGACCATGGAGATGATGAAGTCGGCGGCCGATTTTCGGATGACGCATATCCCTTATCGAGGGGCCGGGCCTGCGCTTGCGGATCTGATCGCGGGCAATGTGCAGGCAGGCTTTTTCGTGCCGGGCAACGTGCAGGGGTTCGTCAAGGAGGGGCGTCTCAAGCTGCTGGCCTCGACCGGTCGACAGCGCTTTCCGAGCACGCCCGACATTCCCACGCTTTCGGAATCGGGTCTCAAAGACTTCGAAGCCACTTCATGGATCGGCTTCCTCGCGCCGCCGGCCACGCCACCAGAGATCATTGGTCGTTACCACGCGGAGATCGTCCGCATCCTGAAGTCGCCTGAGATTCAGAAGCGGCTGCACGAGATGGAGTTTGAAGTTGTTGCCACCACACCCCGCGAGTTCAGCGACTGGATCGGCACCGAGATCACGCGCTGGGGCAAGGTCATCAAGAGCACTGGCGCCAAGGTGGAGTGAACTGAGATGAGCACTTCCCGACTGGCGGGGCGCACCGCGCTGATCACTGGCGCTGGTGCCGGCATCGGTGCAGCCGCCGCCTCGATCTTCAGCCGCGAAGGCGCGGCCGTGCTGATGGTGGACGCGAATGCGCAGGCCCTTGAGCGCACGCGCGCCGCGATCGAGCAGGCACAGCCTGGCGCGCGGCTGGCTTGCGTCGCGGCCGACGTGGCCGACGAGGCGGCCGCGCACGCGGCGGTAACGCAATGCGCCACGCTTTGGGGCGGACTGGACATCTTGGTCAATAACGCGGCCATGCGCAACTACAGCGCCGCCGCCGATGCCACGCCCGACGAATGGCAGGCCATGGTCGGCGTCAACCTGGTGGGCATGTCCAACTACTGCCGCGCGGCGCTGCCGGCGCTGAGGCGCTCGGGTGTCGGCAGCATCGTCAACGTGTCCTCATGCTACGCGGTCACCGGCCGCAAGGGCATGGCGCTGTACGATGCAACGAAGGCTGCGCAGTTGGCCTATACGCGCACGCTGGCCTTCGAGGAGGCACCGCACGGTGTCCGCGCCAATGCCGTCTGCCCGGGCTCGACGCTGACCGACTTCCACCTCGGCCGCGCGAACCATGCTGGCAAGAGCGTCGAACAGCTCAAGAACGAACGCAAGGACACCTCGCTGGTTGGCCGCTGGGCCGACCCCGCCGAGATCGCCTGGCCCATCCTCTGGCTCGCATCCGGCGAGGCCTCATTCATCACCGGCACCACGCTGATGGTCGATGGCGGCCTGCACATCATGTAAGCCATGGTCACAAAAACTCTGCAGGCGCTCATCTTCCAGATGCGCCACGAAGCCCCGGGTATCGTCGGTGTCGAACTGCGCCCGGTGCCGCCTGCCGCCGCGTTCCCCGCCGTCGAGGCCGGCGCGCACATCGACCTGCACTTGGGCAACGGCCTGGTGCGCAGCTACTCCCTGGTCAATCCGGGCGAGACCCATCGCTATGCTGTGGCGGTGCTCAACGACCGCCACAGCCGAGGCGGCTCACGCTTCGTACACGAGCAGCTTCGCGTGGGCCAGACCATCGCTATCGGTGCGCCGCGCAACCACTTCCGGCTGGACGAGGCCGCGCCACGCAGCGTGCTGCTGGCCGGGGGCATTGGCATCACACCGGTCTACGCCATGCTGCGGCGCCTCGCAGCGCTCGGGCGCGAGGCGCAGCTCGTCTATTGCGCGCGAAGCCGCTCTGAGGCGGCCTTCCTGGCCGAGATCGAAGCGCTGGTTGAGACTCACGACTTCCGACTTTCTCTGAGATGTCATTTCGACGACGAGCAAGGTGGCCCACCTGACCTCGAACGCCTGCTCGCCGACCATCCGCCGGGCACCCACTTCTATTGCTGCGGCCCCGGCCCCATGCTCGATGCCTATGAACGCGCCTGCGAGCGCTTGGGCCAGCAGAACGTACACCTGGAACGCTTTGCCGCCACCCCGACGACCGCACCCGCGATTCCCGCCAGCGGCTACACCGTGGAACTGCGCAGAAGCGGCCGAACGGTCCAGGTGCCGCCCGGTGTGACCCTGCTCGACGCACTCATTGAGGCGGGCCTCAGCCCCGACCACAGCTGCCGCGAGGGCGTGTGTGGCGCCTGCGAGACCAAGGTCATCTCGGGCGATATCGATCACCGCGACCAACTGCTGTCCAAGCAGGAGCGCGCGGCCAACAAATCCATGATGATCTGCGTCTCTTCCTGCCGCTCGGGCTGCCTTGTACTTGATGCTTGACGTCAGTACTTCGGTCAGAGCAATCACTCAGTCGCGGCCGACAATGAACCGCTCCGGGAATGAACTGTCCCCCTAGTACTTGGACGGTCAGGCTTTTAAGCGGACTTCAACGTTATCCCAGGACAACCCCCGATTTTCGAAAACCTGAGCTCACTATTGCTCAACGGGTTTGTCTTGGAAACGCATGGAAAAATCCACGGCCTTGACATCCTTGATCAGCGCTCCGACAGAGATTCGGTCCACACCCGTTTCGGCATACGTCCGAAGGTTTTCAAAGGTGACCCCGCCAGATATCTCTAGACTGCATCGCCCTTTGGCCAACTTCACAGAGGCTCTGATGTCTTCAAGAGACATGTTGTCCAGCAATACCATCTTTACGCCAGCGTCGAGGGCCTCCTCGAGTTGCCGAAGGGTTTCGACTTCTACTTGAATGAACGAGACAAGAGACTCGACCTTGAGCGCAGCATTGAACGCAGCAGTCAGTCCTCCAGCCGCAGCGATGTGATTCTCTTTGATCAAGATCGCATCGAAAAGCCCTATGCGGTGGTTCACTCCGCCTCCGCATCGCACGGCATATTTTTGTGCAGTCCGCAATCCAGGTATCGTTTTTCTGGTGTCCAGAATGCTAGCGGCAGTACCCTCCACCGCTTTGACATACTGAGCCGTCTTGGTCGCAACGGCACTGAGTGTTTGCAGCCAGTTCAAACATGTTCGCTCAGCGGTCAGCAACTCTCGAGCCACGCCTTGGATATCAACGACTTTTTGACCAGGTTCACACCGTTCACCGTCATTGAGAAGCCATTGAATCTGGGCAGTAGGAGCGGTTTGACGAAGCACCTCGTTGACCCAGGGACGACCACAGATGACGGCGGATTCCCTGCAGATGATGGTGGCAACGGCCTTGCGATCCGCTGGGATGAGCGCCGCCGTCAAGTCTCCCGTGCCCACATCCTCTTCCAGTGTGCGTTGGACATCCGCGTGAACTTGCTCTTCAAAAGTCTTCATGTGAAAAGGTATTAGATATGCTTTGGGTTTACTCAGGAGCAGACTCATGGCTTCTGATGTTACGACGCAGAACCACAGGCTTCCCGCCCAGTGTCCGTTTGCACATCCAGTGCGCCAAGGCTGAGTCGAGGTAGTCCGCATGACCAGGAAACCAGGTGGCCAGCTCGCTACCCAGTCGGCGGCACACAGCCACGTTGCCGCTGGCCAGTTGTTGCCCGACCTCATGGATGCTTTTCAACACGGCGGCGTGTTCGTTGATGTGACACTCGCTGGCAGGAAAGTCGGTTTCGCACATCCAGCGGTTTTCCATCTCGAAATGCTCTTCACAGTGCCGGGCAAGCGTGTTGAGTACGCCCTCCAGGTCGGCTTCTTCTGCCCGTTGAAGCGCCGCCACACAGTCGACGAACTCCCGGTGTACCAAATCCATGGGTGTGAACCCAAGAAGGTAGCCATCATCCCAACTGATTGCTGAATTCATTGGTCACGTTACTCATAAAAAGGAAACAGTTCTCCCCTGCTCCATGTGGTCAGATGTGGTTACTTGGTGATGAGCAACACGGAGAGCGCGGTCAGCAGCCCCAGCAGCAGACGTCGAAACACGGTTTCACTGAGCCGATGACGAAGCAATCTTCCCATTCGAAGGCCGACGAACATGGGAATCAGGGCGAGGCAGGACAGAGCGACCTCAGTCCAACCAAAGCGTCCGTACCACATCATGGTCCCGTACATGGGTACAGAACCTAGAAGATAGATGATGCTGATGGACCTGATGAACTCGTCTTTGTGCAGCTTGAGTGCCAAGAGGTAGGCAATGAGTATGGGGCCCGTCAAGGTCGAGACGCCAGCCATTACGCCTGCGACCCCGCCAACCAGAGGCCCCATCCACCGCTCCTGGCTAGGGTTCACCCGAAAAGTTGCTCCAACGGCCATCATTCCTACGGCGACCATCACGACGATTGCTAGCAGAACATTGAAGCCCTGCACAGACAAGTTCCTTGTTAAATGGATAGCTGCAAGCGTCGCGACGAACTGGCAGACCAACAAGCCACCAAAACGCCGCAATCCCTCATTCAGCCTCTTGCCTTCAATGGCCTGCCACAGATTCGAAAGCAGGACCGGCATGACGAGCAGTCCCATCGCCCTTGGTGCAGGTAGAAGAAGCGACAGCAAGGGAAGCACCACAAGCGGCAGCCCCACTCCCAGAGTTCCCTTGACCAGCCCCCCCAGCACGATGGCTCCAAAGCATGCGAACCAAAGTACAAGGAGGGACAAAGCAACACCATCGACAGGCATCATTCAGCTTTGAGCTCTGCGTGCTTTCCTGCTTTCGCCATTGCTTGATTTTCTTGCTCGATGACTTTCCGGTAGACATCGCCACCAGCCCCTACGGGTTCGATACCGGCGATCTGGAACTTCTCGATGACATCAGGCAGTTTCACAACTTGTGCAATCTCATCAGCCACCTTTTTGGAGATCTCAGGTGGAGTCCCCGTTCGTGCCAGCACGCCAACGGAGACTGAAAAGTCAAACCCCGGGATGGTTTCTGCAATCGAAGGGGTATCGGAAGCAGAAGCTGAACGCTTGGGTGCGTTGCTGGCCAACACAATGACCTGACCACTTTTTACGAACCCCAACATGGACGGCAAAGCGGCAAACAAGAAGTCCACTTGCCCCCCAACCAGCGCCGGAACCGACTGACTCGATCCACGGAACGGAACGTGGACCATTGAAAGTCCAAGCTCCGACTTCAAAGCTTCCATTGTGAGGTGGTGCGTGCTTCCAATCCCCGAAGACCCATAGGTGAACGCTCCAGGCTCCTTCTTGGCGCGAGCCACAAACTCCTGAAAGGTCTTGACTCCACTTTTAGGGTGCGCCACCAAGAACAAAGGCGAGCGGGCAATCAGCGACACAGCCTGCAGATCCTGTCCGACAGCGTACTTGGCCGCCTTGTTGATCTGCGGAGTAATGGACAGCATGGAGCCATCGGAAACAATGAAGCTATACCCGTCGGCCGGCAGCGCGGCGAGTGTTTGTACCGACACGACGCCGTTACCCCCGGGCTTGTTTTCCACCACAAAGCCCTGCTTCATCCGCTCCGAGAGCTTTTGCGCGATGACCCGCGCCACGGTGTCAGGCAAGCCGCCAGGAGCATAGGGCACGATGAACTTGACCGGGCGGTTGGGGAAGTCACTCGCCTGCGCCTGCGAAAGACTGCACGCAAGGATGGTCGTCACAGCCAAGGCAGCAAAAAAACGTCGTTTCATGGATTGTCTCCGTTGGTGGGGTTGAAGCGAATCAGCAAGCACTTCTGCCTTGCCCCCGGAAAGAGCATGTGCGACAGTGCTTGTTTTTTTCTTAGATAACTAAGATAATCAATTTTTCCCTCTTGTTTGACCTTTGTCAAGAGTGGATACCACCATGTTTTCTAAGCAAGATCACAGACCATGACTACAGACGAGACAATGCGCACCCTCTTGGTGACCCACAAGGAGTTCATCGCTACAGACACCGTTCTTTTCGAACTGAAATCCCCTGACTCTTTGCCTCTGGCCCGCTTCACGGCGGGAGCGCACATTGCTGTACGGGTTCCCAATGGGGCGATGCGCCACTACTCTCTGTGCAGTAACCCCGATGAGGCAGACCACTATCAGCTCGCGGTCAAACGAGAAGCGGACGGCCGGGGGGGATCGCAGAGTCTGGTCGATGAGGTGAACGTGGGGGATACGCTCATGGCCGGCACCCCAAGCAATTTGTTCGGGCTGAGCGACAAGGCGAAGAGTTTCATCCTCGTAGCGGGTGGCATAGGCATTACGCCGATGCGCGCCATGATCCATTCACTGCGAGCGGAAGGCTTGCGCAGTTTCAAGCTCTACTACCTGACTCGCACACCTGAGTCAGCCGCCTTTCTGAACGAGCTGCGCTCGCCTGAACTTGCCAGCAGTGTGGTTGTCCATCACACCCACGGCGATCCCGCAAAGACATTCGACTTGTGGTCCGTTTTCGAGAAACCTCAGGCGGGTGTGCATGTCTACTGCTGTGGCCCCAAGCGTTTGATGGATGAGGTCAAGGACATGACTGGGCACTGGCCCAGCAGTGCGGTGCATTTCGAGAGCTTCGGTGCGGATACGAAACCCCACGCAGACGACAAACCATTCGAGGTCGAGTTGGCCAAAGCTGGCAAGACGCTACTGGTACTGGCCAACCGCAGTATCCTGGACGCGTTACGAGACCATGGCATCAGGGTGCCGAGTTCGTGTGAGAGCGGAACATGCGGCTCATGCAAAGTCCGGTTGCTCAAGGGTGAGGCGGATCACCGAGATCTGGCATTGCTCCCGGAAGAGCAGGAAGATCACATCATGGTTTGCGTCTCCAGAGCGAAGTCCGACACGCTTGTCCTCGACCTGTGATGGCAACGATGCAACCGATCAAGCTTGGCGTCCTAGGACTTGGACGCGCATTTACGTTGATGATTCCAACCCTCAGCAAAGACCCCCGCATCGATCTGGTCGCTTGCTTCGATACCAATGCAGGTGCTTCAGCGGCTTTTTCGAAAGCGTTCGGTGGTGTCGCGCACACCTCTGCAGACGCACTCTGCGCAGACCCGAACGTCGAATGGATCTATGTCGCAACGCCTCACCAGTTGCACGAAGAACATGTACGTCTTGCTGCCAAGCATGGGAAACACGCGCTCGTCGAAAAGCCCATGGCGTTGTCGCTTTCGGAATGCGAGCGCATGCGGGAGACCTGCGAACAAGCAGGCACACAGCTGATCGTGGGTCACAGCCACAGTTTCAATGCCCCAGTGTTGCGCGCGCGCTCAATCATTGAGTCGGGGCGGTTTGGTCGTGTCCGCATGATTCAAGCCATGAACTTCACCGACTTCCTCTACCGGCCAAGACGTCCGGAAGAACTGGATACAACGAAAGGGGGTGGTGTTGTCTTCAGCCAGGCGGCACACCAGATCGATATCGTTCGATTGCTTGCCGGAGGAGAGGTCGCTTCCGTCTACGCTAGAACTGGGGGGTGGGACCGGCAGCGCCCCACCGAGGGAGCGTACACCGCCATTCTGAACTTTCGTTCCGGCGCCTTTGCCAGCGTGACCTACAACGGGTACGGTTTCTTTGACACCGACCCGTGGATGGGCGGCGTCGGCGAGATGGGGTGGCCAAAGAACACCGACACCCACCGACTCACCCGAGAAAAGTACCTGAGTACACAAGACGAAATTGCCGAAGCCCGTCGGAAAGCCAACCGGAATTTTGGTGGACCGGACTACGTACCAGATCTTAGAGGCGCACCTACCGCCTTTCAACACTTCGGGCCTGTCATCGCCTGCTGCGAACAGGCAGACCTCCGTTTGACGCCCTATGGCGTAGAAATTCACGACGTCCATGGCGTACACCTTGATGCGCTGCCACCGCAGGCGGTTCAACGTTCAGAGGTCGTGGACGAAATGTGGTCAGTGGCCAGGGAAGGTGCAGCGCCTACCCATTCTGGCGCCTGGTCCATGGCAACGATGGAAGTGTGTCTGGCGATCCTCGAATCGAGCAAGAAAGGAGGCGCTATCATTTTGGAGCACCAAGCCGCAGTACCCGCCATTCGGCGTTGACGCTCCCAATGACCAGCAAATCCATAGAAACACAAAGCCTTCTTCATCACTGGCGAGAATCGGTCCCCAACGATCGTCTCGCCCATCTAGTCCGTGATGTTGCGCGGGCTCAGATGCGTGCGCTTCAGTATCGTCTATCACCCTTCGGCGTGTCATTTGGACACTGGACGTTCCTCCGAATCCTTTGGATTCGCGACGGACTGACCCAGAAGGAGCTGAGCGATCTGGCGGGCGTGATGGAGCCGACGACCTTCTCGGCCGTGAAAGCCATGGAGCGAATGGGTTTCATTGAACGCAGGCACCTTCCCGGCAACAAGAAGAACATGCACGTTTACTTGACCGATGCTGGGCGCTCACTTGAACATGTACTTGTGCCCTTGGCGGAAGAGGTCAACGAGATCAGTGCCGATGGACTTCCCGATCGCACGCTTTCTTTGGTGAGGAATGCGTTGGTGAGGATGATTGAAAACTTGGCACATGAAGAAGAAACCCGCGCCACTCTAGTGGGCGACGCGGGCGACTGAAGCGCAGTAGGTCACCAATCTTCGGTTGCTTGCATGGGCAAGAGCGCCTCAGATGCTGTAACTCTCGTAGGTAGACGGGTGAAAGAGCTCATCCAAACCCACTTTTCTGCACGACAAGCCTTGCGCATGGTGGTGATGCAAGAACGCTTCAATCGTCTTTCGATTGGGCTCCACCCCGTATGACCAGAAGTCGTTTCCAAGCGTTTCACGTGCCGCCTTGAGCTGTTCTTCCACAAACGGCAGCGTTACCTTGGTGGCAGAGGTATCCGCCAGGAGCTCCAAGGCCTTCGCCTTGGATTCACCAAAGGCCTTGAAAACGGCTGCCGGCAACCAGCGGTTCTGCTCTGCGAGCTCTTTGCGAATGCCCACCACGTGCATGATGGGAAAGATGCCTGTCCGCCGGTAGTAGTCCTTTGCCACCGTAGTCGGATCATCGAACAGCCAAGCCACATTTGGGTTACTCAACGCCGCTCCGCTGGGTGGTCGTGGTGCGATAAAAGCATCGATCTCACCTTTGTCGAGCAGGTCGGAGATGGTATGCCCTGCCGGAGCGGCCTCAATGGTCACGCCCGGGGGAAGATCCAGTTTGATCTTCTCCGGACGTCCGGGCGTGTCGATTCCGCCTCTGACCCAGGTCACGTCCTCGGGATTCACGCCATAGTCGTCCTGCAAGATCGACCGTGCCCAAACCACCGCAGTCAGTTGATACTCCGGCACGCCAATACGGCAGCCCTTGAGGTCTTCAGGCTTTTTGATGCGGTCCTTCCGAACATAGATAGAGGTATGCCGGAAGGCGCGTGACAGAAAAACCGGCACGGCGATATAAGGGCTCTCGCCTTTGGCGTGCTTGACCAGGTAGCTTGAAAAGGAGAGCTCGGTAATGTCGAAATCCCGGCTCCGCATGGCCCGAAAAAACATCTCCTCGGGATTCAGCAACATGTACACCGGGTCGCATCCATCGATCTGGACACGCCCGTCGTACAGAGCACGGTTTCGGTCGTAGTCGCCCATGGCGACCGATATGTGCAGCTTTGACATCAAGCGTTCGCCCCCTCTGTCACCACGTAGGAGCGATCCATCTCTGGACTGTCCTGACCTTCAAGCCATACGTAGCTCACTTCATGGGTACGCCAGTCGACTGTCTTGGGAATGACGCCCTGGAACGAACACACTTCTTTCGGGATGCGCTTCTCTCCGGTTCCGATGGCCTCGCCTGTCGCCTGGAAAGCTTGAACAGCGTCCACCATCTGTTTGCGAAACTCGACGATGGCCATGTCGCTGGCACCCAGCCGGTCGTGGCTTCGATCGGCGATTTTCCCCATGGTGATCCACATGGCCATATCCTGATTCGGAATGCCGGAGATGCCCGTGAAGTTTCCGCTCTTCATCGCCTGACGGTCTTGCCAGTAGCGATTTTCGTAGTTGCGCAGCGGACGGTATTGCTCATCCAGGTCCACCCCCACGGTCTGGCCCAGGAACTTGCGCCAGGTCGCCGTCTCCGGGGTCTGCGACGGATGACCCCAACCAATGAAGTAGAAGCAGGTATTGGTGTCATCCACCGGCACATTCACGTTCGCCACGTTGTACAAGTTGTTGGGCGGGATCAGCACCGTCCATGGCGCAACGAAAACCGTCGTACGCACATAGTCGTGCGTCTGCGCGTTGAAGATCGGCCGTCGCACCGCAGCGTAACGGAATCCGAAGCTGGCGCGCTGCACTTGCATCCGCGGCGCTTTGTCGGTCGAGGGGCGCAACCAGTTTTTGTCCGTGGCTTTGGCACCATCGACACGCGCAGGGACCATGTCCGAGCTGTGCAGACTCGAGCTGTGGGCAGAGTCAATCGCACCTTCAAGGATCTGAGCCCAGTTCACAGGAATGATCACCTTGGCAACGCTCACACGCGTGTCCGCCGTGGGCGCCCAACGGGGAGGCTCGAACTCCGGCATGGTCTCAGCCGCCCCCATGTAGGCCCAGACGAAACCACCCCACTCCTTGGTCGGATAGGCCTTGTGCTTGACCTTCTCCAGCATGCCACTGGCCTCGGGCTCGGAAGACATTTCCGTTACGTTGCCGCTCACATCCATCTTCCATCCGTGATAGAGACAGCGAAGACCACCCTCTTCGTTGCGGCCAAACACGAGCGATGCCCTGCGGTGAGGACAGTATTCATCCATCACACCAACTTCGCCGTCCGTGTTTCGGAAAACCACGAGATCTTCTCCGAGGATGCGGGCTTTGACGGGCGTCCCATCTGGCTCGGAGACCTCTTCGATTAGACAGATAGGAACCCAATGCCGGCGCATCAGTTGCCCCATGGGTGCACCGTTTTCAACACGGCACAGCAGATCGTTTTCTTCATGCGTAATCATGGAAATCTCCTGTAAGGATGGGAAAGTGCAAGGAGGCACTGCGTTGAAGTATACTTCGATATCTAAGTATTTTTTCAAGGGTTATCCCTTACCACTGCCTCTGCCAGTCTCTTTGTCTCAGCAACCACCTAGGGCGAAGGCCCTCTACAGCATGAGAAAGCTTCCTTACAAATTCAGTTCGCTCGCGTTTGCGTTCTACATGGCAACCATCATTGCCTTCATGATGTGTCTGCTCCTAACGGCCATCAACACCGGAGTTGACACCCAGTTCATTCAACGGGTACTGAGTACCTACGTAATCGCCATGCCAGTGGCCTTCGCATGCGTCGTCTTGGTACGTCCGCTGGTCCTCTATCTCGTCTCAAAGACCGTGGCCACGAACGCAGGTGACACATGAAATGACTTCGGCATCATCTGAGCACTGTCCAATTCAGACGCGGTCACGATCAGAAAGGACAGCCATCAACCGTGATGACTGCGCATTTAGTCCCGTTGTAGTGCGCTCAGCTTGGCCCAAGGACGCCAAGAACGCGAACTTCCGCGAGGCTGCTGCGTACTCAAACCAGACGTGTTTGATGTAGTCCTCTGGTGGGCCACATCACTGTCGGAGCAACAGGCATTTGAGAAAAATGAAAACATTCAGGGAAAACAATGGAACTGAGGCACCTTCGGTGCTTCTTGGCGGTCGCTCAGGAACTGCATTTCGCCAGAGCCGCCGAGAAGCTTCACATTGAGCAATCGCCACTTTCGAGAGCGATCAAGGAACTGGAAGAAGAGCTGGGGGTCCGCCTCTTCGACCGCAACACGCGCAGCACGCGTCTGACCCGTGCGGGTCAGGTCTTCATGGATCACGTGCCGCGCGTGTTCGTAGCGCTGACCCAGGCGCGCGACAGTGTTCGGGCCGTGTCGGCCGGGTATCAAGGGCAGCTACGCATCGCCTTGTCCGAAGGCATCTCGCAGGCCCGCTTCACAGCATTGCTATCGTGTTGCCGTGAGGAAGAACCAGATACGGAGATCCGGCTTTACGAGGTTCCGCTGTCACAGCAGATCAGAGGCCTCGAAGCCGACTTGTACGACGCCGGGTTCTCCCACTCATCGGAAGTTGGTGAAACACTCCTTGCCATACCAGTGTGGAACGATCCGATGGTCGTGGCCGTGCCATCGCGCCACCCGCTGTTGGCTCACAAGACGCTGCCTCTGGATGAAGTGCTGCGCTATCCGCTGGTGCTTTGCGACCCCGAGGTGTGCGAGGGCTGCAGCCGCCAGATGGCACGCGTGCTGCGCGCAACGGATCGCGAACCCATCGTAGCCGAGAAGGTCACCAGCCAAGAGCTGATGGTGACCCTGGTAGCAGCAGGCTACGGTCTGGGCTTCTCGACCGAGGCTCATGTTTCGACCTGCGGCCATCCGGAGATCGTCACAAGGCCGCTGGCTGGCCGCACACCGATGTTGACCACCTACCTGATCCACCGCATCGGCACCCCGTCTGAGACCTTGCGACGTTTCGTGGAAAGAGCCCGTGTCGCTGCGCCCGGTCGGGCGACTGACGACGCGTTGGACAGATTGCCAGGGAGTAGCACATGAGAAAGCTTCAAAACTTGACAGCAACCTTGGTGGTCGCCGCCGCAGCTTTGCTGCTGTCGGCCTGCGGCAAGCCGCAGCCCACCGATTCGCTGGAATCGTTGATGGCCGATCCAGAACGGTTGAAGCTGCTGCGAGAGCAGTGCAAGACCGAGCGCACCAAGCTGGGCGACGAACTTTGCGACCGCGTGGCCGAGGCCACGAAACGGCGATTCTTCGGGGACGGCAAGGTGCCGTACAACCCACCTAAGGAATCGCCCAAGTTCTGAACTTGCGCTCGTCGCCACACTCGGTGACGCGTATTTCGTGCATAGGCGCTGTACTACTTGCAGCGCGGCAAGGGGCCCTGACACGCGGCAGCACGCTGCCACTTGCATTCTTGCAGGCCGAGCTGCGAGCCTGTCGATTTCGGACTTTGACCCACCGATAGCCAGCCTTGATCCTCATGCGTGCGACACAGCTTCGTGCCGCGCGAACGGCCCCGTATGGCGGGCCACTGGATCGGAGGTCAAGGTGCAGGCTCAAGGCGCAAGCCACCAGGGGGTTCTCTACGGTCAAATCGCGGCGGTGCTGGGCGTCGTCGTGATCGGCGTGTGGGGTGCGACCCAGTGGACCGCTGCGGCGCTGGACCATCAGGCACGCCTGGGCACTCCGTTGTTCGAGGTCTTCGGCTCGCCGGTCTACCACCCCTGGCGTCTGTTCGAATGGTGGTTCTTCTTCGACGCCTACGCACCCGATGTCTTCGACGTGGGCGGCGCGATAGCAGGCGGCAGCGGCCTGGCCTCGGTAGGCGTGGCAGTAGGCATGTCGGTCTGGCGTTCACGGCAGTCGCGGCAGGTGTCCACCTATGGCTCCGCCCGCTGGGCCACAGCGGACGACGTTCGGCGTGCCGGGCTGAACCGCCCGTCCGGTGTGTTCCTCGGCCAGCATGACACACAGTACCTGCGCCACGACGGGCCCGAACACGTGCTGGCGTTCGCGCCCACACGTTCTGGCAAGGGCGTCGGCCTGGTGGTGCCCACGCTGTTGTCCTGGCCCGGCTCGGCCGTAATCCACGACATCAAGGGTGAGAACTGGCAGTTGACGGCAGGCTGGCGCTCGCGTTTCTCGCACTGCCTGCTGTTCAACCCTACCGACGCACGCTCGGCCGCCTACAACCCGTTGCTGGAAGTGCGGCGCGGCGAGCACGAAGTGCGCGACGTGCAGAACATCGCCGACATCCTGGTGGACCCCGAAGGCGCGCTGGAGCGGCGCAACCATTGGGAAAAAACTTCGCACGCGCTGCTGGTGGGGGCCATCCTGCACGTGCTCTATGCGGGCGAGGACAAGACGCTGCGCGGGGTGGCCAACTTCCTCTCGGACCCGGCCTGCCCATTCGAGGTGACGCTGCACCGGATGATGACGACACCTCACCTGGCGAATGAGCAAGGCGGCGGCCCGCACCCCGTCGTCGCCTCTGCCGCGCGCGAGGTGCTCAACAAGAGCGAGAACGAGCGCTCGGGCGTGCTCTCCACCGCGATGAGCTTCCTGGGTCTGTACCGCGATCCGACGGTGGCGGAAGTCACCTCGCGCTGCGACTGGCGCATTGCCGACCTGATCTCGACCGCGCACCCGGTGTCGTTGTACTTGGTGGTGCCGCCCTCCGACATCAGCCGTACCAAGCCGTTGATCCGGTTGATCCTGAATCAAGTGGGACGGCGGCTGACCGAGTCGCTGGACGGATCGGACGGCATCGCGCGGCGGCACAAGCTGCTACTGATGCTCGACGAGTTTCCGGCTTTGGGCCGGCTGGACTTCTTCGAGACCGCGTTGGCCTTCATGGCGGGTTATGGCATCCGCAGCTTCCTGATCGCGCAGAGCCTTAACCAGATCGACAAGGCTTACGGCCAGAACCACTCGATCCTGGACAACTGCCACGTGCGGGTGACCTTCGCCACCAACGACGAACGCACGGCCAAGCGCATCAGCGAAACGCTGGGCACGGCCACCGAGCTGCGTGCACAGCGCAACTACGCCGGCCACCGGTTGGCCCCTTGGCTGGGCCACCTGATGGTCTCGCGCCAGGAGACCGCACGCCCTCTACTTACCCCCGGTGAAGTGATGCAATTGCCGCCCGACAAAGCGGTGGTGATGGTCTCCAGCATGCCGCCGGTCAAGGCCCGCAAGCTTCGCTACTACGCCGACGCGAACTTCAAGCGCCGCGTGTTGCCGCCGCCCGTCCTGACTGCGGGCCCCTACCCCGATGCGCCGCCAGTGCGGGCGGACGACTGGGGCGAACTGGCCGCGCCGTTGGCACCCACTGCATCCAACCCAGCCTTCATGCCTGGCATGCATGCCGACGAAGGCGGTCCCCGCCTGCAGCCGGAACTGACGGAGATTGCGACGCACAGCCCCATGCTCGACGCACTGACCAATGACCTGGCGCTGCTCGACGACGACGACGCACCCCTGCCCCTTCCCCGCCAGCTCGATCCGGCCATGCAGCGCGCGGCGCGCCTGGCCGCACTCGACCCCGACGACGGCATCGCACTATGAGCCAGTACCGCCTGAACCTGTTCATTCCGCCCGAACATGCGCGCCGCCTGGAAGAAGTGGCGGCCAAGAAGGGCGTATCCAAGTCGTCCATCGTCGCGGCGGCGCTGGCCTCGTGGCTGTCACCAGACTCGGGCGATCAGCGGGAGGCTGCCATCGCCAAGCGACTGGACCGGCTCTCGCGCCAGTTCGAGCGGCTGGAGCGCGACCAGAACATCGAGATCGAGACGCTGGCGCTGTTCATCCGCTACTACCTGACCGTGAGTACACCGGTGCCTGAAGGTCATCAGGATGCGGCCCGCGCGCAGGGCAAGGCGCGCTTCGAACAGTTCGTTGAACAACTGGGTCGCCATCTGTTGCGCGGTCGCAGTCTGGTGCGCGACGTGATTGAGGAACTGCATCCGCAGGAGCAAGGCCTGAACCGGCAACTGGATGAGGCAGCTGAGATGGGCCGCTTGGACCCATCCCCTCCCGAGGAAGGTCCAACCCCATGACGACCCCGCCACCCAGCCCCGAAAAGACCACGCTCGATCGCCGTGTCCGCATGCTGCGCACGGCCATGGGGCCGGTGATCGCGGCCGCGCTCGAAGACCCGGACGTGGTGGAGGTGCTGCTCAACCCCGATGGCACGCTCTGGATCGACCGGCTTTCGACCGGAAGGGCACCGACGGGCATGACACTGTCGGCGACCGATGGTGAACGCATCATTCGCCTGGTGGCGGCCCACGTGGGTGCCGAGGTCCACCGGGGCCAGCCGCTGCTCACCGCCGAGCTGCCCGAGACAGGCGAACGCTTCGAAGGTGTGTTGCCGCCTGCCGCACCGGGGCCGGCCTTCGCGCTGCGCAAGCGCGCCGTGGGCGTGATCCCGCTGGACTCCTACGTGGCCGACGGGATGATGAGCTCAGAGCAGGCCGACTTCCTGCGTCGGGCCGTGCACGAGCGACAGAACATCCTGATCGCGGGTGGCACCAGCACGGGCAAGACCACGCTGGCTAACGCGCTGCTGGCCGAGATCGCCGCCACCGGCGACCGGGTGCTGGTGCTCGAAGACACGATCGAGCTGCAGTGCGCTGCGCGCGACCACGTGCCGCTGCGCACGCGCGCGGGTGCCGTCTCGATGACCGAGCTGGTGCGCGCCACGATGCGGCTACGGCCTGACCGCGTGGTGGTGGGCGAGGTACGCGGCGGCGAAGCGCTGGATCTGGTCAAGGTCTGGGGCACAGGTCACCCGGGCGGCATCGCCACCATCCATGCAGGCTCCGCACTCGGTGCGTTGCTGCGGGTGGAGCAATTGATCCTGGAGGTGGCGGTGAATCCACCGCGCGCCCTGATCGCCGAGGCGATCAACGTGGTGGTCTACATCGCTGGTCGCGGGCGCAAGCGCCGCATCGAGACGATTGCCCACGTCACCGGACACGACAGCACCGGCTACCACCTGGTGTCGGTGAACGAGCCATTGCCTGAACTGCCAGCGCCCTCCCCGCCCTCAGCGGCGGACTCCCCTTCTTCAACCCCACCCGGAGATCTTTCATGACCCCTTCGACTGCCCTGCGCGCCTTTGCCCAACCGTTCATCCGTCTGCAGGTGTCCTCGCGAACAGCCAGCCTGCGCCGCTTGAACCGGCTGATGCAGCCCGCCCGCCAGGGGCTGCTCACCGCCGCCGTCATGCTGAGCCTGGCCGGCACGGCCAAGGCGGCTGGCTCCAGCATGCCCTGGGAAGGGCCGCTGCAGTCCATCCTGGACTCAATCCAGGGTCCGGTGGCCCGCATCGTGGCCGTGATCATCATCATTGCCACCGGCCTGGCCCTGGCCTTCGGTGACACCTCGGGCGGCTTTCGGAAGCTGATCCAGATCGTCTTCGGCCTGTCGATCGCCTTCGCGGCCTCGTCCTTCTTCCTGAGCTTCTTCAGCTTCTCGGGCGGGGCCCTGGTATGAGCGGCGGTGCCGAGCAAGCCACCTCCCTGGCCAGCGGCTTCGAGATTCCGCTGCATCGCTCGCTGACCGAACCCATCCTGATGGGTGGTGCGCCGCGCACGGTGGCCATCGCCAACGGGACGCTGGCCGCCGCCGTGGGCCTGGGCCTGCAGCTGTGGATTCCGGGTGCCGTGCTGTGGATCGCGGGCCATTCGCTGGCGGTCTGGGGCGCGCGGGCCGATCCGCAATTCATGGCTGTGTTTGCCCGGCACCTGAAGCACAAGCCGCTGCTGGACGTATGAGGACAACGCCATGCTCAACCTCTCCGAGTACCGGCAACGCCCCGCCCTGCTGGCCGACTGGTTGCCGTGGGCCGGACTGGTGGCGCCCGGCGTGGTGCTGAACAAGGACGGCTCGTTCCAGCGCACCGCACGTTTCCGGGGCCCTGACCTGGACAGCGCCACGCAAGGAGAACTGGTGGCCACCACCGCGCGCCTGAACAACGCGCTGCGCCGCCTGGGCTCAGGCTGGGCGCTGTACGTGGACGCCGAACGTCGGCCGGCGGCCGACTATCCGCGTTCGCCCTTTCCGGAAGCGCTGTCGTGGCTGGTGGACGAAGAACGGCGCGCCGCCTTCGAGGAATCGGCCAGCCACTTCGAGAGCCGCTACCACTTCACGCTGCAGTACCTGCCGCCCGAAGAGTCCCGCGCGCGGGCCGCAGGCCTGCTCTACGAAAACCGCTCCAGCAACGGGGTGGACTGGCGCGAACGGCTGGCCGCCTTCGTCGCCGAGACCGACCGCGTGTTCGACCTGCTCGACGGGGTGATGCCCGAGATCGCCTGGCTGCAGGACGCCGACACGTTGAGCTACCTGCACACCACGGTGTCGCCACGCACTTACCCGGTGACCGTGCCCGAGGTGCCGTTCCACCTGGATGCGTTGTTGGCCGACGCGCCTCTGCTGGGTGGTCTGGCGCCCATGCTGGGTGACGCTTATCTGCGGGTGGCCACGGTGCGCGGGTTCCCCACGTCCACCTGGCCCGGCGTGCTGGACGACCTGAACCGGCTTGGCTTCGGTTACCGCTGGTCCACGCGCTTCCTGTGCATGGACAAGGCAGAGGCCGAGAAGGAGCTGGGCCGACTGCGCCGGCAGTGGTTTGCCAAGCGCAAGAACGTGCTGGCCCTGTTGCGCGAGACGCTGTTCCAGCAGGAGTCGCCGCTGGTGGACACCGACGCGGGCAACAAAGCGGCGGATGCCGACGCGGCCCTGCAGGAGCTGGGCAGCGACCAGGTGGCCTTCGGCTACGTGACCGCCACCGTCACGGTGCTCGATGGCGACGCGACCGCTGCCGACGAGAAGCTGCGCATGGCCGAGCGCGTGATCCAGGGGCGCGGCTTCGTCACCATCCCGGAGACACTGAACGCGGTGGAGGCCTGGCTGTCGTCGATCCCGGGCAATGCCTACGCCAATGTGCGCCAACCCATCGTCTCCACGCTGAACCTGGCACACCTGATGCCGGTGTCAGCGGTGTGGGCCGGGCCGGAGCGCAACCGGCATCTGGACGGTCCGCCACTGGTCGTGACCCGCACCGAAGGCTCCACGCCGTTCCGGCTGGTGACCCACGTGGGGGGTTCCGCCGCTACCCCGGCTCGCGCATCTTCGCGTTCGACATGGGCCGTTCGATTCGCGCCACGGTGCTGGGCCTTGGTGGCGAGCACTACGACCTGGGCAGCGACGGCGACATCGCTTTTCAGCCACTGGCCGGCATCGACCAGGAGGGCTACCGCAGCTGGGCCGCCGAGTGGGTCGAAGGCCGGCTGGTGCACGAGGGCGTGGCCGTGGGGCCGGACGAGAAGGCCGCGATCTGGTCGGCACTGGGCAGCCTGGCCGGCGCGCCGCGCGAGCAGCGCACGCTCACCGGTCTGTCGGTGCTGCTGCAGTCCAATGCGCTGCGCCAGGCGCTCGCGCCCTACGTGCTGGGCGGAGCCCACGGCAAGCTGCTGGACGCCGACCACGACCGCCTGGGCACGGCCGACGTGCAGTGCTTCGAGATGGAAGAGCTGATGGGCAGCCGTGCGGCGGTGATGGCCGTGCTGGGCTATCTGTTCGCACGCTTCGAGGCGCGCTTCGATGGTGCCCCCACGTTGCTGATGCTGGACGAGTCCTGGCTGTTCCTGGACGACCCGGTGTTCGCGGCGCGCATCCGCCAGTGGCTCAAAACGCTGCGCAAGAAGAACGTGTCGGTGCTGTTCGCGACGCAGAGCCTGGCCGACATTCAGGGATCGAGCATCGCGCCGGCCATCGTGGAGAGCTGCGCGAGCCGCATCTTCCTGCCCAACCCGCAGGCCACCGAGCCCCAGGTGCGCTCGATCTACGAGGCCTTCGGCCTGAACCGCCGGCAGATCGAGATCGTGGCCACCGCCGTGCCCAAGCGCGACTACTACTACCAGTCGCGGCTGGGCAACCGCCTGTTCGACCTGGACCTCGGACCTGTGGCACTGGCCTTCGCCGGGGCCTCCACACCACAGGACCAGCGCCTGATCGACGAGGTGCTGGCTTCGCACCCGACCGAGGGCTTCGCCCCGGCCTGGCTTCGCCGCCGTGGCCTGGACTGGGCGGCCGATCTCTTTCACCAACACCCCCACCACCAACCCGGGCATGCCCGACCTTCAGGAGAAACGCCATGAGCTTTCAGTTCCCCACCCGAGCCCTCAAGTCCCGCCTGACCGCACTGGCCACCGCCGCCGCGCTGACCCTGGGCGTCACGCAGCCCGCGCATGCACTCTTCGGCGTGGGCGACATCGTGCTGGACCCGGTCAACCTGGTGCAGAACACCATGACGGCTGCGCGCACGCTGGAGCAGATCAACAACCAGATCCGCCAGCTGCAGAACGAGGCGCAGATGCTGATCAACCAGGCGCGCAACCTGGCGAGCCTGCCGTTCAACGTGGTCAACCGCCTGCGCTCGACGCTGGACACGACGCGGCAATTGATCGCGCAGGCTCAGGGCCTGGCCTACCAGGTGTCGAACCTCGACACCGAGTTCGCCCGCCTCTATCCCGAGCAGTACGCCGCCACCGTGAGTGGCAACCAGATGTTCCAGGACGCGCGCCAGCGCTGGAAGAACACGCTCAACGGCCTGCAGACCGCCATGCAGATGCAGGCCCAGGTGTCGCAGAACCTGAGCCTGGACGAAGGCGTGCTGGCCGACCTGGTCAGCCAGAGCCAGTCGGCCACCGGCGCGCTGCAGGCCATGCAGGCCACCAACCAGTTGCTGGCCCTGCAAGCCAAGCAGTCCATCCAGTCGCAGCAGCTGATGCTCACGCAGGACCGTGCTGCCTCGCTGGAACTGGCCCGGCAGGCCGCCGCCATCGAGCGCGGCCGCGAGGTGACGCGCCGCTTCATCGGCACCGGCACGGGCTACACGCCTCAGGGTGTGAGCTTCTAAGGCCACTGAACCACCCGAGGCCCTTTCATGGACGACGTCGCCGTCATCGACCGCTTCCTGAACACCTTCTCCACCTACATCGACTCGGGTTTCGGGTTGCTGAACGGCGAGGTCGCTTTCCTCACCGCCACGCTGGTGGCCATCGACATGACCCTGGCCGGTCTGTTCTGGGCCATGGGCCATGCCTCCGGGCAGGGCGAGGACGTGATGGCGAAGCTGATCCGCAAGGTGCTTTACGTGGGTGCCTTCGCCTACATCATCGGCAACTTCAACAGCCTGTCGGGCATCGTGTTCCGCTCGTTCGCCGGCCTGGGCTTGCAGGCCAGTGGCTCGGGCATGAGCCTGGCCACCTTCCTGCAGCCGGGCCACCTGGCCAAAGCCGGCATCGATGCGGCAGCTCCCATCCTGCAGCAGATCAGCGACCTGTCCGGCTTTCCGGAGGTGTTCATCAACATCGCACCCATCGTGGTGCTGTTCCTGGCCTGGCTCACGGTGATCGTGAGCTTCTTCGTGCTGGCCGTGCAGCTTTTCGTGACGCTGCTGGAGTTCAAGCTGACGACGCTGGCCGGCTTCGTATTGGTGCCCTTTGCCTTGTGGAACAAGACCACCTTCCTGGCAGAGAAGGTGCTGGGCAACGTGGTGTCGTCGGGCATCAAGGTGCTGGTGCTGGCGGTGATCGTGGGCATCGGCACGGGGTTGTTCGCCCAGTTCCAGACGGCACCAGCAGAGCCCTCCATCGACCACGCGCTGGTGGTGATGCTGGCCTCGCTTTCATTGCTCGGCCTGGGCATCTTTGGGCCTGGCATCGCGACCGGTCTGGTGTCCGGCGCGCCGCAACTGGGCGCGGGCGCAGCAGCCGGAACGGCGCTGGGCGCTACGGGTCTGGCGGTGGCCGGAGGCGCTGCCGTGGCAGGTGCAGGTGCGGCCGTGGCCGCCGGCGCACGCATGGCACCCGGTGCGGCACGGGCCGCGATCGGCAGTGGCGCCTCAGCCGCCCGTTCGGCCGGTGGCCTCGCGGCCGGCGCGAAATCCGCCTACGAGGCCGGCGCTGCCGCGTCCTCGGGCGGTCCGCTGCGCGCCGCCGGTGCCGGCGTGGCCAACGTGGCCCGCACAGGCGCCAGCGCGGTGGGCCAAAAACTGGCCGATGGCGCCAAGGCCGTGAAGGACAAGGTTTCGGGCTTCGTGGCGGACGCTGCCGCGCCAGCGGCTGCCGGCGCCGAGTCGGCCACCACAGGCTCCTCCAGCCCGACCCCAGCCACCGAGCCCGCCTGGGCGCAGCGCATGCGCCGGCGCCAGCAGATGGGGCACGCCGCCACGACGGCCGCGCACACCCTGCGCGGTGGCGACGGGGGCGGCTCGGGCAGCGGGCCCAGCCTTCGTGATTCGGATTCCTGAGGAGAACCCAGCATGCGATTCAAACGACCGCAGGTGCGCTATGCCGACACGCCGCTGCCTGCCACCCCCTACCAATCGGCCGCACAGGCCTGGGACGAGCGCATCGGATCGGCCCGCGTGCAAGCCCGCAACTGGCGCCTGATGGCCTTTGGCTGTCTGTCGCTGGCCTTGTTGATGGCCGGTGGTCTGGTCTGGCGCTCGGCGCAGTCCATCGTGACGCCCTACGTGGTGGAGGTGGATCAGGCCGGGCAGGTGCGCACCGTGGGCGAAGCCGCCTCACCCTACCGCCCCGGCGATGCGCAGATCGCGCACCACCTGGCCCGCTTCGTGACGCTGGTGCGTTCGCTGTCCATCGACCCGATCGTGGTGCGGCAGAACTGGCTGGACGCCTACGACTACACGACCGACCGCGGGGCCGCCGTGCTCAACGAATACGCCCGCACCAACGATCCGTTCGTGCGGGTGGGCAAGGAGTCGGCAACGGTGCAGATCACCAGCGTGGTCCGGGCCAGCGATGCCTCATTCAACGTGCGCTGGACCGAGCAGCGCTTCGTCAACGGCGCACCGGCCGGCACCGAGCGGTGGACGGCCGTGGTCTCGACCGTGCTGCAGACGCCGCGCACTGAGCAGCGCCTGCGCAAGAACCCCCTGGGCATCTACGTCAACGGCCTGTCCTGGAGCCGCGAACTGGATGCAAACGAAGGAAGCAAACCATGAACACCCCGAACCCGACCCAGCGCCTGCTCTTCAGTGCGATCGCCGTTGCTGCGGCCTTGACGGGTTGCGCGTCGCAAGGCACGCCGCCACCCGTGATCCCGCTGGACGAGCCCGTGATGGCGCAGCCCCTGCCCGAGCCGCCCCAGCCGGTGGAGGTGGTCGCGGTACCGCAGGTGCTGCCCATGCCCTCGCAGATGAAGCCGCTGCCTGCAGCGCAGGACAAGCCGCCCGTGTCCGAGCCCGTGGACGAACGGCTGCGGGTGTCAAGGGCCAACGAAGAGGCCCGGGTCGCACCGACGCGTGAGGGCTACGTCAATGCGATCCAGGTCTGGCCGTACACCGACGGTGCGCTGTACCAGGTCTACGCAGCGCCGGGCCGCGTGACAGTGATTTCGCTGCAAGCGGGCGAAGAGCTGGTCACGGTGGCGGCCGGCGACACGGTGCGCTGGATCGTGGGCGACACGTCCAGCGGATCGGGCGATGCGCTGCGCGTGAACGTGCTGGTCAAGCCGGTGCGCACCGGCCTGAAGACCAACCTGGTCATCACCACCAACCGGCGCACCTACCTGATCGAGTTGACCTCAACCGAGAAGGCGTGGATGGCCTCGGTGTCCTGGGACTACCCCAAGGACCGCATGCTGGCCTTGCAGCGTCAGGCCCAGGCGGCACAGACTGCAGCACCGGTGGACGCAGGACTGTCGCTGGAACGCCTGCGCTTTCGCTACGCAATCAGCGGCAGCACGCCGCCCTGGAAGCCCTTGCGGGCCTTTGACGATGGCGAGAAGGTCTACATCCAGTTCCCGGCTGGCATCGCGCAAGGCGAGTTGCCGCCGCTGTTCGTCATCGGTGCGCAGGGCGACGGCCAGTTGGTGAACTACCGCTTCCGCTCGCCCTACTACATCGTCGACCGCCTGTTTGGTGCAGCAGAACTGCGGCTGGGCGCCGACAAGGGCGACGTGGTCCGCATCGAGCGCACGGACGTATGGCCGCCGACCACTCGGAGGAACTGAACATGCCCATGCACGACCCCGCACTGTCAGGGGCGCCCGGCCGCCCTGCAGCGGCCAAAGTGTCGCCCGAATCGATGGCGCTGCGCGCCCAGCCGCGACCGGTGACCCGGCTCAATCGCCGCAGCCTCGCGCTGCTGGCGGGTCTGCTGGCCTTGGGCGTGCTGGGGGCGACGGTCTGGTCGCTGCAGCCCAAGACCCGTCGTGAGTCCAGCGAGCCCGCCGAGCTGTTCAACGTTGATCGCGTCTCGCGCTCCGAGGGCCTGGGGCAGTTGCCTGCGGATTACTCCAAGCTGCAACAACCCGCACCGGTGCCAGAGTTGGGGCCACCCCTGCCCGGCGACCTGGGCCCAGCCATCGTCAAGTCGCAACAGCCAGTGGTCCCGAGCTATTCGCCACCGGGACACGATCCTGCCGCGTCAGAGCGCGATGCCCGGCGCAAGGAGTCCGAGCAGGCTGCCGCAGCATCGGTGTTTTTTCGCGATGGTTCGCAGCGCGCGGCAACTGCTGCGCCGTCCCCTGCGGCCCCTGGAACGCAGAGCTCGGCGCCCAGCGACCTAACAGGTTTCGACCCCATGGCGGCAGGCCCCGCGTCCACGCCAGCGCAGACCGGCGGTGCCGACGCCACGGCGTCACAGAACCGGCAAGACCAGAAAGAGGCTTTCCAGAAAGCCGCTTCCACGGAAACACGCAATTCCGGCTCGCTGCAACTGCCCCCCTCGCCCTACCAGGTGATGGCGGGTACGGTGATCGCCGGTGCTCTGGTCACCGGCATCCAGTCCGACCTACCCGGCGACGTGATCGCCACGGTCACCGAGCCGGTCTACGACACCGCCACCGGCAAACACCTGCTGATCCCGCAGGGATCTCGCGTCCTCGGGCGCTACAACAGCCAGGTGAGCTATGGCCAGAGCCGGGTGCAGGTGGTGTGGAACCGGGTGATCCTGCCCGACACGTCCTCGCTGACACTGGACAACCTGGTGGGTTCCGACCCTGCCGGGCGTGCTGGACTCGAAGACGGCGTGGACTGGCACTGGGATCGCGTCTTTACAGGCGCCGCGCTGACCTCACTGCTGGGCATCGGTGCCGAGCTGGCCGCGCCCGACAACCGGCAGGACGATAGCCGCATCGTGATCGCCGGACGCGACAGCTTGCAGGACAGCGTGAACCAGATCGGTCAGGAAGTGACCCGCCGCAACCTGAACATCCAACCGACACTGACCGCCCGACCGGGTTTGCCCATGCGCGTCATCGTCAACCGAGACCTGGTGCTGCGGCCCTACCAGCCGCTGTTCTTCGTTCGAGGAGTACCACGATGAGCACGGCCCGTAAGCTGCGCTTGGGGCCACTGCCCAAGACAGAGAACATCAAGCTGACCTTCTCTTGTCCATCCGACCTGAAGGCCGAGCTGGATCGCTACGCCGCCCTGCATACTCAGACCTATGGCGAGGCGACGGATGTGCTCGCCCTGATTCCGCACATGCTGGCGGCGTTCATGGCGCGAGATCGCGGGTTCAGGAAACACCCAGTTGAAGACCGCCGCAAAACTACTCGATCGGGCCCGTCGGAACCTACACAAACCGCGACGTAAATCCACGCAGCACATGGTGCTACGCCCTGCTACGCCGTGGCGAGTTTTCTTCTGTGACTCCTCTATTGAGAATGGGATCACAGTCGCTCGATTACCGCGCGCAGGAGCTTGACCATGAAAGACGAAAAGTTGGCGCCGCCCAGCAGACCCATAACCAGCTTCCCGCCAGGCGCGCTCGTGCGCAGCTCGGACATCTGCCGTGATCCCAAACGCGGCTACGCCGGCATCCTGCCGATCGACCGGAGCACCTGGCATCGGTGGGTGAAGTCGGGCAAAGCGCCGGTCGGTCGCTACCTCGCGGGGACTTCCACACGCGTATGGGAGATCGAGTCAGTCCGCAGCCTGGGAGCAACTACGTCGTAATCGTGTCAATCCGGTCTGCAAGCCACTGCAAGGCCTTGCGGCGCTCGTCGGCGTATTCGGCATGGGTGTAGGCCGCCACGACTGAACTGCGCTCCTGGTGCGCCAGCAACCGCTCCACAACGTCCCGAGTGAAGCCGTTTTCTCGGAGAAGCGTGGCCGCCGTCCCGCGCGTGCCATGCGGAGAAAACTCTGGCACACCGAAATCCAGGCGTTTGATGAAGTGGTTGAGCGTGGCGTCAGATATCGGTTTCCCCTGCCCGCCCAGGAAGCGCATCGGGAACACATACTCCCCATGCCCTGACATCTTCTTGAGTTCCTGCAGCAGCTCTACTGTCTGTTGCGACAAATAGACCCGGTGCGGGCTGCGCATCTTCATCCTTATGGCTGGAATATCCCAGATGCCCGCCGCCAAGTCGAACTCCTCCCATTTCGCCAACCGAAGCTCGGACTTGCGAACCATGGTCAGCATGAGCAGCTTGACCGCATAGACGGTCACAGCACTGGCCGTGTGCTGCATGCCCACCTTCTTCCAGAAGGCAGCAAGTTCCTTTTCCGACAAGTGCCGATGGTGCGTTTTGGGCGGCACTTTGATGACGCCCCGGATCGCAACTGCGGGGTTGCTGTCCACCAGCAGCTTGCGGATCGCGTGGTTGAAGATCTGCTGAATCAACGCACGACAACGATCCGCCGTTGTCGGTACGTGCTTGAGCGCCTCCACGATGGACAGCACGTGGGCCGGCTTCACCTCCACCAATACCTTCTCCCCGATCGTTGGGTTGATGTAGGCATCCAGAAGGCGGATTGTCTGGCTGCGGTAGCTCTCGGACCGATAGAACAGGGTATCGGCGATCCACTGCTTGGCGAAGGACGCAAATGTGACGCGCGCGCGGTCTTCTGCCTCCCGCTGTGCTGTGGTCTCACGGGTGAACTTGATCGGGTCCACCCCCTTGGCCACCAGCGCGCGCAACTCCGCATGTTTGTCCCGGGCGTCGGCAATGCCGATCTCGGGATACGGGCCGATCGTCAGCTTTGGCCGGCTACCACCAATCCGATAGCTGTAGCGCCAGACCTTCGAGCCCGTGGCCAGTACCTCGACGTACAGGCCCCCGCCATCCGTCAGCACGTAGGGCTTGGCCTTGGGCTTGGCCGCGTTGATGACGGTCGCCCGAAGGGCGTAGTTGACACTGCGATCTGCCATGGGTGGCTCCATGAAATCGGCGAAAGGTCACCGACATGGCTCCATATTCTGCACCATGGAGCAATTCATGGAGCCATGGAGCCGCAATACAGACCACCTTCGCGCAACGACGGGCAACAAAGAAGCCCCGAGTCCATGAGGAAACGAGGCTTTTTTGCCACCCGGCACACCCAGGCAAAACGAGATTACATGTTATCGATCATCACTTGACCGAAACCCGAGCAGCTCACCTGCGTGGCGCCTTCCATGAGGCGGGCGAAGTCGTAGGTGACCTTCTTGCTGGCGATGGATTTCTCGATCGAACTGATGATGAGGTCTGCGGCCTCCGTCCAGCCCATGTGGCGCAACATCATTTCGGCAGACAGGATTTCGGAACCGGGGTTCACATAGTCCTTGCCGGCGTATTTGGGCGCGGTGCCGTGCGTGGCTTCGAAGCAGGCCACGGTATCGGACAGGTTGGCGCCGGGCGCGATGCCGATGCCACCGACCTGGGCCGCCAGGGCATCCGAGATGTAGTCACCGTTCAGGTTGAGCGTGGCCACCACCGAGTACTCGGCCGGGCGCAGCAGGATCTGCTGCAGGAAGGCATCGGCGATGCTGTCCTTGACGACGATGTCACGTCCCGTTTTGGGGTTTTTGAACTTGCACCACGGGCCGCCGTCGATCAGCTCGGCGCCAAATTCCTTCTGCGCGAGGGCGTAGGCCCAGTCCCGGAAGCCACCTTCGGTGTACTTCATGATGTTGCCCTTGTGCACGATGGTCAGGTTGGGCTTGTCGTTGTCGATCGTGTACTGAAGGGCCTTGCGCATCAGGCGCTCGGTGCCTTCGCGCGACACCGGCTTGATGCCGATGCCCGAGGTGTTCGGGAAGCGGATTTTGGTCACGCCCATCTCTTCCATCAGGAACTTGATGAGTTTCCTGGCCTTGTCGGACTCGGCTTCGTACTCGATGCCCGCATAGATGTCTTCCGAGTTCTCGCGGAAGATCACCATGTTGGTCTTCTCGGGTTCTTTCAGGGGCGAAGGCACGCCCTTGAAGTACTGCACCGGGCGCAGGCAAACGTAGAGGTCGAGCTCCTGACGCAGCGCCACGTTGAGCGAGCGGATGCCGCCGCCCACGGGCGTGGTCAGCGGTCCCTTGATGGAGACAACGTACTCGCGCAGCGCGGCCAGGGTTTCTTCCGGCAGCCACACGTCGGGGCCGTAAACCTTGGTCGACTTCTCACCCGCGTAGACCTCCATCCAGTGGATCTTCTTCTGGCCGCCGTAGGCCTTGGCCACGGCGGCATCAACCACCTTGAGCATCACCGGCGTGATGTCCAACCCAGTGCCGTCACCTTCGATGTACGGCACGATGGGCTGATCGGGCACATTCAGCGACATGTCGGCGTTGACGGTGATTTTCTCGCCCTGGGGGGGTACTTTGATGTGTTGGTACATGTTGGAGAGCTCCGTGGTGTCTGGTGCCGGCGGCCGGCTCGCAGAGCCCAGGCTCGCCTGAAGGTCGCGCTGAAGCGCTGCGGAAATTCTAGTCCCCCCCAAGCACCCCAACGCAGCGTGGAAGCCTTCCTGCCAGATACACACCGGACACACGCCGGGCATTGGGTTGGCGGAGAATGCGGGCCTGAAGCGAACCACCCCATTCATTGCATGAAAAAACTGTCCATCCACCTGCTGTCTTTGCTGTTCCTCGTGGTGGGGCCGGCCTGGTCTCAGGATTCGCCCCAACTTCAATTGCCACGGGTGACCCTGTCAGCCGGCATGCACCTGATCCAGGCGCAGCTGGCAACCACCCCGCAGGAGCGCGCCGTGGGCCTGATGTTTCGCAAGGAGATGCCGGTCAACGAAGGCATGCTGTTCGCGTTCGAGCACGCCTCGGAGCAATGTTTCTGGATGAAGAACACCTTGCTGCCGCTGACGGCGGCGTTCGTGGCCGACGACGGCACCATCGTCAACCTCGCGGACATGCAGCCGCAGAGCCTGGCCTCGCACTGCTCTGTCAAGCCGGTGCGCTACGTGCTGGAAATGAACAAGGGTTGGTTCGACAAGCGCGGCCTCAAGGCGGGCTCAAAGCTGAGCGGCCCACCGTTCACACGGTAGGCCGCTTCATCTACTCACACGCCATCTTCAAGCCTGCACTGAAGCCAGCGCCGCGTTGAAGGTCTTGCTGGGTCGCATGATGGCCTCGAGCTTGTCGAAGTCGGGCTTGTAGTAGCCACCGATGTCCACTGCCTTGCCCTGGACGGCCGCCAGCTCGGCCACGATCGTCTTTTCGTTGTCGGCCAGTTGCTTGGCCAGTGGCGCGAATTTGGCACCCAGCGCTGTGTCTTCGGTTTGAGCAGCCAGCTCCTGGGCCCAGTACAGCGCCAGGTAAAACTGGCTGCCCCGATTGTCGAGCTGGCCGGTCTTGGGCGAAGGGTTCTTGTTGTTGTCCAGCAGCTTGCCCGTGGCCGCGTCCAGCGTCTTCGCCAGCACCTTGGCCTGCAGGTTGCCGGTCTTCAAACCCAGGTCTTCCATCGACACCGCCAGCGCGAGGAACTCACCCAGGGAATCCCAGCGCAGGTGGTTTTCTTCCACCAACTGCTGCACGTGCTTGGGCGCCGAGCCACCGGCGCCCGTTTCGTACATCCCTCCGCCGGCCATCAGCGGCACGATGGACAGCATCTTGGCACTGGTGCCCAGCTCCATGATGGGGAACAGGTCGGTCAGGTAGTCGCGCAGGATGTTGCCGGTGGCGCTGATGGTGTCCAGGCCGCGGATCACGCGCTCCAGCGTGTAGCGCATGGCACGCACCTGGCTCATGATCTGGATGTCCAGGCCACTGGTGTTGTGCTCGTGCAAGTACATCTTGACCTTGGTGATGAGCTGCGCTTCGTGTGGGCGGTACTGGTCGAGCCAGAACACGACCGGCATGCCCGAGTTGCGCGCCCGGTTCACGGCCAGCTTGACCCAGTCGCGGATCGCGGCGTCCTTGACCTGGCACATGCGCCAGATGTCGCCCTGCTCCACGTCCTGGCTGAGTAGCACTTCGCCGGTGGCCAGGTCGGTGATGTTGGCGACACCGTCTTCGGTGATCTCGAAGGTTTTGTCGTGTGAGCCGTACTCCTCGGCCTGCTGAGCCATCAGGCCCACGTTGGGCACCGTGCCCATGGTCTTGGGGTCAAAGGCGCCGTGCCACTTGCAGAAGTTGATGATCTCCTGGTAGATGCGGGCGAACGTGGACTCGGGCATCACGGCCTTCACGTCCTTCAGGCGGCCATCGGCGCCCCACATCTTGCCGCTGTTGCGGATCATGGCCGGCATGGAGGCGTCGACGATGACGTCGTTGGGCGAATGGAAGTTGGTGATGCCCTTGGCTGAATCGACCATGGCCAGCTCGGGGCGGCCCTCGTGGCAGGCGTGCAGGTCGCGCTTGATCTCGTCCTGCTTGGACTGCGGCAGCGTGGTGATCTTGTTGTAAAGATCAACCATCCCGTTGTTGACGTTGACACCCAACTCGTCGAACAGCTTGCCGTGTTTCTCGAACGCGTCCTTGTAAAAGATCTTCACGCAGTGGCCGAACACGATGGGGTGCGAGACCTTCATCATGGTGGCCTTGACGTGCAGCGAGAACATCACGCCGGTCTTGTGCGCGTCTTCGATCTCCTTCTCGTAGAAGGCCAGCAGCGCCTTCTTGCTCATGAACATGGAGTCGATGATCTCTCGGTCCAGCAGCGCGACCTTGGGCTTGAGCACGATGGTCTTGCCGCTCTTGGTGATCAGCTCCATCTTGACGTCGCGCGCCTTGTCCAGCGTCATGGACTTTTCACCGTGGTAGAAGTCGCCCGCGTGCATGTGCGAGACGTGCGAACGCGAAGCCTGGCTCCA
Organism: Hydrogenophaga sp. Root209; assembly: GCF_001428625.1. GTDB lineage: Bacteria > Pseudomonadota > Gammaproteobacteria > Burkholderiales > Burkholderiaceae_C > Hydrogenophaga. The sequence goes on from NZ_LMIE01000033.1 coordinate 54,340, forward strand.
CTCGCCCATGCTGTGTGGGTTCTTGCGCGCATATTCCTTCACGGCTCTGGGTGCGCGCCGGTCGGAATTGCCCTCGCGCAGGACCGGATTGACGGCGCTACCGGTGCACTTGGAGTAGCGCGCGCGAAGCGCTTTTTCCTCCTCGGTCTTCGGGTTTTCCGGATAGTCGGGGATCGGATAGCCCTTGGCTTGCAACTCCTTGATGCAGGCCACCAGTTGCGACACGGACGCACTGATGTTGGGCAACTTGATGATGTTGGCTTCGGGCTTGAACGTCAGCTTGCCGAGTTCGGCCAGGTGGTCCGGCACGCGCTGCGCTTCCGTCAGGCACTCGGGGAAAGCGGCCAGCACGCGCGCGGCCACCGAGATGTCGCTGGTGGCGACGTTGATGCCCGCGGGTGCCGCGAAGGTGCGGATGATGGGCAGGAACGCACTGGTCGCCAGCAAGGGGGCTTCGTCCGTCAGGGTGTAAATGATGGTGGGTTGCTGGCTGCTCATCGCGTATCTCCAAAATTGTTGGGCTGAGGTCTTCGAACCGCTCCGGCACAGGATTTCCGGCGGACTGGATCGAACCGTATGTGATTTTGCTTTCGGGAGTCTGATTCAAACCCCATTTTTTGAACCGCCATCTCACAATGCAAAAATAGCAGTGAAATATCCGATTTCTTTTTCAGATTGCCACCAACAAAAAGGGCCCGAAGGTTGCCCTTCGAGCCCAGTCACCGGGAAGCGGTCCTTCAAGCGAAGTTGGCTTCGGCAAACGACCAGTTCACCAGTTTGTCGAGGAAGGTTTCCACGAACTTGGGACGGGCATTGCGGTAGTCGATGTAGTAGGCGTGCTCCCACACATCCACGGTCAGCAGAGCCTTGTCGCCGGTGGTCAGCGGGGTACCTGCTGCTCCCATGTTGACGATGTCGACGGAGCCATCGGCTTTCTTCACCAGCCAGGTCCAGCCCGAACCGAAGTTGCCCACGGCGGACTTCACAAAGGCTTCCTTGAATGCGGCGTAGCTACCCCACTTGGCGACGATGGCAGCAGCCAGTGCGCCGGACGGCTCGCCGCCGCCGTTGGGCTTCATGCAATTCCAGAAAAAAGTGTGGTTCCAGATCTGCGCGGAGTTGTTGTAGATGCCGCCGCTGGATTTCTTGACGATGGACTCCAGGTCCATGGCTTCGAACTCGGTGCCTTTTTGCAGGTTGTTGAGGTTGACCACATAGGCGTTGTGGTGCTTGCCGTGGTGGAACTCCAGCGTTTCACGGCTGTAGTGGGGAGCCAGTGCGTCCAGGGCGTAAGGCAATGCGGGCAGGGTGTGTTCCATGGGTTCCTCGTGAGTGGTGTTGTTGAAAGACTCGCCGCCAGGTTTCGGCAGGCCTGCGATCAGGCGGCCATTGTAGGCACGCGACTGTGCAGCGATGGTGTCAGGGTTTCTGGTCAGGCGCTTGCACCCGCACATCGACGCTGCCATCGGCCAGCGTGGCCCTGAGCTGCTGGCCAGGTTGCACCTGAGCAGCCCGCGTCACCGCCAGGCCTTGTACGTCGGTGAGAAATGCATAGCCGCGCTCCAGCACCAGTTGGGGGTCAAGCAGGCCCAGCGAGAGCTCGCACCGCTGCAAGCGCTGCTGCTGCTGGTTGAACGAGCGTTGCAAGGCGCTCGGCAACTGCGCTTCCAGGGCTCGCAGCCGGCTGCGCCGCTGTTGCGTGCTCAGCATCCACCCGCTCTGCAACCGATGCTGCAGACGGCTGAGGTTTTGCAGGCTGTCGTGCAGCCGCGCAGAGGGGCGCCCCATGCGCTGCGCCAGCCGGTCCAGCCGCTGACCGCGCTGGTCAAGGATGCTGAAGGCTGCCGTGCCAAGGCGCTCCTGCAGGTAGTCGAGTTCACCAAGGCGCTGTTCGCGCGCCGGGGCGCAAAGTTCTGCTGCAGCCGTGGGCGTGGGCGCCCGCAGATCGGCCACGAAGTCGGCCAGGGTGAAATCGGTCTCGTGCCCGACGCCGCACACCACGGGCATTGGTGCGCGCGACACCATGCGCACCAGTTCGGGGTCGTTGAACGACCACAGGTCTTCCAGAGATCCCCCACCGCGCACCAGCAGCAGGACCTCGCTCTCGCCCATTTCCGTATGGCGTCGGTACGCTGTCTGCAGTGCTGCACACAGCTCGGCTGGCGCCTGGGCACCCTGCACCGAAGCCGGGTAGATCACCACGGGCAGATGCGGCACCCGCCGCTGGAGGGCGGTCACCACGTCGCGCAAGGCAGCAGCCCCCAGCGACGTGACGACACCGATGCTGCGCGGCTGGGGCGGCAAGGGCCTTTTGCGTGCCGCGTCGAAGAGTCCCTCGGCCTCCAGCTGGGCCTTGAGCCGAAGAAATTGCTCGAACAGCGCGCCCTGCCCGGCTGGCTGCAAGCTGTCCACGATCAGTTGCAGTTCACCGCGCGCGCCGTATACGTCGAGCTTGCCGCGGGCCTGCACAAGTTGTCCATCGCGCGGAGCGAACGTGAGCTGCTCGGCCGAGCGCCGAAACAGCGCGCAACGCACCTGCCCGGTTTCGTCCTTCAGGGAAAAATAACAATGGCCGCTGGACGCGCGCGAGAAGCCGGATATCTCCCCGCGCACCGCCACCGGATTGAACCGCGCGGCCAGGGTGTCCGCCACAGCTCGCATGAGCGGGCCAACTGCCCACACGCGCCCCGCCGATGTGGCGTCCAATCCGGAAAACGGCTCAACCACGGGCGTCTCCCAGGAAAAAGTGTCCACAGACCGCATGAACGCTGGCGTTTTGGTGAGAGAAGCCTGCGTGCACAGGCTGGGGCGAATAGCGCATTGATTCAGAAGCGTTTTGCACTGCCTGTTTGCTGATCGATCTGTCAAAACTGAAGCCCCGCGCGGGCTGGCACCACTTGCGCGCCGGGTTCTTCACAAAGTTATCCACAGAATCTGTGCACTAAGGTCAGCGCGTTGCGTGGTGCATAGGGTACGGGGTTGGGGGCTGTTTCGCGGGGCAGGCACCACCCCTGAGACATAATCGCCGCACTGTCTCGCGCCGCGCGTCCCTGCGGCACCCGCCTGGAGCCCAGACTTGCTTTCCATCATACAAGCCGCCGGATGGCCCATCTGGCCACTGATCCTCTGTTCCGTCATCGGATTGGCCCTCGTCATCGAACGATTCGTCAGTCTCAAAACAGCGAAGATCTTTCCCCCCAAACTGTTGGACGAGGCCATCATGGTGTCGCGCAATGGCGTGCCAGGGCCGGACGTGGTGACCCAGCTTGAACAGAATTCCGTGCTCGGCACGGTGCTCGCCAGCGGTTTTCGCACCTTCAACAGCAACCCACGTGCCAGCGAGGACGACTTGCGCGCCAGCCTGGAGGGCGCCGGTCGCCAGGCTGCTGCGCAGTTGCAACGCTACCTCGGCGCGCTGGCCACCATCGCATCGGCTGCGCCCCTGCTCGGACTGCTGGGCACCGTCATCGGCATGATCGAAATCTTTGGCTCCCAGGGCGCGCAAGGAGCTGGCGTGGTGCCAGGCGTGGGGGACCCCGCCCAACTGGCCCAGGGCATCTCGATTGCCCTCTACAACACCGCCTTCGGCCTGATCGTGGCGATCCCCGCGCTCATCTTCTGGCGTTATTTCCGCGCCCGGGTCGACGACTACCTGCTCAATCTGGAGCTGGCGGCAGAGCGGTTCGCGCGCCACCTGCTGAGCCTGCGCAAGCACTGAAGCCATGAATTTCCGTCCCGGCTCGCGCGATGAACCCGAGATCAACCTGATCCCGTTCATCGACATCCTGCTGGTGGTGCTCATCTTCCTGATGCTCACCACCACATACAGCAAGTTCACCGAACTCAAGGTGAACCTGCCGGTGGCCGATGCCCAGGCACCCAAGAACAACACACAGGAAGTCGTCGTGGCGGTCGGCAGCGATGGGCGCTACTCGATCAACAGGCAGGTGCTTGAAGGCGCCAGCGTCGAGTTGCTCACAAGTGCGTTGAGCCAGGCATCACAAGGCAACGCAGAGACCGTGATCATCATCAGCGCCGATGCCACGGCCACCCACCAGTCGGTCATCAACGTGATGGATGCTGCCCGCCGCGCAGGCCTTGTCCAGATCACGTTTGCCACCCAGCAGACGGGCGCCGCAGCAGCCCGTGGCAAGCCCTGACGGGCTGACTCCCCGCCGCGCGCCGATGAGTCAGTCCCGCTGGCAGGCGCTATGGTTGGTGCATTCCCGCAAGCGAGGTTGGCTGGCCCGTCTGCTGTGGCCGGTCTCACAGGTGTACGCCGGCCTGATGGCTTTGCGTCGAACCTTGTATGTGCTCGGCATCTTCAAGACCCACCGCATCAAGGTGCCGGTGATCGTGATCGGCAATGTGGTGGTGGGCGGCGCGGGCAAGACGCCCACGGTGATCGCGGTGGTGAACCACCTGCGCGACCAGGGCTGGCGTCCTGGCGTGGTCTCGCGCGGCCACGGCCGGCACAGCCAGGAGATCGTCGAAGTCAGGCCTGATATGCCGTTGGAAGAATGCGGCGACGAACCCGCCCTGATTCGTCAGCGCACAGGTGTCCCCGTGTTTGTGGCTGCCAGCCGTGTCGCGGCAGCCGACACTTTGGTGGGAGCGCACCCCGAGGTGGACGTCCTGGTTTGCGACGACGGCCTGCAGCACTGGGCTTTGCACCGCGACCTGCAGATCGTCGTGTTCGACGACCGCGGCACGGGCAACGGCTGGTTGCTGCCGGCCGGCCTGCTGCGCGAAGCATGGCCTCGCGGCTCCAGCGGCAGCCCGCTGCAGGATATGGTCCTGCACCAGCACCGCGAAGATGCGCTTGCGCCTCCCCCGATCAGCGCGCCCGGCGCATCGCTGTTCAGCGCGACACGGCGGCTTGCCGCTCATGCCGTGGGGCCGACCGGAGATCGCATTCCATTGCACGAGTTGCGCACCCACCGCCTGACCGCGGTGGCCGGCATCGCCAGACCCTCGGTGTTTTTTGACATGTTGCATGCAAGGGGTCTGCGGCCCGAGCGAAAAGTGGGTTTGCCCGACCATGCCGATGCAGCCGACTATGCGGCGTTGATCCAGGACTCCGAGTGCACCCTGCTCTGTACCGAGAAGGACGCTGTCAAGCTGTTTCCCCTGCTGGCCGAGGCCCAGCCCGCCTCGCGTGTCCAGGCATGGGCCGTGCCTCTGGAACTGACGCCAGAACCGGCCTTCTTCAACACGCTCGACCACCGACTTCACACGCTCGGGCGCAAGCCCTGAATGGGCACGCGCGACTATCATCGCAAGATGGACACCAAACTGCTCGAACTGCTGGTCTGCCCCGTCACCAAAGGGCCCCTGATCTTCAACCGCGAGAACCAGGAACTGCTCTCTCGCAGCGCACGTCTGGCCTACCCGGTGCGCGACGGGATCCCGATCCTGCTGGAGCACGAGGCCCGTCCGTTGACCGACGAAGAAGCCGCCCGGCCCAACGCGCCCACGCCTCTGCCATGAGCGCTGCGCCGGAGCCGAATGACTTTGTGGTCCTGATCCCCGCCCGACTGGCCTCCTCCCGCCTGCCCAACAAGCCGCTGGCTGACATTGCGGGTCTGCCCATGGTGGTTCGCGTGGCCCGGCAAGCGCAACTCAGCGGTGCTCGCCTGTGTGTGGTGGCGGCGGACGACCTGCGCATCGTTGAGGCTTGCGAAACACACGGCGTCAAAGCCATCCTCACCCGCAACGACCATCCCAGTGGAAGCGACCGACTGGCCGAGGCCTGCGCCTTGCTGAGCTTGGCCGACGACGAGGTGGTGGTGAATGTGCAGGGAGACGAGCCCCTGATCGACCCCGATCTCATCAATGCCGTGGCCGCGCAACTGAAAGCCCGACCCGATTGCGTCATGAGCACGGCTGCGCATGCCATCGATCAGTTGGCCGATCTCCTGAATCCCAACGTCGTCAAGGTGGTGCTGGACCGTCGACAGACAGCGCTTTACTTCAGCCGTGCGCCCATTCCCTGGTGGCGCGACGGCATTTCCGCCGATGGCGCTCCATCGCTACCCTCACCCGCGCCGTTGCGACATGTGGGCCTGTACGCATATCGCGTGGGATTCTTGAAGCGTTTCCCCAGCCTGGAACCCGCTCCGCTGGAAACCACGGAATCGCTGGAACAGCTGCGGGTGTTGTGGCACGGCGAGCGCATTGCGGTGCACCTGAGCGCGGTCGCGCCCGGTGCGGGCGTGGATACACCCCAAGACCTCGACAGGGTCCGCCGCATGCTGTCTCGGGACTGACTCCACGCACCAGGGAACAGCCCGGTTTGGCGCCCTGCGGCGTAAGCCGGACGCGAGGATGTGCATGCTATCCTCGATTGGTTGCCCCGGCCCCCACGCCTTGGGCGGCCGCTCGAGACAAGCGGCCAAGCCATTGAAACACCATAGAAGGAAAGCGATGAGACTGATTTTGTTGGGAGCTCCGGGAGCCGGCAAAGGAACGCAGGCGACGTTCATTTGCCAGAAGTACGGCATTCCCCAGATTTCCACCGGCGACATGCTCCGTGCAGCGGTCAAGGCCGGCACCCCGCTGGGGCTGCAAGCCAAGGCCGTCATGGAATCTGGCGGCCTGGTCAGTGACGACCTGATCATCAACCTGGTGAAGGAGCGCATTGCACAACCCGACTGCTCGGGTGGTTTCCTGTTTGACGGCTTCCCCCGCACGATCCCGCAGGCCGACGCCATGAAAACCGCCGGCGTCAAGCTGGACTACGTGCTGGAGATCGACGTGCCTTTCGATGCGATCATCGAGCGCATGAGCGGGCGCCGTTCGCACCCTGCCTCGGGTCGCACCTACCACGTGAAGTTCAATCCGCCCAAGGTCGAAGGCAAGGACGACGTGACCGGCGAGCCACTCATCCAGCGCGAAGACGACAAGGAAGAAACCGTGAAAAAGCGGCTGGAGGTCTACAGTGCCCAGACCCGCCCGCTGGTCGACTACTACAGCAGTTGGGCGCGCAATGACGCCACTGCTGCGCCACAGTACCGCGCCATCAGCGGCATGGGCTCGGTCGAAGACATCACGGCGCGCGCCTTCGAGGCGCTCTCGAAGTAGCCCACCGTCCCCCCCAAAAAACCCGGCCTTGAGCCGGGTTTTTTGATGGGGCGCAGCGCCTCATGCCGGGCTGGAGCGCAGGCCATACACCTTGCCGCCGAGAAACACGTATTCGGCCCGCACGATGGCAGCGCCCGCCTCATCCTTGAAGGTGAAGCCCACCAACGAGAGCGCATCTCCATTCTTGATCTCGGGCATCTGCCACTGCCCCAGGCGGAACAACGGAGCCAACTCCACCTCCCAGCGCCGATCGCGCCGCGTCGGAACCACCGCCTTGGCCAGCAACGCAGGTCCGTCCACACCGGCGGTTTGCGCAGGCAGTGCGCGCTGGGCCAGATCGGCGGGCAGGCGCAGCGGTTCAGGCAGCTCCAGCACCAGTTCAACGTGCGGGTTGCGCCATTTCACATCGGCAGCCTTGCCTTGGAGGTAGATCGGGCGGCTCTGATCGAAGCTGCTCCAGCCATGGTGCGCCAGGGCACCGGTGGGGCCACCGCCCCAGCCCAGCAGGGCCACCAGTTGTACAAAATCACGTCGTTGCATGGTGCGCTCCTTCAGACATAAGCAATCCAGCGCCCACAGGTGATGATCAGAATCCAGATCATCGAAGACAAGAGCATGCTCACGCGGGCGGTGGCATCCTGGCGCTGCAGCGAACGGCGCGCATGAAACCAGCCCGCATTGCAGCCGGCCAGCATGATCAGCACCATCTTGGCTGTGAACACGCGATTGGCCAGCAGTTCCCCAGGTTGGGTGCCGAACATCAGCAATCCCGTCATCGCAGCCAGGCCGAAGCCCAAACCGACCAGCCCCAGGCTCAACCGCGCCAGAGGCTCGATCGGCAAAGCAGACGCCCATCCAAAAACACGCAGTTCGAGCAAGACCAGATTGCCGACGATCAAGGCCACGCCAATCAGGTGGACCACCTCCAGCATGGGGTAGGCCCAAGGGTGTGAACCCAGAGCCACCAGCATGTCAGGCATTCAGCAGCTGCAACGCCAAGGCAAGGCGCGCCTTCACGGGCGAAAGGCCGGCCGAGTCAGGCAGCGGTTGACCGTCATGCGGCACCACACGGCCCTGCGCGCAACGACTGGCCACCACCACATGGACACCACCGGCCTGTGCTTGTTTCAGCGCCACCAGCAAGTCGTCGTGCACCGTGCCGTTGCCTGTGCCTGCCACCACGATGCCGCGCAACCGGCCTGCACTCGTGGGGGGGTGGCCGAGCAGGGCTCGCACCAGCTCTCCATCGGAGCCGGCGTGGCTGAACATCAGTTCCACCCGCGGCAGCTCGGCAGCATCCAGCAGGCGTTGCAGGCCTGCGGGGTCGTGCGTGCCCTGGCTCACGGCTGGTGGCCACGGCCGGAACAGACGCAGCTGCGCTTCTTCCACGCAGCCCAGAGCACCTGCATCACCCGATTCGAACGGGTCCGTCCTGTAGGTATGCACCTTGGCCACGTCCAGAGCGCCGTGAATGCGCCCGGCGCACACGACCACCACGCCGCAGGCCTGCGGATGCAGGGCAACCGCCACCGCGTCGCTCAGGTTTTGGGGCCCGTCAGGCACCAGCGCGGTGGCTGGCCGCATCGCGCAAGTCAGCACCACCGGCTTGGACGGTCGCAACAATGCCTGCAGCAGGAAGGCCGTCTCCTCGATCGTGTCGGTGCCGTGGGTGATCACGATGCCGGCCACCTCGGGCCGATCCAGATGCACCGCCACACGCATGGCCAACGCCTGCCATACGCTCAGCACCATGTCCTTGCTGTTGATCTGTGCCACCTGCTCCACGTCCAGCGGGCAGGCTGCCAAGGCTGGAACCTTCGCCACCAGATCGCTCACCGCCACCTGCCCAGCCACATAGCCCACGTTGTCGTTCGCCTGGGTTGCGCGTCCGGCAATCGTTCCGCCGGTGCCCAGAACCACCAGGCGACGCCCCTGATTTTCATTCTCCACTTGCCAAGTCCTTTGAACTGGTTAAAAATACAGCCACTGGATAAGAAAACAGTAACCCACTGGACGGATACCCCGCCCGGTGAGGCATCCACCCCGATGAGGTTCACATGCTCGACATGCCCGCCACCACGCCCAAGCTCACCGCCCGGCAACAGCAGATTCTGGAACTTATCCAGACGGCCATTGCACGCACCGGTTCCCCGCCCACGCGTGCCGAGATCGCCAGCGAGCTCGGCTTCAAATCGGCCAATGCGGCCGAGGAGCATTTGCAGGCACTGGCGCGCAAAGGGGTGATCGAATTGGTCAGCGGCACATCGCGTGGCATCCGCCTGCGCAGCGAAGACCTGCGTTCCATCAACGATTCGCGCGGGCGCCAGCTTACACTCCCGCTCCCCAGCCTGTCCCAGCTGATGTTGCCCCTGATCGGGCGCGTGGCTGCGGGCTCGCCCATCCTGGCGCAAGAGCACGTCGACCAGACCTACCACGTGGAGCGCAGCCTGTTCCAGCGCGAGCCCGACTACCTGCTCAAGGTCCGTGGCATGTCCATGCGCGACGTCGGCATCATCGATGGCGATCTGTTGGCAGTGAAGTCCTCCAAGGAAGCCAAGAACGGTCAGATCGTGGTCGCCCGCCTGGGCGATGACGTCACCGTGAAGCGCTTCATGCGCCGGCAAAGCGTCATCGAACTTCACGCCGAGAACCCGGACTACAAGACCATCGTGGTCGAACCCGGTGAACCGTTCGAAATTGAAGGCCTCGCGGTGGGCCTCATCCGCAACAGTTTTCAACTCTGACCCTTGAGTCCATGTCGCCTCAGCAGGTGGCGGGCGTTTGGTCCGGCGAGCGAGCAGCCCGCCATATGGACACATCCCTGCGTTGGCGACTTCCTCGCAATCCTGCCTGTGTTCAACCCCTCATCTGGAGTTTCGCATGGGAAAAATCTTCAATACCAACACGTGGCGCGCACCCCTGCAGTTGATCGACTGCTGGTTGCCCCTGCCACCCCAACGCCATGCTCGCCCGGCCGCTTCGGCTGTTGCGGCCAGGGCCATGCAACGCTTCGCCCGTGCCGGCTGGCTGAACCGGGAAGCGGCCAACAGCGCTCCACCCCAGACGCGTCCGGGTGCTGTGGCTGAGCCGCTCGATTCGCCAACCTGCCGGGTTCGCGTGCTGCGTCAAGCCGAGGCCCGCCCTGTGAAGCGACCGGACATGCGTCTTGTCATATCCGGCCCGATCAATGACGTTTGCGCCGAACTCGACCGCCTTGCCGCGCTGGAGCAGGCGTCCATGACACGCGCAGCCTGAGGCCACAGAGCGGCCGGCTCGGAAGGCGCGGGCACAATAGGCCCATGAACATTGTGATTCTTGACGACTACCAGGACGCGGTTCGAAAGCTGAAATGCGCTGAAAAGCTGGAGTCTTACCCTGCCAAGGTATTCACCAACACCGTCAAGGGCGTCGGCCAGTTGTCGATCCGTCTGCGCGACGCCGACGTGCTGGTGCTGATCCGTGAACGAACCCAGATCTCTCGCCAGCTGATCGAGAAACTGCCACGCCTCAAACTCATCGCCCAGACCGGGCGAGTGGGTGGACATCTCGATGTAGCCGCCTGCACCGAGCGCGGTATCGCGGTGGCTGAAGGTGTCGGCTCGCCCGTGTCGACGGCCGAGCTCGCCTGGGCCTTGATCATGGCGTCGATGCGTCGGATTCCTCAGTACGTGTCCAACCTGAAGCACGGGGCTTGGCAACAAGCGGGGCTCAAGTCTTCCGCCATGCCGACCAACTTCGGCGTCGGCATGGTGCTGCGCGGCAAGACACTTGGCGTCTGGAGCTATGGGCGCATCGGCCAGTTGGTGGCGGGTTACGGCCGCGCTTTCGGCATGCGCGTGATCATCTGGGGCAGCGAAGATTCCCGCGCCCGCGCGGTGGCCGACGGCTTTGAGGCGGCAGAGAGCCGAGAGGCCTTTTTCGCATCGAGCGATGTGCTGTCGTTGCATTTGCGGCTGAGCGAGACCAGCGCGGGCTGCGTCACGCTGGAAGACCTGGGCCGCATGAAGCCCACGTCCTTGCTGGTCAACACCTCGCGCGCCGAGCTGATCGAGCCCGAGGCATTGCTTGCCTCGCTCAACCGCGGTCGCCCGGGATTGGCCGCAGTCGATGTGTTCGAGTCCGAGCCGATCCTGCAGGGTCACGCTCTGCTGCGACTGGAGAACTGCATCTGCACGCCTCACATTGGCTATGTGGAGCAAGACAGCTACGAGCAGTATTTTTCCTCGGCATTTGACAACGTCGTCAACTTCATCAAGGGCACGCCGACCAACATCGTGAATCCCGGCGCTTTGCAGGTTCGTCGCTAACCGGCCAGCCCACTCAGCAGAAACGCCACATCTGCGGCGTTTTTTTAGGGCAGCTCGTGAACCTCAGGTCTTCTTGCCGGACGTTCGGGCGCCATCGGGCTCATTCGGCAAGTCAAAGTCGAGAACCTCGAAGTCGATGAGGTTGCCCTCAGCCTCCCGGATTTCAAAGTCTGCAGGCTGGGTGGGCCGGGCCGATGGCTCCACCGCCGAGTTCACCTCGGGCAACAAGGCTTCGAAGCCGTCCATTTCTGCAAAGTCGTCCAGATTGATGTCCAGACCCAGGCGGGACGAGGCCGGCGACATGTTGTCCAGGCCCATGGGCTGGGTGTGGCGCTCCGAAGTATCTTGCAGCGAAGCACTCACCACGGACACCGACTTGTCTGCCGCTTTCAACGGCTGCATGGCGGTGTGCTGGAAATCTCCGGTGGTGCGGGGGGCCGCTTTGTCACGCTGGATGAGGTCTTTGGCAATCGCGTGCAGCATCAGCAGTTCGCGATAGGCTTCCAGATCAAATACCTCGGACGCACTGTCGGTGGCGTCACGGAAGATCGATTGCTCGATCAGGTCCAGCACCCGGGGTTGTGGCCACAGCGCCTGGATCCGGCTGAACGCGGTTTCGTACGCCTCAAGCCCTCGGCCCCGCTGGGAATAACTGTCAAACGGTGGCGCACCAGCGTTGAACACGTGATTGAATTCTTCGCGCAGACTTTCGTAATCACTGCGGCGCCCCAGCCGGTGGTAGATATGGAACAGGTCCATATACGTGAGTGCGCTGGGCTCGTGGCTTTCCGTCAAGTGATCCTTGAGGACCTGGATGGCTTGCTCGTCTTCGCCCAGCGACACGAAAAAATCGGCCTGCTGCTGCACGTCGAACAACTCTTCGGTGGCCACCGACCGGGACACGCCCAAGGCACTGGCGGAAAATTCCCGCCGATCGCGTGCGGACAACGGTACCGCGGTCTGCTCGTTCACCCGCGCACCCTTGGAGCTCAAAGCCGTTTCGTTGGCGCTCGCCAGCCCATCAAACGAAGAATCCTGGTCAAGATCGATGTCCAGATCCACGCCGCTGCTCAGCGGGGTGAAGCCGGAAGGCACCTGGGGTGCGCCGGCATCTGGTTGCAGGGGCACCAGCACCGTCTTCTCTTCCTCCTCAGGTGCCCACCAGGCGCGGGAGGCTTCCGAGCCCTGAACCACCGCCTCCTGGCGGCGGCGCCAAACCAACAACACGGCCAGCAAGGCCAGCAGCAGCAATCCGCCCAGCAGATAGACCAGCCAGTTCTGGTAGCGCTGCGCTTGCGATCGTTCCAGCTGTGAGTTCAGATCGCCCAGTGCGGCCTGGGCCTGCGTTTGCTCCTGACGAAGCCGCGCCACCTCGGATTCCAGTGCAGCCAGCTTCTGTCCTTCGCGCAGGATGTCTTCGGGCGAGGCGTTGATGCTTTTCCAGAGCTGGGCAGCAGCAGCGCGCGCTTCTTCCGAGGTGCTGGGCTCGCTCAGCAGCACCGGCGAGAGCTTGAGGGTGGGGTCGCGCTCGATGCCGATGCTGAGGTCGATGGGGTCCAGCTGCAACCGGGGCGCTACGGCCACGGGCGGCATGACAGGGGCGCGACGCACCACCGAAGGCGCTCGCGCGGGAGGCGTGTTTGCACGCGCAGGTGCCACCGGTCTTCGTTGCGATGTGCCTGAGGCTTGCGCCACAGGCGATGCGGTGGCCGACGACGAAGGCGCGCCAGAAGCACTCGTCGCAGGTGTCGCCCGTGGCAAACCTGAAGGCGCCACGGCTACCGGGGCCGTTGGCAGTGCGCCTGTGGAGGGCTGCGCCGCGGCCGTGACCGGCTCATTGACCAGATCGGCCAACAACACGAAACGGCGTGTGAACTGGGTGCCGCACCCGGCTCGCACATAGAGGGTGACGAAAGGCTCATTGACCGGCAGATTGGACTGAACCCGCACCGATGCTTCTGCATCGGGCGTGGTTCTTTGCGGCGATGTCCGCACCAAGCTGGGCGACACCTGCGTATCGCCGTAGAAGACGTCGGTCTCGATGCAAAGGTTGGCCAAGTCTTCGCCAGGTGCCAGCAGCACCTGCACGCGCACATCGAGCGAGCGCCCGATCATGGCCGCGCCACTGTGACGTCCGAGGGTCACGGCGGAACTGCTCAAGGCAGTTGATAGCAAAATACAACCTGTCCAGTACTTGCGCACGCCAGAGTTCCTTCTTTCGTTCGTTGGGCGATTCTGTCATAGCTCCAGAAGCACTCATTCCAAATACAACACACTTATGCAACCCATCTTTCACAACACCGGCCTCGTGGGAACCGGCGCCATGGGCCGTGGCATCGCACAGATGGCGGCCCAGGCGGGCAGCCAGGTCTGGCTGTTCGATGTCCAGCCTGGCGCGGCCCAGGCGGCGCGTGACGCATTGCACGCCACCTGGCAGACGCTGGTGACCAAGAACAAGATGTCTGCCGAGCAGATGCAGGCCTGCGTAGACCGCCTGCATCTGGCCAATGCCTTGGGCGACCTCGCTGCCTGCGATCTGGTCGTGGAGGCGATCGTTGAGCGGCTCGACGTCAAGCAACGCCTTTTTGCCGAACTCGAAGGCATCGTCGGGCCCGAGGCGGTGCTGGCCACCAACACATCATCCTTGTCGATCACGGCCATTGCCGCGCCGCTCAAGCGCCCCGCGCAGCTGGCGGGCTTCCACTTCTTCAATCCGGTGCCGCTGATGCGGGTGGTGGAGGTAATCGCCGGCCTGAAGACCAGTGCCAAGGTTTGCCAACAACTCACCGACTTCACCCGCCAGTTCGGCCACACGCCCGTCACCGCGCAGGACACGCCCGGCTTCATCGTGAACCACGCCGGACGTGGCTACGGCACCGAGGCACTGCGGGTGGTGGGTGAGCGCGTGGCCGACTTCGCCACGATCGACCGCATCCTGAAGGATCAGATGGGTTTTCGCCTCGGCCCATTCGAGCTGATGGACCTGACCGCGCTGGACGTGTCGCACCCGGTGATGGAGTCGATCTACCACCAGTACTTCGAGGAACCGCGTTACCGCCCGAGCGTGATCACCGCACAGCGGCTTGCCGGCGGTGTGGTGGGCAAGAAGGTGGGCGAAGGCTTCTACGCTTACGACAAGGGTGTGGCCCAGGTACCGGCCGAGCCCGCCGTGCCTGTGGTGGCCGAGATGCCGCCGGTGTGGGTGTCGCCCAAGGCGGCAAGACGCGCTGAGCTCTACCTGTTGCTGAAAAATCTGGGTGCTCAGATCGAGACTGCGGCTGCACCCTCTTCTGCCGCCCTGATCCTGGTGGCCCCCCTGGGACTGGACGTGACCACGCTGGCCGCCGTGGAGCGGCTCGACGCCACGCGCACGGTCGGCATCGACATGATGCTCGACGACGCAGCGGTGAAACGCCGTGTGCTCGCCACCAACCCGGCCACCCGCCCTGACATGGCCCAGGCCGCTCACGCGCTCTTCGCACGCGACGGCAAGGCGGTCAGCGTGATCCGTGACAGCGGCGGCTTCGTCACGCAGCGCGTGGTGGCCACCATCGTCAACATCGCCGCCGACATGTGCCAGCAGGGCATCTGCTCGCCGGCCGACCTGGACGTGGCCGTCACGCTGGGCCTGGGTTATCCCATGGGCCCGCTGGCCATGGGCGACCGCATCGGTCCGACGAACATGCTGGAGATTCTGTTCAACCTTCAGACGGTCTACGGCGACCCACGCTACCGCCCCTCGCCCTGGCTGCGTCGCCGCGGCGCGCTCGGCCTGAGCCTCACGCACGAGGAGACCTGACCATGACTGCCAGTCTCAAGAGTCACAGCCATGGTCAGACCATGGTGCTGACCATCAGCAACCCCGAGCACCGCAATGCGCTCGGGCCCGACATGTACGCCGCCGGCGTGGAGGCGCTCAACGTGGCCGAAGGCAGCCCGGAGGTGCGCAGCGTGGTGATCACTGGCGAAGGCAACCATTTCTGTGCGGGTGGCAACCTGCAGCGGTTGCTGGCGGGTTGTTGCCGCCGTGGAAGGCTCGTGCGCCGGTGCGGGTTTTTCGCTCGCCCTGGCCTGCGACATGGTGGTGGCTGCGCACAGCAGCGTGTTCGTGATGGCCTACAGCAACGTGGGACTGTCGCCCGACGGTGGCGCCACCTGGAGCCTCATGCGCGCCCTGCCTCGCGCGACCGCACTGCAACTGCTGATGTGCGGGGACCGCATCGGCGCCGAGCGGCTGCAGCAGCTCGGCGTGATCAACACCGTGAGCGCCACCGGCGAAGCGCTGGTGGATGCGCTCGCGCTGTGCGAGCGTCTCAATGCCCGTGCGCCCAATGCCCTGGCCAGCATCAAGGAGCTGGCCAACGATGCGCCCACCGTATTGCTGCATGCCCAACTGGGCGCCGAGCGCGACCACTTCGTGCGCAACCTGCACCACGCGAACGCAGGCGAAGGCATCGACGCCTTCATCAACAAGCGCCCGGCCAACTACCGTTGAACCTGCGCTGAAGCACGGCAGCGCCAACCGTCTGCGCGCATACCCTGAGCCCGTTGCCACGTCCCAGTGGCGACAATCATTGACTTTTCAGTCACTCAAAAGACAGCCCATGGACGAACCGATTCTGACAATGGAAGAACGCGAGGCGATCAACAGTGGTCGCTGGTTCTCCAACCTATCGCCCTCCCTGCGGCACGACATACTCCGATGCGCCTACGTCAAGCGATTCAAGGACAGCGACCTGATCGTCGCCCGAGGCGATCCGCCCTCCGAATGGACGGCGGTGGCCAAGGGTGCGGTGCGCGTGAGCTCCACGTCGCTCTCGGGCAAACAGATCACACTGACCTATGTGGAGCCTGGCGTGTGGTTTGGCGACGTGGCGATGTTCGACGGCGACCAGCGCACGCACGATGCCTACGCGCACGGACCAACCACGCTGCTGTGCGTGGCCCGCACCGATTTTCAGAAGATCCTCAGCTCCCACATCGAGCTGTACGAGGCTTTGATGCGCCTGCAGGCGCGGCGCATCCGCACACTGTTCGGCCTGGTGGAAGACCTCAACACCCTGCCCCTGCGCGCCCGCCTGGCCAAACAACTGCTGCATCTGGTGCGCAGCTACGGTGTGCCCTGCCTGGCCGATGGCAACGAGATGCGCATCGGCCTGCAGCTGGCCCAGGAAGAGCTGGCTCAATTGCTTGGCGCTTCGCGTCAGCGGGTGAACCAGGAACTCAAGTCGATGGAGCGCGACAACGCGATCCGCATCGAACAGGGAGGGCTGGTGGTGCGCAACCGGGACATGCTGATGCGCATCGCAGAAGCCGAAACCTGAGGCACCGCGCGATGGCCTTCTTCCCCACCTCCTCCCAAGGCCATCACACATGAGCGACACCCAGAACTTCACCGGCACCCGCCCCGTGGCCGGCCAGCATGCTTTCGACGAAGCCGCCCTGGGCAGTTGGCTTGAAAACCGGCTGCCAGGCTTTGAAGGTCCACTCACCGTGGAGATGTTCAAGGGCGGCCAGTCCAACCCCACCTACAAGCTCATCACGCCGCAGCGCTCCTACGTGATGCGCGCCAAACCCGGCCCGGTGGCCAGGCTGCTGCCCTCGGCCCACGCAATCGAGCGCGAGTTCCGCGTGATGAGCGCACTGCACGGCACCGGCGTGCCGGTGGCGCAGATGCACGTGTTGTGCGAAGACGAGTCGGTGATCGGCCGCGCGTTCTACATCATGGAGTGCGTCAACGGACGCGTGCTGTGGGACCAGTCGTTGCCGGGCATGACGAACGATCAACGTGGTGCGATCTACAACGAGATGAACCGCGTGATCGCGGCGTTGCACACCGTCAAGCCATTGGCCATCGGACTGGACGGTTTCGGCAAGCCCGGCAACTATTTCGAACGTCAGATCGGCCGCTGGAGCAAGCAGTACGTTGCATCCGTCACGCAGCCCATCCCCGAGATGGACCGGCTCATGGAATGGCTCCCCAACAACATCCCGGCGATGGCTCGCGATGAATCGATGCTGTCGGTGGTGCACGGCGACTTCCGGCTCGACAACCTGATGTTCCACAGCGAGGAGCCACGCGTGCTCGCTGTGCTCGACTGGGAGCTCTCCACCCTGGGCCATCCGCTGGCCGACTTCAGCTACCACTGCATGTCCTGGCACATCCCGCCCGGCATGTTCCGTGGCATCGGTGGACTCGACGTGAAGGCCTTGGGCATTCCCACGGAAGACGAGTACATCGCGCTCTACTGCGAGCGCACCGGCATCGCCAAGCCCGCACAGCTCAAGGCCGACTGGAATTTCTACCTCGCCTACAACATGTTCCGCCTGGCCGCCATCCTGCAAGGCATCGCCAAGCGGGTCGAGGCCGGCACCGCATCGAGCGACCAGGCGGTGAAGTCCGCCTCTGGCGCCCGCCCCATGGCCGAGATGGCCTGGCGTTTCGCCAGCGGCACCTGAACCGTTTCAAACTCCCGATCACCTACAAGGAGACACCATGAATTTCGACTACACCGACAAGGTGAAGGACATGCGCGAACGGCTGCTGGCGTTCATGGACGCGCACATCTACCCGAATGAGGCGCGCTTCTTCGCCGAGATTGCGGCCAACCGTGCCAAGGGCAACGCGTGGATCCCGACCGAGATCATTGAAGAGCTCAAACCCAAGGCCCAGGCTGCCGGCCTGTGGAACCTCTTCCTGCCCCGCAGCCCGCGCGCGCCACAGGGCCTGTCCAACCTCGAGTACGCACCCATGTGCGAAATCATGGGCCGCGTGCCGTTTGCTGCCGAGGTCTTCAACTGCTCGGCGCCCGACACCGGCAACATGGAAACCTTCGAGCGCTACGCCAGCGAAGAACTCAAGGACGAGTGGCTGGAGCCGCTGCTGCGCGGCGAGATCCGCTCGGCCTTTCTGATGACCGAGCCCGACGTGGCTTCATCGGACGCGACCAACATCGAGTGCAGCATCGAGCGCGATGGCAACGAGTACGTGATCAACGGCCGCAAGTGGTGGTCGTCGGGTGCGGGCGACCCACGCTGCGCGGTCTACATCGTGATGGGCAAGACCAATCCGGACGCGCCGCGCCACTCGCAGCAATCGATGATCATCGTGCCGGCCAACAGCAAAGGTGTGACCATCGTGCGGCCGCTCTTGGTGTTCGGCTACGACGACGCACCACACGGCCACATGGAGGTGCTGCTCAAGAACGTGCGAGTTCCGTTGGGCAACCTGCTGCTCGGCGAAGGCCGCGGCTTCGAGATCGCGCAAGGCCGCCTGGGTCCGGGCCGCATCCACCACTGCATGCGCTCCATCGGCGCGGCCGAGCGCGCGCTGGAACTCATGTGCAAGCGCCTCAACAGCCGCATCGCCTTCGGCAAGCCAGTGTCGGCCCAGTCGGTCTGGCACGAGCGCATCGCCGATGCGCGCTGCCGCATCGAGATGGCGCGCCTGCTCACGTTGAAAGCCGCCTACATGATGGACACCGTGGGCAACAAGGTGGCCAAGGCCGAGATCGCGATGATCAAGGTGGTGGCGCCCAACATGGCCTGCGACATCGTCGACATGGCCATCCAGGCGCACGGCGGCGGGGGCGTGAGCGACGATTTCCCGCTCGCCTACGCCTACGCCAGTCTGCGCACCCTGCGCCTGGCCGATGGTCCGGACGAGGTGCACCGCGTGTCGATCGCCAAGCTGGAGCTGGCCAAGCACATGCTCATCAAAACCGAGGTGGAGATGCCGATCACGCGCGGCTCCTGAGGCCACCTGCCCGCGGAAGATTCAGCGGGCAGCCATTGCCATGGCGCGTTGACTCGCTCGGTCAAACAGTCCCAAGGCGTGCAGCGCGGTGGTGGTGTCACCGCCGCGATCCATCTGCATGCGCATGTAGGTCTTGCCACGTTGCAGCATGAGCATCACCGGCGTCTCTTCAGAAACCCGGTCCGGCCAGTCCATCAACTGCTGTTCGGCCTCGCTGTCGATCCAGCGCCTGGCCATGTCGGGCGTGTCGGTGAGCACCGCGTAGCGGCCCCAGAAGCGACGGTCCGGTCCTGCCCAACCCGCATCGCGGTACATGGCCAGCCAACGCACCTCTTCGGGCACCACGCCCGCCATGGTCTGCAGATCGTCCGTGTACTGCGAATAGAGCTCCCGCGACTGCGCCTCAAGCAATTCCTTCAACCGACGGTTCATCACCACCACGTTGCCCTGCTGTTTCAGGCCCAGGTCGGCGCGCGCCATCAGCTCCATGCCTTGAATGAACGGGCGGGAGGCTTGCAGGCACTGGATGCGCACCGGGCGGTCCTGCCAACGACCGGCAAGCGCATACGCGCCACCCATCATCGAGTTGAAGCTCAACGCATGGTCGTGCGCCCATTCGGCCAGCGGCGCCGAGCGGTCGCGCAGCCAGGTCGAGGGCGTCAAGGCATTCTTCAAGCGTGCGTACATGGTTTTGGGTTTTACCTTAGAGTGCGGCAGCTTGCGCATGGCAAGCATGCACAGAAAGGCCGATTTGATGATCAATGTCCATTCTTGGCCCACGCCCAATGGCCACAAGGTCCACGTCATGCTCGAAGAGTGTGGTTTGCGCCTGGGCCGAGACTGGCATGTCCACGCCGTCAACATCGGCCAGGGCGACCAGTTCCAACCCGAGTTCCTGAAGATCAGCCCGAACAACAAGATCCCGGCGCTGGTCGATTCCGACGGCCCGGACGGCAAGCCCATCAGCCTGTTCGAATCGGGCGCCATCCTGCTGTACCTGGCAGCCAAGACAGGCAAGTTCCTGCCCAAGTCGGACCGGGCGAAATTCAAGGTGCTGGAGTGGCTGATGTTCCAGATGGGGGGCGTAGGCCCCATGCTGGGTCAGGCTCACCACTTCCGCATGTATGCGCCCGAGAAGATCGAGTACGCCGTCAACCGCTACACCAACGAGGCCAAGCGTCTCTATGGCGTGATGAACAGGGAACTCGAGAACCAGAAGTTCATTGCCGGCAACCAGTACACCATTGCCGACATCGCGATCTTCCCTTGGCTGCGCAGTTGGCAGAACCAGGGCATCGACTGGGCCGACTACCCGCATCTCAAGGGATGGTTCGACAGAATAGCGGCGCGGCCCGCAGTGCAACGCGGGGTGGCGGTGCTCGCCGATGCCCGCAAGCCACTCACCGACGACAAGGCCCGCGACATCCTGTTTGGCAAGACTCAATACGAAAAGAGATGAAAGAGGAGCCTGCGCTCCAGAACCGCCCCATTCAGCAGGTACAATTCGCAGCTTAGTCGGAGCGTAGCGCAGCCTGGTAGCGCATCTGCTTTGGGAGCAGAGGGTCGCGAGTTCGAATCCCGCCGCTCCGACCATTCATCGAAAAAAGAAAAAGGCCCACTCTGTGGGCCTTTCTTCTATGTGCTGCCGGTTATCTGTCTGCCCGTAGCTCAACCGGATAGAGCAGCTGCCTTCTAAGCAGCAGGTCGGGGGTTCGAGTCCCTCCGGGCAGGCCAAAAATCTCTAATAAAATCAACAGGCTATCGCCAATCAATTGATTTTCGAGAGATCGGAAACTTGCGTATTTCGGCCTGTCCTTGTCCCCGAATTGACCCAAGCATGCCCCGCTTGGTACTCACCCCTTCCCAAGTGGGAGCAGGCGAGAACACCCATCTACCTGAAAAGTGCCGGATCGCCAGACGCCGAAGTCGCCTGGTGTCAGGCCCGGACGATGACAACATCTGCCATTGGCCGGGCAACGCAGGGCAGGCAATAGCCCTCCATCTTTTCCTCGGCGCTCAGGCCTGGCCAGGGAATGTCGTAGCGCACTTGCCCCTGCAGCAAGCGAGCAATGCACGTGCGACAGGTCCCGTTGCGACAGGACACCGGCCATGCAACGCCCGCGCGCGTCATCGCAGCGAACAAGCTGTTCTCGCTGTCGGCCTCCACGTCAGCCGCTTGGCCGTCAACCCGGATACGAAAGGTTTTCATGCGCTGTCGAGGTGGATGGCAAGCGTCTATGGGCTCGCCGCATACCGAGCCACAACCGTGGCGAGACCGACAGTCTGGTGTACCACACAGAGCTGCCGATCCGGGCGCTCAGCTTGCCGCCGAGCGCCCGGGGAGACCTTACAGCGAGGCGTCCTTGATCTTCTTCAGGGGCCGAACCTTCACGCGCACGGTGGCGGGTTTGGCTGCGAATTCGCGCTCAACCTTGGTGAAGGGGTCGATGCCGCGGCGTTTCTTCTTGGCGGGGATCGCCTGCGCGGTGATCTTGAGCAGACCTGGCAGCGTGAACTCGCCCAGGCCGGCCTTCGGCTCGACACCGGCAACCTCAGCCAGGTGAACCTGGAGCGTGGTCTTGTTGAAGGCCGTCTTGATCGGCTTCAGTGTCGCCACGCTTGCCGCCGGCTTCTTGGTCACCGCGGCCTTGGGAGCTGCGACTGACTTTTTCGCGGCGGGTGCTGCCTTCTTTGCAGCGATGGTCTTCTTTGCAGTTGCCATGGAGTTATCTACTTTCGATTGATGAAAATGCGCAAAGCGCGCCACGCGATTGTAGAAACCATAGGTGCACACGCGAAGGACGTTCCACGATCGACACTCGAGCGGTCGGTGCTTGATCAGAAAGAATTGAGCGTGCAGATTCTTGGACGGCTGCAAAGAGACTCAAACCGGCCACTCCTGCGTGCAATCAAAGGAGTTCCACGCATTGCCTTCCTTTGAAGGCAACTGAGCTAGCATTGAGCACGGTAGACGAGCGTCATCCGCCCCTTCCTGCAATCTCATCTGGTTACTTTCGCTTTGCTGTTTCCGCCAAAACGCGACACCCCCGGGCATTCGCGTGTTCACCTTGCCAAGAGATGGCTGCGCGCGCTACTGCCCCCCTCTCCAGGAGCTGACTGGCGCGAACGCCTGCGGGTCGTGGTGGGTGCTGCGCTGGGCATCTTTGCAACGGCGCTGATATGTCGGGCGTTTTCGGGTGCGGGGGCGTCCTGGCCCTGGCTGGTTGCACCACTCGGCGCCAGTGCGGTTCTGGTATTCGCCGTTCCCTCCAGCCCCCTGGCGCAGCCCTGGTCTGTGGTGGCCGGCAATACGCTGTCGACACTGCTCGGAATTGCTTGTGTGCGTTGGGTGGGTAACCCTGAACTCGCTGCCGCGTTCGCAGTGGGCCTTTCCATTGCCCTGATGTTCGCTCTTCGATGTCTGCATCCACCGGGAGGCGCATCCGCCCTGATGGTGGCGCTGAGCGGAGTCCAGGATCTGCAGTTCGCACTCACGCCGGTGCTCGTGAATTCTGTCCTTCTGGTGGCTATCGGAATGCTCTACAACAGTGTCACCCGGCGCCCTTACCCACACAGCCCGCCTGCTGAGGGTGCAGATCAAGCCCGAGACGAAGAAGCCGAAGCTGTGGACGCCGACCTGGACGCCGTGCTTGCCCGCTACAACCAGGTTCTCGACATCGGTCGTGAAGATCTCAAAGCCCTGCTGCAGGACACCCAACTCAGCGCTTATCAACGCAAGTTGGCCAATCTCCGGTGCGGCGACATCATGTCGAAAGATCTCGTGACCGTGAGCCACCACACGTCATTGCAACAAGCGTGGGCGCTGTTCAGAGCACATCGTATAAAGGCTTTGCCAGTGGTCAACGCAACTGGCGGCATTGTGGGGATCGTGACGCCTGCCGATTTCATGCGAGCCGCCGAAGGAGACAGCGGCGAGGCCTTCGAGACCCGACTTCGCCAGCTTCGAGACTGGAGAGAGGGGACGGCGACGGGCGGGTTGGGGCGGGTCGGTGACATCATGACGCGCGAGGTGCGTGTAGCCAGCGTGAACCGACACCTCTCGGAATTGATCCCCCTCTTCGGCAGCACCGGCCACCACCATATTCCCATCATCGATGGCAGCGACTCCCTGGTGGGTATCGTTACCCAGTCCGACGTGGTCGCGGCGCTTGCCGGGTTGGGTCGAGATGTGAACGTCGACACGAGGTAGCGAGTTCCATCCAACCTGGTAACAGCCTGTTCCGTGTGCCTCCGCGCCGACGAATGACGGGTTGAGCGCGAAGTGAACTGGAACAGCCGTCCCCGTCGGTGGTTCGCGTATGACCTCAGCGCCCCTGGGGCTCCTCAGCCGAACGTTGGCCCGCAGCGATAGATCCCGACTATATTAGTCGGATATGAACACCGCCCTTCCGCTCCCCAGCCTCGAAGCCGCCACGACCTCGTTCGACAAGCGCAAGATTCGTTTCTTGCTGCTCGAAGGCATCGACCCCTCGGCCATCTCCACGTTGCAAGCCGCCGGTTACAGCCAGATCGAAAGCCTCGCAGGCTCACCTTGCGACGAAGAACTGCGCCAGAAGATCGCCGATGTGCACTTCGTCGGCATTCGCTCGCGCACCCAACTCACGGCCGAGGTGCTGGCCCATGCCCCCAAGCTGATCGCCATCGGCTGCTTCTGCATCGGCACCAACCAAGTGGATCTGGTGGCGGCGCGCCAGCGAGGCATCGCAGTGTTCAACGCCCCGTTCTCCAACACCCGGTCGGTGGCCGAGCTGGTGCTAGGCGAAGCCATCCTGCTGCTGCGCGGTGTACCCGAAAAGAGCACAGTGGCGCACCGCGGCGGCTGGCTCAAGACGGCCCGCAACGCCCACGAGATCCGTGGCAAGACGCTGGGCATCGTCGGCTACGGCGCCATCGGCTCGCAACTGTCGGTGCTGGCCGAAGCGCTGGGCATGCAGGTGGTGTTTGTCGACGTGCTCAGCAAGCTGCCGCTGGGCAATGCCCGCCAGTTGGCAACCTTGCCCGAACTGCTGAGCGCCGCCGATGTGGTGAGCTTGCACGTGCCCGAGAACGCCAGCACCGAATGGCTGATCGGCGAGCGCGAGCTCGCGCAGATGAGGCCCGGCGCGGTGCTCATCAACGCCTCGCGCGGCCGCGTGGTCGAGATCGAGCCGCTGGCCGCCGCGCTGCGCGAACACCGCCTGGCCGGTGCTGCCATCGACGTCTTTCCACAAGAGCCACAGAGCAACGCCGATCGTTTTGAGTCGCCGTTGCGCGGCCTGGACAACGTGATCCTGACCCCGCACATCGGTGGCTCCACGCTGGAGGCGCAAACCAACATCGGCAACGAGGTGGCGGAAAAATTGGTCCGGTACAGCGACAACGGCACCACGACCTCGTCGGTCAACTTCCCCGAAGTGGCGCTGCCCGCCCACCCCGGCAAGCGCCGCCTGCTGCATGTGCACCGCAACGTTCCGGGCGTGCTGTCGGCCATCAACCGGGTGTTCGCCGACAACGGCATCAACATCGCCGCACAGTACCTGCAGACCCGCGATGACGTGGGCTACGTGGTCATCGACGTTGACGCCGTGCACGCCGACATCGCCCTGTCCGGGCTGTCCGGTGTGGGCGGAACCTTGCGCACCCGCGTGCTGTTCTGACGCCCGGCCTGACCATCGGCCCGGATCGGGGCGGCGTCTGCCCGGTGTGGGATGAGCAGGGCCGCCAGGTCGGCAACCTGAAACGCATTGGCGGGCGATGGAAGTTCAAGGCCATTGGCCAGGACGCACAGGGCCAGGTTGTCCCCGGGGGCGGGCCGCTGACCGAGCGGCACAACATGAGCTTCGACCGGCTGGACAGCACCGAGATCGCCACCCGCCTGCTCGGCCGCTGAACAGATCGGCGGACAGTGGCTTGCGCTGTCCCAACTCGGCGTGGTGGGCGTTTCGTCCTGCCCATCTGCTCGTGGTCAGGGCGCATCCTGACGGGGCGAGTCGATGACGTTTGTGGTCACCGAAGCCTGCAAACGCTGCAAATACACCGACTCATCGAATGCGCCGTGTGCGTCCCGGAGTGCCCGGTCAATGCCATCGATGTCGAATACCGCGTTATAAGTTCGGATCCGTACGGACCCGTGGCTTTGGATTCATCAACATTGCCCATCCGCCAACCTATCCCGCTCTCGAAGGAATGCGGAAACAATGTTGAGGCGCCCCATGAATGCAGCGGCTGATGGAGCCTGAACCTTTATTGAAAGAACCCCGTGCACACCTTCAGGATCTACCGCTACGACCCGGATGTCGACACCAAGCCCACGATGCAGACGATGAAACTTGAGGTCAATCCCGGCGACCGCATGCTGCTCGATGTGCTCATGCGCCTGAAGGCCGTGGACCCGAGCCTGTCTTTCCGCCGCTCCTGCCGAGAAGGCATCTGCGGCTCGGACGCCATGAACATCAACGGCAAGAACGGGCTGGCTTGCGTCACCAACATGAAGTCGCTAAACGGCGTGGTGACACTCAAACCCTTGCCGGGCTTGCCGGTCATTCGCGACCTGATCGTCGACATGACCGACTTCTTCAAGCAGTACCACTCGATCAAGCCCTACCTTATCAATCTCGCTCCGCCCCCGGAGCGGGAACGCCTGCAGTCGACCGAGCAACGTGAGGAGCTCAATGGACTGTACGAATGCATTCTGTGCGCCTGCTGTTCATCGGCTTGCCCGAGTTTCTGGTGGAACCCGGACAAGTACGTGGGGCCTGCGGGCCTGTTGCAGGCCTACCGATTCCTCGTCGACAGCCGCGACACGGCCACCGCCGAGCGACTGGACAACCTCAACGATCCGTTTCGCCTGTTCCGCTGCCGCGACATCCTGAACTGCGTGGACGTGTGCCCCAAAGGATTGGTCCCGGCGGGTGCCATCAGCAAGATCAAGGAGATGATGGTTCGACGCAGTGTTTGATTGCGGTCTGCGGCACGCACGTTCAGACTTCATGCCTTGCGCAGGCTGGACAAAGCGGTACTCCCAACGGGAGTGTTGCGCCGTGCGCCCTTCTCGTTGATGGCGATCGGGGTTTCCCCGGGTGGTCAGCCAAAAAAACATGAAGTATATTGCGTGCACTCCACATGAGCACACCTCCCAAACTCCTCATCCTGGTCGGCACCATGACTGACACTGCAGAGCATGTGGCTCAGGCCGTTGGGATGAATTGCGCGGATCTGCTCCCGATTATTGAAGTTCGATTGATGGATGGTCTGGACATCCGGGTTTTTGAGGAAGATGCACTTTACGTCATCTGCTCATCCACCCACGGCTCGGGCGATGTGCCCGACAACGCCCGCCACCTGTACGAATCGCTGGCCACCGAGCCCCGGTACCTGGGCTCGGTGCGCTACGGTGTCATCGCCCTGGGTGACAGTGCCTACCCACAGACGTTCTGCAACGGCGGCCTGCGGTTCGACGAGCGCCTGGCGGATCTGGGTGCGGTGCGCATTGGCGAGGTGTTTCGCCACGACGCATCAGCCGGGACCGAGCCCGAGGTGGTGTGCACGGCCTGGGCGCGCGACTGGCTGGCAACCACCCTGAATGCCGCCGTCTGATGCCAGGGCACCCTCCGATTCATATGTAAATAGTTCAAGCCTCAAGTACGGGTTATTCTGTATCGTCAATCGCGACCCCGCCGTCTACAGTGCCCTGACACCTCACCGCTTTTCGCCAACCCACCTGGAGATCCTCAATGACCACTCGCCGACTTGTCCTGACCCGCAGCGCTGCCGTGATCGGCGCCGCGTCCACCGGCCTGCTGCTGCCCGAAATCGTGCGCGCACAGTCGGACAAAGTCCGTGTGGGTTTCATGCTGCCCTACACCGGCACCTTCGCCCAGTTGGGCGTGGCGATTGAAAACGGTTTCCGCATGGCACTCAACGAACAAGGCGGCAAGCTTGGCGGCCGCGAGGTGGAGTTCTTCAAGGTCGATGACGAATCCAACCCGGCCAAGGGCATCGAGAACGCCACCCGCCTGGTGCAGCGCGACAAGGTCGACGTGCTCGTCGGTACCGTGCACTCGGGCGTTCAGATGGGCATTCACAAGGTGGCGCGCGACAGCGGCGTGCTCAGCCTGATCCCCAATGCCGGCGTGCACGTGGCCACCCGCGCCCAGTGCGCTCCCAACGTGTTCCGTACCTCGTTCAGCAACTCCCAGCCCACGCTGGCGCTGGGCAAGGCCATGATGGAGCGCGGCCACAAGAAGGCCGTGTGGATCACCTGGAACTACGCGGCCGGCGACGAGGCCTTTGAAGGCTTCGAGAAGAGCTACACCGAGGCCGGCGGCACCATCATCAAGAAGCTGGGCCTGCCCTTCCCCAACGTGGAGTTCCAGGCGCTGCTGACCGAGATCGCCTCGCTCAACCCCGATGCCGTGGCCTGCTTCTTTGCGGGTGGCGGCGCGGCCAAGTTCCTGCGCGACTTCGCAGCAGCCGGCCTGAACAAGAACATCCAGCTCTACGGCTCGGGCTTCCTGACCGAGGGTGTGCTGGACGCCGCCGGTGACGCCGCCAACGGCGTGCTGACCACCATGCACTACAGCGACGCGCTGGACACGCCGCGCAACAAGAAATTCCGCCTGGACTACGCCAAGACCTTCAGGCTGCAGCCCGATGTGTATGCGGTGCAGGGCTACGACACGGGTCTGTTGCTCATCAAGGGCGCCAACGCTGTCAAGGGTGACCTGAGCAACAAACAGGCGCTGTACGCCGCCATGAATGGCGCCGAGATCGACAGCCCACGCGGCAAGTGGAAGATGAGCGCGGCGCACAACCCGATCCAGGACATGTACCTGCGCAAGGTCGAGAACAAGGAAAACAAGGTGATCGGCATTGCGGCCAAGGCCGTGGCCGACCCGGCCACCGGCTGCCGCATGGGCTGAAGCCGGGCGGACCAGCGCCCGATCCGGGCGGGACGCACCAAAGGCCGGCGCCTCACGGGCGCTGGCCTGTTTTTTGCACGCTTTCAAGATCCCACCACCCACCTGCTTTCCCATGGATTTCGCCAACTTCCTCATCCAGCTGCTCAACAGCCTGCAATACGGCCTGTTGCTGTTCATGCTGGCCGCGGGCCTCACGCTGATCTTCGGGATCATGGGTGTGGTCAATCTGGCCCACGGCAGCTTCTACATGCTGGGCGCGTATCTGGCGTGGTTCCTGGTGGGGCAACTCGACAGCCTGGTGCTGGCCATCGTGCTGGGCACGGTGATCGCCGTGGCGCTGGGCTGGCTGCTGGAGTGGTCGCTGTTCCGGCACTTCTACCACCGTGACCACCTTGACCAGGTGCTGCTGACCTTCGGCCTGATCTACATCTTTGAAGAGGTGCGCTCCATCCTCTGGGGCGACGACGTACACGCAGTGCAGGTGCCCGAGGTGTTGAACTGGTCGATCCCGCTGACCGAGAACCTCTCGTACCCGGTGTACCGGCTGGTGATGTCGGGCGTGTGCATTGCGCTCGCCCTGGGTCTGTACCTGCTGATTTCCAAGACCCGCCTGGGCATGAAGATCCGCGCCGGTGCGTTCAACCGCGAGATGACCGAGTCGCTGGGCATCAACATCCGCCTCATCCACGGCGTGGTGTTTGCCCTGGGCGTGGCGCTGGCCGCCATCGCCGGCATGATCGCCTCGCCCATCGCCAGCGTCTACCCGGGCATGGGCAGCTCGGTGCTGATCATGTGTTTCGTGGTGGTCGTCATTGGTGGCATCGGGTCGGTGCGGGGCGCGCTCGTCGCGGCCCTGCTCGTGGGCTTGGTGGACACGTTCGGCAAGGTGCTGGTGCCTCAGATCGCGGGCATGGCCGTGTACATGCTCATGGCTGGTGTGCTCCTTTACAAGCCCGAAGGGCTCTTCAAACAATGAGTTCCCCCAAAGCCCAACTCGAGAAGCTGCCGCGCAGCATCCAGGCCATTCTGGTGCTGGGCGCCATCGCGCTCGCCGCGTTTCCACTCATCCCGTTGACCGGTGGCGAGTTCTACCTGCAGATGCTCTCTCAAATGATGATCCTGGCGATCTTCGCCATGAGCCTGGATCTGCTGCAGGGCGTGAGCGGCCTGGTGTCGCTCGGCCACGCAGCCTACTTTGGCCTGGCGGGCTACGCGCTGGCTTTCCTCACGCCAGCCGACACCCCCATCAGCCTGTGGTGGTCCCTGCCCGCCTCGGCACTGGGCGCGGGCCTGGCCGCGCTCATCATCGGCTTCTTCGTGGTGCGCACCCACGGCATCTACTTCATCATGGTCACCATGGCGTTCGCGCAGATGGTGTTCTTCCTGTTCTTCGACAACAAGATGCTCGGTGGATCGGACGGCGTGTACGTGAACTTCCGGCCCACGGCGTCGCTGTTCGGCTGGACCGGCATCGACCTGGAAAACAAGACCACCTTCTATTACTTCACGCTGCTGCTGCTGGTGCTGGTCTATGCCTTCCTGCGCCGCCTGCTGTTCTCGCCGTTTGGCCGCGTGCTCGCCGGCATCCGCGTGAACGAACACCGCATGCGCGCCGTGGGCTATGGCACCTTCGGCTACAAGCTCGCGGCCTTCACGCTGGCCGGTGCACTCGCCGGCGTGGCGGGCTTTCTGTGGGCCGCGCAGACCGGCTACGTGAACCCCGAACTCATGGGTTTTCACATGAGCGCGCACGCCATCATGATGGTCATCCTCGGGGGCATGGGCAACTTCGCCGGGGCCATCGTGGGCGCCTTCGCGTTCGAGTACGTGATGCACTTCTTCAAGGACCTCACCAAACACTGGCAATTGCTCATGGGCACGTTCATCGTGCTGGTGGTGGTGTTCGCGCCGCGTGGCCTGCTCGGGCTGGTGGAGCGGTTCACCAAGAAACGGACCACGCCATGAGTGAACTCCTGCTCACCGCGCGCAACCTTACCAAACGCTTCGGGGGTCTGGCCGCCGTCAACGACGTGTCCGTGGACCTGCACCGTGGACGCATCCACGCCGTGATCGGCCCCAACGGCGCGGGCAAGTCCACGCTGACCAACCTGCTCTCGGGCGACCTGCCGCCCACCTCGGGTCGCATCACGCTCAATGGTGTCGAGACCGCCGGCAAGAGCCCCGAAAAGATCTCGCGCCTGGGCCTGGGCCGCAGCTACCAGAAGACCAACATCTTCCTGCCCTTCACTGTGTGGGACAACGTGCGCCTCGCGGCCCAATCGCGCGAGCGGCACGCGCCCTGGAACCCGCTGCGCTGGGTGTCCTCGGCCAGCGCCATGGGTGCCGTGAACCAGCGCTGTGAACGTGCGCTGGAACTCGCGGGGCTGACCGCGCGCGCCAACGTGGTGGCCGGCACCACCAGCCACGGCGAACAGCGCCAGTTGGAGATCGCCATGACCCTGGCCACCGAACCCACCGTGTTGCTGCTCGACGAACCCCTGGCCGGCATGGGCCAGGCCGAGGCCGAGAGCATGGTGGCGCTGTTGCTGCGTTTGAAGAAAGACCACGCCATGATGCTGGTGGAACACGACATGGACGCCGTCTTCACGCTGGCCGACCAGCTCACCGTCATGGTGAACGGCCAGGTGATCGCCAGCGGGACACCGCCCGAGGTGCGGGCGGATGCTTCGGTACAAGCGGCCTACCTGGGTGAGGAGCATTGATGAGCGCCTTGATTGAAGCCAGGGGCCTCAACACCCACTACGGCGCCAGCCACATCCTGCGCGGCATCGACTTCACCGTGGGCCAGGGCCAGACCATTGGCCTGATGGGTCGCAACGGCATGGGCAAGTCCACGCTGCTCAAATCCATCATGGGCATCGTCAAACCGAGCGGCGGCAAGGTGCACGTGAAGGGGCGTGACATGACCGGTGCACCCACCTTCGAGATTGCGCGCCTGGGCCTGGCCTACGTGCCCGAAGGCCGCGGCATCTTCGGCAACCTGAGCGTGAGGGAAAACCTGGTGATGTCGGCCCGCGCCGGCACGCAGGGCCAGCGCGACTGGACCTACGACCGCGTGCTGGAAACCTTCCCCCGCCTGGCCGAACGCCTGAACCACGGCGGGCAGCAGCTCAGCGGCGGCGAGCAGCAGATGCTCACCATCGGCCGTGCGCTCATGACCAACCCCGACCTGCTCATCCTCGATGAAGCCACCGAAGGCCTGGCGCCCCTGATCGCACGCGAGATCTGGCGCATCTGCGGATTGATTCGCGAGAGCGGCATCAGCAGCATCATCGTGGACAAGAACTGGAAACACGTCACCCAGATCACCGACCGCAACGTGATTCTTGTGAAGGGTGAAGTGGTGTTCGAGGGGAGTTCCGAGGAACTGCTCTCTCAGCCCGGCCTGCTGGAGCAGCACCTGGGCGTCTGAGCCCAGTCAGAGCAGAGGCCGCAGCTCGCGCGCGGCATCCTGCAGCAGCGGCAGCATGTCCCGCTGGAACTGTGGTGAATCCATGCGCTCGGCGGACGACACCACGTTCAAAGCGGCCACCGCCTTGCCCTGCATGTTGCGCAGCGGCACCGCCAGCGCAAACACACCCAGCTCGTGCTCCTCGCGCGCAATCGACACGTCCTGGCTGCGCACCTGTGCAATGACGGCCTTGAACGCCTTGTGGTCCACCGCGGTGTGTGGCGTCAACCGGGGCAGTTCACGTCCTTTGAGCCAGGTGGTGAATTCGGCTCTTGGCATGGCCGCGAGCAGTACCCGGCCGGTGGACGTGGCGTGCGCGGGTAGCCGCGCACCGAGGTGCAACCCATAGGCCATGAGCCGTTGCCCGCCAATCGACACGTTGCGCGCAACGATCACCACCTCGTCTCCATCGAGCACGGCCGCCGAGAAAGAGTCGCGGGTCAGGGCCGCGAGTCGGTTCAGCGTGGGCTGCAGCAAGCGCGGCAGGCGCGCCGAGGCCAGGTAGCTTCCTGAGAACCGCAGCACCTTGGCCGAGAGCCAGTAGTGGCTGCCGTCGGTGTCCAGATACCCCAGGTGCGCCAGCGTGAGCAGATGGCGCCGGGCCGCCGCGCGTGTGAGGCCGGCGCGTTCGGCCGCCTGCGTGGCGTTGAGCCGCTGGCGCTGGGTGTCAAAGCTCTCCAGCACCGCCATGCCCTTGGCCATGCCTTCGATGAAATCCGCCTTGGCGATAGGGTGCTCGGGTGCGTTCATGGCCGGATTATGCGCCGAGCGCCCCATATTGCGCGGTGATCGCACAAGCTGTCCGATCATCGCGCAAGCTCGATCACGAACGATTGTGTTGTACGTCCCAGGTTTCTACGCTTGGTGATTCCCACCAGGAGACAAGACATGCGAACCCAAGTCGCCATCATCGGCGCCGGCCCGTCGGGCCTGCTGCTCGGCCAGTTGTTGTACAAGGCCGGCATCGACAACATCATCATCGAGCGCCAGAGCGGCGACTATGTGCTGGGCCGCATCCGCGCTGGCATCCTGGAGCAGATCACGGTGGACCTGCTGGCCGAGGCGGGCGTGGGCGAGCGCGTGAAGGCCGAAGGCACGGTGCACCACAGCATCGAGCTGGTGTTTGCCGGCAACCGCCACGCGATTGACGTGCACGGACTCACTGGCGGCAAGGTGGTCACGGCCTACGGCCAGACCGAGGTGACCCGCGACCTGATGGACGCGCGCCGCGCCGCCGGTCTGCCCACGGTGTACAGCGCAGCCAACGTGACGGTGAACGACTACGACACCGACCACCCGGTGGTGCGCTACGAGAAGGATGGGCAGACGCATGAGGTGACCTGCGACTTCATCGCCGGCTGCGACGGCTTTCACGGCGTGTGCCGCGCCAGCGTGCCCAAGAGCGCCATCACCGAGTACGAGAAGGTCTACCCGTTCGGCTGGCTCGGGGTGCTGGCCGATGTGCCGCCGGTGTCCACCCACGCCATCGTCTACGCCAACAGCGAGCGCGGTTTCGGCCTGTGTTCCATGCGCAGCCTCACGCGCAGCCGCTACTACGTGCAGTGCCCCATCGACGACAAGGTCGAAGCCTGGAGCGACGACCGCTTCTGGGACGAACTGCGCCGGCGCCTGGACCCCGAGATGGCCGAGCGCATGGTCACCGGCCCGAGCATCGAGAAGAGCATTGCGCCGCTGCGCAGCTTCGTGGCCGAACCCATGCGCTTCGGGCGTTTGTTCCTCGCGGGCGACGCGGCGCACATCGTGCCGCCCACCGGCGCCAAGGGCCTGAACCTGGCGGCCAGCGACGTGAAGTACCTCTCCAGCGCTTTCATCGACCACTACCTCGACAAGAGCAACGCCGGCATCGACAACTACTCGCAGCAGGCCCTGGCCCGCGTGTGGCGCGCCGAGCGCTTCAGTTGGTGGCTCACCTCGCTCATGCACCAGTTCCCCGACACCGCGGGCTTCGGCCAGAAGGTGCAGGAGGCCGAGCTCGACTACCTGGTGAATTCAGAGGCCTTGTCGCGCTCGCTGGCCGAGAACTACGTCGGCCTGCCGCTGGACTTCGGGCGCCGCTGAAGGCTTGCCGGCGCCATCGAACGGGCGACGCTGTCGCCCGTTTGCGTTTCAGGCGGCCAACGCGGCAGTACAGTGCAGCGACCTCACCCACCCGATGCGCCCATGACCGCCACCCTCCGCCCTGCCCCCGCCCTCAAACCCCTGCGCGGCCTGCGCGTGCTCAGCCTCGCGCTCAACCTGCCAGGGCCGGCCGCGCTGATGCGCTTGAAAGCCATGGGCGCCACCTGCCTCAAGGCCGAGCCCCCGGCGCCCAAAAGCGCATCGAGTGGCGACCCCATGGGCCAGTACAACCCCAAGGCTTACGCCACGCTGCACGACGGCATCAAGACCATCACCATCGACCTCAAGGTTGAGAGAGGCCAGGCCACGCTGCACAAGGCCCTGGCGCGCACCGACCTGCTGCTCACCTCGTTCCGCCCCTCCGCGCTGCTCAAACTCAACCTGGGCTGGAAGGCGCTGCACAAGCAGTACCCGGCGCTCAGCGTGGTCGCCATCGTGGGCGCGCCGGGCGAGCGCGCCGAAGAACCGGGCCACGACCTCACCTACCTGGCCGATGCCGGCCTGGTGCCAGGCCTGGAGTTGCCCGCCACCCTGTTTGCCGACATGGGCGGCGCCCTCATGGCCAGTGAAGCGGCACTCAAGGCTGTGATGGTGCAGAAATCCACCGGCAAGGGCGTGTTTCAGGAGGTGGCCTTGTCGGATGCCGCCGCCTGGCTCGCCCTGCCCCGCGCCTGGGGCCTGACGCAACCCACCGGCGCGGTGGGCGGTGCGCACGCGGGCTACCGCGTGTATCCCTGCAAGGACGGGCGCGTGGCCGTGGCCGCGCTGGAGCCGCATTTCGCCTCAGCCCTGTGCACAGCGGCCGGCCTGGCCGTGAGCGACATGCGCACGCTGTTCAAGCCCGCCACCCACGCGGCCATCGCCGCGTTCCTCCAAGGCATGACACGCAAGCAGCTCGATCAGTTGTCGGTGGCGAAAGACATTCCGCTGCACACGCTGGCCACCTGATCAAACAGCCAGCACGGCGGCCGCCCACCCGGGCAACACACCGGGCACCACCGGCGGCAAGCCTCGGCGACAGTGCGCCACCAGCCGTGGCGGCTGGATGGCGGTGCCCGAGGTGTCGTAGAGCAAGGCCAGGTCGGCCAGGCGCACGGCTTCCTTCAGATGCCCCAGGGTGCGCGGGTAGCGCGCCACTATCCGGTCGGGCGGCACGGCGTGGCCGCCTTCGCGCACCCGCTGCGCCACCCGGCGCACCAGTTGCTGCGCATCGTCCACACACACCACGAGCAGCACGGTGCGAAACCCCGCGGCCCGGGCAGTGCCCATGAGCTGCAGTTTGGAGGGGTGGGAAAACACGGTTTCGCTCACGAACGAGTGGCCTGCGGCCAGCAGCGTGGCGCGGCGCTGGTCCGCCCAGGCTCTGGCCTGTTCGGAGCGCGCTTTCGGCTCGATCACCTGCGCCAGGTGGGTCGCCTCAAACAGGTCGGCGTTGACGAATTCCAGTTGGGCCGGGATCAGACCTTCTGTCACTGCAGCGCGGTACAGGGTGGATTTGCCGGCGCCGTTGGGGCCGGCCAGCAGGTAAAAAACCGGTGGCAAAACCGGTGGCGTCACGCAGCGCGGCGGACGGTGGGTGCCTTGCTGCGGTTGTCCTGCACGGTTTGGCGCACGGCCTGGGCCAGGCGGCCGCTGGATTCAGCGGCCAGAAAGCGGGCTTCGATGGCATCGAGCGGATCGGCCGGCACCGCGTGCCGCGCAGCTGCGTCGTAACAGGCGATGGCCTCGCGAGCTTCCTGCACCGTGAGGCCGGTTTCTTCGGCAATGCGCCCGAGCGTGGCCCAGTACTCGATCTGCCCGGCGACCGAGCGCCGCTGTGGCTGCGCAGCCTCACGCGCCTGCTGAACCAGCCCGGCGGGCAACTTGACAGAGGAAAATGCAGAACCGGTGGCCGACATGAAACATCTCCTGTTTGGCGCATTTTGCGCCATTCTGGACAAGCTGGCAAGCCACCATTTCCGTCCATCGACCCATATCAACATCATGCGAAAACAGGGAACCGTGGTGCGCTGGGATCCAGCCAAGGCGTTCGGCTTCATCCGCAGCGAACAGACCGTCGCCGACATCTTTTTTCACATGCGGGACTTCAGCGGCCACCAGCCGCCCAGCGAGGGCCTGCCGGTCACGTTCCAGGAAATCCATGTGGGGGGCAAGGGGCCGCGCGCGCTGTCGGTGGAGCCGCTGCGCAACGAGGTGAAGGCGCCGTTCGAGACACCCAAGGCGGTCGTGCCGCCCGAGGCCGAGTTGTTGCCCCGCGCCGCGCCCGCCAGACGATCTCCATCGGCGCGCGAGAAGCGCCGCGAAGACCTGCCCCTGTGGATCGGCCTCGGGCTGATCGTCTTCTGGGTACTGCTCTGGCTGGTGGGTATCGGCCTGGGCCGTTTCCCGTGGGTGATTCTCACGGCGGTGGTGCTGATCAACCTGGGCACCTTCTACATGTACTGGCGCGACAAGGACGCCGCCGTCAACGAAACTCAGCGCACGCCCGAAGACCAGTTGCACGCGCTGGCGCTGCTGGGCGGCTGGCCGGGTGCCTGGTTTGCTCAGCAGATCCTGCGCCACAAGACGAGCAAGCAGCCGTTCCGGCTGTACTACTGGACGACGGTCGCGGTCAACACCATTGCATTGTTGGGTTGGATCGCCTGGCCAGCCATACGATGAAACACCCCCGCGCCGCCTTCGGCGTCACCCCCTCAAGGGGGCGCACCCTGCGGCCCGGCAGAGCCGGTTCCGCGGGAGCTCTGGTCAGCGTGGCTTGCGCTTGACGGGCCCCGCACCGGTCACCCGCGGCGGAAGGCCGGTGTGCTGCGTGAGCAGGCGGCCCGCAACGGGTTGCGCTGCCTTGCCCACCGGCGTGCTGTTCTTGCGGCGCGCGCTCTGGTAACTGCCATCCGTCATGGGCTGGAAGGTGGGGATCAGGTGGTGCTTGCCGTTGCCGATCAAATCTGCGCGGCCCATGGTTTTCAGCGCCTCGCGCAGCAGCGGCCAGTTGTTCGAATCGTGGTAGCGCAAGAAGGCCTTGTGCAGGCGGCGGCGTTTGTCGCCGCGCACGATGTCCACCCGCTCGGCGCGCTGCGCGTCGCGACTGATGCCTTTGAGCGGGTTCAGGTTGGTGTGGTACATCGCCGTGGCCGTGGCCATGGGGCTGGGGTAGAAGGTCTGCACCTGGTCGGCGCGGAAACCATTCTTCTTCAGCCACACCGCGAGGTTCATCATGTCTTCGTCGCTGGTGCCCGGGTGCGCGGCGATGAAGTACGGGATGAGGTACTGCTTCTTGCCAGCCTCTTCGCTGAACTTCTCGAACAGCTGCTTGAACTTGTCGTAGCTGCCGATGCCGGGCTTCATCATCTTGGACAGCGGACCGCCCTCGGTGTGCTCTGGCGCGATCTTGAGGTAGCCGCCCACGTGGTGCTGCACCAGTTCCTTCACGTACTCCGGGCTTTTGACGGCAAGGTCGTAGCGCAGGCCGGAGCCGATCAGCACCTTCTTGATGCCGCGCAATTCGCGCGCCCGCTTGTAGATCTTGATCAGCGGGCCGTGGTCGGTGGTGAGGTTGGAGCAGATGCCGGGGTAGACGCAGCTGGGCTTGCGGCACGCGGCCTCGATCTCGGGTGTCTTGCAGCCCAGGCGGTACATGTTGGCCGTGGGGCCACCGAGGTCGGACACCACGCCGGTGAAGCCTTCCACCTTGTCGCGGATGTCCTCCACTTCTTTGATGATCGACTCTTCCGAGCGGCTCTGGATGATGCGGCCCTCGTGCTCGGTGATCGAGCAGAAGGTGCAGCCGCCGAAGCAGCCGCGCATGATGTTCACGCTGAAGCGGATCATTTCCCAGGCCGGGATCTTGGTCGCGCCATCGTGCTTGCCGTGTTCGTCGGCGTAGACGGGGTGCGGGCTGCGCGCGTACGGCAGGTCGAACACGAAATCCATCTCGGCCGTGGTCAGCGGAATCGGCGGCGGGTTGATCCACACATCGCGCGAGGTCGCGCCTTCGCCATGCGCCTGCACCAGCGCGCGGGCATTGCCGGGGTTGGTTTCCAGGTGCAGCACGCGGTTGGCGTGGGCGTAGAGCACGGCGTCGCTTTTCACCTGCTCGTAGCTGGGCAGGCGGATCACCGAGCGGTCGCGCGCCGGTGGCTTGCGTTTGCTTTGCAGGGCCGGGTTGGGCAGGAACGTCAGCGGCTGGATGGCGGGGTTGGCCGTCCCGGGCGCTGTATTGACCTCCTCTTTCGAACACGTCGCCCCCTGCGCCTGCGCCTGCTCGCTGGTCGTCAGATACGGGTTGATGTGATCCTCCACCCGCCCCGGCATGTCGACCTCGGTGGAGTCGATCTCGATCCAGCCCTCGGCCGTGGGATCGTGCGGGCGGCGCACGAAGGCGGTGCCGCGCACATCGGTGATGTGTTCGATCGGCTCACGCGCCGCAATGCGGTGCGCCACCTCGACCAGCGCGCGCTCGGCATTGCCGTAGAGCAGGAGGTCGCACTTGCTGTCCACCACGATCGAGCGGCGCACCTTGTCGCTCCAGTAGTCGTAGTGGGCGATGCGACGCAGGCTGCCTTCGATGCCGCCGAGCACGATGGGCACGTCCTTGAAGGCTTCCCGGCAGCGCTGGCTGTAGACGATGGCCGCGCGGTCGGGCCGTTTGCCACCCACGTCGCCCGGCGTGTAGGCGTCGTCGCTGCGGATCTTGCGGTCCGCCGTGTAGCGGTTGATCATCGAATCCATGTTCCCGGCGGTCACGCCCCAGAACAGGTTGGGTTTGCCCAGGGCCTTGAAGGCCTCGGCGCTCTGCCAGTCGGGCTGGGCGATGATGCCCACGCGAAAGCCCTGCGCCTCCAGCACACGCCCGACCACCGCCATGCCGAAGCTGGGATGGTCCACATAGGCGTCACCGGTCACCAGGATGATGTCGCAGCTGTCCCAGCCGAGCCGCTCCATCTCGGCGCGGCTCATCGGCAGCAACGGCGCCACGCCGAACCGCTTGGCCCAATACGGGCGGTAGCTGGTGATCGGCTTGGCGGCGCGAGCAAAAAAGGAGACGTCGACGGGAGCGTTCATGGGGTGACACGGACCCGGAGCGCGGGTGGGTGGAAAACCCTCGATTTTACGGGTTGCCCCTGATTTCAGGGGATCGCAGGGCTACTGGCCTCCAGCCGGTCGTGCGCGTGGGCAATCAGGCGGTCAAACAGGGCTTCTAGCTGGCGCCGCTCGGCGCTGGAGAGGCAGCCGAAGATGTCGGTGTTGCGCTGCTCAATCAGCCGCATCACCTTCTTCCACAACGGCCGGCCGGTGCGCGTTAGCGTGAGCACCACGCCGCGCGCATCGGTTTCGCTGGTCGACTTCAACACCAGAGCGCGGTCCACCAGCATCTGCGCGGCACGGCTGGCCTGCCCTTTGTCCAGGTTGGCCCGGGCAGCGAGGTCCTTCACCGACAGCGGTGCGAACTGACCAATGGCGGCCAGACACCGCGCCTCGCCCACGCCCAAACCGAAGGTGTTGGCGTAGGCGTCGCTGCTCTGGCGGTCGGTGAGTTTGGCGAGCCGGTGCAGGCGGTAGGTAAGGAAATCCTGCAGTGCGGGCGGGGTGGTTTCAGCGGCCATCGCCGGCTCCCTCTGCGCACTGGCGCTCGGCATGGGCCATCAGGGGCAGCACCTCGTCGGCCCGCTGCAGGCGGCTGATCAGCGAGAGGCACAACATGGAGAGGAACAGCGGTGCCCTGTCTTCGCCCACGCGGGTGAGAGCCTCGCACAGGGCGCTGTAGCTGCGGTCGAGATCGGCGTCGGTCATGAAAGCACTCCGGTGGTGGCGAGGGCTTGGAATACGGGTGCCGGGTCGTGTCCGTGCCATCGGCCCATCACGTAGCCGTCCGGCCGCACCAGCACCAGGGCCTGATCGCTGGCCGCCGGCAGACCGTAACGCTGCCAGGCCTGCCCGTGGACATCCATGGCGGGATCGATGCTCAGCAATTCCAGGCCTGGCAAGGTCGGCTCCTGCTGATGCACCGGGCCCAACGCGAGCACGAGGAAGTCCCGCCCGAAACGGCTGCTGAGGTGAAAGGCACCCTGCCCGTCCTGCAGCAAGGCTTCAGGTGCCGGGGCACCCGGGGCGGCCATGTCGTGGCTCCAACCCTCGGTGGCGTCGGCATTCAAGGGCGAGCCCACATAGGTGATGGGTGTGGACTGGCGCGGGTTGATGAGCGAGCGCACCTGCGCATCGCCCTCGGCCAGCCGCAGCGTGGCTTCCCTCATGAGCTGGTAGGCAAAGTTGGGGGGCGCCATGAACTCGGTGCTCTTGGCCCCGAAGGCGATGTTCTCTCGTGTGGCGTGCACGCGCTCGGTGGAGTACGAATCCAGCAAGCCGTCGGGCGACTGGCCGCGCACCACCCGGGCCAGCTTCCAGGCCAGGTTGCCCGCGTCGTCCAGCCCCGAATTGAGGCCGCGCACGCCAAAGATGGGCACCAGGTGCGCCGCGTCGCCCGCGAACATCACACGTCCATGCCGGTAGCTGGGCAAGGTGAGGCACTTGGCGTTGTAGATCGAGATCCACAGCGGCTCCCAGGGCTCGGTCTCGCCGATCATGTTCAGGTGGCTCTGCACGCGCGGCAACACGTTCTCGGGCTTCACCGCCTCCAGCGGGTCTTCGTCGTCGCGGATCTGGTAGTCGATGCGCCAGACGTCGTCGGGCTGGCGGTGCATGAGGATGGTGGAGCCTGGGTTGGACGGTGGGTCGAACCAGGCCAGGCGCTCCACCGCGCGCCGGGTCTTCTGCACCACGTCGACAATCACGTACTTGCCGTCGTACTGCGTGCCTTCGAGCTGCAAGCCGAGCTGCTCACGCACCGTGCTGCGGCCACCATCGCAGGCCACAAGCCAGTCCGCGCGCACAGTGTGCATCCCGTCGGACGTGCTCACCACCACTTCAACCCCGTCGGCATGGGGCCTCACGCCGGTCACGCGGCTGGCCCATTGCACCTGCGCCGGTTCAACGGTGGCCTGTGCCGCACGGTGCGCGAACTCTTCCACGTAGAACTGCTGGATGTTCACCATGGGTGCGAAGCGCTGCGTGGGCTCGCTCGGCATCTGGAAATGCAGCACCTCGTTGCGGCGCCAGTAGCTGCGCCCACCCACCCAGCTCAAGCCCTTGGCGACCAGCGCCTTGTCGGCCCCCACCCAACCCAGAATCTCCTGCGAGCGGCGCGACATGCAGATGGCGCGACTACCGCTGCAGTAGCCCTCGTCATCCTCGATCACGAGGTTGGCAATGCCCTGGGCCGACAACAAGGCAGATAGGGTGAGACCGACGGGGCCACCGCCAACGATCAGCACGGGAATGGATGGAGGTAGGGGTTTATTCATGTTGTCAATATGGTTGCGTGCGCAACTTTATCCAGTTTCCGTTGCGTGCGCAACCATATGCAAAGGCACAGATCCACTGTCGCCAACGCAACTGCCGCGCACCCACCCGCTGCCTATCATGAAAAAACACCAGGAGACACCCATGCCCGCTTTCACCACCCTGCGCATCGAAAAGGACAGCGCTCAGCCGCGCATCGCCCGCCTGCTGCTGAACCGCCCCGAGCGGCTCAACGCCATCAACGAGGAGATGCCGCGCGAGATCCGCGCCGCGGTCGACTGGGCCAATGCCGACGACGAAGTGCACGTGATCGTGGTGGAAGGTGCCGGCAAGGGCTTCTGCGGCGGCTACGACCTCTCGTTGTTCGGCGAAGGCGAGATCGACCACCCCTGCCAGCAGGAGCGCGCGCCCTGGGACCCGATGGTCGACTACGCCTACATGAAGCGCAACACCGAAGACTTCATGAGCCTGTGGCGCAGCCCCAAGCCGACCATCGCCAAGGTGCACGGGGCAGCGGTGGCCGGCGGCAGCGACATCGCACTGTGTTGTGATCTGCTGGTGATGGCCGATGACGCGCGCATCGGCTACATGCCCACCCGCGTGTGGGGATGCCCCACCACCGCCATGTGGACCTACCGGCTGGGCGCCCTGCGCGCCAAGGAAATGATGTTCACCGGCAATGTGATCGACGGCCGCACCGCAGCCGCCTGGGGTCTGGCCAACGAAGCCGTGCCCGAGCATCGACTGGAAGCGGTCACGATGGCGTTGGCCGAACGCATCGCCGGAGTACCGCGCTCACACCTGGCCATGCACAAGATGGTGGTCAATCAGGTCATGCTCACCATGGGCCTGGAGCAGACGCAGATGATGGCCACGGTGTTCGACGGCATCACGCGCCACAACCCCGAGGGCGTGTGGTTTCGTCGCCATGCGCAGGAGGCCGGTTTCAAGGACGCGGTGCGGTGGCGCGACAGCGGCAAACCGATTCCCGAAGGCGATGAGGCACGCGCCCTGATCCGCGAAATGGAATTGCGCAAGCCCTCTTCATCGGAGAAATGAAACAGCGTGTACGGTTCATCTCGTTACCCCTCTTACCGAACCGACCCGAATGTAAGCCGCACCGCACTTAGCATGGCTGCTTCACTTTTTGAAGGAGCTGGCATGGCACTGCACTTTGGCAAACGCGACATCGATCAACCCAAAACCTTGAACACCGGCATGGCCACACCGCGCTACGGACAAGCCACCGGCGGTTCCGCCGCTCAGCCCCAACCCGCCCCTGCATCACAAGCAACACAGATCACGCCCGACGTGGACCTGACGCCCAGTACCAAGTCGGCCGGCGCACCTCCCGAAGGCGGCAGCAAGCTCACCGTGGGCCCGAACATCAAGCTCAAAGGCGTCGAGATCACCGATTGCGACACGCTGGTGGTCGAAGGCATGGTGGAGGCCACCATGGACTCGCGCGTGATCCAGATTGCCGAGCAGGGTGAATTCAAGGGTTCGGCCGAGATCGACATCGCGGAAATTCGCGGTGTGTTCGACGGCAACCTGACCGTGCGCAACAAGCTGGTGATCTACTCCACCGGCAAGGTGACCGGGCGCATCCGTTACGGCAAGGTGGTGATCGAGGAAGGCGGCCAACTCTCCGGCGACATCGAATGCTCGGTGGCCGCGGGCAACAAGGTCGGCAGCAAACACGCGATGGCCCTGGCGGCCTGATTTCACCAGCCGGCAAGACGGCAGGATCAGCGATCCCGCCGTCTTCGCCTGCGCATGAGACGGCGGTATGCTCAAAAGCATGTACGCCGAGTTTTTCGGGCTCCAGCAGAGCCCGTTTTCAATTGCTCCGGACCCGCGTTACCTCTTCATGAGCGAGCACCACCGGGAAGCCTTGGCGCATCTGCTCTACGGCGTACAGGGCGATGGTGGTTTCGTGCTGCTCAGTGGCGAGATCGGCGCCGGCAAGACCACGGTCTGCCGCTGCTTTCTGGAGCAACTGCCCGAGAACTGCCGGGTTGCCTACATCTTCAACCCCAAGCTCACCGTCAACGACCTGCTCAAGACCATCTGCAGCGAGTTCCACGTCGAGGTGACACACGAGGGCATCGGTCCGCCCACCATCAAGGACCACCTCGACCCGCTCAACACCCACCTGCTGGCCAGCCACGCCCGGGGCGAGCGCAATGTGCTCATCATTGACGAAGCCCAAAACCTCACACCGCATGTGCTGGAACAGCTGCGCCTGCTCACCAACCTGGAAACCAGCGAACGCAAGCTGCTGCAGATCATCCTGATCGGCCAACCCGAGTTGCGCACCCTCCTGGCCACACCCGAGCTGGAACAGCTCGCCCAGCGGGTGATTGCGCGCTTTCATCTCGGCACCCTCGACAAGGCCGAGACCCAAAAATACATCGAGCACCGCATGCAGGTGGCGGGACTGAGCGGGCCACTGCCTTTCTCGAAAAAGGCTGTGGCGCGCGTCCACGCGCTGGCCCGAGGCGTGCCCCGGCGCATCAATCTTCTCTGCGACCGCGCACTGCTGGGCGCATACGCCGGTGGCGTGTCTCATCTGACGGCGACCGTGGTCAACAAGGCCGCGCGCGAGGTGTTCGACTGCGACACCGCGGCGCCTACCGCGCGGAGGCATGCGCAGCCGGGGCCGGCGTGGCTGGGCACGCTGGGCATGGGCGCGCTGGGCGGCGCCTTGGTGGCAGGCGCGTTGTTCTGGTGGTGGAACACCACCCAGCCAGCCCTGCGACCCACGGTGCAGCCTGCAGTCGCTGCGATGACCGCGCCCGACGAAGTGCCCGCCCCAGCCACTGTCGAGCAACCCGTCTCGACGCCGGCGATGGCCTTGGCGGTGTCGGACACCGTACCCGACCTCGAGACACTCATCGGCAGTGAGGCCCAGGCCTGGCGCGAACTCGGGCCCCTCTGGGGCCAAGCCCTCGCCGACGGCGAAGCCTGCGCGAACGCCTTGCAACACCAGCTCCAGTGCTACCGCACCGACCGCATGACGATCCACGGCCTGCGCCAACTCAACCGCCCGGGCATCCTCACACTGCGGCTGCGTGGGCAAGGCACCGCATGGGCCCTGCTCACCGCCATGACGGACGACAGCGCCACGCTGCAGTCTGGTGAGCAACGCTGGCGACTGCCCCTCGCGACCCTGAACGACCTCTGGCGGGGTGAGTTCGCCACCCTGTGGCGAACACCACCAGGGCAGACGGGCAGACTGGTGGATGGGCGCGCGGGAGCCGCAGCCGAGTGGCTGGACACGCGCATCGCCGATTTGCAGGCCCATGGACACGTTCCACCGTCAGCCAACAACCTCAATGCGCGTATCCAGGCGTTTCAACGATCACGAGGTGTGGACGCCGCCGGCGTGGCCGGGCCGCTCACCTTCATGCAGGTGAACCTCGCCAGCGGTGTGAACGAGCCCCGGCTCGTGGCGTCGCAACCCTGACGGCTGGCCGAGCCATCGCCCACTTCATCCATACCGCATGTCTTACATCCTCGACGCACTCCAACGGGCCGAAGCCGAGCGCGATCAGGGCCGCGTACCCGGGCTCAAGAGCGGCCTCGTTCCGCCC
Source organism: Hydrogenophaga sp. Root209 (assembly GCF_001428625.1). Classification (GTDB taxonomy): domain Bacteria; phylum Pseudomonadota; class Gammaproteobacteria; order Burkholderiales; family Burkholderiaceae_C; genus Hydrogenophaga. The sequence goes on from NZ_LMIE01000033.1 coordinate 98,970, forward strand.
GACCAGGTGGCGCGCGGGCACGCCGCAACCCCGCGCCGCTGGCGCGCCGTGGGGGGACTGGTCGTCGCCCTCGCTCTCGCAGCCCCCGCGGCCTGGTGGTGGGCCGCCGGCACCGGCGAGCCCGAAACCCGGCCCATCAGCCAACCGATCGGCGCGCCGGCGCCGCTGGTGGCACCCCCAACAACCAGCGCACTGCCGGCCGAGCCCTCAGTAGCAGTGCGTGCACCCGAACAAGCCCCTGCACCCGCGTTACCCATACTCGCACCCGCGCGACCGAGCACCCCACCGCCCGCCGTCGGACCCACCGTTCGCGCGGACGTACCCACCTTCGGCCAACTCTCGCCCGAGGCCCGTGCGCAGCTTCCCGGCGTCAATGTGAGCGGCTCCACCTGGTCAAAAAACCCGGCGCTGCGCACCTTGATCGCCAATGGCAAGGTCGTGCAGGAAGGTCAGGACATCGCACCCGGTTTGCGCCTGGAAGCCATCGGCCCGCGCAACGCCGTGCTCAACCACCAGGGCCTGCGCTACAGCATCGGCTACTGAACAATGACACCCACCACCAACGCCCCAGTGCTGGAAGTCACCGGCCTGCATTTCGGCTGGCCAGACATCCCCCTGTTTCAAGACCTGAGCCTGCAGCTGCCCGCCGGCGTCTCGGTGGTCCATGGAGAGGAAAGCAGTGGCAAGACGACTCTCTTGAGACTGCTGGCAGGCGACCTGCGCGCCGACAGCGGGGCCTTCGTGCTGCGCAACACCCACCTGCAAACGCACGCAGATGCCTACCGGGCGCAGGTGTTTCGCACCGAGCCGCGCAGCGATGCGCTCGATGCGATCAGCGCGCGGGCATGGTTCGCCACCCTCGTGTCGCGCTACCCCGGCTTCGACTTGGGCAGTGCGCAAGACCTCGCGCGAGCCTTCGCGCTGGATCCCCACATCGACAAGCCGATGTACATGCTGTCGGCCGGCAGCAAACGAAAGGTCTGGCTGAGCGCGGCGTTTGCGGCAGGCACCGCCCTCACACTGATCGACGAGCCTTTCGCAGCGCTGGACATGAGCTCCATCCGCTTTCTCAACGCCTTGCTGCAGGAGGCTTCGGAGCACACCGATCGCGCCTGGGTGCTGGCCGACCACGCACCCCCCGAGGGCCTTGCGCTGAAGACCCGACTGGCGCTCGGCGACCCGCCCTTGCCCCGCTTTGTCCGACTGCACGATTGATTTTCGCTATTCATTTCTCCGAAAGCGCTATCGTTATCTTCGAAATGGACGCCTGAGCGGCGCGCTTCTAAATTCCTCCCATCGACAACGCAGTCATCGGAGGAAGTTCATGGCACACCAAGACCCACCGCGCGGCGCTCACCGCCTTCTCGCACAACCGTCTTTTTCCTGTTTCGATCCCGTCCCCGGCTCGGCAAGACAGGTCAACAGCGCCCCCAACACCAGCTTTCGAGAGTGGCTCAGAAGGATCACGTCCAGCGAGCACGAATCGATGCGGGTGGCGTGTGAACACATCCGGCTCGAACGACTCAAGAAGCTGCTGGGAACGATGCTCGGAGCGCACATCGCGGACATGTCCCGCCGGGACCTTCGGCTGTACCTGAAAGTGATCTCGGCCTCGCAGCTCGCCACCATTCGAGACCTGCGCTTCGAGTGCTTTGACCTCATCTGCAGAAAGATCAGCGAACCTGTCGCCGTGCAAAAACTGCGCGAGATGGATGCGCTGCTGGGGTGATGCGGCTCTTGCAAACGGCGCGCACGAAGCGTCTCACGAAGCGCGGGAGATGATCCCTCGGCTGGCGACCGGCGCGCCCTCCCCCGAGCCGTACGCGAGGTACTCGCGCAACTGCAAGCGCATCCACCGATGGGGTTTGCTGTTGTGGGTGCGCTGGTGCCAGATCATGTTGACAGGCATGGTGGGCCAGTTGAAGTCGGTGGGCAAGGGAATGCACCTGATCTTCGGATTTCCCCGCACCAGGTGCCGGGCCTGTTGCGGGCTGGTGGTCACCAGCCGGTCGGTGCGACCCAGCAACTCCGAACACAGGTGCCAGGAATTCACGATGGTCGTCCTTCGTGGCGCAAAACCCCGCGCTTCAAGCTCCAGGTCGATGGGGCTGCGGCGCCCGCCGTGGCGCTTGAGGAAGGTGATCAAGAGGTGCTCTTCGGCCTGGTATTGATCCAGCGTGAGCTCGTCGCCGATGCGCGGATGGTCCACATTCACGCAACAGTGCGTGATCTCGAAGTGCTTGACGGTTTCCACGTACAGATCGCGCGCATCGCCCGGCGGCTCGTAGTGGCTGCAGACCACGTCCACATCACCGGCGCGCAAGGCTTCCACGTCCTGGGGTCCGTTGGCAGGCGCATGAATATCCAGGCTCAGGCTGGGGGCCTTGCGCAGGATGCTGCGATACAGCTCCGCCAGCTCGGTTTCGCCGAACGCGTCGTAGCACGACATGATGATGTGCGCGTCGCATTGCAGCGGGTCAAACGCCCAGGCGCTGTTGCTCACGTCCTTCCACAGACCGACCATCTGCTGGAACACGGCAAACGCGCCATCGGCATAGGGCGTGAGCTGGTATCGGTTCTTCTCGCGAACGCACAGGTCGTCGTTGAGCACATTGCGCAGGCGAGTGAGCGCCTGACTGGCTGCCGACGGCGTGATGTTCATGCGCGCAGCCGCCTCGGTGAGGCTCTGACTCTCGATGAGTTCGCAGAACAGCGCCAGTTGTTTGATGTCGACGTTTTTCACCTTCCACCCTCCCCAGTACAAAAACCGAAGCAATCATACTTTTTAAGTACAAATCACGGATTGATCTGGACAGAAGGAATGCGAAATATTTCCGAGAATCAGCGCCCGCCCAGACCCATGCTGCGCGAGATCACCTCCTTCATGATCTCGTTGGTGCCACCGTAGATGCGCTGCACGCGCGCATCGGCGTAGGCGCGGGTGATGGGGTATTCCCACATATAGCCGTAGCCACCGAACAGCTGAACGCACTCGTCCATCACCTTGCACTGCAGGTCGGAGCACCAGTACTTGGCCATGCTGGCGGTGGCGGTGTCGAGCTTGTCCACATTCACCAGTTCGCAGCATTTGTCCACGAACACGCGCGCCACCTGCACCTCGGTCTGCAGCTCGGCCAACTTGTAGCGCGTGTTCTGGAAGGCGGCCACCGGCTGGCCGAACACCTTGCGGTCTTTCGTGTACTCCACCGTCCAGTCGATCGCGGCCTGCGCCGCGGCCACCGCACCAATGGCGATTTGCAGCCGCTCCCAGGGCAACTGCTCCATGAGGCAGATGAAGCCGCGGTTTTCGTGTGCCGCACCGCCCAGCAGGTTCTCGGCCGGCACTTTCACATTGTCGAAAAACAGCTCGGAGGTGTCTTGAGCCTTCATGCCCAGTTTCTTCAGGCGCTTGCCCTTCTCGAAGCCCGGCATGCCGCGCTCCACCAGCAGCAGGCTGGTGCCCTTGGCACCGGCGCTCGGGTCGGTCTTGGCGACCACGATCACCAGATCGGCGTGCCACCCGTTGGTGATGAAGGTCTTGCTGCCATTGAGCAGGTAGCTGCCATCGGCCTGTTTGATGGCCGTGCTCTTGACGCCCTGCAGGTCGCTGCCGGCGGCGGGCTCGCTCATGGCAATGGCACCCACCATCTCGCCGCTGGCGAGCTTGGGCAGGTACTTCTGTTTCTGCGCCTCGGTGCCGTAGTGCAGGATGTAGGGCGCCACGATTTCGCTGTGCAGTCCAAAGCCAATGCCGCTGAAACCGGTGCGCGCGATCTCCTCCATCTGCACCACCGAGTACAGCTTGTCGGCTTCAGAGCCACCGTAGGCTTCGGGCAAAGTCATGCACAGAAAGCCGTTGTCGCCGGCCTTGCTCCACACCGCGCGGTCCACGTAACCCTGCTCTTCCCAAGCCTCGTGGTGCGGCGCGATTTCTTTTTCAATGAACTTGCGAAAGCTGTCGCGGAAGGCCTCATGGTCGGTGTTGAACAGGTTGCGCTCGATCATGATGTCACCTATCAGACTGGGGAAGAGAATTTGACAAAGCAGTTGCTTGGCAAAAGTCTATACTGATTCGCGGCATCCGCCTTCCCCCAGGAGACTCCATGAGCGAAGCATTCGTATTCGATGCCGTGCGCACGCCGCGCGGCAAAGGCAAGAAAGACGGCAGCCTGCACGAGGTCAAGCCGGTCGACCTGCTCGCCGGTGTGTTGACCCATCTGCAGCAGCGCAACGGCTTCGACACCGCCGCAGTGGACGACGTGGTCATGGGTGTGGTCTCTCCGATCGGCGAGCAGGGCTCGGTTATCGCCAAGGTGGCCGCGCTCAAGGCCGGCTGGGACTGGCGCTGCTCGGGCGTGCAACTCAACCGTTTCTGCGCTTCCGGCCTCGAAGCCGTGAACATGGCGGCGATGAAGGTGAAGAGCGGCTGGGAAGACCTGGTCGTCGCTGGCGGCGTGGAGAGCATGAGCCGCGTGCCGATCGGGTCGGACGGCGGCGCCTGGGCGCAGGACCCGCAGACCAACAGCGACACGATGTTCGTGCCGCAAGGCATCGGCGCGGATCTGATCGCCACCCTGGAGGGGTTCAGCCGAGACGACGTGGACGCCTTCGCGCTCGAATCGCAGAAGCGCGCGGCGGCCGCGCGCGCCGCGGGTTACTTCAAGGGCTCGGTCGTGCCGGTCACCGATTTCCTGGGCCAGACCATCCTGGACGAAGACGAGTTCATCAAGCCGCACACCACCATGGACGGCCTGGCTGCGCTCAAACCCGCGTTCGAGCAACTCGGCGGCATGGGGTTTGATTCGGTGGCGCTGCAGCGCTACCCGCAGGTCGAGCGCATCCACCACGTGCACCACGCGGGCAATTCCTCGGGCATCGTCGACGGCGCCACGGCCGTGCTGATCGGCAGCGAGGCCGCTGGCAAGACGCACAAGCTCACGCCGCGCGCGCGTATCGTCTCGGTGGCGCTCTCGGGGGCCGATCCCACCATCATGCTCACCGGCCCCATGCCCGCGGCGCGCAAGGCGCTGGCCAAGGCGGGCCTCACCATCGACCAGATCGACCTGTTCGAGGTGAACGAGGCCTTTGCGGCCGTGCCCATGAAGTTCATGAAGGAGATGGGCGTGCCGCACGAAAAAGTAAACGTCAACGGCGGCGCGATCGCCATGGGCCATCCACTGGGCGCCACCGGCGCCATGATCCTGGGCACGCTGGTCGACGAACTGCACCGCCGCCAGCTGCGCTATGGCCTGGCCACGCTCTGCGTGGGCGGCGGCATGGGCATCGCGACGATCGTCGAGCGAGTCTGAACAGGAAGCCGATCACCACATGAAAACCATCCGCTACGAACTGCACGAAGGCATCGCCACCCTCACCTTCGACGAGCCCGGCTCGCCAGTGAACACCATGTGCGCAGACTGGCAGCGCGACCTGACCACCGCTACCGGCCTGGTGGTGCGCGACAAGGGCTTGATCAAAGGCATCATCCTCGCGTCGGCCAAGAGCACCTTCTTCGCTGGCGCCGACCTCAAGAGCACGATGCGCCTGACACCGGCCGACGCGCCGCGCGTCTTCGCCGAGATCGAGCAGACCAAGAAGAACTTCCGCACGCTGGAGACGCTGGGCGTGCCGGTGGTGAGCTGCATCAACGGCGCGGCCCTCGGCGGCGGCTGGGAAGTGGCGCTCGTGGGCCACCACCGCGTGGCGGCGGACGACCCCCGAATCCAGCTCGGCCTGCCCGAAATCACGCTCGGCCTCATCCCTGGCGCCACCGGCATCACCAAGATGACGCGCCTGCTCGGCCTGATGGGCGCGCAGCCTTTCATTCTGGAAAGCAAGCTATTCAATCCGCGCGAAGCGCTCGAACTCGGTCTCGTGCACGAACTGGTGCCGGCCAACGGAGCCGATCTGGCGGCCTCCCTGCGCACCACAGCCCTCCTGTGGATCACGGCCAACCCTAAGGCCCAACACCCCTGGGATGCCAAGGACTACAAGATCCCGGGCGGCACTCCGTCCAGCCCCAAGATCGCCAGCATGCTGACCGTGGCCCCGGCCGTGCTCAAGCAGAAGACACGCGGCCTGTACCCCGCACCTGAAGCCGCGCTGGCGGCCATGGCCGAAGGCGCGATGGTGGACTACGACACCGCCACGCGCATCGAGAGCCGTTACCTGGCCAAGCTCATCGTGAGCCCGGTGGCCAGAAACATGATCAACACGTTCTTCTTCAACATGAACGCGATCAAGAGCGGGCAGTCGCGTCCGAAAGATGTGCCGCGCTACAAGCCGAAGAAGGTCGGCATTCTCGGCGCCGGCATGATGGGCGCGGGCATCGCCTACACCCAGGCCAGCCGTGGCATCGACACCGTGCTGGAAGACGTGAGCCTGGAGAACGCCCAGCGCGGCAAGCTCTACAGCGCGCGGCTCACACAGACACGCGTGGACCAGGGGCGCATGAACCCGCAAGATCAGCAGGCGCTGCTCGAACGCATCAGGCCCACCGCCTATCCGTCGGACCTGCAGGGCTGCGACCTCATCATCGAGGCCGTGTTCGAGAACCGCGAACTCAAGGCCACCGTCACACACGAAGCCGAGCCCATGCTGGCCCCGGGTGGCTTCTTCGCCAGCAACACCTCGACCTTGCCCATCTCCAGTCTGGCCCAGGCCAGCATCAACCCAGCCAAGTTCATCGGCATCCATTTCTTCAGCCCGGTGGACAAGATGAGGCTGGTGGAGATCATCCGCGGCAAGGAAACGGACGACGAGACGGTGGCGCGCGCCTACGACTACGTGCAGGCGCTGGGCAAGCTGCCCATCGTGGTGAACGACTCGCGCGGTTTCTACACCAGCCGCACCTTCGGCACCTTCGTCATGGAAGGCGCGGCCATGCTGGGCGAAGGCATTCCCGCGCCGGTGATCGAAAACGCGTCCATGCAGGCCGGCATGCCGGTGGGGCCCTTGGCCGTGCTGGACGAAACCGCGCTGTCGCTCTCGGTTCATGTGCTCGACCAGACCCGTGCCGACTTTGCCGCCGAGGGCAAGGCCTACGCCGCCACACCGGGTGAACTGCTGGTCGAGCGCATGGTCAAGGAACTCAACCGCGCAGGCCGCGCGGCCGGCGGCGGCTTCTACGACTACCCAGCCGGACAAAAGAAGACGCTCTGGCCGGAACTCAAACCTTTGTTCGAAAAGCCCGGGCGCGCCTGGGACCTGCAGGACGTGAAAGACCGCCTGCTCTACCGCCAGGCCGTGGAAACCGCGCGCTGCCTGGCCGAAGGTGTGCTCACATCCGTGCACGACGGCAACATCGGCTCCCTCTTCGGCATCGGCTTCCCGGCCTGGACCGGTGGTGCGCTGCAGTTCATCTACGGCATGGGCATCGACGCCTTCGAGCAGCGCTGCGCCGGGCTGGCCGCCCGACATGGCAATGGTTTCGACCTCGACGAGGCCACCCTGCGCGCCATCCGCCACCATCAACCCGTGTACTGAGCGCCCTCATCCCTCCCGCCGGCAGGTCCTGCCGGCTTTTTTTCGACCCCCTCCTCACCGATCCAGCATGAAACGTCTCCAAGGAAAAATCAGCCTCATCACCGGTGCCGCCCAGGGCATCGGCCTGGCCACCGCGATCAAGTTCGCACACGAAGGCGCCGTGGTCATCGTGTGCGATGTGAAGCAGGCGGCGGTGGACGCCGCCGTGCAACAGTGCGAAGCGCTCGGCGCCCAGGCGGTGGGTTTCGTGATGGACGTGACGCAGCGCGAGATGGTGGATGCAGTCGTGGCACGGGTGATGGAGCGCTTCGGTCGAATCGACGTGCTGGTGAACAATGCCGGCATCACGCAGGACGCGCGGCTGCAGAAGATGACACTGGAGCAGTTCGACCGGGTGATCGACGTGAACCTGCGAGGTGTGTTCCATTGCGCCCAGGCCGTGACCGAGCACATGACCGCGCAAGGCAGTGGTGTGATCCTCAACGCCTCGTCGGTGGTGGGCATTTACGGCAACTTCGGCCAGACCAACTACGCGGCAACCAAGTTCGGCGTGATCGGCTTCACCAAGACCTGGAGCCGTGAACTCGGCCCCAAGGGCATTCGCGTCAACGCCGTGGCGCCTGGCTTCATCGCCACCTCCATCCTCGGCACGATTCCGGAGAAGGTCATCACAGAGATGGAGCATCGCGTGCCCTTGCGCCGACTTGGTCAGCCTGAAGAGATCGCCAACGTGTACGCCTTTCTCGCCAGCGACGAGGCGAGCTACATCAACGGCGCCGTGATCGAGATTTCGGGCGGTATGTCGGTTTAGCCGGCGCGCGCAGCTTCACCGTGTGCGCCCTGGGGGGCGCGTGTCGAAGTGGACAGGCGGCGCTATATCGCTGCTGGAAACGGGTGCTGCGCAGGGGGCTGTGTTACAACTTGACGACCCCCTGAAACGCTCACGATGCAGACATCCCCGATCCCGGCCAACGAGGCACAGCGACTGGCCAGACTCCACGGCCTGGGCATCCTGGATACGCTGCCGCAAAAGGCATTCGACGACATTTCAGCACTGGCCCAGATGATCTGCGGGACTCCGGTGGCGCTCATCACGCTCATCGACCAGGACCGCCAGTGGTTCAAGTCGCGCATTGGCCTGGAAGCGCAGGAAACACCGCGGGACGTGGCCTTTTGCTCACACGCCATCATGGATCCCGAGCAGGTGATGATGGTCGAAAACCTGCAACTGGACCCTCGTTTCAACAGCAACCCGTTTGTGGCCGGCCCGGCCAGCGCGCGCTTTTATGCCGGTGCCCCCATCGTCACCCATGACGGTTTTGCGCTGGGCACGGTGTGCGTCGTCGACCTGAAAGCCCGCTCGCTTCAACCTGACCAGTTGGGCGCCTTGCGCCGCCTGGCCAGCCTCGTCACCAGCCTGCTGGAACACGAGTCGGTGCGCCGCGAAGAAGCCCGGCTGCAGCACGAGCAACTCACCGCCATGGCAATTTCGGGTCTTGACCTGCAGGTCTACATCGACACACAACACGTCTATCAACATGTCAACGACACGTTCCTGGCGTATTGGGGTTGTACCCGCGAGCAGATCATCGGACGCCGCGTTGCGGAGCATGTGGGTGAAGAGGAGTTTCGCACGATCATCCAACCCCAGCTGGTGCGCGCATTGGCGGGCGAGCCCGGTTTCTACGCCCGCAAACCGAATTTCCCCGGACGCGGTCCTCGTCACCTGGAAGTGGCCCTGCTGCCGGTGCGCAATCCCAGGGGCGAGATCACCGGCGCCGTGATGCGGGCACAGGACGTGCACGAAACCCGGGCGCGCGAAGCGCAGCTGCAGCAAACAGTTGCACTGCTCGAACAAAAAACCCTGGAGCAGGATCGCTTCATCCACATCATCTCCCACGACCTGCGCGAACCGATCAACACCGTCAACAACTTCACCTCGCTGCTGGTCACCGACCATGTGGACGAACTCAGCCCCCCGGCCCAGCGATACCTCTCGTTCGTGCAATCGGGCGGCCAGCGCATGAGATTCTTGCTCGACGACCTGCTGCATTTCGTGCGACTGGGCAACCATGCCGTGCAACTGCGCCCGCTGGAGGTCTCCCGTTTGATGCACCAGCTTCAGGACGACCTGACCCCCTTGCTTCAACGCACGGGCGGGCGCGTCGAATGCGCACCACAAGCGTCGGTGATGGCCGATGAACCGCTGCTGCGCATCGTGCTGAAGAACCTGACCTCCAACGGCTTGAAATTTTCCCGCCAGGGCGTGCCTCCCGTGGTGCGTATCGCGGTTGAAGGGGTCGATGGCGGCCACCGGATTCACGTGCATGACAACGGCATCGGCATTGCGGAGGAACACCAGCACGACATCTTTGACATGTTCAAGCGCCTGCACACGCGCAAGCACTTTGAGGGCTCCGGTCTGGGCCTGTCCGTCTGCCGCCGCGTCGCGCAATTGCACGGCGGTAGCATCAGCGTGCAGTCCACACTTGGCGAAGGCAGTCGCTTCACGCTCCATCTGCCCGCCGCCCCGCCGCACTCCACTTGACATGACCATGACCATGACCGCACCCGAGCGTTTCATCCTCATCGACGACAACGAAGCGGACAACGTCTTCCACGAGATCATGATCCGGCGCGCCGGGTTCACCGGCGACATCCTGGTGTTTGAAAGCGGCATCGAGGCATTGCGCCACCTCAAAACCGATCCCCTCACCCTTCCGACCTGCATCTATCTCGACATCAACATGCCGCTGATGGACGGCTTCGAGTTCGCGCTCGAAGCCACACCCCTGCTGATGGGCAAGCCCGCGGTGGTGGTGATGATGCTGACCTCGTCGGACGCCCCACAGGATCGCGAGAAGGCCGCCCAAACGCCGCTCATCCAGGGCTTCGTGACCAAGCCGCTCACGCGCGAGCGGGTGCGCGAAATCCTGCAATCGGGCGCCAACTTCAGCTGACATCGGCAGACATTTAATTGCCATAGTCAACAAAATGCCCGACACTGCGGGCATGCAAGCAGCCGCTTCCACCGCAGATGCCTCGAGACCAGTCGACCCCAGTCAGGTGCGCGCTCTGCGCGCCTTCAACCGCTTCTACACCCAACGCACCGGCCTGCTCGACCCCTACCTGGGCAGCGCGTTTTCCCTCACCGAAGTGCGCGTGCTCTACGAGCTGGCACACCACGCGCCCTGCACCGCCAGCGAGCTCGGGCGTCGGCTGCTGCTCGATGCGGGCTACCTCAGCCGCATCGTGCGCCGCTTCATCGATGCCGGCTGGATCACGCGCACCCCCTCGCCCACCGACGCCCGCCAGCATGCGCTGAGCCTCACACCCGAAGGCCGCGCCGCGTTCGAGCCCATGCAACAGCGCTCGCGCGAGGAGGCCGCGCGCCTGCTGGCTCCGCTGGCGCCGGAACGGCGGGACACCTTGGTGGCTGCGCTGGCGCGGGTGCAGGCCCTGCTGGACCCGGACGCTGGCAAGCCCTCGCGCACCGCCGTGCTGCGCGACGTGCGAGCTGGCGACATGGGCTGGGTGGTGCAGCAGCATGGCGAAATCTACGCGCGCGAGTATGGCTGGAACAGCGAGTTCGAGGCCCTGGTGGCGGAGATCGTCGCCGGCATGATCCGCCAGCACGACCCGGTGTGGGAACGCGGCTGGATCGCTGAGCTCGATGGCGAACGCGTGGGTTCGGTCTTCGTGGTGCGCAAGAGCGAGACCGAAGCGCAGTTGCGGCTGCTGATCCTCAGCCCCGCCGCGCGCGGCCTGGGCCTGGGTGCGCGCCTCACCGACGAATGCCTGGCCTTCGCGCGCGCCAAGGGCTACCGCAAGATGGTGCTGTGGACCAACGGCATCCTCACCGCCGCGCGCGCCATCTACGCGCAGCGCGGCTTTGTTCTTGTGCACAGCGAGGCCCACCACAGTTACGGCCACGACCTCGTGGGGGAGACCTGGGAACTCGCGCTCTGAGCCAAGCCATGAGCGCAGCACGATAATCGCGGCCATGCCCACAGCCCCAGCCCACCTGCCCGACGACGCCCTCAACCACCCCCAGTCGAAAACCGACCTGTTCGTCTCCTTCACCTGGCTGGCCTTGCAAGGCTTTGGCGGGGTGCTGGCGGTGGTGCAGCGCGAGCTGGTGGAGAAAAAGCGCTGGATGACGCGCGAGCAGTTCATTGAAGACTGGGCGGTCGCGCAGATCATGCCGGGACCCAATGTGGTCAACCTCTCCATGATGATCGGCGGGCGCTACTTCGGCCTGCCAGGTGCCATGGCAGCGCTGGCCGGCATGCTGGCTGCGCCGCTCGTGGTTGTGCTGCTGCTGGCGGTGCTCTATGGCAACGTGGCCGACAACCCCGTGGCGCAAAACGCGCTGCGGGGCATGGGCGCCGTGGCCGCCGGCCTGATCACCGCCACCGGCATCAAGCTCATCGCCGCGCTCGGCAAGAACGCGATGGGCATGACGGTGTGCGTCGGCCTCGCGGTGCTCACCTTCATCGCCATCGGCCTGATGCGCTGGCCCCTGCTGTGGGTGCTGCTGGGCATTGGCGGCGCGGCCTGCCTGTGGGCCTATCGCGTACTGGCCGACGGGCCTGCTGACCGCAAGGCATTGCCATGAGCATGGCGCCCACTGTGGCCAACTGGCTCGACCTCTTCACCCATTTCGCTTCGCTCTCGCTGCTCGGCGTGGGCGGTGCCATCACCACCGCACCTGACATGCACCGCTATCTGGTCTACCAGAACGGCTGGCTCAGCGACGCACAGTTCACCTCATCGATCGCGCTCTCACAAGCCGCACCAGGGCCCAACGTGCTCTTCGTCGCCCTGCTCGGCTGGAACGTCGGCCTCAACGCAGGCGGCGGCCCCGCTGCTGGTGGAAATGCCTGGGCGCTCGCGTTTCTGGGCGTGGTGGTCACCATGGTGGCCATCATGCTGCCCTCCTCCGTGCTCACCTACACTGCCACCCGCTGGGCGCACAAGAACCGCGAACTGCGCGCGGTGCGGGCCTTCAAGACCGGCATGGCGCCGATCGTGATCGCCTTGCTGATTGCCACCGGCTGGCTGCTCACCGGTTCCCACGACCACCCCGAGCGTGACTGGCCCCTGTGGCTGCTCACCACCGCGGCCACGCTGCTGGTGTGGCGCACGAAGATCCACCTGCTGTGGATGATCGGTGCGGGCGCCGTTCTGGGCGCGCTGGGCTGGGTGTGAAGCCCGCTGCAGGCTACTGGTTGGCCTGCAGCATGGCCGCCATCTTCTGGTGGATCAAGTTGATCGCCTTGAGCGGGCGGATCATCACCTTGAAATCGACGATGCGGCCCTCGTCGTTCCAACGAATCATGTCGACGCCGTTGACTGTGATGCCGTCGATCTCGACCTGGAACTCCAGCACCGCGTCGCGTGGCCCGACCACTTCACGCACGTAGCGGAATGAAGCGTTGAAGAACACGTGGAACGCCGCGGCCAGGTACTGCGTGGTGACTGCCTTGCCGGCCTGGGGCGTGTGCACCACCGGCGAATGAAAGACGACGTCATCTGCCAGCAGGTCGCGCAGGCCCTTGATGCTGCGGGTCTGGACCACTTCGTGCCATGTGTCGAGGGTGGCGATCGCCATGTGTCGTCTCCAGTGGTGCCAGCGGGCGTGGCAGGTGGCGACAGCTTACGCCAGCAGCAGCGGCAGACACAGCGCCGCTGGCTGCCTGAGGCACAGCTCGGCCACGGCATCCAGTGGCGTGACCTCGGGGTTCACGATCACCACGCGCGCGCCGCACTGGTGGGCGGTGAGCGCCAGGCCTGCGGCGGGATAGACCTCACCCGAGGTACCCACCACCAGCATCAGCTCGCAGTGGCGCGCGGCCTGCTCCGCAGCCTCAAGCGCGACCGTGGGCAGGTGCTCGCCGAACCAGACCACCGCCGGCCGGCGCAGGTTGCCGCAGACCGGGCAGCGCGGCGGCCGTCCCGCCTCGATGGCGTCGACCCGGCAGCAGGCGCGCGGCGCGTCCAGCCAACGGTCGTCGGCGATGTTGCCGTGCAGGGCCAGGGCATTGGTGTGGCCCGCGCGCTGGTGCAGACCGTCCACGTTCTGGGTGATGAGGGTCAGGCGGCCAGGGTGCCGCTGCTCAAAAGCCGCCAGCGCCACATGGCCCGCGTTGGGCGCCACGCCTGCGATCATTTCACGACGGTGGGCATACCAGTCCCACACGCGCTGAGGGTGGGCGCGAAAGGCGGCTTCGGTGGCGAGCTCCTGCGGATTGAATTGCGACCACAGTCCGGTCTGCGCGTCGCGGAAGGTGGGCACGCCGGACTCTGCGCTCATGCCCGCGCCGGTGAGCACGGCGATGTGGCGCGCTTCGCGGATCCAGCCGCGCACCGTCTCGAGCATGGGCTTCAGCTGCGCTGGCGCAGCGCCTCGTACAGACACACGCCGCTGGCCACCGACACGTTCAAGCTCTCCACCGCGCCGTGCATGGGAATGCTCACGAGCTCGTCGCAGGTCTTGCGCGTGAGCTGGCGCATGCCCGCGCCTTCGGCGCCGAGCACCAGCGCCACCGGGCCCTTGAGGTCCACCTGGTAGAGCGTCTTTGGCGCGTCGTCGCTGGTGCCGATGATCCAGATGTTGCGCTCCTTGAGCTCACCCAAGGTGCGCGCCAGGTTGGTCACCATGAAGTAGGGCATGGTCTCGGCCGCACCGCTGGCCACCTTGGCCACGGTGGCGTTGATGCCGGCGGCGTGGTCCTTGGGTGCGATCACGGCGTGCGCACCAGCGCCGTCGGCCACGCGCAAGCAGGCGCCGAGGTTGTGCGGGTCGGTGATGCCGTCGAGCACCAGCAGCAGGGGTGCCACACCGGTGGCCTCCAGTTGCTCCAGCAACTCGTCAAGCGAATGCACCTGCTTGATCTCTTCCACGCGGGCGGCCACACCCTGGTGGCCGTGGCTACCGGCGAGCTTGGCGATGCGCAGGCCGTCGGCTTCGATCAGACGGGCGTTGGCCTCGCGGGCCTTGTCGAGGAACTGGCGCATGCGCGCGTCGCGGCGCGTGGGCTCGTAGTAGATCTCGATGATGGATTGGGGCGCGGTTTTCAGGCGCACGCCCACGGCGTGAAAGCCGAAAAGCACTTTGGGGGAAGACATGCCCGGATTATCCCCTCCGGGCGCGGGCGGCCTCAGGCGATGGCCGCGGCCTCTTGGGCTTCGGGCACCACCTGCCCGGCCTCGATGGTGATGCGCCGTTCGCAACGCTGGGCAATGCCCCGGTCGTGCGTGACCAGCACGAGCGTGGTGCCCTGCTCGCGGTTCAGATCGAACATGAGCTCCATGATCTTGCCGCCCGTGGCGAAATCGAGGCTGCCGGTGGGCTCGTCGGCCAGCAGCACGGCGGGCTGCACCACGAATGCACGCGCCAGCGCCACACGCTGCTGCTCACCACCCGAGAGCACCTTGGGGTAGCTGGAGAGCCGTTCGCCCAAACCCACACGCTGCAGCATGTGGGTGGCGGTGGCGCGGGCATCGCGCCGCCCGGCGAGCTCCAACGGCAACATCACGTTTTCCAGCGCAGTGAGGTTGCCCAGCAACTGGAAGCTCTGGAACACGAAACCGACCTTTTGTGAGCGCAGCGCGGCGCGCTGGTCTTCGTCCATCGCAAACAAATCAACGCCATCGATGTGAATTGTGCCGCTGGTGGGGGTGTCCAATCCGGCCACGATGGACAGCAGCGTGCTCTTGCCCGACCCGGAGGCACCCACGATGGCGGCGGTTTCCCCCTTGTTCAGGGTGAAATCGATATCGCGCAGAATGGTCAGCGAACCGGTGGAGTCGGTGACCGACTTGAACACATGCTGGACCGCAATCATCACATCGGACATGGAAGGACTTCTCAAGTTGAAACGCCGTCACTTTAACGCGCTGGCCTGCAGCGTGTGCGCGCTCGCCACTGCAGGGTCTTTGGGCCATGCGCTGGCGCAAGCCGCCAGCAGCAACCTGCCGGTGGTTCTGGTGGTGGGCGACTCGCTGAGCGCTGAGTACGGTCTCAAGCGCGGCACCGGCTGGGTGGCCTTGATGGGCGAGACGCTCGCTGAGGAAAAGGTCAAGGCGCGCATGGTCAACGCCAGCATCAGCGGTGACACCACGTCCGGCGGGCGTTCGCGCATCGCGGCGCTGCTCAAGCAGCACAAACCGAAGTGGGTGGTGATCGAGCTCGGCGGCAACGATGCGCTGCGTGGTCTGCCGCTGAACATGACGCGCGACAACCTCGCCACCATGGCGCGCCTCTCGCGCGAAGCGGGTGCGCAGGTGCTGCTGCTGGGCATGGAGATGCCGCCGAACTACGGCGCGAAGTACGCGCAGGAGTTCCGCGACCTGTACACCACCGTGGCCAAGGCCGAAAAAACCGTGCTTGTTCCGTTTTTCCTCAAGGGCGTGGCCGACACGAAAGACCCAACGGCGCTTTTCCAGGCCGATCGCATCCATCCCAACGAGCGCGCCCAGGCCACCATGCGCGACAACGTGTGGCCCGAACTGCGCAAGCTGATCACGCGCCGATAATCGGGCATGCCCGTACACACCCTGAATGCCGCAGAGGCGCTGAGCCGCCTGGCCGAATTCGACCTCATCATCGACGCCCGCACCGAAGACGAGCACGCGCTCGACCATGTGCCGGGCGCGGTGAACTGGCCCACGCTCAACAACGAGGAGCGCATCACCATCGGCA
This sequence comes from Hydrogenophaga sp. Root209, assembly GCF_001428625.1. Taxonomy (GTDB): domain Bacteria; phylum Pseudomonadota; class Gammaproteobacteria; order Burkholderiales; family Burkholderiaceae_C; genus Hydrogenophaga. The sequence continues at coordinate 115,162 of NZ_LMIE01000033.1, forward strand.
CGATGTACAAGCAGGTCAATCCGTTCGAAGCGAAGAAGCGCGGCGCGGCGCTGTCGGCGCGCAACATCGCGGCGCACATCGAGCGCGAAGTGATCGACAAGCCGCGCACCTGGAAGCCACTGGTGTACTGCTGGCGTGGCGGCAACCGCAGTGGCGCGCTGGCCACCATCCTGGGCGCCATCGGTTTCCACGTCACCCTGATCGAAGGCGGCTACAAGGCCTGGCGCGCAGCACTGGTCGACTCCTTGCCTTCAATGGCCGAGCGCCTGCACTACCGCATCGTCTGTGGCCCCACGGGCAGCGGCAAGACACGCCTGCTGCAGGCGCTGGCCGCGCAAGGCGCGCAGGTGCTCGATCTGGAAGCCCTGGCCAGCCACCGCAGCTCGGTACTGGGCCACATTCCCGGCCAGCCTCAGCCGAGCCAGAAGCGCTTTGATTCGATGGTGTGGCAGGCCCTGCGCGGCTTCGACCCGGCGCATGTGGTCTACGTGGAGAGCGAAAGCAAGAAGGTGGGCAATGTGCGCGTTCCCGATGCGTTGATTGACGCCATGCGGGCGAGCCCCTGCATCGACCTGCGCCTGTCAGATGAAGAGCGCGTGGCCCTGCTGCTGGAGGACTATGACTTCTTCGTCAAGGACCCCGCTTCGTTCTGCTCGCGCCTGGAAGCATTGACGGAATTGCGGGGCAAGGAGGTGGTGTCGAGCTGGACTGAAAGGGTCAAGAGTGGCAATACGCCTGAGGTGGTGCTGGAGCTGTTGACCCACCACTACGACCCGATGTACGCCCAGTCGATCGGGCGCAACTTCAAACAATTCCCGCAGGCCCTGCCCTGTGAGCTGCGGGACCGCTCAGCCGATTCGCTGAACGAGGCTGCGCGATCGTTGATCGCCAGCGAAAACACGGCCTGAGCGCGGGGCCCAGGCCGCTGACCTTGTCCGACGGGTCAGTCCGCAGCGCCAGCGCCGTCGCCGCCCGATGCGCTGTCCGGTGCATCGGTGCCCGGCTCTTGCGGCGCATCGGTGTCGTCGTGGCGGCGGCCTTCGGCCTTGGCCTTGAGCTTTTCCTCTTTCTTCTTCTTCTTGGCAAGCTCGCGCTGGCGCTTTTCGTATCCGTAGTTGGGAGTAGCCAAATCAGTCTTTCAGGTCTGTTGAAACAAAGGGGTCAGGCTTGCAGGGCCGCCATGGCCTGTGCGAGGTCGGCACGCAGATCGTGCACGGATTCCAGACCGACCGCAAAGCGTACCAGACCACCGGCGTGCGGCCAGCCTTTGGGTCGAATGGACGCTGTGTCGTAAGGGGCGCACAAGCTGATGGGCCCCGCCCAGCTCCAGCCCAGGCGAAAGAGCTTCAGGCTGTCGCAGAACGCATCAATGCGCGACTGAGGAATCGAGGGATCGAACACGGCGCTGAACAGGCAAGCCGCGGCGCTCGCGTCACGCAGCCAGGTGGCGTGGCCGAGCGAGCCCGGCAGTGCCGGGTGCAGCACACGCACCACGCCCGGCTGTGCCTGCATCCAGATGGCGAGCTCGCGCGTGCTGGCATCTTGGGCCTGGTAGCGCAACGCCATGCTGGGCAGCCCACGCAGCACGAGTTCGGCATCGTTGGCCCCCACGCCCAGGCCCAGGCGCATGCGGGTCAGCAGGATCTTGCGGTGCAGGGCCAGGTTGCGCGTGATCACCGAGCCCATGAGCACGTCGGCGCCACCACTGGGGTATTTGGTGAGTGCCTGCACCGACACGTCCACACCCAGCTCGAACGCATTGAATGCAATGCCCGCGCCCCAGGTGTTGTCCAGAGCGGTGACGATGGTCTGCTCTTGAGCACGCAGTGCGTTGGCCTGACGCACACGCTCGACCAACGCAGGTATGTCGGGGTACTCCAGCGTGATCGAACCCGCAGCCTCCAGCCAGACCAGGCGCGTGGCCGGGCCGATCTGGCGCGCGAGGTCCTCGGGATCCATGGCGTCGTAGTAGCGGTGCGTGATGCCCCAGGCGGCCAGTTCGACCTCGGCGAACACCTTGCCCGGACCGTAGGCGTTGTCGGGGATCAACAGCTCGTCGCCACTGCGCAGCAAGGCCATGTCCACCAGCGTCATGGCGGCCAGGCCGCTGGGGGCGAGCATGCAGTGCTGGCCACCCTCGATCGTGGCCAGGCGCTCTTCCAGCGTGAACGTGGTCGGCGTTCCGTGCAGACCGTAGGTGTAGCCGCTCTTGTCTTTCCAGTCCTTGGTGCGCAGTGCCTTGACGTTGGGAAAGAGAACGGTGGACGCCTTGTGCACACCCGGCGCCACCGCCTCGAAGCCTTCGGGCGGCTTGTACGGGTGGTGGATCAGGCGGGTGGAAAGATCAGCCATTCAGATCAGAGCTTCCATTTTTCAAGGAGTTGCGCCGGGCGCATGCTGTCATAGCCCTCGAACGGCTGGTGGATCCAGGGGTTGGTCGGCAGGAACTCCACCGAATAGTCGGGCGTGAAGGCCGACAGCTGTTTGGTCCAGATCACCGCACTGCGCATCTCGGTGATGGGCACGTAGTTGTTCTTGAGCATGTCGATCACCGCCTTGAGGGTGTGACCGGAGTCCGCCAGATCGTCCACCAGCAGCACCTTGCCGGCAATCTCGCCCTTCGGCGTGGTGATGTAGCGGGCGATGTCCAGGTTGCCCTGCTCGGTGCCGGCGGCGGCCCGGTAGGAGCTGGTGGACATGATGGCCAGTGGCTTGTCGAAGATGCGCGAGAGGATGTCGCCGGGGCGCATGCCGCCGCGGGCCAGGCACAGGATGGTGTCGAACTCCCAACCCGACTGGTAGACCTTGAGCGCGAGCTTCTCGATCAGGTTGTGGTACTCGTCGTATGAAACGTAGAGATGTTTGCCGTCTTCGGTGAGCATTCGGACTCCTGGGGGTATCGATCGGGATTTTGCACGATGCACGGGCCCGCGGGCCGTGCATGCGCCGCTCAGCCGTGGTACGGATGGTGGATCAGAATGGTGTGGTCGCGATCAGGGCTGGTCGACACCACATGGATCGGCACACCGGTGGTGTCCGCGATGCGTTGCAGGTAGCGGCGCGCATTCTCGGGCAGTTTGTCGTACTGCGTGACGCCCACCGACGAGTCGCTCCAGCCCGGCAGGGTTTCGTAGATCGGCTCGCACCGTGCGATGTCCTCGGCACCCATGGGCAGGATGTCGATGACATCACCGTCGAGCTGGTAGCCGGTGCACAGCTTGAGTTCCTTGAGCCCGTCGAGCACGTCGAGCTTGGTGATGCACAGGCCGGTGAGGCCGTTGACCTGGGCCGAACGTTTGAGCAGCGCGGCGTCGAACCAGCCGCAGCGGCGGCTGCGCCCGGTTGTCACGCCCTTCTCTGCGCCCACGGTGGCCATGTGCCAGCCTGGCGTGCCTTCCTTTTCCCATTCCAGCTCGGTGGGGAACGGGCCACCGCCCACGCGGGTGCAGTAGGCCTTGGTGATGCCCAGCACGTAGTGCAGCAGGCCAGGGCCCACGCCCGATCCGGCGGCAGCATTGCCGGCCACGCAGTTGCTGGAGGTGACGAAGGGATAGGTGCCGTGGTCGATGTCGAGCAGCGTGCCCTGCGCGCCCTCGAACAGCAGGTTGGCGCCAGCCTGGTGGGCTTCGTTGAGCTCGCGCGAGACGTCGGCGATCATGGGCTTGAGCAGCTCGGCCTGTTGCATGGCCTCGGCGTAGACCGGTTCGAACTGGATCGCACCGTCTTTCATGTAGGCGGCAATCTTTTCGTCCCAGACCATGTCGGCAGAGTGCAGGTAACTGGTGAGCAGGTGGTTGTGCAGGTCGAGCAGCTCGCGCAGCTTGGCGGCAAAACGCTCGGGGTACTTCAGATCCTGCACGCGCAGCGCGCGGCGCGCGATCTTGTCTTCGTAGGCCGGGCCGATGCCGCGGCCGGTGGTGCCGATCTTCTCGGTGCCGGCCTTGACCTTGGCGGCTTCGCGCGCGATGTCGATGGCGGCGTGGAACGGCAGGATCAACGGGCAACCTTCGCTCACACGCAAGCGCGAACGCACTTCCACACCGGCCTTTTCCAGCCCCGCGATTTCTTCAAACAGTTTGCCCACCGAGAGCACCACGCCGTTGCCGATGTAGCACTTCACACCGGCACGCATGATGCCGCTGGGGATGAGGTGCAAAGCCGTCTTCACACCGTTGATGACCAGCGTGTGACCCGCGTTGTGGCCTCCCTGGAAACGCACCACGCCGGTGGCGGTTTCAGTCAGCCAGTCGACCAGCTTGCCCTTGCCTTCGTCACCCCACTGGGTCCCCACCACCACTACATTGCGACCGGGTGTCACGGCGTTGCTGCTGTTCGTCATTGGCTGATTTCCGTTTGAATGTTCTTTACCGTCCATGCACCCGCGCGCGCCGCATCGGGCACCAGTTCGCGGTCGCAATGAAATTCGTCGACTTCGTGTTCGTGGCCGGGCAGCACACACACCACTGTGTGGCCTTGTGCACGCAGGTCGGCAATGGCCCCCCGCAGACTGGCGTCCATGCCCCAGGGTGCACGGATTGCCGCCACCAGGGGGCGCGGTGCCACTGCGGCCACCAGCTCTTTCAGGTCCAGGCTGAAGCCCACGGCCGGGCGGTTGCGGCCGAACACGGCACCCACCTCGTCGTAGCGGCCACCGCGCGCCAGTTCCAGCGACTGGCCCTGCCCTGCCTGTGCAAACAACGCAAAGCGCATGCCGGTGTAGTAGGCATAGCCGCGCAGGTCGGCGAGATCGATCGATACCGTCATGTTCTGCGCATGTGAGGCAAGCCAGCGCAAGCTGTCGAGCGCGGCATGCAGCTCGGGCGAGGCTTGCAGCGTCTGCCGGGCTTCATCGAGCACGGCCACATCACCGAAAAGGCGCGGGAGTGCGCAGAGATCGCGCCTCACGGCAGGCGGCAAGTCGCGCGCGAGCACGTTGAGTTCGGCCACATCCTTGGCGTTGAGCGCTGCATGGATACGGGTTTCCTGGGCCGCCGTGAGCACGACCGGCGCCAGCACGGCATCGATCACGCGCACGTCGGCCATGTCGAGCTGCAGGCCCTTCACGCCGGTCACGCGCAGGCAGGCCTGCGCGAGTTCGATCACCTCCAGGTCGGCCTCCAGGCCGGCGTGGCCATAGATCTCGGCGCCGAACTGCAATGGTTCACGGCTGGCAAGCGGACGGTCGATGCGTGTGTGCACCACCGGCCCGCAGTAACTCAGGCGAGCCACGCCCTGGCGGTTGAGCAAATGCGCATCGATGCGGGCTACTTGCGGCGTGCTGTCAGCGCGCAGGCCGAGTGTGCGGCCAGAGAGCTGATCAACAAGTTTGAAGGTTTGCAGATCGAGCGCTTCACCGGTACCGGTGAGCAGGGACTCGAGGTGCTCCAGCAGGGGAGGCATGACCAACTCGTAGCCATAGCCACGGGCGGTATCGAGCAAGCTCCTGCGCAATTCTTCGATGTGGCGGGCCTCGGAAGGCAAGACATCGGCAATGTGATCCGGGAGGACCCAGGCAGACATGGGCATTTTCAGGAGCTGTTAAAACCGCGATTTTACCGGGGTGCGGCAGGGTATCCGCAGGCATGTCGCATGAGTGGGTGGGCACAGGCGCGTTGAGCACCCGGCCACCCAGGGGAATTCATCCCAGCAGCCAGACCATCAGGGCACCGCTGGCCACGCAGATCAGGCCGAAGAAGCGGAGCTGCCCATCGCGCAGACTCAGCATTTCAGAGAAGACCTGACGCCACAACCGCGGCGCCACCAAGGGCAGGATGCCCTCGAACACGAGTACAAGCGCCAGGGCGGTCCAGATCAGGTCCACGTCGCCGAAGCCGCGTTGTCAACGCGTGCGAACGATCAACCCGACGGGCATCATGGCACTCACCGATTGGGCGCCAGATTGCTGCTGCGCAAGGACTTGAAGAAGTCGGAAGAAGGATCGACCACCAGCACGTCGGATTTGCTGGCGAAGCTCGCCTTGTAGGCCTCCAGGCTGCGGTAGAACTGGGCGAAGGCCGGGTCGCGGCCGAAGGCGTCGGAGAACGATGCAGCGGCTTTGGCGTCACCCTCACCCTTGATGAGCTGGGCATCGCGATAGGCCTCGGAGACGATCACCTCACGCTGACGATCGGCATCGGCGCGGATTTTTTCTCCTTCGGCAAAGCCGGTGGATCGCAGTTCATTGGCCACGCGCTTGCGCTCGGCTTCCATACGCTGGTAAACCGACGCAGTGATGCTCTCGGCGTAGTCGACGCGGGTAATGCGCACGTCCACCACGTCCATGCCCCACGGCTTGTCGGCGCTGCGCACCGCGGCCAGCACTTCGCGCTTCACATCGGCCATCAGCTCTTCACGCCGGGTCGACAGCAGCTCGTTGACGGTGCGCTTGTTCACTTCCTGCTGAAACGAGTTGCGGACCACGCGGTTGAGCTGCAAGGCGCCGGCGCGCTCGGTGATGCCGACGTTGCGGATGTACTCCTGCGGCTCGGCGATGCGCCAGCGAACGTACCAGTCGATCACCACACGCTGTTTCTCGGCCGTGAGCGTCGGTTCGGTGTCGGTGCTCTCCAGGGTCAGCAGGCGCTTGTCGATGTAGGACACATTCTGGAACGGTGGCGGCAGTTTGAAATTCAGACCTGGCTCGGTCACGACCTGCTTGATCTGGCCCAACTGGAAGACCACACCGAACTGGCGCTGGTCAACCACGAAAAGCATGGAGCTGGCGATGGCCAATGCCACAACGAGGCTGGTGAGGATGAAACCCAATTTGTTCATGTGCGTTGCTCTGTGGTCTCGTGTGCTGCGTTCAACGGCTTTCGCGCTCGCGCGAGCGTGCCGCGTTGTCGAGGCTGCGGCTGGCCGAGGTGGACGCAGCGCCTGCGGTGGGCGGTGGCAAGGCGGTCGCGGGTGCAGCCGCCGGTGACTGGGCCGTCATCTGCATGATTTTGTCCAGCGGCAGGTACAGCAGGTTGTTGCCCGCCTTGGAGTCCACGAGCACCTTGGTCACGTTGCTGTAGATCTCCTGCATGGCGTCGGTGTACATGCGTTCGCGGGTGACCTGCGGCGCCTTCTGGTACTCGGTCAACACCGAGCGGAAGCGCTGCGAATCACCCTCTGCTTGAGCGACGATGCGGGCGCGGTAACCTTCGGCTTCCTCAGTCAGGCGCGACGCAGCACCGCGAGCCCGGGGCACCACGTCGTTGGCGTATGCCTCGGCTTCGTTCTTCGCACGCTCGCGCTCCTGGCCTGCCTTGAGCACATCGTCAAATGAAGCCTGCACCTGCTCGGGCGGGCGGACACCGCCCTGCTGCATGTTGATGCCCACGACCTCGATACCGACCTTGTAGCGATCCAGGATGGTCTGCATGAGCGCGCGCACGCGCGGTGCGATCTGGTCACGCTCTTCGGCCAGCGCGGCGTCCATCTTCATCTTGCCGACCACCTCACGCACTGCCGTTTCAGCGGCTTGGACCACCGAGGCGTCCGGGTCGCGGCTTTCAAACAGGAAGGCCCGGGCGTCGTTGAGGCGGTACTGCACGGCGAACTTGATCTCGACGATGTTCTCGTCTTCCGTCAACATGGCGGATTCACGCAGACCAGTGGCGGGCACGAGGTTGTCACGGCCCACGTCGACCGAACGGATCTGGGTCACAAACACCGTCTCATGGCGTTGGACGGGGTACGGCAGGCGCCAGTTGAAACCGGCACCCACGGTGCTGCTGTACTTGCCAAACTGCGTGATGACGGCCTGCTGGCCCTCTTGCACGATGAAGAAGCCGGTGCCCAGCCAGATCAGTGCCGCGACGCCGACAATGAGGCCCGCACCAATGCCGGTGGTCTTGGGGCTGGGGTTGAAATTGGGCATACCGCCGCCACCGGAACCGTTGCCACCACCCTGACCACCGCCCTTTTTGCCCAACAGGCCACCGAGCTTGCGGTTGAAGTCGCGCCACAACTCGTCGAGATCTGGAGGACCTTGGTTGGGCCCCTGACCTCGCGGGCGCTGCGGCGGACGGTTGTCGTCGTTGCGTTCGGGCTCCTGACCGTCCTTCGATCCCTCATTGCGGGATGCGTCGTCGCCCCGGCCCCAGCGTGGATCGTTCAGGTTGAACATGCCCAACAGCTTGCTCAAGACCTGCCGTGGCTTGGCGCTTGAGCCTGGCTGATCAGCGCGGGCGGGGGTTTGCAGATTCACATCCATGTGTTGCCAACTCTTTGTCGATTCAAAAACCATCACATTGTGCCCAATCAGGACACCGGACTTTCCATTTCAGGGAACGCCCCGGGGGCCATGGGGCCTTGCCCGCCATTGAGGTTCGTGACCTGTGCAGCCAGAAGCGCTCGCAAGGCAGGCAATCCTTCGCCTGTTTTCGCACTCACGTAGATTCGAGGCACCGGTTGACCATCCAGTTCCATTTGATCACTCAGGGCATGCGGATGGACGGCTTCGTCCATCGCATCGAGCTTGTTGAACACCAGAACCTGCGGAACTTGATCGGCACCGATATCTTTGAGCACCCCCATCACGGAAGCAATCTGTTCAAGATGCGAAGCGTTGGAAGCATCCACGACATGCAGCAGCAGATCCGCATCGGCCGCCTCCTGCAAAGTGGCCGCGAAGGCGTCGACCAGCCCGTGCGGCAGATCGCGGATGAACCCCACCGTGTCCGACAACGACACCGATCGGCCCGCCTCGCCCAGGTACAGCTGGCGGGTGGTGGTGTCCAGCGTGGCAAACAGCTGATCAGCCGCATAGGCTCGCGCCTTGACCAAGCCGTTGAACAAGGAAGACTTGCCCGCATTGGTATAGCCCACCAGCGAGATGGAGAAGGTATCGCGGCGCTCACGCTGGCGTCGCTGGGTGGCTCGCTGCTTCTTCACCTTCTCAAGACGCTCTTTGGTCCGCTTGATCGAATCGCCGATCATGCGGCGATCAAGTTCGATCTGCGTTTCACCAGGGCCGCCCCGCATGCCGATGCCACCACTTTGTCGCTCCAGATGCGACCAGCGCCGCACGAGCCGGGTGGAGAGGTATTGCAGCCTCGCCAACTCAACCTGCAGTTTGCCTTCGTGGCTGCGCGCTCGCTGAGCGAATATCTCCAGAATCAACAGCGTGCGGTCATTGACCGGCATGCCGAGGTGGCGCTCCAGATTGCGCTGCTGCGCCGGACTGAGCGATTGATCGAACAGGACCTCCGAAGCGCCGGTCGATTGGGCCAGCAGCTTGATCTCATCGGCCTTGCCCGAACCGACGAAAAGCGCCGGATCGGGCGCACGCCGCTTGCAAGTGACCCGATCGGCAACGGTGTACCCCGCCGTCTGGGCCAACAAGCCCAATTCCTCAAGGGGAGCGTCAAAGTGTGGCGTGCCGAAATCCACCCCCACCAGGATGACGGATGGAGTGGGCGTGGAAGAGGTTTCAGAAGATTTCAAATCGGTTCAGCGACAGCGCCATGGGCGCTGTGGGCCAGGTGGCACAGCATTGCCGACCCGGCGTTCAAGAGGCACGTGTTCAGGACGCGGCAGGTTCATCCGCAGTCGCTGCGGTGAACTGCACGGGACGACCCGGAACGATGGTGGAAATGGCGTGCTTGTAGACCATCTGGGTGACCGTGTTCCGAAGAAGAACCACGTACTGGTCAAAAGACTCGATTTGCCCCTGCAGCTTGATGCCATTGACCAAGTAGATCGACACGGGAACGTGCTCCCGGCGCAGCTGGTTCAGGAAAGGGTCTTGCAAGAGTTGGCCTTTGTTATTGCTCACGATATGCTCCGTGTTCAGAAAAAAGTTGATAGGAAGAGAACCATACCACAGGGTTTGTACTGCTCAAGCCTGCAGGGAAATCCTATTCCTTGAAGGGATTGGTCGAGGTCTTGAATTCAATCCGCAAGGGCGTTCCCACGAGGTCGAACGCCTTGCGAAAGCGACCTTCCAGAAAGCGTTTATAGGAATCTGGCACGTGCTCCAGCGAATTGCCGTGGATCACGATCACTGGAGGATTCATGCCGCCCTGGTGGGCGTATCGCATTTTGGGGCGGAACATGCCGCCACGCGTGGGCGCCTGAAACTGCACGGCTTCGGCCAGAAGTCGGGTCAAAACCGGCGTGGACATCTTGCGCATGGCTGAGGCCTGAGCCTGAATGATCGATTTCCAGACCGGCGCCAAGCCCTGGCGCTTCTGTGCCGAGATCCTGTGCATCGAGGCAAATTTCAGGAATGCCAGCCGGGTTTCTATCTGTCGCTCGATTTGCTCACGCTGGTACGCATCCACCGCATCCCACTTGTTGATGGCCAACACCACGGCGCGGCCACTCTCCAGGATATAGCCGGCAATGTGGGCGTCCTGGTCGGTCACGCCTTGCGTGGCATCGAGCAGCAGCAGCACGACGTGGGCATTTTCGATCGCCTGCAGGGTCTTCACCACCGAGAACTTCTCGATGGCCTCGAACACGCGCCCCTTGCGGCGAATGCCTGCCGTGTCGATCAGCTCGAACTTCTGGCCGTTGCGTTCGAACGGCACGGAAATGGTGTCGCGCGTGGTGCCGGGCAGGTCGAACGCGACCAGGCGCTCTTCACCCAACCAAACGTTGATCAGGGTGGACTTGCCCACGTTGGGCCGGCCCGCAACCGCCAGGCGGATCACGCCGACTGGAGCAGGCTCTTCCTCTTCGTCTTCGGGCGGCAGTCCGGGGATGCGTTCAAGTGCGAGCTCGACCATGGAGCGAACACCTTGCCCGTGCGCACCAGAGACTGGCAGCACCTCGCCCAGACCCAGCTCGAAAAATTCGACGAGCTGCAGACCCTGAGTCATGCCCTCGGCCTTGTTGGCCACGAGCACGCAGGGCTTGCCGAGGCGGCGCAGGTAACTCGCTATCTCGTGGTCTTGTGCGCTGATGCCCGCGCGGGCGTCGACCACGAACAGCACCACGTCGGACTCCGCTACGGCTTGGCGGGTCTGTTTGGCCATCTCCTTGTAGATGCCTTCGGTGGCATCGGGCTCGAAGCCACCGGTGTCGATGACGATGTACTCGCGCGCACCGAGTCGGCCGTTGCCGTAGTGGCGGTCGCGGGTGAGACCGGCAAAGTCGGCCACGATGGCATCGCGAGAACTCGTCAAGCGGTTGAACAGAGTGGACTTGCCCACATTGGGGCGGCCCACCAGGGCGATGACGGGTTTCAAGGAAAGCTGCTTTCGTTCAGGGGGGCGGTTCGGCTCAGCCGTTATTGGGGGCGCCAGGCGTACACGCCGCCGTTGCGGGTCTGCACCACGAGCGCGTCGCCCGAGAGCACAGGAGCCACGAGGATCGGCGAGCCGTCGGTGCTCAGACGGGTCATTTCGCTGCCGTCTTCGCGCGAGATCAGGTGCACCAGGCCGGTGCTGTCACCCACGGCGACCACGCGACCCAAGGCCAACGGCGCGCTCAGGCCGCGGTATTTCAGTCGCTGGGTGCTCCACGCTGGTTCACCGGATACGCGTTGCCACGCCTGGAAGCGGCCTTCGCTGTCAGCACCAAAAACAAGGCGGTCGTCTCCGTGGACGCCGGTGGTGCCCTGCGCTGCGCGGGTCCACACCACCGTGCCCCGGCTGGCGTCCACGCAACCCACGGCTGCCGAGTAGGCGCGCACGCACACGCTGTCGCCGATCCTGCTGACCGGGCCAACGATATCCACCAGTCGCTCCACCTCGTTGGTGCCGCGCGACGTGGCCACAGGTGCTTCCCAGCGCACGGAGCCATTGGTTGGGTTGAGGCCCACCAGGCGACCCGACAATCCAGCCACAAGCGTGTCGCCCACGGCCAGCAAGGCGCCGCTCTGGCTCAGCACCAAAGGCTCGCTCGTACGCGACTGAGCCCACAGGCGAACGCCGTTCTGGGCGTCAAAAGCGGTGACGGTGCGGTCGGCGGTGAGCACGAACACACGCGCGCCAGCCACCAGCGGCGCAGTGAAGGCGCGCGCTGGCAGACGCACACGCCACACCTCACGGCCGTTGGCCAGCGCCACCAGGTGGTTGGACTGCGTAACCACCGCGGCCGTTTGCCCATCGGAGCCCACGCCGGCGGCAATGGGGGTTCCCACGTTAAGGCGCCAGACATCCTGACCGGTGTTGCCATCCAGCGCGGCCACCGTGCCTGATGTGCTGGCCACAAACACACGTCCCGATGCCACGATCGGCGTGATGGACTCAGTGCCGGCTCCGATCTGGGCCGCCCAGGCCGCGCGAGTACCCATGAGTGCGGCCACGGGTGGCAGCTCGGTGGGTTGCGGTTTCTTGGAACCGGATGAGCAAGCCGTCAGACCCGCCAGGAGGAGTACGGCAAGACAGGTGGTTCGCAGGCTGCGTTGCCATGAAATCAGAAATGGGTTCAACGGACCACCTCGGTTGTTGGAGTCAAGCCGGCCACATCCACGCCCAGCGAAGCCAGCTTCACTTCCACAAGCCGGCGGTATTCAGTGCGGCTGCTCAGGCCGCGCCAGGCGGCCTGGTACTGTGCCTTGGCCTCGTCGAGCTTGCCCTGAGCCATCAACACATCGCCGCGGCGGTCGGCCACGAGCGGCTCAAACGACTTTGGCACGGGTGCTTCCAGCGTTTTGAGCGCCTGGTCGTAGGCTTGCGCCTCGATATCCAGGGCGGCCAGGCGCAAGCGGGCAACTGCCTTGTAAGAGTCATCGGACGATTTTTCAGCGGCCCAAGCCAGCGCCGCACGCGCTTCGGGCAGCTTGCCGGCATCGAACAGCGTCTTGCCGGCTTGCAAGGCCGCCTGGCTGGCAAACGTGGTACTGGCAAATTGGGACTGCATGTCAGCCAGCGCACGTTGCATGCGATCGGCATCCTTGGCGACAGCCGCGCGGTCCACCTCGTCATACAGCGCGGCGGCCTTGGCCGCCTGGGTGCGTTGCCAGTAATTCCAGCCGTTCCAGGCGGCGAACGAACCAAACACCACGATCAACATCCAGCTGATGAGGTTGCCGTATTGGTTCCAGAAGTGTTTGATCTGATCGAGCTGTTCCTGCTCTTCAAGGTCGAGGTGTTTGGCCATGTTGCAATTCAGTTCGGGTTCGCGCGCTGAAGGCGCAACGCTCGATTGTAGGCGGGCGGCTCTGGCACCACTGCCTCGGCCGCACGAAGGAAACCAGACGGGATTCAGGCGCTGCGCAAACTGACCGCCCAATCGGCAACGGCAGTGAGCGGCAACAGTCTTTGGGCGGCTGCCGGGGGCGGTGATTCACCGTCGGGCCGAGGTCCACGCAGCGGCTTCACGGCCACGCTGGCTTGCTGCAGCTCCTGCTCGCCAAAGATCAGAGCGAAGCGCGCACCACTGGCGTCGGCCTTCTTGAACTGCGACTTCATGCTGCCCATGCCGTCGGCGCCTCCCGCGTGCATCTGCACGTTGACGCCATGTTGGCGCAGCGCACGCAGCACCGGCATGACCTGCGACACATGGGCCGCATCGGGCACCACAGCGTAGGCGTCGGGCACCGGTTGCTCGGGCAGCCTGCCCTGCTCCTTCAGCAGCTCCAGGATGCGCTCCATGCCCAGCGCCCACCCCACGGCGGGCGCGGCCTTGCCACCGATCTGTTCGAACAGACCGTCGTAGCGACCACCCGCGCACACCGTACCCTGCGAGCCCAGTTGGGTGGTGACGAACTCGAACACCGAGAGGTTGTAGTAGTCCATGCCACGCACCAGGCGTGGGTTGATGCGGTAGACAATGCCGTGCGCATCAAGCAGCCCGCGCAAGCGGTTGAAGTGATCCAGCGACTCGGTGCCCAGGTGGTCCATCAGACGGGGCGCTGCATTCACCAGCGCCTGCATCGCCGGGTTCTTGGTGTCCAGGATGCGCAGCGGATTGCTGTGCAGGCGGCGCTTCGCTTCTTCATCGAGTTTGTCGGCGTGGGCTTCGAGGTAGGCAATGAGGGCCTGGCGATGCGCCAGCCGTTCGGGTGGCTGGCCCAGGCTGTTGATCTCGAGCTCGATGCCGGTCAGGCCCAGCTCGGCCCAGAGGTCACAGGCCAGCACGATGAGTTCGGCGTCCACATCCGGCCCGGCAAAGCCCAGAGCTTCGGCGCCGAACTGGTGGAACTGCCGGTAGCGCCCTCGCTGGGGCCGCTCGTGGCGGAACATCGGCCCCATGTAGTACAGGCGCTTGCCGCCGTCGTACAGCAAGGAGTGCTCGAGCGCAGCACGCACCACGCCGGCGGTGTTCTCCGGGCGCAGCGTGAGTTGTTCGCCATTGAGCCGGTCTTCGAAGGAGTACATCTCCTTCTCGACGATGTCGGTCACCTCACCGAGGCCACGCACAAAGAGCGCCGTGGGTTCCACGATGGGCGTGCGCAGGTTGCGGTAGCCGTAGCGGCGCATCAGGCGACGCAAGGTGTCTTCGAGCCACTCCCAGTGCGCGGACGCGGGAGGGGCGATGTCGTTCATGCCTTTGACGGCGCTCAGTTTTTCTGCCATGTGCTGCAAGCCTGTGCGTTCAGCGCAAGCGGGTGTGGACCCAGCTTCAAGCGGTAACGCCAAACTTGTTCTCGATGTAGTTGTCCACGATCACCTGGAACTCGCGCACGATGTCGTCGCCACGCAAGGTCAGTGCTTTTTGTCCGTCGATGAAGACCGGTGCTGCCGGCGCTTCGCCGGTGCCCGGCAGGCTGATGCCGATGTCGGCGTGCTTGCTCTCGCCGGGGCCGTTGACAATGCAGCCCATCACCGCCACCTTGAGGTTTTCCACGCCGGGGTAGCGCGTGCGCCAGACCGGCATGGAGTTGCGCAGGTAGTCGTCGATCTGCTTGGCCAGCTCCTGGAAAGTAGTGCTGGTGGTGCGGCCACAGCCCGGGCAGGCGGTGACCGAAGGCACAAAAGCACGCATGCCCAACGCTTGCAGAATCTCCAGCGCGATCACCACCTCTTGCGTGCGTGACTCCCCCGGCTGTGGTGTCAGCGAGATGCGGATGGTGTCGCCAATGCCTTGCTGCAACAGTACCGAGAGCGCCGCCGCCGAGGCCACCGCGCCCTTGGTGCCCATACCGGCTTCGGTCAGGCCCAGGTGCAGTGCGTAGTCGCAGCGCTGCGCCAGCGCCTGGTACACAGCGATCAGGTCCTGCACGGCGCTGACCTTGCACGAGAGAAAAATGTTGTTGCCGTTGAGCCCGATCTCCTCGGCACGTCTGGCCGAGTCGAGTGCGGACGTGATCAACGCTTCGTACATCACCTGGCGCGCCTCCCAGGGCTGGCGACGGCCGGCGTTCTCGTCCATCAGGCGGGCGAGCAGGTCCTGGTCCAGGCTGCCCCAGTTCACGCCGATGCGGATGGCTTTGTCGTGCCGCGCGGCGATCTCCACCATCTGGGCGAACTGCCGGTCGCCCTTGTCGCCACGGCCCACGTTGCCCGGGTTGATGCGGTACTTGGAGAGCGCCTCGGCGCAGGCCGGGTGGTCGGCAAGCAGGCGGTGGCCGTTGTAATGGAAGTCACCGATCAGAGGCACATCGACGCCCATGCGATCGAGCTGCTCGCGGATGTAAGGGACCGCCTTGGCGGCCTCGTCGTTGTTGACAGTGATGCGCACCAACTCGGAGCCGGCCAACGCGAGCTCTTTCACCTGGATCGCGGTGCCCACAGCGTCCGCAGTGTCGGTATTGGTCATGGACTGCACGCGCACGGGCGCGTCGCCGCCCACCGTCACGCGGTGGTTGCCCCAGGCCACCAGCCCTTGCCGGGTACGGCGCGAACGGGCTGCAGCCAACGCGATCGGTTGGTCGCTGGATGCAGCAGACGCAGGAGATGGTCGGGACACGGTGTCCATGCTCATTTCACCTCGAATCGGGCCACGTTGTTGCGAGCAAATGGCGACGTGTCAAAAGACTTTCCGCGCACGCTCACCTGTGCGGCGTCCACCTTGCCCAGCACCACCGTGTAAGGCGGTGCAGCCGAAAAATCGATCACGTCACCCGACTGCAACAGCCGTTTGGCCACGACGGTACCGGAACCATTGACCACCTCGACCCAGGATTCACCGGTGGCGGCAATGCTCAGCAGGCTGGCCGACTGGGGGGCAGCAACCACCTCGGGTGACGTCACTGGGTTGACAGCCACCTCGGGTGACTGGGTGGATGCTGAAGCTTCTGGCGGTGCAGTCGTGGTGCCGCCGGGGGTGGCTGCAGGGTCAACTGCAGGGTCAGTGGTGGCAGGCCCGGCGACATCTTGCGAACCAGGTTCCTGCGCGGCCACCGGCCCAACTGCAGGCGCCGGCTCCGAAATCGTCTCGGTGGCACTGGATGGGGCTGGCGGGTTCTCGGCCTTCGGCAGGAAAACGATCACCAGCGCACCCAGGAGCAAAGCAATAGCCGCCAGCAACGCCGGACGCGACAGCCAACTCAGGGGATTGAACGGTGCTTCATCATGACCGGAATTGAACGGTGCATTGAGTGTTTGACCAACGTGCCCGAGCTTGAGCAATGCACCTTGCGGAATCTGTTGCAGGATTGGCGCGGGGTCGACCCTGAGTTGGCGGCAGGCACTGGAAGCCAGGGCACGGGCAAATGTGAGGTCGGGCAGCTCGTCGTAACGCCCCGCTTCGAGCGCTTCCAGCTTCTTGACTGGCACCTTCAAAGCTGCGGCCAGTGCGGCAATGTGCAACCCGGCGGCTTCTCGAGCGTCCTTGAGGCGAATGGGCCGAGAAATGGTCTCCGCGGAAGTCTCGCCCCCTGGATGCGTCATCGCCTCACTCATTGAATGCTCCCCGCTGGTAGTGCGCCCACTGCGCGGAATCGGGGTAACGACGGCCCAGTTGCTGGGCGAGTTGCGTCATGGCCTGGGTGTTTTGCAGATGCCGCTCCACCTTGATGCCCAACCACAACGTTTCGGCGTTCGCCAGATCGGTGTTGTTCAGTCGGCGGATCGTGAACTGCGCCTTGCTGGCCTCACCCCGACGGAACTGCAATGAAGCAAGGTTGTACGCGACGATGGGATTGCCTGCGTCAAGCTCGTACGAACGCGCCAGGCTGGCTTCGGCCTCAGGCAGCTGGCCAGCACGAATCTGGCAAATACCCATGGCCAACAACGACTTGGCCTGACCGCCATACACCGGACTGGCCAGCGCGCGCCGAAACAAGTCGGTGGACTGCGCGTAGCGGCCCGCCTGACATTCGAACCAGCCGTAGTTGTGCAGCGCATCCGGGTCGCGCGGGTTGAGCTGGATGGCGCGCTTGAAGCTGTCCTCGGCCAGCGCGTTGTTGTTCAGTTGCATGTACACCAGTCCGCGCAGCGCGTAGGCAGGGGCGTAGGTGGGGTCGGCTTGCAGGGCAAGCTTGATTTCATCGAGCGCCACGGTGGTCTGGCCTTCCGCGAAATAGCCTGCGGCGAGTTCGATGCGGATGCGTGCGCGCTTGCGCACCTCGGGTTCGTCCGAATCGGTGATGGGCTCCTGCAGGGAGGTCGCACTGGGCGCCGCGCTCGTCTGGGCGCAACCCGCCAACAGCGCCAGGCAGCACAACATGAACGCCAGCAACCCCACCGTGGCGCCTGAGAACCGGGCTGGGAATCGAGTGGCTGAAGTCATGCCTGCCTTTCCTTGTGAACGATGCGGATGGGATGCTCGAGCGCGCTGCGGCGTTTGGCAAGGCGGCTCGCGGCATTGGTGCGATCAAGCACGTCGCCGGCGAGTTGACCACAGGCTGCGTCGATGTCATCGCCTCGGGTCTTGCGCACCGTCGTTACCAACCCGCCTTCGCTGAGTATCTTGGCAAACTGCTGGACCACCGGCCGTGGCGAACAGAGCAAGCCCGAGCTGGGAAAGGGATTGAAAGGAATGAGGTTGATCTTGCACGGAACACCGCGACCCGCATGCCCCTTGAGCAGGGTGAGCAACTCACGGGCATGTTGCGGCTGATCGTTCACGCCATCGAGCATGCAGTACTCGAAAGTGATGAAGTCGCGCGGTGCAGCCGGCAAGTAGCGCAGACAGGCATCGAGCAGTTCAGCGATGGGGTACTTGCGGTTGAGCGGCACCAGATCGCTGCGCAGCGCGTCATCTGGTGCATGCAGGGACACGGCGAGCGCCACCGGGCAATCCTGCGCGAGGCGATCCATCATGGGAACAACACCCGAGGTGGATACGGTGACGCGGCGGCGCGAGAGGCCATAGCCGTGGTCATCGAGCATGACGCGAAGCGCAGGCACCAGCGCGCTGTAGTTCTGCAGGGGCTCACCCATGCCCATCATGACCACGTTGGTGATCACGCGCTCTTCGCGTTTCAAATGCTTGCGCAGGAAAAACTCGGCCTGCCAGAGCTGGGCCAGGATTTCACCGGTGGTGAGGTTGCGTGAGAAGCCCTGATGCCCTGTCGAGCAGAAACGGCAGCCGACCGCACAACCCGCCTGGGACGAGATGCACAAGGTGCCGCGGTCTTCTTCGGGAATGAACACGGTCTCCACCGCGTTGCCGCCGCCCACGTCGAACAGCCACTTGATGGTGCCGTCGGCAGACTCCTGACGCGAGAGCACAGGCAGGCCGGTGATGGTGCAGGAGCCGGGCAGCTTCTCGCGCAGGCTGCGCGCGAGGTCGGTCATCTCGGTGAAGTCCGACGCCCCTTTTTGATGAATCCAGCGAAACAGCTGGACAGCGCGAAAACGCTTTTCGCCCAGCTGCTCGCACCAGGCGGCCAAACCCTCGAGATCGAAGTCGAGCAGATTGGCCGTCATGACATGGTCAGCGCGCTGGCTCAGCGCGAGTAAACGTTGAGACCGGCGAAGAAGAACGCAATCTCGGCGGCGGCGGTCTCGGGCGCGTCGGAGCCGTGCACGGCGTTGGCGTCGATGCTGTCTGCAAAGTCAGCGCGAATCGTGCCGGCATCGGCCTTCTTCGGGTCGGTGGCGCCCATCAGGTCGCGGTTCTTGGCAATGGCGCCTTCGCCTTCGAGCGCCTGGATCATCACCGGGCCGGAGATCATGAAATCGACCAGATCCTTGAAGAAAGGACGGGCCTTGTGCACAGCGTAGAACGCCTCGGCTTCTCCGCGCGACAGGTGCGCCATGCGAGCAGCCACGACCTTCAGGCCAGCAGCTTCAAAGCGGGCGTAAATCTGGCCGATGACGTTCTTGGCAACAGCGTCGGGCTTGATGATGGAGAGAGTGCGTTCGATGGCCATGAAAATCCTGAGGTTTTGTGGGTCAATTTGCTGAAGGTTCTGCCGGGGTTTGGGGCACCCCGCAAAGCCCATGATTCTACATTGGTCGCGTCACGGCGCCGTGACGGTGGGCCATGGGCGGCGCGCGCTCAACGACTGCCCGATCGACCCCCACCCCCACCCCCACCCCCGCCACGGCGACGGGCTCCCCCGGGCGCACTCCCACGACCCGCTTCCTGCTCCCGGCGGCGCTGCAGAGCGTCCTGCCCGATGTAGCCGAACGAGGTCTTCATGGGATCGGGCTGCGAGGCCCCACCGCCCGGTCCTCGCCCGCCCGATCCGCTGCCAGGCTTGCTGCCACGGCCTTTGCCACCGGGTCCGGTGGGTGCACCGCCCATGCCGTATCCGCCACTGCGGCGGTCCCCGAAACCTGGGCCTTCGTTTCGGCTGCCAGGCGGGTTGCCCTGGGTGCGACCGGGTCTGGGGCCCTGTTTCCCACGCTGCGCTGGATGGCGGCCGCCGGGACGGGGTGGGCGGGCGCCCTCCTCGTCTGCGCTCGGCATGCCGGCGGCGGCAGTCAGGCGGGCAATGTCGCGCTCGTCCAGCTCCAGCCATGCGCCCCGCTTGAGTCCGCGCGGCAACATCATGGCGCCGTAGCGGATGCGGATCAGGCGGCTGACCGCGTGGCCCACCGCTTCGAACATGCGGCGCACCTCTCGGTTGCGTCCTTCGCCGATGGTCACGCGGTACCAGCAGTTGGCCCCCTCGCCGCCACCGTCTTCGATGGAGGCGAACTGGGCCATACCGTCGTCCAGGCGCACGCCGTCGAGCAGACGTGCTTTTTCTTCGTTCGACAGCGCACCGAGCACGCGCACCGCGTATTCACGCTGCAAGCCGAAACGCGGGTGCATCAATCGGTTGGCCAGTTCACCCGAGCTGGTGAGCAGCAGCAGGCCTTCGGTGTTGAGGTCGAGCCGGCCAACCGACTGCCACTTCCCCTGCATCAGCTTGGGCAGACGGCGGAACACGGTGGGCCGGTTTTGCGGATCGTCGTGCGAAACCACTTCGCCTGCAGGCTTGTGGTACGCCAGTACGCGGGGCGGCGGCGGCGTCATGCGCACGCGCACCGGCTTGCCGTTGACTTTGATCACGTCGCCAAACTGGATGCGCTGACCCACGTGGGCGGGTTCACCGTTGACCGAAATGCGGCCTTCCAGGATCAACTGCTCCATTTCCAGACGCGAACCCATGCCGGCCTGCGCCAGCACCTTGTGCAGCTTGGGCGATTCGGCCTGGGGTGCGAGCACGCGCTTGGCGGGCAGCAGCGGCAGGTCCTGCTCTTGCTCGGCGTCGAAAGCGCCGCTGACCACGTCGTCAAAGCGCAGCACCTCGGGCACAGCCGGCGCTGGCACCGGGCGTGCCGCACCGGGTTGCTCGGGCGCGTTCGCCTCGGGAGCGTGATCAGGTTCAGGCGAGGCGGGGGGGGTTTGATCCGGGGTCATGGTCTTCCTGGGTGGACGGTTCCAACAACTGCGGGTCGGAGGGCGGGGAAATGGGGTCAGGGGAAATGGGGTCGGTGGCCAGGGGGTCGGCCACCAGCAGCAGATCTGATTCAGGTGTGTCGGACTCGGATGCGCCGGGCTGCAGGCTGTTGGCCAGGGATTCGAAGTCGAGGCGGTCCAGCGCAGACTCCTGCACCTCGCTGCCGTCCAGCGGCGGCAACTGGTCCAGCGAAGCCAGCCCCAGGTCGTCGAGAAACTGGCGCGTGGTGGCAAACAAGGCCGGGCGACCAACGGTTTCGCGGTGGCCGATGACTTCAATCCAGCCCCGGTCTTCCAGTTGTTTGATGATCAGCGAGTTGATCGTGACACCACGGATGTCTTCCATGTCGCCGCGCGTGACCGGCTGGCGGTAGGCAATGATGGCCAGCGTTTCCATGGCGGCACGGCTGTAGCGTGGCGGCTTCTCGGGATGCAGGCGGTCCAGGTAGGGACGCAGCTCGGGCCGGCTCTGGAAGCGCCATCCCGTGGCGACCTGCACCAGCTCCACGCCGCGCCCGGTCCACTCGAGCTGCAGATCGGCCAGCAAGGTCTTGAGCGTGTCGGCCGACACTTCCATGTCGAACAGCGTGCCGAGCTCGCGCACCGACAGCGGCTGGGGCGCGCAGATCAATGCCGTCTCGAGGACACGCTTGGCATCCGTTGTGTTCATGGTGTCTGTCAGTCAAAAACCGGTTTGTGACCGGGACGGTGCGAAAAGCAAACGGTGCTTGCATCATCCGGGCAGTTTGTCCGGGCCATGCGGCATGCGGGCGCGACCGTTGGGTCGGGGCGAATCAGCCAGATCCTGCAGCGCCCGGGTGTGGGCTCTCGGTCAGGCGGTTGGCTCGGGCAGCTGGACGATGGTCGGAGTGAAGGGGACTGTCGGGCGACAGGGCCATCCATCCGCGTTGGATGGTGCAGCTTCAGGCCGTCGATTCGCTGTCCCAGCTTGTCGCATTGTAATGGAGCCCGCTGGATTCCAGTGCCAGGAGCATGTCGGTCGGCGGCGTGGAGCGAAACAACAACGGCTGGCCACTGATCGGGTGCTTGAGCTCGAGGCGCGCGGCGTGTAGCGACTGTCGGCCCATGCCCCACAACGCGCGCCCGCCATACAGCGTGTCGCCCACCAGCGGATGACCGAGCCAGGCCATGTGCACCCGGATCTGATGGGTGCGCCCAGTGTGCAGCTTGCAGGCCACCAGACTGGCCTGATCGCAGGTGTCGAGCAGGCGGAAGGTGGTCTGGGCGGTCTTGCTGCTGCCGCCCTCCACCCTCACCACTGCCATGCGCAGGCGGTTGTGCACGTCACGGCCGATGGGCTGGTCCACATGCTGATCGCCCAGACCCTTCCAGCGGCCGTGGGCAAGGGCGAGGTACTGGCGGCTCACCTCGCGCGCGGCGATGGCGCGCACCAGCGCTTCCACAGCTTGACGGGTCTTGCCCACCAGCATCAGGCCCGAGGTGTCCTTGTCGAGACGGTGCACGATGCCCGCGCGGGGCAAGCTGGCGGCACCCTTGTGGTGGGCCAGCAGGCCATTGAGCAGGGTACCGCTCCAGTTGCCGGCGGCGGGGTGCACCACCAGGCCGGCGGGTTTGTGAATGACCAGCAGATCGGCGTCTTCGAACACCACCTCCAGCGCCATCGCCTCGGGCACAAACGCCTGGGCTTGCTGGGTGGGGCGCAATTCCACGCGCAGCTGATCGCCGGCGGCGATGCGCGCCGAAGGCTTGGTCTGGGCCGCACCGCGCAGCTCCACAGCACCATCGGCCATGAGTTGTTGCAGGTAGGAGCGGGAGAACTCGGGGATCAGTTGGGCCAGTGCGCGGTCGATTCGCCAGCCATGCATGCTCACAGGCACGGCACAGAGGCGCTTTTCAATCTCAAGCGCCCATTCGTCGGCAGTCGCCACCACGTCGTGGCCCGCGTCTGCTGCCAGACCGTTCGACTCACCCCCCGTCGATATACTTTGCGCTTTCAATCCGTAGTTCCGTTGTGAAGGTGAGTTCGTTATGTTGACGTTCAGATTATCGGCTCTGAGTGCTTGTGCGCTGGGCGCCGCGCTCACGCTCGGCGCTTGCGGCAGCACCAAGCCGGTGGACGAAACCGTGAACTGGAGCCCCAACCGCATTTACAGCGAAGCCACCGAAGAACGCTCGGCTGGCAACTACGAGCGCTCGGTCACCTTGCTCGAGAAGCTCGAAGGCCGCGCTGCCGGAACCCCGCTGGCACAGCAGGCCCAGCTCGACAAGGCCTACACCCACTACAAAGCGAACGAGCCGGCCCAGGCACTGGCTGCCATTGAGCGTTTCCAGAAGCTCCACCCGGCCAGCCCGGCCATGGACTATGCGCTCTACCTCAAGGGTTTGGTGAACTTCAACGACAACCTGGGCCTGTTCGGCGCGATTGCGCGGCAGGACCTGTCCGAGCGCGACCAGAAGGCCGCCAAGGAATCGTTCGAAGCTTTCCGTGAACTGAGCACCCGTTTCCCGGACTCCCGCTACACGCCGGACGCACGCCTGCGCATGACCTACATCGTCAATTCGCTGGCGCAATACGAAGTTCATGTGGCGCGCTATTACCTCAGCCGGGGCGCTCATGTGGCGGCCATCAACCGAGCTCAAACCGCGCTGAACGAATACACCGACGCGCCCGCGCTGGAAGAGGCCCTGTTCATCATGGTGCGTTCGTACGACGCGCTGGGCATGACGCAACTGCGCGACGATGCCCGACGTGTCATGCAGGCCAACTACCCGCAAAGCGAGTACTTGAGCCAGGGCTTCAAGAGCAAGGACGATCCTTGGTGGAAGATCTGGTGAACGCCAGCGCGTCCAGCGCCGCGCTCATCTCGGCGTCGTCCATCAAGCGGCGCATGGGTGGCAGGCCGGCCAGCAACTGATGGCCGTAGCTGCGTGTGAGCAGCCGGCGGTCGCCGATCACCAGCACCCCCCGGTCGGTCTCGGTCCGGATCAAGCGACCGGCTCCCTGCTTCAGGGCCATGGCGGCTTCGGGCAGATGCCCGTCATTGAATGCCTTGAGGCCCTGCGCCTCCAGGCGCTCTGAGCGCGCAGCGGTCAAGGGATCGTCCGGCGAGGGAAACGGCAGCTTGTCGATCACGAGCAGCTGAAGCCCATCTCCAGGCAAGTCCACCCCTTCCCAGAACGATGCCGAAGCCACCAGGATGGCGCCGTGGCGCGACGACTCGGCCGCCCGAAACCGCGCCAGCAGCGCTGCGCGCGACAACTGCCCCTGAGCCAGCACCGTCATCGGTGCACAACGACCCTGCAGCACCTGTTCGTTCAAGGCATCGGCCATGCGCGCCACTGCGCGCAGTGTGGTGGTCAGCACCAAAGTGCGCCCACCCAACCGACCGGCCCACTGCGCCACCCGCACCGCCAGTTGGGGCGTGTGCGCAGCATCGGATGGCTCGGGCAGATCGTGCGGCACATACAGAGCGGCTTGGTCCCCATGGTCGAACGGGCTGGCCACCCTCAGCGTGCGGACCGTGCGGTGATCCGCCAGGCCCAGGCTGCGGGTGAACCAGCTCAGCGCATCGTCGTGACCCAGCGTGGCGGACGCGAAGATCCAGCTGCGAGTGCCGGGCCCTGCATCCGACACGAGGCGGGTGAAGCGGGCTGCACTGTCCAGCGGCGCGCGCACCATGCGCCAGGAACGATCAGCGCCCCACTCCATCCAACGCACGCTGGCGGCATCCTGTGGGCCCGGGCCGCCCGGCGCCAACAGGCTCCAGGTGATCTGCAACGCCTTGATGCGCTCGAGCAGGCGTGCGAGCTCAGCGGCGCTCTGGGCGGTGGCTGACACAGCCTCCAGCACAGCCGTCAAGGCGTGGTCAAGGCCGGATACCGCCAGGAGCCAAGTTCCAGGGTTCAGGCCTTCGGGTGTGGACTCGGTCCATCGACCGCGACCCTGGGTGCCCGCCTCACGGGACAAAGAGCCCAAGGCGCGACAGGCCTGCTCCAGGCAAAGCGCCAGATGACCCCAAGGCCGCAGCCCGCGAGCCCAGGCGTGGCCCTGCACACCCAGCTCGCGCGCGAGATCACGCAGGTTGTCGGAAGAGATGGACTGCGACAACAGCTGGATGCCGGTGTCGTTGAGTTGATGCGCTTCGTCCAGCACCACCACACCGGTTTCGGGCAACCAGTCCACCGCTTCGGCTTCGCGGATGACCTGGTCTGAAAAAAAGAGGTGGTGGTTGATCACCACCCAGTCGGCTTCGCGCGCCTGGCGGCGCGCCAGATTGACGTGGCACTGTGCGGCCTGCGGGCAACTGGTTCCCACGCAGTTGTGGCGGGTGGACGTGATCAGGGGACGCAGCGGCGAGCGCTCGTCCAGCATGTCCAGCTCGCCCACATCGCCACTGCGGGTGACTCGAGCCCAGCGCTGCACCTGCTCCAGGCCCGCAGCAATGACAGGGTCGCGCTGAGCAGACGTTCCCACGGCTCTGGCCAGCTCCAACCTGTGCAGGCACAAGTAGCTTGAGCGCCCTTTGAGCAAGGCCGCGCGCACCGGCAGGCCCAGCGCGCGGGAGACGGCCGGAATGTCGCGGGTAAACAATTGGTCCTGCAAGGCCTGCGTGGCCGTCGACAACAGCGCACGCTGCCCGCTCAGCAGCACCGGCACGAGGTAGGCAAACGTCTTGCCCACGCCGGTGCCAGCTTCCACCGCAAGATGCTCACCGGCCTGCAAAGCCTGCGCCACGGCCAGCGCCATCTGCAACTGGCCGGGTCTGGGGCGAAGACCGGGATGGCTCGCAGCCAGAGGGCCTCGGGCAGCAAAAGCGGCTGCCACGCCATGAGCCAGATCAATCACGCCAGCGGCGTGCAAAGACGCACGGGAGGTGAAGGTACCGCTGGAACATAACTGGATACCATTGCACGCATCGAACGGCATCCGAACAACGATTGATTCATATGTCCAAAGGCTACCGCATCCAGGCATCCACCGGCATCCACCGGGGAGACCGCGACTACCAGCAGGACCAGGTGTGCCTGCTGAGCCATCCGCGCCACAGCAGTTGCATGCTGGCCGTGCTGGCCGACGGCATGGGTGGGCGCAGCGGGGGCCGCAAGGCGTCTGACCAGGTGATGCTCACCGCGCGCCAATTGTTTGAACGCTACGACCCCGACACCGACGACGCGTCCGCCCTGCTGCGCCAGATCGTCGAAGAATCGCACCTGGTGATCAAGCTCACCGCCGTGTCGGCCGAACAGGAGCCTCACAGCACCATCGCCGCTTTTCTGATCGATCCCGACGGTGAAAGTCACTGGGTTCACGCTGGTGATTCGCGGGTCTACCACTTCCGCAACGGACGCCTGGTGTTCCGCACCATAGACCACTCCTACGTGCAAACGCTGGTCAACCAGGGTGAGATCAGCGAACAGGATGCCCTGGATCACCCGCACGCCAACATCCTCATGGGTTGCCTGGGGACCGAGAACGACCCGCCAGTGGACTTGCACGTGGTACCACAACTCATTCCGGGTGAGGCGTTGATGGCATGCAGCGACGGCGTGTGGCACTACTTCACGCCCGAAGAACTGGCCAGCACGATCGCCATGCTCTCGCCGCGCGAGGCTTGCGAGTTCCTGATCCAGAAGGCACGCACCCGGGCCAAGGGAGCGGGCGACAACCTGTCGATCGTGATCGTGAAGCTCGAGCCACTCTCCTGAGGCCAATCGGGCCCAACGCTCCACCGCCTTGGGGCGGCCCGGTGGCAGATCGCTCGCCGCCTCTCAGGTCAACCCGGTATCCACCACCCGATGCTCCAGCGCCAGAAACTCTTGTGACTGCATCTCGCTCAGGCGGGAGACCGTGCGCGGGAATTCGTGCGACATCGGGCCTTCAAGGTACAACGCTTCCGGCGGTACGGCAGCCGACATCACCAGCTTGACACGGCGGTCGTAGAGCACGTCGATGAGCCATGTGAAGCGACGCGCTTCGGACGCCTGGCGCACCTGCATCTGCGGCACGTTGGAGAGCATCACAGTGTGGAACTGGGTGGCGATTTCCAGGTAATCGTTCTGTGATCGCGGCCCGCCACACAGTGTGTGGAAGTCAAACCAGATCACGCCACCGGCACGGCGCAACGCGCGGATCTGGCGCGACTCGATCTGCATCACCGGCTCCTGATCGCCCGCTTCAGCCAACTCATCGAAAGTGGCTCGCAGCGCCGCATCGGCCTGTGGCCCGAGCGGGCAATGGTAGAGCTGGATGTGGTTGAGCGTGCGCTGGCGATAGTCGGTGCCGTTGTCCACGCTGAGCACCTCCAGCCGCGCCTTCAACAGCTCGATGGCGGGCAGGATGCGGTCGCGGTGCAGACCGTCGGGGTAGAGGTCGTCGGGGTGGAAGTTGGAGGTGGTGACGAAGCCCACGCCGGCCTTGAACAAGGCATCCAGCAGGCGGTGCAGGATCATCGCATCGGTCACGTCCGCCACGTGAAACTCGTCGAAGCAGATCAGCTTGTAACGTTTGGCGATACGCAGGCCGAGTTCGTCCAGCGGGTTGACCGTGCCCTGCAGATCGCGCAGTTCGCGGTGCACCTCGCGCATGAACTCGTGGAAGTGCAGCCGCGTCTTGCGTTTCAGAGGCACTGCGTTGAAGAAGCACTCCATCAGAAAACTCTTGCCCCGGCCCACGCCGCCAAACATGTACACGCCGCGCGGAATGTCGGGCTTGATGAAGAGCTTCTTGAGCGAATTGGAGCGACGCTGCTTGTACACAGCCCACTCGGAGGCACACCGCTCCAGCGCGTCGATGGCACGCTGCTGGGCGGGATCGGCGTTATAGCCGCGCTCCTTCAGCGCGGCTTCGTAGGTGCTGCGAACGCTCAAAGTCGGGACCGTACGCGTTCAGAAGTTCAGCGTGCGCTTGTCCACCGCCAGCGCGGCCTCTTTCGTCGCCTCTGACAGCGACGGATGAGCGTGACAGATGCGTGCGATGTCTTCCGCACTGGCCTTGAACTCCATGGCCACGACGGCTTCCGAAATCAGCTCGCTGGCCATCGGACCCACGATATGCACGCCCAGTATTTCGTCGGTGGTGGCATCGGCCAGAAACTTGACCATGCCGGTGGTGTCACCCAGCGCGCGAGCGCGGCCATTGGCCAGGAACGGGAAGGTGCCGGCTTTGTAGGCGGCGCCGCGCGCCTTGAGCTGCTGCTCGGTCTCACCCACCCAGGCAATTTCGGGACTGGTGTAGATCACCCAGGGGATGGTGTTGAAGTTGACATGACCGTGCTGGCCGGCGATGCGCTCGGCCACTGCAACGCCCTCTTCTTCCGCCTTGTGCGCCAGCATGGGACCACGCACCACGTCACCCACTGCCCACACGCCCTTGAGGTTGGTGCGGCACTCGGCGTCGACCACGATGGCGCCGCGCTCATCGAGCTGCAGGCCCACGGCTTCTGCGTTGAGACCGATGGTGTTGGGCACACGTCCAATGGAGACGATCAGCTTGTCGGCGTCCAGCGACTGGGCTTCTCCCTTGGCGTTGGTGTAGGCCACGCTCACGCCTTTTTTGGTGCTCTTGATCTCACCGACCTTCACCCCCAGTTCGATCTTCAGGCCCTGCTTGTCAAACGCTTTTTTGGCCTCCTTGGCGATCTGCTCGTCCACCGCGCCCAGAAAGGTGGGCAGCCCTTCGAGGATGGTCACGTCGGAGCCGAGCCGGCGCCAGACCGAACCCATCTCCAGCCCGATCACGCCCGAGCCGATCAGCACCATCTTCTTGGGCACTGCGCCCAGGCGCAGTGCGCCATCGTTGGAGAGCACCACATCTTCGTCAAACGGCGTGCCGGGCAAGGCGCGTGCGTTGGAGCCCGTGGCCACGATGATCTGGCGCGCGGTCAGCAGCTCCTCCTTCGCCCCCGTCACCTGGATTTCATAGCCGGCTTCCACCGCCTTGGCGAACGAACCACGGCCATGGAAGAACGAAATCTTGTTCTTCTTGAACAGGTACAGGATGCCGTCGTTGTTCTGCTTCACCACGGTGTCTTTGCGACCGATCATCCTGGCGATGTCGATCTTGACGTTGGAGGCGGTGATGCCGTGGTCGGCGAAGTGGTGGTTGGCGTGGTCGAAGTGTTCCGACGACTGCAGCAGCGCCTTGCTGGGAATGCAACCGACGTTGGTGCAGGTGCCGCCCGGGGCTGGGCCGCCGGTGGCGTTTTTCCACTCGTCGATGCAGGCGACCTTGAAACCGAGTTGAGCAGCACGGATGGCGGCGATGTAGCCACCGGGGCCACCGCCAATGACGACGACGTCAAATGTTTGGGACATGTTGGATTCCTGAATTCAAAAGGCCAACGCCCCTGTCGGGGCGTTGGCGAGCGGGGTTGCCGATCAGATGTCGAAGAGCAGACGGGCCGGATCTTCCAGCGCCTCTTTCATGGCCACCAGGCCCAGCACGGCTTCGCGGCCGTCGATGATGCGGTGGTCGTACGACATGGCGAAGTAGTTCATCGGGCGCACGACCACTTGGCCGTTTTCCACCATGGCGCGGTCCTTGGTGGCGTGCACGCCCAGGATGGCCGACTGGGGTGGGTTGATGATGGGTGTGGACATCATCGAACCGAAGGTGCCGCCATTGGAAATGGAGAAGGTGCCACCGGTCATTTCATCGATGCCCAGCTTGCCGTCCTTGGCCTTCTGGCCGTACTCGGCGATCTTCTTCTCGATGTCGGCAAAGCTCATCTGGTCGGCATTGCGCAGGATGGGCACCACCAGTCCACGCGGTGAGCCCACCGCGATGCCGATGTCAAAAAAGCCGTGATAAACGATGTCGTTGCCATCCACCGAGGCATTGAGGATGGGGTACTTCTTGAGCGCGTGCACCGCAGCCTTGACGAAGAAGCTCATGAAGCCGAGCTTGACGCCGTGTTCCTTCTCGAACTTCTCCTGGAACTTCTTGCGCATCTCCATGACCGGGGCCATGTTGATTTCATTGAAGGTGGTCAGGATGGCGTTGGTCGACTGCGACTGCAGCAGGCGTTCGGCCACACGGGCACGCAGACGCGTCATGGGCACACGCTCTTGCGGGCGATCACCCAGATCGGGGGCGACCACAGGGACTTGCGGCAGCACCTTGGCGGGCGCGCCGGTCGAGATCGCCACGGGTGCGGCCACCGCTGGCTTGGGTGAGGCCACGGCGGAGAGCACGTCACCCTTGGTCACTCGGCCGTCTTTGCCAGTACCGGGCACCGAACCGGAGGCCAGGTTGTTGTCGGCCATCAGCTTGGCGGCGGCGGGCATCGCCACACCGGCTTTGCTGGTAGACGCGACCGCAGCTGCTGCGGCGGCAGGGGCTGGGGCTGGGGTTGGGGCGGCAGCGGGCGCTGCTGCAGCGGCAGGTGCTGGTGCGGCAGCACCGGCCACGGCTGCCGTGTCGATGCGAGCGATCAATTGTTCGGCTGCCACCGTGGCGCCGTCGGCTTGCAGGATTTCAACCAGCACGCCGGCCGAGGGCGCCGGCACTTCCAGCACAACCTTGTCGGTCTCGATTTCGATCAGGATCTCGTCGACCGCCACCGCGTCGCCGACTTTTTTCTTCCACTGCAGCATGGTGGCTTCGGCCACCGATTCGGAGAGCTGCGGAACTTTGACTTCTACGATTGCCATGTTTCTTCTACCTGGGTTGTTTCGGACTGCGCTTTGTCACCTGGCCCGAGGATGAAACATCCGCGGACCAGGGGGAGAGCGACTTACTTGGTAAGGATGTAGCCCTTGAGCTTGCCGAAGGCGGCGTCGATCAGGTTCTTCTGCTGTTCCTGGTGCAGGTGCGAGTAACCCACCGCTGGCGATGCCGAGGCAGCGCGCCCGGCATAACCGAGCTTCTGACCGTCGAGCATGTTCTCGTGGATGTAGTGCTGCACGAAGAACCAGGCCCCCTGATTCTGCGGCTCGTCCTGGCACCACACGATGTCGGTGGCGTTGGGGTACTTGCGCAGTTCGGCACCAAACACCTTGTGCGGGAACGGGTAGAGCTGCTCGACGCGCAGGATCGCCACGTCGTCGGACTCGCGCTCCTCGCGCTTCTTCACGAGGTCGTAGTACACCTTGCCCGAGCAGCAAATGACGCGCTTGACCTTCTCGGCCTTCTTGGCGACGTCAGCGCTCTGGTCGGGGATCACGGTCTGGAAACCGCCCTTGGTGAATTCGGACAGCGGCGAGGTCGCGTCCTTGTTGCGCAAGAGCGACTTGGGCGTGAAGATCACCAGCGGCTTGCGCAATCCGCGAATCATCTGGCGGCGCAGCACATGGAAGATCTGGCTGGCCGTGGTGGGCTGCACGATCTGCATGTTGGTGTCCGCCGCCATCTGCATGAAGCGCTCCAGGCGTGCAGAGCTGTGCTCTGGCCCCTGGCCTTCGTAGCCGTGCGGCAGCATCAGCGTGATGCCGTTGACGCGGCCCCACTTCACCTCACCCGAGGCAATGAACTGGTCGATCACCACCTGCGCGCCGTTGACGAAGTCGCCGAACTGCGCTTCCCAGATCACCAGCGTGTTCGGGTCGTTCGAGGCGTAGCCGTACTCAAAGGCCAGCACCGCTTCTTCGGACAGGATCGAATCGATCACCACAAACGGGGCCTGGTTGTCGGCCACGTTCTGCAGCGGCACGTAGGTGCCCTCGTCGAACTTCTCGCGGTTCTGGTCGTGAATCACGGCGTGGCGGTGCGTGAACGTGCCGCGACCACAGTCTTCGCCCGACAGGCGCACCGGGAAGCCGCTGGCCACCAGCGAGGCAAACGCCATGTGCTCGCCCATGCCCCAGTCCACCGGAATCTCACCACGGCCCATGGCCGCGCGGTCGGCGTACACCTTCTTCACCAGCTGGTGCGGCGAGATCGTGTCGGGGATCGTGGTGAGCCGCTCCGACAGGCGCTTCCACTCGGCCATGGGAATGGCGGAGTCGGAGCTGTCGGTCCACTTCTTGTTGAGGTACGGGCTCCAGTCGACCGCGAACTTGCTCTTGAAGTTGGTCAGCACCGGATCGACCGTGTGGCGGCCGTCGTCGAGTGCGGCGCGGTAGGCCTTGACCATGTCGTCGCCGATCGACTCGCCCAGGCCCTGCGCGACCAGCTTGTCCGCGTACAGCTTGCGCGTGCCGGGGTGGGACGCGATCT
Organism: Hydrogenophaga sp. Root209; assembly: GCF_001428625.1. Lineage (GTDB taxonomy): Bacteria > Pseudomonadota > Gammaproteobacteria > Burkholderiales > Burkholderiaceae_C > Hydrogenophaga. Next base: position 146,960 of record NZ_LMIE01000033.1, read on the forward strand.
TCTTGTACATCAGCGGCTGGGTCAGGCTTGGAGTGTCCTGCTCGTTGTGGCCCAGCTTGCGGAAGCACACGATATCGACCACCACGTCCTTCTGGAAGGCCATGCGGAATTCGAGCGCGAGCTGCGTGGCGTACACCACGGCTTCGGGATCGTCACCGTTCACGTGCAGCACCGGCGACTCGATCATCTTGACCACGTCGGAGCAGTACAGCGTAGAGCGGCTGTCGCGCGGGTCGGAGGTGGTGAAACCGATCTGGTTGTTGATCACCAGATGCACCGTGCCGCCGGTGGAGTAACCACGGGTTTCGGCCAGTGCCAACGTTTCCATCACCACGCCCTGGCCGGCAAAGGCGGCGTCGCCGTGCACCAGCACCGGCAGCACCTGCTTGCCCAGCGGATCGCCGCGGCGGTCCATGCGGGCGCGCACCGAGCCCTCGACCACGGGGTTGACGATCTCCAGGTGCGATGGGTTGAATGCCAGCGACAGGTGCACCGGTCCGCCAGGGGTGGTCACGTCAGAGCTGAAACCCTGGTGGTACTTCACGTCGCCAGACGGCAGGTCTTCGGGGGCGGTGTGATCGAACTCGGCGAACAGGTCCTTGGGCATCTTGCCCAGGGTGTTCACCAACACGTTGAGGCGGCCGCGATGGGCCATGCCGATCACGATTTCCTGGATGCCGACCTGGCCCGCCTGGCGGATCAGCTCGTCCATGGAGGCAATGAAGCTTTCACCGCCTTCGAGCGAGAAACGCTTCTGGCCCACGTATTTGGTGTGGAGGAATCGCTCCAGGCCTTCTGCCGCGGTCAGGCGGTCAAGAATGTGCTTCTTTTTGTCGGCGTTGTAGGCCGGCTTGGAACGGGTGCTCTCCAGACGCTCCTGCCACCAGCGCTTCTGGCTCTGGTCGGTGATGTACATGTACTCGGCGCCGATGGAGCCGCAGTAGGTGTCACGCAAGGCATTGAGCAACTCGCGCAGGGACATCGTCTCCTTGCCGAAGAAAGTGTTGCTCGTGTTGAAGATGATTTCCAGATCGGCGTCGGCAAAGCCGTAAAACGACAGATCGAGTTCAGGAATGTTGTCGCGTTCGGCGCGCTTGAGCGGATCGAGATCGGCCCAGCGGGCACCCACATTGCGGTAGGCGGCGATCAGCTGCTGGACGGCAACGCGCTTGCGACCGAGGTCCGAGTCGGCGCCGGTGGCGATGACGACCTTGGTGCCGCCCTGCTTGGCGCGGTCGGCAAAGGCATTGATGACGGGTTGATGCGGCACGTCACGGGCATCAGAACCGTCGCCGGCTGGCACGTGCTGCAGTGCATCGAAGTAACCGCGCCAGGTGTCCGGCACGCTGCCCGGGTTGGCGAGGTAGTTCTCGTACATCTCTTCCACATACGGCGCGTTGCCGCCGAAGAGATACGAGTTGGTCTTGTAGGCAACATAGACGTTGCCCCCATTGGCTTGGGAATCGCTCATAAATCCGCTGACCTCCGTTTCCCTGCAGGAAACATTAGCTGGTTAGAAAAACCTTCCGCTGCACGGCTTGACCGTTATGCGGATGCGACAGTGACTGTGGAAGGACCTGGCTGCAACCCGAGATTGTGCCACCTTGCCGGTGAGTGCAGGAAAAAGTTCGGCGCCAAAGGCGCCGTCATCAGGATGTCACGCGCGGCGAGAGCCGTTCCGAGGCGGGAACGGCGCTGGGCTCGTCGATCTCGATCGCAATCTGGGTGCACACCGTGCGACACAGCATGACGGCCTTCTCGCTTTGCACCCGGTAGATGACTTGCGTGCCTTCCTTGCGTTTGGCAAGCACCCCTGAGCGGTACAGCAGGTTCAGATGCTGAGACAGGTTGGGTTGGGTGGTGTCGATTTCCTGCAGCAACTGCGAGACCGATTTTTCACGGTCGCACAGGGCGCTCAGGATGCGCAGGCGCATGGGCGTGGCCAGCACACCAAAAAGTTCTGCCGCGAGTTCGAAAACCCGAACCCGTTCCACCTGCCCGTCAGATGCGATCATCTTGTCCATGGTGCCCGTCGCTCGTGTGAATATAAGCATGAATCATACTTAGAAAGCGCCTTGCCGACCATGCGCCGAGCGTAAGGGTGCGATGTGCACCGCTCCTGTCAGCCGAGCAAATCCTTGATCTGCTGCAACGCGGCCGGATCATCCATGGTGGTGAGGTCGCCAGGATCACGCCCCTCGCACACCGCCTGAATGGCGCGACGCAACAATTTTCCGCTGCGGGTCTTGGGCAACACCGAGACAAAACGCACGCGGGCCGGGCGTGCCACCGCGCCCAGTTGCTCGTCCACCACCTTCATCACCTCGCCTTCAAGCTTCAAGCGTGAGGCGTCGTCGGTCAGCGTTGAGGCGTCCTTGACCACGGCAAACGCCATCGCCACCTGTCCCTTGAGTTGATCGGCCACGCCGACCACCGCCACCTCGGCGATGCGCGGATGGCTGGAGATGCTCTCTTCGATCTCGCGCGTGCCCAGCCGGTGGCCAGCCACGTTGATCACGTCGTCGGTGCGTCCCAGGATGAAGAAGTAACCGTCCGCGTCCTTGATACCCCAGTCGAACGTGCTGTAGACCATCTTGCCCGGCACGCTCGACCAATAGGTCTTCACGAAGCGCTCGTCGTCGCGCCACACGGTCTGCATGCAGCCGGGCGGCAGTGGGCCCTCGATGGCCACCACGCCTTTCTGCCCGGGCTCGGTCAGTTCCGCACCGGTCTGATCGTCGAGCAACTTGACGTTGTAGCCATAGACGGCGCGCCCGGGCGATCCGAACTTGCTGCTGGCCGGCTCCACGCCGTTGCACAGCGACAGGATGGGCCAGCCAGTCTCCGTCTGCCAGTAGTTGTCGATGATGGGCTTGCCCAGCGCTTCGGCGATCCATTGCGCAGTCGGCTCGTCCAGCGGCTCGCCCGCGAGAAAGAGCGCCTTGAGGCTGGAGAGATCGTGGTTCTTGATGAACGAGGGGTCGTACTTCTTGAGCACGCGCACGGCGGTGGGCGCGCTGAACATCACGCTGACCTTGTACTTCTCGACCAGGTGCCACCAGATGCCTGCGTCCGGACGGATCGGCAGGCCCTCATACATGATGGTTGCCATGCCGGCGATCAACGGTCCATAGACAATGTAGCTGTGGCCTACCACCCAACCGATGTCGCTGGTGGAAAAGTAGGTCTCACCCGGTTCGCCCATGAACACATGCTTCATGCTCGCGGCCAGTGCCACCGCGTAGCCACCGGTGTCGCGCTGCACACCCTTGGGTTTGCCGGTGGTGCCGCTGGTGTAGAGCGTGTAGCTCGGGTGGGTGGCATCCACCCACTCGCAGGGCACCACGGTGTCCAGCTGCCGTTCGCGCGCGCTGGCGTAGTCCACATCACGCCCCGGGACGAGCTTCATGGGCGCCAGGCCGCGGTTGACCATCACGACCCGGGCCGGCTTGTGGGCCGACAGGCGGATGGCCTCGTCCAGCAGCGGCTTGTACTCAACCACTTTGCCGCCGCGCGAACCGGCGTCGGCGCTGACGATGGCCACGGGCGAGGCGTCCTCGATGCGGCTGGCCAGCGAATGGCTGGCAAAGCCTCCAAACACCACCGAGTGAATGGCGCCAATGCGGGCGCAGGCCAGCATGGCGAAGGCGGCCTCCGGGATCATCGGCATGTAGATCAGGACGCAATCGCCCTTTTTGACGCCCTGACCGAGCAGCACCGCGGCCATGCGCTGCACCTCGGCATGCAATTCACGAAAGCTGTAGCTGCGCTCCACGTCGGTTTCGGTGGAAACGAAGATCAGCGCGTTCTGGTCGGGGCGATCTTTCAGATGCCGGTCCACCGCGTTGTGGCAGAGGTTGGTGAGCCCCCCTTCGAACCATCGGGCAAACGGGGGGTTGTCGTCGTTGCAGACGCGGTCGAACGGTCTCTTCCAGTCCACCAGGGCGGCCTGTTCGGTCCAGAAGGCGTCGCGGTCTTCGATGGAGCGGCGGTAGAACTCGGTGTAGCCCTGGTTTTGGCTCATGCATGTCTCCTGCTGGGGTTGTGTCGGGTGGCTTCACCCAAACTGAATTCATAATTATGGCCAGGCGGCTTTCGACAGGCTGACATGCGCCCGGTGCCACCACCTGGCGCATGCCCTGCCGGCCCTATTTGATGAGCGCCTGCACCTCGCGAAACAGCGGATGGTCCGCGGTGCGCAACCACTCGAAAGCCACCATCTCGGTTGTCACCAGTTCGGCGCCGGCGCCGGCCAGACGGTCAAAGGCGGCGTCCCGGTTGCGCTCGGTGCGCGAGCCGCAGGCATCGGTCACCACCCACACGTCGAACTCCTGCTCGATCAGTTCCAGCGCGGTCTGCATCAGGCACACGTGGGCTTCACAGCCGGCCACCACCACGGTCTGGCGTTCGGCGGCAGGCGCTGCCGCGGGCTTCTGCAGATGCTTGGGCAGGCTGCGCGCGTTGCCGCCACCCTGGGCCGGGCGCGCAGGCGGGCGCAGCCAGTCCCCCAGTCCGTCGGACACCGCACCAAAGTGCATCTTGGCCAGCGTCTTGCGGCAGAGTTCGCGCAACTCCGGCGGGTTGGGACCGAGCTTCTCGGGGTTCTGCTCGGTGCCAAAGGCCGGCACTTCCAGCAGTTGGGCCATGCGGGCCAGGCGCAGCGCATTGGCCAACACCTGCGGGCCCTCGAAGAGGGTGGGCATCAGGCGGGCCTGGTAGTCCACCAGCACCAGTTGGGAGTCTTCAGCGTCCAGCAGCATGCTCGTCTTTCCTTGTTTCGTGTGTCGTTCAATTCGCTCGGGATGCTGGATTTTCGCAGCGCAGTTCGCGTCTTCGCCTGACGAGCGTCAAAGGCCGAACAAATCCGGCTGATCGAGCCCCCGTAGGGCTGCAAACGCGCCCGGGTTCAGGCGCTCCACGAGCTGTTCCACATAAGCCGTGAAAAGCGGTTCTACCGATTGCCCAAACAACCGGATGCGGCCAGTGTGCAGCAGCAGCAGCAAACCCACGCCGTGTGCGAACAGGGCCGTGTTTTCCCGCAATGCGGACTCGGGCGACAAACCCATGGCCTGCAACGCCAGCTCGCAAGGACGCAGGGCGTCCTGCAGGCGGCCATCGAGATGCTGGTTGAGTTCACCGTCGAGGCCGCGCGGCGCCAAGCCCTGGACCAGATAAAAGCAGAGATCCAGGTCGCGCGGACTGCGGGCGTAAAAACCAAACCAGGCTTGCGCCTTGGCTGCCAGGGTCAGTTGCGGCTGCAGCTTGGAATGCCGGGCAGACGCCACCTCGGCGTTGAGCCGCTCCAGCGACTCAGCGAGCAGCGCGGCGTAGATGGCTTCCTTGTTGTCGAAATAGCTGTAGATCGCACCCGGGGTGTAGCCGGCACGACGGGCAATCTCACGGATGCTCGCCCCCTCCACACCGTTCTCGGCAAACACGCTGCGCGCGGCGTCCAGCACCAACGCGCGGCGGGTATCGGACATGGCCAGCTGGCGCTGTTGGCGTTGCTGCTGCTGGCGTTGCGCAGCCTCCTGCTCGGCGGTCGACAAGACCGGGGTGAGCTCGTGCAACTGGACTTCCATGTCGGCAGTTTACCAATCACAGGCTTGGTCGATCGAATATTTGAACAAGACTTAATAAAATTAAACATCGATCAACAAATTGATCTTCACTCATTCAAACTGACCATATTCAGTCATTGCACCTTGCAGTCAAAACCATGCCGAAGGCTCTTGCCAAGGGGTGGTCAGTTGATTTGCAGGACGTCCGCGGCAAAACTCAACAAAATCAATGCTTTGCAGGGTATTTCTCGCTTGACTTCATCAGGTATCGCCGATACCCTGCGGGCCATGCGTCGAATCTTCCCTGTCCTCATGCTCAGCTTCGCTGCCGCGGCCCATGCCGCGCCTCCCGACGCCGCGTATGAAGATATGGACAGTTTGCTGACTGAGAAAGGCCTGATATCCCGCCTGGGCAGCCATATCCAGCACGCACGCGACACCGTGGGTGAGCAGGCCTCCGGGCTGGTCATCAATGCCATGGCATTCCTGGGGGTCCCCTACAGATACGGCGGCAACACGGTGGACACCGGCTTCGACTGCAGCGGTTTTGTTCGCGCCGTTTTCGAGCAGTCGGTGGGCAAGATCCTTCCACGCCGCTCCGATGAACAGGCGGCCGCCACCCAGGAAATCGACCGCAGCGAACTCAAACCCGGTGATCTGGTGTTCTTCAACACCATGCGTCGCGCATTCAGTCACGTGGGCATCTATGTGGGTGACGGCAAGTTCATCCACTCGCCTCGCTCCGGGTCACACGTGCGCGTGGAAGACATGCGCATGGCGTACTGGAGTAAGCGCTTCAATGGCGCGCGTCGCGTGCAGATGGCCGACAAAGGCCCTTGAACCTGCGGGCCCGGTTGATCTTCATGTTCAGGTGATCGAGCCGGGCTGTCGGCGTGCCCTTCGGTGCGAACAAACCAAACAGTGAGCCGCCGTTGGCGCGAGACAGGCCCAGCTCGGCAGAAGAGTGGGCACACGATGCGGGCGAAGACGGCCTTGGCGGCTTCTACTGCAAAGGCTATGAGGCCGCCTATGGCGGCACCTGCAAACTGCTGCCCGACCACCGCAGCGCGCCACTGGCCAACCGCGTCCCCCCGCGTTGAATCGCACCCATGAGAAAGGCCGCCAATCCGTGAGGCCTGGCGGTTTTTTTTGGACCGGGCGCGTTTATTTGCGCTGCGGAGGCACGTCCGTGCACGAGCCGTGCGCAATCTCCGCGGCCATGCCGATGCTCTCGCCCAGCGTGGGGTGCGGGTGGATGGTCTTGCCGATGTCCACCGCGTCCGCGCCCATCTCGATGGCCAGCGCGATCTCGCCGATCATGTCGCCCGCGTGCGTGCCGACCATGCCCCCGCCCAAAATCTTGCCGTGGCCATGGGCTTCGGGTGAATCGTCGAACAGCAGCTTGGTCACGCCCTCGTCGCGGCCGTTGGCAATCGCGCGGCCGGAGGCATTCCACGGGAACAGGCCTTTCTTGACCTTGATGCCCTGTGCCTTGGCCTGGTCCTCGGTGAGGCCCACCCAGGCCACCTCGGGATCGGTGTAGGCGACGCTGGGGATCACGCGCGCATTGAACGCCGCGGCCGCCAGTTCCTTGTTGCCTTGCAGTTCGCCCGCAATCACCTCTGCCGCCACGTGCGCCTCGTGCACCGCCTTGTGCGCCAGCATGGGTTGGCCCACGATGTCGCCGATGGCGAAGATGTGCGGCACGTTGGTGCGCATCTGGATGTCGACGTTGATGAAGCCGCGGTCGGTCACCGCCACACCGGCCTTCTCGGCCGCGATCTTCTTGCCATTGGGCGTGCGGCCCACGGCCTGCAGCACCAGGTCGTAGGTCTGCGGTGGTGGCGCCGTACCGCCCTCTTCGGCCGCGGCAAACGTCACCTCGATGCCTTCGGGCGTGGCCTTGGCCCCCACCGTCTTGGTCTTGAGCATGATGTTGTCGAAGCGCTTGGCGTTCAACTTCTGCCAGATCTTCACCAGGTCGCGGTCGGCGCCCTGCATCAGGCCATCGAGCATCTCCACCACGTCCAGGCGTGCACCCAGCGTGCTGTAGACCGTGCCCATCTCCAGGCCGATGATGCCGCCGCCCAGGATCAACATGCGCTTCGGGACTTCCTTGAGTGCCAGGGCCCCGGTGCTGTCCACCACGCGCGGGTCTTCGGGCATGAAGGGCAAACGCACGGCTTGCGAACCGGCCGCGATGATGGCCTTCTTGAAGGCGATCACCTGCTTCTTGCCAGTCTTTTCCTGCGCCGTTCCGCTGGTTTCTTCCACCTCGAGGTGGTTCGCACCCACGAAGGCGCCGTAACCCCGAACCGTGGTGACCTTGCGCATCTTGGCCATGGCGGCCAGGCCGCCGGTGAGCTTGCCAATCACCTTTTCCTTGTGGCCACGCAGCTTCTCGATGTTGACCACCGGGCGGCCGAAGTCCACGCCCAGATCGGCCATGTGGCTGACCTCGTCCATCACGGCAGCCACGTGCAAGAGCGCCTTGGAGGGGATGCAGCCCACGTTCAAACACACACCACCCAGGCTGGCGTAGCGCTCGACCAGCACGACCTTCAGGCCCAGGTCGGCCGCGCGGAAGGCCGCACTGTAACCACCGGGACCGCCGCCGAGCACGAGCACGTCGCACTCGAGGTCGGCGCTGCCACCGAAAGCAGAAGCATTTGGCGCAGCCGCAGCAAGTGCGTTCGGTGCAGCGGCAGCTGGCGCCGGTGAAGCTGCGGGAGCAGGCGCCGCAGCGGCCTCACCGGCAACCTCCAGCGTCAACACCACACTGCCCTGCTTCACCTTGTCGCCCAGTTTGACCTTGAGCTCCTTCACCACGCCAGCGGCGCTTGATGGAATCTCCATCGAGGCCTTGTCGGACTCCACCGTGATGAGCGATTGCTCGGCCTTCACGGTGTCGCCCGGTTTGACCAGCAGTTCAATGACCGCGACTTCGTCGAAGTCGCCAATGTCCGGTACTTGTATATCGATCAGTGCCATCGTCATTCCTTAGAGCAGAACGCGACGGAAGTCGCCGAGGATCTGACCGAGGTAGGCGTTGAAGCGCGCCGCCGCAGCGCCGTCGATCACGCGGTGGTCCCAGGTCAAGGAGAGCGGCAGCATCAGGCGAGGCGCAAACGCCTTGCCGTCCCACACCGGTTCCATCTGGCTCTTGCACACACCCAAAATGGCCACCTCGGGTGCATTGATGATGGGCGTGAAGTAACGCCCACCGATACCGCCCAGGCTGGAGATGGTGAACGTGGCACCGCTCATCTCGGCCGGGCTCAGCTTGCCCTCGCGCGCTTTCTTGGCGAGCTCACCCATTTCCTGGCTGATCTGCAGCACGCCCTTTTTGTCGGCGTCCTTGATCACCGGAACCATCAGGCCGTTGGGCGTGTCAGCCGCAAAGCCGATGTGCCAGAACTGCTTGTAGACCAGCGCGTCGCCATCGAGCGAGCTGTTGAACTCGGGGAATTTCTTGAGCGCGGCCACGCAGGCCTTGATCAGGAAAGCGAGCATGGTCACCTTGACGCCGCTCTTCTCGTTCTCCTTGTTGGTGGAGACGCGGAAGGCTTCGAGGTCGGTGATGTCGGCGTCGTCGAAGTTGGTGACGGCCGGAATCATGATCGCGTTGCGCAGCAGGTTGGCGCCGCTGATCTTCTTGATGCGGCCCATCTCCTTGCGCTCGATCGGGCCGAATTTCGCGAAGTCCACTTTGGGCCAGGGGATCAGGCCCAGCTCGGAGCCGCCACCGCCACCGCCAGCGGAAGCCGGGGCCTTGGCCGCTTGCGCGGTGGTCTGCACCGTGCCGGCCATCACGGATTTCGTGAACGAGTGGATGTCCTCGGCGGTGATGCGGCCCTTGAGGCCCGAGCCCTTCACCTCGGCCAGCGGCACGCCGAGTTCGCGGGCGAACTTGCGCACCGACGGCGAGGCGTGGGGTAGGCCCAAAGGGACAACTGCAGTGGGGTTGTGGGCGGGAGCTGCAGGCGCGGAAACGCTCGCAGCCTGCGGAGCAGCCGCAGCGGGTGCGGCCGGAGCGGCGGGTTTGGCTCCCTCGCCCCCTTGGGGAGAGGGCTGAGGTGAGGGGCTCGCCGCCGCAACACCTTCCAGAATCGCCAGCAAGTCACCGATGTTGACCGTGTCGCCCACCTTGACCTTGAGCTCTTTGAGCACGCCGGCGTGCGACGACGGGATCTCCATCGAAGCCTTGTCGGACTCCACCGTGATCAGGCTTTGCTCCAGCGCGATCTTGTCGCCGGGCTTGACCAGCACCTCGATCACGGCAACGTCCTTGAAGTCACCGATGTCGGGCACATGCACCTCGACGGGGCCGCTGGCGGCAGGGGCCGCTGCCGGCGCCGCTGCCGCCGGGGCAGGAGCGGCCGCGGGCGCGGCAGCCGCGACTGAGGGCGCGACTGCCGGAGCGGGAGCTGCGGCTTCACCCGCGGCCTCAAGCACCAGCACCACCGAACCCTCTTTCACCTTGTCGCCCAGCGACACCTTGAGTTCCTTCACCACGCCCGCCGTGCTCGAAGGAATCTCCATCGAAGCCTTGTCGGACTCCACCGTGATCAGTGACTGCTCGGCCTTGACCGTGTCGCCCACCTTCACCAGCAGTTCGATCACCGCGACTTCGTCGAAGTCGCCGATGTCCGGGACTTTCACATCTATGAGTGCCATGTTGTTGTCTCCTCGCCGTATCAGGCGTACAGCGGGTTGATCTTGTCGGCCTTGATGCCGTACTTGGCAATGGCTTCGGCCACCTTGGCCGCAGGCACTGTGCCTTCTTCGCTCAGCGCCTTGAGCGCCGCCACCACAATGTAGTGGCGATTGATCTCGAAGTGCTCGCGCAGCTTGCTGCGGAAGTCGCTGCGGCCAAAGCCATCGGTGCCCAATACCTTGTAGGTGCGACCCTTGGGAATGAAGGGCCGGATCTGCTCGGCGTAGTTCTTCATGTAGTCGGTGGAAGCCACCACCGGGCCGGTGTGCTTTTCCAGCTGCTTCGCCACAAACGAGACGCGCTGCGGCTCGGTCGGGTGCAGCAGGTTCCAGCGCTCGGCGTCCTGGCCATCGCGCGTGAGTTCGTTGAAACTCGGGCAGCTCCACACGTTGGCGGCCACGCCCCAGTCTTTCTCCAGCAGTTCCTGCGCGGCGATGGATTCGCGCAGGATGGTGCCGGAGCCCAACAGCTGCACGCGCGGGGTCAGCTTGGCGCCCTCTTTGCAGAGGTACATGCCTTTGATGATCTGGTCTTCGGTGCCAGGCGTGAGGCCAGGCATGGCGTAGTTTTCGTTGAGCAGCGTCAGGTAGTAGAAGACGTTGTCCTGTTTCTCCACCATGCGCTTCAAGCCGTGGTGCAGGATCACGCCAACTTCGTGTGCGAAGGTCGGGTCGTAACTGATGCAGTTGGGAATGGTGCCAGCAAGGATGTGGCTGTGGCCGTCTTCGTGTTGCAGGCCTTCGCCGTTGAGCGTGGTGCGCCCGGAGGTGCCACCCAGCAGGAAGCCGCGCGCCTGCATGTCGCCAGCCGCCCAGGCCAGGTCGCCGATGCGCTGGAAACCGAACATCGAGTAGTACACGTAGAACGGCACCATGATGCGGTTGCTCGTGCTGTAACTCGTGGCAGCCGCGATCCAGCTGCTCATGCCGCCGGCCTCGTTGATGCCTTCCTGCAGGATCTGGCCAGCCTTGTCCTCCTTGTAGTACATGACCTGGTCCTTGTCGACCGGGGTGTACTGCTGGCCTGCGGGGTTGTAGATGCCGATCTGGCGGAACAGGCCTTCCATGCCGAAGGTGCGCGCCTCATCGACCAGGATGGGCACAACGCGTGGGCCCAGGGCCTGATCGCGCAGCAGCTGGGTGAGGAAACGCACGTAGGCCTGCGTGGTCGATATCTCGCGGCCTTCCACGGTGGGCTCCATCACGGCCTTGAAGGTCTCGATCGAGGGCACGGTGAAGCTCTCGTCGGCCTTGGTGCGGCGCTTGGGCAGATAGCCACCCAGGGCCTGGCGGCGCTCGTGCAGATAACGCATTTCCGGCGTGTCGTCGGCCGGCTTGTAGAACGGAATCTTGGAGAGTTCGCTGTCCGGGATCGGCAGGTTGAAGCGGTCACGGAAGATCTTGATGTCTTCGTCGGTGAGCTTCTTGGTCTGATGGACCGTGTTCTTGCCCTCGCCCGACTTGCCCATGCCGAAGCCCTTGACGGTCTTGATCAGGAGCACGGTCGGCTGCCCCTTGTGGTTGACAGCCTTGTGGTACGCCGCATAAACCTTCTGCGGGTCGTGTCCACCGCGCTTGAGGTTCCAGATGTCGTTGTCGCTGAGGTGAGCCACCATCTCCAGCGTCTTGGGGTCGCGGCCGAAGAAATGCTTGCGCACGTAGGCACCGTCGTTGGCCTTGAATGCCTGGTAGTCGCCGTCGACCGTGTCCATCATGATCTTGCGTAGCGCACCGTCCTTGTCGCGCGCCAGCAGCGAATCCCACTCGCTGCCCCACAGCAGCTTGATCACGTTCCAGCCGGAGCCGCGGAACTCGCCTTCGAGCTCCTGAATGATCTTGCCGTTGCCGCGCACCGGGCCGTCCAGGCGTTGCAGGTTGCAGTTCACCACGAAGATCAGGTTGTCGAGGTTCTCGCGCGCGGCCAGGCTGATCGCGCCCAGCGATTCGACTTCGTCCATCTCGCCATCACCGCAGAACACCCAGACCTTGCGGTTCTCGGTGTTGGCGATGCCACGGGCGTGCAGGTACTTCAGGAAACGCGCCTGGTAGATCGCCATCAGCGGGCCCAGGCCCATGGACACCGTGGGGAACTGCCAGAACTCGGGCATCAGCTTGGGGTGCGGGTAGCTGGAGAGGCCCTTGCCATCGACTTCCTGGCGGAAGTTGAGCAGTTGCTCTTCGGTCAGGCGTCCTTCAAGGTAGGCGCGGGCATACACGCCAGGCGACACGTGGCCCTGGATGTAGAGGCAGTCACCACCATGGTTCTCGCTCTCGGCGTGCCAGAAGTGGTTGAAGCCGGCACCGAACATGTGGGCCAGCGAAGCAAATGAACCGATGTGGCCGCCGAGGTCGCCACCGTCTTCGGGGTTGTGGCGGTTGGCCTTGACCACCATGGCCATGGCGTTCCAGCGCATGTAGGCACGCAGGCGCTCTTCGATCTCGATGTTGCCCGGGCAGCGCTCTTCCTGATTCGGCTCGATGGTGTTCACATAGCCCGTGGTGGCCGAAAACGGCAGGTCGATGCTGTGCTGGCGAGCCTCCTCAAGCAGTTGCTCCAGGAGGAAGTGGGCGCGCTCGGGGCCCTCCCGCTCGATCACGGCGCCCAGCGCCTCCATCCATTCGCGTGTTTCCTGGGTATCCAGGTCGCCGGCGCCGCGGCCGTCCTGAGCGTTGTTCGCTGCCATGCTTGTCTCCTGTTGATTGAAATCGAGCTTACGGGGGTCATTCCGCGCTGTCACGGAGTTTCCCACAATGCCTTTCAAATTTCAATATGTGCTTTCAGTTTCTACATTATGAAATAATGAATGGCACTGAAAAGCGGAGATTCGCCACACTGGCGCTGCACAAATGGAAGCATTGGGCGCTTGCTCACGTAGACTCGGCAGGCTATGAGTTCAGCGCCCTCGACACCTGCAGCACCACCGCCAAAAGCCGCACCGGCGCCTTGGTGGAAACGCTGGTGGCGACGTCTGCCGCCGTCTCGGCAGGACCGTTTTGCCACGCTGGCGCCGTTGCTGTCGGTGCTGCTGTTCCTCTCGGCCATCGTGGTGGCCATCACTTATCTGCGATTTGAAGAACTTGAGCGCGAGCAGGAAGCCGTGACGCGCGATGTGGAGTACGCGCAGCAACGCTTGCGCCTGCGCCTGCTGGAGCGCCAGGAGCAGCTGATGCGACTGGCCCGCGAGATCGACAATCGGGACATCGACACGGAAGAGTTCGTGTTTCAGGTCGAAACGCTGGTGAGCCAGTTCCCCGAATTACTGGCCGTGACCTGGGTGGACGCCCGACGCAACGTGCTCGCCAGCTACACCTCCCCCAGCGCACCGTTGCGCCTGATGCGCTCGACCGGCAGCACGCTGTCTCCGAACGAAACCGACGGCACCTTCGACCTCGCGCGCGATTTGCGTCAACCCACCTATTCGCGCCCGTTGGAAACCCAGGACCCGCGCAACGCGACGCTGATGCTGCATGTGCCACTCAGCGAGCAAGGCCGCTTTGCCGGCACCGTCATGGGCGAGTACGCCATTGACGGCCTCATGCGCTTCGGCATGCCCCCGGAGATCATGGCGCGCTACGCGGTGGCGCTGGTGGACGACCGGGGCCAGGTGCTCGCGGGAAGCCTGCAGGCGCCCAGCGATGTGCTGCGCTTGTTGCCCTGGTCCAACCCGCCGCTGGAGCACGAGGTGCCGGTTTCGCCGGTGGGCAACGGATTGATCGTGAAGGCGCAGGGCTACCGGACCTCGCAGGACATCGTGGGCAGCGGCTTCTTCTGGGTGATCGGCGCGCTCTCTGCCCTCACGGTGTGGATGCTGCTCGGAACCTGGCGCCACACACGCCGGCGCGTGCAGGCGCAGCAAGCCCTGGTGTCAGAGACCAACTTTCGCCGCGCCATGGAGAACTCCATGCTCACCGGCATGCGCGCGCTCGACATGCAGGGCCGCATCACCTACGTGAACCCGGCCTTCTGCTCGATGACGGGCTGGACCGAAGGCGAGTTGGTGGGGCGCACCGCCCCCTTCCCTTACTGGCCTGACGAAGACCACGACCAGCTGTCGGCCCGCCTGGAAGACGAGCTGCGCGGGCGCTCCACGCCCGGAGGCTTCGAGGTCCGGGTGCAACGCCGCGACGGCAGCATCTTCGACGCGCGCATGTATGTTTCACCGTTGATCGATCCCAAGGGCCACCAGACCGGCTGGATGACCTCGATGACCGACATCACCGAGCCCAAGCGCATTCGCGAGGAACTCTCTGCGTCCTATGAGCGCTTCACCACCGTGCTGGAAAGCCTGGACTCGGCCGTGTCGGTGGCGCCGCTGGGCAGCGACGAAATGCTGTTCGCCAACAAGATGTACCGCATGTGGTTCGGCACGCGCGGCCAGGGTCACCGCCATTTGGTGGACCTGGCGGGCAACCAGCCCACGCCCAGCCCGGACGACGGCGATGCGGTGGACGCCTTCGCCGGCATGCCCACCGAAACCTTGACGGACGCCGGTGCGGAAAATGCCGAGGTGTTCGTGGAAGAACTCGACCGCTGGCTGGAGGTGCGCACGCGCTACCTCACCTGGGTCGACGGGCGCCTGGCGCAGATGGTGATTGCCAGCGACATCACGCCGCGCCGCTATGCCGAAGAGCAGGCCTCGCGCCAGGCTGAACGCGCGCAGACCGCGAGCCGCCTGATCACCATGGGTGAGATGGCGTCGAGCGTGGCGCACGAGCTCAACCAGCCGCTCACTGCGATCAGCAACTATTGCAACGGCATGATCTCGCGCGTCAACGAAAACCGGATCAGTACGGAAGACCTGCTGGGAGCGCTGGAGAAGACCGCTCGCCAGGCACAGCGCGCCGGGCAGATCATCCAGCGCATCAAGGCCTTCGTAAAACGCAGCGAACCCAACCCGGCGCCGTCTGACGTGGCGCAGATGGTGAGCAACGCGATCGAGCTGGCCGACATCGAACTGCGCCGCCACCAGGTGCGCCTGTCGCCCTATGTGGCGGCGCGCCTGCCCAGCCTGATGGTCGATCCCATCCTGATCGAGCAGGTGCTGATCAACCTGCTGAAAAACGCCGGCGAGGCCATCATGCAGGCAGGCCGTGCGCCCGGAGAGCGCTATGTCGAGCTGCGCGTGGGGCCGCGCCGCCAGGATGATCTGGACGTGGTCGAGTTCTCGGTGCGCGACTCAGGCAACGGCGTGCCCGACGAGATGATCGAGCGCATCTACGAAGCCTTCTACAGCACCAAGAGCGAGGGGATGGGCATTGGCCTGAAACTGTGCCGCAGCATCGTCGAATCCCACCACGGCAGGATGCATGTGCACAACATCTACAATGGGGAAGAGGTTGTGGGTTGCTGCTTCAGTTTCTGGATCCCCGTGATTTCAAGATTGAAGGTCAGCGATGCATCAACCGGACCAGCCACAGAGCCGGTGACGGACACAGAAAGAGCGAGATGAGTTTGATCCCGAAAAAAGGCACGGTCTATGTGGTCGATGACGACGAGGCGGTGCGCGACTCACTTCAATGGCTGCTCGAAGGCAAGGACTTCCGGGTCCGCTGCTTCGAATCGGCCGAGGCATTCCTCAGCCGCTACGACGCCCGCGAGGTGGCTTGCCTCATAGCCGACATCCGCATGGGTGGCATGACCGGCATGGAGTTGCAAGAGCGCCTGATCGAGCGTCAGTCCCCCCTGCCCATCGTCTTCATCACCGGCCATGGCGACGTGCCGATGGCGGTGGAGTCCATGAAGAAGGGCGCGCTCGACTTCATTCAGAAGCCGTTCAAGGAAGACCAGCTCGTCACGTTGGTCGAACGCATGCTTGAGCACGCGCGCGAAGCCTTCACCACCCACCAGCAGGCGGTGAGCCGCGACGCTTTGCTCTCCAAGCTCACCAGCCGCGAAGCCCAGGTGCTGGAACGCATCGTCGCCGGCCGGCTGAACAAGCAGATTGCCGACGATCTGGGCATCAGCATCAAGACGGTAGAGGCGCATCGCGCCAACATCATGGAAAAACTTGGTGCCAACACCGTGGCCGACCTGCTGAAGATCGCGCTGGGACAGACCCCGGCCAAGGCCTGACACACCAACCAAACACACCCGATCAACGCCCGCCCTTCCCGGCGGGCGTTTCCATTTCAACCGCAGACCGATCATCCCATGACCGCACAACTCATCGACGGCAACGCCCTCTCCCGCCAACTTCGCGCCGACGTGACGGCGCGGGTTACCGCTCTGAAAGCACGTGGCATCACGCCGGGTCTGGCGGTGATCCTGGTGGGCGAGAACGCGGCGTCGCAGGTGTATGTGCGCAACAAGGTCAAGGCCTGTGAAGACACCGGCATGCACTCGGTGCTGGAGCGTTGGCCCGCCACCATGACCGAGGCAGCACTGCTTGCGCGCGTGGATGCACTCAATGCCGACCCCACCATCCACGGCATCCTGGTGCAGCTTCCGTTGCCCGCGCACATTGAGGCGCAGAAGGTCATCGAGGCGATCTCGCCTGCCAAGGACGTCGACGGCTTCCACATCGCCAGCGCAGGCGCGCTCATGACCGGCATGCCCGGTTTCTGGCCCTGCACGCCCTACGGCTGCATGAAGATGCTGGAGAGCATCGGCTACGAGCTCAAGGGCAAACACGCGGTGGTGATCGGGCGCAGCAACATCGTCGGCAAGCCCATGGCACTCATGCTGCTGCAGCAGAACGCCACGGTCACCATCTGCCACAGCGGCACCCCCGATCTCAAGGCCATGACGCTGCAAGCCGACGTGATCGTGGCCGCAGTGGGCAAGCGCAACGTGCTCACAGCCGACATGGTCAGGCCCGGTGCGGTGGTGATCGACGTGGGCATGAACCGCAATGACGAAGGCAAGCTGTGCGGCGATGTGGACTTTGAAGGGGTGCGGCAAGTCGCCGGCTGGATCACCCCGGTGCCCGGTGGTGTGGGACCCATGACCATCACCATGCTGATGGTCAACACGCTCGAATCGGCCGAACGCCTGGTCGCCTAATCCTGGCCGATGCGCGGCGCGCTGAGACGCCACAACACGGCGCCAGCGCACAGCCACTGACCCAGCACCATCGCGGTGCCCATGCCATGCCAAAGGCGCAGGTTGCCGCCGCTGGCACGGGCGGTGACGATGTTCTGGGCCACGGCGAATTCCTGCAACAGCGCGAGCAACATCGCGAACAGCACGAAGCCCATGGTGGTGAGTGCGGCGGGCGCTATGTTGGCGCCCTCGCCACGCCAGCGGCGCAGGATCACCAGCAAGGCCATGCCGAACACGAGGCCGACCCAGCATTGGAGGGAAAAAATATTCGCGGCCATGGGCCCTGCCACGGCCGGACTGCCCAGCGTGGCAAACAACAGCGGCACGGCGAGAAAGCTCAGTGCGCTCATGCCACCCCACCAAAGGGCGGCGATCAGGATGGCCTGGCGCTGCAGCGGCATCAGGCGTAGCGCACGGCCACGATCTCGAAGCGCTTGGTGCCACCCGGTGCCTGGACCTCGGCCACATCGCCCTCTTCCTTGCCGATCAGCGCGCGCGCAATCGGGCTGCCGATGTTCACCAATCCCAGCTTGAGGTCGGCCTCGTCTTCGCCCACGATCTGATACGTGACGGCCGCACCGCTGGCTTCGTCTTCCAGCTCCACCGTGGCACCAAATACAACCTTGCCGCCGGCGTCCACCGCGGTCGGATCGATGATCTGCGCGGCCGACAGCTTGCCCTCGATCTCGGCAATGCGACCTTCGATGAAGCCTTGGCGGTCCTTGGCGGCGTCGTATTCGGCGTTTTCGCTTAGATCGCCCTGCGCGCGCGCTTCGGCAATCGCGTTGATCACCCAGGGGCGGTCCACGGTCTTCAGGCGATGAAGCTCGTCCTTAAGTTTTTCTGCGCCGCGCTTGGTGATGGGTAGGGTGGCCATGTGGTGCTCCGGAAGTCGGGGATGCAGCAGTCTTCGTCTGCGTCGATACAAAAGGAAACCGCCGAGCGTTGCCGGTCGGCGGTGTACTGTGAACAATTATGCCCCGGGTAGTCCCCGGCTCCACTGGGAACAACCCGAAACCACCTCAGCAGGGATCAGAGCTGCCCGTGCATCTCCTGCACCGAGATCACGCTCAGCTTGTCCAGGTACTTCATGCCTTCCACCGCGGCTTCGGCGCCAGCGATGGTGGTGAAGGTCGTCACACGGGCCAGCAGCGCCGAGGTGCGGATGGCGCGCGAGTCGGTGATGGCATTGCGGCGCTCTTCCACCGTGTTGATCACCAACACGATATCGCCGTTCTTGATCATGTCGACGATGTGCGGGCGACCCTCGGTCACCTTGTTCACCGTCTGAACGGCCACACCGGCCGCGCTGATCGCCGCGGCGGTACCGCGGGTGGCGACCAGCTCGAAACCCATGGCGACCAGCTGACGTGCGATGTCCACCGCGCGCGGCTTGTCGCCGTTCTTCACCGTCAGGAACACCTTGCCCGACGTCGGCAGCTTGGTGCCAGCGCCCAGTTGGCTCTTGACGAAGGCTTCACCGAAGGTCTTGCCCACGCCCATCACCTCGCCAGTGGACTTCATTTCGGGGCCGAGGATGGTGTCCACGCCCGGGAACTTCACGAACGGGAACACGGCTTCCTTGACACTGAAGTACGGCGGCGTGACCTCGGCGCCGATGCCTTGATCATCGAGCGACTGGCCGGCCATGCAGCGCGCCGCCACCTTGGCCAGCTGGATGCCGGTGGCCTTGGAAACGAAAGGCACGGTGCGCGAGGCGCGCGGGTTGACTTCGAGCACGAAGATCACGTCCTTCTTCACGCCGTTCTCTTCCACTTCCTGGATCGCGAACTGCACGTTCATCAGGCCAATCACGTTCAAGCCCTCGGCCATGGCCGCGGTCTGGCGCTTGAGTTCGTCCACCGTGGCCTTGCTCAGGTAGTACGGCGGCAGCGAGCAGGCGGAGTCACCACTGTGCACGCCGGCCTGTTCGATGTGCTCCATCACGCCGCCGATGAACACACGGCCGGTGTGGTCGCGGATCGCGTCCACGTCGCACTCGATCGCATCGTTGAGGAAGCGGTCGAGCAGCACGGGCGAATCGTGGCTGACCTTGACGGCTTCGCGCATGTAGCGCTCAAGGTCGCGCTGCTCGTGCACGATTTCCATCGCGCGGCCGCCCAGCACATAGCTCGGGCGCACCACCAGCGGGTACCCCAGCGCGGCGGCTTTTTCAAGTGCTTCGGGCTCGGCGCGCGCGGTGGCGTTGGGCGGCTGGCGAAGACCCAGCGTGTGCAGCAGTTGCTGGAAGCGTTCGCGGTCTTCGGCTGCATCGATCATGTCGGGGCTGGTGCCGATGATGGGCACGCCTGCGGCCTCCAGGCCCAGCGCAAGCTTGAGCGGCGTCTGGCCGCCGTACTGCACGATCACACCCAGCGGCTTTTCCTTGTCCACGATTTCCAGCACGTCTTCGAGGGTGAGCGGCTCGAAGTACAGGCGGTCGCTGGTGTCGTAATCGGTCGACACGGTCTCGGGGTTGCAGTTGACCATGATGGTCTCGTAGCCGTCTTCGCGCATCGCGAGCGCCGCGTGCACACAGCAGTAGTCGAACTCGATGCCCTGGCCGATGCGGTTGGGCCCGCCACCAAGCACCATGATCTTCTTGTTGTTCGTCGGCTCCGCCTCACACTCACCGTCGCCGTGGCCCTCGTAGGTCGAGTACAGATAGGCGGTGTCGGTGGCGAACTCGGCGGCGCAGGTGTCCACGCGCTTGTAGACCGGGCGGATGTTCTCGGCAATGCGGCGCTCGCGCACCGCCTGGTCGTTGGTCTTGAGCAGCTTGGCCAGGCGGCGGTCGGAAAAGCCCTTTTTCTTCAGGCCGCGCAGCGTCTCGGCGTCGATGGCGTCCAGGCTGGTCTTTTCAAGCGCGAGCTCGATCTTCACGATCTCTTCGATCTGCACCAGGAACCACGGGTCGATCTTGGTGAACTGATGCACCTCGTCCATCGTCCAGCCGGCGGCAAACGCGTCGCCCACGTACCAGATCCTGTCCGGACCGGGCTCGCCGAGTTCACGCTCCAGCGTCTCGCGGTCCTGCGTCTTCTCGTTCATGCCGTCCACGCCCACTTCCAGGCCGCGCAGGGCTTTCTGGAACGATTCCTGGAACGTGCGGCCCATGGCCATGACCTCGCCCACGCTCTTCATCTGCGTGGTCAGGCGGCTGTCGGCGGTGGGAAACTTCTCGAACGCAAAACGCGGAATCTTGGTGACCACGTAGTCGATGCTGGGCTCGAAGCTGGCGGGCGTGGCGCCCCCGGTGATCTCGTTGCGCAGTTCGTCCAGTGTGTAGCCGATGGCCAGCTTGGCCGCCACCTTGGCGATGGGAAAGCCGGTGGCCTTGGAGGCGAGTGCAGACGAGCGCGAGACACGCGGGTTCATCTCGATCACCACCATGCGACCGTCGGCGGGGTTGATGGAGAACTGCACGTTGGAGCCACCCGTGTCCACACCGATCTCGCGCAGCACGGCCAGCGAGGCGTTGCGCAGGATCTGGTATTCCTTGTCCGTCAGCGTCTGGGCGGGCGCCACGGTGATCGAGTCGCCCGTGTGCACGCCCATGGGGTCCAGGTTTTCGATCGAGCACACGATGATGCAGTTGTCCGCCTTGTCGCGCACCACTTCCATCTCGTACTCTTTCCAGCCAAGCAGCGATTCTTCGATCAGCAGTTCGCTGGTCGGCGAGGCTTCCAGGCCGCGCTTGCAGATCACCTCAAATTCTTCCGGGTTGTAGGCGATGCCGCCGCCGGTGCCACCCAGCGTGAAACTGGGGCGGATCACCACGGGGAAGCCCACGGTCTTCTGCACGCCCCAGGCCTCTTCGAGGCTGTGGGCAATGCCCGAGCGCGCCGAACCCAGACCGATCTTGGTCATGGCGTCCTTGAACTTCAGGCGGTCCTCGGCCTTGTCGATCGCCTCGGGCGTCGCGCCGATCAGCTCCACGTCGTACTTCGCCAGCACGCCATGGCGCCAGAGGTCGAGCGCGCAGTTCAGCGCGGTCTGGCCACCCATGGTCGGCAGGATGGCGAAGCCGCCCTTCGCCAGCGGGCGCTCCTTGGCAATGATCTTCTCGACCGTCTGCCAGGTGATGGGTTCGATGTAGGTGACGTCGGCGGTGGCCGGGTCGGTCATGATGGTCGCGGGGTTGCTGTTGATCAGCACCACCTTGTAGCCCTCTTCGCGCAAGGCCTTGCAGGCCTGCACGCCGGAGTAGTCGAACTCACAGGCCTGGCCAATGATGATCGGGCCGGCGCCGATGATGAGGACGGTTTGGATGTCGGTTCTTTTGGGCATGTGGTTCGCGATGGGTGCGCGCCGGCTCAGGCCTGGCGCTGGGTATCCAGTGTGTTCAGCAAGGCCTGCAGTCGCTCGGCCGGCACGTTTTTCTGCATCAGTTGCAGCAGGCCGTCGCCTTCGATCAGGGGACGCAGCACCTCGACTTCAGCGGCGTAAAAGCGCGCGTCCCAGGCAGCCAGTTCGGTGTTGAAGGTCTCATCGTCCCAGGTTTTTCCCTTGGCCAGCAGCGTCACCAGCGGCCCGGCCTTGTTTTCCAGAAACGCCTTGCGGTAGGGCTTCTGCGCCCAGCGCTGGGCGAACCAGTCCTTGTGCGGGGCCTCCAGCGTCAGCATGCGCTTGCCGATGGCTTTCTCGATGGCGAACACTGGAAAACTGAAGAGCTTCATGGTGCGATGGCCTCAGGCGGTAGCAGGCACACGTGCCTGCATGAGATCGATGAAACGGTCGAACAGGTAGCCGATGTCGTGCGGGCCGGGCGATGCCTCGGGGTGGCCCTGAAAGCAGAAGGCGGGCTTGTCGGTGCGGGCCAGGCCCTGCAGCGTGCCGTCGAACAGGCTTACGTGGGTGGCGCGCAACGTAGCCGGCAGGTTCTTCTCGTCCACCGCGAAGCCGTGGTTCTGGCTGGTGATTGAGACACGGCCGTTGTCGAGGTCCTTCACCGGATGGTTGGCGCCGTGGTGGCCGAACTTCATCTTGAAGGTCTTGGCGCCACTGGCCAGCGCAAGAATCTGGTGGCCCAGGCAGATACCGAAGGTGGGCACGCCTGCTTCGATGATCTCGCGCGTGGCGGCAATGGCGTAGTCGCAAGGCTCCGGATCGCCCGGGCCATTGGAGAGAAAAACGCCGTTGGGCTTGAGCTTGAACACGTCGGACGCGGGCGTCTGAGCCGGCACCACGGTGATCTTGCAGCCCCGCTGCGCCAACATGCGCAGGATGTTGTTCTTCACCCCGAAGTCGTAGGCCACCACATGGAAACGCGGTGCGATCTGTTCGCCGTAGCCGAAGCCAAGTTGCCACTCGGTCTGCGTCCAGGCGTAGGGTTCGGTGGCTGAGACCACCTTGGCCAGATCCAGTCCCGCCATGTTGGGAGCGGATTTCGCCGCGGCCACGGCCGCGGCGCGGTGGGCCTCGGTGATGGTGGTGCCGGCGGGCAGCGCCACAATGCAGCCGTTCTGTGCGCCATGGGTGCGCAGGCGGCGCGTGAGGGCGCGGGTGTCGAGGTCGGCAATGGCGACCGTGCCTTCGCGCTGCAGGTAGTGCGAGAGGGTTTCGGTGCTGCGGAAGTTGGAGGCCAGCAGGGGCAGGTCTTTGATGATCAGGCCAGCGGCGTGGATCCGGCTGGCTTCGACGTCTTCAGCGTTGATGCCGGTGTTGCCGATGTGCGGATACGTGAGGGTCACGATCTGCTGGCAGTAACTCGGATCGGTGAGGATTTCCTGGTAGCCGGTGAGCGAGGTGTTGAACACGACCTCACCCGTGGTCTGACCGGTGGCGCCGATGGAGACGCCTGTAAAGACCGTGCCGTCGGCGAGCGCGAGAAGGGCTTTCGGGTGGACGGGAAGCACGGATGGGACTCCAGAAGTGGGGCGAAACGCAGGCCACCGGCGGTTGGTGCCGCGCAGGCTTCGCACCCGCCCTGCCCCTCATCGACTGGGGGCCCGGACGGACAAAACCTGGGGTGAGGAACCGGGGTGAGCGCGCGTCGCGCTGATTGCGGGTAAACCCCGGAATTATATGCTGGCCTCGCGCTCCGCCGCGCTCGCGTGCAGGCAGATGGCGGCAGCAGCGGCCACGTTGAGCGACTCTTCACCACCTGGCTGCGCAATGCGCACCGATTGCGAGGCCATGGCCTGCAACGCGGTGCTCACGCCCTGCCCCTCGTGCCCGAGCACCCAGCCGCAAGGCCATGGCAAAGCGGCCTGGTGCAGCAGATTACCCTGGTGCGAGCTGGTCACCAGCAGCGGCACCTCCAGCGCAGCGAGATCGCCCACCGACAGGCCTTCAACGAGGCGCAAGGCAAAGTGCGCACCCATGCCCGCACGCAGCACCTTGGGCGACCAGAGCGCAGCCGTGCCTTTGAGCGCGAGCACCTGGCCAAAACCGAACGCCGCCGCGCTGCGCAAGATGGAGCCCACGTTGCCGGCGTCCTGCAGACAGTCCAGCACCACGGCGGCCTGGCCTGGGTCCAGCGCGGTGGATCTGGGCAGATCCCACACAAAGCCCACGCCAGCCGGCGACTCAAGACCGCTGATGGAAGCCATGAGCGCGCGCGGCACGGTCACGTTGTGGTCGGACGCGTCGCGCAAGTCGTGCGGGGCCTGTGCCCAGGCGTCCTCGGTGAACACGGCCACGGCGGGCCGATGACCGCGCGCGAGCAGGGCCCGGCAGAGGTGGTCGCCCTCAAGCCAGACCTGTCCCTGTTTGCGGTAGGCCGTGTTGTCCTGCGCCAGCACGCGCAGGCGCTTGAGCAGCGGGTTGTCGCGCGAGGTGATGGGGGCGGGTTCACTCAAGCGGCTGCGCTCCCGTCAACACTGCCTGGGCGAGTACCCGCGCCACCGGCGCAAACGTTCGCCGATGCATCTTTAACGCCCCGTGCTCCTGCAGCGCACGCAGGTGTTCGACCGTGCCGTAACCCTTGTGGCGATCGAATCCGTATTCAGGGTGCTGCAAATGCAGTTCACACAGCAGCCGATCGCGCGTGACCTTGGCCAGGATGGAGGCCGCAGAAATGCAGTGCACCAGCGCATCGCCCGAAACAATGGCCTCGGCCAGCACGTCCAGCGCCGGCAGGCGGTTGCCGTCCACCAGCACCTTGTTGGGCTTCAGGCGCAGTCCCAGCACAGCGCGGCGCATGGCCAACATGGTGGCTTGCAGGATGTTGAGCTGATCGATCTCCTCTACAGAGGCCTGCGCAACGCTGCAGCAGAGCGCCTTGGCGCGGATTTCGTCATACAGGCGCTCGCGGCTCAACGCGGTGAGCTGCTTCGAATCGGCCAGCCCCTTGATGGGCGAGCGGTCGTCCAGAATCACGGCCGCGGCCACCACCGGCCCGGCCAGCGGGCCGCGCCCGGCTTCGTCCACCCCGGCCACCAGACCGGGCACATGCCAGGCCAGGTGTGCCTGCTCAGCCTTCAAGAACTTTTTCGATCGCATCGGTAGCCAGTTGGGCAGTATCGCGCCGCAGGGTGTGGTGCAACGCCGTGAAGCGCTGTTGCAAAGCTTCGATTCTCGCAGGCGCGTCGAGCCAGTCCAGCACGCTTTGAGCCAGGGCCTGGGGCGACGCCGCCTCTTGCAGGAACTCCGGCACCACAAATTCGCCACACAGAATGTTGGGCAGGCCCACCCAGGGCTGCAGTTGCTTGCGCCGCATGATCTGCCACGACAGCCAGTTCATGTTGTACGCAATCACCATCGGGCGCTTGAACAGTGCCGCCTCCAGCGTGGCCGTGCCGCTGGCGATCAAGGTCACGTCACAGGCGGCCAACGCCATGTGTGACTGGCCGGCAATCACTTGTAGCTCGGCACCCAGGCCGGCGTTGCGGGCAGCGTCCCCGATGCGCTCGCGCAGTGCCGGCACGGCCGGCACCACGAACCGGATGCCCGGCCTTTGGCTACGCAGGCGCACGGCGGCTTCGAAGAACACTTGGGCAAGGTACTGCACCTCGGAGGCTCGGCTGCCCGGCAGGATCGCCACCACGGTGTCTTCATCGCGCAGACCCAGGGCGACCCTGGCGGCAGATCGGTCCGGCGTCAGCGGTATCACATTGGCCAGGGGGTGACCCACGTAGGTCGAGGCAATGTCATGCCGGGCCAGCAACTCGGGTTCAAACGGGAAGATGCACAGAACATGGTCGGCGCTGCGGCGGATCTTGTCGACCCGCTCGGCGCGCCAGGCCCAGACAGACGGGCACACGAAATGGACGGTGCGCACGCCGCTGGCCTTCAGGCTGGCTTCCAGATCCAGATTGAAGTCGGGTGCGTCGACGCCAATGAACACGTCGGGCCGGTCGCTGGACAACAGGCGCTGCAGCAATTGCGCACGGATGCCGATGATCTCCCGGTAATGGCGCAGCACCTCCACGTACCCGCGCACCGCCAGTTTTTCGCTGGGCCACCAGGCCTCAAATCCTTGGGCCGCCATCTGCTGGCCGCCAATGCCGAACGACTTCAGATCGGGCCAGCGCTGCCGCACCCCACCGAGCAACAGGCCCGCGAGCAGATCACCCGAGGTCTCGCCCGCCACCAGGGCAAAGCGCTTCACTTGACGGGCTCCAGCGCGCGTGCGGTGGCCCCACCCAGGGACACCGAGGAACCGGCTCCGCCGGGCCTCAGGTGTCGCCCCCCTTCCAGGGGGGTGGCGCCGAAGGCGACGCGGGGGGTGCTCATCTACCTGACAATGCCGCGCTGGGGCGACACCTGCCCGAGGAAATCCAGCATCATGGCCACGTCGGGCGCGGCATCGGGCGTCTTGTCGGTCAGGGAACGGATGCGCTCCATCGACTGCTCCAGCTTGAGGTCTTCGCGGTACAGCGCCTTGTGCATGGCCTTGACGGCCGAGATGCGCTCGGGCGAAAAACCGCGGCGGCGCAGACCTTCGAAGTTCATGGAGCGCGCCTGCGCCGGCTGACCCTGACACATCACGAACGGCGGCAGATCGGCGAACAGCAGCGAGCACATGGCCGTCATGGCGTGCGCACCCACACGCACGAACTGGTGCACCACGGTGAAGCCACCGAGGATCACCCAGTCGTCCACCACCACGTGGCCTGCAAGTTGGGAGTTGTTGGCGAAGATGGTGTGGTTGCCCACCAGGCAGTCGTGCGCCAGATGCACGTAAGCCATGATCCAGTTGTCGTTGCCGACCTGGGTCTTCGCGCGATCCCCGGGCGAGCCAATATTGAAGGTGCAGAACTCGCGAACGGTGTTGCGGTCACCGATGATGAGCTCACACGGTTCACCAGCGTATTTCTTGTCCTGCGGCACCGCGCCCAGCGAGTTGAACTGGAAGATGCGGTTGTCACGTCCAATGGTTGTATGGCCCTCGATCACGCAATGCGCACCGATCGTGGTGCCCGCGCCGACCTTCACGTTCGGACCGATCACGGTGTAGGGGCCGATCGCGACCGAACTGTCGAGTTCGGCGGCCGGGTCCACCAGCGCGGTGGGGTGGATCAGAGACACAGAGCGCCCTCCTCCACCGTCAGGCGAGGGTGCGCATGGTGCACATCAGCTCCGCTTCGCACGCCACCTGTTCGCCCACGCGGGTGACGCCCTTGAACTTGAAGATGCCGGCCTTCATGCGGTCCAGCGTCACGTCCATCACCAACTGATCGCCCGGCTCCACCGGGCGCTTGAAACGCGCACCGTCGATGCCGGCGAAGTAGTACACCGTCTTGTCGTCCGGCGTCACACCAAGGGTGTCGAAAGCCAGCAAGGCGGCGACTTGCGCCATGGCTTCAAGCATCAGCACACCCGGCATCACCGGGCGGTGCGGGAAGTGCCCGACGAAAAACGGCTCGTTGATGGTCACGTTTTTGAGCGCCTTGATGCTCTTGCCCTTTTCAAGCTCCAGGACCCGGTCCACCAGCAGGAACGGATAGCGGTGGGGCAATTGCTTGAGAATCTGGTGAATGTCCATCATGGCTTTGTGTTGTTCTGTAGGGCCTGTTCGATCGCATGTTCCGCCACCTTGAGGCGTTCGCGAATGCGGTTGAGCTGCTTGAGCGATGCAGCATTTTTTTCCCAGCTCGCATTGTCGTCGATGGGAAACATGCCGGTGTAGTGACCGGGCTTGAGCAAGGAGCGGGTGACGACCGAGGCCGCGGACACATGCACGCCGTCGCCCAGCTTCAAATGGCCCAACACCACCGCGCCACCTCCGATGGTGCAGCCCGCGCCGATGGTGGCACTGCCGGCCACCCCCACGCATCCAGCCATGGCTGTGTGGGCACCCACGTGCACGTTGTGGCCGATCTGGATCAGGTTGTCGAGCTTCACGCCGTCCTCGATCACGGTGTCGTCCAGCGCGCCGCGGTCGATGCAGGTATTGGCGCCAATCTCGACGTCGTTGCCAATGCGCACAGCGCCAAGTTGCTCGATCTTGATCCACTCACCTTGCTGCGGCGCAAAGCCGAAACCGTCCGCGCCGATGACCACGCCGGAATGCACCACACAACGCTCGCCCAAGGTGCAGCGCTCCCCCACCGTCACACGCGGGTGCAACTGGGTGTTCGCACCGACCTGCGCATGCTCGCCGAGAACGCAGTGCGCCCCGATGCGAACGCCCGAGCCAACGCGAACGCCGGCAGCGATGACGGCAAACGCACCGACATCGACGCCTGGCGCCAACTCGGCAGTTGGGTGAACCAAAGCGGTCGAATGGATGCCTGCCACCGACGCGGGCGCATGCTCCCGTCGCCACCATTGCGTGAGACGGGCAAAGTACAGGTAAGGATCGTCGGTGACGATGCACGCACCGCGCTCGCTGGCAGCACCACGCAGCGACGGCGGAACGATCAGCCCGGCTGCGCGCGTGGTGGCAATTTGCGATGCGTAGCGGACGTGTGAAACAAAGGCCAGTGCATCCGGCTCGGCCGTGGCCAGCGGGGCCAGCCGGCGGATGGCCAGCTCGGGTGAGCCGACGAGTTCACCACCGAGGGCTTCGACAATGGAGCCCAGTGGTCTCGACACACCCGGTTCCTGCGGCTTACTTGGCGCCGTTCAAGCCGCTAAGCACCTTGTCGGTGATGTCGTGCTTGGGGTTGATGTAGACCGCCTCCTGAAGGACCAAGTCGAATTTTTCCGCCTCGGCCACCTGGCGGATGATGCGGTTGGCGCGTTCCAGAACGCTTTGCAGCTCTTCGTTCTTGCGCATGTTCAGGTCTTCCTGGAACTCGCGCTGCTTGCGCTGAAAGTCTCGATCCTGGTCAACCAGTTGTCGCTGGCGCGCGGTGCGCTGACTGTCAGGCAGCGTGGGCGCTTCACGCTCGAACTTCTCTGACGCCGTCTTGAGTTGAGCAGCCAAGGCCTGCACTTCTTTCTCGCGGCGGGAGAATTCCTGCTCGAGTTTGGTCTGAGCGGCCTTGGCCGAGTTGGAGTCGCGCAAGATGCGCTCCAGGTTCACGAAGCCGATACGCAGGTCTTGCGCGGCAACGCCGAGCGTTGCGAGCCCCAGGGCCACGGCAACGAGCGTCTTGCGGTTGAACAGGCTGGTAAGTGTCTTCATCAAAAGGAGGTTCCGATCTGAAACTGGAATTTCTGGATTTTATCGCCAGTGAATTTCCGAATGGGGTTGGCGATGGCGAATCTGAGCGGACCGACAGGCGAGATCCAGCTCAGGCCCACGCCCACTGAAGCACGCAGGTCTTTGGCATTCGGGCGTGAGTCGTTCTCACCAAACACATTGCCCACGTCCACAAACCCGAACATGCGCAGGCTGCGGTCGTTGCCGGCGCCGGGAAATGGAGCAATGAACTCGGCATTGAGCGCAATGCTGCGGTTGCCGCCGATGTTGACGGTGTCCGTGGAGCCCGTGACCAGTGAACTGGGGCCGAGGGTGCCTTGCTCAAACCCGCGCACAGAACCCAGGCCACCGCCAAAGAAGTTCTTGAACACCGGATAGGGGCGCCCACCCAGGCCTTTGCCGAAACCCAGCTCGCTGTTCAGGGCCAGGGTGTACTGCTTGCTCAGCGGGTAATACTGCTGAAACTGGTAGTTCGCCTTGACGTAGCGAGCGTCGCCAGCGACGCCGAGTTCGGTGTTGAATCGCTGCAGGCGGCCCCGGGTGGGCACCAACGCACTGTCACGGGTATCGCGCGACCAGCCCACCGTCAATGGCAAGGTGTTGCTGGTTTCGCCAAACTCATCTCGGTAAGCCGCGTATGCATCTGGCAGAAAAATGCCGGATTCAATCGTTGTCTGCTCGATACCGGCACCAAAGAACACCGTGTCGGCCTCGGTGAACGGCACGCCAAAGCGCAAGGACATGCCCTTGGTGATCAGGCGATAGTCACCGGTGTCGGTGGTGGACTGGGTGTCGTAGGGCCGCGTTGTTCGGTAGTAGGCGTCAATGCTGCGCGAGATGCCGTCGGGTGTGAAATACGGATCCACAGTGCTGACCACCAGCTGACGGTTGAACTTGCTGGTGTTGATGTCGATGCCGAGGTAGTTGCCCGAACCGAACACGTTCTCCTGGCGAATGCCCGCGATGATCGACAGCTCCTCGGCTTGCGAGTAGCCCGCGCCCAGCGACAGGTTGCCGGTGGGCTTTTCCACCACCGAAATGGTGAGATCAACCTGGTCTGGCGAGCCCGGCACGGGCTGTGTGTCGATACCGACCTCGGTGAAGAAGCCCAGGCGGTCCACGCGATCGCGGGACAGGCGGATGCGATCGCTGTCGTACCAGGCCGATTCGAGCTGGCGGAATTCGCGGCGCACGACTTCGTCGCGCGTGCGGTTGTTGCCTTCGACGTTGATGCGGCGCACATATACGCGCCGGGCCGGCTGGCCGCGCACCACGAACGAGACGCGCTTGTTGACGCGATCGATCTCAGGGGTGGCTACCACCTGTGCGAAGGCGTATCCGAAGGCGCCGAAGTAATCGGTGAATGCCTTCACGGTGCTGTTGACGTCTTCGGAGTTGTAGGCCTCACCGGCACGCAGGGTCACCAGGGACTTGAACTCATCTTCCTTGCCCAGGTACTCGCCCTCCAGCGCCACCGACGACACCACGTAGCGGTTGCCCTCAGTGATGTTCAGCGTGATCGACATGTCCTGCTTGTCAGGCGAGATGGCGACCTGCGTTGAGTCGATGCGGAACTCAAGGTAGCCTCGGGTGAGGTAATACGAGCGCAGCGTTTCGATGTCGGCGTTGAGCTTGGCACGCGAGTAACGGTCGGACTTCGTGTACCAACTCAGCCAGCCACCTGTATCGAGGTCGAACAGGTTGCGCAAGGTCGACTCGGAAAAGGCCTGGTTGCCCACGATCCGGATTTCCTTGATCTTGGCGACTTCGCCTTCAACCACGCTGAAATTGAGGTTGACCCGGTTGCGCTCACCCGGCGTGACCGTGGTCACCACCTGGGCGGCATACATGCTCCTGCTGATGTACTGGCGCTTGAGTTCCTGCTCGGCACGGTCGGCCAGCGCCTTGTCGAACGGTCGGCCCTCGGTCAGCCCGATGTCGCGCAGTGCCTTGGTCAGCACATCGTTGTCGAATTCCTTGATGCCGGAGAAGCTCACATCGGCCACTGTGGGCCGCTCTTCCACGATCACCACCAGCACGTCACCATTGATCTGGAGGCGGATGTCGCTGAACAGCCCCAAGCCAAACAGCGAACGGATCGCGGTTGAACCCTTGTCATCGCTGTACAGGTCACCAATGCGGAACGGCAGCGATGCGAACACCGTGCCGGGTTCAACCCGCTGCAGTCCCTCCACGCGGATGTCGCGCAAGGTGAATGGATCAACGGCCCAGGCGGGCAAAGCGCTCAGCAAGGCGGCCGCGAGCGCTGAAAGGGTCAGGCCACGCAGACCGTTTTTGTTTTTTGTCATGAGGAAAAGTGTTCAGCCAGCCAAGCGGGCCACATCATTGAACAAGGCAACGGACATGAGCGCCATGAGAACCACGACACCACCGCGTTGCAGGCGCTCCATCCAAACGTCAGACACGCTGCGACCGGTCACACCCTCCCAAAGATAATACATCAGGTGCCCACCGTCCAAGACCGGCAGCGGCAGCAGATTCAGCACCCCCAGACTCACGCTGATGAGAGCCAGAAACAGGATGTAAGAGGTGATGCCCAGGCTGGCCGATTTGCCAGCGTAGTCGGCAATCGTCAGCGGCCCGCTGAGGTTCTTGACCGACGCTTCGCCAATCAGCATGCGACCCATCATCTTCAGCGTGAGCCAAGACACTTCCCAGGTGCGCACCACGCCCTTGAGCAAACCGTCCACCGGCCCATGGCGCACCGTCATCATCTCGGGTGCGGCGCCGACGTAGGCTCCAATGCGTCCCACCCACGCATCGCCTTGCAATTCAGGAACCGGCTTGACCATCAGATGGACGGTCTGTCCCCCGCGCTCCACGATCCATTGCTGTTCGCGGGCTTCACCGGCAGCGCCGGTGGATGCGCGGATCAATGCGCGCAGACCCTGGCCATCGGACACGGCAGCGCCATCCACGCTGCGAACGGTGTCCCCGGCCTGCAAGCCGGCGGCTGCGGCGGCACCGCCCGCCATCACCTCGCCCACCACAGGTTGCGTCCAGGGTCCGTTGATACCGATCTTCTGGAACAGGCTGGCATCGGCCTCGCGCACATCGAGCTGGGCCAGGGGCAGCAGCACCGAACGGGGCACTCCGCCCTCCTGGTTGCTGACTCGCAACGTCATGTCTTCACTCGACAGGGCGGCCTGGGTCAGGCGCCAGCGCAGGTCTTCGAAAGAGCCTACGTCGGTGAGGCTGTCTTCATCGGCTCCGGCCTGAGACACCCATTCGCCACCCCGCAGCCCTGCGTCTGCAGCCAGCGAGCCCGCTGCCGGGCTGGCCAACACGGGCTTGGGTTCTTCGACGCCGCTCCAGTTCACCACCGCATACAGCAACACGGCCAACAGCAGATTGGCCGCGGGGCCGGCGGCAACGATGGCCGCGCGCGAGCGCAGGGGCTGGGTGTTGAAAGCGAGGTGGCGTTCCGCCGCGTCGACCGGCGCCTCGCGTTCGTCCAGCATGCGCACGTACCCGCCCAACGGCAAGGCACACAGCACGAACTCGGTAGGGCTGCCTTTTTTGCGCCATGTCAGCAGCGGTTTTCCAAAACCCACCGAGAACCGAAGCACCTTCACGCCACAAGCCACTGCCGCGCGGTAGTGCCCGTATTCATGCACCGCAATCAGCAGGCCGAGGGCAACCACAAAAGCAACGAGTGTGAGCATGGTGGACGGGTCGTGAAGTTGAAAAACGCGGGCTTCAGCACCTGTGCGTCAACGCGGTCAGCGAGACAGGCGCTCGACCTGGGCTTGTGCCAGTTGGCGCGCCTGCTGGTCAATGGCCAGCAAGTCGGGCAAGTCGTTGGGCTTGGAGGGCACCAGTGCCTGCAAAGTTGCATCGTTGATGACGTGGATCTGGTCAAAGCGCAACCGCTGATCGAGAAACGCCGCCACGGCCACCTCGTTGGCCGCATTGAGCACCGCGGTGGTCCCGATCGGGCCGTTGAGGGAGTCCCACGCCAATTGAAGCCCTGGAAAACGCAGGTCATCGGGTTTCTCGAATGTCAACGCTCCCAAGGTGCTGAAATCCAGCGCAGCGGCGCCCGATGCAATGCGCTCGGGCCAAGCCAGACCGTAGGCAATCGGGACCCGCATATCGGGCGTGCCGAGTTGCGCAACCACCGAGCCGTCGTTGTACTGAACCATCGAATGGATCACGCTTTGCGGGTGGATCACCACCTCGATCTGCGCCGATGGCAGGCCAAAGAGATAACAGGCCTCGATCACTTCAAGCGCCTTGTTCATCATGGTGGCCGAGTCGACCGATATCTTGCGCCCCATCACCCAGTTGGGATGCGCGCAGGCTTCATTGGGGGTCACCTGTGCCAGGGTCTGGGGGTCGCGCGTGCGAAACGGTCCGCCGGACGCTGTCAAGACGATCTTCTCCACCCGGCGCGACCACGACGCCGGGTCTTCAGGCAGCGACTGGAAGACAGCGGAGTGCTCGCTGTCGATGGGAAGCAGCATGGCACCGCCATCGCGCACCGCCTGCATGAACAGCGCGCCCCCCACCACCAAGGCTTCCTTGTTGGCCAGCAGCAGCTTTTTGCCCGCGCGTGCCGCTGCCAGGCTGGGCGCCAGGCCGGCAGCGCCCACGATGGCGGCCATGACCGCATCCACCTCGGCATCGATGCACACGTCGCACAGGGCCTGCGCACCCGAGAGCACCTGCACCTTCAGACCGAGTTCTCGCACCCGGTTGGCCAACTGCCTGGCGTGCGCCGGGCTCACCATCACGGCATACCGAGGGGCGAACTGCTGGCACTGCGCCAACATCAGATCGACCTGTGTGGACGCCGTGAGGGCAAACACGCGGTAGCGGTCGGGATGGCGGGCCAGCACGTCCAGCGTGCTTGTGCCGATCGACCCGGTGGACCCCAGAATGGTGATGGACTGCGTGGCGTTCATGAATATCAGAGGGTGGAGAGCATCATCGCCAACGGCAACACCGGCAGCAAGGCGTCGACCCGGTCGAGCACACCGCCGTGGCCGGGCAGCAGGTTACTGGAATCCTTCACGCCTGCGCTGCGCTTGACCAGGGACTCCACCAAGTCGCCGACCACGCTCATGGCCACCATGAAGCCCAACGACAACACGGCCAACAGCGGCCCGAAAGCCCAGAGTCGGGCATACAGGCTGGTCGCGCTGCCCATGCCTTTTGCGTCGGCCCAGAGCCAGGCTGCCGCCAGAACGAACACGCCGATGAAACCGCTGATGGCGCCTTCCCACGACTTGCCCGGGCTGATGGTGGGAGCGAGCTTGCGGCGCCCGAATGCCTTGCCCCCAAAGTAGGCAGCGATGTCGGCCATCCACACCAGCAGCAGCACCGACAGCAGAAAGCCCAATCCCATGAGGCGAGCCTGCACCATGGCTAGCCACGCGCAGCCGATCAGGGCCAAGCCCAACCACAGGCGCAGACCAGCAGGCCATGCACCCCAGCCCGACACACCGCGCGCGAGCATGGCCATGGACAACACAACCCAAAATGCCCCCACGCCGATCCACAAGGGGCGCCAGGAGTGGTTCAGACCGCCCGATAGCCAAAGGGCCGCCATGGCCACACCCAGACACAGACCGAACGCGAGCGCCGGACGCGAGCCCACCCCATTGAGGCGCGACCACTCCCACCCGGCCGCCACGATCAGCAGCAACGTGAGGGCCGCAAAGGGTTCGATGGAGGGATAAAACAGCGCCGGCAACAAGACCGCCAGCAGCAGCAAGGCGGTGATGACGCGCTGTCTAAGCATGTCGGTCGCCACCCACCGCGAGCAGGGGCTCGGCATGGCCGACTTGCTCCGACGTCTGACCGAAGCGGCGCTCGCGGTTGGCGTACTCCAGCAGGGCTCGGTCCAACTCCGCCGCGTCGAAGTCCGGCCACAGGCATGGGGTGAACACCAGCTCGGTGTAGGCCGCCTGCCAGAGGAGGAAGTTGCTGATGCGCAGCTCGCCGCCGGTGCGGATCAGGAGGTCGGGGTCGGGCACATGCGCCAGGGCCAGCTCACCGTTGAGGCTTGCCTCAGTGATCTCGCGCCCTTGCGCGGCCAGCCGCTGGGCGGCCTGCGCCACGTCCCAGCGTCCGCCGTAGTTGAAGCAGACATTGAGCACGAGCTTGACGTTGTGAGCCGTGTCGCGCTCGGCAACCATCAGGCCTTGCACAACGCGGTTGGACAGCCCACGGCGATCACCAGGAAAGTGCAGACGTACGCCATTGCCGCTCAGCGAGGGCACTTCTCGCGAGAGCGCCAGCACCAGCAAGTCCATCAGGCTGGAAACTTCCTCCACTGGACGGTTCCAGTTTTCAGAGGAGAACGCGAACACCGTCAGCACGGACACACCGCGCTCCAGGCACGCCTTGACGACGCGGCGCAGAGCTTCAACGCCCTGTTTGTGCCCCGCCACGCGGGGCAACCAGCGCTTCTGCGCCCACCGGCCGTTGCCGTCCATCACGATGGCGACGTGGCGGGGCATCGAGGCCGCGGGTACGTCTGGTGTGGAACTGGGCTGGGACATGTTTGAGGTGCGTGGGGTTGCTGACAGGCCTGCGGTCAGACCGCCATGATGTCCTGCTCCTTGCCGGCCACGAGTCGGTCCACCTCGTTGATGACACGGTCGGTGAGCTTCTGGATGTCTTCCTGCGAACGGCGATCGTCGTCCTCGGACGCCAGCTTTTCCTTCACCAGCTTCTTCACCTGTTCGTTGGCATCGCGCCGCAGGTTGCGGATGGCGATCTTGGCGGCCTCGCCATCCCCGCGCACGACCTTGGTGAGCTCCTTGCGGCGCTCTTCGGTCATTGGCGGCATGGGAACGCGGATCAAATCGCCTTGACTCGAAGGGTTCAAACCCAGGTCAGATTCGCGAATGGCTTTCTCGATCTTGGCTCCCATGCCCTTTTCCCATGGCGCCACACCGATCGTGCGCGAATCGAGCAAGGTGAGGTTGGCCACTTGGGACAGCGGCAGCATGGAGCCGTAATAGTCCACGTGCACGGTGTCGAGCAGCGCGGGGTTGGGGCGACCGGTGCGGATCTTGGTTAATCCGTTCTTGAACGCTTCAACCGACTGCATCATCTTGTGCTCGGCGGTTTTGCGAATGTCATCAACGCTCATGAAAACTCCTCATTTCAGCAAGTGGTGCGCGCCTTGGGGCATCACACGTGAACCAACGTGCCTTCATCCTTGCCCATCACCACATCGCGCAATGCGCCCGGCTTGAAGATCGAAAACACCTTCACCGGCAGCTTCTGATCGCGGCACAGCGCGAAGGCAGTGGCGTCCATGACCTGCAGGTTCTTGGACATGGCTTCGTCAAAGGTGATCGAGGCGTATCGGGTGGCGGTGGGGTCCTTGTTCGGGTCGGCGCTGTACACACCGTCCACCTTGGTGGCCTTGAGCACGATCTCGGCGCCGATTTCGGCACCGCGCAAGGCGGCGGCCGTGTCGGTGGTGAAAAAGGGGTTGCCCGTGCCGGCGGCAAAGACCACGACCTTGCCTTCCTCCAGGTACTGCAGCGCCTTCGGGCGCACATAGGGTTCGACCACCTGCTCGATGGCGATGGCCGACATCACGCGGGCCACCAGGCCAGCCTTGTCCATGGTATCGGCCAGCGCCAGCGAGTTCATCACGGTGGCCAGCATGCCCATGTAATCGGCAGTGGCGCGGTCCATGCCGACCGAACCACCCGCCACGCCACGGAAGATGTTGCCACCACCGATGACGATGGCCACCTGCACACCCAGGCGGGTGACTTCTGCGATTTCTTCCACCATGCGCACGATGGTGGCCCGATTAATGCCAAAGGCGTCGTCGCCCATGAGGGCTTCACCCGACAACTTCAACAGAATCCGTTTGTAGGCAGGCATGTGACAACTTTCAGGAAGCGAAAACACAAAATTCAACCGGCAAGTGTACCGAGGAGCCACTCCCCTTCGGTGCCGGTTACACACAAGACAACGGGCCTTGCGGCCCGTTGTCTTGTTCAGGGCAGCAACGGCTGCCACAACAGAACGCTCAGGCGCCCTTGGCGGCAGCGACTTGGGCGGCCACTTCGGCAGCGAAATCGTCCACTTTCTTCTCGATGCCCTCGCCCACCACATACAAGGTGAAACCCTTGACCGTGGTACCCACGGCCTTGAGCATTGCCTCGACGGTCTGCTTGTCGTTCTTCACGAAGGGCTGGTTGAACAGCGACACTTCCTTGAGGTACTTCTGCACAGCGCCGTCGATGCGCTTGGCAACGATTTCGGCGCTTTGTGCGGGCTTGCCGGCGGCCACCAGCTCCTTGTTGGCCTCATCGGCCTTGGCCGTGGCCACCGAGCGCTCGCGCTCGATGAACTCGGCGGGCACGTCATTGCTGGTCAGGGCGACAGGCTTCATGGCGGCCACGTGCATGGCGACGTCCTTGGCAGCGGCGTCTTCGCCGTCAAACTCCACCACCACACCGATGCGGGTTCCGTGCAGGTAGCCGGCCAGCTTGGTCGAGCCGCTGTAGGCCTTGAAGCGGCGGAACGACATGTTCTCGCCGATCTTGCCGATCAGGCCCTTGCGCACGTCTTCCAGAGTGGGGCCAAAGCCGTCCTGGCTGTAAGGCAGCGCGCCCAGCGCGGCGACATCGGCCGGCTGGTGCTTGGCCACCAGCTGAGCGGCAGCGTTGGCCAGGGCCAGGAAGCTGTCGTTCTTGGTGACGAAGTCGGTTTCGCAGTTGACTTCGATCAGGCCACCGGTGGTGCCTTCGATGAAGCTGGCCACGACGCCTTCAGCCGTCACGCGGCTGGCGGCCTTGCCGGCCTTGGTGCCGAGCTTGACGCGCAGCAGCTCTTCGGCCTTGGCCATGTCGCCTTCGGCTTCGGTCAGGGCTTTTTTGCACTCCATCATGGGAGCGTCGGTCTTGGCGCGCAGTTCGGCGACCATGCTTGCGGTAATTGCCATCTGTGTTCTCCTTGGCGCCGCCTCACGCTGGTGGGTGAGATCGGCCATGTTCAATGATCGGTTTTCGGTGCGAAAAAGGGGCTCACGAGCCCCTCTTTCATGGGAGCAGCGCCTTCAAGCGGCGGTGTTTTCCTTGACTTCGACGAACTCGTCGGTGCCTTCGGCGGCAACAGCCTTCACGACATCGTTGACGGCGTTGCTGCGGCCTTCGAGGATGGCGTCGGCGATGCCACGGGCATACAGAGCCACGGCGCGTGCCGAGTCATCGTTGCCGGGGATCACGTAGTCAATGCCCACGGGCGAGTGGTTGGTATCCACCACACCAACCAGCGGGATGCCCAGCTTCTGCGCTTCGAGCACGGCGATCTTGTGGAAGCCCACGTCGATCACGAAGATGGCGTCGGGCAAGGCGGTCATGTCCTGAATGCCGCCAATGTCCTTTTCCAGCTTTTCCATTTCGCGGGAGAAGGTCAGTTGCTCCTTCTTGGTCATGCTGTCCAGGCCGCCTTCTTTCTGGGCTTGCATGTCCTTCAGACGCTTGATCGAGGTCTTGACGGTCTTGAAGTTGGTGAGCATGCCGCCGAGCCAGCGCTGGTCGACGAATGGCACGCCGGCGCGGCGGGCTTCCTGGGCCACGATGTCGCGCGACTGGCGCTTGGTGCCCACCATCAGGATGGTGCCGCGGTTGGCGGAGAGCTGGCGCACGAACTTGGCTGCATCTTCAAACAGAGGCAGCGTCTTTTCGAGGTTGACGATGTGGATTTTGTTGCGGTGACCGAAGATGTACGGAGCCATCTTGGGGTTCCAGAAGCGGGTTTGGTGACCGAAATGGACACCGGCTTCCAGCATTTCGCGCATGGAGATAGACATGAGTTAACTTTCCAGAGGTTGAGTCTAAAATCCAGCCCCGATCACCTGATGGCCACCCAATCGCTTCTGATTCGGTCGCCGCAGACGACACCCGGTTGGGCTGGTTTGCGATTTGCCTTGCGGGGCTGGCGAGATTGTTGTCCCGCCCATCACCCGCAAAGCCTGTCGATTATAGCAGTCTGATCCCTTCCTTCAGCCATCCCCACCGGGCGTGCCAGTTGTGCGCCGCCCGGCGACTTTGCGTGCCTCCCTCCATGCCTGACACCGTGCCAAGCGTTTCGAGCCTCGAACAGCACCTGCCGCTCACCGGCAGAATGCAGTTTTCAGGGAGCCAAGTTTGAAAATCGCGATCGTAGGAGCGGGTGTCGTGGGTATTGCCTGCGCGCACGAGTTGTCACAGGATGGCCATGAGGTCACGGTCTTCGAGCGGCGCAGCACGGTGGCCGAAGAAGCCAGCTTTGCCAATGGCGCGCTCATCGCCCCGGGCTGGACGGCGCCCTGGGCCCACGACCACCGGCGCCTCGCATGGCCTTGGTCCGCCAACGGAGCCGGCCTCCAACTGTCGCGCCTGCCCAGCGGGAGTGAATGGAGTTGGCTATGGCAATGGCGGCGTGCCGGCCAGGGTTCGCGGATGCTGACGAACCACGCGCAGATGCACCGTTGGGTGCGCTACAGCCAGGAGCGGCAGCAGGCGATCACGGACCGGTACCAGTTTGAACACGATCGCAGCCACGGCATGCTGGTGCTGTTGCGCAGCGAGCCGGAAGCCGCGGTGGCCGCGGCCCCATTGCAACAACTGCGCGACCTCGGCCTGACACCCAGGATGCTCTCGGCCGATGAGGCTCGCGCCCTGGAGCCCGCGCTCAACACCGAAACGCCACTGCACGGCGCTGTTGAACTCGGTGGGGAGGCTGTGGCCAATTGCAGGGAATTCGCCGTCTTGTTGCGCGCCCAGGCTCAGCGGATGGGCTGCCGCTTCGAGTTCAACACCATCGTCAGCCGCATCGAACCGCAATTGACTGCCGGTGTGAACCTGACACTCACCCACACCGCCTCCCACCCGTCCGGCGAAACCCCGAACAACATGGCGCAGCGGTTCGATGCGGTGATGGTCTGCACCGGCGTGGCCGCTGCAGGCATGCTTTCACCGTTGGGCTTGAAATTGCCGCTGCAATCGGTGGTCGGCCATTCGCTGAGTGCCGCGGTGCGCGAACCCATGGATGCACCGCAATCGGCGGTGCTGGATGCGCGGCACGGCATTTCCATCGCCCGCCTCGGCCAGCGCGTGCGCGTGGCCGGCGGAGCCGAGTGGGGACGCGAATCCGGCCCACCGTCAAAAGCCGGATTGCAACGCTTGTACCGCGCGCTGTCCGACTGGTTTCCGGGCGCTGTTCGCTTGGGCGGGCCGGCCGGAAGCGTGCAGGAATGGCGCGGCGTGCAGGCCACCGTGCCCGATGGAATGCCACTGATCGGCGCGAGCCGGCTGCCCGGCATCTGGCTGAACCTGGGTCATGGACAAGTCGGGTGGTCCGTGGCGTGTGGTGCCGCGAGGGCACTCGCCGACCGCATCGAAGGCCGCACACCCGACATTGACCTGGGCGCCTGTTCACCCCAACGCTACGGACTTTGAGCCAGACTGGGGCCCATGCGAATCATCAACAACGATCGACTTGAGCCCCTCTTTGACACGGCGGCCACACGGGCCATCGAGCATGCAGCCCAGGCCACCCTGCCCCACCATGCCCTGATGGCGCGGGCCGGTCTGGCGGTCGCGCGGCTCGCGCAGGCGCTGGCGCCCCATGCCCGCTGCATCTGGGTGGCTTGTGGGCCAGGCAACAACGGGGGGGATGGTTTGGTGGCCGCCATGCACCTGCACGCGTGGGCGCGACAGTCGGGCAGCGCCCTGCGGGTGGTGGTTACCCATGCCGCCGACCCCGCGCGTCTGCCTCCAGACGCGCGCCAGGCACTGGTCGCCGCGCAAGTCGCAGGCGTTGCTTTCCATTCCTCTCCACCAGACGAAGCCGACCTCGCGATCGACGCGCTGCTGGGCATCGGCGCCATACGTCCACTGAGAGGACCGCTCGCCGCCTGGCTGGCCAGGCTGCGCACCAGCGCCGCGCCGGTGTTGTGCGTTGACCTGCCCAGTGGCCTGCACGCCGACACCGGTGGGCTGACGGCGATAGAGCATGTCGGGAACGACCCAGCCGTCGCCATGCGGCCTGGCCCGCGCCACACCCTGTCGTTGCTGACCTTGAAACCGGGGTTGTTCACCGGGCAGGGGCGAGATGCTTCGGGCCAGATCTGGTTCGACGATCTGGGTGCGATGCCTGCTGCCGACGTGCCCGTGACGGCCTTGCTGGCCGGCCGGGCGGCGCATGCCGGCGCCAAGGCGTCCATGCCGCACGCCAGCCACAAAGGCAGCTTTGGTGATGTGGTGGTCGTCGGTGGACAGGGCGTTGCCACGAACGGCGCGGGCATGACGGGCGCGGCGGTACTGGCGGCCCGCGCGGCGTTGCACGCTGGCGCAGGAAGGGTGTTCGCCGGGCTGCTGGAAGCGGGTTCGCAGAGCGAAACCACTTGGGACCCTGTGTGCCCCGAACTCATGTTTCGCAGACCGGAAACCGGGCTGGACACCGCCCTGCTGCGGCGGGCCAGCGTTGTCTGCGGTTGCGGGGGTGGCGCGGCAGTGGCGGCGATGCTGCCCCGTTTACTGTCCAGCGCCACCAGGTTGGTGCTGGACGCCGATGCACTCAACGCCATCGCACAAGACGCCAACCTGCAAGCACAACTGACACACCGCCAGAGACGTGGCTGGATCACCGTGCTCACCCCGCATCCGCTGGAAGCAGCGCGGCTGCTCGGCACCGACGCCGCCCAGGTCATGATCGACCGCCTGCAGGCCGCTCAAACCATCGCCGCGCAGTTCGGCGCCATCTGTGTTCTCAAGGGTTCGGGCACGGTGATCGCCGCACCGAACGAGACCACACGCATCAATCCCACCGGCAACGCCGCGCTCGCCACGGCTGGCACCGGCGATGTGCTGGCGGGCATGATCGGCAGTGCCTTGGCGCGGCCGGTTTCGTCGAGCGGAGCGGCGCTGGACCGAGTGGCAAGCGCGGTGTTCCAGCACGGTTGGCTGGCGGATCACTGGGGTGACAGCGAAGAGTCTAAGACCGGGCACCGGGCGCTGGTGGCGGGCGAGCTGGCCTTGCGCGCCAGGCCCGTCGGCTGACGCGGGACGGGCAATCAGCCCAGGATCATCAGTCCGACCTGCAGCAGGATGATGAGCACCAGCACCGACAGATCGACGCCGCCCACGAGCGGAATCACACGGCGGATCGGGCGCAGCAGGGGCGCACACAGACGATCCAGTGTGACCATCACGGGCGACTGCGGCTGCACCCACGACAAGATGGCGTAGCCGATCAACAGGATCATCAGGCCCTGCAGGAGCGTGCGCACCAGGATGCGCAGGGCCATGGTCAGGATGGTGAGCACCCAGGTGGCCGGCGAGGCCGAAACCTCCGACACGCCGTTTGCCAACATCAGCCAGATGCCGCCATAAGCCAATGCCAGCAGCATGGCAGACAGCAGGCTGCCCCAGTCTATGCGGCTCTGCGCCAACGCACGCGGCAGGATGCGCCGCACGGGTTGGACCAGCCAATCGGTCACGGCAATCGCAAAGCGCCCGGGTTGGGCCGACATGTGCACGCGCAAGTGGTTCATCCAGGCGCGCAGCAAAGCCATCGCCATCAGGAAAAAGAACAGGGTTTCGAGCAGGAAGAAGACGATGCGCATGTGTTGCGGATGTGTTGCGGAAGTGTTGTGGATGCGAAGACCGGGCGAGGCGCTGCGGAGTTCAGGTGCCTGCCAACCGCAATGGCGGACGAGGCACGCGTGGATCGGACTCGCGGCCCGCAGCCAGCCGTTCCATGGCCGCGGCGCGAGACGCCTCCAGGAAGTCCAGCATGATCGGCGAGCTGTCGGCCAGCGCGTGCCGCCCGTGATGGAACTCCGGATGCCACTGAACACCTCGGGCGTAAGCGTCGCCGGTCCAGCGGATCGCCTCCACCATGCCGTCGAGCGTCGATACCGCCTCCACCACCATGTCCTTGCCGAGTTCGGCGACCGCCTGATGGTGGATGCTGGTCACCCGCAACTGAGATGCATTGGGGTACAGCCTGGTCAGCGCCGTGCCCTGCAGAAAGGTCACGTCGTGTTCGAGCTGGTCATACAGATCGGTGTCCACATGGGCATGGGCCGCCGGGCACTGGGTGGGAATGTCCTGGTACAGGGTGCCGCCAAACGCCACGTTGAGCAGTTGCGCGCCGCGGCACACGCCCAGCACCGGCTTTTTCTGTGTCAGAAAAGCTCTGAGCAGCGCCAGTTCGTATTTGTCGCGCACCAGGTCGCCGTGCCAGCGCGGGTCGATCGGCGTCTGCCCGTAGGTTTGAGGCGCCACATCGGCACCGCCCTGCAACACCAACGCATCGAGTTCCTGTACCACATGCTCCACTTTGAGATGGCGGGCTGCGTGCTTGCTGTCGTGCGCGACGGCGGGCACCATGAACGCAATGGCCCCATGCTCCATGATCCAGTGCGCCAGTGACTGCTCGATGTATTGAAGGTTCTTGTTGCGAAACCCCAGTTCAAGCGGCACCTGGTACAGCAGCCGGGCCGACACGCCAATGCGCAGCGGGCGCTCGGTGGGCATGGGCGAAACTTTGGGCGCAGCGGTCTTCACCGGCCGCGAACGCACACGGCTGGTGGAGGGGATTTCCAGCGCGGCAGACCTGGCCAGGGTCTTCTTTGGAGCATTGCTCACGGTGTGCAAACCCTTCAACGGCGGCTTTTGCGTGGCTGATTGGCGGTGCTGCGCGCACCACCGCGGTCCGACTTCTTGCCCGCGGCCTTCTTGACCGCGGCCTTGACTTCCATTGCCGGTGCACGCGGCGCGCGCTCCTGACGGCCCGAGGGCGCGACCTCGGAGCCGCGACCCCGATGGGATTTTCCCCCGCGCCCGGCTCCGGTGGCCCCATCTGTCGGGCCAGCTTGACCCGTCTTGTCGCGCATGGCTCGCAGCACCAGATCGTCGTCGCCACTGACAAGACGGAAGTCGATGCGACGACCATCCAGGTCCACCCGGCTCACCTGCACCTGCACTCGCGTGCCCAGGGCATAACGAATGCCCGTTCGCTCGCCGCGCAATTCCTGCCGCGCTTCGTCGAAGCGGAAGTACTCACCACCGAGCTCTGTGATGTGAACGAGACCTTCAACGTACATGGCGTCGAGCGTGACGAACAGTCCGAAGCTGGTCACCGAACTCACGACACCGCTGAACTCCTCGCCCAGGTGCTCGCGCATGTATTTGCACTTGAGCCAGGCCTCCACGTCGCGGCTGGCCTCATCTGCGCGGCGCTCGTTGGCGCTGCAGTGCAGGCCAGCAGCCTGCCAGGCCAGCGTATCGACCGAAGGCTTCTTCGCCACCTCGCCCACCGCCAAAGGCTTGGCTCGACTGGCCAGGCGTTTGCTCAGCTTGGCATGTGCCTCGCCCGGTGTGGGCAGCGCGGGCAACTCATAGCGCTTGCGCGCCAGGATCGCCTTGATCACGCGGTGCACCAGCAAGTCGGGATAGCGGCGGATCGGGCTGGTGAAGTGCGTGTAGGCCTCGAAGGCCAGGCCGAAGTGACCGCTGTTGACAGGCGTGTAGATGGCCTGCTGCATGGAGCGCAGCAGCATGGTGTGGATCTGTTGCGACTCGGGCCGATCCTTGGTGGCGGCCGCGATCTTCTGGAAGTCGGCCGGCTTGGGGTTGTCACCAATCGTCTGCGACACGCCCATGGCCTTGAGGTAATTGCGCAGGATCTCCTGCTTCTCGGGCGTCGGGCCTTCGTGCACGCGGAACAGACCAGTGTGTTTGCCTTCGCTGATGAAGTCGGCCGAGCAGACGTTGGCCG
The DNA here is from genome assembly GCF_001428625.1 of Hydrogenophaga sp. Root209. GTDB lineage: Bacteria > Pseudomonadota > Gammaproteobacteria > Burkholderiales > Burkholderiaceae_C > Hydrogenophaga. The sequence continues at coordinate 191,586 of NZ_LMIE01000033.1, forward strand.
CCAGCATCGCTTCTTCAATCACCTTGTGGGCGTCGTTGCGGGTGCGCGGAATGATCTTCTCGATGCGACCCGACTCATCGCAGACAATCTGCGTTTCGGTGGTCTCGAAGTCCACCGCACCCCGCTCGCCACGCGCTGCGAGGAGCGCGCGGTACACGTCGTGAAGATTCAGCAGATAAGGCACCAGTGCCTTGCGCTGACTCGCCTCGGGACCACGCGTGTTCTGCAGGATGGCCGCCACTTCGGTGTAGGTGAAGCGCGCGTGACTGAACATCACCGCTGGATAAAACTGATAGGCATGGACCTCGCCCTTGGCGTTGACCAGCATGTCACACACCATGCACAGGCGCTCCACGCCCGGGTTGAGCGAGCACAGGCCGTTGGAGAGCTTCTCCGGCAGCATGGGGATCACGCGGCGCGGGAAGTACACCGAGGTCGCGCGGTCGTATGCATCGATGTCGATGGCCGAGCCGGTCTGAACATAGTTGCTCACATCGGCAATAGCGACCAGCAACCGCCAGCCTTTGCCCTTGCCGACCTTTGCCGGCTCGCAGTACACCGCGTCGTCGAAGTCGCGCGCGTCTTCACCATCGATCGTGACCAGGGGCACATCGCGCAGATCAACACGGTCCTTGTGATCGGCTGCGCGCACATGGTCGGGCAGTGCACGTGCCTGCGCCATGGCGGCATCCGAGAACTCGTGAGGCACACCGTATTTGCGCACTGCAATCTCGATCTCCATGCCGGGGTCGTCGATCTCGCCCAGCACTTCCTTCACGCGACCCACCGGCTGCCCGTACAGCGCAGGTGGCTCAGTGAGTTGCACCACCACCACCTGGCCCGGCTTTGCCGAACCGGTGGCCCCCTTGGGGATCAACACGTCCTGCCCATAGCGCTTGTCTTCGGGCGCCACCAACCACACACCGCTCTCCTGGAGCAGGCGGCCGATGATGGGGGAATCGGAGCGTTCGACGATTTCCGTCACGCGTCCTTCGGGGCGACCCTTGCGGTCCAGACGCACGATGCGAGCCTTGACCCGGTCCTTGTGCAGGACCGCCCGCATCTCGTTGGAAGGCAGGTAAATATCGGCCTGACCATCGTCGCGGATCACAAAACCATGGCCATCCCGATGACCAGAGACGACACCTTCATATTCGGCCAACAGGCTGTTTTTTTCGTTCACTTTTTCTCTGCTATAATTTCGTTTTTCCTGAAATGCCCAGGTGGCGGAATTGGTAGACGCACTAGTTTCAGGTACTAGCGCTGAGAGGCGTGGAGGTTCGAGTCCTCTCCTGGGCACCAATCATAAGGGCTTGCAAACGTGATGTTTGCAAGCCCTTTTCTTTTGTCTCAACGCAAGCAAGCGGACAACCGCCTGCTGACGCGTTGATCACATGCTCCGAAATTCGGAGCATGCGTTGCTGAACAGTTGCCGCGCTGCCTGGGGTCACCAAGAGGCGGGCCTCCGCCATCAAATCGGGACCGCCAACAGGTCGTGTCCCTGCGCTGCGACGACCCGCGCCTTGGTGAATTCACCCACCTTTAAAGTCTTGCTGATCTTCTCGGGCGGCAGTAAACGCACCAATCCGTCGATCTCTGGCGCGTCCGCGTAACTGCGGCCAATGCCGCCCTTCTTGCCCATGCCGGGCGCCGAATCCACCAGCACCTGCATGGTCGCGCCAACGCGTTGTTGCAGCTTGTCGGCCGACACGGCTTCGGCCACCGCCATGAAGCGCGCTCGGCGCTCTTCACGCAAGGCATCGGGCACAGCATCGGGCAATGCGTTGGCCGTGGCGCCCGGAACGGGTGAGTAGGCAAAGCAGCCCGCTCGGTCAATGCGCGCTTCGCGCAGGAAGTCCAGCAAGTGATCGAACTCAGCCTCCGTCTCGCCGGGAAAACCAGCAATGAAGGTGCTGCGCACAACGATCTCGGGGCACAGCTCGCGCCAGCGCGCGATGCGCTCAAGGTTCCTTTCACCACTGGCCGGCCGTTTCATGCGACGCAACACATCGGGGTGGCTGTGCTGCAGCGGCACGTCGAGGTACGGCAAGCACAAACCTTCGGCCATGAGCGGGATGATCTCGTCCACGTGGGGGTAGGGGTACACATAGTGCAAGCGAACCCAGGCACCATAGCCTTTGGCCAACTCACCCAGTGAGCGCACCAGGTCGAACATGCGCGTCTTGACCGGTTTGCCGTCCCAGAAGCCGGTACGGTACTTCACATCCACGCCATACGCCGAGGTGTCCTGGCTGACCACCAGCAGCTCCTTGACGCCCGCCTCGAACAACTTTCGCGCTTCTGTCAGCACGTCCCCGATCGGGCGACTCACCAGATCACCGCGCATGGAGGGGATGATGCAAAAGGTGCAGCGGTGGTTGCAGCCTTCACTGATCTTCAGGTAGGCGTAGTGGCGCGGCGTGAGCTTGATGCCCTGCGGCGGCACGAGATCCACAAACGGGTCGTGCGGTTTGGGCAGATGCTGGTGCACCGCGGTCATCACCTCGTGCGTGGCGTGCGGTCCGGTCACGGCGAGCACGCTGGGGTGCATCTGGCGCACAAGGTTGCCCCCGCCCTCGCCTTCGCGCGCGCCCAAGCAACCGGTCACGATGACCTTGCCGTTCTCGGCCAGGGCTTCACCTATGGTGTCCAGGCTTTCGCGCACGGCGTCGTCGATGAAGCCGCAGGTGTTGACGATCACCAGATCGGCACCGGCGAAGGTCTTGGAAGTTTGGTAGCCCTCGGCGCTGAGTTGCGTGAGGATGAGTTCGGAGTCGGTGAGCGCCTTGGGGCAACCCAGGCTGACAAAACCGACTTTGGGGGCCGCGTTGGCGACCGGGACAAGCGTTTCAGACATGCCCCGATTGTCTCAGACCTGCTGCAACGCCGCAGAGGAGCGGATGATCCGGCGCCGATCCGCTCCAAGCCGGATCAGCCCAGCGGCGGAGTGAGGGCCACGCCTCAGCGTTTGAGCCCCAGGGCGGCCAGCATCTGCTCGCTGTTCTTCTGCATCTGTTCCTGCATCTGGGTGAACGCGCTGCGCGACTGCTCCAGGTAGGTGCCCATCATGCCCTGCATCATGGGCGATTGCACGTTCATGAACTGCTTCCAGGCCTCGGGATTCACACCGCTGGACTGCTCGGTCATCTTGTGCTGCAGGTCCATGAAGATCTGCACGTTCTTCTCCAGGTAGGCGCCCATGAAGTCCTGCATGGCGTGTCCGTAGAAGCGAATGATGTTGGCCAGCACCTGCTCGGTGAAGATGGGCACGCCGGCGGTTTCCTCTTCCAGAATGATCTGCAGCAGGATGCTGCGCGTGAGGTCGTCGTTGGTCTTGGCATCGCGAACCACGAAGGGCTCGTTGTCCATCACAAGCGTCTTGACCTCGGCCAGCGTGATGTACGACGAAGTATCGGTGTCGTACAGACGCCGGTTCGGGTACTTCTTGATGACGCGCACAGCGGGCTGGCTGCCACTCTCGGCCTTGTTTTTTTGCACTGATGGATCTTTCTGGAAAGAAGGGAACGAACCACCGGATACGACCGGGGGTTCACAGGTCATTCTAGAAACGCTTGAACGCCCCCGCAGCATGGGTTTTCCCTGTGCATGCTAACGATCTCCGCGCTTTTCAGGAGAACAATCCGAGCAGGCCACAAAAAAGCCCGACTCAGGGTCGGGCTTGGTTGCTGGATGCTCTGCATCCGGAATAATTTGGTAGGCGCGATTGGACTCGAACCAACGACCCCCACCATGTCAAGGTGGTGCTCTAACCAGCTGAGCTACGCGCCTACAAACGATTCGAAGCTGCGAAGTATAGCAGCACTTCAAGAGCGCTTTCAGCGCCGGCGAACCACGCGCACGCCGGGCACATCGCCCACCACCGCCATGGCCCTGGCGACCTGCCGCGCATCGGCCACTTCGATGGTGAAAGTCATCCAGGCCACGCCTCGCACCGACTGGGTCTGCACGCCGATGACGTTCATCTTCTCCCGGGCAAACACGTCCGAGATGTCACGCAGCAAGCCCTGCCGATCCTGCGCCTCGATTCCCACATCCACCGGGTACACCGCGGCCTGTCCGTCCCGACCGGCACCGGTCTGGCCACTCCACTGCACCTCGATCACGCGGTCCGGAGTCTTGCGTTGCAGGTGCGCGAAATCGGTGCAGTCGACGCGGTGGATGCTCACACCCTTGCCGCGGGTGACGAACCCGCCGATCTCGTCGGGCGGCGCAGGTTTGCAGCATTTGGCCAGTTGCGTCATGAGCGAGTCCACGCCCACGACCAGCACGCCACCGGCTGATGCACCGGAGTTCTTGCGCGGCTTCTTGAGCCACACGGGCATTTCGTCGGGTGCGGCCACTTCGGGCGGACGCAAATGCTGTTCGATGGCGCGCAGCGACAACTCGTCCTTGCCCACCTGTTCAAACAGTTCCTGCGCCGACGCCAGGCCCATTGCGATGGCGAGATCGTCCAGCTTCAGCGCAGTCTTGCCTTCACGCTGCAGCAGTTTTTCCACCGCTTCGCGTCCGCGCGCCACGGTCTCTTCCATGGCTTGCGCGTTGAACCAGGCTCGCACCTTGCTCTTGGCGCGGTGGCTGACCAGATAGCCCAACTCACCATTGAGCCAGTCACGCGAAGGCCCGCCCTCCTTGGCGGCCGTGATCTCCACAGTCTGACCATTCTGCAGCGGTGTGTTGAGCGTGACCATGGCCCCGTCCACACGCGCGCCGCGGCAGCGATGGCCGAGGTCGGTGTGCACCGTGTAGGCGAAGTCGACCGCGGTGGCGCCCTGCGGCAATTCGACGATGGCCGCGTCCGGCGTGAGCACGTAGATGCGGTCATCGAACAGGCCCTGGGCCGTCCCACTGAGGTCCCGCTCCCAGGCCAGCAGCTGGCGCAGCACGGCGATCTTGGCGTCGTAGTCGGAACTGGCCGACACACCCGCATATCCCTTGGACCCGGCTTCCTTGTAGGCCCAGTGCGCGGCCACACCGTGCTCGGCGTGGTCGTGCATCGCCTGTGTGCGAATCTGGATCTCGAACGCCCTGCCCTGAGCGTCGCGCACGACGGTGTGCAGCGACTGGTAGCCGTTGGGTTTGGGCTTGGCGATGTAGTCGTCGAACTCGTCAGCCACCGGCACGAATTGGGCGTGCACATGCGCCAGCACGGCATAGCAGTCGCCCACCTGCGGCACGATCACGCGCAGCGCGCGGATGTCGAACACCTGATCAAAGTCCAGCGACTTGCCGCGCATCTTTTTGACGATGCTGTAGATGTGCTTGGGTCGGCCCTGAACGGAGGTCGACACGCCTTGTTGTTGCAGATCGTCTTCGAGTTGCCGGCGCACCTGCTCCACATGGGCTTCGCGCTCTGCGCGCTTTTCATCGAGCAGTCGGGCCACTTCCTTGTAGGTCTGCGGCTCCAGGAAACGGAACGCCAGGTCTTCCATTTCCCACTTGATCTGCCAGATGCCCAAGCGGTTTGCCAGGGGCGCGAACACTTGCAGCGACTCGCTAGCGAGGGCCTGCCCCGGATCGCCCTTGCTGGCGGCGAAGTAGCGCAACGTCTGCAGGCGGGAAGCCAGTCGCAGCATGACCACGCGCAGGTCGCGCGAGAACGCCAGCAACATCTTGCGCACGTTTTCGGTCTGGCTGGCCGCCAGTTCCGACACAGGCCCCTTGTTCGGGGCAGCCACTGTGGGGTCCAGCGCCGCCAGACGTTCTTCTTCCTTCTTGGCCTGCACCTCGGCGGTCTTGATGCGCGCCTGGCGCTGCAGTTGCACAAGCTTGGTGGTTTCCAGGGCAAGCGCAGCAAAGTTTTCGCCGAACGCCTTGGTGATCACTTCCTGAGGGCGGTTCAGGTACTGGCAGGCATAGACCAGATAGGCTGCGGCCTGCATGGCTTCGGAGCCACCGATGTCGGACAGCACATTGGCCACGGCATCGGCGTGCGCGAGGGTGTTCTCGCCGGTGTCGAGCTCCTCGTGGGACAGCAGCGGTTCGGCAAAGGCCCGCGCGCGCTGCAAGGCCTGCGCCTGTTGCGGCAGGCTCTCGGCAGTGGCCGCCACGATCGCCGACGGCACGGCGGAAGACGCCTCGGCCGTTTCGGCGTGTCCTGGGGATGGAGAGCGCTTCATGCCGGTTTCCCCATCAACTCGACCACAGGAAATCCCGCACCACGGCCACTTGGTCGTCGGCCACCAGCGTGGGCGCGTGACCCACGCCGCCGAAGGTGACCAACGTGGCCTTGGGCCCACGCTGCGTCATCTGCCACGCCGTCTCGGGCGTGAGCAGGTCGGACTGCGCGCCACGAAGCAGCAACGTGGGCGCCTGGATCGCGTCGTACAACCCCCAGAGGGCGGCCTCACCCGCCTGCACGATCTGCTGCGCCCGCGCCTCATCGGCAGTGGCCGTCATGTCCTTGAACGGCACCGCAATCGCAGGGTCGTAGTGCAACCACCAGCGTCCCTCTCGCTCGCGCAGCAGCGGACGCGAAAGCGCCTGCCACTGCTCGGGCGTGTGGGGACCGAAGCCGGCCGAGATGGAGGCCAGGTACGCCACTGCGGCCTGTTCGCTGTCGAACGACGGGTTGAGTCCGAGGTAGGTGCCGATGCGCAGCAGCGCCTCCCATTGGATCACCGGCCCCACATCGTTGAGCACCAGGCGGCGCAGCGCCATCTGCGGCTGGGCTGCCATCGCCATGCCGATGAGGCCGCCCATGCTGGTGCCCACCCAGTCGATCTGAAGGTCGGGCGCGTCGGCGCGCAGGTGCGTGACCAGCGCCGCCGCGTCGGCTGCGTAGGTGGGAATCTGGTACCCCATGGGATCGGCCAGCCGGTCGCTGTGGCCACGACCGGCCACGTCCAGCGCAATGACCCGTGTGCGCTGGCGCAACGTCTGAGCCAGCGTGTCGAAGTCCAGGCCCTGGCGCGACAGGCCGTGCACGCAAACCACGACACCGAGGTGATCAGCGGCCTGGCAAGACCAATCCCAGTAAGCCAGGCGGCGGGGTGCACCCGTCGCAGCGGCAGCGCCGCCCACGGTGAGATGTTGGAGTTGGGGTGCTTGCATGGTGCGAGGAGATGGGGAGGCGAGATGTGTCCGTGATAATGAACCGGACACCGTTCAATCAATCGTAATGGAAGTGGGGATTTCACATGCTTGCCAACAAAACCGCCCTCGTCACCGGCTCCACCAGCGGCATCGGCCTGGGCATCGCCAAGGCCCTGGCGCGCCAGGGTGCCAACATCGTGCTCAACGGGTTCGGTGATGCCGAAGGCCCCAAGGCCGAGATCGCAGCGCTGGGCGCGAAGGTGGCCTACCACGGCGCGGACATGAGCAAGGCGGCCGAGATTGAAGCCATGATGGCCTTTGCCGCCGAGACCTTCGGGCAGGTCGACATCCTGGTGAACAACGCAGGCATCCAGCACGTGGCACGCATTGAAGACTTCCCGGTCGAGCGCTGGGACGCGATCATCGCCATCAACCTCACCAGCGCCTTCCACGCCAGCCGGCTGGCCCTGCCGGCGATGCAGAAGGCCAACTGGGGCCGCATCATCAACGTGGCTTCGGTGCATGGGCTGGTCGGCTCGGCGGAGAAGTCGGCCTACGTGGCGGCCAAACACGGCATCGTCGGCCTGACCAAGGTCACTGCGCTGGAGAACGCCACGTCGGGCGTGACCTGCAACGCCATCTGCCCAGGCTGGGTGCTCACGCCTCTGGTGCAGAAACAGGTGGACGCCAAGGCCGCCGCGCTGGGCATCTCCAACGAAGAAGCAAAAAAACAGTTGCTGGGCGAAAAGGAGCCATCAATGCAGTTCACCACGCCGGAAGAACTGGGCGAGTTGGCCGTGTTTTTCTGTTCACCTGCCGGCAACAACGTGCGCGGTGTGGCCTGGAACATGGACGGCGGCTGGACTGCGCAATAACGCTGTCCAAAAAACAAAAGGCCCGCTCGTTGCGGGCCTTTTGCCGGGTGCCGTGCGCGTTCGATCAGCGCAGCTGCACAGAACCAGACACGGTCACATTGACGGTTGATTTTCCGGGCTCCACCGGCACGGCAGCATCCGACATGGCGGCTTTGGCTTCCATGGCCATGGCGCGTGGCTGGAATGGGCGACCTTCCTGATCGGCCGAGCTCACCGCCACTTCACGCAAGCTGTAGCCGGCGAAGCCGAAGCCCTTGGCCACTTCGCCCGCCTTCGACTTGAAACGCTCGATGGCCATCGCCTGCACGTCGGATTCCAGTTTCAGTCGAGCTTCGCGTGAGAGTGAGAAGCCCATGTTGCTCATGGTGAGCGTCTGGATCTTGCCGGCGGTGGTGCTGATGCGGGCGAAGTCGCGTCCTTCAAGCACCAGCTCGGTGCTGCCCTGCCAGCCACTGATCTTGCCCTTGTCGGTGTAGCGCGGGTACAGACTGAACTGACCGGTGCGCACCTCAAGATGCTGGGGCTGGGCACTGGCACGGGCGACCGCCAGAGCGGATTCGAGCGCCGCCTTGAGTTGATTCTGCACCGTGACCGCATCCGGTCCTTCGCGCGTGGTGCTCAGGCTCATGCTCAGCCAGTCTTGCGGTGCTTCGAGGAAGCCGCTGGCCGAGAGGTTGACGACGTTGAGAGGTGGGGGCTGAACGCCCTGGGCGTGTGCCAGGGAGCCGATGGCGATGAGAGATGAGAAAAGAAGAGTGCGGAAACGGGGAAGTTGAACGGAACGTTGGGCTGACAAGGTCATGGTTTGAATCGGTTCTCATGCGGCGACTGGCCGCGAAGCTGTTCGCGCAGTCGCAGGCGCTCTTCAACGGACAAGCGGTAAGGCTTGGCGTTGTCCTCCATGTCGTCAAAGGGTTGCCGAAGCACATCGCGCAGACGAAGAACGTTGCGGGATTCCCCTCCTTCATCCACCGAAATGGGCATGACCATCACCGATGCGTTGGTGGGCATCGGATGCACGCGCTGATCACCTGGCGCAGCATGCGCCGAACCCAGTGTCAACATGATCAAGCCCAAAGGCAAATACGTTTTCATGGTCCGCTCAAGTATCGTCAATCTGGTCATTGTGTGATGTGTGCGCCGTGAACGGTTCGAGCGCGCGGGCAACATCTGTAACAGCATGTCAGGAAAATAAAAATCCAGTGCTGACAAGCACTTGGCGCTGCCACAATCGCGTTTGTTACATATTCAGGAAGTTGCCTACATGCCACAAAACAACGCACGCCCCAACAAGATCCTCGTGGTCGACGACGACGTCCGTATCCGCGACCTGCTGCGCCGCTATCTCATGCAGGAGGGATTTGAGGTCATGCTGGCCGAAGACGGCAAGTCGCTCAACCGGGTTCTGCAGCGCGATTCGGTGGATCTGATCGTGCTCGATCTCATGATGCCGGGCGAAGACGGCCTGTCCATCTGCCGCCGCCTGCGCGCCAACGGCGACCGCACGCCGATCATCATGCTCACCGCCAAGAGCGAAGACGTCGACCGCATCGTCGGCCTCGAAGTCGGCGCCGACGACTACCTGGGCAAACCGTTCAATCCGCGTGAACTGCTGGCCCGCATCCACGCCGTGTTGCGACGCCGCCCCCCCACCGAAGTGCCCGGTGCACCTTCGCAGGATCAGGAAGTCGTGAACTTCGGCCCCTTCGAGTTCGATCTGAGCCTGCGCACGCTGCGCAAGGAAGGCTCCGACCTTCCCCTGACCACCGGCGAGTTCGCCATGCTCAAGGCGCTGGTGCGCCACCCGCGACAGCCACTGTCTCGCGAGAAGCTGGCACAACTGGCCCGCGGACGCGAGTTCGAGCCGTTTGACCGCAGCCTGGACGTGCAGGTCTCCCGCCTGCGCAAGCTCATTGAGGAAGACGCTGCTTCGCCGCGTTACCTGCAGACGGTGTGGGGCGTGGGCTATGTCTTCGTGCCGGACGGCAACGCCTGATGTCGGAAGAGTCGCGGGTTCCTTTTGAGACCCATCCCACTTCACTGGAGACCGCACCTGCTCCGCTGGAACTGAGGCCCAGCCGCGGCTTCAGTCTGTTCTGGCGCACCTTCTTCTTTCTGGCCTTGCTGCTGGTGGGTTGCATCGTGGCCTGGCTGCAGACCTTCCGCGCGCTCGAATACGAACCCCGGGCGCTGCAAAGCGCCAACCAGCTGGCCTCGTTGGTCAACCTGAGCCGTGCGGCCCTGGTGCACTCGGATTCGATTGCACGGGTCTCGCTGATCAAGACCCTGGCGGACGAAGAAGGCCTGCGCATCGCGCCGCGCGAGCCCAACGACACCTTCCGCCTCTACGACACCGATGTGCTCAGCCGCAACGTGGCCGAGCGCCTGAGCGGTCGCCTGGGGCCCGGCACCCTGGTGGCGCGTGAAGTCAACGGAACACCGGGTCTCTGGATTGGTTTCAACATTGACGGCGACCCCTACTGGCTGCTCACCGATCCGTCGCGCATCGGCCCTGTGGCGGGCACCACCTGGTTGATCTGGCTGGGCACGGCCGCCCTGCTCTCGCTCACCGGTGCGGCACTCATCGCCCGTTTGATCAACCGGCCGCTGAAGAAGTTGTCGTTCGCGGCCAGCCGCGTGCGGGAGGGTGACTTCAACGCCAGCCAGCTCAACGAAACCGTGGCCACCAGCGAAATCCGCGAGGTCAACATCGGTTTCAACCGCATGGCGCAACGTCTGTCCAAGATCGAGCAGGACCGCGCGCTCATGCTCGCCGGCATCTCGCACGACCTGCGCACACCGCTGTCACGGCTGAGGCTGGAAACCGAGATGAGCGTGGCCGACCCCATCGCCCGGGAGCACATGGCGGCAGACATCGAGCAGGTCAATTCGATCATCGACAAGTTCCTCGACTACGCGCGACCTGACCACATCAAGCCCGACCGGGTGAGCCTTAACCAGGTGGTCGATGCGGCGGTGTTTGCGCTGGGCGACGACGAACGCAACGTGTTCACCACCAGCATCCCGCCCGACACCATCGTGATGGGAGATGCGGTGGAGCTGCAGCGCGTGTTTGCCAACCTGCTGGAGAACGCCTGCCGCTACGGCCGTGACCCCCGCACCGGGGTGGCGCGCGTGGACATTGCTGCAAAACCCAAGGACGATTGGGTGCTGATCAAGCTGCGCGACCATGGACAAGGCGTTGACCCCGAGATCCTGGAGCAACTGACTCAGCCGTTCTTCCGGGGCGATGTCTCACGGACCTCGGCCACCGGCACCGGCCTGGGCCTGGCCATTGTCGACCGTGCCATCGCTCGCATGGGTGGGCGCTTTGCGCTGGCCAACAGCAGCACGGGCGGCCTCTCGGCCCACTTGAAGCTGCAGCGCGCTCCCGCCTGATCCCGCCCGGGGCTCATACGGATCTGCAATCAAAGTGAGAACAAGGCGCGAAGCCGCAGACAGTGCTGTAGCACGGCAAGGCGAAGCAACGCCGTTATCGCTTTGATTGCGAGTCCGTATCAGGCCCGCACGAAGAGCATGGCCACGGCCCGCGCTTCGATGCAGAGGCCCTGCCCCACCGGGCCGATCTTCTCGGCGGTCTTGGCCTTCACATTGACCTGAGCGACCGTCACGCCCAGCGTGCGGGCGATGCCCTCCACCATGCCCGGGATGTGCGGCGCCAGCTTGGGCGCCTGCGCGATCACGGTGCTGTCGACGTTGCCGATCTCGAAGCCCGCCTCACGAACGCGGCGCGCGGCCTCGTTCAGCAGCACGCTCGAATCCGCTCCCTTGAAACGCTCATCGGTGTCTGGAAAATGGCGACCGATGTCGCCGAGTGCCGCGGCCCCCAGCAAGGCGTCGGTGATGGCGTGCAGCAGCACGTCGGCATCGGAATGGCCCAGCAGACCCTGACTGTGCGGGATGTGCACGCCACCGATGATGAGTTTGCGGCCCGGCACGAGCGCATGCACGTCCCAGCCCTCGCCGATGCGCCACGTCGGGACCGGGATCGGGGTGTTCATGCGCGGCTCCTGAAGACGGCTTCGGCCAGCGCGAAGTCATCGGGGTAGGTGATCTTGAAATTGCGGGTGCTGCCCGGCACCAGCAACGGCCGGTGTCCGGCCATCTCCATGGCGCTGGCTTCGTCGGTCACACCCGCAAAACCCTGCGAGGCGGTGGCGGCCAGCGCGGCATGCAGCGCCCCCAGGCGAAACATCTGCGGCGTTTGCGCGAGCCACTTGCCCGCGCGGTCCACCGTGGTCGTCACGCGCCCATGGGCCTCGGCCTTGAGCGTGTCGGGCAAGGGAATCGCGAGCAAGCCACCCACCGGGTCGTGCTGGCACGCATCGATCAGTGCGTTGACCATGGTCGCGGTGATCAGGCAGCGCGCCGCATCGTGCACCAGCACCCAGTCGGCCGGATCCGTGCCTTGGTCCAGCAAGGCCTGCAAACCGTTGAACACGCTCTGCGCGCGCGTGCCGCCGCCGCAGCGCAGTGCCGTCACACCGGGGTAACCCAGGGCCCAGAAATCATCGCCCGGGGCCACCACCACCACGAGGCGATCCAGGCGGAGCACAGCCCGCAAGGCCACCAGGGTGTGCAACACCATCGGCAAACCGAGGATGGGCTGGTACTGCTTGGGAACCTCGGTACCGGCCCGCGAGCCGGTGCCGGCGCACGGCAGCAAGGCATGGCAACGGATGCCGGCCTCGGTAGAAGTGTGGGGGGTCAATTCGTGGGCGGCATCGGGCATGGGTGGCTGCATTCTAAAATCACGGCTCACACACCCCCTGCTCTGCCGAGCCGGGGGTGTTCGTCATGGACGCTCCGGGCGCACGCCCGGATCGCCTGCCTGCCAACCGCAACGCACCGCGCGCCGACCACTGCCCTTCATGGACCTGCCCAAACTCACCCCCGGCAAACGCTTCACCCTGCCCCACCCAGGTGGCTCGGCCGACGCGCTGTTGCTGGCGAAGCTGGCCGCGCGCGACAAGGCCGCGGGTCGGCTCACGGCCATCATCACGTCGGACGCCAACGACGCGCAGCGGCTCATCGACGAGATGTCGTTCTTCGCGCCCGAGCTGCGATGCGCCCTGTTCCCCGACTGGGAGACCCTGCCCTACGACACTTTCTCGCCACACCAGGACCTGATCAGCGAACGGCTGGCCACCCTCTGGCGCATCTCGCAGCGCGACAAGGAGACCGGCGCCGACGTGGTGCTGGTGCCCGCTACCACCGCGCTGTACCGCGTGGCGCCGCCGGCGTTTCTGGCCGGCTACACGTTCCAGTTCAAGGTCAAGCAGAAACTGGATGAAGCCCGCCTGAAGAGCCAGCTCACACTGGCGGGCTACCAGCATGTGACGCAAGTGGTGAGCCCGGGCGAGTACGCGGTGCGCGGCGGCCTGATCGACCTCTTCCCCATGGGCAGCCCCGTGCCCTACCGCGTGGACCTGTTCGACGACGAGATCGACAGCATCCGCACCTTCGACCCCGACAGCCAGCGCAGCCTGTACCCGGTGCCCGAGGTGCGGCTGCTGCCCGGGCGCGAATTCCCCATGGACGACGGCGCGCGCGCGAAATTCCGCAGCCGCTGGCGCGAGCTGCTCGACGGCGACCCTACCAAGAGCCGCATCTACAAAGACATGGGCAACGGCGTGGCCACCGCCGGTATCGAGTACTACCTGCCGCTGTTCTTCGACGACACCGCCACCGTGTTCGACTACCTCGGTGCGGACGCCACCGTGGTGCTGCACGGCGACCTGGAGCCGGCCTTCCAGCGCTTCTGGCAGGACACGAAAGACCGCTACCGCCTGGTGCACGGCGACCCGGAGCGCCCGGTGTTGCCACCCGAGTCGCTGTTCCTGGGCGTGGAGCAGTTCTATGCGCGGGCCAACGAGCACGCGCAGCTCGCCATCAAATCCGTTCGCCCAGAGCTTGTCGAAGGGCTCGGCGAGGCTTCGACAGGCTCAGCCCGAACGGCGTTTGTGCAATTCAACGGATTGCCAGACCTCTCGGTGGTGCGCGGCGCCGAAGACCCGCTCTCGCGCCTGCAGGGCCACATCCGCAACACCGCGCAGCGCGTGCTGCTGCTGGCCGAGAGCGACGGTCGGCGCGAGAGTCTGCTCGACTTCCTGCGCGCCAGCGGCGTCAATCCGCCGGCCTTCGACTCCTTGCTGGAGTTCCAGACCAGCAGCGAGAAGCTCGGCATTGCCACGGCTGCGCTGTCCACCGGTTTTTCGTGGCTCGAAGACGGCATCGACTTCGTCACCGAGACCGAGCTGTTCGCAGCGAGCCCCACCACGCGTCGGCGCAAGAAGCAAGAGCAGGTCAGCGATGTCGACGCGCTGATCAAGGACCTCTCGGAGCTCAACCTGGGCGACCCGGTGGTGCACATCGCCCACGGCATCGGGCGCTACCGCGGCCTGATCAACCTGGACATGGGCGAGAAGAACGCCGATGGCACGCCAGCGTTGATGGAGTTCCTGCACCTGGAATACGCCGACAAGGCCGTGCTCTATGTGCCGGTGAGTCAACTGCAGTTGATTGGCCGCTACACCGGCGTGGGTGCCGACGAGGCGCCGTTGCACCGCCTGGGCAGCGGCCAGTGGGAAAAGGCCAAGCGCAAGGCGGCCGAGCAGGTGCGCGACGCCGCAGCCGAACTGCTCAACATCTATGCCCGCCGCGCTGCGCGCCAGGGCCACGCCTTCCGCTACTCGGCTCAGGACTACGAGGTGTTCGCCAACGACTTCGGTTTCGAGGAAACCGCCGACCAGCGCGCGGCCATCCACGCCGTCATCCAGGACATGATCAGCCCGCGCCCGATGGACCGGCTGGTGTGTGGCGATGTGGGCTTCGGCAAGACCGAGGTGGCGCTGCGAGCCGCCTTCGTGGCCGTGACCGGCGGGCGCCAGGTGGCCCTGCTCGCGCCCACCACCCTGCTGGCAGAACAGCACCACCAGACGCTGGTGGACCGCTTTGCCAAGTGGCCGGTGAAGATCGCCGAGATGAGCCGCTTTCGTTCGGCGAAAGAAATCACCGCCGCCGCCAAGGGCCTGGCCGACGGCTCGGTGGACATCGTGGTCGGCACGCACAAGCTGCTCAGCGAAAGCGTGAAGTTCAAAGACCTCGGCCTGCTCATCATCGACGAGGAGCACCGCTTCGGCGTGCGCCACAAGGAGCAGATGAAGGCGCTGCGCGCCGAGGTCGATGTGCTCACGCTCACCGCCACACCGATCCCGCGCACGCTGGGCATGGCGCTCGAAGGCCTGCGTGATCTGAGCGTGATCGCCACCGCACCGCAGCGCCGCCTGGCCATCAAGACTTTCGTGCGCAACGAGGGCAACGGCGTGATCCGCGAGGCCGTGTTGCGCGAGCTCAAGCGCGGCGGGCAGGTGTACTTCCTGCACAACGAGGTCGACACGATCGAGAACCGCCGGCAAAAACTCGAAGAGCTGTTGCCCGAGGCGCGCATTGCGATTGCCCACGGCCAGATGCCCGAGCGCGAGCTGGAGCGCGTGATGCGCGACTTCGTGGCGCAGCGCTTCAATGTGCTGCTGTGCTCCACCATCATCGAGACCGGCATCGACGTACCCACCGCCAACACCATCGTGATGGCGCGCGCCGACAAGTTCGGCCTGGCCCAGCTGCACCAGCTGCGCGGGCGCGTGGGCCGCAGCCACCACCAGGCCTACGCCTACCTCATGGTCCCTGACATCGAGGGCCTGACCAAGCAGGCCGCGCAGCGGCTGGACGCCATCCAGCAGATGGAAGAACTCGGCAGCGGCTTTTATCTGGCCATGCACGACCTGGAGATCCGCGGCGCCGGCGAGGTACTGGGCGAGAACCAGAGCGGCAACATGCTGGAAGTGGGCTTTCAGCTCTACAACGAGATGCTCAGTGAAGCCGTGCGCTCGCTCAAGGCCGGCCGTGAGCCCGACCTGCTCTCGCCGCTCTCGGTCACGACCGACATCAACCTGCACGCACCGGCCCTGCTGCCCAGCGACTACTGTGGCGATGTGCACCTGCGCCTGTCGTTCTACAAGAAGCTCGCCACCGCGCAAACCACCGACCAGGTGGACGGTCTGCTGGAAGAGATCGTGGACCGCTTCGGCAAGCTGCCACCACAAGCGCAGACGCTGGTGGACGTGCACCGCCTGCGCGTTCTCAGCGCGCCTTACGGTGTGGTGAAGGTGGACGCAGCGCCCGGTGTGATCCAGATCACGTTCCGCCCCAACCCGCCGTTCGATTCGATGCGCATCATCGAACTGATCCAGAAGAACCGCCACATCAAGCTCGCCGGCAACGAGAAGCTGCGCATCGAACGCTCCTTGCCTGAAGTGAAAGACCGCGTGCAGCTGGTGCGCGACGTGCTGCGTTCGCTCGGCCAACCCATCCAACAACCCGTCACCGCCTGAAGGCACTCGACCCATCCGTTCGGGCTGAGCCTGTCGAAGCCCCCGCCAACCCATGACCACCACCGAATTCGCTCCCGGCCTCACCGTTCAAGGCTTCACACCGCCGCTCAAGCTCAGCGACTTCAAGCTGATCGCCTTCGACATGGACTCCACCCTCATCAGCATCGAGTGCGTGGACGAGATCGCCGATGCCGTGGGCAAGAAAGCCGAGGTGGCTGCCATCACCGAAGCCGCGATGCGCGGCGAGATCGCCGACTACAAGGACAGCCTGCGCCAGCGCGTGGCGCTGCTGCGCGGCGTGACCATCGCCGACATGGAGCAGGTCTACACCGAGCGCCTGCGCATCAACCCCGGCGCGGCCGAGCTCATCACCGCCTGCAAGGCCGCGGGTCTGAAAGTGCTGCTGGTCTCGGGCGGCTTCACCTTCTTTAGCGAGCGCGTGCGCCAGACCCTGGGCATCGACTTCACGCGCGCCAACGTGCTGGAAGTGGAAAGCGGCCCCAACTGCGGCCAGCTCACCGGCCGCATGGTCGACCAGCCCTGGGGCGACATCTGCGACGGCGCCGAGAAGCGCCGCACCCTGCTTGAAGTGGCCTCGCTGCTGGGCATCGAGCCCGCCCAGTGCATCGCCATGGGCGATGGTGCCAACGACCTGCCCATGATGGGTGTGGCCGGTCTTTCGGTGGCGTACCACGCCAAGCCCGCGGTGCGCGCGCAGGCGATGGTGGCCATCAACGAAGGCGGACTCGACCGCCTGCTCAGCGTCCTGCGCTGAGGCGTCGCCTCCCTTTGCATGAGGGTGCGACAGCGCACAGACGGTGCGCAAATCTCCTTTTAGAGTCTGCTCATTGGCGGTAGGGCTTCATGCCCTGCACCATGCGGTGACCTTGCAAACATGTTGGGCCACGCGTCTCAGCAACTCCAAGGAACACTCCATGAAAACACGTCAATTCTTCCCCATCGTCATGCTCGCCGTGGCCGCTTCCGTCCTGACCTTGGCCGGGTGCTCCTCCACCTCCAAGCAGGCCAGCACCGGCCAGTATCTGGACGACACCGCCATCACCGGCAAGGTGAAGGCCGCGATCTTCAATGACGCGTCCCTCAAGTCGGCGGAAATCAACGTCGAAACCTTCAAGGGCGCCGTGCAGCTCAGCGGCTTCGTGAATTCGCAAGCCGACATCCAACGCGCCGTGGCCGTGACGCAAGGCGTCGCCGGCGTGAAGTCGGTCAAGAACGACATGCGTCTGAAGTAAGCCGCAGTTGCCCCTTCTACGGTCAACATCAAGGAGACCACCATGAAATCCATTGCATCGCGCTCGATGACGATCGCAGCTTCCATCGCACTGCTCGCCGGCCTCACAGCCTGCAGCGGCATGTCGCGCCAGGACCAGAACACCGCCATTGGTGCAGGTGCTGGTGCGGTCGGCGGCGCCGTCCTCACCGGCGGCAGCACGATGGGCACCCTGGGAGGTGCCGCCATCGGTGGCCTGATCGGCAATCAGGTCGACACCAAGAAGTGATCCACAAGCCGGCCAGCGCCGGCTTCGGGTCCACTGTTCCACCCTTATGAAAGACGCCCATGATCAAGTCTGATAAATACGTGGGAGACGAGCTCTCCACCCTGGCTCACGACGCGGCGCAAACCGCGGAACGTGCTGCCCATTCAGCCCGCAGCGGCATCGGCCAAGGCCTGCATGAAATGTCCAACGGACTGGAGCATGCACGCTCGGAAACCGGACAGGCGCTGCGCCAGCTGGCCTCCGACTCGGACGTGCTGCTGCACCGTGGCATCGACAAGGTGCGCGACGGTGCAGACCAGCTGCGCGAAAGATCGCTGCATGCCAAAGACACGGCCACGACCTACATCCAGCACGAACCCATGAAGTCGGTGCTCATGGCTGCCGCGGTGGGCGCTGGTCTGATGGCGCTCGTGGCCCTGTTCAGCCGCAACCACCACTCCGGCCGCTGATCGCGGGCGCAACGTCCATGCTTCACCCCGTGTTCCGCCTCGCGGCGTCACAACCGCAATTGCTGGCGGAACACGCCGCAGGCTATGCCGGCCTGCTGGCGGAAGAATTGGCCATCAGCGGTGCGCAACTCAAACGGCGCGTCACCCTGCAGATCGTCGGCCTTCTGGGTCTGATGGTGGCAACCATTCTCGGCGGCGTGGCCGTGTTGCTGTGGGCGTCGTTGCCTGCGGCGTCGATGCAGCAGCCCTGGTTGTTGTGGTTCGTCCCGCTGGTTCCAGCCCTGCTGGGTGCGCTGGCGCTCTGGGTGTCCAACAGCAACCCGGTGGAGCCCGCCTTTGCAACGCTGCGCGAGCAGCTTGCGCAGGACGCGGCCATGTTGCGCAGAACCACCGCGCCATGAACCCAGCTGAATCTGCCCAGCAGCGCCTTGCGCGCAGTCGCGCCCAGATGATGCTGTGGCTGGACACCGATCACGAGCGTCGCGAAGCCTTTGCGCACAGCGGTCTGGGCCAGCTCTCGGCGCTGCCATGGGTCCAGCGCATCGGCAACCATCCCCTGGCCAGCCTGGCCTTCGGAGCACTCACGAGATGGTGGATGAAGCCGCGTGAGAAGCGCTCATCCACAACCAGTGTGCTGGCACTGGGCACGGGCCTGGGCCTGCTGCGCCGCCGGCCGCTGCTGACTGTGGTCACCATCACGGTGATCGGCGTGCTCGCCTGGTGGAGCCAGATCCGCAAACGTCCCACTGCTCGATTGAAATAAGGAATCACCATGCTCTACACCATCGCCGTCGTGCTGCTCGTCCTCTGGCTGCTCGGCCTGGTCACCTCCACCACCTTGGGCGGCTTCGTCCACGTGCTGCTGGTGATCGCCGTTGTCATGGTGCTGCTGCGCCTGATCAGCGGACGCAAGCCCTTCTGACGCCACGAGGGCTGAACGGCCTCAGCCCCCCGCGCGTTTGACGGTGTGACCGCGCGCCTGGAGCGCCGCCATCACCTTCTCGACGTGATCGCCCTGGATCTCGATCACGCCGTCTTTCACGGTGCCGCCCGATCCACACGCAGCTTTCAACTGCTTGCCCAGTGCGGCCAGATCCTGCGCTTCCATGGCCACCCCTTTCACCAGGGTAACAGCCTTGCCGCCGCGCCCCTTGGTCTCGCGCGACACGCGCACCATGCCGTCGCCCGCCGGCACGACCGTGGCCTGCTTGCACACGCATTGCGCCACCGGCTGGCGGCACGTGGGGCACATGCGACCTGCTTCGGTGGAATAAACCAGACCGCCGGTGGAGAGCTTGCTTTTCATGGGGCTGGATCGTAGCGCGCTCCGCCCGCTTGCACCCGCACCACCGGTACACTGGGCCGAACCATTCCAACGCCATGCCATTCCACGCTCTGGGCCTCGCGCCCGCCCTCGCCCAAGCCGCGGCCGAACTCGGCTTCACCACCCCCACCCCCATTCAGCATGCTGCGGTTCCTGCCGTGCTCAGCGGGGGTGACGTGCTCGCCACCGCCCAGACCGGATCCGGCAAGACCGCCGCCTATGTGCTGCCGCTGCTGCAGCGCCTCATGGTCAGCCCCGGCCACACACCCCGGCGCGTACGCGCGCTGGTGCTGGTGCCCACGCGCGAGCTGGCGGCGCAGGTCGGTGAAGTGGTGCGCAGCCTGGCGCAACACCTGCCCACCAAGACCAAGACAGCCGTGGTGTTTGGCGGTGTCTCCATCAATCCGCAGATGCTGGCCCTGCGCGGCGGTGCCGATGTGGTGGTGGCCACGCCAGGGCGCCTGCTCGATCTGGTCGAGCACAACGCCCTGAAACTTGCCAGTGTGGAGCTGCTGGTGCTCGACGAAGCCGACCGCCTGCTCGACCTCGGTTTTGCCGACGAACTCGCCCGTGTGCTGGCGCTGCTGCCCCCCGTGCGCCAGAACCTCTTTTTCTCGGCCACCTTCCCGCCCGCCGTGCAGGAACTGGCCAGCACCCTGCTGCGCGAGCCGCAGCGCATCGACGTGCCCGGCGTTGAAGTCGACGAAGCGGTGATCCTTCAGCAGGCCTTTCTGGTCGACAGCACACGCCGCACGCAGTTGCTGCGCCAGCTCATCAAGACGCAGGGCTGGCAACGCGTGCTGGTGTTCGTGGCCACGCAGTACCTGGCCGAACGCGTGGCCTCCAAGTTGCATCAGGGCGACCTGTACGCCACCTCGTTCCATGGTGGCCTGAGCCAGGGCGCGCGCAAGCAAGCACTGGACGAATTCAAGGAAAAGCGCTGGGACGTGGTGGTGACCACCGACCTGGCCGCGCGCGGCATCGACATCAGCCAGTTGCCGGTGGTGGTGAACTACGACCTGCCCCGCTCTGCCGTGGACTATGTGCACCGCATCGGCCGCACCGGTCGCGCAGGTGCCAGCGGTCTGGCCGTGAGCTTCGTCACCCCGGCCACCGAGGCGCATTGGCGCCTGATCGAAAAACGCCAAGGGCTGAGCTTGCCGTTGGAAGTGGTGCCCGGGCTGGAGCCCACCGAGGTGGCACCGGTGAGCGAGGCTGGCGGCGGCGTCAAAGGCAAACGCCCCAGCAAAAAGGACAAGCTGCGCGCGGCCGCCGCGGCCAAGCCGGGCTGAGCGCCTTCATGGCACGGCAGCGTGCAGGTGCAGCCCGAGCAAGGGAGCCGATGCTCTGTAGAACCGCAAAGCAGCCAGATTCAGCGCAGACCTCGAAGCCGCTCCATTCACGGCCAGCGCCCAGATCCCGCAGTCGCTGAAAGGCGCGCCCACCCGCCAGTCGGTCCTGGCCCAGCCACAGCGCTGAAAAGCGGCGCACGAGGCCACGTTCCCGTGGCGTATGCCCGTGACCAGGGCATTGAGCCGAGCGCGTTCGGCCAGGCCCGCCAAACCGCGTATGACCCGCGACCCATGCCCGCGCTGGCGCAGGGATGGCGTCAACCACAGCGCCGGGCTCCCCACGTCCTCCTCCAGGCGCAGCTGCGCGTATCCCACGGGCTGCTCGCCCTGGAAAACCACATAGCAGGCTGGCGTCTTGCTCAGGCGCGTGAGCACCCACGGCACAGGATCGTCCGGATCGGGGCGCGCAATGGCCGTCCAGTGCGCGCCCTCGAAATCGTCCAGCAGACGCGCCATCAGACCTGCGTGCTCAACGCACAGCGGCTCCAGATGCCCTCCCCCTCCGATGTTGAAAACACGGCGCCACATCGGCAAACGGTGGTCAAGCCGAGCCCATCACCGTGCGCAACTGAGCCCGGGCACGCGACAAGCGGGACCGCACTGCGCCGGGGGTGATGGCCAATCGCAGGGCGATTTCATCGCGGCCCAGACCCTCCACCGCGACCAACCACAACACCTCTGCCTGCGTTGTTGGCAGCACAGCCATGGCGCGGTCCAGGGCTGCCAGTGCCTGCCGACTGGCCAACAATTGGCCCGGCTCCGACGACAGACCGATTTCCTCGTCAATCTCCGGTTCATGCAAACGCCTAGAGGCACCCTGCGCGGCCAGCCAACGCCGCGACAGATTCAACGCGATGCCGTAGAGCCAGGTGGACGGGCGCGAGTCACCGCGAAAGCGGTGGCCGCCCCGGTGCGCCTGCAGAAAAGTGTCCTGCACCATGTCTTCGGCATCCACGGTCGAACCAACCCGGCGGGTGAGCCAACGCCGTATGGAGCGGGCCTGCGTTTGAAACTCGCTCCCCCAGTCCACGGGAGCCCGCAAGGCCGAAGACAAATCCTCGTTTTCCAAGGCAGCGACGGTGTCTGAAAGCGGGGGGCCGGGGAGGAGAGAAAGGTCTGACATGACCTCAGCCTGAGGCACCTGCCCGGCCGCGTACATCGTGTCTTTGCACCAGGGCACCTGCACCACTGTCGGACCACTGGGCTTGAAACCGCAGAGAGCGGCACGTTGGGCGCCGGCCCTGCACTCACGCTGTGTGCAGACAGTCCGGTCATGCATGTTCAAGCCCAGGCTTGGTCCCAGTTACCCCTATTCCATCCCACACCATGAACCCGAACTTTGAAAAACTGGCCACCGCGTTTGCGACCAAAGCTGGCCTGGATCCCAAGCACATCATCGAAGCCGGCGCGTTTGACGCCTCAGGCACCTTGTGTTCACTCTTGCACGACGCGGCCATTGATCGAGATCGGTTTTTCGTTTATGCCGATATGGGCCCCCCTCCCGCCAAAAATGCGGAAGTAGCGTTCATAAATCTTCTGAAACAGAATTACGACGCCTTCGCTGTCGCCTATTCCCGTTTCAGCATTTCACCCGCCAATGGCCACGCAATCTTCACCATTTCCCTGGATGCCAATACCACCACCCTTGATCAACTTGTGGAAGAGATCAAAGGCGCAGTAGGTTTGAGCCAGGAATGGCAAAAAAGCTACTTCAGCGGTGTCCAGATCGGTGCCAAAGTTTAAAAGGATGCATCATGGAATTCGATGTATTGTTTCATGCATCCACAAAACCTTCACCGAGCATAGGGGTTGCCAAAACCCAGAAACGGTACAAGGTTGCCGATGTGCATTTCCATCCCACGAATTACGCTCAGCAAGGCACAGATCCTCTGCTTTTGCTGAGCGCCATGGATGACCTGAAAATCATGTATACCACTTTGTCGCCCATTCCGACCAATGTGTTGGCTTGCGGGTGCGGCGGTAACAAAGATTACAGCCCCGCCACCGGCCATCCTACCCCACAAGCCAACTATTACATCTCCAACGAAGTGGTTCGGTTCGATAAATGGGAAGTCGATCGCAAAACTTATGAAGAAGAGATCGCAAAGGATGCTCCTTTGGCTTACAACCAAGGTGTCGACTCGGACACCGCCACACGCTACAAACAATTGAGTGAAGAGCAGAAAAAGCGCTTTGACCCAATGATCACAGGCTTGGTGTTGGGGGATCTGCGCTGCTCGGAAGACCTGTTGCGCAAACTCTCGAACAATCCCGGTGTGTTTACCGGGGTGGGCGAGATCACGGTTCACAAGGAGTGGGTCGAAAGAAAAGTGCCCATTCAGCACCAGGCCAACCTGACCGACCGATCCGAGGGCCTCAAAGGCCTCATGAAAACCTGCGGTGTGATCGGCATGCCGGTGGTCTTGCACTGCGATGTCGATGTCATGCCATTCGACAGGCGTGAGGGTGCTCCTCCTGCTTACTTCGAACCCATCAAGGCCTTTCTGGCCGACCCGGACTGCGTCAACACCAAGATCATCTGGGCGCACGCTGGGGGACTGGGCAAATATTCCGGCATCAGCGATGGCCATTTGGAGCGGCTAAAGAAAATCCTGGATTCGAAAGCCCACAGCCATGTGTATTTCGATATTTCCTGGGATACCGTTGCCAAGCAACTTCTGCGCAGATCGCAGGGAGATGTTGTTGACGACGATGCCAAAGTCAAGGCCTTCTGCAATTTGCTTTCAGATTATCCAACGCGTTTCCTCTTCGGTTCGGATTCCTTGTCTCCGAACACTCACGCGCATTGGGGCGCAACCGCCGATCTTTACGCAAAGGTTTTCATCACCATCGACAAAAGCGTGAGCAAAGCACTTCGTTACGACAATTACCAGCGCCTGCTCGTGAATGCCCGCCCTGTGGTTCGAGCGTATGAAAAATATTGCTTGCCCTACGCCATGATTCTGGCAGACATGCGGCAAGACAATGAGATTCCCCTCAGCGTGAAAGAGGCCATCAAACAAGCAGTTCAGGATGGTATCGATGTCGGACTGGCGCTGCGGCTGAACGAATTGGAGAAAAAACCAATCCCACCGGAAATTGCCAACCTTCAGAAGAAATTGGTGAAACCTGATGAATTGCGTTTGATTGCCACCAGCATCATAGACAAGAGCAAACCGCCACTATGGGAAACCAATGTGACGTTCAAAACCAATTATTTAAGCAAAGCCAAACTTTAAATAACGACACCAGAGCGCCGCGCAGGCTGCTTTGTCAGACACCGCGCACGGCGCTCGCGGCTTCTTTCCCCATCCTCATTTCAACGATTGATCATCATGGACCCCAAATTTTTTGCTCAACTCTGCGCCGAAGCCAGCAAAACACTCGCTCTGAAAGACAGCACCGCCCTTGGTCTGGGCCAGCCCATCACCATCCACGGCGTGGACATCGAACTGATGATGAAGACCTCGTTCCCCGCCGGTGTTCAGCTCATCCTGGAAGTGGGCGCACCCGAGCCCAAAGCGCGCCAGGCCGTTTACGAAGCCCTGCTGGCTCAGCAAATGCTGTGGATGGGCGATCTCAATGGCCTTTTTTGCTACGACGCCAGCCACGACCGCGTCCTGTTCAGCGTAGGCATGCCCACCGACGCCAACACCAAAGGCGAACAACTGGCCAAGTCCATCCAGGGCTTCGCCGATCTGGTGCTGAGCTGGCGCAGCGGCCTGCTCAAAGGCCTGCTGGATCCGGACTGGTTCCTCCAGGACGCCATGCTCGACAAAGCAACCCACGCCTGAGGAGAACCCCCATGGAGATTTCAGATCACGACGACGAGCACGGATCGGACCACGAAGGGCGTCAAGCGCAAGACGAGGACTTGCTGGCATTCAGCAAAATTTTTGGCGGCCTCCCGGAGGGAGAGCACTTGCAGATGCCGCCCCTGCCGTCTTTGCCTCCCCTGCCCACCGCCACCTTGGCCCAGAGCAGCCCGCCGCTGAGCAAACGCGCGCGGTTCGATTTGTCGAGCTCACTCGGCCATTCCGCACCCGGCTCACCCAAATCCACGTCGCCCGGCCCCATGTCGCCCCGCATCGACATCATGATGGTGCCCACACCGCGCGATTCACAGGGCATGGTCAACGAGGGTGCGGCCTGGGTCACCAAGTTGCTGAAGCAGATGGAGGCCATGTCCGCGCTGTCGGCAAGTGCCCAGGCCGAGTTGATGACGCGGGTGCCCGACATGGTCATCGTCAACGAACAGGCGAAGCAGGATACCCTGGCCCGTGAAAAGGACCTGCGCAACCGGCGCATTCGCACCAGCACCTACGCCGCCATGGTGATGTACTGGCTGACCTTTGGCCTGGGCAAGGTGGCGGGCAATGCCTATGGTGCTGCCATGGTGGCCTGTGGTCTGCCTGCGGCCGCTCTTTACGCCCCGCTGTTCACCATGCTGGGCGTTCCGTTCACGCAGGTGATCTTTGGTGAGCCTTATGGCGGAGCCTGGCGCAGCGCGGGTGTGAGCTACGGCTCACCCGATC
Organism: Hydrogenophaga sp. Root209; assembly: GCF_001428625.1. Lineage (GTDB taxonomy): Bacteria > Pseudomonadota > Gammaproteobacteria > Burkholderiales > Burkholderiaceae_C > Hydrogenophaga. The sequence goes on from NZ_LMIE01000033.1 coordinate 217,108, forward strand.
AGGCGGCCTACATCAACTACCAGACCGCGCACGCCCTCTACATCCGCGCCTGGCTGGAGGGCAATGCCGCCGACGAGGAGAAGTACCGCAAGATCATGAACGCCATCGTGGACGGGCTGATCAAGCGGGAGGGCGGCAAGCATGCTGATGGCAGTTCGTGCATTCCCCGGCGACTGCGCTCGAACGCCAAGGTACCCGAGCGCCACGACGATGGCACGGTGAAGGTTGGACAGATCGACCCCTCGCGCGCGGTGGTGGGCGCGGCGCGCACGCGCTCCTTCATCACCGACGAAATCCCGGTGCACACCTTCACGGTGCTCAACGGCATGTCGGGTGCGGCCAACCTGTTCTGGAAACTCGGCATGGGCAGCGCTCTGGCACGGGTATCCGACATGGTGACCCACACCGTGCTCGGCTCCATCGCCATGATCTCGATGTTCGAATGGCAGAACGTGTGGCGCGCGAAGTACCAGGGTGTGGATCTTTCCGATGGCGGGCACCCAGCGGTGCTGCAGGCCAAGAAGGAAACAGCCCGCATGACCGTGGAGCTGTGGCGCAAGCGGTGTACCGATGCGTTCGACCTGATCTACAAAATCGAAGACATGCTCAAACGTGTCGAAGAGTACCGGGCCACGCACCACGAAACCGATGTGCACTGGAACGACATGCTGAGCTACGAGGCCACCTTGTTCGCCACCCATGGGCAGCTGCGCCAATCGCTCAAAACCATATTGGCCGCGGCCAAGCGGAGCCGAAAGGAGCTCAACAACCTGGAAACACGCAACGCCAGAGCCAACCAGGCGGCCAAGCGGATCATGTCTTCAATGGTGGGCGAAAGCGCGGCTCCCGAGCCCTGGCTGGACGGTGCACCCTTGCAGATACGCAGCGTCGCGCGGGTGCTGGGTTACATGACGGTGCTGGCCACGACCACCAGCCAGGCGATTTTGCTGGGCATGTCGCTGATGGAGTACGACCAGCACCGCACCGACGCCATGGCACAGGCGGCCATGCACAACACCACGCTGGTCGGCGAACCGCTCAACATCATCGGCCTGACCCCGGACCAGATGGCCATCGCCACCTTCACCGCGAGCACCGTGGCCGCTAACGCCATCGTCGGCTGGACAGCCAAGACCTTGTACGGTCTGTCGGCGTGGGAATACGGCATTCATGGGGTGGCCGGCATCGCCACACGGGCCATCAAGGGCGTGCGCAAATGTTTGGGCATGGCGCCAGACACCACACTGCCTGCAATGGATGACGAGGAAAACCCGCAGGGCGCCATGGAGCCGGCCGACATGCCGGCGTACAGCAGCGAAGACGAGGGCTCAGGCGATGAGATGAAGCTGCCGAGGCTGCCTCAAGTCAGGATCAGCGGCAGTTCCAACACCTCCGGTTCATCGAGTTCCAGCAGCGATCACCACTGAACGGTGGCCCAAAACGAAAACCCCCGGTGGCCGAAGCCAACGGGGGTTGATGTTTTGGTGGGCGGTGCAGGGTTCGAACCTGCGACCCCTGCCGTGTGAATGACGGGAAACGGGACTTTGCGGGACCATCTGGGACCCCGTTTGTCTATGAAGCTTGTCTCCCGAAATCCCAAGGTGTTGAATAGTGTTTGGCCCACTTTTGGCCCACTACTTCCTCACCCCAAGGACCAAATCATGGCAAGAATCGATACGGTCGACTCACGTAGCAAGCTCAAGCCACGAGCAGAACCCTACTGGATCAAGCTCTCGTCGGGCTGCATGCTCGGGTTCCGCAAGATGACTTCAACTTCAACAGGCACCTGGGTTGCCCGATACCGTTCTGCAGACACGGGAAAACGAGACAAACGCAGCTTGGGGGAGTTCGATGACAAGATCCCCTCTCAACGTTTTGACGAGGCAAAGAAGGCGGCAGAGACTTGGTTTTCGCATCTTGGCAAAGGCGGGTCCTCTGAAGCGGTGACGGTAAGCATGGCTTGCAAACGGTACGTCAAGCACGTCCGCGCCATTCGGGGGAACGAACCCGCTGACGATCTCGAAATGCGGTTCAGAAGATGGGTCTACGACGATCCAGTGCTCGCAGATATTGATCTTTCGAAACTGACCAAAACGCGCATAGAAAATTGGCGCAAAGCGATGGCGCTCACGCCAGTCAAAGTGAATCGAGACAGTCGCGAAATACCGGTTACCCGGCCACGGGCGGCATCCAGTGTGAACCGGGATATTGCGGCCCTGCGCGCAGCCCTGAACTATGCCCATGACGCAGGCGATGTCACCACGGACATGGCTTGGCGGGTCGCGCTACGCCCTACCAAAAATGCTGATGGACGCCGTGACGTTTACATCGATCTTGAACAGCGCCGCAAGCTGATCGAGAAGGCGCACAGTGACCTTGCCATCTTTCTAACTGGGTTGTCCTCCGTACCTCTGCGCCCTGGCGCTCTGGCGTCCTTGAAAGCTGCCAACTTCGAGTCCCGGTTGTCGGTGCTGACGATCGGCAAAGACAAAGCCGGACAGGATCGCAAGATCAAGTTGCCTACCGCCACGGCGGCCATGTTTGCAAAGCTTTGCGAGCACAAGCCACCAAATGTTTGCATCTTTCGCCGAGAGGATGGCCAAGCTTGGAACAAAGACGCCTGGAAGAAGCCGATCAAGGCAGCCTTGGCCGCGGCGGAGCTGCGCGATGGAGTCACTGCATACACCCTGCGCCACAGCGTCATTACTGATCTGGTCACGGGTGGCCTTGATCTGCTCACGGTAGCCCAATTGAGTGGGACCAGTGTCGCAATGATTGAGCGCCACTATGGACACCTCAGGGCTGACCACGCTGCTGCTGCACTGGCCAAACTGACCGTCTGATCCAAACCTTGGACATCATCGGGAGAAAGGCCGATGGCCGAAAAGGCGATGCTCATAGCTGGTTGGCTATGGATCAAGATCTTTCAGATTTGCACCAACGCTGTATCAGTGGCCCAATGATTACCGGACTGGGAGACAGCACGATTCGAAGGTAAATCCAGCGCTTGAAACGCGCGCCATGTCCCTACATTGAGAGCATTGCTGCTACCGGGAACGCGCCGTGCAAAACCTACACACCAACTCGCCTTCAAACGGACAAAACCAGCCTCCAACCGTGTTCTTGCGAATGCACTCAGTCATGAAGATCACGGGTCTTGGCCGTTCGACGATCTACCGACTGGTCGCTTGCCAGAAATTCCCGAGTCCTGTGCGCCTGACTTCACGTGCTGTGGCCTGGCGAAGCACAGACATTGACGCTTGGAGCGAAAACCGTCCCGTTGTCGCTCACTGAGTGCCGTTGTTTCGGGAGCGGCGAAATGGGACTGTTACACCAGCCGAATGTCACGCAGTGGAGTCACGGCGATCTGGTCATCCACGATGCAGATGCTAAGCGCGCGGACATGCTCATGATCGTGATTGGCCGAGATGCCTCCGGTTTCTACCGCACCCGCTATGCCTTCCCCTGGGCACAACCTCGACCATGGCGCCGGAAGGTCTGGCGCAACACCGTTGAATGTTTGCACGACCCTGAGCTTTTCGGCATCTGTGTCACTCGCCTCTTCCAGCGCAAGTTAGAGCCACTTCAGAACGGCCCCCAGCAGGATCAGAATGAGCGCAACGCGGCCCCATCGCCAGATGGTGAACCAGTAGCGGTGGTTGACCCAGATAGCGCGATGCAGTCGAACACCTGACATTCCAAGCGCCACCGCAATCGCAACAGGGCCAACGATGCCCAAGGGCACGAGTGCCGTGTGGATCAGCAGAATGCCGACCATTGGCCAAATGACGGCATCAAAAGCGGCAAGCCACTTCCTTCCCCTCCAACGAGGGGCATCTTGCCGGGGTTCGCGAGCTACAAGCAGCCACATAAAGTGCCTCCAATTGCTGTCCTTCCAATGGTGCCACGTCACTTCAAATGATTCGATTCCCATGGCAACCATGTGTAATTCTTGTTCGATGCTGAACAGCAATCACGCGTACGCGCATGTCGAACTTGAACCGCTAGGGTCAGGCAATTCATTGACATTCCTCAACATCAAGGGCTCTATGATTCATTCGAGCTTATGAATTGAAAGCGGGCACAAAAGGACGGCTTTGGAAGCCAGCCTCCATATACCGCTTGTAACCATTGAAGCTCGTTCGCAACGCCAAAACCATCGACATTTTTCTCGTTTGCACTACTAAATTGAGGGAGGGAGGCTGACCACACAGTCAGCCAGCACATCGGGAGATGTCTATGCTGGATCGCGATCAATTAGAAACCTTTGCGGTGGTGATTGAGCAGCAAAGCTTTGAGCGAGCAGCAGCTGTTTTGAGCATCACAAGGGGCGCCGTCTCCCAACGCATCAAAGCACTGGAAGAATCTTTGTCTACCGTCCTGGTACTTCGAGATCGACCTGTCTCCCCTACCCCTGCGGGCGAGGTACTGCTCCGTCACGTCAAGGCGCTGCGCATCCTCGAAGGCTCGGCCTTGCAGCAACTGGTCCCAAGGCCCAAACTTCACGCTCCTGTTCCGCTGTCAATCGCGGTCAATGCAGATTCGCTGGCGACCTGGTTTCCAGAAGTCTTGAAGGAGCTTTTTTTGAGTCAGCTCGTTGCCCTAGAAGTGGTTGCGGATGATCAAGACCACACCTCGCAGCTGCTGTCACGAGGTGAAGTCATCGGTTGTATTTCGACAAACTCCAAGGCCGCTGACGGTTTCATTGCTGAATGCCTTGGCGCGATGGAATACCGCTGCTACGCGACACCTGAATTCGCCAGCAAGTCGTGTCCCGACGGCTTGACTGTTCCTGCTGTTCTTGCCGCACCAGCCGTGCTGTTCAATCGAAAAGACTCTCTGCACGACGACTTCCTGAAAGACCGGTTTGGTTTTCCGATAGACAGGTACGCCAAGCACTACTTGCCGTCGCCAGTTGCCTTATTGGAGGGTATTGCCATGGGTGCCGGATATGGGCTAATACCGAGCACGCAAGCCGTGCCATTCGTGGAGAGTGGGAAGCTCATCGACTTGTGCCCCGGCGACGGCGTCATGGTGGACTTGTACTGGCATCACTGGGAACTCGAACCGCCTCTGGCTCACGACATCACAGCGCTGATCGTCAAGGTTGCTCACCGCATCCTCGTACCACGCGACGCGGCGGAACAACAGGTGGAAGCGCCAGCGCCTGCGGTCTCATTGGTACGTCTTCGAAACACTATTTCTGCGATGGCCAGCAACAAGGCCAAAGCCGACTGCAACACCGGCTGAAGCGGCCACTCCAGCCAACAGGGAAACAGCATCTGCCTGCGACCCCGGCCCCAGCATCCCTGTCCAGTTGGCCAAGTAGACACCCACTGATACCCCTAAGCCTGCAAGCATGGCAGCTCTGGCGTGATGGGGTGGCAGCGAGATGTTCGCCAATAGCGCAACAAAGCAAACGCCGATACTGGCGAGGTAAATGATGTTGACCGACACCATGGTCTCCACAATGCCCTGGTCTCGCGATGCCAGGATGGCACCGATCAATAGAGAAAAGCCAGGAGCCACCCAGCGATGACTGCCCCACCTCACCGGCAGTGTCGCACTCGTTGCAGAAGCCATCGCCCGCAAAACGGCAGCGCCAGATCCGAGTGCCGCGATAGACAGCGCCACCAGCATGCCGGCCCCCATGCCATTTGCAAGTGACCCTGCGGCCTTGGAAAGGGCCCACGGTATGACCTGCTTGCTGTCTGGCAGTTCGGCAAGTGCCCCCGTGGCCTGCATGGCCACCACGACGGTGGCGGGTAGAAAGCCGATCACAAAAAGCACAACGCCAGCGACGATGCAGCCTACAACAGCGCTTCTGGCACTTCGACCGGACATCACGAACTGATGGTAATCGGCGCCTGTGATGACCAGCAGGCAAACAGCCAGTGACACAGTGCCCAAATGTGTCGGACTGAACGTGTGCAGGTCTTCGAGAAACGTCGGCACGGCGCGCAAGTACAGCCCGACTCCGCCAGCCACTAAGAGGGCATAGATCAGAACCAGCCCGCTTGCAAGCAGACAGGCGGCGAAGACGCTTGAAGCAACGCGAACGTTCAGGCGTGAGGCGGAGAAGATCAGACCCAAGACCAGGAGCAGTCCGTACGGATCGGAGACTTCCAGCAATCGCGCCACAGCCACGCCACCATGAATCTGGGCAGCAAGCACGCCCGCCATCCAGACCAAAGACAGCATAGCTACCAACCCGCGAAGCTGTGATCCGTAGGCTCGCCCAAACAGATCCCACACCGAAAGGCCAGATGTCCACAGTGGCCTAGCCACCACCGCCAAGATCAGCATGCCAAATCCGGTGGCAACGCCATAGATGCTGCCAGCGATCCCGTGCGTCAGTGCCAGTTCGCCTGATCCGAACAGGAAGCCAATACCGTAGCTGGCCGACACCAACAGCGCAGCAAGCTGGACGCTGCTCAATACTCTGTCGATCACGTCACTGCCTCGCTCTGCCAGGCAGACGTGACCGCTGTCGGCATCGTGAAATAGGAACGGCAAACGTGGGATCGCTCGTTGAACGATGGCAGACCGAGCAATAGATCGTGAGCTTCTGGAAGCCGGTAGTAAGGAACAGCAGGCAGCAGGTGGTGGGTGAGGTGGTAGCCGTTGTTGCGCGGATGAAAGATCCAGCGCCACGGGCCATGACAAACCACGTCCCGGGTGAATCCAAACACTCCGCCTGGATGCAAGCCAAAGTGATCGCACATCTCCCGAAAGGTGGTGATGCAATGAAACAGAGTTGCACGTGCGATCAACCACAGCGACAGGAAGCCAAACGCAAATTCCACCCCGAGCAAGCCTGCTATGGCACCGATGAAACAGAGCCACCAGCCCACGATGTAGAGCTTGCTCTGCAGACCAACCTTGCCAGCAAACAAGTGACCGCCCAAAGAGCCCATCCATGTTGACCAACAAACCAGACATCTCAGGTAGCTGGTCATCCAATGCGACGGCAAGCCATCTTGCCCGGGAAGCAAGTCCGGATCGCCGTCCACTCGCCCCAGCTCAAGGTGATGCTGGAAATGCGTCTCGCGGTACCGGGTGAGACTCGAAAACAGAAATGGGGCCACCAGCGTTCGCGCGATCAAGTCGTTCCGCTTCTTGTCGCGCCAAAGGTTTCGATGCCCCGCATCGTGGAGGATGTTGCCTAGAGCGCGCTGCCGGTTCGAAATCACCAGCACGGACAAGGGTGCCCATCCGACATGGAGCCACACGGCGGCAGCGACTGCGCTGAAGATGAGTGCCCAGTCGAATGCGATGTCCAACAATGCATGCACAGGCTGCAACTTGAACAGCTCGCTGTACGGAAGGCCTCTCAACTTCAACTGGTTGCGAAGCTCGGCCATGTCCGCAAGGACTTCGGAAGTCGGTGCCATTTGGACACTCCTTCTCACTGCGCCTTGCCGTGCGGAGCCCGGCGGCAAGAACTGTGGACTGCGGGTGTGTGTTCCGGGCTGCGTCAGACGGTAGCAGGTGATACCAAAAATGCTGCAGAGTTTAGGAACTTTGGCGCTCGGTCAATTCCGCTAAACCAGCCCGATCACCGTCAAAGGTGAGCACATGTGCACAAACTGAACGCCCTCTGGCGGCACATAATCAACGCCGCGATTCGCATTCGGTGCGCCAGTTCTGGAGGACTCCTGATGAGCGGTGAAAAGGATCAAGGTCGACTGCAGCAGATGATGGCCCCCGAGCTGCGACCAGAGACGTTCGTGTATTGCACCTTCCCCGACTTTCGGATTCCGGCGGGCATCCACCCCATCTGCACGTTCAGGGAAGTAGAAGGCATGACCGCCATCGTGGAACGGTCACAGGCCTTGAGAGCAGAAGTGCCTCACATCTTCGAAGCCCGTCTCATCACGCTTACCGTGCACTCGTCTCTGGAGGCTATTGGATTTTTGGCCATGGTCTCCGCCAACCTGGCCAGAGCCGGCATTCCATGCAACGCAGTTGCAGCCTTTCATCACGATCATCTCTTCATCCCAGTGGACCGCGCCAGAGAGGCACTCAGCTTGCTGGAAGCACTCAGCCAACGCGACGCCCAAGCAGCCATCTGATCTGCCTTGCCCGCGCTTCGCTCGCTGTTTAGCTCTGCTGCACAGCGTGCAGATTTGGCCACCCCAGCCTGATTTCCTTTGACAGTACGCGCCGCGCTTGTCTACCCTTCCCTTCCCTCAGTCGTCTGAGGGTAAAGCGTGGATCGCGCGATGACAGCACACCGCGCGGCCTTTAGGTCAACCCGATCCGAGGGAGCGACGATGAACGGCTTTGAGCTACCCACGGCAACAACGCCACCGCATTCGACCCTAGAGCGGCCAGTGGCCAAGCGCCGTCTCGATCCGATCGATAAACCGGCGCGACCGCTGGGGACGAAACGAGCGGCGCTACAGAGGCAACGCGTAACAACTTCGACCCTACCTGCTCGCCAAAGAAGGTGTGGCACGGAGCCGGGGATATCGTTGCTGGCCTCCCACGATGACAAGGTCACGTTCTTGCTGCGATCGACCACTTTTGGTCTGCTGATGGAGCGAACTCAACGACAGATTCATGGTGTGTGTCTGGTGCAGGCTATGGTGTTTCCCGATGCGGAGAGTTTCGACCGCTGGTGTGGATGCGAGCCACTGCGCTTTGAAGACGGCCTGTTGTTCAACAAATTGGTTCGCGAAGGCCATGCGGCACTTGCTCACATCCGCTGACTCCGGTGATTCGATCTCTCCACATCGGGTGGTCGTCGAACACACCCGCTTGCTGGAAATCCTTTCCAGGATTGCAGATTTGGGTCCGACAGGCGAAGTGATTTCTCTGTTCCGAGAGGCCGTGAGTTGCCTTGGTGCTGAGTCCGGGGTTTTTCTGAGCTGCCTTCGAGATGACGCGTCCCGAACATCCCTGCACACGCTTTGGGCGTGCGACCCTGAGTGGACTGCAGCCTACGCAGGCCAACGCTGGTTTGAGAATGACCCGTGGTTGAGATACGCATCGCATGAAGCCGAGCCCACTCGTTCCAGCGACCTAATTACCGTATCGAAGGAGGAGGAAGCGTTTTCCCTTGCTGCAGCGGCGCATGGTTTCGCATCCGCGCTGGTTGCACCGGCCCCGAGTCAAGTCGGACTGTCGCGGGTTGGAGTCCTCTGCCTGGGCTCCAGAAACACGGCCTGCTTCGAGGGCGAAAGCTTTTCACAAGCGCGTGTCCTGGCGCGTGCCCTTGCGATGGAACTGCATCATTGGGTCGTGAAAGTCATGCGTCAGGAGTTGCTTGCCGGATCGGGCCTCAATGAAGCAGACCTGGAACTGCTACGGTACGAAGCGGCCGGCCACAGCAGCAAGGCCATTGGAGCCGCACTGCACCTGGAGGCCAAGACCATCGACTGCCGCTTCCAGAGGGTCAACGCCAAGCTGGACGCGCCGGACAGACGCACTGCCGCCAGGATTGCCCGTCTGTACGGGCTTTTGTAGGTAACCAATCAAGCGTCGTTGAAATGCCGGCGTTCGCCATCATCAGCCATTCCCTTACATCCCCTATCGCGACGGTTCAGACTGAACTTGAACAGTCAAATTCACTGGCTGACTGGCGGCGGGCGACTGGCGACTTTAAGCAGCCCGAGAGGCCCAATTCGCAAACAGCCGCGGTGCAGCGGTTGTTGCCGGTGGCGGCCAGCGGACGATTTACCGCTGACTGCCACTAAGCTGACTTTCGTCCCGGCGACCGCAAGCAACGCGCGGGTGTCAAGATTGCTGCCCTGGCCGGCAATCACGGGCGGTATCGCGTACTCACAGACGGCGTCCAGTACGGAAGTTCCGAATCGCCCGGATCGTCGAGCACGATGGCAACGCTTTGCTCGGCCCGCGTCACTGCGACGTAGAAGCTAGACGCTGTTAGTGGTTCCATGCCGCCACCGCTTCGGATGAAATCGGTGATCGGGGATGTCGGAGCGATCAGCACACGCGCAAAGTTAGCTCCCTTGGCCACCTTAAAGTTCATGAAGTCTAGGTTCAGGCTTTTGGCGGAAGCGGCTGAGTGGCGGAGGCTCTGCGGGCTGTATGCCGACACATAGGCCGCCACGTGCTCGCTGCGGATCAGGAACACGCCGTCATGGCCCGTCACCGTCTCGTTCTTCGAAACGGTACCCGGGAAGCCCCACGACGGTTCGAAGAGCCGGTCCGAGAACGCCGCGATCTGAGGATGGCATCGCCAGGTGATGGTGCTTTCACTGATCGCGACGACGCCCTTTTTCTCGCGGGTTCTGAACCAGTTGATAGCATCCGCGTAGGCGTACTTCTTGTTCTTGGAACTGCGCCCATTTGTCGCGAGAACGGCCTGGCGGATGTCGCCAACCATCCACATTTCGATGCTGGAACTCAGCAGCGCATCAAGGATGTCCCAGTCGTAGGCGCTCAAGTCCTGCACCTCGTCGATCAGGATCTCGTCGTAGATGCCCTCCAACCTGCGGATGAGCGCGCCCTTGCTGGCAGTGATCAGTTCGAAAGCAAGGCGACCGAGCTCTGACCGGTAGACGGCACCTTCCTTGTCGAGGAAACGCGCCTTTCCCTTGGCCATGCGGTACGGTATGCCTTCGAAGTTGAAGCCCCGGACTTTCTCGCCTGGGAACATGAAGGGGAGGAAGGGCTTGGCGAAATGCCGCAGGAGGAACGTGAACCAGCCGAGCACCTCGATGTTCAGGTGGTCGCCGGCGTGCCGCGCTAGGCGGTCCTGTAGTTCCTGTTGATTCTTCTGGGTGTAAGTCACCGCAAGGACTCGCCGCGCCGCCGGCAGGCCTGCACAGTGCTCGACGATGCCCTGGGTCTTGCGTGACCCAGCTACCGCCAGCGTGACCCGCTTAGCCATGTATGAACTTTGCAGCCTGCAGCATGTAGGCAGGCGCCGTGACCGCCTCAGAGGAGCTCGCAATACGCAGCGCGGCTTCCGTTTTCTCACGGGTCATCCAGGTTTCGAGGTTCGCCGCGTCGGTAATTCCTAGGATGGTGCGCAACTGCACCTCGCCGCAATGATGGATGAGCTGCGGCTCCAACGTGTGGCCATGGGCGACTTCACCGATGAACACCTCCCGCTGGCCGGCGACTAGCCACTGCGCTAACGGCTTTCGGAGCTCGGCCGGGTCGATGCCGTCGTTGTCACGCGTCGCCGCAACCTTCTTACCCAGTCGATGGCACAGTTCTAGGCCACGAGCTAGCGACAGCCCCCTCATGCTCACGACGTCGATGCCGCACGCCATTGGACGCTTGCCAAACAGGTCGGAGAAAACCCGCTCGAAGATGATCTCGTCCGACGGACCTTCGACCAAGACAATCTTGTCGGCCAGCACCAGTCGGAGCGTGTCGAAGCCCGGCAGCTTCTTGAAATAGCCCACGGTCCCGGTGCTCAACTCATCAAGTTTGACGGGGCTGGTTGATCCGAGGAACTGTAGGGCTTGAATACCGAGTCGGTTGAGCACGCTTGAACTATGAGTCGTAATGAAGAGCTGCTGGTCATCGCTGGCCAGGCTTCCCATCCTGTCCAGCAGCGTCGCCAGGCTCGTGTGGCTCAGATGGTTTTCAGGCTCTTCAATGGTGACGTACTTGGCATGACCCGCATGCCGGTTCATGGCAAGCGCGATCTTGATCGCTGACTGTTGCCCTTGCCCGGACATTGTGAATGGGACGCCGGCCACATGAGGAGCCACCGACTCCTCCCAAGAGGTCCGCGCCGTCTGATCCATCGCAAGCGCGATGGGCTGGGCATGCAGTGCGGCGTGAAGCTGCCCAATGCGCTGATTGACCGTCTTAAAGGCCGAGTCCGACAGCGCCGCCTTGGCCTGACGGTATTGAAGGGAGATGCTGGCCCGCTCCTGCGGTTCGAGCTGGCTGCCCAGGATCTGCCGCAGGTGATAGTCAACGCCGCCAGAGCTGCGCACGGTGCGCGCGTCGATCACTGCAGTCGTTAGCGCCCGCGGCCTCATGGTCAATCGCACATCCGCGAAGGTCGACCATTCGACGCAGTAGTACTCGACTGGAAGAAGCGGCGTTGGCGCAGTCGCCCATGCCTGGAGTTCAGCCAGATAGTCGGGATTTGGAAAGCAGCGGATCCGCACTCCCGGACATGCCTCCGTGGGCAAGTTGGAATTGTGGGCCCCGCAGAGCTCCTGCAGCTCCGGGACATTGTCCAGGAAGATCTCGATGTCAATCTCTGGCAGTCGCATCAGTTCACCGGCCGCTCGCTTGACGATGAAGTCGGCAACATCGTCCCCGTTGAACCAGTAGGGATTGAGTTCCTCGGTGGCGCTTCGCCCATTTACTCGCCCGGTAAGGGCTAGCACGATGGCCTCTATGAGCGTGGACTTCCCAGATTCATTGCCTCCGACTATGAGGTTCAGTTTTGGATTTGGGTAGATCGTCAAATCGCGATGGATGCGATAGCCGCGAATTCGAATTTTCTTGATCACGGAGCCTCCCTGCACTCAAACGTGGTGCGTCCTGGGATTGTGCTGCACGTCATCCGTCAGCGTTAAGCTTGGCAGGGAACTTGAACGCTACGGCAAGAACAAGACGGGCGTTTGCGCAACCTTGCTGCAGCTGTACGCTTCCGAGGTTCGCCAAAGCGAGTGAAGCATGCAACAAAGCTTCGTCTTTGAAATCAGCGCTGAAGCGTCACGAGGACCTACCCGACCCCATTGAACGCATCCGCCGTTGACAGGCGGCGCCCCAGCTGACTGCGACGACATCGAAGTCCTTGGCCGCGATGAAAATCGCCTCGTCCAGAATTGAGCATGACCAAACTTGCCGTCGAATTCGAAGTCTCCGACAAAGAGCTCTTTCTCATCTACCGCCCACGCGATGACACCAGTTGGGTTCGCGATAGGTTCGAACGCGACGAAGATCTGCTGGTAAAAGGCACGTTCCACCTCACGTCCAAGGACCTTGTGGAGGACGCAGCCGAAGAAGCGGCCAATGCTGCCGGGGATGAGGAGAGCGTCCTGTGGATTGACGACGATAGATTGGTGTTCTCCATCGCGGCGGCAGAAGGCGAGTACTTCCGATTCAAGCCCCAGGTCCTTGGTTTTGAGACGCCGGTCTTGCTCCATCGGGACGCGCGGCCCAACTGGAAATGGTTCAGCGCCGAACGCAAGGTGTCCATCCTCAGCATCGTCCAAAGCCTCGGCCTTGAGCGCATCGTTATCGGCGGCTCGGATCCGGACGCAATCCCGATCCCCGAATACGAGCGGTTGCTGGACCAGCTCCCGACGCCATACGAGCTGCGTCGCTATGTCCAGGCGCGTGTCGGCACTGTGGTTCGTCAGTACACCGCGCCGGCAATCGACGCCGAAGCGCTTCTAAATGCTTATGTCGACAGGCGCACCACGGCAACCGCGCCAAACCTAGAAGCCCCCTTTCGCCAGTTCGACGTTGTCAAATACGCCTTCGCTCTGGAGCGGCTGCAGGCCATGCTGGCCAACGAGACCGGGACTTCCGAGGCGCAGTGGCAGTTGGAGATCGTGGAGATCATCCTGCTGCTGAACCCCAGGTACATCAAGGCTTTCACCGAGGTCAGGCTTTGGGACGCCGACGCCTCCACCTGGCGGCGCATCGACATACTCTTGGTCGATGCATCCGGCAACGTCGACGTCATCGAGATCAAGAAGCCGATGGGCAAGCCCATCATGCTGCCGGTGCGCTATCGCGACCACCACCTACCGATGCGCGACTTGGTCGGTGCGATGGGTCAAGTCACTCATTACCTGAGGCATCTGAGCCGTTGGGGGCCGGCTGGAGAGGACTACTTGACCCAGCTGTTGAGCACCGACCTGCCAGCGGGCTTCAAGATCCGGATCATCAACCCCTCGGGCATTGTGATCATGGGGCGCAGCAACACGCTGTCCGATGCGCAGCGGCGCGAGTTCGAAGTTCTACGTCGCGATTCCAAAGGCATCGTCGACATAGTCACCTACGATGACCTACTGGCGCGGGTTCAAGCGGTGCTCGATCAGTTGCGCAACGGACCGGCTCTCAGGGTGTCACCAGCGTCTCCGACGGCCGGATAGTCCGCCTTCGACACGACGCGCACGCGCCAATGGGTGTTACACGAGCATTCACGCTGGTCCTCGCCGACCCGTATGACCGGCGTCGAGGTCAGCAGTCGCTGGCAGAGCTTGGCACGACCGACTACAACCAGTCTTGAACAGGTATTGAGGACCGAGGCCTGATTTGCAGCGATAGATACCCGCAAAGAAATCGCTGTGTCCCATCGGTCTAGGCTCCATTGCTGCCATGCGGGCGCAAGCTTTCAATCGTGTCGAGCGGCAGGTTTTGGAGGCGTTGCTGACCTTAGAGTTGAGGTTGAGGCGACAGCGGTCTGAGACTCGTCAACATTTACATCACGGTCTCGGAGATTTTCGAACGTGCTCTACCTCGCCCTTGACCAGCTCGAAGAGCTGTTCCGGATCGGTAGAAGACAGCGGCTTCCCGTTGACGAAGAAGGTCGGTGTGGCTCGAACCCCGATAGCCTTCAGATCCGAAACGTCCTGCGCCAGCAACGTATCCACCGCACCAGAGGCGATATGCTTCCTTGCTTGGTCTACGTCGAGTCCGGCAGACTGTGCAAGGGCCCATGCGCGATCAGCGGCTTTCGCACCCTGGCCGGTCCACGCCCGTTGCCCAACCAGCAAGGCTTCGAGCATGGGTTCGAACTTTCCCTGCGCGCGTGCCGCTTCAAGAATCTTCACCGCCTCCACAGACGCTTCCCGGTGAAATGGCGTGTACCGAATCACCAGGCGCGTCTCACGCGGAAACGCAGCAAGGATCTGCTTGACTCGGGGATGAAAAGCTTTGCAGGCTTCGCATGCAGGGTCGAAGAACTCGACGATGGTAACTGGCGCGTTCACGGGACCTATGACTGGCGAGTGTGGTCGCACCATCGCACCGGCTTGCTCTGAAGCCTGCAACGCGGCAGCCTGCAGGGTATGGCGCTGATAGAGAAAGACAGCGGCTGCAAACACCGCAAGGGCGATCAGCGCCGATAAAAAAACGATGTGGCGTCGGGTCATGTGGAATCCTCGAAGCGATGGGAGTTCTTGGAGACAAACGGCGGTAGCCCAAGTTCCCATCCCCTGCACCAGATGGCAACTTTGCTGTCGATGGGCGAGATGAATAGTGCCTGCTGCGTTGAAAGCCGTCAGACCTTCGATCTGCCCGGTCCGCAAGGGTTTTCAGGGCCAGCAGCGTCAATCTCCATCGCGAATACACCCGCCAGTTTGAGCGAGTACCTCACAAAGAGCTTGACACTGTAGTTGGTACAGGGTGTGAAATCCTGGCCTCTAGCAAAGATCTATGGCCAACCAACACCAACACGAAAAAGCGCCGATGCCAACCGCGCAACACGACAACGGAGCGTGTTGCGGGACTGATCATGTCGCAGTAGCCCGATCGGACCCCACCGACAGCGCCTCTTGTTGCGCGCCTGCGGCTCACGCTCATCCTGATTCTGGGAGCGTTGAATCGGCAGCGCCGAACACCTTTCGCATTTCGACGATGGACTGCACGGTCGAAGAGTCGGAAATTCGCAGCGCAGTGGAGCCCATCCCTGGAATTCGCGGTCTGCACTTCCGCCTTCCTCAACGGACACTGCGTATCGACGGGACCGATGAAGCGGTCACCGCCGCGTTGATCGCCATCCGCCGAGCGGGCTTCGCGCCCGAAGCCGTGACGGCTTCAGCGGGCCCTGAGGCCACGGACCATGGTTCGCACGACCACGCATCGGGCACTGGCACCAGCTACGCACGGTTCGCTGCTGCACTTATGTTTGCCATGGTTGCAGAAGGCATCTCCTTCTTCGCCCCCGAAACCATGGCCTGGAAAGCGGTGGGCATGGCGGTCGCTACCCTCGCCATCGGGTTGGCAGGTCTGGAAACCTATGCCAAAGGCCTGATCGCACTTCGACACGGCAAGCTCAACATCAATGCCCTCATGTCGGTTGCCGTCACGGGCGCATTCGTCATTGGCCAGTGGCCTGAAGCAGCCATGGTGATGGCCCTTTATGCCATCGCGGAGCTCATCGAGCAACGCGCGGTCGATCGTGCACGCAACGCCATCAAGGGCCTGGTTGATCTCGCGCCCGATGATGCCGAAATCCAGCAGCCTGACGGGAGCTGGCGCCGCATCAAGGCGACCGAGGTGGCGCTTGACTCCGTTGCACGGGTCAAACCAGGCGAGCGGGTCGCGTTTGACGGCATCGTCACCAAAGGCAACAGCAGCATCAACCAAGCCCCTGTCACGGGCGAGAGCATTCCTGTAGACAAAGAGCCAGGCAGTTCGGTCTTCGCAGGCACGATCAATGAAAACGGTGAACTCGAATTCCGCGTGACTGCGGCGTCGAGCAACTCCACCCTGGCCCGCATCATCCACGCGGTGGAGGAAGCGCAAGGCACCCGGGCGCCTACCCAGCGTTTCGTGGATCGCTTCGCGGCCATTTACACGCCTGCCGTCTTTGTCATGGCCTTGGGCGTCGCTGTGGTACCGCCGTTGCTGCTCGACTGGGCTTGGCTGACAGCGATATACAAGGCGCTCGTGCTGCTGGTGATTGCATGTCCTTGCGCGTTGGTGATTTCGACTCCTGTCACCGTGGTGAGCGGCCTCGCAGCCGCGGCGCGCCGAGGCATTCTCATCAAGGGAGGCACCTACCTGGAAGATGCCCGCCACATCAAGGCCGTGGCGGTGGACAAGACTGGAACCCTGACCGAAGGCAAGCCGAAACTGGTGGCGTCCAGGGCGTGGGGGCAAGCTGAAGAAGCCCGGGTGCAGCGTTGGGCCAAGAGCCTCGCCGCTCGCTCCGACCACCCCGTGTCCAAGGCCATTGCGGCGGGTATCGATGGCGCGGCAGAGGATGTTGATCGATTCGCAGCATTGCTAGGGCGCGGCGTCGAGGGCATGGTCGACGGCAAGGCCATGGTTCTGGGCAACCACCGCCTCATCCGGGAACGCAACCAGTCCGATGCCCAACTGGATGCCGAGTTGATCGCCCATGAAACGCAAGGTCGTACTGTCACCCTTCTGGCGGACGACACTGGAGTCTTGGGCTTGTTCGCCGTGGCCGACACGATCAAGCTCACCTCCGTGGCGGCGGTTGCGCATCTGAAGCAACTGGGTGTCACCCCAGTCATGCTCACAGGCGACAACACGGCGACCGCGCAAGCAGTGGCCCAGGAGGCGAACATTGCCGATGCCCGTGGCGGTCTCCTGCCCGAGGACAAGCTGACTGCCATCCAGGACATGCGCAAGCGCTACGGCCCCACTGCTATGGCGGGCGACGGGATCAACGACGCGCCGGCGCTGGCGCAGGCGGACATCGGCTTCGCGATGGGTGGAGCGGGCACGGACACGGCCATGGAGGCAGCCGACATCGTCATCATGAACGACAACCTGGGCCGGATCGCCGAAACCATCGAGCTGAGCCGCAGGACGCACGCGATTCTGTGGCAGAACATCAGCCTCGCTCTGGCCATCAAGGCAGTGTTCTTCGTGCTGGCCGTGGCAGGCAGTGCAACGATGTGGATGGCGGTTTTCGCGGACATGGGAGCGAGTCTGCTCGTGGTCGCAAACGGCTTGCGTCTTCTTCGCCGCGTCAAAACGGGCCAAGTCGAACCTGCGGCACCCAGTACAGCGCTGAACCATCGCTGAACATGCTTGCACCACAAAACGTCTGGCGCCGTGTGTGTCACAGCGAGTTCACATACGAATTTCTAGACACGCCAGTGAAGCACACGACGTCCCGACCCGAGGTTTGTGCATGAACGCGGCTCTGACTTTGAGCCAAGTGGCCTGTGTCCGTGGCGGGCGCACCCTGTTCAGCGGCCTGAACCTGCAGTTGCCCGCCGGTCAGCTGTTGCGGGTGGCGGGTGCCAACGGCGCCGGCAAGACCAGCCTGTTGCGCTTGATGTGTGGCTTGCTCACTCCCACCGAGGGTCGGGTGCTGTGGCGTGGGCAGCCACTCGCAGCGCAGCGCGAACAGTGGGGCCGCGATCTGGTGTACCTGGGCCACGCCGCCGCGCTCAAGGACGATCTGTCACCGCTGGACAACCTGCTCACCGCCTGCACCCTCGGGGGACAGACCGCCCAACGGGCAGGCGCTCTGCAGGCCCTGTCCGATGCCGGCCTGCGCGGCTTCGAGCGCACGCCCGCGCGCCGCCTCTCGCAAGGCCAGCGCCGCCGCTGCGGACTGGCGCGCCTGGTGCTGGCGCGCTCGTCGGCGCTGTGGGTGCTGGACGAACCTTTCAATGCGCTGGACACCGCCGCCACCGCCTGGCTCGAAGGCCTGATCCGCGCGCAACTGCTGCGCGGCGGCTCGGTGGTGCTCACCAGCCACCAGGGCGTGGCGCTCGACGACACGCCGCACCAGGTGCTCAGCCTGTGAACACCCACGTGGCGACCCATGCACCCGACTCCGCCGCGCCGCAAGGCTGGCTGGAAGGCTTTCGCTGCGTCTTCCAGCGCGACCTGCGCATCGCCCTGCGCCGGCGCACCGACTCGCTGGCCGCCGTGGTGTTTTTCGTGATGGTGGTGAGCCTGTTTCCGCTGGGTGTTGGGCCCGAACCAGCGCTGCTGCGCACCATGGCGCCGGGCGTGGTGTGGGTGGCAGCACTCCTGGCCTGCACGCTGCCACTGGCGCGCCTGTTTGCCGATGATTTGCAGGATGGAACTCTGGAGCAACTGCTGCTGTCCACCCACCCGTTGCCCATGCTCGTGCTCGGCAAGATCGCGGCGCACTGGTGCGGCTCGGTGCTGCTGCTGGTGCTGGTGTCACCGCTGCTGGCGTTGCAGTTCGATCTTTCGGGCTCGGCCACCGGCGTGCTGCTGCTTACGCTGCTGATCGGCTCGCCGGTGCTCAGCCTGGTGGGTGCGATCGGTGCGGCGCTCACGTTGGGCCTGCGCGGCGGCGGGGTGCTGATGTCGCTGCTCACGCTGCCGCTGGTGATCCCGGTGCTGATCTTTGGCGCAGGCGCGGTGGAGGCGCACACCGCCGGGCTGGGTGTGGGCGGGCATTTTTCGCTGCTCGGTGCCTTGCTGCTGCTGAGCCTGTTTGCCGCGCCGCTGGTGACCAGCGCCGCCTTGCGCATCTCGATGGAGTGAGCCCATGAGTTCAATCAACTGGTTCCATTACGCGGCACCCCAGCGCTTCTACCCGCTGGCGGGCAAGCTGGTGCCGTGGTTCGGCGCGCTGGCCGTGGTGCTCACCGCCGTGGGCCTCTACCTCGGCCTCTGGGTGGCGCCGACCGACGCGCAGCAGGGCGAGGCCTACCGCATCATCTTTGTGCACGTGCCCACGGCCTGGATGTCGATGGTGGTGTACCTCGCCATGGCCACCTGGGCCGCCATCGGCCTGGTGTTCAACTCGCGCCTCTCGTCCATGATGGCCACGGCGCTGGCGCCCACCGGCGCGCTCATGACCTTTCTTGCGCTGTGGACCGGCGCGCTCTGGGGCAAGCCCACCTGGGGCACCTGGTGGGTGTGGGACGCGCGGCTCACCTCCGAACTGGTGCTGCTGTTTCTCTACATCGGCTTCATGGCACTGCACAGCGCCATCGACGACACGCGCCGTGCCGACCGCGCCGCCGGCCTGCTGGCCATCGTGGGCGTGGTCAACCTGCCCATCATCTATTTCTCGGTGCAGTGGTGGAACACGCTGCACCAGGGCGCATCGGTCAGCATCACCAAGGCGCCGAGCATGGCCACGCCCATGCTCATGGGCATGCTCGTGATGGCGCTGGCCTGCTGGATGTATTGCATCGCCGTGGCGCTGGCACGGGTACGTTTGATCATGCTGGAGCGCGAACGCCACACCGTGTGGGCGCGACAGGCATTGGGGGCCGCATGAACTGGATCAGCTTCGGCGATTTTCTGGAGATGGGCGGCTACGGCCTGTACGTGTGGGGGTCGCTGGGCATGTGTGCGGCGGTGGTGGTGGCCGAGCTGATGGTCATCCGGTTTCGCCGACGTTTGCTGGCACAGGAAGCGGGTGATGAGCGCGCTACCGAGGAGCACACCGCATGAGCAACCGCATGAAACCCCGCAACCGCCGCCTGGTGGCCCTTGCCGTGGGCCTGGCCACATTGGCTGCGGCCACCGCGCTGGTGCTCAACGCCTTCAACAGCAACCTCGTGTTCTTCTTCAGCCCCACGCAGGTGATGGCCAACGAAGCACCGCGCGAACGCGCGTTTCGCGTCGGTGGCCTGGTGGAGCAGGGCAGCGTGGTACGTGAACCCCAGGGCCTGACCATCCGCTTCATGGTGACCGACACGGCCAAAAGCATCCCGGTCACCTACACCGGCCTGCTGCCCGACCTGTTCCAGGAAGGCAAGGGCGTGGTGGCGCAGGGCAAGCTGGGCACGGACGGTGTGTTTCGCGCCGATCAGGTGCTGGCCAAGCACGACGAGAACTACATGGCACCCGAAGCGGCCGAAGCCCTGAACAAGGCGCGCGACGCGAAAGCCATGCCCGGTCAGACGACGCTGGTGATGCCAGCAGGAGCCCAACCATGATTCCCGAACTCGGTCATTTCGCCGCCGTACTAGCGTTGGTCATGGCGCTGGTGCAGAGCGTGTTTCCGCTGGTGGGTGCGCACCAGGGGCGCCGTCAATGGATGGCGCTCGCCCGGCCCGCCGCGTTTGCGCAGTTCGTGCTGCTGCTGGTGTCCTTCGGCTGCCTCATGCATGCCTTTGTCACCAGCGACTTCTCGGTGCTGCTGGCCGCCGAAAACTCGCACACCAGCTCGCCGCTGATCTACCGCATCACCGCGGTGTGGGGCAACCACGAAGGCTCGATCCTGCTGTGGAGCCTGATCCTGGCCGGCTGGACGCTGGCCGTGGCCGTGTTCTCCGACCAGCTCGACGAGCCCATGCGCGCCCGCGTGCTCGGTGTCATGGGCCTCATCAGCGTGGGCTTCCTGATGTTCACCCTGCTCACCTCCAATCCGTTCGAGCGGCTGTACCCGGTGCCGCTGGACGGCCGCGACCTCAACCCCCTGCTGCAAGACCTGGGCATGGCCATCCACCCGCCCATGCTCTACATGGGTTACGTGGGCTTTGTGGTCGCCTTTGCGTTTGCCGTGTCTGCGCTGCTGGCCGGCCGGGTGGACGCGGCCTGGGCGCACTGGTCGCGCCCCTGGACCACCATGGCCTGGTGCTTCCTCACCGTGGGCATTGCACTGGGCAGCTTCTGGGCTTACTACGAACTCGGCTGGGGTGGCTGGTGGTTCTGGGATCCGGTGGAAAACGCGTCCTTCATGCCCTGGCTGGTGGGCACGGCGCTGATCCATTCGCTCTCGGTTACCGAGAAACGCGGCGGCTTCAAGCTCTGGACGGCGCTGCTGGCGATCCTCGCGTTCTCGCTGTCGCTGCTGGGCACATTCATCGTGCGCTCGGGCGTGCTGAGCTCGGTACACGCGTTCGCCACCGACCCGGCGCGCGGCCTGTTCATCCTGGTGTTCTTCACCATCGTGGTGGGCGGCTCGCTCACGCTGTTTGCCTGGCGCGGACCGAAGGTGGGCGGCGGCGGCGCGTTTGAAATGCTTTCGCGCGAGAGCCTGCTGCTGGCCAACAACGTGCTGCTGGTGGTGGCCGCGGCCGCGGTGCTGCTGGGCACGCTGTACCCGCTGGTGATCGACGCACTCGGCATGGGCAAGCTGTCGGTCGGCCCGCCGTATTTCAACGCGGTGTTCGTGCCGCTCATCGCGCCCGCCCTGTTCCTCATGGGCGTGGGGCCGCTGGCGCGCTGGCGCCATGCGTCGGCAGGAGATCTTGCGCATCAGCTGCGCTGGGCTGCCGGCGTGAGCGTGGCCAGCGCGGTGATCGCACCGCTGGTGCTGCAGCGCTGGACCCCGCTCACCGGCCTGGGCCTGCTGCTCGCGGTGTGGGTCGCGAGCACGTCGGTGCTCAATCTGGTGCAACGCTTGCGCGCGCACCCTGCCTCTGCATGGGTCGCGTTTCGCGCCCAGCCGGGCAGCTACTTCGGCATGCTGCTGGCGCACTTCGGCGTGGCGGTGTTCATCGCCGGCGTCACGGTGGTCAGCAGCTTCCAGACCGAGAACGACGTGCGCATGGAGGTGGGCCAGACCGCCGAGGTGGGCGGCCACAGCATCCGGCTCGACAAGATGGAGATGGTGCAGGGACCCAACTACACCTCGGCCCGCGCCACGCTCACCGTGAGCCAGGACGGCGAGCTGGTCGCGGTGCTGAACCCCGAGCGTCGCATCTACACCGTGAGCCGCACGGCGATGACCGAGGTGGCCATCGACCGCGGCGTGATGCGCGATGTGTACGTGGCACTGGGCGAGCCGGTGAGCGAAACCGCCTGGAGCGTGCGCCTGCACCACAAGCCCATGGTCAACTGGATCTGGGGCGGTTGCTTGTTGATGGCGCTGGGCGGACTGATGGCCGTGATGGATCGGCGCTACCGCGTTCGCAAGGCCGCTGCCGTGGCACCCGCGCCGGTGGCGGGTGGTGCGGGGGCTGCGCGCCCGGTGATGACGGCGCGGAGCGCGCGTCCATGAAGCGTTACCTGTGGCCGCTGGCCATCTTTGTGGTGATGCTGGGTTTTCTGGGCATGGGCCTGCAGCTCAACCCGCGCGATGTGCCGTCTCCCTTGATCAACAAACCCGTGCCGGCCTTCCGCCTCCCCACACTCGCCGCGCCCGACACACTGGTGGCCCCCGAAGACCTGCGAGGTCAGGTGTGGCTGCTCAACGTGTGGGCCTCGTGGTGCGTGGCCTGCCAGCAAGAACACCCGGTGCTCATGGACCTGGCGAAAACCAGCGCCGTGCCCTTGATCGGTTTGAACTACAAGGACCAACGCCACCTGGCGCTGGCCTGGCTCGGCAAACACGGCAACCCGTACAAGACCACGCTGTTCGACGCTGACGGCCGCGTCGGTCTGGACTTCGGTGTCTATGGTGTGCCCGAGACCTATGTGATCGACAAACAGGGTGTGATCCGCCTCAAATTCACCGGGCCGGTCACGCCCGAGGTGGTGCGCGACAAGCTGCTGCCGCTGATGAACCAACTCGGTACCTGAGCCCATGCGTGTTGTGCTGCTGACCATGATGCTGTGCTGGGCCCTGGGGCCGGGCGGCGTGGCCGCGCAGGCACCCACCGAATCGAAGGCCGCGCCGCTGTCGGCCGACCCGGCGCTCGAAGCGCGTGTGCTCAAGATCGCCGAAGAGCTGCGCTGCTTGGTGTGCCAGAACGAAACCATTGCCGCCTCGCAGGCCGATCTGGCCAAAGACTTGCGCCAGCAGATCCGCGAGCAGCTCACGCAGGGCCGCACCCAGCCGCAGATTCTCGAATTCATGTCGCAGCGCTATGGCGATTTCGTGCTCTACCGACCGCCGCTGCAACTCAGCACCGTGTTGCTGTGGAGTGGGCCGTTTGTGCTGCTGTTGCTGGGCGCCATCGTGTTGGTGATGCACATCCGCCGGCGCGATCCGTTGGTTGAGCCCGCGCCGCTGACCCCGGCAGAACTGCAGCGCGCCCAGCGCCTGCTCGACGATGCCGGAGACCCTACATGACCCTGTTCATCGCACTCGCGCTGGCTCTGACCGTTCTGGCGCTGTGGCCGCTGATGTCGGCGCTGAGGCGTCCGTCCGCCACGCCGGAGCGCCAGCGCGCATCACCCACCAACCTGGCCCTGCTGCGCGAGCAGCGCACCCAGCTGGACGCCGAACTGGCCGCCGGCCTGCTCTCGCCCGACGAGCACACGCAGGCGCAGACCGAACTGGCCCGCCGGGTGCTGCAGGAGTCGGCCTCGGCCGAGCGCAGCGCAGCAGCGTCGCCGCGCAGCGCGGCCTCGTTCGCGTTGTTGCTCGTCGTGCCCGCGTTGGCCGTGGGCCTGTACGCATGGCTGGGTGAACCCGATGCGGTGCGCTATGAGGCCGAGCTGGCCAAGGCACAAGGCGAGGTGTCGAACGAGGAGCTGGACGCCATGGTGCGCCAGATGACCCAGCAACTAGAGAGCAAGCCACCCGGCCAGGCGGTGGACGCGCCCGCCTGGGAAATGCTGGCACGCGCGCACGCCAGCCGCCAGCGGTTTGCCGACGCCGACAAGGCCTACCAGCGCGCGCTCGAACTCACCCCCGACAACCCCAACCTGCTGGCCGACCGGGCCGATCTGCTGTCGCTCTTGCAAGGCCAGAGCGCCGCGGGCGAAGCCATGCGTCTGGTCAACCGGGCCCTGGAGATCGACCCTGGTCACCCCAAGGCGCTGGCGCTGGCTGGTAGCTCGGCCTATGGCCGCAAGGACTTTGTGGCAGCACAAGCGTTCTGGGAGCGCGCCCGCGAGCGGGCCGCGCCGGGCAGTCCGTTTGCCCAGGGGCTGGAGAGCAGCCTGGAAGCTGCGCGCGCGGGCATCGCGTCTCAGCCCGGCGGTGCCGCGCGCCTGGCCGCAGCACCGGCCGATCCGCCACGGGCCGCCACCAACCACCCCGGTGTGCGCGGGCAGATCACCATCGCACCCGAACTGCAAGCGAAGCTGGCGCCGGGTGACACCTTGTTCGTGTTCGCGCGACCGGTGGAAGGCCCGCGCATGCCGCTGGCCGTGATGCGGGTGGCGGCGACCGCTGGCCCCTTGCCATTTGCGCTTGACGACAGCCAGGCCATGGCGCCGGAGCTTCGCATCTCCATGCACGAGCAGGTGGTGGTGGAGGCGCGCATCAGCCGCACTGGGCAGGCCATGCCCCAAAGCGGCGACCTGCAAGGCAGCAGCGGCCCGGTGCCGAGCAACAGCGCGCAACTGCAGATCAAGATCGACAGAGTCGTGCCCTGAAACGGCGCGGGTCAGGCGCGCGCGTCGAAGCGCTCAACGATGAGCCGCACCATGGTGTCGGGCTGCCACCCCGAACCGCAGGACTTCGTGCCGATGCTTTGAGACCGGATTGGCTGTCACTGGCCCTCGTGGGTACGGCGACTGGCAACGAGCCAACACTTCACAAGCCGCAGGTGCACGCGTTACGTCCCCTTCTTGTCACCTCAATTTTTGAATCAAGCGAACGTACGCCAGCTCACTCAAGAGTTCCACCAGTGTCTGCGTGACGATGACGGCCGGCAGAATGGGTATTGCTCCTGGCACCGAGAGCGCAAGTGGCAGGACGACCAGTGAGTTGCGGGTGCCGGAACTGAAGGCGACGGCACGTCCGGCCGTCGCCTTCAGTCCAAACACGCGCCCCATCAACCAGCCAAGCAGGGGCGCTAGGACAGCAAATGCTATGTAGATCGGCACCACGCGCAAGGCGGAGCCCGCTGCCGGGCCAAGCTGCGGCACCATCGCTGCGACCACGATGAAGAGCACCATGGCTGTTGCTGGGACTGGTAGCAGGCCCAGAAAAGCCGAAGCACGGGCTCCTTGCTCGCTCCTGGCAGCCCACAGTTGGGTCAATGCCGCAAGCACCAATGGCACCGCGATCAACCACAGGAATGCATGTATGAAAGGTCCCGCCTTGAACAACCGGGCCGCATCTTCGCCTAGGAACAGACCCAGGTATCCAGGCAACAGAATCATCTGAGTGATGAGCAAGGCAGGTGTCGCCGCCAGCAGCAGGCGCGCGTCCGCGCGGCCGAGGTGGGCGAACGTGACCACATAGTCAATGCACGGCGTGAGCAGGACCAACAGCACACCCAACCTGAGCATGGGATCAGCTGGCAGTAACTGGATCAACCCAGCGACCAGCAGTGGAATGACCACGAAGTTGGCGACCAGCAGCGCAGAAAGAAACCGCACCTGACCAAACGCGTGCCTGAGTTCCGCGACCGGGACCTGCAGGAACGTGACGTACAGCATCAGCGCAAGGGCTGGATTGATGGCTCCTTCAAGCACTGCGGTGCTTCGAATGGCTAGGGCCACAACCGTGGCGATCACAACCGCCACAAAGTAGATCGAAATCTGATGCCGTTCCAGCGCATCTCTTGTGTTTTGCATAGTCTGTGGTTCTCGGGTCAGGCAAAGCAATGTGCCGCTGCCGAGTGGGAGCCTGCGCGGCAGGCCGTAGTATCGCAATGAGACCATAGGTCCACCGTCGGAGCAGTGGTTGCGCGTTCGATGGCGCCTTGCTCCGCCTTCAGGTCAAAGGTCAGAAGGGGCAGCACTGGCGCTCCAGTTCCACAATGCTTCTGAGTTCGCCGGTGGATGCGGGTACGAACCAAGGTAAGGTTTGTGGCGGCTCCGTTTGCACGAAGAACCGATCAGCCGACTTTGCCATCAAAGAACAACAACCAGCGCCCGTTCTCTTTGGTCCAATACTGGCGCTTCGACGTCCAACGCGTTTCACCGGCTGGAACTTCAGAGTAGTTGACTACCGTGACCTCAGCGCCGCGCGTCCAGCGGAAGATCGACACATCTTCGAGATCGATCTGCAGTCTCTGTGGCACTGCAAGACGGGCCGGGGCCTGAATTTTTCCTGCTCTCTCCAGTGGTTCATCACCTGTCTCTAAGGCCGTGGAATACATGGTCTGAAGCAGCGCCTGGTTGCCCTGGGATCGGGCCTCTGCCCACTTGGAGAGCAAATCACGGAACTCTCTTTTGTCGACAGAGAGGGTGTCGGGCTTGACCCATTTCACCTCGTCGGCAATGACCACTGGCGTGCGGCGCGGCTCCAGCAAACGCATCAGATAGGCCATGTCTTCATTGGCCAAAGCCACACATCCTTCGGTGGCATACGGGCTGCGGGCGTAGGACTCCCGGGGAACGCCATGCAGCCAGATGCCACTCCCCGTTCGACCCAATCGGCGATCGTGTACGTTCGGATAGTTCAGCGGCAGAGCGCCAATCCCGTACAGCTCTTCGAGCTGTTTGTCATCCAGTCGGCTGGTGATGTGATAGACGCCCAGTGGCGTGCGCAAGTCACCTTCCTCTTGTTTGTCGAAACCTGCTCGTCCAATGGATGCATAAAAGCTGCGGATCGGCTGCAGTCCGGTGGGCTGATGCTCGAAGACATAGACCCGTGAGTGGCTGGCATCAACGACCACGACATGACGAACGTTGCGAGAGAGCTCCAATACCTGTTCAGGTACTGTGCCGGGCGGTGGCATTTCTCTGAGTGACCTGAGACGCCTGTTGGCTTCGTCGCGCAACTTCTGCAGCTGCTCGCGAGCCGCAGGCGACCCATCGGGCACCGCTGCAAAGCCTGTCAAATATCCACTGCGCGTAAGCAACAGGTCTCCGTAAACAAGCTGCCCCAACTGAAATCGAGGAACATCGCGCACGAGCGATGCAGCCAGAGGCAAGGCATTCCGGTCTCCCGATGCGATGGCCCGGTAGATTTCGATCAGGCGCGCTTCTGGAGACGAACGCGGTGAGCCTGCAAGCGCAGCTCCAGCCGCCGTCCCAGCACCATTGGTCACCGCGCCCTTTGTGAGCTGGGCGCGGGCCTGTCCGGACTGCAATACAAGCGGCGCACCTGTCAACGCGGCTCTGACGAGCAGCGCTCGCCGAGTTGTGAGCGATCCGGAAGTCACGGGCTGGAGAGCAGCGTGTTGATGTCCGCTGCAATCGTGGCGGCGTCGGTGCCATACGCGGAGAAGAGACGCACCCGGCCTTCGTTGTCGAACACATACTTGCCCGCCGAATGATCCATCGTGTAGGAGGTCGGTGTGGGTCCGTCGACTTTGCGGTAGTAGATCTTGAAACTGTCTGCCACCGCCTTGAGTTCAGCTGGGTCGGGGCGCAGAGCCAGGAAGGTCGGATCGAAGTTGGTCATGTACTCCTTGAGCAGGGGCAACGTATCTCGCTCAGGGTCCACCGTGATGAAGAGGACCTGCAACTGGTTGCCTCGATCACCCATGAGACGCTTGACCTCGGCCAAGGTGGTCATGGACGTAGGACACACATCCGGGCACTGCGTGAAGCCGAAAAACACCACCACCGCCTTGCCGCGGAAATCTGCCAGGGTCCTCACCTGGCCGGTGTGGTCGGTCAGTTTCAGGTCTTGTGCAAAAGCGGCTCCGGTGATATCCGTGCTCTTGAACGTGGGTGTCTCAGGCGAGCAACCAGCAAGCATGCCGCCCGCGGCGAGCCACAAGGCACCCAGCGCCAGAGCCTTGCGTCGGTTGAAGGGAAGAGTCGGTGTCATGGACTTCATTTCTTCGCCTTGGCAACCTCTTCCGCCACCAGAGCGGCCAACTGCTCAGGTCCAAAACTCGGCAGGCTTCGACCATTCACAAAGAAGGTGGGCGTCTTGGTGACTTGCAGCGCCGTCAGGTCTTCAATGTCCTGTTGCAACAAAGACTGCATGCCGGGCTTCTCGATGTCCTGGCGCGCCTTGACGAGGTCCAGTCCGGCCTGCTCCGCCACCTTGAATGCCGTCTCGATGTTGGGCTGACCATGATCGGCCCAGGAAGGTTGCGCGGCAAGCACGGCCTCCAGCACCGTCTGGTACTTGCCCTGGGATTTGGCGGACTCCAGCAGCTTGACTACCTGGTCTGAGCCCTGGTGGAAAGGTGCATATCGGATCACCAGTCGCACGTCGGTCGGGTACTGAGCCATCAGGTTCTTGACGATGGGATAAAACGCGCGGCAAGTCTCGCAAGCGGGGTCAAAGAACTCCACGATGGTGACAGGTGCACCTTGTGGGCCAAAGACCGGCGAGTGCATGCGCACGAGACGGGTCTGCTCGGCCTTTACCTGTACTTCCTGCGCGGTCTGCACGCGTTTTTGATAAGCGTTCATGCCCAGATAGAAGAACAGGGCAACGACGGCCACCAGGCCGATGACGGTGAATCTTTTGGCGTTCATGAACGGGTCTTTCTCAGGTATACAAAAAGCAGGATGACGATGGCAATGAAGGCCGCGAGCGACATCCAGGGAATCTGGATGCCGCCCAAAATTTCCAAACTCTGTTCGCTGCATGAGGGGCCGGTGCCGCAGGGCACCCACCACTTCGGCACCCACCCGGCGATCAGTGCGGAGTGGTAACCGGCCATGGCTGCTCCCCCCAACGCCAGCGGCAGCGCATAGACGGCACCCCGTCTGTCTTCGGCGAAGGCGGCCATGCCCAGGATGATCGCCAACGGGAACATGAAGATGCGTTGGTACCAGCACAGCAGGCAAGGCGTCATTCCCATGACTTCGCCAATGAACAACGCACCGAGTGTGGACACCAGGGCAAAGACCCAGGCGGCCATGATCCAGAACCAGCCACGCTTCATGAAGGCAGCTCCTCGGGCGTCCTGCGGGGCGATTGGCGCGGCGGCGATTTCAGTGATGCGAAGCACCACACAAGCATGGAGCACACGATGAAGATATCGGCCAGATTGAAAGCTGGCCAGTGGATGCTGCGCCAGTGAAAGTCAAGGAAGTCCACCACGGCACCGATCTGGACGCGGTCCACGAGGTTGCCGCCTCCCCCGCCCACCACAAAAGCGCCCACCCACCGATCCAGCGGCTCGGCCTGCCGGGCCATGCACACCACAGAGACCACCCCCACTACCAGCGCTGTCACGCCGATGAAGAACCAGCGTTGCCAGCCACCCGCATCGGCCAGCAACGAGAAGGCCGCGCCGGTGTTGAGCACATGCACAAAGTTGAACCACTCGGTCACCTTGATGGCTTCACCGAGTTCGAGGGTGGTTGAGAAATACGATTTACTGATTTGATCAAGAAACAAAAGCACCGCGACGGCAGCAAGCCACGTCCATCGAGGGTTTCGCTGGGTCCAGCGAGCATTCATGAGAGAGTCCTTCCAAAACGATCCGAGAAGGGTCACCGTTAGAGGGGGTGACCACTTGAAGCCAGTGGATCGGGGAAGAGGTGCCTGTCAGCGCATCAGGCAGAAGCAGTCAACCCCGAACGCGGGGCGAACCATTGGGGCCGGTAGGGTCGCTCGTGCCAAGGCGGCAGGATGAGTTCAACGAGGTGTTCGCCACGCTCGACGCCAGCAGGGTCTGCCATGGTCTCGGCCGTAGCCATCACTGCGGCGGTGCAATTGGCATGGCAGGTCCCGCAGTCAAGATCAAAGTCCAGAATGGCCGAAGCAACGCCTTCCGCACCCTGAACCACCGATAGATGGGTTGGCTGGTGGTGCTGGGTTTGGGGTTGTTGGGCAAGTGCAACGTGGCTGCAACAGTCAGCCGCCGCAGCGGCAGAGAACTGCAGCGGCAGCAGCGTGAGCATCAATAGAACCAGAAAGAGGCGCATCTCTGGATTTTAAGGCCGCGGGATAGACCAGATGGAGCGTGGCAATTCACGGCGCAGGCCTTTCAACCTCCGCGACATGCCGAGCAAGCAGGCGCCACCGACGCTGTCGGTGCCGGTAGAACGCTTGTGCAAACAACCAAACGGGGAGCGTGAACACGCCTGCATTGATGGTCACCGTATCCATGTATCGGGTTTGACCAGCCTCCAATGAGATCGAGATGGTGTGATCCCAGACGTTGACGAGGGCGCTGAACCCGTTGTCGCGGAGAAGGAATCCGTCCTCGGACGGTGGGAAAGAGATCACGATGGCCTGTCGGCCGAAAGGCAACAACCCCAGGATTCGCACCCCCACCCAATACGTGCCTTCAGCCCATGCATCGGGCCAGGTGCTCGGCGTGATCGGCGTGAAGTGAACCAAGGGATAGGCAACGAACTTCAGCATCCGCGTTGTCTTGGCGTGGGTAATCGCTTTTTCAACAGAACAATCAAGATACGTAGAAATTTGGAGCTGCATGTTTTGGCTTGCTTTGTTGTTTTTGCCAGTCTTCAACGCAGCGGCCTGGCCGCTTGCGCTATCAACTCGGCCAGCTCCTGGCGCACCGGGATAGGCTCAAAAGCGCTCACCGTCGATCGTCCCGGGTTGCCCAAGGGCAAGCTTCCGCTCAAATGGCCCAAGGGCACCAAAGCCAGCCTGAGCACCTGGCCTGCAGCCTCTGGCCAGTCGCGCGTGCGCCACGCCAAACCCAACATGAGTGCGTGCGTCCGCACATGCGGTTTGAAGTGGAGCTGCCCCACCACATGCGCGGCCTCAAGGTACAGCCACGCACGTTCTGTGGAGCCAGCCAGTTCGGCTCCTTGGACGAGTCGAGCGAAAGTGGCCTTGTCGAACTGGCGGCCTGCCAGCGTGTCAGTGGACGTAGTCATGATGGCCTCCTTTAATATTGCCCTTTCCAATCTCACCCCGAGCCTGTCGCAGCACTGTCCAGCCACCGTGCAGAGCCAGTGCAGCCATCAGGCTTGCGACCGCCAGGTCGGGCCAGGCAGAGCCGGTACCGAACACGCCCAGGGCGGCCATGAAGACAGCCACGTTGCCAATGGCATCATTGCGTGAGCACAGCCACACGCTGCGCATGTTTGCATCGCCCTCGCGGAATGCATACAGCATCCATGCTACAGAGACGTTGGCCACCAACGCCATGAGGGCGACCACACCCATGGTCAAGGCCTGTGGCACCTCGCCATGCCACACCGACCACACGGTAGCACCCAGCACGTACATGCCAAAGCCGATCATGCTGACGGCCTTCAGGATGGCCGCGCGGGCACGCCAGGCCAGCGCCGAGGCCAGCACCGCAAGTGAGACGGCATAGTTCAAGGCATCTCCGGCGAAGTCCACCGCATCGGCCAGCAGCGATAGTGAACCGGCTTGCACACCCGCGCCTATCTCCACCAGGAACATGGTGGCATTGACGATGAGCGCAATCCAGAGGATCTTGCGGTAGCGTGGCAGGTCCACGATGGCTTCTGCCTGGGGAGCGTGATGGTCGCAATGGGCGGACATGGTTTTTCCTTTCAATGTATCCATTGGAAACCCTGGAGCCACTACAATGTCAACAACTTGTTGAACGAAGGCTTTCACGATGCAGATCAAGGAACTGGCCAGAGCCACGGGTGTGGATGTGGAGACGATCCGCTACTACGAAAAACAGGGGTTGCTGCCCGCACCAGCAAGGCGGGACAACGGCTACCGCGAATACGAAGTGGCACACTTGGAGCGTCTTTCGTTCATCCGCCACTGCCGCGCTCTTGACATGCCGTTGGCCGATGTCAATCGATTGCTTGGTTTTGTGGATGAGCCCGATGCCCACTTCGGAGAGGTGGACCTGCTCGTGGACGATCAACTGGCTCGCGTGAGGGCGCGTCTCAAGAGCATGCGGGCGCTGGAGAAGCAGTTATTACAACTGCGAGCGCGTTGCTCTGGCACACATGAAGGGCGCTGCGGAATTTTGGACGAGCTGGTGTCGGCAGCTCACGGCGAGGCTTGCGCTTGCCATGCAGTGCCAAGCCACGTCAATGATCGGTAAGAACTTAAAGCCGGTCATTGCCTTCTGAATCCTGAGCGGCTGCATTGGGCAGGACGCCTGGGGCCCATACTGCTTCTGCTAGCGTCCACAACCAGTCTAAGCACTGGCCGGACAGATGATGCAGGCGAATGGCTGTTGATGTCCGCATGTTGTCGGTCGCGGCTCAAGGCCAACCAGCAGCAGTACTCGCTGCACTTCGGTTGTTCACGATCAGGACCCCTCGAGCTGCTTGGGACCGGAACTTGAAAGTCAGCACAGGGGCGCACTGACGTCGCGCTAGAGCTGATGTGGTTGATCTCGCACCCATTTGCGCTGGAAAACAGCCCGAATCCAGCAGCGGCGCAAGGTGTTTCAAGTCCTACATTGAGTTCACGGTGTTCAAAGAGCCGGCAAGAAGTGCCTCCTCCTGAACGGCGTCGAACCGAAGGACTCGACCATGAACCATCCATCGCAAGCCGGCACGCTGTTTGGGCGTTCCACCGAAGCAGCAGGCCAACCGAGAAGCTTGGCAACAATTCTGGCCAACGTTGTAACCGGCTTGCTGCTCACCTTGGCGCTCCTCGCCCCGACAGCCGCACGAGCTGTTGATGGCTGCCTGGTGCTGCTTTGCTTCGCAGCACCGAGCTGGAAGTCGATTCCTCAGTGTGTGCCGCCGATCAGGCAAGTGCTTCGTGACCTGGCGCGTGGGAAGGGGTTCCCGTCGTGCGACATGGCCGGCGCCGGCAACTCGGCCAACCACGCATGGGCCAGAGCACCGGGCAACTGCCCGCTTCAATACACCCGGGTCCACGAATCGGAAAGCAGCCTCATCTACACCTGTGATTACGTCGGTGCAGTGGCTGTCTCCATCGACGGCAAACCGTTCTCGCGCACCTGGTGGAACATGGGCGGTGACACCGTGACGGATTTCAGTCCTGCCGCCAAGGCCCAACTCGGAAGTTGGGACAACCAATTTGACGACGATCATGCAGCCTGGCAGGCAGCTCTACCCCCTGCGCCTCCTACCGACTCGGGGAATTGAGGAGCGCCGTCATGGAAGCCTCCACATTCCTGGCGCTCGCACTGGCCTGCGCACCGCAGGTGCACGCCAACACTGCGCACGCCCTGGTCACCGTTGAGAGCGCCTTCAACCCCTGGGCCATCGGTGTGGTCGGTGGAGCGTTGCAGCGCCAGCCGCGCCACCGCACAGAAGCCATTGCCACGGCAGAAGCGCTGCAGGCCGCTGGGCGGAACTTCAGCGTTGGCCTTGGGCAGATCAATGTGGGCAACTTCTCGCGCTTGGGCCTTTCGCTGTCCACAGCCTTCGAGCCTTGCACCAATCTGGCCGCTATGCAGGCCGTTTTGACCGAGTGTTTCGGTCGGGCACAGCGCAAGCCGCCTCGGGGATTGGCTGATCAGGCAGCGCTTCGCGCAGCCCTCTCCTGCTACTACAGCGGTAACTTCTCCACCGGCTTTCGCCATGGCTACGTGGGCAAGGTGGTTGCGGCTGCGAGAAACCCCATTCGCATCAGTCCACCCAACCCTGTGAAGGAGCCGTCATGAACCGCTTTCATTTCTTCGTACCTCAGCGTCCCATTTCAAGCGCCCTGCTGCTCTCGGCCGCAGCCTCCAAGGGCTGGGCGCAGGGCTTCGACAAGATCAACACCACGGTCACCAACGTCAACACCATCCTGGTGACGATCTCGATTGCGGTGGTGACCATCGCGATCATCTGGGCAGGTTTCAAGATGATTTTCCAGGGTGCGCGCCTGGCCGATGTGGCCAACGTGCTGATCGGCGGCACGCTGGTGGGTGGAGCGGCGGCCTTCGCCAGCTACATCGTCAGCTGAAGGCCCAAGGTGCTGAACATGCAAACCGAAGCCATCTACAAGGGCGCTACGCGCCCGGCCATGAAGCTGGGCATACCGCTGGTACCGCTGGTGATCCTGTTTGGCAGCGGCATGTTGCTGATCATGTGGGGCGGCATCTTGGTGAGCTGGTGGATCGCGCTGGGCGTGATGCTGTCCATTGCACCGGTCTTGCTCTGGATGCGCTGGTTGACAGCCCGGGATGACCAGCGGTTCCGGCAGATTTTTGTTGCCTTGAAGCTGACGTTGCACGACCACAACCGGAGGTTCTGGCGTGCGCGCAGCTACTCGCCCACCCTCTACCGCGGAGCTTCCGATGTTTGGCATCTTTGACCGCACTGGCGGCGCGACCCGTCGCAGCCCTTCGCGGACTGCATCAGGCAAGGCACAACCGCGCCACTGGACACAGGCACTGAAGGACAATCCGCTTGCGCGGTTTGTGCCCTTCTCTTCGCTGGTCAGCGAGCACGACGTCATCACGCGTGGGGGCGATTTCATGCGCGTCTGGCGGCTGGACGGGGTGGCCTTCGAATGCGCCGATGACCACCTGATCGCTGAACGGCATGAGGCCCTGTGCAGCCTGCTGCGCAACCTGGCGGGCGGTCAGTGGGCCGTGTGGACCCACCGGCTGCACCGAAAAGTCCAGGACCGGCTGGAGGACCCGCCTCAACCCGGCTTCGCGCGCGACCTCTCGCAGGCCTACCAGGCCAAGCTGGGTGGGCGAGCCATGATGAGCAACGAGCTGTACCTGACGCTGGTCTACCGGCCCAGCACCTCTCGGATCAGCCGGGCGCTGCAATCGACCCAGCGATCGAAAGCTACCATCGCCGCAGCGCACGCTGAGGCCTTGCGCGTGATCGAGGAACGGACCGCCTTCGTACACCGGGTACTGCGCGGCTTCGGCCCGCAGCTGCTGGGTACACGCGCACAAGGTGGGCGACGGTACTCCGAACTTGCGGAGTTTCTGGGCTACTTGGTCAACGGCTGCTGGAAGCCGGTGCCGCTGGCGGCCGGGCCGCTCTACCGGACCCTGCCGACCACCCGGCTGTCTTTCGGTGGCGACAAGCTGGAGCTGCGCCACGGTGAACAGCGCCGCTGCGCAGCCTTGGTGGACATCAAGGAATACGCCGACGCGGTGGAGCCCGGCATCCTGAACGCCTTGCTGTACGAAGACAGCGAGTTCATCGAAACCCAGAGCTTTTCGATACTGCCCCGGCGCGAAGCCATGCGGGCGCTGGAGCTGCAACGCGACCAGTTGATCGCCAGCGACGACGTGGTAGCCAGCCAGATAGCGGACATGGACGAAGCACTCAACGAGCTGGGCGATGGCCAGTTCTGCATGGGCGAGTACCACTACAGCCTGGTGGTGTTTGGTCAGCCTGGGGAAGACAGCCTGGCCGATGCGGGGCGCAGGGCGGCGCAAGCTATCGGCGCGGTGGGCGAAGCGTCCAGCCTGCAGATGTCGCCCGTCGATCTGGTGGCCGACGCTGCCTGGTTCGCTCAGATGCCCGGCAACTGGCAGTGGCGCCCGCGCGATGCCAAGCTTTCATCGCGCGCCTTCGCGGCCCTGGCCAGCGGGCACAACTTTGCCCGGGGCAAACGCGAAGGCAACCCCTGGGGTGAAGCGCTGGCTTTACTCCGCACTCCTTCCGGTCAGCCCTTCTACCTGAACCTACACAGCAGCCCGGAAGGTGAAGAGTCGGCCGACAAGAAGCTGCCTGGCAACACCATCATCATCGGGTCCACCGGCGTCGGCAAGACCACGCTGGAGATGTTCTTGCTGACCCTCACCCGCAAGTGGGACCCGGCGCCGCGCCTGGTGCTGTTTGATCTGGACCGGGGATGCGAGATCGCCATCCGCGCCCTGAATGGCCGCTACTTCACCTTGGAGGCCGGCAAGCCCACGCACTTGAATCCGCTGCAACGCGACCCCACCCCGGCGCGCATCCAGTTCTGGGAACAGCTGATCCGCACCTGCATTGCCACCCCGGCTCTGCCGCTGCTGCCGGCTGATGAACGCGCCATAGCGGATGCCGTCAAGACAGTGGCCATGATGCCGCCGACCCTGCGCCGCTTTTCAACAATTCGGCAGAACCTGCCAAAGTCGGGCGAGAACAGCCTGTATGAGCGAATGGGGCGTTGGTGTGAAGGTGGTGCCCTGGGCTGGGTGTTCGACCAGGCTAACGACCAGTTGATGAACCTGGGCGCGGCGTCGGTGATTGCCTTTGACACCACGGAGTTTCTGGACCTGCCCGAGGTGCGCACCCCCGTCATGCTCTACCTGCTGCAGGTAATGGAAGAGTTGGTGAATGGCGAACGGCTGATCTACGTGATCTCGGAGTTCTGGAAAGCGCTGGACCACGAGATTTTCAGCGACTTCGCCAAACAGAAGCAGAAGACCATCCGCAAGCAAAACGGGCTGGGCATCTTCGACACCCAGAGTCCATCCGATGTGCTGCGCCATCCCATCGGGCGGACCATGGTCGAACAAAGCGTGACGAAGATATTCCTCGCCAACCCGGAGGCAGTGCGCGAGGAGTACGTTGAGGGCTTCGGCCTGAGCGAAGCCGAGTTCGGCATCGTGCGCAGCCTGGGCGCACAGGGTGGGCGCCGCTTCCTTGTCAAGCAGGGCCACACCAGCGCCATCTGCGAGCTGGACCTCGGCGGCATGGACGACTTCATCACCGTGCTCTCGGCAACCACTGACAACGTAGCCCTGCTCGACACCGTTCGTGAACGATACGGTAACGATCCGTTTCTGTGGCTTCCGGAGCTGCTGCGCGAGGTTCAGGATCGCAAATCCCGCACTTCCAGGAGAGCTCAATGAAGACCCACGCTCAATTGTTCGCACTGATCGCTTTGGCGCTGGCCAGCAGCGGCGCATCTGCCCAATTTGTCAAGGGAAACGAGGCGACCCGTGCCATGCCCGGTGGCGGCAGTCAAGTGGAAACAGCGCCATTGCCAACGACAGGCCCCATCCGCAGCACCAAGCCCTGTGCCGCAATAGCTGGCTGTCATGCTGGGCCATGGCACATGGTGGAGACGCCAGAGGGCCTGCGCGAGTGCACCGAGGTGTATGCCCGCGCGGGCACTTGCAGGCCATCGAGCTATGGCACGACCATGCTTGCGCGCCTGTGGGTGGTGAAGTCGGGTGGCGAATGGCTGCAATGCCAGTACCCCGACCTGGGCAGCAGGTGCGTGAAGGTCTTCGCGCGCCCACCGGCCAACCTGCCGTTTGACGCTGTTCAATAGGAGTGCACCGCCATGTTCGCCTGGGTTGGGTCGCAGTTCAATGCCATTCTGAGCAGCTACGTGCTGGGGGTGGTGTCGTCGCTGATGGCTGCCATTGCTCCCATCGCCTTGACGGCGATGACGATCTGGGTGGCGTTGTACGGCTGGGCGGTGCTGCGCAACGAAGTCTCCGAAACAGTGCCCATCTTCGTCTGGAAGGTGTTCAAGATAGGTCTGGTGCTGGCATTTGCGCTTCAGTCCGGGTTCTACATCAGTAACGTGTCCGACACCGCCAATGCGCTGGCCATGGGCGTAGCCTCCACCTTTCTGCCTTCGGGGGTGGACCCGAGCACGGTGAGTTCGCCCTACGCTTTGCTCGACAAGTTCAACGACGACGCCAGTGCGCAGGTGGCGGACATCATGAAGGAGGCCAGCATGTTCCGACTGGACCTGATGCTGGCCGGGGCCATCTTCTCCATCGGATCGGTCTTGTTCCTGTGCATTGGCCTGTTCGTTGTCACGCTGGCCAAGCTGTTCCTGACCTTCGTCATCGCCGTCGGGCCTCTATTCATCCTCTGTCTTGCGTGGCGCCCCACCGCCCGCTTCTTTGACAGCTGGTTGTCGATGGTGTTGAACGCGGTGGTGCTCACCTGGTTCGCCTTCTTCGCGCTAGGTCTGAGCGCCTACATGGGCGCGGCCATGTTCAAGGCCATTGCCGACGGTGGCGGATTCATGGGCAGCACTTTCAATGTCCTGGGAGAGGCCACGCGCTACTGCGTGCTCATGATCCTCATGGCCATCATCTGCTTCCAGGCGCCCAGCTTGGCCTCAGCCCTCACAGGCGGTGCCGCCATTCAACAAGGCATCCAGATGATCCAGAACGCCATGATGGTTTCGGGTCTGCGCTCTGCCTCGTCCGCGCGGGGCGCCAGCGCCGCTGCGGGTGCAGGCGGCGTCATTCGCGCAGGCAATGCTCTTCCGCATGCAGCCACTACCGTGGCCCGCCGAGGCTACGGCGCCGCCCGTTCCGCCGCCTACAAACTCGCCGCGCTGCGAGGCCGGTCCTGATCACCACACAGCCAAGGAGTTCAACATGCACAAACATCTCAAAGTTGCGACTGCCGTTCTCATAGCCGTGAGCGGTAATCATGCCCGCGCCGGAGGAATTCCCGTGATCGATGTGGCGAACCTGGTTCAGACTGTCCAGCAGGTCGTGAACGACATCACCCAGATCAACCACCAAATACAGCAAATCCGACAACTGCAGACCCAGATCGAAAGCATCAACGGCATTCGGAATTTGGGCAATGTGTTCAATGACCCACGTCTGAAGAACTACGTCCCGGCCGAAGCCTTCACCCACCTGAACGCGGTGAACACCTCGGGCTACAGCGGGCTGAACGCTACGGCCAAAGGACTGCGCGACGCGAGCATGGTCTACAACTGCATGGACCTCACGGGTGACGCGCGCACCAGTTGCCAAGCCGCTTTGGCACAGCCGTATCAACAGAAGGGCTTGCTGCAAGACGCGATGAAGACGGCCGCCGGCCGCCTCACACAGATCCAGTCGCTGATGACCCAGATCAACGCGACCACCGACCAGAAATCGGTGCTGGAAATTCAGGCCCGCATCGGCGCTGAAAACGCCCTGCTCGCCCACGAGGTGTCGCAGGTGCAGATGCTGCAAGGCATGGTCGACACCGAGGAGCGCATCGCCCGCTCGCGCGAGCGCGAACGGCAGTATCAGATGCTGGGCCGTACCGGCAAGGTGGCGGACTACCTGCCCTAAACACAGACCACCGGAGCCCCCCATGAGTGCCATCCTGATGTCAGGTAAAGCCGCCGCATGGCCAAAACAGCCCAGCGAGCCTTCGAAAGACGCCGAATCGCCGACTTTCACGTCGAACCGCGAATGGGAAATCGACCGCGCCCTGATGCTTGAACGCTCGGAACGGCGAGCCTGGCGCGTCGCGGTGGCCGGGCTGGTGCTTGGCCTTATCGGCATTGCTGCCGTGTTCGTGCAGGGGCCGCTGCGCCGCGTGGTGGAAATTCCCATCGTCGTGGACCGCGTCACGGGAGAAACCACCGTCCAGCAGCGTCTTAGCGAAGAAACCATCCCTGCCATGGAGGCACTGGACAAGCACAACCTGGCGGCCTTCGTGCGGGCGCGTGAGAGCTACAGCTGGATGTTCCTGCAGCGCGACTTTGACCAAGTAGCGCGCATGGCCGTGCCGAGTGCGTTTGCCGAATACAACCGGCAGT
Organism: Hydrogenophaga sp. Root209; assembly: GCF_001428625.1. Lineage (GTDB taxonomy): Bacteria > Pseudomonadota > Gammaproteobacteria > Burkholderiales > Burkholderiaceae_C > Hydrogenophaga. Next base: position 256,709 of record NZ_LMIE01000033.1, read on the forward strand.
TCGAGGGCGACGGCGCGCTGCAGAAGAAGATCGGCGCCGCAGAGGAATGGCGCATCAACATCGTCGGGGTGCGCCTGCGGGCTTCGGGGCGCAGCGGCAACCTCAGCGACGCCACAGTCACCTACGACAAAGTCGTGCGGCAGACCGACCGCAACCTGCCGGATGTCATCACCCGCCACGTGGCCAGCATCGTTTACCAGTACCAGCCCAAGGTGCTCGTCAAAGAAGCCGACCGGCTGGAGAACCCTTTCGGCTTCGTGGTCACGGCCTACCGGTCCGATCCAGAGATCAACACCCAGGCATCGGGAGCACGGCCATGAAGCGCACCGTCTTGGCAGTATTGATCGCTTGCTCGCTGTCTTCGAGCCTGTTCGCGCAGACGCATGCGAAGCCGGCCGATCCGCGCCTGCGCGAGGTGGTCTACGACCCGCTGGCGGTGGTGACCGTTCCCGTCAAACGGGGCATGGTGACCCTGGTGGTGTTCGACCAGGACGAGGTGATCACCGAAGTGGCCGTGGGCCAGGGCGGCGACTGCAGCAAGGCCGACGCCGTCTGGTGCGTCGCGGCACAGCCGGGCGGCCGAACCCTGTTCGTCAAAGCCAAGTCCGGCGCGGACGCCCCCAACAACCTGGCTGTGGTTACCGACCGGCGCACGCATGCGCTGCGTTTCATGGTGCTGCCCGACAACGATCGGCAGCAACCGGTCTACCGCTTGAGCGTCAAGGCACCTGTGCAAGCGAGGCCGGCATCTCGCCTGGCGCAGCAAGACCTTGCCGCGCTCTCCGCTCTGCCCCCAGTTCCGCCAGCACCCACACCCCAACAGCTGGTCTCCGAGCGCCTGCAGGCCAAACCCACCGTGATGAACTCCCAGTATTCCCTCGCCGAAGGCGCGGGCTCACATGACATCGTGCCGACCATGGTCTACGACGATGGTCGATTCACCTACCTGCGTTTTCCGGGCAACCGCGATGTGCCGGCAGTGTTCCATGTGCTCGGTGATGGCAGCGAGACGATTGTCAATGCCAGGATGGAAGACGACCTGCTGGTGGTGGACCGAGTCAGCCGGCGACTGATGCTGCGGGCGGGTTCGGCGGTCGTCGGCATCTGGAACGAGGCCTTTGACTTGGAAGGCGCCGCCGCAAAAGGGGCGACCACGGTGCCCGGAGTGCAACGGGTACTCAAGACTGGCCAAGCATCCCTCGACAACCGTTCCACCGGAGTCACACCATGAACGATCAAGCCAACGCACGAAACTCGTCAGACGCTGACCCCCCGGACGGCAACACCATCACCCCGCTACCGGGCGAGCCAGGCATACCCCAGGTGACGGCGGCACGCAGCATCAACTGGTCGCGCAAAGGGGCACTTGGGCTCGGCATGATGGTGCTGACCCTGGTGCTTTTCGCTGGCTTTGCCATCAACCGCTTCTTCACCAGCGGTCCGATCTCGAATGAAGACGCCAAGCTGGTACGGGACAGGCCTTCCGCCGCCAGCGCTGGAACACGCACACTGGACATGACGGCCCCACCCGCGCCGCGTGTGCCCGCTTTGCTGCCAACCCTTGAGGTGGCGGAGCCCATTGGTGTACGCGGCGGCGGACCTTCACCGCCCAATAAGGGCACAGCGCCAGAAGATGCACCGGTGCTGATTGTGTCTGCACGTCCCGGCGCGCTTTCCGGATCGTCAAGCACGTCGAATGCATCGCGCCCCGGCGAAGCCTCAGCGAATCCAGACGATCCGGTCGGCAACACCAGCCGCAGCCTGCAAGCCTACCAGCGCCAGCTGCAGGGCCTGCTCGACAACCTGACCCAGAGCACAACCATAGCCAGCGGCCAAGGTGGCAACGCAGCCAGCCTCGGTGCAATGGGCTCGATGGCGGGCGCGGGCCTGCCTGCAACCGCTGCGGGTCTGTTCAGCGGCAAATTGCAAGGCTCCGCCACCCCCAAGGTTGCAGCCGGCACGCTGGGTGACCGCAGCCTCACCTTGCCCAAAGGCACGGCCTTCACCTGCGCGCTCAAAACCAAGGTGATCAGCGCCACGTCGGGCCTTGTCGGCTGCCAGGCCCAGCGCAATGTGTACGGGGACAACGGGCGCGTGCTGCTGATCGAACGCGGTTCGCACCTGGACGGCGAATACCGCATTTCCTCGGTCCGGCCCGGCATGGTCCGTATCCCGGTGTTGTGGACGCGGTTGCGAACGCCGCATGGCGTGACGGTGGACATCGAGTCGCCCGGTACAGGACAGCTCGGCGAGTCGGGGATTGATGGTTACGTGGACAACCGCTGGGGGGAGCGCATAGGCGCGGCCATGCTGCTCTCGCTGATCGACGACTCGGTCAAGCTGGTGATCCAGAACCAGGCGCAAGACCAGCAGGCCGACACCATCGTCCTGCCGTCCACCACCGACAGCACCAGCAAGCTGGCGGAGAAGGTGCTGGACAGCACCATCAACATCCCACCCCTGCTGTACCAGAACCAGGGCGGTATCGTCGGCATCTACGTTGCCCGCGATGTGGACTTTTCGTCGGTCTATGAACTCCAGCCGGTGCAACGATGAACACCCTGACCGGCATCGAAGAACACCCGCTCGGCGGCTGGTGCGGCGACGCCACCTCGGTGGTGGAATTCTTGCGCCCGCTGCGCGAACAGCTGGACGCTCCGGGTGTGCTGGAGGTCTGCGTGAACCGACCGGGCGAACTGCAAGTTGAAACCGTGGGCGGCTGGCAGGTTGTCAACGCACCGTCGATGACGCAGGAGCGCTGCCTGTCCCTGGCCACGGCGTTGGCTACCTACTGCGACCAGCAGATCAACCAAGAACGACCGCTGTTGTCGGCCACGCTGCCCACGGGGGAGCGCATCCAGTTCGTCATACCACCTGCGGTGCCGCGCGGCACCGTGTCCATCACCATCCGCAAGCCGTCAATCGTGGTGCTTCGCCTGCGCGACTTCGAGGAAGACGGTCTGTTCGGCCGCGTCGGACAAAAGACCACCGCGCCGAGCCGTGAGAGCAACGACGGCCTGCAAGCCTTCGAGCGGGAACTGCTGGCCCTGAAAGCCGCAGGTCGCTATGCAGACTTCATGCGCCTGGCCGTGCTCCATCACCGCACCATCGTCGTCAGCGGTAAAACCGGCTCGGGCAAGACCACCTTCATGAAAGGCCTGGTCGAAGAGGTGCCGAAACATGAGCGCCTGATCACCATTCAGGACACGGCCGAACTCACCCTGCCCAATCATCCAAATGTGGTGCACCTGTTCTACAGCAAGGACGCCCAGGGCACCGCCCGGGTCACCGCCAAGTCATTGCTGGAAGCCTGCCTGCGCATGAAGCCGGACCGCATCTTTCTGGCCGAGCTTCGGGGAGAAGAGTGTTTCTCCTTCATCCGGCTGGCCGCCTCGGGCCACCCGGGCAGCATCACCAGCTTGCACGCCGGCAGTTGCGATCTGGCGCTGGAACAGATGTCGCTGATGATCCGCGAAAGCGGTGCCGGTGGCGGCCTGCGCATGGACGAGATCAAGGGCCTGCTGCGTATCGTGGTCGATGTGATCGTTCAGTTTGACCGGGACGAGCAGGGCCGCTTCATCGCCGATGTGGCTTACGAACCCCGTCGCAGGAATTGCACACCCAGCCACAACCCGCTTCGCGCCAGCCCCCTGCTGGAGCCAGGTCCTCCCGCCAGCGAGGGGGTGCCGCCATGAGCCAGACATTGGCCTTGCCCTTCGCCACCTGGTCGCTGGGCAGACGGGTTGCCGCAGGCGCCTTCGCAGCGCTCGTGGCCACCGCCCTGCTTTGTGCGGCGGTGTACGTCTCTGGTGTGCTGTTTCTGATGCTCAGCAAGGCCGACCCCCGGCAAGCCCGCTGGGGCAGCATCGCCACCTACTGGCAGCTCTATGCCGACGATGCCGTCTTGCGTCAGCGCCTTCTGGCCGCCATGGCGCTGTCCGGCATTGGCTTGCTGGTGTTACTGCCCGGCGCCTTGTTCACTGCAGCCCGACCGCGCCGGGCCTTGCATGGCGACGCGCGTTTCGCCTCGGCTGGCGAAGTGGCCCGAGCAGGCCTCATTCATTCGGCCTACCGTCCGGACGCCCCGAGCATCTTGATCGGCCGATTCAAAGGCCGGTACCTCGCCCTGCCCGGCCAGCTGTCGGTGATGTTGTCCGCTCCCACCCGCAGCGGCAAGGGCGTGGGCGTGGTTATTCCCAACCTGCTCAACTGGCCCGATTCCGTCGTCGTGCTCGACATCAAAGGCGAAAACCACGCCATCACGGCAGGCTACCGCGCCGCCCACGGCCAGGCGGTCTACGCCTTCTCTCCTTTCGACGAACTCGCCCGCAGCCACCGCTGGAACCCGCTAACTGCCGTGCGCACCAGCCCACTGCACCGGGTCGGCGACCTACTGGGCATCGGCCAGGTTTTCTTCCCCAACGACGGCAGCGGCACCTCGTCCGAAGCCTTCTTCAACGACCAGGCGCGCAACCTGTTTCTGGGCCTGGGCCTGTTGCTGCTTGAAACGCCTGAGTTGCCCCGCACGGTGGCCGAGATGCTGCGACAGTCCTCGGGTCAAGGCCGCTCCTTGAAGGACCACCTCAATGGCTTGATCAAGCAACGCAACGTGACCGACAAGCCATTTTCCGACGAATGCGTGGACGCGTTGCAGCGGCTCCTGAGCAACTCGGACAACACGCTGTCCAGCGTCGTGGCCACGTTCCACGCGCCATTGACCATCTTCGCGGATGCGGTCGTCGATGCGGCCACAAGCGCCGACGATTTCGACCTGGGCCAGCTCCGCCGGCAGCGCATGTCGGTCTATGTGCGCATCCCGCCCAACCGGCTGGCCAACGCCCGGCCACTGCTCGCCCTCTTCTTCTCGCAACTGGTCAGCCTCAACACGCAGCATCTGCCTTCGCAGGACAAGACCCTCAAGCACCAGTGCCTGCTGGTCAACGACGAGTTCGCCGCCATGGGCCGCGTGGGGATCATTTCCCAATCGGCGGCCTTCCTGGCGGGGTACAACCTGCGCCTGCTCACGGTGGTGCAGGCCATGTCGCAGCTGGACGCGGTCTACGGGGACAAGGAAGCCCGCACTTTCGCCACCAACCACGGCCTGCAGATCCTCTTCGCCCCGCGCGAACAGCGTGACGCCGACGAGTACAGCGCCATGCTGGGCCACTTCACCGAGCGTGCCACTTCCCACGGGCGCAGCCGCTCCCTCAGCGGACACGGTCACAGCACCGTCAGCCGCAACGAAAGCGAGCAGCGCCGCGCCCTGCTGCTGCCGCAGGAATTCAAAGAGTTGGGGCGCGAGCGCCTGGTGGTGATCTGCGAGAACTGCAAACCGATCCTGGGCGAAAAAATTCGCTACTTCCAGGACAAGGCGTTCACGGCTCGCCTATTGCCCGCGCCTGAAGTGAAGCCGATGAACATGGACCTGCACCAGGCCAAGGTTCAGCAGCGCTGGCACATTGCCGATGACGAACTCCCCCCGGGGAAAAAGGAGTTGCATGTCGAGGAACTCGCCCACGACACCACCATCCTCAATGACCAGCTGGAAGGTTCTGCAGCCAAAGCGGCTCAAACATGCATCGACTTCTTCTGTCAATTCGTAGCGCCTGAAGCATATGGCGGAGCCATCGAACCCGCCGACGAAGAAGCGCGTGTTCCCTACCCCTCCGTCCAGCTCGTTGCACCCGAGGTGGAAACCGTGCGCCTTGAAACCTTGGGAGAAAGCCCATGAACACGTCCCCCGTCACCATTGCCCTGACCGCTTCACTGATCGCGCTGTTGAGCGCTTGCAGTTCGCCGCCCAAACCACCCACCGTGGACGAGTCCCAAAAGCGGCCCGCCAACGCCAAGCTGGCCGTGGAGCTGCAGGTCTGCAAGAACGATCTGCAAAACACCCGCATCGTGGCTAACGAATCGAACCGCCTTGCCGAGACCACAGCGGCCACGCTGGCCCACATGGCTGTACGGCAACAGCTGGTGGCGTCGATGCAAGAGAAGGCGATGGCCAATCGCGTGCACACCGTTCACTTCGCTTTCAACAGTACCCACGTGTCGATTCCAACAACCGAGGCTACCGCCCTGGTGGATGAATCCAGAGCCGCACCGCTCGTGGTCCTGCGAGGGCGCACCGACGGCCACAGCGACTCATCCGGCGAGAGCCGCATCGCTCAGGCCAGGGCCAACGCCGTGCGCGACTACCTTATCGCCTCCGGCGTGGACCCCACGCGCATTCGCGCCACCCACCAGCCCAGCGGTGACCACGTGGCCGACAACCGCAGCCCACAGGGCCGCAACCTCAACCGCCGGGTCGAGATCGAGGTGTACCGCGTCCTCCCCACACCCACACAGGCCTCGGCAGAGCCTCAACCCTGACCTGTGGCCATCTGAACCCACCACCGAAGGAGATCCCCATGGACGAGAAAACCGCACCCTCCCGCCGCGCGGATCGGTCTGCATCGGATGCCCCAGCGTCTGTGGGTGGCACGGTGGAACCTGCCGACCGCGCCCAAGTCGCCATTCGAACCTTCCAGACGCCGGGGCCAGAACCGGGCGAGCGGTACGAACTGCGCGACCCCTTTGCCGACCTCACCTACCGAAGCGACCGCTACCAGGACATGACGGCGAAAGCCGATCAGCTCGGCGCCAACCGCTTCGTGGTTCTGGACGCCAGGGGCCAAAAGTCGTTCGTTCACAAGGTCGATGGGCAATGGCAGCGCGGAGAACCGCGCGAGCAACAGCGTCCCTCACCGACCGCACAACCAGAAAAGACCGCGCCAGAAGCTGCACCGTCTAAGGCGTTTGACCGACTGGAAGCAAAGGCTGAGCGCGAAGCGCTCGTGGCCCGACTGGAGGCCGCGCTGACCGACCGCTACATCATCAAGCGCGCCCCAGTCACCGTGGGTGACCTCAGCATCGGCCTGACCGAATACCGCTACCGGGGTGACACTTCGCGCGTCGCCTTCACCGAATCCACCTTCCGGCTGGCCACCGACACCAACAGCCCATCGGTGGCTCGCTCAATGGTCGATGTGGCCGAAGCCCGCAACTGGCAGTCCCTGCGGGTGACCGGCAACGAAGACTTCCGGCGGATGGTCTGGCTGGAAGCGGCCGCCCGCGGCGTGAAAACCCTGGGTTACGAGCCCAACCTCGCGGACATGGAACGCCTTAAGGTGGAGCGCGAGCTGCGACAGACCAACCGCATCGAACCCACGCGCGAAGGCGGTGCAGCCCACGGGAACGGCTCTGCTGACAAACCCGCGGGCTGGGGCAGCGGTGGACGAAAGACCGTGCTGGCCGCCATCGAAGCCATCCTCGTGGCCAACCGTGTGCCCGAGAAGCGGCGCGAAGCCATCATGGCGGCGGCAGAACAGAAGCTCGCCCAACGCATCCGCGAAGGTCAGGCGCCCAAGGTCAAACTCTATGACAAGAACGTGCCATCACAACGGCCAGGCGTGGTGCCAGCGCAGGAGCAACAACGCACCCGCGAACGCGCCGCGCCAGCGCGCTGAGGGGGCGCTGTGGACAGCCCGCCCGTACCGGCACCCGCCTATCAAATTGGCGGTCAGCCTTGGGATCGGACCATGCCCGACTTCCCCGAAGCCATAGCAAAAGCCCACGCCCACCACCTGCGGCCGCGTTGCCTGTGCAAGCCAGGTGCTCCAGGCGCTGAGATGTATGTGGCCCGCCTGAGTGATGGCTTCGTCATCAAGCGCATGCCTAACACCGGCTGGCAGCACGCCACCGATTGCACATCCTACGAACCACCGGCCGACTTTTCAGGCCTCGGCCCGCTGGTGGGCTCCGCCATCGTTGAAAACCCGGTCACGGGCGTCACTTCGCTCAGGCTGGACTTCCCCATGACCAAGCTGCCAGGCCGCCACATGCAGCCGGCAGCCGGCAGCTCCAGCAGCAGCGTGGCGTCACAGGGACAGAGGCTCGGTTTGCGCGCCCTACTCCACTACTTGTGGGATCAGGCCGAACTGACCCACTGGAAGCCCGGGTTCGCCGGTCGGCGCAACTGGGCCACTGTGCGGCGACACCTGCTGCAGGCGGCAGAAAACAAAACCACCCATGGTCAGCCCCTGCTGGCCAGCCTCTACATCCCGGAAGTGTTTTCGGTAGAACAGCGCAACGCCATCCAGACTCGCCGACAACGGTTGTGGGCCCGGAGTGCGCCCAGACATGGCCAACCCCAGCCCCTGCTGCTGATGGTGGCCGAGGTCAAGGAGATCGCGCCCGCCCGATTTGGTCACAAAGCCGTCATCAAACACCTCCCAGACCAAGCGTTCGCACTGGACGATGCGCTCTACCGACGCCTGGGTAGATGCTTTGAATGCGAACTCAGCCTCTGGAGCACGGAGCCCGACCTGCACTTGCTTATGGTCGCCACCATTCGGGTGGACGAAGCCGGTACTCCGTGCATCGTGGAAATGTCCCTCATGCTCACCACCAGCCAGTGGCTGCCGGTTAACGACGGCTGGGACCGACAACTGGTCGAGGCACTGGTTCGGCAGGGCCGCAGCTTCGTGAAAGGCCTGCGGTACAACATGCAAGGCGATCAGTCACTGGTGTGTGCCAGCTTGCTGGACTGCGGCGCGAAGCCCTGCCCCTTGTTCATCGACCACGAACACAACCTGGATACGCGTTTGCCGGCCGATCGTTCCGTACTACCGCCGGACTCCAGCGGCGCTGCTTGGCGGTGGAACCCAGTCCTCAGCGACATGCCTGCGCTACCGCGGCGCCAGTTCAACGCCCAGCCGTCGGCCTCGCCCGAGCCGGTCGAAGTAGAGTGAGACCCAGCGCCAGCCCTTCAGTTTCCGGAGCGCATCGGCATAGTAGGAATGACGACTCTGTGGTGCTGGCCGACGGAAAAAAAACGGCATCAACGCCGCATGACCTACGCCGGACTGACTTTACGACGCTGCAAGCCCTGCGCGTCAGGCCACCCGTAGTTGATCTCGGCCAGAACCATCTAGTGTTGCCAGGCAGCAAAGTTCGCAGGCATTATCTGCATCATGACTTTGCCGAACAAAAGCGTGAGGCAGGCGGCTATAGGGCGAGCGAATTGACGCCATCTTGACGGCCAACAACGTTGTGCCAGTCCAGCGGGTTGCTTAACCAGGAGCCGCGGGAATCAGGCCGCGGCGACACCACCGCACCGTCCCTAGAAACCAAGCCCACTCAATGGTTTCCGAGGGCTGGAAACCAGCATGGATGCTTGCTTTTAGGGGTTGGGACATCGTACTTTACCGTCACTTCTGCCGTCAAAAAACGAGCGCTTCAACTGGCGCGGGAGATGGACTCGGTTTGCGGGGCGGCAACTCCAGTGCATCAATCGTCAAGTATCGCCGCAGCCATGTAACTGTATTCTCCATGCTCGACGGCCTCTGTCACTCCACGGCTTTCGCTCAGCGATGCGGACCGTCGGGAGCGTGATCACACCTTGGCACTACCGTCCGCAACCTGGCGAAGACGATCCATATGACGACCAAATTAATTGACGTAGGCATCAGTCCTGACCTGAACGCCTGTGTCGGGAACAACACAGGTAGCGACGATGACCACGGGTACGTCACCGGCTTCGCGCAAGCCGCACTGGCACTCATCGCAACCGCGAAGCAACAAGGTTACGTGGACTCAGATTCGAACGAGCACGTCACGGTTTACGTTGATGCGCTGATCTACCCGATCGGGTACTGCGCCCGACATCACATCGAGCTCTTCCTCAAGCGGCAGATAGCCCGCGTGTCGTCACTGCGAAACACGCTGCCGATGGTGCTGGACTCGACCCATGTATTGGGCGATCTGCTGGACACGTTGAAGGAACTGTGTACGACGGCTGATCGCCGGCTTCCAGCGCTGCTCGCGCCATTGGAGGCCGCCATCGCGGAATTCGCCCGGATAGACAAAACAGGTGAGGTGTTTCGGTACCGCAAGAGCAAGGGCGACGAAACGCACCTCGCCGAGATAGGCATCATCAATCTCCAAGCTCTGGGCCAAGGGTTTGGCCGGATGGTCGCCGCAGGTGAGGAATTTGAGCGGGTGGCAGATGCGATCACGTACGAATACGGCCAAGGAACGTACACGGACAAGCTGTCCCGATGGGAACTTCGCGCCCTGGCCAAGGCCCTCCCCCCACGCGACTCCTGGAAGAGTTCGACCGCGTTCGTCAGCATCCGCGACGACTTCATGCACACGCATGAGCTTTCGGGGAGGGATTTCACGAAGGCAATTAAGGTCATCGAGGCGCACTACGAGCTCGCGGCCATCATCGGCGCGCCGCTACTGCTGGTGGATGTTGATCCAGCAACACTGGAGCGCCTGGCGACGATGGAATTCGATGAAGCGTTCCTGGTGAGCATCAGAGAGCGCACGTGGAAGGCACTAGATGCCATCTACGAGGTGGGGCATGTCGATGTCTTCAGCGAGCTGTACGCGCATCGGATGAAGGAACTTGACGACTCAGAGGATGGCCGCACCACCCTGCCGCCCGACGTGGCCCGCTACCTCGTGCGGTCACCCGATCGATTCCGCGATGGACTAACGAAGCTGGGGCAACCCAACTTGCTGGTCAGCTTCGATCGAGGAGTCGCCAAGCGCAAGCCCCCAGCAAGCGCGAAGAGCCAGAAGACGTTCGAAAAAGTGGCCTCTGAGTACGAGAAGCAGGTTCGACGCCTTTTCTTTGGCCCGGCCTCTTCGCAGCCGAAGTACGCTTGATCGCCGACCAGTGCGCGGGAAGGTTCCGGCGCGAGCGGCGGGCATCGGCTGTCCGTCCTTGGCTCATTGCTCCATCCGCTCTCGTTCATCGACGAGTGCACGTGGGTGGTCCGACGCTACGTTGGGCCTAGCCATTCCATCAATTCAGCGAAAGCCGAACCCTATCCACAGCAGCTGCTAGATGGCGTCGCACCAGCAAGTCATCCACGCACAGAACAGCTCCACGATCATCAGGGGCGAGCGTTTCACGGAGCTGCGCATCGACCGGCACGTCACAGGCAATTGCTGAACTGATCGCGATCCAAGTCTCTGCGCCGGTCGACCGCCTCGTTAGGATGATTGGGACGTTCACCTTTCCGAAACCTGCGGGCTGGCGTACAGCGTTGCGCTCGAAAGCAAAATCGTCTGAGAGCTGCCGTCGCAGGTCGTCATAGAGCAAATCCGAAGTAGCTTCCGCGCGCTCTGGTGGATAGGCGGTATAGCCTCCCGCCATCGCATGCTGAAGCAACTGCTGTCCAAGCACCCGATCAAGAAGTCTGTGATCGATCTTGTTGCGGAAGCTCCTCAGGCATCGATAGCAGGACGCGTCGCATCTCTCGGGGCAGTCGGCCAATATGGAAAGCGCCTTCCTGAACAACTCGTCGCCACGAGCAACCAGTTGAGGCGAGAACCCCGCTCCGCCCGCCAAGGTGTCGTACACGAAAAGCTCAACCTCCAAGCCGGCTGCGCCAGCATCGGTGAGCGCAGGTCTGTATTCCGCAAGGACCTCGCCGGACTCGATTTCCAATAGCTGACAAGCCGCCTTCGCTACTGCTTCACACACGGTTCTCAAGGCGGAGTCAGTTTCATCATTGCCAGGTCGGACACGGAAAGGACGGTCGAGCGGCAATGAGAAAAGCGCAATGTCGGTCCGAAAATCCGTGCCCAACACTATGCGATTGGCAACTCTGGTGCCCGGGCACGGACCTGGCTCGTTACTAGGGTACGGCCGCGAGTGCGGTTGGTACAGGTTCATCTCCGGGTCAGTCGCCGCCTCGATCCGACCACACGAGACGCAGTAGTTGTAGCCCTCCCCTTCAGGGCCAGAATTCGACACGAGAAGGTGGTCCCTGGTGGGGAACGCACGAATCCGGTCTCCAATGGCGATCCAGCCCAGTTCCGGACCGGGAGTTTGCATGATCAGCTTGGCACGGGTTGCGTAGGCTGTCTCGTTCGGATCATCTGGCGCGGTCACGGGATCTCTGTCAATGGGGTGAGCAAAGCCGGGCGGACGGAACCACGACCGTCCTGGTCCAAAGCTGTCCGGCGTTTGACAGGCCTCGCATCGAAAACGGCCACTGCGGCGCTCCTCAACATACGGCTCCGTTTTTGCGTGTCCACACACCTGGCATTCAAAATAAAGCTTGCGCTTCCTCCAGGCATCAGACCGAACGTCGCGGAAAGGCGAGTAGATGGCTTTGGACGTGTACTGCTTGCCCTTGATCCAGATCTGCTTGTTGGGTGCGTATTGCGAGAGCGCGACGTTTAGCCCCTGTGTCGGGGCGAAGTCCATGCGCGGCCGAAACGGTGTCGACAAGGCTCGGTTGAACACATAGAACGGAGCAACGTCCGTAGGAAATGCGTACCGGGGTAACACGCCCCAATACAGCAAGCGATCAAGGAGTTTGTCGGCCGATGGGTCTGCGAAGTCTGTCTCCTGGTCAGCCCCCGCGGCCGCCGGTGCCTCGGCTTCCGCCGTTGCGTCCACCGCCGTTGTTTCGGATGTCGGCTGCTCTTCATTCGTCTCAGCAGGAACAGGCTCTCGGAAGCCAATGGCTTCGTCAACCGCAGTCGCCACGTCGTGTGCCATGTCGGCTATCAACCTAGAGCGGGCCTCGCTTGGGATTTGAGTGGGAAGCCACCGATTCACGGCCACTTCAAGATCGGGTGCCTGCCCCGCCAGCCAAACTCGAAAGTCTTCCCGGTTAAGCGCGCCGCGGCCATCGCGAAAGTCGCGCACGCTGCCGAGCACTGAGAACAAGCTTGGATCGGCGTGCGCGTCTAGCTCAGGGATTCGCGCTTCGTGATATCGCTGCAGCAGGTAGGCGCGCAAGTGGCGTCGCGCGATGTCCACGTTCTCTAGGGTCAGTCGTGGATCGACAACGGAGCCGCGAATCATCTCGTCTGGCGACGTGAAGTAGTGGTCATCATGACTATCGGAACTGCCGAAGGCCACGACGGTTGCCACAGCCGTACCTCGACGGCCCGCACGCCCCGCGCGCTGCTGATAGTTCGCACGGCCCGGCGGCATGTTTCGCAACGCAACGCCGGACAACTCTCCGATATCGATCCCAACCTCCATCGTCGTTGTGCTGGAGAGCACGTCGATGGCGGGGGCGCGCGCATCTGTGTCTCGCCAGGCAAGATCGATGTCCTGGAACCGGATCTCGTGGTTCTCTGCTTGAGAGAAAGCGTCATCGGGCTGCGCTGCATTCAACTGCGCGGTGTGCTCCGCTGCGATCAGAGACATGAAGGTCGGTTCGCGCTGCGTCATTGCCAGCGCAACCGGCTCTCGATAAAACCCCCTTCGTGCGACGAAAACCTGGTCTGTTTCCGGATCAAAGGTGTTCACATTCGTGGACCCGCAATCGATGCAAGTCGTGAGCAAGCCGACCGGACGGTGTACCGACTTGCAGGTAGCGCACCGAACCCACTGGCCACCGATCTCTAGGGCTAGATTGTTTGCGAGAAGTCGCACACCCCCGTCCTGAAGACTCTGGGTGAAGAACGTCATCAATCGCGGAAGCCATTCCTTCTTGAACGTTCGCTTGGCCTCCCTGGTCACGAGCACCCTATCCATCGGCTGGAACTCACCACGATGCGTTGTGACCTCAGTGCTCCACCAGGCCGGCGGCATGTCGCCAAACCAGATGCCCGGCCCTCGGGCCCAGCAGCGCAGCCACGCTCGTGCCACGGCGAGCTTTCCAGAGTCATCCACGGCCAAGCCGGGCAGCACCGGCAGCCCTGCAATTCGCGCCGAAATGCGCGCGTTCTCCGAAATGGAGGCAATGGCAAGCGGCTCCAGCCCGAGGCCGTTGTCCTTGATCGTGTTGACGATTGCCCTCATCAGGTTGGCAGGACAGCGCGCCGCAATGAGTTCAGTCAAATCCACGCCTGTTGGCATTTGTCCGGCTGCGGCACGGACGATCGGCATGGATTCGCCCGTGTCGAGTTCAGGTCGCACCCGCACCCCGAATCGGTGTGCCGCGACCACCAAGGCGAGAAAGGCGTGGTTCAGAACCAGTGATGCGGCGATCTGCGGTTCATCCGCAAGCAGGCGAAACCCGACAGGCAGCAGGGCCCGAACCGCATCGCGGAGCGAATAGTTCTGAAGCGTTGGGGCAAGACGCGCAGCCACCTGCCTTGAGTCCGAGAAAATCAGCACCTTGCGGCCCCTCAAAGGTGCGAATTCCGTCGCAGGCCTCGGGCCGGGTGGCTGTACCCGGATCTGTGTACCGAGCAACGCTTGAAAGGGCTGGTCCCCTTTTGTTAGATGGTCTTGCACGCTTGACTGGCCGTGGCCGTGCCTCTTGCCGCAGCAACCGCACGGAACAAATTCGCCCGGGCCTGCCCGCCCTACGTGTGCATCAGCGTCTTCAGTCAGGGCGCCAGCTTCGGGCCGGAGATACACCAGGCGAGCACGCTCACTTGGATGGGCGGCGTTCAAACGTCCTGTCTGAAGATCGTAGGTCGCAGCTCGGCCGCGCTCTGGCGAAGGAGGGTCCTCGAGCAAAAGATCCAGCGGATGAAAGGCCTCGAACAACCCCGCATCGGTTTGAAGTCTCTCCCCCGCATTGGCCCAGATGTACTGTGGGTTCGCAACATCATTGGTATAGGCCCGCGCGTACGAAGTCCCGCAATGACGACACGTGTAGTACTCCAGCACGGGGGCGCCGCACGCGCATCGATCTCTCGGTTGGCCAAAAAGTTTGCCGATCGGCCCATGACGCTCAGTCGAGTCGAGCTCCGAGCAAGCAGGATCCATACAAGCCCATAGGCCGGGTAGCCCTCGAAAGAACGAATGGATTCGGCACGGCAAAAGGCTCGGCTCTTCGGGCGCCAAACGTGCGCGGCTCCCAAGGGCAAGCAAAACGCTCACCGCCTTGTCCACGTGCGATCTCGGCGCATCGGCCTGAAATGCAAGCGGACCTAGCTCGGCGAGGGGAATGGCTGCCTTCATGGTCTCATTGACCAGTTGATTGAAAGGTTCGTAGTCCTCCAGAGCACGGTAGAGGGCGCATCCGAGATCAGCTTGATGGGGGGCACCACGAAAATCCAAAAAGGCACGCGTGGCAACCATCGCCGATTGCCCGTCTTGGTAGAAGCCGTCCAGGTCAACCGAGCACAGGGCGGAGACATCGGCATCGGTGCCGCGCGCAAAGGGCGTGCGCTCCGCCAAGGTCCCGGTGATAGGAACGAAGGTGTCCTCGCGAACACCGGTAAGTTGCGCGCCAAAGTTTCCCGCGGTAGCTTGCCCTTGCTCGCTGAAGCTTGCTGTCGCGCAAATCACCTGAAAGCGCTCCTCCCCAATGCCCAGCCGTTCCCGCAGTCGCCGCAACAGAAGGCCGACTTCCGCGCCCTGCGCACCGCGGTAGAGGTGGGCTTCATCCAATACGACAAGAATACGCTCGTCCGGGCAGGCTTGGAGCCATTCGCGTGTCCGGTCAAAGATGGGCCGTTCGATAGGCCGCATCATCATGTACTCAAGCATCGAATAGTTCGTGATGAGCAGGTCCGGAGGACTGGCTTGAACTTCGTGCCGTGTCAACAATTCGGCATCGTCGGGCCCGAGCACTGCACGCCGGTACTCGCCGTTTCTGTCTTGCCACTGCGAATGCGGTTGCCCGAACCAAGCCGCGACGCTTTGCTTGGCAGGCCATTTCCCTCGCGCGCTCAGGCTCTCGAACAATTGCGCCGCCCGTGCATCTTCTTCAGCAATGTGGGGCCGCCCGGCCCGATGCCTCCTGGTGGCCGACTCGATCTCGGCGAAGAAATCACCGATTGACGAAAGCCGGTTCCCGTCTTTGACCGGGCTTCGGACGCCGGCATATGGAGTTCTGCTGGTATATCTCGCAAAGTGGGCTGGGCGCCCAGCCCATTCCTTGAACATCGCCACCACAGCCGGATTCCCGAAGAGCAGGCGGAGTCGGCCGAGTTGGTCGTTGACCAAGGCGTTCATCGGATAGAGAACGATGGCCCGCACGGCGTTGTACTTGGCGAAGTCAGTCGGCCGGTCTCGTGCCTCGATGGCGAGCTTGCCCAGAATCGGAAGCAGAAAAGACTCAGTCTTCCCCGAACCCGTCCCAGTCATGATCATCAGGTTTTTCTTGTTCCCCAACACTTCTTCAAGGGCCTGGGCTTGATGTATATACGGTGGATTGAAGATCAATTGCTTACCACCGGCCAGGGGCGATGACAGCCTGTTGAAGGCTTCTTTCGCGGCTTCAGGCAACCGTTCTAACGCGTCATACTTCTGACCGGCGACGTAGCGCGGCGTCGATTCCAGGTATGGAATCTGGAAGATGCCGCCGACCTGTTCGAGCAGTCTCCGACGTTGAGAAACAACCTGCGGGTGACCGATGTGGTATGTCGCCTCAATGTACTCAGTGAAGGTGCGCCGAAGTTCGTCGATGGTCTGTTGAATGGTCGCTGTCATCATGTCCCCGATCTTCAATTAATTCTGTTCAACCAGCCAGAGCGACTCACGCAGGAACCTGCGTTCACCGTCGGCAGCAGTTGTTGCCATCTCATATGAATAGAGGCAGCCCGTCCCCGCCTGCCGTCGACCAACGAGAAAGAGCCGTCGCTCAGCCCAGGACGGAATTGGGCTGAAGAAGTCGATCGTCGAGCGGTCTCCGTTCGGGCGGCATCGGAAGGCTTGCGCCAGACCTGCGCGCGCGTCCAAGGCCATCTGAATCTGCCATGCAACGTCACACGACCGCAGGGTGTCGCCAGTTGAGAATAGATCGACGATGCGTGCGGTGGAATTGGGCTGAAGATCGACCAAGCACCAGAGGTTCGCTCCGAAGCGCTGGGGGCGTCGTGCGACAAAGAGCCCCGTTTCCCCAACCTCAGCCGGATTCCATCGATCACGATAAAGCGTTCCGCGACGAGTGGGCTTGCAGATCAGGAGACCCTCAGGCCGATTCCCAATCGGGGCCTCTCGGAGTCGCCGATGCCATTCCTCAACGTAGTTTCCCGCCGGCTCAACCCTGGGAAGTCGCAACCACGCCTTTTCGCTCAGCTCGACCAAGCCAAACTCCTGCAATCGGGGAGCGAGGGGTTCCGCAGATGTCGGAACTAACAGGCGTAGCGCACCGCGATGCACAAGCCTTGCAGGGAGGTCTTCGGGAATCGGTGTGATGACATCGCCGGCTGTCCCCAATACCGCGATCGAACCGTCCTCACGCTTCACAAATGAAGGTGCTGCTGGGCGAATCGTCACCTCCGCGCTCGCCCACACCTCGTCAGCAGTGCTGCGCATTTCTAGCAAGTCGCGATACACGATCAAGGACTCAAGAACGTCCTGCACCATCGGACCCACGACATCTCCAGGCGATCCGAGAGGCTGCAGCGTTTGGCGAACACTGCGTTCGAGCTCATACCGAGCGCACGGCGCAAGAATGGAAGTTGCGCGTCGAAGGGCTTGCCCAACCAATGCAGGCGAGAGCTCCCCGTTCAGCCCGCTGCCATCCAGACCGAGCGAGTACCCCACGCGCTCGACGGCCTGCTGTCGGCTGAGGATGACGACGTTCATGTGCTCTCCCTCGCCACGCGCTCTTCACCCGGCGAACGGCCGATGTCTTTGGCCAACTTTGCCAGGTACGCACCACGCACCAGCGTCGGATTGGCGATCAAGGCACGCAGCATCTCTTGTCCTCGCAGCCAGTTGTCGAAGCGGACCTCCGCCGGGCAAAAGGCCAGAGCCAGCGCCATCGCGGAAAGCACCGTGTCGCTCGAGACCCGGTAGGCGTGGGCCTTGTCGACGAAATGATGTTCGAGGTCTCGAACATCACTGCATTTAAACGCTTCATCGGAAACGGCAATCGCGAATCCGGGCGAACCTCCGACCTCGCGCTGAAGTTGATCGAATTGATTTGACTGTTGAAGCCCTTGCGTAGTCAGACATGCATTCGCCCGATCGGCCCAGGTTCCGCGACACAAGATTCGAGCGAGCTGCAACTCAAACGCTGACAGCACTTTTGACCTGTGAACTGATGACAGCGGTCCCAATGCGCGGGCGCCATGCCACCGTCGATAGTGGACGAGTAGCATGGCGACCGTTCTGTCTCTCGTATGGCGCGTCGCTCCAATATCGACGCGCGCTCCCAAATCGGCCAGAGAAGTCACGCGCTCACGAAGACTGACGACAGCTGCATATCGTCGTCCACGATGTCTCGCGACAAACAAGGCACCTGGCGCAGGCACCGACACGCCGGCATAGCAATCGCCCGTCTTGACCGCGACATATCGATCCGGGTTGCGAAGGTCATATCGCCTCACTACGACGGCTTGGTCAGCGCCAGCCTCATCGACCAAGCGCGCGAGAAGTGACCTATCTCGGTGTTCAAGCTTCCAACGCAACGGTTGAACTTCCTGGTGGAAGCTCAAACGATCGTGCCCAAGTTCGTCAGATGAGATGTCGATGTCAATGCGCGCCGCCGACTCGATTCGTCCCATCACCGCATCGGAATCAAGTTTCTGAAGTACACGGTCCATCGCGTTGGAGTCGATCGGCAGATCGAGGTTGCCAAGCGCCAGCGGGGCCGGGTCATGGCCATGCGCGTCGCGGATGAATGTGTCGATTCTCGCGAAGCGCCCTCGTGGTCCAAGAGCCGAAACTTTTGCCTTTCCCTTGAGCACGTCCTGCAGTGAGGCATTCGCTGGCTCCATCACCAATCTCACGCCGGCCTGCTTGCGAGCGCTTTCCTGCCAGGGCTCGGGGGATCGAACCTGTAGGAACAGTTGCTCGGGCTCGAGGCGCTGGCCGGGAGCCTTTGCGACAGCAGTGACCTGCACGACGTGCACGCCAATAGGCAACATGCCGAACGAGACCAGGGCGTCGGAATTTCCCGCATCCTGAATGTGCACTGCTGGTTCAGCATCGACAACCACCACAAACTCGCTCACTGCAAAGTCGGCCGACAGTCGAAGGATCACCTCCTCGCTGGGGAGCCAAGTAGAGGTGCTTTCCCCGTTGCGTCGTGGTAGCAAGCCCACGGGCTCTACGCGTCCCCTCAGTCCGTAGCCGAACCTCAGCTGTTTCAGTGCTTGAAAATGTCGCTCCGCCAGGACCGCAGGCGTGCTCAGTTCATACGCAACAACTCCAACGATGGCGCACACAACCTGCTTCAGTTCCAGCTTAGCTATCGTGTCACCAGACAAGGGATCGCTCGTGACTATCAGATAGCCCTGATCAGCCCGAACATGATTGCCATGAACCTGTCGGGCAACACCGTCTTCGTAAATCTTGAGCAGCAGCGGAAAACTGCCCTGAAGTTTGAAGAACGGCTGCAGCAGTGCTCGAAGACGCGCATCCGCTCCGTCGATCTCCATGAACGCCATGCCTGCGTCGGTCAACGCAGAGAGCGGCCTGTGCTGACGGGAATACGACAGCAAGGCCCGACCAGGCATCCATCTACCATCGTCGTTGGAGAAGCGGATCCTGGGTTTGTCGAGTACTGAAATCTGGAGATCTTCACTGCGAAGAATGCCCGTGAAATCAGGCATCGCGATCCCGATCCTCCAAGCCCCGTCCGGTGTTCCGCGAGCCATCAGTTTCGCCCCGGCAACCCGAACGTCCTTCGAGTCACGCGGCCCTCCTTGCGGAGCGACTACAGGACGACCGACCAAACTCTGACTCGAACGAAAGCGGGCTTCCCGGAGCACTTTCCGGGCTTCTTGCAATTGATGGCGGACAGCCTGATGCTCTTCCAGGTCTCCAACGATACGACCGAGCGTCGAGCGGTCGATGGGTGAGATGTCACCTTGAATGTCCTCATCGCGTAGCGCGAGCACGAGGCGGGCCGTCAGCTCCGTCTGTTGCAGGAAATCCCTGAAGCGCGCCGATCCCCCGTAGTACCGACGCTGTATTAGCGACCCCAGTTGCACAATGCCGAGGTCGCCGTATTGCGCCAGGTCGTAGCGCATGTCATGCAGATGCGCCGCGAAGTGCGCCTGCAAATAGCGCGGCAGGATCGAATGGGTGATCGGCCATGAAATGATTGAGAAATGATCGGCCCAACGTCCACGTGGCGAGAAGCCAGCAAACCGATTCGCGAACACCCTGAACCAGTCCCGCATGAGGTTTCGGTCCCCATACAGACGCCACGAGGGGACTTCCTGACTGAACGACTGCCAGTACTCGTCACCATCATAGGAATAGCCCACCTCAGCGGCGACGATGCTCCACAGCAACCAGTATTCGTGCAATGGCCTCCGAACCTCTCGAAGCTGAGCTTCGAGTCTTGTACGGATGGCAGCCAGTTCTGAAACGGCTAAGCCATGTTCAAACGCATAAACGGGAGAATCATGTCCCACGCGCGCCGACGCAAGTGCCGAGAAATGCCGTTCGAGGCTGCTTTGGGCGCTTGCGAGCACGGCTGTCCTTACCTATGCCGCATTCGCGCTCAGCGGCTTTTCGGCTGCAGCAACCGTTCCCCGAATGAGGGTTCGAATCTGACTGCGATCCCACTGCTTGTAGTCGTCTCGCCTCTCGGCGCGAGGCACGATCCAGCGATTCTTGGCAAGCTCCGATATTTCGTCGACTGTCTTCAGGTCATCCAGATTGGGTTTTCCCTTTCCTTTCTTTAAGATGCTGATCGAGTTCTTGCAGAACGAACTGATGAAGACTTCACGCTGTATTCCGTGTCGAAGTACGGATTCGTTGATACCGATTTCCTTCAAGGCGACTTTGATGGTTCTCAAGCGCCAGTTCGGCCCCTCGCCGAAGTTGTGCTTGTCGGCGTACGGATGCTTGCTCAACCGAAGGTAGTCACGCATCTTTCCGAAGATGTCATCGGTGATGTGGAAGTGCCCCCAGCCGATGGTGTATCCAATGGCATCGAAGTAGGTCGTACCGTCAAGTCGAAGGCGGTTATAGATCGACGAACGTCCCATTGACGAAGTGGTTGTCACGGCGAGTAGATTTGCGCGCTTCGCCTCGTTGGAAATGATCCCTACGGTACTGCCATAGCTTGCCTTGAAGTCGTCAAAGACCTCCCTGGATCTAACCAGGCAGGCGACGACCTTACCCGTTAGGAGCATGTTGTAGGGCGCCACTGCGCCCAGGACATAGGCGTCCAACAAGTTCACAAGCCTTTTCGCCCGATCCTCGACGGACCAGCCAACCAACTTGTCCCGCACCGAAAGGTTGTACACGGGATCACCCAGCGCAATGATCCCAGCGAGACGCCCGTGGTGATGGTCCCAGACAAGATATCGCATGCGCCGGCCGAAGCCGGCCGATACAGGGACCGACCACGTGAAGGACGCGACACGGAATAGATCGGCATCTTTTGTTCCGCTGTGAACCCTGATAAGACCCAACTGAATTTTTGAAGGGTCTAGCTCAGCTCCGCTCGCAAAGTGTGGCAAAGCCTCCGGAAGCGCACGCTTGAGAAACTCTCGACTGTCGCGCAGCCGCTCTGCCCGTTGACCAGCATGCAGTTGCCGAACGACCTCCTTGCCCCCCTCCGGAAGAATCAGCGTGCCGTCATCGGCCTTCGTGAACCCCAAGCGAGTGAAATGAGCGCGGATGCCCTTTTTTAACTTCGCCTCCGGGGTGAATATCCTGGCTATTCCGCCCATTTACTTGTCTCCATGTTCATTCCTAGATCTCTTGCAGTTCTCATGCTGACCGTCCTGCGATCTCTAGATGCGTTCAGCAAAACTGGCGAACGGCATCGCGTACCGATTGGCGGCAAGAACGAGCTTGAATTCGTCCGCCTGCGCAACGTTGAGTCGTCCACAGCGGATCGCCTCCACCAAGAGGTCTTCTGTTCGAAGAATCCGGGCTTCGCCGATCAACTCGACCGCCTTGCGCTTGAAGCGCTTCTTCTCGTCGGAGGCCAAATAGCAGCCCGTGGTCGCAGCGACTGCCAAGCACGCGGCCTCGCCCCGGCCCATCAGATCTCTCAGATCACCGAACAACACAAGGGCTTCCATCGATTCAATGACCATGAGGTCCAGTTGACGAGATGCGATCGCAACTTTTATTTGGGCGCGCTGCTGCTCGTCAACCAGTTCGTTCATCACCTCTGCCGGCAGTTGAAACCGATAAGGTGGAAGGTCGCCGAGCAAGGCCACGCGACCGATGTGCACGAAGTTGATCAGCACGTTGGCATCGGTGATGACGACGGTCGTCTCGGCTGGTACAGGCATTGCTCGTTCCACCGCTCATGCCTGCACAAGGCCTGCGGACGCCAGGACGCGCCGCACTTCCTGTCGCTGCATTCCTACCATGGCCGCAAGCTCATTGAACTTGCCTTGAGTGATCTCCTCGCGCCGGTTTGCTTCGAGGGCTAGCCCTAGGAAGCGACGCCGAAACTCGTCACGCGAGTCGCGTGCGTTGGCTGAGACATCAGCGGCGAGGAAGTCGGCCATGGCTTTGCCTGCGCCTGAGTCCTCTTGCGACTTCAGGTGCTGAAATTCGCGCTCATCAATCAGCCGCAGATTCTTCAAGCGATACAACGCCGAAATACGACTGACGCCAAAGTGATGCGCCAGCAGCGCCACGTCGTACAACTGGATGTCCTGACTACCCGGCGCTGAGCGCTGTTCGACCTGCACCACGTCGGTTTCATCGAAGACAGCCATCTGCGCACGACTGGCCCCACCCTTGCCCAGAGACTGTACGAACAGGGCTACGCCTTCGGCCGGCATCATGAACTCCGCCGCGAAGGCGTTTGCCCGAACTTCTAGCAGGTCTGACCGGTTTTCGGCACGACTGATCGCACCGGATCGATCCCGATCGATCAGCACGTGCGCATACTCGTGTGCCAAAGAGAAGCGGCGTCGCAGCGCGGAATGATCGCGGTTGATGACAACGAAGATGCCGATCTTGTTGTCCCACAAGGTCAGCCCGGAAATGTTGTCAGGCAGGGACACCATGCCGGTACGCACCCCCTGCGATTCGAACACTTCGACCAAGTCGCCGACCGGGGCAACGCCCATTCCTAGGCGCTGGCGATCGTCCAACGCCACCCGCTGGCCCTGTTGGATCGCATCCCATCGAGACTTTGCCATAGGCAGTTCGTAGGTCGCCGTGCGCAGCTGCGCACGGTCGATACCCAACAGCCGCTCCAGATTGGTCATCTCCCGCCCCAGGGCAAGGCTCTCCTGCAACGCGTGCAGGAGTTCCGCCTGTTCG
The DNA here is from genome assembly GCF_001428625.1 of Hydrogenophaga sp. Root209. Classification (GTDB taxonomy): domain Bacteria; phylum Pseudomonadota; class Gammaproteobacteria; order Burkholderiales; family Burkholderiaceae_C; genus Hydrogenophaga. The sequence goes on from NZ_LMIE01000033.1 coordinate 279,834, forward strand.
GCAAGCTGGGTTTCGCTGCGGAACAGGGCAGCCAACGCGTCCTGTTCGACAAACGCTTCGCTCAGGAACGATTTGATGTCTCGGCCAACGGTATAGGCAATGCGGTCGAGCTCGATGCTCGACACCGAGCGGTTGCCGGTCTCGATCTGGCTGATGGCGAGACGAGGCAGTTCCACAGCCTCTCCCAGTTGCTCTTGGGTCAGGCCGCAACCGTCTCGGGCCGAACGGATGCGTCGCCCGAGCTCTTCTCTGGTGATTGGCATGGCGATCTCCTCAGGTTGATGTACGCTTGCAATGATACCAAATCCATCTATACTTGGCAACAAACGGCATTTTGTGATCGACGAGTCCATCCCCCTCAGCCAGAGCGGCGCGCGCTGCGAGGCTGTCTTTCTAGGAGTTGACATGGCCAAGAACAAACCGATTGGTGACAACGCTCGAGTTGGCGCCGTCCGAGACCGCTCGCAGGTCTTCAATCCCCAGAACCAGACTTGGACCAAGCGTGACGCCAACACGGGGCGTTTTATGGATCAGAAGGCAGACGCCGACCCGTTCAAAGGGGTCCGCAAGGAAAAGAAGTGAGCTGCTTGATCTATTCAAGTGGCGTCCTGTTGCGCACAGCCGCGCAGCCAGGCCAAAGGCTGACCGCTACCGATCCGCATCCACCCCTGATGGCCACCCAAATTCCCCCGTCTATGGCCACCTCAAACTCCCCCACCTGAACTGATCGGGGATAGGGGTTTAACGCCGGCGTCGTCGGCACCTGTTGGCAGG
>NZ_LMIE01000034.1:0-176186 GCF_001428625.1 Hydrogenophaga sp. Root209
AGCTGATAGACCTGGTGGCACGGCTCGACGAACTGACCGACCTCTCGCCGCTGGCAGGCATGCTGGCTCGCCAAGCGTGCGCTGATCGACACTAACAGCGTTTATTGGTGCGGGCAGGCTGGCGTGCGGAAAAAAAAGAGACGTGCAATACCCCTCATTGGTCGGCGTTTTTGCTCTCCGCGGAAGGGCTGCGCCCAATGCGGCAAAACAAGCGCTGCAACATGCTCCTGGTCTCCCCACGGGCCAGCTGCTGCGGATGGTGACCAACTCCAGGCAGCGCCGTCACTTCAAGCGGCATCAGACCGTGGCGAAACAATGCAATCGCGCTGGGCCGCCAGCCATATTCATCGTCATTGCCGAACAACACGGAGACCGGACAACGCACTGCGGCAAGCTCGACGCTCATGTCCCATTGAAGTGCCTGCGGGCTGGCCCAGGGCTCGTACCAGCCCCAGAACATGGTGTCGGTGTTGTCGCCATGGTGGCGACGAAGTTTTTCGCGCAAGCCGTCTTGCTCAAACGCGCGCCGCGCGACGGCCATGGCGTCCACCATGAACTGATCCACAGCCATGGTTGGCGAGCAGGCAAAAACGCCGCATACCAGCTCAGGATGCGCCGCCGCAGCCAGCACCGACATGGCTCCTCCATCACTGTGGCCGAACATCAACGCCTTGTGGATTCCAAAGTGGCGCAACACCTCGCCAAGCACCGGCCCAGCCTCTTCACGCCGGTAGCTGGGCTCGCGCCCACCCACCAGACTCTCGGATCGCCCATAACCATACCGGTCATAGGCCAGCACCGGCCAGCCGCTGGCTTCGGCCAACACCTGAGGCAGGTCTTTCCAGGTGGTGATGCAGTCCAGACCGCCATGCATCATCACGATGGTCGGCTGCCCGTTGCCCACATCACCCCAGGTGGTGGCGGCCAGCCGATGGCCTCCCGCAAACAGTTCGTGTTCCTTCATTTCGTTCTTTTTCATCATGTCAATCTGCCTCCGGGTTGGGCATTGCAGAGGATCCACACAGCCTACAGGTCGGCCTGTCCAGTCAGCAGTTGGCGCGCGACGGTGCGGCGCTGGATTTCGCCCGTACCGTCGGGTATACGCATCACGCGGGCGAAGCGGTAGCCCTCTTCCAGGCGCAGTTCGTTGGTCAGGCCCATGCCGCCGTGGATCTGGATGCTGCGGTCCATCACGCGCCCCAGCATCTCGGTCGAAAATGCCTTGACCATACTGACCTGTGCGTTGGCTGAGCGGCCGCTGTCCAGGCGCCAGGCACAGTTCTGAATCATGGTCTTGGCAGCGTAGATGTCCATCGCGCTGTCGGCCAGCATGAGCTGGATGGCCTGGTGCTCGGCAATGGGCACGCCAAAGGTTTTTCGCACCTTGGCGTAGTCCACCGCCTGGTCCAGCGCCCAGCGGGCCAAGCCCAGGCAGGATGCAGCCATGCCCATGCGCCCGGCGTTGACGCCGTCCATGGCCACCGCCAAGCCGTGCCCGACGTCGCCGAGCCGGTGGTCGTCGCGCACACGCACGCCGTCGAGCACGATGACGCCGGTGTCGCCGCCTAGGTGACCCATGGTGTTGATGATGCGCGGCACTGAAAAACCTGACGCGCGCGTGTCGACGAAGAAACCGGTGACACCACCCTTGTGGCGCGCTGCGGCTTCGGGGTCGGTCAGCGCGAACACCATGGCGTAATCGGCGTAGGGCGAGTTGGTTATCCACTGCTTGGTGCCGGTGAGCACCCATTCGTCACCGTCGCGCACGGCGCGGGTTTGCATGCCGAATACATCGGAGCCCGCATCGGGCTCGCTCAGACCAAAACACAGGGTCTTGTCGCCGCTGGCGATGTCGTCGCGGTACTGCGCGAAGATGTCCGGCTTCAGATGCCGCAGCACAGGCGACAGACCGTTGGTGAAGGGCGAGGGCAGCACCACCGTCTGCACCAGCGGCTGGGCCGGACCCACGCAGTGGTTGAGGCTCTCCTGCACATGGGCCATGACCTGCGCGCCCTGCCCGCCACCACCCAGTTTTTCGTCGCCGAACAAGGTGTAGAAGCCCAGTTCCGCGGAGCGCTTGCGCACCTGCTGGCGCAGCGCCAGCGCCTCGGGCACATAACGGCCGCTGGCGTCGAACAAAGTGCGTTCGCTGCCCAGCAGATCGTGGTGGCGCTGCTGCAGTGGCAGCACTTCGCGCTCCACGAAGCGCAGCACTGCCTCGGCAATCGCCACGGTATCGGGATCGATGGTGAAGTCCATATGGGAAACCTCGGCGCTACAACAGCCGGAACTTCGGCAGCGTGACCTCGTCGGTCACGTCGTCGTACTGCACCGTCACACGCTGGCCGATGCGCACCGCCTCCACATCGTCGGTGACGATGTTGGTCATCATGCGCGCGCCCTCGTCGAGGTCGATCACCGCCACCACGTAGGGGGTGTCGGCCTTGAAGGCCGGACCGGCCGGCCGGCGCGCGATGGTGTAGCTGTAAATGGTGCCGGTGCCGCGCGCATCGACCCATTCGACGGCGTCGGAATGGCAGTGCGGGCACAGGACGCGCGGATAGAAATGGTGCTTGCCACAGTCATGGCAGCGCTTGAGTGTCAGGCGATGTTGTTTCAGGGCGTCCCAATAGGAGCGGCTCTCGCCATCGATGACGGGCAGGGGTTTGTCGTACATGGTGTTCACCGGGTGGAGAGAATGCAAGTGGCACCGCTGGAGAGCGTGCCGCCGGTGCCGTGGACCAGCGCGGTCACGGCGTCCTGGATCTGGCGCGGGCCGCATTCACCGCGCAACTGGCGCACCGCCTCGATCAGCAGGAAGATGCCGTACATGCCGGGGTGTGCGTAAGACAGACCGCCGCCGTTGGTGTTAAGCGGGAATACACCGCCCGGCGCGGTGCGCTGGTTGGCGACAAAGGCTCCACCCTCGCCACGCTTGCAAAAGCCCAGCGCTTCGAGCGTCAGCAGCACGGTGATGGTGAACGAGTCATAGACCTCAACCACGTCAATGGCGTCATGCCGGATGCCCGCCATGGCAAAGGCGTCCCGACCGGCCACTTCGGCGGCCGTCAGGCGCGCTAGGTCGGGCATGGCGGCGATGGTCCAGTGGGTGTGTGATTCGCCGTAACCGCGCACGAACACCGGCTTGCGACCGAGCGCCTTGGCGTGCTCGGCGGTGGTCATGACCAACGCGCCACCACCGTCGGTGACCAGACAGATATCGAGCAGGTGCAGCGGGTCGGAGATCATCGTGCTCTGGAGCACATCCTCGATCGACAGCGGCTCGCGCATGGTGGCCGCCGGATTGAGCGCCGCCCACTTGCGCGTGGCCACCGCGATCTCGGCCAGGTTCTCGGAGGTGGTGCCATATTCGTGCATGTGGCGCTTGGCCGCCATCGCATAGCCGCCCACCGGCGTGGGCATGCCCCAAGGCGTCTCGTACTGCATGGTCAGCACCGCCGGGCGCCCGGCGAGGTTGCGGCTCATCTCGCTCTTCTGCAGGCTACCGTAAGTGATCAGCGCCACCTCGCAGCGGCCAGCCTCGATGGCGGTGGCGGCATGCGCCACATGCGCCTCGAAGGCCGAGCCGCCGATGTTGGTGCCGTCGACGAAGCGCGGCGTAATCCCCAGGTACTCCGACAGCGTCACGGTCGGCAACTGGCCCGGACCGGGCACCCCCCACATACCGGCGGTCAGCAACCCATCGACTTCGTGCATGGCGATGCCGGCGTCCTTCAAGGCGTCGCGGGCGACCAGCGCCTGGGCCTGCAGGACCGACATGGGCGCAAGGACCTTGCCGTCCTTCAGTGGCAGGTCGGCAACGCCGACGATCACAGCTTCTCGTTTTGTCATAGTTGGAAGTTTCCTAGTGTTGAATATCCCGGTCCACCCGGTCTGTACTGTTGATCCGGCCCTTTGACGTCGCGAGTCGTAGACGGGCTGCCACAGGCAAACGACTCACGAAAGTTCAAAATTCATGGAGCCGGAGCAGCAGGCAAAAAAGTAATGGTTTCAGTGAAGTCGGCAATGGTCTCGCCACGCTGATTGATCACCAAATGTTGCAACTCCATCAGGGTGTAGCCGCGCGAGGTCGTGGGGAGCAACCGGGCCTCCCCTTCGACATGAATGGTGTCGCCCGGAAACAGCGCACCGCGCAGGCGCGCCTGTACGCCGGTCATACCGCCGAACGGGCCGACTTCGTGGCCTTTGAGCGTGCCCTTGATGATGCCCGCCACGTAAGTCGCCAGCAGCCCCATGCCTAGCGAGATGACCATCGGGCCGGGCGCAAAGCGGCTGCGATGCGATCCGGTCATGTTCTCCCGGATGTACTCCATGTCGATGAAAAATGGTTCATGCAAGCCGACCACATTGACGAAGGTGACGATGTCGGTTTCGCTGATGGTGCGCCGGTGCGTCTTGAAATGATGCGACTTGGCACTGTCGGTCAGCTTGGTCATTTTGAAGTCCGGTGATGGATGGGGGGTGGTGATGGATGAAAGTGGTCCTCTGCGGGCAATCCCTCGATCGGCCTGTCCCGCTGTTTTGACAAAGTCGGGTTTTTATGTATCCAGCGCCGGAGAACAGCGGATGAACCCAGCACCCTTGACTGGCGGTCCACTTCAGGGCCAGATCGCCCTCGTCACCGGTGCCACGGCCTTCATCGGTCGTGCCATAGCGCTGGAGTTGGCGCGGCGCGGCGCGCACGTGGTCGTCAACGGCCGCAATCCCGAAGCCGGGCAGGCGGTGATCAACGAGATCGCTGCGAACGGCTACAGCGCCACGTTTGAACAAGCCGACCTGACCAATAGCGATGCGGTTCATGCCATGGTGGATCGAGTTGCCGAGCGCCACGGTCGCCTTGACATCCTGGTGGCCAGCGGCGCAGATGCCAGTGCCGACTTGCCGTTCTTTCGCCTTTTCAAGGAAATGCGCGACGGCGGCTTCGACAACTACATCCGCGCCCACTGGCTCACCCGCGTGTATGCGATCCAGGCGGCCGCCCGCGTCATGGCACTGCACGGTCGCGGCAAGATCGTCGCGGTGGGTACCGCCGCGGGCCGCGTGGCCACGGTCGGCGAATCTTTCATTGGCGGTGCCACAGGCGGCATGATGCAAATGTGCCGCGTGCTGGCACGTGAACAGGGGCGCGACGGCATTCGCGTCAACGCGGTGGCGATGAGCTACATCTGGGATGCCGAGCCGCGCTGGGGTCCGGGCTCGCCAGCGCTCGAAGACGGCCATGGTGCGGGCATGATCGAGAACCCGCGCAAGCGCATGCTGTTTCCAGTGCATTGCCAGAACATCGCCAACTCGGCGGCGTTCTTGGCCGGACCGGAGTCCGATGCCATCACCGGCCAGACGCTCAGCGTCAACGGCGGTTTGAGCACACCGGGCTGACATGGCCATCAGGCGCCACCGTGCGCGGCCTTGACGGCCGCGCGGTCAATGCTATCGGCACCGCCCAAGGGGAGTGCCGATACAAACACCACGTGCTTGGGTTTTTTGTAGCGTGCGATGCGACCGCCCACAAACTCGATCAACTCCTCGGCACTCAGCGTGCACCCCGCCTTCAGCACGCAGACAGCCTTGACCGCCTCGCCCCACTGAACGTCCGGCACACCGAGGACCACCACCTGCGCCAGCGCCGGGTGCTCCATAATGACCCGCTCGACTTCAGCCGGATAAACGTTCTCGCCCCCCGGCTTGATCAACTCCTTGGCCGGTGAACGCCCGCTGTACCAGAGGTAGCCCTCGGCATCGACGCGCCCCATGTCGCCCGTGTGGTGCCAGCCGTTGCGCAGCGTGAAGGCGTTGTCTGCTTCACAGCGCCAGTAGCCCTGGAACACCATCGGCCCCCGCACCACAATTTCGCCGGTGGCGCCTGTGGGCAACGGGCGGTCCAGTTCGTCCACCACCGCGACCATGTTCAGCGCGGTGGGACGCCCGGCGCTGCCGGGGCGCTCGTCAAATGGCGCCAGGCTGACCGAGCCCGAGGTCTCGGTCTGGCCGTAGGCACTCCAGAAGGTCGCCTGGGGACAGGTGGTGCGCAAGCGCGCGATGGTCTCGGGCACATCGATCCCCGACACCACGCGCAACCTGGCCAGTGAAGAGCCTTGGGCGGCTGCGGCGTCCAGCAGGGCACCCAGCATCGGTGGAAAGGTGCCGATCAGGCTGCCCCCGTCCTCGTCGATATGTTTGACCAGACTGGGCGGATCGAAACGTGTCAACAGCAGCGTCGCCCCGCCCGCCTGCTGCGTGGCCAGCATGAAGCCGATGGCGGCCACGTGAAACAGCGGCAAAACGCCCAGATTGACGTCCGTCGGCGTCAGGTGCCAGGCCAGTTGCGTCTGCAGGCTGGCGGCAATCAGGCCGCGGTGCGAGAGCAGCGCGCCGCGCGGCCGACCGCCCACGGCGGCGGTGTGGATGATGAGCAAACCGCTGTCGTCGGCCAGACCGGGCAGATCCGCCGCCTGCGTATCGCACTCCCGATACAGCTCACTGACGGGTTGCCATGGCGCTGGCGCGGCGCCCAGCGTGTAGCGCAGCGTGTCGTCCAAACCGCGCTGCGGCAGCAGGGCCTGGAATTCATCGGCCACGATCAGCACCCGCGGTGCCACGTCCTCGATGACATAGGCGACCTCCTCGGCCGACAGCCGCCAGTTGATCGGCACCACGATCGCGCCCAACTGGGCTGCGGCGCCGAACAGATCGACGTATTCCAGGCAGTTGGGGGCCAGTATCGCCAGCCGGTCACCCTGGCCCACGCCTGCGTCCGCCAGACCGGCTGCCAGGCGCGCTGTGCGCCCGGCGTACTGGGCGTGCGTGATCCGCTGATTGCCGAACACCAGAGCGGTGTTCGATCCGTACAACCGCGCGTTGCGGTTGATGAGATCGTGCAGCGTAAAAGATCGCAAACTCATTTCAGGCTCCTGGTTCAGATTTCACCCGACGGGGACTGTGTCGACGGCATCACTTCGTGCAGAAACGCCGCCACGCTGGCGGCGAAGGCGTCGTTGGCATCACCAGCGATCATGTGACCAGCACCCTTCAGATCGATAAAACGCGCCCGCGGCAGGGTTTGCACCAGGGCGCGCGCATCTTCTTCGCTGATGACGTCGCTGCGCTGGCCGCGCAGCAGCAAAGTGGGCGCCTGCAGGCCGCGCAAAGCGCGCTCGTAGCCGTCCGCATCGCGCCGGTGGTTGTGGTTGGCCTCGCTCATCAGTTGCGGGTCCCAATGCCAATTCCAGAGACCTTGCGCATTCATGCGCAGGTTTTTCTTCAGCCCCTCAACCGGTCCTTCCATGGGTCGGCCCCGGTAGGCGGCGATATGCTGGGCGGCCTCTTCAAGTGACGCAAAACCATCGGGCCGAGCCCGCATGAAGCGCACGATGCGCTCGACACCGACTTCTTCCATGCGCGGCGCAATGTCCACCAGCACCAGCGCGTTGATCGGCGGCGCATCGGCGCGGCCCACAGTGGCCATGCTGATGAGGCCACCCAGCGAGGCACCGACCACCGCCAGCGGTGTGCCCAGTTCGCGCCAGATGCAGCACATGGTGTCGGCCAGCGTCTCGATGCGGTAATCGCCATCCTTGGCCCAGGCGCTGTCGCCGTGGCCCGGCAAGTCCAGCGCCACGGTGTACCAACCCGCATCGCCCAGCACCTGTGCCGCCTTGCCCCATGCATGGCGGGTTTGCCCGCCACCGTGCAGCAGCAACACCGTGGGCGCGCCGACTGGGCCATAGACGTCGGCCACCAGAGAGCCACCGGCAAAGCCGGGAAATTCCCGGCGCGTCGTCATGATGACGGCCCCACTTCCTGGGCGAAGTCGGCCCCGCTGTCCGCGGTCTGTCCCCAGTCGGCGAAGGTTTTGTAATGTGCGCGCCAAGAGGCCAGCAGTTCATCGCGCGGCAAGTCGGCGTAAGTGCCGTGGTCGTGCACATACTCCATGTGCCTGCGGCCGCTGACATCGAATTCATGAAAGACCGAATCGGCGCGGCCATCGAATTCCAGTGGATGGATACCGGCCTTCTCGCACAAGGAGCGGTTGAAGGCGGGCGTGGCCTTGAGCCACTGCCCGTCAACCCACAGCTCGGTGTAACCGTGAAAGACGAACAGATCGGTGCCCATCATGTCTTGCAGGCGCTTGCTGCTCAGGTGGTTGCGAACGTCGGCATAGCCCAGCCGTGCCGGCACGCCCAGGACGCGGGCTGCCGCTGCCAGCAGCGCCGCCTTGGGCACGCAAAAGCCACGCCCGGCCTCGATCACGCGACTGCCCTTCAAACCCTCGACCGTGGTGTCAAAGCAGTAGGGGTCGTAGAGAAACTCGTCACGCACGGCGTAATAGAGCTTGACTGCGATCTCGCGCGGCGCCATGGCAGGGTCGGCCACCCGGTGCGCGAACGCGATCACCGCCGAGTGATCGCTGTCCACGTAGCGGCCGGGCGCGAGATAAGCCGACGGATCGTTCGAAGGGGTGATTGGGGTTTGCATAGTCACTTCCATGTCATTGATCCTTGACGCTCAGGCACTTTGGCGGTTCGGCCAGCGCAAAGCCATTGAAGGGTTTGGATCGATCATGAGCCTGCAATTTCCAGGTCGGTCGGGCATTGGGCACGCCACCATCGACCCGAATGCAAGAACCCGTGATGAAAGCCGCCGCCTCGCACAGCAAAAACACAATCGCCGCCGAAATCTCGGCCTCGGTGCCATAACGTTGCAGCGGCACCTTGGTCTTCAGGCTGCGCAGTTCGGCCTGCATCTCGGGGCTGTAGGTATCAAAGCCGCTGCTGGCAATCCAGCCCGGTGCCACGGCGTTGACACGCACGCCGGCGCAGGCCCATTCGCAAGCCGCCGTCTCGGTGAACGACAGCATGCCGGCACGCGCCGCACCGCTGTGCGCCATGGTCGGCATGCCGCCCCAGATGTCGGCGATGATGTTGACAATGGCGCCGCCATGGAACTCCATGGACTGGTTGAAGGCTTCGCGCGCCACCAGGAAGCCGCCGGTGAGGTTGCTGCGCACCACCGCATCCCAGCCCTTCAGGCTGATGTCCTTGACCGGCTGCGGGTACTGGCCACCCGCGTTGTTGACGAGACCATCGATCTTGCCGTGCTGTGCGATCACGTCGGCGATCATGGCCTTGACGCCCGCCTCGTCGCGAATGTCGCAAGCGTGGATACTGGCCCGGCCGCCGGCCTGCGTGATTTCAGCTTGCACAGCTTCCAGCTTCTCGACGCGGCGACCGACAAGCGCGACGCTGGCCCCTAGGTTGGCCAGTTCGTGCGCGGTGCAGCGGCCAATGCCACTGCCACCACCGGTGACGATAACGGTTTGACCAACAAACAGGCCAGGGCGGAACACGGAACGGTAGGTAGATTGAGACATGATGGACATTTCCTTTCTGCACCCTCAGGCTCGCAGCATGAAATTGCCGTGGCCAAGGGCGATGGGCTTATCGGGGCTGGATTGCCATGCCTGGATGCGCAGGTTCGCCACACGCTGGCCCAGCTTGACCATCACGACGTTGGCATAGGTGTCCTGCGGACGGCCCGAGCGCAGGTAATCAATGTTGAAATCGATGGTCTTGGGCAAGTCCCGGCTGTCCATGTGCCACAGCAGGTAGAACAATCCGGCGCATTCCAGAAACCCTCCGGTGGCACCGCCATGCAGAGCCGGCAGCATGGGGTTGCCTATCAGTTTTTCCTGGAAAGGCAAGACGCAGGTGAACTCCTCGCCCTTGACATCAATGCGCAGGTCCAGAAAACGCGCAAAGGGCACCGCCTGGATCACTTCGCTCCAGTCACCCTGGGCGCGCGCATGGTCAATTTGTTCGGTCCATTTCATCGTGGCACATCCTCGTTGCGCAATACCGGTCGCCCGGAAGTAAACATGTAAATGCCGACTGCGGTGGCTATTGGGTCGTCCAACGTGTCGTGGTAAGCGGCGCCACGGACGAACGCCAGTTCTGCAGTCAACTTGTAGCAAACGGCTCCCCCCAGAATCGCCCGCCCGGGCGTCGCGGGCTTGAGGTAGTCGATGCGCAAGTCCAGCGTGGCCATCGGCCGTATCTCCGGCAGCTTGACGAAAATCGCGAATCCGAGCGCGGCGTCGAGCAGCGCAGTGATGACTCCGCCATGCAAAACCCTGGTCTGCGGATCGCCCACCAGTGCTTCCTGGTACTCGACTTTGAGCACGCACCAGTCGGTGTGCACCGCGTGCGGCAGGAAGCCCAGTTCGCGGTTATACGGCGACACATGGGCGAACTTTTGCCATCGCTTGGCGATTTCTTCTTCTTTGATGATGTGTGTTTCTGTCATCTCGACATGTCTCCAGACAAGGTGAGGGTGGGCTCTTCGCTGGCCGCCGTCACCGGATACCAGCGGGTCGCGGCTGGCGTTTCTTCATGGCGCACATGGCCGGCACGCTGCAGCCACAGCAGGTGCGCCAGGGTTTCGCCCATGGCCAGGTAAGCATGCAGCGGGTCGCTCTGCGCGCCATAAACGGCGTAGCCGAGTTCGGTGGCATTCATGCCCCCCTCGCCCAGACGCGCCAAGAACTTGCGCAGTGCCCTCTGGTGGTGCGCCACCAGTCCATGCGCGCGCTCGACCCCGGCGTGGTAGACGCCGTGGTGGGCTGGCAAGACGTACTCGATGTCCAGTCCCGCAATGGTGCGCAGGCTATCCAGGTAACGTGGCAGCGGATCGGTTTCGCCATAGGGCCAGACACCAATGTTGGGTGTGATGCGCTCGAGCAACTGGTCGCCCGTGAGCAGCAATTTCAGCTTGGGCTCGTACAAGCAGATTTGGGCAATGCTGTGTCCACCAAGCACCAGCACGTCGAAAGCATGATCGCCGATGTGCAAGGTCTGGCCGGCTTCGAGCGGCTCGACGCGAGTCGGCACGGCACAGGCCATATTGCTTTGCAACACCCCGCCCACCACCTGATGCGCATCTTCCGGCGCCACCCCATGGCGGCACATGAAGTCGATACAGTAAGCGCGGTCATCGATGCTGACCACGTGCGTCTGCCGCGCCACCGCCACCTCCTCCTCGCGCATCAGGATCGGAGCCCCGGTGCGCTCGTGCAGCCACACCGCCAGCCCGAGGTGGTCGGGGTGGTGGTGCGAGACGATGATGCGCGTCAAGCCAGCCGCCAGCGGGCCTTCCAATGCGCGCAGCCACAAGGCCCGCGCCGCCTCGCAATCGGCACCCGTGTCGAATAGGCACCAACCCTCGCTGTCGCGAATCAGGTAGATGTTGACGTGGTCGATGCCATAGTCCACCGGCAGCGTGAACATCAGGATGCCGGGCAGGACCTCCTTCAGAGGCAGCTCGACCAACCCGTCAATGACTGAAGTAGCTCGAGAGGTGCTCATGTTCACAACCGTTTCGCCACTTCTTCGAGCATGACCTCGGTGGCACCGCCACCGATAGCTTGGACGCGTGCGTCGCGCACCATACGCTCGATCGCGGCCTCGCGCATGTAGCCGAAGCCGCCGTGGAACTGCTGGCAGTCATAGACCACATCGTTGACCAGCTCGCCGCACAGCGCCTTGACCATCGACACCTCCTTGACGCAGTCGCGCCCCTGCGCGTCCAGCCAGGCCGCGTGGTAAACCAACTGGCGGGCCGCCGCCACCTGCGCTGCCCGCATGGCCATGCGCTGGCGAATCGCCTGCTTGTCCCACAGCGTGGCGCCGAAGGCCTTGCGCTCGCGCACATAGGCCAGCGTCAGCTCGATCGCGCGTGCGGCCTCGCCCATCACCTGCGCACCTAGCACCATGCGCTCGTTCTGGAAGTTGCGCATGATCTGGTAGAAGCCCTTGTTCTCTTCGCCCAGCAGGTTGGCGGACGGCACGCGGCAGTCCTCGAACACCAGCTCGGCGGTGTCGCTGCACAGCCAGCCGCTCTTGTTGAGCGCACGCCCGACCCGAAAACCCGGGGTGCCCTTCTCGACGATGAAGATCGAGATACCGCGCGAACCCTTGGCGCTCGGATCGGTCTTGGCGGCGACAAAGTACACGTCGCCATGCACGCCGTTGGTGATGAACATCTTGCTTCCGTTGATGACCCAGTGCTCACCGTCGCGCACCGCGCGTGTGCGGATGCCGGCCACGTCGGAGCCGGCATCGGGCTCGGTGACCGCCACAGCGCAGATCTTCTCGCCACCGATGATGGGCGGCAGGTAGCGTGCGAGCTGCTCTGGCGTGCCAAAGTTGGCCAGGTGCGGCGAGGCCATGTCGGTGTGCACCATCACCGTCACGGCGAAGCCGCCGTAAGTGGAACGGCCGAGTTCTTCGGCCAGGATGGCGCTGTACACGGTGTCGAGTTTCGAGCCGCCGTACTTTTCGTCGTAGCGTATGCCCAGATAGCCCAGTTCGCCCATCTTGCGCAGCAGCGCGCGCGGCACCATGCCCTGATCTTCCCAGAGCGCGGCGTGCGGCACTACTTCCTGCTCGACAAAGCGGCGCAGGTTGTCCCGGAACTGCCGGTGTTGCTCGTCAAAATAAATCGGCTCGTTCATTGCTTTTCCTCGGATTCGATTGTTTCCATGATCGCTAGCACATCACCACCGCGCACCGCGTCGCCGACGCGGCAACGCAGCTCGGCCACACGTCCCGGCGCTACCGCGCTCAGCGTATGCACCATCTTCATAGCTTCCATCTGCACCAGCGTGTCGCCCGCGTTCACACTCATGCCTACACTGACCTGCACCTGCGTCACCAGACCGGGCATGGGGGCGAGCAGGAGATTGCCGCCCAGCTCATCGGCACCCGCCGCGCCCTTGAGTGCGCGCTGCCAGCGATCGAGCCGGCGCCAGGCCCACGTGCCGCTCAGGCCAGAGAGCCACACGCGTTCGCCTTGCTTGGCGTGCTGCTCCACCGCCACCGTGAAGCGAACCGTCAGGCCGTCGCACTGCAACGCCAGGGTGTCGCCGACCAATACCGCCGCCAGGGTCAACTCCCGATCGCCGACGCACACACGCCAGCTGTCACCCTGCGGCGAGACGCTGACTTCATGCACGCAGCGCTGCTCGTCTTCGAGCAGCACCTGTGTGCTGCCAGTGCCACTCCCAGCGCCGGCCGCGCGCCAGGCCCCGAGCGACTGCCAGGCCGAGCGCCCGGCCGTCGCCTGTTTGATCAGCACGCCGTGCACGGCGGCAGCCGCGATGGCCAGCCCATCGTCCGTGCGCGGCTGCCAGCCTGTGGGAAAGGCGCGTTCGATGTAATGTGTGGTGAGTACTTGCGCGAAGTGGTCATGGCGCAGCAGATCGGCCAGAAAACCGAGGTTGCTGTGCACGCCGAGCAGCACCGTGTCGTCCAATGCCGTGGCGAGCCGCCGTGCGGCGGTCGGCCGGTCGTCGGCATGGGCAATTACCTTGGCCAGCATGGAGTCGTAATAAGGCGTAACGTGACTGCCGTTGCGCATGCCGCTGTCGACCCGAACGCCCTCGCCGCGCGGCTCGCGGTAGTCGATCAGGGCGCCGATCTCGGGCGCGAAACCCGCCGCCGGATTCTCCGCGCAGACACGCGCCTCGATCGCGCAGCCGCGCTGCGTCAGGTCCGGCTGGGCGAAGCCGAGCGGCTCACCAGTGGCCACCCGCAGCTGCCATTCGACCAAATCGATACCGACCGTCAACTCGGTCACCGGGTGCTCGACCTGCAGCCGGGTGTTCATTTCCAGGAAGAAGGTGTCGCCGCTGCGGCTGTCGTGGATGAACTCGATGGTGCCGGTGCTGTCGTAGCCGATGGCGTGCCCGATCGTCAGCGCGTGCGAAAACAGGGCCTCGCGCACGGCGGGAGGCAGGTGTGGCGCGGGCGCTTCCTCAATCACTTTCTGGTGGTTGCGCTGGATCGAACATTCGCGCTCGAACAAATGGACCAGATGCCCGTGCTTGTCGCCCAGCAACTGCACTTCGAGGTGGCGTGGCTCGTCGAGGTAGCGTTCCAGCAGCACGCGGTCGTCGCCGAACGAAGCCTTCGCTTCGCGTCGCACGGTATCCAGCGCGGCCGAGAAGTCAGCCGCGCTGCGCACCACCCGCATGCCCTTGCCGCCGCCGCCGGCCGAGGCCTTGATCAGCACCGGGTAGCCGATGCCCCCGGCCGCCGCCTGCAAGACCGCAGAGTCCTGGTCGTCGGCGTGGTAGCCCGGCACCACCGGCACGCCGGCTCCGAGCGCGATGCGCTTGGATTCGATCTTCGAGCCCATGCGCCGAATCGCTTCGCGCGAGGGGCCCACAAAAATGAGCCCGACGGCTTCGCAGGCGTCAATCAGGGCCAGGCTTTCCGACAAAAAGCCGTAGCCCGGATGGATGGCCTGCGCACCGGCGGCACGCGCCGCGGCCACGATGGCAGCGGCATCAAGGTAGCTGCGCGCGGCCTCCGGCGCTCCGATGCGCACGGCCGTATCGCACAGGGCCACGTGCAGCGCCTCGCGGTCGGCGTCGGAATAGACCGCCACCGTGCGCAAGCCCATGCGGCGCGCGGTGCGGGCGATGCGGCAGGCGATCTCCCCGCGATTGGCAATCAGGAGGGTGTTAAACATCAGTCGCACGCCTTCATGCCAACACTCAGACCTGCCGCCACACCGGCAGCCGCTTGCCAAAAAAGGCTGCAATGCCGTCGCGCCCTTCTTCGGTTTCCCAGGCGTCGGCCAGCTTGTCAGCGGTGTAGATCATGTTGGTGGGCAGATCGTGCGCCTGCACATAGGCCACCAGCTTCTTGGTGGCCGCCACCGCGCCGGGCGCGCACTGCAGCAGGTCGGCGAGTTCGCGTTCAATGGCCGCGTCGAGCTGATCGGCCGCCACCACTTCTGAGAGCAGGCCCAGGCGCTGCGCCTCTGCCGCGCTCATGCGGCGCGCCGTCAGAAAGGTGCGCCGGGCGTTGGCTTCACCCATGCGCGCCACAACGTAGGGCGCGATGTTGGCCGGCAGCAGGCCCAGGCGCACCTCGGTCAGCGAGTAGATGCCGGTATCGACCGCGATCGTGATGTCACAGACAGAGATCATGCCGACGCCGCCGCCATACGCGGGGCCATTGATGCGGCCAATGACGGGCATAGGCAGCTCGTTCAGGGCGCGCAGCATGAGCGCCAGATCGCCGCTTTCGCCCACGCGCTCGGTCCGGCTCTTTTTCATGTTGTCCTGCATCCAGCCCAGGTCACCACCGGCGCAAAAGGTCTTGCCGGTGCCGGTGAGCACCACCGCGCGCACGCCCGGCGCTGCGGCCAGCCAATCGACGGCACGGCGCAACTCGCTGATCAGGGTGGCGTTGAGCGCGTTATGAGTGTCGGGGCGGTTGAGCGTGAGGCGGGCCACGCCGCGCGCGTCGACGACCAGTTGCAGGGTCTCGTAGGTGGGGGTGTTCATAGAGGTTCTCTTACATGCGGTAAACAGGGGTTGCCGTACTCGGCAACGCACGGCGCGCCGCCAGCGCCAGCGCCAGGCCCAGCACGTCGCGCGAGGCCGAGGGTTCGATCAGACCGTCGTCCCACAGCCGGGAGGTGGCGTAATAGGGATCGCTCTGGCGCGCGTACTGCTCGCGTACCTTGCGTTCGATATCCAGCAGCCGCGCCTCATCAGCCGGGCCGCGCAGGTTAGAGCGCGCCAGCTCGACCATCACGTTGCTGGCAATGTCGGCGCTCATCGTGGCAACTCTGGCACTGGGCCAGGCGAACAGGAATTCGGGCTCAAAGCCGCGGCCGCACATGCCGTAGTTGCCGGCGCCATAAGAGCCGCCAACCACCAACGTGAGCTTGGGCACGCGCGCGCAAGCCATGGCATACACCATCTTTGCGCTGTGCTTGGCAATACCGCCACGCTCGGCCTCGGTGCCAACCATGAAGCCGGGGATGTTCTGCAAAAACAGCAGCGGTACTCCGCGCTGGTTGGCCAGTTCGATGAAATGCGCGCCCTTCAGGGCCGACTCGGACAGCAGCGCGCCGTTGTTGGCGAGGATGGCGACCGGCTGGCCGTGGATCGCGCCAAAGCCGGTCACCAGCGTATCTCCCCACAACGGTTTGAACTCGTGGAAAGCGCTGCCGTCGAGCAGCCGCGCAATGATTTCGCGCGCGTCGTAGGGCTGTTTGGGGTCGACCGGTACGACGCCATCGAGCTCAACCGGGTCGTAACGTGGTGCGCTGGGCGGCAGCGGCGGCACCATGGGCGGCTCGGGCGGCAGGCTGGCGACGATCTGACGCAGCATGGCCAGCGCCTGATGCTCGTCCTCGGCCAGGTGGTCGCTGACACCGGAGACACGGCTGTGCATCTCCGCGCCGCCCAGGGTTTCGCCGTCTACCACTTCGTTGATCGCGATCTTGACGATGGACGGGCCACCCAGATGAATGCGTGCGTTACCGCGCACCATCACCACTTCGTCCGACAGCGCGGGAATGTAGGCGCCGCCCGCGGTGCAACCGCCGAACACGGCCGAGAGCTGCGGCAGGCCAGCCTGCGACATGCGGCACTGGCGGTGGAAGCTGTTGCCGAAGTGGTCCTTGTCGGGAAACACGCGGTCCTGCTCCGGCAAAAAGGCGCCGCCGCAATCCACCAGGTACAGGCAAGGCAGGCGCAGGCGCTGGGCAATCTCCTGCGCCCGTATGTGTTTTTTAACGGTTTCATGGAAGAACGAGCCGCCCTTGACGGTGGCATCGTTGGCAATGAACATGCAGGGCCGCCCGGCCACCATCCCGACGCCGGTGACGATGCCCGCACCCGGCACCTCGTTGCCATACTGATCCCAGGCCGCCAGCGGCGAGAGTTCCAGGAAGGCGCTACCGTCATCGACGATGAAGTCGATGCGCTCGCGCACCAGCAGCTTGCCGCGCTCGCGGTGGCGCTGGATGTGCGCGTCGCGCCCGCCGGTGGCCACCTCGGCCAGGCGTGCGCGCAGAAGAGCGATCTGGCCCGCGTGGTGTGCAAGGTTGTCGCGGAAGCTCGGACCTTGCACATCGACCAGCGTTTGAATCACGGACATCCTGTTTCGTCCTTTGAAGCGCGGTCAGACCGCGGCGTAGCCACCATCGACCACCAACTCGGCACCCATGACGGTGGACGACTCATCGGAGGCCCCGGAACAGCACCACCGCCGACACTTCCTGATGCTGCACCGCCCGCCCAATTGGAGTGGTGCCGAGCAGCGATTTGTGATCGGCCGGATCGCTCAACAAGTCCTTGGTCATCGGCGTCTCGATGGCGCCAAGGTGAACCGAATTGACACGAATATTGAAAGGGGCGAGATAGGGCGCGCTGGCCATACTGAACAGCCGTACCTCGCCCTTGGAAGCCCCATAGGCACAGGGTGCGCCTAACGGCCGTAGATAGACAGGATGTTGATGATCGAGCCACCACCTGCCTGCTTCATCGTCGGCACCCCCGTCCGCGTGCCGAAAAAGGGGTAGCGCACGTTGACGTTGAACATGCGGTCCCACTCCGCCGCGCTGGCGAACGCCCGCCGCGACGGTTTCGCCAATCCCGGCGTTCATGTCCGCGACAGGCAGCTCGCAGTGGACCTGGCCCATGCCCATCGCACTGCCCGTCACAAGAATGACCTTGTCCTGTACTCGACCAATGACCTTCTCCTTGTCATGTGATTCAGCGCACCGCCCCACAAATCTCTTGCATTCGCTGGCCGGCGCGAAATCCCTTGAGCGAGCCGCTGTGCATCACATGGCCCGACAGGGTGCGGCCGATGACGCGTTCGGCCAGAAGGGACGCCTCGATCAGCGCCTCTAAATCGATGCCGGTCTCGATGCCCAGTTCCTGGCACATGAACACCATGTCTTCGGTGCAGATATTGCCGGCCGCGCCACCGTGCGTGTGACCCGCGAACGGACAGCCGCCCAGACCGGCGACCGAACTGTCGAACAGCCGCACGCCCATTTGCAAGGCGGCATAAACGTTGGCACCGCCGACGCCGCGCGTGTCGTGCAGGTGCAGGCCGATCTGAGCCTCCGGCACGATCGCGCGCACCGCGCCGACGCGGCGCTTGATCTCCTCGGGATTTGCCCAGCCCATGGTGTCGGCCAAGTAGACCGCCGGCAGCGGCACACGCCGGTCGGCGCAGGCATCGACCAGCCAGCGGACCTGATCGGTGAGGACCGACAGCGGCACGGCGCCACCGAGATTGCAGCCAAAGGCCGTGATCACGTAGGCCTTTTCCACCGGAATGCCCAGGGCGATGTAGCGGTCCAGCCAGCCGAGCTGGCGTTCACGCATCTCGGCCACGCTGCAATTGTTGTTGCGCTGCGAAAACGGCTCGGTTGTGTAGAACATCAGCTTGCCGTCCAGATCCACCTGTTCACAGGCGCGCGCCCGCTCGAAGCCGTTGTCGTTGAGCCAAAGCGCCGTGTAGCGGGTACCAGGGCGCTTGATGATGGCGGCGAACAATTCGGACGTGTCGGCCATCTGCGGCACCGCGCGCGCACTGACAAAGGACGCAACCTGGATCTGCCTCAGACCCGAGAGGCTCAAGGCATCAATCAGCGCGGCGCGGTCCGCCAGCGGATAGGTTTTTGGCTCCATCTGGAAGCCCTCGCGCGGTCCCTCCTCATGGAACTCGACGGAGGTAGGCAAGTTGCTCATCGCTTGTACCTCCTTCGATCAAGCCGGGCTGACTTCGGCCAGCACTTGGTGGCGCTCAACCATGTCGCCGACCCGGCAGCGCAGGCTGCTCAGGCTGCCTTCGAATGGCGCCATGACGTGCAGCTCCATCTTCATCGATTCGAGCACGATCACGGTCTGGCCGATGGAAACCTTCTCACCGACCGCCGACTTGACCGCCACCACCTTGCCCATCATTGGCGCGCCCAATTGACCGCTGGCGGCAGCGTCACCGGCGCCCCCCCCCAGATAGGGTCGTGCCGTGAACAAGCTGCTGCCCAACGCGCTGGCGAGCTCGGCCTGCCACGCGTCGCCCCGGATCGTCAGTTCCAGCGCCCGCCCACCACATTGCAGCAGGAAGCGTCCGCCCGCGAGCGGCTGCAGCGTAGCGCGCACCTTTTGCTCGCCAATGACCAGCGCACTGCTGCCCTGGTCATCGCGCATCGAAAACCGCACGGGCCATTCCGCCGCGCCCGCCTTCAACACAAGGACCGGCTGGGGTGCGGCCTGAATCGGCCCACTGCTCAGGCGCCAGCCCGTGAAACCGTCCCAGAGGGTCCAGCAGCCCAGCGCGGACGACTCGGCACGCCGTTGCGCCAGCCAGTGCAGCGCGGCAGCAGCCAGATGCTCAAGAGGCGGCGCGGCGGGAGCCACCACGCCGCGCTGCGCGTGGCGCTCGTCGATCAGGCGGGTGTGAAATGTGGCATCGCGGGTCTCCGGCCATTCCAGCAGTTCATGCAGAAATTCCAGGTTGGTGACCAGGCCGATCACCGTGCTTTCGCGCAATCCGGCCACCAGCGCCCGGCGCGCCGACTCGCGGTCGGGCCCGTGCGCGATGAGCTTGGCGATCATCGAGTCGTAGTGCGGCGAGATTTCGTCGCCACTGTCTACCCCGGACTCGACGCGCACGCCCGCGCGCGAAAAATCGACCACCTGCAACCGCCCGGTAGCCGGCAAAAATCCCGCAGCGGCGTCTTCAGCGCACAGCCTGGCCTCGAAGGCGTGACCGGTGCACCGCACGTCGGCTTGCGCCAGCGGCAGGCTGTCCGTGTCGGCAATGCGCAGTTGCAGTTCGACCAGATCGAGGCCGGTGACTTCTTCGGTCACCGGGTGTTCGACCTGCAAGCGAGGATTGACCTCCAGGAAATAATATTCTTCACCCGTGACGACAAACTCAACCGTGCCCAGGCCGCGGTAATTCACGCCAGAGGCCAGCTTGACCGCATCGGCCAGGATAGCTTCACGCAGACGCGGGCTCAGACCGCTTGACGGCGCTTCTTCGATCACTTTTTGATGGCGTCGCTGCAAGGTGCACTCGCGCTCGAACAGGTGAATGGCGTGGCCCTGGCCGTCACCGGCCACCTGCACCTCCAGGTGGCGCACATGCGGCAGGTAGCGCTCGACGATCAGTTCGCCGTTGCCGAAGGCTTTTTCGGCCTCACGCATGGCACTCTCGATGCGCGACTCCAGCCCCTCCAGCGTCTCGACCACCGCCATGCCACGGCCACCGCCACCAGCCACGGCCTTGAGCAGCACGGGCAGCTTCATACCGCGCACCAGATTCAACACCTCGGCTGGGTCGGTCATGCCGCTTTCGCTGCCGGGAATGACCGGCACGCCGAGACGGGCTGCCTCGCGCTTGGCACTGGCTTTGCCGCCGACGCGCTCGATGGTGTCGGCCCGGGGTCCAATGAAGGTCAAGCCAGCCGCATCCAGTGCGCGCACAAAGGCCGGATTTTCCGAGACAAAACCGTAGCCCGGATGAACGGCGTCGGCGCCCACACGCCGGGCCGCCGCGATGATGGCATCGATGTTCAGATAACTCTCGCTGGGCGCTGCACCCCCGAGTTCGACCGATTCACCGATCTCACGCACATGGCGGGCAAACCGGTCGGCACTGGAGTGCACGGTGGCCACTTCCAGGCCGAGCTTGCGGCAGGTGCGGGCAATGCGGCAGGCGATCTCGCCGCGGTTGGCAATGAGGACTTTCTTAAGCATGCCCAACTCCTGCGGCGAAGTGGGTCATCAAGACGGTGTGGATGCGTTGCATGGCTGGCGTCCTGGTTAAAAACGGAAGACACCGAACGGCGTCGGTTTGGCGGCAGTCCGGGATGCGAGGTCGAGCAGCAGTCCCATGGCGTCGCGTGTTTCCACCGGATCGATGATGCCGTCCACCCACAAATTCGAGGAGAAGTTCGCAGCAGGCTGGAAGTCTTCGTAAATCTTGCGTACCGGCGCCTTGAACGCCTCTTCTTCCTCGGGCGTCCACTCTTTTCCCTCGGTCTTGTTGATCTGTCTGCGCACCAGTGCCATCACCGTGGCGGCCTGATCCGGACCCATGATGGCCGCGCGGCCGGTCGGCCAAGCAAACATCGCGGTCGGGTTGAACGGGCGGCCACACATCGCCAGGTAACCTGCACCGTAAGAGGCGCCCATGATGATGGTGTACTTGGGCACGTTGGCCGAGGCCATCGCCGTGATCATCTTGGCCCCGGCTTTGGCAATGCCAGCCTGCTCGGCGGCGCGCCCGACCATGAAGCCGGTCACGTCGGCCATGAACAGCAGAGGGATGTCTCGCTGGCAGCACAGATCGATGAAGTGCGCCGCCTTCATCGCGCTTTCCGGGAACAGCACGCCCTGGTTGGCCAGGATGCCAACCTCGTGGCCATGGATGCGAGCAAAGCCGGTCAGCAGGGTGTCGCCGTACATCGGCTTGAATTCCTGGAACCGGCTGTCATCGACGAAACGCGCCAGAATCTCGCGTGTGTCGGTCGGGATTTTGGTGTCGCGGCTGATGATGCCGTAAATCTCGCGCGGATCGAAGCGCGGAGGCACCGACGGCTGACGCGTCCAGCGTGGCTTGGGCTGCTCACCCAGGTCCCGTACGATTTCACGCGTGATGGCCAGCGCGTGGCGGTCATCTTCGGCAATATGATCAGTGACACCGCTGACGCTGCAGTGCATCTTGGCGCCGCCCAGCGACTCTGCATCCACCGTCTCGCCGGTGGCGGCAAAGGTCAACTCGGGGCCACCGAGGTACATATAGCCTTGTTCCTTGACAATCACCGCCTCGTCGCACAGCGCCGGGATGTAGGCGCCACCCGCCGTGCAAGGCCCCATCACCACGGCAATCTGCTGGATACCCTCGGCCGACATGCGTACCTGGTTGTTGAAAATGCTGCCGAACTGCCCCACATCGGGAAAGATGTTGGCCATCTCAGGCAGGAAGGCGCCACCGCTGTCCACCAGCGTGATGCAGGGCAAGCGGTGTGCCCAGGCAATTTGCTGCGCCCGCACATGCTTCTTGCAGGTCATGCCGTAGTAGGTGCCACCCTTCACGGTGGCGTCGTTGGCAATGATCATGCACGGACGGCCCTGCACCAGACCGATGCCGGTGATGATGCTGGCACCCGGCGGCACGCCGTCGTACATGCCCTCGCCGGCAAGCATGCCGACCTCTAGGAAAGGCGAACCTGGATCGAGCAGCACTTCGACGCGATGGCGCGGCAGGATCTTGTTGCGCGCCAGGTGTTTTTCCCGCGCTTTCGGGGGGCCTCCGGCCAGCGCCAGTTGGCGACGGCTTTGCAGGTCCGCAATCACGGCCTGGTAGGCTTTTTGGTTGAGCCGAAATTCGTCGTCGGAAGTCGATATGCGGGAGGAAAGGATGGTCATATGTGATTGCGCCTATTCGCGAGACAAAGCATTCAGCCGCTCAGGCCTTGAACACCGGTGTACGGCGTGCCTCGAAGGCCGCCAGACCTTCGCTGACGTCGTCATCGAGCAGAGCCGCGCTGGCCAGGTCTTCCTCAAGCTGGAGACCGACCTCCGACGAACCCTCCATGCCTTGCCGTGCCAAACGTTTCATGGTGGCCATGCCGATGCGGCTGCGCGTGGCGATCTTGCTGCAATACGCCAGCGCCGCTTCACCCAACTGCTCAGGCTCGACCACATAGTTCACCAGCCCCCACTGCTCGGCGGTGGCGGCATCGATCCAGCGCGCCGAAAAGAACAGGTCCAGGCCACGGCGCAGACCCGCAATGCGTGGCATGCGCTGGCTGCCGCCCCACCCGGGAATCAGGCCGAACTGGGCATGCTGGTCGCCAAAGCGCGCGTCCTTGGCCGCAAAGATGATGTCGCAGGCCAGCATCAGTTCGCTGCCACCGGCCAGGGTCAGACCCTGGCAGGCCGCCACCACCGGCAAATCGCTGCGTTCCAGGCGCTTGAGCACGCTGTGACCATAGCTGATGAAGTGCTTGAGCCTGGCTGGATCGCCACGCAGCGACTTCACCTCATCCAGATCGGCGCCGGTGCAGAAGTGCTTGCCTTGCGCCCGGATCAGAATGGCGCGCACACCGGAGTCGGATTTCTCGAATCCGTCGATGGCGGCCTCGATGGCCGCATGAACGGACATCGACAGGCAATTGAATTTTTCGGGGCGGGCTAACTCGATAATTCCAACGGCGCCGGCACGGCTGATCTCCACTGGGGATGTCTGAATCATTTCTTGCTCTCCTTGGCGTACTGCACGGCGGCGCGTCCCACGCGCTCGCGGGCAACGATCAGCTTCATGATTTGCGCCGTTCCGTCGCCGATTTCCAGGCCCATCACGTCGCGCAGGCGCTGCTGGTGAGGCAGGTCCATCGACCAGCCATAGTGCCCAAAGGTCAGCAGGCACTGGTGAATCGCGTCAAAAGCGGTCTTGGGGCCCATCCACTTGACCATGGCCGCTTCCGCGGTGTGCGGCTGACCGGCATCGCGCAGGGCCAGGCCGTGGTAGCAGAGCTGGCGGCAAGCGGCGATCAGGGTCTCGAACTCGACAAGGGGAAAGCTCACGCCCTGGTACTGCGCCAGCGGCGCGCCAAAGGTCTGGCGTTCCTTCACGTATTCCCAGGCTTCGTCGATCGAGGCCTGCGCGGCGGCCACGCACTGCAGCGCGATCAGGATGCGGCTGAAGTCAAAGCCCTGCATCACCTGCGTGAAGCCTTTGCCCTCCTCGCCCAGCCGGTTCTCGACCGGCACCCGCACATCGTCGAAAAACACCGAACCACGGCCGATGATCTTGCTACCAACATCGTTGAAGCGCGTGCGTTGCACGCCGGGCTGATTCAGATCGACCAGGAAGGCGCTGATGCCTCGTGCGACATCCTCGGGCTTTCCGGTGCGTGCGAACAACACCATGGCATCGGCCTGGTCGGCAAAAGTGATGGAGGTTTTCTCGCCGGAAAGCACGTACTCGTCGCCCACGCGACGCGCCTTGAGTTGCAGATTGGCGGCATCCGAGCCGCCCCGTGGTTCGGTCAGACCCAGCGCGACGATGGCCTCGCCCGCCACGATCCGGCTGTTCCAGGTGCGCGCCAGCTCGGGGGACGCATTGGCATGGATGATGGCGCCCATCAGCGAACTGAGCAGCTGCATGTAGCTGACGTTGAAGTCACCATAGGCAATTTCCTCGGTGATCATGCCGGCCGTGACGCCACTGAGGCCCAAGCCGCCATATTCCTCGGGCAGATCAACACCGATCAGACCGAGCGAACCCATTTCCTTGAACAAGGCCCGGTCGATGCCAGGTTGCGATTCGCGCTTCTGGTAATCGGGCCTGAGCTTCTCTCGTGCAAAGCGGCGCGCCACGTCACGCAGCGCAATCTGGTCATCGTCGAACATCATGGGTAAATCTCCTGACTGACTGTTGTCGAAATCGCCGCCTGCATCACACCGTCAATCCGGACGAAGAATTTGAGGTGCTCGCCAATTGCATGGCTGGTCGTTGTCGCATGATATCATCGAACAGGTGTTAGTTAGATTTTTAAAGAGGCGTTCCCCATGTCCACCGAAGCCACTGTTTTCTTTCCGACGCTACTCTCCGTCCTGAAGGTAGGCGCGCACACCCTTCGCAACCGAACGCTGATGGGATCGATGCACACACGTCTGGAGTCGCTGGACCGGTCGATCGACCGGCTGTCCCTGTTCTATGCCGAGCGCGCACGCGGCGGCGCGGGCCTGATTGTCACGGGCGGCTATGCCCCCTGCCAGGATGGCCTGCTGGATGAAACGGGTCCCCTGCTTATCACGACGGCACAAGCCGATGTGCTCAGACCGATCCCTCAGGCGGTGCACGCCGAGGGCGGCAAGATCATTCTGCAAATCCTGCACACAGGGCGCTACGCAAAAGTCGCCAGGCCAGTGGGCGCTTCTGACATCCCCTCCCCGATCAACTCCCGCGCGCCTCGCGCCTTGAGCACGGCCGAAGTCTGGCAAACGGTGGAAGACTATGTACGCTGTGCCGAACTGGCGCAACGCGCCGGCTTCGACGGCGTCGAGATCATGGGCTCGGAGGGCTACCTGCTCAACCAGTTCACCGTCACGCGCACGAACAACCGCAGCGACGAATTTGGCGGCAGCATGGAAAATCGTCATCGCCTGCCGGTGGAGATCGTGCGGCGCACGCGCGAACGCCTGGGGTCGCAGTTTCTGCTCATGTATCGGGTTTCGGCGCTCGATCTGGTCGAGGGCGGTGCCCCGGCTGACGACATCATCCAGCTCGCCCAGGCGGTGCAGGCCGCAGGCGCTGACATCCTCAATACAGGCATCGGCTGGCACGAAGCGCGCATCCCGACCATTGCCTACGTGGTGCCGCGCGCGGCGTGGCGCTTTGCGGCGGCCCGCATCAAACAAGCAGTGACGATTCCTGTCATCGTCTCCAACCGGATCAACACGCCCGATCTGGCCGAAGAAATCCTGGCCAGCGGTGACGCCGATATGGTGTCGATGGCGCGCCCCTTCCTGGCCGATGCCGACTTCGTACGCAAGGCGGCGCAGGGCCGCGCCGATGAGATCAACACCTGCATCGCCTGCAACCAAGCCTGTCTCGACTACATCTTCGCCGACCGCCCCGCCACCTGTCTGGTCAATCCACGCGCCGGGCGCGAGCTGGAGTTCTCGCTGATGCCGTCACGGGCCATGCAGCGCAAGGTGGCGGTGATCGGTGCCGGCGCGGCCGGACTGGCCTGCGCGCTGACTGCGGCGGAACGCGGTCATGCGGTCACCCTGTTCGAGGCTGGACCCGAGATTGGCGGCCAGTTAAACCTGGCCCGGGCCGTGCCGGGCAAGCAGGAGTTCAACGAACTGTTGCGCTATTTCAGGCAAGGCGTGGCTCGGCATGGCGTGACGCTCAGGCTCAACAGCCGGGCGGATGCCCCATCTCTAGCTGCCGGTCACTACGACCGCATCGTGATAGCCACCGGCGTGCGCCCGCGCCTGCCGCAGCTCCTGGGCATGGCTCACCCGAAAGTGATGAGCTATGCCGATCTGCTGTCGGGTCGGGTGCAGGCAGGCCGCCGGGTCGCGGTGATCGGCGCCGGTGGCATCGGTTTCGATGTAGCCACCTTCCTGCTGCATGACGAGCATGAGGGTAATGCTGCCAACGCGCCTCAGGCGCTTGAGCAGTTTTACGCTGAATGGGGCGTCGATACCTCGCCCGCAGCTGCGGGTGGCCTCAAACCGGCACTGCCAATCAGCGCGCCACGCGAAGTCACCCTGTTGCAGAGAAAACCTGAAAAGCCTGGACGCAGTCTGGGTATGTCCACTGGCTGGGCACTCAAGGCCGAGCTGGCGCGGCGCGGCCTGCGCACGCTGCCAGGATGCGTCTATGAACACATCGATGACGCCGGGCTGCACCTGCGCGTCAACGGTGTACCGCAGACGCTGAACGTGGACACCATCGTGATTTGCGCCGGCCAGGACAGCGAGAACGCGCTGGTCGCCGAATTGCGCGCGCTCGGCCTGGCGCCCGATGTCATCGGCGGCGCCGAGCTGGCCGCCGAACTCGACGCCTTGCGCGCCATTGACCAAGGCACACGCCTCGGTCTGGCGATTTGAGTCCACTGGAACACCACCATGGATTTCGCCCACAACCAGGAACATGAAGCGATACGCGAAGCAATCGGCAAAATCTGCGCTCGCTTTGACGACAGCTACTGGCTCGAACGGGACCGGCTGGGCGGCTTTCCGCATGAGCTGCACCGCGCTCTAGCCGACGGCGGCTGGCTCGGCGTTTGTCTGCCACAGGAATATGGCGGCGTCGGACTGGGCATCAGTGAAGCGACCGTGATGATGCAGACCATCTCACAGTCGGGTGCGGGGCTGTCTGGCGCATCGGCGGTGCACATGAACATTTTCGGCTTGCAGCCCGTGGCGGTGTTTGGCAACGAGGAGCAGAAACGCCGCATGCTGCCTCCGCTGATCCAGGGCAAGGAGAAGGCCTGCTTCGCCGTCACCGAGCCCAACACCGGCCTGAACACCACCCGTCTGAAAACCCGCGCCGAACGGGCAGGCGACCACTATGTGCTGTCTGGCCAGAAGGTCTGGATATCGACCGCCCAGGTGGCAGAGAAGATGCTCATTCTGGCGCGCACCACTCCGATCGAGGACTGCAAGAAACCGACCTTCGGCCTGAGCCTGTTCTACACCGACCTCGACCGCAGTTTTGTCGAGGTGCGCGAAATCGAAAAGATGGGACGCAAATCGGTCGACTCGAACGAACTCTTCATCGACGGCTTGCGCGTGCCGGTAGGAGACCGCATCGGCGAAGAAGGCCGCGGCTTTGAGTACATCCTGCATGGCATGAACCCGGAGCGGGTGCTGATCGCGGGCGAGGCCGTCGGCCTGGGTCGGGCGGCGCTGCAGGTAGCCGTCAAGTACGCCCGCGAGCGCGTGGTCTTTGACCGGCCCATCGGGCAGAACCAGTCTATCCAGCATCCGCTGGCGCAATCATGGATGGAGCTTGAGGCCGCTGAAATGATGGCGATGCGCGCGGCCTGGAAATACGACAACAGCCTGCCCTGCGGCGCCGACGCAAATGCTGCCAAGTACATGGCGGCCGAGGCTGGTTTCAACGCCTGCCAGCGCGCCATGGCCACGCTGGGCGGCTATGGCTATGCCAAGGAATACCACGTCGAGCGTTATCTGCGCGAAATGATGATTCCGCGCATCGCGCCGATCAGCCCGCAACTCATCCTGTGCTTCATCGCTGAGAAGGTGCTGGGCCTGCCTAAATCCTATTGACATTCACGAGCTCGCGACCGATTTTCTTCCCGCTGAGGCCAGCAATACCCAATTTTTACCCAGGCCAGCACCCACCCCATCATGACTACCACCCACGACAGCGAACGCGCTGAACAACTGACCATGCTGCGCGAAAGCGCGCTAAGTTTCGTCACCAAAGAATCACCACTCAACCGTGCCCGCGCCCTGCGCCAACAGGTGCCGGGCTACGACCGCCGCTTCTGGAGCGCCCTGGCCGAGCAGGGCTGGACCGGGCTGCTGGTGCCCGAACAATTGGGCGGCTACGCCCAGGGTTTCGCTGAGATGGCCGAGGTGGCGGCCGCCCTGGCTTCTCAGGTCGCGCCCGAACCGGTGGTGCCGGTGCTGGTGTTTGCCGGCCGGCTGCTGTCCCATGTGGGTGCCACCGAGCTATCGATGCGTCTCTTGACCGAACTCGCCGAGGGTCGCACGCTACCCGCCGTGGCCTGGCAGGAAGATGTAACCGGCGCGAAAGACCAGCCCGGTCTGGCCGCGACCCGGCTGGAGCGCCAGGGCGACTCCCTGCTGATACATGGCTACAAGCGCCATGTACGCCCCGGTGCCGGGGCCGACGGCTACATCGTCAGCGCCACCAACCCACAAGGTCTGGTCCTGGTGTGGGTGCCGGCAGATGCATCCGGCCTTACCCTGTCGAGCCAGCCGCTGGCCGACGGCAGCTATGCAGCACAGCTCAACTTGAACAGCGTTCGCCTGCCCGCCAGCCACCTGCTGGCCGAAGGGGCCGCCGCCGCGGCCGCGCTGACCCGCGCCTACGACGAAACCCTGGTACTGGCCAGCGTTGAACTGCTGGCCCTTGTGCGCAGCATGCTGACCATGACACAAGACTACCTGCGAACGCGGATCCAGTTCGGCAAGCCGATAGGCAGCTTCCAGTCACTGCAGCACCGCACTGTGGACCTGTTGATTCAGCAGGAACTGACTGCCAGCGTGGTGACGCAGGCTCTGGCCCTGCTAGATGACCCGGCCGCCGACGCCAGCGCGCGCTCTGCCCTGGCAAGCCGCGTCAAGTCGCGCGCGTCGGATGCGGGGCTGCAGGTGGCGCGGGAGGCGGTGCAACTGCACGGCGCCATCGGCGTCACCGACGAATACGACCTGGGCCTGTATCTGCAGCGTGCTCTGGTGTTGGCCGCCTGGCTGGGCAATGGCAACCAGCAGCGCCGCCGCTACGCCAACCTCACCCAAAACGCCACCGCGCAGGAGCACGCATGAACACCACCGCCTCCACTTCCACTGACTGGAATGCGTTCGACAACGCCAGCTTTCGCGCCACACTGCGCGAATTCTTTGAAGAACATTTCCCCAGCGAATGGCGCTACCCGCAACGGCGCCTGCGCTGGTCCGAAATCGGCCCTTGGTACCTGAGGCTTTCAGAAAAAGGCTGGGTCGCGCCGAGTTGGCCCACGCAGTACGGCGGCATGGGACTCTCACCCGAGAAACTCATCATCTTCATTGAAGAGCAGGAGCGCTGGGGCGTGGCGCGCGCGCCCGACATGGGCATCACCATGGTCGGCCCGCTGCTGATCAACCATGGCAACGACGCCCAGCGCGCCTACTACCTGCCCAAGATCATTTCCGGTGAGCACATCTGGTGCCAGGGTTACTCGGAACCCAATTCGGGCTCCGACCTGGCCAGTCTGCGCACCGAGGCGGTGGTCGATGGCAACGATTTTATCGTCAACGGGCAAAAGACCTGGACCACGCTGGCACAGGACGCCACCCACTTTTTCCTGCTGGTGCGCACCGACAAATCGGCCAAGAAGCAGGAAGGCATCAGCTTTTTGCTGGTCGACATGAACACGCCGGGCATCACGGTGCGCCCCATCCGCAACATCGCGGGCAGCGAAGACTTCTGCGAGGTCTTCCTGGAAAACGTGCGCGTGCCGCGCACCAGCATCGTCGGCGAGCTTAACAAGGGCTGGACCATCGCCAAGGCGCTGCTCGGATTCGAGCGCATCTTCCTGGGCAGCCCCAAACAAAGCCAGTACGCGCTGGCGCGCGTGCAGGAAGCCGCGCAGCGCCTCGGCCTGTTCGAAGACACCGGCTTCGTGGACCGCTACACCAAGCTGGCGCTGGACGTGTCCGACCTGGGCGCGCTCTATGGCCGTTTCATCGATCAAGTCAAGCGCGGCGAAACCCTGGGACCCGATGTCTCGATGCTCAAGCTGTTCGCCACCGAAACCTATTCGCGGCTGGCCGACCTGCTGGTCGATGTCATGGGATCGAGTGGCGGCACGCCCGGCTCCACAGCCCTGCCCGGTGGCAAAACCGATGCGTTGACCACCTTCTACAATGCGCGCCCGGCCACCATCTACGGCGGCAGCAACGAAGTGCAACGCAACATCCTGGCTTCCAGCGTGCTGAAGTTGCCGTCATGAGCGCATCGGGCTATCCGGCATTTGACGGCTGCGGCCCGGACGCGCTGTTCGCGCAAGGGTTGGCGCAAGGTCGCTTTAAAATCCAATGTTGCAGCGCCTGCGGTCAGCATGTGTTTTATCCGCGCGCGCTGTGCACCCATTGCGGCTCGGCCCAGCTCGACTGGATTGAACCCAGCGGGGTCGGCTGCGTCTATTCCAGCACCACGGTGCGCCGCAAGCCGCAAGCCGGTGGCGACTACAACGTGGCGCTGGTGGACCTAGCCGAAGGGCCGCGGCTGATGTCGCGCATCGATGGCATTGCACCCGACCAGGTGCGCATCGGCATGCGGGTGCAGGCGCGCGTGATCGACGATCCTGCCAAGGGCAAGTTGCTGGTCTTCATCCCCGAGGGCGCCACACCATGAGCGCCGCGTCGGGCCGTTCCCAAGCAAGCTCGCACCGCAGTGCGCAGCACGAAGGTCCTCCATGAGCACCATCTCTCCCCTGCGCGGCGCGGCCGCCATCGTGGGTGCCAGCCTGGGCGGCGTGCCCATGGCCCCCGGTCGCAGCGCGCTCGAAATTCTGGGCGAAGCGGTGCACGGCGCGCTGGCCGATGCAGGCTTGAAGCTGTCCGATGTCGATGGCCTGTTCACCGGCTCGTCCTATCACTTCCTTGCAGGTTTATCGGTGGCCGAATATCTGGGTATCCATCCCAAGTTCTGCGAAGCCACGATGGTCGGCGGCTCGTCTTATGTGGGCCACCTGCTCACTGCGGCCATGGCGCTGCACACCGGCCAGTGCGACGTGGCGCTCATTTGCTACGGCAGCAACCAGGGCTCGGGCTTCGGCAAGCTCAAGTCGATGGCCGAAACGCCCTTGTACGAGGCGCCATACGAGCCACGCTACCCGATCTCCAGCTACGCCCTGGCCGCAGCGCGCCACATGCACCAATACGGCACCACGCGCGAGGACCTGGCGCACATCGCGGTGGCAGCGCGCCAGTGGGCACAACTCAATCCGCTGGCCCACACGCGAGATCCACTCAGCATCGGACAGGTGCTGGCTTCGCGGCTGGTGAGCGATCCGCTGTCGGTGCTCGATTGCTGCCTGGTCACCGACGGCGGCGGCGCCCTGGTGCTGGTGCGCAGCGAGCGGGCACGCGACTTTCCCAAACCGCCGGTCTATGTCCTAGGCACGGCTGCGGCCACCTGGCACCGCCAGATCGGCTCCATGCCCGACCTGACTGTCACCGCAGCCGCCGAGTCCGGGCCGCGCGCCTTTGCCATGGCCGGTCTGGCACCGAAGGACGTGGACGTGCTGGGGTTGTACGACGCCTTCACCATCAACACGCTGCTGTTCCTCGAAGACCTGGGCTTTTGCGCCAAGGGAGAAGGTGGCGCTTTCGTGCGCAACGGGCGCATCGCACCGGGGGGCGATTTGCCGGTCAATACCAATGGCGGCGGTCTGTCGTGCTGTCACCCTGGCATGTACGGCATGTTCCTGCTGATCGAGGCCGTGCAGCAACTGCGCGCCGAGGCCGGCGACCGCCAGGTACCGGGCGCAGAGATCGCCCTGTGTCACGGCAACGGCGGCGTTCTCTCCAGCCAGGTGACGGCCCTGCTGGGCACGGCCGCCACCGTCTGATTTTTCAAATCAACAACCAGGAGTCATTTCATGAGCAAGGGCAACATGCTGCAAGACAAAGTCGCCGTGGTCACCGGCGCGGGCCGGGGCATCGGCCGCGACATCGCACTGATGATGGCGGCGCAAGGCGCCAAGGTGGTGGTCAACGACATCGGCGCCTCGGTCGGCGGCGAAGGCAATGACGCCAGCCACGGCCAGCAGGTGGTCAACGAGATCAAGGCCGCTGGCGGCCAGGCCGTTCTCAGCACCGACAGCGTCTCGACCTGGCCCACGGCCAACCGCATCATCGAATGCGCGGCCGACACCTTCGGGCGCATCGACATCGTCGTCAACAACGCCGGCATCCTGCGCGACCGCCTGTTCTTCAACATGTCGCCCGAGGAGTGGAGCGCCGTCATCGACGTGCACCTCAACGGCAGCTTCTTCACTTCGCGCGCCGCCGCCCCGCACTTCAAGACGCAGAAGTCGGGTGCCTATGTGCACATGACTTCCACGTCCGGCCTGATCGGCAACCTGGGCCAGGCCAACTACGCCGCTGCCAAGCTGGGCATCGTGGCCATGTCGCGCCACATCGCCGGCGACATGCAACGCTACAACGTGCGTTCCAACTGCATCTCGCCGTTCGCCTGGAGCCGCATGATCGGCGCCATCCCCACCGACACACCCGAGCAGCAGGCACGCGTGGAAAAACTAAAAAAACTCGGTACCGAGCAGATTGCGCCCATGGCCACCTTCCTGGCCAGCGATGCCGCAGCCGACGTCACGGCCCAGATCTTCGCCGTGCGCGGCAACGAGATTTTCCTCATGAGCCAGTCGCGCCCGATCCGCGGCATGCACACCGCCGAGGGCTGGACACCCGAGACCATCGCCGAGCGCGTGTTGCCCGCCATGAAGCAGAACTTCTATCCGCTGGAGAGCTCGAACATCGTGTTCTCCTGGGATCCCGTCTGACGTCATCTGCCATGGCGATCAACTACGAGAAACTGATGGCATGGCCGTTCGAGGACGTTCGCCATCGCTACACCCAGCGCGACACCATGCTCTACGCACTGGGCGTGGGCCTGGGCACCGACCCGACCAACGAGACCGAGCTGCGCTTTGTCTATGAAAAGAACCTGCTGGCGCTGCCCACGCTGCCGGTGGTGCTGGGCTATCCCGGCATGTGGCTCAAGGACCCGGCCACCGGCGTTGACTGGGTGCGGCTGGTGCATGGCGAACAGGGCTTGCGCCTGCACCGGCCGGTGCCGCCCGAGGGGCGCACGCGGGTGAGCCAGATCATCGACAAGGGGCCGGACAAGGGGGCTCTGATCTACACCGAGCGCACGGTGACGGACGCCACCAGCGGCGAACTGCTGGCCACGCTGACCTCGACCACCTTCTGCCGCGCCGACGGTGGCTTTGGCGGCCCGGCCGGGCCGGTCAAAACCGTGCATGAGCTGCCCACGCGCGCGCCTGATCACAGCGACGATTTCGCCACCCAGCCGCGTGCCGCGCTGATCTACCGCCTCTCGGGCGACTACAACCCGCTGCACGCCGAACCCGCGGTGGCAAGCGCCGCTGGTTTCAAGCAGCCCATCCTGCACGGCCTGGCCACCTACGGCATCGCCGGCTGGGCACTCACCCAGCGCGTCTGCGGCGGCGACCCGAGCGCCCTGCAGTCGCTGGATGTGCGTTTTTCGTCACCCGTTTACCCCGGCGAAACGATACGCACCGAGCTCTGGGTGGATGGCAAGGTCGTTTCCTTTCGCGCCCGCGCCGTCGAACGCGACATCGTCGTGCTGAACAACGGACGCGCCGAGCTGCGCTGACCGTCCTTTGCCTTTCATTTTCGTTTTCAATTTTTTTCAAGGAGCCTCAACATGAACTACGCTGACTTTCAATTCCTCAAGTTCGACCACAAGCCCAACGGCGTGCTGGTCATCACCATCAACCGCCCCGAGGTCATGAATGCCACCAATGGCCGGCTGCACTGGGAGCTGACCAAGATCTGGGGCGTGGTCACTGACGATGCCAAGACCAAGGTGGCGGTCATCACCGGCGCGGGCGACCAGGCCTTCTCGGCCGGCGGCGACCTGGAATGGGTGGCCGGCATGGTCGGCAACCCGAAGGAAATCGCCAACACCATGACCGAGGCTTCGGACGTGGTCTACAACATGATGGCCTGCGACAAGCCCATCATCTCGGCCATCAACGGCGTGGCCGTCGGTGCCGGTCTGGCAGTCGCCTTCCTGGCCGACATCAGCATCATGGCCGAGGAGGCCAAGATTACCGACGGCCATGTCAAGATCGGCGTCGCCGCCGGCGACCACGCAGCCATTCTGTGGCCGCTGCTGTGCGGCATGGCCAAGGCCAAGTACTACCTGATGACGGCCGAGTTCGTGAACGGCAAGGAAGCCGAGCGCATCGGTCTGGTCAGCCTGTGCGTGCCGCGCGCCGAGCTGATGGACAAGGCCATGGCCGTGGCCAACAAACTGGCCAATGGCAGCCAGCAGGCGATCCGCTTCACCAAGCGCTCGCTCAACGGCTGGATGAACGTGGCGCGCCCGATCTTCGAGAGCTCGCTGGCGATGGAAATGCTGTGCTTCCTGGGCGAAGACGCCAAGGAGGGCGTGGCCTCGGTGCGCGAGAAGCGCGCGCCCAAGTTCCCCTCGGCCCAGGTCTGATTGAGTTCGCTCCTTCTCCCGCTGGGGGAAGGAGCCAAAACGCCCCACCACACAGGAGAACACCCCATGGATTTCGCACTGACCCAAGAACAACGGATGATCTACGAGTACGGCGACCGTATCTCGAAGCAGTTCGACCACAATTACTGGCGCGGCTACGCCGACAAGAACGAGCGCCCCACCGAGCTGTACCAGCAGATCACCAACGACGGTTTTCTCGGCATCATGGTGCCCGAGGCCTATGGCGGTGCCGGCCAGGGCATGACCGAGATGCTGCTGTTCATGGAGGGACTGGCCAACAACGGCATTCCGCTGCTGAACCTGGTGGTCGGCCCGACCATGACCATGGGTCTGCTGGCCAAGCACGCCAGCGAGGACATGAAGCGCCGCTTTCTGCCGGGCGGCTGCTCCGGCGACATCAAGTTCTGCTTCGCCATCACCGAACCGAACGCCGGCTCCAACTCGATCGAGATCACCAGCATCGCCAAGTCCGATGGCCAGGGCGGCTTCAAGCTCAACGGCCAGAAGGTCTACATCACCGACGCCAACTGCGCCGACTACGCCATGGTCGTGACCCGCACCACAGCGCGCGCTGACGTGAAGAAAAAGACCGACGGCTTCACCATCTTCATGGTCGACATGAAGAAAAAAGGCATCAGCAAGACACTGATTCCGATTGCCTTCCCGGTGCCAGAAACGCAGTGGCAGCTGTTCTTTGACAACGTGGAGCTCACCGAGGCCGATGTGCTGGGCGAAGTCGGCAAAGGCTTCAACATCCTGTTCGACACGCTCAACCCCGAGCGCATCATCCTGTCGGGCTTGTGTACCGGCGTCGGACGCTTTGCCTTGAAGAAGGCCGTGGCCTATGCCAACGACCGCAAGGTGTTCAACAACACCCCCATCGGCGCCTACCAGGGCGTGCAGCACCCGCTGGCGATTGCCCGCTGCGAGATCGAGATGGCCTCACTGATGGCGCTAAAGGCCGCCTGGGCCTTCGACCAGGGCCTGCCTGCCGGGGAGTTTTCCAACATCGCCAAGTACGCGGGTGCCGAAGCCGGCATCCACGCCGTTGACGCGGCGATCCAGACCCATGGCGGCAACGGTTTCACCAAGGAATACGGCATTTACGACCTGTACGGTCTGGTGCGGTTGCTGCGCACGGCCCCGTTGAACCGCGAGCTGGTGTTGAACTACATCGCGGAGCATGTGATGGGCCTGCCGCGCTCCTATTGACAGGCCACCATGGGTAACAACGCTCCCCTGCCCGCCTTTGGTGCCCTGGCCGGCCTGAAGGTGATTGACCTCTCACGCGTGCTCGGTGGCCCGTACTGCGGACAGATTTTGGCCGACCACGGCGCGCAGGTCATCAAGGTCGAGCCGCCCGCTGGCGACGAGACCCGCGCCTGGGGCCCACCCTTTGCCGACGACGGCACGGCGGCCTACTACAACGGCCTGAACCGCAACAAGCGCGACATCGTGATCGACCTGTCCAAGCCCGAAGGGCGCGAGATTGTGCTCAAGTTGCTGGCAGACGCTGACGTGCTGATCGAGAACTTCAAGATCGGCACGCTGGAGCGCTGGGGCATCGGCTATGAACAGACGCTGCGCGAGCGCTTCCCGCGCCTGATCCACTGCCGGGTCAGCGGCTTCGGCGCCGATGGGCCGCTCGGCGGCGCGCCTGGCTACGACGCGGTGGCACAGGCACTGGGCGGCCTGATGAGCGTCAACGGCACGCCGGACACCGGCCCGCTGCGGGTCGGTGTCCCGGTGGTCGACATCACCACCGGCCTGTCGGCCGTGATAGGCGTGCTACTGGCGGTGATCGAGCGGCAGCGCTCCGGGCGCGGGCAGTTCGTCGAGGCCACGCTGTACGACACCGCCGTGTCGCTGCTGCATCCGCAAAGTGCAAACTGGTTGCAGTCGGGCCAGACACCCAGGCTCAGCGGCAATGCGCACTCCAACATCGTGCCCTACGACAAGTTTCCGACCCGGACCTGCGAGGTCTTCCTGGGCATCGGCAACAACGGGCAGTGGAAAAAACTGTGCGAGTTCCTCGGCCATCCCGACATGGCCAGCGAGCCGCGCTTTGCCACCAACGCCGAGCGTTTTCGCCATCGCGACGAACTGCGCGCCTTGCTAGAGGCGCAGTTGCAAGAGGTGGATGGCGAACAGCTGTGCCGTGACCTACTGGCCGCCGGTATTCCGGCCGGCGCCGTCAGGGCCATTCCGCAGGTATTGACGGACCCCCACACCCTGCATCGGGACATGGTGGTGCAGGTCGAGGGTGTGCCTGGCATCGGCATCCCGGTCAAGCTGTCACGCACACCGGGGCGCGCCCACAGCGCGCCGCCGCGCTTCGGCCAACACACACGTGAGCTGCTGACGGAGCACGGCTACGGCGCCGCCACCATTGATGCCCTGATCGCACGGGGAAGCATCGTAGAACACGTTGCGACATGAACTCTGCCTGCCAGAGACTAGGGGAAACCCCATATACCTAACTAATGTTAGGTGAGAAAATGAAAGCCTTTATGCAGAACAGAAAATCGGATCGGCAAGCTGCGCACAGGCAGGTGGTCGACCGTGCTATGTCATAGGCACCCTCAGTGATAAACACCATCAGTACCAAAGAGCAGCGGCCAACTCCGATGAAAGCCAGCAACGCGGCGGCAGTGCCCGCCCTCGAATGCCGAGGGCTGGAGCGGCGATTCGGCGGCCTCGTCGCGTTGAAGGATGCCAATTTGCGCATTGAGCGTGGGGAGATCTTCGGCTTGGTCGGCCCCAACGGCAGCGGCAAGACGACCATGACCAACGCCATCACCGGCTTCTTTCCACCCCAGGTCGGCAGCATATGGCTCAATGGCCGCGACATCACCGGCATGGCGCCGCACAAGGTCGCAGCTCTGGGCGTCGCGCGCACGTTCCAGAACCTGGCGCTCTTCAACGGCATGAGCGTGCTTGACAACATCCTGCTGGGGCGTCACATCCACATGAAGCCCGGCGTGGCAAAAACCGCCCTCTACTGGTGGCTGGGTCGCAAGGATGAGATGGCGAGCCGGCTCAAGGTCGAAGAGATTATCGAT
Organism: Hydrogenophaga sp. Root209; assembly: GCF_001428625.1. Lineage (GTDB taxonomy): Bacteria > Pseudomonadota > Gammaproteobacteria > Burkholderiales > Burkholderiaceae_C > Hydrogenophaga. Next base: position 37,445 of record NZ_LMIE01000034.1, read on the forward strand.
TTCCTGCAGCTGCAGAGCGTGCGCGACGAGCTGGTGGACAGCATTCCGATCGGGCTGAAAAAGCGCGTCGAACTGGCACGCGCGTTGGTGGCCGAACCCAGCTTTCTGGTTCTTGACGAACCGATGGCTGGCATGAACCAGGAGGAAAAGGAATACATGGCCCGTTTTATCCTCGATGCGCGTGCCGAGCGCAATGTCACTGTGCTGCTGATCGAGCACCACATGGATGTGATCACCGGTATCTGCGACCGCATGATGGTGCTCAGCTATGGTGAAACCATCGGAACCGGTATTCCTGCCGACGTGATGAAGGATGAACGTGTGATCAAGGCCTACCTGGGGGGTGCGCATGCAAAGCACTGAAACCGATGCTGCCAAGGGCAGCAACACCACATGGGATATGGGCACCGACACCACCCTCATCCACATTCTGGCTCGCAACGCCGAGTTACTGGGCAATCGCGTGGCCATGCGCGAAAAGCACCTGGGAATATGGCAGGAGACCACCTGGTCGCAGATGCTGGACACCACGCTCGCCTACGCGGCCGGCATGGAAAGCCTGGGTTTTAGCGCAGAGGATGCCTTGCTGGTCCTGGGCGACAACCGACCCCGGCTCTACATGGGCATGCTCGCGGCCGGCGTGCTGGGCGGCTACGCGATGCCCGTCTACTCTACTGCAACACCCGACGAAATCCGTCACTTCATGCATGAGACGCATGTCCGCTTTGTCCTGGCCGAAGACCAGGAGCAAGTCGACAAGGTGCTTGATCTGGGCGATCAGGGTGCAACGATCAAGAACATCATTTACGACGAGCCACGCGGCTTGACCAACTATTCGAATCCCGGACTGATTTCGTGGGAAAAGTTGCAGGCCATCGGTGCAGATCGCTTGCGTGCCGAGCCGAAACTGCGAAATGCCTTGATCGAACGGGCGCTGCCCGACGGACCGGCGGTGTTCGTGCACTCGTCGGGGACCACGGGCAAGCCGAAGGGCGTGGTACTGAGCCACCGCAATTTCCTCGCGGGGGTGCGTAACGCCCATCGCGGGGGCGCCTTCACATTTGGCGAGACCATCCTCGCCTATCTGCCCATGGCCTGGGTGGGCGACTTTGCCATCACGGTCGGCGCCGGTGTTGCGCTGCACTTCACCATCAATATCCCCGAACGCCAGGAAACGGTGCTGCACGACCTGCGCGAGGTGGCTCCCACTTTCTATCTGGCCGCACCCCGCAGCTGGGACAACATGCTGACCACCATCCAGGTTCGCATGGAGGATTCGACGCCGTTCAAGAAATGGCTCTACGATGTTTTCATGAACTCGGCGCTGGCGTCCGAACGACGCAAGCTCGAGGGAAAACAGCCCAGCCTGACAGAGCGTCTGATGCGGCAACTGGGAGAGTGGTTGATCTTCGGACCGATCAAGGACCAGTTGGGCCTCACCCGCCTGCGAGGTGCTTTCACCGGCGGCGAGGCCATTGGCGAAGACACTTTTGTTTTTTACCGCGCACTGGGCGTGAAATTGCGACAGTTTTATGGTCAAACTGAAAGCAGCGCCTTCACTGCCTTGCAGGACACCGAAGAAGTACGCCTGCACACGGTCGGCAAACCGCTGCCCGGTGTGGAAGTCAAGATCGGCGACAACGGAGAGGTCTTGATTCGCTCCGGGAGCGTGTTTTCCGGTTACTACAAACTTGAAAATGCCACCCGTGAAGCACTTGAGGACGGCTGGCTGTACACGGGCGATGCAGGTTATATCGAGCCTGATGGACACATGGTGGTGCTCGGACGGTTGTCGGAGGTGGTGTATACCTCCAAAGGCGAACGCTACATTCCGAACTACATTGAGAACCGCCTCAAATTCAGTCCGTACATCAAGGATGTGGCCGTGCTCGGGAGCGGCCGCGACACGCTGGCGGCCATCATCTGCATCGACATGGAGCCGGTGGGCCATTGGGCTGAGGTACGGGGCATTTCCTACATGTCCTATGCCGACCTGTCGCAAAAACCCGAGGTGATCGAACTGGTCACGGCAGCGGTCAAGCGCGTCAACAGCATCCTGCCAGACGGGTTGAAACTGCATCACTTCGTGTCCTTACACAAGGAGTTCGACCCCGACGACGGAGAGGTCACGCGAACCCGCAAGCTGCGCCGCAACGTGGTCGAGGAGCGTTATGCGCCCATCATTGATGCGATCTACGGCGGCCAGCAGACGGTCACGATGAAGGCGCAGATCACGTATGAATCCGGTGAAGTCGGCACCATCGAGCGCCAACTCTCGGTGCAGGAGATTTAAATTATGGATTTTTCACTGTTTGCCGAATTGGCCATCAATGGCGCGCTGTCGGGGCTCATGTATTCACTGGTCGCCATGGGCATCGTGATCATCTACAAGTCATCCTCGGTGCCTAACCTGGCGCAAGGTGCGATGACCATGCTGGGTGCCTATGTCGTGCTGGCCATCGCCAATGGATTGGGCGTGTCGATGTGGGTCGCCATCCCGCTGGCCATGGGAACGATGTTCTTTGTCGGAATGGGCATCGAGCGGGTGGCGTTGCGCCGGCTGGCGGGCCGCCCCATCATCATGATCCTGATGATGACACTGGGGCTGGACATCTTTATACGCGCGACAACAATGGCCATCTGGGGCGGCTCTGGCCTTCCGCTGTCCATTGGCATCAGCGACGACCCGCTGTTTCTGGGGCCGGTGCTGCTCAGTCGGGCTTATGTGGTCGGCGCCGTGGTGGCCATCGCGCTGTTTTTGGTCTTGATGTTCTTCTTTCGCACGCGCAGGGGCATTGTTCTGCGCGCCATCTCCGACGATTACATCGCATCGTGGTCGATCGGTATTTCGGTTGAACGCGGGGTGGCGTTTTCCTGGGCCATGTCCTCGGTTCTGGCCACCACGGCCGGCGTGTTGTGGGGCTCGGTTCAAGGGGTCAGCCAGGCGCTGGCGCTGCTTTTGCTCAAGGGCTTGACCGTCGCCGTTTTGGGCGGTCTTGACAGCATCGGCGGCGCCATTCTGGCCGGCTTGCTGCTGGGCCTTCTTGAAGGCGTTGCATCTGGCTATCTCGACCCCTTGGTTGGCGGTGGTAGCCGCGACCTGGTGGTTGCCACAATACTGATTCTGACCATCCTGATTCGGCCGCATGGCCTGTTCGGGCGCCACGACATTGAAAGGATCTGAAGGTCATGCTATTTCGTCAATCAGGAATTTTCCATACCAATTACGCCAACGCGCGCTCGCTTTTTCCGCTCCCCGCGGATCGCTGGATGATCGGCTTGTTGCTGGCCTTTGCGTTAACTGCGCCATTCACCATGAGCACGCTCGTCCTCAGCACCCAGTTGTTACCGTGGCTGGTGTGGACTGCGGCCGTGCTCGGCTTGAACCTGATCCTGGGCTGGACCGGACAGTTCCACTTCGGCTATGCCGCCATCATGGGCATCGGCGCCTACACGGCGGTGCACGGCGTACGCAACGGCATTCCCTGGGAGATCGCGATGGTGCTCGGCGGCGTGATGGCCGCTGTGATCGGCATCGTTTTCGCTTTCGCGGCGCTGCGCGTGAAAGGCCTGTATCTGGCGCTCAGCACGCTGGCCCTGCAGTTCGTGATGGACTGGGTGATCTCCCACGTGCCGGCCATCAGCGGCGGCACCCAGGCCACACTGCAGGCACCTGACATCAGCCTGCTCGGCCAGGCCATCACCTCGGATACCGGACTCTATTACGTGGCGCTGGGCTGGTGCCTGATCGTCACCGTGTTCATGCTCAACTTGCGCCGCACCGGGCTTGGCCGCGCGCTCATTGCGGTGCGTGAAAAGGACTTCGCTGCGGCGGTCATTGGCGTGCACAGCCTGTATTACAAGCTGGTGGCGTTCGCCACCTCGTCCTTCATTGGCGGCATCAGCGGCGCCATCCTGATCTTCACCTTCTACCGAGCAGCCACACCGGAGCAATTTGCCGTCAATGTCTCCATCGAGTTGCTGGCCATGGTGATCGTCGGCGGACTGGGCAGCATCATCGGCAGCTATTTTGGGGCTGCCTTCATTCTGTTGATGCCCGGCCTGATGAACAGTCTGATCGGCTGGCTGGCGCAGCTCCTGGGCATCTCGCTCGGGATCGAAACGCTGGCCCACATTCCACATGCGGTTTATGGCGCGCTGATCATTATTTTCCTGCTGGTTGAGCCTATGGGGCTGGGCAAGATGTACACCAATCTGCGCAACTACCTGCTGGTCTGGCCCTTCGGCTACGCCCGAAAGTAAAAACGACATCATGGCGACTGACAACTTGACTTCCAACCCAACGCTGATGCAAAACCAGACTGCGGAACCTGCATTGATATTGTCACTGAACAATGTCGAGGTCATCTACGATCATGTATCGCTCGCCATCAAGGGCGTTTCGATCGATGTGCCGCAAGGCGCCATGGTGGCACTGCTGGGCGCCAACGGCGCTGGCAAAAGCACGACGCTGAAGTCGATCAGCGGCCTGCTGCGCCCTGAGCGCGGCCTGGTAACCCGCGGTGAGGTGCAATTCCTGGGTCAGAACATCGATGCACTGGCGCCGCAGGAGCGCGTCAAGCTCGGTATCGTGCATGTGCTGGAAGGGCGGCGTGTGTTCGAACACATGACGCCTGACGAAAACCTGGTGGCGGCCTCGGCGGTTCGTGGCACCCGCCAAGACATGCTGCGTAACAAGGATATGGTTTACAGCTATTTCCCGCGCTTGCATCAGCGGCGCACCGCGCAGTCCGGCTACCTGTCAGGCGGCGAGCAGCAGATGCTGGCCATTGGCCGTGCCTTGATGACGCAACCCAAGCTGCTGATGCTTGACGAGCCGAGTCTTGGTCTCGCGCCTTTTCTGGTGGCCGAGATTTTCGACATTGTTCGGCGCATCAACAAGGAAGAAGGCCTGTCCGTTCTGCTGGTGGAACAAAACGCAATTGCAGCTTTAGAGGTCGTCTCGCATGGCTATCTGATCGAGAACGGACGCGTGGTGATGCATGACAGCGCAGAAGCCATGAAGAAAAACCCGGACATCCAGGAGTTCTATCTAGGAGGCACCGAAGGGCGAAGCTTCCATGACATCAAACACTATAGTCGGCGCAAACGCTGGCTCACCTGAAACTAGTTTCTCGTAGCATGGACACCTCCACATCGCGTCGAGCTCTCGCATTAAGTCTTGGGCACGACCGGCATTCCTACTACAGACTGCATTTCACCCCGTGCTAGCTAAACAGGAGACATCACCATGAAAATCAAACTGCTTTCAATTCTTGCTGGCGTGGGGATGGCGATGTCCAACGTCCAGCCCGCGCTGGCCCAAGCCCAGACCGAACCGATTAAATTTGCGCTATGTTACGACCTGAGCAAGGTTTACGCCTTCGCCGTACCGCAAGTTGCCCAGGCCGCGCGCGACTATGCGCAGATACTCAACCAGAAAGGCGGCATCGAAGGCCATCCGGTCGAGATTCTGGTTCAAGACCATGGCAACGAACCGCAGCGGGGCATCGAGTGCTATGAAAAGATGAAGCGCGAGGGTGCGATCACCTTCGACTTCTTTTCCACGCCGGTCGGGCGCGCGCTGCTGCCGCGCGCAATGCAGGACAACAATGTGATGATTTCATCCTTTACTGGCCGCAGCGATGCAGTCGACGGCGATGTGTTCAAGTGGATATTCCCCATCGGGCCCACCTATTGGAGCCAAGCAGCCAATAACATCCAGTACATCAAGTCCAAGTCGAACAACAACCTCAAGGGGGTGAAGATCGCATTCTTTTACCTGGACACCGCGTTTGGGTTGGAACCCATCGGCGTGTTGAAGACACTCGCGGCCAAGGAAGGCTTCGACCTCCAATTGTTCCCGAACCCGCTGCCTGGTAACAATCAGTCAGGGGCGTGGTCCCAGATCCGCCGCTTCAACCCCGATTGGGTCATCAGCTGGAATCTGGGCAACATGCACGTTGTTGCCTCGCGCGAAATGAAACGCAACGCCATGCCGATGGACAAGTACATCGCCGTCAATTGGTTCAACGAAGTGGACATCGCGAACATTGGCGCCGACGCAGCCAAGGGCATCAAGCGCGGCACTAATGTGGTGGGCGGTCAGGAGCACCCGCTGATCCAGCAGATCCTGAAGGATCTGTATGACAAGGGAAAGGGCAACGGCGACCGCAAGCATACCAATGACATCTTCTACAACACTGGGCTGGCCACCTACGCTCCTGTTTTCGAAGGCGCGCGTCTGGCAATCAAGCAGTATGGCTGGCCTCTGACATCCGACAAGATGAAGCGCGGGCTGGAGAGCCTGCGCAACTTCGACGCTAACGGCCTCATCGCCCCTGTAACTGTGACGGCCAAGGACCATGGCGGCGGCGGCAAGACGCGCATCGACATGTGGGATGGCGCGAAGTGGGTGCCAGAGACTGGCTGGTTCTCCGCATACGACGATGTAGTCCAGGAAAGCGCCAAGAAGGAATCGGCGGAGTTCGCCAAGTCGAAGCAGTAGCGATACGCCTCGGTCAGGCCTCGGGCACGACTGTACGGCGTGCCTTCTACAGACTGCATTTCACCCCGTACTAACTAAACAGGAAACATCATCATGAAAATCAAACAGCTTTCCATTCTTGCTGGCCTGGGATTGGCGCTGGCCGGTCTGCAGTCCGCGCAGGCGCAGGCACCAGCCCAGCCCGTCAAATTCGCGCTTTGTTATGACCTGAGTAAATCCTACGGCTTTGTGACGCCACAAATTGCCCAGGCGGCGAATGACTATGCCAAGATATTGAATCAGAAAGGCGGCATTGAAGGCCACCCAATCGAGATACTGGTTCAAGACCATGGCAACGAGCCGCAGCGTGGCATTGAGTGCTACGAAAAGATGAAACGCGAAGGCGCCGTTGCCTTTGATTTCCTGTCCACGCCGGTTTCCCGCGCCGTTCTGCCGCGCGCCATGGCGGATGGCAATGTGATGGTGCAATCCTTTGTAGGTCGTGGCGATGCGGTCGATGGTGATGTGTTCAAGTGGATTTTCCCCATTGGGCCCACCTACTGGGGTCAAATGGCCAACAATATCCACTACATCAAAACCAAGTCCAACAACAACCTCAAGGGCGTGAAGATTTCGTTCATCTACCCCGACTATCCGTTCGGGCAGGAACCGATCGGCGTGTTGACGACACTTGCGGCCAAAGAGGGCTTTGACCTGCAGTTGGTTCCCAACCCGATGCCGGGCAATGACCAGGCCGCCGCTTGGTCCCAGATCCGCCGCAACAACCCCGACTGGGTGATCAGCTGGAACCTGGCCGGCATGCACGTCGTCGCCTCGCGCGAAATGAAGCGCAACGGCATCCCGATGGACAAGTACATTTCCGTCAATTGGCTCAACGAAGTTGACCTTGCCAACATTGGTCTGGAAAACGCAAAAGGCCTCAAGCGCGGCACCAACGTGACGGGTGGACAGAGCCACCCGCTGATTCAGCAGATCATCAAGGACCTGTATGAGAAAAACAAGGGCAGCGGTGACCGCAAGCATCTCAACGATGTTTACTACAACACCGGTCTGGCCATCTATGCCAGCGTTTTCGAAGGCGCTCGCCTAGCCATCAAACAAAGTGGCTGGCCCCTCAACCCTGACAAAATGAAGCGCGGACTGGAAAGCTTGAAAAACTTTGATGCCGAAGGCCTGATCGCCCCCGTGACGGTGACCGCCAAAGACCATGGCGGCGGCGGCAAAACCCGCATCGACATGTGGGACGGCGCCAAGTGGGTGCCCCAGACTGACTGGTTCTCGGCGTATGACGATGTGGTCCAGGACATCGTGAAGAAAGAATCTGGCGAGTTCGCCAAGAACAAACAGTAATTGCCTTCCCTTGGGATGGATCACGGTCAGACGCGTTGCGCACTGATAGTGAACCATCCCATCTTGTTTCTCGGATTTTCATCCCTCTCTTGAATCGACAGGTGGCAGCCTATGCCACAGTGGATTGCAGTGGTAGCTGCCAGGCGCACCATCCAACACAGGAAATCTCGCCCGCTATCTAACTATCGTTAGATAGTCATAATTTCATCCTCACCAATGTGGCGCCTAAAGCGCAAGGAGCAATCAGTATGGATCTCGAACTAAAAGGAAAATCGGTCATCGTCACGGGTGGCGGCTCGAACATTGGCCGCGGCATCGTGCTCGGCTTCGCCGCGGAAGGCGCCAACATCACCATCGGCGACATCGACGAAAGTCAGGCGCAAAAGACGGCAGAACTCGCGCTGGCGAGCGGCGCGGCGTCGGCGCAGGTTGTCAAGACCGATGTCACCCAACTTGACCAGGTGCAAGCCATGTTCAAGGCAGCCTCGGACAAGTTCGGCGGCGTCGATGTCCTCGTCAACAACGTCGGCTGGGACCAGTTGATGTTCTTCACGCAGACGACCCCCGATCTGTGGCAAAAGATCATCAACATCAACTACCTCGGCGTTCTCAACTGCACCAAGACCGCGCTTGAAGTCATGGTTCCTCGCAACGCCGGCTCAATCGTCTCCATCAGCTCTGATGCCAGTCGGCAAGGTGAGCCACGTGAAGCGGTGTATGGCGGCGTCAAGGCTGCCATCAACAGCTTCATGAAAACGATCGCCAAGGAAAACGGGCGTTACGGCATCCGCTGCAACGTGGTATGCCCCGGCGTCACTATCCCCAGTACCACCGACGAAGTGGGCGGAAGCAGCATGTGGATTGATGCCGACAGTATGTTCACGCCGGAGCAACTGGAAAAAGTCGCCAAGGCGCTGCCGTTGCGCAAGGTGGGACGGCCGCAGGATATTGCCAATGCCGTCGTCTTCCTGTCTTCAGCGAAGGCTGCGGGCCATGTCACCGGGCAGGTTCTTTCAGTGTCTGGTGGTTACAGCATGATTGGGTAAACGCCCGGGCACGGTCGAAAGACATGCGGCATTGAAATAACAGACAAAAAGGAAAACCCATGGAATTCAAGGACATCCTCTACGAAGAACTCGACTCGGTGGCCTACATCGCGATCAACCGCCCCGAAGTGATGAATGCGTTTCGCGGCCAGACCGTCGAGGAACTGCTGCAGGCATTCATGAAAGCAGGCTGGGACAAGCGAATCGCCGCCATTGTGCTCACCGGGACGGGTGACCGTGCTTTCTGCACCGGCGGCGATCAGTCGGCTCATGCCGGCCAGTACGACGGCCGGGGCACCATCGGTATCCCGGTGGAAGAGTTTCACAGCGCCATTCGTGACGTGCCCAAGCCCGTGATCGCCCGCGTGCAGGGTTACGCCATTGGCGGCGGCAATGTCCTAGCCACCTTGTGCGACATGACCATTGCCTCGGAAAAGGCCGTGTTTGGCCAAGTCGGCCCGAAAGTAGGCTCGGTCGACCCTGGCTGGGGCACAGCTTACCTGAGCCATGTGGTTGGCGAAAAGAAAGCCCGCGAGATCTGGTACATGTGCCGCCGCTACAGTGCACAGGAGGCCTTGGCCATGGGTCTGTGCAACACCGTCGTGCCCCACGACCAGCTCGACGCCGAAGTCGCCCGCTGGTGCAAGGAAATTGTCGAAAAAAGTCCGACGGCTCTGGCGATCGCGAAACGTTCGTTCAATGCATCCACCGAGCACATTCGCGGGATCGGCAGCCTGGGACTTCAAGCGCTGAGCCTGTACTACGACACGGCAGAGTCCAAAGAAGGCGTGAGCGCTTTCCTGGAAAAACGCCGGCCTGATTTCAGGCAGTGGGCGAATGGTCGCAAGTGAGCAACCCCGCGCGACGAGACGTTGCTCAAGGCCGCCCCTTCGACCAAAGCTAGGTTTGATACGATTCGAAATTTGGATCTACCAAACGGTCAAATGATGTCAAATACAGACGCAAAACCCAGCAAAAATGAGGTGGATGGTCCCGCCACACGCGAACGCGTGCTGCTCGAAGCTGCAAGGCTATTCAGGCATCATGGTTATGCAGCAACTACTTTGCGCGAGGTTGCGGATGCTGCCGGCGTCAAAGCCGGCAGTATCTACTATCACTTCGAATCGAAAGAGCAGATCCTGGGCGAGGTATTGGACAAAGGCATCACCATCGTCGCAGATGCCGTACGCACCCGTGTTGCGGCTCTTCCCGAAAGTGCACCCTGGCGAGATCGAATCGCCGCTGGCATTGAAGGCCATCTCTGGGGAATGCTGCATTATGGCGACTTCACGTCAGCCAACATCCGCATCTACGGCCAAATCCCGACCAGCGCAAAAAATCGCCACCGGGTCGTGCGGCGGGCTTACGCAGACTATTGGGATCAGCTTCTCGAATCAGCGCTCGCCAGTGGCGAATTGCGCGACGACACCAGCACGGCCATGATTCGGCTTTTCGTGATTGGGGCATTGAACTGGACCGTCGAATGGTACAACCCCCAACGCGGCTCTTTTCGTGACTTCTCGCGTCAAATAACGGGGATCGTGTTCGATGGAATTCTCACGCATGACAAAGCATAGTCGCGATGCATTGCCGGCAACTTCAACAAGCCGGGCCGAGAAACTGACAGCAATAGTCCACATGTCGCCTACATTGCGCAGTGGCACGCTGACCGGCTGCGTCTGGGGACTCCCAAATTGGACAACCCGCCGCAGGAGCAGCAAATGACCATCAAAGAAGGCTGGCGCGGCCGATTCTATGAAGACTTCGAGGTCGGCGACGAGTATCGGCATGGCCTCGGTCGCACACTGACCCAGAACGACAACATCTGGTTCACGTTGCTGACGCAAAACACGGCTCCGCTGCACTTCGATGCCCACTACGCCGCGCAGACGGAGTTCGGCCGTCCGCTCATCAATTCCTGCCTCACGCTGGCCCTCGTGACGGGGCAGACGGTGAGCGATGTCTCGCAAAACGTCATGGCCAACCTGGGGTGGGACGAAGTTCGACTTCCGAATCCGGTGTTTGAAGGCGACACGCTCTATTCACGTTCCACGGTGCTGGACAGGCGCGAGTCGCGGTCGCGAACCAATGTCGGCGTCGTCACGGTGCGCACCGAAGGCTATAACCAGAGCGGCGTCATTGTCTGCACCTTCAAACGCACGGTGATGGTCTACAAACGTGACGGCGCACCGCGCACCGCACCGCCGCTGCCGGTCGACAACCGACCCTGACCCCCCCCTTTTTTTCGTCAACTTCGGCCCCAGGGTCGCCACCTTTTTGACCCTCTCCGCATGAAGCCCACCTCCCTGCTCGACCAATACGGTCCCCGCGAAGCGATGGAGTATGACGTGGTGGTGGTGGGCGCCGGCCCCGGAGGTTTGGCCACGGCCATCCACCTCAAGCAGCTCGCGGCTGAAAAGGGCGAGGACGTCTCGGTGGTGCTGCTGGAAAAAGGCTCCGCGCCCGGCGCTCACATTCTTTCCGGCGCGGTCATGGACCCAATCGCACTGAACGAACTATTCCCCAACTGGAAGGATCTGGGCGCACCGCTGAACCAACCCGTTACCGGCGACGACGTGCTTTTCCTGAGCGAAACCGGTGCCAGGCGCACACCCAACTTCCTGGTGCCCGACTGCTTCCACAACGAGGGCAACTACGTCATCAGCCTGGGCGCCCTGACCCAATGGCTGGGCGAGCAGGCTGAAGGCTTGGGCGTGGAAATCTTCCCGGGCTTCACAGCCACCGAGGTTCTGTACGACGACAACGATTCGGTCAAAGGAGTAGCTACCGGCAACCTTGGCATTGGCAAGGACGGCCTGCCGCACGACGGCTTCCAGCTCGGCATGGAGTTGCATGCCAAATACACCATCTTTGCCGAAGGCGCGCGCGGCCACCTGGGCAAGCAACTCATCGCTAAATACAAGCTTGACGAAGGCCGCGATCCGCAAAGCCATGCCATCGGCATCAAGGAACTTTGGGAGATCGACCCGACCCGCGCCCAACCCGGCCGTGTGGTACACACGGCCGGCTGGCCAATGGACACCCAGACCTACGGCGGCGGTTTTCTCTACCACTTGGAAGGAAACAAGGTCACGCTTGGCTTCGTCACCGGGCTCGACTACAAGAACCCATGGCTCAGCCCCTTTGAGGAAATGCAGCGCTGGAAGGCCCACCCCGCCATTCGCGCCCACATCGAAGGCGGCAAGCGCATCGGCTACGGCGCGCGCGCCATCACCGCCGGTGGCCTGCTCAGCCTGCCCAAGACCGTGTTCCCGGGCGGCGCGCTGATCGGCTGTGATGCCGGCTACCTGAACGCCGCACGCATCAAAGGCAGCCACGCCGCCATCAAGAGCGGCATGCTGGCCGCCGAAGCCGCGTTTGAAGCCCTGGCCGCCGGACGCAGCGGCGACGAACTCAGCGCCTACCCCGCTGCGTTCGAAAACAGCTGGCTGCACACCGAACTCGACCAGTCGCGCAACTTCAAACAGTGGTTCAAGAAGGGCAGCCTCGTCGGAGCCCTGATGACCGGCATTGAACAGTGGCTGCTGCCCAGGCTTGGCATCAAGCGTCCGCCCTGGACGATCCACCGCACCCAGGCCGACCACGCCAGCCTGCGCCCGGCCGCCGAGATGCCGCAGATCAGCTACCCCAAGCCCGACGGCAAGCTCACCTTCGACCGGCTCTCCAGCGTGTTCGTCAGCAACACCAACCACGAAGAAAACCAGCCCGCGCACCTGACGCTCAAGGACGCCAGCGTGCCGGTGCAGATCAATCTGGCGAAATACGCCGGCCCCGAGAGCCGTTACTGCCCGGCCGGCGTTTACGAATTCGTAAAGAACGACGACGGCTCGGACCGGCTGCAGATCAACGCGCAGAACTGCGTGCACTGCAAAACCTGCGACATCAAGGATCCGACGCAGAACATCGTCTGGGTGACGCCCGAAGGCGGCGGCGGGCCGAACTACGCGGGAATGTAGCCGAGAGTGATTCAAATCTAAAGTGCAATACCCTGGGTTTCAATGAACGAGGGTGGGTGTTGCGTGCTATTGAGCAGGAGGTCCCGATAGACTGCCAGAGGGGGATCGTGCGCCCTACCCCTTCCAGGGCGGGTTGTTGATCTGATCGGCAATCGCATCGAGCTGCTCCTGGCTGTACCCTGAGAGGTCCGAGCCCTTGGGCTGGTACTGGCGCACCAGCTCGTTGGAGTTCTCGTTAGAGCCTCGCTGCCAAGGGCTGTGGGGGTAACAGAAGTACACCGCAATGTCCGTGCGTCGGCTCAGTTCCCTGCGCATCGCCTTCTCCCGGCACTGGTCGTACGTCATGCTCTGGCACATAGGCTCAGCGAGCCTCAGCAGCTTGTCAGAAAAGGCCTGCAGGACATTGACCGCGCTGGCGGGCTTGAACCCGTGCAGCTTGATGAGCATGAGCAGCCCGACTGGTGCACTCCACCAGGGTGCCCACCGCGCTGGCGTTCGCAGCACCCTTGATCAGGTCACCCTCCCCGTGCCCGGGCAACTGCCGGTCTTCAATCTCGGGCGGACGCACATGGATGCTCACCATGTCCATCTATTGTTCCGGCCCTTTGAAGTCGCGAGTCGTGGACCGACTGCCACAGGCAAACGATCCACGAAAGTTCAAAATTCATGGGGCCGGAGCAATAGTATCTGAGCTCTTCGGCCTTTTCCTTTGTTGCGAGGTAGTCGTTTGCGCTTGGGTGGGCTGCTTTGCATCTGCGGACCGTACTCGGGGGCAGGTGTTGCACTTCAGTCTTGAATCCGCTGACGGTGAATCACCGGCATTCATGCTGAAGCGAACCTGGCCAGAAGTTCCCGCCCGCACTCGCACCCGGACTTGATGGCACCTGCATAGGGATTTCCCGAGTTGAAGCCAGACTAACTACCGTTAGATTAACGCCATGCAAACAAGGCATCGCGCCTACCGAACGGCAAGGCACATGGCAGGCACGCTGCCCAACACGGCCAACACGAGACAACCTTTGAGAAAATTAACTGCCCCCTCGAACGGCACCCTGGCAACCAGAGACCATGGTCGCGCCCATGCACCCGGCCCATCCGAGCCGAAGGTCTGCACGACTGCGGCTGCCATCCTGGCGCACCCCTCCACTACGCTCGACCGGCAAACCCGTTCAATGGTTAAGTCGCCGCAGCACAGCGCAAGTAGCGGCCTGTCATGCTGAATCTCACCAATGTCCAGATCGTTTACGACAACACCATCGAGGCGGTGCGAGAGGTCTCATTGGCCGTCGGCAAAGGTCGCATAGTCGCCCTGCTCGGTTCCAACGGGGCCGGGAAATCAACCACGCTCAAAGGCATTTCGGGCGTTCTGTATCCGGAAGACGGTGAGATCAAGGGTGGCCAGATCACGTTTGAAAACCGCCAGCTGACCGGCCTGGCGCCGGACGAAATCGTGCGCGCCGGCGTGGTCATGGTGCCCGAGGGGCGCCGCCTGTTCGACCAGTTGACGGTCGAGGAAAACCTCGTGATGGGCGGCTACACACGCAGTCTGACCGACGCCAGGCGCCAGATGGAGATGGTGTATGGGCTGTTCCCGCGTCTGGTGCAAAAACGCAGCACGGTGTCGGGCTACCTGTCGGGCGGCGAACAGCAGATGGTGGCCATCGGCCGCGCGCTGATGTCGTCCCCGAAACTGCTGATGCTCGACGAGCCCACGCTCGGTCTGGCGCCACAGATCAGCGAAGAGATTTTCGACATCATCACCCGCCTGTGCCGCCAGGAAGGCATGGGCATTCTCCTGGTGGAGCAGAACGCACAGATGGCGCTGGCCATTGCCGACTATGGCTACATCATGGAAAACGGCCGCGTGGTGCTCGACGGTGAGGCCGACAAGATGCTGCGCAACGACGACGTGCGCGAGTTCTACCTAGGCTTCGGCGAAGGTGGATCGCGCAAGAACATGCGCGAGGTGAAGCATTACAAGCGGCGCAAACGCTGGCTGTCCTGAGAAAAAAAACATGAACGACACATTGTTAAGGGTCGAAACCCTGTCCAAGCGCTTCGGCGGCGTCGAAGCCGTTGCCGGTGTCAGTTTTCACGTTCGGCGCGGTGAAATCTATTCCCTGATCGGCCCCAACGGGGCCGGCAAGACGACCACCTTCAACATGATCAGCGGCGTCGTCAAGCCCAGCAGCGGCACCGTGCATTTCGATGGCAGCGACATCACCGGCATGCCGGCACACCGCCTGGCCGCCATCGGCATCGGTCGGACCTTCCAGAATCTGGCGGTGTTCAAACATGCCAGCGTGGTGGACAACCTGCTGGTCGGCCGCCACTGCCACATGGCCACCAACGTGCTGGATGCCTCGTGGTTCTTCGGACGGGCGCGGCGCGAGGAGCTCGAACACCGTCGCAAGGTGGAAGAGATCATCGATTTTCTCGAAATCGAGGAAATTCGCGACATGCCGGTGGGCACCCTGTCCTATGGCCTGCAAAAGCGGGTCGAGTTGGGACGCGCACTGGCCACCGAGCCCAAGTTGCTGCTGCTGGACGAAATGGTGTCGGGCATGAACAGCGAGGAGACCGAAGACATTGCCCGCTTCGTGCTGGACATCCGCGACGAACTCGGCATTTCGGTCCTCATGGTCGAGCATGACATGGGCATCGTGATGGACATCTCCGACCGCGTCTGCGTGCTCAACTTCGGCCGCAAGATCGGCGAGGGCACGCCGGCCGAGATATCGGCCAACCCGGCCGTGATCGACGCCTACCTGGGCAGCAAAACCAAGGAGGCCGCGTGATCGACAACCTGGACGCGTTACTGCGCGACGGCAACACCACATTCCCCAAGCTGCTCCAGCACTGGGCACAGCGCTTTCCGGATGCGCTCGCGTTTCGCGAGAAAGATTACGGCATCTGGAACCGGATGACCTGGCAGCACTATTTCGAAACGGCGCGCCGCTTCGCCCTCGGTCTCAAGTCTCTGGGCTTCGACAAGGGCGACCGGCTGGCGATTGCCAGCGAGGACAGTCCGCAGTGGATGTTCACCGACCTGGCCACGCAAGCCATCGGCGGTGTCGTGGTGGGCATCTACCCCACCAACCCGTGGCCGGAACTGCAGTACATCGTGCACCACTCGAACAGCAAGTTCGTGGTCTGCGGCGATCAGGAACAGGTCGACAAGGTGCTCGACGCCATGGCCAAGCACGACACCGGCCTGCCCGACCTGGTGAAGATCATCTGCGTCGACATGAAGGGGATGCGCGGCTACAAACACGACAAGCTGATGTCGTTCGAGGACGTGCTTGAGCTAGGAGACCAAAACGCCGCGGCATCGCCCCAGCACGCGAGCGCCTTTGATCGTGCCATCGAGGACACCCAGCCCGATGACACCTGCATGCTGGTCTACACCTCGGGCACCACCGGGCCGCCCAAGGGCGCGATGCTGTCGCACCGCAACCTGATCGTCACCGTTGACAAGCTCAAAACCCATTTCAAGCTCGACCGGCACAACTACGAAGTGGTCTGCTACCTGCCGTTGTGCCACGTGGCCGAGCGTGCCTTCTCGACGGTCATGCACCTGCTCACCGGTGGCGTGGTCAATTACGCCGAATCGATCGACACGGTAGCCGTCAATCTGCGCGAGATCGCACCCACGGTGTTTTTGGGCGTGCCGCGCATCTGGGAGAAGCTGCAGCAAGGCATTTTGATCCGCATGCAGGACGCCTCGCGCTTTCAGCGCTGGGCTTTCCAGCGCTGCTTCGATGCCGGGCGCCGTCTGTTCGAAAAGGTCGAGGCGCAAGGGGGCCAGCGCAGTCTGTCGGATCGCCTGCACTTCTTCGTTCTGTGGTTGCTGATGTTTCGCAATCTGCAGAAATTCGTCGGCCTGGACCGCATGCAGTGCGGCTTCTGTGGCGGCGCCAGCGTCTCGCCCGAGGTACTGAAGTTCTTCCGCATCCTCGGCATTCCGGTGTACCAGGTCTACGGCATGACCGAGTCCGGCGGGGTGATCTTCTTCCAGCATGAAAAAGCGATCAAACTGGGCGCCACCGGCCTGCCCATCGACGGCCTGAACTGGAAGATCGCGGAGGACGGCGAGCTCGTCGTCAAGCACCCCGCCGTGTTCAAGGGCTACATCCACGACGAAGGCGCCACCGCCAAGACCGTGGTGGACGGCTGGCTGCACACGGGCGACATCGTGGCGCTGGCTGACAACGGCGAGCTGATGATCGTTGACCGCAAGAAGGCCATCATCATCACCAGCGGCGGCAAGAACATCGCGCCCTCGGAGATCGAAAACGCGCTCAAGGACAGCCTGTATGTGCGCGAGGCGATCATCCTGGGCGACGGACGCCACTATTTGGCGGCGCTGATCCAGGTCGACTACGAAACGGTCGGCAAGTGGGCACAAGAACGCAAACTGGCCTACACCACCTACAAGAGCCTGGCCGCGCTGCCCGAGGTGCGCGAACTGATCGACGAGGACGTCAAGCGTGTGAACAAGCTGTTTGCCCGGGTCGAGAACATCCGCAAGTTCCTGATCCTGGAAAAAGAACTCGACCACGACGACGGCGAACTCACCGCCACCCAGAAGGTGCGCCGCAACGTCATCGAAAAAACCTTCGCGAAAGAGATCGCGATCATCTACGGCGCAGGAGCGGGCTGATGGACTATTTTCTGCAACTGGTCATTTCCGGCATCGCCGTGGGCCTGCTCTACGGCTTCATCGGCATGGGCTTTGCGATGATTTACCGCGCCACCGGCGTGGTGAACTTCGCCCAGGGCGAGCTGATGATGCTGGTGTCCTACATCGCCTTCACCCTGGCCGGCACCTTCCAATTTGGCTTCTGGCTCATGCTGGCAGCAACTGTCGCGGCCTCGGTGCTGATTGGCCTTCTGATCGAGGTCTTGCTGATCCGTCCGATGCTTGGTCAGCCGGTGTTTTCCACGGTGATGGTGACCATTGGCCTGGCCGTGATCCTGCGCTCGGTGGTGGTGCTGATCTGGGGCGCAGACCCCATGCCGCTCAATGCCGGCCTGCCAACGGAGGTCATCAAGATCGGCCCGGCCGGCCTGTACCCGGCGCAGCTGTATTCCGTTGGGCTGATGGCGGCCGTACTGCTCGGCCTGTGGACCTTCTTTCGCTATTCGCGGGTCGGTATCGCCATGCGTGCCACCGCCAACGTGCAAACTGCAGCCCTGCTGATGGGCATCAATGTCAAGCGCATTTTCGCCTTGTCCTGGGCCCTGTCGGCGGGGCTCGCCGCCATTGCGGGCGTGTTGATCGGCGTGATCTACGACGTGAATCCCGGCATGTGGACGACAGGTCTGCGCAGCTTTCCCGCGGTCATCTTGGGCGGGCTGGACTCGGTGTTCGGCGCCGCACTCGGCGGCATCCTGATCGGGGTGGTCGAGAATCTGTCGGAAGGCTATATCGGCCGCGGCATGAAGGAGATCGCCGGTTTTGTTTTGATCCTCGTCGTCCTTATGGTCAGACCCTATGGCCTGTTCGGCAAACCTGAAATCGAGCGTGTCTGATGCGTAGCGGAAACTTCAAACAAAACTATCGTCAGCTGCTGGCACTGACCGACTCGGTTCCTGTCATCGTCTGGTCGTGTCTGCTGGTGGCGCTGCTGGCGGCCGCGCCACTGCTGCTGGCCAAGTACTATGTCTCCGTCATTCTGCTGCTGCTGATCACAGCGGTGGGGGTGTTGGGCCTGAACCTGCTGACCGGGACCACCGGGCTGATCTCGCTCGGGCACTCGGGGTTTCTGGCGGTCGGCGCCTACACGGCCGGCATCGTGGCCAGCAAACTTGGCTGGCCAATGCTGGCGTCCATCTTTGCCGGTGGCGTGAGCGCGGCCATCGCCGGGATCATCGTGGGCATACCCTCGCTGCGTCTCAAAGGGCTGTACCTGGCCATCACGACGATGGCATTTGCCGTGATCATCAACCACCTGATCCTCAACGGTGGCGACCTGACCGGAGGCTCGGAAGGCTTGACGGTGCCGCAACCCTCGCTGTTCGGTCAGGCGCTGGGGGCAGAACGTGGCTACTACTACGTGGTGCTGTGCTTTGTGGTGGTGTTCACCTTCATCACCCTGAACATCCTGCGCAGCCGCATTGGCCGGGCGTTCCAGGCGATTCGGGAGCACGACATCGCAGCCAAGGCCATGGGCGTCAACCTGGTGCGCTACAAGTTGCTGGCGTTCATGGTCAGCGCCTTCTACACCGGCATCGCCGGGGGCTTGCTGGCCTACTACACACGCTACCTGAATGTCGACAGCTTCAGCCTGCTGATATCGATCGAGGCGCTCTCCATGCTCATCGTCGGCGGCCTGGGTTCTGTAGCCGGCGCCTTGCTCGGAACGGCTTTCATCGTCCTGCTCAACGAAAGCCTGGGCTTCGTGTTCGGCATGATCGGCGCCAGCTTCGGCGGGTCGGGCTCCACTGCCGCCTATGAGATCAAAGGCGTCATTTATGGACTCGCGATTGTGTTGTTCCTGCGTTTTGAGCCCGATGGCCTGATGGGGCGATGGCGCGACATCAAGCATTACTGGACCCATTGGCCCTTCCGATTCTGACCCCGCAGCACACGCGCTGCTTATTCCATAGGAGACCTGCGATGCGAACACTACCGAAGCTGACCCAGCGCTTTTGCCTCGGCGCCCTCGCCGCACTGACCTTCGGCAGCGCACTGGCGGCAGATCCCGGGGTCACGAACGAGAAACTCGTGCTTGGCGCGGTCATCCCGCTGAGCGGCCCGCCCAGCATCATTGGCAAGGCCATTGCCACGACCCTGAAAGTTTGGGAGCAGGACGTCAATTCGCGCGGCGGCATCGGCGGACGCAAAGTCGACATTCGCATTGAGGACGACGGCTATGTGCCGCAGCGCGCTGTCCAGGGTCTGAAAAAACTGATTGATGTCGAACAGATCTTTGCATTGATCGGCACCTCCGGCTCGTCGCAGTTGCTGGCCATGCTGCCCATCATCGACGAGCAGAAAATTCCCGCCATCAACCATATCGCCGTCAACAGCGCCCACTTCAACCCACCGCACAAGACGCTGTTCAATATCGGGGCAACTTACTGCCAGGAGGTCTCTGCCAGCATGAAGCATCTGGTCACATCCCAGAAGCTGCAGGGATCGAAGTTCGGCCTGATCTTCCAGGAAGACGATTACGGCACCGACGTCAAATGCGGCTACGAACAGGCCCTGAAAGAGCTCGGCTTGAAAAGCAGCATCGAAGTTGCCTACAAACGCGGGGCGAAGGATTTTTCCGCCGAGGTGTTGAGCGTGCAGCGCGCCGGCGCCACCTTCGTGCTGACCGGCGGCATCATCACCGAAACCGCCGCCATGCTCAAAGAGATCGCGAAGAACCAGATGCAAGCCGTGCGCCTGGCCGCTCACCCTTCGCATCTGCCTGCGGTACTGGCCCTGGCCGGCCCGGCAGCAGACGGCGTGTACGTCGCCGAGTATGTGCCTCCAGTGACCGACATACAAACACAGGGCATTGGCAAACTCACCGCACTGACCTACAAATATTTTTCAGCCAATGAGGTCAAGGACATGAACCGGTATTCATTGACCGCCTATGTAGGTGTCCAGTTGCTCGAATCAGCGCTCAACGCATGTGCCAAAAACCTCACACGTGCCTGCGTGGTCGAAAAGCTCGAGCAGACCAAAAATTTCACCAGCGACGGCATCATGGCCCCATTGACCTTCGGGCCCAATATTCGACAGTCGGGGACCCGCCCCATTTTGCTCAAGGCGAATGCCAGCGCCGGGAAATTCGAGCGAGCCTCTGAATTTCTGAGTTCCAAGTAATCAAGACGACGTGCCACCAGCCCCTCCCCCATTACTCAACCAGGAGTGCCTTTTCATGACACGCAAATACTTTCGATATGCCGCCACCAGTCTGCTCAGCATGGTTATCAGCCTGACGGCCACGACCGCCGCTGCTGCCGACCCCGGTGTGACCGACGCCAAAATCGTCCTCGGCTCGGTGACGCCCGTCAGCGGCCCCCCTAGCCTGCTGGGCAAGGCCCACATGCTTGCCTTGCGGGTATGGGAGCAGGATGTCAACGCCCGTGGTGGCATCAACGGCCGCAAGGTGGAAATTCGCCAGGAAGATGACGGCTATGTGCCTCAGCGTGCTGTGCAAGGCGTCAAGCGACTGGTCGACGTGGAAGGCATCTTCGGCCTCATCGGCACCTCGGGCTCAGCGATGCTGCAAGCCATGCTGCCCTACATCAACGAGCAAGGCTTGCCAACTATCAACGCGATGGCCGTGGCAGCAGCGCACTTCACTCCACCGAACAAAACGGTATTTGTGATCGGGCCAACCTATTGTCAGGAGTTGAGCTCCGCCATGAAAAACATGGTCGCTAGCAAGAAGTTGCAAAAGGAGAAGTTTGCGCTGGTCTATCAGGATGACGAGTTTGGCAGCGACGTGCGTTGCGGCTACCAGAAGGCGATCAAGGATCTGGGGCTTAACAGCGTGTCCGAGATCTCCTTCAAGCGTGGCACCAAGGACTTCTCGGCTGAGATGCTGAGTCTGAAGCAGGTGGGAGCGACCTTTCTCGCGTCGGGCGGCGTGGTAGCCGAGCATTCGATGCTGATGAAGGAATCCGCTAAAAACCAGATGTCGCTGACCTTCCTTGCCGTGCATTCGGCCCACCTGACCCCTGTTCAGGCGCTCGCCGGTGCCGCGGGCGACGGCTACTTCGTCGCAGACTATGTCCCGCCTCTGACCGACCTGTCGGTGCCAGGCATGGCCAAGTTCATGGGGTTGGCACAGAAATATCTGTCAGCCGACGAGTTGAAGTCGCTCAACCGCTATTCGATCACAGCCTACGTCGGTGCGCTGCTAATGGAAGACGCGATCCGCCGCTGTGGCAAGGCGCTGACCCGCGCCTGTGTCGTCGAGAAGCTGGAGACAACCAAGAACTTCAGCACCGATGGGCTGGCTTCTCCCATCAGTTTCGGCCCCAATGACCGGCACTCGCCGAGCAGCGTGCTCGTGTTGCGCTCGGACGCCAAAAACTCCCGCTTCGAGCGCGTGTCCGAACCCATCCCCGTGCTCGATTGACACCAGACGCCGTTCGTCACCCGCCGTACAACTGGTTCCGCCCGTGTTTCAAAAAGTTCTGATCGCCAACCATGGCGAGATCGCGCTGCGGATCCTGCACACACTCAAGGGCATGGGGCTCGCCACCGTGGTGGCCCACCACGCGGTGGACGCCGATAGCCCGGCCGTGCTGGAGGCTGACGAGTCGGTCGAATTGCACGGCTTGACGCCCGTGGCGGCCTACCTCGATATCGCGCAGTTGGTTGAAGCGTGTCGGCGCATTGGGGCACAGGCGCTGCATCCCGGTTACGGCTTCCTGTCTGAAAACGCGGCGTTTGCGCGTGCGCTGGAAGCTGCTGGCATCGTCTTCATTGGCCCGCGTCCGGACAGCATCGAACTGATGGGCGACAAGGTGCGCGCGCGCAGCTTCGTCGCCCAACGCGGCTTTCCGGTGGCACCGAGCGCCATCGAGGACGATGACCCGGCCAGCTTCGTCGAGCGCGCCAGGGCGCTCGGCGCGCCGCTGCTGATCAAGCCTTCAGCCGGCGGTGGCGGCAAGGGCATGCGCATCGTGCGTGACCTCGCCGTGTTGGATCGCGAGATCGAGACCGCACGGCGCGAAGGTGAGCGCTATTTTGGCGACGGTCGGCTGTTTGTCGAGCGCTATGTGGAGCGCCCGCGGCACATCGAGGTGCAGGTGATGGGCGACGCGCATGGCCAGTTGGTGCATTTCTGGGAGCGTGAATGTTCAGTGCAGCGACGCTTCCAGAAAATCATTGAAGAAACCCCCTCCCCGGCCCTTTCACCGGTGCAGCGCCACGATATTTGCGAAGCCGCAGCCGGCATTGCCCGCGCCGCCAACTATCGCGGCGCCGGCACCGTGGAGTTCATCTACGGCGCCGGTGGCGAGTTTTACTTTCTTGAGATGAACACGCGTCTGCAGGTCGAACACCCGGTCACCGAAATGGTGACGGGCTTTGACCTCGTTCGCGAACAGGTACGCGTCGCCCAGGGTGAGCCGCTCGGCTACACCCAGGCGGACATCGTGCAGCTTGGTCACGCCATCGAATGCAGGCTTTACGCCGAAGACGCCGAGCATGATTTTCGCCCCTCCACCGGTGACATCCTGTGCTGGCGACCACCCTCTGGTTCCGGCGTGCGGGTTGATGCCGGCGTGCGCGAAGGACAGGCGGTAACTGCCGCATTTGACCCCATGATCGCCAAAATTATTTGCCATGGAAACACGCGTGCACAGGCTATCGAACGCTCCATCCTGGCGCTTGAGCAATCGGTGCTGTTGGGTCTGACCACCAACGCACGCTACCTCACGCGGGTACTGCGCCATGCCGAGTTCCGTGCTGGGCAGGCCGACACCGGCATGCTGGCACGCTGCGCCGACGAGCTGCGCGAGTCTCTCACCCCCGATGACATCGACCTGGTACTGGCATCGGCGGTGCTCGCCGACCGCGAACTGTTGCGCGCCGTTCACTCCATTCCCGCGATGCACGCCGCCATGGGACCCTGGAGGAATTGACGATGCGCCGCCGCTATGTCATCAATGGCAAGGTCCATGACCTCGTGGTAACACGTGGAGCGAATGGCGTGTTCCACGTCAGCCATGGCGAACGCAAATTCGAGATGCAGGGGAAGACGCTGCCTGATGGCCGTTGGCGGGTCACCGTGGATCAGCGCCCGCAAGCCGTCTGGATCGCCGCGCAAGGCGACAGTCGATTCGTGCACAGTGCGGCCACCGGTGCCCTTGAAGTCGAGGTGATCGATCTCAGCGCAGCCTCCGGCGGCGACCGGGCCGGTGCCGCTTCCGACTTGCTGCAGGCGCCAATGCCCGGCACGGTGATCGCGGTTCATGTGGCAGCCGGCGATGCCGTGCACACGGGCCAACCGCTCATCGTGATCGAAAGCATGAAGCTGGAAACCACGCTGACGGCACCGCGCGACGCCCGGGTCAAGACTGTGTACTTTGCCGTTGGCAACACCTTCGCTCTCAAGTCCACCCTCGTGACGCTGCAAGACCCCTGAGAACCGATTGATGAAACGCATCGACTCCCGCATCGACACCGCATCCGAAGCGTCCCGGCGAAACCATCAAGCCATGAGCGCCATCGTCGCGAATTTTCGCGAGCGCATGGAAATCACGCGCCACCAACGTCCGCCGCATGAGATCAAGCGCGTGCGCGCGCAGGGCAAATTACTGGTACGTGAACGGCTGGACCTGCTACTAGATCCCGGTACGCCCTTTCTTGAGTTCTCGGCGCTGGCTGCCTGCGAGGACTACAACGGCGAGGTCCCGGGTGCCAACGTGGTCACTGGCCTGGGCGTGGTCAGTGGCCGCGAGGTGCTGATCCACGCCGACGATTCCAGCGTCAAGGGCGGTGTCTGGTACACGCTCACGCCACGCAAGCTGGCACGACTGCTGGACATCGCGCTGGAGAACCAGTTGCCGGTCCTGCATTTGTGCGACAGCGGCGGCGCCTTCCTTGAAGAACTGTCAGGCGTGTACATCGAGGGTGGCCGGGTGTTCCGCAACCAATGCCTGCTGTCCAAGGCCGGCGTGCCGCAGGTCGCGATGGTGTTCGGCAACTGCACCGCCGGCGGTGCCTACATCCCGGCGCTGTGCGATTACAGCATCATCGTGCGTGGCACCGGCGGCGTGTTCCTCGGCGGGCCACCGCTCGTGAAGGCCGCCACCGGTGAGGAGCACACCGCCGACGAGATCGGAGGCTGTGATTTACACACCCAGGTATCCGGCACGGTCGACTACCCGGCTGACAATGAGGCCCACGCCATCGCGATTTGCCGCGAGATCGTTGCGCAGTTCAAGCCCGCGACGAAAAGCTACCTGCCAGAACGCGATGCCGAGCCACCCTACTACGACCCCGACGAAATGCTGGGCATCGTCTCGCCCGACCACCGGGTGCAGTTTGACCAGCGCGAACTCATTGCCCGCATCGTCGACGGCAGCCGCTTCCACGAATACCAACCCGCTTATGGCACCACGCTGATCTGCGGCTACGCCTACATCTGGGGGTACCGCGTGGGCATCCTCGCCAACAACGGCGTGTTGTTCAGCGACAGTTCCAAGAAAGCGGCGCACTTCATCTCGCTGTGCAATCAGAACCGTACACCGCTCGTGTTTCTTCAAAACACCACCGGCTACATGATCGGCCGCAACTACGAAATGGAAGGCATCACCAAGGACGGCGCCAAGATGTTGATGGCGCAGGCTGGCAGCGAGGTGCCCAAGTTCACCGTCATCACCAGCGCAGCTTTCGGTGCGGGCTATTACGGCATGTGCGGACGGGCGTGGGATCCACGGATGATCTGGGCCTGGCCGAACGTGCACATGGGGGTGATGGGCCCCGATCAGGCCGCCAACACCCTCGCCGACGTGAAAATCGCCCAGTTGCGCCGCAAGGGCCACACGCCCGATGAGGCCGAGATGGCGCAATTGCGCCAGCGCGTGTACGAAAAGGCCGAACGCGAATCCAACGCCTACTTTGCCACCTCGCGCTTGTGGGACGACGGTCTGCTGGCGCCCACTGACACCCGCAACGCACTGGGCATCGCACTCTCAGCCGCCGCACACGCCCCGATCGCCGACCCGCACTACGGAATTTTCCGATTCTGAAGGGACAACATGACAGAAGACACCACCTTCGGCTTCGACGATGAAGCCCTCGCAACCCGCCCCACCGTCTACCAGAGCGGACTCTTCGAAGGCCAGGTGGTGATGGTCAGCGGCGCCGGCAGCGGCATCGGCAAAGCCATCGCCTTCCTGTACGCGCGCCTGGGCGCCAAGCTGGTCATCTGCGGGCGCGACCCAGCCAAGCTAGAGAGCTGCGCCGAATGGCTGCGCCGGCTCGGCAGCCCTGATGTGCTGGTGCACCCCATGACGATCCGTGATCCCGAGCAGGTGGAACAGTTGATCGACGTGGCCTGGCTGCACTTCGGACGCATCGACGTGCTCGTCAACAACGCCGGCGGGCAATTCCCGCAGCGGGCGCTGGACTACAGCGTCAAGGGCTGGAAGGCGGTGATCGACACCAACCTGAACGGAACCTGGTACATGATGCATGCGATGGCGCGCCGCTGGCAGGGCACCGGCACGCGGGGCAACATCGTCAACATCGTCGCCACCTTCCAGCGGGGCATGCCGGGCGTGGCGCACACCTGCGCTGCGCGCGCCGCGGTGACTCACCTGTCTAAAACTGTTGCAGTGGAGTGGGCGCAGCATGGCATCCGCGTCAATTGCATAGCGCCTGGAGCGATCGCCAGCACCGGCTTTCGTCAGTACTCCCCCGAGGCGGTGAAGGCCTTCGCCGGAGCCAACCCGATGAAACATGTCGGTGACGTGCAGGACGTGGCCGAGGCCGCGGTCTACCTCAGCGCGCCCAGCGGCAAGTTCGTCACCGGCGAACTGCTCACGGTGGATGGCGGCGGCGTGCTCTGGGGCGAAGTGTGGACCATCGCCAAACCCGATTACTTCAAGGTGAACACATGAATTCGGCTGACTCGCAACACCCCAAGTTCGGCCCGGGCGACGAGGCCCTGGCCGCACTCCCGACGGTCTATCGCGACGACCTTTTCGCCGGCAAAGTGGTGCTGGTGTCGGGCGCCGGCAGTGGCATCGGCAAGGCGATTGCCTTCCTGTTCGCGCGGCTGGGTGCCACGCTCGCCATCTGCGGGCGCAAGGCCGACAAACTCGAGGACTGCGCCGAAAAACTGCGCGCGCTGTCGGGCCGTGAGGTAATCACCTACCCGATGACCATCCGCGACCCCGAGCAGGTGGACGCCATGCTCAGTGCCGTGTGGGAACGTTTGGGCGGCGTCGACGTGCTGGTCAACAACGCTGGCGGCCAGTTTGCCGCCCATGCGATGGACTTCAACGTCAAGGGCTGGAACGCGGTGATCGACACCAACCTCAATGGCAGCTGGTACATGATGCAGGGCGCGGCCAGGCGCTGGGTGGAGCAAGGCCGGCCCGGCAACATCGTCAACATCACCGCCGCCATCGACCGCGGCCTCACGGGCATGGCGCACACCACCGCCTCGCGCGCGGGCGTCATTGCGCTGTCCCGCACGCTGGCCATCGAGTGGGCAGAGCACGGCATCCGCCTGAACTGCATTGGCGCCGGCGCCATCGAGAGCAACGGTTTCAACAACTACCGCGAGGAAAACGTTTCCACTTTCTACTCGTGCAATCCGATGAAACGGGCCGGCGACGTGCAGGACATCGCGGAGGCGGTGGTCTACCTCGCCGCACCCTCGGGCAAGTTCATCACCGGCGAGGTGCTCAACGTCGAAGGCGGGATGCTGCTGTGGGGCGAGTTCTGGCCAGCCGGAAAGCCCGACTACTTCAAGGTCGATCAAGAGTGACCTCGCAGCCTCCTCTTCCGTCGGCAACGTACTCCCACGGGCCTTTTCAGCAGCTCGTCGGGTACGACATCCTGCACAACGAGCGCGGCCTGTATTTCCGGCTGCCGATCCGGCGCGACCACCTCAACCCCCACGGCGTGCTCCACGGCGGCGTGCCCCTGACCTTGCTCGATGCGGTCGGGGGCAGAACCCTGATCGACCGGCCGATCCCGGGCAGCGGCCAGCTCATCCAGTCGTCGGTAACGGTCACGCTCACTGTGGATTTCATGCGTGCGGTCGGCACAGGAATCCTGTTTGCATCGGCAACGCCTGACCACATCGGCAAGACGGTGGCCTATGTGTCGGTGAAGGTCACGCTCGACGCACTCGACGGAGACATCGTGTCGCGCGGCATCGGCACCTACCGCATCTACACCAAGTCACTGGTCAAAGCGGTCTGATCGGTGCTCGGCGGAGACCGCCCGGCAAAGCACTGCGGCTCAATGCAAATGATCATCGGGCGGCGGAAGGATTTTCAGCTCGCGGTTGATGCGTTCGATTTGGTCGGGCTGAAACTGCGTCGAATGCCTGTGGTCCATTTTCCCCAGCCCCCACCATTCTTCGACTACAAGAGTTCGTCGTCGTGTTCGCCAATGAACGGCGCGGGGCTTGGGCGATCAGTCACCGTCCGGCTGAACCTCGGTGCCGGTGAAGGTTGGAGCACGCCGTCTCGCTCAAAGAAAGTGCCGCGCGCACTGTTGTGTGGATGATGTGCAGCCTCTTCCAGAGTCAGCACCGGTGCAAAGCACACGTCGGTCCCTTCCAGCAACGCACACCAGTGCGCTCTCGGCTGGATGCGGAAGATGTCGGCGATCTGGCGTTTGAGCGTCGGCCAGACGGCCGGATCGCGTTGCCGTTGAAACTCGGGATCGTTGATGCCTAGCTTCTCCAGCAGCAACACATAGAATTGGGGTTCCAGTGATGCGATCGAGATCCATTTCCCGTCAGCGCACTCATAGGTGTCGTAGAAATGCGATCCGCCATCCAACAGATTGGCCTGCCGTTCATTCTTCCACATTCCCAGCGCTTTGAGGTCGCAGACGATGGAGGTCAGCAGCGCCGCGCCGTCGGTGATCGCAGCATCGACCACCTGACCACGGCCAGAGGTGCGCGCTTCAAGCAAAGCGCAAACGATGCCAAAGGCAAGCATCATGCCGCCGCCGCCCAGGTCGCCGACCATCGCCGGCGGCGCTACTGGCCCGCCGTCCGAGCGGCCAATCATGCTGAGCGCGCCCGACAGCGCGATGTAGTTGATGTCATGACCGGCGGCCTGCGCGAGCGGGCCGTCCTGGCCCCAGCCGGTCATGCGCCCGTAGACGAGTCGTGGGTGGCGTGCAAGCAGCACGTCTGGGCCCAAACCCAGCCGCTCCATCACGCCCGGGCGAAAACCTTCAATGATCGCGTCGGCCCCGTCGACAAGTGCCAGCACCCGCTGCACGTCTGCGGGCGACTTCAGGTCGACCGCCACCGAACGGCGACCGCGGTGCAACACGCTGCGCCGCCCACTGGCAAGGAAGGTGCCATCTCCGCGGTCTTTTCCCTTGTCGGCCTTGCGATCCAGGCGGATCACGTCGGCGCCCATGTCGGACAGCAACATTGCGCAGAACGGTCCGGGGCCAATGCCGCCGAACTCGATCACTTTCAAACCTTGCAAGGGACCACTCATTTGTTGTTGCTCCTCAAACCGAACTAAAACCACCAGCCAACCGACTGCTACCCCAACCAGCGCTTGCGTCGCTTGTAGTGCTTTACCTCGCGAAAGCTCTTGCGCACCCCCTCGCGGTCCAGGCCGAGATAAAACTCGCGCACATCCTCGTTGTCGCGGAGTTCCTGGGCCTGCCCCTCCAGCACGATGCGACCGCTCTCCATGACATAACCATAGTCGGCGATCTCCAGGGCGACGCGTGTGTTTTGCTCGACGATGAGCAGCGACAGCCCCTGCTCACGCAGGTGGCGCAGCACGCTGAAGACTTCCTCGACCATGCGCGGCGCCAGCCCGAGTGACGGCTCGTCGATCAGCATGAGTTTGGGCTCGGCCATGATTGCGCGCCCGATCACCAGCATCTGCTGCTCGCCGCCCGACAGATAGCCGGCCGTGCGTTTTCGCAGTTCGGCCAGGCGCGGAATCGCTTCGTACACGCTGTCCATCGCCTGGCGCATCGCCTGCGCCGATGGAAACATGTGGCCGCCGATGATGAGGTTTTGCTCGACCGTCATGTGCTGCAGCACGCGCCGCCCTTCCATCACATGAACCAGACCACCGCGCACCACGGTCGCCGGATCGTGCCCCTGAATCGGTCGGCCGTCGAAGGTGATCGACCCGCCCGAGACGCGGCCATCTTCCGAGTCAATGACGCCGGAGATGGCTTTCAGGGTGGTGCTCTTACCTGCGCCGTTGGCGCCCAGCAGCGCCACGCACCCGCCTTCGGGGACCTTCATCGACACGCCCTTGAGCGCCAGGATCACCTCGGCATACAACACCTCAACGTTGGATAGAGTCAGCACCGCCGGATCGGCAGCCGCATGGGGCGTGGTCCGTTGATCCGGTGCTGCAGCAATGGCTGAATTCACCATTTAGGCACCACTGGCACGTTCACATCGGCTGCAGCCCGAACGACCTTGCCGTCCTTCATGGTCGCGATGTTGACCTTGGCGGTGCCGGTGGGAAAGGGGGTGTCGTTGCTGAAGTCCACGCCTGGCAGTATGCCCATCAGGTCGTTGCTGGTGAACTGGCTGTTCATCAAGGTCTCGCGCACCGCTTCGCCAGTGACTTTGCCGGCACCCTTGGCCTTGATGGTGGCCTCAATCGCGCGCACTGCCACGACGCTTTGGCCCAGGCCCATGATGGTCATGGCATTCCAGCCCGATTTCAGGCCATGCTTTTCCTGCAACATGCTGTAGAACTTGCGTGCGGTCGTGTCGTCTTCGCTGGCATCGGCGATGGCGCCCACTTCGAAATCACCGGCAAAGCCATTCGGGTCGCCCAGTGCCTTAGATGATCCCACCACGCCGTTGTGCAGCGAGAGCATGATCGGGACGTTTTTGCCCAGCGCCTGCAGCGCACGTTTGGTGGCCACGGCCTGGGCGGTGTTGGTCTGGATCACGATCACATCGGTGCCAGCATTGACCAGGCGACGCACCGCCAGGGTCAGGTCGGCCGGTTGCACTTCGGTCCAGATCGCCTCGACGAAGGTGGCTTTGTCCGGGTTGGCCTTGGTGTAGCTTTGCAGGCCCTTGGCCATGTCGGCATAAGCGGGGGTGGCTTCGGAGGTGATGATCGCCACCTTGACAGGGC
Organism: Hydrogenophaga sp. Root209; assembly: GCF_001428625.1. GTDB lineage: Bacteria > Pseudomonadota > Gammaproteobacteria > Burkholderiales > Burkholderiaceae_C > Hydrogenophaga. The sequence continues at coordinate 68,122 of NZ_LMIE01000034.1, forward strand.
GCTTGCCATCGAGTTTGGTGGTGCGGAACCATTCCAGGAATCCGCCCGCCTCGTGGGCGTAGGTGGGGCGCAGGTTCAGGGCCCATTGGTTGGGTTTCCAGCCGAAGCCGTAGGTGGCGGTGGCCATGACCATGGGAATCTTGTCTTCCGGCAAGCGCTGCTGCAACGCGGCGGCATCCGGGCCACCGAGGCCGAGCAGGATCGCGGGTTTGACTTCGGCCTTGATGCCGGGCCACAGGCTGGCGGTTTGCGCCACGTCGTAGCGGGTGTCGAAGGTTTTGACGACGATCTGCACGTTGAGTTTGCTGCCGACTTCCTTGTTCCACCACTCGATCACTGCGAGTCGCCCGCCCTGCATCTGGGACATGACGTTGGCGTAGGGGCCGGCGAAGTCGGCAAAGGCGGCCACGTTGATCGTCGTCGATTGCGCATGGGCGGGCGCATTCAGCAGCAGACCAGAGGCCAGGGCGGCCGTGAGTTTGAGAAAGGTATTGCGTTGCATGCTTGTCTCCAATTGTGGTGGTGGTGAGGAAAAGGGGCGGGGGATTGCGACTCGCTGTGCCGGGCGGGCTCAGTGGTGAAACGGCCAGAGCCGGTAGTTGGTTTTCAGGATGTTCCAGCGGTGCATCAGGCCTTTCGGTTCAAGCAGCAGGAACAGCGTGATGATGAGGCCGAGAAACACATTCATGCTGGCGAAGATCAGGTCGCTGCTCAGGCTGGGGATGCGCTCGACCAGGTCGGGCCCGAGGCTGGTGATGGTTTCCTGCACACCACGGATGAGCACGGTGCCTATCAGTGCCCCGACGATCGAGCCGAGCCCGCCGACGATCATCATGGCAATGAACCAGATCGAGTTGAACAGCGTGAACTGATCGACCGAGACGAAGCGCACCTGGTAGGCCCACAGGGCACCACCGATGCCAGCGTAAAAAGCGCCGAGCACGAAGGCGCGCGACTTGGCGCCGGCCACGTCAACGCCCATCATGCCGGCGGCCACATCGTCGTCGCGCACGGCGACAAAGGCGCGCCCGTGGCGGCTGCGCAGGATACCGAAAGCGCCGATGACCATCACCATGGTGACGACAAGAAACAGGTAGTACAGCGAGCGGTCGGTGTTGAACAAAAATGTGCCCATCCGCGCCGGCTCCAGGCTGAAGCCATTCACGCCGCCGAGCCAGGCTGAAGGCAGATTCAGCACAATGAAGTGAAAGATGAACTGGGCCGCGATGGTGGTCAGCGCGAGGTAAAAGCCCTTGATGCGCGCCGCCGTCATGCCAAACAACCAGCCGGCCAGCGCCGCTACCAGGCCCGCCACCGGCACCGCCACCCAGAACGGCAGCCCGGCCTTGACCTCGACCACGCTGGCGGCGTAGGCGCCGACGCCCATGAAGGCGGCCTGGCCCAGGTTGATTTGCCCGGCGTAGCCGGTGGTGATCTGCAGCCCGACCACCACGATGGACGTGACCAGCATCAGGTTGGCTACGGCTACCAGACGCGCCGAGGCGAACCAGGGGAGGAACAGGAGAATTGCGATGAACAGTCCCAGGGTGACCCATTGGGCGCGCGTACGGATCAGCGCGCGGTCGCGCGCATAACTGGTGGAAAAAATGCCGGAGGGATCCATGGGTCAGACTCTTTCAATGCGTTTCCAGCCGAACATGCCGGTCGGACGAACCACCAGCACCACCAGCATGAAGATATAGGGGACGACGGCGGCGGCATTGCCGCCGATCAGCGGGTCGATGTAGGCGGCGGTCAGTCCCTGCACGACCCCGACGATAATGCCCGCCAGCAGCAGACCGCCGATGGACTCGAGCCCGGCCAGCAGGGCCACCGGCAGGGCGGCGAAGCCGATTTCAGAGGACAGGAAGGTCAGCGACTTGCCGCTCAGGTAGACCATCGAAGTGATGACCGACAGAACGCCGCCAAGCGCCCAAGCGAAGGCGATGGAGCGGCGCACGCTGATGCCCATGGCCAGAGCGATCTGGTGGTCTTCGGCCACCGCCGACATCGCCAGCCCGCTGCGACTGCGGTTGAAGAACCAGTGCAGCGCCACGGCCGCCAGCACCGCGATGAGGCCACCAATGGCGAGCGAGCGCGGGATGATCATCTCGCCCAAGATGATTGGCGTGAGGGGAAAGATGGCGGGGAACTGACGCTCCTGCGGACCCCAGATCGCCAGCACCAGTCCACGCATCAGGATCAGTAGCCCGATGGTGACCATGATCATAGAGAACACCGACTCGCCAATCAGGCGCCTGAACAGCAGGCGTTCAATCACTAGCCCGATCAGCACCGAAATGCACAGTGCAACAGCGATGCCCAGCACCGGATGCATGCCGCGCGACTGGATGGCCCACCACAGCAGAAAGGCGCCCAGCACGATCATCTCGCCAATTGCCATATTGAAGACCTTGCTGGCGCGGTAGATGACGACAAAGCCCATGGCCACCAGCGAATACAGCAGGCCAAGCAGCGCGCCGTTGATGGTGTAGTTGATGAATTCGATGATCATGGTGTGTGTGTCTGGTCGATGTCGGTGGCCACCACGGTTGCGCGCAACACGCCCTGGCGGCCGTCCTGGTAGGTCACGGCTATTTCGCAGGCAATGTCGGCGGCACCTGCATACAGTCCGTCAATCAGCGCCCCGTAGCGCACCTCGAGAAACTCTCGACGCAGCTTGCGCGTGCGCGTCAGTTCGCCTTCGTCGGGATCAAGCTCCTTCGGAAAATTGGCAAAACGCACCACCCGCGAGCCTTCGGGCAGCAGTTTGTTGATGCGGCGGATTTCGCCCTGCACCAGTTGCCGCACCTCGGGCCGCTGCGATAGGTCGGTGAAGGTGGAGAATGCGATGCGCCGCTCCTCGGCCCAGCGGCTGGTCACAGCCATGTCGATGTTGATCAGCGCGCCAACCCAGGGCCGGGTGGCGTCGCCCAGCACCATCACGTCCTTGATAAAGGGCGAAAAGCGCAACCGGGTCTCGATGAACTGCGGGGGATACGGGTGACCGCTGGCGAGTTTGACCAAGTGTTCCACCCGGTCGAGGTAGACAAGTTCTCCGCGCTCGGTCTTGCGCACTGCGTCACCGCTGACGTACCAGCCGTCGCGCTGGATGGTGGCGGTCTTCTCGGGCTTGCCCCAGTAGCCGAGAAAGCCGGTACCTCCGCGCAGCAACAGTTCGCCATTGTCCTCAATGCGCGATTCCAGCGGCGCGCCGAAGGCAGGGTCCACATCCAGTAGCGGGCCCACGGTTTCGAGGTCGCAGCGCTCGCCGCGGTGGCCAGCAATCAGACCAAACTCCGAGCAGCCATAAATATTGCGCAAGTGGACGCCCATGGCGTGAAATAAGCGAAACACGTCGGGTGCCATGGCGGTGCCGCCTGAAACCGCGACATCGCTGCGAATAAAGCCGAACTGATCGCGCACCGGGCGCAGGGCCAGCGCCTCGGCCACAGGCAGCAGCAGGCGCGACAGCCACGGTGCCGCGCGCCCTTCGAGTCGCGCCACATGCACGTCATGGCCGATGCGGATGCCCCAGCGGTAGATGCCGCGTGCCATCCAACTCGCGGCGAGCATGCGCGCCTCGATGGTGGCGGCGATGTTCTCCCATTGGCGCGGGCCAAACAGCACGATGTGCGGCGCAAGTTCGCGCACGTTGGGCAAGACCTGGTCGGGGCCTTCCGGGAAGTTGACCACCAGCGGCGTGATCAGCCCGAGGGTCACGCCCAGCAACTGCTCGGTGATCCAGGCCAGCGGCGTGTAAGACAAATATTCCATGCCGGCTTCCAGCGGCAACGCGCTCCTCATCCGAACCGCGTTGTCCATCAGCCAGCGGTGGCTGATCATCACGCCCTTGGGCTTGCTGGTGGTGCCGGAGGTGTAGGTCAGTAGTGCCAAATCGTCCGCTTGGCCGGCGTTGACTTCACGTTCGAAGCGCTGCGGGTGCCTCTCGTGCTGGCGCCGACCTTCAGCGGTCAGGTCATCAAAGGATTGCAGCAGCGTATGCCGGTACGACCACATGCCCGAGTTGTCCCAGTAGGCGATGCCCCGGATGTCGGGCAGCCGCTCCAGCAGCGCAAGCGCCTTGTCAACCTGCTCCTGATCCTGCGCGAAGATGAAGCGGGCCTTTGAATCCTCGCACAGGTAGTGCAACTCGTCGACGGTGGCGTCAGGGTAGACCGATACGATTTTGACGCCCAGTGACTGGGCCGCAAACAGCGCCCAGTAGTGCTCTGGTTCGTTCTCGCCGATCACAATCGCGGTTTCGCCACGCTGCAGGCCCTGCGCCGCCGCGCCAAGCGCAATGCTGCGCGTTCGATCAAACACGTCGGCCCATGTATGGCAGCGCCACATACCTTTGCGCTTGACGCGCTGCGCCAGCAACTGTGGATGTTCCCGGGCGTGGGCGAACAACTTCTGCGGCAGGGTCATGACGACTTCTGGGGCGGGGTCGGTCGCACTCATGCCGCTGCTCCCAAGTAGGCCTGGATCACGGCCGGGTCGGCCTGCACTTGTGCAGGCGTGCCGTCGGCGATCTTGCGGCCAAAGTCGAGCACCGCCACGCGGTCTGCCAGATCCATGACCACCCCCATGTCGTGCTCCACTAGCACAACCGGGATGCGCTTGGCCTCGCGCACGTCTATGATGAAACGGGCCAGATCTTCTTTTTCTTCGGTGTTCATGCCGGCCATGGGTTCATCCATTAACAGAACCTTGGGTTCCATCGCCAACGCACGGCCCAGGTCAACGCGCTTGCGAAGACCGTAGCCGAGCGCGCCTACCGGCTGGTGGCGGATATTCTCAATTTCAAGGAAGTCGATGATTTCCTCGACTGCTTCCCGGTGCAGCGTTTCTTCACGCTGGGTCCAGGGAAAGTAGAGAAATGCCTGCGCCAGATTTGATCTCATCTTGCTGTAGCGGCCGACCAGGATGTTGTCGATCACGCTCATGTTGGAGAACAAATGGGTGCCCTGAAAAGTGCGCACCACGCCTTCGCGCGCGATCTGGTGCACCGCGCGGCCTTTGATGTCTTGACCACGGTAGTGAACGCTGCCTTGTTGCGGCAGATAGAAGCCGCTGAGCACGTTCATCAAAGAGCTCTTGCCCGCGCCGTTGGGCCCAATGATGGCCAGCAGCTCGTTGTCACGCACATCGATGGCGACCTCGGCCAGCGCGGTGACACCGCCAAAGCGCAAGGTGATGTCCCGCGCCTGCAGCACCGAAGCCTCGCTGGATGGGCTAATCGAGGAGTTAGAGGTCATGGGTTAGGAGAAGGCGTTGATGCCGGTCAGGGCGCGGCCAATGATGAGTTTCTGGATTTCGGTGGTGCCGTCGGGAATCGGCATCATGCGTGCGTTTCTGAACAACAATTCAACGCCGAAGTCTTTGGTTATGCCGTTGCCGCCGTGAATCTGCACTGCTTTCGACGTGACATTGACCGCCATCTCGGTCGCGTACCATTTGGCCATGGCGCTTTGCACCTCGCTGCGCACGCCGTGGTCGATCAGGTTGAAGGCGCGGTAGACCAGCAGACGCGCGGCGTCGAGTTCGGTCGCGGCTTCGGCAAGCATGCCCTGGATCAATTGATGGCCGCCGATGGGCTTGCCATGCTGGCGGCGTTCCTTCGAATAGGCCACCGCCTTGTCGAGCGCCGCCTGTGCGATGCCCACCGAGGTAAGACCGACCATAGGACGCGCTTTCTCGAACAGCACCATGGTGTTCTTCAGGCCGGTGCCGGGGGCTATCATCATGTTGGCGGCCGGCACGCGCGCGCCATCGAAGAACAGCTGAGCGGTCGAGGTGCTGTTGAGCCCGAGCTTGTCGATGTTGCGGCTTTCGTAGCCGTGTTCGGCGCGGTCCACCAAGATCATCGAGATGGCGCCAGAACCTTCTTGTGAGGTACGCACGATGACCATGCAAAAGTCGGAGTAGTGGCCGTTGGATATCCAGGTTTTCTCCCCGGTGACAATGTAGTGGTCGCCATCGCGCTGGGCACGGCAGGTGACTTCAGCCACGTTGGAGCCGACCCCGGGCTCGCTGATGCCGCTGCAGGCAATGATTTCGGCGCGTACCATGCGTGGCAAATATTTCTCACGCATGGCCACGTTCGTGCAGACCTCCAGCGAATAGGCGCCGAGCTGCTGAATCAACAGCGAGATTGCCACGTCGCCGGAGATGCGAGCGAGTTGCTCATACATCAGTGCATAGGTGAGCCAGGGCATGCCCAGACCACCATGTTCCTCGGCAATGATGCCGTTGCCGCCCATGCCGTAGGGCAGCATCTTCTGGAAGATCTCCAGCATCACCTCTTTTTCAATTAGCTTGTCGGGCTGGTAGCGTTCGACAATCGGACGCAGTTCGGTCTCCAGGAAGCGAGTGAAGCCTTCCACGGCCATGCGCTGTTCTTCGGTGGGGAGGAAATTCATGGTGCTGGTCTCGGTGTGTTGTCGGTCTCGTTCAGCGAGTGCTCATGCGTGCACCGGCATCAATGTGCAAACAGGTCGCATTGATATAGGGGTTCTCGACGATGGAGCGCACCAGGTGGGCCAGCTCGCTGGCTTGACCCATGCGGCGCGGGAACAGAATCATGCGGTCAACGATGGCCTGTGCGACCTTCTTTGGCAGGCCCGCGACCATCGGCGTTTCGAACAAGCCCGGCGCAACCGCTACGCAGCGGATGCCCAGATCGGCCAGGTCCCGTGCCACCGGCAGCGTGAGGCCGATCACCCCGGCCTTGCTGGCGGCGTAGGCCGCCTGTCCCATCTGGCCGTCCTGTGCGGCACCGGACGACAGGTTGATGATGACGCCGCGCTCATCACCCTCAGGCTCATTGCGCGCCATCGCCACGGCTGCCAGGCGCAGCACGTTGAACGTGCCGGTCAGGTTGACGGCAATCACCTTGTCCCACAGTGCCAGGGGAAAGGGTTTTCCATCGGAGAAGGTCTTGGCTGCGTCGGGCACGCCAGCGCAGTTGATGCAAATGTGAATGGCGCCAAAACGGGCCAGGGTTGCGTCGATGCCCGCCTGCACCTGTGACTCACTGGTGACATCCACCTGCTCGAACATGGCGGCAGAACCCAGTTCGGTGGCTGCCTGTACACCACGCTCGCTGTCGCGGTCGAACAATGACACCCGCGCGCCGCCTTCGGCGAGCGCATCAGCCACCGCGCGTCCCAGGCCTGAAGCACCACCTGTGATGATGGCCACCTTGTCGTGAACAATCATTTTTGCCCTTCAGCGACCGAGAATGGTGATGGCGGCCACGGCTTCTTCAATTCCGAACAGGCCCCCACCGTTTTCTGCAATGGCAAGGCGGGCCCCTTGCACCTGGCGGGCCCCCGCTTCGCCGCGCAACTGCACGACCAGTTCGTGCAACTGACCCAGCCCGGTGGCGCCGATCGGGTGCCCCTTGGACTCCAGTCCGCCCGAGGTGTTGATCGGGATGCGTCCGCCAATCGTGGTGTCGCCGCGCTCGGCGAGCGGCCCGCCTTCGCCGAACGCACAGAAGCCAAGGTTTTCACTCTGCACGATTTCGCCGATGGCGGTGGCATCGTGGACCTCGGCCAGCGAAATGTCTTGCGGGCCAACGCCTGCGAGTTCGTAGGCTTGTTTGGCAGCCTTGACGGTGATGTGTTGATCCAGGTCTTCAGGGCGGCGGGTGCTGCCGGTGGCAATGACCGATGCCAACACCTTGATGGCGCGCCCACGCTTTGCCAGGCGCGCCAGTGCTGCTTCGGAACACACGACGACTGCGGCAGCCCCGTCGCTGATGGGTGCGCACATCGGCAGCGTCAATGGGTAGGCGATGGGGGGCGCGGCCAGTACCTCGTCAATGGTGTATGCATTGCGGTATTGCGCCAGCGGGTTGTGCACCGAATGGCCATGATTCTTGGCCGACACGGCGGCAATTTGTCGCTGCGTGGTGCCGAACTCGCGCATGTGAAAGCGACCAAAGGCGGCGTAAATGTCCATGAACAGGCTGTAGGGCGCCTTGGACATGGACCCTTCCGGCGGCTCAATACCGTGCCCCATTTGCAGCAGCCTGCGTTTGTTCTCCTCGACCGTGGCCACGTCCCAGGCGCCGTCGAAGACGCTGAACATTTTGGCTTTGTCGGCGCAAAACATTTTCTCGGCACCAATGGCCAGCGCGATCTCGCCTGCCCCCGAGCGCACGTACTGCACCGCCAGGTTGAAAGCCGAGCTGGCACTGGCGCAGGCGTTCTCAATGTTGAAGATCGGGATGGACTCGAAGCCCATCGAACGCAACACAATCTGGCCACGGATCATGGTCTGGCCTTCGAGCGCGCCCTGGGTTGCGTTAGAAAAGTATGCCGACTGGATGTCGCTGATGGACAGTCCGGCATCGGCCAGCGCGGCATTCACAGCAGCGGCGGTCAGTTGCTTGATATCGCGGTCAATAAACTTGCCGGTCGGCGTCATGCCGACGCCGACTACGTAGACGGCGGCTTGCGGGCTGGTCATGGAAATGCGTCCATTCAGAACAAGTGGGTGAAATCAGTAGCCCTTGAAATCGGGCGTGCGCTTGTCGACGAAAGCCGCGAGGCCCTCTTGTATGTCGTGCGAATGGCGGTGCGCGTCGAGCACCAGTCGCTCCAGCCGCAGCGCCGAAGCCTGTGGCTGCTCCAGCCCGTCGGCCACGGCCTGTTTCATGCGGCGCAGCACCAGCGGGCTTTTACTGGCGATGCGCAAGGCGAATTTTTCGACCTCGGACACCAGCTCGGCATCCGGCACAACACGGTTCACCAGGCCCAGCGGAACCAGTTCGCGTGCGGGCATGGTGTCGCCGGTGAACAGCAGGTATTTGGCGGCGGTGGCGCCGATGCGCCGTGGCAGGATCGCCGCGCCGCCCGCGCCCGGAAACACGCCGAAGTTGGCATGTGCGTCGCCGATGCGGGCACTTTCGGCGGCGATGATGAGGTCGCAGGCCATGGCCAGCTCCAGTCCGCCAGCCATCGTCAGACCGTTCAGCGCGGCGATGGTGGGTTTGGGGCACATGCGCAGCCGATCCATCATGCCGCCGACGAGATCGAGAAACTCGCCCATCGGGTCGCTCGGGCCGGGGCCGCCAGCGCTGCTCTCGAACACGCCTTTGAGGTCGGCGCCGGCGCAGAAGGCACGGCCCGCACCGGTCAGCACGATGACGCGGATGGTCGGGTCACGCTCGCAATGCGCGGTCGCATCGCGCAATTCGGCGCACATTGTCTCCGACAGCGCATTCATCGCATCGGGCCGATTCAGCGTGATCCACGCCACGGCACCACGTTGCTCAAAGCGGATGGTCAACGAGGGTTGCATCTTCAAGGCCTGCTTGTTTGTGTGGTGGTCAGCTGCGCTTGCCATGCGGGTCTGGGAATCAACCGCGCAGCAGCTCTTCGGCGATGATCATCTTGCGCACCTCGGATGTGCCTGCACCGATCTCGAGGATCTTGATGCAACGGAACAGCCGGTTGATTTCGGACTCCCAGATGTAGCCGCTACCGCCATGCACTTGCACGGCCTTGTTGAGCACCCGGTTGCAGGCTTCGCCAGCGTAGAGGATGGACGCTGCGGTGAGCTTGTGCACATCGCCGCGGCCTCCGCCGCCCACCTCCAGATCATTGACCTCGGCCAGGGTGCGCCAGACCAGGGTTTTCATGGCTTCGATCTCGGTGTACATCTCGGCCAGCATGGCCTGCACCATCTGGAAGCTGCCGATGGGCTTGCCGAACTGCACGCGCGTCCTGGCGTACTCGACGCTCAATTCGAGTGCACGTTCGCAGATGCCCACGCATAAGCCAGCCACCAGCGCGCGCTCCAGATCGAGCCCGCTCATGACGATTTTGACGCCTTCGTTTTCCTTGCCCACCAGGTTGGCTGCCGGCACGCGGCAGTTGTCGAACACCAGCTCGCCAGTCTGGCTGCCGCGAAAACCCATCTTGATGAGTTTTTGAGCCACCTTGAAGCCGGGGAAATTCTTCTCGACGATGAAGGCTGAAATGCCCTTGGCACCTAACTCTGGCGCGGTCTTGGCGTAAACCAACAGCACATCGGCCACCGGGCCGTTGGTGATGTAGATCTTGGTGCCGTTGAGGATGTAATGATCGCCCTCGCGGCGCGCGCTGGTGCGCATGGCGCCCAGCGCATCCGAGCCGGCGCCGGGTTCGGTCAGGCCGAGCGCGCCGATTTTTGTGCCGTTGCACAGATCGGGCAGGTATTGGCGGCGCTGCGCCTCGTTGGCGTTGCGGAAGATGTTGTTAACGCACAGGTTGTCGTGCGCCGCCCAGGACAAGGCGATGGCGGGGTTCCAGCGTGCAAAGGCTTGGCAGATCAGGCCCGAGCTGAACAGGTCCATACCCGCGCCGCCATGCTCGGCAGGCACGGTGGCCCCCATGAAGCCAGCCGCGCCAATTTTCTGGAAGATATCCGACGGCCACCACTCCTCGTCGTCCATGCGGCGGGCGAGTGGTACGAATTCCTTGCGCGCGAACTTGTCGGCGGCTTCGAGTACGGCGCGGTCGTCGGCGGAGAGAGCAAAACTGCGAGTGGCGGCCATATAGGGATGCCTATCAATGCGTGGGTTGGGTCAACGGGCCGCGGCGCGCACCAAAGCTGCGCGGACAAGATCTCTTTGGGCTTACCCAATTTAATTGGGCATTGCAAAACTGTCAAGCGTTAGGTAGGATTCATCGCTGACATTCATTTGTTGTGCCAGAACTGGAGGCGGCGTAAGCGGAGGACGGAATTGGTGCGTATTCATTGACGGTAGCCGTCCGTGACGCATTCACCCGTGAGACCTATCGGGTCGTGCCGCTCGCGGCGAGACCATTCATCAGCGTCAAACGAGCTTCAACCTAACGAGACAGCCTTGACCCATGTACTCGAGATGAACCTGCTGCGCCGCCAGAACGTGAGCGACAACCTTCGCCGCGCGGCGAAGGCCGCTGGCCCCAACTTCGGCGCGTCGGATCTTCGCTGCGCGACCAAGCTGGGCACTTGGGCCTCGACGATCCCCAAGTCAATGATCGATGGATGGAAGCAGGCGGCGCCGTCGTCGCGCTTCTTTTCGGTGCAGGGGTTCAGCGAATTGACAGCCTCTTTGTTGACCGGTGGCTGCGTGGACGGTTGGGAGCAGATGCCCGACCAGGACGGCCGCTGGGTGGGCTGCGTCGCCTCGGTGGCCGCCGACGTGCGTCTGGTCAACGATGAAGGCAAGGACGTAGCCGACGGTGAATCGGGCGAGCAGATCGTGCGCGGCCCGGTCATCATGAATGGCTACTACAAGAACGACGAGGCCAACCGCCGTGTGTGCCGCGACGGCTGGTTCCATACCGGCGACATCCTGTTCCGCGACGCGGCCGGCAACTACTTCTTCGCCGACCGCAAGAAGGACATGGATCAAGACCGGCAGAGAGAACGTTTATTGCCGGGAGGTCGAAAGCGTCCTGGGCGCCCACGCAGGCGCGATGCCGTGCGCCGAGTTCGGGCTGCCCAACGAGCACTGGGGCGAGGCCGTGACGGCCACCGTCATCGCCAGGCCAGGAACCATGGTGACCGAGGCCGAACTGATCGAGTTCTGTCGTGGCCGCCTGCCCGGCTTCAAGGCGCCGAAGCGGATCCACTTTCGCAGCTCGCTGCCGATCAGCGTGGCCAACAAGATCCTCAAGCGGGGTCTCAAGACCGAGTACGCCGATGAGGCCAAGGGCGGTTGAGGCCGATGGCCTCTCAGTGTCGGCGTCCGAAATATTTCAACCCAAGGAGTTAGTGCGATGAACCAGAAAGTCGTTGTTGCCGGTGTCGGGATGGTCCCGTTCACCAAACCGGGCGCCAGTGAACCCTATCACGTGATGGGAGAGAGGGCAGTGCGCCAGGCCCTTGCCGATGCGCGCGTTGAGTACGCCATGATCCAGCAAGCCTATGTCGGCTATGTGTATGGCGATTCCACCTGCGGCCAGCGGGCGCTCTACCCCGTGGGCATGAGCGGCATCCCCATCGTCAACGTCAACAACAACTGCTCCACCGGTTCGACGGCTCTGTTTCTGGCGCGCCAGGCAGTCGAAAGTGGTGCCGTCGAGTGTGTTCTGGCCCTGGGCTTCGAGCAGATGGCCGCAGGTGCCATCAAGGCCCAGTTCGAGGACAGGCCGACGCCGTTCGAGGAGTTTGACCGGGCCACCGCCGAACTCGTCGGGCGCCCGGAAATTCCGTTGGCTATCCGTTACTTCGGCGGTGCCGGCAAGGCGCACATGGACAAGTACGGCACCAAACTGGAGACCTTTGCCAGCATTCGCGCCAAGGCCAGCCGTCATGCTGCGAACAACCCTCTGGCGCTGTTGCGCAAGGAGATCTCGGTCGACGACGTGATGAACGCACCTGTGCTGTGGGAGGGCGTGATGACCCGCCTGATGGCTTGCCCACCGACCTGCGGCGCCGCTGCTGCGGTGATCTGCTCCGAAGCCTTCGCCAAGAAGCACGGGCTCGACACTCGCGTTTCCATTGTCGCCCAGGCGATGGCAACCGATCTTCCCAGTACCTTCGAGTCGCACGACATGATGCGCGTGGTCGGCTTCGATATGGCGCGCGATGCGGGGCAAAAGGTCTATCAGCAAGCCGGCATCGGCCCGCAGGACGTGAACGTGGTTGAGCTGCACGACTGCTTTGCACAGAACGAGTTGATCACCTATGAGGCGCTGGGCCTGTGCCCGCCCGGCGGTGCGGAAAAGTTTGTGCTGGACGGCGACAACACCTATGGCGGCAAGGTTGTGACCAACCCGTCGGGCGGCCTGTTGTCGAAAGGGCACCCTCTGGGCGCCACCGGCCTGGCGCAATGTTATGAGCTGACTCACCAACTGCGCGGCACGGCGGACAAACGCCAAGTTCAAGGCGCACGTGTGGCCTTGCAGCACAACCTCGGGCTGGGCGGCGCTTGTGTTGTCACGCTTTACCAGGCCGCCTGAGCACAGGCGCAGAAGACCAGGATCTGGAGTCCCATGATTGACAAGCAATTCATCGGCTACGAGGTGCCGCCCACGCTGTGGGATGTGGAGAAGGGCCGCATCCGCTTTTTCGCCCAGGTGATCGGTGCCACCGACCCGATCTACTTCGACACGACTGCCGCCAAGGCCGCTGGCTACCGCGACGTCGTGGCGCCACCGACTTTCATCTTTGGCGCCGAGAGCGATTCGGGGGTGTTGATGACGTTGCTCGACACGCTCAAGATCGATCTGCGGGAGGTCTTGCACGGTGAGCAGCGCTTCGACTACCACGCCCCGGTGTGCGCTGGCGACACGCTGCGTTTTCAGACCCGGGTCGCCGACATCTACGACAAGAAGGGCGGCGCGCTCGAGTTTGTCGTCAACGACACGAAGGTCACCAATCAACTTGGCGAGCATGTCTCCGACATGCACTCAGTGATCGTCGTGCGCCACGCCTGAAGGAATATTCATGAACGCTCAAGTAAAAATCATGGATGTCGGTGCCGACATGCCCGTGCTGGAATTGCCGCCGATCAGCCGCACCACCCTGGCACTGTTCGCCGGTGCGTCGGGCGACCACAACCCGATCCACATCGACATCGACTTCGCCCACGGTGCGGGGATGAAGGATGTGTTCGCGCACGGCATGCTGTCGATGGCCTACCTCGGGCGCGCGCTCACCGAATGGGTGCCGCAGCGCCAGATCCTCAGCTATGGCGTGCGCTTCGCGGCCCTGACCCATCTCGGCGACCGCGTGCGCTGCACCGGCAAGGTGCTTGAACAGATTGAGCATGCAGGCCGACCCTGCGTGCGCGTTCAAATCAGCGCTACGAAAGCGACAGGCGAAATCACGCTGTCCGGCGAGGCGCTGGTTGCCCTGAACTGAGAGGCTGAGACCGCCGTTTGGCAGCCCGGCTCCTTATTCTTTTCCCTTTCATTTCCTTTTCATCAAAAACAAGGACACACATCATGAAAAAACTCGAAGGCAAAGTGGCCATCGTTTCAGGTTCGGGCCGCGGCATCGGCCGTGCGATCGCCATGAAGTTGGCCATCGAAGGCGCCAAGATCGTGGTCAACGACCTCGACGCAGCTCCAGCAGAGCAGACCGTGGCCGACATCAAGAAGGCAGGCGGCATGGCCGTGGCCTGCGTGGGCAGCGTCACTGCCGGCGATTTTGCTGATCGCTTCGTCAAGACCGCGATTGACAGCTTCGGCGGCCTGGACATCATCATCAACAACGCCGGCTACACCTGGGACAACGTGGTTCAGAAGATGACGGACGAGCAATGGAACGCGATCATCGACGTGCATCTGACCGCGCCGTTCAAAATTTTGCGCGCTGCCGCAGAGTTCATTCGCGTCGCCTCGCGCAAGGAAGCCGAAGCCGGGCAGGAGGTGTTCCGCAAGGTGGTCAACATCTCGTCTATCGCCGGCACCGGCGGCAACGCCGGCCAGGCTAACTACTCAGCGGGCAAGGCCGGCATCATTGGCCTGACCAAGGCGCTCTCCAAGGAGTGGGGGCGTTACAAGGTGAACGTCAACGCCGTCGCTTTTGGCATGATCAAAACGCGGCTGACCGAAGCTTCGGCCAGCGGCGACGCATCCATTGACATCCAGGGCCAAAAGATCAAGGTCGGCGTCAACCCTGATCTGCTGGAAATGATGGAGCGCACCATTCCGCTGGGTCGCGGCGGCACGCCCGAGGAAGCGGCCGGATCGGTCTACCTGCTGTGTATTCCCGAGTCGAACTACGTAAGCGGCCAGACGCTGATCTGCGGCGGCGGCATCTCGATCTAAAGCGCAAGCCGAACGCATAAAGGCCCACGATGGACATCGATTTCAGCCCGGAAGACATGGCGTTCCAGCAAGAGGTTCGCACTTGGTTCAAAGGCCACACACCGTCCGATCTCAAGCGCAAGACCGTCACCGGGGAAATGCTGCAGAAGAACGACATCGTTCATTGGCAGCGCCGACTCGATGGCCAGGGCTGGCTGGTCACCGGCTGGCCCAAGGAGCATGGGGGGCCGGGCTGGACGCCGACGCAGCGCTATATTTTCGACCTTGAGCGCGCGGCGGCCAGTGCGCCGGTGGGGCTGTCGATGGGCGTCATCATGCTCGGGCCGGTGCTGATTGCCTTCGGCACGCCAGAGCAAAAGGCGCAGTACCTGCCGCGCATCCGTCGCTGCGAGGACTGGTGGTGCCAAGGCTATTCCGAGCCGGGTGCAGGCTCCGACTTGGCCAGCCTGAAGACCACGGCCGTGGCCGATGGCAGCGATTACATCATCAACGGCTCCAAGATCTGGACCACTTATGCGCATTGGGCCACGCACATGTTCTGCCTGGTGCGTACCGCCAACACCGGCAAGAAGCAGGAAGGCATCTCCTTCCTGCTGATCGAGATGGACCGCTCCGGCATCGATGTCAAACCCATTGTCTCGATCGACGGCGAACACCACCTGAACCAGGTGTTTCTCACCGACGTTCGGGTGCCCAGAAAAAACCTGGTCGGTCGCGAAGGCCAGGGTTGGGACATTGCCAAGTACCTGCTCACACACGAGCGCACCAGCATCGCCGGCGTGGCCGACTGCAAGGCGCATTTAGCCAACTTGTATGCCGCGGCAGGTGAGCGCCGCTCGGGTGGCCAACCGCTGATGGAGGACGCGGCGATGCGGCTCAAGCTGGCGCGCGCCGAGATCGAACTGATGGCGCTCGAACACACCAACTTTCGCGTGCTGGCCGCCACCGCCTCGGGCAAGGCGCCGGGGCCGGAATCCTCGCTGCTCAAGACCATGGGCACGGCGGTGCAACAGACCTTGGCCGAGCTGGGCGTCGAGATCGCCGCCGAGCAAGCCTGGCCCTGGCATGACGGCGGCGAGTTTGGAAGCGGACGCCATGCCCATGCGATGCCGCACTACTGTTTTTCGCGCGCCGCCACGATTTACGGCGGCAGCGACGAGGTGCAAAAGAATGTATTGGCCAAGATGCTGCTGGCCGGCGGCACGCGGTAAGGATCGTCATGAACTTTGATCTCTCCGAAGAACAAAAGATGCTGCGCGACGCGGCACAGAAATTTCTGCGCGCCGAATACCGCTTCGATGCGCGCAACCAGATCGTCGCGTCGGCGTCCGGCATGAGCCACAAGCACTGGCAGCGATTCGGGGAATTCGGCTGGCTTGGGCTCGGACTGCCCGAGGCCGATGGCGGTTTTGGCGGCGGCATGCTCGAGACGATCCAGGTCGCCGAGGCCCTGGGCGCCGCGCTGGTGGTCGAACCCTACCTCGTCAGCGCCGTGCTCGGCGCGCAGGCGGTGGCACGCGCGGGCACCGCGGCGCAGCGCGCGACCTGGCTGCCCGGGCTGGTCTCGGGCCAGCGCATTGTCAGCCTAGCGCACACCGAGGCCGATGCGCGCCACGACCTCGCCCATGTTCACACCAGCGCCATGGCCAAGGGCGGCCGCTGGGTGCTGTCGGGCCGCAAAAGCGGTGTGCTGGGCGCGCCCTGGGCCGACGGCTTTGTTGTGGCCGCCAGAACCTCGGGCGCCGTCAGTGAACGCCGGGGAATCAGCTTGTTTCTGGTCGAAGCCCACACGCCGGGGGTGCAGGTGGCGGGCTACAAGGTCTACGACGGCAGTCGGGCTGGTGATCTGCAGCTTGATGCTGTCGTGCTGGGCCCGGACGCATTGCTGGGCATGGAAGGCGAAAGCCTGGGACTGCTCGAGCACCTGGTTGATCTTGGCATTGTTGCCGCCTGTGCCGACGCCCTGGGTGCCATGGGCGCGCTGTTGAGGAAAACCGGCGAGTACGTCGGCACGCGCAAACAATTTGACGTGCCGATTGCCAGTTTCCAGGTCATCCAGCACCGGCTGGTCGACATGTTCGCCGCGGTCGAGGCCAGCCGCTCCCTGGTGTTGATGGCGGCCCTGCATGCCGAGCATCCCGACGCAGTCACCCGTTCGCGCGCCGTCTCGGCCGCCAAGGCCGCCATTGGTGAGCGAGCCCGCTTCGTGGCGCAGCAAGCGGTGCAGCTGCACGGCGGCGTGGGCATGACCGAGGAGCTTGACATC
Source organism: Hydrogenophaga sp. Root209 (assembly GCF_001428625.1). Taxonomy (GTDB): domain Bacteria; phylum Pseudomonadota; class Gammaproteobacteria; order Burkholderiales; family Burkholderiaceae_C; genus Hydrogenophaga. The sequence goes on from NZ_LMIE01000034.1 coordinate 85,153, forward strand.
GGCCATTACTTTCGCCGCCTGACGCTCTTTTGCAACCTGTTGGGCAGCACCGACCACCACCTGCAGCGCTTTGCGACGCTGCGTGTGGTGGCCTGATTGCCTGATGACCGACCCATACCGAGTCACTGGAAGGGCTGCCTAAATGAGTTTGATGACATCCACCGCCACGCCGAACTCGCCCGAATTTCAGCGCAACCGCGAAGCCTATGAGCTGCGCATTGACGACTTGCATGAACGCCGCGAACGTGCCCTGATCGGCGGCCCCGAAAAGGCGCGCCTGCTGCACAAGAAGCGCAAGCAGTTGCTGCCGCGCGAGCGCCTGGCTGCCGTGCTCGACCCCGGCTCGCCCTTCCTCGAGTTCGGGCAGCTTGCCGGCGACGGCCTGTACGAGGGCGTGCCGCCGGGCGGCAGCATCATCACCGGGGTGGGGCTGGTGTGCGGGCGCGCATGCATGCTGATGATCCACGATGCCACGGTCAAGGGCGGCACCTACTACGGCATCACCGCAAAAAAACATGTGCGGGCCCAGATGTTCGCCTGGCAGCACCGGCTGCCGTGCATCACCATGGTCCAGTCGGGCGGCGCCAACCTGCCGGAGCAGGCGCATATTTTCCCCGACGACGGCCAGTTCGGCTCCATTTTTTACAACCAGATCCGCATGTCGGCCGAGGGCATCACCCAGATCGCGACCGTGCATGGGCCCTCAACCGCTGGCGGCGCCTATCTCCCGGCGCTGTGCGACGAGGCGGTGATCGTGCGCAACCAGGGTGCGATGTTCCTCGCCGGGCCCGAACTGGTGTATGCCGCCACCAAGGAAGAGGTTGACATTGAAACCCTGGGCGGCGGCGAGATGCACAGCCGCATCAGCGGCGTCACTGACCATCTGGCCGAGAACGATGGCCATGCCATCTCCATCGTGCGCGGCATCGTGGCCAACCTAGGTACCGTGGCCAAGCAACGCTGGGACGTGGTTCCGCCGCTGCCGCCCCGCCATGACCCGCGCGAGATTTACGGCATCGTCAGCGCCGACAACCGGCATCCGACCGACAACCGCGAAGTGCTGCTGCGGCTGATCGACGACAGCGAACTACAGGAGTTCAAACCCCTGTACGGCGACACCATGATCTGCGGCTTCGCCCGCATCAAGGGTTTCCAGATCGGCATTCTGGCCAACAACGGCGTGATCTTCTCCGAGAGCGCGCTCAAGGGCGCGCACTTCATCGAGTTGTGCTGCCAGCGCGACATTCCGCTGCTGTTCATGGCCGATGTGTCGGGCTTCATGGTCGGCAAAGCGGTGGAGCAGCAGGGCATTGCCAAGCACGGCGCCAAGTTCATGACGGCCATGGCCTCGGCCAACGTGCCGCGCTACACGCTGATCACCGGAGGCTCGTACGCAGCGGCCTACCTGGCGATGTGCGGGCGCCCGTTCAAGCCCAACGTGATGATGATGTGGCCTACCGGCCGCGCCGCGCTGATGGGCCCCGAGCAGGCCGCCACCACGCTGGGCCTGGTGCGCGAGAACATCCACCGGCGCGAGGGCACAAGCTGGAGCGACGAAGAACGCGAGCAATTCAAGCAACCGATACGCGAGCAGTTCGAGAGCTTTTCCAGTCCCTACAACTACGCCTCCAATCTGTGGTGCGACATGGTGATTGACCCGCTGGAAACGCGCGACACCATGGCTTTGCTGCTGGAGCTGGCGGGCCGTGTGCCGGCGCGCGACACGCACTTCGGCGTGTTCCGCATGTGATCTTTTAGTCCACAGTATTGAACATGCTCGAAGCCATTCTCTCCGGCTGCCGCGTGCTCGGCCTGACGCAGAACGTGGCCGGCCCGTTCTGCACCCATATCCTCGGCGACCTCGGCGCCGAGGTCATCAAGATCGAACGCCCGGGCAGCGGCGACGATGCGCGCCAGTGGAAGCCGCCCGAAGTGGCCGGCGTCTCGACCGGCTTCGCGGCGCTGAACCGCAGCAAGAAGAGCGTCTGCATTGACCTCGACAGCGCGATTGGTCAGCAGCTGGTCGCGCGCCTGGCGGCCGGTGCCGACGTGCTGGTGCATTCGCTCAAACCCGGCAGCGCCGAAGCGCGCGGCCTCGGCGACGGACACCTGCTGCCGACCAATCCGCGCCTCGTGTATTGCGCGATCAGCGCCTTCGGCGAGGTCGGCCCGATGCGCGCGCTGCCCGGCTACGACCCGCTGATGCAGGCCTTCGCCGGCATCATGAGCGTCAGCGGCCACGAAGGTGACGAGCCGGCGCGCGTCGGCGTGTCGCTGATCGACATGGGCACCGGCATGTGGGCCACGATGGCGATCCTGGCCGCGCTGCTGCGCCGCGCCACCACGGGCGAAGGCATGCGCGTGCACGCCAGCCTGCTCGAGACCGGGCTGTCGTGGATGATGGTGCCAGTCGCGAACTATCTGGCCACCCAGCGCCTACCGCGCAAGATGGGTTCGGCGATGGCGATGATGGCGCCCTACGAGCTCTTCGAAAGCGCCGACGGCAAGGTCTTCATCGCTGCGGCCAACGACCGGCTGTTTGGCCGCATCTGCAGCGCGCTGGCTTGTCCAGAGCTGGCGCAGGATCCGCGCTTCATCGACATGTCGGCGCGCATCGGCCACCGCAAGGCGCTGCACGCCGAGCTCGAGGCGCGCACCCGGCAGCGCAGCACCGCAGACTGCGCGGCGGCGCTGCGAGCGGCCGGTGCGCCCTGCAGCGAGATGCACGACGTGGCCCAGATGCTGGCGCACGAACAGGTGCAAGCGGTCGGCATGCTGGGCGCGCTGCCGCTGCCGGGCGCACCGCAACACCAGACGATGGGCCTGCCCATCAGTTCGCAGGGCCGTCGCGGGCGCAGCGGCCCGCCGCCGCCAGTGCTGGGCGGGAACACCGACGAGGTGTTGACGGCGCTGGGCCTGCATGCCGATGAACTGGCGGCGCTGCGACAGCAACGCGTCGTCGATTGACAGAGACAAGGCCGAGATCCCCATGAACTTCGACTACACCGAGACCCAGGGTCAGATCCGCGCCGCCGTCAAGGAGCTGTGCAAGGGCTTCGGCCCCGAGTACTGGCGCCAGTGCGCCCAGGACGGCGCCTATCCGGAAGCCTTCGTCGACGCGATGGCCAAGGCCGGCTGGCTGGCCGCGCTGATTCCGGAGGAATACGGCGGCGCCGGGCTGCCCCTGCTCGACGCCTGCCTGATCCTGCAGGAGATCAACCAGAACGGCGGTAGCGCGGTGCACTGCCATGCGCAGATGTACACGATGGCGTCGATCCTGCGCCATGGCAGCGAAGCGCAGAAGCGCGCGACGCTCCCGCGCATCGCCGACGGTAGCCTGCGGCTGCAGGCCTTCGGCGTGACCGAGCCCGACGCGGGCTCCAACACGCTGGCGATCAAGACATTCGCACGCAAGGTGCCAAGTGGCTACGTCGTCAACGGCCAGAAGATCTGGACTTCGCGCTACAGCCACTCGCACATGTACCTTTTGATCGCGCGCACCACGCCGACCGACGCGGTGAAGAAGAAGACCGATGGCCTTAGCCTGTTCCTGATCGACATAGCGAAGGCCGGCGCGTCGCTGAAGGCCACGCCGATTCGCACGATGATCAATCACCACACCTTCCAGGTCTTCATCGACAACCTGGAGCTCACCGACGACGACCGCATCGGCGAGGAAGGCAAGGGCTTCCACTACCTGCTGGATTCGCTGCATTCCGAGCGTCTGCTGGTGGCCAGCGAGGCCATCGGCGACGGCCACTGGTTCGTCGGCAAGGCCGCGCGCTACGGCAGCGAGCGTGTCGTCTTCGACCGCCCGATCGGCGCCAACCAGGGCGTGCAGTTCCCGATCGCGCGCGCCCACATGAACATCGAGGCTGCCGAACTGATGCGCAACAAGGCAGCGACGCTGTTCGACGCCAGCCTGCCCTGCGGGCGCGAGGCGACGATGGTCAAGTACCTGGCCAGCGAGGCTGCTTGGGAAGCCGCCGAGGCGGCCATGACCACCTTCGGCGGCTACGGCGTGGCCTGCGAATACGACATCGAGCGCAAATGGAAGGAGAGCCGGCTGTTCCGCACCGCGCCGATCTCCAACAACCTGGTGCTGGCGCAGGTGGCCGAGCACCTGCTGGGCATGCCCCGCTCTTACTGAAGCACCATGGACTACACGACACTACGCGTTGAAGCCGCGCCTGGCACCGAGCTCGCTGATGGCATCCGCACCCTGGTGCTCAACCGCCCCGAGGTGATGAACGCGATGAACACGCAGATGTTCATCGACCTGCGCAACGCCCTGCACGAACTGGCCTTCGACGACGGCCTGCGTGTGCTGATCATCACCGGCGCCGGTGAGCGTGCATTCTCGGCCGGCGGAGACCTCAAGCAGCGCGACGGTATGACCGACGGTCAATGGCGGCGCCAACACCAGCTCGCCGAAGAGGTGTTGCTGGCTGTCAAGGATTTCCCGCAACCGGTGATCGCCGCCGTCGAAGGCCACGCGCATGGCGGCGGCTGCGAACTGGCGTTGATGTGTGACTACATCGTCGCTTCGCGCGCTGCGGTATTTTCGCTGCCCGAGCTGCGGCGCGGCATCATGCCCGGCGGCGGCGGTATCCAGAACCTCGTGCGCGCCGTCGGCGCGCGGCGCGCCAAGAAGCTGCTGTTCACCGCGCGCCGCTTCTCGGCCGAAGAAGCCACCGAATGGGGCATGGTCACAGACCTGGCCGAGCCGGGTACGGCGCTGGCCGCCGCAGTCGCCGACGCGCGCGACATCGTACTGGCCGCACCGATGGCCACCCACTACGCCAAACTCGCCGCATCGCGCGGCGGCGAGATTGACTTCCACAGCGGCTACATGCTCGACGTCGCCGCCTACAACGTGCTGGTGTCCTCGGCCGACAGGCTGGAGGGCGTGAAGGCCTTCAATGAAAAGCGCCCACCGCGCTGGAGCGGACTCTGACATGTTCAAAAAAATCCTGATCGCCAACCGCGGCGAAATCGCCTGCCGCATCGCACGCACCTGCCGGCGCCTCGGTATTGCGGTGGCCGGTGTGCATTCGAGTGCTGATCGCGATGCGCTGCACGTTGACCTGATCGGCGAGTCGATCGAAATCGGTGGGGCAGCGCCGGCCGAGAGCTACCTGCGCATCGATGCGGTCATTGATGCGGCCCGGCGGACCGGGTCGCAGGCCATTCATCCTGGTTTTGGCTTTCTGGCCGAAAACGCGGTCTTCGCGCGCGCGGTCGAGGCAGCCGGCCTCGTCTTCGTCGGCCCGACGCCCGAGGTCATTGAGCGCCTGGGCGACAAGGCGTCGGCCAAGCGCGAGGCCCGCGCCGCTGGCGTGGCCGTGCTCGGCGGCAGCGAGCTGCCGAGCCGCGATGCGGCCGAAGTGGCAGCCACCGTGCGCGGACTACCGCTACCGGTGATTCTGAAGGCGGCCGCCGGTGGCGGCGGCAAGGGCATGCGGGTGGTGCAGCAGTTGGACGGGTTGATGGAGACCATCGAGGCGGCCATGCGCGAGGCCGGGAGTTCCTTTGGCGACACTGCGTTGATCGTCGAAGCCTTTGTCGAGCGCGGGCGCCACATCGAGGTGCAGATCGTCGGCGACGGCCATGGCGAAGTGATTCACTTGTTCGAGCGCGAATGCACGCTGCAGCGGCGCCATCAGAAAGTCATCGAAGAGGCTCCAGCGGTGAACCTCGCCCCGGCGCTGCGCGAGGCGATGCTCGGTGACGCGGTGCGCTTGGGACAGCGGCTGCGCTATCGCGGTGTCGGCACGGTGGAATTCATCGTGCAGGGCGACAATCACCACTTTCTCGAAGTCAATCCACGGCTGCAAGTCGAGCATCCGGTGACCGAGGAGGTGACCGGGCTGGATGTGGTCGAGATCATGCTGCGCATTGCCGCCGGCGAGGGCTTGCCCTTGCGCCAGAGCGAAGTGCAGGTGCGCGGCCACGCGATTGAGGCGCGGGTCTGCGCTGAAGATTCAGCACAAAATTTCCTGCCCTCCACCGGTGAACTGATCGCTGTTCGGTTCCCAACTTCTGTCGTGCGGGTTGAATCGGGTGTGCGCGCCGGCATGGCGGTCACGCCGTACTACGACTCGATGCTGGCCAAGCTGATTGCGCATGCGCCCACGCGCGAGGCGGCGCTGGACCGTCTGAGTGGGGCGCTGGGCGAAACCCAGGTGCACGGCGTCGAAACCAACTGCGCCTTTCTGCAGCGCCTGCTGGCCCTGCCCGCCACGCGCGACGCCAGCTTCCACACCCGTCTGATTGACGAGGTGCTGGCCGAGGGGAGTCAGGGCGCGAGCAGTGCGCCGCTGGAGCGGCTGGCCGCTGCAGCGGCTTGGTGGTTGCTCGACGCGCGGTGCAACGGCAATCAATTCGGGGCCTGGTCGGCCCTGGACGTGACGGGTTGGCAGATGCACGCCGGCGACGATCGGCTCACGCCGGTTCCGGCGCTGTTGCTGCGCTCGGGCGGCACAACGCACGAGGCCCGGTTCGGCGCCGTCTCGCCCGAGTCCGAGGTGACGGTGCAAATCGGCACAGAACGAGTCCGCTTGGCACTGACCGCCATCGCCGGGGGCAATTGGCGTTTGCGCATGGGGGATCGACATGAGGTGCTGACCATCGTGCGCAGCGTCGATACCGTGTTTGTGCAGAGCAGCGGCACTGCCCACGCCATCGGCGTGACCCCTTACCTCAACCAGGCCATCACCGGACGCCAGACCAGTGGCCAGTTGCGCACGCCGATGATGGGGATGATCCTGAAGATCCATGTGGCGGTTGGCGAGCGCGTACGTTCCGGCGACGTGGTGGCAACGATGGAGTCGATGAAGATGGAGCTGCGCATCAATGCCGACCACGATGGGGTGGTGCGCTCGCTGTCGGTGCAGAACGGACAAATGGTCGAGCGCGGCCTGGTGGTGGCCGTGGTTGAGTCCGAGGGCACTGCGGAATAAGCGGCGGCAAACCCCGCATGCGCGCCCATCTTTACAAACCTGGTGTTATCCACCGTTAAAAATGACGTGTCCGAGACGGCCCATGACCAGCATCCAACTTCCGAACGGTATTCAGGTTTTTGAGCGCGGTTGGCTGTCCTCCAACAACATTCTGTTCCTTGGATCGGCATCCAGCGCACTCGTTGACAGTGGCTACAGCACACACGCGGAACTAACGGCCGGGCTGGTCAGCGCCGCTTTGCAGCAGCGGCCGCTGGACTTGCTGCTCAATACCCATCTGCACAGCGACCACTGCGGCGGCAATGCCGCCCTCCAGGGCAATTACCCAGAACTTCAAACCCTCATTCCGCCAGGCCATGCATCACTTGTCTCGCCGTGGGACCCCGTCGCCCTGAACTATGTGCCATCCGGGCAACACTGCCCCCGGTTCAAGTTCGATGGCCTTCTGTCGCCGGGCACGGACATCCAGCTGGCCGATACCGCGTGGCAAATCCATGCGGCACCGGGCCATGATCCCCATTCAGTCATTCTGTTTGAGCCGCAGTCCCGAACCCTGATTTCGGCCGATGCCTTGTGGGAAAAAGGCTTCGGCGTGGTGTTTCCGGAACTCGATGGTGAAACCGCGTTCGATGAAGTGGCCGCCACATTCGACCTGATCGAGCGGCTTGACCCGCGCTGGGTCATTCCCGGCCACGGCCCGGTATTCCGCTACCGTGCCGAGGTGCTGGCCTACGCGCGCGAGCGCCTCAACGCCTTTGTCAAGAACCCTGAGCGGCATGCGCATCACGCGGTCAAGGTGTTGCTGAAGTTCAGACTGCTGGAGCAGCAGCAACTGCCTTTTGCTGATTTTGTCGAGTGGGCCGCCAACACACGCTACTTGCGGCTCATTCACCAGAGGTTTGTTCCTTCGGTTCCCATCGACCAGTGGATGGAGCAGTTGACTCAGGAGCTGGTGCGTTCCACCGCTGCGCGCAGAGACGGCAACAGGGTCTACAACGCGTGAAATGGACCCCGTCGTGAGCCACTGAACCAGGGCCCTGACAAAAACCAGCGGCCGCATGCGAAAGCCAAGCCATCTTTTAACCTGGAGATAAACATGAGTGAAGCAGAAACCGTTTTGTATCACGTGCGCGATGGTATCGCCACCGTCAAGATCAACCGCCCCGAGATGCGTAACGCGCTGTCACCGGTCGCTGCCAATCGGCTGCACGATCTGTGGTGCGAAGTCGATGCCGATAAAAATGTGCACGTGGCCATCCTGACTTCTGCCGACTGCGGCACTTTCTGCGCCGGGCTCGACCTGCGCGAGGCTTCTCGTGTCAAGAAGGACGAGGGCGTGGACATCCTGACCAAGATGAGGGACCCGTTTCACGGTCGCCAGCGCCGTGTGGCCAAGCCCATCATCGCGGCCATGACCGGGCACCTGATTGCCGGCGGCATGATGCTGAGCCTGAACTCGGATTTGCGCGTAGGCCTCAAGGGCACGCAGGTCGGCATCACAGAAACCCGTATCGCCGGGCGCGGCAGCCCCTGGGCCATTCCCCTCCTGTGGATGCTGCCGCAGCCGCTGCTGATGGAGATGGTGCTGACCGGCGACCTGTATCCGATCGAAACCTTCCATGGGCTGGGTTTCATCAATTACCTGGAAGACACGCCTGATGCGGTGCGCGCTCGGGCCACCGCGCTGGCCGAACGCATCCGCGACAACGCTCCGCTGTCGGTGATGGCGGGCAAGGAATCGATCATGACGGCGATGAGCGCCGGTTGTGAGGCCGGCATGGCGCTGGCGCACAACATTTATCGCACCGCCTACGCCAGCGAGGACGCGCAGGAGGGTCCGCGTGCCTTCGCCGAGAAGCGCAAGCCGGTTTGGAAGGGGTGCTGATGTCGCTGCGGGGAGATGCCATCTCCAGCCTGGCCCCTCTTTTGGAGAACAACCGTGCCTGGTCGGCGCGCTGCGCTGCGGAAGATCCGCAGTACTTCGAGCGACTGGCGCACCAGCAGATGCCGCGCTACCTGTGGATCGGCTGTTCCGACAGCCGGGTACCGGCCAACGAAATCCTGGGGCTGCGGCCTGGCGAGGTGTTCGTGCACCGCAACGTCGGCAACCTGGTAGTGCACTCCGACCTGAACTGCCTGACGGTGCTGCAGTATGCGGTCGAGGTGTTGAAAGTCGAGCATGTTCTCGTGGTGGGTCACTACGGCTGCGGCGGCGTGCAGGCGGTGATAGAACAGCGCCGCACCGGTCTGGCCGAGAACTGGCTGCGCCATCTGGAGGACGTGGCGCGGAAACACATTGATCGGCTCGACGGCATTTCCGGCGTTGACGAGCGCGCGGCGCGGCTTTGCGAGATGAACGTGATTGAGCAGGTCAGCAACGTGTGTCGCACCACCACCCTGCGCCGCGCCTGGGAGCGCGGGCAGCAAGTCGAGGTGCACGGGCTGGTTTACGGCCTGCGCGACGGCTTGCTGCGGCCAGTCGGGGGCAGCGTCAATGGGGTCAGCGAGTTGCAAGAGCAGTACACCCTTTCATTGGCCATGCTGGACGCCGGCCCGGCCGTTTGATCGCATCAAGAAAGAAGGAAAATCCCTGTGCCAACCGACACGACAGACCCCGCGACCGACAACATTGCCACCCAGTTGGCCGCCTTTGCACACGGTCTCAAGCCTGGCATGTTGCCCGCAGTCGTGGTGGAACAGGCCAAGCTGCTGATGCTCGACGCTCTGGGCATCGCCCTGGCCTCGTCTCAGCACGACTTCGCGCACTGCGCTTACCGCGGCTTGCGCGCCCTGGGTGGCGCGGGTGACAGCGCCGTCATGGGCGCCTTTGCACCCCTGCCGCTGCGCGATGCGGTGCTGATGAATGGCATCCTGGTCCACGGGCTGGACTTCGACGACACCCACCCCGGCGCGATCACACACCCCAGTGCCAGCGCCTTTCCGTTGGCGCTGGGTCTGGCAGCGCAACGGCATGCCACGGGGCCCGAGATGATCACGGCCTATGTGCTCGCGATTGAGGTTGCTGCCCGTCTGGGTGCGGCGGCCGGGGGCGGCTTCCACGACGTTGGCTTTCATCCGACCGGCCTGGTGGGAGCTTTTGGGTGCGCGCTGGCGGCCGGCAAGCTGATGGGGCTGGATCAGGTGGGCTTGGAGCATGCGCAAGGCGTGGTGCTGTCGATGGCATCCGGTAGCATGGAATTTCTGAGCGACGGCGCCTGGACCAAGCGCATGCACCCGGGCTGGGCCGGTGTCAGCGGGCTGACCGCCACGGCGCTGGCCGGTGCCGGTTTTCGGGGGCCTTCACAGCCTTATGAAGGGCGCTTTGGTCTGTACGCCAGTCACTTGGCCGCGCGCGGCTTGTTGGCCGATTTGTCGTTGTGCACGCGCGGCTTGGGCGAGCGCTGGGAGCTGCTCGAAGTGGCGGTAAAGCTGTACCCAACCTGCCACTTCACGCACGCCAGCATCGATGCCGCGCTGGCGCTGCGGGCGACGGGGCTGCGTGCCGAGGAGGTGGCATCGGTGCAGGTGCTGCTGCCGCCAGGGGTGCACCCGGTGGTGTGCGAGCCGGTGGCGGCCAAGCGACGACCGGCCAACGTCTATGAATCGCAGTTCAGCATTCACCACCTGGTCGCGCTGGCCCTGCTGCGCGGCGAGCTGGGGCTGGCCGAACTGGATGCCGCCAACCTGAGCGACCCGCAGGTGCAGGCGCTGGCTGACCGCATCGAACACGCGGCCGACCCCGATGCCGATTACCCCACCTTCTTTTCCGGCGAACTGCACGTGCGCACGAACGACGGGCGCGAGCTGCGCTGGCGCGAGTCAGCGCACCGCGGCGCACCGGGCCGGCCGATCACGGCCGCTGACATCGAGGCCAAATTCATGGGCAATGCACTACTGGCATTGCCGCGCGATCAGGCGCTGCGCCTGCGCGATGCGCTGCTGTCGGCCGATCGCGCCGAAGACGCCGCCACTCTGGCGCATACCCTGACCCATTCCAACACCTCCGGATCCCTTTAATGACTACCAGCCCGCCCATCGCCTTTGATGCGGAAAAAGAAACTCTGGTGCTCGACGCCGTCGAGCGCTTTGTCGACCGCGAGATCAAGCCGGTGGCGCAGCGGCTCGAGCACGCCGACGAATGGCCGGCCGACATTGTGGCCGGCATGCGCGAGATGGGCCTGTTCGGCTGCATCATCCGCGAGGAATATGGCGGCCTCGGCCTGTCGGCCAGCACCTATGCCAAGGTCGTGGAGCGCATCGCGCGGGTATGGATGTCGGTTTCGGGCATCATCAACTCGCACCTCATCATGGCCGCCTGCGTGCAGCGCAACGGCACCGAGGCGCAGCGCCAGCGTTTCCTGCCGCGCTTTGCCAGCGGCGAACTGCGCGGCGGGCTGGCGCTGACCGAGCCCGACTGCGGCACCGACTTGCAGGCGGTGCGCACGGTGGCGCGCCGTGACGGCGACCACTACGTCATCAACGGCACCAAGACCTGGATCTCCAACGGCGTCCATGGCCAGGCCTTTGCCGTGCTGGTCAAGACCGACCCCGCAGCGCAACCGCGCCATCGCGGCATGAGCCTGTTCATCTGCGAAAAAGGCCCCGGCTTCACGTCCACTCGCAAGCTCGAAAAGCTCGGCTACAAAGGCATCGACAGCGCCGAGCTGGTGTTCGACAACTTTCGCGTGTCGGCCGCCAACTTGGTCGGTGGCGTGGAAGGACAGGGTTTCAAGCACGTGATGGGCGGACTGGAACTTGGGCGCATCAATGTGGCTGCGCGCGGCGTGGGTGTGGCGCGCGCCTGCCTGGAGGAGTCGGTAGCCTATGCCCAACTGCGTCGCACCTTCGGCAAGCCGATCTGCGAACACCAGGCGATCCAGCTCAAGCTGGCCGACATGGCCACTCGGGCGGAGGCGGCGCGTCTGCTGGTTGAACAGGCCGCGCGGGCTTATGACGCTGGCCAGCGTTGCGACATGGAAGCCGGCATGGCCAAGCTGTTCGCCAGCGAGGCGGCGGTCGAGAACTCGATGGAGGCCTTGCGCATCCACGGGGCTTATGGCTACTCGAAGGAAATGAACGTCGAGCGCTACTACCGAGACGCGCCTCTGCTGTGCATTGGCGAAGGCACCAACGAATTGCAGCGCTTGATCATTTCCGCCCAGCTGGTGGAGCGCAGCCCGATCTGATGTATCGCCTGGGGCGGCGCCTCAACTCGGCGGTGAATGAACCCCTCGGAGGAAAATTTCTTGAACAACCTGCTGTCCGCTTTCCGGTTCGCCGCCCTGCCCGCCGGGACGAATTCATTTCGCGCCGAGGTAAAGGCCTTTCTCCAATCCAGCTTTGAGCCAATGCCCGCCGACATCCGGGCCCGTTCATGGATGGGTTTCAATGCCGCTTTCAGCAAGAAGCTGGCCGCACGGGGCTGGGTCGGCGTGACCTTGCCAGCGCAATACGGTGGCGCCAGCCTGGACGCCTTCTCGCGCTTCGTGCTGGTGGAAGAACTGCTGGCCGCCGGTGCCCCGGTTTCCGCACACTGGATCGCCGACCGCCAGAGCGGGCCCCAGATCCTCAAGTTCGGAACCGAGGCGCAACGCCAGTTCTATCTGCCCAAAATTTGTGCCGCCGAGGCCTTCTTTTGTATCGGCATGAGCGAGCCCAATGCCGGCTCCGACCTCGCCAGCGTTGGCACACGGGCCAGCCGCTGCGAAGGTGGCTGGCGTTTGAACGGCCACAAGATATGGACCACCAATGCGCAGCACTGCCACTACATGATCGCGCTGGTGCGCTCGTCGGGCGAGTCGCAGGATCGGCAAAAGGGCCTGTCGCAGTTCATTGTCGACTTGGCATTGCCCGGCGTGACGGTGCGCCCGATCCGGGATCTAACGGGGGACGCGCATTTCTCAGAAGTGTTTTTCGACAACGTGCTACTGGCCGACGACGCGCTGATCGGCAATGAAGGCAGCGGCTGGGCGCAAGTCAATGCCGAACTGGCCTTCGAGCGCAGCGGCCCGGAGCGGGTGTACTCCAGCATCGTGCTGCTGGAGCACTGGATCACCTGCCTGCGCAGTACACCGGCGGTCTCGGCCCATGCCGCCACCATCGGGCGTTTCGCCACGCACCTGGCCACGCTGCGCAACATGTCGATCGCCGTCACGGCCAAGCTCGTCAACGGGGAAAGCCCGTTGGTCGAAGCGGCCTTGGTAAAGGATATAGGCACCGAATTCGAGCAGAGCATTCCCGCCGTGATCGGAGCCGCCATCGCTATGGACCCGGACGCCCTGGTCGATGCCGAGTTGTACCGCGCCGTGGCTTATGTAAGCCAGATTGCGCCCACCTATTCCCTGCGCGGCGGCACGCGCGAGATCCTGCGCGGCATGATCGCGCGCGGTCTGGGCCTGCGTTGAAAACGAGAGCATTCCATGTTTGCACAAGCGATTGAAGATATCCTCGAGGATCAGTGCACGCCCGCCGTGGTGCGCGCGATTGAGGCGGGCGGCTCGACCGCTGCGCTGTGGCAGGCGCTGCAAGGCGCCGGCTTCCTCGAACTGCTGGCGTCCGAGGACGCTGGCGGTGCCGGCCTCCCGCTGGCCGATCTGTTCCCGATACTGTGCAGCTTCGGCCGCTACACGGTGCCGGTGCCGGTGGCTCAGACGATTGTGGCGCGAGCGCTGCTGGGGTCGCAGTTTGCGATGCCCAACGGCATGATTACGCTGGGCGCTGCGTTGCGGCGCGAGGCCGATGGCGCCATCGTGTGCTCATTCACACCTTACGGCCGGGTGGCCGATTTCGTGCTGGCCCAAGATGGTGATGCCTTGTTGCTGCTGCCTTGCGCAGCGGCGCAGCGTGAAGCAAGCGGCGTGCATGGGAGCCTTGCCGCCAACCTGCGCTGGCCCGATGAGCGCATCGCGACGCACGTGCCCGGCGCTGGCCCACTGCTGCCGACATTCGCCGCGGCCTTGCACGCCGCCCTGCTCAGCGGGGCCATGACACGGGTCTTCGAAATGACACTCCAATTCTGCAATGACCGCATCCAGTTCGGCAAAACCCTGGGCAAGTTCCAGGCGGTGCAGCACCAGTTGAGCGTCATGGCCGAACATGTGGCTGCTGCCTCGATAGCCGCCGAAGCAGCGTTCCGTACCGACACGACCACGCCCTCCTTGCTCGCCGCTGCCATGGCCAAATCCCGCACCAGCGAGGCGGCGGTGCTGGTTGCCTCCATTGCCCACGCGCTGCACGGTGCCATTGGCATTGCCGAAGAATACGATCTGCAATTGCTGACCCGGCGTTTGCATGAATGGCGCATTGCCCATGGCTCGGAAGCGCACTGGAACGCATTGATCGGCAATAGCGTGCTGGCTTCAGACGCGTCTATTGCCGATTTTGTACGGTCGGTTTAGCGGGCGAGCGGCCTCGCCAGCCCAGCCACTACCCTGCCAGCTTGCCCTGCAGCTCGGTCACCGCCTCCGGGTTGACCAGCGAGGACAGGTCGCCCGGACCGTCGCCCCGGTACACGGCCCGCACGACGCGACGCATGATTTTCATGTTGCGTGTTTTGGGCAGGTCGCTGACCAGCAGCACCTGTCTGGGTCGGTAGGAGGCGCCCATGCCATGGACAACCGCTTGAGACAGTTCAGCTTGCAGCGCCGCGTCCGCCGCCACGCCGGGCATGGGCACGCAGACGCAGACGATGGCCGAGCCCTTGATCTCGTCGGGCACGCCGATCACCGCCGCCTCTGACACCTTGCCGGTGCCGGTGAGCAGGGTTTCAATCTCCGACGGGCCGGTGCGCTTGCCTGAGACCTTGATCGTGTCGTCGCTGCGGCCGAGGATGTAGAACAAGCCGTCCGCATCGTGCATCGCAAAGTCGCCATGCACCCAGACGCCGGGCAGCGTGCGCCAGTAGCTGTCGAGGTAGCGCTCGTCGTCGCGCCACAGGCTCTTGGTGAAGCCGATGTTGGGGTTGCGCAGCACCAACTCGCCGACCTGGCCCGCGCCGACCGGCTGACCGTTGTCGTTCACGATGTCGACCCCGGCGCCAAGCCCCCGCGCGCCGAACGAGCCTGGTCGCAAGGGGTGGTGCAGGGTGCCGGTGAAGTTGCAGCCGCCCACCTCGGTGCCGCCGACAATGTTGAGGAACGGCAGACGCTCTTTGCAGATGTGCTTGAAGAACCAGCGCCAGGGCGCCTCGGTCCATGCCTCGCCACCGGAGCAGGTGATGCGCAATGCAGACAAGTCGTAGCTTTCGACCTCTGTGTCGCCGTAGCGCATCAGGCTGCGGATCAGCGTGGGCGCGACACCCAGATAGGTGACTTTGTGATCCTGCACCAGACGCCAGAAGCGTCCTGTGTCGGGGTAGTCGGGCGTGCCTTCGGCCACCAGCAGGCTGCCGCCGAAATAGCTCGGGATGCAGGCGCACATGGCACCCACCATCCAGCCCATGTCGCTCATGAAGAAGAAGCGGTCGCTCTGCTTGAAATCGGCGCAGATGTGCATGTCGCGCGTGACCATCGAGCCCAGGAAACTCACGTGGGTCCAGATGCAGCCCTTGGGCTTGCCGGTGGTGCCCGAGGTGTAGAGCAATACGGCGGGTGCCTCGGCGGCCATCTCGGCGGTCGGCATGTCACGGGGTTGGGCGGCGATCAGGCTGGCCCAGTCGTGGTCGCGTTCCGGCGTCATCGGGCATGGGGACGCTTCACCCAGGTGGCGCAGCACCACCACGTGCTGCACGCTGGGTACCTCGCGCAGGGCTTCGTCCAGCACCGACTTCATGACGCCGGGGGTGCCGCGTCTCCAGGTGCCATCCACCGTCAGCACCGCCTTGGCTTGTCCGTCGTTCAAACGGGCGACAATGGGTTGCGGCCCGAAGCCCGAAAACAAGGGCATCAACACGGCGCCGATCTTCAGGACCGCAAAGAACGCGACAAAGGTCTCCGGCAGGTTGGGCATGTACAGGCCGACCCTGTCGCCCCGAGCAATGCCCAGCGACTGCAACGCTCCGGCCAGGCGGCAAACCTCGGCATCAAACTCGCGGTAACTCAAGGACTTGCGGTTTTTCGGGTCTTCGCCCTCCCACACCAGGAAAGGCTGGTCCCACACCGGCGTTCCGCGGTGCCGGTCCAGGCAGTTCAGCACGATGTTGGTGGTACCGCCGACACACCAGCGCGCCCACTCGATGCCGCGCGAGGTGTCAAGCATCTGCGTGTAAGGTTGATAGAAGCGCATGTCGCAAAACTCGAACACCTCTTGCATCAACCAGGCCGGATCGGCATCGGCGCGAGCGCTCAGGTTCTCGAAGCTCGATTCGCCCACTTTGTGCAAGAAGGCGGTCAGGTTGGACCGCGCCATCAGTTCAGGAGCGGGCCTCCATTCAAACGGTTGTTTGGTAGAATTCATGCTGCCATCCTATCCGAACGTCGTATGGGAGTCCAGCGGTGCTGGTCTCACCGCGTCGTTTCTTCTCCGTAGCTCTACGCAGTCAGAAAGGCAGTCCGTCCGTGCATGTTGATGAAGCGATTCGCAGTCGAAAATCGGTCAGGCGGTTTCTACCCACGTCCGTTCCTTCCTCGGTTGTGCAGCACATTTTGAACGTGGCGGCGCGAGCCCCGAGTGGCAACAACGTGCAGCCGTGGAAGGTGTATGCGGTGGCGGGCGAGTCCCGGCAGCGTCTGTGCGATGCCTTCATTGAGGCGGCCACGCACGAGCCAGACCGCCACCAGCCTGAATACGCCTACTACCCCACCACCTGGGTCGAGCCCTACCTGGATCGTCGGCGGCGCTGCGGCTTTGGCCTGTATGCCAGCCTGGGCATCGCCCGCGACGATGCGGCGGCGCGCGCGCATCAGATGCTGCGCAACTACCTGTTCTTCGACGCGCCGGTGGGCCTGCTCGTCACGCTCGATCGCCGCCTGAACACCGGCAGCTTCATGGATCTGGGCATGTTCATCCAGAACATTCTGGTGGCCGCCCGCGCACAGGGCCTGCACACCTGTGCGCAGGCGGCGCTTGCTTGGTACCACAAAGTGGCGCGTGCCCAACTGCCTATCAGCGACCACGAAATCCTCGCTTGCGGCATCGCCCTGGGACACGAGGACCTGTCGGCCCCGGAGAACGCCTTCATCACCGAACGAACCGATGTGGAGACGTTTTCCAGCTTCCATGGTTTCGACGCGGCTCGCTGAGCTCACGCGCCAGCGATTGAACCTTTGATTCATTCCGACAAGCACACCCAAAGGAGCCGAGCGATGATTCTGCACACTGCTGAGACCTTGAAGCGTTACACCGAAAGCGGCCACTGGGGCCGGCGCACCCTGCTCGATTTGCTGCGCGAGACGGCGGCCAAGGCGCCGGAGCGGCCCGCCGTGGTCGACCCGGCTGATCGGCCTGATCTGACCGGAACAGCAGCACAGAACCTGAGCTATCGGGAGTTCGCCGCGGCCGTCGACGCCATCGCGACCGGGCTGCTGGACATGGGTTTGCGCAAGGATGAAATCGTCGTCGTGCAACTGCCCAACGTATGGGAACTGGTTGCCATGTTTCTTGCGGTCAGCCGCGCCGGCGGCGTGCTCTCGCCGATGCCGATTCAGTGGCGCGACAACGAGTTCCAGAATGTCAAGAAACTCACCGAGGCGCGCTTCTTCTTCGGGATGCGCGATTTCAAGGGTGCCGATCAACTCGCCATCGCCGAGAAGACCGGATTTGTCGCGCTGCCGATCGAGCGTATTGCCGAGATGGCGCGTGGTGCGGCCGACGTGGCCAGGCTCGACGCCATCGGTGTCGACGCCAACGACATTTTCAGCCTATGCTGGTCGTCCGGCACCGAAGCCCTTTCCAAGGGCTGCCCGATGTCTCACAACAACTGGCTCTTTCAGATGAACCTGATCCCGCTGACGGCCGGGCTGCACGAAGGGGACCGGGTGCTGGCGACCGCGCCGGTGGTCAACATGACCGGTGTGGCGACCTGGCTGGCTTCGCTGGCCATCGGGGGCACGACGCTCTTGCATCACCCGCTGAACATGCCGCTGCTTCTCAAGCAGTTGATGCATGACCAGGTGCATTTCACCCTGCTGGTGCCTGCCCTGCTGAACATGATCCTCAAGTTGCCCAACGTCGATCAGCTTGACTTCTCCAGCGTGCGCTGCATCGCCTCGGGTTCGGCGCAACCCTCGCGCTGGAGCATGGAGGAGTTCAAGCGGCGCTGGAACATCGAAATCCTGCACGCCTGGGGACAGACCGAAGGCACCGCGGTGTTTGCAGGGGCGCGAGACGTGCCCGATTTCGCCAAGCGGGCAGATCACTTTCCGTGGTGGGGTAGCCCGGGCGTCGAATGGCCCTCGGACATCCAGGGTGTAGAGATGAAGCTGCTCGATGAGAGCGGTGCAGAATGCACGCAGCCCGGCCAGGTGGGCGAGCTGGTCTACCGCGGACCCAATGTGTTTGCTGGCTATTACCAGCGGCCGGACCTGGCGATAAGCACGTTCACCCCCGACGGCTTTTGCCGCACAGGTGACTTTTTCATCGTGCGGGACGTTCACCACATCGGTTTCTTTGACCGCAAGAAAGACATCATCATTCGCGGTGGCTTCAACGTTAGCGCAGCCGAGGTCGAGAACCTGGTTCTCACCCATCCCGGCGTGCAGGAGGTGGCGGCGGTGGCGGTGCCCGACGAGATCATGGGCGAGAAGACCTGTATCTTCGTCGTTCCGAAGGACAAGGCCCAGCCGCCGGCGCTGGAGGATATCGTCGGCCACCTGAAGCAGATCGGCGTGGCGGCTTACAAGCTGCCTGAGCGCATCGAGTACCTTGACGCCATCCCGCGCAACCCGGTAGGAAAAATCCTGAAGGCAGAACTGCGCAAGCACCTGCGCCCCGTGGCTGCCTGAGCCCACTCCGACCCACGAACCCAGTTATGGCAAACATCAAATCCGCACCCTCGTCGCATACGCTTCGCGGTAAAACCGCGATCATCGGTGCGGGCATTTCCGCCGTCGGCCGCGTGCCGGGCAAGAGCGCGCTCGCGCTGGCCGCCGACGCAGCGGGCAAGGCGCTGGCCGAGGCCGGCATCGGCAAGCACGAGGTCGATGGCGTGCTCTCAAGCTCCGCCTTTGCCTCGCCGTTCCACCGCTTCAGCGTGGCTTTCAGTGAATACCTGGGCATCCAGCCAACGTTTTCCAACACGCTGCAGGTCTCCGGCGCCACGGCGGCCACCATGTTCAACATCGCCGCCGCCGCCATTGCCGGCGGCCTGGCCGAGACGGTGCTGGTGGTGGGGGGCGACAGCCTGCTGACCGGTCTGTCCCCCGACCTTGCCCTGCGCTCGATGACCGAAAGCCGGGACCAGCAATACGAAATGCCCTTCGGCATTCCCGTGGCCAACACCTTCGCCATGACCGCGCATCGGCACATGAAAGAGTTCGGCACCACCTCCGAGCAGTTTGCCAAGGTGGCGGTGATCCACCGCGAACACGCACGCCGCACGCCGGGGGCGCAGATGACCGATCCGCTGAGCGTCGATGACGTGCTGAATTCCGGCTGGGTGACAACGCCTTACCACAAGCTCGACTGCTCTCTCATCTCCGACGGCGCAGCAGCCTTCATCGTCACGTCGGCCAAGCGCGCCAGGGCGCTGGGAATTGCCAAGCCCATTTACATCCTCGGCGGCGGCGAATGCTACACGCACGAGCACATCTTCCTGATGCCCTCGCTGACCACCACGGGCGCGGTGCAGTCGAGTGCCAGGGCCTACGACATGGCGGGCTGCAGGCCGAAGGACATCGACGTGGCCGGCGTCTATGACTGCTTCACCGGCACGGTGATCATGATGCTGGAGGACCTCGGTTTCTGCCCCAAGGGCGAGGGTGGGCGCTTCGTCGAGGACGGGCAGATCACCTACGGCGGAGCCATCCCCTGCAACACCCATGGCGGCCTGCTGTCGTTCGCGCACTCGGGCATGCCGGGCTCGCTGTTTCATTTCTACGAGGTAGTCAACCAGCTGCGCGGAAACTGCGGCGAGCGCCAGGTCGCGGACGCTGAACTCGGCCTGGTGCACAGCCTGGGTGCCGGTTTTGCGACCAACGCCACCACCATCCTGGGAACGGAGGCCACGCTGTGATCAACCAAAAAGACGCCCACCTCAAGCCGCAGCCGATGCCGGATTCGGATTCGGAAATCTATTGGCGCGGCATTCAGGGGGGCAAGCTGCTGCTGCAGCACTGCCCAGCGTGCGACCACGTGCAGCTCTACCAACAGGCGATCTGCCGTGAGTGCGGTAGCGAGCGCCTTGAGCACCGCGCCTCCAGCGGTCGCGCCAAGGTGCATTCGTTCAGCGTGGTTCACCGGGCGCCCGGGCCGGCCTTCAAACAGGACACGCCCTATGCCGTGCTGCTGGTAGAACTCGAAGAAGGTCCGCGGATGATCAGCGCCTTCGTCGGTCCAGATCCTTCGGTGGTCACCTTCGACATGGCCGTCGAGCTGGTTTGCGAGCCCGTCGGTGGCGGTGTGACGCTGCCGCGATTCCGGGCGGCCGGACTTCAAGCGTGAAACAGCGTCTTCGCGCGCCTTCTGAGCGTGTCTGAACAAATGATTCAACTCAATGCGAGATTTAGCTGACCCCATTTCGCTGCGTCGTCCTCCCAGACTGTAGTCGAGGGAGCTCTGACCTGACGATGACCACGGTTGCGCGGCGGGCGATTGAGCCCTTGTCAATGCACGATTGGATCGTGGCAATCTTTGCACCGGTCGGCTACAGCAAGACGACATTGATGGGAGGATGGTTTCGCGCTTGCAAAGACGCCGACCCCGTGCGGGTGGGCCTCGACGCCTCCTGGCGCGACCAAGTGTTCTTTGCCCGTTTGCAGTCTTGGATCAGAGATCAGTGAAATTCAACAGCAATAGGCTCATTGTTGAACCGCTGCCTCAGACAACAACGCTCGGATGTGTTCGTCGGAATAGCCAAATTCGCGCAACAGTTCCACCGTGTTCTCCCCCAATTTGGGTGCATGGTGCCTCTTTTCCGGTACTGAATGCGACCACTCGGTAGGGATGCTTACATCTAGCATTTCCCCTTCGCTTGGATGAGTGACCTGCTGGATGTATCCGGTTTCCGCAAGATGAGGGTCGGCCAGGATGTCGTCAATGCTGTACATGCGTGCTGCGGGAATATCTGCGTGCTCCAGCAGCGCAAGCCACTCCCCAGTGCTTCGTGTTCGAAAGATTTCGCCGAGAAAGCCGTAGACGTGGTCAATGTGCTCGAGGCGCTTGCCCTGGCTGCTGAAGCGCACGTCCTGCGCAAATACCTCGGACTTGCCAATGGCATCGAAGAAGCTACGCCAATGCTTGTCGTTGTACACCAGGACGCAGATATGGCCATCGCTTGTCTCGTAGGGTCGGCGATCACGTGCGAGACTACGTTGATATCCGGAAGGTCCCGTCGACGGTCTATAGAGGTGCCCGGCAAGGTGCTCACCAAGCACTATGGAAAGCATGCCTTCAAACATGGGCACATCAATCCGCTGTCCAATGCCGGAACGCTCGCGATAGAACAGTGCAGCGGTGATGGCGTTGCACAGTTGCAGACCGACCACGCGGTCGACCAATACCATGGGGGCATACCGGGGCGTCTCTCCAGTGGCCTGACCCGTAAGCCAAGGGATGCCGCACATGCCTTGGATGAGATCGTCGTAGGCGGGTTTTGCGGCGTAGGGGCCACGCTGACTGAATCCGTAGGCGCCAGCGTAGACGATCTTCGGAGACACCTTCTTCAGGTCTTCGTACCCGAGGCCCAGGCGAGCCATAGCCTGCGGCCGGATGTTGTAGAGCAGCACATCTGAGCTGGCTGCCATGTGCAGCAGCGCGTCGCGACCTGAAGGCTTCTTGAGGTCGAGAACGATGGAGCGCTTGTTGCGGTTGGTCGTCAGGTAGAAGTGGCCCATGCCAGGATTTCGCATAGGGCCGGCTTGACGCATCACGTCCCCGCCAGGCGGTTCGACCTTGATCACATCGGCACCCAAGTCAGCCAACTGCTGGCTGGCATATGGGCCCATGATCACACTCGTCAGATCGAGAACGCGAATGCCAGAAAGAGGTCCGCTCATTTTCAATCGACTTTCGCGCCGGAGAGTTTGACGACCTTTCCCCACTTGTCATACTCGATGTTCATGAAGGACTTGAACTCGGTGGGGGGCAAGGTCCATGCCTCGTAGGCCATGCCACGAATGGCCTGCTGAAGTTCTGGGGTCTGCATCGCTTTGAGAGCGGCCTGATACAGCCGGTCGACGACGGGTTGGGGGAGTTTGGCAGGGGCCACCAGACCGAACCACAGGTCGCTACCCGCTTCGTCGAAGCCTGGCACACCGGACTCGCGCATGGTGGGCACGTCGGGCAGATAACTGCTGCGCTTGACACTGGTCACGGCAAGCGGCCTGACATGGCCGGCACGGATTTGAGGCAGCGAGGTGATGGGGATATCGAACATGGCCGAGACGCTGCCGCCCATGACGTCCACCAGGGCGGGTGCACTGCCCTTATAAGGAATGTGCTCGAGCTTCGCGCCTGTCAACGCTTTGAGCAGCTCTCCGGAGAGGTGGTTGGTTGCGCCGTTGCCGCCCGATGCGTAGTTGGCCGAAACACCACTACGCTTGGTCCATGCAATGAACTCGGCCAGCGTGTTGGCTGGCACCTTGGGGTTGATGACCAGCACGTTGGTGTACGAAACGATGGGAGTGATCGGAGTCAGATCGGTGCGCGGATCGTAGGGGTGGCGTGGGTAGAGGTGTGGATTGATCGCGGTCGTGCCGGTGTGAGCCATTCCGATGGTGTAGCCGTCGGGTGCTGCCTTGGCCACCCCGTCGATGCCGATGCTGCCTCCGGCCCCTGGGCGGTTGTCCACGATGATGGGCTGGCCGAGCACTTCACCCATGCTCTTGGCGAGGGACCGTGCCAGTACGTCGGTCGGCCCGCCTGCAGAGAATGGCACGATCATACGGATGGGCTTTGATGGGTAGTCCTGCGCAAAGCTCGAAAGAGGGACGGCGAGAAACAGGCCAGAAAGGGTGAGGCCCAGCACGGTTCGAATCGGGGTCATTGTCTTGTCTCCTAGGGTTATGGTCTTGTCGCGGCGAATCAAGGTTATGGGCTTCTTTCATGTGCTCATGAATTCGCCCTCCTGTTGGTGTTGCGTGTGATCCTCAGGCGTGCTCGCGGAGCAGTTCGCGCGCGATGATGAGCTGCATGATCTGGCTGCTTCCCTCGTAGATGCGAAGCAGGCGCGCGTCGCGGTAAAGGCGCTCGATGGCGTATTCCTTGATGTAGCCATTGCCTCCGTGCACCTGCAGCATGCGGTCGGCGATGCGGCCTGCCGCCTCGGTCGCGTAGTACTTGCAGCATGCGGCCTCCTTGGTGGTCTTCTTTCCAGCATCTTTCTCCCGCGAGGCCTTCTCGACCATGGCGCGCGCAGCGAACAGCTCGGTTTGACTCTCAGCCAGCATGGACTGGATCATCTGGAAATTGGCAATGGGCTGGCCGAACTGCTTGCGCTCCATCGCGTAGCGCGTTCCTTCGTCAAGAAGGCGCTCGCACAGTCCGGTGGCCACTGCGGCCATGTGCAGCCGTGCGTGGTCCAGCGACATCATCGCGTTGCGAAATCCCGTGCCTTCCGCGCCGAGCAAGGCGCTGGCAGGAACACGGCAGTTCTCGAAGATCACGTCGGACTCATGAGAGCCCGCGAACCCCATCTTCTTGTACGGCTTGGCCACAGTGATGCCGGGTGTGTCACGATCGACCAGAAAAGCGGAGATACCCTTCGAACCGACCTCCTTCGGAGCCGTGCGCGCGAAGACGGTGAACACGCCGGCATGGATGGCGTTGGTGATGAAGCGCTTGGTGCCGTTGATGACGTAGTGATTGCCATCGCGCACAGCTTTGGTGATCAGAGCAGCGGAATCGGAGCCGGAGTCGGGTTCGGTGAGACAGAAGGACGCCATCATCTCGCCGGTCGCGAGTTTGGGCAGGTACTTTCGCTTCTGCTCTTCGGTACCATCGTTGACGATGCCCAACGTGCCCACGCCATTGGTGGTGCCGAAGTAGGAGCGGAAGGCGGGCTGCGCGTAGGCGATTTCGAAAACGAGGCTTGCCTCCTCGAACATGCTGAGGCCGAGGCCCCCGTATTCCTCGGGGATGGTCATGCCGAAGAGGCCGAGTTCCCGCAGGCCCTTCACCACGTGGGGGGGAATCTCCTGCGTCTCCTCCACCACCGTCTCGGCGGGTAGAAGCACCTCGCGCGTGAAGCGGCGGGCGGCATCGATGAGAAGCTCGAGTGTCTGTTCGCGTTCTGTCATGGGTATTTCCGTGGAGTCGTTCGTAAAGAGAGAGGATGTAAATTTCAGACCACTTTGATCAACTCGGGCACGGCCACGAACAGATCGGCCTCCAGGCCGTAGTCGGCCACCGAGAAGATCGGGGCCTCGGGGTCCTTGTTGATCGCCACGATGACCTTGGAGTCCTTCATGCCGGCCAGGTGCTGGATCGCGCCCGAGATGCCCGCAGCAATGTAGAGCTGCGGGGCCACGATCTTGCCGGTCTGGCCCACCTGCCAGTCGTTCGGTGCGTAGCCCGCGTCCACCGCGGCGCGGCTCGCTCCGAGTGCTGCGCCCAGCTTGTCGGCCAGCGGCGTCATCACCTCGTTGAACTTCTCCGCGCTGCCGAGTGCCCGGCCACCGGAGACGATGATCTTGGCCGCCGTGAGCTCGGGGCGGTCGCTCTTGGCGATCTCGCTGCCCATGAATTTGGACTTACCGTCGTCGGCGGCTGCTGCTGCCGTTTCCACCGTGGCGCTGCCACCGGTGGCCGCTGCGGGGTCGAATCCCGTGGTGCGCACGGTGATCACGTGCGTGGCGTCCAGGCCCTGCACCGTGGCAATGGCGTTGCCGGCGTAGATCGGGCGCTCGAAGGTGTCGGCTGCGATGACCTTGGTGATGTCGGAGAGCTGGGCCACATCGATTGCGGCGGCCACACGGGGCGCCACGTTCTTGCCGCTGGCGGTGGCGGGGAACAGGATGTGGCTGTAGTTCGCCGCGATGATCAGCACCTGGGCTGCCACGTTCTCGGCCAGGCCGTGTTCGAAGCCCGGGGCGTCGGCGTGGATCACCTTGCTCACGCCGGCGATCTGTGCGGCGGCGGCGGCAGCAGCCCCGGCGTTGTGCCCGGCGATGAGCACATGCACCTCACCACCACATTGGGCAGCGGCGGCAACCGTGTTGAGCGTGGCGCCCTTGATGGAGGCGTTGTTGTGTTCTGCAATAACGAGTGCGGTCATGACATGAATTCCTTAAATGACTTTGGCTTCGTTCTTCAGCTTGTCCACCAGGGCTGCCACATCGGCCACCTTGATGCCCGCACCGCGCTTGGGCGGCTCGCTGACCTTGAGCGTCTTGATGCGCGGGCTCACGTCCACACCGAGGTCTTCGGGCTTGAGGATGTCCAGCGTCTTCTTCTTGGCCTTCATGATCTTGGGCAGCGTCACGTAACGCGGCTCGTTCAAACGAAGGTCGGTGGTGATGATGGCGGGCAGCGCGATGGAGAGCGTCTCCAGGCCACCGTCGACTTCGCGCGTGACGGTGGCTCTACCGTCAGCGACTTCCACCTTGCTGGCGAAGGTGGCTTGTGGCAGGCCGGCGAGCGCGGCCAGCATCTGGCCGGTCTGGTTGCAGTCGTCGTCGATCGCCTGTTTGCCCAGGATGATGAGACCGGGTTGCTCCTTGTCCACCAGGGCCTTCAAGAGCTTGGCCACGGCCAGGGGCTGCAGCTCCAAGTTGGTCTCCACCAGGATGGCGCGGTCCGCACCAATGGCCATGGCGGTGCGCAGGGTTTCCTGGCACTGGGTGACACCGCAGGAGACGGCGATCACCTCGGTGACCACGCCTTTCTCTCTCAGGCGCACGGCTTCTTCCACCGCGATTTCGTCAAACGGGTTCATGCTCATCTTGACGTTGGCGATGTCCACGCCACTGCCGTCGCTCTTCACGCGCACCTTGACGTTGTAATCCACCACGCGTTTGACGGGGACGATAACCTTCATGTTGGGTTGTCTCCTGTTGATATGGACTTCACTGTACGAATCGATAGATTCCACGTCAAATACCAAATGAGACGTCAGTGATATCCTTTTGGTAATGAACTTCCGGCAGATCACCCAGTTTCTGGCCGTGGTGGAAACGCATAGCTTTCGCAAGGCGGCGGAACGGCTGCACATTGCGCAACCGCCCCTGTCCACGGGCATCCGGCGCTTGGAAGCAGACCTCGGTGCACCACTTTTCGAGCGCAGCAAGCGCGGCGTGCGTCTTACCGACGCAGGTCGTGTCATTCTGGTGGACGCGCAGCAGATTGCCTTCCATGCTGAGCAGTTACGCAGCGCTGTCGTCGCTCTGCGTAACGGCGTTGGCGGGCGATTGCGCATTGGCTTTGTAGGCTCCGCCACCTATGCGATGCTGCCACGCGTACTGCCGCTTTTTCGCGAGCGCTACCCGAATGTGGTGCTCGACTTGCGCGAAGGCACGACCACACAGATACTTCGCGACCTGGAGGCTGGTGCGCTGGACCTAGGGCTCGTTCGATACCCCGTGGCAGAAGCCACACCGATCGAAATCAGACCGGTGGAATGGGACAGGCTGGTGGTCGCCTTGCCGATGCACCATCCGCTGACCCGGCGCAAACGCGTGGCGCTATCGGACTTGGCCAATGAAGCTTTCATCATGTACTCAGCGTCGAGCGCGGTAAACCTTAGAGCACAGGTGATGCTGGTCTGCCAGACCGCTGGCTTTACTCCCCGGGTCACGCAGGAAGCCGTGCAGGTTCAGACGTTGGTCAGTCTTGTGGAAAGCGGCATCGGGGTGGCATTGGTCCCTGCAGCATGCAGCACAGGTTCCACCAGGCGAGTGGAGTTTCGCGATGTGTCGTCAGAAGCATCGCTCGCGGTAGCGCTCGGCGTGGCAATGCAGCCGAGCGCCGACGGTAGCGCTGCACAGCGTTTCCGGCAGATGTTGGAAGAGAACCCTCCTCAAAACGGTGACACTGTTCTTTTGCGTCGCCGAAAGCCAGTTCCGCGCGGATCACTTTGACGCTCTCGGTGGCGCTGGCGCCGTCGCTCCCGTTGAAGGCGTGGCCCAGGCCAGTGAGCGCAGCCAGGCGCTCGGACAGTTCAACCGCCGGCCCGTGGGTGAAACCAGCCAGCATCACGTGGTCGAGCGTGTGCAACTGATCGATCAGCGCGGTGCGGATGGCGGGGTGGTTGTGCCCGAACAGGTTGACCCACCAGGAGCTGATCGCATTCAGATGGCACCAGCCTCCGTGGTCGCGCAGCCACACTCCTGGGCCCGCGCCACGGGAATCAGCGGCAGCGCAGCACCCTCGGACGCGTGCAGCTTCATCTGGGTGCAAGGGGTGCCAAACCCCAGCCGGGCTGCGCTAGCGCCAGGCGTCGTTGGCCGACACAGGTAGCATCAAAGCTCGGCGCCTAGGGGCAGGATGACCGGATCGCCGGACTGCGGACCGGCGGGCTCGCTGCGGGTCTCGACGATGCGGTTGGCGGCGTCGGGGAACACCAGCTTCGGCACCGCCTCGTCGAGCTTGTCCTCGTGAACCATGCCAAAGGCCGCGATGATCACCAGGTCGCCCACACTGGCGCGCCGGGCGGCCGAGCCGTTGAGCGAAATGATGCCGCTGCCGCGCGGCGACTTGATGGCGTAAGTGATGAAACGTTCGCCGTTGTTGACGTTCCAGATGTGCACCTGTTCGTTGGGGCGGATGTTGCTCGCCTCAAGCAGGTCTTCGTCGATGCCGCAGGACCCTTCGTAGTGCAGCTCGCAGTGGGTGACGGTGGCGCGGTGGATTTTGGATTTCAGCAGGGTGCGAAACATGGTCGTGGTCCTCAGGCGCCCAAAGTGTGGCGCGCATGCAGGCCCAGGCGCTGCATCAGCGCCCGGTCGCGTTCGATGTCGGGGTTGCCGGTGGTCAGCAGCTTCTCGCCATAAAAGATGGAGTTGGCGCCGGCCGCAAAACACAGGGCCTGCACCGCATCGCTCATCTGCTGGCGCCCGGCCGACAGGCGCACCCGGGCCCGCGGCATGGTGATGCGGGCGACCGCGATCATGCGCACGAACTCCAGCGGGTCCAGTTCGGCCTGATCGGCCAGCGGCGTGCCTTCGACCTTGACCAGGTTGTTGATCGGCACCGATTCGGGGTAATCGGGCGCCAGGTTGGCCAGCTGGGCGATCAGCGCCGCACGCTGCACCCGCGTCTCGCCCATGCCCACGATCCCGCCACTGCAGACCCGGACGCCCGCCCCGCGCACGCGTTGCAGGGTGTCGAGCCGGTCCTGGTAATCGCGCGTGGTGATGATGTCGCCGTAAAAGTCGGGGGCGCTGTCCAGGTTGTGGTTGTAGTAGTCGAGCCCGGCGTCGCGCAGGGTTTCGGCGTGGCCCTCGTTGAGCATGCCCAGGGTGGCGCAGGCCTCCAGGCCCACGTCCTTGACCGCGCGCACCAGCTCGGCCACGGCTTGCACGTCGCGGTCCTTGGGCGCGCGCCAGGCCGCGCCCATGCAGAAGCGTGTGGCGCCGGCCGCCTTGGCGCGCACGGCCGCGTCGCGCACCTCTTCCACCGCCATGAGCTTGCTGGCCGCTACGCCGGTGTCGTAGTGCACCGACTGCGGGCAGTAGCCACAGTCTTCCGGGCAGCCACCGGTCTTGATCGACAGCAGCGTGGCAAGCTCGACCTCGGTCGGGTCGAAGTGCTCGCGGTGAACGGTCTGCGCGCGAAACAGAAGCTCGGTAAACGGCTGATCGAACAGCGCCACTACGGCTTCGGTCGACCAGGCTCCCACGCTCGATGCCTCGGCAGTCTGCGAAGGTGATTGCACCCAGTGAATGGGTTCTTCTCTCAGGATCGTGTCATTCATCGCGCAATACTCCAGTGGTGTCCAGCAAAATTCAATCGATAGATCGACGCGGGCGCATCGTGCCTGCAAGGCCAGCCACAGCGCTTCAGGCGCCTTGCGGCCTGATGTGCTGGGTGGCCTCGTCTTCGACCCGCTGCCAGATCTCGACCGCCATCGGGTTCTTGCTCTCTTCCAGGATGTGCCCCACCAGCCCGATGGCACGCGCCAGGACGCCGATGCCGCGCACGATTTTCCATGGCAGCCCGAGTTCGCAGCTGATGGCGCCGATGGCGCCGGTCGCGTTGACGGGAAGCGACTTGCCAGCGGCGCGTTCGGCCTCGTCGCAGATCAGTTGTTCCAGGCGGATGTAGTCGCCGGAAAAGCCGTTGTCTTTGGCGATCTGGAACAGGCGCGGGGCACGCGGATCGACCGGCTTGTGCAGCGGATGGCCGAGCCCCGGAATGATCTGGCCACGCTCTCGGTAGGCCGCCACGGTTTCGCGCGCAATGCGCTCCAGATCGGCGTCGCGTGTGCCCGGCGGCAGCGCCTCGTACAGCATTTTGGCGGTGCCTTCGGTGCTGCCGACGAACACGCTGCCCAGGCCGCACAATCCGGCCGCCACCGCCGCCTGCAGCGATTCGGGCGCACCGGCGTAAGTCAGTCGCGCGACCAGCGCACTCGGCGTGATGCCGTGTTCGACCAGCGTCACCGCGATCGCGTTGAATACGTTGGACTCCTGCGGCGTCGGCATGCGCCCGACGATCTGCAGGAAGGCCATATCACCCAGGTTGAGATGGCCAAGAATTTCGTCGGGCAGGCTTTTGCCGTGCACCTCGATGCGGTCGGGGGTACTCCACGCAATGTCGGAGCGGATGGGTTTGTTCTTGCGGGTCATGAGAAATTCCAGTCGGTTTGGGGTGGGCTTAAAAAATCAGGCGCTCAGACCCGCGTCGCGCAGCACGGCTTGTGCACGCTGGTACACCGGCAGATCGACCATCTGGCTGTCAACCGCCACGGCGGAACCACCCGCCGTTTCAAATGCTTTGCAGACGCGGCGCGCCCAGTCAAGCCGTTCGGGGGTCGGCGTGAACACCGCCTGGACGATGGCAAGCTGCTTCGGGTGGATGCACAGCTTGGCACCAAAGCCGAGTCGACGTGAGCGTTCAGTGTCCGCCTGCAAGCGTTGCAGGTCCTCGATCGCGGTGCTGACACCATCAACCGGCGCGGCCAGCCCGGCCAGCCGCGAGGCCAGCACCACTTGTGAGCGGAAAGCCAGCAGCTCTGACTCCGCGCCATCGGGCGCACAGTCAATGCCCAGATCGAGCGCCAGATCGACGCTGCCAAAAGCCAGGCGGATCACGCCCGGCACGCTCGCAATGCTGTGGATTTCCCTAAGGCCGCGCGCCGACTCGATGATCGGCAACACGTCCTTATAGGTGATCTCGACCACGGTGCACACGGCATCGATACCCTCGGCCTTGGGCAGCATCACCGCCGCCACACCAGGATGGCGACACAGTTCGAGATCGTCTTCAAACCAGGGCGTGCCAGCGGCATTGATGCGCACAACCAGCGGTGCCGACGCATCAAGCGCCGTCGCCAGCGCGTCGCGTGCGCTCGCCTTCGCCTCGGGGGCAACCGCGTCTTCCAGATCAACAATCACCGCGTCGGCGCCGCTGGCGCGCGCCTTGGCAAAACGCTCAGGCCTGTCTGCGGGCACAAAAAGATAGGCACGCCGCAGGACATGGAGGCCGGGGGTGCTGGTCGCCATGCTCATGCCGCCAACCAGCGCTCGATGTGCGGCGCCTCGGCGACCGCCCAGACGCGCGCGATCAGTGCCTCCACCTCTGCAGGCGTGGCCCCCTTGCCGTAGGCCGCCAGGCGCTGCGCCTTGTCTTCCAGCTCGGCACGTGTCAGGGTGTTGCCAGGGTCGCCTTTGGGCTCATCGACCCGCGCGCCAAAGGTGTGGCCATCGCGCGTGCTCACCGTTACCTTGCCGATCCAGCGCTGCGGGTAGGCCTTATCGACCTCGGCGTCGAGCTGCATCGTCACGCGGTCGCGCAAGGCGGCCACGCGCGGCGCGAGGTAATGCGCTTCAAATTCATTCAGCCCGGCAAAGCCGTATTCGGCGGCCAGCGCCAGCACCGTGCCCATTGAGAATTTGGCCTGGTGCACGGTGGCGGGCACGGTGACGCGGCCCAGCACGTCGATGGCGCCCTGGTGCACATGGGTGGTCACCGCGGCAATATCGTCGGCCTTGAGCCCATGCGTCTGCATCAGCGCCAGCAGCGCGTCGGCGCTGGGGTGGGTGTGGCGGCACGAGGCGTGGTATTTGAACGAGGTTTCCGCCGTGGCCCAGCGCTGGCCCAGGCGGTCGGTCAGGCGCGCCGGATCGGCGTCGTTCGACATGCCCGCAGCCATGCCTTGCGCGCCTTCCAGAATCTGGCGCGCGCCGGTCAGCCCCTCGCGCGCCAAGTAGGCGCAGGCCAAGCCGCTGGACGCCGCATGCGCGGTGTGCAGTTGCTTGGAGTCAGCGGCGTCGCGCAAAAACTCCCACAGCCCGGCGGCTTGTGTGCCGGCGCTGCCGAAGGCATGCAGCATGGTGGTCGCATCGAGCTTGAGCAGCCGTCCGGCCGCCGCAGCGGCGGCCAGCGTGCCGGCGGTGGCCGTGGTGTGAAAGATGCGGTAGTGCGAGCGGCCCAGGAACTCGCCCACCCGAATGCCGACTTCATAGCCCGCCACTACGGCGGCCAGGAACTCGCGGCCGCTGGCACCGATGTCCTGCGCGATGGCCAGCGCCGCCGGGAACACGACGGCTGCGGGATGAAACACCGAGCCGTTGTGGACGTCATCCTGCTCGGCGAAATGCGAGGCGGCCGCGTTGACCATCGCAGCGAAATGGGGCGAGGTGGTGCGGCGCGAGATCAGCACCTCGGCGCGGCCGGAGGCCGGCCCCATGGTGCGGGCATAGGCTTCGATGGCCTCGACCGGCCGGGCGCCCTTGCCCGCCAACGCGGAGGCGTACCAGTCGAGGAACAGGTCTTCGGTTCGGCGCAGCACCGGCGCCGGAATGGTGTCGAATGACAGATCGGCGGCAAAGGCAGCCAGCGTCGCGCTCGGGTTTGTATCTGGGGTCATGGCATCGATCTCGCAGTCAGATGGCTTGGTCTGCACGCAGCCGGGCGATGTCAGTCTCGCCGTAGCCGAGCTCGGTCAGGATGGCTTCGGTGTGCTGACCCAGCGCAGGCACCGGCCCCATGGGCGGCGGCGGCTCGCTGCCCTGGACGTGGTGCGGCGGGTACAGCGCCGGCAGCGTGCCGCCTGGCGAATCGATCTCGGTCCAGCGCCCACGCGCCGCGAGTTGCGGGTGCTTCCACAGGTCGGCCATCTCGTTGAGCTGGCCGTTGGCGATTTGCGCCGCATCCAGCCGCGCCACCAGTTGCGCCGCGGTCAGGGTGGCGCAGACACCTTCGATGATGCCGCGCAGTTTCTCGCGCTGGGCCAGCCGGTTGGCGTTGCCCAGGTACTGTGCGGTCAGCTCGGGCAATTGCAACACCTGGTTGCAGAAGGTGGCCCATTCGCGGTCGTGCTGCACCGCCAGCACCACCTGCTTGCCGTCGCCGCAGGTAAAAGGGCCGTAGGGGTAAATGGCGGCGTGCGAGGCGCCAGCACGCAGCGGCGGCGGCTGGCCATCCAGCGTGTAGTAGAGCGGGAAGCCCATCCATTCGGACATGGCTTCGAGCATGGAGATTTCGAGCCGTTGGCCACGCCCCGTGCGCCCGCGCTCCAGCAAAGCGGCCAGCACGCTGCTGTAGGCGTACATGCCAGCGGCGATGTCGGCAATCGACAGTCCGGCCTTGGATGGCGTCTCCGGCGTTCCGGTCACCGACACAAAACCGGCTTCGCTCTGGATCAGCAGGTCATAGGCCTTTTTCGCGGTGTAGGGGCCGCCGTCGCCGTAGCCCGAGATGTCGCACACCACGATGCGCGGGTTGACCGGCGCCAGGCTGGCATGGTCCAGTCCCATGCGCGCGGCAGCACCGGGCGCCAGATTCTGCACCAGCACGTCGGCGCGCTCCACCAGCTTTTGCAGTACGGCGCGTGCGGCCGGGTGTTTGAGGTCGAGCGTCAGGCTTTCCTTGGAGCGGTTGCACCAGACGAAGTGGGAAGCCGAGCCGTGGGCCCGGCTGTCGTAGGCGCGGGCGAAGTCGCCCTCGCCCGGACGCTCGACCTTGATGACGCGCGCGCCGAGATCGGCCAACTGGCGGGTGCAGAACGGCGCGGCAATCGCGTGCTCCAGCGTGACAATCAGCATTCCTTCCAATGGACGCATGGCAATTTCTTTCAGAATGAGCGCGGCAACTCGAGCACATGCTCGGCCACGTAACTCAGAATCAGGTTGGTGGAGATCGGCGCCACTTGGTACAGCCGGGTTTCGCGGAACTTGCGCTCGATGTCGTATTCGCAGGCAAAGCCAAAGCCGCCATGGGTCTGAATGGCGGTGTTGGCCGCCTCCCAGGAGGCTTTGGCGGCCAGGTACTTGGCCATATTGGCCTCTGCGCCACACGGTTGGTGGGCGTCAAACAGCTCGCAGGCACGCCAGCGCATCAGGTCAGCGGCTTCGGTCTCGATGTGGGCCTCGGCCAAGGGAAACTGCACGCCCTGGTTCTGCCCAATCGGGCGGTCAAACACGCGGCGCTCGCGGGCATAGCGGGCGCTGCGCTCGACGAACCAGCGGGCGTCGCCAATGCACTCGGCGGCAATCAGCGTGCGCTCGGCGTTCAGGCCGTCCAGGATGTACTTGAAACCTTTGCCCTCCTCGCCGATCAGGTTCTCGGCCGGGATTTCGAGGTTGTCGAAGAACAGCTCATTGGTCTCGTGGTTGACCATGTTGCGGATCGGGTTCACAGTCATGCCCTGGCCAATGGCCTGGTGCAGGTCAACGATAAAGATCGACATGCCCTCTGACTTGCGCTTCACATCCTTGAGCGGGGTGGTGCGTGCCAGCAAAATCATCAGATCGGAGTGCTGAATCCGCGAGATCCAGACCTTCTGGCCATTGACCACATAGCGGTCGCCCTGCTTGACTGCGGTGGTCTTGATCTTGGTGGTGTCGGTGCCTGTGGTTGGCTCGGTCACGCCCATGGACTGCAGGCGCAGATCGCCGCTCGCGATTTTTGGCAGGTAGCGGCGCTTTTGCTCGTCCGAGCCATGGCGCAGCAAGGTGCCCATGTTGTACATCTGGCCGTGACAGGCGCCGGCATTGCCGCCGCAGCGGTTGACCTCTTCCATCACCACCGAGGCTTCGGCCAGACCCAAGCCAGCTCCGCCGTACTCCTGCGGAATCATCACCGCCAGCCAGCCGGCCCTGGTCAGCGCGTCCACACACGCCTCGGGGTAAGCACGGGCATCGTCAATCTTGCGAAAGTACTCGTCAGGGAAGCGTTTGAAAAGATCGCGCAGCGCGGCACGCAACTCGGGGTAACGTTCTTGGTTCATCATTTTCAGTCTCTAAAAGTTCCCCGCCGAGCCGCGCAGGACAAAGGTTACCGGTTAGCGGAATTTGCTGAAGTCGGGCTTGCGCTTCTCAAGAAAGGCGCTGGCCCCTTCCTGCTGCTCGCCGGTACTGAAATAGTTAGGTGCCACTTCCTGGATCAGGTCGTTCATGTCCTTGCCCATGATCGGGGCCATGTGGTGGTAGAACGAACGCTTGACAATCTTCAGGCAGGTCGGCGACAGCGACAGCAATTCGTCGCAGTACTTCTGCACCTCTTCGTCGAGTTGGGCCATGGGCACCACCGAGTTGGCCAGACCCCAGTCGAACGCCTGCTTCGCGCTGTAGCGGCGGCACAGCATCCACAGTTCGCGC
The DNA here is from genome assembly GCF_001428625.1 of Hydrogenophaga sp. Root209. Taxonomy (GTDB): domain Bacteria; phylum Pseudomonadota; class Gammaproteobacteria; order Burkholderiales; family Burkholderiaceae_C; genus Hydrogenophaga. Next base: position 119,906 of record NZ_LMIE01000034.1, read on the forward strand.
GCCCGCTTGTGGCCAAGCACATTGGCCGCGTGCGAGACGATATAGCCACCGGCCGGTGAGCCGACGCGTGGCCCGTTCTGACCAAAGATCGCATGCTCGGCGGCAATCGTGAAGTCACAAAAGTAGGCAATGTGGTGACCGGCACCAATGGCATAGCCGTTGACGCGCGCGATCACCGGCTTGGGACATTCGGCGATCTGGCGGTTGAAGTTGAATTCCAGGTCCTGCAGGCCGCTCTTGCCACCTTCGCCCTTTTCCCAGTTGACATCACCGCCGACACAAAAGGCGCGCTCGCCAGCACCGGTCAGCACGATCACGCCGACCTTCGGATCGTCGCCGGCCTGGGCCAGCAGTCGCTCCATGTCCTTGATGGTGTCACCAGTGAAAGCGTTGAGCGTCTTGGGCCGATTGATGGTGATGGTGGCAACGTAATTTTTGACGTCGTAAATGACTTCCTGATCGCTCATGGTGTTTCTTCGTGATATTGGTTGGGGGAAACTATCGGGTCTGCGTGGCACGCACGCGCGCAAACTCAAGAAACCAGTCAAGGCTGGCGGGGTTGGCCAGCGCATCGCGGTTGACCACTTTGTCGATGGGCTGGCCGAGCAGCAGCTTCTTGATCGGCAGTTCGAGCTTCTTGCCGGTGAGCGTGCGCGGCACCTCGGCCACGGGAAACACCTCGTCCGGCACATGGCGCGGCGACGCGGCCGCGCGGATGGCGCTCTTGATGCGCCCGATCAGCGGCGCGTCCAGCGCCACGCCCTGGCGCAGCACGACGAACATCGGCATATAGCTTTCGCGCCCCAGAAACTCAAGATCGACCACCAAACTGTCGAGCACTTCGGGCAGCGCCTCGACCACGCTGTAGATGTCGCTCGTGCCCATGCGCACGCCGTGGCGGTTGATGGTGGTGTCGCTGCGGCCGTAGATGATTGCGCCGCCGCGCGGTGTGATGCGAAGCCAGTCGCCATGCCGCCAGACGCCGGGGTACATGTCGAAATAACTGTCCAGATAGCGCCGGTTGCCGGGGTCGTTCCAGAAGTAGAGGGGCATGGACGGCATGGGCGCGGTGCAGACCAACTCACCCACCTCGTCCACGACCGGCTGGCCCTGCTCGTTGAAGGCCTCGACGCGCGCCCCGAGGCAGCGCCCCTGCATTTCTCCCACGACAACGGGCAGGGTCGGCACGCCGCCGACGAAGGCCCCTGCGAAGTCGGTGCCGCCGGAGATCGGGTTGATCCAGACATCGCGCCCGACATGCTTGGCAATCCACTGGTAGCTTTCCAGGGACAGTGGCGAGCCGGTCGAACCCACGGTGCGCAGCGGCCCCAGCGCGCCCACCTCGCGCGGCTCTACGCCTGTTTTCTGGCAGGCCGCATAAAACGCCGCACCGGCACCCAGAAACGTCACGCCGACTTCCCCCGCGAAGCGCCACAGCGTGGTGTAGTCGGGCCAGGCCGGGGCGCCGTCGTACAGGCAGACCGTCGCCCCCACCAGCAAGCCACCCACCTGGCAGTTCCACATGATCCAGCCCGTGGTGGAAAACCAGTGGAAGCGGTCTTCGGGACCGAGGTCGTTGTGCAGGCGCATCAGCTTGACCTGCTCCAGCACGATGCCGCCATGGCCGTGCACGATGGGTTTGGGCAAGCCGGTGGTGCCCGATGAATACACCACCCACAGCGGGTGGTCGAAAGGCATTGACTCAATGCGCAGTTCAGCTGGGCCGCTGACCACCTCGCTCCAGAGCACGCCACCGCGCAGCGCGCCCACGCTGGCGCTGCGCTCCAGGTAGGGCAGGAGCACGCAGCGCTCGACGCTGGGCAGCCCGTCGAGCAGCATGGCCACGGTGTCGCGCCGGTCGAAGCGCTTGCCACCCCAGCGGTAGCCATCGACCGCGATCAACACCTTCGGATCGATTTGCCGGAAACGGTCCAGCACCGTGGGCGCCCCCATGTCGGGCGAGCACACCGACCAGATCGCCCCCACGGAAACCGTGGCCAGAAAAGCCACGATGGATTGCGGAATATTGGGCAGGTAGGCCACCACGCGGTCGCCCGGCCCCACGCCCGCTGCGCGCAGCCACTGCGCCAGCGCCGCCACTTGGTCCTGCAGCGTGCGCCAAGACATGTCCGCCCGCTCGCCCGCTTCATTGCGAAAAACGATGGCCGGTCTGGCATCCGTAGCGTGCCGGAACACCTGCCGCGCATAGTTGGTGCGCGCGCCCACAAACCATTGCGCGCCCGGCATCTGCCGATCGCTCAGAACCGGGCCATTCCAGTCGTCGAGCGGAAGCTCAAAATAGCCGACGATGGCGCCCCAGAAACCCTCCAAGTCATCCACGGACCATTGCCACAAGGCCTCGTAGCCGGCAAAGCGCACGCCTTTTTCGCGTTCCAGCCATTGTTGGAAACAGGTCAACTCGGCACCCGCGATGCGATCCGCGCTGGGGATCCACAGAATGTCGGGCGAAGTTTTGCTCATGGTTTCCCTACTGCTGCGGTTGCCATGGCAGTTTCGTGCAGGCGCACGACCCCGTCGCGCACCAGTTGGGCAATCTCCGGCCCACCATAGCCCAGTTCGCCCAACACCGGCCCGGTATGCTGCCCCAGCGCGGGAGGTGCCAGCATGTCACCGATCTTGCGCATGCCCGCGGCAAGCTGCGCCGGAAAAGGGATTAGCGGCAGCCCCGGCATCTCAGGATGCTCCACGAAACGGGCGACCAGCACCGGGTCGGCCATGGCCTCGGACACCGTGTTCACCGGACCACAGGGAATATCGGCGGCCTCGAAGGCTGCCACCCAGGTAGCCGCCGAACGGGTGATGAAAATCGCCTCCAGTTCAGCCAGCAGCGCCGGCCGGTTGGCAATGCGCACCGCATTGCGCTGGTAACGCGGATCGTTGAGCCACTCCAGCCGCTCGATGACGGCGCAAAACCGCTTGAACGCACCTTCATTCACCACCGACACGCTGAACCAGGCACCGTCGGAGCCTCGAAAGTGACGGCTCGGCACAGCAATCGGCAGGTTCACCGCACGAACCGGCTCGCGCTGCTCAACCGCATATTCACCCACCTTGCTGGCAAGAAAATTGAACATGGTGTCCACCAGGGACAACTCCACGCGCTGCCCCTGGCCGGTCTGCTGCCAATGCATCACCGCGGCCAGCACGCCCAACGCGCCGCACATGCCGGACGCCACATCGATGATCGGCAAGCCGATACGAACCGGTGGATTGCCCTCTTCCCCGCTGGCGTAGAAGGCCCCCGTCATGCCCTGCACCACGCTGTCGACCGAGGGCCTGAGCCGGTAGTCGCCCTGCTCACCGAAGGCGCTGACCATGTAGTACACCAGCGTCGGGTTGATGCGCCGCACCGCGTCGTAGGTCAGCGCATGTGTCTCGGCAAAGTCGGGGCGAAAGTTGTGCACCAGAACCTGGGCTTTTGAAATCAGCCGCTCCAGCACCGAGCGCCCGGCAGGGGTGCGTATGTCCAGCGCGATCGACTCCTTGCCCCGGTTGCAGGTCATGAAAGCGACGCTGGAGTCGCCATAAAACGGCGGGCCAAAATGCCGCCCCTCCTCGCCGGTGATCGCCTCGACCTTGATGACGCGCGCGCCCAGATCGGCCAGCACCATGGCCGCGTAAGGCCCGGCAATCAAGCGGGACAGATCGATGACGGTGATGCCACTCAGAATGCCTTGCACGGCGCCGCCCTTTTTTACTTGCTGGCGCGCGAGCGGGTGCGGAAAGCCGCAATGCCGGCGCGATGCTCAGGCGTGTCTTCGAGCACCGCCATGTGCGAGGACACCATGTCCAAGTGCGTGGCGAGCGCCATGGTCTGGCTTTGGTAGACGGCGCGGCGAAAAAAGCGTACCGCCTGCTGCGGCTTGGCGGCAATGGTGCGCGCCATATCGTAGGTGGCGGTCATCAGTTCGGCATCGGGCACCACGCGATTGACCATGCCAATGCGTTCGGCCTCTTCCGCCCCCACCACGCGACCGGTCCAGAACAACTCAAGCGCGCGCGCGGTGCCAATCAGGCGCGGCAAGTACCAGGCACCGGCATCACCAGCCATCAGTCCGATGTTGATATAACTCTCGGCAAGCGTGGCTGAGCTGGCCATCAAACGGATATCGCACATCAAAGCCATGTCGCAGCCAGCGCCTCGCGCAGCGCCGTTGACAGCGGCAATGACCGGTTTTTCCATCCGCTCCAGCGTGAGCGCAATGCGATGCACGTGGCGGTACAGAAAATCCTTGCGTCCCATGCTGTCCATTTCGCTGAATTTGGCCATCTCCTCGAAATCGCCGCCGGCACAAAAAGCACGACCGGCACCGGTGACGACGATGACCTTGACTCGCTCATCAGCTTCGGCCTGCTCAAGTGCTGCGCGCCAAGCATCCACCATCTCAAGATCGAAGGCATTGAGCTGATCGGGCCGGTTGAGGGTCAGGGTCGCAATGCCGTCGGCATCAACCGCAAGCAAGATGGCAGGAACGACGGACATGGAAAACCTTTCTGACGGTGGGATGAACAAGGATCAAGGATCAAGGATCAAGGGCGACTGTCCGCGCCTGCCGGAAACCGGCTGGTTTCGATAAAGGTCATGCGAACATATTGACAGAACGGTGGTTAGTTAGGACCTCAAGCCGAAGCACGCCTTGCAAGCAGCCTGGTCACAGGCGCGGGCGTGTGTTGCACACCCCATGACCTTCCCGACACCTATCGTTCAATGTCCTCGTACAGGGCGCGATAGCTGTCACGCAGCGGATGCTTTTGAATCTTGCCGGTGGAGGTCATCGGCAAGGCATCGACGATGCGGATCGCCTTGGGCACCTCAAAGCCACCGAGATGCTCCTTGCAGTGGTTGATCAACTCGGCCTCGTCGGCCTGCGCCCCTGGCTTGAGCACCACGAAGGCGGTGACCGCCTCGACCCAGCGCGGGTGCGGCAAACCTACCGCCGCCACATTGGCCACCGCCGGGTGGCGCAGCAACGTGGCCTCGACCTTGATGGACGGCACGTTTTCGCCGCCGGTCTTGATCATGTCCTTCTTGCGGTCCCTGAACATCATCTGGCCATCGACCCACATGCCGAGGTCACCGGTGTGGTGCCAGCCGAAAGCGCGTGCCTCGGCGGTGGCTTCGGGATTTTTGTAGTAGCCCTCCATCACGTTTGGACCGCGGTGCACGATCTCGCCGACCTCGCCGGGGCCGAGCAGCTGGCCCGCGTCGTCCATCACCGCCGTGTCGTTGATCAATGCACTGGCGCCCCAGTAGGAACCAAAGCGTTTAAGCTGCTCTTCGGGCCGGAAGGCCATGGTGAGCGGGTACATCTCGGTCTGGCCGGTGGCCAATGAGTAATTCGGGCAGAACTCGGCGATCAGGCGGCGCAGCAGGGTCTCGGCCATGGGCGCCATGGCGTACACGCACATGCGCAGGCTCGACAGGTCGCGCCCCGGGCGCGAGGGATGATCGAGCATGGCCTGGTGCATCAGCGGCAAGCCCACCAGCAAGGTCACCCGTTCACGCTCGATGGCGTCGAGCATGGCGGCGGGTTCGAAAGCGCGCATCACAATCACCGTGCCGCCGCCCGCCAGCACGCCGCACATCAGCGTGTGCTGGGCGCAATGAAAGAGGGGCAGCACGGCAATGTTCACGGCATCGCGCCACACCCCCAACTCAAGCGCGTTGTTCATCGCTGCCATCACCACCGACAAATGGCTTTGCATCACCCCTTTAGGGCGGCCGGTGGTTCCGCTGGTGTACATGATCTGGGCTACGTCGCGGTCATGAATTTCGACCTCGGACTCAGTGGCAGACTGCGCAGCAATCGCTGCAGCGAAGCTGCAGAAAGCCCCAGCCCCCTCGCCTTCCAGCACCCATCCGCGACCGGGCTGCGCCTCGATGGCTGCACGCAACTCCGGGCGCACCAGCAGAGCGGCATCCACCAGCAGGAAGCGCGCCTCAGAGTGGTCGATGATGTAGCGAACGTCATCCAGCCCCAGGCCGGTGTTGATCGGCACCCAGATCAGGCCGGCGCGATGGATGCCGAACATGGCCACCAGGAACTCAAGCGAGTTATTGCATAGCGTGGTCACGCGGTCACCTCGCACCAAGCCAGCGGCCAGCAAGGCATTGGCGCAGCGGGTCACGCGCTCATCGAGCTCACCGTAGCTCATGCTCTGATCGCCGAGCACGAACGCCGTCTTGGCGCGGTCTCGCGCTGCCGAGCGGCGCAGGAAGTCGCCGATGGCCACGCGGGCAATTGCGCCAGGGGATGGCACATCAGCGATGACGGAGGTTGATGGGCTCATGATCGATGTCTCCTACTTTTTGAATTGTTTGGCCGGTGCCGCCGACCATACTGCCAGGAACAGGCCTGGCCTCTGCTTTACCTCGGCATCCGCTGCAACCTATAACGCAGTCACCAATTCGGGCACCGCTGTGAACAGATCCGCCACCAGCCCATAGTCGGCCACCTGGAAGATCGGCGCTTCGGCGTCCTTGTTGATCGCAACGATCACCTTGCTGTCCTTCATGCCGGCCAGGTGCTGGATGGCGCCCGAGATGCCAACCGCCACGTACAACTGGGGTGCCACGATCTTGCCGGTCTGGCCGACCTGGTAGTCGTTGGGCGCGTAGCCGGCGTCGACGGCGGCGCGCGAGGCGCCGATCGCCGCGCCAAGCTTGTCGGCCAGCGGCTCCAGCACGGCGTGAAACTTGTCGGCCGCGCCCAGTCCGCGTCCGCCCGATACGATGACCGATGCAGCGGCGAGTTCCGGGCGCTCCAGCTTCACCACCTCACGCCCGACCAGGGTGGTCAAGCCGAGATCGCCAGCCGCGTCCAGCGTCTCGACCGCTGCCGTGCCGCCCGCACCGACCGGGTCGAAGGCGGTGGTGCGAATGCTCAGCACCTTGATGGCATCCTTCGATTGCACGCGGGCCAGCGCGTTGCCGGCATAGAACGGGCGCAGGAAGGTGTCGGGCGACTCGATCGCGATCACGTCCGACACCTGGGAGGCGTCCAGCAAGGCCGCCACGCGCGGCAGCACGTTCTTGCCAAAGGCGGTGGCTGGCGCCAGCACATGGGTGTAGCCGACATCGGCGCGCACGCGTGAGCGCACCAGCTCGGCCAGGTTCTCGGCCAGGTGGGCCTCTAGGTGCGCCGCGTCAACGTGCAGCACCTTGCTCACGCCCGCAACCGCCGCCGCAGTCTGGGCCACGGCAGCGCAGTTGCGGCCCGCCACCAGCACATGAATGTCGCCGCCGATGCGCGTGGCGGCGGCAATCGTGTTCAGCGTGGCCGCTTTGAGTACGGCGTTGTCGTGTTCCGCAATGATCAGGGTTGCCATCAGATCACCTTCGCTTCTTCTTTGAGTCGTTTGACGAGTTCGGCCGGGTCGGCCACCTTGATGCCGGCCTTGCGGGTCGGCGGCTCGCTGACGTGCAGGGTCACGGTGCGTGGCGCAATGTCGATGCCGAGCTCGGCCGCCTTGATCACCTCCATCGGCTTTTTCTTGGCCTTCATGATGTTGGGCAGCGTGATGAAGCGCGGCTCGTTCAGGCGCAGGTCGGTCGTGATCACGGCCGGCAGCTTCATGGCCAGGGTTTCCAGGCCACCGTCGATCTCGCGAGTGATGGTGGCCGTGTCGCCGCTGATCTGCACCTTGGAGGCGAAGCTGGCCTGGGCCCAGCCCATCAGCGCGCCAAACATCTGGCCAGTCTGGCCAGCGTCGTCATCAATCGCCTGCTTGCCGAAGATGGCGAACTGCACACCTTCTTTTTGGGCCACATGCTGCATCAGCTTGGCCACCGCGAGCGGTTCGAGCGCGGCGTCAGTTTCAACCAGCACGGCGCGATCAGCGCCGATGGCCATGGCGCTGCGCAGCGTTTCCTGGCAAGCCGCCGGGCCACAGGAAACAACGATCACTTCAGAAGCGACACCGGCCTCCCTGAGGCGCACCGCCTCTTCGCAGGCGATCTCGTCGAAAGGGTTCATGGACAACTTCTGGTTCGCGAGATCGACTCCCGAACCGTCGGACTTGACGCGGGCCTTGACGTTGTAGTCCAGCACCCGCTTGACGGCGACCAATATCTTCACTTTATCTCCATGTGACTAAAAATAAACAATTGAAAACGGTAAGATGAAAGCCGAATCCGGCCCGTTCAATCACGGCTCACTCCCGATGCGGCCACACGAGGAAACAGCATCGCGTACATGCGCTGCGCCAACGCATCGATGTCCAGACGCCCGCCAGGCCGGTACCACTGCGCCGTCCAGTTGAGGGCACCGAGAACTGTCTGGCGCACCAACACGACATCTGTATCGACCAGGCCCAGCGCCGCAGCCTCGCTGATCGGCGTCATCCACAAGGTCTCGTAGGCGTCGCGCGATGCCATCACCCGGGTCTGGGCGGCCGGCGAAAGGCTGCGCCACTCATAGAGCAGCACGGTCATGGCGTCGAGCCTCGTACCCAGCAAAGCCTTCAGGTGGCTGCGCACCATCGACAGCAGCCGCTCGGGCAAGCGAACTTCGCCAGCCAGCCCGTCGCGCACCGACCGCATGATGTCGCGAACACCCTCCTCCATGATCGCCACCAGCAGATCCTCCTTGGTCGCGAAATGGTAGAAGAGCGAGCCTGAAGTCATGCCCATGGCTTGGGCAATCTCGCGCACCGAAGTGCGCTCAAAACCCTGGCGCCGGAACCGGCTCGCCGCGGCCGCCAGGATCGCATCTCTGCGCGAGAGTGGGTTGTCTTGCTCCTTTGCCATGCCGTATACTATATCATCTAACAAGCGTTTGGTCGATTGGTTTGTCTATCGTGCGTTGGGTGCTTCCGGCGCTTTCCCACGTGGACGAGCAACTCTTCGCGACCGTCGGCCATGCCAGTGCCAATGCCAATGCCAATCGAACTTCATGGACAGACCCATGCTCAACCGCACCCTCTTCGGTGAAGAACACGAACTCTTCCGGGACCAGGCACGTCGCTTTCTGGAAGAAGAAGTCATACCTCATCACGCCGGCTGGGAAAACGATGGCATCGTGCCGCGCGCCGTCTGGCGCAAGGCCGGCGCCGCCGGCCTGCTGTGCCCCGCCATACCCGAGCAATACGGAGGCGGTGGCGGTACGCGCCTGCACAGTGCTGTGCTCATTGAAGAAGTCTCGCGCGCCGGCACCAGCGGCATTGGCTTCGGCCTGCACTCCGACATCGTGGCACCCTACATCCTGGCCTACGGCACCGAGGCGCAAAAGCGCAACTGGCTGCCGAAGATGGCCACCGGCGAAGTGATTGGCGCCATCGCCATGACTGAGCCGGGCGCGGGCAGCGACCTGCAAAGCGTGCGCACCAGTGCGGTCCGTGACGGCGACGAACTTGTGATCAATGGTCAAAAGACCTTTATCACCAACGGCCAGAACGCCGACGTGGTGATCGTTGTCGCCAAGACCGACCCGACGCAAGGCGCCAAGGGAACCTCGCTGGTGCTGGTCGAGACCAATCGCCCCGGCTTCACGCGCGGGCGCAATCTCGAAAAAATCGGCATGAAGGCGCAGGACACCTCGGAACTCTTCTTCGAAGACGTGCGCGTGCCGGCCAGCAACATCCTCGGCGGCGATGGCAAGGGCTTTTTCCTGCTGATGCAGGAACTGGCCTGGGAGCGCATGCAGATCGCCATCGGCGCGGTGGCGGGCGCCGAGGCCGCGCTCGAATGGACCCTGGCCTACACCAAGGATCGCAAGGCCTTCGGCCAGCGCGTGATCGATTTCCAGCACAACCGCTTCAAGCTCGCCGAAATGAAAACCGAGGTGCAGATCGCACAGGTCTTTGTCGACCGTCTGCTCGGCCTGCTGATGGACGGTCAACTTGATGCCGCCACCGCCGCGATGGCCAAGTACTGGACCACCGACCTGCACTGCAAGGTGATCGACCAATGCCTGCAGATGTTCGGCGGCTTCGGCTACATGTGGGAGTACCCGATTGCCCGCGCCTATGCGGATGCGCGCGTCGCGCGCATCTACGGTGGCGCCAACGAAATCATGAAGGAAATCATCAGCCGCACGCTGTAGCAACTGCTGCCAGCCGCCTGCCGCTCTTCCGCCCTCTTGCCTATCGCATCCCCAGATTCAGAAAGAAGGAAACCCAACATGACCGAAGCATTCATTTTCGACGCCGTGCGCACGCCGCGCGGCAAGGGCCGCAGCTCGGGTGCGCTGCACGGCACCACGCCCATCAGTTTGGCCATTACCGCGCTGCAGGCACTACGCGACCGCAACACCCTGGACACCGCCTTCGTGGACGACATCATCCTCGGCTGCGTCGAACCCGCCGGTGAGCAAGGCGCCAACATCGCGCGCGTTGCGGCCATTGCCGCCGGGTACCACGAAAGCGCTGCCGGCGTGCAGGTCAATCGCTTTTGCGCCTCGGGCCTGGAGGCCTGCAACATGGCCGCCGCCAAGGTGATGTCGGGTCAGTCGCCACTGGTCATCGGCGGCGGCGTGGAGAGCATGAGCCGTGTGCCCATGGGCACCAGCGGCGGTGCCTGGGCGATTGACCCAGCGGTGGCGATTCCGACCTATTTCGTGCCGCAGGGCATTTCGGCCGATCTGATTGCCACGCTTTACGGCCACAGCCGCAGCGACGTCGACAGCTACGCGGTCGAAAGCCAGCGCCGCGCCGCACTCGCCTGGGCCGAGAGCCGCTTCGCCAATTCGATCGTTCCCGTGAAGGATGTGAACGGTTGCATCGTGCTTGAGCGCGACGAACACATGCGCGCCGAAACCACGCTGGAGTCGCTGGCCAAGCTGGAGCCTGCTTTCAAGGTGCAGGGCGAGAAATACGGCTTCGACGCGGTGGCCATTCAGCGTTATCCCGAGATCGAGCGCATGGTGCACGTGCACCATGCCGGCAACTCATCGGGCATTGTTGACGGCGCGGCTGCGGTGCTGGTCGGCAACGCCGAAGTCGGCAAACGGCTGGGCCTGAAAGCCCGTGCCCGCATCCGCTCGTTCGCCTCCATCGGCAGCGAGCCCACCATCATGCTGACCGGCCCCTCCTATTCGGCGGAAAAGGCGCTCAAGCTCGCTGGCATGAAGGCCAGCGACATCGACCTCTATGAACTGAACGAAGCCTTCGCCTCAGTCGTGCTGCGTTTCATGGAAGTGATGAAAGTCACGCACGACAAGATGAACGTCAACGGCGGGGCGATTGCGATGGGGCACCCCCTGGGCGCGACTGGCGCGATGATTCTGGGCACCCTGCTCGACGAACTCGAGCGGCGCAACCTGTCGACCGGCCTGGTCACGCTGTGCGTGGGCGCCGGCATGGGCACAGCCACCATCATCGAGCGCGTCTGAAGCCTCGGCACGACGTGAACCTCATCACAGACCTGGATCACCAACATGACGATTGACTACAAGCTTGATGCCGATGGCATCGCCACCATCACCTGGGCCATGCAGGACGTGCCCATGAACGTCCTCAACGAGCAATCCATTCCTGCCTTCTCCGACGCCGTGCGCAGGGCCGTCGCGGACGCTGCCGTCAAGGGCGTGATCGTCACCTCTTCCAAGCCCGAGTTCATCGCCGGTGCCGACCTCAACATGATGCTCGCCATCACGGACGTTGCCGAAATGATGGACTTCGTCACCCAGTTGCACGCCCTGATGCGCGGCATTGAGAAAAGCGGCAAGCCCTTCGTCGCGGCCCTCAACGGCACCACGCTGGGCGGCGGCTACGAGGTCGCGCTGGCCTGCCACCGACGCATCGCCGCCGACAACCCCAAGGCCCAGATCGGCCTGCCCGAGGTGGGCCTTGGCCTGCTGCCCGGCGGCGGCGGCACGCAGCGTCTGCCGCGCATGATCGGTGTGCGCAACGCGCTGCCCTTCCTGCTCGAAGGCAAAAAGCTCGCCCCGCAAAAAGCCCTGGATGCGGGTCTGGTCGATGAAGTCGTGCCGGCCGACCAACTGCTGGCCCGCGCCAGGCAGTGGCTGCTGACTGACGGTGCCGCTGCCGCTGTTCAGCCCTGGGACCGCAAGGGTTTCAAGCTGCCGGGCGGCGCCGTGCAAAGCCCCATGGGCTACGACACTTTGACCGCTGGCAACGCCATGCTGCGCGCCAAGACCTTTGGCAACTATCCCGCACCTGAGGCGATCTTGAACTGCGTCTACAACGGCTGCCAGATCGACATCGACACCGGCTGCAAGGTCGAGATGCGCGAGTTCGTCAAGCTGACGACCGGCAAAGAGGCCAAGAACATGATCCGCTCGCTGTTCTTTGGCATCCCCGCCGCCAGCAAGCTGGCCTCCCGGCCCAAGGGCGTGCCTCAGGCCAGCTACCGCAAGGTCGGCATTCTGGGGGCTGGCATGATGGGCGCGGGCATTGCCTTCGCCGCCGCCGAGGTCGGCATGGAAGTGGTGCTGCTCGACAGCAGCACCGACAGCGCGGCCAAGGGCAAGGCCTACAGCGAGAACCTGTGGAACAAGCGCGTGGCCGCCAAGCGCATGACCGAGGCCGAGTGCACTGCCAAGCTAACCCTGATCAAGCCGACCACCGACTTCGCCGACCTGACAGGCTGTGACATTGTGGTCGAAGCGGTGTTTGAAGACCGCGCCATCAAGGCCGACGTGACGCGCAAGGCCGAGGCGGTGATCGCCCCCGGCGCCCTCTTCGCCTCCAACACCAGCACCCTGCCCATCAGCGGGCTGGCCGAGGCGTCCGCACGTCCGGCCAACTTCATCGGCCTGCATTTTTTCTCGCCAGTCGACAAGATGCCGCTGGTGGAGATCATTCGCGGCCAGGCCACCAGTGACGAATGCCTGGCCCGTGCCATGGACTTCGTCAAGGCGATCCGCAAGACGCCCATCGTCGTCAATGACAGCCGCGGCTTCTACACCAGCCGGGTGTTCTCGACCTACGTCGGCGAAGGCCTGGCGCTGCTGGCCGAAGGCGTGAAGCCGGCGCTGATCGACAACGCCGGGCGCATGGCCGGCATGCCGGTGGGGCCGCTGGCGCTGGCCGACGAAGTCTCGCTCGAATTGATGGCGCGCATCCGGAAACAGACCGCCACCGACCTCGGCAAGGCCTACCAGCGCAGCGCCGTCGACGACGTCTGCGACCGCATGGTGGACCAGCTGGGACGACTGGGTAAAAAAACCGGCAAAGGTTTCTACGACTACCCACAAGATGGCCAGAAACAACTGTGGGCAGGCCTGGCGCAGGCGTTCCCGCTGGCGGCCACGCAACCCACGGTCGAAGAGGTCAAGCAGCGCCTGATGTTCATCCAGTCCGTCGAAACAGCACGCTGCCTCGAAGAAAAAGTTCTGCTGGCACCAATCGATGCCGATGTCGGCGCGATCCTGGGCTGGGGCTTCCCAGCCTACCTGGGTGGCCCGATCGGCCAGATCCACAGCCAGGGGGTGTCCGCCTTTGTCAAAGTCTGCGAGAGCCTGGCAGAGCGGCACGGTGCGCGCTTCGCGCCGCCGCAGTTGCTGCGCCGCATGGCCGCCCAGGGTGAGCGTTTTTACGACCTGTAAGCAGGCCTGTGACCCCATTCGTTCACTGCGACCTTTCAGCGAGAACCGCCCATGCCCGCCATTCAAAGTCAAGTCGACCCGCAGTCAGAGAGCTTCCAGCGCGAGCGCGCACAGATGCTCGCGCTGATCGACAGTTTCCGCACGCTCGAAGACCGTGTGCGCAACACGTCGAACAGCCAAGAAGCCAAGTTCCGCGCCCGCAAACAGCTGCTGCCGCGTGAGCGCATCGCGCTGCTGCTCGACCGCGGCTCGTCGTGGCTGGAGTTTTCGACCCTGGCCGGCTTCAGGATGCACGACGACGACGGCGAGAAGAACGTGCTGGGGGGCGGGATCATCTGCGGCATCGGGGTGGTGTCGGGCATCCGTTGCGTGGTGATCGCATCCGACAGCGCGATCAAGGGCGGCACCATCACACCGATGGGCATGAAGAAGAGCCTTCGCGCCGAAGCCATCGCACTGGAGAACAAACTGCCAGTGGTGCGACTGGTCGAGTCCGGCGGCGCCAACCTGATGCATGTGGGCGAGGTGTTCATTGAAGGCGGCCGCGGCTTCGCCAACCAGGCGCGGCTATCGGCCAGGGGCATTCCACAGGTCTGCGTGATGCACGGCCACTCAACTGCCGGCGGCGCCTACCTTCCGGGCATGTCCGACTATGTGATCATGGTGCGCGGCCGTGCAAAGGCTTTCCTGGCCGGCCCACCCTTGCTAAAAGCCGCCACCGGCGAGATCGCCACCGACGAAGAGCTGGGCGGCGCCGAGATGCACTGTTCGATGTCGGGCGTGGCCGAGTACCTGGCCGAGGACGATGCGGACGGCATCCGCATCGCACGCGACATCTTGGCGCGGCTGCCGTGGAACGACCGCTTGCCGATGCGCGCGGTGAAGACCTGGAAAGAGCCGCGTTATCCGGTCGAGCAACTGGCGGGCGTGGTGCCGGTTGACTTTCGCCAGCCCTACGACATGCGCGAAGTGCTGGCGCGGGTGATCGACGACTCCGACTTCCTCGAATTCAAATCGTTGTACGGCTCCAGTACCGTGTGCGGCCATGGTGCCATCGAGGGATACCCTTGCGGCTTCATCGGCAACAACGGGCCCATTGATCCGCAAGGCGCCACCAAGGCGACCCAGTTCATCCAGTTGTGCTGCCAGTCGGGCACCCCGATCGTCTATCTGCAGAACACCACCGGCTTCATGGTCGGCAAGGATGTGGAGCAGGTCGGCATGATCAAGCATGGCGCCAAGATGATCCAGGCCGTGGCCAATGCCACCGTGCCGCAAATCACCGTGATGACAGGTGCCTCCTTCGGTGCCGGCAACTACGGCATGTGTGGCCGCGCCTACGATCCGCGCTTCGTGTTCGCCTGGCCCAACGCGCGGGTGGCTGTGATGGGCGGCGAGCAGGCCGCCACCGTGATGCGCATCGTCACCGAAGAAAAATTTGCCCGCACCGGCAAGGAGCCACCCGCCGAAACCATGGCCACCATGAAAAGCGAGATCCTGGCACGTTTTGACCTCGAATCGCATTCGCTGTTTGCCACCGCGCGCCTGTGGGACGACGGCATCATCGACCCGCGCGACACCCGCCGCGCGCTCGCCACCACCCTGGCGGTGTGTCGGGAAGCCGGGTTGCGGCCCTTGCTTTCGAACACCTTTGGCGTGGCACGGATGTGAGAACCCTGATGAACTTCACCAAAATCCTGATTGCCAACCGCGGCGAGATCGCCTGCCGGATCATCCGCACGGCCCAGGCGCTGGGCTACCGCACGGTGGCCGTTTACAGCGAAGCAGATGCCCAAGCGCTGCATGTTGCCCTGGCCGACGAGGCAGTGTGCATCGGCCCGGCGCCGGTACGGGAGAGCTACCTCAACGTTGCGGCGCTGCTGGCGGCGGCGCGCAGCACCGGTGCCGACGCGGTACACCCCGGCTACGGCTTCCTGTCCGAGAACGACGGCTTTGCGCAAGCTTGCCTGGACGCCGGGCTGGTGTTCATCGGCCCGGACCCGCAGGCCATCCTGAAAATGGGCAACAAGGCCGGCGCCAAACGCCTGATGCTGGCGGCGGGCGTGCCCTGCGTGCCGGGCTATCAGGGCACCGACCAGTCCGATGCCACGCTGCTCACGAAGGCTGCCGAGATCGGTTTCCCGATCATGGTCAAGGCGGCGGCGGGCGGTGGCGGGCGAGGCATGCGACTGGTCGAACACCCGCAAGACCTCGCGGTCGCCCTGGCCAGCGCCCGCTCGGAAGCAGGCAACGCCTTCGGCAGCGAAGAGCTCATCCTGGAGCGCGCGGTGATTGAGCCGCGCCATGTCGAAATCCAGGTCTTCGGCGACCAGCACGGCCACATCATCCACCTGGGCGAACGCGACTGCTCGATCCAGCGCCGGCACCAGAAGGTGTTCGAGGAAGCGCCCTCCCCGGCGGTCACGCCCCAGCTGCGCGAGCAAATGGGCGCGGCGGCGGTGGCGGCTGCGCGCACCGTGAACTACGTCGGCGCCGGCACGGTGGAGTTTCTGCTCGACAGCGAAGGGCGCTTCTACTTTCTGGAGATGAACACGCGGCTGCAGGTCGAACACCCGGTGACCGAGTGCATCACCGGGCTGGACCTGGTGGCCTGGCAGATCGCCGTGGCCCGTGGCGAGCACTTGCCGCTGACGCAGGAGCAAGTGCACTTGAACGGGCACGCCATCGAAGTGCGCCTGTACGCCGAAGATCCGTACAACGGCTTCCTGCCGCAAAGTGGCGATGTTGCGCTCTGGTGCCCGCCCACGGGCGAAGGCGTGCGCGTTGACCACGGCTTGGCATCAGGCCAGACCGTCAGCCCGCACTACGACCCCATGATCGCCAAAATCATTGTGCACGGCGCGACCCGCGACGAAGCCCGACGGCGCCTGATCGGTGCGCTGCAACGCACCCGCCTGCTCGGCCTGCCCCACAACCGTGCCTTCCTCGAAGCCGTGGCCAGCCACCCGGCCTTCGCCGCTGGCGAAACGACCACTGCCTTTATCGCCCAGCACTTCGGCGCTGCGGCGCTGGTGCGGCCCCAGCCCGACTCGCTGGCGCTGGCGCTGGCCGGCACGCTGTGGTTTGAAGCCAGCGCCACGCCGGTCGCAGCCGCGCCCTGGCGCTCCAGCGGACCGGCACGCTGGCCGATGCTGATCGGCGAGGGCGAACACCGCCATGCCGTGCACATCACGGTCACTGGCACCCACAGCTACACGCTCGAAGTGGGCGCGGCGCTGCACCACATCACCCTCAGCGGGCGCGAAGGCGAGTGCCTGCACCTGATCGCCGATGGCGTGCAGCAGCACGCGGCTGCGGTGTTTGCCGGCGGCGTGTTGCACTTGGAGCTGGGCGACCTGAGTGCCAGCTTTGAAGACCTGACCTATGACCCCCCGGCCGCGGCGGCAGGCAGTACGGAGTCACGCGTGCTCGCACCCATGAATGGACGGGTGCTGGCCGTTGACGTCCAACATGGCGACACGGTCACCAAGGGGCAACGCCTGGCGGTGCTCGAAGCCATGAAGATGGAGCATCAACTGCTGGCCCGTCGCGATGGCGTGGTGGACCAGGTAGCTGTGCGCGCTGGCGACCAGGTTGCCACGCGCGCATTGTTGGTGTCACTGGTCGAGCAGCCTGATTGAGGCGCGCACCGCTCGGCACGCGCGACACACGCCACATCCACGGAGAGTAAAACGCATGCCTGCCGAAACCCTGCCTGCCAAGAGTCCCTTCTATACGCCCGAGCATCTGGCGTTCCGCGACGCGATGCGCCGCTTCGTCGCCAGAGAAATCAGTCCGCACGTGGATGCCTGGGACGAAGCCGAGTCCTTTCCTGTCGCGTTGTACCGCAAGGCGGCCGAAATCGGCCTGCTGGGCCTGGGTTTTCCTGAAGCCTTCGGCGGCAACGACGGCGACCTGTTCATGACCATCATCGCCGCGCAGGAACTGGCGCGTTGCGGTGCTGGTGGTGTCCTGGCGAGTCTGCTGTCGCACACCATCGGCTGCCCGCCCATCGTCAACGTGGGCAGCGAGGCGCTGAAGCAGCGCGTCTTGCCGCCGGTGCTGCGGGGCGAGAAGATCAGCGCACTCGGCATCACCGAACCCTCCGGCGGCTCGGACGTGGCCAACCTCAAGACCACGGCGCGCAGGGATGGTGATCACTATGTCGTCAACGGCTCGAAAACGTTCATCACCTCCGGCATGCGCGCCGACTTCTACACCGTGGCGGTGCGCACTGGCGGGCCGGGGCCAGGCGGCGTGTCGCTGCTGCTGATCGAGAAAGGCACGCCCGGCTTTACGCAAACGCCTTTGAGAAAAATGGGCTGGTGGTGCTCCGACACCGCCGCCCTGTATTTCGACCATTGCCGCGTGCCAGTGGAGAACCTGGTGGGGGTGGAAAACCAGGGCTTCAAGGCCATCATGAAGAATTTCAACCGCGAGCGCATCTTTCTCGCCGCCGGCGCCAACGGCTTTGCCCGCGTCTGCCTGGACGAGGCGCTGGCCTGGTCGCGTGAGCGCGAGATGTTCGGCGGCCGCCTGATCGACCAGCAGGTCACCCGCCACAAACTCGCCGACATGGCCATGCGCGTCGAGGCGACCCAGGCCATGCTGGAATTGCTCGCCTGGCGCGTCGAACAGGGCGATACGCCGGTGGGCGAAATCTGCCTGCTGAAGAACCAGGCCACCCAGACCATGGCCTATTGCGCCAGCGAGGCGGTGCAACTGCACGGCGGCGCCGGTTTCATGCGCGGCGTCAAGGTGGAGCGCATTTACCGCGAAGTCAAGGTCAACGCCATCGGTGGCGGCGCCGAAGAGGTGATGCGCGACCTGGCGGCGCGCCAGCTCGGGTTTTACGCCGGAAGCCCTGGATGAAGTCCGCCGCCTCACCCACACAGCACATGCCGCCTTCGGCGCTGCCCGAGGCCATGCGCCTGGCCTTGTCGGGCGCGCCAGCGCCTGACTGCGCGCACGGCTTCCCCCGTGCCTGGTGGCGTCATCTCGGCGCCAGCGGCCTGCTCGGTGTGGGCTTCGACAGCGACGGCGGGGCGCCCGTCACGGACGCCGTGCAGGTCAGCGCTGTGGCCGGCATCGTCGCCCGGGAATCCGCCAGCCTGGGTCTGGGCATGGCGTGGATGATGCAGCAGATGCTGGGACGCTTCGTGCTGGCGCCGAATCTGCGCAGCGACCGGCATCGTGCGCTGCTGCGATCCATGGCGCTTGGCGACACATTACTGGCACTCGCGATCTCCGAGCCCGGCACCGGCGCACACCCCAAACACCTGAGCTGCCGGGCGATTCAGGACGGCAGCGACTGGCTCCTTGACGGCCACAAGGCCTTTGTCAGCAACGGCCCGGCAGCCGATGCCGTCATCGTGCTGGCCGTGAGCGGCGAACACGAGGGGCGCAGGCGCTTCGATGCTTTCGTCGTTGAGGTCAACACACCGGGCCTGACCCGCCAACTGGACGACAAAGTGCGCGGACTGGCGCCGCTCGGCCATTGCGGCATGCAACTTGTCGGCTGCCGGGTGCCGGAAAGCCAGCGCCTTGGCGAGCCTGGACAGGCTTTCGACACCATCGCTCGGCCGCTGCGCGCGATCGAAGACGCCCTGCTGCTGGGCCCCATGCTCGGCGCCATGCAAGCCGAGCTGGATACATTGGCGCGCTGGTTCCAAAGCTCCGCCCGGACCCCTGCATTGACCCGGGACCTGGGTGGCTTGCAACTCGAACTCGATGCCCTCTCGCCCGTTGCACGTCATGCCGCCCAGCACCTGGACCAGCACGGACCCAACGAGGCGTTGGCGGCATTCAATCTGGGCGCGCGCCGCCTGCTTGATCGCTGGCAAGGCACCTGTGAATCCTTTGCCGCGGCCCTGGACGACCGTGAACCGACCCTGCTCAACCTGGCGCGCGATCTGCGCCTGGTGCAGGGCATAGCCCGCGGCATCGCCGAATCCCGACAACTTCAAACCGGCGAAAAAATGCTGCTCTCCAAGGAACCCCGTGAAAACACTACACCAACCCCACTTTGACTCCATCGATGGCCTGGCGCAGCGGCTGGCTGCGGTCGACTACATTGCCAGCCGCGAAATCGCCACCTCGGTCTATCTGGGATTCAATCTGGAAAAGCCGATCCTTGTCGAAGGCCCGGCCGGCGTCGGCAAGACCGAACTGGCCAAGGGCATGGCCGAGATTCTCGACGTGCCCCTGATCCGCATGCAGTGTTACGAAGGCCTGGACGAATCCAAGGCCTTGTACGAGTGGAAATACGGCAAGCAATTGCTCTATACGCAACTCCTCAAGGACAAACTGGGGGAGATGATGCAAGGCGCGGTGGGACTCGCGGCCTCCATCGAGCGGCTGCATGCGCACGACGATCTGTTCTTTTCCGAGCACTTTCTTGAGCCGCGCCCGCTCTATCAGGCCTTGCACCAGGAGCGCGGCTGCGTGCTGTTGGTGGACGAGGTTGACAAGTCCGACCCCGAGTTCGAGGCTTTCCTGCTCGAAGTGCTGTCCGACTTTCAGGTCTCGGTGCCCGAACTCGGCACCATCAAGGCCAAGGTAAAGCCCATCGTTTTTCTCACCAGCAACAACACGCGCGAGATGAGCGACGCGCTCAAGCGCCGCTGCCTGCACTTGCACATTCCATTCCCCGAGGCGAAGCTGGAGCGGCGCATTCTGGAGCGCCGCGTGCCAGGCCTGTCGGAAACACTGAACCGCGAACTGGTCGCTTTCATTCAGGCGGTGCGGCAGATGGGCCTGAAAAAGCAGCCCTCGGTCAGCGAGACCATCGACTGGGCCAAAACGCTGCTGCTGCTGCACGCCGAACACTTGAGCCTGGACATGGTGAAGGGCACGCTCAGTGTCTTCCTCAAGTTCGAGCAGGACATCGCCTCGGCCAGCGAGCAACTGCCGGCCCTGCTGCAACAAGCGCGCAAGGATGCGGAGATTCCCCGTGCAAGCCACGCTTGAGGATTTCTTCAAGGCGCTGCGCGGCAGCGACCTCGAGATCAGCCTCAACGCCCAGGTCGATGCGGCGCGCGCCGTGGCGCTGGTCGGCTGGAGCGACCGCACCCTCCTGAAAAGCGCACTGGGCACGACACTGGCGAAAACCACCCCGGATCGCGCCCTGTACGACGAGGCCTTTGACCGCTTCTTCCGTTTCAATTCCTTCGAAAACATGGCCGCGCAAGGCAGTCCGGCCAAGCCCTCCTTCAGGCCCGACACCGACCCCAACGCCAACCCCGCTTCAGACGCCATGGCCGCGCAAGACCTGCCGGACCCAGCCCAAAACAAACAGACCGCAACCGGTTCCGGTGGGCCGGGCGGCTGTCAGGGCAGCGGTGGCCAGGCCTTGTCGCAGTTGTTGCTGTCGGGTGACTCTGCGGCACTGGCAAAGCGCATGCAGGAAGCCGCGCGCGAGGTGGGCCTGACCGACATCTGGTTTTTCACCCAAAAGGGCTACTACACCCAAAAGATCCAGCAGGCCATGGGGCTGGAGCTGCTGGACCGCGAAATCTCTGACGCCAAACGCCAGACGCTGGCGCCCGAGCGTGCCAAAGACCTCGAACGGATGCGCAAGAAATTGTTCGAGGAGGTGCGCAATTTTGTCGAACGCAAACTCGCGCTCTACGGCACGGCACCGACGCGCCAGTTGCACGACGACTTCCTGCAATCGCAAAAGCTCTCCAACATCGAAAAGCGTGATTTCGCGCGCATGCACGTCATCGTCAGCAAAATCGCCAAGCGACTGGCCGATCGCCACTCGCGGCGCAAGAAGAAGCGGGTGCGCGGCCAGCTCGACTTTCGCAAGACCCTGCGCAAAAACGCTGCCTACGATGGCGTAATGTTCGAGACCTTCTGGCGCTCCAAAGTGGTGGACCGGCCACGCGTGGTGGCGATCTGCGACGTCAGCGGCTCGGTGCGCCAGTACGCGCGTTTTTTGTTGCTGTTCCTGCACAGTCTGGGTGAGCAGGTGAGCGACCTGCGCAGCTTCGCTTTCACCAACCACCTGGTCGAGGTGAGCGACACCTTTGAGTCGCTGCCGGTCGAACAGGCGGTCGACAAAGTGATGCAGGCGGTGGGCGGCAGTGGCACCGACTATGGGCAGACGCTGCTCGACATCGAGGCGCAGTTGCTCGAGGACATCGATCGCCGCACCACCGTGCTGATTCTCGGCGACGCGCGCAACAACCGCGGTCAAGCCCAGGCTCAAGTCATGCAACTGCTCTACCAGCGCGCGCGCCGGGTCATCTGGCTCAACCCCGAGCCGGTGTCGTTCTGGGGCCTGGGCGATTCGGAGATGAAGCGCTACGCCCCTTATTGCCACATCGCGCGCGAATGCAATTCCCTCGCACACCTGGAAAGCACGCTCGACGCCTTGCTGCGCACCCACTCTGCCAGCGCCTGAAGCCCAAACCCACATCCTCGCTCAACAGACACTGCCCATGGTCCGCCCCACATTGCAGCTCCACCCCCACAGAGAGCCGGTCACCGCGCACCCGGCCGCCACCCTGCTGCTGCTGCGTGATGGTGCGCTTGGCGTCGAAGTGTTGATGACCCGGCGCTCGCCAAAAGCCAGCTTCTTGCCTGGCGCCTATGTTTTCCCCGGCGGGCGAGTGGACGCTGACGACCACCAGGCGCATACACTGGCACGCGCCCCCAACGCGGGCGGACGCTACCGCACGGCAGCACTGGCTGCACTGAGGGAAACCTTCGAGGAATTGGGCATCCTGCTGGCGGTGCAGGCCGATGACAAGCCGATCACCCGCACCCACCTTCAAGCGCTGGACCGCAGTGAAGCGCTGTACCCGCAACTGCAAAGCCAGGGCTGGTCACTAACGCTCGATCGGGCGCGCATGCTGGCCTGCTGGACCACCGATCGCAGCGTGCCCAAGCGTTTCAACACCGCCTTCTTCGTTGCGCTGATGCCCGACCAGCAGGAGCCGGTGGCCGACGAAATGGAACAGTTCGAGCCCGTCTGGGTCAGGCCCGAGGATGCGCTGACGAAACACCAAGCCGGCAACTTTTTCATGATCTTTCCAACCATCCGCACCCTGCACTGGTTGGCGGATTTCGAGCAAGCCGAGCAGGCCCTGGCGGCCTGTACCGAAGACGTGCCACTGTGGAACTCCTGCCCTCGGGGTGGTCTGGTCAGCGGTCAACTTCAGCGTTTCATGGAGCATGAAGCGCCGTACGGCGAACTCGCGCTGGTCTGCCCGGACGGCCAGCTCGAGCACCCGCTGGACTGGCAACACGAGCGGCCGGTGCCCTTGTTGCGGCACCTGCATCGTCTCACCGCCCCCAACGCCAGCATCATGACCGGCCCCGGCACCAACAGCTACATCCTTGGAGACGCGTCCAGCGGCTACATCGTCATTGATCCGGGCCCCTTGCTGAACGACCATATCGAGCGCCTGCTCGCTTTCACGGCAGGCCAGATCACGGCCATCGTCTGCACCCACTCGCACCCGGACCACTCCCCCGCCGCGCAGCCGCTGGCCCAGGCCTGCGCCCGCCTGGCAGGCCATACTCCGCCGGTGCTGGGCCTGGCTTGCGCCGCCACTGCCCGCTCCACGGCTGTCTTCGCCCCCGACCGAGCTCTGGCCGACGGCGAGCGCCTGATGCTGCACGATGGCGAGCACAAAAGCACCCTGCGCGTGGTCCATACACCAGGGTACGCAGCCAACCACCTCTGCCTCATCCTCGAAGAAGACGGTCTGCTGTTTTCGGGCGACCACATCCTCAGCGGAAGTACCACCATCATCGACCCGCCCGATGGCGACATGAGCGCCTATCTCGATTCGCTGGACCGCCTGGCGCAGATCTGCGAGAAGGACGGTATCGAGTTCATCCTGCCGGCGCACGGTCACGTCATTGGCTGGGCGGCGCAGTCCATTGCGCAGCTAAAGGCGCACCGCCTGCGGCGCGAGGCCAGGGTGCTAGCGGCCATGCGCGCCGTCCCGCAAGGCGGCTTGGACGACTGGCTAACTCTGGCCTATGACGACACCCCCGCAGCGCTCTGGCCACTGGCGCGCCGTTCGTTGGCGGCCCATGTGCAACGCATCGAGCAACTCGCGATGCTTTGAACCCCATACGCTTTTTAGACAACCCACAGGAGCTCAATATGAATACCAACGCCCCCAACCTTGACCGCATCGCAGCTTGCAAGCAAGGCTGGAACGATAGCCCTTTTCTGAAGGCGCAAGGGCTTGAAGTTGAAGAAACAGCTGTAGGCCGAGCTGTTGTACGACTTCCTAAGGCCCTTCCCACCCAACGCGGCGGCGGCGGTTCGGACACCGTGCTCAATGGCGGCGTCATCTCCTATATGTTCGACGGTGCGCTTGGCTGGGCCATCATCTCCTCGCTGCTGGCCATGCCCGAGGCGTCCGACATTGATCCCTTCGAGCTTCGCCAGTTCACGATCAACCTCGACATCACCTTCCTCAATGCCGCCGTGGGCGATAGCTTCGAAGCACGCGGCAAGGTGGTGCGCATCAGCCGCACGACGGCATTTGCCGAAGGGGAGTTCCTGGATGCCAATGGCACAGTTTGCGCCACCGCCAAGGGTATCTGGCGCGTGTTCTGGCCGCGCAGTATTGCATCCACCCCGCGCTGACCCCGCTCCCCCGAATAACCCGGAGACATCCATGAAAAAAATAACCCTTCGTATTGGCAGCGCCTCGGGCTTCTGGGGCGACTCCGAGTTCGCCGCCGCCCAACTGGTGCAGCGCGGCAACATCGACGTCCTGGTGTTCGACTACTTGGCCGAAATCACCATGTCGCTGCTCAGCCGCGCCAAGGCCAAAGACCCGGCACAGGGCTATGCACCGGATTTCGTGACCACCCTCCAGCCCCTGATGAAGGAACTGAAGTCGCGCGGCATCAAGGTCATTGCCAACGCGGGCGGTGTCAACCCGTCTGCCTGTCGCGCTGCGCTGGTGGCTGCAGCCCAGGCCGAAGGTGTCGATCTGAACATCGCCGCCGTGCTGGGCGACGACCTGATGCCCCAGGTTGAGGCCCTGCGCTCGGCCAACATCCAAGAGATGTTCGCGGGCAGCCCCTTTCCACAAAAAGTCATGAGCGCCAACGCCTATCTGGGCGCCTTCCCGATCGCCGCGGCGCTCGATGCCGGCGCCGACGTCGTGGTCACTGGCCGCTGCGTCGACAGCGCGGTCACACTGGCGCCGCTTATCCATGCCTTTGGCTGGACCGCCGCCGACCACGATCTGCTCGCGCAGGGCAGCCTGGCTGGTCACCTGATCGAGTGCGGCACGCAGGCCACCGGCGGCAACTACACTGACTGGGATTCGGTGCCGGGCTGGGACGACATGGGCTTTCCCATCGCCGAGTGCCGCGCCGACGGCAGCTTCGTCATCACCAAGCCCGAAGGCACTGGCGGGCTGGTCTGCCACTCCACGGTGGGCGAGCAGATGCTCTATGAAATCGGCGACCCGCGCGCCTACATCCTGCCCGATGTGGTGTGCGACTTCACCAGCGTCACGCTGACGCAGATCGGCCCCGACCGCGTCGAGGTCAAGGGCGCGCGCGGCCTCCCGCCGACCGATCAGGCCAAAGTCAGCGTCACCTACGCCGACGGCTTTCGGGCCATGAGCTTGTTCATGATCGGCGGCATCAATGCCGGCGCCAAGGGGCAGCGCGTCGGCGCCGCAATGCTGGCGCGCATGCGGCGACACTATGCACAGCGCGGTTGGCCCGACTTCACCGAAACTTGTGTCGAGGCCATCGGCGCTGAAGACACCTACGGCCCCCACGCTCGGCCCGATGCGCGCGAAGTGATGCTCAAGGTCGGCGTGCGCCACCCGGTCAAGGACGCACTCGAACTGTTTTCGCGCGAAGTGGCGCCGATGGCCCTGATGTCGGCCCCGGCCATCACGGGCTTCACCGGTGGTCGACCCAAGGTGCAACCGGTGGTTCGGCTGTTTTCCTGCCTGATCCCCAAGACCCAGCTGGCCGCGAGCATCGACATGGGCGACAAGACCGTGGCGGCACCGCCATGGCACGGCCAGGCGTTTGATCCGGCGACCCTGCCCCAGGTCGGCGGCCCGCTGCCTGCCGCCGACGCCTATGCGCGCGGCACGCGCATAGTGCCGCTGGTGAAGCTGGCCTGGGGCCGCAGCGGCGACAAGGGCGACGCCGCCAACATCGGCGTCCTGGCGCGTCAACCCGGCTACCTGCCTTTCATCCGCGCCGCCCTGACCGAGCAGGCCGTGGCGGCCTGGTTCGCCCACCTCGTCAAGGGCAGCGTGCAGCGCTTTGACCTGCCCGGCACGCACGCGCTGAACTTTCTGATGCACGAAGCCCTGGGCGGCGGCGGCATCGCTTCGGTTCGCATGGACTCGCAGGGCAAAGCCTTTGCGCAGATGCTGCTCGATTTTCCAGTCCCGATCCCAGCCGACTTGGCACTTTGACAACTTTCGCCCCTGCCCCCAATCCAAGACAGAGAAATACACCATGAACACCTCGGCCACTACCGCGATAGCCAACACGGCTTCCACCGCCTTGAGCGCGCGTATCCGCGATGTGCAGGAAGCCACCCGCGGCGTCACCACCCTGTACCCGCGCAGCTACATCCTCCAGTGCATCAAGGAAGATCGCTTCCCCGACGAGCTGTGGCAAAAGCTCGGCGAGTTCGGCCTGCTCGGCCTGTCCGTCCCGGAAGAGTATGGCGGCTCCGGAGGCGGCGTACTGGAGATCACCGCGCTCAATGAAGCGCTGGCTTTGGCCGGCGTGCCCACGCTGTTCCTGGTCGTCACAGGGCTGGGCCGGGTACCGATCATGCGCCACGGCACACCCGAGCAGATCAGGAAATACGTCACGCCGACTTGCACCGGCGAGAAGAAGTTGTGTTTTGCCATCACCGAGCCCAATGCCGGCACCAACAGCTTTGCCATGACCACACTGGCCACACCGGACGGCGATGGCTGGGTGCTCAATGGCCAAAAGGTCTTCATTTCTGGCGCGCGCGATGCCGACTACATGCTGGTGATCGCACGCACCACCAAGGCAGGCGAGGTGAAGCATCGCACCGACGGCATCTCGCTGTTCGTGCTTGACATGAAAACGCCCGGAATCCAGCTGACGCAACTCAACATCCAGGTCGAAACCGCCGAGCGCCAGTACATGGTGTTCTTTGACAACGTCAAGCTGCCCGCCGACGCACTGATCGGCGAAGCCGGCAAGGGCGCCAAGCTGATGTTCGAAGGCCTGAACTCGGAGCGCCTGCTGGCCGCTGGAGCCGCAATCGGCTTGGGCGACTATGCGCTGGCCAAGGCGGTAGCCTATTCGAAGGAGCGTAAGCCCTTCGGCAAGCCAATTGGCTCCTACCAGGCACTGCAGCACCGTATGGCGCAGGCCAAGGCGCAGATCGAGGCAGCGCGGCTGATGACCTACAACGCCGCCGAGCGCTTCGACGCCGGCGAGGATGCTGGTGCCCACGCCAACATGGCCAAGCTGCTGGGCTCGCAAGCGGCGGTGGCCGCCGTAGAGGCCGCGCTGCAAACCCACGGCGGCTACGGATTCGACCGCGACTACGACATCATCACGTTGTGGCCCATGGTGCGCCTGCTGGAAATCGCGCCCATCAACAACGAGATGCTGCTCAACTACATCGGCGAACATGTATTGGGCTTGCCTAAGTCATACTGAGCCGATGGCCGTCATCCCCGGTACCGACCACCCAGACCGAGACCGATGTTCGCAATACGGTCGAGGCCTCCGTCCGCCGTTTTCGGGGTCGTCTGAGCTTTCGACCCGACATCATTGGCAGGCCTCGCTACTCGTTTTCGGATGATGTGTGCCGTGCGCTCCCTCCCCACTTTCGAAGCAGCCAAGCGGCCGCGAGGCCGCCCACGCAAGACGCCGCAGGAGCGAAATGAAGGCAATCGCCGCCAAGATGTCGTCAAGGCCGCGGCCAAACTGTTTCGACGCTACGGCTTCAACGGCACGAGCACGCGCGACATCGCCTGCGCCGTCGGCATGCATTCCGGATCACTGTTTTGTCACTTCAAAAGCAAGGATGCGCTATTGCATGAAGTGATTCAGGAAGGCATGCGCAGCGCGATGGCGCGCCAGATGATCGTGCTACTTGCCGAGCATGACGCTGTGACCACGCTGCGGCAATTGATCCGATCGCATTTCGAAACGATTCTGGGACCAAACAGCGACTTCATGCATGTGGTGCTCTACGAGTCGCGCTACCTCAATGCTATGCAGCACAAAGTCATCGCGAAGCTGCAAGGTGAATACGAAGCGACATGGACGTCCGTGCTCCAAGAGCTCTCGTTGACTGGCTGCTTGCAAGTCGAGGTTCCGGTTGCGCGCCATTTGATCTTTGGTGTGCTGAACGGGTCAGCGCAGTGGTTCAAGTCTGAAATGGGAATCTCGATTGATGACCTGACCGACGCAGTGGTGGCCCTGTGCATACACGTCCCCCCGGCAAAGCCGGACTTGATGTTGAACGCGCCTTTGGGCGTCAGGCGGTGTATCCGGACGACGCCAACACCGTGGCCGATCTGCCCAGCCAGGCCGAACTCGTGAAGTACAAGAGCCAGGGCATCAACATCATGGCGCCGCCGATCTTCGCCCTGCTGAGCACCGACACTTCAGAGTGGATCGCGCCCTCGCAGTACGCGCGAAACGCCCGCTCGGCCGGTCTGGACATCATTGCCTGGACCCTGGAGCGCTCGGGTCTGCTGGCCGATGGCGACAACGGCCTGTATTACCAGACGTTCGATTCGGCCATCAAGACCTAAGGCGACATGATGCGTGTGCTCGACGTGCTCGTCCGCGAGGCGGGTGTGATTGGCGTTTTCTCGGACTGGCCAGCCACGACTACGTCCTACGCGAACTACTCCAATCAGCGGTAGTCTTCATTGGCGCCCGGCGTTCTTCTCCATGGCGGAGATACGGCATGACTGTCGGCCGCAACCACCACAACAAGGTGGAGACAAGAAGATCGCGCCATGACACTACCTGAAAGCGAGTCACAGTCGTAGAGCCGAACAGCGCAGAAGGTGTTCCACTTGACGTCGCTGGGTCGCGCTGATCCTGCCGATCATGTGAATGTCGCGAACGGTTCAGCTCAGCTGAAGCAGCGAATTTCGCTTGGTCCTGGGGCCTGTTTGTAAAGCCGCACATAAGAATTGACAACCTACTGATAGGTAGTACAATGACGCGTTACAAAAATCGTCAATAGAACACTCAATGAAAATCTACGACATCAAAGGCTTTCCAAACCCACTGCGAGTCCGCATCGCTCTGGCAGAAAAGGATGCAACGGACAAGGTTGAATTCGTCCCAGTGGATGTGATGAGCGGCGAGCACCGCTGCGATGCTTTCAAAGCGAAAAATCCGGATGCTACCGTGCCCCTGCTGGAGCTTGACGACGGCACCTGTATCGCCCAGTGCAACGCCATCACTGAATATATCGATGGCGTTTTCGATGGTCCTTCCCTAACCGGCGCAACCCCAAAGGAGCGTGCCCGCATCACGATGATGAATCTGCGGGCAGAAAACGGTTTGATGAACGCGGTCGGCGCCTATTTCCATCACGCTACTCCCGGCCTTGGTCCGGATCTGGAGACCTGGCAATGCGCCGAATGGGGCAACAAGCAGAGGGAAGTTGCTAGCGCTACCATGGCCTATCTGGATAGCGTTCTGTCGGAAAATGAGTTTCTCGCAGGCGACAACTTCTCTATCGCTGACATCACTGCCTTTGCGGGTCTGGCGTTTGCGGATTTCGCCAAGGTTGAAATCCCCGAGTCCCTGGTCAATCTCCATGCTTGGCGTGCAAAGGTTGCAGCCCGTCCTTCGATTGCCGGTTAATGCGCGATCTCCGGGTTGTAGGGGTCAAAGGAGTGGGTTTCATGGAGATCAACGCAGATTTTTCCAAGCGTGTTGTGGTGCATTCGCGCGAGTTGGAATGGCGACCCTCGCCCATGAAGGGGGTAGAGCGGCGCATGCTGGACCGAATTGGGGGCGAAGTTGCCCGCGCCACGACCATCGTGCGGTATGCGCCGGACAGCAAGTTCTCGGCACATACCCATACGGGGGGCGAGGAGTTCATCGTGCTCGATGGAGTGTTTCAAGACGAGCACGGTGATTTTCCTGTCGGCACCTATGTGCGCAACCCCCCAACGACGTCCCATACGCCAGGCTCTGACGAGGGATGCACGATCTTTGTGAAATTATGGCAATTCGACATGGCGGATCGCACACAGTTTCGCAAGGACATGGAAGCCGAACTGGGCACCCCGGTGGATGGCATTGCCAGCGCAATGCTATATGAGGACCATCGTGAGACCGTCAGTTACAGCAGGCTTGAGGCGGGCGCAACTCTGAAGTCTGAGGTGTCCGGCGGGATAGAGCTGCTGGTGATAAACGGCGCTCTCACCGTGGAAGGCGAGATACTGGGAAAGCACACTTGGCTGCGCCTGCCCGAAGGCCAAAGCTTGTCCGCGATGGCGACGGGCGATGGCGCGAAAATCTGGATGAAGACAGGACACCTGCCATTTGCCAAAGCACCCGCTGCTTAGCCATGGCTACGGCAGATTCCCCGGCAGAGCTTACAGCACCACCGCTACCGACCCGCGGGTGTCTATCGTGACGACTGTGTGGCCAACAAAGACGAATCGGTTGTCCTTCGCTGGCGAGGTGTCTTGAGCGATGCTGACCGATACCCTGATCATCGGTGGTGGCCTGTCCGGGCTGGCCTTGGCTGCAAAGCTTGCTGCACAAGGCCGCGATTTCCTTTTGGTCGAGGCGCGTGACCGCTTGGGCGGTCGCATCCTGACCGTGCGCGAGGGTGCCGCTCATTTTGATCTGGGTCCCACGTGGTTTTGGCCAGGACAACCCAGGATCGCAGCGCTCACCGAACGCTTAGGGCTGTCCCGGTTCGATCAGTTCTGTCAGGGCGATGTGATCTTCGAGAATGAGCAGGGCCGTGTTCATCGTGGACGAGGGTATGCCTCAATGCAGGGGGCCTGGCGGCTGGAGGGGGGGTTGGGCGCCTTGATCGCGGCCCTTGAGAATGAGGTTCCGGCGCAACGACGCCGTGTTTCGACAACGATCCGTATGCTAACCCGGGCAGCACCGGGGATCATCGCAACGTCTGAGGATGGCGTGAGCATCCAGGCACGGCGGGTGGTTCTGGCCCTGCCCCCGCGCATGGCCGTAAGAATGTTCTTTACGCCGACGCTGCCAATCGCTGCGTTGACAGAGCTGGAGGGAATCGCAACCTGGATGGCAGGCCATGCCAAGGCCGTGGCTGTCTATGATCGGCCTTTTTGGCTTGAGGCTGGCCTTTCCGGTGATGCCATGAGTCGTCATGGTCCGGTGGTCGAAATCCATGATGCCAGCCCGGCCTCAGGCGGGCCTTATGCCCTTTTCGGGTTCATCGGCGTGCCGCCCAGGGCGCGATCCGACCAACAGGCCCTGCGCCGACAGATACAGGCCCAGTTGATCCGTCTGTTCGGACCAGAAGCCGCCACACCAAGTATTCTGTGTCTCAAGGACTGGGCTTATGACCGCTTGACAGCGACCGAACTGGACGCACAGGCGCCACATGTCAACTCGCAATACGGTTTGCCCCGCGTTCTCAATGGACTTTGGGATGGCGATTTGATCCTTGCCGGGACCGAGGTGGCGCCTAAATTCGGAGGATACCTTGAGGGGGCGCTGGAAGCATCGGAGCTGGCGCTGGCAAACCTAGGACACATAGAAAGGTGAAATGACAACGAACAGAGACACCAGAGTCGCCCTGATGGATTTTGCTGAACACGCAGCCCGGTCACGGGGTTTCGACGGCTTCAGCTATGGCGATATGGCAGAGGCGATCGGCATTCGAAAAGCGTCGATCCACCACCATTTTCCGACCAAGGCCAATCTTTCCGAAGCATTGATCGAGCGATATCAGACCAACCTGCAGCATCGCCTGGCCGAGATCGAAGCAACCCACGCCACCGCCGGTGCACGCCTCAAGGCCCTGATTGCCCTGTACCGAGCAGCCCTGGATGATGGCCGCACCGTTTGTCTGTGCGTTGCCTTTTCAACCAGCCGGGAAAGCTTGTCTGAAGTGGTCATCGCCAAAGTCAGCGCCGTCCGCGCAATGATCCTGCAATGGATCACTGCGACGTTCGAACTCGGCCAAAGGGACGGGTCCATATCGGCAATCCTTGATCCGGCATACGAGGCGCCCGCGACCCTGGCCATGCTGGAAGGTGCCCATCTCGCAGCGCGTACTGAAGAGGACCTTGTTGCGTTTGACGTCGCA
This sequence comes from Hydrogenophaga sp. Root209, assembly GCF_001428625.1. GTDB lineage: Bacteria > Pseudomonadota > Gammaproteobacteria > Burkholderiales > Burkholderiaceae_C > Hydrogenophaga. The sequence goes on from NZ_LMIE01000034.1 coordinate 151,724, forward strand.
ACCCGACTGCTGAACGCCCGTTGTCAGTAGCTTTGGTCCAGTTCGTGCGCTTTTATTGGGCTACTCGCCCTCTTCCTTTAATTCTGACGTCTCCCCCGAATTCCGGACTTTTCAAAACTAGAGGCACGGTTGCTTTCCGGCAAGCCCGAAGGGGCGCAAGGAGAAGCAATGAAGAGGTCGAGATTTATCGCCTACATGCACATGGGCCAACGGCACGTCTTCCTCCTGCCCGTCGGGCTGGATGCGCCGCGCGGTCTTGGGCGCCAGCCCCAGCAGCGAGCGAATGGCCGCCGAGGTTTGCGCACGCGCCTTGAGTTCCAGCAGCTGGCCCAGCAAGGTGAGCGAGATGATCACCGCCGCCGCCTCGAAGTACACCGACACGCGCCCCATCGAAACGAACGAATCGGGAAACACCTGGGGCGCCACCGTGGCCACCACGCTGTAGACAAACGCCGAACCCGTGCCCAGGCTGATGAGGATCCACATGTTGGGGCTGCGGTTCAGCACCGACTGTGCGCCCCGCACAAAAAACGGCCAGCCGGCCCACAGCACGATGGGCACGGTGAGCACGAGTTCGATCCAGCTCTGGGTCGCCATCTCGAACCAGCCGAAGCTGTGGCCGAACATCGCCAACACGGCCACCACCACCGTGAGCGGCAGGGTCCACCAGAAGCGGCGCTGGAAATCGAGCAACTCGGGGTTCTCGGCCTCGTCCAGCGCCGGCATGACCGGCTCCAGCGACATGCCGCACTTGGGACAGTTGCCCGGCTGGTCCTGTCGGATCTCCGGATGCATCGGACAGGTGTAGCCCGTGCCCTCCAGCGGAGATGTCACAGGTAGAGAGGCCGGCGCACCCGGGCCTCCAGCGTGACGGTGTTCGTGATGACGATGTGACTCCATGGCATGGCTCCAATCTTCAGGCTGGCTTTGCCAAGCCCGTGGTGGGGTCAACTGCAGCAGCAACCGCCCTTGGGCGCAGCTGGCGGTGGCGGACTGTCGGTTGCCTGACCCGACGGGGCGCCATTTGTGACCACCTCGCTTTCGTAGCGCCTTGCCGCCAATGCAGAAATCAGCTGCGATGGCGCCACGTTCGCCTCAGCTGTGACCCTCACACGGCCAGCTCGCAGATCCACTGCGACGTCTTGCACACCGTCGATTGGAGCCAGGGCCGTCGTGACGCGCTGGACGCAGGCACCGCAGGTCATGCCCTGCACATCGAGATCGATGATGTTCATCGTGATCTCCTTCACTTGCCGGCGGGCGGCATGGTTCCATCCGGCATGCGCTGCATCATCATTTCCATCATGGTCTGCATCAGGTCCATGCGCATCTCCATCATCTGATGGTGCTTGGACATGTCCATGGGCATGTCCTTCATGCCCGCCATTCCCGGCATGCCCGCCTTGCCGTGCATGCTGCCCATCCCCTTCATGCCTTTCATCATGGCCATGCCTTCGTGCATGGTTTTCATGTGCTCGGCCATCAAGGCCTGGCGCTCTGCTGGCGTCTTGGCATTCATCATCTTGTCGCGCATGGCCTGCATGTCTTTCATGTGGTCGTGCATGGCTGACGGCGCCCCAGACGGTGCCACAGCTGCTAGATGCGCAGCGTGTTGATCTGCATTGGCCGCCGACATGGGACCCGCTGCCGGGGCGTTGGGGTTCGCGCAAGCGGTCAGCAAGACGGCGGTCGAAAGCGTGAGGAGGGTGTGGATGGTTTTCATGATGGTGTTCTTGAAGGAATGGGGGAGCCGCCGCAGGCGGCAACAAAGGGGATGCCAGACAGGAGATGGGACGCCATCTGGGTGACCCAGACAGCAAGAGCGCTCTTCGCAATGGGCTGCGAAGCGGTCTACAAGGTCAAACGATGGGGTCGCGCAGCGATGGGCGAAGCCATGTGCGGGGGTCTGGTGGCGTGTACCCGCAGCTGAACTGCGGTGGGTGTGGCCATGGTTGGCGCCCCAGTCCGCGAAAGCACGCCCACCCAACCCGAACTGCCGTCGGCGAGGGGCTGATCGACCTTGGTGATGGCCAGCGGTGCTTCATCACAGAACCTCAAGCATCCCGCATCAACAGGGTCGCTTTGTGCGCGGTGATGGCCTTGTGCAACCGATTCATGGTGTGGTGACACCGTTGAAGAATCGTGACCGCCGTGGTCAGGCTCGCTCAAGAGGCAGGCATTGGCCACCCCGGCGCCCAATGCAAACAGCCACACCGCCAGGATGATCCTGGTGGCATGGCGCATCGAGCGGCGGTGAATGTGCATCTTGGTAAGACGAACTGTGGAAACAATTCAAGGCTAAACATGTGGGCTCAAGCCGTCTTGATGCAAATCAAGGAAGCTGGCCGGAAGACGGTCCCCGACCAATAAAGTGTGCGGCGGCGCAGCACGATGGTCGGTTCGCCACCGAACAGACTGGAAGGCTGGCACTGTCCACACCGGTGCAGTACTGGCTGGACGCGCGCCTCTACCGCGCGGGCTGGAATGCCGTGCGAGCAGGTGCCGGCAACATGGACCTGTTGGTGGCCCAGGGTACCAGCGCCGGATACGGCCTGAGCGTCTATCTGCTGTTCAAGCACGCGGAGCACGGCACGCCGCACCCGTACTTCGAAGCCGCAGCGGTGATCGTCACACTGGTTCTGCTGGGCAAATGGCTCAAGTCGCGCGCCAAGCGCCATGCCACCGCCGTCATCGCGGCGCTCAACACCCTCAAGCCCAAGGTGGCACGCGCACGTATGCCTTATGGCAACGTGGATATTGCGATTTCGCAGGTAAAGATCGGGGGCATCGTGGTGGTGCGCCCGGGAGAGCGTATTCCGGTCGACGGTGTAGTCACCATCGGCTCCAGCCGGGTGGACGAATCGCTGATCACAGGCGAGAGTCTGCCGGTGGCCAAGCACGCGGGCGACAAGGTCACCGGCGGCGCCTTCAATGCCCGGGTACTGCTGCGGGTGGAAACCACTGCGGTGGGCGCGGAGTCCACGCTCTCGCGCATCGTTCGTATGGTCGAGTCGGCGCAGGCCGAGAAAGCCCCGCTACAGCGTAGCGTTGACCGCGTGAGTGCCGTCCTTGTTCCGGTGGTGCTGTTGATCGCGTGTCCGCGTGCCGTGGGCCGTGGGCCGTGGACCTTGCGACGTCCACAGGCAGCATGGCCGGCACCGGGGTGGCCGTTCGCCAAGGCATCCTGATCAAGGATGCCGAAACTCTGGAGGTCGCGCACAGTGTCGACACCGTCGCGATCGACAAGGCGAGCACGTTCACCGAAGGCAAGTCGACGTTGGTCACGGCGCTGGCAGCGCCCGATCATGAAGATAGTCTACTGTCCTGGAGCGCCGCTATCCAGGCCGGCAGTGAGCACCCGCTGGCGCGCGCCATATGAACGCCGCCGAAGAAGCTAGTCTAGTGTTGCTCTCCTCTACCAAAGTAAGCGACGTTCCCTGGCGCGGCATGTCGGCCGAGGTGCAGGGTCGTGCATAGGCGCAGCATGCTGGGTAGATAACCAGAAAACGCACACCAGGGCCGTGACCTTACCGTGCCGACCAAGAGGTCATACGGCAAATTCCTTGGTTCGGACGGGCCAAGCCCGGAAGCACGAGCGGTGGCCGAAACGTTCATTCCAAAACCAACCGCTTGAAAAAACGTCTTTGACTGCGGAAATTTGTCTACCAACGTCCGCATCCACGGAAAAACATCTACTCAGACGCGGGCGTCGATGTATGCCGCAAAGTGCTCGCCTACGACGGACTCCACCCTGGCAAGTTGCTCATCGGTCAGGCCTTCCGCCAGTTTGCGCTTGCGTTTGGACAGCGTGCCGTTGCCCTGAACGATGACATCGATGAGGGTATTCAGCTGGGACTGGCGCATGTCCAGCCAGGCTTCCAAGTCCTTGACCGTGTTGTCGTGAGCGCGCAGGTAGATCACCTCGGACAGCAGATCCTCTTCAACGCACAGCTTGCAGCATTCCAGGATGAATTCGCACAGGTCGGTTGCGTCGAAGTAAGCGTACAGCCACCGCGGCTGTGGTGACTTGACCAGGATCGTTGCGCTATCGCCGTCCAGCATGTATTCCAGCAGATCCGTGCGTGGGCGTGAATAGCTCTTCAACAGCTTCGAGTAGCGCTCAAGCTGGCTCAGCATGCGGGCCGACAAAGGCAGCACGACTCCCCCGGGGGTGAAGCCAGCCTGGCGAAGCACGTGGTGGAGCAAGAACCGGTGCAGTCGCCCGTTGCCGTCAAAGAAGGGGTGCACAAACACCAGACCGAACGAGGCGCAAGTGGCCGCGACAACAGGATCGAGCTCGCCGGCGGACGCGGCTGTTGCCAGTGCGGCAACGTCATCCATCATGGGGTCGACCAGTGCGACGGGCGGTGGAATGAAGTCTGCGATGTTGCGCATACGCCCTGGACGGGACAACCAGTTCTGCTTGGGGCGGTACTGGTACTCCGCTGCGTGGTCGCTGACGATCTGGTTCTGCCAGGCACACAGTTGCTCTTCCGTGAGTGGGCCGGGTTCGCCGGCGGATTCCAGCAGCTTGCGAAACCGGCCCGCGCGATGGCTGTCGGGGATTTCGTTTTCGATGTTGTAGGTCGAGCGAGTCTCGGACAGGTAGAGGTAGTCCACCGCGCGGGCCAGCATCTCGGGTTCGATGCTGCTCATGGCGGTTTTCACCTTCTCAGCAAGTCCCTCCTCCAGCAAGGCAGTAAGTCGAGGCGTTCGACGAACGAGCGGGCTGTAAGCGCGACCACCAAGCACGTTGTTGATGATGCCGAACTTGGCGTCCAGCACCTTGGGCCCGCAAACATGGTGCACCGGGTCGAGCAAGAAAATTCGCGGGTTGCCGGCGGGCATGTCGTAGTCCAACTTGTGCTCAGAGAGCCATTCCACGAGGTGGCCAGCCATTCGAGAGTAACGCGAGCTGGGCATGGCATGCAGCCATTCCTGTACGCCGTCACGAGCCTCTTGATGTTCAAAGAGCGCCCCCAGCACCGTCAGGTTCAAGTGCTCTCGCTTGAGCGCAAAGGTGAGTTGGCCCGTATACGCCTCGGGATCGCTCAGGCGCCTCAAAGGCAACTCGATGCGCTCACTGCCGTCTGGGGTGAAGGTATGCCTTTCCAGCGTCTGCTCGGTCGCCACAAAAATCCGCTGCAGAGGCGGCACGCGCAAACCGAAACGTCGGATTAACGACTCGTAACCCAAGTACAGGCGAGGAGTGGGATGCGGCATGGGTTTTGTGTGTTGGAGCGACCAGCAGGACGTTGCAATCGCCAGAACATCTTTGAAACTGGAAAAACATCTACATGTTATCAATCGTTCGGCAAAACGTCTACAGCCGCCGACCAACGTTCCACTGAGAGGCCGCACTTGTGGCGCTCAACAGACCGGCTGCGGTGTCGAGACCAGCACATGGATTGAGCAACTCATGCCATGCGAGAAAAAGGCGCCTCTCCTGCCGCCATAAACTCCACGTACTGCGCGAATGGCGCAGCGTCCTATTTACCCAACCGTGGAGTCACAAAAGAATGGCCACTGCAAAGAAGGCAGCCCCCAAGGCAGCCGCGAAGAAGACCGTCACCAAACAGGTGAGCGTGCTCAAGCCGATCAAGGAAACTTTCAACAAGACCACGCTGGTCGCCCACCTGGTGCAAGCCTCCGGTGCCGAGCCCAAAACGGTCAAGGCCGTGCTCGGCTCACTGGAGGCGGCCATCCTCGCGTCTTTGTCCAAGAAGGGCGCGGGCGAGTTCACTTGGCCAGGCGTCTTCAAAGTCGCTGCCACCCACGTGCCTGCCAAGAAGGCCCGCAAGGGAATTGACCCATTCACCAAGGTCGAGCGCATGTTTGCCGCCAAGCCCGCATCGGTCAAGGTCAAGGCTCGCTTCTTCAAGAAGGTCAAGGACGCCGCTCTGTAATCGGCGCTGATCTCGTGCAAAGGGGGCTATCGTGCCCTCTTTCTCTTTTCGAGCAGTCTGCGGCCAGCCTCGCCGTGTACCAAGCTTCGTTTGCGGGCCGTCGCGGACTCAGCCCTTTTCAATTTCCGCCTGGACCAGCTGTACATACATATCCACCAGAGCACTGGCCTGAAGTTGCAACTGCAGGCGTTCGTCGACGTTGTCGGGCTTGTGAAATCGGCCGTACGCGACCGAGCCCTTCATGAAATGGCCCTCCGTGTCACCGCGGGCGCAGAAGCTGCGTCGAAGGCAGTCCAACGCGCTCTCCAGCGCAGCACGGTGGGCACCTTGTTTGAACTGCGCCGCGAACGCGCGAGCGCCCTCCTCCAAGTCGCTGCCGTACTGCAAAACGTGGATGAGATCCCCCACGTCCTTGTTCGCGCCGCGCTGGTCGAACGCGATGGCCTTGAGCACAACAAATGCCAGCTGGTTGGCGTAGTGAATGCGCTCCACGGCAATGCCCTTGCAGTCCAGCAGTTGCGCTTTCACCTCTTTGGTTTCAAAGAGGGTTTGCGCAATCGACATGTGAGGGATGGCCATCGCCGAAATCGATTCCGCACCCAGCGAGCGAAGCCGCGCAGGTTCGTCGCCAGTCGCATCGCACAGAAACTCCACGCGCACCGGCACGCCCCGCTCTGTCTTGGCCTCCCACTGCCATGAGGACACACCGCCCTGCTCCCTTTTCATCTTCGAAAACCCACGTTCTTTGAGGCGGGTCGAGATGGGGGTGTAGTCCTCGCCGGCGGCGATCACGGCGAGGTCGATCACCAGATCAAGGTCAGAGGTGCCCGCGTGCGCTGGTACCTCGGGCGGGCTCTCCGGGGTGAGATACCTGGGCACCAGTCCACCGACCAACCGTACCGTGTCCTTCAGGCTGCCCATGCACCCGAGTACGGTGACCAGCGCCTGTTCACAAGCCTCGGTGACTTCAAGTGAATAGCCCGACGCGCTTTCTGGCTTGGAGTCAGACATCGCGTGTACCTCCAGCGAGAAGTTGCTTCTTCACTTGGCCTGCCAGTTCCCCGCTGCGCCCGCCTGCGTTTGCCAGTTCCAAGTATTGGACAACCGGGCTGGCAAACCATCCCGATCGATCAGCCAGGTGGAGGCGATGCTGCAGAGCGAAATCTTCGCACTCGTGGAGAGTGACGTTAAAGCCTCTGTCGGCGCGCTTGAGTCCCAGATGCTCGGCAATAGCCGAGGTCGCCCCTAGCGGCACGATCAAGTCATAGCCGCTGACGGCGGTGAGAAGTTGCGCAATGCTGTTCGCAGCGTACTGTCCAGTGAAGGCCCAGTCATTGTGATGTCCTTCTCCCATACGTTTGGCCAGCGTCTCCCCAAGGGAGGCCGGGTTCTGGGTGAAGGCGAACCAGCGGGGCTTGCTGACCTTTCTGCTCTCCCAGTCCCTTGCCCATGTGTCCAGAAGGACCTCTGGATCCGTTAGCTGGCGGCGCACACTGCGCCCGTTTCCTTCGCTCTGGACCATGCCGCGCTTCTCCAACTCGCGCATGAGCACAGAGACCGTATTTGGGCTGGCACCTGACGCCTGCGCGAGGTCGGAGCCTGTGCGCCAGGCGTCCCAGTGCAGCAGCAGGGCGTGCAGCACTTTTTCGCGTTCAGGAGTGAAAAGAGAGCCTACGTCCCGCCAACTGGGCTTCAGGGGGGGGCGGTCGATGAGCAGTTGGCGCGCGCCCAACCGAATGGAGAGGCTGCCGCTGCCGTCGAAGTAGCCGATACCGGCGGACTCCAGCGATTTGCGGGCCCCTTCGCTGAGCGATTCCGCCCAGACCATGACCTGGTTGATGCGCGGGTCAGCGCCAGCGAGGTCAGCGAGTTGCCTTCGCGCCACTTCGATATCCCGCGGAAAGGCGTGTCGCTTGAATTCAACCAGGACATGGTTCTGCTCGCCGTCGATGGTGATCGCCAGACCAAGGTCACCGCGGCGCCCGTCGCGCAGCCTGGGTTCGTGCTCGACCTCCATACTCTGAACCGGGAATCGTTCACTGAGTGCTGTGCGGAAGTGATCGAGGAGCTTTTCGGTGACGTGGCGTTCCAGAAGCATGGCGCAACCTCCGTGGATGAAGTGCTGTACAGCGTATTGATGCGCCTGAGCAGATGATACGCTCTAAATGCCAAATACGCTGTACAGCGTATGAAACCGTCGCGTGTCAAGAAGAGGACGCTGTGAGCAGGCGTTCAAGCATCGCCATGCTCCCAGCCTCATGCGCGCAGCCGCTCACCACCTCCCGACAACGATCAACGCTCGTCCAACGGCACGCCCGAGCTCCATAACGCGGTTTGCAACACCTGCAGCAGCCGATTGGTCCCCGGCTTGACGAGTCGCCGGGAGCTGCGCTTGCTGAGCCGGACGATGCCGGAAGTGAACAGCGCGAGACAGGCGTGCTGGGGATGCTGCGCAGAAGCGTACACCACGCCATCCAGCGCCATGGCTCGGCATTCAGCGGCCAGTTCCTGTGTTTGAGATACACGAAGCGCCTGCAGCACAGGGTAGTGCTCGGCCAGGCCTCGCACGTCGGCCAAACGCAGAGGCCCTGATGTGACGAACTCGACCAGGCATCTGCGGCGCAGTTCCGAGAGGGTTCTGCTCACCGTTTCGCGCCTGAGCAGCGATTCGTACAGTGCCGTCTGCGGGCTATCCGCCAGATAGGCCACCGGCTCACTGGACAGACAAAAGCGCCCCTGCATCAAGCCAACCGGCGGTAGCGACAAGCCATTCATTCGAACGCTGTGGGCGCGGGGCCGAATCAACTGGACGCGATGAAAAACGCGGGGTGCAGGCAGTTCTATAACGAGTGGTTGGATATCTTTGAATTTCATGGGCAGTCAAGCTCAATGCCCTTCTGCTGTTGCCAGGTCAACGATGTGCCGGCCAGGGACGCCCTGCTCCAGGGCGATGCGTGGCGCCAGTCCGTCAAGTGCCTCGTGCGGCGTTTCCAGAAACGACAGCATTTGCCACCCATCTGTGGTGCCCAGGGCTTCAGACAGCGCCTGAATCACGGGGAACACGTAGGGCTCAAACTGCCATTTCGGGATCTTGAAGCCACGACGCAGATGCGTCACTCCAATGCAGCGGCCACTCTTGATCCAGGCGTTGATCGTCACACGGGTCGTCCCGCTTAGCTCAGCCGCTTCTTCAGTCGTGATCATGTCCGAGGCTTTGATGCGTTGGCGCCGGTACTCGGCACCACGGCGCAACAACACAGTCGTCTGCGCCTCACTGGCGTAGGGGTCGACCGTACTGGAGCGACGTGGGGTGAGAGAGTCAAGGGCAACAGAAAAAGGAGAAGTCAATGTGTTCATGGCGATCGAGTCTTGAGCACCCGTTCAGGGTGCATTGCGCATGTCGGGCTTGCTGCTGCCGAAGAACCCAGGCTGCTTGGCCTGGCGTTGGTGCGAGGCCGCAGAGAGCGGCCGATCGCACGCAGTTGCTCTCGCAATCCCAGGTGCACTGCGCTTGGGTGGAATGAGCGCGTTCCACACATCGTCAAGCCACCGACTACAGGTGCGCTGCGCAAACTCGCTGGTGGCACGCACCGCCAGGAACACCTTCATCATGGCTAAGGCGATTTTTGAGGGCTCAAACGATACGACGGCCCCATTGCGGCGAATGATTTGGTAACAGGCAAAGACGCTGGACCTCGCAGGGTGGCCAGATTTCGTGGGTTCGTCCCAAGTCAGCATGTGTGCTCTCCGGTTCACGAGCTGCCTCGTTGCAGCGCGTGAAAACATTTTCGGTCACTTCGATTTTTACGTCAAGTTCGTAAAGTTCGGCAATCTCATCGGCCTATGTGTGCAGCTCGACGACGGTGCGCCAACCACTCCTAGACGCTCGCGTTTAAAGATTCGGTTGTCCGGCACGGGCGGCGCGGCCTGGAAAAAATTGGCATTTAAGAACCACGGGTGCCTAACCGTTATTAGCAAAACGCAGCTGTTTAACTTGGAAAATGGTCGCGCTCAATCTTTTGCGGACACCACGCTCAGGATTGACGTGAAGTACTGGCAACCCCTGAGACGTACCAATCGAGGAAGCGACGCTGAACACGCTCATGGGTGTTCGCGTCGCTCGCGCGAGGTTCGTAAGGTGCGTAGATATGCACATACAGTGTGTGTTGACGGGCGTACGACTCACCCCCACGAAGATGGTTGCGCCGGACATCGCGCCACTCCAGCTCCTGTGGATTTGCAATGAGAGTGCGCACCCACGCCGGATCGACAACCCGACCCACCCAAGAATAGAGGGTGGTCAGTTCGCCTGCGTCCATGCTGCGCAACTCGATGATGAGACGCTCGGTGGCGAGCATGTGGATACCGACGTCGATACGGTGCACGAGACCGACCTCGGGCGTGCATCTGGATATGCGTTTATGCGAGCATTCGGTGGTGAATTTTGGTTCAACGCAATGGGATGGTTTGGTCGCTACGGTTGTCATTTCGTGATCTCCTTTCATCCAAGCTCTCACGAAATCTCTCCACGTCAAGTCCACAAGATCCTCTTTTTTCAGATCCTCTCGCTCAGATGTCGATGACCAATATGAGATGGGCATCGACACACACTGCACTGCCTCAGGCCCCCTGCCGCCGAGGACCTCAGCCCAACGGAAGCAACAGGCTCACTGGCTGGTTCTCATCGCTCCAACGCCTGTCGTAGGCGGTGGTTGTTGTGATGCAGGCGTGCCCCAGGAAATGCCGTACTTCGTTGAGGTCGGCGCGCTCACGCAAAGCGAGCGTGGCGGCCGTGACCCGCAGCGCATGCGCAGAAAACCGATCCCCCACCACGCCGATCTGCGCCAAGTAGGGTTGCACAATGCGCTGGGCAACAGCGCCAGCAGTGAGCCCAGCAGATTTGAGTGCAGTGCCGGCCTGCCTCTGACGCCGCGAATGCTGAGAAGCGTTGATCTGCAGATTTTGGGTACCCTCCGAGCCGCGCTCGAACGCCGCGGTGTGCGGCTTGATGGCTGGGGGCGTGCTTGTGCGTTGCGCCGTGCCCCCTCTTTCGTTCGAGAACTCACCCTCCTCCTCAATATGACGACCTTGAGGATTGACATCGCACCCGGCACCGGAGTGACGGCGGACTGCCTTCATCCGCACGAACAGCCGCTCATCGCTTTGAGGCTCCGCGCCCCTCATCGCCAGGTAGTGCTGCACCCTATCGCGCATGAGGGGTGCGGCGGCAATGAACCGTGTCTTGCCACCCTTGCCGAGCACTCGCAGGTGCGACACACCCGCGCGCTGACAATCAAAATCCCGCACGCGAAGAGTGACGACCTCCGCGCGGCGCAGACCGCCCAACAGCATAACGGCCAAGATCGCACGGTCTCGCACGCCCTTGAGCGTGTGCGCATCAGGCGCCTCCAGCAGAGCCTGGGCTTGCTCCAAAGAAAGAGCTGGCGTCTTTCCCTCGTGGCTTTCCAGGCGCGGCCTGCGCACGCCGCGTGCCGGGTTCGTGGGGATGAGCTGCTCATCGACGAGATGCTCCAGCAGCGAGGACAGGGCTGCGAGCTTGCGGCGTTGGGTGCTCGGCGACAGGCCTTGGGTCTGCAGGTGGTGGCGCCAAGCCAGCACATGGGAGCGCGCGACCTGCAGCAACTCGCACGGGGTTTGCAACCCCGAAAACGCCGCAAAATCTCGCACGTCGGCGGCGTAGGCGCGCCGGGTGCAGGCGCTGGCGAAGTTGGCAAGCCACTGGGTCTCGATGGTCATGAGGCCCAGTTGCGCGAAGCGTCTTGCGGCGCTGTCTCGCTCAGGGTCTCGCTTGAGGTTCAGCCCTGGGCTGCACTCGGCGTCGCAGTGGAGGCCGTAGATGTGAGAGGAAACACGGTCGGGAATTTGTTCGTGTGAATGCATCGAAGTTGGGTGTCTCCCCTTCCCTGCACGGTGCAGAAAACTCTGGGGGTCCCTGTATCGATAACATGCGTTTTCAATACGTCAAGAGCTGAGCACGGTCGATCACAGCAGACATCGGCTCGCAAAGAAAGCGGACGCCTGCCGTAAGCCAGCGAGCGTATGGCCGCGACGTCAACGTGAAAAGAGGTCGCGAATCCTCTCGAACGGAAGGCCAGTTTCCGCCGCACGCCGAACCTTCCGGTCGATCGCGAGGTTGAGCGGCAGTTCGCGATCAAGCGCGTCGAAGAGGTCGAGACCATCCATGCAGACGACGCGCTTCCCGCGTCCGAAGGCGACCAAGCCATCTTCGGTGAAGCCGCTGTTGCTAACGAACAGCCCTCGCGCCCACGCTGCCTTCTGCTCTAGCTTCCCGTGAAACGCGTGCAGGTCGGCAGCGCTGGTCTTCGCCGATTCCCACTTCGCTTCGAGCAGATAGGTCTCACCCTGCAAGACAAAGCTGCCGTCGATCTGCTCACCCTTGTTCCGAAAGGGCTCGCGGGCCTCCAACCCATAGAAATTGAACGCATCACGCATCCATACCTCGAATGCGTAGCCGCGTGGATGCGGCTCCATAGCAGAAAGATCAATCAACCGTTGCTTCAATGCGAGAACCTTCGGCAGGTCAAAGGCCGCTTTAAGCGGCTCCCCCGCAGGAACGGCATCGGGCTTGCCCTGCATGCGATTCAAAAGCGAGAAGAATCGCCCCTCGGCGTTTGACACCCATTCCTCACGTTCGCGGTGCTTCCGAATCCCTTCGCGGTAATCCCACAGGGTCCGCAACGTCTTGACCGAGGTGGCCAGGTCGACTTTGTTCAAGTAGCACCGAAGTCGCCTGGCCTTTGAGGAGCCATGTTCCCGGTAGGCTTCATCGTCAATGTCGACGTTCAATTCTTCGGCGAAGAAGCGCGTCATGCTGCGGTCGGAGAAGTCGAGGACATAGCCGCTGTTCATCTCGAACAAGTCGTCGAGAAACTTCATGTCAAGTGATCGAATATTTGACATTTAGACAGCTCCTTTGAGCTTGAGCAGGAATTCGCCCACCTTGGACAGAGTCCCGACCCGGGCGATCAGGTCGCCTAGCGCGGACAACGCGGAAACGTAGCCTTCGGCGTTCAGACGCTTGATGGCATCGTCCACATACTGCTCCAGCTCGGCGACGACAAGAACCGGATCTGTGGTCTGCTCATCGATGCGGTAGATCGAAACGTCCTCGATGTTCTCCCCATGCACGCGAAAGAACACCATGCATGGCGGCGTCGCTTGCTCCTCAACCCCCAGCGCCTCCATGAAAGTTTTGTTGAAGCTGCGCCAGTGAGCCTCGATCGCACGATCATGCAGATAGAAGAGCGTGATGTCTTTGCCGGTCTTCTCGTGGAGCAGCCGGAAGCCATGAGCATCGCTAAGGGCGCGACGCACGACACCATTGGTCATGTCATAAAAGACGAATGCAAATGCTCTGGCGCGTCCTTCCTGCAAGTGTTCGTGGCAGATTGCCTCAAACCTATCGATGAATCCCGTATAGCCCATGCCGATTCCTCGGTCGCCTGCCTGCATTTGAATTGGGTGCATATCTTCCCCGGGTGATGGAATTGCTAGGTTCGAATTTTCTCAGAAACTCGGCACACCCCTAACGACCTCAAGCAGGGTCTGGCGTCTAGTGGACAGGTATCGATGTACGCAAAGAAACTGCCGAGCTCCGCGAACTCTTCGAAAAGGCACTCAAAGAGATTCTGGTCGACGGGACTTTCCAGAACATCAATGCCAAGTACTTCCCCTTCTCCATTTATTGAGAAGTCCAAGCGCTAGGGACTTCCTGTCAGACTGTGTGGTGCTGGAGATTTACTTGGAAACGAAAATGGAGCTTCGTCAGCACGGCCTTACTGCCGCCGTAGTGTTCCTGTCCTCAAACACAAACGACTACGGCACGCCAATATCACGTTCACAACTACAGCCCAGCCTGGCTGGCGGGTTGCTCCACCCGGAGAACGCCGATCTGACCGCACTCGAAAACTCTTCGTCGTTTGGCGACACGAGAATGCGTAGCGGCAAATGCAGCTCGCGACAAACTAACTCCGCATGAGTACGTTCCTTGGCAAGAAACGTCTCAAGCCACCCCCCCTCACGTTGCAGGCTATCTCGACTACTCACACGGTTTGCGATCTCCTGTGGATCGGCCTCGAGCAATACCACAGCGCTGAGATTCAACGACTTGAAGACATTCAGCCCGAGGGGCAAAAACTCATCACTCTGGCTTAGAAGAACAAAGTGCCCATCGAGCAGAAGCGCGGTCTTGTTCGCATTGTGCCGAGCGACAGCTGCTGCGAGCGCCACTTGGTTCTCGTCAACGTCTGACACGCGTTTGTCGATATTCCAGTCATGCAAGGCTCGCTCTTCCCTGATTAATTTGCTTGCCGACGTGTGGATCAGCCCGATGCCTGCAGGTAAGCGATTTGCCAGATAGGTCTTTCCAACACCATGGATGCCAGCGACAAAGATGTTCACAGCGGTACTCCAGACGGAAACATCGCAGCCATCACACGCGGAAAATCCTGCGGACTGAGATACAAGAAGCCTTGGGGCGGCGTGAAGTTTGGAAATATTTCCTTCGGGTCTACAAAGACCTCTGCCGGCGTCACCCTTCCCAGCATGACGCCGTAGGCTAGTTTCTTCTTGCCGATGTATTCCTGCAGCTCGTCGTAGCTAACTCCTCCGCCGTGGGCTTGCGCCACTCCCCAAAGCTCCTCGAAGTCACACTCCTTGATCTCTGTAATCAGAGCAATGCCGGTTAAGCGCTGAACAGGGGAAGACGAATAAATAACCATCACGCCAACATCGTTGGAAGGCCAACTGCGGCGCAGCTCGACGGTCTTCGTGCCGGCAAGGATCAGATCCGCATACTTCGGCTTGATCGAAAGCAGGACAGCTCTACCGGTCGGCTGCTGCGAGGATTCTGGAAAAAGACTCATCGGAAATTCGTGTGATTGACTGGATATTGCCTCTGACGACGCGCAGCGGCCTCAGGAGCTGTTGAAACGTCACAGGATTATCAAAGTGCTCGATGAGCCTGAACAGCATGACTTTGGTCTCGTCCCCGGTCATCGCCGCGATCTGCGCGTCGGTGTATACCGTGCGACGGCTTACAAGCCGCGCAATTTCGTCTGCTCGCCCCATCCACTCGTAGCGCTCGACCACGCCGAGCGTGGTGATGGCCTTCTGGTCATGACTTCTGTAGAACAGTACGACGTCTCCGGGTTGTGGCAGCTTGCTCAGCGAATTGGAGAGATAGGCAAGTTTGATGGCGTTGCCCACATGCCGCTGTGGATGTCCGGCCGGCAGCGCTTGGCCGGGCCTGGTGCAGTCGGGGAAGAGAATGCTGTGAAACTCCGGCACGATCGGGACGATGAACTTCTGGACATCCATACCTCCGATGTAGTGCGGGTAGTAGCGCCTGACGTACTCGAACGCATTCATTTGCAGCGCGGGTGGCTGTACGGGATGCTCCTTGACAAACACGGCATCGCCCTGATACTCGCCCGCCACTCGGAAGCCGAAATCTTCGATCAGGTTGGTCAGATGATCTTGTTGGCGCGCGTTGGCATGCAAGAAAATGTGCTCGCATCGGTGGTTCGTGCCGAACCGAAATGCCGCGCGCAAAAACAGTTCACCGACCTTCCGACCTCGGACTGCGTCACCAACCTTGAAGGTGCATAGCTTCAGAGCCGCTCCATCCAGCCTATGGCCGTCGTCAGTGATCTGCTCGTCGGTCTGCACGTCAAATATGCAGATGGCATGGATCTCGCCGTCTCCTGGTTCCCGGTAGACCCAGGCGCGGCGGCCGGCCATGGCGATGCGCCGAAACCATTGGTCGAATCCGGCGTAGTCGTTGCGGATACTAGAAAAGAAGCCGCTTGCGAGCTGCGGGGTCAAGGTGTGCAGCTGCACTTCCTCAATGTTCGGAAGTGTGATCGTCCCGGGCTCATGCAGGCGCTTGAGCCAGTCGTGTGCCGACTGGATGAAATAGATGCGATCGTGCAGGTTTCGCGCTCGCGCTTTGCGGTGCAGTCCCTGGTCCTCAGTAACGAGCGCATGAGCCGCGTTCTGATCCAGCGCCCACAGAATCCTGTTGTCGCACGCGTCATTGGCGGACGTGCCAGGTGTGTTCCATGGGCATGGGTTGTGCTCTTGCAGAAGGGTGTATTGAGGCAACCGTGCGAGCGTGCGGTTACGGCGGTCCACATTGCTATCCCGCTCGATATCTTCGACTGACGCGGGGTGGTAGAGGAGTTGATGCCCATGCGCGTTGCAGAGTCGAACAAAGTCAGTGAGACTAGGCTGCAGCACTGCCATCGAGTCCTGCAACGGGATCAGGATGTTCGTATCAAGAAGGAAGCGAAGACGAATGGGCACGCAGAGATCCCTCAGTGTGGCTCTTATTGGTCATGCCCACGACCCACTTCATGGTAGAGCTCATCGTCCGCATGGGTTCTATTGCGGACCGCAGCGCAATTATGACGGCATCGTAAGCCAACTCGTACTTGACTGGCGTTGCTTGGCCACTCGGTAGCGTGACAGCGTGCAGAAAAGCATAAGGTCCTTCATTGCGCTTCAAACGCTATACAAGAACCTAGCCTATACGAGCGCGTTCTCGACGTTCGAGACAGCGGGACATCTCTTCAGAGACCCATTTTCTGACGAGGACTCCCCGGACACTCGGTCCCGCCGTCGCTTCGCCGATATGCAATCTTCCACTCCATTGCCAAGTGTACGAGCGATCAAAATCAACGCGGTCAAAGCTTGAACGCCCGTAGCGATGCGCGCTCAACCGCCGTCAGGTTCGGATGCGCTTTCAGGATGTTCTCGATGAGCGCATTTTGAGTTTGGATCCGCTTCGTAGCGTTCTCCCGCGGATACGCCCTCGCGATTGCATCTTGATCTCCCTTGGATGGCTCAGAGTTCATCGTAGGGTCGTAGCAGCTGCCAGGAGGTTTTTTGAAATCCTCCTCTCTCAAGTGGTAGCGCATCACACTATCCATGTCTGGATCGTTCGAGAACTCGTAGCTGACATCTTTGGCATCCAAGCCCATCATGTAGAAGTTGCCAGCAGTGGTCACGCGTGACACTTGAAGCATTCGAAGGTTGGTGATCACCTTGTCTTCTTTCCAATCGTACTCACGCATGATGGCTTCGATATTGAACTGCGGGTAGCAATCAACAGCAGGATGCTGATGCTCGTGCGCTAGACCGATGGCGTGGCCAAACTCATGGATAACGATCGACTTGAACTTTTCTCCTTCAATCGGATAGCGCCCTGTATCCAAGTCTTGGAGGCCCATGGTGACAGCGTTCTTACGGTCACTCAGCAGCGCCTGGTTGCCAATCAGGGAGAAGTACCCCTTCTGGCGAAACGAGATCCGGATCTGGGCGCCATCGTTGTAGTCACAAAAGTTGAAACCCGGTGCCTTCCCAAAGTCAAAGTAGATCGAGCCATACTTCGACCATTGGCTGGCGATTTGCTCAATTCTCCGTTTGGCAGCTTCACCGCCCCCTGAATGAAAGCAAACCTTCAGCGTGATCCCGACTTTCCACTTCTCGCTTGGTAGAAAAACGGAGTAAGGGACACTGCCTCTCGCAACCAGCTGTGCCATGAACGAAGGTTTTGACGACTTCTCAGGAAACAGAACCTGGAATGCCTGCTGTCTCTCACGCGCCTGTATGAGCTGCCTAGCCAGCGCTGGAGGAATGGGGGTGGCCTGAACCATCGGATCCTGGATCGCGGGAAGAGCTTCGCTTAACAGCTGCCGCTCGGTATCTAGACCCACCAGGTCGTGCGCCACAGCCTTGCCCGACACAGCAAGAAGCGCCGCTGCCATCGGAACTATGAGCACTGTGGAGTTCATGACCGCTTCAGTCCAACTCGGGGAACGGTGCGGAGGCCCCTGCGGTTCTCGCGGCCGCATTGGCATCGATCTTTGCCTGTACCAGCTGCATCTCAATGAGCTTCCGACTTGAAAGCGTTCCTCCGCTCGCCTCCTGCAGAGCCGCATCGATCTGAGAGACTTTCAACAACGCCAGTTGATACTTTTGACGAGCATCGCGGTCCGAAGCCACCGCCTCAGCACTCAGTTCGTCGCGCCGCATCGGATTGAATCTGTCATTCAAAGCCGTCTTGAGCTTGTCTTTGTCCTCTGAGAATGCGGATGCCACCGACTTTAGGAAGGCAGACGCCTCGGAGGTTTCAACGACAGTGGCCGCGGCGTAGAAGCCACCTACGGTTGTGCCAGCATTGTCACCAGGCAGCTTGCAGGATTCGTACTCTCGTACGTCTCCTTTGGCCTCGTTTTTCAAAGCACCTTTAGAACAATTCTTCTGGAAGAAGGCCGTTGCCCAAACGAGATCCGAAGCCTTCTGGGCGTCCACCGCCGCCTTGTCTGCATCCAGCTTGGCCGTCCATAAAGGGATCGGGCACCGAGGATCTGAAAACTTGCCCGCGTCTGCTTTTACGCTCTTAGGATCGCTCGACGACTTGTTCGCAGCCTTGACCTCTTCGCAAAGCGTTCTCACTGCGTCCGTGTACTTTGTGTGAGTCTCGATAGGCTTTTTGACGAGTGGATCGGCAGTTGCTTGCTTCTTGAGAATCGAGTTCGCCTCAACGTAGCTGGCTATAGAAGTCTTGCGTGCCGCGACAGCTTCCTTGGTCAAGTCGGTTTCAGGGAGCTTGGGTAACCGAGCTGGTATCGGCCAGTCGGGGCGACTTGGTAGAGCAATTTGCAAGCCATCCGGCGGAACTCTTGCATATGCCGTGCCCGTATCAATGTTCTTGAACGCGAACGTCATGGCTCCAAAGGATGTACCTGACTCCTCGGCGTTCAGCGATACCGCCACAACATAGTCCTTGTCTTGCTTTCGGAACCAGCTGTGTCCCTCGGCGAGTGATTTCCCAATGTAGATGAACTGTGGGGTCGCCTTCAGACCATTGTTTGAAAGATGTTCCAACTCCACTTCCATGTAGAAATTGGGAACCGTACTGATTCCCATGGGGTTGTCTTTGAAGGCCAACTTTTTCATCCACTCAGGGTTGCTCGGAGAGCCTGTACCCGTCATCAGCAGAACGATGCATTGCATCTTTGGGTTCGACCCGAGCATCACTTTCCCGCCCACCACGTAGTAGTCGACTACTGCGCTCTCCCCCGAGAGTGTGGTGACCTTGTCTTTGGCTGCAGCGGTCAATGCGCTAGCAGCAATGTCGACCCCTTTGGAGATCACCTGCTGCAGGATCAACCCCGCTGCCACTGCCATATCCGTCGGGGTTTCTGGGGGCTTGGCTGGTCCAGTGACAGGGCATTTCTCTACTATATGCACTCGGAGCGACTGCGCGCTCACTGCTGTGGAAAGCGCCAGGCAACACATCAAAAACGCGATGCGCACAAGAGTCTTCAGCATTTTCTTCCCTCCATTGATGACGCATTTTTTAACCGTTCTTCCGGCACGCGAGGTCTGGTCCACGCCGAGCCCGCTCCGCATCAAGATGCCTATCTCAATGTCTATGCACTCGGCTAAAAGCGTAGCCGCCGCTGGTGAATCTTTGGTCACCTGAGAAGGCAGCTATTTGGGCCGGATGCCCGCCGGCCTCTACAACATGAGCTCAGCAATCAGGGCCTTGAGGTCGGGCAGGTTACCGATGCGTTGATTAAGTGGCGCGGATGGTGAAGGCTGTTGAGAACTGCCCGTCTTGCGCAGCGCTTGTCGCACGTCCATGGGCCGCAGCACACGACCGCGGGCTTTGGCGATGCCCGAAAGGCACGCAATTGCTCCTGCGACGATGGGGGACGCGCTCGACGTACCGCTGAATGTGCTGCTGTACCAGTAGTCCTCGTCATACGGATCTGACGCGTCCTTGTAGTCGTCGCCATAACCGCAGGTTACGACACTACGCCCCCATCCTTGACAATCAACGCGGGCCCCGAAATTCGAGAAGCTGAGTCGCGAACGTGGCGGGCCATGCTTGCCGCCAGCCGGAGCACCTGCGCCCACCAGGATCGCTCCCGAGTCCTCGGAACCGTCGAGAGGGTTCTTCCAGCCTTTGGGAAAGCTTGGGTGGGGACTGTCGTAGAGCGGTGCATCGAAGTCTTGCCCGCCATTCCCTGCGGCCTCCACGACGATGATGCCGCGTGCGGCCGCGATACGAATTTCCACCAAGTCGTCCGGCCACCACTCCACTGCGATGTAGCCGTCCTGGTCAGCGCGCATCTGGTATCCGTGCAGCGGGCCAGGTCGATGCATCTCGAGGAGCAACACGTCGCCCGCCATCAGCTTTTCAGCCGCCGCGGCGATGGCCCGGGCTGAGCCCAGCGAACCGTGGGAGACGCCAGAAAGCCGGGCACTGGGTGAGATGCCGGATACCCCATACGCGTCCGCATCGCCGCCGATCTGTCCAAGCACCGCGGTCCCATGGTCGCGCCATGCGACTTCGGGGTATTGCGTGCCTGCCAGCAAACCACCGGAACTCACCAACAGGTCGCTGTGGGTGAAACGCCAACCTCCCTCGATGTCGATGACGTGGACACCTTCGCCCCTACCGCCCGGCTTCTGCCAGGCAACATGAGCGCCAATGCCATCAGGCGCCGGTCCGACATAGCCCTGGCGTTTGGTGAAATCGGTAGGCCGTTCGCCGGGCAAGCCGAGCGCCAGAGCCTCATCGAGTGGCGACCACGGTGCTAGGGGATTCTCAACACCCGGTTTCCAATAGATTGCAACTACGCCCGGGAGGGAAGCGGCCTCCTCCATTGCCGAGTCAGGTGTGCGTCCTTGAACTGTGCCGCTGAAGAACGGGGCTCTGGCTGAGCGCAACTCTGCAAGCTCCGCCGGCTCCTGTGCACTCCGAATTCGCTCGAGGGCGAATGTCGTGCTCGGTGCTAGCGTACGTAGTTGAATGCCCAGAAGACGCCCTCCCGCCAATCTGGCTCCAATCTCCCTCCGGGCAGCCGCAACTGCGTCGGGATCGACCATGACGACAAGCTCAGGTGGCGACGCATTCACTGGGATCTCCTACTGCAACTAGCGCCATTGGCGCGTGATAGTTATAGCAAGGAGGCGTGGTCAAGTCGATCCTCAAATTAGGTATGAACTTGCCCCGCCTTCACCACGCAACGCAAGAGATTCTTAACTCATTGATCTCATCGAGAAAATTGCTCAACGAAGCCAAATTCGAACTCGCAACGTCGCGCCCATCTAAGGATGGGTAGAACTATAGTTCAGCTAGATCGCCCGGCGGCCGACCTGGCATTTGGCGTGGCCGAATCCACGCCGGAACGCAGCTGTTGCGGTGAACGGGACAGTACTCAGCGCCCTTCGCGCGGACAACTTCCTTCAGTCCGGCATGGGATGCGCGGTGCGAGGTCCGCTGATCGCACCGCAGTCGTAAGGCCGAATCCATGCACCGCCTGGCCAAGCTGGCGCTCGACGCCGGCGAGGTGTCCTCACTGGAGGACGCTTTGGCACTTTTCTCCGGCTATCGCCTGCGCATCGTGCTGGGCCATGGCTGGTCCGACAGCCTGGCCAGGCAGGCCTGCTTCTTGACGGCGGTCAACACGGCCGCGCGGGCCCTCCTCGGCGGGGTCGAAGTCTGCGGCGAGATGGACTCGGTTCTGCGCATCCCCTTGTTCGAAGGGCGCGACGCGCGCTCGGTGGCGTGCGAGTTGGGCGCCAGCATCGGTGTGCCCTAGACCAGCGACGTGCCGACGCTCGTGCTCGGCGCCTGGACAAGCTCCAGCCTCCCGCCTTTTTGCGTCAGCATGCGCTGGGACGGTTGGCGCGGCAGGGTGGCGCCGGGTGCCTTCGATGTTGTGCCCGCCGCCCTACAAGACAATCCGCTCGCCGGCGTCGCGGCCGCGGCGCTGGGCGTGAACGAAGCCTTCCTGCACATCCGCTCCGACCTGCCGGCCGCCGGCGACCGGACCGTGGGGCTGTCTCTGTGGAACCCGCTGGCCGTGACGGGCTGGCGTGCCGACGCCCACCAGGGGCCGGCACTTCAATATTTGCCGGACGCGCTGTGGCTGGTGGGCCTCGGCCATCTCGGCCAAGCCTACGCCTGGGCCTTGGGCATGCTGCCCTACGGATCGCGGCGAGCCCACCTTGTGCTCCAGGATTTCGACAAGGTCGCTGCCTCCAACTTGAGCACCTGCCTGCTGCTGGGGGCCGACGACCTGGGGAAGCCCAAGGTCCGTGTGGTGGCACGCAGGCTGGAGGCGGCCGGCTTCACCACCGCCCTGGTCGAGCGCCGTTTTGCGGCCGACCATCGCGTCCTTCTCGGCGAGCCGTCCACCGCGCTGTTCGGCGTCGACAACCTCGCGGCACGACGCGACCTGGCGTCCGCAGACTTCACCACGGTGGTCGAAGCCGGTCTTGGCAGCGGCTACCGGGACTTTCGCAACATCCGCACCCACACCTTCCCGAGTCCGCAATCTCCGGCCGCCATCTGGCCCGCGGCCGCAGGTGCGCAACCGGCGGTCGAACTGAATGAGGCCTACCGCAAGCTCGCCGAGACGCGCAACGACCTGTGCGGCATGACCCAGCTCGCCTCCCGCGCGGTGGCGACGCCGTTCGTCGGTGCGCTCGCTGCCGCCCTGGTACTGGCCGAGGTGCTGCGACCACTTCACGGCGGGGGAACGCATGGCGTTCTTGATTTGCAGATGAGGGACCTGCGTCACCGGACAGGGGCATCGCTCGAAACCAGGTGATCGCTGATGGGCTTCATCGCTGTCACTTGAGAGCGGGCCCGTCGATACTCGCAAATTCACAGCTTGCCACGAAGGCAACCGACGACGGACTAATCTGAAAAGATATCGCGCAAGCACTGCACTTGAACCAACTGCTACTTTGGCAGGCGCTTGTTGAAAGGGCGATCGGCGGTGGCTTTTTGACCACGACCTTCCTGCTCGACCGCCGCAGATTAAGCCGCTAATCCTGCAGCGCCATTTCCGCCCGTCTGCGATTCCTGAACTTTAGTTCAGCTGGTCGCCGTATCTCAGTTCCTTGTTCAGGAAAGTGTAGATTTTCATTGCCCAGCGATGTCCGGACTTAATCTTCCCCGCATCCTTGAAAATCTTCTGCACAGCCGAAGCGCTGGAGGTAGGAAGGATGCTCAGCACTCTCTGCTTGAACTGGGTTTGAGCGGACCTTAAGGGTGCGTCATCTAGGTGGTGGTAGATGTGTCCAATATGCAGACCCACCTCAAGCACATTGCTCTCCTTGAGGCCGAGCAACGAACTTGATCTGCGCAGCCTTGTCTGAACCGTAAGCGCGCGGCCATTCCATCTTGACCGCAGTGCGCGGTCGTGCTTTTGAGATTGCTTTGTCAGACTGGCTGCCAGCGATGTGGCAGCAGCTCGCCGATCTGGCTGGCGCGCTGCATGGGCAGGCGTGCCATCACATCGCGCAGGTAGGCATACGGGTCGTGCCCGTTCATGCGCGCCGACTGGATCAGGCTCATGACGGCCGCCGCCCGCTGACCCGCGCGCAGGCTGCCGGCGAACAGCCAGTTGTTTCGGCCAATGGCAATGGGCCGGATCTGGTTCTCGATCCAGTTGTTGTCCACGGGCAGTTGCCCGTCACTCGCGAACCGGGTCAACGCCTCCCAGCGCCGCAGGCTGTAGTCGAGGGCCTTGGCGCTCGCTGAACCCTCGGGCACCTTCTGGCGTTGCAGCAGCATCCACTGGTGCAAGGCATCGAGCAGCAGCTTCGTTTGTTGTTGCCGGATGGCCCGGCGCTGATCGGCGCTGAGCTCCTTGACCTCACGCTCGATCTCGTAGACACGACCGAACTGCTGCAGCGCGAACTCGGCGATCTGGCTTTGGTTCGCCGCGTGCAGATCGAAGAACTTGCGCCTCGCGTGCGCCAGGCAGCCAACCTCGGTCACGCCACTGGCGATCAAGGCCTTGTAGCCGCTGAAGTCGTCACAGGTGAGACTGCCTCTCCAGTCACCCAGGAAGCGCCGGGCATGTTCGCCCGAGCGTGATTCGCAGAAGTCGTAGACGACCACCTTGGTGTTCTCGAAGGCGCCCGTGGCATAGGCCCAGAGGTAGGCCCGGTGCGTCTTTCCGTTGCCCGGCTTGAGCATGGACACCGGCGTCTCATCGGCATGCAGCACGCGGTGCTGCAGCGCGGCCGAAGATCGCTTCCTGGCGGTACAGCGGCAAGTGGTCTGCGTACTTGGCCACCAGCACCTGCGCCAGCAGACCGGTGGTGGGGATGCCCTTGTCGATGACGTGAGGATCGACGGGGACTTGGGTGAGCGTCTCGCACTTCGCGCAGGCCCACTTGCCCCGTACATGGACGCCCCCTATGCAAGGCTTTCTCTGCTTGACGACCTGAAGGTAAAGATTGCGCCCGTACATTCGGACTGTACGCAGCTCGAGGCTGCTGTCCATGATGGGAGTAGCTGGTTGACGCCTCGATCGGATGTTCGCACTCGGAAGTGCCGCGGCAAGTGAGGGCTCTGTCAACCACGGTCTGACCTGTCATGCCATCAAGTTTTGATCGCCTAAGCAATCGGTGGTGGATCCTTTCTACTGCAAGCTTGGCCGTGTCCCGTGTCCGTCTCGCCGCCCGGACTACGCAAC
>NZ_LMIE01000034.1:176221-193419 GCF_001428625.1 Hydrogenophaga sp. Root209
CCCGGACTACGCAACGGCGTAGTCCGGGCGGAACTCTCGATCATTGGCGAGCAACGCCCAAACGATGCGTGCGTTCTTGTTCGCGAGCGCGACTGCCGCAATGTTCGGGTTTCTGCGCTCGATGAGCTTTCCGAGCCATGTATCAGTGTCCAGGCACAGTCGAGCCCTTGCGATTACCGATCTCGCTCCGTGGATGAGCAGCGTTCGAAGGTAGGAGTCGCCTCGCTTGCTCATGCCAAGAAGCGCTTGCTTTCCGCCGGTTGAATGTTGTCTTGGAACCAGACCGAGCCAGGCCGCAACTTGGCGACCGTCCTTGAAGTTCCTGGCGTCGCCGATCGATGCCACCAGCGCGCTTGCCGTGACGGGCCCGATACCTGGGATTTTTTCGAGCTTCGAACTCAGCGCGCATTGACGGTGCCATGCCTTGATCTTTCCCTCAAGCTCGGTCACCTGCCGATCCAGCTCCTTCAAATGCTCAAGAAGTCCATCAATCAGCGTGCGGAACTGCCCTGGAAGATCTAGCGTCGCATCTTCGATGAGGTCTGGTACGCACTGTGCAATCTTCGAGATCCCCTGCGGCACAACAATTCCAAATTCGCTGAGTAGCCCTCGAATCTGGTTCGCTTGGGCGGTGCGCGCTGCTACGAAGCTTTGTCGTACCCGATGCATAGACAGAACCGATTGCTGCTCAACGGTTTTGATGGGTACGAAGCGCATGTTCGGACGGGCCACTGCTTCGCAGATTGCCTCAGCATCGGCAGCGTCATTCTTGTTTGTCTTTACATACGGTTTTACGAATTGTGGCGCCATCAATCGAACGTCATGCCCCATGGCTTGTAGCTTGCGCCCCCAGTGATGAGCGCTTCCGCAAGCCTCCATTCCAATGAGGCAGGCTGGGAGATTTACAAAAAATTCTGCAAGCTGGGCGCGCTTGATCTGCTTCTTCAGCACTGTTTGGCCTCGCTCATCCACGCCGTGTATCTGGAATACGCTTTTCGCCAAATCAATGCCAATGGTCCTGATCTGCATGATGTGCTCCTTTCGACAAAGACGCTTCGGAGTTTGAACTCTGTCACAACGAGGGAACTAGGTGGGGGCGTCCATCCCATTGGATGTGGCGCTCCACCGTGAACACGCCAGGCACGTAGTCCAGCTTCTCGGCCACGTCCTCGCCGACGCGCTTCATCTGGCAGCCGCAGGCACAGGTGGTCGAGTCGGGCTCGTGGCGGATCTCGCGCCGCGGCAGGTTGGCTGGCAGCGGCGCGCGCTTGGGAACCTTCTTCTCTTCAACNGCAGGCACAGGTGGTCGAGTCGGGCTCGTGGCGGATCTCGCGCCGCGGCAGGTTGGCTGGCAGCGGCGCGCGCTTGGGAACCTTCTTCTCTTCAACCTGGGCGGGCGCCTGCGCTTCTTGCAGCGCATCGATCTCGGTGGCCACGGCCGCCAGGTCGGCCTCGATCTCGTCTTCAAGCAGGCTCTTCTGCTCGGGGTTGAAGCGCTCGGACTGAGCGGCAAACTTCATGCGCTTCAAGAGCGCATTCTCGTGCGTGAGTTTGTCCAGCAACGCGCTCTGGTGGCGCAGCTGCGTCATGAGGCGCGTGGTCAGCTCACGCAGCTCTTCTGCGCTCAGGCTCTGNCTCTGGTGGCGCAGCTGCGTCATGAGGCGCGTGGTCAGCTCACGCAGCTCTTCTGCGCTCAGGCTCTGCAGGGATTGAGGCTCGACCACCATGGGCATTCACTGTGCCAGCACTGGTACACGCGCACCATTGGCGCATGCCCCAATTGGCAAGCACCAGTCTGCGCTTCAGAGTCAGACCACGGTGATGACACCGCCGTCAGCCAGGCGCTGCCAGGGCAGGCCCAGCACCAGCGCATCGAACTGTGCGCGGGTGAGCGAAGCGGTGCTGGCCGCATCACGCGGCCAGACGAATTTGCCGCTGTTCAGGCGCCGGGCCGCCAGCCACACACCGATGCCGTCGTGCACCAGCACCTTCATGCGGTTGGCTCTTCTGTTGGTGAACAGGTAGGCGTGGTGCGGGCGCGCTGCGCCGAAGACCGATACCACGCGAGCCAGCGCCGTCTCGGTGCCCGCTCGCATGTCCAGCGGCTCGGTGGCCAGCCACAGCGCATCGACCCGGATCACTTGAGCAGCTCTCGCATCCACACGGCGCTCTGCTCGGCTGCCTCCAGGGGCCAGGTCACCGAGACGCTGATGGCGCCGCGGCGCAGCTCGATGTGAATGTCTGGTGCAGGTGTGCACGCCGCGGGCGGCAGCGGCACCGGAACGAATGCGGGAGCCTGGAGTGCAGGCAGCGCGCTACTAACTTGGCGTCGCCACTTGTGTACGACGTTGGCGTTGATGCCGTGCGACAGGGCAATGCCGGCCACCGAAGCGCCTGGCTCGGCGCACTCGGCAAGGATTTGCTGCTTGAGATCGGCGCCGTATCGCCGGCGGGCCTTCTTCTTGGATTCATTCATGGTGTCCACCTAAATCGCTTGGTGGACACCATCGTTGCCGCTTAGGCCAATGCATTCAAGGGTGGGATGGCCGCGCGCTTACTCTGAACCCTCTTTGCGTGGTCTTCGACAGGATCCCAGTCGCTCTTGCGCCTCTTTGGCGCTTCGCAACCCGTGCGAATTTCCCTGAGGGACTCAATGATGGGCTCCGCATCTGCTGGCGCGAGAAGTTGCAGAACACGCCGTTCGATCGCCGGAAGCGTGGCATACAGCTCATCGGGATCCGCATTGGCCATCTGGCCAACCTCACCGAAAACCAAGCACACATAGCTCCACAAGTCCGCACCGTAGTAGCCTGCCTCCAGCGCCGCTACCAGCCGCTCCCTGTCCACTTCACTCGATAAGGGCAGGGTCACCTGCGGATAGTGAGCCTTGAACACGGCGGGGTTGAGACATAGTCCACTCACGACGTCTCCCCAGAAAATGAGCGCAATCGCGAACTTCCCACTTGCCACTCGCTTGTCCGAAAGCAGCCGGACCTTCTCCTGCAAGGGGCCGTCGTAATCGACGGTCGTGGCCACAAACAAAGTCACTAGCTGGCCCTTGAATTTCTCGGCGGCAATGACCTCCTTTTCGATGACATCCAGGGTAAATGCCCCTTGGAATCTCTTGCACTGGATGCCGATGGGACGGCCGATGTCATCGTGTCCGTAGATATCAACGCCGTGCTGCTTTTGCCCCGACCTACCGTTTTTCTGCAGGGTCGTGCTCTTCCACCTCTGAGAATAGGCATCTACAACGATGGTCTCAAAGTCCTGCCAGTTCGCCGGCTTGGGTAGCTGCATTTCTTTAATGGTGGGCATAGTCCTCCGGGAAAACTTGATTGCATGGCTCGGTGACGATCAGCAAGCCATTGATAGAAAATCAGATTCTGCACGCGAGGGCTCCGTCCTGCGGCAAGAGATTGGTCGGACGCTGGCAAGGCGGCGGTATCCCTGAAACGCTTTGTTCGGTCAGGGAGTGCGTTCTTCCGCCTTCCAGTTACATGGCAAACTCGGTGCGATGAATCGGCTGAGAGCCTTGAAACTGCCACCCTACACGCCCGAGGAGAAGCGCGTGTGAGCCCGGCATTTCAGGATGTTCGACACCGACTACAAGCTGCAAGCGGACGAGACTTCGAGCACGTCGTCTACCCATGGTTGAAGCTTCTGTTCCCTGAGCTTGTACACCCCTCCAGTCTGAAAGACTTGGACAAGAAGGGTGTCGACATGGGATTTGTGATCCCCGGCGACGTGTTCCCCGTGGTGATCCAGTGCAAAGGTTTTGAGGTCACGGCTGACGAGCTCAGAGACGGACACGTCGAGCAAGTAGCAAAGTCGGTGCGCAAGTTCGGCAAGTCGGGCCTCAAGTGCAAGCGCTACATCATTCTGTCGAACCGCAGCGGTAGGAATCGAGTGTTTGCGAAAGGCGTGGAAAGCAAGCTTGGGCAGCTTGTCTCGGGGGGCGTTGCAATTGAGGCACTCCTTTGGACTCTCGATGACTTGGTCAAGGCTCTTGAACGCCATCTCACCGCCGGAGTGATCGACGCCCTGCGGCGATGGAGCGATCAGGTCGACCGCGAACGCAGCAAGATCTTTTCGTTTGACGAGGTTGTCATCGACGATGTCCCCGCAGTCAAGCGTCGATGGCGCCTGCATGTCGGAGCCGCACAAGGTCAAATTGAAGCTGACCAGCCGATAGCGCCTTCACAGCTCATCGAAGAACTGTTGATCCCTACGCAAGGTCGATTTTCTCTTGTGATCGGTGCATATGGAATGGGCAAGACAACGCTCATGCGCAATCTCAAGCTTCCTGCGGGATATACACGCCTACTTGTTCCAGCAGCGAATCTACTCCATGTCGTCTATAGCGGTGGCAGTCAGACGGCTCTTCTGGAGCACCTGTTGCAACATACCGGCTGCCTGCAGGATTTGGCCGATGCCTCGGGCATTGCCATCAAAGAACTGCAACGGGTCGGAGGAGCCTGTCTTGGCGATGCCGTTCAATCCACCGACCTCAAGGCGGTTCTCATCATTGATGGTCTGGATGAGAACCGTATCTATTCGCGGGCAGACGGTTTTCGAAGGCTTGCCGGTGAACTCAGGCGCCTGCGCATTCCCGTCATCGTCACCACGCGCAAGGAGCACTTCTTCAATCGCTACCTGGAGCTACAGCCGCAGGAGCAACAGGTGTGGCTCAGTCGCGCCATCGAGACAACCGTCATCGAGCTGACAGACTGGTCGACGGCCACCTGCAACCAGATGCTTGACAGGGTGGCCTCGCTGACCGATTCGAACCGCCGCGCGCTCGATCCGCTGCGGGTTCTCTTGGACCAACGGCGGCTGCCTTTGGTTGCTGGTCACCCGCTTTGGTTGGCGATGGCGATTGACCTTGCTTTGGCCGGTGACATGCAGCTGTTCGACAACCAACGAGCCCTCTATAGCGAGTGGACGCAACGCAAGTTCATGAGGGACTTTTCTGCCCCGGGGCGCGACCTGCCTAAGGCCCTGAGCAATCTTGCGATCTTCGTCCAGAAGCTTACGGACGTTATGACTGCCATCGCGGCGCGGATGTGCAGCGTGGAGAACGGTAGCCTTGGGCTAAAGGCAGAAATTGACGATGTAACCGTCGAAGCCGTCGCGCGTGAGCACATTCCCACGGCCGAGCGCCTTGACCCGCTCTTTGCGGAATCTTCGCTGCTTACCCCCTCGTCCATTCGATCGACGTCGGGCATGCAGATGCGGTTTTCGCACTTCTCATTTCAGGAATTCTTTACCGCTCGGGCAATTGAAATCGAGTTGATTTCCGTGGCCGACTCGGAGCTGCCAGTCGGCGTCGGTGCATTTCTTGAACGCCGCTGAGAACGGCAAACATACCCGTAGTACTTCGCCGAACAGGTTTGATGCGGCGATCAACGTGCCGAACTGAACTAAGGACACATTGGCGGCCGATGTGCCCTCTCTTGCCGCAACCCATAGCGGAGACTCGCTTCCGCAAAAGAATCACTTACTGGGGGCGGGCGCAGCCATGCCTTGCTTGCCGGCGACAAGCAATGACCTCCGAACGGCATCGACATACAGAATCGACTCCGCTACTCCATGCTCGCTCTCACGTGCCAATATCGCAGTTCCAGGAGCGGGCGGCAGTGTGTTGGCGGGTAGTTGAAGTACGGCGAGTTCGGCGCTGTCTTCTAAGCGCAGGCGCATCTCCCGCAGGTTCGCGGGTTTTCCTATGTCGGGTGCTTCGACCACACCATATAAATAGTGTCCAACCGCAACCGGTTTTCCGTTCACTTCCAACTCTGACTGAAGCATGCGCTCTGACGCTTGTGGTGTGTCTACGTACCGAACAAGCACAGTGCCAGGCCGATCCTGCAGGCTGGCGCGGGCGAGAACTGCACCGCTGGCATCGCTTCTCTCAATTGTCCAAGCCAGTCCCGTCGCCCTTTGGACCAACTCTGCGACCTGCCGTGGCTCTGCGTCCGTGGACCTCGCGGCCAGCGTCATCGCTAGCGCTGCATCGACTCTGCTGAACTCGGCCGAAAGCAGCGAGTTGCTGGCAATGTTCTTTGATTCGCGACTCTCAATCAGATAGCCACCGCCAGCCACGAGGACAACCGCCCCCACGACTAGAGCACCCACAGAGTTCAAAACTACGGATGAGTTAACCCTAAACAAACTGAGGGCTCCTTCCACCAGCTTCGTACTCTCTGAGCGTGACAGCACTCTGCGCAAATACCCTGCGGATAAAAGCAGTGCTGCCGCGCACATCGCGACGTAGCGAAACTCAATGTCAGAGTGTGCGACCGCAGCCACGATCCAGATGAGAAATAATATTGTGGCGGGCACTACAACTCCCGCCACAATATCTCCCCAAAAGGCTTTTTGGTCCTCGGGCTCAATTTCCGAAGCAAACGCACCAAGTCTCATTGTTTTGGTGCTCTCAACAGCAGAGGCCATCATCTTTGCGGCCTCATCCGTACTTAGACTTCTCTTCTTGGCTTCCAGATAAGCGTGGCTAGCCGCTGAAGCTTCCTTGGCTCCAATATCCATTAGCGCAGTTGACTGGCGCGCAAACGCATCTAGCGACTCCCTGGCCGCTTTACGACGTTCTTCGACAGTTTTTTCACGAACGGTGTCAGTCATTTCAACTTCCTTTATTGGATCCAACCAAGAACAACACCACCAGAGCTTCCCTTGCCTAGCGCGTTATTGCTCAAAGCCATTCCAGTACGATGATCTAAGCCATCGCCCCATGCGAGCAAACAGCCCTCAATTTCTTGGCATGCTCGCTCAAGCTCGCCAAACTCAAGATCGGTCAAAAGAGGTACGCCCTGCCCATTCGTTGCCATGTGCTCGCCACGAAGATAGGCAAGCAGCACTATCGTTTGGACTGCGCGCTGATGAGCGCAAGAGTCCACAACTGCTCTAAAGTGCAATTTAGAGTGCAGCGTTTGGATATCCGCCGCGTGGGGCTGGACGGCCACCTCTAGCGCCGTCCACAGGAGGCTTGCAAAACAGTCATTCGACAGGTCGCGCTCGACCTCATCCACTAGCGCCATGACCACGCGGTTGACAAAATCGACTCTCGAACTTGTCGGATCATGTAGCCACACTCCACGTTCAAATGCAACAGAGATAATGGGTCGAAATCGGATGAACAACTCACCCCAGTCGCCGTGAGCTTCCTGGCGCATCGTGTTGGCTTTACGCTCAGCGCGCTCCGTCATCCAGGTCTTGATGGGCCAATAGCCCCTTGACTCACTCATGCTCTTCGCTTCGCGCAATTTCACTAGGTACCGCCCCGCCACAGACAGGGTGCTCTCTGCAGAGCGGTTCGGCCGCTCTTGATGAATAGGTCGCGAGATATCGTCTGGACGCATCATTCCCCCCTCCCCTGTTACATTTTCCTGAGGGCTTCTCGAAGCCTAGTAAGTGCTCGCACCTTTGTGGTGCGCACCGCGCCTTGGGAAATGCTCAATAAGTTCGCAATTTCTACGGGATCCAAGTCTTCGTAGTACAGCATCCACAAGATTTGACGCTCGCGCGGTGGGAGCTTGTCCAAGTACGACAGAACGAAGAGCTTGGTAACGAGCTCCTCGCTGAAGTCACCAGCCGGATCCGCTATCTCTTCCATCTCCTCTTCAGGTACGTGTTCGCCAAGCGGTTGAAACCGCCGCCAGTAGTCTGCAGCCGCCCTTACGACAATTTGGCGGAACAACCCCGGGAAAGCCTCAGCTTCACGCAAATGAGGAAGAGCGACGAACAACCTTGTGAGGACCTCTTGAGAAAAATCGTCGTACTCCCCACAGCGTTTGGAGTACCAGTAGCTTCGAATGAGCGGCGAAAAGCGGCGAGCGATTTCCTTGGCGGCGTGAGATGCGGCAGGCTCAGTCTCAAGCCGGATGAGTTCGACTAGCATCCCTATGGCTGCATCGGCGAAAACACCGTGGCGGTCAAAGACCTCTGACTTGTCTTCTGAAGTCATAGGCTGGGGGGTGCTTGTCGACACGCTTCTGGACCACCAGCATGGACTCCTCGTTGTAGGTGGCAAAAGAGCGCCCACCTGAGTCCGGGTTCACACAGAGGTATACCCTTCGCCAAGTGCCGGAGTTTATGTAGGTAATCACTCGATCGTTGCCGACCGGCATAGCCAAGTGAGTCGGGGAATGCGTATGTCCCGCAACAAAAAGAAATGTATCTTGATGGGATAGCGCCTGCGCACCTGCAATCGCAAGAGCCCTGCCATGAACCGCACTGAGCTCACCAACGCTCAAGGGCTCAAACCTTACGAGCTTACTCGCGGCAGCCAAGCCTCGGGAAGCCACAAATCGTCCCATGGCAGCCAAGAAATTCGATAGGCCATCACCAAGATCGCCGTGTGCCCTCGCCTCGGCTCTGGCCGAGGAAATACATTCCGCCAAAGCGTCCTTCAAGGCCGTCAATATAGGGCCCCGCTCCGACTCAGCCAAGCGGCTCACACCAAACTGCATCCAGGCCACAAGGCCTTTTCCCGTCTGAGGCAGTACGTTGTCAAGCTCATGCAGGAATCGAAGCCGCCGATCGTCCTCCTCAATACCCAGACGGCAAGCAACCCTCGTTGGGAGCATGGCAACGAGCTCTACAACGACAACGTCTCCGGCTACGAATCGGGGGTAGATCTTTGATGGACTATTGAACACGTCGAATTCGTGGCCATGCTGTGCCCATATGCCATGCGCTTCGTCTGAATAGGAGGTGGGAAAGGCAGCGTCTCCACCGGTGAGGTTCAGTGCTCTGCGCAACGCGGCGCGCGCTAGTCGGCCCGAATCTCCGCCAAGAAGGCCATCGTGATTACCAGGCAAAAGCTCGACTTGGAGGGACTTATCTTGCTTGAGGTCACGCAGTCCACTGAAGAAGCGCTCATTGGAGGCGATGACCTGTTCGGTGAGCCTCAACACAAAGGACTCTAGCTCGACGCTGTGTTTATGCCAAGGTCGCAGGTTCGTGCTGTTCCATAAAGGGGTCTTCAGAAGCTCGAAGATGTCACCCAACAAGATGAGGCGAACGTTATCGTCCTGGGGACACGCATCGACCTGCGCGGCAACTTCTCGTATGAACGCGCTGGCCTCGAACGACGCCCTAAGGGGATGATCTGCGAGATGCAAGTCGCTCACTAAAATAAGCACGAGGCCTCCCCTCAGGAAAAACACCAGCTGTTGCGCTAAATTCTTCTTTACAGTGCGAGAGTATCAAGGTCATAGGCGATGCGCAGTCCGCGGGCATTCTCACACAATAGGCGTTCCCAAGCCCATGACATCCAATGCCAGGGCTGAAGGCCGATTTGACAAGACAGACTTCATCTACCTTGGCTTCGAGCGAACCAGGAAAGCGATGCAGTTGTTGGGCGCATAGGCGCCCTTTGCGGCCGCTGCGGGTCGATCTACAGCCCCGAGCGTGCTCCAGCACCACCTTGGACGGCATCTCAGACGGGGTCAGTTCGCAAAAACAGACAAAGCTGCGAGGTGCGAGAGACTTGCGCGGGCTGCCCTAGTGTTACCACACAGCCTCGCTGCACAACGCTCCTACAGCGATGAAGCTGAGAACGAGAGCGGCTGGCCGAAATCGGTCGAACACCCCAATCTCGGCCTTGCCGGCTTCGTCTCGATAATCGGTGTTTTCAACACCACCGACCACACCACAGGCAATCGTTCGCCTGGTTTCCTACTGCCACGGCAGTGAGCGGTACAGCCCCTGCACCCGGGCCATGGCCTCTTCAAAGTCCGGGAGGTCGCCCGTGACATCGTCCTTCAGCCCCTCATACCCCTGGCGCGCCATGCGCACGACCGCCTCGTCGTCCATCGACAGCGGCCCCGGCTCGATCCCCTTTGAGCGACAGGAGTCCACCAACATGTGGTGGATGCTCGCCAACTCCTGCTCTCCCAACGCGTCGACCAAGTCGGACGAGTCCAGCAACAGACACACGTCGTAAACATCCTGGCGACGGTTGCGCCTTCGCACCGGCTGCTGCAGCAAGGAACGCAGCTTCTCGGCGACGATGTTGTGCAAGCTGTAGCTCTGGATGGTGGTGCCGCCATCGAGCTGCAGCACCTCCACCCCGAAGACGACCTCGTTGTAGCTGTAGTCGATTTCCACCACCTGAGCGGAGTTGCGAGCAAGAAGGCGTTTCATCGCACCCTCGCTGCCCATGTCCGCGTAGCCGATCTTCAGCGCCAGTGTCTGGTGGGTCTTGTTCTCGCCCCTGGGCTCGATCTTGCTGGACTGCACACGACACGCTGTCCCATAAGGCAAGCGGTCTGCGGCGGCCGCCAGGTGCTGCTCCAGATCGGCGATCAGCTCTTGCGCCTCCACGGCAACATAGGGCGCGGTGGTGGAGAAATCGATGTCGCGGGTGTAGCGCGAACTGTCGTATCGAATGGCCATCAACAGGCCACCCTTCATCACCATCCTGGCCTGCAGGTGCTGGGAGCGCCCGATGCTCTCCAGGATGATGTGCACCGCCTCCCGAAAACCTCTCTGGGGTTTGTCGGGAGCCTGCTGCACCCAGGCCTCCATGTCCACCTCGTTCAACGGCCTCAAGTGCCCTCCCCGTCCAAGTCTTCCCCACTTGAATTTTCCCCGGCGCGACCGTCAGTCAACAACGAGGGAACATTGATCGACAGTTTCCAGGTCTCAGAGAACGTCGGGGCGTATTCGCCCTGGGGATCCAACATGCGCGAGCCGCCACGCTGTGCAAAGTCCTTCCAGCCGTCGATGCGCGGATGTTGGATTCTGCAAACCGCCTCCAGCAGGTAGCCAGCTCGCACCTTCTCGATGGGTTTCCCGTGGCGATCGATCTCATCCAGGATGAGGAGCAAGTACTGTGAGCCGTACTCGCGGTAGGCATCCACCACGTGCTGCATGCCCCCGCAGTTGTCGGGCTCACGCACCATGTCCAGAAACACCCTGCCGACCATGGCAACCCTGATCGAGGGCGACTTGATAGCCTTGAATGCCCCGCGGCTGGAGCGCCGCATCAGCTCGACACGCACACCCTCAACACGCTCGAAGCCCAAGTACCGCAACATCGGCAGCCTGGCTGCGCGGTGCACCGCCATGTGTTGGCCGAGATCCCTGGCCATCCTGTCTTGAGCCTGCTCTCTCCACTCCTTGTCTGGGGGGGTCGTCAGGTAAAGGATCTTGGAGAAGCGATCCGTGAGACCGTGAAACTCCATCGCACTGAGGTGGGTCACACAGGCAAATGGATCCACCGCACACGCGACCTCCATGGCGGAGGGCTTGGGGCGGCCAAACAACTGGAACACCGCCCCAGGCTTGAACTCCTTGGCCGGCGAGATCAGGTGAAAGGAACTCAAACGGTCCACAATGGCCTTGTACAAGCCCTGCTCGATGGTGGCGTCCGCCTCCGGACGCGTTGCGCACAGCAGAACGCCCAGCTCATAGTCGGTGACGACTGGCCGCTCCCACGTTGCCAATCGGTCTGCAATGCCCTCTGCAGGAGCGACGGCGGCAGCTGAAAATTCTGATCTGGTAGGCAAGTACAGTAAAATTAACGTCCTAAGGACGTTAATTTTACTGTACTTGGCATTCGATCGCAATATTGTATGTTTGCAATGTTCACGTGGTCGGCCTAAAATCTGTCCTTAGGACAGATTTTAGGCCGACCACACTAAGTACAGCTGGCCAGGCTACTCTCGAGCAAGCTCCATCAGAATTCTCAACAGCCCTCGCTGTCCGAGTTGCTGACAACATGACATGGCCGTCGGTGGAAAGCCCCCCATCACCCAAGCCTCTTCTGAAAATTGGGAGCGATCCAATAGATCGCCCCCAATTCGCCGGCACCAGGTCCGAGCTACGAAAACTTGCGAAAAATCAGCTTCGCCTCAGCCTTGGCCGTTCGGTGATCAGCGGGTCTCAATGCGGGCAGCACCAGTCCTTCGTCACCGTCGACATACATCGACCCACCGAAGTCGCTGTCGTAGAACTGCCCATCCTGCTGACCACCGTCGTGGTACGCCGCCATGGTCGAACGGGTAAGGTCGACCCGATGCTCGAGCGCCAGATACTGCCAGGTCCACGCGCGCATTGCATCACCGCCCTCGACCGCTCGCTCTGCGGCTATCCGCAGCCAGTGGATATCGCCCTGCTCCGCAAAGCGCTCCTCTGCCCAAGCGTCGCCTTGGTGCGCAAGCTCCTCCAGTGCCGAACGAACCCCTCGCTCGGCCGCCACACGCAGCCAAGATGCACGTGCCTCTGGCGTCGTAGCTGCCCGCGCCATCATGAACGCATCAACGTCACCGGTGAGCCGCTCGGCCAGCTCTATGAAATCACGACTCTCGAAGTGGGTCCCGTACTCCAATGCCGCCGCGCGTACGCCACCGAGCGCTGCCGCTTTCAGATGCGCCTCGTATTTTCGGTGCTGGGGATCCAGGCGAAGGTAGTCCTCAACCCAGCCACGTTCGGCAGCATTGAGCACCCGGCCCTTGAGTGACTCCTCATACAGGTAGGGATTTGGGGTGCGGCAGCGGTAGAGCGCGGCCAGGAGAAAGTGCGCATGCGGGTTGGCAGACTCGGCCGCCTCCTCCACGCTGGACTTCAGCAGTGGTGAGCGCATGAGCTGCTCAAGTGCTGCACCCGTCGGCTGCACAGGGGCTGCCGACCTGACGTCCTCGAATTCCTCGTAGTCATCGTTCTCATCGTCCTGGTCGTCGCCCTCAGCAACAACCGGAAGTGCCAGCGCGGCACCCAACGCAGACCAGGAGACAGAGGAGAGTTGGTGCTCAGCGATGAAGACCAGAAACGACCGCGCTATCTCAGCCGCGGCCTGCTGGTGGTAGCCAAGTTGAACCGCTCGACCGATCACCTGGGGCGATGCGCCGGACGGCCGTTCCCCAACACCCGCATCGGCCAGGACCGCAACAGCCCGAAACGCTGCCCATGAACGATGGCCGAACGCAGCAGCCAGGAGTTCGTGCACATGGCTTCGTTTGACAGGGCAGCCCGCATGGGTCTGAAGGGTCTGCTGCGCAAGGTGCGCAAGTTCTCTCAAGGTCATGATTTGCCTTTGGTTAACCTCGACGAGTCGGGTCAGACGCACGCGTTTAAGTCCCCGACGACGAGGCCCAAAAGGGAAATCAATGACGATGTGTGGAGTACCTGTTTCTACTCGCGTGCAAGTACGGCGGGCCGCCTTGATGTGAATTCTAGGCAACTTGCAGCTGTCACCAAAGTTTTTTCGATCCAATCTCGAACGACATTGGTTCATCCCGGCGTCTTCGGCAGACGGCGGGTGCTGCCCTGCCACTCGTAGCTGTCGCCCTTGGGCACACGCATGAACCCTTGACGCGTGAGCTTGAGTCCATTCACCTCATAACCTTGGGTCTTGAGAAACGGCTTGTCAACGCCGCTGAACGAGGCGTTGACTGTGTAGCTGCATTTGACAGCCCCTTTGATCGCCTCTTCAGCCTTTGAACCCATGAAGGCAGCCGCACGGGTCAGTTGCTCCATCTCCTTCCTGGATGGGGTTGTGCAGTCCAGGTCCGTGATCTCAACGGTCTGCAGCTTGAAATAGCCATTGCTGGCCGTCTTGGTGTGCCACGCCTTGACGTCTTCTGAGGAGGGGTAACCGTTCGATCCGGCGCCACACGCACTCAGCACAGCTGCGACGCTTAGTGTGGCCAGGCCGAAGCGGCAGGGAAGAACATTTTTCATGGGTCAATCACTTTGGTTGGGTTGTGAGAAGAGGCGCACTCGGGCTCCTCTCTTTCAGAATCTCAAACAAAGCACCGGAGTCAAGAGATCCAAGGGAGTTTTTGTGTTGCCTCTGCCACGCCGTTCGCTGCAGCGTTGGGCGACAAAGCCGAGAAACATGGCCAACCAAAATCGGCGTCCCGGACACCACGTCAGCGTGCTTGGCACCTGGCCCACGAAACGCGTCCAGCTTCGACTGTGAGCAGGACATACGTCGGATGGAGCGCAACGATCAGCATGACAAATGTCAGAAACTACTGTCTGTTTCTGACAAAATTGCATGACCATGGCCACGCTCCCCGAGTTCATCCTGCTTCACGCAAAGTCCCTGCCCGAGGGAGGCGTGTTGTCGCCCAAGGAATTTCTACACATGGGAAGCCGCGATGCGGTCGACCAGGCTTTGTCTCGCCTCACCAAAGAGGGCAAGCTGTTGCGTGTGGAGCGGGGCACGTACGTCATGCCTGTATCCAGCCGGTTCGGAACGCGTGCGCCCTCACCTGAAAAAGTGGTCCAGGCCCTGGCCGCCCAACATGGCGAGATCGTCTCGCCTCACGGAGCCAACGCGGCCAATGCCCTGGGGCTGACCCAACAGGTGCCGATTCGTGAGGTGTACCTGACCTCGGGACGCACCCGCCATCTCAAGCTCGGTCGCTCCGAGATCATGGTGAAACACGCACCGCGCTGGATGCTGGCGCTTGGTCCCGGTCCGGCCGGCTCCGCCGTGCGCGCCTTGGCCTGGATCGGGCCCTCCCACGTGAGCGAATCGCTGAGCACCCTGCGTCGCACGCTGCCGCCCACCGAGTGGCAGGCACTGACGGCGGCCCGAGCGGCGTTGCCTTCCTGGATGGCCAGGGCCATCGGAGAAGAGACGCTGCTTGGCTGAGCATTGGTTCGCCTTGAGCAAGGGGGACCCGTGCCCGGAGGGTCCGCTCGTATGGCGCTGGCTGCTGACTACGCCAAGATGCTGGAAGACGAGGTCATGATGGGTGATGCCCTGCCCTTCGATGAAATGATGCAGGCTTGCGCCCAGGTGCAGGCCCGGGCCAACGCTGCCGCTCGGACCTAAGCTGGAGCTTTCAATAGAGGCACACTTTGCTGATGCGACCAGTGTGAAAATTCAGGGCGCCCAATCGAATTGGTGTTGAAAACACCCATTATCAATACCGACTCGCCGGCCAGAAACACGCCGGCTTTCATACAAGTATGGGATGCGGCGCGGGCTCTGTCGTACGATGCAGGCATGACCACCTTTGCCGAAGCCCTCAAAAAAGAGATTGCCCGCATAGCCCGCAAGGAACTGCGCGAGGAGATCACAGCGATGCGCAAGCTCGGCGTGACCCAACGTGTCGACATCTCGGCCTTGAAGAAGGAGGTCAAGTCGCTTCAGTCGAGTTTGAAAAAACTGGAGAAGTTGCGCTTAGCGCTTTCCTCCTCTGTCTCCTTGGCCAAACCTTCGCCGACAGCCAAACCCAGTCCCGATACACCTCGGGGAAAACCAGGTCGCAGGGTGATGTTCACTGCGGAGCGCCTGAAAGCCCAACGCGCCCGACTCGGCTTCACCCAGGAACAAATGGGACAGCTGCTGGGGGTCTCTTCCTTGTCAATATGGAAGTGGGAGTCCGGCGGCGCCTCGCCAAGGGCCGCGCGTGTTCCTGAAATCTTGGAAAAAATTGCAATGGGCAAGCGTGAAGCCTTGTCGCTCATTGAAGAGCGGGTGGCCTGATAAATCAGCTCGCTGGAAAACTCGAGTGGGGACCGCGAATCGGGCCCAGCGCATTCCCAAGCAGGGGCAGGTCTGCACCTGCCCACCACCCACATCAGCGAAAGAACACCTCGACACCGTCCTCAGGCTGCACGCCGATCAGGAGTGGGGCGACGAGAACGCGGCCAGGAAGCAACTTCTGAAGCAGCGCGTGGACATCTTTGAGCACGTCCAACTTGACGCCCTCTTCAAGGTTAACGGTAAGAACGATGCGCTCGCTGTGGGGCATGTCGATCCCCAATGCGGCACGCCCGGTCAGCCACGCACGCTCCACACCAAGCATCAGCAAACCCGTGGCGACGCCGGGCGTGTTCTGAAACATCTCGATCAACTTTTCGATGCGCAGCTTTTGCATCTTGCTCATCATGGAGACCGAGCTGAGATAGGCCGTGGAGATGTCCTTGCGCCAGTGGCCCAGAGCCTCTGACACTTTCTTGTACGCGTGGTCAACCAGTTCACGGTTCTGTTTGAACCACGCTGGCGTCTCCTCACCCTCAGCTGGCGGGCGGTGGCCAGTGATGTCCTCGAACATGTCGGCGGCGAACTGGTGGCGCAGGCCGTGGCTCGCCACGCCCAGGACCTTCTTGTTGATGCCGTACTTGCGCAGCACGTGGTAGTACTTGGTCCGCGCCTCCTCCATCGTCATGCGCTCGTACCCCATCTCACCTTTGTTGTTGCGCTCGTCAGCCCAGGCGCGCGCGCGCTCAAGAACATCGCGCTGTTTGGCTTGCTTCAAAGGATCCTTCATGAAGGGAACAAAGCGGCCCGCGCCACCCTTCGTGCCCAGTTTGATTGCGATGCCATCACGGCGCTCGGCCTCACGCGGGCGAAAGCTCAGCGCCTCTTTGACACGCAAGCCGAAGTGCAGCTCGAGCTCGAACAGGAGGGCCTCCTGAGGGTTTTCGACGGCGACCACTTCGATGATCGCTTGGGCATCCACCCCGGCCGCCTTCCAGCTCTTGCTGCCGTGAGTCACCTGCGCACGCGTCACGGCGGATTTTTCAACACCTTTCGCCTCCAGTGCCACGTAGAGCTTTTCGCGCTTCGGGATCGCTTCCATCTTGCCGATGAGTTCGCAAAACTTGCGAATCGCCGACAACTTGTTTTGAATCGTCGAGCTGCTGTGACCCAGATCATTTGCCCAGTACGCAGTTAGCACCACAGCGTGACGCTGCCCAATCTCGTCGATGCGCTGAATAGGCATGTTCAGCTTTCGCAGATCCTGAATGATGTTCATCAGAGTGCGTCCGAACGCCGTGCGAGTCTTCTCAGCGACGACTCGTTTGCGGCCGGTGAAGGACTGAAGGTCCAGATCCTGCAGAAAATACGTCATCTGCCGCCGCGGGTCGTTGGGATGCGCCTTGATCGCTTCTTGGGCGCGCAGCTGTGCACTGCCCGGGCCGCCCCTGGTGAGCGTTTCCGCACGTGACTTCACTTGGTGTGCGCGACGTTTGCCGCGACCATTGCCTGATGCTTTCGCCATTTCTCTTTCTCCTGTTGTGACTTTCGTCGTGATGAGGGTTAACACCTGCGGGCGCCCAACGCACCCGCATGCCTAAACCTTCAGGCAGGCCCAAACCGCCAGATCGCTCTGGCCCCTGATGGCCACCCAAATTCCCCCGTCTATGGCCACCTCAAACTCCCCCACCTGAACTGATCGGGGATAGGGGTTTAACGCCGGCGTCGTCGGCAC